>CP036432.1:0-175481 GCA_007753675.1 Stieleria magnilauensis
GTGAACCTGTCTCCCGCCACCCCGAAGATCGAAACGTTTCCGTTGGAGCGCCCGTTGTTGCGCCAACGGTCGCGTGATGCGAAACTGGCGCGGAGCCGTGCGGCGGCGTCGCTGTCGTTCTTCATCAGCGGTGACGAGAACCGATTGGCGACCTATGTGGCTCAGTCGGAACCGACGATCGCGATGTCGCAACCGGTCTTGTTGATCGGTCCATCGGGATGCGGCAAAACGACGTTAGCGTTGCATTTGGCCGCTCGCATCGCCGCCTCGCTTTCACTCGGTGGTGACGCCACGGCCGTCAAGTATTTCTTGGCGTCGGACTTTGCCCGCGAGTATGCCGAAGCGGTTTCGGCGGACGATTTGCCACCGCTTCGTGAGTCGCTCGACGACGCCGCGATCCTGGTGATCGATGATCTGGATTCGATCGCCGGAAAGATGGCCGCTCAAGATGAATTGTCGATTCGCATCGAACGGCGGATTGCGGCGGGAAAGCCGACGATTTTCACCAGCAAACGGCTGCCTTCGGAAACTCGCGCGATCCGCCCCCAACTGGCCAGTCGGTGCGTGATCGGGCTGACCATCCCGGTCGCTTACCCGACCGGCCAATCGCGATTGACGATTCTTCGCGAACTCGCCTTGCTTCGCGGTCTGGAACTGTCCGACGACTTGATCGGGTTGCTCGATGCCGGGCTACGGACCGACATTTCGGTGCTGGCACTCGACTCCGCCATCAAGCAAGTCGACTTGTATTGTCGCATGAATCAATCCGCGGCCGATGTCGTGGCGGTTCAATCGGCGATCAACGCGGCGGGCCAACGCAGCGAAATCGATTTGGGAAAGATCACCCGTATCGTGGCCCGAATCTGGGGACATCGCACCAAAGACCTGCGAAGCGGTTCGCGAAAGCAATCCGTCGTCCGTGCACGATCATTGGCGATGTTGCTGGCCCGCCAATTCACCTCGTCCAGCCTGGACAAGATCGGCGAGTACTTTGGCGGCCGAGATCATTCGACGGTTTTGCACGCGATCCGCAAGACCGAGACGTTGCTGCAGCAGGACGCCGACCTGAGTCGCATGATGGTCGAAGCCACCGAAAAGCTGGCCGCGTAGGGTCTGCCGACCTTTGTCTTCGAGTGGATCTGATTGGATCGTTGCCCCTGAGCCGGATGTGAATGAGCCCACGGATGGCAGCGCGAACCCACGGATCACCAAGGCTGCATTTTATCCGTGGGTTCGCGCTGCCATCTGTGGGTGTTCTCTGTTGCTGTGCTCCTCGAACAACGGATCGATCGATAGCAGCCCAGGCACACGTACGATAGCCAGCCTGCAAGCGTCCCCTCGCTGCGCTTGACCCTCCCTGACAGGGTGGGTGACTTTGGGAACTGTGCGGCCTGCTCGCCCCGTTGCCGGCCTTCTTTCTCGATTTTTCTTGGCCGCTGGGAAGTGGAAAACGCGTTGGTGCCCCGTCGGTACCCGGATGACCGAATCGTTGATCGAATCGATCCCTACCTACCACGCTGTCGGCCACTGTCAGCAACCGGCGACTTCCCCGACATTGGACCGACACATTTCCGACGGCTTTTCCACCAACCCCTGTGTCGCGTAAGTGGTTCTGGCGAAGGTACTTATTGCTGCCAAATGGGATCCACTGACGGCATCTTCGGAAAGATTACGATAACGACGATAAATAAATACATCTAACCAGAATAAAAACCCATCGGATGAAACGTGGACGGCTCGTGGTGCCATGCTGCCGAAACCGACGGATTGCGTTAAAACATGGAGCCTGTAAATCGCTCCTCCAGCCGATTGCTTTGCATCCATGAAGATAACTTGCTCGCGTGAACCCCTGACGAATGCCTTTTCACTGGCGGCCAGTGTCGCCCCGGCTCGGTCTCCCAAGGAGATCTTGCAGAACGTGAAAATCACCGCGTCGGGCGGCAAGCTCACACTGACCGCGACCGATATGGAAGTCGGGATCCGATTGGAAGTCGAGGAAGGGGTGGAGATTGAAACCGAAGGCACCGCGCTGCTGCCAGTGCAACGCATGATGGCGATCCTGCGAGAAAGCAACGATGAGACGTTGACGTTGGAGACCGATGATTCGGGGATTCAGGTCAGCGGGGCGCGGAGCAAGTTTCGGTTGCCCGGCAGCAACCCGGACGAGTTTCCGCCGGTGGTGTCATTCGAAGAAGAGAAATACCACGTGATCTCGACGCGGTTTTTCCGTTCGATGGTGCGTCGAACCGTCTTCGCCACCGACACCGACAACAGCCGATTCGCCCTTGGGGGTGTGCTGTTGGAGATGAGTGGCAATTCGGTCACGGCGGTGGGAACCGACGGACGTCGGCTGGCCAGCATGCAGGGCGAAGGCGAATCGATCGGCGGGCACGAGACCAGCGGCACCAGCACGATCGTGCCGACGCGGGCGATTCAATTGATGGAACGGGCAGTCGACGAAAACGAAGACACGGTGGATGTCGCGGCGCGGCAAAGCGATTTGTTGCTGCGAACCAAAACGGCGGTGATCTATTCACGGCTCGTGGAAGGGCGTTATCCGACGTGGCGGCAAGTGATCCCCAAACGCGACGACGCGGTTCAATTGGACCTGACCGTTGGTCCGGTGTTCGCGGCGCTGCGGCAGGCGGCGATCGTGACCGACCAAGAAAGTCGTGGCATCGATTTCACCTTCGGCGACGGAACGTTGAAACTGGAAGCGAGCACCAAGGATGTCGGGCAATCGCAAATCGAATTGCCGATCGCGTACGACGGCGAACCGATCACACTGACGATGGACCACCGTTACCTGGCTGATTTTTGCAAGGTGCTCGACCGCGAGCAGAGTTTTCAAATCGAGATCGAATCCGGAGCCTCGCCGGCCTTGATGACCACCGACGATGGCTATTCGTACGTGATCATGCCGATGTCACGAGATCGATAAAGGCCGATTGGGGGGCAGGATCGGCCGTTACCCCCGAACGGCGGGGATGGGGGACGGATACGGTTTGGTGCTCCGAAGGCGGCCATGCTAGGCTACCGATGACAGAATCATCATCTAACGGACCAAGACCATTCCACTCAGGGGAACAGCGCTCGTGAACGACGTTTCAAATCCGGCCAGTCAGCTCGATCAACTCAAACAGTTCACCAAAGTGGTCGCCGACACGGGTGACTTCGAATCGATGCGGGAGTTCGCGCCGCAAGACGCCACCACCAACCCGTCGCTGATCCTGGCCGCTTCGGGCCAACCGCAATACGCTCACCTGATCGAACAAGCGATCGACGAACACGCCGGTGGATCGCTCAGCGGGCAAGAACGCATCGACAGCATTCTCAATCGCGTCCTGATCCTGTTCGGCAAGGAGATCTTGCAGATCGTTCCGGGGCGGGTGTCCACCGAAGTCGATGCACGACTGTCGTTTGATACCCAGGGCACCATCGAGCTGGCCAAGCGGCTGATCGACCAGTATGCCGGCGAAGGGATTGAGCGAGACCGCGTGCTGATCAAGATCGCGTCGACGTGGGAAGGCATTCGGGCGGCCGAGGTGCTGGAGAAAGAAGGCATTCATTGCAACTTGACGTTGCTGTTCTCGCTGCCTCAAGCAATCGCCTGTGCCGAAGCCAAGGTGCAGTTGATCTCGCCATTCGTCGGTCGTATCTACGATTGGTACAAGAAGTCGACCGGACAGGAATACAGCGGTGCCGATGACCCAGGCGTCCAGTCGGTCGGGCAGATCTATGAGTACTACAAGAAATTCGATTACAAAACGGAAGTCATGGGCGCCAGCTTCCGTAACGTCGGCCAGATCATCGAATTGGCCGGATGTGACCTGCTGACGATCAGCCCCAATCTGCTGGCGGAACTACAAGCGTCGACCGACCCGATCGAAAAGAAACTCGACGAAGCGGCGGCCAAGCAGAGCGACATCGAAAAGGTCACCATGGATGAGAACACGTTTCGGTTTGAATTGAACGAGGATGCCATGGCGACCGAAAAAACGGCCGAAGGGATCCGTCGCTTTGCCGCCGACATCCGCAAGCTGGAAACGATGATCAGCGAAAAAGCCGAGGCTGCTGTTTAAACGTTACCGATGAATAGACCGCCGGATCCGCCGAAACCCCGCGTACAATCGATCGGCTCGCTAGTCGGCCAATTGATCTCGCGACGCGGGTACGCACAAATCGCGGCCACCGACCGGTTCCACGAAGCGATCGCGGCGGCCGTCGGCAACGATCTGGCGGCCGAAGTCACCGTCGGCAAACTCAATCGCGGCGTGCTCAAAGTGTTTGCTAAAGACTCGGTCACGATCCAGGAATTGACGTTTCAAAAACGAACGATCATCAAGCACATCGCCAAACAGTTGCCCGACGCCAAGATCAGCGACATCCGCTTCGCCGTGCTGACCCGATAGTGGCGTAAGCTTCCAGCTTGCGGTATCGGGTTAAAACCCCAGCGAGCCCAACACCGCGTAGCCGATAAACACCAGGTACAAGCCGACCAAGACCAACGACTTTCGCAGTGTCAGTTGTAACCGGTGCGACAGAATTGCCAGTGTGATCACGGTCAAAGACAGCAACAGGACCTGCAGACCGAATAAACCCGGCATCGGCTTGCCGTCGATCAGTAAATCGATCGGTTGGCCGTTGTTGAGAAAGATGCCGGCGATCAGCGGCAGCGACAGACAGATGCAGATGTCAAAGATGTTGGATCCGAAGGCGTTGCTGACCGCACCGTCGTCATCGCCACGCTTGGCCGCTCCGATGGACAGCAACGTATCGGGAACACTGCTAGCCGCCGCGGCAACAATCACGGCGACAAAGAACACCGGGATGTCCAGTGTGGTGGCGATCGACACGGTGACTTCTACCAGCCAGTAACAGGCGATCGCGGTGATCGCGGTGGAGCCGACCAACAGGCTGTAGGAGATCGACGGGCGAAGCGGGATTTGGATCCGCCCGAACAACATGCCGGCCGAGTCGACTTCGTCGTCACCTTCCTCGTCATCGCTCTCACCCCGCAGCTCGCGAGCGACATAGTCGATCAGACTCGGCGTTGCGTTGATCCCATGCTCGGTCAGGGCGGATTGGATCTGTTGATCGCTGGGCTTGTCGATCGATTGAAGCGTCTCGATCGCCACCGATCGGGCAATCCGGTACTTGCGGGCATCGATCCACAGCCAGACCAAATACACCCCATAGAGGGCGAGTAAGATCGCCGCCAGGTGCCAGGAGAGTTGTTTGCTGAACAGAAACACGACCAGCACAATTTCACAGACCAGAAACCACAACCCGTCGCGGGTGATCACGGTGCGATGGATTTCGATGATCGGTTTTCGGTGCCGAGTCAACGCGATGGCGATGCCACAAAACGCCGGGATCAAGATCATGTTGTAGACCGCCGATCCGGCACAGGTCGCGATCGTCGCCCCAAATCCCTCGCCGGCGTGTAGACCGGGTTCCCCCGGCGGGGCCAGGACCGAAGCGTTCATGGCATACAGGACAAAGAAAAAACCCGTGAACAGTTCGGGCAGTGAGCTGGCAACCGCGTCCAACGTCGCACCGCGAACACTACTGGGGATCCGCCACTGTTCGCCCAAATACTGTGCGGCGTCGGCGAACGGATCGCACGCTTGCCAAATCACGATCGAAATCATTGTGATTTGAAACACCGCAAGTGTCAGGTTAGCGGCAACCGACGCGGGAGCCAGACTCGCCCATCCGTAGCTGGCACACAGCCCGAGAAAGCAGGCGGCGGTGACCCAGACGGCGAGGCCGAAGCGGGTATCGGAGGGGGGAGAATCAGACGGGGCGGAAGCAGACAATCGACTCTCGAGATGGGCGGGAACGGTGGCTGGACGAAACGAAGTGTAGTAGGGAGCGAAATGTTTGCGGATGGGGCGCAGGAAAACACGGTCATGTTAAATTGCACGCATGACACACACCGATACCACAGAAATCCACCCCGCGGATCTGCCCGCCGAACTGATCGCCACCGCCAACGGAGTGCTCGATTGGCGCTGGGAAGACACGTCGATCGCGGACAAAACCTGGCCGCTTGCGGTCGCAGCCGACCCCGATGCGATGCTGATCGATGCTTGCAAACGGCAGGACGACGGTGAAACCGGCGTCATCGACCCGTTTTGGGCAGCGACCTGGCGGGCGGCGTCCGGTTTGGACCGCTTTTTAGAGACTCTGCAACTGGACGGTCAATCGGTGCTGGAATTGGGCTGCGGAACCGGGCATGCGGGCATCTCCGCGGCGCTCCGGGGTGCTCAAGTGACGCTGACCGATGGAGTGGAAGACCCCCTGCATCTGGTCCGGCTGAGCAGTCACCCGATCGCGGACCGTTGTGAGATCCGTCGGTTGAGATTCGGAATCGATCGACTGGACAGAAAATTCCCCATCATCCTGGGCAGCGACGTCACCTACCTGCGTCAATTGTGGCCGGAGCTGGAGCAATGCTTGCTGGATCATTTGGCTCCCGGCGGCGTGGTCTTGTTGAGTGATCCGTACCGCATCATCGCCAATGAGTTCAGCGAGTGGATCGGCAAGCGTCCTTGGACCTACACCGAACACAAGCTGGAAATGAAAGACGACCCCGAACACCCGATCCGGGTGATGGAACTGCGAGCGGCATGAAGGTGTGAGCGAACCGAGTATCCCGAGGGACGTCGATCGTGTTACTGAACGACTTTTGGGCAAGCTCCGCTCAGCGGTGCACACCGCAGAGCGGTGCCACAACAAAGCCCGGAGTCGCGAAGCGCACTCCGGGTGGGGGCGCAGAGGACAGGGGAACCCCAGCGGGGTTCAACAAACGGCGCGGCACAATCCGGGGTGCGCAAACGGCGGCGTGAATCGGGCGAATCGTGTTGCTCTGTTCAACCCCGTTGGGGTTGGCGGCCTGTTGGCGACCGGAACTTGGGGTGCGCGGGCGCGACCCCAAGCTTTGATGTGGCACGCCGCTGGCGTTGCGGGCCGCAGGAGCGGTTGACGCTCGCGAGTCGTTCCCACAACGCGGTACGTTAAGTAATTCGTCAGTAATACAATCGACGTCCTCCGGGCATCATCCAGCCGTAGCGTTTGTTGCACTCGCTCACCACCCTCGCTTGTATCGTCCACCGTCGCTTTTCCCAACCATCCGCTTCAGGAGTCTTTGGCACGCAGTTCATCGGCACCGCGGTGCACGCCGCGTTTTGATCTCATTGGTGCACTTCAAACATCCAAAGGCGATCGACTCCCAAGGATCGGCGCTTCGAGCGTTCGATCGTTTTTGTCTTTTAGTCAAACACGTACGCTTGAATGCGATCGATCGACCACTGCGTTTGATCGATCGTTCGGAGCGGTGGGATTTGGGTGAGGTAGTCATCGGGTAATCCTCGGTCACGTAGGAACGATGCGGTCTTCTCGTAGTCGGCGTCACGAAAGTATTCCGCCCGCTGATAGAGCCGAATTCCCAAGATCGCATCGGCAATTTGAGTGATCGTGGTTTGCCAAGCCTGTTGATCGAGACTGTCGGCGGCGATCGTGGTCGGCCGATCGGTTTGGCATTGCAACGCATCGATCACACTCTGTCGCCACGAGCGTTCCGAATCGTCGGCCGAGCCATGATCGATTTCGATTTCAACCAGGTCGTTGACTTCATGGAAAATGGCGTCGACCGTGGCATCAAACATCGCCGCGGACGGCTCGATGATTTTAGCTCCCAACAGCGCCGCGGTGACCCGCTCGAGTAACCACAGTCGCTGATCTCCGTCCCACTGGTCAAACCAATCCACTGCGTACGTCCACGGTGGCTCGCCGTCGCGCAGCTCGGCGACGAGATGATCGGTCATCATCCCGATCGCCCCCCGCACCAAATCGGCTTCGGCGCCGATCAGGTTCCGCATTCCGCGTGTCGTCGGCCAAGGCATGTCGGCGGTTCACTCTGTCGGCCAAAGGCAATGGGTCACGTCCATATCGATTTTAGCTGCTATCCCCACTCGGGCGGTCGATTTAGTCGATGTTCTGAATTCAGCGCGACGATCTTAGCCCAACGCGTAAGCGAGGGGCGGCGCGTGGCCCCCAGCTAACGCATGCGTTCCTTAAATCAACAGCCCGCTTGCGGTGATGATCGTGCGGCTGGTGAATAGCGAAATCCCGAGTGGTGTTGAAATCGAGCACCGCAGCGATGTTACAATGGTGAGAGTCTTCGTAGGAAACCAAAATGATTGATCTTCATGATCGTCATTCAACCGTGACTCCGACCTTCGCTCCAACGCTGCCGCTCTTGCTTTCGGATTTATTCTTAGAAGACTGATTCAGCGAGCGACGAACGCCCTCCCGCCCACGACGCACCAGCGCCGATCATCCAGAGAGACTCTATCCGGGTGCACCATGATTCCCTCCGGCTATCAAGGAACTTGCAACATGAATCGAATCGTTCGCTTCGCTCTGGCGACGGCCATCGCGTGCATCACCCTGTCGTGCAGTACGCCGTCATGCGGCGCCGCCGAGCGGCCGAACATCGTGATGGCCTTTGCCGACGACTGGGGAAAATACGCCAGTGCCTACGCCAAGCTTCAGCCCGGTGGCCCATCCGATGTCATCTCGACACCCCACTTCGACGCGATCGCCTCCGAAGGCATCCTGTTCACCAGGGCTTATGTCAGTGCGCCGTCATGCACCCCCTGTCGCAGCTCGCTGCTTTCCGGTCAGCACTTCTGGCGCTGCGGTCGGGCGTCGATCTTGCAGGGTGCGATCTGGGACTTTTCCAATCCCGCTTACCCACTGATCCTGGAACAATCCGGTTATCGCATCGGTCATACCTACAAGGTCTGGTCGCCGGGTTCACCCCGCGATGCGCCCCACGGTGCCGAACGGACTTCGTTCAACAATCACGGCCGCAAGTTCAACGGGTTTTCGCAGAACGCGATGAAGGCTGAGGACCATGAGGCGGGAAAGGCGGCGTTGCTGGATGAAGTCCGCAACAATGTTCGTTCGTTCTTGGACGCCGACGGTGACGGCGCGGTCGATGGAGACGCACCGTTTTGCTATTGGTTCGGGCCGACAAACTGTCATCGAAAGTGGATCGCCGGAAGCGGCAAGACACTGTGGGGAATCGACCCGGACGACTTGAAGGGAAAGCTGCCGCCGTATCTGCCGGATGTGGACGTCGTCCGCGAAGACTTTGCCGACTACCTGGGAGAAGCCCAGGCGTTTGATGCATCGCTGGGTGTGATCCTGGAAGAACTGCGCCGCATCGGACAACTGGACAACACGATCTTGGTGGTCAGTGGCGACCACGGGATTCCGGGCGTCACCCGCGGCAAATGCAATCTGTACGACTTGGGGACCAGCGTACCGCTGGCGATCCGTTGGCCCCAAGGTATCAAGCATCCCGGTCGTGTCGTCGACGACTTCGTCTCGCTGCCCGACTTGGCACCGACGTTCTTGGAAGCCGCGGGCGAGCGTGTTCCGGATGTGATGACGGCGAAGTCATTGCTGAACGTCTTTGCGAGTGAACAAGGCGGACAGGTCGACCCGACGCGAGATGCCGTCTTCACCGGTCGCGAACGGCACGTCGCCAAAGCACGCGAGGGCAACAAACCGTACCCGCAACGTGCGATACGCACCGATCAGTACTTGTACATCATCAATTTCGCGCCCGACCGTTGGCCGATGGGTGATGCGGCAGGATACGGCAGACCAGACGGTCCGATGCCGTCGCTGGAGTTGCTGCGCGAGAACACGTTCAGCGCGTTTGGCGATCTCGATGCGAGCCCCACCAAAGCTTGGGTGGTGATGCATCGCGATCAGGATCCGGAATCGTTTCAATATGCGGTGGGAAAACGTCCCGAGGCGGAACTGTACGACATCCAAGCCGACCCGCATTGCATGGTCAACTTGGCAACGGATGTAAACCATCGTGCGACCCGCGAGGCATTGCATGAGCGACTGATGTCGCAGCTGGAACAGACCGGTGATCCGCGGGTTTCCGACGACGTCGTGTTTGAACGATCACCGTTTACGGATTAAATGGCAAGCAGGATGCTTACCCCACTTTGGTCAGGAGGAGGACGAGCTTTCGTTTTTGGCTGAGCCGGACCATGGCGTTGGGCGAAAGCTCGACACGGTTTTTGGCCTTGGCGATGTCGACACACAACAGTTTTGCGCTGTCATCGGAACCCGAATCATCGGGCAGGGTCTCGGCATGAATCATCATGCAGCGGTCGCCCTTGCGAAGCAGATAGATGGCGTCTGAGATGACATCCTGGGGATCGGTTAGCGGTTGAAAATCGAACCGGCCACTGACAAACTCGAGCTGTCGGTCACCGATCAGAACGGAAAACTGATTCAAGAATGCTTCGTCGATGGAGTCCTTGCTGACGATTTGGCGATCCTGCGCCACCGGCGGCGTGTCTTGAACGTCGGACGCGTCGTCGTCGTGTTGCTCGGCATGTTGCTCGGCATGTTGCTCGGCGTGTTGCTCGGCGGGGGTGACCGTGGCCGTCGCAGCCTTGCTTTCTTCCTTGGCCTTTTCTTTCTCCGCCAGCCGTTCTAGTTGCGGGAGATACGATTCGAATTTTTGAATGATCTCGCGTGCCTTGTCTTGTTTCCGCTGCAGACGCCTGACCTGTCGATCACGATCTTTGGCTTTGGCGTCGACTTCCTTTTCGGGATCCTGGCGAAGGATCCGTTGCCTGCTTTCGCGGTATTTTTCGTAGGCCTCGTTCAGTTTCGTGTGTGAATCGGCCCACTGTCGCTCGAGAAAAAAAGCTCGCGCGTCCATGATCGCCGGCGCCGAGCGGCTGCCGCGCAATTCACCGTACAGATCTTGCAGATCGTCGACCGTCATCGGCCGAGCTTTCGTCTTGTCGTTCAAGCAAGTTCACCGCCAAGAGGAAACAGAAGCGAGGAGACCAAAAGTTTAACAACCTTTGGTCCCGGCGTGTCAAGCTTTCGGGCAGGCAGGACAAGGGGTCAGCTACTAATCGCACGGGTAGACGCGGTGGTATTGGGCTTCAGCCGCCCACTTTCGCTGCGTCGCAGCGAAAGGGAATTTAGACACCAACGGGTGCTGAAACCCCAGCGACCAAGCACTACGGCAGCGTGGCGAGTCCCCGGTCGAGCAGCTCGATGGCGTGATCGATGTGTGCTTGGGTCGTCGTTGCCGGTGGCGGCAGAAACCGGATGCGTGTCGGGTCGCCGCCGCAGACGAACCCCAGCAAGCCGATGTCAAACAGGTGCATCATCAACTTCTTGGCGAAGTCGAAACTGCCATCACCGGGGGTGAACGCCACCATCATGCCTTCGCCATACGGGCCGCGGACCAGATCGGGATACTTTGTTGCCAGGCTCGCGAGCGCGTCTTGAAACGAGGACGCCAATTGCATGTTCTGGCCCGAGGGTCCGAAACAATTATTGCTTTCAAGGCGATTGAGCATTTCAATCCCGGTGGCGATCGACGCGGTCGCTCCGGTGAAGGTCTGGCTGAGGATCGGGCCGGTCGGTTTCATTTCGCTGCTGTACAGCGTCGCGCAGACCTGGGTGATCTTTCCGACGGTGACGATGTCGGCGAACGCGTCGAGCCCGTAATGTTGGAACGCGAAGGGGCGACTGGTCCTGGAGAAGCTTTGGACTTCATCAAAGATGATCGGCACGCCGGCGTCCTTAAGCGGCTGACAAAGCGCGGTAAAGAACTCGTGGCTGCCGGGGTAATAGCCGCCTTCACCGGCGATCGGCTCGGCCCAGAACGCGGCATAGCGTCCGGGATGACGTTTCAACAATCGATGCAGTTCATCGACCGCCCAGCGCGTGCTTCGCTCGGGATTGGCGGGATCACGAAAGGGCAAGTAGTCGACCGGGAACGTCAGCGGCAATCCCATGCGATAGTTCGGTCGGTCGGTCAGGGTCGCCATCGCAAAGGTGCGTCCGGCAAAGGCATTGTCGAACGCCAGGACGCGATCGGCGGGCGTCTTGTGATGCATCGCGATCTTCAGCGCGTTTTCATTGGCCATCGCGCCGCTGGTCGACAGCAGGCAATGCGGCAGCTCCGCCCCGGACGCCTGGGCCAAGGCCGTCAGCTTTTCCATCATCACGACGCTGGCCGGATTCTGTTGCAAGTTGCCTTGCATCACCGTGTCTTCGATCGCCGCATCGATCGCCGCGGCGACCATACCGGGGTCACTGTGGCCGGCGCCATGGACACCAATGCCGCAAATAAAATCCAATTTGACGCTGCCGTCGGCCAGTTCCACGTAGGCACCGCGGCCGAGACCGGAGGACAGGTAGGGCCAGATCGGTGGTCCGCCGCGAACGGCCGACAATCGGTCGATCAGATCGGCGAAGGTGGATTTCAAAGATTCGGCCGAGGGACGCACCGACAATCGACTGGCATGATCACCGATCGCTTCGGCGACCAAACGTTTGGCTTGGGCGAGGCGGGGGTCGTTTCGAAGGGCATCAGCGACCGTTTCGGTCGATTCGTTGGCGGATTGGCTCACGAAGGTCAGCTCGGCGGTGATCGTCGGTGAAAGAGGACAGAAAGGCACGTCGGCAGTAATGTAACCAAAGCCGGGCAACAGGTTCAGCCTTGGGTCACACGATGCGTTGAATTGGGAACAGCGACTCAATCAACAAACCGTTGGCGGCTTCCGCTACGATTCGAACGTAAGAATGTGCTGCGGCGGAATACTAGCCACAGCGGCTACCAGACCCCTGCCTTTTCCAATTGTTTGGTCACCTTGCCCGCCCAATCGTTGTTCGATGCCGGCGAGGCGGGGCTGGGGTGGAGGATGCGAGTCACGTTCGCGCGGCAGCCTTCGACCTGGACAGCCCGCTTGAGACAGGCTTCGGCATAGACGCCGACACCGACCAGGTGATCCGGGTCCAGCGTGCGGATCACGGTCAGCAAGTGCGCATCGCAGATCGCAGTGAGCCGTTCACGTTCCTCCGGCAGCAGTTTGTCGGGCGTGCGATTGCGGGCCGATTCTTCCATGAAAACCAGCGGGCAGTAATTGAGCACAAAGTGGTCTTGAAAGAAGGCGTCGGGCGTTTGGAAACGCTCTTGAAACAGGCCCCACAAGCGACGCCCGCTGACTTCGCTTCGCTGGCATTGGAATCCTTCGACCGGGCGTTTTTCGTGTTCGATCGGGGGTTTGCCGACCGGCTCGTCAATCAGCATCCAGTCGCGGACCGCGGCGACTTCACCGAATGGGACTCCCGTTTGGGCCATTCCCCAGGGTCCCGGGTTCATCCCCAACAGGACAACCTTGACGTCCTCGCTGACCTGCCCCAGATAGGCCTGGTGAGATTTCCAGGCGTAGGCGAGCGGATTGTAGACGTGGGTGACCGGCTCGGCGAAAGAAAGCAGGTCGACCGAATCAGAAAGCTCCCGTGCGGCCCGGACGAGTGCCCGAACATTGCTGTTTGTCGCGTTGCGGTTTGTCATCAGATCAGACCGCCAGGTACTCTTCGATCGCTTCGTTCAACACGTCGACCATCGGTTGCTTTCCCGTCCAGCGCTGGATGGATTCGAGCAGGATGCCGATCCGCGCTTGTTCGCGGCCGAGGACGGTGTAGCCGAGCGAGCGGATTTGATCGAGGTCGTTTTCCGGGTTGGCAAAATCCACCACCAGCGTCGCGTTCTGGCAGCGAGGCCACTGGGACACGTCGACTGTTTCGGCGATCGCGATCAATCGGGCGTGCTCGATCGCCTCGGTCGACGCCCAGGCGATCGGAGAGTGTGACTGTTCGGAAGCGATCTTGGAGGGGAAACTTGGATCGGGGGTTCCGATCCAAAGCAGCGGTCCGATTTCCGTTTCGAGTGATTCGAAGTGCTTGCGAATTTCGGTTTCCAGCCACGTCGACAGAACGTTTTCGGTGTGCCATCGGCTCTCCGAGGGGTTTCCCCGCCAGTACAGATCGGACCGCTCAGCCCCCTCGTCCAGACGGGTGACCAGATTTTGGTCCAGCAGCAATCCGCGAAAGCCGAGCACTTCGGCCCCCGCGATCGCTTCGTCGATGCGGTCCGGGGGGACGTCACAGGAGAAGACCCGCCAGCCGACATCCATCGACGCGAAGGCTCGCTCGAGGGCAAACTGGGCCGGGTTTCCGGCAATGGGATGCCCGAGGACCAAAACGACGGGCTCGGTGATGCCGTCCATGACGCAAGCGAATTCGCGAGGAGGGTGGATGCGGGTGTGATCGAACGCGGTCCGTAGTCTGACCGGCAGGCATGCGACTTGGCAAGTCGGGGTGATCGCCCCCTCGCTGCGGAGCAGCGAAACGGGCGGCTGAAGCCTGCACACCAGCGCAGGTTGGTGTCCAGCCTTGAGGCGCATCCCGGGGTCGCTGCGGAGCAGCGAAACGGGCGGCTGAAGCCTGCACACCAGCGCAGGTTGGTGTCCAGCCTTGAGGCGCATCCGGGTCGCTGCGGAGCAGCGAAACGGGCGGCTGAAGCCTGCACACCAGCGCAGGTTGGTGTCCAGCCTTGAGGCGCATCCCCCGGTCGCTGCGGAGCAGCGAAATGGGCGGCTGAAGCCTGCACACCAGCGCAGGTTGGTGTCCAGCCTTGAGGCGCATCCCCGGGTCGCTGCGGAGCAGCGAAATGGGCGGCTGAAGCCTGCACACCAGCGCAGGTTGGTGTCCAGCCTTGAGGCGCATCCGGGTCGCTGCGGAGCAGCGAAATGGGCGGCTGAAGCCTGCACACCAGCGCGTGTTGGTGTCCAGCCTTGAGGCGCATCCGGGTCGCTGCGGAGCAGCGAAATGGGCGGCTGAAGCCTGCACACCAGCAGGTGACCTAAGCGATGATATCCGTCGCCACGTTCCCGTAAACGTCGGTCAATCGGAAATCGCGTCCGGCATACCGATAGGTCAGGCGGGTGTGGTCCAGACCCAGCAAGTGCAACACGGTGGCGTGCCAGTCATGGACATGGCACGGGTTTTCCACCGCTTCGAATCCGTGTTCGTCGGTCGCCCCGTAGCTGAAACCGCCCTTGGTGCCGCCGCCGGCCATCCACAACGTGTAACCCTTGTTGTTGTGGTTGCGGCCATCTCCATTTTGGGCCGACGGCGTCCGTCCGAATTCGCCGCCCCACATCACCAACGTGTCTTTGAGCATGTCGCGTTGTTTCAAATCGGCCAACAGCGCCGCGATCGGTTGATCGCAGGCCTCGGCCCGCGCGGCATGGTCTTCGGTCAAACGGGCGTGCTGATCCCAATTGCCGTGCGTGACTTCGATGAACCGCACCCCGGCTTCGGCAAAGCGACGGGCCAGCAAGCACTGTCGTCCGAACGTCCGCGTCGGATCGGAATCGGCACCGTACATCGAAATCGTGCGCTGATCCTCACCCGACAGATCCATCAGTTCCGGCATCGCGTCCTGCATTCGAAACGCCAACTCATAGGACTGGATCACGCCTTCGACGTTCGCCCCGTCACCGGCCGGCATCTGGCTGCGATTGAGTGATTGGATGAAGTCGAGTTGTCGGCGCTGTTGATCGGTCGTTCGTTTCGGGTTACTGATGTCCGGCACCGCCTGGCCGCCTCCGGCATTGAACCGCGCCGCTTGGGCAAAGCGACCGCCCGATCCGCCGACTTTGGTGCCGCCATAGATCGCCGGCAAGAACGCGCTGCTGTAGTTGCGAGAGCTTCCCGCGGGTGGACTGAGCGAGACGAATCCGGGCAGGCTTTCGTTTTCGGTGCCCAGACCATACAGCGTCCAGGCGCCCAACGACGGCCGAACGAACTGCGCCGTTCCGGTGTGCATCTGCGTCATCGCGCCCGGGTGCACCGGTTGATCGCAATGCATCGACCGAATCAAACACATCTCGTCGGCGTGCTTGGCGACTTCGGGAAACAGATCCGAGATCCACAGTCCGCTTTCACCGCGTTGGCGAAACTGCCACGGTGACTTGAGCAGCGCGCCACCGTACTTGCCGCGTTTCCCATCGTCGGACGCCAAGGCCGGTTTGTAGTCGAACGTATCGACGTGCGACGGACCGCCTTGCATGCACAGGAAGATCACGCGTTTCGCTTTCGCCGGAAAGTGCGGCGGTTTGGGCGACAACGGGTTGGCCGCGACGTCCGCCCCTGCCCCCAGGGCGGACGAACGGGAAAGCGACGCCAGCCCCGCCAGCGCCAAGTAACCGAACCCGGCCGAGGTGTGTTTGAGTAGATCGCGACGTGTGTACATTGGATTTCCGAGGTGATTGAGGTTGAACCCCAACGGGTCAACACGATCATGACATGGACTAATTCAGGTATCGAAATTCGGCGGCCGCGAAGAGCGACTGACAAAATGCGGCGAGCGCCGATTTGGGCAACAGGCCCGACGAACTGAGAAAGCGATGCGATGCGGTGCGTTCAGCGGCCGTCGGCGGGCGTCCGTATGCCAAGACGAACGCCATTTCGACACGGTCTTTGGTCGATCGCCCCTCCTGGAGCAGCCGCTCGGCAAAGGCTTCGCTGAGTCGGATCGTGAGCGGATTGTTCAACATGTAGAGCGCCTGGTTGGGCGTGTTGGATGTTTCGCGGGTGCCGATCACCATGCTGGGGTCGGCAAAGTCAAACACGTCCAACGATCGTGGCACGAAGTCACGCACCACAGGCAAGTAAACACTGCGGTGATTGTCCGAGACACTGTCCAGCGAACCTTCGTCATAGGCCGTGGCGGCGAGTTCCGCCATCCGTTGGTTGCCGATCGCCGAGCGCAGCTGGTTTCGGGCCAGCGCTTGTTCGCGCGGATTGCCGTTTCGGATGCGATCAAAGATCGGCGCCAGTCCGCCGCGACGGCTGGTCAAGGTGGTTCGCCCGGTCAAGGTGGTTTGCATGGTACGGCGGATGGCATCGCGGGGATCGCCGAGTTGTCCGTCGCGGACACGGCTGTAACCGGCTTGGGCAACCTTGGATCCGGTCGGCGGCTCGGTTTCCAGCTCTCCGGCGATCACAAGCATCGCGTCGCGAAGCGACTCGGCGTTCAGCCGTTTCACGTTGGCCCGCCAAAGCAACCGGTTGTCCGGGTCCGCTTCGTGGCTGGCGACGTCAAAGGTGCTTTGCATCCGATAGGCCCGCGTCAGCATCATTTGACGGATCATGGTTTTGACCGACCAGTCCGACTCGATAAATTCGATCGCCAGATGATCGAGCAATTCGGGATGCGAGGGGGCCGTTCCGGTCATGCCGAAATCTTCGGTCGTCGGCACGATACCCTGGCCGAAGACATGCTGCCAAATGCGGTTGACCATCACGCGTGCGGCCAAGGTGTTGTCGTCGCTGCCGATCCAGCGTGCCAATTCCAATCGTCCGCTGGCTCCGGGCTTGGGTGAAAACGACACGTCGCTGAGTGCGGCGGGCAACCCGCGTTTGATTCGTCCGGCCGGCTGATCGATTTCGCCGCGAACCAACAGAGGCGCGTCGCCCACGGTGTCTGCGTCTTGAACGCCCATGCAATAGCTTCGCGGTTGTCCGTTTTCGTCGACGACTCCCAGCTTGGCCGACAGCGTGCCGAGTTCGTTGGTCAGGCGAATCCGCATCTGTTGGGGCGAGGCGCCCCGGCGGGTGCTCGTCGCGCTCTCGCCGCGGCGAAGTCCGACGAGTTCGGCTTGTCGATCACGGATGTCCTGATGCAACTGTTCAAGTTCTTCGGGGGAGTAAGAACGACCGGCCGGATCGGGATCGTCGGTCGGCAACAAGATCAAGCTGCTGATGCGTCGTTGCTGTGGACCGCCGAAGCTGCCATATTGCGACGGCGGTGTGCCGAAGAAGGTTTTAGTGCTGCGAAAGATCCCGGCCATCGCGTAATAATCGGTTTGGCGGATCGGATCGAATTTGTGATCGTGACAACGGGCACAGGCGACGGAGGTTCCGAGGAACACCCGCGTGGTGGCATCGATCTGTTCGTCGGCCAAATCGGCGGCAAATTGGGCGCCGCTCTGCTCGTTGACGTTTTTGGTGCCGATCGCCAGGAAGCCGGTCGCCACCAGATGCTCGGACCATTCGTCGTCATCGGCCGCGGGCAACAGATCACCGGCGATTTGTTCTTGGACAAACTCGTCGTACGGTTTGTCGGCGTTGACCGAATCGATGACGTAGTCGCGGTAGCGCCAAGCGTTCGGGTACGTCATGTTGACTTCACGTCCGGTCGATTCGCCATAGCGGACGACGTCCAACCAGTGACGTCCCCAATGCTCGCCGAACTGATGCGAATCCAACAATCGATCGACGACGCGGGCGACCGCGGCGTCGGGGTTCTGGGCGTAGGCCGCGGTGAACCACTCAAGCTGCTCGGGGGTGGGCGGCAAACCGATCAGATCAAAGCACAGTCGTCGCAAGATGTTTGCCGCCGGTGCGTCGGCGGCGGGCTGCAATCCGGCATCGTCGAGTCCTTTCGCCAGGAAACGATCGATCGTCGTCTTGGACCAGGCGGCGGCGTGCGTTGAGGCGGCGTCCGGTTCGGGCGGTCGGCTGCGGCGCGGTGCTTGATAGGCCCAAAAGGTCCGCTTGGCTTGAGCGATCATCTCGTCGTCGATCGTCTGCGCGGGCGTTTCGACCGGTGTGATGACACGGGGATCGGGCGCGCCGTCGAGGATCCAGGTTCGGAAATCGGCGATCTCGGCATCGGTCAATTTTCGCTTCGGCGGCATCACGAAATCGGTGTGCGTGATCGCGCCGAAAAACAGGCTCGCGTCCAGGTCGCCGGGCACGATCGCCGGGCCGCTGTCGCCGCCCTCGATCATCGCCGCCTGGGTGTCTAACCGGAGCCCCCCCTTGCTCTGTCCGGCTTGCTTGCTGTGACAGCCGTAGCACTCGCGAACCAGCACGGGGCGGATCTTGGTTTCAAAAAACTTCGATTGCTCGGGCGTCAGCGGTGTCGCGGCAACATCGTCGGCAGCAGCGGCAAAACCAGCCACCCCCACCAGCGAGGCCGCGCTTACAAAAAAAAGGACAGATCGCAAAATTCGCTGGAAAAACACCGGATTTCTCCCGGGACGAGCGAGCAGGAACAGAGACGAGCGACGGTAGTGTTCCAACCCGCGACGGACCACAAAGTTTCGCGTTTCGCGGTTCGCGGAGGGAACGATGGCAGGTCAGACAAGGGTCTGACCCAAACATAGTTCACCCGGGGACCGAAAATCTTACATCCGACAAGCGAATTGATTCCGATAGGATTACAGACGACAGGACCGAGCCATCTTTGATAAACTCGGGCGCCGGCTTCTCGGGAACCTTTTCAGGCGGTCTAGCCACTTCCGCAACCAGGATTTTGACGATGCAAAAACTAGTCGATGGAATTCACAAATTTCAGCGTGAACTGTTCAGCCAAGACCAGCAGTTGTTCGAGACGTTGGTCGAAGGACAAAACCCGCTGGCGTTGTTCGTGACCTGTTCGGATTCGCGGATCGATCCGAGTCGGCTGACCCAAACCCGCCCCGGCGAGCTTTTCATTCAGCGGACCGCGGGCAACATCGTGCCTCCCTACGGCAGCGTTCACGGTGGTGAAGCGGCGACGATCGAATACGCGGTCAGCGTTTTGAAAGTCCGCGACATCGTGATCTGCGGACACTCCCATTGCGGAGCGATGGCGGGGCTGTTGGATCCGCAGTCGATCGAACCACTACCCGCAGTCAAAGCGTACCTGGAGCACGCCGAGGCGACGCGCCGGATCGTCCAAGAGAACTATGGTCACCTGACCGACCCGGAGAAGCGGTTGACGTTGACCGTCGAAGAAAACGTATTGGTCCAACTGGAAAGTCTGCGGACGCACCCGTCGGTTGCCGCCGCGATCGGACGCGGGCAACTGAAGCTGCACGGTTGGGTCTACAAGTTCGAGACCGGTGAGGTGTTCGCGTTCAACCCCGACGAGGCTCAATTCTTACCGCTTCAAGACATCGCGCTGCCGGTCGATGCCCAGGTCCGCACGCTTCCGCCGATCTAGTGCTCTGTCGAGATCTGAATATCGGGTAGGCGGTAGTGGACGAGGCGACGAGTCCACCGGCAATTCAAATGATTGAACGAGACAACTAATCGCGGGACTCCTCGCGTCGTCCACTACGCTTCGCGGGACTCCTCGCGTCGTCCACTACGCTTCGCGGGACTCCTCGCGTCGTCCACTACGCTTCGTGCGTCAATCCATTCCTAGTCAACACCTGTCAACAATCAATCAACGAATCACGACGTAGTGGACGAGGCGACGAGTCCACCGACAATTCTAATAATTGAACAAGACAACTAATCGCGGGACTCCTCGCCTCGTCCACTACCCGAGATTTGAGCTGAGACGGAATCTAGCAAGCGGACTCGTCGCCTCGTCCACTACGCGAAATTTGAGCTGAGACAGAATCAGTGCAGTCCGTAGCGACTCATTTTGTAGTGCAGCGTGCGGACGCTGACGCCGAGGGCACGGGCGGTTTGTTCGCGATGGAACCCGCACGCGACCAGCGCCACCTTGATGGCCTCTTTCTCAGCCGACTCGGTCGCTTCGGCCAAGGTCCGAACTTCGGTCGGCCCGACGGCTTGGACGACGGTCAGCTCCGACGGCAGACTGCCCGCATCGATGCGGTCGCCGACATGGGTGACCACCAACCGCTCGACGACATTGCGGAGCTGGCGGACGTTGCCGGGCCAATTGGCCGCCGTCAATAATTCCAACGCGTCGTCGGAGAACTGTTTGTCGGGTCGTTTGTGCCGCTGGCAAAAATGCTTGACAAAGTGTTCGACCAACAACGGGATATCGTCGCGACGCTTTCGCAATGGCGGAATCACCAACGGGACGATGTTCAGACGGTAATACAGGTCGTCGCGAAAGACCCCGTCGTCGATCAGCGGCAGCGGGTCTTTGTTGGTCGCTGAGACGATGCGGGCATCGGAGCTCAACAGGGCTTCGCCGCCCACCCGCTGGAATTGTCCGGTTTCCAGGACGCGGAGTAAATCGACTTGGCTCTTGGTCGGGATCTCGGTGATCTCGTCCAAGAACAGGGTGCCGCCGCGGGCCTGTTCAAAGCAGCCCGGCTTTTGTCGTGAGGCACCAGTGAACGATCCCTTCTCGTGACCGAACAACTCGCTCTCCAACAGCGACTCGGGCAGCGCGCCCAAGTTCACGGCGACGAACTCGCCACTGGATCGACTGCTCAGGTCATGCAGGGCGCGGGCAACCAGTTCCTTGCCGGTGCCACTCTCGCCTTGAATGAAGACGGTGGCGTCGGTGTCGGCGACCTGCCGCAGTTGCTGAAACAATTCCTGCATGATCGTGCAATTGCCGATGATCTCGGAAATTGCGCCGGCGTCGGCCAGCCGGTCGCGGAGGACCCGGTTTTCGCTCTGCAGCCGACCGTGGTCCAAAGCCCGTCCGACCTGCTGGCGAATCAGATTTAAGTCGACGGGTTTGGTGATGAAGTCAAACGCGCCGCGGCGCATCGCATCGACGGCCGTCTCGACCGTCCCGTGTGCCGTGATGACCAACGTGTTGGTTTCCGGGCAGCGTTGTTGGATCCACGAGACCAGGTCCAATCCGTCGCGGTCGCCGGGCAGGCGGACGTCGGCGATCACCACCTGGTATTCCGCACGCTCCAATTTGTCCAACGCCTGATTGACGTCGCCGGCCGTGTCGATGACGTCTCCCGATTTGGCAAGACCTTTGGCCAGTCCGCTGCGGATGTGCGGCTCATCGTCAACGATCAGGATTCGGACGGGTTCTGTCATGAGACGTTGCTGGGGGATTCGAGCCGATCAAAGACTGCAATGGATTGCACGCCGCGTGCAACCACTTGCACGTTCATTGGGCGAGGAGGACGCGCCAGAACGCCAAAACACGGCGAAACAGACCAAATGCAGCGGTTGGCACAAACCCTGCTTGCATTTGCGGTGCCGATCCTCCGCCGAACTTAGCCAGCCGAGCTGGCCTGCCGTCGAAGTGCGAGGCTGATCGGGTTCATCGACCCCGACCACCCCATGCCTGGGGCACCGGCATCATTGGAGACTTGGAATATGCGCGGCACCCCCTGCCCGCACAAGCCCCGAGCCACGGTGTCTTTGTCCCGTTTCTGTTAAATCCTTCACCGAAAGACCCTGATGTCAGCCCCTCTGATCGACGACCAACCCCGCGGCAACTTGGCGGGATTTCGACGTTACTTCAAACAAGACATTGTCTCCGGGCTGCTGGTCTTTCTGATCGCGCTGCCGTTGTGCTTGGGGATTTCGTTGGCGTGCGGTTACCCGCCGATCGCGGGCATCTTCACCGCGATCATCGGGGCGATCGTGACGACGTTCATCAGCAATAGCGAGCTGACGATCAAGGGTCCGGCGGCGGGCCTGATCGTGATCGCCATCGGATGCATCGAAGACTTCGGCGGCGACGGATTGATCGGCGGCTGGACCGACGCCGACTTGAGCGCCTACAAAGCGGCATTGGCCGTGGGCGTGGCCGCCGCGATCCTGCAGATTCTGTTCGGGATCTTTCGGGCCGGGATTCTGGGCGAGTTCTTTCCGATCTCGGCCGTCCACGGCATGCTCGCCGCGATCGGGATCATCATCGTGATCAAACAGTTTCCCGTCGCCCTGGGTGTGACCGGAGCCAGCGGGGGACCGTTGGAGATGCTGCGACAGTTCCCCGACTATGTGATCCAAGCCAATCCGGCGATCGCCACGATCGGCGTGGTCAGTTTGTTGATCATGTTCTGTTGGCCGATGGCGGGAAAACGGGTTTCGATTCTAAAAAAAGTCCCTGCGCCGATGGTCGTCTTGCTGGTCGCCATTCCGATGGGCATGGGGTTCGATTTGTTACACGCCCACGCCTATCACTTGGCCAACCACGAATACCAGCTCGGCGAGCAATACCTGGTCAAGATGCCCGACCGGGCGTTCGGGATGTTCGACGACATCACGCTGCCCGACTTCTCGGCGCTGGGTCAATTCAAAGCCTGGAAGTGGGCGATGATGTTTTTCATCATCGGCAGTTTGGAATCGTTACTCAGCGCCAAGGCGATCGATCTGTTGGACCCCTGGAAACGCAAGACCAACATGGACCGTGACATCGTCGCCGTCGGTGTGGCCAACCTGTGTGCGGCGAGCATCGGCGGGTTGCCGATGATCTCCGAAATCGTGCGTTCCAAAGCCAACATCGACAACGGCGCCCGGACACGGTTTGCCGATTTCTGGCACGGCATCTTTCTGCTCTGCTGCGTCGCGTTGATCCCCACTGTGCTGCACCGGATCCCGCTGGCGGCCCTGGCGGCGATGCTCGTCTACACCGGCTATCGCTTGGCCCACCCGGCGGAATTCGTGCATGTTTGGCGGATCGGCAAAGAACAGTTGGCGATCTTTGTCACGACGATGTTCATGGTGTTGGCGACGGACCTGCTGATCGGCGTGGCCGCCGGCATCTTGCTCAAGATGATCATCCACGTCTCCAACGGCGTCCCGCTGGGATCGATGTTCAAACCCTATCTGGAAATCGAGGAAGTCGATCCGCAAACCAGCCGGATCATCGCCCGCCAATCAGCGGTCTTCAGTAACTGGATTCCCTTCAAGCGTCAGATCGAAGAGGTCGGATTGGTCCAGCGCCGCAACCTGATCGTGGATCTGTCGGACGCCAAATTGGTCGACCACAGCGTGATGGAAAAGCTAGTCGAGCTGGAGCGGGATTTTGAGCAGGAAGGCTTACGATTCGAGGTCCGCGGCTTAGATTTTTTGAAGCCGCTTGCCGACAATCCGCACGCGGCGAGAAAACGCAGCCTGCCACGAATGCGAAGGATCACCGTGACGGCATCGGAGTCACTCGAAGACACGTTGATCGAACAATTCATTGCCTGTGGGGCGTGTGGTTACACCGCGATCCCCTGCCGCGGAGCGGGGCGGCACGGTCTGCAGACGGGCTTGTCCAAGCAGGATCAGGTGCGGTTGGAATTGGTGGTGTCCGCCGCCGTTTGCGACTCGATGCTGGACATGCTGCGGCGTGAATTTGTGGACCGACATTCGATCACGATTTGTGTGGAGAATGTCGAGGTCCTTCGCGCGGACGATTTTATGCCCGACGATATGGCACGAGCCGAGGTGGTCGCCCACGATTGAATCGGCTCGGATCGCCTCCGACTCGCCATTCGCTCCGGGAAAACGCTTTCAAGTGAAACGTCTGCAGAAATTGCTAAAGCGTTTTGAGCTGCATTCGCTGGGAAAATGGATCTTGCTGGCGTCGTTGATCGGCTTCGTCGCGGGGCTCGGGGCGATCGCGTTCGATGTGCTCGGCCAGTTCGTCGTCCGCTATTCGCTGACCGAGTTCGCCGGTTATCAACCGCTCGATGCGGCCGGTGAATACAATCGATTTGAACACCGCTCGGACTTCTTTTCGCCTTGGATGATCGTCGTCGTGATGGCCGTCGGCGGTTTGCTGTCGGGGACGCTGGTTTACGCGTTTGCCCCCGAAGCGGAGGGTGCCGGGACGGATGCCGCCATCGACGCGTTTCACAACAAACGGGGCAAGATTCGCGCGCGGATCCCGTTCATCAAGACGCTCGCCTCGGCAATCACGTTGGGGACCGGCGGATCGGGTGGTCGTGAAGGACCGATCGCGCTGATCGGGGCCGGGTTCGGTTCCTGGTTAGCGACGCGATTAAAACTTTCCAACCGTGAACGCCGCGTCCTGTTGGCCGCCGGAATGGGCGCGGGCATCGGGGCGATCTTTCGTGCGCCATTGGCCGGCGCCGTGTTCGCCGGTGAAATCCTCTACAGCGATGCCGATCTGGAAGCCGACGTGATTGTCCCTGCGGCGACCGCTTCGGTGATCGCCTACAGCGTCTATGTCCAATCCGTGCCGGTCCAATCGCGTTTCATTCCGTTGTTCGGCGCCGACTTGGAACACACCTTCGTTTCGCCGTTGCAGTTGCCCGCCTATGTGGTGCTGGCGGTGGTGTTGTTCGTGGTCGGGGCGGTTTACGTCAAAACACTGTTCGCCAGCCAAGCGGCGTTCGGGCGATTGCCGATCATCCCGCACCTCCGTCCGGCCATCGGCGCCACCCTGGCCGGAATCTTTGGCGTCAGCCTGTACCACTGGTTCGATCGTGATCTCAACCTGCTCGGTTCCTTGGGCACCGGTTATGGGGTGCTGCAAATCGCGTTGACGACGGCCGACCAGTTGGGCATCGCCTGCGTCCTGCTGGTCGCGATGGCGAAGATCCTGACCACCGCGCTGACGATCGGTTCGGGTGGCTCCGGCGGGGTCTTTGGGCCCTCAATGGTGATCGGCGGTTGCACTGGGGCGGCCGTCGGTCTGACCCTTCAGCGATTCTGGCCGGAACTGTTCAGTGAACCCGAAGCCTTTGCCGTGGTCGGCATGGCCGGGTTCTTTTCCGGCATCGCGCGGGCTCCCATCTCGACCATCATCATGGTCCGTGCGCTGACCGGCGATTATGGGCTGCTGCTGCCGACGATGTTGGTTTCCACGTTGACGTTCATGTTCAGCCAACACTTCCGGCTCTATCGCAACCAGCCCGCGACCCGGATGGAATCGATGGCCCACCGCGGTGACTTCATCGTCGACGTGCTGGAGGGTTTGATCGTCGGCGACCTGTATCAAAAAGACCGCAAGCTGATCTTGATCCCCGAAGGCATGACGCTCGATAGCATCGTGCATCGATTGGCCTACACCAACCAAGATTACTTTCCCGTCGTCGACGCCGATCAAAAGATGGTCGGCATCTTCAGTGACGACGACGTTCGCGCCTACTTGTACGACGACACGCTGTGGAACCTGGCGGTCGCCCGCGACATCATGGTGGACAACTTTCTGTATCTGACGCCCGAAGACGATCTGAATACCGCGCTGCGCCGCTTCACGTCGCACAACCTGGACGAATTGCCGGTTTTGGATCCCGAGCGTCCGGGCGTCTTTCTGGGCATGCTGCGACGGAAAGAAACCATCGCCGCCTACAACCAACGGCTGATGGAACTGAAGCAGTCCAGCGAAGACTAACGAGTGAACGTGGTACGTTCGGTGTGAGAATGGGAATCACAGGATGGACCAGAGCGGGATGTGGCTCGCTCGACAGGGTGACCGGAATGCGAGATAACTGTCGTCCGCCGACGCCCGGTTTTTGTTTTCATTGCCTTGATTGTTTGGACCAAGCCGTTGAACGACTCGCGACAGATCAGCTACCGAATTCTCGATGCGTCGGCGAATCGGGCGGCCGAGGGGATTCGCACGATCGAAGAGTTTGCCCGTTTCGGTCTGGAGGATTCCGACAGTGCCGGTGCGGCGAAGGCACTGCGTCATGAACTCGCCGCGGCGCTGTCGCAGTTGAACCGCACGGAATTGCTCACCGCCCGCGATACCGACGCCGATGTCGGCACCACGCTGCAAACCGCGGCCGAGTACTCGCGGACGGAGATTGCCGATGTGATCACGGCGGCGGCCGAGCGGGTGCAACAATCGTTGCGGGTTCTGGAAGAGTACGGAAAAACGATCGACGTTGAATTCGCTCGGCGGATCGAATCGCTGCGTTATCGGGCCTACACGCATCATCGTCGCATCGAACTTCAGGCGATGGCCCATCGCAGGACACGGCGACTGGCCGAAGCGGTGCTGTATCTGTTGATCGATTGCGGTTCGTCCGAATCAATGTTTGTCGAAACGATCCGGTCGTTGTCGCAAGCTGGTGTCGATGTCTTTCAGTTACGCGACAAACAGGCTTCCGATCGGGAGCTTTTTGAGCGGGCCAAAGTGGGCGCCGCGATTGCCAAGGATTGCGATGCGTTGTTTATCGTCAATGACCGTGCCGACATTGCATTGTCAGCAGACGCCGATGGCGTTCACGTCGGACAAGACGAGTTGCCCGCGACCATGGCGCGACGTGTGCTCGGCGGCGGGCGTTTGGTCGGTGTGTCGACGCACGACATCGCCCAGGTTCATCAAGCGATCGCCGACGGTGCGGACTACATCGGATGTGGACCGACATTTCCCAGCACCACGAAGTCCTTTGATGCCCACGCCGGGACGGCGTTTTTAGAACAGGTGCATGCGGAAACCCGTCAGACGCCTCGACCCGCATTCGCGATCGGCGGCATCAACCCCCAGAATCTCGATCAGGTGACCGCGTGCGGGTTTCACCGAATCGCCGTCACCGCCGCGATCAACGACGCCGATGATCCGGCGGCCGCGGCGAGGGCATTGCGGCGAAGGTTGGACGCTTCAGCGGGATAGGTTGCCGGGCGGTTCAAACGTAACGCCGTTCAGTCGATAATTCAGCCGGTAGCCACGCCGACGTGCACGGGTTTCCAATCGACGACGTGGATTTCAACGCGACGGAAGCCACGAAACTCGTTGATCACCGGGCGATAGGCGATTTGAATCGGTCCGTCACAGGCGTTGAGTTCATCGCACCAATCGCCGGCGCCGAAGGCGACGCCGCGGACGGTCTTGCCGCCTTGATCCAGCCGCACCGTCAGATGGCGATCGCCACTGCCCATCCGACGGGCCGGTTCGGCCAGCGTGACGTTCTGGCAGAGCAGCGTGGGGCGTGGGTTGCCCGCACCGAAGGGCTCAAGGGTTTCGATTTGTTTGATCGTGTTCAGATTCAATTGGCCGAACGACGCTTCGGCATCGATCACAATCTCCGGTTCGATTTCACCGGCCGTCCATTGTTCAGAAATCGCTTCGCAAAAGTCTTCGCGGAACCCATCGATTTGGCGTTCGTCGATCGTCAGCCCCGCGGCGGCTTTGTGTCCGCCGAACCGGACCAGTCGGTCGGCACAATTGGCCAGTGCGGCGTGCAGGTCAATCGCCGTTCCACCGACGCGACCCGATCCGACCGCTTCCGCTTTCCCGGAGGCATCCATCGACAGGATGATCACCGGCTTGGCGTACTTGTCGCTCAGCCGACCGGCGACCACTCCGATCACGCCCTGGTGCCAACCGACACCGGCGAGCACCAGCGCGGGGTCGTTTTCGGCGTCGAAGTTCTCTTTGATTTGTTTCTGCGCGGCCAGGGTGACGCTGCGCTGCAAGCTGTCGCGGTTCTTGTTGAGCTGGTCGATGTATTCGGCCAGGGCCGTGGCCCGTTCTGCGTTGGTTGTCGTCAACAACTCCACGCCCAACTGGGCTTGTCCGAGTCGACCGGAAGCGTTCAACCGGGGCGCCAGGTTGAACGCGATGCTCTCGGTGTTCAGTGTGGTTGCTTCGTCCAGTTTGGTGATCTTCATCAACTCGGCCAGACCGGGCAACGGTTCGCTGCCGAGCATTCGCAAGCCGTGCGCGACCAGAATCCGATTTTCGTCGACCAACGGGACCACGTCAGCGACGGTTCCGATGGCGGCCAACGACAGCGACTGCATCAAATAGCGCCGTAAGGGTTCGGTCACTTTCTTAGATCCGCAGATCTTTTGACACAGTGACCAGGCCAATTTGAAGGCCACGCCGGCGCCACAGAGTTCGCCGAAGGGATAATGCGTACCGGGCAGTCGCGGGTGCACGATCGCGTCGGCGTCCGGCAGCGTGTCGTCGAGCGTGTGGTGATCGGTGATGATCAGTTGCACGCCCAACTCTTTGCAGAGTTCGGCGCAGGCAACGCTCGTGATGCCGCAGTCGACCGAGATGATCATTTTCTTTCCGCGATCGGCCAGCTTGCCAATCGCGTCGGCATTCAACCCGTACCCTTCTTCCAATCGGTTGGGGACGTGGTAGGCGACGTTACCGCCGAGCAGTTTCAAGCCGTTGTACAGGATCGCGGTTCCGGTCATCCCGTCGCAGTCATAGTCGCCGTAAATCGCGATCGGCGTTTTCGCTGCGATTGCCTCGGCGACCAATTCGGTCGCTTCGGGGACACCGGGCAATTCTTGGGGGTCGCGAAGTCCCGTCAGTTTGGTCGACAAGAAGGCGTCGGCGGCTTTGCGATCGTAGACGCCGCGGCTGACCAGAAGCTGAGCGACGACGGGCGGCAATCCGGATCCACGGATCAGTTGGTCAACGCGGGCGGCATCATGGGGAACGATCCGCCATTTCCGTTTCATCCTTGGACTCACTTACGTTGGGGCGCGTGACGCGTTCTGAGATTGGCCTCTCATGAAAAAAGGCCGTGCGCAGCGGCGAGTGAGACGATCGCAAGATCGCCGCTGCCCAGTTGTCCAGAGTCGGACCTACTTTTTCTTTTCGCCGTGCCACGTGTGGCGGCGCAGTCGCGGGCTGTATTTCTTTAGACGAAGCTTTTCGCCGCCGGGCTTACGCTTCAAGGTGTAGTTGTAGTCGCCGGTTTCTTCGCAAACCAGGAAGACCGTTTCAGCCTTTTTCTTGCTCTTAGCCATCGGAAGTCAATTCAGACAGGTGTGATTGTGGGGATGCATGCCGTTTTTTCGGGTCGCGGATTATGCCCGCTGGCCCCCTGTTTCGGCAAGCCTTGTTTCCAGAAACCTGCTCCGGAGGGCGATTCGGGTTAGAATTACCACCACCAAGGCCTCCTTCTTTGATCATTTTGCACTGGATTCCTTCCTGATGACGCGTTTCATCCCCCCCATTTGTCTCTCTGCGGTCGCTGTTCGTTTCGCCCTCAGCCTGGTTCTGCTGACGCAGCTTTCGGCCACCGTGGCCGCGGCCGACCCTCCCGGCCGACCCAACGTCGTTTGGATCATGTCCGAAGACAACTCGGCGGATTACCTTCGGCACTTTGACCCCGCCGGGGCTCCGGCACCCAACATCGAAGCGCTGGCGGCCCACGGCGTGACCTTCGATCGCGCGTTCTCCAATGCACCGGTCTGTTCGGTCGCCCGCACGACTCTGATCACCGGATGCTACGCCCCGCGGATCGGCACGCAATTCCATCGTCGTCATGTCGCGATGCCGATGCCCGAAGACCTGCAGATGTTTCCGGCCTACCTGCGAGCCGCCGGATACTACACGACCAATAACAGCAAAGAGGACTACAACGCGGTCAAGGGATCCGATGTTTGGAGCGAGTCGAGTCGAAAGGCGAGTTGGAGAAACCGCCCGGACGCATCGATGCCGTTCTTTCATGTTCAAACGTTCGCCGATTCGCACGAAAGCCGATTGCACTTCAGCGAAGCACAGATGCAGGAAAAGACGGTCACCGATCCGGCCGACGTCAAGCTCCAAGATTACTTTCCCGATACGCCGCTGTTCCGTTACACCCGCGCCCGATATCACGATCGGATGATGAAAATCGACGAACTCGTCGGCGGCGTGATCGACCAACTGCGCGAAGACGAACAACTGGAAAACACGTTCGTGTTTTATTTCGGCGACCACGGCGGTGTGCTGCCACGATCCAAAGGGTACCTGTACGAATCCGGCTTGCACGTTCCGCTGGTCGTTCGCGTCCCGCAGCGTTTTCAATCGCTGGCCGCACGTCAACTCGGTTCACGCACCAACGGGTTTGTGGAATTCGTTGATTTCGGGCCGACCGTGTTGAGTTTGGCCGGACTGGAGCAACCCGAAGGTGTCGACGGGAAACCGTTTCTGGGGATCGACGCCGACCCGGACAAAGTCGATCGACGCGACGAAACATTGGGGTACGCGGATCGGTTCGACGAAAAATACGAACTCGTCCGGTCGCTGCGGATCGGCGACTTCAAATACATCCGCAACTTCGAGTCCTTCTATCCCGACGGGCTGCAGAACAATTATCGCTACAAGTGTTTGGCGTACCAGCAGTGGCGCGAACTGTTTCAGCAAGGAAAGCTGACCGGTGCGGCAAAACAATTCTACGAAGCCAAGGCGCCCGAGGCGTTGTACGACTTGGCGGCCGATCCGTACGAGATCAACAACCTGGCGTCCGATCCAGAGCACGCCCAGCAATTGAAAATGATGCGTGATCAATTGGACGATCGACTCAAGTCGCTGCCCGATCTGAGCTTTGTGATCGAAGCGGTGATGGTCGATGAAGCGATCAACAATCCGACGGTGTTCGGCGAATCACACAGCGGACAAATCACCAAGTACATCGACACGGTGAACTTGGCATTGCTGCCGAGCGAACAAGCATTGCCGGGAATCCAAGCGGCGCTTGACGATGCCGATCCGTGGGTCCGTTACTGGGCCTTGGTCGCCTGCAGTTCATTGGGTGAAGCCGCCAAACCGCTGATTCCGGCCATCGAAAAATTCCTCGTCGACGTCGAACCGTTGGTCGTCATGCGAGCCGTCGAGTATCTGGCCGTGCATAGCGACATCGATACCCTACCGTTCCTTTATCGATCGCTGCAACGTGCGACCAACGAACCGGAACTGTTGCAGATGCTCAACACGATCGTCTTCCTGCACGACTTCCACGGCTACGAGGTGGACCCGGACAAGTTTCAGTTCCTGCCGGTCTTGTTGCCGATCGATCCCAAAGGGGAAGTGATTCGCCGATTGCAGTACTTGAAGGGCGAGATCTGATTTCTTCAGTAAGATTCGCATTGTCGTGGATCGCTCCGCCGATCCACGACACTAATTAATCGCCCGTTGCTTAACGAGACGGGAGTGGCAGAATGATGGAGTCGCGAAATGATTCGAGGACCGCGGTCTGAGCGGTCTGAATATGATTCTGCCCCGGATCATTCTGCCGAACTTCCGGCTGCACTCGTCTGCTCTCTATCCCTCCGCGTCGGCTGACTCACTCTCCCAGGGATCGGACCAGTCTTCCCAGTGTTCCAGGTAGGTCGCATAGGCTTCGCAGTCGGCGGCTTTGGCTTCGATCCATGCCTTGCTCTCGGCCGTGATCTCGACTTCTTTCTCCAGCGTCATCTTGCCGCTGAGCACCATCGAGCGGAGGAAGACGAAATACGTGTCCAAGACATCGCAGCGGCAGTAGTCGCTGATGCCCTTGAGGTCACCGTCATCAAATTGTTGTTGGACCTGGTCGCCGGTGACCGACATTTTGCCGGGTTTGCCGAGCAGCTTGGTCGCCAGATTCAGTCCGCCGTTGAAGCGTGAGGCGCTGAAATTGGTCAACAGATCTTGCAGGTCCAGGTGCGAATCGACGCTGAATCGATTCCGTGGCGATCGATACCCGTCGTTCTTGAACCAGGGCGCGATCGAGATGCCGAAGCGATAAGCAGCCAGTTCCATCAGCGGCAGATCAAACGTGCGGCCGTTGAAGGTGACCCATTGGGGACGCTTGTAGATCTCCCAGCCCTTCCAAAAATGGGCCGTGATCACGTGGCTGCGAAAATTCGGTTCGTCCAGGGAAACAATATCGATCAGCCGATAGTCTTTGGAAACCTTGGCGACCACTACCGCAATGGGAACCTGAAACGTGTAGGGGATAAATGTGGTCCCTTTTTCTTCCATCAATTCCGATTGATAACGCGCAATGGCCTCCTGCGGCGAAAGCGACTGGCCGGGGTAGCGGACTTTCGCGATCAGCGCCCCATCGGCGATACTTTCGCAGTCAAATACCAGATGGGAAACGTCTTCGCTCATCAATCACCTTGATCCCGGTTCAAAAAACGTGTTTGGGGTGTGGATCCGTTTCCGACCCCTGCCGCACGAGCTTAACACAAAACGACACATGTTCGAAATCAACCGCCGCCGATTGTTGGACCGTTTTCTACGGTACGTTCGCATCGCCACCACCGCCGATCCCAACAGCGGGACGTATCCCAGCAGCGAAGGCCAACGGGAACTCGGCAAACTGCTCGCCGCCGAACTTGAGGCGATGTCGGCGGCGGACGTCTATCAAGACGAACACGCCCTGGTCTATGCGAGCGTTCCGTCCACCGTCGGTGATGCCGAGGTGCCCGTCGTCGCACTCGTCGCTCACGTCGATACATCGCCCGACGCACCCGGCGAGAACGTCTGTCCCAACGTGATCGAAAACTATCCCGGCGGCGACATTGAATTGGCCAACGGCGAAGTGATCCGTGTCGACGCCTGCCCGGCGCTCCGTGATTTGGTCGGCGCCACGTTAATCACCACCGACGGTACCACGCTGCTCGGTGGTGACGACAAAGCCGGTGTCGCCATCATCATGGAACTGGTCGAAACGCTGATTGAGAACCCACACCTGAAACACGGTCCGGTCAAAGTCGTGATGACGTGCGACGAAGAAATCGGACATGGCACCGACAAGATCGATTTGCAGAAACTGGCCGCCGATGTGGCATACACCCTCGACAGCGGCGGGGCCGGTATCGTCGACGTGGAAACGTTCTCGGCCGATGCTGCCACGGTGCGCTTCATCGGAGACAACATTCACCCGTCGATTGCCAAAGACCGTATGATCAACGCGGTTCGTGGCGCCGCCGATTTCATTGCCGCACTGCCTCGCGAAACCGACACACCGGAAACCACCGACGGCCGGCAAGGGTTCATCCACGCCAATTCGATCAGCGGCGGAGTTGGTGAAGCGACGGTCGAATTGATCCTGCGATCCTTTGATGCTGCTGACTTGGAAACGTATGCGGAAACCTTGCGACAGATCGCCGGCACCGTGGAATCGCAATGGCCGGGATTGAAAGTCGAAGTCAAGACGCGGCGGCAATATCGCAATCTGGGCGATGGCCTGGCCAAGCTGCCCGAGGCGGTCACCTTGGCCGAACAAGCGTTTGAAAACCTGGGCCGCCGCTGTCAAAAAGAAATCGTTCGCGGCGGGACCGACGGAAGCGTGCTGACCGAAAAAGGTCTGCCGACGCCCAACCTGTCCAGCGGCCAACACAATATCCACAGCGTTCGTGAATTCGCGTGCCTGGACGAAATGGTTGCCGCCACCGAACACTTAGTCGAACTGCTTTCGCTTTGGTCGAACCAACGGGCTTGAAACCATCATGACGATCGCCCGAACCTCGCCGCCGGCAAAACTGAATCTGTTCCTGGAGATTCCGGCCCGCCGTGATGATGGGTACCACGAGATCGACACCGTCATGGCCGCGATCGACTGGCGCGACGAACTGGAGATCGAATCGATTCCCCAGCCGCGAATCGAATTGACGGCAGATTGGTTGCCCTCGGTCGAATCGGTTGCCGGCGAGTTGGGGTTGGACGCCGGCGCTGGCCGCGTGCCCGAGTTGCTGCGGATTCCGACCGACGACTCCAACCTCGTTGTCCGCGCCCTGGCGGCGTTTCGGGCCAGCTTTGGCGTCAAAACGGGCTTCCGGGTGCGACTGGGCAAACGGATTCCCGCCGGAGCCGGGATGGGCGGTGCCAGCAGTGACGCGGCCCACGCGATTGACTGTGCTGCCCAGATTCACCAATTTGACAACGTGTCAGAAGTGCTACACGGGATCGCGTCGTCGATCGGCAGCGATGTTCCGTTCTTTCTCGCGACGGCAGACAGCCAGTCGCCCATGGCTGCCCATGCGACCGGTCGCGGCGAATTGTTGTCACCGCTGAAGACCTGTCCATCGATACACTTTGTGGTGGCCTATCCCTCGACCAGCCTGTCGACAGCGGGCGTTTACGCACAGTTGAACGTCCCCCAGCAACCGGTTTCGTCCGCGTCTTTTTTGCAGGCGTTTCGGCGTGGTGATCGCGAGCGGATGGGCAAGGCGATGATGAATCGCCTGACCGAGCCGGCCTTGAAAATTCTGCCACAGCTGAACGAATTATTAGAATCACTGTGGCAATGCGGACTCCAACCGTGTCAACTAACCGGTAGCGGTTCGGCATGTTTTGGTCTTGCCAAGGATGCCGAACAGGCCAAGGAGATCGTGAAGCGTTTAGAGACCGAGTTGCAACCTGGTGTTTTGCTTCGAGTGGCGCAAACGGTTCCTGCTGCGACACCCATTGAAATCGAGCCGAGCTAGAACGCAGTCCAAAGCGAGGGAGTTCAGATCGTGGAGATAACGGAGATTCGAATCAAGTTAATGGAGTCGTCGGAAGACCGGCTGCGAGCCTTTTGTTCAATCACGATCGATGGCTGTTTCGTGGTCCGTGATTTGAAGATCATCGACGGTGCCAACGGACCGTTCGTGGCGATGCCGAGTCGCAAGTTGACCGGTCATTGCAATCGTTGTCACCACAAGAATCATTTGCGCGCCAGCTACTGTAACCATTGCGGAAACAAGCTTTCTTTCGACAGCGACGGCGCGCTCGACTCGCCGCAAAAGCTGTATGCCGACGTCGCCCATCCGATCAACAGCGAGTGCCGCGAACTGATTCAGGACGCGGTGATTCGCGAGTTCGAATCGGAATTGAGTCGTTGCCAACAACCCGGCTATCGTTCGCGATACGACGACGACTTTGCCGATGCCGGCGAAGACGTGGACACGGCGTTGATTGATCCGCCCCACGCCTCACCGGGTCCGTCCAAACAACGAACATCGAGCGAGCAGGAAGAGAAACGCGTCGGCGGCGACGATACCGCATTCGGTGCCGGGATTTTTTGATCGACGGCGGCCGACCACTTCAATGATCTTGAGTTTCCAGAACGGACTGGCCACGGCCAACGCGTTTCGCTAAAACGCGGTTGTTTCCCGCGCGGATCGACAATCATCCTCGACATTTCCGATTCGTCGACCGACCCATTTGACAGCATCGCCCACGACGGTGACCAAGGACGGCCCCGTGAACACGCCTTTCGTTCGAGTATTAAGACTGGCTTTTCGACGTCACTGGGCCATCGCCGGGATCGCTGTTTCCTCGCTGGCGATCGCGCTGTTGTGGAGTGCCAACATCAGTGCGGTGTTGCCGATCGTCGATGTCGTCTTCGCCGGAGACACGCTCTCGGAATACGTTCAGGAGTCGATTGAAAAAGCGGATCAGGCGGCCGAAACGTACACCGCCCAAATCGCCCAGATCGAGTCCGGCGCGGCGACCGGAGGGGATTCCATCGACGAACTCCGCGCGCAGGCGGCGCGTCAGACCAGCAAGTCTCATTGGTATCGCCAAGCCAAACCCTGGGTCGACGCGTACGCCCCGACAACTCCGTTTGGCACGTTGTTGGCCATTTTGACGTTCTTGGTCGTCGGCACGGCACTGAAATTGGTGGCGCTGACCGCCAACATGATGTGGGTGCAGTACGTCGGTGGACGGACGGCGATCGATTTGCGTGCGATCTTCTTTCGCAAGGCGCTCCGTTTGGATCTGGATGCCTTTGGCGAAAACGGCTCGGCCGATTTGACGGCGCGATTGACCAATGATGTCGCGCTGGTCACCGCGGGCGTGTCGACCTTGCTCGGCCGCATGATCCGCGAGCCGCTGAAGATGATGGCTTGTTTGATCGGCGCGGCCATCGTTTGTCACCGGCTGCTGTTCCTGGTGCTGATCGTCTCACCGATCCTGGCGGTGGTGATGCAACAACTCAGTCGCGCCATCCGACGGGCCAGCAAGCGGGCGATGGAAGAGATGAGCCAGTTGTACGGGATGCTCAATGATTCCTTCGCCGGGATTCGATTGGTCAAAGCGTCCAACACCCAGGCGTTCGAGCGCGCCCGACTGCGCCGCGGCACGTTCGCCTACTACCAGAAAACGATGAAGATGGCGTTCTACAACACGCTGGCTCGTGGGACGACGGAATTGATGGGCATGACCACGGTGTCCCTGGCGATCTTGGCCGGCGGCTACCTGGTGCTGAACAAACAGACGCATCTGTTCGGTTTGCAGATGACAACTGAACCGCTGGAGCAAGGCCAAGTCTTTCTGTTCTTTAGCTTCTTGATCGGTGCGTCGGATCCGGCTCGCAAGTTGGCCGACGTCTGGAGCGGATTACAACGCGGCATCGCGGCGGCGGTGCGTGTGATGGAAATCGTCGACATGCCCGTCCGGGTCGAAGAGCCGACCGTCGCCCGTTCGCCCCAGCGACCGCATGCGAACATTCGGTTCGCCGGCGTCGAATACCAATATCCCTCCGGCCCCAAGGTGCTCCGCGGCATCGATCTTGAGATCCCGCACGGCGAAACAATTGCCATCGTCGGCCCCAACGGTTGTGGCAAAAGCACGATGATCAGTCTGCTGTGTCGCTTCGACGACCCGCAAGGCGGACAGGTGCTGTTGGACGACGTGCCGATCGATCAAATGCGGACTCGCGATCTGCGCAAGCGGCTTGCGTTGGTGACCCAGCGGACGATCCTGTTCGACGACACGATCGAAAACAACATTCGCTACGGCAGCCCGGGTGCCGATTCGCACGATGTCGTACGGGCGGCCAAACTGGCCTTCGCCGACGATTTCATTCGCAAAAAGACGCCGGAGGGCTACAAAACGATCCTCGGGACCGGCGGGATGCGACTTTCCGGGGGACAGATGCAACGAATCGCCTTGGCCCGGGCGTTCTTGCGCAACCCCGATATTCTGATTCTCGACGAAGCGACCAGTCAGATTGACATGGAAAGCGAGCAGCTGATCCATCAGGCGCTCGAAAGGTTCCTGGTCGGGCGGACCGGGGTGATGATCACTCACCGGCCGAGCACGTTGGCGATGGCGCACCGCGTGGTCGTGATCGAACAGGGGCAGGTCGCCGCCAGCGGAAAACACGAGGAATTGATCGGTAAAAACCGGTTCTACCAGAGTTTGTGTGGAGCGGACCAACCGATCGCGGCGTGATGGCGGCGGACGCCCACGACGCCTCTATTCTCACCGAATGCGAACTTTCTCCATTGCGGGCGGCGGTGGCAGCGGTAGGATGGAATGATGATTAGCGACCGGTGATCCATTGCGATACCGGTCGATCGGTGACGCGTGTCGATCAAACCGACCACGCGAGCCCCCCCGCACCCATCTAATCGTCGGTGCGGTCAATGATCTAAAGAGCGTCAGCATCACTTGGATGAACGTCCTTGGGTGAGCCTCGGTGGAGGTGAGCCGGAATGTGAAAAAGCTGTGTCGAGAGCAATTGTTTTCTCGATGAGCGAAACGATAGCTGCGCGGTAAACATTTGGCGTTCTTGTTGGAACCCGTCTTGAGCATTGGGATGCCCTCCCAACTGCAACTTCTGGTCGGCGCTGCGCTGGTCGGGAGTGTGATCGCGATCGCGATGTTCTGGGTGCTCAGCAGATGCGGGGCGTACTGGATCCAAGCTTACATGTCCGGCGCGGACATCACGATGAAGAGCTTGATCGTGATGTATCTGCTGAAGCTGGATCTGCGGATGATGGTCACGGCAAAAATCATGTGCCGACAGGCCGGGTTGCGGGTCGATCGTCAGGGCGGCATCCGGACCGCGGACTTGCAAATTCACGCGCTTGCCGGCGGCGATGTCATGAATGTCGTTCAGGCGATCATCGTGGCGCACCGCGCCGGGATCGAGCTGGATTTTGATCGCGCCGCCGCGATTGATCTGGCCGGCCGCGACGTGCTTCACGCGGTGCAGACCAGTGTAACGCCGAAAGTCATTTATTGTCCCGAAGCCCGCGAGGGCCGACCGCTGCTGAGCGCGATCGCAAAGAACGGCGTCGAATTACTGGTCGGTGCACGGGTGACCGTCCGCACCAATCTGGATCAATTGATCGGTGGGGCGACCGAAGAAACGATTGTCGCCCGTGTCGGCCAAGCGATCGTCAGCGCGATCGGGTCGTCGGAGACGCACATGGACGTCTTGGAAATGCCGCTTCAGATTTCCGAGGCCGCCATGGCCCACGGACTCGATTCGAACACCGCATTCGCCATCGTCTCAATCGATATCGCAGACATCGACGTCGGCGAAAACATCGGCGCCCGGTTGCAACGCGACCAGGCCGATGCCGATGGTCGCATCGCCCGCGCCCGGGCCGAAGCACGCCGCGCCGACGCGGTGGCCCACACGCAACAGATGCTCGCCAAGGTCGCCGAGAATCGAGCCTACTTGGTCAACGCCGAGGCCCAGGTCCCGCAAGCGATGGCGGTGGCGTTTCGCAGCGGAAATCTGCGCGGGAAAGTCGTCCGTTCGATTCCTGGTGTGGATCGCAAAGAACCGCCACGAGGCAACGGCATCACCGATCGCAAAAACAGCCCAACCAAACCGGGCGATGCCAAACCGTCGCCGGCCAATCCCTTTCCCGGACCTCGGGAGGAACGCGACGGATGAAACGTTTCCTCCCCCTTCGGGATTTCCAATTCAATACCCGGTGCATTCATTCGGCGCAACTATTGATCCGATGCCGCTGGTATTTGTTACATCCGCTTCACCTAGGAGTGAACGATGGCCCTCGGTAATCGAATCCCAGACAAAACGCTGCTGAAGAACGTTCAAAGCCGCCTGTCCAAGAAATGTTCCAGTTCACCCAGAGTGAGCGGTGATGTGCGCAGCGGCGAAGTCACGCTCAACGGTACGATCAAAAACGAAGTCGAACGCAAGCAGATTCTCAGGGCGGTTTCGTCCGTCGAAGGAATCTCTCGCGTCATCGACCGGATTAAAGTCGAAGTACGACCGAAGACGGTTTAACGTCGGGTTCACTCGGCCGCAACGTCCTCGCCAGCCGGGGACGTGCATCACATTACTAGTTTAAGAGGAGTCGATCAAATTACGAAAAATCAAAACACCTTCGCCAAACGACAGCGCGAGATGGAAAAGAAACGTAAAGCGGAAGAGAAACGACAGCGCCGCAACGAACGCAAATCCGCCGTTCCCGAACTCGCACCCGACGCAACCGATGTCGTCGATCCCAACGATTCAGCCTCGTCATAAACTTCAAATCAATCAACGACTTCGCCCCTGTTGAAGGGCGGATACTCAAGATCACGTAAGCACCGGCGCCGCATCAACGCGGTGCGATCCTGTGAGCCGAGCACATTCGTGTCGGGTTCCGATTCGTGTGCTTTGACGCCGGTTCCGATGAACCGGCAACGTGATGCAACACCCACCGTGTCTCTGAGCTTGCGTGAACGTTTCTCGCAACGCATCGAGACACAACTGTTTTTTAACAATGGATACGGAAATGGAAAAAGGCAAGATTAAACGCGTGACCGACAAAGGTTTCGGATTCATCTCGACCGACGGAAGCAACAACGACATGTTCTTCCACAGTTCGTCTGTCGAAGGCGTCGAATTCAATGATCTTCGCGAAGGTCAAGAAGTGACGTACACCGTCGGACAAGGCCCCAAGGGACCTCGTGCCGAAAACGTTCAGTTGGTCGGACACTAACACGCGATCACGCGACGAAACTCGTGACGAGTTTCGACTCAACTGATGATTTCTTCAATCACGCGGCCGTAAACGTCGGTCAGGCGAAAGTCTCTGCCGGCGTGACGATACGTCAATTGCTCGTGATGAAGACCCAGCTGGTGCAGCAGTGTCGCATGCAGATCATGCATGTGGACCTTGTTCTGAATGCTGGCGAATCCGAACTCATCGGTTTGGCCGTAGGCCATCCCCGGACGAAAGCCGCCACCGGCGAGCCAGACGGTAAAACCGCCTGGGTTGTGGTCGCGGCCGGTGCCGTTGCTCTGTGAATACGGCGTTCGACCGAATTCTCCGCCCCACCAAACGATGGTGTCCTCCAACAGACCCCGTCGTTTGAGATCCGCCAGTAGCGCGGCAATCGGGCGATCCACCGCCTTGGCGTGTGTGGCATGTTTGGGCAGATTCGAGTGCTGGTCCCAGGCGGGGTTGGCCGAGTTGTCGCCGTAGTTGACTTGCACAAATCGTACGCCGGCCTCGCAAAGCCGTCGGGCCAACAGACACTTTCGGCCGTAGTCTTGGGTCGTGGGATCGTCGATTCCATACTCGGAAAGCGTCGTCGCCGATTCGCTGGACAAATCCAAAATGTCCGGAGCGACTTGCTGCATCCGCCAAGCGAGTTGGTAGGATTGCTGCATCGCTTCGAATTCACTGTTGCGAATCCCGCGTCGCTGGATCTGACGTCGGTTCAATCGATCGATCAATTCCAGTTGAGCTTTCTGACGCTCGATCGAAGCATCCTGGCGGACCAGGTTGTCGATCTCCAGATCGCTGCGGCCGGCTGTTCCGATCGGTGTCCCCTGGAATCGCGCGGGCAAGAACGCACTGCCATAATTTCGCGGCCCCCCGTTGCCGATCGAGGGTGCAATCGAAACAAATCCCGGCAACGCGGCGTTTTCTGTGCCCAACCCGTAATAGATCCAAGAACCGACCGAGGGACGGACGAAGTTGGTTGAGCCGCAATGCAGAAACAGCGTCGCCGGTCCGTGTGCGACGCCATCGGTATGCATCGAATGGATGAAGCACAGGTCGTCGACGTGACGCGCCGTCTCGGGGAACAGATCCGAAACGTAACGCCCGCACTGGCCGTAGGGTTTGAATTCCCATGGCGATTTCATCAGCCGTTGCTCGATGCCGCGCTGGCCGGATCGGGCGAATTCGCGGGCATCGTCAAACGGCATCTTCTTGCCGTCGTGGGTTTTCAGTGCCGGCTTATGGTCGAACGAGTCGACTTGGCTGACACCGCCTTGCATGAACAAAAAAATAATCCGTTTGGCGCGGGGCATCCAATGCGGACCCGGCGGCATCGCCGGGCCGGCCGAACATGACGCCGGCGCCGTGAGCGAGCTGGCGGCCATCGCGCCGCAGGCCAAGGCACCAAAACCGCAGGCCGACTGCTGCAGCATCATGCGTCGCGCGATCAGTTCCCCGTCGTGTGTCATGTCGTTATTCATTCCAAATACCGAAAGTCGATGGAGGCGAACAGGGATTGAATCAGGTCGGCGAGACGATCTTCACTCGGCGATGCGTTTTCACCACCGAGGTAGTCGAGACAGAATTGCAGTTCCTCCGCATCCGGCCGCCGACCGTAGCAGCAGAGGTAGAGTTGCTCGACAATTGATTTGGCTGCGACCGACTCGTCCTGACCGCCAGCGGACGCGTGCAGCCATCGCTTGCCGGCCTGCCGGGCGCGCTCGATGATCCAGGTGTGGTTCATCATGGCCAGCGACTGCGGTGCGACGGTGCTCTGCCCCCGCTGGCCCACCGAGACGCTGGAGTCGGCAAAGTCAAACAGCCCGAACAGCGGAGGCAGCGAATTGCGAAACACCGGCAAATAGAGACTGCGCCGTTTCAGGTCGTGTTTGTAATTGTAGTCCGACGACGTGCCCGGCCGGATCGTCGAGCCTCCGTAGCGATGTTCGATTTCGCCGCTGACGCACAACATCGCATCGCGAAGGGCTTCCACCGGAAGACGCTTGACGCTGGCCGATGCGTACAGTCGATTGTTCGGATCAACCGCGATCCGTGCGGGGTCTGCGGTGACGGCACGGCGATAGGTATCACTGCAGACGATCGTTCGAACCAGCGATTTGGTCGACCAGCCGTGTTCGATCAGCGTGCCGGCCAACGTATCCAACAGCTCAGGGTGCGATGGAGACTCGCCCGTCGTTCCAAAATTGTTCTCCGTCGCGACCAAGCCCTCGCCCATCAACCACGACCAAACGCGGTTGGCATACACCCGTGCCGTCAGCGGGTTGCTCGGATCGGCAATCCACTCGGCCAGTTCGACGCGACCGCTGCCGTCGGTGCCGATGCGGTCGGCGTAACGCTGCGCCGGTCCGATCGCGGTGAGAAAACCACGCCGGACGGTGTCGCCCAACTGATGCACGTTACCGCGAACACGGACCGCGATTTCCTCGCGCGGTTCACTCTCGGAAACCGTCAGATACTTGGGACGTCGATTCAGCTCGGATTGCAACTGCTTCAATTCGGCGGACAGTTCTTTGCGTCGTGCGGCGACCGCGGCCAGATCGACATCGTCGGCTTTCGCGTCGGCCGACGTCTTCGCCGCAGCCGGCTGACCGTCGATCGGCAAGAATTGAATCGCGTCGACGATGACACAACCGTCGGCGTTTTCGTTCGAGACGATGACGAACGATTGGCCTTCCTTTTCAAACGGAAAAACGCCCAATGAAATCCAAAGTCCGTCGATCGGCGGCCGGCGTCGTTGGTTCACGCGAACCTTGGTCGACTCGTTTGCGCTAAAGACCTTGACGATCGCGTTGGTGGCTCGATTGTCATGAGACGTGTACGACATGCGGACTTCGTAGCGTCCGGTGGGCAGGTCGACCGGGTCGAACGTGACCGACTTGCTGCCTTGTCCGGTCGTGCCGTCGTGCCGGTAGCCCGCACCGACATAGGGTTTGACAAATGTCGACTCGGTCCAGGCACCGACGTAACTCGCGTCGGCGTCGTCCATCACGACACCCGCCAGCGAGTCGACGGAAACCATGCGGGTGTCTTTGCCGGCGTTGCCTGTTTCTAGCGACTGCAACGTCTTCAATTCGGCCGCAACGACATCCGCGCGGGACTGGACCGCTCGATAGTGCGCTTCGTCGGACGGATCCAGCGGCAGCGGTTTTTCGATCCACTTGGACAGGTTGGCATGTTTCAACGGCGTGGTGGATCGCATGATCCCGGCTAACGCGTAATAGTCGCGTGTCGGGATCGGATCAAACTTGTGGTCGTGACAGCGGGCGCATCCGATCGTTTGCGCCAGGAAAGCGCGGCCGATCGTTTCGAGCTGCTCGTCGATGTGATCGAATTCGAGTTTCGTTTTGTCTTGGTCTTCCAAGTTCGAATTGCCTAGCGCCAAGAAACCGGTCGCAATCGCTCGCTGTTGGGTTTCGGTGATGTCATCGCAAGCCAACAGGTCGCCGGCGATCTGGTCGCGGATCATCTGATCAAAGGGTCGATCGTTGGCATACGACCAGATCAGGTAGTCGCGATACCGCCACGCTTCGGGAAGAATAAACCCGCGCAGCGTGATCGATTCGGCATAGCGCACCACATCCATCCAACGTCTTGCAAAGTGCTCGGCGAAGTGTGGGGATGCCAGCAATTGATCCACCAGCCGCTCGTAGGCCAGCGGAGAGGGGTCGGCCAAAAAGGCGTCAATGGTCTGCGGTGACGGCGGCAGCCCGTGCAGGTCGAACACCAGGCGTCGCACCAACGCTCTCGGCTCGGCCGGCGGAGCCGCGGTCAGTCCGTGTCGGGCCAGATTTCGGTCGATCAAGGCGTCGATCGAGGCACTGGAACGGGCGATCGGCCGATACGCCCAGTGTTCGTGGGCACGCTCGACGGGAAGCCCCGTTTGCCGTGTCGGTTCCCCGCCCGCTGGACTCGGTTGTCGGGGATCCACGGCACCGTTTTCGACCCATCGCCGAAACGCCGCGATCGTGGCGTCGTCGAGCTTCCCGTCCGGAGGCATTTCCAAGGCCGGATCTTCGTACGCGATCGCTTGGATCAAACGACTTGCCGCGGCGTCACCGGGAACAATCGCCGGACCGAGATCACCACCGGTCTGCCATCCGTCACGTGAATCCAGCACCAGTCCGCCGCTGGCCTCAGTCTCCGTCGAATGGCATTCCAGGCAGTGCTCGATCAATGCCGGTCGAATCTTGTTTTCGAACCACTGGATGTTTTCAGCGTCCGTTTCCAGTGGCAACGACGCATCTTGTCCGTTCTCGCCGGCCGCAACGCCGGGGCCGGCTTCCATCCACGCGACCGAGACGACGCACGCCATCACGACGCACCACAGGTTCGGCAGCGGACGGAGAAACAGGACAGTGAGAAACACGGCCAGGGGATGGCTAACGCGTCGCGGTGGATCTGGCATAGGTGGGAAAGTGCCAAGATTTGGAAGGGAGCGGACCTGAGAAAAAGGATCGCGGGGGAAGTCCAGTCTACTCGGAATCCACCAGTGGTGGCAAATCCGCACACCACGGCGGATCGCACGCGAGCCTCGTGCCTGGCCAACTCACACGACGACACGGCAACATTGCCGGTTTCGGTGAAGTTCCGTTCCCCGATGCCCTGCTGGCCCAAAACTTGCGAGCGAAACAAAGCGCGCCACAAGCGGACCGGTCCGAGACTGAAATTGATTGCGAGTGACGGTCGGAGTCCCAATTGCTGCACTTCGCGTGACCGTCGCACGGTCTGCTTTGTGACGCAGCCGCGCAACGGCTGTGCAATACCGCCCAACTTTTTTGAACTGGATGATCCCTGATGACAACCAAAACCAAGACCAATGTGCTCGATCTACTCGGTAGCGATGGGGAAGCGTTGCTGAGCCATCAATGCGAAACGATTCCCGCATCGCAATTGCATCTGCCGGGTCCCGATTTCGTCGACGAGGTCTGGGCGCACTCCGACCGCAGTCCCCGCGTGCTTTGCGCGATGCAGTCGTTGTTCAATCACGGTCGGCTGGCGCGGACGGGCTATCTGTCGATCTTGCCCGTCGATCAAGGCGTGGAACATTCCGGTGGTGCATCGTTTGCCCCCAATCCGATCTACTTTGATCCCGCCAACATCGCACAATTGGCCGTCGAAGCGGGTTGTAACGGAGTCGCATCGACGTTTGGTGTGCTCGGCGGGATCGCGCGAAAGTACGCACACCGCATCCCGATGATCTTGAAGCTCAACCACAACGAACTGATGACTTATCCGGCCACCTATGACCAGGTTCCCTTTGCCCGCGTCCGCGACGCTTGGAACATGGGATGTGTCGGTGTCGGAGCGACGGTCTATTTCGGTTCGCCGGAATCAACGCGACAGATCCGAGAGATTTCCGATGCCTTCGCCGAAGCTCACGAACTGGGCATGTTCACGATGCTGTGGTGCTACCTGCGCAACTCGGCATTCACCGTTGATGGCGTGAACTACGAAGCCTCGGCCGATTTGACCGGGCAAGCGAACCATTTGGGATCGACGATCAATGCCGATTTCATCAAACAGAAACAACCCACCAACAACGGCGGCTATCGGGCGCTCAACCAAGGCGGCAACAAATACGGCAAGTACGACGATCGGATCTATGAGGGGCTGTCCACCGACAATCCGATCGACCTGACCCGCTACCAGGTGCTCAACTGCTACATGGGACGCTGCGGCCTGATCAACTCCGGCGGAGGATCCGGTGCGAACGACTTCCAACAAGCCGTCCGCACCGCCGTCATCAACAAGCGTGCCGGTGGGATGGGATTGATCAGCGGTCGCAAGACATTCCAGCGTCCGATGGGCGAGGGCATCGAGTTGTTCAACGCCATTCAAGACGTCTACTTGGATCCCGACATTACCGTGGCGTAAATCGCGCGACGTGCCGTGGTTGGGGCGTCGAGCGTAGCCGGCGGGTCTGGCGGCGTTTCAGTCAGCCAGCGCGGACTCGATCACTTCGGCGACGTGCTCACCGAGCAGCTTCGACCCTTCGGCGGTGTAATGGACGTTGGCGGGCCGTTGGTGTTGTTTGACCGATTCGGCGAAGGCAAAGAACGGATCGGTCTGGATCCCGCCGACTTTGGCGATCGCTTTTGCCGCAGCGGCGTTGTACTTGACCGAGTCACCGACGACGCGTCCTGCGGCGCCCTCGGGAACAGGCGTCGTCTCCCGCCAAATGACGAGTTTGGCCTGTTGCTTGATGCGGCGGGCCAGCGTTTCGATATTGGACTGGTACTCGTCGATCGGCACCTGTCGGTGCGAACCCTCGGCTTTGGGGTCGGCCAGATTCTGACCTTTCGGCCCCATGTACTTCAGGTCGTGCAGTCCGAAATTCCAATGAACGACATCCCACTTGCGATCGCCGAGCCATTGATCGATCTGATCTAATCCACGCGTGGTGGGCCCGCAGTTGGTCGGCGGTCGAAACACATTGGCCTTGCCTTGCATCGCCGCCCGCGCGGCGACCATGTAGCCGATGGAGATCGAGTCGCCGATCAGCAGCACATTGGGAAGCTTGGGATTGACTTCCGGGGGTTGGAAGGCCGGATTGACCTTCTTGGGGGCCGGCGTTTTGGCAGCGTCTTGGGCGGGGACCGAAACGACGTGAGCGAGCGCAACGATCAGGCAGAGTCCGAGTCGGATCATGGTCATCGGGTTCCATGGCATGGGGATTGGATTTCAATTCCCCTCATGATATTTGCCCGATGCCGGCCCGTGCCTCCGTCTCGGACCCACGGACCGCACTTTTGCCGTATTTGTCGACGCCGGCGACGTCTTATTTGCCGCCCTTTTTGGACACGTTGCGAACGGCGAAGGGATTCTGTTGCGGGCGGCCGATCCGTTGTTCACCTTCCATCGTTTCTTTGCTGATGACGACCGACGCGATCGGCAATCCGTACTTGTCTTCGAGAATGTATTGAATCGCGAAGTCATCCTGCTCCAGAATTTGGATGACTTGCTCTGGCACGTTACAGTCGTCCAAATCAAGTTTTTCGATGTTCTCTCGCATCGCTTCTTCGATTTTGACATTCCCAATTCGTCGAAGCTGTGCGGTCAATTCGTCACTGACGGTGTACCAACCGTTGAGCGTTCCGCCGTAGTCCATCGTGATTTTGGTCAACGTGAAATTCTCGTCCAAGCGGTGAGGAAGGTCTTTCTCACTCTCCTTGATCATTCGTTTGATCTCCGCTTTGCTCAGTTTGTTGTCGCCGGACTTCTTGTTGAACAAGGATTCGACGTAGCTGCACCCTGACGAAGCGACAAGGACGAGGGACAGGACGGCGGTGGTGAGTCGAGAATTGAATTGCATCGTTAAACCTTCCAAGTGAGTTCATCCACTGACAATTTGAGTTCGATTCCATCGTCTGAGACTACGGCGCAGTTGGATTGCAGAACCCATCGAGTCGTGCTCGGACACTGAAACAGGGTGTGCCGGCAGGGTTTGGCTCATGCTGACCGTTACGACCGTGACAGGCACACCCGGATCGGCCGACGATGAGATTTCGTTGCCACACAATTTTGCTTCACCAGCTTTCTGACATACGGTCCAGGTAGAGAACGTGTCCGTGACGACGCGTTTCTGAAACCCCGATCATCGCTGCGAGAGCAGAGTCGATCGGACACGGTTTCGGACGGTGGCTGGCTCCACTTTTTCGGTGCCGGTGCTGCTTCTCTTCCGGGTTCCTTTTCACGTTGAAACGGCCCATTAAGTCATCAATGGATGTCTTCGATCTTCGAAGGCTCCCCACATATGAGATTGAAAAATGAAAAAGTTCGCTAATAGCATCGTTGAGTTCTTGAAGGAAGAAGATGGCCCCACCGCAGTGGAGTACGCTGTGATGTTGGCCTTGATCGTCGTCGTTTGCTTGGCCGCTGTCGGCACGATCGGCACCGAGTCGAACAAGAAGTTCCAAGAAGTTGGATCTGCAATCGCCGCTAACTAAGCGGACGATCGTTGCCCGAAGCGAGATCGCTTCAGCGGCACAGCCCAAACACGTCCCGGCGTCACCTATCAGCGGCGCCGGGGCGTTTTTTGTTGCGCCGCATGACAAAACGGGCCGACCACTGATTGTCCGATGGTTTCTTGCTACCGGTTTCGCAACGGTAGGAGTTCGCCGAACGGCGACAGCGGCCTGTCGAGTTAATTGAGAATGCGAAACGAATCGTGATCCGCTGGCCGTGAGGCCTCGGGCGTTGCGCTGGGCCCGGCCGCTCACGCGTCGCCGCTCACGCGTCGCGGCTCACTCAAGCAACAGGTCGCGAGCCCAATAGGGCTTAATCGACAAGGTGCGGTCGATCATCATTTGATGTCAGCAAGTTCATGCCCGCGCAAACGGCGTCTTCATCGTCCGAGGGTGCTGAGCCAGAGGCGATCCCGCTGCAGGGGGCAAAGCTTGGTTTATCTGTTACATCCAGACCAACGTCACCCTTTGCCGATGCAGAATGCCTTGTCTAACTGCAGTTTTTTGACTCGTCAGATTCCTGACATAGGTTTCTGTTGAGAGCGGGTCACGATGATCTGCTGCCGAGGGTTCGACCAATCGACGGTCACCAGAACGCTCGGACGGCCTGGCTCCCCAGAGAAAGGCAAACCGCATCGAAAGGGCGGGGCGCAAAGCTACGGGTCCGTGGGCAAAGCAACTCGCTTTGCTCGAAGGATAGCCGAGCTGCCAAGGGAACAGTCGAGATCGTGTTTCAGATGCGATCCCGATTGCCTAGGCAAGTCTTTTGGAGACGTGGCTGCTTCTTTTCCGGGATCCTATTCACGTTGAATCGGACCAGTAAGTCATCGTCGGGAGTCATCGCAAATGACATCCCACCGAGGAGTTTGAATAATGAAAAAGTTCGCTAATAGCATCGTTGAGTTCTTGAAGGAAGAAGATGGCCCGACCGCAGTGGAATACGCTGTGATGTTGGCCCTGATCGTCGTCGTTTGCTTGGCTGCAGTCGGCACGATCGGTACCGAGTCGAACAAGAAGTTCCAAGAAGTCGGTACGGCAATCGCTGCCAACTGAGTCGGTGTTGGCGAAGTTCTCGCTCAGAAGTTTCGCCGACAACCACCCCGAGAGATTCTCGACGATTGGCCGGTGTTTGGCTTAGTCGCATTCACATCGGTCACGTCGAGTCTCTTTTTTTGCGCCCATCCGTCTCGGGCGACCACGGAATCCACCATGAACTATCCACTCCTTCCCACTGATGCGGCAGAGCACGTTTGGCAGCTTTCGTGCTGCTTTATCACGTTGCTCTTTGCGATGTTCAGTTGGATGTTGGGACCACGCTGAATCCTCGCGTGATCCACTCGCCGCATGCCGCAGGTCGGCATGCTCCCACTCCTGCCTACTACGCTGCGGCCGGCGTCTCATCCGATTCCGCCGCGCCTTGACTCGACCACCAACACACCTTTCTAGAGAATCGTCACGGGGAACTAAGCCATGGAAACCATCCTCCAGGGTCTGACAGAGAATTGGGCCGTCTGGTTTGTTACGGTCGTCTTGATCGTTGCCGCGGTCATCGACGGAGCCATTTTGAAGGTTCCCAACTGGCTGACCTTTCCATTCATCATCTGCGGTTGGGTTCACTGCACCATCCAGGGCGGCATGGCCGGACTGGGATGGAGCCTGTTGGGCACATTTGTCGGAATGATGTTGTTGCTCGTTCTGCGAAATGTCGGCGGAATGGGCGGCGGCGATGTGAAACTGCTCGCCGGCGTCGGTGCCTGGCTCGGAACCGTGGTGACGCTCTACGCGTTTGCCGCGACCGCAATCGTGGGCGGCATCATGGCCGTGTTCATGATCTGGAAGAGCGGGAACTGGACCAAACACTACGCGATGGCGCTGCAAATTTTGGAAGAATGGAAGACGGTGAAGAAGCCTTCGGAGCTTTCCAAGATCGCCCGCGAGCGAAAACCGACCATGTATTTGCTGCCATACGGAATACCGATGGCAATCGGATCGATTCTCTATTTTGCCTACGCCGGAATGCTTATCTGAACGGAAGGTCAGACGTCTGTTTTTGGACACCAGGAAATCCACCTGAATGAGGGTGGATTCCCTCCACAAGACCTACTGTTTTTGGGAATTTATCCTAGTTAGCTCATTCTTGGCGACTAGAGAAAGCAACCCTATTACACCAGCCCTACGCCTGCGGCTTGCGCGGTTGCAGGCAGGGGCTGGTTGTAACCGAGTGAAGTGAGTGGGTCGACAGCCTCCTCCCAGCTCAGTCCTCCACACCCGAAACGTAATCATCTGGTCTGGTACCAGCACACGCCATGCGAAACAAATCACTTTTCTTGCTACTTGCCGGCATCTGCGGCACCGTTGCGGCCGTCGGAGTCGGACAGTGGATGCAGGCACAAAACGGCACCCCCACCGAGATGGCGGAGATCTTGGTCACCACGGTTTCCATCAATCCCGAAGAACAAATCACGGCCGAGAAGCTACGGCTTGAACAGTGGCCGGCCGATCGGATCCCCAAAGGTGCCTCGGCGGAGCTGAGTCAGTTTGAGGGACGATTCGCCAAGGTCCCGCTGTTCGCCGGCGAGCCGATGTTGGACCTGAAATTAATGAACGAAGTCGAAGACAAGGTGGTGCCGAAAGGCTACGCCGTGGTCTCGTTGCCGGCCGGTCGCGACGGAACGGTCAACCTGGTCAGTCCGGGCGACCGCGTCGATATCCGCGGCTTCTTCACCAAGGGCGAGATGTTTGCTCGTGACATGGCCTTGGATGTGTTGACGGGCATCAAGGTTTATGGAATCGATGGGATCACCAAGTTTGATCCGGACCAACCACGCACACGATCCGCTCGCGACATCCAACTGCTGATTCGCAAGGCCGACGTCGAAGCCTTTGACTTTGCCAAGAAACTCGGCGAGATCTCATTGTCGCTGGGCAGCCCGACGGCCGATGACGAAAGCATTCCCGAAGGGGAACCGAGCGAAGCGGCCCGCAAGTTCTTGCGAGATCTACAGGACCGTCGTGACGAACAAGAGCGGCTGCGAAAGCTTGCCGCGGAAGAAAAACCCGTAGAAGTAGAACAGGCGGAAGCCGAGCCCAAGAAAGCCACCTTCCGCACTACAAAAATCATCAACGGAAGAATGATTGTTTACGAATGGGTGGAAGGGGAGCCGTTGCCGCGTGTCGTCGGAGACACTGGAGCGCTTGACCTGGCCACCACGGATGAATCGGCCGAGCAATCCGCCGACCAAAACAAACCGACTTCCGACGATTATCTACGAGGCGCCGACAGCCCCTTCTTTCAGCCCGAGGGCGGAGAAGAGTCTGACGAGTGAACCCTCGATAGATGAACAAAGTAAATCAAGACTCGCCGTTGTAGGAAAGATCTGGCTTCAGACTCTGAAACCAGACGGACCGAAACGGCGAGCGTGACCCGTCCCCTTTTTTATCCCGACGTTACTCGCAACGAACTGATGTATGTCGATGGTGAAAGTCATCGGCATCATGTTTCGGAAGGATCCGAGACGAAGGTTCTGCAAGGATGCACCTGCGATGCAAATGTTCCGAAATGCGGTCCGCCCAGCCGCGCTAAAGTTGATCGCCCTTTTCTCGGTGGCGTGTCTCGCGACTCATGCCGGCGCGCAAGACGTCGACGACACTCAACTGACTTCTGCCGCTGCGACAGCCGGCGCCGCCAACCACACGATCACACGTGCGGTTGAACGGATGCAAATGCTGGTCAAGTCGAGCAGCATTCTGACCTTGGAGGCGAAGATTCCGCGGTTCCAAGTGCACAATGAAGAAGTGCTCGGGGCCACACCGATTTCGCAGAATCAGTTGCAGGTGTTCGCCAAGACCCCCGGGACCACGCAAATCAACTTGTGGGACACCGAAGACAAGCAATACACCGTGGACATCACGGTGATCGCCGACGCCCGCGAGATCGAAGGCATCTTGTCGTCCCAGTTGCCGCTGGCGACGCTGAAGGTGATGCCGGTCAATGCCTCGGCGATCGTCTCCGGTTATGTCACCAGCGTAGACGATGTCGATCGGGCGATTGCGATCGTGGAACAATACTATCCGACCGTCGTCAACAACATTCGCGTGGTGGGCGTCCAGCAGGTGTTGTTGCACACCCGGATCATGGAGGTCTCTCGGACCAAGCTTCGCGAGCTCGGCGTCGACTGGGACTGGGCGGGGGATACGCGTTCCTTCACAAGTTATCCGGCCGCGATCAGCGCGTCCGACGCGACGAACATTTTTCAAGGTGAAGAATTCAATGCCTTCATCTCCGCTCTCCGTCAGCAGGATTTGGTCAAGTACCTGGCCGAGCCCACGGTGATCGCAACGCACGGTCGTCCGGCACGCTTCACCGTCGGCGGTCGAATCCCGTTTATCGTGCCGTCTGGACAAGGCCAAGTCACGGTCAGCTACGAGGAGTACGGAACGTCGGTTGACTTCTTGCCGTTCGTCGTCGGACCCGGTCGGATTCGATTGGAAGTCCGTCCGGAAGTCAAAGAACCGGACGAATCGCGTTCGCTCGTCATCGCCGGTGCAAACGTGATCGCGTTCAGTCAGCGATACGTCGAAACCGCCGTGGAACTGCAAGCCGGCCAGACGTTTGCGATCGCCGGATTGCTGCAGAGCCGCACCGAAGCGACCACGCGGGCCACGCCCTTGCTCGGAGAGCTGCCGGTCATCGGCACGTTCTTCCGTAGCGTCCGCGAACAACGCAATGACATCGAACTGTTGATCACGGTGACTCCCGAACTGGTCGACGCGATGGATCCCTACCAAGTGCCGCGAGGCGGACCGGGCCTCAACAGCATGTCGCCCAGCGACCGCGACCTGTACATGAACGGCCACATCGAAGTCCCCAACCTGTTGGGCGGCGACGGTTGTTCGATGAACAGCGGACCGGGTGTATCGGGCAACGCCTCGATGATCCACAGCAACGTGATGCAAAACGGTGCCATGATGGCCCACGGAAGTCTGCTTTCACCGGGCGTGGGATTGCCACCCGGTGCGACGTTGGACCGTGGATCGGCACTGCCGCCGGGAGCGATCCTTCCGGGTAGCGAACCGACCGTCGTCGGTGAGGGTGTCATCATCAGCACGCCTGACGAGTATTGAGGTCTGGGATGCTGGCCAGGGGCATATGGTTGTCGGCCACCCCACCGACAATGCCTGCGATCGACGGCAACGTGGCCGTCGAAGGGTGGCAAGAACGGAATTGAAATGAGCGATCGGATACATCTGCAATGACAAACGTGCTACGAATCGCATTGGTCGACCCCAATGATGACACGCGTGATTCACTCAAGTCGATGCTCTTGGGCATGGACACCGTGTGGCTGGAAGCCGATTGCTCGCGGTACGAATTCTTTCCCGATGTGATCGAGCAAACCGCTCCCGACGTGGGCGTCATCTCGCTGGACAACGACACGGAGAAATCAATTCGGCTGGTCGAACGACTCGCCAGCGACGCGCCCGACACGGTGATTCTGGCGGCCAGCGAAAGCACCGACGGCCACCTGATTCTGCAAACGATTCGCGCCGGGGCGCGGGAATTCCTGACCCTGCCGATGTCTCACGAGGACCTTGCCGCTGCGCTGACGCGGGTCAGTCAACACAAATTCGGAACCAGCGAGGGCGGCGCCCGGGGATGCGAAGTCGTCGCCATCGCCGGAGCAACCGGCGGCGTCGGGACCACTAGCGCCGCGGTCAACTTGGGCTGCATCTTTGCCGCCGACAACCGAAACAGTGTCGCCCTGTTGGACCTTGACCTGGCACTCGGCGATGCCGACGTCTTTCTCGATGCGATCCCCGACTATACGCTTGCCGACGTCGTTCAAAACGTCTCGCGGTTGGACATCCAATTGCTCAAGCAATCGTTGACCAAGCACAGCAGCGGGCTGTACCTGTTGCCCCGCCCGGTCGAACTGCACGACACCCTGGGGATCACCGACGAGAGTCTGCGAAAAGTCATCGGGCTGTTGAAAGCTTCGTTTACCCACCTGGTGATCGATCTCTCCAAGACCTACAGCGCGGTCGACATGGCGGCCATCGAAGCGGCTTCCAAGGTGTTGCTGATCACCCAATTGGATCTTCCCTGTCTGCGCAATGTCGTGCGTTTGATGATGAGCTTTGAAGAGATCGAGGGGCTGCAGAGCAAGATCGAAATCGTGGTCAATCGCGCGGGGTTGGAATCGGGTCAGATCAGCTTGAAAAAGGCCAAGGAAACACTCGGTCGCGATATCTATGCGCTCCTGCCCAACGATTATCGCACGATGGTGGAAGTCCGTAACAACGGCGTGCCACTGATCAACCAGGCGCCCAAAGCACCGATCACCCAAGCGCTCCGCGACCTGGCCGCCAAACTCCAAGGCAAAGAAACCTCGGCCGAGACCGGCGAAAGCAGCAAGTCGAGCGAGAGCAAGTGGAAAATGTTCTGGCCCGGCGCCAAGTCATGACGTCATCCGCCTGATCTTGAGGTCTCATCAATGCCAGGGCGACCGTGTCGCAGACGGCGGCTCTCAAAAAACTCTATCGCCACCGATCGAACGAACGAGCGTCCGCACGAGGTCAACGGGACCAATCTGGTCCCACAGACCGATCGTCGATGTCGCCCAGCGCCGCCCAAACGGACAAGTCCACTGAATCGGTTTTCGTATGGGTTGATCCGTCCAACATGCCGACGACCACTAAGCCACGGTGCGTACTCGAAGCACCGACAAATCCGACCTGAGCTTCGGAACTAAAGCCCCCCGAGAACGTGCAACTCTGTGGATCATTCGGCGTCAGAGTATGGTTGTAGACCGCCCGGTGATAACCGTATTCCGAAGGGTTGGTACCGGCCGTATCGAAGGTCGATACCACGACGGAGTCCCAGTTTAGCCGCATCCATTCGGATTCGATGGCGTGATCAGTACGGTGATGAGTCCCGAAGGCTCGAAAAGAGGGTCCGACCAGGATCGACCGCAACTTTGTCCGATAGCCGATTCCACAGAGCCGCTCGGAAACAACGGCTGTATTCGACAATCCATCCATGACATCGGTCGGCCGAACTGAATTGCCGAAAATAACAGGTCCATTCGCTGCATCCTGAAAATATTGAGTCAGGCTTTGCGTCCACGTGATCGAGCTACCGTGATTGAAACGGTAGTTCGAACCGTCAACCGGATCGCTCGGGCACGAGTAAATGACAGGCGTCTGTTTCGTCAGCCAAAGACTCAGTGAACGTCGTTGATCCGACAGTTCCAGGTAGGGGTCAAGGTCGGCCCACGGATCACCAACGTGATTCGTTTCAGAATCTCTAATCGTAGGAAACTCGTTCCAAGAACTCGCGTGTTGCTGAACCGCAAGTGAAATTTGTCGAACTTTGTTCGTGCATTCCACCAATCGTGCACTCTCCCGTAGCGAACCAATTCCCGACATCGCCAATCCTGAGAGCAGGGCCAGGATCGCAATGACGACCAACAGTTCGATTAGAGTCAGGCCGCGAGTCATCAACTTTCATTCTCAGTGAAAGACCATTCAATAGGGAGTCTAACTTCCGAACCATCGAGAATTAGCTTGAGACTCTTCACAACTCTCGGCGTATTGCCTGACGCCGTTACACACCCGCTAAGGCGATAGATCTCCGGAGAAATCTGATCGAGAGACCATGTGTCCAAATACAAACCACATTCTTTAGCAACATGGATCTCATCTACAACATCCTGCACCTCAAGAATCGCAACAAACTCTCGGTTTTCCTCACTTAACATCAGTGCACTGGGTGTGACAGACACTCTTGATTCGATCTCCCAGGTAATCCCCGTCATTTTCGTCAATTGTCTTCCGAATTGATCTTCAACCCATACGTTGCGATAAGACAAGCCTGGCGTTCCACTAACGTCAGTAATTACTGCAAACGTATCGTCACCTAGGTATGCCGCCCTAGTCGGCTGCGGTGACGCGATTTCTGGATTTGATGGAACGATATCACCCGCAACAACATAAAGATCTCGCTGGTCGTTTGCTGCCCGAATAATCTTGCATTCAAAGATCAGATTTGCACCTTCCGTCACAATACCAAAATCTCTCTTGCTGAAAGCAAGTTTTGCTTCATTTGCCACCTCGTATCTGAGTACGACAGAGTCATATCTGCGACCATTCACATTTGACAATACAATTGATGCATGATGAATTCCAACATTAAGTCTATCTAAACGCAAATTAACGGCAGCCGGGCTGTCGGTTGCCTGCGACTCGATGATTTTCGCGTCAACGCAATTGCATGATGTCATCACCGAAAGTGCTGCAACATCGATGGACCCCATATCTTTAATCGGAAGTTCCAGTTCCGCTCGTTCGTCAGAGGATTCAAAAACCGGAGTGTTTGTCGGCAATTCAATTGTGGGAACATCGACGACCGGCTTTGAACTTCCCGAACCGTGCCCTGCGTTTGGTATGGGGCCATTGAAGCATCCTGCAAAGATTGCCAACCCGAGAACGCAAAAAGAAATCAATTCTGAGTTAACTTTGAACATTGTGTCGTAGTACTCTGAACGCGATTGCTGCCACAAGAATGAAACAGATGAAACAAGTACCCCAGAATGTCATCGCGCGTCCCTCGGTCGACGTCGCTGATTGAGTTATCGCGGGCCCTTGGATTCTAGATGCGTCAAATGCCAAAAAGTTAATGGGCGTATTGCCGGGGATAAACACGTATCCGTCAGAAGGTGACGTCCGATGAATCACGCAAAACTGGTCTTGGTCCAGAATTGCGATCGTGATTCCGATTGGCGCGGGCAACTTCCCTTGAAGATTCTCACTGACAGTTGCATGGAAACCGCATTCGAGGAGAACAATGAGGGCGTCTTCCAGGGAGCCCGACTTTGCGTGGAACAGTGGGTATCGAGCTGCGAGTTCGCCCAACGAAGGTGCATTCGGGTCCTCAAGCAGGAGTGCAAAATAGATGCACGCGCCCAAATCGTTGGCGGCTGGGTTACGTTCATGAACCCTTCCCGTCACCTGAAACAGCAACAAGGCTATACAAAGTGTGTGCATTACCATTCGCCCCTTGAGCGATCTTAACGATCGTTGACCTGCGTTCCACGCATCTGCTTCGCCATTCTTTTCATTAAGAACTGCTGTTTCCCCAATTCGCCGCCGACGAATGACTCTCGACGAATTGCCCCCCGTTCATCCGTGACTCGGATGCCGAACGGCAAATCCTTGGGTGGAAAACTAAAATCGACGCCGTCCACTCTGTTCTCAAAAGCCTCGATTTCCATCTGCAGCATGATCTCGCGTTTGGAACGCTCTGACGCTTGAATCCTCTTGACGTAACGCAAAGGTCTAGGGGGATTAAAACTCTCGTCCCAAGTGACATCGATATGCAACCTGCCTTGCTCCGGCAGTGCAGAAAGCGTTTGGGCTGACTCCAGCAATCCGTGTTTTGTAAACAAGACGCGGAATGTTGACTCCTCCTTGCCGGAAAGAGTCAATTCCCAACGACCACGCTCAATGGACCTACATTCAATATTGGTTTCCGCATCATTTGACTGAGCGTTCAGCCACTGTAAGATCGTCTGACCCGGCGTGATTTCATTCCAAATTTCGGTGGGCAGCACCCGAAGCGGTTGGCTGGGCGCATCAGCATCACTGGAACGTTTGAGCACCGCGATTTCGTTTCTTTTGTCACAAAAGAACGCCCAGCGACGATTTCGCATGGAAATCAAATCAAATTCGTGTCCTTCCCCGGCGTCCGGAGCGTTGTCGGCGAAAGTCAGACGCGAATGATCTAAACGGACAGTTTCACCGGCCCAGCACGCTGAAACGACAGTGCTGCCAAACGCGGAGCGGACGGTACATTTCAGTTTTCCTTCAGGCCAAGAGTGATTCGTTCGACTCACCAAAGATTTGAGTTTCGACAAGTCACTTCCACTTTGCCCGTTGGCGACACCGGACCCGTAACTGAACGCGATGATCCAACACAAGTAGACGAAGAGGTTTCCGATGCTTGATTGAAACATTGCGATGGTTCCGGCGTGAGGAGAAAGGTATATCTTCCCGGCCATTGGAGCCTGGGAATTGATGCAACCTATGGAATCACAACGGTGTAACACTGATTGCCACACGCAGATCCAGCGTCCGTACTTGTTGCCTGACAACCGGCGTACTGAATCCAAGTACACACATAATCCTGTCGACACTTGCTCTGCTCACTTTGCATGCAACCTTCGCCTGCACCACCGGCGTCACCACACTTATACCAATTCCCGGTTACCTTATAGTATCCGGGTGTTGATGAACAATTTTGTTCGCTGTGCGCTGCACATGGTGTGGCCAGCTGACATTGTGGTTGGGATTCGCATTCGCCCGTCGCGTCATCAAATGCTTGCCCATCACACGCTGCTAAGTGGTAAGTTCGAGCTAATGAATCCTCAGGGTGCTTTGCAAGGACAATCCAGAAGCTCCCAATCAGTGCCGCAAAGCCTAAAGACATTGCAATTTGATGGCTTAGCATCTTCATCGTCGTTCTCCGCCAGGTGAAACTTGCAATCGGGAAGATCCGATTACCAGAACACCAGGGTAGCATTCTAGCCCCCCCCGTCAATGTTTTGTTTGTGGATATCCCCGCAAATTGAAGGTGTCGATGATCGTAAGGGGCACGTAGTCGCGACAGCGTACTTCTCTACCCCGCCTGATTCTCGATCCAGCGGACAAGCGTTCGCACCATCACGCCGGTCGCTCCGGCATCGCGATGCGGCTTGGGACTGTCGGCAAACGCCGGTCCGGCGATGTCGATGTGGACCCACGGAACGTCGCCGACAAAGTTCTCCAAAAACTTTGCGGCGGTGATCGCGCCACCCCAACGGCCTTCGCCGATGTTCTTGATGTCTGCGACCTTGCTTTTGACTTTCTCGTTGTACAGCTCGAACATCGGCAGCTGCCACACCGGTTCGCCTTCACCGCGGGCCGCGGCCATGACGGCATCACAGGCCGATTGATTGTTGGTCATCAGACCGGCGACTTCGTTTCCCAGGGCAACCATGCAAGCGCCCGTCAACGTCGCCAAATCGACCATCGCCGTCGGTTGATGTTCGATCGCCACGTCGAGTGTATCGGACAGAACGACGCGGCCTTCGGCATCGGTGTTCAAGATCTCGATCGTCTTTCCGCTGCGTGTGACAATAACGTCCCCGAGTTTGTAGCTCGATCCGCTGACCATGTTTTCGGCGAGTCCGCAGAATCCGATGACGTTTTTCTTGACGCCCAATTTCGCCAACGCCCGCATCACCCCGACCACGGTTGCGGCGCCGCCCATGTCGCATTTCATGTCGACCATCCCGTCGCTGGGCTTGATCGACAACCCGCCGCTGTCAAACGTGACGCCTTTTCCGACGATCGCGATCGGCGGTTCGCCCTGCGGTCCGCCGTCGTGTCGGAGGATGACCAGGCGGGGCGGTTTGTCGCTGCCCGCGCCGACGGCCAGGATCGCGCGACAGTTTTCTTCGGCCAATCGGTTTTCATCCCACACTTCACACCCCAGGCCGACTTCGGTCGCCAAGGCCGCCGCCCGCTCGGCGAACGAAGCCGGGTAGATGACCGACGCGGGTTCGTTGACCAATCGCCGCGCCAAGTTGATCGAATCGCCTAAGATCACGCCTCGATCGATCGCGGCTGCGTCGGCCGATGCGATGGCGATCGTCTGGGGGACATGGATCGGCGATTTGGTTCTGTAGATCGATTGACCTTCCAAGCCGTACAAGGTGCCGGCGACGATCGCATCATGATCGACCGCGTCAAAGCACTCCGGCAACGCAATGACCCATTTTTCGTGCGGCTTGGAAACCAACGATCGGACCGCCGTGCTGGTCAGCGTGAACGCGGCTTCGCGATCGAGTTTTGATTTTTCACCCAATCCGATCAGCAAGACCAGCTGCGAACCTTCATCACCGACCCCCGGAATCAGCATCGATTCGCCGGCGTCGGAGGAAAGTTTTTCTTGATCGATCAAGCGGCTGATCACGCCGCCCAGGGCTTGATCGACACCGGCCGCGGTCGCTGACAGCGGTGCATCGTCGCAGAGGCCGACGATCAAGACGTCACATTTTTCACCGATCGGGTTGTCGGTCGCGACAAAACTCGGGCATGGCAGTTGTGGGGCGACGGGATTCGGTTGAGACTGGGACGGGCTTTCCGACATAAGATGATGACACCAATTGAGACGTTGTTGACAGACGCTTGAACAATCACGCTCGAGCAGCGTCCGAATCACTTTGCAATCGTTGTAGTTTATCGACCACCATGAAACACCGCAGCACCCGAGACGTCGTGGAGGACCTTCGCGCCGGCGGATTGTTGATCGAAGTGACCGATGCGGTCGATCCGCACTTGGAAATCGCGGAAATCCAACGCCGCGTGTATGCCAACGGCGGTCCCGCGGTTCTGTTCACCAACCCCACCGGCTGTCCGTTCCCGATGGCGTCCAATCTGTTTGCCTCCCTCGATCAGGCCCGCTACCTGTTCCGCGAGACGCTGGAGTCGGTGCGACGATTGATCGAAGTCAAACTCGATCCCTCGGCGGTCCCCAAACGGCCCTTTCGCTATGCCGGCGTCCCCCTGACTGCGGTGCGGATGCTTCCCAAATTCGTCCGTCGTGCCCCGGTCGCGGCCCATCGATGCTCGCTCGCGGACCTGCCGCAGCTGAAATGCTGGCCCCGCGACGGCGGTGCCTTCGTGACCCTTCCCCAGGTCTTGAGCGAAGACCCGACCGAGCCGGGGAACTTGATGAAGATCAACCTGGGGATGTACCGCGTCCAACTCTCCGGAAACGACTACAGCGACCAAGAAGTCGGTTTGCATTATCAGATTCATCGGGGGATCGGCGTTCACCATCAGCAGGCGATCAAGTTGCAAAAACCACTGCGTGTCGCCGTGACCGTCGGCGGTTCCCCGGCGATGACGCTGGCCGCCGTGATGCCGCTGCCCGAGGGGCTGACCGAATTGACCTTCGCCGGCGCCCTGGCGGGCCGACGCATCGGGCTGCTCCGCGGAAACCACGCGCCGGTGTATCGCGACGCCGACTTTGCCATCGTCGGATCGATCGATCCCGACGTGACCAAAGGCGAGGGGCCGTTCGGCGATCACCTGGGATATTACAGCTTGGAACACCCCTTTCCGGTGATGAAGGTCGATCATGTTTGGCATCGCAAGGGGGCGATCTGGCCGTTGACGGTCGTCGGTCGCCCGCCGCAAGAAGACACGACGTTCGGCCAGTTGATCCATGAATTGACCGACCCGATCATTCCCACCGTGATTCCCGGAGTCAAAGCGGTGCACGCGGTCGACGCCGCCGGGGTGCACCCCTTGCTGCTGGCCATCGGCAGCGAACGCTACATGTCCTACATGAAGGAATCCGCACCGCAAGAGTTGCTCACCCAGGCCAATGCGATCCTGGGCAACGGCCAGCTTTCACTCGCCAAGTATTTGATGATTGCCGACGACCGATCCGATGTGTTGGACATTCATGACATCGAAACGTTCATCGGATTTGTCCTGCAGCGTGTGGATTGGAAACGGGATTTACATTTTCATACCCAGACGACCATCGACACGTTGGACTACACCGGCACCGGATTCAACAAGGGATCCAAAGTCGTCATCGCTGCGGCGGGTCCGCCCCGCCGCAGTCTTCCGCATGAGTTACCCGCCGACCTGCGGTTGCCCGACGGATTTCAGGATCCCCGCGTCGTGATGCCGGGCGTGTTGGCGATCGAGTGCAAGTCCTTCGACGGCACAACCGGCCCCCGGATTGTCCATTCAAACGAACGTCCGAGTTCAGCGTCATCAGCTCAGCCCGACGCGTTCGCGAGAAACGCCGCGTGGCCCCTTGCCAACGCGAGCGGGCTTGAATCGACCACCGGCCGCTCCGACGTGCAGCGATTTTGCCAGCACTATCAACCCGATGATCCCATCAACGCCTTTCCGCTGATCACGATCGTCGACGACAGCGACTTCGCGGCGCGATCACTAAACAATTGGTTGTGGACCACGTTCACGCGCAGCAATCCGGCGACGGATCTGTCGGGCATTGGAGCCGAGACGATCGCCAAACACTTCGGATGCCGCGGCAGTGTCGTCATCGACGCGCGTTACAAACCCTGGCAGGCACCGCCGGTGATCGAAGACCCCGAGACCGTTGCCAAGGTCGACGCCCGCGCCACCCGCGGCGGTGCCCTGGCCAAGTACCTTTAGCAACAACAGACTGCGCCGATGAGCTTCTTAAAATCCGTGTTCAACTGTGACGCACCGGTCGCTTTGATCACCGGCAGCGGCGCCCCGCGTGTGGGGCGTGAAATCGCGACCGAACTGGCCCGCAACGGTTGCCGAATCGCCTTGCATGCCAACACCAGCGTGGACGCGGCGGGCCAGGCCGCCGACGAGCTGACGCGCCGCTACCAAAGCGATACGATCGTGACCCAAGGGTCGCTGGAGGACGATGGGGTGCCGCAGCGACTGGTCGACGAAACGGTCACCGCGTTCGGCCGCTTGGATATTCTGGTCAACAGCGCCGCGATCTGGTCACCGACGCCGATCGAGCAAGTCACGGCGGCGGAGATGCGTCGCTACTTCGAGATCAACACCGTCGCTGCGTTCCTGTGCGCCCGCGCGGCCGCGGACGTGATGAGTGATCAAACGACCGGTGGTTCGATCGTCAATCTCGGCGACTGGGCGACCGTTCGGCCCTATCTCGATCACGCCGCGTATTTCCCCAGCAAGGGCGCGATCGATGTGATGACCCGCTCCCTGGCCGTCGAATTTGCCAGTCGCAACGCTGCGATTCGGGTCAATTGTGTCAAACCCGGGCCGGTGCTGTTGGCCGATGAAGTGCCCGATCAACAACGTCTGAAGCTTTGCGCCAGCACGTTGACCGGTGGGATCGGAACCGCCGGGCACGTCGCCCATGCCGTGCGTTTCTTGTGTGAAAACACGTTCGTCAATGGTGTCTGCTTACCCGTCGATGGCGGACGATCAATCTATTCGCCCGACGGATTACAGGTCGGTGAGAACACGGGATAAAAAAAACACCCGCCCGGAGGTGGTTCCGGACAGGTGTATCGCTGGCAAGACAATTCGGTTTCGCCGCCGTGCGTTCTTGGAGAGATTCCTTCGCTTATTTCCCCAAGAAGGTGCGTTTGAGCCAAGCATTTTTCTTGCGTTCAAACGCTTTGAGTTTATCAATCACACTGGGTTTGGTTTCCTCCCGATGGTGGACCCGGGGTGGCTTATTGATCGGTTCCGGCGTCGCCGGTTCCGACTGCTCCGGTTTCGCTATGTTCTGAAAGGTTGCCGATCGGATCGGCGGAACGAGCGTGACCGACGGCTGAGTAGGATCCAAGACCGGGGCCGGTATCGGGCCGCTGACAAGGATTGAGTGTCCGACGTCCAGCGGTGCCGCGGTCGCGACGCCGGTGACGCCGAGCAACACGATCGCGGCGATGGCTATTTGTTTCATGGAGTAGAAACTCCTTTAGTCATGAGAAGGTTTCCGAGACATTGAAACATTCCCGCCAGTTAGCCGAACGCAATCAGAAAGCATCATTGATGTTCGGCAATCCGTCCTGATCACCCCATGCGAGGACGCGTTATGGTGAATCGAGGCGACTTTGCAGGTTATTTAAACTGGTCAGCCTGTTTGATCAGCTTGGTCAACAATCGATCAAACGAGGCCGCGAAGGCTTTCTTGTCTTTGGCGTTGTACGGCGCCGCGCCACCGGTTGCCGCTCCCGTTCCACGCAGCTCATCGAGAAAGTCTCGCATCGAGAGTCGAGCGGCGATGTTGGAATCGTTGTACTCGTCGCCCCGCGGATCGATCACCGCCACTTTCTTGTCGACCAATTGAGCCGCCAACGGGATGTCGGCCGTGATCGCCAAGTCGCCGGGTTGGCTGTGGACAACGATGTACTGGTCGGCGACGTTAGCACCCTGACGCACGATCACCGATCGCACCGTGACGGCCGACCTGGGGATCGGCTGGGCCGAATTGGCGACCAACACCGTTTCGATCTCCAGCCGATCGGCGGCGCGGAAGACAACCTCTTTGACGTCCCGCGGCGCCGCATCCGCATCAATCCAGATCTTCATTCCACACGCTCCGACTGTCCCACTGTGATGCCCACTGACTCATTTCACATCTACCTGTACGGTCCGCATCCACACGCTGATCGGTTACCGTCACCCGACACGACGCCGATCCCCACCAGTTTCGAAGCGGCGGGTCAACGCTTGCATCAATCGCTGCCGTCGATCCTGTTCGAACCCGACGGATCATTCGCCTGGGCGAGCAAGGATTATCAGGTCGTCGGCATGATCTATGACGCCGCAATGGAGATCCAATATGTGGAAATACGCGGTCATTGCGATGCCTCCCGGCTACGAAAGTTGGTCGAAATTCTGGCCGGAACGACTCAAATCGACCAATTCGCGGTGATGGTGCTGCCAGAGAGGCAGTGGAAAAATTTTCAAAGCTTTGCAATCTCGCTCCCCGCCAGCGACCCCAACGGCGCCTCTGATTCCAGCGTTTGACGGGCCCCTACGTTTTTCTGAGTCGATAATCGCGGCAGTTTGGAACTTTTTCGCGAACTTCCCATCAAAATTGCGACTCCAGACGTTTGATTGGCACGCTTGATGCAATACCACTTTTTCGTCAGATCGCGTTGATCTGGCAAAATCGGTCTAAAGCAATCAACCTCACCTGATTGCCCAGGCCTAGGAATCAAACCGCTGATGCGAGTCAACGCGTCGGCCCTGTTTTTCGCGAGGGATTGAACATGATGACTGCTGTTTGCAATAAAGAAGTCTTGGAATCGACATCGTGCGCTCAAAATGAGACAGCTGGCCAAGAAATCAACCTGTCGGACGCTGAAATCCTGCGTCGGGTGCGCGACATTCGGGCGACTTGGTCGCTTTCTGAGCGTGCCGCACGCCGCGAAGAAGCAGACCGTCGGTTCGAAAACTTGATCGAAACGATTTTCGCCGAGGCGGCTTGATCGGGATGATGATTCAATCCTCCGAACCCATCCGGTCTGGTCGGGTTCGGAATGATGGTACGCGACCCCTACTCCAACGTGTCGCCGCCATCGGCTTGATCATGGATCGATTGTCCGACCAGAACGCCATGATAACGACAGGCTTCCAGGAAGGACTCCAGTAGGACGAGTGCGGCGACGGCATCAAGTTGTTTCTTCTTCTTTTGACGACTGAGCCGTCCTCCAGAAAGCCGTTCCTTTGCCGCCGCGGTGCTGAATCGTTCGTCGAACAGACGCACCGGCACTCCCGTTTCATCGCTCAACCAACGGGCGAACTCGCGGCACTCTTTGCTTTTCTGACTCTCCCCGCCGTCACAGTGGATGGGAAGTCCGACGACAAACCCGGCCAGACGCTCTTGTTCGGCCAGCCGACGAAAGTACTCGGCATCCTTGGTCTCTCCCCGAACCAGGTAAACCTCCACCGGGCTCGCCAGAATGCGGTCCGGATCACAGACGGCGATCCCGATTCGGACCGTTCCATAGTCGACGCCGGCTAATCGGCCCGTCGGAGGAAACGGAGGTTCGGTCGCAGCGGGATCTTGGCCGTGATCAGCAGTCATCGGGAACGTGGGAAGGCACGTTGCAGTTGAGAGGGAGCCAATGCATGTCCGCGAGCGGTCGCATTCAACCCACGTTTTGGGCAGACCGCGTGGCCAAGTGGTTTTTGACGGCTTGGACGGGCAGCGGGATCCCTCGGATCACTCCGTCGATGACCAGTTTTTCACCGACGACGCCTTGGAAATCCGCCACGATCATTCGACCACGACGAGCTTTGCTCAATCGGATCATCAGGATCAAACGATCCCCGGGCACGACGACGTCTCGGAACCTGGCGTTGTCGACTCCGCCGAAGCCCAACATTTCCGCGCCCAGCAGATCATGTTTCTGGGCGAAAAAGCTCGACAGTTGCGCTACCGCTTCCAATTGGATCACGCCGGGCATCACGGGCATTCCGGGCATGTGTCCCCGGACCCAAAATTCGTCGTGTCGGACGTCTTTGTAACCGGCGCAGGTGAGCGTCTCGACATCCTCGTACAGGATACCGGTCAGATGCTCCATTTCATGCCGCTGCGGATTGTAGCTGCGGATCGCGTCTAGATCGGCGACCAGCTCGCTTCCGCTGAGCAGGGAGAGATCAACAATAAAATCGTTTTTTGGCACAGCAACCGCCTCTGAGTTTCAGAGCCCCGAGCTATCTCAGGTCTTGATCTTCTTGCGTTTTGCTTTGCGAGCCTTGGCGCTGGCAGGACGTCGGCCGTGATTGGCCTTCTTTAGTTTATGGTGCGGCTTTGCCATCGTGTCTATGGTTTGGAGAAAAAGGAAACGGGCGGATGCAGTCCTTGAATCCCGGAAAATAGCAGAATACTCGCTTTCGCGGTAGTCTCACCCTCGATCTGGGCCGGAGCTGCAAATTTAACACTTCCATCGGCATCCGGCAGGGTCTGCTCGGTGCCTTGGTGTGCAAAGTGACAAGATTTCATCTTCGAATGATTCGATCTTGAGCCTGAAACGTCCGGCGTCAGCGGTACATCCGGCTCGTCCGAGCGGAGGTTGCCGACGGGATGGCGGCGCCGTAGCTCAACTCGTCCTGCGGCTGGGACACGGAATAACGCCCGCTGTTGAGGACCGATGGGGGGCCCAGCGGACGGGGTGTCGTGTCAGCCGAAGCCGGATTCGCAGCCCGAGACGCCGGTTGTGGTGCCCCGGCATCGGCAATCTGGCCGAGCGCCGTCTGTTCGCGTCGCCGCTGGTACCAACTGGTCGACGCAGATGCTGCTGGCTGAGATGCCAAGGACTGAGATGCCCCGGCCGGTCCCGTCAACGCCATGCGACCGCCGGCGGCCAGCTGGTTCGGCGACGGGCTGGCGGGCGATTGGGGGCCAGTAGGTGATTGGGGCCCGTTGAGCGACCGCGGGGTCCGGGATGATGCGAGCGAAGCGGAGGCCTTGACGCGGGCTGACACGAAGGATTCAACCGGTCCGCTGCCCTGGGCCACCCAGGCCAGCCACTGGTCTTGCAGCTGTTTCAGCGAATCGTAGCCGTAGTGGGCCTGCACGTTGTCGGTCCACGACGAACTCTCCATGTAGCCTTCTAAAAAGGCGATGAACTGACGCGGCCCGGATTGTTCGATCAAAAACCGGCAAACCGAATAGCCTTGCGCGTACATCGGCAACATGTCGCTGGGGTACTCGGTCAAGCGAAACAGCTTGTTCATCGGAATGCCACGGCGGTTGCTCAAGTACTCTCGCAACTTCATTTCGTGTTTGTTGCGTTCGGCCGAATGCTCCACCGTGGTGCAGATTCCCTCGTCGGCCCAGCGCGGCAACGGACGGCCGAAGTGCGTCGCCATCACCGTGTGCGTGACTTCGTGCGGCAGCACACTATCAAGAATGCGTTCCCGTGATCCGATCACCTGCATTTGAAAGTTGCCGACCGGCGACCGGTTGTACGTCGTCGCCCCTTGGGCAGCCAAATGCGGTCCGGAAACCACTTCGATCGGACAGGGGGTCGTCCAGGGCCGCAACGGCTCACCGAGCCAATAGACCGCCAACTCGTGACGAAATTTCTCCGCATGCTGTGCGACCGCTTCGGCCAGTTCTTGCGTGTCTGCATGGACCAGAAAATTCTGTGTCCGTGCGTTTTGGGCGATCGTCTGCTGACTCGAGATGATCACGACCGCCGCGACCACTAGCGACCGCAACACACTCCATCGTCGAACGGCTTCCATGCCGTGGCACTCCGCTTGCGAGATTCCGGGACCTCATGCTTTCAAAACCGCATCCATTGCGGTGTCTGCATGGGACGTCAGGGCAGTCTAGGGATCTACGCGAACGGCTGAAAGAGAAGTTTTTACGCTCCGACCTTAGCCTTGGTCCGCGCTTCGCGAAGTCCCCGGCTGAGGATGTCACGCAGCATCGGCGAGCAATCTTCGTACTTGGTTTGATCCGGAGCACCGTTGCTGAACTGATAGATCGCATCACGTGGTTTGACACCGAGTGCGATCAACGAACTGCTGACGGTCCCGTAATCCTGGTTGCGAATCACCATGCTCGGTCGACCCGGTCCGACCGGTGCGCGGGCGAACACGCGACTGGCCACGGCCAAGAACTTGACTGGCGAATCCAAGGTCTGCAGCGTCAGGAGGCGTCGCGCCATCCGAACCCGCTCGTCATCCGGGTCGTTCAGGTTGTGCGCACCGATGATGTTCAGCCCGGGTTCCATTTCGACGACCTGCTGATGCTGGTCGGAATGAATCGCGTAGCCAGCTTTTGCATCGGCGATGATCAGGTTACAACCTTCGTATTGCGTCTCACCGAGTTCGGCGAGCGCTTTGTCGAGTGCCCGAGCTGAGCTCGTGCATCGAAGCAGGTCCATCGCAAGTGATCCGCGCGAGCGTTGCCCGAACAGCGGCATCGCCGTCGCCCGGTTGCAAACTCCGACGAATAACCCATTTTGATTGACACCGAGCCAGGTCCCACCGGCTTTCTGATCCACGCCGCATAAAACGCGAGGCTTTCCCGACTGTATTGACGGCGTCAAACTCGGCCGGTCAAAGTACTCTTCGCGATTCGCTGCGACCAGGATAGGACTCTCTGGGACCAATTGATACTGAACGGCCAATAAGCACATCTCGAAGCTTTCTTTTCAAAGATCAGTTGGATTTGGATCACGGGTGCGAGGCCGACGGATACCTCTGGGCTCACGTCGAAATCCACGTCCGCCAATCTATCCACGTCGCCGACGAATCTGCACCCCCTGATGGGGTATTAAAGGCGAAAAACTGCCGTAAATTCCGCTCGCGGGCCGCAGAGTCACCCCGCTGGTCGAGGTTTTCGGGTCGTGGCCTATTCAAAATGCCCATTTTCGGCTAGCTAGCAACCGAAAACGGACGCTCCGGCAGCACTAGTCCTTGCGGTGCTTCTTTTTCTTTTTCTTCTTGCCCGCGGCGGACTTTCCGCCGAAGGAGCCGGATTTTCCGGCGAAAAATCCGTCCGGCTTGCTGCGACTCTTGCCGCCCGGCTTGCCGCCTTTTCGAAAACCGCCCGAGCGGCTCGGGGAGTCGCCTTGTGCCGGTCCCCGGTCGGGGCGAATCCGCAGCTGCTTGCCCGATACCCAGGCCCGTTGCAGCGTTTGGAAGACGTCTTTGGGCATCCCTTCAGGCAGATCGATGGTGCTGAAGTGCGGATAGATTTTGATCGGTCCGATCATCCGGCTTTCGATGCCGGCCTCATTGGCGACCGCACCGACGATGTTTCTCGGTGCCACACCGTCGTTTCGTCCGACTTCGATTCGGTAACGCATCATGCCTGGTTCGGGCGGACCGAGAACGCGACCGCGTTTGCCGAATTCTCCGCCCCCGGCTCGCTCGTCACCGCCACGTCGACTGTCGCCGCGGTCCTGGTATTCATCCCGGGCACGCTTGGGACGGTCCTTCAACAGGAACGGCCGACCGTGTTGTGCGATCTCCGCCAGCGCCGCGGCAATCGCTTCGATCGACTTGCCAGACTCCTCGGCGTATTGTCCGATCAGGTCCTTGAACAACGTCAGGTCCTTGTCGGCAATCACCTGCGTGATCGAGGCTTTGAAGCGTTCGATCCGCGTCGCGTTGATCGCATCGGCCGACGGGATATCGACCAGTTCGATCGACTTTTTGGTGGCCCGCTCGATCAGCTTCAGTTTACGTCGTTGGGCGGGGGTCAAAAAGATGATCGCCTCGCCACTGCGGCCGGCTCGCCCGGTGCGTCCGATGCGGTGAATGTAGGATTCCGCATCGTGGGGCAGATCGAAATTAAAGACGTGGCTGACGCGTGTGACATCCAGTCCGCGGGCTGCAACATCAGTCGCGACCAACACATTCAACCGCCCGTCTTTCAATTGTTCGATCGTTCGTTCACGCACCGATTGCGGCATGTCACCGTTGAGTGCGGTGGCGGCGAAACCGTTGCGGATCAGCTGTTCGGCCAACCGCACGGTGGTGTCCTTGGTCTTGGTGAACACGATCACCCCGTCGGTCGCTTCGGCTTCCAAGAACCGCGTCAACGCGTTGACTTTTTCTTTGGGGGGGACAATCACCGCACGTTGCCGAATCGATTCGGCGGTGACCTGTTTCTTTTCGATCGTCACCAATGCGGGATCGACCAGGTATTTGTCCGCGATCGATCGGATCGGACCGGGCATCGTCGCTGAAAACAACGTGACCTGACGTTTCTCGGGCGTTTGGTCGAGCACGAACTCGACATCCTCCAAGAAACCCATGTTCAACATCTCATCGGCCTCGTCCAACACCAGGCACCGCAGCTCGCTCAGATCCAGCGTCCCGCGCTTGATGTGGTCGATCACACGTCCGGGCGTCCCGACGACGACATCCACGCCACGACGCAGTGCGCGAAATTGGTGCTCGTAGTCCTGGCCGCCGTAGATCGCCAGAACGCTGAATCCCTTCAAGTTCTCGGCGTATTTCTCAAACGATTCGGCGACTTGAATCGCCAATTCACGCGTCGGCGCCAACACCAACGTCTGGACCGTCCGCTGTTTGGAATTGATCGTGGAAAGAATCGGCAGCGCAAACGCCGCCGTTTTTCCCGATCCGGTCTGCGACTGGGCCAGCACGTCTCGGCCGGCCAGCATGTAGGGTATCACCTGTTGCTGCACCGACGTCGGCTCGGAATAACCCGACTCGACGACCGCCTCGAACACCTGGCGACGCAGTTCCAACGCGGCGAATCCGGTCGGCGCCTCTTCGTCTTCTTCTTCGCGAAGATCCGCTTGCTCGTCGGTTTCGTTGTCAGCGACGGATTGCTCGACCGCTTCCTTCACCACCGGCGGGACCGCATCGACGGCGGATTGCTCGCTCGGCTGGTCGGTTTCAACGTCGGCTTCAGCCTTGGATTCAGCAACGGCGTCGGTTGCGGGCTCTTCACTTGGCTGGTGAGTCGATTCGGCAGAGGGTTGGACCGGCGCTTCGGCTGGTGTGTCATCCTCGGCGGCATCGGCAGCAACAATCGGGGCTTCTTCAATCAATTCAGGCTCATTTTCGACCGTTACCTGATGGTCTTCTATCGACAGATTCAATTCGTTCTCGGATCCCATGATCACTTCTAGGCGGCAAACATTCGTGCTATTTCGTTCCCAGGAGACTATCCCAAGCCCCCGGAAAACGGCAGAGCGTAAATCGTGAATTGGCGACATTCACCGCTGACGGCCCTTTACGTGATAGATCGCACCACTAATCGCGGTTATCGATCGGCACCTTCCGGTTTTGCTTCTGTTAAATTCAGTCGTCATTCTCGACCAACGGGGGATTCGCTTGCTGCCGCGGCGTCTCACCGGAAGCAAATCGGAAGCGTATCACATGGCCAATGATGTGGATGAAAGTGAACCGACCGATGTCGGACCGATGCGTGCGATCGATGTGGCCGGGTTCCTGGTCGGGCGGCGGCGTTCCATCGAACGCGTGATCGCTTCCAAAACGTCACTCGCTCTGGGTGCCGCGTTGGTCGGCACCGCGGCGCTGGCCCGGGAGTATGACGCGGTCAGCTTCGTCCATCAGCCGCAGGATCTGTTGGCCCCGCTCGCCGCGTCGATCTTTGTTTCAGCCATCGTGTTTGCGGTCGTGCGGTGCTTTCACGCGTCCACGACAATCCGCAACCCCAGCACCGTCGCGGGCGACTACCGTGTCTTCTTGTCGGGCTATTGGATGACGGCACCGCTGGCGTGGTTGTACGCGATTCCGATCGAAACGATGACCGATGAGATTTCCGCGTTGCGTTTTAATCTGACGATGCTGTCGGTTGTTTCCATCTGGCGTGTGCTGTTGTTCGCTCGATTCGTCTCGGTCCGATACCGGGTCTCATGGCTCGCCGCGTTGTCATGGGTGCTGGCTCCCTGCATGGCCATCGCCGTGGTCGCGCTCTTTCAACAGATCATGTCCATGGTCTCGATCATGGGCGGGTTGCGACTGACCGAGACCCAGCAGATCTTGTTGGATTACCGCTCCAACGTGTTTGGCATAGCGTTCTACGGTTTCATTCCCACGCTTCTGCTGGGCATCGGCTTGGCGGTCGCGATCCGAAAGCAATCCGACTCGATCGCGATCCATCGTTTCCGATCAAGCGTTCTACAACGCTCGACCTGGGCGATCCCGCTGTTGGCGTTTCTCGGCCTGACCGTCGCCGCCGCGTCCTTCCAGCCGGCTCGCTATCGTGCCGCCCGAGTCGATCGGATGTTGAACGAAGGACGGATTGATGAAGCGATCACGTTCATGCAACAACAGGGCAAACATCGCTTTCCCGAGGTCTGGGATCCGCCTCCGCATTTTCCCACCCGTCGCAAGCCGCGTCCGCCGATCTCTGACCTACTCTCGGCGATCGGGCGCAATCACCCCGATCGTTGGATCAGTGATCGGCTATTGGTCCAAGCCGACGAACTGTTGATGTGGCAATTCGGATGGACGCAAGGTGTCGGCGACGAAAACTACCTCCGATCGACGCTCTACATCACCGACAGCAAGGCGCTCGTCGAAATGCAAGCACACTTCGAAAAACTCGTCGACATTCCGGCAAGCGGCGAAGAACAGCAGCGCCGCGCCCGACTGCTGGAAATCGTCAACGAGGCGATCCCCAAAGCCGAAGCGTTCGAAAACGACCTGCCCGTGTCCGAGGTCACCGAACCGGAGCCGGAAACGGATTCGCAACGAGCGGAAACGGAGTGAGAGGGCAGGGCCCAAAGGCTTGCTTTGACACTGAATGAGTTAGCGGAACGGCGCGAGCCGTCCGGTTTGACCCTGAAAGACCGGAGGGCTCGCGCCCTGCCGCTAACAAAAGTACCCCGTTTGGCGCCAAAGTAAGTGGCATTGGACGCGAACCCTTCGGTGTTTGGGTAACGATGACGAACAGGAGGGCTTGCGGGCTGCAGCTCAAGCCTCATGCGACACCGGAAATCAATGCTTTGACGCCGTGCGTTTCGGTTACGCAAACAGCGCCGAGACCAGGTTCCCGATCAATGAAATTGCGATCGCAGCAAAGAACCATGACGTGCCTTGCTTGGTGTCTCCGTTCCAAAGGCGGTGCGCCGAAAGACCGAGCAACAGCGTTGTTGCGAATACGATGGTCGTGTAGAGCGCGTGCAGTCCGTTGCCGTAGGTCTTCGGAACGAAGAATTGCCCCACCATGTAAGTGGCAAAACAAACGTTGATCAACAGAATGAAGGCGACCAGATACTTTGCCAGATTCACCGCGCGTCCAGCCTGTGCTTCCTGCGACACCGACTCGGGACTTGTCGTGGCTGATCCGTTTGACATGGCAGCTCAAACCGTTTTTGTCTGGGGCGAAGGCCTTTGATCTCGATCTCGATCGAAGCATCAAATTAGAACAGATCCTGTCTCGCCGTGCCAACCTTTCCGAGCCAAGCGCACGTGGGTGACCGAGGATCGGCTAAAGCCTAGACACCAACGCCTTGTACCCAGTCGAGTCGCTCGCAACGACTTGTCGATTGCTACGGCGCCGGGATCTCCATCCAAATCGGTTTGTCCGCTGGCAGCGGAACCGTCACGCGCACATTCGTGACCACCGGGCCGCCGGGGATGTCGATTTCCGTTCCGGGATACACTGTCCCGCTGCGAATTTCTGTGGTCACTGGGCGGGGCGACGAATCGGTCTGCTCCGCCGGCTCCGGATGCGGAACCAGCCAGACCTGACGAATCGGCAGACCCTGGTAACGCCACGTGTCGGGCACAGCCGCCGGGTAGGCAAACGTCCAAAAGTTGGCGACATCAGATGTCAGTGCCAAGCGGCGGAGCGCCTGGCCGTCGGGCGAGTACTCAGCGAGGGGCAGTCGTGCATCGGGAATCGTTTGCCAGTCTGTCGTCGGTGCGTCCTCGGGATAGAGCGATTGCAACGGGGCCGGTTGAAGCGTTTCGCGTCGTCTGGCATTCGGACCATCATCGTCGGTGTCTGCCAACAATTCCACGTTTCGCCATTGAAAACGTGCATCAAACGTCGTCACAAACTGAGCCGCCTGCAGTGGAAGACTTCCTTCGGCCAGATGCGGACGCAAGCCGACTCGGTTTGGAAAGCGTGTATCAAAAATCACTTCCACGACCAACCTAGCGCCTGATGGAAATGCCGGATAATGAACGAACAGACGCATCGTATTGCCGTCTTCGGAGATCCGGCCTTGCGTTTGACTCGATAGCGTTTTGGCCGCCTGGTTAGGGTTCTGCAGTGAGTCCGTCACCATCAGCTTCGGTCTGCCTGCTGTTGCTGCCGCGCTATCAAAGGCGACTTCAGGTTGTTCAACCGGTGAAGAATCATCGCGCACCGGACGGACGGAAATCGCGTTCAAGACTTGCAGCCAGCGGACATTTCGGTCGTCCAAGATGGCTCGGTAAGACGGTTGGTATTCCAACAAGCCGTTCCAGCCGGTCGTATTGTCCAACAACCGCATTCCCTGGCGATGACCCCAAGACGACACGTTCCGCGCGTCCGTTGGTGCAACGAACCGCTTGGGCGGTCCGGATTGATACCCTTTCGGCACGATGGACAGCATGTTGCCTTTGGCATCATATTCCGGCGGCAGAGAATGCAACTTGAATTTGCCAGCGGGATGCATTTCCGAGTAACGCATCTGTCGTAGCACGAGGGGCTTGTCCAGGTCAAATGCCTCCGCCGTCGGAGCACCTTTGCCGTTGCTACTGCTGCCGGACGTATTGATCCAGCCCGGTGGATGCGTTTTGACGATCGCTTCAGAGTCGTCGACGAACACCTGCGTAACATATTCCTGATCGGCGTTTTGGGTGTATTTCAAATGGATGGTGTGGATGCCTGTCGGTAACTCATACGACTGGAACACTTCGGGGTCGCCCATCGAGTGGATGCCATCGGTTGCCAGACGCAGTTCCATTGCCGCATCCGAGGGCAGTGAGTACTTCCAACCGTGAATGTTGTGCCAAATGCCGGGCAGGCTTCGGAGGCACAACTTTTGATCATCAATGATGGACAGATTAGTCGTCAACGCGCGCATTTGATCGACGCTGTTCTGCAACACCGGTATCTCACGCACGGCAAAGTAGGTCGGCAGCCAAGCGGCGACCATCAGGGTGAGCAACATCAAATCCAGCAGACTGAACCGAAACCTTCGTCGTCGCGGCAACGGTGCGTTGGAATTCGTCGCGGAAGGCGGATCATTGGTCATCACTCAACCTCCGGCATTCGGTCGGTCTTGCCTTGCGCCCATTGCTCAAACGCGTCGCGCAGATCGGATTCCACCATGTAGGTGACGATCCCCGGGTAAAGCGTCGTCTCGCCCTCTTGTGGCTCCACCGGCTGCCGGCTTCGCAACCGAAGCAAACAAATCGGTTCGTCCACCGAGAATGACTTGGACGGCGTCTGGGCCGTCACGGCGGGCTCGACGACGAATTGATCGAGAGAATCGAGCGGCAGATCTTCCGACAAGGTCGATGAAGTGGAAGACCCGCCACGCATTTGACTGAAGGTCCAGCGCGATTCCTGCTTGATGAGTGCGATCGTCAACACCGTTTCGACAGGATCTTGTTCCTTTCCACCCCAGCTGCTGTCGCGTCCGCCAGCGCTATGCGGTGAGTCCGCCGAGACGGCGCGTCGACCGGTCACAAAACTCGGTCCATATCCGGCCGGCAAATAAATCCGGTACTTCCACACGTATGCGGCCTCCACGCCGGGAGGAATCGCGTCCGGTCCGACCGGGACATGGCTGATGTGCACACGCTTGGGATCGGTCACTTCCAATAACCCGACTTCCTCGGCCAATTGCGCCCGCTGTCGACGCAGATCAAACAGTCGTAGGTTGAAGTAAATCGAGCTGGCGATCCCAATCGCTGCGCCCAGTACAATCAACCAGGTGACCGGACGACGCGGTCGCGAACGGGGTGGCAACGCAATGACTCCCATTATTCTGTCTTCCCTCTCTCGAGTCCCAGCGACTTAACAGGGCAGGGAGGCTGGTTGGAAAGGGAGGGAAATTTTGGAGGTAGGAAAATTGGATTCATCGGATGGACGGTGCGTTCCATCATTTTCTTACCTCCAAAATCTTCCTGTTTCTTAGCCAACCCATTTCTTTACCAACCCACTCGCGCGGTTCCGCTAAAACGGCAACTGATTGGTAGCCGTTCCCTTAGCCGTTTCACGCCCCGAGTTCGCGAAGCATCGTCAAGGGAAACAGGCCTGAGGAATGACCGTCGCTGAAGGCGATGTTGTAGGCGTAGGAACCGACCGGACGCATCGACGTGATCGTCAACGGACGAGCTTCTTCGGCCTTCAAGACCGGTAGCGTGAGTGACTTCAGCGACCCTTCGTCGGCTGACTGATCGGCGCGCTTTTTCTCCCGGCACGTCGCGCACGGACAAGCTTTCCGGAGCTGACCGGCGGTCAATCGCGACACTCTGCCGTCGCTCCAGGTGATCACGATCGCGGTCTCGCCATCGCGGGCGATTGATTCGGGAAGAATATCCAAAGTCACTGGTTCCCAGTCTGAGTGCCCGGCGTGGTGCTCCTTTCCGGACGCCACCATGCGTCCAGTTTTGTTCGCAGGTCGTCGAGCGTTGTTTGAAATGTCGGATCGGCTGCCAAATTGTTCTGTTCGTTCGGATCGTCGGCAAGATGGTACAGCTGGAGCGAGTCGCCGTAATTGCCCCAAGCCTTGCCCTTGCGTGTATGCGGAAGGATCAGTTTGAAGTCTCCGTCACGGATCCAACGGTACGCGATGTCTGCCGACGGATTGCCCAAAACGCTGGCATCGCCGGGATAAATTTCGCCAAACACCGGCTGCGACTTCATCGAAGCCTTCTGGCCGGTCGCCAACGGCCAAAGGCTACGGCCGCTCATCGCTTCGGGGATCTCAACCGAACAGGCCTGCAAGATCGTCGGCGCGATGTCGACGCTGCTGCACAGCAAGTCATGGGTTGCCGGTCGAGTCTGTTCGGACAGGTGCAGCAGAATCGGAGTGCGCAATCCGTCTTCAAAGGGCGACCGCTTGCTGCGATGCGTGTAGTTGTAACCCAACCCGTCCCGCATCGGCTGTTTCGGATCCGGTCGAAAACCGTTGTCGACGACAAACACGTACAACGTCTTTCGAGCTGACGATTGCGTCTGGACCTTCTCCATCAGCTCACCCACCGTTTGATCGAACTGGCTGCACGCGGCGTAGTAGGCACGTTCATGATCGGGGATTGATGCGTCGTAACGATCGAAGAACCGTTTCGGACTGTCGTGCGGCAGATGCGGCAAGAACGGGGCGTACCAAAGAAAGAACGGGTCGGAGCCGACGTCGTCAAGAAACGTATCGATGGGCTGCATCGTTTCGCGACCGATCGCCAAGCCGGCATCGCCGTTGCCGTGTGCCACCCATTGCCCGTTAGCCAGCTGTTTGTTGCCATGCCGCGCTCCCGCAACGGGTTTGGAAGTCGTCATCCCCTCGGTAAAGCCGGCGTTCTTCCAGTGACCTTCCCAGTACTTTCCGGTCTGCAAACATCGGTAACCAGTCGCGGCAAGCAGCCTGGGCAGCGTGTCGACGTTTCGGACCATCACCGCCGCAGCGTCCCTGGCCGCTTCGTACCGATCGCGGTCGAGCGTTTTGGTCAGCTTCGGAAATCCCGGCGGCGGATGGTTGAAATGAATCCCATGTTCGTGCGGGTACAAACCGGTCAGCAACGTGACCAACGAAGGACGACAGACACTTGAGGGAACGTAGCCGTTGATGAACCGTGACGATCGCGCCGCCAACGCATCCAAGTGCGGCGTTTGGACGACGGCGTTCCCCATGAAGCCGAAATCGGAAAACGCCTGGTCATCGGAAATGATCATCACGACGTTGGGACGATCGTCGCCGCGGGCGACGACGCCGAGGTTCACGATCAGAACCAGGATCCAGCTGACACGCCTGACGCAGGACATCAGACGTCAACCGGCTGTCGTGCCTTTTCCAGCAATTCGATCCAGGGACCGATGTAGTGACCGTTGTCGTGAAAGGTTCGCCCGCTGACCAGGTTGCCGTCGATCACACAGGGCTCATCGACAAACGTCCCGCCACAGACTTCCAGATCGAACTTGCATTTGCCCACCGTCGCCATGCGGCGACCGCGGACACAATCGGCATACGCGGGGATCTCCACGCCGTGGCAAACACTGGCGATCGGTTTGTTGTGCTCAAAGAAGTGCTTGGTCACCCGCACCAGGTCTTCGTCGTAACGAATGTACTCCGGTGCCCGTCCGCCGCTGAACAGGATCCCCAGGTAATCATCGGGGTCGATTTCCGAGAACGCGACATCGGCTTGCAACGTGTAGCCTTCCCATTCCTTGGTGATCGTCCAACCGGGTTTGATCTCATGCATCACCATCTGATAGAGCCGTTTTTCCGGTGCGGCGACGACCGGCTGGAAACCGGCTTCGATCAGTCGGTAGTACGGATACATCGTATCGAGCGTTTCGGTCGCGTCGCCGATGATGATCAAGACTTTGGGTTGGCTCATGGTGGGATCGGTGGGGAGGAGGGGTTGGGGGCGAAATCGAGATCGTTCATCAAGGTCGTTCCAGGGAGATTCTATCAACAGATGCCGAGCCCTGTAGGCTTGCGCACTAGGGGAAGCGATCTGTCCGTCAGCGGCGCTGAAGCCACCCTTCCTTTGGGCATTGGTATCTACACAAGTCGCTTTTTGCCCAAAGGGCATGCATATCAATAGCCTGGGGCAAGCAAACCGAGCATTTGCGAGGGTTGCGCCGCCCCAGGAACACCATCGCAATGAGGTTCAATTTGGCCAACGGCCATGCACAACATTAGCGTTTGACGAGGCATTTGTGCATGGCCGTTGGCCAATCCCTCTCGTTCTCGTATGCGGACCTTGGGCGATGCCCAAGGTTAGGGATGTAAACGGCCGTTGGCCGAAGCCATCCACTCCGAACAGATCTGAGATGCAAAAGATGTGTAGATACCAATGCCTTCAGGGAGGGTGTTCTGGCGCTGTCAGCATCAGTGGGCGCCCGGCCGCGGAAACCCTCCCCTTATAGCATCTCCTCAGTGTTCGGCGTTGAGCGTCCTTGCCATCGCGCAGCCCTTTCCGCAGCGCAGCTTTGGCATGGCGGATTCTCAACGCCGCGCTGATTATTATTTGAAGCGGTAGCCAGCGGAGTGCTACGGATCCCCTCCCCAGCCGCATGACGGCTTAGCGAGACTTCCGAGCACACCGCTCGCTTCATCCCAAAACGGATCACTCAGATGTAGCTTAGCGGGCTCTCTATAAGGTTTCCGAAGTGGGTGAGGCTGGACTACCAATCACACAAGCCTTTCAACTCGGTGAGACTACAGCATGAACGACAATTCACCCACACTCAACCAATCCATCGCGCTTTTTGTTGGAATCGATTGGGCTGATCAGAAACATGACTGCCACATCATTGATTCTCAAGGCAGAGAATCGGCGATGGAACTGCCCCACACCCCCGAAGCGATCAACCAATGGATCGCCAAGATGACTGAGAAAGCCAAGGGCGGGAAAATCGCGATCATGCTCGAACAGTCCAAGGGCCCCCTGATCCATGCCTTGATGTTCCGTCAGAACATCGTTCTCTACCCGATTAACCCTAAACAACTCTCTCGCTATCGAGAAAGCTATCCGGGTGGCGATGGCAAAAGTGATCCTACCGACGCGATGTATCTGGCCAGGCTTCTTCGCGAACGAATCGAGACCCTTAAGGCATGGCTGCCTGATGATGAGCAGACGCGATTGCTGAACCGGCTTTGCGAGCAAAGACGCTTCATCGTAGGCAGCCAAACAAAACTGCGTCAGCAGCTTATCAGCGTACTTAAACAGTATTTTCCTGTAGTTTTGGAGCTGTTCGGCAAATCCCACCAGCTGGATTTGCTACTGGCTGTACTCAAGCGGTGGCCTGATCCCAGGCAACTCCGTCGTGCTGATCGTCGGTTGATTGTTCGGGTTCTGCGAGAACACGGAGTCCGAAATGAGGAGCGGCAAAAAGAAGCCCTCGATGCCATTCGTAGCTCGCCGTTGCTCTGCGATGACTCTGCCCTGATCACTCCCATGTCCATGACGGTTAAGCATTTGGCTCAGCAAATCGAAGGATCCATCAAAACGATTGAGCAGTTCGACCAACAGATTAGCGAGTCGTTCAAGGCTCACGGCGATGCCCACCTGTTCTCCTCGCTCCGAGGAGCCGGCCCAGCACTTGCGCCTCGACTTCTGTGTGCGTTCGGTTCGCAGCGTGATCGCTGGTCCGATGCCGATGAACTGGCTTCCTTTAGCGGAATCGCACCCATCACGCGTCAAAGCGGAAAGCAGCGTCATGTTCAACGGCGCTATGCCTGCCCGAAATACCTTCGCCAAACCTTTCATGAGTTTGCAGCCGCAGCCCGGACATGGTGTCCGTGGACCAAAGCTCGCTACCAAATGTTACGAGCCCAAGGAATGAAACACCACGCGGTGCTACGCAAGCTCGCACGTAGTTGGATCCGGATTCTCTACCGCGTCTGGCAGACCCGCATCCCGTTCGACTGTGGTCGATACATTGAAACTCTCAAACGCCGATTACCCGGTATCGTCCCCTACCTCGAAAATTCCTGAAATCCGAAAACAAGCCACTTGCTCAGAGCTCAGATGTCTCGCTGCGCTCGACCCCATACGCACCAAGTTAAGGAATTGAGGTAGAAAAAAAGCGGAAAAACCTTCATGAGGTAGTTATCACCACAACCTCGGAAGAAGGAGTTTCCGCCGTGAAGACCATAGATCGATTGGCCACTTTGTTACAGACCAGTTTCGGAGAACTTGCCGAGCAATCTGCCGCCGAATCCAAGGTCATCAAACGACGACGAAAGTTTGATGCCTCAACGCTCGCGAAGTCGTTCATTTTGGCCATGCTAGCCAAACCGACCGCCAACGAGGAGGACATTGCCAGCATGGCTGCTTCTGTGGGGCTGACGATTTCTCCCCAGGCCGTTGAGCAACGATATAGCGATCAATTGGTCGCCTTCTTTCGTTCGCTGTTTGCCAAGATGAGTATGCAGGTCATGCACTCCGAGTCGAAGCTCGCCCCGCTTTTGGAACGATTTACGTCGGTCAAGCTGATCGACAGTTCGGTGATCAGCTTGCCGCCGAGTTTGGCAGCAGAATTTGCAGGTTGTGGCGGTGTAGGGGAGCACAATACCGCTGCAGTGAAGCTTCAAACCGAACTTGACCTGGCCAATGGGGAGTTGCAGTGCATTCAACTCGAACCAGGGAAGTCGCCCGATCAGGCAACAAACCGTCAAGTCGTGCCACTCCAGAAAGGCTCACTTCGAATCGCTGACCTCGGCTATTTCTCATCCGCCGTCCTTTCGTGTTATGCAGCGTGGGGAGCCTTTTTCCTGACGCGATTGCTTTACAACGTGAAAATCAAGGTGGACGATCACTCCGAAGGGCTAGTTGCTTGGCTGAGCCGACAAAATGACTCACTGATCGACTGCGACGTCACAGTCGGCCAAGGCACTCCGCTGGACTGCCGATTGATCGCATGGCGAATCCCCAAGGCAATCGCCGCGAAACGTCGCAGGGAAGTTCGCAAACGGGCGAAAAAGAAGGGCCGTACACCGAGTCAGGACCGCTTGGCGGCTTGCGACTGGAACTTTTTAGCCACCAATCTTGCAGTAGAGCAATTGAGCGTCCAAGAGGCGATCGTTTTGTACCGCAGCCGCTGGCAAATTGAATTGCTCTTCAAGCGATGGAAAACGTACTGCCAGATCGATCTGATGGATGGGCGCACGGACACCATTTCGATGGCCCGGTTTTGGGTCCGCCTCTGTGGTGCACTTCTCCAGCAGTGGTTGGTCATACTGGCGGGCTGGTTCGAGAATTCATCGCTAAGCTTCGCAAAGATAGCTAAGCGGCTTGCAAATTGGATGGATGAATTGGCCAGTTGCCTCGTATCGCATTCAAGACTTTGCGAATATCTCGCAAAAATCCGAAACCGAGTCCTACCGATCTGCAAGCGAACAAAAAGGCGGAAAAAGCCGGGAACTGCGGAATTGCTCCGCGATCCCAACTTGCTCGAATATTCCTTAACTTGATGCCTATGGGGTCGAGCGAAGCGAGGGGAGGTCGATTGTTCAAGTGACCGATTTGATCGTAGCGGAAGGCGCCAAGACTTTTACTTCGTCGACTCTTTTCTCAGAAAGTCATACTCCGGCGTAACACATCTGCCTTTGGACGACTGATACACCAACCGCAGCGAGGCTCGGCTCTCCGGATAACGTCCCTTGTCATCGGTCGCCTCTTCCCACTGCTGCAGTTGGCGGCGATGTTCTTTCAACACGAAATCGTAGTCGGGGTGTTTCGCCAGATTGACGGTCTGGTGGGGATCCGTTGTCAGCTCGTAGAGCTCTTCTTCGGGGCGATTTTCCGCGTCGTAGTAGGACGCCTGCAACGGACTGAGTTTTCCGGCGGCGAGCAACTCGCGCAGTGTGACAAACGTCGGATAGTTTTCGCGGTACTGCGGTTGGTAGAGGGCACGATCGGTTTTGTAGTTTCGGATGTATCGAAAGTTGTCCGAACGCACGGTGCGAATGCGATCGATCGCATTACCCATCCGGTCGCGGGCTGAAATCACGTATTGGCGTGGTTGAAAGTCGTCGGCGAACAGATCGCGTCCCTCCATGAATTTTGGGATGTCGATTCCCGCCAGTCCGAGTGACGTGGTGGTGATGTCGATTCCGCTGACCAGGTCCGACCGTGTTTGGTCATGCTTGGTGATCTGATCGGTGCCGCCGGGCCACTGAACCACCAGTGGAACCTTGGTGCCGTCCTCGTACAAGAACTGTTTCGCTCGGGGTAGCGGGCTGCCGTGGTCGGTGAAGAAGAACACGGCGGTGTTTTCCCACAGTCCATACTCTTTGAGCGCCGACAGGATGGCACCGACTTGCGCGTCGGTTTCGGCAATTTGTTCATAGTGCCGAGCGATCGCGTTACGGAACACGGGGTGATCGGGATACTGCGGCGGCACCGTCACTTGATCTTCCGAGACGCGACTGGGCGCGGGATACTTGGATCCCGTTTCGCCTTCGATCTTTCCTCCCTTGAGTTGGATTTGACCGAAGAACGGTTTGCCTTGCAGTTGTTTTAACCAGGAGACGTCACGACCCACCATGTGGCTGTTGACTTGTTTGCGGGTGGGGCGATTGAATTCGGGCGAGTACAGGAGGTCGCGATCGCGGGCGAAATTGTAATCGTCCTTTGCTTCGTTGAACGTCAGGTAACCGGCATCGCGAAAGAGTTCCGGGACGGTCACCACACCGTCGGGCAACGGTTTTTTGATCATGGTGCGATGTTGGTGCAGACCGTGCGTGGTCTGCATCGTGCCGGTGATCAAGGCCGATCGGGTGGTGGAGCAAACGGGGGCCGGCATGTAGGCACGGGTGAACTTCACGCCGCCGTCGGCCAAGCTGTCGATGTGGGGCGTTTGGGCGATCGGATCGCCGTAGCATCCCACCCAGTCACTCATGTCATCGACATAGATCCACAAGATATTGGGTCGATCCGCGCGGACATCGCCGCTGAGAAACGCACCCAGCGTCGCAGCGACCAGGGTTGCGAGGTGAGAAAAGAGCAAGCGTGGTCGCGACGGAACATTCATCATGCGAAGGGGCGAAAGGGGGGCAGACGGTCAAACATCGCCCGTGCCGCACTGCCACTCGGCCAGCGCGACGTTCAGGGGCGTGCAGATATGATACTCGCCTTTCGCTGGTCCATTCGAGGCCTGACCAAGGACTCCGAGGATCGAATCGCCGTTTCCGCCGGAATGGGCGGATGAGCTGTCGTCCCAGATCTCGGACCCCCGCAAGCTTCATGCGTCGGTGGCTTCACTGTGTGGGTTTTCAACCTTTGTCCAGACAAAAGATTGAAGGGGCGGCAGGTTCATCGGGATGATTTCCGTCTTGGGCGGGCCGAACAGTGGGCGGGCGTAGTCTTTTACGTCGGACGCCAATTGATAGGCGATGAACACGCCGCCTGGACGAAGCACCTCGTGGACCGATTGGGTGATCCGCTTGGCATCCATCGGCGACAGATAGCTGAACGGGATGCCCGATATGGCCACGTCGGCCGTTCCGAAATCATGGCGAGCCACGATGTCGATCAAGTCGCAGGCATCGGCGATTTCGACGGTCAACCGCGGGTCGCTGATGGTGCCCAGCGATTCGGCAAAGGCATCTGTTTTTTCGATCGCCAACAGTTGGGCGTCCGAACGCATCGACTGCAACAAGGCCTGTGTCGTGCCACCGTCTCCCGGTCCGAGTTCGATGATGCGGCTCGCCTGACGGACGCAATCGCGATCGGCCAAGTGCTCTCTCAAGAACGGTGAGCTGGGGCACAGCGTGGCGACTTCCATCGGGTTTCGTATCCATGCCTTCAGCACACACCAAACACGCTCGGCGAACGAGGGCTGTGCCGAGGGAGTCGGGGCGGAGACAGGCGGTGACGTTCCGGGAGGCGTGGAACAGGGAATGGCAGTGGGCATGGGGAGTCCGTCGGCGAGGGATGGAGATTAATTGGAATGGTTGTCGACGTAGTTCTTGACGAACTGACGCAGGTCTTCTTGTTCACACTCAAACCCCATCTGCTCGGCCTGTTGGAGTGTTTGTTCGCCGCTCATTCCCTGCTCGGCGGCAAGGTGCATCATCACCATCGCCCCGGCGCGTTTCCCGCTTTTGCAGTGGGCGAACACGGGTTTGGGCAACGCGACATACTGCTGGCGGAACCGGTCGACGAGTTCGTTTTCCATCGCGCCCATCGCGACGGGAACGTGCAGGTAATCCAAGCCCTGCGCTTTCACTTGCTTTCCTTCGGCGTCCGGAGAAAGCGGCTGGTCGTCTTCACCCTCGGTGCGAAAGTTGATCACCGATTTGTAGCCCTGCTCATCGAGCCGTCGGAGTTCGTCTTCAGTCGGTTGGGCGCCCACGGTGACGTCGTCGTTGATCTTCATCGTGTCTTGCATGGAGTTCTCCTTTCAATGGATCGAATGCCACGGTGTCGATTCACCCTTGGGCGGTTCGATCCGTGCAACTTCGTTGAGTGCAATTTCGGATCAGGGCAGAGAGCAACTGACGTACCGACCGCCGGTAGAAATGGCTGCGGCGAGAAAACTTGGGTGCATTTGGTCTTTCGGCAATCAGGTTGGTTGCCGGGGATGCAGGGGGGCTAGTGCTCTGGCCACTGTTAGATTGAAGATGCCGCGGAAAAGGGGTCAGGTACCAAAAATGCGAAGCACCCTTTGGGCCATTTGGTTTGGTACCTGACCCCTTTTCCGCTCGACACAAAGCACTAGCCGGCCCAGAAAAACAACGCCATCAAGTAGGCGAACAGGCCGACGGGGTAGACAAATCCCACGTTGGCCATGTTGGAACCGGTCAGGTTGTCGAGGGCTTCTTGGGTGTCGTTGAGCTCACCGAGCTGTCCGTCTCGTTTGGAGGCCGCGTAGACGGCGAAGAAGCTGACCATTTCCGGGATGCTGGTGACGACGCCGAGGATCCAGCCGGCGATGGCCGGGCGCACTTTCAGTTCGTCGACGACCGTCGCGGTCGCCTCGCCCAAAAACATTCCGGCGATCGCGATCGCAATCAGCGTGGTCACTCCTAGCGTGATCCCGATGTGAAGACTGCCGACCGCCTCCCGTACCTCCTCCTCGCCTTTGACGGCACGATTGACGCGTTTGTCGACGAATTGATAGACGAGAAAGAATCCCAACAAAATAGGAATGAGGTACCACTGGCTGTCCAAGCCCAATCGCATCAGTACGATGGGGACGGCGACGGCCAGACCGGCAAAGACGATCTCATCGAGGAACCGCATGTTGAACAGTTTGCCGAACTGGCGATAAAACGTGACAGCCATCAACATCAGGGCGACGTTGATGATGTTGGAACTGGCGATGTTCCACAGGCCCGCTTCCCAGACCCCGGCCAGCCCGGCGGCGACCAGGCAGACGAATTCGGGCACAGAGGTCGCGTACCCGGTCAATTGGCCGCGCGCCTTGGCACTCCAATTCATCGCCCCGGCAATGTGGTCGATGCCACGCAGCAACCCGTACTTGACGAGCACGATGATCGCCGCGGCGGAGACGATCATGGTCAGCGCGGGCATGAATTCAATCACTGGGGGCAGGGGGAAGGCGATGGGAGAGGTGAATGGTTCAATATAGGCCGAATCGAGAATCGTGCCAGATGCGAAAGTCTAGCCACCAACCGTTGGTGCTTGTCCCGAACGATGGTTGCACGTGTCTCCGCGCGATGCTCTGATTTCTCCATCACCCCCACCCACTCGGCTTGAGAGAGACCATGAATTCGTCAGCTTCGGCGTCCGACAAGCGGCGGTCGCTGGGTCGCATGATTCGCTTTGCCATCATTTCGATCGCGATCTTGGCCCTGGTTGTCTGGATGATTCTCCCCCCCGTGGAGACACTCCGGTTTCAGAAGTACAGGGTGGCGTCGACTGAACCCTTGTCGCTGCCATTGGTCTCGCTTCCCGATGTCGGTTCACGACCCATCCTGGCGTTTTCGGCCGATGGACAGTTGGCCGCCTATTTGTCGAAACGGGCTGATGGAGTCGACGGAGAACTCGAATCGCAGATCACCGTCATCGACGTGCAAACGGGAACGCCCACCGCGGGACCGCTGACGGTTGCGGATTCCCGCACGCCACCGCACCTGGAGTTCAGCCGCGACGGAAACGTGCTCGCCGCGGCCGGTGCGACGGAAGTCCGCGTCTGGGATCTTCGTGATTCGCGCGAGATCACGACGATCGCGCTGCCCGATGTTCGGTTGCAATCACGTCGGTTTGTGGCCCTCAGCCCCGATGGCACCCGGGTCGCAACCTCCGTTCAAGAACCGAACGCTGATCCCGGGTTGTGGGTGTTCCAGTGTGAAACGGGCCAGCCACTGATCCAGATGGAGCGTACGTCGGGGACCGCCAACGACGATCGATTCGTGTTCCACCCCACCGAAAACCAGTTGATCGGTGCCGCCGATTCGGACACGGGGCAGTCCCACCTGTGCATCTGGGACGTGGGGTCTGGGAAGGTGGTCCAAGAGATCGTTTCCAAGGAAGACTGCCAAACACTCGCGTTCGCCTTTGATCCCGGCGGTGACCATCTTGCCGTGGCGATGTATCACGGCACTCGCGAATACTATCCGTATGCGACGACAATCTTTGACTTGGAAACCTGGGCACCCGTCACAAAAATTGACAACGGAAACTATGTGTTCTGGTTAGCGATCAGTCCCGATGGCAACCACGTGTCGCTGGTCGATGGCAGTGGCGAGGCTTCGCTGTGGTCCACCGCAAGCGGCATTCGATTGCAAAACTTTCAACTGGGGCTGCCCAGTGTGACCGCGTTCAGCGGCCAGGACGGCGCGTTGCTGTTGTTGACCAACACCGACGACCAGCCCGATACGGCGGAAATCGTGACACTGCGAGCGGCTGAGTGAGAAGACGCAACGGACGGAAAGCAAGTATCGACTCGTGCTTTTTTACCGCTGGTTGCGACGACGGCGATTTCGGCGGCTCAGGCTGACCGTCGCGCTGGCGGCCAGCAGGAAACCGACGGTCGCCGGTTCCGGGACTGCGGTGATCGACAGGGTTCTTAGTGAATACCCTTGCGCAGCGACGAGGCTGGACAACTCGTCTTCATAAGCCCCGACCAGTGTCGAAAAATTGTCATAACGGTCGCCCGCTCCGGCATTAGATCCCTCGGGCACATCGATTCCCATGTGTGTGCCGATCAGCCCGATCTGTCCGTCGATCTCGATCAATGCGGCGTTGCCCGAGTCGCCGCCGAGCAAGCCGATCTCATCGCGGCCCAAGCCACCGGTCCCGCCGTTGGTGTCGGTGTCGTAAGAAAACTGAATGGTGACCGTGTCGCTACCGCCGGTGTCAAATTGGACGATTTGCAGTCCATCGATGACGTTGCGACCGGCGCGACCTTGGGCATCGAAGGCGAAGAATGTTTGCCCCAGCAACGCCGCGAGATCTCCCACCACAATCGGAACCGGCACGATGCTCGGGTCGACATCGGATGAGAGGGTGTGAAGCTGGATGTCGCTACCGACCGCGGGTTGACCGGGAACTGTGGTCAACAGCTTTTGCGAACTGATCGATTGGTAGGTTCGCTCCGTCCCGTCGGTGCCCCGGAACGTGACTTCGGTGGTGCCGACGTGTGCGGCCGTCACATAGTGCCGTGGTGTGATCAAAACGGCTGGCTGCAGCGCCACACCGGAAAGCTGAGTTTCATCAACCAGAAACGATGGGTTCGGCGTTCCGTCACTCAAGAACCTGTCGTGATAGGTCGGGTCCAACCCGTTGATGATCGCGGCGGAACTGTGCGAATGGATCCACAGCAGGGCGATCCCAAGCAGAAGATGCCGACAGATTGAATTCACGTAGGTGTTCTCGGACAAACAGGGGAGCCGGGGAAGGTCGAAACCGCTTCCTACAGTACTCCATCGGCCCAGACGCATCAAATTGCTTGTGAGACGTCGGGGCTGGCGGAGGGGAGAAGGGAAAGACAGGTAGGAAGATTTTGTGGGTAGGAAGATTTTGTGGGTAGGAAGATTTTGTGGGTAGGAAGATTTTGGGGGTAGGAAGATTTTGGGGGGCGTGCTTTCGGACGGTCATCATTCTGCCCCGCATCATTCTGCCATCTCGTTCTCGCCGTACGCTATCCCAGTCGCTCCAGGAACCGTTCTGCGTTGTCCTGGTGCCGGTTGCGTTTTTCGGCGTCCATCTTTTTCGCCATGCTGCACATCATCGCCCAGCGTGGGTTCTTGCCCAGTTCCCGGTGATGGTTCCAAATCCATCGCCAGTACAGTCCGTCCCAGATGTCGCACCAGGGAGCGGATTTGTAATGGCTCATCTTTCGAATGTACGAAGAGCCCGAAAAGTAGGGTTTGGTGGTGATCAGCCCGCCGTCCGCGTTTTGGCTCATCGCATAGGCGTTGGGAACCATCACCCAGTCATAGCTGTCGACGAACAGTTCCATGAACCAGCGATAGATGTCGTCGGGGTCGATTTCACATAGAAACATGAATCCGCCCAGCACCATCAATCGTTCGATATGGTGGCAGTACCCCGTTTGCAAGACACGCTCAATCGTTTCGTCGATCGGGTCGACGCCCGTCGATGCGTCATAGAAACATTTCGGCATCGGTCGGTGGTGTTGCCAATGATTGGTCGTCCGCATCTTGACGCCCAAGTCTTCATACGTCGCTCGCATGAATTCGCGCCAACCGATGAGTTGACGCACGAATCCTTCCAGTGAATTCAACGGTACGTCGTGGTCCTGGGCGTACGTCAACGTCGCTCGCAGAACCTCGTCTGGTGTCAGCAAACCGATGTTGAGCGACGGCGTCAGCACACTGTGCCAGAGCCACGACTCGCCTTCCACGATCGCGTCTTCATAGTCACCAAAGTTCGTCAGTCGCTTGTCCAAGAATTGTTTCAACCAGTAGCGTGCCGAGGCGCGAGACGTGGGATAAAACAGTGTGTCGAGAGAGCCCGGATGATCGCCGAATCGGTCTTGGACGTAGCTCACTGCTTCTTCATCGAACTCATCGCGTTTGGGTTCTGGAACGGGCGGTATCGCGGAGAGTTGTTTCTTGGGGATCTTCTTGCGATTGTCCTCGTCAAAACTCCATTGATCGCCGACTGGTTCTTCACCGTCCATCAGCACGTCCAGTCGCTTGCGTTGCCACTTGTAAAAGTCGGCCATGAACCAGCGTTTTTTCCCGGACCGATACTCGCTGTTTTGTTCCGGCGTGTTCAAAAAGCCGGGATTGGGCAGGATTTGCAGATCCAGATTTAATTCATCACAAACCTCCTGCACTCGTTTCTCAAAGATAAAATCGGTTGGATGGGCGATCGCAAGCGTTTCGCCATCGCGCTCTGTCGCCGGAATCGCTTGCTTGAGTTGATCGGCCAGTTTGGGGCTGTCGCGGTCGTATTCGACGTACCGGGTGCTGAAACCCTTGTCGATCAATTCGGCTTCGTAGCGCTTCATTGTTGCCCGATGCAGCCACAGTTTTTGCTTGTGGAACGTCGCGGGGTATCGCCAGTCGCCAAAAAACAACGAGTCTTCCAGCAACAACACCTGCGACGGTTTCTGACGCAGGCCCGGGTGATCGGAGAACAGTTGGTTGGGAAGGATGGCCAGAATCAAAGTGATCACCTTGGGGGCGGGCGGTTTGCGGGGACGGGCGGTCTGCGGTTCCACGACGCAGGGGTGCTCTCTCGCAGTTCGACTACTGTAGCGCAATGGGAATTCGCCCTCCGTCGCTTGTCATGGCCCTAAACTTCAGCATCAGATACTCCGGTTGCTGTTTGACTTCGATTCCACGTGGAATCAGCCGCTGCGGGCGTTTTGGAGTTGCTTCGTTTAGTTCACAGTCAAGGGTTCGGCGCGTCCGCGGACCGGGGGGGCGGGATAACGAAATGGTTTCCTTTGAACCGTTGTTACGGCCGACGTCCAGTGGACTCTATTGCGATGCTGGTGACTTTTATGTCGATCCGACTCGGCCGGTCGATCGCGCCGTCGTCACGCATGCTCACAGTGATCACGCCCGCTGGGGCTGCCGGCGTTATCTCTCTGCTGCGCCCGGCGAGCATCTGTTGCGGATGAGAATGAACGATGACGCCGAGTTTCAATTCCTGCCTTACGGCGAATCGATTTCAATCGGCGGCGTTCGCGTCAGCCTCCATCCGGCCGGCCACATGCTCGGATCGGCCCAGGTCCGCTTGGAGCACCGCGGCAAGATCGCGGTGGTGACGGGCGATTACAAGCTGGGGCGCGATCTGACCTGCCAATCCTGGGAACCGGTGCGATGCCATCTGTTGGTGACCGAAACGACGTTCGGGTTGCCGATCTATCGCTGGCCGTCACCGGAATCGGTTCGCGAAGAGATCAATGCTTGGTGGCGGCGCTGTCGCGACGAGGGAAAGTGTTGCGTGTTGTACGGCTACGCAGTCGGAAAAAGCCAATCGCTCCTGGCAGGGCTGGATACGACGCTGGGGAAAATCTTCACCCACGGCGCGGTGGAAAAAGGTGTGCAAGCCTATCGCCGCTCGGGTGTGGAATTGCCGGAGACGCATTACGTTGGTGCGGTGGAAGGAAAGCAGGATTGGAGTGGGGCTATGGTGATTGCCGTCCCGAGTGCCCACGGATCGGCTTGGATGAAGCGGTTTGGTCGCGTCAGTACTGCGATGGCCAGCGGGTGGATGGCGGTGCGGGGATCGCGGCGACGGCGGGCGATGGATCGGGGGTTTGTGGTCAGCGACCATGTCGATTGGCAGTCGCTGCTGGTCGCGGTCGATCAATGTGATCCCGAGACCGTATGGGCGACGCACGGGTACACCGCCGCGGTGGCGCGGTACTTGAATGAGAACGGACGAAACGCCGACGAACTCGATTCCGGGGGGCGTCGCGAGGGAGACGAAGATGCAACCGCGGACGCGGCGGAGTCTGCGTCATGATTCGATTTGCCGAACTGTACAACGAACTGGACTCGACCACCAAGACGAACGAAAAGATCGCGTCGATGGTTCGCTACTTTGCCGGCGCGGATCATTCCGATGCCGCTTGGGCGACCTATTTTCTGTCCGGCAACAAACTGCGACGCCTGGTGCCGACATCGTTGCTGCGGGTCTGGGCCGCCGAGCAGGCCGAGATCCCCCAGTGGTTGTTCGAAGAGTCGTATCAGGCGGTCGGCGATCTGGCGGAAACGTTTTCACTGGTCGTGCCGCCTGGGACGACGACAACGGATGAATCATTAACGCATTGGGTCGAGCATCGATTGATGCCGCTGCGCTCGATGAGCGACGTCGAACAACACGCCGCGGTGCTGCAGATCTGGAACGAAACGCCGGCCCGGTTGCGATTGGTGGTGATGAAGCTGGTGACCGGATCGTTTCGTGTCGGTGTCAGCAAGCGACTGGTCACGCGAGCAATCGCCGGGCATACCGGAATTCCAGCCGACGTGATCTCCCATCGCTTGATGGGAGACTTTGATCCATCGGCCGAATCGTTCGCGTCGTTGATCGATCCCGAGATCCAAGACACGGTTCCCAGCAAACCCTATCCGTTTTGTTTGGCGCATCCGATCGACAATGAGAAAGGACCGGAGGTCTTGGGTGAGGCGTCGGACTACTTGGCGGAGTGGAAATGGGACGGGATCCGGGGACAAGTCATCCGCCGATCTGGCCAGACATTTCTCTGGTCGCGTGGCGAGGAGTTGATGGAGAATCGTTGGCCGGAAATCGAGTCGGCTGCCGAGTCGCTGCCCGATGGGACGGTGATCGACGGTGAGATTCTGGCGGCGATTCCGGCTGGGACGGTGTTGCCTTTTGCTCAACTGCAACGACGGATCGGCCGCAAGAAGGTCGGCAAAAAACTGCTCACCGAAGTCCCCGTCGTCTTTCATGCCTTTGACGTGATGGAGCACCATGGTGAGGATGTTCGGGCGCTTCGTTTGGTCGATCGTCGGGCACGCTTGGACGAGTTGCTGTGTTCGATCGACCATCCCCATCTCAAAGCGACGGAGTTGATCGATGGTGAAAGCTGGGACGCGTGGGCCGACATTCGAACGACCAGTCGCCAGCGGAACGCCGAAGGATTGATGTTAAAGAGAAAGGATGCACCGTACGACGTCGGACGTGTTCGTGGCACGTGGTGGAAATGGAAAGTTGCTCCCTACACGATTGATGCCGTGCTGATCTACGCCCAGAAAGGACACGGCCGACGATCGGGGCTGTTCACCGATTATACGTTCGCGCTCTGGGATGACGGCCAGTTGGTGCCCTTTGCCAAGGCTTACAGCGGACTGAACGACCAAGAGATTCGAAAGGTCGATCAGTTCGTCCGAAAGAATACCAATGATTCGTTCGGGCCCGTCCGCAGCGTCACGCCGACGTTGGTGATGGAGTTGGCTTTCGAGGGATTGCAGCGGAGCGGTCGTCACAAGAGCGGCGTCGCGACACGGTTCCCGCGGATCGTTCGTTGGCGTCACGACAAACGCCCCCAGGATGCCAACGCCCTGGCGGATTTACTCGAGCTGTTACCGGAAGATTGACGCGATGCTGAAGAGCGAAAACGAAACGCCCTCCCGCGCCGTCGACCGCTACTTTGCCTCACTGGGCTGGAAGCCGTTTCGATTTCAGCGAAGTGTTTGGCGAGCGTACCAGCAAGGGGCCAGTGGTCTGCTCCATTCCGCGACCGGGACGGGAAAGACATTGGCGGTTTGGTTGGGGCCGATCCTGAAATGGCTGCGAGAGAATCCTGACCGATCCAAATGGAATCCGAAACGGCCTCCGCCGCTGAAGGTGATCTGGATCACTCCGCTGCGCGCCCTCGCCGGCGACACCGAAAGTTCGCTTCGCTCGCCGCTGGAGGCGATGGAGATTCCGTGGCGGTTGGAATCGCGGACCGGCGACAGCAAGGCCAGCGTGAAAGCAAGGCAACTGAAGCGATTGCCGACGGCGCTGATCACCACACCGGAAAGCCTGTCGTTGATGCTGACACACGAAAAACTATTGGAGCAGCTGGCCGGTGTCGAGGCCGTCATCGTTGACGAGTGGCATGAGTTGCTCGGCACCAAACGTGGCATCCAAACCGAATTGGCCCTCGCCCGGCTCCGTCGGCTCAACCCCGCGATTCGCAGTTGGGGCGTCTCGGCGACGCTGGGGAATTTGGATCAGGCCCGTGAATCACTCGTCGGCGTCGAATCCGTCGAGAGCGGGAGAGACGTGCGACTGGTCCAGGGTTACAAACGCAAGCGGCTGAAGTTGCAGTCGCTGATCCCCGATCGGATCGATCGATTTCCTTGGTCGGGACACATCGGGACCAAGATGGTTCCCCAAGTGGCCGAATTGGTCGATGGCGTCAACAGCGTTTTGATCTTTGCGAACACGCGATCTCAGACGGAAATCTGGTACCAGCAGTTGCTTGCACAGCGACCGGATTGGGCCGGCAGGATCGCGTTGCACCATGGATCGTTGGACCGTTCGGTTCGTCGCTGGGTCGAAGACGGGTTGCGTGGAGGATCGCTGCGTGCCGTCGTCTGCACCAGTAGCTTGGATCTGGGCGTCGATTTTACTGCGGTGGACCTGGTCATCCAAATCGGCAGCCCCAAGGGTGCCGCGCGGCTGCTGCAACGGGCCGGTCGCAGCGGCCATCAGCCGGACGCGGAGAGTCGTTTGGCATTTGTGCCGACCAACGCGATCGAACTGATTGAATTGGCGGCTGCGCAAGATGCGATTAAGAAAGGCCACTTGGAAGCCCGGCCGCTGATCAACAAACCGCTCGACGTGCTCGCCCAACATGTTGTCACCATCGCGATCGGCGGCGGGTTTAGATCCGAAGCGTTGTTGAATGAAATCAGATCAAGCTACGCCTACCAATCCTTGAGCGACGACGAATGGCGGTGGGTGTTGGACTTCGTCGTGCATGGCGGTTCGTCGCTGACTGCATATCCGGAGTACCATCGTGTCAAGTTGGTCGAGGGCCGCTATCAAGTCACCGAACGACGCACGATCACGACACATCGGATGAACATCGGAACGATCGTTTCGGACGCCTCGATGACGGTGAAGTATCTCAAGGGAACCACGCTGGGGACCGCCGAAGAGAGTTTCTTGTCCAAGCTGGAGCCCGGCGACAAGTTCTTGTTCGCCGGCCGACTTCTCTCGCTGGTCCGCATCAAAGACAACGCGGCGTACGTCAAACGCGCCACCGGCACTCCCGATACGGTGCCCAGGTGGATGGGCGGACGGATTCCGCTGTCGAGTGAATTGAGTGCCGCACTGCGCGGAAAGATCGCCGAAGCGGCAGCCGGTGTATTGATCGGCAACGAAATGAAGTCGCTGAAGAATCTGCTCACACTTCAGCAGCGTTGGAGCGTGTTGCCGAAACAGGATGAACTGCTGATCGAGCGGATTCGCTCTCGCGGACGCTACCAGCTGTTTCTATTTCCCTTCGAAGGTCGGTTGGTTCACGAAGGGCTGGCCGCCTTGTTCGCCTATCGCATCTCGCGGTATCAAAAGACCACGTTGACGATGGCGTGCAACGACTATGGACTGGTGCTGGAATCACCCCACGAAGTCGATGTGGAGGAAGCCATCGAGCGCGGAATGTTTTCGACCGAAGAGTTGGTGGGAGATCTTTACAGCAGCATGAACGCGACGGAGATGGCGAAGCGTCAATTTCGTCAGATCGCGAGGGTTGCCGGGCTGATTCACCCGGGGTACCCCGGGCAACCCAAGAAAGCCAGCCATCTGCAGGCGAGCAGCAACCTGTTTTTCGACGTCTTTCATGAGTACGATCCGGACAATCTGCTGTTGCAGCAAAGCCGACGAGAGGTGTTGCAGTTTCAGCTCGAAGCCAATCGAATGCTGGCGGCGCTGGACCGCATCGGCGAAAGCAGGGTACTGATTCAGGCGCCCCGCAAAATGACTCCGTTGGCGTTTCCGTTGTTGGTCGACAAACTGAGGGAACGCGTCAGCAGCGAATCGTTGCGTGATCGCGTCGCGCGGATGCAAGCGGAGCTGGAAAAGGCGGCGGATCGACGGTTGCCGGGCGACCAGGAATAAACAGAGGCGGAACGCGATTGAGCAACCGTTGGTATCTCGTCGTCTATCGCAGCTCAATTATCGGGTAGTGGACGAGGCGACGAGTCCTCCGTCTTCGGCATCTCGGCAAGGACTCGTCGCCTCGTCCACTACCGCCTACCCGAAAACCAAGGTGCGGCGGAGCACTAGCTTTCGGGCGATTTCCGGTCGCTGCGACGCAGCGACAGTGGGCGGCTAAAGCCTGCACACCAGCGCTTTTCCATTTTAATGTTTCCGGAGCACCAGGTCTTTCTATCGTGCCGCACACCATCGACATCCAGCTTGCCGGACACGAGCTTCGGCTGTTTGCCCAGCGCTGCGTGTATTGGCCGGCCGAAGACGTGCTGTTGGTCGCCGACACGCATTTGGGGAAAGAAGCCACGTTTCGTCGTCACGGGATTCCGGTTCCGGTCGGCAGCACGCAAGGCACACTGTCAACGATCGCGGGTGTGTTGCGGCAAACGCGTGCGACCCGATTGTGCATTTTGGGAGATCTTTTTCATACGCGGTCATCGTTGTCCGCCGAGATTCGTCATCAGGTTGATGCGTTTTTTGACGAATTCGCACATCTGCAGTTCTCGTTGATTTTGGGAAACCATGACGTGCAGGTCGGTCGCCTTCCGGCGGCTTGGCCGATCACGGTCCGTGAGCCCGGATGGTGCATCGGTTCGGTCGCGTTGGGTCATCATCCGATGGAACCACCCGAGGGTGCCGACCTGTCGGTGTGCGGCCATCTGCATCCGGCGATACGCTATCGCGTTGGTCGCGAGTCCGCGGGAAAACTGTCTTGTTTTTGGTATTCCGCCGGGTGCCTGGTCTTACCCGCGATCGGAGAATTCACCGGGACGCATCTGGTTCGCCCGCGACAAAATGACTCGACTTGGTTCATCGCGGGCAACGAAGTTCACGCGTTGTAGTTTGGCGATCGAGTGCGGATCCGATCGCGGGTGACAATCGGAGTGAAAAATGGCAATTTCGTGAGGGTGAAGAATTGCTGTGCGTCCGATACCGCTATCATGCGACTCCCGGTTCCCGCTTTTCATTGACGACCACCACGAACGGGCCATGCTTGCGACAACAGTGCTTTCGACAATCGTCCCGTCGGTTTTCGGCAACCTCTTGGCGCTTGACGAGACAGCCGCTCGTGGGCTTTCCATCGCCGTGGCAGGCATGTTGATCGTGATGTTTGCGCTCACGTTCATCAGTCTGTTTATCGCCGCATCGCCTCGCATTCTCGCCGCGGTCGCCAAAGTCTATCCGGAGCCTGTCGAGCGTCATCGCAAGCGGCCGGATCCGAAGGGTCAATCTGGTGATGACGAAGTCGTACTGGCGGCCATCGGATTTGTGTTGCACACCGAGTTTCAGCGTCAGTGCGCGGCCGAGAACGCGGCGATAAAGAAAGGATGACGGCGAGAGGAACGTGGGGCAGTTGTTGGCACCGTGGATCGTGAAGGTAATCGATGGATATCCTCCAAGAGTTTATAAAAACGACCGGCTTCTGGTCGCTCGGACCCGGCAACGTGGTCATGATCGTGATCGGGATTGTGTTCATCGCGCTGGCGATCACAAAGGATTACGAGCCGTTGTTGCTGGTCCCGATCGGCATGGGGGCGATCGTCGGCAACATCCCGTTGATCGAAGGCATGTCGTTGAGTGTTTACGACATGCATCGGTGGGTGATTGAAGACGGACAAGTCAATTATCAGCCAGGCAGTGTGCTGAGCTATTTGTATTTTGGGGTCAGTTGGGGTATCTACCCGCCGTTGGTCTTTTTGGGCATCGGCGCGATGACGGATTTCTCCACGATGCTTTCCAATCCGAAGCTCGTTCTGCTGGGAGCGGCGGCGCAGGTCGGCGTCTTTCTGACGTTCCTCGGCGCCATTTGGCTCGGGTTCGATCTGAAGCAATCCGGTGCGATCGGGATCATCGGCGGTGCCGACGGGCCGACCGCGATCTTTCTCTCGTCCAAGCTCGCTCCCGAATTGCTCGGCGCGATCGCGATCGCCGCCTATTCCTACATGGCGTTGGTCCCGGTGATCCAGCCGCCGATCATGCGATTGCTGACCACGCATGACGAGCGACTGATCCGGATGAAGCCGCCGCGCAAGGTCTCGCGTCGCGAAAAGATGATCTTTCCTGTCGCGGCGTTTCTGATTTGCACCCTGGTCGCACCCGGAGCGATGGTGCTGTTGGGGATGCTGTTCTTCGGCAACCTGTTGAAAGAGAGCATGGTGACTGAGCGTTTGGCCAACACGGCGCGGACGGCGATGATCGATATCGTCACAGTCCTGCTCGGTTTTTCCGTCGGCGCCAGCACCGAAGCGAGCACGTTTCTGACGCGACAGTCCCTGTTGATTTTTGGGCTCGGTGCGTTGGCGTTCGCGATCGCCACCGCCGGTGGCGTCTTGTTTGCCAAGTTCATGAATCTGTTCTTGAAAGAAAAAATTAACCCGTTGATTGGAGCCGCCGGTGTCTCCGCGGTCCCCGATTCGGCCCGCGTGGTGCAGATGGTGGGGCAGCAAGAAGACCCGCACAATTTTTTGTTGATGCATGCGATGGCACCCAACGTGGCCGGTGTGATCGGTTCGGCGATTGCCGCGGGTGTGTTGTGGGCTGTGCTCACGTAGCGGGGCCCAAGGTTACGTAGCTGTTTGTAAGAGCGTGTTTTGATAACGAGGAAAACGACGTGTCGAAAAAGAAAGTCAACTTCATGTGCACCGCATTCCGTGACGGATTTCAATCCGTGTTCGGCGCCCGCGTGTTCACCAAAGATTTTCTTCCGGCAGTGGAAGCGGCGCGTGATGCGGGAATCAGCTGGTTCGAAGCCGGGGGCGGGGCACGGTTTCAGTCACTGTATTTCTACTGCAATGAAAACGCGTTCGATATGATGGACGCGTTTCGCGAAACCGCCGGGCCGGATGCGAATCTGCAAACGCTGGCCCGGGGCGTCAACGTCGTCGGTCTGGATTCACAGTCCAGCGACATCGTCAAACTTCATGCCGAGATGTTCAAGAAACATGGCATGACCACGATCCGCAACTTCGACGCGCTCAACGATGTCAACAACCTGATCTACAGTGGCCAGTGCATCGTCGATGCGGGACTGAAACACCAGGTTTGTGTGACGTTGATGGAACTGCCGCCGGGCTGCGTGGGCGCCCACGACGCCGCCTTCTACGCCCGCACCCTGCAACAGATCCTCGACGCCGACATCCCCTTCGATGCCGTCTGCTTCAAAGACGCCTCGGGAACGGCGGTGCCTTCGAAAGTCTACGAGACGATTAAGGCGGCGCGGCGGATGCTGCCCGAAGGAACCTTCATCCATTTCCACACGCACGAAACCGCCGGCGTCAGCGTGTTGGCCAACAAGGCCGCACTCGACGCGGGGGCCGATGCGATCGACTTGTCCATGGCACCGTGTTCGGGAGGAACCTGTCAGCCGGACATTTTGGTGATGTGGCACGCGCTCCGCGGTAGCGATTACGAACTGGACGTCGACGTCGAAAAAGTCCGTGAGGCGGAAGAGGTCTTCAAGGACTGCATGCGCGATTACTTTCTGCCGCCCGAGGCGACCGCCGTCGAACCTTTGATTCCCTGGAGCCCGATGCCCGGTGGCGCGTTGACCGCCAACACCCAGATGCTGCGTGACAACGGCATCATGGAAAAGTATCCCGAGATCATCATGGCGATGAGCGACGTCGTCCGCAAAGGTGGCTACGGTACGTCGGTAACGCCGGTGTCGCAGTTTTACTTTCAACAGGCGTTCAACAACGTGATGTTCGGCCCCTGGAAAAAGATTGCCGAACCGTACGGAAAGATGGTGCTCGGTTATTTCGGCAAAACGCCGGTCGAGCCCGATGCCGAGGTGGTTCACTTGGCCGCCGAACAGCTCAAGTTGGAACCGACGACGCGACCGGTCTTGGAGATCAACGATGCCGACCCCACCAAAGGCGTCGCCGCGGCGAAGGCAGTCTTGGAAAAGGAAGGGTTGCCGGTGACCGATGAGAACATCTTTATCGCCTCGACGTGCAAAGAGAAAGGCATCAAGTTTCTCAAGGGCGAAGCCGAAGTGGGCGTGCGGAAGATCGATCAAGCGGCTGAGGCTGCCAAGTCCGCCGAAGCCGCACAGGTGACCGGCAAGCCCCAGACAGGACCCGCCGAGTACACGGTCACCGTCAACGGCGAAGACATCATGATGGCGTTCGAGGGTGATGTCGTCACCGTCGGTGGCCGAGTGTATCGGGTGGCGATTCGCCCCGAAGATTCCGCGGCGCCGACACCGCAAGTGAGCGGAAGCAGCGGTGCGTCCACGGAGATCAAATCACAAATGCCCGGGGCCGTGTTCAAGCAATTGGTCCAGCCGGGCGATCACGTCCACTCCGGTGATCCGATTCTGATCTTGGAAGCGATGAAGATGGAAATGGAAATCAATTCCACTGTCGATGGAACGGTCGACGAAGTCCGCGTCGCGGTCGGCGACCACGTCACCACGGGACAAGTTCTGGCAACGATCAAGTAGCAGATTACTGAGTAGAATTCAAAGCCACGGTCCCGGCTTCGGAATAGACTAGGCGTCAAAATGGATCAACGTGTCGGGTGGGCCGTGACAACGCACTGGTACAATTCGTTTTGATTTAATGGAAAAGAAATATGCGTGGGCGATGATCGCGATCGTCGCTGTGGCGGTTATTGGATGGAGCCTCTCCGCCCTGCGACTCGGGGCGGATCGGGAAGAGCATGCAACGCCTGGTCCGGGTACCGACCCATCGCCTGCTTCGGCGATTGAACCGGCCACGTTGGTCGCCGCCCGCCCCGTCGTCGACCGCCGCGGGGGATACATCGGATCGGAGTCTTGCGAGAAATGCCACCAGGATTACCACCAATCGTGGCACGAATCGTATCACCGCACGATGACCCAACCGGTCACCTCGGAAACCGCGCCGGCGGCGATCAACAATCAAAGCGTGGTGGTCCAAGGGCGAACGTACCGGTTCCATCGTCACAACGACGAGTTCTCCGTCGAACTGGACGACCCGGTCGCGAACGGCAAACGCATGACGCGTCGTTTGGTGCTGATGACGGGGTCTCATCACATGCACATTTTTTGGTACGAATCCGGGATCGATAAAACACCCGCGCAGTTGCCGATCTTGTTCCTGATCGATCAACAGCGATGGATCCCTCGGCAGAGTGCGTTTCTACGACCACCGAACATGGAAAAGGGGCATGAGTTGGGACGCTGGAACGAAACGTGTTGTCAATGTCATTCGACCCATCCCCGCACTCGTCCGGATCCCGACGGGTCGACCTGGGACACGCGGGTGAGTGATTTTGGGATCACGTGCGAAGCCTGCCATGGGCCGGGCGAACCACACGTTGCCTTTCATCAATCCGATTCCGTCGATTCCAAGCCGGCGGCCGATCCGATCGTCAATCCGTTGGACTTGCCCTCGGAGACTCGATCCGACATGTGCGGCCAATGTCATGGCATCATGATGGTCAACATCGATAATGCCGCCGATCAGGAGGAATTCTTTCGCCTAGGCCGTCGATTCCGCCCCGGCGACAATCTGGGTGAGGCGTATTTTCTGAAACTTGTCCGTGGAAGCAAAGAGCATTGGGACAGCGAAACATTCGGCAAGTTCAACGCTATGCCGGGGAAATTTCACGGACACTTTTGGCCCGACGGAGAAGTTCGGGTGTCCGGCCGCGACTACACCGGAATGATCGAGTCGAGGTGCTTTCAGCAAGGGGAACTGTCGTGCATGTCGTGTCACACGATGCACCAACAGGATCTCGCGCTGCAATCCGAATGGAAGGACGACCAGTTGAAACCGGAAATGCGGGGCGACACCGCGTGCCTGCAATGTCATCCGAGTTACAAGGAGTTAGGGACGCAGCATACGCATCACCCGATCAATTCCGAAGGCAGCCGTTGCATGAATTGTCACATGCCGCACACCGTCTACGGGATTCTCAAAACCATTCGCTCGCACACGATTTCCAGTCCCTCGGTCGCCACCACCATCGACACCGGTCGCCCCAACGCCTGTAACCTTTGCCACCTGGACCATACGTTGGAGCAGACGGCGACTCATTTGGCCGCGTGGTATGGGCATGATAAACCGGAATTGGCGCCGATCGAACAGAACACCGCTGCTTCGCTGTTGTATTTTCTCGGTGGCGATGCGGCTCAACGGGTGTTGCAAGTCAACGCGTTCCAATGGCAACCCGCCCAGGAAGCATCGGGGACCGATTGGATGCGATTCTATCTGCTGATGGGCATGGAAGATCCCTACGATGCCATTCGATTGATTTCCGAACGCGGGTACCGTTCGCTTCCCAATCATCTCAGTAGCAGCGGATCATCGCTCGATTACGATTTCCTCGACGCGCCGCAAGTGCGTGGGGAGAAGCTCCGCGGCGAGTATCAAAAGGTTTTCCAGACCCGTCTGAAACCCAATGACGCATTGCTGATCGCCCCGGACGGCTTTCTAGACCGGGCACGATTTGGTTTTTTGACACAGCAACGTAACGGCCGACCGGTGTACCTGCAGGAGTGATGGTTGTTCTTGTGGCCGCCAATCATGTGCGGCTGGTCACGTTCGCGGGCGACGTGCAGCTGGCAAGACAGGTGATCGCACCGATCAGGACAAGCAGTGGACCAAGGCTGAGTGCCAGCGGTGGCATGGAAGCGACCGTTTGTAGCAGCAGCATCGCCAGTGTGAGCGCACAGCCCACGATGAATGCGAACACCGCGATCTTGGGGGGCCATTTCATTTCACTCTTTCCGGCACCCTCACGAGATAGAAAAATCGACATCATGCCGAGGACGATGCAATAGCTGTGCGCTAAACGTGTCAGACGCCGCGGCAGCGCGTTGTAGTCTCCCATGAAGTCGGGCGTCGGAAACGGACCTTCGAAGGCATACAGCCCGATGAACATGCCGGCCGACGTCGACGCGGCGATCAGGAACCAACCCCAGCGCTCCAGCGTGCCGCCATGCTTCATCGCAAGGATCAGGCCCGAGTACACGCCGGTCACGACGGCGGTCGCCGGCAAGGCCAGCAGGTATTTCAGGTGCATCGTGGTGAAGCAGGCGAGCGCGAGAATCAACGGCATACCGACCGCCCCGATCGCTAAGCTGACTCCACCCAGTCGCGCTTTGGCGTGATACGGGCCGGCGCGCCGGGCGACCCCGTAGTACAGCAGGGTCAATACCGACAACGCGATCGCGGCCACTCGAGCCAAACGCAACATCCGCAACCGGACGCCGTCTTCGCTGCCGAGCTGTTCCAAGACCCAAGCTTCGGGCAAAACGGGACGCAGACCGGCGATGAAATCCAACAGCATCCCGAAGCAGGCCACCGGCAGAATCATCCTGATCTGCTTTGCGTAGAGGCCCGACGGGCCGACCCACAACAGGAACGCGAACCCGCTGAAATTGACCAGACTGCCGGCAAGCACCAACCAGTGACACGCCGGCCACCACAGTCCGAGTGCGTACCCGGCGATGTAGCTGCCGGCGCCGATCGCGGTGAGTACCGCAGCGGTTGTGCGTGCCCGGCGATCGAATGCAGGCGTCGCCAGCAAATGCGCCATCGCCAGCTGCAGAAACGCCATCGCAATCACCACGCCGTGGGCGTGCCGGACGGCGAGGGGAATACCGCCGTCAGAACCGGCCGCAGTGGTCGCATCCAACAGCCATGGATCCAATGCCGCGGACAACGTCAATCCGATCAACAGCGTCGTCCATCCCAGCAGTCGATTCAGGTTGCCCGCCGCGACAAAGCCGTCGTCGTTGGGAGGTGTCATGGGTGAAACGCCCGCTGTTTGTGACGACGTGAATACAGGTAGTACTTGGCGAACTGCTTTCGCCGCCACTGGGTGAAGTCTTCACAGTAGAGTCGGTCCGCAAGCTCGTGAAAGCCCTGTTGGAGTTCGTCGACCGACATCGGCGTGGGGCGATAGTTCAAATCGAACAGCGTGCATCGTTCCCATGCACCGGGATACAGTAAGCGATTGTCTTTCTCCAAACGCTGGTAGAGTGGCGTGCCGGGGAACGGTGTCTGGTAGGTGATCTGGACGTCATACAGTTTGGCTTGCTCGGCAAAGTCGTACACGGCGTCAAAGATGTCGGTTCCCTGGCCGTCCAGCCCCAAGATGAAGCAGCCGTTGACGCGGATGCCGTTGCTTTGGATCCGTTCCACCGCTTCGATGTAGTTCGGCCATTGTCGGCGTTTCCAATCGTTCTTCAGTTCAATGCCTTTCAATCCCGGCAAGATCGGGCTTTCCAAACCGATCAGCACTTCGGCGCATCCGCTGTCGCGCATCATTCGCAACAGTTCTTCGTCTTCGTGCACCGACAGATCCGTTTCGGCGAACCACTTCACCCGCCGCCTTTTCAACTGTGGCAGCAACTCCTTCCAGTACGCGCGATGGATGAACGAATTGTCGTCGGCAAACTCGATAAAGGGCCTGGGCCAGAGTTCACAGATGCGGTCGATTTCGGCGAGCACTTTCGCGATGGGCTTTTGTTTGTAGCGTCGTGTCAGCAAAATGCTGGACGCGCAGAATTCGCAACACCTCGGACAGCCGCGACTGGTCTGAACCGTCAGCCGGTTGTACTTGGAGATGTCCAGTAATTCATACGCCGGCATCGGTGCGTCGGCGAGATCGAATTCGGCGACATCGAAGGAGCTGTAGCGGCGCCGCAACTGACCCGAGCGAGCGTCGTCAAGCACATCCCGCCACACCACTTCGCCTTCGCCGATCACCACCGCGTCACAATGCCCGAGCGCTTCGTCGGGCAGCGACGTCACGTGCAACCCGCCGAGCACGACAGGGATGCCGAGTTCACGGTATTGATCGGCCAGCGTGTAGGCCTCGGGCATCTGGGCGGTAAAGCTGGAGATGGCGACCAAGTCGAGAGCTTGTGGCAGCGGGTCGAGTTGCTTGAGGTCTTGCACCTCGAAGTACTCCACCGAATCCTGCGGGGGAATCATCGCGGCCAAGGTCAACAGGCCCAGGCTGGGCAACGATGCAATCGTTTCGCTGCGTTCGACGAAGCCGGGCAGCGTCAGCCCTTTGCGCAACAGTTCCTGGTCGCAGCAGCGAATACCGCTCATCGCAATCAAGCCGATTCTCATTTCGTCACTCTCACGTGCTGTGTTGAAGCCTACGGGCCCTGCGCTGGTCAAGACCTTGTCGATCGAGCGGTATTGGCCTCGCGCCAAACGGCTGATCCCATCTGCGATCTCATTTAATCAACAGGCTTTGACGATTTTTGATGCCCGGACATTGAGCTGACGCGAACCACTACGACGGTTCCAACAACGACTTCAGTTTTTGCAACGATTGCTGTCCCTTCTGCTGAGCGCCGGCGAGCAATTGGTCCAGACCTTCGGTTCCCGCGAGTTCTGCCGGGATCTCGGCTTCGACATCCACGGTCAGCTTGGTTCCGGTGCCTTCGGGTTCGGCGTTGTAAGTGAATTGGCTCTTGATGCCGCCCTCGGTGGCGAACGAGTAGCGGCGACCGGGGGCATAGTGAATGGTTTTGGCGGTTCCGGTGAACTCGTGGCCGAGCAAGTCCCATTTCCAATCCCAGCTCTTGGTGACCTGCCCCGGGTCGCCTTGAATGTTGGAAACGCCCTTGAGCGATTGCAGGTACTTCATGCGGTTGCGAAGGTCGGCAATGAAGCGGATTACATCCTCGGGGTCGCGATCGATTGCGACAGAGACCTGTAGATTCTGTTTGGACATTTCCTGTGCTCCTTAGAAAAGGGGATTTCGTCCGAACGAGTATTGCGCCGTTGGGGAACACGGCGGGCAACGTCGATTCTAACGCGCCCCGGTGTCAGAGAGCCCGTCGTTGGATCAGCACAGCGCCGCGATCAGGCAAATTTGCCGCGCGGTGGAACGCATGGGGATGGTCGATGGAATGGGGTAGGAAGATTCTGGGTAGGAAGATTGCGTCGCGGATTCAGGCGATCGGGTGTCGAGCCTGCCATTCGGGGCAACGGCGAAGAGGAGTGTTTCACGAAGTTGCTTGGCACGGGGAAGCGTCAGTGGTTGGAGCGTTTTTGGTAACCCGGCTTTCGATCGCTGCTGACGCAGTCGTGGTGAATGGCTTGCCCTTTGTTTGGAAACGAGTCGAGGGCATGTTGCAAAGTCCTTCGTGCCGATTGCTGCTCAGCATCCGCGTTGTCGATCGGCAACGGTTGTGTCTCCATCACGTCGCTGATGGTGTCGTACAGGTCGCCGTTGTCATAGAGCTTGTATTTCTTGTTGCGGGCGTAGCGGACTTCGTAATGGCTGCGAACTGCGGCTTCTACTACTCTTGCGCCTTGGAGATGTAGCGGCGTTGGTGGTCGATCAATTCGTTGAGTTCGTCCATGGTTTCGCAGGTGCATTGGAACGTGCACAGCAGCATCTCGTCGGTCGAGTTGTCGCCCCAGCGGACGGTGACCGGGGGCGAGTGGGGGTTGAGTGGATTGTTCGACGAATTGTCAAACCAGGCGTCGACAATCAGCTGCGTTCCTTCGGGAAGGATGACGGGTTTGGCAAACGAGTATTGTCCCTGCCAGTTGAAGTCCCAGTCTTTGATCCACAATAGCGGCTTGGTGCGGCCATCGGGTGACTTTGCCCAGACCTTCACTTCGCTGCCGAGCATGTGCATGTGGGGCACCAGATCCAACAGCATGGTCCTGACCGGCAACGTGTAGGCCGCTCGTTCGTGGTGGTGTGACTGGTCGGCGGGAATCTCGATGTCCTTGTTTCCCACCTGGAGTTCGACGACGAGTTGCCGGGCCGAACGGTGCGCGAAATAGAGTCCGATCTTCGAACGGTCCCGCTCGGTTTTTCCGGTGGTGACGTAATGGATTTCAGCGACGATGTCACTGCCCTTGGTCACCAACCGGCCCATCCCCCGGGGCAGCTTGCGTGGCGTCATGCCGGGGAACCAACTGGTCAGTGTGCCTTGAGATTCAAACTGGGGGCCGCCGAAGCCGCTGTACCCCGGTGCCGGATCGGCTTCGTCCAAACGTCGTCCGGCACGGCGGGTGTCCAGGTAAAAGCTGGCGTGATGAATCGCTTGCGGCGTGCCGGGATGAAAGTCGATGGCCGTGATCAGCCGGTCGTCGGTCAGTCGTGACGGGATCACAAAGTACTGTCGAATGTCGGGACCGCTGGCGGGAACGGTAAACGCTTCCTGCATCTCGAGAATCAAATCCGGCTCGCCGAGTTTCCAACCCTTGACGTGCTCGATGGGGACGGGCAAGTCGGCCGGATCGCCTTCGGGTTTGCCCGTTTCGACCCACACGTCGATCAGATCGATTTGATGATCGGTCAGCCGCATTTCGTCGCGAAGTCGGGTGAAGCCCGGTGCGGGTTTCCACGGTGGCATGTAACGGCTGCGGGTGACTTCGAGGATCTGGTTGGCATGGCTGCTGACATCGTCATACGTCAACAATGGAAACGGTGCCGATTGGTTTTCGCGATGACAGGACGAACAATTGGCCTGGATGATCGGCGCGATGTCGCGTGTGAACGTCACGCTGCCCTCGCGGGTCTTGTTGGGCGGTTCTTCCATCAGGCAGCCGATCGGTTTGGTCACCGGGACGTCGATCGGTGTGCCGTGGGCGGCTGAATTGACCGCGTTTTCGAGATAGGGGGTCCTGGCGGCTTCTTTCTTGCGGCCCAGTTTTACATAACGGTCATCGATCGCACCGCTGTAAATGACGCTGCCGTGGTCATCGAGCACAAAGACCTGTGGCGTATGTGTGGGGGAGAGCGCCAGACGCAACTCGCCGGATCCATCAAACAGAATTGGGAAACGAACCTTGTACGTTTCGCTATGGGCAATCGCATCGGCACGCGTCACCGACGGATCTGAAACCACGCCGTAAAACTCGATTCCGTCGCGGCGGTATTTGGTCGACAAGTCATTCAGCTGGGGCAGGTAGCTGTTGCTGATCGGGCACTGTGTCGACAAGAACGTGACGACGACCGCCTTGGTCGAGCTCCGTTCGCCAAGCCGACGCAGCCGTCCGGTCAGATCAACTCCCTTGAGTCGCTGAAGCGAGTGCCGTTCTCCAGCCCGGCTGGTGCTGCAATCGGGGTTGGCGAGCAGACACGCGATCGCAATCGTCGCGGCGACCGTCGCGAGAAACTGCGCGAATCCGATGGGGCCTTTCGTTGTGTGGACGATGGCTGGCATTCCGTTTGAAAAGTGTCCCGGCGAGTCATTTCGACGCGTCCGGTAAGAAGAGGGGGACCCGCACTATACGCTTTTCCCGGTGGCACTCGCAACAATTTTGTGTCCCGGGGGGGCAGACACGAACGCGGCCAGCCGTTTTGCATCGGATCGGGACGCGACAATGGATGGTTTCGGCCAACGGCCGTTTACATCCATAGCCTTGGGCATCGCCCAAGGTCCGCTGCATGATCAACGACTTAATAACCGCGCGACCTCCAAAACCTGAAGGAGAAGCGTGTCCAACGACGACAACATCGACACGCTGGAAGCCTGTCCCACGTCATGCCGCGGCGGAGTTGCGGTGGACGAGCGAGTAGACGCAGGGCACCAGGACGAGCGTCAGCAGGGTGCTGGCAATCATGCCACCCATCAGGGCTCGGGCCAACGGAATCATGGCCTCGTTGCCCGGGGCGAGCTGGAACGACAGGGGCAACATCGATGCAACCAGCGTCAGCGAGGTCATCAGGATCGGTCGCAAGCGGACGCCGGCTGCCGAAACCGCCGCGTCGTGGGGCGAGAGCCCTTCGGCGCGCCGGCGATTGGCAAACTCGACCAACAGAATCGAATTGTTGACCACGACGCCGATCATCATCAACGTCCCCATCAGCGATTGAATGTTGATCGTCGTGTTGGTCAAGAACAGCACCAGCAGCACGCCACCGATCCCTAGTGGCACGGCCAGCATGATGATCAGCGGATCGACAAAGGAGCGGAACTGCGCCATCAGCACCAGGTAGACCAACAGTGTGGCGACCGCCAGCCCGACACCCAACAGATTCATGCCGGAACGCATTTTTTCGACCGGCCCGCGGAGCGCGACGCCGACGCCGTTTTCGAATTCCATGTCGGCCAACGTCGCTTCGATGTCCGCGGCGACCGAACCGATGTCGCGGCCGGAGACGTTGACGTGGACGTCGTTGACGCGGGAGATGTTGTAGTGGGCGATCTCGCCGGGAATGTTGACCCGGTTGACCGTCGCCACGTTGGACAGTGGAATCGTGATCGGACCATTGGGCGTGTGGAGCGACAGCGGGATGTTGCGAATTTCGTCGAGGGATTCGAAGGTGTTGTTTTCGTACTGCACCCCCATGAAGAAATCGACGCCGGATTTGGGATCGATCCAAATGGTCGGCGCGTAGCCGACGCTGGATCCCAGCGCGGTCAACACCGTCTGTGCGACGTCCTCTTGGTCCAGCCCCAAGTACTTGGCCCTTGTGCGGTCGACTTGCACATCGAATTGCGGATAGTCGAGCGACTGCGCGATTTGAACATCTTCGGTCCCCGCGATCGGACGGATGGCTTGGACGATTCGTTCGGCGGCGTCGCGGCATTGTCCCAGCGTGCCCGCGGAGACTTGAACACTGATCGGAGTCGGCACGCCTTCGTTGAGCGCCATGTTGACGATGCCGCCGGAGACGAACAGGAATTCTTCCAGCGGATAGTCGGCGGCCAGTTTTTCACGTAGCTGGTTGATGTACGTGTTGGTGCTGGTCGATCGGCCGTCCTGTTTCAGGTTTACGATCAGGTAGGCGGTGTCGGGGCCGGAATTGGAACTGAGCACGGTCGAGAATCCGGCGCCTTTGCCGACCGGTAATCCGATGTTGGCGATCAGCGTCTCGATTTCGTTTTCGGGAATGACCTGCTTGATCGTGTCTTCGATTCGCGCGACCAGCTTTTCGGTTTCGATCAGCTCGGTTCCGGGCAGCGTTTTCAATCGCACTTCGAACGATCCCGAGTCGACGCTGGGGAACAGTTCGGTTCCGATGCGCGGCCACAGCAGGAATGTGGCACCGACGGCGACGACGATGACCAGCGCGCTGGCGGCGGGGGCTTTCATCGCGCCACCGAGCAATCGACCGTAGAGTCCCCTGGGCATCGCATCATCGCGGTCGGCGTCGTTGGTTGGTGCACCGACCTTTTCACGGATGAAGGTCGCGCAGAACGCGGGCACCACGGTCAGCGCCAAGATGTAGGACGCGCCGATGGTGAGCGTGGCAGCCAATGACAGCGGGGTGAACAGGTACTTGATCATCCCGGTCAAGAACACTGCGGGCAGAAACACGGCAAGTGTGGTGACGGTGCCCGCCAAGATCGCGCCGGAAACTTCCGCCGTCCCGTGGCGGGCGGCATCGAGTGCGGACTTGCCCATCCGTTGGTGGCGGATCACATTCTCGACGACGACGATTCCCGCATCGACGACTGTTCCAATTGCCAGCGCGAGTCCGCCCAGGGTCATCACGTTGATGGTTTGGCCGCTGAACGCGAACCCGAGTGCTCCGATCAGGACGGCAAACACAATGACCGCCACGATGATCACCGTCGGCAGCAAGCGGCGGAGGAAAACGAGAACGACGATCGCGACCAGCAGGGCGCCCAAGCCGATTTGCGTCTGCAAGTTGGCCATCGCTTTTCGAATGTAGCTGGACTGATCGGACACCAGCGTGACTTCGGTGGTCTCCGGGATGTCGCCACGTTCTTTCATCTTGGGGATTTCGCTGCCGATGCCTTCGTAGATTCGGTCGACCACGGCAATCGTGTTTTCGCCGGGTTCGCGAAGCAAGGGGCAGTAGACGCTGCGTTTTCCATTGACGCGGACGATGTTGTACTGCAATGCCGCATCATCGACGACGCGGCCGACATCGCGAATGAAGATGGGGCGGTCGTCGCGGACGACGATCGGAATCGCTTCGATCTCTTCGATCGTCGGCAACGTGTTGCGGGGATGGATCTGGTAGTCGGTGCCGCCCAGCCGCGCCGTTCCGGCGGCCAGCACGAGGTTCGACTTTTGCATCGCCTCGACCACATCGGTGGCACTGATGTGGTACGCCTGCAGTTTTGCCGGGTCGACGTAAACCATCATTTGGCGGAACTTGCCGCCGAAGGGGTGAGGGATTTGAACACCCTTGAGTCCACCCATCTTGTTCCGCACGGCGTAGTAACCGATTTGGTAGAGCTGGGATTCGCTCAGCCCTTCGCCGGAGATGGCCGCCAGCACGACCGGTAGGTTGGCCGGTTCACTGCGCAGGGTGAACGGCCATTCGATGCCCGGCGGCAGGTGAAACATGTCACTGGCTTCCAGGTTGACGATGTCGTTCATCGCCGAACTGGCATCGGCACCGGGTTGAAAGAACACCTTGATGACCGCGGCGCCGGGAACGGTGCGCGATTCCTGGTGTTCGATTTTTCCGGCCAGGGTGAGGGCGCGTTCGACGCGTGACGTGACGGACTTTTCCATGTCCATCGTCGGCAGCCCGGGATACGAAAAGAAACTGACGACGACCGGTTTCTTAAAGTCCGGCAGAATGTCGATCGTGATACCGGGGATGACGGCTACCCCGAGCACGCACAGGGCGATCGATCCGGCCAGCACGGCGAAGCGGTTTCGTAGTGAAAAATCAATCAATCCCATCAGGGGCTATCCGAATCTCAGGGGCAATTGCTGGTAGGTCAGGCTGTGCCTGACGGAGGTTTGTCACCGGTGGGAGAGGCTTTCAGTCTGTCGAGACTGAAATGGCAGGCGGGAAGCCTAACCCACGGTACGTGTGACCTAGTTGGTCAGGACCGTGACCTTTTGGCCGTCGGTGAAACGCTTCAGGTGCGCATCGATGACCCGTTGGCCGGGCAACAGACCCGAGCGGACTTGAATCGATTGGCCGTCATCGAGGCCGGTTTCGATGGACGCGACGGTGACGGTTTCGTCCTGGCCGACGACATAGACGTACGCTTTCCCTTCTTCGCTGAACCGGATCGCGCGGGCGGGCAGCAGGTTGGTTGCCACTTTGCCGGACAGGTTGATGGAAGCTTGGCCGAACATGCCGGGCAACAGCTTGCCGTCGGTGTTCTCCAATTCGACTTCGACGGTCATGGTCCGCGTGCTGCGATCCAGGCTTCCCGATCGCCGGGTGACGGCCGCCTTGATCGGGGGTTCGCCGGCGAAGGAAGGGAACGTCAACGTGACTTCGTCGCCCGGATTGATGCGGGCCGCGTCGGTTTCGGGGACGGGAATGCGGACCCGGACCTTGTCGACTTGGTTGATCACCAGGAGCGGCCGCGTCGAGGCTTGGTCGCTGGCCTTGCCGACCAGGTCGCCGGGTTCGACGTTGCGCTGCGAGACGATGCCAGCGATCGGCGCCCGAACGGTGGCGTAGTCGATCATCACATCCAATTCTTCCAGCTCACGCTCGGCGATCATCGTTTCGGCCCGGGCGGCTTCCAAGTCGGCTTCGGCGGCAGCCTTCTGTGCTTCGGTCACCGCGACGTTGGCTTTGGCCGAGTCGATCGCCGAGGCCACGGATTGTTTGGCGGCGCGCTCGCTATCGCGTTTCTTTCGCACTTCGTCCAGCATCCGGTCTTGCAGTGATCCGCGCTCGACCAGATCGCTGGTGCGCTGGAATTCCGACTCGGCGGCTGCGAGTGAAGCGTCTGCGCGACGCATCTCGCTTTCCGCCTCGACCAAGCTGGCCTGAGACGATCGGACTTGCGCATCGGCGAGGTTGACGCCGGCGGCGGCGCGTTTTTCATCGGCCTGTAATCGCGTGATCCGCGCCTGGATGACTTCACGCTGTTTCGACATCTCCGGAACGTCGATTTCGAGCAGCACCTGACCGGCTTGGACGACGTCACCGATGTCGACGTGAAGTTGGCTGACGAATCCCGATGCTTTGGGGCGAACTTCGGAGTAGTAAAGCGGATGAACGGTCGCGGGTTGCAGTGTCGTCGGTTGGATTTCCGCTTCGGTGACGGCGACGGTGCGAACCGCCACGACGCGATCACGATCAGCTGACTTGGCGACGGGCGGTGGCGGTAGACATCCGGCCAGCAACAGGGGGGCTGCTGCCAACGAGAGCCGAATGGGATTGCCACGGCAAAGGATCATCAATTGTTTGTCCATCATGCAAAGGGTGGGAAAATATCAGGATGACCGGTGTAACCGTCAGAGTTGCCGCCAGCGAATCACTTTCGGCGATACGACTGTGCATCATAGTTATCACAACAAGAGATTTCGCTTGGTGATGACGCGGTTTCCGATAAACCAGTTGTTGCAGTCGTTATTGCCGGAGCCGTCGTTTGCCGAAGCATCATCGGTAGGACCGCTGCGTTTGACGCGACGGCGACAATGGGATCGATGGACAATACCGATAGGCGGCAGGATGCCAAAGCGACTACTGACTCTAGGATTGATCGGCTGCGTGGGTTGTGCAACCGGCCCTGCGATGGTGAGCCACATCCCCGAGGCGCCGAGTGTCCCCCCCGCGGTCGAAGTGCCGCTGCAGCCGCCGACGGCCAACATCGATGTTGCCGACGCGCCGGCGGACAGCTTGACGCTGGTCGATTACATCGCCAACGAACCGTTCGTGGGCGAGTCGGAAGCGGTTGCCGAGCCGACCGGGTTTGCACCGCCCATCGATCAGGTCGACGCAGTGCCGGTCGGCGCTGTGCCGGTCGGCGCTGTGCCGGTCGGCGCTGTGCCGGTCGCCGCAGTGGCAGAACCATCGGTCGACTTGAACTTGCCGTCGGCGTTGGCGATGGTGGCCGGCCAACATCCGGTGGTCGGACTGGCGCGGTGGCGGGTCCAAGAGGCCTACGCCCGACTGGCCCAGGCCGAGGCGATGTGGTTGCCGTCGATTCAAGCCGGGTTTGGTTTTCATCGTCACGACGGCAACTACCAAGCCAGCGACGGTTCGGTCGTCGACGTCAATCGCAACTCCTTTCAATACGGCTTGGGAACCGGCGCGACCGGGGCGGGGACGACTCCCAACCCGGGGCTGGTGGCGCAATTTCATCTGGCCGACGCGATCTTTCAGCCGAAGGTGGCCGAGGCGACCGCTTGGGCCAGCGGACACGCGGCCAACGCGACCGAGAACCTGCAGCTGCTGACGGTCGCGCTGGCCTACATCGATCTGGTGAGTGCACATCAGGACGTCAGCATCTTAGAAGCCTCCATGACGCGGACGGCGGAATTGGCCAAGCTGACCGGCGATTTTGCCGAAGCCGGCCAGGGGCTCAAGGCCGACGCCGATCGGATGCAAACCGAGTTGGCATTGATGGAAAACCGTTTGATCGCCGCCCAGGAACAAACCGCCGTCGCCTCGGCTCGGTTGGCTCAAGCGATCAGTCTGCGTGGCCAGCCGCGGATCACACCGATGGACGTCACGGTGGTTCCGCTCGAGCTGGTGTCCGTCGACGTCGACAAGGCTTCGTTGATCGGGACCGGGCTTGCGATGCGTCCCGAGTTGAAGGAGTCGCAGGCGCTGGTCGCGGCCGCCTGCCAGGCCTACAACCGCGAAAAGTACGCACCCTTCGTGCCCAGCGTGCTGTTGGGATTCAGCACCGGCGGATTCGGCGGCGGGCTGGGCAACGAACTCGACGATGTCAGCGGGCGATACGACCTCGATGCCGTGATGTCGTGGCAGGTCCGCAACTTGGGGCTGGGCGAAAAAGCGGCGCGGCGGGAGCAATCGGCGCGCGTCCAGCAAGCCAAGTTCGAGCGGATCCGCGTGATGGACCAGGTCGCCCGCGAGATCAGCGAAGGCTACGCCCGGGTGCAGTCGCGCCACCGCCAAATCGCTGCGACCGAGCGGGCGATCGAGTTCGCGCTGGATTCTTACGATCGCAATCTCAAGCGGATCCGCGACGGCGAAGGGTTGCCGCTGGAAGTGCTGCAGTCGCTGCAGGCATTGGAAACCGCCAGCCGCGAGTACCTGCGAGCGGTCGTCGACCACAACCGGGCGCAGTTTGAGTTGCAGTGGGCCCAAGGCTGGCCCGTGCAGGCAGTTAGCAGTTAGCAGTTAGCAGTTAGCAGTTAGCAGTTAGCAGTTAGCAGTTAGCAGTTAGCAACCTGAAACTTGAAACTTGAAACTTGAAACTTGAAACTTGAAACTTGAAACTTGAAACTTGAAACTTGAAACTTGAAACTTGAAACTTGAAACTTGAAACTTGAAACTTGAAACTCTCAAGCCCCCGGCGACCAACCCGGTCGCGGGCTGGGGTGAATCAGCGGCGGCTGGTCACCGGCAAGTTTTCGGATTCGCTCGGCCATTTCGGCGACTGATTCGGGATCCGACAAGGGATCGATGGTGACTCGGAAGCAGACGGTTTGTTCGGGTTGAATTTCGACGACCCGATCATGCGAGGCTTCGAAGGAACGTTGGTTGGGAAAGTTGGTGGCCGGTTCCAGTCCGGTGACATAGCCGTCGGCGGGATCGGCCGTGTTTTTCCAAAGGACAAACCGCGGCAAGGTCTTGGTGCCGTAGGTGACCGCGAGTGCTTGGGAGGCATCGGCGTTTTGCAGCATCACCGAGGTCAAGTTGGCGGCATCGCTGCGGAGCTTGGCAAAATAGACGCGCTCGGCGTAACCGACTTGCGGCTCGCCAAACTCGTTGAACGATTCGATTTCGCCGGCCGACAGTTTGTCTTTGGGGGCCAGTTCTTCGATCGGCAGGATCAATTTCGAGCCGTCTTCCAGGACGGGTTGGCCGACGTTGATGTGATACAACATTTGCACGGTTGCCGGCGTCGAACGCTCGTTGGTCACGTCGTCAAAGATCTGGACCGCTGCACTGCCGGCGTGGACGCGGATACGGCTGTTGAGCCGAAGATTGGTGAAGAACAGCCGGCTCTCGCGGAGATCGCCGATCAATTCCAGGCGCCCGGAGACTTCGTCGAATTCGATCTGCAATCCGTCGGCGGGCAGATTGGCGATGCGTCCGTGCAGCGGATAGGCCAGTTTCCCGCTGTCGTCGTGCTCGGGGGCTCCGTTGCTTTCCAGCCCGCAGCGGACCACCAGTTCGTCGAACCCTTCCAGCCAGCCGAGTCCGCTGGGGTCGTGGATCGGGACCAGGGACGGGTGGACGGGGCCATCGACGGGGGAGTGCCAGCCGAAGCGACCGGAGTCGGATTCGATGCTCCAAATCGCCATCCCGCGTGTGGGGAGCACGTTGACGACGACGGCGCCGGTGTCGATCCGCACGATTTCGACCCCGTCGGCACGACCGCCGACGAATCGCCCGTGCCGCGTTTGGATTTTTCCCTTGGGCGATTCAATGGCGACCGAAAGCGGCGATTGATCGTTCCAAACCACACTTTTGAGCCGATCGTCGATCGATCGAGCCGTCTTCGTTTTTACCATCAGAATTCCTTAATCTGTCTCCGCGGACGAATTGCCGCAGCCTGATCGCCGCGTGGCCGATCCCGCGCGGCGATTCGTTTCAGCCGATAGAATGACACGAATGGCATGGCGGTTTCTGCTCCGATTGGGGCAGGTCTGCATTCTTGTCGCACAGTGCTCCAATCAATACAACATGCGGGCAGACTTTCCGCCACAATAGCCCCAAAAATCTCCAACCCTTCCAACCATAAATTCATCCATGACGAATGTGAAGCTCGACGACGGACTTATCCGAGGCGACTCGGTCACCTCGATTTTGGACTCCGCCATGGACGCTGGCGGCGGATTGTTGCGTTTGACCCCGACCTGGGTCCCGCGGTCGTTCCTGCACCCGGGGCGTCGCATCAAGTTGCATCCGGGGGACTATTACCGGTTCGGGGCCGACCGGGGTGGGATCGATGAACGCTGGTTCGGCAGCACCACCGACGCGGCCAACGACGGTCGCGTGTGGCACGAAGGCCAGAGTTTTTGCCTGTTCGAGGGCAAAAAATTCATGCTCAAAGAAGCCATCGCCGAACGGGGCAACGACATCGTCGGCGAAGCGATTTTTGGGAAATACAACCGCTGGCCCGTTTACAGCAAATTCTTTGACAACATGGGGCCGATCCCTCACCACATGCACCAGTCCTTCGAGGACGCGGCGCTGGTCGGACAAGAGGGGAAACCGGAAAGCTACTACTTCCCCCCACAGCTCAACAACGTCGACAACAACTTCGCTTACACCTTCATGGGATTGGAACCGGGGACCAAGCCGGAAGACGTCCGCCGCTGTCTGGAAAATTGGAACGAAGGCGACAACGGGATTCTGGACCTGAGCCGCGCCTACCGATTGAAGCGGGGGACCGGTTGGTTGATCCCGCCGGGCGTTCTGCACGCACCCGGATCGTTGTGCACCTATGAACCGCAGTGGGGCAGCGACGTGTTCGGGATGTACCAGTCGATCGTCGAAGGACGCTACGTGCCCTGGGAATTGCTGGTCAAGGACATGCCCGAAGAGAAGCACCAAGACCTGGATTTCATCGTCGGCCAGCTCGACTGGGACAAAAATGTTGACACTCACTTTAAAGAGAGCAACTACTTGGAGCCGATCGTGGACGAGAACCGCAGCGGCGACGGCTTCGTCGACAAGTGGATCGTTTACGGCACCGTCGACGGCCAGCAGTTGTTCAGCGCCAAAGAGTTGACGGTCGCGCCCGGGGCCAAGTGCACGCTTAAAGATCCTGGTGCGAGCAGCTGGATCACGGTGCAAGGTCGTGGGCGAATGGGAGCCTTGGACCTGCAGACGCCGGCCATGATTCGTTTCGGTGAAAACACGTCCGATGAAGTCTTTATCTCGCACGTCGCCGCAACCGGTGGTGTGGAGATCGAAAACCTGGGCACCGAACCGTTAGTCGGACTGCGTTACTTCGGCCCCAACACGCATAGCGACCTGCCCAAAGGCGGCTCTTGATTCCACTTCCTGCTCTTGATGGCCCGCGCGGCAACGCTTGGGCCATCATCCCCATTGCGATCGAATAGAATCGCAGCCTGATAGCGATCGAATAGAATTGCAGCCAGCGCGACGGCTGCGAATCCCAAAATCGAACTCCTGAATCGACCCTCATCCCCCGAATTCGAAAAACACGATGAAACTTCACAACGCGATGTGGCCCGGACTGGTTGGCAAAGGCGACGGCCCCGACCAAGAACCGCCGATCAGTTTGGAACACATGCTTGACCTGACGGCCGCGGCCGAAGTGAACGGGCGAAAGTTTGACGGTATCGATTACTTTCTGTTCCTGCCGCACACCGATCCGGAAGCCAGCGACGACGACCTGCGGAAGATCGCCGACCTGATCCAGTCCAAGGGGTTTAGCGTCGGATCGCTGGTCGCACCGGTCTGGCCGGGCACGATCGGTGATTCGGCGATGGGCGACAAGGAACAGACCGACAAGTTCCTTTCGGCGGTCAAAATGGCTTGCCGCGTCGCCGGAATTTTTAACGAGCACGGCGTCCGCCAGTACGGCGTGATCCGAATCGACAGCGCCGAATTCGGCGTCGAAAAGTGGCGAGAAGATCCGCAGGCCAACACCAGCAAGATCGCCAACACGTTCCGCGAGGCCGCCAAGATCGCCGCCGACCACGGCGAACGGCTGGCTGCCGAAGGCGAAATCTGTTGGGCCGGCATGCACAGCTGGAAAGACATGCTGGACCTGTTGGAAGCCGTCGGGATGCCCGAAACGCTTGGTTTCCAAGCCGACTTGGCCCACACGTATTTGTATCTGATGGGTTACAACGCCCCCGAGCACGCGCTGCTGCACGACGGGTACAGCGACGAAGAGCTTTATGCCGCTTACGAGAAGATGACCGACAAGCTGCGGCCCTGGACGATCGATTTTCACGTCGCCCAAAACGATGGAGAAGTCCACGGCGCCGGCGACCACGACAAGACCGGCAAACACTGCCGCGCCGATGACCCCAACGGTAAGTTGGACATCGTCAAGTGCGCCGGATACTGGCTCAAAGACGCCGAGCAACGCGGCATCAAACACATCTGCTGGGACGGTTGCATGTTCCCCAACGAAACGCTGGAACAGCCCGGAACGTGGAACACGATCCTTGAAACCATGATCAAAGTCGACGAGTCGCTGAAGTAACGCAGCGGCAATCGGGCAACCGCTGTGCCCATTGCACTGATGATAACACCGCTTTCCATTCCTTCACAACGCAACAACCAACTATGAAACCTCTCAATATCGGCATGGTCGGCTACGGATTCATGGGCCGCACCCACAGCAACGGGTACTGCCAAGCCAACCACTTCTTTGATCTCGAGTACAAGCCTGTCTTGAAAGCGGTCTGTGCGCGAAACAAGGACAAGGCCCAAGCGTTTGCCGACCAATGGGGTTATGAGTCGATCGAGACGGATTGGCGCGAGATGCTCAAACGTGACGATATCGATGCGATCGACGTCTGCACGCCGAACAACCTGCACAAAGAAATCTCGATCGCTGCCGCCGAAGCCGGCAAGATGGTGTTGTGCGAAAAGCCGATCGCGATGAACGTCGCCGAAGGCGAAGAGATGTGCGATGCGGTCGAGAAGGCCGGTGTCGCCAACATGGTTTGGTACAACTATCGACGCGTCCCCGCCGTGTCGCTGGCCAAGCAGCTGATCGATGAAGGTCGATTGGGACGGATCTTTCACTACCGCGCAAACTTCCTGCAAGACTGGACGATCAATGCGGACGTTCCCCAAGGCGGTGCGGCCACATGGCGACTCGATGCCGAAGCCGCCGGCAGCGGCGTGACCGGTGACCTGCTGGCCCACTGCATCGATACCGCCCTCTGGCTCAACGGCGGCATCACCGACGTTTCCGCCGTCGCCGAAACGTTCATCAAAGAACGAACGCACGCCGAGACCGGTGCCAAGCAAGCCGTCAAGATCGACGACGCCTGCACGTTCCATTGCCATTTCAACAACGGATCGTTGGGGCTGTTCGAATCGACCCGCTACGCACGCGGCCACAAGGCGCTGTACACGTTGGAAATCAATGGCGAACACGCTTCGATCCGGTGGGATCTGCACGACCTGCATCGCTTGGAGTATTTCGATCACAGCGATGATTCGATCGTCCGCGGTTGGAGAAGCGTTCACGTCAGCGACGGCGATCAGCCCTACATGGGCAACTGGTGGGTGCCGGGATTGAACATCGGCTACGAACACACCTTCATTCACCAAGTCGCCGACTTCCTGAAATCGCTGGAAACCGGTGAACCGATTGAACCGAGTTTCCGCACGGCTCTGGAGACGCAAAAGGTTTGCGATGCCGTCCTCGCCAGCGCCCACGAGCGAGCCTGGAAAACGATTTAGTCGTTCGACTTCGTAGGGCATGCTGTGCATGCCAATCGTCACGCCCAGCGTGACGTACGCGCTAGGCACGCTGTCCGCCACGGACCCAACCGAGCGTCGCCAAGGTAAACGTGGCCAGGGCGACGCCGAGGTATCCGAGGGTCCAGCCGAGCGATCGTGATTCGGCCCAGGCGTACCAGGCACCCAGTGTGGCCATGGCGATGATTGCAACGGCCACGATCAGTAGCATCGGGGACCTGGATCCCGTCACCGCCGAACGCAGCAGGTAGGCGACCGCGACGGCAACGACGACAAGAAAGACTGCGAGGGTGGCACCCATGTTGGAACTCGTCCGGCAGGTGGTGATGGTCAGTGCTTCATCAGAGCCCGCCGAACGCCTTTGATTCGGAAGTTCCTGTGGTTCGGCCGCGATTGTCCGAGTTTTGTGGGGCATGCGGTGCATGCTCGACGTGTCGCGCCGCGTGACCTACGTCAATCCCGCCAGTTCGGTGGCGCGGCGGACGCGAGTGATCCCGATCATGTAGGCGGCCGTGCGAAGGGAGATGTCCTGTTCGTGTGCGTTCTGCCAGACGTGTTCAAAGGCTTCCGAGAGCGTTCGATCCAGTTCTTGGCGGACGCGGTCCAAGGTCCAGCGATAGTGTTGTCGGTTCTGGACCCATTCGAAATAGCTGACCGTCACACCGCCGGCGTTGGCCAGAATGTCGGGCAGGATGGTGACGCCGTGGTCATGCAGGATCTTGTCGGCATCGGGATCGACCGGGCCATTGGCGGCTTCGATGATCGCTTTGGCCGAGATCTTCTTGGCGTTCTTTTCGGTGATCACTCCGCCGAGCGCCGCGGGAATCAGGATATCGACGTTTGGCAGGGTCAGCAGCGCATCGGTCGGTAAGACGTCGCATTCCTTGAACCCTTCCAGCAGCCCGTATGGATGTTGTAGTTTGTGATGAAGTGCGGCGGCGATATCCAACCCTTCTTTGCGGTAGTACGTCCCGGTGATGTCACTGATCGCGATGACGGGGAATTGTGCTTCGGACAAGAACTTTGCCGCATGGGATCCGACGTTCCCAAAGCCCTGGATGGCGATGCTGGTTGCTTCGGGTTTCATGCCGAGTCGTTTGGTCAGCTTGACCGTCAACGTGCCCACGCCGCGGCCGGTCGCTTCTTCGCGGCCCTTGGCACCGTATTCTTCGACGGGTTTACCGGTGATCACGGCGGGATTGAACCCATGGTATTTTTCCCACTGGTTGCGAAACCAGGCCATCACGCGATGATCGGTGCCCATGTCGGGTGCGGGGATATCGGTGTCGGGGCCGACGATGTCGTGGATTTGGTCGACGAACACACGGGTCAGCCGTTCCAATTCGCGCGTCGACAGCGATCGCGGGTCCACGCCGATCCCGCCCTTGGCGCCTCCATAGGGAAGATTGACGACGGCGGTCTTCCACGTCATCAGACTCGCCAGCGATCGCGTCTCATCCAAGTTGACTTCGGGGTGATACCGCAAGCCGCCTTTCATCGGTCCGCGGCTGTTGTCGTGCTGGACGCGAAATCCGACAAAGGTCGCCAGCGAGCCGTCATCGCGTTCGATGGAAACCTGGACCCGGATTTCCCGTGACGCCATCAGCATCGCTTCGCGCGTCTGGGGGCTCAGATCAAGATGTTCGGCAGCGGTGTGAAAATATCGGCGAGTCGCCTCGAAAGCTCTCATCGTGATCGCCCGGATGGTGTGGTGAAGGGGATGCGCTTCAAGTGTAGCTTGGGGTGTGGCGTGCTGACGAGTCAGGCTGCGGCACGGCGGGTCTGCTTGCGGCGTTTTTCGTCGTGGCGGATCGCGATCACGCGCCGTTTGATGTCCACTTCGTGGGGAAGCCACTCGGACAGGCTACCGGTCTGGAAATATTCCTCGGCCAGTGCCCGGATCGACCGCGTCTGCACGTGTCGCCGGACTTGTGTTTTCCAAACCGCGATCGGGGCTCGCAGTGTCGCGCCGATCAATGCCCATCCGCAGCGGCATTCCGGGATCGGGTATCCGGTGTAGGATTCGGTTTCTTCGGCCGCCCGATCCAGGATCAGGCTGACCGCGGTGATCGCCAAAGAGAATAGTTCTGCCAGAGACGTGAGGGTGTGTTCGTCGATCCCCTGGCGGGGGTCTCGCACGCCTTCGTGGAAACGATAGTGTCGGATCAGCCGATCGCAGTGCCCGTGGGCGTGACGCGCCATGTGCATCATCAACGAGCCCAACCAACCCGGGTCGTCGGCAAGTTGAATGATGACGTTGATTTGATCGTCATGCCATTTCTGTCGGATGCGATCGTAAGCTTGATCGACACTCCATTCCAACGGACGGTGAATCAACGCCTCCCGCTCGGTGCTGATCGTGTGCAGGGGCTGGGCCATGTCGGTCACGTAGTGCGACAGCACCCCGGCCGCATGGGCCGCATCACGGAACCGTTCTGCGCGGAGGTATTTCTGCAGGCGGTTGTACCACTGGTGGGCCACGCGTGGAGCGCCGCCCCAATAGCCCTCGCGAACATGCAGAATGTGATTGTGGTAATCACGAAACCGCACGTCCGGGTCGATCGCACCGCGGAGAAACGATCGGTGGTAGTACAGCAGCCAAGCGGTGAACCGTTTCCCGGCATCGGAGCGGATCATCGGCAACGCGTCGATCGCGAAGCGCTGGTGCGTGCCTTGGCAGTGCGTTCGGCGAATGATCGCGTGCAATCGATTGGTCATGGCGTTGGCAAGCAGGATGCTTACCCCACTGCTTAAGACGCGTAGGGCAGGCTGCCGTCACGGTGAACCGGTCGCATGCGTGGACGCGTGGGGACGTGTCGGTCGGTCCCTTGCACGTCGGCCGCGTCGATGCGGTTGAGATGAATGTCCATCTGCGGATAGGGAATCCCAATGCCGACCGCGTCGAGTTGCCGTTTGATTTCCGCGGTTAAGGATTCGGTCAGTTTCCAATAGTCGGCCGACTTGACCCACATGCGGACTTTCCACTCCACGGCGCTGTCGCCAAGGTTGCCGAGAATAACAGCGGTGCCGCGGCCTTCGCCATGAATCGTTTGCTGTTGGAACACGTCGGCGGCGGCTTGCAAAGCGTGTCGGGTTGCATCGATGTTCGCGTCATAGTCGACGCCGACGAGCACCTCGACACGGCGATGGGCATGGAAGCTGATGTTTTCGATCGTGGCGCCGCTGATCGAACTGTTGGGGATGATCAATCGTCGATTGTCGGGGGTGTCCAGCGTGGTGGTGAACAGGTCGATTTCGTTGACCTTGCCTGAAACGCCGGCGATGTTGACCACGTCGCCGACTTTGAAGGGACGAAAGACGATCATCAACACGCCGGCGGCAAAGTTGCTGAGCGTGCCTTGAAACGCCAAGCCGATCGCGAAACCGGCGGCCGCCAGAATGGCCGCCATTCCGCCCAGCGGTGCACCCAGCTTGCTGGCCACCGCGGCGATCAGACTGAGCATCACGCTGTAGAAAATGGCGGTTCCGACGAACCGTCCAAAGGTCTCGTCGATCCGTTCGCGGATCGGCCGGCTGATGATTCGCGACACGTACTTGGCAGCGAAGTAGCCGCAGAAAATGACGGCCAATCCGAAGCAGGCCGGAACCAGGTTGGGCAGCACGGTGTTTTCGAGGTACTCGGTCACGCCCTGGAATTCACCGTTGAGCATTTGGCTGAGCACGCCGTCCAGCGCCGATTCGTTTGTCGTGTCGCCCGAGGGCGTGTCTGTCGTCGGAATGCTTGCTTCTGCCAGCAACATCGCGATTCATCCTTGAATGGCGGGAGAGAGTCCTGTTCGAGACGGCTATACGAAATTTGCCCGGCCCGCGTAAAGTGACGTTTTTCAGCGACCGTCTTTCATGTGCCGATCGGCGAAGTCCAGGTATTGCTGCCAGTCGTAGTCGGTCACGGCGTGCTTGCCGGTTCGCAGGTGATAACCGACCACACCGCTGTTGATCGGTTGTTCGGCCGCCGGCATCTTGGCCGGCGGTGCGTCCCCGCCCATGCCATCGGTGCCCAGCAGCCGGTAAACCGGATCGGCCGCGGCGGCGGCCAGAAACTCGCCCTTGGGATCGGCCCATTGATCCTCGGTCGCACTGGCCACGTAAATCGGACGCGGCGCGGCCAAGGCGATCAGTTCGTGTTGGTCGACCGGACAAGCGTCTTCGTTTTCGTTGTACTCGGTGAACTGGTCGCAGAACCAATGGGGAAAGGCCTCGTTGATTCGCCCGACCGTTTCACCGATCGCACGCCGCGACAGAGCGGCGCCGCCACACCCGGAATTGTTGCTGATGACCATCGCGAAACGCGGGTCCGTCGCGCCGGCCCACAACGCGGTCTTGCCCAGACGCGAGTGACCGAGCACGGCGACCTTGGCGGCATCGATGCCCAGATCAGTCTCGGCTTCCAAGCAATCGAGTCCGCGGCTGAGTCCATACGCCCAGGCGGCGATGCTGCCCCAGCGTGATTCCGGCGCGACGTGGGCGACTTGATCGCCGAGCGTGCCATGGATGCCGTTGTTGAACCCGTCGTCGAAGTCGGGGTCGATGTCACCGTAATAAATGGTCGCCACGGCGTAGCCGCGTTTTAAAATCATCTGCAGCGGCCACCGTGAAGCCGTGGCGCCGCGTGATTTTTCATTCGCCTTGTTGCCGTCGGTCGTCCCGTCCCTGCCGACGCGAAACCAGCCCGGGTTCAATTCGATCTCGGGATCGTCGTCGACGCCGTGATTGCCTTGAAAATTCAGTCCCAAAAATGCAGGCACGGCGCCGGCTCGTTGCTTCGGCACGTAGACCATCATTCGCATCGACGTCGCGTCATCGGCCGAGCCGAACAACACATCGATTTCGGTGCGGGTCGCCAAGCCGTCGAACACCGTTTTGCTGCTGACGTGTTTGCGGCGAATCGGACACGGCGGCGGTGATACCCCGTACACATGTTTTTCAAACAGTGCCAACAGTTCGGGCCGGCGCACGGTGTTCCACTGCTCGGCCGTTGTGACCGGTGAACCGCTTTGGGTGACCAACGGATCCGGCAGGGTGTACTCCGGAATCTTTGACTCGTCATAATTGGGCTCGAAACCCATCACGCTGCGATTGGACGGATGGAACGACAGCACGAACATTGCACAGAAGGCGACGGTGAATCGTGTGGAGCGAGACGTTTGCATGTCGATGGCCTTTCTAAAAAATGCGTGACGGGGCTGCCCATGGTGAAGGACGGCCTGAGATTGTAGAACGATCACCTGGCGGCGTGGCCGAATTCCTTTCCCCGTTAAAAAATACCCCAAGACCAACCATGAACCATTTAAACCACGTGATCGGCAACGTGATTGCCGCGTCGGCGCGACTCGGACTCGGTTATGCCGAACGCATGTTGACCGACGTCCGCCCCGATCAATTTGCGAGATTTGCAACCGCGGACGGCCAGGTGGTCGAGTCCAATCACCCCTGCTTCATCCTCGGGCATCTCAGTTTGTACCCCGAACGGGTCGTCACCGAGTTGGGCAAGGACGCGTCGGCGATCCGGCCCAGTGAGACGTTCAACAAGGTATTTAGCAAAGATGCTAAGTGCGTAGACGATGTCGACGGGACGCTGTACCCGAGCATGGACGAAGTCGTCGCGGCATTCCGCAGCGGATACGAAAAAGCGATCGAAACGGTTGAACAAGCCGTGGATGATTCGTTCCTTGTCGAGAATCCCAACGAAGCGATGCGGGCGAAGTTTCCGAGCATGGCCTCAGCACACGCGTTCTACCTGGGTGGTCACATCATGCTGCACATGGGGCAGTTCAGTGCCTGGCGACGGATGATGGGCCTGGGACCGGCGTAGGGTCGCGCGTCCGCACGACGTGTTAGCGGAACGGCGCGAGCCGTCCGGTCGCGTTTAAAAAAACACCGTGAAAGAGCGGAGGGCTCGCGCCCTGCCGCTACCAATCGGACGTGTTAGCGGAACGGCGCGAGCCGTCCGGTCGCGTTTCAAAAATCACCGTGAAAGAGCGGAGGGCTCGCGCCCTGCCGCTAAAACCTCGCCAAACACGTGAAATAAACGCTTCACCGCGATACCCATTGGACACGCCGGCGAGGGCGTGACCTGTTTACTTGCCGATACAGAATCGGCTGAAGACGCGGTCCAGAATGTCATCGGTGTAAACCGCCCCGGTCACTTCACCTAAGGCGGACGCGGCCAGACGGAGTTCGGAGGAAACGTACTCGTGGCCGTCTCCGCCGCCGACGTAATCAATCGCCGATGCGATCGCCGTCTCGGCCGCGCGCAGGCTGCCGGTGCAGCGGGCGGCCGTCCCCAGAATCGAAACACCCTCGGAGGCATCCAGGGATTCAATCGCATCGGTGATTTGTTGCCGCAGGGATTCGATCCCGGCGCCGGTCAACGCGCTGGTGCGGATCCATGGATCGGGCGCCGGCGGGTCCGCCAGTGTTTCGTCGGCCAGTGACTGGCGCAGTGAATCGCTCAGTGAATCGCATTTGGTGGCCACCCACAGATCGATCGCCGGACGTCGTTTCTCGTCGGCGAGCTGGTGCATGGCGCGATAGGTCGCCTGCCATTGGCTGGATCCGTGATCGACACACCACAACCGGATGTCTGCTTCGCGGCCGGCGCGGTCGGCTTGCAGTTGAGCTTGATGCGAAATCTGTTCCAGGGACGAATCGCCGTCGGCGGTTTCGATCCCCGCGGTATCGACCAGCATCACGTTGTGTTCACCCCACTGCATGGGCACGGAAACCACATCGCGCGTCGTCCCGGCTTGATCGGCGACGATGGCGGCCTCGTGACCGGCCAGAACGTTCAGCAGTCGACTTTTGCCTGCATTGGGTAACCCACGCAACGCAATGATCCATTGCGACTTGTCTCGCGTCCGCTGTGTCAATTGTTCGCGCGTCGTTGCCAGCGTGGATCGGATCGAATCCAGTCGTGCGACCAGATCGTCATCGCTGATGAATTGAATGTCTTCGTCGACGAAATCCAGCCCGGCTTCGACGTCGGCCAACAGGTCCAACAATTGGCTCCGCATGAATTCCATCGGTCGCGAAAGGTTGCCGGCTAGTTGACGCAGCGCGTGATCGAGCGAGCCTCGTCCTTCGGCTTCGATCACCCCCAAGACCGCTTCGGCCTGAGTCAAATCGAGCCGGCCGGCGAGAAAGGCGCGCAAGGTGAATTCACCCGGTCGTGCCGCGCGTGCACCGAGTTCGATGGCACGTCCGACGATCGCGCTGAGAATCGGCATCGAACCGAAGGTGTGGATTTCCAGCGACGGTTGACCGGTGTAGCTGCCGGGCGTCGGCCAGACGAGGGCACGGACGGGGATCTCGCCCAGCGGGCTGCCCAAGTTGATCGTGCCCTCGACGCAATGTGCGGATCGATCGCTCGTCGGATTGATTCCCAGCTGTCGCGTGATCTCAATCACGTCGGTCCCCGAGAACCGGACCGCGCCGCGCGCCGCGGGCGTGGTGGATGACCCGATCGCGACGATCGTGTCTTCGATCTCGATAGCGCTGGTGAATCCCATGACCGCGCGATCAGTGGCTGGTCGTGACCGCGGGATCCGGCTTGGATGTCAACCGCGCGGCCTTGGTCGACGAACGCGATGCCATCGACGCATCCAGACTGGGGCCGGCCTGTTTCAACGCATCGAGCACCATCGATTGTGTCACGATATCACGCAGCACGATCGGCTTTTCCGGCGCGGTTCCCGGATAGATGGCCAGCAGCGGGATCGACTTGCTGCCGAATTCCTTCTCCAGTTTTTCGACGATGTCTTCGGGCAGGTCGGTCATGTCGGCCAGCATCGGAACCGCATCCAACTCGGCGAGCAACTCGCTGGTCGGCTTGGTGTCCAGTGCGATCTCGGTATTCAAAATACAGTTGGGGCACCAGGCTGCGGTGAAGTCGAGCATCACGGTGCGGCCGGCTGCCTGATGTTCCTGAAGCCGTTCTTCGTCAAACTTTTCCCAGCGGACATGGTCGTCGGCGACGTACTGGACTTGGCCGGGCCCGACCACCGGAGCCGGGTTGCGTTCCAGATACGCGAACGCCAGCCAGCCGATGGCAACCGCACTCGCGACTCCCAGGCTCCAGCCACGCAAACGTTTTTCAATCGATTGCCACGGCGGCACTTTTCCGATCACCCAGCAGCCGAACCAGACGCCGATCAGCGTCACAAAGACCGGCAACTTTTGCTCGTCGCTGAATTGATTGAAGAAGTACGCGACGGTTCCCAAGAACAGGAACGCCAAGAACTCTTTCAGCGTCACCATCCAGTTGCCCGGCTTGGGCAGGAAGCCGACCAGCGACGGAAACAATCCCAGCAGAATATAGGGCAATGACATGCCCAGTCCGACCGTCATGATGACGAGCGCCGATTCGACGGAATTGAGATAGATCGTGTACCCGAGCGCGACGCCGAGGAACGGGCCGCTGCAAGGTGTGGCCAGGATCGTGGCGAACGTTCCGGTGAAGAACGCGCCGCTCAGGCCTTCTTTGCTCTGCAGGTTTTCCGACGACTTGCCCGTTGCCAAACCCGGTGTCGGCAGCTCCCAGACACCCAGGTACGACAGCGCCAGGGCAAAGATCAGCACGGTCAATCCGATCCGCACGGGGAAGTAAGCGAATTGTTGGCCCCAACCGAACGAAAACACGATGGCCAGCACGGCCAGCCCGGCGAATACGGTCAGGATTCCGGCGACATAGGCAAAGTTCAATAGCGCCACGCGGCGGCGGTCTTCACCGGCCTGTTGAACGAAGCTCAACACCTTGATCCCGATGACCGGCAACACGCAGGGCATGAAGTTCAGGATGAACCCGCCGCAGAACGCGAGCAACATGATAAAGGGCAGCGACGCTTTCGGGGTATCGCCGGCCAGGGCGACCGTATTCGTCTCGGCGTTCTCGGTCGGTTGGGTTTGGACGACCGGATCGGCGGGCTGCGTCGCGGGTGCGCCGGGAATCGTGTCGGTGGGATCGACAACATTGACGCCGGGTTGCCCCGCCGTCGGTTGCTCCGCGTCTTTGTCCAAGTCATCGACCCACTTCGTTTCCGCGGCCTGATCGATCGCGGTGACAAACTTGGCAGACTTGATTTCGATCGGACCGAGCGTCGCGTCGGCTTCGTTCGCGACCGTCACCACCGCACTGAACTCGAAAGCCATCGGTTGCAGACAGCTCTTGTCGGTGCAAGCTTGGTAGCAGACATAACCTCGGATCGGGTAGTCGCCCGCCGCCGTCCCCGCGGGGATCTTGATCGGCACGGACCAGGTCACCTGGCCCTTGTAGTACTTCACCGGTGGCGTGTCGGGCACACCGGGGATGGAGGGGAACAACGACTTGGAAATGATCGGCTGGTCGGCGTTGGGGTGACCGACCAGCAAGCCGCTCTTTTCGGTGACGACGAAGTTGGTCGACGATTCGGAATCATCGACCACACCCTTGTAGACGTGAAAGTCGGCTTCGGGGGTGGCGCGAAAGACCAACTGGCCACGCCCACCGGGGACGACCGATGACGAGACGCCGGCGGTCCAGGTGACGTCGTAGTCTCCGTCGCGAAACGTGGTCGGTTTGGCGTTCGGATCGGCCAGCAACTTGGCGGCCGTTTCCGCCGTGACGGGATTCGCCACGAACGATGTTTCAGGTTCGTCGCTATCTTGTTCGGCGGACGTCTTGTCTGGCCCGGCGAAGGTGGCGGTCAACGTTTCATCGGCCGGCAAACACGACCCGTTGGTCTGGCACACCAACGCTCTGACTTTGACTTTAATCGCGTCTTGGAACCCGGCCGGCAGCTCGATCGGAGCCGACCAACGCACGACGCCTTCGTGTTCTTCGATCGTCACGCCCGGATAAACATCCGAGACGCTCTTCGTTGGTGGTTCGTCGGGTTTGAAATCGCCGGCAATCGAAACCGACTGCGGCGACGCGATCGAAAACTTGGTTGCCAGCGGACCGCCGGGCGGTTGAGTGGTTGAATAGATGTGCCACGATCGACCCACCGTCGCTTCGATGTCCAGTCGTCCGCGTTGCCCGTTGGTGACATAACTGGCCGTCCAACTGACCGGATCTTGTTGGGCGTCGGTCAGCCCGCCAAAACTGATGCCGCCGAAGACGTCACCGGACTGGTCCAGCGCGGAGGCGTCGAACGTGCCTTGGGCCAATGCGCTCGACGGACCCAACGGGACGATCCCGGGCAGGGCCATGGCCAAAACGGCGACACCAAGCACCGCCACGCGACGCACCGTCTTGTGAAGCATCGCGGTGGAGAGCGTTGCCGCGCGGGAGGCCCTATCCAAAGACGTCGTGGTCATAAAGGAATGATTTCTTTTCATAGTGATCGTATCGTCACGGTGATCGCCACCACGAGTTTAGTTGTGGCGGCTAAAAAACGTCAACGTTTCGTTTGCCCATCAACTGATTCGATTAATCGGTCGAGCCGTTGGGAGACAAGCTGCAAATCGGCAAATTGCCTCGACTCGCCGACGAGCCAGACCACCCAATTTGCCAAGCTGATCCAAAGTGAGGTCTCAGCGATCGTCAGTACCAGTGTACGAAACTCTGGAGCATCAAGCTCCGGTAGGACTGACTGTCCGATGCCAATCTCTGGGATGCCGAACGTCCGGTCAGCGGCTGAGAGGGCGTCGAGCTGGCGGGGGGCCGACTGGCTTGATAATGACGCTTCGCAGCGGTAATCCGCCACGATTCGATCAATGGTCTGCACCGGGGAGTCGCGGAATTGTGAAAAACTGGTCGCCCAGCGGGCCAAGTCGACCGCAACCGTGTCGACCCGCAGGGCGTCAAAATCAATGATTCCGACCACTTTTTCTGCTGAATACAGCATGTGTTCGCGGTGAATGTCCCTGATAACGTACTGCAGCGGCAACCGCTGGTTGGCCAGTGGCGTCAGGGCCTCGGTCAATCGCGGGGCTGTGGTCGGCCACCGCTGTTGCAACAACCGACAGGCTCGGACCACGGGGGCCGCGACACTTGGGTGCACCCGGTCCTGCAGATCGGTCGCCAGGCAACCGGGCAACTGCTGATTCAGCCACGCGACACGCTGCAACCGTTGGGCGATCGCGGGGGCCGGTTGCTGCCAGCGGCCCAGTCGCCCCATCACATGATGCAATTGAGCGATCGCCGCGGCACCCTGGCCGATCAAATGCAGCGGTGCGGTCTCAGCAAGCGGTTGCCCCGGCATCCATGTCGCCAGCTCCCAAATGCGTCCCGAGGCGTCGATCGTCAGCGACGCACCATGTGGATCGATCGGTTGGTATTTTGGTAGCAAATCAAACGTGGATGCGACCGCCGAGACGACCGCGTGGATCTCGTTGACGCGCTGTTCGGTGGTGCCGTCGGGCCAACAACGCAGCACGAGCGTTTCCTCGCCGCTGCAACGAAACACACGCGCGCCGCTTAAGCCGGGCGGCATCGGAGTGATCGATGTCACACCGTGTCGTTGCAAGCCGCGTCGGATCTCTGTCGGGATCATCGTCGAATCAGCGTGACAGGGCGTCGGCGAGCGCATCGAGTGGGCGTTCAAGTTTCGTGTTCTGGGTGGTCAACGTGATCACTCGCAGCGGCGTGTCGGCGCTCGATGGAGCGACATCGATGTGGATCCAAAGTGTTTCCGGTGGCAGCACCGATTCGACGCGATCGGCCCACTCGATCAGCACCCACGTGTCTTTGGATTCGAACAGTTCTTCGACGCCCAGTTCCAAGAACTCGTCTTCGTCACTGAGCCGATAGGCGTCGAGGTGATGCAGACGAATCGGTCCGGCGGCAAGCGTTGCGTCGTAGCTGCATAGCAGCGTGAACGTGGGGCTGGTGACGTCTTCCGGATCGACACCCATTGCCCCGGCAAGGGTTTGGGTCAACGTCGTCTTTCCCGCCCCGAGTGTTCCGACCAACCCCACGATCAACTGGGCGGGAAAGTGTCGCGTCAGTTGGTCGGCCAATTGTTGCAGCCGTTCCAGGTCGATGTCGTGAAGCGTCAGGGTTGGCATCTTTAAACTGACAGACTGGTAGCCCGTCACACGTTTTCTGCGACGATCGGGATCAGGGAATCAACCAGAACGCTCCGGTCATCGTGGCACCTTGGACCAGGGCACCACGTGCACTGATCGGGACCGGCGGCACGATCCACGGTGCGCAGTTGCCGGGTCGATAATAACCCAACGCGTATTGGCATTCGTTCGGGGGATGGATTCCCATCTTATACGGCAGCACGGCAATGTTGGCGAAGAAGTGGGCCGAGGAAACGACCGGCTGCAACAATGGTCCGGCGGTGTGTCCATAGCGTTCCAAATTGACTTGTTCAAAGTAACGCGGCTTGCTGCACAGGTTCGACGCTTTCCAAGTCATCGTCAGCGGTGCCCACGAGCGTGGTGTGTAAGCGACTTGTTCGATCAAGCACTCTTTGGGCAGTCCCCAGTTTTCCGACAGGTAACCGAGGTCACCTTCGCTCAGTCGTTCGATCGGCAATGCCTGTTGCCCGCCGTCTTCGGTTTCGATGACCACTTTTTCGTAAGCCAATTCGACAAAGCGACCCGTGGCGATCACACGTCCTTCGATGCTGCTCCATGGGCGAGACGTTTGTCGGCTTTCGAACTTCTCGCGTTGCCGTTGGTAGTCTTGCGGATCAAACAGATCGGGACGGAACGGCGGACTGGGGTCCAGTGAGATCTTGTCAATCGTTTCCCGCGCGATCCGCGCCCGAAAGTCTTCGCAGGAGAGCTGGTTGGCTTTCAGCATCGAAGTGTCGCCGGGCTGTCGTCCCTGGGGAGCTTGCGTCTGGGGATCGTTTTGTTCGCGTTCGGCGCGGTTCTGGTCAAACGGGTTCTGGAAAAAGCCGGGTTCGGCGTCGCCCTTGTCCGACGGGGAATCGGTTTGCCGGTCCCCTTGTGGGTTGTTGGGATCATTCCACTGGGGAATCGATGGAGTCTCGGTCGCATCGGGGCCTGCGGGGGCGTTGAACGGTGCGGGGATGGCCGCATCGTCGGCGTCTTGGGGCGATTCGTTGGGCCTGACTTGTTCGCTAGGATCGCTCAACAGATCTCGCATCGACGAATCGTCATCAGCGGATCGCTGGCCGGGAGCCGGCAGACTGGGCGCGGGCAAGGTCTGTGCATCGGCCTCTGATCCACGCAACGCATTGGGTGGCAGCTGCTCGATCGCCGGCGGAGCGGCTTCAACTGCGGGCGGTTCGGCGGCGGGCAGATCGGGAAGACTGAATCCGGGCGCGGGGCTGTCGCCGGTTGTTTGGGGTGCCGGTGCGAGCGCCAGCCGGGCTGCGGGCGCGGAGTGCCGCTGTGGGGCGTGCCGCTGCGGGGCGCCGGCTCGTCGAGCCATCGACGCCGATTGGGCCGGCGCGTTGAGCCCTTCGGCGAAGGGGTTGTTGAAAAAATCGTTGGGCTGTGCGAGCCGCTCCGGCGGGGCCGAAGATCGGGTCGGGGGGCGACGATAGTTTCCGACCGGGGCCGAACCATTGACCGGGGCAGTGGTGTTGTTGGGCGCAGTAAGGTTTGGCGCAGTGACGTTCGGCGCAGTGACGTTCGGTGCAGTGTATTGAGCTTGGCGGATCGACCGCGAGACGGCGGCGTGCTCAAACGCGTTGGATTGCTCCACCCGCATCGGATTGGCGATCGTTTGGTGATGGGCGACTTGGGCCACTGGGCCGGCAGCGGTCACGTGTCCTGGGGCGACGTTGACGGCGGGGGCGACAGGGCCACGGGCGGCGACCGGCTGATGCGGCCGTGGCGGAAGCGCGAACACGTCCTGTTGGGACGGGTGTTGCAGAGCGGCCGGGCTGGAGGAGCTGGCCGTGCTGACCGGGGGAGCAACTTGCGGACTCTTGCGCCACCGCAGGTTCCAACCCGGGTTGGTCGTCGCAGCCGGTTGTTGGGCCTGAACGTCGGCGGCAGCCCAAGGTGCCACGGACAGGCACGCCACGGCCACGGCCATGGAATGCCGGGTCAGGCTTTGCCTAACTTTGGTCCGTCGAGTGGACGTCGGGGCTGTAGTTGGGCGCTTCTTGAGTGATCGCAATGTCATGCGGGTGGTTCTCCCTAACCGTCGCTGCGGAAACGCGAATGAATCGGCCATCGCGTTTCAATTCGTCGATCGTCCTGGTTCCTAAATATCCCATGCCCGCTCGCAAGCCGCCGACCAGTTGGTAGACGTAATCGCTAAGCGGACCTTTATAGGGCACACGGCCTTCGACACCTTCGGGAACCAGTTTTCCTGCCTGGACCCCGCTCTGGCGATATCGATCGCTGCTGCCCTTGACCATCGCTCCCATCGATCCCATCCCGCGGTACGTTTTGAAGGTACGGCCTTGGTACAGGATGACTTTCCCGGGGCTTTCACTCAGTCCGGCAAACAAGCTGCCGATCATCACGGTGTTGGCTCCGGCAACGATTGCCTTGGTAATGTCACCGCTGAAGCGAACGCCGCCGTCGGCGATGACAGGTATGTTTTGCTGCTTGGCGACCGCGGTCGCCCGTAAGATCGCCGAGACTTGGGGCACGCCGACGCCGCTGATCACTCGCGTGGTGCAGATCGACCCGGGGCCGATTCCGACCTTGATCGCGTCCGCACCGGCATCAATCAGTGCCTGGGCCCCTTCTGCGGTCGCGACGTTCCCCGCGACCACATCAATGTCCCAGCCGGTCTGTGCCTTAATCTCTTTGACCGTCTCGACCACGTTTTTACTGTGGCCGTGAGCCGAATCGACGACCAACAAGTCTACGCCTTGTCGAATCAGTTCCTCGGCACGCTCCAAATCACCCACCCCGATCGCCGCTCCGACCCGCAATCTGCCTTGCGGATCTTTACAGGCTCGGGGAAATCGCTTCATCATGTCGATGTCGCGGATGGTGATCAGGCCCGTTAGTTTTCTATCTTCGTCAATCAGCAAAAGTTTCTCGACTCTTTTTGCCGTTAAAATTCGCTCAGCTTCCTCAAGCGTTACATTCCCCGTCCCCGTCACCAGGTTCTCACAGGTCATGACTTCGGAAATCGGGAGGTCTGGGTTCTCTAGGAAACGCAGGTCGCGGCGGGTCAAGATTCCGGCCAGTTTGCGGTCCTTGTCCACGATCGGGATGCCCGAGACGTTGGCCTGGTCCATCAGCTCTGCGGCCCGGCTGACCTTTTCCCCCGGCTCGAGGGTGACGGGGTCGACGATGATGCCGTTGGCCGATCGCTTGACCTTCAAGACTTCTTTGGTCTGCAATTCGGTGGGCAGATTTTTGTGAATGATGCCCAATCCGCCTTCTTTGGCCAGTCCGATCGCCATTTCGGCTTCGGTGACCGTGTCCATCGGCGATGACAGCAATGGGATTTGCAGGCGAATCCGCTGAGTCAGTTGGCTGCTGACGTCGACTTCGCTGGGCACGACTTCGCTGTAGCGGGGTTCCAGCAGGACGTCATCGAAGGTGACTCCGGAGTAGCTGATTTTGTCTTCAAACATGCCAAACGTCCTGACCGAGCGAAGCTGCGAAACGGGAAAAGCTTGGCAGTATGACGAAGTCGCATCGCGAGCGGAAGTCGCCCAATTAGAGCGGGAATTCTTCTTCCGCAGCGGCTTCGGCGTACAGCGGCATGTGCCGGTAGTAGACTTCCAGGATCATGGTGGCGAAGGAGGTCAGGCACAATCGGCCGGCTTCACTCATGTGGGGGGCCCCGTTGAAATACCAGCTTCCCTTGGCGCCTTTGGATTGATCTTGGGTTTCGACCAGCCAATCACGCAGCTCGGCGTTGAACTTGTCCCACTCCTTTCCGCCGTGGTGGCGGAGCACCTGTGCGGCGTAGTAGTTGTAGTACAAGTCGGGTTTCTTGACGCCGATTTTGGTCAGGTGGCCGACGCCCTTTTTGATCCCGGGGTGGTTCTTGTCCCAGCCGGTGTACATGCGGCACAGCAGTCCGACGGCGGTGGTCGCCGGACGCGGCGTGGCCGAAGGTTTGTTGTAGCCGTAGATCGAACCGCCGTCACTGGAGACGCGATCGAGGAACAGCGTCGAGCCTTGGATGACGTTGGGCGGGATCATCAGGTGTCCCATGTGGCCGCTTTTGAGCGCCATCACTTGCCAGCCGACGACGGAGGTGTCACCGCCGCTGGAGTCTCGTTTTCCGTACCGCCAGCCGCCGTCGCGGCACTGCGCCAGGGCGATAAAGTTGAGCGCCGCTTGGGCCGGGCCGGCCAAGTCGGGATCGCCGGTCATCGCGTAGGCTTCGCACAGCGTGATCGCGGCCAGCCCGTGGTCGTACATGTTGCCGCCACCGGTGTAATCGATGTAGGGCAAGCCATTCTCTTTGCCGGGCTTGCCGTTTTGAATCAGAAATTTCAAACCGCCCATCACGACATTTTTGAATTCACCTTGCAGGTGCGTCTGGCCGGCTCCCATGAACGGCAGCAGTGCGAGCGAGGTGGCGGCGTTGAGTTGTTTGGCGCGGCTGGCCTTGGTGCAGCCATTGCCGCAGGCGCCGCGACAGACCAATTCGTGTTGGAAGGTCCAAGCCCCCGCGGTCGGTCCGCTTTTGATTTGGTGCCGGGAGAACCATTTGAGCGCCTCGGTCACTGCCGCTTCACTGCTGTCGGTGCCGCCATACTTTCGCAGCAGTTTCTCCTTCATCTCGGAGCTTCGGCTGCCCATCGGCTTCATGCTCATCGCGTTCATCGACTGCAGCGTCGCCGCGGCCGGTGCCATTTCGGCGGCAAAGTCACTCATGTCCAACGGCACCGCGGCGATGTCCAGCACGGGCACTTCCATCGCGACGGGCTCGACCATCTCCACCGGGTCGGTGATTTCCACCTCTTCGGTTTCTTCTTCGGCTTCTTCAATCTCGCCCGGATCGAATTCCTCGATCGACAGTTCTTCGATCTCCGGCCCGTCGTCGCCTCCGCTGGAAGCCGTCAACACGTTGACGATCTGGATCGGATCGGCGATCGAGACCAAGCCCAGGATCAACAGAATCAGCGCGTGGACTAATGTGCTCACCAACCAAGCGGGCATCGCTTGGAAAAATAGAAAACGATGGTTGGTTCCGACCGCTTCCTCCTCGTCCTCGGATTCCTCCGCATCAACCAGATCCGCGTTCAGCACCGCATCGGAGATCGAATTCTCATCGGTTTTCGGGCCCTTTGCGTTGTCGTCGCCTAATGCCTCATCGGGATTGGCTGCAGTGCTCACGAAAGCAATTCCTGAAGTCGTACGGAGGGGAAAAATCGGAGAAGACCTGGGTTCACAGCGGCCAGAAATTGCCGACTGTCTGCCCTAAAGTATAAGCGAAAGAGGGATAATCCAGCGCAATGGAAATCCACATTCTGCGAACGCAATCGCCGCGAGATTGTACCCACGGTCCGTTCGTACCCCGTGAATGGCCTGAAATGGTTGGGTCGGCTAGTTTGGGGGGCTACTGGTCCTCAGCGAGTTTCTTTTCTCGCATCTCCACCCGTAACGGTTCGAAGTCGGCGATCCGTTTCAGGAACGCCGGCAGCGCATTGCGAAACCGTTCGGCGAGCTGGACTTGCTGATTTCCGTCTTGTTTTCCGATCCAGCCCTGGTCCAAATCGATGATGACCTTGGCATCGGGAAACCGCTTCGCCTCGGGGTCGGAGAACCACAGCGTCATGCACGACGACTCGTTCAAACGCGATCGGATCGGTTCGTCGCGCACAGAATCCCAGATGTAGCTGCGGTCATCGAGCAGCAGGTGTCGCAGATGTCCGAGCCCCGGCATGCCGGTCAAACGCAGCGGTTGGGCCTCCGACGCCGGCTGATCAGGCTGGGAAATCAGATGAATTTCCGCGGCCAGTTGAAACGCCTCGATCACCTCGGGCCCCCAGAATTGTGTGCTCTGCTCCAGCCGTGTCCGCCGTGCCCAGATGCTCAGTGCGGCCCCCCCGATCCCGAACAGCACGACGCCGACGCCGAGCAAGATCCCCCGCCGCGTGAACTCGGCACGGGGGTCATTGAACTTGTCGGCGTGTCGGTCGCTATGGTCGTCGGTTGGAGAGGTCATCGGTTAAACTGCCGGAAAATGATGGGGAGATCGAAATCGAATCGCGCGCCGAGTCCACTTGGATGACAACACAATGAATTCAGACCTTGCCACCGATCAGGGTGAAAGCACCGTTTTAGTCGACTTGGGTGATCGTAGTTATCCAATTCACATTTCCACAGGGGCAACCGGGCGGATTGCCGCGGCGTTTGAAAAAACACTCGGTGACACCAGCCACGCGCTGCTGATACACGATGCCGCCGTTGAGCCTTGGGCAGAGACGTTGGCCGCCCAAATCCGCAGTGACACCCTGCGGGTGGACATGGCGTCGGTGCCGTCGGGCGAGCCCAGTAAATCGATCGCCCAGTACGAGGAACTGTTGGATTGGATGCTCGAGCGAGGCGCGGACCGACGCAGTGTGGTGATCGCCGTCGGCGGCGGAGTGATCGGAGATCTGGCGGGATTCGTGGCCGCCTCGTTCGCCCGCGGCATCCGTTTCGTGCAAGTCCCCACGACCTTGCTGGCGATGGTCGACAGTAGCGTCGGCGGCAAGACAGGGATCAACCTGTCAGGGGCAAAAAACATGGTCGGCGCGTTCTGGCAACCCGAGCTGGTTTGGATCGACACCCTGGCGATGAAGACCTTGCCCGATCGCAGCTACCTGAGCGGATTAGCCGAAGTCATCAAATATGGCGTGATCGATGACGCCGCGTTCTTTGACTATCTGGAATCCAACGCGGCGGCGCTGGTCGATCGTGATCCCGACGTGTTGCGGTATGCGATCCAGCAAAGTTGTCTGTCCAAGGCACGTGTGGTCGGCGAAGACGAACGCGAAACCAGCGGCCGACGGGCGATCTTGAATTACGGGCACACCTTCGCCCACGCCATCGAGGCCACTGCCGGCTATGGGGCCTTACTGCACGGAGAAGCCGTCTCGATCGGAATGCAAATGGCCGCGTCGCTGGCGATCCAGTTGAACCTCTGCGAGCCCGGCGTGCTGGAACGTCAAACGCAGCTGTTGCAGGCCTGTCAGTTGCCGATCACGTTTCCCGCAGCCGACGTCGCAGCCATGTTGCCGGTCATGATGCGCGACAAAAAAGTTGCCCACGGCAAGCTGCGGTTCATTCTGCCGACCAAGATTGGACACGTCGAATTGGTCGGTGACGTCGATCCCGCCGAAGTCGAAACGGCGATCCGGGCGCATCGTTGAGTGGGTGAAGAAGGTAGGAAGATTTTCTTACCTTAAAACCTCCGCTGCCGTCCGGCGGCAGGCACTCGCATAAGACGACCCGAACAAATTCAAATGGTTCAGCTGGTGGTACAGCATGTAGATCGCCACCCGCCGTCGCCAGCCGTCCGCCATCGGCCACTCGTCTTGGTACGCCTGTTCGAATTCGCCAGGACAGTTGCCAAACCATTTGATCATGCCCCATTCGGCTTCGCGGCATCCGCGGTACACGGCCGGGTCGATCAACACCGGTTGCCCCTCGTCGTCGAACAGGTAGTTCCCGCTCCACAGGTCACCGTGTAGCAACGAGGATTCGTCGCTGCGCCCGGCCAACAGGTCGTCCATCCGGGCGACGATCCGTTCGCAGTCGGATTTCAAACGCGCATCGGCGAGTCCCTGGTCGGTGGCCCACTTGATCTGGAAACCGATCCGCCGGGTGGCAAAAAATTCCGCCCACGAGTCACAGGCTCCGTTGGGCTGCTTCGCCGAACCGAGATAGTTGTCTTCGGGCCAACCGAATTGTTTGCCCGCGGTGGCTCGATGCAGTTGGGCCAGTTGCCGTCCGAAATCGGAAAACCGTTCCGGCGACGATCCCGATGGATCGACGGGGATGAATTCCATCGCCAAAAACGCTTGATCGCCGACGACATCGACGGCCAGACCCTGCGGGACGCGGATCACGCCGGCTTCGGCTAATGCCTGCAATCCACGGAATTCACAGCGAAAATTCGAAACCATGTCCGCTGCATTGCGTTTGATCACAAGCCGTGTCGGCGGTTCGGTCGGGCCGTGCTCGAAGGATTTTTGCCAAGACGTCACGTCGTCACAGCGAATCGTCACCACCGACACCTCGCTGATGCATCCGCCACCGAGCGACCGCTGATCGATCACGTCCAACGACACGTCCAATAATTGGGAGAGGGACTCTGCGAGCATGATGCGAGATGGAGGTTTCCGGCAAAAAGAATGAAACCTAACGGTGTCCTGACCGGTATTCTAACCAGGGAGCTGTTTGCTGTTTGCCGCGCGGCTCACGCCCAATGCCACTTACTTTGACACCAATCGGAGTGTTTTTTGATAGCGGCAGGGCGCGAGCCCTCCGATCTTTCACGTTGTTTTCGAGCTGAAACCGGACGGCTCGCGCCGTTCCGCTACCTCCTTCAGTGCCAAAGTCGGTGGCATCGGGCTCACGCCCCCACGCCGGCTTCCCCTCACGCCCTTGAACCGCCATTTCAGAATGAAGATGCAGCGACGTCAACCGAATGTAAACCTGATCGTGTCGGCCGCCTCGTGTTTCGGCCTGTTGGTCGGATCGTGGATCGCACCGGCGGCGGCTGATGAGCCCGTTGCCGCTTCGGCGTTCGGCACGCAACTGACTCGCATCGATCTGGATGACTATCGCGGCCGGCGGTGGCAGCTGGAGGATTTTCAGTCCGATTCCATCTTGGTCGTCGCGTTTCTCGGCACCGAATGTCCGTTGGCCAAGCTCTACGCCGTGCGTTTGCAATCGATGCACGATGAGCTGTCTGGTGCCGGCGTTCGGATCATCGGCGTGATGAGCAACCGGCACGATTCGCTGCTGGACATCGGTTCGTTCGCCCAGCGACAAAACCTGACCTTTCCGATCGTCAAAGACGCCGGCGGGCGTTTGGCCGACCAACTCGCCGCCACACGGACGCCGGAAGTGTTTGTGTTTGATGCCAAGCGACGGCTTCACTATCGCGGCCGTGTCGATGATCAATATGGCATCGGCTACGTCCGTGACGAACCGCGTCGTCACGATCTCCGTGCGGCGCTCGATGAGTTGATTGCCGGGGAACCGGTTTCGGTTCCCAGAGCCGAGGCGGTGGGTTGCATCATCGGCCGAAAGAAGACGGTCCACAGCGATGCGTCGGTGACCTACGGTGGTCAGGTCGCGGCGATCCTGAATCGCCACTGTGTCGAGTGTCATCGCGAGGGCGAGATCGCTCCGTTTGCGTTGACCGACTACGAAGAGGTCGTCGGCTGGGCGGACATGATCGCCGAAGTCGTACGCGATCAACGCATGCCGCCTTGGCACGCGGACCCCGCCCACGGTCACTTTGCCAACGCCAGGCTGATGAGCGACGAAGAGAAACAGCTGCTCTATGATTGGGCCGAGGCCGGTGCACCGGCCGGGGACTTGAGCGATCTGCCGGTGCCGCCGGCGAAGGTGGCCGGTTGGCAATTGCCACGCGAGCCCGACTTGGTCTTCAACGTCAGCCCCGAACCGTTCGAGGTGCCCGCCGAAGGTGCCGTGCGCTACCAATACTTTCGCGCCGATCCGAAACTGGATCGTGACGTTTGGATCGAAGCGGCTGAGTTGAAGCCGGGCAACCGCAGCGTCGTTCACCACATCCTTGCGTTTGCCGTCCCCAAGGGACAACGCCGTGGCCTGGATGGCGCGCGAGGATTTTTGGTCGGTTATGTTCCCGGTGCCCGCGTCGAACCCTGGCCGGCCGGTCACGCCAAACGCATCCCCGCCGGCAGCGAATTGATCTTTCAAGTGCACTACACGCCGATCGGAACGGTGGCGATCGATCAAAGTGAACTGGGGATCTGTATCAAGGAGGACGCGACGGTCACGCACGAGATCGTGACGACCAGTGCGGTCCAGCCGAGGTTTGCGATTCCGCCGGGAAAGGCCGATCATCCGGTTGCCGCCTCCAGTCCCAAGTTTCCCGCCGGCGCGAAATTGTTGAGCATGAGTCCGCACATGCATGTCCGTGGCAAATCGTTTGAGTACACGATCGAATCGAGCGGCGAGCGTGTGCTGTCGATCCCGCAATACGATTTCAACTGGCAAACCACCTATGTGCTCGAGCAGCCCTTGCCGCTGAAGGAAGGCGACCGGATGCTATGCCGTGCGACGTTTGATAACAGTGCAGCCAACCTCAACAATCCTGATCCGACGGACACGGTGACTTGGGGAGATCAGACGTGGGACGAGATGATGATCGGTTATTATCATCTGTCCGTCCCGCGCGACGGCGAGGCTTCTGGCCCCACGGCGGCGGAGCTTCGTCGTGCGGCGGTCCAGCGCGCCGTTCGTTTGGCGACGTTTGATCGGATCGACCGCGACAAGGATGGAAAGTTGACCAAGGCACAGACGCCGCGAAACCTGCACAAGGTCTTTGAGGAGTTGGACGCCGATGGTGATGGAGTCCTGACCCGTCAAGAAGCCGAAACGAAGTGATCCCATTGGCTGGTTCTTGACGATTCACCGATTATGGTGAAATGACAATCTTCGCTGGTCGATCGGTCATCTCGCAGCGTGATTGGCGGCGGAGCGTGCGGAAACGCAATTCCCGCCGGGGGGGCGGATCACAGGCACGGTCCGGGCGTTTACAATTCGTCAGGGTCGTTTGTCGTCAGCGACCCCACGATCCTGGGTTTAGCAGCAACGAAAAGTGGAATCGACCGATTGGGCGTTCAGCGAGAATTTCAAGAGTCCGAACTGATCGATCGGGCACTCGCAGGTGACCGTTCGGCGTTTGCCGAATTGGTGCGTCAGAACCAAGACCGTTTGTTCGCCTCGATGTTGCAGGTGACCGGTTCGCCCGAAGAGGCCGAAGAAGCGTCGCAAGAGGCGTTCATCCGCGCGTTCGTCAAACTGGACACGTTCCAACGCAATAGCCAGTTCTTCACGTGGGTCTATCGGATCGCGTTCAACAGTGCGTTGACGCTGCGGCGAAAAAAGAAAGCCCGCGTCTCGCTCGATCAGCTTCGTGAAGACAATGGCATGGAAATGGGCGGCGATGACGAAGGCGTCGACGAGCCGATGTTGCGTGACGAGCGCGTGTCCCTGGTCCGCCGCGCGATCGACACTTTGACCGAAGAGCATCGCAAGATCCTGGTGCTCCGCGAGATGGATGAGTTTGCGTACGAAGAGATCGCCGAAATCCTGGAGATCTCGATCGGGACCGTCCGCAGTCGCCTCAGTCGGGCACGACGCCAATTGAAACTTGCGATCGAGTCGATCGAAAAGGCCGAATGACGACGACCAACAGGACGCGTTCGCGAGCGGCGCGTGTTGTCGGTGTTTCGATCACGCGCCACTGGCTGACGCCACTGGCTGACGCCACGTGCTGGGATGCCGGCTACTTCACCAGGTAGCTGGCGGTGTAATACGCCTGGGGATGCAGCAACGTTTGTCCCGCAGCGTTTTTAATCTTGTCGCACAGGAACTCGTGGACGTGTCCCCGTTGCAGACCGTCGACGACCAGTCGCACCTTCAAACCATCTTCGGAAACGGTCGCCGATCGAATCGTCGGTTGCGTGTGGTCGACCTCTGGACTGCCGTACTGCGAACGATACTCGTACGTGTAGGTCTGCAGTTGATAGGTCGCCGGGTCGGTCACCGAATCGCGGTCGACCGGCTCGGTGAATTCGAGTTCAAAGCCATCGGGTTGCAAGCGGATGGCGAGGATTTCGAAAGGCGTCTTTCCCGTCCAGTCCAACCGCTCGATGGCAAACGGGCGTGTGCCGACCGAACCCCAGCCGCGGTTCGTGCCGCCCACAAACAGCGAACCATTGGGCGTCATCTCGACTCCCACGTTCCCCGACGCGAACCCGGAACGAAACGGAAAGCAAACGCCTTGCATGTGTCCGTCGACCTCTTCCAAGAACACACGCATGATGGTGCTGGCCGATTGGTCGGCGACAAACAGTTGGTTTTGAAACGGGCCAAACTTGCCGTCGGTGGTGTCGCAGGCGATGCCCGAAGCGCTTTTTCCCATCTTGTTGTAGGGAAACAGAACCGTTGGCATGTCCAATTCGGCGATCCGGTCGGCTTCGATGTGCAGTCGCGAACCGCTTTCCGGCTCGACCGGTTTCGGCCCCATCGTCGATTCGGCATCGGCATACCATTTGAATCCACCGGGGTGGCCGACGAATTTTCCTTGCCGCAGCGGTTTCAGCGCACAGGTTCCATTCCAGGGACCCTGGTTGTCGGTGTAGTACCAGCGCCCTTGGGCATCGGCGGCGATACCGGCCGGTGAACGCACGCCGCTGGTCATCGGCAACGTTTGGCCGTCGGGCGTGATCTTCATCGCCCAGCCGCGAAAGGGCACGTCACTGTTGAACGATCCGGTCAGACACAGCGTGACGGCCATGTTGCCGTCTTTGTCGAATTTGGATCCGAAGGCGTACTCGTGATAATCCGTGGACACGCCCCAGCCGTCGGCGACGGTTTCAAAAACGTCTGCCGCGCCGTCGCCGTTTTCATCTCGCATCCGAGTGACTTCACAGCGCTGGGTCGCGTACAACCAGCCCTCCCGCCAAGCCAGACTGAGCGGTTCATGCAACCCGCGGGCGTAGAACGAAAACTGGTCGGGGCCGACCGTTTCGGCGAGCGGGTCGGCGATGCGAAAGATGTCGCCGCGTCGGCTGCAAACCGCCATCGAACCATCGGGCATCAGCTGGAAACCACAAGCCTCGATGACTTCACCGATCGGAGTCTCGAAGGTGGTGATGGTGTAGTAGTCGGATTCTTTTGCCGATTGCGCCGAGGCAATCGTCGCCATCGAAAGCAGTGCGACAATGGCCAGTGGAAGGAGAGACTTCATGGAGAGGACGGGTTGGTTGGTGAGGGGTGAGTTGAAGGCGGGGCGTATTACCACTGAATGATCTGCGTGATGGTGGCGGTGTTTTTCGCCGGCAACTGAGCACGTAGTTCGCTTCGGCCGTCGACTGTAACGATCTCGCACTCGGCGCCGTCGATGGACAGCTTGAGCGGTCCGACTTGGTACAGGTCGTCGCCGGTGGTTTCAATCGTGGCCGCCTGGGCGATCCGCCAGATCCATCCCCGCGAGCGATCGTCGGACGAACGCGTGATGGTCAGTTGTCGCTCGAATCCGCCGGGGCCGAGCGGCCGAATCGAATCGGTCACTTGGGCATCGTCGATGGAATACAGGAACGTCGGATTGCCGCCTTCATCCAGTCGGTAACCGCCGAACCGATAACCGAGTTCGCGACCCGATTCACTGGGCCAAGTCATCTCGATCGAATCACCGCGCGCCAACGGCGTCCAGGGTTCGAGTGGATTGATCGAATCGCCGGCCGGGGTGGTGCGGCCCTGTCCGCGTCCGGTCCAGTGCCGAGCGGCATCGATGAACTCGTGCTTCCAAACCGAATTCAGTCCCATGCGTTCGGCGTCCCAGATCAAGTTGACTTCGCCGGGAAAACCGACGGCGATGCCGCGACCGGACACGCCTTCGAAAAAGTTGCGATAAATCCTCGGACGCTCACTGGCCGTCAACAGGATCGCGCCGACCCTCAGTCCGGTCGGTTCTTTGGCGGATGACCCGGCGGCGAGATAGGACCACATTGCGGCGACTTGTTTGTCCGGATCGCCGTGGTACAGACTGGTGAACGAACTCTTGCCTTCGGGGAAACTGTTGGGCATTCGCGTGCCCGGCCGGTACTTCGTCGGATCTTGCAGGTAACGGTTGAACCAATCGGCTCGCAGGCGTTTGGGCATCGCCAACAAGTCGATCACGCCGATGCCGCCGCCTTTGACGTCGTTGTAGGAGTGGCACTTGATGCAGGAAAGTCCGGTGGCTCCGACAAGTTTCCGTCCGCTGTTGATGATGGCTTGGCCCGCTGACTCAGACGGCGCGGGGCCGGTGTCGCCGGAATCCTGTCGATCCAATCGCACCAGGCTCTGGTGCAGCAGATCCAAGTTGCCCGCGCCGAAGCCTGGCATGCGGGTCAGCATGTAGGGACGCTCGTTGGCTCCGGCGGCAAACAGATCGGTCAGATAGTCCGACTTCAACTTGTCGCCGACTCCATCGAGCGGCGGCGGCAAGCGACTCTCCCAGCCCATTTCGGCCGTCGTCGTTTGGAACGACGCATCGCGTGCGACTTCGGGACCGCCGAACTCACCGCGTTGATGACAGGCGTAGCAGTTCAGCCCGGCCATCGTCAGATGCACGAGGTCGGCGTCGGTGATCGAATAGGCCGTGGATTGAACATTCTTTCGCAGCTCGATCGCGTGTCGGATCGCCAGCCGTTGCCGCGGTGACAGGTGGAAATCAACCGCGGGCCTGGAGACCGAGTTGGCGAGACAGCCACGGTCCGTTCGAACGTCGGACAGTTTTGGGGCTTGGCTGGCGGCAGGGCGTGCCGATTGAAATTCATGGCACGAGGCGCATCCGACCGACTGGAACAATTGTCGGCCATTCTCGACGGAATTCGGATCCGGGCGGAACTCACTGGCCAGTAGCGGGCCGGAGTCTTCTTTGCCGTCGGTGATGGCTTCGCGGAGTGGCACCCGACCAAGCAACGGGTCCTCGACAAACGCTTCCAATCCGATGCCTCCGGCATTGTTGAACCATTCGATTCGCAGCGGATAGGTTCCCGCGGCCAGTTCAAAGGTAGCGCTCTTGGTCACGACCGGATGGATCCCATCGTTGTCGAGTTGGTGCGGGCCGATGATCAGCCGCGAGCCGTCGTCGCTGGCGATCGAGAACTGGTACTGGCCGGCCGCGGCGATCCGAATCTGTGACTCGAACACCATCGCGGTGTGCAACGGATCGCCGTCGTGTTTGAGCTGCAGGTCCGAAACCAAGTCTTCCGAGACGGGAGTCAAGGCATCAAAATCGGGCAGTCGTTCCCACTGGCCTTTGTAGATTCGGCGACGGAATTTGGCATCGTTTGCCCGCTCGGTGACCTTGCGAGTGAGATAGCTGGCGATCGCGACAGCGTCGCCCATCGAGCCGACCAGCGAAGGCATGCGGGCGCCTTTGCGGACGGCGTGGGGTTGGGCGATCAGCTTGGCAAGTGAGTCGACGGTGTACTTCACATCGACTTGACCGAGCGGAACGGTCGTGGCCATCGGCGTCTTGGTGCCGTCAAAGGCGGCGTGGCAGGCGACGCAGCCGACGCTGTGATAAAGTTTTTTGCCGCGTTTGACGGCACTCGGTTTGGCGGGGCGATCGGTGAGATCCGAGGACGTGTCGGCCAGCAACAGGTAACTAGCAATCGAGGATGCGGCGGAGTGACGTTGCTGGGCATTGAGTCCCATCCAGGGATCGGGCATCGTCGTCCCGGTCTTCGTCTTGTGGGGATCGGCGATCATGTCGACCAGGGCATCGGGGCGCAGTCGCTCACGCACGTCCGACAGCACGGGGCCTTTTTTGATCGGCAACACGCCTTCGGCACCTTCGTGACAGGAGACGCATCCGAGCGTGCTGATCAACAGTTCGCCGCCGAGACCTTGAGGGTCCTCGCGGCCGGCGAAGAACCGTTCGAAGCCGGGAACGATCGGCCGAGTCGCTTCACGGGCCGCGTCGCGTGGGACCAACCAGATGTTGCGATACCGAACCGGGTTGCCGTGGTCCTGCAACACGATCGGTCCGTCGTCGGGGCCTTCGCGGAACTTTGCCGCGGTGGTGCTGTCGGGAACGGTGACATCGTTTTGCACGGTGATGCCGTTGAGCCGAACCGTCATCCGTGCGTCGGAGATTTTTGTTTTCCCCTGGTACCGCGCGGCGGTGAAATCGACGTCGTAGGTTTGCCATTGCATGGGCGGCAAACAGGCGTTGAAGTCGGGGGCCTTCACCCCGTAAATGCCACCCGTTTCATTCGCCGCGCCGGAGAGCCCAAACGAATCGAGAATCTGGGTCTCGTAGCGACCTTGGTGGTACACCCCGCTGTTGCCACGCGCTTGCCCGCTCGCCTCGGGCATCCAGGGGGTGCGGAATTCAAGGTGAAGTGTGTAGTCGCGAAACGTCTGCTTGGTTTCGGTGCCTTGCTGTAGCAGCCCCTCCTCGGACAGAACCCCGCCGTTCCAATGGGCGAGCGATTGCTGGGATCCATCGAACAAGACGATGGCGTCCGGTGGCGGCGTGGCGCCGAGCGAAGGCGGTGTGCGCTCGACGCGTTTGAGTGCCAAGGATTCGGCCAAGTCCGCGACCGTGTCTTCGTCGCCGTCCAGACGGCGCGGCGGGTTGCCCGCGCCGACGATGCGATCGAGTGCAACGTCGTAGACGATGATTTCGAACTCACCGTCGCCCACGGCAATGACCTGCATGCTGCGGTTTTCGCCAGAATATTCGCCCTGGACGGTGAAGTCGGGGTCGGTCGGGTGGTTCTGGGATGACGGGGAGTCTTGGGATCGGGCCGGCAAGACGCTGACGGCAAAAAGACAAACGAGTGTCACGCAAGAAGACGCAAAACGCGAAGACGCAAAACGCATGGACGGTCGGCGGTGGGAAGATGATCGAAGGCTGGACTGGATTGCGTCACAGCATACACGAACCGATCAATGATGGTACGGGATGATCTCGCGCCCGTTGACCGACGCTTGTGCGCGATGAATCTCTAAATCCAAGTTGTAATCCATCAGCGTGACACGCCCATCGGCGAACGCCACATTCCAGCCGCTGTGGTGTGTCGCGCCGAAATCATGGCATTCCAAACAATTGGCCCGCGAGTCCATTTTGGGCGATCGTGCCGCATAGCGGACATACGAATGGGACGAGATGGGGACGTTGTGGTAGCCCGCGATCGGAGAGCGGTCACCGAACCCGTCTCCGGTCTCCAACTTGTTCAGGTCCATCGCCTTTTCGCCGACCAGGTAGGTGTTGCTGAGCCCGTCGAAGATGGTGTTGAAACGCGTCCGCTGTCCGAGCACCCAGATGCCGTCATGGGTCAACTTGATCGCGGGCGCTTCGCGGCTGTTGGGGGTGACGCTGTGGTCGATGACTGCCGAACCGCCGTTCATTGCGTAATCGTTGCGTGCGCCGGCGTCGCCGTAACGAAGACTGTACGGTTCGTGCAGCGGGTACGGCTCGGCATCGCGGCGCGAGGGGCAATGCAACGTTTCGACGGGAACCCGGACCAACGACTGAATCCGATCCGACGGTGTCACGGCCATGGATCGAGCGAGTGGTTGGATCTTCGTCGCCAATTGTGGTTCTTCCAGATAAAGCAACACCTGTGTGATCCACGTCCCCCCGCCCAGATTCGTTCGAAAACGATTCTCCCGCTGGGTGATCAGAAAGCCGGGACGCTCACCCCCATAGCCCGGTAACGACTTGAACGCCGATTCGTAATTGTGGCACGCCAAGGCCACTTGTTTCAGCCGATTCTGGCACTGCATCACGCGGGCGGCTTCGCGAGCCGCCTGGACGGCGGGCAACAGCAAGCCGACCAAGATCCCGATGATCGCGATCACCACCAGCAGCTCGACCAGGGTAAACCCGTGGCGCGACGCGAGGTTGCGACTCGGGCGGGACGCAAAATGGATGGGATCAGAAGCCGGCATCGCAACAAACCTGACGGAGTACGGCTGACGAGCGTCTCACGAAGAGGCCTTCGTTATAGGCGATCAGTCAGCCGCTTGGCAAAACCTTTTTGAGGTTTGGCATCTTTCCGGCGTTCAGGTTCGGATCCAAAACGACAGGGTATCGGCTAATTGTTCGCCGTCGAGGTACTCGTGCGCCAGCAATTCGTCGGAGACCGCGGCTATCGCCGCCCAGCACAGATCGTCGCTCAGGTGGTGGTGCAACCACACCAGGATCATTTCCAGAAGCTTTGTGCGGCGACTCGGGTCGGGGATCAATGGTTCGCTACGTTGCCAGGCCCATGCCCAATCGTGTTGCCAAGGACCGAAGGTGGCCGGGTGAAGTTTTTCACCCCGATAGATCATCTCGGCGACGGGACCGGCGAGAATGGTCAACACTTCACGTTGAACTTGCCAGTCGCTGTCCGCGACGACACGTCCCCAATTGACGTGGCAGTCACCAAATCGTTCCGGCAGCCACTCGTCCGCTTCACCGTACAGACCGACCGATTCGATTTCCCCGCCGAGGACATACCCCACGACCGCATGGCCCGCTTCGTGGTAGGCGGTCAATGTTTCGTCGTCGTGCATGGTGGGAGAGAAGGAGAGAGGGAGAGAGGGAGCGGCGACAAGAAAATGGGTGACAGGAAAATGTAGTCGGGGTCTCAGCTTTGAAAATTGAAAATTGAAAATTGAAAATTGAAAATTGGAACCTGGAACCTGGAACCTGGAACCTGGAACTTTCAACCTCAACCCGATACCTTACTCGCATGGCTGATTTGATTGCACAGGGACCGCAGAATTATCATCGCTGGCGTCGGGAGATCCCCGATGCGACGACGTGTAGCGATTTGGTGATCGGTCGCAGCGATGCGGACTGGAATGTGCCTTGGGATCCGATGATCTCTCGCGCCCATGTCCGTGTGATTCCGCAGGCCAATGGGCGGATCGAGATCATGGCTGTCCCCTCGGCCCGCAATCCCGTCTATCACCAGGGGCGTCACGCGGTTCGCTTTGTGCTGGTCCCCGGCGACCACTTTGTGATCGGCAAGACGACGTTCACGTTGGCGGCCGCGACGAGCAACCGTTCACCGGAGCGGCTTCGGGATCCGGCCGGTGACGATGCAATGGACGTCACCGAAAACGTGTTCGACCACGTGGCGCTGCGTCGCAAGCACTTCCGCGACATCAATGCACGGATCGATGTGTTGACGCGGCTACCGGACTTGATTGCCAGCAGCGACAGTGATCAAGAGTTGCTCGTCCGCGTGACGAGTGTCCTGCTGCAATCGACGCCTTCGGCCGAAGCGGTTTCGATCTTGTCCGCTGCGGAGTTGAAGACCGATCCGGACGCCCGGATTGAAGTGCTGCACTATGACAACCGCAGCGCAACGCTAGGCGGTTCACCGATCAGCCGACGACTGGTCAAGCGTTCGATCGAAAAGCGGGAAAGCATCTTGAACGTTTGGGCCGGGGCAGATTCGCAGTACACCACCAGTGCGTTCACGGCGCGGGAAGACGTGGATTGGGCGTACTGCGTCCCGCTGCGAACCGAGGCCTGTCGCGGTTGGGTGATTTACATCACGGGGAAACTTCCCGACACCGGCGTGGCCGGCTCGGGGAAGCCGCTGGACGTTTCCGAACAACTTCACGATGACGTCAAATTTGCCGAACTGGTCGGGACCACAATGGCCAGTCTGCAACAGAGTCGGCAACTGCAGCGTCGTCAGGCGGCGATGCGCAACTTTTTTGCGCCGGTCGTGATGCGGGCGCTTGCCAACGGTGACACCGCCAGGGTGTTGAAACCGCGTGAGGCTGACCTGACGGTCATGTTTTGTGACCTCCGCGGATTTTCACGACGCAGCGAACAAGATTCGCAAAATCTGCTGCAGTTGTTGTCCGACGTCAGCGACGCGCTGGGGGTGATGACCAAGCACATCCTCGGTTACGACGGCGTGATCGGAGATTTTCATGGTGATGCGGCGATGGGGTTTTGGGGGTGGCCGCTGGCGCAAGAGCAATCCGTTCTCCAAGCGTCCAGCGCCGCGTTGGCGATTCAAGCCGAATACCACCATTCGGATCTGGGATTCCGTTGCGGGATCGGGTTGGCACACGGTCGCGCCGTCGCCGGCCAGATCGGTACCAAGGACCAGGTCAAGGTGACAGCGTTCGGGCCCGTCGTGAATCTTTCCAGTCGACTGGAATCGATGTCCAAGCGATTCGGGGCCGAGATCATCTTGGACGAAGCGACGCGGGCGGGTTTGTTGGCATCGGGGCAAAACCAATTCAAGCTGCGTCGATTGGCCAAGGTCCGTCCCGCCGGGTTCGCGTCACCGGTGGAAATCTCGGAATTGATCGGAGAGGCGGCGATCGCGACCCAACAGGTCACCGATGGGTTGATCGCGGATTACGAAGCCGCACTGGATCTGTTTGCCGCCGGTGACCTGGACGCGGCGCTGAAACAATTTCGTTCCCTGCCGACCTGGGACGGACCGACACAGATGATGATCAAACAGATTCTCTCGGGAGACAGCGACGGCGAGGTGATCGACCTGCCGAAATGATCGGGTGATCATCCGCAACGTCGTGAATCCATTCAGTCGGGTGGTCGTCGGCGCGTTCTGTTGTCAAGTTACGCGGCGAGGCGTGCCGACAATCACGCTGGATTTCTATCACTTTGCCACCGCCGCGAAATGACTGCTTACGAATTGATTGACGATCTGTTTGCCTACAACCGCTGGGCCAACACAAAAATCGCCACGCTCTGCGAAGGGCTGCGTGATGCACAACTCGACGCAAAACGCGAACTCGGTTTTGGCACGCTACGCGGCACCCTATTTCACCTGTTGACGGCCGAGCGTGTCTGGATGGAGCGTTGGACGGGAGCCCCGTGGCGGCCGTTTCCGACCGACCCGGACGGCATGTCCTTGGACGAGTTTTCTGCCGGATTGGCGGAAGTCGCTGCACAGCGGCGGTCGCTGATCGAAATCCATCGCGCCACTCGGTGGCGTGAGCCGATCACGTATCAGGACAGCAAGAAAACCGAATTCACGCATTCGCTTTTTGATCTGCTGCTGCACGTCGCCAACCACGGCGTTCACCATCGCGCCCAATCGCTGCATTTCTTGAAACAATTCGATCGCACGGTTCCCGCCGGTCTGGATTACATCTTTTATCGGTTGGCGGCCACGACGGTTGAGCAGTCGCCTGAATCCGTTGAGCAGCTGCAAGCGTTCGGGTTGGAGGTCGCGACGATTCAGACGCCGGATCCCCGCTACGATGCCGCCCTGATCGAACGGCTTTTCCAGTACCAGGACTGGGCGAACAACGAAATCCTGTCCTTTTGTGACACCGTCGAAGTCGCCGCGCTCGATCGCGATTTTCAGATGGGATGCGGATCGATTCGGAAATCGTTGCTGCACCTGATGAATGCCGATCGTTGGTGGGTGGAAAACTGGAACGGCGACCGGCGAGCGTTTCCCCAATCCGCACCCGACACTCCGTTGGTGGCGATCCGAAAGGCTTGGGCAAAAGTCGCCAAGCAGCGAAACGAGTTCCTGGCCGGCGTCGATTCGGCCGTCGCGATGGACGTCGTCACGATCGAGCCCGACGGACCGCCGACGGCATTTCGCATTGGCGAATCGGCACTGCACCTGGCGCTACACGGAACACACCACCGAGCCCAGGTGCTCAACATGTTGCGTCGCTCCGGGGGACGTATCCGAAATCTCGACATGCTGTATTGGCCCGCGCTCTCGTCGCGCTGACACGTCAACGACTGGACTGTTGCCACAGCCATTGGATGGCACGGGCGATTTCGTTTTCGTGTTCGTCCGTTGCAATCCCGTCATGGTCCAAGCCCTCCATGACCACCAACTGTTTCGGTCCCGGCAACGCGTCAAACACTTCCATTTGCAAGGACGGTGGAACCAATTGATCCCGCTCGGATTGCAGCATCACCGTCGGGACATGGGCCAGGGGCGCCGTCAGCGACAGATTCATCTCCGCCGGAACGCTCTCGGCGATCGCGTCGGTCAGATGCCCCAGCGGATAGCGCCGCGCGACGCGTTTGACGGTTTGGATCAGCGGCGGCGGATTGCGCAGAATCAACCCCTCGATCTGAACGTTCGCCTGTGACGCCACGTAGGTTGCCGTCGCACAACCGAGCGAATTGCCGACCAACCAAATCCGCGGACGTCGGGCCGGCAAACCGCTGGTGACCAGGGACCAAAACCGCGACGCGCGGCGGGCGATATTGGCAAGCGTCGGGCGACCGCTGGTGGCGCCATAACCGGGCGCGTTCCAGGTGCAAATCTTGACCGTCGCTTCGGGAAGGAATCGGCACGGCCAATCCGACGCGCGCTCCGCTCGGCCCGCCGTCCCGGGAAATTTCAGGATCATCAAATCCAGCGGTTGATGATCGGGCGAGAGTTCGGCGGTTGTTCCATCGCCCCGCGAACGGCGGTACTCGACAAAATACTCGTCCGTCACACGATCGACGGTTACCAGCACCCGTTCTTTGGGCGCATAGACCAACTCGTTTCGCGACGGGCGCAAAACGAAACGATCCAACAGATGGCGACGGAAAGAACGAATCATGCCAGCATCTTGGTCGTCGCGTCGGCCGTTGTCTAGCTCACATCGGTCCGGGCGCGTTGATCTGGTCGGCCGAGCGGTCTTCCCCGGGCGTCGTCGCGCCTGCGGCATCGATCGAATCCTTGCCGAGCGGTTTGCCGGTCTCGCGATCGAAGGTGTCCGGTGAAAGTTTTTCCGGCACGCTGTCCCCGGTCGCCTCCATCCACTCGTCCAGCACTGCCTTGAGCCGCGTTTGGGTTTCCGTGTGTTCGGGCTGTGCGGCCAAGTTGTTCAACTGATGGGGGTCGGTCTTCACGTTGTACAGTTCCACGCTCGGGCGCGGTGTCAAAAAGACGTCGGCCTGAGCGTCGCTCAATTGGCCCGACGCGCGGAGGGCACGCAGTTGCTGGTGCGAATCGCTGCGGACCGAGTCCGCCGGACCCTGCCATGCCAGGTAGGGCCGTTGATTGAAGATCAGCAAATGATCCCCGTCGCGCACGCTGCGGCCAAACGCTTCGTAATCATGCCAGTTGTGCTCCGAAAACGCATACCGGCGAATCGAGGCCGAGGCCTGTTCGAACAGCGGCAACATCGATGCACCCTGCATCGTCTCGGGGGTCTCGCAGCCCGCTGCGGACAGCACCGTCGGCGCCAAGTCGATCACGCTGACCAGCTGATCGCTGGCGCCGGTCCACTTGATTCCCTTTGGCCAATGGGCCACTAGAGCCGTCTTCATCCCGGAATCGTGCAGCCGGGTTTTGGCGCGTGGGAACGGCCGCCCGTTGTCGGCCAAAACGTAAATCAGTGTGTCGTCCAAAACCCCCTGGCGACGCAGCTCGTCGACGACGACGCCGATGCGATAATCGAATCGCGTGACTTCGTTGTAGTACGACGCCAGGTCCTGACGCGTTTTGGCGTCATCGGACAAAAACGGCGGCACCACCACATCCTCGGGGCGGTGTTTCGGTCCGTACTCGTCCGGCTTCCATTGTTGATCGGCGTCCCAGCCGCGGTGCGCATCATAGGACGCAAACCAAAAGAAGAACGGTTGGTCTTTGGGTCGCTGGCGCGTCACGCTCAACCAATTTGCCGAACCACTCGTGTCCCCTTTCGTCTTGCCCGTGTCGACGTGGTCAAACGCATCCGGCCGTGGCGACTGGCCTGGGCCCGGCGCGGTCGATTTCATGTGGTGCTTGCCCGACAGCGCCGTGTAGTACCCGGACTGTTTCAAGATTTCGGGGAACCATGGCAAGTGCAACGAGATCGGTTGGTGCAGTTCCGCGGCCTTGCCATTGTTGTGCGGGTAACGCCCCGTGATGATGCTGCTGCGCGAGGGGCTGCAACTGCTGGCGGTCAAGTAGGCGCGGTCGAAACGGATGCCGGCGCCGGCCAGTGCGTCGATGTTCGGCGTGCGGGCGGCCGAATTGCCATAGCATCCATAGTCATTCCAACTGACGTCGTCGGCGATAAATAAAATGACGTTGGGCCGATCCGCGGCCAGCGACAGCGAGGCGTGAAGCAGTGCGATGCAGGCAAACGAAAGTCGTACGCTGTACCGAAAGAGGTTTGATAGCATTTTCAGCCTGTTGGCAAACAGTGAAAAAAGGAATTCAAATGGCTCCCTAGCTTAATCGGTGCTCGAAATCGATGTGTCGCGCGATAAGATCTTGCCGCGGAAAAGGGGACAGGCTGTAACTTGCGGAACAATGAAACAATCACTGGGCCCACGGATGGCAGCGCGAACCCACGGATTTTTTGGCCGCGGAAAAGCGGCGGGGAGTCACGCGGATGATGGAAACCCTTAATGATCGTTTACAGCGGTTTGAAATCAACGCCGATGTGAAGGCGGCGGCTGACGTGGACTCGCTGCGCGGGCGGACCTGGCTGGCGTTGACCTCCAGCCACCTCGGCACGTCGACGCGGTTGCATGCCGAGGTGTGTCGTTACATCAGCCGATCGATGATCGAGGCGCGGCAAGCCGGGCACGTGTTGTTGGTCGCGGCGGGATCGGCGATCGAATCTTGGGCGGTCCGCGCCGCGGATCTTTTTTCGGTGCCGGTGATAGGTGTGTTCGTCAATGATTCGGCGACGTCCAATCGGTCAGCGGGATTGCAGCGTCGGATCGAGGTTTGCGGCGACCGAACGCTCAGTCGCGATTGGGTCGTCGTCGCCTTGGCCGATCGTGTGGATTGTGTGTTCAGCCGCCGCAAGGGCAACGTCGAACGATCGTTGCGACTGCGGCTGGATCGAGACCATCGGCCCACCGTTCGCGTCGCCGTTCACGATGGTTCGGTCGACAAGACCGCTCAACGCGCGGCGCGAGACTTGATGGGATGTGGTGCCGTCGGATGGTACTGTCGTCCGAGCGTGACCGAATGTGTTTCCGATCAGGGGAGTCGCGATTCGGACTGCGGTGTCCCGAGACGTCTCTCGGCGGTGTGTCGATCGCCGCAATGGGCAACGACGCGTGGCCAGTGGCTGGTTCATTGCACGCGGGTCAGCCAAGGTCCCTGGCCGGGACAAACCGACCGACAGCACCGCGACGGTTTGTTGTTGGGCGACACCACGTTGGCAACCATCACCAAACGCACGCCGTTGGACTCCTTGCAGCGAATCGTTCGCATGCGGCGCGTGGTCGGATCGGCAATCGCGAGCGATCGGGCCTGGCCGGTGGTTTGTTTTTCTGAGGAGTCACTCGAACGGTTGCTTTCGCGGCGAAGTTATCGTCCGCATCTGCACCGCTGGGATTACGAGCCGTATGGCGTTGCGATCCGCAAGTCGGCTGCGATCGCCGCGGGGGCCCAGTCGGTGATCTACGGCAGCGCCGAACAGCGTAAGACGATTGCAGAAACAGACCGGTTCCGATTTCAATCCGTCGGCACGACGTACGATTGGACTCAGGAACGTGAATGGCGGTTTGCCGGCGATGTCGATTTGGATCGATTGGATCGCCGTGACGTGCGGGTCTTTGTCGCTGACCAGGCAGACGTCAGCCGTGTCGCCGGGCCTTTCGACGTCAGTGTCGTCGGGCAGATTGTTCAATCAGCGGGACGCCCATCAGCGCATGCCTGAGATTCGATACCAAGGTTGTGGGTGAGCGACGTGGTCGGAATCGTCTCGGCGGACGGTGGATGTCGGCGGTTCGGCGGGCTGCCTTTCAGCAGCCTGTGTTTCAGCGGTCTGCAGCTGGCTGATGTACGACGGTAGCGTGTCGGATTGCGGCTGCGGTTTGTCTGAGTGCGGTTGCCGTTGATTCGTTTGCGTGACAGGTTCGGTTGCCAAGTCGGTGGGACAAAGCTCGATCGGTCGGGATTGAATCAACGTTCCGGTGGCGCGTTTTAAGTTGAAAATCGACAGTTTGAAGGTCAGTTGAGACTGCAGGTATTCGTATTCGGCGACCGCCAGTGCGTCCTGGGCGATCAGCAAGTTTTCCAGGGCCAAGCTGGCGGTGACGTCTTCGCCGGGCAGCTGCTGCCATCGCTTGGTCAACGCATTGAGTTGCGCGTTACGGGCCTGCATCGCGTGCTGCTTGGTCGACAGTTCGGTCTCGGAAGTCATGCATTCACGGGCGGCGACTTCGACTTCGAATCGGACGGTTTCCAGTGTGGTCGCGTACTGATTGCGAAGTTGACGGATTTCTAATTGCCGGCGTCGATGTCGAGCGTTGGCGGCGCGGTTAAAAACTGGGAGTTCGTATTCCAGCCCAAGTCCGTAGCTGGGTCGCCCGGTATCAAACTGGTTCGCCCAAGCGTCGAAGGCTTGCCCCTGGCCTTCTAAACCGCTCAGGTAGAAATTGGTGACCAGATCCAGCACCGGCAACAGTTCGTGCTTGGCCATTTGTAAACGCACCGAAGCCGCTTTGATGTTCTTGATCGCTTGTTGCAGTTCCGGTCGTTTTTGGAACGCGATGGTGATCGATTCATCCAGTTCGACCGGCAGGCTTTCGAAAACCGGCATGTCGATCGGGATGATCTCGACGTCGCAAAGGGACGGGTCGTTGACGAGTGATCGGAGTCGTGACTCGACGTTCTTGACCGCGGCACGGGCGCGGACCAGTTCGCTGGCGCGTGATTTCAGCGTCGCTTCTGCACTGATGATCTGCGTCAGCCGGGCGTCGACTTCGCGTCGTTGGTTCAACCGGTCAAAGACGTCTTTGCCGCGGATGTACGAGTTGATCTTTTGGTACAAAACCGCTCGTTCGAGGTGCAATGCCCAGTACGATCGGGCGACTTCTAACAGGTGAGATTGAAGTTGGCGTTGGACTTCATCTTCGGCGACGTTCTTGTCAATCTGGGCCAGCAACACCAGGCTTTCGTTGTACTGGCGTCCGCGGCCACGCATCAGTGGTTGCGTGAAGGACAGGTTCAACCGCGCCGTGCCTTGCGGATCGGGCACGAAGAACTGGGAGTTGTTGTCTTGGAACCCGAGTCGTTGATACAGTTCCAGGTCGGCACCGGAGCGTGTCCGTCGACGCAATCCCGCCCGCGCGCTCAAGCGATGGTCTTCGAAAAATCGGACGTCGCCACCGGCCGTCAATGAATTCCCGATCGGGTCGGTGGTGTCGTCCCAGCGGGCCTCGGTGAACGCGGTCCAGTCAAAGGCGGCGTCGGCCTCGATGATCGTCGTCTCGCGAATCAGTGGCAAGTCGCGAAAGACTTGGATCTGTCTGGAGTGCTCCAACGCTCGGAGCAACGTGTCGTCCAAGGTCAGCGCCGCCGAGGGAACTTCCGGGCGGATCGGTTGCGACACCAGGGGTTGCCACCAGCCGGGGTCGAACGTGGCGTCGGCGGCATGAACCCCGTCGGTTTCGAGGTGCTGATGGACGTGTCGAAGCGTCTGGTCGTTCGCGACCGAAGCGGTCGTCACCGAAGCAGCCGATGGCGCTGCCGTTGGGGAGGACTGCGCGGTGAGATCGATGGGGGCACAGGAGACGGTGATCGCGACGAGCGAAAGTCGTGCGAGCGCCGAAACGTCCACGTTCCATTGCTTGTTGAGAGTCGGCGCGGTGGGCGCACGACCGAACATCGTCAATCCTTGACGAAGTGAAAACATCACGTTGATTCTGTTCATGTGGGGCAAGTGAACGCATTCGGCACGCGATCATTGATCGGCGGCGCCTGGCGGAATGCCCGTGTGGGGAGGGCAACGATTCCGATGTTGAGGGTTTTCGGTCACTCGCGATGGCGGACTTCACGAGCCGACACTCAGATCACGGTTTGAGGTCGCCCCGGCAGCGTTTTGTGACAGATGTTCATGCCGGTACGTTCGTGCGTGTTACGACGGTCGCTGCCATCGGTGGGAATGATTTTCGATGGTTAGCCCGGTAAAATTGCTGGAGTGCTTCGTCAAAATAAAAGTGGCCGGAGCACTAGGTTTGCCCCGGTGCGCCTTCCATCTTCAGCACCGGCAATCGGCCGCGGACGTCGATTTGGGAACGGATCGATGCGGGCGTGTTGTCGGCCGGTCGCGGGCGGTTCTCGGGCAACAGTGCCGGTGGGCGATAGAGCGAGCCTTGGCGGGTGCCCCGGCGGGCGAATTCGGCTTCGATTTGAAGCTTCAACGTTGACTTTTCCAGGCACCACTGAGGGGCGATCAGATACTTGGGTGGCGCATCACCGCTGATTCGTTCGACGATCGTTGTGGGGGGGATGCGTTCCAGGAAATCGACGACGGTGTTTACGTAAGTGTCCTGTTGCATCATCTGAATTTTACCGCTGGCAACTTCTTCCCCCAGCGGTGTGCCTTGGACGGCATACAGGTTGTGCAGTTTGATCGCGTCGAAACCGAGTCGCGCCACTTCGTCGGCGGTCTGCATCATCATCTCGTGGGTTTCGCCGGGGATCCCCAGAATGATGTGGACGCAACACTCGAAGCCTTGTCCGCGGCTGCGATCGATGGAATTGATCAGGTGATCGTGGGTGTGGGCGCGATTCATCCAGTCGAGTCCCGGCTGATGCATCGTTTGCATCCCGAACTCCAACGAAACATAGTGATCTTGGGCCAGTTGGCGAGTCAACTCGATGACACTCTCGGGAACACAATCGGGGCGGGTTCCGATCGCCAGGCCGACGATATCGGGATGCCAGCGGAGCGCCATCCGAAAGACTTCTTCGAGTTGGTCGACCGGGGCGTACGTGTTGGTCGCGGGCTGAAAATACGCTAAAAAACCGGCCACCTGCTTGTAGCGCCGCCGAACGCTGGTGATGCCGCCCTCCAATTGCTCGCTGACTCGTTTCAGCCGTACTCGTCGCGAGGGGCTGAACGAACGGTTGTCGCAGAAATTGCAACCGCCGCGGGCGACCGCGCCGTCCACGTTGGGGCAGGTGAAACCGGCGTCGATGCTGACCCGCTGGACCCGCCCGCCGAACCGGCGACGCAGGGCGGCGCCGAACGCGTTGAAGGGTAGACCTTCGCGTTGCCAGGCCAAACGATCGTTACAATGAGAATTTGTCAAAGGAGTCCGTTGCCAAACAATGGTACTGGATCGATAGTAGTAGGTGGCGGGGACCCCGCCCGTTATCATTTGTTTTGTTCTGATCCCTACCAGTCTACCGCGACAGACAGTTCCGCCACATCCCGCGAGGACGACGGTGAATTATTACGACGACGACGAAGACCTAGATTTTGCCGGCCCCTACGGACAGTTGACGCCCGTCGGCGGCGGCGACCCGATTCCGCTGATCAAAGATCGCCTGACCATCGGCCGACGCTCCGAATGCGACGTCCAGCTGAAATTCAATAATGTCTCCGGCCAGCATTGCCGGCTCTCCCTGGAGCACGGCTATTGGTTCATCCGCGACATGAACAGCCGCAACGGTGTGAAAGTCGACGGCCGACCGGTCATCCGCAAACGGCTCGATCCGAAGTGCAAGTTGTCGATCGCACGCCATGAGTACTTGGTCGAATACGATCCGCAGACGCTCGGCGCCTACGGGCCCCCGCCGGCCGATGACGAGTACTTGGACGAATTGATGCGGAGCTCGCTGATGGACCGCGCCGGGCTCAGCAAACGGGACACCAAGCGACCGTTCGGCAACAAGGATCCCGAGTAGAAGGACATCGCTGGCCGACATGGGAGGCGGGAACGCTCAGTTGACGGCACGTGTCGGTGTCCAGCCTTCAGGCGATTCTACGGATGCCGTCAGGCATCGCGCGTTTCCGCCAGCCGCTTTGCAGCTGCGGGGGACTTTTGTTAGCGGCAGGGCGCGAGCCCTCCGGTCTTGCACAGTGTTTCCGAGCCGAAACCGGACGGCTCGCGCCGTTCCGCTATCTCCTTCAGTATGTGTTAGCGGCAGGGCGCGAGCCCTCCGGTCTTGCACAGTGTTTCCGAGCCGAAACCGGACGGCTCGCGCCGTTCCGCTATCTCCTTCAGTATGTGTTAGCGGCAGGGCGCGAGCCCTCCGGTCTTTCACGGTGTTTCCAAGCTGGAACCGGACGGCTCGCGCCGTTCCGCTATCTCCCTCAGCATTTGTTAGCGGCAGGGCGCGAGCCCTCCGGTCTTTCACGGTGTTTCCAAGCTGGAACCGGACGGCTCGCGGCCTGTCGATTTAGTTCCTGGGGACGGTTGATTCGATTTTGGTTCCGGACGAGGCTTTTATGGTGCTATGCGGGGCATCCAGAGTCGTTGGTAAGCGTGTTGACGGGATCGTGGCGTTCGCTTGTGGCGGATTTCGTTCGAAATGCCCCCTATCTCCCCTAGTTTGCTGTTCCGAGCGATTGTGTCGCCGCGGCGGCGCGCAGCTTCGCCAAGTAACTCATGATTTTCTTCAGATTGAATCCGGTCGCCGCCCAGCGCCATTCTTGATTCACACCTGCGATACCTCGAAGCAGGAATCGCCGCATATCAAGCGTGCTCTTGATCACGGCGAAAGGCGTTTCACCGAAATGCTGACGACGAGAGTAAGCCTCTTTGGCTGCAGGCGTTTCCATTCGCGCACGCTGCCGACGTCGCGCTCCTTCATGCTCATCATGCATCGTCTCGCGACCACGTGGCGGGCCAGGCTTGCGACCACGTCGCTTGCCCGCTCGCTTGTCCGACGAGGTCGCTTCGCTGGACTCCTGGGACGATGCCTCGCTGCTGCTTGCCTCGTCTTTTGGCTTCACGTTCTTGCGACAACGCCCAGCCAGCGTGCAGCCCTCGCATTCAAAACAGGTGTAAACCTTTCGCTGCACCGGAGAGCCGTCGCCATGCGTCGTGTTCTCGGTCGTCCGATGTGAAAGCACTTTGCCTGCCGGGCAGTAATAGCAGTCGTTCGCTTCGTCGTACACAAACGCTGCTTTGTCAAATCGTTTGGTTTGTGGATTAACCGGCAACTGATCAATCTGATCGGCGGCAACGGGCTCAGTCAAGTCCGAACGCTCGGCAGGGTTGTTCTCGCGATTGGTTTCGGCAAGCGGGCCAATCAGTTCGATCTGTTTTTCCTCAGCCGCAGTGAGGTTTTTGCCCGTCGTGTAAGCCGAGTCAGCCATGACTCGCTTAATGTCAATTCCAAAGTCGTTGGCCACACAGTCGACGATGGTGGCAAATTCGTGGTGTTCGACGTTGCCGATCAAGACGTCCGCCGCAACGATCAGGCCGCTCTGCGTTTCGGTCGTCGCCATCGGAGTAAAGTTGGCTGCGTAACCACCCTCCTTATTGGGAAGAATGCGACTGTCCGTGTCAGTCTTGGGTAACTGGGCGGGGCCCTTCGTCCCATTTTTCCTGCGGACTTCGTCCATCGCATTGACCGTCTCCAGATGAGCGGCCAGTTGTGAGCGGCGTGACTTCAAGTTGGCGACGGCGGCGGGGAGGCGGTCCGCCGAAACGTCCTGGCCGATGAGATCTTCGTCGCATGCGTCGTTGACTTCGAAGGTTTCCAGGGCCTCATCAATTTGCGCGTCAAGTTCTTCGAGTGCTTTGGCTAATCGTTTGGCCGTCCAAGTCTTGTATTTGTTGGCGTCAGCCAGGATGCGTGTGCCGTCGATGCACAGTTCCGAGAGATTGGCGATCCCCAGGTTGATCGCCAGCTTGACCATTTGTTTGAAGATGCCTTTGACTGCATCACTATTGTTTCGGCGGAAGTCGCTGATCGTGCTGTGATCGATGCGGCGACCGCTGCTAAGCCAGATAAAATCGATCGAATGCTTGAGTTCGTATTCAATGTTCCGGCTGGATCGGATTCGCCGAATCATGGCAAACAGCAGGATCTTTGCCATTACGCTGGGATGGATCGGCGGCTGACCGAATCCGCCGTTGTAGGCCGCCTCCCAATCAGTCCAGTCCATCTGATCGAGGATCTCGTCGACCAAGCGAACGGGATGATCCTGAGGGATGAGTTCCTCCAGGGCGGTGGGAATGAGGACCAGTTGCCCGCGTGGTGTAGGAGCTTCCTGCCAATAGCTGGTCTTGGGTTGTCTCTGGCTCACTGGGCAAGCCTCCCTGCGTGAGAAGTGAATCGCGACGACGATCCGCCAAGAATAGCAAACATCGTGACGATGCCTACTAAGCCACCTCCCCTCGTTTTGTGGATACACTAAACCGACAGGCCGCTTGCGGCCTGTCGATTTAGTTCCTGGGGACGGTTGATTCGATTTTGGTTCCGGACGAGGCTTTTATGGTGCTATGCGGGGCATCCAGAGTCGTTGGTAAGCGTGTTGACGGGATCGTGGCGTTCGCTTGTGGCGGATTTCGTTCGAAATGCCCCCTATCTCCCCTAGTTTGCTGTTCCGAGCGATTGTGTCGCCGCGGCGGCGCGCAGCTTCGCCAAGTAACTCATGATTTTCTTCAGATTGAATCCGGTCGCCGCCCAGCGCCATTCTTGATTCACACCTGCGATACCTCGAAGCAGGAATCGCCGCATATCAAGCGTGCTCTTGATCACGGCGAAAGGCGTTTCACCGAAATGCTGACGACGAGAGTAAGCCTCTTTGGCTGCAGGCGTTTCCATTCGCGCACGCTGCCGACGTCGCGCTCCTTCATGCTCATCATGCATCGTCTCGCGACCACGTGGCGGGCCAGGCTTGCGACCACGTCGCTTGCCCGCTCGCTTGTCCGACGAGGTCGCTTCGCTGGACTCCTGGGACGATGCCTCGCTGCTGCTTGCCTCGTCTTTTGGCTTCACGTTCTTGCGACAACGCCCAGCCAGCGTGCAGCCCTCGCATTCAAAACAGGTGTAAACCTTTCGCTGCACCGGAGAGCCGTCGCCATGCGTCGTGTTCTCGGTCGTCCGATGTGAAAGCACTTTGCCTGCCGGGCAGTAATAGCAGTCGTTCGCTTCGTCGTACACAAACGCTGCTTTGTCAAATCGTTTGGTTTGTGGATTAACCGGCAACTGATCAATCTGATCGGCGGCAACGGGCTCAGTCAAATCCGAACGCTCGGCAGGGTTGTTCTCGCGATTGGTTTCGGCAAGCGGGCCAATCAGTTCGATCTGTTTTTCCTCAGCCGCAGTGAGGTTTTTGCCCGTCGTGTAAGCCGAGTCAGCCATGACTCGCTTAATGTCAATTCCAAAGTCGTTGGCCACACAGTCGACGATGGTGGCAAATTCGTGGTGTTCGACGTTGCCGATCAAGACGTCCGCCGCAACGATCAGGCCGCTCTGCGTTTCGGTCGTCGCCATCGGAGTAAAGTTGGCTGCGTAACCACCCTCCTTATTGGGAAGAATGCGACTGTCCGTGTCAGTCTTGGGTAACTGGGCGGGGCCCTTCGTCCCATTTTTCCTGCGGACTTCGTCCATCGCATTGACCGTCTCCAGATGAGCGGCCAGTTGTGAGCGGCGTGACTTCAAGTTGGCGACGGCGGCGGGGAGGCGGTCCGCCGAAACGTCCTGGCCGATGAGATCTTCGTCGCATGCGTCGTTGACTTCGAAGGTTTCCAGGGCCTCATCAATTTGCGCGTCAAGTTCTTCGAGTGCTTTGGCTAATCGTTTGGCCGTCCAAGTCTTGTATTTGTTGGCGTCAGCCAGGATGCGTGTGCCGTCGATGCACAGTTCCGAGAGATTGGCGATCCCCAGGTTGATCGCCAGCTTGACCATTTGTTTGAAGATGCCTTTGACTGCATCACTATTGTTTCGGCGGAAGTCGCTGATCGTGCTGTGATCGATGCGGCGACCGCTGCTAAGCCAGATAAAATCGATCGAATGCTTGAGTTCGTATTCAATGTTCCGGCTGGATCGGATTCGCCGAATCATGGCAAACAGCAGGATCTTTGCCATTACGCTGGGATGGATCGGCGGCTGACCGAATCCGCCGTTGTAGGCCGCCTCCCAATCAGTCCAGTCCATCTGATCGAGGATCTCGTCGACCAAGCGAACGGGATGATCCTGAGGGATGAGTTCCTCCAGGGCGGTGGGAATGAGGACCAGTTGCCCGCGTGGTGTAGGAGCTTCCTGCCAATAGCTGGTCTTGGGTTGTCTCTGGCTCACTGGGCAAGCCTCCCTGCGTGAGAAGTGAATCGCGACGACGATCCGCCAAGAATAGCAAACATCGTGACGATGCCTACTAAGCCACCTCCCCTCGTTTTGTGGATACACTAAACCGACAGGCCGCTTGCGCCGTTCCGCTATCTCCCTCAGCGCCAAAGTAAGTGACACTGGGCTCCCGCCGGCCGACACGCGAATGCCCTCAGCTACGGTGTCATCTGCTGCGTTTCGGTCACGTCAACGTCCGCGGCGCGTTTGGAAGTGTCGCGTTGGGAGGATTCACGTTCGGTCGCCGACGCCTCCGGCTCGTCATGATCTCGGTGATGTCTGCGATGGACGCGATCATCGCCGACCCGGCGGACAAAGATCCAAAGCGTGCCGCTGACCACCAGGATCGAAAGCATTGCCGCAGCCCCCTCCCAGTGCAACGTTTGCTCCATCGCCGCGACCGGCGCGAACACTTTGCTCAGCCGGTATTGGACCAGCACCAGTAGATCGGCCTGGTTGTCGCCGCCGGAACCAAACTTGCCTTCACCGGGCACCGCGACCGGCTGCATTGCCGCGATCCAGTGCCCCCCGTAGGCCTGGCCATCGTCGGCGACGGCCACGGGATCTTGGTAGTCGACATCGCCGCCACGCAACAGATCGTCCATCTTTTCCGCGTCGACCTTGAACGGGTCGCCCGCGTTGCGCATCCCGGCCCGGTGTCGGGCCTCCAGGTACGGGTGTTGCAAGATCGTTCCCCGCACCTTGCCTTCACGGGCCTCGACGAGCACCGCGACCTGGTTGGCACCCTCGTCGCCTTGCAGCAATTCGAAATCACCCAAGTTGACCGTGGCCACGAACACGGCGTCGGGTTCGCCGGACCGGTCGCCGGACAAGTAGATGGGCCCGCTGATCGCGACTTTCCACAACCCCGTCGCGGTCGATTGGAAAGCGGCCGACAGGTGCATGTGATCGAGTGGTTTGATCGAGTCGATCGGCGTGTCTCGGGGCAGATCATTCTTGAGGGCGTGGAAATACGTCCGGTACGCATAGTTGCGTCCGGCACTGTTTTGTTCGCGCGCGACGGGGTTGTCGTAAGCGATTGCAAAAATCGTCCCCGATCGGTCGGTCACAAACATCGTCGCCAAACGTGGGACCCGCGAATCGTCCGCCTCATCGGTGTATTGTTCCAAGCGTTTGTCGAGATACTCATCCAACGCGATGCGGGCGGGCAGGTCCAGTAGGGTGTCGCGCGTCTCGACCATCTTCAACGCCAAGGCGCTGGTGCCCTGGTCGGCGATGATTTTTAGATTGCGACTGACCGCGGGGTCATCGAGTGCGGCGGCGAGCGTGGCGCGAAAATCCGGCTCGTTGATCTCGTCGCGGCAGAGCCGGAAATAGCGTTCCAATTCGCTTTCGAGTGTTCGCGCGGCAAATTTTGCCGCCAACTCGTTGCTGCTGAACGCTTCTTTGCGCAACGCCAGCTTCGTTTCTTCGCTGGCGCGATTGATGGTGCGGATCGCGTAAATACTTGTCACGACCAACAGCAAAATGGGCCCCAGAATTCCCAGCACCATCAGCGGCCGTTTCGCGCGCAGTTCGTCTCGGCGATCCAAACGGTCCAAAATTTCTTGAACGTTGGTGAAGCGGTCGTCGGGATTGGCCGCCAAACAGCAGCTGACGATCCGTGACAATTCACGGTCGACGCCGGCGCGTTGGATGTGCCGAACCGGCGGCGAGGCTTTTTGGATCGACTCGCGGTATCGCTGCAACCGCTTGGGCAGCGAACCGGCGGTGTCGAGTTGTTCGATGATCGAATCTTCGCGATACGGCGGACCGCCGGTCAGCATCCGGTACATGATCGCGCCGACGGCGTAGACGTCCCACGCGCTGCTGGGTGTGGATTCCAGGTCGGCCTGTTCGGGGGCCATGTAAAACAGCGTGCCCAACGAAGGCGATTGGTCGTGGGTCATTCGGCTCTGGCCGAAATCCGCCAACCGGGGCTCGTGGTCTTCGCCTAGCAGGACGTTGGCCGGCTTGAGATCGCAGTGCAAAACCCCCTTGCTGTGGCTGTGGTTGAGCCCGACGCAGATCTTGCGAAACATCTGGACCGACTCGGCAACCGGCAACGCCCCACGCACGGTCAGCTCGTCTTCGAGTGACCCCCCGGTGACCAGCTCCATCACATAATAGGGCGGATCGCTGTCCCAGCCGACTTCCAGCACTTGGACGATGTGGCGATCTGAGGATAATTGCACGAGGTTTTTGACCTCATGGCTCAGCAGCGACCAATTCACCCCGCCACGGTGCAAGAAAAACTTGATCGCGACGGGTCGACCGGTGTTCAGATCCCGCCCGACCCAGACCTGGCCGAACGCGCCGCTGCCCAAAAACCGTTCCAGCCGATACCCTGGGACATCGGCCGGTGGCGTCGTTGCCTGCATCGACAGCTTTTTGCTGGTCGATCGGCCGCCCTCGGTTTGATACTGCGTTTGGTCTTCGTTGCTCACTCCGTCACTCTCGCCCTCTTGGAGCCCCTCGCTCGTCTTCGATGCCATTTCATCTTCCACGATCACCGTTTTTTATTGTAGCGGCCGGGGCCTCCACGGTCGCCGCGGTGGCGACAAAGCTTTGCATCGGACGCTGCCTTCGTCTACCGCCGCGAATCCCGTTTGGCACCTTGACCGTCGCCGTCGCCGTCGTCTTCGTCCTGGCCGGCGCCTGGATCGCTCCGGAAATGACCATCGCCCAAAATCCGCCGCCGCAGGACACACGTCGGCAGGCCGGGGGTGAACCGGCTGCGTCGCCCTTGCAGCTGCCGCTCGATGGGCGTGACGGACGCGAACTATTGCTCCGGAATTTTCGTCCCAATTCGAAACTGGTGGTGCCCCAAACTCCGCGACACTCTGCGGCGATGCCGGTCGTGGACGTTCACACCCATTTCCACCACCGGCTGCGTGATAGCAAAGAAGCCCTGGATGACTTTGTCCACTTGATGGATCGCAACAACATCGCGATTTGTATTTCTCTGGACGGGAAACTCGGCGCTCAACTCGATCACCACATGGAGTATCTCTGGACCGACTATCGCGATCGCTTTGCGATCTTTGCCAACATCGACTGGCAGGGGAACGCGCCACGAGACCAACCCGCGTTGTGGCCGTGTCACCGGCCGGGGTTCGCCGACCGCACCGCCGCTGAACTCGAACGAGCCGCCAAACAGGGCGTCAGTGGACTGAAGCTGTTCAAGCGATTCGGGCTGCGGTACAAGAACCCTGACGGGACCTTGATCAAGATCGACGATCCGCGGTGGGATCCGATTTGGGCCAAGTGCGGCGAGCTGGGATTACCGATCATCATTCACACCGCCGACCCGGCCGCCTTCTTCGATCCCATCGATGAAACCAACGAGCGCTGGGAAGAACTCAGTCGTCACCCCGATTGGAGCTTTCACGGCGACGCCTATCCATCGCGGCGAGAACTTTTCGAGGCCCGCAACCGGGTGATCGCCCGTCATCCTAACACGCAATTCATCGGTGCCCATGTCGCCAACAACCCCGAAGACTTAAAGGTCGTCGCCGGGTGGCTGGACGAGTATCCGAATCTGTGGATCGAACCGGCGTCGCGGATCGCCGAGCTGGGGCGGCAACCCTTCACCGCGCGGGAGTTTCTGATTCGCTATCAAGACCGGCTCTTGTTCGGCACCGACGGGCCCTGGCCCGAGACCCGTCTCCGGCTGTATTGGCGATTCTTCGAGACCCGCGACGAATCGTTTCCGTACAGCGAAAAAGTGCCCCCGCCGCAAGGCTTGTGGCAGATCTATGGTGTCGATCTGCCGGACGCGGTGTTGAAAAAACTGTATTTCGAAAACGCCAGCAAGTTGATCCCTGGGATTCGCCAGCGGCTTGAAAAATGGACGAAACCGTAGCGACTTGTTGCAGATGAACCATGACATTTTCTGATCAACCTACCACCGAGCCAACCTTTGCCATGTTGTGCTGCGCCAATGGCGCCGAAAAACAGGTCAAACAATCGATCGCCGCGGCGGGTTGGCGGTTGGCGTTTTCACGGCCCGGCTTCGTCACCGCCAAACACGATCAGCAGATGCCGTTGCCCGGCGGGACCTTCATCCGCACCGCGGCGCACTCGATCGGCCATTTGAAAGGCGCTGATGGCGAAACCCAGGTGACTCGCCTGGTCGAGTTGCTGGACGAAACGTTTGCCGGCGGGCGGACGTTTGATCAACTGCACGTCTGGCCGCGCGACCGGTTGCCGATCGGCAAATTCGGTTTCGAACCCGGGGTCGATGAAGTCTCCAAGTTGGTCGCCCAGCGAGTCCACACGGCACTTGCGGATCGATGGGTCCGCGGCGATCAACCCAATCGCATCGCCGAGCCCGGTGAACGCGTGCTGGATCTGGTGTTGGTCGATCCGGACGATTGGATGATCGGTTGGCACACCGCAGCCAAGTGGCATTCGCGGTGGCCCGGTGGCGTGCAGCCGATCGAGCCGCAATATGAACCGATCTCACGTGCCTATTACAAAGCCGCCGAATCGATCACCTGGAGCGGTTTTGATTTCGCGCCCGGTGACGTGGTGGTCGAAATCGGCAGCGCCCCCGGTGGTGCCTGCGGGCGGCTCCTCGAATTGGGGTTGAAGGTGATCGGAATCGATCCGGCGGAAATGGACGAGCGGATTGCCAATCACCCACGATTCAAACACCTCCGCGCCCGCGCCGGGGATCTGCCCCGCAGAGAGTTTCGCAACGTCAAATGGCTGTTGGCCGATTCGAACGTGAAACCCGAAAAGACACTCACGACGATCGAGCACATCGTGACGCACCGTGAGTGCTCGCTGGCGGGAATGTTGCTGACGATGAAGCTGGGCAACTACGACGCGGCGGGGCGAATCGACGCTTGGCTGGAGCAGATCCAGACGTGGAATCCGGTCGACGTGCAAGTGCGTCAGCTTGCCCGAAACCGCTGTGAAGTCTGCATCGCCGTGCAGTTGCGGTGACGCGGCCGGTCGGCCGGGCGCCCTGCCGCTAAATCGACAAGGTTTTGACCAGGGCAGGCCCGTAGGCTCGCGCCAAACGGCTGGTGGCGCGCGGTATCAGCCGATTCGCGCATGAGACGACGCTATCTCGGAGGGATTACAGCGAGCAGCCGAAGGTCAGCGCAGCGCCACCTCCGGGAAGCGCGCCTCAAAATCCCATCGACCCCGGACGGGTAACGCTGTGAAGTATTTTTTCCCTGCGTTTGACGAGGTGTTAGCGGCAGGGCGCAAGCCCTCCGGTCCCTCTTCGTTCCCGCAACACCGGAGGGCTCGCGGCCTGTCGGTTTAGTGTATCCACAAAACGAGGGGAGGTGGCTTAGTAGGCATCGTCACGATGTTTGCTATTCTTGGCGGATCGTCGTCGCGATTCACTTCTCACGCAGGGAGGCTTGCCCAGTGAGCCAGAGACAACCCAAGACCAGCTATTGGCAGGAAGCTCCTACACCACGCGGGCAACTGGTCCTCATTCCCACCGCCCTGGAGGAACTCATCCCTCAGGATCATCCCGTTCGCTTGGTCGACGAGATCCTCGATCAGATGGACTGGACTGATTGGGAGGCGGCCTACAACGGCGGATTCGGTCAGCCGCCGATCCATCCCAGCGTAATGGCAAAGATCCTGCTGTTTGCCATGATTCGGCGAATCCGATCCAGCCGGAACATTGAATACGAACTCAAGCATTCGATCGATTTTATCTGGCTTAGCAGCGGTCGCCGCATCGATCACAGCACGATCAGCGACTTCCGCCGAAACAATAGTGATGCAGTCAAAGGCATCTTCAAACAAATGGTCAAGCTGGCGATCAACCTGGGGATCGCCAATCTCTCGGAACTGTGCATCGACGGCACACGCATCCTGGCTGACGCCAACAAATACAAGACTTGGACGGCCAAACGATTAGCCAAAGCACTCGAAGAACTTGACGCGCAAATTGATGAGGCCCTGGAAACCTTCGAAGTCAACGACGCATGCGACGAAGATCTCATCGGCCAGGACGTTTCGGCGGACCGCCTCCCCGCCGCCGTCGCCAACTTGAAGTCACGCCGCTCACAACTGGCCGCTCATCTGGAGACGGTCAATGCGATGGACGAAGTCCGCAGGAAAAATGGGACGAAGGGCCCCGCCCAGTTACCCAAGACTGACACGGACAGTCGCATTCTTCCCAATAAGGAGGGTGGTTACGCAGCCAACTTTACTCCGATGGCGACGACCGAAACGCAGAGCGGCCTGATCGTTGCGGCGGACGTCTTGATCGGCAACGTCGAACACCACGAATTTGCCACCATCGTCGACTGTGTGGCCAACGACTTTGGAATTGACATTAAGCGAGTCATGGCTGACTCGGCTTACACGACGGGCAAAAACCTCACTGCGGCTGAGGAAAAACAGATCGAACTGATTGGCCCGCTTGCCGAAACCAATCGCGAGAACAACCCTGCCGAGCGTTCGGATTTGACTGAGCCCGTTGCCGCCGATCAGATTGATCAGTTGCCGGTTAATCCACAAACCAAACGATTTGACAAAGCAGCGTTTGTGTACGACGAAGCGAACGACTGCTATTACTGCCCGGCAGGCAAAGTGCTTTCACATCGGACGACCGAGAACACGACGCATGGCGACGGCTCTCCGGTGCAGCGAAAGGTTTACACCTGTTTTGAATGCGAGGGCTGCACGCTGGCTGGGCGTTGTCGCAAGAACGTGAAGCCAAAAGACGAGGCAAGCAGCAGCGAGGCATCGTCCCAGGAGTCCAGCGAAGCGACCTCGTCGGACAAGCGAGCGGGCAAGCGACGTGGTCGCAAGCCTGGCCCGCCACGTGGTCGCGAGACGATGCATGATGAGCATGAAGGAGCGCGACGTCGGCAGCGTGCGCGAATGGAAACGCCTGCAGCCAAAGAGGCTTACTCTCGTCGTCAGCATTTCGGTGAAACGCCTTTCGCCGTGATCAAGAGCACGCTTGATATGCGGCGATTCCTGCTTCGAGGTATCGCAGGTGTGAATCAAGAATGGCGCTGGGCGGCGACCGGATTCAATCTGAAGAAAATCATGAGTTACTTGGCGAAGCTGCGCGCCGCCGCGGCGACACAATCGCTCGGAACAGCAAACTAGGGGAGATAGGGGGCATTTCGAACGAAATCCGCCACAAGCGAACGCCACGATCCCGTCAACACGCTTACCAACGACTCTGGATGCCCCGCATAGCACCATAAAAGCCTCGTCCGGAACCAAAATCGAATCAACCGTCCCCAGGAACTAAATCGACAGGCCGCTCGCGCCCTACCGCTAAAAAATGCTTCACAGCGACGCCCTCCGGGGTCGCGTCAGGCGGGTCATCCCGATGCAAGGGCGGCTTACAAATGCACCGGCAGAAACAGCTTGGTTTCACCGGGCCGTTTTTCTGCCGGCGGGACGATCCACGCGGGCGTCTCGCCTTTGGTCAGGCTGTCGGCGACGCTCGATTTGAAGCGTGCGACGATTTGTCCGAGCATTTCGCGTTGGCTGGATGCCGATACCTCAATTTCTGCCAGATTGGCGACGCGACCGCGAAATATGCCGTCGTGGCAGGCGAAATAGACAATGCAACCGAATGCCGGCGGGGTCGGCGCTGCGGATTCGACCGGCAATCCGGCATTCGGTGGCTGTTTCGTCGCGGGCCGGTTGGTCGGGGACGTCTCGTCCACTTGGTCTTCTGGTGTCGGGTCGCTGGGGTTCAACATCGGTTGCTCCTGCGGCGCGGTCGCACGAGGTCTGGGGTGTCGCCGCCCCGACCGAGAAAAAACGGTTTGGCAGAAAAAAACCTTCGCAGAAAACGGTGCATGCAAAGTCAAATGGGGCGCGATTGCCTTTACAATACAGCAGCGTGATCTTGTTGCCCACCGAACTCCCATACCTAAAAAACTCGCCGGCCGACGACGCACCTGTCGCATCGCCGCCCGCCGAGTTGATCATTCCGAAAGGACCAACAGATGGAAAATCATCCTAGCCGACGTAACTTCTTGAAAACTTCCACTGCCGCGGCTGCCGGCGCGACCCTGACCAGCACCATCGCCCGCACCGCTCACGCCCAAGGGAGCGACGAAATCAAGTTTGCCCTGATCGGATGCGGCGGCCGCGGAAACGGTGCTTCGGTCAATATTTTCAAATCCGGCGGAAACACCAAGTTGGTTGCCGTTGCCGATGCGTTTGACGGCAAGGCTTCGGCCACGATCAACTCCCTGTCCAAGCGTTACAAGGACAAGGTCGATGTGCCGGCCGATCGCAAGTTCGTCGGACTCGATGCCTACAAGAAACTGCTCGAAGTCGACGCCGATCTGGTCATCATCGCCACGCCTCCCGGCTTCAAACCGCAACAATTCGAAGCGGCCGTCAAAGCCGGCAAGCACATCTTCATGGAAAAACCGGTCGCCTCCGATGCCACCGGCGTCCGACGTGTGTTGGCCAGCGTTGAAGAATCCAAGAAGAAGAACTTGATGGTCGGCATTGGACTGCAACGCCGTCACGAAGCTCAGTATCTGGAAACGATCGGACGGATCCACGACGGTGCGATCGGTGACGTGATCGCCACCCGCGTGTATTGGAACGGCGGCGGCATCTGGTACCGCAACCGAACCGAAGAGCAGACCGAAATGGCATTCCAGTGCAACAACTGGTACCACTTCAACTGGCTTTCCGGCGATCAGATCTGCGAGCAACACATCCACAACCTGGACGTCGGTTGCTGGCTCAAAGGCGAGTACCCTGTCGAGTGCAACGGCATGGGCGGACGTGAGCATCGGATGGATGGCGATCCGACCAAGAGTCAGATCTTTGACCACACCTTCTGCGAATACACCTTCGCCGATGGCACCAAAATGTTCAGCCAAGGTCGTCACTTGAAAGGTTCGTGGACTGAGGTCGCCGAGTACGCCCACGGCACCAAGGGAACCGCCAATGTCTCCGGATCGCAAATCTCCGGAGAAGGCGGTGATTGGAAATTCAGCGGCGAGCGTCAACAAGGCCACCAGCAAGAACAGAACGATCTGATCGCGGCACTCGCCCGCGGAGAGATCTACAACGAAGGTGAGTACGGCGCGCTGTCCACGTTCACCGCCATCCTGGGCCGCGAAGCGTGTTACAGCGGCAAGGTCATCAAGTGGGATGATCTGCTGAACAAGGGACGCGAGTTGGCACCCGGGATCGATAACTACACCGTCGACAGCCCGCCGCCGGAGTCGGCACTGCCCGGACCCGACGGCAAGTACCCGATCCCCGTCCCGGGCCAGTACGACCCCTTCGCGTAAGTCGTAGCGAGTGGTGATGACACCAACCTGCGCTGGTGTGCAGGCTTCAGCCGCCCGTCTCGCTGCTCCGCAGCGAGCCGGAATCGCGTAAAGGCTAGACACCAACATGCGCTGGTGTGCAGGCTTCAGCCGCTCGTCTCGCTGCTTCGCAGCGCGTGTGGAATCGCCTAAAGGCTAGACACCAACGTGCGCTGGTGTGCAGGCTTTAGCCGCTCGACTTGCTGCTTCGCAGCGCGTGAGGAATCGCCTAAAGGCTAAACACCAACGTGCGCTGGTGTGCAGGCTTCAGCCGCTCGTCTTGCTGCTTCGCAGCGCGTGAGGAATCGCCTAAAGGCTAGACACCAACGTGCGCTGGTGTGCAGGCTTTAGCCGCTCGACTTGCTGCTTCGCAGCGCGTGAGGAATCGCCTCAAGGCTAGACACCAACGTGCGCTGGTGTGCAGGCTTTAGCCGCCCGTCTTGCTGCTTCGCAGCGCGTGTGGAATCGCCTCAAGGCTAGACACCAACGTGCGCTGGTGTGCAGGCTTCAGCCGCTCGTCTTGCTGCTTCGCAGCGCGTGAGGAATCGCCTCAAGGCTAGACACCAACGTGCGCTGGTGTGCAGGCTTCAGCCGCTCGTCTTGCTGCTTCGCAGCGCGTGAGGAATCGCCTCAAGGCTAGACACCAACGTGCGCTGGTGTGCAGGCTT
>CP036432.1:175581-222293 GCA_007753675.1 Stieleria magnilauensis
GCCTCACGGATCTTTTCAGAGCGCGGGCCAATCCGGCGGAAGGCAAGAAAATAAAGCCAACTACGGATCAACGTGAACTGATTCTTGATCTCACAAAAGCGTGGCGAAGTCACGTATGTGCAATCCGTTACCAAGGCAGTAGGGCAACGTTAAGCGCTGCTGGGAAAAACGGCCTGCAATTGCGTACCGAGGGGGATCCACCCGAATATCTTGGTTCAACGACGTTCTTCCCAGAAATAGAATTTTGACTAAATCCTTCAAGTGCGGTTGACTTGGTGGATTTTAGTGGTGATGATGTAGTTGTGCCTGAACGAATCCGCTTGTACCCGGTGATGCTGACGTCGGGGAGGACAATCAGGCTATCTTTGAGCGGCGCGGGGGGGATCGTGTCGCTGAGTTGCCCAGAGTGGCCATGGACGGTCCGTCGTCACCACCTTCGCGACACGGTCTCATGAAAATTCTCAATTCAATTCGGCGCTACCGCTACGCGCCGAACGAACCTCGTTGCAACATCGATTCGAAATCGTCGATCGGTTATCGAATCGGACTCTACTATCGCAGCGCTGCACTGACGGAAAGCGGACCGCCCAACTAGGGAGTGTCCGCTTTTTTCATGCGCTAACCGGAAAACCGGTTAGCGATCACCTCATTTTTTTTGCCGCAGTAGCGGTCACCGCTACCGCTGCGCACCAACCGAACCCTTGTGAGGACCAATCATGGGAATTGCATTTTCTGACGAACGCGCGTCTCGCTACATGTGGGCGCACAAATTGTCCCCGGACGCGCGGTCGGCCGAGCGAACCGCCATTGTAAACTTGCTCAGAGCGATGGACTTGCCACCGACCGCTTCGGTCGTGGATTTGGGAAGTGGCCACGGATTCGTGACCGACGCCTTGGTCGACGCACTTCCACACACCACCAAAATCACCGCGGTGGAAGCATCGGAAGATATGCTCGACGGTGCCGCGGTCCATAGCGGCGTGGAGTATCGCAATACGCCGCTTCATATGACAGGGTTGCCATCGGAATCGATCGACCTGGTGGTGTCGCTCGCGGCGTTTCATCACGTCCCCAACAAGACCATCACTTTGGCGGAAATTCACCGCATCTTGCGGCGCGGCGGTCAGGTCGTCATCGCTGATGTCGAACACGGGACGCGCACGCAACGGTTTTTTGACGAGATCGTCGCGAAGTATTCGTCCACCGGGCACGACTTTGACTTTGTCGATCCGGACATGATGGCGAACTTTGCCCGCCGCGCCGGCTTGACTCACGTCGCGTCCTACGCATCGCAAACGGACTGGCAATTCGAAACCACTGACTCGCTTGTCGCGTTCGTTACCAACCTGCTTTCGCTTGAGATGGATGCTGACACGTTGCTGGATGCGTTGAAGTCGATTCTGGGCATCACGCGATCGCGGTGGGGCCAGTACGTGCTCGGCTGGGATCTCACCTTCCATGTGCTGGTCAAGTTGCAGCCACCGGTTCTGCCGCCCACCTCCGTCGGTCGCAGTTGACGCGGCCGTCGTCAACAATCCGAACACCCACCTTTTGATGCAACGCGGTTCCTCGCCGAACCGCGTTGCGATGCCCGCCGACTTTCCTACCGCTTTTATCCAACCCTTGAGGTTCAATCGTGGACACCCACAGCAGTAAAGAACGCTATACCGAGCATAATCCCTGGACGGACTCCACGCCTCCGTCTCCGGAGCAACTGATTGCGCCGCACGTTTCCAGGAAGTATCCGGACCGTTGGGGTTACCTGCGCGCCGGTAAAGAGTGGATCAATACGCCGCTCGAACCGCTTCAGTTCCCGACCGAAATCATCCGCGGCGTGGTGGGGGTGAAAAACCCGGAAGCCCGGTTGAAAACGCTCGCGATCGCCTTGGCGAATACCGAGTCGATCGCGGCGCGGAAAGAGCGCATCGAAACGACGGTGATGTTCCTCAAGTCGTTGGCTGCTGATTCGCGGGACACGCTGCAGCGTCTTCACAAGACCGAGAAGAAAACGCCTCGGACGGAGCGTGTGCGCAATGGCCGAACCGAACCCAAAGCACTGCGAAAGCTGACCATGGCGCAATACGGCCGGTTGCTGGTGGTCGGGTTTTGGGTCGCGCTGTTTGGCAGTGGGATCATCGGCGAGCTCGCGATCGGCACCTTCAACGTCATGCGTGCCGAAATGGAGGGCGCCAACGGATTCATTGCCATCTGCATGGCGCTGCTTCCCTTTATCGGGACGTTCACCGCGCTCAAGTGGCTCGATCCGGCCAACATCGATCTCAACCGCAAAAACTTCGAGAAGTGGTTGACCAGGATCGCGCTCGTTGCGACGCCGTTGGCGATGTATCTGTTTGCCTGGAAATTGGACGCGTTGCTGGAAACGGACTTCATGCGGGCCGATGCCGGCACGGGGCCATCGTTTACGTCGGTGGTGTGGACCATCCAGATCAGTTTCGCCGTTTCGATCTACTTGGCGGCCAAGAAGTTGGGCGACGCCTGGTATCAGTTCTTGGGCTACGAGATTCGCCCGACGGCGGAGTATCAGGACGTCTGCCAGGCGTTGAAGACCGCCCTGGATTCACAGCGGTCCATTTTCGAGTTGATCGGCGACATGGGCGGCGCTTTGGCCGCCATCAAGTCCCGCGAGAACGCCGCGATCGAGCAAGTGCTGGGTGTCTATGACCGCCTGGTCAAGCAAGACGCGGATCGCCGGCGGCGTATTGAAGACGAAGCCGCCGCGGCCGCCGCCAACGCCCGTCTGCGTGCCACGACGGAGTCCGATGACGACGACGTGCTGCCGGCCGTCGCCTAGTTTCTTTTTTGTCCTTGGTTCCTTGGAGATCTTTGTCATGAGTATGCGCATTTCCCTGTCCGTCCCACTGTTGGTTGCGGCGTGTCTGCAGCTGACGGGATGCGGCGAGCGGTCACGATCGACCAGTACCGCACCACCTTCGCCGCCGGGCGTGACCACGACGGCCGTTCATCGATCTGACATCCAACAGACCGGCCGAACGGAGACCGTGTTTGTCTTTTCTCCCACTGAAAACCAGCAGCGAACCGACTTGGCCAAGCGGGCCTTGTTTACGTATGTCGCTCAGCAGGCCGTTCCGGGTTCCTGGGTTCACGTCGCTGTCGGCAAACAACAGTCGAAACTGGCATCGCTCGTCGTGCCGGAGGGATCGCCGCGCAAGCGGATCCGCGATCGCGACCTGCGCACGGCACTGACGGTTATTCACGACGCGTTTGATCGTCCCGACACGACGTCACAGGGTCAGGTCAATCTGCCGGCGCTGGCGGCAACGGTTCGCAAGTTGCGCCGCACGGAGTATCCCTGCCGTGTTTCGATCTATGGCGATCCGCTGTATCTGAACCCCGAGCAGCAGGGGTATAGCCACGCTCCCGGCAAGGTCACCACCGATGCCTCGATCGGCTACAAGCACTCGCCGTTTCAGATCACGCCGCCGCTTCCCAAGGATACCCGAGTGGTCTGGGGGACTCCGGACGCGGCCTTCGGCCTTGATGAGCAGCACCGGGCCGCCGTACGGCGTTTTAATGCCCTGTATATCCAGTCCCTTGGCGGTTCACTGTTGCGTACCACCGAAGACACCTCCTTGCTGTTTCACTACGAGACGCCGTTCGCGATCGATCGGATCGCCGCGGTGAATTCGGAGCCGGGGATCGCTGAGGTGTCGGTCTGGAGCGAGGCGGAGGAGGAGTCCGAAGGGATTGGCACGATGAAACTTCGCACCAAGGAAATCAATGCCTCCCGCAGCGAAACCGTCGAAGCCGTTTTGACGGCCGCTGAAAACGATCCCAGGACCATTGCGATTGCGATCAATTGGACTTCGGCGGACCCGAGTTGCGACATCGATATGTACCTGACCAGCAACGGGCTCCCGGGAGAATTGTTTTTTGACAATCAAGAGACGACCTGGGGCACGCATTTCAAGGATGTGGTGCGTTCGGAGACCGCCGGCGAGGTGGACGTGGAGGATTTCAAGAATTGGGAATGGCTCAAGGTGGACCATGCCCGGTTACATGACCTGTCGCTGTACCTCAACGTCTATCGCACCGAGGCCCCGGCGCGGGTGACGATCGTCCGCGTTTGGAACGGTGAGCGGAAGGTGCGTGTCATCGATCTGAACGTGTCCGAGGGAGACGGCGGATTGGGACGCAACAACCGCCGCGCCACTGACGCCTGGCGCCGCGTCTCGCTGTACAGCTTCAGCGAACGCGACGAGCCGGGCACGCTCTAAGCACGCTCGCTTGCCGCATCACCCGGTCACCGCGCCGGGTGATGTTTTTTTATTCGCACCCCCCTTCGATGAGAAAGACCCGATGTTCAAACGATTTTTCAACCGCTCCGACGACCAGGTCATCACCGGCACCATCACCCTGGACCGCTCCTTTCTTGACTTGGATGACGACACTCCGCCGAAAAAGCCGGGACTGACGATCGCGATGATGGTCTTGGTTGCCGCCATGACCGGCGTCTTTGTATGGCTGATCGGCATGCCGTATCTGCGTTGGGACGAACCGCTCATCGACGGCAAGGATGGCGCTGCCCTGCGTGAGGAAGACCGCGCCTTCACACGTTACGTCAGCTTTGGCGACAGCCGGCGCGTGTTTGCCAACGAGTACGGCGAAGGCTTGCCCACGCTGATTTTCGTGCCCTACGGCGAACTCGGATCGCAGGACCTCGAAGCGCAGGAGTAGAGCGGTCATGTCCAGGAACTCGGCCAATCGCTCTCCATTCGCGACCACTTTCGAGCAGCACGTGTTCCGAATCGGTAAAGCCGCCCTGTTTGCCGCGGCGTCCGGCTATGCCTCCCGTCAGGCCCGCGAGGGTGCGTTCGGTGAGCAGGGTGTCTGGATAGCACCACTGGCCGTGGTGCTCTCACTGCTGATGAGTGCCTGCGTTCTGATTCTGCTGGCCGCTTGGGCCGCAGAGCAGCTCCGCAACCCCAAGATCGCCGCCGCGGCGGCGGTGGCAACGGTGTTGCTGTACTGCCAACGCCCAAACCCGGCGTATTGGATCACGCTCGGTCACGAGAGCGTCACCGTCCTTTGGCGTGTGATGCTTTGGATTGCCCGCTAGGGCAGGAGGGAAAGAAAGAGTGAGCTTTGTGCGGGTGAAGCCGGCAAAGCTGAGAACGCCAAATTTAGATCGTACACCACAAAACGAAAAAGGGATTCCATGAGCCAAGCAGCGCCACGGCCGCAAGAGGTCTATACGTTTCCGTTCAAGCACATCGCCGCGGTTAGTCTGTGCGTGTGGGCGGTGATGTTTCTGTCACGTTACGCCCGAGCCGGTCAGGATGCGGCGTCACTGGCGCTGATCGCGGTGGTCGCCATCGCCGTTCAGCAAAGTTTCAAAGTCATGGACGGTTTGAGGCTGCTGGCAAAGTCGCGGCAGAGTTTCAAGGGGTTCAAGGAGGCCGGGACAGCCCTCGCGCATGCCGGCTATGCGAGTTTTGGGGAGTTGGCGGCGGCCGGCCTGTACGGCGAAACCGGACTTGTTTTGGGAGAGCACACCGACGAGCGCGGGAACACACGTTTGCTGCGTTACGACGGACCGAATGCTGTCACGATCATCGGGCCGCCGGCGGCGCAGAAATCGACGTCGGTGTTCATGCCTTCGTTGCTGCCGACGTCGTATCTGGGCGGCATTGGTCACAGCACAATCGTGAATGATCCCGCCGGAGAAATGTACGCCGTGTCTCACACTGCCTTGCAGGCGGCCGGCTATGAAGTGTTGACGGTGACGCCCTGGCCGGCGCTGATGAGCGATCGGCTCGGGATCCCGGTGGTCGATGCGGGTTTAGATCTCTGGTCGGATCTGGATTTGGACGGGGATCCGAAGCGGATTCCGGGCGTCGTTCGTAGCAAGATGTCGTTGATCTATCCGGGCAGTCCGAAAGACGATGCCAAAGACAAGTTCTTTCGTGACGGTGGAAAACGACTGTCCTCAACGCTTGGTCTGTACGCGATCGCACACGACCGGGAACCGACCTTGCCGATGATCCGCCGCATGTTGATGGAAGGCCCCGGCGCGTTGTCCGAGCGGCTGCAGGAAGCGTCCGAGTCAGACGCCTTTGGCGGCTTGCTGGGGGATGAGGCGCGAGGGCTGGCCGATATTGCCGCCAACGCGCCTGAACAGTTCTCCGGCTACCTGGGGACGTCCATGCAAGGCCTTGATCTTTACGACCACTACGGAGAGATGGCAGAGCACTTTCGCTCCGAGGGACTGAAGCCGTGGCGTTTGAAAGAGCACCGTCCGGTTGTTGTCTTCCTGATGTATCCGACCGAGAAGACCCGAACCCACCAACACGCCCTCAATCTGACGCTCTCGCATTTGTTTGAACAGATCGCGGCGCACCCGGACCGTACCGCGCGCGTTTCCGCATTGATTGATGAAACCGCCGGCGCCGGATATTTACCCAATTTACTCAAAGCCATGGAGGAGTATCGCAAATATGGCCTCCGTATTGCTAATGCGTTCCAGGACCTGAAGGGTCAAACGGAGCTCGTCTATGGCCCCCACGCCACCAAGCAAATCATCGGCGCAAGCGAAGTGATTTGGGCGTCCGGGATTCGCGAGCCGGAGATGCTTGCGATGCTCTCCAAGAAAACCGGCGAGACGACGATCGTGGACGGCAACATGTCCGATCCGATGGACAGCCGCGAGCGCTCGGCGATTGATCAAAAACACAGCTGGAGCCACAAGACGCGGCCGGTTCTGCGGGATGATGAAATCCGGCAGCTGCCCGCCAGTCAGGCCCTGGTGCTGCATTCCAATCTACCGATCACGATTGTTGAAAAGACGCCGTATTGGACGCGGCGGGAGTGGAAACGCATCGCCGGCCGCAATCCCTCGCAGGGGAGCTGAACCATGTTGACGCTCTTCTACAGCGGCTGCACGGCCGCTCTCACCCTCGGCATCGCCGTGTGGTGCTACTTGCGTCTCGATCCGGCGGATCCGGCCCGGCGCGTTGCCAGTGACGTCGTGTTCAAGTTGCGCAAGGCGCTGCTGGTCCTCGCGGTGGTGCTGACGCTGTGCCTGGTCCTTGGGATCCCGCATCTTCGCGCACGACTGCTCTTTGCCGGTCCGCTGGCTCGCTTTGGACCGGCTGCGGCACAAGCCGGCGGGATGTATGTCAGCCTGAGCGGATGGAACTACGTCGAGGAAGAGGCGTATCCGCATGGCCGTCCGGCGATCGCTTTCATTCCGCTGCACGGCTGTTTTGACTTTTCAGAATGGTCCACGTCGCCGTTGATCTCCTTCATTCCACCACGTTACCGCGACGGGAATGGTTCTGGCTGGGACGCCGGGGCGATTTTACCTGCGCCGACTGAAGAGATTTCTGTTCATGGCACAAGCGACAGCCCCCTTACGGCACGCGCCGCGATACCGGATCTCGCATCACAGACCGTGATTGCGGCGCCAGGCAATGCGGCGGAGCAGCGCAGCATCCGCGGACGGGCCACCCCACGCGGACGCGTCGATCATAGCCGGCAACCGAGTGCCTCACCGTCAAATGATACCGAACGCAGTGGCATCGTTGACGCGCCGCCAAGACTTGGCCCCGGTGTGCGGGGACGTCGTTACATCTTTTTTTCACCTTAGCTTGCAGGACTTTGCAATGGACCGTCATCAACCACCGCGAACCAAAGCCAGAGCAGCTCCTCGCCCAGAGCGCCCCGGTTTGACACCGATCTTCAACAAAGCCGCCAGAGGCCCCAATCATGTGCCGGTGAAGACCTACAAGCAGAAGATTGCTGATCTGCGGGCGCTGCTTTCGCAGCCCAAACCGGAACAACATCTGACCCCCAAATACTCCGGTGCCAATCCGCCGCGTCCCAGCCGCGATAAGGAAATCACAAAGCACATCGATGCCATCCGCGACACCGTGGCCAAGCAGCGGGAAAAGATCAAACGCGATTTTGCCAAAGCGGCCATCCGCGGCACCGCAAAGCGGTCCTTCAATCGCGCTTCCCGGGGCATGTAGCCGCCGTCTGTGCAAAGTTGCGCTTTCCTTCAAAACCTGGCACACTGAAATCATGGACATCATTTCTTCTGATCAACGAGCGCATTACCGCGCCAACAACACGCGAACCGTCACGCTTCCCGATGGCCGCTGCGAGCGGGTCTACATGCCGCCGTCGCTGTGGATTCAATACGAAGCCCTGCAGGGTCTCGAAGGTCTCAGCGAGTCCGATGTGGTCGACCTTGCCCTGCAAGAAATGAGCGTGCAGCCCCAGGCATCCTTCAGCGAATGCTTTCGCTGCGTTGTCACCGACCGGGTTTTGGCCTGGTTCGATGCCGCCGAGCAAGCTGGTCTCACCGCCGACTCTCTGTAAATCCCATCGCTGCCTGCGGCCCCCAACAAGCCAAGCAGGCAGCCCTGCGACCCTTCTTCCTTTTCCTCCCGCCCAACGCACCACCACCCAAAAGGCCCCGACGATGGACGCTTTAGAAACCGCCCGGCACGCCCTGGAACAACAGCTGGAGCCGATCGAACGCGAATACGCGCACCTCACTGGGCAGCTGGACGTCCTCAAGCAAGCCCGTGACCAGCTGAAAGCCGCGATCGCAGAACTGAAGCCGGCAAATCCCGGCAGGCATAAGAAGGGCGGCAAAGCCGGCAGACCCTCCCCATGCAAAAGCGATGTAATGGCGGCGTGCCAACGGTTGGTCGAAGCCAACGCACCGATCGCCAAAGCGGACCTCGAGTCTTTGGTCAAGCACACGCTCAAAGAAGAGGCGGGCTTTAGCCTCAGCGGCGCTGCGTTGTTGCTGCGAAGCTGCTTGGCGTCTGACGCCTTCCGGATTTCCCCAGATGGGGAGGTGTCGTTGTCGGCGCCCCCGGCCACCGGTGGGGCACGCGATGCGGTGTCTGAGGCCGGCTTAAAACCCTGTGGATGAATACGGCAGTCGAGGCGGTAAACGGTTGCCGGGAGCCGCGGAATCGGGTCAGGCTGAATCCACCTAAGCCACGCTTAGGAGTCAAGCCTATTCCAACTTTTACTCTTGCGTTTTCCCTCCCCGAAGTCACTTGATGCGTCACTGAACCCCTGACCTTGCCGCCCATGTTGACCGCCACACCCGCTAAATCCATCGCCGGAACACTGAAGTATTTTGACACCGTCTTGACCCAGGGGGACTACTACCTTGGGACCGAAGTCGGGGGCACCTGGAACGGTCGCGGCGCGGACCTGCTTGGGCTCGGCGTAGGAAGCGAGGTTACCAAAGCCCAGTTCAAAGCCTTGTTAGCGGGCAAAGACCCGATCACCGGAAAGCAGCTCGCACAGCGAATCCGTAGCGACCGGCGTCCCGGATTCGATCTCACCTTCTCGGTGCCCAAAAGCGTCTCGCTCGCTTGGGCCATCAATGGCGATGACGCGGTCTTAGAGGTTTTGCGGCAAAGCGTGCACGAAACCATGACCAAAGACGTCGAACCGCTGATGTGCCGGCGCGTCCGTGACGGCAAGAATGCCTTCACCAAGCAGCGGGTGAAAACCGGCAACCTGGTTTACGCGGACTTTTTGCACAAGACCTCCCGGCCCGTTGACGGTGTGGCGGATCCGCATTTGCATATCCATGCGTTTGTCATGAACCACACCATGGACGCCGGCAAACACTACGCCGCCGAACCGGAAGAGATCTTCCGCGAGCGTGCTTGTCTGCAGGCGAAGTTCGAAGCCAGGCTTGCCAGAAATCTGGAGACCCGGCTTGGCTATGTGTGCGAGAAAGTGGCCTTCGCTCAAAGCGGCAAGATCAAAACCGGCTGGGAGCTGCAAGGGATCCGTCGCACGACGATCGAGAAATTCGCCCGCAGAACCGAGCAGGTGGAAGCGGAAGCAGCCGCCGGCGACGTCCGCAGCGCCGCGGCCAAAGGCAAGCTCGGCGCGAAAACCCGCGAGAAGAAAGACACAACGGTGTCGGTGGAGCAGCTGAAAGGCGTTTGGCAAAGCCGGCTTGATCGCAAAGAATGCGAAGCGTTTGACGCCCTCCGGGCGGGGGCAGGAGGAAAGGGAAAGAAGCTGAGTGATGCGGTGCGTGCGAGAGAGGCGGTTGAGTTTGCGGTGGAGCATCATTTGTTTCGCCAGTCCACCGCCGAAACACAGGTGATTGTAGGCACCGCTTTGGAACACGGTGTCACGGTCCTGCCCGAGCAGATCGAAAAAGCACTGCAAGAGCGAAACGTCATTGAACGCAGTGAAGCGGTGCGGGGCGTGGACCGCAGGTTCATTACGACACGCGAGGTCTTGGAGGCCGAAGACCGCATGATCCGCTTTGCCAGGGACGGCCGCGGCACACGCTACCGGATGACGCGTCAGGAGCACCGCTTCAAACGGGAGTTTCTGAATTCCCAGCAGCGGTCCGCCGTGCTTCACGTCTTGAATTCGCGTGACACGGTCACGGCGATTACCGGCGGTGCAGGAACCGGCAAAAGCACGCTGATGAAAGAAGCGTCCGAAGGCATTGCCAACAGCGGCAAGAAGCTCTTTGTGTTTGCCCCCAGCACCGGCGCCAAGGAGGTGCTGGAGGAAAACGGTTTCAAGAACGCCCAAACGGTCGAACATCTGCTTCGCAACGAAAAGCTGCACCCGACGTTAAAAGACCAGGTGCTGTGGATCGATGAGGCCGGTCTGCTGGATGTCAGATCGATGAACGGCATTTTCAAGATCGCGTCCGAGCAGAAAGCACGCGTGATCTTGTCCGGCGACACAAGGCAGCACAGCTCGCCGCGTCGCGGCGAAGCCATGCGGTTGCTGGAGACCGAAGCGGGGCTGAACGTCGCCAGGATTCAAGAGGTGCAGCGGCAGCAAGGCCGCTACAAGCGGGCGGTGGAGCTGATCAGCATGGGGGACCAGGTCATTGACCACAAAACCGGTATGACGGGCATGTTGGCCGGGTTTGATTTGCTGGACCGCATGGGCAAGATCAAAGAAATCTCAGGGGCTGACCGTCACGCGGTCTTGGCCAAACGATATCTCAAAGCCGCCAAACGCGGCCGTTCTACACTCATTGTGGCGCCGACGCATGCGGAAGGCCGGGAGGTCACACAGCACATCCGCGAGCAGCTAAAAGACAAGGGGGCGGTCGGAAAGGAGGAAACGGTGTTTAAGCAGCTGCGATCGCTGAACCTGAGCGAAGCGCAAAAAGGGCAGGCGATCACCTACGATCAACCGGACCTGGTCGTGCAGTTCCACCAAAATGTCAAAGGCGGTTTCAAGCGTGGTGAGCGATACCGCGTGGTCCGCGGGCGTGAGGGTGACCGACGGCTGCAACCGGTTGGCAAAGCAGGGGAGAGCAAGCCGATTCCGATGGGGGCCGTCGAGCGTTTTGAGGTCTACACCGAGACGGAGATAGCGTTTGCGCCGGGCGACAAAATCCGCTTTAGCTTGGGCGGCAAAGCGAGTGACGGCAAACGCCAGATCGCCAATGGGCGATTGGACGAGATCAAAGCTATCGACAAGGTAGGCAACCTGGTCCTCAAAAGCGGCCTGAGAGCGTCCAAGGACTATGGGCATTTTGATCTGGGATACGTCATCACCAGCCACGCATCCCAGGGCAAAGACCGGGATCTGTCCATTGCCGCGATCGGGTCACAGTCCTTGCCGGCGGTGAATGCCAAACAGTTTTACGTGACCGTGTCACGCGGAAAGAAAGACGTAGCGATCTATGTTGATGACAAAGCGGCCGTCCGTCGTGCCATCCGTGATGCGGGGCAGCAGCGTTCAGCCACCGAGCTGGTGCGTCCCACGCCACAACGGGAGCAAGCGATGAGCATCGAGCAGGGGCGCGAGCAGCGCCAATTCTTTGACCGCGTGCGGGATTGGTGGCAAAAGCACGTTCCCCGAAAACAGGCGGCTTTGGTTCGTGACCAGGTCCCCCGCCATATATCCCCCCATTCGCACCCGCACCTAGGAAGGAGCTAGCCGAGTCATGACCCACATGCCGTTCCCATCAAACGAGAACCTGACCATACCGCGGCGGACGCTCGCAACGAAAGCAACCGATTATCCCTGGAAGAAACTGTCGCCGGGCGAGCCGCCGGCGATGACCTTGCAACTGATCTTCGGAGACGGCCGGGTTATCAGCTATGCGAGTTCCGACATTCGCGAAATGCAAAAACGGGATCCGGGACACCTGCAGATCTTTGTCTACGGGATGGAAAAGTACCGGATCACGATTGAAGGGCGTCACTTGGACGATCTCTTTGACCTGCTGCAGAACAGCCGTGTGCGATCGCTCACCGAGATGGGGCCACGGACGTTCGATCATCCCGAAGACGCCCCATCGATCGAGAAGATCACCGTGGAAGCGTTGACGGGTCCGCAATTGTGAGCGGAGGTTTTGATTTGGCGACCGTTGATCCGGTATTGCCGCCATCTGACGAGCGAGAGGGGCGAATTCAACGATCGAATTTTGAGTAGATCAGCGTCTTCTGCCCCTCGGCGGTCCAAAACCGCGTTTTACAATCGGCCAAAAATGCCGCCGGATTGTAAATCACACTGCCTGAGTATTCTCCAGTTTTTGATACGCTCCAAGAGTCGCCGAAGAGATGGGCGACCATCACCGGCGGATCGCCCGGCGCTGCGTGTAAACACGAAACCGACCGTTCCGATCTATTCTCAGAACTACTGGGAAGCCGCGGGTGTAAACCACCTGTCTGATACCGCGATAACGTGCTCGAACGAGCTGGTTGCGTCAGCCTTGCATGTGACCTGTTGGCGCAGACATTTCTAGAGTGGCTCAGTTCGTGAGTGCGAGGATGCCGCGAAGATGTCCGCGCATCGATCGATATCCTCGAAAATCAGAACTGTCAGTGACACAACTTTCGGATTGGAGCCGCCCATCGGCTTCAGCGCTGCGGTGGTCGCAGCCAATCCTTCGTCTTCACACACTCCTGGACAGCGATGAAAACATCAATCGCGATGATTTTTTGCAAGACCTGGATGCTCGTGATGAGCCTGAAATCCATGCTCGCTACGAGGTGTCGTCGATTCTTTGGCGTACACCTGAAGTGGGAAAACTTTGGTAGGAATGGCTCCGTGACGATCCAGATCCGGAATACCCCCTCCGGAAAGAAGCCGGAATCGGACGAATAGCACAAAAGTCATTCGTCCGATTCCATGGCAAGGACATTTGGCTGCCACCGTAAGCAAGTACAGCCAATAACCCTAAGACGCAGCATACGGGGAGACCCGTTGCTGCCGTCTATTCAATTTATACTACTCTTTCTCCCGATCGAGACCTGAACATCCAATTCAGCTCTGCGGGATCTGGTTCATTCACGTTCAAACAGAAGGAACACTTCATGCCGAGTTTCAGCAACCTAAAAGTCAGCGCCCGCCAACTTTCTGAAGCATCGCATTCGAGCGACGTCCAGAAACTCGCTGGGATTGTCACAGCCCTGGCGAAGGAGTGCCAAGCCTTGGAAGAAAAGCTGAAACGAGTGGAGTCCACAGCGCAGATGGCAAGGAATGAGGCACAGCAAGCCAAGAACCGATAGCGTGTTGTTCTGGGGGATGTGTGGATCTATCGGCGCAAGACCGAAATAGCTTTCTCTGAGTTCGGTTGCTTTGCGTCTGCTGAAACCGGACCCGGTCAGGAGCGTGCGACATGAAACCACTACCGCTCAACGCCACTTTTCAGGATGTTGCGATGCGGATTGTTTGGTTTGAGCCGCCGGAACAGTCGCTCCGTAATCCGGTCCGGTTTGACGAACTTCGGCAAGACCTGGCCAATGCCCCGCCTGGCATCACCAAGCCGCGGTCATGCGCTCACCGGCATGCCAATTTCCCGCGCCCGGTGTGCCTAACCGAAAACTCTAAGAAAATTCCCAATGGGGTCAGCCACGCTCTCTCGGGTAATTGCGGGAATTGGGGACACCGAAACGCTGGCGTGTCAAGGTGCAGTCATGAAGAATTTTGATCAGGCTGGCAATTTGTTGACCATCACGCCCTACAATATGCCTATTCCCGCCTCGTCCCCACCGCCATCGTTCGATTTTATCGAATTCTTATCCCTGGAGTCGACTATGCCCAGCCCTGATGAACAGTGCGAATTCGTCCTTCTGATTCTGGACAAGATCGCTCTCATTCCAGAACCGAAGCAGCGCGCGGTTTTGGCCATGATATTGATCGATTCCATCTACCACGGCAGCCAACACAACGAGCTTGCTCGAGTACTCGGATCAAGTCCGTCGGCATTCTCGCGTTTGCGCGCTCGAGGACTGATCAGCCTAGGACGGCTGATTCGCGAAGATTCCGAACTGACAGAGTGGCTTGCGGAACACGCTTTCAATCCAGCGCTGATCAACGAATTGCTTTGCGGGATGTTTCGACCAAGAAGCTAAGAGTTATGTGGTGCTGGCCAGCGGCTGATGACCTCTTTAGTGGTCCTCAGCCGCTTTTTTTGTGCCGATACGCTATCGTGGCGCCGTGGGGAACAACTCGTGCGGCCGCCGGCGTTCCGATAGCTTTGAAGCACCATCTGAGAGCACACCGGCTGCTAAGAAGGCGTCCTGTATTTCTTGCAGTTCAATTCCTGGAAATTCGGCGAGGAGACCCTCAAAGTCAGGGGTTTCCAAACGGTTCCCGCTCTGTGCGGCCATCATGAATTCACCTAGCATTACGCCAAGTTTTTCCATCGAATCCTCTCGATCTTCTACTGGCTGTGCTTTCCTAGCCATTGCAAACTTCTCCTTTTCCTTTCTTTGGGGGGGTAACGGGGCTTCCCATCAACACGCACCCAAGATAAGACAATCTCTCTCTGAAATTGCCACAGTTCAGCGACATTTGCAAAACAAATTTGCAATTTCGTGAAGTTAACTTGCGAAAATAGGAAATCGGGGGCGAAACGGACGAATGGGAGAAGAGGGAAGTAGCAAGAAGGACCGCCGGATCCGTCAGCGGTTCCGGCAATGTCTAAAATCATTCGTGAAGACTGGGGTGGTCGATAATACCCAGTGGACCAGTATTGAACCAGAGTTGGGCAACCATTTCTACGGTGATGGCGAATCCCTCAGTAAATTGATCAAAAAGGCGGGCAAATTCTTCGCCATGGCGGGACTCCCCGTGTTGCCACTCAGCTATGGCGGCGCTGAGGAAGGACGAAGCCGGCGGGGTAAACGAATTTCCTTAAAGCTCCGTCCGTTCGTCCTCTCGATGGCGGAAAACAGGCAACGGCGTGATCCGCTCGTCGTGCGCTGCATGAAGCATGAAGATCTGATGCCTCGCCCTAAAGAGTCAATTTATATCGGTACAGGAACGACCATGCGTTTCCTGGCAGAGCGGTTGATACAGCGAATCGAAGAACATCCATTTGAGATCGCGACGGACAACATTGAGATTTTGGGATTGTGCTACTTTCAGGCTGGTCATGCCCTGATGAAACAGGGCGTCCTGTCTTTTTTGGGACACCCTGTCGATTGGGACGAAGGAACAATTGACCCAAGCCGTTCGCCGAGCAGTTTTCAAACGGCGTACCTATCCATTTCGGCACTCACAGACGAAGGAGAGTTTTGCACGAGAGACAAGGCGAGCGAACTACTGACCTATCAGGCGTTACAGGCTAAACGCCTCAACCGGGTCGTCTTTTTGATGGAGGGGGAGAAAATTGGAACGCCTGGGCACGGCAATTTCGGTGGTCCAGTTCGATTCGGGGAAATCAATAAGCCTCCACTACGTGCCTATCTTGTGACGGATCAATTGAATGCCAACCAACGCGCTTTGGTTGATGGAATGGGAATTACGATCATCGATTACGATCCTCCAGTAGACACGGGCGATAGAGGGCCGGAAGAGCGGCACGTCGCGGCAGCTCCAAAGGACCAGGTCCTTGACACCGCTAAAGTGAATGCCGAACTGTCTTCCGCCAACGAACACCCTACGAAACGCACGGATTCTTCCCACCCTTCTCCTCCGAAGAAGCAGACGAGATCCGCCGCGAGGAAGAAACGGGATTCGGAAAAAGATTCCTCGCAATGATGTGAAGCAATCCGATCAATTGAATTGGGGTTTGGACCAACAAAGCCACCAAAACCGATGTTGGGATCCCAAGTTTCCAAATCGCATCCGCCACGACGATCAAGTAGCTGATGGAAGAAAATGCTACAGCAAGAATTAGAAATCCGACCGCAAAGCGGTGCTTAAGTTGTCGGTTCAACTCGTTGGACAGCATCGTATCGAATACTTCCGGATCGATGCTTAGGTCACTGAGTTCCTTCAGCGTTTCAAGTCGTTTGTCTTGGACTCGCTTTCGACTCGACGGTAGGTGTGTCTTAGCTGCCATAATCTCGGCAAGCGTTTGGACGGCGACTGTGCCCCGCACGAGGTCAGATAATTGATTGGCGTTCGCTGGCATCGTTTTTCTCCGCTACTGAGGGATACAAAAAAAGCGAGCTCTTGGGAGAGCCCGCTTTCATGTGTGTGTTGATGGGGTGAAGCCGTCAGGAAAACAACGATTCGATTTGGGCTGCAGACTGTTCGTCCGACAAGGACGCGATCAAATAATCGTGTGCATCGTCGCAAAACGACTCGATGTGCAGTGCGACATAAGCCCCATCGTCATTGCGGTGGACTAGCCACCCGTAATCAGAATTGTCGTCTCCGAAGTCTGACAAACGGATTGCGCGCCCTCTCGCATCAGCGCGGACATCGTTTCGTCCGCGAATTTCACCGCATCGGTCGAAAACGGCGTGGGCAATGTTGTGAAGCCGTGGAAGGTGATGTGACATCTAATTCTCTTGGGGTTTGCAGAGTTTTTTGTTGAAGTAATGTGGGGAGTGAAAAACGGTTGGGCCGGACAATTGGTTGGAATGAAATGGTGGTACGATCGTTGCTAGGTGACAGTCGTCAAACGAGTTTTGTTCATTGCCGACACCGTTTCTTTGGTGCTGGAGTTGCCAGCCAAAACCGCGGTGACGTTCGCATCCTTCGTGCAAAGGCCTTGTGTATCGGTGGTGGTCATCGCGTTGACCTGCGTGTCCATGGGAACGGCCGCGATCATCATTGCGAAAGTCAGGGCTCGATACAGGTTTTTCATCTCAATTCTCCAGTGAATCAATTGGTAACAGTGAAGGCTGGCGACACGGATGCGTCTCTCAATCAGCCAACACGATCCTTTTTAGGGAACGAAGCGTTTAGACTTTCCATTCGCGTTGTATTTTTCAGAAATGTCTCGTTGCCCATCACCGATACGCAATACGTGGTATGAGTGCGATCCCCTTTGTTTCGGTGGATAGGACGGCAACGGACTCGGCGCCGGAGTGGAAGGGGCCTATCGGCCGCCCTCCTCGTTTCCATTGTCACTGTTGGCGTCCGCTCGGTTGGCTGCTTTGAGTTCGGCTATGCGGGTTGCCACCTGAGGGATCAAAACACCCAGTTTCAGATTGTCGAATTCTGAGAGGGATGACGTGTCCTGCCAATTCCCATCGGCGTCGGTGTAGCTGCGGACGTAGGTAACCGAGTAGCGGTCCGGTTTGCCGTCCTTGCCGGCGTTCTTCCAAATCACGCCTTTGACGCCTCCGAAGCGGATTGTGTCGGCTGGCTTGTTGGTTTGTGTCTGTGTCATGGCTTTGTCCTTTCGTTGTTGGTTGACCATGGTCCGCGTTCCCGCCGCGGTGGAAAGTGCATCTGCCAGGGGTTTCGCGCAAGCGACCGGGCGAAGACTAGCGCAGCGACGCTCTGCAGGCCGGCCCTTGCCGATGGACTTGCAATCGTGGCAGCGTGTCCAATCAGTCATCCGATGACGAAATGGATCGTTCCCTGACACCAGATCAATCGCACGCCTGTTAAAACAAATCAAGCTGCGATGGTGGTGGGCTGTCATCGTCGGGAGATGGTGGCCAACCGGCCGGTTCATGGTCGTCTGGATTGTCAGCAGCGTGCCGCGACTGTGAAACAGATTTGGACGTCTCTTTTGGCACCGGGTGATAATTGAACGGCGATTGCTCGACCGGTACTTCGGTAATCACACCGCCCGTCGACCAGTTCATACCGATGCGATAGACGCGGTGGCACTGAAGAGTGAGGGTGTTTTGCCAAACGGCCCAACCGCGCAATCCGTTCAGCCCCAGATTGATCGCCGTCATCTGCGCCGCACGGTGGTCGACATCTTGTCCAGTGAATTCCCAGTGCGGCTGATGCCTGGCTACGCTGAGCAGCATCCTCCCCGATCCACATGCTGGGTCACACACCGACTTGCGATCTGGCGTCCGCTCAGTGGGAATGGTCAAAGCTCCCATCAAATCGCAGACGCTCGCCGGCGTAAAGAACTGACCACGTTCCCCATAGGTGATCGCCCCGGTGAAGATGTCGCCAAGAACGTCCTCCCCGGTCTCCGCCATCACATCAACCATGGTATGGAATGCGGTTTTGAGCGTGTCGGCGCCGCGTTCCGGCATCGTGCCCTTATCGTATCCCTTGGCGATGATGCTGAGATACTCTTCTTCGGCCGTTTGACCGGACAAGGCGCAGCGTGACAGCGTCACGAAATCCTCGAAAACCTGCCCCCTACTGAGTCCACTTTGATTGCTCGCCTTGTCAAAGAGCTCGACAATGCCCTTGCTACCCGCGATGAGGTATTGTTCGTTCGCCACGCCGTCCTACCTTTCGGTGGCGGCGGTCTTCTCCTGTGTGCGTGTCATGTGCCTGCCCTTACTCTATCTGCGTTTCCTAAATCTGAGTCTTCTCACAGATCGAAATGACGTTGGTATCAAGAATAATCATTGGCCCAACTCGGGTGGAGTAACCGGATGGCCGCGCAACTCCTCGAGTTTGCCCTCTTCAAGCCCGAGATTCTCAAAGCGTTTCGCTATACGACTCCCCAAGCCCTTTTCGCGCTCAACCCTTCTCTTATGCAAAATCTCGACAAGCAACGAGACAACAAACGTGTCAAACGGCTGGCCTTGCTCTGACGCCAACTCTTCGAGCTGCTGCACATGCTCTGGATCAATATTGCGAATCTGAATGTCCGTCATTTCTATTCTCCTTGCCGCACAATGCCAGCTTCCTCTTGCGTTGTCAAACTTCCACGCTTCCCGCATTCTAACTGACGGGTTGAGCATTTCCGTACCAGAACCGCACGGGACACTGACTAGAATAAGTCTAGTTGTGCTGCTGCTTTTTTCTCGGGTTGTTCCTCGACGGACCTGTCTGGCGACATATCAGCTGGCTTGCTGACTTTGGCAAAGTCTTCACCCAAAATCAGATCCGCAGCCTTCTGGGCCGCCCCAGCAGCTCCAACGACCAGCCGTTTGTCACCTTTGAGGACATCGATCCAGCTTTGCAGGTAGGATGCCGATTGCTCGATGGTCGGCGGACTGATCCCGGCTGCGGCGCACAAGAACGCTGCGCCCATTTCGGCGATCAATTCTTCGCGGCTGTAGTCGGGCGATCCGAATGGCGCCAGATCGGTATCCAGGCCTCGGTTCAAGCGGTCGCTATGCCCTGTCGAGTGAGAAAGTTCATGAAAAAGCGTACCGTAGAAACTCTCGCGGCAATCGAACCGATCGGGATCCGGCATGTGGACGCTGTCGGTACTGGGGCGATAAAACGCCCGCCGCCCGCCATCGTGGCGAATTGTCGGTTTTGATTTGTATCCGGCGACAATGCGCTCCGCTTCGGCCAGTGGTTCAAACGGGATCGCATCTGGATCATCTTTGGGGGCATCGGGAACCTGGATGCCATCGATCTGTTCGACGTTGAATGCGGTGTAGTGTTTGAGTACCGGAACTTCGACCGGCTCGCCCGTTGTTTTATCCTTGGTGGCGTACAGTTTCCAAAACGTGACCAAGGAACCCTTTTCGCCTTTGCGGACCTGGCCGCCAGCCGATTGGGCTTGTTTGAAGGTCATCCAGTAATCCGACGAATACCCGGATTCCCAGGATCGCATGCCGAGCAACACGACGTTGATTCCGCGGTAGCGTTTGCCGCTGTCCAAATTCTTCGGCCAGCCGTCGCCGGTGCCGCGTTTGATCGGGTTTCTCCAAGGGGCAGTGCCCTGTTCCAGGTAGCCGATGATCCGATCGGTCACTTCCTGGTAAATATCGCGTTTAGGTTTCTTGGTGTGTTTTCTTGATGCCATGCCGCCCTACGCTTTCGGGCGGGCTTGTCCTTGGATGCGTGTCATGTGACTGCCCTTTCTGTCATTGTTTGTGTTGTAGCGGCGCTCCGTTTTTGCCACGGTTCGCCTCAAAATGTCAATTCGGTTTGCTCGCCGGCTCCTCGGTGCGATTGCGAATGGCTCATTCCGCATGGCGAACACGAAGAGCAAAGACTCGCTTGGCCGGATCCCGGTTTTTGGATCTCTCGCTTGGCTTTGTTACGTTGTCCTTCTTGCCGATTGACCATGCAAGCGAAATCCCCGCCTGGTCGCCGTCGGTGCTGCAAGGGTTTTCGCGGCCACGCGACCGGCCGAAGACAAGCGAAGTGATGTTCTGCAGGCCGGCCCTTGTCAGCAGAGACGGCAACGTGGGACGCTGCAGGGATCATCAATTGGCAGGAGGAGGATGGAATACACGACGCCGACAAATGCCTTGACAAAAGCAGAGGAACTGTGCCAGGGTCTGCCGCATGACACCTGAGCGACTGTATGAACTCATCAATGCCTACGCCGACGAGGCGGAATTACCCCTTGAGGAACGGGCATTGCGATTGGCGATCGCAGATCGCATGAACGACATCGGAACGGATGATCTTCATGATCTCACCTACGGACTGGCCGCAGACGGATTGCTGGACGACGCATCCCTGAATGCGTTTCTGATTCATGCCGATGCGATCGTGGATGAGAAGATCGAACGGTCGTAAGATCTGCCACAACGGATCGACCGGCTCTGGGAATTTCATTGACACCGCGCCGCGGTCTCTGGCACGCTTGCACAATGGATCCTGATCAGACATTTACCGAGATGTTGGATGCTTTTGGCCACGGCGACTACGAAGGCGCAGCAGAGCACGCGAACAATTTGGCCCATTGGCTCAACCGCGGCGGATTTCCTCCTGTACTCGAAGTCTCAACACGCGTGAAACAAACGTTTACGGTATCGGACCAATTGGCCCGTGAATTCTGCCATGCCGCGTGTCGCCTGGTGCTTGACCAACACGAAACCGGCTGCGATCTGGATTTCACATTCGAAATAGGTGACGTTTGTCAGGAAAAACCGGAGGGGCCGGGCATGTCTTAGCCGCCGCAACCATCCGTCTCGCAACCAATCTATTTGGGCAATTCCGTGCGCGTGACCTCGTCCCGCAATAGAAGAGCTCAATAATGCGATCGTTTGCAGGAGAGTGTGAAATACTACGCTAAGGTCCAGATGTTTACGCCGCGCCAAAAAAGGTTTTTCGATAGAATCCGTAAATGTCGTCGTGATCTGGATTTTCGTTTTTCTGCGTCGTCATTCCCCTTTGTCATGCCAATTCACGCTCCCGTTGATGGGACCGGCGTTTTTCGACGACTCCAAGAACAATGCCTTCGTTTCGCTGTAGAGCTTCCATGATCGCAGCAAGATTGTTGCTGCTCGGATTGCCTTTTGGACCAAGCATTCTTTTCAGGCTCGACGACGTCATTTCAAGTTGCCGAGCCAGAGCTTCAAATCCGACAGTTGCCTTCACGTAGTCGCGAAGAATTTCGCGGCCAGCATCGGGTTCGCCGGTGACGAATGCTGACGCTGCCTTTTCAAGCAGTCCAACTCGAAACGCCTTGCTTGCGTCGGCTCGCTTCTTGGTTGTTTCAACAAACTCACGCGACAATGGCATTTCAGGTGCTCCCTTCCTGCGTGATGAGTTGTAGACCAGGAATGCCTTCGAAGTCTCTGCGGTTGTTTGTCATCAGCGGAATGCCGTATACCACTGATGTCGCGGCTATCCAGCCATCTTCTGGTTTCAATACACGACCGCGTGACTTGGCCTCTGCTCTGATTTGTCCCCAACACCTACAAATCTCAGTTGTCGGCATAATGCTCAAAAAGTTTTCGGAGAGATAGGCTCGCAATTCGCCAAGACGCTTTTCAGCCCAGTTGCGAAGAGCGGCCCCATGTTCGAGTTCGCCGATCGTCATGAATGAAACAAACGGTTCCGCACTGGCAAGCGTCGGGCCATAGAATTGATCGAAACGTGGGTCCGCTCTCAGTCCGTACGAAACGACGTCCGTATCAACGAGCACCCGCATTAGAGTGGATCCCTGTCTTGGCCCGCATCTCTATCCGCGTAGATGGGCTTTAAGAACTCTTCGGCTGTCTCGCCTTCTGGAGCAATGTTGACCGAAAGCCTTCGCCAATCGGTAACCACCCTTGAACCTTGTTCTTCGATGATCTCATCCAGGGAAACAGAGTCTCTCATGCGCTCAATTGGATTGGCGTGCCCGACAGCTTCGCCCCGCCGTTGCTTAAAGGCTTCAGTAAGGCTTTCGATAGCGGCGACAAAGTCACCAGTCTCGTAGGCTTTGGCAATGTCCCGCTGCAGGTCTTGGAGTGTTGTGTGTTGCATGGTTGTTTCCTCCGTCAATCTCGAACCGCCCAATAGTAGCACAAATGCGACGACAAAGACAAGAAACTTTGCCCGATGCTCCGCAGGTGTTCAACACCGGTGAAGCGGATACCTGAACGAATTGCAAGCCCATGAAGGAATCTGTTTGACTCGCTCTCACGAACGGTGCTAACTGGGGATCATGAGCATTACCGAAGCCGAAAGACAAGCTATTGAAGAAAAGCGGCGGTGTTTCAACGCCCTGAAGGAAGTCGCCGAAACAGCCATCGCCGAAGGACTGGCCGAACGGTTTGACGATGCTCTGGTCGATTTTGTTGCCACCGCACGGTTCATCGACAAACGCCTTGGCACCGATACAACAATCCGGCGTATCGGAGCAATCACGGACAAGTAGTGGCAAGCAATGACTAAAATCGACCTTGAGACCTTTGAAACGAGTGAAATCTTGAAAGCCGTGGACTATCTCGATCGTCTGCGTGCTCTACTGGCTGATAGCGATTTCGGAGAACCATCGATCCGCGATGACTTGCTCAGACTGCACAAACTGGCGATGAACGCGAATGGCGAGGATGCAACCGAACTGGCCAACCATGCATTCGAAGTCGAATGTCAAATTGACGATCTATCAGAGGCAGTCGACAAGATTCAGAGCATCCTGATGAAAATCACCAGAAGTATCTATGACGATGACGAGGAAATCGATTGACTTCGTGTGAATCGTTGCATGTAATTGCCCGCCAGCCGAGGTGGTTCGTCGTGTTGGGGCAAAACACGAACGCCAGCGACCCGGCCAACGGGCCGATACATTCTAGCTCATGCGGCTTCAGCGCGTCCGTCCCTCTGACTCTGACGTTGCTTGATCAACTCCTTCATGGCGGATTCAATCCGAAAGAGCGGTAATTCCAAAATGGCGATTCTGTTTGCGTGACCTTGTCCCGCGTTTCGGGAGTGTTAAAATCTCAGATAGGTCCTCCACCATGCCTACCCAAAGAACTTTCGATGCCGCGAGCGAAATACATCGTCACCGCCGAGGATGTCGTGCACGCCACCTTCTACATCAGCGGCCGCCTGCAGGTGGCCGGATTTGCATGGCCGGAATCAGTGTCACATGATGATGCACGGCGGGAATTTGTTGCCGCGGCCGACATCAAAGCAAAACATGGTCGTGCAGCCGCCGTAAACACCTGGTGCGAAACCTATCTCAGCACGGATGACTGGAAGAGGTTGAAGCTGGCCATCCGCAAACGTCGGTATCGCAAGGAACATCACGACGAGCAACAAACCATCACGGTGTCAAAAAAGGCACACGACTTGTTGTCAAAAGTGGCATCGCGTGACAGCGTCACGTTTTCCGAGGCGCTTGAACATTATCTGTCCAAGGCATTGAACGCATCACGCGGCAGGGCACCGACCCGTCGTTCTCGCAATCGGTGATGCATCCAGACGAAGTCGAACAGACCGACGTCTGCGTATGATGTCGGGTTCGCCGCATCTTTCCGGCTTCGAAGATCAAAGCTGGTGCAGGCAACACCCAATTCGCGGCAGACGTCCTTGCATGTCCCGCTTCCGGCCATAGGATCGAGACCCTGCCCGGTCGATCCGGGTAGGACTACCGGTTCAGAGGGCTTGTTCCCGCACATGCCTTGCGGATGACGTCTCCCCCTAACCGAGCCACCACGTACGTATCGGCGGATTGCAACTGCCTCGGGTATCGCTTGACGGCCGGTGACGTCAAAATACTGACAGGCACGACGTCATATCTCCAATAATCCCGAAGTAAATGAAAAAGCTAACACTCTTCAATCACAAAGGCGGCGTCGGGAAAACTACGCTCACAGTGAACATCGCCGACGCGTTAGGGGCGATGGGTCATACGGTCCTGCTAGTTGACGCGGATCCACAATGCAATTTGACGTCCTACTACCTCGGAGAGAAGGAAATTGATGAACTGTTGGGTGAATCAGATGATGACGAAGAAGGTGACACGATGTGGAGTGCGATCAAGCCTGTGGTCCGAGGTCGCGGCGATACGAAAAAGGTCACGGTTTACGAGACCAATCGTGAGAACGTACTCCTCGCTCCTGGTGATGTACTTTTAGCTGACTACGAAGAAGAACTTCCGGACGCGTGGACCCGCTGTTTTGCAAGAAATCCACGCGGGTATGACGTCTTCTGCGCGATGCGAAGTGCTGTCGATAAGCTGGCCAGCGAGTACGATGCTGATATTGTAATGTACGACGTGGGACCGAATGTCGGGCCCCTGAATCGATCTGTTTTGCTGGACTGTGATCACTTCATCACTCCGGTCACTGCAGACTTGTTTTCGCTGCGTGCACTCTCTACGGTCGGGCGATCCGTCGGGAAGTGGATTACGGACTGGAAAACGATCTATGGACTCGCTGATGAAGTAGCAAAAACACAGATTCCAGACGGGCGACCGCACTATCTCGGATACATCGCTTCAGCCTTCAAGGTTAACGTCGGCACGCGAAAAACTAATCCACACGCCCAATGGGAAGGGAAAATTGCGCCACGAGTGAAGTCGCGAGTCGTGGATGTGCTAGAAGCTATCGACAGTGACCTCGGTCCCACTGGGTCAAACAAGATTGGCGACGTGAAACACTTTCAGAGCCTAGCACCATCTGCCCAGGCGGAAGGCGTTCCGATTGGAAGCCTTCGCGGCAAAGTGAATCCGGGATACAACGCAACGATCAAACAGGCTGAGCAGACTTTTGAACGATTGGCTCAGGACATCGTTTCCCGAATGGGCATCTAGCATTCGTCCATGCAGCTTAACCCGACTTTCTGTTCCAATAGTACTCAGACCCCAAATAAAAGCAACGATCACTGGCTAGACTTGCTAATTGGAAGCACGAGAGTCCGCTCATCGTCGTCACGCGATTCAAGCTTCACAAAACCATGGTGAAGATAGAACGCTTCAGATTCTTCGTCCTTCGCGTCAACCAACATGTCGATGCCGGATTTAGATTGAACCACTTTGGCGGTAGTGGCTGATGATTCAGTTGCGTGATGTCTGGCTGAAAAGTCGCGCATTGGCGCTTCGAGTTTCGTGAAGGAAATTTCTAGAATTTTGTTCGCTCGGAGGTCCGCAGTTCGAGGTTGCCATTCCAGGTTCGTTGCCAGAGAAAGATCTCGAATAGTTTTCGGACGTGGCAACTTGAGGTCTGCAGTGGCCGTTACCGTCCGCTCGCTATCCACAACGTTGTCTCGAGCGAGTTTCACACCGGCACCGGGACAAGCCGGTGGGAACGCATTGGGGCGGCAAGGATGCCAACGTGAACTCTCGCACGGATGCGACACACCGCACGCGGGAATAGGCCAGTGTGTTCCAGGCCGGGAGTTCCGCTTCTAAGGTCTCATGCACGCAGTTCATCAGCGTCGCGCCCGCAAACTTCGTGTTGATCTCTTTGGTGCAATTCAGAAATCTGAGGGCGCGTGACTCCCCAGCATTGGCGCGTCGTGTGTTCGGGCGGATTCACTCTTTTAGTAAAAGAAAAACAACTCGGACCACAAGACGCGTGTCACGGGGGAGCCATGCGCCTGTTGGCAAACGTTGGGCCCAATGAGATCAAGACGCCTGACGCGGAGAAACGCTGATGACCTACGGCCAGTAGATTCGAGAATCTCGCGTCAGCGCTGCGACTCTGCGCTTTCACGCAAAACGTCCCAACCGTAAGCACAGAGATGTGGTCAAAGTAAGAAGCAATTCGATTGAACTCAACTTGTTGTTTAAGCGACTTTATGAGGATCAGGGCCAAGGGCGTTTTCACTAACCGCTGGACAAGCCAGGCGTTTGCGAAAACGCTTGCGATCGTGCTGGCGGATGCGCACACCAAAGCAAAGAAACAACGGGTAGACTTGGATATTCAAGACCTACCCATCGTTCCTTTTTTGGAACACGTATTCTGGAACACGTAAGTTGGACCGACGAAGTCTACATGAGCCAAATTGCAATTGGCCGCCATCCGGTTGCCGCGCGGCAACCGCGAATGCGTCGTTCCAATCTAAATCGTTAAAAGTCAGATTGAGATCAAACAGTATTTTCTAACGTCTCGGTCGTCAATGCTCTTCACTCCAATTCTTCAAGAATCTTGGCGACACCAGCGGATGTATCGCCTGATAAGACCGTCATCGAACTATGGCGGCCAGAGTCAGCCACCCCGCCATAATGGTTCAATGCGTGGCCGCCATCGACAACCAACAAGGCAAAAGCCCCAACGTTGAGCGTGGCAACCTTCTTCGTTGCATCGAATAGCAGTGCCTGAGCGAGACCAACGCCTTGTGCAGATTTCGCGACCGCCAAACGTCCCATGACGACGACGGGAACAACTTGATAACGCGGGAGTTTCTGGCTCAAGGAAGTTGGTAAACGGTCCAGATCGAGCGACCCTGACGAGAGCGTGTAGAAGCCTGATACGGCCTCCGAATCATCATCTACGGCGACGAAACAAACCGCGTAACGTTTCCGCTGATCCTGACCGGCTTGACGTTGAAGATACCGGTTTAGGGCTTCAGTGCCACAATCGAATTCGCTTCGGTCGTGTTTTGCCAGTTTCTCGATCCGAAACGGCATTACGAGGAGAGGATGAGTTGTTCGTGGATCGCCTTCGCCTCTTGCATCGCTTTGTTCGGTGGTGGCGGATTGAGGATAAGTTCCGCAAAGCGGATTTGGCTTTCCTCCGTCAATCGGATCACGCGGGTCCGATGAAGCGTCTTCTCGGCTCGCTCTTTGGCAGAAGCGACAAGGAACTCGGACACAGAGCAGCCTTCAAGATCGGCAGCCTCCATGATGAGCTCACGGACATCCGGCTCAACGCGGGCTTCGATGCGTTCGGTTTTCAGAGATTTGGTCATATCAATCGTCTCCATACCACCATTGTACGTCATTTGTACGGCGTTTTTCAAGCATTTTCGTTCACCACCCCGTATTTCGCTGTCTTTTCAAACGATTTCAATGGTTTGCCTCCCTACCGCCGCATGCCAATGTCAAGGCTGTCAGCTATTGGGGCTAATCCAGAAAGGTGACCAGGGGCAACTCTTCAGCTGCCCGAAGATCAAGCAAAGAAGTCATAATGGACTTTCACTCGATTACGATTTGTCGCTAAAAAACGCACCGCGGCAGTACCGCGATGCATTCTCCATGATGGATGCAATGGCTTGAAACCCGGAAAAGTATCAGCCATTTCCATCTCTAGGCGGGCGGAAGGTCTTCGGACTTTTCGTCCGTTTTTTGTTGGGCGTCCTCCCAATTACGACCCCAAATTTCAATCCGATCCATGCCAATCTTGACCTTGCCCCCAATCAAAAGCACGAAAAGTAAAACTAGGGCAATCAGAAAGGCAACCAGTGTGAATTCGCCGGATGGAAACCAACCGACTACGGCCGCATACTCCATAAGCAATCTCCGTTGAGGAAAAAATGTGCGCCACCCTATGACGGCTAGCAGATGTCTCCCTTTCGCGTCAAGGCAATTTGTCAGAATCCAAATCACCGCACGAACACTCGACTAATTACCTAGATCGTCAGAACTCCAGAGCACGATCGAGAACAAATTGTAAAATTTACAATTCGTAATCTCGTCTGAAAATCTGAAGAACACCCCACCAAGAAACGATGGCGATCGCAGATGTTCGGCTGCACCAGATCGGCATCACGGATGAAGCCGTATGGCGTTAGATGCGTTTGGAAAGATGGCGGATTAGGCCCCGAACATTCTCGACCATGCAGAAGCAATTCTAGCCATTGTCAAGATCACGATGAAAACTCTGTGCCGTCCGCCAAGGTTCTGATTTGCCACTACGGATGGAAGCCCCAAGGATTAGTCAGGGCGACGCTTGCAAATTGGACATCGCGGTACCCAGGACTTTGGACCTGGCTATTGAGCTTGGCGTAAATCTCGCCGGCTTTCCTCGCGTGTTGTTCACCGAAGGCCAAGATGCGATATTCAAAATCGATGATGAGCAATTCGTTGAACGCCTCGCCGATCGCGGCAAAACCACCTCACTGTCCAAAACGGCAACCAAAACTTCCTACCCCTTACTTGCGTGACCCTGTCCCGCTTTTCGAGGTTTGCCAGACTAACGGTGCAGATTTTCTTCCAGAAAATCAGACAAAACTCCGGCAGTGTTGAGAGAGGGTGGTTAAAAATGTAGTTGCGAGTTTTTTGTTCCAGGACCTTGACGGAGCAATGTCATGCGTTGCTTTCTAGCTTTTGTATTGTGTCTGACCTGTTCTTTTCCCGCTTACGGACGGTTGGATCCGACCCCCACTCCACTCGAATTGCGAGGGTTGCTTCCGAATGAGCTGCATTTTCCACTTCTAATTGAGAGGAATACTGTGGATAAGTTGCTACGAATTCAACAAGAACAGATCGAGTCCGCGGAACGCCATGAACGGATACGACAGCTCAGAGAACGATTTGAGCGACTCAAGAAACGGAACAGAAAACAGCCTGCCGAACCGAAACTTGGGATAGCGGAAGAAACCTAGCCCAAATTCACGAATGGAATATGGACTAGGCCGTGCAATAACGTCTCGCGAATTCAATTCGCTAGTAAATTTCGTACTCTTCGCTTAGATCGAGGAAGACTTGAGCGGCCCAATCGCAATGTGATTCCGCATCCAACATAAGTGAAAATGCGGCATTGGAGTTCTGTATTGCACTTACCGACTTGCTGTAGCACAGAGACCAGTTCGAGTTTTCAAATGCGTCAATCGCCGCATCAACGTCGGCAATGCCATCGTCAATTTTATCTCTTGCAGCGTCGTTTTTTGCAGATGCGATACCAACATCACCATACGCGTCGTCCGCGGCTTGGCGATCTGGATGATTCGCTGGCACGTTCCATGAATTCAGCAACGCAATCACCTGATTATAAGCGTCCTCCAGGGTAGTGATTTCGTCGGCCACCCCAATATGGCTGTCGTCCGCTGCTGACACTTCAACCGTGGCGTCATCCAGTTTCGCAGTAGCCTGCGCTTCATTAACTTGTTGGGCACTGGCTGTGCTAACAGTGCAACAGAGTACTGCGACGGCCGTCATTAGTAAACTCTTTGACATCGTTACAACTCTCCACTTGGTGAGGAATACTTGGTGAGCCAAGCGTCGGCCCACTCCATAACTCACTCTATGGAAGAAATAGAAACGATCGAGTTGCGTTTGGGTCCGACTAAATTCGCCTTGGTCCGCGTGGGTCCGGAACCAGATCCTTAGCCATCCTATTCCTGATACACCAGTAGATGGATTCGCCGCCGTCAGCCAATCCGAAGCGTATCACGATGTCGCCAAGCTGCGACCGATTTAGACGTCTTATAGCATTTGCAACACGTTCACGAGGGCAAGTGCCAAACCGATGGGGAATCGGATCGTCTATGACACCTGGCCACCCCTGTTCCTCAAACGCAAGCAGGACAAGCTGTTGATTGGGCGCGGATTGGCGAAACCTTTTGACACTTACATCGCCAAGACACAGAGAATGTGTCGCAACGTCATATCTGGGCTTCGCAGTAACTCTCGATGACTGATCGTTACAGTACTCTGCAACCAGTGAAAACGCACTTATGGTCATGCACTCTTCCCCATCTCACAAAGGCTTTTTGTCTTGCTCCGCACACTAGTAGATAGTGTAGGGAACGTTACGCTTTGTTTCGTTCTAGGCAAGCCATCCCGCGGTATCCTTTTCATCCCGCATTAGCTGCAACCTGGTAAATGCAGCCACCATTTCCAACCGGCGATTTGTGGACAGTTTCCATCTACGATACTGCCTAGTGATGATTTATGTCCCCCCCCGTTCTCCCGCAGAATACCAAGTTCGCACGCGTGCTCTGCCCCTAAGAAATACACCTTAGAACCGAACGGCAAATAAGTGTCGGATCTAGGGAGTGGGATAGCCCCGCCACCTCCGTGATTCCTTCAACTCCCTACCTGCCTTTACCAACACCTTTTACTTCGTATAAAGTGGGTTATACGAAGTTTGAAGACGCCCCGCACCGGGGCCAAATGCGGGCAGGAGGAGAAAGAAATTATGGAAAAGAGAACTCTCACGATCGAATTGCCAGAGCCGTTCTGGAACGTTCTCGATCGCCTCGCGGCGGCCGATTACGAGCAGGCCAACGTCACGGGGCTCACCCAGCATTTGCTCATCGACATCGTTCAGCAGATCCAGAGGCTAGGTGACGATGATTTGGACGACATCACACTCGACTTCGCTCCCGAGATGATCGCGGCGGCGCGGGCCGCTTTAGGCAGTGACGAGGAGGAATAGCAGGTGGGATTGTGGTTGACGTCCCGATCCCATCGTGGCACCGTTGCACGATGGCGGCGATCGAAACCATTCCCCTTGAGCGTATCGAACAGCGGATCATTTTGCTCCGGGGACTGAAAGTCATGCTCGATCGGGATCTGGCAGACCTCTACGGCGTCAAGACGATCGCTCTACGCCAACAGGTCAGCCGGAACATCGACAGATTCCCCGATGACTTCATGTTCCAAATCACGGCCGAAGAAGCCGATGCGATGGTATCACAATCTGTGATACCATCGCGGCGGAGCCTTGGCGGATCCCTGCCCTACGTCTTCACACAAGAGGGCATCGCCATGCTTTCAAGCGTGCTCCGGAGCGAGCAGGCCGTCGCCGTGAACATCCAAATCATGCGGGCCTTCGTCAAGCTGCGGCAGTGGCTTGAAACGCACAAAGACCTGGCTAACAAAATCCAGAACCTGGAGACCAAATACGATGAGCAATTTCAAGTCGTCTTTGATGCGATCCGAAAGCTGATGGAGCCACCCCCGGTCCCGCCGTCACGCCGAATCGGATTTGCCATCCACAACGATGATGACTGACTTAAAGCTCGCCTGCGCAGCGGAGAGACGCAGTGATGAACCATCGCGACCGCACTTCAGCAACCAGTCACCAACCGCCGAATTTTTGGCGGCAGCTTTCCGACGGGTTCACTCAAATGGCACATCGAACGGCTGCGGAACGCATCGCCGCAATGACGCGGCCTCCGACCGTAGGGATAAGTGAAGAAACCAGAGATCTTGCAGTGAAGTGCTTGAGCGAAACGCGAGCGACAGAACAACAGGGAACGGCAAATGACACAACCACCGGAACACGACTCACTGGCCAAAGCGATCGCATGGGGCGAGGCCTTGCAGGAGGCGATCGACAACGACAAGCCACTGCCCTTCTCCCATCGTGTCGCCGGATTCGAAACCGATCAGACGCCGGCTGCCTTGGCACATTGGGCCGAATATGCGAACCGAGCCATGGCAACGGAGAATGCCAGGCCGTCGTGGATCGCGTTGTTTGCGTATTATCTAGACCAAGATTCCCTCCTGAAGAATTTTGAGTGCCTGCATGCCGTCCTGCGCTGCATTCAGCGGGAACGGGATGGCTCGGCCGGTACGATGCGTGGTGCCCATCTCTACGCCGCCGAAATCTTCGGTTACAGCTTTGCCAATTACCGGGACCATTTGGGCATCGGCAACATTCGCTACGAAGACCTAATGCCCCGCGCCGCCAAACGCCTGTGCCTGGCCGTGAAAGAGAACTGGCCACTCGCCAAAGTCGCGGCCGAGCACGACGTCAACACCGATGATGCGGCCTCGCTCATGCAAGCCGCCAAGGCGGCGATCGAAGTGCTGGAAGCGCCGACGCCGGCCGCCTACTTTCGCACCTCTATCACACACCTGGTGCAACAGGCCAGTGAAAAGGGACTGAACACGGACGATGACATCACACGGCTGGTCACGCAGATTTGTTACCGCGTCTCTGACCTTTCGTGTCTGCTCGACATGGAAGATGCAACCCTCGCCGATTACTGCAGCGACTTCCGGGAGGAGCCGGACGACGTGGCCGACAGCGACGACGATTTCGGCATCTAAATAAACCCCCGTGCAAAGGAGAGCACCATGACCAAAACCGACCTGATCACGACACCCGAAACTGCCCTGCCCCCGGCGTTTGGCGGATCGCTTCCAACCGATCGCATCAAACTGCGCCCGTTGATCGCCCAAGCCTTCGAAGCCTGGCTGTCAAAGACCGAAAGCACGGCGACGCGCACCGCTTACCGCAACGACGTCAAGCAGTTCATGGCGTTTCAGGGGCTCGAGATTGAGCAATTGGAAGCGATGACGCAATTCGTGCCCGATGACGTAACCAGGTGGCGTGATTATTTGCTTGCCGCCGGCGGACGCCCCGATCACGAAGGCAATCCCACCCCCGGAGAAAACTCAACCGTCGCGCGCAAGATCACGTCCCTTCGCTCGTTCTTTTCGTTTTTACAGAACTACGGCTATCGCGGTGCCAACCCGGCGGCGCCCGACTTCGTCAAATCCCCAAAAGTATCGGACAAAGGATTGACGCCATCGATCCTACCCAAACGTGTTGGACACTTACTCGATGCACCCGATCCCGAGACGCCATCTGGTATTCGCGACCGCGCGGTGCTGGCTGTTTTTGCCTACATGGCGCTTCGCGTCGATGAATTGCACCACATCAATGTCGGCAACATCAGCCGTGACGGTGAACACACGGTCATTCGCATCAAGGGCAAGGGCAATGAAATCCGCCGCGGCGTCATCCCGCCAATCGCAGCTGCGGCCGTCACTGAATGGATTACGGTTGCAGGCATTGCCAACGATCGCTCCGGACCGTTGTTTCGGCCGGGTGCGTCCGCTCGCGGACAGGGCCGCGATGGGTTTGTGCGCCGGAGAATGACCGTGCGGGCCATTCAGCAGCTGGTCAAGAAGCACTGCCAGGCCGTCGGCATCGATGAAGAGGTCAGCGTTCACTCACTCCGCGTGACGGCTGCAACCGAAGCCGACAAAGCAGGTATTCCGCTGATCGATATTCAGCACTGGTTAGGCCACAAAGATCCCCGGACAACCTTGCGGTACATCCGAGGCGTGGAGAATTTAGACCGCAGTCCCGCCTATACTATCCGGTATGGCTAATACATTTTTCGTGAAACCCGCACCCGACACTCAGCTCCTATACCTTCTCCTTCGCGAAAAGCAAACACGTCCTAACGCTACGGTTTGTCAAACAGCTCTAAAACAGGGCGTGCCCAATCCACTTTCGCGTCAAATGGGAACGTTAAATCCTTGCTGCTCGCAACCCATTCAAACTTCAATTTCGTATTGGTCCAGTCATCTCCGTCATTACAACCCACCGAATCTATCTGCACTTCCGAAGGCAAAACAAACTCCTTCTTTCCCAACCGCACAGACGCATACTTGGTCTGAACTAGTGAATCGACACGCTCTTTTAGCCTTACTTCCGACGGCTTTTGCCTCTGCGTTTTTTTCGATCTCCACTCCACTCTAATCGGATAGGAGTTAAACTTTTCGTCAAACGTAACATCGACTACAGCACCTGGATCTCCCTGTATATCCCACCACCCCAACACTTCCCCCCCTAGCTTTTCTTCCGCGCCATTAATTCGTCCATTTAGTACAAAGTACTTTTCCACGTACTCCTTTGGAATTTCGCTAGCGATGTATGCTCCGTCGTTGGCCAACGGCAGATTAAACACATCAAACTTCGGATATTTGGTCTTAACTCTCTGCGGCACACCCTCTGGCAACTTAACCTTCATATCGCGCATCACATCCAGACGGTTCCGGTACCCGATTCGTCGATAGTGCAACACCCCATTCTCGAACGTTTGCTCCCACGAGACCCTATTCATTCCACTGCTTGGACGGAAGTCGATCCCAGTGGCGAAGTACCGGTATCCATCATCTCCTTTCTTCTCTACCACCAAATGGGTAATTCCCATTTCAACAAAACTTTTACCTATCGTACCCTCAACCCGCGTACCGGTAGCCTTACACGCTACCCAATCAGGAAGGTCAGACCTGGCGAACGCAAAGTCCGCCATCATTCCGTCACATTTATCAACGACGGATTGCGCCCAACCCACCGCCGGAACGGCAATCATGCTGACCGACACAACGCATACCCAACACGCTTTCAGTTTCATGCCAATGTTTTCCACACAGGTACAACTTCTACCGCAATCCTTCGAACGCCAACTGTTTCCGCGGCACCGTCACCCACGCTATATCGATATTGCCAACTTATCGACTCACCCCTAGACCTTCCAGGAACTTCCATATACGCCACAGCAACCCTGCACTCAGGGTCAATCGATGGAAGACCTACCGGGTGCCCGCGATTCGTTAACTTCGTTGGCCGACCACTTCCTATGGACACTGCAGGTTTATATTCAAGTAATACTCTTCGCGAAAATCCGAGTAATACGTACTCAATTTCGTCACACATTCCTTGACATTATTGACTGTTTTGCATTCGCAATCTGCATGCGAATAGCAGTCGAAAGAGTCTGTGTACTCGACCTCATAATCACCAGATCCTCCAACAGCCGTTCCATCCCACGTCCGCCCTCCATAGTAGTCCTCAAGATCGGCGTCGTGTCCTGTTTGACAAAACCACATCCCAGACCCAACCGGCTGCTCCACGCAAGAAAGCTCGCAATCCGTATCTTGTGGAAAATCAAAACAACTTTCCGTCTGCTGCGTGTAGTACCGACAAGATTGCCCGTTTGCATTTACACAACTGAAGGCCCAACATACGGCCACGCCCATAAACAAACACACTCTCCACATCGCTATCTCCCATGTTTTTCTGCATCGAATCCAAATCCATCAACACACATCAGTGAAAGAACAACCGTATCGAGAAAACCTTCCGACCGTCGTCTAAATATCCGTATGCCTCGATTGGCACCGCGTTCTTATTCTCCTGAATCCAAGCACTCGCGATTTGCAGACTTATCTGAACAGATGTCGGAGTAATATCAGTGCATTCAATTTCGGCTGGAATTGCACCTATCTTGTCCCCGCTCTTCGAAACACCAGTCACGGAAATACGACTGCCGTCACTAAGCTCTTGCAAAACCATCTCGTTTCCGTAAACAGCCGTTTTAAATCGCGAGAACCCATCACCTGGCTTGGCAAACACCGTCTTAGGATACACGATCAACCGCGAAGAATCGTGTATCCTCAACAGCACAAAACTCTCTGCCCTACCTTCCCTAACAGCCAAACGAACTGTTTCGTCTTTCTGCGATTTGCGGAACTCTGCTTTATCGATTGTTACTGCGATGCGATTACTTCCATCCGCATCTTTCAACTCAGTTTTCAATAAGAGCGGTGAACTCGCGACCACAGACGTCACCTTCCCGTCCTTAGGAAAATTTCGCAACAGTCGAATTTCGTTTTCGACCCCTACCTTAGCGATATCTATAACACCCGGATCCAAGGAAAACCGGTGTTTGGCCTTACCAACCACCCAGAGCCGTATTACCTCCGAACTTTCTCCATACCTGAACTCAACAAACCGCCCAAATTCACCCGAACTGTCGGGAGTGAACGTTATGTATACATTTGTCGAGTCGCCAGGCTTTACCTCTGCGGGTATTGGAATGGAGGTAATACACCCGCAAGAAGACTTACGCCGATCAAGTTTCAGCAGTCGGCTAGACTTGTTGATAAGCTTAATCCGGAATGTTGAAGAATATTCCACTTCAACATCTGGCGTAGAAAACTTTTGTTCGAGCGAGCTATCCGTGAACGTCACTTCACCCAAAGAGATCGCTTTAATCTCGGATTCGAGAATGCCAGGACGTTCCTGAGCAACCACGCCCTCAGAAAGTGCCAACGCTAAAACTGCTAACACTAAATACAAGATCACGAAGATAGCCCCACGAAAAGAACAAATTCAATCTCGTAACGCCCCTAACTTAGAACGAGACGATCTGCAGATCCGTAACTCAACCAAAATATCGATCTCAAACATCGAGTCAAGACAATTCCGGAGAATTTCTGCTAACGAACTAGTCCGACGTCCTTATTTCGCGTCTTATTCAACTTTTTCCAGTGTGGGATACAACAATTGCCAATGGTACCCGCAGCGCAAAAACTCATCGATGCGACGATGAGTTCTGGAGTTTCACTCTGACGAATGTTGAAATTGGCATTAGCTTGGTGAGCCATTCGGGCCGTGAAATTCATTCGTGCACCAGAAAATGCTTTTCATGGCGATTGGAACTATGTGATCCTGCAAAAACCGCGGTAGTCTATTTTGGGTTCTTCGCGGAATTTAGTCGCAAACTCGTGACCGTGAAGCTCGCCTGGGCCGAACTCATGGTGGTGGATTTTCGGAGGCATTTGCTCCTGCGTCCAATGATTGTTTGCAACGTTCGTTGGTACTCGGTAGGCTTCATGGTGCCGGGAAAAACGGACTCAGGCTCTGCGAGGACGCGGGCCTGGGAAGGGATATCTCGGTCGATAGCGCGCCAACGGTGCAGCAAGCCCTTGGCGGAATCCCTCCGCCGCGGGCTTGCCTTCTTGCACATTGGACGCAGGAGCAAATGCCTCAAAAAATCCCTACCCTGGGTGGATGCCACTAAATTCCGCGAAGAACCCTATTTTGAGACGACTCCTAAGCGATCGGTGAGAGCGTGGCGACACAATTCAAATCGATATAGCCTCCAGCGTGATTACAACGAAGAAAACATCTTCGAACACATGAACTGGGAAGCCCGTCTACGCCGCGGAATGAATATCGCCTTGTAGTTTACAATGCACTATGCAGCCTTGACGCGTCCGTCACCTTGGATCTGCTTTAGCCACTGCTTTAAGACGACAGCAATTTCGGCCTGAGTGACACGTTTCTTTGCTGTCGCCTCGATTTTGATCCCATCCGCCGAAAACGACTTTTTAGTGCGTGGACCGGACGATGCACCCTTCCCCACCCCTTTCCTCATTTTGACGGTTTCAGCGATTTCACCGTAGCTACCCCCCTCTTTGTAAGTTGTGATCATCTGGCGTTGTGCTTCCTCGGTCTTGAGTTTAAGCACCTCGCGGATGACACTTGGCGGGATCGATCCCTCTGCGACGTCGCCCTGAATATCTTCAGGGAGTGTCAGTAGACGCACCGATCGCGCCACCTTGCTGTCGCTGAATCCGATCTCTTTGGCCAAGTCTTTGGCGCTGCAAGGAAGGCCACTGGCTTTTCGGTCATCCATAATCTTGCGAAACGCCCTCGCTTCTTCGATCGGATTGAGATCTTGGCGAACGATGTTCTCTAGTAGTTGTAGCTCCGTGATTTCCGCTTCACTGAGTTCATCTTCGTGAATAATGCACTGGATGGTCTCAAAATTCGCCATCTGTGCAGCGCGAAACCGTCGTTCACCCATCAGAACGACGTAGCGGCCACCATCGGCTTCCTCGGCATCCCAGTAAACACGGATGGGTTGCTGCTGTCCTTTGCGCGTTAGGCTATCGGCCAACTCATGCAATTTGTCTTCATCGAAGTCTTCGCGCACCTGTGCCCGCGTAATGATCCGAGACAACTCGATATGGGCGGCGTTTCGGATCATCCGTCGGCCTTCCATTTTTCCGTCAATTGGCTCTGGCGATCGCATTGGCGTGTAGCTCGTGAAGTCGTGGTTATCCATGTTGAAAGAATCTGCTTTGCTCATTTATGCGGCCCTCCGTGATTGGTTTTCTTGCGCGATGCGGTCAATAATTTCTTTGCCAAGCTTGGCGGTCACCCTCGCCGCTTCGCTCGATGAGTCGTGAGACGTAATAGGAAGCCCGTGCTGCTGGGCCTCGGCAAAAGCTATCATCTGCGGAATCACCGTATCGAAGACACGATCGCGTTGAATATCGCGAAGATGTTTTTCCATTGCGTCGTGCAAGCTGAGGCGTGTCCGGCGTTGGCTCAAGAAGTATCCCAGAAATCGCAGTTTCGTGTTCACTTCGTGTGCCGCGGCAAGCTGGGCATCAACACCCGAGATTGCTTGAACACTGAACCGCTCTGGGACAATCGGCGTGATTGCGTAATCCGACGCCAAAAGACTCGCCCAAGTAGGCAAGTTTCCGATATCGGGAGGACAATCAATCACAATGAAATCAAACGACTGATTCGCTTCTGCTACGTAGTCCCGAATACCGAACTGAAGATCGCCGAGCGTGGACGGTTTTGGCAGATTGTGATCCTTCAATCGGTCCGATGCGGGCGTCAAATAAAGGTTCTCAATGTTGGTTGCGTGAACGAGGTCCTTCACCTCGGGGATGTATCGCTCATCAAAGCAAGCAGCGATGGTATTTGACTTGTGCAGGTCGTAGACGCCAGCAGTGCCAAGAAAGAACTTCGAAACCGAGCTTTGCGGGTCGGTGTCAATGATCATCACCCGAGCACCCTGACTCGCAAACAAAGCCGCTATATTGACCGCGTTGGTGGTGCGTCCTACACCGCCCTTCTCCGCAATCATGCAAATGGTTTTGGCCATGGCTTCCCTCCGTGAGTGGTCAGTGGCTTGGATCATCCATCGGCACAAATCACGCTCCGGATGAGTGAAAGGCCACTGGCCTTTTCGCTGCATTTGGCTTCCGACGACTGAGAAGGCCAGTGGCCTTCCTGCCGCAAGTCCTTTTGCGATGGTTAGTTGTGGCGATGGCCACATTGGATGGCCTGATCAAAGGCCGCTAATTTTAGCTTGCCAAGAAAAATGGTGTTTGACAAGACAATTCGTTACCACCATTTCAATTTCTGACAGCCGACAGCTGAAAAGGCCAGTGGCCTTTGCCTTATGCATGACGCGAAGGCCACTGGCCTTTGAGATCACCGTCCCGCGTCGGCCGTCCCATCAAGCAGAGCAAGGACGTAGTCCTCGATCACAATTTTGAGACTACCGACCGGTTCACTCCCCGGTTGCAGCTCGCCTAACGCTTTACGCGCTATCCTCGCCATGAATCCTTCGGTGCGTTCCAGGGCGGCCGCAATCATCTTCTCGTAGTCGCCCGGTGAAAGTGTTGCAACATATGCGGCAACGCGGCTCTCCCGTTCCCGTCTTTGAGCGTCTTCAATTTCCTGCTTCGTCCGCACTTCTGCCAAACGCTTTTCTTCTTCGGCCTGGCGTTTTCGTTTCGCCTGTTCGGCCCGCTCAACGATTGCATCTCGCTCGTCTTTTGGTTTCCAATCGTTTGGCGGTGAATGATCTTCAGTGATGGCCATACGAAGGTAACCGCCCTTGTTGCCAATCGTATAGTCGTTCGGTCTGGATAGTTTCCATTCCAGGATGTCGATCTGATTGCGAATGACTTCGTCGCTGATGCCGGGATCTTCGACAATTTGCCGTGCTGTAACAGGAGTCATGCCGTGCTTCGTCAAGGCTGTGACGAGTTGCCGATTTGTGGATTTCTTTGCCTTGTTTCCGGCCAAAGGAAGCGTTCCAATTTTTGAACGTGTTGCACGAGCAAAATGAACTTGGTAAACGCCGTGCCCAACTTGCGTGTACCGCTGAGCGATGGTCATCGGCTCAAGAAACCCGAGATCAACCAGTTCCTCAATCGCGGGAAACAATTTGCGTTTGAGCTCGGAAGTTTTGTAGTCCCGGCTCATGCCGACATGCTCACATGCGAGCGTGCGGAGGTCGAAGTCAAGTCGCGTCTTGTGGTAGAACCGTTTGTCTAAAAACCCATAGAGTCGTTTTGCCGTTGGCAAACTCAAGTGAAAGAGATCGGCGAGGTTCAGGCGTTTGACGTAGCCGGCACTCAGGCTGTCAAAAAAACGCTGTCCGATACGGACAGACGAGAAGGGGAGTTCGGTCTGTTTCGCGCGACCGGGCCGCCCAGTGTTGTGATCGTTGAGTTCGACATCATCGAGGATGTGAAACCCTTTCAGGTTTCTCCATCGCTCGTCGTCCTTGTCCCACCACGCTTCAAAGTAGATCGTGACTTCCAGCCATTTGCGAAGCGCCCTTTCGATCCGTTTGTAGCTCTTGCCGTTTTGCGGCCACCCCAAGATTTCACAGAGCTGGTAACGGCTGAAATGGATCGTCGACGACGCGAGGTTGTTGACGTGCTTGCCAAGAGCGATCAACGCATGCAAGACATCCATGTCACTGCTTACGGGAACGTTTTCACTTCGGCCAGCCTCAATCACGATGCGGCGGTTTATCGAGCGATTGCGTGCTGAATCGGTTATCTCACTTTCGAATGTCAGCCGCGTGAGACCGGAAGGGACACGCTGCCCGAGATAGAAAAGCGGGAACTCGGCAAAGTTCAATTCGTCCCGTCCTTGCGTCGGGTCGAATCGCTTTTTTGTTTGCTGCTGGACAATCGCTTCCGTCATGCCTGCATCCCTTCCATCGTCCAAATTTCAAAAAGAACAACAACACGGGTTTGTCTGTTGTTGTTTTTTACAAGGTTTAAAACAAAGGTTGTTGTAAGGCAAGTGCCTGCTGGATAACGGGTTGCGTTGACGAAGGTCGCCCAGAGGGTCGGTATTCTGGCGAAAAAGGTCGCCCAGAGGGTCGGTATTCTGGCGAAAAAGGTCGCCTAGAGGGTCGGTAAAAGGTCGCCCAGAGGGTCGGTATTTTTTCAAAAGGTCGCCCAGAGGGTCGGTATTGAGAAAAGGTCGCCCAGAGGGTCGGTATTTGCGATCACCGTCGATTGGGATATCCACGGTAGCCGGTCAATATGCGATCGACAGCGTCAGATTCGCTGCGGTCGGTGCTCTGCCGAGTGTTTTTCAACGCCCATATCGTGGGGGCAGGCAAGAAACGGAAGGTCGCCTAGAGGGTCGGTATTGGAGGGTTTCAGAAATGGGTGTCGAAAATGCGTTGGTCCGAACCTATTTCGAACGTGAGAATAGGGGGTTTGGGGTGTTGTACCCCGTTGAAATTTTCTGTGGATAACCTGTCAACGCCCCAAAGTTTTTAAATCAGACAGTTCGTTCACCGGCAATTGGGAACGATGGCAACACGTTTGTGGCAAGACGATTCGCCCCACGCGGAAGCAGGTTGGATGACGAGAACCGTAAGCGTCCTGCAGTGCAAAAACCAGCCTCGTGGCAACGGCTGGCGTTTCCTAAGATAGACCGGTTAGGGGTGTAATCGCGGAAACGAAGACTAATGGGCGTGGGCTGACAATTCCGCGATTCCACCCCTTTTTCGGCTGCGCGTGTCAGGAGGGAATTGGGTTTGAGTGAACGGAAATCAAGACCGAAAAACGCGGTGCAAATCGACTCCTACGAGGAGTTTGAAACCTACATTCAGGCGTTCGCAGCCGGCCACTTGAACCTTCTTATCCTAGTTGGCAGGGCCGGGGTGGCCAAAAGTCAAACGGTGCGCAAGACGCTCGGGGACAACGTTTGCTGGATCGAATCAAACGCGACCGCGTTTGGGATCTATTGCGAGCTGGCAGCGCACCGCGACGAGCTTGTTGTGATCGACGACGTCGATTCGCTTTACTCGGACAAGCAAGCGGTTAGGCTCCTCAAATGCCTTTGCCAAACCGATGAGTCGAAAAGCCTGGCCTGGCACAGCGCATCGACCGGCAAAATGAGCGAAGGTCTTCCAAGCTCCTTTGAAACCAAGTCACGGGTCTGCATCATCGCCAATGAATGGAAGTCCTTAAGCGCCAACACGGCCGCCGTCGAAGACCGCGGACACGTCCTGTTTTTCGAGCCTACCGGGGAAGCGGTGCATCGCAAAGTGGCGGGGTGGTTTTGGGATCAGGAGGTGCATGATTGGTTCGCCGATTTTCTGCATTTGATCCCCAATCTGTCGATGCGGCACTACGTGCGCGCGGCCGAGTTGAAAGCAGCCGGCATCGACTGGGTGAAAACGATTCTTTCCGATGAGATCCCGGAAAAGGCGATGCTGGTGGCAAAGCTCAAAGCCGACACCTCTTTTGCGGAGGAGAGGGACCGCGTCCGAGCGTTTACCGAGCTGGGCGGCGGCAACAAGACGACGTGGTACAAATGGTCCAATCGGATCTGCTCGCCGTCATCAAAGTCACTCAAGATGACGTTGCCCCATGCGCGTGCTTCGCGATCCGAATCCGAACGGCCAACGCTTCGTGTCGTGCAGCAGAAGGCCGGATAGATCCGTCCCCGTCAGGCGAAGCGCTTTGGTAAACGTTGTTGCGCCTATCTGGCATCCGTCGATCTTGCCATAATCAGACGCTTCCATCGTCCATGACGATGAGAAATCTCCCGAACCATGGAGGATCCTCCGCGTGCGATAGTCTCATAACGCGGCTTGAGGGCTCGGAGAGGGCAAGGAAGCCTTTTTCACTAACCAGGCATCATTCCAATCTTTAACGCTCTCAGGGGCGTGGATTTTGAAATTGAGGTCCTCTCTGGTAAGTCCATCCATGATCTCTTGGAACTGGGCCGCAAAAACGCCGCCGGCTTGATCGGCATCGGCCGCAATGATGACGTCGCCGCCGATCGGCAGCTTGTTGATGGCCGACGTGACCAGGTCACGCTGTAACGCTGACATCTGTCCGGCGGTGCTGCAGTAGCAGGTCTCACTGCTAGGGAACATCAGCCCGTAGGCGATGGCGTCAAACGCGGACTCGGCAAACACCAACTGCTTCCTTTCCTCCCGCCCCGGCGTCGCATACCACAGTGCCTTATACCCCGAGGGGGAGAACCCCTTAAATTTTCGATTGCGGGCTTCCCATCCGGTGACCCCAGAATGGTCGCGGTGGATGAATAGGCAATTGCCTCTGGCGTCGGTATGGACGCTGCCGGCAAAGGGCGTGCGTGTGAAAGTTTCCGGCGGGATACCGCGATCAGTATTCAGGTGGGGATGAACGCCGCCGGCCAGTGGCCGCACGGTGGTTGCAAAAATCCGCCGCACTTCGGACACGTCGGAGTTGGTGGTGTTTAAGGTGAGGGGGACGTCTTGGAGGGCGGGGCGGGAGGAAAGGGAAGTGGTTCCGTTAATGTAGGGACGCAGACGTTTGCGGACCTGACCCAGGTTCTCTCCGGTACGGTTTTGGATGAAGTCGATGATCGAGCCGCCGCGATCGGTCGCGGGGGAGACGGCCCAGTAGGTCCAGTGCTGATCGGGATAACGTTGGATCGAGATTTTGTCCCCGGTGCGATCGCAGCGCATGAAGCAGGCGTTTGCCGAGGACTTTCGGCGATCGACGCGAAACCCGAATTCGTCGGCCGCGAAGCGGGCGAGCGGAATTTCGATTTTGAAACGTTCGATTTCGTCGGTGCGGCTGTCCATGGGGCGACTATCTCATGTGCGGGCGGGCGACGCAATGAAAATGCTTCGCGGGCACGGTTTCGTGGCGAATTGATGTGGCGTTCACAAGCGAAAGCATGACAGGGAAGGCGGAGCCGGGCAAGAATTGGCGGGTGACAAGTGGAGAGGGTACGATGCAAGAACTTTGGTGGTACGCGTGAAATGGAACATCCAAAGCCGACGCGCGAGAACTACGCCGAGCTGCAGCGGGCTTGGGATTATTTCAATCAGCGATTGTTCGGTAAAGAATTGCCGACCTGTATGATCACGTTGCAGCGGTTTCACAAGAGTGCGGGGTACTTCGTGCCCGGTGGATGGCACGACGACAGCGGGATCATCAGTGACGAGATCTCACTCAACCCGGCATATCTCACACCTCACCTTGAGCAAGGCGATCTGAAACAGCCACTCTCGACATTGGTTCACGAGCAATGCCATCAGTGGCAGCATCACTACGGAGAACGCAAGTCTCTTCGCGGTTACCACAACCGTGAATGGGCGAGAAAGATGGAACTCGTCGGCTTGGTCGCATCGCGTACAGGGAAGCCGGGGGGCAAGAAGACCGGATACGGTATCTCCCATTACATCGAAGACGGCGGTCGTTTTGAGGTCGCCTGCCAGGCCCTACTGGAGAAGGGATTTACAATCAGTTGGCGAGACAATTGGAACCGTGTTCCGAAGGGCGTCAAGAAAACGCACTACAAATGTCCCGCTTGCGGAACGTCTTGTTGGGCTAGGCCGCGATGGGCCTTCACCTGCGGCATTTGCAACGCTGCGATGGAGGAACTTGGATAGGGGAAGACGAAGTGCCCCCACGTAGATGGGCGACGGAGCCAATGGATTGGGTGTGTTTGCTGCCAGGTGTAGCGAAAGTCGAGATTGTTGAGACGGTCATCGTTCGGTACGTTTTCGGCGGAACTCCGCAGGAAATTCTTGAGAAATCAGCCATAATCGAGTGAAATGAACTCATGCGATCCCTAGCACGTGTGTCCCGTCGGGCCTTCCACGCCGTCTTGCTCGGCGGTTCTGCCAGTGCCGTGCTTCCTTCGGAAGGTGGTGATGTCGTGATTCAAGAAAGCAGTTTTGGATTGGGGCGATTGACCCGTGAACAGGCCCAGTCTTTCGGACCTGACCTCCAGACCACTGATGATTTGTCTGTGAATGCCGCGCTGCCCTTTCGCGGGGTTTATCATCACGCCTGGTGTGGCAACGCAGGGCAGTTTGGTTTCTCGAACCTATTTGCGGATGCCCTTGCAAAGCAATGTGCAGTCGTTTTAGGAACCTCGGAGTGTGCAGCGACATTGGCTGAGCTGATGCAGCAGTTTTTCGGCCACTCTCAGTTGGAGTCCGACAGTCTGGTGTTTGTCTTCGTCAATCGTGGTCACATCACCAACCGGCACACCTTTGCGTTGAAAGATGTTGTGACTGACAAACGGGTGCCCGAGAATGGTTTGGTGTGCCATAAAACACGGCAGCCAGAGAGTCTTAGATTGGTGTTTTCCGGTTCTTCACCGGCATTCAATGTCACGATGTCGCGGTTGCCGTGGCGGTTTGCAATGCCACGGGATAATCCGAAGGCGGTTCTGTGGTCACGGCACGTCCGGCGGTCGTACTCTCACCGCGATGGACGAGACATGGGCATGGATTACATCAATCAATGCAGCCCGGCCGATGAATCGCGACGCGAGTCGGATTACCAGAAGCTTCGTTTGGGGGACTACTTTCCCAATTCAGCGCCCTTGCGTCATCGCTACAACGACCAAGGATACACCGACCTGTCGACGATTCGATTGGTGCGAACGGTGCATGGTCCGTTCGGACGCCCTAAGGTTCACGAAGTCGTGCTGGATGTGAATACGGGAATGCGTCGAAGCGATCCTGACACGCTGGTGGATGATGCAAACGAATTGCTTTCGGTGCTCACGATGACGCGTCCCATTCAGCGGTTCTTGGATCAGAACCGGAGTCTTGTTGAGATGTTGGAAACGAATCTTGCCTGACGCGGAAGGCCAAACACGGACGGTCGAGGATCAAGGAACGCGGTCTCAGCCAACCCCGCGCGTTGCTGCGCCAGTTCCGTATGACATCTATTTTGATCCACTCGCCGGTACCTATGGGATGGCGGCGACCAAAGAGAACGCCGAAGCGTGGCCGGACGAAGCGGAGGATTACCTGAGGGATGTTGCCCGCGAGTTTTTTTGGCATCATCGCGACCGTATTTGTTGGATGGTTGCCGCCGGGCGATTGCACAGTGCGGGGATCAATGCTTTCGTCGCCCGCACGAAGCCGATTACGGAGTGGGAAGACGATGTGCTTGGGTATTTCGGCAAGGCCTTTCAAGATGCGATGGGGCTGATCACCGACGCCAAGGCTTTGCAGGGTATCGCGCGCGCGAAAAGGAAACCGATTTGGCTTTGCCGGGGGGGCGCGGTGCGGTTGGGTGTAGCGGTATGTCCAGAGCCGTTGACACGAAAGATCGACCTCGATCGCTTGCAACCTTATGTCCCGGACGTGAAGGGACTGCGTTCGAAGAGTGCTTCACGAACCTTTGCCGCAAGGTCCGGACGGCTCGTTGTGTTAGCGGTCACGAACCGTTACGCAGACACGGAGCTACCTTCGGAGAAGGTATGGTCGCTCGCGGACCAACAACTTGTTGTTACGGAGGATTTTGACAAACACAATCAATCCGTGCCACTATCGGTTCGGGAGGCATGGATGCCCTATGGACGGATAATCGCAAAAGCGGGTACGGTAGAAACAGAGTTGCTAGCGATATTTGAAACCGCTTACTTTGAGGGTCCCGACATGCTGACTGGGGATCAGCTGCGTCTTCTCCGCGAGTTCACGATCAAGAGGCTTCGGGAAGTGAAAGATGATCCTGCCGCAGTAAATCGAGCGATCGACAAGCATGTGTTTCCGCTCGCTCGGAAGCTATTTCCGGATGAGATAGAGCATCCGGAAGAAGTGACCGGAAAATGCCTCACGGATCTTTTCAGAGCGCGGGCCAATCCGGCGGAAGGCAAGAAAATAAAGCCAACTACGGATCAACGTGAACTGATTCTTGATCTCACAAAAGCGTGGCGAAGTCACGTATGTGCAATCCG
>CP036432.1:5022393-6710874 GCA_007753675.1 Stieleria magnilauensis
GCAGCGGTGCGATCCGCGTGGACCTGCACGGCCAGGAAAACAAAATCTCCGGCAACCATATCGAGCACATGGGAGGAGCCGGCATCTTGCTTTGCGGCTACGGTCCGGGCACCAAGGATGTCAATCGCAACAACCTCGTGTTCAACAATCACATCCATCATCTGGGACGCATCTACCTGCATTCGCCCGGAATCATGGTCTGGCAAAGCGGCAACAATCGCGTGGCGAACAACCTGATTCACGACATGCCGTACTGTGGAATCATCGTCTCTGGTTTCATGTCCCACTTCTTCGACAGAAACGGACGAGAGCTTTGTCGAACCATCCGAAAGCACGAAGTCGGTGATGTGCCTCGCAATCCGACGCTCGACGATGTTCGCCCCTACCTTCACTCACGTGACAATACGATCGAGTCCAACGAGATTCATCACGTGATGGAAACCATGGGCGACGGCAACGGAATCTACATTCGCGGTGCGGGTGCCGGGAATGTGATCCGCCGCAACTACATCCACCACTTGGTGACCCCGATGTTGATGCAGGCGGCGATTCGAACCGACGGCGGCCAGCGTGACACGCTGATCGCGGAAAACCTGATCTACAAGTGCATGGCGCAGGGGATCATTTTAAAACTGAACAATCGCGCCGAAAACAACATCGTGGCCGACATCCTCTCGCCGCCCCGAGGCTACTACTTGTCGTTGCGAGAAGGGCCGATGGACGGTGCCGTGATCAAGCGAAACATCTTTTATTCCATGGGCAACGAAACGGTCTTCATCGATGAATTGGCTCCTGGGAAAGGACGCAAGACCGAGGATAGCAGAGGGCGGCAACTGGCGCGAGCGAAGGATGCCGATACCGATTTCAACATCTACTACAGCTCGACCGATCCGGAACTGGCGAAACAGATGCTGAAAAAACAGCAAGGTGATGGAGTGGACGCCAACAGTCGGGCGACGGACCCGATGTTCGTCGACCCGGAAAACGGCGACTTTCGATTCAAGCCGGGATCTCCCGCACTGGAAATGGGCATCGTCCCGATCGACCTGTCCCTAATCGGATTGCGCAACACCGAACACTCGACTCCGTAGCAAAGATCCACGACTCACGCCCGCACCCAACCCATTCAAAAACCAGCACCCATGAAAACGTTTGCCCCTCCGGAATTGAAGACGATGAACACCTCTGGTATTGCCTGTTTCGCTGTTGCGTTGCTTTCGACGTTGTCATTGGGGCTCGTCCCTGCGGTCCAGGCCGCTCGCCCGAACGTGATCCTGATCATGTCGGACGATCAGGGCTACGGCGACCTCGGATGCACCGGGAACCCGATTATCAAGACGCCAAACATCGACAAGTTGGCTTCGGAAAGCTCCGGTCTGCGGGACTACCACGTCGCCCCGACGTGTTCCCCCACGCGTTGCTCGCTGCTGACCGGTCACTGGACGAACCGCACCGGCGTTTGGCACACCATCATGGGGCGTTCGATGCTGCGTGAAAACGAAGTCACCGTCGGCCAGATGTTCGCCGACGCCGGCTACGAAACGGGCATGTTCGGGAAATGGCATCTCGGCGACAACTATCCCTATCGACCCGAGGACCGGGGTTTCACCGAGGTCTTTCGACACGGCGGTGGCGGTGTCGGCCAAACGCCCGACCTCTGGGACAACGCCTACTTCGACGGCTCCTACTTTCACAACGGTGAAATCGTTCCGGCCAAAGGCTTCTGCACCGACGTCTTCTTTTCTCGGGCCTCCGACTTCATCAGCTCGTGTGCGAAACAGAAGCAACCGTTCTTTGCCTACATTTCAACCAACGCACCGCACGGCCCGCTGCATTGCCCGCAGGAATACCTCGATCTGTATCCTGACCAATCCGACAACATCGCCGCGTTCTACGGAATGATCACCAACATCGATGACAATGTTGGCAAGACCCGTGAGCTGATCGAAGAACTCGGAATCGCTGAGAATACCATCTTCATTTTCACGACGGACAACGGGACGGCCAGCGGTGCAAAGATCTACAATGCCGGAATGCGTGCCGGCAAAGGAAGCCCGTATGACGGCGGCCACCGCGTGCCGTTCTTTGTGCATTGGCCGGCCGGTGGCCTGACCAAGCAGCATCAGGTCGACCAACTCACCCACGCCGTCGACATCGTCCCAACGTTGCTCGACATGACCGGTGTACCAAAGCCTGAATCGGTAACCTTTGATGGCGTCTCGATCGCCAGCTTGCTCGATCCGACCCAAGACGTTGATTGGCCCGAACGCTTTGTCATCAGCGATTCGCAACGCGTTCGCGATCCGATCAAGTGGCGGGGTTCGTCGGTCATGTCGCAACAGTATCGGCTGATCAACGGCAAAGAGCTGTACGACATCGCCGCCGACCCGGGACAAAAGAACAACATCGCCAAGAAACGCCCCGAAGTCGTCGCAAAGATGCGAGAGTTTTACGAACAGTGGTGGGCGGAATTGGAACCGACGTTCTCGCAAACGACCGAGATTTACCTCGGCCATCCCGAACACCCCGTTGTCAGCCTGACCGCCCACGACTGGATCCAGGAGATTTATCCCCCGTGGCACCAAGGATCGATCCGCGCGGCGATTGAACTGCAGAACTCCAAAGAACTCGTCCACAAGGGCCACTGGGCGGTCAAGGTGATCCAAGATGGCAAGTACCAAATCGCTCTCCGCCGCTGGCCGGTCGAGTCGGGAACTGCGATCAACGCACCGCTTGCCGCCGGCGACAACGTCCCAGGAGCCACCAAGGCGTTTCGCACCACGCCCGGAGTTGCCGTCGGTGCGACCCACGGTGTGCTGCGACTGGACGGCAAGGACCTTGACCGAAAGCCGGTCGAGACGGATGCCGAAGAAGTCCGCTTCGTCACGGAACTCAAAAAGGGTTCGCATCAGCTCGCCCCCTATTTTGAAATCAAGGACGGTGAGTTGGGCGCGTACTACGTCGTCGTCACCCACCTCGATTAAGCCGGTTCACATCAAACGACACGTTGGCAAAGAAAGTCTGAAATGAGAGTTGAGAACGTCATGAATAGGTCGAGGTTGGGTTGCGTCCGCACGACCGTCACTTGTCTGGTGCTGCTGTCTGCGCTGTTCGGCTCGGTCGGTATGGCCCATGCGAGCGAGAAGCCCAACATCATTCTGCTTTTGGCAGACGATCTGGGTTACGGAGACCTGTCTTGTTTTGGCAGCCCCGCCGTCAAGACGCCGCACCTCGATCGACTCGCAAGCGAAGGGGCGCGGCTGACGCGTTTTTACGCCGGATCAGCGGTGTGCTCGCCGACGCGAGCTTCGGTATTGACCGGTCGGTACCCGTTGCGATTCGGTATCACGAAGCATTTCAACGATGTGAATCGGTGGCTGCCTGAATCGGCGACGACGGTGGCGGAACTATTGAGTGACGCGGGCTACAACACCGCACACGTGGGCAAGTGGCATCTCGGTGGCCTGCATGTCGACGAACAGGGAAGACGGCTGGACAATCAGCCTGGCCCGCGACAGCACGGGTTCCAGTTCTATCAGACGCAAATCGAGCAGCAGCCCCTGCGCGGTCGCATGGGTCGCGAGCGAACGCTCTTTCGACAGGGCGGAACGGTGCTGCTGCGCAACGATCTGCGTGTCGGCGAGGACGACACCTATCATTCAAAACATTTGACTGATGCAAACGGCGATTATGCGATGGAGCTGATCGAGAAATTCTCGGCCGACCAGAAACCGTTTTTCATCAATCTGTGGTGGCTCGTTCCCCACAAGCCCTACGAGCCCGCTCCAGAGCCGCACTGGTCCGCCACGGCGGCCGACGGCATCAGCGATGACCAGCATCGCTTCCGATCGATGATCGAACACATGGACGCCAAAGTCGGTCTGCTTTTGGCAAAACTCGACGAATTGGGAATCGCGGACAACACCCTCGTGCTCTTCACCAGCGACAACGGAGCAGCGTTTGAAGGCTATCTCGGCGAACTGAAGGGCGGCAAGACAGACTTGCACGACGGGGGGATTCGTGTGCCGATGGTGGTGCGGTGGCCGGCGGCGATTCCCGCCGGTCAGACGTCCGACGCGTTTGGCCATACCAACGATCTTCTGCCGACGTTCTGCGATGCGGCCGGAGTCGAACTGCCAAGCGAATTGCCGCTCGATGGGATGAGTCTGTTGCCTCATCTCAAGGGCGGGCCTGCGCCGAGCGTCGACGCCAGGGGGACCGTGTTCTGGCAGCTTGATCTGTACAAGCACCTTCAACGCCACTACCCGAAACTTAAACCGTTTGCCACCGAAGTCGCCATGCGGGGAAAATGGAAACTGCTCGCACTGCGTGGACAGCCGGTGGAATTGTTTGACGTGGAAGCCGACCCCAACGAGCAGCGAAACGTCATCGACGACCATCCTGATCTGGTCGCCTCATTAACGGATCAGCTTGAGCAATGGCTGAACGCGCCGCGGACACCCAAGTAGAGCGACGATCATGACCAGCCCAAAGAGAGACATCAAATGTCATTAAATTTGAAATCCAGCGTCCTACCCATCTTGGTGATCGCAGCGTTGAGCGGGCTGTTTGCTCAACCGGTCCGGGCGGCAGACCGCAAGCCAAATTTCGTGGTGATCTTCACCGATGACCAGGGCTATGGCGACCTCAGTTGCTTCGGTGGCAAGCACGTCAGCACACCCCGAATCGATCAGATGGCGGCGGAAGGTTCCCGGCTGACGAGCTTTTACGTGGCCGCACCGGTTTGCACGCCGTCGCGGGCCGCGCTGATGACCGGGTGCTATCCCAAACGGATCGACATGGCGACGGGTTCCCATTTCGGCGTGTTGCTCGCCGGCGACCGAAAGGGATTGCACCCGGATGAAATCACCATCGCCGAAGTCCTGAAAACCGCAGGCTACAAAACAGGGATGTTCGGCAAGTGGCACCTCGGAGACCAGCCGCAGTTTCTGCCGACGAAACAAGGCTTCGATGAGTACTTCGGCATTCCCTACAGCCACGACATTCACCCGTTTCATCCGCGGCAAAATCACTACAAGTTCCCGCCGCTGCCGTTGCTGAACAATGACGCCGTCATCGAGATGGAGCCGAATGCCGATTTGCTGACCAAGCGGATCACCGAACGTGCGGTGTCATTCATCGAGCGGAACAAGGACGATCCGTTTTTCCTGTATCTACCGCATCCCATTCCCCACGCGCCGTTGCACGTGTCGCCTCCATTCATGAAAGGTGTCCCAGACGACGTTGTGGCGAAATTAAAAGAAGAAGACGGCAAGATCGATTACCGCACGCGGGACAACCTCTTCCGCCAGGCCATCGCCGAAATCGACTGGTCCGTCGGTCAAATCCTCGACACCCTGGCGGCCCACGGTCTCGACGAAAACACACTGGTCCTATTCACCTCCGACAACGGCCCCCCAAAGAACACCCTCTTCGCCAGCCCCGGCCCATTGCGCGGCAACAAGGGGACCACCTTCGAAGGCGGCATGCGCGAGCCCACCGTCGTCCGCTGGCCTGGAAAGATTCCCGCGGGAAAGCCCAACGACGAACTGATGACCACCATAGATTTGCTGCCGACGTTCGCGAAGTTGGCCGGTGCCATGATCCCCACCGATCGAGTCATCGACGGCAAAGACATCTGGCCGACGCTCATCGGCGAAGCCCCGACACCGCACGAAGCGTTCTTTTACCACGGCGGAAACCAGTTGCGGGCTGTCCGGTCGGGAAAGTGGAAACTCCATACGAGAAACGGAAAACCAGCGCAGCTCTACGACCTGGAAAAGGACATCGGCGAGAAGACGAATGTGATCGACTCGAATCCAGAGGTCGTCCAGAGACTGGTGCAGCACTTAAAAACATTCGCCAAAGACATCGCCGACAACAGCCGGCCCGCCGCGTTTGTCGAGCATCCAAAACCACTTTCAAAATGAGTCGCAACCAATGAATTCGAACCTTGAATTTGGCAGAAGGATGGAGAGAGCGAACTGTTTGTCCGCGACGTTCTTGCCCCGATGGGTCTGGCCCGTTGCAATGTTGCTGCTGGGGTGCTGTTGGGTCAACGCGGCAGAGCGACCGCCGAACTTCATCATCATCTTCGCCGATGATCTGGGGTACGGCGACATCAGTTGCTATAGCCCAAAGGGTGTTAACACGCCGCACATTGATGCGCTGGCCGCGGAGGGATTTCGCAGCACGGATTTCTTCGTTCCGGCCAACGTGTGCAGTCCGTCGCGAGCGGCGCTGTTGACGGGACGCTATCCGATGCGATGCGGGATGCCAGTCGCCCGAACCGAAGCCCCGGGTTCCAAATACAAGGATTATGGATTCGCCCCGGATGAAATCACGATTCCGGAGTTGTTGGGGACCGCCGGCTATCGTTCGTTGATGGTGGGCAAGTGGCATCTGGGACTGGAAGTCGAGGGCTCTCACCCGATCGACGCCGGATTCGACGAACACCTCGGCATCCCCAGCAATTACTCCAAGCCCCGCGGGCCAAACTACAACACGCTGTATCGCGGCAAACAGGTCGAAAAGAAAAATGCCGCCTGCGAAGAACTGACGCAGCGTTACACCGATGAAGTCGTCGAGTTCATCGAGCGACAGAAAGATGATCCGTTCTTCATCTACGTCTCGCACCATATCGTGCATTCCCCGCTGTTGCCCAGCAAAGACTTCGTCGGGACGTCACGCAAAGGTAAATACGGTGACTTCATCAAAGAGCTCGATCACAGCACCGGGCGGATCATGAAGGCGGTTCGCGATGCCGGACTCGATGCCGACACGCTCGTGGTGTTCACGTCTGACAATGGTCCGACGCGAGTGGGATCCACGGGCGGCTTGAACGGCGGCAAGTACTGCACGATGGAAGGCGGACACCGCGTACCTGGCATTTTTCGCTGGCCCGGAAAAATCCCGCCCAACCAAGTGTCCGACGTCACGCTGACCAGCATGGACCTGTTGCCCCTGTTCTGTGAACTCGCCGGAGTGGAGCCACCGAGTGATCGTAAGATCGACGGGAAACAGATCCTTCCGATCCTGATGGGCAATGAGACCGAAACGCCCCACAAGGTTCTTTATTACTACAACGGCACCAATCTGCAGGCGGTGCGTGAGGGCAACTGGAAACTGCATCTGCCGCGGACGACGAAAGATCAGCCGTTCTGGTCCAAGAAGCCGGACAAGACGAAAGGCTTTGTGACCTTGCGTGAACCGAGACTATTCCATTTGAAGAACGACCTCGGCGAGAAACACAACGTCGCCGATGAAAACCCGACGATCATGCAGCGTCTTCAAGCGCGGGCCAAAGAGGCCGTCGCAGAACTCGGCGACGTCCGCGTCACCGGATCCGATCAGCGGAAAATCAACTTGGTCGATCCACAGGAACGGTAATGATCCATCACCTGTCATTCGCCTTCTGCCTGTGCGTCGCGAACGCATTGAACACACCACAGAACTTGCCGAACGAACAGAGACACCTTCGGAGCAACGCATGAATAGAATTTATCTGGTCGTCGCAACAGCGTTCATGGCGGTTGCCGCAGGCGCCGACGAGCCCGCCATTGGAACCGTCACCGTCACGCATTCGCCAGTCGAAGGCATCGGCGCCGAACCCGGCGTCATGCGTCGTGATCCCAGCGACATCATCAAGGTCGACGGGTTGTTCTACGTGTGGTATTCCAAAGGCAAGATCTCGCCGGGGTACGATGCGACCGTCTGGTATGCGACCTCACCGGATGGTCACAAGTGGACCGAAAAAGGCATGGCGCTTGCCAAAGGTGAACCCGGTAGCTGGGAAGGGGCGAGTGTCTTTACACCCAATATTCTGGTTGCCGAAGGACGCTATTGGCTGTTCTACACGGGAACCTCCAGAGAGTATGGAAAGGGATTCAATCCTGATTCGAAGATCGGGATCGCGGTGTCGGATTCGCCCGAGGGTCCTTGGCAGCGACTGGCCACCAATCCGGCTTTAAAGAACAGCGACAACCCGGCGGATTTCGACAGCCATCTGGTCGATGATGCCTGCCTGATCGTTCGCGACGATAAGTATTGGTTCTACTACAAAGGCCGCCAGTTGGGAAAAGGTCCTGGGCAAACTCAAATGGGCCTGGCGATCGCCCAGCATCCGCAAGGCCCCTATGTACGGCACGAGGCGAATCCGGTGATCCCCGGCAATCACGAAGTGCTCGTCTGGCCGCAGGGCGCGGGTGTCGCCGCGATGATCGGCACGACAGGGCCCAAAGCGATCACCAATTCGATTCTCTATGCTGAGGACGGAATCAATTTTTCAAAAACGCACAAGGTGATCGACGGCCCGTGGGCCGGGGGAGCCTATCGTCCTGAAGCGTTTTCGCAGAGCGGGACGGGTGAGATTCCTACATGGGGCGTTGAGATCGGACGGGCGAGAGGCCGGAACACTCGGCTGCCCTTCATTGAGCGGTTTGATGTAACGGAGGAACAATAAGATGAAGATACCGATGATGATTCGTTTGGGAATCGCTGGAGCAACTCTCGGCATGGCAACCCACGGGGCTTCTGCCGGCGACACGTTTGCCGACGACCTGGCCTTTCTGAAAAAGCATACGCCGATCGTTGTGTTGCGTGACGGCGGCGCCGCGGTCGCGGTGGCGCCGGCCTATCAGGGCCGCGTGATGACCAGCACCTTCGACCACCAGTCCGGACCGAGCTTCGGCTGGATCAACCGCCCGGTCATCGAACGGGGCCTCCTTTCCGACGAGCAGAAAAAGGGCACGCTCGAAGAGCACATCTATATCTTCGGCGGAGAAGAACGATTCTGGCTGGGACCGGAAGGCGGTCAGTACGCCTTGTTTTTTAAACCCGGATCGAAATTCGAATTCTCCGACTGGGGCACCCCACCGGCGATCGACACCGAAGCCTACGAACTCGTCGAACAAACCGACGCATCGGCAAGGTTCAAGCACGCGACGGAACTGATCAATTACAGCGGCGCCGAGTTCCAGGTGGGGATTGAACGCACCGTGAAACTGCTGGACAAGCAAGAGGCCGCCGAGTTGTTGGATGTCGAACTCGGTGAGGGGCTGCGGATGGTGGGTTATGAAACGGACAACCGAATCACCAACACCGGTTCGCACGCCTGGAAGCCGGAAACCGGCCTGCTTTCGATCTGGATCCTCGGGATGTACAACCCCTCGCCCGAAACAACCGTGGTCATTCCCTTTCAACAGGGCAGCGACAAGAAGCTCGGGCCAAGGGTCAACGACACGTACTTCGGCAAAGTGCCGCCGGAGTACCTGCAAGTCGAAAACGACAAGCTGTTCTTCCGCGGCGACGGCACGCGTCGCGGGAAGATCGGAATCAGTCCGCAACGTTCGAAGGGGATCGCTGGCAGCTACGACGCCGCCGGAGGAGTACTGAACATCGTCACCTACAACGTGCAAGATGCGCCGCACGGATTCGTCAATTCCATGTGGGAGCTGCAGGATCAGCCGTATTCCGGCGACGTGATCAATTCCTACAACGATGGTTCACCGGAACCGGGCAAGCCCCCACTGGGACCGTTCTACGAGCTGGAAACCTCGTCCCCCGCCGCGGCGCTGAACCCCGGCGAGACGATGCGGCACGTGCAGCGAACCTACCATCTGCAGGGTTCGGAAGACCAACTCGACACGCTCGCGCAGCAGCTGCTCGGAGTCCGCCTGGATGCGATCAAGGACGCGTTCTAAGCCGACGCAGTCATGGTTAGCGGCAGGGCGCGAGCCCTCCGGTCCTTCAACGTGTTTTCAAGCTACAACCGGACGGCTCGCGCCGTTCCGCTAACACTTTCAGCGCAAAGAAAACTTCAGGCCTCCTTTACCGCGTGCTACTGCGACTCAATCGCTTTGACAACAGCTTGGTCGGCCGTGCTGAGTCGGCTGATCGGAACGCTCAACTCCTTTCCGTCCGCGCGTTGCAAAACGACATTTGGTCCGTCCACACGAACGAATTGGGCGTCCACCCGGAAGGCTCCCGTGCTGTCACTCCACTGGCGCATGCCGCGCCCCTCGTCCATCTTTTCGTTCGCCGTCGCAAACGGGTTGCTCGTGTTGGCTGGCGGAGGCGATGAACCGGCCGCCTCGACGACGGGTTCGATCCCTTTCCAAAGATTCTTGGCGGCCAGGCTGACGCCGATCACCTTGTGCGTTTGCAACTCTTTCACCCGCATCGCAACATCAAAATCGTTCGGATGCGGCTTGTACCCCCTCATGCGTCTCAGTCGGTTCGCAATGGTTGGCCATTGCGACGAATTTAAATCGGCCATCACTTCGCGTTTCACCTGATCGGTCAACGGCTTGCCTTCCTGTTCTTTGGCTGCCGCTGCCTGTTTCGCATTCCGTTCAGCCGTCCTCTGTTGGAGTTCGGCGATGCGGTCCTGTCGCGCCTTGACGTGTGCGGCATAGGCTTCGTCGGACATCCGATCGTACGCCACCGTCACCGGGATTTTGACATCGGTGTTCTTGGATTGGATGGTCAGATCGACCTTGAAACGCATTGATTCGGTGACGCCGCGTTGGCGATCAAAGACCCAGGTACCCGTTCCGTTCATCTCAAATCCGGTTTCCTCGCTGTTTGCCGCCGGCGAGGACAGAGAATAGGTTTTGCGAATCGTCACCAGATTCCCAGCTTCACTTTGAATCTCGTAGCTCGCTGTTTCCCCGCCGCCGGTTTTGACCGTTTTGTTTTGGTCATTGGCAAAGGGGCCAAACCTCGGACCGAAGCGGGAGTTGCTTGAAGAACGTGAGGTGATGGTCAGACCACTTCCGTCCTGCCATTTCCGAGTCTCTTGCTCGGGGAGTACGTCAAAGGGCAACAAGGAAAGATTGCCCAACAGGAACGGCAGCTGAGAGTCACCTCGCATGCTCTCCACACCGCCGGTGCTGGTCAAGACCAAGGTACTGGTGGACTGAGCGAGTCCTTGAAAATCGGGGCGATCAAACGGACCGCGCGGCATCGGAGGGCCGCCCGGACGCGGTCCAAACCCGCCTCTTCGCGGACCGCTGCCGGACGATTTCGATTTGACAGATTTGCTTAATCCACCGCTGTACTCAACGGTCATCGTTTCGCCCTCGGTTTGCTTTCCGGTAAAGACAATGACTCCTTGCATGGTTTCGACCGAGCTGGGCGCGTCCGCCGTGATGGTGACCGAATATGGGACCACCTCGTCGGGCGCAATTCGGTATCGCAGCGGTTCCGCATTCGCGACGGCCCCGAGCGTCAACGCTACGAAACCGAACGTCGCCGCTACGACACCGACCAAGAAAAGACGGGATGTCGTCCAAAGCATGTCATGCTCCAATTGCCAAAATGGGTTGAATTGATCCGAAGTCATTCTTTTCCCGGCGACCGATGGCCGGAAAAACCGCCAGAAGCATCTGCTGGGTCAGACCTTGGGCGTCACCAGGCTTTCGCTCTTGTCTGCGAAATTAGGCATCGTGGGCTTCAAGTCAGTCCACTATATCTACTCCGGCACCGTAAAAACTGTGGCACGCAAATTGGAAAAACAATTGCCAACGGCTTGTCGATTGAATCAGCCGTTTGGCGTGAGCCTACGGGCCGCGGTGCGTTTGAGTCTACGAGGCACCGCCGGCATCACCGAGCACCGCCCGCATGTGTTCGCTGACGTCGGGCGTGCGGTCCATCCGGTCAAGCATCTCCAGATAAGTCTGCGCAAACCGCTCGTTGTCGGCGAGGTCGCCGAAGAGTTGTTGGATTCTCAGAAATGACAACCGGTCGTCGCGAGTGGCTTTCGCTGCCTCGTGCAAACTTTCTTTCAGCCCATCGGTCACATCGAGTGGTTGGCCGTGGCGATCGGCGTGTTTCTCGCTGTAATAGCACCACGCCGCAATCACGAGTGCCGCGTGACGAATGCTGCCCCCCTTGGCGAGATTTTCGTAGATGGTGGGGATCAGGAAGACGGGTAGTTTGCTGGAACTTTCCAGACAAATCCTGGCCAGGTTGTCACGGATGTTGGGATTGCCAAACCGTTCGATCAACGTCGCCTTGTACTGGTCTAAGTCGATCCCTTCGACGGCATCGAGTACTGGCGTCGCCTCCACGTCAAAGAACTGTCTCAGGAAATCGCGAAACAGATCGTCGTGGATACACTCGTTGATCGTTTGGTATCCGTAAACGCTGCCAAGAATCCCGAGCACCGAATGGCCGGCATTGAGCAGCCGCAATTTCATTTCTTCATACGGCGTGACATTGGAGCAGAATTGCACGTCGACGTTCTGCCAATCCGGGCGGCCCGCCGAAAAGTGGTCTTCGATGACCCATTGGCAAAAAGGCTCGCAGACAACCGGCCACTGGTCGTCGACGTTGAACTCCGTTCGCAGAAACTCGATGTCGGCATCGGTCGTCACCGGCGTGATCCGATCGACCATCGCGTTGGGAAAGCGGACTTCTGAATCAATCCAGGCGGCCAGTTCAGGGTCTTGCAGCCGAGCAAATCCGACCAGCATTTTCCGTGTCAAGTCGCCGTTGTGCTGAATGTTGTCACAGGACTGAACCGTGAACGCCGGCAATCCGCCATCACGACGTTTCCGGAGCGCCGCGGTCAAGTACCCGAACACCAGCTTTGGTTGTGACGGATGATCGACGTCGTGCCTGGCGTCGGGATTGGACGTGTCAAATTCGCCGGTTTCGGCGTCGACGTTGTAGCCGCCTTCGGTGATCGACAGCGAAACGATTTTCGTCGCGGGATCGGCCATCCGATCGATGACCGACGCGGGATCGTCGCAACCCATCAAGAAATCGACGATCGATCCGATCACTCTCGTTTCGATCTTGCCATCGGGATGTTTGACGATCAGCGTGTACAGATAGTCTTGCTGCTTGAGGATCGTTGCCATTTTTCGATCGGACTGGCGCAGTCCGACACCGCAGATCCCCCACTGGGCGGCAGCATCAGATTCCAGACCATTGGATTCGAGCAGCTGATCGGTATAGAAGGCTTCGTGAGACCGATGGAATCCTCCGACGCCGACGTGGACGATCCCCGTGGTCAATCGGCCGCGGTCATAGGTCGGCCGCGAGAGACGATCGGGAAGACGCGAAAGGTTGGCTTGGTTCAACGCAAGCGGCGTGTTCATGTTGATGCCTGATTAAGCTTTTTGGTTCGCTGCAAGACCCAATAGGCGGAGGCGAAGTAGACGATCGTCAAGACGAAACCCCAGGGATAGAAAATGGCGGCGTTGCCTTCGTACGCATCCATGTCGGAACTGCCGAACATCACGACCAGCGCCAAGATCAATGTTGCCGCCAAGGCCAGCCATTTGACGACGCGCAAAACTCTGGTCAGCGTTGAATCGTCATAAACAAGCGCGTTTCTGGAACGCGCTTGTTCCAATTGAAACTCCTTGATCGCTTGATTTCGTTCCCGCTCCGTAGCCTCTTCGGCCGGGTAGCTTTCCCGCGCACCGTAGCGACTGGCCATGAACGTGTAAACGACGATCGTGAACACCCAGGTCGGCAGGAACAGATAGAAGAACGACATCACTTGCAAGTAATTGAGCCCGAATCCGAAGACCAGCCCTGCCGCCCAGGAGGCGATCGCCGGAGTGCTGTACGTCAAACCTTTGTACTTTGCCCAATACCTCGTCAGCGAGACCCGAGGGAAGAGGAAGTGTTCGGCGAAGACGATCGCGCCGACGGGAACCACCAGCAGGCCGGCATAGGTCAACAGCGGCAAAATCTGTTTGTACACAAACGGAAAACAGGCGATCGCGACCGTCACCACGCCCACGGCGAAGGTGACTCGCATCCGCGAGTGGTTGTAAAAGATCGCCTGCGCCGCCAATCCGGCTCGATAGAGGTTTGCGTTGGCGGTCGTCCACCCGGCGATAATCACGATCACGTAGCCCGACAAGCCCAACGCACGGTAGGCAACGTCGCCCGGATCCAGTTCCACGATCGTTGATTTCATCAGTACCGCGGTGCCCGCCCCCATGATGCCGGCCGCGATCCATGCGATGTAATGCCCGAACAGCATGCCCGCACTGGTACAGAGTCCGTAGATGGGTCGCTTGGCATAACGCAGCAGCGCCATGTCGATCAGACCGAAATGGGTGATCGTGTTGGCGGCCCAGGCGAACCCGATCACTTCCAACAATCCGATGCCGGGTTTGCCATCGCTATTGACACCGGTCCAGATGGATCGGTCGCCAATCGTAATGAAGTCGGCGAAACCGTTCAGTTGGGGCCTGCCAAGCACCGCGTCAGAGACTGCCGGAAACAAAACCAGGGCGCCGCTGACAAACATCACGACCAACCAAGGTCCGCAGAGGCTCGAAAACTCAGCCACCGCGTTGAACCCGTACATCGCCACCAGCACCACGATCATCCCCACCACCAGGACGACCACGACGAACAGGGCGTCGGTCGGATACCATTGCAATTGCGCGGGAATGCCCAGCAACAGCCGAACCGCCGTGCAAGAAACGGTGATCATCGCGGATGAAATCACGCTAAAGATCAGCACGTTGGCCCAGTTGTACAGATCGCTCATCGAATCTCCGGCGATCTTGTGGAGATACGTGTACAGACTCAGCCGAGTCTGAACGGCGATCGGCGTTGTGATCAGGGTCCAGCTCAAAATCGCCAGCACGTTGCCGACCAGCAGCCCAATCAGAATGTCTTGGGTCGAAGCGCCCAACGCTACGAAGGTTGCACCGATCACAAACTCGGTCGCCGCCACATGCTCACCGGCATACAACCCCGCAAAGTGAGTCCATCCGTGCAACTCGTGCTCCGCGACCGGCAGCTGCTCGGGGTTCATTTCAGCAACGGAAATGTCACGAGCGTTATCGGTCATGGCTATCCGCTGCCGGCGTCAGGCTTCAAATGGAAAAGTTAATCGCCTATTGGCGACTTGCGGGCTGATTGCCAGCAGTATCAAGTCTAGACGGCGGCGATCATTCCCACAAGTTCGCTGCAGGGGGTTGCACGGTCAGCGCCGGCCGGGTTTGAAATCGTTGTCGACGCGGAATCGCGGAGGCAGAATTGACGAAGGCTGCCGCGAACGCATGGTCCGCGGCAGCCTTGTCGTCACCAAGCTGCAAATCCGGTTGTGTCTTCTGGCTGAGTCTACTCGTCGTTGGACTCGCGATTGAGTCGCTTCATTCGCTCTTTCGCGTCTTCGTTTCGGTTGATGCCGTAACGCTTGTCCAACTCGCGAGCCCACTGACGGTCAGCCATGTCGGGCCAATGATCTTCGTCGAAGCCCTCTTGGCCTTCGAGTTGTTCCTGCGTGACGTTGAGTACAAGCACATAGTCATCGGCATCGATATCGTCGTCACCGATTTCGTCTGGATCGACTTGCACTTTGAACGCTTCAAACGGCACGGCAAACAGTTTGTTTCCCAAACCGATGAACCCGCCGTAGGTCACCGCGGCGTACTTCACTTTGCCGGTCCGGGAATCGATCACGATATCCTTGATTTCACCGACACTTTCGCCTTGTGAATTCTGGATATTGTAACCCATCAGTTGGCTGACCCGGATGTTCGCACCACGGGTCTTCTCGTCGAGTTTTCCGGCGTCTGCGGAACGCCGTTGAACGCGTTGGCGTTCCTTGGTCTCGGATTCTTGGGCAACCGCGGCAGTCACTGTCATGCAAGCGATCGCGGTGGTCGCCAACAAAGTGTGAATTGCAGTTTTCATAATTTTCGTACTTTTGGTTACGCTCTGAGAGTCGTTTGGTTACACACAGCGGGAAGGAGGTCACAGTGCCCAAACGCTGTGTACTGTTGGGCACTGTGGAATTGCGTTTGGCGGCTAGCAATTGCAAGAGGACTCGAACTCTCGCACTTGGCGTTCTGCTTCATCGCGTGCGATGCCATATCGTTCTTGCACGACACCGACCATCTCTTCGCGTTTGCCGTCGATGCGATCGAGTTCGTCATCGGTCAGTTTGCCCCACTTCTGTTGCGCCTGACCCTTGACTTGTTTCCACTTGCCTTGGATTTGATCCCAATTCATGTTGTTGTCCCCTTATTGAGTGTCAGAAGAATGCCGCCTTGCCGAGCGGCCCAAACGACATCGTGCACGTTGTGGACCAATGCGGAAGAACTTGATCGGCTGTTTGGGCAACGCGGTTTTTGTGAGGGTCTGCCCGCTGGCTTGCGGGCGGTTGGTTGCTAATCGACCACCTCGACGTCCACGTCGCCCGTTTCGCGATCACGTTGGACTTCCACTTCGCCGTCGGGCGTTTCCACTTCTAACACTGTTTCTTTGTTGTCGCAGCCCGCTAAAGCGAAGCCGAGTGTGGCGGCGAACGTCAACAACAATGCATGCATGAAGTCTCGATAGGTTCTCACAGCAGGTTTCCTGAATTTGCGATCAAAGGTTGCAGTGCCGTGCTTGACGCCACGGTCTTGAAGTCGGCCCATCGGCAACAACACCAACAGGACGATGACGGGCGACCCATAGCAAAACTTGTGCCGAGTGCTTTGGCACACTGCGTGCATTTGAGTTACTGCGTGCATTTGAGATTTGAGAGCGTATCCGATTGATACCTGCGACTTGATTCTGGACGCGACTTGATTCACGTACCGACGGGAGACTCCACTGTGATGAGAACAAACCGGTTTGACCTCATTGCGATCGGAACCGGTCCGTCCGCGTCAACGGTAGCTGAGAAGACCGCCGACGATGGCAAGCGTGTCGCGGTCATCGAATCGCGGGAATTTGGAGGCACCTGTGCGCTACGCGGGTGCAATCCGAAAAAGGTCTACACCAATGCTGCGAACTTGATCGATCGGACGCGCGGAGGACAGGACAAGTTCATCAAATCCGACGGGGTTCGTGTCAACTGGGCCAAGCTGTTGGAATTCAAGCGTGAATTCACCGAACCGGTGCTGGAACATAGTGAAGCGTCGTTCCAAAAACGCGGGATCACAACCTTTCATGGAGAGGCGTCATTTGTCGATCCGACGACCATCCGTGTCGGTGAACACCAATTATCGAGCGATCGCATTTTTGTCGGCGTCGGGGGCCACCCTCGACCGCTCGACGTCCCCGGTGGTGAGCTGGCAATTCACAGTGACGAGTTCCTCGAGCTGGAATCGATTCCCCAGCGCTTTGTCTTCATCGGAGGCGGCTATATCTCCATGGAGTTTGCGTGCGTGGCGGCCCGCTGCGGATCCCAGGTCGTCGTGCTGGAACGGGGCGACCGGGTGTTGTCGCCCTTTGATCGAGACTTGGTCAAGCAGTTGGTCCGATACGGGAAGTCGCGTGGACTGGACGTCCGAACCGATGCGGAGGTCACCGAGATTTCCCAAGGGGATGATGGGTCATTCGTCGTGCAATACCGTCAACCGGATCGGAATCACGCGACCCTGCAGACCGATCTGGTGGTTCACGGTGCGGGTCGTGCGCCGAACCTTGACGGCTTGAATCTAAAGGCCGGAAACGTTGCGTTCGGCGACGACGGAATCAAAGTCGATTCTCTGATGCGCAGCGTGTCCAACCCGTCCGTTTTCTCTGCCGGTGACTGCGCCGACACGGGAAAACCTCGCCTGACTCCGGTTGCCAACGAAGAGGCTCGCGTCGTCGTCAAAAACCTGTTCGCCGAACACCCGCAAGTGCGGCCAGACTATGGACAGGTTCCGAAAGTCGCCTTTACCGTTCCGCCGATCGCATCGGTGGGGATGTCACAACACCAAGCAGAAGCATCGCACAAGGTTGTCGTTCATCATCAAGACACGTCGTCATCGGGTTCGGTCCGCAAAACACTTCAACCTTGTGGCGGGTACAAAGTACTGATCGACAAAGACAGTGATCGTATCCTCGGGGCACACCTGATCGGCCCGGCTGCGGACGAGACGATTAACTTGTTCGCACTGGCCATGAAGTTTGGTTTGACAGCGACGGATATCAAGTCGACGTTGTTCGCATTCCCGACGCATGCGTCCGATGTGCGGCAGATGCTTTGAGCCCTCCGCGTTTACGATGTCCTAACCCCGGATGACGGTTCTTAACGAAACGCCGCAACGGCAGGGTTGCTAATTGATCGGTTGGAGGTCAGCCGGATGCCCGGCATACATCAGGGTATCCAGATGCGAGGCTGCCGATCGGCGGCGGCGACGGTCGCGGCGTGAATTCGCATCACGCTGGTTCGCGTCACGCTGGTTCGACGCCTCGCGCGTCTCCGACTGACTTTGGCGGAGTTTTAATGCGGCTTGCTCGGTGTAGGGAGCTTCCATGCCTCTGCGGTTGTGGTAGTGATTGAAGACCCGTTCATACATCGGGCGCAGTCTGCCGCGACTGTTGCTGGAGATCGATTTGTAGTGATAGCGTCCTTCCACACTTCGGTACGCGACGTATGGCACATCGAAACCCAAGTTGTACTTTGCGGTGTACTCAAATCCCTTCAGCAGCCGGTTGTCCAGGGCGCCGTACAGGTCGACGCCCTGGATCCACGCCGTCTCGCAAGTATTGGCTAAGAACTCCAATCCCATCTGGGTGTGGGCCTGGTCTCGACCCGATTCTTGGCATTGCCCGGATTCCATGAAGTAGTTTCCAATCGCGCCGTTGCCTTTGCCGCGGAGAAAATAATCCTTGGCCCGGTCGAACATCTGTTGGTCGTCCAAGAAGACGCCCATCGCGATCATCACCTGCAACATGGATGCGTCCCAATTGCCGTTTGCCGTCGGATAAAAGTCTTTGATCACCGGGTACCAGACGTTTCGCAGCATCGATTCGAATTGTGCTTGCTCCTTCTCAGGCCATTGTCCCCACGTGTGTTTTAGAAGTTCCGCTGCGATGCAAAAGTCGTGCCCGCTCATGCCGATCAGCAATCGGGCATCATGGTTGCCGATCGACTGCAGCGTCCCGGACCACGCGTTGAGGATCTCTGCAGACTTGACGGCGTGCTGCTCCTTTCCCGAAAGAGCCCAGCAGAGCGCATGGTAGTAGGCCGCACGTGCATCACTGCTGAATTCGGACGATCCGATGTTGGGATCGTTGTAGGGACCACGCTCGACGTGTGCGAAAGGCTGCGGTTTCCAGTCGATCGAGGCAGAATGCGAGTTGCGGAGTCGTTCCCACGCATCACCCCACGGTTGTTCCCCCGCCGCGATCTTGGATTTGACAAACTCAATGCCGGCTCGGCTGTGGGCGACGCCGGGGTGGACAAATTCGCCAAACGCGGGCACGCCTTGGGTGCAGGTGAGCACGAGAACGAAGGTGGCGAGCGACACAATTGGCATTTTGTTCATGTGCGTGGTGTCTCGTGCGAGTGGTTGGTATTCTGAGTCCGAACGATCTGTTCGGATGACCTGTAAGACGAAATAGCGGTAAACGAAGCAAGTATACTACGCGGCCATGAACTACCAACAAACAGCGCTTTCGGTCTTTCTCCTCGCGGCGGCAATCTTTGGCGGGGCGCATCCTGAGGCCTCCGCCGCGAACACGGCTACCCCCAATCTTGTGATCATTTTTGCCGACGACCTCGGATACGGGGACGTCAGTTGTTATGGGGCGACAAAGATCAACACTCCGAACATTGATCGTCTGGCGAGCCAGGGGATGCGGTTTTCGGATGCTCATGCGGCAGCCTCGCTGTGTTCGCCCTCCCGTTACGGATTGTTGACAGGTCAATCCCCTTGGCGGCTTCACAGAAAAGGCAATGGTTACCGCCTCAATCCCGGCCAGACCACACTTGCATCCTTCTTGAAGCAGGCCGATTACACGTCGGCGGCGATCGGGAAATGGCATCTGGGATACAGCAAAGACTGGAACGAATTGCCGATCACTGGGCCGCTGGAAGTCGGCTTCGATTACCACTTCGGCGTGCCCTCCAATCACAACGATTCCACTCGGGCGTTCATCGAAAACCACGATCTGGTGGGTCGCAAGCCGGGCGAACCCTATCGCATCGTCAAAGGCCGTGACTTTCCCGAAGGCCTCGCCCAGCCGCGGGTTGAAGACCAAGTCGACAGCACACTCACCGACAAGGCCGTCGCATTTCTGCAACGCAATGCGGACCAACCGTTCTTTCTGTACTTTACCCCCTGCGCCCCGCACACCCACGTCACCCCGGCGGCCGAGTTTCGAGGCAGCAGCAATGCCGGACTGTTCGGGGACCATGTGCAGGAACTCGATGCGCATGTCGGCACGATTCTGGACACGATCGATGCGTTGGGGCTTGCCGACGAAACATTGGTCGTGTTCACCAGCGACAACGGATCCACGCCGAAGGATTTTAAAGGAACCCATGGCGTCAAATTGAATCTCGCCGATGACTCCGGAGACATTCTCAAAAAGTACAAGACCGCCAAGGAAGATGCGAAGAAGATGGGGCACGTCACCAACGGGCCATGGCGCGATGGGAAAGGCTATGCCTACGAGGGCGGCCACCGAGTTCCCTTGATCGTTCGTTGGCCGGGACGAATCGAAGCAGGAAGCTCGTCAGACTGCACGGTCACGTTAACGGACTTGTTCGCCACGTCGGCGGAGTTGATCAGCGGTGAACTTCCGCATCATGTCGCCGTCGACTCGTTCAGCTTGCTTCCGGTGCTGCTGGGCAAGGAACGCCAAATTGCCGGGCGAGAAGCGGTATTGATTCTGGGCAATGGCAAGGACAGTGCGATCGCGGTCTGCACCGGTCGCTGGAAGTTGATCGTGCGGTACGGTAGCGACAAGGACCGAGGGAATGAGTTGTACGACTTGGCCAACGATCCGGGCGAACAGACCGATCTCTCCGAAGAACGGCCCGAGGTCGTGAAACGACTGCAAGCCCTGCTTGAGCAAGCCGAACGAGACGGACGCACCCGGTCTTAATGAACGGGCAAACAAGCGGCGCGTCAACACTCCAGCGGGAAGCGTTAGCGACCGGCGCGCCACCACACCAGCGGGAAGCGTTAGCGACCGGCGCGTCTCCACACCAGCGGCAAGCGTCACGGCTTGTCGGTTGAGTCCGCTCACACGTGGGATCAGCCGTATCGCGCCAGCGTACGGGCCTCAACCAATTCCGCTCGGTCAACCTGAACAACGGCGCCCGTAGGCTCGCGCCAAACGGCTGATTCAATCAACCGGCCAACCAGCGAGCAGCAAGTGTCCCGTCCACCGGCAATCGCGACAGCTTGTTCACATCATCCCGCGCCCAAACACAAGGGCCCACGCAGCGCCCTCGCTTACGTGTTCGGGCCGGCATGATCACGTTGGCCGGTGAACACCCATTTAATCAACCATCGGGTGAGCGAACGGCGCGCGCAGAATTTATAACCGACGCCTGTCCGGGGCTAACATGCCGCTGACGGCGCGTGCAACACAGAACCACCTCGCCGCAGGATGACGCCGACGGTTCCCGTCGACACACTTTGCACCCGTGCGACTAATCCAATTCCTAAAATGCAATGACGAAACTGTATCACAATCCCAGGTGCACCAAATCGCGAGCCGCGCTCGAATTGCTCCAGTCCCGTGGCATCGAATTCGATGTCGTCAACTACCTGGACGATCCACCGAGCCAAAGTGAATTGCGGCAGATCATCAAGATGCTGGGGATCAAGCCGAAAGAACTCGTCCGCAAGGGTGAGAAGCTCTACAAGGAACTGGCGCTGGGCGACCAGGACCTGACCGACAAGCAATGGATCGCGACGCTGACCGAGCATCCCAGGTTGATCGAACGGCCGATCGTGGTGCACAACGGCAAGGCTGCGATCGGTAGGCCTACCGAAAACATCGAAGCGATCTTGGGATCCTGATTCGGCCCAGCGATGGCACTCCCCAATAATCTTGCACGTGTCCGGCAATGATGATCCGGTCAGTCCTCGCGATAGCAGTATGAATAAGATGAAAACGATACGCGTTGTTTTGACGAGTTCTATTTTGTTGATGGTTGCCGCCGTCCAGCCGCCGGATCGGGCGACTGCCGAGGAACTCGTCTTCGCCGGAGTGCTGGGAAATTCTGGGGAGAGCGGTCCGTCACTGGTGACCTTTGCCGATCAGCCGGCGGCGGGAATGGGTCCCGTGATCGACGACGACGCGGCGATTTGGGAGCGGGGTGGATCGACGCAGTTGAACCGATACGCGCTCGACGGACGGTTGTTGGCAAGCTACCCACTGCCCGAATCGACCGACCGCAACGATCAATTGACACGTGCCGGCGACGTCCTGTTGATGAGAATCCGAAACGCCCTCTACTCGCTGCCGCTCGACGCGGCCCCAGGTTCCATGCCGCAGCGATTGGACGTCAAGGCGGATATGATTTCGTCTAATGCGCTGGAGGGTCGCGTGGTGGTGTTTGACAAGCATCAGGATCAGCTGTTCTGGTTCGACCCGTCGACCGATGCGCGGACGAACATCGCGAATCCTGGATCGGATTTGTTCGCACTGCACGTCGGCGACAACGGGACCGTCTATGGCTTCGACGGCAAGCAAGTGCAGGCGTGGCGGGACGGTGTCGTGGTGGCCGGTTTCCCCACAGGCTTTCGCGGCGAACGACCACAACAGATCGGACGGCATTGGTACGCTCACGGTTGGCATGGCACGATCCATCGCATGAACGAGCGGTTCGAACCGGAACCGGGAGTGGTACTGGGTGGGGCGTCGGGATCGTTTATCGGGTATCTGCCGGAGAGTGCCGATCTGACCAATGGGCGCGGACTGGTGCATGTCCGCGACGATGTCTACGCCGTGTCGGGGCTCGCCGGCGTCGTTCAATTGCTACGCTGGAACGATGTGGAACAGAGGTTCGAATTGGCCCGCCGCATCGGAGCGTTGGCGAATCTGACCGGCGTCGCGCTCGATGAGCGGGGTAACATCTGGACGCCGCGCGGCAGTTGGCGGTGGGACGATACCTGCGAGGTGCCGCACACCGTGGGCGACAAAGAGACCGATGTTCACGCACAACCGGTCGTCTTGAACGGGCAGACGCTGTGTCTCGTGAAGAAGCACTACAACGATGTGCAACTTGCCATCGGGGCGTGCATTGATGACAGTGGTTGGTCGCGTTTGGAGAGCAGACGCGCGACCGATCTGGAACTGGCGGAATCGGTCAGCGGTGCGGTGGCCATTCCGCACGACAACGGTTTTTCGCTGCTGGTGGTCCAGCAAGGCGGCCAGGCGGTTGAAGTGGGCCTCACAGCGGACGGACGTCAGCGATCGAAACCCGAACCGGTCGTCATCGAAGGACTGAAAAGCTGTACGAGTCTTGCCTGGTTCGATGACCGATTGATTGTCGCCGACGGTGGAACGGTCATCGCCTACCAACGTGACGGCGACAAGCGGTGGACGGAAGCTTCACGAATCGCGGAATACGAAGCAGAGGCGTATGTCCACAGCGACGGTCGGCGGTTGGCGGTGTGTGATTCCGCCGGCGGGACGCTGCGTCTGTTTGATGCCGGTCTGTCAGAAGTGGCAATCCAAAATCGACTCGGCTCGCCCACGCACGTGGCGGTATCGGGCGATCGTGTGGTGGTCTACGAAGCGGGCCGCCAGCGTCTGGTCAAACTGCGACTCGCCGAACGAGCCGCCGAACCGGGCGCCCAACGGGGCGCCGAACGGGGCGCGGAACAGGTCGTCCGTCACGCTGAAGCACTGACAATCCACCCGGCTGAAACACAGCTCCACACCGATGCCGATTTCCAGGACTTCAGTCGCCCCGCTGGTCTACCGTTCGCCGTCGCCATCACCCCCGATCGACGAGGACTGGCCGTCTCTGTCCGCACGCGGGCGGAATCCGAACCCGAGATCCGAATGGGCATCGCCAACGCCAAACAGACGTTTGCGTTAATCGGCGAGGCTGGATGGCAAGCCGTCCAAGCAAACGATGGAACCGCCGCGGCCGAACAAACGCAGATGCCGACGCGATGGCAGCTTGGATTTCGCTTGCCCGCCGGGGACTGGTCTGCCTTTCGTTTTGCGGCGGCCGTTGAGACACCCCGACAGCGAGAACGGTTTGGGTTCCAAGACCATCGCGCCATTCACGCGCCATTTTCCGATGATCCCGCTGATTGGGCTCCGTTTGATCTGGAGGATTACCGCGAAGGCGTGAGTGGCCGGCGGCAGGAAATCCGGATCGCATTTCAGCAGCCTTCAAACGGCAAAGCGACTGTGGTCATCGAAGATGAATCCGGACGGCGGGTGCGGAATCTCGTGGCTGGGCGGTCGTTTTCCGGCGGACGGCAGACGCTGGTTTGGGACGGACTGGACGACCAAGGCAAACTGGTTCCGCCGGGAAGCTATCGCTGGCGAGGGATCACCCACCCGGGAATCGAACCGGTCTATCGAATGAACTTTGCCAACGGCGGCGAAGACACGACCGCCTCTTGGGGCCCCAACCACAGCACGTTTCATCACGCCGCCACCAACGGCAATCTCGTTTTCTTTGCCGCACCGGTGACCGAAGGCGGTTGGGCGCTCGTCGCGTTGGACGCCGATGGCAATTTCGTTCAAGGCTACGAACACCTACACGGTTACGGCATCGGACACGACGCGATCGCTGTCGACGACAAGTATCTGTACTGCGCCCAGGACGGGTTCACCTGGGGCGGGACCAAGGGGGTTGATCTCGGCAGCGACAACTGGACGGCAACCTGGAAACTCACCCTCGTCCGCTACGACATCGAGTCGGGCAAGATCGCGGAATTCCCCGGCAATCGGCGGGCTTTGGAAATTGATTCGATGCAGGTCGGGCCGGGGTCAAACCATTCGAATCTGGACGAATTCAACTTGGGCGGTCTGGCGATCAAAGACGGCAAACTCTATGTCGGATCGCGCGATAAACAAGCGGTGCTGGTGCTCGACGCCGCAACGGGCGATCGGCTTGAATCCCTGCCGCTGTCCGGTGTTCGGCATCTGACCGCCGGGTCGGAAATCTACGCGGCGACCGATCAAGGGGTGGTGCGACTCCGCGATGGAAAGACCCTTGTTCCCTCCGCAAAGATTGTCCCCGGCCTGGAAAGCGAACCCCAACTCAGCGGCATCACTGTCGCACCCAATGGCGACCTCTTGGTCAGCGACGCCAACTCGCACCAGATTCATCGCTTCAACGCGGAGGGCAGCTTGGTCGCGACGATCGGCGCCCCCGGCGGACCGTACAAGGGGGCCTACGATCCAAAGCGAATGGTCCATCCCGCCGGGCTTGTGTTCGGACCCGCCGGCAAACTTTGGGTGACGGAAAAACGCTGGAACCCGAAACGTGTTCTGGCGTGGGATGCGGCGTCGACAAGCCAGGTCGTCTATGAAAAGTTCGGCATGCCACACTACGGAGGCGACGGTTCAGGGTTCGATCCCGAGAACCCACGCCGCTGGATCGGGCTGGGCTGTTTCTGGGACGTCGATGTGGAACAAGGCTCGGCGCGGCCGACCCACATCGTGTCGTTGCAAGAAGGCCACTTCGGCAACTACGAACCGCACAGCTATCTCTTTTTCCGTGAAGCCGGCCGGACCTTTGTCTGCGCCCGCGGCAAGATTTCATTGATCTCCGAAGTCCTTCCCGACGGGACGCTCCACGACATCGTCGCCGTGTCCGACACGCATCACTTTGCCTACGGTTGCCAATGGGACCCGCCACAAGCCTACATCGATGCGTTCTATGCCAAATGGCCGGAGAAACGGGCCCAGGAAAAGCCTGGTACCAAGGGCGACGGAAAACCGTGGTCCCAGCGCGGCATGGGCGTGCTGTGGGTCGATCGCAATGGCGACGGCCAAACCCAACCAAACGAGTTTGATTTTTGCGGCGACAATCTGGCGTTGGGCGGTGGATCATGGGGGCATTTGCAAACGTCATTGACACTGTACTTGCCGCTTGCCGACGGCCAGCAAGTGTCAATCGTGGCGATCCGACCGCGCGGCTTCTCGCCCAACGGCGTGCCCAATTACCCCACCTTGGATGAAGCGATTGCCGAGGCAACGCCGATCGATCTGACACCCGGCTACAAACGCAACGGCGTGCCCACGGTGCGCGATCGTTTCGGACGTTTCATTTTTAATTCCGATCCGGAAATGAATGCGTATCAAACCGCCGTCGATGGCTCCGCGGTCAAATCGCTTGGTCCGCCGAGCGAACCACGAGCATCGCTCTGGAGTTTTCCGAACCAGTGGAGCAACGTCCATGGATCACACGACGCACCGTTGCCCGAACCCGGCGTGATGCAGGGAACACTCGGCATTCTCGGTCTGGCGTCGCTGGACGATCAAAGCGACGTGTTCTTTTTGAACGGCAACCATGGCCGCTGCTTCCTGCTGACCAGTGATGGGTTGTATCTCGACGAGGCCTTCGTTGACGTACGTGTGAGTTACCAGAACAACGAATACCGGCTGGGCGGCGAAATCTTCGGCGGCAGCTTTGGTCGCTCCGAGACCGACGGGCGGTACTTTGTGCAGATCGGCCACGGACCGTACCGCATCTATGAACTGACGGGATTGAGCGACATCACGCGCATCTCGGGATCCATCGACGTCAGCAAAGAACAGATCCTCGCGGCCCAACGGCAAAACCTGCGACGCGCTGCGGACGGCCAGGCAGCGAAGAAAGTCGACGTGCCTGGAACCTTGCAGTGGGACAAAAGTGGCAAGTTCCGCGTCCAGCTGGACCTGGACGTCGATGCCACGCATCTGCACCTGCATTTTCGGGTGGAAGATCGCTCGCCGTGGATCAACAACGGCCGCGATTGGACCAAGCTGTTCGCGACCGGCGACTCGGTCGATCTACAAATCGCGACCGACCCACAGCTCTCGCCCAAACGCAGCGGTCCTGGCGAAGGAGACAAACGGTTGATGATCGCGCCGTTGGACGGTCAGCCGATCGCAGTCCTGTACGAACACCGCAAACGGGGCGGCAAGAACCCCGTCGAATTCACATCGCCCTGGCGCGGTGAGAAAGTCGACAACGTTCGGCGGCTGCCCGCCGCTGCGATCGAAGCCAAAACCAGCGGCGGCGGGTACGAAGTAAAGGTCTCCGTCTTGCTCAGCGATCTCGGTTTGCATCCCCAGGCCGGACAAACCTATCGGGCCGATTTCGGCGTCACGTATGGCGATGCCGAGGGCACAGACACCAATTTGCGTTCGTATTGGTCCAACAAGAGCACCGGTTTGGTGGATGACATTCCCGGCGAAATCATGCTTTCACCAAACCTGTGGGGTGAAGTGCGATTCGAAACCGGTGCATCACCTGCGTCTCGTTAGAGTGCGCGCTTTTCCAGTCAACTGGTAAGAGCGGTTCCCACCTACCCTCTGCCAGCACGTGCTCTCTGCCGAAGGTCGATCTATACTGTGGCCATGGATGATGATGTCACGCAAATTTTGCAAGCGATCGATGATGGCGACCCGCAAGCGGCCAGCCGGTTGTTGCCGCTGGTTTACGACGAGCTGAGACGATTGGCTGCGCGAAAGATGTCGCAGGAATCACCCGGACATACCTTGCAGCCGACGGCACTGGTCCACGAAGCCTTCCTGAGGTTGATCGGGAATGAGGTTGCCGATCAAGCGGCCGAGCAGTGGGACAGCCGGGGACATTTTTTCGCCGCCGCGGCCGAAGCGATGCGGAGAATCTTGATCGAAAATGCCAGACGGCGAAAAAGCGTCAAACGCGGCGGCAATTTAGCGAAAAACGAACTGCAGGACGGCGACGCATTGCTGGACCCCGACGACCAGGACACCCTGCTGGCGCTCGATGAGGCGCTGACGCGACTGGCAGCGCTCGATGACGACCTGGCCCGTTTGGTGCAACTCCGATACTTCACGGGGCTGACGATCGACCAAACCGCCAAGGTCTTGAACGTCTCGCCACGGACGGCCAAGCGAAACTGGGCGTACGCCCGGGCCTGGTTGCGGCGTGAGATGGAGGACACGGAGTAACTTTCGTCTCGGCGGATTTTTTTGGCCCGCTTCGGAGCCGGATTTCGCATGACAGATACAATCGAGTTGCGTCTGCGCCGTCGACGCAGCCAGCGTTGTGGACTCTGTACCGGCGAAGTCATTTCGCGGCCGAATCAAAATGCACGAATCGTCAGAACAATCCATCTTTCTCGAAGCCCTCGATCTCGAGTCCGCAGAGGCCCGTGCGGGGTATCTGGACAAGGCCTGTGCCGGGAACGCCAAGCTTCGGGCGTCCGTGGAAAAACTACTCGGCGCCCATGTGCTGCCGGAAAATCCGCTCGACCACCCCGTCGCGATCCTTGCGCCAGATTCAACCCAGGATCTGAGCGAGACGCTCCAATTGAACCGGCCGATCGTGGAAGGCCCAGGCACGTTGATCGGCCCGTATCGGTTGATGGAGCAGATTGGTGAAGGTGGTTTCGGCTTGGTCTTTGTCGCCGAGCAACAACGGCCGGTCCGTCGGAAAGTCGCACTAAAAGTCATCAAACCGGGGATGGACTCGCGTGACGTGATTGCGAGATTCGAGGCGGAACGGCAGGCGCTTGCGATGATGGACCATCCGAACATTGCCCGTGCCTTCGACGCCGGGACGACAGCGACCGGCCGGCCCTACTTTGTCATGGAACTCGTCCGTGGCGTTCCGATCACGGAATTCTGCGACCAGCACGAGCTCAGTTTGCGACAGCGTCTGGAGATTTTCACCACGGTGTGTCGTGCCGTTCAGCATGCTCATCAAAAAGGCGTCGTGCATCGCGACATCAAACCGTCCAACGTTCTGGTGACGCTTCACGACGAAACGCCCGTCCCCAAGATCATCGATTTCGGTGTCGCCAAGGCGATCGGTCAAAGTTTGACCGACAAGACGATCTACACCCGATTTACGGCCATGATCGGCACCCCGCTGTACATGAGCCCCGAACAGGCCGAGATGAGCGGGTTGGACATCGACACGCGGAGCGACATCTACTCGCTCGGCGTGCTGCTGTACGAATTGCTGACCGGATCGACGCCTTTCGAACGGGAGCAATTTAATTCTGTCGGTCTCGATGAGGTCCGTCGCATCATTCGCGAAGTCGACCCGCCCAAGCCGAGCACGCGGCTGACCACGGTCGCGGCGGCTCTTTCCACAAGGTCGGCGACACGTGTTCGAAACCCGCAGCAGTTGTCCTCGGCGGTCCGCGGCGATTTGGACTGGATCGTCATGAAAGCGTTGGAAAAGGATCGCGGCCGGCGTTACGCGTCGGCCAGCGAACTGGCCGACGATGTGCGTCGTTTTCTCGCCGAGCAACCGATCGAGGCGCGGCCGCCGTCCCAGCTTTATCAACTCAGCAAATTCGCACGCCGCAACAAAGCAGCCCTCGTCACGGTTTCGCTGATCGCCGCGGCCATGATTTTGGGAACCGCCGTCAGTCTGTGGCAGGCGTCGGTGGCCTTTGGCGAGCGAAACGACAAAGACGCGGCCTTGCAAAAGGCGCTGCGACTGCAGCAGGAAGCGGACGCCGCACGTGAAGAAATCGCTCAATTCGCCACGACCATGAAGGAGGCCAACGTGTTGGTCACCAGCGGCCGGGCCCACGTCGATGGCCAACGCTGGGCAGCCGCCTACGCTGATTTCACCGAAGCGATCAAACGGCAACCCAACTACTACAACGCCTGGACCGAACGCGCGTCGCTGGAAGTCAAACTGGGCTTGTGGGACTTGGCGGCGCGAGATTTCTCCCAGGCCATCGAGTTGGGCGTGCCCGAAGACAACCCGGCCAATTGGGCCATCCCGCAACTGTTTCTACTGACCGGCGACACCGACACCTATCGCGAGTACTGCACAGCGTTGTTGCAGCAGGCCGAGCAGCGGGGCGAGCGCCCCTCGATGTCACTGATTCGCAGCTGCGTGCTGGCCAGCGACCCGGTCGGAGATCCTGAACAGCTGGCCGAACAAGCGGTGGAGTTCCTCGCCGAAATGGACGACGAACACGCCCAGGAATCGCAGCGCCCGCCACGATTTGCGCCCTGGGACCGCAGCGGACCACCGGTTGGCGGACCACTCGAACGAACCGACGGGCGACCGCCACAGTTTCGTGACCCGGGTCGACCACGCGATGGCGGACCGCCCCGACCGGATGAATTCCGACGCATGCGGATTCCCCGCGGCGTGATCCTCTACACGACCGCAATCGCGATGTACCGGGCGGAACGGTACGACGAAGCCGTCGCGTCGTTGAAGGAGGCGTTGACCGACGATCGATGGCGGAACATGCAGCCCGTGTATCCGGCTCTGGCGATGGCGTACCACCGCCTCGGCGATGCCGATCAGGCCCGGGAAGCCTTTGAGAGGTCGCAACAGGAAATCGACGCGCTGACGCAATCGATGGAGCAAGGCCCCGTCGGGTCAATGCCGATCCCGTGGTTTGACTGGATCGAATGCCAGTTGTTGCACCGTGAAGCCTCGATTCTGTTGACCGGATTTGCCCCGGCGGATGACCCGAGGCTGCGAGAAATCCAACAGCGTGGCCGGCGTCAAATCGAAGCCGGCGACGCGTCTTTCTAATGCCATCGCCGGCCCCGACGAGATCTTCATCTTTTCTTCAAGTTTTCTGGCCCGATTCCAGAATCGTTTTCGCATTGCCCTCCGTGAGACCCAAACGGGGCTCGCTCGCCATCCTCTTCCATCAAACCATCGTCGGTCGTGACCGATCGACGCGCAACACTGAATCGGCTCATGGAGTTCCTCGAGATCCCACTGTTTGACGACGACGTTTTCAAGCTGCTGGTGCGGTTCGGAATCGATCTCGCCTTCCTGTTGCTGATCGTCGTGTTTGCGATCTACCCCAACCAGCGAGAACGGGAATTCGCGTTCACGGCGGTGATGCTCAACGTGATCGTGTTTTTCATCTGTTTCACGATGAAAAAGCTGGAACTGGACCTCGGCCTGGCGTTGGGATTGTTCGCCGTCTTCGGCGTGCTCCGCTACCGAACCGACGCCATTCGCCCCAAGGAAATGACGTACCTGTTTATCGTCATCGGGATCGGCGTCATCAACTCGCTGGCCAACAAAAAAACGAGTTATGCCGAGATCACACTAGTCAACTCGGTGATTTTCGCCACCACGATGCTCAAGGAATGGATCGTCGGCAGGGTGCCGACTGAGTCGACGCCCAAAGCCGACGGAACCGCCAATGGTGCCGCCAGCGGCAACGGAAATGGGAATGGAAATGGAAAGTCAGGCGGTGGCAAAAAGGCGCCCAAGTACACCATCGAGTATGACCGGCTGGAATGGCTAGGCGACTCGCATCGAGAAACCCTGTTGGCCGATCTGCGGAACCGGATCGGCATGGACATCACGAAAGTCGAAGTCAAGTCGATCGATCTGTTGCAAAACAAAGCGACGCTGACGATTTGGACAGCGGCTGCGACGTAATCGCGAACCCCGGTTGGGCAACGTCGCCCAACCGTGTCTCCCTCCAACGAAACTGAGAATCTGCACGATGAAACGACGATTTCTACGCTTCACCCTGCTCACGGTCCTGGCCGGCTTGTCGGCCGCGGCGATGGCCCAGCCGCCCCAAGGCTTCGGCGGCCCGGGAGGTCCCGGCGGTTTTGGTGGCCCCGGCGGTTTTGGTGGCCCCGGCGGACCAGGTGGACCGCGCGAAGATCGAAAATTGGTCGAGCAATTCGACGAAGATGAAAACGGCTGGCTCGATCGCCAAGAGCGGGCCAAGGCACGCACGGCGGCGACAGAGGCGGCGGGCGAACAACGCGGAGGGTTCGGGCGTCCAGGCGGCGGACCGCCCGGCGGCGGAGGTCGTGGACCGCGCGGCCGCGGCAACCGCGAACCGGCCAAGCCCGGTCGTCAGCTCGCCGTCGACCAGGTCGAACATTTCCAAGACGCCGGTCTGTACGATCCGACCGTCCTGCGAACGCTGTTTTTCGAATTCGAGAATCAGGACTGGGAAAAGGAACTGGAGGACTTTCACGGCACCGACGTCGAAGTTCCGGCCACGGTGATCGTCGACGGAAAAAGATACACCAACGTCGGCGTGAAATTTCGCGGCCAGTCGTCTTACGGCATGGTTCCCACCGGCTACAAACGATCGTTGAACCTGTCGATCGATTTGGCCGACAAGGATCAGCAACTCTACGGGTACCAAACCCTGAACCTGCTCAACAGCTCCGGCGATCCGTCGTTCATGAGCACGGTGCTGTATTCGCACATCGCCGGTCAATATCTGCCGGCGCCCAAGGCGAACCACGTCCGCGTGGTGATCAATGGCGAAAGCTGGGGCGTGTACGTCAACGTGCAGCAATTCAACAAGGACTTTCTTGCCGAGCACTATGAATCGCCCAAGGGAACACGCTGGAAGGCGAGCGGAAGCCCCCGAGCCGATGCGGGCTTGCGTTACCTCGGCGACGACCTGGAAGAATACAAACAGCGTTTCGAAATGAAGTCCAACGACGGAAAGAAGGCTTGGAAGGCACTGGTCAAACTGTGCGAAACGCTGAATGAAACGCCACTCGATCAATTGGAACACGAACTCGCTCCGATGTTGGACATCGACGAAACGCTTCGCTTCTTGGCCTTGGATGTGGCTCTGGTCAACAGCGATGGATATTGGACGCGAGCGAGCGATTACAGCCTGTTTCTGGATAGCGACAAACAGTTCCACGTGATTCCCCACGACATGAACGAAGCGTTTCAAAGTGGCGGCGGTCGTGGTCCGGGAGGACCCGGCGGCGGTCGTGGTCCCGGAGGACCTGGAGGCGGTCGTGGCCCCGGAGGCCCCGGTGGATTTGGTCCCGGTGGACCGGGTGGTCCCGAAGGTTTTGGTCGGGATGATTTTGGGCCGCCGCCGGGCGGCGGATTCGGCCCGGGCAGACCGGGCGGCGGATTCGGCCCGGGCAGACCGGGCGATGGCCCACCGAGCGATGATGTGGCCGGAGAACGTCGACGCGGCCGTGGCGGGTTCGGCGGCCCAGAAGCTGGCGGCCGTGGCGGACCGGGCGGCCGTGGCGGCGGACCAGGGCATGGCGGTGTCGATCTCGATCCGCTGGTGGCGATCGACAACCCACGGATGCCGCTGCGAAGTCGGCTGTTGTCCGTGCCGAGCCTGCGGAGCAAGTATCTGCAGTACGTGCGAGAAATCGCCGAGCAATCTTTGGCGTGGAATGAAGTCGAACCCGTGATCGCGCGGCACGCCAAGCTGATCGAAGAGGAAGTCGCCGTTGACACGCGAAAGCTGGACACGTTGGAGGCGTTTGAGCAAGCGACTTCCTTGGAAACGCCCGACGAAAAAGGAAGCGGGCCGTCGCTACGCCGATTCTTTGAACAGCGGCAGAAGTTTCTGCTGGAGTACAAAGAGCCGGTCGACGGCTAACGCCGCGAAGACGGACTCGGCGAATAAAGTTCTGTTGTAAAAAGACAGGACCAGAGTTAGAACAGTGGGAAAGACCTTGGTGATCGGTCATTCGACACCGATCGCAAGGTCATCACCCCCCAAGGAGGACCGACGATGGGAGCGATCGCCGATGCGATGTCCGCGTATGCACAGCCACTGCTTGACCAGACCGACGGGTCACTCGAGCAGATGCAAATGGCCCTGAACGTCGCCATGGCCTGTTGGAACATCGGGAAGCTTCCCGAGGACAAACGACAGGCAGCCATCGATTCGCTCACCGAATCCATGGGGCTGGACGAAGCCGAACGGGAAGAGTTTCAGGAGGAGATACTGATGCCGATGATCAGGCGTCACGATGAAATGTTCGGGCAAGTGTTTCAAAGAAAAGCGCCGAGACGGTCAGAGTGGGAATCCACTATAGAAGTCGGTTCGGAATCCGATCTCGAATTCGGTTTGGAAGCACTGCCGCCCAAGGACCAGACCCCAAAACCAGGCCGCTACGATCCCTGCCCCTGCAACAGCGGGAAAAAGTACAAGTTCTGCTGCGAACGCGTGGCACGAGCCCGCTAGCGCTCCGTGTCACCTTGCGTTTCGGGTAGTCCGTAGTGGACGAGGCGACGAGTCCCCCGACAAGGCCGTAGTGGACGAGGCGACGAGTCCCCCGACAAGTCCGTAGTGGACGAGACGACAAGTCCTTGCCAATCTGCCGACTGCAGAGGACTCGTTGCCTCGTCCACGACCGGAAACTTTAGCGAGGCCCGGACGCTGGAGCGAAACGGCTGATCTCAAACGATGATTAGCCGTTTGGCGCGAGCCTACGGGCCACCGCGCGATGCTTCTTGTACGCGGCCGAGCGGCCTGTCGTTCCAGCCAACACCGGACGGCTCGCTCGTTCTACTTCGTGCCGCGCTACTTCGTGCCGCGTTTGGGCCGAACGGGCAACGGCGGAGTCGTCGGTCTCGGTCCTTCCAAATCGAAGAATCGCATGTTTTTGCCGACGTGGTTGTAGTCGCCCAGGTCCGATCGCATTTCGTCGGCAAGCTTCAGTAAAGCCTGCACGACCGCGGAATGGTCGCCCGCCACGTTTGTCGTTTCACCGGGATCACGCTCCAGGTCGACCAAGAACGGGCTGTCAAAACCGATGCGATCGGCCGGGGCGATGTGCACATTCCGGCGGAACTCCACCGCGCCGACGGGCTCGTCCTCACGCGGCAGATGCAGTTTCCAGTTGCCTTGACGGACGGCCTGTAAATGCACGCGCAGATAATAGAAATACGCTTTGTCTGGATCCGCTTTGTCAAACTCGCCGTGCAATAGATGCCGAATGTCTGCGCCGTCGATGACGCGATCAGACGGCAGGTCGGCACCGGCCAAGGCCGCGAACGTGGGCAGGACATCCAGCGTGCTGGCAATCGAATCACAGGTTTGTCCCGCCGGCACGTGACGATTCCCCCAAACGATGCAAGGCACCCGCACACCGCCTTCAAAGGTCGACACTTTGCCGCTTCGCAATCGACCTGCCGATCCGCCATGGTCGCCGGGAAGGTGTCCATCGGCATGGTTTTTGTTCTTGACCAGCCAGGGCCCGTTGTCGCTGGTAAAGATGACGTAAGTGTTGTCTTTGAGCCCCATCTCCGTGACGGCGTCGAGCAGTCGGCCGACGTTGAAATCGATCTCCTCGATCACGTCGCCGTATAGACCTCGTGGGCTGTTGCCTTTGAATTTCGGTGACGCGTCCAGGCGGGTGTGCGGCATCGTATGGGGGATGTAGGCAAAAAACGGTTGCTCCTGGTGTTTTCGCATGAACGCGATCGCCTCGTCGGTATACCGCCGGGTCAGCGTCGCCATCTCTGTTTTCGGTTCGATCAGTTCTTCATTGCGATACAGGTTGACGATCCTGTCGTTGCTCGTCGGCGTGCCAAAGAAATAATCGAAGCCTTGGCGGGTGGGGAATAGGTCCATGTAGAACCCCTGCTGGGCGTGCTTGGCCAGATCCCATTTGCCGAAGCAGGCGGTGGCGTAGCCTTTCGTCTTGAGGATCTCCGCGACGGTGATTTCATCGCTGTGAAGAATTGGGTGGACCTGCTTTGTGTTGCCGCGCTCGGCGACACGCATCGGATAGCATCCGGTCATCAACGCCGCCCGCGACGGACCGCAAATCGGTTGCGCATAGAAACTGGTGAACTTCACACCTTCGGCGGCCATCGCATCCAACCGCGGCGTGCGGATGTCCGTCGATCCGAAGCACCCCACGTCGGCGTAGCCCTGGTCGTCGGTGAAGATGACCACGAAATTGGGCGGACGATCTTCGGCAAACGTCACCGCCGGTGCGAAACACGCCCAACAGATTGTCAACAGACAAATGATTTTCAGCGGCATGGATCGCTCCCTTCGTTCCCTTGATCGGTCGTGCAGTCTTGAATCTCGCCCGGTCGGCGGGCATTGGAATTTGTATCTTAGTCCGTGTTCCGCGCTGCGTAGGGCATGCTGTGCATGCCCTTGCGGTGTCAGGCGTAGCCTGACACCGACGCAAGCTGGAAGCGTACGCCACGTGTAGCCGTGCATGCCATTGGGGTGTCAGGCGTAGCCTGGCACCGACGCAAGCTGGAAGCGTACGCCACGTGTAGCTGTACACCCCAATGCGGCTTATTCTTCAGCCGTCGCTTCCAGCTTCTTGAGAGAATGCTTGATCGCACCGATCAGTTTTTTCGAAGCATTGACGGAGAAACGGTAGCGATGTGACTTTTCCTTGAGTTTGTTTTCCAGATGTACGACTCGGGTATCGTTGTCGTTCGCCGCTGCCAAAGACCACTGAGCGCCTTCGAGCGCGGTCTTGATCTGCACTCCCTCCTTTGTCTCTCCAGGTTTCAATTCAATCGCATCGGTGATCGCTTTGATGAAAGCTCGGGTTTGATCTCCGTTGAGCATCAACATTCCGCCGCCGGGAGGCTGCGATTCCCCCGCTTTCAATGGCACCATCAGCGAGAGCTGCACCGCCGGATCCAGTCCCGAATAATTCGTGGCATTGACGTAGGTGTAACCGGTACGTGAGGACTCGACATGAACAAACGGAGAAGGATCGCCAATCCAGGATCTGTCGCCAATCACAACTGATTGCAGAGTGGGATCAAACGTATCGTCGTCGGCACTCCAGTCATCGGCCAGCAGCAGACCTGTCGATAACAAGAACAATAATGAGCAAAGCGGTCGGGCCATGGTGCACCTCTTCGTAGGTTGATTCGCGCGATCTTGTGGTCGATCTGTCCGCGTCGCCTCAGGATAGACGGATCGTCGGCGTTGTCGCAAGAAGCGGACCTAATCGTTGACGATCGCCCTCGCCGGATCAAGACGCACGCACATTGCCTATTCTACCTTTCACGCTCCACCGCTTTTTTCTCGATCAGGCTCTTCCGCCGATCCAGTTTCCCGTGTCGAGCACTTGTCGACGATACACTGGGTCGCGGAGCAGCCTGATGATTGATCGATAGCGCTCGTTTAGCAACTCCAACCCGCGTTCGTCATGGAGCGTCCTCTTGCTCGCGCGTCGCAGAGCAGCGGCATGTTTCACCAACAACCGACGGTGTGATTCGCTGGATGCCGAAACCGCAACCTTGGCAATCATTTCCATCATGTGGATCGACGCATTGCGGTCGGCCGAGACGTACGGCCGGAGCTGATCGAATACCAGCGACGCGAAATCCTCGAATTGTTCCGGTTCGGCAACCATGCGAAGCGTCTGGTTGTCATCGTATCGGTAGGCGTCTGGCATCTCTCGCTCGGCAAGATTCTCCAGTGCCGATTGAATCCAATCCATGCAGTTGATTGCGGTAAACGGATCGTTCACGCCGGGAGACAGTGCCCGCATCGCCACCTCGATGAGTTGGTCGAAGACAAATCGCAGGTTCTGCTTCGCCGTTCGCTGTGAGCCTGAAACGAACGTCGCAAGCAGTTGTTCAACGATCTCATCGGTAACATTGGATTCGGGGGATGCCAACATCAGCACATTCCCGGGGGTAACATAATCACCTGCGCGAAACCGCATCCGAATGACCAAATCGTTTTGCACGGCAATCTGCATCAGGCCATCCAGATCGACAAACTCCACGTATCCGGGGCACCTTGCTTTGATGGCCGTTGCCGTCTTGTAGAACGATTCGGGTAAATCTGATTCGACTTGCCGCTGGGATTTCTTTTCGTGTGGCTGCCCCGCACGGGAGGGAAATTGGTGCTCAATTTGCCGATTGAGGTCGCGCCCGATGCCCGCCACGATGTTGGGAACGTGAATGCTTTCAGGGATATGGTGAATGAAGTAGATCAGCACTCCTACACTGGCGATCGCCATCAGGATACCGACGATGATCGCGATGTGCGGGACAAACGCGGAAGTCACTGCGTCGGGGCCGCTACCGCTCTCCCCGTTGCGAACCGTCCTCAGGACCATCAGGCAATAGAGGAACGTCGAAATAAAGACGCCCAGGGTGAACTGGTTGCCGGTATCCCGCATGAAGTTCTTCAGAAGCCGCGGACCGACTTGAGAGGTGGTGTAGGAGATCGAGAGAATCGTCATGGAGAACGTGACACCGGCAACGGTAATCATCGATCCGGCGACACTGGAGAGCACGGCACGCGCGCCGGCGGGCTTGTTCGCGTAGAGCCAACTGACTTCCTCAAGCCAGCCGGCGCCGAAGTGGCTGTCGATCCCGGTCGTCACAAACGACAGCATGATCGCACCGACCGCCATCAAGGAGGGGACGAACCAATAGCTGTCACGAACGTGAGCCGCCCAGGTGATCAAAAACGCTTTCATAGTGACTCGGTGGTCGGGACCTGACGACTTACAGCGCACAAGCTGCCATCTGAAGATCTTAGCCCTATTTACCTGGGCAAATACCGTGCCGTCAAAAAAGGGTCAGGAGCCATTTTGGCAGACCGGGGGATTTGGCCGCGTCCGGACTCCGTTTGCAGCTCCTGCACGTTTACAGCCGCCCCTCTTTTTGCTGATCGTGATTGGTGGTTGACCGGCCAGCCAGGCTTGACAGGCACAGCGAAGATCGGATCGCGTTGATTGGGGAGCCTCGATTTCTTCGTCAAGCCGAATCCCTTCGTGTGTTGTGAACGTCCAAGCGGTTTAGGATTTCCGCGTGGCTACATTTCGCCGAGTCGCTGGACTAAAATGCCCGCCCAAATGCCCTTCCCCCCCTTCCTCAACGTCGTGCCCCATAATCTCCCGCACCGGTCATGACGTCCCCAGCCAGATCGCTCGCGATGAATGTCCCGGCAGACGATCGTCGGGAGATGTCGTCCCGCAGCTCGAAGCACTGGAATCGCCGCCAAGACCGGTCGGTCAGAAGTAGAAGAGAGGATTCATGAATACCATTGCCCGCGTGTCGATTCTGTTGTTGTTTGGCGGTGTGTCGTTGGCAGCACCAGCCGAGGATTCCGTTCGCTGGTCACTCGATGCGGTCGATTCGTCCGACATCGAACTCCACGGTAACGCTCGTGCGGGAGATGGAGTCGACAGAACCTGCGTCGTGTTGGACGGCCAGTCGACCCTCGAAGTGAAAGGCGTCGAAAGTACTTTCGAGCCTGACGAATTCACATTCATGATCTGGGTCAACCCCTACTCATTGGATCGCGATCAACAGATGATTGCCGCCAAGAATCGATATTCGATGGACGAACGCGAGTGGTCGCTGATGGTCGACCGCGACGGGCGTTTTCGACTTTATCTCTGGCAGGGTCGCTGGCTGACCGTCGAGGGACCGCAGGCACAACCTGGCCGTTGGCACCAGGTTGGCTTGGTGATGAAACGGGATCGCGCCGAGTTGTTCGTTGATGGAGCGATCAACGGAACCGTCAAGCTAGACCATCCGATCCGTTCGACGGGGGCACCGCTGACGTTCGGTGGCGTGAATGACGACGGGCAGATTCGGCAGACGTTGCTGGGGGCATTGGATGAAGCCCAGTTTGTTTCGCGGGCGCTGACGCCCAATGAGATCGCAGCGCAGTATCGACCGGTGACGGCGACACATCCGATTGCCAAACCGGCACCGCCCTATCCGTTATGGGACCCCGCAGCACCGCTTCCTGAGGCCGACGCGTTGCCGCAATTGACCGACGTTGAATTTCACGTGATCAAAAAGTGGGACAAACCGCGAGACGGCTATACGTTTCTACACGGCGTCTCACTCGCTTGGCACAAGGGACGGCTGTTCGCGTCGTTTGGGCACAACCGGGGTGCCGAAAACACGGTCACCGAAGAAGCCCAGTATCGTGTCAGTGACGATGGCGGGAAGACCTGGGGACCGCTGCAGGTGATCGACGCCGGTGAAGAAGAGAATCTGGCCGTCAGCCACGGCGTCTTCCTTTCTCACAACGAAACCTTGTGGGCGTTTCACGGCGCCTATTACGGACGCATGGATCGCATTCACACGCGTGCCTATCGCTTGGATGAAGCGACCGGCGATTGGGAACCCCTGGGGATCGTTCTGCAACGCGGTTTCTGGCCGATGAATCAACCCGTGCCGATGGACGATGGCAATTGGATCATGCCCGGATTCCTCGGAAAACGCTACTCGGGCGACAAAGCGTTCCCGGCCGCGGTTGCGATCAGTCACGGCGACGACTTCACCCGCTGGGACCTTGTGCCGATTCCCGTCGAAAACTCGGTCAATCGCATGTGGGGAGAATCATCGCTGTTTGTCGACGGCAAGAATGTTTTTAATCTCGCTCGATACGGCGGCGCGGCGGTGGCGTTGGCCGCGACCAGCGAGGACTACGGCCGCACCTGGTCGGCATCCCGTCCCAGCAATCTCCCCATGGCGACCTCCAAGCCTGCCGCCGGGGTGTTGAGTACCGGCCAGCGGTACCTCGTCTGCACCACGGCCGAGGACAACGGGGGAAAGCGAACACCGCTGACGATCGCCGTTTCTCGCCCGAACGAAAACACATTCAGCCGAGTGTTTGTCATCCGCCGCTCCGTGCATCGCGATCAGCCGGGAGAATCCGCCGAACAACTGAGTCTGTCTTATCCCTGCGCGATCGAGCACGACGGCAAATTGTACGTCGGGTATTCCAACAACGGCGGCCGCCGCGGGAATCTCAACAGCGCCGAGCTGGCGGTGATCCCGGTGGAGGCCCTTCGCGTCAGGTAGGGGGATCGATTGGGTCGAGGGAAGAAGGTCAAAAAATGGGTCGGTCAAAACATGAAGGCAGTCACTCGGGCCCGACTCGAGACCCCGCCGCCTGCCGCGCCCCCATTTTTCGACCGCCCCCATTTTTCGACCGCCCCCATTTTTCGACCAACCCATTTTTTGACCAACGTCTCTCACTCCGCAAACGACGCGTTCTGATCGCGAAAATGGTATGATGCCAGACGCCCTGATTCACATTTGACGCCGCAAACGGTCTTTCTGATGCCCCTGATCCGATCCATCCTGTTGGCCATTTCGCTGGCGATGTCTTTCACCGGCGCGGTCGCCGCCGAACACCCCAATGTCGTTCTCGTTGCCATCGACGATCTCAACGACTGGGTGGGATGTTTGGACGGGCATCCCCAAGTGCAAACGCCGCAGATCGACAAACTGGCGTCTCGGGGTGTGAATTTCACCAACGCGCACTGCCAGGCACCGATTTGCAATCCGTCTCGGATCAGCATGTTGCTGGGCAAGCTACCGTCAACGACAGGCCACTACTTTTTGGCTCCCGGTTTTCGCGACGTCGACGTGACCCGCGATGCCGTGACGATGTTCCAACATTTTCGCGCCGGCGGCTATCGCGCCGAGTCGATGGGCAAGGTGTTTCATGGTCCTTCAGACGCGGCATCGTTCGATCATGTTCAGCGATCGAGCGGATACCGGCGTCCGCCCGGACAAAACGAAAAGCTGCGGTACCGGGTGCCGGGTTCGCATCCCGCTTGGGATTGGGGCCAGATCGACATTGCCGACGAAGACCAACGGGATTATCACACCGCGGCGTGGGCCGCCAAGCGGATTCCGGAGTTGGCCAAACGCGATGAACCGTTCTTCCTGGCGATCGGCTTTCATCTGCCCCACGTGCCAATCTACGCCACGAAAAAATGGTTTGACATGTATCCGCTGCAGACGCTGGTGATGCCGCCGGCGCAGGACGGAGACCTTGACGACGTGCCGCCGATCGCGGTTCAGTTGAGTCTGAATCCGACCGCTCCGAGATACGAGTGGATGAAAGACAACGGCGAAGACAAACATGCCGTGCAGGCCTACTTGGCTTCCATCTCATTTGTCGATCATCTGGTGGGAATGGTGACCGATGCGGTCGACGCGGCCGGGCTTGGTGACGATACGATCGTCGTTCTGTTTAGCGATCACGGTTTCCACCTCGGCGAAAAGAACAAGTGGGCCAAGCGTAGTCTGTGGCAGCGAACCACGCGGGTTCCGCTGATCGTCGCCGGACCGGGGGTCACCGGCGGAGCGGTTTGCGACGCGCCGGTGGGTTTGATCGACATCTATCCCACGTTGGCGGAAATGTGCCGACTGCCCATCCCGGACGGACTGGACGGGCACAGCCTGAACGGATTGTTGAACGATGCCGCATCGCCGTGGAGTCATCCCGCGATTTGCACGTTTGGACCGGGGAATCACTCGATCCATTCGCGGGACTATCACTACATCCGTTATCGCGACGGTTCAGAAGAACTGTACGACCATCGTCGCGACAAGGACGAACACAACAATCTCGCCGGCGATCCGAAGCTTGCCGCGATCATCGCTGAGCATCGCCAGTGGGTGCCCGCCCAGGACGCGCCGATGGTCCCCGGCAGCCGGGGCAGCGACTCACCGCTGTACGGCGAAGCCGAAGGGCTGCAAAAGGCGATGAAGCGAGGAAAGTAGAATCGCTGCTGCCGACATGAACGACTGGCAACTGGACCGCGACGGGTTTTGTCTGCTCGAGCAAGCCGTGCCCGCGGAATCGATCGCGAGCTTGCTCGTGGCGTGCAGCCGCGCCTTTGACGATGACAGCCAGGGGGTGCGGGCGCGGTCGAGTCGCGGCCATGTGTATGCGGCGCGAAATCTGATCGAGTCGATTGCGGAGGTGACAACCGTTTGGCAGCGTGATCCACTGTTGCCATTCCTGCGTGAGCGACTCGGCACGGGATTCGGTTTGGTGCGTGCCCTGTTCTTTGACAAGCCACCGGATCGCACTTGGGCATTGGCATGGCACAAGGACACTTCGGTCGCGGTGAAAGACAACTCGATCACGTCCGCATCGTTTTCACGCCCCACCACGAAAGCCGGGGTGCCACACCTGATCGCATGCGACGAAGTCTTGAAGCAGATGCTCACGCTGCGGATTCACTTGGACGACGTCACCGACGAAAACGGCCCGCTGCGCGTCATCCGGGGATCGCATCGATCCAGCAACAGCGAAGGAGAATGCCTGGACGGGGCGGTTGACATTCATGCCGCCGCCGGTGATGTACTGGCAATGCGCCCGCTGATCAGCCATTGCAGTGGTCCGTCCAAGCCGGGCACGACACGTCATCGACGGATCTTGCACCTGGAGTTTGCAGCGTCCTCGACATTGCCCGACAGCGTGCAGTGGCATGATTTCGTCCGCAACGGTTGACTCGACTGGTGGACAGCACTGGTGGCGGTGCAGATACTGAAGTCATACCTTGAAAAAGGATGTCGCAACGGCAGGGCGAATGCATTGCCGATGACGAATCGAATCGGGAAGAATCAGAGAGTTGCGCGTACAACGGCGGTTGCGGATCATGAAGAAACACGAATGGCGTGAGAAAACCAACGAAGGCGCCACGCGTCTGGTCACCGCCACCCGCCACGGCGGCAAATGGAAACTCCAATCGCGACTGAAGTCGGACACCGAATGGACTCAATTTCCGGTCATCGAGTTGGAAGATCTCGAAACCCTGCGTGAATTGCTCTGGAACAAGTATCAGCGCAATCGCATCCCCCACGAACAGGTGCTGGAAATTGATGCCCTGATCGAAGCGGCCAAACAGAACGAATAGGTTCGCGTCGGAACCGGTATAAATTTCACTTCCACTGCTGCCAATGCCGAACCGACGGGCCGTGGTCCGGGGCATGCCTTACGACGACAAGGTATCAAATGGCTTACGCCGTACCGCGGTCGTGCCAGATCGCTTTGGTACACCGTTGAGTTCAGATCGGCATGACCTCGGCTGCGATCAACGCTGATCGGTTTCACGTCAGTCGTTTGATCCAAGATGGCAGATTCGAAACCAACGAATGGTAGAGAACGCGGTCGGACTGATGAATTCGTCCGCTAGACTCGTTCCTCGCAGAGGTTTGTCTATCCTCGAGCCACAAGATGAGGCTGAGACGAACGAGGTTTCAAATGGCACATGATGTGCACCCGGCTTGAGGGACGCACCGAATCCGCTTCCCAAACGCCGAAATCGCCTCCCATGCAAGTCCTCACCACAAAGTGTCCGTTCTGCAAGCACGATGTCGAGACGACGATGGAGCACCTCGATGGCCCGGTCGTTTGTCCGAGTTGTGAGAAGCCATTCGAGATTGAAATGCCGACCGCCGTCGTGTCATCCGTTCACGAAGTGGACGAAAGAACGATTCGCCGCAATGCGAAACAAATGGCGTCCAGACCTGATGAACGTACGCTGGCAGAAGTCCACCCGGTCGTATTCCGCTCTCGACCGATCGCTACTCTCGTGGTCGCCGTTGTCGGTATTGCCGCTGTTGTGCTGATGATCATGTCGGTCGCAGGGATATCGTTAGCGGGCTATACCGATGAAACGATGGTGCTTGGTCCCGCTTCCCTATTGACGTGGCTCTGTGCAATCGTGCTGTTAGTGATTGCATTCGTTGTCGGCTATTGGATGCTGTTGAGCCGGTTCACCACATTGACTGTAACCAACGATCGAACGATCTATCAAAAAGGCATCGTGTCGCGTGAGACATCGGAAGTCCAGCACGACGACGTCCGCAACATTCAGCTCGACCAAACTTTCTTTCAGCGACTGTTGAACGTCGGCGGCATCGGCATCTCGAGTTCCGGCCAAGACGACTTGGAAGTTGTCGCCCACCGACTTCCCCATCCCAAGCGGATCATCGAACTCATCCGCGAGAACCAGACGTAAAGTGCTCGGTCGAGTTTGCCGGAAGGGCAGTGTCTAGGTTTGCAACTAATCAACCATCGATTGCATCGTGAACTCGTCAACAACCACCGGTAGGAGTAGTTGCTACTTCGCTTGCTTGACAAGGTGGATCGCGCGGACGTCGAATAAGGCACCTTTTGCGATTCTCGTAGCATCGATTCGCAATTGATACGTTCCCGGCTCGCTGACGGTGAGATCGCCGAGGTGGTTCCAGCGAAAGTTTTGAAAGTGCCCCGTGTCGATCGTTTGAAACGGCAGTTCGGCGACGATGGTCGCTTCGTCGCGAAGTGTGATCACGGCATCGCTGCCCCCCTGGCCTTGACCACAGCCTTGCAGCACCGCCACGGAATAACGCCCCGGCTGGTCCAGTTTCAAATCCCAAGTGGCATAGTCCTTGGCAACAGTCCAATAGCCGACGGTGTTCTTGTACCACTGTGGCTCAAAACGCAGCTTTTCGCCGAAGGTCGCAGCCTGATGCGCAAACAGCATGACCGAACCGTCGCCGTCAGGTTCCGCCGGCGAACTTTCACCGGGCAACAGCGGATCGCCGTCGAACACGACTTGGATCATCGAACCCGAATCGACAGGGGTTTTCCAGGAGAACCGCCAATGGTCCGGCTCAGGGACAAAATTAAGCTCGCGTTCGGCATCGCCGTGCCAGCGCAACGAACGGATTGGGGCGCAAAGCCGCGGAAGGTTGAGTTTGCGTGCTTCGATCGATTCCGCAGTCGGCTGCAACCACAACGTTTGCCCGTCGCGATAAACGTTCAACGCGTCGCTGCTAAGCGAAGCCATCCACTTCGCACTGTCCGGCATACTATCCGGCAGACTGTCCGGCAGATCCCTGGGCCGGTCAGCCGGTCGGGACGGAATCGAATCGGTCGATTGGCCGCTGACCGTTGCGATTGGCATCCAAGCTGTGGTGAAGGCGACAAACGCGATCAATACGATTGGGGTTGGGACGATGAAGTGCATGGTATTTGGTTGGACCGATGATGTTTCAAACGTGGGAGAGGCTTCCGCTTGAGTCTACGCCAGGATTTCGTTGACAACCCGTGCCGGTTCGACACCGGTCAGCCGGGCGTCCAAGCCTTGGAATTTGACAGACAGGCGGTGGTGGTCAATGCCCATCAAATGTAACAACGTCGCGTGGAAGTCTCGCACATGAACGCCATCGGCAACCACGTTGTAGCCGAACGGACAGGTTTCGCCGTGATTGACGCCGGGCTTCACGCCGCCGCCGGCCATCCACATGGTGAAGCAACGCGGATGATGGTCACGTCCGTAATTGGTGGCCGTCAACGTTCCTTGAGAATAATTCGTCCGTCCGAACTCGCCGCCCCAGATCACCAACGTGTCGTCCAGCAATCCGCGCTGCTGCAGGTCTTGCAGCAGTGCGGCGGACGGTTGATCGGTGTCCCGGCATTGGGTCTTCATGCCACCGGGGATGTTCCCGTGGTGATCCCAACCCTGGTGGTAAAGCTGAATGAAGCGAACGCCGCGTTCGGCCAACCGCCTGGCCAACAGACAATTGGCGGCAAACGATCCTGGTTTTGAAACGTCGGGTCCATAGAGATCTTTGACGCTTTGCGGTTCGTCGGCAAGGTTGGCGACATCCGGAACGCTCGATTGCATTCGATACGCCATCTCGTATTGTTCGATTCGCGTCGCCAGTGCGGGGTCACCCAATCGATCCTGTTCCAGTTGGTGCAAATCGTTGAGCCGATCGAGCATGTTGCGTCGGCTGCCCGCCGAAATACCAGGCGGATTGGACAGGTACAACACCGGCTCTTTGCCCGAGCGAAACTGGACGCCTTGATAACGTGCGGGCAGGAACCCCGAGCCCCACAACCGCGAATACAGTGGCTGGCCGCCTTTGCCTTTGGTCACCAGCACAACAAAGGTCGGCAGGTTGTCGTTCTCGCTACCCAGGCCATAGTGCAACCAGGAACCGATGCTGGGTCGGCCGGAGAGCTGGTTGCCGGTTTGCAAAAACGTGATCGCCGGATCGTGATTGATCGCTTCGGTGTACATCGATTTGATCACCGCGATCTGATCGACCTGCTTGGCCATGTGCGGCATCAACTCGCTGACCCAGGTGCCGTTTTCGCCGTGCCGATTGAACTTGTACATCGAACCGGCCAGCGGCAAAATCGCTTGATTACCCGACATGCCCGTCAAGCGTTGGCCTTGACGAACCGAGTCCGGCAACGGTTCACCCTGTTTCTCATTGAGCAGCGGTTTATAGTCCCAGGTTTCCAGCTGCGAGGGTCCGCCGGCTTGGAACAAATAAATCACTCGTTTGGCTTTCGGTGCGTGGTGAGTCGGGTTGACCACTCCGCCGCTGGGGATGCCGGGACCGTGCGAGCCGGCTGGGGCGGCGGCGGCAAGATCGCGTTGCAGCATGTGCGCTGCGGCGATCCCTCCGAACCCCATGCCAAACTGTTGCAGCCAGTGTCGTCGTGTGGTTGAAAAGTCCATGTCGTTACCGCTCATTTATCGGAGCATGATGGATTCGTCGTAGGCAAACAGGGCTTGAACCACGATGGTCGTCGCCGCCACATCCGTTCGCTCGGCCGCATCCTGCAGCGGCTGAGCGCCGACGTTGAGAAACTCGTCGGCGAGAGAATCGTTCTTCGAAAAATACGTCTGTTGTTCGTGATACAACTGGTTGATCACCTCTCGTTCACCGTCATTGGGTGGACGGCTGAGAACTTTGCGGAACAGTTCGTTCCAGCGTGCATCGTGGTCATCGGGATGCGTTTGCACCAAGGATTCCGCCAGCACACGTGACGCTTCGACGTATTGGGGGTCGTTTAGAAACACCAGTGCCTGCAGCGGCGTCGTCGTCAGCTCGCGTCGGGGCGTGCAGCTTTCGCGGCTGGTCGCATCGAGCGTCAACATCGTCGGCGGCGGTGCGGTCCGTTTCCAAAACGTGTACAAGCTGCGTCGGTACAGCCCGTCGCCCGTCGATTGGTTGTACGACTTGCCGGTGCCTGATTCTCGCCAAAGACCTGCCGGTTGGTACGGCATCACGCTGGGTCCGCCGATCTTTTTGACCAGCAATCCGCTAGCCGCCAGTACGGTGTCACGCAGCTGTTCGGCGGAGAGTCGATGCTTGGGGCCGCGAGTCAACCAGGTGTTGTCGCGATCACGCTGATAAAGTTGAGGGTCGTCGACTTTGGAAGACTGGCGATACGTCGACGAAAGCACGATCTCGCGACACAGCCAATGCAGATCCCAATCGTTGTTCATCAGCGACCGAGCGAGATGGTCCAGCAACTCGGGGTGCGTGGGTGGTGTTCCTTGGGAACCAAAATCTTCCAGCGTGACGACGATGCCGCGCCCAAAGAACAAATGCCACATGCGGTTGGCGATCACCCGGGACGTCAGCGGGTTCTGCGGATCGGTCATCCACTTGGCCAACGACAAGCGGTCGCCGTCGGCCTCGGGCAAGCCGCCGGCCAACGCGGGGGTGCCGGGGGAGACTCGTTCTGTCTTGTTCGTATATTCGCCACGACCGAGTACGTGCGTCGGCGGCGCGTTTTCGTAGTGACGCATCGTCATGATTTCTCGCACCCCCGTGACAAGCTCGTTTTCGATCTCGCGAGCTTTCGCCAGTCGGCGCCGCGCCTGGGCGACGGTTTCGTCAGCGGTGAGCAATTGATGCTGCAACGCGATCTCGGGGTCGACGGCGGGAGGAGTGTTTTCAGGTTGTACGGCTGCGAAGATTGAAAGCACCTCGGCCGTCGAGAGTTCGACGTCAAAGACTTTCAGGTCATCGACGCATCCGCCGCGGAATCCGATATCACGAAAACGCGCGCCCAACGCCAGCGACACTCGATCGACATCCAGATCACCCCATTCTGTTCGTTGCCGCACGTCGCGTGTCAGCTGGTCGCGAATGACTTCCACCTCGACGGATTTTCCGTTGACGAAAATCAGCACCCCGTCGGCACGACCGCTGCCGTCGTGCGTCACCGCAAGGTGTGTCCATCGTTCGGTCGGAATCTGTTCGACCGAACGGACCCTCATCGCATTGCCGGGCCAAAAGTGGATCATCGAGAATTGCGGGTGACCGTCGTCGAGGGTCAGTTCCAACCCACGGAAGGCGGCGTCTTCGGCGGCTCGGGATTGGTGCAGCACCATCATTCGCGGCCCTTGCGATTCGGGGCGAACCCAAAGGCTGTAGGAGAATTCCGATGTCCGCCCGAACAGGGGAGCGTCCTTGCACTCGATCGCGTCGTCACCGTTACAGACGGTCGCCTTGCCGACGACGCCGTCGACCGTTCCTTCCAACGGTGAAGCGAACACGGACTCACGGGGATCGGGCAACGTTTCGATCCATTCGTCCTGGCGCGACTCCCACTCAATGCGTGCCGTTTGGATCGCGGCCTCCAGCGATGCTTCGGCTTCCGCGATCGCTTGCTTTGCCGCTTCGTGCTTCTGTTGTTGGTCACCTTCATACAACAACATCGCCGGTGTGGGTGCGGAGAAGGTGAAGTGCGAGTAGAGGCCGAGTTCGTCGATGTCGGAAAAGTACGCCGAAAGCTGATAGAACTCCTTTTGTTTGATCGGGTCAAACTTGTGGTCATGACAGCGACAACATTCCATGGTCAGCCCCAGGAATGCGGTGCCCGCCGTCGTCGTCCGGTCGGTGATGCCGGTCAAACGAAATTCTTCAGCGACACTACCGCCTTCGTTGGTTTGTCGGTGCAGTCGATTGAATGTCGTGGCCAACCGCTGTGAGACCGTTGCATTGGGGATCAGGTCGCCGGCGATTTGTTCGGTGATGAACTGGTCGTACGGCATGTTGGAGTTGAATGCTTCGATCACCCACTGCCGCCACGGCCAGACTTCCATCGGAATATCGTTTTGGTAACCGAACGTGTCCGCATACCGCGCAACATCCAGCCACATCACCGCCATCCGTTCGCCGTAAGCCGGAGATGCCAACAGACGCCCCACCACTTTCTCGTACGCATCGTCTGACGAGTCGGCCAGGAACGCGTCCAGTTCAGACAACGTCGGTGGCAGCCCGGTCAGATCGAACGTGACTCGCCGCAGCCACGTCGCCTTGTCTGCTTCTTGGTTCGGCCGGAACTTTTTTTCCCGATGCTTCTGAGCCACGAAGGGGTCGACGGAGGTCCGCGGCCAATCATCCGCCGACTCTGGAATCGCAATCATCTCGGGCAGCGGTTCGAACGACCAATGCTTTTGGTATTCACCGCCCTGACGAATCCACTCCGCGAGCAACTCCTTTTGTGCCGCCGTCAGCGTCTTGCCGGTTTCCGGTGGCGGCATCAGCATGTCCGGATCCTCCGACACGATTCGCTCGATCAACAGACTTTCGTCCGGTTCCCCTTCGACGATCGCACCGTAGTCCAACGCGGGCTCACGTTGATCCAGCCTCAGATCTGCGGCACGGGTTTCTTCGTCCGGACCGTGGCAGGCGAAACAGTATTCCGACAAGATCGGGCGGATCTGCGAATTGAACGAGATCGGCGTCTGACACCATGCGGCCGGGCCGCCCCCGAGGGCCAGGGCCAAGCAGGCAGCGATGGTAAGATTTTTCAGTGCAACCATGTCGCAAGGATGAGGGGAAGGAAATGGCGGGAGGGCGTAGGGGAGCCTGTCATTATCGCAGTTTTTGACGGCGGGTCTTGTACCTGCTTGGATGGATTTTGGTACGATTTGCCGATGGCAAAGACATCCCCCCCGACCACCGGCAAGGCATTCCGCGATGCCTTTCTGAGGCAAAACCCGGGTGTCCGCAGTGTCACCGAACTGTTCGAGTCGTTGCCGCTGGTGCTCTTTTATGCCAAGGACAGCCAACAGCGCTACATCGCGGTGAATCCCCGCACCCTGACGGATGTATTCGGCTTGACCGACGTCGAAGAGCTTTACGGACGCACCGACAGCGAATTTCAACCGCCGGCGTTGGCCGACGCCTACCACGCCGAAGACCGACGCGTGATGCAATTAAAACGCACGATTCCGAATCAAGTCTGGCTGGTGCCACACGTCCGCGGTACGCCGCAATGGTATGTTTCGACCAAGACGCCGCTGTTCTCTGCCGACCAAGAAGTGATCGGGATCGCCGGCGCGATGTACCCGATCGCGACCCCCGCCGAAGAGGCCTCGTTCTTCAGTGAATTGGCACCCGCGATTCGGTTCATCGATGAGCATTATGCAACGCCCCTCTCGATGAAGGCGTTAGCCGCGATGACCGGTTTGTCCACGTCACAATTCAACCATCGCTTTCGTAGCGTGCTGCGAATGTCACCGACGGAGTACATTCTGTCACGACGCATCCAAGAGGCGCGAGACCGATTGACGCGGACGTCCGAATCAATCACCAACATTGGAGTCGAAGTCGGGTTCTTTGATCAGAGTCACTTCACCAAACGATTTCGCCGTTTCACCGGCATGACACCGTTGGCCTATCGCAAACGATTTCGGTCACAGTGAACGGCCGGCAGGTCGTCGGATGTCTTCAAGGATCAGGTACAGACAGGGGACCAGGACCAGGATGATGGCGGTGGCGAACAAGATGCCGAACCCGAGCGAGATCGCCATCGGGATGATGTATTGGGCTTGCAAAGAGTCTTCGAAAATCAGCGGCATCAACCCGCCGAAGGTGGTCAGCGTCGTCAATAGGATCGGGCGAAATCGCCGCAGCCCGGCTTGAGAAATCGCTTCAAACGCCGAGCGACCTTCCACGCGTCGGCGGTTGGCGTAGTCGATCATGATCAACGAATCGTTGATCACCACACCGGACAGGGCGATCACGCCCATCAGACTGACCAGCGACAAGTCATAACCGAGCAGGATGTGGCCGAGCACCGCACCGACGATCCCGAAAGGAATCGCGACCAACACGATCAAGGGTTGAACGTAACCGCGAAACGCGATGGCCAACAACGAATAGATCACCGCCAGGGCAAGACCGAACGATCCCCAAAGCGAAGCGGTCGCCTGACGCATCTCCGCGTCACTGCCTTCGAAACTCCACGTGATGCCGGGGTAGTCGGCGCGCAACCGGGGCAACGCTTCGGTGCGCAGCGCTTCGATCACTTGAGTCACCGCGCGTTTGGGTTCGACATCCATTGACACGTTGATCACCCGTCTTCCGTCGCGGCGGTCGATCGATCGAAAGGCCAGCGATTGCTCGAGTTCCGCGACGTCCAGCAGCGGCACTTCGGCCCCCGACGGCGTGCGAATGATCATGTCTTCGAGGTTGTAAATGTCTTCACGCTGGTCCTCGGGCAACTTGACGCGGACTTCGATTTCATTGGTGCCGCGCAACAGCCGCAGCGCCAGTGAACCGAAGAACGCGCCGCGAAGCTGTTCGCCCAATTCTTCATCGGTCAGCCCGAGCGCGCGGCCTTCGGGGCGGAGCCGAAAGTCGTATTGAACCTTGCCCTTGTTGTAGCTGTCGCTGACATCGCGGACGTTGGCAAAGCTTTCACATCGCTCGACCAAGGCTTGCGATGCCTTTTCCAACACGCCGATGTCGCTGTGGCTGAGGTCGATGCTGATCGCGCGACGAGCCCCGCCGGGACCTCGTTCGGCTTCAAAGGTCACTTGGCTGACGCCCGGCAAGTCCCCGATCGATTCGCGCCACAATTCGATCACTTCACCGGCGGTCATGTCGCGTTGATCCGGCGGCTTCATCACGATTTCCACATCGATAAAGCTCTCTCCACGGACGTTGGTCTTGATGCCCTCGGCGACTTTGTACAGGTCGTGCTCTTCGAACATCCGCAGACTGGCATCGGTCACGGCCTTGGCGATTTCGGCCGCTTGGGCTTGCGTGGTCCCGACCGGCATTCGCACACCGGCTTCGATTTCATCGGCGGAGACTTCGGGCATCAGGATCATGCCCATGTGGGAACTGGTGGCGTAGCCGCCGACGACCAGAAACAGACCCAGCGCGGTCGAGGCGGTGATGTAACGGAATCGCAAACACCCGAACAGCACGGGACGGAACACCACTTCGACCAGGCGATTGAACGCCCGACCGAATGCCTGTTGGCCGCGGTGCAGCGTGGCCCCCAAGCCACGGCCTTTTCGTCCACCGGCACGGGCATGCGCCAGGTGTGCGGGCAAAATAAACAGCGATTCAACCAGTGACAGGGACAGCACCAAGATCACGACGATCGGCAACGGCCCCCAAAACTTGCCGGTCTCCCCGGGGATAAACATCAGCGGGACAAAGGCCACGATGTTGGTCAGGATGCTGAAGACGACCGGACCGGCGACCTCGCGGGTCCCGTCGATCGCGGCTTGCTCGTCGTCGTCGCTTTCCTGTCGTTTTTCGTAGACGTTTTCGCCGACCACCACCGCGTCATCGACGACGATGCCCAACACGACCAGGAAACCGAACAGGGAAATCATGTTGATGCTGACATCGGCCAGGGGCAGCAACAAGATCCCGCCGATGAACGAGACGGCCATGCCCATCATCACCCAAAACGCGAGCCGCATCTCTAGAAACAACGCTAGAATCAACAGCACGATACAGACCGCCATCACCGCGTTTTTCAACACCAGATTCAAGCGGCGACGAAACTCTTCGGCGTTGTTGCGATCGATCCGCCACTTCACGCCCGGTGGCAACACGCCTTCAAAGTCTCGCATCGTCTGATGGACCGCATCGGCAACGTCGGTCGGCGACTGGGAACCGGTACGAAAGATGTCCAGTTCCACCGACGGCGTCTGGCTGAACTGGGAATGAAAGCCGACTTCTTCGAATCCGTCACGGATCGTGGCGATGTCACCGAGGGTGACGGCCGGACCGTCACGGCCGGAGACGATTTCCATGGCCGCAAATTCATCGGCCCACTGCTTGCGAGCCTTCACCCGCAACAAAATCTCTCCGCCACTGGTTTGCACCGAACCGGCCGCCACATCCTGGCTGGACGTTCGGATGATGTCCGCCACGTCGGGCAGCGTCAGCCCGTACTCGCGCAGCCGTTGACGCGGGATCTCGACGTGCGTGACGTAAGCCGGCACCCGTCGCAGTTCGACTTGTGTGATCTGGTCGTGAGCTTGCAACTGGTCCCGCAACTGTTCGGCCAACTTGCGCAAGGACCACACATCGATGGGACCGTAGATCGCCACCTGCATCGCTTCGCGCTGTTCGGACTGCAAGCGGACTTCGGGCTGTTCGATCTGATCGGGAAACGTGCGAATCCGGCTGACCGCTTGCTCGATGTCCTGGAACGCTTTCATCCGTTGCTGGCCGGCGACGATTTCGATCAGCACTTCGCCCCGACCTTCCCGTGCTTCGCTGGTGATTTCGCGGATGCCTTCGACCGATCGAACGGCGCCCTCGATCGGTCGCAAGATTCCCTGTTCGACCTCTTCCGGCGCGGCACCGGGATAGTCGACGCTGACTTCGACGATGTCCAGTTCGAATTGTGGAAAGACTTCCTTCTGGATCACGGCGGCCGACCAGACTCCGCCACCGAGCAGAATGATCATCAGCAGATTGGCCGCGATCGAATTGCGTGCCATCCAAGCGATCGGCCCAGCTGTCGACGGGCGGGCGGGCGACGCTGGAGTCGCCAAGTCCGGAGTCGCCGTTTTTGGATTCACCGCAGGCTGCTTCACGGGGCCGACTCCCCACCGATGATTTCCTCGGGATCCGAGGCGTCGTTGATCTTGCGCAGCCCGACCCCGTCTGCGACGGTCGCCAGCGTCGTCACGACCACTTCGTCGCCGTCGTCCAGACCGCTGCGGATGTAGGCGTAGTCGGCGTCGCGAAACACGATGTCGGTTTGTCGGATCTCTAACATTCCATCTTTCATCACCCAGACCGTGTCGCTATCGCGGACCAGTTTTCGTTCCAGTCGCACCACGTCTTCGATCGGTTTGCCTTCGATTTCTGTTTCGATCAACGTGTCCAAAATCAGCGGCGGGGCGTCGGACGATTGACCGAGCGGATCGGGCACGGTGACCAGGACTCGCGCCAAACGCGTCTGCTGATCCAGCGTGCCGATCATCCGCGCGATCTGCCCCAGACGCTCGGTTCCTTCGGGCCACGAACCGGGGTTTCGCAGCCGCACGGTCGACCCCAACGCGGTGACATCAGCCGCGTCGGATGCTGCCTGATCATTGGGATTGGGAAACTCGATCCAGGGCAAGCTGCGTACCGGGACGGCGGCCATCACCCAGTACTCTTCGATGCCGACCAGTCGGGCCAGCTCATCGCCGGGTGAAACCTGCGAACCGACGTTGACCGAACGGCTTAGGATCTGGGCGTCGAAGGGGGCGCTCACGCGGGTTCGCTCCAGGTCCAACTCGGCCCGCTCGACCGCCGCCTTGGCCGCGTTGAACTCGGCTCGGATCGATGCGATTTGCGGCTCGCGCAGCACCAGCGAACGGTTGGCTTCGCCGATCGTCCCTTCCAACAAGGCGAGTTCTTTTTCGGCCAGACTCTGCCGCCCCTGCTCGATCTCCAAGGAGGCTTGGGCTTGCTCCAATTCACTCTTGCGGATCGACAGAGCGTTTTCGAAGTCGGCCGGATCGATACGCAACAGCAAGTCACCTTCGCGAACCATTCCGCCGGGAACGAATCGGGGTGAAAGCTCGATCACCTGTCCGCTGACGCGTGGGCTGAGCACGATATCCTGGGCGGGCTGGACGGTGCCGAGCACGGACAAGCGGGGACGGTATGTTCCGCGACGCGCCGTGATTGTTTCGACCAGCGCGGCCGACTTGCGGGTGGCATTGATCGTTTGCGCCGTCGGTTCGGTCCGATTGATCACGACGATGGCGGCCGCCGACGCGCCGAGGATCGCGAAACAGACGAGCACATTGGCGATCAAGCGGAGCCAACGCCAAACGGGGCGTCGTTGCTGGGCGTCATTCATTTGCATCGCGGGCGGGAAACGGCTCCACGGACCTGAGCAGTTGTTCCAACTCAGAGGCCGGCTCCGGCAGCGACTCGATCTCCGAGCCGCCGTTCGCCTCCTCGACGGACACTTCTTCAGGCACAGCCAACCCCTGGAACTCTAACGGCTCTTGCGGACGGGTTTCAAAATCTCCGGCCAACGCCAGGTACAGCGCGACGCGGATGAGCAGTAAGTCTAGTCGGGCGGCCAACGTTTCGCGCTGCAATCTTTGTTCGGCCGTGGTCGCGCTGAGCACATCCAGGTAGTCGGCCTCCCTAAACAGGTAGCGTCGACGTAGCTGATCGGAGGCCTGTCTGGCATACTCCGATTGCGCTTCGAGATGTTTCAATCGTTCCAGCTGGTAGCGTTCCAGCGCCAGATTGTCCTCGACTTCGCGGAACGCGGTCAGCATGGTTTCGCCGTACTCGTTGAACCGCTGGCGAACCAAGGCGGCGGTGCGATCGATTTCGGCGCGTCGCTGTCCGCCGTCAAACAGCGGCGCGATCAGTTGCCCGCCGATGCCGACAAACCAGTCGCGGAGCAGCGTTTCGGGGTGATCGGCGACGCTGAGCACCGATGCGCTCAGATTCAGTCGCGGGTAGCGGGCGCTGATCGCCGATGCCAGATCGCGATCGGCGGCCATGAACGCCAGATAATCGCGGCGCACGTCGGGGCGGCGTTTCAGCAATTCCGATGGCAAGCCGGTGTCCGGCAGCGGCGGCAACCCGGGCAGTTCGGCGCCCGTGTAGAAGCTGGCTTGCTGGGGCAGCTGACCGCGCAACACGGCCAATTGATGTTCCAGCACGTCGATTCGGGACTTGACCACCGCCGATTGCTCCAGGGTCGATTCGACCAATTGACGCTGTCGAAGCACGTCAGGGCCGCCGACTTCCCCGGAACCGAACTTCAGCTCTTGGGCAATCACGCCGTTGCGGTTGGTTTCAATTTGTTCTTCGACCAACGCCAATTGGGCGCGGGCTTCGATCAGCGAGAACCAAGTGCGGGCAATCTCGGCCGATAACGTCAGTGCGATCGCGTGGTAGTCCGCAGCGGTCGCCGCCGCGCGAAGCCGTTCGGCCTCGACCCGCGATTCGATTTGCCCCCACAGGTCCACCTGGTAGGACGTATCGAGCCCCAGCGTGTAACTGGTTTGATCGCTGCCGGGACCGAAAACACCGCCGATTTCGGCCACGCCGTCGATGTCCGGCCACAAGTCCGAGGCTTCGCGACGGGTCAGCGCACGCGCCGCAGCTAACCTGTTAAGCGCAGCCGCCAATGAAAAATTGTCGCCCAGCGCGGCGTCGATCTGATGGTTCAGCCCGGGGTCGTCAAACGTCGTCCACCAGCGATCGGGCGTCACCGCCGTTCCGCTGGCCGAGAAGGGCGGCGGAGACTCGGTCCGGAAGGTGCCCGCAACGTCGGGACCGGCGCAGCCGGCTACCGACGAAAGAAGCATTAAGGCGGCCCACCCAAAGAGGCGGGTCCGGACTGGGGCGAGTCTGATCATGGCCCAGATCTAGAATTCCCCGCGGGCTGGCGACAAGATCAATCGCTGCGTTGAACTCGGGCCCGCGTCGAGGGGAATCCCCCCTTCCAGCGAGACGGACACCCCGGCGTCCCCCAACGCATCGACACCGCCCCCATTGATAGCAACATCCAACCAGGGACAGACCCCATCCAACCAGGGACAGACCCCATCCAACCAGGGACAGACCCCATCCAACCAGGGACAGACCCCATCCAACCAGGGACAGACCCCATCCAACCAGGGACAGACCCCATCCAACCAGGGACAGACCCCATCCGACCGGGGACAGACCCCATCCGACCGGGGACAGACCCCATCCGACCGGGGACAGACCCCATCCAACCGGGGACAGACCCCATCCAACCGGGGACAGACCCCATCCAACCGGGGACAGACCCCATCCAACCGGGACAGACCCCATCCAACCGGGGACAGACCCCATCCAACCGGGGACAGACCCCATCCAACCGGGGACAGACCCCATCCAACCGGGGACAGACCCCATCCAACCGGGGACAGACCCCATCCAACCGGGGACAGACCCCATCCAACCGGGGACAGACCCCATCCAACCGGGGACAGGCCCCATCCAACCGGGGACAGACCCCGACCGTCGACACCGCCCCCCATTGATAGCAATAACCGGCCGGGGACAACCGGCCGGGGACAGACCCCGACCGACCGCGCTGCTAGGAGGGTGAATCGCCAAAACAGCACCTCCGCGTCACGATTCTCCACCGCGCGCGGCACGATCCCTTCTGCACTTCGCCGTCTCGATTACAATCTCCGGATCTCCGCCCAGAAATTCTCCACCGACTCCATCGTTCGCCACCACGCGCTTTCCGCACGGGCATTGTTCGCTTTCGAGAACAGCCCCCCAATCAACAAGAGCCTCATGAACATCATCCGCAGCTTCGTTGCAATGCCGAAGAACACTCTTATTCCACTGTTGCTCGTCGGCGTTTTGTCCGCAGCGGTTTTTCATCCCTCGGCCGACGCTGCTGAACCGTTCGAATTTCAGCCCAACGACGTGGTTGCCGTTTACGGCAACGGCCTGGCCGACCGAATGCAGCACGATCCCTGGGTCGAAACGGTGCTGCAGAGCCATTTGAAGGGCATGAACGTCAGCTTTCGGAACATGAGCTTTTCCGGCGACATGGTCAACAAGAGACCCCGCAACCAGGGGTTCACCAATGATGCCGAATACTTGCAACACGTGGCACCGGACGTCGTTTTCACATTCTACGGCTACAACGAATCGTTTGCGGGGCCGGGCGGTGCGGATGCCTATCGTGCCGAGCTGGTGAAATTGGTCCAGCGCTACACGGATCTGCGCAAGCAAGCGGGAAAGCAAATTCGCTTTGTCCTGTTCAGCCCCATCGCCTACGAATTCACGGGTGATCGGCACTTGCCCGAGGGGAAAGAGCTGAACGCGAACCTGGCCGTCTACAGCGAAGCGACCCGCAAAGCCGCTGCGGAAACGGGAGCGACCTACGTCGACCTGTACACGCCGACCCTGCAGTTGTTCCAGTCCAGTGCCGATCGGTACACGATCAACGGCATCCATCTGAACGGCAACGGATACCAAAAACTCAGCGAAATCATCTCCGCCGCATTGCTCGGCAAAGCCGCACCGGCCGCCGACACCTTGGGCGATGTCTACGCCGCGGTCGAGGACAAGAACTGGCATTGGCACAATCGCTATCACGCCACCGACGGCAACGACATCTGGGGCGGCCGATCCACGCTGACCTTCGTCGATGGTCAAAGCAATGCCGACGTTCTCAAACACGAATTAGTGATGCTGGACGTGATGACCGCCAATCGTGACAAAGCGATTTGGGCTGCCGTCGAAGGCAAAGAATATGTCGTCGACGACAGCAACGTCCCGCCGCCGGTGAAAGTGATCTCCAACGTCGGCGGGGGCAGCAAAAGTTCCAGCGCCGCCAAAGAAGGCAGCATCGATTACTTGAGCCCCGAAGAATCGATGGCCAAGATCAACGTGCCCGAAGGCTACGAATTAAACCTGTTTGCGTCCGAAGTTCAATTTCCCGACTTGGCCAACCCCGTGCAGATGCAGGTCGACGCCAAAGGTCGTCTGTGGGCGGCAAGCTGGAACACGTATCCCAAGTGGGAACCCGGCAAGGAGATGAACGACAGCCTGATGATTTTTGAGGACACGGACAAAGACGGCACCGCGGACATCCGCAAGATCTTTGCCCACGTCCACAATCCGCTCGGCTTCGAATTCTGGGGCGGCGGAGTGATCGTCACCTCAGGCCCCGACCTGCTGTTCTTGAAGGATACCGATGGGGACGATGTGGCGGACGTGCGTTATCCCATTCTGCAAGGGCTTGGCACCGCCGACACGCACCATGCAGCGAACAACCTGGTGTACGGCCCGGACGGCGGCATCTATTGGCAAAGTGGGATTTTCCTGGTGCACAACCACGAAACGCCTTGGAAGCAAAACCTGCACATCGGCGCCTCGGGGATGTATCGCTTTGACCCACGCACCTTTGTGATCACCCCGCACGCCGGCAATTCACCCAACCCGCACGGCACCAGCTTTGACTACTGGGGTTACTGCTACGCCAACGACGGCACCGGCGGCAAGTCGTATCAGGTGCGTCCCGAAGGCAACGGATTCAAGATGCACACCCTGCTGGAGAAAGAATTCCGCCCGGTCGCGGCAAACGCGATTTTATCTTCCCAGCACTTTCCCGAGGAGTTGCAGGACGACTTCTTGATCTGCAACACGATCGGCTTCCTGGGTGTCAAACAGTACTCGCTGGATCGTGAAGGAAACGGCAAAGACCGCGCGTTCGGACACGTTTGGGGAACGCCGGGGATTGAATTGCTCAACAGCGAAGACCGCAACTTCCGTCCGACCGATGCGGTCATCGGCGAAGACGGCGCGTTGTACGTCTCCGACTGGCACAACGCCATCATCGGTCACATGCAACACAACATTCGCGACCCCAACCGCGACCACAAACATGGACGTATCTTCCGTCTGACGGTCAAGGGTCGACCGCTGCAAGAACCGGTCAAGATTGACGGCCAACCGATCGCCGCACTGCTGGAAAACCTCAAGCACCCGGTCAACGGGGTGCGTCACCGGACCCGCGTCGAACTCAGTGCCCGTGATTCCGACGAAGTGATCGCCGCGGCGCAACAATGGATCAAAGATTTTGACCCGAACGACGAAACCGAGGCCCATCACCTGCTCGAAGCCCTGTGGTTGCACCAACAGCACGGCGTTCGCAATGAAGCCTTGCTCGACGCGCTGTTAAGCTCCGACGTCAAGCACGCCGTTGTCGCGGCCAACACGGTCAAACACTTTTGGGAGAACGTGGACGCCACCGGAGCGAGCGGATTTGCCGCACCGGCCGAAGTCGAGTTCGTCAAGTTTGATCCCCCCAAGCACCTCAGTCGCGCCGATCGCAAGGTGTACAAACTGGGCGCGGAGGTTTTCCAACGCGAATCGCACTGTGCGACATGTCACCAAACCCACGGAAAAGGAAGCGCGAACATCTATCCGTCACTGATCGGCAGCCCCTGGGTTACCGGCAGCGAAGAGCGTCTGATCAAGATGACCTTGCACGGCCTGTGGGGCAAATTGACGGTCAACGGAAAAACCTATGACCCGTCGCGCGGCGTCCCGCCGATGACCGCGTTCCGCTCGCTGCTCAACGACGAAGAAATGGCCGCAGTGCTGACTTTCGTCCGCAACACCTGGGGCAACCAAGCCTCGCCGGTCCGTCCCGCCAGCGTCAAACAAGTCCGTCAACAGACGACCAGCCGTTCGACGTTTTGGACGCCCGACGACCTGCTCGCCGAACACCCGCTCGAGCAAGCCCTGATGACGAACGATCCGGCAGCCGACGTCGAGGAGTTCTCCAATCCAGCCCTGGAAGAGGAACTGCTCGGCACGCCGACCGCAGAACTGGTCAAGGTCGCGATCGAGCAAGGGAATCTGCGAAGAGGCAAGAAGGTCTTCTACCAGTCCGCCGCCGCCTGCTTTGCGTGCCATGACCCGCCGGGCGGGGCAGGCCGCTTGGGTCCTGATCTGGCAACCCTCAAGACCAAGCTAACCGCCGAGCAACTCGTCGAGGCGATCCTGGATCCTTCGAAGTTGATCGACAAGGCGTACGCACAAGTGAGTGTGCTGACCGCCGACGGCAAGGTTCACACGGGCGTGCGGATCTCCGAGAACGACGACGAGATGGTGTTGAGAAACCTCGCCGAACCCGAGCCGATCAAGATCGCCCAAGACGACATTGAAGACGTCAAAGAATCCAAGGTTTCCCTGATGCCGGCCAACTTGGTCCGGCAACTGAAGAGCCGCAAGGAATTCAATGACCTGATGCGGTACGTCATCGAAGTGCGAAAACAATAACGGCTACTTCTTGTTCTTCTTTTTGCCCTTGCCCACGATCGCGGCACGGTTGGTCGAAAACCCGGCCGCGTCGCGTTTGGCCAATAGCCGCGTTTGCATGCTCTGGAGCACGTCGGCGTACTCGGGGTTCTGGGCCTGGTTGGTGAATTCGCCGGGATCGTTTTTCAAATCGTAAAGCTCCATCCCATCGTCACCGAAGCCCCACTGAGTGAAACGCCAGTCGTCGGTGCGCAGCGACTCCCCGCCGCTGCGGCTGATCGTGAATGCGTGATCCTTCGTCCATGCGGGCGACTCGACATCCAAGAGCAGCGGTTTCAAACTGGTGCCCTGCAGCGTTTCGGGGGCGGGAACACCGGCCAACTCGGCCAGCGTCGGATACAGATCGACCAGCTCCGTGATCTTTGACGTTCCACGACCGTGTTGGTCCTCCAGCCACGGCACACTGATGATGAACGGAACCCGCGTCGCTTCTTCGAACAGGTGCTGCTTTTGAAATTTGTGATGATGCCCCAGCAGGTAACCGTGGTCGCTGGTGAACACCACGATGGTGTTGTCCCGCAAGCCATGTTTTTCAAGCGCATCTAACACGAGTCCGACTTGGGCATCCATGTAGGACACACTGGCGTAGTAAGCCTGCAACAATCCCTTGTGCAGTTCCGGTGTGACACCATACGTGGTGCTGTTGGCTTTGTAGCCGCGGATGATTCCCGGCACATCATCAAGATCCTTCTCCGGAACCCGCGGCGCTTCCATGGCTGACCGGTCGTAGCGATCAAAGTATTGCTCGGGGGCGACCAGTGGCACGTGCGGGCGGACAAAACCCACGGCCAGAAAGAACGGTTTGTCTTTGACGCGATCGAGAATCTCGATGGCTCGGTCGGCCGCCATGCCGTCGGCGTGGTCGTGATCCCCTGTCGATGCCACCACCCCGGTGAAACTCTGCGAGCCCTTGTCTTTGGGCGACCAGTTCGTCGATTCACCCGGCGCATGATGCTCGGGTGCTTTGATATTGATCGCCTCGTCCCAAGAAAATGGATCATCGCGTTCGGCAGTGCCGGCAATGATCTCATTGGGGATTCCCATGTGATAGATCTTGCTGACGCGTCCGGCATAGTAACCTCGCTTGCGAAAGGTTTGCGACAGCGTGACCACGTTCGGCATGCTGCCGCGCAAGGTGCCTGCATTGCCGAGTGTCAGATTCGAATACGGATACAGTCCCGACATGATCGAAGCTCGCGACGCACCGCAGACCGGATACTGGCAGTGCATGTTCTCAAACTTCACACCGCGATCCGCCAAACGATCCAGGTTCGGCGTTTTGCACTGCGGGTGCCCAAAACCACTCAGCGATGTATTCAGGTCATCGGCGATCAAGAATAAGACGTTCGGTTGCTCAGGCTCGGCGAGGGCGGGGGAAGTCGCTGCCATCTCCAGCACCGTCATCCCCAGCACAGCCGCAATGGCAAGGCAGGTGTTTTTCATGAATCGATCTTGTGTTTCACTTTCGGGGAAGCCGTCCGACGAACGAACAAACGATCGCTAGAGGCCCTGTTATGATACAGCGTGATCTACGCTGCCACTGACCATAGAGATGACGAAAGCTCCGATGTTGCAAAAATCGAGATTCAGGAAATGCGTTGTTCTGTTGATGCTTTTGTCGGCGCCGGTTGCGATGCAGGTCGCGGTGGCGCAGCAATCGGTGCAACTACCCGACCCCGACGGAAAGCCGGCGGCCGCTGACAAGTCCGTCTCACCCAGCGGCGCGGGATACCACTACAACCACAACGCCGAAACCTACATGGAAGTCGGCAATGCGCTGGGCTGGGCGATGGCGGAGTTGCTCGCTGGTGAAGACTGAATCGATCCGGACGGATCGCTGCTGAAACCACGCCCGCAGACGCAAGGGGCTGCGTCGCGATCGCGTAGATGCCTGGCCGTGCTGTCAGCGGCAGGGCGCGAGCCCAATACCACGACGCTAGGCGTCGTTTCTACGGATGGGGCCCGTAGGCTCGCGCCAAACGGCTGATCATCGTTTGAGATCAGCCGGTTCGCGCCAGCGCCCGGGCCTCCTCATCGGTAATTCATTCGCGGCAATGGGCGTTTGCCTTCGGTAGCCGAGCAATACCATTTCAACGGTTCTTCGCCCGATCTGCTTGACACCTGTTCTACAACCTGTAGTATTACACCCTGTAGATAAGAGCCGGAGGTCCGTTTTAACCGACACGGGCGTCGGCGCGTGTTTTCGAGGATTCGGAGTCTGCAACGATGAAGGCGATGAAACTTGGCGGGCGACAGTTGGCGGTCATCAAATTGCTGTGGGAACGCGGCGAGATGACGATCGCCGAATTGCAGGGTGCGTTGGATGTCGAGTCGCCGCTGGCGTATTCGACCGTCGCCACCGTCCTGGCGCGGATGGAAAAGAAAGGTTTGGTAACGCATCGTGACGAGGACCGCACTTACTACTACCGCGCGGCGGTTTCGCAAGAGCGTGCGGGGCAAACGATGGTCGGCGAATTCGTCGAGCGACTCTTTGGCGGTAAACCATCGGAACTGGTCAACCACTTACTCGACAGCGATCAGGTGGACTCTAAAGAATTACAGCGGATCAAAACGCTCGTGCAGCAGCATGAAGCGAAACTTAAGAAGCAGGAAGGTCGATCATGAGCGATCTCGCAAGCCTGACAGGAAACGTCGGCGTTTTTCTGTTGACCTATCTGTTGCACTCCACGCTGGCGTTCAGCTTCGTCGCCGCAGCAACCTATTTTCTCGGACGCCGACGCAATAGCGAATTGAGGGTGCTGGCATGGAAGATGGTGCTCTGTGTTCCGGTCGTCACCACGCTCGCAGTCACGGTGATGGACGTTCCCCATTTCGGGCTCCAGTTTCCAGTGCATATCGCGGTCAGCGAAGCGGCGGGAGAAACCAGTCGCGACAATCCGACGGCGTCCCAAGAGCGAACGGTGCCGGCGCCGCTCGTGTCGAAAGATGACAATCGCCCGCAAACCGCCGACGAAACATCGGCCAGCGGTGCCGACGGGCGATTCGCTTCGACGCCGTTCACGTCGGCCCGGGTTGCTGCCAGCGGTTCACCAAACGTCTCGCCGTTGAAGCCACCGACCGCCCGCTCCGGCTGGGGAATGGTCATGACAACTTGGTTGCTCGGAATCGTCGTTGGTGCGTTGGGGCTTGGCGTTCAAATGACACGGCTGTTGCAACTTCGCGAGCGGGCCTCGACGATTTCGACCGGCGATCTGTGTCGGTCGTTGAACCGATTGCGACGCAACCTAGGGATTCGCTGCCGCGTCGATCTATTGCGGACGGCCGATCTTCCCGGACCGGTCGCCGCGGGGATCCTGCGGCCGTTCATCTTGATCCCCCAAAACATCTGTCCCGACTCGGTAGCCGTCGGCGGTCGGGATGCCTCTCCGAGCACCGGTCGTGAACTCTCAGCGTCGGAGCGTGACGCGTTATTGGCTCACGAACTGGCGCACGTGGCTCAGTGCGACGCTTTGTGGAACCTGATCGTGCAGATCATCAGCCGCGTGTTCTTCTTCCAGCCGTTGAATTGGTGGGCCGGGCGAGAGCTTCGTAAAGAGATGGACTTCCTCGCCGATGCGCAGGCCGCGCTGGTGCTCGGTCACCGAACCGGGTTGGCGCATTGCCTGATCCGACTGGGAGACCAGATGAGCCGGGCGTCTGGGCCGGTCGGGCCGGTCGGGCCGGTCGGGCCGGTGCACCTTGCGGCCGGGATGGCGGCGTTTCGCTCCACGCTCGGCCAACGCATCGAAACGCTGCTGGACACCAACAACGACTTGCGTCGTATGCCGCGTTGGAGCCGATTGGCGGCGCTCGCGGTCATGCTTTCCGGATCGATTTTGGCGACGGTGATCGTGCCCCGCGCGATCGCCCGCGCGACTGAACCATCCCCTCCCCCAACGATACCCCACGAAGGAAACGAACCTATGAAGAAGCAAGTTGCAGCATTGGCCATGGCGACCGCCTTGGTCATCCCGGCTGCCGGCGACGAACCGGCGACCCGCCCCGCATCACCACCGCCGACGACGGAACTGAAAGCCACGCCGGACGCCTTGCCGCCGGGCATTCGCAAGTTCAATGGCATGGTCGTCGGTCGGCTGGCTGCCAAGGACATCGAACGCGGTACCTTCGTCGTCCACGTCGATGCGGTCTCGCGTGTGTGGCGCAACAGTCAAGCAGAAAACCCTCAAAGCATCGTCGGCAAGTCGGTCGCCGTCGGTGGCGTGTTCGGCAAGTTTTTGGACGTCTTGGTCGTCACTCGAATCGGTGAAACGATCGAGTTTGAGTGCAAGCACGACGGTGACGGGCTGAAGTTCCCCGGTGAAATGCTCCGCAAGGTCGCCCCCTATCGACCGGAAGACTATCCGAAGTTGCCCGAATCCTTTCGCGGTTTCCAGGGCTCGGTGATCGCGGACATCGTGAAGAAAGATCCCGAAGCGTTCGAAATGATCATCAAGGTCAGCAGCGTCAAAGAGGCCTGGAACAAGAACACGGCCAAGGAACCCCGCAGCATTGAAGGCCGAACGATGATGCTAGCCGGCTTCTGGAATCGCAAGGAGGTTTATCACAGCTTTAAACCGGGTGACCGCATCGAAGTGGGAATGCAGCACATCGGCCGCCAGAGCGAGCACCTGACGGTCGCCGAATTTGTCCGCAAGGCGGATGCCGGTTCGGAAAAAGCCGCCATGGAACCCATGAAGCGGATGGAGCGAGAGTCCGCCGCGGCGGACGGCTTGGCGTCAGGGCAAAACGGTTTCTGTGGGATGCTGGTCGGACGTCTGGTCCAAAAGGACGTCGAGCGCGGCACCTTCACCATCACCGTCGATGCCGTGCCACGGATCTGGAACAAGAACCGGGTTGACAACCCCAAGGCGATCGTCGGTCAAAACGTCCAAGCCGGCGGGGTGTCCGGCAAACTGCTCGATGTCTTGGTGGTGTCCCGCGCCGGAGAGACCATCGAGTTCGGGGCGCTGCACGAGGGCGGTCCGTTCATGCGAGTCGTGGAAGTGCTTCGCAAGGTGGCTCCGGTTTCGCCCGGTGACTATCCCGAGTTGCCCGAGGCGGTTCGTGGCATCAAAGCCGTGGTCACTGCAAAGGTCGTCAAGAAGGACCAAGAGATGATGGGATTGATCGTGGAGGTCACCCGTGTCGACGAGTTGCTGCCCGGCAGTGATGCAACGGATGCCGATTCGATCGTCGGACGACGGGTGATGCTGGACGGGTTCTGGAAACGCAAAGAACTCTATCAAGACCTCCGCGTGGGTGACGTGATCCGCTCCGGTGTCGCCCATCAGCAACGGCTGAGCGACAACTTGGCTGTCGCTGAATCGGTCAAGAAGATCGACGGCTGACGCGTGATGAGAAACCTCCCCCTAAGATCAACGGTGAGTCGATGATTCGAACGGTCTTGGCCGGTATGATCGGCGTCGTGACTTGTGTGCTGCTGTCGCATCCGCCGGCGCTGCGGGCGGAAACCGTCCCGTCGGTCAGCGAACGATTTGCGGCGGCCGAGACGGACGAGACGCCGGACTTCCAGCAACACGTCGTCCCGCTGCTGGGCCGGCTGGGGTGCAACGGACGATCCTGTCACGGTTCCTTCCAAGGACGTGGCGGGCTGCAGTTGTCCCTGTTCGGTTATGACTTCCAGATGGACTACCGCTCGCTGACCGACCAGACCTCCACCGGCGGCGACGGCCAATCCGACCGACGCGTCGATCGACGGCGGCCCGACGAAAGCCTGGTCTTGCAAAAACCGTTGCTGCAGGTCGACCACGACGGCGGTGATCGATTCGCCGAGGGATCGTGGGAGCATCACCTGTTACGACGTTGGATCGAAGACGGTGCCAAGCCGATCACGCAACCGCGTGTGCTGTCGCATCTGGAAGTCCAGCCGGCGGAAGTCGTCTTTGATTCTGGCGCCGCATCGGTGCCATTGAGTCCGGTACCGCTGCGAGTTGTCGCCGTCTGGGAACAGGGCCTGCGCGAGGACGTGACGCCGCTGTGTCGGTTTCGCACCAACGATGACTCTGTCGTCACGGTCGATTCCGATGGTCGATTAACCTCGACCGGCCCCGGCGATTCGCACGTGGTCGTGTTCTATGACAACGGGGTGGCGGCGGTGCCGGTGCTGCGTCCGTTGAACGATGCCCCGGACCGGGCAAGACGCGTCAACGATGCCGAAACGCAGCCGCCCAGTGTGGATCGATTCGTCCTCGCCAAACTGGACAAGTTGGGCATCGTCCCGTCGGACGTTTGCAGCGATGCGGAATTCTTGCGCCGCGTCAGCATCGACGTTTGCGGCACGTTGCCGACGCCCCAGGAGGTCGAGTCGTTTCTGGCCGACCGCTCGACCGACAAACGAGAACGCAAACTCGATGAGCTGTTGGAACGGCCCTCCTATGCGGCTTGGTGGGCCAACAAGCTGTGCGATTTCACCGGCTGCAACCCGAATCAACAGGCCGAACTGGGCCAGGAAACGTCGGTGCAGTGGTACATGTGGGTGTACCAGCGATTGCGTGAGAACGTACCCTACGACGAATTGGTGCGCCGGATCGTTTTGGCCAAGGGCCGTGAGTCCGGTCAGTCGTATCAGGACTACGCGCGTCAAGTCTCGGCGTATTTCCGTGATGATTCACCGGCCGACTTTGCCGAACGTGAAACGATGCCGCACTACTGGACACGTCGCAGCATGGAAAAGCCCGAAGATGCGGCGCAAGCGTTTGCGCAAAACTTCTTGGGCCTTCGTTTGCAGTGTGCCCAGTGCCACAAGCACCCCTTCGCGCCATGGACGCAAGGTGACTTCAACGAATTCAGCCGCTTCTTCGAAAACGTCGAATTCGGTGTCGAGCCGACGTCGCTGCCGCAGTACCGCGAATTGGCCAAGCAGGTCGGCTTGACGGTGCGAGGCGACGAGGGCACCGCGATTCGCAGCGACATCCTCCGCCAAGCCCAAAAGGGACGCATCGTTCCGTGGCGTGAACTGTACATCGACGCGCGCCCCGAGCCCGAGTCATTGTCCTTGTTGCGCAGCGGTTCGGTCACCTTGCAGGGGAACGATGATCCGCGTGAGCCGATCATGAATTGGATGACCGACCCGGCGAATCCGTGGTTTGCCCAAGCAATCGTCAACCGCGTTTGGGCGAGCTACTTTCACGTCGGCATCATCGATCCGCCCGATGATTTGAACCCGGCCAACCCGCCCAGCCATCCAGAGTTATTGGATTGGCTGACGCGCGAGTTCGTCCGACAAGACTACGACCTCAAATGGTTGCATCATCAAATTGCCACCAGCGACACGTATCAACGCAGTTGGAAACCGAACGAGACCAATCGCGATGACCGTCGCAATTTCAGCCGTGCGATTCCGCGCCGCCTGCCCGCCGAAGTGGTCTATGACAGTATCAAACAGGCGTTTGTGGCGAGTGATAAACTGATTGAAGTCCGCACCGATTTGACGCGACGTGCCATCGGGCACCTGTCGATGCGACTGGCCGGAACGCACGCGATGCAGGTGTTCGGCAAGCCGGATCGTGCGGTCAATTGCGACTGCGAGCGTGTCAACGAGCCGACCCTGTTGCAAGCGGTCTATCTGCAGAACGACCCGCTGGTGGATCAACAGCTCGAATCGAGCGGCTGGCTGCAGGAAATCCAAGCTCGCGAAGATGCCGGTGTTGCCTTGGATCCAACACGACTGATCGAAACCGCATGGTTGAGAACGGTCAGCCGGCCGCCCACCGATAAAGAAGTCGCTCGAGCCGAGCAGCATCTTGCAGCCGGCGACTCAACGACCAAGGCGATGCGCGACTTGCTGTGGTCACTGATCAACACGAAAGAGTTCATCTTGACGAAATAGCAAACTGATTCACGCCCACCAAGCGGCCTGAACGATCACGATTCCAATCTCACCAACAACGCAAAAGGCACATCGATGACTCTGAACCGAAGGCAATTGTTGCAAGTCGGCGCGCTCGGCGGCAGTCTTTCGCTGAGCCAGTTTCTGCGTTCGAACGCGGCCGCAGGCCACGCCGACTCGGGACGGTCCGCCATCCTGGTGTTCTTGGGCGGCGGTCCGTCGCACCAGGATACGTTCGACATGAAACCCGACGCGCCGGTCGAATACCGTGGTCAATTCAAACCGATCAGTACCCGCGTGCCCGGCATTCAGATCTGCGAGCACCTGCCGCGGTTGGCGCAGCGCACCGACAAATTGGCCATCATCCGGGGCATCACGCACAGTTTGGCCGATCACGGGCTGGGCACGCGGTACCTGATGACCGGCAATTTGCCGACTCCCGTTGTCAGCTATCCGATGTATGGGTCGGTCGTCAGCCGCGAGTTCCCTGCCGCGGCGGACCTGCCGTCATTCGTTTCGATCGATCGTCCTGTCGAGGGCCCGGGATACTTGGGCACGCAATACGGACCGATGTCGACCGGCGAAAAACCGCGTTATGGCCAGCCGTTTCGCGTCCGCGGCATCACGCTTGATGGCAGTCTAACGGTCGATGATTTCCGATCGCGACATCAATTGCGGGCGGACATCGACACCGCGTTTGACGGCTTCGAAAACCTGGACGACGCCGTCAGAGGATTGGATCGTTTCGCCCAGCAGGCGTATCGGATCATCAGCTCTCCGCGTTCGCGTGACGCGTTCGATTTGACCCGTGAACCGGAACAGCAGATTGACCGTTTCGGTCGCCACGAATACGGCCAGAGCACCATGTTGGCGGCGCGGTTGATCGAAGCCGGAGTGCGTTTCGTCACGGTGTTGTTGGAAGGCTGGGACACGCACATGGACAACTTCAACACGCTCGGCCGCGAATTGCTGCCCCAGCTCGACCAAAGTCTTTCCGCCATGTTGGATCGGCTGGAATCACGCGGTTTGTTGGAATCCACGTCCATTCTTGTCACCGGCGAATTCGGTCGCACACCGAAAGTCAACTCCAACGCCGGTCGCGATCACTGGTCTCGGGCGATGTGCGCGTTGATGGCCGGCGGGTCAGTGTCGGCCGGGCAAGTCGTCGGCGCGACGGACGACAAAGCCGCCGGCCCGGCCGGTGAGGGATTCACCCCCGACGATTTGGCCGCCACCTTTTTTCAAAACATCGGCATCGATCCCAAAACCGAGTACCAGGCCAGCGTCGGTCGCCCGATCACCCTGATCCGTGACGGATCGCCCATCCCCGGTGTGCTGAGTTAATGCGGCCGATGATGTTGGGGTGATCCATGACGAGACAGCGTCGACGACTACTCCGACGCGATCGGGCCTTGGGTCATCAGATAGGCGAACAAATTCGTGACGTCGGCTTCGCTCAGATAGGTCAGAATCCCGTCGGGCATCAATGATAATTGGGACAGTCTTCGTTCGGCGATCAATCCCTTGTCGACTTGTTCCACCCGCTTCTGCGTTTGCAGCGTGATGACGTTTTCGTTTTCGGCCGTCACCACGCCGGTCAAGACGCGTCCGTCGTCCAACAGCAAAACGCTCATCCGATACGCCGCCGGCACGACCGAACTGGGGTCAAAGATGTTGCCGAGCAAGTAGTCCAGGTTGTGCCGATCGCTGCCGGTCAGGTTGGGGCCGATCGGCTGGCCGTCACCGTAAAGCTGATGACAGGAAGCACATTGTTGCAGATAGATCGCTTTGCCCGCGACCGGATCGGCCGCCGCGATGCGCTGGGCGGTCATCCGTTTTTTCCATTGCGCCATTTCCTGCTTCTTCGCTTCGGGGGTCTCACGAACATTCCCCCAAACCTGTTGCAACCGCTCGCTCAGTTTTGCATCGCCATGGTTCTCGATCTGGCGTGCCTGGTAAGGCGAAATCGCGTCGGCCGGAATCTCACCCGCTTCGATGGCGTCGAGCAGATCGAATGCGTGCTGCTTTCTGGCGATCAATGAATCGATCGCGGCGTTGCGGTCCACGACGGACCGTTGCCAGCGATTGATCAGACGGAGCGAAACCCCTGGCGCCTCGTAGTGTGCCAACGCGCGAACGACCTCGCCCGCGATGACTTTGTCATTGATCGCGGCGAACAGCTTGGGCAGCAGATCTTCGCTCGGCTGTCGCATCAGACTGTCGATGGCTGCCCGTCGATTCGCCGGATCCGCCTCGGTGTCGAATGCCAGCTTGACGACGACTTCACGAGCACGCCCGTCGCCGAAAACCAACGAGAGTTCTTGAACCAATTGTTTTTCAAGGGACGAACCGTCACGCTGCACCGCGGCCACAACCGCATCCCAGTTCGAGGGCGCCGCGGCGCGAGCTCGGCCCCGCAGTCCCTGCCCCAATCCTTGCAGCACTTCGGGACGAATGCCGGTCCGGTGCGTTGCCAGAACCGACGCAAGCAAGCGTTCGACTGCTGCAGGTCGCTCGTCGAGTGATTCGCCGAGCCGACGTGCAATCAGGTGGCGGAGTTTGGGAATCCGTGTGTGCATCGCCAAACTCACCGCACCATCGGCGTGCTCGACCACCGCTTCTTCAATGCCGTACCAGATCATCAACGGTTGTTGACGGTCATCGGCATCCTCGCCTCGCGCGCACAGTGACGCGGCGACTTCGATTCGACGATCGATCGGCAGACGTTGCAAGCCCGCGGCCACTTCGACTCGCACCAGACCCGACGAGTCGGTTCGGGCAATGCGAATCAGACGATCGATCGCTGTTGACTCCGCGTCAAGATCTTCACACAAGAAACGCACGCCCATCGCGCGGCGGGCGTCGTCCTCGGAATCGAGCAGTGCGTTGATGTGCTCGATCCCAAAATCCGACCGCGCCCGGGAGGTCAACCAGTCGCCGTGTTCGGGTTTTACGTCGCCCTTGGCATCGCCCTCATAGACCACTCGATAGATCCGGCCGCTGGACCGGTGCAGCCCGGTGTTGTCGTGGCACTCCCCGGTGTCCGACCAATCATTGATCCACATCTGGCCATCCGGCCCGGCGAGGACGTCCAACCCGCGGAAGAACGGATCTTTCATCAACATGAAATCTTCGCCGTGATGGGCGACATAACCACAACCATCACGCTCCAAGAGATCCCGATTGATGCGACGGCCGTGAAGGTTGCAGGTGAACAGATTGCCCGCGTACTCCTCGGGCCACACGCCGCTTTTGTAGATCAGGCATCCCATGTGGGCGTGCCCGCCGCCGAGCGCCGACGTGCTGCTGCTCAGGCCGTCGCGGATCGTGTTCCAGTCTTCTTTGCCGGTATCCCAATGAAAGTGATCCGCGGTTTGCGAGATCACGTCATAGGCATGCGGATTCACCGCGGCGCCGAACATGCGCTCGTAGTAAGCACCGGGCAAGGCGTGCCACAGATGGCCGATCACCGTGTTGGTGTAAAACAACTGACCGTCGGCGTTCCAATCCAGCCCCCAAGGGTTCGTTCCGCCGTAACAAAACACTTCGAACGACTTCCGCTGCATGTGATAACGCCAGATCGCGGTGTTGACCGGCGTGCGTCGATTGTCGGGCGTTCCCGGTTGACCGACCATGGAGACGGACAAAATTCCATGCCGACCGTACAGCCAACCATCAGGTCCGACTTTTAAACCGTTGGCGACATTGTGGCTGGTCGTGTCGACTTCAAATCCGTCCAAGACCACTTCCGGCTCGCCGTCGGGAACATCATCCCCATCGGCATCGGCGATAAACAGCAATTGCGGTGGACACAGCGCATAAACACCGCCGTCGACGCAAGCGACGCTGGTCAAACGATTTGCCTGGTCCCAAAACACGTCCCGTTTATCGGCCCGTCCGTCGCCGTTGGTGTCTTCCAAGATGATGATGCGATCGCGCAGATCCTCCGCCCAACGATCGGGTCGCTCGGAGTACGTGTAGCACTCGGCGACCCACAACCGGCCGCGACCGTCAAAGCACATCGCAATCGGTTGCTGAACGTCCGGTTCGCTGGCGAACACTTGGCAGCGAAACCCAGGCGGCAACACCGCCGTCGCCGCCGCCTGTTCGGCCGACATCGGCGAGGTCTTTTCCGGCTCGCTGTCGTACGGTTCCGGGAAGTCGGACTTGCGGTTTTCCGTAGAGGTGGAAACCGATGTCTGAGCCGAGACGCAGGGGATGAAAAACGCTCCGCAGATCAGAACAGCGACGAAGAAAGTGAGCGGTTTCAATAAAGTCATCGGTGATCCTTTGAGAAAATTTCCCAAGTCAGGCGGGGAGCGGCATCGCGGAGGGCACACATCATACAACGGTAGGTCACGCTGTGCGTGACAGATCGTCTGATGGCATGCACAGCATGCCTTACGGCGACTGCTCCACCTCGCGAGACCCAGCGTCGATTGAATCGTTCATCCGCGCGAGACAACGCACCAACCTGGCACATGTGGACAGGCTACAATACGGGACGCCTTCCCCCGAGCCCGATCGGCTCACCATCATTTGCCCCATTGGTAAAGCTGCGGATGTCCATGCGCATCGTTCGAACTCTTTCGCTGCTCGGATTGACTCTCATCGCTGGACTTTCGCCGGCGAAAAACCCACCGGTGCCGGCGATTCCCGAGTTGAGTGGGCTGGTCTTGCACCTCGATGCTGGCGAACTGGCAAAATCACAGCGGCCGGGGCCGGTCAACACGTGGCAGAACCTCGCCGCCGGTGTGCACGATTTTTCGCAAACAACAGAGGACCATCAACCGACGCTTGTGGAAGTGGCGGAATCGCACGTGGTGCGGTTTGATGGCTCGCACCTGCGCAGCGCCGGCAACGACCTCACGTCGAAATCGCTCACTGTTTTCACCGTTGTGGCGGCACATGCGAACCCCGGCGAGTTCCGTGGTTGGCTCTCGTCCAATGCACCGGGCGGACGCGACTACGAAACCGGATTCAATTTGGACCTCGGTCCGGGACCGACGCGTAAGCTTGACGTGATCAATGCCGAGGGACGTGGTTTCGGCGGGTTTCGCGATCTGTCGGAAGGCAGTCGCGCGTTCGGAACGCTGCATCAAGTCACCCTGCACGTCGATGCAACATCAGAGACGGTTTCGTTGAGGGTCGACGGCAAAGACACCGGCCGGCGGGCTTATCAACCGTCCGAGATCTCTCTGGTGGAGATGACGCTGGGCGCTCGCTTTCACACCAACGGCCCGGGCAAGCTGCAGGTTCACGGTCAGCTGCCGTGCGACATCGCGGAGGTGTTGGTTTATGAGCGAACGTTAACGGACGAAGAAACGGGGGCGGTCGAGCGTTATCTAGCAGCGAAGCATGCAAACCTCGCTGAAGAGTTGCCGGGCGCGCTGAAGCTGGATCAGGATTCGGTCGAACTGGTCAAGGTCGAAAACCCACCGGTGATCCAGATGCTGGTCCCAGGTTTCGAGGTCCACGAGATTCCCGTCGAGCTGACGAACGTCAACAACGTCCGATTCCGGGACGACGGTAAACTGTTTACGTTGGGATACAACGGTGACGTCCACTTGTTGAGCGACAGCGACGGCGACGGACTGGAAGACCGGGCGGAACTGTTTTGGAAGAACGAGGGGTCGCTGCGGGGACCGATCGGCATGCTGGTCACGCCAACGGACTATCCGCACGGCCAAGGCATCTTCACGCCCAGCAAAGGCAAGGTGTCGTTGATCGTTGACACCGACGGCGACGATCGGGCAGATGAAGAGATGGTGGTAGCAACGGGCTGGGACGAGATTCCCCAAAACGTCGACGCCACCGGAATCGCCATGGGCTCCGACGGGTCCTTGTACTTCGGCCTGGGGACGGCGAACTATGCCAACGCCTACTTGATCGACGATCAAGGTGTCGCGAAGTACGACCTGCAAAGCGACCGAGGCACCGTGCAGCGTGTCTCTCCGGACTTCAAGACCCGTGAAACGGTTTGCACCGGCATTCGTTTCCCGATCGCATTCGCCTTCAACCGGCACGGCGACTTGTTCTGTGCCGAGCAAGAAGGTGCGACGTGGCTGCCCAACGGAAATCCGTTCGATGAACTCCTACATATCGTCCCGGATCGTCATTACGGTTTTCCGCCACGGCATCCGCGACACAATCCAGACGTCATCGACGAACCGTCGGTGTTCGATTACGCCCCACAACATCAATCGACGTGCGGGATGGTTTTCAACGGTGACGGTGTGTCGGCGGCTCGTTTCGGTCCGAGCGGTTGGGCGGAAAACGCGATTGTTTGCGGCGAGTCGCGTGGCAAGCTCTGGCGAACCCAACTCGCCAAAACACAATCCGGCTATGTTGCAACCACCCAGTTGTTGGCGTGCTTACAAATGCTGACCATCGATGCCTGCGTCGCCCCGAACGGTGACTTGGTGGTCGCGTGCCACAGCGGACCGCCGGACTGGGGCACCGGACCGACGGGCAAAGGCAAACTGTTTCGCATCCGCATGACCGATCCGGACATCGCCCGCCCCCTTCAAGCCTGGGCAAATTCGTCGCGTGAAATTCAGATCGCGTTCGATCGCCCGCTGGACGCCGCGATGTTGCAAAACATCGCCGATCAAATCGCGATTCAGTATGGCCCCTTCGTCCGCGCCGGAGATCAATTCGAAACGCTGGCCCCACCCTACGCGGTCGTCCAGCGGCAATTGGCGACGCCGCGCCGAAACCTCGCCATCCGCGGCATGGCGTTGTCCGCCGACCGTCGCAACGTACTGTTGCAAACCGATCCGATGCTGGCCAATTCACACTACGCCGTTTCGATCCCGTATCAACCCCTCGAAAACCAATCGACAGAGGGATCGATCGAACAGCTCCAATCGATCGATCTGGACCTGACGCTCGGAGGTGTCGAAGCAACGTTCGCCCGTCACGCCGATGACGGGGCGGACGCGGTTCGATGGACGGGTTGGTTGCCGCACGTCAACTGGCAGGTGTCCGACGAATTTACGCGTGAAAGTGCGATCCATGATCACCTCCGCTTGCTGTTGCCGGACGGGGGCGAGATGACGCTGAAGACGCGGCTAGACGTGACGGACCTGCTGCGACCGAAAGTCCAACCGGGTTCGACGTTGGATTACCAGTGGCCCGAAGAAATCGTCACGCTGACCGCAAGTTCGTCCCAGCCGATGAGTCTTGAAATCGCAGACCGGCAACTCGCGGCGACTCGGGGGGATGACGGAAGATTCACTGCCCGCGTCGAGATTGCCCCCGAGTCGGCCGACAGCGTTTCGCTGACGCTGCGTGCGCGGGTGGCCGCGAACTCCACGCCCGATTGGTCGCTCGCCGCATCCACCAACGAAGACTCGCGTTTGCGTGCCCTGCCACTGCGCCGTTTCTCCTTGCCGTGGACCTCGAAGTCGGGTTCGGATACCGAGCCGGTTGAATCAAAAAACATCGCTGAGATCGAAGGCGGGAACTGGGGCCGGGGACGACGCGTGTTCCACAGTGACGCGGCGGGTTGTTTCAAGTGTCACGCGATTCATGGCGGCGGCCCTAACATCGGGCCCGACCTGACCAATTTGGTGCATCGCGACTATGCGTCGGTGGAACGTGACATCAAGCATCCAAGTTTTGCGATCAACCCGGACTACCTGGGCAACACCGTGTTGACCACCGATGGCCGCGTGTTGACCGGAACGCTGCAAACCCAGCAAGGGCATTTGATCTTGGGGGATGCCGACGGCAAGACCACGCGGTTGACCAGAGCGGAGATCGACACGATCAAGCCGGCCGACGTGTCCGTGATGCCCAAGGGCCTGGACGAAAAACTGACGCCGGACCAGTTCCGTGACCTGATGACGTTCTTGCTGACCCCGCCGCCACACATGCCGCTGGATTCGCCGCTCGAAGCGCCACCGGTACGCACCCAAGCCGAAGTCGCTGCCGTCCTGGCCGGGTCGCAGCCGCTACCGAGCCCGCTCGACCCGATCCACATTGTCTTGGTGGCGGGCAAGAAAGATCATGGCCCGGGTGAACACGACTACCCGGCGTGGCAGATTCAGTGGGGGCAGTTGCTTGCAGCCGCCGAAGCCGTACACGTCGATGCGGCCTGGGACTTTCCTGATGACAAACAACTCGCGACCGCTGACGTCCTAGTGTTTTTTCAAAAGGGCGATTGGAATGATCAGCGACAAAGCAAGATGGACCAGTTTTTCGAACGCGGTGGCGGAGCGGTTTACATCCATTGGGCGGTCAACGGAAACGATCGAGCCGGCGAGTTTGCCAGACGGATCGGATTGGCGTCCAAGGGGGGCAGCATCGGTTACCGGCACGGACCGCTGGCGTTGAACGTCCACAACACCGACCATCCGATCATGCGCAACATCGAGCCGCTGCAGCTGTATGATGAAAGCTATTGGCGACTGACGGGACAGCCACAGGACGTCACCTTGTTCGCGACCAGCATCGAAGACGGCGAGGCGCGTCCGCAGATGTGGTCGTACGAGCGTTCGGCGGGTAGAGTCTTTGTCAGCATTCCCGGCCATTACAGCTGGACCTTCGACGATCCGATCTTCCGCACGATCTTGATGCGTGCGATGGCGTGGACGGCCCGCCAGCCGATCGACCGCTTCAATGAACTCATCCCGCTCGGTGCGCGGATGTCAAAGTAGTGTGTCAAAATCGACAGGGGCTTCCCGCCTGATTGTCCGAGTTTTATACGCCTGGACGTCCATCCAGCGGAATGTTTCGACAAGGTTCTCTTCTTTTCCTCCAGTTGTCAGTCGCATGAAAACACAACGACTTACGATCATTTGGTTCGGCGTCCTGATCGCGGGAATGAGCGTCACGACGGCGATGACGGTGTGCGCCGCCGATGCATCACCGGCAGCCCAACCCAACATCGTCCTGTTTCTGGTCGACGACATGGGCTGGATGGACAGCACGCCTTACGGGTCAAAGTATTACGAAACGCCGAACATGAAACGGTTGCAACAGCAATCGATGCGTTTCACCAATGCCTACGCCGTCCCGTTGTGCTCACCGACGCGTGCCTCGATCTTGAGCGGCCAGTACTCCTCTCGCCATCGCGTCACGTCCGCCTCCGGACATCAGCCGGCAGCGCCCGCCGATGCGTCTGCGTATCCCGCCCGAGCGCCTGCCAACCGTCCGTTGATCTACGCCAACAGCAAGAACAACTTGGACCTCAATCTGATCAGCTTGGCGGAAGCGTTACGCGGCGCGGGTTACCGGACGGGGCATTTCGGGAAATGGCACTTGGGTTTGAGCCAAGAGCATTGGCCCGAACAGCACGGTTTTGAAGTCGCGTTTCACGCCGAACCGAGCCCCGGTCCGGCCAGCTACTTTTCGCCCTATGGCGTCCATGCCAACGGAGTGCCTTCGGGAAGACACCACGTCGGAACGATCACCGATGGTCCGGCGGGGGAATACATCACCGACCGGCTCACCGACGAAGCGATTCGATTTGTCGAAAGCCACCAAAACGAACCGTTCTTTCTGAACTTCTGGCACTTCGCCGTTCACGGCCCGTGGGGGCACAAGGAGGAGTACACCAAACGATTTGCCGAAAAGACCGACCCACGCGGCCGACAGAACAATCCGATCATGGCATCGATGCTCAAGAGCGTCGATGAAAGCCTCGGCCGCGTGTTGGACACGTTCGATGAACTCGAATTGACCGACAACACGCTGTTCATCTTCTATAGCGACAACGGCGGCAACACGCACAGCAACGTGCCCGGTAGCCGGCAGATGAAAAACATCAAACCGGGACATCCGAAATGGGACTTCGTCCAGGACTGGAAAAAATGGGCCGGTGAACAGCCACCGACCAACAACGCGCCGCTGCGTGAAGGCAAAGGAAAAATCTATGAAGGAGGTCAGCGCGTTCCCTTGATGGTGCGTCTGCCCGGCCAGGTCCAGCCCGGTTCGACCAGCGATGCCATCGTCGGACCGATCGATCTGTACCCGACGATCCTCCAGGTCGCGGGCCTGAAGCAGCCCGAAGGACACATCGTCGACGGCGAATCGTTGCTGCCCGTGTTGAAACAAACCGGCCGGCTCAAACGGCAAGCCTACTTCACGTGGTTTCCACACTTGATTCCCGCCGTGTCGGTCCGCCAAGGCGATTGGAAATTGATTCGGCGGTTCGAGCCGCATCCCCAATATCCCGCCGTCCGCGAACTCTACAACCTGACCGACGACATTGGTGAAACACAAAACCTGGCAAACGCGATGCCACAGAAAGTGGAAGAGCTGGATGGGTTGATCGACCAATTCATCCGCGACACCGGAGCGTTGGCCCCAAAACCGAACCCCGACTTCAACGCAGACTCCAAAGCGGGTTCCACGGGAACGCCCGCATCATCCGACATCACCTTGGGTTTGGTTGCCCGCAACTGCGAACTCGTCAAGACGGATGGGGCGATCCGGGTCGTGGGCCGGGGACGTCAGCCGTTTTTGGGGACGGCCCAAGTCAAATCCGACGGCCCGCTGACCCTGCGGCTTCGTGCCCGCAGCGCGACAGGCGGTGAAGGACGAATTCAATGGAAGACCGCAGGTCAGGAAACCTTTCCCGAGTCGGGCCAAATGGTCCGCTTCGATCTTTCGGCAGGAGCATCCTGGCAAGACATCACCGTCCAGATCCCCGTCAATGGCAGGACGAGCGTCGTGCGGTTGTATCTTCCGGCCGAGGAAAGTGTGGTGGATGTTCAATCGATCGATTTTCGAGACAAAAGCGGTCGCGGGAAATCATGGGACTTTTCAGCTCAAACAATGCAACCCCAACCTTAAAAGTGGTTGAAGTAGCATTGCTCCGTCAACTCTTAGTTGTAGGGTGCCGCGGAAAAAGAACAGGCGGTCAATTGCGGAACGATGAAACGATTACTGGGCCCACGGATGGCACTTTCGATGGGTAGCCCGTTGAGAATGCTGGTGTGCTACCCCAGACGATTCACTTCAGCAATTTCATCGCTTCCTTTCAGCTGGAAACGAAAAAAACCCGCCGAGAACCGCAACGTCTGTTTCCAGGCATCGCGTTCATCGGCGGGATATGATTCAGCGCATCCGCGGGGATGCGGCTGAATGAAACGCGTCGATCAGTGATCGAGCGGGATTAGTTATCGAGCGAACCTTCCAAGTCGGCATCGGTCGAAGCCGATCCACTTGCATCGACATCGAGACCGGAATCGAGTGACACGTCGGCTTCAAGCGATCCGTCGGCGTTGAGCGACGTGTTTCGATCACGACGACTTTGGCCGTTGTCTTGGATATTGCCTTGGACATCGCCTTGGACATCGAACTCGCCACGCAATTGGTCGATCGTCGACTTCAATCGCTCGATTTCGTCTTCCAGTGCCGTGATGCGTGCTTCATAGGCTGCCGACGCGTTGGCCGAACCGTCCATGGCGGGTTTGTTTGCACGATAGCGGTCATTCTGTTGTTGGCGTGCCGCCAACGATGCGGTCACCGCTTGCTCTTGACCGTTACGCAACACCTTCATTTGCAACTGGGCGTTGGCATCGGCATCGCGGACAATTTGCGCCAACTGATCGGTCGACGTGATCGCTTGACCGTTGGTGCTGATCACGACGTCACCGGCTTGCAGCCCCGCTCGCGCGGCCGCACTGCCTTGTGTGACGTTGGTGATTCGGATGCCTTGATCGCTGCTTTGCAATCCGATTCCCAATCGAGCGCGTTGTTGCGCGGCAACGTTGGAACCGGCGATGTTGCGGTTGCCGTTGACGTTAGCGTTGGCGTCGACGTTGGCATTGATGTTGGCGTTCGGCAGAACCTGCCGGGTCGCCTGATTGACGCCTTCGCGGATCGCTTGGTCGGCGCCTTGACGCAGCGCTTGGTCGGCGCCTTGACGCAGCGCTTGGTCGGCGCCTTGCTGAATCGCACCGCGGACGCTTCCGCCTTGCCGAATCTGATCGGCGGCGGCTCCGATTCCGCTGCGGACCGCATTATCGACGGCGTTGCCGAGACCGTTTTGGGTGGTCGGAACGGCTTGGCCGAGGTCTTGCGCGGTGGTGTTGCCGGTCGGCAATGCCATGCTCGCACCAGCCAACGCGGTGACACACAGTAGGTTTTTGACTCGCATTAAATAAGCTCCTTTGATTTGCTATTGAAGAGTCGCCGGACAAGGATTCCCTTGCCCGATCAGGCCATCAAATGACCTTGGGGTTGATGCCCCCAAGACAACGAAACATCGACAACGATGCGTTGTCCGTGGCAAGCAGTCGGCTGCAGAAGTCGTGCCATTGATGTCGTAACGACGAAATCACGGTCGATTGATCGAAAGACGTTCAACCATCGCTCGCTAAACCGACAAGCTGATCGACGAACACCGCCGGGCCGCCTCGCGGTGTTCCAAACAGGGTGGCCACGCATTGCCCTCCGCCGGTGCGTCCGAAGGCGGTCGGCCCGTTCCGCCTTGAACCCGACGGCCACCGACAGGCGGTTGCGCACAACTGTTCACTTGGCATTCCTTGGTCCAGCACGTCAATCATGAATTCAGGACGCAAATCGATTGAATTCCTTTGCTGGCAACCTTATAGTGAAAGAAATGGCCGTTGGGGGGTTTGGCTATCCGACCGTTAAGGGAAGCACCAACACGATTGAATCGAGGCCGGGGCATGGCATTGAAACAGTTCTCATCGCACGTGGAAAACGTGCCTCATCGCGTACGTCTCGCTTTTCTCCCGCTTTTGACTGCGATTGACTATGCTTGTCAATCGAACTGTGACCGCTGGCAATTTGCTGTGGAGATAGAACAGTTAACGGCATTGGACATGGCGCCGAATGATTTTCGTTGGCTGGTGCGAAATGGCTGGGTCCAACATCAGCGTGAAGTGACGTTGGAGAGCGACGACGGGCGGACGTTTTTGCCGTCGGGTGAGTTGACGTTTCCCGAGCGAACCTGTTTTGTGCTCACCGACCGGGGCATCGAGTTGGCGCAAGGGTTGTTGGCCAATCATCAACCCGCTGCACCCGAGAGACAACCTTCGATTCAGCCGCGGCGGGAAGCGACCGAGGCCGTGTTGGCCGGCGGTGTCAACTTGCGAGCCGTCAACGGCAGTCGTCCCCACGCGGGGCAGCGACCGCGTTGGGATTCGGAGCGTCGTGTGTTGGGCATAGGCGGCACGATTGTCAAGCGTTTCAAATGGGTCGCAGTCAACCAGCAAGCGATCTTGTGTGCGTTCGAAGAAGAAGGATGGCCGCCGAGGATCGATGATCCGCTCCCACCGCATCCCGAGCAGGACGCCAAGCGCCGGCTGAGTGACACGATCAAATGTCTCAATCGAAAGCAGACCAACCCGTTGGTCCATTTTCGCGGCGACGGCACCGGCGAAGGCGTCGTCTGGGAATTCGTCGATCTCGGTGACTGAGTTGACGGTGGCAGGTTCTGCGCACGATCCACGCTCTGGTGAGCGTCGCTACCGTCCCGGACGATGGTTGGTATCAACCTGTCCCCAGTATCCTCCGATGATGTGCGGGTATTGGCCGGGGGTGACGTGATAGTGGGGACCGCGATCGGGGTCTTCGTGAAGATTGAAGTCGTTGAGTGGGTTCTTGGTATCGTCTTTGGCGAGCAAGCCTTTTGATTCGTATGGCCCGTAGACAGGAAACCCGTCGAACGCGAACCCGATCACACCGGAATGGGAGTGGCCTTCGTCGCTCCAAGGAGTTTTCACGCAAACCGGATACTTGTGATAGTGGTACTGTTGGCGTGGGCTTGGGTGGCCGCAACAGCGATCGAGTCGCCACACGGCATCGGTTTCAAAGATGTGGTCGAAGGGATTGAAGAAGATCACGCCGTTGGTCGCGACACCAATCGCCCCCATGGGTAACGCCTGGTTGGAGTTCTTTTCGTCCATTGCGATCGCATCGGGATTACGCTTCGGCTGCAATGGAATATGCCACGTATTCGCCTGCTCTTTGATGTACGACGGGTTGCCGTCCAGCATTCGCCAGCGATCGGGGAACGTCGCGGTGGGGTGATTGGGCAGATTTCGACTTCGCATGACGAGATGCTCGTCCGTGAAGGTGATGATGACGGCATAAGGTTTGTACTGGTCCTTGGCGACTTCGTCACCGTTGAAATCGAGGTAGCCGGCACGCAACCACGAACTCATGTTGCCCGCAAACGGCGCGTGGTAGCGAGCCGCCTTGTAGAGCAGTTGTTCTGCGTTGGTGTAGTCGAACTGTTTGGGTGCTTGGCGCTGTCCAGCTTTCGGTTCGAAGTACCAGCGACCGCCCAGGGCGATCAGCTTCGATTCATCCGGTTGTGGGAAGTCTTGGATGGTCGGTTTGGCTGCTTCGTAGTCGGCGGGTGCGTCGATGGGTTTGATGTCCATCGAATTGACCCAAAACTCAGTTTTCCCCGCTTGGGCTTTCCCGTTGGCAAACCCGACACTCAGCTTCACCGTATCGACTTCCGCAAATGGGGTTCGGAAATCCATTGCGTAGGTTCGCCAAGTCGCATGTCCCAGACTCTCGTTGGTGGCGTTATCGAACAGGTCGTTTCGTTCCCGCGAGACCTGTGGGTAAATCCGTTCTTTGATCAGGTCCAGTGAATCGGTGCCGTTCTTTTGGAAAAACTCGACTTTTAAATACAGGTCATCCTGATCGACGGCGAAGTCATCTTGAGCGAGCCCAGAGATGTAGAAGCGATACCAACGTTGGTCGGGGGAGAGGTCGTCGCTGACCAGCGACGCTTCGCCTGCAAGTGTGCCGTTGCCGTCGGTATCTTCGCCAGAAAACAATCGGATGCCACGTCCATTCGATTCAACTCGCCGATCGCCTAGCACTCCATACGTTGCATCGCCAACGATCGTTGCCGCCGCCAGGGATTCCCCTTCTTGCAGATCCTGGGCTGTGGTTGCGGCAAGGGTGTGTCGGCGGGAGACCACGTCCCGGCCAACGGAGCGACTGTCGCCAGACGGTGGTGCGGGACCATCCGTTTGAACGATCACTTGGTACTGAGCGAGTGTGGACTGTAGTTGCGAGGCGACCTGTTGCTCCGCATCCGCCACGTTCTTGGCTTCCGTCGGATCAGTCCGCAAGTTGAACAGCTCCGTGCCACCGTCGGCAAACTGAATCAACTTCCAATCGTCGTGAATGATGGCGTGATCGTTCTCGGCAATCACGATGGTTCGCGACTTCGCCTTGCCACCGACCAAGTGCGACCAAAGACTCACTCCGTCGAGCGGTTTTGCCGATGCGATCGGAACTCCGGTGGCCGCCGCGAGCGTGGGGAACAGATCATGAATCGCGCAGAGCTGTTCACTTTCGGTTCCGGCGTTCAACAAACCGGGTGCACGAATGACGCACGGGACGTGAATCCCGCCCTCGTAGACTTCCCGCTTCTGCCCGCGAAACGGCTGGTTCGTTCCGGCTCGCGCCGCACCGTTATCTGACGCAAAAACGACGATCGTCTCGTCGCGAAGTTGTTTGGCATCGATTGCGTCAAGAATGCGTCCGATGCCTTGATCCATCGAGTCGACCATCGCCGCATACGTCACTTGGTGTGCGTTCAATTTGTCCTGATACTTTTCGATCAAACTCTCGGGAGCTTGAAACGGCGAGTGCGGCGCGTTGAACGCGACAACGATACAAAAAGGCTTTCCCGAGTCGTTGCCTTCGATTTGCCGCACTGCTTCATCGGCCAGCAAGTCGGTTGAGTAGCCTTCCTCATCGATCGTGGTTCCATCGCGTTGCCAATCAATCTGTCCCCGACCAGCAGTGTGTTCGTAGTAGTCGATCGACGCATCCAGAAAGCCATAGAAGTGATCGAAACCTCGGTGGTTGGGATGCGACTTGTCCCCCGCCAGCCCAAGGTGCCACTTACCGATCAGACTTGTTGCGTAACCCGCATTTTGAAACGCAGCGGGCAGCAACGGTTCGCTCATCGGCAAACCCTGGTCGCGAGGTCGCACGGGACCGGAGATTCCATAGCGGTGCGGGAATCGACCGGTCAACATCGCGGCACGTGCTGGGCTACACGCCGGATAGGCGTAAAACCGATTCAGTCGCACACCGTCTTGGGCCAGCGAATCAATGTTTGGCGTGTCGGCGGTTCCTCCGTGGAATCCCACGTCGCCCCAGCCGAGATCATCGGCCAACAAGATCACAATGTTCTTTTTCGTTGGCGAACCGTCCGCGGCGAGAACAGCATTTGCCACCAGAACAGATGCCACGAACAACACAAGCGTGGCAATGGCGAGAGTCGGTTTCATCAAGATCGGCCTCGGATACAATGGGCGGTACAACTATCACACGGCCTGAAACCCCCGCGATGGCAGGCATCTACAGCCAATCGGCAACTTTTCTGTGAATACCAACGTCGGAAACATCGAGCAGCAACTCAAGCAGGGCGATTTGTCACTGTTTGCCGATGCATTTTCCCGCCATCGCCCCCGATTGTGGCAGATCATCCATTTTCGGCTCAGCGATCAGATTCGCGGCCGCGTTGATGCCGATGATGTCTTACAGGATGTCTATTTAGATGCAGAAAAACGACTGAGTCACTTTGTCGAGGGCGATTTCCCGTCACTATTCCTTTGGCTACGACTCGTCACCGGACAGACGCTTAGCCGGATTCATCGCCGACATCTGGCCACCCAATCACGTTCGACGTTGCGTGAATCCACTCCGAACGACGAAAATCTGTGGGGCAACACCTCGCTGTGTCTTTCACAGCGTTTCATGGCGCATCTGACTTCACCGAGCCAAGCGGCGGTGAAGGTCGAATTGATTGCGGAGGTGCGATCGGCGCTGAGTGGAATGAGCGAGATGGATCGCGAAGTCGTTGCGCTGCGTCATTTTGAAGAACTGACCAACCAAGAAGTCGCCATGGAACTTGGCATCACGCCGAAAGCCGCCAGCATTCGGTATGTGCGAGCGTTGGAGCGGCTGCGGTCGGTGCTGGAGAAGATTTGAGTTCCGTTCGTGGCGGAAGTAGGGTGTTGAAATTGAAAAAGTCAAATTGAGAAATGAAAAATGCAAAGTGGACAGATCGGTCGCAGTCATTTTTCACTTTTCAGTTGTCAATTTACAATTTTCAATCTGCGCCGGAATCTTTCAAAAATCTTTCTGAGTTTCCGGTAGATGTTTGCTCGTGGTGGGGTTTAAGCCCGTGAATCCTCCTCTCTAAACATCCCACGGGACTCGTCATGAAGCGTCTGTCGTTGCTCACTGTTTTCTGCGCATTGGCTTTGTTGCTAAGCGAATCACTTGCCAACGCGCAGCCTCCGGGGGGGCGTCCCGGCCAAGGCGGCGGACGACAGGGAGCTGGTCCTGGCGGTGGACGTGGACCAGGCATGGGGGGCCCCAATGGGCAACCCCGCGGTCAACAAACACCACCGTTGCTTCGCATCTTTGATGCAGATGGCGACGGCGAACTTTCGCCGAATGAGATCGACGCGGCATCCGTTGCACTGCGAAAGCTCGATCGGAATGGCGATGGAAAGCTGACCACCGAAGAATTCCGACCAACGGGAACAGCCGGATCACAGGGTCGCCAGGGATCAGGCCGCGGAGCACCACGCGGTGCCATGCAAGGTGGCCAGCCTGGTCCCGGTCGTCCCGGTGCCGGCGGTAGACCTGCCGGCGGTGGAGGACGCGGCGGCGACCCGGCTCAGGCGGATACTGCGTTCGCCGAGCAAATCATGGCCTTCGATGAAAACAAGGACGGCTCGCTCGACAAGTCCGAATTGCCCGAGCACATGCATCAAGCGTTTGCAATCGCAGACGCCAATCAAGACGGCTCGCTCGACGAAGCCGAGCGACTTGTGCTGGCGTCGCAGTTTCGCCGCAACAAACTGAATCCGACCGGCGATGCTCCCGTGAATTCGCCGTCTCAAGCTGGACCGCGTGCCGGTGGTCAGCGTGGTGCCGGTCAAGCTCGTCCGGGACAGGGCGGCCGGCCTCGTGATCGCGTTCGTCCGCGTGACATCGAATTTAGCGAGAAATTTCCCATCGGAGCCGAACTGCCTGAGGATCTGCAGGTCTACAACGTCGATCGGAAGTTGGTGCCAGTGAACAGCATCTTCCAGTCGAAGTACACCGTGATCGTCGGTGGCTGTTTGACATGTCCCGAGTTCCGAAATTCCTATCCCGAGATTGAGGCGGTCGCCCGCGACTTCAAGGATCGAGGCGTTGATTTTTACTTCCTGTACCAATCGCTGACACACCCAGAGAATTGGGGATTCGTGCAACCGTCTTCGATCGAAGACCGATTTGCCCAAGTCGACCATGCCAAGGAACTCTTGCAGACCCAAATCCCGTGGTTGACTGATCCGATTGATAACCAGCTAAAGACGTATTTCGTCTTGACTCCGAATTCACAGTTCGTGTTCGACCGGTCGGGCAAAGTGGTGCATCGAAACTCGTGGGGACGCGGCTCAAGCCTGCGTGAATCGCTGGAGCCCCTGGTTGGCAAGCCGGAAACACTGACCACCGTCCAAGACCTGAACCTGCCACGTTTCGAACGTCACCTGACACCCCAAAGCGAAATGCTGTTGGAACGAGTCAGCGTGGAAGGGAAAGCGATTGCGTTGCGGGTCGAGTCTGGCGGGGAAACCAACCCCGTCTCTGCATTGCGTTCAATCGATTTCCATCCGTCCAATCGTTATGTGAAACTTCGACCGGAAGCAGACCGACAATTGCTCGAGACCGGGACGGGGACACTGTATCTTGGTTTTCGCCAAGACCCGGTGCTGGGAGCAAGTTGGAATAACCTGGCTAGTCCACCCGAGTATAAGATCGTTGCCGACGGTGCGACGGTCTCACCCGCCACGGGGCATTCCAAGCGATTGGACGTCGAATCCGACAATGAGCCGCGTGAGTTTTTGGTCGACGTGAAGGACTGGCACTCGGACGAACCGATTTCGGTCAAGATCCAGTACTTTGCGTGTAATAAAGAAAAAGGTTGGTGCAAGTCCGTGCAACAAGAATTCACTGTTTGGCTGGACGAAGATGAATCGGCCGGAATGGTCAACGGGCGGAGTCATTTTCCAGGCGGTGGCAGGAGGCGGAATTGAAGGGAAGGAATTGAAAAAGGTAAATTGAAAATTGGAAACTGCAAATTGGAGAGGATCGTTTCAGTGCTTACGTAGATTCGCTTTTGCGGTGACCACTGATCTGCCAATGATGTTATCCACGGTTGCTCCTCCGTTAATTTACAATTTAACTTTTTCAATCTAACTCTCGTGATTTCACCCCTGCAAGAGGATTCCCGGCATCTCAACCGACGACGACATTTCAATCGACGACGACACCTACGCCACCGTGGACATCCTCGCCAGCGATTTCGTGGCACGCTATCGCAACGGTGATCGACCCACCGTAGAAGAGTACGCGAATCGTCATCCCGATCTGAGCGAGTCCATCCGGCGCGTCTTTCCGCTGGTGCTCTCGGTCGAAAAGGTCAAGGTTGATCAACAATCCGAAGGCGACGGAAGTGCAACACTTGCCGGGCGAGTGTTTGAACGACTTGGTGATTTCCGGCTGCTGCGAGAGATCGGACGTGGCGGCATGGGGATCGTCTACGAGGCGGAACAGGAGTCGCTCGGACGCCGTGTCGCGATCAAGGTTCTGCCAAAGCAGTCTTTACTGGACGACGATGCGTTGCAACGTTTCCGGCGAGAAGCCAGCACCGCGGCGGCGATGCATCATTCCAACATCGTGCCTATCTTCGGGACGGGCCAATGTGATGGAACTCATTATCTGGTGATGCAACTGATTCGAGGCGAGTCGCTCGATCGTCTCATCTCGACCGCAGAGACGCACGGCAAAGCGTCGGAACCACCCTCCGGCGATGGTAGCGACAAGTCGAGCAACGAGACGCCAATCCAAACATCCGATTGTCGCGCCGCGGCTGAAATCGCCGCCCAGATTTCCGACGGACTGGCTTACGCTCACGGAAACGGCGTCCTCCATCGTGACGTGAAACCCGCCAATATCCTTCTCGACGAAGATGGCGTCGCCCAGCTGACCGACTTCGGAATTGCGCGGAACACGCGGGACGATCCGACCATGACGCAAGCACTCAGCGGCAGCCCTCGCTACATGGCACCGGAACGCTTTCAAGGCCAATCGGATCAGCGGTCCGACGTGTACGGTGTTGGATTGACGCTCTACGAAATGCTCGCCGGAACCCCCGCATTCAAAGACCTGACTCCACATCAACTGCCCGAGGCTATCAAGCTTCATCTGATCAAGCCACTGAAGGAGGTTCGCGACGACGTCCCCCCGGACTTGCAAACGATCGTCGCCAAAGCGATCAATCCCGAGCCGGCACATCGGTATCAATCCGCGTCCGATTTGCGTGACGATCTGAATCGTTTTTTGAAAGACGAGCCGATTCTTGCTCGACGCACCACGGCGTTGCAGAGACTGGTTCGTTGGCGTCGTCGCAACCCGAAACTCGCCGGCGTCACGGGCATCGCCATCGCATCGATGCTGACTGCGACCGTCGCGTCGTCGGTCGGCTTCGCGATGACATCCGCCGCCAACAAGCGGACCAGCAAGGCACTTGCACAGTCCGAACAGACCGTCGAACTCGCACTGCAATCGCTCGACGGCGTTGTGGACGTCGTTTCCATTCCGGCTTCGGCGATGGGCGAAGCGGACATGGGAGAGTTGGATTCAGCACTGTTTCTGCTGAACCCATCACCGCATGCGGCACGCGTGTTGGAAAACATCCAGCCACTCTACGAACGCCTTGCCAATCAGGCGCCGACTCGACCAGACATCGTTCGGCAAATGATCGAAGCGAGCCTTCGGCTTTCCAGGATTCAACAACAACTCGGACAAACCAACGCTGCGATCACGACGCTCGACGAAAGCATTGAACTATTGCGAACGCGCGGCGACTTGGCCGGTTTGCCGAACAAGGAGCAACGACTTCTGATCGTGCGTCTGCACAACGAGCTTGGCAAAGTCTATGCACTGAAATTGGACTATGCGAATTCGGACGAAGCCTACGCCATGGCGATCCGGTCCGGCGAAGCTGTCGCCGATCCCGACGATCGTCTGAAACTGCAACTCGCCTATGCGTTTGTTGCACTCGGTGATCCGCCTCCCCAGCGTCGTCGCGACCAAACCCGATTGCCCATTGAATCGCGAATCGCCCGTGAGCGATTGTCGACAGCCAAAACGCTCCTTCGCGAATTAAATCCTTCGCTGCATGAGGCCAGTGAAGTTGCCGTGCTGCGCGCGCGGATTCACCTCGCCGATTCACGCCGAGCAAAGCGGCCCGCGATTCGACAGTCCGAGTTCTTATCCGCCACCGACATCCTGCGTGAACGACTGACTCAATCACCAGACGATGCCCGCGTTCGGTTTGCCTTGGTCGAAGTACTCGCCAGCGTGAATCTGCGCCGACAGTTCGGTTCGCAACGGATGGCCGACGAAGCGGGCGAGCGACTTCATGAAGCGCTCGCCGAATTAGAACCGCTCCGATCGATCAATCCCAAGACGCAACTGTTCGCGGTCTCCGAAGTCCACATTCTGCACAAGCTATCCAACCTCGCTCGTTCGAACGGCGACTTCGACCTTACACTCGAACGCCTCGCAAAAGCAATTGCCATCCAGTCGTCGTTGGTCGATGCATCGCCCGGCAGCATGCCCCACCGATGTTGGCGAGCGCTGCTGTACAGAAGTCTCGCTGAAGTTCACCGACGGCAAGGCGACACCGACGCAGAACGTGAAGCAATCGGCGCTGCGGTTGCCGACTTGGACGCGATCGCCCCAGAGTCGAAGGCTCATCCGTTCGCAGTTCAGACTCAACAGATCATTCAAAAGCTGTCCACCGAAGGAATCGACGATCCAGCGAACAGCGACACGCTGTAGTGGAAGAATGTATCCAGGGGTAGTTGACCGAGAACGGTTCCGTGGTTTCCGCCCCCCTGTTCGTCTCCCCGCCCGATTCTCATTGGCTTCCGTTGAAAAAGACGTGCCGTCTTGTCGAATGAAGGTCGTGCCGATTCTGCGTTGCGCGGTTCGGCGACGATTCGGTTTTCGTTTGCATCACGTTTTCCCTTGAGTCCGCCGTGTCAACGTTTGTGCCACTCGGGTTCGGTTGGCAGCCAGATCTGCCCGACGGTCGCGATCGGACGTACCGCGATTGCGAGATCATGGACACGTTAAAACGCTTGCCCGACCCAACGGGAGCAGCGTTGCCGGACGTGGTCGATTTACGTCGCGACTGTGGAGGTGTTTATTTCACCGACGTTGATGATCAGGGACCGCTGAACGCTTCGTCGGCGTTTGCCGTGCTGGCAATGGTGGAATACTTCCAGCGACGGATTCACGCCCGCACCTTCGACGGATCGAAACTGTTCCTGTATCAGGCGACCCGCCATCGCCTGACGGCATCGCAACAGCCGCCGGCCGACGCGGGCGCCGAGATCCGCGGCACACTGAAGACCCTGATGCAAATCGGGGTGCCGGTGGAAACGCGCTGGCCCTACCAGACGGAACGGTTTGCCACCGAGCCGAGTCCCTTTGTCGTTGCCGACGCCAAACGGCTCGCCAACGTCCTCTATCTGCGACTGGATGAACCCAACCGCCCGGGCGCGCGAACGTGGGCCATCGTGAAATCGTTTCTCGCCGCCGGATTCCCCGTCGTCTTCGGCTTTTCGGTTCCCTCCTCGATAACGTTCGACGCCCACATCCCCTACCGCCCCGAGCGCGATGCCACCCGCGGCGGCCAAACGGTCGTTGCCATCGGGTACCACGCCAACCGCTACGGTCCGGATCAGGATGCGCTGCTGATTCGAAGTTCTTGGGGAAGACGCTGGGGAGACAATGGGAACGGCTGGCTTCCCGCCGCCTTCATCCGCCGTCAGCTGGCACGCGATTTTTGGACCCTGATTTCAGCGGACTGGCTGGATAGCGGTGAATTGAGCCGACCGGCAGTCTGCGGATAACACCGGCGTCCAGACGGCAGCCACCACAGGTTCATTCGTCCGGTTCCTTTCCGTAGTCGATCCGTGGATTGACGCTTCAAAATCATCGGCAACCGATCACACCGACAATGCAGAGCATGCGACGGAAGAATTGAAGAGTCAGACGGCTTCGCTGGCGTCTGGGGAGTTCTCCATGACCTCCGACCAGCAGTTGGCCAAACGGATCAAGTCCGATAATCCAGAAGGCGTCTTGTATGCCCCTGCCGAACGGATGCTCGCTTCGATCCCTTGTCAAACTCTTGAATGATCCGACCCATGAGTGACCCGTCGAATTCGCCGATCAATGGTTTCCTGATACGACTGCCCACCGCTGCATCCGGCGCGTTGGCCGCTTCGGGTGATGCATTGAAAGCCGCCGGCAACGAGTTTGAATTCGAGCCGCTTTTTTCAACGTCCTCATCGACGCTCGGACTCGCCGCAGCCGATGGCAAGGATTGGATACTCGCGCGGCCCAAGAAATCCTTCGGTGGCGGCAATCCGTGGGACATGGTGCACGAGGCGCGCGAGATGATGGCCGGCGGATTGGGGCTGGCGTCGGACGCGCCCCCCGACCTGATCGAACCGGATCTTGTGCAGGACTGGTTGCCAACGATTCCCGGACAACCCGCGACACTTGCCGCGGCGGGCGAGGCTTGTGCATTTGAGGACCAAAATCTAGAGCTGCCCACTCGCCCGGGTCAGTTCGCCTGGCATTTGGGTGACAGGTTTTCCCAGTTGGCCGGCGCCCGCAATCTGGTCGGTTCCCCCCAGGCGATCGTGCGTGTTGCCCATTTGGATACCGGCTATGACCCCGACCACCAGACCTTGCAAACGGACTTCGTCGAAAACGGACTTCAGCGCAACTTCATCGACGGCAGTCCATCCAACGATGCGCGTGACCCCGGCAACACCGGCCCGTTGCGAAACCCCGGCCACGGCACGGCGACACTGGCACTGCTCGCCGGCGGACACCTTCGGTTCAACGGCTCGGGGTATCAATTCGATGGTCTGCTGGGAGGAGCGCCTCAGGCCCGCGTCGTGCCGGTGCGCGTCGGCAATTCCGTCGTGCAATTGACGACCAGCAGTGTCGCTCGAGGCATTCAATACACGGTCGAACTGTGCACGGAGACACAAACTGCTGTGCACGTGATTTCGATGAGCATGGGGGGAGTCGCATCGCAAGCGTGGGCCGATGCGGTCAATCAAGCCTATGAAGCCGGGATCGTCTACGTGGCGGCAGCGGGTAACAATTTTTCGGCGGGCTTTTTTGGAGTCCCCACGCACCAAATTGTTTACCCCGCACGGTTCCGACGTGTCATCGCCGCCTGCGGCGTGATGGCCGACCGCACGCCCTACTACGACCTCAGCTTCGGAACGATGCAGGGCAACTGGGGACCACAATCGGCGATGGCCACTGCGATCAGCGCGTACACGCCCAACGTCCCCTGGGCCCGCATCGGCTGCAACGAACTGGTCAGCATGGACGGTGCCGGCACGTCATCGGCAACCCCACAAATCGCCGCCGCAGCCGCGTTGTATCTGCAGATCCACGCGGACGACTTGTTCGATTCGCAGAAATACCCGGAACCGTGGATGCGTGTCGAAGCGGTCCGCCGGGCGCTGTTTCTGTCGGCCGACAAGACCGCCGATGGTGGCAGCCGCGAAAAACTGGGCAACGGCATCCTGCAGGCGCTTCGGGCGTTGGAAGTCGCACCGGCCGACCGCGACACGCTGCGCAAGACTCCGAGGGACTCGGCCGGCTTCCCGTTCCTCAACGTCTTGTTCCGACGCGGACTCGCTCCATCGCCGGAAGACAAGATGCTTCAATTGGAAGCCACCCAGCTGATCCAGCGCTGGAACAGTACTCAGGAAGAAAACCCACTCGATCGAGCCGTCGACGATCCCGATCGGCCCGCCGAAGACGTGTCGCAAGACCAGATCATCGCGTTTCTCGATCACGTCAGCCAGCACCCTGATGCATCGAAGGTCTTGAAAGCCAGGGCCAAAGAGTACTTGGACGCGACGGCGAGAAAGCCGCCCCGACCGACCCGACCGAAGCCTCCTGCGACCGAGACGCCGCCGGCGGAAACTGACAAGACCGCTCCGCCGGCGAGCGTTTTCCAACCGCCGTCTCCACCCTTTCGAACCCTCCGCGCTTACGCCGTCGATCCCAGTCTAACGACGTCCCTGGAAACGGCCGGCATCAGCGAGGTCACACTGAAACTGCCCTGGGAAAAACTTCACCCCGGACCGATCGGTGAGTACTTGGAAGTAGTCGATGTCGATCCGCCCAGCGGCTGCTTCTACGAACCGATCGATTTGGATGCCCCGGCCTTGCTGGCCCAGGACGGATTGCCCCCGTCGGAAGGATCGCCGCAGTTTCATCAGCAGATGGTGTATTCCGTTTGCAGCCTGACGATCAAACACTTCGAACGGGCACTCGGACGCAAATCACTGTGGCGACCGGGCCCGCCGGCTGAAGGCGCCCATCGAAAAAACGACGCCCACTTTGTCCCCCGGCTACGCGTCTACCCGCACGCGCTGCGCGAAGCCAATGCGTATTATTCGCCATCGAAAGTGGCATTGTTGTTCGGCTACTTCAATGCCTCGCGCGATCGCCCCGGCGACCAATTGCCGGGCGGGCGCATCTTCACCTGTCTATCGCACGACATCATCGCCCACGAAACCACGCATGCCTTGCTCGACGGCATGCACCGTCAGTTTCTGTTGCCCAGTAATCGCGACGTCCATGCCTTTCACGAGGGCTTTGCCGATTGCGTCGCAATGTTGCAGCATTTTACGTTTCCAGAACTGGTCACCCATCAGATCGCCAACACACGTGGGGCGATCGACTCGCAAGAAAACTTACTGGTGCAATTGGCATCCCAGTTCGGTCATGCGACCGGCCGAAGAATGGCACTGCGTGATGCGATCGGCAAAGTCAACCAAGCCGGACGATGGCAGCTGCGCGAGCCCGACCCGCAGGAATACGAGACCACCGAAGAATCCCACGCCCGCGGACGGATCCTCGTCTCGGCCGTGTTCGACGCTTTCCTGTCGATCTACAAACGCCGCACCGCCGATTTGCTGCGGTTGGCCACCGGCGGCACGGGCATCCTCAGCCCCGGCGCCATCCACCCCGATCTGGTGGACCGCCTGGCACGCGAAGTCACACGCTCAGCCCAGCATGTGTTGACGATGTGTATCCGAGCCTTGGATTACTGCCCACCGACCGACATCACCTTCGGCGAATACCTGCGGGCGATCATCACCGCCGATCACGACTTGGTCACCAACGACGACTTGGGGTATCGAGTTTCGTTCATCGAAGCATTCCGGCGGCGTGGCATCTATCCACACGACGTCCGCACACTCAGCGAAGCCAGTTTGCGCTGGCGATCACCCGAGTCGGAAGACCCGCTGCCCTCCGAAGGCCTGATGCGATATCTGAAAAGTCTGCGCGCCGCGGGTAACGAGCATCTGTATGCGGATTCGCGAGAAGAGATTTTTAGACTGCAACGAAAGATGCGTTACGAGCTTCACACGTGGCTCAGTCGACACCTGAAATCGGCAGTCGACAGGCAGCGTGATGCCCGGTTCCTGGGGCTCGATCCAAGTAAGTCGTTCGAAGTTCATTCGGCGCGGATCGCCTGTCGCGTCAGCCCCGATGGCGACGTGCTGCCCCAGCTGTTGATGGGACTGCTGCAAACGACCACACAGCCCGTGGATCCCAGTGACCCCAAGGGTCCCAGCATGTCGTTTGAAGGCGGCTGCACCGTCGTCGCCGATCTGCGCGCCAGCAGTGTGCGTTACTGCATTCGAAAAAGCCTGAAAAGTTCTTCGCGGCTGGCCCGGCAACAGGAGTTTGCACTCGGCGAATTCGATTCCTTGCAGGCGACCTACTTGGGCGCACGCTCGCTGAACGCGGAGTCGCCCGCACAGGGCGATGAGCCGTTCGCACTCCTCCACCGTGGTCCCTCCCTCTAGGCAACTCCCATGGCAAAACGCAAATCAGCCAGTAAAAAAGTCAAGACGTGGTCACACGCCTCGACCAAGGCGGGGCAAACCAAATCCAAGCGTACCAATCGTAAACGCGTGACCCCAAAAGCCGCCAAAGGAAAGACGACTAAACGCAAGTCCACGAAGCGCAAGGCGTCTCCAACGCGGAGCGACCTGCCCGCCGTCCGCGTGCGGATGTTTCGTCAGGGGCTCGGGGACTGTTTCCTGGTGACGTTTGATGTCGGCGGCGACGAGCGTCACATGCTGATCGATTGTGGCACACTGGGTAATAAAAACTCCGATGTCAAAACCGACGACATCGTCAAGCACCTCGAATCGACGATCCTGGACAACGGTCGGCTGGACGTCGTGGTCGCGACGCACGAGCATCAAGACCATTTGTCCGCGTTCCGGACCAAGGCCATGAAAGCGTTGGTCGGCAACGTCAATCACGTCTGGTTGGCCTGGACCGAAGACCCCGCCGATCCGGATGCCAAGACACTCGCCAAGTACCGCAACGATTTGGGACAGGCGTTGGCAGAGATCGCTCTTGCGTCACCCGATACCGAGGTCGGCAAGCAGGTGCATGACTTGATGGGCTTTGCCGGCGAGGCGTCCGACGATCCATTAGGCTTTGCCAAGACCGTCAACGAAGCGATGGATTTCGTCCGTACGGGACTCGGCGCCAAGCCGACTTATCACAATCAGGGCGATCTGATCGAAACGGACTGGTTGCCGGGCTTTCGCATTTATGTGCTCGGACCTCCTCGTGACAAGGATCTATTGAAGGATCTCGGCGAGCACGGCAGCGATGAACTGTACGGGCTGATGCGAGCGGCGAAATTAAGCGCGGCGACGGCGGCAAGTCCGGCGTCGGCTGCCGACGAAGAGGCATCGGAGTTGGAACAGCCGTTCGATTCGCGATTTCGCCTCCGCGATGAAACGCAAAAACGTCGTCTGTATCCCGGCTACTGTGAGACGAAGCAGGACTGGCGATCGGTCGATTTCGGCTGGATGAACGCGGCCACCCATTTCGCACTCCAGCTCGATAGTCTGACCAACAACACCTCACTGGCGCTTGCGATCGAGCGGATCGCCGACGGAAAGGTGTTGCTGTTTCCCGCCGACGCCCAGCAAGGGAATTGGCTGTCCTGGCACGACCCGGAACTTCATTGGTCCGTCCCCGATGCGGACGGCGCTGTTGGCAAGGTGACGGCCGCGGACTTGCTCTCGCGAACGGTGTTTTACAAGGTGGGACACCACGCCAGCCACAACGCCACCGCCCGCGGACAGGGACTCGAACTGATGGCCAACGAAGACGAATTAACGGCCTTCATCCCGGTCGATCGCAAACTGGCGCTCACTCGCAACCCGAAGGGATCCTGGCAAATGCCCGCCCGCCCCCTGTACTTACGTCTGCTCCAAAAATGTCAAGGCCGCGTCGTCCGAGCCGACACCGGCTGGGCAGCGAAAGCCAAGTCAGGCGACGCGACGGAGAAAGCACTAAAAGACCTGGCCGACGATGATCAATGGGCCGCCTGGCAGAAATCGCAATCCTCAGCCAAACACGTCAAAGAGAACGAGCTGTTCATCGAGTACACGTTGGAATAGACGTGTCGATAGGCAGCTTCATCGGAGTTCGTCTCGCAGCACCGCCATCGTCTCGGCTTGATAGCGTTCGACTCGCTGTTGCGCCGCCCGCGCTTTCTGTCGAGCCGACTCCAGGTTGCGGGCCAGATCCAGGATGGCCGGGACGATGTCGGGCACGTCGGCGGGGTCATCGAGGTTGAACAGCCATTCGCCCAGTCCGATGTCTTCCCACATGTAACCCTTGGATGTCTGTTCGGCCCATCGGCAGACGATCGCGGGAACCCCGTGGCCGATGCACATGATCGGGGAATGCATCTCGTTGCCGAACAGACCTGCACTGCGGACATAAACGCTCACCGCCTCGCCGGTCAACCAGTAATTCGGCCGCCAGACCACCCGTTGGCGGACGTCTGCGGGCAAGCGATCCAAGATTAGGTCTTTGCCCACCTGCATTTGCGTTTGGTCTTCGGGACAGAGCAAGACTTTCAAGTCGGTCGTCTTTGTGATCTCCATGATCGCCGCCCGCAACTGTGCGTGGTCGTGTTCCTTCATCTGCTCATTGCGCGCGTGTTTGACCGGGTCAAACGGACGGTCTTTGATCAACCAGTAGGGCGTGTAGCGAAGTCTGGGAATGCAGCACAGGAACTTGCCGGTTTCCAAACCGTGCTCGGCCAGAAACGCATCCGCCTTTTCGTCGTCTCGCAAATCACAGGCGAACGCGCCGTCGGGACCGAACTGCATGATCGGCGTCTTGCACCCCTTGGCTTTGGCGAGTGCCAATGAGTGTGAATCGCGGAAAAACACAAACGCCGCGTCGCTGAGCACACGAATCGTTTCGGCCATCGCCGCGGCCGAAGTCGCTTGGGTCGCGCTCGATTTTTTCGGTGGCAGGGTGATCCCATAGATTCCGTACGGTTTGCCCGTTTCCTTCGCCCAGCGAACAACATCTCGCTCGGCGACCAAGGACGCCCCCGATCCATGCAGCAGAAAATCGCAATCGTCAAACGCGGCCTTGAGCTGGTCCGGTCGTTTGGCGATTCGCAGCTTCGGGAAGCGTGACGTCAATAATGCTTCGACGCCGTTGTCCACCTTGCTCGGCCACAACGTGACCTTCACCTCGGGAAGATGCGTTTCCAAAATCCGCAACACGCCGGGGGTATGGGCGATGTCGCCGATGTTGACGGTCTGCCACGAAGATCGCAGCAAAATATGCTTCGGGCCCGCCGGTTCTGCGCCGGTGACGCTCTGGCTTGTTGCCGTCGCTGCGAGCAAGGCCAGTAGTTTTCTACGGCTGATCGAGTTGCGTTCCAATGACGCCATCTTTCATTCCTGGGAAAAGAGTGTGGGGGTCTAGAGATTAGCCACTTCTCGGGCAACATCGTAGTTGCCGAGGCATCGAACTTGCCAGTTGTGTGACCGAGAGCTAGAATCATTGCATGAACTCCCCTTTTCTTGCCCTGCTGTTGATCGTCAACTTGTTGGCGTGTCCGGTGCGTTGCCTATCGTGTGAGACGAAGGTGACGGTGGGCGAGGACCGCCCGGTGGAGACGTGTTCGTGTTGTTCACATGACGACCAGGCTCCCGCCTCGGAGCAGCCCGCCCCCTGCGGCGATGACTGCAGTTGCCAAAGCTGCATCTGCGAAGGGGCCGTCATTCAGGCCGATAGTGAGTTGCCGGACACGGAACTCCTGGTCAGCTGGGAACAACTGCCCCCGGCGACGGTCGCTTGCCTCGCCGGACAAGGCGACTTTCTGACGCGTCACGCGTTCGCCTCGGCCGGGCAACTTCTTTGCGGTCGCGATGTGCGCGTAGCGCATCAATCTTGGCTGATTTGAACTAGCCAGAACATTTGAACCGGATGGACGAATGTAGGGCATGCTGTGCTGTAGGGCATGCTGTGCATGCCAACTGTCACGCACAGCGTGACCTACCCGTCTGATCGATCGGTCGATCCCCGAGCGGATGAACCCCGAGCGGATGAACAAATGTGGGGCATGCTGTGCATGTCATCTATCACGAGGGCATGCCGTGCATGCCAACCGTCACGCACAGCGTGACCTACCGAATACAACGTTTGAGTTTTCATTTGATGTTACTTCCCTGGGAATACGGTGTTCGCAATCTGGCTCGTCGGCCGGTGCGGACGGCATTGACGCTCGTCGCCTTGGCGACGGTGGTGATGCTCGTATTCGTGGTCGTCGGTTTCATTCGTGGCTTGGAACAATCACTGTCTGTCAGCGGTGACCCCGACGTCGTCTTGGTCTATTCGGTGAACTCCGAAGAAAACATCGAGAACTCGTCGATCGCCGCTCGAACTCCGGCCCTGTTGACCGCCAGTTTGCAAGGGACGGTCAAACGGTTCGGCGTGACCCATGTTTCGCCTGAGCTGTATCTGGGGACACGGGTCAAAAGCGAATCGGCCGACGGAGGTCTGGGACTGGTTCGTGGCGTCACCCTGGCCGCACCGCTGGTCCGCCGGTCGGTCCGGTTGACCGGTGGCGACTGGCCGGATGCGGGCGAAGTGATGGTGGGCCGGTTGGCGGCGGCAAAACTGGGCAGCTCGGACGAAGCGATGGCGGTCGGCCAAACCATCGAGTTTGAAGGCCGGTCGTGGAGGATCAGCGGTCGCTTTGCCGCGGGCGGTGCGGCGTACGAGTCGGAGATCTGGTGCAACCTGGGCGACTTGCAAACGGCAACGAAGCGTCAGGATTTGAGTCTCGCGGCGATGCTGTTGACACCGGGCAGTTCGCCCGCGGAAGTCAAACTGTTCTGCAAGGAACGCACCGACTTGGAACTGCGTGCGAGCCGCGAAACCGATTACTACGCGACCCTGCAACAGCACTATAAACCGGTTCGATTGCTGGCCTGGTTCGTCGTCGCTCTGGTGTCCGGTGCGGGGGTCTTTGCGGGTTTGAACATGATGTACGGCGCGGTGGCTGGACGGGTTCGTGAAATTGCGACGCTGCAAGCGATCGGATTTCGTCGACGTGCGATCCTCGTCAGCCTGATCCAGGAAGCCGTCTTGTTGGCGGCGGCCGGTTCACTGCTCTCGGGTGGGATCGCGTTGACAATGCTCAACGGCATGGCCGTGCGTTTCACGATGGGTGCGTTCACATTGCGCATCGACAGCGTCGCAATCTTGATCGGTTGCGGCGTCGGATTGTTACTGGGCGTCTTGGGCGCGTTGCCCCCGGCGTTGAAAGCGTTGCGATTGCAAGTCGCAACGAGTTTGAAAGCAGTTTAGAAATTTACCAAGGAGATTGAGAATGAAGTCGTTTTTTAACTTCGGTCTGGCCGCATTGCTATTGATCGCGTCGGGATGCAGCGACAAGGCTGACGTCGCATCGACGCCAAACCAAGAGACCGCGACCGCGGCGGCGTCGCCGTATGCCGCCGAAAGCGAACCCGACGGAGCGATACCGGTCGGCGAAGCACGCGAGAACACCGAGGACGGCCAGGATGTCACTTTGGTCGGCCTGGTCGGCGGATCGAGCGAACCGTTTGTCGACGGCTTGGCCGCATTCACCATCGTGGATCCCAAAGTGCCCTACTGTGCCGACGACGAAGGATGCCCGACGCCTTGGGATTATTGCTGCCAAACGGATGCGGTGAAAGACAACATTGCGACCGTCAAGATTGTCGACGACACGGGCAATCCGGTGGCCCAAGACGCCCGCGAGTTTCTAAGCGTCAAAGAACTGTCCACCGTGGTCGTCACCGGAAAAGCCCAGCGCGATGACCAAGGCAATCTGACCGTTGCGGCCAAACAAGTCTTCGTCCGACCGGGCAAGTAGTCATGGCGAACACTCCGCTCGACCTCAGCCAACTGGCACTCGACCGTTCGCCTCGGGAAGACGCGACGCCGACCAAACCGCGCCGCAAGCGTTGGTTGACTCGGTACGTGTTGCCGATCGGGATCCTGTGCGCGTTCCTTGCCTTGTTGGCTGCCGCCGCGGGCCGGGGGCTGATGCCACGGCCCTCGGTCACGGTCGTGCCGGTGGTCGTCAAGCGAGCGGAGGTTCAGCAAGCCGGAACGACGTTGTTTCAATCGCCCGGCTGGATCGAGCCCCGGCCCACCGCGATCAGCGTCCCCGCGTTGGCGCCGGGCGTGATCGAAGAACTGCTGGTCGTCGCGGGACAACATGTCAAAAGAGACGAAGCGATCGCCAAATTGATTTCGATCGACGCAGAACTGAACGTCCAGCAAGCAAAGAACTTGCTGGCGATTCGGCAAGGCGAACTCAAGCGGGCCATCGCCGAGCGCGACGCCGCCAAAATCCGTTTGGACAACCCCGTGCATTTGCAGGTGCAACTGGCCGACGCACAAAGCATGTTGGCGAAATCCAAAACGGAACTCGCCAAGCTACCCTTCCTGATCGATGCCGCCCAAGCGAACGTCCAATACACCCTCAGCAGCATGGAAGGCAAACGCTCAGCCAAGGGAGCCATCTCAGGAAACATCATCGCGCGGGCCGAAAGCGATCACGCTGCCGCGCTGGCAACGCTGCAAGAATTGCAGCAGCGCCAACCGCACTTGCAGCGTGAAGCCGATGCGTTGAACGAAAAGGTGACCGCGCTCAAGCGGCAGCTCGAACTGCTGATCGAGGAAACACGCCAATTGCAAGAGGCCGAAGCCAAGGTTCAAGCGGCCGAGGCGTTGCGAGATGAAGCCAAACTACAAGTGCGACAGGCCGAACTGTTGCTACAGCGCAATACCATTCGTGCACCGATGGACGGTCGGGTGCTACGGCTGATCGCGGCACCGGGGACACGTGTGATGGGACTGACATCCAACGGCAGCCACAGTTCGAGTACGGTGATTGAAATGTACAACCCCGATCGCTTACAGGTGCGCGCCGATGTCCGGCTGGAAGACCTTCCCTTGGTGACGCCGGGGCAACCCGTTCAAATCCAAACAGCTTCCTCGGCAGAGATTATCCAAGGTCGCATGCTGCAAACGACCAGTTCCGCGAATGTTCAAAAAAACACATTGGAAGTCAAAGTGGAATTGATCCAGCCGCCGTCGACGGTCAGCCCTGAAATGCTGGTCACGGCGACATTTCTCGCCCCGGCGGTTGCGAAATCAACCAATGAGTCGACCGAAACCGAACGCATGTTTGTCCCCAGTCGCCTCGTTCAGTCGGGCGATTCGGGGACATTCGTCTGGGTCGTCGACGCCGACGACATCGCGCGTCGGCGGACCGTGGAACGAGGCGGATCGGGCGATGGCGGATTGGTCGAAATTAAATCGGGACTGAACGTGACCGACAAGCTGATCAGCAGTGGCTTGGACGCAGTCAAACAAGACAGCTCCGTTCGCGTGACAGGCGACGATCAAAACATGGGGATCAAATAAATGGCATTGGTAGAACTGCGTGGCGTGTGCAAAAGTTTTCGCAAGGGCGATGAAACAATCACACCGCTGGACCACATCGATTTGGACATCGACGCGGGAGAGTTTGTCTCGTTGATGGGTCCGAGCGGCACGGGCAAGAGCACATTGCTTAATCTGGTCAGCGGCATCGACCGACCCGATGCAGGGACGATCACCGTCGCCGGAACCGAAGTGACGAAACTGTCGCGAAGCAAACTGGCCGACTGGCGGGCGGCAAACCTCGGTTACATCTTCCAGACGCACAATCTGATTCCCGTCCTGACCGCGTATGAGAATGTGGAACTTCCGACGCTGTTGTTGAAATTAACTTCAACAGAACGTCGACAACGTGTCGAGTTGGCGTTGGAGGCGGTGGGGCTGAGCGATCGCGCCGACCATTACCCACGCCAACTCTCCGGCGGACAAGAGCAACGCGTCGGCATCGCCCGTGCAATCGTGGCCCACCCACAAGTCGTCGTGGCCGACGAGCCGACCGGCAGCCTGGACACGGAAACCAGCGAGCAGGTGCAAACGCTGCTGCAACGATTGAACAAAGAACTCGATATCACGATGCTGATGGTCACCCACGACAGTGATGTCGCCGCGATCGCATCCAGACAGTTGGTGCTCGATCGCGGAAAGTTTTTGGAACAGAGCGGAACAACACCCACGAGAAAAGCGGAGGGCGACGAGATGATCAAGCAGTTCGGATAGTGGGCCGGGCCTGGACGGTCGATTTACGTTGTCGACCCATTTCCGCCGAACCGGTTCCGCAATTTGCCAACGACGACGGTCATCAGCCGATTCGCGCAAGCGTTCGGGCCTCCGTTTGATGGCCGCTGCGAAAATCAGGTAAGAAGATTTACCTCTCCACCGAGCCCAATCAAGTCGCTGGAATTCAGGGTCGAAGGCGGAATGCCCGGGCCTCGAAATCCGTTTCACCGCAGATTGAACCATGACCACTTACGTTCTGAAAACCCTTTGGCGTCACCGCACGCGAACGTTGCTGACCGTGACCGGTGCGGCGGTGGCCATGTTCGTGTTCTGCTTTGTCGGTTCGGTGCAAGAAGGCTTGCATCGGCTGACGACGGGAGCGGACGCCGATCGCAGCTTGATCGTGTTTCAAGAGAGTCGGTTCTGTCCGACCAGCAGCCGATTGCCGGAAGACTACTCGCGAAAGATCAAGGAGGTTGCCGGCGTACGGGAGGTGATGCCGATTCAGGTTTGGACCAACAACTGCCGCGCCAGTTTGGACATCGTTGTGTTTCAGGGAGCGGACCCGGAGCAGATCCGGAGAACGAGGCCCCTGACGTTGACCGAAGGCGATTGGCAAACCTTTTCATCCCAGCGTGACGCCGCGATCGTCGGCCGCAATGTTGCCCAGCGGCGCGGGTTGAAGAAAGGGGACCAGTTTTCGATCGGAGAGATTTCGGTCAACGTCACGGGCATCTTTGAATCTTCGGTACCCTCGGAAGAAAACCTGATTTACACCAGTCTGGCATTTCTGCAGTACACACGCGGACTGGACGCGGCGGGACTGGTCACGCAACACGAAGTTCGGTTGACCGATGACGCCGATCCGGATCGTGTTGCCAGCGAAATCGATGCCGTCTTGCGATCCGGCCCCGTTGCCACGCGGACACGACGCAAAGGTGCGTTTCAGGCCAGCACGCTGTCGGATCTGGTCGACTTGATCGGCTTTGCCCATTGGCTCGGATACGCCTGTGTCGGCTTGGTGCTGTCCCTCGTCGCCACCACGACTGTGATGAGTGTTCAAGACCGCATCAAGGAATACGCGGTGCTGCAAACGATCGGCGTGCGACCGCTGCGGGCGATGCGGTTGGTGTTGGCCGAAAGCACGATCTTATGCGTCGCCGGGGGCATCAGCGGCACGCTGCTGGCGCTGGCGGCGCTCGAAATCGGCGGCTTCGCCATCGGTGCCGAAGGCGCCACGATTTCATTTCAGCCTTCGCTGGCGTTGGCCGTCACCGGCACGCTGGTTTCGGTGTTCGTGGGCTTGGCCGCGGGAATCGCACCGGCGGTTCAGGCCGCCAGCGTCCCGATCGTCAACGCGTTGCGGCAAGCCTAGTCGTCTACCGCGGCTCAATATTCGGGTAGTGGACGAGGCGACGAGTCCTCTGTAGTCGGCATCTTGGCAAGGACTCGTCGCCTCGTCCACTACCGCCTACCCGAAAACCAAGGTGTGGCGGAATACTAGCGTCCCTCGCTCGTCGAGAACCGCTTACGGGTACAATGCTCGATCTCAACTTGACCCACAAACGCGTTCGATGGAACCTATCAACGATGCTCAAACGTTACATCCTTGCTCCCGTCTTGATGCTGCTCTTGATCGCTCCCGCGCGGGCGGACGAGGGATGGCAAGCGGGTGTCGCGAAGCAGAACATCACGCCGGACGGTGCGATGTGGATGGCCGGTTATGGCAGTCGCGATCATCCCTCGGAAGGTAAATTGACCGACTTGTGGGCCAAGGCCCTGGTGCTTCAAGACACGTCGGGCAATCAAGTCGTGCTGATCACGTTGGACCTGGTCGGCATCGATCGCGAATTGGCGATGGCGATCACCGACCAGATCCAGAGCGTCCACCAGCTCGATCGATCGCAGATTGCGATCTGCTGTTCACACACACACACCGGCCCGGCGCTTAAGAAGAACCTCGCACCGCTGCACTACCTGATCGTCGATTCGGATCAGCAGCAGAAGATCGAGGCATACGAGGAGCGTCTGCAGCACCAAATCCTGGCCGCCGTCGATGATGCCTTCGCGCACCGACAACCGGCCGAACTCTCCTGGGGCTCGGGAACAGCGACCTTCGCGACCAATCGGCGTGAGAACCGGCCCGAAGGCAACGTTCCGCAGTGGCGACGGGAAGGGACATTGAAAGGCCCCGTCGATCATGATGTCCCGGTGTTGGCGGTCAGGGACCGCCAAGGAAAACTGATCAGCGTGGTCTTCGGCTATGCCTGTCACGCGACCGTGCTGGGCGTTTATTCCTGGTCGGGCGACTACCCCGGTTTCGCCTGCGCGGCGTTGGAAGCATCGCATCCCGATTCGATCGCGTTGTTTTGGGCGGGCTGTGGTGCGGATCAAAATCCGCTGCCGCGGCGAACCGTTGAACTCGCCAAACACTACGGGCGACGACTCGCGACGGCCGTCGAAACGGTGTTGATGACGATTCAGATGCAGCCGCTTGCCCCGAAGCTGAAATCGAGTTTTCGTGAGATCGATCTGCCGTTGGGAACGCTTCCGTCGCGTGAGCAGATCGAAGCAAACTCGCGATCGAAGAACAAATGGGAGGCGGCGAGGGCAACGATGTTGCTCGAAAAACTCGATCGCGGCGAGTCGCTGGCGCAGACGTATCCCTACGCCGTCGGCAGCTGGACGTTGGGTGACGACATCGACATGGTGTTTCTCGGTGGCGAAGTCGTCATCGATTACGCGTTGCGTTTGAAAAGCGAATTGCGTGGGCAACAGTCGTGGATCGCGGGTTACGCCAACGACGTCATGGCGTACATCCCCTCGCGGCGCGTGTTGCAGGAAGGTGGCTACGAAGGCGGCAGCTCGATGGTCTACTACGGTCTTCCGGCCCACTGGTCACCCGAGGTCGAACGCCACATCGTCGACGAAGTGCATCGGCAATTGGCGGATTCCGGGAGCGAATAGACCCGTCGCGATCGATCGACGCGCCAATCGGTCATGCGATTCGTGACACCCGCTTCGCGACGAGACGCATGCGAGTTGGCCCATTCCCGATTCCAACGCCCGGTCAACAGACGCGTTACAATCGTCTGCGTGCCCACCCGAGCGTCACCTCGCCCGCCCGAATGTTCGTCGTTTCGTTTCCTTCATCGCCCCCATCCCGCGGCAGCAAGGCTCACCCCCATGAGAACGCAATCCATTGTCTTCCTCACGCTTTGCCTGTTCTTCGTCCCGCACCTTGATGCGAAGGAACCGCTCAAGGTCTACATCCTTGCCGGTCAGTCGAACATGCAAGGGCATGCTCAGCTTTCGACCTTTGACCACCTCGCCATGGATCCTCGGACGGCGCCGATCTTGGCCGAGATGCGAACGGCCGACGGAACACCACGGATCTGTGACCAGGTCTGGATCTCATCGATCGGCAACGACGGAACCGAACAGGAACACCACGGTCGATTGACGGCCGGTTATGGAGCGATGGGTCGGGAGCCCAAAATCGGCCCCGAGTTAACCTTCGGGATCTACATGCAGAAACAGCTCGATGAACCGATCCTGATCATCAAAACGGCGTGGGGCGGCAAATCGCTGCACACCGATTTCCGACCCCCGAGTGCCGGTCCCTATGAATTCAATGAATCGCAGTTGGCGTCGATGCAAAAGCAGGGCAAAGACATCGACCAGATCAAGCGAGACCGTGCCGAGGCAACCGGCCGCTATTACCGGCTGATGATTGATCACGTGAACCAAGTCGTCGGCGACATCCAACGTGTCTACCCGGATTACGATCCGCAGGCAGGGTACGAGATCGCCGGCTTCGTTTGGTTCCAGGGATGGAACGATATGGTCGCCCGAGACGTGTATCCCAACCGGGACAAACCCGGTGGGTACGATCTTTACAGCCGCTTGCTGGCCGACTTCATTCGCGACGTCCGCAAAGATCTTTCGGCACCCGAAATGCCATTCGTGATCGGCGTGATGGGGGTCGGCGGTCCGATCGACAAGTACGGCCCCAGCCAGCAGCGATACAAAAGCACCCACGATGGTTTTCGAAAGGCCATGGCCGCACCGGCCGCGATGCCGGAGTTCCAGGGGAATGTCGCGGCCGTCCTGACCGAAAACTACTGGGACGCCGAACTGGACGAACTAAAGAGCCGCGGCGGCAAGATCAAAGCGAAGTCCCAGGAATTAAACAAAGACCCCAGCCTCAGCCGCCAGCAACGCGAACAGGCCTTGGCCAAATTCCGCGAAGAACTCTATTCGCCACGCGAGCTGGAAATTTTAAAGGGAAGCTCCAATGCCCAATACCATTACAATGGATCTGCCAAAATCATGGCACAGATCGGCAAGGGATTCGCCGAAGCGATGGCCAAGCTGAGCGAATCAGGGACTGAGTAAGGTTCTCACGGAATGAAACGCGGATTTTGAGTACTGAACACCAACCTGGGCGAGTGATGATGAAACGATTGAATCAATGGTCGGTCCGCGCACCACGAATCGCATTAGTGATCGCCGCGGCGTGGGTCTTGTGCTCGTTTGCGTCGTCAAGTGATGCCGCTGACAACAACGACAAGTCAACATTCTCCAAAAAGCTGGCAGCCGACCAACCGTACGGCGACACGCACACGCCAACCAATTTCTCGTCCGCCAGCGCATCGAGTTCGTCTTCTTCACAGAGCGATTCCAATGGCCGGACCCGAAGTCGCAGCGAAGCGACGGCGACCGCCACCGGAAACGCGGCCAGTTCGGCAGCGGCGAACGGTCAAGCCCGTTCGCTCAGAAAGCAAGACGGACAAGCGGCGCAGAAAAATCGAGCCGCGAGTTCGGCGCGGGCGAAAGCCAAAGGCGACGCGGCACCGACCGATCGCTATCCCAATTTAAAATCGCCGCAAGAAAACACGCTCGCGACTTCCACCGCAACGGTGGTCAAAAACGGCATCAAGATCACACGGTCGATCAAAGCGACTGACGAGGGAACGGTGACGACCTTGGATGTGGTGACCAAGACGGATGAGCTTTCGGTGCTCGACGGCCGCGACGGCTCGATCGAGGTCCGTGTCCGCGATCGCAACAAGAACGCCGCCGGAAAGATCGATGAGCAAGTTTATTCCGCCGCGTCCCGTGACGAACTCAGGAAGCAATCACCGAAACTGGTTCGCAAAATCGAGGCCTTTGAAAAAATTGCAGGCACGGTCCGTGCATCGGTGGATCCCCCCTCGGCGAACGCGTTCGGCAAAACCGCCGACGATCCTTTGCAACCACTGGAATTTGGGCAAGCCGGCAAGGCCAAGCAAATGATGAAGCAGCAACTCGAAAACATGCTCCAGCAGAACCCGGACAACCCGGAACTGCAAAAGATGATTCGCAAGCTGCTCGATCAGCAGCGCTAACTGCCATCGCCGCCGATCAACGCCATCGCCGCCGATCAACGCCATCGCCGCCGATCAACGCCATCGCCGCCGATCAACGCCATCGCCGGTGATCAGCGCAATCGCCAGCGGACACTGCTGCGAAGTCCGTCGTCCTCGAATTGCATGTTCAGCTGGATCGAATCGATCCGGTTCATCAATCCGAAAGGCTGCTGCGGGTCGAACGCCGGTTGACGCTGCCGGGTCGGTTCACCGTAGGTGTCGCTGACCATTCGGAAATCGGTCCAACGCCATTGGTCACCGGCCAGTTGGCGGGGATAGAACCCGTACAATCGCTGATGTTCCGCCGCCGCCTGTTGCACGCTCTCGGATCCACTAAGCATGAAGGGATAGAGCCGGCCGAGTCCAGACATGACGGCTTGGCGATTGGCGTCCGACGCGGCGGCGAAAAGCCCCGGCAGTTGTTCCTTGCAGGCCGACGGAGAGACCTGCAGCAGGGCGGCATTCAAATCAGCCGGTGCGACACTGACCACCCGATCGTTGCTGGACCAGGGGATATTGCGAATCACCAAGTAGTTGTCGACCACTTCGACGCCATACCGCAGCTTCACGACGCCCAACACGTCCATCGTCCAAACCCATTCGTCCCGATCTCCGACTTGGTAGAACGAAGCCCGGAAGTCGCGGTCACGTCGCTCGCTCGAGAGACCCGACAGAGCTGCTTGTCGCAGGTATTGCGACGTCCGCTCGGGCGACTTCGTTTCGACCAGAATGCTGCAGGGACGCGTCAACATGGACAGCGCGACCGGGATCATCATCATTTGGCTGCCACCGCCCCGCAGCACATTGCCGCCGAAGGCACCGAAGATGTCGCCACTTCCCATCGCAATGATCGGATCGGCGTCAAAGACTGCGACGTGCACGCTGGGGCCAAAATCGTCCATCATCGCCGGGCTTGCGCCGGAATAACGTGTGAAGAACTCCGAGAAATTCCCGGCCACCACCTGCCAGGCCATGTCTTTTAAATTTGCCGAAAACTGCAGCACCGGTGTCGGTTCCACGATCGGCACACGCAGCGTGGTCTGGTCGTCCTGGTGCGCCATGAACATCTTCAGTCCGTTGTAGATCGAATTGTCGACCAGCGGCAGAATGAACGTGGACAGTTCCAGTTGATCGCGACCGACATCATCCAATCGAATCGCGATCGGATCGAAAAAGCGACGCCAATACCGGGAGTAGTTTTCGACATACTGACGGTACGCTTCCGCTTCGGCCGGCGTCACTTTGTCCAACGGCACTTCGGGCAACGTCCGCATGCGAGGCAAAGAATCATAGTGCTCGCTGCGCACCAGTCCGTTGGCGTCGACCATCATGTCCTCACGCTGCCAGCCTTGCGGAAGGTGCCCGCTGTCCACCAGGGCGGGCAGCGAATCAATGTTGGCATGACCATCCAATCGCGCGAGCATGACTTGGGCGGTCAGCGCCTCCATCTTGGCCTTGGCAATCACCCGCCTGCGTTGACCGATCTTCATTCGCGGCCCCACCAGTCGTCGCACGAACGGATCGGACAGATACGCATACAAACGTGTTTCTTCGTTGACCGGCAATTGCGTCAACATGTAGCGAAACTCCGCGCTCGCCCCCAGACTGTCCGCACCGTCTCGCGCGTGCAGATCGATGGCTTGTTGCAGTTCACCGCGGTGGGTACTGGCGAACAAAAGGTCGTCTCGGAGGGCTAAATACGCCGGGTCACCCGATTGAGTCGGCAACTCCATGACGGACTCGGTGCCCAGATCGGATGCGCCGAGCAGTCCCAGCAGGTTGCGCAATAGTTGTGGCTGTCTCAATCGCGCCACAATCGTCACATCGGTGCCATCGATAAAAAACAGATCCGGCGCGAACAACGCCAGCTCGCTGGTCAAGCCAGACGTCAACACGGCATCCACCCAATCCCGGGTCATTCCCAGTCGTGCGAGATAACGCGATTGCAGGTTGTACTGAAGGCAATTGCCCGTCAGCGTGGTACCGATGCTGGCGATGAAGGGTGCCCCGGTATCCAGCAGCGCCGAAATCGACTCGGGTTTGCCCACGTAAACAAAGAAGCGGTCCGGCGGCACACAACGGGCCATGTCGAGACTGCCGCCCGGCTGCCCGTCCAACATCTTTTCAAACGGATGCGATTTGACTTCGACACCCGCAAGTGAATCCACATCGATCGTCGCCGCTTGGCCCGAATCGGTCGCGCGCAGCTGTTGCAGTTGAAGGGTTTCTTCGATGGCGGCGCGGCCTCCCAAGACGGAAAACGTCGAGAGATTGCGTGGCGGATCGGCGTCCTGCTGAGCGGTCCGGCCCGTCTGATCCCAGACCTGTAACACACCCCCGTCGGCTGCGATCGCGTAGGGTCTCCACGCGAATTTCCTGGCGTCGGCCAGTCGCTGGCGCAGGTCCGCGTAGGACGATTCGGATCCGTTTGTGGCGTCCCACCGAATCGTCTGCTCAGTGTTCAGCACTTGGTTGTCGACCTGCAGTTCCAGCGGTTGGACAAGCGGTTCGCCGGACACCAGCACCAATCGGTACTGCAAGTTGGGTTGCTCGGCGGCGAGTTTGGCGCTGTCACGGTTGATGATCGGGCGAATCTTCACCTGCTGGGCTTGAATCAATTGCGGGTCAATGGCGACGCGTTCGCATTGGCCGTCGGTGTACAGCACCCAGTGTTTTCCGTCGTCGACAAACGGGCGCACTTGGAACGCCAAGACGGATCGATTTTCGCGCGCGACGGTTTGTCGCTGCTTCGGTTGGGACGGGGAAAACTGGAACCGGACGTTGGGGATCAAATGAACAAAGGGACCTTCCAGCGGCTCGCTGTCGATGAAATCGGTGAGCTCCTCGATCCGGAAATTGGCGGTCCCCCAACGCTGTGCCACGTAGTCCCACCGCTTGTCCTTGGCCAAGTCGGCGATCGAGCCTGGTCCCACGCCCTGTCCGTCCTGGGCGTACTGACGACAGGCCTCGAACCCCATTTGCACCTGCCAGCGACCGTTACGGATTTGACGTTCTTCCAATGCCGCGTACATCCGCTTGCCCAGCTGCCGCAGCCGCGAGGGTTCGGTCGGCATCAGGTACAACTCGCGGACAGCAGCGTGGGACTCGGGCGTCCGGATTCGCCACAGGCCATCGGCCGGTAGTGCAATGGTCCCGACGTAGGCATGCAGTGGTCCGTCGGCGATCCGGCCATGTGACGTGTCACCGACGACCGTCTCGGCCTTGCCCGAAACCGTCAGCAACTGCAGCGTGACCAGACAGGCGACAACTCGAGATCCGATTGGCCAGGAGGGGAGTGTTCGATGGCACATGACAGCGGTTCCTGGAACGAGATGCAACACGAGTCGTGAGCCGAAAGCTCATTCTCGACGGTTCAGCCTATGGCATCAGGGAGCCCGTGGCGAACGGCAGCGTGTGCAAAATCTTCGGAATCGCCAAATCGTGCGTTCAGAAGACGCGAATCACTTCCACGACAAAATGGAGTGTGGCGTTGGGCGGAATGAGGGGCGCGCGGCCATCCTCACCGTAGCCCAATTCCGCTGGAATCTCCAACTCGATCATTCCGCCTTCACCGACCAGCTGTAACCCTTCGGTGAATCCCGGGACGACTTTTTGAAGCGAGAAAATCACCGGCTCTCCCTGGGAATAAGAGCTGTCGAAGACGGTTCCGTCATCCAGTTTTCCCAAGTAATGGACACGCACATGGCCACCAGGCTGAGCTGTCTTTCCGTCCGACCGACGCAACACCCGATACTTCAGCCCTGATTTCGTCGTCGTAAACTCCTGCGGCGCGTCCGCGTCGGCCGGCCCCGGACCGGGCATCAATCCGGAACATCCGGTCGCCAAACAGAGAGCCATGCAAAGTAAGCCGACCCGTGACATCCCAACGGTGTGCATGGTGTGCGATCCTGACGAAAGTTTTAAAAGCAGAGGAAAGGGCGACCGATTCGGGCACGCGCGGAGAGCGGCCATCGGGCCGGACAAAGCATAGATTCACGGGAAAGCCTTTCACAAGCCCGGTAGAAATCGCATCATCGGATACGGCCAGCAGCTATCATAAACGGAGGGGGAGTGCGTGTCCCACGAGCCAAAGGTGCTCCAATGAGTTCAACAACCTTGGAAAATCGCCTCGGGGTGCTGTGCACCCTGATGGCTGCGATGTGGTTTGCGTGGCCGCTGGGCCAGCCGGCACTGTGTCAGCCGGCACTGGGGCAATCTGCGCTCGGTCAGCCGGCGCTCGGTCAGCCGGCGCTCGGTCAGCCGGCATTGGGTCAGCCGGCGGCACGGCAACGCATCCAGCCGGTCAGATTGAGAGACGACGATGCCGGCCAGCGGTTCGTGGACCGTCTGGTCCCCGGCTCGCACGTCAAGGTTTTCATTCCCAGTCTGCCCTACATCTACATCTCGCACGCCATCAATGGTGCGATGATCAAGCCCAGCGACAATGCCCGGGGCTGGGATTACGACATGGCGACGTCGCATGAGCAGATCGACGACACCACCTACGAATTCAAACTCCGCCAAGGCGTTCAGTTTCAGGATGGGACGCGTTTCGATGCCGATGCGGTGGTCAGGAACATGGACGCCTTCAAACTGGCTCCCACACTTTACAGCAAAATCGACCAGGTCTTTGATCGCTGCGAAAAAGTCGACGAGTTCACGGTCAGGTTTTTGCTGAAAGAAAAGTACGGCTGTTTCATGAACGATCTGATCTGGATGCAGTTCTACAGTGACGAATACCTGAAGCTCAATGGATGGAATGGAAAGGCAACCTGCCCCAATCTTTCCGCTCCCGGACCCTACGGCCTGGGCCCCTACATCTTGACCGAAGGTTACGTCGAAGGCGATCGCCAAACCCCTAAAGCCGTCCTCAAAGCGAACCCGAACTATTGGGACCAGCGGTATCCCAAAATCGAAACGATCACCGTATTCACGGAACTGGACAGTCGGCGGGCGAAGAACAGTGTCTTGGAAACCGAGGGCGAGCTGGACATCGCCTTCATCCCGCCGGAATACAAAGTCGACACGATCCTGTCCCCATACGCCAAACTCGTCACCTCGCCGACGACGAACAACATCGCGATCCACATGAACCTGATCAACGGCAATCCCAAGCTGTTGGAGGTTGACGTCCGCCGCGCACTCAACGAAGCCTTGCACCAACGCAATCTCTGGCACTTCGTCTTCGATCGTGAAGCCACGTTGTCTCCGACCCAGGCGTCACCCTTCTTTCCCGGCATGCGAAAAGCCACCCAGTTGTTGAAGCCGTACTCCGAACTAGAAGACCCGTACGATGCCGCCAAGCGAGCTCAATTGAAACGGCGGCTCAACGGGCTGCGTCTCAAAGTCCTGACGCAAAACCGCTACATGGATTTGTGGCGCAGCATCGAAACCCAATTGGGCTACGTCGGCGTGACGTTGGACATCGAGGAAGTCAAAAGCGAAAAGGAAATCTTTGATCCGTTACTGACCACCAATCGAGATCAAAACGAAGTCCAATGGGATCTGTTGGTGTGGGGCAACGACGACTGGTTTTTCAACCATCCCTTCACCGCCTTTCTCGTCTATCGGACGCACAACGTTTGGAGCACGATTTTCCCGGATCCCATCTTGGATGGTTACATCGAAGAAATGTTCCAGGCGAGTGTCGAAGATCCGGGATTCGACGAGATCACCTACAAGATTGTCAAACGCGTCTACGACCAGGCCTACATGCTGTTCGTGCCAACGCCAAACAATGTCTTTGCGGTCAACAAAGAAGTCGGGTTCAAACCGTACCGCATGGCCTGTTATCCGTTGTGGAAAATCCAGGTGACTGACCAGCACTGGTCGGTCCGCAAGGGAGCTTACCCGGAAGCAAGAAAAGAGCCGATGAAAGTGACGCGCATTCAATTCGACGCCGGAGAGAGCCCATGAAAAACCGAGGCGTACTGGGAAAACTGTTGCTGCTAGTGGGGATTTCTGTCGTCGCGTTCTGTGCGGTGGGCATCTTCGGCATCGTCAGCAACAAGAGAATTCACGATTCGGTCGACCGTGTTCGCTTGTCGGCCGAACAGTTTCAAAAGGGCGCATTGAACATCACCGATCCGCTCAGCGAACTCAGGCAACTGACGCTGACGATGGTGATGGCGCCGAATTTGGAACTGCAGGAGCAACTCAACGACGAGCAGCGATTGCTGACCAATCGGCTGGACCAGACGTTCAACCAGTGGGACCTTGCGGCGAACAGCCGACGTGAGAAGGAAGCGTTCCAGAACCTCCGCGCCAGCTGGGAGGACTACCGCGAGATCAAAGATTTCACCGTCGACAAGGTCATGGGCGGATACCGTGAGGAGGCGTTCATCAATGCGATCCGGGCGGAAAACGAACAATTCCAGGTGGTCAACGACCACGTGCAAGGATGGCAGCAGGCGATCATCGCCGACGCCGAAGCCGTCAATCAGTCAGCCGGCGAGATTGCCGACAATGCCTTCCTCGTGTTCATCTTGGCGATCGTGATCGCCACCGCACTGATCGGCGGATTCGGTTTCATCACCACCCGCAGGATCGTCGGTCCGATCGAAACGTTGAAGAAGACGGCATCAAAGATCGCCGAGCACGCGTCGAGTGCGACGATCGGCGAGGCACTGGACGAACGCATTGATGTTCATTCCAACGACGAACTCGGCGCGCTCGCACGCGCCTTCAACACGATGATCGGGAACATGCACGCGGCGATGGAAAAACTGGACGTGGCCGAGAAACGCACCCAAGCGATCTTAAATTCGACGGCCGATGGCATCCTGACGATCGATGCCAAGGGCACCATCCAATCGCTCAACGCGTCCTGCGAATCGCTGTTGAAATACCGGGCGTCGGAGTTGCGTGGGCAGGCGGTCACCGCCATCATCCCCAGCTTTCGATTCAACGGACGCGCCCCGGCTTCGACCGCCGCCACTGCCAGCGCCACCACCACCGCCACGGGCCGAGCCCCCCGATCCGATCGCCATGGCGATGAGAGTGAAGCCTACGGCGTGGACAAGCAGGGCCGCCAGGTCCCCATCGCGCTGCGAGTGACCCAAATGGAGTTTTCAGGAGAACGGATCTTTATCGCGACGCTCCAAGACATCGAGCGTCGTAAACAAGACGAGCAGGAACGAACGCGATTGTTTGAAGCCATTCGGGAAACCGTCAGCCACCTGTCGGTCGCCAGTTCCGAAATCTCCGCGACCATGAAACAGCAATCCCTGGGGATCGAAGAACAGGCCAGCGCGGTCACGCAAACGTCGTCGGCCGTGGAAGAAGCCGCCCGAACGGCCCAGGAGTCCATGCATCTGGCCAACGAGGTTGCCGAAGCCTCGCGGCGGGCCGACGAAGTCGGACGCTCGGGACGCAAGGCGATTGAAGACACCCGGGTTTCGATGAACACCGTGCGGGAACGGGTCGAATCGACCGCCGACAGCATTCTGATGTTGGCCGAACGCGCACAAGCGATCGGAGAAATCATCACGACCGTCAACGAAATCGCCGACCAAACGAATCTGCTGGCACTCAACGCGGCCATTGAAGCCTCCCGCGCGGGCGAAGCCGGCAAGGGGTTTTCGGTCGTCGCCGCGGAGGTCAAATCGCTGGCCCAACAAGCCAGGCAATCCACCGGCCAAATCCGCGAGATCTTGAGCGAGATTCAGCATGCCACCAACCACGCGGTGCTGGCGACCGAACAGGGCACCCAATCGGTCGGCGATGCCAGCGGCGTCGTCGTCAAAGCCGAGCAGACGATCGAAGCGTTGGTGACCATGGTCGGCGAGGCATCACGCGTTGCCACGCGGATCGTGACCGCGTCCAGCCAGCAAGCGACCAGCATGGACCAGATCACCGAGTCGATGAACCAGATCGATCGGACAACCCGGCAGGCGATGGCGGCCACTCACCAAACCGCCCATTCGGCCGAAGACTTGAATCATCTGGGAAGTCGTTTGGCCGAACTGTTGGCAGACGATGCCTCGGTCGATCGACTTACCCCGGCATCACATTCGGCCTGAGTTTCGGCCTGAGCATTGGACTCTCCCGGCGAGTGCGGCAAGGTGAAATGGACGACCAATCCGCCCTGCCGATGCGGGGTCGCCCAGATCCGGCCGTCGTGGGCTTCGACGATCGTGCGGCTGATCGACAACCCCATCCCCAGCCCGTCTTGTTTGGATGTGAAGAACGCGTCAAACAATTGGTCCTGCTCCTGCTCCGGCACGCCAATCCCCGTGTCCTCCACCGAGACCTGGACCATTGCCTCGTCCAACGCAGTCCGTACCGTGATCCTACGGAGTTCGCGGCCGGTGACCGCTTCAAGTCCGTTGCGAACCAGATTGACGACGACTTGCTCCAACTGCACACGATCGGCATAGACGATGATCGACGATGGCGATAATTCCAGACGGATCGATGCGTCCGCGACGTGTGTCATTGGCGTCAGAATTGCCACCGCATCGCGAATCACCGCATTCATGTCCAGCGTGGAACGGACTCCATCGGTTTTGCCCACGAACGCTCGCAAACGCCGGATGATCTCGCCGGCTCGCACCGCCTGCTCGGCGATCAGGCGATTCAATTCTTGCAGCGTTTGCCCCAATTCGTCCGGGCAGTTTTCGAGCTTCTTCTCGGCGACGGCCGCAAAGTTGGCAATCGCGTAGAGCGGTTGATTGACCTCGTGCGCAATACCGGCGACCAACTCTCCCATCGTCGAAAGCCGTGACACATGCGCGAGCTGGGCCTCTTTTTCGCGCAGCTGATTTTCCGCCTGCTTGCGCTGGGTGACATCACTCATGAAACAATAGTGGCCGTCGTGCTCGCCTCGCGCATCGAAGGTTTTCACCAACAACAATTGCTTGAAGAACACCGATCCGTCTTTACGCCGCGCGCGGCATTCCAGCGTGGCACGGCCCTCACGCAACATCGTTTCATAGCCTTCGCGGGCCAGCGGTACACCGTCTTCGGGGACGGTCACCGTCCAGGACTGACCGAGCAACTCCTCGGGCTGATACCCCAACATCTCGGCGTACTGCGGCTTGACCATGATGAAACGCCCCTCCCGGTCCAGCCGCGAGATGCCTTGCATCGCATTCTCAATCGCCAGATTCAGCTGGTCGAGTTCCTCGTTCGCTCGCTTTTGGTCGGTGATATCAATGTCGATTCCGATGAAGCCGGTCGGGTTCCCGGACTTGTCGGTGACCAGCGAAATGATCGTGGATGCCCAAAACCTGGATCCGTCTTTTCGCCGCTGCTGATACACGCCTTTCCAAGATCCGGTCTCAAAGACCTGCCGCATGCGTTCACGTTCGACCCGCTCTTCGTCCGGCTCGACGATAAACGTGACGGGTTTACCCACGACCTCTTCCGGCGTGTAGCCGTACAATTCCTGGGCGCCGCGTCCCCAGTACGTCACCTCGCCGTCCAGGTTGGTGCCGATGACCGATTCTTGCACGCTATCGAGCAACTGCGACTGATAGTGCTCGCTCGTCGTCGGCTGGCCTGGTCGGTTCGCAGATTCGAACTCAGCCAGCTGCGTGCGCAGCGATTCGATTTCGTTTTTTAATTCATCCATGGCCGCACGATGACACCGTATCTTGGGTGCTAATCCGCCTAGCATAGCAGATTTGTCCCACGTAAACGTTGCCGTTCTCGCATCCGATCAAACGTGAAGTCAGCCAGGTGCTGCTACAGCAGCGAAACTCATCATCGGCGCGGATGATTCACGGAGGGAGCTAACGTCAACAGTTCACGCAGATCCAAACGAACATAGGGGCGTTCTGCGGCGGGGTGTCGGTGGTCGGCGTTGGACACGTACATCACTTGATCGGCGGGAACGAACAGCACGTTGTGCAGATTCGACTGCATCGCGACCGGTCGGCTCATCAGCCATTTGCCCACGTCGGCATCGATCTGACCATACTTTTCTTGAACTCGCTGCCGCAGGACTTTCAGACGATCACCCGCTGAAAGGACCACGGCGTCCTGGATGCCTTCGCCCAGTCGTCGATCGGCTTGGCCCGGCTGAATGAACTCGATCGAGTCGGGGTCGGCGGCGACACCGACGGCGCGATTGGTCTTGCCATCGGCGAAGACATAGTAATATTCGCAGGTCCGGGGGCTGTCACGCCACAACGCGATCACTTCATCGAGTGTGCTGCACTCTTCGAGCGCCCGCCGCATCAACGTCGCCATGGGCACACCGTCCCAGCGGCCTTCGCCGCCGCCACCCATTTCACCGAGCGAGATGGCTTGGGCGTTCATCCCGCTGACGCTGCCGATGAAACCGGCGTATCCGACGTTGGCAAAAGGAATCTGCCCGTCGGCGGCAACAATGAAGGTGGTCGCCGAATCTTGCAAGCCGATGGTGGTCATGTAATCCAGCACCCGGCCATGGTAAAGCTTGCCATCTCGCGTCGCCTCACCGAAGACCGCAAAGCCGCTGCAATGAAACAGTTCCGGAAAGACGTTCAGCGAATCAACCAAATCTTCATCCAGTCCGAGTGCCCGGGCCATCGCCCGCGTCTCGATTCGATGCCGATCGGGGATGTGTGGCGACAATCGTGCGAAGGCGGCATCCAAGTCGTGGCGGAACCATCGGCCCGTGCGAATCGTTTGCACGACGCCGAACGCGTGCAGCACCGAGTCGATGCAGGCCTGCGCTTCGTCGGTCAACAATTCGCCGTGGGCGCGACCGATTTCGCGAGGTGAACCGGAGAGTAAAACGACGCGATGCCCGTCGATCCACCGCAACCGACCGTTGGCGGTTTCCCGATCTCGCTTGCTCGGGCTCGTCAGCACCTTCGACGGCGCCAAAACCTCAACCGCTCGCCGGACCCCGCGGACCAATGTCCGCTCCAATTCGTCTCGCGGGATTTCAAGCTGTTTCATGGCGGGCCAGTCGTCCACGCCGGCCATGGCGCTGGGTTGATCGGCAAGGACCAGATCCAACTGCACATCATCCGCCCGGACCTGCAGCGAACCGCCGGACTGAAAGGAAAACGCTGCCGAGTCGCCTGCGCGTCCGTGCCGCGTCGCGGGATCATAGGTGATGCCGGCAAAGGCCTTTAGTGCGGCCGTGATGGCAGCCGCGTCCGGGGACGCCAACAACGGCGCGTACGTCGAAAGCGTCGTCCGCGTGGAAATCAATCGTTGCGACAATCCACTGGGCGACAGCGAATCGGCCACCGTCGCATCGCCTCGACCGACAAACACCACGCCGTGTTTGGGCAGCGCGAATGCCGTGGCACCCTCGCGGCGGCGAATGCGTGCCTCGTAGTCCTTGTGTTCCAGATCCAGATCGAACGCATGGATTCCATAACGGGCAAGTCGAATCTTGATCGTCTGCACGTCGCCATCGATCGGCACGTCCGCACGGCAGTGAATTTCAAATTCCTGCTGCGAACCTGAAAGCAGATCCAGATACGGCTGCAATTTCACAGCCAGCGGATCGATCGTCGATCCGGTATCGCCGCCGCGGGCCGTACCGGACAGCAACACGAGCCCCAGCAGCATCGTCGGATAAAGAAAACAGAAACGCCTGAACCAATGCCGGCGAGTGCCCCGAGAAAAACCTGCCACGATCGCGCTCCAGTAAATGAGAATCCGCCAATTCCAACCGGCGCGATTGTACACGATCCGGCCGTCTCCACGGACCAACCAGTCAGCTGCTCATCGCCGGTTGCGGTTTCACGCTCGGCAATCCGTCGGCTTTCCAAGCGGTGTATCCGCCGTTCAGATTGACGACGTTTTTGAAACCCGCGGCCTGCAAAACGCTCGCTCCGATCGCCGAACGTGCACCGCTGCGACACTGGACGACCAGCGTCTGGTCGTGTGGCAACTGGTCGGCGCTGGCCGGCAATCGCCCCAGGAAGTGATGTCGGGCTTGATCGATGTGCCCGGCATTCCATTCGTCCTGTGACCGCACATCGATCAGTTGCACGCCACCCGATTCGATGCTGTGTGACAACTCGGCCGGCGACCCGGTGGCGTAGGCTTCGGTCGCCATCCCGGATGCTCGCACCGCTTCCACGTCGTAGCCGCCCGCAATCTCTTCGACGCCGATCTTGTGTAGCACCCGAGCCGCTTCCTCCAATTGCTCGGGCCGGCAAATCAGGTACGCCGGCCGGTCGTAATCGACCAGCCATCCCGCCCAAGCGGACAGCATGTCCAGTGGAATGTTGACCGTCCCGGGAACGTGCCCCTGGGCAAACTGCGGCGATGGCGTCAGATCGACCACCGTCCCCAGGCGGACGGCATCGGCAAGTCCGTCGACATCGAGCATCTTGTGGTGATGCCCCTTGCCGAGGATGCGTGGGCCCTCTTTATTCACACGTTTCATCACCGCAAAGTATTTGGGAGCCTCGGGCTGGTCGGCCAGAATGTATTGCACGAATGCTTCTTCGTCGCTGAACTGAAGCGCGGGGTTGAACCGTTTCTCGTAACCCACCGTGGACGATGGGATCGCGCCGAGCCCCTTGCCGCAGGCGCTGCCGGCGCCATGGGCGGGCCAGACCTGCAGATAATCCGGCAGCGTCTTGAACCGCTCGACCGACTCGAACAGATCACGGGCACCGCTCTGCGCCGTGCCCACCATTCCCGCCGCTTCTTCGAGCAAATCCGGCCGCCCGATCGAACCGACGAACACAAAGTCGCCGGTGAAGATGCCCATCGGTTTGTCCGCACCACCGCCTTGGTCGGTCAACACGAACGAGATGCTTTCGGGCGTGTGTCCGGGTGTGTGCATGACGTCGAAGCGGATGTTGCCGACCATGAAGTGATCGCCGTCGTGTAAACCTTCGCTGTCGTATCCGTCGAGAAATTGGTACTTCCACGCATCGGGACCTTCATCGGACACGTACAGTTTGGCGCCGACACGGTCGGCAAGCTCACGGGCCCCGGAAACATAGTCGGCATGAATGTGTGTCTCGGCGACCGCGGTGACTTTGAACCCTTCTTGATCCGCCATCGCCAGGTACTCTTCGATGTCGCGGCCGGGATCTACGACCACGGCCACGCCGGCCCGTTGGCAGCCGACCATGTAAGACGCGTGGGCGAGTTTCTGGTCGTAAAAATACTTGAGCAACATGATTCGTGTTCCCTCCTGAAGTGACGGGTTTGGATTACAACACCACTGATTTGAAGATCACAAAGACCGCGACCAACACGACCGCGATCGAAAATGTTTTTTGAAGCGTGGGACCTTTTAGACGCGTCGCGACGACGCCGCCCAGCCACATGCCCGCAAAACCACCCACCAGGAATTGCAGCGTCGTTTGCAGCGACAATTCGTTGCCGCCTACGATGTGCGATGCCACCCCGCTGATGCTGACCAGGACGATCACAAACAGCGACGTTCCGACGGCTTGATGGATCGCCATCCCGCTGAACAACACCAGCGCCGGGACGATCACAAACCCACCACCGACGCCGAACATGCCCGACAGCACGCCCGTCATCAGCCCCACGTAGACCAGCAACCGGGCACACCGAGAGGTCAACCGCAACTTCCCGTCGGCGTCCCGCTGACAGGCGCTCCGGTCCCGCCCCGGTTCGCTTTCGGTCGTGCAAACGCCGCTGGCCACCTTCGGGTTTTTGGCCTTGGCCCACATCCGCGACGCGACGACGAACATCAGCAGCGCGAACATCACCAGCAAGGCGTTCTCGGGGACGAGCTTCGACAGGTACGAACCCAGCGGCGCGCCCAGCATCCCGGCGATTGCGAATAAGAAACCCGTTCGCAATTCGATCTCGCCGCGAACCAGCCGCGGAATCGCCCCAAAGAATGCCGTTCCGCCGACCGCCGCCAGCGAGATCCCGACCGCCTCGCGCGGTGCGACCCCCAAGCCGTAAACCAACAACGGGACCGCGAACACGCCGCCACCGCCGCCGGTCAAACCCAACGCAAAGCCGACGAGACTGCCGAACAGGATGGCTAGGCCGAACATGACCCTTCGCAACCTCCGTCGCCACACTGGTTCCAGGGCATCTTGGCGATCATCGATGACATCGGGCAGTAACCCGTCAGCCCGGCGAACACCAAACCCGCCCCGATGAACGCGGAGAGCGCCACGAAGCCAGGGTGCACGAACTGCGCCAAGACCACGCCCAACACCGTCAACGTCCCGGCGGTGATTTGCATCTGCTGCCCAAGCGGCAACGATTTCTTGCCCCGCACAACAGGTAGCCCCGCTTTGTCCCACGCCAACGTGCCGCCTTCGACGTTGACCACGTTTTCAAACCCCGCGTCGATGAATCTCTGGCACGCCTGTTTCGAACGGTTCCCGCCGCGACAGATGACATACAAAGGCCGATCGGCAGCCCCGTTTCGCTCGGACATCACCCGGCGGGGGTCAAGCGATTCCAACGGAACGTTCCGCGCACACTCCGCGTGGACGGCGCGATACTCCGTCGGCATGCGGACGTCGATGACGTCGATTTCGGTGCGTTGCAGTTCTTCGGCCATACGCTTCATGTCAATGGTCTGCATTCGATTCTCCTGTCGTTTCCGATTGTGATTCCAATAGATCCCCACCTCGCAAGGCGACGATATGTCATATTCGCAACGGGCGATCCATGAGTGCCGTGGATCGGCGGAGCGATGGGGGCCGTGCTATTCCATTCCGCAGGTCAAAAACCTTCCTTCGATGCACGCCATCAATTGGGCCAGGTGGGGTTCGGCGACTTGGTAGTAAACCTTTCGGCCTTCCCGTTGACTGACCAAAAACCCACAGCGTTGCAACAGCCGCAAGTGCTCCGACGCCACGTTGTCCTGGATCTCACAGTCCTGGGCGATTTCGCCGACGGTATATCGACCGTGCAGCAACAACTGGACCGCCCGCAGTCGGACCGGGTGGGCGAGCGTTTTCAAGCACTCTGCGGCCGCGACAAAGTCACCGACATGCCCAGGCGGTTTGGTCTGTTCTTTGGGGTTCGTTCTTGTGGCCATCACTTCTCCGTGGTTCTCTTAATTCAATATATCGCCATGTCACGAGATGTCAATGCATCATTCTCGGCCGAAACGCAGGTTTTTGTCTCCGAACCGATGGAGCAAGGTCACGACGGACCGCGTATGCTGGTGGCTGCGAGGCCGGCTGTTTGCCTATGAAATCCCTCCACCACTTGAGAATCTATGCGTCGACTGGCTTGGACCATCACCGTGCTTGTGATCTTGACGCTGGTCGGTGTCGGCTGGTTTTGGTTGGTGGAAGGGTGGTCGCTGCTGGATTCGGCGTACATGACGGTGATCACGTTGAGCACGGTGGGTTACGACGAAGTCCGGCCGCTGACGGCCAGAGGCCGCATCTTCGTGATGGTCTATCTGGTCTTTGGATTGGGTGTGTTTCTATTCGCCGTCGTGCAATTCGGCGAAATGATTGTACGCGCCGAATTAAGAACTTGGTTGAGGAGACGAGGCATGAACTCGGCATTGAAGGCGATGAAGGACCATTTCATTATCTGCGGCTTTGGCCGCATGGGGCGGACGCTTTGTCGCCACCTGGCCGAGCGAAAGTTAAAGTTCGTTGTCATCGACCACAACGAGGAAAAACTGGCCCGCTGCGAAGAGCTCGGATGGCCCTGCGTGCGTGACGACGCGACCAGCGACCGCACGCTGCTGGACGCCGGCATCGAGCGCGCCCGCGGCATGGCGGTCGTCTTGGACAGCGATGCCGACAACCTGTACGTCGTGTTGTCGGCCCGCCTGATCGCGCCAAAGTTGCAGATCATTGTTCGGGCGATGGACGAGGACAGTGCGCACAAGATGGAAAAGGCAGGCGCCAACCGCGTGGTCAGTCTGCTCAGCTCCGGTGCCGCGACGATGGCGCAACTGCTGATCAATCCACAGGTCGAAGACTTTTTCGAGTTCGTCACCGGCACCGGTTCGGGCACCGCGTTGGACCTGGCCGAGATCCGTGTGACGGCCGAATCGCCGTGCGCGAATCATCCGCTGTCGGCAACCGATTTTCGTAACCGCGGGGTCATCATCGTCGCCATCCGACGGGCCGACGGGGAGATCCTGCTGCCGCCAACGGCGGAGACGATCATTCGCCCCGATGACGTGTTGATCGCCCTCGGGAAAGTTTCTGCCGTGTCCCAGTTCCTGACCAGCGAACAACTCTCCTCGTAACGGACGACCGGAGAGATGCCCCGCGAGAAACCATGAACGAACTGATTCCCGCCGTCAGCATTTGGCAGACGATTGCCGACTACTTTGCGTTGGATACCTCGCAGGTGTTCCAGACGGACATGTTGCTACGTTATCTGATTCAGGTGATCCTGCTGTTTGGTTCGGCGTTCTTCTCCGGTTCTGAGACGGCGCTGTTTTCTCTCTCCCACGTGGACTTTCAATACTTACGTCAAACGAGGCATCGACACGCCGAAAAACTGCAGGCACTGCTGGACGAACCGCGGCGTCTGATCGTGTCGATTCTGTGCGGAATCGATGGGGAGATCTGTATGCGTTTGTGTTCTTCACCCCGTTGCTGCTGATTCTCGGTGAGATCGTGCCCAAGAGTATCTATCAACAGGAATCCGACCGGATCGCGCCGATCGTCGTCTTTCCCCTCAGCGCGTTTGCGTGGATTTTTGCGCCGATCGTTTATCTGTTTTCGCGGATCGCACGGGGTGCCGCGTGGCTGGCCGGCGGCGGTGCGACGTCCCATCATTTGTTTATCACGCGCGACCAACTTCGCAGCGTCATTGAAATGGCCGATCGCGCCTCGGACACCACCGCAAAACCGCTTTCACAGCTCATCCAGCCGGCCCATTATGTCTCGCCCCACGACCCGCTCGAAGAAGTCCTGCCGACGTTGCGGGATCGCGAGGACAAAATGGCGATCGTCGTCGACGAATACGGATCGACGATCGGCATGATCGCGATGGAAGATCTCGTCGAGGCGGTCGTCGGAGACATCGATGTCGGAGACATCGATGTCGGAAACGGAGGCGCGGAACCGTCGTCACGACAAGCCCGCAGGTGTCAAAAACTGTCCGAAGATTCCTATCTGATGGACGGCCGACTCACTATTCACGAAGCGAACGATGTGTTGGGACTGAACCTGCCCGCCACTGAATTTCACACCGTCGGCGGCATGTTGGTCGCTCGGTTGCATCATCTCGCCAAACCAGGCGAGTCCGTCGTCGAAGGCGGCTACCGTTTCACCGTCGAAGAAGCATCAGAAACTTCCGTTCGAAGCGTCAAGGTCACGCGGGAATCGTTTGGCGAAGCAGACTAGTGCTTTGTCACAACTTAATCTTCGGGTGGCTCGTTTGATCGGAAACGGGGTCAGGAACCAAAAACCAAATGGCTTAAAGGGTGCTTTGCATTTTTGATTCCTGATCCCCCTTTCCGCAGACAATCCTAAAAACTAGCTGTGACAAAGCACCAGAAGAGCTGACATGTATGAATCCAATCAAGAACCGCTGCCCGAGGGTGACGCGGCAGAAGTCTTTGCCAGCCAACTCGCCGACTTGCAACGTCAAGCGAGTGCACATGACCACGAGGAGCTGACTCCCGACAACGTGGTTCGCTGGGGCAATCAGAATCGCCCCCTGGTTGCCGGGCTGTGTCGCCGGTTGCTGTTGCCCGGCAGCAAAATCACCGGGCTCTCCAACTTTCGCCAATTGGTCCGACACGCCAAGGACGGACACGGATGTCTGCTCTGTCTCAACCACCGTTCCAACCTGGATGTCCCCACCTTCGATACACTGCTGACCGATCACGGCCAGGCCGATCTTTTTGATTCGGTGATCTGGGTCGCCGGTCGAACGTTGGAAGAAGACACCGGGGTGACCCGGATGTTGGTGCAGTGTTTCAATCGCGTGATCGTGACGCCCCACCGTTGGTTCCACAGCGGTCGCAACGATGCCCAGATTCATGAAGCCCGACTCATCAATATCGCGGCCGAACGCGCCATTTCACGGTTGCGCCACGAGGGGTGGGTCTGTGCTCTGTTTCCTTCCGGCACTCGGATCCGGCCGGATGACGAAACCACGAAACAGGCCATCGCCGAGACCGACAGCTACCTGCGTCTGTTCGACTATCTGCTGCTCTGCAACATCGATGGCTGCACGTTGCCGGTCTCGCGCGATCGAGATTTTGCCCACGAAATCCCCAAACTCGATCGCGTCGTGTTCACGTTCGGATCGGTCCACCGCGTCCAGCAGTGGCGTGCCGAGATGGCTGAGCGGTTCCCCGATGAAGACCAACGCACGGCGTCGGCCCTGGCCATCCGTGAAGAAATCGAAGCACTTGCCCCGTGACAAAACCCCATCAAACCATGAAGATCACATTCCTGGGCGCCAACCGTAATGTCACCGGATCGCGCTACTGTCTGGAAGTCGGCCAGCAACGCATCCTGATTGACTGTGGGATGGTGCAGGAACGCGACTACGCAGCGCGAAACTGGGAACCGTGCCCCGTCGACGCGTCGAGCATCGCTGCGTTGGTCGTCACGCACGCGCACCTGGACCACATCGGGTTGATTCCCAAGTTCGTGGCCGACGGTTTTGACGGCAAAATTTACGCGACCAGGCCGACGGTCGCGCTGGCCGAGGTGATGCTCAGAGACGCGGCAAAAATCCTGGCCGAAGACGTCAAGTACAAACGTCGGCGTCATCGCGAAGAAGGCCGCAAGGGGCCGCATCCCGCCGTGCCGTTGTATACCGACAAGGATGTCGACAACTCCCTGCACCTGTTCCGCGGCGTCGGCTATCGCACCCCGACCGAAATCGTCCCCGGAGTCACGGTCACCTGGCATGACGCCGGACACATCCTCGGCTCCGCTTCACTCGAAGTCACGATCAGTGAGTCCGGCCGAGAACGAACGCTGATCTTCTCCGGTGATCTTGGTCAGCACGACACACCGTTGATTCACGACCCGACTTACTTTCGACAGGCCGACTATGTCGTCATGGAATCGACCTACGGCGACCGTGACCACGAACACCACGGCGATGTCGAAGACCAACTCGCTACGATCGTCGGCGAAACCATCGGTCGAGGCGGGAACCTGGTGATTCCCGTGTTCGCGGTCGAACGGGCCCAGGAAATGATGCACTACTTCGGGCGTTTGGTTCATCACAATCGGATCCCCAAGGTGCCCATCTTTCTGGACAGCCCGATGGCGTCGGACGTCACGGACATCTTTCGACGATTCACGAGTTGGCTGGATCAGGAAACACGCCGCGCGATCGAGGCCGACCAGGCGCCGCTGCAGTTCCCGGGGCTGACCTTGACACGCACCGTCGATGAGTCAAAGTCGATCAACCACGTCAAACAACCTTGCATCATCATGGCCCCTGCCGGCATGTGCAACGCCGGGCGGATCAAGCATCACCTGCGAAACAACCTGCGCCGCCCCGAATCGACACTCCTGTTCGTCGGTTTCCAAGCCAATGGAACGCTCGGCCGGCGGATCCTCGATGGAGAGAAATGCGTTCGGATCCACGGCCGCGAGTATCACGTCGAGGCACACGTCGCGCAGCTGTTTGGATTCTCGGGACACGCCGACCGGACCGGGTTGCTCAACTGGCTGGGGAACTTCGAACAATCGCCCCGCAAGCTGTTCTTGACCCATGGCGAAGAAGACGTCGCCCTGGCGTTACAAGAAACGGTGCGCAAGCGTTTCGCGTTTGACGTGTCCGTCCCCGAGTACGCGTCCGAAGTGCTTCTCGACGACGACGGCCCCAGTCTGGTGGAACCGGGCCGAGAGATCGCGATCAACGTCCGTCGCCCCGTTGCGAAAGAATCGGAACCGCAAAGAATCGCCCCCGTCGCAACGTCCGATCTTGATGCCTCGCGTCAGACAACTGAAGCTTCGCCGCCGATTGAAAGTCCGCAACACGATCCCGATCGAGAGTTTCTCGACAGCAGCGTGCGTCGGCCCATCAGTTTCTTGCACGAGGATCCCTGGCGCGTCTTGCGAATTCAAAGCGACTTGATCCAGGGAATCGAAACGATGACCCGCGCGCTCGATGGGCGCCGTCGAGCGGTGACCGTTTTCGGCAGCGCCCGTCTGCCGGAGAGTGATCCCTCCTACCAATTCGCCCGGCGGACGACTCAACGACTCGGCCAGCGAGGGTTTGGCATCATCACCGGCGGCGGCCCGGGAATCATGGAAGCGGCCAACCGCGGCGCGCGTGAAGCCGGCAGTTTGTCGATCGGGCTGAATATTGAATTGCCGCGCGAGCAATCGCTGAATCCCTATTGTGACGCGTCCTACACCTGCCGCTATTTCTTCGTCCGCAAAATGATGTTCGCCAAGTACGCGCGTGGCTTCGTGATCTTCCCGGGCGGCTTCGGCACGTTCGATGAATTCTTTGAATCGTTGACATTGATTCAAACCGAAAAACTAGCCCACTTTCCGGTCGTCTTGGCCGGAACACAGTTCTGGCAACCCATGGTCCAGTGGCTACAACAGTCGGTTCAAGAAGCGGGCTGTATCGACGAGCATGACATCCGACGATTTCGTGTCATGGATGACGCCGACGAAATCGCCGAGTGGCTCGATGCGGTCATCGACGGCAGCGAACCGTAATCACGACGGGTTGCCACGGTCGCCATTGGACTGGCGCTGTTCCCGTTGCCGCGCCAGCTCCTGCATGTCGACAACGACGTCCACCTCGTCAACGATTTCCTCTCCGATCAAAGACTCCATTACGTCTTCCAGGGTCACGACCCCCACGACGGTGCCGGACTCGTTCACGACGCCAAACAGATGCGACCGTTTGCTCACAAACGACTTCAACAGGACGTGCCCCGGCGTGTTCATGGGCACCCGGTGCAGCGGTTTGGCCAGTGACCCCAGGGTGCGATCGAATTCATCGCGGGCCAGATGCGCCAGCACGTCGCGTCGCAACACCACTCCGCTCCAAACGTCATCGTCTTTGGGATCGGTCACCGGTACGCGGGCGTTGGTCCATCGGATCCGTCCGGCAGCCATCTCTTGACTTATTTCTTGCAGCGTGGTGTCGGCCGGGAATCGTCTGACCACCGATCGCGGCGTCATGATTTCTGCGGCGGTCACCTCGTTCAGCTTCAAAACCTGCTGAACCAATTCGGCTTCGATCGGCAAGATACTCCCTTCTTCGGCACTCATGCGGGCCATCTGGCCGACTTCCTCTTCGGGTGCCGCGAACACGGGACCGGAAGGTTTCACGACGTCGGCCAACTTATGGATGACCCACACCAGCGGGAACAATGCATGCACGGCAATGGTCAACGGCATCGCGACCAGCACCGCAATCCGATCGCTGTACGCGACGCCCAGGATCTTGGGAATGATCTCCGAGAAAAACAGAACGCCGAGGGTAAACACGGCGGAGAACCAAAGAATGAACGACTGACCGAGCACAACTTCCGCCTGCGCCCCGGCGAGTGCCGCGCCAGCCGTATTGGCCACCGTGTTGATGATCAGGATCGCCGAAATCGGCCGCTCCATGTTCTGCTTCATGCGATCGAGCACTTGACCGGCGGCGCTGCCCGATTCGCTGAGCGACCGCACATACGACGGCCGCACCGCGTACAGTGCTGCTTCGGTCACCGAACAGAGCGCCGAAACAACCAGAACACACAAGACCGATACAATCAAAAGTGTCATTTGACAGCCTTTTAGGATTCGCCTAATCAACGAGCGCTAAATAAGTGGGATAGGCTTCCAGCCTGTCGACGCTGGAATGACGAGTCTGGGAGCCTATCCCACTCGTAAGATCTGACACTTATTCTCCGTTCGTTGCTAGCCGAGTCGATAGAGAATCAATTCCCGCGCCGCGGCGTGCAGAACCCAAAGATGGTTGTCGCTGGACAACGCCAAATCAATCCCACCAACCCCGCACTTCAAATCCGGGTCTTCTCGATCCAAGACAGCCGGTGCCTCGATTGATTCCGGTCCGGCGAGCTGTTGAAGGAATCGGCCGTTGGAATCGAATCGTTTGATTCGCACTTGACCGGCTTCGGCCGTGACCCAGCTACCGTCGGCGAGCCGGACGGTGGCCATCGGATTGCAACAACCTTGAAATCCATCGATCTGACGAGAACGTTTTCCCCAGACGCCAAGCCGCGTGCCACGCTGGTCGACCATCAGCACACGGTGACGAGCGGGATCCGTGATCGCCAGCCCGCCACGCGAGGAAGGTGCGATGCGTCCCGCTGCATGGATGGGGCTGTCGACGTTTTCCACACCACGCCACTGGCGTTCTGCCGAATCGAGGTCCAGTTGCAGCAGACGCGACGCCGCCACGTCGGTCGCCATCAAGCGATTGCCTTGCTTGACGATGTCGCCGACCAAACAGCCCACACCGAGCGACGGCAGGGGTTGTGAATCGCCGGAAGGAAAATCAAACCGAATCACGCGGTCCCTGACACCGACAAACAGATCTTGTCGATCCACGCACAGGCACCTGACCGGGCGCGGAAACTGGGACTGCCACAACAGATTGCCGTCAGGATCGACTCGTTGCACGGAATTGCCGGTCGCGACAAAAACCGTCTGATCGGCCGCGGCGGCGATGCGCCGCGGCGACAGAGCCAGCAGCGGTATCCGTTTCACTTCACGCGGCGTCGGCTGGACCATCCCGACCGCCCCACCTCTCTCGGCCGCCCCGTCCATTCCGACCGCCCCGTCCATTCCGACCGCCCCGTCCATCCCGACCGCTCTGTCCGCTCCAACGACGGCCAATGCGGTTGCGCCACAGGCGGACCCCTTCAGGAATCCGCGACGACTGTCGTCATACTTCGTCGTTCGGTTCATGGTCGTCTCTCGCATACATCAAGGTTCACGTTAAGGAATTTCAATACAGATCAATTCGAATTGGCTGCGCAAGTACAAACGATCGCCCACGATCGCTGGATGCGACATGCTTTCGGGGTGCTCGCCTTGCATCGGCCGCCACTGGGAAACGATCGTCAACCCGTCGGCGGTTGCGTCGAGCAGCAAGAGATCACATTCGGATCCCCACAACAGCACGCGTCGGTTGCCAGCGATCAAGCAGGTGTGATCGTAAAACCGCTCATCGGCTTCGCTCCACAACGTTTCCAGCTGATTGGTGCCGTCGATGCAGAACAATTCTCCATACGCCGTACAGAAGACACGCGACTGGTCCTCCAACTCGACAACCACCGGTGTGCAGGTGTCGGGAGCGCAATCCAAGTTGTGCCAAACCGGTTGCGGGTCGATCTGTCCATCGTCTTTGAACTGATACCACCGCATCGCATTGTTTTCGGTCGCCAGCAAAACACCGTCTTGAAAGGGAACCGGCGTTCCGACATGGAAGTCACTCTTTTCCGGCGGAATCAGTTCCCACAGACGTCGCCAGGTCCCATCCGCCCAGTCCCGGCGAATCGTAGCCGATGATTTGTTTGCGTCCGCCAAACGATCCGTAAATAAACGGCGCGTAAGCCGGCGCGTGTCCTTTCGTTTTCCAAAGCGTGGCGCCGGATTCCAAACTCAACGCCGCCAGCGACGCATCCGCGCTGCCGGGCGCGACCACCACCCGATCACCGACGACCAGTGGCGGCACACTGAAGCCCCACGTCGGAACCTCGCCGCCGAAATCGGCCACCAAATCGCGTGTCCAAATCGGTCGTCCCGTCGCCAGTTCGACGCACATCAGCTTTCCGAATGCACTTTGCAGCAACACCCGATCTGCAACGATCACCGGCGTCGCGCGAGGCGCGTTGGTGTACTCCATCCGGGCGTCGGCATGATGCCGGACTTCCCAGACCGACTTGCCCGTTGCGGCGTCGAAGGCGCGAAACAGGTCTTGTTGAAAATCAGCCGACTTGTCGGCAACCACCACCCAGCGTTCGGTCGCAGAGATGCCCGCCATCGCCGGGCCGGTCACTTTTGTTCGCCAAAGGACCTTGGGCTGATCGTCCAACGACGCCGGTAGCTCCGCGAACTGGCCCGTCCGGTCTGGCCCACGCCAATCCGTCCACCCACGGCCGCCTCGACCTGAATCCGCTCCGGACGTCACGGGAACGAACCCACCCTGCGACTCCAAAGCATCGTTGATCGCCGGATCAGCGGCGGCCGATGCGATGGCCGAGTTCAGTGATTCTTGCACCGATGACGGAAGGTTCGCAGCAAAGAAGAACTGCACACCGCGACAGGGTCGGGTTTCAGCAATCGTCTTGGTCGCGTTCTTTTCCAGCTTGCCACAGGCCTCCAACAGTGGCGGTAAGTAGTCGGTGACTACGACCGCGTCGACTTCTTGGTCGGCAAAGGCATAGACCGCTGATTCGAGACTGTCATGACCGATCAAGGAGGCGTCGATCTGGCGGGACCGAAATAATTCTTTCGACAGCGCGTGGCATTCGGCATGTTCGGGCGATCCGATCGCGACCTTCTTGCCGGCCAGTTGCAGCACCGAGTCGATCGCACTGTTTTTTGTGACCAACAACACGCCGCGAATTTCCGTCGCGCCGTGACGATCTGTTAAATCGCAAGACGCTTGCAACTCAACCCCGGTCGCCTCGGCGTCGCCGAGCACGACGGATCGTTTTCCAACGACCAGATCAATGCTCGGCAAACCACGACGCTTGGCCAACTGCAAACTTTCCTCATAAACGAGATTGATCTTCCGGCCGATCGCAGCCTCCAAGTGCTCGACCAACGGTTCATAACGCCGCTGCCCGATTCCATCGACACACGCACACGAAAGCGGCAGTGACAACGGGTCCATCACAACCAGATTCAGCATGGACTTGGCGTCGGAGTCGGCCTGCTGCCCCCAGGTCGCTCCCGCGCAACAAACGACCAGGATGGCAACGGATCGAAGGACGACACGGATGGCTTTCATGACTCGATCCGCTGGAGAACACGAATCAGATTCGCCCTGACGTCCATCACATAAATCCGATTGCCATCGGCCGACACTTCGACGGGGATGTAGCAACTGGCCGCGGCGATGCGACTGCCGCGATCGAACTTCGTCGTGTCGACGTATCCGATCAACTGCTTGAACGTTCCATCGGAGTGAAACTCTTTGACGCGTCCGATTCCGGATTCGGCAGTCACCAGGCGGCCGTCGATCAGATCAAAATTGACAGGATTGCAGCAGGCGCCAAACCCTTCGATGCCCGTCCGATCTCGCTGACCCCAGCGTCCCAGCAATTCGCCATCGAACGAAAAACGGTTGACGCGATGGCGCGAGTTTTCGGCGACCAACAAGGCGTCACCGTCGATCGCCAGGTCGATGTGGGAACAACAACCGAATTGTCGCTCCACGATCATCGTCGGATTTTTTAGATCCCTGGTCAGCCGGACGATGTCCTCGGTCGCACGCAGGCTGCGTCCGCTGCCGATGGCGACGAACAAGTATTGATCATTGACCGCGATGCCGCTGATGTGCGTGTCAGCGTTGGTGTTGGGGATCACGTCGACGATCTTGACTTTCTCGACCAGTTTTCCGTCACGGTCGATTTTGGCGATCAGGTACTCACCGCCCAGATAGATCGAGCCATCATCGGTTCCACAAATCTGCAGCGGAACGACGTTCTCGATCTCGATTTTCCGCAGTTCGGTGCCGTCGCCATCGAGCACTCGGATTTCACGCCGCTCGGACCAGTAATCCCAAAACGTGGGGTCATCGGTCGCCGGCGGATCACCTTCGGCGGTCGGCTTTTTCACCAGCCAGGTGACCGCGGCCAGCAACTCACCGGCCTGGTTCATCGCCATCGTCTCCAACCGGCCCTCGGTGCCGATTTCCAGCTTGATCGATTCGACCTCGCGGTGTGTCGGCTGCTCGCGGTGTGTCGGCTGCTCGCTGGCAGTCGGCTGCTCGCTGGCAGTCGGCTGCTCGCTGGCAGTCGGCTGCTCGCCGTCCGTGGGCTGCTCGCCGTCGTCAGCGGCCAGCCCAGCCGAACTCGCGATCAGCAGCAAGACCGGCAATGCCGATCGGATCAGACGTCGGGTCCGCTGAATCATGGGCAATCAAACGATCGAGAAAAGGGAAACGGGCGCAGCGGTTCAGGCGGGCCGTGCCATCCCATTGAAACAGATTTGGGCGGCGTCGGTATCGAACAAACCGCCGTGCGAAGGCGAGAATTGGCGAGATCGATCGTCCGCAACGGGATACCTCTGATGGACCGCGGCCCTTAAACACGCCCTAACGGTCAACCATCGACCAACGTGAACGCCCGCCCCAAACACGCGACTTGCATCCATTAGACTGCCGATGTTGAAACGGCTTTGCTCCCTTCCGCTGACCCGAAGATTCCATGCCCAGCACTTATCCCATCAGGACCTCGGTCGAAACCCTGAGCACTCGCCAAAAGGCACTCGACGTGAATCTCGATACGCGTCGCTATGGAACGTTTGCCGAAATCGGAGCCGGCCAGGAAGTGGTGCGATGGTTCTTTCGCGTCGGTGCGGCTGCCGGAACGATCGCCAAAAGCATCTCGGCATACGACATGAAGGTCAGCGATGCGATCTATGGGCGCGCGTCGCGGTATGTCTGTCGCGAGCGATTGCAAGCGATGTTGGACTACGAACACGCCTTGAATCTGGATCGGCTGCGTGAAACTCGCGGCGACACCACGGCGTTCTTTGCCTTTGCCGATACCGTCTCGGCACGAAATTTCCACGGCACCAATCAATGCCACGGCTGGATGGGCATCAAATTCCAGGCACACCCGCGTGACGAAGACAGCCAGATCATCATCCACGTGCGGATGTTGGACAACGAAGCATCGCTACAGCAGGAGGCGTTGGGGATTGTCGGTGTGAATCTGGTCTACGGCGCCGCGGCACTCAACCATGAACCCGAATTGCTGGTCGATTCCCTGCTGGACGGATTGACGACCTCTCGGATCGAGATCGACATGATCGAGTTTTCCGGGATCGCGTTTCGACACGTCGACAACCGCCTGATGAGTCTGAAACTGGTCGAATTGGGGCTCAGCGGTGCGGCGATGTTTGCCGCCAACGGCGAGGTGTTGCAACCGTCTGAATTTTTCTATCGCAAAGCAATCCTGGTCGAACGGGGCAGCTTTCGACCGGTGTGCAACGTCAACCTGGACATGCTGCGATGCGCCCACGAAAAGTTCTCCGAAATGCCCAGCGTGCAAGGCAAGGAAATCACGCAGGTGATGGAAATCACTATGAACAACTTGAAGTCCTCCGGCGAAATCGACCTCCGCGATTTCCTCGCCCGGGCCGATGTCATCGCCGCCTGCGGCATGCCGGTCTTGATCTCCGACTATTTCCAGTACTACCGCTTGGCCGCGTACCTGTGCGGTTACACCAAGGAACCGATCGCGATCACGATGGGTGCGGCAAGCATGAAGGACTTGTTTGATGAAAAGTACTACACCAAGCTGCAGGGCGGCGTGCTCGAATCGTTCGGCAGACTGTTCAAGAATGACTTAAAAATCTTCTGCTACCCGATGGAAAACCGCGAGACCGGCGAACTGTTGACGTCCGAGAATTTTAAAACAAAACCCGAACTGCAACAGTTGTACGACTACATTCGTCATCGCGGCGACATCATCAACCTGGACAACTTCGATCCGTCCTGCTTGAAAGTCTTCTCACGCGATGTGCTGGAACTGATCAAGAAAGGCGATTCCGAATGGGAAACCAAGGTGCCGCTGCCGGTTGCGGAAGTGATCAAATCCAAGGCCTATTTCGGGCTGCCGACCTAGCCGGACGTGATGCACCGCATCACCGACCAACCCCATCCCCGATTCACTCCGATTCGGGCTCGGTCTCACCATCGCCCGGGGTTGCTTCGGCTTCGGTCGCTGTGTTTTCTTCTTTCACCGCGGCGGGCTGAGGCTCGATCGCTTTTTCCTCGTTCTGGCGACGCTCTTCTTCACGCTCCTTCTTTTCTTGGGCGAGCGCCTCTTGGGCGGCCTTCAGTTGGCGGTTGGCCGCTTGGGCGCGTTGTTTCAGATTCGCGTTTTGTTCTTGGGCTTGTTCGAGTTGCGCTTTGGCTTCGGCCGCTGCCTGACTGGCGGCTTTCTCGGCCTTTGCGGCAGCCTGTTTCGCCTTTGCAGCAGCCTCTTTGACCTCTGCCAACTCTTTCGTCACCGCGTCGGCACGCTTGGTTTGCTCGGCCAACTGGGCCGCTTGTTCGTCCAGCTCGGCTTGCAGCTTTTCGGCCAACTGCTCGGACGCAGCGAGCGCCTCATCTTTTTCGGCCGCTTGGGTTTTCATCTCTTCCAGCTGTTCACGCAGCGCGACCAGCTCGGTGGTCAGCATGATGTTGAGTTCGCTGGGTTGATCGACGTGAGACGACGTCCCGCAGGCAGCTGGGGCACACGCCGACTTGCAGGGTCGCCGCAGCAGACGGGCGAGCGGACCGCCACAATCGGCGGCGGCACAATGCGTCACCGCACAATCGGTCACGAGCAGTGCCATCAGGGTGAACGTTGCGGTCAGGGTGGTTTTCATCGTCTTGGCTTGATCGGGGGGGGATAGGGGTGGGATGGCCGGCGACGTTCCGACGCGGGACACCCCTATCCTAATCACGAATCTCAGATGTAAAGACGGGACGTGAAAGAAGCCCCAACGGACTGAGATCGCCCCCGCGACAAACTGTCGTCGAGGCCTCCGCGAGAAACCAACGTGGGATCGGTTTTCAGTCGGCCGCGCGAGCACGCTCGGCTGAAAGCCGTGTCCCAGGTCGGAGCTTGACAGGCCGACCGGATAGCGAATTGACCGTACCACACTACGGATGCTTCGCTATCCGGCGACCTTGCCAAGTGCATCATTTGATGAACAGCATTTCCTGGTAGGTCGGCAGCGGCCAGATGTCATCGGCCACGACTTCCTCCAGCTTGTCCACCGTTTCACGCAGGGCCAGCATCGACGGCAAGATCGCGTCGCAGCAGTGCCGGCACTCGTCGTCCGGCGTGGTGGCCGAGACGTCGTTGATCGCATGCTCGAGCGTTGCGATGCCTTCCTGCAAGGCCTTGACCAGCGCGGTCATCGAATCCAACGTGTCGGTGTCAAAGTCGTAGCCGACAGCTTTGAGGTTGGCACACGTCGATGCCAATTCGTTTTGATACCGAATCGCCGCCGGGAAAATCAGCGTGCGGGCGATCGACAGCGCCAGACTGGCTTCGACACTGACGGTCATGCAGTACTGTTCTTGGTACGTTTCCAAACGGCTTTCCAGTTCCCGCTCGGACAACACACCATACTTGGCGAACATCTCGATCGTCTCGGGCGTCGCCAATTGTGGCAGCGCGTCGGCCGTCGTTTTCAAATTCAACAGCCCACGTTTTTCGGCTTCCTTGTGCCACTCTTCGGAGTAGCCGTCGCCGTTGAAGATGATCGGCGAACACTCCGTGATGATCTCCGAGAGCAGCGTCTGGATGGCACCGTTGAGTCCATCGGGATTTTTCGCGATCGCTTCTTCCAGTTTGGTCGCACAGTAGTCGACCGAATCGGCAATGATCGTGTTCATCGCGACCAACGGGCCCGAAATCGATTGGTTCGATCCGACGGCACGGAACTCGAAACGGTTTCCGGTGAAGGCAAACGGGCTGGTCCGGTTTCGGTCGCCGGCGTCCTTGGGCAACGGCGGCAAGACATCGACGCCCACTTCCAACGTCCCCGACGGCAGCGAGCTGTTCGCGCCGCCGGCTTTGATCTGCTCAAACACATCGGTCAATTGATCCCCGAGGAAAATCGAGATGATCGCCGGAGGTGCTTCGTTGGCGCCCAGACGGTGGTCATTGCCGGCACTGGCGACGACGGCCCGAAGCAATCCCTGGTGCTTGTAGACGGCACGAATGATGGCCGCACAAAAGACCAAGAACTGGGCGTTGTCGTGCGGCGTGTCGCCCGGATCCAGCAGGTTTCCTTGCGAGGAACTGCCCAGCGACCAGTTGACATGCTTGCCCGAACCGTTGACACCCGCGAAGGGCTTTTCGTGCATCAAGCACGCCATGCCGTATTTCTCGGCCGTCTTACGCAACGTCAACATCATCAATTGCTGGTGATCCGCCGCGACGTTGGCCGATTCGAATACCGGTGCCACTTCGAACTGCCCCGGCGCGACTTCGTTGTGACGCGTCTTGACGGGAATCCCCAACTTAAACAGCTCGCGTTCGGCCTCGCACATGAACGCCAACACGCGTTCGGGAATCGCGCCGAAATAGTGGTCGTCGAACTCCTGTCCCTTGGGCGGCTTGGCCCCGAACAGTGTTCGGCCCGCATTGAGCAAGTCGGGGCGTGCGTAGTAAAAGTTGCGGTCGACGAGAAAGTATTCCTGTTCCGGACCGGCGGTCGATGCCACGAACGCGCCGTCCTCATGACCGAAAATGTTGAGGATCCGCTGCGCCTGCTTGTTGAGCGCCTGCATCGAACGCAACACCGGCGTCTTCTTGTCCAGAGCCTCGCCCGTCCACGAAACAAACGCCGTCGGAATGCACAACGTCGTCCCGTTGGGGTTCTCTAAAATGTAGGCCGGACTGGTGACGTCCCAAATCGTGTAGCCCCGGGCCTGGGACGTGACGCGAATCCCGCCGCTGGGGAAACTCGATCCGTCAGGTTCGCCTTGGCAAAGTTGCTTGCCGCTGAATTCGGAAAGGGTGCCGCCGTCGGAGGTCGGCGACAGAAAACTGTCGTGCTTCTCCGCGGTCGCGCCGGTCAACGGATAAAACACGTGGGCATAGTGCGTCGCGCCTTTTTCCATCGCCCAATCCTTGATCGCCGACGCCACGACGTCTGCGATTTCCGGATCCAGCTTCTCGCCCGAATCGATCGTGCGAATCAACGACTTGAAGACGCTCTTGGGCAAGCGGTCTTTCATCACCGACTTGGTGAAGACGTTGGCCGAATAATACTCTTGGGCAGGAACGTCAACGAACTCGATCGTTTGCGGGCTCGAGATTCGGTTGATGACCGCGGCCACCGCGGTTCGTCGCGGTGTCGATCCGCCGCTGCTCGTGCTGGAGCCGCCGGCGGCACCTTTGGATGAGTTGGTGTCAACGGGATTGGCAAATGCTGTGCTCATGAAAAATCCTGATCATCAGGCGCGGTGAAAAAGTGGGGAAATCGACCAATGGCCTTCCATGATTTCGAACGACGCAAGCTCCACAGAAGGTTCGCCTGAGTGCCTGACGAGCGATTCAACGTGATTCGATAAAGACGAGGGACGCAATTCATTTCCAGTCCCCCAGACCGTCAAGGCACGTCTCGTACCGAGGCGGTGCGCGATTCCGCCAGCTCCCCGGCTGGGGAACTCTGAAAGCCGTGCGGTAGCGGCTAAGGGTCTGGACCAGCCCCTAAAAAAGGACCTGCGACGCCGGCTGGAAGAACCGCGCCGACGGGTTGCGGAGAGAATAGGCGACCGCTGCTTGATTTCTGCGCCATCGCAGCGCCGCTTTCCCGGGCCCACTGGACCACCGACGGACGCCAGCCTGGCGCAACGATCGTGAAATGGGACACATCGGACTCATCAGTCGCATCAGTCCCATCCAGCGTTGGCCCCTTCGACCGAACCTAAGGCTGTTGCGATCCCAAGCCGACGATTTCCAACAACCGCAGCGCGTTGGTCGTGGGGCTGACGCCGGAATGCATCTGATAGTCGAACGTCATCTGCTCGTTGCCCGAAGCGTCCGGGGTGATCGTCTCGCGAAAGTGCACGATCTCCGACACCGCCTGCAACTCCGGTTCATCGGCAAGCTCCAAGTCGTGCGTGCTGATCGCTCCGATCGCGCCGCATTCGATCAGATGACGCAGGACCTGGGTGACGGCAATTTGGCGTTCGCGAGAATTGGTTCCCTGCAGGATCTCGTCGAGTAGAAACATCGAGACACAGCGTTTGTTGGATGCCATCGCCCGAGCCCGATCGACGACCCCTTTGAGCCGATGCAGCTCGGCCATGTAGAACGAAACACCTTCGGCCAGATTATCACGGACGCGGATGCTGGTTGCCAATTCGGTCGAAGGCAGACTCAGTGACGTCGCACACACCGGCGCGCCGGCGCCGGCCAAGGCGACGTTCAAACCGACGCTCCGCAGCATCGTGCTCTTGCCCGACATGTTGCTTCCGGTGACCAGCAACACCGTCCCGGCCGGCCCGACCGTGACGTCGTTGCAAACACGACTGTCATCCGGCAGCAACGGATGCCCCAGCGCGACGGATTGGAACACCGCCGATTGGATTTCATCGGCACCGGCGTCGGCCCAACGCGGAAAGACCCAATCGGGGTTCTCGTCGCAAACCGCCGCCAGCGACATCAGCGCCTCCAGTTCCCCGAACGCGTCAAACCAACGCGGCACCGATTGGGCATAGGTTTTCTGCCAGGCTTCCAGTTTCTGCAGGACTCGAATGTCCCACAAGGAGAGGGCCTGCAGCGGCAAATAAAGCAGGAACGTGGACGCGGACGATCGCAACGACCCGAGCGATGCGACGCGTGCCAGCGCGTTCATCCCCAGACGGGCTGATTGTTCCGGGTCATCCAACAGCACACGATGCAGATGGTCCAGCCGATCCCCCGGGGAGTGTTCGTCGGGCTGATCGTCCGCTTCACTTTCCAACCATTCGGCCGCGGAGAACAGTTCGCGATACTCATCGACCGACTGACGACTGGCCATGGCGATCGAAAAAATCTGATGCACCGGCCCCAGCATGACCGTGGTGATGACGACGTTGATCACGATCAACCCGATCGCCACCGCGAGCGCAATCTGTGCGACGACTGTGGGTACCACGCCGATCCGCGACGCGATCAGCACCAGGACGGAGACGATCGCCGCCAGGGCGGAGGCGTTCGCCCAAGTCGACAGCCAGCGGTTCTTGTCCAACCACGAATCGGATTGCGACCAACGGATGAATTCATCGGGGTCGCCGGTTCCCTCGCCGACATGTGCGGCCAGTGAATAAAAACGAAAACGCTCGTCTCTCCGCGGCGTCAACCGTTGGACCGCTGCACTGCGGCCCCGCGCGACCTCTGCGTCGGCGACCCCGGTCAACCAATTCGCCAACGTGCGCACTCCGATCGTCGTGCCGGCCATCGAAACGAATTGGAACAGCGAACTTTTGCCGAGCAGATCCAAATCATCGGCGACGTCTTTCTGGTGTTCTTCCAGCTGGACGGTTTTTAATTTCGCCCGTGTCGTTTTCCAATCCAATGCGTCCCAGTCCCGGCGGGTCCGCGCCAACAGCCGCTCGGTCACCTTGTTCGCCCGCGTCTGTTCGGCCATCGCGTCGCGAATCGGTTCGTTCAAGATCGCCGCGACCAGAAAGCCGGCCAACAAACCAAACCCGACGATCCAGCCCGGTGTCCCGAGATGGGCAAAGAACGTGAACGCGAGCACGGCCACCGCGGCGCCGAACAACGCCAAGCGGATCATCGCAAACAGGGAATCCCGTGAGCGGAGTGCTTTGAGCCGTTCCGCCGACGCCTGGAGCAGGCTTTGGTAGCGGTCCGCGGCGCGCTCTGCTGCCGCCTGGCTCTGTGGAGAATCAACCATGTTCGCTTCTTGCTCTTGCTAGACCGTCTGGATTCCGCCGGCAGTCCCTGATTGCCGCACCGCCTCGGATCGTCCCCGCTGGACGACCTTCAACGCAACCCGATCCTGTAAGTTCGGCCGAAAGATAGTCAGCAACAGCAGTGGCAGGAACCACGCGATGTACAACCCGCCGCCATAGCCATGCCAAAATTGAACCGCAACCATCACCGCGGCCGAACAACCGATCAGCGTGCCCAAGTTTTTCGGCGACGGCCAAGCGGCGAACAGCGTGCAAAGAATGCCAAAGGCGACGATCACCGGCAACCGCCAGCGAGGATCCCAGCCTAAGCCCCAAATCCCGCGGGGCTCCTTCGTCGGCAAAAACAACCCGAACATGCGACGCAGGTGGTCGACCAGCGAATCGGTGCCGCCGAAGGTCAACAGCATGACCAGGATCGCCAACGTCACGATCACGCCGATGGCAAACCGGCGGACGCCACGCTGCCAGTAAAAACTGCACCACAGCGGCAACAAGAACAACGGGTAATAGACCAAACCGGCCGCCAGCCCCAGAAAAATCCCGGCGAAAATCGGTCGGCGATAATTGAGCACCGCCCACAACAACAGTGCAGCCGGCAGCGCATGATCCACACGGCCGGTCATCTGCGCCGTGTAGGGCAGCATCAAATACAACAGTGAGCAACCGACGCCGCTGCGCAAGTTGCCGAAGTGGCGATTGCCGATCAACACCAGACCCACGATGATCGCCAAGTGCGCCGAGATCACCAGCACCTTGGCCAGAATCGTCCAGCTCCGCCTGCTCTGGTCCAACTCGTCCGCCGTGGGTTCCTCTTCGCCGCCAAGCGCCTGGCTGACCGGACGCGTTGTGATCGTCGGCAAGCGATGCATCAACGCATACCCCGGACCCAGCTCCGGACCCTGCCAGACGCTCATTCGCGGCGTGCTGGTGGCGACGTTGACCATCATGAAGATAAACAGGCAGATGCTGATGAAGTACAAACCGCCGACGGTCAGGTTGGGGTCCAGCAACGGACGCCGCACCATCAGCGGATCGATCATCAAGCGGATCAAAATCATCATCTCGACCGCGAACAGCATGATGAACCCGCTGCGTTGCAGTTGTTTGGCCGAAAGCTCGGCATCGGATTCGGTCTGGCCGGGGTCCAACGACGTCGCTTCCAACCGCTCATCGAGCGCATGCCGTTCTGTCTGCAACGGCAGGTTGGTTTCCTCATGGATCGTCGGCCGTACTTTGCCCGTTGGGCCCGCCGATTCCGAACCGGCCGTCTGCATGACAGGGGTCGTGACCAAGACCGAGGCCGAATCCGCAGTGAATGGACGATCGGCCGAATCGGAGGATTCCAGATCCCGCAAGGGCGACGGGACGATGTGCCGGGGACGGGCCGACTCGGTGTCCGGATCCGCTTGACCGCGCGTCGCAATCTCGCCCGATTCCATCTCCCGGAGATGCCGCCGGCGGCCCTCATGAACCATCAGCAACCCCGGCGCCAGCAAAATCAGCAGGACGATGTCCAGGTTGCGGACACTCCAGAACCGGTGAAAGACGAAGTACAACCCGATCGTCAGGAACGATGAAAGATAGACCCAGGTCGTCGGGTCCGGCCGCTTGTAATAAAGCAGAAACTCGCTCATGGGACGTTTGCGACGGTGTCCTACCGCCCGCCTCGGTCAAACCCGTTGGAAGAATCGCAGCAAAAGTCGTTCCAATACAATCGCCCTAGCATACGTGCCCCGGGCAGGCGTGAAAACCACTGTGAAAGACCACCGTGCCGGAAAATCCGCCATCGGATGCACTTGCACTCAACCGTGCCACGTCAGCAGCACCACGCCCAGCAAAATGACGGCGACACAGGCCGATTTGGCTCGGAAATTCGCCTCACTGAGCGCTTTTGCCCCAAATCCCAACGCGATCACCACGCTGCTGCGGCGGACGACCGAAACGACCGACACCAGCGCTTCGGGGTCAGAAAGTGCGACGAAATAAAACCAATCGGCCAGAATCAGCAGTGGGCTGACCAACGCAATGCTCCACCGCCACCGGAAGGGCTGCGACAGGCGTTCGCCGACGTCTGCCGTTGGACTCGGTGACCCCGCAGATCGTTTCGGTGCATCGAACCGGTACCACCAGATCGCCAGCGGCACCATCACCGGAACCAAATCGATCGTAAACCAAGCCTGCATCGTGACCGGATCAAACCCCGCGTGCTGCAGCAGCCATTTGTCATAGATCGAACTGCATGCCCCCAGCAACGTCGCCATCGTCATCATCGCGACCCAGCGATTGCGGGTGAACCGAATCCCCTCGCGCCGGCCGACTAAGGTGAATCGCCAAAATCCGATCAACACGATGACGATGCCCGTCCATTGCAGCGGCGTCGGACGTTCCCCGAAAAACAAGATCGCAATCACGATCGTCCAAAACGGGCTCGTGGCGCGAATCGGAGCAGCGATCGAAAGCGGCAAGTGCTTCAGCGCCGAAAACGCAAACGTCCACGACGCCCCCACCAGCACGCTTTTCGATGCGATCAATCCATGCTCGCGCCAACTCAGCGGACGAACGACGAACGAGTCAAACGGGATGGTCTGCCCCCCGAACGTCGACCACACCACCAGTGGCAAATACAGCACCGCACCGATCGAGACACTGACCAGCAACACGATCGGAACCGCATTGGCCTGGACCGACCACTTCTTCGCGGCGTCGTAGACCCCCAACAACACGGCCGAAACGATGCTCAATAAGATCCAATTCATGCGTGAGAGCATGAAGGTAAACCGCGGCGCTGAGAACCACCAGAATTGCAAGGCCGCCCCAAGATGCATTGTCCAAGCCCGTAGGTGATGCTGCGCATCACACACGCTCGGAGTGTTCCAACCAACCGCAACGGGCAACGCAGTGAAGCATTGTTAGCGGCAGGGCGCGAGCCCTCCGGTCCGTTAATGCGTTTTCAACGCCGAAACCGGACGGCTCGCGCCGTTCCGCTAACACGATTCGTATCACTGTACGGTGGCATAGGCCGCGAACCCTCCGGTCTTGTCGATCGAAAAAAAATAGCACGGTCGCTTTCACGACCGTGCTATCGGTAGATTTGCATCACGTTTCATCCGGTCGGCACGTGAAGTGCGCGACTTGATTTCAACGCAACCAGCAATCGGTGCTCAGTTGAGCATCTTGTTAACGACTTTCATGACACCGGCAACGTTGACCTTTTCGGCCGTGTTGAACTTGCGTGCCGCAACCACTTTGCTGTCGTTGGCCAAGACAACCGTGATGGCCGCCTTTTCGTCGATCTTGTAGTTACTCGGTCCGGTCACGTTGTCTTTGGCGATCACGACGGGAACGGAGGTGGCACCGGAAGTCTGTGCGACTTTGGCGGCGGTTTCCTTCAGTGCCGAGGCGTCTTCGCCCATCAACGTGACAAAGCCTTTCAGTTCGGCGTCTTCGTTCGCTTTGACGGCCGCATCAATTTCCTTGACCAATTCGTTGAGCTTGCCACCGGTGTCACGTGCGAACACCATCACCATCGGGCGTGAACCATACTTGCAGCGATAGCAAAGCTGCTCACCTTGTTCGACACCGTCATCCTCGGCACCGGCAACTTTGGTGACGTAGAACGCGCCGATCGAATCGCCGGCCTTCAAACCTTTCGCAGCTTTCTTCTTCGTCTGCTCCTCAGCCGAAACCACCGAGCAAACCAGCAAACCAAAGACAGCCAAAGGCAACATCAAACGAGACATACGTTGAATCTCCAACAGGAAGGGAGGCAAAAAAGGGGGGGACGTTTTCTCTTTCAGTGAGAGGGGTCCCTCGAGACCGCTCTCACGGAAATGGGCAGAGCATCTTACCATCCGCCAGCACGATCCGCATAATCGCCCCCCAAAATCAGAAAAAAAGTGGAGATTCGGGACAGGGGTCGATTGCAAGCACTTCGACGGCACGCCACAGCCGCAGAGTCTCCGCTCTTCTCTCTCACACGCGAAGTGTCAACTCCCGCGATCTTGAATCGGTCAACCGGCCCCATCGCGGATTTACTGACCGGTACAATCGACGCCTGTTCAGTTTTGTTCTTCTCCCACGGGCCGCTTCACGGACGAATGCCAGGTGTTTTGTCACGGCCAAGGCAAATGACTCGACCGATCCAGATCCGCTCTCGCTCGTCCATCCGTTCCTCTTCTCGACGACACCATCGGGCCGTCGCCGGTCGTCCCCTGCGGCTGGAAGCTTTGGAACGGCGCTGCCTGCTTGCCGCACAACTTTCCGTTGACACACCATCGGATCGTGACGGAGATTCCCCCGGGGCGGTGTGGACCGCGTTTGACGACAACGATGCGCCGCAACGCGATGCGCCGCAAAGCGATGTCGGCGAAATTCTCTGGGACGGCAACGTCGCCAAGGTCGTGCAAGGCCAATGGATTGTGCACCTGGACCGACCCGCGGCCCCACCAGATTCAGACGGGCAATCGACCGATCCGTCGGCCGACTCGCGATCGCACAATCCCTTTGACCTCTATGACACCCGCGGTGCCAGCGACCTGGCCCGCCGATTGCTCGCGCGGCGCAACCCGATACGGCGGATCGCGCAGACCGACAACACCGATCAATGGGTGTATGCGTTTGAAGACGTGATCATGACCAGGGCGATGCTGGACGCGTTTTCGCAGATTCCGGAAGTCCGCAGCGTCGAACCCGATTATGCCGTCGAACTTGATTTGACTCCCAACGACCCTTCGTTCCATTCACTGTGGGGATTGAACAACGGCTCCGACGTGGACATCGATGCCCCCGAAGCCTGGGAGTTGACGACCGGATCCGGCAGTCTGGTCGTCGGTGTCATCGATACCGGCGTCGATTACACGCACCCCGACCTTCGGAACAACATGTGGGTCAATCCGATCGAATGTCCGGCGGGCAATGGGACGTGCGTGGAAGACGGCATCGACAATGACAACAACGGCTATATCGATGACATCTATGGCTGGGACTTTTACAACGATGACAACGATCCGTTTGATGATCACAGCCATGGGACGCACGTCGCCGGGACAATTGCCGCGGTCGGCAATAACGCCGAAGGCGTCGTCGGGGTCAACTGGAACGCCAAAATCATGGCGCTCAAGTTTATCGGTCGCGGCGGAACGGGGCGGACGTCGGGGGCCGTCGAAGCGATTCAATACGCCAACATGATGAAACGCGACTACGGAGTCGACATCCAATTGACCAACAATTCCTGGGGCGGCGGCAGCTACTCGCAATCGCTGGACGATGCGATCGAAGCCAACCGCAGTCAAGGGATGTTGTTCGTCGCGGCGGCAGGGAATGATTCCGAGGACAACGATACAACGCCGCACTATCCGTCCAGCTACGACCATGACAACATCGTCGCGGTCGCATCGATCACCTCTTCGGGATCGCTTTCTTCATTTTCAAACACGGGACCGACCACGGTGGATGTGGGTGCCCCCGGCTCGAACATCTACAGTACCGTGCCGGGCGGCCAGTACGGCCGCAAGAGTGGAACGTCGATGGCCAGTCCACACGTTGCCGGTGTTGCCGCGTTGGCTTGGTCGACGGACAAGAATGCGAGTTACACCAAGGTTCGTGACGCCGTCCTTGGCGGTTCGGTCGCCTTGCCATCACTCGCCGGCCAGACTGTCACGGGAGGATTGGTCAATGCCTTGGCCGCTGTCGAGCGGATGGGGTTCTTCGCCACCGCCGCGTTTCCCACCGAGTCTCAATTGCTCGACGTCGCTCCCACTCAATTCACGATCGATTTTTCCGACGCGGTGAATCTGGCCAGCGTGAACGCGAGTGACTTGAGAGTCAATTCGATCCCGGCGGACAGCTTTTCGTTTGTCGATAACGATACCGTTGAATTTCATTTCAGCTCGACACCGGTGACCACCGAAGGCGCACAGACGCTTTCGATCACCGCCGGCACCGTGGCCCAGGCATCGAGCGGCGCGGGAGTGGCCGGATTGGACAATACGTTTTATTTCGATCCGACGCCGCTGCGTGTTGCAAGCACGACTCCCGATGCCGGCGGGCTGCTGTCGGTGTCCGCTCCGGCGCTGACGATCGACTTCACCGAGCCTTTCTCGCCCGGTTCGCTAACACATCAAGACATCGTGCTCAGCGACGGCCGTGTGGACGGCTACACGATCCTGGACAACGACACGGTCCGCTTTACCTTCGCCGAACTCCACAACGAATCCAACCTGTCCGTTTCGATTGCCCCCGGCGCGATCACCGACAGCGACGGTTTTCCCATCGAAGGATTCTCGCGGACCTACGTGCTGGATCTCAGTTCGATCGATCTCGCAGACCGCTTTAAAACAGTCGGAGCACCCGGAGTTGGTATCCAGGCCGCAACGGTTCCCGGGCTCTTTCATGACGCGGGTGACAGCGACGAATACTCGTTCGAGATGGAAGCCGGGCAGATTGCCGGCATCCGGGTGACGCCTCGAGCGGGCACCCCGCCGAATGCCAGTCACGCCAACTTGAGAGTCATCGACCCGAGCGGATCGCAAGTCGTGCTCGCCTCGGCCGCACCCGGCGAACCCACGCTGCTGTCAAGCTTTCGGGCCGCCAACGCGGGCACCTACCGTCTCTCCGTGGAGAACGCGGCGTCGACGGCCGGTCAATACGAATTGGAGGTCCGCGTGGGATCGGCCATCGAAACCGGCGACTCGGCGGCGTCCGGCGCGGGCGGCAATGACTCGCTGGCCAACGCGGAGTCAATCGAGTCAGCTTGGGTTGCCGGCCCATCGCACGATCAAGTGACTGTCAGTGGAAGTCTCGATGGCGGCTTGACGTCGGACTGGTACCGTTTGAGCCCTCCCGGCGGCTCGCAGGTTTCATTTCTGCTTCAATTGCCCGAAGAATCCGAAGCCTCGCTCTCATTGCACCGGAGTGACGGATCCACGGTCGCGACCGGCGTCCGCGACGGGGACGCGTTGCAAATCGACGCGGAGCAGTACACCGTCGGCCAAGATTGGTTTGTTCAGATTAACGGTGTCGGTCCAGCCGACTATGTGTTGTCGGCAATCGTCGACGCGAGTTTTGAACAGGACCAATCGGGCGCTGACCGCAACGGTTCGGTGGTGAACGCGCAAGCCTTTGGCAGCACCGATCGGATCATCGGACACGTCGGTGGAACGGGCTCGTCGGGCCCGGGAATCGGCATCCAATCGCAAGCGATCGACAGCTCACCAGTCACGGAACTGATCTCGCTTGATTCTGCTCCCGAGGGAGATCAAATCCGCGACGTCATCTACACGCCTGATGGCCTGCACTACTTGATCGCACACCCCTACAGCCACAACGTGTTGGTCTATGAATCGTCGACCGGTAACGTTGTCGCGGACATTGCGACCGGCCGCGCGGTTGATGTCGAAGTGACGCCCGACGGTGCGTATGCCTTGACCGCCAACACCGACAGCGGAACCGTCTCCGTCATCAACCTGGCCAACTTCACGAAGGTCGCCGACATTCCCCTCTCGGCCTCGTGGCCGTATCGCGTGCACGTCACATCCGACAGCGGTCAAGCGATCGTGGCCAGCGGCGACGACAAGTTCGCCGTCATCTCGCTCGCCACGATGCAGGAAACCCGCGCGTTTTCCGTCCCCGGCCACGGACAGATCTCCTGGCAAACAGGCTTTGAATCGGAACGCTTGTTGCGCCGCTACAGCGACTTCGTGATCTCGGGTGACGATCTCAAGATCGCGATTCCGGTCTTGATCGACGGTGACGGATCCGTAGACATCTACCAGCTCTCGACGGGGAACCGACTGGCGTCCATCGCGGTCCCCAACGGCAGGCCAACTCTGGCGATCAACTCCGATCGATCAAAGGTCTTTGCGACCAGTCGAAACGGCGTGACCGACAGCACCATCACCGATATTGATTTGTCGACAAACGTCAAGCTGCGCGACATCGCCGGTCCCGACCTGTGGGACGATGACACGTTGCTGACGCCTGACGATCAATACCTGGTGGCGGGGGGATTCAACGCGCTCGTTTTCATCGATTTGGCCGATGGGTCGGTCAGCAGTTCGATTGACCAAGGATCGACCAAAGCCTTTGCCTTGACCCACGACGGCCAATTCATTCTCTCGCGTCAAGTGATCGATGTCGCCACGCAAACGAAAGTGGGCAATCTGCCGACTTTCTTGTGGCATGAACTGGTCGCGACCAGTCCGACCGAATTGAAAGGGATCCAAGCGTCGACCTTTGCGGATGAAGATTACACGGTCATCGACCTCAGCGGATCGACACCCTCGGTGCTGGCCGATCGCACGGCCGGGGCGGCGGACGAAGGCGACACGGTGATGGGAATGCAGCTTTCGGCGGATCAGACCATCGCCGTCACCGCCAACTTGGATTCGAACAATCTATCCGTCATTGATTTGGTGACCAACACGGTCACCCGCTACATCGACCTCGGCTTTGAACCGAACAGCCTGGCGATCACGCCCGACGCGACCTATGCCGTGGCGGCATCATCCTACGAATCCAACAATCCCGTTGCGTTTGTCAACTTGGTCACCGGTGCCGTCGAGGCAACTTTGCCGGTCAGTACGCGACCGCGCGACGTTGCGATTTCGAGCGACGGCGCGAAGGCCTATGCCGTCTCGACCGGTTCGAACGACTCCGACGCGATCCATTTTTTTGACGTCAACGGTGCCGCGACACAGGCCACAAGCGTCTTGCCTGTGGGGAACACCGCGAACGGCACGACGTCCTCCTTCACGCGTTTGACGCTGTCTCCCGATGGCAGCATCTTGGCGGTTCCGGTTTCACGAGACGGCGAACTGGTGCTTGTCGATACGGCCGGTGAGACCGAGATCGCCAGGGTCCGCGCCGGTTCATTCCCGACCGAAGCCCTCTTCTCGCCGGACGGAAAAGTCGTCTACGTGCAGAGCGAGAACGGCGGTTCGGTGACATCGGTGTTGATCGATGGCGCCAACACGTCGATTCGCGGAACGGCGAACGGCTTAGAACGGAACGTCGCCATGACTCTCGATTCGTCGGGCGACTACCTGTACGTCGCCGGACGCGACACCAGCGCAATGGCGGTCTTGTACGTGGTCGACGCGTCATCGATGGATCTGGTCAAGACGATTGATCTGGGCGTCCAAGGGTCTCCCAGTCGACTCGTTCGGGTCGACGATTCGATCCAAGTGGTGATCTCGCCTTGGGGCTCTACCGATGTCCCCAACGGATTGCCCCAAGACGTTCTGGTTCGTGTCTTTGCCGATGGGCCGAATTCATCGCTCATCGACCAGACGACGCTCGGCGGACAATCCAGGTTGATCCGACACAGTGATTCACTTCGCAAGACGGTCGTCGCCTTGCATGATGTCGATGCGTTGCAACTCGTTGACTACTCGGGCGTCGATTATGGCGACGAAGATTATTTCCGCTTCCTCCCGCAAGTCGGCGACGAAGTGACAATCCATCTGCAGGTGCCTTGGACCGAACCGGGTTTGATCGACAACCCGTTGGATCTCGGGTTTGAAGTGCTCGGGCCGGGTGGATCATCGCTGGGCACGATTCTCCTGGACGCCAACGTCGAAGATCAATTTCGATTCACCGCAACGAGTGATGCCTCGCACACCGTGCGTGTGTTCGCGCGGAACTTCACGTCCGGCGAGTATCTGATTGATCTTTCAGGGGTCACCGAAGCAGACACGGGGATGGACTTCGGTGATGCCCCCGCTCCGTACCGAGTCCTGGATTCCCAAGGCGGCGCGAAGCACGTCGCGACCGGGCCTCGACTCGGTGCACGTCGGGACGGAGAGGCCGATGGGGTGCCGTCGGCGCAGGCCGATGCGGATGACTTGGCCGGCGAAGACGATGAAGACGGTGTCACGTTCGAAAACCTGCAAGCCGGATCGAATACGGCGTCCATCGTGGTCGACGCGCAAAACATCAGCGGACAAGCTTTCATCGACGCTTGGATCGACTTCGATCATGACGGTGTCTGGGCTGGAGCGTTTGAAAGGATCGCCGATTCGGTTCCGGTCACTCAGGGGATCCACACGATCGAGTTCATGGTGCCACCCTCGGCGGCGGGCAGCGACACTTACGCACGGGTCCGCATCAGTTCGACCGGCCAGTTGGCTCCCGGCGGCGAGGCGAGTGACGGAGAAGTCGAAGACTATCGCGTTGCCATCCTTCCGCCAGCCGCCTCGTCGACCGACTTCACTCGCGAGATCATCTTCGAAGATGCGAACGTCCGGGGTTCGCGACTTGCCGCAGTCGATCTGGACGGCGACGGTGACACGGACGTCGTCTTTCCCGACGGACCGTTTTCAAATTTGGTCTGGCTAGAGAATGACGGAACCGGCCAGTTCACATCCCGACAAATCAGCAGCGGCCTCTCCGCGACCCGAGTCGCCGTCGGTGACATCGACGGAGACGGACACGTCGATATCGTCGCTGCGTCACCCTTCTCGAACAAGGAAGTCGCGTGGTTTCGGAACGACGGCGCCCAGAATTTCCAAGAGATGACGATTGCCTCTGGAATCACTCAAGTGGAACAACTGGTGCTGGCAGATTCCGACCAAGACGGCGATTTGGACGTGTATCTGATGACGTACCGATCCGACGCGACCGTTTTACACTTTGAGAATCAGGGAGGCGTCTTCGTCGCGCAGACGCTGCTGACAAACGTCTCGGCTGCAAACATGGAAGTGATCGACGTTGACCGAGACGGCGACTTGGATATCGTTGCCGGCGATGACGGACTCAGCTGGTTCGAAAATACCGCCACCGGGTTCAATCAGGTCGTGCTTGACGCCGGTTTTTACTCCCAGGTACATGCGGTCGATCTAGACGGAGATCATGACATCGACATCGTTGCCAGTGAAGGTTCGGTGCTGAGACTGTTCCTCAACGATGACAACCAGGCGTTCAGCCAAGTGGTCATCGGTAACGTGTTTGCCCCGCGGGCGATCCGTAGCGGCGATCTCGATGGCGACGGCGACACGGACCTGGCCTTCGCTTCGCAAGGCGGCAGCCCCACCGCTCCCCACACGCATTTGTGGCTGGAAAACCAAGGCAATCAACAGTTCGTCCGACACTTGCTGGCCGAAAAACCGCTTGGCGGCAGCGACTTGATTCTTGTCGACTTTGATGGCGACGCCGATTTGGACATCGCATCGGATCGCTATCCCAACGGAATGCATTGGTTTGAAAACATCAACGGCATCGCGCCCCAATTACTTGCTCAGACACCGGCGGCAGGGACGGCCATGGTCGATCCGAGTGCGAACTTGGCGTTGACGTTTGACGGTGACGTTTCTAAGGGTGCCGGAGATATCCGCATTGTCTTGGCGAGCGACGACTCGGTCCTTGCGACAATCGATGTCAGTTCACCGTCGGTGACGATCAACGGCAACGTCGTCACGATCGATCCTCCACAGGACTTGCCGATCAATGCCGCCGTCTACGCCTTGGTCGAGCCGCGCGTGTTTCGAGACGGCGATGGCGACGCGTTCCAGGGCATCACCGACGAGCGTTGGACGTTCGAAACGGCCGACACCGGTGTCGATTTCGGTGACGCACCGGATACGGCCAGTGGCGTTGGCCCCGGCGATTATCAATCCGTCGCCGCCGACGGTGGCCCCTCCAACATCCTCACACCCGGACTGTACCTCGGCTACTTTGCCGACGGGGATGACGGGACGAACCAGAATGCCGTTGCGACGGCGGACGATCGCGATGCGGCTCGCGACGACGAAGACGGCGTGATGAGCCCTTGGGATTTGATACTGACGACCGGCGTCGCCCCTACCATTTCGGTGGTCGCGACGAATCTGACCGCCCAATCCGCCGAGTTGGTGGGCTGGATTGACTACAACCAAAACGGCCAGTTCGAACCGTCCGAGTCGGCGCAAGCCGTCGTCGGCATCGGTACGTTGCGGACACCGATCACGCTGACCTTTCCCGCCGTGCCGAGTTCACTGCAAAGTTCTACGGTGTTGAGATTGCGTTACGGTCATGACGTCAGTTCTGTCGGGCCCGTCGGCACGGGAACGGCGGGCGAGACGGAAGACCACCTTGTTTCCGTCCTGCAGCCCGGCCTGGGTTCGGGAGCGAACACCGTCGAAATTGCCGATCTGGTCGGCGGCGGTCCTGATCTGAGCCCCAATGACGCGTTCGGTTCATCGGTCGCGGCGATCGGCGATGTGGATGGCGACGGCATCCATGACATCGCGGTCGGTGCGATGCAAGACGACGGTTTTCAATCCGACGCCGGCGCGGTTTATGTGCTGCTATTGAACGCCGATGGCAGTGTCAAAACGCTGCAAAAGATCTTGCCCGACGGGGCGGGGACCGCGTTCTATCGCAACAATCGCTTCGGGATCGGTGTCGCACCGGCAGGAGACATCGATCATGACGGGGTGCCAGACCTGGCCGTTCTCTCCCTCTCGCACGGGGGCAGCGGGACGAGTTCCTTGAGCATCGTGTTGCTCAATGCGGACGGTTCGGTGAAGGATCACGACGATCCGCGACTGTATCTCAATTTCGAATCGATCTCCGTCGAGAAGCTTGCCGCGATCGGGGACCTCAACGGCGATGGGCTGCCTGATTTCGCCGTCTCGGATGGCGATCTCAGTGTCACCGGTTCGCGCATCGGAGGCGTCCACATCGTTTGGGGCACCGTGAATGGGTCTGGTCTTCGCTCTCAATTGATCACCAACACGATCGGCAACGGGCCTGCCTACACGCCGGCCGACCGATTCGGCTCGTCGGTCACGGCAATTGGAGACATTGACGGCGACGGCATCATCGATCTGGCAGTCGGCGCCGAGGGCGACTCCACCTCGCATGCTTCCGGCGGCGCCGTCTACGTGTTGCGGATGAACATGGACGGAACGGTGAAAACCCACCACAAGATCAGTGAGTTGGATCTCCAATCACCTGTCCTGAAAGACTCCAGCAACTTCGGCTCGTCGATCGCGGCGATCGGAGACCGAGACGGCGACGGCGTCAACGACTTACTGGTCGGCGCCGCGCGTCACTCATTCAGCGGGGCTGCAAACGTGGGGGCCGCGTTCGTCGTCTTTCTCAATTCCGATGGAACCGTCAAGGGTTACACGGCGATCGGAGACGAAGCCGGCCACCCAGAATTCGCCACGCTCGAGTCGCTTGCGGCGATCGGGGACATCAACGGTGATGGGCAAATGGACTTGGCGTTTGGAAACCGTCGCGCCGGCGCCGACAATGAAGGCTCGGTCAGTCTCATGTTTCTCGATGCGATCGCCGCCCCCACCGACATTCTCCTCTCCGTCGATTCGGTGGTGGAATCGGTCGACACCTCGCCAATGGATGTCTTGCTGGGAACGCTGCAGACATTGGATCTGTCACCCAATGACACGCACGTCTATGAATTGGTCCCTGGTGAAGGAGATCGTCACAACGCGATGTTCCGCGTCGTCGGCGCCGAACTCTACCTGCGTCAGCACGCATTGATCGACTATACGTTGGACGACGTGCTGTCGTTGCGAATCAGAGTCACCGATTCGACCGATCAAAGCTTAGAAAAGTCGTTTGATATCCAGGTCTTGAACGTACCCGAGGTGATCAACGTCGACGTCAATGAAGGCCAGATGTCGCGTTCGCACCTGACATCGCTGCGTGTCACGTTCGACGGAATCCTGGCCGAACCGAACTTGGCCTCGGCGTTTCAGATTCACAACCGAGACCCGCTCAAGGCCGATCCGCAAACCAGCTTTTCTGTTGATCATTCGTCGGGGCGAACCATCGTAACGTTCGGATTCCTGTCGCAGTTGGTTGACAACGGGAACTATCAGATGGCAATCAACGGCAGCCAGGTTCGTTCCGACGTGGGGATTGTCATGGACGACGATTTTGCCTTCGGTGAATCGGCGACGGATCGATTCTTCCGGCTGTATGGTGATTCCGACGGCGACCGTGACGTCGACGGGCAAGACTACGGCCGGTTCGGCCGGAGCTTTCTCAGGGGCCTCGGAGACCCGGACTACAACCCGCAATTCGACTCCGACTTGGACGGCGACGTCGACGGACAAGACTACGGCCGCTTTGGGCTGAACTTCTTGAAACGGTTGCCTTTCTAGTACGGGTGTCGATCACCTGTAGCACGGCCACAAGTGTTGGTGTCTAGCCTTCAGGCGATTCCCGGTCGCTGCTCCGCAGCGAGACGGGGCGGCTGAAGCCTGCACACCAGCGCACGTTGGTGTCTAGCCTTCAGGCGATTCTCGGTCGCTGCTCCGCAGCGAGACGGGGCGGCTGAAGCCTGCACACCAGCGCAGGTTGGTGTTTAGCCTTCAGGCGATTCCCGGTCGCTGCTCCGCAGCGAGACGGGGCGGCTGAAGCCTGCACACCAGCACACGTTGGTGTTTAGCCTTCAGGCGATTCCCGGTCGCTGCTCCGCAGCGAGACGTGGCGGCTAAAGCCTGCACACCAGCGCACGTTGGTGTCTAGCCTTCAGGCGATTCTCGGTCGCTGCTCCGCAGCGAGACGGGGCGGCTGAAGCCTGCACACCAGCACACGTTGGTGTTTAGCCTTCAGGCGATTCCCGGTCGCTGCTCCGCAGCGACAATGGGCGGCTGAAGCCTGCACACCAGCACACGTTGGTGTCTAGCCTTCAGGCGATTCTCGGTCGCTGCTCCGCAGCGACAATGGGCGGCTGAAGCCTGCACACCAGCGCTGGTGCCCGTGCCATTGCGACCCGCCCCCTTTTCCGGGGCTGCTTCGATCGGTCTATGGGGGCAACCTGAATGTCCGTACAATTCGGCTTTCAAGCTGCAACCCAGAGCTGCACTCACCTGCAATCGATCGCCAAGCGTAAAGGAATCTGCCGATGGGGCATTCGCAACGACTCTCCGTTATCGTGCCAACCCACGGTCGAGTGGACCTGTTTTCCAAATCGCTCGCCTCGATCGAGGCTCAAACCTGTGACGACTTTGAGCTGATCGTCACCGACGACTCGACGAAACCGGAGGATCAGCAGGCGATTGAAGCTGCCGTCGGCCAGTACCGCGATCGGACCGGCCGCACCGCCGAGTACGTGTTTAGCTCACCGCGTCTCGGTCAGGCAGCCAACACCAACCAGGGGATGTTCGCGGCCACCCGCTCGGTGCTGCGAATTCTGCACAGCGACGACCTGGTGCGGCCGGGATGTTTTCAGTGGGAAATCGACCAATTTGAACGGTTTCCCGAGATCAGTCTGCTATTCCAGGACTGTCTGCCGTTCCACGAGGAAGACGAAATCCGCTGGAACGATTCGCCGACCCTGCGACTGGTCGAACCGGCCGACTACTTTCGCCAGTTCCTCTCGATCAGCACGGCGTTGCCCTCGGGGATGTTGTTCACCAAGGAGGCGCTCGACAGCGTCGGCGGGATGCGTGAAGACTGGAGTTTCCTGTGCGATTGGGAATTCTTTGCCAATCTCCTGTTGCGATCCGTTCGGCAACGCCAATTCGCCGGTTACGCCACCGCCGGAAACTACGCGTGGCGTTTACACGAAGATTCGACGACGACGACGAAATGGCGGCAGCACTACAGCGAACACGCCGACCTGATGAAGCAGTGGCGGGAATCTCTGAGTGAAAACGACGTCGACCTGTTCGTCAGCAAAGCCGATTTCGACAACTTCCTGTTGCGTGGCGACTTGTATCGAAACAAACGACTGATTCAAGACGTGTCCCAAATTTCCAGTGCAGACTTTCGAGCGTCGCTGTCCTGGTTCCGCTCCAATCTCACCGCGTCCCTGCAACGCAAGATTCTTCGCAAGGCCGCTCCCAAGGTCTTGAAGCGACAGATCCGGGCAACCCTGGGCACCACCAAGCTCAAAGCGAGCGGCGCGTCAAACGCGTCGTCACCGACCGAGCAGGACGTGATCACCAGCGACTGGGTTCCAGATCTCGTCATCACCGCACTGCACGGCGAACCGGATTCCGCCCCCTGCCGGACCAATATCGTCGTCCCCTACGACAATTCGATCAACCTTTGGCCGATGCGGGAAAACATTGCCGCCGCCAAAAAAATCCGGATCACCAATCCCAACCTGAACCGTTTCTATCTGCTGACGGTTTCGGAGTGCTTGAAGTACATCCAGCCCGACGCCGAAATCGAATTCGTTTTTCACGACAACCAGCATTTGACTTGGTTCGGGTTAAAAGCCGTCATCAACCAGGTCGCCGCCGGGCGATTCGAACTGACCTACCAAAGCCAGAACCCACGCGAAGGCACGGAGAAGGGTTTTTCCAAATGGAGTCTCCGCTATCGCTGTCTGCGAGCAGACGCCCCCTGGCATACCGAACCGATGACGGGGCTGACGATCGGCGTGTTGACGCTCGGTGATCGGATGGAAGAGCTGAACGAATTGGTCGACACCGCACGGAAGCATTGTGACGTTCCCTACGAAATCGTGTTGATCGCGCCACACAAGATCGAAGCCTTTGACGGGCACGACGACGTGCGGCAAATCCAATTCAGCGAGCGTGACGATCTGGGCTGGATCACACGCAAGAAGAATTTGATTTGCCAAGACGCCGCGTACAGCGACATTGTCGTCTGTCACGACCGCTTCGCCTTCACCGAGTCGTTCTTCGCCGCCTTCCGCAGCTGGGGCTGGGCCTATGGCATTGCCGCGGTTCGTCTACAGTTACCCGACGGGAAACGCGCCCTCGACTGGGGTGTCGTCCGCGGCGACAACCACAGCTGGTGCCAGGGCGGATTGCTGAACTACCGGGATTATTCGCGATTCAGTTATGTCCCCGGCGGCGTGACGTTGATCCGCAAATCGTTCTGGCAACAGTTTCCCTGGTGCGAAGACCTGTACTGGAATGAACACGAAGACGTTGAACTGTGTCGGCGCATCCAACGCGCCGGCACCAGAATCAGCTTCTTCCCCGGCTTGATGATCACCTCACGCGATCGCTGGGTCGACGAAAATCCGCTGATCGATTTTTCCGATCAACAGGATCTTTGACGACGACCGCTAAACCGCTTGCCGCACGGTCATCTCACGGCAGGTGTGCAGGATGTTTGGATCGATCCCCTTGGTCACCGCAACGATTCGGTTGCGGGTATGGATCGAAAACGGCTGGGTCCCGGTCGCTTGGGCGGCAAAGTGCACGGCTTTGGCCACCGCTTCGCACTGCGTGTCATGGAACATCATGACGAAGCGTTCAGGATGCAAAAACGGCAGCACCGACTGGACATCCAAGACGGGTTGTTCACCGAAGTGGCCTCCGTCGATAAACGCAAAGTCCAGTTGGCGATCGTTCAGCAGATCCGGAACACCTTCGGGGCTGCACGCGATTTCGTAGTCGACGACCGATTCAATCTTGAGAGCTGCCGCACCCTCCATCGCGAACTGCAATCCGCGGGGAAGTTGGTCATACTGTTCGTCACGCTGCAACTGGCGAAGTTTTTCGACGTGCGCCTGCGCCGAGGCGTGATCGTAGATGAAGTCTTCCATTTCTTCTTCGATATAGGCGTCGGCACTGATCAGGTGACCGCCGGTCTTTTCGAATGCCGTGGCAAGGAAGAAACTGCTAAACCCGAACGCCGTCGCGATTTCGTATCCGCTTTTTAATTCGTTCGCCGCGACCAGATAGTGCATCATCATCCCCTCTTCGAATGTCAACGAATAGGGGAACTTTCGATCGGGCAACTTGTACATCCAATCCAGCTCGTCGAAGGCGAGCTGGTTCGGAAAGAGCACCGGTCCCAATTTGTCGGTGATCGGGACCAATCGTGGGCGAAGTTCTTCGGCCAATGCGACGCGGGTCGGATGCCAGGTCGGCAACATCGCCAGATTTTGCGATTCGCCCCGCAGGTGATCGACTTCTTTTTGGCAGTGCGCTTGTCGCTCCTCGATCGAATCGATCTTCTTTCGGTGGAGTTCCAGGTTGGATGCCGACGCGCTGCGTCCGCTCAACTGAGCGATGCTGCGGTCCAGCTCGCTCCGCAAGTTTATGATCTGCTGTTCGGCCGATGCTTGATGCTCGGCCAATTGCGTCTTCAGCCGCTTGCTTCGGCGCCGATTGCTGACGGCCAATCCCAGAGCGGCCGCCGAGGCGACCATGGCAATGATCGATGAGTAGAGCATGGGCAATCAGCCCGCGACGGCAGCAGATCGTTCGAACAGCGAGACGACCGAGGGCAGCTGAACCTCGGGGCTGTCCATCTCGTGCATGTCGCAAACTTTGGTACGAATCAGAACTGGACCACCGTTATCAGAGATCAAGTAGTCTCCCGACCAGGTGACGACGATCAGATCCGATCCGCACAGTTTCGGATACACGCCTTCCGGGAAATCAGAAATGGTTTGTGCGGTGTCACGGAAAATTGACGCGTCTTTGTTTTCCTGGATGACGTGCAACAAATAGTTGCGGTAGTGATCGGCGGACGCTTTGTCGGTCACCATCAACTTGTTGCCGACCAGACAGAACGGGGCGAACTGGCTGCCTTGAGGCGACCGCAAGAAGTCCAAGGTGCCCTCGATCACGCCGGGGCAAGTGCTGTTGAGAATATCGTCCAAGATCATGATGCCGCCTGGCACCATCATTTGCGAGACCAACGCTGCATCGCTCAACACCTCGTGAGCCAAGTGGCCGCCATCGACGCTGAACAGCCGGAAATCTCCCTCGACATTCTGTCGGATTTTCTCGGGCGTCAGCTTGGTCGAATCCTCTTTGATGAGCGTCAGTTTCCCTGCGGTGGACGCATCCAAGTTGAAACGATTTTCCACCCGTCGGGCGAACCCTTCCGGGTCCGGCGAATGCACAAAGGAATCGATTCCGGCGACCTTTTCGTTTTCGCGGCTGAGCAGCCCGAGCAGGAACAGATAACGTCCCTGCCAAACACCGATTTCACCCAGGTTGCCTTGCAGGCCGTCTTCGATCTGCTTCATCCCTAACAGCGCGGTGATGTAAGCGGCACTTTGCCACAGCCAACCGGGAGTGCTTCGATGTCCGATGTTGACGTAATCGTCGAGTGTGGCTTTTTGCTCAGATGACAACATGTTGGTAAACCTTTCTTGGAGGTTGAGTAGTTGCTTTCAGGTTCCTGCGATTGGCTCGCCGGTCATCGGTTCAATGCACAGCGGGACGATCAGACGACGGTAAATTAGCGAGGACCCGACTTTTGCCGCAATGTCATTTCCGGGCACGCGGTCCGATTAGGCCGCAGCCGCTTCGTCACGGGCAGCGGTCGATGCACCGCACGATCCCTCACCCAACGCATCGTGAACACGCTGCTGACGCAATTGATCCAGCGTGACCGAGGGCTCGACGCGGCGGGCGTACAATTGCATCCATTGGGCGAAATGACACAGGGCCATGTTGCCGTTGTCCCACACCATGCTCAACCGTTGGTCGACGTTGTAGTTGTACTTGGGCCAAAACAGATCGATCATATCGCGATCGATGACGATGAAACGATCCGCCAACATTTCCCACCAGGCCGGCAGATCGTCGATGGGCTTTGCCCCGGTTCGCTGCAGATAGCTGCGGCACAGCACGATTTCTGGAGTCGCCTGCTGCAGCATTTCGTCAAACTTGTCGCACACCCGAAATGTCATTTCGGGGCCACACAATTCAGGCGACCAGTAGGTCAACAGATCGTCGGTCGTGCCGAACATCAACAGGTCGGCCGGATGGCAGGGGACGTACAATCGTGTGGCAAAGTCCAGCACCATCAATCGCTTCTGCTGACCGCTGGCCGCGTTGACGGGAAACTGGTTCAACAAGTCGCGGCAAAACTGGTCGGCTTCGGCCAGATGAATCCGAGTATCGGCGCGGGTCTTCATGGCGTAGCGACAGCCCATCCGATGGGCTTCCTGCAACCCACGCCGCGTCGACACGATTTGAAGATTCAAATTGTGCGGCCCCGGATGCGGTGGTTTTTCACTCGTCACCACGGTGACGCCCAGCGATTCAATCTGGGCACGCAGCTGCGGCGAGATGTCGTTCCAGGTCGACAAGATCAAACGTGAATGCGGCATCGTCTGGCGATACATCTGCAGCGTCTGGATCGTCAGTTCGTCGCGTTGGACGACCGGCCCTTGAACGACCACGGCGATCGATTCGTCGGCATTCTGGTCCGAGGCACCTGGGGACAAGACGGTCGTGCTGGACGCAGCCTGTTTGGGATAATCACGAAAAACACGCCACCAGCCGCCATCCAGATCCGCCTCACGGGAGAGGCGTTCGATCAATCGACGATAGCGGCGAATCCGCTCCGCCGGGTTGGGGGAGACGAGGTTGACGAACCAACAAATCCATTCCCATTTCCACATCGTGATACTCGTGACCGGTGAAGAGTGTGCCGCTCGGGAGCGTCCCTCAGGCCGCTTCGCGGCCGCGTTTGCAATGGATCTTTTCTGCGTCGGCCTGGATTCGTGACTCGAATCCGCGACGCACGAATTTCTCCAGGTCCTCGGGAGTCCCCAGTCCGTGCATCACGTTACCGGCATCGCCGATCGATACCGTTTCCACGTGTTGTCCGCTGCGGATCAGTCGTGAATAGACCGGAGCGACGTAGAATTCATTCTTGGAACGATCGTTTTCGCGAATCATGTCTTTGGCCGCCGAGACGAAATCCGCCCCGTGAGCAAAGTTGTAGATTCCCACGGTGGCCTCACTGGACACCACCTCTTTCTCAATCACACCGATGATCTCGCCCTGGTCATCGCGTTGGACGTAGGACCATTTCGGCGAATCATCATTCATGGTCATCAAGAACGCATCGATCCCGCGTTGCATGCCGACATTCAAGTACTCGTCGATCGATGCATCGATCCACTGATCACAATTGGCGATCATCAGGGGCGACTGGTTGTCGATCCCGTCACTGGCCAACAGCACGGTGCAGGCGGCGCCCGCGGTGACCCGGTCAAGGGTGCGGATTTCGCAACCCGGCGCCGCGTCGCGCAAGATCGACTCCAGCGGATAGTCGCTGATGTGCGAGGACTGGCACAGAAAGAAAAATTTATGGTCGCAGGCCGGCCGCAGGTTGTCGATCACGGTGCGAATCATTGGCACACCATGAACGGGGATCAGCGGCTTGGGATCTTGGTAACCGGCTTGTTGAAACCGCGAACCATGCCCCGCCATCGGGATCACAATATTAAGCATCCGGAGACCTCCTTGAATCGTCCGCATCGATAAACTTGTCGTTTGCTACACTGGGCGTTTTGAGCACCACGGTCGTGGTCGGCTCCAATGCCTCAAAATCGGTCGAATGACCGGGGTCGATCTGAACGATGTCACCGGACACATAGTCCTGGCCGTTCATTCGCACGCGTCCCGAGGCGATCACGGTGTACTCGGTCGCGACGGCGTGGTAGTGGCTTTGTTCGCGGTCTCCCGCACGATAAATCTTGATCGCGACTTCAACGTCGTCATTGGCAATCAAGGCGGGTTGAAAGTGTCCGACCAACCATCCGCCGACAAAATCTTGTAATCGGTGTTTGGTCACATCCGTGGACGCGGTGCAGCTTGCGGGGTCTGCCATGACTATCTCGTATCGGTGGGGCAATGTGGTACAACGGGGAATCGATCGCCTTTGGCCTCATGGCGTGCGGTATATCCGATCCGCCGCACCGGCGGCAAGGTTGATCGTGACGTGGCTAAGCCGCCGCTCGGTCCGATCGTTGATTACCGGCCGCCTTGGGACCGGGTTCCACCGAAATCTGCTGGCCTTCGAAACGCAGCACGATGTCGGCGATGTCCAACATGCCTTGGCGGTGAGTCACGAAAAACACCGTGCGATGCTGGCACTGATCCCGAATGGTGTCAAAAATCAGACGCTCGCTCTCGACATCGATTTGGCTGGTCGCTTCATCGAGAATCAGAATATCGGGATCTCGGATCAGGGCTCGCGCCAAGGCGATCCGCTGGCGTTGACCACCGCTGAGTCGGTGACCGTCCTGGCCGATGACGGTTTCATAACGCTGGGGCAGTTCGTTTTCGATAAACGATTCCGCGTGGGCCGCCTTGGCCGCTGCCAAAATCTGCTCCCGCGTCGCCCCGGCCACCCCGTAGCCGATGTTGTAGTACAGGTCCTCGTTGAACAGCTCGGTGTTTTGCGTCACCAACGCGATTCGGCTCCGCAAATCCTTGATTTTCATCAGCCGAATGTCGGCGTCATCGAGACACACGCGACCGGCCTGTGGATCATAGAATCGGCAAAGCAGATTGATCATCGACGATTTCCCCGATCCGTTGGCACCCACGACGGCCACGGTACTGCCGTGGGGAATCTCGAGCGACACGTCACGCAAGATCGGATTGGAGTCGTCATAGGCGAAATGAATCCCCTCCAGTTTCAGGCTGCGGTGCGGCCGCGACGTCGTGACCGCGTCGTCCGACTCGGTGATTCGGCTGGACTGGTCCAACATCGGGTACAACAAATTGGCCGCGACGGCTCCGGTATTGATGCCATCGATCACCGAAGCGAGCTTTCGCACCGGATCGCTGGCCCCGACCAACATGCCAAAAAAGACGATCATCGACGCCGGGCCGAGCGGCTGGCTGGTGATCTGGATCCCAAAAATATCGGTCGCCCGATTCATCACCAAGTACGACCCGGCGACAATCGCCGTGCTCATCATTCCCAGTGCTAGCAATTCCGTGAGCGGACGGTTCAGCGCGTTGAAGCTGACGATTCGCATCGTGAATCGCTGCATATCCAGGGTCGCCTTGTCGAACCGCTCCTGTTCGTGATCCTCGCGGCAATACGCTTGGACGGTCCTGATATTGTTGAGCGATTCGAGCATGACGTGATGCAGCCCCATCGCCCGTTCCAGCAGACTTTGGCAGACGCGTTTGAGCGATCGGCTGACCACGTACAGCAACCCGAACACGACGGGAACGACCACCATGGTCAACAACAGCAATCGGGGACAGATGATTGCCGCCCCGATCAAACAGGACGCCAATTTCAGCGGCTCGCGCACCGCACCGCCGTAAACACTGGTGATGCCATTTGACAGCATATTGGTCGTGTACGTGATGTGCGCGACAAAGCCACTGCTGGTGTAGCCGGCGAAGCTGGCTTGGTCCAGCCTGAGCGCTTTGGAGAAGATTTTGGTTTGAATCCGCCGGGTGATTCGGGCGGCGATCAGGGCCACGATCGCGGTGTTGGCAAACTGGAAGACGTGCTTCAGGACCGTGCAACACAGAACGCCCAACATGACGTACAAGACGGTCTGGAAGGGATCCTTGGGCAGATACTTTTCGACGTAGGGTTGAATTTTCAGGGAGGAATCGAGGCCTGCTTGTTCAGCATTTCGACGTGATTGCAACAGTTCCAGCTGAATCGCCGGGTCGACGCCGGGTGCGGCATTGTTGCGGACGTCGATCATTTCACGTTCGATGGCCGCGATCCGCACCTTGCTCTCGGCGATCTCGCCTTCGACCCAATCTTGCAGCGATTCGCCGACCATCGTGACTTTGATGACCGGAAACAGGGCGCCGATATTCAATCCCCAGATAGCGCCATTGCCGACGGCGCAAAGGGTTGCGACAAGTAACAGAGGCCAAAAACCGAAGGCATCGGCAAGTGCTCGACCAAAATTCTTCATCAGTGCTTCTTCTCGTTGTGCAATTGCAGCTAAGGACGCGTCGACACAGAATGTCGCCGCATCGATCGAATCTGCCGCACTTTTAGCGAAGATCACTACACGACTTCAATCGGAATGTTAGGACAATGATTGAAATGGAGCGTCTTGCCCATCGCGGGCTCTGGCATGAAGCGTCCGAAAAGAACAGCCGGGTGGCGTTTGAGCGAGCGTTTGCCGCGGGATTCGGCGTCGAAACGGATCTCCGCGACCACTCCGGCACGGTGGTGATCAGCCACGATCCGCCGGGCGGAGCGACCGAACCGGAAATGACTTTGGAAGATTTTCTTGCCCTCTATCGCCGCTGCGACGCTTCGGGAACCCTCGCCTTGAACATCAAAGCGGACGGGTTATCCGCCATCGTGCATCAATTGTTGAAAAAATATCAGTTGGGCAGGTATTTCGTCTTCGACATGGCGATCCCAGACATGTTGGCGTATTCAAAACTCGGCATGCGCTGCTTTTCGCGGCAAAGCGAGCTTGAAATTCCGACGTTGTTGAAAAATTTTTCGCCATACTCACCGATCGAGGGGATCTGGCTGGATTCGTTTTCGTCGATTTGGTATCCCACCGATCTCGTCCGCGAACACTTGGCGTCGGGACTAGACGTTTGTCTGGTTTCGCCCGAGTTACACGGCCGAGACCCACAGCCCTGGTGGGATGAATTACGAACGTTTCTTGAAACGACACCATCGGATAGGGACCCGCGACCAGGCAGGTTGATGTTGTGCACAGATTTTCCCCACGAATTTTGATCGGCTGCCAGGGAGGGCAACGTAAGTGATCAAGGCAATCATCTTTGACATGGACGGCGTCTTGGTTGATGCCAAGCAATGGCATTTCGAGGCGCTTAACACCGCTCTGGAACTGTTCGGGTATCGCATCAGCCAATTCGAACACCATCAACGCTTTGATGGTCTACCGACACGCGAAAAGCTCCGTATCCTGGCCAAGGAGAACGGCTTTCCACACACGCTCAGCGATTTCGTCAACGAGATGAAACAGCACTGCTTGTTGGAAACCGCCGAACGACTTTGTCAGCCGAATCCGGTTCACCTCGAAACGCTCGAGACGCTGCGGACCGAGGGCTACGATTTGGCGTTGGCATCCAATTCGATCCGACGCTCGGTCGATCGATTGATGCAATTGACCTCGCTCAATTCGCTGCTCTCGTTCACCCTCAGCAACGAAGACGTCTCGCAGCCCAAGCCGAGTCCGGAAATCTATACCCTGGCCATCAAACGCCTGGGCGTCTTCCCCAACGAATGCTTGGTGGTCGAAGACGGTGATTACGGGGTGGCTGCAGCGAAAGCCGCCGGCGCCAACGTGCTCCGTGTCGAAACGGTTCGCGACGTGAATTACAACAACGTGCGAAATCGTATCGAAGAAATCAAACGCGAAGCCGGCCCCAAGACTTCGGTCGCCTAGCAACCGATAACGCTGTCAGAAAGGCGGACTGCCGCTCCGACGGCGGCTGAATTCGCTGCGACCCCATCCCGGGGTCGATGCGGATCGGAATCTTGCTCCCCGGAGGTGGCGCTGCGCTGACATCCGGCTAATCGCTTTCATCCCTTCAGGATACCAGACGCTAGCGCGAATCGGCCGCTGCCGTTGCCGTTGCCGTTGGCAGCGTCAGCTCGGCCTCACTCGCATTGCGAGCGTAGGAACGCGACGACATCAGCAACCCGCCGGCGAACACCATCCACATCATCCAGGATGCCAGTTCCGGTGCGACCGGACCGCCGCCGGAGATCGTGGACGAAATCCACGAGGCATACGACGACACCTTGATCGAACCCGCCAGATCACCGTAGTCCGCATCCAGATTGCCGTCCACGCTGGCGATGAACGAGTGCACGCCGGCCAAAACCTCGCCGCTGCCAAAGTCCATGAACACGGCGCCCCCGCTGTCTCCGCCGGCGATCAAGTATTCGAGATCCAGCTGCGTTGCCGTTCCGAAAAAGTTGTCGCCCGCCAATCCGCTGTCGAAATCTTCAAAGAGGATGTCGTCGCTGTAGCCGGTGACCGAGCTGCCGTCGACGTCCACGATGTTTTGACCGGCGCGTTTGGTGCCCGCCGGAGCGGTGATCCCGGTCTGGCCGTTGCCCGTGACCCCATAGCCGACGTGGGTTGCCGTTTGTCCAACTTCCGACGTGTTGGTGTTGATGGTCGCCGGCGTCACGCTCAATTCGCTCGTGGCCAGTCGCAACAGGGCGATGTCTGTCCCCGTTGTAAGATCGCCGGTCCAGCCGGAGAACACAAATCGCTCGGCACCCACATGGACCCCGCCGCCGCTATCGGTCAGATCAAACGTCCAATCGCTCGCCGACAACCCCACTTCGTCCAAACAGTGCCCGGCCGTCAGGATCCAGTTTTCTTCGATCAGCGTGGCCGAGCAGATCATCGACCCCCATGTCAACGCGCCCACCGCGGGATAGCTGGCGGCCAAACTCGTGTAACTGGAATCGGCGCGGTCGTGACGAATCGTGCCGCCGGTCGCGGTTTGCATGGCCCCCAGCACGAGCAACAACAAGAGCCCCCCAGACGCGCGTCCAGGCGGACGCCCTGGGAGGCGGATTCGCAATTCAACGAGGTTTCCTGGTTTGATGACCGTGCACATGGTTGGGGTTTGATTCGAGGTGGGTTCAATGGGAAGGAGGGGCCGGAATCGAGCGCTGCGTCACTCGGGTCGGCGAGGAGTCGACAGAACGTTCCGGGACCGTATCGACCGATTCGGTTGCATCGACGGTCAAGCCAACGACCTGCCGAATCACCTGCTGAGCCTCCGCCGTCATCCCGCCGGGGTGCCGCATCGAGACGAGTAATCGTTGCAGCGTCGGATGACCGGCAAGTTGAAAACGCGGATGGTGCGGTGCCCGCCAGCGCGACCCATCGTGCCAAGCGTAGGCGATCGTCAGGGCGGGTTGATCCACATTCCGCGGTTGCAGCGTTTGGCAACGGAACTGGTCCGCCTGGTCCGACAGGTTCCAGACGACGGGCTCACTGTGTGCGCGGAATTCTGTCCGCGCATAACAGGTCTCCGGCAAGTGGCTTGCCAGCGGGCCTCCCGGCCCGGCGATCAAGGTCACGACGACGACCTGCTTGGTCTGGCGATGTTGATAGACACGTCGCCAATGATCTCCCGCCTGCAGAATGTCCAGCTCACTGGGCTGTAATTCGCATCGCTCGATCAGCTCCCATCGGCCCAGCGTTTCGGCCAGCTCAAACGCACATCGCGGCGGCACATGGGGGCGCGTCGCCGATGTGGCTAGCCAACTGACCAGGGCGAGGGAGCAACCCAGCACCGCAGCCTTCGTTCGGGTCAACTTGAAATCCATCAGGCGTCGCCGCTCCGTTGCATGGGAGGCCGTGTCGTCAATTCACTCGGACGAATGAATTCATCTTGCAGTCTGGCCCAGGCACGCTGTTCGCTGCGATGCAGTTGGTCGCTGCGAAGCAGGTCGACCTGAACCGACTCGAAGGATTCCCGGGCCCGATCGCGATTGCCGACCGCCAGGTAAGCGGCTGCCAAGTGCAGGTGCGTCGTCGGGGAGGCACCACCAGAGCCGGCCAGGGCACGATTGAACCACTCCAGTGCGTCTTCGGCACGATTCATCCGCACCAAGATCCAACCCTTGGTGTCCAAGAATTCGGGCACCGCACCGGTCTGTTTCAAAACGTGATCGATGTGTCGCAGTGCCCGCGGAAAATCACGCCCTTCTTCGGCCAACAGCATCGCCAAATTGTTTGCCGCGACGACGTGATCGGGGTGCCGCGTCACGGCACGATCGAGCAAATCCATTGCCGCAGTCTGACGCTGATGGTGCGTGTGCCACGCCACGATCGCCATCAGCAGCGTCGGGTCATCGATTGCCTCGGTCACACCGGCTTCGATGATCGGATCCAAAGTCGCTTGGTGTGCGGGAGACAAATCGTCGGTGCCGACCGCGATGACGGCAGCCGTATGAGCCCGCAAGGAGGTGTTCACCGTCCACCGTGGATCGGCAACCAAGGTGACCGCCTTGTCGGCATGACCATGACGCGCCAACGCAATCGCCAGCGCCGCGACATCTTCAACGCCGCGCTGGGCAACGGCGCGATAGTGGCCGATCGCCAGATCGCCTCGGCCGACCCGTTCATAGGCCTGGGCCACGATCTTGTCCGAGGGGATGGGCATCTTGTCCGAGACGACTGCGGTTTCGCCACCGCGTCGTTGCCGAAGCGTGATTTCTTCGATCGCACCGCGGACGCCATATCGGTCGTGGAGCACGTCGACCAGTTCCAACCAGATTTCGTTGTCGTACCCCAGCTCCGCCAACGCGCTGCGATAACAGCGTTCGGCGGCCGGCGTGTTGCCGACCGATCGCCAGGCTCGCGCGGCCGCTGTCCATTGATCGGCTGAACGAGCGCCGCCGGCTGAACGAGCGCCGCCGGCTGAAGCATCGCCGCCGGGATTTCCCTTGCCGCGGGTAGCGCGCGATTCGAACAATCGGGCGGCTTGGTCATATCGGCCCAGCCGAACCAAGCATTGGGCCTGCAGCGTTTCCACCGCCGGCAACCACGCGGCGGCGCCGGCGGCAGACGAAGCCGGCGTCATCGCGAGCAGCGATTGACAACGGCCTATGGTCTTCAGCGCCGCTTCGTGGCGACCGGCGTGGGCGTCCAGCCGGGCTTGAACCAGCATCCAGCGGATCCGCAGTTCGCGGCTGACGGGTTGAAGTGCTTGGTTTTCCTGTTTCAACAACTGTCCCACCAAGGCAGCCGACTCCTCAGGACGCGCCGCATGAAACAGCGCCTCGGCCAGCTTGATCCCAAGTCCCATCGGTCGATCGCCCGCCAACCGCCACGCCCGCAGGTACGCGGCGCTGCACTGCGGCCACTGTCCCTGGCTGGCATAGACATCACCCAGCATGGCGTAGGCCGCGTGGTGATTGGGCATCCGCTCCATCGCCTTGGTCAGAAACCGTTTCGCATCGTCGCGCCGGTGCTGCAACTCTGCTTCCCGCGCGCTGGCCAAATAAATCCGATACGCCACGCCGGCCGGACAGTCGTCGTCGATGCTCATCCGGGCCCGTTCGATGGACGGGGATTCTGTGCCAAACACCTCCGCGAACCGCCATGCCTGTAAGAAGGCGTGCGCCGTACCGACTCCGCCGGCCGCATCGGTGATTACCGGTTCGATCATGCCTGCCACACTCCGATCCATCGACTCGGCGTGATCGCAGCAATACGATGCCAGCTCGATCACCAAACGATCCCGCCACATCGACGGGGGACCGAATCGATCCATCCATCGGTTCAAACGATTGACTGTGACCAAGGGGTGACGGGCGCGCGAGCCGTGCGGAAACCGCAACATCGCCTCCACGCACAGTCGCAGTGAATGCGCGTTGCGTTGATCGATCGCGTAGAGACGTTCGGCGCTGCGGCAAGCCGATTTGGCCTGATCCAGCTCCAACGCCAACTCCAAATGGGTTCGCAAGGCGTCCACGTGCGACGGCGCCTGTTCGAGGACCGATTCGAGTTGGTAAAAGGCCCGCATGCGGGCGTCGACGGAGTCAGCAGCTTGGAGCGACGCCCAGGCATAGCGATAGCGCGCATCAACCCGCTCGGGCTGCAGCTGCAACAACTCTCGGTAGCACGATGCCGCACGATCCCAATCGGCATTCGCTTCGTGGCCACGCGCCTGCGTCAAGGTTTCGCTGATGATGCGATCACGCTTGGCCGCATGATGAACGATCGCGACACCGACGATGGCGGCGAGGATCAGGGGCACGGCGACCACCGCCAACACGGGCTTGCCCCATTGTGGCCATCCTCGGCCGAACGCAAGAGTGCTTGGTTCGGATTGACGTTTCGGGTCGCTCCGGCCGGACGGCTCGTGTCCTGTCGTCACTACCGCCGCAGAACGGCGCGAGCGGCCCGGTGTCACCGTGAACATCAACGCGGACAGAGCCCTGACCCGGTCGAGCCACGCCCGAAACGCAAAAAACAGCAAAGCCGACAGGGGCAACGCCAACCAATCGCCCAGGTCATGAGCCCACGTCGTGTACGCCTCGTTTTGGTAGCGGTCCGCTATCAAGGCGACGGCCGAAATCCGGGTAGCGTTGGCCACAATGGCCGCCGGCAACGCCAGCAACATCACCGCGGCTAAATCCCACGCAACGCCCCACCCCGGCTTGCCGCCTTGATCCCGACCAGACCGCGACCGGGAAAGAAAGGTGATGATGGTCCCCAGTGCCGCGACCGCAACGGTCATCCGCAGTCCGCTGCAATCGCGGGTGATCCCGACTCCGCCGGTTGCCATCATCAACGTGTAGCCGTCGGTCACCGCAAAGGTCGACGTCAGACTGAGCAGGTAACAACTGCCCCACGCAGACAACCATTGCAGCGATTGATTTGCCAGCATTTCCAGCTGGAACGGCAGCGGGATCATGAACCCTAAAAAGCCAATCGCCGGCAAACTCCAGACCAGCACTGCCCGGCCCGCCAACAGTCCGACCATTCCGCCGAGGTACAGCGGCAGGGTCCAACATTGCAGTGTCGGAAGATGGAAGTATCCGCCTAGCGACAGCAAACCCTGAGCCGCTACAAGCAACGCCAGTCCGGGCCCCCATGGCTTGCCGATCGCAGGCAAGGTCGATCGCCGCTGCCACAACAACCAGAGTGCAATCGGCAGGACCGCCGGTCCATGAGAATAACTCGTATTGGAGTGCCACTGTTGAAACAGATGCCCCACGACCTGACGGTAGCTGCCCGCAGCCAACGCGACCCAAACCAGGATCAGCGTCGGTGAAAGCCGAGCCGAAACGCCAGTCAATTTGCCTCCCCAGCCGCGGCATGTGCCCATTCGGGGAGCCTGCAGATTCGATTGCACGAGTGGATTCTATGGGTCTTGGGAATGGACACAGTTCTTCTGTCCATCGGCGTCACCCCAACAACAACGTCATCGAATCGTTTTTCGCCCGCAGACCGCGACGTTTCCTCAGGACTGGATTGGAAGGACGAACCCGGAAAAGCGTGCAGGTCGACACGCCGCTCGATCGACGTCGCTTGAGGCATTTCCGAGACAATTCTGTGTTTTTTTCAGAACGGAGAAAAGATATGCCGGTTAGGCAGACGATAGGGTGGGTAGGCCCCATAGCACTCTGTAGTAAACGGCAATGATCAAACAACTTCGCAATCCAAATCGACTACGCCAGTCAATCATCCGGACCGTCGTCATGGTGCCGGTCGGTTTAGCGCTGGTTTCATTGCCCGTTGCAGCCCCCGCCCAGGCACCGACGCAGCGATTCGGCGGCGGATCCAAACGCGCGTCCTCGGCGCCCTACCAACAACGTTTGTCGCCCTACCTCGACTTGCTACGCAGCGACAACAGCATCCTGAGTCCCTATCACTCCTTTGTTCAGCCGCGGCAACAACTGCGGCTGAATCAGAACCGACAAGCCGAGCAGCTTCGCAATTTAGAACGAACGATCCAGCGATCGGCAGCCCCGACGTCCCAAAGCGAACGGATGCAGACGGGACGAGGCGGAACGTTCAACAACTACCTGCATTACTACCAGTTCAATTCCGCCCTCCAACGGTGACCGACTGATCGACGCCACCGTCGACGACTCCGTTGCCCCCGGTGTCGTGATTCCTGCCCTGCCCCACATCATTGCAATCATCAACGTGAACCTCGCCGTCTGTTCTCTGCGACGCCTCGCTCTTGTGCTGCTATCGGCATGCGCGATGGCCAGTACCGGGTGCCACTTGGTGCAGAGGGCTGACGCTCCGCTCGGCTTGCCGGGGCTGCTCGATGCGAATTGCGATTCCGATGGCGCCGTGGCCTTTGTGCCTCGTGAACTGGACAAAGTGACCACGCCGATGTATCGCATCGAGCCGCCGGATATTCTGACGATCGATGTCCAGCAAAATGTATCTCAGGAACAACACGCGCTGCAGCCGGGTGACATCGTCTTGCTTACGGTGACCGGGACCTTTCCCGACGAACCGATCGAGGGCGAATACCAAGTTGAACTCGGCGGCGTGATCCAGCTCGGCTTCAGCTATGGAGCGGTCGAGGTGGTGGGCGTTGGGGTCGAACAGGCAAAGCAGCGGATCGAAGACCATCTGAAAACACAGTTGCAGCAGCCGCTCGTTTCGATGTCGTTGCGGGGCGTTGCGGGAATCCAGCCCATCGCCGGTGAACATCTCGTCGGCCCCGATGGCACCGTCACGCTTGGCCAATACGGATCGGTCCGATTGGCCGGCATGACCTTGGACGAGGCACGCCTGGCGATTGCCGCCCAGATGTCCACGGAGTTTTCCGATCCCAAGGTCTCGGTGTCGGTTTACGCGTACAACAGCAAAGGCGTCTATGTCATCACCCAAGGCGGCGGGATGGGCGATGAATTGGTCCGGTTGCCGTACACCGGCAATGAAACCGTGATCGACGCGTTGAGCCAAATCAATGGGCTCAGCTATGTCTCGTCCAGTCGCATGTGGGTCGCCCGCCCCAACCGCGAACAAGGCACCAGCGTGATGCTGCCCATCGATTGGGAAGGCATCACGCAACTGGCTGATGTCACCACCAACTATCAGCTGTTGCCGGGTGACCGAATCTTCATCGCACACAACAAGATCATCGCGTTCGATTCCGCGATCGCAAAATTCACGTCGCCACTGGAACGAATTCTGGGCTTCACTCTGCTGGGCACGGGGACGGCGTCACGGTTGTCCGGAAAAGTGCTTGACAAGACCAGCGGAGGCGTCGGGTTCGGCCAATAGGCTCGACACGAAGATCATGAACCAGCGGTCCACTCCATCGACACGAACCGTGATCGGCCACCTCGCACTGGCGGCGTTGGCGCTCACGCTGGCCGGTTGTCAATCGTGCCTTCCGGGGCAACGTTCCAAGACCATCACGCCCGCCGCCTACGATTCGATCGTCAACAATGCCGGCTATCGCGAGACCACTTGGACCCCCTTGGATCCCTGCGACGCCTGGCAGTCGCCGATCCCATACGAACACGTCGACCAGCAGTGGTTCGAACATGTCGGCGACGAACCGTTGCCCAACCCGATCGAGCAGATCAGCCACGACGTCCCCAGCGAGTTGGCGAACATCGACCTGGCTGGCGTTGATCCACAGCTCGTATCCGATCCAGCCGGCGAACCGACAGGCAGCGTGGCATCCGAATCAGGCAGTGTGGCCCCAGACAGTGCATCAACAGGCGCCGCGTCCACATCGGTCGCAGCCGGGAAGTGGTACGAAATCGAATCCGACCCGAGCGAAGAACTTGAACACGTTGAGATCGAGTATCTCCGTTAGTAACGTGACGCGTCACGCGTGGCAGGGAAGCAAGCAATCAGATGGCAACGGCGGTTTTTGACACCACCGATCACACGCCCACGTCCCGCATCGGCACGGACGTCGATGATCGGCACGGCTGGGGGTTTGCCCTGTTGCTGGCGACGACCGCGACACTGTTTGTCCGCCCGGCGGACCTGGTGCCGGCCTTAGACAAGTGGCCGATCTATCAAGTCCTGATCGTCGCCTGTCTCGCCGTCTCGGCCAGGGCGTGTGCCAGGCAACTCAGCCATGGCAGACTGATCCACCGCCCGATCACGGCGGCGCTGCTCTTATTAGTCGTCGCCGTCGGAATGTCACATCTTTCGCACGGCTTTGTCTGGGCGGCCAGGATGTCGATGCTCGATGTCAGCAAGTTGATCGCCCTGTACGTGCTGATCATCGGGCTCGTCAACACACCGACGCGGCTGCGTTTTTTTGTGAAGTGGCTGACCCTTGCGATCACGACGATGGCGTCACTGGTGTTGTTGGACAAATACGGCATGGTGTCGATCGCCGCACTGGAATCGATCCAAGACCGCGGTGTCGTTCAAAACGGTGTGGTCGAGCAGGTGGAGCGAATTCGTGGGACAGGCATCTTTCAAGACCCCAATGACTTTGGATTGATCCTCGTCATGGGACTCGTTTTTTGCGTCTTGTTCCTGACCAAACCCCGGACCGGATGGGTGCGTTATGCCTGGCTCGCACCGACAGGAATTCTGTTGGCTGCCCTGGCGATGACCCATTCACGTGGTGCCCTGCTGTCGCTGATCTGCGCGGTGTCGACGGCGTTGTGCTATTTCCGCGGAGGAAAATATGGCGCGTTGGCGTTGCCGGGATTGTCATTGTTGGCGTTGGCCTTTTCCAGCCGCATGTCTGACATCAGCGCGATCAATCAGGGAACGGGCCAAGACCGTATTCAAATTTGGTCGGAAAGCTTGAGCATTTGGCGACAATATCCGTTGTTCGGTTTGGGCGAAGGATTGATCGCCGATGAAATCGGCGTGGTGACGCACAACTCATTCCTGCACTGTTACGCCGAACTGGGTTTCTTCGGCGGCACCACCTTCGTCGCCTGTTTTTTTGCTGCCGGGTCTGGCCTCTGGTCGCAACGGCGACTGCGATCGAAACCGTTCGGAGAGGAAACACCGGCGGCCCAAGCGACTCGCGAACACTCTCGGTTGTGCGGCTATCTGTTCGCGGCCTTGATGGGATGCATCGCCGCCATGCTGACCATCTCGCGACAGTTTGTCGCCCCCACCTACCTGATTTTGGGGCTCGTCGCGGCTGCCATTTCCATGCCCGCCATCGCGTCGATCCCCGGTCAGGCAACCGGATTGCGCATCGGCAACCGGTTCGTGCTGTTGTCACTGCTCGCCAGTGCCGCATCGCTGTGTCTGTTCTACATGACCATCCGACTTTTCGTCCGCTGGTGATTTCCAACTCTAACATTGACTTTGATGAGTAGTTTCCGTGTCATCTCTCGAAACATCCTGAGCAATTGGGTGGCCTACGTCATCCAGGTGGCGATCACGTTTTTCTTGACGCCATTCGTGTTGCACCAGATCGGTGATGCGCGGTACGGCGTCTGGACCATCGTGATCAGCATCACGGGATACTACGGACTGTTGGATCTTGGTTTGCGTGCCGGGATGACCCAGTACATCACCCGGTACTTTTCCAAGGGTGATTTTGACCGCATGAATCGTGCCGCCAGCAGCGGGTTCGCCCTGCATCTCGGCTGCGCCCTGTGTGCGTTGGTGGTCACGTTTGCGACCGCAGCCGTCGCGCCCGCCTTCTTTTCGTTGCCTCCCGCGTTGGAGACCGAAGCCGTTTGGTGTGTGTTGATTCTAGGCTGTTCGACGGCAATCCAATTGTTGCTGTTTCCGTTTTCGGTCGCCCTGACGGCCAAGCAACGTTTTGACCTGATCACCGTCGTCAGTCTTTTCTGCCGCATCGTGTCGGCCGCGGCGACGATCCTGGTGTTGAGGGCCGGATACGGATTGATCGGCGTATGTGCCGCCGGCGCGGTCGGAAACATTCTCGATTACGTACTTCGCTGGGCGGTCGGTTGCCGCGTCCTTCCCGAACTGAAAATCTCATGGCGGTTGGCGAGTTGGACCAGTTGCCGCGAATGCATCGGTTTCGGATTTTGGAGCGCGTTGCTTGCCGTCAGCCACTTGGTGATCAGCTTTTCCGACGCGTTGGTGATCGGGATTTTCATGCCCGTCTCGGCGATCGCCTACTTTGCCTTGGCCAACAACCTGATGAAGTACTTTGCCAACATCTTCGTCCCCGTCAGTCAAGTCTTTTATCCTGCCGCGACCGACCTTGACGCACACAACAATCTGGCGGGGCTACAGCAGCTCTACCTGAAAGGTTCGCGGATGCTTTCCTTGGTCGCGGTCAGCGCGGCGTTGATCACGGGCATGTGGGCCAGCGGCTTCTATCGATTGTGGATCGGCGACAAATACGTCCAAACGGACATTTATCACTCTGTTCCGCTGCTGTTTCAAATCTTGCTCGTCGGTGCGTTGTTCACCGCCGCAACCGGGATCGGTTCCAAGATTTTGCTGGGCCGGCGCCGATTCAAGGGCCTGACCTGGTTGATGTGTGTCGAGGGCACCATGAATCTTGTCATCAGCGTCGCTCTGATCCAACCGTTCGGATTGCTGGGCGTTGCGATCGGGACCGCGTTGCCCGCCGTTCTGTGCCGTGGCATCGTGCACCCGATCATCGTCTGCGCCGACCTGCAACTTCATTTCAAAGATTACAGACGCCAAATCCTTTGGCCGACCGTTGTCGTCGCGGTGCTGCTGGCACCGTTGGTGTTCGCCGTGCACCACCTCACCGCTCAAAGCAGTTGGACGGAATTGATCATCGGCGGATTGCTCGCAACCCTGATTGCCGTTGCCTTGGCCTGCAGCTTCGGTCTGAACACCTCCGATCGTCAACGCTACCTTTTCCCCACTCTTAGACGGATGGCGAGAATCCGCGGCGTCTTGGAGGCCAAACCTTGATTTCCATCCACGAGAATCGTCGATCGCTCCTTGTCAGCGAAAGGAAAACCAACCGATGAGTCATTTTGCAGCGACCTGCCGTCGAATCTCGCGAGCACCACGAACACTGGTGTCCCGCGTGCTGGCGCGGCAGCGTTCCACCGCGACCAAACGCGACCAATGGTTCGTGGACTACCACAGCGACCACGCTCGACAGGTGGTCGGGTTGCGGGACAAGACCGATGAACGTCTAAAACTGTTTCGCGTCGAAGACATCGCGGGAAAACGTGTCCTCGACGCCGGATGCAATATGGGTGCGATCGTCAACCATTGCATGAAATTGGGCGCTCGCCAGGTCACCGGCTTGGACTTTGATAGCGCCGCGGTACAACGCGCCCGGGGACTCTACAGCGACCCCACATCGGCCTTTCGATGTGACGACCTGGACAACCCGCTGGCGGCGCTCGAGCCGCACGACACCGTCATGTTTCTTTCTGTCTACGGCACCAAGGAATTGGAAGACCGCAATTCCATCCTCAGCCGGTTGGCGGGATTGTCTCAAGTGATGTACTTCGAGGGCCATCATGGTGACGACCCCCGCGACTACGCATGGGTCTTGCTGAAATACGGCGGGTTTCAAACCATCGAGTTCCTCGGCTACACCAACGACGAACTGCGTGAAGATTCCGTCGGACGCCCTTTCTTTCGCTGTGATCGGAAACCGCGTGACGTGGGTTTCCTGCCCGATTTTATCGCCGACCATTCCAAAACCGATGCCACGCTGAAGGTCGCCGTGGTGGGCCGCTCCGGCGCGGGCAAAAGCTACTTGGCGAGACAACTGGCGGACGATCAACGCTGCGAGGGTGTGACGATTTTGGACGACGTGAACGATCCGGATCGCATTCAGGCCGCCCAGCGACTGGTTCTGTTTGACTATCGCGCGGGCACCTACATCGATCAAATCGATGCCTTGTTCTTCATGGATGTCGACGAGAACGTTCGCTTGAAACGCTTTGCCGACGACCCCGTTCGACAAGACGATTACAACGCGCTGCTGCGTACGCCGCCGGTGCGGTCAAACTTTTTGAGCTTCTTTCGGATCGAGGCTCGACAAGATGGCTAACGATCGTGCCGAAGCCGCCCAATCGATCGCGGCTGTTGAGACCGCAACACCGACCAAACGCCTCCATCCAGGTCGCGTTTCGGTGATCATCCCCACCTACAATTGCGCCCGCTACATCGGCGACGCGTTGCAGTCGGTCGCGGTCCAGTCTTATGACGACCTGGAAATCGTTGTGATCGACGATGGATCCAGCGATGACACCCGCGCCGTCGTCGCACGATCCGGGGTTCCCTGCAGCTACGTGATGAACGAGCGACACAAAGGCCCTGCGGGGGCGCGCAACCACGGGATCGGCTTGAGCAGCGGTCAATACATCGCCTTTCTCGATGCCGACGATGCGTGGATGCCGAACAAGTTGGCGCTTCAAATCGCTGCGTTGGAGGCCGATCCACGACTGCTCGCCCTCGGTTCCATCATGATCCCCTGGGACAGCACACCGTCCCAAATCGACCCAACCGCCACGCTGCGACGATACAGTTTTTCCGAAATGATCGTTCGCAACCGCCTGGGAACACCGACGGTCGTCTGTCGGCGTGACGCGCTGTCAAAGGTCGGCTTGTTCGACGAATCGATGAACATCGCCGAAGACTACGAATTGTGGCTGCGGTTGAGCCGGATCGGCGCGGTCGGTCGTCTGGAAACGCCGCTGGCCCGATTCCGACAACGGCCGGACGGAGCTAGTGCGGGCAACCGTGACCGCACCTTTGATCTGGACATGCGTTTCGCCCGCTCGCTGGCGAAACGATATCCCGATGTGCCGGGGATACGGCGTTTGGTCAAACAGGGGCTTTCGGCCAGAGAGTTTGAACGTGCGATTGAATTGTGCGATGTGGAGAAACGCTATTGGCAGGCCCTTCGCGCGACCGCCAATTCGATTCGCAATTGGCCGTGGTCCCATCCCCTAGGCCTGGGCCGCCCGCTGACACGCCTGCGACGCGTTCGCCGCATCGTTTTGGACGCCCTGCATGCTCAATGCGGCGTAGGAGTTTGACCGATGGAATCGACGAAACCAACCCAATCAGCCCCACACATCGTGGAACTCGACGCGTTGCGGGGTATCGCCGCGATGGCGGTGCTGTGCTGTCATCTGCCGCGCGGATTTTGGTTCGGCGCGACAGGCGTCGATTTGTTCTTTGTCCTCTCCGGTTTCTTGATCACCGGCATCATTCAACGCAATCTCGATCAGCCACGGTTCTTGCGCGCGTTCTATTGGCGCAGAAGCCTGCGAATCCTGCCGCTCTACTATTTGGTGATTCTGATGGCGTACGCCGTCAATTTGCTCCGCGCCACTCCTGCGGACACCTCGGGGTTCGGCTACTACTTGGTCTATCTGCAAAACATCCATCAATATTGGGGCGGCGAAACACCGCCGGTGGACCTGGCGTTGGGCCACACGTGGACGTTGGCGATCGAAGAACAGTTTTACCTGTTCTGGCCCGTCGCACTGTTGCTGCTGCGAGGTCGTGCCAAATGGTGGCTGGCGGGATTGTTCGTCGTGTTGCCGATTCTGTTGCGTGGCCAAGGATTACCCAAGACCGTTCTTTTGGGACACACCGACAGCCTGGCCATGGGCGCGTTTCTGGCTTGGATCATGATTCGCACCGAATCGGTCAAACGCGAGCGTCAGGCCGTTTGCTATGCGTCGATCGCATTGGCCAGCTTTCTCGCCTATGGGGCGATGTACTGGCAAATGTGTCGGCAAAACCCGGCGTTCACCGGCGGCGAGTACTTGCAACTGACCCTGCCGGTCGCCGTCATCAGTCTGGCCTATTTCGGCGTCATCGGACTGTTCGTGTGCATGACCGGAAGCCGACCGCTGGCGCTGTTTCGAAACCGATACCTGGTCAGCCTGGGAACGATCAGCTACGGCTTGTACCTGTACCATTTGGTGTTGTACGAAAACCTGGACACGCTGGTGAAATTCCGCTGGCAGATGGGCGACCCCTGGTGGCTCGACGTGACCAAGGTGATCGTCTCACTGGCCGTCGCCGCGCTGTCATGGCGGTTCTTTGAACAGCCGATCCTGCGTTTCAAAGATCGCTTCGGTTACAACGACGAATCGGTCGTCGCCAGTCAACCAGTGCCGTCACTTGCGACCGCAGGAGCCCCGGCCCATGAATAGAATCTGCGTCGCCTCCTCTGGACTGGGACACGTCGCCCGCGGAATCGAAGCCTGGGCCGATGACCTGGGAAACGCGCTCGCCGCCCGGGGCGAACACGTCATCCGCTGCAAGGGTGCCGGCAAACCCGAATCCGACTTCGACCGCGTCGTCCCCTGCTGGACCCGCGACGCGGCCAAGACCCGTGCGCTGCTGCGGTCGATGCCGCCCGCGCTCGGCTGGCGGATCGGGATGGGCAGCGGATACGCGATCGAACAGACCACGTTCGCACGCAATCTGATCAAAGTGCTGCGGACCGAGGACATCGACGTGTTGCACGTCCAAGACCCCTTTGTCGCGACCCAGGTGCAGAAAGCGTGGCGGCGCGGCCGCATCAAGACACGCACGATTCTGGCCCACGGGACCGAAGAATCGCTGCGCTTTCAACACCAGATCACGTACCTGCAACACCTCGCACCGTGGCATCACCAACAAGCCCGCGATGCCGGTTTTGACAAAGACACGTGGACCACCATCCCGAACTTCATCGACTCCGATCATTTCCATCCCGGCGACGGCGAACCACTGCGTGCGGAATTGGACATTCCACGCGAAGCGCTCGTGGTGTTGGTCGCCGCGGCGATCAAACGGCGACACAAACGTATCGACTACTTGATCGATGAATTTCACGCGTTGCTCGACCAACACCCCGACTTGCCCGCCTGGTTGGTCATCGCCGGCGGTCGCGAATCGGAAACCGACGAACTGATCGCGATGGGCAAGCGACGACTGGCTAACCGCGTTCGATTCCTGGTTCGCTTTCCAAGAACACGCATGGCGGACTTGTACCGCGCTGCCGATGTGTTCGCGCTCGGCAGCCTCAAAGAGATGATGCCGATCGCGCTGCTGGAAGCCACCGCCAGTGGCCTGCCTTGCCTAGTCCATCAGCACCCTGTCATGCAGTGGATGATCGGTCCGGGTGGCCGGTCGCTGGATCTGTCCCAACGTGGCGGTTTGACCACCGCGCTGGCTCAATTGCTAACCGATCGCCGTGAAGGACAACGCCTTGGTGTCGCCGCACGGCAACATTGCTGCGATCGGTTCGGCACCGAGGTGGTCGTCGATCAGATCCTGCGTTACTACCGTCAGGTCACCAGCGACACGAGGGCGGCCGCATGAGCAATCCCACCGTCAGCGTCGTGATCCCGGCCTACAACGCCGCGTCCACCATCGCCCGAGCGATCGACAGTTGCCTGGCGCAAACGATACCGCTGTGGCAAGTCATCGTGGTCGACGACGGCAGCAGTGACGGGCTGGCCGAGTTGGTCCGGACGCGTTACAGCGATCCGGTCACGCTGATTCGCCAGACCAATTCACGAACCGCCGCCGCCCGCAATCGGGGGCTCGAAGCGGCCACCGGTGACTTCGTCGGTTTCCTCGATGCCGACGATCATTGGGAACCAGGCAAGATCGAACGCCAGCTTTCGATCTTTGCAACGCATCCCGAAGTCAACGTTGTCGCGGGGCGGTTCTTCTGTCAGTCGCCCGGATCGCCGCGGACACTGAACGAATCAAAATCAAACCGGTGGTACGACCGCCCCGTGAAAGCCAGCGGCGCCGATGCGTTCATGCTCGGCACGCTGCACTGGACCGGGACAGTGTTGGTCCGGCGCAGCGCCATTGAAAACCTGCGTTTCGTGTCGGGTTTGGAACCCGCCGAAGACCGCGATCTGTGGATTCGATTAGCGGCCAACAATACCGTTTATCTGGATTCCGAACCGCTGGCGACGGCGGTGTTGGAACCGGGCAGCCTGTCCCGCGGCAGCATCGAGGTCGACTGCACCAAGATGCTGGAGGTCATCCAACGCCATCGATCGCTGTTGAGTCTGCACGCACGGTTGTTTTGGACCTCGTACGTGCGTTATCGCTGGGCGGCGATGGATCCCAAACCCTCCACGGCGCTGCCGATGCTGATCCGTTCGGTCGCCAGTTGGCCATTCCCATTTGCCGGAATGCCCGCGATGAAGCGTCTGGGCAGACTGAAGCGATTGCTGGTCTTGCTGCGGCAGTCGATGATGCGTCCGAATCAACCCGAAGGAGTGTCGTGATGCGTGACCGAATCAAATCGACCGTTCGATGGTTGTTGCAATGCCACCTGCCGGTGACCGCGATCAATCGGCCCGTCATTGCCACACTGTATCGAATGCACGTCGCGGCGCGAGAGCTGATCGGTTGGGCGGCCCGATTCTTTTGGTACGAACCACTCTTTCGCAGCCAATGCGATGTCGTCGGGAAACGATTTCGCATGGAGCAGTTGCCGTATCTGGTCGGCCGCGGAAACCTTTCAATCGGCGACGATGTCAGGCTGTCGGGAAAACCATCGTTTGCATTCAGTTCGCGGCACTGCGATTCACCGTCCCTGGTCATCGGCACAGGCACATTCATCGGGCACAACTGCGCGATGATTGTCGGCCGCGGCATCACGATCGGCAACCATTGTTTGATCGCCGGAGGGGTTCGCATCAGCGACTTTGATGGGCATCCCATCGATGCGGACGATCGTCGAAACGGATTGACGACGCCTTCGGATAATGTTTCTCCCGTCTCGATCGGTGACGACGTTTGGATCGGCCACGGGGCGATCGTCTTGAAGGGTGTCCGCATCGGCGATCGTGCAATCGTTGGCGCGCGGGCGGTCGTGACCAGAGACGTTCCGGCCGACACGATCGTGGCAGGCAATCCCGCTCGGCATGTCAAATCGATTTCTCCCGGTGTCTTCCCGTTCTTCGCTGAGGACGCCGCATGATCGCACAGCATGTCGTTCACGTTTCGCTCGGAACACACGTCGGCGGGATGGAAAAACTACTCGTCGAATTCGCCCGCTTTGCCGATCGCTCGCGTTACGAGTTGACGTTCGTCTCACTGCAGTCGCGCGGCGATTTGGCATCGGAAATCGAATCGCATCGCTGGCCCGTGATCGCGATGGACAAGGGCGAAGGACTGAAGCCCCGACTCGTTGCACAACTTGCCAAAACGTTTCGTCGAATCAAGCCGGACGTCGTCCACACCCACAATACCGCGGCCTATGTTTACGGAGTCGCTGCGGCGAGGATCGCCGGCGTGCCCCGCATCATCCACACTCGGCACGGTCAACGGTTCGATTGCTCGCGTCGCCAGACCACCCTCTTTCGCGGCCTGTCCCGCTGGGTGGACCACGTGGTCAGCGTGTCCAACGACGGGGCAAGACTCACGATCGAAGAAGGCATCTCGGCGGCAAAAACGGCCACCATTTTCAACGGCGTCGACCTGGAACGATTCACGCTCGTCCACAACCGACCACGCGGACGGGCCGTCGTCGTGGCGCGGCTGAGTCCTGAAAAAGACATTGCCTCACTGATCCAGGCCATCCACGTCGCCAAACAACGCCACTGTCGACTGGCCTTGGACATCATCGGCGACGGCAGCGAACGACACCGTTTGGAAACTCTCACGCAATCGTTGCAATTGTGCGACAAGATCCGCTTCCACGGCATCCGCGACGACATCCCCGCGGTGCTGGCGCAAGCGTCCATGTTCGTCTTGCCTTCGGTCACCGAAGGCATCTCGTTGACGCTGCTCGAAGCGATGGCGACCGGATTACCGGTCGTCGCCTGCGACGTCGGTGGCAATCCCGAAGTCGTCGCCGATGGGCAAACCGGAATCCTGGTCCCGCCGCGTGATCCCGCCGCGATTGCCGGAGCGATTCAGCGATTGAATGAGGATCCACTGCTCGTCCGCCGGTTCGGCAGCGAGGGACGCGCCCGTGTCGAAGCCAAATTCTGCGTTCGAAAAATGGTGCATGCCTACGAGAACCTTTACTCCGCCGAGGCAGCATGATGATTGACTGGGCCTATCAAAAATGGATCCTGCCCGCGTTCGAATCGGGACTCAAACGTCGCAAAACGTTCGATCACTGGCGTGAATTGGAAGCCAGCCAGTGGTGGACACCGCAGCAAATCGCAGCCTTGCAAGTGCGGCGACTGCGCGACTTGCTGGCGTACTGTAACGCGCACTCGGCCTGGTATCGCGATCGCTGGGCGGATCAGGGAATCGACGTGGATGCCGTCTCGTCCTTGGATGATCTGAGATCCCTGCCGATCACCACCCGCGACATGATCCGCGACAACGCCGATGCCATTCGATCCCGCCACCCGGCAGTCGCGTTCGTTTCCAAGGCGACCGGTGGGTCCAGTGGCGCCCCGTTGCGGTTTTTGATCGAACGGGACGCCAACGACCGACGCGTGGCGGCGGCCTTTCGCGGATACGGCTGGGCGGGGGCTTGCCCGGGCACCAAACAGTCTCATCTGTGGGGTGTCAATCTGAACAAGCTGTCCTGGCGCCAGCACATGAAGGAGTGTTTGTACTCCCGATTGCTCTATCGACGCGACATGTTGAACAGTTTTGAGTTGTCAGAATCCAATGTCAGCCGCTACGTCAATCGACTCAATCGTTATCGCCCCAAGGTCTTGGTGGCGTACGCCAATCCGCTGTTTGTGTTGGCCAGAGCGATCGACGAACGCGGCCTTCAAATCCACCGGCCCGAATCGATCATCGTCGGATCTGAGAAACTGTACGATCACCAACGGGTATTGATCGAGCGAGCCTTTGGATCACCCGTCTTCGAAACCTATGGCTCGCGCGAGTTCACCTTGATTGCCGCCGAGTGTGATCGTCACCGGGGCTTGCATGTGACAAGCGAAAACTTAATCGTCGAAGTCGTTGACGACGATGGCAATCCCTCCGCACCCGGCGACGAGGGGCAAATCTTAGTCACCGATCTGTTCAACACCGCGATGCCGTTTGTGCGATATGCCATCGGTGACCGTGCGGTCACGGGCACGGGGAGTTGCGATTGTGGCCGCGGATTGCCGTTGCTAGAAAAAATTGTCGGGCGACAGATGGACGTGTTGCACTTGCCCGACGGCCGCCACCTGCCCGGCGCGTTTTTTCCCCACATCATCAAGGACATCCCGGCGATTCGCCAGTTCCAGGCCGTCCAGACCCGGCGCGACGTCATCCGGTTGCAACTCGTCGTGGACGACCACTGGAACGCCGACGACCGCGAGGCGCTCCGTCAGCGGATCATTCAAAACATCGGCGATTCCTCGCAACTGGAAATTCAGCGGGTCGATCAGATCCAACTGACCGCAGCGGGTAAAATGCGTGTCGTCATCGGCTACTCCGGTCACCACAGAAGCCACCCATCCAGGATCGCGGGATGAAACGTGCAACGCTAATTCTCGCGATTGTGTATCTGTTGTTGTTGATCATCGGCGCCGCGATGATGCACACGAGTCTGAATTCGCATTGGCTGGTCACACTCTTTTTGTTCTCTCCCCGCTGGGTGGTCGCACTGCCCTTGCTATTGCTCGTCCCCGCCACCCTGCTGCTGCGGTGGCGATTGACGCCGATTTACTTGATTCACACCGTCATCATTCTGATCCCGATTCTCGGGTTGCAACTGCCGCGTCGAAGCGCAGATCCAGTCGACAACGCGCGAACACTACGCGTGCTGACTTGCAACGTCGGCGGCGGCACCCTGGATGACCGGCAACTCATTCAATTGATTCACGACAACCGAATCGATGTCTTGATGCTGCAAGAATGCCCCCAAGCGGTTTCCGAACCGTTATTCCAGAAACTGGGCTGGCAACGCCGCCAGGTGCACCACATCGTGATCGGAAGCCCTCTTCCGTTGGGTGCATCGCGCGTCCTCGGCCGGCAATCGGACGACCATTTTAGAGCCGTCGCCGGGATCGGTTGTGAACTGGACTGGCACCACGGCAGTCGCATTCAACTGGTTTCGATACACCTGCCCACGTTTCGCCCCGCCCTGGAAAAACTACAGCACCTGGATTTCGATCAAGGACCGGAAGCGATCGAACAACTGGGCCAAATGCGTCGCGGTCTTTCCAGACAGATCGTCGATGCGATCGATGATTCGGAATTGCCCACCGTCGTAGCGGGCGATTTCAACGTTCCCATCGAAAGTGCTTACTACCGCGATCTTTGGGACCATTTCCAAAACGCGTTTTCGATCGCCGGCAGCGGATTGGGCTACACCAAATACACACGCTTTCATGGCGTCAGAATCGATCACGTCCTGGCGGACGAAAACTGGACCGTGCAAGACGTCCACGTCGGCCCCGACTTGGGCGGTGATCATCGCCCCGTGATTGCCGAATTGGCCAGGACGACCGTGCCATGAACCTGCTGTACATCGCCACCACCTATCCGACGCCCACCAGCCCTCGCCAGGGGATGTTCAATCGCAACCTGGTGGACGCATTGCGTGTCAACCATCAAGTGCGCGTGGTCGCGCCCATCCCCTGGGTGGAACGGCTTCGAAAACTCGATTCAACGTCGCGGCCGACCGTCGAGCCCTGCTCTGACGTGTTCCATCCCACGTACTTCTATCCGCCAAAGTTATTGCGAACTCACTACGACGTTTTTTATTGGCGATCGATTTCCCCAATATTGAAACGGATTCAAAACACGTTCACGCCGGATCTGGTGATCGGCTATTGGCTGCATCCCGACGGAAGGGCCGCGCTGCGGGCCGCCGAGTCATTCCGTGTGCCGTGCGTCGCGGTTTCCGGCGGCAGCGATCTGCGGCTTTTGCCCCAGCACCCCGCTCGTCGCCGCGCGATTCAAAGCGTGCTGTCCGACGCTCAGCGGTTGGTCGTGGTCAGCCGCGACTTGGCCGCGCAAGCGATCCGCCTGGGCATGCCGCCCGAAAAGATCGATGTCGTGTATCGCGGCGTCGATCATCGTTGCTTTCATCCCAGTGATCGTGGTGACGCCCGCGACGTTTGTGGATTGCCCCGTGACGCCATCGTGTTGATGTGGTCGGGGCGATTGGAATCGGTCAAGAACCCGACGCTGCTGTTGCGAGCGGCTCAGCGCTGGCAAATGAAATGGGGCGACCGGTTGCGGATCCTGATCGCCGGCGATGGTTCGATGCGAAACGAATTGATCAAACTACGCTCGCGACTCGGGTTGGACCACTGTGTCCGATTCGAAGGCAATCTCAGCCAACAAGCACTGGCTGCGTGCTACAACGCAGCCGACGCGATGGTGTTGACCAGCCATAGTGAAGGGATCCCCAACGTCTTGTTGGAATCGATCGCCTGCGGCGTGCCCTTCGTGGCAACCGACGTAGGTGGTGTGTCCGAAATCGCGTCTCCGGGTGTCGATCGACTGGTGGGCGACAACGATCTGGACGCACTGGTCGATGCCGTCGTCGGGCAAATCGAGTCTCCGAGCGATGCCGAACGCGACTTTGTGCCCGACGGTCTGACCGAAATGGCGTCACGATTCGAAGCGGTGTTTCACCGAGTTGTCTCGTCGCAGAAAGCGAATACCGGCAAGGCGGCATGATGAATCTCGTTGAGCGACGGATGCTCTTGATCAGTTACGCTTACCCGCCGACCGGCGGGGGAGGCGTCCAGCGCAGTGTCAAGTTTGCCAAGTACTTGCCCCACTATCATTGGCGACCCACCGTGCTCACCGCGGCCGATCCGTCCGTTCCGGTTCGCGACAATGATCTGTCGATGGAATTGGATCCGCAGACGACGGTGCTCCGCGCCCGAACGCTCGAACCGTCGTACCGAACGAAACAAAAACTGATCGCGACCGGGGATCCGTCCTCGTTTTCATTCAAACGATGGATGAAGCAATGCGTTCGAAAGGCGGGCATGTCGTTGTTGCAACCCGACCCCCAAATCTTATGGAACCCCTGTGCCGCAAGACTGGCGACACAAACACTGCGTCAGATTCCCCATGACGTGGTGTACGTGACGGGACCACCGTTTTCGTCGTTCTTGCTCGGACGAACCCTCAAGCTTCGTTTCGGGTTGCCACTCGTCTTGGATTTTCGCGACGAATGGCTGTTGTCCAGCCAGCACTTTGAAAACCACCAACGATCGGGAATCGCTTACCGCCAACAACGCAGGATGCTGGGCAAGGTCTTGCGGGCAGCCGATGCGGTCGTGGCAACGACACAAGCGAGCGCCGATGAACTCGCCCGCCAGATCCAAGAAACAGGCAGCCGAGCTTCGGTGCACTGTATCTACAACGGTTTCGACGAAGATGACTTGACGGCCCTGCGCTGCGAATCGAATCCGCCCGACCGGTTGCGAATCGTCTACACGGGAACGCTTTGGAAGCTGACCGACATTTCACCCGTCGTGGATGCGCTGGTTCGACTCGCCGCGGCGAATCCCGATTCCGCGGCGCGAATCGACTTGATCATCGCCGGGCGACGCACGCCGCATCAAGACGCCCTGGTCGCAAAACTGGATGCAACGGCAGTCAACGTCCAACGTCACAATTATCTGCCGCACGGCAAGTCGTTGGAATTGGCTGGGTCGGCCGATGTGCTGTTGTTGCTGTTGGCCGATGAACCGGGCGCCGAACGTGTGGTGCCGGCCAAACTGTTCGAATACCTGGCGCTGCGAAAGCCGATCCTAGCGATTTGCGGCGACGGTGAAACCGCCTCGCTGATCGAACAACACGGGCACACCTATCGGTTCTCTCCCGGCCAACCCGATCGCATCGCCGCGTGTTTATCGACGTTGCTTGCGGAGCGGCCTTGCCGGGTTACGTGTGGCGCGGACGACCTTGGCCCATTCTCACGCCGTCGGCAGACGAGCCAGCTGGCCGAGGTCATGGACGCGGTCAGCCGGTGAGCGGTCGATGTCCTTTTTCCCTCATGGGATCCCAGCAGATTGAGCGTCGAAGTCAGCCCCCGAATGACGAACTTAAAGGGGGTTCGATCGTTGCCGTCACGTCGTGGCCCCTCTCTGGATCCTTGCAGTGCACGCTGTCCTTGTTTTCACCTTCCTCGGTTCCTTGCTGGGGTTGTTTTATGCGTACGTCGGTTATCCCATCCTGATCGCGATGCTGGCCCGAGTGCTGGGCCGCGACGATCCGCCGACGGTTTCCGACCGGACGGACGACCTGCCCGAGATCACGGTCTTGATCGCCGCCCACAACGCCGCCAATCACCTGACCGAACGCATCGAAAACATCTTCGCCTGCGACTATCCGCCGGAGCGATTGCACGTTCTGATCGCCTCCGACGGCAGCACCGATGCGACGCCGCGTCTGGTGTCGGGATTCAACGACGGCCGCGTTAAAGCCCTCTCCTTTCAAACCCGCCGCGGCAAGGCTGCGACGTTGGTCAGCGCCGTCGAGTCCGTTACCAGTCCCGTGATCGTCTTCACCGATGCGACGACGCGTTTTGACCGCGATTCCTTGCTGCGATTGTCGCGACATTTCAGCGATTCGGCGGTCGGCGTGGTCGCCGGTCGAGTCACGATGGTCGATGGCCAAGGCGCAGCGAGCGAATCACTGTACTGGAAACTGGAAAACAAAATCCGCGGCTTTGAAGCACGATTGGGAATCACACTGGGAGCCAGCGGGGCCATCTATGCGATCCGGCGATCGATGTTCGTCGCCCCGTCTCGACCCACCATCAACGATGATCTGGTTCTGCCGATGCTGGTGCGGATGACGCATCAATGCCGTTTGGTATTTGATCCGACCGCGCGGGCGTATTCACCCAGTACCGGAGGGATCCGCTGCGAGTTCTTACGTCGTCAACGAATCGGTCTCGGCGCGATGCAGTGTTTGCCGACGCTGCGTGGACTGCTGCAGTGGAAAAATCTGGACCAAGCGGCCGCGTTTGCCTCGCACAAGCTGATCCGTTGGTGCGGCCCGTTCCTGTTGATCGCTGCCTTGGTCAGTAACCTGATCTTGGCAACCGATCTCCGCTTTCAAGGCCTGCTGCTGTTGCAAGCGTTCGCCTATGGAGCAGCCGCATACGGCCTGGTGACGTCGCGTCGCTCACTCGCCTCGCGTTTGGCGCGAGCCGGTACGTCGTTCGTCGTCATGAACGCCGCCATCGGCGTCGGGATCTGCCGATATCTGATCGGACATGATACAGTGATTTGGAATCCAACCGAACGATCGAGTTGGAGCCATATCCCAGCGACATCAGAAATGGTCCATGCAAGCGAAAAGCGTGCGGCGTAGGAACGAACGGAAAGTGTCGGACGGTTTGCCAGCGCGGCGTCGGGTTCCGGCGTGCGATTCCGCGACCGCAAGCTGGAAGCATCTGCCACCAATCGCGTTAGGAACGTCGATTGACAGGATTCCCCAGTGCTCAAACCTGTGTTCAAACCGGTGCTGCAACCAGTGCTGAAGATCCGGGGAATGGGACCGATGACGTTCGCCCGCGCCTATCGGGCGGGACAGCGGTCGCTGCCAAACCCGACGCACGTATTCGTCTGTGTCACCGACCATTTCGAGCCCGAGCGTGACCGCGCCCCGTTGGAACTGCAGCGGCGACGCGTGGATCGTTGGCTGAGCGACTACCCACGGACGGTCGACGGCTGTTGCGACTCACGCGGCCGACCGCCGCAGCACACCTTTTTTTATCCCATCGAATGCTACCTGCCCGAGCATCTGGAAAAGCTCGCGACGCTGACACGGTCGGGCTACGGAGACGTCGAGGTGCACTTGCATCACGACAAGGACAACGCCCAGTCCTTGCGTGAGCTGCTGCTACGGTCGACCGAAACTCTGCATACACGACACGGGCTGCTGCACCGAGATGCGTCCGGTCAAATCCGCTATGGGTTCATTCACGGCAACTGGGCGCTCGACAATTCACACCCTGACGGATGCCACTGCGGTGTCAATGACGAACTCACAGTGTTGCGCCAAACGGGCTGCTACGCGGACTTCACCATGCCCGCCGCCCCTCACCCGGCACAAACACGAACGATCAACAGCATCTACTACGCCATCGACGACCCCCAGCGACCAAAGTCACACGACACCGGGATCCCGGCGAGCGTCGGTGCGGCGCGACCGCGGGACGGATTGCTGATGATCCAGGGTCCGGTCGTGGTCACCCATCGGCGGCCTTGGCAGAAACCGCGGATCGAAAATGGCAACGTCGCCGGTTCACAACCGCTTGCCGAACAGCGGATCGACGACTGGCTCAAAGCACGCGTCACCGTGTCCGGTCACCCCCAATGGCAGTTCGTCAAGCTACACACCCACGGCGCGCTGGAAGCGAACACCGACGTGTGGTTGAGCCCACACGCGACAAAGTTTCACGCCAGACTACGCGAAACGGCCAATCGTTACGGATTCAAGTACTACTACGTGACCGCAAGAGAGATGGCGGCGCTGGTCGCACAGGCCGAACAGGGGCTGACCGAACCGGTCTTCGACGAGGACCATACTGCCATCCCTTTCCTGATTCCCACCGATTTCACAGGGCACGGTGGCTGAGGGGAGAGGTAGGAAGATTTTGGAGGTAGGAAAATTGGCGAAGTCGAATTGGATGATGCATTGCACCCTCTTCTTACCTCCGAACTTTCCTTACCCGTTTTCCGCGACGGCAAAAAAACAAAGAGCCCTTACGCCACGTGTTGCGTCAGCTCGATCGCCGATTCCTGCGGTGGTGCCGAATCGAGTTTCTCGCTCTTCAACGGCACCGGTCCGATCATCGGTGCGTTAGCAGTGGGAATGCGAAGCCGCGATTTCGCTCTCAGTTTGAACGAGAGCTGTCCTGCGATGTACGGAAGCGTCGCCAACAGCAGTTTCAGATCTTGGAACAGGCTGGCGGTGCGAATGTACTGCAAATCACACGCGACTTTCTGGGGAATCCCCACGATCGATTCGTCGTATCCCAATTTCAATTGCGCCAGACCGGTGATGCCGGGCCGGACCCGAGTTCGTCGCAAGTAACCCGGCACTTCTTCGGCCAAGGTCGTCACAAATTCGGGGCGTTCGGGACGGGGGCCGACCAGACTCATGTCGCCCGCCAGCACGTTGATGAATTGTGGCAATTCATCCAGATGGCAACATCTCAGCCATCGGCCCGATCGAGTCACGCGTGAATCGTTTGGACTACTCCAGACCGGACCGGTGTTCTTTTCGGCACCGGTCCGCATCGTGCGAAACTTCCAGATTCGGAAGTTCTTGCCGTTCTTTCCCACACGCACTTGGCGATAGAACAGGGGACGCCCATCGCACACCAAGATGACGCATGCCACGATCGCCATGATGGGGATCGCGACCACCATCAACAACGCCGTGATCGCCCATTCAACGAACGGCTTGGCACGAAAGTACTTTGTCGGTATCACCGTCGACTTGTCAGCCGGCTCATCGGTCACCGTAGACGGTGCTGCGGAGACAGTTTGATGCGGCGGATGGAAGAACAAGTCTGAATCCGCCGCAAGAGCCACGAGTGAGGGTACCGGGGAGGGCAAAGTGGGTTCTGTCATGAATGGTTAACGTCCTCGGTTTTCGCTGTCATGGTGTCAGACTCCTTTGGTCCACCCTGGGGTTGTCCGTCCGCCTGGACCCGACGCAGTTCATCCTGCAATGCGTCGATTTCCAGACGGAGTGCCGTTTCGCTTTCGGTATCGTCTGCAGCGGGCGAAGCTGCCCGATCGTTCTTGGATCGATCGGGTTGCAAACGCAGCCCGCTTTTGCCCGTGCCTGAATGAAAAATGGATCCGCTGAGTGGGATTCCCGCTTGGCGGGCCGACTCTTCGCACAGCACCAGTTGATTCCAGCGGCTGTCATCGACGAACACGGCAAACACACTCGAATCGACTTCTTCGGCGAGCAGCGTCCCTTCGGTCGCCCCCATCCATGACGGGCCGTTGACGATGATCGCGTCGTAGCGTGACCGCAGGGCGTCGATCACCTGCCGCAAGGTCTTCGGATCAATCCATGCGTGATCGGCGTTCGGGGTCCCGATCGGCATGAAATCCACCTCGTCGACATTGGTCGCCACCAACAGCGCTGCGATCGTCTCCACCGCGGGGGCCTGGTTGCCAATGGGGAGTTGCCGAATGCCGTCGGATCGCGATGCCCCGAGTGCGCGGCTCAGCTGGCCCCGGTCGGTATCGCAGTCGATCAATAACACTCGACGATGAAAACCTCCCAGGACGACTGCCAGTTCTTGTGAGATCAGGTGCCGCGACTCGTTCGCGACGCAACTGGTGACCATCAGGGTGACGCAGTCCGCGGAATCCTGGTTCCGCAAAAAGATCCTTGCCGCCGCCTCTCGCACACCGCCGCTGGTTTGTTTTTGCCGCAACCCGAAGCCGAATTTGGACTGCGTGGCCGCATAGGAATTTGTGCCAAAAACGGGCAAGCGTGATCGGGAAACCAGATCGCGAGGGGATCGCACACGGCAATCCCGCCATTCCAGGTACCCGACAACAAACATGATCAGCATCCATCCGCCCGCCCCACTGGCGGCGGCCGCCCTCAACTGACGGGAATGATTCGCTTGTGTGGGCAGCGTGGCCAGGGACTGCAGGGCGACGCGCGACTGCGATCGACCTTCGATTCTGAATTCCTGCAGCGTCTTCCACAGTCCGTCGGCCAAGCGACTTTGTCGCTCAACCGCGTGACGGGACATGTCCAGCGGCACGGCAGTTTTCGGAGCCGCACGGACCACGACAGAATTCAACTCGGTCAAACGTTCCCGCAGAAACTCCTTCTCGCTGCGATTCAACTCGATTTGCTGTTTGAGTTTGGCAAACAACTGTTGGTGTTCCGATTGGGTCTGAATCTGCAACGTTTCACTGATCTCGGCGCGGGTTCGTTGAATCAATTGCTCCAGTTCTTCGGCAAACCGGTCGCGTTGGTCCGTCAGACGTCGCATCTGTGGCGAGTCTGCACTGACGGCAATCTTCTCCATTTGCTGGCACTGCAGTTCCAATCCCATCAGCTGCTTGCGTGCGGTGCTGACCTCGTGGTTCTGCCGCAGTAGTTTCTCGACAACTTCTTCGCTGACCGCGGGTTGTCCCTCGTGACTTGCCTGCAGCTCGTCCAGCTGGCTTTGCAGTTGATTGCCCCTGAGCTGGGCCGCTTGCAACTGTTGGGCGTAGTCACGATAAGACTGGAACTGCATCTCGTCACGAATCGTCAACGATTCCGAGCTGTCTGAACCCACCGACCGCGCGACGCTGTTGAGATCCTCCCAGAGCTTGTCCAGCTGCAGGTCAGCCGCCACCACCGCTTGTTCGAGCTGTGTTTCACGCAGCTTTCGGTCCGACATCATCCGGTGTGTGATTTCGTCCAGATACGCCCGGGTGATGGCGTTGCAAAACGCTTGGGCGACCAGCGGCGTTTCGTGATGCACCGTGATACTGATCACTTCGGATCCCGATTGGGTCTCGACCCGCAACAGCCCGTCCAGCCATTCGACTCGATTTCCAGCGGGAACCACGTGGGTCAACTGTTGGACCTCGTCGTCATCAAACGCGGCCGAAAGGACTTGATGGGATCGCACCAAAGCGGCCTGGGAGCGAAAGAACGCGAGGTCTTCTGACCGCGACGTCTGTGGGGTGAACACCACGTTTTGCTTTTCGCGAACACGCACTAAGGCCTCGGCGTGATAGCTCGGCCGGATCCATGACCAGGCGACCATCGCCAGCGTGCCCGCCAGCACGCTGCCGACGACGAACGTCAGCGTCAGGTGATGACGGCAGGCCAACATCAGGTCGCTGAATTCGGGAATGCCGCGATAGATCGAGGCCCCGATCGCGTGGTGCATCAGAGGTGCTGGACCGTCAGACGCCGCCGCGCGGCGTCCCTCATCGGTTGGGGATTCGATTTGCATTGAGTTTGGTTAGTTGCTCGCTTCGTCTCAATCATCCGGCGTATCCGGTCGCCGCCTCTGGAGAACCAAACGCGTGTGGCGACCGAATCAGTGGTGGCACGAACCCCCTGACGAGTTTTCGTCATCTGGGGGTGTGCTAGTGAGAGAAATGCGTGTTCCCCGCACAGTGGCATCAACCGCACGACTTTCAATCAACGGGACGTTCTCCGTGTTCGACAAACCGATCCGCGATTTGTGCAACACGCCCGCTGCGGTGAGGTTCAACCGACAAGCGAGCGATTTCGATTCATCCGACCGAAGGCATGCCCAGCGATTCAAGCCGCCGCGGGTGTCCGACACCGCATGAGGTTTTGATGAGGTTTATGGGGTGCATTTCGTGATGCACCCCACGGCGACCGGCGTTTTCAAGGGGATATCGTGTCTCTGGCAGATGCCGGAATCGGTTTCGTTTCCATCGGACACCGCAAAGGACAGCAGCGGGCGTTCGGCTCGGCTAAACTGATGAGCCCCCGAAAGGATGTTTCCTCCATCCATCCCACCCAATGGCTCTCTCCATGAACGTGCGAACGATCCCCGGCGTTTCAGTTCTTGCTTGTTTGTTTCTCTCGTCGTCCGTCTTGGCCGACTGGCCGGCCTACCTGAACGGCAATGATCGCGCGGGCTTCACCTCGGAGCACTTGGCCCCTTCGCTACGACAGGCTTGGACCTACCGGTCGCCGGCCAAACCGGTCAAAGCGTGGTCGGGACCGCGTGAGGATCCGATCGAAGGCCATCAGATGAAGCATCGCGTCGATTTCGATGACGCGTTGCAAGTCGTGACGGCTGACGGCCGCGTCTACTTCGGCAGCACGGTCGATCATCGATTGCATTGTGTCGACGCGAAGTCGGGGCAGCCGATCTGGGATTTTTACACCGAGGGTCCGATTCGCCTGGCGCCGACGCTGGCTCATGGCAACGTCTATTTCGGATCCGACGACGGACTGGTGTATTGCCTGCGTGCGGCGGATGGAGAAGTCGTCTGGCAAATGCGCGTCGGACCTCAAGACGATCGATTGCTCTCGCGCGGAGAAATGATCTCGCGTTGGCCCGTTCGCAGCGGTGTGCTGATCGACGGCGACACGGCCTACTTCGGTGCCGGCGTTTTTCCGCACGAAACGGTTTACCTTTGCGCCGTCAACGCGAAAGACGGTTCGATCCTGTGGCGTAATGACACGATCAGCGAGCAAGACGCCGGGCGCAACGATCTGTCGCCCCAAGGGTACTTGCTGGCCAACGACAAATACCTGTACGTCCCGTCGGGCCGGTCGCTGCCGGTGGCGATTTCGAAAGCAACCGGAACAATCGTTTTCCAACGCACGCATTCCTGGCGAACCGATGCCGGTGGTGTCGTGGGCGGAACCAAAGCGTTGTTGGGTGACGGTCAAGTCTACGCCGGTGGTCCCCATCACTTTTTGGCGATGGACCAGAAGACCGGCAACGTCGGTGAATCCTGGATCAACGGCCGCCAGATGGTCTTGGCCGGCGAGCTTGCTTATTTGATGGATGGAGAAAAGATCTTTTGCGTCAATCGCGCCGAGCACGCCAAGGCGAGCCAAGAAAAGCAAAAGTGGTTCCTGAAACTTCGCGAGCGGCCGACCACTCCCGAGAAACTTGCCCACGCCAAACAGATGATGAAGGAGGCGATGAAAGGTGGCATCCTTTGGGAGTACGCCAGCGACTTTGATGATGTCTTGATCGCAACCGAGAATGCGGTCATCGCCGGCGGTCTGAACGAAGTGGTGATGCTCGATCGATCCAACGGCGAAAAGCTGTGGCAAGCAAGCGTCGAGGGTAACGTGCGGGGACTGTCCGTCGGTGACCATCTACTGACGGTAAGCACCGACAGCGGAAACATCTACGCGTACCGAAGCGATGTGACGACGGAACAAGCCGCAACGTGGCCCGGTCCCCTCTCGGCACCGTTCCCCGCCGACGACCTGACCGAGTTCTACCAGTCGGCCGCGCGGCAGATTCTGCAGCGGAGCGGTCAGCAGACCGGTTACTGTCTCGTCGTCGGAAATGGTCGAGGGCGATTGGCGTACGAATTAGCCCTGCAAAGCGAATTGACGATTTACGCCGTCGAACCCGACGCAGAGAAGGCGGCAGCGTCGCGCGAAGCGCTCCAGCGGGCGGGCGTTCACGCCACGCGGATCACGGTGGTCAACACGCCGATCGAGGAGATGCCCTTTTCCAATTACTTCGCCAATCTGATCGTGTCCGAGTCGATGTTGCTCGATGGTCAATTGCCGGGTGATCCCGAACAGATCGCACGGCATCTGAAACCCTGCGGCGGCGTCGTGATACTGGGACGTCCGGCCGGCGCAGCGAACTTGCCGGAAATGACAGCCGCCGAGAAGACGCTTGCGTGGCTGACGCAGTTCTATCAACAGGAAGAAGGCGAAGTGGTCACGGGAGCGGATTGGCAACTGCTGCGACGTGGCAAATTGCCCGGCGCCGGGAACTGGTCGCACCAATACGGCAACGTCGCCAACACCTCATATTCCGATGACCATCGCATCCGCGACGGGCTTGGCGTGTTGTGGTACGGCGACCCCGGACCGAGCGCAATGATCAATCGTCATGAAGCGGCGGGCGCGCCGCTGTCGACCAACGGCCGGATGTTCATCCAGGGAACCGACCGGCTGATGGCTTATGACGCCTACAACGGGACTTTCTTGTGGGACTATGAAAACCCCGGCGCGATCCGTACCGGTGTGTTCAACAATCGCGAAACGCACAACCTGGCCGCCAGTGATGACGCACTCTACGTGGCGATCAACAACCAGTGCATCACGCTCGACGCCGCGACCGGAAAGGTCAAGGCAACCTACCAAACCCCCGAATCACCCGACGGCGTGCAGCGTGCCTGGGCGTACCTGGCTTACGACGACGGACAGTTGTTTGGCACCAGCACGATTCGCGAAGAACTGGAACAACGGATGCGTCGACGCGGCTTGACCGTCAAAAGTCAGACCGATGCGGTGTTTGCGGTCGATACCGAGACCGGGGAGCGGATGTGGACGTATCGCGGGAGCAATATTCTGCACACGACGATCGCGATCGGACCGGAACGGATCTATTTCATTGACAGTTCGATCACGCCCGAAGAACGTCAACAGCTGTACCTGAAAGACAAGAGCGACTTGAAAGCGTTGACCGGTGAAGCGGCTGAGCAAGCCGAAGCGGAGATGAAGAACTATGACGTGCGGTTGGCCGTGGCGCTGGATCGCCGCAGCGGCGAAAAGCTGTGGGAGAAACCGGTTAACGTCACCGACACCACCAACGTCAGTGCCGGCGGCGGCAGTTTGACCTTGATGGTGGCCGACGGCCATGTCGTGCTGTGTGGTGCCAATGCGAACGGGCACTACTGGAAACAGTTTCTCTCGGGGCAATTCGACCGCCGCAAGTTGTTGGTCCTCGACGCCGCCGATGGCACCGAACTGTGGTCCAAGAACGCCAATTACATGAATCGACCGGCCGTCGTCGGCAACGAGATCTATGCCGAACCGTGGGCGTTCAACTTGCACACCGGCGAGCCGAAGACACGGCCGCACCCGTTGACCGGCGCCGACAGCCAGTGGCGTTTTAGTCGCCCGGGGCACCACTGCGGCGTCATCACCGCGACGCCGAACATGATGTTCTTTCGCTCCGGCTTCATCGGCTATTACGATTTGTACGAGGACAGCGGCACACGGCATTTCGCCGGTCAGCGACTCGGTTGCTGGGTCAACGCCATTCCGGGCAACGGGCTGGTGATGATCCCCGAAGCCAGTGCGGGCTGTGTCTGTCAATTTTCGATCGCATCGACCGTGGTGATGGAGCCGAAAACGGAAAACAAGTCCTGGGGGATCTTCAGTGCCGTGGGTCCGACCACGCCGGTCAAACGGATCGGCATCAACTTCGGGGCGCCGGGCGACCGCAAAGAAATCGCCGGCCGGGAGTGGTTCGGCTATCCCAGACCCAGCAGCCGGGCGCGGTTGGAGTTCGTTTTTGATTTGAAACCGCAGCTGTCCAGCGGCGGGGGCTGGTACAGCCGCAATCTTGAATCGGTCGAACTGGGGGATTCGGACAAACCCTGGGTTTACGCTTCGGGGGCACGGGGACTGAAACAATTTGAAATCCCGCTGCTGGGAAAAGACGATCCGAAGGCGACGTATGACGTCAAGTTCTTGTTCGCCAACTTGGACGAATCCGATACGGGCGCGTTTGCGATCAAGCTACAATCAGAAATCGTGAAGTCAGGGATCGTCATCGCGGCGACACCGGGGCAACCGGCCAAGTCGCAAACGATTGAATTTTCCGACATCACGGTCAACGACAAACTGTTGGTTGAACTGGTTCCCGAAGATCCGTCACGGCTGCCGATCGTGTCGGGAATCGAGGTCACACGAAAGGAATAGCCATGAACCCCTCCAAACAATCACTCCCCAGCAAAGCAACCGCACTGGTGTCGACCGCACTGTTTTCGATCGCACTGCTTTCGGTCTCGTTGGCTGCGGTCGCCGATGCCTGCCAGGTCCCGGTGTTCCGCTACGCCTTGGAGCGTTGGCCGGCAGACAATTATGAGCTGGTCGTGTTGCACGACGGCCCGCTCGACGATGCGGAATCGAAACTCGTCGAGCACTTGCGGGCGTCCGATCATCAATCGGCGGTTGCAGCCAACTGCGGCGTCAGACTGATCGAAGCGGCCACGCTTCAAGACGAGCAGCTGAAATCGGCGTGGGCGGAGCATGGCCAATCCGGCAAACCGGTTTTGGTGTCGCTGTATCCCGTGACGGCTCAAGAGGTCCCCGATCGTCTGATTGCCGCGGCGCCCTTGAACTCGGAATCGGTCGGCGACCTGGTCGACTCCCCGATCCGACAGGAAATCGCAAAACGGTTGGTCGGGGGAGAGTCTGCCGTGTGGATCTTTGTGCCCTGTGGTGACCCCAAGCAAGACGAACTCGCGCTGGGCAACTTGACACGCTTCGTTGAGCAAAATGAACAATCGCTGGAGTTGCCCGAGCAGGAAGAGGTCGAAGACGAGCAGGAATTGTTGGAGCAGTCGGCGATCGACCTGCGATTGGATTTTTCGATCGTCACGCTGCGACGCGATGACCCCGCGGAACAGTTTTTGTTGAAGATGCTGTTGGCCAGTGAGCCGGATCTGGAGGGACTCGATCAACCGATGGCGTTTCCGGTGCTGGGCAGGGGCCGTGTGCTGTACGCCCTGGTCGGCAAGGGAATCTCGGAATTGACGATCGGGTTGGCCTCGCGTTTCATCATCGGCCCCTGTTCCTGTCAGGTCAAAAATCAGAACCCCGGTTTTGACCTGTTGATGGCGGTCGACTGGGAAAAGAAAATCGGTACGGCAAAGTTGAGCGACCCGTTGCCGGAGACGTCGGCGGCCCCGGTGCTGCTGACCATTCCGCCTGGACGAAAAGCCAAGTAATCCGCTGTAACTGATTGTGAATGCTGCAGTTACAACAACGAGTGTTTTTTTGGCGGGAGGGCGTCAGTGGGATGTCGATTGAGTCGATGTTCTGAATTCAGCGCCATGATCTTAGCCCGACGCGTGAGCGAGGGACGCCGCACTGCCCCTTGCTGACGCACGCGGGCTTCAATCGACAGCCCGAGACCGCGATTCGAAGCGTCGTTTTCTCTCGGTGGGGCCCGAAGCCTCGCGCCCGTCGGCTGAGATTCGTTTGACATCAGCCGGTTCGCGCCAGCGTCCGGGCGCCCCTCACTGTCGATTGAACGGTATTGGGCTCGCGACGTTTCGCTAATTCCCTCCCGTGCCAAAGTCGGTGGCATGGGGCGCGTTCGGTCGGCCTTTGGGGTAAGAAAGGATTCGCTCGAGCCGATCGCAACTGCTGCGTGAGCGTGGAAAAACCGCGGTTCTGATCCGGTGCCGCGTCGGCGATCCGAGGCGGAGTCTCCGCTGAGAGTTCCCCCGGCGGGTCAACGGCGTGTCGATAAGGTATCATCAAAGTCTTATCCTATTGCCCGCCGGGACCATTTATTTGATTCCACCAAGGTTGCTTTCCATGACCACCGTCCTGATCGTCGATGATTCCGCCGTCTGCCAGCGAGTCGCCGGCGCCTGTGTCCAAGCGGCTGGATGCGACGTCCGCTATGCCGCCGATGGATGTGAAGCCCTTGAATCGGTCAACACGGAAAAGCCCGACATTGTGTTGACGGACCTGCAGATGCCCAAAATGGACGGGCTGGAGCTGGTCGAACGACTTCGCGACGTGTATCCGCAATTGCCGGTGATCCTGATGACGGGATTCGGCAGCGAAGAGGTGGCCGCCCGCGCGCTGCGGGCCGGGGCATCAAGTTATGTGCCCAAGGAGAACCTCAGCAAAGGACTCAGCGAAGCACTCCGCACCGTCATGTCGGTGGTGCATGCGATTCAGGAGCGGGAAAAGGTCTTGGCCTTCTTGGAGGAGAGCCAGTCCCGTTTCGTTTTGGGGTATGAACCCGGTGGGACCCAAGCGTTGGTCGGCTATCTGCACGAACAACTGAAGCTGCTGAACTATTTTGACGAATCGACATTGGTGCAACTGACGACTGCGCTCAGCGAATCGATCACCAACGCGATCGACCACGGCAACCTGGAATTGGACTCCGACTTGCGTGAAGAGGACGACGGTTCCTATCGTGATCTCGGTGAAGAGCGGATTCAACAGCCACCGTATTGTGATCGGCGGGTGACCGTGATGGCGACGTTGACACAGTCCGAGGTCAAGTTTGTCATCCGAGACGAGGGGCCAGGATTTGATCCGTCGTCCTTGCCCGACCCGACCGACCCGGAGAACTTGCTCAAGGCCAGCGGCCGCGGCATCATGCTGATTCGTACCTTCTTAGACGAAGTCACGTTCAGTGAAAAAGGCAACGAAGTCACCTTGATCAAACGTCGCGATTCCATCGACGGCGACGCGGAGAGCTGAGACAACCTCGCAGGCGGGGTTCGACCCCCGTCTGGATTCTGATTTCGACGGCGACGTGGACGGGCAAGACTACGGTCGATTTGGAATCCGGTTTCTGAGGACGATGCCGCATTGACGCGTGATTCACCGGTTCTGCCGGCTTTATTGAGTTCATCGTGATGCCGACGCACGTTCGACTCGGGAGTGCAGCCGGTGGTCTGTTCTTTCTTCTCGTCCGAGGTGATTCGTGCCCGATCTCGTCACCGTATCCAACGGCAAACGTTTCTTCCGCATTCCGACCGAACAGCTTTCCCAGGCTCGTCGCGCGGGGTTCTACCGGCCGGCGGTGTTGAGTCGAACGATTGTGTCGGACGGGACACAGATCTTCGAGATCCCGATCAGCGATCTCTCGGCGGCGTTGGCCGACGGGTTTCGCGACGTGCTGGCGATTGAACGACCGTCGATCGTTTGCGATCCCATCGACTCGACCAGCAGGTCCCCCGACGAGCGTGGCAGCGGGGGGGCCGATGCGGCCACGACCGAAACCGAATCAGAGGGCATCTCCGCCTATCGCCGAGCGGAGTTGGAGCAGCAGGCCTTGCACGAGCAGCTGCGAGCGGACGTCGACGCAGCCTCGTTGATCTGGAAACCCGTTGCACTGATGCGGCTGTGGTGGTTCGAGCGGCGTGAGGGATTGGTGGCGCAATTCCGAACCAGCGGATTGAGCATCGCGTTGCATGTCGCGCTGTTGTTGCTGTTATCGACCATCTTCTTGGTCGAGGAGCAAATCACCAAGCCGGACATCATCACCGTCTCCACCGCCGTCGAAGATGCGATCGAAGAAGTCGTGATCGAGCAGGTCGAGTTGGAGGTGACCGAACCGGTTGACGAGGTGGTCGAAGAAGTCAGCGAGTCGATCGAAGTGCTGTCGGAAGTCACCGAGCAATTTGTGTCGGTCGACTTGAGCGACTCCCTTGACGGCAATCTGCTCGCCGCGCCCGCCAGTTCCTCCGGCGATGGCGAGGCGATGGAAAAACCGGCCAAAGCCAAGGTGCAATTCTTCGGTTCAAAGACCGAGGCAATTGATTTTGTGTTCGTGATCGATAATTCCAACAGCATGACGCAGGGGCGTTTCGAAACCGCCCTGAACGAACTGGTCAAAGCGGTCGACAAGCTCAACAAACGTCAAAAGTTCTACGTGATTTTCTACAGCGACACCGCCTATCCGTTGTTTCATCCCTACGCCCCAAAAACGCTGGTCCCCGCGACGCCTCAGAACAAGCAACTGCTGGTCAAGTGGTTGCAAACGGTACCGCTGTGCCTGAGAACCAACGGCAAAGAAGCGCTTCAGCTCGGGTTCGACCTCAATCCCGATGTCATGTTCGTGCTCGGCGACGGAGCGTTCACCGACGGAGCCTCCCGGTACTTCAGCGAGCGACCGAACAAGAAAGTGGTGGTTCACACCTTGGGGATGGAGGTCAGCGGAAAGAACGCGCAAACGTTCAAGCAACTTGCCGCCAAACATCGCGGCACCTACCAAGACGTCGGGGTTCATCCGCAAGCCGCACTGATCGCCAAACAGTTACCTCGCCCACGACTGAAAACCAGAAACGGGTACTGGGGATTAAAATTGCCGGCTAACAACAAAAAGATGCAGTAGCTCCGAGTGTGGACGCCGAATGACTGATCCCCCTTCCTGGCGCTCGCGTGCAAAGACTTTGGCGCCCGGACGCTCGGCCAAAAAGCAGGCGACCAAGCCGGCCGAAAAGCCGACTGCGAAGCCGCAGGCCGAAAGCGCGCCGGAACCACGCGCTGAGCCCCCCGCAGCCGACGCGTTGCCCGCAGGTTGGCAGACGCTCGACGCGACGACGGCCATGGAATTGCTGTCGACGAACACCGGATCCCAAAGCGATGCCGCCGACACCGATGCCGCTGCGGCCAATGCGTCTGAGGCCAATGCGTCTGACACCGATGCGTCAGACGACCAGGCAACGTCGTCGCCGCGCCGACGCAGACGGTTTTCATGGGTGGAATGGACCGGAATCGCGGCCGTCTTGGGATTGCTGATCGCCGCGATGCTGATGTACCTGCAGCGACCGCAAGCCGAGCAGTCCGCCGCCGAAAACGCTGCAGTCCTCGCCGAAGCAACTGCACCGCCGGCCGTCGATGCCCCCACGGCCCCCGCCGGCGCGGATCCGTCCTCGTCGCCTGCCACGGCCGCAAAGTCGGCAGGCCCAACGACGGCCAAGTCAATCGCTCAAGATGTCCTTGCCGACGCCGGTGACGGTTCGTTTGCGCTACAGAGTTCTGGCGTCGTCGCGGAATCGAAAATGCCTGTTGCTCGCCAGCCCGATCCAACCGTCGAAACTGCGCCCGGCGGTGAACCTCCGCCCTCCAAACCAACCAAGGCTTCAGCGCGTTTTCCGCGAGCCCCCAACCCCGATACGCTCATCCCGCTCGATCGCACCCCGATCGAGCATGCCGCGGAAAAACCGATGCGGGCACCGCTCTCCTTGCCGCAGCGTTCTCCTGCATTCGTGTCCTTTGAACGAGTCTATGCGGTCGCTTTCGAAACGCATCAAAGTTACCTCGGCCAGAAACGGTCGGCTCCGTCGTCGCCCGAGACCGAAGCGCTGTTGGGTGAATGCATTGTGTTGTTCGATCAGTGTCTCGGACGACCGGCCGATGAATCGACGCTTGAACAACGCCATCAAATCGCGTCAACACTCGCGGTCCTCTATTTCGACGCCGGTCACCTGTACGCCGCCGGTGTCTATGGTTTGCACGTGACACGGTTCGCAGATCCGACGCAACCGGTCGCCAAGGCGGCCGCGACGCTCGCCTTTGCCGCCTTTCAAGAAGCACATCAAGTGCACTACACCGGTGCGGATCGTTCGGGTGACCTGCATCAGCTTGAGCACCTCTGTGATCTGATCGCAAGCCGCGGCATCAAACACCCCCAACTGGACACGATGCGTTTTGCGACCGCTCAGTTTTATCAGCGCGACGGATTCCATCTCAAGGCCGCGCAAACCTACCTCAAAATCCCCAAGCGTTCACCTCTCTATGCAAAGGCTCAGCTGGCCGCCGGTAGAGAGTTCTGGGCCGAGGCGGTGCGGCGTGACAACGAAGGGATCAACAAACAACGTGCCGCGATCGTCAGCTGCGCGGCGAAATACCTGCGCGGCGCCATCGACCAAATCGATACCAACAGCGATATCACGGCACCCGTATTGGCGGGAATGTTTTCGCTCGCCGAGATCTCATTGATGCGTGACGATCCACGGCAAGCGATATCGTTGCTCGATGGAAAACAGGGCGTTTTGGAACTGGCGAAGAAGGTGAAGCTGTCAAAGGAATTCGTCACCGCCGCCGAGGAATGTCTGTTTCAGGCCTATTCGCAATCCGGCGACGTGAAGGGCATCCAGTCGTCGATCGCGGCCTTGTCAAAACGTTATGGCCCTCGCGGCAAGGAGCGGATCGCGAGCCTGCAGACGAAAGTCGCAAGAGACTTTGTGGACAACCTGGATCCCGATCAACCGGTGTCGGCCGTTCAAGCCGATCAGCTGGAGACGCTGATGCGATCGATTCTGGATCCCAAGCGGAGCCCCTCGACCAACGTGATCCTATGGGCCGCAGAAACCTGGTCCGAACTGGCAACGCGCGCCAGTGATCAAAACGTCGTGATGCAGTGTCATCGGCGTGCAGACGAATTGCTTCGCCGCGCGTCCGAATCAAACGAGCTGACCGCGGCAGAGAAAATGACGCTGCATCTGAAACGTGTCGATCTGGCGCAGCGATCCGGAAACGCCGGGCGAACGATCTCGCTGTTGTCCGAGATCTTGCGTCAATCGCCGGCCGCGATCGAACTGCAGATCAAGGCGGCCGAAGTGCTGACCGAAGACGCCAAGGTGACCGGGGACGCCGTCCGTTTCGCCGAAGCGATCGCAGGACGCCAAGACGATGCGATTTGGGGCTGGGCGAAACTGACCAACACGCTGGCGAGAATGCACTTTGACAGCGAAGACAAAACGCGATACCTCGATCGACTGCTCAGTTCCGGTTTTCACCTCAACGAAAGTCGCATCCTTCAGGCTCGGGCGACGCCCCCCGGCGACCAACGGCGTCGTTTGCTGGACGATTCGAAAAAGCATCTGCGACAGCTGATCGCGACGTTTGCCCAATCGTCAGACGAATGGATGGATAAACTGCAAACGCTTGAAACGATGATCGAGCAGAGCGAGCGGTAACGGGTGAGTCTGTGGCGGTTCGGCTATACTGTTCGCTGGCAATCGATTCACATTCCCGATCTTGATCTCGGCTGCCAGAATCACGCCTCCCGCCGATGGGTTGAACATGAGAGACCGAGTCACGAGCGTCGCATCCGCCATCTTCGTTGTATTGGCCGCGTTGAGCAGTGCGACGGATTCCGCCGCCAAGGCCCCGTCACCGTTTGACCCGGCGGCGGCCGCCGATCTACAGGGCGGCTTGATCGTTCAACTGGGCGGTCAAAACACCGATGCCGCCGCACGGTTGAGTCAAACAGGTCGATACCTGATTCACGTGCTCGATCCCGATGCACAGGTCACACAATCTGCACAGCAGCGACTGCGTGAGCAGGGGCACTATGGTTTGGCTTGGGCCGAGCACGTTCGCGATCCGCGGCGGCTTCCCTACGCCGAAAACGTGGTCAACCTGATCGTCGTTGCCGGATACAGTGTCCCCACTGCGGAACTGCTACGCGTCTTGACTCCTGGCGGATCGGTCGTGGTTGTCAATGAAGGCTTGGGCGAACCAATCGATTTGAATGCGCCGGGGTTTGCATCGGCTCGCCAAGTCGACTCCGCGCGCGTCCTGCAAAAACGTTGGCCATCCGAGATGGATACTTGGTCTCACTCTCGGCACGATGCCGACGGGAATGCCGTTTCGCTGGACACCGCCGTCGGGCCTCCGCAACGTGTGCGTTGGATCGCCGCGGCGACTTCGGAAGTCGAAGGGATGGTGACCGCCGGCGGTCGAAACTTTTACGGCGGCATCTTGGCGCGAGATAGTTTCAACGGGCTGCGTCTCTGGCACCGCGACTTGAACAAGGACGGAGTCAACAATCCCGAGGTTTTCAGTCTGCCGAGACTTGCCGGCGATGGATCGCGACCTGTTGCCTCGGACCAAAGGCTCTTCGCCAAATTAAAAGACCGACTGGTTGCACTGAACGCTTCGACCGGCGAGGTGTTGGTCGAGTTCGCAAAAATGAAGTCGCCTCGCGCGTTTTTGTTCGATGGCGTGCGCGTGATTGCCGCCGATGATCAATCGGTACGGGCATACCATGTCGAAACCGGCGCGGAACTGTGGCGGGTGGAAGCAGCCGAACCGCGGAATGTGGTCGCCGATGGCCGGCGTGTCGCATTTCTTCAAGGACGCATCAAACGTGGTGAAAAAGCCGTCGCGGTGGTGTTCGACGCCGAGACGGGAGACGAAATCTGGACACGTGATGACTATCCCTGGTTGATTGAAACGACGCGTACCGTCATCGCCAAGGGACTGTTGGTGTTCGAAGTTTCGACGTTGAACGACCATGACGCCGGCAACGGAATTCATGTCGTGTCCGCAACCACCGGCGAGCACCGCTGGTCCAAGGAGTATCCGCCGGGAATGAATCACGCCCGCCAGGCACGAGCGATGTTCTTGGACAACGACATCTGGATTCTGCATGGAGGAAAGATGAACACGGCGGACAAAGACAAACTTGTTCGGTCCGCGCCACAAGTCTCCGCACTTGATCCGAAGACCGGCGAAGTCCGCGTGAGCTATCCGGCCGGGCTGGCTCATTGCTTTCCTCCCGTCGCCACCCCCAATTATCTGTTTGCCGGTGAGCTGGACATGACCGACCTGAACTCGGGAGAAGTGATCGCCAATCGGATCACCAAGGCGAATTGTTCTCGCGACAGCGGTTGGATTCCGGCAAACGGATTGATTTACACCACCCCCAAGCACTGCACCTGCTGGCCGATGTTACGCGGTTTTGTCGCGATGGCGAAAGCCGCAGCGGGACAGCATGATGCCAACCGTCCACTCGACGAGATCGACTTCGTGCTCGAAACAGGGCCGGCAAAGATCGACCCGAACGCGGCGGAATCCGGTCCGAATGACTGGCCGCTGTACCGTCACGATCGCTGGCGCAGTTCCAGCACGGCCGCATCGGGTCCCGATGGGTTGAGTCAAAAGTGGACGGCCGTTTTGTCCGATGAGTTGGCCGCCGATGCCGAAATCAAGGGGCCGATCATGCACGATTGGAACGAGAACCCGGTCGTCAAAGGCCCGCTGAGCGCTCCGACGATTGCCGCCGGGACCGCTTTCGTGACGCGGTCCAACGCGCATGAATTGATCGCTTTGGACACGCAATCGGGTGAGGTGCGTTGGAGATTCACCGCCAACGGACGGCTCGATACGCCGCCTGCGATTCACCGCGGGCTGTGTCTGTTCGGAACCGCTGCGGGATGGGTGTATGCAGTTCGCGCCGACACCGGCGGACTGGTCTGGCGGATGCGTGCCGCCCCCAACGACGAGCGAATCGTCGCCTACGGACAAGTCGAATCGCCTTGGCCCGTTCCCGGCGCCATTCTGGTCATGGACGGCATCGCCTATTTTGCAGCCGGACGCCAACCCTTGGCCGATGGCGGCATCCTGGTCTTTGCGGTCGATCCGATGACCGGAAAACGTCACTGGGTCAAACGTATCGACAGCGTCCCGCAGAAAGGCTTCTACGAAAACTCCGGCTTGGAATTCGATCCCTTTGACATCCTGCACGCCGAAGGGGACAAGTTGGCGATGTCGCGTTGGATCCTGTCACTTGACGGCAAGCAGGTGGACGTCGACAAATGGAACGCGTTTGCCAGGCTCAATACCGGTAAGGGGGACGTCTGGGTTCCACGCGGCAGTTGGACCTATGGCGCCCGGCATCAACATCGCTTCAGCGGTGAAGCGTCACGTCGGCCATTGACGGTTTTCAAAGACGACAAAGTGTTCAGCTCACTCGATGGAAGTACGGACGTTTTCCGTCGCGATTTCAGTGCCGACGACGTCCAGTCCTTCAACAACAAGTGGATCACCGGATGGGAAGCAGGCAAGTTGGCACGCGAAGGCGGAAAGCCGTATCGCAACCAACGCATCTCCACCAACTCGGCCTGGGTCCATGATCCCTTTGCCGATCCCGAAGAAGTCCGGGAGGAGCCCAAATACGGGACCCAACTTCACAATGAGATCTACGCGATGGCATTGTCGGGCGATGGAAAGCTATACGTCGTCCACCGAGACGGTCGTTTAAAAGTCCTGTCGACGGAAACGGGTTACGTCATCAAAGAATCAAAGGTGCCGCCGCCGGCCTGGGACGGTTTGGCGATCGCCGATGAACGTCTCTTTCTGACGACGCAGGACGGAAAGCTGGTCTGTCTTGGAGACTAGTCGTCTACCGCAACTCAATTTTCGCGTAGTGGACGAGGCGACGAGTCCGCTCCTCAATTCCCGCGTAGTGGACGAGGCGACGAGTCCGCTCCTCAATTCCCGCGTAGTGGACGAGGCGACGAGTCCGCTCCTCAATTCCCGCGTAGCGGACGAGGCGACGAGTCCGCTCCTCAATTCCCGCGTAGTGGACGAGGCGACGAGTCCGCTCCTCAATTCCCGCGTAGCGGACGAGGCGACGAGTCCGCTCCTCAATTCCCGCGTAGTGGACGAGGCGACGAGTCCGCTGCCGTCGGCATCTTGGCTAGGACTCGTCGCCTCGTCCACTACCGCCTATTCGAAAACCAAGGTGCGGCGGAATACTAGTGCCCCGTATTATTCCGCCTTCATTCCCATCCGCAGCTTCATCGTGAACGCCAACGCCCCCAGTGCCATCACGACGAGCACCCAAATCTTACCATCGTCCGGCTCGGCATCACCCGCTGCGACCGTGTTCCTAGCGATCGACGCGATCTCGTCTTTCCCTGGCGGAATCGCCAACTCCACCAGCTCACCCGAGTCCGCCGATTCGACCATCACGATTTGATCGCCGAGGGTCTGTTGCCAATCGGTTTTCAAGATCAGATCGACGCCCGGGTTGAGCGCCTTGACGCTGCAACTGCACTCGCCGACCAGGTAGCGGCACGCCGCGATGATCGAACCGGCGTCAAAATCTGCAGCGGGCAAGGGTTCGATCATTCGTCCGCGGCCGAACACCGGAAACACGAATGGGGCCTCGACCGATTCGGTCCAGCCATCGACCATCGCGCGAAACGCGACTTCGTTTTCATCGTTGTGCCGAAGTCGCTCGATCGTGAACTTGATCGAAAGCGGGATGTCACAGCGCAGCACGTCATCCATCGACGCGGCCGGGTGGTCCTGCAGATACTGCGCGGCATCTTCTCGTCGAATCACGCCCTCGGGAATGGTGATCGCGGCGGTCGCCTCCCGGAGTGCAGACTCCAAGTCCGCCCGCAGCGCGTCGTTTTGTGATGGGTCAGGGCCTTCGACGAGGACCCAGACGGCGGACGCACCGGTTTGGATTTCCCGAAGGATGTTCTTGCGAAGCGGAGACTCGATCCAGGCGTTGAGATTCGCGGATGTCAGTGCGCCACTCCAGCAGAGCGTTCGTTGACCGTCGCGTTCGGGATAGAAAACCTGCAGCAGCGGCGTTTGCTCGGTGTTTTCCAATCCCTCGACCGACCAGAGTTCGGCTTCGGAGAGGGCGGCCAAATCAACGACTCGGGTGGTCACGTTGACACTTGGTTCGGCGAGAGACCGCAATGCGGCGAGTGCGTCGGCGGCATCGCCGGTCGGTTCACCATCGATCAAAGCCACGATCTCATACGTGTCGGCCGGCCATCGTTCAAGCGCATAGCGAAACACGGGAACCTTGCACGCGTTCGCGGTACTGGCGAACATCGCGATGAGGACAACGCAGAGGGTGCGTCGATAGGCGTCCAGAAGTCGTTGGTGTCCAGCCTTTAGGCGTTCTCGGGGAATTCGTTGGTGTCTGGGCATCTGCCGATGCTTCTGCATCGGGGATCGCCTAAAGGCTAGACACCAACGATTACCCGTCCTGAACGGATTGGAATGTATCACCGCGTTGGCGTTCATCGTTGCGGTCCGAAGGCGTAGATGTGGCCGAGTCCGGTGCTGACGAGCAGTTGGCCGTCGGCGACCGCCAGTCCGTGGGCGACGCCATCGACCTTGGCCGACCACTTCAGCGTACCGTCGTCGGCATCATAGGCGCGGACTTCGTTTTCCAGTCCGACCACGATCGAGTCGGCGGTCTTGATGAACCCGGTTGGATTGGGGCACTCGACCTCCCACCGCCAAGCCTCCGCTTGTTGCTTGGTGGCCTGGGCCAGCTCTGCTTTTGCGGCCGCCTTGGCTTGTTCGTCAGTATTCTTTTTATCGTTGATGATCCCGTTGGCCTTGGTCGCGACGATTTGTGCGGCGACATAGCTAGATCGGTTCAGCATCTTGAGTTTTCCCGCGGTCGGGATCCAAGCCCGTTCGCCCGCGACCAGGATTCGGTTGGTGCCACTGAAGGTCGCCAACCGTTGTCGGCTGCGAGCGTCGGCGAGACGCATTTGATCGCTGGATGACTTTTGGTCTTGCGGGCCGGCCAACAGCATTTCGTCTTCGGTCAACACGCAGAACACGCCACCGGCTTCACCGATCGCACCGAGGGAATTGCCGCCGGCCATGTCAAATGCCAGCGGTGCCGCGCGGCCTTGGGGCACATAGATCCGCTCTGACGAAGCCAACAACGCTCCCTGCATCGTGACGCCTTGTACTTCGTTACGGAAGCATCGATCGCCGTCCAACGCCCCCGTCTTGGCGTCGACCTTGCACAGGTACGACGCCTTCCACGGAACCAGCGACGCGCCGAACAACGCGGTGCCGTCTTGGACGAGCACACCAGTCCGCACCGGCCACATCGAAATCAGCTTGCGATTGCTCGCCACCTGCTTCCGCTCCGGCGCGGCCTGCTGTTTCCAAATCAATTCGCCCGAGCGCTGGTCACAACAATAGACGAAGCCATCATCGGAACCGAAGAAGGCCCGACCGTCGGACAGGGTGGGAGGAAATCGAACGGCCGAACCTGTGAATAACACCCATTGTTCTTTGCCCGTCGCGGCGTCCAACGCGTGCACGGCATCGTCGACCGACGAACCGAAAAAGACCTGGCCGCCATCGACCGTCACGAAAAAGCAGGGGTCGAAGTTGCGCATCGATTGCAGGCCGCTGTTGCCCGAATAGGCGTCCCACTTTGCAGGCCCCGTCCAAGCAGTTTGCGGGGGCTGCTGCGAGACACGCACCCAATGCGGTTGCAGTGGAAACGTCAGGCTTGCGTCGGTGACGCCGCTGCGACGGGCGTCGTGACGATACGTCGGCCAGGATTGGGCGCACGCTTTGGAGCCAACCCCGGAGACTCCGACGACCTGGCTGACGATGCAGCTCAACAAGATGATGAGGGTTCGAAGTCGGATCATCGCTCGTCTCCCAACGACAGGACGGGGGCAAAACCGATCGAAGTCTCCATCCAACCCCCACAAGAACACCCGCCGCCGCCCTCCGGTGAAAACAACATGCCTTGAGCCGGAATGGTGCTCAGCCAACAACTCGGCCGCAAACGGGTGAACTCGCTGGGTTTCTCGTCCTGGAGTGACCATAACGACAGGGGGCCGGTTCCGCCGCGATAGATGATCGAGTTGCCCGCGCCAATCGGTGTCGCACATCCCCGCCGTTTTCCCAGCGTCCCCGATTTGACCACGCGGCCGTCGTCGGCACTGAGAATATGCGGTTGGACGAAGATCTGGCCGTTCATCAACACCGCGTGTTGGATGTGGGCGCTGTGATGGTCTTCGGGCCACTGGACGGATTGCTGCCAACGCGGCTTGCCGGATGTCACATCGAGCGAGACGAAATGAAACTCGTTCTTTCCAGAGGTTTGCAAGATGAACTGATCGTCATCGGCAATGCCAAAACTGATCAGCGTTTCATGATCCTGTGGCGGCACCTTCGATTTCCATCGCTGTTCGCCGCTGTCCAGGTCCAGGCAAACGATGGAGGCCGCATTCCAGATTTGGCGGTTGAGCAGTTTTCCGTTAGACGCTTGTTTCAGCGTGGGGTCGTCGACTTCGACAAAGTAAATCTGGTTGCCGGAAATGGTGATGGTGGAATGCACGATCGCGTCGGCATCACGCTGCCAATCGATGCTGCCGTATTGTTTGTCGTAGCCCACGATGGCGTTCCCGCAGACCTTGGCGGTCGCCGCATCGTCTTTGCCGTCGTACCACGCCGCCTTGTCCCAGAATCCCGAGTAACCGCTGCCCGGTTTCATGACGGTTCCGACGACACGGTGCTCCGTGACGGCGACGTAGCCCCATTCGCTGCTGCCCTCGTATTCTTCCGGCAGCAACATGGTGCGAATCATTTCTCCGCTGGCGGCATCGATCACCCACAAGCGGTCTTTGACCGCGGCATAGACGTGCGAATCATCCGCACACCAGTTGCCACAGTCACGCGGGATGTTGACGCGTCGCAAGTCGGGGATTTCGAGCGACCACAGCACGGCGCCGTTGAAGGCATCGAGTGCGATCATGCGGTTCATGCCTTGATGGAACAGCCGGCCGCCGACGGCCAGAGGCGCGGGCATGCGTGGGTTGCGGTCGATACCAAAATCCGCCCCCGGTCGGCCGATCCATTTCACTTCCAAGTCGGCCGTGTCGTCGACGCCGCCGAGCATTTCGCCGGAGTAAGACGCGTTGCCGCTGGAGCCATACTGGTGTCCCCAGGCGGCGAGTTCCAGGGCGGCGCGTCGCCCGAAATGGACGTCGGCGTTGATGGCCTGCCAAGCGTATTCGTCGTTTTGGGTGTCAGCCACTTCATCGCCGCTGCCCAGCTTGATGATCTGACCCATCGGGGAAAGCAGGCCGGCGACATCGTTGACTTGATTGGCGCGAACAACGACGACGTTGGCGATCGCGTGGGGAACGTCTTGTTTCAGTTGAGCAGTCAAACGAATACCGTACGTTCGATCGGCATACCATCGTTTGCGCAAGCGGTTCAATGTGTCTGAATCATCGACCGCGGCGACCACCGTCATCGACGTCCCCGCCGCGATCGCTTCACACCAAGAAGGGGACACGTCGCCCCACACGACCGCGTACCCGCCGGGTTGGACCAGCCGTTTGATCGCCTCCTCGGCTCCGGCGGGCACCCCGGATGCCTCGACCACCGGAGGCGTGTAGTTCATCCCGCCTTCGAGTTGATAGAAGGAGCTAAAGGAACGTTTGCCGCCTTGATTCAAGCCGAACCGATACCAGTAGTTTTGGCCCGGGACCAGATCGTCCACGACGACGCGATGGCTGGTGCCGGAGGATGGCGAAGCGATGACGCGTCCCAGTTTTCGGGTCGGCCCAAAAGCGACGGCGGCCGGACCGGCGATCGTCGTTTCCCAACGGATCTCCGCCGAGGTCGGCGTCAAAAAGCGGACACCGGGGCGGACGCCAAAGGCGATCGGCTCGTCAGGAAGTTTTTCGTCTTGGGCGTGGGACGAGACTGCGAGCCCGATCCAGAACGCGACGATGACCAACAGGCGGGGAGACATGATTGCGTTTCACCAAAAAAATCGAGACGCAGAAAGGAGAGGACTGACTGAGGGTAATTGTGTCGGGGGCGGTAGTCATCAGTGATCGTAAGCTGGAAGCTTACAATCACGGTGGTCGCGGCGAGCCGCGAGAAACGCAAGCTAGAAGCTTACGCCACTGCGAACGCAAGCTGGAAGCTTACTTCTCGGTTAGGGAATCAGCTTCATCGTCTTCATCCAGTTGGCCGCCTGCTCGGGCCAGCGGGTGACGGGCTGGTCGGTGACGCGGAGCCCGTAGCCATGGCCGCCGGTCGCGTAGACGTGAAGCTCCGCCGGCACGCCGGCTTCTTTCAGTGCGCCGGCCAACGTCAAGCAATTGTGAACCGACACGCGATCGTCAAAGGCGTGGGCGAAAAACATCGGCGGCGTGTCTTGCGTGACCTTGATGTAGTCGTGCAACTGCGCGGTGCCTTTTTCGACCATGCCCGCTGCATAAATCAGCATCGCAAAATCGGGCCGGATCGAAACCTGGTCGACTTTGTCCACCGCTTCGTACTGACGCTCTTCCTGAAACAGGGCGGTCAAGCCGGCGGTTTCGCCGCCGGCGGAGAAGCCGCAAATGCCGATTCGTGCGGGATCAATCTTCCACTCTTCGGCGTGTGATCGCACCAGACTCATCGCCCGTTGGGCGTCCTGCACGGCCGCGCCCCAACGACGATCGGGGTCCCGCGCCGGCACGCGGTACTTCAACACGATGGCAGTCACGCCGATCGAATTGAGCCACTCGGCGACTTCGGTCCCCTCCAGGTCATACGCCAAAATGTGGTGTCCACCGCCCGGGCAGATCACGACGGCCGTTCCGTTGCTCTTATCCGCCGGCGGTCGATACACCGCAATCTGGGGTGTGGACACATTGCCCAGCTTGATAATCCGCCGCCCCGCGATCAACCGATCGTCCGGCTTGGTCTGGTCCGCTTCCGCGGGCAACGTTTTGGTTTCGCCCGGTGGCGTCCCCGGCCAAACGTTCAAGACCATCGGATCGCCGGCGACGACCTGCGGCAGCGATGTAAAAACGGACGCGGAGATCAGTGCGATCAAGAAGACTGGTTTCATGTGAGTTTCCGTGGGTGCGTGAATCGAGCGACCGTCATTCTAGTGCTCTCGCTACGTTCATTCTTGGGGTAGCGGAACTCACCGAGAATTTTACCGGGCGATCTATCGAACATCCTACCCACCGATCGCAGCGCGAACCCACGGATGACAGGGCGCAAAACATCCGTGGGTTCGCGCTGCCATCCGTGGGCCCTGTAAACATTTCATCGTTCCGCAAGCTACAGCCTGACCTTTCCCCGCTCGACAAACGCAACCGTAAACCAAAAGCTGACAGCGCACTAGCTTCGGGCCCAACAATCGTGCGTCGGGCGGGTATCCTGCAGTCTAAACAGAGACGCCCTGGCCTCGGACTCTCAGGCCTCGGTCCTGCCCCCGATTCACCATCATTTCGAGATCCACCGACATGCGATCGGCCCGATGGACCTGCATTGTTTTCCCCTTGCTGTTGATCTGCATTCCTGTCGCGGGCGACATTCCGGCCGCGGCGCATGATTACTTTGTGATCAAAGTCGTCGATCAAGCGACCGGGCGCGGAGTGCCGATGGTTGAGCTGAAAACCGTCAACCATGTCCGTTATTACACGGATTCGGCGGGCATCGTGGCGTTCGATGAACCCGGATTGATGAACCAGTCCGTCTTCTTTCACGTTTGGAGCCACGGCTACGAGTTCCCCGCAGACGGTTTCGGCTATCGCGGCAAACGATTGAAGGTCCAGCCCGGCGGCATGGCGACGCTGATGATCAAGCGGGTGAACATCGCCCAACGCCTGTATCGCATCACCGGTGCGGGCATCTACCGCGACAGTGTTCTGGTCGGGCATCCCACACCGATCAAACATCCGGTGTTGAACGGTCGCGTGTTCGGATCGGACAGCGTCGTCAATGCCATTTACAAAGGCAAACTGTATTGGTTTTGGGGAGACACCCATCGACCTTCGTATCCGTTGGGCAATTTTGATGTGCCCGGTGCCGTGTCCCGGTTGCCGTCCGACGGGGGACTAGATCCCGAAGTCGGTGTCGACTTGGATTACTTTGCCGATGACAGCGGGTTTGCAAAACCGACGGCCAAGTTGCCTGGAAAAGGGCCGACCTGGATCAACGGCTTGGTCACGCTGGGCGGCAACACGGACCGTGAGCGAATGTTCGCGGCCTACGTCAAAATCAAGCCACCGCTGACGGTCTATGAACGCGGGTTGGCCGAGTTCAACGATCAAACCTATCAATTCGAAAAACGGAAGGCATTCGCAATCGATGCGCCGTTGTTTCCCGCTGGGCACCCCTTCACACATCAAGACGATGGGGTTCGGTACGTGTACTTCGCCGACCCGTTTCCTTTGGTCCGTGTCCCGGCGACCGCCGAGGCGCTGAGTGATTTGTCGCGGTACGAAGCATACACGTGCCTGAAACAGGGCAACCGTGCGGACTCCCTCGAGGTCGTGCGGCACAACGGTGCTCCGGTTTTCAGCTGGAAGCCGGACACGATCCCCTTCACGCCGGCACTTCAAAATCGACTGATCAGGGAAGGCCAACTCCAAGCGACCGACGGATTGTTTCGCCTGATCGACGAAGCGGGAAAATTGGTAACGATGCACCGCGGATCGGTGGCCTGGAACGAACACCGGGGACGCTGGGTGATGATTGGGGTTCAGTACGCGGGCACGTCGATGCTGGGCGAGGTCTGGTATGCCGATTCGAAGAAACTGACCGGCCCGTGGATCAACGCTCGAAAGATCGTCACCCACGAGAAATACAGTTTCTACAACCCGAAACAGCACCCGATGTTTGCCAAGGACGACGGGCGGGTGATCTTTTTTGAAGGCACGTACACGACGACGTTCTCCGGCAACGACGACCCGACACCCCGCTACGACTACAACCAGATGATGTACAAGCTGGATCTAGCGGATCTCGGTTTCGGAGAACGAAACGCAAGCGAATGAATCGATGCCCAGATCGCACGGTTTCCCCTCGTTTTAGGGCTCCGCCTCGCCGCCTTTTCGCCCACGTTCCCGCGAAAAATGGGTTATGATGGCTGACCCGAACTCGCGCCGCGAGTGCCTTCCCTCCTAAATCCCACATCCGCTTGGAGTCTATTCCGATGAAACCATTTAGTCGTCGCCAGTTTAACGTCGCATCGGCCGCCTCGCTCGCCGGGCTGGCGACCGCCGTCCACACCAGTTCGGCGGCCAAGGCGGCCGACGGCCCCAACGAAAAACTGGGCGTGGTGGTGGCCGGTGTAAACGGACGTGGGCAATCGCACATCGCCGGATTCGGCAGCGATCCGCGGGCCGAAGTCCGCGCCATCGTCGAAGTCGATTCCAAAGTCGCGGACCAGCGTGCCGGTTCGATCGAAAAACGAACGGGGCTCAAGCCGAAGGTCTACCGGGACATCCGCGAAGCGCTCGAATCCGATGACTACCAAATCGTAACCTGTGCGACACCGAACCATTGGCATGCATTGATCGGCGTCTGGGCGATGCAAGCCGGCAAAGACGTCTACCTTGAGAAACCGATCAGCCATAACGTCAACGAAGGACGGGCGCTCGTCGAGGCGGCAAAAAAGTATGGCCGAATGTTTCAAACCGGAACACAGTGCCGCAGCAGCAACGGCGTGATCGATCTGGTCGATTTCATCCAGAGCGGTGGGATCGGTGAAGTCAAATTGGCTCGCGGGCTGTGTTACAAACGCCGCAAGTCGATCGGCCCGATCGGCAACTATCCGATTCCCGATTCGGTCGATTTCAATCTCTGGAGCGGCCCGGCGACCTACACCGATCCAAAGGTGACGCGGCAACGCTTCCATTACGACTGGCACTGGCAACGCCATTACGGCAACGGCGATTCGGGAAACCAAGGCCCTCACCAAACTGATGTCTCACGCTGGGGATTGGGGCTGGAACGTCATCCCAACTCGATCCTGACCTACGCCGGACGTCTCGGTTATCAAGCCGAACGGAAAGACCCTAGCTATGTCGATGCCGGCGACACCGCCAACACCCAAGTCTCGATCTACGACTACGGCGACAAAACGATCGTTTTCGAAACACGTGGCTTAAGTGTCGACGAGAGCGCCGACGACGAAATCAACGCCTTGTTCGGCAGCAACCGAGGCAACAAGATCGGCGTCGTCTTTTATGGCAGCGAAGGTTACGCGATCCAGGGTCCGAATTACGAAAACGGACGCGTCTTTGACCTCGATAAAAAGCCCGTGCGTGATTTCAAGCACAACAGCAAAGAAGCTGGCCAGCTCAACGAGTTGCACATGAGCAACTTCATTGACGCGGTCGTCTCGCGTGACGGGTCCAAGCTGAATGCCGATGCGATGTGCGGACACCTGTCCGCTTCGATCGCGCACCTGGGTAACATCTCCTACTATGTCGGCCAGGAAAACCGCGTCAGCCCCGATGAGATTGCCGGCGCCGTGGAAGCGTTCGGTTCATCCGATGATGATTCCGCGACGCTGCAACGAACGCTGCGGCACCTCCGCGACAATGGTGTGAAACCCGAAGTCGAACAGTTGTCGCTCGGTCCGGTGCTGAAATTTGATCCGGTCAGCGAACGCTTTGCCGACAACGACGCCGCCAACGCGATGTTGACCCGCCAGTACCGCGACGGATTCGTCGTCCCGGATCCGAGCAACGTCTGATCGGCAGAGATTGATCAGTCATACTGAGCACTGATACTGAGCAGCGAACGGATAGAAATGGTTCGTTCGTTGCTCAGCGAATCGTTCTCAGCGAATCATTTGGCGGCAAGGCAGACGACCGATCCATCCTTCAAGCAGACGAAAAAGCTGTTGTGGGCGATCGCGATGCCGTCCCAAACCGGTGCCGCGTCAAATCGCAGTTCTTGTAACGGGCGACCGTCTTCGGCGTCCAACAACCAGGCGATGCCGCCGTTCCGGCCGGCGTAAGAGGCATTGGTCTGTTCCGCCGAGTAGTCTTTGAGCAGCGGAACGCCAGCGGCCATCACCGTGTTATCCGAAGCCGCAATCGCGTGGCCGGCAAAAGGCGTGGGTGTCGTCCAACGCTGCTGCCAGGTCCCCATCGCGGGGATGGCCGACGCGTCTTCTTTCTCGCCCATCCCGCCGTAGCTTCCCGAATAGACGCTGTACAGTTCCAATGGGTCCAGTCCCCGCCCGCGACCGGGCAGATTGCGACCGGGCGCGTAACCGCGAACCTCGTAAAACAGCTTGCCGTCAAAGGCGATCGTGTCGCCGGCCGGACCAGCGCCGAACTTACCCATCGCGCCGCCGTAGCGGAGATCCCGATCCACGGTCCAGTAGGTGCGGTGCTGGGGTGATTCGTTCAAAAAACCGGGAGACGCCATCAAGTGCAGGGTCTTCACTTTTTGCGTCGCGACGGGTTCCAGATCGGGATTGAAGGCCTGGTTTCGCATGAACAACTGGTCGGCCGCACAGGAGAAGATGTCGCCTTTGCAACCTTCCAACTGGAACTGTCCCCGCGCCTGGACGGGGAAACTGCGGGCGTCGTCCTGGTACGGGCCCTGCATGATTCTGCCGTGCTTCATCTCGCCGGAGACCGGATCGAGTCCAAACACGGCGATACCGCCATCGAGAAAGGTGCTGCGTCCGGCGGCAAAGTAAGCCGTGTCATCAAACATCATGATGCTGCCATGGACCGGCCAAGCCGATTCCAAACGCCCCGTGTCGCAGATCAATCGACGCTCGGGCATGCCGTTGAACGTCCACACCAATTGTCCGTCGGAGGCTCGCAGACAGTAGACCGATCCGCCGCGGCTGCCGACCAGGACCAAGCCGTTGTGATACGTGGGAGGGCTGTCGATGCGTCCGTCGGCGATGAAGGACCACCCGATGGCGCCGTCTTCGCGATTGAGCGAATACAACGTGTAGCCGTCTCGATCGGCGACATACACACTGTCGCCGGCGACCACCGGCGCGGTCGGGTGCGACCCGAGATCGACATTCCATTTGGCCACCAATTCGTCCGGAGTCCGCCCCGGCGTGATCCCGCTACGTGAATTCGAATAGCGGTACGTCGGCCAGTCGTCCGCCGAGGCCGCCGGTCCATTCACGGTTCCAAACGCAGGCCCCTTCACCAGACGCGGCTCGATCGAAACGTTGAAGCGGCGGTCGGTATTGCCCGAACCGTTGTAGAATCCGTTCACGCCGGTCGCCATCGTGCCGATCGCGCACTGACAGACATAGGGGCCGTTGTAGAGCATGCCGTTGGCGGGCATCACCGCCAGCCCACAGGTCGAACGCGCCCAGGGATTCGGCGTTTCCGCCGTCCCATCGAGCTTGACAAAGTCGGCGCCGCCGGACGCGCTGTTGAGGTAATAGCGATGCGTGATGCGATTGCGATAGCAGCGGTCATGCGACATCGGACCGGTCATCTCCTGGGCCAACGTGCGGACGACCTTGCCGGTTTTAGGATCGCGGCCGTTCAAGTCGCGGCTCCACACCAATCCGTCAGCGACGAAGATCTCGGTGCTCTTCATGTAATTCTGTCCGGCCGGTGCCGACCAAAGCGTCTTGCCATCGCGAAGACGTTTCGCCGTCATGGTGTCATGGATGGCGCAAAAAACCATCTCGTCGGTCAGCACCAACGTGGGATGGACGTTGGCAGAAAACAGCGACGAATCACTGGGTTTCTTGCCACGTCGAAGCGCCCGCCCGGCCTCCTTGGTCACCGGTGGCGCAGCCTTGATCGGAACCGGCTCGGTCCACAACACGTCCCCGCTGACAGTGTCCAAACAGGTCACGCCGCCGGTGCTGTGATAGACCAAGTGGGGACCATTGACCGCAAAGGTGCCTCCGGTGTACTCGTCCATCATGGCGCGAGTCCAACGTTCATCGCCGTCTTTCAGATCCACCGCACACAGCTCCACACGTCCATCGGTCGCCGCCGCTTTGGGCAGCTTGTAGGGCGTTCCCTTGATCACGTACAGCGTTTGGCCATCGATGGCAAACTCCGTCGCCCGCTTGGTGTGCGGGTAAACCTGCCTGACCGCGCCGGTGCGGATCGCGTACGCCGTGACGGGATCACCGAAACCGGAACAAACGTAAACGGACTTGCCGACCGCCGCCAGACACCGCTGCTGCTGAGTCGGAATCGACTTGATGCTTCCCGTCTGCCACTTGATCCATTGTTCCATCGGCCGCTTCCACAGCTCGATGCCGTTGAATCCGTCACGCGCGACCAATTGGTAATCGATCGGCGCGTTGATGTCTTCGGTCGTCGCGCGATCCTCGATGGTCAACAACACACCATCGGCAGAAACCATGTTGGTCAACGAAGGCGAGAGCGACTTGGAACGTCCGTATTCCGGCGTGTCGTGCCAACGGAGTCGTTGGGGAGGCCCCACGTCATCCAACGAGACGCCGTTGTTATCCGCACCGTGCAAGAACTGATTCCACTGATCCAGTCCATCGGGGACCGGCTTGGCCCGCTTCTTCCATCCATCGGCCCCTTGCACCACGAGACGACCACCCGGAACCAACACCCGCATCAATTCGGATTTGGGAACTTCGGACGAATCCTTGCACAGCACCAGATTCACCAAGCCATCGACGTAGGGCAGGTCGCGGCCGTTGTAGAGTTCGCATGAGACCTTCCCATAAAGCCCCGCCTGCTGAATCACCTGCCGCGCCGCCGCGACACGGTCCGGTTCACGCAGCAGCGCATGAATGACGAAGGGTCCATCGGTCACCAGATCCGCGATCGATTCTCCGTCTTCAAAATCAATCGCGACGACGATTCCGCCGCTGAACTTGAATTGTTCAACGAAGCGATCTTCCGCGTGCAGCCCGGACGGCAACAGTCCGATGAGGCAGAGGATTGCGGCGATCCGTCCGACGAGAGATCGATGGTGGTTCATTCGCATGGTGACTGAATCCAGTTCCAGGGTTTCGTTGTTTCGATTCTCCAGGCCGCGTTGTCTGCCATTGAGTATCGTCCAAGCAAATCACCCTCACAAGGATGTACCGCACCGATCTGCGTGCCAATCCCTCGCCATCCCCCCGTCAGGCATTACCTTAAAAATGAACCCGAGTACGAGTCAATCGCACGTTCACGCTGACCAACTGTCCCGTCCGCCAGTCTCGGACCCACAATTGCACCCAGCCGCTGTGTGTTGCCTGCAACGCCACGTTGAGTGGGTAATACATGCTGATGCGGCGACCATTGACGGCCAAGATTCGGTCTCCGACTTCCAGCCCGACATTCCAGGCGGCGGTCCCGGGATAGACCTGGGTCAACTGCAACCCGCTGGGCGTGTAGTTTCCGTAGACGCCCAAGTACCAACCACCGAAGTGGTGATGGGGATGCTTCGGCTCGACAAAGCCACCAAAACCATTCGCTTCCACCGCCGGTTGTGCTTGCAGTCTTTCTGAAACTCCGGCGACAAACGCGGCGAACACGAACACAGAGAACGCGCTGATCGCGAATCGACGCCTTAACATTGACCTTTTCTCCTTGTTTCTTGAAAGGAGCAAAATCGGCATCGGCCGGTTTGCTCGATGTTTTCGTTGGCTGTCCCATGGGTCGCGGATCGCTCCCGATATCGATTGGCCCGACCGCATCGAAACCGTCACGACCAGATTTTAAATTCCGTGGCGTTAGCGGAAGCCATAGAATGCTCGGCAGGGAAGGAGATAGCGGAACGGCGCAAGCGGTCTGTCGATTTAGTTCCTGGGGACGGTTGATTCGATTTTGGTTCCGGACGAGGCTTTTATGGTGCTATGCGGGGCATCCAGAGTCGTTGGTAAGCGTGTTGACGGGATCGTGGCGTTCGCTTGTGGCGGATTTCGTTCGAAATGCCCCCTATCTCCCCTAGTTTGCTGTTCCGAGCGATTGTGTCGCCGCGGCGGCGCGCAGCTTCGCCAAGTAACTCATGATTTTCTTCAGATTGAATCCGGTCGCCGCCCAGCGCCATTCTTGATTCACACCTGCGATACCTCGAAGCAGGAATCGCCGCATATCAAGCGTGCTCTTGATCACGGCGAAAGGCGTTTCACCGAAATGCTGACGACGAGAGTAAGCCTCTTTGGCTGCAGGCGTTTCCATTCGCGCACGCTGCCGACGTCGCGCTCCTTCATGCTCATCATGCATCGTCTCGCGACCACGTGGCGGGCCAGGCTTGCGACCACGTCGCTTGCCCGCTCGCTTGTCCGACGAGGTCGCTTCGCTGGACTCCTGGGACGATGCCTCGCTGCTGCTTGCCTCGTCTTTTGGCTTCACGTTCTTGCGACAACGCCCAGCCAGCGTGCAGCCCTCGCATTCAAAACAGGTGTAAACCTTTCGCTGCACCGGAGAGCCGTCGCCATGCGTCGTGTTCTCGGTCGTCCGATGTGAAAGCACTTTGCCTGCCGGGCAGTAATAGCAGTCGTTCGCTTCGTCGTACACAAACGCTGCTTTGTCAAATCGTTTGGTTTGTGGATTAACCGGCAACTGATCAATCTGATCGGCGGCACCGGGCTCAGTCAAATCCGAACGCTCGGCAGGGTTGTTCTCGCGATTGGTTTCGGCAAGCGGGCCAATCAGTTCGATCTGTTTTTCCTCAGCCGCAGTGAGGTTTTTGCCCGTCGTGTAAGCCGAGTCAGCCATGACTCGCTTAATGTCAATTCCAAAGTCGTTGGCCACACAGTCGACGATGGTGGCAAATTCGTGGTGTTCGACGTTGCCGATCAAGACGTCCGCCGCAACGATCAGGCCGCTCTGCGTTTCGGTCGTCGCCATCGGAGTAAAGTTGGCTGCGTAACCACCCTCCTTATTGGGAAGAATGCGACTGTCCGTGTCAGTCTTGGGTAACTGGGCGGGGCCCTTCGTCCCATTTTTCCTGCGGACTTCGTCCATCGCATTGACCGTCTCCAGATGAGCGGCCAGTTGTGAGCGGCGTGACTTCAAGTTGGCGACGGCGGCGGGGAGGCGGTCCGCCGAAACGTCCTGGCCGATGAGATCTTCGTCGCATGCGTCGTTGACTTCGAAGGTTTCCAGGGCCTCATCAATTTGCGCGTCAAGTTCTTCGAGTGCTTTGGCTAATCGTTTGGCCGTCCAAGTCTTGTATTTGTTGGCGTCAGCCAGGATGCGTGTGCCGTCGATGCACAGTTCCGAGAGATTGGCGATCCCCAGGTTGATCGCCAGCTTGACCATTTGTTTGAAGATGCCTTTGACTGCATCACTATTGTTTCGGCGGAAGTCGCTGATCGTGCTGTGATCGATGCGGCGACCGCTGCTAAGCCAGATAAAATCGATCGAATGCTTGAGTTCGTATTCAATGTTCCGGCTGGATCGGATTCGCCGAATCATGGCAAACAGCAGGATCTTTGCCATTACGCTGGGATGGATCGGCGGCTGACCGAATCCGCCGTTGTAGGCCGCCTCCCAATCAGTCCAGTCCATCTGATCGAGAATCTCGTCGACCAAGCGAACGGGATGATCCTGAGGGATGAGTTCCTCCAGGGCGGTGGGAATGAGGACCAGTTGCCCGCGTGGTGTAGGAGCTTCCTGCCAATAGCTGGTCTTGGGTTGTCTCTGGCTCACTGGGCAAGCCTCCCTGCGTGAGAAGTGAATCGCGACGACGATCCGCCAAGAATAGCAAACATCGTGACGATGCCTACTAAGCCACCTCCCCTCGTTTTGTGGATACACTAAACCGACAGGCCGCAAGCCGTCCGGTGTCAGCGTTGAAAACGCTTGGAACGACCGGAGGGCTCGCGCCCTACCGCAAAATAATGCTTCACAGCGTTACCGTTCGGGGTCCTGCCACCTGCTTCGGGCTTCGAAAACCCGTCATCCGACGTCGCGCCGCTTCCCGCCGGCCGGCCGAAACGTGACAATGATGATCAGACCGTTGGGGCCTGAACTGCTCGGCCAAATGAGATCGATCCGGCTTCACGGCGAGGTCTGACCTGATGACCGAAGTGACGAACATCCTGTCGAAGATTCGCGAAGGGGACGGCGCGGCCGCCGACCAGTTGCTGCCGCTGGTCTACGACGAACTCCGCAAGCTGGCCGCACTGAAAATGTCGCTGGAACATCCGGGCCAGACGATCGAGGCGACGGCCCTGGTCCACGAGGCGTACCTGCGGTTGGTCGACGGCAACGAGCACCGCAATTGGGACAGCCGGGGACATTTCTTTGCCGCGGCGGCGACCGCCATGCGACGAATCCTTGTTGACAATGCACGTCGAAAGAAAAGAGTCAAACACGGTGGTGACTTTCAGCGTCTGGCATCCGATAATGTGGAGTTGGCCGCGCCGGAAATTCGCGAGGACCTCGTCGCCCTCGACTTGGCCCTCGATCGCCTGAAGTCCATCGATCCCGCCGCGGTGGAACTCGTTCAGTTACGTTACTTCGCAGGGCTATCGATCGCCGAGGCGGCTGCCGTGCTCGGCGTTTCACCTCGTTCGGCAGACAGGCTCTGGGCCTACGGACGAGCATGGTTGCGAACCGAATTATCCGAGTCGGAGGACAGATAGCAGAAAACAAGAAAAAGCTTGGCGTGAATCCCGTCACCGCGACGCATTGAATTCAGAACGTCCCCGATCCTACTGGCAATCAAGGGCTGGCCGATGAATGAACGCGAACTCTTTCTCTCTGCGTTGGAGCTTTCCGACACGATCGCCCGGCAGTCCTATCTCCGTTCGGCCTGTGGCGACGATCTGGAATTGATGCGCCGCGTCGAAACGCTGTTGGCCGCCCACGAACAAACCGGCGAATTCCTCGACGCGCCGGTTGCAGAACAACTGGCCACCGCGCAAGCCGATTCCCAGACGACTGCCCAGGCGAGTGCCCCAGCATCCGCAACCGCAGCCGGGCTGGACAGCTCTCGTCCGAGACCGCGTTCGGCGAAGACGGAGGCGACAACCGGCGAATTCCCGAAGGCTGGCGATGCCGGTCGGGACGGCTCGGAGTTCTTCGCGGCCTGCCCACCCAATTGGCTGCAACCCTCCTCCCGCGCCGATTCCATCGGTCGACTGGGACAATACGAAATCCTGGAGGTCGTCGGGCAGGGTGGCTTCGGGACGGTGCTGAAGGCATTCGATACAAAACTGCAGCGGGTGGTGGCGATCAAGGTGCTCAATCCAGAACTCGCAGCGATGTCGCCGGCGCGGAAACGCTTTCTTCGTGAGGCTCGTGCGGCGGCGGCGATTCGGCATGAGAATGTCGTCAGCATTTATGCCGTCGAAGAGAGCCCGCTGCCGCACCTGGTGATGGAGTACGTTCCCGGTGAAACGCTGCAGCATCGGCTGGACAACCAAGGCCCGCTGTCGGTCGGTGACGTACTGCGGTTGGGAAAGCAGATCGCCGACGGGCTGGCCGCAGCTCATGCCGGCCAGCTCATTCATCGTGATGTGAAACCGGCCAACATCTTGCTGGAAACCGGTGTCGATGACCACGTGAAGATCACGGATTTCGGACTGGCCCGGACCGCCAATGATGCCAGCCTGACGCAGAGCGGTACGATTGCTGGCACACCGTCGTACATGGCCCCCGAACAGGCACTCGGTTTGAAGCTGGACCAACGGGCGGACCTGTTCAGCTTGGGCAGCGTTCTGTACCAGATGCTGACCGGACGGCCGCCATTTCGCGCCGCCAACGCGTTGGCCATCTTGAGACGGGTGACCGAAGACGTCCCACGACCGATGCAGGACATCATTCCGGACATCCCCGACTGGTTGTGTCAGATCGTGGGACGACTTCATGAAAAGAAACCAGAGAATCGGTTCGCCTCGGCGCGAGAAGTCAGCGAGCTGTTGGCCCGCTGCCAATCCGAATTGCAGGCCTCCGGAAACGTGGTGGCCATTGGACCGGTCGACACGCGAGTGCAGCCGTCCAAAAAAACTTCCGCTCGGCGTGGTTTCGGCGTCATTGCCAAGCTGGCCGTTGCCACAGCAGGCGTGCTTGTCCTTGCCGCAACGCTGTGGCTGATGCCGGTGCTGCGGCTGATCTGGCATGGACAAGCCAGTGTCGACTTCCTAAATCGATCCGGCGAGACAAGGGTTGAATTCTTCGCCGACGGGCAGCTCGTCGACACGCAGGTCGGGTACGGCGAAGTGGATCTGCCGGCGGGCAATTACGAACTGCGCGTGCACCATCCAGATCCCAAACTGCGGATCTACGATGTGGCCCTGATCCGCCTCGACTGGCTGCACCGACCGCATCAGGTGAACCTGAGTTCGCCACCGCAAAATCTGCGGCTGCGAGCCGGTGACCGCGTGCAATTGATGGTGGCGTATGTCGAAAAAGAGACGACCGAGCCGCTGCCTTCGATTGACACAGGCGTGGATGATCGTTCGCTATTGGCCGTGGCCGATCCGCTGTTGACGGACCAATGGGTCGAACTGTTCAACGGCGAAGACCTGTCAGGATGGGAAACGCATCCCGAGGAGACCGGCAGCTGGCACGTCGAGAACGGTCTGATGACCGCTGCAGGAAGTCCCGGCTACCTGTTCACGACGCGCGATGATTTCACCGACTTTCATCTCCGCTGCGACGTGCGAATCAACGCCGGAGGCGACTCAGGAATCATTGCCCGGGTGCCTTTTGAGCGACCCACCAAAAACGGATTGCCGGGCTACGAAGCGCAGCTGCAGGCCGGGACCGTGCTGGCGGCCGGCTGGCAAACCGGCGCCATCGCGGTCAGCCAGCGCGACCGTGGCTGGAGAATGTTGCAGCCTTCCAGTCTGGCGATCGAGCCCGACAACTGGGTCACGTTGGAATTCATCGCGATCGGCAACCGCATGGAGACCCGGCTGTCGGGACAACTGATTGCCACGCACGTCGATCCGCAGCAGCTGTTCGCCCGCGGTCGAATCGCACTGCAGCATTCCGCCAGCGGCACACGGGTGCAGTTTCGCCGCGTCGAAGTCCGACTCCCCGCGAAACCGCACAGCGGCGAGGGAGAATGAAGTTCGCCAGGTGCCCCGCAACGATGCTTCGCTTATGATTGAGAAGAGCATGAAGGGGCCAGGCCTACGGCGTCTCAAATCGCTTTACATCCTCCCCAGGGTGTCGCAATTCGACATACAGGCGACGCAAAAGATCATTGCAGATCGGCTGAATCGCGACTAGGTTCAATAGAAGCGTTACTTCTTCTAGGGGGGCTCCCCCACCGAACTCATTTTCTCGTCGGGTATTTTTATGAGACGCTTCAAGCACAATCGTGGTTTCACGTTAGTGGAACTTCTCGTCGTCATCGCCATCATTGGCATTTTGGTCGGCCTGCTATTGCCAGCGGTGCAAGCGGCGCGCGAGGCCGCACGCCGCATGAGCTGCAGCAACAATTTCAAGCAGATCGGAATCGGCATTCACAACTATCACGCCGCGTACAAACGCATCCCCACTCAGGGTATCGGCACAGTCGCCACTCCCAGCCAGCCCAGAGCGTGGTGGCAAGAAAGCGCCGCGAGTACTGGCACGCTGCTTGTCAACAACCGACGCTTGAGCACGTTGGTCGGGATCTTGCCGTTCATCGAACAGCAGGGTCTATGGGACCAGATTTCCAATCCCAACGCGACGCGAACCGACGGCGACCCGAATGCACCGATCGGAACCCGCGCCAACCCTTGGGCTGCCATGGGGCCGACGCCGGGCACGATCCAATACCTGCCGTGGACATTCGAGATCCCGACGTACCGCTGTCCGAGTGACCCGGGCGTGGGGTTGCCGGCGCTGGGGCGAACCAATTACGCCGCATGTATGGGTGACAGTCATTACTTCACGATGTGGGGACCATGGAACAATCGGCGTGACGCACGCCCGCAAGGCCGCGCCCGCCATGCCCAAGCAGCGCACCGCGGCTTCTACAAGCCGTTTGACGAAAACGGTCGCTTCCGAGACGTTCTGGACGGCTTGTCGAACACGATTGCGATGGGCGAAATTGCGACGGACTTGGGCGACAGCTTCATTTCAACCAGTCCTCCGAGAGACGGCCGGGGCCTGGGCGGCAACCTCGCTGTGATTCGGATGGTCCGCGACAATCCCGGAACCTGCGACCAGTTCATCGACCCCGATCGTCCGCGCCACTGGCTCAACGGTGGCGACAGGCTGACCCATGCCCGTGGTTTCAAATGGGCCGATGCCAATCAGATGTTTTCGGGCTGCTTCACGATCTTGCCTCCTAACGATGTGTACTGCGGGCGACACAATTCGAACCACTTGTCAGGAACCGCCCCGGTGTCCAGCCGACACACCGGCGGTGCTCATGTTTTGATGGCCGATGGAGCGGTGATCTTCATCACCGATTCGATTGAAGCCGGCAGCCGAAATCAAGGCGATGTCTGGCTCAGCGGCACAGGCGACCGCGCGCCTGGCAACGAAAGCCCCCATGGGCTCTGGGGAGCGCTCGGGACGCGTGCCAGCAGTGAAACGATCCAGGAACAACTGAATCAATAAACCCGTGTCGATTTCGGATGCCGCGTCTCGGCGCGGCATCCACCCCTCATTTTGTAACGATCCATCCCACCTGAAGCTGGTAAATCCACATGAAGACTTTTTCTCGGTGCCTTTTGATCCTTTGTTCGGCAACCGCCATGATTGCCTCGGTCGGCTGCGGCGATAATTCAAACCCCGGGTCGATGACCGAAGGCGTCGAGCTGAGTGAAATCGAAGCCTACGAAAAGGCCGTCCTTGAGATGGAAGCCGAAGACGCGGGAAGCATGGACGACGTGGACGAATAATCCCTCGACGCCCGGAACGCCAAACGCCGGTGGTCGCGCGAACGCACCACCGGCGATCCTCTTCATCATCTGCGTTCGATCTCTGACCCGTTTGATCGGCGATTGACCAAGTCAACCGCGACGGGCAATCGAAATCCCTTGGGTCCTCTTTGCCCTACCGCTCGCTCGCCTTCACCGAGCGAGATCGGGTAAATCGCCGTGCTGCGCGATTGGGACGTTCTTCCTAACGCCGAAAATGGTTCCGCTTGACTCCTGACGCAGGCAACTTCTGCTCGTCCGACCCTGATCGATTTGGACTCGCTGGCACAGCACTTGCTGACGATACGGGACCTACACAGCCGTCGCTGTGACAGCGTCAAGCGAATCCCAATCAATCAACGAGCACAACATGAAGAAGATCACCATTGCAGCACTATCGATGCTGACGGCGTTCTCCACGAACGCCATCGACACACTTCCCGCCGAGGCCCAGACGGTCCGGGCATTGGAGCGCCGCGCCAACCGCGCGGCTCGACAACTGCAGCGTCAGGTCAATCAAGCGGAATACTATTCCCAACAAACTTGGCAACAGCTCTCGCCATGGATCGAACAAAACCGCGTCGCCCCGCTGGCACGAACTGCCGATGCGGTCCGCGATACGGTCCGCGAGACCGCTGATGCCTTGACCGCTCGGCGTGACGGCCAGTTTGGCTATCGAGACCGAGACCCCGGCAATGCCTGGTTCTATGACTACTACACCTACACGCCGACGTATTACACCTACGATGCCGACGATCGATACTCGGCCGCAATCCGTTACTTCGACAACGACGGCGATGGTGTCTATGACTCGCGGGCAAACTTCACCGACAGCGATAACGACGGGCGATACGACGAATACCAGCGGTATGACTTCTACACCCAAACCGAGGCCGCTGTCGACGCAGACGTGAAGTCGGATCGCGAGGATTTCTTCGCCGGACCTGAAGATGCTCGGCGCTACACTGCAACCGGCGAGATCGTCTCGACCAAAAAGGCGACCGTCAACGGAAGCCAGAACCTGGTCGTCCAGATCAAGCAGAATGAATCCGAGTCGCTCGTGGCCGATCTCGGCCCCTTCGAGTCGCTTCGCGGCGAGAACATCGATGTCGGATCGACGTTGAGCGTGACCGGAGCGATGGAAAGGATCGGCGACAAGAACGTCCTGATCGCCGACAGCTTTCGCGTAAGCGGTGGTACAATGGTGGAAGTCGACCGAAACATCGGCACCCCACTGAGTGGCCAAATCGTCGATGTAAAAATCTCGACGGTCGACAACAGTGATCACTACTTTGCGATCGTCGAATCGCAAGGCGAACGGCACCTCGTCGACCTGGGACCGACCACGTCGTACAAGATGGAACTGGCCCCCGCAACGGAGATCACGGTTCGAGGCATTCCGGTCCGTGTTCAGCAGAACCACGTCATGATGGCGACCCGCGTTCGCGTTGGGGGTCAGACGATTCAGATCAATCAACAAACCTCGCTGCGGTAATTCGTGATCTGACAACAGAGGCAACGTCAGCCGGGGGATTGCAGTCTCCCGGCTGATTTTTTTGGCCGCTGCCGGAAACGAACCGTTCCTCCGGCGGATCAAGACGCCTCGCCGGTGCGCGTCTTCGCAACATCTGCTGCACACGTTCTGATGGATGCCAGCTTGTCGTGGCCGACGGACAACTTGGCGTCGATTCTCTACCGAGGGGCCGAGTCGAAGGCTCCACCCGTATTGGCACTCTCGTTGCTTTCTACGCTGGGCGCCCGCGGAAATGGGGTCAGGCACCAAACTGCGAAACGCGTTGAAGGCCATTTGGCGTTGGTGCTTTCCCCCTTTTCCGCTTGGTTAAAACGAAAGAGAGTCAAACGGTTTTGGAGGGTATTGAGATGAGTCCTTCGCGCAGAATCACATCGCCTTTCTTAGATCGTACGTTGAAGGTTTTGTTGATCGGAACACTGGTGGTCGTCGGGGTCTATCACTTCCCGGCGACGGTCACACGGCTTGCCTATGCCGTTGATCGAGGGCAGAGTTTGGCGCCAGCCGAGCCGGAATGATGCCGGGCGATGTGATCGTCTCACTCGGTGACCGCGAAATCGATTCGGCAGATGCGTTTCGACAAGCGGTCAGAGAGAGCGACCTGTCGGCAGGCCTACGCATGCAGGTCTATCGGGACGGGGTCCGCCGATTAGTGTTCATCAAGAAGAAGTAGTGCTTGACGACGTCCTCGGCGGGCGTCTCCTGATCATCGGATGTGATCCGTCGATTCGGCCGATGGAAACGGAGCCCTCACCAAGGACTGGAGGTTGTTCGCGGCAAAGCTCCGGTCGAGTGTTCGACCGGAGCTTTGTCGTTTTTCGTTGCAAGGCGACGCGCCTTTGACAAACCGTGACGCCTGTGGCTACCAAACGTTGCCGGCACCGGGAGTGTACGACTCTGCGTCGATGCTCTCTGTTTTGATGCTGCCAGCTTCCAAGTGGCCATGAATTTCCACTTGAGCATCAAATTCGACGATCGGTGCACTGACGGAGATTGCATCGGCACTGATTTCGATCGCGGCGAAATTGATGGTCAAGACACCGTCAGAGAAATCAAAGACCTGTTCAAAGGCGGTGACGCGATCGGAGATCGCTTCGCTTTCGCTGATCTGCAACTCGATCGCACTGCCTTGGTTGGTCAATTGTTGTTGCAGAGAATTGATCTGCGATTGTTGCTGTGCGACGAGCGTGGCCAAGGCGGCAACTTGTTCTTCCAGCGACGGCGCCGGGGGGAGGCTGGTTGTCGTGGTGCTGAACGTCTTCGTCGGCGTCTTGAGCGAAGTCGTCGGTTCGGCGGAGATCACTGGGGTGGTGACGAATGCCAACAGCAGGAACGCAAGGGCGCGATGACGTTTCATGGGATTTGATTGAGGGTGTCGCGGAAAAGGGGTCAGGCACCAAAAATGCGAAGCACCCTTCAGGCCATTTGGTTTTTGGTGCCTGACCCCTTTTCCGCTCGGAGACGATGGCGGAAACACGCTGGTGATCTGCCAAGCGAGGCTGCCAGGCGATTGTTACCAGGAAATCGGCTAAAATTTCGGCATCCGAAGTTAGAAGCCTGTCCCGCCTGAGAATGACAGTCCAGAAACCTCTTCCACCTATTTGCCGACCAGGTCTTGCTTGATGACGTTTCAGTTGCGCGTCTTGCTCGTGCTCGCACCGATCTTACTTCCGCTGCGAAGTAGCATTTCCCAGGAATCGGCGCCGACGACTACCCCTCTGCATCGAATCGTCCCCCAGACGCCTGCAGAGCTTCGCGAGCTTTTTCGTTACACCGCAACGCGTCTGCCGATTGTCAGCGCCCATCGCGGTGGCGCCGGGCCGGGCTATCCGGAAAACTGCATCGCCACGTTTGAGCACACGCTCGCGGAAACCTTTTCGATGCTGGAGATCGATCCCCGGATGACCAGAGACGGCCACGTCGTCCTGCACCACGATGCGACACTCGATCGAACGACCACCGGAACCGGGAAACTGGCCGACAAGACGCTGGCCGAACTGAAGCAATTGCGGCTCAAGGACAGCGAAGGAAACGTGACCGACTATCAAATCCCGACGCTCGACGAGGCGTTGCGTTGGGCGAAGGGCAAGACGATCTTGGTCTTGGATCAAAAAGACGTGCCGCTGGAAACTCGCGTCGGAAAAATCAGCCAGCACAAGGCGGAAGCTTACGCGATGATGATCGTCGGAAGTTTCAAGGATGTCGTCGCTTGCCACCGGTTGAACCGCGACATCATGATGGAGGTGATGATTCCCAGTCACGCCAAAGTGCAAGCGTTCGATGCCCTCGGTGTTCCTTGGCAAAACGTGATCGCGTTTCTCGGTCACGTCCCGCCGACAGACCCTTCGCTTTACGAAGCGGTCCACCAGAAAGGCGCGTCCACCATGATCGGGACCTCGCGTAACCTGGACCGCGTGTTTCACCGACGCGTCCGAGACGCCCCCGATTCGCTCCGCCGCGACTATCAAATGATCTTGGGCCGTGGTGCGGATGTCATCGAGACCGATCTGCCACGCGAGATCGGGCGTTTGCTGTATGCACCGCTGTCGAAGTCACCGCTGGGGCATCGCTTGTTGCGAGTCGAGTAAAGCCTAGGATGTTGCGGGGCGATGGCAGAAAAAGAGGGGGCAGAAAACTGGAGTCTGGGATGGGCGACAAGAAAATGCGAGATGCGGGGGAGGGAGGCGTGAGCCGGCCAGGAGCGGTCGGAGCGGCGATTTCCCCTGGGGCGGTTTAACGTGGACTGGGCAGGCATTGACCGAAGCAATCCTTGACGCGGACGGATGAGCCGACGACGCTCGGTAGCACCACTTCGTCCCTTGACGCGAACACGCACGGCGTTTCATGAATGGGTCCACTTCGATCAACAAGATGCGTCTGGGCATGGCCGTTCTGGCCGGCACGTGTCTGATTGCGGTCACGGGCTATGTGATCGCCGGTTGGTCGCTGCTCGACTCGGTCTACATGGTGGCGATCACGATCTTTGGTGTCGGCTATGGTGAAGTGCGCCCGGTCGTTGATCCCGGGCTAAAACTGTTTACCCTGGCGGTGGTCGTCACCGGGTGCAGCAGCGGCATTTACGTCCTCGGTGGATTTGTGCAAATGATTGCCGAGGGAGAGATCCAGCGTGCTTTGGGAGCCAGACGAATGAGCCGTGGTATCGAACAAACCGAGGGTCACGCCATCATCTGCGGATACGGACGCGTCGGTCGCAGCCTGGTCGCCGAGTTACGGCAGGCCGGCATCGATCTGGTGGTCGTCGACCGGGATTCAGACCGATTGGCGGAAGCCGAACGTGACGGAATCCTCGTGGTCTCCGGCGATGCGTCCGAAGAAGAGATCCTGCACCGAGCTGGGATCGATCGTGCCTCCGTGCTGGCATCGGTTCTGCCGGGAGATGCGGAAAACGTCTTCGTCACGCTGACGGCCCGCGAGTTGAACGAGACCATCCAAATCATCGCGCGAGGCGAGTCCGAAGCGACCGAGCGGAAACTGATCCGCAGCGGAGCGAATCGGGTCGTCCTGCCGACGATGATCGGGGCTTCCAAAATCGCCCAGCTGATCGCCTGCCCCACGGTCGAGACCCTGGTCACCGATGCCAAGGCGTTTTCGCGCATGAATCAGGATCTGGAAGCGTTCGGATTGGGAATGATGGAAATCCCGATCGGGGCTCAATCGGCGTTGGTCGGTTGCACGATCAAGGACATCGAGCTGACCGGTGACGGCGGAAACGTCGTGGTCGCCATCAATCGCGCCCAGGGTGAGGTCGTTCGCAATCCGAAAATGGAAGATGTCGTCGGCGCGGGCGACCGGCTGATCGTCCTGTCCCACAAGGAAGACCTGCCCGCCGTGACGCGCCGCGCCGCGCAGAAATCCGAGCAGATGTCCTATCGCGGAACGCGTTACTAAAAAGTGGGGTAAGCTTCCAGCTTGCCGAGACGCGTGGGCTACAATCTGGGCTGTTTTAATCCTTTGGAGACAGTTATGGATCGTCGTCAGTTTGCCGCAATCTCTGCCGGGCTCGTTGCCGGGGCGCATGCATGGGGCCAGTCAGAATCGAAATCGTTTCCGGTCGCCGTGATCGGGCACACCGGCCGTGGGGATTACGGGCATGGCCTGGACACCGTTTGGAACCGCATTCCGGGAGCGTCGATCGTCGCGATCGCCGATGCGAATCCGACGGGGCGACGAAAAGAACTTCAAAAGCTCGGACTCGGTGATGCCGCCGGCTACGCCGACTATCGCGAGATGCTTGCCAAGACGACGCCATGGATCGTTGCCGTCTGCCCGCGTCATGTCGACCAACACCGCGACATGATCTTGGCGGCGATCGAATCGGGTGCGAAAGGCATCTACGTCGAAAAACCGTTTGTTCGAACGCCCCGTGAAGCCGACCAGGTCTTGGCGGCCTGCGCCGAGCACGGCGTGAAAGTGGCTGTCGCGCATCGCAACCGATACCATCCGGTCATCAACGTGATCGCGGATTTGATCGAAGAGAATCGCATCGGGCGTGTGCTTGAAATCCGTGGCCGAGGCAAGGGCGACCGTCGTGGCGGAGGCGAAGATCTGTGGGTGCTCGGATCACACGTGCTGAACATGATCACCGTTCTGGCTGGCAAACCGCAATCATGCTCGGCCATGTTGATGCAGGACGGACGCCCGGCAACCCAACAGGATGTCCGCGAAGGTGCAGAGGGCTTGGGGCCGCTGGCCGGTAACGAACTGCACGCCAGGTTCCTGTTCGACCGAGGACTGACGGTCTATTTTGATTCGGTGGCCAACGACGGAACCGCGAACCACGGATTTGGTTTGCAGATCATCGGCAGCGAAGGAACGATCGCGATCCAAGCCGATCGCAATCCGCTGGCGTATTTGATCCCAGGCAACCCGTTCAAACGTCGCGATGCGGGATCACGCTGGCTGCCGATCACCAGCGGCGGCGTCGATGTCGCCGAGCCGAACCCTGAACTGATCCATCGGGTTCAACATCATGATGTCGCCGCGACGGATCTCGTTCAAGCGATCCGGGAAAACCGCGAACCGCTGTGCAGTGCCGCCGAAGCAGCCCTGACCGTCGAGATGATTTGCGGCGTCTTCGAGTCACATCGCCAAGGTGGCGCCGCGGTCCAATTCCCCCTTTCCCAGCGAGACCATCCGTTGGCCTGATCGTTGCCCCGTCACACGGGAACGGTACACGGGAACGGTCGACGACCCGCGAAGCCGCCTCCTTCGATCATTGACTCACGACGTCTTGTGGCTTTCGGCTACATCGACCTTCGCTTCTTCGACGTGGTAAAACCGTTTGCAATTAGTGCAAAACAGATACCAGGCGAAATGGTAGGCCGCGTTCGCCTTGTGCCTTTTGGGAATCCGTTTTTCCAACGCATGGCCACAGGCACGGCAGGGGTCGCCCGCTTTTTTCGGCTTGCCGGCAGACGGCACGCGGGTGACGGGCGTCGGCGACTCGACGGGCGTCGGCGACTCGACGGGTGCAGCCGGGGCGGGTGCAGCCGGGGCTGGAGCGGCCTGGGCTGGAGCGGCCTGGGCGGCGGGCTTCGCCTTTCGCTTGGCCCGTTTGCATTGATACCCTTCATCGACAGTCAGCGGAATCGCCTGCCTTGCTTCGCCGGCCAATTGATCGCAACGGTCGTTGTCTTCGATCCCCGAATGACCCTTGATCCAAATCACCTCGACGTCGTGCTTGAGGTATTGATCGAGAAACCGTTCCCAAAGATCCACCGATCGTGACTTCTTGCCTTTCCATTGCCTGGAAGCGTGGCGAAACAACAGCCCGGTGTTGATGGAATCGACAACGTAACGTGAATCGCTGTGAAGTCGAACACGACAACGCCGTTTCAGCGCCTCCAGCCCGACAACGGCCGCCATCAATTCCATCCGCTCCACGGTCGTTTGCTGAAACCCGCAACTGAGCTCTTTGTGGTGGTCGCCGAATCGCAAGACGACGCCATAGCCGCCCTTGCCACCTTCCTTTTCGGCACCACCGTCGGTGAAAATCGATACCCGCCCGACCGCGTCGCTGTCGCAAGTCTCCGACAAACAAATCAGTTCCAGCTCCGGTGACCGCGCGAACGAGTACAGCAATTGGCGACGAATCTCGATCTCGTCCAATCCGCGTCCAACGTGAAATGGCAACAAGGCCAAGGAGTGAAACCCACGCCGCAAGGTCTCCTCCAAGATCGACTTTGACAGCCGCTTGAAATCCTCGGGGCGGAGTTCGCCTCGGGGATGAATGCGCGACGGTGCCAAGAAAATGGTCGTAGACCGGTCAGACGTCGGGGGCAGGACCAGCAGCTCGCCCGGTCGAAGGTCCCCGGCACGGAAAGACCGCTCGTACGCGCCCGCCACATCGCTGAATGCCGCCGAACATCGACGCAGCGCCGCGGTCGGCTCGCCGCCGACGCAGTCGACATCGACGACCAATGCGTCCGTCGGCAATTGCGTCAATGCAGTGCTGGAAAATCGAAGCATCGGCAGAAGCGGTCTCGGGCGGCGCTGGGGCGTTTTAGAATAGGTTATTGTTCGTCGTCGGCGGAGCGATGTCTAGGCCGTCCGACGTCTGGGCCGTCTGAAGTCTGGGGCCGGTGTCGGGGGGAAAGCAAGCGAGAGGGAAAACGATGAGCCGAGAAGGCTGGGACGGCAAAGCGAGAGGGCGACAGAATGATCGAGAGCCGTTCTGGGTCTGGCCCGATGCACGGCAACGAAGGCGACTGGGACTCGCCTTGCTCGGACTCAGCTTGCTCTTTGCGATCGTCTACGGGGGCGCCGAATTCATCACGTCGTTGCGAACCACGCGATATCCCGTGCATTTCTCGTTTGAGTTGTCGCTTCCGTTTGTCCCCGAATTGAGTCTCGTCTATTCCTCGGTCTATTTCATGTTCGGTTTCATTGCGCTGACGTTGCCGACGAAAGACCGCCTGAATCAGTTTGTCGCGCAAATGGTTCTGATGACATTGATCGCCGGCGTGTGTTTTCTGATCTATCCGGCCGAGTTGGCTTTTGAGACACCCGAAGTGGTCGGATGGGCGGCATTGCCGTTTCGATGGGCCGATCGAATCAACTTGACCTACAACTGCGCGCCCTCGCTGCACGTGGCTTACGCAAGCTTGTGCGCCGCGACGATGTGGCATCGACGGCGCGTCTGGGGAATTGCGTTTTGCATTTGGGCGGTCGCCATCGCCGTCTCGGCTTGGCTGACGTACCAGCACCATCTGGTCGATTTGATAACCGGCGGTCTGCTGGGAGTGTGGACAGCCCGCCAAACGAGTCTGCACCGCATCCTCGCGCGTCGGTAGATTCGTCGCGGTTGGTCGCCAAGCGGACGGGATCGGGGTATGCTGTAGCCCCCGGCAACCGCGGCAAATGAATCCCCCGTCTTCCCGCACCATGCATGTTTTATTTGTCCACCAAAACTTCCCCGCCCAGTTCGGCCAAATCGCGAACCACTTGGTGCAAAATCATGGTTGGCAATGCACGTTTGCATCGCGGCACGAGGGTGAAATCGAGGGCATCGGCCGCGTGCGGTATGAACCATGCGGTGGCGCCCGGGCGGAGACAAATTTTTGCAGTCGCAGCTTCGAAAACCAGATCTGGCATTCCACCGCGCTGTTCGACGCCCTGAGATCGCGTCCCGACGTCCAACCCGATTTGATTGTCGGACACAGCGGAATGGTTTCGACGCTGTACTTGCGCGAGTTGTACGATGTGCCGATCCTCAACTATTTTGAGTTCTTCTATCGCACCCACGACAGCGACATCGACTTCCGTGTCGACCTTCCTCCCTGTGACACCGCCACACTGTTGCGAGCTCGAACCCGCAACGCGTTGCTGTTGCTGGACTTGGAAAACTGCGATGCCGGATATGCACCCACCGCATTTCAGCAGTCTCAATTGCCGGCGGAGTTCCGGCCCAAGATCCGCACGATCTTTGACGGGATCGACACGGATTTCTGGAAACCGATCGAACAGCCCAACCGTCGGGTCGCCGGGATCGACATCCCATCGGACCATCGCGTCTTGACCTACGTCAGCCGCGGCATGGAATCGATGCGTGGCTTCGACATCTTCATGCAAATCGCAGATCGAGTCTGTCGGCAACGTCAGGACGTGTCCGTGCTGGTGGTCGGCGAAGACCGGATCGCTTATGGAGGCGATGCCCGATTCACCGAAGGGAAAACGTTTAAAGAGTGGTTCCTCAACAAACATGCAATCGATCTCTCGCGGATCCACTTCGTCGGACGTGTCCGGCCCTCCGAGCTGGTCAATGTGTTTTCCCTATCGGATGTTCATCTCTACCTGACCGTCCCGTTCACGTTGAGTTGGTCGTTGTTCAACGCGATGAGCTGTGGCGCGCTGGCGATCGGCAGCGATACCGCTCCGGTGAGAGAGTTGATCGAAGACGGAACGAACGGATTGTTGGTGGACTTTTTCCAGATCGACCAGTGGGTGGAGCGTGTCCTGCAAGCGCTCGATGACCCGGCCGCGTTCGATTCTCTGCGAACGTCGGCGCGGCAGACGATCTTGGATTCGTACACGCTGCCGAAGTGCCTGGACAAGATGCTGACACTCTATCGCGAATTGGGAGTCGGCGTTGACGCGGATTCGAGTGCCGACTCATGATTCTACTCCTGGGCGGCAGCGGATATGTCGCAACGACGTTTGCCAAGCGGCTCTCTGATCGGGGCCTGTACTTTCGCTTGATTTCACGGCGGGACTGCGACTACACCCGTCGCGATCGATTGATCGAACTGATCGACCAAACCAAGCCGTCGTTCCTCATCAACGCCGCCGGGTACACGGGCAAACCCAACGTGGAAGCCTGCGAACACCACAAAGCCGATTGTTTGTTGGGCAATGCCGTTCTTCCGGGCATCGTCCGCGAGGCCTGCGAACGACGAGACGTTCCCTGGGGACACATCTCGTCGGGCTGCATTTACAGCGGCTCGCGTCAGGATGGATCGGGATTTCGCGAGACCGACCCGCCGAACTTCTGCTTTCGATCACCGCCCTGCAGTTTTTATTCGGGCAGTAAAGCGCTCGGCGAAGAGTGTCTTCAAGGGGCGGACAACGTCTTTGTGTGGCGGTTGCGGATTCCCTTCAGCAATCGAGATGGCGAACGCAATTACCTGTCAAAAATGATGCGTTACGAGCGTCTGTTGGACGTGACCAATTCGCTCGCCGACGTGAATGAATTCGTCGACGCCTGTCTTCACTGCTGGCAGCATCGGGTCCCGTTTGGCGTCTACAACATCGTCAACACCGGCGCGGTCTCCACCGCCGACGTCGTCCAGTTGCTTCAGACGCACCGCCACATCAATCGCCCTTTTCGGTACTTTCGTGATGAAGCCGAGTTCATGAGCGCGACCAGCGGAGTCCCACGCTCCAGCTGCGTGCTGGACAACTCGAAACTCATTCAGACGGGGTTTCCGATCCGAGATGTCCGCGACGCAATCGCCGACGCGCTGCGGACGTGGCAACCGGAGCGTTAACTCCCTGACAGACACGTCCCAACCACCACGTGGGCACCCTGACACTTTACCGTGCCGACTGCGCCGTTGATCATCGATTCCCCGCGTCTTGCTCTCAGTAGCCCCATTCCTCTGCGGGGCCCGTCCCCCAAGGCGTGATCGTGACGCAGTTGTCTACCTCTCGGACGCCACCGGTCGACCAAGCCGTCCGTTCGACTTCGGTGAGTTCGTTCAGGGAGTGGACATCACCGGTGATGGTCACTTTCGAATCTTCGACCTCCACCGCCAACGTTTTGGAATTCAACAGCGAGCTGCGTTTGAACGCCGATTCGATCGCACTCTTGATCGCACTGATCGTTTGGGGCGAAACCACGCCAATCTCATTATGAATTCCTTGAGCGCCACGGAGATGGCGAAGCGCACGGTCAACGGCGTCTTTTTGGTAGCGGTGCTCGACCGTTCCTTCTGCTTTGATCCAGCCATCTTCGACAGCGATTTGAATGTTCCGATCCGGCACTTCCGAGTCCCACTGCAGGGCATGGACAGCGGCAGCGGCAATCTCCTCGTCGTCCAACACGTTTGCATCCGACGGTCGAACCTCGATTTCATTGGCGACCGCACGCACACCATGCACACGTTTTGCCACTTCCTCGGCTTTGTGTTTTACCGAATACACCGGGACGTGACCGGCCAGAGTCACCACTCCGCCCTTTGCCGTCACACCAATCTGTGCGGCATCGACACTCGGCTCCCACTCCAATTCGTCTAAAACGTCACGCTGTAGGTGCGCGTCGGTTTTCATTTCGATGGTCTTTTTCATGATCCCTTTCACCTCGTTCGGCCATAGAACACGCCGTTTCCATTGACCTCACAGCTTTCTCTGGACTGGAATTCCGCACTGACTCTGGCCCAACGGTGCACTTCATCGACTGTTTTGGGCGATGGTCATTTGACAGGGTGCAAGTTGTGTGCCAGCCGAGGTGACGCCGCCGTAACCTGCACGAGCCGCGCGGGGCCTCGCTCATCGATCAGCTGAATCCGCGTGCCGCGGGGCAATTGATCCCTCAGTTGGCCGATCAGCACCTGTTTCTCCATGATGATCAATGCGTGATCGTTCTCGGCGATGAATTCGCTGAGCCCCGATGCGTGGCGGTCATCAAAGTGCCGAACGTCGCTGCGTTGAAGATAAAACGGGACCTCGGAAAACTCGTGGGAAAGGGTGGCAATGGCTGAGTTCGCTTCCAAAGGGATCTTCGCCCGCAACGGAGACGCGGGGGCGAAAATCGTTTGCCGGCGGCTGTACGCCGGAACGATCTGATGCATCACCATCACCGCCAACAAAAACGCTAGAGCCGAAGAGGAACCCCACGCATACTTGCCCTGATGTCGATCGGCAATCATCAGCAAACTTCCCACCAGCAGCGACGCCCAGATCAAAATCCAGACGTAATTCGCAACCGAAACGCTCGATCCGGTCAAAGCGATGAATGCCGAAAACCCGACGCCGGCAAAACAGGTCGCAGCCGTTGCGGTTCGTGCCGACCAAAAACGCGCGAACCACTCTCGCCGATGGGTCGCCGATCGCTTGGTGGCATAAACAAGATAGTGACCGATCATCAACGACAAGGCGGGTGCGGCCGGCAACAGGTAAGTCGGTAACTTGCACTTGGCAATCGAAAAAAACACGAAACACCATCCGCTCCACAACATCAGAAATCCCAGCACCGGGGGACGGTCCTGAGACGCTGACCGCGTTCGCGACGCCAGAAACCCGACATAGGGAATCGTCAAAAACGTCCACGGGTGGCCCGCCAGCAACAGCACCGGGATAAAAAACCAAATCGGTCGAGCATGAAACTCTCCGGCGAACCTCGCCACATTGTGGCGGTAAAAGAACTCGACCAGGAAGGACGGGTCCTGCATCGTGACGGCCACCAACCAGGGTGCGGCAATCCCAGCAACCACGGCCAGCAGCATCAGGTAATGCCGAAGGGTCGGCGCGAAATACGATTCGGTGAGCCAGCTGAAAGCGATCAACGGAGGAATCAAGAGGACCAGCACAAGCGGCCCCTTGGTCAGAAACGCCAAGCCACAAAACACCCCCGCCGCTAACCACCAGCCCAGATGCAACGCCCGCTTGGCGGCCGCAGGTTTGATTGCTTCATAGACGCTGAATAACGAGAGCGTCGTCAACAGAGTCAACACCCCGTCGATCAATAGATATCGGCTGGTGAAAACGAATCCAACGGACAACATCAAGACGCCGCCGGCAAACAGACCGATTCGACTGCCAACGTTGCGATTGCCAAACCACATGGTCGCCAGCAAGGTCCCGAAAGCCGCCAGCGCCGGAACCAATCGCGCCGACCATTCACTGATCCCGAACGCTCGATAGCTGATCGCGCACAGCCAATACAGCAGCGGCGGCTTGTCATAGTACGGCTGGAAATTGAGCTGTGGCAGTACCCAATTCCCGCTGACAAGCATCTCACGCGGGATTTCCGCGTACCGCGTTTCATCACGATCGATCAACGGATAGCCGAGATTCGTGAACAGGAAAAGTGCGGCGATCACTAGCAACAGAGCGTGAACGATTGAAAACGGATCTGAAACCACGCCCTTTGTCGCCGCACCAGGAAACTGAACGGTGTTCCACCAATAGCGAATCAACCCCGTCAGCACCGTCGGTATCTCAAACACCGAAACCGTGCTGCTGCCCGCCGCCCGCGGTCGATGGGACACACCCACTTCGACCACGGAGTGATTTTGTCGTTTCGCTTCGGTCAACAACTCTGAGTTGACCAGGAACCCGCTGGTGGAAATTGTTAGCCCCTGCACCACGTCACGGCGAAACAATTTGAGCGCACAATCCACATCACGCACTTCCGTGCCGAGCAAACATCGAACGATGACGTTGTAGACGCGAGAGTAGAAACATCGCAATCGACTATCTTTGCGATCAATCCGATAACCGCACACGATGCTGTACCGCCGGGACAAAAACAGCAGTCGGTCCAATTCGGTCAAATCGAATTGGCAGTCCGCATCGGTAAACGCCACCAGGTCACACGTTGCCGCTGCGAAGCCATCGCGCAGGGCGGCGCCGTAGCCCAAGTTGCCGTTGTGCCGGATCAGCCGAATCGCGGGGTTCCCATCCGCCGCCTGCTGGACCAGCGCCGCTGTTTCGTCGCTGCTGCCATCGTCGACGACAATGATTTCGTAGCGGTCGGTCAATCCACCCAGTGCCGATTCGGCCTCGGCAAGCGCTTGGCGAATCACCTCGGCTTCATTCCAGGCAGGTAAGACCAGCGAGAGACTGGGTGACCGCTGGGGAGTCGAAGGGATCGTCGGTACGTGGCGGGGTTGGACTGTCGGCTGGGAAAACTGATGCATCCTTGCACTCCTCTGTTACTAGTTCTTTAGTATTTAAAGTTATAAAGTCGCCGATCGCGTGACACAAGTTCAATCGCTAGAGCGTCCGTCCTTGCATGGTCGCCACGTCCTTGGCGGGACGTTTATCCAAGTGATATGTAAACAGCCGGTTTTCGCAGGAGTAAAACGTGACCCAGAGTTCGCCGTCACGGATCAAGAGCCAACAGAACCCGGGCGCGGCCTTGGCGAAGGCGGTCTGCTCGGTCCAAGACGTGCTACGCAGCTTGCTTCCGCTGCCGCTGACGATCTGGCACCATCCTTGACCACTCTCATTGAGTTGCAAGTCGTGATCATGCCCTGACAAATACAGATCGACGGCGTGGTCTCGCAGCAATCCCGGCAATGATTCAGCGATCGCGGGAGAGGCGCCGTGTTTCCCACCCGAAATCGCCGGGTGATGTCCGATGACGATTTTGAACCTTGCGTCGCTTTGACTGAGTTGTTGATCCAACCAGACCAATTCCTCGTTGGCTCGCCGGTCACGATTCGCGATCAAATAGGTGTCGATCACAAAGAGGTCGATCGCGTCATCACCAATCCGGTGACGCACCGCATAGTGATTGGCCGGCATCATCCAACGGTCGCTAATCTCCGTGTAACGAACCTGAGCACTAACATCGCCGCCGTAGTCGTGGTTTCCGAGACAGACGTAAAACGGAAAGGGAAACGAATGTTCGTCAAACAGGTTTTCGAAATCCGTTTGGAATCGTGGGTCGTCGACCGAGTCGACACCGCGTTCGTAGAAGTTGTCGCCCAACAGCACGGCGGCATCGGGGACAGTCTCGCTGGTATGACGCCGCATTGCGGCCACGACCTCGGCTCGCTGCGGAGAGTCGTAGCCGGTGTCCCCGACGACCAGCAGGCTAAACTCCGAGTCCGGATCGATCACTTCTGGTGACGCGCCGATCTCGAACGCTCGTTCACCGAGCGTGACAATGAGCCATTGATTGTGTGCGGCGACTCGATAGCCGCCGTAGACCAGCAGCGCCAGAGCGACGACGACGACGGTTCGTTTTGCGATCTTGTTCATGGAGGTCTCTCGACGCTGACGTGGATGGGTAGAAACACGGCGAACCCAATAACTATCTCCTTAGTATTTCGTCTCAAGCGGATGTCGATTGTCAAATGGCTTTAGGACGGCACGATCAGTCCTCGTGGTCGCTCAGCAGATCATTCAGGTCGTGCCGGGCGTCGAATCGTTCGTAGTCACGCACCGAAACGCCAAACTCATGGAGCAGGTTGGCGGTCCAGGTCGGCCAGGGTGAGACTGGTGTTCGCGAGGAGGCCAGCACATTGACCGGCAACCACAGTTGCGACACGACCAGCACGACAAGAACGAGGCATCCGATGGCCAGCGATGCTCGACCGCGAGCATGAGAGGAATCTGGGCCATGTACCGTTTCGACCTGCAAAACCAAACGTTCGGTACGTCGAACGATGGCGCTTTTGCGGCGACCAAACGCGAGCGTGCACGTGGGAGCGGTGGCACTCTGCTCGGCAACCTTGGCCAGTGTTTTCAAGTAGCTTGCGATCGTCTTCCCCGCGTTCGCGGCGACTTCATCGCAATGAAACTCGCGCGTCAACTCGGCGTTGCGGGCGGCCCACCAGATCGCCGGATGAAACCAGAGCAGCGCGTTGCAGGTCCCTTGCAAGAAATGCTGAAGCGGATGGTTGGTCCTCAAGTGTTCCAATTCGTGAAGCAGCACATGCCGCAACACCTCTTCCTCTTCCTCTTCCCGCAACAGACAACTTGGCAATACGATCGTCGGACGCTGCAACTGCCAACAAAACGGACCGTGTTTTTCAAACGAGACGAGCCAGCGCAGATGCTTGGGCAATTCGTCCTGTTCACCCAGCGGTAGCGTCGCGATCTCCTCGTCCGTCATCACGCGACATCGCTGGGAGAAGAATTGAGACAAGACGATCATGCGACCGAGACGCCGGATTAGGACCACAGTCAATCCAATGGCCCAAACGACAACCAAGGCTTTGATGATCCAAATTTGCAATACAAACATGGTTCGCGCCGCAGACTCGCTCAGTCGACTGACGTCGTTGAACAGGCGGAGATGGGGGAGCAAGAACGCGGCCGCGATCAGTCCCAGGATCGCAACAAATCCGATCGTCCATAGCCGACAATTCGTTGCCGCGTGGTCGACAAAACGACTGAGGACGACGATGCTGAGCACGACAACCAGGACCTGCAGGGGCAGGCTGGCGGCGGTTTCGAATAGCTGAGATGCATTCATCGGTCGCGTTCCGCTTTGGCGGCTGCCTTTTTGACCGCCGCGATGTCTTCCGGGGAAACCGAGTCACTATTGAGCAAGCTGAGCACCAAGGATTGAACGGATCCGCCGAACAAGCGATCGGTCAATTCGTGAATCATTCCATGCCGCACTTCTTCACGCGTCACGGCCGCAGAATAGGTGTAGGCGCGACCCACTTTTTCACCGCGACGGACAATCCCCTTTTCTTCCAGAATGCGCAAGGTCGTCATGACGGTCGTGTAGGCCAAGTCGCGATCGATGGCATCGACGACGTCGCTGACGGTCACGCGTTCGCGCTCCCAGACGACGTCCATGACCTCCGCCTCGCACTTGGTGATCTGCGTTCGGGACAATGAATTCATTCCTGATTCGAATGGATGGTGGGATGGGAAACTGGGGCAATCAATCATCGACGCAACTTTGCCGACTCGTGGTACAGACGCAGGTCGATCTGTTCGGTGACAAAGCTGACGTGCCCGTCACCCCACAAAAAATTCGCTCCGCCAGGATGACGACTTGAAAAATCACATTCATCGGCCAAGGGACTGTTGATCCCTTCGAGCGTTGAACCGACTAACCGCGCCGCCGCGTCTTCTCCCGCCAAGTCCACACCGAACCAAGTCGACGGCACTTGAGCCATGGTCCGTTCGCCGACCACAAGGGTGACGCTTAGCCCTCGCGTGAAGTCACGAAATCGGGTGTGCCGATTCTCCAAAAAGGTCCCATCGCCGACCGGCGCCGGTATTTCATCGTCCGGTTCCAATGTTCCGAATACACCGACGTAGTTGGCCGTCGGTAACTCGATCAATTCAGCGGGCACCACACCCGAGTCGCCATCGTCGCGCGAATGCAATCCTTCAGAATCCTCCTCCTCGGCAAACAACGTGAACACCGGTTCGGCAATATCGGACGGACAGAGCAGGACCTCCAGCGAGGTGTGACGAACAGCTCCATGACGTTCATTGGCGACCGAACGTTCGATTTCAATCCGGTCGGCAAGCGCCGGCTGGCCCAAAAACGGAAGAATCGGAACGGCCCAACCGTACGCCGATTCCGATTGTGGATCGAAGGTCCAACCGGCGGGGAGGCTGCGTTGGGAGTGGTGGTGACTGTGCAGCGCCAGCCCGGTTTCGCGCAGGTGGTCGACGCACTGAACGCGCCGCGCGGATTCTCGAACGCTACCCACCGCCGGCAGCACCAGTCCCGCGAGAATGCCAATCACCGCCAGCGTCACGAGCAATTCGAGTACGGTCAGTCCACGCGACCACCCGACGGGCCTAGAGAATCGCAGGCTCACATCCGCTGGACTGATTGGCTTCATCGGCGACATCCGTGACCGAGGTTGACTGATAAAAACGCATTCTACGAAGCCATTAGTTTTTAAGCAATGCCGACTTACTTGTCGTCTGTCCCTGGCTGTCGTGGCAACACAATCAATCCGTAAAGCACCGGCAAGACCAGCAAATTGACCGTCGTCGCGCCGACCAGCCCGGTCAAGATCACCAGGGCCATGGGGTATTCGATTTCTTGCCCCGGAAGCTCGCCGGCCAGAACCAATGGCACCAAGGCCAGTCCCGTCGTCAGTGCGGTCATCAGAATCGGTGCCAGCCGTTCTTCGGCCCCACGCAGCACCAACTGCCCTGGGCTTAGATCGGGAACTTCAGCGGCCAGGTGGCGGTAATGGCTGATCAGCATGATGGCGTTGCGGGCGGCAATCCCAAGCACCGTCACAAAGCCGACCAAGGAACCGAGGGAGATGATGCCGCCTCCGGCGAACACGCCCAACAACCCCGCTGCGATCGCAACCGGAAGCGAAAACAGGATCAGTGACACGGTGCGCCAGTTGCCAAAATCGATGTACAAGATGACGGTAATGGCAAAGATCGATCCCAAGGAAAGCAGCAGCAGGCGTTCGCGCGACGCCTTGGCTTCGGCATATTCGCCTAAAAACTCGGGATGATAGCCCGACTTGAACTCGACTTGATCGAGCACCGCCGACTCGATCGCCTTCGCGACCGATCCCAGGTCGCGGCCTTCCACGTTGCACGTGACATCGAGTCGACGTGACGCGTTTTCGCGATTGATCGCGTTGGGCGCCGGGACAATCGTCACCGTGGCAACACTTGCCAGCGGCACCTGGGCGCCCGAGGGAGTATCGATCATCAGCTCACCCAGGGTCGCCAAATCGGTCCGCAATGGCTTCGCACCGCGAACCATGACGGGAAAGATGGCCTGATCTCGATACATTTCACCGACCCGCATGCCATTGACCAGCGTGGTGACGCTTTGCATCAACCGCCCGGGCGTCAGGCCGAACTCCGCTGCGGCGTCGACGCGCAAGTCGATGGCGATTTGCGGTACAAGGACTTGCGGTTCGACTTTCAACGTCGTCACACCTTCGATCGGTTTGATGACCGATTCAATCTCCGCAGCGGTGTTGCGAAGTTGATCCATGTCGGGGCCATAGACACGGACGACGATCGAGGCACTCGTGCCGGTCAGCACTTCTTTGATGCGTTCGGTCAGGTACGTCAACAAATCGCGATACAGACCCGGGTATCCGTCGACGATCGTCTGCACCTCCGCGACGGTGCTGTCATAGTCTTGATCGTCGTCGATGCTGATCCAAAGCTCCGTGAAGTTCGGACCGACCACTTCGTCGGCAACCGTCGCTCGACCGATATGGGAACCGAAATTGCGAACCCCATCGACCGCCATCAGCTCCTCGCTGGCGCGTAACGTGATGCGATCCATCGCGTCGATCCCGATGCCCGGCTTTTCAACCCAGTGCATCAGAAAGTCCGTCTCGCGGAATTTGGGCATCAGCTGCTCACCCAAACGCGGAATCGTCGACAACAACGCCACGAAGGCCACGGTCGTCAACAGCAATGTCCCCCATTTAAATCGAATCGTTGTGCCGAGGATCGTTCGATACGCTCGCTTCAACGACCGAACCAGCGGCCCGTCGATCGATCGCTTCGTAGACGATTTGGGTAGCAAAACCAACGACATCGCCGGCGTGACGGTCAGTGCGACGAACAACGAAGCGAGAATCGCCAGGATGTAGGCGGCGGCCAAGGGACGAAAGAACGCTCCCGCCAATCCCGTCAGGAAAAAGACCGGTAGAAACGCCAAGATCACGATCACGGTTGCGTAGACCACCGCACTGCGAACCTCCAAAGAGGCCTCTAAAACGACTCGGAAGGCGCTGTGGGGCCGTTCGAGTTTGTTGTTCAGACGCAACCGCCGGATGATGTTCTCGACATCGATGATCGCATCGTCGACGACTTCACCGAGTGCGATCACCAGTCCGGCCAGCACCATCGTGTTGATCGTCCCGCCGCGATAGTACAGCACCAACACGGCGGCTAACAACGAAAGTGGAATCGCGGTGGCGCTGATCAAGGCGCACCGCCAATCGAACAAAAACAACAGCAACACGATCATGACCAACACACAACCCAGCAACATCGACTTGCCGAGATTGTTGATTGCCCGTTCGATGAAGGTCGCCGGACGAAAGACGGTCGTGTCATATTCGACCGCTCCCATTGCCGGCTTCAGCTCCTCCATCGCACGCTCGACGTTTCGGGTCACGTCCAATGTGTTTGCCCAGGGTTGTTTCTCGACGATCAACAACAACCCCGGTCGGCTGTTGATGATCGCGTCTCCGATCGGTGGCTCGTAATCATAGGTCACCTCGGCGACATCCCTGATTCGCAACGGAGCGGTCGAGCGGCGACTGATCGGCGTCCCGGTTGTCGCCGCCACCGGCAGGGGCGTGGCGGGCGACGTTCCCGTGTTGAGGACGATTTCGCCCAGCTGATCGGGCGTGTAGACCGCCGGCACATGTCTCAGCGCAAGCCGCTGGTTGGCTGTATCAAGAAATCCGCCCGCTCCAACGGCCGTCGCATCGCGAACGGTTTGAATCACGGTGTCCAGCGTGACGCCGCTGGCACGCAAACGATCGGGATCGACAACGACCTGCAGTTGCGGCTCTTTCTCGCCCCAGACGGCGATGTTGGCGACGCCGGCGATCGACATCAAACGCGGACGGATCGTCCACTTGGTCAACACCGTCATGTCCATTTGCGACTGCGTGTCCGACCACAAACCGATCTTTAAACACCGGCTGAGCGACGACAGCGGCGGCAAAATCACCGGCGGTCGGGCCGTCATCGGCAACTGATTGGAGACCAATGCCAGTCGCTCTTGGACCAATTGCCGCGCGGTCAACAGGTTGGTGCCCGGCTCGAAAATCAGCCGCACACTCGACAGACCCAGCACGGATTTTGAACGCACCGTTTGCACAAACGGAATCCCATTGACCGAGTTCTCGATCGGGACCGTAATCAGACTTTCCACATCTTCGGTGGAAATCCCCGGAGCTTCGGTTTGGATTTCAACCAACGGCGGTGCGAATTCGGGAAACACATCCAGCGGAACCGAGTCGGACGTGCGAACGCCGACGACGATCAGCGCCACGGCCAGCACCAAAACCAGCAAGCGGAATTGCAACGACGTTTGAATCAGCCAGTTCATGATCGATCCGGAATCACTTCCCGGCTCCGAACTCCGTGCCGAAGAGTTCTGCGGCGCCATCGACGACGACGGGCGTTCCGATCGCTGGCCCGGACCGCAGCACCGCGTCTTCGCCATCGACGAATCGGAGTGCGACCCGACGTCGCTCGTATTGTCGATCGCCGGTTCGAGCGTACACCCAGGTGTTGCCGTAGATGTCATACAGGATCGAACCCACCGGCACGATCAAGGATTGCTCGCTCGCAGACATCGGAACTTCCACGCCGATGCGTTGTCCGGGCCGCAAGCCCAGCTCGCGATTGTCGACCTGGTAATACAGATCGGCGGACGACGACGTCGCGTCGGCTGTGGGAGGCGCCGCGACCGGAATCGCCGGCACCGCCGACAGGTCATCTCCCGAAAGAGAAACCAGCCGCGCCGGTTCGCTGGTCTGAACCGCGGAAAGAAGATCAACAAACACGGGAACCCGAATCCAGAGCGTGTCGAAATTCACGACTTCAAACAGTGTCGCGCCGGCGGCCACCGTTTGCCCCACGCTGACGTTCATCTGGTTGACCAGTCCACCGATCGGTGTGGTGATCGAAAGCGGTGTCGGTTCCTCTTCGGACGACGGAACGTCCAGCATGCCGAGAAGTTTTGTGAGCTGAGCGTTCCTTTCTTTGGCCGCGTCCAGCGTCGATTGAGCGATGTTTAATGTGGCCTCCGCATCATCGACACCGCGCCGCGCGCCGGCTCGATCGGCAAACAACTGCTTGGCGCGATCCAATGCGATTTTGGCAGCTTCGACCTCGGCCATGCCGCGTTCAACGTCACCGGCGGCAACCGTTTGCGCGGCCATCAAGTTGGCGCGTGTCCCGGCCAATTGAACCTGTTCGGCCGGCGTCGGCACATCACGCTCGACCGACAGCAGGGGCATCAACGAGAGCAATGCCTGGCCGGCTTTCACGTCGGTCCCCGGCGTGGGAATCCCCGACGCATCGGTTTGGGCAACGACACCGGCGATCGGTGTCGAGACAAGGATCGATTTGCCGGCGGGGACGGTTGCTTGTCCGCCGAAGGTACGACGACGCGACACGGCTCGCTCGACGACAGAGGCCGTCGTGATTCCCAGGCGACGCTCGGCGTCTTCGGTCAACGTGATTCGTGACAAGTCCGTCTCGACGGGAAGTTTCTCTACCTTGGCCGGTTGGATCGATTCCGCTTTGGACTTTTCAGACGTCTTGGTGCATCCCAAACCCATCAACGAAACGATCATCACACCGCCGGCGGCAAATCGAACGGTGTCACCAAGGCGTCTCGGTTGGGTCATGTGGAATCGGCTTCCAGCCTGTCATGTAGGACTCGACGAGCCTGGAAGCTCATCACTGGAGATGTTTACGAAGCGCTGTGTCGGACATTCTAGTCGCGGTCGCGCCGCCGAGACGCTCCGTTGTCAGATTCCAACAGATTCTCGTCTCTCAACAGCGACGCAAACCCGAGTGGGCTGAGATCGCCGGCAGATTCCGGTCGGTTGATCGGTGGGACGGGGGAGATCGGTTCCTCCCCCAGTCCGTCGATCTGCGTGTTCGATGTCAGTCGGTCAACGTCGACGACACCGGCGGAAAGATGGCAGCCGACGCTTCGTTCCAGTTCTGCCAACGCGCGAGCGGAGGCTGCTTTCTGATCCAGAATCCTCGCTTTGGCGTCCAGGTACTGTGTGGTGGTCTGAAGCACCAGCAGATAGTCGGTGCCGCCGTCGGCGAATCCTTTTTGAGCGATCTCCAACGCATCGACCAAGGCCGGCTGAACCTCGTTTTCTAGAATCCGCAGGTTCTGCTGAGCCTGATTCCATTGCCGCCTCGCAATGCGGACGTCGGCGATAATCTGGTCTCGAATCGCGTCACGGGTGTGCAACGCGGCATGGACTTCCCAATCGGCTCGGATGATCCCGCCTTGATTTCGATTGAAGATCGGAAGGTCAGCCCTCAATCCAGCTCCGGTTCCCGTGTATCCCGGACCGTCTCGGACATCCAGTACACCGTCGAAACGGAGAAACAGCCAGCGCGAAAGACGGCTGCGCTGGCTAGCGGCAGCGACGGACCAGCGCGCGGCTTGGTAGTCGGGGCGACACGCCAAGGCCTGCCCGATCAGCTCCGCCTCGTCCACGGAGACGATCGAGGGGGCATCGAGCGGCAACGGAATCAACGGTGCCGGCGGATCATTCACACCGATCAAACGTGTGAGCGCGGCTTCGGCGATGGAGACGTTCTGCCGCTGGACCCCGGTCGATGCCTTGGCGTTGAGTCGGTCCACACGGGCGGCGATCGTTTCCAACTCACTGATCTCGCCGTTCTCAAGTCGCTTTTCGGTCAGCTGCTCAATACCCTGGCGAAGCTCCAACGCTTCGCCCGCCAGCTCAGCCTGCTGATGCGCCAGAGCAAAATCGACATAGGCGACGCGAACATCGCGTGCCAGATCCAAACCATTTTGAACCAGTTGGTCACCGATCCGTCGGTACTCGCGGTTGGCTACCTTCACTCGTGCCGGACGCAGCAGATACGATTCGATCGGCGCAAACAGCGTGTATTGGCCTTCCTTTGCCCCGGTCGGAAAGTAGATCAACAGTTGCGGGTTGGCGATTAAATTCGCCCCGACCGCATCGCCGTGGGCCATTCCCAACTGCGTGAGCGTTGCTTGAAAGGCAGAATTGTTCGTCAAAGCTGTCGCGACCGCTTCATCTTCACTGAGGCCGTCTTGCAGATCGACACTTTCGGGAATGTGCTCCTGTCCGGGCGGCAGCGTTTCAACTCCGGCACCCGCCCGCCACGACATCTCACGCGAAACCAAGGTTGGATCACAGCAAGGCAGGGGGGACTTGCAACCAGCCGACACCATCATCACGACCAGTAAATTCATCCATTGTGATGTCTTTGGCTGTCGTTGTGGTTGCGTCATCGGTTGCTCCAGTGCGGTGTCAACGATCAGCAGTCGATCGAGCCGTGATCAATGGATCGACCGTCTCGGGCGATAGATCGAGTATTGCAGCGCAAATCGATTCAATCGTTGCAACCGGCATGACTCGACCTTTGCCGGAAAATGGTCCACCCGGGGGCCACGCTGTCGCCATCAGGGAAGACCGTTGCGGTCCAGCAGCTTTGAGAGCGCGCTGAGTCGCTGCGCAGAATCGTCCGTCCGTTGATCCAAACGCATCAAGTATTGGTATTCCTCAACCAGAATGTCTCGAAATCGGGTTTCCCAGCGTTTGATCAGCAGCGGCCCGAACAGCAACGCCGCTTCGCGATCCACCGCGTCGTAGGCCGGATCGTTGGCCGACTCGGCGGTTGACCGATCCAGCCGGAACCGCATCACCACGTACCGCTGACGCCCAACGACAAGTTGCTCTTCGACCAGATGAAACCCGCTTTGTAAGGCCCAGCGTCGGACGGCATCGGGGCGCCGATGGGGTTGCAGCACCACGTCCGCGGGAACACGGCCGGGATGGGTCTCCAGAATTCGAGTCATCAATTCCCCGCCCATTCCGCAGATGCTCAAACTGTCCGCTTCGCCCGGCGACAGCCCTTCCAACCCATCGGCGAGCCTGACGTCGGCGGCCAGTCCACTCAGCGTCGACCGCGAGTTTTCGAAGGGGCGTTGATTCACTTCGATTGCGATCCCACGTTCGATCCGTCCCGACGTCAACAACGCTTTGAGTAGATGCCCGTGGTCGGAGCCGATGTCGGCATGCACGCGACTGCGAATCTGCACCGCGACCGCTTTCAGGCGTTCATCAAGTTTCGGCATGGTGAGAACAAGCAGTTGTCAAAAAGGAAATTGCTCGTCCACGTCACTCTCGGCAAGTTCAACGAGAAACGTCGACAATCGCTCCACAAGCACATCCATCAGCTGGCGTCCTTTTTCGGCCGTGGCGGGGTGTGGATTTCCGGATCCCGATTGGCGTGTCAGCAAGTGCCAGGGACGCGTGATGGAAACCCAGCCCTGATTGACGGCGTCAAATCGTGTTTTGTTTACCGCCCCATCGTCGGCAGTGATCTTGCCTTCCGCATCAACATCGACAAACTCCGAAAAATACGCCAGCCCGAGTGAGGTTTCCATTTCACCGGCGTGGTCTCCCGCATCTTCGAAAATCTCTCGCTGCACATCGGCCGAGATCCCTCGAAACCAATCGCACAAAAACAATCGGCACGGAGTCTGGTTGTGCATCTCCCGTAGCAGCGGCTTGAAGTCGTTTCCTCCATGGCTGTTCAGAATCAAGAGTTTCCGAATGCCACAATGGGTCAGCGACTCGGCGAGATCTCGGATGATGATGCCCAACGTGCTCGGGTTCAGATTCATCGACAGAGGAAACTTTACCTGATTCGTTTCGGTGCCGTATGGAATCGGCGGCAACATCACCACGCGAGCGCCGCGATCCCAGGCCGCTTCGCAGGCGCGACTGCCGATCGCTTCGGCTTGGAACGTATCGGTCCCGTAAGGCAAGTGAAGATTATGGGGCTCGGTCGCCCCGGTCGGTAGCACGGCGACTTGATAATCACAGTCTTTGACAAAGCCGTAGTTGATTTCCGAGAGGATCCAGGGGCGCATTATTTACTTTCCGCTTTGCTCGTCATCGGGTTGAACGGTGAACGGAATCAATCGATTCGGTTTCCAGTTCACCGGCCGCCCCTTCGCTTGGGCGGCCAGCCAGTTGAGTGCCGCTTCGTGAACGATTTCGTGACCACCGTCGAAAAGGGTCAGTCGGCTCGTCCCTACGGTTCGGCGAAAAATCGGGACATGGTTGCCATACAACGAATCCGGCCTCGCTGCGTTGATCTGCTGCAACTCCTCCGGCACCCTGCGCGTTTGGTACAGCTTGTCGATCGCATCGACGTTCAACGCCGTTGACGCCCCAACGGCGGCATTAAACGCCAGCATCGAGTGCGTGAACGGGACGCTGCCCGCCCGCCCGTCGTTGATGCCATGATTGAGATCCAACGGAGGAAGCCGATCCGCCTGGGCGATCCAGTTCAGCGGGGAACGATGCCAGGCGGCGTCGCGAAGTTCCGTCGAGGCATCCGGCGCGCCCCCCAGTACCGACTCGATCATGGTGGCATAGCGATCGAATGACGTTCCCTTGCACTGGTGATGCCATGCGGCAATGTCCGAGATGCCACACCAGGCCGACACCCCGGCCCACAATTCCGGCTCACGTGCCGCCATCAACATCGATGCGTGCCCGCCACCGGAAACACCGATGCAGTAGATTCGATTCCCGTCGATGGACGTTTCGGACTTGGCAAAGTCGACGGCGCTGCGGATATCGGCAACGACCAGATCCGACCCCATCGCTTCGGGCGTCTTGTTGATTCCGCGAAAATTGGGGTGAATGAAGGCCCAGCCTGCTTGCCGACACCACTCCGCGTACTGAACCTCACCGCCGGTTTGACGATAGTCGCTCGACCACGTGTGCAACGCCACGAGCAGCGGCACCGGTTCGTCCGATTTTGGAAACCAGATCAACGTCGGTTGCATCGAACCGTCACCGTCGGATCGATAGTGAACTTCACGGACACCCTCCGGATAACCCGGCACTTGCGCAGCCGCATGCAAACTGAAGAACATCATCGCGGCAATAAACAGTCCGACGGCATGATCCCGAATCAACAACAAAATAATATTCCTCGAAGCGGTTCGTGGCGTAAACTTCCAGCTTGCGATTCCATTGCCCCCATCAATGCGGGATATGCTACACCGTTCGGCCAAGTTGATGTCACTGGCAACCGAAGCCGGCCAGACGATTTTTAACCGCATGGAGCGCCGGACGCAACGATTCACCCCGCGTTCTATCCCCTCTCTTCGCCTTGCGCCTTTGCGTGAACACTCTCGACGGGAAACTGCAGGTCTCACGCAAAGACGCCAAGCCGCAAAGGGCAGCACCCGGACCAATCGTGGATGAAACTGGCAGCGTGTCGCCCCCACTCCTTCCGGTCCTATTTCTTCATTTTCTTCTTGGCGGCTTGGCGGCTTTGCGTGAGCACTCTGGACGGAGATGCTGCAGGTCTCACGCAAAGACGCCAAGCCGCAAAGGGCAGAACCCGGCGCCAATCGTGGAGGAAACTGTCAGCGTGCTGGGCCCCACGCCTTCCGGTCCTATTTCTTCGTCTTCTTCTTGGCGACTTTGCGGCTTTGCGTGAACACTCAGGACGGGAAAACTGCAGGTCTCACGCAAAGACGCCAAGCCGCAAAGGTCAGAACCCGGCGCCAATCGTCGAGGAAACTGTCAGCGCGCTGGGCCCCACGCCTTCCGGTCCTATTTCTTCATTTTCTTCTTGGCGGCTTGGCGGCTTTGCGTGAGCTCTCTGGACGGGAAAACTGCAGGTCTCACGCAAAGACGCCAAGCCGCAAAGGGCAGAACCGGGCGCCAATCGTCGAGGAAACTGCCAGCGCGCTGGGCCCCACGCCTTCCGGTCCTATTGCTTCATCTTCTTCTTGGCGACTTTGCGGCTTTGCGTGAACACTCAGGACGGGAAAACTGCAGGTCTCACGCAAAGACGCCAAGCCGCAAAGGGCAGAACCCGGTCCCATCGTCGAGGAAACTGTCAGCGCGCTGGGCCCCATGCCTTCCGGTCCTATTTCTTCATTTTCTTCTTGGCGGCTTGGCGGCTTTGCGTGAGCGCTCTGGACGGGAAAACTGCGTGCCTCACGCAAAGACGCCAAGCCGCAAAGGGCAGAACCGAGAGCTAATAGCGATCAAATCATAGAACGATTGCATCAATTCAATCGAGAAGTCCGTTGACCACCCGTGAGATGCCGTCCTTGATAAACTTCTCCCCGAAATTGATCAGCAGTCCCAGTCGTCGATCGGAAAGTCTGACGTAAGTGAGCACTTGTTTCTTGTGAACTGGATGGATCGTTTCCACCGATTTCAGTTCAACAACGACCATTCCGTTCACAATCAGATCGGCCTCAAAGCCCTTGTCAAATTCAAGATCGTCCCAGGCGATTGGCACCGGATGTTTGGGCTGAACACTCAATCCCCGTTTTCGCAATTCGTACACCATGATCTCCTGGTAGACCGACTCAAGAAGTCCCGGGCCAAGTTTGACGTGCATGTGATAGGCCACGTCTACAATCACTTTTGCAATTTGGTTTTCGTCCATCGAGATCTCCAATGTATAAAAGTACTTGGTACGCTTAACTCAGTGTCTCACTTGATACATGAAACGAAAAGCAGGCGAGAAATAGCTCTCCGAAAGACATGGGCAAAAGAGATTGGGCTTCTACGCAATCATTCGCATCATGCCCGCCCTACTTCTTGGCGGCTTTGCGGCTTTGCGTGAGCACTCTGGACGGGAAACTGCAGGTCTCACGCAAAGACGCCAAGACGCAAAGGTCAGAACCCGGCGCCAATCGTGGATGAAACTGGCAGCATGCTGGGCCCCACGCATTCCGGTCCTATTTCTTCGTCTTCTTCTTGGCGGCTTGGCGGCTTTGCGTGAGCACTCTGGACGGAGAAACTGCAGGTCTCACGCAAAGACGCCAAGACGCAAAGGTCAGAACCCGGCGCCAATCGTGGATGAAACTGGCAGCATGCCGCGTTCCACTCCTTCCAGTCCTATTTCTTCGTCTTCTTCTTGGCGGCTTCGCGGCTTTGCGTGAACACTCAGGACGGGAAACTGCAGGTCTCACGCAAAGGCGCCAAGCCGCAAAGGGCAGAACCCGGCGCCAATCGTGGATGAAACTGGCAGCGTGCTGCGTCGCACTCCTTCCGGTCCTATTTCTTCGTCTTCTTCTTGGCGGCTTTGCGGCTTTGCGTGAGCACTCTGGACGGAGAAGCTGCAGGTCTCACGCAAAGGCGCCAAGCCGCAAAGGACGGCACCCGGACCAATCGTGGATGAAACTGGCAGCGTGCCGCGTTCCACTCCTTCCGGTCCTATTTCTTCGTCTTCTTCTTGGCGGCTTGGCGGCTTTGCGTGAGCCTTTCCCCTGTGATTTCGTACCGACCGGCACTAATTTCCGTTTCTGATTGTGGACGACACCCCGGCATCCGCTGCGCCTAGAATGGTTCCAGCGAAACCTTTCGAACTTGCCACCTTCTCGTCAATAGCATGCGATTCAGCCCCAACCCATCGGTGACGCGCGTCCTTGTTCCTCTCGTCGTGCTTTGTTCGGTTTCATCTGCGATGACCACGGATGCATCGGCTGAGGAGGCACGTCCCAACGTCGTGATGATCATCGTCGACGATTTGAACGACTTGCCGCTGGCCCCAGATGGCAAGCCGAGGATCAAGACCCCGAACATCGATCGAATCGCTCGACGCGGCGTCACGTTCACCAACGCCCATTGCAACGATCCGATTTGCGCCCCGTCGCGGGCCAGCATGCTGTTCGGGCTCTATCCGCAAACCAGCGGGCTGTACTGGTTCGAGAAATGGAAAGAAAACGGCGTGCTGAATCAATCCGTCTCACTCAATCGGCACCTGCAAAACCACGGCTACTCCGTGTTCGGCACCGGCAAGATTTACCACAGCGGTCAGTCCGATGGAGCGTTTGATCTGCGCGGTCCCAAGCCCGACGTCGGGCCTTGGCCGTGGGATGGGAAATCCAATCAAAGTCATCTTCCTCATCCGGCGATGATGTATCTGTACGACACCGATGGTGACATGGACTACAAGTGGGAACACCACTTCGGCCCACTGTCGATGGTCCCAGATTGGAAACCGGATCCCGCGGCGGGAATCCCTGGTTACAAGGGATGGCGGTTGGGCGGCAAACCGTTTCGTTACAACGGCGATGATGATCGAGACAAGTTGAGTGACGAATTGTGTGCCGAGTGGTCAACCGAAGTGATCGCGAGGCAACATGACCGACCCTTCGCGATCTTCACGGGATTGGTCCGGACACACACGCCGCTTTACGCACCACAGGAATACTTTGATCGTTTCCCGCTCGATTCGATCGAACTGCCCGAGACGATCGAAGATGACTTGGCTGACTGCGCGACCGCGTTGGCAGACAGATCACTCTATGGGTTCCGGCGTTACGACATGCTCGTACGTCATCAAGACCGGCAGCTTTACAAGCAATGGCTGCAAGCCTATTTGGCCTGCGTTTCCTTTGTCGATGATCAAGTCGGAAAAATTCTGGACGCCGTTGACGCCAGTCCCCAACGTGACAACACCATCGTGGTGTTCACCAGCGATCACGGATTTCACATGGGCGAAAAAGAATTCCTCTACAAACAAAGTCTGTGGGACGGCGCGACGCGAATTCCACTGATCATCGCCGGTGTCGACGGCATGCCCCAAGGCGTGACCTGCGACCGTCCCGTCTCATGGATCGATCTGTACCCGACGTTGAACGAACTGTGCGGACTGCCCCGAGAACCCAATGCCGCATCGGGCGGTTTCAAACTGGAAGGGCACAGCCTGGTTCCCCTGGTGATGTCGCCCGAAGGAGACTGGGACGGTCCCGATGTGGCGATCACAGCATTGCCGGGCAAAGACCACAGCCAACACGAACGACACGGGGGCACTTGGTTCCCGCATTTTTCGGTCCGCAGCAAACAGTATCGCTACTCGCTTTGCTCCAGCGGCGAAGAAGAACTCTACGATTTTGACACCGATCCCCGCGAGTGGAAAAACCTCGCCGGCGACCCGGCTTACGCTGCCATCAAAGCTTCACTGAAAGACCAGCTGATCGCGTTGCGTGATGGCCCGAATTGGAAGTCTCTCGATGACCTGCATCATTGGACCTACGGGGCGCAGAAAGGCGGCGTCGCATCCGAAGATGGGACGTTGACGTTCAGCGGTCATGCGTCGTCGTACCTGGCGACGATCGCAAAGTACAAAAACTTTGAATGGGAATTCGACGCGAAGTCGCCCGACGCGGGGCAGATGCGGGTCAGCTATCACGCCCGTGTGAGAGACAATCGTGTCGTGGGAACGGTCGCCAATGTTCCGCCCGCGGCATCCAATCTGGAAGGCATCGCCGTTCCCTTTGATCCGGGACAATGGAATCGTTATCGCATCCGCGTGGTCGATGGCCGCTGCCAGGTTTGGATCAACGGCAGGTTGCACAGCGATGTGGTTGATGATTCGAACGCCGGTGCCGGAGTGGTCGGGCTCGATTTCCCGGGATTGGCCGAACCGACGCTCAGCTTGCGCGACGTTCGGATCAGAACTTTGTGATCGCTCGCAAGCAGGAAGCTTACGCCACTTGTTTTAACGTGGCAGGTCTTTGGCTTCGGCATAGGGTCGTCGCGAAAGGGCGGCCTCGCCGACACGCTGGATCGCCAGAATGAACGCGGCGGTGCGCAGATCGACGTCACGCTTCTTGGCGACATCGGCAACGCACGCATAGGCCTTTCGCATGTGGTCGGTCAGTTCGTGTCGGATGCGTCCGAGTTCCCAGCGGAATTGTTGGATGTTCTGCGCCCACTCAAAATAGCTAACCGTCACGCCGCCGGCGTTGGCCAAAATATCGGGCACGACCAGAATGCCACGTCGCCGAAAGATCTCGTCGGCTTCGGGGGTGGTCGGCGAATTGGCGGCTTCGACGATGATGCTCGCCCGAACGTCTTCGGCATTGTCTTTGGTCAGCACGTCGCCGAGTGCGGCGGGGACCAGGACGTCGGCGTTCCAGGTCAATACTTCGGAGCTTTCGAACGCGTCGCCACCGGGAAATCTGGCGACGCTTCCATGCCGGGCGGTCCAGGCAACCAACTCGTCGATGTTGAGCCCCTCGGGGTTTGAAACGCCGCCGGCATGATCGCCGACGGCGACGATCTTGGCGCCCAGTTCCGCCATCGTCCGAGCCGCAAAACTGCCCACGTTGCCGAAGCCTTGAAAGGCAACCGTGACGTCCGTGATGGATTTTTTCTGTGAGCGCAGCACTTCTTCCAGCACGATCGTGACGCCGCGACCGGTCGCTTCTTCACGGCCTTCGGATCCGAACAGGTGCAACGGCTTGCCCGTCACGACCCCGGGAGAGAATCCGGCGTACTTGGAATACTCGTCCATGATCCAGCCCATGATTTTGGCGTTCGTGTTGACGTCCGGGGCGGGGATGTCGATGGTGGGCCCGATGACATCCTTGATTTGGCCGACGAAGGTGCGAGTGATTTCGTTCAGTTCGCGCTCGCTCAAATCACTCGGGTCACAATTGATCCCACCCTTGGCGCCGCCATAGGGAACATCAACGACCGCGGTTTTCCACGTCATCAAATTGGCCAGTGCCGTCGCTTCGTCTTCGTCGACCGAGGGGTGGTAGCGCAATCCGCCCTTCATCGGTCCGCGGACTCGACTGTGCTGCACCCGGTATCCCGTATGCTGGATCAGTTTTCCTTCGTCGCTCTCGGTGATCAGACCGACCTTGACGATCCGCAACGGGGTCAGCAGGATGTCCCGCACCCGGTCAGAAAGTCCCAGAACATTGGCGGCATGGCGAAAATAGGCCCGGCTCTCTTCTAGCATCAATTCGTCCCTCTGGAGTGATTCGCCCTGGCATAATCAAACCCTTTCCAGCGGACGAAGCCTTCGATGGCTTGGTACTGGGCCAGCCCCAGTCGGTCGTAGATCTGTGCCGTCTGGGCGTTGCGTGCTTCGGCGCGTTGCCAGAACTCTCTGGCGTCGGATCCTGGGAACAGGGCGCGGTCTTTTTGCGATTCGTGCTTGAAGATCGCGTCGCGTTTGCGATCGACTTCTTGGGGGCTCAGCGGCACCGCCATCTCAATCTCGTGGGGCGCCCACTCTTGCCAGGCACCGCGGTAAAGCCAGACGGCGGTCGACGCGAACCAGTCGTCGTGTCGGCATTCCGCACAGGCGGCAAAAATGATGTCCAGGCAGGTGCGGTGGGTTCCATGGGGATCACTCAAGTCGCCGGCGGCGTAGATCTGGTGGGGCTGCACGTGACGCAACAGATCGACGGTGATTTGAACGTCTCGTTCGCCGATCGGATTTTTGCGGACCGCACCGGTTTCGTAGAACGGCAAGTTCAAATAATGCAATCGTTCGTCGCGGACGCCGCAGACTCGCGCCCCGGCAGTCGCTTCACCGCGTCGAATCAGCCCTTTTAATCGCTGGACTTCATTGATATCGACGCTTCCAGATGCCTTGTCGCGGATGGCGTGAATCATCATCTCGGTCAGACGTTGGATGTCATCGCTATAGACCTCGAACTCGCGACAGAAATCGGCGGCGAATTCGGCAAACCTTAACGCATCGCCATCAAAGACGGCAAGGTTGCCCGAGGTCTGGTAGGCGACGTGGATTTCATGACCCTGAGTCGCCAAGCGTGTCAGCGTGCCTCCCATCGAAATAACGTCGTCGTCGGGGTGCGGCGAAAACAGAATGATCCGTTTGGGAAACACCGTATCGGGGCGGTCCGGTTTGCCGGCGGGCCAACCGGTGATCGTATTTTGCAGATGGCGGAAGACGCTGAGATTGATCTCATAGGCGGTTCCGTATTCGGCGAGCAGACCCTGCATCCCGTTGGCGTTGTAATCGGCGTCGGTCAACATCAGAATCGGCTTTTGGACCGATTGCGAAAGTGCGATCACGGCCCGTCGGACCATTACGTCATCCCAGCGGACGTCACCGACCAACCAGGGCGATCGGATTTCGATCAGATTCGCTGCGGCAGCGGAATCAAGAAAGAACTCGACGTCATCGTGTTGTTGCAGAAACGTCGCGGGGACCGCCGGAGCGATTTCGCCTTCGATCGCGCGGGCGACGATCGATGATTTGCCTTCACCGAAGGCGAGCAAGATAATCCGTCGGGCGTCCAGGATCGTGCCGACCCCCATCGTGATCGCACGCCGCGGCACATTTTCGACACCGAAAAAATTGCTGGCCGCGTCGATCCGGGTCATCGCATCAAGCGTGATCGGCCGCGTCCGTGAATCCGTCCCCGAACCGGGTTCGTTGAAACCGATGTGTCCGGTCCGACCGATGCCCAGAATCAACATGTCGATGCCGCCCAACTCGGCGATCTCGTTTTCGAACATCAGGCAGTATTCTGCCAATTCATCCTGCGGCGTGGTCCCGTCGGGAATGTGGATCTGATCGCGCGGCAGGTCGATGTGGTCGAACAGGTGTTCGTTCATGAACCGGACGTGACTCTGCAGCGACTCCGGCTCCATCGGCAAAAATTCATCGAGCACAAAGACAGCCACGTTGGAAAACGAGAGGCCTTGTTCGCGATGCATCCGCACCATGGCGGAGTACACATTGACGACGGTGGAACCAGTCGCCAACCCGAGCACGCAGGTGCGTCCCTCCGCGGCACGACTGCGAACGAGCGTCGCGATTTCGAGCGCCGCCGCTTCGCTGGCATCGCTCGCTTCGGGGAAGACTCGATACGGAATCGACGACGGCGCTGTCGCGGGTTGAAAGGGTTTGAGTCTTCGTTTGTCTTTTTTCATGGTGTCATTCGTTGCTGCAAGATGGATCGGCTTGATGTGTCAGTTGTCGTGCGTGCTGTGCCGCACCGAGCATTCCGGCGTCGTTACCGAGCGTGGCAAAATCGATTTTCAGGGTTTCTCCGGTCTGGACCAACGACAAACGCACCATTTCACTTCGGATCGTCCGCAAGAACGCTCTGCCGGTGCGAGTCTGGTTGCCGCCGAAGTTCACGGCACCGCCGAGCAACACGACGGCGGGATCGGCGATATGAGCGAGCATCGCGATCGCTCGCCCCAGATGCACGCCGGTCCTGCGAACGGTCTCCATCGCGATCGCATCGCCGCATTCGGCGGCGGCGGAAATGATTTCCGGCGTCAGTTCGTCCACCGCGCCCAGCGACGAGGGTTGGTCGGTCGCTTCGAGTTGTTCGAGTGCGGTTTTGACGATGCCCGCGGCACCGGCGTAAGCTTCCAAATGTCCCGCACGGCCGCAACCACACTGCCGGGCATCGGGACCATGCTCGATGGTGACGTGGCCGATTTCACCCCCGCAACCGTGACTGCCATTGATCGCGCGGCCGGCCACAATGATCCCACCGCCGATGCCGGTCCCCAGCGTCAAGAAAGAAAGCGAGTCGGTGCGATGCTCTCCGAAGCTGGATTCACCCAGTGCCGCGGCATTGGCATCATTGATCACGGCGACAGGCTTTTGAAAGACGCGCGCCAATTCTTGATGAAAACCGATACCGTGCCAGGCGTGCAGGTTTGCCGTTTCCATCAACGTGGCCGTCGCTTCGTCGATCACCCCGGCCATGGCCAATCCGACCGATTCCAACGCATCAAACGTAGCGCCGTGCCGGTGCAACGCCGCGACCGAAAACTCGCGGGCCCGGCGAAACACATCGGAGGGTTCGTCGCAATGCGCCGTGGAGATCTGGTCGCGGGCGACAAGCTCCTCCCCACGCAACAGTCCTAATTTGACCGAAGTGCCACCCAGGTCGATGCCCATGACGAACGACGGCGATTCGCTGGTACAGTAGTTGGTTGGTTTCATGTTCGGATAAAAACGTCGTCGCAATCAGTCGTCACGTTCAAGCTCACCCTTTCGATTCATTCAGTCTGCAATGCAAAACAGATGGTTCTCTCCGCGGATGAACAACTCATCGCCGCACGGAACCGGGGTTGCATCAACCGTTTCACCGACCGAATTGGATGAGACGATTTGTAGCGTTGCCGAATCCTTGATCACGACTGTGGTGCCACTTCGTCCGGTCAAGTAGACGTGCCCGCCGGCGGCCATCGGCGACGCATAGGTATTGCTGATTCCGGGCAACCGGACGGCATCGTAGTAGGGTTTGCCGGTCTTGGCGTCCAGGCAACTCAGGTTGCCGGATTTGCCTTTGTGGAAATACAGCCGGCCGTCGCTGAGTAAAGGGGATGCGATGTCGGGAGTGTTTCGGTTAACCGTCCACACCACACGGTCGGTGCCTTCGATGTCGCCTTGTCCGTCAGGCCGAAACGCGCCGAGGAACGATCCTTGGAAGCCGCTACCGACAAACACCAATCCGTCGTCGGCCACCGCCGATGCGACCGGTCGAGCCGTTTGGCCGCCGCAGCGCCAGAGTTCTTGACCGGTTTCAAGGTCATAACTGCGGGCAGAGTTTTGACCGTTCATGATGATCTGTTTTTTTCCGGCGACGTCGATCACCAAGGGCGTAGCCCAGCAAGACGGTTCATCGCGATCCGTCTTCCAAATCGTTTCACCGGTCAATTTGTCCAGCGCGTAGATTGCCGAATCGCCCTCATGGTCCCACGGCACAATGATCATCTTGCCATGAAGTGTCGGTGAGCTGCCTTCACCAAATCCGTTGCGTGTGATCATCTTTCCAAAGTCATCGCGTTTCCATTTCAACTGGCCTTCCATCGTGTAGCAATACAGGCCACGCGAGCCGAAGTGCGCATACACATGTTTGCCATCGGTGCAGGGCGATGCCGACGCGAATCCGTTGGTCGAATGGGTTTCCTGGTGCGGGACGGCGGTGACCGCGGTTTGTTTCCAAAGTTGCTGACCGGATTGCCGGTCGAAACAGAGCACTTGAAAGTCCAGTTTCGGCAGCGCCGGAGCCCTGCCACGTTGAAACTGATTGCGATTCTGCGGGGTTCGTGGCGGTGGCGCCGTCCCTGGACCCACGTCGACGGCGGTGACCACAAACACGCGGTCTTCCCAAATCACCGGCGACCCGGAACCGCGGCCCGGAATCGGCACCTTCCATTTCACGTTCTCCGTTTCGGACCATCGGGTCGGCGGATTGCCGCTGGCGGCCGCACCGTTGCCGGTCGGACCGCGCCAATGAGCCCAATTGTCTGCGATAACGCTCTCCGCGGACGTAACCAACGTCATCGCGGTGACCAGGACGCTGATCCGGCAAAAACTGCGAAGCATGAGACGTGATTTCTGAAGGAGGAAATGTAATGGGAGGGGGGCCGCCTTTGAGCCGGACGATTCCGACTCGGCCACATTGTAACTCGTCGGCCCGGATCGAGTATGTCGGCATGGGGGTCCCGACGGCCGAGCGTTGGCAGGAAACGCAGTTTCCAAGGGCCAGATGACCGGGGCGTCCCGCTGCACTCGCCGAACACCCCTGAACTCGCCGAATACCGCCGACGCAAAATCTTTGACACTGCGTCACGGATGCGACATCTTGGGGGGTACCGGACGCGGCCCGAGAAAGATTTCTGTCCGTTGACTTCGGCAATAAAGGGTCTTGGCATGTTAATCGATCAAACGGAACTCATCCAACAAACTCCGGTGTGCGGGGGCCTGCGTCAGGAGACGCTGCGATTGATTTTGAGTCAATCCGAAGAGCAAGAGGTGCCCGCAGGTGAGTTCTTTTTCCGCGAAGGAGACGCGGGAGACTGCTTGTACGTGATCCGATCCGGAACGGCGATCGTCCAGCGGACCTGGCAGGGCAAAGCGATTGTCTTGGCGCGGGTTCAGCCCGGCGACTGTTTCGGCGAAATGTCGTTGATCGATTTACAACGCCGCTTCGCCGGCGTCAAAGCGGAAACCGATTGCAGCGTGATTCGAGTTCCCTACACGGCACTGATGAAACTGTGTCAGGTCGATATGGAACAGTACGCGATGGTGATGATGAATTTGGGTCGCGAGGTCAGTCGTCGACTGCGGATCGCCGGCGAGCGACTGTTTCGTTACCAGCAAGAACTCGGCCAGCAATGGTTTGACGAGGAATTGGTATTCGATGCTTGATCAAAAGCGTTTTCGTTACTCTCCCTCAGGTGACTCTGAAAACTGCACGACCCGCGATGACGGAGAGTACAATACGCGCAAATCAACTCAACGGATCAGAACATGAGTCGCACCACCACGCATGGCGAACAGCGTGTCCTGCTGCGATCGATCTCGTGGCAGACCTACGAAACGTTGGCCGATAACCCAGATCGAGCCGGCAGACTGATGACCTATGACCAAGGATTGCTCGAAATCATGTCGCCATCGATGGCTCACGAATCAGACAAATCGCTGCTGGGGCGTCTGGTTGAAATGTACAGTCTGGTCAGAGGAATCGATCTCGCATCGTCGGCGTCGACCGCCTTCAAACGCCCCGATCTGAAACGAGGCTTCGAGGCAGACGAATCATATTACATCCAAAACGAGAAACTCGTGCGTGGCAAACGAGAAATCGATTTGGCGTTCGACCCTCCGCCTGATCTGGTCATCGAGATCGAGATGACTCGCTCAGCAATTAACAAGCTGGCTCTGTTAGCGAGCATCGGAGTGCCCGAGGTATGGCGATACGACGGGGAAACACTTTGGCTCGGACGACTTACCGACGACGATTACCAGCCGATTGCCGCCAGTGAAGTCTTAGACGAATTTCCTGTCGGCGACGCGGTCGCGACACTCAAATCAGTGGGGTCGGCGAGCGAAACCGAATTGATTCGCCGGTTCGTTGAGAAGCTGTAGTCGAACCTCAACGGTTTGCTCCCAGTCGCCGGACAAGTCGTGTCGCTGCTGCTCGACTCCCAGACACTCATCTGCGCGAACCGGCTGATCGTCATCCCGTTGCGCATCCCCTTCAAATCCCCCTCCACCCCCAGCCGTTCCCACGGAGAGAACTCTTGACCCGCCGCAACGCCCTCCTGTTCGTCACCTTGGCCAGTCTATTCGTCTTCGTGCGACCGGGGATCAGCGCCGAGCTCCCCGAACGGCCGAACTTCATCGTCGTCTTCTGTGACAATCTGGGCTACGGCGACATTGAACCGTTCGGTTCAACGCTGCACCGGACGCCGCACTTGAATCGCATGGCGACACAGGGGCGAAAGTTCACGCACTTCTGTGTGACCGCCGGCGTCTGCACCCCCTCGCGCGCCAGCCTGATCACCGGCTGCTACTCCCAACGCGTCGGCATGCACCGCAATCCCCGCGACGGACATGTGCTTCGCCCGATCTCGCCGTATGGACTGAACCCCGACGAAATCACGATTGCCGAAACACTGAAAGAACAGGGGTATGCGACGGCGATCATCGGCAAATGGCACCTGGGCGACCAGCCCGAATTCTTGCCGACACGTCAGGGATTCGACTTCTTTTTCGGTGTCCCCTACAGCGATGACATGACGCAAACGGTCGGCCAGCGACTGGGCGATCGGCTGGACGGAAAACATTGGCCGCCACTGCCATTGATGGAAAACGAAGTCGTCGTCGAAGCCCCCTGTGACCGAAACGGACTGACCAAGCGGTACACCGAACGGGCGATGCAGTGGATCCAGGAGCACCGGGAGGAACCGTTCTTTCTGTATTTTCCCCAAGCGATGCCGGGCAGCACCAAGACGCCGTTTTCCAGTGAAGCCTTTCGGGGAAAAAGCAAGAACGGACCCTGGGGCGACTCCATCGAAGAACTCGACTGGTCGATCGGTCAAATGATGGACCAATTGATCGAGTTGGGACTGGCCAGCAAGACGCTTGTGATCTGGACGAGCGACAATGGTGCGCCGATCAATCGAGACTTAAACGATCTCTCACGCGGATCCAATCGCCCCCTGCACGGCCGTGGTTACACGACCAGCGAAGGCGCCTTTCGAGTCCCGACGTTGATGTGGCAACCGGGCCACGTGCAGGCGGGAACCGTCTGCGACGAACTCGTCTCGACGATGGATTTGTTGCCGACGTTCACCAAGCTGGCCGGCGGCGAACTGCCGCAAGATCGCACGATCGACGGCCACAACATCGCCCCCTTGATCTACAGCCAGCCGGACGCAACGTCTCCGTACGAAGCGTTTTACTATTATCATCAGGATCAATTGCAAGCAGTTCGTTCGGGACCCTGGAAACTATTCCTGCCGATCGATCCCTCCGCCGGTCATCCCCATCTCAGAAAAAATGCCCCGCCGCAAACCCTGCTGTTCCATCTGTACGACGACGTTTCGTGTCGACACAACGTTGCCGCCGAGCATCCCGATGTCGTTGGCCGACTGATGCGACTGGCCGAAGCGGCACGTGAAGACCTGGGTGACAAGGGCCGTCCGGGCAAAGGACAGCGAACGATCGGAAAAATCGATGGCGTGCCGGAGCCACAGACCATGACCCGCTAGATATTCGGTGGGATCGGATTCAGCAACCGTCACACACCAACACCTTTAGACCAAAATCTCCTTGATCACCTGGCCGTAATCTTGCTCCAGACGCTTGTGCCCGGGCACATTCAATCGGTGAGAATGCAAGCCCAACTGATGCAACAACGTCGCATGGACATCGGTCACATAGTGCGGATGCTCCACGGCATGGAAACCGATTTCATCGGTCGCGCCGTGCACGATGCCGCCCTTGAGTCCACCACCGGCCATCAAGACACTGAAACCGTACGGATGGTGATCGCGGCCGTCGGAGTTCTGTGACCCCGGTGTGCGTCCGAATTCCGTCGCGAACACGACCAGCGTCTCGTCCAGCATGCCCCGCTGCTTGAGATCCTGGATCAAGCCCGCGACCGGGCGATCGACCTGCATCGCCAATTTGGAATGATTGGCTTTCAGTTTCGAGTGCTGGTCCCAAGCCCCCGCGGCGCCATCGCCATGCATGATTTGGATGAATCGAACACCCTGTTCGGCGAAACGACGCGCCGCGAGTAATTGCTCGCCAAACGGACGCGTTTCTTTCTGATCGAACCCGTACAGTTTCTTGGTGGCTTCGGTCTCGGTGTCAAACCGAATCACTTCCGGGACGGCCGTTTGCATGCGGTAGGCCAATTCATAGGACTTGATCCTCGCTTCCAGCTCTGGGTCGTGCGGATACTGCTCGGCCGTCAAGTGATTCAAGCGACGCACCAAGTCAAATCCGAGACGCTGCTGGCCGGCCGAAACGTTTCCTTCGGGGCTCGCATAGTCGAGAGGATTGTTCGGGTCCACTTTCAATGCGACGCTGTCGTAAGCCGGCCCCAAATAGTGTCCGTCGCGTTTGTCAAAAAAACGCGGTCCCATGCCGATGAATTGGGGCAGATTTTCGTTGAGTGTCCCCAGCCCATAGTTGACCCAGGCGCCGATCGTCGGCACACGAGGATCGAGCATATGTCGCCCCGAGTGAAACTGCACTTGGGCACCATGGTTGTCATCGGTCGTCCACATCGATCGGATCACGGCCAGGTCATCGACACAGGCTCCCAGATGCGGGAACCAGTCGCTGATTTCGATTCCGCTTTGACCATACTTTTGATAGCCGACTTGCAACGGATAGATCTTATTGCGTTGCTGGCCGTTGGCATCATTGACGACGACGACCCGAACCCGTTTCAGTTTCTCCGGATCTTGAACATCGGCAAACGGAGTCTCGTTGATCGTTTTCCCGGCGTACTTGGTGAGCGCCGGTTTGGGATCGAAACTTTCCATGTGGCTGACACCGCCACGCATGAACAGCCAGATGACGCTTTTCGCTTTGGGGGCAAAGTGCGGCAAACCGTCTGGAGGCGACCACGCCGGGCCGGCTGACGAACTACCCGGCGAGCTACCCGGCGCGGCGGCGTAACCGTCGCGGCGGAGCATCGCGTTGAGTGCCAGGCTGCCAAAACCGAGGCCACCACAGAGCATCGATCGACGATTGATGGTGCTGTTCACTTGCTCGCCTTTTGCGCTGACTGTCGCCCTGCAGAGGTGACATCGTCCCAGTCATCGCTGCGGAACACCGACGCGGGCAAGCCTTCGCTGTTGACCAGGTTCGCACCTTCGGGATTGGACGCCCAGGCGTAGCGCACGGCGACCGGTGCGGGAACGTCGGCGCTGCTGACCAGCACGCTGTCTTTGCCAACGGTCTTGGCATCGGCCCAATGCCATTGCTGATCCTTGCCGGCGATTTCAAACCGTTTCAACGCTTCGCCGTCTCGCGATTTCAGCCCCTCGCCGGCTTGATCGAAAGTCACACGAATCGCGTTGCCTTCGATTTTGCTGTCGCGATACAGCGGCCCCGAGAAGACGATGTCACGGCCGTAGTCTTTGGCCAATGCCCAGCGGGCCAATCGCTCGCCCGGATCTTTCTTGTTCTTGGGATGGATGTCGTTGGCCGCGCCGACGTCATTGATGATTGCCATCCCTGTCTTGGGCGTGGTGTCCAAGATCAACCGCATTCGATCCTGGAGCAACGCCCAAGGATCCGGGGTTCCGGGCTCGGTCGAGGGGCCTCGGAAATTTGCCAGTTGGACAAAGTAAAACGAAAAGTCATCGTTCCAGCGTTGTCGCCAATCACGGATCATCAGCGGCAGCGTTTGATCGTAAGGGACCGCGCCCGGTTTCGCGTTGGCTTCGCCCTGATACCAGATCGCTCCACGCATCGCGTAGCCGACGAAGGGATGAATCATGGCGTTGAAGAGCACGCCGGGTTTTCCTTCGGTGTTCAAAGGACGCTTGGGCGGTATCGGTTTTCGCGGCGCGCGAGCACGCTGCTCGTTGGGTCGATTGCGGCGTTCCGCCGCGTCGGCTTGCCACCGGTCCAGTCGCGCCTGGTAGGCGACCTTGGCTTTCTCGGGATCATAGGCCTTGTCAGCCTCGATCGCCGCGTCGACCAACCGCTTCGTACCGGGCAACGTCTCGAGTGCCTCGCGACTGGTAAACGTCTCGACGGGTTTGCCACCCCACGCTGATTTGATCACCCCGACCGGCACGCCGAGTTCCTGGTGCAGCTTTCTGGCGAAGAAGAACGCGACCGCCGAGTAGCTCGCCAGGGTATCGGGCGAACAAACACTCCACTGTCCGGCAATGTCGTCTTGGGGCTCGACCGCAGTCGTCGTGGCGGCATTGAACATCCGGATCGCCGGCAGGTCGGATTCGGCCAGCGCGGTGTCGTAGCTTGCCGCCCCACGCATCGTGAATGCCATGTTCGATTGCCCCGACGCAAACCAGACCTCGCCGATCAACACGTCGTCGATCTTGATCGTCTCGCTGCCACTGCGAATGGTCAGTGTCGATCCCAAACCGTCCGCGTTGCCGGTCTGGATGCCGACCCGCCATTTTCCATCCGCACTCGCTTTAGTCGTCGCGGTCTTTCCCTTGAGTTCCAACACCACTTCGGCGTCTGGAGTGGCGGTGCCCCAAATCGGTGCCGATCGCTCACGCTGAAGCACCATGTGGTCACTGAAGAAGTGGGGAACCGAGAGCTCGGCAAACGCCACAGCCGGGCAGACCAGCCCGAGCGCAAGAAACAGAAGGAAACGTTGCATGATTCAGTGGAGTGTGGGCGGAATAAAGTGGCGTACGCTTCCAGCTTGCGATCTTCACCGTAACACAAGCTGGAAGCTTACCTGTCGTTGTAACGCAAGCTGGAAGCTTCCCTGCTGTTTTAACGCAAGCTGGAAGCTTACGCCACTTTTTAGCGGATGGTGACGAAGTCGTTGTGGTTGAGGATGGCTTGGGTCAATCGGGAGCGGATGACGGCGTCACGGTCGGCGGCGTCGGGGGATTGGAGTTCGGGAAGCGTTGTCATGGCATCCCAAAACGCGGCGCATTCGGATCGCTCGGCTTCAGTCGGTTCGCGGCAAAGCAGTTGAAAAAACAGTTCATCGATGAAGTCCGACGGTGCGTCGGTTTTCAGACCGGCGGCGATTCGCGATGCGATTTGAGACGCCATTTCGATCGCAAGCTTGCTGTTGGAAAGCGCGAGTGCCTGCTGTGGGACGATACTCTCGCTGCGTCGATAACACTGCAAGATGTCCGCGTCATCGAACATCGCCAGAAACTTGTCTTGCTGGTCGCGAGAATGTTTTAAGTACACGCTGCGACGCATGGCAGTCGGGGCGGGATCAATCGACGGACCTTCCATTTTCGGATCCAGTTTCCCGCCCAGCGACAACAAGCTGTCGCGGACGAGTTGCGATTCCATGCGTTTGGAGTTAGCCCGCCAGTAGTAGCGGTTCGTCGGATCACCTGTTCGCGTTTGCTCGTCGGCGGTGAGTGTCGAGGAGGACAAACGGTACGCTTCGGACGTCACGATCATTCGATGCAGATGCTTGAAACTCCAGCCCGACTCCATGAATTCAGCAGCCAGAAAATCCAAGAGTTCCGAGTGCAGCGGTTTCTCGGCACGCAATCCGAAATCGAACACGGACTCGACCAGCGGTGTCCCAAAGTGCCGCATCCAAACGTGGTTCACCGCAACGCGGGCGGTCAACGGGTTTTGTCGCGACGTGATCCATTTCGCCAGCACGAGACGCCGCCCGGTGCTGACCGATGCATAGACCGCGGGGTAATCGGGCTCCTTGTGTTCCGGGGTCTCGAGTGCTTTTTTGGATCCACGCAGCGACGCGTAGTCCGGCCGGGCGTCAGGCTGAGCCTTCTCCAATTCTTTCAGCTTCTTTTCGGCGGCCGACTTCTGGTCCTTCGCCGATTTTAATTTTTTCGCATCGGCGGCATCGGCAATCATCCGATAGTCCGCATCGGCAATTTTCGCCTGCAGCTGTTTTCTCGCGGCGTCCCGGGCCAGGCTGTCGGTTTCAGCTGGCGACGGCGACGCGACGTAACGAGCGTTGTCGGCGGCAATGGTCGCGTGCACCGAAGCCAAGGCCGCGTTGGCCGATGCCAATTTCAACTCCGCGACGATCACCGCGTTCTCCGGGTCGACCGATGCAGCGGTTTGGTTTCCCGCTGCGGTCAGTTCGCTATCCGGCGACAGCGTTTTGAGCGTGATCTCGTCAAAGGCAACGGTCGCATCAAAACCGCTCAAGCTAAAGAAACCGTCGCGACGATCGGGAAGTTGATAGGCGACGACCAATTGATCATCCAACCAAACGTTGACCAAGGTGTCTCGGACTGCGATCCGCAGGTGGTAACGCTGGCCGACCTTGATCGGCATCGCCTTGCGACCTTCGGCCGGATACGTGCTATTGCCACCGCGTGTGTACGCCACTTGGACCTTGGGTCCGGGGGCGTGGGCGCTGGTGTAGACGTAATTCGAATCCTTGCCGTCTTCGGACTGGTCGAATCGAAACGTCACCGACTTGTAAGTCGACCCACCAGTGGTGGTGTAAACGCAATCCACTTCGAAATCACGCGGCAGCGGCGGGACCAGCCGTATCATTTCCGACTCACGTGTCGATCTTGTTTGATGCAACGCACCGTCGCGGTACTGCCACCCGTCCCCGATCAGTCGCCACCGTTCCGGTGCGGGCTGATCGAAGGTGTCCGTGACGCTCCATGATGGGTCATCAACCGGAAGCGTGTTCGGCTCCGCCCCCGGCTGATCGGCCAGACGCTTCTTGGCCACCGCCAGTTCTCGCTCGGCAGCTTCAACCTCTGATTCGGCCTTCTGGATCGCCGCTTGCTGGACGTACGATCGGGTGCCCGGGGCAAACGCGGCCGGAGGCAACGTCACCGGTTCGACCGGGGCCGCAAAGTCGGCCAGGATCGCGGGCACGCCGGGGCTGACGGGATTCTCCTTGTCCGGGTTCATCGGGTCGCCGCGGAGGTGCACGAACGTGGGTCGGTCGACTGAATCGTCAAACACCCGCGGCAGTCCATCTTTCTCGAAATCCGTCACGCCCGGGATCGGATCCAAGCGGACCTGGTGCGGTTCAAACAGCGCCCGAAAACGGTAGTAATCCAGCTGCGAAATCGGATCGTACTTGTGATCGTGGCACTTGGCACAATTCAACGTCAGACCCAGAAACGCTTTGCCGGTGTGTTCGATAGTGCTATCCAACCAAGTCGTCCGGTTGAACAGGTAGTAGTTTCTTGCCAGGTAGCCCGTCCCGGCGATCGCATCGGGATCGGTGGGCGCCAATTCGTCCCCGGCCAACATCTCCGAGACCATCCGGTCATAGCCCTTGTCATCATTGAGCGAACGGACGATCCAATCGCGCCAACGCCAGATGTGTTTTTGGCTGTACCGAATCTGCTGGCCCAAGCCGTACCAATCGCTGTACCGCCAAACGTCCATCCAGTGTCGCGCCCAACGTTCACCATGTTCAGTGCGGGCCAACAGGTCGTCGACGATTTGTTCCCAGGGACGCTCGTCTCGCAGTTGCTCGGTCGTGGGCGGCAATCCGATCAGGTCCAAATACAGCCGCCGAATGATCATCGATCGATCGCCCGGGCCGACGGGACGAACGTTGCCGGCGACCCGCTTGACGGCCAACCATGCATCGACCGGGTGATCTGCCTGACCGGGCGACTCGGGCAGCGTCGGCCGTGTGATCGGTTGAAACGCCCAATGTTCGGTCGGCGCCGGAGGCGGCGTTTCCTCGGGCGCTCGGGCCCCTTGCTGGATCCAACGGCGAAGCAATTCGATCTGGTCGGGTTGCAAGGCGGCACCGTCTTCGGCCGGCGGCATCCGTTCGTCTTCGTCGGCGGTGATTCGCGCCAACAGTTCGCTGGCATCCGGATCGCCTGGATCAAGGGCACCGCCGTCGATCATCAGGGATCGCGTTTCCAGACGCAGGCCGGACTCTTGTTTCAACACGCCGTGACAGGAGTAACACTTCTCGCTGAGCAGCGGTTTGATCTGGGTCAGATAATCGACATCGTCGGTCGCGATCGCAGCCGACATCGACGGGGCCGCGAAAACGAGGAACGCGATGACTTGGGGGAGGGAGCTTGGACGCACGGGGAGACGCATCGGTTGGAGGTGGGAAGGATTAGTTTAACCGAACCGGCGGCGGATGTGTCGATCGTTGTTGCAGACAACAAATTAGCAGTCGCCCAAAACATCGGCTAAGATACGCCACATGAACCAACATCCGTCCCATCGATCACTTCGCCGTGACTTCTTGCGTTCTGCCGGTGGCGGAGCCGGGATGATCGCGCTGGCTTCACTGCTATCCGCTGACGGCCTTGCGGGAAACCACGACGGCTCGATTCGCCAGCCCCACTTTCGACCGCGGGCCAAGCGAATCATCTGGCTGTTCATGCATGGAGGCCCCAGCCAAGTCGATCTGTTTGACCCCAAGCCGGATCTAATCAAGTACGCCGGACAGCCGCTTCCGGACAGTTTTGGTTCCGTGATGACGCGTCGCAAAGTCGCCAACAATCCACTGCTCGGCCCGGTCCGTCCGTTCCGGCCGCGTGGCCAATCGGGATTGCCGATCTCTGACTTTCTGCCGCATCTGTCCACCGTCGCCGACGATCTGTGTGTGATCCGGTCGCTGCATGGAGACAGCGTCAATCATCCACAGTCGGTGTACCAAATGAACACCGGCAGCACCTTGATGGGGCATCCGAGTTTCGGCAGTTGGCTGGCTTACGGACTGGGCAGCGAGAACGAGGACATGCCGGCCTTTGTGGTGTTGCCCGACCCGGGCGGCGGACTCAAGGGAGGACCGTCGGCCTGGGGCAACGGCTATCTGCCGGCGACCTATCAAGGAACAACGATGCGTCCGGGTAAAACGCCGATCCTCAACCTAACACCGCCGAGCGGTGTTTCGGATCTCCGTCAACGTTCGACACTGGACTTCATTCAGCAGCTCAATCAAAACCATTTGGTCGGACGTGAACAGGACGACGACCTGGCCGCCAGAATCGATGCGTACGAACTGGCGTTTCGGATGCAATCGGCCGCACCCGAAGCCGTTGATTTTTCACAGGAGTCGGCCGCAACGCTTTCGATGTACGGGATCGACGACAAGACAACACGTGACTTTGGCGAGCGCTGCTTGCTGGCCCGACGCATGATCCAGCGCGGTGTCCGGATGGTCCAAGTCTATTCGGGCGACACCAACGGTTGGGATGCGCATCAAGATGTCGACAAGAACCATAGTGAGTACTGCGCCAAAACCGACAAACCGGTCGCCGCACTGCTCAAAGACCTGAAGCGATCGGGATTGCTCGATGACACCCTGGTCGTCTGGTGCGGCGAATTCGGGCGCATGCCGATGAGCGAACAGGGCAAGGGACGCGATCACAATCCGTGGGGTTACTGTGGATGGATCGCCGGGGCCGGCATCAGCGGCGGACGTGCTTACGGCGCGACCGACGAAGTCGGGCTGCGGGCGGCCGAAGATCGAGTGCACGTCAACGAGTTCCACGCCACGTTGCTTCATTTGATGGGACTCGATCACCGCGACCTGACCTACTTCCATAACGGACTGGACGAGCGTCTGACCGGACCCAGTGAAGTCGACATCGTCGAGGGACTGCTCTCATGATGCGAATGACCCTGCTGTTGGCGTTGCTTGCCATCTTCCCGCTGCTGCCGTGGCCCCCGACCGCCGGGGCGACCGACGCGGAAGACCAACCGGTTGATGACGCAGTCGCCGAAATCGAAGAAGACGAAATCTCGGACTTCGACCGCGACCACTGGGCCTATGATCGGATCGTGCGGCCCGCCGTGCCCGTGGTGGTGCAAACCGATTGGCCGCGGACGGGGATCGACCGGTTCATCCTGGCGCGACTGGAAAAGGACTCCCTCCAACCGGCGCCGCCTGCGGATCGGTCCAGCTTGATCCGCAGGCTGTGTTGGGACTTGACCGGTTTGCCGCCCACGGTCGATCAAGTCCAAGACTTTGTGAACGACCCGCGGCCCGATGCCTACTCGCGACTGGTCGATTCGTTGCTCGCCTCACCTGAGTTCGGGAAACGCTGGGGGCAATTCTGGTTAGACCTGGCACGCTATGCGGACACCGACGGATACGAACACGACAAAATCCGTGACCAGGCCTGGAAGTATCGCGATTGGGTGATCGATGCGATCAACCGCGACATGCCCTATGACACGTTCATCCGCTGGCAACTTGCCGGCGACCAGGTGGAATCCGGCGGGGAACAAGCGACGCTGGCAACGGCATTTTGTTTGTCAGGTCCCGACATGCCCGACATCAACTCGATGGACGAACGACGCCATGTCTTGCTTAATGAGATCACGTCGACTGTCGGGGCCGTGATGCTGGGACTGCAATTCGGCTGCGCCCAGTGCCATGACCACAAGTACGACGCGATCAGCCAAGCGGATTTTTATCGGCTGCGAGCGTTCTTCGATTCGGCGATCCGCCTGGAACAGAACAAGTCGGTCAGCGTCTTGGCGTCCCATCGTGATTACCCGCAAACCCATCTGATGCTCCGCGGCGATTGGCGTCGGCCGGGCGCCCCGCTGGAACCGGCGTTTCCCCGGGTCATCAATGATGCGGGGACGGCGCCGTCGCCTGACGCCTCGCCACGCACCGAGTTGGCTGATTGGATGACCGATCGATCCAACCCACTGACGGCCCGTGTGATCGTCAATCGAATTTGGCAACAGCACTTTGGCACCGGATTGACGGCGACACCGAGTGACTTCGGCGTGATGGGGGACAGTCCCACGCACCCCGAATTGCTCGACTACCTGTCCGATGAATTGATGCGGGAAAACTGGAGCACCAAACGAATCCATCGCATGATCGTGATGTCCAGCGTCTATCGAGTGTCCGGGACGCGGCCGAAACAGGGCTTCGATCGCGAGTCTTGGGATCGTGCGCTGGCGGCCGACCCCGACAACCAGTTGCTCAGCCGTTTCCCTCGCCGCCGCTTGGATGCCGAAGCGATCCGAGACGGATTGCTTGCCGTCAGTGACTCGCTGAATCATGAGATGGGCGGCCCCGGCGTGCGGCCCGCGCTGCCGGTGGAAATGGTCAAGACGCTAAAGTCGGGACAATGGAAGGAGACACCGTCGAAGGCTGACCATGAGCGTCGCAGCATCTACATTTTCGCCAGACGGAATTTGCGATTTCCCTTCTTCGCGACCTTCGATCGTCCCACCGCCGATCAACCGTGCGCGCGACGAAACCAGTCCACCACCGCCATCCAGTCGCTGGTGCTGCTCAATTCCGCGTTTGTGATGAAGACGTCGGAGCGATTGGCAAGTGTCGTGTCCGCCGGCCAACCGGACCTGCGATCACAGATCGATTCGCTCTACATGCGACTCTATTCGCGACACCCCGATGGCGAGGAAGTGACGGGCGCGACGGAGTTCTTGGCCAGCGGTGCTACGCTGAAAGATCTGTGCCGAGCGATGGTGAACTCGAATGAGTTCTTGTATGTGGATTGATTCTGCGATTGATTCTTCGACTGATTCTGCACCGCACACCTGTCACGCAGATCCCACTTTGAACGGCTGATCATCGATTGACATCAGCCGGTTCGCGCCAGTGTCTGGGCGTCACACGCGAATTCAGTTAGCCGGTTTTGTCGGTCGCCTCTGAATCACCGGAGCGCAGGTACGCGGAGATCGGCACGGCCAGGACGGCGCCGATGACCGGAGCGGTCAGATAGATCCACAGGGATTCCAATTGGTTTCCGACCAGCGCCGGTGCGATCGAACGAGCCGGATTCATCGAGGCCCCGCTGATCGGCCCTCCGCAGAGCACTTCAAAGGAGATCACACCGCCGATAGCCAGCCCCGCGGTGATCCCTTTTTCTTTCGCACCGGTGCTGACGTTGAGCACGACGAACAGCAAAATCAACGTCAAGATGATTTCGAAAATGAATGATTGCCACCACGTTCCTGCCGGCAGCGTCGGTCCCAAGCTGGCTTGATCTGGAAATAAAACCCGCAGCAACACGCTGGCCAGCAGCGCGCCGACGCATTGGCTGATGATGTACGGGACCACGTGTTTCCCTTCGAATCGTCGCCCCACCCAGAACGCAATCGTCACGGCGGGATTGATGTGGGCGCCAGAGATATCGCCGATCGAATGGATCATCGCCGAAACGACCAGCCCCCAGGCAAGGGCGATGCCGACCAGCGTCACGCCGCCGTCGGTCACGTTGTCGACCACGACCGAACCGGTTCCGACAAACACCAACACGAACGTGCCGATCATTTCGGCGACATACTTTTTCATCTTCACCAACGCTGCATGGCCAGGGGGAATCGTCTAAGCAACGGCAGATGATACCACCCCAGGCGGACGATGCGGCTCGTCTGTCGGTCAAGCCGTTGAAAGACGCAAAAACCGGCCAACCCCTGGATGCGGAATAACCGGGATCGCGGCGTGTGCCAGTTTTGTCATTCTGTTCATCGATCAGGCGTGTCCCCCCCCACACCTGACCTAGCCTTTCATCGAATTGAAACCTGCCCCCTCTTTTGACTTCGCCGCAGAACCCTGACGTGAAACGATTGTCTCGAATCCGCTCTGCTGTCCGACGCCGCCGCAAGGGGGCGGCGATGATCGAGTTTGCGGTTTGCCTGCCCGTGTTCCTGCTGATCGCGATGGGCACGATCGAAACCTGTCGGATGATTTATCTGCGGCAATCGCTCAAAGTGGCCGCATACGAGTGTGCCCGGCTCGCGATCGTTCCCGAAGTGACGGTGGCAGACTTACAGGATCAATGCGATGTCCTGCTGATGGGCCGCAACATCTCCAACTACACGCTCCATTGCACACCGGCGGATCCGTCCACTCTCAACTACGGAGAGATTTTCATCACGACGGTCGAAGCCCCTGCATCAGAGAACGCACTGGTCGGATCCTGGATCTACGGCAGTTCGACGGTCTCGGAATCTGTATCCATCATGATGGAGTATTAGTCCATGGTTCCAACAGTCAATCCTCCACGCGAACGCATTCAGGCCCGCCATCGCAGACACCTGCGGCGTGGAGCGACAATGGCCATGTTGGCGATCTTGATGCCCGTGATGATTGCCGTTGCCGCCTTCATGATCAACATCGTCTACATGGAACTGACTCGAACGGAACTGCAGATTTCATTGGACGTCGCCACCCGTGCCGCCGGACGGACGCTGGCTGTGACCGGAGACCAGCAGCAAGCAGTCATCGCCGCCGAGCAAATGCTCAACGCAAACACGTATGCCAACCAAACGCTGGCCTTGAGTGAAACCGAGATCGTCTTCGGAGTCTCGACTCGCCACTCCGAAATGGAACGCTACAACTTTGGTCCGGGCAATCATCCCAATGCGGTCAAGGTTGAAACGAACGGAACCCATCTCGTTCCGCTCCTGTTCCCATCGATGGGCGTGCCGATCCAGCCCCGCCCGATGAAGACAGCGATTGCCACCAAGGTCGAACTGGACATCGCTTTGGTGATCGATCGCTCCGGATCAATGGCCTACTCCGCCTCAGAACAAGCCGACGGGAGCGGCCCGGATGCCGCAGATGACGACTGGGCATTCGGCGATCCGGTTCCGCCTCATTCCCGCTGGCTGGACACGGTCACCGCCGTTGACACGTTCTTGAGTGTGATGGAACAGTCCCACCATGACGAAATGGTGACATTGACGACGTATGCCTCCAAAGCAACCGTCGACGTGGACCTCACCCATGACTACAACAGCATTCGTGCTGCCCTCGACCACCATAGCAACCACTTTAGTGGGGGCGGTACGAACACTGGTGAAGGGATCACCAAGGGCAGCGCCGCAGTTCGGAAAAAAAACCTGGCCAGACCATGGGCCGCCAAAGTCATGGTCGTGATGAGCGACGGACTGTCGACCACCGGAACCGAACCCGTGTCGGCCGCACGGATGGCAGCCGAAGCTCATGTCATGGTTTACACCGTGACGTTCTCTAACGAGGCCGATACAACGACCATGCAAGAAGTCGCCGATGCCGGCGCCGGCAAACACTACCATGCAAATGACAGTGCTCAGCTCAATCAAGTATTCGAAGACATCGCCCGTGGCCTCCCCACCTTGATCACGTTTTAACGCGGCAGCACCATGAGACCTACGCAGTCGTTCTCGTACAAACGAAAACCACGCGGCGCAACGACGATCGAATTTGCGTTGGTATTTCCGCTGATCCTGTTGTTCTTCGCGTTCATGTTCGAAGTCAGCCGCGTGTTGATGCTACAGCATACCGCCGACACCGCGGCATACGAAGCGGCTCGCGCGGCGATGGTGCCGGGAGCAACGGCAGCGGAGGCGGAACAGGTAGCACAGCAACTCGTCGACGACGCCGGATTCTCTCTTGTCGATATCCAAGTCACGCCCACTGACATTACCGACGAAACCGCGTTGATTACTGTTTCGGTCAGCATCCCTGTCAATAACAACTCATGGATCGCACCGACTCAATTCGCGAACTTTGTCGTCAACAGCGAAGTGACGTTGATGTGTGAACGACCACCGCTTATCAAACTGTCCGCCTTAACGGACTTGGGCGCCAAGAAAGAAAGGATGCAGAACAACACTGCCGGCCTCTAGTTGCGAAACGTGGTTCCGGCGCTCTTGACTGGCCTCCTTCTCTACCGCAACATGCTTGCGAGTCGGTTGATCGAATGGATGCTCCAAGATCAACGCGATCTGGTCAGCCGTAGACGCCTACGCGAAGGACGTCGCGTGGCCGCTTGGCTGATACCGACGGGCTTCAATGGACAGGCTCGTGCTCCTCCCGCTGCTGACGAGACAATGTCACCCCCGCCTCCGAGTGAATTCAACACCATGACGATCTTCTCTTCCGCCTGCTCACTCCGTGGGGCCCGATGCGTCGTCTCGCTGTGTATCCTGTCATTCTGCTTCGCCGCAACGGCGGTCTCGCAGGACCAGCTCGTCAAACAAACGAGCTACCAAACCGACCAGGACATCCCCTATCGCAGCGGCGAGAATTTGACCGACTACATGCGTGAGCGTTGCCGACTGGACGTCTACGCTCCCGAATCCAAAACCGGTTTCTCCACGGTCGTCTGGTTTCACGGCGGCGGACTAAAAGGCGGCAAAAAATCCGTGCCGACGGAACTCAAGGAACAAGGCATCGCCGTCGTTGCCGTCAACTACCGACTTCATCCCAAAGTCACTTCGCCCGCGTACCTCCAGGACGCTGCGGCGGCCGTCGCTTGGACATTCAAGAACATCGAAAACTATGGCGGCTCAAACAAAATGATCTTCATCAGCGGACACTCCGCCGGCGGCTACCTGACCAGCATGCTCGGCCTGGACAAACGCTGGTTGGCCGCGCACGACATCGACGCCGATGACATCGCAGGACTGATCCCCTACAGCGGCCATACCATCACCCACTTCACCGTCCGCGCCGAACGGGGCATCGACGGCAAACAACCGGTCGTGGACGAGATGGCACCGCTGTATCACGTCCGAGACGATTGCCCACCGCTCTTGTTGATCACCGGAGACCGTGAGCTGGAAATGCTCGGTCGCTACGAAGAAAACGCCTACCTGTGGCGGATGATGCAAGTCGTCGGGCACCCCGACACCGAACTCTATGAACTCGACGGCTACGACCACGGCCAAATGGCCGGCCCCGCCCATCCGCTGCTGCTCCGCTTCGTGAAAAAACACAGCCGGTGAAATGCATCGTCGACGGATACAGGGTGGGACATAAGCCCTCGGATGGCAGCGCGAACCCACGGATGAGAGCGCGACCGTACAGATGAGAGCGTGGTAGTTGTGAATGTCGATCGCGGATCGTATCGGTCCTACCGGCGTCTCAAACCGGCAATCTCCACGAGCGATTTCCCAAAATTGACTGCAATTCCCCACCGCGCGCCCAGAGCTTTCATGTACGACCGGCAGCGGTTCATATTGTAGGTGTTGTCTTCGAACAACGCTGTTTGACACAAAACAATTTCGTCTTCGATCAGCAAGCAATGTAACGCGGACTGCCGTAGTTTCGTATCAGCGTACCGTGATTCGGCAATTGGATTCTCGGCTACTTTCATTCCATTGTGCCGAAGCCCAAACAACAAAAGCTTTCCTAGCACCTCGTCGCCATACCCGGTTCCATGTTCTTGATAGATGTCGTTCACTACGTTGCGAACCGCTCGACCGGTGGTTCGCGTTTCCCCGGTAATACTCCCTTTCCAGTATTTCCAATTCTCAACAAATCGCGACGCTGCGGGAGTGTATACCACACGTTCGATCGCGACACGGTCAAGCCCCATATTGACCAACAGGCCTAACGAATCCCTTCGACATTTTAGATAGTCAAATAGCTGAACAAATTCTGTCGGAGCGAGTCGACGCGGAACCGCCTTAAGCTCGATGGTGATATTGCCCCAAACAACGAAATCGGGGATCAATCGATAGACTTGTTCTCCGTACAGCAAGAGTGGGTGAATCGGCTTGCTGACAAAGGGAACGCCGTTGTCTCGAAAACAGACCACCAATGCTTGGTGATAGTCTTCTTCGTCGCGTCCGACTCCCACGTCGTTCTGAACGTCAAAGAAACAACGCCGAATCGCGTGCGTACGGTCCTCGTAAAGAATCGCCATGAGCCCCCCCGGATGAGAACGGTGATATTAATACCCTCGGATGGCAGCGCGAACCCACGGATCGAGACGAAACAGAATTTCCTCGGTTCACGCTGCCATCCGTGGGTTCACTCTGCTTTCCGTGGGTTCACTCTGCCATCCGTGGGTTCACTCTGCTTTCCGTGGGTTCACTCTGCTTTCCGTGGGTTCACTCTGCTTTCCGTGGGTTCGCGCTGCCATCCGTGGGTTCGCGCTGCTATCCGTGGGTTTCTCAATCTCTCACGATCCGTCCCAAACTTGCTAGCAAACACCAAAGAGAACTGAACATGAGGAACGATCTGATCCCCCACGTCGAACGGATTGTCCGCCGGCGGATGGCCGACCAGCAGGCGGGTCATGGTTTTGATCATGTCGGCCGCGTGCTTCGTTCGGCGCGAAAGATTCAGGAGGAAGTCGGCGGGGATCGGACGATTGTGGAACTTGCCGCCTTGCTGCATGACGTCGGCGATGCGAAGTTCCACGACGGGGTCGAGAAGAGCGCCGAATTCACGCGACAGATCCTCGGCGAACTCGACGTCGATGTGGCAACGATCGACCACGTCGCAGAAATCGTCGACAACCTTTCGTTCCGCAAGGGCGACGACGCGAAACCGCTCTCACTCGAAGGCCAGATCGTTCAAGATGCGGATCGCTTGGACGCGTTGGGTGCGATCGGGATCGTGCGGACGATTGAATACGGCGCGGCGTTCGGCCAACCGTTTCATGTTTCGGGCAATGCGGATGGAACGCACAAGACCGGCCTGCGCCACTTCGACGACAAACTGTTCAAACTGCGCGGGCTGCTGAACACCGAACCGGCACGGCGAATGGCCCGACAGCGCGAAGCATTCATGAGAACATTCGTCGATCAATTTCTCGCGGAATGGCAAGAGTGATCCGAGAAAACGCCTGATCCGCTGCCCGGTCGTCAGTCGCTGCCCGATCGTCAACTGCTGCTCGCCTCGCTGTGCTGCATCACCGACACGTCGGATGCCCCCACCGATGCCCCCACCGATGGCGGAACGCCCCCACGGATGTCATAGTAAGGGTTACAACTTTCGTTTCACATCCGTGAGCCCGCTTTGCCATCGGTGGTTTTTGTTTTCGGCCGCGCATCCAACGCTCAAGCATTTTTATGACAACTTCGCGAAACTTGATCCACCCGCGTGACGAGATCATGCAGACGATGGATCGCATCTATCGTTACCGGATGACGACCACGTCCGGCGGCAACCTTTCGATCCGCGACGCAGCGGGCGACATTTGGATTTCGCCGGCGAGAGTGGACAAGGGGAACCTGTCACGCCGCGATATCATTTGCGTGCGCCGCGACGGCACCGTCGAAGGTCCGCATCCGCCGTCTTCGGAATTCCCCTTTCACAAGGCGATCTACGACGCACGTCCCGACGTGGTGTCCGTCGTCCACGCGCACCCGGTCGCCCTGGTGGCATTCAGCATCTGCCGCCAAACGCCCAACACGCGACTGTTCCACCAAGCCCATTCGGTCTGTGGCAAACTGGGATTCGCGCCGTACGCCTGCCCGGGCAGCAAGCAGTTGGGCGCGAACATCGCCGCGTCGTTCGCCGAGGGTGCCGACAGCGTGATCTTGGAGAACCACGGGGTCGTCGTCGCCGGAGACTCACTCTCCGACGCGTTCAAGCGATTCGAAGCATTTGAGTTCGCCGGCAAGACGCTGATCAAGGCGGCGGCGCTGGGCAACGTCAACCTATTGGACGACCACCAACTGGACCAGGCAGCCCGCCGCAGCGTCGACTTCGACAGTCTTGATCCAGCGCCCGCCAGTGCCATCGAATTAGAACTGCGACGCCAACTCTGTGACTTCGTTCGCCGCGGTTGTCGCCAACGACTGCTGATCAGCACCGAAGGCAGTTTTTCGGCGCGGGTCGGCGACGATGCATTCCTGATCACGCCCACGCAACAGGATCGCGAGTTGCTGGGCGTCGATGACTTTGTTTTGATCGAAGGCGATCGGCGTGAAGCGGGGAAACTGGCCAGCCGCGCGGCCAAGGCGCATCAGGCGATCTACCGTCGCCACCCCCACGTCAATGCCATCGTGTTTGCACACCCGGTCAACGCGACAGCGTTCAGCGTCACTGAAAGCGAATTCGATGTCCGCACGATTCCGGAAAGCTACGTCTTTCTGCGCGACGTCCAACGCGTCCCCTACGGCGTCCAATTCGGCGACGGCGATCAGATCGCCGACTATGTCAACGAAAAAACGCCGGCAGCGATTTTGGAAAACGACGGCGTGATCGTCACCGGACGCAGTGTCCTGGATGCCTTTGATCGCCTGGAAGTGCTGGAGTCCACCGCCGAAGCGGTGATCAACGCCCGATCGATCGGCAGCGTCCAAGCGATGTCCGACGACGTGATCGATGAACTGTGTCGCGAATTTGATCTGTGACCGCTCGACAGCAGTGCGCCACCCTCGGTGACGGCGGCGGACCGGCCTGTTGAGGGGCGCCTGCGCGTGACGATCCGTCACGCTTCCCGATGGCATCGAGAGGGAAAGTGCGGATTGCGAAACAGTCGGCGCATCAGAAACGGACGATCCGTTCGTTGCTAACGCGTTTGCGACTCAAAGAAACGCGCCGATTAACGAACATCCCATCAACTGACCATGACGCGGCGGGTTCCATGCTTCGAAGTGTTTTTCGAAGAAATCAACCGTCTTCTTAGCTGTCCACCCTCCTGCATGGTCGAATCAAAAAATCTGCATGCCGAGGCGTCTTGAGCCGCTGCATCCCGTAATTTGCGAGGGAATCATCCCAGAACGGCCTGGATCGGTCCCAATCCTTTATTTCCACGGTTGAACGGGCGTAACGCGTGCCCGATCAAGGCGTTGCATGCATTAGCTATGACGGGGGGGTGAGGGAAAATCGTTCTTCCCGGCGGCTTGTTCATGTAATAATGAACACACGCCCAATCCTCTCTTTTCTCAGTGTCACCCCGTCGCCGCGGGGACGCCCAGGCGGGACCGCCAGACCTGTAGAAAACCGATCGCATGCGACTCCGATCGATCCCAGAGGGTGCATCTTGTGCGTCTATTTCGTGGCAGAGTCGGCAGACCCATTGTAATGACGAACACGCCCAATTTATTGCAGCTTTATTCCGAGACTTACGAACGCGAAAAGCAGGTTCGTTACACGCTGAAAGAGTACCTGGAGGCGGCTCGTGATGATCCGTCGTTGTACAGCAGCGTCGCTGAACGAATGATTCAAGCGATCGGCCAACCGAAGCAGATTGATACGTCCAGCGATTCCCGTCTCGGCCGGATCTTCATGAACCGGACCATCAAGGTCTATCCCGCGTTTGATCAGTTCTACGGATTGGAAGAAACCATCGAACGGATCGTGGGTTACTTCCGTCATGCCGCCCAAGGACTCGAGGAACGGAAACAGATTCTGTATCTGCTCGGTCCGGTCGGCGGTGGCAAGAGTTCCCTGTCGGACGCGCTGAAGCGTTTGATCCAACGTCAACCGGTTTATGTGTTGTGCGCCGGCGACGAGATGAGCCCGATTTTCGAAAGCCCACTGGGGCTGTTCGACCCCAATTCGATGGGCTTCTTGCTGGAGGAGGAATATGGCATTCCACGTCGACGTCTGAGCGGTTACATGTCCCCATGGGCCGTCAAACGGTTGGACGAATTCGGCGGCGACATCTCCAAGTTCTCCGTCGTACGCGTGATGCCTTCGGAACAGCGACGATGCTGTGTGACCAAGACCGAACCGGGAGACGAAAACAACCAAGACATTTCGTCGTTGGTCGGTAAAGTCGACATCCGTAAGCTGGAACATTTTTCGCAAGACGACGCCGACGCGTATGCCTACACCGGCGGACTCAATCGCACGACCCAAGGTCTGCTCGAATTCGTCGAGATGTTCAAAGCGCCGCTGAAGATGTTGCACCCGCTGTTGACGGCGACACAAGACGGCACCTACGTGGGCACCGAGAACGTCGGCGCGATGCCTTACCAAGGCATCATCGTCGCTCACAGCAACGAATCAGAATGGGAATCGTTCAAGGCCAATCGCAACAACGAAGCCTTCCTCGATCGGATCTGCGTGGTCAAAGTCCCGTACTGCCTGCGCGTCACCGAAGAACGCAAAATCTATGACAAGCTGATCCAGAGTTCCAAACTGGGCGAAGCACCGTGCGCGCCCGACACGCTGGAGATGATGGCACGCTTCTCTGTCTTGACGCGTCTGAAGGAACACGAAAATTCCAACCTGTATTCGAAGATGCGGGTCTATGACGGCGAGTCGCTCAAAGACACCGACCCGAACGCGAAGACCGTCCAGGAATACCGGGACGCGGCCGGTGTGGCCGAAGGCATGGAAGGCGTGTCGACGCGGTTCGCCTACAAGATCCTGTCAGAAACCTACAACTTTGACACCGACGAAGTCGCCGCGGATCCCGTCCACCTGCTGTACGTGCTCGAAAAAGCGATTCTGCGCGAACAGCTGCCCGAAGAAACCGAGCAGCGTTACCTCGAGTTCGTCAAAGAAGACCTGGCGTCGCGATACGCCGAATTCATCGGCAACGAAATCCGTAAGGCCTACCTGGAATCCTATCACGCCTACGGCCAAAACCTGTTTGATCGTTACATCGCCTACGCCGATGCCTGGATCGACGACCAGGACTACAAAGACCCCGATACCGGACAATTGATGGATCGCGACGTCCTGGACGAGGAATTGGAAAAGATCGAACACCCCGCCGGGATCTCCAACGCGAAAGACTTTCGATACGAGATCGTCAAATTCGCGCTCCGTTCACGGGCTAAACATGACGGCCGCAACCCCGAATGGACCTCCTACGAAAAGATTCGCGAGGTCATCGAAAAGCGAATGTTTTCACAGATCGAAGAGCTGCTGCCGGTCATCAGTTTTGGCGCCAAAAAGGATAGCGAAGCCGAGCAAAAGCACAGCGAATTCGTCGAGCGAATGACCCAACGGGGTTACACACGACGGCAGGTCCGTCGGCTGGTCGATTGGTACATGCGTGTCAGCAAGTCAGGATAGGAACACGATCCCCATGCAAGTGATTGATCGCCGGCAGAACCCGAAATCGAAAAGTCTTGGAAACCGCCAACGCTTTCTTCGTCGCATCAAGTCCCAGATCCGCAAGACGGTCAAGGACGCGATCGAAAACCGTAGCGTTACCGATCTCGATAGCGGCGAAAAAGTGTCGGTCACCGCCAACGAGATCGGCGAGCCGACCTTCGGATTCGATGCCGCCGAAGGCAGTCGCAACTACGTCATCCCGGGAAATCACGATTACCGGCGGGGCGATCGAATTCGCAAGCCCGGCGGCGGATCCGGAAGCGGTTCCGGCGGAAGCCCCGACGGCGACGGCGAAGATGCATTCGTGTTCATGCTCAGCCGCGACGAATTCCTGAACCTGTTTTTCGAGGACCTCGAACTCCCCAACCTCGCCAAACGCAAGCTGAAATCCGTGGCCAGCGAAAAATGGAGTCGCGCCGGATACGCCAACGACGGATCGCCACAGCGGCTAAACAAATACCAAACGATGCGACGAAGCCTGGCGCGACGCATCGCACTCAAACGGCCCAGGCTCGACGAACTGAACCGGTTGGAAGCGGAACTCGAAGCAGCGGAGTCGAGAGCCGACGGCGATCACGGTGAAGAAGCCAAACGTCTTGCCCGGTTGATCGAAGAAACCCGCGATCGCATGCGGGCGGTCCCGTTTTTGGACCCCGTCGATCTTCGCTACAACCGGTTCGAGCAGACACCCAAACCCGCCACGCAAGCGGTCATGTTTTGCCTGATGGACGCCTCGGCATCGATGACCGAATCGCTCAAAGATCTCGCCAAGCGTTTCTTCATCCTGCTGCACCTGTTTTTGAACCGCCACTACCGCTCGGTCGAACTGGTCTTCATCCGGCACACCTACACGGCGGCCGAAGTCGACGAAGAGACCTTTTTCCATGGCCGCGAAACGGGCGGAACCGTGGTCTCCTCGGCGCTGGAAGTCATGCTGCGAATCATTCGAGAACGCTATCCGGTGCAAGACTGGAACATCTACGCCGCCCAGGCCTCCGACGGACACAATTTCGATCACGACATGCCGCGCACGATCGAGCTGCTGCAGCGTGAGATCTTAGACCTCTGTCAGTACTATGCCTACATCGAGGTCGGCGAAGAAGAATCGTCGTATGTCAGTGCACTTTGGAGCGGGTATGCTCAGCTGGAAGCACACCCCCACTTCGCACGCGCCACCGTCTTGGATCCGACCGAGATTTACCCCGTGTTTCACAATCTGTTCGCCAGCAATCGACAGGCGTCTTGAGCGACCATGGACAACCGGACGTTACTGTACGAAGGCTCGGAGTGGGACTTTAACCACCTGCGACGTGTCCATGATGCGATCGAAGAAATCGGCGTCGGCGAGATGGGCTTGGACGTCTATCGCAACCAGATCGAGGTGATCACCAGCGACCAGATGCTCGATGCCTACGCGTCGTTCGGCATGCCGCTGATGTATTCTCATTGGTCGTTCGGAAAACGGTATTCCCGGGAAGCGCTGCTGTATCGCAAAGGGGCACAGTCATTGGCCTATGAGTTGGTGATCAATTCAGACCCGTGTGTCGCCTACGTCATCGAAGAAAACAGCATGACGATGCAGACGCTCGTGATCGCCCACGCCTGCTTCGGGCACAACCATTTCTTCAAGAACAACTATCTGTTCCGCCAGTGGACCCATGCCGAACGTGTGCTCGATGACCTGGCCTATGCCAAACGATTCATTGCCGAATGCGAAGAACGGTACGGGATGCAGGCCGTTGAACGGACCCTCGATGCCGCCCACGCGTTGATGTCACAGGGCGTCAGCCGGTACGCCCCACAACGCCCGGTTCGATCCCAAGACGCGGTGCTCAAGGCCGAATCGCGAAAATCGCATCACGAAGCAACGTACAACGATCTGTGGAGAACCCTTCCGAAACCGAAGGAGGATGCCGACGCCGACGACAACGCCGAACGTGAGTATGACGCCGCCGCGCTGCGATTGCCCGAAGAAAACCTGCTCCGGTTCCTGTCGCTCCACGCGCCCAAGTTGAAGGATTGGCAGCGCGAGGTGTTGGACATCGTCCGCAAGACCGCGCAATACTTTTACCCCCAACAGCAGACGCAATTGATGAACGAAGGCTGTGCAACCTTTGTCCATTATCAAATCATGAATCGTCTGCACCAAACCGGTCAGGTCAATGAAGCGGCGATGCTTGAATTCCTGCACATGCACACGGCGGTCGTCACGCAACCTGATTTTGACGACAAGCGATTCCGGGGATTGAATCCCTATGCATTAGGCTTCGCGATGATGAAAGACATCGAACGCATTTGCCAGAGCCCCGAACCGGAAGACGAGGAGTGGTTCCCCGAAATCGCCGGGCAGGGAGACTTCATGGGCGTCTTGCGAGATGCGTGGGCGGATTTCCGAGACGAGAGCTTTGTGCTGCAGTTTCTCAGCCCGCATCTGATTCGGAAAATGCGTTTGTTCGCCGTTCGCGATGCGTCCGACGCTCCGCACTTGTCGGTCGAAGCGATCCACGACGAATCGGGGTATCGTGAAATTCGACACCGTCTGGCCCAGCAATACGATCTCTCCAAACGCGACCCGGAGATCGAAGTGACCGAAGCTGACTTGAAGGGCAATCGACGCTTGGTGCTCACCCACCGCGTTCGCGACGGCAAAACGCTCAGCTCAAGCAATTGCAATCGAGTCCTGCGGCACGTCGCTAATCTGTGGGGCTATCGCGTGCGATTGATCGAAATCGATGCCGACAGCGGGCAGACGCTCAACGATTACGACGCGGTGGCGCTGCCGTAGTTGTGGTGTCTTTTTAAGGTGTTGAAACGTCACACTTCCCTTGGGCATTAGTATCGACACCGCTTTTGCATGTCAGATCTGTTCTGATTGGATGGCTTCGGCCAACGGCCGTTTACATCCCTAGCCTTGGGCGTCGCCCAAGGACCGCAAACGAGTACGAGAGGGATTGGCCAACGGCCATTCACAAATGCCTCGTCAAACGCGAAGGTTATGCATGGCCGTTGGCCAAGTTGAACCTCGTTGCGATGGTGTTCCTGGGGCGGCGCAACCCTCGCAAATGCTCGATTTGCTTATTCCAGGCTAGGGATATGCATGCCCTTTGGGCAAAAAGCGACTTGTGTCGATAACAATGCCTGCCAGCAGAGTGACGCTCAAAATCGACGCGACCTTCGTAAGGAGCGAGAGAGAAGCGACCGGGCTGCAGACCATCAACGCTCGTCGATGGGGCCGCATCGCCCGCGATTTCGAGTAAATTGGTGCAGCATTCGATGCCCGCCTACTTTCGCACCCGAGCCCAGTCTCTTGAGTACTCCGCCGACTTCCCCCGCCCGTATCGGGGCCATCCTGGTCCGGTTCACGTGTCTTCTCTTCGCCGTTGCCTGCCTGTCAGATGTCGTGTCGGCACAAGAGACGTTGGAGGCGGAATTGAAGCGGCGCGACGCGGATGAACTGGCCCGCCACGCCCACATCTTTGGCGATGCGTCACGCGGGGCGATTCGGTTCTACCAAACCGGACTGAGCTGCGTTCAGTGCCACGTGGCTGACGAAGGCACGAATCGGCTCGGACCGGATCTATCGCAAATGAACGAACGAGCCACGTATTTGCACGTGATCGAGTCGCTGTTGGATCCGTCCAAAGTCGTCCAGCCCGGTTTCCGCGCCGAACGTCTGTTGCTCGACGACGGTCGCGTGGTCAGCGGAATGATCGCGGCGGAAACCGATACGGCACTCACCGTGGTGGTCCCGGGCGAAGAAAAACCGCTGACGGTTGCTTTGGATAGCGTCGAAGCGCGGGCGCCTTCGGGATCCATCATGCCCAGCGGGTTGATCAACCAGCTCGATGACGAAAACGATTTTTACGACTTGGTCTGCTACCTGGTGGAACTGGGACAAGCAAGTCCCGAGAGGGCGGCACGCATGAAACCCGATGCGTCGCTGATCCAGCCGCCTCCGCTGCCGGACTATGAAAACGATCTCGATCACCGCGGCATGATCACCAGTTGGAATGAAAAATCATTTCAACGCGGCAAAGCGATCTATCAAGGACTGTGCATCAATTGTCATGGCACGCAAGACCAACCCGGTTCGCTCCCCAATGCGTTGCGTTTCGCCACCGGAAAATTTAAAAGCGGCGGCGATCCGCTGACGATGTACAAGACCCTGACACACGGCTACAAGATGATGTTGCCGCAACGTCAATTGGTGCCGCGTGAAAAGTACGATGTGATTCACTACATCCGCGAAGCCTACTTAAAACCCTTCAACGCGTCGCAGTACACCAAGGTCGACAAAGCTTATCTGGACTCGCTGCCTCCAGGCCGACTTCGTGGACCTGCACCGGTCCGCCATCGCCCCTGGAGCGAGATGGACTATGGACCGTTCCTGACGCGGACCTATGAAATCGCGAGTGAATTTTCCAAGCCGCGACCGGAAGTCACCGACGAAGACCGTCAGCGGGGTCGGCGCGAGATTCGCCCCGCCGAACGGACGTGGCCGCCGGAGACCAATTTTGCTTACAAGGGCATCGCGATACAGCTTGATGCAACACCGGGCGGCGTCGCCCGCGGTTCACACTTCCTGGCGTTTGAACATGACACGATGCGGGTCGCGGGTGCCTGGATGGGAACCGGGTTCATCGATTGGGAAGGCATCCTGCTGGACGGAAAACATTGGCGATCACCTCGCACGGTCGGTGAGTTGCATTTCCAAAACCTGCCAGGCCCGGGTTGGGCCGATCCGTTAACCGGTTCGCTTGACGACACACGCCGGCGAGCACGCGACGGGCAAGCGTACGGCCCGTTTCCGAAATCGTGGATGGATTACAAGGGCTTGTACAAGCACGGCAACCGCGTCGTGTTGTCCTACACCGTCGGTGACGCAGCGGTGCTGGAGTCGCACCGCGTTGCGGAAGAACAGGGACCGGGACCGTTCGACATTCCCGTCACTTGGGTACGCGTCTTGAACATCGAAAAGTCGTCGCGCGACCTGGCGATCCGAATCGCTCCCCAAGACACCGTCGCCGTCGCCATCCATGGTCACAAGGCGTTGAAAACGGACGACGTCGACGGGCTGACCATCCTGAAAATCCCTGCGGAAAGTACGCCGGTTGATTTGGAACTGCACGTTGCGCATCGTGGAATGAAGCCGTCCTTCAAGTTTTCGGGCGCGCCGGAAGACTTGCGGCCACTGACCCGTGGCGGCCCGGCCCAGTGGCCGCAGACGCTGACGACGGAGCCCGAGACCGGCGCGGACGCCGGTCCCTTCGCCGTCGACCAACTGACACGCCCGACGAAAAACCCCTGGAAGAGCCGACTGCGGATGTCGGGACTCGATTTCTTTCCCGATGGCAATTCAATGGTCGCCTGTTGCTGCGACGGCGATGTCTGGATCATCAACGGCATCGGCCGGCCCGGCGGATCGCTGCAGTGGCGCCGAATCGCATCGGGGCTGTTTCACCCGCTGGGCATCAAGATCGTCGACGGCAGAATTCTTGTCGGCTGCCGTGATCAAATCGTTGTCCTCCATGACCTCAACGGCGACGGGGAAACCGATTTCTATGAATGTTTCAACCAGGACCATCAAGTCACCGAGCACTTTCATGAGTTCGCGATGGGGCTGCAAGCCGACGACGAGGGCAACTTGTACTATGCCAAGAGCGCCCGCCACGCGCAAGACTCGCTGATCCCACAACACGGGACGCTGTTGAAAGTCAGCGCCGACGGGGATCAAACGACGATTCTGGCCAACGGGTTTCGAGCCGCCAACGGTGTCTGCCTCAACCCCGACGGATCGTTCTTTGTCACCGACCAAGAAGGCCACTGGACGCCGATGAACCGAATCAATCGTGTCGTCGAAGGCGGATTCTACGGCAACATGTACAGCTACGGTGCACCCGATGACACGCGGGATTCGGCGATGCAGCAACCGCTCTGTTGGCCCAACAAGTCCTTCGATCGCTCACCCGCGGAACTGCTCTGGGTCGAAAGTCAGAAATGGGGTGAACTCGATGGCCGGCTGTTGAGCCTGTCCTACGGCTACGGCAAAGTCTTCGTCGTGCCGCATGAACAGATCAACGGCCAGTGGCAGGGCGGAATGTGTCGGTTGCCGCTTCCCGAGTTTGAAACCGGCGTGATGCGCGGCCGCTTCCATCGTGACGGGCACCTGTATGTCTGCGGCATGACGGCCTGGGGCAGCAGCCAAACGGCCAGCCCCGGCGGGCTGTACCGGATTCGGGCGACCGGCAAACCGATGCACCTGCCGACCCAAATCCACGCCAACCCAAACCGTCTCACGCTGACCTTCTCCGATCCCGTCGATCGCAATACCGCCACCGATCCGAAAAACTATCTCGTCGAAACATGGGACCTGAAGCGGACGGCCAACTATGGGTCCGACCGCTTCAATGAGCAAACGCTAGACGTCACCTCGGTCGATGTCAGTGACGACGGCAAGACGGTCCAGTTGGTCATTCCCTCCATCGAGCCCACGTGGACGATCCAAATCGCGTACAAATTGCGTGGCGAATCGGGACGATCGTTCGGACGGGTGATCCAAGGCACGATTCATGAACTGACTGAATCGCGTTTGACGACGGAGAAAAAGGTAGAATGATGAGCGGCAGCGGTTCTCCGCTGCATCTTTTTGCTCCGAATCATTCTGCCATCGCGACCCGTACGAGTTGTTCCTTGCGTCCACCGCCGTCGCCGATTCCGACACGAAAGTAGAGTGATCCGTCGGCGATGGCCGGACTGGCGTAGCAATCGTCGCCGAGTCGGTTCTTGGCGATCTGCACGAACTTTTCGCCCGACGCTTCGAACACGTAACAGTTGCCCGATAGATCGGCGACGTAAACGTTTCCGTTGCACAGCACGGGTGAACCGCTGAAATTTCCGCCCAAACGTTTCTTCCACCGGATCGCTCCGTCCTCGACCGACCAGCACCGCGCGATCCCATCGTCGTCGACGGAAAAGACATGCTGTCCGTCGGTGATCAATGATGGCTCATAGACTCTCGTGCGGTCCGACCAGATTCGCTCGCCTTTGCCGGACAGGCAAACGGTTTCGTTCTCGGGGAATCCGCCGGAAGCAATGATTCGATCCTGCGTCGTCACCACGGTTCCGCACGTCGCTTCGGCGATGCACTCGGTTTCCCACAACGTCTCGCCCGTTGCCGGATCGTAGCTGGCCAATCGATCGCCGCCGGTGATCAGCACTTGGTCCACTCCGCCAACGGTCGCGACGCGGGGACTGGAATAGGAGCTTGCGTTGCCGCGTTTTTTTCGCCACGCGATTTCACCGGTCTGCACGTCCATGGCCACCAAATAGCCGCCACCAAAATTATCCGCCGCGACGATGACCAACGACTTGTATAGGACGGGCGACGGGGCGTAGCCGAACTTGGATGCGAACGCGCCGATGTCTCGCTGCCAAACCTGATTGCCTTCCAGATCCAATGCCGTGACAAAAACACGTTCGCTGTTCAGGTGCGCGGTCACCAACAAGTTGCCGTCGGTCGCAAGCGTGCCGTTGGCGTTGGTTGCCTTTTGGTGGACCTCCCCGCGGCCAGGGAACCCGCCCTTGTGGACCGTCGTTTGCCAGCGTTGGTCGCCGGTGTCGCGATCAAAGGCGACCACGACTTGTTCCGATTGGGAATCGATCGCGGAACCGACAACCACCAGGTCACCGATGACAATCGGGCTGCTGTGACCGCGCCCCGGAACCTCGCTTTTCCAGGCCACGTTCGTCGAATCGTCCCAGGTCGTCGGCAACGGTTGGTCGTCCGCCACGCCGTCCCCGCCGGGCCCACGCCACTGGGGCCACTGGCCGGCAAGGCTTGTCAGGTCACGGTCGGTGACCACGACGCCGCTTTCGCTGAGCGAAACTTCGTCGACCGCGGTCTGTTTCCGGCAGCCGACCAACGCGACCAGACAAAGAGCAAGAATTGTGGCGAGCGTTTGGTTCATGGATCTGCAACGTGGGACGAGGCGGAGTAGTTGTGGCGACCGGGCAAGCGGCACTGATCTCAGCATACCGAGTTGAACCGAGTCGAGCAGCTGGTTCTTTCAGGTTTGCCTAGCCGGTCCAACGGAGGATGGACTCGATGCACGTCGATGTTCTGATTAGGCTATTGATTCCGACTGCCGCCCGCCTCCACGGACCATCACCTCGATGAACGTTTTTCGAATCGCACTGATACTGGCCCTGCATCTCGCTTCGGGCGTAATCGCCCAGGCCGACGTAACGGACTTTGGCACTTGGTCGCTCGTGGAGGACCCCGCGCATCCCGGATTCAGCGCGACGGCCCTGGGCACCTCCGCCACGCTTTCGGCCGGCGACGTCGCGATTCCCGCCGGAACCGACATCGGCTATCAAAGTGTCAACGGATCGACACCGCAAACTTCGACGAGCGGGTTTTACTTCAGTCCCGACGCCGACTTCTCACTGGCGATCGATTACGCCTGGACCTTCTCCAACAGTCCCTCGGGATTCCTCGGCCTCGGTTTCGGGATCGGAGAAGACGGCGACGGGATGAATTCGGCGGGCGTCACGATGGGAACCGCCGATGGCGCGCCGTTTCTCTCCTTCGTCGGTGCGGCACGGGTCAACGACGTCGACCAAGCCGCCGTGGCACTCGGCGGAAATCCGCTTCTGAACCCCTCGTCTGCATCGGGCACGCTGTTCGTCGCCTATCAAGCGTCCAGCGGCGACGTGATCGTCGGAGCCGCGACAGGCCTCGGCGCGACCGCTCCAACGCTGTCCCACACCTACGCCGGAATTCAAAACCAGTGGTCCGGCGACGGCTTGATGCCAAGCTTCTTCATCCGTAGCGACGACCCGCCGACGTTGAACGCCTGGGGTGGTGGGAATGCGGATGCCATGTTCAGCAACTTTCGCGTGTTAAATGGCAACCCGATCGCGATCCCCGAACCTTCCGCCGCGGTCGCGACCCTGATGCTGACGCCCTTGTTAATCAGCCGGCGGACACGCAGGGACGCTTGCCGTCGTCGGTAAAGCATCAAGTTTGCCGTCCGGATTCAATGCTCCGGTTCCTCGTCCGTCGATCCCACAAACGGATTGGTATGCGAAACGTTTCGTCGGCGATGCTCGGGATGTTCCTCGTTCTCGAATGTAAAGGAACTGTATTCGCCCGGATGCTCCGCCAACGATCGCAACTCCGCCGCGACCGTTTCCGCTTGATAACCAAGCGACGACAGTCCGATCCAGAACACCAGCATGCAAAACGCCGTGGAAGCCAGACAGATCGCGGAGTGACAAAGGGTAATGATCGCCGCGAAGAAGCGATCACAATGGGCCGCATTGGAAATCATCAGCAGCACGACCACGAACGAAGCCGGAGCGGCGAGAAAGCCGAGCGGCCCCAGAAACGCGTAGCAGACCAATACGGTTGCGGCAACTGCGGCGACTATCTTCAACTTCACGCCGACACAGCCCCAATAGCTCGGGATCTCCTCGCCAAAGTAGGCCATGCACAACTGCAACGAAAACACCCAACAGGCAAACACGGCGCACAGAAACGACAGTCCTGTCGCGATCAACAGCCAACCGGTCGCACCAATCTGAATCACATCAATCATTTGAGTTCCGATTTCTCACCGCGTCAAAGTCACTCTTGCGCCACGTCGCGACCGCTCGGGTTTACAATCGCCGTCCGTTTCCATGCCGACCATTCGGCTCAAAAAGATAGGACGGGATTTCCTGTCGCCCAAATGCTGCCCCCCCAGGCTCTTCGCGTCGACGTTCGGATGGCCACGTCAACCTTCATAATCGCCCCAAGTGTTCCCCGGATCCTTTGATGCCCCCAACCACGACCCTGTTCGGCTCGTTCATCCTGACCCTCACGCTAACGGGTTTCGCCCTCCATGCAGCGACCCCGGCGGGTCTGGTAGGCGATGGCATTGCCGATGACACCGCGGCGATCCAAGCCGCCGTGGATGCGAAAACCGGTTCGATCGAGTTCGGGCGTGGAGTCTATCGGCTCACCAAAACGATCACGATTGATTTGGACCGCGTCGGCTGGACCAGCTTGTCCGGAGAGGGCGTCGCACAGTTCAAAATGGAAGCGGCTGGCCCCGCATTTCGGTTCGTCGGAACCCATGGCGGAACCGCCAGCCCGCCGACGGTCAAGCCGAACGTGTGGGATCGACAGCGAACGCCGATGGTCGACGGCATCGAGATCCTGGGCGGTCATCCAGACGCCTGTGGAATCGAAGCCGACGGAACCATGCAATTGACACTCACTCGTGTCGTCGTCCGTCAAGCCAAGCATGCGATCCACCTGACCGGACGCAATCGCAACGTCACGCTGTCCGAGTGCCACCTGTACGAGAACGCCGGCATCGGAGTGTTCTTGGATCGGTTGAATCTGCACCAAATCAACATCGCCAATTGCCACATCAGCTACAACGCCGGGGGTGGTGTCGTTTCCACAGGAAGCGAGATCCGAAACTTGCAAATTGGAACCTGTGACATCGAAGGCAACATGGGCGATGCGTCGTCCACGCCCACCGCAAACGTCTTGCTGGATTCCACCGACACCTCCGTCGGCGAAGTCGCCATCGTCGGCTGCACCATCCAGCACACACATGACGCCCCCGATTCGGCAAACATCCGTATCAACGGCTGGTCCAACGAGCGCCCCTTCACCGACGAACGCCGCACCGGAAACATTACCATCGCCGACAACGTGCTCTCGGATGTCCAGACGAACCTGGACATCACCGGTGTGCGAGGCATCACGATCACCGGCAACACGATGTGGAAAGGTTACACCGCCAATGTCATCGCAAAAAATTGCCGACAGGTCGTCATGACCGGAAACCTGTACGATCGTAACCCCCGCTATCACTATGGCGACGGAGGCAAGGCCAAGCTCGGCGTGATCCTGGAAGACTGCCGGGACGTAACCCTCAACGGCGAGCACTACGGTGGTGAAGTCCTTGAGCATCCCGCCGCCCTACAGCTGCGCCGCTGTGACGGAGTGAACATCCATGGTTGCAGCTTTGCACGTCTGTCCCGCGCCGGCATCCTCGTCGATTCCGTCCCGTTCGGCCAAATCTCCGGCTGCTTGTTCACCGGATTCACGGACAAGGCCATCCCAGTCGAACAACAAGGGACCAACGACGTGGACGCCCAAACCAATCGCTTCCGCAGACTGCAGTAAAGCTGCGCACCGAGTGGGGTAAGCTTCCAGCTTGCCAAAAGCATTGCCGGCCGACGGGTGGGAAGCTCGCCACACATTCCAATCCGATTGCACGCAGGTGTCCACCGCATCGCCTAGAGGTCGTGCAGGATTCTAGTCGATGATCAGAAAGGGTTTTCGCCACTCTCCCCCTGGGCATTGGCATCGGCACAAGTCGCTTTTTGCCCAAAGGGCATGCAGATCCATAGCTTCGCCGCGCCTTTTTAATGGACCGCCGGTCGACTAAATGGAACGGGGTCGCTAGGATTCCCAGCGTGCCAGCAGGCGACAGCGTGCCCCATCAACCGACTCAGGAGACGAGAGTGTTCAAGTGGCTTGCCGTGACGAGCGTTGAAAAACAGGGCGTCCGTGCTCGGACCTGGGCGTGGGGGCTGGCGTTCGCCTGGTTTGCCCTGTCGACCACCGGTTGCGGCGAACCGACGATCGCGTCTCGGGAAAAAGCTCCGTTGCCGGTGACGGTGATGACGCTTTCCAAATCGATCCCCCAATCCTCCTACTCCGCTTCGGGGAGTGTGAAATCGTGGAAGACCGAAGACCTCGGGTTCGAGGTGTCCGGTCGCGTCCAGTGGGTGCTTGAACCGGGGGAAGACATCGACGGTCGCCTGGTTGATCCCAAGGACAAAACCAAAGTCATCATGGAAGGCACGAAGCTGGCGCAGATCGAGCCGGCCCGCTATGAAATCGCGTTGCAGACCGCGGAAGCGAACTTGGACGTCGCGTTGCTGGGGAAAGAGGAGATCGAGATTCGGCTGGACGAATCGCTGCCCGCCCAGATCGAGTCGGCGGAAGCGGATTTAGAGTTGGCGAAAGCGGAATTCGATCGCATTGAAAAACTAGCCGATCGCAACGCCGCGTCGCAAAGCGAATTTGAGCAAGCCAAGAACCTGGTCGCCACACGATCCGCCGCAGTGCTTTCCTTGTCGGCCAGCAAGAAACAAGCCCAGGCGCAACTGAAGTCTGCCGACGCCCAAATCAAGCGGGCCAAACAGGCGCTACGAGACGCCCAGCGTGATCTGGACAACACCGTCTTGTACGGATCCTATCAGGGTCAGATTTCGAAGGTATCGGTCGTGCCCGGCAGCGTGGTCTCGGCCGGTTCTCCCGTGTTGACCCTGCAGATGACCAACCCGATCAAGGTCGAAGTCGAGTTGTCCGCATCGCAGTCTCGCAAGATGCGAAAGCGTCGCAGTTTGCCGGCGTCGTTCGCCCTACCGGACGGTTCGCCCCGTGAAGCAACGGCGTTCGTCTACAACATCGACCCGAGTGCGGACCCGACCACGCGAACATTCACCATGACACTGCTGATGCTCAATGAGAAGTTTGCCGACAAGGTGGACGGTCAAATCGACGCGCGGCGCGTCGCGCGTTCGGAAGACCTTTGGCCGATCCGACTGAACCAGATGATGGGGACGGAACAAGAGGTGATTCTGGTCGAAGAAAAATCGATCCGGAACGACGACGCGGGCGACTACGTTTACCTGGTGACCAACGCAAAGCATGATGAAGTCCTGCCGCCGATCCTCAAGGTGCGGCGTCAGGGCATCGTCAAGAACGATTTGCTGATTCCGTTCTTGGGCAACTGGTCGTTTCAATCAATCACGTTCGTCGATTCGCAGGGCCAGCCCGAGAGCGTCGACCCGGACTCGCTGTACGTCGGATTGCTCGAAGACGGACGACCGCCCGGACAGGAATGGGATGGAGAATCGGTCGTCCTGGACGGCGGTTCACAGTGGATGCTTCGTCCCGGTGACCTGGTCGACATCGACCTGTCCGAAGAAGGCACGGAACTCGGGTTTCACGTCCCGGTCGAAGCGATCTTTAAGACATCGGACAAGTCGTCGCTGTTTGTCGTCCGCAGCGGCCGCGTCGAGGAGATTCCCGTCACGCTGGTCCCCGGTGACAACTTGGACGAAGGGTCCATGATGCAGGTGCAATCACCCAAGCTGAGTGAAGGCATGCTGGTGGTTCGCGACGGCGTGCATTTGTTACGAGACGGCCAAACGGTCAATGTCGTCGGCCAGTCGCCTGTTGCGATGGAGTCGAACTAGGCCATGTCTGATTCATCGCCACCGTTGCCATCATGGTCACTTGCATCGCTTGCGGTCCGCTATCGCCCGATCGTCTTCTCGCTCGTCCTGCTCGGTCTGGCAATCGGTGCCGCCACGTTCGTGACGATACCGCGCCGCGAAGACCCCGAATTCACGATTCGCGTCTGTGTCGTCTCGACCGCCTGGCCCGGTGCCCCGGCCGTCACGGTGGAAGAACTGATCACCGACAAAATCGAACAAGACCTGGCCAGTATCGAGGAAGTCAAGCTGACGCGATCGACCACGGTGACGGGCCGGTCGACGATCTTCGTCGAACTGGAAGACAACATCGCACCGGACAAGATTCAAAACGTCTGGGACAAAGTCCGCGCCCGCGTCGACTTGGTTCCGATGCCTGGATCCGACGTGCGTCCGATCGTCAACGATGAATTCGGCGATACCGCGGTGTTGGTGCTGGCCGTTCACCAAACCCCTTCGGGCGGTCGAGAGACCATCCGCCCCCAGGATCGATACTCGCCACGCGAACTCGAACGATTTGCCGAAGACGTGCAGGACGCGTTGCGGTTGTTGCCCGGCGTTGCCAAAGTCGACATGTTTGGTGAACGCGAGGAAGCGATCTACATCGAGACCGAGATGGCGAATTGGGCACAGATCGGACTGACCACCGCCCAACTCGAAACGTTGGCCAAGGAACGAAACATCATCCAGGCCGGTGGCGAACTCGACACCCGAGCAGGTCACTATTCCGTCAAGACAGGCGGAGAGTTCAATGCGGTAGAAGAAATCGCGCAAATCGCCAGCACCGTCCGCACCGATGACGGGGACAACAGCGTTCCGCTGACGGAATTCGGGCTGACGATCCAGCGCGGGTACGAGGACCCGGCCAGTTACATCTGTCGCGTCGGCGATTCGTCGGGGTCCACCGGCGCCGTGATGCTGGGAATCACGATGAAATCGGGAGCAAACATCATCGACGTGTGCCGCGATTCCAAGCAACGCGTCCACGAATTGATCGAACTGCAACAGCGATTGCCGCCGGATGTTGCCGTGACGGCCATTTCCGATCAATCGGAAAGCGTGACGAAAAAGATCCGCGATGTCATCATCAATGTGGTCGAAGCGGTATTGATCGTGATCGCCATCGTCTATCTCGTGGTCGGTTTTCGAACCGCTTTTGTGATGGCCGCCAACATCCCGATCGTCGTGATCCTCTCGATCGGCTTGGTCGCGGTCTTGGGCGTCCAACTGGAACAGATCTCGCTTGCCGCCCTGGTCATTTCGCTGGGATTGCTCGTCGACAATGCCGTCCAGGTCTGTGACCAGGCCCGGACCAATCAGATCGCCGGCATGGCACCGTTTCCAGCGGCCATCGACGGCGCCAACACGCTGGCCATCCCGATGCTGGTCGGCACGCTGACGACGATGGCGGCGTTCATCCCGATGCTGTTTTCGCTCGAAGGAGGCGGTAAAGAATATGTATACAGCTTGCCGGTGACCGTCTCGACCACCCTGGCGCTCAGCTGGTTGCTGGCGATGACCTTTTGCGTGATCCTGGCCGGGCTGTTGATCCGTGCGCCTCAGCAAGATCAAACCGGATCGCCGGTCGTGTCGTGGTTGCGGCGACTTTCGATAGGGCTCCCACGTTTCCGGCGCCGGTACGCGGTCGCTGCCGGAGAACAGCAGGGTGAACCAGAACGAGGCGGCAATCACGCCTTCAACCTATACACGCTCGTCGGTCGCCGGGCCGTTGACGCCAAATGGCTGACCGCTGTGGCCACTGCGGCATTGGTCGTCGCGATCTTGATGTTGCCCGTCAGTTCCGAGTTTTTTCCCGAAGCCGCCGGAACCCAGTTTGCGGTCAAAGTCATCCTGCCGGAAACCGCGACGATCGAACAAACCGATGCGGCGGCTCGCCGAGTCGAATCGATCCTGCAAAAACTCAGCCGCGCCCCCGGCGAGAACTCCGAGCGTCTGAGAGCCTACCGGACCCTGGTCGGTGGCGGAGGCTCACGATGGCACCTGGGTTGGGATCCCGAACCCCAATCACGGTCGTTCGCCGAAATCTTGGTCCGCACCACCGACGACTCGGTGACGAAAGCGTATGCCCAGCGTGTCCGCGAGGTGGCCGAGCGCGGCGATGCAACTCTCGGAATCGCCCCCATCGTCGGCGCCAGAGTCGTCCCGGTTCAATTGGCACTCGGACCGCCGGCCGATCCGCTCGTCCTGCGCATCTCCGGAAACGGTTTTGCCGATCCCACCATCCTCCGCAACACCGCCGATCGCCTCAAGCGACTCGTCGCCGAGCAACCCGAAACCTGGGACGTGAATGATTCCTGGGGCGTCGACGGCTACCAAATCCGGGTCAACGTCCATCAGGACCAAGCCGTGCTCGCGGGCGTCACGAATTCGCAAATCGCCAAAACCCTGACGTCCTATTATTCAGGGCTCCAATTGACCACGTTTCGCGAAGGTGACCATCAAGTTCCCGTCTACTTTCATCTCCGCGCCGGCCAGCGTGAATCGATCGCCGGGCTTCAAGAGTCCTACGTCGAGGGAGACCGCGGCAAGGTTCCGTTGGCATCGATCGCCAGTTTGGAACCCACGTTTGAACTGGCCCGAATCGAACGCCGCAAGATGAATCGCACGATCGAGGTCAGTTCCAGGATGGAGCCCGGAGTGACGGGAAACGACGTCGTGTCACGCATCTTGAAGTCCGAAGAGTTGCAGCTGATTCGCAACAGTCTGCCGGCCGGTTACACCATCGAACCCGGCGGAGCCTATGAGGAAAGCGCCGAAGCCGGTGGGCAAATGATGCTGTCCTTTTTGATCTCGTTCTTGTTGATCGTTTTGTGTTTGATCTTCCAGTACAACGGTTGGTCGAAACCGTTGATCATTCTCTCCACGCTGCCGTTGGCGTTGGTGGGTGCCTGGCTGGGCTTGTTCTTGTCCGACAAGTCATTGGGGTTCATGCCCCAATTGGGAATCCTCGCGCTGTTCGGAATTGTGCTCAACACGGCCATCATCTTTGTCGAGTTCGCGGACATCTTGATCACGCAAAGGGCGACCGAGAAACAGCACGCCGGCACCGCCGACGGCCCCATCCTGGGCCTATCGGTCGATGAGTTCCGCGACTGTCTGATCGAAGCCGGCAGACAACGCATGTTGCCGATCTTCCTCACCACGGCAACGACCGTCGGCGGGTTGATCCCCCTGGCGCTCAGCGGAGGTCCACTTTGGGAAGGCCTGGCGTGGTGCATGATCGTCGGCTTGCTGCTGACGACCGTCCTGACGCTGTTTGTCGTTCCCGCCTTCTATGCGATCCTGGTGGAAACATTCGGGGTCAGCCCGGTGGTGTTGCCGGCCGCGGAAACCGGAACCCCACCATCCAACCCGGCGAGCCCTTGACGCATGAACTGGCAACGGGCCAGACGCCCTGAACAAAAAGCCGAACGGATCGCAGCGATCCTCGATGCGGCAGCCGAACTGTTTGACGACAACGAGTTCGATGCGATCTCCATGCGCGACGTGGCCGATCACGCGGGCCTCGGAAAAGCCAGCTTGTATCACTACTTTAAAACCAAAGAAGAAGTCTTTCTCACCTTGTACCGTGAAGAGCTCGGGCGGTGGCTGGAAAGTGTGACGATGGGTCTGGGACGACTGCGGAAACCGACTCCCAAACGAGTCGCCGAGGTGCTCACGTCGGCGCTAATGCGGCACGAGCGGTTCTGTCGGTTGGAGGTCCTGTTCGCATCGGTCCTGGAACGGAATCTGTCGCAGGAGTTTTTGATCGAATACAAACGTTCGCTGGTGGGTCCTGTCGAAGCATTCGCCGCTACGATCCAGTCAGTCACGCCACACTTTTCCAGCGAAGACGCGAAAGCGTTTGCGTTTCAGCATCATGCCTTGGTGGCCGGGCTTTGGCCGATCGCCCACCCGTCACCCCAGGTCGAATCGGTCCTGCAGGCGTTCGAATTCCAAGGCTTCCGCACCGAGTTTGCTCCCCTACTGATTCGAACCTTCGTGAACCTGCTCTCGCCGATCGATTGATCCGCTGGCCTTCGTCGGCTTTCGCCGACCACACCTCGTCCTGCCCCCATCGTCTTGCCCCCATCGTCTTGCCCCCATCATTCTGCCTTCCCCTCCCCTCAACCCACCGACCCACAACCCAGTCCCTGGCACCTTCCCCCAAACCGATCCACCACCCCACACGGTGCCCCCCAACTCTCCACATCGGGTGATACGGGCACCACATTCGCGACTTGCCGCTTCTGTCCCAGGCGAATTTAGGCGCCTGCGGGAATCGGATCGGATAACCTAGGGCTCGCCGTCAAGCCTTGGCGGCCCTCCTCAGCTCTTCTGTCTTCTCCTGCTTCGCTCATCGATTCGCCTCCATGATGCCCCTTCTGCACCAAGCCTCGGCGTCTCGAAATCGCCGCCGCAACGATCGTACGATTCGACGTCAACGTCTTTCATCACGGATCGAGCAACTGGAACGACGAGACTTGCTGGCCTTCGACATCAGCCTGTTCGCGGACATCAACCAACAGGGTGTTTCGTCCGCCATCGACAACGTGGTGGAATTCAAAGGCGAGGCATTCTTCGTCGCCGATGACGGACGCAGCGGAAGTGAACTCTGGACCAGTGACGGAACGATCGACGGCACCCGCCAGGTCGCTGATTTGTTGCCCGGTGTGGATGGATCCCTGCCGGACGACTTGACCGTGCTGGGGTCAGAACTGTTTTTCACCGCGCTCGACGAACTCGGCGAAACCGATCTTTGGAAAACCGACGGCACGACCGCCGGGACAAGCATGGTGTTCGATGCCGACGCCAATGGAGCCTTTTACCTTCGCGACTTGACGGCATCGGGCGGCAAACTGTTCTTCACCGCCTATCAATACGAATCGGGATACGAGTTATGGGTCCACGACCAGACCCTTGGCGGGACGATCTTGGTCAAAGACATCAATCCGGATCAAAGCATCATTGACCGGCCGAGAGAGTTAACGGACGTCGGCGGCACGCTGTTCTTCACCGCCTACGAAAACGGTTACTACAATCGCGAATTGTGGAAGAGCGACGGGAGCGAGGCGGGGACCATGATGGTCAAGGACCTGGCGATCGACACGAGTGATCCGTTGAACCCGGATCCCTCGCTCAGTTCCTACCCGACCTACTTGACCAACGTCGACGGCGTGTTGTTCTTCGTCGCGGAAGACCCCGACGACGGCGTGGAACTGTACCGCAGCGACGGCACGACCGCAGGCACCCTGCAGGTTGCCGATCTCCATCCGAACGGTTCTTCGTATCCCGATGACCTGACGGCATTCGACGGCCATGTTTTCTTCTCCGCCGATGACGGGGTGACGGGCCGACAATTGTTCAAGAGCCAGATCGCGACGGGGACGACGACGATGGTCGCCAACACGGCCGGCGATAACAATCCCTCCAACCCGACCGATCTGGAAGTCGTCGGGCAAGAACTGTTCTTTGCCGCCGAGGGAGTCGTGCCGGCGACCACCGTCAGCGCCGATGCCCCGACGCTGTTGGCCAACAATTCCATCCTCAATGGAGCAGCCTGGGCCGGCATCGTGACAGGCCTGACCACCGGCCCCGATCGCGGTAACCTGGCCAGGTTCGGAGGCAACGGTGTCTTCACCGCCAAGCCCCAGACCAGCACCAACGACGGCCCGGGCTGGGTGGCCAACGGTGCAAAAATCGGCGACGCGGGCGTGGGTCTTGAAACTCTCGCGATCAACGATTTCTATCTCGCCGACATCGACTCGGGTGACTTGGCCAACGACTCCTGGGAATGGACAGTTTCGGACGCCGCGGGCCTGACCAATCTCGCGTTCACCGGCTTTGCCTCGGGGAATCAATTCGATCAATCGCACGAAGGCTTGGTCTTTGAACTGTTCCTCAATGACTCGACGACCCGGACGTCGCTGTTGGAGGTAGCCGGCGACGACTTGGACAACTGGTTTGCCGGACGATCTGCCAACAACATTGCGCTCTCCCATCCAGGCGGCCCCACCATCACCAAGGCCACCATTCGCATGACCATCGGACGCGACGGTGCCCCGGCGTTTGCCGACGGCGGATCCGAAGCGATTGTCGTCAACGCAAAACTGACCGCCGACCTGTCGCCGATGACGACGGCGCGGGTACCGGTCGGCCGCGAATTGCACAAGACCGACGGCACCACTGCCGGCACGGAACTGATCGACGATTTCGTCACCGACGGCAGTGCCAACCCGAGCGAGTTGACCGAGTCGGGAGGCTTGCTGTACTTTTCCGCCGATGAACCGGTGGGATCCGGTCGAGAGTTATGGGTCAGCAACGGCACGCAAAGCGGCACGATGCGATTGATCGACTCGCAGCCCGGCAGTGACGAGTACGGGGCACCGCTGGATGGTGATCCGCAAAACCTCACCGACATCGGCGGAACGTTGTTCTTCACAACACTCGACGGGACGGTGGACCGCGAACTTTGGACCAGCAACGGCACCACGCTGACCACTCGCCCGATCGCCAACATCAATCCGGGCACACAGTCCGCCGATGTCCAGCAATTCACTCCGGTCGGCGACCTCGTGTACTTCGTCGCCAACGATGGGATCAACGGCGAAGCGGTTTGGAAGGCTGACCCGACCGGCCAAACGATCACCATGGTCGCCGACGTAACGCCGTCGTCTATCGACTCGGTTTCCGGGCTCGCCAAATTCGGCAGCGGTGTTGTGTTCTATAACTCCATTGCCGGCTCCGGCGGCGGGATGTATTACCACGACGGTTCCCAAACCACTCAGTTCATGGCCGGAGTTCCCGTTGCGGTCTCGTTGGATGGCACGATGTTCGTCGAAAACCAAGCGGACAATCGGGTTTACTTTGTCACCAATGATGCGACCAGCGGCGAAGAACTCTGGAGCAGTAACGGGACCATGGCGGGAACCGCGATCGTCCAGGATTTGAACAGCGGAAACACCGGCAGCGAGCCGACCGAATTGACGTCGTTCAATAGCCAGATCTACTTCGCTGCCGATGACGGTAACTTCGGACGAGAGCTCTTTGCGGCGAGCATTTTCGGTGGAATCCAATTGGTCCGAGACCTCAACCCGGGCACCACCGGCTCCGACCCGCGGGAGTTGACGGTCAGTGGCGGCACGCTCTTCTTCACCGCCGATAACGGCAGCAACGGACGCGAGCTGCACACGTCGACCGGGACCCAGCTGGACATCCACCCGACCGGATCGTCCAACCCCAACGCGCTGACCGACATCGGCGGTACGCTGTACTTTGCCGCGGACAACGGCGTCGATGGGACTGAACCCTTTCTGTCCGACGGCACGGTCGCCACACAAATCGCCAATGTCGGTCCGCTCAGCAGCAGTTCTAACCCCAGCGGGTTCACCGAGGCCGGTGGTCAAGTCTACTTTGCCGCCGAGCAGTCCAACCGCGGCGCACTGCTGGAAGTCTTCTCCGGCATCACCGGAACGCAACTGGCCAATTTGACCGCCGCGCCGAATTACCCCGATGCCCCGGACACGATTGCACTACTGGACGCCTTCGAGATCCCGACCAATGTCGCCGACAACTACGGGGTTCGCGTCCGCGCGTACTTGACCGTTCCCACGACAGGCGACTACACGTTTTGGATTGCTTCGGACGACCAAGGTTCGTTGCTGCTGAGCACGGACGACAACCCGGCCAACGCAGCTCAGATCGCTTCGGTCCCCGTCTGGACCAGCTCTCGACAATACGACAAGTACCCCACCGACCAGCAGTCGGCGCCGATCTCCTTGGTCGCCGGGCAGGTGTATTACATCGAAGCGTTGATGAAGGAAGGCGCCGGCGGCGACAATTTATCGATCGCCTGGTCCGGCCCGGGAATTCTCGGACCGACCGTGATCGGCCAGCAGTACCTCACCCGCTTCGGGGTCGCTCCCACGGACCTGGGCACCGGACGTGAACTCTGGATCACCGACGGAACGCCTGTCGGCACGGAACTGGTTGCCGACATCCAACCGGGCCTGTCAAGCAGCAACCCCGAACCCAAAGCCTCGACGGGATTGAGATTGTTGCTGAGCGTGACCGACGACGGACCCGTTGGGCGCGAGCCCTACAGCAGCGGAGGCGCCGCGGCGAACACCTCGCTGATCGAAGACTTGAACCAGGACCTGCGATTCGGCAGCCAGCCCGAAGGGTTCCATCCCTTTGGCGACGAATTCCTGTTCGTCGCCGATGACGGCCTGATCGGAAACGAACTCTTTCGATTAGCCGCCGACGCACCGGTTGCTCCCGAGGTGGAAGTCGCCGCGCCGCCGGGCGTCTATCCGCCGGTCGGCCAGCAACAGCGCTCGATCGTTGACTCGATCAGCTTGGTCTTCGACGAAGAAGTCCTGGTCTCTGAGACGCAGATCGAATTGACCAACCGGGACACGAACACGAAAGTCACGTCGCTGATCGTCAACTCCACCTTTCAAAACGGCCAGACGATCGTGGAACTCACGTTCGGTCCCGGTCCATCGGTGGTCTCCCGTGACCCGTCCGGCACAACCGGTTTGCTCCATTCGTTGGCCGACGGGAACTACCAGCTGACGGTGCCGGCGACCGCAATTGAATCGGTGCAGACGGGATTGGGTTTGGCCGGCGATTGGGTGCACGGTGAAAACGCCGCCGACCAGTTTTTCCGACTCTATGGTGACAGCGATGCCGATCGGGATGTCGACGGCCAAGACTACGGACGCTTCGGACTGACGTTCCTTCAATCAGCGCCGGGCACCTACAATTCGGATTTTGATTTCGATGGCGATGGAGACGTCGACGGACAAGACTACGGCCGATTCGGACTTCAATTCCTGCGCCGCCTCGACCACTCCTGACTGCTGCGGCGACCCCGCACTCACACCTGCCAGAGTCCGTGCTGGATGCCACCTTGGAAGAAGATCGCGCACTTCCCGTGACCGGGGAGTTCCATCGGTGCAAGCGCGACCTCGCCCCCAGCCTTTTCGGCGGATGCGACCGCAGCATCAATGTCGTCGACCAGCATGTACGGCCGAACGATGGGCGACTCGGATTCGTGCATCGGAGCACGCACACCGATCTTTCCTCCGCTAGCTAACTCAGCCGTGCGTGCATTTCCAAGCATCGGATCACCCGGGTCGAACGTCACGCCGTGGAGTTGGGAAAGCGTCTCGCACACGGCGTCGACGTCCGGCGTGACGAACTCTAGATAGTGGACTTGCATCGTTTTTCTCGCTCCATTGAAATTGGTTTGAACCTGTCGAGCATGACTCGACACCGTCCCGCCGCCACCGCTTCATCTAGGATCGCAACGAGAACAGCATGAAGGATTCTGCAACGAACGCGCTGGCGGATGTCCATCGATTCTACAACGAACTGCCGAACCGTTTCGTTGCCTGGGCCGCGGTCGGTTCGATCGGCCTGTTCGGATTGACGCTGCTCGTGACCGGGCTTTCGCGCGAGGTGCGCAACGGCCTCGCGGGGCGACAAGCCGATGTCATGTTTCTCATCGTCATCGGCGCCGTGATGGCCGGCGGGGCCGGATTGTTGGCCCGGCATCTGTTCATCGCCCGTGTAACGTTGACGCCAACGCAACTGGTGGTCAGCCGCTGGGTCGGATCGTGGCGTTTTTCGCTGAATGAAATCACGGGATTGGCTCGGTATCGAAAGACGATCAAAACCAAATCGCCTACGGGACCTGCACGGCCTGCCGCCGGCCTGCCCACGTACACGGTTGAAGTGATGATCCTCAGGCTACCGAATCGATGCGCGGCCCAATTCACGCTTCCCCAGTTTTACGGCAACGCCGAACTGCTGGAACTGCTTCGGCAACGCACCGGACTCCAATTGAACGAGTTCGGCGATGCAGAAGCCAAGGCCCAGGCATGGCGGAAGGGCGTCGACGGTTGACCCGGCGTCACCGCGAGGTTTTATCGCGATACTGCGGCGGTGCGTAGGCTTCGTAGCTCGGGGCGTCGTACATGGAGCGCAGTTGGTCGTATGTTTGGTGAAGCTGTTTCCGGACCTCGGCGTATCCCTCATCGGAGTAAACATTTCGCATCTCGGCGGGATCTTTGACCAAATCAAACAGCTGCCATTCATCGGTCCACGGCAGGTAGAACAGCTTGTGCGTGTGCGTCCGAACGCCGAAGTGTTGCGGCACGGCGTGCTCGCCGAGTTCATAGTAGGCGTAATAGACCGAATCGCGAATCTGTTGATCGCTGTCCTTGAGCACCGGCATGATCGACGTCCCTTGAACTTCGTCAGGAGTTTCCATGCCGGCCATGTCCAGGAACGTGGGGGCATAATCGATGTTTTGAATCAATGCCGTCGGTTTCGAGCCCGGCTGAACCACGCCCGGCCAGCGGATCACAAAGGGCATGGTGAACGATTCTTCGAACATCCACCGTTTGTCGAACCAACCGTGTTCGCCGAGATAAAACCCTTGGTCGGACGAATAGATCACGACGGTGTTGTCCGCCAATTGATGATCGTCCAGGTATCTCAACAATCGCCCCACGCTCTCATCGACTGCCTTGACCGTTTCCAAGTAGTTCTGCATGTAACGTTGGTACTTCCAACGCACCAGTTCTCGATGATCGATCTTTCCGGCTTTGTAGTCATCGATAAAGGCTTTGTTTTTCGGCGCGAAATGCGCGTCCCACGTTGCCTGCTGTTCCTCCGTCATGCGGTTGTATTCCGGGGTGCCGTAAGACCGAAACTCCGGCAAGGTGACGCCCTGCATCTCTTCCTTGCGCAGCTTCAAATCGTAGGCCCACGTCATGTGACGATCGATTTCCATTTCATTGTTCGGCAACGTTCGGCTGCGCGTGGCATAGTCATCGAACAAGTTGTCCGGCTCGGGAATGGTGACTCCGTCGAGCGTTCCGAGGTGGCGAAGGGCGGGGGCAAACGTTCGGTGCGGTGCCTTGTGCTGGCACATCAAAAAGAAGGGCTTGTCGGCTTCGCGATCGTCGAGCCACCGGATCGCTTTGTCGGTCGTGATGTCGGTGGCGTATCCTTCAAACCGTTGCTGCTTGCCGTCCATCGAGATGAAAACCGGATTGTAATAGCTGCCTTGCCCGGGCAAGATGTCCCAGTAGTCGAAGGCGACGGGATCCGTTTTCAAGTGCCATTTCCCGATCACCGCGGTCTGGTAGCCACCGCCGTGCAACGACTTGGCGACGGTCCATTGAGACTGGTCGAACCCCGCACCGGTGTTGCGCAAGAAACCGTTCTTGTGGCTGTGTTTGCCGGTCAGGATGCAAGCGCGTGACGGGCCACAGATGGAATTGGCGCAAAAGGAGTTCCGAAACAGGGCACCTTCGTTGGCGATGCGATCGATACTGGGCGTCGGCGCGACCTCCGCAAGTCGACCACCATAGGCCGAGATCGCGTTCAAGGCATGGTCGTCGGAAAAGATGAACAAGATGTTCGGTCGTTCGGCGGCGAAGGCGGGCGTGAGAGATGCCAGGGCCAGGATCGACAGAGAAAGGATTCGTCTCATGAAACAGCGTACTTGTCGTCGGAGGTGGTGAAGTGGCGTGAACGGATGGCAGCGGCGAACCGGCAAGGCTAGCCGCATCGATCTGTCCATTTTCGCTGCAACCAGTCTAGCAACCGGCACTCAATCGCGGTCGCAGATCCGTCGTCGAGGGATCGATGTCACCCAAGACGGCCGCGATCCTGACACGAACGAAGCGCAAGGGAGTAGATTTTCAACCACCCATTGCCCCCCGAGTGACCCTACCAGGTGACGATGTTGGGCAGGTCCGTTACTTTCCGATCCACCGGCCCACCTTTTTTGATCTTTCTTGCCCTGGTAACGTTGCGTCGATCGGCGGCCGAACCAAACTCGGCCGCATCCTGTCAGCCAAGCGGTGGCTGGAGCGATCCCCCTGTAATGAAAGAGGAAAAGAGAAAGAATGGACGCTGATAAATTCGATGGAATTGCCCGTACCGTTGTGATTTCCGGGATCGGGTTGGTCGCCTTGGTGTTGGCCGCCCAAAAATTCCTGTTTTAAAGCTCAGGCGAGATCTGTTCGACCTGGCGAAGCACATCCGCAAAGGGGATTTGTTCACAGACCCCAAAACTGGCATGCCGGGACAGCCGCGAGCGAATCATCTGCGGTGAAGACAGTCCACACAAAAACCGCGTCCTTTGACGCGCGGTCGCGAAATGGTCCGGATACTGCCGACAGACCTCGGCCAGCGCGCGTCGCACGCCGTCACCGATCTCGCGATGGCTGATCGGGGGAATCGTGTGGGGACCTTCGCCGAGGCAATGACTGCAAACACCGCACGCTTCATCCATCGCTTCGCCAAAATGTTCGGCCAGCCGACGTGACTGGCAATTCGATGCGCTCGCGATCGCGAACACGTCTTCCAGCCTCGACACCTCCGACTGCTCACGACTAACCACTTTTTCGAAATACTGATCAGCGATGACCTTGGGATGTTCCAGCCGCCGTTTCCAGCGGTACCCGTGAACCAAATCGCTGACGTTGACTTCGATCCAGTTTTGTGCCGCCATGAAGTCGATGGCTTTGACGATCCGCTGGCGATCTTGCCCAAGGGCCTTGGCCGCCGTCACGGTATTGAGCGAGAACCACTTCCGCGCCTTGGTCAGTTGACCGAGCAATCCGGCCAGAAACTCTCGTCGCTCGCCGTCAAAGTTATTCAAGATCGCGCGCGAGGTCACCAAGGGATGAATCTTATAGGAATCGTAGCGCGGCGATGTCGCTTGCAAGTAACCGTCTAATTCCAAGTACGTCAGCAACGTGCGGACGACAAGAATTCGGATGTCGGTTTCGAACGACAACTTGTAGTGGGAGACAAAAAATTCGTCGGGTTGGCCATGACAAAAATCAATCATCCGTCCCACGCTGTGACGACTCGGGGTATCGCCATAGGTGAAATTCTCCAGCACCACACGGTCTTCGGGCAGCAACAACAATTCGCAAACCGACTGCCCACCGTCACGTCCGGCGCGTCCGATCTCTTGGGCGTAGGCCTCCAACGACTTGGGCGGACTGTAGTGATAGACGTAGCGGATGTTTGCTTTGTCGATCCCCATCCCGAAGGCGATCGTCGCGACGATGATGCCGTCGTCCGATGCCAGAAAATCCTGTTGGATCGTGGCCCGCGTCTCGGCGTCCATCCCGGCGTGGTAAGCAGTCGCGGTAATGCCGTCGTCGCTGAGTTGCTCGGCGATCATCTCGGCCGTTTTCTGTTTGGAAACATACACCAACGTGGCCCCCCGCGGCCGCGACTCGATGCGATGGCGGAGTGTTTCGTAATGGTCGGCCGCGGTGACGACGGTGCTTTTCAAATGCAGATTGGAACGATGAAACGGGGTGCGGATCGCATCGTCGCGTTCGATGGCAAAGGCCTTGCGAATGTCCTCCAACACCGCCGGCGTCGCCGTCGCGGTCAGCGCCAGAATGCGATCGGCGTTGAGCGTGCCGGCCAATTCAGCGAGCTTCAAGTAATCCGGACGAAAATTGTGCCCCCACTGACTGATGCAATGCGCCTCGTCGATCGCAAACAGCGAGACGTCCAACGAGCCCACCGAGGCGAGAAATCGTTCGTTGAAAAACCGCTCCGGGGCGACGTACAGCAGGCGGATCGAACCGTCGCGGATGCCCCGCATCGCGTCACGAAATTCTTGCTCGGTCAAGGAACTGTCCAGACGGGCGGCGCGGATCCCACGTGCGGCCAAGGCGTCACACTGGTCCTTCATCAACGCGATCAGCGGCGAAACGACGACCGTCGTGCCGCTGAGCATCTGGCTGGGCAATTGGTAACACAGACTCTTCCCGCCCCCGGTCGGAAACACCGCCGCGACATTCTTTCCCGCCAACAGACGCTCGATCACCGCCGCCTGACCGCTGCGGAACTCCTCCAGTCCGAATCGGTCTCGCAAAATCTGACGTGCTTCCGCGGCCAACTCCGATTCAGCCAATGTCATGGTCGTTCCTTGTATACTATGCCTTCGGCTCAATCATCAACGCAGCATGCTTCCCATCCGACGCTAAGGTTTACCAACCCCGCCATGAAATCAATCCCGCTACGTTCATTTTTCTGCTCGCTGGCCGTGATGGTGCTGGCCTGTTGCTGGCACGTAGAAACCTCAGGCCAAGAGACACCGCCCAACGTCGTGATCATCTTCATCGACGACATGGGCTATGCCGACATCGGCCCGTTCGGCGACACGGGCTATCCGACGCCGAATCTGGACCGCATGGCGGCCGAAGGTCGCAAGTTCACCGATTTCTGCGTCTCATCGGCCGTTTGCAGCGCATCACGCTCGGCCCTGATGACGGGGTGCTACCACAAACGCATCGGTATTTCCGGGGCACTGGGTCCGAAGTCAAATATCGGGCTCAACTCCAACGAAACCACGATCGCGGAATTGTGCCGCAGCAAAGGGTATCGCACCGCGATTTATGGAAAGTGGCATCTGGGACACCACCCCAAGTTCCTGCCCACCAACCACGGCTTCGACGAGTATTACGGGATTCCGTACAGCAATGATATGTGGCCATTGCATCCGGCCACCGTCGCCAAACGACGCATCGATCCCGACGCACCGAGCAATTGGGCCGAATTGCCGATGATCAAGGACACCCAAATCGTCATCGACAGCATCCAACCGGCCGACCAAGAGCAGATGACGAAGCAGTTTACCGAGCGGGCCGTCGAATTTATCCGGCGCGATTCCGAAAAACCGTTTTTTCTCTATCTGCCACACCCGATGGTGCACGTCCCGTTGTTTGTCTCCGACGACTTCCGCGGCAAGAGTGGTCGCGGTTTGTTCGGCGACGTGGTCATGGAAGTGGATTGGTCGGTGGGCCAGATCTTGAACGCGATCGAAGACATCGGTGTCGAACGCAACACCCTGGTCGTGTTCACCAGCGACAACGGCCCCTGGCTTTCATACGGGACACACGCCGGAAAAGCGACGCCGCTGCGCGAGGGCAAGGGCACGATGTTTGAAGGCGGCTATCGCGAGCCGACGTTGATGTGGTGGAAGGGAAAGATCCCGGCGGGAACCACTTGCGACACCTTCGCCAGCACGATCGATTTGCTGCCCACCATCGCCGCACTGGCCGACGCCGAATTGCCCGATCACAAGATCGACGGCCACGACATCCGCCCCCTGATGTTCGGCCACAGCGATGCAAAGACGCCCCACGATTCGTTCGCATGTTTCTACAAGGGCGAATTGGAAGCGGTGCGAAATGAACGCTTCAAGTTGGTATTTCCACACAAGTACCGCACTCTCAACGGACACCCCGGTGGCACCGGCGGACTACCGATCGCCTATCAAAACAAGATGGCCAAGCGGGCGCTGTACGATCTGGACAACGACATCGGCGAAACGACCGATGTGTCGGCCGAGTTCCCCGACGTCGTCGCCGAACTGGAAGCCGCAGCGGCCAAGTATCGCAACGAGATGGGGGACAAGTTGACCCAAACCAAAGGGACCGAGATCCGGCCGGCCGGAAAGCTGGAACCGGGTGACGAGACTCTGCCGTTGGTTTGGTGACATGCTGGACCATCGACTTCAATCCAAACTCGTCGATCTCTGCCAGCTGTTAATCGACCAAGGTCGCGCCAGCGTCATTGTTCCGCCGTATGACGCGAGTTCGGGCTACTGGTTCGGCGGCGGTAACATGGCCGTCGGTCCCGATGGTGATCTCTACCTGGTCGGCCGATACCGCAATCACGGCGATTCACGAACCGGGTTGGCTGCGGGCAGCCGCGGGCTGGAATTGGCGATCTTTCGATCAAGCGATCAAGGGCGATCGTTTGAGAAAGTTGTCAGTCTGAGCAAACAGGATCTATCGCGCGACGAAACACCAGTGCTGTCAATCGAAGGCAGTGCGATCCGCTTTGGTGACGGTACTGTCGAGCTGTATGTTTCAACCGAAAAAGACCGCGTCGGTTATCCACCAGAATTTCAACGGTTTCTGAAACCCGGCACCGGGGTTTGGTCGATCGATCGGATTCAAGCCGACACGATGGCAGGCTTGAAGGACGCGGAGATTGTTCCGTGGCTGGTGTCGAAGGAACCGGAGACGATTCACGTCAAAGACCCGTTTCTGTACGAATCACCGACGGGCCCGTTGCTGCTGTTTTGCTCGCACCCGTTCAGCTGGACCTGCTCCAACACGGGGTTCGTACCAGCGGGAGAGGGCGAGACGACCGGCACAGATGCCACGACGCGCTGCGGATCGGCGACGTTTGATTTTTTCCCTCGCGGCAATGTCTGGGATGTCGCGATGTCACGCGGTACGGCGGTCATCGATGTGCCTGCAGTCGGTGCGTTTCGCGGGCAGAACGTGCAATTGATGTTTTACGACGGCGGTGAATGCGTGCGTGATCACACGCAACACGCCGAGTCCGTTGATCGGCCGCGCGGCCATTCGTGCGAGGAACTCGGTGGAGCCGCGTACATGGTCGACCGGCGGTGGCAGCAGCCGCAGCGACTGTCGCGGTATGAGCCCTTGTTTGTCAGCCCGTTCGGCACGGGGTGCAGTCGCTATGTCGACGTCTTGGCTCGGCCCGACGGGATGTACGCCAGCTGGCAGCAATCACAACCAGACGGCTCCCAACCGCTGGTATTGCACTTCGTGCCCCGCAGCGAAATCGAGTCCGTGTTGGCGTAAACGGCCGGGCCGAATGCAATGCCCGAGGCCTTCCACCGGGCTAACGATCGAGAATGATACCCACGGAGTCCCAGCGAGAGCATGAAGCTGGTCAAACCTTGCCGATCGTGACGATTGGCTTCAACGGGACAAATTCCTGACGGGCATCCGTCGATAAATCCACGACGCTTCCATCCGCTCGCCCTCTCAACAGTCACGGGATCGTCCATGCCATTCCTTCGCGGTAGCCTCGCGTTTCAAAGATTCAGTGTCACCGGTTTCGAAGCGGAACGCTTCGGCGACGAGCACATCGAGATCCTCTCCAAGCACGCTGCCGGCAAGTTCCAAACCGCCTCGGAAGAAAACGTCTCGGTCGGTTTTTTGGGCGGCGAGCATCTATTCGACCAGGACTTTGATCACAGCAAAAACTTGATCAACGAAGCCATCCACTTCTCCGCCCGATTTGACACCAACCAGATCCCCTCTGCCTACCGAGCCGCCTGGCTGCAAATGGAACTGGCGGGCATCGCCAAGGACAGCGAAACGGGCGTGATCACCAAAGCCCAACGCAAAGAGGCCAAGGAGGCGGTGGAACAACGCTGTGAAACTGAAGCGGCGACCGGCAAGTATCGCAAGATGCAATCCTTTCCGATGCTTTGGGATTACGCCAACGAACTACTGTACTTCGGCGGTTCGGTGGGCACGGCCGGCCGACACTGTTTGGATCTGGTCGAGCGGGCCTTCGGCGTGGAACTTCGGCACTGGAGCGCGGGATCGCTAGCCGAACAATGGGGAATCGACAACGAGCTATACGGCGAAGTCGACGATCTGCAGCCGGTCAGCTTCGTCAGCGGACAAACGATGGGCAGCCACAAATGGTCCAACGAGCATTCACAGTCGCCGGATTTCCTGGGCAATGAGTTCTTGATGTGGCTGTGGTGGACACTGGAAAACCAATCCGACACGATCACGCTGTCCGACGATTCGAAAGTCACCGTGATGCTGGCCAAGACGCTCAGTCTGGAATGCCCGCTCGGTGAATCGGGCAAAGAGAGCATCTCGGCGGAGAGTCCGGTCAAGCTGCCCGAGGCCATGCAAGCGATCCGCAGCGGCAAGTTGCCTCGTAAAGCCGGCATGACGATTGTTCGCGACGATCGCCAATTTGACCTCACGCTCCAAGCAGAATCGTTCGGAATCAGCGGCGCGAAGATTCATCTCGAAGAGGACGAAGAATTTGATGACGATGACCGCATCGATGCCATCCGTCAATTGAGCGAAACGATGGACTTGATGTTCGAAACCTTCCTGGGACGCCGCACGGGCAAGGACTGGAAAAAGGACCTCAAAGCGATCAGCGGCTGGCTGGGCGACACCAAGCAAGGGCAAAGAAAAGCGGCGTAGTAGGGCCCCGCTGGTATTTCCCGATCATCCGTTTCGACCGGAGCTGGGCGCACGCGCAGGCGGGAAATGCGGTCATTCTGGTGGGTTCGGGCTTCGATGACGCCAACGGCCACTGGGTGAGGTACGGTTCAGCGTCCACCCTGCAACTGTTGCCCCCGCGCCGCCCGAACCACGGTCCCCCTCCATGGATGCATTCATTCAAGATAACCCGCTTTTTGTCTGCGTGGTACTGATTCTCGTCGTCGGTGTATTCTTCGCCTGCTACCTGCTCGGCGGTTTCGATGGCAGAAACGACGGTTGGGACAGCGGCGACAGTTGGGACAGTGATTGCGGCGACATGGACTAGTACTCCTTGTCACCATGCGTTTCGCGTAGGCGGTAGTGGACGAGGCGACGAGTCCTCTGCCAATATTCCGACTGCAGAGGACTCGTCGCCTCGTCCACTACCCGAAAATTCAGCTGAGACGGACGACTAGTGCTTGGTCACCGGCAAGGAATCGATCAGGAATCGCGATTCCATCACTGTCACCGCTTGCCCAGACAGCTGCACTCGGTCACCGACAACTTGGGTGTGCACGAAACCGCCGCGTGGTGAAGCTTGATAGCCGGTCAGCGATGTTCGGCCCAGACGTTCGGACCAATAGGGTGCCAGGCAACAGTGGGCCGACCCGGTCACGGGGTCTTCGTTGATTCCGCACCGCGGAGCAAAGAAACGGGACACGAAGTCGACTCCCGGGGCGGACGAGGTTGCGGTGAGGATGACGCCGCGGGTTTCGATCTCTGCGAGTCTGCTGTAATCCGGGGACACCCTGCGCAGCGTCTGCTCTGAATCGACGACGGCAAACACGTCCTCTTTCGATTTCGCGACGGCATCGACGGCAATTCCCAACGCGGCTTCAAGGTTGGCAACCGTCGCTGGATCAACCGATCCGGAGGGTGGCGTTGCGGGGAAATCCATTCTGATCGACGCCCCGTCATGCTGACAACTCAGACAACCACTTCGCGTTTGGAATAGAATCGGACGCGAGGGATCCACTCGTTTTTGCTCGATCAGCGTGTGCGCCGCACCGAGTGTCGCGTGCCCACACAAATCAACCTCGACCGCCGGCGTGAACCAGCGCAAGCGGAATTCATTGGGCGGACCGGCGGGGACAACAAATGCCGTTTCGGAAAGATTCATTTCGGCCGCGACCTGCTGCATCCACTCCGCGTCGCGGGGGGATTCCAACAAACAGATCGCCGCCGGGTTCCCGGAGAACGGACGGGCCGCAAAGGCGTCGACTTGCCAAATGGGAATGCCATTGGGGTTCATGAGACGATGCATCCTCACACGGAGTCGTGAAACATCAGGAACGAGAACGTCAAGAAAGATTCAGTGCCGTTGTTGTAAATCATCTCAAAAGGAGGCCAAGATGGGTGATCCGAGATCGAATGGGACAACCAAGACTGCTGCGGAATGTGTTCGCGTCGCTACAGCAAGAGACATCCGGGGGGCGTAAGGGTGATCCAATCTTTGCGTGTCAGACTACTTTTTCCTTTGATTTTTTTCCAAGAGCGTGAGAGCGATGTCACTGATCCAGACACAACATCCGATCGGGCCGCGGGCGCGACATGCCATGGTAGCCAGTCTGCTTCTGGCAGGCCTATCTGCGCGACGATGCGGAAGCCAAACAATGGCTCCAAAGCGACACCGCCCATTCCGACGGCACGCTCGCGGCGGAGGACGTCTGGCAATGGAAGTAAGGTGAAACGGGTTTCCTGGTTCGACAGACCAAGACACTTGACAGGCTGACAGCCTATCAAGCGTTCCAACTTCACGCCCTGGCAAAGTGATCCCGCAGGGCTTCGAGTAGCGCCGCGTAGATCGGGTTGCAGAAATCGGCGACCATCTGCGGTTCGTCGGATTCGTATTGCGACGTCCATTCGGCAAAGGTGCTGCCATCGGCGGTGACCGGCAACAAACGAATCCTGCCGCGATAGCCCGAGACCGTTTCTTGCGACACCGGCTCGGGCCCATCGTCGATCGAGTACACGACCTGGTAGTGGTCGTCATCCAACTCCAGCAGCGTTTCTTCGAAGGATCCGTTGAGCACTCGCTTGGCTCCCACTTGATCACCGGGTATTTCGCCGACCGCTGTCACATTGGTGATGAAGGGTCGTCCCCAATCCAGACGGTGAAAGTTTCGAATCTCCTTCCAAACTTCATCGATCGCCGCGGGAACGATCACGGAATTGTAGCAGGACATCGTTGATCCTTGTTGGATGACATGTTTCTCGCGTTTGCGCGACATGAAGACCGTTTCAATCATATAGAATCCACGGCAGCCGATGTGCCTGGCCGCCAACCGACTTCGTGACAAACGGTATTCTCTATGCACTCGATGACGCGTCGCCAATCGATCGCCAGTGGAGCCGCGATCAGTTTATCCGCCCTGTCCTACACCAATCTCGCGCGGGCGGCCTCGGGGGCGGCCCGACCCAGAATTGGATTCATCGGATGCGGCGGACGCTCGAAAGGCCTGCTGAAAGGATTTGCCGAGAACGCTTCGGTGACTTGGGCTTGCGATCCGGATCAGCAGCACGCCGCGGCATTTCAAAAACAATCCGGTGCAACGCGCGTCACTCATGACCTTCGACGCGTTCTCGATGACCGCTCCATCGATGCGGTCGTCGTCGCCACCCCGGATCACTGGCACGCCCCGGCTGCGATCATGGCTTGCGATGCCGGAAAACACGTGTACGTCGAAAAACCCTGCAGCCATAACTTCCGGGAAGGCCAGTTGCTGGTTCAAGCCGCACGGCGAAACAACGTGATCGTTCAACACGGAACACAAAGCCGTACGAATCCGTTGGTGATCAACGCAATCAACCTGCTTCACGACGGGGTGATCGGTGAGGTGCTGGTTTGCAAGGCATGGAATATCCAGCGGCGAAGAAACATCGGACACGCCAAACCCTCCGCGCCGCCCAATCACGTCGACTACGACACCTGGGTTGGCCCCGCGGAATATGTCCCGTTTCAATCCAATCGATTTCATTACGACTGGCATTGGTGGCACAACTTTGGAACCGGTGACATCGGAAACGATGGCACCCACGAAATCGATATCGCAAGATGGGGCTTGGGCGTCCAAGGGTTGCCTACCACTGCATCAGCGATCGGCGGAAAATTTTACTTTGACGATGACCAACAATTTCCCGACACCGCCACTTGCGTGTTCCAGTGGTCTGGCGATGGAAAGCCGAACGCCAACAAGCAACTGATTTTCGAGATGCGGATCTGGTCCAAGAACCTGCCCCACAACTGCGACACGGGGGTCGAGTTCTATGGAACCAAGGGAATGCTCTTCGTCAGCAAACGGGGCAAGCTCGCGATCTGGGATGAATCGAATCAGCCGGTCGCGGTCCCCACACCGAAAGAAAGTTCGACGCAACCGAAGAATCATCAACTCGATTTTCTTCAGGCCATCACCGAGAACCGCGAGCCGGCTGCCGACATCGCGATCGGCCATGATTCTTGCAGCTTGGTTCATCTGGCCAACATCAGCGTCACCACCGGACGCTCGCTACGGATCGCCCCGAGCGGCCAAAGTATCCAAGACGACTCCGAGGCCGATGCGATGCTGACACGTAAATATCGTTCAGGCGGTCACTGGGCCGTCCCGAATGCCTGATGCATTTTTCCCTTTCTGCAATAGTCCCATGAATTCACTTCTCAAGCTCACAATCGCAGCCTTGCTTTGCCTCTCTGGATCAGCCGAGGCGCAGCGACCGGAACTGACGTTCGACGAAGACGACGGCCGTGTCATCATTCAAGTAGACGGCGAAGCGATCGCACATTATGTCTATCGCGATGATTTCCTTCCGCGCCCCTACTTTGCCCACGTCAAAGCTCCCGGTGGAATTCAGGTCACGCGTCAACATCCGCCCCAAGCCGGCGATCGCGACGACCACCCCACGATGCACCCTGGGATCTGGTTGGCATTCGGCGATCTCGGCGGCGAGGATTTCTGGCGCAACAAGGCGTCGGTTCGACACGGGGACTTCATCCAGAAACCCGCCTCCGAACGCAATGTGGGTTCCTTCATCGAACAGAAACAATACATCGGTTCCGACGGCAGAATCGTCTGCGAAGAAGAGTTCCGCTTTGCCGTACTCGCAAAACCAGACGCATCGCTGTTTGTGTTTGAATCCATTTTCAGTGGCACCAAGCCGTTCTCGTTCGGTGACCAGGAGGAGATGGGGCTGGGCGTTCGCGTCGCGACGCCGATCAGTGAACTTGCCGGAGGGACATTGACGGACGCCGAAGACCGTTCCGGTGCGAATGCGATTTGGGGCAATCCCGCCGCCTGGTGTGATTACAGTAATGTCATTGATGGCCAGCGCGTGGGGATCACGGTCATGAGCCATCCGACGAACTTTCGCCCGAGCTGGTGGCACGCCCGAGATTACGGATTGATCACCGCCAACCCCTTTGGCCGCGCGGCGATGAAACAAGGAGCGGCCAGCCGGATCGTGGTTCAGCCTGGGGAAACGCTTCGGCTGCGGTTCGCCGTCTACCTCCACTCCGGGGCGGGGGACGACGCGATCGGCAAAGCTTATGATGACTACGCAAAACTGGGACAATGATCACGATGAAATCACTGCTTGCGACCGTTTTGGTGCTGCTCATACCGTTGATGTCGCCCTCCAACGCGACGGCATCGAAACCAAACATTCTGTTGATCATGGCCGACGACGTCGGCTGCGACGCGATCGGTTGCTATGGCGGCCAAAGCCATCCGACACCGCACATCGATGCGCTGGCTCGCGGTGGGATGCAGTTCAGCCACGCCTACTCGATGCCGGTCTGCCACCCCTCGCGGGTCTGCCTGATGACCGGACGTTACCCGTTTCGCTTCGGAGCCGAAGGGATGAAGTGGGGTGATTTCCCCGAAGCCGCCGAAGGGATCTCGATCGGTGACCGCATGAAACAGGCCGGCTACGCGACCGCCGTTGCCGGCAAGTGGCAGCTGTGCATGATGAAAAACGATCTGCAACATCCGCGGCGTGTCGGTTTCGATTCCTGGTGTCTGTTCGGCTGGCACGAAGGCGGTCGCTATCACGATCCGCTGATCTATCAGAACGGTCAACGCCGCGAGGACACGCTCAGCAAATATGGACCCGATCTGTATGTCGAGTTCCTGATCGACTTCATGCGACAGAGCCGACGAGATGGCAAACCGTTTTTCGCCTACTATCCGATGGCGCTGTGCCACGATGTCACCGATGACTTAAAAGGTCGGCACGTCGCGCCGTACAAAGATGGCCGCTGGATGACGTACGCGGAAATGATTTCGTCGATGGATGACATGGTCGGACGGTTGGTCGCGGCGCTGGAACAGATGGAAATTCGCGACGAAACGCTGATCCTGTTCACCACCGACAACGGGACGCCTGCGGCAAGTTATCTGTCGGTCGACGCCGACGGCAAAATGGCCCGCCCCAAAGTGTTTTCGATTCGAAACGGTGAGGTGGTTCCCGGAGGCAAGGGAAAACATGACGACACGGGAACACGAGTTCCGTTGATCGCCAACTGGCCGGGCCACGTCCGTGCCGGCACCCAAACGGACCAGATGGTCGACCTGACCGACTACCTGCCCACGGTCGCCGACGTGGCAGGTTTGGAAGACGAGGACGTGTTTCGCGACGGAATCAGCTTCGCGCCGCCGCTGTTCGGTGACGCCAGGAAACGCCAGCGCGACTGGATTTACAGCGAACACCGCGGAAAACGCTCCATCCGGTCGCCGCAGTTCCGCCTCCACGACGACGGACGCTTCTTCGACCTAATCACGGACCCCAATGAACGGCAGCCACTTTCAATCGACGATCTGCCCCACGAAGCCAACCAAGCACACGCCCGATTGCAGCGTCGATTGAACGAACTGAAAACTCCTGCTGATCGTTAGACGTTTCAATTTTCAATTTTCAATTTTCAGATTTCAGATTTCAGATTTCAGATCCTTCCCCCCTCCTCCCCACGCTCCTCCCTCCCTCCCAACCCGCCATGCAATCTCTACGCTTGCGTCGATTCATCCCTTGTGTCTGTGCGTTCCTCTGGCTTTCCGCCGCGTTTGCCACCTCCGCCGAAATCCGGGTCATCTACCCGGAGTTCGAACCGGACATCGATGGCAAAGAGGTGGACTGGATCTATGGCGACTATCTGATGAAAAACGATCAGATCTCCGTCACGATCGCTGCCCCGATCGCGACGCGGGACGCCAACTTGACGATTCGCGGGATCGGCGCTTCGATTCTCGACCTGACCCTGAATCACCCTTCCAACGATCAGTTCAGCGCCTTCATCCCCACGGCAGCCAGGTATCAATTCCATGATCCGAGCCAAGTGCAAATCGGTCGCGACGGCGACGCGGTATTCTGGCAATGCCGTTCGTCGAAATCGCTCGCCGGTGATGGCACCACCGCAACCGTTCGTTATCGTCTGGTCGACGGCAACGCGTTCGTCGAGACAACGGTATGGATCGAAGGCGATGCGGCAGAAACGGTCCAAGCGTTTGACGGGGTCCGCGCCGATCGCAGTTTTGCGATGGAGCAATCCGGCAGCGCCGCATACTGCAGTGACGCTTTCTTTCGACAAACGATCGGATTCAAAAGCCCGATCGGCACCGAACCGCCCCAGTGGAAAAACGGCCGTCCGGCGGAGTTGCACTACAGCGACCAGCATGTGCAGCGTGGCGACGGGATGACGACCTGGACCGTCCTGCTGTATCCCGCGACCAGCCCGATCGACTTGCTGGCCGTCGCGGAAGGGTCACATCGCTCACCGGCAATGCACACCTTTGAAGTCCCATTGCAGATCCCCGGGGGCGACCACCATGCCGCCGTCAGGCGTGCCAAAATCTCGTTACTTTCAAAGACGGATTCCGAAAATGCAGATTCAACGCGGTTTACGCTGCAAACCGACGACCAGGGAATCGCCCACGCCAGGTTGGTTCCCGGTGAATACGTCGTCAGCCACACGGCGATCGGAAACACGCCTTTCGTTTTGATCGTGAAATCAAGTGACCAGCCCCAAACGATTCGGCTGGGAACGTCCTCACCGAGCGGATTCACTGCAACCGTCACCGACGGCGACGGAAATCCCATTCCGGCCAAAGCGACTGTCTACGCGGCCGACGGAGACCATCCGGACTTCGGACCAGACAGCGCCCGAACCTTCGTCAAGAATTGCGTCTACGCCGTGCATGGGCAACTGCATTGCCCGCTCGATCCAGGCACCTACGAAATCCATTTTAGCCGCGGGCCGGAATACAACAGCGTGACTCGTCAAATCCAGGTCGGCAAAGAAACGATGACCGAGCTTTCGGTCCAACTCGATCGCGTCGTCGACACCCGCGGTTGGGTCAGCACGGAGCTGCACAGTCACAGCAGCCCTTCGGGTGACAACACCTCCGATCAATACGGACGCGTCGAAAACCTGCTCTGCGAACAACTGGAATTCGCCCCGTGCACCGAACACAATCGCATCAGCAGCTACGCGCCGCATCTGCAACAGATGCAGCTGTCGCACTTGATGGCGACGTGCACGGGAATGGAACTGACCGGTAATCCGTTGCCGGCGAACCATCAAAACGCGTTCCCGCTGCACCACCATCCACACACCCAAAACGGAGGCGGCCCGCGCGTCGATCCGAACCCGGTCGTCCAAATCGAACGGTTGGCGATGTGGGACGGCGGATCGGACAAGCTGGTCCAGATGAACCATCCCAATCTGCATCAAATCTATGGAGACTTGGATGTCGACGGAACGCCCGACAAGGGTTTCCGGGGAATGATCAAGTGGATGGATGTGATCGAAGTCCATCCGCTGGAAACGATTTTCCAAGACATCGCCAGCAAGCCACCGAACGTCCGTGAAATGCGCATCCCGCTGTTCCAATGGATGCAACTGCTCAATCAAGGCTATCGCATTCCGGGTGTCGTCAACACCGACGCGCACTACAACCACCATGGCAGCGGTTGGCTGCGAAATTGGTTCGCCAGCAGCACCGATGATCCGGCAGCGATCTCCACCGACGAAATGATTCGTCAAGCCGAAGCGGGGCACATCGTCATGTCGACCGGACCGTTCCTGTCGGTGGTCGGCACGTCGAAGACCGGCGAGACACAGGCGATTCCCGGTGATGACCTTGCGACCGACGATGGCCAGGTGAACGTCCAGGTGACTGTCCAATGCCCGAACTGGTTGGACGTCAATCGTGTCGCCCTTTTCATCAACGGACGCCGTAGCGAAGAACACGACTACACGCGAAAGAACTCACCCGAGTTGTTCGCCGATTCCGACAGCGTTGTCAAGTTCGATGCGACAATTACGGTCCAACTGGACGCAGACGCGCACTTGATCGTGGCAACGATCGGCGAAGGGATGACGATGGAAAAGGTCATGGGCGAGCAATATGGCAAGCGTCCACCGATCGCCGTCAGCAATCCGATCTTCGTCGACGTCGACGGAAACGGCTTCCAGACGAACGGAGACGAACTCGGCTTGCCGCTGCCGAAGTCACCGCACTGAATCGAGCGGAAGCCTGTTCCGCTAATTCATTCCGCCGAACCCGACGCCCCCACTCGGTTTCGTCGGTCGGATCAGCGTGTCGAGATCAAAGTCATAGCCGTCTTGATAGAGTGCGGTGATGTCGCCAAACGCGCCGCCATCATCCGTCCGATTCGGGCCGGTGCTGTAGACGACATAACCGCTGTCCGTCTGCCGATAGATCAGCGAGTTCCCGCTGAACGGATCGAGCGGAACGGCGGGCAAGAATTCGGGCACAAGTTCCTCAATGCTGGTGGGCAACCGCCGCTGTTTTGCGTCAAACAATCGGGCGGCAAATTCCACCATCAGCAGTCGCAATCCTGCATCGCGTCGACGGATCGCATCCCCAGTCGACTCAATCGCCGGCGAAACTAACGTCATCGTGTCGGCCTGACTTTGTGCCGACAGGTGTGCCGGCGCGTGCATCGCCAGTCGGTATTGCCATGTCATTTCCCGATCCATCACCAAATCGCTCCGCCGGTGCAGCGATTCGAGTGATTCTCGCTGGCCATCGATCATGATCAACGCGGGCAACAGTTCGGCGAGTTTTTCCGCCGGCAGATCGTTGCGTATCCGCACCAAGCCTTCCTGACCGACGCCTTCGGTTGCAATGCCGGCCAGCGCGTAGGAAACATGACTTCCGCGTCCGAGACCGTGTCCGACATGGATGCAATCGCGCCATGCTTCACTGGCCTCGGAGAATTCGCCGGCCTTGACCTTGACCATCGCTTCTTTGTCCATGCACCGTGCCCAAGACCGAAAAACGTTCAGCTTCTGTCCGAGCCCCGTGAAATCGGCATCGACGGCCAGCGGATCGGGGGCGCGAAACACGTGACGCGTTGAACGCCGAATCGATGCGTATGCCTCGGCGACCTTGTTTGCGTTTGTAAACCGTCCGGCTTTGGCGAGTGCTTCGACCGTCTGCTCTTTTGGGTTTAACGTCATCAATTCAACCATCTTCGTCTCCAACCGCCCATAGTCCGTTGCGTCACCGGCGATCGGAACGGGCTGAGCCAGTGGCCGAGCCATTTGGACCGCGATCGGAATCAGACAGACGGCGTACAACGTCAACAAAGTCCACGATGCGATGGTCGCCAGTCGCCGTGTCGAGCACTCCGCCGGCGAGTCAAGCGGTCGATATCGCAACCAGCCGGCCGTCGCCACGCACAACGTCGTCATCAGAAGTGTGGCCGAGTAGCTCCAGATCATGAAATGATAGGGCGACCCCGGCAAAAAACTCAGGGCGCTGGCTTGCATCAACCACTTTCCGCCGACCGCTCCGAACTGAAATGCGAGCCCCAGAACGATCGAAAAGACAACAATCGCAACAAATCGCCAGCGTAAGCGATTGGCCAAAAACAAAGATGCAATCGACGCGGTGGCCAGGGTCATTATGCCGGCGGCAGAAAGCATCGATGACCACTGTGAAACGGGATCGCGTTGCTGAGCCAGCATGTTGATCATGAACAGAATGGCGAGCAAGACAATCGCAGACATCGCGTCAGAAAGGCAAAACGATTGACCGACAGAATCGCGCCGGGTCACGACGATTGCTCCCAGCCGGAACGAATCGCCAAACAACATCGCTACAATTTGAATCGTGAAGTAGACCGGCAAAAAGACCAGCAAGGTCTCCATCCAGCCCATGTTCCAAGAGACGCGGACCGCCCATCCGACGCAGGCCGAAGCGACAGCCAATCCGGCCAGCGCCCCGGACCAAAATGTGAGCCGCCGCCAAGTCGGAGGCGCGGTGCGTGATCGTCGTCGCACTTGATCCCGCCGGGAAAAGAAACGAAGCAGACTCAACAAGACAACGGAACTGACTCCGGAGAGACTAAAGAACACGATCGGCTGGTAGGCGTGCAAAGGCAGCAATAGCCCCAACGCAGCGACACCGATGGCGGACCGAATCCACCAGCGACCACGCCCCAACGCAATCCACATCGCCAGCAGGCTGAACAGAATCCCCACCAGCCCCATCGCCTCTGCCGGACAGCGGAAATCGGGAAACGTGTGCATGGACCGGCGGAGTCTTGATGAGCGGGGATGTCAGCAGAACAGTTCTGTCAGGATAACAAATGCGAGATTTCAATAGGCGAGCATCCCGCCTCACCAAGAAACGATTAGAATCTTACCTCCCCATGTCCCCCACCGCGCCCGGTTTTCGGAGCCTCGCTATGACGCGACATTTCCACGTGCTGTTTTCTCTCGTTCTCTTGCCGCTGCTGGGCGTCACCACACCCGCGGTGGCCCAGGAAAAATCCTTCCAAACACTGTTCGACGGCAGCAACCTGGACGGCTGGAAGCACAGCGGGAACTGGGTGGTCGTAGACGGTGTGATCACCCGTTCGGGCAAAGGCGGATCGCTGGTCTACAACGCCGCCAAAGTTCCCGACGATTTTGAACTGCGATTCGAATGGAAAGTGGCCGCGGGCAGCAACAGCGGCGTCTACTACCGCCCCGGTCAGTACGAATACCAGATTCTCGACAATTCAAAACACAAAGACGGCCAGAACCCTCGCACCAGCGCCGCCTCGCTGTACTTCTGCATGCAACCGTCGGCCGACGAGACACGCCCGGTCGGTCAGTGGAACGAAGCCCGCATCGTCTGCAAGGGTTCCGTCATCCAGCACTGGCTCAACGGCAACAAGGTCATTGACTTTGATTACCAGGATCCCAAGTGGGCCTTCAACGTCGACATGCTGAAACAGCGCGGCGGTGACCTGTCTCAACGCGGCGGGTACCTGAGTCTGCAAGACCACGGCGACCCGGTTTGGTATCGCAACATCCGTATCCGCAGCATTGCCGCGGACGAAGACATCGATCATCACACCGTCACGCCCGCCACGATCGCGCCGGAAGTGCTCAAAGCCGAAGCGGAAAAGTTGGCCGGCATCGTCGCGCGGCGAACCGCAGCGCAGCAGAAAGCAGCACAGCAGAAAGCAGCCCCAAAGAAAGCGGCCCAGAAGAACAGCAAGAAACGCCCCAACATTCTGTTCATCTTGGCCGACGATCAATCGCCCTTTGATTTACAGCTCTACAACACGGGATCCAAACTCGAAACACCCCACTTGGATCGACTGGCCGCCGAAGGCATCGTGTTGGATGCGGCGCACCACATGGGGTCCTGGTCCGGTGCGGTGTGCACGCCGTCGCGTCACATGATCATGAGCGGACGCAGCGTCTGGCATCTGCCCAATCGCGGACGAAACAAACAGAATCCGAACGCCGACAATCCGTCGCTGGTGCCGAAGGATCTGCCCAACCAGACGATGGCCGCCGTGTTCAATCGCGCCGGTTACGACACGATGCGAACCTGCAAGAGAGGGAACAGCTACGACGCGGCCAACCAACTGTTTACGATCGTTCACGAAGCGACCAAACGCGGCGGCACTCATGAAACCGGCAGCGCCTGGCACGCCGATCGCGTCCTGGATTACCTGGGCCAACGCGAAGCGTCCAAGGACTCCGATCCGTTCTTGATCTACTTCGGTTTTTCACACCCCCACGACACGCGTGACGGAACCTCGGAACTGAACACGAAATACGGCGCGGTGAACCACACCGACAAGAATTCATTGCCGCCGGCCAACCCCAAACAACCACAACTGCCGGTCAATTACTTGCCCGAGCACCCGTTCCATCACGGTCATCCCGGCTTGCGTGACGAAGAGAAAGTCAGCGGCGTCTGGACACGGCGCGACGAACGAACGATTCGAAACGAGCTGGGACGCGAATTCGCCTGCAGCGAGAACATCGATGATCAGATCGGTCGCGTACTCGACAAACTCGAAAAACTCGGCGAGCTCGACAACACCTATATCTTTTATACGGCTGATCACGGCATGGCGATCGGTCGCCACGGATTGCAGGGCAAGCAAAATCTTTACGAACACACCTGGCGTGTCCCGTTCATTGCCAAGGGACCGGGGATTCCGAAGGGCGTTCGAGCACCCGGGAACATCTACTTGATGGATGTCCTGGCCACGATTTGCGACCTGACCGGCATCGATGCCCCCGAAACCAACGAAGGGATCAGTTTTGCTCCCGTCTTGTTCGGCAAACAACAAGTCGTCCGCGACACGCTGTTCGGCGTCTATTGTGGCGGGACGAAACCGGGCATGCGATGCGTCAAACAGGGCGATTGGAAGCTGATCAAGTATGACGTCTTGGACGGAAAAGTCCGCCAGACACAACTGTTCAATCTGGCCGAGAATCCGCATGAATTCCTGACGCAACACCACGACCCATCGCTCAATACCCTGGTCGGCCAGACGCCCACGCCCGGCCAAGTCAACTTGGCCGACGACCCGAAGCACAAGGACCAGCTGATCAAGATGGAAAAGCTATTGCTCGACGAGATGCGTCGCCTGGACGATCCCTACCGTCTTTGGGATCAGCCCGAATAGGCTGCACGGCCGCAAGATCCACGCGCGCCTTCCCACGATGGAGGTCGTGTAGTTTTGAAGTCGTTGATGACAAATGGATTCCATCGCTCGCCCACTGGGCATAGAACCTCAAACATGAACAACCGCATCGATCCCCAACCCTACTTCATCCCCCTGCTTCTGATTGCAGGCAGTTTCCTCGCGAAACCCTCGGCCGCCGAGCAGCCTGCGTTGACCGACACCGGTTTTCCCGTCGCCAGTGTGTTTGTCAGCGGTCAAGACGGATACCGGATCTTCCGCATCCCGGCAATCATTCGCGCCGCCAACGAGGACTTGCTGGCGTTTTGCGAAGCGCGGCAGGGCGGCGACGCCAGCGAGATCGATCTGGTCATGAAACGTTCGACCGATGGCGGCAAGACATGGGGCGCGCTGCAGGTGGTACAGAAAAACAGTGACTTTCGCGATGTGGTCGCCGACGGCGTGACCGACATCACGATCGGCAATCCCGCTCCCGTCGTCGACCTGCTCGATCCCAACCATCCGGGACGAATCTGGATGCCGTTTACACTTGAAAACGATCGCGTGTTCGTGATTTTCAGTGATGACCACGGCGCAAGTTGGTCGCCGCGGCGCGAGATCACCCCAGACGTCAAGAAAGAAGCCTGGGGCTGGTACGCGACCGGTCCGGTCCATTCAATTCAAATCCAGCGTGGCCATCATCGCGGACGATTGGTGATTCCGACGGACCATCGGCTCGGGGAAGACGGCAGGGACGGCGGCGACCTGGGCGCCCACGTGGTGCTCAGCGACGACCACGGGCAAACGTGGCGTCTGGGCGCGGTCGACGAAACCTACAAAGACGGGATCGGTGCCAACGAAACCACCGTGGTCGAACTGGCCGACGGGACGCTCTACTTCAACACCCGCAACCAACTCGGCGGCGCAGCGGGCACCCGTGGCGAAGCCTGGAGCAGCGACGGTGGCGAATCGTTCGACTCCCGTGACCGGCAATGGAACGCGTTTCGCCCCGCGCCCGCGGTGCTCGATCCGCCCGTCGTGCAGTGTTCGCTGCTGGCCGTCGCGGAGGATCTGATCGTGTTTTCCGGGCCCGATCAAAACGGCCCCAGTGGCCCAGGGCGCAGCGACTTGCGATTGCGGGTCTCCACCGATCAAACCAAGTCCTGGCAGGACGGCCCGCTGATTCATACTGGACCGGCCGCCTACAGCGATCTGGTGTTGATCAACGACGACTTGGTGGGGGTCTTGTTTGAAAACGGTGATGCCTCGGGAAAGAATTCCAGCGAGCGGATCAGTTTCGCACGCGTCAGCGTTTCGGAACTCAAGGCGATCGCTGAATGATTCCTCTCAACCGACGATGCTTTCTGACCGCCGCGGCGATCCAGCTCACCGCCGCCACCGATAGCTCGCGTGCTAACGATGCCGACACGCCCGCCACGATCGGATTCGGTTTCGGCACCTACGGGATGAAATCTTTGAAGACGGCCGACGCGATCAAGGTCTGCGCCGAGATCGGGTACGACGGCATCGAATTTGCGATGCTCAGCGGATGGCCCACCGAACCGACGGCGCTAGGTCGACGAGACCGTGCGGAGATTCGGAGGCAGCTCCGTGATCTGAATTTGGCGGTCCCGTCGCTGCTGGACAGTCTGCCTTGTCTGCGTTCGGATCAGCAGCATGCCGCAAACCTCCAGCGGTTGAAGCGGGCGACCGAGTTGGCGCATGACCTCGCCCCGGAAACCCCGCCGGTCGTTCAGTCGATCGTCGCCGGCAAGACGGATCAGTGGGACGAAACGAAGAGTCGACTGGTGGATCAGTTATCCGACTGGGCAGAAGTCGGACGCGAAAGCCAAACCGTCATCTGTTTCAAACCCCATGCCGCACACGCAGTCCACACACCCGAGCGGGCACTGTGGGTCCACCGACAAATCAACAGCCCGTGGCTGAAGGTCGTGTACGACTACAGCCATTTTCACCTGGAAGGACTCTCGCTAGCTGCAAGCTTGAAACAACTGCTGCCGATCACCGCCTACGTCCAAGTCAAAGACAGTCGAGGCACACCTGAAAGGCACGAGTACCTGCTGCCCGGCGATGGCGAGACCGACTACAGGGAGTTATTGAAGGTACTGAAAGACGCCGGCTACTGCGGTTTCGTCAACGTCGAAGTCAGCTCGCACGTCCATCGAAAGCCGGACTACCAACCGACCCCGACGGCACGCCAATGCTACCAACGCCTCGCACCACTCTTCGAGTCCCTCGCAATACGCCGCCCCAACGAAGCGTAAGCTTTCAGCTTGCGTTTGCGTCTGGATTCACTTGCCGGATTTTCAGGCTGGAAGTCTACACCGCTTGGCTACTCCTGTGCTTGGCCTGTGTCCAGGTCGACGCTCAGGAATTCACACCTCGCAACACACAGGCGGCCGGCCAGCATCCGCTTCCTCCCGCCGAAGCGGTTGCGCGGCTGCGCGTGCCCGCTGGTTTCCAGATCACCTTGGCGGCGGCCGAACCCAAAGTCCGTCAACCCATCGCCATCACCTTTGATGATCGCGGGCGACTCTGGGTCGCCGAAAGTTATTCCTACGACGGCAGCACCTTCACCGACCAAACGCAAGACCGGATCCTGATCTTCGAAGACACCAACGGCGATGGCGTGTTGGACCGGCGCAAGGTGTTTTGTGAAGGGTTGAGCCATTTGACCGGACTGGAAATCGGGTTCGGTGGTGTTTGGATCACCGCGCCGCCACACTTAGCGTTTCTGCCCGACGCGGACCACGACGACGTGCCTGATGGTGAAGCGGTCGTGCATCTCGACGGCTGGTCACTCAAAGCGGAACACAATAGCGTCAACGGACTGACCTGGGGGCCGGATGGCTGGCTGTACGGCCGTCACGGGATCAAACAACCTTCACGCGTCGGTCGCCCCGGTCAGACGCCAGCGGATCGCGTCGAATTGAGTTGCTCGATCTGGCGATATCATCCCACCGGTCACCAGTTCGAAGTCGTCGCCGACGGAACAATCAACCCGTGGGGGCTAGATTTTGATGACCACGGTCAAGGTTTCTTGACGACCAGTGTCGTGGAACACCTTTGGCATCTTGTCCCGGGAGCCCACTATCAACGCTGGAAAGATCGCGGCGTCCATTCCAATCCCCACGTCTATGAACCAATGTCGGCGACAAGTGATCATCTTCACTGGGCATCCGGGAAACCCGCCGACCACGCCGCATCCCCGACCTTGGATTTCGGCGGCGGGCATTCACACTGCGATGCGATGATCTATCTGGGCGACCGTTGGCCGCGATCCTACCGCGGTTCATTGTTGACCAGCAACATTCATGGCAGGCGAATCAACCGCGACCGACTCGACCGACTCGACGGATCCTATCGCGGGGTACACGCCGATGATTTCCTGGTCGCCGAGGACCCGTGGTTTCGAGCCGTGTCGATGGAGTATGGCCCCGACGGAGACGTTTACGTGACCGACTGGTCGGACAACGGCGAATGCCATGATCGAGACGGCGTCCACCGTACCAGTGGTCGGATCTACAAAGTCACTTGGGGAAATCCCCGTCGCGTCGATGTCGACCTTGGACAAGCCACCGACATGCAGCTTGTCGATTTCCAATTGCATGCCAACGACTGGTTCGTCCGTCACGCACGTCGCCTCTTGCAAGAGCGCGCTGCCGACGGAAACGACTTGTCCGAAGCACATGCCGGACTGCGAGAGAGTTTCGACAGTCATCCCGACATCCCCCGCAAACTCCGCGTTCTCTGGGCGTTACACTGCAGCGGTGGTGCGAGTGATCACTGGTTGTCTGAATTGCTTTCGCACGAAAACGAACACGTCCGTGGCTGGGCGGTACGGTTGCTGGTCGATGACGCGACGTCATCACGTGCAGCGTTCTTACCACGGTTTGCGGCCATGGCGGAAACCGAAACGTCGTGGATCGTCCGCATGGCGTTGGCATCGGCGCTGCAGCGGATCGATGTGGGACAACGCTGGACGACCGCCGTTGCCCTGGCGATCAAGAACGGCAACTCACTGGACCCGAACTTGGAACGCATGATTTGGTACGCGATCGAACCCGAGGTCGCCGCGAACCCCGCACGTACCCTTCAGGCCATCGATGCGTTGTCGCCAAAACTGCGTCGCTGGACGGCGCGGCGGATTTGCAGCGATGCAACTCCCTCCGCCACGTTGCTTTTGGATCATCTGACTCACACCACGCGAGCGGACGTCATCGCCGATCTCCTCGAAGGATTCAACGACAGTGTCTCGATGCAAACACGAATCCAATTATCTGACAGCACCGCAGGCGTGATAGAAACCTTGATCGAACACGACGATCGGCGAGTACGTGTAGCGGCAGTGCGCGCGGCGGCGGTCACAGCAGAAGAATCGGGTTTGCAACGCGTTCGGCAACGACTGCATGCAGTCGAAACCGATCATGCGACACGCCGTGCCGCCCTCGACGGGTTGGCCCAACGCAATCCAGCCGGGTTTGCCCGTGACCTCGAACGACTGATTCAATCCTCGCGGTTGACCACCGAGGCACTCCGAGCCGCGACCAGAACGGATGATCAGAAACTGGCTGAGACCGTTCTCAAACGCTTTGGCGAACTGGATCAGGAGGAACGGGTTGCCGCGATGGACTATCTCGTCGCGCGACGCCGGAGCGCCTCGCTGCTGCTCCGCGCGATCGAAAGCAAGGCGATCGCGGCGGCGGAACTATCAGCCGGTCAATCCCGGCAAATCGATGCATTGGGCGATCAAGCGTTGCAACTGCGACTGCACCGCGTTTGGGGTACGCTGCGGCGTTCACCGGCCGAACGGGTGCGTCAAATCAAAGACCTGGAGAAACGCTTGGATCCGTCGCGCATTGCGACGGCCAATCTGTCCCGCGGCCGCGAGGTTTACCAGAGAAACTGTGCATCGTGCCACAAGCTGTTCGGCGAAGGCAAATCGGTCGGCCCCGAATTGACCGGTTCAAACCGACGTGACCTGCACTATCTGGTCTCCAACATCATCGACCCCAGCGCCGCCGTCCCGGCCGATTTCCGTTTGTCCAACCTGTTGACCACCGACGGACGCGTGATCAGCGGAACCATCACGCGTCAAACCGAATCATCCGTCACCATCCAAACTGCGACCGAGACAGTCGAAGTCCTCTCGGAAGACATCGAGACCATCAAGTTGACCGCCAACTCGCTCATGCCAGACGGACTGCTGGACCACCTGAGCCAACAACAAACCCAAGACCTCTTTGCCTGGCTGATGAGCAACGGACCCTAACTCTCAGCTTGCAAGAACTGGCAAGCGATGAACAATACTTTCCTCAAATAGCGGCAAGCATGATGCCTACCACACTTTTCGGTATCGGACGCGGAACGAATTTCGGTTGGAGGGGGCAGCATGCCAGAGATGGTTTTTCGTCGGCGTCGTCTACCGCATCAAGACGTCGAAGGGCATCCGGTCTTCATCACGTCCTGTCTCGAAGGGAGTCTCTCCGCCAGCGGCCTTTCGCAAATTGACGCGTATCGGCGTGAACTTGACCATCGCCGCAAACCTCACGCGATGAGTCTGGCAGACTGGGAACAACTGAAGCGGAGATTACTCTTCGGATTTGTCGACAATTTGCTCGACGGGCACTCTCCTGTTGCGTCTCTCCAAGACGATGCCCAGGCAAAGATCGTCCGCGACGCATTCTTGAATTTTGCAGACGAGCGGTACACGTTGCTTGCGTTCGTGGTGATGCCCAGTCACCATCACTGGCTGTTCCTACCCAACGTGACGTGGTCGGCATTGGCGGTGAAACGCGAAACGGGACAGTCCGGCAGACGCCGAACGCCACGCGAAATCATCTCAAACAGCATTCAAAGTTACACGGCGACGATGTGTAACCGCGTGCGGGGGTCGAAGGGTGTGTATTGGCAGCATGAAACATTCGATCATTGGGCGCGTGATGAAGCGGAATCGATGCGAATCATCCGTTACATCGAAATGAATCCGGTCAAAGCCGGCTTGGCTCGATCCCCCGAGACGTACGCTTGGTCGTCAGCGAGCATCCGAGCCCAACTTCGCCTGCAACCCGGACAAGCCATCCCCAAAGTGGCCTATCATTCCAGCTAGCAAAGTGGCGTAAGCTTCCAGCTTGCAAAGTGGCGTAAGCTTCCAGCTTGCGTCCCGGCAAGCGACAGCTTGCCCCCCTTGCACACGCCGAGCTAAAGCTCGCGAAGCGGCAAGCTGGAAGCTTACCCCACCCCACACGGCAAGCTGGAAGCTTACCCCACTTTTTGCAAGACCGTTGCTTACCCCGCTTTCACCAACTCTTCGATCACTCCGGTGGAGTCTTGGAAGGAATCGCCGGGGTCGACGCCGGCCCGGTCCAGCATGGTGTGCCAGACACGTGACAGCGGAGTCTGTTCAGGTAGCCGAAGGTGGCCTTGGTGTGCAACGCCGGCGGCCTTGCCGCCGAACAGGCAGGTCGGCAAGCGGTCTTTGGAATGCCCGATCCCCATCCCGCTGGAAAATCCCAACAGCGTGTGATCCAACAAGTTCGAACCGTCGGGTTGCCCGAACGACTTCAGCCGATCGATGAAGTAATTCCAATGCGAAAGGTAGATCCGATCCACCTTCGCCAACTCCGCCAGGTTTTTGGGATCGTTACCATGGTGCGTCAATTCGTGGAACCCTTTCGACACACCGAATTCGGGAAACGTCCCGCCCGAACTTTCTTGACGGACGACGTAACTGATCACGCGTGAAGAATCGGTCTCGTAGGCCAGCGCGATCAAGTCGTACATCATCCGCGCGTACTTTTCGTACACAAACTGGCCGGCGGGCATGTTGACGGTAAAGCTTTCCGAAAAATCGCTCAGACTGCTGGTGTCGACGTTCGGTTTGGGTTTCACGTTCCAATCGATGTCACGTTCGAGTTGTTTTTCCACTTCACGGACGCTGCTGAAGTATTCGTCCAGCTTGACGCGATCGCGTTTGCCGACGGTGCGTTCGATCTGTTTCGCATCTTCCATGACCAGGTCCAGGATGCTACGCCGTTGACGGAATCCTTTTTTCCGCAGCTCGGTTTCTTCGGGACCGTCGACCTTGAACAGTCGATTGAACAACACGTGAGGGTCATTTTCTGACGCCAGCGGGACGCCGTCACGGTTCCAGGAAAGCGTGCGCAGGTTGCCGCCGAATCCGGTGCCGCGTTGGACACAAAGCTGCAGCGAGGGGAACCGGGTCTGGCGTCCGAGTTGCTCCGCCGCGATTTGATCCATCGAGACGGAATTGTTGATCGAGCTTCCGTCTTTGGCTTTCACCCCGGTCGAAAACGTGTAATCACCTTGGTGACCGCCGCCGTGTTCCAAATAGGTTCCCGAGAGGACGGTGAAGTCGTCTTTGTGTTTAGCCAGCACCTTCAGCGTCGGCGACAACGTGTAGTCGCGTCCTTCATCCATCGGCTCCAACTGGCGCATGTTCATGCCCGTGCCGAAGTAAAAAATACCGATCCGTTTGGGCAAAGCAGGTTCGAGGCTTTCGCCGCCGGCGGTCGCCCGTCTGGGCAGCATCGCCTCCAACAGCGGCAACGCCATCGCGCCGCCGGTGCCCCGCAGTAACGTGCGTCGACCGAGTTGGGGTGCGTGGATTTTGCTCATGGTTCTACTTCTTCAAAAAGGCATCCGAAAGGACGATTCCTTCGACCAAACTCTGCAAACTGTGTCCGTTGGATTTCATGCGATCGACCAAGCCATCGATTGTAACGTGATCGCTCGGTTCGATGATGCGGCCGAGTGCGTAGGTCAACATCTTCTCAGCAAACCCGCGCAAAAACCGATCGCTTTGGCGGCGCAGCGCCGTCCGGTACTCATGAATCGTCGTAAACCGAGTTCCATCGGGCAGCGTACCGCTGGCATCGATCACCGCGTGGTCAGGCCACCAGGGACGTTCGCCATCTTGCTTGGTCCGCCACGCGCCGGTGACACTGAAGTTTTCAAGTCCCAAGCCGTAGGGGTCGATCGTGCGATGGCAATGGGCACAGGCGGCGATCGTGCGGTGTTTGTCCAATCGCTGTCGCACCGTTAACAGTTCACCACTGACGTTCGGTTCGACTTCTCCGACGTTGGGCGGCGGCGGCTTGGGCGGATCGTTGAACAAGACATCCAAAATGTACTTGCCGCGTTCGACGGGTTTCGTCCGATTGCCATCGCTGCCCCATTTATGTAGCGCGGCCATGGTGGAAAGCCCGCCGCGAACCGACGGCTGCGGGAACACGACGCGAACCATGGCGTTGCCCGTCACACCGGGAATCCCGTAGTAGCGGGCCAGCGTCTCGTTGGCCATCGTCCAATCGCTGTCCAGGAAATCGAGCAAACTGCCGCCGCTGCGCATGACTTCGCGAAAGAATTCGATCGGTTCCGCGTTGATCGCTTCGTTCAAACCCGCGTTCTCGGCGCGGTAGAAATCACGGTACAGGTTTTGGTCGATCACGAAACGGTCAAACTCATCCGCCTTCAGCCATTGCCGCGCAAACCCCTTGACCAGCGCGTCAGCTTTTTCGTGTGCCAACATCCGGCGCACCTGTCGTACCAGCTCGTCTGTGTCGGTCAAACGCCGCGACGCCGCGGCCTGACGGAGCGTTTCGTCCGGAATCGTACTCCATAAAAATCGGCTCAAACGAAACGCAAGCTCATCGTCGTTGAGTGCGTCGCCACCGGCAGGTCCGTCGTTACTCGCAGGGTCACTGTTACTCGTAAGGCCACTGCTGCTCGCTGGGCCACTGCTGCTCGCTGGGCCACTGCTGCTCGCTGGGCCACTGCTGCTCGCCGCGGCGTCGCCCGCGATCGCCCCCTCCGCTTCGCGGATCAACAGAAACGAAGGGCTACACAGCATCGCGACGATTCCGGATTCAATTGCATCGGGGAATGATTCCCCATACTCCAATTCACTGCGGACCACGCCAACGATTCGATCGATTTCCGCCGCGCTGACACTGCTCCGAAACGCCCGTGGCAGCAGTCGGGCAAAGATCTCGCGGGCGTAGGATTCGCCGAACTCCGACGCGTCCAAACCGCGATGAAAGATCAGCTCCGTGCTTTGGGGTGGCCACTGTTCATACAGCGGACCTTCCAGCTCGATCCAGTCAAACAGGATCCGGGGCAAATGGTCGGTCGTTCGGGTGTCCGGTTCGATCCGTCCCTGATTGGGAAACCCCTGTGCGCCCAGCTGTGCCTGCAACCGCCCCGCCAGGGTCGCGTTTCCGTTCTTGGTCGCTTCTTCCGCTGATCGCCGCAGGTCCGAGAAGTGATAATTGACGCGTCCAAAACTCGGCGCGTCGACAAATTCGATGCCGATTTCATTTCCGCCCGGGACGTCGAAGGCACGCTCGATTTCGATCACTTCGGGACGGTCCAGCGTTCCGGACACCTTGCCGAAATACAAATCACCATCCCCACTGCGTTTGATCCGAATGTAAAGTGCCTCGCGATCGCGCGGGTCGGCTCCCACGCGGACCCGCAAGCGGTATCTGCCGCGGATCGGAATCAATTGATCGTTCCAAGGGTGCCGCAAGGCTTCGTCGCTGCGCATCCCCTGATTCATCGTGATGATGCCGTCTTCGGTGAGGATCGTCTCGCGTGAATGCTTGATGTACTCGATGCCGCCGGTGCTGTCCTCGTATTGCATCCGATTGCGACGTGTCGGAACCGGCGGCGGCCCGGTGATCACCGCCTTGTTTGCGACCATGGCAGCGACGTCAAAATACTTTTCCATCAGCGACGGGTCCAACAACAATGCCTTGCTGACCGTGTCAAACCCGTTCATCGTTCCGTCGGGCGGCAACAAGTCTTGCGGTCCTTCGCCGGGCAGGAATTCGACCGCCAGCAAGTCGCCGACAATGTTGGCGTACTCCCTGCGATTGAGTCGTCGCATCAACTCACGGCCGCCGGTGCTTTTGGAAAGCGTCGCCGCGTGCTTCAATTCGTTTCCGATCCAGTCGACGACTCGTGCAACCAACGCGCCGGGCGGTTGGCGTTCGTCCTGCGGAGGCATTTCTCCCAGGTTCAGGTTGTCCATCACCTCGATCCATTTCGCCGCCGTCTGCGAATCGGTGAAGTCCGGCGTCAGCGTGTCCAGCCGCAACTCGCCCTCTTGAGTGTCTGGGCCGTGGCAATCCACACAGAATGACTGCACCAGCTTCGTCACGGCATCGTCGTCCGTCGCCACGTCAAGTGGTTCGGCAGCCTTCGCGACGCTGCACGAAAGCAGGACAAGGCTGCAAAGCAGGATGGCAAATCGACGGGGCCGAGGTTGGTTCATGGACACTTACGCCACTTTAGTCTAGCGAGACGGTGAAGGGGATGACGTTGGTTTTGGGCATCAGCTCGTCAAGCTCGTTGATCGTCTGTTCGGTGAGTCCGGTGTCATTGCGAGGCAACCACAGTTCTTTCAGCCATGTGGCGGCCTGCATCTTCATCATGCCGTCGTTGGTCAACGCCGACGGAGGCCGAACGCCACGATGGGCAAGGCGTAACTTTTCAACGCTTTTTGCACTCGCCAGGTACTCAAACGCCACGTCCTCCAGCCCCGGAGTCCGAAGCGAAAGATCGCGCAAGTCGGGCAATTGGGACAACGGCCCCAACCCCGATCCGGTGACTTGATCCGACGTGATCGTCAATCGCGTCAATCGATTGATGCGTCCGAGAGACTTGAGCCCTTGATCGGTCAACGCGTTTGACGTCAGGTCCAATTCCCGGATCGAAAACGCTTTGGACAACTCGGCGACTCCGGCGTCGGTCAGCCCATCGCGTTCGCCAGAATCCTCGTTGCCCAGACGCACGGATTCCAGACGCGGAATCGTCCCCAGGGCTTTGGCGGCGACATCACCGGCCGGGCTGCCCGTCATGTTGACCTCACGCAGTTGCTGCAGTTTCGCCAGCGGCAACATTTTGGAGTCGGTGATGCCGGGGCAACGTTGCAGACTCAACTGCCGAAGCTCGTCCAGGACTGCGATCCGCTCGATCGACGCGCCGCTAAGCTGTGACTGGCCATCGAGCGTGAGCGAGCGAAGGTGTGGAAACCCTGTCAAGTTGGCGGCGTGCTCATCCGTCATCGCGCCGGCACTGCGAAACGGTGCGGTACTGGCCAGCGTCGTCAGCGGACAGCCCTGAAAATGTATCAAGTACGCCCCGGTCGCTTCGTTCTCCCAGGCCAGCAAGGTTTCCAAATTGCGGTTCCGACCCAGCCGGCTGAGCCCCTCGTCGGTCAACCCACCGGCGGTGCCAAAGCATTGAAACTCCCGAAGCGATGTGAAGCCGGCGAGCGCCGCCAGGTGCTGATCGTTCAATGACGCGTCGCGGGGAAAACGCAGCACCTGCAACGCCTTCATCCGCGTCAACACGGACAGATCAAGGGTTTCGATTCCCAGACCGCTTTTGAACTCCAGAACCTGCAAGTGTTTTAAATTCGCGATCGCATCGAGTCCATCCTGAGAGAGTTTGGCGTCGCGGTCCCGCCATCCGATGCGAAGCCGCTGCAGATCGGGCAGCTTCGCCAAGCTGTGAAATACGGATTCGTCAACGTTTGTCCCTTCAAGCCGAACTTCGATATCCAGCCCCCGCGACGCAAAACGTTTTCCACCGGCCGCTTCGATCGCAGCGATCGCCGCCTGTTCCGCCTCGTAGGCTTCCCGGGCCGCCGTCGACTGCTGCGGGCCGGCATCACGGACGATGCGAAATCCCACGTAACAAGCCGCGTCGTCGGCATCCCAAGGAATTCGCGCGGACGATCGACACGACAGATCACCGTTGTACCAGCAGCCTCCGCGCAGGACGTGGAAATCATTGGTGGTCGTTTGCGGTCGATCTCGATTGACGGGGTCCACCGCAACGCCATTGGGCTGATCAAATTTCGGGCGATCGTAATCTTTGTAAATCGTGTCAAGCCAAAGGTCTTCACACCACTCCCAGACGTTGCCGTGCATGTCGGCAATGCCCCAGGGATTGCGAGCGTAGCTGCCCACCGGCGCCGTAAAGACATAGCCGTCCGTCGGATCCTTGTCCCAGTCGAGCAACCATTGTCGCTCCGCGGCGTGCTTGCGGTGTTGTTCCAATTCGACGTGACCGAGATTGGCGTGCCGGTGCGAGACCCCTTGGGCGGAATCCCCGAACGAGAACCAAGTCGATGTGCCGGCGCGGCAGGCGAATTCCCATTCCGCTTCGGTCGGCAATCGATAGCGAACGCCGTCCCGTTGACTGAGCCACTGACAATACGCCTTGGCGTCGGTCAGACTGACCCCGACGACCGGATGCTCATCAGTCTGCTCGAATCCCGGATCCTCCCAGCTGAACTTTGCGTCTCGCACAAAATCATGGGACTGATACAGCGGCTTGTCTTCCGGCGTCGGTTGCCATCCGACCATTTCGGCCAGCCCGCGTTGGGCCGTGGTCTGATAGCCGGTGGCCTCGACGAATCGCCGGAATTGCCCGACCGTGACCTCCGTCTCGGCGATCCAATAGGGCTTGGTCACCCACGTCACATGTGCAGGGCTTTCGGCGTTTCCGTAGCCTTGCCCGGTCGTCGACAGCGGGAACGCCTGCTGCAACGTGCGTTCGCCACCATCCATGCCTTGAACGAAACGCCCGCCGTCGATCAAGCGAAACGTCATGCCGTCCGCGCCGGCGGGTTCCTGGCCGACAACCCACGGCGACACAAACCAACAGCAACAAAGCCAAACCAGCAAGACCCGCATGGATCGAACTCAAGGTGGGGAAGTGAAACAATAAACAGCCAGATCCATCGTCAAGCGTGAAACCACCGTCGTCGGTACGCATCGGCGCCCCGACGTCGCAGCGGTTTCATCGAGACGCCTTCTCTGCAGCGTTCTCTGCAGCGTTCTCTGCAGTGCGACCGACGACCGCTTGGTGAGCCACACGACGCAGGAACACGGCGTCGTCTTCCGACACACCCTTCGGCCGATACGACGTTTCGGACGCATCGTTTCCGGTCAGCACCTCGTACCAAACCAAACCGGCCAAGAAACACCCCTTGGTATTGCCGTGCTTGAAATCCAGTCGAAGCTCCTGCTTGTCGCCGCTGGTCCGCCAATGCCAACCGGTGACCAAGGAATGCGTCTGTTTCGGCAAATTCGGATACACCGGGTGGTCATAATTGTAATCAGGATCGCGCACCAAGACGTCGCGGCCCGCAGTGTTTCTCGCTAATTGGAACGCGGCACCGACGGGAAGGATTCGGCTGTCGAACTGGTCGGCGACATCGTCATAGGTCGACGCCAAACGTTCGTACATTTGCTGCTGCGTCAATCCGTCGGATTTCAGCAACGGCGAATCGGGGCGATACGCCCACGTCTGGTGGATCAAAATCTCTGCCTTGGGCGCGTGCTCCCTGACGACCGCCACCAATTGTTCGATGTAGGGATGGTACGTCTCGGGCTTGTAGCTGAGCGCGCTCATCTGCTGCAGTGTCACGAAATCCCACTGATCGGCTGCCAGGTAGTCTTGCAAGCTGTATCGTTTCCCGCCTTCGCCCCTGTAAGGCTTCTCGCTCGGATCCGTTGCCGATTTGGCTGCCAGATCCGCATGTTTCTGCAACGTGCAGCCGCCGATGTTTGCCGTTCCGATCACGATCCGGCACCTGCTGTCCGCTTCGGCGATCGCTTCGAGATACCGGCAAGCGTTCTGAGCAAAACTGTTTCCGATCGTTAGCACGCGGACAGTCCGAACGTCCGCTTCCTGGGCACTGGCGCGGGTGCCAACGTCGAACACTCCGTGGGCGATGCAACACACCACGACGAAACACACTTTAAAACCTTTCATCATCCGATTCGGAGCTCCTGCAACCAACTGAGATTTCCTGACGTGAATCTTTTCGATGCGAAACGTTTTCGATTGTCTGAACGATCAGATAATCGCCGCTGCGATCGGCGAACGGTTCTGCACGGCATCCGACGCAGTGTAACACGGCTGGCGGGCGTTTGGCCGCGGATCGGAGCCGGAAACGAGCGAGGACAACGCTGTGAAGCGTATTTTTAGCGGTAGGGCGCGAGCCCTCCGGTATTTCGACAAGGTATTGACCAGCGCAGGGCCCGTAGGCTTGCGCCAAACGGCTGATCATCAATTGACATCAGGCGGTTCGCGCCAGCGCGAGCGGCGCCCATCAATGTCGATTTGGCGGTATTGGGCTTGCGCCCTGCCGCGAACACCTCGTAAACGCTTGAAATAAATGCTTCACCGCGTTCGATCGCGAGGGTGTTTTCCCTTGGACGGACAAGGCGTTCGGCTTACCATGGCAGACGCCTTGGCCAACCCACTCGACGTGAAAACAACAGAGACTCCGTAATGAAGACACCATCGATCGCCGCTTGCATGCTCCTGCTATCAGCTTGCTTGGCCGTACCGAACCTGCTCGCCGACGATCGGGGCACCCTGATCTTTGCCGACGACTTTGAGCGCAACGAGTCCCAAGAAGCGAAAGACGAAGTCGGCAACGGCTGGGGGACCAACAGCGAGCGACGCGCCGGCGGAAACAAGCAAGTCGATCTCCGAGACGGCGCGATGTACATCTACCTGCACAAGGATGCCGACCACGGCGTCTCCGTCACCCATCCGGCCGAATTCCGCAACGGTTCGGTCGAAGTGAAGTTTATGTTGGAGCACGAAAAAGACACCCTCGGCCTAAACTTTGCCGACTTGCAGTGCAAAGAGGTCTGGGCGGGGCATCTGTTCAAAGTGGTCATCGGCATCAAACAAACCGAGCTGGCTGATTTGAAGACCGGTGTCATGGACCTGAAAACGCGTGAGGCCCGCCAAGCCGACACGCTCACCGCTGCCCAGAAAGCCGAGCTGAAGACAAAATCAAAAAAGTTCGTCCACCCGCTGGAAACAGGAACCTGGTACACCGCCGTCGCGACCATCAACGGCGACACCTTGAGCGTGTCGATCGATGGCAAGGAAGTCGGCTCGTTCTCCTCACCAGGCATCGCCCACCCCACCAAGCGAATGCTGCGACTGGCCGTCCACCGAAACGTCGTCGTGGACGATCTGAAGATTTATGCGCGCCATTGACGTGAAACATGAATCTTGACTCGCGATCGGCTCGGCCCGTATCTACAGACTTGGCAAACTTCGCAATCCCCTTGGATTCACAATGTCCGGTCTGTGTCTCCCCCGTCGTCCGCTTTACTGTTCCACGTGCCTGGTCGCGTTGACAATCTGGGCGACGTGCGCCGCAGCCCAAAACAACGCCCGGTGGCCGCCGTCACCCCGGCCATTGCTGCAGGTCCCGGTTAATGCTGGCAAAACGAGTTCCGGCAGCATGGCGACCGAGAAGGGGTCCGCCGAAGATCACCAAGGCGAAGGTTTTTCGCCCGAAGTCGCCTTGCAAATCGCACAGTGGAATCGCGACCTGTCCGAGCGCTCCACACCGGTCCTGGCCAAGATTGCCAGCCAAAATGCCGACCTTGCCGAGCAGCTTTCTAAGCTCGGATTTTCGGTTCGCACTCTGCAGCAGCGACTCGACGCGGCCGAGCAAAAACTCGAGGACATCCAATCCGACTACCAATCCGTCAGCGGAAAATTGGCCGAGTATGGATTGACGCCCACCATCGGGCTGTTGCTGCGACACCGCAAGGAACAGTTGGATTCCTGGCAAACGCAAGACAACGAGAACCACTTCGCGCGAGCCGAACTGCAGCGTACCCAGCAGGAAGCCTTGGAGCTGGAATTGATCCTCGGCGGCGAAGGACAATTACAACAGCAAGCCGATCAGATGCTGGCTGAAACCAGCGATGCCAGCGGCCAGTCGCCGACACCGCTGTTGCGGCAGCAAGTGCTCGACTTGTTGACCCATCGATCGCAATTGGTCGACCAGCTGAAGCAATCGTATCGCAAGTATCATCGCAACCTGGATCGGCTTGATTCGACCGCGTCGGCCACCAGTGCCACGACCGCAGAGTTTCGCAAGCTGATCAATCGCCACGCGACATGGATTCGCAGCGGCGATCCGATCGGGATTCAAGACTTCGCCGACGCCAAGGCCGGGATTGCCGCGTTGCTCGAATTTCGCCATACCCGACAACTGGGACGCGACCTAAAACGCAAACTTTCCGACGACCAGATTTCGGGAATCCTGTTGTCGGCGTTCATCGGGCTGATGTTTGCCCTACGGTGGCGGCTAAAAAGCTGGTTGGTGGCGATCGGTCTGAAATCCAAACTGCGAACGGCCGGAAAGACCCGCGTGGTCGCAGCCGGCGCATTGACACTCGGCGTCGCCGTGGTGGTACCGCTGCAAGGATACGCGACCGCCTGGTGGCTGAATCAGGGAATCGTTTCTGAATTGATCATCCAGGTCGCCAGTGGTTTGTTTGCCGCCAGCCTGATCGGGCTGTTGGTCGAACTGCCGCGTCAGTTGCTACGGCCGTTCGGTCTGGTCGACAAACACCTGTCGAAAACGTTTTCCACCCGCGCCGAAGCGTTCAAGGATTGGTCGATCGCGGGGTTGATGTTGGTCCCCGGTACCTTTGCAATCACGATGCTTGTACAAATCGACCATGGCATCTGGCGTGATTCACTGGGGCGATTCGGCTTTCTGACGATGATGCTGGTCGTGGCCGGTTTGGCGCACTTCGCGTTGCGACCCGGAAAAGGGTTCCTTTGTCCGGCGATCGAAGCTTTTGGAGGCCGATTGGCGACCGGTTTCGGACACCTCTGGTACGCGCTCGCCTTGGGGTTTCCGATCCTAATGGGAATCCTGTCCTCGCTCGGCTACGGCTACACCGCCAGCGAGTTGATCAAGCGTGCGACGTGGTCGGCGATCTTGGTAATGACCGCGGCCGTGGTCTGGAAGATCGGCCAACTCGGGTTCCAACAGATTTGGCGCAACCTGACTCAACCCAAAGTCGAACCCAGGTACGACGAGTACGGATTGATCGAAGAGCCCGAAGTCGCGGAGGAGGTCAATGAAACACACGTCGTGTTGAAGCACCAAATCGGTTTCTTGGGTCAATGTGTCGCCGGCGTTGCGTTGGTCTCGTGCTTCGTCGCCTTGTGGGTGGACGTGATTCCGAACATGAGTCTGGCGAATCCCGTTTTGTGGACCGTCCAAGATACCGTGACCCATTACGCCGATGACGGCCAGGGTCAAACGGTGGCAAGCTCCGTGCTGCAAGCCACTCCCGTCACGCTGTTGAACGTGGTTTGGGCCGCCGCGATCTTATTTGTCGCGATTCACATTTCGCGTTTGTTGCCGAATTTGTTCGACGCCCTGGTGCTACAACGCGTGGACTATGACGAAGGCATGGAGCATCTGATTTTGGTGCTAGGACGGTGCATCCTGTTCGCGATCGGCTGCTTCGTCGCCTGCCGATTGATCGGCATCCGCTGGATGACGATCCAATGGTTGATGGTCGGGATCACGATCGGCATCGGTTTCGGGTTGCAAGACATCGTGCGAAATATCTTGGGCGGCTTGGTCGTTCTGTTCGCGCGACCGGTCAACGTGGGTGATCGTGTTACGGTCGGACGACTGACCGGACGGATCGCCAGCCAAACCCTGCGCACCACCATCCTCGCCGACGATGAAGGCCGCGAGTTGCAGATCCCCAACCGAAAATTCCTCAGCGACGAAGTCACCAATTGGCGTGGTGCCGGGAAATTGACCACAGTCGCGATCGAAGTCACCGTGCGACGCGAAGAACGCCCGATCGACATCGGACGCATGATCGGCGAATGGGCATCCGCTGAACGAGAGGTGTTGCAGTCTCCCGGTCCCCAAGTCACGTTGGTCTGCATCGCCAAGAAAACGCAACGTTATGAGTTGCACGTTTGGACGGAAGCCCAGCACGACGCCAAGCAAGTGCAACGGGCATTGCTGGAAACGGTCCGCAGCAACCTCCGCGAACGCAACCTGCTGGCAAAAACGCAGCCGACCCAACCGGCCATCCGCCACGCCGACCCCGATTCCCAAATCGATGCGACGCGTCCCAAACGTCGCTCCGCGTGACCGCCGTCTTTTCCCATCGACGAACGGTCTGCCGTCTCAGAACGCTAGCCCCGCATCATCTGGTAACACAGTGCCGCTAAGATCGCTCGCAGGTTGGCAGGGTAATGGCTGGTTGCAACCATCACTTCGCAAAACAAGAACTTGCCAGGCGTGACGATGTGGCCGATGACTTCGCCGTCGAAATTTCGTTTTTTGAATACCGGTCAGCCAATGCTGCGCGATAGTGATCGATGATCGGCGTCTTAGACAGGCAACCGCACCCCGGCTGAATCAAACCCGTCAAACCGCTGACGCATCGCCTTTTCTGAGACTCACTGATACGCGTTGTATTGCACGCCTTGAGATCGCACGGGAGGCCGCGGTGGCACGTGACCGGATGGCTGGTGTGGATGTGCAGGAGGCTGCAAGTGGGGCGGCCGGTGCATGGGCGGCGCGGCATCGCCGGTTAACGGCTGTCCTTGTGACGGGGACTGTGTTTGCGTGAATGGCGAATGCTTCACCAACGAGGGTTCGGCCGTTTCGCTCTCAAAAAAAGAACCGGGAAGGTTTTCGGCGGGAATAATTTCGATCCCGGTGAACCAGATGGCACAAGCTAGAACCCCCAATGCCATGAGGGATTTCAGCCAGCGGAAACTAAAGTGGTAGCTCGGTTGCTGCCCGACACGTCGTGACGCGCGTTCAAGAAACCCCAGACCGATGAGTACCAATCGCAGCAGTGCCACGACCGTTGCGGTGATCCCGCCAACGACTTGGTTCACCCATTTCAAACCGCTTTCCGCTGCACGACGCCCGGTGAGGTTTATGTGATCACCCGATTTGGTCAAGAGTCTCGCAAGACTGTCATGCTGCGCGTAGGGCGAAAGCGCGTTGCAGACGGAGTCGAACGAACTAGGCCGCAGGTCGGGTGATTTGTTGAGCATTTGAGTGACCAAAGTGGTCACTGCCCGAGGCACATCGCGCCGAAACTGCTTGATCGGCGGCGGATCCGCCTCCAGATGAGCCAGAATCTTTGACGCCAGCGTAGAGTTTTCTGTCGTCGAGAAAGGGGCTTGGCCGGTCAATAGAAAATAAAAGGTACACCCGAGGCTATACAGGTCGGCGCGAAAATCCACGTGACGAGAATCGACCGCCTGTTCGGGCGCAATGTAGTCGAGCGTCCCCATGATTTGACCGGTTTCAGTTAGCGATTCTCCGGTGACCGAACAACGTGCCAGTCCCAGGTCCAAGACGCGCACGTTTCCATTGCTGTCCAGCATGATATTGGCCGGCTTGATGTCGCGATGGATGGTGTGATTGTCGACAATGAATTGAAGCGCATTTGCCGTCTGGTAGATGATCTCGCTGGCCTCCGCAACCGACAGCGGGCCACGCCGCCGAACGAGTGCCCTCAAGTCTTCGCCGTCAACGAAATCGGTCACCAGAAACATCTTCCCTCCGACAATGCCGCCGTCGGTGCATCGCACGAGATTGGAATGTCGAAGACGCGCGGCGATTTTGGCCTCACGCTGAAATCGGTCCAGCGACTGCCGGTCATTCGTGTCGATGTGCTGCAAAACCTTGATCGCAACCGGCAACTCCAACCATCGATGCACGGCGTAGTAGACTTGACCGTACGCTCCTTGACCGATCAGACGTTGGATATCGTATTGGCCAATCAACTGACCGCTCCAATTGTCTGATTTTGCTCCGGACCCCGACAACCCAGAGTCTTGAAAGGAATCAACGCTGCTCGACGGATGATGGATTGGATACTGAATTGTTGGATCACTCACTTCACTGAACCCGGCCTTGCCCTCGACGCTTGCCACAACCATCTGTCACCCGGCGAACCATCCGAGCCAACTTCCGATGCGCTCCGACGCACCGGTGGTGTTGCAAACATGGGACAGTCAATCTGCTGGCGGACCGTTAGGATGCAATCAGGAGGGTGGTCACGACCGTTGCCGTTCCGATTGCTCCGGATATGACGTCTTCATGCTCACGCCCTCAACAGGCCATGCAGCAAAGATACCCCTTCTGCGTTGTTGTCCGATACCAACAGGGGTTCATGGGAATTGAAACCGAAACCATTCAGTGGCTTTTCACGAGAACGATCAAGGCTTGAATCACGCCGAGGCCGATGAGGAGTCCCAAGACCCACATCACTGGTTTCATCAAACGGGGTCCGGACGCCTTCCGATGTCGCCGATTCCGCTTGTCCGGCCGCTTTCGATTCTTCTTAGCTAGTTTACTGGTCGAGGTGTGGAGAGTCATGACGCGTCACCCTGCGAATAGTGCCACGAAGTAGACGGAAAAGATGGCGATCGTCAGCGCCATCCCCGCCCAGGCGATCGGAGATTGATCCGGCGAAGGAGGATCTCGATGCTCGGTTTCGGTTGGAGGTGTGTAGGGGTTCATGGGACTCGCCAGTTTACCATAACCCTGCCCCCCTACGCTGTGAAACATTTTTTCACCGGCAGGTCACGACCCCTCGGCAATCACCTCGTCAATTGCAGAAAACAGATGCTTCACAGCGTTCCCTGCCTCCATGCCCAGCACCTTCACTTCGCGACAAAGGTGACGAGCTGCACGGAAGTGATCGTCGTGCCGGGCTGCGCGGTGATTTGCACCCGATTTTCGCCGCGAATCATCGATGGGTCCACCTGCACATCCAAGGGCGCGAAGAACTCGCTGAACTCGGCAGCGTCCCCGACGTCGATCGCGACCGGCGTTCCATTGATTCCGACGGAGAGTGGTTGAGTGAGGCCGCCGCCACGATGAACGCCGATGACAACCCTCGCCGATGCAAGCTCGTTCGCTTCACCGATCTTCACATCGAACGTCACCGGATCTCCCTGACTCTTCACGGCAGTTGCCGTCGCATAGTGACGCTGCATCACCAGCTGCTTTGCCGGAGTGAGTTCCTGATCCAGCTTCAGACGGACAACCGTGGTCTCATTCACGTCGACCGGAATCGCCGCCGCGTCGACATCGTGCTCCGGCTCAAACACGACTTCGCCCTGGTGGTAATTCAGCCGCGTTTGAGTCGCCCCAACCGCGCCCATTCGTTCTGCGGCACCCGATAGATCGACGGCAATCTGTCGGCCACCCATGTTGGTCACAGCGATCGAAATGCGGTTGCCATCATGCACCGCAACCACATCCAACCATCGGCGATTGAATTCCACCGGCAGACGTCGACCGTCGAAGTCCCGCCACAGTTCAAAGTAATTGGCAATCGTCGTGGGCTCGAAGTCGTCGATGGTCTTGTGCCGGGTTCGATCTTCCTTCGGCGTAAACGCCGCGTCGCCGCTGTACGGATTCCACGACATATGCAAAAAGATGAACGGCACAAACAGATCAATCTGGTCCGGCCGCTGCATCGACTTGGTCAGATACGCATTCCACGCGAGCAATCGCAGCCAATTGTCGGACGGCTGCCGCCCATTCTGCAGTGAGCCACACTCGGTAATCAGGATGGGCAGCACGTTGTCGGCCTTGTGCATGTGGGCCCGCAGCATGTCCAGGATCGCTTCATATCGGCCCAGCAGATAGTTGGAATAGCCGGTTCCGCGACGCTCGTATGCGCCCAGCATCAGCGCGTTTTCGTAAAAGTGGTGCGAGAAGAAATCGAGGTGGCCGCGTGTCTCTTCGATAAACCGAGCCTGATTTCGATACAGTTCAAAGTCTTTGACTTGTAGTTGCATGTAAGCCGACGACGGGCCTCCGACCTTCACGTCCCCGGCGCGCCGATGGACCGCGTCGGCAACGCGATTGTGAAAGTCCGCGAGCAGCCCCCAGCCGTCGATACCTTGCTTTTCCTGCCAGTGATGAGCCCACTCGGACTGGACGCTGCTTTCGTTCTTGACTTCCCACCACTCCGCCGTGAATCCGCCGTCTTTGATTTGGTCTTCGACGTAAGCGGCTGCAAGTTCCGCCGCATCATCGAAATGCTCGACCTTGGGCGTCCCTCGCCCGACCAGTGGCACGGACATGAAATCAGGCCAATCGTTGAAACAATACGCAAAGGGAATCGTTTTGAACTCGGCAATTGTATTTCGGTGTCTCTGACCGGCGTCGTATTGATCGAAGAACGACAAATCGGCGGCACCCGGTTGATCCGCTCTCTCTTTGAGCGGCTCCCAGTTTCCCCAGGCACGCGTGATTCCGGGGTTGAACTTGAACGCACCACGTCCCGGCAAGAAATTTCGCTCCGCAGCCCAACGCTCAAATGACTGATCCACGACACCTGGCGTTTCATGCATGCGGAACCAACGCCCGCGCTGCAATTCGCTCGTTCCGCCGATCGACAGTTCATGGTCGGTGTCGATGTCAATCTCCACTCGCTGGCGAGGCAACTCTGATCCGAGGTCGCGATAAGGAATCGTGTCGAACTCAGGCGGAATTTGCCGCTGGGCGATAAACACCAGATCATCGATTCGGCAACTGGCCTCCTTGTCCTTCATCAAAAACCGAATCTTCATTCTGCCCGGCGGCTCGTCTAACAATGGGATCGACGGCATCTGGACTCGATAAAAGTCCTTGACCTGCTGACTGCGAGGCGGAGCTTTGTCGGGCGAAAAAGGAAACACATAAACCTCTTTGACTCGATCGAGATGGTCCCCGTGAAACGAAAAGTGGCGGAACAGCCCCGCGACCCGCTCGGCACCCTCTGGCAGCAAGACCTCGTCGCCATGTCGGATCTCTTTCGTCTCCGTCATGACCGTGACTTCTTTCAAGCCGCGATCCCGCCCCGATCCGACGAACTTGGTTTCACGCCCTTCAAGAAACGTGTCAAACAAATAGTCGTGCGTCGCCTTCTGGTCCCGGCCTTCGCTGCTGAGCGTTTGAGCGTGAGAGGTCGCCGCGGTGACAATGGCCACAGATCCAATCAGGAGGAACAGTCGACAAGAGTACGGCATCGCATTGATCGTGTAAGTGACAAGTGAATGGAAATCGCTGGCCGTTCGGCCTCGGGCAAGGGCTCACGCCCTATTTGAAGTTGCCCTTGACCGTCGGTTCGTAACCGGATTCCGTGGCTGCCTTTGGAATCGCCTCCAAGAAAAACCGGTCACGTTGCTTGTGATAGTCGATGTAGCCCAGCATGCGGCATGGGACGTTCGCTTCGTCCCAACGCTCCCAGCTTTCTCGCAACGCCTTCGAGCGATCTGGCTGGGACGCGATCAAATCGTTCGTTTCCGAGACATCGTCCGGCAAGAAGAACAGTTGCGGAGTGTCGCTTTCGTTGTCTTGGACCTGCTTGGTTCCGTCCGCGGCAAGTACCGACCACTTCGTTCCGCTGCGCCAGTAGAGAGCCTCGTGAGGAACACCTCCTTGATCGCCGCTGACAAACGGCAGCAAGTCGACGCCTTCCATCGCCTGCTTGCCCCCGGGACTTCCGCCTGCCGCAGCGACGGCCGTACGGGAGATGTCGATCGAGATCACTGGCGAGTCGAAGCTGGTTCCAGCTGGGATTTTGGCTGGCCACGATGCAATGAACGGAACGTGGACGCCACCGTCGTAGAGGTCTCCTTTGCCGCCGCGAAAGGGTTGGTTGGAAGAACCGTTCCACTTCCCAGGCTTTTGTTTGGATGCTTGCGGCCCGCCGTTGTCACTGAGGAAAAAGACCAGCGTGTTGTCGCGCAAGCCATTCTTCTCGACCGCCGTGATCACTTCACCGATGCCGCGGTCCATCACGTCGACCATGGCGGCATAAGTCCGCCGCTTCTTGTCCGGAATGTGCTTGTATCTCTCGATGTCTTCGGCAGGTGCCTGCAACGGGGCGTGCGGCGCATTGTAAGCCACGTACAAAAAGAACGGCTTGTCCTTGTGGTCATTGACAAATCGGGCGGCGTCTCGGCTGAGTGCAGTGGTCAGATAGCCGTCGAATGTTGCGGGTTTGTCGTTACGCGTCAGTCCTTGCAGATAGCCCTCCTTGACCGGTTTGGTTAAATCAATTTGAAAGTAATCATGCCCGCCACCGAGAAACCCGTAGAAGTAATCGAATCCACGGTTGTTGGGATGAAACGGCTCGGCTGCCCCAAGGTGCCATTTGCCGACACACCCCGTGACGTAGCCCGCGTTCTGCAATCGCTTGGGAAACAGCGTCACGTCCGGATCGATGCCCATGATCGGATTGGACGGATCGAAAGCAGGGTTCGTTTCGAATCCGATACGATGTTGGTATCGACCGGAAAGCAGAGCGGCACGCGTCGGCCCGCAAAACGGATGGTTGGCGTAACCCTGCCGGAACACAACACCTGACGCGGCAAGGGCGTCCAAGTTGGGCGTCAAGATCTCTTTGGACCCTGTAAATCCGGCGTCTGCGTAGCCCATGTCATCGGCCATGATGACGATGATGTTGGGCTTTTCGGCCGCAAACGATCGGGCGACGGCAAACAGCAACAGAGCAATCGAAAACGAAGTTCGATGACGGATCAAAAAGCTCATTCTTCGTCCTTAAGGTCACAGATCAGGATGCGAAACCCATTTCCAGCCGGAACGTCTACCGACGGCCATTGGGTCATTTTCATTTCAAACGGTTCACCATACTCTCCGCTGAACGGATCGAACCAAACAAGCTTCATCGTGTCGCCACGGTCTTTGGGCGGGCGCAAACCCAGATAATCACACTCTTTCGGCACGTAATACAAGAATCGATCTTTGCCGTTGTGCAGACAGAATCCCGCATTGCTCTTCTTTTCCCCGGCGATCAACTGATCGATCTGGTAGCGATCGACAAAGCCTCGCAGATGCCGGTAATAATCCAGCCGTGGACGGTCGCCAGGATCGAGCGATTCGATGTCGGCGATGACGACGTTCCAGGCAGCCCCCTGCCAATAATGTGTCGGAAAGGTGCCGGCAAACACGCATTGATACGCGCGTTCCAGGCACACTTCCGGTGACGTGTAATTCCCCGTGAACACAACATAGGGACTTCGTTCGTACCCACCGTGCTCGATATTCAGAATCGGCTTGCCCGGAATCGCCTCGCAGACATTCCGCATCACGCCGTAAAGTTCTGAACTCCACAATTGAACCGAAACGAAGTCGACTTGCTCGGGGAACTTGCGGCAGTAACCGTAGTCGTGAACCGTGACCAGCCGATCATAAGCGTCGTTGTCGCGTAGCCGCTGAATTCGGTCGGTGATATAGCTCACATCGTTGTGACCGTAGCCAAGAGCTTCCTTCGAGATATCCCAAACCAGATTAGGGTAACCCTGGTAGCGGCGAACGACATAGTCGAAATAACGATTGTCGGCCTCAGACTTCGCCTCCGGCCACGCCACTCGCTTGTTCCAGACGTAAATCATCAGGTGGGCAACGATCCCTTTCTGATCGAGATAGTCAAGGACGCGGTCGAGCCGCTGGAAGTATTCGATGTTCAGACCACTGTGATCGGGTTCCTGGTTTGTGCCTTTGAACGGAAACACACGCGGGCTTCCGAAGTCGTATTGCGGATCGAGTGAAGCGTCTTTCGCCCAGTTGACGTCGTAGGCGAAGACGTTCATCACGATTTGATTGAATCCATTGTCCGCCAGGGTATCGACCAGCATTCGCGTTTTCGGGATATCGTTCGCATTCTCGGCATCGAGCGCGAACAACCAATCCGCTTCGAAGGCGATCGGATAGTTGCTGTCGCCATTCTGATGAACGAATCTCCGTTTCGACTCGGAATCCACAAGGACAGCCCCTCGACGTCCTTCGCCCGCTGACCGCACCGACAGCGATCCGTCTTTGCCGTCCAATCCGGACAACGAGGAAGACGTTTCGTAGCTCCACTCGCCGTTCGAGGGCGGTGTAAAACGAATCACGTACTCATTGCCGCCGTCGTAGAAGCCGGCAACCGCCATCGACTTGCCGGACCGATCGGAAAACGTCGCCGAGAAATCGACGTCGACCGGCTGTTCGGGTACCGACGCGACCGTAAACCGAATGTCAACGATGTCCCACTGCTCCGCGGCGATCGTTTGTTGCGGTTCGTAGCGGACAGCTTCACGTGCGGTCGCAGCGGGGACACCACCAAGCACGGCGAAAGGAACAGCGACAACCAAAGCAACAAGTTTGAACGGCGACATGGTGGCGTAGCGAACAGCACTGAAGTGAAGGGAGACGTTTCCAATGGCAAGGACGATCCGGCTTGCCGTCTCATTGTATTTCCCCGGTTCATTCTGAGATCAGGGATTTTGCACTCCATAGCCAAACACGCACCCTGCATGTCTTTTCTTAACCTGACCTGACGGCCGTCGATCCCACCGCTGCCTCCCGACAAACGCACGATGTAAGTGCTCCGTCAACTTTTAGATGTAGGGTGCCGCGGAAAAGGGGTCAGTCCCCGTCTTTTGCCGTGCGGGTACCTTGGCAGAACGAACACCGATTTCGAAGGACGCCAATCACGTAGGGACGTCGATTGTATTACTGAGCGACTTTTGGGCAGGCACCGCTCTGCGGTGCACACCGCAGAGCGGTGCCACAATAAAGCCCGGAGTCGCGAAGCGCACTCCGGGTGGAGGCGCAGAGGACAGGGGAACCCCAGCGGGGTTCAACAAACGGCGCGGCACAATCCGGGGTGCGCAAACGGCGGCGTGAACCAGGCGAACCGTGTTGCTCTGCTCAACCCCGTTGGGGTTGGCGGCCTGTTGGCGACAGGAACTTGGGGTGCGCGGGCGCGACCCCAAGCTTTGATGTGGCACGCCGCTGGCGTGCGGGCCGCAGGAGCGGTTGTCGCTCGCGAGTCGTTCGCACAACGCGGTACGGCGAGAAATTCGTCAGTAATACAATCGACGTCCCAACGTGATGCTGGCTTACTCGGATCCGGTGCGGAACCGATACCAAAAAGCACCATCGTTCAGCCCGACGGCTGGCAAGTCTTTCGATTCGGCGGAGTCAGACTGCAGGTCATTAAGCTCGAGCGTCGGAACCTTGCCGCCCAAGTTTTGTGGATCCATCTCCGACAAAATCTGATACTGCTTTGGAAACTGGTCTTTCAGTCGAATCGTCTCGGCGTAGGTTCGATTCCCCCAGACCTTGAATTGGCGACTATCGGCATTCTCGGCCCTGCCTCTACCATGATGGCGAGACTGAACCATCCGAGACAACTGATCGGTTATTTCTTCTTTGAGCGTTCCTTCGACAGATCCTTGATTTCGTCAGTCAAGTCTTTGAACCCTGCTTTGAGTTCGTCACGCATGAAAAACAGGCCGATTCCGGCTGCCAAGCCTCCGGTCAGAATGCGTGCCTTGGTCGTCGCACGAATCAGCGTTCCTTGAGCCACCTTCTTCTCAGCTTGCTGGGTGGCAACTTTCAGTGAACTTCGGGCAACGTTTTTTGCTTGGCGATTCGTCAACGTGCCGCCGGCGTTTTGCTTCATGTAATTGCCGACTCGGCTCGCGTGTCTCGTTTCCACTTCCGCCGTCTTCTTGATGGAGTTGTTCAACAGGTCCGTTGCCTTTTTCGTCATCTTTTCTGCGGCTTTACTCTGTGACTTGTTTACCAAGTACGAAACGCCGCCGTTGGTCAATGCTGATGATGTCCATGCGAGGACCTGCGACTTGCTGACCTCTCCCAGCGCAGAAGCGAACGCGCAACTCAATCCATAAGACGAACCTGCAACGGTCAGCACCAGCACTGGAGCCGCGACGAACGAAAGTCCGACGCAAAAACTTGCATTGGCGGCAACCTTGACGACGTTGGCCCGGCGTCGGCTGCGTTCGAGAACGTCTTTGACCATCTCGTTGGTTTCAGCGACCGACTTTGCTTTAAATTGCACATTGGAACGTGCGCCGGCGGTTTGTCGCTCAAGTTCCTTCATGTACTTGGCCAACACCGCCGGACCGCTCAGTGCCGCCCGCAAAAAACCCGTCGTCTTGATCTTGTAGTACTGACGTGTGGTGGAGGCCACCTGGCTATCAAGAAACACCAATTCGCGATGCCCCAACGGCTCCTTTTGCAGTACCCAGCCGATACCATTGACCAGCTTTTCGGCAATCGTGTCGTCGTCCTTGACCCACTTACTGCTGGTGTGACGATCAATCGCTAACGCGCTGGCACAGTTCAAGAGCAACGAGTCGGCTTGGTCGAGGTCAATCAACGCAACTTTCGGCAGCTTACTCTGGGGCATAGCAACATCACCTGCACTGCTGAGAGGACAGAATCGCATGAGTTGAACAGACCGATCCCCGCGCAAAGGCCTTCCCATACGACCGTTCTCGTTGCAGCGGGCCAAATGTTACGTCAAAATGCCGAACTATCTCAGAATACTTTTTGCCTCGACGTTTCTGGGGATGCCCTGAACATCATTCTGCCAAGACGTGTTCGCAGCGAGGCGACGATTCCTGTCCGATGAAGCGTGATGCGAGCGGGGCAGAACAGCGGCCTTAGCGAGGCGGCGTCGCGAGCTATCTCGGCGCGTGGATGACGCCGATGAACTGCGTGCAAGAGACTTCGGAAGCAGACGGTTTGGAGAAGGAGAGCGGACGCAGTGAGCGCGGGGGCTGGACCTCGCTGCGATCCCGTCCGGCAACGCTGTGAAGCATTTTTAGCGGTAGGGCGCGAGCCCTCCGGTGCTTCGGGAACGAGGAGCGACCGGAGGGCTTGCGCCCTGCCGGTAACACCTCGTCAAACGCAGGGAATAAATGCTTCACAGCGTTGCCCGTCCGGGGTCGTGGAGTGGGGACGGGACGTGGGCCGGAGGTGGCGCTGACCTCCGGCTACTCGCCGTGATCGCTCCGGAATGAAGACATTGCCTCGACGCGAGAAATTGATGTCGTGTTGAACGACTGACGGAGATCGATCCCCGTTCCTCCGCACGCGCGGATCGATCGCAATTCGTTCGCGCTGCTGACCGACGCCAGTTCTGCCGCAGCACATTCATTCGTGTTATTCGTGCCATTCGTGGACAACTCTTCTCCGCTGGTTCCGTAAATGCCCAACGCCTGATATTCGTTTGACATCAGCCGGTTCGAATTGAACGACGATTCGGTCCGGCGATGCCAGAACCACACCGATCCAACGCTCACGCGAGCTTTGCTTCAGCCAGTCATTGGAAAAACTCGTGATTCGGGCCATTTTTCGCTTGCAGGGCTAGTCGAAAACACGTCCTTGGGGGTACCCACTATACTCAGGGTGCACCACCCCCCCCACCCTCCAGAGGATCGAGCTATGAGACTGCAGCGTCAACGTGTCCGAAACCGTGCCCTCCGACCTGAGAACCTGGAGCCACGGATGGTGCTCAGTGCCAACCCGTTGATTGCGGGAGCGGCCGAATCCGGATTGCATGTGGTTCCCTTCGAAGTCAACGGGGGCGGTCCGGCGCCTGGCGGCATTCCGCTGTTCCCCGGAGTGTCGGCCGAACACTTTGCCACCGGACAGGCCACGCGGTTGGGCGAGTATTCCGGATCCGCGTCATTCGAAATCGTGGAATACGTCCCGCTTGCACCGACTGGCACGTTCAAAAGCGATGCCCCCTTCGAGTTCACCGCTTCCAACGGTGACAAGATCGTTTTCGACTACGGCGCCGAAGCCCCCGGCGTCTTCTCGATCACGCCGCAAGCCGACGGCAACATCGTCGTGGAGTTTGTCGCTGAGTTCACGCTCGTTCCCGGAGAGAGCACCGGGCGGTTCGCGAAATACACCGACGGCAGCTTCACCATGATCGCGGTGACCGAGCCGTTCTCGGGTGTGCCGCTGCCGACCGGGTTTACGGTTCCGTTCGACTACAGTTGGACCGGTGAAGGCAGCATCTCGTATCCCGTCGGTAGCGTATTTGAGGTGACGACACTCGCCGATGACGGGCCCGGATCGTTACGCGAAGCGATCGAAGAGGCGAACGACACCCCCGGGATCGACACCATCGAATTCGCCGAGGATGTCAGCGGCAAGATCGCCTTGGAAAGCCAGCTGGTCATCCAGGACGACCTCACGATCCTGGGTCCGGGCGCCCGTGAGCTGAAGGTCAGCGGCGAACACGACTCCCGAGTCTTTTCGATCGATCCCTACCCACTCGACGTTCCGTTCGGTGCACTACCCGATGTGCGGCCCGCGGTCGAGATCCATGACCTGACGATCGCAAACGGACTGGCCGGCGATGCACCCGGCATTCCGACCGCACTCGGATTCCCCGCATTCGCCTTCGGCGGAGGCATCTACAATCGTGGCGGCGATCTGGTCTTGGAATCGGTCAGCATGACGCACAACCAGGCCGGAATCGAATCCTCCCCGTTGGCCGCCGGCGGAGCCATCGCCAACGAGTTCGGCGGAACGATTTCCGTCAATGAAAGTTCCTTCGTCGGAAACCGTGCCGTCGCCATCAACGTCGCCGCCGGTGGCGCGATCACTCAAGACGTCGGTCCGACGCCCGACGGCACCGGCACCCGTTCGGCCGCGGCGGTGGTCACCGACAGCAAGTTCACCCGCAACGTCGCCGAAGCGATACAGAATGATCCCGAAGCCGCCGTGCCCTTCGAAGTCTTTGCGGGCTTCGGCATGGGAGGCGGGATCTTTAACTTGGCGAGCGACTTGTTCGTCCTTGACAGCAGTTTCAAACGGAACCAGGCGATCGGTGGCGAGGGAGTCGGTAACAACGCCGGCGGTCCGGGCGTCGGCGGTGCGATCTTCTCGGACGACTTCAGCCCCTTCGTCGTTCCCGAAGTCGCCGTGCCCGGTCAAGACGCGCGGGTGTTCGTCGAAGGCAGCGACTTTTCGAACAACCGTGCCCGCGGTGGTGCGGGAAGCGGTGAAGGTGACGGCGGAAACGGCTACGGTGGTGCCGTCGCGGCAAGCATCTCGTTCTTCCCCGATGCCGGTGAACTGACCGACAACGACTTCCGCCGCAACACCGCTCAAGGCGGACAAGGCGGCAGGCGCGGCGGTGACGGCGGAAGTGGGGTCGGCGGAGGCGTCGCGGCGCTCGCCGGCGCCAGCTTGCAGATCGACGCAGGCGTGTTCGTCGGCAACGCTGCCAAAGGTGGCAACGGTGGTCGCGGAGGTGATGGCGGCAACGGACTCGGCGGCGGCATCGGGCTGTCGCTGTTGGACACCTCCGTTGCGTCACCCTTCGAAGGGTTCCCATTCATCCCTGCGGCAAGCGTCAATGACACGTTGCTGTTGCGAAACCGTGCCGTCGGCGGCAACGGAGGACGCGGCGGCGACGGCGGCAACGGACTCGGCGGTGCGATCGGAAGTGAAGGCGGTGCGACGGCGCTCGTCGATGAAGCGATCGTGTTGTTCAACGCGGCCGTCGGCGGCAGGGGCCACGGCCGCTCTGGCGACGGAGGCGACGGGCTCGGCGGCGGCATTTACAACGGCGACGCCACGACGGTGCTGACCGGAAGCCAGATCCGACTCAACGCGGCTTGGGGAGGCCGTGGCGGACGCTTCTTCGGGCGTGGCGACGGACTCGGTGGCGGCATCTACAACGCCGAAGCCGGTTCGTTCAGCATCGACACCGAATCCCTCCGCAACACCCGCTGGAACATCCTCGACGACATCTTCGGAGACCTGGATCTACTGGAGGAATAACGACCGCGTCCAGCACCCGTTGACACGCAAACAAGGGCGTCCGCCGCGACGCCCTCGAACCGTCGGGCACGACTGCCGAACTATGCGCTAGCCGCACGGCGCTAGCCGCGGTTCCAAACGCCAAGTCTTGCATTAGCATCAGCCGCACGGCGCTAGCCGCGGTTCCAGCGCCAAGTCTTGCATTAGCATTAGCCGCACGGCGCTAGCCGCGGTTCCCAGCGCCAAGTCTTGCATTAGCATTAGCCGCACGGCGCTAGCCGCGGTTCCCAGCGCCAAGTCTTGCATTAGTATCAGCCGCACGGCGCTAGCCGCGGTTCCAGCGCCAAGTCTTGCATTAGCATCAGCCGCACGGCGCTAGCCGCGGTTCCCAGCGCCAAGTCTTGCATTAGCATTAGCCGCACGGCGCTAGCCGCGGTTCCCAGCGCCAAGTCTTGCATTAGTATTAGCCGCACGGCGCTAGCGGCCTGTCGATTTAGTTCCTGGGGACGGTTGATTCGATTTTGGTTCCGGACGAGGCTTTTATGGTGCTATGCGGGGCATCCAGAGTCGTTGGTAAGCGTGTTGACGGGATCGTGGCGTTCGCTTGTGGCGGATTTCGTTCGAAATGCCCCCTATCTCCCCTAGTTTGCTGTTCCGAGCGATTGTGTCGCCGCGGCGGCGCGCAGCTTCGCCAAGTAACTCATGATTTTCTTCAGATTGAATCCGGTCGCCGCCCAGCGCCATTCTTGATTCACACCTGCGATACCTCGAAGCAGGAATCGCCGCATATCAAGCGTGCTCTTGATCACGGCGAAAGGCGTTTCACCGAAATGCTGACGACGAGAGTAAGCCTCTTTGGCTGCAGGCGTTTCCATTCGCGCACGCTGCCGACGTCGCGCTCCTTCATGCTCATCATGCATCGTCTCGCGACCACGTGGCGGGCCAGGCTTGCGACCACGTCGCTTGCCCGCTCGCTTGTCCGACGAGGTCGCTTCGCTGGACTCCTGGGACGATGCCTCGCTGCTGCTTGCCTCGTCTTTTGGCTTCACGTTCTTGCGACAACGCCCAGCCAGCGTGCAGCCCTCGCATTCAAAACAGGTGTAAACCTTTCGCTGCACCGGAGAGCCGTCGCCATGCGTCGTGTTCTCGGTCGTCCGATGTGAAAGCACTTTGCCTGCCGGGCAGTAATAGCAGTCGTTCGCTTCGTCGTACACAAACGCTGCTTTGTCAAATCGTTTGGTTTGTGGATTAACCGGCAACTGATCAATCTGATCGGCGGCAACGGGCTCAGTCAAATCCGAACGCTCGGCAGGGTTGTTCTCGCGATTGGTTTCGGCAAGCGGGCCAATCAGTTCGATCTGTTTTTCCTCAGCCGCAGTGAGGTTTTTGCCCGTCGTGTAAGCCGAGTCAGCCATGACTCGCTTAATGTCAATTCCAAAGTCGTTGGCCACACAGTCGACGATGGTGGCAAATTCGTGGTGTTCGACGTTGCCGATCAAGACGTCCGCCGCAACGATCAGGCCGCTCTGCGTTTCGGTCGTCGCCATCGGAGTAAAGTTGGCTGCGTAACCACCCTCCTTATTGGGAAGAATGCGACTGTCCGTGTCAGTCTTGGGTAACTGGGCGGGGCCCTTCGTCCCATTTTTCCTGCGGACTTCGTCCATCGCATTGACCGTCTCCAGATGAGCGGCCAGTTGTGAGCGGCGTGACTTCAAGTTGGCGACGGCGGCGGGGAGGCGGTCCGCCGAAACGTCCTGGCCGATGAGATCTTCGTCGCATGCGTCGTTGACTTCGAAGGTTTCCAGGGCCTCATCAATTTGCGCGTCAAGTTCTTCGAGTGCTTTGGCTAATCGTTTGGCCGTCCAAGTCTTGTATTTGTTGGCGTCAGCCAGGATGCGTGTGCCGTCGATGCACAGTTCCGAGAGATTGGCGATCCCCAGGTTGATCGCCAGCTTGACCATTTGTTTGAAGATGCCTTTGACTGCATCACTATTGTTTCGGCGGAAGTCGCTGATCGTGCTGTGATCGATGCGGCGACCGCTGCTAAGCCAGATAAAATCGATCGAATGCTTGAGTTCGTATTCAATGTTCCGGCTGGATCGGATTCGCCGAATCATGGCAAACAGCAGGATCTTTGCCATTACGCTGGGATGGATCGGCGGCTGACCGAATCCGCCGTTGTAGGCCGCCTCCCAATCAGTCCAGTCCATCTGATCGAGAATCTCGTCGACCAAGCGAACGGGATGATCCTGAGGGATGAGTTCCTCCAGGGCGGTGGGAATGAGGACCAGTTGCCCGCGTGGTGTAGGAGCTTCCTGCCAATAGCTGGTCTTGGGTTGTCTCTGGCTCACTGGGCAAGCCTCCCTGCGTGAGAAGTGAATCGCGACGACGATCCGCCAAGAATAGCAAACATCGTGACGATGCCTACTAAGCCACCTCCCCTCGTTTTGTGGATACACTAAACCGACAGGCCGCTAGCCGCGGTTCCCACGAGTTACTGCAAGAACCGCGGCTAGCGCCGTGCGGCTGATGAAGGTGGCGTTCGGCGGAAGAGCTCTGTTCAAGCGAGACGAGATCCATGTCAACAGACGAACCGATTTCATTTTTCATCACCTGGACGGTTTATGGAACGTTCCTTCAAGGTGATTCGCGATGGTGGAATAAACGAACTCGTGGAGAACAAAAGCCGCAGCCCTTGCTCGAACAGTGGCATCGCGACCGCTTGAACCACAGCGTGATTCTGTTGACCGGGGCACATCGCGAAGCCGTTGAATTGGCGATTCAAGAGCATTGCGACCATCGTGTCTGGAGAAACTGGAGTTGTAATGCACGTTCCAATCACGTTCATGTTGTCGTCACGGCGGACGGATACTCGGGCCGAACCGTGCGTGATCAACTCAAGGCGAATGCCACACGAAAACTCCGGCAGTTGTCAGCGGAGTTCAGGGATCGGCCGGTCTGGTCTGTCGGAGGCGATTAAAAGTGCATCAACACCGAAGCAGGTTTGGAACAAGCCATCCGCTACGTCCAAGAAGCCCAAGACCAAAAACATCGCGACAAGCCCTAACCTCCGCAAACTAACTGCCAGCCGCCCGCACCAGTTCCGCAACACAATCAGCCGAAAGGGCGCTAGCCCCGGTTCTGCGAGTCCACACAACGTTACCAAGACAAAGCCCGACTTGGCGGTGTTACACGTTAGCCGGATGAATTATCGTCACTCGCGGCGGATCGATCACCTGGGCGCGAAAGCAAAGCGAAATAAAACGCCTCGGTACTCCACTGCGATTCAGATCCCTTCTCATCCATCCCGCCAACAAAACAAGCCGCAGGTCGCTACCACCCAATGTGATCATCAAGGCTACTCATTAGAGGCACAACGCCTATCACTTGACGGCCCGCTCCTTCCCCAACCATTGTGATTCTCAATCACGGCGACGGCGATTTCTGGCCAGCCCAAGGAATGCGGCGCATCCCCAAAGCATGAAAGACGAGGGTTCAGGAACTACTCCAGGAGGACTGCCAGAAGTCGATTGAACAACGAAGTCGATGCGATAGTCACCTCCGCCAGATTTTCCGTCGTTGTCCCACTCGTAGGACCCGGCCGGAAGCGGTGTGGGATCAATGAGCGGAAAGGGACTGGCTAGCGATCTCGCTGTGTCAGATAGATTAAAACTGACCGTTCCTGTAGCGGCACCGCGATTTAAGTTGAGATAGAATCCTCCATCGGGTACTTGAAAACGCATGAATGAGAGAGAATCTTCAAGGAAAGTAAATGTTCCGGATGCAAGCTGCGTACCCGAAGCAATTTCAAATTTGAAATCGTCAAAATCACTTCCGCTGTTATTTCCAAGAATCGTGTTCGTACCAACACTGAGGACCCCCAGGTCAAAAAAGCTACCGGTTGGCAAATCCCCGTCCACTGCCTCGTCATAGATGACACCCGCATCCAAGCGATCCACATTGAACGCCGTGGCAAAAAGAAGGGCAAGAGCTGAGTATCTTAGAATGGATCTGTTGAACATCGGTTTGAGTGTCCTCTTGTGGATTGCTTCGCGTACATAGAAAGGACTCAGGCCTGCTCGATGTTTCAACCTGCCGTGCAGATTTCATCTAGGCCACTACCTTCCATTCGTCTAAACGAAAACACACCCTCACCCACAACCACCTTTTCAGAAATCATCCGGCGAAGCATCGAAGCAATTGATCTCTCGCGCAGTGCGTGACACAGGACTCCGCGCTATTTCCCTCTTTCGCTCGAATTTTCCTGCCTCCATCTTCCTGCCCAAAACTTCCTCCCGCGAAGCGCCGGCGAAAGTTCTGCGCACCAACGCAGCAGGGAAAAGTAAAGTCATCAGCACGAATTTCTCGCTAACGAAAAAACACCCGCGAACCACAACTGCTTTTTTCGGTTTTCTCTCGATTAATCCATTCCGCCTCGCAGAAACCGCGAATGTGGTCGGTTTCCTGCGCGGAAGCTTGAATCCACCTGATCGGGGTGATATCGTCTGTTCAGTGAGGGGGCGTTCACTTCTTTGACGATTCAATTCGGGTGGCGCGAAATCATGAGTGGCACGGTTTCCTTTGAACGGCTGGCGGCGGAGGCTCGCGACGGGTGCGATGATGCACTCGGTGAATTGCTGCAGCGGCTGCGGCCTTACATGCTCAGCGTCGCCAACGACCTGGTCGACAGCCGCATTCGCCCCAAATGCAGCGGGTCGGATCTGGTTCAGGATGCGACCCTCCGCGCGACCACCCACCTTCGTCACTTCCAGGGGAAGAGCGAACGAGAATTGCTGCGGTGGATCGTGGCGATCCTGAAACACCGGATGGTCGACGTGCAGCGCGCCTACGTCACCTCGGCGAAACGAAACGTCGTCGCCGAACAACCGCTCGACGCTGCACCGACGCAGATGCTGGTCGCCGCGACCTCTGCGCCGCGCGAACGGCGGATGAGTCGGTTGATCGTTCACGTCAACCGGCTCGAAGAGTCCTCGCGCCGCATCGTTCTGCTGCACTATCGCGAGGGCCTTTCGTTTGCCGAGATCGGTCGACGACTCGGCGTTTCGCACGAAACGGTTCGCAAGCGATGGTATGTGGCGCTGCGAGAACTCGAGGCAATCCTGGCGGACGAGCTCGAGTATTGTGACGTAGACTAATCGGCGGTTCGGAATGACCCTTGATGATTCGACACAAGCGATACCGGAAGTGGGATTCGATTCCGAATCCTCGGTCCGCCGAGCTTTCGAGCGGCTCAGTGAAGCTTTTTCCGACGACGGTGATCGATCGTTCCCCTCGAGTTTCCGGGCCGTGCTGACCGGTTTCCAGGCCGACGGTGACGCCATCCGGCTCGGACGATTCACACTGGTCGAGTTGCTCGGCGAGGGAACCTTTGCGTCTGTTTATCGGGCGCGAGACGACTTACTCCAGCGCGACGTCGCGCTGAAGATCCCCAAGCCCGAAGTGCTGCTGTCCGAGCCGCGACTGAATCGCTTTCTTAATGAAGCCCGGATCCTGTCGCGGTTGCACCATCCCAACATCGTCCCCGTGCTGGATGCCAAGGCGGACAACTTCGAATTCTTCATCGCTCGGGAATACTGCGAGGGGCCGAATCTGGCCGAGTGGCTCGCCGGCCGGGACGAACCGATGGAGCCGCGGACGGCCGCCGAAATCGTGACCCGCCTGGCCAAGGCCGCCCAGCACGCCAACGATCAAGGCGTCTTGCACCGCGACATCAAACCGTCCAACGTCCTGTTGCAGCCACGCGAAGACGGTCACGGAGGGTTTCCCTACACGGTGCTGTTATCCGACTTCGGGCTCGCCAAAGTCTTCGATCAACAAGACGGAAACGGGACCGCGACGGGGACGATGGTCGGAACGCCGTGCTACATGGCTCCGGAACAAGCTCGCGGAAACGCCGAAGTCGATTCGTCGGCCGAAGTCTATTCGCTGGGCGTGACGCTGTATGAGCTGCTCACCAAGTCGGTGCCGCTGCGGTCAGACGACCACGTCGAATTCATGACGATGATCAGCCAGTCGGTTCCCGATTCGGTTCGAAAACGCAACCGGGAGGTACCGCGTGATCTGGAAGCGATCACGATGAAGTGTTTGGAAAAGACACCGGCGAAGCGATATGCGACCCCGTCGGATCTCGCGCTGGACCTCGAGAGATTCCTGCGGCACGAAGCGGTCACCGCGCGTCGTTCGGGGCCGGGGCGGACGCTCTGGCGATGGATCCGCTGTCATCCGACGCTTGCAACGCTTGCCGCGACGGTGCTGATTGCCGCTTCGATCGTTTACGCCACGCTGCTCAATCGTGATGCGCGGGTGACAGCGGTCAACGCCACGTTGAAAGAATCGTTGGTAAGGGCCGAAGCGAGTCGACGGTACGCCGAGCAGTTGGCGTACGCGTCGGACATGCGATTGGCCGGACGTGCGTTGGCCGACGGAGATGTCCGTCAACTCCGTCGCCTCGTCGAACGACATCGACCAGATCCCCATTCGGGCGAAACTCCGGGGTTTGAGTGGCAGGTGCTCAAGCGCGCCGCCGAGTTGGAGTGCCGGCAGATCAACGACAGCTTCGCTCCCGTGAATTGCGTTCGCTTTTCCAGCGACGGTCGATGGCTGGCGACCTGCGGCAATGATGGCTTCTTGCGGCTCTATGATGCGAAGACCCTCGACAACCATTCGACGCGGTTTGTCGGGTTCGGCGAGGTGGCGAGTCTTGCGTTCTCGCCCGACAGCGGGACGATCGCGACGGCGCATGCCGACGGTAGCGTTGTCATTCGTGCTTGCGACTCGGGTGAGCAGCTTAGGTTGATCGAAGCTCATCAGGGACAGACCAATACGATCTTGTTTTCACCCGACGGCGCGTCTTTATTTACCGGAGGAGCCGATGGGGTGATCCGGGTTTGGGATTCTGAAACGGGAGCGTGCCTGGGGGAACTCTTGGGACACCTCAAATCCGTCGACGAAATCGCGATCGGGGGAGACGGGCGATTGTTGGCATCGGTCAGCCGTGATCGCACGCTCCGTCTTTGGGAAGTGGGCGAGCGTGAAGCGATGGAGCAGCTTCAGGTCCTCGAATCGCCGTATCGCTTCACCAGTGTCGGCCTCTCGCCGGACGCAAGGTGGTTGAGCGTTGGAACGCTGCACGAAGGGACGCTCGTCTTCCCACCGACCGATCGCTCGGCGACGAGCGTGTCACCACATTTGGATCCGGTGGAGTCGGTGGCTTTCGATCCGACGGGACGCTGGGCGGCCGATGGCGATCGCGCCGGCGTGATCCGTTTTTGGCCGATCAATGGCTCGGCAACTCCGCCTTGGGCCGGTCACCCGATCACGCCGATCAGTTGGTGCGGTCATGGCGACAAAATCCGATCGATTTCGTTTTCATCCGATGGCGAGTTTCTCGCGACCGCGTCCAAAGACGGCGTCGTGAAGGTCTGGGCGATCAACGATGTGATCGAATCCAACGTCGCACCACTCGGTCGGGGATTCCGCATCGAAAAAATCTCACACCTCGATGACGCGACATTCGTGACCGCGGACGCCTCTGTGCCGGCGATCCTTCGCAAGTGGGATTATGCGACCAACAGCGAGTTGATGCATGTGACGGCGGCCGAGCGAGTCTTCTCGATGGGTGCCACGCGTGACGGCGGCAGTCTGTTCCTGGGGTACCTGTCGGGAAAGATCGATCAGCTCGATGCGAAGCGTCTGAAGACGCAACGGCGGATCGAATCGATCGACTCTCCGATCCTGGGACTCGTCGTTTCGGGAGGCGACGAGCTTCTCTGCGCGTGGACCGATCGGGGCTTGCACTGGTTCGATCTTCCGTCGCTCGAGCGGGTCGAAGGCTTGCCGGATCGGCGCTGCAACGCGGTCGCCATGTCGGACGACGGACGTTGGTTTGCTTTGGGAGCCAAGCCGGAAGACACGATCGAGATTTGGGATTTACGTCAGCGCGTGTTGGCACGCGTCTTGCCCTCGTCCGGAGGCTCTGTGAATGCGCTCTGTTTCGCGCCCGACCACAAGACACTCGCCGCCGCCGACGACTTGAGGGGCATCAAGTTATGGAATGTTGCGACGGGAAAGCGAGTGATGACACTTGAAGGCGAAACGGGGCGGCTCAATGATCTGGCTTTCTTCCCGGATCAGAAGCGACTGGTGAGTGTCGCCGTCAATCGCGCCATTCGCATTTGGCATCTGCCTACGGCAAGACAGTTGCTTGAGCTGCGTCCGCCGACGAATCACGCGATGGTTCCCGGAAACGTGGTGCTCGTTTCGCCGGATGGCAGGAAGGTGATCGTCTGTCTGACATCGCTTCGCGCCCATGTTTATGGAGCAGGCACTGGCAAGACAAAGTCACCTTGACCGGCGCCGTCGAAGCAAACAGAACCCGACGAGACGATGGAGTACCGAAGGAGGGACTCGAACCCTCACTCCCTTGCGGGAACTGGATTTTGAATCACTCTTGCCTCGGTAAGCCGTCAATCAGCCTCGGTGACCCTTCTAAAACCATTGGTTTTTGAGGTTTTGCTTCGGCGCTTTTGACCAAAAATCGAGTTTTGGTGACCAAAGTGGTGACCAAATAGGTGACCAAACTGGTGACCAAATTTGTGCCCTCGCATGAGCGATCGTGCGAGGGCTTTTTCGTGCGCTGGATTAACGATCGGCCAACGAAAAATCCAAATCATTTTCCTCGGCCAGCCACCGCCAGCCTGCCCCTAGCCTCGGTCAACCTGCTTCGTTTCATTCGAGCCGGTCACCGCTCTGGAACCTCGTTTTTTCCGCTCTAGAGTTCTGCCATGCGACGTGATTGATGTTCGATGTCAATCACAGATTTTGGCAACACGATAGGAGCGGTGGACATGGAAGCGTTTTCGATTTTGGATTTGGCGAAGCGGATGGGGCTGGTGCCGGCGCAGGTGATTCATTTGGCGCGGCGCGGGTATGTCGACATCGATCAGATGTGGGCCGTCAAACGCTTTGGGATCCATGCCATCGTTTCTCGCGATGCCGCGGTCGTGCTCTGCATCACGCTCGGATTCAACCCGATGAAGGTGATGGCATGATCGGTCTCGCACTGCTGCTCGGACTTGCCAGCGTTTGGATGGGATCCCTGATCGTGGTGCTGTTCGTGATCGGCCATGCACCGCGAATCAACGGCGATGAACAAGACACGACGGAGCGATCGCAGGATGCGCCGGGCACGGATGCCTTTTTCGAGCATTGGGGTGATTGGTGATGCGACGCGATCAGAAGTTTCGTGACCAGCCGTCGCTGTTTGGCGATCCGATTGCCGATGCGAATGGATCGTCGAACGGTCCGTGCCAATCGCCGGCGGCGGATGCGCGGGCTGTGGCATCGAACTTGGCTCGTGCGTCGCATCCGGCGACCAGCAAGCTGGCGGCCGACACGTTGATCTCCGCCGGCAAGTTTGCGACCGACGAAGCGGCGGCGATGGAGTTGGTGGAGGCGTATCCGGGACGGACGGGATACGAACTGGACAAGATCGACGGAACGAATGATCGCCGGATCAGCAAGCGATTGGGCGGACTGGCAAACAAGGGTTTACTCCGCCGCGGGAAGCGGCGGTTGTGTGGCGCGAAGGGATCGCAATGTGTGACCTGGTATGTGGTGGAAAACAATGATGGTGAATGAACTTCCCGATGCGATCACGAATCCGCAAACGCCGCGCGACCAACGCGGCGACCGGATCGATGACGGCAACTGGTACCGGCTGACGCAGCATCGAACCAAGCCGGTGAAGGTGCTGGTGCGGTTGGATCCCGATCAAGACATCTTGCTCTGCCAGCCGCTCGGCGGCGGATTGTGGCAGCGCATCGACCAAATGGATCCCCAAATCCGCTGGGAACGGCTGGAAGGAGACGAAGCACCATGTTAGAGCTCGCCGACCCACCGAAGACGCAACCCAAGAGCGAACCCAAGCCGTCATCCGACCAGCGAAGCGATGGCGACAACCGACGACTCGTGTTCGGCATCCACGCCGGCCTGGAAGAATCGGCCGGAGGATACATCGCGTTGATCGTCGTCACCGCATCGTCCAAGGAAGAAGCCCTGCACCGCGTCTCGATGAAAGAGCGCCGGGCCAACTTCCTGATCGCCGAGTACTTGGGGCTGGAAGGCACCGACGAACTCGCCCGCGCCGAAGACGAATGGGCCAGCGCCATGCTCGAACAACACCTCTTCCGCCACGGCGGCAGCATCGCTCTCGGTAACGTCGAGAAGTAACCCTCCTCCCAGGAGGGTCGAGCGAAGCGAGGGGAGAACTATGGAAGTTTGAAGTCAGAAGTGTGAAGAGTGAAACCAACCGATTGACATCAGCCGCGACACGTAAGGGTCCGGGCCATCCCAACTCAATCCCACTCAGGCAACTCAGTACTCATCAACCCCAAATTCAGACTAACTCAGGCAAAAAAACAGGCCAACTCATACCAACTCATACCAACTCAGGCAAATCACCACCACCACCAAACCCGTGCCACCTCCACCCCATCAACCCGAATTCGACTTCGACCGAGGCGACCGCCTGGCGTTGTTGGACGCGTTGCCGCTTGCATCGGGCAGCGTCCACGACGGCCGGGCATCGGTCCGCGTCAGCGGCGCGACGGCCAAGAGCGTCTTGCGCGCGATCGAAGCCCACGGTCGAACGACGGGCCAATGCTGGGCATCGGCAACCACGATCGGCGCGGAGATCAACCGATCCGAGCGCACGGTCCGCCGCGCGATCGGCTACCTCGAGTCGATCGAGATGTTGATCATCGACCGCGCCGCCGGCAAATCCCCACGCTGCCGAATCAACTGGGGCGAAATCAGTCTCAAGACAAGTTCCAAGTCTCAAGTTCCAACTTCCAAGTCAAACAACTCCGACACGCATCACCCCACAAACCAACAACTTGAAACTCGGAACCTGAAACCTGAAACTCCTTCCCCGAACCCCGGACTTTCGTCCGCGGACCCCGGACAGTTTGACAACGACCCCGGACACTCTGACAGGAACCCCGGACACAATGTCCGACGAAGCGTAAGGAAGCGTAAAAGAAACCTTCCCCCTCCTTCCCCCAAATCGTCCGACGGGCCTCGTCGGAGCGAAGACGTCGCGGCACCCCAGGCGTCGTGGGGGGAGGTGGAGGCGGTTTTGTGTGGATTGTTGGGAGACTGGACCCGCGCCCTGCGGGACGCCCAGCGAAACGGAGTCGGACCTCGACACGTTCTCGATCTGGTCGGCCATTTTCACTGCCTCGGCTCCCGTGTGACCGCTGGAGCCCTCTACTGGCGACTGCGCCGCGCCCATCCGTCGCTACCGCCATCAGACGGCTGGCCGGTCGAGACACCCAAAGCCCCGCCGCCGCGGGCGCAGACAGCCAACGACGTCTTCATGCGGGTCGTCCGTCCCCGCCGGCGAGCCGGCCTAAGCGACGACCAAATCCGTCCCGAGCTCGAGCGAGCCCTCGTCGCCGCCGGTTTCGCCCCCGACGCGGAGAGAATCTGATGGGCAAAGTTGCAAGTAGCGAGCGACGAGATGCGAGCAAAACCAAACGACCTCTGACGACCAGACAGAAGTTGTCGCTGGCGATGCAAGACCCCGATCGCTGGGCGTGCCGCATCATCTACCAAGATCGCGACGGCAAACGGACCAAGCGCCTCATCAGCCCCATCCGCTGGATCGCAAAAAAACAAAACCTGCTGGCCCTCTGCATCAACCGCGAAGAGCCGCGGCACTTCACGATCACCGGCATCCAGTCCGTCGAACTCGTTGACGCATCCGATGTCCTGATGGGTGGTTCTACCGTCGCCGAAGCAGAGCCGATCTAACATGCTTGAAACCCACCGCATCGATCTGCAAATCGTGGAAGCAATCGAGTCACTTCGCGGCGGCGGAACGGTCGCCGAGATTCACCGGCGCATCAACGAACAATCTCAAGAAACGCTCTCGATCGATGCTGTAAAGCGGCATCTGCCAGGCTTGGTTCGGCTTGGCAGAGTTCGCGGAATTAAAGCGTTCTCCGATGAACGACTGGTGACCATTTGGGACACCAATGATAGATCGTAGGCATCTACGATTGGCCGTACAGGACCAGGCTATCTCCGTTGAAGGTATCGTTGCTGTAGCTCGATTCCCCTGGGGCTGAGAACATTTGTGTTGGCTGGTGCGAGTGGTGGTAGAGATAATCCAGACTTCATACCCATTGGGAGCTGGTAGGTGTTCATGATCTCACCAGTTTCGGTAACGACTCGACTTTGGGGGACAACTTCGGTTCTAACCTCATGAGCAGTCTCCTTTGTTGATGGTTGCCCGTCTGCCGAAAAGTACTTTGTAACATTGACCGTTGATTCGGGAGGATCGCTGGGAGTTGGAGGGGCAGCCGCCGCATCATTGAAAGCAAAATCGAGAACGACGAGTGTCAGCTTGGTAAGCTCCCTTTGCCCGCCGGGTAGTAGCCATACGTACGTACCGCAATGACTTCCCACTTTGCAGCACATGCTGTTTTTACGTTTCGGCGGTTTGGAGCCACAGCCAAACCATTTACATTGCTGGAAACATGCAGGAGTTGTCCTTCCAGTTCGTTGCGTGAATTCACCAATGGACTCACCCGCTACCGTTCCTGTGTAAAACTGCCGGAGAAGCAGGTCATTGTCGGGGCAGCCATCTTCTATTGTTGCACATCCAGCGTTCAGGAGTACCTGCTGGTATGCCGCACGCATAAGTTCAAGCCTACGTGCATCATAAACCGGCGTGAGTGTCCATGACTCCGACATTCCTCGTCCGCCCGCACTTGCAAGGCCAGCTCCTGTAAACGTATTCGACGAAAAACTGAGACTGCCATCCGCGCCAAGGCTATCGGAAACATCGGTTCCGCCCTGGTTGGGAAATGCGAAGAATGGAAGCGCACCGGGATCACTGGCAAACATTGCCAGATTATCCAGTACCTGTTGTTCATAGATGTCAGTCAACGTCTCTGATTGGCGTATCGTGTTCTTGCGAAGTTGAACGTGAGTGCAGCCACACATAAGAAACAACGTTAGGACAGCAACAAAGCGAACCGGCATTTCATACTCCCTAAGAGAGGCCTATTGGTTTCCTGATTTCATGGGTTGTATCGGCAAGAAACGCCGCCCGTCCTACTGGAGCACTGCCCCCTCGCGAGGGGCTGCTTAATCGACAAGGTCCCCCTAAGCTCTGCCGCCGCTGCAAACAGATGCTTCGGCGGTAACAAGTGATCGCTACCAAACTCAGCGTTTCAGGTTCTATCAACGCAACTCGATCATTGACCTGTTTCGCAAGCCCACTTCGATGACGACGAAATGTGAAGTCAACGCGTTTCTCGCCAATTGCCGTGGAGCTAGATTGCCACCAGCCTTTCGCGTATCAGGAACCAAAACTGCTTGCTGGCCTTCGAGTTCAAATTTCTCTCGTATCAGCGGTGCCGATAGCCTGGAGCAAGTCAGCAGCGACGGGTACCGATAGTTTGCGAATCCACACCAACTTCTTGAATCATTCGGCCGTACTGGGCTTCAATGATGCCCCCAGCGAAGTTGTCCTGCTCTCGGACGTCATAAGGCTTAGCAAATGCAAGCCACTCGGCACTGCGACGGTGTCGGTAGCGAGCAAGTCGTCAACTCCACTTCCACGGATTTGGGCGTCGACACGCAAGGATGATCCATCCAGCGAGGATTGAGAGATGGCACTTAAGGTCGACCACTATTTCTTCTGTTGGTGACGGGTTCCACAAAGTCTGCTTAGAGACTGCTGGAAAGACGATTGTGAGGAAGATGAATAATATCGCTGTAAAAAGATGAAACCCAATTACGCCGCCTGGGTTCGCTGCTCTTGGATCCATGATTATCTGCTTCTGCTGGTCCAAGGCGGATTCTGTGGACTTTGGATTGTTCGCTGGCGCTGGTTTGAAATCGATGCTCTCCGCGCGAGCCGTTTGAGCTTTATCAGCCAGTTCTTGAAACCGAAGGACGTCCTTCTGACTTAGTCCGGACCGATGAACGCCATTTACCGCGATGAGTTGTCCGTCGTCGTCGAGATGAAGAAGATGGCCGTTTACTTTGACTTTCATGTTTCGTCGTCTGAATCAAGAGAAATCTCAACATGTACTGCAGGAAATCAGTGCGCGTCAAAAATCTATTGAGAACCTCATCCAAGATCAACGAGGGTATGTTCCTAGTCCTGATTGTCCCTGGTCTTGACAGCACGACGATCGCACCAAAATTAGGCTGGAGCATCTGAATTGTGCCACCCATGAATCAAGCGATCGCTGCTGAGTTGCTAGCCTGCCGCTTGAGCATCGCGGCCGGCGCTCTTTGTGGGTAGCACCAAACCGTGCGTCCATGATGAGACAGTCGGTCTTTACGGCGAGGCCGTTCGATACGGGGCACGATTCCTGTGGTCGCGACGATTTTCTCCTCAGCAGATTGAACGACCAGCGGTTTTGGCTGGAGGGTTGTTCATGTTTCGTTCGCTGCCCGTCAAGGCAACATCGTTATGTTTCGTGACGTACCAATCCAACGACCTACTTACTCTGGTGGGTCCAGGAAGGCAACAAGGACCACCCTGATTTATTCGCCTAATTCCCCATGCTAGAATTCGGGGCTCTTTGTTTTTCGATGGGGTTAGGCATTGAACCGATTCAACTTTCACGATCATCTTCTTCGGCGGGATCACACGCTACACGGCGGAATCTTATTTGGCATCGAAGGCCATCGTATTGAGCTGCAGGGCCGAGCGACGAAGGTCTTACGATCACCTCGGCCGGTTGCAGAATGTGTCCAGGTGACCGGGATGACTCGCGGCCCCGTCATCGAGGCCGTGACGCGGATTAGTGGTGCATTTAGCAAGTTGGGAATTCCGAACTCGCCGGTCGAAATTCTGGTGAACCTGGCACCTGCCGCGCTGGAAAAGGGCGGTGCCTGGCTTGATTTGCCCTTGGCCGTGTTGATGCTTCAGGTCGCCGGCCTGCTGCCCGATTTACCGGAGGAGCAAGAGGATAAATTTGTCTTGTTCGGAGAGATCGGGATTCACGGCGGGCTCCGTCGCGTCCCCGGCGCGCTCTCACTTGCATTCAAAGCCCAAACCGGCCAGTCGTTGATCGTCCCCGGCGGCAATGAAAAGGAGTGTGCTCTGATTCTTGCGAAGCCTGGACATGAGGGCTGTGGAGTCTATCCAGCGGACACGCTGGAAGAAGTCCTCGAATTCTTCCGTGGCAAGAGCAAGTTGCGAAATGCATTGCGAGAGCCGATTCGATTTCAGCCCGTGATTGATAAGCCCGTCGACTTTGGGAAGATCCGTGGCCAAGAGGAAGCCAAGCGGGCAGCTGTCATCTCAGCAGCCGGCGGGCACAATTTGCTCCTGATCGGGCCGCCGGGCGAAGGGAAATCGCTACTCGCGTCAGCGATCCCCGGTATCTTGCCCCGATTGCGGGAATCCGAAATGGTTGAACTGACACGGATCTATTCAGCGGTCGGCTTGCTGGGTGACGACGGCAATGCGGTGACGCGACGACCGATTCGAAACGTGCATCACAGCGTCTCCATGCCTGCACTGGTCGGTGGAGGTTCTGGCGTCCCTCGTCCTGGCGAAATCACGCTCGCTCATCATGGCGTTCTATTCTTGGACGAGCTTCCGGAATTCTCTCGCCGCACCCTGGAAGCACTGCGGCAACCACTTGAGTCGGGAGTCGTTCAGATCACTCGTGTTCAAGCAAGCCTCGAGTTTCCCGCGCAATTCACACTTGTTGCCGCAATGAACCCTTGCCCGTGCGGATACGCCGGCAGCGAACGATGCACCTGTGCAGCCAAAGAAGTCGACAAGTACCAACAAAAGATCAGTGGACCGCTACTCGACCGAATTGATTTGCAAGTCGCGATGCGGCCGCTGACAACTGACGAACGCTTTGCCAAAACGAATGATGGTGAATCCAAGCGACTGCGGGCAGTCGTGCAAACAGCTCGCGACAAACAAACCAAACGATTCGCAAACACTTCGATCAGCTGCAACGCGGCGATCCCAGGTGGTGCAGTCGCGGATTACTGTGAGTTCTCAGAAGACGGATTCTCCGAATACAAGAGGGTGCTGGAAGAAAGTTCCGTGACCACCAGGACATCAGACCGACTCGCACGGGTCTCAAGGACGATTGCCGACCTTGAGGATCACAACCAGATTGAATCGTCGGATGTCTTGGAGGCAGAAAAGCTAATGATCAAGCTTGGTCAGGAATAACGAGGATGGATCCGTCGATGACAGAGGAAATGCTGGTCTTTATCTGCTCGTATTGCGAAAAGCCGATTCGGTATCAGGCGGCCCAACAAGGGCGTCGCGGCAAGTGCCCGAAGTGCGAAAAGCCTGTTGTGCTGGTCGACAACAAAAGCAAAGTCGCTGATGACGCTTTGTCGAGTTCCTGGTTCTATCAAAGAATGCGGCTTCTCCGCGGTCGCGAGGATGTCGGGCCGATCTCGGACCTTGAGTTTCTCGAGATGGTGAAAAAGGGGCACATTGCTGCGGGCGATGAAGTGAAGAGCCCCGAGTTGACCAAGGGGAAATGGGTCGAAGTCTCCAAATTGAAGCTCGCCGTCGTAAGCGAAAGGATCAACCAGCGTGACGCCGAAAGGAAGCGACGGACGAATGCGCAAATCCGTCAGCAAAAGGCTGATCAAGAAAACCGTGCGAAGCTGAAACGCGGGATTCGGTCCGCGATTGAATCCGGCCGCATTTCATCGCAACATCGACAGGCGATCGAAAACTTTGCTTTGGCAGCGGGGATTCCCGAAGACGAAGTGCAGGAGACGATCGCGTCTCAAAGCAAACAGCTCATCAGGGAGGTGTTTGAAGAAGCCTTGGAAGACGGAATTCTGGAACCAAGGGAAGAGCAACAGCTAAGCCAATTGGCGATATCGTTAGGCGTTGAACTGGAGTTTGCGAAGGAGGACGAACTTCGAATCTCGGTGTGTCGCTTGGCCTATGAATTGGATTCTGGGAACTTTGTCCCGCAAGATTCCGGTTCAGCTCCGTTCAAGATGGGAGCGAAGGAGGAGCTCTTGGCCCAATCCAAGGTCCACTGGCACGAGGTTGTGACGCTGAAGCGGCCAGCTGGCATTCCGCTGGGAGGTGACAACTACCTCAAGGAAATCGGATCTGGTGTTGCCTACCTGACCACAAAGCAAGTCTCGATGGTCGGTGCGCTTCAGTCAAAGAAGTTCACGTTGTCATCGGTGCAGCGCGTGACCCGGTACACCGACGGCGTCTTGTTTAATCGTTCCTCCGGGAAGAGCGTCTTTGTCAAAATGCCGATGGATTCTGAGGCACCGGCGAGATTCGCGTTGATTGCCGAACACGCATGCAGCGGTGAACCGGTGCTTGGCGTGATGCCATCAGCGGCATTCATTCCCAAGACCGCCACTGTCGATGCCGGCGCGACCGCTCCCAATCAGTCACAAAGGATCCAGCAATCGGGAACAGATCCCAGATACACGTTCCGAGTCGTAGGCGATTTCGTGGGAAATCGCGAGTCCTACATCCGCAAGCTCCGCCCAGGGGACCCAATTGTGCTCGTTCGGGAGCCAACAAACGAGCACGATCCGCATGCCGTCGCAGTCTACGATTCAACACAACACCAACTCGGCTACCTAAAACGCGATGTCGCCTATTGGTTCTCACCACTCCTGGGACGAAAGCCAGAAACAACGGCTCAGGTCCACTGCTTTTCGTCCGAAGGGTCATTGATCGTGGGCGTTTATCTATGACCAAACGCGGTTACTCGATCACCAACAGTCCACGTCGATACACAATGTACTGTCGCAGGCACAACCTGGCGGAAAAAAACGCTGTCGTTGAAACTGGAACAAAGCAATCAACCGAAGTCGGCCTCCGGAGCGTGCTAGACGCAAATTTACCGTTGCCGGTTGACGGAAGATGCTCAGGTGCAAGAACATTCCAGTCCCGTTCCCGTCAGCATCCTCAAAGCGGATACTGATCTTCAGTACGGGGCACGGAGCACGACGAGCACGACTGATTTAGGCCAGATGTGACCATTGGATTCCCGTTGACTATCACCTCCTACCATCCTCATGAGATACCCGCAACCAGATAACGAAGATGAGTTTGAGGACTTTTGCCTGCGTTTCTACCGGAAACATTTAGATCGTCAAAACCTGAAACGCTACGGGAAACGCGGTGAATCGCAGGATGGTGTGGACATTTTTGATCCGCTGTGTCTCAAACCAGCATCTGCCGTTCAATGTAAACATCACGAACCGTACAAAACGCTGCCTCCCCAGAAGATCAAAGATGAAGTTGCCAAAGCAGAAAACTTTCCGCATCCACTCAGCCACTACATAATTGCGACTACGGCCAAAAAAACCAAAAACGCACAGAATTGTATTGCAACACTGAACCGCCGAAAAACCAAGAAGTTCACGGTTGAGATTCACTTCTGGGAAGACATCTGCGAACTACTCTCCCAGTTTCACCGAGTTCAAGCGGAGATCATTGTCTATGGTCAAAGCATCCTTGCCGGTGCCATGGAGCAAATTCCGAGAGCACATCAAATAGCTCCACTCGTAGAGAAACTTTTGAAGGATCGCAGGCTCGATGCCGCGAAGTACGAGCTTGAAAAACTGGATGCACTCAATTCAACCGGAAACCTTTCTCTTGAGGACCAGTACCGCTACCTACGATTAAAAGGCAAGGTGGCGGTTGAAAACGGGCAGTACTCTGAAGCGGGCAAGTGTTTTCTTTCAGCGTTTGACAAGTCTCCAGACTCAGACGAAGCGAAGCAAAATCACGTATACGGTGTGTTCCTGCAAGGCAAGCCGAATGAGGCACACGAACTAGCGAGACAATATTTTGACGACGGTCTACGCAATGCCGTAATGGCAAGTCATCTTGTACATACTTGTTCGGCGACAATTGGTTCTCCGCTTTAGCGACAACTAGAATTCCCGATCACGAAGTCGATTTTTGTTTCGAACCCTTTCGTGATTGTCCAGCTGATTTGGTTTGCCTGGCGGTCTCCACGCGATAGCTCGGCACGTTCAACTCGATGATCACGCTGTGGTGAACCAATCGGTCGATCGCCGCGGCCGTCGTCATCGCATCTTTGAAAATTTGGTCCCACTTGCTGAACGCCAGGTTGCTCGTCAACAACACGCTGCCCCGTTCGTAGCGTTCCGCCAACAGCGTGAACAGCACCTCCATCTCCTCTCGATCCTGTTGCACGTAACCCAAGTCGTCGATCAGTAGACCTTCGTAGCGTGACAGCTTCTTGATGAACTTCTGCAACCGAAGATCCCGTTTGGCGATCAGCAACTGTTGCACCAGCAGGCTGCAAGTCGTCAGCAACATGCTTCGGCCTTGCTGCACGAGTTGATTCGCAAGTGCACAAAGCGCATGACTTTTCCCGGCACCGGGCCGCCCAAAAATCAGGACGTTCTCCCGACGGTCCAAGAACGATCCTTCCCGAAGACTTTCCAGTTGCCGCGTCACCGACAACGGCAAACGATCGAACTTGAATGTCTCCCAGGTCTTGCCCAACGGAAGTCGGGAATTCGTCATTAGACGCTTGATCCGACTCTCGTGGCGGGCCTGGCATTCCAGGTCCGTCAGTTCCGCCAGGTACTCGACATGGCTCAGGTCCTCCGCTGCCGCGCGGTCGGCCGACGATTGAAACTGGTCGCGAAACATCGGCAGTCGCAAGCTGCGGAACTGCTCGGTCAGGCGTTCCTCCATCGGGCCGCTGTCGACTTGCGCCGTCTCTGGCGGGGTCGTCTTGCAGGTCCGCTTTGATGGGGATTGGGTCGCCTTTGTTTGACGCTTGCTGGTGGTAGTAGGGCGGTTCATCGTTTGGACTCTCCTTGTCGAACGTGTGAAGTAATACATCAAAGTCGTTCAAGTCGGGCGGATCGACGTCGATGTCGGTCGCCGGCTTGATTTCGATCGCTTCGCGCACCATCTGCCGAATAAGCTCGACATCAATGGATTGCCCCGATTGGATTTGGTGACGCAGCGCATCCTGCACTGCGTCTTGGCTCTCGCGAGCCGCGATTTGCAGGAGCTGCAGGTAGTTTCGCACCGCAACCTTCCCGCTGTGAGCATCACACAACATGTCATACGCGATCCGAAAGTGACTCGTCGGGAACATGTCTTGCCGATACTTGTAGTTCTCAAATGCCCCCGGTTTGCGGACCAGTGAATCGATCACGTGGCGATAATTAATCGCCGAACCGCCGACACCGATCAGTCGAGGCATCCGCTGCACTTCAATGCCGTGGTGCGTTACATCGATCCATTCGGCACTGATCCTCACGTCGACCTTGTGCTTGATCAGACGACTGGGGACGGAGTAGACATTCTTCTTCACCTTGATCGTACTGCTACTGTCAACGGTGAGCCCCCGCTGGATGTCATCGGTATCGAGCCTGTGATCGGGAAGTCGGCTCAAATGCGACTGTTCGATTTCGAAACGGTCCTTGCGAGCGAGGTTGCTTCGCGTGATCAGAGCTCGCACGAAGTCCATGTAGGCTTTGCGGCTGGCGAAGTCGCGGCTGCCGCGTAGCAGCAGTGCTTGGTCGATTCGGTTCTTGAGATGACCGTGAGACGATTCGACATCACCGTTCTCGTTGGCGCAACGAACGTTGATCCGCTCCGGTTCGACTCTGTAATGATCCATCAATGCCGAATACCGCGCCGTGAGTTCCTTGCGTGATGAATGGTTGTTGACCGCGGCGCTGAGGCTGTCGGTGCGATGACGCTCGGGGACGCCACCGAATTCCCAGAACGCATTCTGGATGCCTTCGCTGAGTGCCTCGAATGATTCGGAGAAGCAGAGCGTGACGGACTCGACGTTGGAGTAGGTCAACACGCAGTGGTACAGCATGTGCTCAAAAGACACTCCCGCAATCGTGACATGAAGTTCGTTCATGACGGTGAAGTCACTCGCGGCAAGGCGAGCAGGGTGATGCTCTTGTGGAAACATGACCGGTTTTCCGGGGCCATGCATGCTGCGCCACTTCCTCACACGCCGTTCGAAAGTTCTGCGAGTCGAGTCCGGATAGAGGCCGGGATAGCAATCTTGCAGCCACTGGAAAAGGGTCTTCGCTTGGAGTCGAGGTTCGGCCTCGAGTTTGCGTTGCACCTCGTCCCAGACTCCGGCGAACGGGTCGATTCGAGTTCGGTACGTCCGCGGCTTCTTGCACTCCGAAGGGAGCCGGTCGTCGTCTCGATAATGCCTTGCTGTTTTCTCATCCATTTCAGTCATCCTTGACGAGGCGGCCAGCGACTTGCCTGATGCTAGCAACCGCCGCAGTTCTTTAACTTGTCCGTCCGTGACCATCGCAATCTCCGTGGAAACAAGGAGTTACGATGATGACCCGAATCCCAAAATCCGGGAATTCTAATTGTCGCTGGCCGAAAACAAGCCAACATGAGATCGCCTCAACCCGGGAAAGCTAATTGTCGGTAACCGGGAAAACCAATTGTCGCTAGACAATACTGCAGATTCATTGGAAGACGTCGACGCCTACCTTGCTGAAATTGAAACACTGGCTAAATCGGATGACAATTTATGTGTTGCACTTGCCTACAAATTTTCAGCGGGCAAACAATACGAGAAAGCGCGCGAGTTCACGGACCGTGCGTTGGAGATAGACTCCGAGTCTCCATACGCCTACCTCGCTGATGCCTGCATCGCTCACGAAGAGGCAATTCATGGTGCATGGCAGGCACGTCGCTCGAACCTCGAACTAGCGTTAAAACAGTATACAACGGCAATCGACCTTGCTACGGAACGCGACTGTCCGAATTTGCTCCCTGAGTCCTTCGCACACCGAGGGGCAGTGAATTTCCTTCTCGATAATCTGGATGCTGCAGCTTCCGACCATCAAAAAGCTGCTGCCTGTGAAACTCAATCATCCGGCTATGTTGCAAGGGCAGCATCGTTCTTTCTTCATACGAGAATGTACGAGGAAGCATGGAAGCTTCGTGACAAACTGGATCTCGACACTTTGGAAGGTGAGTTTCTTGCGGTTGGCATTGAGTACCACAATTCCGATGGCGAGACGAAGCGAGAGTGCATAAAGCAGATGCTTGAGCTCGCAAATCAGGAGTGGGAACGAAGTCTTGAGTGCCGATTCCATGCGATTCAATGGGCGATCGGGATCCAAGACTACGAACTTGGGAAGACATGCGTTACGGATGAATTTCTGAAGTCACATCCTTTGCAAGCACATACGTTACTGGGTTGGATTTACCAGGTAACCAACGAAATTGACAAGGCTAAACAAGAGACCTCTTTTGCGTTGGAGCAGAGCACGGAGTCAGTTCATCGCCAAGAGCTAGAGTTGCTCGCATCGCTCCTGTTCGAGTTGGAGCAGTTCCCGGAAGCAGCGATGATCTTCGAGCAGGTTGTGACGCCAGGAGTCTTTGATGACTCAATGAAGCAGTACCTGACTTGTGCTCAGCATCTGGAGCGACATGATTGGCTTTTGCGGATTTGTGGGGAGCTTCGTGAATCCGAAGCACAAGATGACAAAGTGCGAAAGCTTGAGTTGCAGGTGCTATCCCAGTATCTACCGCAAGATGCTTTTGAGTTAGCCGGTAGGCATATTAAAACGGCCGATGACCCTCGCTTCTTTGTCGCGTTTCGGAACCTCTTGGCAGTTCGGCTCGACCGTTTAGAACAGCTTGATCTTGACCCCGACAATCTTCCAAAACCCTCCGAAATCGAACCAATCGAGGCAGCGATTGTCACGATGCCATACATCGCTGGGGACAAGTTTGATCTCGCACTCGAATTCTTGTACGAACAACTCCGTCTGAATTTTGACAGCGAACATGCTCACGCGCAATACATCTTCTTCGTGCTCCAGCATGGTCAATACACAGGACTGGGGGTTGCCCCGGCTCGCATAGCAAAAGATACAGCCGTGCTCCTGAAAAAGGCAGGCAAGTCCGACCAGTGGATTACTTTTGAAAACGACCGGCCCAAGGCGAGCAGAGGTGAATTTGCTTCCGATAGCCCAATTGGTAAGACCTTGCTGGGCCGCGCTGTCGGTGATCACATCGAACTCCCTGGGTGTTTTCAAGAAGAAACTGCCGAAGTAGCCGAATTGCAGACAAAGCAGTTGCGGGCGTTTCAGGATTCAATCGGCAATTTCCGCAAGAGATTCCCCGACACGTCTTTGTTGCAGGAATTTTCAGGATTCAAAGACGATGGTCAGCTCAATTTTGAGCCACTCGTAAGCAATTTAGAGAAACGTCGTGATCACATCGACCACTGTATTCGAGCATACCGCGACGAGAGCTTAACGATCCACTTCCTGGCAGCTCAACTTGGTTTCAACTTACCGCAAGCCTTACAGACTTTGGCTGGTCATCCCGATGGGTGCGTCAAGTGTTCGCGGACTACTCCACACGAGTTTCACCAACTTTCCGAGAAGGGATTACAGCATTCCGCAATTGTGTTTGAGCTCACGGCGATCGCGACATGTTGGCATGCTGATGTGTGGGAAGACATGCCAATCGTTGATCGAATGATTGTTGCTCAGTCAACAGTCGAAGAGGTGGATCAATGGATAGATCGCGCAAAGGGAGATAAGGCGTCGAGCTACATGAATCTCAGTGAGGATGGCAAGCTTGTCATGACCGAGATTTCTGATGAAGAAAAACAATCACGAGTCGATGGTCTGCAAAAGATGCGCGATTGGATTGCTTCAAATTGCCATGTTCAGTCCTCTAGTTCTAGCGCGGCAATCGACCCAGGACGACGCAAGCTGTACCGTGTAGCAATTGGCTTTCATGGCTTGGACTCAATTTGCATCGCTAGCGATCTAGGAATTCCCATTTGGACCGACGACGCCGTGCTGGGGTTGATTGGCAAAGCCGACTTTGGTGTCGATTCGGTATGGACTCAACTCGTACTTAGTCAACAAGTGTTCGCTGGGAACTGCGATCAACAAACCTTCGATCGGCACACAGCAAAACTCGCATCGTGGGACTACACCCAACTCATCTGGCACGCTTCCACAGTTGTTGCAGCGGCAAAAGAATCTAAGTGGGATCCAAATCGCTGGCCATTAAAGCAGTGTTTGTCTTTGATCACCAACACAAATCACCCTCCAGTCCAAAGAGCACGTATTGTTGCCGATGCTCTCAAATTGCTGCGGCGATCAGATTGCCCTGACCTACTACAAAGCCGAGTAATTCAGGCGTTGCTGGATGCTTTGAACGATCCGGCGGGTGCAAGATATATCCTGCGCCAACTTGATTCTATATTTCGGGTTGATCCCTTTTCTGCCGACGCAATAGAAACTGAGATTCGCTATTGGCTAAGGCTGCGATAACATGAAACTCCGCATGAAAACGGACGAGGATAAGACTCTAGTCCTCAATCAAGCGAACGCTAGCGTGGATTTTGCGTGACGCTTTCGGATTTTTGAGGCGCAGCAGCACGCTTGGGAGCACTGCTCCTTATTGGAAATTCGCATGGTATCGTGCTCATAAATTCGCTTCTCTCGGGTTAGGCGTTAGCGGCGGTACCGAAGCATCCGGACTTCGGCTTCGTTGGTTTCGACGTGTCACGTTCGAAGCGGCATCGCAATATGGTCACTGAGTGTGAACAAGTTTTCGACGCCGAGACGGTATGTCAAAATCCGCAGCTTCAGTTGACGCGATGAGCGGATGACTTGGGCCGGAATCTGGATCAACGAAGTCAAGAACGTCGAGAACTCCATTTTGATCACACGATCACGAAGGCGTTTTCGCGTCTTTCTCTGCCCGGGATTCCCTTTGACGCGGACCATCATTCCACTCCAAAGCTTCAGCGTCCAGGCAAGAGAAGCAATCAACATGTACGCCCAGTTGCTTTCCAGCGAATCCAGCGGCGCGGTCAATGCGTGACTCGCCTTGAGCTGGCTAATCGTGTTTTCCTGATCACAGCGATTGTTGCCGTCTCCGATCAGTTCACGCGACTGTTTTTCTTCCTTTGGTTCGTTGCTGATGTAGAAGAAGTACTTTTCGGTGCTGAACAAGAATTGCTGCCCACTCGTGACGTCGATGTCTTTGCGAACGGCAACCATCCGGTAGGGACGCTTGCAATTGCCAGGCTGATACGGGAACTCGGCATAGCTTTCAGCACGCAGCTTCTTGTTCTCGTAGCCGTTTTCTACGACGATTTCCTCTTTGTAGTTGGGTCGTTTTGCACGCGGATTCTCAGAAGTCTTTTTCTGCCGCCGAAGCGGTTTCCATGCTGATTCGTCGAGGGAGTCGGCAATTGCGGTCAGTGTTTTGTTGGCGTCATAGCCAAACACGAAACGGACATCCTGCGCGTCCCATCGATCGAGATGTTGGGTTGACGAAAAGTCCGTGTCGCCACGCAACAGGATCTTTCGAAACCCAGCATTGCGACATAGTTCGATCGCCCTGTCAAAGTAGAACGATGAGCCTTCACCGCTCGGGCGATTGCCGCTGCGGTTGGCCAGGTACAGTAACTCGTTGGTTTCCGCGAGCGTAACGACCAGTGGATGGTAGCCCCATTGTCCTTTGTAGTTGATTCCGATGCCCTCTTTCTTTTCACCGCAAGTCTCGACCATCGTGCCATCGGCTTCAATGGTGGCCTGCTCGAAGAACGCATCGGATTGTTGTTTCCAAACCTTCTTGCGTGCCACGTTGATTCCCTGCATCAATAGCAGTAGCTTGAAGCCATCAAAACGACGGCAAAAGTCACCAGCAGTTGTCGGATCGGGAATCCGTTCAGCGCCCAGTGCGTCCAGATACGCCTCGTCGGTGCGGCGATGCTCCAAATGTTCGAGGCAGGTCCCACCGGCCAATAGATTCAGGGCAATGTTGAGCACGTGATCGGCTTCGTCGTACGGCGCGTGAAGCTTGAACACCGGTGCGGACTGGTTGATGTGCTTTCGCAATCCGAGTTGCTCGACAAGCTGCATGACCATGCCGATACCGCCACAGGAAACCGCCTCAACTTTCTCGGCCAGTTCGTACTTTGCCCGCAAGGGGCGAATCATGGGCGTATGTGTCTTACCCTTCTTCTTGTCGATACGTTGTAGAAGAACTCGCTTGCGGCGCAGCAACCGACGGCGTAAGTTGTCGTTCACTCGAAATCCTCCGTTGAGTGAGTGCGTTGAAGTTGTCGTTATCTCCAATACACCCGCAAAACGCCGAGGGTTTCGAGTTTTTTCAATTTTTCACCATCAAGCGTTCGCTTGATTGAGGTCTAGTAGCACTCCGCGCATTGACAATCGCCTACTCGGAGCGGGTGGGCAAAGTAGCGGATACGCTCCGGTGGCCGACACCGGTGCACTACTAGGTTTCCGTGCTTTTCTGGAATTTGATCCGAACGACTGCTGTTCAACAGATGTAATTGCGCGGCCGTTATTTCCAACAAAATCCCTCTCCGCTTGCTGACGCGGAGGGGGCGGGGTGGGGTTTGTAGGATTCGGGAGATGTGGACTTTGGTAAGCCTCTCTCTTTGAATCTTCAGGCCAATCTTATGCGTCGGGCTCTCTGCGGTGTCCTGCTTGTCGTTGTTGTTCTCTCTGCCGTCGGGTTTTCCGATGGGCCGATCCGGCGGCTGCTGTTTCGTAACGCGTCTGTTCCTCGGCAGGTGGAACGGAACGTCTGTACCGGACCGAATTGCTCAAGCGATTCGGTTGCGGAATCCGCGGAGGTGTCGCCGTGGGGTGTGGGTGAGTCGGTGCCGGCGGGCGCGGTGGTGATTGGCCCGTCATCGCCGCCGGCGATTTCGCGGACACAGACGGCGAGGTTTGCAACACCAGCGGGTTCAATGCCGTTTGATGCGGCGGAGAACTTGATTGAGACAGAGGCGTCGGATGGGTTTCGGCGGGCGGTGATCAACGCGTCTCGTGAGGCCAGACGGAGCGGGATGATCACGGTGCGTGACGCCGCGCTGCTTCGCGTCGCCTTGATCTCGCCCTCGTTCCGGCAAGCCGCCGAAGACCTTGCGGTGACGCAGATGGCCTTCTCCGGGGATCCCGCGGTGGATGATCTGCCGCGAAAGACGAGCGGGGAGATCGATCGCACTGCGATCGACTGGGAAGGCTTTGGGGCGTTCATGAAGGTGTTTATCCCATTGCTGATCGAATTGTTGATCGCCGTTGGTGTCGGGGCCTGAGCATGACCGAAACACTCGCTCTACCCGCGGACGTCGATCAGGCGTCGTATTCGAATGAACCGCTTGGACCGTCCAGCCGGGGCTGTTGCAAAGTCAGCAACGGAAACGTTTGCGGTTCGGGTTCCCTGGTCGGTGTTCGCAACGGCCGATCACTGATCCTGACCAATGCCCACGTCGCCGGCACGAAGCTGGGCAAGTCGATGCGGTGCACGTTCCCGCACGCCAACAACAAGACCGTGACCGCCACCGTGATCATGGCGGCCTACTCCGACCGGATCATGATGGACTGGGCCGTGCTGGAAGCGGATCGCAAGCTGGATCTGCCGCACGTGAAGCTGAGGAACCAAGTTCCCGAGGGTGAACACTATACCGGCGGGTATCCGCGCTGCCGCGGGCCGTATTACCAGCGGCTCGAAACGACTCGGATCACCCACAACGGGACCGTCTGGCGCTGGCAACCGATCAGCATCGGCGGACAGTCGGGCAGCGGTGTTCACAGCATCCGCGACAACCTGCAGTACGGATTGCTGACCTGGTCCTGGGGCGGCGACGGTGCCGGACAGACGATGCGTTCGGTCTGGCTGCAGTATGCCAACCGCGCGGCTGTTGGCTTTCCACGGCCGCATGATTTGGTCGAGCTGAGTGATCGTGCGGAGGATCTGGAAGAAGGGTTCTTTCAGCAGACGAATATCACGACGCTGCCGATCTGGGATCACCTGGATGACGGCGGTGATGATGAGCCGGATGACCCTGAGCCGAATCCGGAATTAGCCGAGTTTATGGTCAAGCAACTCGCCGAATGGCAATCGGAAGTTGCGAATGCGATGGAGCGGGTTCGGAAGTTTTTGCCAGAGGGGGGTGCAGACGACGGTGATGGGAACGATACCGGTCCGTTGTTTGGGTTGTGATTGCCAGCGGGAAGCGTAAGCGAGCGGCGCGTGGGATAGGCTTCCAGCCTGTCGGTGTTGGGATGACAGGCTGGAAGCCTATCCCACTGTTTGCAGACACGCGCCACTGGCTAACGCCATGTGCTGGGATGCATGCGGGATGTTTTTTGGGGATGCTAATTCAGGACGGAGCTTCAATTGATTAGCGAAAATGAACCACCCTCTGGCTGGCATTGGGTCGCGGTTACGCTGGCCGGGGCGGTCGCGGTGCTGTGGCGCGTTCTGGTTTCGTTCGTGAAATCCGACATGCAGAAGACTCAGCAAGAGCACACCAGCGCGATCGCGGAACTGAAGACCAGCAACGCTGACCTGAAGTCTCGATCCGACAAGTGCGAAGAGGATCGCGCCAACATTCGCGTCGAACTTGCCTCGGTCAAAACCGAACTTGAACTCATCAAGTCCAAGGAGTGATGCGATGAGCGAAACGCTGCAAACTGCAATCCGATCCGTTCCGGATTGGCGCACGATGACGCCGGCCGAACTGCAGGCGGCGTTGACTGCCGTGACGCACGAAAAGAAACCCGAGAGCGAACGACGGTGGTCGATCGCGGGGATTTCGCGTGTGTTTGGTGCTGCAGTCGGCGAAGCGGTCTATCAGGCAATCCTCGCCGCGGGACTGACCGGCAATGCGGCTCGGTTTGCTGCGCTGGGTCTGGATGCGACCGATCCCCAGTGGTTGGCGATGGCTGACCAGTTGATCGTCTCGCCGGAACTGGCCGCCATCCCCGAATCGACGAAACAGCAACTGAAATGGATCGGCCACCAAGAAACCCGACTCTGGTCCGATCCGGTCACGCTGGATGAAATTAGAACCGCGAAAGTCGAGCTGATCGCCTCCGAGGATCGCTATGCGGCGTTTGCATCCATCGTCGCGCGGGCGAATGCCGCGGTTGGGGTGGCCGAGCTTGCGCTGAAAGCGAAAGCGTCACCGGCCAAGATTCTGTCCGACGCGGGAGACGCGTGGAATGACGTTTGAGGCACGCATCAACTTCCGCGAAACCGCCGGTCACGTCGCTGATCACGCCGGGGAAACCTACTGCCTGGGTTCCGACTATTTATCGACCGATGCCTATCCCGTTTCGCGAGATGGGTTGACCTTTGGCCACGAGGACAGCGGCGGAGTCTACACAACGGCTCGGCAAGGGTCTGACCTGGGAAGCCCGTACAACGCCGATCCGAACACGGCCGGCAGCGTGCGCTATAACTCTGGGAATTTCTTTGATTCGTTTCGGCTGGATCTTCCCCACACGGGAGTGTTTGCGATTCGCATCATCGCTGCCCGCCCTGACCTCGGATTCACCGACGGCTATTTCCGGCTGTACGACGGCGAGACGCTCGTGTACTCGGTGCCGACGACATTGGCCAACCACACGGTCGGCAACGTCACCGACATCATGGGCCGGCAAGTACATCACGCGACCGCGTCGGCGGCCGGCGGATTCAACGGATCGGTCTTTGTTCACGACTTTGCCTCGACCACGCTGCGATTGATCGCCACCACCGACGACTACCTTTCCTATCTGGAGGTGATCGAACAGGCCTTCCGCCCAGCCATCAAGGTGGGGCCTCCCGATGCCAACCGTAATGACTTTGGCGGCGACGTCGGCTATCGGTTCACTCCGGTGCGTGACATTAGCGTGACACATCTGGGACGGCCGACCGACGCTTCGGCGGGCATGGCACAAGATCATGAAATCATGGTCTGGCGTGACAGTGATGCGGCACAGGTGACATCGTGCACGGTGACGCCGGCCAGTACGCTGCTGAACGGGCATTACATTGAGCCCTGCACGCCAGTCACGCTGACCGCCGGCACCGCGTACAGGGTGTCGAGCTCGGAATTCGTGGGTGGCGACAGCTGGATCAACGATTACGCCGTTGCCGATTTCGACGCGTCGATGATGTCCATCGCCGGACGCTGTTACTCGGTCACGCCAGGCAGTTTCCCGAGTGCGGCCGGAGGCGCGGCGGGCAGCGGGTACGTCCACCAGAACTTGTACGAAACGATCGGCGGCGCGGCCCCCTCGTCGTTGCTGAAGATGATGGTGCACCACGGATGAGGCAAGTCACCCACGGCAGCGCCGATCAGTCGGTCTATCTGCAATTTCTTGACACGAACGGGCTGGCGTTGAGTCCAGCACCCACGTCTGCATCGGCCGGCATTGAAATCTGGTATCGGCGTCAGGGCGGCTTGAAAATCACGCTAAGCCTGGCCGACCTGTCAGCGGTCGATGATGCTCACAGCGACGGTGGGATGCTGCACATCTCCGATGGTGTTGTCCGTGTCGACATGCCCGACGCCGCTTTCGCCGCGGGTGCCTCCGAAGTCTTGTTCGGCGGCTCGATCGACGGCGGGGTGGTCGTGAAGGAGACGATCGGGCTGATCGGTCACGACAACCAATCCGTTTACATTCCGTCACTGGCGTCGAACATGCGCGGAACCGACGGAGCGGCGCTGGCGTCCGCTTGGACGGCGACTCGTGCCGGATACATCGACTACCTGTCGGCCGGCCCGATCGCGACTCAGGCCAGTGTGGACAGCATTCAAAACTCCGTCCGGTCTTCGTTGGTCCTCCCGAAAGAATATCCACTCCCTGAGAGCGGAGCCCAGCGATTTCGCATCGATCTGTGGATCTACTCGCCCGACGACGTGGGGATGGAGGATCCCGACGGGAATCTTGTCACGATCACGGTCAAGAACGCGGCCGGAGTCGATCGCTCGGGAAACCTGTACACGGTCGCATCGGGCGGCTTTCCCACGTCGTTCATGGCCCGCGACGGTGTTGGACAATTCCACGCGTATTTCGAGATCGATAGCGGCGATCCGCTTGAGCAGCTGAATTTCAAGGTCACCTACAGCGAAGATGGAAATTCGATGGTCGACGGAAACTCCACCGTCGTTGTCGCCGCCCCCAGTAACGACGGCGCGACGGTCAGCGGATTCGACATCGCGGCGCTGAAGCAGTTGTTCAACGTCAACGTCGATGAAACGGCGGTATCGGGATCGGTCGTCCAAGCCTCGCAGGGGGCTGCCGGCGGGGATGTCAGCGTCGATTCCTTCACCGCCAACGCGCTGCAGCAGCTGTCGGCGATCAAAGTTGTGTTGATGTCGTTGCTAGATCCGAAATCCAAGACATTGGTTCTGGTGCAGAACAAGGACTACACGTCGACCTCCGCAATCGGGCCGGTGCGGATCCAGATCGACCAGCCGGGTATTGCCGCCGGCGATGCCGTGCGATTGGGGATGACCTTGCCCGGCGGCGTGACGCGTGATGTAACCGGCACAGTGGTCGATGACGCCGGAACGCTGTACGGCCAGATCGAGCTGAACAAAGTCGAACATACGAACCTGCCGGCGGACAATTACGGCAAATACGAATTCGAACACATCAACGGGTCGGGTGAAGTGTCACCACTGCTGGCTGATCAGCGACTGGTCGTCTTGGCATCCCACCCGAATTGATCCCAGGCAGCGAATGATGGATGTCAGACCACGATCCAACCCACGTCCTTGCGGAGACGATTTCGGATGCTGCGAAGGCGATCGGTGTTCATGAACGGACGCTCAAGAGTTGGCTGGCCGAGGGCGCACCGGCGAAGACCGACGCCGGCTACGACATCGAAGCGATCAAGACATGGAGAAAACTGAACCGCAAGTCATCGGAACTTGAACTCGCGGATCCCGACGAATTCAAGTTTCGCATGGCGATGGCGAAGCTGAAGGAACAAGAGGGCAAGGCCGACAAGGTCAGCTCCGAAGCGGTCATCACGGAATTCAAACGGCAGTTGCTTTCCGAAGGTTTGGTGCACAAATCTGCCGTAAACAACTATTTGGCGAGGGTGTTGTCGACGTGTCGAAATCAGATCCAAAAAATCCCCGCTCAATTGGCCGCCGGCTATGCCCCTGAGATTCAACGGGAACTGGAACGTGACTGTGCTCAACGCATTGATATTGTCCTGCGTGCTCTGCGCACCCAGCTCGCCGATCTTCGCGAGATCGAACATGACGATTGAAGTGGAACCGTTTGTGCCCGACGACCGGACACTCGATTGCATCCTTCCCGTCGAGGCGATCAACACGTGGGAGTGGATGAAGGAGAACAGCTACACCAAGAAGGGCATCCCGTTCAACTACTTTGACTATCCCTGGGTGAAAGGGATCGCGGAGGCCTGGGACAATCCCAACGTCAAACGGATCTTCTTCATGGCCGGCAGCCGGCTGGGGAAGACCGAAGACGGGTTGTCGTTCATGCACGCGGCACAAGACCACAATCCTGACGTCGGGATGATCATCGGCCCGGACCAGAAGATCGTCGAAGAAACGATCGGGGACCGGTTTTGGCCGATGCTGGAGAAGTCGCCAAAAACCCGTGGGTTGTGCCCGCACGTGGCTCGGCGTGCCAAACAGAAGGTCAAAACGTCAACCTTCACGATCTACGGGGCGTGGTCGGGATCCGCGTCGACCCTCGGCGACAAGGACCCGCGCTACATCGCGATGTTCGAAGTCGACAAGTACACCAAGGACAAGTCAGAAGAGGCGGATCCGTTCCTGTTGGCGATGGCGCGTGGCGAAGAGATCCCGGACCGAAAATTGTACGCCGAATCGACGCCGACGATCGAGGGCCAATCGCGGATCGGCAAGCACGTTGCGATGGCGACCAATCGTCGCTTTCACGTCCCCTGTCCGCACTGCGGCCATCACCAGGAATTGGTCTGGAATGAGGGCACGGACCGCTCGGCCGGCGGGTTGTGGTGGGACCGCGACGAGAACGGGGATTCCAACCCGAACATCGCCGCGAGAACGGCTGTGTACGTCTGCGAAGAATGCGGCGAAGACATCCGCGAGGAGCAGCGCCGCGAAATGATTCGCAAGGGCGTCTGGTGCGCCGAAGGCCAGTACGTCGATGCATCAGGTCAGTTGATCGGAACGCCGACCAACGACGGGCCCGACGAGTCGTTTCAGCTGTCCCGGCTGTACGGCCCGACGTTTTCGTTTTCCGACAACGCTCGGGCGTACGTCGAATCGAGGGGCGATTCGGAGGCCGAGCGGTCGTTCGAGAACAACTCGCGGGGAATGCCCTGGGTTCCGCTGGTGGTTCAGATGAAGTCCGAAGAGCTGGCCCAGCGGCTGTGTGTCGGCAACTGGGACGTGGGAACGGTACCGAAGCCGGTGGTTTTCGTCACGACGGCGGTCGACGTCCAGCTGGACCATTTTGTCGTGGGCACCTTTGGCTGGGACCGGGACAAGATCGGGTATCTGATTCAACACGGAACGGTGCCGAGCTGGAGCGACGTCGCGACCTGGCTGCAGACGCCGTGGCCACACGAAGACGGCCATCCGATCCACAGCCTGATGAACCTGATCGACTCCAAGGACGGGAACCGTCAAGAAGAAGTGTTTTCGTTCTGCATGTCGGTGAACCAGCCGCGCAGTCCTTGGGTTTGGCCGTTGGAGGGAGCCCGATACGGCAACATGGGGATCAAGATGTTCGGCAAGCGGGAGCTTGAGAACCGTTTCGGCGGAAGCAATTCAAAGAACCCCAATGAAATCTCCGGGCTGCAGTGCATCCAGGTCAATACGATGGTGACGCAAAACTGGTTGGACAACGCGATGGTCCGCCGGCTGCCGGGCGACCCGATGTCGATCATGCTGCCACGTCAGGTGGTCGGTGACCTCGATCTGTTCGATCAGCTTCTCAACGAGCGCTACAACCCACTCGAAGGCAAGCACGTCCGGATCGACGAATCAACGATCCCGGTCGACTTCCGCGACGTGTTCCGCTATGCGCGGACCGCGGCCGAAGTGTTCACCAACAGCAAGTGGGAGCGTCAACCCAAAGAGCGCCGCTTCCCGACCGAGAACCTGGACCAGCGGCTGCAGCGCCAAACCAAGCTCGCGTCATCCCCGAAACAGCAACCCGCCACGAAGCCATCCTCACCCGGTTTCGTCCGCAAGTCAAACACTCAAGGCCGTTTCATCCGGAGGCGAAGATCATGAGCGACGACCTATGCCCAGTCTGTCAAAAAGGAACCCTGCGAGTCGAAACGACCCGCGTCAACCGCAAGTTCAACACACGGACTCGGTACTACCGATGTGGCAATTGCGGGTACCGCCCGGAGCGGAAGAGTGTGGTGTCGCTTGACGTCGCTCCGGTGCGGATCGCGATGAGGAAATCGTGGTTGGGGCGGAAGGGGCGTGGGTAGAAGTGACTTTGCTGGGTGGAAAACTCAGTCGCGATTCGCAACTGCCCCCTTCTTTGCTCGAAAAGAGTCCTGACACCTTAGTTTTGACCTGACACCTTAGTTTTGACACCTTAGTTTCATCCACCGGCCTCGTCGAAAGAACGCACTGACGAGGCCTTTTCAATAAATTTTCCGAATTCGTCAAATAGTTTTCCGCTGTCAGAGGTTACATGTTCTTTTGAAAATACATGCGCTGGAACATCATCCCCATACCACCATGCAGCTTTCCAGCTGTACGAGATGGCTCGCGGTGCACTTGCCTTGGTGCCACCACCATACTGCGTATTTTTTCCCGCATCCGCGATCCAGCGAGTTAGCTTACCTTTCTCGGCATCCTTCTCCTGTGTCCAGCGGATTTCGTTGATGACAATTGCGTTTGTATCACCATCCAGCAAATCTGCATCCTCTTTTGTGACTGCAATTTTACTCGGGCGGAACTCGTACCGTTTATCTAAAGTGCAGTGGAACCGATTCTTTCCAGGACCTTGAACGACCGCAATTATATTGCCTTCTTGCGTTCGTTCTGCGGAAACAAGGTTTGAACTCAAGAAGTAGTGTTCTTCACAGAGTCCCCTGGCTTTTCCTGAACTAATCCCGTACGCAAATTGGATCATCGCAAGTCGAGAGTCCAGGCATAAGCCTCTGAACCGATACTCTCCCTTCTCCTCATGTGGATCAACATCCTTCACAGGGCTGCCGCATTTGGTATACGACCACTTGTTCTTCGTGAAGAGCCGGTCGTTCGTGTAGAAAAAAGGCAGAAACTGTCCGTTCACAGTCGCATCGTTCGCAGACCAAACGCGGACCTGCCTTTCCCCCGACTTATTGTGCCCTCTGGCATAGAAACCGACGAACTCAAAGACACCATTCGCGTTGGGCTTCGCACGACCATCGTTCATATATGAACCCGCGTAGCAAGTTGCGAATCGCGTCGCGGATTGAACCTCCATGTGCATCTCATCGATTATGGTTCCTGCAATATCTTCAGGTTTCTTGGCGGCCTCTCCAAGAATCCCCAGCTGCTGAGGATAACAGGCGGAAGGTATCATCAAGCTGACACCTAGAGCAACGATAAAAACTGTGTTGGCTTGATACATGACATCTCCCGCCTAGAAAAGAGAATCGATTTGTGAAGGTTATGTGCAGGGTAATTCTTCGCTAAATACGGCTATGACGTCCATCGTAAAATCTGCGATGTCGCCGACGCAATCCCATTGACCTGGACTGGTTTCTTCGCAACGCGGATCGCACTCATAGTGGATTGTGCCTGCGTGCGGACGCTCGAAAAACGATTCGTGCCGCCGCTAGTCACTTTGTTCCATGCGGCTATGTCGCTCGTGGAGTTTTGCCACTCGCTGTAGTCAGGACCGCATGTTCCGCTTGAGCTTTGGGGGAAACAAGTGAAACATCTGACGGAAGGACCCGTCGTGGGTGTGTACCGAGCGTTACATGTGGTGTCTCCCGCGTACACGCAGCAATCTTGAGCATTTGCTACCGAAACGGCAAACAAAGTCAACACGACGATAGCAATAGGCAATCGCATCTTCTCACCTCGAGTTTTCTGCGTGGTAAGATGCAGAGTGAAATGTGCTCGACTCGGTGTAGTTCTACTTTGCATGTCCGCGCAGAAGGCATAACAATCGACCGAACAGTGATTGCCCTGTCGCGTTTAAAGCTTGTCGTACTGGTGGGCGGGTGAGTGACCAATCGTATAACCAGTCGTAGAGTGCAGAGTGGCTTGACTGGAAGTCAGTGTGCCCAGTTTTCTCGTTTATGTCGCCGACTGTGACTTTGCAAATCATCGCATGAGGGGGAAAAATCGCGTTGCCGCAGCTCATACATCGGCGGTTGAAGCAGTGAGAAGGTGGCACATATTCTCGCTGATAGGGAACTCCGATGCAAATCCACGACGATCGCACCAAAATTAGGCTGCAAACAGGAGTTTTTCGAGAAAGTCAGTGTTCCAGCCAGCGATTTTGCGTTTCCGCTTGAGACTCTTCTTCCGAGTGTCCCGCTTGAGGAGCGTTGTGACAAACCGGCGAGCAGAGCTCATGTTCGACGTCGCGTTTTTGGTTCGGAGCCGACTGGAGTCTTCATGAAACACCACATCGAGAACCCAGTGCATGCTCTCAATCCCCCAATGCTTACGCGCGCAATTTGAAAATTCACGCACCCTTGCCGGTCGGCTTGATATGTAATACCGGACATCGCTTGATTGCTTGTCGCCACGAGTGGTGCATGTATTCGCTTGGCAAATACTTTTGGCTCCCTTCCATTGGTCGGTCAGTTCGCGGAGCGCTTCGGGAATCGGGCAAGTCGCATAGAAGCGTTCTTCGTCTCGCCCGGCCTGCTTTCCAAGCGTGGTGATGGTTCGAACACCGTGGTCTTTGAGCCCTTCGTTGTGGGCCATCTCAAAGTAGTCAGCGATGGCGGCGCAAAGCTTGGGATGGTTGTCCTTGACGGCGAACACATAGTCGCCACCTTCTTCGATGATCTTTTCAGCAATCGACTTTTGGCATCCCATGGCATCGAGCGTCACGATCGAATTGCGCACGTCGATCAGATCGAGCAATTCGGGAATCGCCGTGATTTCGTTGGACTTGGAATCGACCTCGGTTTGTCCGAGCGTGACACTATGCTCGGTGGCCCAGGCACTGACGATGTGAATCGCGTTGGATTTTTCCGCATCGGTATAGGACCCTCGCACCGTCTTGCCATCGATCGCCACGTGGATGGGACCTGTGTGATTTTTGGAATCGCAATCGGAAGATGCATGGGCAAGTTCACAAAGGTGCGAGTGCCACTGCAGAAGCGCCTTTTGAAACTCCGCGGGCTTTATCAACGACAGCACTCGCGTGATGGTGTCGTGAGAAGGGATTCCAGCTTCAAAGTCAGCGAACTTGGAGAGCCAGTCGAGTTTCTCTCCACCGAAGCTTTCGATCTCATCGGGACCATCCGCGCCTGCGATGACCGCCGCGACAACCAAGAATAGAATCGAGTTGAGCGGATGGATCGTCCGTCCGGCAACTCGCGGGTCGCTGACCTGATCAAAACACTCGTGAAACACGTCAATTTGGGAAGCCATTGCCATCTCCATACCAGGGCAGTGAAAAACCAGTCCGGCTGAATTTATTGGCAGAGGGGTTCACCAAGGCAAGACATCAACGAATACTGAAACCAGATTTTGGTGCGATCGTCGTGGATGCAAATCGAGGAACCGGGCTATCCCAGGCGGGGCGTTGTTTGTGTTCCACGGAGTCCCCAATGACCTTACTGAGCAGCGGAGGGAAGATCCTATCAATAGGATCTGAATCGTTGAGCTGATGCGCATCGCCGCCATGCTTAAATCATGACAGACCACCTCTTCCTCCTCGAGCTGCAACAACTTCGCCGTGACGTCGTTGCCGCGATGCGGGCGACGTTTTCCGGTGGGAAACGTGGTACGGCGGAGTTTTCGATCCGCAATCGTAGCCATCGGATGGAGTCGCTGGAGGATTGCCGGAAGTTTCTACAGTGGATCAATGAGGAGATCGGGCGGTTGGAATCGGTCTCCAATAGGGTCCCCACTCGTCACCGGGCTCGATTGACCAAATGATCGCTCTGAACGGTTCAAAACGACATCGTAGGCCAGGGGACCGGAAGGCGGGTTCGCGGCTTGAGCGGGTTGCTTATGCGATCGACGAGGCGATCTTCACCGTTGCGCCGACTTGGGGTGAGCGGCGGATTGCTTCTCGGTTGAAACGCCGGCTGCTGGCCGAGCAGGCCACTCGAATGAAGGGGTTCGGGCGGCGGTCGCGTCATGCACATCCGTCGGTTCGGTCCGCTCCGCATCGTGACGGACGTTGGTTCAATGATCACAGTGGGATCAATGATCAGTTGGAAGAAAGCCAGCAGGAGATGCAGTTCCGAGCTCGGGAGCTGTATCAGTCGAATCCTCATGCTCACGGCGCAATCGAGGGGCGTGTTTCGCACGAGATCGGAGTCGGACTCGGCTGTCGGCCGCAGATCACCGAAAGCAAGATCCTGGACAAGGAACAAGCGGATCTTGCCAATAAGACTCTTAAGAGGATCTGCAAACGCTGGAGCAATCGTGGCGTCGACCGCGCCCGTCGGCAATCGCTGGATGAAGCGCAGCGGCTGATCTGCCGAACCTACGCGATGTTCGGCGAAGCGTTCGTATTGTTCCGTGACGCTCCGTTCCAAGGCCCAATCGGATTGACGGTGGAAGTCATCGATCCAATGCGGGTCGAAACGCCCCCGGACTATCGCGACGACGAGAACGTGCGGATGGGGATTCGCTACCACGCGAAGACCGATCAGATCGTCGGGTACTACATCCGCAAACAGGTCCAAAACGGTAAACGCTACGACGTCGAGTACGAATTCGTCCGACGTTACAACTCCGCCGGCCAAGAGCAAGTCGTCCACTTGTTCGAGTCGATGTTTCCTGGACAAAAGCGGGGCATCCCGTGGCTGTGCGCGGCGTTCGCGTTCCTGAAGGATCTGGACGACTTCCACGAAGCCGAATTGATCGGCAAGCAGATCGAAGCCTGCTTCGGGATCGTGATCAAAACCGGCAAACGCGGCGGCACGCCGGCGGAAATCTCTGCGGGGATGGCGTCGGGCGAGTTCGACGAACAGGGCAACCCGTTCGAAGAGATCTTTCCGGGGATGGTCGAACGGATCAACAGTGACGATGACCTGGTCAAGGTCGATCCCTCGCGGCCTGGATCGACGTTCGCGCCGTTTGTGGAAGCTTCACTGCGGGCGATCGCGGCGGCGTTGAATTATCCGTACGAGCTGCTGGCCAAGAATTTCTTTCGGACGACGTATTCGAGCGGCCGGCTGGCGATGCTGGACGGTCGAATCGGGTTTCGGATGCGCGCCCAGGCGATGATCCACCAAGTGCTGAAGCCGCTGTGGCGTCGGATCGTTGACGATGCGTTCTTTTATGGGCACATGGACGACGTGACGGATGTGTTGACTTACACGCGGCATCCGGAAGAGTTCCACGATCATTCGTGGGGCGGGACGTCGTTTGGTGCCGTGGATCCCGAAAAGGAGGTTTCGGCACACGAGGTCGCGATCAACAGCGATCAGGAAACGCTGTCGGAAGTTTATGCCGACAAGGATCAGGATTGGCTGGAGGGGATGCAGCAGCGGGATGTCGAGTTGCGCGAGAAGATCCGGCTGGAGATCGCTCGGGAGAAGTGGGAGGTTGAGGAGCGGGAACGGGCTGGGTTGCCAATCAAGCAGCGAGATGGGAGTGGGGAGGTGGGAGAGGGGGAGAAGACCGGTGGAGTAGCTGCGTGAAAAGAAGGCTCTATGATTGATTGACCATCGAGTTCAAGACCACGTTCGAGATGATAGCGCCAACCAGCGTGATCACCACCACCAAGAATACGATTGTAATCCACTCGCCAACTGTATGCCGACCAAGTCGCTTTGGCACTGTGCCGTCAGAGTCGTGTGGTGGTATGTAGGGATTCATGGCGACTGCCATTCTATCACAATGCTGGCCCCCTCATCCCCAGCCCTGGTATGCCCCTAGATCGTGAAAAATCTAGACAAAGACCATTCGAGTGCTCAATTGGAAGAACTTTTCAACACTTCCAATTTGTAGAGAACTCAAATGGCCGTTACGAAAAAATCTAGTCGAAAATCCGCCTGCAAGGCTACCAAGCGACGCTACATCGGAAAGCCATCCGGTGTCATCCAGGAACGAGTCCAACAGGCAGGCCCTCAGAAATTCGGTATCGTTTCGGTGGACTGTGCCAAGCGACGGTCGATCTGGATGCTCTGTGACTTCTTTGGTCGTGTCATTGTCGAACCAACTTCGGTCGAGCACAGTGCTGGCGCTCTCGCAGCAATGGTCCAACTCGTTGATGCAGCTTGTCAAGCCGAAGGGATCCTCGACTCCATTGTCGCCGTCGAGATGACCGGTGTCTACCACAAACCCGTGCAGCAAGCGTTTCGCAAAGCGGGGTACGACACAAGGACGGTTCACCCCTTCGCGTCTTCGCACTATCGAGAGACGCTTCACCCCAACAATAAGACTGACCCTAACGATCTCGAAGCGATTTTTCACGCCGCCATCAACGGATACGGATTGGCGATCTTGCCCGTTGATGAAACCCACCTGTCACTGCAACGTCTTTGTCGGCAGCGTCGCAATTTGGTCAAGCAACGCGCACGGGTGCAAGTACAGTTGCGAGCGTTATTGCATCAATCCATGCCTGGCTACGCGGATCTTTGGGATGATGACAAACTCTTCAACTGATCGATTGCGATGATCATCGCGAAACAATTCCCGTCTGACGAGGCGATCAAAAAAGCGAAGCAAACCGGCATGGCAAAGTACCTTCGCAAGAACAAGACTCGAGTTCAAAAAACAACACTCGACAAGATCTTTGCGTGGAGTGCTCAGGCAGTTCAACCCGATCCGTTGTACCCGTTGTTGACCAAGCAATGGAAACAGCTAAATGAGATACGCGAATTGCTCAACGAACAGATCAGCCAGATTGAACAAGAAACGGCGCATTTTCTCGTGAAAACGCCATATATATTGCTTCTCTCTGTCACTGGGATCAACGTTGTTTCCGCAGGTGAGTATGCGGGCGAAGCTGCACCGATCGAGCACTATGCAACTGCCATTGCGATCAACGGACGCGCCGGGCTTTACCCTGCTCGCTACCAAAGTGATGAAATTGACCGAAGCGGTTCCGTCGCCAAAAACTGCAATCGTCGACTGCGTTCCGCTTGCATTCTCGTTGCAAAGAACTTGATCAAATGCCATCCGTACTACCGTGGCTTGGCTGCTTTGTGGAAGAGCAAAGATATCTGCACGCTCGATCGCCAGTGTCGAATGGCTAACCGAGCTAACCGAATGGTTTTCCAGATCGTCAGCGGACGCCAAGTGTGGCGAGGTAAGCACGTCGACCGGGAGTGCCTGCTGAAAAAGCTATGGAAGTTTTATATCGAACACGGCACGCCGCTTGATCAAACGGTTGCTGATATGAATGAAGCTCTCAAGTGGCTTCCCAAGTCGGTCTATAGCGAAGAAGCAAAACCCTTCGCCAAGCTGGCAAATAAAAAACGCCGCGGAGCCGTATCGATCGGCGATCTGCTCATTCCTCTTCTGGTTCGACTTGGAGTTCGTCAGGCATCTAAGGTAGAATCAAACTCGTCCGAAGCTTAGGGCCCGCGTTGACTTGTCGTGCTTTCACTTGCACACTGATAACATCGTCTACAGCCCGAGGGCAGACGCGGCTTCTCGAAGCTGCAGTCAACAAGCCCGTGGAAGAAGTGTGATGCTCTGTCAGCGGTTCAAACGCCGGATAAGACAGTGTGAGGCTCCTAAGCTTCGGATATCTACCAGGGTGGCGAGACTGAACCATTCATGCTGACTGAGACGTGCTCAGCAAGCCGACAAGCCATTGGACTTTAAGACTAAAAAAAGTTACCGTAAGGTAATGCCGCTAGGCGTTCGCGCGCACCTCGCCAATGCGAGCTAAATCAAGTTCGGCCATGACAGTGCTTCTCCCCCGCAAAGCCGGGGGAGAAGGGTGCCAGGGTAGGTGCGTGAGGGTGTGCGATGCCAGCGGGACGCGTGAGCGACCGGCGCGTGATGGGGAATGCTGGCGCGGGTAGGCTCGAGCCACTGGCTGACGCGGCGTGCTGGGGTGGCTCCTACTAATAGGACTCGGGTTGTTGTATTGGGGTTTGGGTGCGGGATGATTGGGGCATGGAACTTGCCAAGGTCACTGCTGAGCCCACAAAACTGCGTGCGACGAAGGTTGCTTCGGATGATCGGATCGGTGTGGATCGTGCCAACCGACGGATCAATGGCTATGTGGTCTGCGAACAGGGACCTTGTAAGAGCAAGGGCCGCGGCGAGTTTGATGTCGAGGCGCTGCAGACGATCGTTCAGCTGGGTAATGAACAAACCAAGGGAGTGAAGGTTCACTTCCAACATGAATCCTACAGCGACGATGGTTTGGGGAAGCATGTTGCTCGGGCGAAGAATTTTCGCATGGATGAGCGGGACGGACGAAAGATCGTTCGCGCGGATGCTCTTCTGACCGAAACCGCGATGAAACACAACGCGACCGGCGGAAAAACTCCGCTGGGCGTCTTCCTGTTGGATGCCGCGGACGAAGACCCCGGATCGTTTCAGTCCAGCGTCGTGATCAGCACCGACAAGCTGGAACGCGAAGACGACGAACAGGGAAACCGCCGGCCGCCATTGTTTCGGCCGACCAAGCTGTGGGCATCGGACTTCGTCGATGAAGGCGATGCCGTGCACGGTGATCTGTTTGGCGTCGAATCGCTGAGCAACTTCATGGAAGGCAGCGACCGCCGCGTTTCATCGAAGCTTGCCGTCGTGCTGGATCAGTACGTTGACAAACTCTTTCCCGACGCGCCGGCCAATGTGCTGTCCGCACGGATCGACGGGCTACGCGACCGAATTCTTGAAAGCCGTTTCGGCCCAAAAAAACCAAACCCCAAACCGGAGACTGATTCCGTGACCACGACGACGACCGAAACCGCTTCGAACCAGCCGGACACGTCCGCTGTCGATGCCTTGTCCGGCAAGATCGACCAACTGACCGAGCAACTGGCCGCCAAGGATGCGTCAGAGAAGGCGGAAAAGTCGCGCACGAACACGATCGCGGCGCTGGGGAAACTGGCGGGATTGGATGTGACCGAAGAGCTGGCCGGCGACCTGTCGGTTGATGATGCGATCCAAAGCCTGGCGAAGCGGAAGCAGGAAAGCCACGTGTCGCTGGGGCACGATGACGGTGCCGGCGGAAAGAAGCTGACCGCGAAAGAGACGCTCGGCAAGGAGTTTGAAGAGCGGAAGGAATTGCTGCAGGCGGCGGGTTGGTCCAAGGCGGATTGGATCAGTTTTACAGCCGGTGAGCGGGGGATCGATCTTGGGGGTGACTCGGACGAGTAGGTCGGCAGGGGAAACGCTTCTGATGAGTGATCGGAAGGCGTCCTCCCCTCGCTTCGCTCGACCCTCCTGCCAGGAGGGTGACTTTCTAAGCGAGTTTGAAACGGTGACACGGAACTTACTTCAACAGAACTGAATCATGGCTACGACTCTGAATCAACGCATCCGAATGACTGGCGGGACGGGCGGTCTTTCGTCGGGACCGGTCGCCGCGGGAATCCGGCTGCCGCATGGCACGTTGTGTTTCATCGACTCGACCGGGCATCGCACCAACGTGATCGCCGCGGGGGCGAACCGCTTTGCCGGGATCGTTCACAGCGAAGCGGACAACGCGGCGGGGGCGGACGGCGACCTGGATGTGGAGCACTACATCAAACACCGATTCGTGCTGCCGTTTCCCGGCGGGATCACGCAGGCCGATGAGGGCAAGAAGGTCTATGCCAGCGACAACTGGACGCTGACGCTGAGTCCGACCAACAACTCCTACGTCGGCACGTTGGAAAAGTTTGTGGATGCGAACACTGGTCAGGTCGCGATCGATTTTCAGGCGGTGTGAGCGTTGATTGACAGGCTGGAAGCCTCTCCCACTTTTTTAGGACATTTTGCGGATGACGATTCACAACAACGCTCTGTACGCCGAGGTCGGCAACCGGGTCCGGCACCAGGTTCAAGTCGGACTTGAACGGGCAGAACGGTTCTACCCGCGGCTCTGCACGGTCATCGACTCGACGCAGGACTCGGAAAACTACGATTGGCTGGGCGCGTTCCCCGAGGTCTACGAATGGCTCGGGGACATGGTGTTCGATCAACTCGCCAGCGCCGAGTTCCAGATCCGCAACAAGGATTGGGCGAACGGTATCCGGCTGCCGAAGAAGAAGATTGATGACGGCAACTCGGGGTATTTCACCCGGATGGGTGAGGGCCTTGTGGAGATGTTCGCACGGCACCCGGACAAGGTGTTGTTCCAATTGATGGCCGCGGCCGAAACGATTGAGTGTTTCGATGGCCAGTTCTTTTTCGACACCGACCACGTCTGGGGCGACAGCGGCGTGCAGTCGAACCTGTTGACGATCGACGTGTCGGATCCGACCAAACCGACCACGGAAGAGTTGCTCGACGCGGTCACGCAGGTCCTGCTGAACATGCTGACGTACAAGAACGACCGCGGCGAACCGTTCGTGTTTCCCACGGCACATGACTTCAGTGACCTGGTCATCACCTGTTCGCCGAATCTGTGGCCGATATTCGACAAGGCGTTCCAAGCCAAGCTGGTTCTGGAAACCAACGCGGCCGGCACCGCCGGTGCGGCGGTCGACAAGTTCACGCTCACCCGTCCCGAAATCATCCCGTTGGTGCAGTACACCGGGAACCAGTTCGATGTCTATCGAACGGGACAATCGATCAAGCCGTTCGTGTTCCAAGATCGTCAAGCGATCACGATGTTCACCAAGAACTATGACGACCCGGAAGAGAAGGATGTCAAGGTCGGTGGTAACGGGCGCTACAACTTGGGCGTGTTGGCCTGGTGGTTGGCCAACCGCGTCAAGTTGGTTTGATCCTGAAACGCTGAAACAAAACCCGAATCCAACGCAAACTGATCCGTTCACCAACCTGAGTCGTCGCCTGATGTCGAAACCCGTTCTGACTGTCGCACGCCATCCCGGTAAGAAACAGCCCTTTCACCGTGCCGTGCGTGACAAGCGCGGCAACGTCAAGAAGGTCATCACGTTTGATCCGGACCAGCCGGTCGGGCTTTCGAGCGAAGAGGCCGAGTTGGTCAAACGTGACATAGGTCGGGCGCTGGTGATCATCAAGGCGGACGAAAAACGGCCCGGCCGATTCATCGTCGACTGGGAAACGACTCGCGGTGTGTTTCACACAATCCACAAGCAGGAGTTGGAGGTCAGTCCGCGAGCGCGGCGGGCGATCGGGACCAGTGACACTCCGCCGCCGAGTGTGATCGATCTTCGTCGGGACGGGGCAGGTGCGAAGGACGTCGATGGATCCGGGGAGGATGCTGATTCTGTTTCGATCGAACTGCCGGATGAATTGGTCGACTTGCTCGAGCGAAACGGTGATTCGCTTCCCAGTCCGCTTTCGGTGGACTCGTTGACTCAGTGGATCAGTGACGGTGGCGAGTTGGTGTTGCTGGACGGGTTCACTGTTGATTCGGCGAGTGCGGTTCACGAGGCGCTGGGCTTGGACGCTCCGGTGGAGACGACTGACGGTGACGAAGACGTTGATCCCGGTGATAAGTCGAAGCTGCTTGCCGCGGGGTTGTCGGCGGAACTTGCGGAGGCTTTGGCGAAGAACGCGGATAAGCATGCTTGGGTGATGGATCCGGAGCAGATCAACTCGAAGGTCGCTGAGGGGTTTGACCTGACGAAGTTGACCGACATCGCCGGCGGTCGGGCGAAGCAGATTCGGACGGCGCTGGGGATTGTGGCGGCGAAGTGAGACTACGGGACTCCATGCGTCACCCTCCTTTCCAAGGAGGGTCGAGCGCTAGCGAGGGGAGGATTCTCCCAGGCAGCCCTCTCCTCGCTGGCGCTCGACTCTCCCAGGGGGAGAGTGACTTGAGATTCGCCTGACGGCGGTAGACAGACCAATAGAAAACCTGCGGCTAAAGCCTGGACACCAACGGTCGATCGAAAGCGGCTAAAGCCTGGACACCAACGTTGACTCGAATGCGACTGAAGCCTGGACACCAACTTGAATTTGCGTGATGTGATTGCCGAGGCGAATGATGTGTTCTTCGATACCGATGGGTTTGCGGAGACGGTGGTGTATTGGCCGCTGGGTGTAGCGGCCAATGCGTTTGAGGTGGATGCGATCGTGGATTGGTCGGACGAAGAGGGATCGAATCAGGTCCGCGGCGATGGCCGGGGGAGTCTGAATGCGGAGAAAGGACGCATAGTGCGTTCGTCGGCGGTGATCGAGTTTCCGACTCACCGGATCGATGAAACCGGGAATTGTGTCCCCATGGTGATCAGTTCCTCCGGCAAGGACCGTGTCCTCGTCAGCGAACATGACCGGACGATCAAGTTGAACGTCAAACGGATCATCGGACACGACGCGGCGGTTCAATCGGTGCTGTGCACCCGTCAAACGGAGCATCAGGCTTCGCACGCGGTCGGACGGAGGGGCTGATGTACACGCCGAACGGCATCTTTTCGACCAAGCATCAAATGCGGTTGCTGTTGGCTGAGTGCGCGACGGTGCGATCGGTGCTGGGCGTCGCGAACGCGACTGAGGCGCTGGCCAAGATCAAGACTTACGCCCCGATGTATTTCCCGGACGACGGCACGACGATTCTGGTGCCCCCGTTTCAATACCCGCGGATTCTGATCGACAGCGAGGGCGTGGAATTTGAATCGACGCCCGACGGGAACCTGAGCGACGTCCAAAGCCGGACGATGATGATCGCGATCGGGATCTATGTGCCTGAGGACGAAGACATTGTAGATGAGAGCGACCAGGAAGCCTGGATCGATGACCAATTTGGCAGCATCCTGATGGAGTGCATGGCGATCCAGGGCACCGGGGAATCGATCTCCGGACAGTCGCACCTGTGCCTGATGAATCCGTCCTACGGCGGTGCGACTCCGCAACCGGACGACGAACGCGACGAAGTGCAGGATTCACAGCCCGACCGGCCGCGTTGGCTGGGCATGCTGCGGTTTGAGGTGCGCTGATGGTCACTCCACCGAATGCTGTGAAAATTCACGGGAATGGCGTCGGCCGATCACTCCGCCAAGCCTACGTCGCTGCGTCGGTGCCGGCGTGGCAGGACACCGGGCGTCATTTCCATCTGCAGTATCGACCGAAACGGTTCACGCATAAACACGCGACCGAAGCGGATTACGGGAAACGGAAACCCAAGTACGTCCGCGAAAAGTTCCGTCGGTTCGGTCACACGTATCCGTTGGTGAAAACGGGTGAAGTCCGCCGGCTGGCGGCGACGGCCCGGATCACGGCGCGGGCGGGAACTGGTCAGGTGCAAAATCGCGGCGGTGTGAAGGTTGCGTATCCCCAGCTGCGGAAGCTGAATTTCCGACACCCCAACTCTGACATCGACATGGCGGATGAGTTCCGCCGCGTCCCGGACCGGGAATCCGTCTTGCTCGGTCACTACTTCATTGCTCGATTCTCGCCCCGATTCGAAGGGAACTTCCGATGACCCGCAACACGTCCTACGCCATCGAGCTTCGCGCCGGCGATCCGCTGCCCACCGAATCGGTCTGGATCGGTGGGATCTCGCAGCAGAGCATTCGTCCCGGCGTTCAGGTCAACACCGAAGTCACCGCGGGTAGCGAAAACGCTTCCTACGGTGAAGTGGGGAATGTTCAGCCCGATGCGACGTTCACGACGATGGACATCAAGACGTTGTTGAACGTGATCGGTACCAAGGGAGAGTGTCTGATCGGAGGGAGCGACCTGGGATTCAAGATGTGGGCGATCAAACGATTGCCTTGCGGTGGGATCGATTTGACAGGCGTTTCGCCGGCGGGAAAGCACACGAGTTGGACCATTCCCAACGGGCTGATCATCCCGCAAACGCTTTCGGTGTCCCACGGCAGCCGTGCATCCTTGTCCGCCCAAGTGTTCTCGCTGTGGGATGAGACGAACGATTCGTTGATCGTCACCCCGGACATCGAGTATCCGGGCGCATGGGGTACTCCTCCGGCGATCACCGATGTCAACGGCTACCACCTGGGACCGGTGGATATCTGTGGCGAAACGTTCACGGACAAGACATCGATCTCGATTGGGTTCGGGATTTCGGTTCAACCTCAATCGGCCGACGGCGACATCAACGCGAAATCATTATTCATCGCGGAACGCAAGCCGGTGGTGCAAATCACTTGCTACGACATCGAAAAGTTTCGGGCTTCTAAGATCCCGCTGGTCGGCAAACACGCGACGCACGGCGACACCTCGTTTGTGCTGCGCAAGAAAGTGCACGGAAGCGGTGCGTTTGAAACCGGCGCGAATCACGCCGAGTTCACGATCGACGGCGTGGCGACGATCCAGGAGATCAGTGCCAGCGGGCATGCGCCGCACGCGATGCAGGTGACGGTCAACGGGCTGGACGATGCGACCAACGACATGATCGTGATGGACTTGGCCCACACGCTGGCGTGATGCAACTTTGAGGAACCCTTCATGAGTAAGAAGAAACCTGATTTGCCGTTCGTGATTCGTGCGATGACGGGATGTGGTGTTCCGACTTCGGAACGCCAGGCGTCGGCGATCTCGAAAGAAGATGCCGCAGCGATTCTCGCGGCGTACAAGAACAAGAGCGGCCGCGGGGCACTGTTGCATGCGCTGGCGAAGATTCAGGCATCGGCACCTGCAGCGGTTGTCAGGAACGCAGGAACTGAAACCGAACCGACCGCGGACGACCCATCCTAATCACGCTCTGACACATGCCCTTCCTGTATTTCATCCCCAGTGACGCGAACCAAATCACGCCGACGGACATTGATCGGCTGGGTCTGGGTTACGCGATCGACCATCCGACGCCGAAAGGTTGTATCGGACCGGATGGGCGACGTGGATTCATCATGGGGCGCAATCCCAAAACGTTGCACGCCATGCATGCGGAAACGCAATCCTGGATCCCTGCGCCGAAACTCGGCCAAGAATCGCCGCCGTATTGGGTCGGATTCGACTCGAAACCGACCGCCGAAGATTTGGCCCGCGGTGAACAGGTCACCAGCGTGACGGTCGAGACGACCGGCGGGTACAAGTGGAACGTCCCAAAGCTGGTGATGTGGCAGGAGGGAGATGACACGCCCGCGGTCTGGAACACGCCGCTGCCGGTTTGCATCGATCTGGACGACAACGGGAACCCGATCGATGGTGCGGTCGTCCCGCAGTACCGAGAGATGTTCGACATCGGGCTCCGGGTTCTGACGCGGTTGGCCGGTGGGAACGATGGCGGACTCTCCAGCAGTCAACTGATCCGGTTTGCCGCCAATTGCATCGGCGTCAACTACCGGGTGTCGCTGCTGGAACTGTCCAGCCGAGTGCTTGGATGCCTTTCGACCGAAGATGCGTTGCGGGTGATTCACGCCGCGATCGACTGGCAGGGTTACCGGGACGCGGTGGGAAACTGGGATGGCCGGCAGGGCCGGCCGACTACCGCTACGGGATCTGGATCCGCAGAACCAACGCCGGCCAGTTCAGCGAGTACCGACCCACCGTTGGCCAATTAGCAGCCTGGGTAGAGCATCATGGCGGGTAAGGCTCAGCTGATCGTCGAACTCACCTCGGACGAGGAGAGGTTGCTGAACGGGTTTCGCAAAGCCCAAGCGGCCGACGAGGAGTTGCGCGCGGGTCTGAAGAAGACCGGTGTCGAAGTCGATGCGATGGGCAAGGAGATGGTCGACGCGATGCTGAAGGCCGGCAACGCGACCGCGGCGACGACCGACAAGATCCTCAAGCAGCTGCGGGGCATCGGTCCGCAAGGAAAGAAGCTATTCGGTGAACTGAGCCAACACGGTAAACAGTCCGTCGATGACATCCTCAAGAAACTAGACGCCGTCGATCAGAAACTTGCCGCTCAGGCGCGCGAAATTCTCGCTGAATGGGCGAAGACCGATAAGGCCGACAAGTTCGAAAAGACGCGTGCGCAGCTCGAGTCACTCGGTGGCGATTTCAAGATCCTGGGCGCTGAGATCAAAAAGGCAACCGAAATCCCCGAAGACCGGATCGGCGAAGCCAAAAGGCTTGTCGCGGAGCTGAATCGGATTGATCCGAATGCCGCCAAGGCGATCGCTCGGGCGATGGAGCAGGCAAAGAAACACGTCGAGAAATCCCGTTTGGATCAGTTTGTGTCTCAGTTGGCAGGGGGCACGAAGCAGGCGAGAGAGCTGGCGAAGGTCCTGGGCGTCGACATGAAGGAGTCTTCGCTGGCGGCCGAGGGAGGCATCGAGGGAATCGCCCAAAAGATCATCGCGTTGCGGCCGGAGTTGAAACGATCGGTCAATCGCTGGAAGCGGGACATGGCGGAGGCGGCGAAGTTCGGCGAAGGGAAATACGAGCAAGCGTTAAATGCGCTTCGTGCCGGCGATCCGGTCAGCAAGCAGGTGGCGGACAAGATCAAAACGCACCTGGTCAGTTCGGGCAAGATCGTCGAAAGAACGTTCAAGGACATGATCAAGCCGCTGGAGCAGATCGATCCGAGGCTGGCGGCAGAAGCCAGAAAGTGGCACAAACATCTGCAAGATCACGAGAAGAAAAGCAACAGCGCGTTCAGACAGGCTTCTTCGTTCGCCGTGACCGAGATCGCATCGATCGCGGCGGCCTATGTCGGCGTGCAGGAGGCGGTTCAATTCGTCACGCAGGCGATGCAGGAACAGCAAGATGTGCTCAAGAAGTCCGCGGACGAACAACGCACGCTGGCGGCCGCACAGCAAGAAGCCCTCAAGAACCTGGCGACGGTCAACCAGTCGGATCGAACGGACTTGCTGCAGAACCTGGTTCCCGACACGGCGATCGCGGCGGCGTTTCCCGACCTGGTTAACCTGACCAAAGCGATCGGTGACACTCGATCGGCCGGGGCATCGGTGGACCAAATCAAACAGATCTTGCCTGTCGCGGCCAAATTGACCGCGCTGACACCTGAGTTCGTCGACGAAACATCGACCGCGCTGGCGGACTCAATCCGTGCGACCGGAAATCAGAACGTGAAGGAGGTCGCTTCGCAGTTGCTTCTTGCTGGGTCGGATGCCCGCATCGTGGATCCGTCGAAGTTGTTTCGGAATCTCCCACCGGTCCAGGTCGCGGCGGCCAATTCGGTTTCCGACGCGTTGCGGGCTGAGTCGGCATTGCAAGCGACGGCGGCGTTCACGGCGGTCACCCGTGCCGGTGCGGATTCACAGGGCGATGCTTCACAAACGGCGCAGATTCAGATCCAGGCTCGATTGCGATCGTTCTTTCAAGACCTGGGAAAGGATGCGACCGAGGCGACGGCGGAACTGGCGAAGCTGAAGAAAGCGGACCCGTTGACGGCGGTGCAGCGGCACACGTTCAACAAGCTGAGTCAAAACGAAGCCGACAAGGCGAAGAACGATCGCGAAATCGCACGCTTGCAGTCGGAAATCGACAGCATCGAATCAAAATTGGACGCCGGTGATTTGGATGCCGAGACGCGGCGCGTGCTGGGGATCCAGAAGCGGGACTTGGGGCGTGAATTGAGTCGCGTCCGACGGGTCGAGTTTTCCGATGACGATGCGGCCCAACTGCAGGGGCTACGGGATCGGATCGGTGACAAGGACCGGGCGTACCAGGAAAAGATCGCGGAACTGGAGGGCACGATCGCGGCGGCCAGCATCAAGGGCTACCGGGGCGGGCGGCCGGAGTTGTTCTTTGATCAGTTGAAGGTGCTGCAGCAGAATCCCGTTCTTCGCGAAGCATTCCTGAAAGACAAATTCGGGGAGCAGCGGTTCCGCAGTGCGACCGAGCAGTTCGTCACGGGCGGACAAGCCTACGACGACGCGATCGCGGCCTACGAAAACCTGCGCCGACACCGTGGCTCGACCGCCTTGTTGGACGACAAGCTGCGGGAACTTCGTTTCGGAACGCCACAGTTGGAACAAGCGTACTTGCAACGCCAAGCCGAGACGGGACAAGCGTTGCAGTTTTCGTACGATGCGATCGGGGCGCAGCAAGGTGCGTTTCGTGAACAGCTGGCCGATACGCTCAAAGAGACCCGCAGTTCCGGATTGCTGAAAAGTCTGCAGCAGTCGTTCGAGGAGATCGGGATCCGCAACGGCGTGTTGCTGAGCGGCAGCGAAGGATCGGAGGAAGTTTTCTCGGGGATCTTCCGGTTGGCGGAGCGATCGCGAGATCTGCGGGCCGGCGGGATCACACCGGCGGAAGCACCGCGGGTCCGGCGTGTTTCGAATTTGCTGGAAACGGCGTTCGCGACCTTGCAGTCGTCGGCGACGCTGGCGGAATCGCCGGATGTGATTTCGGCACTATCGGACCGGGCCAGCCGAGTCGCCGGCGCGATCCGATCCGATGACTATTCGTTCCTGCAGGGTGATGCTGCGTCGGTGGTTTCGGCGAACAAGGATGTGTTTCTGCGGCTGGCGTCGGTGTTGGAGCGGATCGAAGCGTTGCAGACCGAGCAACTCGGTGAAGCACGAAAGACCGCCGAGAACACGAAACCGAATCAACGCCGGCCCACCGATGCCACTCGACGAGCCGCCGGCGCGGCGGACCGGAGGCGGGCACCGTGATCAAAATTGACTCGATCGAATTCGATTTCAAACGCGGCGATATCCTGCTTCCGGAACCGGACGCGATCCCGTTCAGGTCACAGTCGATGGAAGGCATCGGAATTCAAAAGACACAGGAGCGGTCTCCCGGATTCACGCTGACATTGGTTCGGTTTGCCGCGGCAACGGCGCTAGTGGTCGAGAAGAGCACGATCGTGACCAAAGTAGGCGCGACCGTTTCGATCATCGAACGGGTCAACGGCGCGGACATCAACTGGTCGGCACCGGGCGGGCACAAGTTTGTCGTCACCCAAGCCCGGATGGTCGATTGGAAGGTGATTCCGGCGTTCTATGGATACCGCGGGACGATCTACGGTTCCTTTTCGCCTGCCCTGCGGATGGTCAGTCAGTGGACGATGTACGCGATTGAGAACCCGGTCGTCTGATGCCAACCATCAACCTGAACGGACTCGGCAACCCCGAGAACGCCGCCCTGCTGGTTTTCACGAAGTCGGTTTGGTCGGATCCGTTCGTCTATCAGCCGAACGCCATCGTCGAAGAAGTGGTCTGGACGATCGCGCCGGAGGTGAGCGCGGCGTCGCTGCAGTGGCGTTACGGGAACACGGTCTACGTGCCGGGAGCGCCGGCGGCAGCGTCGGTGCCGAAAGTCACAACGCGCGGCTACTACGTACTGATTCTGCAGCCGATTGGGCCGAGTGAATGGCTGTCGTGGCTCGGGTATGCGGACTCCCCGGTTACCTTGGACGAAGATGATGTCAGCGGAATCCAACGGATCCCGTGTTTCGGATTCGACCGTGCCCTGCAATATGCGACGATCACATCGACGGTGCACGTTGACCCGGCGGATTCGCAAAAGTGGATTCGGAATGACACGGGCGCGATGTTCAACCGGGGCACCAAGGGGGATCGCGGCTCGGCGATGGTGAAGGTGTTGGATGCGGATCCGACGCCGACCGTTTACGCGTTCGAGAATCCTGGTGTGGAGGCTCGCGAGTGGTGGTCCAGTCAAGACATCGCCCAACACCTGATGTCGTTCCACCTGCCGACGTCGAACTTCATCCCTGGATCGATTCCCTGGACGATCGTCGGTCTAGACCGGTTGCCGGATTGGGACCATCCGAGACTGGAGACCGACGGCCGATCGGTTCACGATTGCCTGACCGAGTTGACTCCGTCGGATCGAATGTTGGGCTGGAGGGTGATGCCCGAAGTAGCGTTTCCCGGTGCGAATCCGATCACCAACGTCCCAACGATCAGTGCGATCAACATCGAGTTTTTCACTCGGGCTGCGTCGGCGATCACGTTGCCCGGTGTGACCAATCTGCCGGCGAATCATGACATCCAGACTTGGATACTGGACGAAGACCGTTTGTCAGACGCGGCGATCGACGAAGACGATTCTGACATGGTTGACCAGGTGGTTGTCCGCGGTCCGCGGGAGGTTGCGGTGGGGACGTTCTATTGGTCGGACGACTGGGTGGCCGGTTGGACGCCGACAGAATTGTCGGAGTATGTGGCCGGATACTCTGGGGAAGCTTTTTGGGCGGCGGGTACGCTCGCACAACAACGCGAGTGGAACCAATTCTTTCGGGATCAGACCAAGTACCAGGACGTCTACCGGACGTTTCCGATTCGCGATGACTGGGATGGCCAGGTCAACGGCGAACCGTTGTTTTGGAAATCGGATCCGGGCGATGACGATTACATCCCGTATCTTGGCAACGTCCAGTTCATGGATCGGTTGCCGCTGTTCAAGGGCATCGATTATTCGGGTGACATCGCGACCGTCGACGAGCAACGTGGACGGCGGACAATGCCGATCCTGGTGTTTATCGAGGAACCAGGGCAAGCGAACAAATACCGCCGGCTGCAGACGGTGTTTACGGAGTTCGGTTTGAGTCCGGTCAAGCATCCGAATGCGTTGGAGTACGATTTGCGAGTGGTTTCGTACTTCGATCGCGGGCCAGGCTTTCGCATTGAAGTCGACGGTGCGCCGCAGCACGCCCATCGGCCTTCGTTCACGGGCAATGATGCGGACCCTGAAAAGACGAACCCAAAGATCTGGGGCGAGCTGGATAGCGAGACGATGATCATCACCGCGGCGATGGTGGGTGATCGGCGGCCGGAAGTCCGCTTCCCCGCCACGGTGTCGGCCGATTTCGTTCGCAAACGGTACATCGTGCTGGACCATCCCGGTCTGCAGCATGTCGAGATCGCTGCCGGCACGGTCGTCGGCTATGACTACCAGGGATCGCTGGAAACGAGCGACGGCGGGACGCTGCGGGATCCGTTTGACATGTTGACGGCACTCGGGACGCTGGCGGCGGAGCGATTCTTGACGCCTCGCACGACGGCCAGGATCCGCACCGGTCGGGCGCTGAACATCGAAACCGGATCCCTGATCGCATCGATCAACGGCACAGCGGTCAACGCGGTGATCAGTGAAGTGCGGATCGCGACACCGGTCGTGGAGTCCGACTCGCCGCCTCCATATGTGATGGACATCACCGCGATCGACAATGACTTGGACATCACGAGTCTGATCGCACGTGTTCCCGTTCCGGAGGTCGATGCATGAGCGGACCACGGCCTGGGTTCCCGTTCGAAGCAATCGCGACGAGCGGGGCGTCGAAGTTCGAGGAAGCGGTGGGACCAGCCGGTGAGGACAAGTTCCATTTCTTCAATGCAGTCCCGATCGAATTCACCGAATCGAATGTCAGCGCTGGTGTCGTCCAGTGGCAGTATGGAAAGCAGAGCACCGGTGACGCGATCCGAACGCGAAACGCGATCAACGTGGACATCCAGCCCACCGATCGGATCGTGATGATGCTTGATGCGAACGGTCTGGGCGTCGTACTGGTCTTACTGTGCTGAGGATGAACCATGGTTGACCGAACGAGCGGCAATTGTTGCTTGGAAACAGACTGTGCGGCGAATTTCTATGACACGATCGGCAAATGGTCGGCCGCTGCTGATGGCACGATCACGGATGCCGGCATGGTGTGGGTCACGCCGAACGAGCAGATCCGCACGTTTGACGTGGATGGAGAGGTGAACCCGGCGTTTTTTCTCACGGGGAAAGAGGCGTGGGAGATTCGGTTCTACATGCGTGGCCAAGCGACGTTCACGATCGATTCCGTTGACTATGCGATCGATACCGATGCCCAGACGATCACGGTTGACGGCCACACGGATTCAATCGGGCAGTTTGAGCGGCACTTGCCTTCTGACGACCTGTTCTTGTTTCGGTTGCGAGTCACTCCCACGCATGCGTATCTACTCGGATACGGAAACTATCAGCTTGGGACCGTGTTCGGAGCTGAGGCGAATGCGTACTCCATCCTGACCGCTGACCGTGCGACCAACGCGCCAGATTCATTTTCGGTTGTCTGGACCGACGCGACGATCGGCGGGTTTACAATCAGCGAATCGACGGTAACGGTCACGGACACATACGTGCCGACGTACGAGCGGCTTTGCTGGACGGAACCGTCCCTCGAATGCCCGTACTTCATGGTCAAGCAGATGACACAGAATCATCTGTACCAAGACGACCCAGGGTACAACCGCGACTACTACGTCGCAGACATCACGTCGACCGGATGGGATCCGTGGGCGTGGATCTTTCCTGATTGCATGGTGCCAAGCCCGATCGCATGGGCATCAGGGACGGTGCTGACGGGGCCGCCTTCATCGCCGTTCCCTGACCCGCCCGACCCGACTGAGACCTTGCAGACCCATCAGTTTTCAAACCCGTGCGGACAGGGCGGCAGCTTCGTCAGATGGGTCGACGAGGGCGGCGGGTCGTATTCCTACAAGACCATCGAAATTGCTCTCCACGATGCGGGGTTCACTTATGCGGCACAGGTCGCTCTGAAGTGGCCGACCCCGACGTATTCCCAGCCGTACCCAAAGCCGCATTACACCGCGACCTTTTCCACGCAGTTCACCCACATCAATCAATTCTCGTGTGGGCCCGGCAACAACTGTGATCTCAACATCGTGTCCGGTGGCTCGACGTCGGCTGACATCGCGTGCAATGACTTGCAAAACGGGTTCACGCTCAGTGTTTCTGGGACGCTGTCGTACGATGCAGACGATGACGGCGTGCCAGTCGACCCTCCTGATGAAATGGATTTCCAAATACGCACCTCTTGTACGATCGAGACCAAGACACCGGACGAGATTCTTGGCTACTACGGGACGGTTGGAGGAACTTGGACGGTATGACTTCGCGAAAGTGTGTCGGTTGCGGTCGGACATTCGCCGCGGACGTGGCAACAAAATTCTCTTGTTGCGGACAACCCATCCGCGTAGACGGCAACTCCAGGAACCAGGTCGCCGCAAAAGCGTCACCGCGGATCAGTCGTGTCACGAGAGCGATAGCCGCATGCGTGAAGTGCGAGCACTACAGGACATCTGACGGCAGGAGCGGTTGCGGACTCTACAAAGGAACGCTGTGCAAGTCGATGTCGCTGATCGCCGATGGGGAGGGCTGCCACGATCACGCCAATCCGCGGTTTGATCCGGACTGGGTGACCGATCATCACTTCTACGGTCCCTGGATCACGTACGAAGAACTGCGGCGAGACATCGCGGACTTTGCGTCGCGTCTTTCGGTGATGCAACTCGACGCGATCGCCGGTGTGCCGCGGTCGGGGATGATGGTCGCCAGCGAACTTGCCGTGCGGCTCGGTCTGCCGCTGTACAGTCTCGAAGAGTCAGGGCTGCATCGACTGGCGACCGGGTTGCGACTGCGGAATGTCGAGTTGAAGGCCGGCAAGCTGTTGGTGATGGAAGATTCCACCGCGAGTGGGACGTCGATCAACGAAGCGAAACAGTGGCTGGGCGATCGGCCCAATACGTTGTTCGGGGCGATCTATTCCACGACGCAGGCACTCGCCGGGATTGATCTGCATCACCGCACGCTGGAACTGGCCCATTGGTTCGAATGGAATCTGCTTGGCAATCCGAACTTGATGAACACGATTCCGATCGGCACCGATTTCGACGGCGTGCTCTGCCCCGACTTCACGCCCGAAGAAGACGACGATGGATTGCGGTATCGCATGCGTATTATCGAGATGCCGTGTATCCGGCATCCCGGTGTCGCCGAGTTGCCGTACATCATCACGGCGCGGCTGGAGAAGTATCGCGAGCTGACCGAGCAGTGGCTCGCCGAACGGCGGATCAAGTATCGTCGCCTGGTGATGGGCCCGTGGCGGACTCAACAGGAACGTTCGATGGTGGACGTGGGTGAGTGGAAGGCGAATCGCTGTCGCGAGTTCGGACTCGACATCTTCATTGAGTCCTGCAGCGTCCAAGCCAAACGAATCGCGAACGTTGCGAGAGGCGTCGCGGTGGTCTGTCCGGAAGCGAAGACCACGTTCATTCGCGACCGGGTGAGTGTTGGTGTTTAGCCTTTAGGCGATCCGTCTCGCTGCGATGCAGCGAGAGTGGGCGGCTGAAGCCTGGACACCAACACGTATGCCCGTACCAATCGCGATACCCCTCTTTCCAAGACGATGCTTTCGGGCGTTCGCTCGCGCCGATTCGATTTCGTGGCCAGGTGAGTGTTGGTGTTTAGCCTTTAGGCGATTCGTCTCGCTGCTACGCAGCGAGAGTGGGCGGCTGAAGCCTGGACACCAACACGTATGCCCGATCCATTCGCGATGCCCCTCTTTCCAATATGATGCTTTCGGGCTTTCGCTCGCGGCGATTCTGTTTTGCCGCGGGGCAAAAAAATATGGAATCTTGATGCGATGAAGCCCTGTGCGTTCACGTGCCTGCAACACGTACCAACAACCACGCGAAAACGCGTGGTCTGAAACTCTGCTACACCGCACCCCTGATAGGGGGCGGATTTTCGGCCCGATTGCGCCCGGATCTCCCCCGCAAAATTCGCGGGAAAGTTTTTCAAGAATCCCGCAAATAGTGGGCGAAGCCCGCGAATTGTCCACGTCGATGCGCAGCGGTATCGCGTGACACGCGGCGGGGGCGATCGGTGCGTGTCGTGGTGGTGATCGGCCGCGGCGCGTTGGCGGTCCGCGCGTTGCTGCAGCTGCAGGCGGGGCGCGTACCGGTGGCGGTCCGCGCAGTGGGGGCAAAGCTCGCGCAGAATCGCGAGAATCGGCCGCTAACGCCCGCGGCGATTGTGTGGGCAGATGCATTGAACGCGCATAGAAAAACGGGGGAGCGTAGCCGATACGCTCCCCCGTGAACGAAACGAGGGAGCGCATCGGCTATCGGTCACAATGGACCGATGGAACCAATACGCTCCCCAGCTGGGGTTCCCTCGTTGTTTCGTGGCTAGCCGCGGCTAGCCGTTATTCCTCTTCGTCGTCACCCTCCCGATAGTTTTCGTTGATGGCGTCGACGATATCGCGCTCGAGCTCTTCAGCGGCCTCCCGCGTTTCCGGTGCGGTATCCGGCGAATCGATCACATGCATTAGAAAAACCGCAACCCTCTGCAATAGCTCTTTCATCGCTTTCCCTTGAATGCGAACCCGTTGTATCTGGCGCGCGACTTTGCCGCGTTTGTTCCCTTCAGGCGCAAACCAACCACCACGCCGCGGCCGTCAACCGATGGCAAGCGGATGTCGTGTCTGTCCCCGTCAATCACTGGCCATTGCCGGCCATGAATGCGGACCGATTCGGGTAATTCACCGATTCGGCCGCACTGGGGATTGTATTCGACATCGAACACTTGAGCGACATTCCCGCCGCGGCGCAAGAAGCTTGCGATCGTGGCGGGGTGGTGCTTTTCATGCCGGCTAAACGTCAATGCGTAGTTCGCGGGGAGCTCCCCCGCCAAGTAATCGCGAAACCGGGAGCGAATCTTCGTGTAATCGTAGAATTGAACGTCCGGCCATCGCTGGATGACATCAAACCATTCTAAGTCGCTCGCGACATTCAACCGAATCGCGGCGCGTAGCTGTCGGCGTTCCGCTTTCCGCACGAGATTGACGATATCGCGGTTCAATTGGTCGATGAAAGATCGACGATGGCCGAACAACCATTGCGTGTCGCGCAGCGCCGCGTGGCGTGACGTCGACGAAACACGCAACCCGGCAAACCAGAGGACACACGACGCGGCGCAACCATTCGATGCGCCCGCGCAAACGTTGTGCCCGGACAGATTGTGCGGCGCGAGTGTCAATCCGGCTGACAAGTAGGGCAAACCGTTTAGCTTTTCAAGCTTGGCGTTGGTGCGTAATAACATTAGGCGGCCTCCCGAATGCTGGTTGCGCTGTCGGCACCGATCACGAGGTGATCTAGGACGTTGATACCCAACGTTTTGCCGCATTCGGTCAATCGGTCCGTCACCGCGTGATCTTCGCGGCTAGGCGTGGTGTCGCCGGACGGGTGATTGTGAATCAGGATGATGGCCGAAGCGCTCGCAGCGATGGCCGCGCGGAACACTTCCCGCGGGTGCACGAGCGACGCGTCCAACGTCCCGCGGGTGATGCGAACCACGCCGGTCGGTCGGTGTTTCGTGTCTAACGTGACAATCGCGAATTCTTCGCAATCGCAACGGTCCGCGAAATAGTCGCGCAGCAATGCCGGCAGGGTATCGCATGCGATGCGGGTTGATGTGATCGGCGTTTCATAGCGGCCCGACCCCTCTTGAATCTTGGCCAGACGCGTTTCGAACACGGGGAGCGCGTTGGTTGTCTTGTTGCGCTGTCGACGTAGTTCGACGTTCAATAGCACGCTGCGCCGATCCCACGCGGCATAGCCGCGAATGCGGGACGCGTTGTTGGCCGGGGGCGCTTCGGTGATGGCGGGGCGTTTGCCGCATGCGGCCGTGTAGGCTGCGATGAACGCGGCCGCGTCGCAATCCTCTTCCAGGTAGGCGACCGAATCGCGGACGTAGCTGCAATGGCTGATATCGTTTTCCAATCGCAGCGCCACGATATCGGCCATCGGGACGCGTAGCCACGCGTGGGATGGGTCGGACAAAAAACGGTAGCGGCGCTTCAAAAGACGCTTTCGGGTATCATCGTTCACGGTTTGCAACCTCATGCGTTGCGAGCAAGTCACCCGGCTAGCGTTGGCGCGCTACCGGGTGGCGTTCTTTACACGCCGCGCGGCGTGTTTCCGCGGGCATCATCGGCCGAATCCGGCCCCCGTCAACAACGCCCCACGCCGTGTCAAACGCGGCGAATCGCGAGCAATGCCGGCCATTCCCACCAAGCACCGGACGGGTCCTTCCGAGGGGGCGGGGGTGGCCATCGCGGGTTCCGCCTCGAACACCTCTCGTTGGCATGTGCAAAAAAGATCATCACCACCACCACCACCTTTTGAAATCCCTGACGGCCTGCCCACCTCATGCGATCAGGCACGTCCCCTGTGACGCGTCGGTGTACGCCACTCCAGCGACCAGGCGGACAGAGAAACTCGCCGCGGTTGCTCCAACCTCCGCAGTTTGTAGCTGATAGAGAAGAGCTTCTTTGCGTCGGCGTCCGTTCCCTTGTTTTGCCCCCATCCAGCGAAAACTGAGTCGCCGAGCCGTGCGTCGCCCGCGGGATGACTGGGCATGTATCTCGCTTCGGTTTGTCCTCCTGGACAGCACGACGCAGGACCACCTCCGAATCGTGCCAGTTCCGAGCTGAATTCACGATGCTATTCAACGGCAGATCGGCCTGGCTGAGAGAATTCGTGATGACATGGGCAAAAATCTCAGGGGCGTTCCGGTGCCTCACGAATAGGAACGCAAATGCCCATCCGCATCACATGGTTTTCGGTGGATGCGGGTGTTCCAGGGCGAGCCACTCAGTCGCGCACCCTCCAAAAAAGGGGGGCGACGCGATGCCGCCGCGACGACGGCCATCTGCGCCGGATATTTCGAGTCGCAGCCAGGCCAACCGGTGCCACACGTCGAATCCCGCCGCACGAAATTCCGGGCGCAGCGGTCACGCACCTGTACCCGACTCGCATGCCACTCAAACGCCTGCAGGACATTCCTGGGCACAACTCGCTTGAGTTGACACAACTCAACATTTTGGAGGACGAAACCGCAATCAACCGATCTCACAGCCCATTGGTCCCGCTCATGGGCTAGACTTAATATCCGGCGCTCGCGCCGGAGAATTATTAGTTCTGTGACAATTACGACATGATTTCATAGTGGAAGCGAAAGACTTAGTTGTTGGTAAAACGTACTACTCATTCGGATTCGCTGAAGGGGGAGTGCCGGTTGTTTCGTCTTTCATCTACGAAGGTGAGTTCCCACGCGATTGCCAAACTGGCTCGTGCGTCTCTTCAAGAACGATCTATCGCTTCGTAGAACGTCAATCTTGGCTCAGGCGTGATCAGACGGGTGAGTGCAACGTCACCACTCAACGGTATCCGTCACTGCAGCATGCACTGAAGGCGTTGATGACCTGGGAAGAGTTTCTCGATACAGTTGAACTCAACGTAATCGCACCTCGAGTCCCGCCACGTAGATGCTCGTTCTGCAACCGTGGCGAATATGACGTGCCTAACATCATGCTGGGTGATGGCCCAAACCATGGGATTTGCACTGACTGTTGCGATCGCGCCAGCTTCTACTTTGAGCGCTTACGATCGCCGCATAGTGACGCACAATCGGAATGCGTGTTCTGCGTTGACGACGCCATCCGGGACGTGTACACACAAGGATCTGGATCAATTTGCCGCAAATGCAAGGACTACGCACTCAAGCTGTTTTACGCACGCGACATCGATTAAACTACCAAAAAAACACAGAACCAACGGATGTGGCGGACCGGCGTAGTCAGGTTGGTTTGGCCATCGCAATATCAACCGTCGCCGGCCGCCAATCCTTAACGTTACCCGCACAAGAGATTGCCCTTCCTTTTTCCTCTGGCATGTCCGACACACATTGGCGAAATTGAACTCTGAGACGAACCCCTACGAAGCTCCGCACTCAGGTGATGCCGATGTTGTTCCTGATGTTCGCTCAGATGCACGGACAGCATCTCTGGTCGTATGGATCGTCACACTGCCAACACATGCTCTTGCGTTTCGAGCCGGACTGTTTTTCGGACAATTCCCGCAGGGACGCAAATCGCAATGGGAACTCTACCCAATCTTCGGTGAGTCAGAATTTGGTTTCCTATTCGCCTCTGCGATCTACGGTGGACTGCTTGCGGAGCTGTACCGATTTCTCACGGCAAAGGCGTTTCGGGATTTCCCGGACAAAGAACGTGTCATCGCCACGGTGTTAGGGATGTCCTTGTTCACAACATTTATGATTTCGATTGCCGCCGTGCAATGCATTGCTTAAATTGGGAAATCGGGTAACCATCGCGTGCACCCGAGTACGCGAGTCGGCGTTCTTGAAATTGAGAATCTTTCGCGCGTACCGGGTGACGCGTGAAGTTAGCCACCAAAATGCGTACCGTCTCTTTTGCAATCGCGGCCGCTGTTCTCGTAGGTTGCAGTAATTCGGCACCCTCCACAGGTAAGAACGCAATGGCACAGGCACGGGCCAGCTACGAAAACTCCGTTCGCCGCCTTCAGAAGGACTATCTTGAGCCTGGTGACATACCACCTTTGCCCGAGCGCATGCCCCGCTACGACGATGAACAGCTCGGCGTATCTTTCTTCCGAACATTTGTTGGAGAACACGACGACCTGAGCAATCTCACGCTTCCGCGCACGTACTTCGGACGTTCGGAGATCAACGACGCCTTGTTTTGTAATACTGACCTAACAGAATCATGTTTGTGTTGGAACGACTTCATCGACGTTGACTTTAGTGATGCGGTGCTGGCCAGCTGCGATCTACGGGCGTCGAACTTCACTCGCGTTAAGTTCAATCGGGCTGACTTGCGAGATGCCGATCTCCGACGTTCGTCGTTCGACGGTTGTAGTTTTGAAAATGCGCTTCTTGATCGAGCCATCATGACACCTGCTCAGCTCAAGCTGATGAAGTTGACCGATGCGCAACATCAAGTGATCGCGCTTACAAACGAAGACGGACCCGAGCCCGATGGTGGCTAACAAACCGTATCGGGATTGGGGCCCGGATCGCTTCGGAACCCCTCCCACACCACCAGACATGCGGGTCCGCATCCGGCGGTTGAGCACGAGTTTCAAATCTTCGCGTTGCCGCGAAGACTCAAGCCATTGAATCACGACCAGCGCCGCAACTGGTTGACCGCCATACGGAGATTTGTCTCCGAAGAGACAACAGCACGAGCTACCCACGATACGTACTTGCTCGTTCCCTTCGGGCCTTCGCGGGCCACAAGGGTCCGCTACTATGCCCTCTGCTGACTTCCAGTCGGCACCGAGTAACTTTCGAATGCACGGCCCTGGCTTTCGGGCAAGCCCTACTCCCAGGTACGCCAACTGGATCTCCCCAGATAAGAACGCGATCTGTCCCTGCCCAAGCTCCCCATTTACCTACGCCCAGAGTTTTTTCAAGGCATCTGCCGGGCTTCCGGTTCGGCTTCGCGGTCAGCAGCCCGCTGGAACGCATTGGGCCGCTCTGCGACGGGCCTGGAGTCGTCGACCTCGTATGAGGTTTCTGTTCGTAACAACCGCAGGTCTTGGCGAGAATGTGGCTGAAACGTTGTGTCGAGGACCTTTGCGCGATTCAGTTTTCGTCGAAACGCGCGATCCAAGATCAATAGCCAGCTTTACGAGCACATTCGCAGGCTTCCTCTCCACGGTCTGTTGCCTCGCCGCAGTTGCCCTCGCCTCGTACTGTCTTTCGTTAGAATTTCATTTGGTATACTGACTCCAATAAAGAAACCGGAACTAAGTACAGGGGACTTTCACCCCACATGATCACGCCCACGTTGGGCGTACTGCACGACGAGTCGCCGAGTCGTGGTTTTGAAGTGGAGGATCGCTCGCGGCGACCGCGTGATCCGTGCCGTTCTGCCGCTCACCGAATCCTGAGTCACCGCGTTGACCAAAGCCGCTCTAAAAACGTTGTTCAGTACCTATTGGTGCAGCGCTGGCTGGGTTCCCCAATCTGAGCGGCATATCGAGCCTGACGCTTTTGCCCACGCGAAGGCCGCTGGCGTCATGTTTGACCCATTGTTCGTCAGCCACGACGAGCTCGTCGAGCGGGGCCGCAAACTGTCGGTCTCGATCGCGAAATCGCGAGTTGTTGACGCGTTTCTGGCCAGCCTATCGACGAGATGCCTTGAACTGCGGTCTGCACTAAGCAGTTGGGCGTACCTAAGACATTTCCCTGCTCATTCTCACACTGGCGCGGGCATGTGCGATGTATGTGGTTCTTACAACATGCCTGAGAAGGGGCAGGACCTAAACGTACTCAATTTCGAAAGATTCAAATGGGGCGGCTGTCGCCATGACGATCTAATGTTCGCGGTATTCAATCTAGAACGGTTCACGGATATTGAAAGGCTGACACCGACAGCCGAAGACCACGAACTGTTCGAGCAATGCATCGCCGCAATCAGATCTGTGCCCGCCGAAACGACCGCCGCGAACCTGCACAAGGCGATTCCCAAGGCGGTTCGGTCCAACAAAGACGAACGCGACGTATTGTTGGACATCCTGGGGATCGCAGGTGTTTTGCAGACAGAATCGCACAATGGATATCTAAATCGGTTCGTCGAATATCGAGATCGTCAGCTTCCAGCTCAACGCTTCGTTGACCGCCGCTATCCGTTTTGTTGGTGGCGTGGGTCCGATGGTGTAAACTCAGCAACGCTACTCGAATTGTTTGACATGACTTGATCGCGACGCAACGCGGCAGAACAATGGATTGGATGCGGAGGCCTCGAAAGCGTCGTTCGAGAATGGTTGATCTTTTGCCCAGCCCCAGTCAACCCTGTCGTTATCCGAATTCAAAGATGGCAAATCCATTCCGCACTGTGCAATCGACCGAAGTTGGAGAGTGTGAGTTGCTTCACCCACATAAATGCCCCGTCTGCTTGTCGCTTGTAGACACCTGGAAGGTGAACCTTACTTCGGTTCATTGCAAGACCTGTCGGACCCGCGTGATTCGAAAGCTGCCACCTTCAATAGCCTTAAAATTGCTCCCCATCTTGATTGTGCCACCTGCGATTGCGCTCTCCGCACCATACTTGATGCATCAAAAACAGTCCTTTCCGACGTTAGCGCAAGCATTGACACCGATACTCGCCACATCTTGCATTACGGCAGTCATTTTGTTCGTCATCGTGCGACGAAGCTCCGTAATCTATCCTGTCGCTGGTTGGCTGCATCTGTCCACACCGGACCTGATCAACTTCATTGAGCGCCGTCGAAGTGAATTCTACAAACCCGGATAACCATGCGAATCGGGATAGGGGTCCGGATCGCTCCGGACGCCCTCCCCACACCACCGTAGGTGCGGATCCGCATGCGGCGGCAGAGCGAAGGTGAGCAAGCTCGGCCCACAGACTGTTTCAACTCAACACGCCTTGCGCGGCGAGCCATGCGTTGGTCAGACCAACGCCGCTGGCGATGGTCTTGGACATGTGCCAAGGACCTTGCCGGCTGCGGGCATGGCAAATCGCTTGACGACGTGGGTCGCCCTCGCTTCACGCTGAACAAGGGGAAAAAGGCCGATTCCGCAGCTAGCTTATGCGGACGTTGCGTTACTCAAGCGCTCTACGTGGTTCTTTCGGACTCGAATTCGCCAATTCTGAAACTCGAACAGGTAGCTGCCCCGTTCGATGCTCAGTGGTTCGTTTAGCCGTAAGTCTCGCTGCGTTTGGTAGCTGAACCAGTCGGTTGGCTTGGCGTTGGGGCGGCGGACGGTCACTCGCGTCCCTTTCTTGATGAAGTAGCTCATGCAAGCCAGTTTGCTGGCATTGCCGACACGTTTGGTCACCTGACTGAAGAAGCAGATGGCCAGCGGCAGGGTCAAGGTTTGCCTCGCAATTTGACGTGGTTTTTCGCTAGGCGTTTGCTTCCAAGCACTTCGGATTCGTCGCTGACGGGTTTTCCACACACCCTCAAAGTGGGCCTGACCATCCGTGTCATTTTCGCCGGGATGATCCTAGCAAAAGAAAAAGACAGCTTGATCGCCACGGTTGGCGGTACCAACGAATGGGCACCTGAAGGGCGAGCCGCCACGTTACCCGACGGCTCGATGCATCATGAGAGACAACTGTGGACACGACCTGCGTTTGCGTTACCGGTCTCGGACGGTATCCTGGAACGCTGAAAAAACGACGAAGGGGGTGGGGGCCGCGCCAACGGCTTCCCACCCACCATCAAAGCCCATCCGAAGACACCGGACGGAATCAATGACAGCTGCTCCTTCGTGCGCGTGTTGCTGCGCGCACTTGCTCTGGCCCCGTGCCCGAGGCCCTCCAGCAATGCGCCCATCCAGCGCGACGGCTTGCCGTCCGTGCTGTCTTTACACCACCGCGTTTTTTAACGCTGGCTCGCAAGGAGGCCACTCTGGGCTCAAGCGATCCGGCACCAACTCCACGACTCTGGCGATCAGAGCGGACGCTGGGGGGCGTGTACGAAGCAAGTACGGCCAACCGGCGGCGCGTTCAAACGGTATTGGTCATGTCAAAGGATTCTCATATCGAAGCGATTGATCCGAACCTTCTCTACAACGCCGAAAAGCTTCGTCGAATCGAAGGCATTTCGTTGGCTGAGATGAAAAAGTTCATTCGTGAAAACTGTGTTTACTCGGAGGCCTGGCAAGGCCGCCTAAACGTCCTTGGATCTGACTACATCGATGCGATGAGCCGGAGGGGACTGGTTGATTCAGAAGAAAAGAAACGGGAACGCCAACGAAAGTCGGGGGCGTCAACTCGAGCGAAAAACAAGGAGACCACAGAGCAATGAAAAGAATTCCCACGGTGCGTGTGGGTGTGTTTTGGAAAGCATCCAAGGGCCGCTACTTCCTGCGGTGGACGGATCCGTTCACGGGCAAACGGCGGTCGGAGCAAACCGAAATCACCACCCGCAACAAACGCGGTCGATCGCGAGCCGATCGACTTGCCGTTACCAAAGAGCAGGAGTTGAAGGAGTCGCTGCGGCGAGACGACTTCAGCTGGGACGCGTTCGAAGAGAAGTACAAGCAGGAGCACCTGAAGTTCACTTCGACGGACAACCAGCAGAAATGGAACGCGGTCGTCAAGTTCCTTCACGCGGCGGCCGCGGAGAGCCAGCAAGTTTACGGTGAGTTGATGCTTTCGGACGTCAAGCCGCTGTTCTTGTCGGAGGTCGAGACGCTGATTCGATCGAAGCTGTCCGGCGGCAGCGTGTCGTCCTACGTCGCGACGCTGCGAAGCGGACTCTCCTGGGCGGCTTCGATGGAAATGATGGATCCGTTGCCACGTCGTCGCAGTCGCGGGCGGGTTGAACACGTCTTGCCGGCGATGCGATTGAACCCCATCACACGGGACGACTTGAAGAAGATGAAGGATGTCACCGACTCGGTTGTTGGCAAACGCTACGGCCAGTCGGTCAAAGATTACCTGGAGGCGCTGTGGCTGTCCGGGTGTCGCATGTGCGAGCCGCTTCAGATTCACGCGACGCGGCGCAACTGCCACCGGCCGTTGAATCTGGCGGGGGAGCACCCGAAGTTTTGCTGGGTCAACACTCAAAAGAACCGACGGGATGTGATCGCCAGGGTGACAAAGGACTTTGCGGCGGACGTGGAGCGACGGGTGGCCGATGGTGGTTTTCTTTATCAGCCTCGTTGCGAGACGGGCTTGCTTGAGAGTCGCACATCGCTTTCCAAGGTCGTTGCCGATATTGGCAGGAAGGCCGATGTTTGGGCCGAAGAGGGCAAGGCGGCGACCGCCAAGCATTTCCGGTCGTCGTTTGTCACGCGATGGTCGATTCGGGGCATGCCGATCGCCCTGATTCAGGAGATGGTTCGGCACCGCAGCCGGTCGACGACGGAGAGGTATTACGTCGGTGACCTGAGTGGGAAAATCGATTTCGATGAATCGAGATTTGGTGACCAAAGTGGTGACCAAGCCTGAGGCTGACAAAGAAAAATGAAGCAGCAAATTCGCTTTCGATGCGTAATTTACGGTATACCGAAGGAGGGACTCGAACCCTCACTCCCTTGCGGGAACTGGATTTTGAATCCAGCGCGTCTGCCAATTCCGCCACTTCGGCTTCGGTGGTCGTCCGGGCGATGGGAAAACGCTGCCCGGCCAACTAGGGAGATTATTCAACACGAATCGGGTTCGTGCAACCGGCGGTGTTTGGAGGAATTTTGGAGACCTTTGGCCGTTTCCCTTGCGGCGGGGGGGAAAGCCGGGAAAATGGATCTCAATCTCCCAACTTGTTCCCGTCACCACGTGTTGCGATGTCCGGCGTTCCCAAACCAGTGCTTTCCGAAGCCGATTACTTGGCTCAAGAACGCCAGGCAGACTTTAAGAGCGAGTTTTATCGCGGTGAAGTGTTTGCCATGGCCGGTGCCAGCCGACGACATAACTTGATCGTCGGAAATGCCGTCACCGCGTTCAATCTCGGCCTCCGCGATTCCGATTGCCAGGTCTATCCGTCGGACATGCGTGTCAAGGTTTCAGCCACCGGCCTGGTGACTTACCCTGACGTCTCGGTGGCCTGCGGCAACCCCGTGTTTGATGACGACCAGAATGACACGCTGCTTAGTCCCGTCGTCCTGATTGAAGTGCTCTCCAAATCGACCGAGTCCTACGATCGAGGGGCAAAATTTGAGCAGTATCGACACCTGAAATCGCTTCGCCACTACCTGCTGATCGCTCAGGATCGCATTCACGTGGAGCACTTTTCACTACAAGACGACGGAAACTGGTTGCTTCGCGAATGCAACGAAATCAACGGCACTGTCGAGCTGAAGCCATTGAATTGTGAACTGGCGGTCGGCGACTTCTATCGGAAGGTCGACTTGTCGGGAACCGAAGAACTCCGCGGCGGTGCCGAAACACGTTCGGCGGAACCGTGATTGGTTTTGGCGCCCTACCGGCTACCATTCATGGCCTCAATGGAGACTCATTCGTTTCCCCCCCCTTCCTCGTTCTTGTTTGGAGTGCCTCCTGATGACGATTGCAGATGAGCTGGCTCGGTTACAGGCACTGCGCGATGCCGGATCGCTGACCGAAATTGAGTTCGAAGAGGCCAAGCGAAAGGTGCTGCACGAACAGCCGCAGCCGGCGATGTCGGGTTTCGGGGGCTCGTCCGCACCCGGCCAGATCATGGGCGTCAACGAAGAAACCTATTGCACGCTGATGCACCTGTCCCAGCTGCTCGTTGTTTCAGGGCTGGGCATCGTCGCACCGATCGTGATGTGGGTGATCAGCAAAGACGAATCCGACCTGGCCCGCCGCCACGGCAACCGCATGATGAACTGGCTGATCAGCAGCCTGATCTACGCGTTCGTCTCCGGGCTGTTGTCCATGGTGCTGATCGGAATTCCCTTACTCATCTTGATTCTGATCCTGGATTTCGTGTTCCCGATCATGGCCGCGGTCAAGGCGAACAACGGCGAGATCTGGTCCTACCCGGGAGCGATTCGGTTCTTTGAAGAGGACTGAATAAAGGGGCTGGGGTCGACACGCGCCACTGGCTGACGCCGCGTGCTGGAAGGACAGGCTGGAGGAAACGGCCGGAAGCCTCTCGCACGGTTTAGATCCAGAGTTTCATGCGGTCGTTGAGCATGCCGGGCAGCGCGCGGCGGACCATCGTCTTGACTTGCTTGTCGTGGTAACGCGTGCTCAGGTGCCCGGCGATCACCAGTTCATTTTCGAACCGATCGGCGCGCTGGCGATAGTCATCGACGTGCATGTGACCGTGCTTGTGGATTTTGTCCTTGCGGTGCTCGGGCGCGACAAACGTCAGTTCGCTGACCAAGACCTTTGCCTTGTAGAAATCTGGATTGTTGTCCAATCCCGGCGGCGAGGTGTCACCGGTGTAGGCGAAGACGGGAACCCGATGTTCGGTCGTGATCTCGGTGCCGGCGAGTTTCAAGTCGCGGATTTCAGGTCCGGACAGTTCAGCGAATTCGGATTTCAATTTGTGCCGCCGGTGATAGACCACAAAGCCGAGCGAGGTGATCGTGTGCCGCGTCGGCACCGCCGTCACCAAGTACTCGCGGCCGTGTTCGATTTCGTCTCCGGCGTTGAGCCCGACCAATTCGCAAGGCATCGCGCCACGGTCCAGCCGGCGAAAGGTTTGCAGCATGTTCCAGGCTTCGTCGACCGCCGAATCGGGCAAGTAAATCACCGGCGGATCCATCTTCATCATCCGGCGACGAGACACATAAGAAGGCAGCGATGCGATGTGATCCAAGTGGGCATGGGAGATGAACAGCGTGGGCGTGCCCATGAAATCCCAGGGTTGCGCGCCGACATCGAACAACAGTTTCAGCTCGTTGATTCTCCAGCACGTCTGCACGGCCGCGCGAGAAAAACCCTCGATCGTGAGACCATCGTGGTGGTGCGAGATCAGGGGAATGTTTTCGACCATAACGTCTGTGTTTCCAATGTGGCTCGTCGGTTCCAAACGAGTGCCCGGCTCAAACCGCCGAACTGCGATGCGTCTAGTTCTTTGCCGAAATGCGAAGCTTGTCGCCGGCTGCATCGATCTTCAAGGATGCTTGGTCGGTGATCAACCGTACAAGCTGCCAAAGGGTCTGGTCGACGACCGAGAGCGAGACCCGTTTCTCGAGCTGAGGGTTCGCCGCGGGATCCAATTGGCACTGCAAGCCGAGCTGTCCCACCAACGCTTGAATCAATGGCCCGGCCGGTTTGTCGACAACCTCCAGAGAAAAGGTGCGTTGGTTCGCTTTCAACCGATCCAACGCGGTTCCTGCCGCCGGGTTCGCCGGGCCCGGAACCTGTTCTTGATCCGGAATTGACAGCATTTGCCGGCAAAACGCCTGGTGAGCTGCCGGGATGGCGAGCAATCGAATCTGGCCGCCGCTGACTTTGGTTTGCAAATTCGGATCGATTTCTCGCAGCCCCTCGATGACGCTGGAGGCTCTGGCGAACTGATAGGCACGCGCGAAGGGGACATCGATTCGATCGTCCGGAAGCTCTCCTAAAAACTGTCCGGCGATCAAGTGCAACGCCAGCTGCGGTGAAATGTCACGCAGCGTCGTTTCCGGCCACAGGTCATGCGGAAGCGCGGTCGGCGCGTGGTCGCCAGATTGTCTTCCGGCAGAGTGTCCTCGAACGAGTTGCAAGGCTTCGTCGGGAGTCGTCAGGTCGGGCCATTGCAGGTCCATGGACTCGGCGCCACCGCGACGCGATCGACGGCCCGGGGCGTCATCATCGACGTCGGAATAAAGGCGGTGCGAGAGCTCGGCGACCCAGGAGGCGCGACCGATCAGAACGCAGTTGTCCACGGGGTAGCAAACGCAACCGGCCGATGACGCAACCTTGCAAAGCGATGCATACCGCGTCGGCCCGAGGCCTCCAGGAGAAACTAGGCGATCTGGGTTGACCTTGCGGTCGAGCCAGGTGTTGATGTGGCGATTGGGCTGAGTTTGTTGCTGGGAAGCGATGGCGATGGCGAGGCGCAATGACTGTCCATCAACGAAGCCGGTGTGCGGTTCTCGGAGCCGCTGCGCGAAATCGTCGGTTTGGCTCAGTGGATCTGCGGCCGCGATTGGTTTAGACAGTCCGGCAAGATGCAGAACGGAGATCGCCGTCACGACGACGGTGCAAACCAGCGGCTGAAAACGGAGGGGATGGTACATCGTTTTCCTGGGAGTGGTCGGCGTGGAGCGCGCGGCACTTTTTTGTGTTTTTGACAAGACAGGGGCTTGATCGAGTGATCGCCGCTGATCTGCCCGTTGGCCGGTTGCGTTGGCGAGTTGTGGAGGCCCTGATCGGCAACTAGACTCGTGGACCACCGGGGCTGGAAATCTGGCATGGATCGGTTGCCTGAGACACCTTCGTGCCTAGTATACACGCGACTTGCACCACGACTCTCCCAACTTCGACGGATGGCAAAGTGACTTCACCTCTCGTGCGGACCACCCGACTGGCCACAGCCTATCGCCGACTTCTCTCCAGTGCGGACGCCCCGCGGTATGCGGCCGAGGTTGATGAGCACTACTCTCCGATGACCTTGGCGACCTTGCTCCGCCGTGGTGATGTCGAACTGCGTCGTGCCGCGGCGATGGCCTTGGGGCTGCTTGGCAACAGTCGATCGATCGACCCGCTCGGCCGCGCGCTCAGTGATGTCGATCGCGGTGTTCGTCTGGTTGCCGATGATTCGTTTCGCGGGCTGTTGTTGCGTGATGCGGCACCGACCCATCACCAGCAGCTGCTCAAGGTCATGCACTTGACCGACGGCGGCGAGTTTGCCGCGGCGCTGGCACCGGCGATGATCCTGGTCGAACAGGCGCCGATGTATGCCGAGGCGCATTTCCAATTGGCCAGTTGCTGGCATGGGCTGGAGGATTATCCCAAAGCATCACAAGCGTACGTCGCTTGCTTGTGGCGTTGCCGGTTTCACTATACGGCCTGGCAGGGACTGGCACGCTGTCAGATCATGTGTGGCGAATACCTTGCCGCATCGAAGTCGCTGGAACGTTGTATCGATATCGTGCCGGATTTAGAAAGTGCCCGCGTGCAGCTGCGGATGCTGCGGCGGCGGATGCGTCGCAGCGACGTCTGATGACAGAGCATCGTCTGAGACAGCGACGACGGATGAAGCCGGGTGTGATTGGGATGACCGGATGACCAGCTACAACGACCTCTTCGTGGCGATGGTCGCGTTCATCGGCGGCGTGTTAGCGCTAGCCGTCGCGATCGGCCCTTGGCAGAAACCGTATCACCTGCGATCGATCGCCCGCGTCGTGGATCGTTACGGCATGTCTGCGGCGCGATCAGTTTGGGTCTTGGTGGCGATCGTTTCGTTGATCGCCGGCATGGCCATCGCCAATGGCATTCGCCCGGGATACGCCACGCCAGATCGAACGCTCAGCGGCAGCACCAAGTAAACCGCGACATGTAAACGTGCGACGCGTCGGCGTGAGACGCCGCGTGGCCCCTTGCTAACGCGTGCGGGCTTAGATCGACAGTCCGTTACACACCCGGGTTGGATTCTTCGATCGCTTGATCCATGACTTCGATGGCCGCATCGAGGTAGCGGTCGAACGATTTCTCGAAGTGCAACATGGCGGCTTCGTCGGCGAAGAAGAACATCCGGTTGTGAATCGGATCGATCACGCCCCACTCACGTTTGCCGGGCACGATCTTCTTTTCTTCAAAGAACCGGACGACGTCGATTTCGTTCAACATCGGAGTGAACGGAATCGGATCGGACAGGAACAATTCCATCGAGTCCTTGTCGGCGAACAGGTACAGTTTGCCGAGATGGATGACGCCCAGTTCCGGTTTGCCTTCGACCCATTCGCCACGATTGACAACGGAAACGGCACAGTAGCCTTGGATCGCGAGTTCGGGTTTGCTCGGCGAGTCGGTCGTCTTGGACGCGGTCGTGTTGGCGGTGGGTTGGGTCGCGGCCGCGTCACCGGGAAGTGTCATGCCACTGGTTCGTGCACTTGCCAGCGATGCCTGGACCGAACCGGACTTGGTCACACTGGCCGAACGCACGCGACCGGTTGAATCGCCGGGAAGCATGAATTGATTTTGCCGCGACGTGCCGGTCACTGCGGACGGGGTCACTGCGGTCGGGGCCGTTGCGGGGGCAACCGCGCCGGGGGCCGGGATTTGGACCGGCAGCGAATCGGGCGCCATGGTGGTCGGCGGTGTTGCGGCGGGCGGCGTCGAGGTCATCGCCACGTTGGCAGCCGGAGCCGTCGCAGTGTGCGTTGCCGATGTATTGTGCGTTGCCGGTGCGGTTTGTTCGGCGCTGGCCAGTGTCGAACGCGCCTTGGCGTAGCTGACTTGAGCTTCGGCCAGCATTGCGATGTAACGATCGGGCTGCTGGGGGCTGACCGAGTGCGAGAGTGCCTTGCCGTCGGTGGTCACGATCACGTCGGTGGGATACTTCGTGACCTTGAACATTTCAGCCAACTTGGGGTTCTTGGTCCCGTGGACTTTGACCGGTACGAAGTTTTGGTTGATCGATTGCGACACCGATGCACTGCGAAACGCGCCTGCTTCCAAGCGATCACAATAAATGCAATTGTCGGTGTAGAAGTGCAACAGCATCAGCTTGCCCTGCTGCTTGGCTTTGGAGTGGGCATCGCGAAGCTTGCCCTCCCAAGCGATTTGGGCTTGAGACGATTGCGCGCCGAGACTGGTGAGCGTGAAGACAACGAGATAGATCGCGGCGTTTCGCATCCTGCGTTCCTGTGTCGATCCGGGAGGAAAAACTGTTGGGGGTGAAGCGTCCGAACGAAGCACCCGGACATTGCGCCTGGTGAGTTGATCGGCAGGCGGGAACCTGTCGCTTAAGCGGAAAGTACAGAATAGGTCGACTTTAACGCCAGTTCAGCCGGCGGGGTGCGATGAAAAAAACGGCGGGCTCGGCTTGGCGGCTTCTGCTACGGCTTTAACTCTAAGATTCAATCCTGACGAAGCGCTCCAGCCATTTCACCGGGCTAACGATCGAAAACGATACCCACGGGTAGTGGACGAGGCGACGAGTCCCGCGAAACCGGTAGTGGACGAGGCGACGAGTCCTCTGCCAATTTGCCCACTGCAGAGGACTCGTCGCCTCGTCCACTACCGCCTTCCCGACACGCAAGGTGACAAGGGGCACTTTTGCCCACTGCAGAGGACTCGTCGCCTCGTCCACTACCGCCTACCCGAAATGCAAGGTGACAAGGAGCACTAGCTGAGCGTCGTTCCGCGCACGCCGTCTGCCAAGCCCGCCACACCCCTCGAAAGCGGGGCAAGGGACAGGCTTCGCTTGACACAGGCTGTTGCTCGGCTATATTTCCGATAGCTTTAGTCGGCGGTGTTGTTGGAATTTACGCTTCACCGCTCCACAGTTCATTGCGTCGCTCCACGACGATTCTGCGATTCGGCTTTTGAAGGGCCGGAAGGTTGATTTGCCTCTCTTCCCGATGACTGGCCACCGGTCGGTTCGAGTGTGGGAGTTGAGACGGGAATTTCCCAGCATCGACGTATCCAGGTGTCGGGCGACGAAAACGGAAAGGAATTGGTAGTGTCCGTGGGATGATTGGTCCCGGGACACCGGACAACCCTACGATCGACACAAGCCAGAGGAAACGGCATTTTGCTTGGCGGCCGGCGCCGCTCCCCCGCCAGTTCGGTCCAGCCCGTGAATCGGGATGCTGATTGGTCGCAACCCCATCGGCGCGGTTGGGCAGCGATTCGGTCGTGTTCGTTCAAGTGAGGAAGGTCAGTTGCAGCGTCGTGTCCACCGGACAGGCCCTGGAGTGATCGGTCGCGTGTTGAATTGTCAGTGCGAAACGCGTGCTGGCCAGTGAAAACAGTTTCGCCAACGCCATGACGTTGGCTCACGAAAACTATTTGGTTTGACCCTGCGCGGGACGGTTTCCGCAGCTTCGCGCTTGGGTCCTTTATCGTTCCATCCTGCGGATTCTTTACATGATTGCCGGCCGACTTCCGCTTCCCGGCGGAAGACGCTCGATGGCGCGTCGGCGCTCTCTGGATTACACATGGCGAAAAAGAAACGGTCTCCTCGTCGCGGCCCAAGCTCCAATGGACAAGCCGGAGGCGGGGGTGGTAACAAACCGCGTTCGCGAAGACGGCGACGTGGCGGTGGCGGTGGCAGTGGTAACAACGGTGCCGGCGCGAGAGATCAGAACATGGATCGCGAGCCCGCGGACATCCCCAGTGACGCGCCGCTGGAAGAGTGCGAGGGGATCCTGGAATTGCACCCCAACGGTTACGGGTTTCTCCGTAGCCGTGACAATAACTATTCCCGCGAACGCAGCGATCCGTTTGTCCCCGGAACGATGATCGAGCGATTCGGCTTGCGACAAGGTGTCTTCATCAAGGCGATGATGCAGCAAGCCAAACGCCAGCAGGGCCCCCGGATCCGCGAGATCCTGGACGTCGACGGGATGCCGCCGGAGTCCTATCCGGACGTCAAGAGTTTTGAAACCCTGACCCCGATCAACCCCGAAGAGTGGCTGGTTCTGGAGCGCGGGCAGCGGCCGATCACCAACCGTGTGATCGATTTGCTTGCACCGCTCGGCAAGGGACAGCGGGCATTGATCGTTGCACCGCCTCGAAGCGGGAAAACGGTCATGCTGCAGGACATCGCCAGCGGGATTGCGGCCAATCACCCCGATTTGAAATTGATCGTGTTGCTGATCGACGAGCGGCCCGAAGAAGTGACCGACATGCGTCGCAACGTCGTCGGTGGCGAAGTCGTCGCGAGCAGCCTGGACATGGACGTCGAAAGCCATGTCCGACTGAGCCAATTGGTGATCGATCGCGCGCGGCGACTGGCCGAAATGGGCCAAGACGTCTTCCTGATGCTCGATTCGATCACGCGACTCGCCCGTGCGTTCAACAAATGGGTCGGACGCAGCGGCCGAGGCGGGGCGACGATGAGCGGCGGCTTGGACATCAAGGCGATGGACATCCCGAAGAAACTGTTCGCCACCGCCCGGGCCTTCCAAGAAGGCGGCTCGTTGACGATCGTCGGCACCTGCCTGGTGGACACCAACAGTCGGATGGACGAGGCGATTTTCCAAGAGTTCAAGGGAACCGGAAACATGGAATTGGTGCTCGATCGCCGCTTGGCAGACCGCCGCGTCTGGCCATCGATCGACATCAGCCAGTCGGGAACACGCCGCGAAGAATTGCTGCACGACGAAGAAACGTACGAAGCCGTGACGATGTTGCGCCGAACGCTTTCCAGCATGCATCCCTGTGACGCAATGGAACAACTGACCAAACAACTCGGTCGATTCGAAAGCAACGACGAGTTCATCAAGCTGATCAGCGGCGCCAAGACGTCGCTGTAGAGTGATTGGATTCAGGTTTCAGGTTTCAGGTTTCAAGTTCGGACTACCCCAACTTGGAACAGGGAACTTGAAACGCTAGACTGGATCTGTGCCGGAGGATAAGCGAATTGGTGAGCGGCCTCACTGGAACTGAGGTACCCCGTAAGGGGCTGCGGGTTCGAGTCCCGTGTCCTCCGCTCGTTTGGGCCCGTCATGGACGGGCTTTCTGAATCATCGACCGTTCGTGTCGAGACAAACGAATCCAGCCTGTCACCCCAAGTGGCACCCTGGATTCGCCACGATGTGTCGCCAGTGCGGTCAGCATTAAGACCGTCGCAGGCCTTGTGAATGCCGAGCGCCGTAATGCCGTGCGCCGTGACGCATTGCAAGGCGGTCTCAGATTGCCGCCCTTTCTTCCCCCGTCTGATCGATGATGATCGGCGGACGCTTTTCACGCTCGATTCTGGGCGCAGGGCATTCCTTTTGGGAGCGCCGATAAAGCGAAGATGCAATCGTGCTCAGGTTGTAGAATGTTCCACTGACGCTGAGGTGGGAACCATTGATGCGCCACTGTGGATGCAATGCGCCAGTCGCTGCTGAATTCAGGGCGGTCACAAGACGTCCTGCCGATCGCCGAGTCAACACTTGCCCCTGACGCGACATGACCGAGAGTCCATCTGAAGACGGGATCCCAACACGGAACCCCTTTCATCCGCCGACTGCGACGGAAGCGCGCCCGCAGCGACGATCGATGGTGTACCTGTTCGCGTGTTTGCTGTGGTGCGGCTTGGCGATCAAGATCATGGTTCTGCGTCCGGCCATGCGTTCGATCTTCGAGGACTTTGAAGTTCAATTGCCGGTACTGACCCGTTGGCTGCTGCATCCAGGCTTCAGCGCACTGCTCCTGTTGATCGCCATCGGGCTCGTCAGCGTTCCGCTGTTCTTGGGAGCGAGTGAGACGCGTCGCCGGATCGGCTGGTACGCGATCGCCCTGGCGCTGGTCGTGTTCGCCCTGCTGGTGATCGGTTTCGGGCTGCCGCTGTTCAGTCTGATGCAGGCCCTGTCTTGACGTCGTCCGTGCGCCGCCCAGATTTGAATGAACGGTTGCGGTTGCTCTACTCAAAATCTGGCTCGTCCCATGCATCGTGCAACAGCACATGGATTGACTTGAGGATCGATCGCAGCAGTTCGTGCAGACCCGCCGACTGATCGTCCGAGATTTTTCCTTCGTTGCGAAGGCCAAGCACGGCGCCTTGGGCGAAGGCGTGTCCGGAGAGCGCGCGTTTGAGTTGGCTGATCGCGAGCGCTCGATCGATTCGACCCTCCAATCTTCCATGAGTCGCTTGCGCCAGACCGCCGAGCAAATCCATTGCGCCGCGACAGGCGATCGAGGGGAATGAGCCGGGCGAAGCATTGTCCGCCGGCAAATCCATGAACTGCATCAGCAGCGTTTCCGCCTTGATCACCGCTGGGTGCTTCTGGTCACCAGCAGCGACTTCGTCGTTATCTGGTTCGATTGCATCAAAGAGATCATCAATTGGATCGACAATCGGATCGCCCTCGCAACGGGCTGCCAGCCCTTCTTTCTGCATCGCCAGATCGAACGCATCGGCGTCGGACATCCCCGAAGCCATCGCTTCCTCGATCCAACGGGCCATCCGCTCGCTGCGCAGGTCGTTCTTCCTCCTCAGCCGATCCATTTCGTCGACTTCGTCTTCCAGACTCTGCTCCATCCATTCGGGGACCTCCGTTGGAGGATCCGGTTTCAGCCCGCCGACCATTTTCTGATGAACCAGGGTTGCGATCCGCTGCACGCGTGACGCGACTATGTTCGGGTCTTCTGCCGCCTCTTTGCTGAGCCCCGAGGGACGCAGTTGGTCAGCGAGCATGCCGATCGCCTGGCCCGAGGACCGCATCTTGCCGGCCAGCTCGTCCGCATTTCGATGGTCGTAAAACCCACTTTCGTCCTCGATGTTCAGCCGACTGCAGTAGCGTGCCTTGATCGCGCCCAATAAATGAGCAACGGCAACGTGCCCCTCGACTCCGCCGAACTGGGTTTTGACAAAACAATCGGGTGGTTCGGGCAAGGGTCCTTTTTCGGCGGCGCTGATCTGGTGCAACGGGATGAAATGTCCTTCGGGGGAAATCAGCAAGCTCAGGGTATCCTGCCCTGGTGCCATCTCAACGATCAATCCCCGCACCAGACGTGAGCGATCGTGCTCGGAAAACGAACGCCAAATGGTGGCATGTCCGCCGAGCGAAAACGCAATGTCAGTCACACGGTCCTCTAATTCCTCGACGTCTTCCAGGCGGTCGAGCGTGCCGCGGTACTGGATCGTGATTCCCATCTTTGCTTCCAACGGTTTGTTGATGTCCTATTCCGGAAGGATATCAGAAAACCCGACCTCGGTTTTCGGATCATCACCGTCACGCTACATTCCACGTTTCCCTTTCGATTCAGGAGTTTGACGTGGCCCACTTTGACGTGTTTAACGGTGATGCAGACGGCATTTGTGCGTTGCACCAACTTCGCTTGGCCCGGCCGCGAGAGAGCACGCTGGTGACGGGTGTCAAACGCGACATCAATCTGCTCGAACGCGTCCAGGCTCGATCCGGCGACAGCGTCACGGTGCTCGACATTTCACTCGACAAGAATCGTGAGGAACTGGTGCAGCTGCTTGAGCAAGACGTCGCGGTCGCCTATTTCGACCACCATTTTGCCGGCGAGATTCCCGAATCCAATAACTTGTCGGTGCAAATCGACACCGCCGGAGACGTCTGCACCGGCCTGCTTGTCAATCGTCACCTCGACGGTGCGTTTCTGCCTTGGGCGGTGACCGCATTGTTCGGCGACAACTTGCATGACGCCGCCCGCAGTGCCGCACAGCCGCTGAACCTGACCGAATCGCAACTCGACCAACTCGAAACGCTCGGCACCCTGCTGAACTACAACGGCTACGGCAGCACGCTGGACGATTTGTATTTCCCGCCGGACCAGCTGTACCGCAAGATCCAGCCGTATGCGGATCCGTTCGAGTTCATCGCGTCCGACACCACCTTTCAAACTCTCAGCGACGGTTTCGAAAGTGACATGAATCGGGCCAAGTCGATCGACCCGGTGTTGGAAACCAAACGCTGCGCGGCGTTCACGTTTCCGAACGAATCGTTTTCGCGGCGCGTCAGCGGCGTGTACAGCAACCAACTGGCGCGCGAGAACCCGGACCGCGCCCATGCATTAGCCAGCCTCTTGCCCTCGGGCGACTATTTGGTCAGCGTCCGCGCCCCACTGGCAACCAAAACCGGTGCCGACGAACTGTGTCGCCGATTCCCGACCGGCGGTGGTCGCAAAGCTGCCGCGGGCATCAACGAATTACCCGGTGATCAACTGCAAGCCTTCCTCGACGCCATGCAAAAGCAATTTAGCTGATGGGCACAAAGAACTCGCCACACATCTTGGCACTGGGAACGATGACGGAGTTTTACATTCCGTCGCACAAGCTGGATGATCCCCGCTTCTATCACGGGACTCAAACCGCGCGTTCGGCGATCCATGAGTTTCTGATGCATCGCTATCGAGCCTACACCCAATCCCCGACTCCGGTGAAAGGATATTGGATCGACCCAACCGCCCAGCTCTCGCATGACGTGCTGGAACGATTCGAAGTGTCGTTCAACAAAGAAAGCGAGTTCGACCGGCTGATTGAATTTCTGGTCGAGCTGTGTCGGCGGTTGAGCGAAGAAGCGATCTACGTCACACGAGGGACTCGCAGTTACTTGGTCACAAAAGATCCAGTTGGACCTTCGCCAGGCTCATCTTGAACGTGCCCGAAGTTTGAATCACCATCGCAGCGGTCACGGATTTCAGCGCGTCTCCGGTCGCAAGGTTCGCGACGGGAATCGAAAGCTCATGCCAGACGCCGGGCTGCTGACCGGAGATTCGTTCACCCAGCGAGATCGACTTGGAACCGCCGCTCGTCGCCAGAGCGAAGGTCACGTCGGATGACGGCGGTGTGTCGACGCGAAGCCGAATCTTGATCGAAGCCGACGCAAACTCGGGTGCCGAGAGATCGACGGGGTTTTCCGCCGCCAACGCAAAAGAGGCTTGCCCTTTCCCCGTCCAAGTGATCGTGCGAATGTCCTCCTGCGCGGACTCGTCGGCCGAGACAACGCGAATCGCATCGTTTGCGGTTCCGCCACGCGTCTCGGTCAAGACTATCCGCTCTGCTTCGCTGGTCAACACGATTCGCCACGGTGGAATCGCGCGGCCCCGATCAAAGTATTCGGTCAGATTCAGGCCCGTCTCGCCGCCGCTGGCTTGTTCAGAAAGTCGGGGCAGCGTGGTCGAGTCCGAATACGTCAGACCGTAGCCATACGGGAACAGCGGATCATATTCGGCTTGGCCAACATTCAGGGGCGTTTGCATCGGAGTGCGTGGCCAAGAGTAGGAAAGCTTACCTTTGAAGTCGTGCTGTACCTGCCCTTGCCGATCGGTCAACAAGACGTCGGCGACACCGATCCCCTCGGAACCGGGCAACCACGCGGCGACAAAGGCATCCGACGCGTTGATTTCACGATTGACCCACAGCGGACGACCGGTCAGAAACACCGCGACGGTCGGAACGCCTCGATCGGAATACGATTTCAACAGTCGATAGTCCTTGTCATCGCCCGGCTTGTAGGCAAGCGTTTCAACATCCCCTTGAAATTCCGCATACGGGTCTTCGCCAAACACGACGATCGCCGCGTCCGGCTTGATGGCGATGGAGTCCGTGACGGACTTGTCGTCGGCGACCAGCATCGTCCGACCTCCGGCCGCCTCGACCTGGCGACGAATCCCTTCATAGATCGACGTGCCGCCGGGGAAATCGTCGTTCGAGTTGCCCGTGCCTTGCCATGAAAGTGTCCAGCCCCCGCTCTGTTTGCCGATGTTGTCGGCACCGTCGCCGGCGACGACGATCGTTGAATCGGACCGCAGTGGCAACACGCCGCCGTTGTTCTTGAGCAACACCAGCGACTCGCGTACCGCTTGTCGGGCGACGGCTCGGTGCTCGGGTTTGCCGAGTTCGTCGAACTTTCCGGCCAGCGGTCGAGAGGACGGGGAGCCCGCGTCGAACAAGCCGGCGCGGAATTTGACCCGCAGAATCCTCCGTACCGCATCGTCCAATCGGGCCATGTCCACGTCACCGGACTCCGCCTGACGAAGCATCGTTTCAAACAGCCCCCGCCAACTGTCGGCGGCCATGTACATGTCCAGCCCGGCATCAAGAACGGGCAATGCGTCGGTGGCGGTGCAACCGGGAACTTGGGCGTGTGCGTTCCAATCACCGACGATAAATCCGTCAAAGCCCATCCGCTCTTTCAGCACATCGGTGAGCAATCCCTTGTGACCGTGCAACCGTTTTCCCTGCCACTCGGAGAACGATGCCATCACACATTGAACGCCGTGATTGATCGCAACCGGATAGCCGGCTGCTTGCAGATCGCGAAGGTCTTCCTCCGACATTTGGTTGTTGCCCTGGTCCTTGCCGCCGGTCGTTCCGCCATCCCCGACGAAGTGCTTTGCGGTGGCGATGACGTGCTCACCCTGCAGAAAGGAAGGATCACCCGCGACGCCTTGGATCCCCTCGATCAACTCTCCCGTATAACTTGCCGTCACTTCCGGATGCTCGGCATAACCTTCGTACGTTCTTCCCCAACGGTCGTCTCGAACCACGGCAATCGTTGGGGCGAAGGTCCATTCCTGGCCCGTCACACGAATTTCCCTGGCAGTGATCTCGCCGATCTTGCGAAGCAATGCCGGGTTTCGCGTCGCCCCCAAGCCGATGTTGTGCGGAAAGTACGTGGCGCCGACGATATTGTTGTGCCCATGGACCGCATCGGTCCCCCACAGCAACGGAATGAAGGGGCCGCCCTGTAAATCACATTCGCGGCTGGCGTTGTAAAACGCATCGGCAAGCGACAGCCAATCTTTTGCAGCCGCCCGATTGTTTCCCCCAGGCGCGGAATTGCCTCCGTTGAGGATCGATCCCAATGGATAGGTCTTCAAATCGTCGGGTTGGATCGATCCGATGTCGGCCTGAATCACTTGGCCCACTTTCTGCCGCAACGTCATCTTCTGGATCAACTGGCCGATCCGCGTTTCCATCGCATCATCCAAACCGATCGGGCTGCGTGCGGTGGGCCATCGCTCGGGGTGCACCACAGAATCCTGGGCGAGACCCGTGGAGTCCTGGCTGTGGCCAACGCCCAGCGGCGCCGCAACCAGAAAGCATGCCAAGAAAAGAGAAGAATGGCGCATGGTGATCGACCGTTTGAAGAGGAATAAGCCGGTTGGTTCACCTAGCTTGATTGAAATTCTGCTTCAGTGCGCGCCCCGCCCCTCGTGCTCCGCCAATTTTTGACGTGGGGGAAGCGAAACCCGCCAATGGATCGATCGTTCGATGAGCCCACGGATGGCAGCGCGCACCCACGGATTTTTGACACCCTGTCATCGGTGTGTTGAAGCACTCGTATTCCGTTTCAGCTAAATCTCCGAGTAGTGGACGAGGCGACGAGTCCTCCGCTCAATTTCCGGGTAGCGGACGAGGCGACGAGTCCTCCGCTCAATTTCCGGATAGCGGACGAGGCGACGAGTCCTCCGCTCAATTTCCGGGTAGCGGACGAGGCGACGAGTCCTCCGCTCAATTTCCGGGTAGCGGACGAGGCGACGAGTCCTCTGCGGTCGGCAGATTGGCAAGGACTCGTCGCCTCGTCCACTACCGCCTACCCGAAATGCAAGGTGACGCAAAGCGCTAGGGCATTTTCTGACCGACCACCCCGATCTCCGCGGCGGATGCCCAGGGTTTTCCGTTGACCTCGGAAAACACACGTACGCGGACATAGCGGCCACGCACTGGAGTTTCGCAGTCCGCTTTCTGAGCCGTCCTTACCTTGCCGAACGCCGCCGCGGCGGAGGGTTCTCCGAAGGAGTCTGCCACACCACTGATGGTGAAATCGGTTTTGGCAAAGGCTCCGTTCCAGCCGCCGTCTTGCCGGGCCAAATAGCGAAAGCCGTCGATCTGGTACGTCGCGCCCAAATCGATCACTAGTTCATGGGGCGGTTGGGCGACCCCTTGATCGAAACGGGAGTGCCAGATCGTTTCGGGATTCCCATCGATCGCGTTGGCCGCATGCTTTTCGTTACCGGTGTTCTCGCTGCTGTATCGCACGAGTTTCATTTCGTCGGCCGGCACCAGATTCTTAACGGCCAATCGGTTGATCTTCAGGCCGCGATTGCTGCTGCTCTTCTTAACGGGGTTTCCTTTCGATCCCCATTTCGCTTGCCGATCACGCTCGTGCAACTCTTTGGACTCAAACGTTCCGGGTTGAACCGGTTGGTGAGAGGCTTCGGCGTGGGCGATCATTTTGGCCAACACGTCAGGCTGCTGTTTGGCGAGGTCTGTCGTTTCGCTGACATCGCGGTCCAGATCATACAAGGCCCATGGACCGTCGCGTTTGGGCTGGATCGCTTTCCACTGCCCCATGCGGACCGCCGTCTGTGGACCGTACTCCCAATACAAAAACTCGTGTTGCGGTTGCTCGTGTCCGGTCGCTTCGGCGCCGATTAATTCGGTCAGAATCGACATGCCATCCAGATCCCCGGGGGCTTCGGCGCCGGTCAGTTCAGCGAGCGTCGGGAACACGTCGACTTGGCTGAAAACCAAATCGCTGACTTGACCGGCCTTGATCTTGCCCGGCCAGCGCACCAGATACGGAATCCTCAGCCCTCCCTCGTAAAGATTCCCCTTGCCGCCGCGGAATTCGACTCCGGTCACGGGATTCTTGTTCGGGCCGAAGTAACCGCGCGGATGTTCGTTGTCGCGAAACCGATCCTGGCCGCCGTTGTCACCGGTGAAGAAAACGATCGTGTTGTCTTCGAGATTCAATTCGCGCAGCAGGTCCAGCACCGATCGCAGGTCGTTGTCGATCATCGTGACCATTGCCGCATAGTTCTTGGCCTCTTGTGAAACGTTCGGATCGTTGAACCACGCATCGTCCTTGTAAGCGGCCACTGCGGGATCATCGGCCGGGATGTCGTACATTCCGTGCGGCGGAGTGACTGGGAAATAACAAAAGAACGGTCGATCCTTGTTCTCGCGGATGAACGCTTTGCCCCGCTTCATGATCTCGTAGTGCGAGTACGTTTCTCCTTCGCGCCCCCCATCGTTGCCCGGCAGCGGTACCTCCTGGCTGTTTCGCACCAGATAGGGCGGATAGAACGAGTGCGCATGAACTTGGTCGTAGTATCCGAAGAAGTCGTCGAAGCCATGCTGTTCCGGCACGCCGGTTGATCCGCGTCCGCCGGCGCCCCATTTGCCAAATCCGCCGGTCGCATATCCACGTTGCTTCAGCATGCTGGCGATCGTCGGCTCGCCGGCGCGCAGCGGCGTGCCGCCGGGGTTGTCGCGAACCGAACAATGCCCCATGTGCTTCCCGGTCATCATGCAAGCGCGCAGCGGACCACAAACCGGTGCCGCCGCCAGGGCCTGGGTGAACCGAATCCCTTCACGCGCCATCTGGTCGATGTTCGGCGTCCGCAAACGACCATTTCCCATGTGCGAGAGTTCGTAGTACGCCAGCTCGTCAGACATGATGTAGACAATGTTCGGCGGTCGTTCGGCCGCGCGGACACTGGCGGCCAGGCCGATCAAGAGACAGACGAGCGGGAGGCAACAACGTGACGACATGGCAGGACTCGTGCAGGGGGACGGATATGCGAGGTGATGACAACGAACAGAGTGGATTGTCAATGCGAGCTGGCGGATTGATTCGATCGAAGGAGCGCGTCGAGATCGTCGAGTGATACGTTTAAAACTTCCATCGTTTGCTTCGCGCCGGAAAACGCGATCAACAGGTGTTCGTCGTGTTCAATGATGTGTGGGTAATCGACGTGTCGACCGCCGACGAGCTGAAACAGGTGGGTGAAGGCCAGCCCGTCCGAGCTGACGGCCAAGGTCAATGGGTCGCGTCGACGCGGGTTGGCGTTGGACACCAGCACATAGTAGCCCCGCGAGGTTCGCAGCACAAAAAACTTACTCGTCGCGTCAGGGAAATCTGTCTTCACGATCGGGCTCCACGTCCGGCCGTTGTCGCTGGAAAAGGTTCGCAGCAATCGTCCCGAACGGCCGTTGTCGCGAATCAGGCCGACAAGGTTCCGGCCGTCGGGAAGCACGTACCAGTAGGGTTCTTCCGGGCGACCGCTGGCGTCGTAGCTGGCCAGCGGACGGATCTTCCAGTCGTCGAAGGCAGTGTCTCCGCCGATCATCACCGAGACCTGCTGGCAATGGTCGCGACGCGTCATCATGAATTCGCCTTGCGGCAATCGCTTGGGCGGGAAATTATTGAGCGTGTCGTCCATCACTGTGCCGTGGGCTCTCCACGTTTGCTCGCCCGCGTCCCAGCGAAATGCTTCCAGACTGAGTCCCTTGCCGGGATATGCCGGCGCGTTGAAGTGGCTCGCCAACGCCAGCAGCTCGCCATCACGGACCCACAGCCCACGTGCGATCCAACCAAACCCGGGTGTCCGCGGCGGCCCGGACAGATCCGCCGGCTGACTCCAACGCAACCCGTCATCGCTGGTCGCATAGGACACGCGGGTGTCCGGTCGATCGTGACCCGGTACCACATTGCGCAGTTGCTCGGGCGTCAGGCCCGGCCTCGGTACGCCCGGACCGTCACTCCACATCGCCCAGTACTTGCCTTCGAAATGAGCGAGATAAGCGTGCTGATGAACCCAGGTTCCTGCGCGGTCTCGGACGTCACTGATGATGGCGTGTTTTGACGGAACCGGGGTAAGATCGTTGAAATTGATTCGCGACGCATCGGGGCCGGTGGTTTTCAGATCCAGCATCCGTGGGCTGCCCGGATTCTTCACAGGGTGCGGACGAGCATCGGTTCCAGAAGCGGCAACGGCAGACTGGGCGGCCAGTTTTTCGGCAAGCTTCTTTGCCAGGTCAGCGACGGCGTTTTGATACTCGTCATGGTCCACCACGTTCACGGTCTCGTGCGAGTCATTGCGGTGATCGTATAGTTCGCGGGCGAGGACTTGTTCGGTTTTGAAGTCCCGCCACTCGGTGTAGCGAAAGGGTTTGGCGCGAATCGAATACCCCATCACTTCGGGCAGTTTGCCGCGCAGGTAATTGGGACGCGGTGTTTGGGTGAGAGCCACTTCGTGGACACTCGCCGAGGGATCGTCCAGCAACGGCACCAAGGAGACACCTTCGACGTCGTCCGGTGTTTGCAAGGCACAAAGTTCCGTCAGCGTCGGATAGAGATCCAGCAATTCCACCAGGGCGTCCGTGCGGCCGGCCGCTTCGTGTTTGGGGGCGTCGATGATCAGCGGGACGCGGGCATCGAGTTCAAACGCCGTTGTTTTCCGTGTCAGACCGTGTTCACCCAGATGCAACCCGTGATCGGACCACAACACGATGATCGTGTTGTCTCGCAGTTGCAGTGCATCCAATTCATCCAGCACGCGGCCGATCTGCGCATCCAAGTAACTGATCGCGGCGAGGTGCCCGTGATGCATTTCCCGCAACTCTTCCGACTCCGCGCCCGCGTTGAATCGGGCGCTCGTCAATGCGATGTCGGGAACGTCTTGGGGTGGTTGTACGTCGCTCGGAATTGGAACCTTGTTTCGATCATAAAGGTCCCAGTATTTTTTGGGAGCGTTGAAGGGCGTGTGTGGCTTCCAAAATCCGACGGCCAGGAAGAACGGATCGTCACGCCGATTGAGTTTCCGCAAGGATTCGACGGCCGTTTCCGCGACCCGCCCGTCGAAGTAGGCGTCATCGGGAACCTCGCGGCATTCGATGCCATTTTTTCCCGAAGCGAGATTCGGCGGCACCGCTCCGTCGACGATCGGCTTGTCGTTGGAGTGGCTGTTGTAGTGCAGCACCGACGGCACGCTCCAGGATCGGGGATCGCCTTTCCAATCGTCTTGCCGCCAGTTATGGAAAATCTTTCCGACACATTGTGTGTGATAGCCGTTGGATTTGAACCATTGTGGAAGCGTGACGGCATCGGGCACGTTCTGACGGAAGTGTGTCGGCAAATCCCAAACCCGCAGCGTATCGGGCCGCATGCCCGTCAGCAGCGATGCCCGGGAGGGATTGCAGACGGTTTGCTGGCAGTAGGCATGTTCGAAAACCATGCCGCCGGATGCGAGCCGATCGATGTTCGGCGACTTCACCGCCGCATCCCCGTAGCACCCCAGCTGGACCCTCAAGTCGTCGATCGCGATGAACAACACATTCGGCCGCTCGGCGCCGGCCGACGCTGCCATCAGCGCCAAACAACACGCGGCAAAACGAAGAGAGAGAGAACGGAGCATGATGCGTGACCTTCTTGCGAGCCAGAAACGGAATCAAGGGTCGGCTATCATAAAGGATTCAGACGCCAACAAACTCGGACTGGCGATCTCTGGGCTACTGGAAAACGAAGGTCCGTTCGCAGCGACATCGGTCGCGATTATTTCCACCCACAGTCTGCTCGCGTCCCTTCGGGCTTTTCGGTACGCTGCGAACGTTGCGTGAATGAGACCGAGGAGGGTAACGTGTGAAGCATTTGTCGCCAAAGTAAGTGGCATTGAGCTTGCGCTAAACTGCTAAAGGCTCTGCTAAGCACAGCGGCAACATGCTTCACAATGCAAAAGAAAAGCGTTTCGCTGCGCAATCCGTTTGGAGAGCCATACTACGTATCGTGGTTACGAACATGTGCTTGCAGGGCCTGAAGTTTTGCATCCAACGCGCCTCGCCCCAAAGAGATCAGTTCCGCATCCGTCGAAATGGGATCCCCGAGGAATTCCTGTAGCACCTGGATCTTACCGGTTAGCTTTCCCTTCTCAATGCCTTCTTCACGGCCTTCCTCGCGACCTTCTTCCAAGAGACGATCGGCGATCGACCCCGGATAGAATTGTGTCGGAAACACGCTTGCGAGTGTTTGCTTCAACTCTTCGGAAGTTAGATCGTTGTTTGCAGACATCGCGTACACCTGAATTGCGTCAAGCCATTGCCGGATCGAAAAACCATCGCCAACACTTCTCAAAATCTGCAGGATCGAAAACAATTCCGCCTGCAGTTGCCGGTCGCGGCCGTCAAGTTCGACAGTGCGAACTGAAAGAAGTTGTTGTGCGGCGTCGGGAGGTGATGATCATCGTCCATCCACGCAAGTTACCCTACCTCGTCATTCTTTTCCACAAACGCGGATCCCGTGCAATCCCGTTGGGGTTGGTGTCCTGGTGGTGATCAATTTCGGCCCGACCAACTTCACCAACCACAGTTACGGAGTGGCCGCGGGAACGGACGGTCAATGGACGCAGGCCTTGTGCACTCAAGATTCCCGATTCGGCGGGTGGGACGGTGCGGGAAACGCGTTCTACGAACCGACGGTGCAAGCTGATGGTAAACTCTACCTGAACCTGCCCAAGTTTTCGGTCATCGCGATGCGACGCAAGTAGACAGGGGCAAAGATGCGGCGACGCGTCTGAATCAACGAGCCACCACAGACATCAAGCAACATGAAACGCACTCTCCTCAGAAGATTCTGTCTGATCGCGGTCCTGGTGAACGCGTCGGCGCTGGTTGTCGTCGGCCAAGAAGGCGAAAACGCCAAACGCGAGGCTGTGGAGGCTCGGGCGGAAGCTCAACTGATCGTCGATACGTTTCAAGGTTCGATGCGGAAACAGTGGCGATGGTTGCGGGAAAACAAAGACGGATGGAAGCTGTCCGATTCAGGCCTGCAAGTCCTGGTCGAACCAGGCAACATGTGGGGTAAAGCCAACGACGCGAAGAACGTGCTGCTTCATCCGGTGCCCCGGGCCTGGCAGGACTCCGTCGACGTCCGTGTGCAACTGGAGCAGCATCCGAAGAAACGCTGGGAACAAACGAATCTGGTCTGGTACTACAGCGATTCGACGATGGTCAAGATCGGGTTGGAAATTGAGCACGGCATCACCAACATCGTGATGGGACGCGAAGAAAAGGATCGCACGCGCACCATCGCAATCATTCCCTATCCCGGTGAAACCGTCCAACTGCGATTGGTCATCGACGGACCGGAGCTGAGCGGTTTTTATCGCAAACCCGGTGAGCATGAATGGAATGCCGTCGGCACGGCCGCCCTGCCGGAAGACGCCTCCACACCGCCACAAGTCAGCCTTCAGTTCTATCAAGGCGAGGTGGACTCGGGGCGTTGGGCCACCGCCAGTCATTTTGAAATGAGGCCCCTGGAGCGGTGACGGGTTGAGTGATCGTTGGGGCGCGGAGAGAGAGGGTCAAAACATTGACTGGTCAAAAAATGAAGGCAGCTGGTGGGACAGGATGCGCAAAGCCTCGTGCACCCGCCTCCCATTTTTTGACCACCCCATTTTTTGACCACCCCGTCTTTTGATCCCGGGCCTTCCACCTACCTCCCCGCGGCACTTGCTTACCGGTCAGCGGCAAACGATGATGTGCAGCCTCCCGCACCATCTCTCCCCATTTCGCCGCCCTCCTGAGACATCATGAAACCCCAAGCCTTGCTCGCCCTCGTCGCCTTGCTGGCGATGCCCCCCCTGTGTGCCGCGGACGACTCTCCACCCAATGCGTCCGATCGCCAGGTCCAACCGGATGTTCCCCAAGGGAAACTCAGCGAAGGCGTCTTCGCCGACAGTCGCGTGTTCCCCGGTACGACGCGCCAGTACAGCGTCTACGTTCCGGCACAGTACAACGCGAATGAGCCGGCAAACTTGATGGTGTTCATGGACGGTAAGAACTACGCCAAGGCCGACGGCGCGTTTCGTGTTCCCGTAGTGTTTGACAATCTGATCCATCAAGGCGCGATGCCGGTCACGATCGCCGTCTTCGTGAACCCCGGCACGATTCCGGCGTCCAAACCCGGCGCGAAAGACCGCAGCAACCGTTCATTCGAATACGATTCACTCGGTGACCGCTATGCAACGTTCCTGGTCGATGAATTTCTGCCCCTTGCGTTGAAAGGACTCAACGTTTCTGACGACGCCAAACGCCGCGCGGTGTGCGGGATCTCGTCCGGTGGCATCTGCGCGTTCACCGTCGCCTGGGAAAAACCGGATCAGTTCGGCAAAGTGCTCAGTCACATCGGCAGTTTCACCAACATCCGCGGCGGTTGGGCTTATCCCGGATTGATTCGCAAAACGAAAGCCGCTCCCAAACCGATCAAGGTGTACCTGCAAGAAGGCAAGGACGACTTAAACAATCTGCACGGAAATTGGCCACTGGGAAATCGCGACATGGCGGCCGCGCTGCAGTACGCCGGTTATCATTACAAGCTGGTGATGACCGAAGGCGGACACAGCGGAAAATGGGGCGGCGAAGTCTTTCCGGACGCACTGCGTTGGCTGTGGTCTGATGATTCCGAATCGACCGTGATCCCGTCCACGGAAACCAATCCCGAGTGGCAACCGCATCCCGATGCAATCGCCGACGACTCGGTTCCCAAGGGAACCGTCGAGCAGATGGAGCCCTGGGAATCGAAGATCTTTGATGGCACGATCCGTGATTGGGCGATCTACGTGCCGGCACAATACAAGGCGGACACGCCTGCCGCGCTGATGGTGTTTCAGGACGGTGAGCGAATGCGTGACATCAAGGGACGCTGGCGGATCCCGATCGTCTTTGACAACTTGATCGCACGCGGCGAAATACCTCCGACCATCGCCGTGTTCATCAATCCGGGACACCACAAGTCAAAGCCTCGCCAAGGCAAAAAGTCATCCAACCGCAGCTTTGAATACGACAGCCTGGGTGATCGATACACGCGATTCTTGTCAGAAGAAATCCTTCCCGCGGTCCAGCAGCGCTACAACCTTTCTTCCGATCCTGCGATGCGGGCGATCGGCGGGTCCAGTTCCGGCGCCATCTGCGCCTTCACCGCCGCCTGGGAGCGTCCCGACCAGTTTGGCAAGGTTTATTCAAACGTCGGCAGTTTCACGAACTTGCGCGGCGGCAACGTCTATCCCGCACTGGTCCGCAAAACGGAACCCAAACCGATCCGCGTTTACATGTCCGACACCAGCGGTGACGTCGACAACGCGTTCGGAAGCTGGCCCTGGGCAAACCAGCGCATGGCATCGGCGCTCAAGTACATGGGTTACGACACCCGTTTTGATTGGTCCGAAGGCTACGCGCACAACGCCGATTTCGGCAGCGTGCGTTTTCCCGATGCGATGAAATGGCTTTGGCGAAACGAGACACACCAGCCGGTGCTAGACACCAGCGGAGACTTGCGCGGCGATTTGACGCTGCTGAACCTGTTGATCCCGGGGCAGTCCTGGGAAGTCGTCGCCACGGACCTCGGGTTCGCCGACGCACCGTGCAGCGACGCCGAAGGCAATTTTTTCTACAGCGACATGAAGGCGCCGGCGGTCTACCGCGTCAGTGCCGATGACGGAAAACAAACGGTGATCGCCAAGGAATCGGTCAGCGGGTTGATGTTCGGTCCCGACGGACTGCTGTACGGATGCCAGGGTGCGATGGATCGAGTGATTTCGATTGACCCGGTTTCGGGTGTGGTCAACGTGGTCGCGAGCGGTGTCAAGCCGAACGACTTGGCCGTCTCCGCGAATGGATTTGCGTTCATCACCGAGACTCGGGCCAAACAAGTCACGCGGATCAACTTGAAGACCGGCGAAACGACGGCGGTCGACAGCGGAATCACGCGTCCCAACGGAATCGCGCTGTCCAACGACGGGGGCACGCTGGCCGTTTCCGATTCCGGCGGCGAGAGCACTTGGACGTTCAGGGTCCATCCCGACGGCAGCCTGGACGCCAAAATGCCGACCATGCCGATGCGGCTGGCGATCGACGCCAAGGGTGAATTTAAATTCAACGAACCGCCGCCGTACCTGACCGCGTCGCGGGGCGATGGCATGGCCGTAGACAAGGCAGGGCGTTACTACGTGACCAGCTCAGTCGGCGTGCAAATCTTCGATCCGACCGGGCGTCCCTGTGGCGTGCTGCCCACACCCGATCCGACCAAGCCGCTGACCAGTTGCACACTGGCCGGGGCGCATCATGACACGCTGTACGTGACCAACGGCTCGACCGTCTATCGCCGCAAGCTGAGTGTGAAGTAGCGACGTTTGCCCAGACGTATCCACAAGGCCCAACGGGCCGACAGAGTGTCTGCCGGTGGCTCACCGGCCTGTTGATTTAATCGCGACCGAAACAATGGTGAGCCGATGGCGCTAGCCACGGGCCTCCAAGGGCAACGTCGTCTTCACTAAGCCCGCGGCTAGCGCCGTCGGCTCACTAAATCGACAGGCCGTAACGCCCCAGTGCCCTTTACATTGACACCGATCGGGGTGTTTCTGGTGAGCGGTAGGGCGCGAGCCCTCCGGTCTTTCAAGGTGAAACCGGACGGCTCGCGCCGTTCCGCTAACTCAAGTAAGTGGCATGAGGCGCCAGCCCTCCGGTCTTTCGCAAAAGACCACCCGTTTCGTGTTACAATTTCCAGGTGACACCAGCGGGGGTCATCGCACGTCGAGACGCCCTCCATCATCGATCCAACGAGACGAACATGAACAAAAAGACTCAGCCGATCACGCGTCGCCAATCCATCCAAGCCGCCGCGGCCGGTACTGCTGCGGTCTTCGCCGCCCCGGCCATCGTTCGCGGACAAAACTTGAACGACAAAATCCGAGTCGCGATCGTGGGCATGGGGGGACGCGCCAAAGCCCACGCGGAAAGCCTGGTCGAACTGGAAAAAGAATCGACCTCCGGCGTCTCCCTGGCAGGCATTTGTGATTGCGACGAAGCCAAACTGAAATCCGCCGAAACGGTTTGGACCGAGCGCAGCGGTCACAAGATCCAAACCTACGACGACATGCGACGTGTCTTGGATGACCCGTCCATCGACGCAGTCACCTTCGCCACACCCAACCACTGGCATTCGCTGAACGTGATCTGGGGCTGCCAAGCGGGCAAAGACGTGTATGTCGAAAAGCCCGGGTCGCACAACATCTCCGAAGGCCGCAAGATGGTCCAAGCGGCGCGCAAGTACAACCGGATCGTCCAGCACGGAACGCAATGCCGATCGTCACCGAACATCGTCGAAGGCATCGACAAACTGCATCAAGGCGTGATCGGCGACGTCTACTTTGCCCGCGGCATCGCCTACAAGATCCGCGGCGACCTGGGCAAGCATGCACCGCGACCGGTGCCCGAGGGACTCGACTGGAACGCATGGTGTGGACCGGCCCCCGTGCACGAATTCAGTAACTTTCAACATCGTCGTTGGCACTGGATCTGGGACTACGGCAATGGAGAAATCGGCAACCAGGGCGTCCATCAAATGGACATCCTGCGTTGGGGCCTGAAACTGGACACGCACCCGGTGCAGGTCTCATCGGTGGGTTCCAATTACATGCAAGAAAAAGTCCATCAGAGCAGCGCCGAAACGCCGGGTGTCTTGTCCACATCGCTGAAATGGGCCGACGGCAGGATGATCGAGTTTGCGGTCCGCGATTGGTACACCAACGCCGAAGCGGGCTTTCGCGATAAGTATCCCTTCGTCCAAAAAGACTTTCCCGTCGGAACAATCTTTTTGGGCACCGAAGGCACGATGATCATCCCCGACTACTCGAGCTACTACACGTTCCTGGGACGCAATCGCGAACCGGGGCCGAGCGCTTTTGAAGAGGGCAGTCCGATTTCCAACCTGCCGCATTTCCGCAATTGGGCGCTTGCGGTCCGTGCGCGAAACCCAGAATTCCTCTCGGCGGAGATCGAACAGGGACATCATTCTGCCGCGCTGTGTCACTTGGCCAATATCGCTTACCGCGTCGATCGAACGCTGCACTTTGATCCGGAAAAAGAAACCTTTAAAGACGATCCCCAAGCGGACCGTTTATTGACGCGACCGGCGCGCGGTGCGTTCACGGTACCTGATGTCGTTTAATCCGGAAGCAGAACGATCGGCAATTCATCTTCAACTGAGAAACCAATGATGACGAAATACGGCTTCATCCTGTCAACGTTTTTGCTGGGGTTCGCACTCGTCCAGCCCAGCGTCCACGCCGACTGGCCGCAATGGCGCGGATCGGCGGACTTGGGCAGTGTGGCGACGGGAAACTATCCGTCGGAACTGAACGACCAGACCCTGCGTTGGAAAACAGCGCTTCCCGGCAAGGGATGTTCCACTCCGATCGTCGTCGACCAGACCCTGTACGTCACCGCGCCGAGTGACGGTGTCGATGCATTGGTGGCCGTCGATTGGTCCGGCAAGGAAAAGTGGCTGACGAAATTCGGCCCCGAAGTCAAAGGGAAACATCGCAACGGCTCAGGCAGCAACGCGTCCCCCGTCAGCGACGGTGATGCGATCTTCGTGTACTTCAAAAGCGGGACGTTGGCCGCGGTGGAACGCGACGGCACAGTACGATGGCAAACGAACCTGGTCGATCGTTTCGGCAAAGACACTCTGTATTGGGACCACGGGACGTCGCCCGTTTTGACGAAGCGACATGTTGTGTTTGCGCGGATGCACAACGGTGAATCATGGCTAGCAGCATTCGACAAACAAACCGGCGACATCGCATGGAAGGAAGCGAGGAACTATCAAACGCCGCGTGAATGCGACCACGGCTACTCCACACCACTGGTGATCGATCATCAGGGAAAGGAGTCGCTACTGGTCTGGGGCGCACAACACTTGACGATCCACGACGCTCAAGATGGACGCGTGATGTGGACATGCGGGAATTTCAATCCCGACTCCAATCAACTTGGCCCGTCGTTGCCTCGCCGGTCCTGGTCGATGACATGGCGGTCGTCGCCTTTGGCCGTAACGACAAGGGGGCACCGCGACTGTACGGCATCCGCATGGACGGAAGCGGCGACGTCACCGAGACGAATCACGTTTGGTTTCGCGATGACATCTCGACCTTCGTCCCCTCGCCCGCTGCTTACAACGGACACGTCTACCTGGTCCGTGACCGCGGTGAAGTCGAATGCATCGATCCGGCGACCGGCAAAACGATCTGGAGTGACGCGTTTCCCAAAAACAGGAACTCGTACTATGCGTCACCGACGATCGCCGCCGGTAAACTATACGCGGCGCGTGAAGACGGCGTCGTCTACGTCGCCGATGTGGCCGACGGCGAATTCCGATTGCTGTCCGAAAACGATCTGAAAGAGTCCGTGATCGGATCGCCCGTTCCGATCGAAGACCGCATTTTCATCCGCGGTGAGAAGCATCTGCTTTGTTTCTCGTCCAAGTGATCGCTACGTGTTCGCGGCCTGGGAACACAATGTCGTGGAGGCTCCCGCCTTCCTGGCCGCTATACGGGCCGACCGGCAGAGCCGGCGTGGGTGGCAAGCAAGATGCTTACCCCACCCTATCCTTGTTCCCGGCCGCCGACGGCGAATGGCCGCAGCGGCCTTGCGTTCCAAGGTAGAGCCTCGGAACGAGTTGAAGAACCGACACCCCCACCGCATCAACCACTCCCACCGCATCAACCACCCCTATCATGCAACGACATTCCTTCCTTCTCACCAGCGCGATGCTGCTCGCCGCGATGACGTTCACGGCACGTCCCTCCATCAGTCAAGAGGCGACATCCGCCTGGCAAGCCAATCCCGACCTGGTCGAGAAGCTGACCAAGCAGCGTCGCGAGTTTAACTACGTCGAATCAAAAGTCCCAACCTACACGTTGCCCAATCCGCTGGTGACTCGCGGGGGCGACCTGATCCGTTCGCCGAAGGAATGGAACGAACGTCGTCGCGGCGAGCTACTGGAGTTGTTTCGCGAGCAGGTTTATGGACGTCGCCCCGACACCGAGTACTCGTTGCGGTTTGAGCAGACGGCAGAAACCACGCGAGCGTTCGACGGTGCCGCGACCGGCCGCGAAATAAAAGCGATCTTCGAAATCGACGATCGTACGTTTTCATTTCCGTTCGTCGTCTTTGTGCCCAACAACGCGTCGGGGCCGACCCCGGCGGTGATCCACATCAACAACCGCTACTTTGTTCCGCTGGCGACCGCTGTCGAGAAACCGGATCCGTTTTGGCCGGTGGAAACCTTCATTGAGCGTGGTTATGCAACGGCATCGTTCCACACCTCGCATGTCGACCCCGACAAAAAAGACGGCTATCCCGACGGAATCCGCTCGTTCTTTGCCGACGGAAAGCCGCCCGAAGACACCGCGTGGCGAAGTCTGTCGGCTTGGGGTTGGGCGGCCAGTCGGGTGCTCGATCATTTGCAAACGATCGATTCGATCGATGCCTCACGCGTCGCGGTCTCGGGCCACTCGCGGGGCGGAAAAACGTCGCTGTGGGCAGCGTGCGAAGACGAACGCTTCGCGATCGCCTACAGCAACAACTCGGGGTGTGGCGGCGCCGCGCTGTCACGACGGGCATACGGGGAAACCGTCGAGCGCATCACGACGTCCTTCCCCCACTGGTTTTGCAAACCGTTTTCCGACTACGCCGGTCGTGAGAATGACTTGCCCGTCGATCAGCACGAAGTGGTCGCGCTGATCGCACCGCGAGGCGTCTATGTCGCCAGCGCTGACGAAGACCTGTGGGCGGATCCGAAAGGCGAGTACGCATCGCTCGTCGCCGCCGCTCCCGTGTTCGGTCTGCTGGGAAAAGACGCGATCGAAACAGCGACCATGCCGCCGCTGGGTCAGCAACGCATCAAGGGGCAGACCGGTTATCACATCCGCGCCGGCGGACACGGACTTGGTGAACTGGACTGGGACTTTTTCCTGGACTTCGCCGACACGTTGCTGAAGTAGTTTGCACGATGTTTGAACTACGCTGCACCGTCCGAAACTGTACCCAACTGCTGAAACTGCGTGACAACGCGCTGCGATGCGAGTCCGGTCACCACTTCGATCGCGCCAAGGCGGGATACTGGAGTCTGCTGCAACCGCAAGACCGCAAGTCGCTTAAACCCGGCGACTGCGACGACGCCGTCCTGGCCCGGCATCGTTGGCTCAAGCGTGGGCTCGCGACCGGGCTGGTCGAAACACTGCGGCCTTGGATCAAGTCGCCGATCGACGGAGAGGATTCGCGATCGATCAGGACACTGGACCTGGGTTGTGGCGAAGGTTCGTTTGGGCCGGCACTGTTTTCAGATAATCCGAACGGCTACTGTGGCATCGACTTGTCCAAACGCGCGATCAAACTCGCCGCACGGGGTTGGCCCGAGGCGACTTGGGTGTTGGCCAACGCGGACCGCACGCTGCCGGCCGCGGACGGCAGCGTCGACCAAGTGATTTCGTTGTTCGGACGCCGACCGGCCGAAGAGATTTCGCGTGTGCTGGTTTCCGACGGAAACTGCATCATTGCCGTGCCCGGCGAAGAGGATTTGATCGAGCTTCGTGAAAGTGTTCAACAAGAGGGGCATCGACGCAGCCGGTGGGGAGCGGTCGCCGATGAACTCTCCGCAGCCGGTTTGCAGTTTGTGGAACACCAGAACTGGCGACAACGTGTCGAACTGGCCCCCGATGCGATCGCTGATGCATTGGCGATGACCTACCGCGCCGTGCGACGCTCCCAACAAACGCGTGCGGAATCATTGATGGCGATGAACGTGACGCTGGCGGCCGATTTAATCTTGCTGCGTCGGCCGTAGAGAAAATCCATGCCAAGAGCGGACCTTGAGCGATGCCTAAGGCGATGGATGTAAACGACCGTTGGCCGAAACCATCCGCTCAGCAGTGACCAACGACCCTCCCCTCGCTTCGCTCGACCCCATACGCACCAAGTTAAGGAATTGAGGTAGAAAAAAAGCGGAAAAACCTTCATGAGGTAGTTATCACCACAACCTCGGAAGAAGGAGTTTCCGCCGTGAAGACCATAGATCGATTGGCCACTTTGTTACAGACCAGTTTCGGAGAACTTGCCGAGCAATCTGCCGCCGAATCCAAGGTCATCAAACGACGACGAAAGTTTGATGCCTCAACGCTCGCGAAGTCGTTCATTTTGGCCATGCTAGCCAAACCGACCGCCAACGAGGAGGACATTGCCAGCATGGCTGCTTCTGTGGGGCTGACGATTTCTCCCCAGGCCGTTGAGCAACGATATAGCGATCAATTGGTCGCCTTCTTTCGTTCGCTGTTTGCCAAGATGAGTATGCAGGTCATGCACTCCGAGTCGAAGCTCGCCCCGCTTTTGGAACGATTTACGTCGGTCAAGCTGATCGACAGTTCGGTGATCAGCTTGCCGCCGAGTTTGGCAGCAGAATTTGCAGGTTGTGGCGGTGTAGGGGAGCACAATACCGCTGCAGTGAAGCTTCAAACCGAACTTGACCTGGCCAATGGGGAGTTGCAGTGCATTCAACTCGAACCAGGGAAGTCGCCCGATCAGGCAACAAACCGTCAAGTCGTGCCACTCCAGAAAGGCTCACTTCGAATCGCTGACCTCGGCTATTTCTCATCCGCCGTCCTTTCGTGTTATGCAGCGTGGGGAGCCTTTTTCCTGACGCGATTGCTTTACAACGTGAAAATCAAGGTGGACGATCACTCCGAAGGGCTAGTTGCTTGGCTGAGCCGACAAAATGACTCACTGATCGACTGCGACGTCACAGTCGGCCAAGGCACTCCGCTGGACTGCCGATTGATCGCATGGCGAATCCCCAAGGCAATCGCCGCGAAACGTCGCAGGGAAGTTCGCAAACGGGCGAAAAAGAAGGGCCGTACACCGAGTCAGGACCGCTTGGCGGCTTGCGACTGGAACTTTTTAGCCACCAATCTTGCAGTAGAGCAATTGAGCGTCCAAGAGGCGATCGTTTTGTACCGCAGCCGCTGGCAAATTGAATTGCTCTTCAAGCGATGGAAAACGTACTGCCAGATCGATCTGATGGATGGGCGCACGGACACCATTTCGATGGCCCGGTTTTGGGTCCGCCTCTGTGGTGCACTTCTCCAGCAGTGGTTGGTCATACTGGCGGGCTGGTTCGAGAATTCATCGCTAAGCTTCGCAAAGATAGCTAAGCGGCTTGCAAATTGGATGGATGAATTGGCCAGTTGCCTCGTATCGCATTCAAGACTTTGCGAATATCTCGCAAAAATCCGAAACCGAGTCCTACCGATCTGCAAGCGAACAAAAAGGCGGAAAAAGCCGGGAACTGCGGAATTGCTCCGCGATCCCAACTTGCTCGAATATTCCTTAACTTGATGCCTATGCCCCTCGCTTCGCTCGACCCTCCCTGCCAGGGAGGGTGACTTTGGATGTATGGGTATCCATGCCTGCCAGGAGGTTGAAGTCCCAGACGCGCGTTCTCACCGCATTACCTGTTCCGCCACGAAGACGCGTTCTCCGCCGCGTGGGGTGACGAGCGACTTGAAGGCTTCCGGCTCGATGGTTGAACGCAAGAAATTGACTTGGCCATTGGCGAAGCCCACCGTCAGCCCCCTGGCAATCGGAATGTTTTCCAGTCCCTTTCTAGGTTCTTCGATCAGAAACGGAAAGTCATCGGGTTTGGTCCAGGTGACTTCGCGGCCTTCGGGCGCCTGCAGCATCAGCAGGGTGTTTTCGGGACCGTCGGAGATCGATTGATAAGGCGTGCTTGGTAGATACGGATGGTTGATCGTGCCCAAGCCGCGAATCGTCATCAGACGTGTGGTGGTGCTGTCGCTACTTGCATCGAAATCCCGGAAGATGTCAGGCATGTAAGGGATCAACTTTAGATTGTGCGGGCTGTCCCAGGGCTGGTCCAAGCGAAATTGCTCGTACAAGTCCCGGTAATCGAGCGATCCCAAGATGTGGACCCGCCAGCTTAGATTTCGATCGTTCAATAATTCCGGATTTCGCTGATACGTTTGCAGCAGGCAAGATAAGACGGCCCGCATTCCATAGGCCTCAAAAAGCCTTCCCTGATCCTCGCCGACATACGGGTATCCGTTCACATGGGCGCTGTATCGCATCAGCGTCGCGGCGTCGACCAATTCGCCTGCGGTGCTGGTCGCCAGCGCGTGAAAGATCTGGGGCGATAAGGAACGGGGAAGGATCTGACATCCGGTACCGGTGATCAGTCCGACACTTTTCCCCTCCGCTGAGAGCGACTGAACCAGATTCGTCGGATCAACCTCGATGTCGACGGGCTTGGTCCAGGGCACGGCTTTGTCCGGTCCAACCATTCCACCCAAAATGGTCGAGGCGCGGTTGTCGGTCATCGGCATGTCCTTGCTGACCAGAGAGTCACGGATGCGTTCATTGGACAAACACATCCCGCGGCCGATGAACAGACAAATCTGGGTCAGGGATTCTTCGCCGGACTTGGTGCGATAAACCTCAGGCATTTCCTTGAGTAGCGGGAGGTTCGTTTCACTGTCCCAGGGTTGGTCGTGATCAAAGCGATCGTAGAGCGATTGATGGCCCAAGAACGGTAACAACTCCACGCGCCAGCTCAGGTTTAATGTCGTGCCGCTGGTGGAAGATTGCACCTTGGGGAAAGTGCGGTAGTTGCTCATGTATTGCTGCAACGCCTGACTGATTTTCGCGAGGGAGGACTCCGCTACGATCGTGTAGTAAGGTTTCTTGTTCGCTCCCGCCGCCGGTACTGCGGGGACCGGATTGGGAAGTGGGATGGCGCCGCGAACGATCGCAGGTCGATCGTAGCGTGGTGCCCGTCGGTTCCGCGCGACGAGATCAGACTCGGTCCAAATCTTCACGTCCCACTGATTCTCAACCGCGGGGTCAACCAACGATTTACACTCCGCCACCACTGGCGATGGCATGCTAAACGACACCGTTTGCCCGTTGACCAACATGCCGCGGACCTTAGGCATCCGAAGCAACGTGGGCAAGGGTTTGGGACGCGTCCAAGTGACTTCTTGATGTTGCGGAGCGAAAATGATCGCGAGCTTGTTCTCCAAAGACGGAGCATCGGAATCCAACGCTCCAATCACCGGTTCGATCGCCCGGATCCGGGTTCGTCCGGGTCGCGAACCGAGTGTGTATACCTCCGGAATTTGCTTGATCAACGCGTAGTTGTGAGTGCTGTCCCAAGGTTCATCGAGATTGAATTCGCGATAGAGAGACTGATAGCCGATGAGGGGCAATAAGTGAACGCGCCACGACAGCTGACTTTCTTGGGGCAACTTTAGATCTCGCAACTTGGATCCGATCCATGCAAACCGTCCGATCATGGGCTTGGTGGGCTTGTCCGATTCCCGCACGACATCACTCCGCACCGCGCCGAACTTGTATCCGTTGGGTGGCCGGTCGGCTGCCTTGTCAGCGGCGAACCATTTCTCCGACACGTGCTCGTTGCCGGAGATCGAAATCAGAGATTGCAATTTGAGTGGATGGATCCCTTGGGGAAACGAAAGCACATCGCCGGTTCCCAAGACCGCCATTGTCGGAGTGGTCGAGGAGATCAACAACTCGGACGCGACTTCGTCGTCTTTCAACGGCTTGGGTTCGGGTCGTGTCCACGGCACCTTCGCGCCCTCCCCGGCGAACAGGATGACCGCGGTTTGGTCGCCGCCGTCGTCGAAGAAGACGCCGTTGCCGATATCAGGCATCTGCGCGCCGACACCCTGTCGCCAGATACTGCGGATCTGTGTCGAATCGACAGCGGTGCCAAAGCGATAGACCGCGGGCATGCGGTCCAACAGACTCTTGTTGTGTTCGGAATCCCAAGGTTCATCCAGTTTAAACTCCGCATACAACGCTTCCTCGCCGAGATGGGGCAGCAGGTGCACGCGCCAAGAAAGCTTGGTGTCGATGCGCAGTGGTGTGTTTTGGTAAAAACCACGATCGATGCACTTTTTGACGGCTTCGGCGATGGTTCGCAGGTTGGTGCCAACCTGATCGAACGATACCTCTTCGATCGGCTGGGTGGCCGCCGGCACTTTCGTTTCCGTTGTCGCTTTTGCAGTCGAGTCCAACGTCGATGTGGTTTTGGCCGCGCCCTCCTCGTTTGACGTGACGGCGGGCGGCGAAGTCCCATCGGCCGATGCGTTCCCGCCGATCGACACGACGGATTTCTCGATCGGAACAACGTCAGGCTCGCTGCGATCGAGCGCCGCGATCACCATACCACTGGCCCCGTAGAGTCCGCCGCCGATCAGCAGAAAAAAGATCGCTGCCAGACCGGCGACCGTTTGGGCGACCAACCAGGACGACATCTCTTGCCGGCTGTCCCCGTCGTGCGACGGAGTGTCATTCTGTTTCAATTCGACCACCGGCCAGAGCTTGGACGCCCGTTCTTTCAGCTTCAAAATCTCCGCCGTCTGATCCGCTCCGAGCTGCTCCGCGATTTCGATTCTCGAGTTGACCGCTTCAAAGCTCTCCTTGTCGAAACCGAGGGCTCGGTCCATCGCGTCGCCGGCCTCCTTCAGCTGTCCGAGTTCCCAATGTTGACGGCCGAGGGTGCAGGCGACGGAGCATGCAAAATCAGCCGGCAAGGAGCGTGAGCGTTTCAGCAGCTCGCGCAGGTCCGCGATCGATCCCTCATGATTTCCGGCCGATTGATATACAGCGGCTCGAAAGAAACGCACTTCTGGCGGGTTCCCCGCTTGCTTCATCACCGTGTTGATGTCCGCAAGGGCCTTTTCGTGCTCGGCCATTTCGTAATAGACCTGAGCGCGACGCAGCCGTGCATCGAGATCGCCTTGCTTGATCATGTCCGTCATCACATCGATGATGACCTGATTGAACTTCAAAACGTTCTCGGCGCGTTTCTCTGCGAAATCGGCAAGCAACGTCGACATCTCGTCTCGAACCGGCACCCCGGATTGGTCAAAGAGTTCGATCGCGGGTCCCGAGTCTGTTCGGCTTGCCGATTTCCATCGCTGTGCCAATGCGACACGCTCAACGGGGGCCGGGTGAGAATCATAGACGGTTGTTTTTCGACACATGATTGCGCGGATGGCTGCGTCGATATCACGCTGGTCGAACGCGTTGATCTCTGGTCGAGGTGCATAGAAATGCGAGGGGGCAAGGTTCGATTTGATTTTGTTGCCGATCGCGCCCGACACGATGTGATCGAATTCAATGTCACGTCGAATCACGTGCTTCAAACCGTCGACGAATGCCGCACTGCCGTAGGCTTCCACTGCCGCCCGATCGGCGAGGACTTCCTGTAATCGGCTCGCCCCGAGCGTCAATCGCGTGAAGAGGTAGTGGAAGGTCCTGAGGAAGTGGATCGTGATGTCCCACCAACGAATCTTGCCACGTTCGCTGATGGCGTCGGCGAATTGATGCATCGCGAATTGAACCTTCAGCGCGACATCCCCGCCCGCGGTGTCTCGGTTTCGAAAGTGCGTGTACTCGTGTGCCAAGATGGCGCGGAGCGAATCGACATTAAAATCATCGAGCAACGCGACGCCGAATATCAGCACGCGCCGTCCCTTGTCACGCAACTTGTCCCACCATCGACCGCGTTCGGTCACGGCCAAATCGGTGCCGGGTGAAATCCAGATCTCGTCGACGCTTCGCGTCCCCATCGTTTCGGCGACGTCGCGAACAAGACTCCAAAACGCTTCGGACTCACCCTGTCGAAGCTGCATCCCGTCTTGTGAATCCGGAATGCGAATCATCGCGGTGCGAATACCACTGACCGCCGTGATCACCCCGCCGACACCACCGATCAAGATCACGGCCAACAAGATCAGATTCAAATACGGAGTGGAAAGCGCCGCGTATCCGATCGTCAGCGGCAGGGCGACCGCACAAACCAGAATGACCGGCAGGGAGATGTAATAGTAGACCCCCGCAACCGTGACGACGCCGCGATACACCCGTCGAATCAATCGAGTGGCCAGCGATCTCGCATCGAGTTGGTTCTGCTCGATCGCTTGGAGCGTGAAACGGCTGAGCAGCAGACCCAACAAATAAATCGCCACCAATCCGATCAACCAGACCATGATGACCCAGAACGTGATCTCGGCGTATTCCCAAACCCACTTCTGATTGTCAATCGCGACTTTCAACATTTGCGCGATGCTTTCGTCTGACAGTCCTAACGCCTTGGCGTTGCGTAACGCGATCTCGGCCGATTGCCAATCTTTGTCCATGAACGACTGCAATCCCTTGAAGTACTGCGCATGGGGGTTGTTGGGAAATTTCTGTACGAATTCGCTGGTCGTTTCGCGAAAGAGTGCATCGTTGCCAACTTGTGCGGACAGTTTTGCCGTTGCGATCCACGGCAAGGGGACCGACGCATTCTGTTTCAAGCTCGCCTGTGCCATCTGCAGTGCTTCGCTTCGGTACTTGGACGCGAAGGCGGCGTTGGGAGCGTATTGGTCGATGGCGTTGATCGCTGACATCATGTTGTCGAGCGACCGATCCTTGGAAAGATTGGCTTGGATCTGAGTTTCAATGCGATTCGCGGCGGCGGGCGTGTACATCGACGCGTTGGACGCGCCCGGCATGGAGGGTGTGGGAACGCGAATGCCGCGAATGGTGTTGGTCGGATTGAAAGCCGGAGAGCGACTGGCGTTGGTCGCGAGCGGGTTTCGAAACACCGGGCCGACGGAACGACCACCGGGTGCGGCGAACGGCATGTTACGTTGACCGTCGAACGAAGAACCTGGCCGGAACGAGTTGCGTGGCGAGGAATACGACGGCGCACCGGGATAGCTCGGCCGACTTGACGGCACGCCGGTCCGCGGGGTGTTGAACCGATTGGGATTCGACGAGGGCGAGTTGTACGAAGGTCTTGAGTAAGAGGGCCGCGAGGTCGATGGTCGTGAGTAGGACGGTCGCGAGTAGGAACGCCCCGAGTTGGACGGTCCGCCGAAGGATCGCCCGCCGCCCGGACTTGGCATTTGCGGTGCAGACGGGAACTGCGCCTCGGCGGCTCCAGGAAGCGACAGCATCAGACAACCCAAGCACAACATCCACCTCCACCGAACGGGCCGACAAAGATAATTCACGATTCCGCCTCGCTCGATTTCTTGGTGCAAGATGCGCGTCTCACCGCGCTGATCCGAATAAAAAGTGTATCCAAACGCGGTGGGGCGCACTGCGGATTTGCAACGCGAGACGCAAAAACAATCGCGGCGAGCAACTTTCCCGACCTCGTCATTGGAAATCGCTCGGGGCCGTGCAGGGTCGCCAGAGAGGTCGTAGACTATGATGACCGACGTTTCCTGCCCGTTGCTTTTGCGTCCCTCCTACTTCCTACCGAAATTCGCCATGAAACGCCCCTCCGAGTCACGACGAGATTTTTTAAAAACATCCGCGGTCCTTTCCGGCGGTTATTGGCTCGGTTCGACGCCGGCCGCGCGTGCCGCCTCGCCGAATGAAAAATTGAACGTCGCTTGCATCGGAGTCGGTGGACGCGGGTCGGCAAACGTCAGTGGCGTCGACGGCGAAAACATTGTCGCCATGTGTGACGTCGATGAATCCAAAGCGGGCAAGCGTTTTGAACAGTTCGACAAGGCTCGGAAGTTCCAGGATTTCCGCATGATGCTGGATCAACTGGACAAGCAAATTGATGCCGTCGTCATCAGCACGCCCGACCACACCCACTTTCATCCCGCTCGCCAAGCGATGTTAATGGGCAAGCATGTCTATTGCGAAAAGCCGCTCGCCCATACCGTGTGGGAAACACGCGAGCTGACGAAGATCGCCAAGAAGATGGATGTCGCCACTCAGCTCGGCAACCAGCGACATGCCAACGAAGGCATGGCTCGCACGGTCGAAGCGGTTCGCTCGGGCGTGATCGGCGAGGTCACCGAAGTCTATTGCGCGGTCGGCGGCTCACGAGGCATGCCCCCGGTGCCCACCGAGTTCCCTCCCGTCCCGAGCCATTTGAACTGGGACCTGTGGCAAGGGCCCGCCCAAGAACGTCCCTACTCGCCGGAGTATTGTCCTTACAAATGGCGTTTCTGGTGGGACTACGGCACCGGCGAAACGGGCAACTGGGGCTGCCACATTCTGGACATCCCGTTTTGGGCGTTGCAGTTGAAATATCCCGACCGCGTCGATCTGGATGAAGTGCCCAGCCCGGATCAAATCGATCCCCAGCGGACTCCCAAGTCGATGAAGACGCGTTTGGAATTCCCGGCGGAGAAGGGACACGGCGCATTGACGCTGCATTGGTGGCATGCATCGTTGGGCGACGTGTTTAAACAACACAAGACGGTTCCCGAGAAAGGGGCCAACACCTTGTTCGTCGGCACCAAGGGCACGATCACAGCCGGATTCAACGGCTACAAGGTCACGCTCAACGACGGCGGCCACCCGGAGGCTCCCGAGAAAACGATCGCCAAGTCCCCGGGATTCCACCAGGAGTGGATCAACGCTTGCAAGGGCGGACCACGTTCGACGTGCGACTTTGTCGACTACACCGGCCCGCTGGCCGAATCGGTCCTGTTGGCCAACACGGTGTTTCGCGCCGGTGGCGGGTTTGACTGGGATGCCAAGGCGTTCCAAGCGAGCGGCAACGACAACGTCGAGCAATACCTGATGCCGAACTTTCGCAAGGGCTGGAAAGTCGACGCGGTTTAGGACCAATCAGTGCGGCAAGCACATTGTTTGCCATCGAATCGAAACGCAAGCCGGAAGCTTACGCCACGAAGTTCTATGTACGATACGATCATCATCGGCGGCGGCCACAACGGATTGATCACGGCGGCTTACTTGGCCAAGGCCGGCAAGAAGGTTTGCGTGTTGGAGCGTCGTGGCACGCTGGGCGGATGTGCAACGACCGAAGAGCTCTATCCGGGCTTTCGGTTTTCGCCCGCCGCCTATGTCGTCAGCTTGCTGCTACCGGAAGTCATCGCCGATCTGCGGCTGAAGGAATATGGCTACCAGGTACTGCGCCGCGACCCGTCATCGATCACCTTCGACGGCCAGGGCCGGCATCTGGTTTTGGGGCACGACGCAAAGCGAAATTTTGAATCGATCGCAGGATTCAGCAAGAAAGACGCCGAAGCGTTTCCGGCATACGAGAAGATGCTGACCGAGATCGCCGAGCGGTTGGAGCCGCTGTTGAAGACCGTACCGCCGCAGTTGCCCAGTCGGCTTCGCAAGACCGGTTTGTGGGACAAGGCCAAGAACCTGGTCGGCGGGCTGAAAACCGGATCGCTGATGCAGAAGTTGCTGTACGAAGACCCCGGCGCGATGGAAGTCTTGACCGGTGCGGCCGATCGGATTCTCAATCGTTGGTTCGAATCGGATCTGTTGAAGGGCACGTTGGCAACCGATGCGATCATCGGCGCGTTTCACGGTCCGTCCTCACCGGGAAGCGCCTACGTGTTGCTGCACCACGTGATGGGCGACGCCGGGGGAGCGCGCGGCGTCTGGGGGTACATCAAGGGCGGCATGGGAGGTCTGGCCGCGGCACTCCGTCAGGCCTGTCTGGATCTGAACGTCGACATCAAGATGGAAGTCGAGGTCCAAGAGATCCTGGTCCAAGACAACTCGGTGCGCGGCGTGTCGACATCCGACGGCGAGTTCGTTGGCAAATCGGTCGCCTCGGGAGTCGACGCCAACCGAACGCTGCTTCAACTGCTCGACTCCCGGCATCTGCCCGACGAGTTCGTTCAACAAGTCAAAGCCATCGACTACTCCTCGGCCAGCGGCAAGATCAATCTTGCCCTGGATGGATTGCCCGATTTTGGTGTCGACCCGCAACTTTTGCGTGGCACGATTCACACCACGCCGAACATGCAATTCATTGAACGTGGCTACCAAGAAGCGCTGGCGGGGAATTACAGCAGCAAGCCGGTGCTGGAGATGACCATTCCGTCCAACGTCGATGACAGTCTCGCACCGTCGGGAAAACATGTCCTGTCGCTGTTCGTCCAATACGCTCCCTACCAACTGTCCGACGGCCGGCACTGGGACGACGAAAAAGACGCATGGGTCGAGAGCTGCATCGACATGCTGCAGCAGTTTGCACCGGATATCCGCGACAAGATTCTGTTCACCCACGCGATGACGCCGCTGGATCTGGAGCGGACGTACGGGTTGACCGGCGGCAACATCATGCAAGGGGCGATGCATCTGCATCAACTGGGGCCGTCTCGCCCGCTGATCGGCTGGTCCGACCACCGCACACCCGTGAAGCGACTGTACCTGTGCGGCGCGGCGGCGCATCCCGGAGGCGGCGTGATGGGGGCCTGCGGACGAAATGCTGCGGGCATCATCCTGAGCGACCTTTAATCGGCTTCCAGACGTACAATCAATGGAATGCGTCTTAATTTACAAACCAAACTGACGATTTTCGTTGCGGTGGTCGTGTTTTTGACCGCCACGCTGGCCAATTTGACGAGTTTTCAATTCGCCAAAACCAGTCTGATCGGACAGATCCACCAGCGATTGCAGACCGCCGCGCACGATCGCCAGCAACGCATTCTCGCCTACGTCGATCAGCAGAAAGAACGGGCGCTGCTGGTCGCCAGCCGAACCCGCCTGCGGAGCTATCTCGCCGAACGGATCGAGGGCACGGTCGGCGAAGCGAGGTTTCGCCAGGGCGTCCAGCGGATCCTGATCGACGCCAAATTGAGCACCCCGGAGTTCTTGTCCATCTCGATCACCGACCCACAAGGCCAAGTGATCACGTCGACCGACGAAAGCCACCTTGGGAACAACTACTCCGATCATCCCGACTATTCACAAGGACGCATCGATGCCCATTTTGGGACTCCGTTTCAAAACGACGACGGCCAATACGTTGCCTGGATGACAGCGCCGGCAAAGACCAACGACGAGGAGTTTCTGGGAGTAGTGATGGTGCTGCTGGACGTCGATGGCTTGATCCGGATCCTGCACGATTCCACCGGCCTGGGAGACTCCGGTGAAGTGCTGATTGCTGCGCAACAAGGCAACCGACTGCACTACCTGATCCCTTCGGCAAAGCCGCACGACGACGCGTCAGAGAACCTCGAAACGGAGGCGATGAATCGAGCGATTGCTGGTGATTCGGGCCAAGAAGTGGGCCGCTATGCGGGAACCGACGTGCTGATCGCCTGGCGACCGATCACCTTGCAAGACCCCGAATTCCAAAAATGGGGCATGGTGGTGAAAATGGATTGCGAGGAAGCGTTCGCGCCGATCGGCAAGCTGCGCAACATGCAATGGTTCCTGGAAGCCGCGCTGGTGTTGCTGAGCGTTCTGGGGGCGTTTGTCCTGGCCAGACGGTTCACGTCTCCGATTTCACGACTCGCCAAAACCGCAGACATGATTGCCGGGGGTGACCGCTATGCCCGAGTCGCGGTGGATTCGGATGACGAACTGGGACGACTGGGAACGTCCTTCAATCGCATGACCGACGAATTGGTGAGGGCTCAGGTGACGCTCGAAGATCGGGTCGAAGAACGGACGCGGGAGCTGGCCGAATCCAATCAATACTTACAGAAAGCGCGTGAAGAGGCCGATCAGGCGAATCGAGCCAAGAGCGAGTTTTTGGCCAACATGAGTCATGAGATTCGCACCCCGATGAATGGGATCATCGGCATGTCGGACCTGTTGGACGGAACACCACTTTCATCGGAACAACGCGAATACCTGGGGATGGTTCGCGGGTCGGCCGATTCGCTGCTGCGGCTGCTCAATGACATTCTGGATTTTTCCAAAATCGAAGCCGGCAAACTGGAATTGGAATCGATTGCGTTTGACCTGAGAGACACGGTGGAACGGACGGCCCGCTCGCTAGGTCATCACGCTGCAGACAAGGGACTGGAACTGGCCTGCCGCGTCGACCCGGACGCCCCACAAGTCATCGTCAGCGATCCCGGACGGCTCCGTCAAATCATCGTCAACCTGGTCGGCAACGCGATGAAGTTCACCGAGGCCGGTGAGGTGGTCGTCGCCGTGGACCTGGAGGACCGCAGCGAAACGCATGCCCAACTGCACTTTTCGGTCCGCGACACGGGGATCGGCATCCCAAAGGAAAAACAAGACAGCATTTTCGAGTCGTTTTCACAAGTCGACGCATCGACCACGCGTCAATACGGAGGCACCGGGTTGGGGCTCTCCATTTCGGGTCAACTGGTCTCCATGATGGACGGTCGGATCTGGGTGGAAAGCGAACTGGGCCAAGGGATGACATTTCACTTCAATCTGAACTTGGAAATCGGGCAACCGCTGACGCCCTCTCCCCCGGCCGCGTTGGAAGATCTGGCAGGCCTGCCCGTGTTGGTCGTCGACGACAACCGAACCAATCGATTGATCTTCAACGAGATGCTTCAGTCCTGGGGGCTGGCCCCGACGTGTGTCGCCGATGGGCAGACGGCGCTGGAGGAACTCGAACGCGCCGCCGCGGCCGATTCGCCCTACCAACTGGTGCTGCTTGATTGCGTGATGCCGAACATGGACGGCTACGATGTCGCCACCAAGGCCCACGAGCCAGAACACCCCCGTTTCAAAGTCTTTACAAAAGTCGCAAGAACCAATAGTTTCAGCGTTTTCGCTACTTCAGCTTGCGACATGGATCGAAAAGACCTTTCCAGAAGAACACGGAGGAACGAAATGCCAGCAAAACAAAAAAGGGGGACAGCGCGCCCACCACAGCAGCCCGGCGGCCGCAAACAACATTGCGTCTGACGGAGCTTTGGGAAGCTCTTCCAGACGAACAGAAGAGAAAGGCAGCACGGGCACTCGTGCAAATCGTGGACAACGCGTTAGCGGCTCTACCGGAAAAGGAGGCCGATCATGAACGCGATTAAGACCACAGCAATTTGCGATTACAACGATGACAAGCAGAGTGTGTCGCTGCTTGGAAAGTTTTCTTCAAAGGTGCAAGATCGACATCTCTGCAAACTTGCAGTTGTCTACGTTCGACAGTCCACGCAGCGCCAAGTTGTCGAAAACCGGGAATCGCGTGAGCGTCAATACGGCCTAGTTAATCGCGCCGAACAACTCGGGTGGGCTCAAGAGAGAATCCTCGTCATTGACGACGACCAAGGGATCAGTGGCAGCTCGGCGGATAATCGACCTGGGTTTCAACGACTGATGACGGAAGTTTCCCTCAAGCATGTTGGAATCGTGTTGGGGCTGGAACTCAGTCGCCTATCGCGGTCTTGTAAAGACTGGCATCATCTCATCGAAGTCTGCGGGGTGTTTGGTGCGCTGCTTGGAGATGAAGACAGTATTTACGATCCTCTCGATTCAAACGATCGGCTCCTCCTGGGAATGAAGGGTGCGATGAGCGAGTTCGAATTGGTGACTATCAAGAACCGGCTGACACGTGGTGTGCAGAATAAAGCTGCGCGCGGCGAGCTGATTCTTTCAGTGCCAATCGGATACGTCAAATTGTCTGGTGGCGAAGTTGTGAAAGACCCTGATGAACAAGCTCGATCGATGGTTGAACTTGTTTTCGAGAAGTTTGAAGAAACGGGTTCGGCTTACGGCGTATTTCGATATCTTGCCGATAATCAATTAAAAATGGGATTTCGCCTCCACAAGGGGCCCCGTCGAGGCGAACTTGAGTTTCGTTTGCCAACATCAGCTCGCGTGCTCAACATTTTGAAGCACCCCATCTATGCCGGTGCCTATGGCTACGCAATGCGACGCAATTGCAAGATGCATCGGAACGTCGACAATCTCAATGAGAAGGGTTGGTTCTTATCGCCGGAAGACATGGGCGTCTGCCTCAGAGACAGAATGCCCGCGTATATCACGTGGGACCAATATCTCGCTAACCAAGCGAAGCTTCAAGAAAATCGTTCGACGCGGAAAAGCAAGGGAATTCCGAGGCGTGGGGACGCGTTGCTTGCTGGGTTGGTGAGATGCGGACGTTGTCACAGGCAAATGATCACGTCTTATAAGACCGATAAATTGCCGTCGTATTGCTGCGATGAGTTCGTGCGAAACCAGACTCTTGAAGGATACTGTGGTCGCCTCGCTGCGAAGTGGATCGACGAGCTTGTTTCATCACAAGTGCTTCGAGCTGTTGCGCCCGCAGCGATCGAACTGAGCGAAGCAGCGACGAAAGAAATCGAAATCGAGAGACAACATCTACATCGACAGTGGAACTTGAAGATCGAACGCGCTCAGCAAGAATGCGATCGGGCAAGACGTCGATATGAAGCTGTCGAACCCGAGAATCGACTTGTCGCACGGACTTTGGAGTCAGACTGGGAGGCCCTACTGATCGACCTTCAAAACATTGAGGATGACTACGAGCGGTTCAAGTCGACTTCTCCAATTCAACTCAGCGATCAAGAGAAACTGCGGATCAAGTCTCTGTCATCATCTGTCCCTGAAGTCTGGAGGGCGGAAAGCACAACGAACGAACATCGCAAAATCATCATTCGCTGTCTCGTCGATCAAGTCATCTTGACGATCGAGGATGGCACTGAAAATGTTGATGTAACCATTCTCTGGCAAGGTGGTTTTCGGAGTCAACATGCGATCTGCAAAGCGGTTGGATCATACTCACAACTAAGTGACTACGAACAGCTCTGCAAACGAATTGAGGAACTTCACCGGCAAGGGCTTCACCATCGAGAGATTGCAGCTCAACTTAATGAAGAAGGATTTCGCACAGCTCGCAGGCGCGGGAAGTTCACGACGCAAAATGTGGGAGACTTGATACGGCGTTTGAACCTACGTGGAGAATTGTTTCGCGATGGCATGCTCGGCAAAGATGAATGGTGGATTCCAGATCTGGCTGACAAGCTTGGCGTCATTCAGCAGAAGGTCCACTACTGGGCCAGGCAAGGCTGGGTTCACTCGCGGCGGACGCCCACAGGGAAGCACTGGATTGTCTGGGCCGATCGAGAAGAACTGCGCAGACTTCGGAAACTCAAGAAGCTGCATGGGTCGTACATCGCCAAAAATCATCCAGTCTTGGTCACGCCGAAAGACCGACCGTCCGATCCTGATTCATAAGCACTTCGAATTCATTCTCGCCAACTTCTTTTATGGAACCAAAACAGGGATATCCTGATGTCTGAATCAAAATGCTGGAAAACGATCAGCTGCGACACACCAAAACCATCATTATCTCCTCGGCGACCAGCGAAGACAAACAACGGTGCAGCGACCTAGGCGTGGCCAGTTATGTGACCAAACCCGTCGTGCAATCGGAGTTTCTCGAGACGATCCTCAACGCCATGGTATCGCCCGATGACATTGTGGACATCGATCCACCCAACGATGTCGAGCAGCCCGATGTGGCGTTGCGTGTATTGATGGTCGAAGACGGTTATGTGAACCAGCGTGTGGCCAGCGGGTTGCTGGAACGCATGGGACACCAAGTCCAAGTCGCCGGTGACGGAAAACTCGGCGTCGAGGCCTGGCGAGACGGCCAGTTTGACGTGATCTTGATGGACTGGCAGATGCCCGTCATGGATGGGCGAGAAGCGACCCAACAAATTCGTCGCGAAGAAGCGTCCACGGGAAATCACATTCCCATCATCGCGATGACCGCCGCGGCCATGAAAGGGGATCGCGAACGATGCCTGGAAGCCGGCATGGACGATTACATCAGCAAACCCATTGACCCCAAGGAATTGGCCATGGTCCTACGGCGACACGCCCCCGACGATTCCCCCGCCGCCACGGAGGCGTCGAAAGAGGCGTCCACGGATGATGCAACCGTCCAGCCCAACGCGGAGGCAGACGGGGAAGTCACACCCGATCCACAACCCGACTACGAGGTCATCGATATCGAACACGCCCGCAATCGAATGCGAGGCTGCAACGACGCGTTCTTGACGGAAATCGCGAAAGTCTTACGCGAAGAGGCGGCGCAGCGTGTCAAGGAAATCGAAGACGCGCTGGCGGCCAGCGACGTCAAAGTCGTCACCCGAGGCGCGCACACGCTCAAAGGCGCCGCGGCAAATTTTGGCGCCAAACCCGTCGTCGAACTCGCCGAGCAAATCGAACGACTCGGTAAAGCCGACGACTTGGCTCCCGTCCCCGATCTCCTCGAATCTCTCAAACAGCAAGTCGCCCGGCTCGACGTCGAACTCGAAGCCTTCGTGAACCGGCAAATCGATCCGTAGCCTTGATGGCGGAATGACAGAATGGCCGCCAAAACCTCTATCCCCCGGCTACTTGATTTGAATCGGTGAGGTTGCGGGCGGATCGTTGCCTTCGATCTTTCGCATCAACGCGTTCAGCTCAGCAACTTTCTCGGGGTGCTCCGCGGCCAGATTCGTTTGCTCGCCCAGATCGGATTTCAGGTTGTAGAGTTCTTCGACCTTCTTTCGATCGTCTTCGACCGCGTAGCCGTGAAAGAAGGCGTCGGCTTTGAGGTATTTCCAATCGCCCTGACGCACGCCGGCGTTGTTGTAATAAAAATGCTCGCGTCCGGTTTCGCGGTTTCCCAACAGCAAATCGGTCTGGTCGATACCGTCGATGCGGCGATCGCTGGGAACTTCAAATCCGGCCAAGTGTGCGAAGGTCGGCATGAAGTCGATGGTGGCGAAAATGGCGTCGGAAACGCGTCCCGCAGGCACCTTGCCCGGCCAGCGGACGATGCAGGGCAGTCGATAGCCGCCCTCATAGCACGACCCTTTGCCGTTGCGAAGCGGACCGGATTGGCCCCAGAAAATTGATCCGTCGGGATGGCCCTTTTTCCGGTCGGTGTACTTCGGTTGGTTCCACGGCCCGTTGTCGCTGGTGTAGATCACCAACGTATCCTGGCGCAACCCCAGGTCATCGATCACATCGAGCAGCCGTCCCGTTTCGTAATCGAACTCTTCGACGACATCCCCGTACAATCCGCCGGCGGACTTGCCGCGGAAACGATCCGAGGCGTCAATGATGGTGTGCATCATGGTGTGGGCGAGATACAACACGAACGGCTTGTCCGGGTCGCGTTTGTCTTTCAGATACTCGATCGCCTTGTCGGTGTAGAGTGTGGTCAGGCTGCCCATGTCATCGGTCGCGCCGGCCGGTTCATTGTTCTCGTGGAACCGGACGTTGCCGCCGTCGTTGGCCCCCAAGGTTCCGAAGTAATAATCGAACCCTTGTGCATTGGGCATTCGATCGAGGATGGCTTTCCGGTTTGACACGTCCCACTTGCCGATGCAGGCGGTTTGGTATCCCGACCAGCGAATCAACTCGGCGAACGTGATTTCCGACGCCGGCATGCCCCAGCCCTTGCTGCGAAGCGGTTGGCGTCCGGTCAACAGCGCCGATCGCGACGGTCCGCAGACCGTCTGAGAGTAAAACGAGGTGAACCGAGTGCCTTCGGTCGCCAACTGATCCAACCGCGGCGTCTTGTTCGTTTCGTTGCCATAGCATGCCAGGTCGGCGTAGCCCTGATCGTCGGTGAAGACGATCAGGATGTTGGGCTGCTCCGCCGCGTTGAGCGCCGAGACCAATAGAAAAAGTAGCAGCGAACCAGTAGAGCAGGCAAATCGAACAGATTGACTCATGGTGATCTCGCAAAAACGCAGTTTGGTGAGGCGGCGTAGGGCATGCTGTGCATGCCACAAGTCTAGTTAGGGCATGCTTGTGCATGCCACAGGTCTAGGTAGGGCATGCTGTGCATGCCACAAGTCACGCAGCGCGTGACCTACAGTTCTAGGCCAACAACGGATCGACCGTGCCGGTGCTGTCGGCGAAACGCTTCATGTCCAGCCCCATCAAGCGGGCCTGGGTCAGCCACAGATTCGCCAGCGGTGTGCCTTCGGGCATGTTGATGTGCTGGCCGGACTGAACGCTTTCACCTCCGCCGGCGACGATGATCGGCAAATCGTTGTACTGGTGCGTGGAACCGTCGCCCAACCCGGACCCATAGGTGAACAATGTATTGTCCAACAGCGACGTACCATCGGCCTGTTCCACCCGATCCATTTTGTCGATTAAGTAGGCGTACTGTTCCATGTGAAAACGATCGACCTTCAACAGATCGTCGATCATCTTGGTTTGATTGTGCGACATCTGGTGATGGCTTCGCGGTTGATCGAACAGACTTTCAAACAAGAAGGGCGTATCCCAACGTTCGGGTCCGACCATAAACGTCGTGACATTGGTCAGTCCGGTCTGCAATGCAACGACCATCAGGTCGCCCATCAAGCGGATGTATTCACCGCGGGGCAGATAGGCTTCGGGCGGTTCTTCGAAGTCGACTTTGGCAAGTTCAGCCTTCATGTTTTCCAGCCGATCCATTTGCGTTTCGATCGTGCGAATCGAATCGAAATACTCGTTGAATTTCAACCGGTCGGCGTACCCGAGGTCGCGTTGCAACGATTTGGCGTCTTCCAAGACGAGATCGGTCACATCACGGTAGCGATCGATTTCCTGGGTCGAAAACAGTCGGTGATACATCTTCCGCGGGTCTCGGATCGACGGTGCAAGGTGTCCGGTGCCGTACCACGAGATGTTGTCAAAGTAGATCGATTCCTTGTTATCGCGGTGACTGTTGCAACTGAATTCGAGCGTCGGAAACGGAGTCGCCTTGCCGACTCGATCGGCGACCAGATGATCCAGCGTTCGATCCAACGGCCATGCGGTGCCTTTGATCGTGTACGGTTCCGCACTGCTCAAGTAACACGAAGCGCATTGCGCGTGGACATCGGTCCCTTGCTGGAACGTCCGGTCCATGCCGGTGATCAAATTAATTTTGTTCTTGAAGGGTTCCAGCGGTCGCATCGTGGGCGTCAGCTCGCCCAGCGGTTTGACGCTGAAAAAGGGATCCTGCTTACCCAGCGACGTCATGACATTGCCGAGGTTCCCTTTGGGGATCACATCGTTGGCCTCGCCGGGAAAGAACCCGCGTCGGACGACACCGATCGGCACGTAGAAATGCGCCATCCGCTTGGGCACGCTGATCGCCGATCCGGCCGTCGCCAGACTTTCCATCCAAGGCAGCGACAACGCCGCGCCGCCGAGTCCGCGTAGGAAGGTTCGTCGTGAAGTGCGGTGCATCATTCGGCCTTGGGGTTGGTTTTACTTTGAAAGGGTTCGCTCCGGATCACTTCCTTGATCAGCGTTTGGATCTTGTAACCATCGTCGGCGGTTGCCGCGGCGATTTGGTCCAGTGCGATCTGATCCGGTGCCGACAATTCACGGGCGAGCCCGAAGGACAGCAGGTGGCCGGCCAACGCGCGGGTGAAACGATCTTTCTCGGCCAGCACCGCATCCTTGAATTCGACCACATCCTTGAACGCGTGCTTGCGAAACAAGGTGCCCGCGACATCCACCGACCGACCGTTTTCATACTGGCTTCGCCACCGGCCGACCGGGTCATAGTTTTCCAACGCGAATCCCAGCGGATCAATTTGCTCGTGGCATCCCTTGCAATCACTTCGTTCACGGTGCAGAGAAAGCCTCTCGCGCAGCGTCAGATGTTCTTCACCGGCCGGCGGTTTCTCACCCAACGGCGGCACATCGGCCGGCGGCGGGTCGGGCGGATTGTTGAAAATGGCGGTCGCGATCCAAGCCCCACGCGTGATCGGCTGGGTTCGATCGGGACCAGAGGTCATCGTCATCACGGCCGCGTTGGTGATCACGCCTCCACTGCGCCGATCCGATACGGGAACCCGACGAAACTCCAACACCGTCACCCCGCCGCCCCGTTTCTGGATGTCCGAAGATTCGCTACGAAGCTCGCCATAGGCATCTTCCAACAACACCGAGCGGTAGGTGAAATCGGAGTCAATCAACTGTGTGATAGGATGGTTTTCGATCAAGACGGTTTCGAACAACAGCAGCGGTTCGATCATCATGTGCATGCTGTCGCGGTACTTCGCGAAGTAAAACTCCGGATACTTCTGCGGATTCGGAACCGACGAAATGATCCGTTCCAACTGCAGCCATTGGGCCGGAAAACTGTCACAGAACCGTTTCAGTTTTCTGTCCTTGAGCATCCGGGCGACCTGGGCATCCAAGGTGTCGGGCTGTTTCAATTCCCCTGCCACAGCAAGCTCCAGCAGTTCTGCATCCGGGATGCTGCCCCATAAGAAAAACGACAGCCGTGACGCGAGTTCCAAATCATCGACGGCTTGGGCCGTCGTCGAATCGCTGGATCGATCGTACAGATAGAGAAACGCTGGCGATGAAATCGTGGCGGCGGCGATCGATTTCATCGCATCGGTCCATTCGACTCCCGCGGTGAGCTGTCGCAACGTGAATCGGACGTATCGATCGAGAACGTCGTCGCCGACCGGGCGTCGAAAGGCGCGGGACAGAAAGGGTTTCAGGCGCTGCCGCAGTTCCGCGTCCAAGTCGGCATCGTCTGCCGGCGCGGCAAAAAACGTTTGCCAGATGCCGACGTTGTGGGGAACAAAATCGGGACTTTGCGTGATCGATTGCCCGAGCGCAAGAAACGCTTCCATCAACAAGGGCGATAACGAGAGGTGGTCGCCGCGGTTGTCGAAACCGTGTTCGGCGCGGAGGTCTTGCGGAAACGCCGCCACACCCGCCAGACGCGGTTCGATCAGCTGCGACTTGCCCAGCGGACGACTTCCCACCGAAACAACCTCGGCCATCCGGCCGGTTTCCGGTTGAAAGTACCCTTTGTGCTCACGCACCATCCGCTCGGGAAGGGTGAAGACGATGCATTTTAGATCGAACAAATCGATCACGGCGTTGTTGTATTGAAAACGATTCATCCGCCGGATCGGAGTGTGCGCGAAGGCCTTCTTCTCGGCGACGGACGCCTGAAGGATCGCTTTGAGTTCCGAAACCAGTTTGCGACGCAGTTTCGGGTCCAGCGGTGGTTCGTCTTCCGGCGGCATCTCCTCCAAATCGAGTACATCGATCAAACCGCGGACGAGTTCGGTGTTTTGTGAGAGACCTTCTGCACGTACCGCCAGCAAGTTCACGTCGCCTTCGATTTCGTCGTTCGCACCATGGCATTTGACACAGTGCTGTTTGAGTGCCGGTGCAAGGATCTCGGCAGAGGCATCGGGGTCGGACGCGGCGGCTGAGCAGAAAAAACACGCCAACAGCAGAAGCGGGACGATGATCGCCAGGGCCGAGAGTTTCTGGAATGCGTGATTCGGCATCACTGGCAAATTCCGCGAGTGCGTGGAGGGATGACCAAGAGGGGCGGGTGGGAGGCAGGAGCGGAAATCGCCGGCGGTGGAGTCTTGGCGGATTTCGGCCAACGTCAAGTTTAACCTGTCCGAGCCCGTCACGCCAACGTTGCCGCAGGCCTGTCGGTTGCGGCCACGTGCGACGCCACCCCGCCACCCCAGCGGGACGCGTTAGCGACCGGCGCGTGATCGATCCACGACCCACACGCGCCACTGGCTCACGCCACGTGCTGGTGTGCCGCCAGCGAGACGCCACCCGACCAGAAAGCTCGTTACAATGGCCGATTGGTCAGGGCAGTCACCCCCATGCAACGGGACGAAACGATGGTACTCCGATCCGTGTCTCCGGCCATGCTGGCCACGATGATGTTCTGCGGCGTCGCGACCGTTCTGGGCGGTCAAGCCGACGACGATCTCAAGCGAATGGAGATCGACAAGGGCATCGTCGCACTCGTCGGATTACCCGACAACAACGTCGACTACTTGATCGACCTGTGCCAGGCCAGTGAACTGACGGTCTATTTCCAAACCCCTGATGCTCGCCAGGCCCACGACGTGAGACGAGTTGCCGATGCGGCGGGTGTTTTGGGAACGCGTTTGTTCGTCCAAACGGGATCGGGTCGGTCCATTCATCTGGGCAACAACATGGCCGACCGCGTCCTGGTCTTCGAATCCGACAGCCGCGCACCATCACGGCAAGAAATCTTACGCGTCTTGCGTCCCAAAGGTGTGGCGTTTCTCGGTGACGAAACCTTCACCAAGCCGGTTCCCGAGGGCGCCGACGATTGGTCTCATCCGTATCACGGCCCGGACAACAATCCGCAATCCGACGACCAATTGGTTCGTGGCAGCTTGCGAACCCAGTTCATCGGGTACCCGAAATTCAGTCCCATGCCGGAACAGACGGTCGTCGCGGGCGGGCGGATCTACAAAGCGATGGGGCACATCGCCCACAAGGCCAACCAGAACGACATGCTCAATACGTTGTTGTGCATCAACGCCTACAACGGAACGATCCTATGGCGACGTCCGCTTTCCCCCGGTTTCATGCTGCACCGCAACACGATGGTCGCGACCGACGACGCGCTTTACCTGGGCGACCACGAAGCCTGCAAAATCATCGATGGTCGAACCGGAGAAACCATCGATGAAATCAAGGTGGGGACCGACATCAGTGACGGCCCGGTCTGGAAGTGGATGGCGATGCGTCACGGAATCCTGTTCGCGATGGTCGGTAACCCCGAAGCCAAACTGGAAACCCAACGCGCCATTCGACGCGGGCTGGGGCACTGGCCTTGGGGCATGTGGGACGGCCACGACTACAACGACCCCCGTACCTCGTTCGGCTTCGGTCGAACGCTGGTCGCGATCGATCTGAAAACGAAAGAACGCCTGTGGCACTATCGGGATGACGAGTTTTTGGACGCCCGCGCGGTGTGCATGAACGAGAGTCAGATTTTCTGTTATTGCCCTGGCAAATTCCTGGCTTCGATCGATCGGTACACGGGAAAGCTGAACTGGAAGAACACCGACAAAGACCTCTTGGATGCGATCGGCGACAATCAAAAGGCACAGCACTACATCACCGGTTACGCCACCACGTGCTACATGAAGTGCAATGCGGACTACCTGTTCTTTGCCGGACCACAACGCGCTCGCATGGTCGTCGCCTCCGCTCACGACGGCAAACTTGCCTGGACACACCCGACGGGCAATCTGCAACTGGTGCTTCGTGACGACGGCGTTTGGGCGGCCGGTCCGCAAAAGTCAGAAAACGGAATGAAGTTCGATTACGGAACCGGCGACGTGCTGGCGACGTTTCCCGCCCGCCGCGCCTGCACGCGGGCGACCGGTTGCGCCGACAGCATCTTCTATCGTGCCAACGGCGGCACCGTTCGAGTGCTGACGGAGTCCAACACGGCCCAGCACATCGACCCGATGCGTCCGCCGTGTCAGGATGGCGTCATCATTGCCGGCGGACATCTGTACTGGGGGCCTTGGATGTGTGGTTGCCAATTGTCGCTCTACGGCAACATCGGTCTGCGCCCCGGGGACGATGCGGCCGACGAAACGAACGACTCGAACGAACCCCGCTTGGTCCGCGGCGACATCGAGGCGGCGGTCCAATCGCTGGACATCCATCCCGGGGACTGGACCACCTACCGCGGCAACAATGCCCGCACGGACACCTCACCGGTGGCGATCCCCGAGGATGTCCAAGAACGGTGGGCGGTCCAAGTTTGTCGCGATGCGTTGCCGACCGCGCCGGTCACCGCCGGCGACATGGTCTTCATCGCCGATCGCACCGGTGCCGTCCAAGCGATCGACGGGGAGGGAAAGTCGGTCTGGAAAGCGTACACGGCCGGACCGATCTATTACCCGCCGGCGGTCGCCCACGATCGCGTTTACGTGGGGTCAGCCGACGGACGAGTCTACGCCTTCGCGGCCCGGGACGGACGATTCCTGTGGTCGTACCGCGTCGGTCCGAAAGATTATTGGATCTCCGTCTATGACCGTCTTGTTTCCGCATGGCCCGTCGCGGGCGGCGTGGTGGTCGACGGTGACACGGTTTACGCGGCTGCGGGGATCACGCACTACGACGGCACCCACGTCGTCGCACTCGATGCGCGGACGGGAGCGTTAAAGGTTTCCAACACGACGTCGGGAACGTTGGAACGTGAAGTCAACAACGGCATCAGTCTGCAGGGCAACCTGACGATCGTCGATGGTGAACTGCGATTTCTTGCCGGCGGCGTCTATGAGACGGCACGCTATGACCTGGAAACACTGGAGTGCCTCAACACGCCACGGGCTCAAGTCAATTCGCAATTCCGGACGGCGTTCTACCCGTATTATCCGGCGTATGGAAAATACGTCTCGTTGGATTACCAGTGCAGCGATGGCTGCCAGCTCAGCCACGACGCCAGTTACGAAGGCAGCCAATTCGTCAACTTGGCTCGCCAACAGCCGTTGGCACCGGGGACTCCCAAACCCTACAAAGAAGCGGCGCGGTGGGTCCGTCGTGGCGGTGAAGCCCCCAAGGCGATCTGGCAAGACACGGGCAATCGACGGTTCACCAGCTTCGCCGTCACCGATGAAACATTGCTGGCGACGGGCCATCCCGATGGGAACGAATCCGACGCGTTCCTGGTTTCGATCAACACTCGAGATGGCAGCGACAACTGGATCAAACCGTTACCCGCACTGGCCGTCAAAGGCGGCGTGTCGATCGATCACGCGGGACGGATTTCGGTGGCGCTGGAAAATGGGCAATTGCTCCGCTTCATGCCCGAGCATTCGGGGCGGTGATCCCCTGCAACCTCGTTCCGCTGACTCCTGCTACTGTTAGCGGTAGGGCGCAAGCCGTCCGATCTTTCCCCAATACCGCTAAGTTGAGCGTCGTTTCCTTAGTTGAATGCCCGTAGGCTCGCGCCAAACGGCTAATCTTTGTTTGATATCAGCCGGTTCGCGCCAGCGCGAGAGGCCCCTCATCGATGTTAACTTAGCGGCCTTGGGACTTTCCCACCGACTCGACAAGTAACGGTAACCGCTTGGTGAGGGAGGAAAATCTTAACAATCCGCTGACTCTAATGTTTTCTATGTTTGTTCGCGATGAAGCCCGGAGGGCCTAACAGACTTCGCCTGCCCGGCGAAATCCGGTACAGAGAAAACGTTAGAGTCAGAAAATCCATTAAGGGATTGCGTTGTCCTTTTCGCACGATCCTGGTGATCGATCGAATTTTCGCGGCATCTCGCCGTTTCAGTGCCTCATCTTCGGACAACACCCATGGGTTCCAATCGTCAATTCACCTTTCGCCCCGTCGGCGAATCATTGGAACAGCGGCGTTTGCTCGCGGCGATCGAATTGCCAGCGGTTGAAATGCACTCGGAACTCTCCGGCGACGTGGCCGTCGCCCAGGTCAGCGAATCGACAGTCTCCACGCAATCCGTCGCGGCGGCCGCGGCGACGGGGATCGTGGCTCGGCATCGCATGACGTCGACGCAGTACAACGCCGAAGTCGCACGCCTGCAGGACCTCGGATATCGCCCCTTCCACGTCTCCGGGTATGAAATTGCCGGCCAAGACTACTACGCGGCGATCTGGAAGCCCACTGGCAGCACCGCCTGGCAAGCACGCCACGGCATGACGTCGTCCCAATACCAGCAGGAATTCACAGCCCTGGTCGGCCAAGGCTATCGACTGACCCACGTCAACGGTTACACGATCGGCGGGATCGATCGCTATGCCGCGATTTGGGAAAAATCGTCCGGGCCCGGATTTTACGCCCGTCACAGGATGACCGGTTCACAACTGCAAAACTTTGACAACGATTACACCAGCCAGGGCTATCGAATCACAAAACTCAGCGGCTACGCAATCGGCAGCCAAAGCTACTACGCCGCGATTTGGCAGAAACAATCGGGGCCGGCCTACGTGTGGCGTTATGGTTTGACGTCCGCCGAATTTCAAGAACAGTCCGGCCAGTTCGCCGCATCAGGCTATGACGTCGTTGATGTCAGTGGCTACAGCGTCGGAGGTGTCGATTACTACGCGGGGATCTGGGAACAGCAATCGACAACCAGCGGCGTGCTCCGCCACGCCTTGAGTTCATCCCAGTATCAATCCGAATTTGACGCGTTGTTGGCGCAAGGTTACGAACTCCGTCAGGTGGATGGCTACACGGTCGGAGGCATCGACCGCTACGTGGCCAGTTGGACCAAGCCCGCCCAAGCGTTCACGGAGTTGCCGATTTCCGGCACGATGCTTCCGCAACTCTCGGCGCTGACGGAGACCGTCGAGCAATTCATGATCGAGCGACAGATACCGGCCGGGTCGATTGCGATCAGCAAAGACGGCCAATTGCTCGGTGAGATCGGCTTGGGTTGGAGCGATCACGATCAAACCGAAGCGATCGATCCGGATGCGATGTTTCGATTGGCAAGCGTGACGAAGCCGATGACCGACGCGGTGGTCACCAAATTGATCTCCGAAAGCGTGCTCAGTTTAGACGATCAAGTCTTTTGCGCTGCGGGGGCGAGCGATGACTGTCTACTAGACATCACGCCATGGGGCACGCCCGATGCCCGACTCTCCCAAATCAACGTAGGGCATCTGCTCGAGCATCGCGGCGGCTGGGACCGCGATCTTTCGGGAGACCCGGTGTTCAATCAAATCGCGATCGCCGGTGCGTTGGGGATCAGTTCGCCTCCCAATCAATATCAGATCGCACAGTACGTGCTCGGGCAGCCGTTGGATTTTGATCCGGGCACGCGCTACGCCTACTCCAACTTCGGCTACATGATCCTGGGGCTGGTGGTCGAAAACAAAACGGGACGCGACTTCACGGAGTATTTGCAGAACGAGATCTTTCGACCGATCGGAGTTGCGAACACGGAGATTGAACTGGGTCGTAGTCTGCCGGATGACCGCAACGCTCGCGAGCCGAACTATCGCCATCCGTCACTGGGGACCAGCGTGTTTGACACGTCTCAGCTCGTTGCCTTTCCCGACGGAGCGTTCCATCTGGAATCGATGGAATCCTTTGGAGGCCAGATCGCCTCGGCGCGGGCGGTCACAAGCTTTCTGGATCGATACTGGATCAGCGGAGAACGACGCAGCGGCGGAAGTGCAAACTACACGTTCTATGGTTCCTTACCGGGCACCGTGACGATGGCGCGGCAACGGCTCGACGGATTTAACGTCGTCGTCTTGCTGAACCAAAGGACGGATGCAGCGGGAAACACCTATGACGTCAACGTGTTGAAAAGCCGAGTCGATGCGGTGCTGGACACGGTGGACGTCTCGATCACGACGCAAGACACGATCGGACTTTATCAAGGCGACACGTCGTTGTTCCACCTGAAAGAATCGTTCGGCGCGGGGCCGTCGGATCAGTACTTCGCGTTCGGTCCGAGCGGAAACGCCGGCTGGACGCCGCTGGTCGGCGACTGGAATGGTGACGGAACCGACACCATCGGACTGTACCAGGGCGATGCGTCGCTGTTCCATCTAAAGGATTCGTTCTCGCCCGGAGCTGCCGACCACTACTTCGCATTCGGTCCCGCAGGTACGGGCTGGATTCCGCTGGCCGGAGACTGGAACGGGGACGGCATCGATACCATCGGACTCTACCAACCCGACGTGTCGCTGTTCCACCTCAAGGATTCGACCACACCGGGAGCCTCCGACCATTACTTCGCGTTCGGTCCCGGCGGCAATGCGGGCTGGACACCCGTGGTCGGCGACTGGGATGGCGATGGCAAAGACACCATCGGGCTCTACCAACCCGATGCGTCACTGTTTCATCTCAAGAATTCGTTCACCGCCGGAGCATCGGATCAGTACTTCGCCTTCGGCCCGGGTGGAAACGCCGGCTGGACTCCGATGACGGGGGATTGGAATGGCGACGGCACCGACACGATCGGACTGTACCAACCGGACGTCTCTCTGTTTCACCTCAAAGATTCGTTCACCCCCGGCGCCGCCGATCACTACTTTGCGTTCGGGCCCAGTGGAAACGCCGGCTGGATTCCGCTGGCCGGTGATTGGAACGGCCCGACCATCTCCGCCAGCTCAACGGCCGCTGTTGCAGCGAATTTCGTTTCGGCGGCTTCGATGCCGGCGGCGAAGGCATCACCGACCGATTCATCCGACCCGACTGAAGAACTTACCGCGTCTGAATTGTCAACGCGGGTCGTTCGCCATCAGCAGGTGGATCAAGAAATCAACGCACCGGCCGAAACCGACATTGCCCAGACGGAGCGACAGACCCCGAACCGAACGACTCCAGCCATGTCCGGAACGTCGCTCTCAGCTCAGGAACTCCGCTTGCTCGACTTGGCTTGGCAGACGTGGAGTTGAGCTCGGTAGGCAATGCTGTGGATGGGATTTGGGTCAATGCCGCGGAATGAATCCTGCATCAACGGGTACAAGATCGCAAGGCCGCTACTTCTGCAGAAAGACAAACGTTCCCAGCTTGGACGCGGTGGCGACATCGACGCGTCCGTCTTGGTTCAAGTCGGTGGCCAGAATCTGAACGCCGACGCCGGACGCGTCGTCGATTTGGTGCGGTACGTACCGGACCCCGCCGCCGGGTTCACGTCGCAGTTCAAACCAATAGACCACCGGCGGCGCACCGGGATCGATGTCTCCGTCGGGACCGTGCGCCCAACGTCGCTTTCCGGTGATCAGATCCGGCAATCCATCGCCGTTGATGTCAGCCGATGCCAACGCATGAGGCTGGGTGAACGCCACGCCATACCGGTCGATCGCCGAACGATCGCCCATGATCAGGTGTTCGCGAAACGCCATGTCCGGTCTGGTCCCCGATTGTTCGTACCACGCCAATCCCCAGCCATGCGCATCGACGGCGGACAGCACGTCTTGATCTCCATCGCCGTCGACATCGTGCGCAAACATTTGTGCCCCGCCACGGCCCGTTGAAAACAGACCGCGATGAAACTTCCATGGGGACGTCCGCGACGCATCGTCGGGCTGTTCATACCATCCGTCGTTCAGCAACAGATCCAGCTTGCCATCGTTGTTGATGTCGCCGACGCCTTGGCCGTGATAAAACTGCGGCCAGTCTTCGGGTTCGTCGATCGGAATGAATCGCCACGGTTCGGTCGGATGCGATGGATCGGGCTGAATCGAGCCCCAACATCCGTCCCAGTGGCAGATCACTTGGGGAACACCGTCGCCATCCAAGTCCACGAGCGTAGGCGATTCACCTTTGACGCGATGGAACGCCACGTGCTTGTTCCAGGGGGCATCCGATTTGCCTGGATTTTCGTACCAGATCGCTTCGTGTTTGTGGACGCGACCGAGTACCAGGATGTCTTGACGGCCGTCGCCGGAGAAATCGGCAACGAAGCTGAACATGCTGTTGCTGGGACTTTCCGCGGGCGGCAAGGCGATCGGTTCATAAAACGCGTGAGAGCGTTGAAAGTCGGGACCTTCATACCAAAACGGTCCGGCGACCACGTCCAAGTCTCCATCGCCGTCGATGTCACCGCACGAAACGCCGTCGCAGTAATACAGGTCGTTCAAGACCAGTCGCTCGAATCGGATCGCATCGCCGGTCGTGCGTTGCGATGGAACCGGCGGCTGTTGCGCTGCGACAATCGCTATCGAGAAAACCAACCAACAAAGCAGGGTCAGTGCACGTGTCATCTCAAAGCCTGGCAGAAAGAAGCGAATCAAAGCGGCCCATCATACACCGCGAATTTGACACGCGGGGTCGCAATCAATCGCGGAGTCTGAACCGACGGGCTATAGTGCTACGCAGAACCATTTCAGGTGAACCGTCGGGAGGAGATCAAACAGACATGTTCGGGTTGTTCGGCTCCAAGCCACCCCTGACGACTCGCCAGCGGGCCGAGTTGGAATTGCTGATGCGACGCATCGTCCAACGCATCGGCGAATCAACGGTGCAAGAAGTTGACCGCTTTGATGGGAGATCGACGCCCCGGTGTCGCGATCGCTGCGATGAGAGCGGCGTATGCGCTCGGGATCGACCTGTCGGATCACATCGGCGAAATGACAGCGTTGCTGGACGATCCGTCCGTGGATTTTGCCGCAGTCGTTCAGCTGATCGGCCAGCTGGGAGAACAGGGGCAACGCGCCGATGCCGCGATCTGTAAACATTTGGCGCGATCGATCAGGAATTTGGAGGATGAAAAGACAGACATGTTGCTGCGTTGCCTGCGCAGCATCTGCACCGACCCTGCCGCAACGATCACAAAACTGATGCCTCAGATGGACCAGGAGGAGGCCCTTCGCTGGCTGCAGCGCACACACTAGGGAGCAGTCCGACGCCCGCGGCTGAATCGCCGAGCCTGTTCGTCTTGTCGATGCGGGATTATCGTGGTCAGCCTCTCACCTTGATTCACCTTCGCTCCCATTTAGACCGCTGATGATTGACGCGTTTACCAATACAGCCCGCTTTGTCTCTGCCCTGACCCTCCTCACAGCGTTGGCCGCATCACCCGGCAGCGTCAGTCACGCCACCGATTGGACGATTCCCGTCGCCGGCAACGCGTTTCAAACTGCCCCGAACCCGGGCGGTCGAGGTTTTCGGCGAGATGCATCGATTGCCTGGTCCGATCCGGACCAGATCTATACGGTCTTCTTTCGGGTGGATCGCCCCGCTGTCTTGGAGCTGGCGATTCGAGCACGTGTCGCTGACGGTCCGAGCAAGTTGGCCGTCCGCGCTGCTGAACAAAACTTCAACGCCGCGATCCAATCGCCGGACTTCTCCGTCAACCCGGTCGGGCAGATCGAAGTCCCCGAGGCCGGTTACGTCCGCGTTGATCTGCAACGGGTCGAGCGTGGTGGAAGCACCTACGCCGACATCAGTGACTTGATCGTCGCATCGGAGTCCGACGGCCTGTCGCTGGACTACGTGAAGTCCAACGCGGGCAACATGTTTTACTGGGGGCGTCGTGGTCCTTCGGTGCATCTGCGTTACGAAGTCCCCCGCGATCAAACACTGCAATACGCCTACAGCGAACTCACCGTCCCCGAAGGCCAAGACCCGATCGGTTCCTACTTCATGACCAACGGGTTTGGCGAAGGGTACTTTGGGATTCAGGTCAACGGTGCAAACGAACGTCGCGTCCTGTTCTCGGTCTGGAGTCCCTTCAAAACCGACAACCCGCGTGACATTCCCAAAGACCAACAAATCGTGATGCTTGCCAAAGGCCCCGAGGTGCACGTCGGCGAGTTCGGCAACGAAGGCTCCGGCGGCCAGAGTTATCTGGTCTACCCTTGGAAGGCAGGGACGACCTATCGTTTCTTGACCGAAGTCCGACCGGACGGACAGGGAAACACGATCTACTCGTCGTGGTTCGGAGACAAAGCCCGACAGACCTGGCGATTGATCGCAAGCTTTCGCCGTCCCCAGACGGACACACACCTGACGGGATTCCACGGATTCCTTGAAAACTTTTCGCCGACCCACGGGCACATCGAGCGTCGTGCAAACTACGCGAATGTTTGGGTGCGCGACATCAACCAGCAATGGCATGAATGCACCCGCGCGCGATTCTCGGTCGATGCAACCGGCCGGGGTCGTCACCGCTTGGATTTCACCGGCGGTGCCGATGGCGATCACTTCTTTCTACGCAACTGCGGTTTCTTTGACGAAACGGGTCGACCGGGCGAAACCTTTACCCGCAGCTCCACCTCCGACGCGCAGCCGGAGATCGATTTCGACGCGCTACCGCGGGATTGAGGCCGTTGGTGTCTAGGCTTTAGCCGATCCTCCACTAGCATTTCGCCGCACCGTGGTTTTCGGTTAGGCGGTAGTGGACGAGGCGACGAGTCCTTGCCAAGATGCCGACTACACAGGACTCGTCGCCTCGTCCACTACCCGAAAGTTAAGCTGCGGTAGACTGCTAGACGCCTGAAGGCGACTCGCGGAGCGCCCAAAGGCTGCACACCAACGGTTGCCGGATCCCGTTCCGGCGAAACGTCCGGTCGTCAATTTCAATCGGAACGGATACAAAACGTCGTGGTGTCTAGGACTTCACACCGATATTGATGTAGGCGTGAACGTGCGGGGCGCCGCGGAAATGCCAGACCAGCGACGGGCCTTCGACGCGCCAAATGTCCCAGACCTTGTCGTCGTCCAGATCTTCTTCCTGATAGAACGCCATGTGAAGCTGGTCGAGCCCACCGCTGCTCTTGAGAATCGCCATCACCTCATCGACGTCTTCTTCTCGATAGGGTGCCAACAAAACTTTCAACGTCGATTCGACCAGTTCTTTTTGATCGTTCGCCAGCTTGCTGACGGCGATGCCTGGGAATTTGCCACCGGCGCCTTGTAGCTGAACCGCGGTTTCTCGGGGTGCCTTTTTCAGCAGCGCCGCTTCCGCTTGATCGGCATCGAGTGCCTGGAAGACTTCGTTGGTCTTTTGGGTTTGGTAGAAGAACAGGTTGTCGCTCGGATTCTCTTCACCGTGGCCATAGACGATCGGTCCGCCGAATGCCGCCTTGTCGACGCGATTCCCGTCGGCACGCATCGTCAGGTGCCGCCCAGTCATTTCGAATTGGAACTGGTCGGTGCCGGGTTCGCCGAAGATGGCGACACTGTAGTTTTCCATCCCTCCGTCATCTTCATCCATCTGCTGGATCAGGCGTTCGTAACCATCCTTGGAGGTGATGTTGCGAACGATTTGATCGATCAGGGTTTGTTGTTGCTTGGAAAACAAGTCGTCGCCGATGGTCACTTTGGTGACGTGCCAGTTCGCGTTGATCTTGCGGCGGTCTTGGTGATCGAACGGTCGCCAGATCGCCTTCTTTTGTTTTTCCGAAAGCGATGCATAGAGTTCGGCGACCACGGTTTCCGCGGACGTCTTCGATGTCGCGGCATGAGCGAACCGTGGGTCGAATAGACCCGCCGACGCGACTCCGGCGGCAACGGCTCCTCCAAGTTTGACAAAGTCTCGTCGGGCAACACGCTGGCCATTGCGACGCGTTTCGGGACGGTTCATGTTCATCTCTGTGCTCACTGAAAGATTGGGGGGAAGGTCCAGGCGGGAACCGTCGAAGGACGGCGGAACGATTTCATCTTAGCAAGTTGCCGACTGTGACGCACAATTCTTGGTGATGATCCATTCCCAGCATGCCCACTCTTCGTGGGCGTCGCTTTTAACTCCCAATCTGATTTTGAGTGCGCTTCGTCGTTTCGTAGGGCATGCTGTGCATGCCAATGGGCCGTCAGGCACAGCCTGACCTACGCCGAAACTCGAAACCAGAAAAGCTGGAAGGTAGACACACTCACCATTCGCAATCAATCAAGCCACCCTCCCCGGCAGGGAAGGGTGAACAAAACGGCCCTCCAACTTTTCTCGGGCGTTGCCTACTTGTCGCGGCGCGTCAAAATCACTTGGTGCGGGCCTTGAGTCTTTCCCTCAAAGACGACGTCGACGGCGAGGGTCATTTGCCCCGCCGGGAGTCGGAGATCGGTCTTGTGTCCGCGCCGCTGTCCGGCGGGGATTTCGAGTGTCTTGATCAGTTTTCCCACGGTAATTGTCGCGGTTCCGGCCGGTGGGTCGCCCGCAAAAACAATCTCCACCTCATAGCTCCCTGCCTCCGGGGCCTCCAGCAACCAGACACCGTTGGAATTGCCCGCCCAAGGACGCCCCTGGATGTGCCGCCAGTCCTGACGCGTCAAAACACTACGTAGCTCATGTTCAGTCCCGATGACGATCTGCGGCGGCGCGTAGTTGTCCGGCCGTGTCGAACTGACATCTTTGAACCAGGCTTCGTATCCGCGTTTGAGTCGCTGCACCACGTCAGGGTGTTGCTGGGCAAGATTGTTGGTTTGACGCGGATCCTTGCTCAGATCGTAAAGCTGAAAACTCGGCTCGCCGGCAAAACGTTCGTTGCCAAATCCACTCGGGTGAACAAGTTTCCAGGGTTCTTCATGAAGGGCAAAGTGATGGTAGCGTTGCGGCTCGTTCCCTCGATGGGTTTGTAAAACGACTTGGCGTTTCGGCAAGGTCGTGGCGTCACCGGTCAACAGCGTCAGAAAGCTTCGCCCGTCGAGCTTGTGTCCATCGGGCACCTCGATTCCGCAAGCATCCAGCAAGGTGGGAAGCAGATCGATGTGCGCGCACAGCACGTCGCTGCTGCGACCGGCTTGTACCTGGGCGGGCCAGTGAAAGACCAGCGGCGAGCGAATGCCACCGTCATCGACGGCCGCTTTCATGCCACGCATGTCGCCGACGTACCGCATTGTGTTGGGACCATTGTCGTTGAGATAAACGACAATCGTGTTCTCGGTCAGGGCGAGTGCGTTGAGTTTCTTGAACAGTCGCCCGACATTCTCGTCGATGTTGGTGATCATTGCGGCGATCCGCGCCAACTTGTCGCTCTCCTGCTCCAGCCGCTTCGGATTCAGTTTGTTGACCAGGATGGGTGAAAAATCAACCTTGCGGTACTCCTGGTACAAGGCTTCGGGCACGTCGTGAAAGGGACCGTGCGGCGCGTTGGTGGCAATGTAGGTGAAGAAGTTTTTGTCAGCCTTGGCACTCTGTTCGATGAAATCCATCGCGGCATCAAAATAGATGTCGGTGCAATAGCCTTCCATCGGTGTTTCTTCGCCGTTCTTGATCAGCGTCGGGTCGGTGTACTTGCCTTCGGCGTCGATCGGATCGGAGGGTTGGCCGATGCCACCGCCGCGATGCACCAGAGAGTCTTGAAATCCTTGGTCCATGGCCCGGAGTGGATAGTTGTCGCCCATGTGCCACTTGCCATAGATCCCGGTGCGATAACCGGCGTCTCTCAAGAACTCGGCGATCGTGACTTCGTCGGAGTCCATCATCGCTCGACCGATGTAGGTGTCGATACAACGGGTGCGGTAGTTGTATCGGCCGGTCATCAAGCAGGCTCGCGTGGGCGCGCAAACCGGACTGACATAGAACTTGCTCAGAAAACCACTGCGGCGGTGCATCGCATCCAGCTCGGGCGTTCGGATCACCGGATTTCCCATGAACCCGTAATCGCCGCCTCCCTGGTCGTCGCTCATGATGACAATCACGTTGGGCCGTTCCGCGGCGACGGCACGCGTGGTGGAGATTCCCGGGACGAAGACGCCCAGGCAAAAAAGGATCGCGAGGACAACGATCGCCGGGACAATGGGTTTTCTCTGCATGGAGTTTCTCAAGGATAGGGGCGACGGCCCGGTAGGAAGATGGGTGAGGCATTCGACGCGGATCGTTTCGTTCGCACCATCGTAACCCAGTCGGTCACGCTGTGCGTGACTGCCGATGCGTCGGTCACGCGGTGCGTGACGATTGGCATGCACAGCATGCCCTACCAACTACCCAGCGACCTCTCGACGGATCGGCAGTCCCGGCCGGAATGCCATCGGTTATAGTGTGCTGTGCCATTGCAGCGGTCCACTTCCCTCGCCCGAACGTGCAGGTCCGATGAGAATTTCAACCCTGATCCTTGTTGCCGCCAGCTTCGGATTCAGCGCCGGTGCGCCGTGCCTGGCGCAGTCCGTCCCGTCGGCGAAACAACTGGAAAACTGGCGACAGCGTTTCCCGGATGCGGATACAAACCGCGACGGCACGCTGACGATCGACGAGGCGAATCGGTACCGCCAGAAGATGTTGTCGCGGGCGACCGGGCAAGGCAATGTCGGCGGCGCAAGCCGCGGAGCGCCGCGCGAGTTCAAGGTCAATCCCGGCTGGGACCAGGAACGTTTTCCCGAACACGCCGTTTGCTACCTGCCGCCGCAGGAGATCAAAGCCATTTTCGAGCAGTCGGTGAAGGGAAAACAACCCGCCGTGGTTGCCTTTGAAAAACCCCGTGACGGCGCGCTGCGGATCGTCGGCACCGGACACAGTTTCATGGCGCCGGGCTACCGGACGTTTCCGATCATCTGCAAAGCGGCCGGCATGACGCAACCGCTTTACACGCACACCGGGGGCGGGATGACCGGCAGCACACGCTACAAGTGGGAACAAGAAAACGGGATCTTCGATTTCGAAGGCCGCCCCGAGCCGAAACTGCTTGCATCGATCGCCAACGCCGAATGGGACGCCATGATGTGGGGGCCGTACTTCAACGACCGACCCGCTTATTATTCGTGTTGGATCGATTTCTGTTTGAAGTACAACCCCGACATGAAGTTCTATCTGTCGGACGCTTGGCCACAGCTGTATCAACTCGGCACGAACCCGAAGTCGGAAACTTTCTTTACCGAAGAAGTCTTTGATCGACTCGGCGCGGAACGGCGAGCAGAGTACTCGAAGCAAGTCGAGGTGCTTCGCCAACAGTATCCCGACAAAATCTTTATCATGCCGACGTCCGACGCGATGGTCTTGGCGGCCAAGGCTTACTTGCGAGGCGAGTTGCCGGGCGTCGAGGGCATCCACCGTGTGATCGGCGGCAAGGAGCGTTCCTTGTGGCGCGACCAACTGGGACACATCGGTCCCGGTTTTGATCGACTGGAAGGCTACGTGTTCTATGCCACGCTGTATGGAAAGTCGCCTGAATTGATTGAAGCCGACATCCCGTTCGACGGGAACGCGTCCTTCCCCGGCCCCCAGCTGGATCGAAAGTTTCGCCAGATCGCCTGGCAGGCCGTCATCGGCCACCCGCTTTCCGGCGTCACGCAATCGCGTTAGTGGAGGTCATATTTTTTCATTTTGTAGTGTAGCGTCCGCACGCTGATTCCGAGTGACTTTGCGGTTTGTTCACGATGAGAGTCGTTGGCTGCGAGAGCATCCTCAATGCCTGATTTCTCAGCCGTTTCCGTGATTTCAATGAGTGTCCGAGCGGAATGGTTCCGCTGGCCCTCGCCTCTGGACAGTTCCTCCGGCAGGTCACCGATTCGAATCAGATCATTCGCCGAGGTCACGACGATACGTTCGATGACGTTTCGTAATTGACGAACATTCCCGGGCCAACGCGCGTTAATAAAAAGCTGCATCGCATCCGCATCGACGCTCTTTAGCGGACGACCGTGACGTTTGCAAAAGTGGTCCAGGAAGTACTCCACCAATAATGGAACATCGCCTCGTCGAGACCGTAGCGGCGGAACATGGATGGGGACGATGTTCAGCCGATAGAAAAGGTCTTCGCGAAACGTTCCCTCGGCAAGCATTTTCGAAACGTCACGGTTGCTTGCCGACACGATCCGAGCGTCCGAACTCTGCTCTCTTTCACCGCCAACGCGTTTGTAAGTTTGTGATTCCAAAACGCGCAGCAGATCGACTTGACTCTTGGCTGGGATTTCTGTGATTTCGTCGAGGAAGAGCGTCCCACCAATCGATTGCTCAAAGAAGCCTGGTTTCTGTCGCGATGCACCGGTGAACGAGCCTTGCTCGTGCCCAAATAACTCGCTTTCGAGCAGTGATTCCGGCAGCGCGCCCAGGTTGACGGGGATGAATGGTCCCGCCGACCGGTTGCTTTGGTCGTGAATCGCCTTGGCGATCAGTTCTTTGCCGGTTCCGCTCTCTCCCTGAATCATGACGGTCGCATCAGTCGATGCAACTTGGCGGATTTGAATCAGCAACTCCTCGAGGGTTTGACTGTTGCCGACGATCCCGCCAATCTCGCCGACGGCGGCCAGCTTCTCTTTTAGTTCATGGTTTTCATCTTGTAGTTGATGGTGCTTGAACGCCCTGCTGACCTGTTGGCGAATCAATTCCAGGTCGACCGGCTTGCTGATAAAGTCAAAGGCCCCACGCCGCATGGCATCGACAGCCGTCTCCATGCTGCCGTGAGCCGTAATGACGATGGTGGTCGTGCCAGGTTTCCTCCGTTGAATCCATGAAATCAATTCCAATCCGTCTCGGTCGCCTGGCATCCGCACGTCGGTGATGACAAGTTGAAAGTTACCTGCATCAAACTTGTCGAGCCCTTCATTGACCGAGGCTGCGGTCTCGATGGTGCCTGCGACTTTGGACAGACCTCTGGCGAGCCCCGAGCGAAGATTGGGCTCGTCGTCGACGATCAGGAGATTGAATTTGCGTTCCACAGACGTGCTCTCGCTCTCTGAAAACCGGTCAAGTCGCATCCGCTTCGTGACGCTCAAAGCGTTCGCTTAAAGGCTCTTCGTGCTCGTCCCGGATGAGGTGTCGCCCATCGGCGAACTTCGCGAACAGGTAATACAGCCCGGGGATCACCAACACGCCGACGATTGTTCCTAGCAGCATGCCGCCCACTGCCGTGGTGCCAATGGTGCGGTTACCGATGGCACCTGGCCCCGTCGCTCGGACCAACGGAATCAAGCCGGCGATGAAAGCAAACGAAGTCATCAGGATCGGTCGAAAGCGTAGCTTGCCACCTTCGATACCGGCGTCTTTGACACTCAGTCCCTGTTGCCTACGTTGAACGGCAAATTCAATAATCAGGATCGCATTCTTGCCGAGCAATCCGACCAACATCACCAAACCGATCTGGCAATACACGTCATTGGCAAGTCCCATCGACTTGAGAAAAAAGAACGAACCGAACAATCCGACCGGCAACGATGCCAGCACCGCGATGGGAATGATGAAGCTCTCGTACTGCCCCACCAGTACCATGTAAACGAAGATCACAACGATCGCGAAGATATAGATGGCGGTGTTACCGGCCCTGGCTTCGTCATAGGCAAGTCCGCGCCAGTCGATATCGAAACCGTTGGGCAGCGTTTCGGCGGCGACTTCTTTGATCGCAGCGATTGCTTCGCCACTACTATACCCCGCCGCCGGCGCCCCCTGAATCGGGGCGGTCGGATACAAGTTATAGCGACTGATTTCGTTCAGCCCCTGCTTCTTTTCGATTCGCATGAATGCGGAATAGGGAACCATTTCGCCCGCTTCATTCTTGACAAACATGTTGTCGAGGTCTTCAGGATAACGGCGGAACTCAGGGGCGGCCTGGACGTAGACTTTGTAGAACTGGCCGAACCGCACGAATCCCTGTTCCCAGGTGCTGCCGATCACGATTGATAAGTTGTCCATCGCGTCTCGAATTGAAACGCCTTTCTGCATGGCAACATCATTGTCAATGATGATTTCGTATTGTGGATAGTTCGCGGCAAAGAAGGTGAACAAGCCTTTCAGTTCGGGTCGTTTGCCAAGCGCCTCCATGAACTTGTCGGTTTCTTCGCCGAGCGCGGTGTAATCGCCACTGTTGGTTTTATCGAGCAGGTTCACCGAAAACCCGCCGGCGGCGCCGAAACCGGGGACCGCAGGCGGTTCAAAAAACTCCAACTTGACGTTTGCAATGTCGGTTCCGCGCTCCTCCAACTGCTCAATGATTTGTTTCGACGTCAGTTCGCGGTCGGCCCATGGCTTTAAGTTGATGATGCAAGTTCCGGCGTTCGACCCGCGGCCCTCCGTAAGGACTTCATACCCGGCGATCGAAGAGACAGAAGTGATCTCGTCCATCCCCTTGCAAATCTTTTGCAGTTCGTGACATTTTGCATTCGTGTATTCCAACGTCGACCCCGGTGGCGTTTGCACGATGCCATAAATCATCCCTTGATCTTCCAGGGGAATGAATCCGGTCGGCAGCACTTTGTTGACGACCAGAATGCCGTAAGCAAACACGGCAATCACAGCCACGGTTACGAAGCGGCGAGTGATGATGTGGCGAAGGATGCCCACGTAGCCACCGGTGACCTGTTCGACGCCGCGGTCAAAAACATGCAGCATCACGCCGATCGGGCTGCGCCGCTTCGCGCTGCCCTCGAATCCCGAAAAGGTTGCTCGAAACGAAAACGCGGCGAGCAGGGCGACCAGCAAAGCGAGGACCTGCACTCTCGTGTCGGTCAGTTCAAACTGCTCGGAGAGGACTTCGTGAACGATGTCGACGTGCAAAAGGAAAAACGCCCCAGTTCCGACAGCGGTACCGAGCAACAGGCATAGTAGCCCGCGAAGAACGGACGCGTATCGTCCGGCTGTTTTGTCCATGCCGCGGTTGAGCATTCCGACGATGCCGCGACCGCCCTTGTCATCGAGCGGCTTCAAGATCATCGCGCACAGCACGGGTGTGAGCGTCAAAGCCACCACGCCCGAAATAACGATCGACATCGCCATGGTCAGCGAAAACTGCCGATAAAACACGCCCACAGGGCCGGTCATGAATGTGACGGGAATAAACACGGCGGTCATCACCAACGTGATCGCGATGATCGCTCCGCTGATCTCGCGGACAACTTCTTGCGTCGCTTGATAGGGGCCAATCTTTTTTGCATGCATCTTTTCATGGACCGCTTCGACCACCACGATCGCATCATCAACCACCACGCCAATGGCAAGCACCAGCGCAAACAACGTGATCAGATTGATCGACATCCCGAACATCAGCATGAAGAAAAACGTGCCGATCAGGGAGACGGGAACGGCAAGGGTGGGAATCAGTGTGCTGCGAAAGTCGCCCAGAAACAAATAGACGACCAACGAAACGAGGATGAATGCTTCAAACAGGGTGTGCAGCACCTTTTCGATTGACGCATCCAGAAAGTTCGAGACGTCATAGGTGACGGCGTAGTCCATCCCAGGGGGGAACGACGCCTGCTTGATCTGCTCGACCTTTTCCTTGACCAATTCGATCACCTCAGCGGCATTGGATCCGGGCGTTTGCTTGAGCACGATGGCCGCTGCGGGCAGGCCGTCGATGTCGGAGTAAAGGTCATAGAACGACGAACCGAGCGAGACGTTTGCGACGTCACCCAGACGCAGAATCTCGCCTTCGGGTGTCGCTCGCAGAATGATCTTGCTGTATTCTTCGGGCGTCTTGTATCGACCGACCCAAGTCAAAACGTACTCGAGCGTTTGCGAGGTCGTTCCCGTGGCTTGACCGAGCCGGCCCGGCGATCCGATCATGCTCTGTTCGTCGAGCGCCTTCATCACGTCTTCCGCGTCGACTTTGTAGGCACGCATCCGATCCAGGTCGAGTTCGACCCGCATCGCATACGCTCGATTGCCGAGAATGGTGGCACGACCGACACCGGGAATGCGTTTGATCTCGTTGAGAATGTTGACCGTGGCATAGTTGTAGAGATAGTTCTGGTCGACCTTGGGGTCGGTACTGAACACGTTCACATACATCAACATGCTGGTCATGTTCTGCATCACGATAATGCCTTCACGCTCAACGATCGGTGGCAGATTGTTCTTGACCATCTGCACACGGTTATTGACGTTCATGACCGCGACATCCGGATCGGTTCCAGGCTCGAACACGATTTGAATGGTGCCTTCACCTGCGCTGGTGGCGTCTCCCATCATGTACCGCATGTTGGGCACACCGTTGATGGCCTGTTCCAGTATCACCATCGTCGAGTCGATCAGGATCTTGGCACTCGCTCCGGGATAGGAGACCGACACGCGAACGCTGGGCGGAGCGACCGAGGGGAATTGCGAAATCGGCAGCACGTTGATGGCCAGGCCACCCATGAACAGAATGAGCAGCGAGATAACGATGGCGAGCGCGGGCCGATGCAGAAATTTCTCAAACATGGTCTGGTGGCGTTTCAGTGTCAAGGCGAAAGTCATCCCGACTTTCGAAGGCAGGTGTGGGGCAGTCCGACGAAGCCTATTCGGCGTGGTACTTCAAATTGGCAAGTACGGTCTCAGGCTCTTCAAACTCGTACTCGATCCTCTCGCCGTCGCGAACTTGGCGAATACCTTCCAACACGATCTTCTCACCCGCCTCCAAGCCTTCGGCGACCAGAAAGATGTCGTCCTTTTCGTTTTGAATCACGATCTCTCTTTGATGCACCACGCCGTCTTCGTCGATCACATAAACGTACTTCTTGGCCAAGATCTCAAAGGTCGCACGCTGGGGGATGACGATCGCATCCTTTTCGACCTCGTGAATCAGCACCGTCCCGGTCTGACCGTGGCGTAGCAACCCTTCGGGGTTGGGGAAATCTGCGCGAAACGCAATGTTTCCAGTTTCGCTGTCAAAGTCGGCTTCGATTGCACCAATCTTCCCGGGATGGCCAAAAACCGTATGGTTGGCAAGCTTTAGTTGCACGTTCAATCTGTCTTGACCCTGCCCGGCATTCATTGCCGCTTGATACTCCAAATAGCGGGATTCCGGAACGTTGAAGTAGACCCACATCACGCTGTTGTCGGACATCGTCGTCAACATCGCACCTTCATCGACGAGGCTCCCTTCCTGTTCGTGCAACCGGTCGACGATGCCATCGAATGGTGCTTTGATGTCAGTAAAATTCATTTCCGCCTGTGCCAACTTGACGTTGGCAAGCGCTTTGGCGAGCTTCGCCTTCGACAGCTTTAGCTCCTGCGGCGACACGATGTTTTGCTGCACCAGACTTTCAGTGTTGTCGTATTCGACCTGGGCCAATTGAGCTTCGGCCAGGTCAGCATCGAGTCGTGCTTCGTAGAGAGTTGACTGGATACGAAACATCGTCTGGCCCGCTTGGACCTTTTGGCCCTCGCTCACACCAATCTCTTTCAAGTAGCCGCTCTCGAGCGAGCAAATTTCGATGTGTCGACGGGAGTGTATTTGGCAAACGTATTGCTGTGTCAACATCACGTCTTTGGCAACCGGGCTGGTCACGGTGATTCTGTGTTGAGCGTGATGCTCACCACCGCTGTGTTCGCCTGCCGAGTGTTGTTCGCCGTCGTGCAGGGGCAATTCGTGCGAACCAGTGGAGTCATCAACGTGCTCCCTTCCCGAGTCATGTGATCCGAAAGATTCGTGATAGGTTTCTTTCAGCTTGTCAACACTCGCCATCGAAAGAGAACCGATCGCGAAGAGTGCTGCTACAATCAATTTGACACGCATTGAAGGGAGTTTCCTTGAATTCATGGGGAAGTTGGTGTGAAGGGACGTCAGCCGACAACCGACAACCGACTGGTTTGAAAAGCGATCTCGGCGGTCGCGAGATGAACGGCCCGACCACCGCCTTGGCGGGGCACCGCAACCTCATCGAGAAACGCACAGCCTTTCCGCTGCATCATCCGTGCCAATCCTGTTTTCCAGATCCCCGTCGACCCGAAAGAGATGGTGTTTTGCCTGGGATTTCGCAGCAAATTCGTCATCGAAGCTAGTGCAAAAAAATACACGTTTTGGTCGACATCTGCAAGGATTTGCGCGGCTGCGGCAAGCGTTTGCACATGCCATTGCCAGACGCCCCTCCGCAGTGAGGCTGGCACGAGACGCAGCATCAGCCCACGTTTTGAGGCCGCCGAACGAGACGTTTTTGCCCCAGATGCCCTAAGGACTCGACGATCGTGTCCGCCGCGTCGTCGAGTGAGAGATCACCAACGTTGACGACCAAATCGTACAAGTGCGGATCGGAAGCTTTCTGATGAAAGTGCTCTTTGATGTAGACGTCACGATTGTGATCTGTCTCGGCAACAAACCGACAGGCCTCTCTCTCGCCAAGCCCTCGCTTACGCATCACTTGAGCGACGCGAAAATCCATCGGGGCGACGATCCGCACGGACAGACCGTGATCGCGGGGCAAGATAAAGCGAGCGCCACGGCCGACGATGACCACTTTGCCGTGCGTGGCAGCCAACAACAACAACTTGGCAACTCGGTGGGTGTAGGTCGATTCAGAAAATCCAAGCCCTCCGATTCGCGAGGTGATGATTGAACTGAGCCAGTTTTCGTGACGTTCATCGACACGACTGATCAGGCAACGCGGTGTGCCGTAGTGTTGGTGCATGTAATCGACGATTTCCTGGTCCAGTAAATCCCACTGCATTCGCTCGGCGACCTTTTGGGCGATCTCGCTGCCGCAAGCACCGGTTTCGCGGGACAATGCCAAGTAGGGGCCCACTTGGTTTGGCAGGTCACGCGCGGCCAGTCGGCGGTGAGTCTTTTCGGCTTGAACCCACTTGAAGATGTTGCTCTCTACTTTGTGTTCGATGGCGGGGACGTGTAGTACCACGGGTCAGTTCCTTTGCTGGGGACACGGTTGGGTGATTTGACCATCGCGGGGAGAGCACGTGACGGACCAAATCACGAGACGGTGGCCACCAGCGGCGCGGTTCACCAGAGATTCTTCCATAAGCGGCGCCGCTGCACCGCCTTGCGGTGATTCAATAAAGTAGAGACAACCGTTTTCGCTGGTGCTCCGGATGAAGCAATCCGTTGCAGACAAGTGCCAGCCTCTGCAGCCCTGCTCGACCATCGAAACCCTAACTGACGGCATCGCAACATCCGTCGCGCGACAGATTATGTATTGGTCCCCCAAAGTCTCGGTGGCTCACACGACAGGCCAATCGTCTCGACACGCGCCTCGACCCGGCATTTTCGTAGTGATTGGCATCAGACTTGCTCCTGAGTCAACACGATGCAACTCGATCAAACCGACTTCGTTTGGTATCTGTGTGAAATCGTTCGCCGGATCTTGCCTGGCTGTCTCGTCGTTGCCGTGGCGACGATTGCAATCCTGCCGGTGCAGGAAGAGAGGCGATGACCGGCAGAGTCAACGCAAACGAATCGTTCGAAACAGTCATTCTGCAAATTTTGGCACAGTCGAGAGGAATCGGCTAACCTGATCAATCCAATACAACCGGTAGGGCGATAACCACCGTACCCAATCGGCTCCACGCATCCAGTGGAGCCGAACGAATTGAATGTGCAAAGTCGCTCGGCAGGACGCCATCACGCGAAGGTCATCAAGGACGAACATGAACCGGAATCGCTCACCACTGCATACTTTACCGATTCGTGAACGAAGTGAGCCGGACGAGGCCGGGGGCCCGTCCGAGTCGCTGATGCATGATCGACACGCGTCTTCATCCACGACATGCTGCGGTCGCCAACGGAGCAAACGCAGGAAACGCGTCGTGCTCTCAACGCTGTTTTGCGTCACCTTGCTGACCACTTCCGGTTGCGGCATCCCAGGACTGAGGTGCGCGAAACCGGGGCCGGCCATGCCGTCGGCCTACGCCTGGAACAACAGCATCCCGTTCTGGAGTTCCAACCCGGTATCGACATCGGCCGTTGACGCCGCTCCTGACATGTCTCAGGACGATGCGGCAACTCTCCATCCCCCCCAACAGTCCGAGTCATTCGCGGATTTCATCCAATCAGCCAGCTTTGTGCGACCGGCTGAACAAGATGAAGAAACGCTGACGGGCATGGATGAAGCAAACAGGGAAATTGAATCCGAAGGGGACGGCCAAAAGGATGATTCGACCGACGCCACGGGCACATCGTCCGGCGGCCCCGACTTCGGCATGATCGATACGGATGTCGGACCAAGCGACAGCAATGTTGACATCGCACCGTTTGAAAATTCGGCACGGTTGCCACAGGGTATCTTCTATAGCGACCCGTATTTGCTAAGCCTGATTAGCGAAACGCTGTCAGGGAACCAGGAATTGAATATCCTGTCCGAAGAAATCCGAATTGCGCACAACGAAAGCTATGCTCGTAGCGGCGAGTACCGACCTTTCGTGACACTGGGTGCGGGCGCAGGATTTGAAAAAACCGGTCGTCACACCCGCGCCGGTGCCGTCGAACATCAACTCGAAGTGGCACCTGGAACCGAGTTTCCCGATCCGCTCGGTGACTTCGCCTTCGGTGCAAATGCCTCCTGGGAGCTGGACATCTGGAAGAAGCTCCGCAATTCGCAGCGTGCCGCCGCGATGCGCTACCTCGGAACCCAAGAGGGCCGAAACTACATCATCACTCGCGTCGTCGCCGAGGTCGCAGAGAACTACTATCGGCTGCTTTCGTTGGACAACCGTCTGCAGATTTTGCAATCGACGATCGACATTCAACAGCAGAGCCTAAAAGTTGCCAAAGCCAAGAAAGCCGCCGGGCGCGGAACCGAACTGGCCGTTCAGCGTTTCCAAGCCGAAGTCCAGAAGAACCTCAGCGAACGATCTCTGATCGCCCAGGAGATCGTCGAAGTCGAAAACCGGATCAACTTTCTGGCCGGCCGTTATCCGCAGCCCGTCGAACGGATCCAGGGTGAATTTGTGGATCTGAACTTGACCACGCTTGGGGCCGGCATTCCCTCAGAGTTGCTGCTGAACCGAGCCGATATCCGCGAAGCCGAACGACAGGTCGCCGCTGCGGGATTGGATGTCAAGGTTGCCAGAGCACGGTTTTATCCTTCGCTCAGCTTGACCGCCGGACTCGGTTGGAACGCCTTCAGCACCGGCTATCTGTTCCGAACGCCAGAGTCCTTGCTCTACGGGATGGCCGGTGAACTGGTTGGACCACTGATCAACAAACGAGCGATCAAGGCTGACTATTGCAGCGCCAACGCGGCTCAGTTGCAGGCGATTTATAATTACCAACAGACCGTTCTCCAAGCCCACATCGAAGTCGTCAACCAGATCACCAAGGTGGAGAACTACCGGCGCAGCATCGAGGTCAAGAAACGGCAGCTCGCATCTCTACAAGCTTCCGTCGACGCGGCCAACAAACTGTTTCAAAACGCAAGAGCTGAATACGTCGAAGTCCTGTTGGCTCAACGAGAGTTGATGGAAGCCAAGATGGTTTTGGTGGAAACAAAGAACGAACAACTCTCGGCAATCGTCAACGCCTACCAGGCACTCGGCGGCGGTGGTTTTTAGTACAGGGCCAGCTCTCACTCAACTTGCCCAGCGTACGTACAATTGACATCGAGTTCCGATCTGAAGGTGGGTTTTGTCGAGGCTGCACCAACATCGATCGCGGAGCGAGGCCGACTCGTGCTCCGTGTCACCTTGCGTTTCGGGTAGGGGGTATTGGACGAGGCGACGAGCCTTGCCATTATGCCGACTGCAGAGGACGCGTCGCCTCGTCCACTACCCGAAAATTGAGCTAACACGGAACACTAATTGTCCCCGATAGGGTGCCAAATGCTGTCCAGGACGTGCAGCGTTGTCGCGGTGACTTGGGCCGATTCGTCGCCGGCGAAGACTTCGATCGTCGGCTTTTGGCCGGACGGAAAAATGCGGTCGCTAATCACGGCTTCGCCATCGTTGATGAACACTTCGATCGAAGACCGATCCACCAACAGCCGCAGTGAGACTTCGCCATCGAGGACGCGAGCCGGCGCTTCGTGGCGTCCCGCAAACGCCTGATGAAAGGCAACATTGCCGGATTTCCGCCGATCCACGTAGACCGCACCCGGCTCGCGATCGTAGCCGACTTCGGTGAATTCATCGTCGCCGGTGCGAATGCGAAGCCCGACCGAGCGAGCGGTGCCGGGCTTCAACGTCGTCTCAAGCTCAAACACCCTGTCCGTCAGTTCGCCCGGCTTGGTCACCGCGACCGGCGGCCAAGTCGCCCCGTGTGTCTGGATCGATCGACTGTGAACGCGCAGCTGCTGCAGTTCTTTCACCGGTCGTTGCACCAGGACGTAACCACCGGAGTCATCGCCACCGGAGTCATCGCGACCCGGTGTCTTCCGTAAACTCAACGTGCGTGGCACCGACATGCAGCTGCGCCAGGGGGACGTCGGGACGAGACAGGTTTGCCAATTGTTGAACCAACCGATCCAGATGCGGCGTCCATCGGACTGCGGGATGTCGGACCAACTCACCGGCGCGTAAAAGTCTCTTCCGAAGTCGACCCACTTGGCCTCCTGCGTCGCCGTGAACCGGGTGCCGTCGAAATGGCCGACGAAGTACTCGCCGCCACTGCCGCCGGCCACGCTGCCGCTTCCCATGTCGACCTCCAGCACCCACAACGTCTTTCCCTCGCCGCCTTCGACCGGCAATTCGAACAGGTCCGGACATTCCCAGTTCGACTTTTGTGCCACACCCGCGGGACCGAAACGACTCAGTTCGCTCCAGTCTTTCAGATTCTTCGACGCATACAACACCACGACTTTTTCTTTGGCGAGCGAGACGACCATGACCCAGCGACCGGTCGCTTCGTGCCAGAACACTTTGGGATCACGAAAGTCGGGGTTGTCGATATCCAGCACCGGGTTACCGGCGTACTTCGTCCAGGTCCTACCGTTGTCGTTGCTGTAGGCCAGATTTTGAACCTGTTTGCCGTTGCCGTGACCGGTATAGATCGCCACCATCGCGGGCTGGTCCCCGCGGCGGAATCCCGAGCTGTTGTGATGATCTACCACACAGCAACCGCTGAATGCCATGATGCCGTCGGCTTCGGGAATCGCCAGCGGCAGGTGTTGCCAGTGGGTCAGGTCGGCGCTGACGGCGTGGCCCCAACTCATGTGGCCCCACGAGTTACCCGCGGGATTGTATTGGTAGAACAGGTGATACTCGCCGTCATGAAACACCAGCCCGTTGGGATCATTCATCCAATTGATTTCAGGGCTGAAGTGATATTGCGGCCGCAGCGGCTCGCGCAGGTAGTCGGCCGATTGTCGATACTTGGCGAGCTGGTGCTCCAGATCAAAACGTTTCGGCGGATCGTCGGTCTGGACCAGATGATCGACTAGCAGATGGCCCCATCCGCCGGTCGCACGGTCATAGATGCGAACACGCGCTTGCCGCCCCGCAAACTCCCCCACGTCCCAAGACGACCATTGCAGTTCCTCCGACTCGGCCCCGCTGGCAACACGCACCGATTTGCCGTCGACCAGCAATTCGATACCGACGCTGTCTTGCCGGGCACCGCCGCCGATCAAAAACGCCAGATGGCGGCGCCCGATCGTAAACGGGGGACTGGTGGCGGTCCCGGTCGTCGCGTCTCCTCCCACGAACGTGTTGATCAGACCCTGACCGCGAAATCCTGACACCGGCATTTGATTGGCAAGGGTGCCAGATGCCGGCTGCGCACCAAACGCGTCCCCCGTGATCGTCCATTCGCCGTAGGAATCGGATTCGAAATCATCGATCAACAAATCGTCAGCGATCACCGCGTGGCTCGAACAGACCGATGCGACGATCACGACGAACAGGATTTTCACAACGCTCATTGGCAAAATTTCCTTGGGCGGCTCGCAGGTCTGTCAGATCAGCAAACCGGGCATTCAGGGTTTCATCAATTCGTCGGGAAACGTCATCGTCGCGCCCGGTTGTGAACACACATACGACGCCACCGCGATCGCATTTCGGTTGACGGTGTCGATGTCTTGCCCGCCGAGCAGCCCCAGGGTGATCGCGGCGGTGAAGGCATCGCCCGCGCCGACGGTGTCCGCCACCTCGGTGGGAATCCCCGGAAGATCGCTGACCTCGCTGTCGGAAACGATGGCCGCGCCATCCGCCCCGCGTGTCAACGCGACGTAACGCAACTGATGCCGCGCGGCCAGTTGCCGCATCACGTCCACGTCGTCGCCGGACAAGCCGCTGATCCGGGCGAGTCGAGGCAGCTCGTCGTCATTGAGTTTGAGCACATTGGCCAGTGCGAGCGATTGCTGGATGACGGAATCGTCGTAAAAGGGCTCTCGCAGATTCACGTCTAGAATCCGCAGCGCCGATTCCGGTGTCGCCTGGACGAACTGGTTGATCGTTTGGCGTGACGTTTCACTGCGTTGTCCGAGGGTGCCGAAGCAGACCGCGTCGCACTGCGCCGCGACCTTGCCCAAGGCATCGCTGCAGACCAGATGATCCCAGGCCGAATCGTCGGCAAAGTGATAGCTTGCCTTGCCATCATCATCGAGCTGGACGTCGACTTTTCCGGTCGCGTGTTGATTGACCTGCAACACCGAGGTGTCGACGCCGCGTTGTTTCAGCGATTCGATCGCCTTGCGTCCCAAATCGTCCTCCCCGACGGCACTGACCATCGACACCGCAGCGGCGCCACGCGACAACTCCGACGTGCTGCACGAAAAATTGGCCGGGGCACCTCCAAAACGGGGTCCATCAGGAAAAACATCCCAAAGAATTTCACCAATCCCAACAACCTGATGCACAACCATCACTCCTCTGCGATTCCCGTTCGGGTCTGCATGTCCTCCGGAGAAACGCCTTTCGTCTCCGGCACAAAGAACTTCACCCGATCCACTGCAGCACCATCATACCGCAGAAGGAACCCAGAATTACCGCCCCTCGACCACCGCTCTGTTCAAAACGGCACGGGAGTTGTTTTGCACAGTCCCCATGCACCACAACGAACCGATTCTGCCGACCACCACGCATGATGGTATTGATTTACCGGATGTCCCGGCCGAGCACTCCCCCCTCGAACGGGCCGCGTGGCAACAGGGTTTGGAGCAGGAGGTTCTTTGGTTGTTGACCCAAAAAGCCTCGTCAATTCGCGAAGAAATCTATGATCGGGTCGACGAAATCTTGTTGCGAACCACGTTGGAAGCGACCGGAGGGAACATCAGTCAGGCGAGTCATCGTCTGGGAATCAGTCGGCCGACGCTGAGAAGCCGGCTTCGCCAACTGAAGATCGAAATGCCGACGTCGTGATCGTGATGGAAAACTTCTTGCCAAACCTTGCGAAAGACTTTGCCACCGAACACCCGATCAGCTTTGAAGTCTTGGGACGCGATGAAAAAATCGCTCGTCAATCATTGCCCCCCAACCGTCGGACCACCGGTGTGTGGTCCGACACCGTTGAATCGCGGTCCGTGAACAGCCCAGACCCTGGCGCCAAGGATCTGTGGACAAACGAGACTCAGCCGCCCTGCGAAATTGGTAAAAAAATTTCCAGTTTGTACGGCTGTCAAAATGAATCGAAGCAGCGAGACTGAACATGAATTGGCGTTCAACCGCTGCGGCGCATGGATCATCCTCACGCAATCAAAAATTAATGAATCAACCCACGACTCCCGTTAATCGCCACCCCGATCACGCCGTGTTGAGCGGCTCGCACGTGGGGGCGGAACCGGATTTTGATGTCTCCGAATTTGAACGCAAACTGCTCGTCCGCCAGCTCCGGATGGAAGATTACGAAGCCTTGGTGAGGATGCAATTGCGTTGTTTTCCCGGCATGGAACCGTGGGGCCGCGACCAGATCGAAAGTCAGCTCAAGCATTTTCCCGAGGGCCAGCTCGTTGTCGAATGTGACGGACGCGTGGTGGCCAGCAGCAGCAGCCTGATGCTCGACTACGACGACGACCTGGAGTGGTGCGACTGGAAAAAAACGGCCGATGCGGGCTACATTCGCAATCACCGGCCCAAGGGCGACACGTTGTACGGCATCGAGATCATGGTCGATCCCGATTTTCGCGGGATGCGACTGTCACGTCGACTCTACGACGCGAGGAAAGAGCTCTGCCGCAGCCGAAACGTGGAACAAATGATTGTCGGCGGACGCATCCCCGGCTATCACAAGTATGCCGACCAGATGAAGGCGTCCGAGTACGTCGATCGCGTCATCAACAAGTCGATTTTTGACCCCGTCTTGTCCGCCCAGGTCGCCAACGGGTTTGCGCTGGAAGGGTTGCTGAAAGACTACCTGCCCACGGACACCGAAAGCTGTGGCTACGCGACCTTCTTGATCTGGCGCAACCTGGAGTATTCGCCGGTCAGCAAGCGGCGGCACCGCCGCACCGTCCGCCCGGTCCGCATCGGTGCGGTGCAGTACCAGATGCGAGCGGTGGCGGATTTTGACGAATTCGCCCGCCAGATCACGTACTTCGTCGATGTCGCCGGTGACTACCGCTGCGATTTCCTGTTGTTCCCCGAGTTGATTACGACCCAATTGCTTTCCATCATCCCCTCGCTGCGTCCCGGCGAGGCGGCTCGAAAGCTGGCCGAATACACGCCCCGATTGATGGAAGTGTTCGCAGACCTGGCGATGAAATTCGATACCAACATCATCGCCGGATCGCACTTCATTGTCGAAGACGATCGTCTCTACAACGTCGCGTTTCTGTTCCATCGGGACGGGCGGATCGACAAACAATACAAACTGCATATCACGCCCAGCGAACGCTCGTGGTGGGGCGTGGAAGGCGGACCGTCGATGGACGTGTTCGATACCGATTGCGGCAAGGTCTCGATCCAAGTCTGCTACGACTGCGAATTCCCGGAACTCGGTCGCTTGGCGGCGGGCCAAGGGGCGGACATCATTTTTGTCCCCTACAACACCGAGAGCCGACACGGCTATCTCCGCGTCCGTGCCTGTGCCCAAGCCCGCTGCATCGAAAATGACGTGTATGTGGCCATCGCCGGCTGCACCGGGAACTTGCCCTTCGTCGAAAACGCCGACGTGCACTATGCCCAATCGGCGATCTTGACGCCATGCGATGTCACCTTCGCCCGCGACGGGATCGGTGCCGAAGCGAGTCCGAACATCGAAACCGTCATCATCCACGACGTCGACTTGGAACTGCTGCGACGCCACCGTGAACGCGGCAGTGTCACCAACTGGAAAGATCGCCGCACCGATCTGTACGACGTGACCCAAAAGTGAATCGCTGGCCGCCAAGGCGCCGGGCAACGCTGTGAAGCATTTTTTTAGCGGTAGGCGTCGGGGTTGCGGAACCAGGCGGTCCCTGAGCGGCGTCGGCGGGTCAGTTCCCGTTTCGATCCGCGGCGGCGGGTGCATCAACGCTTTCGCAAGAAACGCGGGCGAATTCGACTTCGTAAGCTGCGAAGTCTCGCTCGATGCCCTCCAGGTCCTCCAGAATCGATCGACGGACGGCGCCGCTGGAATCGGTATCGGCAGCCACATCGATCGCGTTGTCCACCCCACCGATCAATCGGCGACGCCGTTTCGACAGCGGATCGATGGCTGTCGCGCCCGCGCGGTCGAGCGACTGGTCCTGCAGGCGAAACAGGGCCAATAACTGCTGGTGAAGTCTACCGAGTCGGTCTTCCAGCAACATCGACAGGTAGTGGCTATTTCCCTCTTGGTCATTGACGCCGACCGTCGCCTGTTCGGCAAGTGCGATCGCGTTGAAAAGCGTGTCGTGAATGGATTTGGCAAGATGGCTTGATGATGCAACCATGGCTGAGAAATGCCTTTCCGTGTGGAAATTGTTTTGCCAGGATTTCGTTCACGCGGTCGCGGGATCACCGCAAGACAGCTCTTCACAAAGTGAACGGCAGGCAACATAACCTACTGATACAGGATACTTTGCCGCCAGCGCACTCGCTTGATCGAAGAGCCTGATCGCGACGGCGAGTTCCCCCGATTCGAAGGACTGTAGGGCCGAACGAGCGTACTCCGCCGCCGTCCGCGCGTCGCTTTCGACCACGGCCAGCCATTCGGCGGCCTGCCGCCAACACTGCGATTCCTCGCCCCGCGTGGCCCTGGCCGCCACCCATGCCTGCCGCGACAGCAACCCGCGCAAATTCAGTCGATAGGATCCGAACTCGGTGTCCCAGCAACACCCCACCCAGCTTTCTTGAGCAAGTCGTACTAATGCACCGAGTTGAGTTGACATCGTGGTTGTTCGCGAAAAAGGCAAGGAGCGGATGATGGGAGTGGTCCTGTTCGGCTAAGTTAAACGGTCGCACGTCCCGCACTCTCCGGTACGCAGCTTGCACGACCTGACGCAAATGATGTTCCCATTGAGGTGCCAAATCTTTTGCCACAGGGGCTGCGGCGGTGCATCCACTCCCTTTGTTTTTAATGCCCATTCGTGAAAGCCCTGATCCGCCGAAATGCTTTCCCGATCGTTTGTAGCGCCGCGGTCGTGTTGACCGTCGGCTCGTTCGTGATCGCCTACCGGGCGATGAGCGATCTGCCGGTTGCCAATCAACGCATTTCTCTCGCCCAAGTCCGGCTCCAGCAACTCGGTTCGTTGCGCGCCAACCTGGCCGCCGCCACGTCTCGCGTCCGTGTTCTCAATATGGGCGGCGACGATCAAGATCGGCTGGAATTGGCCGAAGCGATTGCCCGGTGCGACCAGCTGCTCGGCGAATTGCAGACCGCAGACCAACCCAATGCACCCTCGTTGTTGGGCCGGATTCACGACGGCGTCGGTGACTTTCTGGAACTGCTGCGATCGGCGAATGTCGCGCAAGGTTCGGTCAGTGACGAGCAGCTGTTGCAATTGCGCCAGGAATCGAAATCGCTACGGTCGCGGCTGGAGTCGCTCGAAGAATTACTCCGCGGCCAACTCGACAAACTCCGCGGCGTTCTGGATTCGAAACGCCAGGGTGCCCTTTCCGGCTTGGTCGCCGGTCACGCGGTGATGCTGGCCGCACTGGCGTTGCTGTACACCGCGCGGCGCTCGGAACATCACCGCCGCTTGGTCGCTGACAGCAAAACCGCCGAAGCCGATCAGCGATTCGAACTGTTGTTCCAAAGCAGCGGAGACGGGATCATCGTGACCGACGAATTGGGGCGGATCGAAGTGGCCAATGTCGCGATGGCGGAAATGCTGGGCGTCTCCGCCGACGACTTGCCCGGGCAGGCACTGACACGCTTTTTCGAAACGACCGTGATCGATGAATGGCTTGCCAACCGGCTCGACGACCCAAGCCAACACCCGCTGCTGCTGCGACGGGTAAAAGTCAAACGCACCGACGGGGAACCACTGCTGGCGGAAATCTCGGTCAAACCCCGCACCGATTTCGGAATCGATCGTCTGGCGATTTCGGTGCGTGATGTCTCCGATCAACAGGCTTCGCGGCTCAGGTTGAAACAGCACGAGGCCTTGTTGGCCGAGATTCCCGATCCGATTCATGTGCTCGACGCCGCCGGACGCGTCATCTACTGGAATCGCGGTGCACGGCAACTCTATGGCTATGAAGCCTCCGAGGTGATCGGGCATACGGCAGCCGATCTACTGCAAATCGTTGCCCCCAACGATCATTCCGCCAACGTCCACGGCAGCGACTACGACACCGCGTCCCGCTGGTCGGGTGAACTGCGTGCGACGGCGAAAGACGGAACACGACTGCGGATCGAACGACGACGGACGCGACTGTTTGACGAGGGCGAATCGATCGGTGATGTCATCTTTGACCTCGACTTGGTTGCCCGCACGAAGCTGCAACAGGTCGAGCGGCGTCGCCAGCGGCTCGAATCGCTCGGCGCCTTGGCCGGCGGAATCGCGCACGACTTGAACAACCTGCTGACGCCAATTCTGATGAGCGGCAAAATGCTGCAGCGGGACAATCCCAACGTCGATCGCAGCGGGCTGGTGGAAACCATCGTGATCGGCGCTTCACGCGGCGCCGATCTGATCTCGCAACTGCTGACCTTTGCCCGCGGCGGCGACGGCGTCCACCAGCCGATTCGCCTGCAGTCGTTCTTGCCCGAAATCGTAGCCATCATCCAACGCACCCTGCCGGCCGGCATTAGCCTGCAATTGACGATTGAACCGGACCTGCCCGACATCAGTGGTGACGAAACCGAAATCAGTCAGGTCGTGATGAATCTGGCCATCAATGCACGCGATGCGATGTCCGAGACCGGCGTACTGAAAATCGAAGCGTCGTTGATGACGCTGGTCACCGAACGCTCGTTCTCCTACACCACGCTTCAGCCCGGTGATTACGTCGTCATCAGCGTCTCGGACACCGGTACCGGCATTCCGGTCGGCATCCGGGATCGGATTTTCGACCCGTTCTTTTCCACCAAGCCGCGCGGCCAGGGCACCGGTCTGGGGCTGAGCACTTCGATCGGGATTGTCAAAGGCCACGATGGGGCGATCGGACTGCAGTCGATCGTCGGCAAGGGAACGACGATCTCGGTGATCCTGCCGGTTCTGCCGACCCAAGAAGCCTCCGAACCCGCCCCCGCTGACGCCCGGCTCACTTGATGCGCCGCGTGTTCTCAAATGGGGCGTCTGCTGACTGAGTGGCGGGCTTGTTCGCGTGGCGGTGTTTGCCTGCACGCCAGGGCTTGGATCGCGTCGCACACCTGCCATACTGGATCCCACCTCATCCCCTCCACGATGCCGACTCGGTCATGACGAATTCTCAAACCCTGCTGGTCATTGACGACGACCCGCTGATTCTCCAATGCATGCGATTGTGTCTGCCCGAACCGGACTATCACGTGGTGACGGCGGAATCGGCCGGACAGGCGATTTCCGCGTTTCGCAGCGGACAGCCCGATGCGGTGCTGCTCGATATCCAGCTTCCCGACCAGTCCGGCCTGGCACTGATTCACGAAATCCGCGAGCTCGATGGACGCGTCCCGGTGATTTTGATGACCGGCCATGGCACCTCGGAAACGGCGATCGCGGCGATGAGCGGTGGGGCCTTCGACTACGTCACCAAGCCGTTCGAGCCCGATGAGATTCTGCCCGTCATCGACGCGGCGCTCGAAACGAGCCGCATGGCGCGCAAGCCCGCGATCCTGCCGTCGGAAAAGGAACGCTTGTCATCGGAAAAACCCAGCGACCAAATGATGGGCGAGTGCCCCGAGATGGTCGAAGTGTTTCGCTCCATCGGCCGGGTCGCGTCGCGCGATACCGCCGTCTTGATCCTGGGCGAAACCGGCACCGGCAAAGAAGTGGTTGCCCGGGCGCTCTACCAACACAGCTCGCGACACAACCATGTGTTCCACGCGATCAACTGCGCGGCGATCCCCGAAGCGTTGCTGGAAAGTGAATTGTTCGGCCACGAGAAAGGCGCGTTCACCGGCGCGGAGCAGCGACGCATCGGAAAGTTCGAAATCTGTAACGGCGGCACGTTGTTTCTGGACGAAATCGGTGACATGACGCCGGTGATGCAAACCAAATTGCTGCGTGTGTTGCAGGAAAAGGAGTTTGAACGCGTCGGCGGCAGCAAGACCATCAAAACCGATGTGCGAATCATCGCGGCGACCAACCGCGATCTCGACTCCGCGATGGCCGACGGTTCGTTCCGCAGCGACCTGTTTTATCGCTTGAACGAATTCACGATCTCGTTGCCCCCGCTTCGCGAGCGCGGCCAAGATCTTCCCAAGATGGCGGAACATTTTTTCCATCTGTTCTCGCGCCAGCTGAAAAAAGACTTCGTGTCCATCGCACCGGAAACGATGCAACGTCTGCTGGCCCATGATTGGCCTGGAAACGTTCGCGAACTGCAAGGCATCATCAAGCAGACGTTGCTCAAGGCCAGTGGTCCGGTGATCCTGCCGTCGTTCCTGCCGAGCGGATTCGGCGCCACGTCGCCCGCCTCCGCCCCCGCCGAGACGTCCACCCAAGACTGGCAGGACGGGCTGGCCAAAGAGATCCGCAGGCGATTTGCCGAGGGCTCGTTCACCATCGGCAATGATATTCACGACGACGTCGATCGCATCCTGATCGCCGAAGTCATGAAGTCGAGTGGCAACAACATCAGCGAAGCCAGCAATCGCCTCGGCATCAGCCGTCCGACGCTGCGGAGCCGAATCAATCATCTGCGGATCGACGTCAGCTGATCGCGTCGCACTCCATCGACGCGATCATTGGTCGTTGTCACGTTTCTAAAACAACGCAAGCGGTTAGCGGAACGGCGCGAGCCGTCCGGTTGCGTTTCAAAAACAACGTCAAAAACCGGAGGGCTTGCGCCCTGCCGCTAACAACACAAAACCCGCTTGACGTCCAAATCGATGGCATTGGGCATCCACGTGCTTCGGACACAGAAAGCAGGCGTGCCAAGACAAGCTTGGCACGCCCCTGGGATGGGGACCTACCTGTAACCATCAAGGCCGAACCTCCTGGTCAACCAGTAGCTCCATACCAGTTTATCGCTCTCCGAGGTAGAGTCGTCGGTTGCTCCGTCAACGTTGCTTGACGACGCATTAACGATCCAAGTGTTGGACGATTTCTCGCTTGGCGATCAACCGGGTGCCTCGTTTGCGTTCGACGCCGCAAACGTCCAGCCAACGATCGCGAAGCATGTTTGACATCTTGTCGATCGCGGCGGCGCTCTCGCCCACGTTGGGAATTTTCCCGCCGGCACGGTGGGCGTGGCCACCGGAACCTCCCAGACCTTTCAGGGTCTCACGAATCATCTCCGCCGCGTTGTCTTCAGCATATTGTGTCCGCGCCGAAACCAGCAAGTCCCCGGCGATCACGGCGCCGCACATCACCCGACTGACCGAATCACCCCGAATCAGCAAATCGGCGATCTCGCCCACAATCTCGACGCCATCGGCTCGGGGCAGGAAGCACATCGCCACGTCGTCGTAGAGAAAGGTGTTTTGCAGCGCCAGCAACAGGTCCCCGTAATACGATCGCCGCAGCGGTGCATTGTGAATTTCGGCCAACAACTCGGGTTCGCCGAATTCCATCAACCAGGGCAAGATCAATCGGTCCAGCGACGAATAATGCGACTCGTAGGCGCAGGTCTCGGTGCTGATCGCGTACAGCATCGCGGTGGCCAACTTCGCTCCCGGGCTGATCGCTTGCTCGCGCAGGTAGCTGGCAATGATCGATGCCGACGCGGCGACCTCCACGCGAATGTCGCTAAACGGCGTTTTGATGCTGCGTTGATCGGGGATGTGATGATCGATGATCGCGAAGGGCTTGACCCCCTGACGGGTCAACACGTGGTTGGAAGCTTCCGCCCCGCAATCCACCAGAATCGCCGCGGTGCGGTCATCGAATTCAAAGTCGTCCACCAATTCGATCGGTGGTTCCAAGAGATCCACCATGTGCCGGTTCTCGGCCCGAACGATGGCCCCCCCGCCGATCACCCGTGTCGGCAGCCCCACCGTTTCGTCGATCAGGACTTTCAGTCCCCAACCCGAGGCGATCGCGTCCGGATCGGGATTGTCGTGCATCACGACCACGACCTCGTCACAATCGCTGAGGCTCTCTAATAGCCGTGTGGAGACGGATTTCGCATTCAATTGCGTTGCCTTCATAACTCCGTCGCTTTGATCACACCGAGACCCTCGATTCAAACCAAGGAAACACCGCCCCAGATTGCTATCGTATCCGCGGCCAACACCGCTATAAAGGTTGAGAATTCTGATTCGGCAAAGTTCGAGCACCTCTGGCGTCAAACGGGGCCGGTTAGGCAACGCGGCCCCCGGAAGCGGGCGAAGCTGGACGACAGCCCCCCTGGTTGACCATGATTGAATCGATTCTCTTGACCACAGACGAATTGCGGCGGACCTTCCGCATTGTCGACGCGATCGACATTGTGCTGGTTTCGGCGTTCCTTTACGCCTCGCTGCTCTGGTTTCGCCAGACGACATCGCGGGGGGTCCTGGTCGGGGTGGCAGCGCTCGCTTGGGTGTATTTTGTCGCTCGCAGCCTGGACATGTACCTGACGTCACTGGCCTTTCACACCACCTTTGCCGTCCTGTTGTTCATCCTGGTCGTGGTGTTCCAGGAAGACCTGCGTCGGCTGCTCGAGCGGGTGGCTTCGTTCCAGTCCGTTCCAATCGAACACGGCGGCCAAAGTGGGGTGCAGATCGACTCTCTGGTGGAAGTCGTCTTTCGCATGGCATCCTCGAAGACCGGTGCCCTGATCGTCCTGAAGCGAAAGGAGTCACTTGAACGTCAGCTGCATGGAGGCATCCCGTTGGACGGCAAGTTCAGCGTCCCGCTGATCTACAGCATCTTCGATTCGAGCACGCCGGGACACGACGGTGCGATCGTGATCGATCGTGATCACATCAAACAGTACGCCGCCCATCTTCCGATCTCTCCCAACACCAACAAGCTCGGCGGCCGCGGCACCCGGCACAGTGCGGCACTGGGGCTCTCGGAACGTTCCGATGCGGTCACCATCGTGGTGTCAGAGGAACGCGGCAGCGTTTGTGTGGCTCAAGCGGGGACGTTGAAGGAGATGCCGACTGCCACCGACCTCAAGTCTGTTCTCGACGCCAACTTTGCCTCGGGGCTCGCCGATTCGCGGCCACCGCTCTGGAAACAAATCCTGGTCGACCACGCGGGTCTGAAAGTCTTGTCGTTGATCGTCGCGGTCGCCGCCTGGTTCGTACTCGCCTACGATCCGCACACGGTGCAACGCACCTTCATCGTGCCGGTCGAGTACCGGAATGTGGCCAAGCATTTGGAAATTGACACCTCGGCGCCGAATGAATGCCGCGTGACGCTTTCGGGTTCAGACCGCGATTTTCGTTTCCTCGATCCGGCCAGCCTGAAAGTGTCACTGGATCTGACTCACACCCTGGCGGGCTATCACGAAATTCAGCTCAGTGAGCAAAACATTCAGCTGCCGGCCAACCTGTTTCCCTATCGCATCGACCCGCGCGTCGTTGAGTTGCTGATCAAGGTAAAATTGCCGGAACCGACAACGGCCGAACCGAGCAGCGTTCCCAAATGACGTTGGACAGGCGACACGCCGGCAACGCTTCAAACGATCCACGACATGAACAGCGACGCGAATCCCAGGAAGGCGGCGAATCCGACAATGTCTGTCACCGTCGTCAAAAAGATCGCCGCGGATTGAGCGGGATCGCGGCCCAGCTTCTGCAGAATCAATGGAATCACGGCGCCGGAGATCGCCGCGGCGGCCATGTTGACCACCATCGCCATGGCGATCACCAGTGAAAGTCCTGATCCGGCCAACACCGAATCGCCCGCGGCCATTCGCCACGCAAAGACCGCGATCGCTGTCACGACGGCGACGGCAACGCCGTTGATCAGTCCGCCGAAAAGTTCCTTGTAAATCAGCTGCTTGCGACTGCCGGGAACCAGTTCGCGAAGTGCCAACCCACGCATCACGACAGCCAGCGACTGGGACCCCGTGTTCCCGCCCTGTCCGGCGACCACGGGAAGCAGCACCGCCAAGGCGGCGACTTTGGCGATCGTCCCCTCGAACACCCCGATCACCGCCGCCGCCATGAACGCGGTGACCAAATTGACGAACAGCCAGGGGAGTCGGCTCTTGACGACCATCGAAACGGGCGACAACGCACGCTCGTCGGCACCGGCCCCCACGATCTTCTGTAAATTTTCAAACGCCGCCGCCTGGCTCGACGCCAGCGCATCGGCTTGCTTGACCACCCCGATCAATCGGCCTTCAAAGTCGACCACCGGTAACGCCAGAAAACGTTTCTGCCCCATCAAATCGACGACCTCACTCGATGACATGACATCGGGGACCCGAGTGACCTCCCTGCGCACAATCGGCGCGATCGGGTCCCGCGGCTTGGCCAACAACAGGTCGCGCATGTTGATCACCCCATCAAGCGTTCCGTCGCGTCGCGTGACGTAAAGGTAATGCAGTGCTTCCCGAGGCGCCTGACGGATCGCCGAAATCGCTTCCTGCACCGTGATGTCCGCGGCCAATGAAACGACCCGCGGTTCCATCATCCCGCCCGCCGTTTCGGGAGCGTATTGGGCCAGGGCCAGCAACCCCCGGGAGACATCCTGCGGCAGTGCGGTGATCAACGCCTCGCGATTGGACGGATCCACCTGATGCAAAACCGACGAGGCAACCCGCGGCGGCAGGCGTCCGAGTAATTTGGCGGCCTGGGCCGGTTCAAGTTGAGCAACGATTTCGGCCCCCGCATGCGGGCTGATCCGCTGCAGCAACGCCAGTGCGATTCGGCTCGGCAGCGACTTAAAGAGCCAATGCCGTTCTTCCGAATCGAGTGTTTCAAAGGCCCGCGCCGCATCTTCGGGATGCAACTGCACAAAAACTTTCAGCAGCGATTCAAGAGGTTTCATGGCATCGTCGAATGGAGGGCAGATCTGTGACCTCTAGTTGACGCAATGCGGTCCCCCTGTCAATCGGAGTTCGGCGCGTGTCGTTGCCGATCAACGTAGCCGGAGCAATGGTGAGTCGACGGCGCGAGCGGCGGGCAACGTCGTCACCACCAGGCCCGCGGCTAGCGCCGTCGGCTCACGAAACCGAGAGACAATCACGCCGCGGGTGGAAAACGTTTTTCCGACGCGGCGCAGTTTCTTTTCCACGACATGGCGTCGGCGGCGCGGCTCTGCCCCCTGCAATTCCGTCGGTGTGAAACCAGGATCGCCCCGCGAGCCGGTGCATCGGGATCGACGGGCTGCAAGCTGTTCCCAGGTCTTCTCCGGCCGATCAGATTGGCACGAAAAATGCAATTGACCGATCCGATCCGGTCCGATCCGGTCCGATCGACCCAGTGTGGGTCACCCACCGATTCGTTTGCTCCCGCGAGGAAACTGCAATGGCCAACCGTGGCAAAAACCAAAAGAAACCCAAGGGCTTCAACAAGAAAGTCGCGCCCGTCGTCGCCCCCGTCACGAACAACAAGGGAAAGTCGGCGGCTTCCTCGCGCGGCAAGAAACGTTAAGCCGATCGCCCCAATCCTGACGCGTGCCAAGGCAACCTCGATCATCGCCCCACCACGCTTTATCATAGCGACCCGCAAAGTATTATTTTGGCTTTGCGGGTCGCGTCGTTTTAAGACTGTGACACAATTTCCCAGTAGTGGACGAGGCGACGAGTCCCCCACCCAGTTTCCCAGTAGTGGACGAGGCGACGAGTCCCCCACCCAATTTTCCAGTAGTGGACGAGGCGACGAGTCCCCCACCCAATTTCCCAGGTAGTGGACGAGGCGACGAGTCCCCCACCCAATTTCCCAGTATCGGACGAGGCGACGAGTCCTCCACAGTCGGCAGATCGACGAGGACGCGTCGCCTCGTCCACGACCGCCGACCCGAAACGCAAGGCGACCATTGACTTCCATTCGATCGGCCGGAGACTTCTTTTGATCGGTGTAATTTCACTATTGGTGACGCTCACGCTATCGATGATCGTCACGCGGGTGGCCGCGATGGCGTTGATGTTCACCGGGCTGTCGCGCGAAGCGGCGAAATTCCAGGCCCGATCAGCGTTCACCGGGTCCGGATTCACCACCCAGGAATCGGAAATGGTGGTCACCCATCCCGTGCGGCGGCAGATCGTGATGCTGTTGATGCTGCTGGGCAACGTCGGGATTGCCACCGTCGCCGCGACCGTGATGGTGTCGGTGATGAGCACGTCGAACTCCACCTGGCAAACCCAGGTCCTGTTGTTCTCGATCCTGATCGGCGGCATCACGTTCCTGTGGATCTTTTTTTCCAGTCGTTGGGTCGAACGACACATGAACCGCGTCATCGCCTGGCTGCTCAAAACGTTCACGGACCTGGACGTTCGCGACTACGTCAGCCTGCTGGAACTCTCACGCGGCTACGCGGTGACTGAAATGCTGGTCGAGCCGCGGGACTGGATGGCCGGTAAATCGCTCGCGTCGCTACGGCTGAGCGACGAAGGGATTCTGGTGCTGAGCATTCGCCGCGAGGGCGGTATTTTTCAAGGCACGCCGCGGGGCGACGACCTCGTCCAACCCGGCGATGTGCTGATCCTCTACGGTGATCTGGACGACGTCGAACGACTGGATAAACGCCGGGCCGGATTCAAGGGTGACCAGGAACACGCTATGTCGGTCGAACAGCAAGAGGAATTCGAAGCCGAACAGCGAGAATTGCTGCAAGCCCTCGAAGCCAAACAGGCGCTGGAGTCGGAGATTTTGGAAAAGGCCGAGAAGCTCGACGTCTAACCCATCGTCTCCCAGAGCGGGTCTCACGCCATGATGTCTTCAATCACGCGCGAGGGCTGGGTGACGTTTGACAATCGTTGCGGCAACCCTTGATGCATGTAGGTCAATCGCTTGTGGTCGATCCCCAGCAGATGCAACAGCGTCGCGTGCAGGTCATGCGGCGAGACTTTGTTCTCGATGGCCTCGTAGCCGATCTCGTCCGTTTCGCCATACGAGATCCCGGGTTTGATTCCGCCGCCGGCCATCCACATCGTGAACGCACCGGGATTGTGATCGCGGCCGACAAATCGCATCTCGCGGCCGCCACGGTTTTCCCGCATCGGTGTGCGACCGAATTCGCCGCCCCAAACCACCAACGTGTCTTCGAGCAACCCGCGCTGACCGAGATCATTCAACAGTGCCGCGATCGGGCGATCGACCTCTTCGCAGCGGGTCTTGAAACCGCCGTTGAGGGCTTCGCTTTCGGCCGCACCGTGGGAATCCCAACCCCAGTGAAACAGCTGGATGAAACGCACACCACGCTCGGCCAAGCGTCGGGCGAGCAGACAATTGTTGGCAAACGATTCCTTGCCCGGCTCGGTGCCGTACAGGGCGTGCGTGGCCTTGTCTTCCTGTCGCAAATCAAACGCTTCGGTCGCATGGGTTTGCATCCGAAACGCCATCTCGTATTGGGAGATTCGTGTCAACACTTCCGGATCACCGGTTTCGTTGAACGTTTGCTGATTGATCCTTCCGATCGCGTCCAAGGCGCGGCGTCGCTGTTGCAGCGAAACGCCTTCGGGGTTGGACAGATACAGCACCGGGTCACCCTTGGACCGACACTGAACTCCCTGGTAAACCGAGGGTAAAAAACCGGACCCCCAAACGCTCTTTCCGGCCGACGGCGTCTTGCCGCCTGAGACCAGCACGATGAAGCCCGGCAAGTTTTCGCTTTCGCTGCCCAGACCATACATGGTCCACGCACCGAACGACGCACTGCCTAGATTCTGGTTTCCTGTGTGCAGCAGCAGTTGGGCCGGTCCATGGTTGAACTGGCTGGTGTGCATCGATTTGACGAAACAAACCCGATCGACGACCGATTGAAATTCCGGCATGCGATCGGAGACCCAGGCACCGCTTTGGCCGCATTGTTGAAACGGATACTGCGGCCCCAGCATCTTTGGAACACCTTGGATGAAGGCGAAACGCTTGCCCTCTAAGAAACTGGCGGGACAATCCTGGCCATCAAGCTTTTGCAGTTCCGGCTTGTAATCGAACAATTCTAGTTGGCTGGGTGAACCGGCCATGTGCAGAAAAATGACCCGCTTGGCCCGTGGCGAAAAGTGCGGAATCGATTGCCCGGCATCGGCGGCGTCCGATTGCGTGCCGTCCGGGTCGGCGGCAACCGATCGTTCGCCCAACCAGACCCCGGCGAGCCCCATCGAGCAGTTTCTTAGAAAATGCTTCCGCGTCTGCAGTCGTGCGAATTCTTCTTGAACCTGGTCGTGAATACTTTTCATTTCGTTACCGCTCGATCCAAATTCAGAATGGTGTTGGCGACGATCGCCAGGGCGTCGAGGGCGATCCCCCCGCGGGCGGCGTCACCCGATGGGTCTTCCCGCAAATCGTGATACAGTTGCGTCAATTCATCGATTTCAAGTTGGCCGGGCGGCCGCTGTGTCACCGCCCAGTACATCCACTCGATCGCATCCGCAACGTCCGCCGAGTCATCAGCGGCGGACAGTTCCGTCGCGCGAGTTGCCAGTGCCCGCCCACATTCGACGTAGACGGGATCGTTCAACGTGACCAGCGCTTGCAACGGTGTGTTGGTCGCGATCCGCCGAGCCGAGCACAGATCGCGGGTCGGCGCATCGAACATCAAGAAACTGGGGTAGGGACTGGTGCGTCGCCAATACGTGTAGAGCGCCCGTCGATACCGGTCGGCTCCTTCAGGAGTCTTCCACTGCGCGCCGCTGTAAACGGTTTGCCAAACACCATCGGGTTGCGGGGGCATGACCGACGGCCCACCGAGACGATTTTCCAACAGCCCCGCGACCGACAACGCTTGATCACGAATCATCTCCGCCGTCAACCGTGTTCGCGGACCGCGCGCCAGCAACCGGTTGCGCGGGTCGTGCTCGCGCAGCGATTCCGGCGCCGCGCTGGTCTGACGATACACAGACGACAGCACGAGTTCTCGCAACAGCGGTTTCAGTTGCCAACGGTGTTGTTCACGTAGACGCAACGCGAGATGGTCCAACAGTTCGCGATCCGCCGGTTGTGTTCCACTGGATCCGAAATCTTCCAAGGTCTCGACCAAGCCGATCCCAAACAGCTGCGCCCAGATACGATTGACCCAGACCCGGGCGGCCAACGGGTTGTCGCGCGAAACGATCCAGCGGGCAAAGTCCAACCGGTTGCGAACCGTTTGCTCGGTGTCAAAAACGGTGGGGATTCCCGGCGGGATCTCTTCGCCACGATCGAGCCAATTGCCGCGAATGAATTGACGTGTCGCCCGGCCGACCGCGGCTTGGCGTTGCTGCATCACCGGCAGGTCCGCGCCACGCACTTTCGCGGCCGCTTGCTTCGCTTGCTCCAATGCTTCGGTCGCGTCGGCAAGTGCCTTCGATGCGATCAACTCCGTCCAAGCCGCTTCGTCGCAGACCTGCCAACGAAAATGGCGGATCGGCGTCGCCAGATTACCGGCAACGCTGTTGGATTGCAGCATCTCCAGCCGCAGCACTGCACCGGGGCCGAACGCTTCGGGCACCAGACGATCACGGAGCACAAAGACGGCCCAACGGGGACGATACAGTTTTGGATAACCGCCGACGCCGGCGGCGTCCTTGTCCAGACTCGATCGCGGGTCTTCCGGACCGGTCAGTGCATCGGCGAAGACATCGGCGATCGGCACCGGAATCACGGTCCCGTCCGCCTTCTCCACGGACAGTTTCAACTGACTCAAGACCGAGCCTTGTTCGGGCCAGTTGGCGGGGTTGTCCGAGGCGGGCAGGATTTCAATTCGCAGAGCGGTCAATGGCGGCGCGTCGGCCTGGACCGTGTAACGAACCCCCGGCGGGAACGTGCCGCCGGCGGTGCGGACGCGATCGTCCTCGATCCGCAAGGCGCCTTCGGTACTCGAGGCGTTCGACGGGACCAGCGGACTCCAAGCAACCTTCCCGGCAAGCTCGCTGCCCAGTTGATTGCGTTCATCACGCCGCCGCTGGTAGGTCCGTTGGACTTCGACCGCCGCCGCAAGACGTGCCGGATCGTCGGGGATTTTCAGTGTCGGATAGTCCGAGGGCAAATCGGCATCCAGCGTGTCATTCATGATCGCCATGCAGGCGTAATATTCTTCGTGCTTGAACGCGTCGTAGGGGTGAGAATGGCACTGCACACACCCAAACGTTGTCGCCTGCCAAACGGTCCAAGTGGTGTTGATCCGGTCGATCAATGCCGCGACGCGAAACTCTTCGTCGTCCGTGCCGCCTTCGGTGTTGGTCTGCGTGTTGCGGTGAAACGCGGTCGCAATCAGGTCGTCCGGCGTGGGCTGCTCCAGCAGGTCACCGGCCAGCTGACGGATGGTGAATTCGTCATACGGCATGTCGTCATTGAAAGCCCGAATCAACCAATCGCGATACGGCCACATGTCTCGATGCGGGTCTTTCTCAAACCCTTTCGAATCGGCATAGCGTGCCAAGTCCATCCAGACCGATGCCCATCGTTCTCCGAATCGCTCGCTGCCGAGCAACCGGTCGACTTCGCGCACATAAACCTGCTCCCGTGACGAAGCGTCAACGGCTCGATTCAGTTCGGTCCTGAACGATGCGATACGATCCATCGACGGCGGCAAACCGATCAGGTCAAACGACACACGCCGCAGCCATTCCTCTGGATCGGCTTCGGGTGATGGAGACAGCCCTTGGCTTTTCAGTCGCTCGAGCACCCGTCCATCCAGCGGTTGCCGGGGCCAATTCGACCCGTCGCTTCCGGCCGCGATCGTGGCCGGCTGAAGCGGTTCCAACGACCACAGTCCGCCCCATTTAGCACCTTCGCGAATCCATCGCTCGAGCAATTCGATCTCGCCCGGCGACAAGGGATCGGGATGCTCATGGGGCGGCGGCATCCGCTCATCGGGATCGTCAGACTTGACCCGCTCGATCAAGATCGACGCGTCGGGATCACCGGGCTCGATCACCCATCCGTCCGGCGGCAACACTTTGTCGGCGTACACGAACGACAGGTCACCGGCTTGTTTCACCCCGCCGTGACAAGACGTGCAGTGCTGCGTCAGAATCGGACGGATCTGTTTGTTGAAATCGATCGGACGCTCGGCCTGGACCACGTCGCTGCCGCAACTGAAGCCGACGAGCAGAAAAATTCCAATCAGCCAGTGGATCCGGTCATCTTTCCGATGGGGATTCGCGATCCGGTCCGACAGCAGTGACTTTGCGACTGGGCGCATCCCGCCTAGTAAGCCACCCTCCCGGCGGGCAATGGTGCCTGCAAAACGATTGCGTGTCAGATTTGGCCTGAGCGGACGCCTTCGGCCAAGGGCCGTTGACATCCATAGCCTTGGGCATCGCCCAAGGTACGCAAGCGTAAACGAGAGGAGTTGGCCAACGGCCATAAATAATTGGCTCGTCAACGGCGAATGTTGTGCATGGCCGTTGGCCAAATCCGACTCTGTTTGGATCTTTTCCCTGGGGCGGCGCCACCTCGCAAGTGCTCGGTTGGCTTGCCCCAGGCTACGGATATGCATGCCCCTTGGGCAAAAGGCAACTTGCGTAAACACCCGTGCGTGGCACGAAGGTCGAGCGAAGCGGGGGGAGGTCGAACTGAACATCGCCGATGCACGTCCGGGCACCTGCATGCGACGTAGAACGCTAGCAGCTTGGAACACGCGAATCGCCGGAGGGTGTGAAAGGGACAAGGGCATGACTTAGCTGTTCAGAATCGTGTCGATGACGCGTCCGTGCACGTCGGTCAAACGGAAATCACGTCCCGAATAACGGTAGGTCAAACGTTTGTGATTGAAACCTAATTGATGCAAGACGGTGGCGTGAAAATCAGGCATCGTGACTTTGTTTTCCGTCACCGCCATCGCCAGTTCGTCGGTCGCTCCGTAGGTCATTCCCCCACGCACGCCGCCACCGGCCATCCACACGGTGTAACCATCGATGTGATGATCGCGGCCGACTTTGGTCGGATCCTTGACCTGCTGGACCGTCGGCGTGCGGCCCATTTCGCCACCCCAGATGACCAGCGTTTCGTCCAGCATTCCACGTTGCTTTAGATCCGTCAACAACGCGGCGATCGGCTGATCCGATTCCTTTGCCAAACGCGTGATGTTTCGTACGATCGAACCGTGGTTGTCCCACGGTTGGCCACCGCCGTGGTAGCACTGGATGTAGCGTACACCGCGTTCGGCCAGGCGTCTCGCGTACAGCATGTTGCGGCCCTGAGTCGTCTCGCCGTACAGCTCGCGAATGTGCGCCGGTTCTTGCGACAAGTCAAAGGCATCCGTTCCGGCACTTTGCATCCGGAACGCCAACTCCATCGTGTGAATGCGACTCTCCAATCGCTCGTCTCCCGGTCGCTGTGCCGCGTGTCGCTGGTTCAAGAATTGGGTCAGCGCCAATTGGGCCCGCTGCGACCCGGGGCGAACATCATCACGCGTCAGGTTGGCGACGATCTGTTTGCCGGTATTTTCCGTGTCGATGTGCGTTCCCTGATAAACGCCCGGCATGAACGCACTGGTCCAGTTGCGCGACTGTGCGGTCGGCAACCCGCGGGGACACAAAACGACGAACCCTGGCAATTCATCGCTTTCGTTGCCCAAACCGTACAACAACCACGAACCGAGACTGGGTCGCGGCAGGGTGGCGTGTCCGCAATTGGTCAACAGCAACCCGGGCGTGTGATTGGCGATTTCGCCTTGCATGCTGCGAATGACACACAGATCATCGGCGTGCCGGGCGACATTGGGAAACAGCTCGCTGACCTCCAATCCGCACTCGCCGTAGCGTTTGAATTGGAATGGGGAGCCGAACAGGTTGCCAGCGCGGTTGCGTTGGGTCGGTTGCAACTGTTTCTTGACTGAATCAGGAAGCGGCTTGCCGTCGAGCCGGTTGAGTTCGGGTTTGCGGTCAAACGTGTCCATCTGGGACGGACCGCCGTTCATGAACAAGTGGATGACGCGTTTGACCCGAGCCGGAAAGTGCGGCGATTGCTGGCTCAACGGCGACTCTTCGGGCGCCCTGCCGGCTTCGGCCGGTTCGTGCAACAGGCTGGCCAGTGCGATCGACCCGAGACTGGTCGACTGCAACAACTGACGACGTGAAACGAAAGGGTTCATGTTGCTAGTCCACATACTGAAATTCGTTGCTCATCAACAACGCCTGGGCGACGAGCGGCCACGGCGAAACGATGAAGCGTGTTTGTGGCCGGTCCGGTTTTTGAAATCGCTGTTGAAATTCGACCAATTTCAAAGTTCTGGAAACTTCCGCGGCGACCGGTTCGCGTCCCAAGATCGTCCGAAACAGAAACTCCACCTTGGCCTCGTCACCCTCGATCCGCGTCAACGCGTCAGCCGATGCGATCGCGGCGGCCTGGTCGATCACCAGCGGCGAGTTCATGAGGAACAATGCTTGTTGGGCGACGATGCTTTCGCCCCGCGCGGGTTGCGTTTGCACGGGAGCCGGGAAGTCAAAGGCCCTGAGCGTGGGATCCAAATTGAAGCGATTGATGAATCCGTAGATCGCGCGACGACGGGTGTAGTCGTCGCCCCAGAGTCGCTCGGGGTGACCGCCAATCCGACGGTCCAATCGGCCGGCGACCAGCAACATGCTGTCTCGAATCACTTCGATGGTCAGATGTTTTCGATTGGCCCGCCACAGCCATCGGTTCTCGGGATCCACCACGGCCGCAGTCTCGCGCGTTCGACTGGATTGCTGATAGGTCTGTGACATCACGATCCGTCGCACCAGATGTTTGACCGACCAGTCGTGGCGAATGAAGTCATCGGCCAACCAGTCCAACAATCGGGGGTGCGTCGGCGGAGCCCCTTGCAATCCGAAATCCGATGGCGTGTCCACCAGATGCGAACCGATCAGGTATCCCCAAACGCGGTTGACGAACACACGGGCGGTAAGCGGATTGTCCGGCGAGGCGATCTTGTCGGCCAATTGCAATCGGCCGCTGTTGGTCTCGGGAAACGCGTGCTGCTGCGGATCCAGGATCTTCAGAAATCGACGGGGGACCGCCTCGCCGCGTGCGGCAGCATCGCCCCGGACGAAGACAAACGATTCCGGTGGCTGCTTCCGCTCGGCAACCACCATCGCCCGCTCCGGGGCACCGGGGTGAAACGTGAGCAACTCGGCCAATTCCGTCTCACGAATCTTCTGCGCGATGGGCCGATTGTTGTTTTTCGCCTTCTTGCCCGCAGCCCCGTTGATCTTGGCTTCGATGGCCGATCGCTTCTTGGCAAAGTCGGCGGATTGGGATGGTGTCGGCTGGTACGATGTCAACACCGGCTGCTTCGTTTCGTCCAACGGATTGACCCGAGCGACTGCGGCAAACACGCCTCGCAACGAATAGTAGTCCGCCGTCGGCACGGGTTCGAACTTGTGATCGTGACAGCGCGCACAGGCCACCGTGATGCCCATCAGACCACGCGTGGTCACATCGATCCAATCATCCAACGCTTCGTTTTGCGCCCGGCTGGAATACGGGCCCGATGCATAAAAGCCGAGTGCCGCCATTTCCGGTGCATCCCCCGCGAAACCCATCAGGTCCGCCGCAATCTGCTCTTTCAGAAATTGATCATAAGGCTTGTCGTTATTGAGCGAACGCACGACGTAGTCGCGATAGGAAAACGCGAACGGGTGGTAATGCGGCGTGCGTGTGTCGGGACGATAGTTATTGTCGGTGTCGGCATAGCGAACGACGTCCAACCACAAACGTCCGAGATGTTGTCCGAACTCGGGTGATTCGATCAGTTGGTCGATCAACCGCGGCGTCGCGCCGTCGGGATCCACTTCCGTCGCTTCCTGAAACGCGGTGACTTGCTCAAACGTCGGCGGCAACCCCGTCAGATCACAGTACAAGCGACGCGTCAAGGTCGTGGCGTCGGCGGGAGGAGAAGGCGTCAGCTGGGCGCTAGACAACGCATCGAGCACGAAACAATCAATCGCGTTTTCACCCCAACGCTCGTGCTCGGTATCGATCGCCCCCGGTGACGGGATCTCGACCGGGCGAACCGGCTGAAAGGCCCAATGGTTTTCCGCTTGATCAAACAAGTAGTCCTGGTCGCCCAAACGCGAGAACTCGGTCTCGCCCATGTCATCGGCCGGCCCATGCGCACCACGTCGGACCCACTGCTCGAACAACGCAATCGCTTCGTCATCGAGTCGCTGCTCCGGCGGCATCTGCAGATCATCGTTGTCATAGCGAATCGCGGTGATCAGCAAAGACGTATCGGGTTCGCCGGGAACCACGGCCTTGCTCGTGTCACCACCCTCGATCCACCCCGATCGCCGATCCAGTAGCAAACCGCCCTGCTGCTCACCGGCCTCTTCACTGTGGCACTCGTAGCAGTGCTCGACCAACAACGGGCGGATCTTTTGTTCAAAGAATCTTAGTTCGTCGGCCGAATCATTCGTCCGACGCTCTTCGGCACGCAGAGATCCCGTGCCGCAGGGCATCAGAGCACCCGCAACCAGTCCGGCGAGAACGGTCAAGCGCAAGAGGGCGTGGCGATGGAAACAAGCTTGCATCGACGGGGCAGCGGTTGGAATGGCGAAGAATTCACCGTGGCGGGGGACCGCTCTGCGGCCACCACCATTGTGATCGAGTCGGAAACCGCTGTCCAGGCAAGATCGCGGGTGGTGCAATCACGGCTCACCAGCGGGCGGAAGAACATTAGGATACGATAAGCCCCCAGCATGCTGATCAAACAACCCGAAAACTCTCCTCCAGTCGCCCCCATGAACCGACACCAACCACGACTCGTTGCCCGCAGTCTTAGCCTGTGTCTGCTGCTCTTTTCACCGTTCCTAGCGTCGCTGCGTGCGGAGCCATTGGCGGCGGAATTGGCTGGTGATTGGTCGCTGCAGCTTGATTCCGGTCTGCCGGCCTGGATGAGTGTCCAAGAACGTGACGGCCGACCGTTGGTCTTCTTGCGGTTGTACGTCGGCTCGGCCGGTCCCTATCAGAACGTCGAACAATCCGACGGACGGCTGAAGTTCGCGATCAGGAAGAACAAGAACACAAAATCAACGACCACCGTGGACGTCGGCATGGTCGACGGAAAACTCGACGGCCTGATCTTGCGACAGTCTCCCGATGGCTCGATCCAGCGTGAGCGGTTTACCGGAAAGAAGATTCCGCCGATGCCCACCGTCGCACCCGATTTGTCCAAGGTCCGGTTCGGTCATCCGATCGCGTTATTCAACGGCAAGGATCTGACCGGATGGACGGTTCATGAACCCGAAAAGAAGAATGGCTGGAGTGTCGAAGAGGGCGTGCTCAAGAACACGACTCCCAAGACCGACTTCAGTGCCACCGGTGACTATGCGAACCTGAAAACCGAAGCGGTGTTCGAAGACTTTTGGTTGCATATCGAGTTTCTTGTCGAAACGCAACGCAACAGCGGCATCTACCTGCGCGGGATGTACGAGGCGCAAGTGGTCGATCGAGACTCTCGGATGCAAGGCTTGCAGGGCGTGGGCGCGATCTTTGGCATGATCGAACCCGCGTTCAATGCGGGCAAACCGGGCGGCCAGTGGCAGAGCTATGACATCACGCTGGTCGACCGTCACGTCACCGTGGTCTTGAACGGCGAAAAAGTCATCGACAACCAACCCGTCACCGGGCCGACCGCGGGCGCCGTCCACACCAACCCCACTGAACCGGGCCCGATCTACTTACAGGGCGACCACACCAACGTGTCCTATCGAGACATCTACCTGGCGCCGGTGATCAAGGATGCCCCTTGAGCAGAATGAAAAGAGAATCGATGACGGAAAACGCTGTGTATCGGCTTTCGATCGATCCGTCGTCCATTTTTTTGCCCCTGATCTTTCAGCCACCTCGGCCAAATGTCGGCAGACCGCGTGCGTCAGCTTTCCTTCGTTTTCTTGAAGCGTCCCAACGGGGACTCGACGACACGAAAGGCGTTCAACTGGACGCCTTCGTCGGCCAGGCGTTCGGCTTGGACGCTGGGGTTGCAGGGCGGCAGGTGGCCGTCGCTGTAGACGACGCGCCACCAGGGCAGGGTGTCCATCGATTGGGAAAGCATTCGTCCGGCGGCGCGTGATGCCTGCGGACGGCCGGCCGCGGCAGCGATGTCCGCGAAACTGACGACCTCGCCGGGACGCAAATTCGTGACCGCGTTGGCCATCTGCTGCTGAAATTCAGTTAGCATAGGAGGTTCGGTTCCCAACCCTTGAAACGTCCCAACACCTGGTAGGCCCCACCGTGAAACGTCGTGACTTTGTCGCCGCCAATCTGCTCGCCGCCGCCGGCGCGGCATTCGCCCCCCGACTCCTGATGAGCGACGATGACACGGCAAGTGGCGGCCGCATTCGACAATCCATCATGGGCTGGTGCTTCAACCCGATGGACATGCTGAAACTGGCCGTCGAGTGCAAACGCATCGGCTTGGAAGCCATGGAGGGTATCAATTCAAAGCTCTACGACCAAGTCACCGCGATGGGACTGAATATCTCTTTGGTCGGCAGCCACGGGTTTGCCACCGGGCCGCTGGACCGAGACAATCACGCCGAAGTCGAACAGAAGCTGCGTGACGGAATCGATCTGGCGGTCAAATACGGCGCCCCCAACGTCATCACCTTCACCGGGATGCAAAAGCAAGGCATCAGCGACGCGGCCGCCCGCAAGAACTGTTTGGACTGTTGGAAACGCGTCATCCCCTATGCCGAAGAAAAAGGGATCGGTTTGGTCCTGGAGCATTTAAACAGCAAGGCGCACCTCAACCCCGACGGCAGCGTCCATCCGATGAAGGGACACCCGGGATACTGGGGCGACGACATCCACTTGTGCGCCGAACTGGTCAATGAAGTCGGCAGCGAAAAATTTAAACTGCTCTACGACATCTACCACGTTCAAATCATGAACGGTGATCTGATCGCGAACCTGGAAAAATACCAGTCGATCATCGGCCACTACCACACCGCCGGCAATCCGGGACGCCGCGAATTGGACGGCCGCAACGAAATCAATTACCCGGCCGTCATGCGCGCCATCAAGGCCACCGGGTACCGCGGCTACGTCGCCCAGGAATTCATTCCCACCAGCGAGGATCCGATCCGCTCGCTCGAAGAAGCTTACGCCGTCTGTGACGTCTAGCGAGAACGGTTGAGCCACTGGGTCAGAATGCCGCCGGATCGTTTTCGCGACGGTGGGGCGGCTTGACGGGACGAAGTGACGCCGGCGGAAGGTTCACCGACGGAAAGATCACTGGCCGACGGTTTACTGGCCGACGGTTTACTGGCCGACGGTTCACTGGCCGCACGCTCGCTGGGCAGCCGTGTCGAAACGGATTTGTTCTGTGACGACGTGCGACCGGACGTCAACCTTCTGGACCAGCCGACGAATTTTTCGGCCAACGAGGGCTTGGGACTGCTGGCATCCAGTTCCGGTTCTGACGGTTCAGGTTGTGGTGAACTGGCCGCCATCAGTTCCTCCACCTCCAACGCCACTCGGCCGTCGCTGTTCACGCGGTCCTTCATCGCGACCTCCATTGCGGCCGCACCTGCCCGTGGCGTGACGCCTTGACCGAGCACTTCCAATGACCTTGCGATCGCATCGGCCTCGGCCGAGCTCGTCGGCGACGGCAAGGCCGGCACGGCGTCGCCCACCGGGTTGGACGTGTCTTCGATCAAGTGACCGCTGTCGATCGCCCCGAATTGTTCGCGGAACGAACTGGTCATGCCCGGCGTGTGGAGTCCGAGGGGTTGTCCCTGCGGAAGCACCAGGTCGGTGGAAAAACGGCCCAGCGGCGGATAGTCCATCGCGTGTCCCGACGTCGAAGGCGGATCCAGATGCGAGCCGATTTGATCGATCGCCAAGCTGCCGAATCCGCTATTGATCGCGGTTCCCAGCAGCGCCGGTTCTGGATTGGCCTGGACCGACAGAACATCCACTGCGGCATCCAACTCGGCGACCGGCCGGGCTGGCAGGGCGTTCTGGCTATCGACAACCGCTTCGTCGGCCGAGGACTGCGAATCGGTCGTCGGCATCACCAACGGATAATCTTCGACTCGGAAGCGACGAAGTTTGGGTGGCGCGTCGACGACCAACGGATTGGTCAAAGGCTCGCCACGGCCGGCATCCAGACGCAGAGGATGAGTTTGCGGATTGCGGGTTCGCTGCACAATCGCAGCCGATCGGGCAACGGGAAGTTTGTCGGTTATACCGGTCGTCCCGGTCTCGCCCAGTTCGGCAAAACGAGACGTGTCCTCGCCATCCTCAACGGGGACGGGGGCGACACGAATCGGAGACGTCGTTCGGATCAACTTCGGTAGCTCGCTCCCGTCTGCCGGCACCACACCGGTGGAAAGCACACACAGAGCCGCGGCAAGTTTTGCGACCGATTTGCCGCGACGATTGCTGATTGACATCTCACGCTTCCTTGCTTGACTGCCGACGAGCGAACCATCCTTGGATCGCCCATTGCTGCTCCATTGGCTTCGACGAGTCACCACCACGAGCAAGAATCGAACCGGCGCATGCCCGGCAAAATCGAAACCCCACCGCCGTCCAACACCGTCAACCGGTTAGACACGGACGAACACTCGATTCGGACCAATACGACGTTCCCGAACATCCGTCACGACCGGAGTGCGAACAATTCACCCCCATGCTCAACATTCGCCTTTGTCGTTCAAAACGCCCCACCCTCGGCATCGCTGGGCATCCGCCAGTCACCGCGGGGCGAAAGACTGACCGAACCGACTTTGGGACCATCGGGCACACAATTGCGTTTGAATTGATTGCGAAAGAATCGCGTGATGAACTGCTCGAGCGTTGCCGCGATGGTCACCGAATCATACGGCTGATCGAACGTCGCTTGGGAGGCGAGATAGAGGATCTTGTCGCGTGTGAAACCGTTGCGGACGAAGTGGTACAGGAAAAAATCATGCAGCTCGTAAGCGCCGATGGAGCTTTCGGTGTTCTGCCGAATGGTGCCGTCACTGGCCGGCGGCAACAATTCCGGCGAGATCGGCGTCTCGGCGATCCGGTGCAGCAAGGCACTGAGTTGACCCTCGAAGTAGTGATCCGCGGCGTAGCGGACCAAGAATCGGACCAGCGTTTTGGGGATCGAAGTGTTGACGTTGTACATCGACATGTGATCGGCATTGTAGGTCGCCCATCCGAGCGCCTGTTCGCTCATGTCGCCGGTGCCGAGCACAAACCCGCGGTTCATCAACAACATCGTGCGGAGCCGCGCCTGCACATTTTCGAAGGTCAAATCGGCAGCGTCGTCGGGCAACTGATTCAGTTGACGTTGTAGTGATGCAACGGTCGTGTTCGCGTCGATCTCCAGCCCCAGCGGTCGGTGGCCGAGCGAGTGAAAGGTGTCCAAACAGAGTTGCCGAATGTCGATGCAATCGCCGGTCACCCCGGTCGATTCGATCAGCCGATCGGCACTGGTTCGGGTGTGATCGGTGGTGCCGAAACCCGGCATCGTGATCGCATGAATCGATTTCCGTGGCCAACCGGCGGCATCGACCGCCTTGAGCGCAACCAACAGTGCCAGGGTGCTGTCCAATCCGCCGGAAATGCCGATCGCCAACGGCGTCGACGTTGGCAGACACGACAGTCGCTTGATCAGACCGGCCGATTGGATCGCAAAGATTTCGCCGCAACGTTCGGCCAATTCATCTTCTTCGGACGGCACAAAGGGATGGGCATCGACATAGCGAAGCAGTTTCTCTGGCGCCGCTTGCTTTGCAGCGTCCTTTTGCTTCGCAGTGTCCTTGACCAGCTCGATCGTTCGATACTCCTGTTTCATTTGATCCGCGACATCATCAAACGATCCGACCACGCGTCGGTCATGGGCCAGTCGCTGTAGATCGATGTCACAGGTGACGGACATCTCAGCGACCCATTCGGGCGACCGGCCGTCTCCGATCCGCCGCGACTGGCCGATCAGCGAACCGTTTTCGGCGACCAGACAGTGCCCGCCGAAGACCAGGTCGGACGTCGACTCGCCCGGTCCGGAGGAAACATACGCATAAGCGGCGATACAACGACCCGATTGCGACTTGACCAAGTCACGACGCCACGCGGCCTTGCCGATCGTTTCGTTGCTGGCCGAAAGATTGACCAACACGTTGGCTCCGGCGACCGACGCATGGCTGCTCGGTGGAATCGGCGTCCAAAGGTCTTCGCAAATCTCGATCGCAATGACGGCTTCGCCCTGGCGGAACAACAGGTCCGTTCCGAACGGAATTTCCTTTCCCGCGAGGGCGACCGTTGCGGGGTCGGCCGGTCCGGAGGGTCGGAAATGCCGCCCCTCGTAGAACTCGCGGTAGGTCGGCAAAAACGATTTCGGCACGACGCCGGCGACCGTCCCGCCGCAGACGACTGCGGCAACGTTCATCAGTGAATCCCCGACCACCAGCGGCAATCCGACGATCACCGCGCCGCGTCGGCCCCGAGTCGACTCGGCGATCCGCATCAACCCCTCCGCCGCGCCGACCAGCAGTGCATCGCTGCCAAACAGGTCACCGCATGTATAGCCCGTCAGTGCCAGTTCGGGCAGCACGGTCAAATCGGCCTCGACGTTTCCGATCGAATTCAAAATCGCTTCGGCGTTGGCCGCCGGATCAGCGATGACGGTCTGCGGGGCAACCGCGTGGATGCGAAAAATTCCGTGCTGAAACAATGCAGTCGTTCTGGGGGTAAGGGGGAGTGTCGCGGAAATCACAGGATCAAAACGAGAATTTCACGCAACGTTTTGACCGCTCGGCCCATTGTAACCTGCACCGGTCCGACCGCACTCCCGGCGAAACCCCCGATCTGCTGGACCGGATTATTCGCGGTCTCTGGACAGTCCCCCCGCCACCTCTGCCGGCTTGCGCCCTATAATCTGAACCCGCTTCGCTTCGACGCCGGCGCTCTGAACGCGGACCGGCGACGCAGCGAACGATCTGTGTCTACCTGTTTGAATAAACGACTTGATGAGAGAGAACGACATGACCCGAATTTTGACCGCTGCATTTGCACTGATGATCACCGCGTCGATCGCCATGGCCCACTGCCAGGTTCCCTGCGGCATTTACGGAGACCAATTGCGGTTTGAACAAATGCTCGAAGATGAGCACACCATTTCGAAGGCTCAGCTGCAGATCAACGAGATCGCCGATGGCGAGATGTCGGCCCAATCGATCAACCAAGCCGGACGCTGGGTCACGACCAAAGAAGAGCATGCGACGAAGATTCAAGACACGATCTCGGCGTACTTCTTGGCCCAACGGATCAAACCGGACAGCGAAGGTTACACCAAGAAACTGACCGCCGCCCACGCTGTTATCATCGCTGCGATGAAGTGCAAGCAGTCGGCGGATCCGGAAACCGCCAAGGTGCTCGAAAAAGCGATCTTCGATCTGTACCGCGCGTACGAAGGCAAAGAGCCCGCCTTCGATCACTCGCACTAGTAGTCTACCGCAGCTCAATTATCGGGTAGTGGACGAGGCGACTATCGGGTAGTGGACGAGGCGACGAGTCCTCGGTAGTCGGCATCTTGGCAAGGACTCGTCGCCTCGTCCACTACCGCCTACCCGAAAACCAAGGTGCGGCGGAATACGAGTCGCACCCAGTCGACGCCGTCACGGTAGGGCACGCTGTGCGTGCCGAATGTTGATGCACCGCATCACCGACAACGGTTTGTTAGCGGCAGGGCGCAAGCCCTCCGGTCTCTGACCGCGTTTCAACGCCGATACCGGACGGCTCGCGGCGTTCCGCTTGCGCCGGTGCCGAATGCGTTGCACCGCATCACCGGCATGTTCGCCTTATGCCAACACCGCCCCGACTGGTTCGCCTTCGCTGATTCTCAGCGGGCGTCCGATCGGGGTTTGGCGTTCTTCGTGATAGGGCACGCCCAGCGTCGACAGGATCGTCGCGTGCAAGTCACCGATCGTGATCGGATTTCCAACGTCGGCCAACGGCTTGTCGGGATCCAGCTTGGGATCGGCCGCCGTCGCTCCGAGTACGCCTCCCTTGCGAATACCGCATCCGGCCAAGAAGGTTGAAAATCCGTGCGGCCAGTGGTCACGCCCCTCGGCCGGATTGATTTGCGGCGTGCGACCAAATTCGCCGCCGCACACGACGAGCGTGGTTTCCAACAAGTCCTGCTCGACGAGCCGGTCCAAGAGCGCCGCCAGGGCTGCGTCCAGGATTTCGCAGCGGGCCGATTGCAAGGAGTGATTGGTGATGTGGGAATCCCACCCGCCCAGCGTGACTTCGACACAACGCACCCCGGCGCCGATCAAACGCGTCGCAGCCAGACAGCCCCGTCCGAACGGTGTTTGGCCGAATTGCTCGAGCGTCTCCTTGGATTCGTTGGAAACATCGAACGCGCTGACCTGCTCGCTGGACATCATCCGTAACGCCGCATCGGTGGACGACTGGTGCAGGGTTCGGTTCTGGTCCAAGTCGCGCAACCGCTGCTGACGGAAGCGGCCTTCGAGCCACTGCAGATCTTTCATTCTGCGATCGAACCGATCTTCGGCGATCGGCGATTTCAGATCCGGGACCGGGTTCTGCGGATCACCGATTTTGAACGCGTCATAAACCGGTCCCAGGTAACCGCCGCGTGCCGGAGCGTTTTGCGGCAGAATCGAGATGTGTCGCGGGATGTCTAACTGTTCGGGAAATTCGTGACACAGGATCGAACCGATCGACGGATGCACCAGCGTCGGATCAGGGCGATACCCGCTCTTGATGTTGTAAATCGCCCGTTGATGATCGCCTTCCTTGCTCGTCACACTTCGGATCAGCGACCCCAAATGCATCTTCTCGGCCACGCGTGGCAACGTGTCGGCGATCTGCAGGTCCGGCACGCTGGTCGGGATCGCTTTAACTTCGCCGCCGATAGCCGATCCCGGGTGCGGGTCAAACGTCTCCAATTGACTGGGGCCACCCTCGAGCCACAACAGGATCACGTTCTTGGGCCGCGACGTCTCGGTCGCACCGACCGCGTCGGCCCAGGCGAGTTGATGGGCGATGGTCGAAAGCATCGCCCCGCCGGCACCGGCCCCCAACAGCGTGCGCCGAGACAGATGGGCATGCGGGTCGCAAAGCAGATCGTGATGGGACATGGGATCGGGCCGTGAGACGGAATGGAATGGCGGATGGTTATCGCGACGGAATGATGCTAATGATTCCACGTGAATTCGGTGCTGTTGGCGAGCGTCCAATAGAGGTCTTCCAGCGCCTCTGCACGGTCAGAACGCTCGGTCATCTTGTCGATAAAATAGTCACGTTCTTCCGTGCTCGGATAGCGATTGAGCAGACACAAATAAATCGTCTCGATCGCCTGCGCGTCGTCACGGGCGAACAGGTTGATGTGCCCGGTCGCGTTCAAGATCGGATTCGGTTGTCCAGCTTCGCGAAGCATGTTGCCGTTGATCATCAACAGCCGTTGCGGAATGGTGATGCCGTCCTTGGAGAACTCGTTTTCACCCAGATCACCGAAACGTTCCAAAAAGTCATTGATCGAACCGTATCGGATCAATTGAACCAGCAACGAGGAATCACGATTGATCGCTTTGATCTTCGACGCCTGCACGATCGATCCGGCCACCTGTTCGGCGCGCAATCGGGTCAAGGGAAACACCGCGTAGCGTTCTTCGTGTTGCGGGGTGACATCGAACGTCGCCCGACTGTCAACGCGAAACGCATCACATTGTGCGATGATCCGAATCGTCCGTCGAACATCGCGGTGTTGCACGAAATCGTCCACGATCGGCTCCAACATCGGCGGCAGTGGTTCATCCAGCGGCAAGTTGTCGACCGCCTCAGTTGCCGAGCGTCCGAACATCAACGCCCAAAACCGGGCGACGGCGGCGCGTGAGAACTGGCGGTTGTCCCGATGCGTCACCCAAGTCGCCAATCGCGATCGGGCATCCCCTTCCTCGGGCAACAACTCTGCGGCGTAGGGCACCGCCGGCGCCACCTCGACCGTTTCGGATGCATCCAGGTACTGGTATTCGTAGTCCGCCTCGCCCGTGCGAACCCCTTGCAATCCGTTCGTCTTGGCGCTGCTGTAGAACGCCGCCAACTGGTGAAAGTCTTGCTGTCGACCTTCGCGAGTCTCGACGGGATCGCCCAAGTTGACGTTGCCCAGAAAGTCGTTGTGACATTGCAGACAATCGATTCGCAATCCCAAAAAGGCGCGGCTGGTCCGGGCCGCCAAGCGAATCGGATCCGGATTGCCATCGTTGCTGTCGAACGTCACGGTCAAAAAATTCACTTCCGGACGGTCCGTCCAAAGCCCTTCGGCCGTGATCAAGTCGCTGACAATCTGGTCGTACGGGCGATTGGCAGCCAACTCGTCGGACAACCAGTGACGAAAGCGACGTCTGCGATAAACAATGAACGGGCCTTCGTCGGCACCGACAATGAACCGTGTCCAACGCTCGGCCCAATAGTCATGGAATCGCGGGTCACGCATCAAATTCGACAGGTGTGTCGATTCACGCTGGTCTTCGGGCAGACTTTCCAACGCGCGAATTTCTTGCAGCGACACGCCGCTACCGATCAGCGCCAACGACGTTCGGCGACACGAGGTCATCCAATCGGCCGGCGGGGCACTCTGCAACCCCAACGCGGCAAGTTGTTCGTTGCGTGCCGCGTTGACCGCTGCGACGACGCGATCGATCGATTCGGACTGGGCCGAAACTTCTCGCGGTGCAGAATCGACATCAGTGGATTCCAGAACAGTCGATTTCGGAAGGCCCGAGGGAGGCGAACCGTCCAAGCGAACGTCGCTGGCCGCTTCAACCTCGCCACGACGATCGTTGGAGGGTTCAGACAGCCCGGACGCCATGTACCCGAACGCGATCAGCATCAACAGCCCGAACCAGCTCCACTTCGCGACGGAGACGAAAAATTGTTTCATCGGATCATTTTCAGATTAGTTGCGTCGCCGGTTGTCATCGCTGGGTTTGCATCACTGGTACAGTCGCTGGACGCCACGCTATTATCCACCAAACGCGGCAGGAACGGTGAGTGATTCTCGTTCCATTCGCCGCCGATGAGCCGATCTTGATGATTGGCGCCGAAAAAAACTTACCGGATTCTTCATGTCAGACCCTACCGACCCGTTTTTCGAACCCTACGACCGCGACGAGATCGCTTACGGGGACGTGCCTTCGGCTCCCCTGGCCGCCTACCTGGACCAAGTGGACTGCAGCGGCCAGGCGATCGACCTGGGGGCCGGAGCCGGGCGTGACACCATTGCGTTGGCCAAAGCCGGTTTTCACGTCACGGCCGTCGACCTGAGCCCGCGGGGTGCCGAGCGGATCCGGCAACGGGCCGAGGCGGCCGGCGTCGGCCCGCGTGTGCAGACCTGTGTGGCGAACGTTTGCGACCACGAAATCCAACCCGACGCCTTCGACGCCATCTGCGCGACGACCGTGTTGGATCATGTCCCCGCCGACGATGCCCGGCGGGTTTGGAAACGAATGATGGCCGGTCTCCGCGACGGCGGCGTCGTCTACGTCGAAGTCCACACGACCGAAGACCCCGGCTGTGACCGCTGGCCGGGATCACAGAATAATGCCCCCCAAAGCGAAACCGCCGGCGCGGTGGTCAATTACTTTGCCCCCAATCAGCTCGCCCGTTGGGCCACCGACGAGGCATCTGCACTGAGGATTTTGCGCTACGAGGAACGTTTGGAATGGGACTACACGCACGGTCCGGAGCATCTGCACGGCAAGGCGATCCTGCTGGCCGTCAAAGCCGGCGCCCATCCGCCGTGGTACGGCCAACCGGTCGCCTTTCCGCGACGCGATGCTTAAGCAACCAGCGGGAGAGCTGTCGAAACCGATGGCACGATCGGCTACCCTTGATCGTTTGACGCAACGTTTACAACCGATCATCCAGTCTCCGGGTCTGCAATCTCGATGCAAGTGTCGCTGCTTTACGGTCGAAACGGGATCGCGGTGCCCTTGCCCCGTGACGCCGACGTCACGCTGATCGCCAAGCCCGAGATGCCGCGACTGGTCGATCCGGTTGCCGCCGTTCGCCGAGCCTTGCAAAGCCCCGGGGAGTCGAGCGGTGCGGCGGGGCTGCACGAAATTGCCGCGGGTGCTAAGAGTGCCTGCATCGCGATCTGCGACATCACGCGGCCGGTTCCCAATCACCTGTTCCTGCGGCCGATGATCGAGACACTGGTGTCAGCCGGCGTGCCGCAGGATCAAATCACGGTCTTGGTCGCGACGGGATTGCATCGTCCCAATCTCGGCGACGAGCTTGCCGAATTGATCGGCGACCCTTGGGTGTTACGGCACGTCAACGTCGTCAATCACGATGCGCTCTGTGACGAAGACCACATCGAATTGGGCCGAACCCCCACCCGGCAAACACCGGTCAAAATCGATCGCCGGTTCGTCCAAGCCGATGTTCGGATCGCCACCGGGTTGGTTGAGCCGCATTTCATGGCCGGCTATTCGGGAGGCCGCAAAGTGATCGCGCCCGGCTTGGCGCATGCCGAGACGATTCGGACGTTTCACAACCATCGCTTCATGTCCGACGCCGCCGCCGCCAATTGCAATCTGCATCGCAACCCGCTGCATGAAGAACAATTGGAAATCGTCAAGATGATCGGCGGCGCGTACGCGCTCAACACGGTCATCGACGATCAACGAAATCTGTCCATGGTCAACTTCGGTGAGATCACGGCCAGTCACCAGGATGCGGTCTCCTTCATCGGCCAGTACTGCCGCGTCCCCGTACCGCACCGCTTCCCGACGGTGATCACCAGTGCCGCCGGATACCCGCTGGACAAGACGTATTACCAAACCGTCAAAGGGATGGTCGGCGCGATCGACATCCTCGAGCCCGGCGGCAATCTGATCATCGTGTCCGAGTGCAGCGAAGGGTTGGGATCGGACGACTACGCCGCCGCCCAGGCAACGCTGACGCGTTTGGGATCCCAGGGCTTCTTGCAATCGATCCGGCACCAACCTTTTGCAGAGATCGACGCCTGGCAGACGCAGATGCAAACCAAAGCGACGGAGCAGGGAACGGTCCATCTTTACTCGTCGCTTTCCCCATCGTTGCAAGCGCTCACCGGGGTCTCCATCGTCGACGATCTCCAAGCCACCATTGAGGCTTCCCTGGACGCCAGCGCGTGCAAGTCCGTCGCCGTCATCCCCGAAGGCCCCTACGTGATCCCGTATGTGCAAGCCCAAGTGGCGTAAGCTTCCAAGTGGCGTAAGCTTCCAGCTTGCGTCCCGGCAAGCGAAGCTTGCCCCCCCTGCAACACGCCGAGCGAAGCTTGCGAAGCGGCAAGCTGGAAGCGTGCCCCACCTGGCTGTCACAGTTCCTGCAACGCTTGACGGACCTTGGGCAGGAAGTCGGGGTGATCGACCAGACGCATCACCGCAGGGCTGTTGAGCAAATGCATCAGCAACGGTTGATCCAGCGGACGTTTCTGCTCGAACCATTCCTCGAGTACCGGATCGTTGCGAATTTCATCGATCGCCGCGGCAACCGCGGGATCGGATCCCAGTTCCGCGATGTCGGGATCGTCCAATAGACGCTGGACGTTTTCGGGGTCGCCCAAGCGGCGCACCGTCTGGCGAAACTCGTTGACGCCGGCCAGCGATTGGAAACGCTCGAAGGGGTTGTAGTCACGAATGAACGGCCCGAGCAGGCTTTGACGGGTTTGCGAAGCCCAATCGTCGACGGCCGTCGCGACGGCGTTGTCCCGGATGTCGTCCGCACGCTGCCACATCTGAAGGCTGATCAGTCCGCCGAGCAGCAGGTAACAGATCGCAACCCCTTCAACCAATCCGATGGCAAATCCGGCGAAAAGGTTGGCCCAGTTCCAGACGCGGCGTTTGGCGAACACCCAGTTGCTGATCATCGTGATCAAGAGCGTCACCACCAGTGAAATCAGCACACCGATCGCAGCGATGCAAAGGAAACGATTGGCCAGCCCGCTGGTGCCAAACCGTTCGGAAAACGCGACTTGGTAGTTCATGCCCATCGCCGGCGCGTAGGCAATCGCGGCGACCAGTCCCAGGACCGATGCCGCGATCCGGCCGAACCCCATCCTGAATCCGCCCCAGCCGGACAGCGCGATGACAACGATCGTGATGGCGGTAACGGGATCACCGCGCCGATACAGCAGCACCGCCGCGACGAGGCTGCCCAGTGACAGCGGATAGAACAGCCATGCCGGCATCGGAATCGGATCCCCCGGCTTCGGCTTGCGTCGTTTTTTCTTGCGTCGAAATCGATTCGTCGCGGTGGGATCGGCCATGGCGGCGATTCGCTGGTCGGGGATGAACCGGTACTTACACGGCCAATCATAGGCCATCGGTTCTGCCGACAGCGGCTTCCACGGCGAATGGCTGCCACAAAAAAACCGGGCCCACGTTGCGACGGTCCCGGTCAATCACGCGGTGAAGCATCTTTTCAGCGGTATTGGATCGCAGCCCCCATGCGCGAGCACCGGCCACGCGACGCCCCTCGCTGACGCGGCGCACCTGGCGGTCGGCGTCGATTCAATGCCTGCCGATCGTCACTGATTGAGCTGTTCTTGGATCACCTCGCGATTGGCACGCGTCCCCAACGCCCCCCACAACCCATACGGGCTGGCGGCACCGGGGCTCCGGTTTCCGGTCCCGTTGTAGACCACCGTTCCGTTGCTCGGATCGCCCGCCTCGATCGAATCGGTGACGAAAATCACGGCACCATCGCCCATCAACAGATGGGCGCCTCCCGGGTGTCGGCTGCTCGCCGAGAGCACACCCGGCGTGGTGTCTTCGAGCGACATGCAGGTCTCCGAATTGGGCGGAAGAATCGTATTGATCGCCGTGTAGGGTTGCATCCCACTGGCCCAACGAAACCCGCGCCCCTGATTACCCGCCATGACGTCGGTCAACGACGGATCCCAGAATCGGGGACGATCGGGGTCGATGTCATCGCGGCAGGCGGTGGGATCATTTCGCAACCCGCTGAAGGTCCCGGGAGCAAAACTGTGGGCCAGGGTGCGAATGTCACGGTCGCCCAGATCGGTCGCAATTTCACCGTACATGATGGTGTTGGACAGTCCATCCAACACGTCGCGAAACTTCTTCTCCACCCGCGGCACGAACATGCCCCGCGCCGACGCCAACAAGCTAGCGTTGGAATTGCTGTGGACTTCGATCTTGGGATCTCCACGCAAGTTGAACCAGTACGGACCGTTGTCGGTGTAGTGCAACCCGTCGCCCAGACACGCGGCGTAGTTGGTCCGTCCCATGGCCGGCAAACCGACGCCCGGATCGCTGGGGCAACGGAGCATCGGAATCTCGGTCATCCACGGCGGATACGCGTTGTTGCTTTGATTGACAATGACCACACGATTGGGTTCTTCGGTCGGCGTCGGCCCCATCGCAGGCCACGGCGGAACACGCGTCACACCCGGATTGGTCAAATCAACCGAGTTGGGATTGCTGATCTGATCCCAAAGCCCTTGCTGCTCGAAGAAAGGTGTCAGACCGACAAAGGTGCTCAACATCATCATGTTGCAGTCGTCGCCGTATTCGCTGAACCAACTTCCCGTGGGAGGAAGCCGGCGGGTCCCGTTCAGGTGAGTCGGCAGCTGCTTGTACGCGGCGTGGTAGTTGTGAACGGCCAAACCGATCTGTTTGAAATTGTTGCTACAACTCATCCGCCGCGCGGCTTCACGAGCGGCCTGGACCGCCGGCAACAACAGGCCGACCAGGATGCCGATGATCGCGATCACGACCAACAGCTCGACCAGCGTGAACGCCCTGGGTTTGTGTGGACTCGTGTTGTAGGAACTGGGTTGAAGCGAAGAAGGCCTGCGAGGATGCCTTGGCATGTTCGTTCCCTCATCAATGATCACAGTCGGACGGAATGACGATTCGTTGACGGACGTCGCGTCACTGGCGTTGCTCGGCCAATGCTTTTGCGGCACGTTCCCGGTTGGCTTGCTCCTGCTCGCTCATCTGATAGGTCTGCGGTTGGATGACCGTGGGCTCGCTGGAACCACAGCCGGCCATCGTGACCGACGCCAAGATGAACGGAAAACATAAAATTCGATTCATGGCATTGCGAATCAAAGGTAGAGTTCCAGCCTGAACTGTCTTTGAACTTTGTCGCTGCCGTCGCCAGATGGTGGTTTTTCGTGTTTTAGCGACCGCAGCGACATCGGGTCTCCTTTCAGCGACGGAGCGTAATGCTTAACCCCCGCGCAGCCACTTCGAAACCCCCCAAGTTGCATTGGGCGAGAAAAACCACAAGCTCGTTACATAGTGACGCTTCCCGATTGATCGGCTGATCCGCGACGATGAATGTCGATGGGAAGCGTAGGTGCCGTTGTCGCGGCCCAACAGACATTTGCACGCCATCGAGTTCACCAACCTAACCTCAGCGCCGAACCGGGCGATCATTCACGGCGGCCGAGTTTTTTTACAACTGACCCGAGCTCCCTCCTTCCAATTTTTCTGCCATCTGGTGATGCAAGACTCCCGATCCGAACCACAGCCGAACGATTCATCCGTTCCCACCCCACGCGCCCGACCGCTGGGGCTGGACGTGGTGATGATCGCGATCTTGATGGCCGCCGCGCTGTGGATGCTCGGGCGAACGCCATGGTGTCAATGCGGGGAGTACTCACCCTGGTCCTGGGACATCAACTCCCAACACAATTCCCAGCACCTGATCGACCCGTATTTCTTTACCCACGTTCTTCACGGCGTCCTGTTCTTTGCCGCGCTGTGGCCGCTGCGACACCGATTGAGCGACGGGATTCGACTCAAATTGGCGGTCGTGTTCGAAGCCGCCTGGGAGATTTTGGAGAACACGCCGTTGATCATCGAACGCTATCGCGCGACAACCATTTCGCTGGACTATTACGGCGACTCGATCGCCAACAGTGTCTTCGATCTGTTGGCCTGCATCACCGGGTATGCCATCGCATCGCGGCTGCGATGGACCTACAGCTTGGCCTTGTTGATCGTCGTCGAAGTGGTGCTGTTGGCGACGATCCGAGACAGCCTGTTGTTGAACGTCATCATGCTGGTTTGGCCCAGTGATGCGATCTTGCAGTGGCAATCGGGATAGGGCATTCCCACGGGACTACACATCAGCACGCGGCGTCAGCCAGTGGCAACTACATTGACGCCGAGCAAAGTGTTCTTTGTTAGCGGCAGGGCGCGAGCCCTCCGGTCTTTCACGGTGAAACCGGACGGCTCGCGCCGTTCCGCTAACACCTGCAGAGCCCAAGCATGTCAGCACGTGGCGCGTTGGCGAAACCGTCACGCGCCGCTCGCTCACGCGTCCCGCTGACATGCCCGGCCGGGCCTCCACCCGCTAGCGTTTCACGCGCGCGTTGCCTTGCCAAATGCTCCACACTTGGTCTTCGTCGGCGGGTTGGCCGTAATCGGTCAGCATGGTTGCCGCCAGCGCGCCGGTGGCCCAGCCGAACTGGGTGCTCTTTTCGACATCCCATCCGTTGAGCACACCATAGAGCAGTCCGCCGACAAAACCATCGCCGCCGCCGATCCGATCCAGCACGCCGATTTCGCGCGGCTCCACGACGGTAAACTCGGTCCCGTGAGACACGATGGCGCCCCACATGTGGGAGTTCGCGCTTTCGACTTCCCGCAGCGTGGTGGCAAACAAGGTGGTGTCGGCGTACTCTTTTTTGACCCGTCCGATCATCTCTTTGAAACCGTCGATCTTCGCCCCGATGTCCTTTCCTCCGGCTTCGGGTCCCTGGATATCCAGACACAATTGAAAGTCTTCTTCGTTGCCGATCAGGATGTCCGACAGGCTGGCGATCTCTTTGAACGCGGCCGACAATTCGTCTTCGCGACCGACCCAGAACGAAGCCCGGTGGTTGAGGTCAAACGAAATCCGTGCGCCGTGTTTCTTGGCCGCGCGGGCGATTTCCAAACAGAACTGGCTGGTCTCTTCGGACAATGCCGCGATCAGACCGGACATGTGAACGATCTTCGCCCCTTCGTCGCGAAAGATTCGATCCAAATCAAAGTCTTTGACACTGAGCAGACGCCCGACTTCACCGGCACGGTCGTTCTGGACGCGCGGACCGCGCGAGCCCCAACCGCTGTCGGCCATGTTGATCTGGTGCCGAACGCCCCACGGGGTGGATTGTTCGAATTCGGGGCCTTCGTAATCCATGTGCCGCCGCGCCAAGTCGTCCTTGATGAACCGCGCGATCGGACTGTCTTTGACGAACGCCGTCAAAATCTTGACCGGCAAACCGAGAAAGGACGACACGCTCCCGACGTTCGACTCGGCGCTCGTCGCCTGCATCTTGAAGGTGTCACTGCAGTGGAACGGTTGATGGTCGACCGGCGTCAACCGGGTGCCCATGCTGGTGGGGATGACGAGGGCATACTTGGCATCATTGCGAAGTTCGATCATTTCCGATGGTCTCGTTGTGCGACGAAATGGTTGGGGAAAGGCTGGTTAAATGGTGACCGATGCGAAGCCGCCATCGATCGCGATGTTTTGTCCGGTGACGAAAGACGACGCCTTTCGACTGGCCAGCCAAATGGTCGCACCGGCAAGCTCTTCCGGATTGCCGAAGCGGCCCATCGGCGTGTGCCCGATGATCTGACCGCCACGCTCGGTGTAACTGCCGTCGTCGTTGAACAGAAGCTTTCGGTTTTGTTCGGCGGGAAAGAAGCCGGGGCTGATCGCATTGACGCGGACTCCGGTGGTCGCCCATTCACGGGCCAGCCACATCGTCAAGTTGATCACCGCGCTCTTGGCCGCGGAATAAGCGACGACACGCGACAGCGGGATGATGCCGCTCATCGAGGCGATGTTGATGATGCTGCCCACGCCGGCGTCGATCATGTCTTGACCGAACACCTGGCAAGGCAACAGTGCGCCGCCGACCAGGTTCAGATCGAAGACATCGCGCCACGCATCCAGCGGCAACTTACAGAAATCGCCTCCCGGTGGAATCGTCGCCTCGGGGCGATTGCCGCCGGCGGCGTTGACCAGCACCGAGGTCGGCGCGCCGGCCCACTGGGAAATCGCCGTCCGGGCCGCATCGAGCGACTCGGCGCTCAAACCATCGGCGGCAAAGAATTTCGCCTCGCCGCCGCCGTCGGTGATTTTTTTGGCCCGCGCTTCACCGCGTTCGGCGTTGCGGCCGATCACGGCGACCTTGGCACCGCCGGCGCCGAGTGCTTCTGCCATCAGCCCGCCCAATTCGCCGGTTCCGCCAATCACCGCCGCGACGTCGCTCTTGAGATCAAATAGATTATTCATGGGCGGTAATTTAATCTGTCCGGCAGCCCGCTAACAGTGTGGGTTGGAGTTTACCCGCCGATCGAATACATCGGACGCTCGGGCGGAGCAAAGTCGCCGTCGTCGATCCCATGGCCGGCCGCCTTGGCCGCGACCGCCCGCCGAAACTGCTCGACGAGTTCGTCGTCGTGAAGGCCGCCTCGTAGCAAGTCCCGGATCGAAAACTCCTGCTGCGAGAACAGGCAATTCCGAATCGCGCCGTCCGCTGTTAAACGAATCCGGTCGCACGCATCACAAAACGGCTTGGTCACCGATTGGATCAGCCCGATCGAATGCCCGCCCGGCAAACGAAAATCAGAAGCCGGCTGCGATGCGCTCGGCGGAGGAACCGGCACCAGCGGCCCAAATGCTCGCTCGATCATCGCGCCGATCGTCTCGCCGCTGAGCACGTTCTCGGTCCGCCAGGAACGGTCGGTGTCCAGCGGCATGAATTCGATGAATCGAATTTGGACGTTGCGTTGCATCGCAAACTTGACCAGCGAGATGATTTCGCTTTCGGTGACGCCTTTGACCGCCGTCGTGTTGAGCTTGATCGTTTCGAACCCTGTCGCGATCGCCGCGTCGATCCCGCGGATCACCTGATCGATACCGCTGCGTCGTGAAACCTTTTGAAAGTTCACTTCGTCCAGCGTGTCGATGCTGATGTTCAATCGCTTCAACCCGGCCCGGCGCAACGGCTCGGCAAACTGCTCCAACAGAATCCCATTGGTCGTCAACGACAAGTCATCCAAGGCATCAATCGACGCCAGCATCTCGACCAGTCGGGGCAGATCCTTTCGCACCAGCGGTTCGCCGCCGGTCAAGCGAATGTCGCGGATCCCACAACGCGACGTCAACACGTCGGCGATTCGCTGAATCTCTTCAAAGGTCAGCAACGTTTCCCGCGCGGCAAACTCGGCGCCGAATTCGGGCATGCAGTAAAAGCAGCGGAGGTTGCAGCGGTCGGTCACACTGATCCGCAGACTGCGATGGACACGACCGAATCGGTCGACCAGCAGGTCGCCGATCAAACTGTCGGTGGGACGTTCGGCAGGTGGAGGCGTGATCAATCGCTCGCGTCGCTAACAGGGAACAAAGTACAGAAGCGTCAATCCGTTCGGCGCCGCTTCAGCCTAGCGGAATTGATCCAGAGTTTCGACGTCCTCACCTCGCACGAAACCGAGCGGGGGTGGAGCGAGTCAAACCACCCATTGGAGCAGCTTCGCCGGGCGTTTGGATACAAACACTTACACGATGCAGCACCCAAGGGGGGAGGGGTGGCGATTATTTGGGACGCAAGGTCCATGAAGCCGGCATTGCGCTTTGCACCGAGGCTTGCTTCCCGTTAATTTCGAACGCCTTGGCGGCGGCGAATTCGACCGCGTCCCGCATTTCGCCAGGCTAATCCCTCTCTCGTCTTTCTTTTCCCAGCCGGCGTTTTTCCAAATTCGTTCTAGGTGGTGATCATGCGCAAGCAACGCGATCGACTTCAATGGGCTCTCTCTGCACTGTTTCTGGTCACATTGATCGGCTCGTCGTCGCTTGACCCCGCGGTTTGTCCGGCAGGTGAATTTCCGGTCAAAAGTTCGCGCGACGTGCGGCTGATGAAGGCCAAGGTTCGAGCGGCGCAGTTCCTTTCCAAAGCGACCTTCGGCCCGACGCAGGAGTCGATCGATTCGCTCGCCCGCCGCATCAGTGAGATTGGTTTTAAACGCGCGACGTCGCAGTGGATCGATCAGCAATTCGACTTGCAGCCGACGTCGCACGAAGCCGTCGCACGCGACATCATCCATGTCGATGGACGCGAGCCGAATACCCAGAGCATCGGCGTTTCGTTGTACCGCTATCAAGCATGGTGGCACATCGCACTGACCAGCGAAGACCAATTGCGTCAACGGGTCGCCTGGGCACTGTCCCAGATCTTCGTGATCGGCGACTCGGGAACCGGTTTCAACAACGACGACAAACGATCGATCGGCGGAGGCAGAGAGACGATCACCGACTGGCTGGGGATGTCCGACTATTACGACATGCTGTCCGAAGGGATTGACGGAACCTACCGCGAACTTCTCGAAGACGTGACCTACCATCCCTGCATGGGTGACTGGCTGAGTTCGCGGGGCAATCGCAAGGCCAACATCAGCGCGGGGCGATTCCCCGATGAGAATTACGCCCGCGAGATCATGCAACTGTTCTCGGTCGGTCTGTACCACATGCACCAAGATGGTCGTCTGAAGATCGATGAGAACGGCAATTTAATCCCCACCTACGACAACGAACAAATCAAAGAACTCGGGCGGTTGTTTACGGGATTTAAATACAAGCACTACTCTCGAAACGACTTTTACGTCCCGCGGAACTTTGGCGAACCGATGGAGATCCATGTCGCCGAACACGACAACAACTTAAATTACTCCGAAGATCCGAACGCCCCGGCGAGCAAAACGGTCTTCGGCACGGTATTGCCTCCGCTGCCGTCCGCGGTGACGCAAGCGGACGTGAAAGCCGAGATCGGCGCGGGACTCGATGCGATCGCCAACCACCCCAACGTGGCCCCATTCATCTGCCGGTTGCTGATTCAGCGGATGGTGAAATCGAATCCGTCCCGGGCCTACCTGCGCCGGGTGACGCGTATCTTCAACGACAACGGCCGCGGCGTCCGCGGTGACCTCAAGGCCGTGGTCAAAGCGATCTTGACGGACCCGGAATTGTATCGCGGTCATCGTGTGGTACGGCGAAGGAATCCGACTCGTGTGGATGTGATCGTTCGCGGCACCGAGTACAGCCGACTGCGCGAACCGATCCTGCGTACAACATCTCTGATCCGAGCGATGCGGCCGACGACAAATTATGCGGCCGGCTACATGATGCTTTCCAACGGCGTCGGGGGCGAATTCGGCCAAATGCCCTTCCGCTCGCCCAGCGTTTTTAATTTTTACTTGCCCGACTACCAGCCGCCGGGCGACTTGATCGGTCACACCCCGTCTCGGCGCAATCCGTATGATTCGTTGTACGCACCCGAGTTTCAAATCCTCAACGGTGTGACGGCTAACAAGATGCTGAATCGTTTTCGAGTCTGGGCTTACAGGCGTTACGTGCAATATGGAATGCGGAAGGGCACCTGCCGGATCACGTTCCATCTGGAGCCGGAATTGGAGTTGGCCAAAGACCTGGCCAACCTGGATGAAATCCTGAGGCGTTTCGATCTTTGGTTGTGCAACGGCTCGATGAGCGAAGCGACGAAAACGAGCATCAAGAACGCGATCGCCAGCGAACCGTCCGCCTCCAACGTCGAACGTCTCGAAGTGATACTCAACGCCGTCGTCCTGTCCCCGGACTGCGCGGTGGAACAATAGCCCGAGCAAGAGGCCGAGCCATCGCCCCAGCTTTTCATCGGCGCGATCAAACGAACGGCTTGATCGGCGCGTTTCCCAAACACTCTTCTGCTTTTTCGGATCCCTTGCCATGAACCTTCACTCCAACGAATCGATTTTCACCTCGCGTCGCGCGCTGCTCAAAGCCGCCGGCGGTTGCGGCCTGATGACGAACACCTCGTTGATGGCAACGCTATTGAATCTACAAGCGACAAAATCGTTGATGGCGGCCGAAACTAACCCGACCGGTTACAAAGCGATCGTGTGCCTGTTCCTGCTCGGTGGCAACGACTCGTACAACATGCTGGCGCCGTACGACGGCACCCCGACCAGCGGCGAATACGGCGATTACGTGAGCGCCCGCGGCGGCGTTCACGATCCCGACACCAACCCGAGCGGTCTGGCCATCGATCGCAATTCACTCGTTTCCGTCGCCGGCCCCGACGCGAGGAATTTTGGACTGCACCCCGCCATGGCCGCACAAGCCTTTGCCGAACCCGCACCCGATCCGCTGCCCGATCCTTCCACGACCGGTGTCGCCGGGCTCTACAACACGGGGAAATTGAGCTTCGTTTCCAATGTCGGGTCGCTGATCGAACCCACCACGCGGGCCCAGTACAACTCGCGTGCCGGACTTCCCCTCGGTTTGTTTTCCCACGCCGACCTGCAGCGCCACTGGCAAACCGGATTCCCGCAATCACGCAGCAAGATCACCGGCTGGGGCGGTCGCATGGCCGATCTGTTGCAAAGCACTAATTCCAACCCGACCGTCTCGATGAACATCTCGGTCAACGGCATGAACCTGTTCCAGACCGGTTCGGACGTGATCCCCTATGCGATCGGAAACAGTGGTGCGACGAAGGTCAATGGCTATTCAGGTAGCTTGGGACGCCAGGATCGGATGAACTCCCGGGCCATCAATAACATCTTGGACCAGACCTACAACGACCTGCTGGCAAAATCATTTGCCGAAACCAACCGCAATTCGGCCGAAGCCGCGCTGGAATTCAATACCGCCACCGACGCGGTCGACATCATCACCCCGTTCGCATCGGAAAACCCGAGCAACCAACTGAAAATGGTGGCCAAGGTGATCGGTGCCCGAGCGACCCTCGGCCAAACACGTCAGATTTTCTTTGTCACCAACGGCGGTTGGGATAACCACAGCGGCCTGATCGGAGCCCAGCAGACGAATTTGGCCGAAGTCAGCCGGGCGATCCGTTCGTTCTACGACGCCACCGTTGAACTGGGCATCCAAAACGACGTCGCGCTGTTCACCGCCTCGGACTTCGCCCGCACCCTGGGCACCAACGGCCAGGGCAGCGACCACGCCTGGGGAGGCAACCAGATCGTTTCCGGCGGAAGCGTCGACGGTGGCAAGCTGTTCGGCAAGTACCCCACCAGTCTCACCAGTCCAGTCGATCCGATTGCCGGCAACTTGAACCTCGGCCGCGGGCGGCTGATTCCGACCACCTCGGTCGACGAGATGGCTGCGGACCTGGCGATGTGGTTCGGCGTCGGCAACAATCAAGACCTGGTCGACGTGATCCCCAACATCCGAAACTTCTTCTCCGCCGGCCCAACCGCCGGCCCGCTCGGATTGTTCACCTGAACCAAGTGGCGTAAGCTTCCAGCTTGCGAAAGTGGCATCAGCTTCCAGCTTGCCAGCGCCGCTCCTCGGCAAGCAAGATGCCTAGTCCACCATCGATCACCCCATGAGCTACGACGACGAAGACGACGAGGAGTTCGACTACGACGAATTCGTCGAACGCGAATTCGGAACGCCGCTGCGTTCCAAAAGCACACCGCTTCACTGGCAACTCGTCGCGATCGGACTGCTCATCCTGTTTGCACTCTTCACCTGGATGTCGCTTGGACTTTGGATGCCGTTCTGAATTGTGACGAAGGCGTCACACCGAGTTTGCGCCACACCCTCGATCACTTGATCCGAAACGCGGTGATCGCTTCGGCGGTCTACCGCAGGGAAACCGCATCGACCAACAGCGATGCGCTGGCAGAGTTGCAGACGAACCGGATCGACGATCGCTTGCTGCCGCGGCTGTACGTGGCCGACCGCCAGACCGCCGGCCGCGGCAGACACGGCAATTCGTGGATCAGCGAAGAGGACGCGTTGACGTTTTCGTTAGTCATTCCGTTTGAGTTGTCCCACCCGTCCGCGTCTGTGCTGTCACCCGCCGTCGGCGTTGCAGCCGCCCGCGCGATCGAATACAGCTGCCCGCCGTGCCGCGTCGCACTGAAGTGGCCCAACGACATCTGCGCCCTGCGGTCGAATGGCTCCACCACGTCCCCCATGCTGCATAAACTCGGCGGCATTCTGATCGAGACCAACGCGACGATCGCCGGACGGATGGTGATCGGGATCGGCTTGAATCTGAACGGGAAACCCAACCTGAATTCCCAGCACTCCACCCCGCCGGCGTCCATCGCTGAGATCGCTAATCGCCGCGTCAGCCGCGAAACGTTGCTGGCCGCCCACGCCGAATCGCTCTCCGAAATGCTCGGCGAACTCGACGACGGTCCAGACGAAATGGTCCGTCAGTACCGGTCGCGCTGCGCGCTGGCCGGTCACGACCTCTCGCTGAAACAGAGCAACGAAACGATCACCGGGTACTGCACCGGCATCGCCGACGACGGATCGCTGGAATTGATCGTCGACGGCAACCGGAGACACTTCCGCAGCGGCGAAGTCCAACGCGTCCGACCGGCGTGCTGACGGGCGAGGATATGGGTCTTGTAACCTTCAGGCATGGTGCTGGCAAACTTCAAAGGCGGCGAATGGTGATCGGGTGAGCAAGTATCGGTGGCCGCCGAGCGCAACGGCATGACCGTTCGATCGAAAACACCAAGATCCCGGACGTTAACGTTATTCTCGCCGGCGTGTGGCAAGCGCCACACCGGGTGCGTCGGCAGAGCCGTCGAGGATGGCAAGCAGGATGCTTACCCCACTTCACCCTTGTTCTCAGGCCGCCAATCGATTTCCAAAAATGTCGTTGACAGGCCGCGCGAACCACCGTACTATCTAAATAGCACACTCAATCACTGGTTCCTCCTTCAGGTCCAGCCATGTTTTTTTCGATCGACGTCCACAGCGACGTCGCGATTTATTTGCAGCTTGTTCGGCAAGTCAAATTTGCCATCGCCGCGGGGACGATCCGCCCGGGACAACTGCTTCCCAGCGTCCGCGCGCTCAGCAACCAGGTCGCGCTCAACCCCAACACGGTCGCCCGGGCTTTCAATCAGTTGCAGGCCGACGGCGTGATCGAGACCTTGCGGGGCCGCGGCATGGTGGTTCGCGACGCGGCGGTCGAGATCTGTCGCAGCGAGCGCGAGACGGTGTTGAACGAACGCATCGGATCGGTGTTGGCAGAAGCCTGGCATGCCGGGCTATCGAAAAAGCAAATCAAGACCTTCGTGGACGATCACTTGCGGCAGTTGGTCGACACCGAACCGGCTGTCTTGGTGTCGTCGACCGAGCCGAGTGACAACGGCGGAGCCGAAGAATGAGTAGCCAAGCACCAGTAGCTGACCACCTTCCCGAACCCAACGAAACAACCATGGAACCCGTCATCACCACCGACGCCCTGACGATGCACTTCCGTCGCTGCGACGCCCTGATGGGCGTCAGCTTGGAAATCCAGCCGGGAACGGTGTTTGCACTGTTGGGCGAAAACGGTGCCGGCAAGACGACGATGATTCGCATCCTAACCGGATTCCAAAAACCGACCAGCGGCTCGTGCACGGTTTGTGGCGTCAACCCGCTGCGCGACCCGCAAGGCGTCCGGCGTCAAATCGGTTACGTCTCCGACGCACCGGCGCTCTACGACTGGATGACGGTCGCGCAGATCGGCGGCTTCACGGCGTCGTTTTACGACGACTCGTTCTTGCCGAACTATGAAGCGTCGATCCGCCGCTACGACATCCGCCCCGAACAAAAGATCCGCCATCTTTCCAAGGGCCAACGCGCCAAGGTCGCGCTCTCGCTCGCCCTGGCCCATGATCCGTCATTGTTGATTTTGGACGAACCCACCAGCGGGCTTGATCCGAAAGTACGCCGCAACTTCCTGGAATCGATGATCGACCGCGCCGCGACGGGGCGAACGGTTTTCCTGTCCAGCCATCAGATCAGCGAAGTCGAGCGGGTCGCCGACACGATTGCGATCCTGCACCACGGCCGAATCCGGTTGCACGGCCCGCTTGCGGAGCTTCGCGAATCGATTCACGAGGTGGTCATTGACGTCGACGATCCACTGCGATCGATCGCGCCGCCCCCGGAACCGGCCGAAGTGTTGACCGAAGAGACGTCGGGCCGCTCCCGTCAACTGTTCGTCCGACACTTGTCACCGGAAATGATTCACGCGCTACGCGAAACGCCGGGCGTCACGGAAGTCCGAACCCGAATCGCGACGTTAGAAGAGATTTTTGTCGCCTGCACGTCCCATCGAACCGCACCGGCAATGACCGCGGCGATCTGAAGCCTTCGCTGAAATCCGCCGGAACGCGGACGCGTCCGCGGCGGCCAAACGAGCACCCCTTTGACCAGTCCGTGGGCTCGCGCCCATCGACTGATGCCACCGCCGGCCCAAGGCGGAACACCTCCGACTGATCTGCCCATGAGCACCGAAGCAACACTCACAGCACTGACGACGACGCGGCACGAAGCTTCTTCGACCGCGTGGTTCTGGTGGAAAGAAACTCGACAGCTTGCGCCGTTGGTTGCACTGCTGGCCATCGTTTCGTTGTTAATCGTCGTCATCAACGCAGTCCTCGGCGCTGCGATGGGTTGGCTCCGGCTGCAACTACCCCATGAAGTGACGATGCTGGTGTTCCCGGGGCTGTTCGCGACCGGCGCCGGCCCCTTGTTGGTCGGCCAGGAACGCTCTCAACGCACGATCGACTGGTTGGCCTTGCTGCCAGTTTCATCCAAACGGATCGCCTCGACGAAATTGCTGGTCGGTATGATTGGCCTGGCCGTGATGTGGGTGTTCGCGTTGCTGGTGATCCTGGTCTTTGAACTCGGTCAACGCGACACGTCGCACTGGACGATCGGCGGTCAAACCGGCTATTCGGGAAACCCGTTCAGCTATCCGGTTTGGATCTCGCATTCGTTGTTCGTGTTGTTGGCAGGCTTTTATGTCGCCTGGCGGATCAAGAATCAATTTTATTCCTTGATCGCTTTGATTCCGTTGGCGTTCTCGCCGCTGATCGCGACGTCGCTGGTCTCCGAGTTTGCTAATCGCCCGATGGCGGCCGGGCAGCTGGATTGGATCAACTTGGGATTCACGTTGCTGGGCATCGTGATCGTGACTCCGATCACCTATCGAGCCGCGATCCGAACCCTGGGCGCCGCGGAAGCCCCCTCGGTGAAGCCGCTGTTGGACGTCTCGCCCCATTCTCCGGCACGCGAAACGAACGATGCCATCGCGCCCACGTTCGGAACTCAAACCGCGCCGATCATTTGGCAATCGATTCACTCGGCCAAAGGCATGCTGGCGATTTTGATCGGCATGTTGCTGATCAGCTTCCTGGCCGCCGTTCAACTGGCGGCGGTGGATCGGTATCGCGGGATCATCGGACTGTTGCCTTGGCTGTTATTGCTGGCGCCCTTGGCTGTTTGCTGGCTGGGGATCAGCGTATTCAAACACGACGGGGCATCCGAGCGGGTGCGTTTCCTGGCCGACCTCGGGGTCTCTCCCGGCAAGACGTATTTCGCACTGCATGTGGTACCGATTGCGATCCTGTGTTGCTCGCTGTTGGTGTACGGACTTTGGAATCTGACGGTCATTCACCGGGATAGTGTTTCCAGCTTTGCCGCGGGCTTACCAACGCTGGTGACGATTTCGATGTTCGTCGTTTGGATCTATTCGATCTCCCAGTGGGTCAGCCAGTTTGTCCGCACGCTGATCTTGTCCGTCATTCTTGCCCCAATCCTTGCGTTGATCACGGCTGGCTGGTTGGTGTTCGCGTACGTCTCGCTCGGCTTTCCGATTTACGGATTGATCCTCTGCGGGCTCGCTCCGATGGTGGCAACGTTCGTGATGATGCGGCGTTACATGGACACCGGCGACCGACCGTTGACGTTCGTGGTCGGCGGCGGCGTGGCCGGGTTGATCGTGTTGTTGCCGATCGGCTTTGCCACCGCACACGTGCTCTCTGTCCCCACCATGGATCCAACGCTGCGGGCGGAATTGCTCGGCGAAGCCCAGCGTGACTCCGGGCGCAACGCCCGATATGTCGTCGTGCCGGTCACCGGATTCGCGGACGACTTCGCGTTTCGGCATGATCCGCTGGGCGACAAGATGAAGGACCTGCAGGACCACCTAGGCCAATACAAGCTGGATCCACAGAAGAGCGTTGCGTCGCTGAAGTCTAACGCGGGTGCGGATGTGGTTGCGCACATCGGTCCGTGGGAGTACACACGCTGGCATGGAAACATGATGCGGGCACGAATCCAGTGGCGACAGCAACAGGACGATCCGGCGTGGTCCGAAATGGCCCAATGGCTGGACGCCTCGGCAACGCTGCTGCCGGCGGTCCGTCGCAGTACGTTGCTTTCGGGCCAGGAAATCGCTGATCGCTTGGAAGTGCTGATGATCGACACGCTGCAAACCGACGTGCCCGCAGAACGCGCCGACGAGCCTGCCGTGCAAGCGGCCACGCAAGCCATCGGAACGCCGGCCGGTCGAGCCGCCGCGCGTCGCCGTGCAGTGGTGGTGACCTGGCAACACAATTTCCAAGACGATCGAGGACGCTATCTGAATCACCATCTGACCGTGCTGGAGCATCAGCCGCCGGGACTCGTCGGTTGGATGCAACCCCGTTTCTACGACTCCTTGGTCACCGCCATGCTGGAAGGGATCGACGCCGCGGCCAACCGCAGCGACGACATCGGCTGGCGATGGGAACTTCACCAGCTTCATCAAACCGGGGGCGAGTTCCAGACCAGTCGCTACGGAGACAACCTGCGTTCGCTGCCGGCGATCGAAACGATGACCGTCGATCGCGTCAACGGATACGGCCAGCTCTGGGGCCGAGACTGGGAATACGTCGAATTAAAGATCAGGACCCAACCATGAGTGCTTCCCGAAAAACATTTCGAGACCGAACGATGATCGCAGTGGCGATGACTCCGCCGATCGCGCTGCTGTTGTTCTGCGTCTCCGCAGCCGCAACCTGGAAAGCCGAATCGGCAAAGATCAGACCGATGCTGGAGCAGTCGTTTCCGCCGGAGCTGATCGATTCGCCGGTCGCCCAGGCCGCCGACTATGCGGATCGGACGAGCAGGGAGCACACCCATTCGAGTCGCGAACTGGCCAGTGCAGTCAATGCGATCAACGAACAATATCACCTTTTGTTCGAAGTGCTCGACGAACAGGACGACCTCTTTGAGAATCTCGACGAAGAGCACCCGCTCGACACCTACCTGGACGACTACTTGGCCGAAGCGGCACCGTTGCTGGAAATCATCAAACAGCTCAATCTGAACGAGGCCTCGATTTGGTACGCCAACGAATTCGGCAACCCCAACAGCTATTCCAGCGGACTGATCAACTTCCGCGGATTGCCCGAACTGTTGCGGATGGAATTTCGCGGCGCGGTCCGTGACCAGCAGACCGACCGTGCGATGGAAGCATTCCGACTGTTTCAGGGACTCGGTATTGGACCAACCGACCAAGTCTCGCTCCGTCTCCTTCCTTTGGTCACGCAATCGATCGCCACGGGAATTTGGAGTGAATCCGAACTGGATGAAATCGTCCAACTGGTCAAGGCGTCACCGGATTTGAACCAGGCGTGGCAAAGCAGCATTCGCTCGACCACGCTGGCGCAGGCACCTTGGTTGCTGCGTGGCGAAGTGGTCGAGACGTGGCGTCGTGATCCGACACCGAAAACGTTTGCCCCGAGTCTGCGACTCCAATGGCTCCAGCGCCAACAAGCATTCTCACGTGTCGGCGGGATCGGAACGTTTGACGCGATCAAACGTGTCATGAAATTGCAAGAGACGTTTCGTCGGGAATCTGGCTCTGGGTTGGACCTGGCGCTCCAAATCCCCACCTACAAACAATCCTACAGTCCGGGTCAATCGAAGGACTACTTGGCGACCGTCTACACCCGAGTCGCAAACGAGCGCCGACACGCGCGAACAGCCGCCGCGGTGGCGAAGTACAAGCTGAAGTTCGGCCAATACCCGGTGACGCTCGACGATCTGATCAAGGTGAACTTGCCCGCCAGCGCCGCGCTTGACCCGTTGGGTGTCCCATTTCACTTCGAGTCCGATGGAGAGACGTGCGAATTGGGAAATGCCGCGATCTGGTTCACCGATAGCCGCGGATACAGCGGTTCGTTCGAAACCCGCGAAGGAACACTCTCCGCGATTCTGAAACAGTTTGTGGTGCTTCAGTTTCGGTAGTCACCGTGGCGGGCTGTTGATCTGATCGTCACCGAAACAATCGTGAGCCGATGGCGCTAGCCACGGGCCTCCAAGGGCAACGTCGCCACCACTAGGCCCGCGGCTAGCGCCGACGGCTCACTAAATCAACAGGCCGCGAACCGTCCGGTTTGACATTGAAAGACCGGAGGGCTCGCGCCCTGCCGCTAACAAAAGCCCCTCGTTTATCCCCAAAGTATGTGGCATTGGGCGCTAGCCTGGGCCGAGCTACTTTGGCAGTGCCGATCCATAGCCTGGGGCAAGCAAACCGAGCATTTAGTCCCTGCGAATCTCCAACCCCAACTCAATCGTCGTTTTCTCCGGCTCCAAACACCTCGAGTCATCACACGCTTGCGAATCGACGACCACGGTGAACGTTGCCGCTCCCGCCTTCGCGCCTTCATCGATCGTGACGGGAATTTCGAAGCTGATGTTTCCCGCGTAGGTGTTGAGCTTGGTTTTCAGGATCGGATCGACGCGCGACTCCGGTTTCGGGGCGATGACCTTGCCGATCGTGATCGCGGCATCGCTTTGGACGGAGACCTTTGTCGGAATCAAAAACTCCGCATCGGGATTCACTGCGTAGAGATGCCAACCTTCGTCGATGTCCAGCGTCACCGTTACCATCAGCGCCTCGCCCGGTCGGACCTGAGACTTCGACAATCCGACCGTGAACGTGATCGGATCGACTCGCTTGGTGCGTTCGCCGTTAGCAGCTTCAGCGGTGACCGCTGAGGCGGTGGCCAGATAGCGAGACACTCCGATCAGCAGGTGCTCGGTCGTGTGCGGCTGCTTGGCCATCACACCGGAAAAGGACTGCAGGGTTCTTGCCGCGGATTCACGGTACTTGTCCTGGCCGGTCAACTCGGCCAGATCGATCAGCAACTGCGCCGCGATGCCGTTGGCGTTGGGCATGTTGCCGCCACCGCCAAGGTTTTTGGAACGCACGATCAAGGCTTCGTGCGAGTCTCCGGTGAAGAAGAACCCGCCATCGGCGTCGTCTTCAAATTCACCGAGCATGAAATCAGCCAGCCCAGTCGCTTCGTCGAGCCAGCGCCGTTGATCGGTCGCCGCGTGCAGTTCCAACAGTGCCTTGCAAAAGTAGACGTAGTCGTCCAGATAGCCGGGCAACTTGGCCGTTCCGCTGCGGTACGTGCGGAGCAACTTTCCATCGCGAACCATCGATTCGAGAATGAAGTCGGCTGCCGCGGCGGCGGATTCGATGTATTTTGGTTCGTCCAAAACTCGACCGGCGTGTGCCAATGCATCGATCATCAATCCGTTCCAGCTGGTCAGAATCTTGTCGTCCTTGTGCGGCTGGGGCCAAGTCAGCCGATCGCGCAACAGCATTTCCTCAATCGCTTCCATTCGATCGATCAACCCTTGCTTGCCTAGCGGATGCGATTGGGCGATCGCTTGGAGAGGCTGATTCAGGTGGGGGATATTTTCGCCGGTCTTGTGTCCGGTCGACTCTTCCAAGAAGTTGCCTTCGGGAACGATGTTGTAGACTTGCGAAAACAGTGCCGCGTCTTCTTCGCCGAGCACTTCTTTGATCTTTTCGGCGGTCCAGACATACGCTTCGCCTTCCTTTCCGACTTCACCGGAATCGAGCGCGCTGTAAAACGCTCCTTCGGGCGATGTCATTTCACGCCGCACCCAACGATCAATGTCTTCGACGGCGTCACGGTAGCGCTCGTCGCCGGTGATTTGATAACCGTCGGCATAGAGACGCATCAGTTGTGCGTTGTCGTAGAGCATTTTTTCGAAGTGCGGCAGCAGCCAATCGGAATCGGTCGCGTAACGGTGAAAGCCGCCGCCGAGGTGATCGTGCATGCCGCCGAGCCACATCGCATCGAGTGTTTTGGTGATCGGCTCCAGCAACGACTTGTCACCGCTGCGTCGGTATTGGTCGATCAGCAAGGCCAACGTGCCGTGGGGAGGAAATTTTGGTGCCCCGCCGAATCCGCCGTTTTGAGCATCGAACTGTCCGACCAGTTTCGCGCAGGCCTGGTCCACCAGTTCCAGCGACAGCGGGACCGCTTGGATGGCCGCGGTGGTGCTGGACCGCTTCGCCGCGTCGGCCAGCGCGTCGGCTTGGCGATTGACGTCGTCGCGGCGATTGACCCAAAACTCGTTGATCTGTTTCAGCACCGAGATGAACGTCGGCTTGGGAAAATACGTCCCCGCCATCCAAGGCTTGCCGTCGGGGGTCAGCCAAACGGAATTGGGCCAGCCCCCGCGGCCGGTCATCATCTGTGTAGCCAGCATGTACTGCTCGTCAATATCCGGCCGCTCCTCACGATCGACCTTGATGGCGACGAAGTACTTGTTGATGACCGCCGCGACTTCGGGGTCCTCGAACGATTCGACTTCCATCACGTGGCACCAGTAGCAGGTTGAATAACCGACCGACAGGAAGATCGGTTTGTTTTCCCGCTTGGCTTTGGCGAACGCTTCTTCGCCCCAGGGGTACCAATCGACCGGGTTGTGGGCGTGCTGCAGCAGGTACGGACTGGTTTCGTTGATCAACTGGTTCGTGTGCATGGGCTCGGGCTCCTGCGTGGAAACCGGTCGTCCGAGAGCGAGCAACGCCATCACGGTGGCGAGCAGAGGGATGCGCATGCGTTGACGCCGATCGATCATGACCATCACTTCACAAAGTCGTCCAGAACGGGTGGGGACCACTCATTGTAGCGGCGATCGTCGACCCCATCGCGCCCAGCGGGACGCGTGAGCGACCGGCACCCCAGCGGGACGCGTCAGCGACCGGCATCCCAGCGGGACGCGTCAGCGACCGGCGCGTGGTGAACTCTACACCCACACGCGCCACTGGCTCACGCCACGTCCGGAGACGCGGCATCGGCTTGATCGACTGCTACTGCAGGATCATGTCGTCGACGGTCATGCCGCCGGGGATCATCGGCAAGACGTGCTCTTGGTAGGGCACTTCGACGTCCAGGACGTAGGGGCCGGGATGGGCGATCATTTCACGGATCGCACCTTCCAAATCGGCTTTCTTTCTCACCGTCGCCGCACCGCACCCATACCCTTGCGCAATTTTCACAAAGTCGGGATAACGCTCGGTGGCGTAAGAGAACCGTTCCGCGTCGCTGTTGCCGCTGGCTTCGTTGTGACTGATCGGTCCCAAGTAGGTGTGGGCCCGATTTCGATCCATGAAGCGATCTTCCCACTGAACCACCATTCCCAGGTGCTGGTTGTTGAGCAAGAAGACTTTGACGGGCAATTCTTCGCAGAAACACGTCGCCAGTTCTTGGACGTTCATCTGAAAACTGCCATCGCCGTCGATGTCGATGACCAATGAATTCGGCAGCGCCGCTTGAATCCCCATCGCACACGGCAATCCGAATCCCATCGTGCCCAGTCCGCTGCTGGAGTGCCAGGTGCGGGGGCGTCGGAATCGGTAGAACTGTGCCGCCCACATCTGGTGCTGTCCGACGCCGACGGAGATCTGGGCGTCCATGTCCGCGGTGATGTCACTGAGCGTGCGGATCGCGTGTTGCTGCAAGATCCCGTCGAACTCGGTGTCGTACTTGAAGGGGTACTTCGCCTTGAGTTCTTTGCAATGCTCGCGCCAGGGTTCGATGTCGCACTTGGTGACGGTCTTGTTCAGGGCGTTGAGCACTTGTTTGACGTCGCCGCGAACCGGGATGTGGGCTTCCTTGTTCTTGTTCAGTTCGGAACCGTCGATGTCAACGTGGATGATCTTGGCGTCCTTGGCGAACGCTTCGACTTTCCCGGTCACGCGGTCGTCAAAACGAACGCCCAACGCGATCAACAGGTCGCAATCCCGGACGGCATAATTGGCGTACGCCGCGCCGTGCATCCCCAACCAGTCCAGGGAGTTTTCGTTGTCCGGCGGTACCGCACCAATGCCCATCACGGTGGTCACGGTCGGAATGCCCGTCTTGTTGATGAACTCGTTGAGCTCTTCGCTGGCGTTGCCCAAGATGATTCCGCCGCCGGCGTAGATCATCGGACGACGGGCGAGTCGGATCGCGGCGGTGAGCTGACGAATCGTCTCGCTGGCCACCGGCGGGGGCGCCGCTTCGTAGCCGGGCAGATTCATCGGCGGATCCAAATCCAAGTTGCTCGTCACGTCGGACAATTGGACGTCCTTGGGCAAATCGACCAACACCGGCCCGGGGCGACCGCTACTGGCGATGTGGAACGCCTCCTTCATCACTCGCGGCAATTCGCTGATGTTGGTGACCAGGTAGTGGTGCTTGGTGATTCCGCGGCAAACCTCGACCATCGGTGTTTCTTGGAACGCGTCCGATCCGATCGCTCGGGTGGGAACCTGGGCGGTCAGACAGACCATCGGAATGCTGTCCAGTTTGGCGTCAGCGATGGCGGTGACCAGGTTCGTGGCGCCCGGACCGCTAGTAGCCAGCACCACGCCGACCCGACCGGTCGAACGGGCGTAACCTTGGGCGGCAAACGCCCCCCCCTGTTCGTGACGCGGCAAAATTGTCCGGATCGAATCGCCGTAACGCGTCAGGGCCTGGTGCAACGGCATGCTGCATCCGCCCGGATAGGCGAATAGTACATCGACCCCGTGATCTACCAGTGATTTGACAATGATGTCGGCTCCGGTCATCACGCGGTTTTCAGTGTTGGCAGCTTTTGCGGTGCTCATGAGTGGGAAATTGCTAGGACGAAATGGAAATGGAGACGTCGAAAGTAGAAAAACTGACATTTACGTGGCAGGGAGAACTTCCGAACCTAGCTGCTAACGTAAGTGGGGGCCGAAGCTTAGGCAATGCGAAAAACACCCGGCAAAGATGACTAGTTGGTTCAATTTGGCAGCAATCGCCTTGGGCGGAGCGATCGGATCGCTCTGCCGATACGGCCTGACACTCACCGCGGCGGCGCTGCCGGGCGGGTCGACGATGCTGGGAACCACGATCGCCAATCTCGTCGGATGCGGCCTCTTGGGGGCGTTGTCTTCCCTTGACCCGACGCAATCGGAGTCCATTGAGCGATTAATGCTTGCCCTCCGGGTCGGATTCCTGGGCTCGTTGACCACGTTTTCCACGTTCACGGCCGAGTCGTCGATGCTCGCCGGCGAGGGACGCTGGGGGGCATCGGGCATCTACGTCCTGGCCAACTTGATCCTCGGCTATTTGGCGCTGATTCTCGCGGGCCACCTGGTCAGGTGGTGGATTCAAACATGAACGGCGGAACTTTGATGCACCAGACAGACCACAACCATGGACGCCGCCACCCTCATCCGAGGGCGGAGACACCCACCGCAGCCCCCCTTCCCACCACCGCCGTTGCCGGTCGCCTCGGCATTCCACGGCCTCCCCGCGAGTGGGCCACTTGGATCGCCGCGATCCTGTTGTTCGCGCTCGTCGGCACGCCGTCAGCCCTTGCCCAGCCAGCTCCCAACGGCCCCGACACCCTGCGATCGCTGCCGCCCATTCAAGCCATCCCGATCACGTCAGGCGCCGGCTCCAAAGGCACCGCCCCGACCGCGCTGACGTCTCCGCCCTATTGCGATAGCGACACCCTACGAGCCTCCGCGACGATTCGAGCCTTGCAGTTTTGGGGCCAGGATCGTGGCGTTGCAGTCGGCGACCACGGCAGCATCGTTGTCACTGCCGATGGCGGACGATCATGGAAGGAGGTGGAAAGCGGGGTGCAGTGCCGACTCAATGACGTCCTGTGGGTCGATGACCGTCGAGTCGTCGCCCTCGGCGGCGGCGTGGACGTGGTCACCCGAATCAGCCGCGGCGTCATTTTGGTCAGCCAGGATGCCGGAGCGTCGTGGCGTCGATCGGGCGATTCCGAGCTGCCGTTGCTGCACTCGATCGAACGCACCCGTGGTAACCACTCCGGCGACCGGCGTGCTTCCATCACCGCCGTCGGCGCCCCGGATCCGATCACCGGCGCCACCTCGTTTCAGTCGCGCGACGGCGGACGAAGCTGGCAATCCATGCTCGACCCGCAAGCGACTGCAACGACCGACTCACTGTCACGCAACACACTGCCACGCAACGCACTGTCAGGCTCGTCGATCCGGCCGACCGCGACCGCGGAACAGTCGGCGAGCTTGTCCGACCGAGTCAACACGCGATCGATCATCCGCGCCTCGTGTCGTCTGGACGATCAAACGACCTTGTGTGCCGGCGACCATGGAAACATTTTTCGATCGACCGATGGCGGACGAACCTGGTCGGTCGTGCGGTCGACCGACGCGCCGCAAGGCCCGCCCGGATCCTGCGCGATGTTGGTGATCGCCGCCAACGAAGACCAGATCCCGTGGACGTTGATCGGACGCGAAACATTGGAAAAACGATTGCGTTGCAATCTGATCGTCGGGACGCGCTCCCCACCGACGTCTCATTCATTGGACCAAGCCGCGATGAGACTCGGTGTCGCGGCGGTGGACTCGTTTCCGGCCGCTGACGAAAACGATTCGCTGGTGACACTGCGACGTTGGATCGACGTCCACCAGCCACCGATCCTTGCCCTCAGCGACGCACTGCCTGCGGAAACCAAAACGGCGCTGCTGCAACACGCTGTCGCCGGCGGTACCGAAAAAGTGGTCGAGTTCGCATTGCACGGACGCGGCGAGACGCTTTTGCACGACAGCGCGATGCTTCCCGACAGCGGCGTGCTGGCGGGTGACTTCGCCGCAGACGGCTTGATGTTGGTGTCTGATTTCGAACTCGCCACCGGCGCCGAAGCCGCAGAGAACCCTTGGGTCGCCATCAACACCCGTTACAGCGGAGGTTCCCAACTCGCACGCGGCGACAGTCTAGGTCTGGGCGTTCGCCTGAACCGTGGGCATCGCTTGCCGCCGCGCCAGAGCAAAGCCAGTCGCCGAAGATTGAACATCATCCAAGGGAGACTGAAACAGCAGGCGGCCATCACCGAGTTGCTGATGACGCAAACGGGCGCATCACAACAGGTGACGCCCGATGAGTTCGCCGAAGCGCTGAGCCGACTGCTGGATCAAACCAGCCGCGAAGATCAATTTCGGTCCGCCTGGTCGATCGCGCGACGGTCGATCGGTCAACCGAACCCGATCGCGGTGTGGAATGAGATCGCGCGCCGATTCAGCGATTCCTCCGCCGCCCAGCTTCTGGGACTCCACGCCCGCGCACGCCAACAGAGCCAGGAATGGGACCGGCATCGGGCGCTGATCAACCGCCTGCGTTCGGCGGGCGAACCGACCGCCTCGGGCGAACCTGCCGCAACGCCCTTCAGCAACGTCCAATCGCTGCCCGACGCTGCCCAAGAACTGTTGCCGACCGGCGGCGGTCATGCAGCTATCGTTTCGCCGTTCCAATCCAACCGCAGTGCGACCCCGGATTCGCAACCGGCCGTGATCCAAGCCTCCGCGGCACTGCCCCTCGGCAATCACCGATTCAACGGCCTGCACCGACCCAATAGCCTGCTCACCCCCTTTCGCCAGGCATCCGAACACACGGCGGATCACCAAATCGATCTGGCCTGGCAAATGCACCCGGTTCGCTTGATCGTCGAAGACGCGTTGGCTCGGCACCCGCGAAACGCAACCGAGCAGGCCGCAAGCGAGCAGGCCACAACCGAGCAGACCGATGAAGCCCCCACCGAAGACCCCGTGGCCGAACACGACTTCTCCGCCGACGTGCGTCGTATCGCCGATCACCGGTCGCCCTGGTCCAGTTTGCTTCAGCCGTCTTCACGCCAAACCGCGATCGCCGCAAGAACCGTTGAACCTCCGCGGTTGGACGGCCGGCTCGACGAATTGCTCTGGAACGCCCCAGGGATCCGATCCGCGCAAACACGAGGCCGGAGACCACTGACGCTTCGGTTCGCTTGGGACGAACAGTATCTGTACGTCGCGGTTCAGGGTCCCGCCGAACACTTCGTCTCGACGGATGATTCCCAGCCGGTGGGACGCCGCGATGCGGACCTGACGCAATCGGATCGCGTCACGTTGGGCTTCGACATCGACCGCGATCTGCTGACCGCGATGAACCTCAGCTTCACCCGCCGGGGGCAAACGCACGACGACTTGGACGGCTCGGACCGCTGGAACCCCACGTGGTACGTCGCAACCCATGCGTCCGACGACGGCGTCCTGACCGCCGAAATCGCGATCGAACAACGCAGTCTGGCGGTGTCGCTGCGAGAGGGAGACACCTGGTTCGTCGAAGCCCAGTCGCTCGCCGCCGGCCGACCGAGACGCTACCACCTGATGCCCGATCCGCTAACACGCGTGCGCGTCGATTTTCGCTAAGACGGCTCGCGCCGTTCCGCCATCTTCATCAGTTTTTGTTAGCGGCAGGGCGCAAGCCCTCCGGCAGTTGTTGTTAGCGGCAGGGCGCGAGCCCTCCGGTCCTTCAAGCTGCTTTGCAACTGCCACCGGACGGCTCGCGCCGTTCCGCTAACACTGGTAGTTGTTGTCATCGGCATTGGCTCTACGCCAACTGGCGGATCCCCTACTAACCGCTAACCGCTAATTGCTAATTGCTAATTGCTAATTGCTAACTGCTAATTGCTAATTGCTAATTGCTAACCGCTAACCGCTAACCGCTAATTGCTAACTGCTAACTGCTAACTGCTACCCCCAATAAACCCTGGCGTGGTTGGAATGCAAACCACCGTCCCCCGACTCTGCACGCGAATCCAGAATCAACTCGCCATCGAAATCAACGTCGATCGCATCATCTGGTTCGATCAGCGGTGAAAGCCGAACGGCGACGGTTAGCATCTCGTTGCCGTCGGCATAGCGAAGCAGGTACAGACTCTTTTCCAAGTCGGTTTCGACCGTCAAGTTGGCATCGACCAGCAAACCACTTGCACGACACCGTTTCCGCCATTCGATCAACCGGCGATACCACTGCAACGTCACCGCATCGCCGTCGGCACGGGAACCAATCTTGGCGGCACTGAACGAAGCGGGATCGGTTGGCAGGACGCCAAAATCCCAGTCGTGTTGCGGATACTCACGGCGACGCCCCTTGACGACCGCGTCGCGCAACTCTTGATCGGAAAAATCGACGAAGAACCGAAACGGATGTTCGCATGCGAACTCTTCGCCCATGAACAACATCGGGATCGCCGGCAACAGCATCATCAGCGCCGCGGCTGCTCGCTGGGCGTCGGCGGACGTGAGCTGGTGCAAGCGGACACCGAGGGGATGGTTGCCGATGAAATCGTGGTTCTGAATCGAATACACCAAGGCATGCGTGTCGACACGGCTGGAGGGCGTCGATCGTCGGCGTTCGTTTCGCAGCGTGCCTTCGTAAACGTATCCGTGCCGCAACGTGTGGTCCAAATCGGTTTTGGCGACGTAAGGACGATGGCAAAGCTGTTCGCCGGGGCGGAGAACAGAGAACGTGCTGTGCAAAAAGTCGTCGCACCACATCGCGTCAAAACCGATCCCGCCGCTCTCACGTGGGACCGTCATCTCGGGATCATAGACGTTGGATTCGGCGATCAGCATCACGTCGCGTTGATTTTGCCGCGACCAGAACGCCACTTCGTCACGGATCTCGGCGGCCACATGTGGCTCACGATCATCCGCCATGCAATGAATCGCGTCGACGCGCAACCCATCCAGGTGAAATTCGTCCAACCAGTACACCGCGTTGGCGGCAAAGAAGCGTCGCACCGCGTCACCGTGAACGGGATCATCGAAATTCGGAGCATCGCCCCAAACGGTCCGATGTTTCGACGAAAGGTAAGGACCAAATTCAGACAAATAGTTGCCTTCCGGTCCCAGGTGGTTGTAAACGACATCCAAAAACACGGCCAAGCCCGCCGCGTGTGCGGCGTCGACGAAGCGGCGAAAGTCGTCTGGAGTCCCGAAGGCGTTCATCGGGGCAAACAACGCGACGCCGTCGTAGCCCCAATTCCAGCGGCCGGCTGATGCCGCGACCGGCATCAACTCGATCGCCGTGATCCCTAATTCCACGAGTTCAGCAATTCGATCGATCGCCGCGGCAAACGTTCCTGCGTCGGTAAAGGTCCCGACGTGAAGCTCGTAAATGATCAGCTCGTCGCGCCTCGGGGCGCGATAGTCGTGGTCGGTCCAGTCAAAGCTCGGATCAACGACCTCGCTCGGTCCGTGAACCCCTTGGGGCTGAAATCGTGACGCCGGATCCGGTCGCCGCGGCCCGCCGTCGACGCGATAAAAATAACGCGATCCCGCCGTGACTCCGGCGACCGTGGCGTGATGATAACCGACCGAATCCTTGGTCATTTCGATCGCTTGCGGCCCATCGACCACGTCGATGTTGACGCGATCGGCCAGCGGCGCCCAAACCGAAAAACTCGTTGACCCATCGGCCAACGGTCGAGCCCCCAGGTGTTGGTGCACTTCGATCGCAGGGCAATTATGAATATCAATCATCGGTTCTGATTCAGCGTGATAAAATTGGAACCGCTCTCTTAGCGTCAAGCAGCGTCCGGGGTAGGCTACGGGTAGGTCCACCCGTCTGTATCCATGGCAAACGGCATCGCAAACGTCGTTGACGGTTTCGCGACCCGCACACGATTGAGGTCCAAGCGACAAACAATGTATCGAAAGACCACGTGGATTCGAATGACCCTCGCGCTCTCGATCGCGACCTTCCTGGTGCCCGAGGTGGCGGCCCAAACGTCGTCCACGGAGACTCCGATGACGGAAACGTTACGCATCGCGACCTTCAACGTCTCACTGTATGGAAAACGCCAAGGGGAAATCCGGGAGCGACTTTCCGCTCGCGACGACCGGCAAGCCAAACGGATCGCGAGCATCGTTCAAACCATACGACCGGACGTGCTGCTGATCAATGAACTCGATCACGAACCCGATGCGGCGCCGGCCAGGCTGCTTGCGGAAAACTATTTTGCCGTCGCCCAAAACAATGCCAATGGCGATGGCAAACTGCCCCCCGTTATATTCCCGTACATCTACAGTGCCCCCAGCAACACCGGAATCGATTCGACATTGGATTTGAATAACGATGGACAATTGGGTTCCGGAAACGACGCCTGGGGTTACGGCATTTACCCCGGCCAGTACTCGATGACCGTCTACAGCCGTTTTCCGATCGACACCGCATCGATTCGCTCGTTTCAAACACTGCGTTGGAAAGATCTGCCCGGCGCGATTCGTCCGGTGGATCCCGCCACCGGGCAGCCCTATTACGACGACGCGACGTGGTCCAAGCTGCGGCTGAGCAGCAAGAATCACATTGATGTGCCGATTCAAATCGGTGATCGCGTGCTCCACGTCCTCGCCAGCCACCCGACGCCGCCGGTGTTCGACGGGCCCGAAGACCGAAATGGGGCTCGCAACCATGATGAAATCGAGTTTTGGAATCACTATCTGTCCGACGATGATGCCGCCGACACGTGGCTGATCGACGACGACGGCCGCGCCGGCCCACTCGATGCCGACGCAAGTTTTGTCGTGATGGGCGATCTGAACGCGGACCCGATCGACGGCAGCGGCCGCCGCGAAGCGATCACCCGACTGTTGAATCATTCCCGCACCCGAGACGTCCAGCAGAGCAAGACCGCCGATTTCGGACGCAACGGATTGATGCGAGTCGACTTTGTCCTGCCCAGCAAGGATTTGAATGTCATCGACAGCGGGGTGTTCTGGCCGACCGGCGATGACCCACAGAGCACGTGGATCAAAGCCAGCGATCACCGACTGGTCTGGATCGACGTGAAACGATAAACAGTGGGGTACGCTGCCAGCTTGCCGTCGAGCGTAAATCGCAAGCTGGAAGCGTACGCCACGTTTTCAAACGAGAAATGGAAACCGCATGCCGAATCAGCGCAAACGAGTCTTGTTGATGGTCAGCTCGATGCGCGGCGGCGGCAGCGAACGGCAGGTGTTGCTGCTTTCGCAATCGCTGGATCGATCGCGATTCGAACCGCATCTCTACTTGACCGAAGCGGCGGGTGAATTCCTGGATCAGGTTCCGTCGGATGTCCCGATCCATTCCTTTGACACCTGCCCGGATTCCGGTGGCGTCTATTTCCCCGGCCGACAACTTCGTCGACAGACCGCATTTTTGCGCGGCGTGATTCGCGACCACAAGATCGACGTCGTTTACGATCGGACGTTTCACATGACATTGATCGCCGGCAAAGCGGCAGTTGGCATTCGCAGGGTTTCGACGATTGTCAGTCCGCCGCACCTGGCGCTACCGCTGGTCGAAAAACGCTTCGTCGCACTCAAGCGTCGGCGGCTGGCGGAGGCCTATCGCCGTGCGGACGTGGTCGTCGCCGTCAGCCGACAAGCCGCGCTGTCGGCGGAATCCTACTACGGCCTGACCACCGATAGCGTTGTCGTTGTCAAGAATCCGGTTGATGTAGCAAACCTTCGCAAGTCCGCCGGCACGCCAACACAACCGTCCCATGATCAAACCGTGTTGGTCTGTGTCGGCCGGATGACCGAGGAGAAAGGGCATGCCGATTTGATCGATGCGTTGGCGATCGCGAAATCGCAGTGGCCCGCGACGCGTTCCCCCTGGACCGTGCGGATGATCGGCGACGGCCCGCTGCGTCGTGAATTGGAGGCACGCTCCCGATCACTCGGTTTAGCTGATCAGATTCAATACGTCGGCAGCCTCGCCGGTGCGGCGGCGGAGATCAACGCCGCCGACGCGTTGGTGTTGCCGTCCCGATTCGAAGGCATGCCGAACGTGGTGTTGGAAGCGATGGCGCTCGGCACACCGGTGATCGCGACACGCGCCGGAGGAACCATTGAATTGCAGCACGACTCCCCGACGGCCTTCTGGGCAGAACCCGGCGATCCGCCGTCACTCGCCCAAGCGATCCTGCAATTCACAGCCAACCCCCAGCAAGCCGAACGACAACGACTCGCAGCGCAGCGTCTGGTCGACTCCGACCATCACCCAGACGCAATCACCCAACAGATCGAAATGCTGCTATCCCCAACGCACACTCCGAATCATCCACCAAAGCATAATACGTCAGTGGTGAGTGATGACGGCGAGTAGTCGAACCACGAAATACACCAACAACACGAAAGGCATTTTCAAGCGTCACCTGCTTCCAGGTCTTTGGCTGGATGCCGATGTGCTACACAATGCGGACATGAATAACCCATCGAGACATTGAAACAAGGATTGAGCGAATCGTGGACGCTGCAACATCCAGCCTGGAAAGCAAGACAGATGCGGAGCTACTAGACGAACTGAGAAACGTCCCCATGGACGTTCTGCCAAAACCCCTGCTGCGTGAACTCCAATCTCGCGGCGAATCCGTGGTCCCCGGATTGATCGAAATCCTGCGAGCCGAAACCGAAAACGCGTCGAAAGGGATCACGATCGAAACAAATGGTGCATGCTTCGCTTTTAGTTTGCTCAGTGCCATCGGTGACGCGCGCGCCCTACCGGCAGTCATCGACGCGATTTCATTGCCGCAAGAAGCCATCCATTCGCTGCTCGGTGATCTGATCCACGACGATTTGCAACGGCTGATCGTCAAACTGATCGGTACTGATTTCAATCAAATCGGACAGCTGATCGAAAACCAGGACCTGTACGAGTACGTGCGATGGTCGTTGGCCTGCACCTATTTCTTGCTGTTCCGGCGAGGACGCCTGAGTCGCGAAGAAGGCGCCGAGAGGCTCGAGCGACACCTGAATCGATTGATTGAATTCCCCTGCGACGAGTTGAATGCCGGTCTCTGTATGGAGCTGGCTAATTTTGGTATGCCGGCATCCCTGGAAACCATTCGGCGAGCCTATGCGTCGGGGATGGTCAGTGAGGGGATCGTGTCGCAGGAAGAGGTTGAGGAAACACTAAACGGTTTTGACGAAAACTCGATCCGCGGGTCAGATGAAATGCCGCCATTAGAGTTTGATGTCGCGGAGGAACTGAGCGGGTGGGCCTGTTTCCAACCGACAAACCGACCGAATAATTCAGTTCCACAACCGTCCGTCACAAAGCCTCAAGCCGTCCCGATTTCTATGACGACGAACGATGCTCCGCGTCCCGCGCCACGTCCGCCCGTCGGGACCATTCGGAATACCGATAAAACGCCCGGACGCAACGATCCTTGTTCATGCGGAAGCGGGAAGAAATATAAAAATTGTTGTCGGCTGAAGTCGAGGGGCTAACGCGACCTGCCACCAGCAAACGACTTAGACGAGCAGAAGGACTCCCATCCGAGAAGGCATGGTCATAAGTGGTGTGTTTAGCCTTTTGGCGATTCCCGGTCGCTGCCACGCAGCGACAGTGGGCGGCTAAAGCCTGCACACCAACACTCATGACCGTACCATGGACCTCCTTCTCCTTAATCGTCCGCCGCCGATCCACCAGGGCGAGTTTGCGTTGTGAAAAAACTGCGAAACATGCATTCCCGATGGATCGGATCGGCCTCGGTCATCCTCATCGTTGCCTGTGCCTTGGTTTGGTTCACAACTTCCAACACGCAATCTCCGGTCGACTCGAGTGCATTTCTTCCCCAAGGGGCCGCAGACCTTGGTTGGCCGACCATCCGGGGCCCCCATCTGAATGGGCACAGTGACGAAATTCATCTGGCCGACGCGTGGCCGAACCACGGCCCGCCGGTGCTGTGGCGCCGTCATCTTGGCCAGGGCTACTCCTCCTTCGTGGCGTTCGACGGCCGCGTGTTTACACAATACCAAACACTCGCGGGGCAATTTGTCCTCTGCTTGGATGCCACCACCGGTTCGACCCTTTGGCAGCATCGATACGATGATCCTTACGAACTCGATGGAATGTATCCCGGACCACGAAGCACGCCGACGATTGACGAGAAACACATTTACTTCACCAGTCCCGACTTGACGGTCGGATGTCTGAATTGGGAAGGCGAGGAACTCTGGACGGTCGATCTATCGCAACGCTTTGAGTCGCTCGGCACTGGATTCGGATACGCCTGCAGCCCAATCATTGCTGGCGAGAAAATCCTACTTCCGGTCGGAGGCAGAAACTCCGCTATGATCGCATTGGACAAACGGACCGGAGAGCTGATTTGGAAATCAGGGGATGATCCGGCCAGCTATTCGTCGGCGCTCCCTACAACTGTTCTCGACAAACAGATGGCCATCGGACTTTTGCAAAATAGTTTTTGTGGATTTGATCTACATTCGGGGTCGCAATTGTTTCGCGTCGCGCTGTCGCGCGGCTATGACGAACATTCTGCCTGGCCGATCCTGCGGAACGATCTTGTCTGGATCTCATCACCCTTTCAAGGCGGCAGCCAGTTGTATCGGATCACACCCGATCAGTCGCCAGCGATCGAATTGATCGGCGAATACAAATCGATGTCCAATGATGTCGCATCCAGTGTTTTGGTTGGCGAGTATGTCTATGGTTTTGATTTAAAAGAATCCCAGTCGAATGCGCGACATCCTTCGCGGGGAAGTTTTCGCTGCGTGAATTTCTATACTGGCGAAATCGCTTGGTCCAATGGAAACACGAAGCCGCGCCGCAACGTGGAATTCGAGACGATGAAACAGTCGCAAACGATCGGCCATGCGTCGGTGATTGTTGCCGACAAAAAGCTGATCCTGCTCAATGACACCGGCGATCTCATCCTCGCTAAAGCGTCGCCGGAGCAATACACTGAACTGGCAAGGGCACGTGTCCTTGCTGGTAAAACCGCGTGGGCGACACCAGCGTTACACCGCGGGCTTCTTTTTGTTCGCAACCATTCAGCAGCAGTCTGTGTCTATTTGGGCGACGACGATCGGGGCGATGCGGCTATCTTGCAACGGTCTGTCCGATTGAGGTCGAAGCCAGCCTCCGACTCCGAAAGGAATTGGATTGGGATTCGGTCAGAGGACACACTTCGAATGCCGACCGTTCGGACGATGGCTTACAGTTGGATCGCGACAACGGTATCAATGGCCTGTGCAGCGATCTTGACCGCGATTGCCGTTTTGATAGGTCCGCGAACCCTGCGTTTGCATTGGCATTCCGTTTTCTTGACGCTCAGTATGACTTCCTGCATGGCAGCGGGACCGCTGCTTTCCCATGCGTTCAATGAATTCATCTTTACCTGGCCCGGATGTCTTTACCTGGTGTTTCAGCATGCGATATTGGTAGCGCAGTTCCGGCGAAGCGACCAGCATGCTTCGCGATGGCATGGCCGAGCCACCGCCTTCGGGTTCATCGCGATGTGCTACGTTTACTTTGTGATCTGCCGTGAGCACAACCTTGTTTCGGCTTGGGTGTTTCTCTGTGCGTTCCCGGTCGCCATTCCGAGTGCACTTGCGACACGATGGTTTCACAACCGGGATGGGTTCGGAAATCTTGTTGCCGGGTCGACCGCGTTCGTGGTTTCACTCTCCGTCTATTACGCTGGCGCCGCGGCAATACTTTGGTGGCGCTACGGACTGCCCCTAAACTAGCATTCCGCCGCACCTTGGTTTTCGGGTAGGCGGTAGTGGACGAGGCGACGAGTCCTCTGTCGTTGGCATATTGGCAAGGACTCGTCGCCTCGTCCACTACCCGAAAATTGAGCTGCGATAGACGACGAGTGCTTCAACCACATCTAATTTGGGTTGTGGTTGTCGAGCAGAAAAGTGGCCAGGATTTGCGATCACTAAAATGACGAAGATCGCGATCGCGTCCATTACCCGATGACAACTGTGGAATGCTGATTTCCATCAAGCAAAGATGTCTTTCGCCACCACGCCTTCGACATCGGTCAAGCGAAAGTCTCGTCCCGCGTAGCGATAGGTCAGTCGTTCGTGGTCCAGCCCCATCAAGTGCAAGATGGTCGCGTGCAGATCGTGAACGTGCATTTTGTTTTCCACGGCGTAGTAACCGTAGTCGTCGGTCGCACCATACGCATAGCCTCCCTTCACCCCGCCGCCGGCCATCCACATCGTGAACCCGTGCGGGTTGTGGTCGCGACCGTTGCTGCCCTGAGCCGTCGGTGTGCGTCCGAATTCGCCGCCCCACAAGACGAGCGTGTCTTCGAGCAGCCCCCTTGCCTTTAAGTCTTGCAGGAACCCTGCAATCGGCCGATCGACTTCGGCCGCGTTCTTGGTGTGACCTTGATACAGCCCCGAGTGTTGGTCCCACTGCACGACGCTGTCACTGTGCGTCACCTGGACAAACCGAACACCTTGCTCGAGGAACCGTCGGGCCATCAAACACTGTCGGCCAAAATCTTCGGTGACCGGATCATCGATCCCATACAGACGCTGCGTCGCCGCGGACTCTGACGCCAAATCCTGAATCTCCGGCATCGCGGTTTGCATGCGATAGGCCAATTCGAACGAGTTCAACCGTCCTTCGAGCGCTTGGGCGCGACCGGCCATTTCGAGATGCTCCCGATTCATCGACGCGATCAAGTCCAGTTGTCGACGCTGGAGATCGGGAGCGATGCGATCGTTTCGAATGTGCTTGACCTTGGCCGCCGTCGCCGGCAAGCTGGCATTGCCGATCGGCGTGCCCTGGCAATGCGCCGGCAAGAACGCAGTGCCCCAGTTATTGACTCCGCCGTGGGCCAACGTCGGACAAATCGTCACAAAGGCCGGCAAGTTTTCATTCTCGGTCCCCAGCCCGTAGACCAACCAAGACCCCATGCTGGGCCGGACGAATTGATCGCTGCCGGTGTGCAGTTTCAACAGCGCCCCGCCGTGGGCGGGATTGGTTCCATGCACCGATCGCAACACGCACAGGTCATCCACGTGACGGGCGACATTGGGAAACAGCTCGCTGACCGGCAACCCACTCTCGCCGTATCGCTTGAACTTCCATGGCGACTTCAACAAGTTACCCTGCTTGGCGAACGTGACATCGGGCAAATCAAACGGCGGCGCTTTGCCATCATCCCGGTCCAATTGAGGCTTGGGGTCAAAGGTGTCGACGTGCGACGGACCGCCTTTCATGAACAGAAAAACGATCCGCTTGGCGCGAGCCGGAAAATGGGGCCCCTTGGGAGCCAATGGATTTTCCGCGGCCAAGGCTTCCTGACCCAACATCGCGGAAAAGGCCAAGTGACCGAATCCGATCGCCGAGTTTCGCAGAAGCTGTCGTCGGGATTGCATCACAATGAACCTAACGTAGATAAATGAATTCGTTGCTGGCCATCAGACTTTGACAGAACAGCGACCAGGCTTGCTCGTGCTGTCGGTTTGCGTTCGCATCGGCACCGTCGGTCAACTGCGAGATGAACCGAAGCACGCGTTCGGTCTCGCGTGGCGACGGATCACGTCCGACGGCCCGTCGATACGCATCGGCGACACGGTCGGTGTCCTCCTTCGACTGCGACAGGACGGACCTCGCCAGCGCATCGGCCGACTCCATTACCAAAGCGTCGTTCATCAACAGCAGGTTCTGTGGCGCAATCACGGTGGCGTTGCGTGAACCGGTGGGCATCGTCGGATCCGGGTAATCAAACTGTGTGAAGAACGCGTACAGGTTGTTGCGGATCACGGGCAGGTACAACGCACGCCGAACGCTGTCGTATTTGGTGTGGTCTTCGGACGTGTGGTTGAACACGAATTGTCGATTTCGCAGCGGCAACGTTTTTCCGCCGATTTCAAGATTCAAACGTCCGCCGACCGCCAAGATCGAATCGCGGATCTGCTCGGCTTCCAGTCGCCTCAAGTTCGCTTTCCAAAGCAGCCGGTTTTCCGGATCGATCGTCGCGTAACGCTGTTCCTCCGGATGCGACGACGCGAGCCGATAAACGTTGGACCGAAGAATCAGACGATGCAGATCTTTGATCGACCAACCGCCGGCCATGAATCGTCTGGCCAACCAATCGAGCAAGTCCGGATGCGACGGGCGATCGCCCAGACGTCCAAAGTTCTCGGTCGTCCGCACCAACGCCTCGCCGAAGTGCCATCCCCAGATGCGATTGACGATCACGCGGGCCGTCAAGGGATGCCTTGTGTCGGCCATCCAACGAGCCAATTCCAGTCGACCGCTTTGCCCGCTAGGAAAGATCGGCCGGACCGTGGAGTGTCGCATCACTTCGGGAAACTCTCGCGCGACCGGGTCGCCCAGGTTCTTGTAACTGCCACGGATGTGGATCGGCAACTCTGCCACCACCGTTCCTTCGCCGACCCCCATCGCTGCCGTTTCGTCGGCGGCGACGCTTTCAAAGGCCCTCGCCTCATCCATCAACCGGTAGTATTCCGCGAGCGTTTGCTCGTCGAAGGCGAACGCTTCTTTGGAGGGAACGGCCAACAACCCCGAGGGGTCCAACAAGGCGGATCGGGCGGCCAGCAACGTCGGATCGTCCAGCGTTTTCGTTTTCGGATCCTGCTTCTTCGCCTCGGCAGACGCCTTTTCCGCGCTCTCAAACAACTCGCCATAGTGCCGACGGATCTCGTCGACGTTTCCTTCGGCGGCCAATTGATGCCACCGGACCAACAGCGGATCATCCCGATGGAAATCCAAATGCATGCGGCAGTGGTGCAGGATCCTGGGATGCAGCCCGAGTGGCTCGGCAATGTCCGCGACAGTAGTCAGGGGCGCGGAGACCTCGAATTGTGCCGCGGCGGCCAGATAGTCGGCCACCTTGTCTCGAGCTTCGGCTTGAATCTTGGCGATCGCCGCGTTCTTAAAACTCGCCGCCGCTTTTTTCTTCTCCGCGATCTGGGCGTCGATTTCCTTCAGCCGCGCCGCTTCCTCGTCCGACGCAAAGGAGTGCTCATACCAATGTTTGATCGCGCCGGTGTTCGTCTCACCGAGCGTCTTGGTGCTCTTGAAGATCGCGGCCAGCGCGTAATAGTCGGATTGCTTGATCGGATCAAATTTGTGGTCGTGACACCGGACACAGCCGAAGGTCATTCCCAGGAACGCTTTGCCGAGTGTGTCGAGCTGTTCATCAATGATGTCCATCTCCAACTTTTGCCGATCCGGTTCGGCCAGCACCTTGGCGCCCAGCGATAGAAACCCGGTCGCCGTCTTGGTTTCACGATTCGCTTCGGGCAGCAGGTCACCGGCGACTTGCTCGATCAAGAAACGGTCAAAGGGTTTGTCGTTGTTGAAGGCATCGACGACGTAATCTCGATAACGCCACGCTTGCCCGAACCCCAAGTTTTCATCCAGTCCGTTGGAATCGGCGTAGCGTGCGACGTCCAACCAATGCCGTCCCCAGCGAACACCGTAATGCGGTGAATTCAAAAGTCTTTCGACGACCTTATCATACGCCGTGGGTGATTCGTCGGCGACGAAGGCGTCGATCTCTTCGGGCGTGGGCGGCAAACCGATCAGGTCTTGGGTGATGCGGCGAATCAACGTGATCTTGTCCGCCGCCGGTGCAGGCGACAGGCCGTTGTCGTGAAGTCGCGCTAACACAAACGCGTCGATCGGGTTTTCGGTCCACTGCGTCTCGGCAAGCTTGGGAATCGCGGGATCACGCACCGGCCGAAACGCCCAGAACTGCCGGCCCTCCTCGATGCTCATCCCCGACGGCCCGCGATCTGGGGCTGAGCTTGGCGGCGCCGGCTCACGCGGATCGGGGGCACCGTCGGCGACCCATTTCGTCAGCGCCTTGACGGCCTGTTCGGGCAACCGATTTCGGGGCGGCATTTGCAGATCGTGGTTCTGATACCCGATCGCTTCGATCAGCAAACTTGCAGCGGGGTCGCCGGCGACGATCGCCGCCCCCGAGTCGCCTCCTTCAAGCAGCCCGGCGCGGGTATCCAGCCGCAGCCCACCCTTGACGCTGCCTTCGGCGGAATGACAGTCATAACAGTGCTCGACCAAGACCGGCCGAACTTCTTTTTCGAAAAACGCAATCGCTTGCGGTGACGCATCTTGGCCAACTCCGATCGATGCCGCGAAGGCGAAAACGACCGCGGCGAGGCGACCGGTCAAGCGTTTCAACGCGTCCAGCAGAGAACTGGGCAAATGCATGGTCAAGGTAGGCAGGGGAGAGAGTCAGAGGCGGGCGGGAAGTTCATTGTAGCCATTCGCCACCCGGCCGTCATCAAAATACCTTTTCGGCTAGCGGGGTTCAACAAACGACGCGGCGCGATCGGATGACGCAAACGGAGGCGTGAATTGGGCGAATTGTGTTAACCTGTTCAACCCCGTTGGGGTTGGCGGCCTGATGGTGATCCAATCTTGGGGTGCGCTACCGCGACCCCAAGCTTTGATGTGGCACGCCGCTGGCGTGAAAGCGCGACGTGGTTCGCGCCAGCGCGAGCTGCCCTCTCATTGATGTTAACTTAGCGGTATTGGGCTAAAGCCTGGACACCAACCTTTCCCCACCAGACGCAACCGATTTCCCCCATGCTGACCGAGTCCTCGCGACAACGCGACTTCCCCGGCCTTGCCGGCAAAGACTATTTCAACACGGCCGCCGAAGGCATTCCCCCCACCGCGGTGCTAGATGCGCTTCAAACCTATGGCCAAGACAAATTGCTGGGGATGGACGGACGCGACTGCCACGCCAAGGTTTGGGAGAGTGCCAAACAGCAAATCGGATTGGCCTACGGTTTAAGCGCCGGCGAAGTCAGCCTGTGCTCCTGTTCGTCCGAAGCGTACAACCTGGCCGCGATGGCACTGCAGTTGCGCGAAGGCGACGAAATCGTGATCAACGATCTGGATTTTCCCGCCGGCGCGACGCCTTGGTTGCACGCCAGCTGTCCCGCGACCGTCAAAGTCTGGAGGGCTCGCGACTGGTCACTTCGCATCGAAGACCTGATTCCGCTGCTCAGCCCCCGCACTCGGATGGTCACCACATCGCTGGTCAGCTTTTTCAATGGGCACAAAATCAATCTGCCCGAGCTGACGCGCGTCGTCCGACGTCATTGCCCCGCACTGATCTCGGTCGATGTCACGCAGGCACTCGGCCGGATCCCGCTCGATCTGAGCGATGTCGATTTGATCGTCAGCTCCACGCACAAATGGATCCTGGCCACGCACGGAGGTGGCTTGGTCGGGATTCCCTCCGCCAGTGCCGAACGATTGACCGCACCGGCGGGTGGATGGTTTCATTTGGAAAACGCATTCGATGCCGATCGATTTGAACGCGTCGTTCCCAAACACGGCGCTGCAAGCTTTTCCGTCGGGATGCCCAATTATCCCGCCGTCTACGCCATCGATGCCGGGTTGAAATACATCCAATCGGTGGGCGTCGAACAGATCGATGCGCATTGCCGACCGCTGGTTCGACACTGCATGGACGAACTGAAACGATTGCCCGTGCAATGCATCACCCCCGACGAGCCAGACCACTTGGCCGGCATCATGGCGTTCATGCATCCCGATGCGGACCGGATCTACGCCGCGCTGCACCAGCAGAACATTCACGTGATGTGCCACGCCGGACGCCTACGAATCGCGATCCACGGCTACAACGATCCGGCGTCGATTGAACGATTGATCGATGCGCTCCGCGGTGCCCTTTGATCGGACAGCGCGACGTTGACGTCGCTATGAAAAGAACACCTTCTCGGCAGTCTTTCGCAACATCCAACTGCGATCGCGATCGCTCAAAAAGTCCAACTTGGATCGAATCAAATCCAAGGACTCGTGATACGTATGCCCGTCCTGTACCTGGTAGGGGCAATCGGTTGCCCACATCAACCGATCGGTTCCAAAGGCATGGGCCAGTCGGTGAATCATCGCGCCCAGATCCGTGTACGGCGCGGTTTTCTTACCCAACGCGTAGAACGCTGATGTTTTGACGTAGGTGTGTTGGTGTTCTGCCAAACGACACAGGGCATCAAGATCTTGATCGTGTATCGTCCCGTCGATCCCGATGCGGGCAAAGTGATCGATCACAACGTTTGTCTCAGGATACTGCCGACACATCTTGTCGACCGACGGCAAATACTCCGGATTGATCAACGGACAGATCGCCATGGATTCGTCCGCCGCGCAGGCCCACATCTGTTTCATCCCTTCGCCGGTCAGCCAACGGTCGGGATCCTTTTTTCCCGACACGATGCGGAACCCCCGCACCCCTTTGGACTTCAGCGATTTCATGGTTTCGACCGGATGATCCTCGGGATCGATCACCGCCACGCCCGAAAACCGGCCGGGATGGTTTGCGATCACATCCAACATGTACGAATTGTCAAACCCATAGAAGCTCATTTGAATCAAGACGATACGACTGACCCCCAGCGGCTCGGCAAGTTGCATCAGCTGTTTGGGAGTAAAACTCGGCGGCTGCATCGCCGAAACGTCATAGCGATCGTCCAGCGGATACGTTTTTGTGTCCGGCGTCCACACGTGCACGTGCGCGTCGATGTACCCTTTATCATCCGACGATTCCGCCGCAACGGATTGGCGTTGCATTGCCATCGTGCCGGCCGCTGCCGCGACACCCGCGATCCAATGACGCCGCCCTATCGATGGACACGGTGTCGCGCGGTCCCGTTGCCCAGTGTCGGCTAAATCGAATTGACTCATGATGTTTCCTGCGAGGCTCCCTGGATGGACGACGATACACCGCTAGCGATCTTGAACCAGCTGATTCGGATTCCGAGTCAAAACCCGATGGGACATGACCATCGGGGACCGGAATGGTGCGAACAAGGCGTCAGCGATTGGCTTTGCCGATTTTTTGCAAGTCACAACATACCTCATCGCTACGACCAAATCGAACCGGGCCGTGGAAATGTGATCGCCAAATTGGCGGGCCATCCCGATCGGCCCACGATCTTGCTGGACGCACATCAAGACACCGTTCCGGTTGCCGGCATGACGATCGATCCCTACCAGGGTATCGAGCGGGACGGCCGCATCTGGGGCCGCGGAGCCTGCGATGTGAAAGGCCCGATGGCGGCGATCCTGTCGACCGTGGCACGTCTCAATCGCGAACAAACTCGATCCCACGCTAGCCTGGTCGTTTCGATGACCTGCGATGAAGAACTCGGACAGAAAGGGGCGATCGATTTGGTGAAACGATTTGACTCCGGTGACAGCTTCTTAACGCCCACGCCCGATCTGGCGATCGTCGCGGAGCCGACGGAGTTGAACGTCGTGGTCGCGCACAAGGGTGTCTTGAGATGGAGAATCCAAACGACAGGCGTCGCAGCCCATAGCAGCCGACCCTCGCTCGGGCAAAGTGCGATCTACTCAATGGCACGCCTCATCAGTGGATTGGAACAACTCGCCGATGAACTCCAAACCGCCGGCCCCGACCATCCATTGTGTGGTCGCCCTACGCTCAGTGTGGGAACGATCCATGGCGGCGAAAGCGTCAACATCGTTCCAGAACGCTGCGTCATCGAAATCGACCGCCGCGTCGTCCCGGGAGAATCGTTTGAAACGATTTTGCATCAAACCCGACAGGCATTGAAAAACCGATGCGGAATCGAGTTCGAGATGTTGCCGCCGGACACGAGCTGCGAACCGCTTCGGGACGGAGAAAACGGAACGCTCGCCGAGACCCTGGTCCGACTGACCGGACAGGTTGCGGGGTCGTCCCGAACAATCGGCGTCGCGTTCACGACCCAGGCTCCCAAATTCGCCGCCGCGGGCCTGCCCACCGTGGTCTTCGGCCCCGGCTCGATCGATCAGGCCCACACCAAAGACGAATGGATCGAAATCGAACAGCTCAATCAGGGCGCCGAGATCCTGTATCAAGTTGCCAAGCAGCTGTGACGTCCTTGTCCCAACACGGATCCCCCGACTCGGTTTGGGAACACGCGTTCCGCCGAAACGACACCTCGCGGCACCCGGCCGGCGGCGGCGAATGACGTTGGATCAAACGTAATCATGCTAGAATGCACCGAGCGTCGGCCTAGAATAACGGCTGTCGCCTTTTCGATTTTGTGGAGCCCTGCATCATGTTCACCGTTTCCTGCCATTGCGGCCAACGTGTCCAGGTGCGGCCGTCAAAGGCGGGGGCGACGATCGAGTGTGAATCCTGTGGCAAATGCTTCAACGTCCCGTCATTGGGCGAGATGAAACGCTGTCAGCAGCGCGACGAACCGATTCAGGGACAACCGATCGCCCCGGTGGAGACCGCGGCGGACAACCAACTGTCCGAGATTCCAACTTCTTTTTACGTTCATTTCTGCGGCGAAGTCGGATCGACCGGACGCGTCTCGACAACGGCCATCGAAAACTATTCCGGCATCGTTGTCGAGGCGATCGATGCGGTCCTCAATGAATCGCAATCGGACGAATCGCAATCGGACGACGGGTTCGAGCTGATGGTGTCCCTGGCAGTGCTCCCCGGCGCGACGCGGCTGATGCAGATCGAAACCGCGGCGACTGACAGCGACAAGGACGACGACGGGGCGCGGCGGCGTGTCGTGGATCAGATGACTCGACGGATCGAATCCTTTGCCGTCCCGGATGTTCAAGACGGGCCGGTCGCATTCCTCGTGTATCGCCGCATCAATTCGGCCGCCTGCACCAAGATCGGCATCAAACCCTTCAGCCTCTATCAGAACGAAATCGAAAAATGCGGCATCGATGAAGCATTGATGCGGGCGGCCAAGCTGACCGACCCTGCCCAGGAAACGTCTCACCAGGCAGCCTCTTGGTGGAACGCGTGGGTCGACCGCCTGCGACAACTGATCTCCCAACCGTCGGCACCAGAGGAACCGCCGCCGACGCCCGAACAGAAGTTTCGGGAGATCGGCGTCTGGATCGAATACACCGAAGAACTCTATGCCAGCACCTCGGACGCGGAACTGAAACGGCTGTTACGAAAAAGCCCCTTTGAGCTGGCACTGCACGTCGCGGTTGCGACCCGCCATGCGGGGAACGAGGAATTCGAGAACGCGATCGAAGCCTACTCGGGCGCGATCGCCCTGGCCCCCGAGTGCGCTCCGTTGCTGGGACGCCGCGGCTGGTACCACCTAGTTGTCGGCAACCATCAAGCCGCCCTGATCGACCTGAACCGAGCGATCGAACTGGCGCCCTTCGCCCCGTGGTTCTACTTTCATCGCTCCAAAATCTTCTCGGGGCTGGAGGCCTGGGACCAGACGCTTTCGGATTTGGACACCGCCGTCCGATGGGCACCACGTGAACCGGCCTTCCGATTTCGTCGCGCCGAAATCCTGCTCTACCAAGACCAGGGCACGCGGGCGATCGAGGAACTCAATGAGATCCTTCAGCTCGATCCGCACAACGGCGCCAGCCACGCCATGCTGGGATGGTTGTACCAGCAAGACGAACATCGTGACGAACCGCGAGCACTGGAACACTTGACCCGCGCGATTGACGTGATGCCCGGTGCCGTCGCGCCTCGGCTGCACCGAAGCATGCTCTACACATCGCAAAATAAGTTCGCGCTCGCACTCGATGACTGCGACAAGGCGATCGAAATCGATGCGGACGAGGGACAGTCCCATGCACTCCGCGGGCGAATCCTACAAATGCAAAGCGAATTCGAGGAGGCCATCGACGCATGCAATCGCGCGATCGAACTGGGCGTCGACACGCCGGCGGTGTTCTTGACACGCGGATTCTCCTACGCGGCAACCGACCGACGTGACCTGGCCCTAGCCGACTGCCACGCGGTGCTGGAGTTGGACCCGGAGAACCCGATCGCGTTGCACTTGCTCGGATCGCTCAGTCTGCAACAAGGCGAACTGGAAACGGCGATGGAAGCCTTGACCGAAGCGAGCCGACTGGCGCCCCAATGGACCGAGCCCCGCGAACAGATCGCGTTGTTGCACCGCATGAATGAAAATCCGCAGGCGGCCATCGAAGAGCAGTCGGCGTTGATCGAGCAAGAACCCGAACAACCGGCCCATTATGTCAACCGAGCGTTCGCGCACACTCAAGCGGGCAACCACGACGATGCCCTCCGTGACTACCAGCGGGCCTGTGAACTCGATCCGGAAAATGAACATATCTTTTTCCTCCGCGGCTGCTTCTTCATGGATCGCCAGGAAGACGAATTGGCGTTGGAAGATTTCAACCGCACCCTGGAACTCTCGGGCGTCTACGACGGCGCTCGGCTGCGGCGGGCCACGGTGCTGATGCGTTTGAAACGCCACGACCAAGCACTCGAAGACTACGAGAAACTGATCGAAAAATTCCCCGACGATCCCTACGCCTACTCCGGACGCGCCTACGCCCATCAGATGCAAGGCGACGAATCAGCAGCCGAAGCCGACATCGATCGCCTGGCCGAAATCGCACCGGAAAGTGCCCAGGAAGCGGCGATCCAGTCGCTGCACGCGAAAGTCAATCGCCTGGAAAGCGAAGAACGCTATGACGACGCAATCGGTGTCGCCGAAGAAATCATCGCGATGGCGCCCGAACACACCGCCGGGTACCGACTGCGTGGATGGATTCGCTGGTACACCGAACAACACGTTGAAGCCTGCGATGACTACACGCAACTGCTGGAAATGACTTCTGAACAACCCGATGCAGATCTCTTGAGTTCACGCGGACAAGTTTACGCCGAAATGGGCGAGTGGAATCTTGCCTTGGATGACCTGGACTCCGCGATCGAGTTGAGCCGAACCGAAGGGTTGCACCAAGTGCTCGCCTTCGCACTCAACGGCCGAGCCTTTGCACTGGCCGGACTGGATCGAATGGAGGAATCCGAACGCGACTACCAGGAATCCGTCGGCTTGTGTCCGACCAATGCATGGGCCTACTACAACCGCGGTATCGTCTTGTACCAACGCGGCGATCACGATCAAGCCAAGCCATTGCTCCAACGGGCGCTCGAACTGAATGGCCCACCGCTGACCCAACGCAAACGACAACGCGCCAAAGCCGTGCTCGGCGGGCTGACAGACGGCTGATCGCGGCCGGCGCGAACGAGCAACCGGATCAACGCACGGCCCAGTCCCCGATCGCCGACAACAGTTCCTCGCCCGTTTGATGCCAACGAACTCCCTTCGACGTCCCGCTCGCCCGCTGCACACGATCCACAATCGGCAAGTCGGGTGAAACGATGTCCAACGCCCCGGGAACACACAGCGATAACAATCCGTCGACATCCAGGTATTTGACCGCACCGGGGACGAACATCGGATCGTCTTGCCGCTGCAGCGACGCGAACCGAAACCCTTTCAAATCGATGAAGGTCCTGCCGACCGCGTCACCGGCTTGGCTGCGCGCTGCCGCAGCGATCGCGCCGGCGTGATCGCCGATCCCGACCAGATGAATGTGCCGATTGCCCGTCGATGTAGCGTGTTGGATGGCCGACAGCACGTCGTGGACCCGCTGAACGAACAGGGGATGGTTGTAGCCATAGGTGTACCCGGCGAAACGATGCCAAGCCTGTTCGCCACCCCGCTGGTACCACATTCGTTGAGTGTCGAGCGACTCGCCGCCGGAAACAAATTCGCCCTGCCCGATCAGATCGACGGAGACGACGCGGTATCCGGCGCGGGCGATCTTCGCGACCAGCGGGTTGAGGCGATCGCCATCCCAAAGGCCTTGTTTACCTTCATCCGTGATCCACACGATCGTTCCCTTCGCCCCGGAATCACCGACTTCAACGATCGGCAACTGCTCGCCGGCGTGATCGAGCAGCCCCACCGTGATCGACAATCCCTCCTGCTTGATGGCCTTCACTTGATGAAACGAAGTCGCTTGAACCTGATCCAACCGGCGTCCGAGAATCGTTTCCCAAGCACCTCCGACCACACGTTGATACTCCTCAAGTTGGTCGTTCGTCGTGGGAATCAACGCGTCCATCTGTCGCCGAGAATCTTCCGTGGCGAGTTGTAAGATTCTGACTTCGTGGGGATCGCCGATCGCGTCACCGCGGGGCGCCGGATGCTCGTCCGTCCACACCGTGGCTTCCGAACGGGAAAGCGGCACGTAGTCTTGTTCCAAAATCGGCTCCTTGAACCCGAGCTGGAAGTGCCGATTAAAAAACGCGTACATCACCGCACGATTGACATGGTTGTAATTGTGTTTGAAGTGCAGATGGAACGCCGCGGTCAATCGATCCTTGTGTCCAAGATCGGTATACAACTGACGCAAGTCCGGGTAGCCCTTGGTTTCCAATTCGACCGTCCAATCGTCGGCGGCGGTCAGCCCCAGCGGTCGCGGCGCGATCGCCGCGGCGATGTCGACGTTGCCCTGATCGATCCGCATGTACGGCGCGTTCTCGCACGTGCATCCGCCTTGCATCGATGTCGACACCATCACGCACGGCATCGCCGCGGCGATGCGATCGTCGATCGCACCCAAGATCATAGATTGTGTTCCACCGCCACTGGCACCGGTCACACCGATGCGGGTCGGGTCGGTTTCGTCCAGCTCCAACATAAAATCGACCGCGCGAATCGAGTTCCAGGTTTGCAGTCCCATCATGTTTTGCAAACGAAGCTCCGCCTGCGCGCTGAAGAACCCCCAGTCGGTCGCGCGATCCAGATGTGCCGCTTTGTCGGGGCGATGTCCGATCTGGATCGAATCGGCGTTTCCCGTCATGTCGTAGACGAACACCAGGCATCCCATGCGGGCCAACTGAACCGCGCGAGCCTGGATCGGAAATCGTCCGCCGACTGCAAAGCGTTCGGCGCCGCTGGCCAAGTCGGCGCGGATCTGAGCTTCACCGGCGTCGTAAAACCGACCGTCGCTCCAATGCCCGTGCGGCGACAAGATCGCCGGAAACGGACCCGACTTGCCTTTCGGGCGATACAGGCTGCCGGTCACAAAGTGGCCCGGAATCGATTCGAAATAAACGCGATCCACAACGTAGTCGTCTCGCTCGACCCGGCCGTGGATCACGGCGTTCAAGTCGGGTTTGCTGGGCATCGGCCACAGCCCTTGCGATAACAAGATCCGTCGCTGAATCTCCGCACGTCGCTGCGGCCAGGCTTCAGGATCCTCAACCGGCTTGAACGGAAAGTAGCTGTTCAGGTTTCGCAGCTCGCCCAGTCGCCGGTCGGCTGGACGCGTCGCCTCGGGCAGTGCCCGGAGCCCATCGGCCGAGGCAGCGATCGTGCAGGCAATCCACAGCAAACATGTCAAACAATATCGCATCATTTTGGCAGGGGAATGTCGGGAACAAATGGACAGACGCCCCATCAGCATACTCAAATCAAGCGTCCAGCTTGCAAGTGGCGTACGCTTCCAGCTTGCGACCCAGGCCCAACGCAAGCTGGAAGCTTACGCCACGGTTTTTGGTAGAGTACAATGGCGGACCCCGCCTTCCTCCCACCTCCCGCGACGCCCGCCATGTCTCGCATAGCGAAGCGACTGATTGTTCTGCTCGGACTCCTGGTCGTTCACGGAACAGTCAACGCCGACGACTACGAAACGTTTGAGCGCAAGGTCCGCCCGTTGTTGGTCGAGCACTGTTACGAGTGCCATTCGGCCGGGGCCAAGACACTCCACGGCGGCTTGCGACTGGACACCGCCGAAGGCGTCCGGCAGGGCGGTGATAGCGGTTCGGCCGTCGTCGCCGGAAAGCCCGACGAGAGTCTATTGATCGAAACGGTGCGTTACGACGGTGACATTCAAATGCCGCCCGACGGAAAGCTCGATGCGGACGATCTGGCCACGCTGACGAATTGGGTCAGGCAGGGCGCCGCTTTTCCACCGTCCGAGCAAACCGAACAAGCCCGTCACGGCGCGATCGATTTTGACGAGGGGCGGCGATTTTGGTCGTTTCAACCCGTCCAACGTCAACCGCTGCCGGACGTCGGCGGATCCGATTGGCCGCAAACGCGTTTGGATTCGTTTGTCCTCGCTGCGATGCAGCGGCAAGGGTTGGCGCCGACCGAACGCGCCGACCGCGTGACACTCCTGCGACGGCTTTGCTTCGACCTGACCGGTCTGCCGCCGACTCCGGCCATGGTCGGTGACTTCGTCCAGGACGAATCCCCCGACGCGTACCGACGGCTGGTCGAGCGACTTTTGGACTCGCCCCAATACGGCGAAAAATGGGGCCGCTGGTGGCTGGACATGGCGCGGTACACCGATCGCACTGCGAGCTGGCTGTACCAGACCGGGCAATCGCACTTCTATCGTGATTGGGTCGTCGACGCGCTGAATCAAGACATGCCCTATGACGATTTCGTTCGCCGCCAGTTGGCCACCGATCTGATGCCCGAGACGGAGCCGAGCGACCTGCCCGCCCTCGGTTTCATCAGCCTCAGCCCGACCTATTGGAAAGAACTGAAACTACCCTGCGAGATCATCAAGGTGATCGTCGCCGATGAATGGGAAGAACGCGTCGACGCAGTATCGCGAACCTTCTTGGGGCTGACCGTCGCCTGTGCCCGCTGTCACGATCACAAATTCGATCCGATCAGTACCGAAGACTACTACGCGTTGGCCGGCATCTTTGCCAGTTGCCGCCAAGTCGAACGGCCGCTCGTTCCCGAAGAAGAATACGAACCGGTGCGACGGGCGCGTGAACGAGTTGCCGAGCTGGAAGCCGAGATCACCAAACGAAAACGCGAAAAACCGCTGCCCACCGAAACGATCGAGAAACTGACCGCGGAAATTCAATCGATCAAAGCCTCGACGCCACAGTACGACATGCCGATGGCGAATGCGTTGTCCGAAGAATCGCTGTTCGTCGTCCGCGCCGGAAAGACAGCACAAGACGGAACGAAACTGGAGTATCGTGCACAATCACGCGATCTGCCGGCGTTCATCCGTGGCAATCCCAATCGCCCCGGAAACATCGTCCCGCGGCGGTTCTTGACCGTGCTCGCCGAACAACCCGAACCCTATCAAAACGGCAGCGGTCGACTGGAACTGGCCGAATCGATCGTGACCGAAGCGGCTCCATTGACCGCGCGTGTGATCGTCAATCGCATCTGGCTGGCCCATTTCGGAACCGGGCTGGTCGACACACCGAGCAACTTCGGCACCCAAGGCAGCCGCCCGTCACACCCGGAATTGCTGGACGATCTGGCCGCCCACTTCATCGATTCGGGCTGGTCGCTGAAACAGCTGCATCGCCAAATCCTGCTCTCGGCCACCTGGCAACAATCGTCGTCGGCCGCGGCGGAATCCTTTCAGCGCGATCCGGAAAACCGTTGGCTTTCTCGCATGAATCAACGTCGATTGACCTTTGAAGAGTGGCGGGATTCGATGCTGATGGCGACCGATGAGTTGACCCAGGTGATCGGCGGTCCGTCCATCGACCTGGATGCAAACGGGAATCGACGACGCACACTCTACGCAACCGTCCATCGCCGCGACATGTCGCCGACGCTGATGGTCCACGACTTTCCCGATCCGACCCAGCACAGCCCCAAGCGGACACCGACGATCACGGCACTGCAAGGGCTTTACGCCCTCAACGGTCCGCTGCTGCTGAATCAATCGCAGTCGCTGGTCACGCGGTTGGAACGCGAAGTCCCGCACGATCCAGCCGCCCAAATCGATCGGCTCTATTGGCTGCTGTTCTCTCGACCACCCGACGATCGAGAGCTGCGGATCGGAATGCAGTTCTTGAAACCGGCAGACAACGATTCACCCGCCACGCGTTTGCAACAATACGCCCACGCGCTGCTGGTTTCCAACCAGGCCCTGTTTGTCGAGTGAGCCCAACTGCGTGACCAGACGAAGAGACCGACCGATGCCAAACGAAACGAATTCAACGATCGATCGCCGCCAGCTACTGGGACAACTCGGTGGCGGGATGGGAATGCTGGGTGCCGCCCATCTGTTGGCATCGGAATCGAGTCCCAACGCGGGTCCACATTTCCCCGCCAAAGCGAAACGTGTGATCCACCTGTTCATGAACGGCGGGCCCTATCAAGGCGACTTGTTCGATCCAAAACCCTTGCTCGAAAAGTATGCCGGAACGCGACCACCCGGCGCGGACCTTTTGACCGAGCGGCCGACGGGAGGCTTGCTGCCGTCACCGTTTCAATTTCGCCGACGCGGTGAAAGCGGCATTCCCGTCAGCGAGCTGCTGCCCAAACTCAGTCAGCACATCGACGACATCTGTGTGCTTCGCTCCCTGCATGCCGACAATCCCAATCACGGGCCGGCGTTGCTGCAGATGAACAACGGCACGATCACGCCGACGCGTCCCAGCATGGGAGCCTGGTTCCTGTACGGCCTGGGCAGCGAGAACGCAAACCTGCCCGGCTATGTCGTCTTGTGTCCGGGACGCCCCGTCCGATTCTCGATTTTATGGAACAGCGCGTTTCTGCCGTCGGAATACCAGGGGACCTACATCAATCACTCGACCATCGATCCGGAGAAGATGTTGCCCCATCTGCGGAACGTTCGCTGGGACCGCCAGACCCAACGCGAACAACTCGATCTGTTGCGGCAACTCAACGCTGAAACAACCGCCGCGCAAGCTTCCACGCATTCGGCGCCCCATCGCGACCGGTCGATGTTGGACGCCCGCCTGGAGTCGATGGAAACGGCATTTCGCATGCAATTCGAAGGCAGCGAAGCGTTTGACTTGAATCGTGAAACGAAGCAAACCCGGGCGGCGTACGGAGACGGACATTTTGCCAACGGCTGTCTGCTGGCGCGGCGTTTGGCAGAACGCGGTGTCCGCTTTGTCCAAGTGTATTACGGCAACGGGCAACCCTGGGACACGCACAGCGGGCATGACGGCACGGTGCCCAAGCTTTGCAAAAATATCGACCAGCCGATCGCCGCGTTGATCGCTGACCTCAAGTCACGCGGCATGTTGGAAGACACGCTGATCGTCTGGGGCGGAGAATTCGGACGGACGCCGACGTCGGAAAACGGCAACGGGCGCGACCACAACCACCATGGCTTTTCGATGTGGATGGCCGGGGGTGGAGTCAAGGGAGGCATGACGTACGGCGAGACCGATGACTTTGGGTTCCGAGCGATGGTCGACAAGATGCACGTGCACGACCTGCACGCAACGATTCTGCATTTGCTGGGACTCGATCACGAGCGGTTGACCTATCGTCACGCCGGCCGCGATTTCCGCCTGACCGACGTCCACGGCCGCGTCGTCGACGAGATCATCGCGTGATCTCTTCTACCGGAAGAATCTCGCGTTTGAGGGCGTAGTATCCTTCCCAGTCCTCATTGTAAGTCATGGATTCTATCGATCTCTCAAAGCGAAAACGATCACCAACTTGCAGCCCAAACGGATTGCCGACGAAACAATTGTCGAAGAGCAATTGGATTTCCTTGTCACGGCTCAAACAACGCATGCCAAACGTGTAGTCGTCGAAGGGTTCACCCGTTTCCTCGATCTCGCCCCACATGTGCCCAAGTTCTACTGGGTCGTCCACAACCATCCAAACCCCGTCGGGCAATGCTTCCCGCGTGAAGCTCCCGCGTTCGCTTGCTCGTTGATGACAACCGGCGAGCAAGGCGAGCAATGTCACGACAATTGAAAGTGGTTGGTTCACGGCAAGGACCAGTCGTTCGTTAATTCGTGCCGGCGTCGTCCAGCGGGTTCCTTTTTCCGTCCTGCACGACGAATAGATGGCACCGCTCCAGATTCCTGCGTAGGCGATCGCGATCATCCGCCGTCAAGCCACAGTCTTCGAATGCAATTCCCACCCAGCCGCGCATCTCGTTGGCGATCTTGAGTTGGTCTAATTGTCCTGCAGTGGGTATGGCTGTCAATGTAATGCGGTATTCAGTACCGAGTGGCCAAAAAGGAATCGAGCCATTGCGCCCACCGATTTGTGACACGGCAATGGAAAGCCGTTTCTCTTTTCGGGTGACATTCCAGTAGTCGATCGCAAGTGCAGCAGCAGCCATCGCCGCAAGAATCAAAAGGTATTTCAAGAATCGTTTCATCTCAGGAAAAACCCGTCGAATGAACGTTGCAGATCACTTAATCGTTCAGTTGGCCAGAGTCGACATTGTGGCTGTCTGCGGCAATGCACACACACTCGTCATTCTAAAGTATCTCAAAACGCGTTGACATTCTGGGAAGTTTCTCCGTTGGTGGCAGAAAGAATTCTAGCCGATCGTAGCGGTCGAGTGAGCCGTTGCCGGCGGCGAGTCGACGAGCCGAAACGGAAATGAACAAGGAGGTCCCTCCGCCCCACGCCCCCGCTTCTCCCCACGCCCCCGGACGGGCTCGCCGGGTCACGCCAACGGCGTGCCACAGCAGAGCTTGGGGTCGCGTTAGCGCACCCCAAGATCCGGCTGTGAAGCATTGATTCCCTGCGTTTGACGAGGTGTTAGCGGCAGGGCGCAAGCCCTCCGGTCCCTCATCGTTCCCGAAACACCGGAGGGCTCGCGCCCTACCGCTAAGAAATGCTTCACAGCGTTGCCCAATCGGGGTTGAACAAGACAGGCTCATGCGAAGCGCCCGCCTGCCCCACGATGCAAAAGCCCAGCGGGCTGACAGAGTGCTTGCCGGGCCCGTCAGGACCCGGAATTCGAATGCAACGCCGGCGCAGGCCTGGAAGGCCGACACAGTGTGTCTGCTGAGCCGCGTGTGTTGCTAGAAGCTGGGAAATTGTGTCGGCCCGCTGGGCCTCAGCGACTCCTTAAAATCATTTCCGGTGGCTCACGCCACCGGCATCCGCTCTGCCGGCCCTCCGGGCCTAAAGGACCTCGCTTGTCCGTGATTTCAGAGATCCTGCGAGCACGTCGCGTGCGGCCTCGGACGCATTCGTGATGTGCCGGCGGGAATCGGGTCGGGCATCGAGAATGACTGTTTGTCAAAACTACTCTTCATCGAGTACTTCGCCGAAGTGTTTCATCACGAAGCCGCCGGCGAATTCGGCGAGCGATGACCAGCTCGATCCTGTCAGACTGGTGTCCCACAGACTCGTGGTGGCCACGTCGACGACCGCGAATCCGATCAGCGCAACCCCCGTCCATGCAATCGTCTTTGCCAGCCACATCGGAATGACCATCGAAACTCTCGTCGGTACGTGTTGAAGGTGAAAAGCGGGGGCAGGGTCACGGTCCGATCAATCCAGTGATCGGTTGCTTTGCGACTGCGATTGAAACACTCTCTGACCGTCCAGCCAAGTGGACTGAACCACGGTGTCGCGGATTTCGTCGTCGCGGCAAGTCAGCAGGTCGCGGTCGATGACCACAAAGTCCGCTCGCTTGCCGATTTCCAATGACCCGATCTCCTCTTCAAGCCGCATCAACCAGGCGTTGTTGATCGTGTAAAAGCGTAGCATCTGCTCGCGAGTGAGCGCTTGTTCGCGATGGATCGGAGCGTCGTGCCAGCGGGCGGTTCGGGTCACGGCGACCCACATCCCTAGAAACGGATTGTACGGATTCACGCTGCGAAGCGATCCGATCTTTTGCATGTGATCGCTGCCACCCCCGGCGACCACCCCCGCGTCGAACAGACTTCGCAACGGGATGAAATGCTTGAGTCGATTTTGACCGAACTGGGCCACCAGCGTGCGGGCATCCAAGTACAACCACGCCGGCTGCAAATCGACGCCGACGCCAAGTTTCGCCGCACCCGCAATGGCTTTTTCACTCATGAAACTGCTGTGGGTGATCGATGACCGTGTCGGGGCGATCGGGATGTCGTGATTGACTCGGCCATAGGCAGCGACGAGTGCTTCGACGGCGGCGTCGCCCTGGCAGTGCGCGGTGAATGCCAGCGAACGACTGGCGCACAACCGAATTAATTTTTCCAACCGATCGTCGTCGATGAACTGCATGCCACGATAACGCGGATCGACAATGCCATAGATGCTGCTGGTCCCCCAGGGGCGAGTGAAGTAGGCGCTGCCGGTCAGCATGCCGCCGTCTTCGAACACCTTCACGCCGATCACACCGAGCCTGGGATCGGGCGACTTGAACAGCGGGTCGGATGCGATCTCGTCGAGCCGTTGTTCGATTTCCGCCAGATCGGCATTGGGGGTCAGCGAACGTGACAATCGCGTCCGCGTCGTCAAACGTCCCGATTCCAACAGTCGGGCGTATTGTGCCCGAGCAGAATCACTGCAGTTGCGATCGATGATCCCCGTGATTCCCCAGCGGTTGTAGTCGCGGATCAACTCCGCGAGTCGATCATCGAGTTCATCTTGCGACAGCTGCTTGCGGCTTTGATCACGACGCGTTTTCAAGACCGACGATGACTGACGGATCACTCCAGTCGGCTCGCCGCTGGCGGGATCGACCGCGACGTGCTGCGGATGCTTGGCGGCAAAGGCTTTGTCGATTCCGTTCTCCGCCAGCGCCAGCGAATTGGCGCTGCCGTCGGGGCCGGTGCGAAACCAGACCGGGTGATCGGGAGCGACCGAATCGAGTTCGGCGCGTGTGGGAAAACGCTGTTCTCGCAACCGCGTGATAAAAACTTGCTGCAGCACAATCCATTCGCCCTTGGGGACGACGGCGACCCGCTGGCGAAGATAACCCAATACGTCCTCGATCGTTTCCATCGGCGGAATCTCGTGGTCCGCTTCGTATTGGCTGGCACCGGTCGGATGGACGTGGGAATCGATCAGCCCGGGCAGCACCATGCGGCCTTGCAAGTCGACGACGTGCGTCTGGGGATCCACATGGCTGGCGATCTCTGCGTCGCTGCCCAGCTGAATGATTCGTCCATCCCGGACCGCCATCGCCTCGACGACGCGAAACCCCGGATCGACCGTCACGATCTTGCCGCCCCGTAGAACCAGATCAGCCGCGCGGGTGCAATGCGATACGAGTAATAGCGTCAATACGACAAAGGCAGCTCGACGGGACATCAGGGTTTCTCGCGGATTGGGGCTGTGTTTGCGTGTTACGGAGAGGGTCAAAAAATGGGGTGGTCAAAAAATAAAGACAACAAAGGACAACTGAGGCGCGAGCGGGCAATCAATTTTTTGACCAATCCATTTTTTGACCAACCTATTTCCTGGCCCCTATTCTATCGCCACGGACGTATGAGTCGGTTCGGCGCCCCATGCATTCGGTGCGTCCAAAGTCTCCTCAGCGGAAGAGCGATACGTTTTGCAAGGAACACTGAAAATCGCCGCGCATTGCTTAACCGATCGCGTCGATCCATGTCTGGGGGCTCGCCGAAGTGTCAAAACTGACCATTGGCAATTGTAAATCAGCCAACCCTTCTCGAAGGTTGGACTCAATCTTTCCCGAAACGATTAGCAACCATTTCACCGTATCGCCCGCATGACCTTCGCTCGGCGTCATTCCAGCGAATTCCTGCAATCGGCAACACTTTTCCTCCAGGTACTCCGGCGTCCAGAACCCGACGACTTCGACGTACACCAAGAGGCCGCGCTGTTGATGATGCAACGTGAAATCGGGCGTCATCACGGTTTGCCCGCGGACAAGCAACAGGGACTCGCGTTTCCAAGTCCAGCCTTCCACCGGTGCCTTCTGCCAGGCGGCATCGACGTCCGCCTCCAATGACGAATCGAAGGCATCCGGAGCACTGAGTGCGGCTGACAATCCATCGGCCGGGGAAAGTTCCATCCGAAAGCGTTGCTTCCGTGGCCCCAGAATCTCGGCCGTCATGTGCCATCCACGACAGGCCAACAGCTTTGCAGCCAGCGCCGCGAACCGCACGCCGTAGCGAGTCGATTGACGCAAGCTGCTTTGCGGGCCGTCGAAGATAAATCGGTAGCGCGGTTGTTCGGCCGACCAAATCAGATCGATGCGGTGCATCAGCCCGGCCAGCTTGGCGTGCCGGACGATCGTTTTCAAGTCGTCGGTGGCGTCGATACGGACGCGTGTCGCACGATACAACGCGGCTTGGGTCTGCGCGACGTTGTAAGCCGAAAGCAATTGTTGCGGCGTCCATTCTGAATCAAAGGCCTGCAGTCGCTGTAGTTCCAGGACGTCGCTGAACAAATCCGCTTCGATCTCTGGCCACGTCCGACCGAGCTCTTTGGCCAGTTCACTGCGGACTTGGTGCACGTCATGGTCAAAAATCCCCTCGCGATGTTCCACGATCGGATGCCGGTCGGCGGCGAAATCAAAGACCTGACGTCGCAGCTGTAATGCCGCTTTGCGGTTGGAGAGGTATTCGGATTGATCGTCCAGCAACTTGCAGAACGCGGCGATGCGTCGTGGCGGACAACCGGACAATCGATTCAGGCAGGTTTCGATCCGTCCGTGCAGCACCTGTCGCGGATCACCGATTCCGTCGCGATAGATCCGCAGCATCTGCTTCGCCGCGGCGACATAATCGGCATCGGTGCCGCGGCGGAGTCGGTCGGGCCGGACGATCATCCGTTGAAAATCGTAGTGGACGATACTGTGTTCGCTACGGATCATCGTTTTTGCCGGTAGGCTTCGTTCCGGCGACGATCGCGGCTACGGGTGACTTCACGTGTGTCTTCGACGACGACTTCGTAGAGTTTTGCACGCCGACCGCCGCGCCCCTTTCGCAGAACACGTCCCAGTCGCTGAATGGCCTGACGCTGGCTGGACAATCCGCCCAACACGATCGCCGTTTTGACCTCCGGCAAATCCACGCCTTCGTCCAACACCCGATTGGCCACCAAAACACGGTAGCGTCCTTCGGCGAAGCCTTCCAACCATTGCCGGCGTTCTTTCTTTCCACAGTGGGACAGCAAGCAGGGCACCAGGAATCGCGTCGAGATCTTGCGTGCCATCACATTGGATCCCGTGAACACGATGATCGATTCGTCACAGTGGAGCCGAAACAAGTCTTCCAGCATCCGCAGTTTGGCATCGGCGTGTTCTTCGATCTGTCGTTTTAATCGAAACGCTCGCATCGCAATCACGGCGTCGCGGGCGCGGTCGGGCTCTGCTTCGGTGGCTGCGGAAAGCGCGTAGGTGTCCTCCCATTTGAACTTTGGATCGATCGTCTTTTGCTCGAAGACAAATTTCTGGATCTGCTGCCCATAGTCACGATAGCGATGTTGTTCCTCGTCGGTCAGTCGGACGGCGATGCGGTGCACGCTGTAATCGGCCAACGATGTGCCGGAGGCTTCGGCGATGGATTGTTGGTACAGCGTCGGCCCGACCAATTCATGTAAACGGGTCATGCGTTCGTCGTCACCGGGAAGCGTCGCGGTCAAACCGAGGCGATGGGCCGCGATCGACATCCGCGCCGCGTCACTCCGCCAGGGGCCGGCCAGGTGGTGAACTTCGTCAAAGATAATCAGCTGAAAACGATCACCGATGCGTGGCATGTGGATCGCGGCGCTGTCGTAGGTCGTCACACTGATCGGGCTGACGCGATGGACGCCGTCACCGATCAATCCCGCGTCGATGCCAGTCGCTTCCAAGATCTTGGCATGCCACTGATACATCAGGTCGCGGACGGGAACGACGATCAGAGTGCTGCACCGATTGCGGATCATCAATTCGATTGCGACCACGGTCTTTCCGGTGCCGGTGGGCATCACGATCAATCCGCGCCGACCGCCGGTTTCGAAGGCCTCGACCGCTTGCTGTTGATCGCCCCGAAGCGTCATTTGCCGCAGGTCCTTGATCGACAACGAGCGAAACTCCGCCGCCCCGGCGTCGCGTCCGACCTGCCAATCGAATCCGCCGGCCAGCGAGTGGTCCAAGGCTCGCCGGATGGCATCGGCGTGCATCGCATCACCGCGAAAGCAGTCTTCACGCTCGTCCCAGACCAGCGAAATGTCAGCAAGCGTCTTCTCGACAAATCGCGGCGACAAACCGAACAGCCGTACTGTCCCCTGATGAAAATCGACGGCCGGTCTGGATGGGTCTGCGACTGTCATAACAGGGTTCTGCGAAGCGGATGACCGGCGACTGAGCGGCTTGTTGATTTTAGCCCGCACGCGTTGGCAAAGGGCCACGCGGCGCCCCTCGCTGACGCGTCGCACCTGACCTGATCGCATTGAATTCAGAAGATCGACTCAATCTACAAGCCGTAAGGGCCAGCGCAGGCAGAATGATACCCTCCAGGCCGCTGCTGTCTGCAAGTTCAATATTTGGATGGAGGTGGCAGATCGGCTAGACTGGGGTGACCATCCTGCACCGATTTGACGGATTTGTATGATCGAACCCAATGGACGCGAAACGAACGCTGAGTATTCGAGCCCGGTGCCGATACTCAACAGCGGCGACGTTTTGGACTCGGATGAGTTTTTCAGGCGCTATGCTGCGTCGCCTGGGAATGTCGCTGCCGAACGGATCAATGGGAGGGTCTATTTGATGTCGCCCCTGCGTGCGGCCAGTCATGGTGATCCGCATGCCTTGTTTGCGACTTGGCTGGGCACCAGAATCCGACGTGATTTGCGTTCCGCTGTCCGAGCGGTGATAATGAACTGCGTCTGGCGGGGGACGTGAAGACAATGACAGGCGACACGCGTTGATTTCACGTCCCACGCCCGGCGATTCCTGCCCCGCCGCTCTCCCGGCGATTCGTCCCAGGATGTTTGATTCGGTCAAGATGCCGATGCCAAGCCGAGGGTCACCCGCCGAATAGACAATCCCCCGCCCCATGACTGTTTTGCAAAGCACCACTCGATGGATCTGGTTCGCCTCTTTGTTGGGGCTGACGACCGGGATGGCGTTGGCGGAAGATCATCCATCGGAAGAGACAAAAGCCGAATTGGCGGCGGAGAATTTTCAAACGAACATTGCTCCGTTTCTCGAGAACCACTGCGTCGTCTGTCACAGCGGGGATGATTTCGAGGGCGAAGTCAGCTTTGATCGCTTCGAGGACTCGGCCGACATCCAAGAGAATTACGAGTTCTGGGAGAAGGTGTTGCGGTTGGTCGTCGAGCACCAGATGCCACCGGCCGACCAAACGCAACCGACCGATGACGAAATCGCCTCACTCGGCCGAGCGATCGAATTGGAGTTCGATGCCTTCGACTGCACGTCGGTCAAGCATCCCGGCCGTGTCACGATTCGTCGCTTGAACAAATCCGAATACGACAACACGATCCGCGATTTGCTGGGTTTGGATTTACGTCTGGCCGACAACTTCCCTTCCGACGACGTCGCCCACGGATTCGACAACGTCGGCGACGTGCTGACCATCCCTCCGATTCTGTTCGAAAAGTATTTGGAAGCCGCCGCGACGATCGCCGAAAAGGCGTTGGCCGACGAACAAGCAAGAAAACGAGTGCTGCCGCGGGAAGCGGCCAATGACGACGAACAGGTCGCGGTCGCGCGCGAGAACGTTCGCCAATTCGCCTCCCGGGCCTTTCGGCGACCGATCACCGAAGACGAATCCGAACGGCTATTCGCGATCATGCGGAACGCCTTCCAGCGAGGAGCACCACGAGACGAAATCTTCCAGACCATCGTCGCCGCGATCCTGATCCATCCGAACTTCTTGTTCCGCGTCGAACAGGACCCAGACCCCGACGATGAAGACGGCATCCGCGCGCTCGACGGTTATGAACTGGCAACGCGACTGTCGTACTTTTTGTGGAGCAGCATGCCGGATGAACGATTGTTCGAACTGGCCGCCTCCGGCGAACTGACCAACAAAGAAGTGTTGTCGGCGGAGGCGAAACGGATGCTCGCCGATCCCAAGTCGCGGGCCTTGGTGGACAACTTTGCCGGACAATGGCTGCAGCTTCGCGACGTGTCACTGTTGATGCCCGATCCGGTCCGGTTCCCCGATTTTGATGAACCGCTGCGTCAGGCGATGCGCCGCGAGACCGAAACGTTTTTCGAGCAACTGATTCGTCAAGACCGCAGCGTGTTGGAGTTTTTGGATGCGGATTACACGTATGTGAACGAACGCCTGGCGCGGCACTACGGGATCGATTCGATCCAAGGCGATTCCTTTCAACAGGTTTCCCTGCCGGCGGGGCGTCGCGGCGTGTTGACCCATTCGAGCATTTTGATGCTGACGTCCAACCCGACGCGAACGTCACCGGTCAAACGCGGCAAGTGGATTTTGGAGAATTTCCTGGCCGAACCGCCGCCACCACCGCCGGCCGATGTGCCGGACCTGGAGGAGGGCGGAGAGGTCCTGGGGTCGCTGCGGGAGCAAATGGAACAGCATCGCGCCAACGAATCTTGTGCGGTCTGCCACCGCAAGATGGACGCCCTGGGCTTCGGGATGGAGAACTTTGACGCCGTGGGCGCGTATCGCGAACGCGACGGTGCCTACAAAATTGACGCCTCGGGCGAGTTGCCCGGCGGAGTCGGGTTTGACGGGGCCGATGAGCTGATGCAGATCTTGGTGCAGGAAAAAAGACAGCAATTCTGCAAGTGTCTGGCCAGTAAATTGCTAACTTATGCGTTGGGGCGGGGTTTAACCTCCTACGACCGGTGCACCGTCAATTCCGCGCTGGCGGCAATGGAAAACGATGGCTATCGATTCAGTTCACTCGTCCAAGCCATTGTCACGAGTGATCCCTTTACGATGCGTGAGAGGAAGCGAGACCAATGAGTATCCAAACGAGCCGACTGTCACGACGAACCGTCCTGCGTGGGCTAGGCGTTTCACTGGCATTGCCGTGGATGGAATCGACGGCGCCGAAAGCCGCCGCCGCCGCCGCCGCGACCACTCCAAACCGCATGGCATTCATTTTTGTGCCCAACGGCGTCCACCTTCCCGATTGGACGCCCCAGTTGGAAGGCTACGGGTATGACTTGCCCTACATTCTCTCCCCCCTGGCACCGGTCCAGGATGACGTGCTGGTGATCAGCGGGCTGACCCATGACAAGGGGCGTGCCAACGGCGACGGACCGGGTGACCATGCGCGAAGTGCATCGGTCTTTTTGACCGGAGCACAGCCGCGAAAAGAAGGCGATTTGCGTTCGGGGATTTCCGTCGACCAGGTCGCCGCCCAGGCGGCCGGTCACGCGACCCGGTTTCCATCGATCGAACTGGGAATCGAACCGGGACGCAGCGCCGGAAATTGCGACAGCGGTTACAGCTGTGCCTACTCGTCTAACATCGCCTGGTCGTCCGAGTCAACGCCGGTCAGCAAAGAGATCAACCCGCGGTTGGTCTTCCAACGATTGTTCGGCGACGGAACGCCTGTCAATGCCGATCAAAACGCACTTCGTCGCGAGGCGTTGCGCCAAAGCGTTCTCGACTATGTCGCCGAAGACGCCAAGCGGTTGCAGTCCAAACTCGGACGCAACGATCAGCGCAAACTCGACGAATACCTTGATGGTGTTCGCGACGTCGAAAAACGCATGCAGCGCAAAGACGATGATTTCGATGTCTCCGAAGACGTCGACTATCCGGTCCCCGAGGGCACACCGAAAGATTACGGCGAACACATTCGATTGATGTGCGACATGATGGTGTTGGCCTTCCAAACCGATCGGACCCGCATCGCGACGTTCATGTATGCCGACGCAGGCAGCAATCGAAGCTATCGTCACATCGGTGTCGGTGAAGGGCACCACAACCTGTCTCATCATGGTGGTGATGCCAACAAGCACGACAAACTTCGAAAGATCAATCAATTCCACGTGGCTCAATTGTCATACTTGTTGCAAAAACTGAAATCGACACCCGACGGTCAGCAAGGTTCGCTACTGGATCACACCTCGGTTTGCTACGGCAGCGCGATCAGCGATGGCGATCGGCACAACAACGAAAACCTTCCCATCCTGCTGGCCGGCGGCAACCAGATCGATTCGGGACGACATGTGCGTGTCGCGCCCGAAACCCCGATGTGCAACCTGTTCATGTCGATGTTGGACCGATTCGGAACGCCCGTCGATTTCATCGGCGACAGCACCGGACGCATTTCGGAGCTGCAGCTTTGAACGCGACCGCGCAACGATTGCTGTCAGGCATGTTCGTGCTGGCCGTTTGCGTCGCGTCCGCCACGGCTGATTCACCGACCGATGGCAATCAAACATCCGAAATCGATCAGCTGGCGTCGGCGTTGTCCAGTGTCGAAATCGACGAGCGGCGGGACGCGGCCTATGCGCTCGCAAAACTCGGCCCCGATGCTCTGCCCGCGATCGATGCGTTGATCAAGGGATTGGGCGATCGCGACGATCAAGTTTGGATGCAATCGGCGATGGCGGTCGCTCGTATCGGCCCCCAGGCAGAACCCGCGATCGACGCCCTGGTGCACAGTTTGGGCGATGATGACGAACAACGGCGCTACCGTTCCGCCTGGGCGCTCTCACGCATCGGCACCGCGACAATTGAGGCGCTGGTCGCCGCCGCCGGAGATGATTCGACGCGGCGGCGAATCGCGGCGCTCGACGCGATGGGTTGGATGGCGGCTGATGCCGATCGTCTGCTGGAAAGTTTGGACGATGCGGTCCGCGACCAGAATCCCGACGTGCGACGCCAGGCAACCGCGTCCCTGTCCCGGTTGGGTCCGGTAGCTGCCGATTCGCTCGGAGCGGCGTTGAACAGCGATGACGAATCGGTCCGCGCCATTGCGGCCGAGGGACTGGCCAAAACAAAACAACGCGCCGCCCCCTACCGAGATCGTTTGATCGAATTGCTCGGCGACCCGGCCTCGGCGGTCCGCGCCGCAGCGATCGTCGCCGTTTCCGTCGCGGCGGAGCCGGATGATCAGATGATCCAATGGATCATCGATGCCGTGCTGGACCCCGACGTCCAAGTGCGCAGCGGCGGCGTGATCGCGCTTCGAAATCTGGATGATGCGTCGGATCGAGCAGTCGACCGATTGATCGAACTGCTGGAACAAGACGACAGCCAACAACGTGACGCCGCCGCGTTCGCGCTCGGCACCTTGGGACCTCGCAGCGAAAGGGCGGTCGGCCCGCTTGTCGCCGCACTCAAACGAGACTCAAACGCCGATGCAGAAACCGATTCCGACCAACCGATGCCGATCGATGAAGCGCTGCGACGAATCGGATCCGCATCGGTTCCGGCACTCTTGAACGCGGCGTCCGATGCCGACCATTCTCGCGTCCGATTGGCCAAGGCGCTCGCGCAAATCGGCCCGGTCGCGACGCCACCCCTGCTCAACGCGTTGCGAAATGAAACGGGTGCGGCAAAGACGATTGCGGCACAGGCGATCGGCAAGATGCGTTCGGTTCCGGCAGCGGCGATTGAACCGTTGGCGGACTGCCTGGATGATGTCGATCCGAATCTGCGTGAAGTCGCAGCGGCGTCGCTGGGGCGTTATCCGCAACTGGACGATGCCGTGGTGTCGCGGCTTCGAACACTGTGCCAGGATCCCGAACAAGGGGTGCGAGCGGCAGCGGTGTTGGCCGCGGCCAACGTGGATCAGGACCAACCACGCGTCACGAAATTGTTGCTCGACGCGCTCGACGATGACGATCCCGAGGTGCGACGCAGCGCGATCGGCGGTTTGACCCGAATGGAATCGAAATCCACCGCAGCGATCGATGCGTTGATTGTCGGCCTGGACGATTCCGACGCGAACGTGCGCCGTGATGCGGCGATCGCGATCGAAACGGTCGGGGAGTCTGCGAGACGATGCTCTCCGCGGTTGATGCAATTGCTCGGCGATCAGAACGCCTCGGTGCGTTCCGCGGCGGCTGCGGCACTGGCCACCACGGCGGAACCCTCGGCAGAACTGATCGCGGCGTTGGGCAATGGTCTGTCAGATGCCGAAGATCTGGTCGTGCTCGCGTCGCTGCGTTCGGTCACGACGTTGGGCGACCAGGCCGGTTCGTTGTCCGACAACGTGATCGCCCTGACGAACCACTCGTGGTCCGATCTGCGTGCCGCCGCGTTGGCTTGTCTGGCAAAGATCGAATCGGATCGGGAAAAATCGGTGCCGCTGTTGATCCAGGGGCTCGACGATGTGGATTGGGCGGTCCGTCGCGATGCCGCGGTGGCGTTGGGTGATTTGGGTGCCGATGCCAAGTCCGCCGTGCCGGCACTGTTCAAGTTGTTACCAGTGCCCGACGACACGAATTTTGCCAAAGACGCCCTGCGTTCGATCAATACCGCCGGCCCCGAAGCCGTCCCCGTTCTACTGGAAGGCATCGAATCCAACGATCGACGGCAACAGTACTATTCGCTGTACATGCTCGGCAAAGTCCGTCCCCGGGCGACCGAAGCGCTCCCGATTCTGAAGCGATTGCTGGACGAAACCGACAGCCGAGGCATGAAGCGGGCGTATGAACGGGCGATCGACGAGATCAACGGTCGCGAGTGACTGACCAGTGAAGTAAGCATCCTGCTTGCCACTCGGGTATAAACGCAAGCAGGATGCTTACGCCACTCGAGAAATCGTCCCATGAGTTCAGACCATCGCCTCACGATCACGGGATATTCCACCGCGCTGTTTTCGACGTGGTATTTCGTCGACGAACTGGGTTGTCTGTTTGATTGTGGCGACGGCGTGTCTGCGGGGCTGCTTCAAAAGTCCAGGAAAGTCAAACACGTCTTCATCTCGCACGCCGACCGCGACCACTTGGCCGGGTTGCTGCAATTCAATCAGCTCAATGCGCGACCGGAATTGTCGATCTATTACCCACGCCATTCGGGATCGTTTCCCGCACTGGCCGGGTTCATGGGGAAATTTGATCCACAGATCTCTGGGGCGAAGTGGATCCCGCTTGATCCGGGAGACGAGGTGCCGCTGCGAAGTGACTTGGTGGTGCGCGCGGTCGCCAATCGTCACGTGCCGATCCTGCCCGGCCGATCGAAAAGCCTGAGTTACTTCGTCGAAGCGATCAGCAACAAACTCAAGCCCGAGTACGTCGGCTTGTCGGGCAAGGAAATCGTTGCGATCAAGATGGAGAAAGGGAAAGCGGCGATTGTTGAACCGATCCGGCGGACAAAACTGGTCTATTCGGGCGACACGCCGATCGAAACGGACGGGCGGTACGACGATGCCGACGTGTTGATTCACGAATCGACGTTTTTAACCGAGGAAGAAATGAACCCCGCCGATCCGAGCTTGAATCGGCACAGTTCTCTCGATCAGGTGATGCAGATGGTATCCCAGAGTCGCGTCAAGAGGCTCGTGCTGGGGCACTTTTCGACACGTTATGATGAGCGACAGATATTGCAGGCGGTCGCACAGATTCGAGAACGCTATCCGATGGAGATCCCCATCAAGGTGATCCTGCCGGGTAAGATCGGTCGCGACATCTTGGCCGATGCCTGATTGATTCAATTGTCGCCAAAAACTTCATGAAGGAGTTCCGCATGCCTGAAACAGCCGTCTTGCCGGGAATCAAACTGTTTGATCTGACCAACCAGGTGGCCATGGTGACGGGGGGATCGAAGGGACTGGGATATGCGATGGCGGCGGGACTGGCGTCGGCCGGTGCCAACATTGCTTTGTGCAGCCGAAACGCCGCCGAAGCAGAACAAGCTGCGACGCAGATCGGCGACCATTACGGGGTGCGAGCGATCGGCGTACAGGCCGATGTGACCGACCCAGGCCAGATCGAATCCTTTGTCGCAAACGTGGAACAAGCCTTCGGCGCGGCCGACATCCTGGTCAACAACGCGGGCGTCAACATTCGTGGCGCGATCGGCGACTTGACCTACGAAGATTTTCGCAAGGTCCAACAAATCAATGTCGACGGAGTCTGGTCGGTCTGCAAGGCCGTGATTCCCAACATGAAACGACGCGGTCGTGGACGGATCATCAACTTGGCCAGCACCTTGGGACTGGTCGGTCTGGCCAACCGCACCCCTTATGCGACCAGCAAAGGCGCGATCGTGCAGATGACACGCGCCCTTGCGTTGGAACTGGCCGACGACGGCATCACAGTCAATGCGATTTGCCCGGGCCCCTTTTTGACGCCGATGAATGAACCGATCGCGGAGTCGGAAGAGGCAAAGAAATTTATCGTCGGGGCGGTCGCATTGAACCGCTGGGGAAGGATGGAAGAGATTCAAGGTGCCGCAATCTATCTGGCCAGTGCGGCATCGAGCTACACCACCGGCAGCATGCTGGTCGTCGACGGCGGATGGACGGCGCGCTGATCGATTCGTCGGCTCCCCGCCTGCCCACGCGGCCACGATTCGCGTCGTTCGCGACGCCCGGACGCTGGCGCGAACCGGCTGATATCAATCGATGATCAGCCGCTTGGCGCGAGCCTACGGGCTCAGGCGAGAGGCCGTAGTCAACGGCGAACCGCAAACGTCCGCGTCAACGGACGCCTGCGGTTCGCCGTTAGGCGAACGTTGTTTCGCCTAACGGTTTGCCTGATCAAGCCGCTTTGACTTCGATCCGCTTGGACGGTTTCGATGCGTCTTTGGGCAATCGAATCAGTTGGCTTTGACTTGGATGCGACGCGGCTTCGCGTGATCGGACTTCGGCAGGTGCAGCGTCAACACGCCATCATGCATTTCAGCCGAGATGGCTTCGCTGTTGATCGCTTCACCGATCGTGAACGTCCGGTGGAAGTCGCCCACACCGTATTCGCTGTAAAGGTATCCTTCGCCATCATGCCAGCGGTCCACCTTTGCGTGGATCGTCAATCGACGGTTCTCGAACTGAATGTCCAAGTCGTCGGTGTTGACGCCGGGCAGATCGCCGTACAGGATCAACTCCTCGTCGCCTTCCCAAATGTCGAATCGGGGTTGGAAGGTCGATCGAGCTTGCTGACCGTTCTCGTTCAGGTATTCGCTGACACGTCGGTTACCGTTCTGTTGTAGGGTTTCGTTTTGATTCGTGGTTGTCATGGTGGTACTCATCGCACACCTCCATTGAGAATCACAGTGTTTCTGAACAATGAATCACGCGTCGCAGACATCGGCGGCTCGCCTTGCCGACGAACCGCCTCCGCGCTTGTCGCTCAACGCGCTGCATCAATTTGCCTTGGCTTCTAATTTGCCTTGACTTCGATGCGTCGCGGCTTGACGGCTTCACTTTTTGGCAGCGTGATATGCAGCACGCCGTTTTTAAACTCAGCCGATACATTTTCGGCATCAATGTCGCCGGGCAATTCGACCATCCGGCTGAACTTTCCATAGCCGCGTTCTTGACGATGCCAGGTTCCGCCTTCATGTTCTGGCGGCTTGCGTTCGCCCTTGAGGGTCAACTGGTTTCCGGTGACATAGATTTCCAAATCATCCATGCAGAATCCGGGCAATTCGGCTTCAGCGAACAGGTTGTCGTCGTCTTCCCAGACGTTCAACGCAGGGTAACTTCCGACACCCATCACGCTGCCGTTGGTGCCACGGCTGAACAGTCGGTCCATCTCGCGGCTGAGCCGATTCAGCTCAGTCCAAGGTTCCCATCGAGTCGCTAACATGTTTGTACCCTCCTTTCAAACGGGTTCAAAAGAATGGTGTTTTCTCAACGAGTGAATGGGTTTGATTCACCCGAGTGCCTTTTTGACAGTCTCGCCTGTCCGCCGGCTTATATTTGCAACGGCCGTACCAATTCTGAACCGGCGTCCGAAGTGGTTTGGATCAATCTCGGATCGGCCGACGGCCTGCGATCCGGTGTCACGTTCTCGGTCTACGAAACGCGTGATGACGCAATCATCGAAACGCAACCCAAAGCAACCATCGAAGTCGCGCGGATTGCCGGCGAGCATCTTGCCGAAGCACGCGTCACCGATCTCGACGACAACCGGTTCCTTTTTCAAGGCGATGCCATTCACTCACCGATTTGGAACGCCGGCTCGACAGTCGGAGTCGCCATCGCGGGCCGGATCGATTTCGATGCCGACGGGCAATCCGACTTCGATCGACTGCGACAGATCGTCGGTCAGTTCGGTGGATCGATCGATTTTGTGCTGCGTCCCGACGGTGAGGTACAGGGCGAGTTGACAGCCGACACTCGCTACTTGATCGTCGGAGAGAGCCCCGACGAAGACGCTGCGAAACTGGTCGAAATGGACGTCAGCGACGTTCAGATTCGATACGAGCAGGCGATTCATGAAGCTCGGACACTCGGCATCGAACGGATCGGCCCCAAGGAGTTTCTCGACCGACTCGGCTGGCGACCGCCACGAATCGAACAACTGACCCGCAAGTAGCGCTCGAACTCCATTCAGTCTTCGAATTGGGTTGGTCGAGCGGAAAGAGGTCAGGTTGAAACTCTCGGTGAGGTCCGCTACCGCAATAGTAAACGTGGCCCGAGCACGAGCCGCCTGGCTTCAATCAATCCATTTCACCCGACAGTCGGCATTCTCAACGAGTGAAAGTTTTGCACACACGTCTTTTGCGATCGAATCGACGATGGCCTTTGGCAGATCACCTTCGACGGTGACCGTCAACTGATCCATGTCGTCGGTATAGCGGACGCGCACTCCGTCGATGGTGATCTTCTTGGTCCGCCAATCGTCGTCGTCTTCTGGATCCGGATCGATTGGCGTGTAAGGCACTTGTGGTCGGTAAAGCGAATCGTAGGCCTCCATGTTCGGCTCCGCACCGATCTCGTCAGCCAGATCGTCCTCAGGGTCCAAACCGGCCCTCGGGTACTCCAACGCGAACTTTCGCATGTCGTAGTTCCAAAGATGCAAGCCGCTCCCGTCATGACGAGCCACCTGGAATCGAATCCACTGCCGTTTGGTCAATCGATCCCAGCGGAATTCGGCGAGAGACAACGACCAGTCATCAATGTTCTCCAGGAACCCATCGTCGGACAACACCTTGCCACCACGGACAAGGATCGACGATCCATCATCACTGAGCGTCGCTTGGTGATCGCTGATCCACCCCGGCTGTTCACCGGTTGAATGAATTCCACTCATTGCCAGTGTCTCAGTGTCGAGCCGATAGATCGGCGTGTGACCGACAGCTCGCTGATCGCAGTAACCAACGTTCCCGAGGATCAGAATACTTTGACCGTCATTGATGGCCGTCGCCGAATGAAAGTCAGTCGGCCGAAAGACGGATTCGGGGTACCCGAAGATTCGCACGTCACCATCGACAGACTCGATGATGACATCGTTGTAAATAAAGAAATCGGGATCGTAAAAATCTTCGTGCTCGCCGGCGATCCAAAACACTCGCCCGTCGGCCAACTCGGTTCTTGATTGCCCCATGCGGCACCCTGCCCAGCGTGGTTCGCTGGGAAAATCCACGCGGCGGAGCATCTTTTGTAGGCGGCTTCGAAAACGCTCGTTTGCGTGATAGGGGTCGACACGACCGCGAAAAAGCCAGCGCCAGACAGGATTGGTCATGTCTTCAGCCGGTGAACGGCCTCGAACAGCCTTCTGCCAACGACGAAAGAGTTTCGACGTCACCTCGGGTCCGGGCTCACGATCCGCGTCTGTCAATTCGTCTTCGTCGTATCCCAAGACCATTGCACCGTATCGGGGTTCTCCACTCAACTTTCCTCGAACCATCACGACACGTCATCCAGGACGCAAGTTCGCACCCGACGTCCGCTCGTTCCCCAAGTGTCCCAAATGGCGGAAGCACAGACTAAAGGGAAGTGGCAGAATGATATGGGGCAGAATGATGTTTTGACCGTTGGTGATAAGCGAGAAGGCTCGGCGTCTTTCTATCGGATCGCCTTTTCGTCCAGCGGAACGTGCCGATCAAACAGAGTTCCGTAGCGTTGGTAATCGTTGTAATCCACCGCCTGCTGTTTCCACTTCGCCAATTCTTGGTCGTACCGCTTTCGCATCTGTTCCAACGGTGCGGCGTGCTCGGGGCGATTGGCCTGATTGACAAGTTCCAGCGGATCGTTTTCGGTATCGAACAGCTCCTCGACCGGGTCCATTTGATCGTTGCCGAACCACCAGTACGTGTATTTGTGCTGTCGAGTCAGGCAGGTCAGGCTGTGGGTAGCGAGAGGCCCGAACACGTTGATGAACGCCATCTGTTCATGGCCGCCCTCGTTGGGATTCTGCAATAGCCCCAGCAGACTCTTGCCGTCCATGTTGTCGGGAATGGAAAGGCCGGCGAGTTCGAGCATCGTGGGTGCGAAATCAATATTGCCGGTCAACCGGTCGCATCGAATCTGCTTGCCGTTGAGTGGGCTGCGGGGGTCATAGATCATCAGTGGCACGCGCGAGGATTCTTCCATCGGCAGAACCTTGGAACCGTAGCCGTGTGCACCACAAATGTAGCCGTTGTCGCTGGTGTAGATGACCACCGTGTTGTCGGCGACCCCCTGGGCCTTCAGTTCGTCGCGAATCATGCCGAGCGCCACGTCGATGCCGTAGATTTGCTGGTGATACTTCCGCATCTCGCCGTCGTAATCGGTGTCGTACTTCCACTCGGTAAAGCGAGGGTACTGTCGGCCGGCCTTGCTTTGCGGCGAGAGATGTTCGGAAAACTCGCGGCCGAAGTTCGCCGGCTTGGTGAACGTCTTGCCCTCATAGATGGGATTGAACCGAGGATCTGGCGTCGCTGGCTTGTGCGGAGCCTTAAAACTGATCGACAGACAGAACGGTTTGTCCTGCTTGGCGGCGGTGCGGATGAAGTCTTGGCCGAAAGCCCCGTAGGAGAGCGTCGAGTGGGGGTATCGCTTGGCGTACTTCGCCATCGACTTGTTCTTGGCTGTTTCGTAATGGGTCTGGCCGGGCCCGCCTCCCCAGACATCGAAGTCGTCTTCACACAACCCCTTGCCTTGCACCTCGATCCCGAACTTGCCGGCGAAAGCCGTCAGGTATCCGGCCTGGCGCAGCAGAACCGGATAGGACTTTGCCCACACCTCCGGACGCATGTTTCCGTGGCTGAAATTGCAGCCCGTCTTGTATTCGTACATGCCGGTGAACACGTTGGAGCGACTGGCCATGCAGATCGCCGTGGTGTTGTAGTGGTTGTCAAAGACCATGCCGTCGCGGGCCAATTGGTCCATCTGAGGCGTTTGAACGTCGCTGTTGCCATAGCACCCAACGGAGTACGTGTTCTGGTCGTCGGCGAACAGGAACACGATGTTCGGACGCGACGACGATTCCTCCGCCGCAGAAATCAACCCATCCCGAGACGCGGGAAGGACAAACGTCGCGGCCAGCAGAAAAAGGAGTTTCAGGTGGTGCATCATGAGGACTGGTGAAATGGCGGGTGGATCGATGGTTTCAAACAAGTTCGCTGCGGTGCGAGCTCGATGACGTTTGGCCAGATGAAACACGGCCGAACGGCGGTGTTGCGGAGCGTAGTTTACACGAGACCGCGGCAGCCATCGCGGCCACCAAGCTTGGAACGACGATTGCCGCACCTTATTTCGGCACGAAAGTTGCTCAAAGCGTCGCTGCTCCAGAAACATCACAGCGTGGTCGACTGACGATCGTCGTGTGGTGGGTCGGACAGATTCATTTTGAAGGAATCTTTTTAATGGCACCCTCCACTTTGTGCGGCGAGTCGGCAGCGACGAATGAACAGACCCAAACGGCCGGAATGGGCCCCATTGTCCTGGACCGCGGCGTCGCGTTTCGTGTCTGGGCACCACATGCCGATCGCGTCAGCGTCGTGGGTGACTTCAACGAATGGCAAAGTGATGCCAACGAAATGACCAATGAAGACAACGGGCATTGGTTCGCTTTTGTTGAAAACGCTAAACCGGGCGACGAGTACAAGTATCAAATCACTCGTGGCGAAGACGTGTTCACCCGAATCGACCCGCGAGTCCGCAAGGTGACCAATTCCGTCGGAAACGGGGTGATTCACGATCCGAACTTTGATTGGCAGGGCGATGACTTTCAAATGCCAGCGTGGAACGAACTGGTCATCTACGAAACCCACATCGGAACGTTCCATCGGCCCGGGGACAGTGACGTGGGCACCTTCGCCGACTACCAACACAAATTCGACCATCTCAAGCGTTTGGGCGTCAACGCGCTGCAGGTGATGCCAATTGCGGAGTTCGCCGGCGACCTCTCTTGGGGGTACAACCCGGCCCATCCCTATGCGATTGAATCGGCATACGGCGGCCCCGAGGGTTTTAAAACGTTTGTCCGTGAAGCCCACAAGGCTGGCTTCGCCGTCATCCTGGATGTCGTCTACAACCACTTCGGCCCCAGCGACTTGGACCTCTGGCAATTCGACGGCTGGAGCGAAAACGGCAAAGGCGGCATCTACTTCTACAACGACTATCGCAGCGACACTCCGTGGGGCGACACCCGACCGGACTACGGACGTGGCGAAGTGCGATCCTACATCCGAGACAACGCGATGATGTGGTTGAAAGACTACCACGTTGATGGATTGCGATACGACATGACGCTCTACATCCGCAGCGTCGACGCAAGTGGCCAGCAAGAAATCCCCGAAGGCTGGGGGCTGACTCAATGGGTCAATCGCGAGATACACGGCTTCAAGCCGAGTGCCATCACGATCGCCGAAGACCTGCAAAACAACGCCTACCTGACGAAGTCGGACATCGAAGGCGGAGCGGGCTTCTCGACACAGTGGGACGCCAAGTTCGTGCACCCGATTCGAGACGTCATCACTCAACCCGACGATGCCGGCCGCGACATGAACAAGGTTCGCGACGCATTGTTGCATGCCTACAACGGTGACGCCTTCCAACGAGTCGTCTACACCGAATCGCACGACGAGGTCGCCAACGGAAAATCGCGTGTTCCCAGCGAGGTCGATGAAGCCGATCCGGACAGCTATTTCGCCCAGAAACGGTCCACGCTGGGGATCGCCCTGGTCATGACGGCTCCCGGGATTCCGATGCTGTTCCAAGGACAAGAGCTGCTGCAAGACGGATGGTTCCAAGACACCGAAGAATTGGAATGGGACAATGCCGAATCACTAGGCGGCATTAGCGCGTTGATCAGCGACCTGATCGCATTGCGGCTCAACCGCAACGGATGCACCAAAGGATTAACAGGTCAGCACATCGATGTTGTTCACGTCAACCACCAAGACAAAGTCGTCGCCTTCGTTCGCCGATTTGATGGCGGTCCTGGCGATGATGTGGTGGTGATTGCAAACTTCGCCCACCAACACTTCGAAAATTACGAGTTTGGTTTACCGTCACAAGGAACGTGGAAGCGACGGTTCAGCAGCGATCGCGAAGCCTACAGTGACGAATTCGGCGGAGATGCGAGCGGTGACATCGACGCGATGCCGGAAGGTTACGACGGGCAACCGTGTAAGGGACGCATCCAATTGCCACCCTACACTGTGTTGATTTACTCACAGGACGCTTAAATCCAATGCCGTCAAGTGTAAGCGTCGTTTCCTCAGATGAGGGCCCGTAGGATCGCGTCAAACGGCTGATATTCGTTTGACGTCAGCCGGTTCGCGCAGCGTGAGCGTCATTAAGATTTAAGCCTATGCTTGACCGCGACTAGCGTGAAAATTCCGCCTCCCACTCCGCCGAACCGTGCTTCCCGACGGCGTCGGTCTGGGTGGAGAGCCGTCCGCTGCCACGGGCGAACTCGTGACGGCTAAGTGGTGCAAAGATACCGGTGTCGTCGTCGTAAATATGATGCGTGACTCGGATGGCATGTTGGGACAAATCGATTTCATTGAACGTGTTCTTCTCACGCTCGCGGCCCCGTCCCCGCCGCGAAGTACTCGTGCCGCTTTGAACGATGACGATCCCGTGGTCGCGGCCGGCCGCTGGATAGAAATCCAGCGTGTTGCCGATGTACGAACGATGCAGGTGCCCACCTAGAATCAATTCAACACCGAGGTCAACGAACAGCTTGATGGCCCGCTTCGCTTTGGGCATCGCTCGGTCACGCAAGTAATCCGGTGCCGGGGCAAAGTGATGATGCGCCACGACAATCCGAGAGAGTTCGGGCGGCGTGTTTTCGAACACCCGCCGACAGAAATCGAGCTTCGACGGGTGAAGTCGTCCGTTGGAGATGGCAGAACGAGGGGCCGTCGAGTCGAGGCCTACGATGACGGCTTCGTCGGTGCGTAGCACCGTATTGAGTTCCTTTGAAATGATGCGTTGGTAATGCCGATGAGGGTCGGTAAACCGCTCAATAATCCGGTACAGCGGCACATCGTGGTTGCCCGGCACGACGACGCGAGGTGCGTCCGGCAATTGTCGAAGGAACTCGGCGGCCTGTTCGAACTGCTCCGGTTTCGCACGTTGCGTCAGATCCCCGCTGACCACAATCACGTCCGGCGACACCGACTCGGCTGCACGTCGTAGTGACTCACCGACGCGGGGAAGGAAGGGTGGACCAAAATGCAGATCGGAGATGTGGAGAATCTTCATGGTATGAGAGTTGCTATGTAGTCGTCGGCTCCGTAGGCGAACGCGAAACAAGCCAATGCTCGCGGAGGAAGCGACACCCCTGCAATCCGCATACCGATGCAAGCGACTCTCAACCGGGCCTTCCTTTCAGTTTCGACGGGGAAAGCGAGCGAACCGGTCATGCGGAGTTTTCCGTGATTCCATCGGCAATCCGCATCGCGTGCCATCCTGACGCAATCGCGGTCAGGAAGTCATCACGGGCGGCAGAATTGGCGGTCCTTTCGTAAGACCACGACAACCTTGGGCACATCAGTTGCATCGCCTTTGCACCACCATCCTCCTACAAGACGCTGAAATGCCTCCCTATCCTCTGAATTTTCTCACACCGCAGTTCAAGTCGAAATCACCGGCACGTACCGACCCGATCCAGGCAGGATTCGGTACCGTAATGCGTACGGTACGACTTGCCCGCCGCAGCGAACCTTGCATCGGTTGCAACACGGTGTCGGATTCTACAAGGTTGGTGGCGGCATGAAAAAGCTGGCGGTAACATTGCTGATCATCGCTCTCGCGATTGCAGCGTGGTACTTCGCTGGAGTCTCCTTGAGCTGGGATTCGTTTGTCGAGCACGAACGCGCGTTGCGTCTTGCCGTTGCCCGGCACCCCGCCGTCGCGGTGATCGTCGGCGTCCTGCTCTACACCCTGACGTCGTTGATTCCCGGCACCACGGGCAAGTCCATTGCGTTCGGATGGTTGTTCGGATTCTGGATCGGCTTGGCCATCGTCAGCGTCTCGTTAACCGCTGCGGCGGTGATCGCGATGATGGCGGTTCGCAGCTACTTTCGCGACTGGGCATTGCGTCGCGTGCCGCGAATCGTCGGCACCATCGATCAGTCGCTCGAGCGTGGCGGTGAGGCGACCTGCCTCTTGACGCTACGTCTACTCCATGTCCCCTACACCGGCGTCAATTACTCGGCCGGTGCAACGAGTGTCCCGTTGCCCACGTTCGTTTGGACGACACTCTTGGGCATGCTGCCCAGCAACTTAGTCTTCGTCCTGGCCGGTGCGAGACTGCCGGCGCTGGATCGGATGGCTGAGGTCCGGCCTTGGCAATTGATCGACTGGCCGTTGCTTTCCGCAGCCACGCTGGCAATTGCAACGCCGATGGTGGCCAAAAAGCTGACCCGGATCAGCAAATCAGCTTCCAAAAGCGCCGACGGCTCATCCGACAAGAAACGGCGGGAGTTCACGGCATCATGAACGTCATTTCCGGATCGTATGCCAACCTGTTTTCATTGGCGATGGCGGTGTTCAGTGCGTTGCTTGCCGGCACGCTCTACCGACTGTCTTCGCTGCGTCGCTGCCCGGGCGAGACCGCTCGTCGGCGGATGGCGAGCCTCGTTTCGTGGTGGATGATTGCCGGTTCCTTGTTTTTTGCAGCGTTGGGCGGACGGTGGGCTGCGTCGATCATCTGGTTTGCGATGTCGTTCATCGCGATGACGGAGTACAGGCGATTGTCGTCGCCAGCTCCGCCAACAACTCCGTCGGCGTCTTCCACGATGCAGTGGACGCCCACTGCATGGGTGATGACGATCAACCTCGTTGTGCTCTACGGCGGAATCGCAATTGGCGGAGACATCGCATGGTTGGCCTTCGTTTCTGCCGCATCCGTGATTGCTTTTTGCGGCGTAACGATGGCGTCAGAAGGAGTCCTACAATACACACCACGCATTGCGTCTTCGATCTTGGGTCTGTTGCTTTGCGGAATCTTTCCGGCATGCAGTCTACTGCTGCTCGATCCGGAATCACCCGCATTGTTTCTACTGGTGGTCGGGATGACGCAGTGGAACGACATCCTCTCGGCGTGGGCGGGACGTTCACTTGGCCGACGAAAGCTAGCAGCAGCGATCTCGCCGAACAAATCGCTGGAAGGTTTTGTCGGTGGGCTGATCGGAACGGTTGTGACTGCGGCATTGGTTGGTCCTAACTTGACCGAGCTGACATTGGTGGATTGGTCATTGCTCGGATTGGCGATCGCGACTGCAGGAACGCTCGGTGATCTGAACATGTCGGCGATCAAACGTGCTGCGGGGGTAAAAGACAGCGGCACGTTGATTCCGGGCCAGGGCGGCATGCTCGATCGCATCGATTCGTTAACCTTCTCCGCACCCATTGCATTGCTGCTTGTAGAGGTGATGCGGTGAGCCGATCATCATCACGGGATCCGTCGGCGGAACACAGAGTCGCGGTTTCGCCTGCAGAGCGTTCGACCACGTGGTTGACGATCCCGAACGCCATCTGCGTGGGGCGTGCGATTTGCTCGCCACTGATGTTGGTATTGGCCTGGAACGGACTGCAGACCGCGACACTTGTGCTGTTCCTGATTCTGACCTTCAGTGATTTCGTCGACGGCAAACTTGCTCGATGGCTCAATCAAAGATCTGCGATTGGCCCGAAGCTTGACAGTTTTTCAGACGCCGTCATGTACGGATGCCTGGCACTCGCGTTGATCTTTTTGCGCGGTGACTTGCTCGGACAGGAAGTCTTGTGGATTGTCTTCGCCATCGTCAGCTACATTGCTGCCGGGATGTTTGCGTTGGCCAAGTTCGGGCAACTGCCCAGTTATCACACCCGGTCGGCCAAGCTGGCATGGCTGATGGTAGCGATTGCCGCTGTGGCGTTGTTGTCCGGCGGACCGGCCTGGCCACTGCGGATGGCGATGGCGACCGTGATGATCGCCAACCTTGAAAGCAGCTGCATCACCTACTTGCTGAAACGACCGCTGACGGATCTGGCATCGGTGTTTCGTCTGCATGCGGTCACCGATTCCGCCGACACATCAAGAGAAGACGAAGACGCCTGCGGAGTCGAACAAAAACGCTTTACCACACCGGGCTGAACAGTCGGGCGATGATTCGGCCGGATCGGCATCGCCACGGATGATGCGGTTTAGGGGATAAAACAGCTTCGACCAACAGGAAGATAAAAGATGTCAAAGCGGCGGTATCCGGCATCGACTATTCGCTAATTCGGTGACAATTTGTCCGAGGGTAGCCAATGTGACCGATGCGGAATACCGACCGGGCACCCGCGAGGACTTTGGCACTACAAATGCTAACTGATCACATCGCCGCACGCTCCGCGGGCGGAATGCGTTTCGCTGCGAGTCGCCCACAGTGGGGCGTCCGATTCTCGCTCGTCTGCGGAATGTGCGACGACGTGATTACCTGTTCCGTCGGTAGGTCCATTCTACGTGAGGAAACAATGCATGCCTGTGAGACTACGGCGTGGATGGTTGTCGTCGGATACCTGATCCTCGCCGCCGTGTATTTTGCAACCAAGGTTCCCAGTATGGTTCGACTGGGTTTGGTGACCTTGGCATTCGGGTTGCTCCTCAGTTGGATGACCGTCAGTGGAACGCTGCGGTCATGGTGTGATTCGTTGAGTTGAACCGGATCGAAGGTGAACGAATACGGAGAAGAAACGATGAAGCGATTGCTGATTGGCGGTCGGCTGGACGGGCAGCCGGAAACGCTTGAGTGCTTGAGCGAACAGTACGCATATCATCATCCGGACGCCGTGTGTATCGGCGGACTTTGGGCGGGCAGCCACAGCGTCGACCGCAAGATGTCTCCGCGTCAGAAAGACTTCTACCGGGCTTTTTTCACGGCGGCGAAATCGATGCGGTGTCCCGTCTTCGTGTTGCCCGGTGAGCACGACGTCCCCCTGGCCGACTTCGCCCGATTGGTCATGATGGCGGAGTTGGACAACCCGCACGTGCACTGCATCCACGCAACGCCCTACGAATCCGCTGGCGTGCATGTCGTCGGAGTGGGAGGCGATTTGAACGAGGTCATCGACACCTGGAACGACCGACTCCGCAGTTCACGTTCGGCGGTCGAATACTACCTTCGGCATCTGACACGGACCCCCGTCGATCACACCATCGTGATGCTCACCACGCCGCCGTCGGGTCAACTTTCGATGGCGCTGCGGTCCGACTTGGCGGGTGACACCAAGCTGGCCAGCGAAGTGATTCACTCGGTGCATCCCGAACTCGCGATCACGTTCGGCGAAACCGAATCTCGGGGTGTCAGCCGGATTGCCAGCACGTGCGTCGTCAATCCAGGTCGGCTCAGCGATGGCAGCGTCGCCGTACTGGACCTCTCCCGCCCCGATGCCGCAAACTTCATCGACGCCAAAGTCTCCTCGCACGCAAGCTAACGAACCGCGAAAACGGGGTCAGGAGTCAATAGCCGGAACGGCCCTACGGGTGCTTCGCACTATTGACTCCTGACCCCCTTTTCGATCGCTGGACTTTAGGGACAGAGCCTAGTGCTTGGTCTGCTCGGCCCATGAATACGACTGGCCCACTGACAAGACGATGTTTTCACTCAGCGTGCCGTCCGCATACAGGCGGAAAGTGCCTCCCTTCTCGGACCGGATGGTCGCTGCGATCAGCCGCCCAGCCTCCCACGCCAAGTCCACTTCGAATCCGCCGCGCGCCCGCAGACCGTGGACACGGCCATCCGGCCAGGCCGAGGGCAGTGCCGGCAGCAAGTGCAGGATATAGGGGGCATCGGCCAATGTATCGTCCGGAGCGACACCTTGGTAGTGATTCGGCGTGGATGGATTTTTCCGATAGGCAACAAACGCTGCGTCGCTGATCGATCGTGCGTCCGCATTGACGCTGCGAAGATGGCTTTGCAACAGCATTTCACAAACGCCCGCCGCGCCACCAAAATTGCCGTCGATCTGGAACGGCGGATGGAAATCGAACAGGTTGGGATAAGCACGCTGGGCGGTTAAGAAACGATAGATTTGATGCGCCTTGTCGCCGTTGTGTAATCGCGCCCAGAAGCAGGTTTTCCAGCCCGTGCTCCAACCGGTCGACTCATCGCCACGGTGTTTCATCGTGACCAGAGCCGCCTCGTACAACTCTTTGGTTGTCAGTGGCGAGATATCGCGACCGGGATGCAACGCAATCAGGTGCGAAATGTGCCGATGCGTATCCTGCGGTCGATCCCAATCCTCCGGCCACTCCTGCAACTGGCCATACTGACCAATCTTCTGGGGACACAGTCTTGGAATCATCGCCTGCAGGGTTTTACGAAATTCTTCGTCGCGACCGAGTACGATGGAGGCTTCGATACAGTCGGTGAATAGATTCAAGACGAGCTGCTGATCCCATGAGGCGCCGTAAGCCTGCTTGTTCAATTTGCCATACTGCTTGACGAGATACGCGTTTTCCGGCGACCAGGTGGGATAGACGACAAGAGAGCCGTCTTTCCACGGAGCGAGGAACTCGACGAAGAATTCCGCCGCACCTTTCAGAGTCGGATAGATCTCTTCGAGGTAGGCACGGTCCTGATTGAACGCAAAGTGGTCGAATAAATTCTGGCAAAGCCAATGCCCTGCCTGCTGGTTGCGGCGGCCGTGTTCGTTTTGAGCGGTAAAGCCGAACACATTGCCGTTGAGCCCCATGCTCCAACCCTTATCGACGCCGAAGGTTTTGCGAGCCGTGTGCGCACCAGATTCCGCCAAGATCTTCGTCCACTCCGCGAAGGGCCGAAAGCACTCCGTCAGGTTCGCCGGATCCACCATCCAGTAGTTCATTTGCACGTTGATGTCGGTGTGATAGTCACAGTTCCACGGCGGCCGGAGTGAGTCGTTCCACAGACCTTGGAGATTGGAGGGAACGGGTGCCCCGCGCGAACAGCTCAACTGCAAATAGCGGCTGTAATTGAAGTACAGGTTTTCCAGCTCCAGGCTGCTGTCGCCGGCCACGAGCTTATCGGTGGTCAAGCCGGAGGGCTGGAAATCAAGTTCCAGCCGGCAGCGGTTCATCAGCGCCGAGACATCGTCGACATGCGTTTGTTTGAGCGAATCAAAACCAAGCTTCACCGCCGCCGAGATCGTTTTTTCGCAATCCGCTTTGTAGTCACGTCCCTTGAACGAAGGATAGACCGGCAGGTAGTCGCAATACCCCGCCAGATAAATCGTCACCTCGCTCGCGCCGGAAACCGTCACCGAACCATCTGACTGCGGCGCAACGTCTGCGTTCCCGGCATCGATTTGCACGATCTGCATGAACTCGACATTGTCCCGAACCATTTTTGCTTCGCCGGTCAGGACGATCCGGTCGTCCGCAGCTTTCACTTGCACCACGTTGTGCTTTGTGACGGTCTCAATCGTCAGATTGAGCGTTGCGTCCTCGGCCGTATAACGGGCCACCACGACATCGTGCGGATGGCTGCAAAAAAACTCTCTGCGGAACTTTCCCTTGCCAATCGTGTAACTGACCGTTCCCAGACCGGTGCGTGAATCGAGCGAGCGGCGGTAGTCTCGCACCCGTGGCGGTTCGTGTCCGGTAGAAATCAACACATCGGTAAACGGCGCATAGTTCCCCAGCGGCTCGACGCTGCTCAGATACGTCGTGGACAGGCTTTCCATACTGCCCCGCTTCGTGCCGTATTTCCCCTCCCGGTAGGCTTTTCGAACGGTCTCGAAATCCTCACGCGCAACGTCGCGCGCCCCAGACTGCGACACTTCGTCCAGACCACGCTTGGCATTCATCCACAATGTGATGTCATTGATCAGCAGATGCTCCGTCTCGATGCCGCCGGAAAACATGGCGCCCAACCTGCCGTTTCCCATCGGTAACGCGGTCTGGATAAAGCCAAACTCCGCGCGTTGATTCCTCTTGCCCTTGTCAATCCGCACCACGTCATTGGCTGGCGATTCGTAGTGCAACACATACCGCTCGTCGGCTGCGGCAACGGTTGCAAACGCCAGAAAGATCCCCAGTAGGGTGATCGATCCTTTCATGTTCATCGACATCGTTTCTCTTGTTGCTCGGTTCAATTCATTGACGGCGTCTTTCGAAACTCGACGTCGACTCCACTTTCGATTTCGATCTCCTGAGTCTACTTCGATATCGCCGAGGAGATCTCATCAACGACCTTCTCAGCCAAATAGGCGTAGCCTGGTTCCGTATAATGGACGTCACCCTTGCGGACTTGGATTTCGGGCAATTTCAAAAGCGCATGGGAATGCAGGTCGTTGATCAAGATCCCATTCGCTTTCATGATCTCTTCGGCAATCTGGTTGTATTTGATGTCGTCGCCTAACTTTCGCCCCGCCTCAAACTCCGGAACCGGCGTGGTGGTGCACCAAATCAGTGTGGCGTTCGTCTCCTTAAGCCGAGCCACGATCTTTTTCATGTTGGCGCGGTATTGCTCTGGGGTGGCGGTCAGCGTCCCGTTCTCCTTGTCGCGATTTCCCTGAGTTTTCGATTTTGGGTTTCGGTAACAGAGATCCCACAACCCCCAATTGAAGTGAATGACATCCCATTTTCGGGAACCGATCCACTTGTTCAGATTCTGCAATCCGTATTCGGAGTATTTTCCATTTCCAGGGATCCGAAAAACATCTGCCTTTCCCGCCAACTGCTTTTGAACCTCCGCCGTGTAGCCGATCGAGATGGAATCGCCGATAAGCAAAACGTTGGGCAGTTCCGGATTGTCCTGAGGAGTGCTAGATGTCGCACGTTTCCGTTTGTCCCGTTTTGCCTCGGTGGTTACGTCTGCGCCGGATGCGTCCGAACCGACGCACATCAGGACGCAAAGCACACAAATTATTATTAGTTGAATTCGTTTCATTTGTTCGTTCGTCGACTTCATTTTCGGGGGGGCAGCGGCTTCAACGGCCAACTCCTTCGAAGGTGTTGTTTTCGAAAGCGGGATCGGACCGGATCAGGACGGCAGTGAGTATCCCGGATCGCGCGTTGCATCCTGATGGTACTGGTTTCGCCGTCGCCCGATGATGCCGCTAAACCAGAATCTGGTCAACAACTGATTCGCTGTCGCCGAAGCTTTCTGTTTCGACACCAACACGTTGCAAGAGCGTCAGCAACAGGTCATTGAACGGGCGTTCGTCTTCGAATCGATGGAATGCGCCCTGCTTCACGCCGAGATTTTTGCCGCCGGCAAGGATCAGCGGGTAGTTTCTGCCGACATGCGTCTTGCTGGTGCCACTGCCGTAGAGCACGATTGTGTTGTCCAGCAGGCTGCCTTCGGCCAGCGGATCAGGCGTTTCAGCCATCTTCGTCAAGAACTCCGAGAGGCGTTCGGTCAGATACTGGTCGAATTTTGCCCAGCGTTCCCAACCACCTTCGTCTCGAGCGGCGCTATGGCTGAGTTGGTGATGATGCAGCGAAAGACCTGCTGCGTAGGGAAGTTGATTGCCTCGACCGCTGCCGCCTTCAATGGCGGTCTGGTACGTCACGACTCGCGTGGAGTCGGTCAGCAGTGCCATATGGATGAGGTCGAACATTGTGCGCACGTAGTTCGTTCCCAGCTCGCGCGTCGGTTCAGCGTCCAAATCAAATGCCCCAGGATCTACTTCGGGCTTCGGGACGTTCAACCATTCATTGGCACGTTCGAGCTGCCTTTCCAAGGTTCGCGTTGCGGTGAAGTAGGCATCCAGGCGATGCCGGTCGTCTGCAGAAAGCGCGCCATTGAGGCCCGACAGTCTTGAACTCACCCGATCCAAAATGCTGCGGTCACGGGCGATCGCTCTGGCCCGCGCCTCGGCGCCGCGGGCATCGACAACAAACAAGCGGTTGAAAATCTGTTGCGGATCCGACAAGGCTGGAATCAGTGCACCATCGCGATTGACCGAAATGGTTGCGGGACGGCCCAAGCTTCCCGTACCTCCCGACGCAGACAATGCCAGTGACGAATATCGTGTCGCGCCGTCAATCTTTTCGGCGAAGACCTGGTCGTAGCTGATCGAGTTTTTGTAGCCTTTGGACTGGTCGTCGCCGGTCAGAAACTGCGCGCTGCAGGAATGCGTGATATTCGAACGCAGATGGGGATGCGAAAAACCGGACAGGATCGAAAGTTCGCTGCGGAGTGCGGCGAGCGGTTGAAGCGTCTTTGTCATCACATAATCTGGACCGGGATGATGAGGGAACCAGTGCCAGTCGTCAAAACTTTGGTGCCCTTCCGGTGGCAGCGAAACGCCATTGGTAAAAAAGATTGTGACGAGCCGGGCTGGTCGCTGGGTCGTCGTGGCTGCTCGGGCTACCTTTGACGCTCCGAGCAACGAAGCAAGCGGGGGCAGGGCCATGCCAGCCAATCCGAGTTGCAACAACTTGCGGCGGGGGTGACGAGAAAACTGACTCATTGTCTCTCTCCAATCAGTGTTGCTGTCGGGGCATTCTTTGTTTGCAACGAATCTGCTTTGTCCCTTGCTGTGCTTACAGGCACCGCCTGGAACGATTCACTTTGCACGATGGCTAAAACGAGCGACGGCAGCTTGTAGCCGGACGTCCGGAAATAGCGATGAATCGATTCCAGCTCGGATTCGTCGCCGAGATTCGGCGCGCGGGCAAGTGCGTAAGTCATCATGTGCCAGGTCAAGCCGCGCGTGAACTCGTCTTGCCGTTGGCCAACGAGGTACGAAACGAGGTCGCTTGACCCTTCAATTTCCTCGCCGCTGGGCAGGACGGTACTGCTGTCGACGGGCGAAAACGACCGGGCGGCCGTGTCCGGATTGATCACCAGGGCTGCTTCACGCCAGGCGCCGATCGCATCGAAATGCTCCAGCGCCAATCCCCAGGGATCGATCTTGGCATGACACGCCGCACAAGCACTTTGTTGGCGATGAAGCTCGATCTTTTGCTTGAGTGTAAGCGGACCCACATCTGCCGAGGATGCGTCTAGTGCCGGAACAGATGGAGGCGGAGGCGGTGGGGGATCGTTCAACAGACGTTCCATAATCCAGACCCCACGGTAAATCGGATTTGACTCGGCCCCGTCTGCAGTCATGGTCAAAATCGCACCCTGATGAAGCAACCCGCCACGCGTTCGATAGTCCGGCACGGCAACCGCTTGCAACTTACCGCCCGTCACCGGCGGCAACCCGTAATGGCGAGCCAAACGCTGATTGACGTACACCGTCTCCGATGCGATCAATTCGCGCGCATCTCTGGCACCGTGAAAAATCTCCTGAAACGTCGTGATTGCCTCCGAGACCATGTCCTGCCCGAGATCTTCATCATAGTGCGGATAGAATTCGGGATTGATCGCGACCAGACCGTACTTGTCCAACCGCAACCACTCACGAGCAAATCGTTCGCTGAAACGGCGAGCGCGACGGTCACCAAGCATGCGACTGACCTCAGTGGCAAGCGTGCCAGGGTCGCTGAGCCGGTTTTGAGACGCCAATTCAAGCAGCCGATCATCTGGAGGACCGCTCCACAGGAAATACGAAAGCCGAGAGGCAAGCTGGCGACGCTCTTCTTCGGAGATCGATTGATGCTGTTCCAGTGGAATCGGCGCGGCGACATACAAGAACGGGTCGGAGATCAGCACGGTGCTGAACGTTTCTTTCAGAGCATCCTCAAAGCTGTCCCCTTCACTGCGAAATTGATCGTAGAGCGACATCATCGAGCCCAATTCTGCCGGCGAGATGGAACGGCGATAGGCACGCTGCATAAAAGCTTGCAGTGATTCCTCCGCAACCGTACGTGCGTCGGCACCCGCATTCAAATTGGCTCGTTGCGCATCGATTCGCCATAGCCTTGCGTGCATGTCCAGGCCGAACGGCACGAGATCGATTTCGATCGCATCGAGGTAAAGCTCATTCACACCGGCTTTCCGCATCGCGGCCTTGCTGACGATCGAATCCGCCAGCGTCTTCCGGTATCGCGACATGAGCCCCGACTTACCTGGGGCATAGTTGTAGCCCTCCGGAACCACGTCGAAGATCGCATCGGGATCATGCGATGCGTTGGACACCGAAAGCGTCAGCGTCGTCTCCTCATCCTCCTCATCCTCCTCATCCTCCTCGTCTTCAGTCGTCCCGGTGGGTATGTGGCGAAACGGGATCCGGAACGTACAGACCTGCGGCTTCTCAGGCGATGCAGTGACATCACATTCGCCCGGAATGGGTTCGGCGAACTCCATACCCAACGTGTCGCCGATGCGAAATCGAAGTCGAGGCGCCGAACCGTCATCACCCAGTTTCGCAGCGACATAGACCCTGGCGACCAATTCGCCGGCTTTGTGAAGCTGGTGGCTCTTGAATCTGGCAAATTGTTGGTGGAATTTTTGTCGGTCAGACCGATTCAATTCCTCAGAGCTCAGATCGAGTGGTCCATCTGGCAACGGGAACAACGTCCGGTCCGAATAGATGGCCGGCCCGACATCCCTTGCCCGTCGTTTCTCCAACAACTCCTGCTCAGTCAACGGCTCATCGACCGAGTAGCCGCCGGCCACGCCGGGACGATATTCAACGTCTTCGAACTCGATCAGATAGTGCTCGCTGTCGGGGATGTGTCCCGCGAAAATCACGTAGTCGTCGACGCTTTGTCGCGCGATGGCAAGAAAGTATTCAAGCTCGAGCGCGGACACGCCTAGCAGGTCCGCGTCGCGCGAATACCCGTACTCGGACAAAGGTGCGGCGGGAAGATTTGTTGCGAATGGAACCTTCGCGCCGAATAGCTCTTGCAGCGTGTGCTCATATTCGGCGACGGTCAGACGCCGCATCGAAGACGATCGATTCGCCCGCCGCCGCTGGGCAACACGCTCAAACGACGCGTCAATCCATGCCACGATTTGCTGTCGTTCTTGCTCGCTGGGCTGACGCGTCTCCTCTGGCGGCGGCATCTGGTGAGCATTCAACGCATCGCGGACCGACGACCAAACCGACACGTCTTGATCAGACGACATCGCCGGATCGAGCTCATCAAAACGCAGCCCGGCTTCCTGCTTGCCCTCACCATGGCATTGACTGCAGTTGCGTTTCAAGATCGGTGCAATTGTTTCGGAAAACGACACCCGTGGTGTTTCGTTCCCCGACGACGACACAACCACTTGCTCGATCGCATCATCGCCATAGGACACAGATCCAGGCGTCCCGGCAAAAGGAAACCAAAATGCCACAAGGACAAACACCGACACGGCGAAAAGCGTGACCGCGTGAGTAGGCTTCATTTGGCTGCGTCTCGACAATACATGGAATCGATATGCGGAGGGAAATCGCACGGGAAACCGACACGGGACAGGCGAGTTCCATGGCGGACCGACACAGATCGCCCCCTTGGCTGTACGATCAGTCCGCTGCCGTTCCAAAAGGCCGTTCCAAAAGGCCGTTGCAAAAGGCCGTTGCACTCAATGACCTGGGATCACATCCGCTCGCCTAGCACACCATCATGCGAAGCTTGAATGGAAAACCCAGCGGAATACTCTGCGGAAAACTCGAACTCCCCGGCGTTGGACGTCTGCCCGGCAGGTCACGTAGATTCCCAGGCAATCACCCAACCGGGGGAGCCATCAAACCCAAGGTACGCAATCGGCTTCGCAAACGCAAACAAAATCACTGGGTAAAGCGATGGTCGGACGCATGCCAACGGCGCAAGTGGCCCACCGGCTCGTGATTGCGACTAGCAGTCGATCGCCGCTCAATTATCGGGTCGTGGACGAGGCGACGAGTCCTTGCCGATATGCCGACTACAGAGGACTCGTCGCCTCGTCCACTACCCGGAAACCAAGGTGCAGCGGAATACTAGCCGAGCAGCTTGCGCATCGCCGCTGCGACGCCGAGGGTGACTTCGGTCATTCGTGGGTAGTCGAGCGTGTCCGGTGTGTCGGTGGCTTGGTGATAATTCGGATTCCGCAAGAAACTGGTGTCGGTGAGCATCAGTGCGGGATAGCCTTGGTCCCAGAACGAGCTGTTGTCGCTGAGACGAATCTCGCCGATCTTTTCCGGCAGACAGATCGAGAACAGGGGCATTCGACGCGTGCCGCGTTTGAAACCGCGCCGGAATCTCCAGCACAGTTTCCAGGATGGCAGATTACCGACGGCCGCCAGAAAGTTGCCTCGCTGCGGAAAGAACCGATGCATCCATTTGGGAATTCCCGGTGGAACAGCCTGTGAGCCTTTGCTGAGACTGTAATAGCCGACCATTTCCAGGCACAGCATGCCAACAATGTTGTCCCCGCGCCGACGTGATTGGCGGGCATGGTGCTGGCTTCCCATCGAGTCGACATTGAAATACGGCGGTTCCTCACACGCGAACGCCACATAACGGGCGGTTCGTTTGCCGGTGTGCTCGCGCAGGCATCGGCTGACCTCGATCAAAACCGCCACGGCGGATGCGTTGTCATCGGCGCCGGGCGTGCAATAGACCGTATCGTAGTGGGCTCCCAACAGAACAATCTCATCCGCTCGCTTGGTGCCGGGACACTCGACGATCAGGTTGGTGGCCTCGTCACCGATCGCGTCATAACATTCACGTTGATGACTGTAGCCCATCTCCGACCACTGACCCTCGATGTAGCCGATCGTGGCCTGAATCGTTTTGGGCTGCCCCAGTGTGCGCGGACCGATCAGTCCCGCAAGCCGATCGACGTGCAGACGAAGATTGTTTTCGATCGTGTCGCGGTCGATGGACATTAGGAGGTGAGAGGGAAGTTTCCCTGCACTGGCGAAGAACGAAGCTGAGAAACTTGCGGGGCGTTCCGCAACTGCTGTTGCGTTTGATGCTTCAGATTGTACCGGAAACGAGAAAACGCCCGCGACAGGTCTTTCCGTCACGGGCGTCTTCCTATTTCCGCTTCTTCTTCAAATGCTTTCGCAACCGTTTCCACACCGAGCGGCCACTGCCCGGATCAAGCCGGACGAGTTGGTTTTGGCGTGTGTCGAAGGTTTTCGTGTCGCCTTTGGGTCGCTTGGTGTAAACGAACGGCAGGCAGACGGCGACGACCTTGAAGGGCTGGCCGGCGTCACAGGGCATGTACCGGATTCGCACCGGCTCGTCCGCTGGTAACATGACACCGGAGCAACCCCACAGGTACGAAGGCAATTCGACAATCTCGTTCAAGACCGTGACGTAGTCTCCCCGTTTGATGTCTTCTCCGGCGACGCGTGCTGCCACGCTCGTCGCGAAGTTGATTTCGGTTGTCGTTTCCATGGTTCCTATCGCTTAATGAAAGTAAATTCTGAGTGTGCAAAAGCTCTTCGTTCGGCATCCGATTACTCGGCGCCAGATTTCGTAATGACGAAGAATTGAAATGACACACGCATGGTTACTCTCACGAGCAAATGACAATAAAAACGGCTGACGCATTCGCCCGGTTTCCAACCGGCCGTGTGGCCCCGTGGCTCAGGCGTCTTGTTGGTCATTAGGACGCTCGATACAGTCCCTGGTTCGCAACAATCGCGAGGTTTCACTCAATCTGTCGTCAGAAAAGGCAAAAGCCCCCAGCAGCGTCTCACAAATTTGTCGCAAGCAACTCGTCTCCAACGCCGTGCCGGCGACGTCGAAACTGCTTCGCGAACCTCGTCTTGAATGATGCCGTTAGACAGCTTCGGCTCCCCAACAACCAACCTGAGCGATTGTCGACCAGCCTCGCCCCGCATCGGATCGCACGCCCCCCAGCGGCACAATCTTTGCACTACTGCATCTTCTTCATCATAGCGAGAATCAATCGCACCCGACTTCGCTGCTTTTGACAATCACAACCAACCGATCAGAAGCGATCGAATTCGAAACGGCCGCATCGATCGCCACGCAACTTCAGTTCCACGGAGAATTTCTATGCCTCACGCAAAACCGCTCACCATTGACCAAGCTCCCGAAGCATCCAAACCCCTGCTCAAGGCGATCGAAGAAAAGTTCGGGCAATCGCTAAACATTTTCAGCACGCTCGCGCACCAGCCCGACGTCCTGGGAGGCGTCACGCAGATCAACGATGGCCTACAAAACGACTTGCCTGCAAAGTATCGCGAGTTGGCCTACTACAAGGCGTCGCAGCTGAACGCGTGCGACTACTGCTCGCACTATCACCGCCAAGCTGCCAAGAAAGCGGGATTGAGCGACAAGCAACTCGACTCGATGAACGCTGACGCGAACGATTTGTTTGATGAGAAAGAGCAAAGCGTTTTGCGTTACGCAGAACAACTGACGCAGAAGGCCGACGTCGATGCGGCCCTCGTTGTGGAAATCAAAACGTTCCTTGACGATCGACAACTGGTCACGCTCGCCGCAGCCGTGGCACTGGCGAACTTCACCAACCGAGTCAACCACGGCCTCGGCATCGAATTGCCGTGAGATGAATGTCCGTTTGAATCACCCTCGCTTCCGCATAACCGGCTACTTCGGCGAGTGGGCGGCAACGGCTTGAGCGACAAGTTCACCCCGGTCTTGCTTGGCCTGGATAGACACCAGCAGTCCCTGGCCGAGCATGCTGTCGGCGACACGCTTTCCGTCGAGTGTCACGTAGGTCGATTCGTCGAGGGTCACTTCAACCGGGCCCTCGTCGAAAACACTGACGATCATTTCATCGCCCCCTTTCCATTGAATTTCCCCACGAAAGTTCCGTTGGTCGGCCAAACCCAACTTGTCGTCTTGCCATCGCTGTTGAAGAGGCTCTCTGTCAAATGCGAATCGCTTGACGTGCAAGCGGTTATGGACATACCGCACGCCATCAATTTGCTTGATTTGTTGCTCAAGTTGCATACGATCGTTGAACGAAGAGACTTCGCCCTCGAGCGTCACTTTGCCTGCCATCACTCGGGCCTTGACGTCTGGATGGTCCAAGCGAAACCGTGATTGCAACTCGTCGCGGATCCCAAATTCGATCACTTGATCAGGAGGTTGTCTGACGCGATCTCCGTTACGGTCGGCCAGGGCTGGCGATACGACGATCACTGCGAGAACTAGCGTTGCTGCTGATTTGATGACATTCATGACAAGTCTCCATTTCGCGTCCCCCCTGATCCATTCGCCGGTCTGTCAAAATGCGAAGTGTTTGACTGTCCGAACGATCAGCGACAATCAGGTGGCTACTGTTTTTTCATTCACCCCGCTCCGAGCGCTGCGTCGAACCGGTGCGAGTTGTGATGGAATGAACGCCTACGCTCACGGCGTGCCAAAGCTTTTCCCCGTTAAAAACGCGACTTTGCCGCACCAACCCCAACACTTGGCACGTTTCGATCCTGATCGATGCTCACGACATGACCACATTGGCACGAGCCGTGCCTTGTCTCCTGACAGCGCCAATGGAGGTGCCGGCTGCTGAAACCTCGCCTGATGTCCGATCGATCGGGGCAAATCCGAGACGGAGGTTTTCGACATGCGGTGGAAGCGCCCAGCCGAGACCAGGGAGTTGCAATTTGTCGATCGGGTACGGGTGTGTGTTGACGGATAGCATTGAGCATCATCTTCGCATTCGGCACAGGAAGAATTAAAATCTCGCGATAGGAATGCCAAATGCTTCGGACATTCCCGTCGCAATGATTTCCACAATTTCCGGACACCCAGCGAACGCTCAAGACGCTCACCACTGCCACGCCCCATGACAAACATTCTGGTGATCGACGACGACGAAATGGTGGGTCAGCTGATCGCCGCTGCGCTCCGTAAACTTGATTTCGATGTTCACTGCGCTGATACGGCTGAAGAGGGACTCGCCGCGATCCAGTCGAAAAAGCCCGACGCATTATTTTTGGATGTCCGGTTGCCGGACATGTCGGGCCTGGAGCTGACCGAGTCGATTCACAAACTCGATCCGAAACTGCCAATCGTCTTCATCACTGTTTCGGATGACAGCAACGTGGCGATTGAAGCCATGACAGTCGGCGCATACGACTTTCTGCTCAAACCGCTTGACATGGCTCAGGTCCAACAGGTCGCCTCGAAAGCAATCCAAGCCAGGCGAATGATGCAGGTACCGGTTCGCATGATTGCCGGTGACGACGATGCCGCTTACGAAGCCGACCAGGATTCGATGATCGGCCGAAGTGCGCCGATGCTGGAGGTCTATAAGGATGTCGGCCGAGTGGCGAAGCAGGACGTAACGGTCCTGATCTGTGGCGAAAGCGGCACGGGTAAAGAATTAGTGGCCCGCGCCATTTACCAGCACAGCCATCGCGCCGGAGAACCTTTTCTGGCAGTCAATTGCGCGGCTTTGTCGGAGACCTTGCTAGAAAGCGAACTTTTCGGGCACGAGAAAGGGGCGTTCACCGGTGCGGACCGACGCCGGATTGGCAAGTTCGAGCAATGTGACGGCGGCACGCTCTTCTTGGACGAAGTCGGGGACATGTCGCCTTCGGTGCAAGGCAAAGTGCTGCGGTTGCTGCAAGAACAAGCGTTCGAACGGGTCGGCGGCCGCGAGACGATCCGAACCGACGTGCGAATCATCTGTGCGACGAATCGCGACTTCGAGCAGATGATCGACGACGGCGAGTTCCGACTCGATCTCTACCACCGGCTCAATGGTTACCGCATTGACCTGCCGCCGCTACGCGACCGCGAAGAAGATGTGCCTCGGTTGATTGAGTATCTCGTACTCCGCTACAGCCGCGAAGCTGGGAAGGAGATGCAAGGCATTGCCCCCGAAGCGATGGCGCTGCTGCAGTCTCATTCGTGGCCGGGAAACATTCGTGAAATGCAATCGGTCATCCGCAAGGCGGTCCTGAAAGCGACGGGCCCCGTACTGGTTCCCGAAACGCTACCCGGTGCGTGGCTCGCATCGGAAGCGGACCAGAATCCAAAGCAAGCAGAACGCCGCCATCGCGCCGGCGACGCAACCAAGGACTCGGACCGTTTCGCCAACGTTCACGCCGGGCTACCGGAAACCGACGCAACGCGTAACCTCGCAACCTTTGTCGACCAGCGACGCCAAGCCGAATCAACAAACCTGTACGCCGAGACGCTCGAAATGATGGAAAGATACCTTGTCGCTCGTGTGCTGGAAGAATCCGATGGCAATCAATCGAAGGCTGCGTCTGACCTGGGAATCAGCCGAGGAAGCTTGCGTAAAAAGATCAGGGAACTTGGTCTGTCCGTAGAACATCGTGTGTCGTCAGATGGTGATGGCATGGGCGATCAGCATGAGTAACATCGGCAACCCAAAAGACAGCGGCAGTCGCTGGACGATGGCGATCCCAATTCGCTTAAAACTTTTGTTGGCGACGATTGTCGTCGGCTTGGCCGCGACGCTGATCGCCGTCAGCGGCCTGTCGCGAATGCAATCACTGAACGATCGGATGAACCGTATCGTCGACGTGTCTGCCGCCAAGTCCAAGTTGGCGTCGTTAATGAATCAAGACCTGGTCACGGTGACGCGGGCCGAAAAGAACATGATCTTAGCGAAAAGCGAAGTGGAGATGGAACGCTATGTTTCAACGATTGACGAATCGCTGGATGAACTGGATGCAAATGCCGAGAAGCTTCGCGACTTAGTCACCGATGAAACACGCGGCCTACTCGATGAGTTCAAACGAACATGGAACCAGTGGAAACTCAACCACCGGCAACTACGCAGCCTGACTCGCCTGAACTCCGATGTCAAAGCCAAGAACCTTTCCGTGGGTGAGGCTCAAAAACAAATCGACACCATGGAGCAGAGCCTCGTCAAGGCAAGCTCAGAAATCACCGATGATGTCGTCACAGCAGGGCTGATCGCTGACATTCGCTTGTCGATGCTACAATTACAGCGCATCGAAAAGAACTTGATTCTGGCATCCAACGCAAAGGCAGCGGACGAATTCGTGATCCAGGTTCAACCGCTTCGATCGGAGGTCAGCAACGCGTTGGAGACACTGGCTACACGCGATGGCATTAACGAGGAGATGGTTTCAGCTGCCAAAGATGCGTTCGAGCAGTACGGCAGGCACGCTGATGCGATTCAAGCGTTGATGGGCGAAAGCGGCAACTATCGGTTATTCCACTTGGCCTACGGCGTCGGCGGCCCCCTGGCCGACGAGAGCGAAAAACTGCTCGAATCGATCGTCGTTAGCAGCGAAAAGGAAATCAACGAGTTGCAATCGTCAAGCAAACGGTCTTACGAGAACGCTCGCAATGGCCTGATCTTAATTAGCGTTGTCGGCATTTTGGGGAGCCTAATGTTCTCATTTTTGCTCGGCGACCGATTCGCACGCAATTTAAGCAAACTCGCGACCTATGCCCGCGAAGTGCATGACGCGCAAGATCTTTCCAAACCTATTCCACATGCCGGCAACGACGAAGTGGGGCAAGTCGGCGAGGCACTCGACGGAATGCGAGAAACGGTCTACTTGCAAACCCAACAACTCGCTGCGCTGAACAACGCCTTGAAAGACAAGTCGCATGAGATGGAACAGTTCGTTTACACCGTTTCACACGACCTCAAATCCCCCCTGGTTTCCTGCAAAGGGATGCTCGGATTGATGCGGGAGGACCTGGCTGATGAGGAGTACGACGAGGTGATTGACTCGATCAATCGGATGGACGTGGCCACGAGCCAACTGAGTCAAATCATCGATGATCTATTGGAGTTAAGCCGTATCGGCCGCAAGCCACTGGACGTGACCGACGTTGACGTCGCTGAGTTGGTCGCAGAGGTCATCGATACAATGAAAGAACGCACCGACGAGGCAGGAATAGAAGTCGTGGTCGAAAACCAACTTCCACACGTACGGGCCGATCAAAGCGACCTCCGACGCGTGTTCGACAACTTGATCTCCAATGCAATCAAATACGCCGGCGATGTCCAGAATCCACGGATCGAGATCGGATCGGCCGAGTCCTCTCACCACCAGCGTTACTACGTCCGCGACAACGGTCCCGGTATCGAACCCGACTACCAAGAGAAAGTGTTCGGACTTTTCCAACGCTTAGAAACAAAAAAGGAAGGGACGGGTTTGGGGCTCGCCTCGGTTCGCAAAATCGCCCGCATGCACGGCGGACGTGCCTGGGTCGAGTCCCGTCCCAATCAAGGAGCGACCTTCTGGATTGAATTTCCAAAATGCGAAGCCATTCAACGATTGTAGCATCGCCGCACCAGCGTTTGAATCAATACGCGTGGCGGAATTCACAATGAGCACTCAGGGAGAAGGCATGACACCCCACTTGATGACGTTTCTATTGGTCGAGGACGACGACAATCACGCCCACTTGGTGATGCGAAGCTTGAAAAAAGCTCGTGTACACAATCAAGTCTTTCGTGTTGCCGACGGAGCGGAGGCGATCGCTTTCTTGCGGCAAGAAGGCGAGCACACCGACAAACCCCACCCCGATGTGGTGCTGCTGGATCTGAAACTCCCGAAAGTCAGCGGACACGAGGTGCTAGCGACGATCAAGACGGACGAAGCGCTTCGCAGGATCCCCGTCGTCGTGATGACGACTTCCGATGCGGAGTCCGATCGGGCCAAAGCGTACGGACACCACGCGAACAGCTACGTCGTCAAGCCCGTCGACTTCGAGCGTTTTCGCCAGTTGGTTTCCGACCTGTGTTTGTATTGGGGTGTTTGGAATGAACCGCCCGAAGGAGAGTGAAGCTGTGGAAAAGAATAAACTATTGAAGGTGCTGCTCGTTGAGGACAATGAGACGCATGCGCACTTGGTGCGCCGACACTTGAAGAAGGCACGGCTTTCGACGATCGAAGCAACCGCAGCGGAGACGCTTGCAGACGCGATTGCTGCGGCAAGCGAAAATGAGTTCGATGCTGTGTTATTGGATTTAAGCCTACCCGACAGCGAAATCACTGAAACGCTGCCACGGTTCATTGATGCGGTGCCCAGCGTCCCGACGATCGTCCTGACCTCGCTGGACGACCTCGATTTTGCCAGCAGCCTCGTTCACCAGGGAGCCGACGACTTTCTGGTCAAGTCCGACATTGATAGTCAAATTCTGCTGCGATCCATCCGTTACGCCATCGAGCGAAAACGCAGCCAGCGAGAATTGGCGGACTACGCCAAGCGACTCGAACGCAGCAACGAAGAACTCAAACATTTCGCCCACACGATTGCCCACGAGATTCGTTCACCCCTGAGCGTCGTTTCGTGCTGCCTGTTTTTGATCCGAGAAGACTATGGCCAATCGTTCTCCGACGACTGCTGCGAGTCGATCGATGACGCAGAGGCCGCGATCCGAGGCATGTCTGAATTGGTAACCGAACTGCTCAACTATTCTCGAGTTGAAAACGATAGCGCCCAGTTCGCGGACATCGACCTGCAGCCTGTGTTCGATGACGTTATCACGGCTCTCCGTTCAGAAATCGAAAGGTCTGCTGCCGAAGTCACGGCAGGAGAATTGCCAATGGTTCATGGAAACGAAATACAGTTGCGACAAGTGCTGAAAAACCTGATCGGCAACGCCATCAAGTACTGCGATCCGACCCGACCACCTCGGGTTCATGTCATGTGCGAAGAACAGGACACCGAGTTTCAAATCACGGTTCGTGACAACGGCCTCGGAACCCCCGCCGCTTCACGCGAATTGATCTTCAACCCTTTCACTCGCGTTCATGAATCGACAGGCATCTCCGGTACAGGGATCGGCCTATCGTTCTGCCAGCGGATCATTGACAATCATGGCGGAAGCATTGGGGTCGTCGCGAACCAAGACGTTGGCAGCACGTTCTGGTTTAAACTTCCAAAGGTCTCCGGACATTCTGCAGACGCAATTCAAAAATAACCCCATTCGTTTTGCCTCGTGATGCGATAGCCTGGGCACAGCCATTTCACTGCCAGGGGACCTGAAGCATCAGCTGACCGACGGGTTGCTTTCTGACCTGCTTCAGCGTGCCAAGCTGCTACCGGCCATACCACTCTGGTCAGGCCGTGACCGACTAACCGAGACGGTGTGCCTGCCTCCTCAGAATCTTGCAGCACTGTAACCCTCGTCAAGACAGGGATTTACGGGTCTCGCCGGAACGCACACCACGGTTTGGCACAGATCGTGCGTTGCCCCAGCCTCGTCCGATCGCTTTTAGCGATCGGCGACACGTCAGCTGGGACAATCCCATGCCTCGCGCCGCGTGTTGCGATACAAGCCCTTCAATGGACCGCTTGAATGAAACCTGTCATTTTGGTTGTGGACGACTCCAGAGTCGACCGACGTCTGGTCGGTGGTTTGCTCAACCAGCAGACGACCTTTGATGTCAAATTTGCTTCAGACGGAAATGACGCACTGCGACGAATGTCCCAGTCACGCATCGACGCGGTCGTCACTGACATAGTGATGCCCGGCAAAGGCGGATTGCAATTGGTTCAAGAAATGCGAAAACATTATTCGCAAACGCCGGTTGTGTTGATGACGGCGTGCGGCAATGAAGACATTTCCGCCGAAGCACTTACCAACGGGGCATCGAGCTACGTCCCCAAATCGCAACTGGGCGATCGTTTATCCCTGACGGTAGCTCGCTTGGTCAACCGGGCAATGACCGACCGCTGTCGAAGCTTGTCCGGCAAACTGATGACAACTAGCGTGTTCCATTTCGAAATCGGACATGACCTGTTCATGATCGAGACGGTTGTTAACACCATCCACCGAACAATGTCCAGTATGCAGATCGGCGATCCGTCTGACCGCATCCGTGCTTGCACCGCCTTAGAGGAGGCGATCAGCAATGCGATCTTGCATGGAAACCTGGAGATCGGTGAAATGGAATTGGCTGCGGCTCGTCGCAGTGGTGGCAACCTTGCAGTCAACCGTCTGATTGAAGCACGTTCGCGTCAACCGAATCTCCGGGATCGGCGCGCGAGACTTCGCGCAGAACTTCACCGCGACTTTGCGAGATTTTCGATCTGCGACCAGGGTCATGGATTCGATGCATTGTCACGCGCCGGGCATGACCTGCGTGACTATTTCGATGCCGGCAAAGATCGCGGCCTGACACTGATGCACTCGCTGGTCGACGACATCGCCTTCAACGAATCAGCCAATGAAGTGACGCTGGCAAAAGTACATGCGTAACAAATGATGAACAACAAACAAATTCGCGTCCTTTTAGCCGACGATGTTCCCGCCAATCGACGGGCAATGAAGCGGCTTTTGTCACGCCGCGGCTGCGAAGTCACTTTCGCCAGCGATGGCGTAGAGGCCACGAAGCACGCTTGCCAATCCACGTTCGATGTCGTGCTTCTCGACATCCAAATGCCGAACATGGATGGACTGCAAGCCTGCCAAGAGATCCGCAAGCTTCCCCAGTGTCGCGACCTACCGATCATCGCGATGAGTGCCCGCAGCACCGAATCGGATCGCCAAGCATGCCAAGCCGCCGGCATGACCGCCTGCCTTCCCAAGCCAGTCGACATCGATGAGTTATTCAAAGCAATTGAATCGATCAAGAGCCATCGCCCAAACGCTCTCGAATCCTATGAAGCGGAAAGCGGTAAGATCAACCCCAGAGAGAGCGAGGTGCTTGATCGCGAAGGCGCCATGGGCCGGCTGCAAGGTGACGAAGCGATCTTTGCGATGTTCGTCAAGCAGTTCTCGACCCAGGCGGGACCACTCCTCAGCGAGATCGAACACGCCGCTGAGCGAGACGCAATGGAAGACGCTGTTCAGCCGGCCCACCAGCTTCGCGGTATCGCCGCAAATTTGGGTGCAATGCAAGTGCAGACTCTCGCGGCCGAGGTCGAACGAGTCGGGAAAGCCGATGAGCCTTCGCAGACATCAGATTTGGTGCGACGACTTTCGAAAGCTATCGTCGATGTCAACCGCCTCCTGGAGCCATTTGCATAACCGAGTCCATTGCGACCGAGCCACTGCCACCGATCCATCGCCCCAATGCCACAAGGCCCCGTATCGATGATGCCTGCTCACCGCTCCACCCAGCCGTTGAGGGCTACGCTGTAAAGCATCTATTCCCCGCTTATTAAAAGGTGTTAGCGGCAGGGCGCAAGCCCTCCGGTTCCTCATCGTTACCGAAACACCGAAGGGCTCACGCCCAATACCGCTAAACAATACTTCACAGCGTTACGCTTAGCGTATCCAACCGAGAGCTACTTCACCCGCTCCCAGACGCGGACGTAGTCGACTTCCATAGTGGTGGGAAACTCGTCGGTCACCTCCACTTCGGAGGGAACAAATCCTTTGATGGTATACGTCGAATAGGGTGGGCGAAGTCCGAGGGACAGGGCCACGTTCATTTCGCGGTGCCAGTGACGATTTTGTTTCTGTCCGATCGCTTTGCCGTCGATGAACCACGTGATCGTCTCCGGAGTGATCTCGCAACCATAGGTATGAAAATCGTCTCGCGGATCAAACGGAAGTCGCACTTCGTTGGCTTGCTCTGCCTTGAATCGTTCGTCATTGGGACGCTGCCAATGGCGGCCAGGCATCCCCGGTTTGCCGTTGGACAAGATCGCGTGCAAGTTGCAATCGGCGATGCGTTCGTTGCCTTCGACTCGATCGCCTCGCTGTGTGAGCTCGACAATGTCCACCTCGCTGTAACGCGTCTCGCCTTCAGCCACGATCGAATCGTCAATTTTGCTGTACAGCCAAAACGATGGACACACGCCGGGAAACAGTGGAGCGCCTTTGAGTCGCGCCTCGTAGTAGCCATAGGTCCCCGTCACATGCGACTTCAACATGCCGGACGTGTACGGCGTCGGAGCCCTGCCTCCCTTCACGACCGGAGCCGGCAGTCGTCGCATTGTGATTTGAAGGATGCCGCTGGATACCGCGACATTGCTCTCGTTGTCCCAAACCCAGGCACCGAAGTTCTCCGGCGACCGGTTCCACTTTCGCCAATCCACACCATCGCCGTTGAAGTCATCTGATCGATCCCAGCGAATCTGCCACCTGTCCGCTGACGCCGAAGACAGCGGGACGTTGTTCTTGCTGGACTGGGCCAACAGTTCAGCTTGGTTGCAGGCGACAAACGATGTCGCCAAGGCCACAAACACGATGGATAGATGCTTCACGGGTCACCTCTCAGTGGTCAATCGGTTGACGACATTGTATCCCGGTTTCATTCCAAGGAGTGAAAACGATGCCTGGCTGCGTCTTCTAGCGGGAGAATCTGATTGGGAATCACGGCGAAATGCTTCCATCGGTCGCTTCGGGCGAGCCCAAAATTGCACCGCAGCTATTGACTCCGCGACACTTACCTGTACCATACAGCTACTCACTACCTCACCGAGACGGCACGCTGCAGGCGAGCCAGCCCTCACACACATGCACAAAACCGACATGACCGCACCGGAAACACGCCGCGTTCGATTGCCGCGCCTCGCGTTGGTCGTCCGGCTCCTTTTTGCACTTTTTCTCTTCGGAACGGGGATCATGACGATGGGGTTTGCCGTCAACGGCTATCCGGTCAGCGATTCACCAGATGACGTCGGTCAGTTCATGATCGCACTCGAGAAAACGGGTTACCTGATCTTTTGGGTTGGCTTGTTTAAGGCTGTTGCCGGCTTGCTGATGTTTTTCCCGCGGACTGCCCCCCTCGCCGTCCTGATGTCGCTGCCGTATGCCTTCAATATCCTGCTGTATGTGACATTCTTTGCCCATCAGTATCTCGTGATCGGGCTTCCCGATTTCGCAGCCTGCGTCCTCCTGATTTACTGCTACTTTGACTGGTACCGCCCGATCTTTGCGGGGCCCCATAGCCTCACGGAGACGACGCCCGCTTCGATTCAAACTGCTTCCGGAGACGGAAATGCACTTTGATTCCGAATCCTCGCCCGGATTCGCAATCGGGCGTGTCGCATATCTGATTCGAATCGGGATGGCGGCGGTGCTGAAAAAAGCCGACTGGCCATTCTCGCCCGAGGAAACGCAAACGTTGATCACGTTGTCCGATGCCGGCCAGCCGCTGAGCATGAACGAGCTGGCATCGCTGATGATTCGCGACCCGACGACCGTGAAACGACAATTGGATCGGCTTGTCGAGCGTCAATTTGTCCAACGGAATGCATCGAGCGAAGACGGCCGCATCGTGATGATCAACCTGACTCGCCGAGGTGAGCAGAGTTTGCAAAAGGTCCTCCCCTTGCTGGACGACCTGCGAAAAACTGCCCTGAAGGGAATCTCAAAGTCGGAACTGGACGCGACGCAAAACGTTCTGCAAACCATGCAGAACAACTTAACGAACCACATTGCAAAGGACTAATCCCATGACCAGAAACAGTCTCCCAATCCGCCTCGGCACCAACTCGCGAGCACTCGGCCTACTTTGCATCGTGGCGTTGACCGCCGGAACGGCAAGGGCACAAACCCAGGTCGAACCCGAAACGGCGTTGCGGATGCTCAATGCCCAGCAGCAACAGTTCGAGAAGGGAGTGGTCCAAGTCGCGGACAACGTTTTCACCGCTGTGGGTTTCCACGGAGCGAACACATCGATGATCGTCGGGACGGACGGCGTCATCATCATCGATACCCTCTTCGGCCCGGCGAGTGCTACCGACGCGGCGGAAGCGTTTCGGCAATACAGCGACAAGCCGGTCAAGGCGATCCTCTATACCCACAGCCATGGCGACCACATTGGTGGAGCCAGTGCCTTTGTCGGCGATCAGCAACCGGACATCTACGCCACGGAGCGTTTTGGTTCCGCCGAAGGCGTCAACAAAGCGGTCGACCCGATCAAACTAGCACGCAATGTGCGTCAGTTCGGCCGGAAGCTTTCGCCGGCCGAGAGCACCAACCGCGGTGTTGCGCCGGCGGGCACCAAGGACAACGACCGCGGTGAAGGGTTTCTTCCCCCAACGGTCACCGTCCCCAACGACGGACTCAAGACGACGATCGCGGGTGTCGAGATCGAAATCCACATCAGCCCGGGGGAAACAGACGACGCGATGTTCATCTGGCTCCCGAAGGAGAAGGTGCTGTTTGCGGGCGACAATTTCTACAGCTCCTTTCCAAACCTGTATGCGATTCGAGGCACGGCCTATCGCGACGTCCTGGATTGGTCCGAAAGCGTCGGGAAAATGGCCGCGCTGAAACCGCACGCTGTCGTGCCCGGCCACACGATGCCGATCAAAGGACAGCAGGCCGCGACGACGGCGCTGAAAGATTACAGCGAAGCGATTCGCAGCGTATACGATCAAACGGTGCGTGGCATCAACGCGGGAAAAGGCCCCGACCAACTCGCCCATGAAGTCAAACTCCCGGAGCATCTCAAAGACAAACCGTATTTGATTCAGTTCTACGGATCGGTTCCGCATGCGGTACGGGCCATCTATTCCGGATTGCTGGGTTGGTACGACGGCAATCCAACGACACTCAATCCGCTCGAGCCGAAACTGAAAGCGCAAAAGATGTCCGAACTGGCCGGGGGAACCCAAAAGCTGACCGAGCAAATGCAATCCGCCCTGACGAAGCAAGACTACCAATGGGCATTGGAATTGGCCGACCACGTCAAATGGTTGGACGATGCCGACCGCAAGCTCGCCCGCAAAGTAAAAATCGAGGCGCTCCGCGGCTTGGCAGCAAGGGAATACAACGCACCGAATCGCAACTACTACCTCAGCTACGCAAACGAACTTGAGTCAGGTCAGTTGAGCGAGTTGTGGTTCTAGCAGCGTTTTCATGCGATTGATGTTCATACGATCGATGGCGACCTTCGGATCGCCGACCGCTCCTGCGGCGATCTCTCCAGGCCAGCGGACGATCATGGCGGATCGGTTCCGATCAGCAATGCCGGGGGAGCGGCAACGGAGTTCGACCGATTGGCGAAGCCGTGAACCAATCCACCCGGTGCATTTTCTTTCGTTGCACGGGCGACAATCAGCGTGACAACTCCGTTGGTGTCCGCCTTCAAAAAGTCGACAAGCTCCTCCCCTTCGATCCAACCCTGACCGTGCTGTCGGCCCCGCCCGACGGTAAAACGCCCGAGCTCACGTGTGCGACTCTCATCGACTTCGGCGGCGCCGTCGACGTTGGCGGGAGCTGTCTGCCAATTCAACTGCTCTTCCGACCAGTCGTCAGCAGACTCGTCTGTCAACCCGTAGACCACGAACTCGCAATCACCGACTTTGCTTGCGAAGCCCAGCCCACTGGGTCTGAGCGTGAGCACAAACCTGGCCGTGGTGATCGATTCGCCCCGGATCGATCCGAGATCAAACGCGAAGTAACCCTTGCGGCTGAATCGCTCGAAGCCGTCATGTGGATTCTTGATGAGCACAAGTTCGGCGCGACTGTTCGGCGGAACTTCGTCGGATCGGCCGCGGATGATCCATCCGTCACGACCGCGACGGTCAGCTGTTGTAATCCGCTGCAGCTTCGCGAGCGCAGACACCGGACCTTCCGATCCTGCCAACTCAGCCTCGCCGCGGTGCACCCCTGATTCGCTAAGCCCGTCTGCCGAAGCGATCACACGTTGTTTTTGCGTCAGACGGCGAGAGGCGTCTGAGCCAACGTGCTGCACTTCCACCTCCCCGTCGAGGACTTCAATCGATGACGCCTGGGACGAACGATCAATCGTTACCGCGAACGCGGTTCCGTGGTCAATCGCCACAGCCGTCGGTGTGGAAAGAGTGAATCCATGAGCAGATTCGGGAACATCTACCACGGCGGTTCCCGCCAGCAGCCGCCCCCGCAGCGAGGTTTGAATTTCTAATTCAGCAGGCGATTCCAAAGTCACTTCGGCTCCGGAAGCGAATCGGATGGTCGCCAGACCGCGTTCGATTTTCAGGCGTCCACTGCTCAAGTCGGAACCAATCGCTGTCGGTAGCGTGCAATCTCCCCACTCTGCATCGGACGAGTCGATCATCTGCGCGAGGATCGGACTGGTGCGAACAGGCTTGCTTGACGGCATGTTCCACCACACCATCAGCAAAAGGCTTGTGGCCAACGCAATCATTCCGATCAGCCATACGTGACGTCGTTCCAGGCCTGCACGCGGCGCTGGTGATTCATCCACCGAGACGGCCGATCCCATCCCGAATGCAGAAAGATGGACTCGCTCAAGTTGCAGATGGGCATTCTGATGCATCAAATCGAGATACAACTCGCGCGCCTCCGGCTGTGTCATCAGTAATTGCTGAAGCTGATCAAACTCTTCCGCGGCGAGCGAACCGTCTAGTTGCTTTTCCACCCACAGGGCAAGCTGCTCTCGTTCATCGTCGTTCATGGCGTTGGCTCCGACGCTGGCATGACGTTGTCACCCGTCCCACAAACGCAATCGCGCAATGCCAACCGTATTCGGCTCAGCACGCGGTACGTCGCTGTCACGGTGCGATCGATCCGATCGGCAACGTCCTGCACCGGCAGCTCTTCACCATAACGAAGCGATAGGATTTGGCGGTGATTCGGCGACAGCTTGGCCACACAGCCCGACAACCGTTCCATTTGAGTTTCTCTGTTGTGGACGTCTTGCTCGAAGGCATCGGCAAGCTGTTCCAAACAGGCATCTGAGAAAACCAGATGTTTGCTCTCGCGCCCTTTTCGTCTGCGGAAGTCAAAGATTCGATGCAGCGCAGCCTGTCGAGCCCATGCTCCAAAATTGGTTCCGATCTCAAACTGATCGAAGGAACGCCAAAGTGCCAACTTGGTCTCCTGAAGAATATCGTCCGCATCGGCGGATCGAGGGACGAAGGTGATCACATACGCCGCCAGACGTCGCTCGTGCTGGGCGAGTAACTGGATGAATTGTTCGGCTCGATCATCGTCATTCATGGGCTTTGCTCCATTCGTCAGGCGGATCCAGACAAAGTTACAGTGCCGGCAGCCGACACTTTGGACACCGCCGACATTCTTTTGTAAAAATTACGTCACGACTGTCCAAGGACCCACGGGCGGGCACTGTAAGTGCATCCCAACAGACAATTCTCTTGAGTTTCCTTTTAAATGACGCAAAACATCCTTGGATTCCGCAACCACAAACGCGGCGTGCTGTGGGCACTCTCGCTCGCCGGCTGCTTTGTTTTCGCGACATTGTCGGGCGTAGCAGAAGCGAACCCATCCGAATCGGCGGCTTCGACTGGCTCGGCTGCCGATCGTCTTCAAGAGACAGCCCGACCCAATATTGTCTTTATTTTGACCGACGATCACCGCTGGGATAGTTACGGCGCGACCAGTAACGCACGAATTCGGACACCGAACCTCGACCGAATCACCGAACGTGGCACTCGGTTTTCCAATGCCTTCGTCACCTTGTCGATCTGTTCTCCCAGCCGAGCGGCTTGCTTGACTGGGAGATACGGCAGCGTCAATGGTGTAACAGCCTACGGCAATGTCCCGCTCAATGAGGGAGAAACGACGTTCGCGCAGGCACTTCGGAAAGCGGGCTATACGACCGGCGTCACCGGCAAATGGCATCTCAAGACGAGTCCCGAAGCATGCGGGTTCGACTTTGCGTCGACGTGTTGGGGAAACGGCAGCTGGTACGACCGCCAATTCACGGTCGATGGTCAACAGAAAGTGATGCCGGGGTTCGTCGATGATGTCGCAGCCGACCAGGCAATCCGTTTCATCGATCAATCGCTCGACTCAGGACGCCCCTTTGTGCTGTGGATGTGCACCCAAGTGCCTCATATGGACGGAAATCACACTTGGCCGGCCAAGCAGGAGTACCTTGCCAAGTACGATGCCGACCAAATGCCGTTGCCCGAAACATGGGACGATGACCTTGCGGGAAAACCCGAATACCTCAAGACGTCTCGCAATCGCACACAGGCGATCAAGTACGGCTACGAAGATCCTGACGCGATTCGCAAGCATGCCCGCGACTACTACGCGAGTGTCGAGCAAATGGAAGCGGCAGTCGGCCGACTGATGAGCGAAATCGATCGTCGTGGGCTCGACGAAAACACCTGGTACATCTTCATGGGCGACAACGGCTGGTTTCTCGGCGAGCACGGCTTGACCAGCAAAGTCCTGCCTTATGAAGAGTCCATGCGCGTTCCGATGGCGATCGCTGGACCAAAGACATCGGCCAAAGTCTGCGATGAACTCGTGCTGAATATCGACCTGACGGCGACGATCTACGACTTGGCCGGCTTGACCGCTCCTAAGTCGCTGCATGGGCGCAGCTTACTGCCCATCGTCGCAGGGCAATCGGTGCATGACTGGCGCAACAGTTTTCTCTACGAAGCACCAACGCCCCAGTTAGGCAGCCAGCCGCTATGGGCAGTCCGCAATGCGCGGTGGAAGTACGTCGAGACGCACGCGGACGGAATTTCGGGCAAGGTGTTCCCGGAACTGTATGACCTGCAGTCGGACGCGGCCGAGCAACACAATCTCGCCGGCAACCCCAAGTATCGTGAGACGCTCGACGAGTTAAAAAAGACGCTCGTTCAACAGCGGAACGCGATCACAAATGACAAGTCAGACCTGGTCGCTGCCGGCCCTGCAGAACAAGAACCGACGGACAACAGCAACGCCAAACCCCCCACCGCTCCGTCGAAGCCCGCTCGCACAGACATCCACATCAGTGGCATCTATCCCCATCTGACGACGTATGGCGTCTACAGTCAGAACGGCGCGCACGACAAACAAGGACACAACGAATGCGGCATCGGTGCCGTCGTGCCCTGGGCAGGGAAATTGTGGATGGTGAATTACGCACCACACATGCCCCGCGGCAGCGAACACAAGTTGTTCTCGGTTGACCCGGACTTATCCAAGCCAATGACGATTCATCCGGAAAGCGTGGGCGGGACGCCGGCAGGACGGATGATCCATGCCGAATCGAATCAACTTTTGATCGCTCATCACTTGATCGACGAAAATGGAAAGGTGCGGACGATTCAGCCGAAGGACATGCCCATCCGTGTCACCGCAATCGCGCGTCACCTGGTCGATCCGGAGAACATGGTTTACTACGTCGACATGGAAGGCTCCATTTGGGAAGCCGACGTCCACACGCTCGCAGTGAATCGATTGTTCAAAAAGCCTGTTCCCGGTTGGCACGGCAAAGGAGGCTACACATCGCAGGGACGACTTGTCATTTCCAACAATGGAGAGTTGCATGTCGGCGACTACAAGGACGTTTTGGTGGGCGGCGAGGCGAAAACGCCGGAGGAACGAGGCGTGTTGGCAGAATTCGACGGCACGAACTGGAAGATCGTTGAACGAAGACAATACACCGAGGTGACCGGCCCCAAGGGAATCACCGGCGGCAGTGACGGCAACGATCCGATTTGGACCATGGGCTGGGACCGCCGCAGCGTTCGATTGAAAGTCCTCGATAATGGGACCTGGCACACTTACCTGCTGCCCAAGGCCGCCTACTGCAACGATGCCGAGCACGGATGGTATACCGAATGGCTGCGCATTCGAGAAATCACCGAGGGCCGCTGGATGATGGACATGCATGGGATGTTCTTTGAGTTCCCCAAGACATTCTGCAGATCCAACTCGGCAGGCATCCGACCGATCGGCAGCCATTTGCGATATGTGCCGGACTTCTGTGAGTGGAACGGCAAGCTGGTGTTGGCGACCGATGAAACCAGCATCCAAGGCAATCCGCTCGCCGGACAACCACAAAGCAATCTTTGGTTTGGAACCTACGACGATCTCAAAACGTGGGGGCCCGCCAGCGGATATGGCGGACCGTGGGTCGAAGATGAGGTGGCTGCCGACACGCCATCGGCCCCGTTCCTCATTGCCGGTTTCGATCGTCGCATCTTGCACCTTGCGATCGGACGAATCCAGCCAGTTGCCGAACAGACGTTGCGGACCACCGATCAACTGCCGATCACGGCGTTGCCCGAGTCGCTCGCGAGCGTCCCCCGCGTCAGCATTCCTCGTGGCGATTGGCGAAAGCCCGCGGCCGGATTTGAGTTCGTCCTCACCAAACCCGCAAAGGTTTACCTGGCCGTCGATGGTCGCGGTGAATCGACATTGTCGCCCGATTGGAGTCGAACCGATCTGACATTGACCTGGGGAAAAGCGGTGCACGACCCTCTTTATGTCCGTGACTTCCCGGCCGGAAAAGTCTCGATACCGGGCAACTCGTTTGAGCATTCCAAGGGTGCGTTTGGAACGCCGCATCTCGCATTTATCGAAGTCGACGGCGGATCGGCCGACTCTGTTTCGCCTGTCGGCAGAGCGTCGGTCCAGACGCCGAATCAACGCGAGGCTCCAAAATCGACAACCGGCACTCCGGTTCGCGTGACACTACAGGTTGACAAAAACGGCAATCATTCTTGGACCGACCTGGAAACGATCGAGTTGGCTGTCGGTGACTCCATTGCCAAAGCACTGCCCAATGACTTGAATGCGGAGTGGTTGCGTTTGGTCACCGATCGCGACTGCGTGGCAACAGCCATCCTGCACCAGACAGCCGACCAATTCATCGACGGCAATGCCGCAGAGAACAGGGCGCTCTTCGCCGGCCTTGCCGATGTCGGCGAGGACGCGTTGGCCGGCATCGTCTACCCGGCGAAACGAAATCGAAACCTGCGAGTCATCACCGGTGACGGCCGCAATTTCGATTTCACCAAAGCGGACTTTGTGTTCGAAGCCGACAAGCCCGATCCACAACTCGCAAGGCTTCTGCACGTCGAACCGGAGTTCTCGGTCGACGACGCATCGGTCATCTTGAACCACCGCGGCAAACGACTGCGATTGCCCAAAGGCGACGCCGCCTTCGACAATCCCTTCGCCTCGGGTTGGCCACGCGCGTCGCGAGAAGTCGAATCCGAGCGTCATCTCGCTAACATCCATGGCACATTCTACGAAGTCCCGCTGGTCACTAACGGTGCGCCACCCGCGTGGAATCTGATGCGGCCCGTGTCGAGTCACTCAAAACAGATCACCGACTTCTGCTCGTGGAACGGTTTGTTGGTCCTGTGCGGTGTCCGACCGGACGCGGCCGCCGATGGTCATGTCTTCCGCGACGAGAAACAGAAAGCCGGCCTCTGGTTCGGCGGAATCGACGATCTTTGGAAACTCGGCAAACCCGTCGGACACGGCGGTCCCTGGCTGCGGACACAAGTCCAACCAGGAATCCCATCGGATCCCTACCTGATGAAAGGCTACGACCGAAAGACCGTCACGATTTCTCACGACGGAGCGAACCCCGTCCGCATGACCTTTCAGATTGATCTCGACGGCAACGACCGCTGGGTGAACCACCGCAGCTTCGAAGTGCCTGCCGGCGTGTCTGTGCGGCATGAGTTTCCTGAGGGGTTTTCAGCTTGCTGGATACGAGCTGTCTGCAATACAGAAACCTCCGCCACCGTTCAGTTCGACTATCGCTAGCGGTCGCATCCAAATCTGAAGACGCTCACGAAAAATACAAAGGCATGACAGAGGCCTACGAGCACGTCGCTGAAAGTCTTGGCTGCGCGTTCGTTGACTCCGCAAGCGTCACGACCGCGAGCGCAATCGATGGTGTGCATCTCGACGTAGACCACCATGCGGCGCTGGGACGGACACTCGTCAAGGCCGTCGTCCCCATTCTCAGGGCAACCGCTTGATGCGCATCACGCCCCAAACCTGTTAGCCCAGCTGTGATTTGTGCATCATTTCGACGATGAGACCCGCTAGAATAGAAGTCACCGCGCAAACGGCTCCCCCATTCCCCAACGCCTTCCACTAAAAAAACTCTTATGTTCGATCGTCGATTACTTTTTCAGGCCTTCGGCGGTGCGTTGACGTTGCCGACACTGGAATCGGTAGCCTCCGCCGAACAATCGACGGAGACCGCCCCGACCCGATTGCTGGTGGTGGCAAATCCCTTTGGAGCCCACCCGGAACATTTTTTCCCCGCCGAGTTCGGCAAAGATTTCCGTTTCCCCAAGACGCTTCGTTCCCTGCAATGGCTCCGCGACCGAATCAGCGTGCTTTCGCATACCGACCACAACATGAAGAGTGGTCACGGACGTGAGGTGGCGTTTCTCAGCGGGGTATTGCCCGAAACGAGTGGTGCGTTCCCCGAAAAGAACATGTCGATCGATCAGGTGGTAGCTCGGCGGACAGGTGGCCAGACGAGATTCGATTCGGTCCACGCGTGCTTGGAACGCTCGATCCGAATGAGCTGGAATGCAAACGGAGTGGACATCAAGCCATTCACGGATGCCAAGCGGATGTACGACCACCTGTTCATGAACCTGACAACTGAACAACGGCTTGAGCGGAAAGAACTGTTGCAACGAAATGGCAGCGTACTGGATGCGGTTCGCGACCAATTTGCCGGTGTTCGAAAACGAGCCTCCAAGAACGATCAAGTGCGACTGGACTTGTATGCGAACTCCTTGCGAGAGCTGGAATCGAATCTCGTCGGTCGGCAACAATGGGTCGACAAGGACAAGCCTGAATTCGATCTCTCGGGGTACTTCAACGGTACCGAAATCACCATCGAAAGTCGCTACAACGCAGTCTTCGACATGGTCGCCTACGCGTTCCAAACAGATCTGACGCGCGTGGCCACCATCGGGTTTTCACCCGAATTGAAATACACCGACGTAAAAGGGGTCACACGCGGTTACCACGCCTGCACCCACAACGGAAAAAATGAAGACACGGTTTCTGAGTTGGTTGCAATTGAAGCATTTCAAGTCGCCCAGTTGTCGCGTTGCCTGAAGAAATTGGACGAGATCCCGGAACCCCATGCCGAAGGCAGCATGCTGGATCACACGGTGGTCTTGTTCGGCAGTGGGATGGGTTACGGCGGAACGCACTCCAACCGCAACCTACCGATTTTGGTCGCCGGCGGTGGATTCAAGCACTGCGGCCATGTCGATACACGTGACGCCAGCGGAGACAACATGCCGTTGTGCAATCTCTTCGTCACTTTGTTGCAACGGTTCGGATTGGAGTACGACCAATTCAATCAAAGCACCGGGGCGTTCACTTTTGAAGACTACTTGGGATAGCAAGGAGTCAATGACGCGATCCTTCGGCCGCAAGGCCTCGGGCAACGGAGTCGGCACGGCCGCTCAGGCGTCACGGCTCACGCGTCACGGCTCACGAAATTCGACGACCGCTTCCGAATCCATCAAGATCCAATGAAACACTGTCGCAGAATCCTTGCCATCCTGCTTCTCTGTGCTCTCTTGCCATCGCGTGCCCGTGCGGACCTCACGCTGCTCAAAGAACACTGCGCAAAATGTCACTCCGGTGACCAGCCCAAAGGTGACTTCAACTTAGACGACTTGGGCACAATGCCGGATTCCGACAGCAGCGACTACTGGATCAGCAGCCTGGATCGAGTCAGCTTGGGAGAGATGCCGCCGGCAAAACACAATCGGATGACCAAACAGGAATCGAAACGGTTGTCAGACTTTCTGCGCCGTGAGATCACACGGTATGACGAACGCACCGAACATCCGACCCACACGCCACCACGCCGACTGAACAATCGAGAGTTTGAAAACAGCGTTCGGGATGTCCTTTTGCTTGATCACGTCGGAACGCACGATCCGCTGGCGATGTTGCTTGGCGATACGCTTCACGATGGCTTTGACACACACGGCGAGACACTGGGGATGAGCGAGTACCATCTCGATCAGTACGTCATGGCGATCCGCAACGTCTTGGACAACGTCATTTTCACTGGCCCCAAGCCGGAGTCACGGCGCTACGAAGCCACGGCAGAAGCGTTGTTTGCCGTGGATCGCAATCAAAGCAAACGAGCGGATGTGACGATTCGCGGCGAGCACGGCGTGGAACTTCGTGACCCCAGGCAGCGAACGTTTTGCGAAAACTTCGTTGCAGCGCCCGCGTCCGGCACTTATCGCATTTCGTTTCGCGCCACAGGCGTTGATCGTCATGTTTACTCTCAAGATCGCACCGGGATCTACGATGGAGACCCGCTCACGCTGCGTTTGCACCTGGGCAATCGCGAACTTGATTACGAAATGACGGACGGCAAGACGCAAACGTTTCAAGTGTCAGTGTGGCTCGCTGAAGGAACTCGTCTCGAGTTTTCACACCACACCGACGGGCTTCGTTTGATTGGAAACGGAAACTTCAAGTTCCAAAATCGTATCGCCCATGACTTCATCAAGGCAAACGATCCCGAACTTTACCAGCGCGTGCTGCGAGACGAAGTCCCCAAAGCGAAGTTTCGCAGCGACGCGCCGTCGCATTGGGTTCACTGGGTGCCGTACTGGCAAGGCCCTCGCCCGGCGATTGAATCCGTGACCATCGAGGGGCCATCTTTTGAATCGTGGCCGCCGCAACGTCAAATCGCTTTGCTAGGTCAATCGCCATCAGCGGAAAACGCGGCGGCGATTTTGAAGCCGATCGCTCAGCGCGCTTGGCGACGCGCGGTGACGGACGACGAACTCACCCCAATCGTCAAGATGGTCCAAACACAAGCCAACACTCTCGGTGATGTGGAAGCGATCAAGGAAGGGATCGTCGCGATCCTTGTCTCGCCCTCGTTCTTGCTGATCAACCCAGAAGACTCCGACGCGGAATCCCGCTTCGCCACCAAATTCTCTTATCTCCTTGGCAGCACGACTCCCGATCCTGACCTGATCACTCAAGTTGAAAACGGAAAGCTGTCGGATTTCGATTCGGTGCGAACCGAGCTGATCCATCGGATTGACTCCGGAAGAGCAGACGAGTTCCTCAGCGTCTATCCCTATTCGTGGCTGCAGCTTGACCGCATCAACTTCATGGCACCGGACGTCGATCGCTATCCGTTCTATGAGAAGAAAAACATCAGCGAGGACATGGTCCATGAAGTCTTAGCGTTCTTCCGACACGCGGTGGAGACCAATCGCCCCGTTCCGGAGTTGCTGACGGCTGATTATTCCTTTGTCAACGCAGACTTGGCACGGGTGTACGGGCTCGACGATGTCCCAAGTGACTCGGAGCTTCGGAAGTTTGTTTTTGAAGACGGCAGACGGGGCGGTTTCCTGGGCATGGGCGCGTTCCTAACGCTCACCGCAGATACCCTCAGCACTTCGCCGATCCACCGCGCTGTGTTTGTGATGGAGAACTTTATGGGCATCCATCCTGCACCGCCGCCGGCAGATGTTGAAATCAAAGAACCGGACGTTCGGGCCGCAAAAACGATCCGCGAAGTCTTACAGGCACACCAAACCGAAGCAACCTGCGCCGCATGCCACCAAAACATCGATCCGTATGGCTATGCGTTCGAGAACTTTGATCCGATCGGTGCGTGGCGTGACCATTACATTGACGTGTCCCAGCCGATCGCAACGACTGAAGAAGGCCACGAGCCAAGGAAGACACGACGCAGTAACATCTCCACCGCAGAAATTCCGATCGACGCATCGGCGAGTTTCCTTAGCGGCGCTCGATACAAAGACATCACCGAATTTCGCACGCTCATGCATAACGATGCCAACCGAATACGGTTCGTCCGGTGCTTCGTGACCAAGCTGCTCACCTATGCCAACGGCATCGAACCGGAGAACTTTACCGAGATCGAAGCCATCGTCGAGCGATCAGCCGAACACGATTACAAAATCCTGGAAACAATGGCAGCCGTCATCGACAGCCCGCTGTTTCGGGAAACAAGCAACACGAATGATTGAAGAGGGACACTTCCATTGTCACCATTCAATCTTCGTGACGATCACGTCGCCGGCGTAGCAACCACCTTGGTAACAGAGCTCTTTGCCGCCACCTCCTCCGGCAAACCGCCGACAGCCGAGCGTTCCCAAAAGCTGAGGTAACCCGCCCTCCAAGCTACCAATGTACCCGGTCTGCGAAGACCGTCTAAGTGGTGAGGGTTTTAGCCATCCGTTTGCGGCGCACCCATTTCTCGAATCCCACGATGATGTAGGTGGCAAACCCGGTCAGCAGGATTCGCCACCACGCATCCCAACCAAGCGGAGCGCTGTGGAAGATGCGATTCATGATTGGCAGGTAGGCATAGGCAAGCTGCAGCACAACCATGCTGACCACGCCGAGGCCGATCCAGCGATTCGACAGCACTCCCAGCTCGAACATCGATTTCGTCAGCGAACGGCAATTGAACAGGTAAAACAACTCCACCATCACGAACACGTTCACCGAAACCGTGCGAGCGACCCTATCACTGTAGCCTTGTCCAATCGCCCACTCAAAAGAACCGAACGCGCCCACCAGCATGACGCAAGAAACCAGCAAGATTCGACCGATCAATTCCCCTGTCAGGATCGACCTCCGCGGCTCGCGCGGAGGCCGCCGCATGATGTCACCTTCCTTCGGCTCAAACGCAAGCATCAATCCCAACAAGACTGCGGTCGTCATGTTGATCCACAAGATCTGAACCGGCAGGATTGGTAGCGTCACTCCGACGAAGATCGCGGCTAGAATCACGAGCCCCTCGCCCATGTTCGTCGGCAGAGTCCAAACGATAAACTTTGTGAGATTGTCGAAAACGCTGCGGCCTTCCTCCACAGCCGCTTCGATCGACGCGAAGTTGTCGTCCGTCAACACCATGTCGGCAGCTTCCTTGGCGACTTCCGTGCCGCCGATCCCCATCGCAACCCCGATGTCGGCCTGCTTGAGCGCGGGCGCGTCATTCACGCCATCGCCGGTCATCGCGACGATGTGGCCCTTGGCCTGCAACGCGCGAACGAGCCGAAGCTTCAATTCCGGCGTCGCACGTGCAAACACCGCCACTTCGTCGGCAATTTCGATCAACTGCTGGTCGGTCGTGTCAGCAAGGTCCTGAGCCGTCTTGACCAGGGGCACGTGTGTTTGGCCGGCCTGGACCCCGTCTAGCCCGATGTGCTGCGCGATCGCCTGGGCCGTCTTGGCATGATCTCCCGTGATCATCTTCACCCGAATGCCCGCAGTCTGACAGGCCTTGATTGCAGCGACCGCTTCGGGGCGAGGCGGATCAATCATTCCTTGCAAACCGTAGAAAACCAGGTCGCCGACATCCGCATGCGTGATGTCCTGGGTCGTCGTCGGAAATGGCTTGCCGGCAAACGCCAAGACACGCAAACCTTCAGCGGCCATTGCTTCGACGTGTCGATGAACGGCGTCCATGTCAAGCGGAACCGTTTCACCTGACTTGTTCAGCGCCGCGTTGCATTTTCCCAACACGACTTCGACGCCTCCCTTCACGTACAGCGACCTGGTTTGATCGGCGTTCAGATCGTGCAGCGTCGCCATGTATTGGTGTTGTGATTCGAACGGAATGACATCCAAACGCGGCGACCGCTCGAGCGTTCGTCGGGCATCCAATCCGGCTTTTCCGGCCAACGCGATCAAAGCTCCCTCGGTCGGATCGCCCCGCACTTCCCAGCGAGACTCCGCCTGTTCCAACGCCGAGTCGTTGCACAACAGCCCGGCCAGCAGACACTGGTTTGCCGCGGCGTTTTCCGCCAGCGTCGAGTCATCTGGTCCGTCGGATTCGATCTCGCCGCGCGGCTCGTACCCTGTCCCGGACACGTCGTATGATTGACCGCCTGCCCAGAATCGACGCACTGTCATTTGATTCACGGTCAGCGTGCCGGTCTTATCGGAGCAGATGACCGTTGTGCCACCAAGAGTTTCCACCGCCGGAAGCTTGCGAATGATCGCGCGTCGGCGGGCCATGCGGGCGACGCCGATCGCCAAGGTGATCGTCACGGCCGCCGGCAAGCCTTCCGGAATGGCTCCCACCGCCAGCGCAACCGCCGCCATGAACATCTCAAACATCGCCTGGCCGCGCCACACCCCCACGGCGAACGTGACGGCCGCTAACATCAGGATCACGATCAGCAACACGCGACTGAACTTGGCAATCTTGCGCGTCAATGGCGTTTCCAGCACATCGGCCAGCGTCATCAGCTCGGAAATGCGTCCGACTTCGGTCTTCGCTCCAATCGCGACGACAACGCCACGTCCCTGGCCGTACGTCACCAGCGTCGATGCATACCCCATGTTGCAGCGTTCGGCGAGGGCCGTATCCAACGGTAACTCACCGGCGTTCTTGGCCACCGGCACCGACTCGCCCGTCAGCGCCGACTCGTCGATTTGCAAGTCACGAGACTTCAATAAACGCAAGTCCGCCGGAACCTTATCGCCCGACTGCAGCAACACGATGTCGCCCGGGACCAATTCCGTCGAAGGCACATCGCGGGTCTCGCCGGCCCGCACCACTCGTGCTTCGGTGAGTGTCGTCTTGGCCAGCGCTTCCAAGGCCTTGGCAGCCTTCGATTCCTGCAGGTAACCGATCACGGCATTGACAAGCACGACACCAAAAATGACCGACGCATCCACCCACTCGTCCAAGAATGCAGTGATCGCCGCGGCAGACAACAGGATGTACAGCAGAGGCTGATGAAACTGCATCAGGAAACGAATCAACGGACCCGGACCGCGGCGCAGGGGAATCGCGTTGGCGCCGAAATGCTGCTGCCTCCGATCAATCTCAAACCGATCCAAGCCGTTGCGTGAATCAGTCGTCAGCAATTGGACGACATCATCCCTGGAAGTATGGTGCCACAGCCTTTCGATCAACGTTTCCATTCAGATCCCCAGCTAAAAAACACGCATCCTTCAAGTGATCGCCGAACCGAAAACAAGTGGGGCAAAACCCGTGCCGGGCACCTGCAAACGGGAGTGCGCATGCCACGGCAACTCACTGCTCCAGTTGAATCGGGCTGACGAAGTTCGATGGTTTGAGTGCCAGCACCGAACATTCAATGCTACTGAGGATTTGCTCGGCCGTGTTGCCCATCACCATGCCTGAGATCCCGCTCCGAGCAATGGTCCCCATGACAACCAGATCCACCTGTGTGTCGCGAGCATACGACGGAATGGCCGACGCGGGCTCGCCTTCGATCAAATGGACATTCTCGGCGTTCCAACTGCTTCCATGCTGCCCGAGGAAGCGATCGAAGCGTGACTTGACTTGATCGTGACTCCGCTGCACGATCGCATCAAATTCTTCTTCGCTCATCCGCCGACGAAGAAACTGTGCATTCCAAACGGACCAGGTGTGCAGGATCGAAAAAACACCGCCATGATATTGGCTGATTGACTCCGCCAAATCGAACACGTTGTCATTGAGTTCTGAATCCGTGTCGTCTTCCGATGACGTGTCGACACAGCCGAGCACGTGTTGGAATTGCGTTTTTTCTGCCGTCACCAGCCAGACGGCGCACGGGCATTGACGCAGCAATCGCATCCCGGTGTTGCCGAAGAACCCTTGGCGGCGGCTGTCCTTGCCCTTGTGCACGCGAAGCACCAAGTCATAGCCGCCGCGCAACACTTCGCGAATGATTTCCACGGACGTCTGCCCCATCAGCACTTGCGTTTCCACCGTGACGCCTTGCTTGCGGATGCGAGCAGCCAATTCGTCGAGCTTCTCTTGCTTCTCGTCACGCATCAGCTCGCGCACATGCTGGTGATCCTTCATCGTCAACCGCACCATCCACGGGAAATCTGGCACGACGTCCACAACCTTTAAGGTGGCGCCGTTATGGACAGCGATGTCAGCTGCTTCGTCCACAATCGGGTGGCTGTCCAAACGTGTGTCGGTGGCGACCAGGATCTTTTGAAATCGTTTCATGGTAGGCTGCAGGTCCTGAAGCAAGTGCGGGGCTTGAGAGTGCGTTTCCATTTGGTAAACGTGGAAAAACAATTGCCGACGGCCGACAAACATCTCCCCTCACCCTCGGTTGAAGGATGTCAACTGGATGGTAGCGGGCAGACTTCCGTCGGGAAACCAGGTATTTTTCTCGCTCGGCCGATCACGTCTTGAGTGTGTGCCACACCGCACACCGCACGCCACGGACACTTCACAAGGCAAAAGGCGTGCCAACACCGCGACGCGATCTCGCGAAAGAAGGCCAAACGCTCCCGGAGGTGAACGAACTGGAAAACACCATCGTCATCTTCCACTCGGATAATGGAACCAGGGGATGAAAGACAACCGAGCAGTCGTGAGGTGGCGCCGCCTTAGGGAACAATCCTAACAAGGTCGGATTTAGTTTACTGACCGAAGCAAACCCAGATCAGTTCACGATTTTGCCCAAGACCCGACTGCTCGACAAATCAAGATGCTTAGCACCGCTGGCACGTTCACGCGGCAAGCCCATCACTTGTGACGACAAACCAATGATGTGCCTGTTGGCGAAATAGCATCGCGAGCCACCAGCGACTACTTTCCAGATGTGACGACGCGAAGCCGTGTCCTTGTTGTCCGCAGCCGCCACACGGCCTGGCGACTACTGCGACACACCGGTCGATGAAGCTAGCGTCACACGCTATTTTTAATTCCGGGCATCGGTTCGTCCGGTGGAGTGAAAACCGAGAACAAGAAGAGGGCAAAACGATGCGGGGCAAGACGATTACAACCTGGAATTGTTTTGCCCCTATTGTTTTGCCACCCCTTGGAAAAGGCAAGACGAGATCAGGGGTACGAAAATCAACTCGGGCTGCCATCCTTGCTCGTCGGCAATTTTCTTACCTCCCTAATTTTCTTACCCTCCGTCTTTGATCGACCGGTAGCCGAATCCGGCGTAGGAATCGTCGACTGGCAAAACATCCGCACCGACATGCTCCTGGCCGACGCGATGCAGGACACGGATCGGTGCGATCGCGTTAAACTGGAATCCTCTCATCCTCTGACGCTACCGCCCTATTCGATCACGCGATTAAAATGAACACAGTGACATCGCTTGGTGGGCACTGATGTTGCGATCCCACTCGATTCGTGGATGCGGCCATAGCGAAATTGGCGACCCATTCGCAATCCACGTACCAAAGAAACTCAATGATTGCAGATTTACGTTTCTACCGGCTTGCACGAATCTGGATGCTGATGCTTCTCGCTGTTCCAGTATCGGCAAGATCCGAAGCGGACGAACCACAAAGTGATCCAAGCGTGAAGCCGAATGTCATTTTGATCGTTACGGATGACCAAGGCTACGGCGATATGTCCTGTCACGGAAACCCGTGGCTGAAGACACCCAACCTGGATCGGCTTTGCGCCGAAGGCGTCAGCTTGGAAAACTACCATGTCGATCCGGTTTGCACGCCGACACGCGCCGCCTTGATGACCGGGCGTTATTCAACGCGCGTGGGAGCTTGGGATGTGACCCAAGGGAGACAATTACTTGCGCCCGATGAAGTCACGATGGCGGATGCCTTCTCCGATTCGGGTTACCGAACCGGCATGTTTGGAAAATGGCACCTGGGAGACACCTGGCCGTACGCGCCGCGCTTCCGTGGATTTCAAGACGTCGTTCGTCACCTCGCAGGCGGCATCGACGAAATCGGAAACCCGATCGGAAACGACTATTTCGACGACACGTACTATCGCAACGGTGTCGCCGAAAAGATCGACGGGTATTGCACCGACGTGTTCTTCGCGGAGTGCCAGCGGTTTGTCACGCAGAAATCGGAACAACCGTTTTTCGCGTATTTGCCGCTCAACGCCATGCACGGGCCGCATACGGTTGCGGAAAGCTATTCAGCTCCGTTCAGAGCCCAGGGTCATTCGGAAAACCGATCCAAGTTCTTCGGCCAGATCATCAACTTTGACGAGAACCTTGGCCGCTTGCTCGATACCCTTCAGCAGCACAATCTCGCCGAAAACACGATTGTCATTTTCATGGGCGACAACGGTACTTCCGAGGGTTCCAACGGTCGCAATCCAGATAACGGCTTCAATGCGGGCATGCGAGGGAAGAAGGGTTCTGTCTACGAAGGCGGGCATCGAGTTGCGTGCTTCGTGCGTTGGCCGGGTCAGCTCGATGCGGGACAACGGGTTCAACCATTGACATCGTGCCGAGACTGGTTTCCCACTCTGATTGAGCTGTGCGGGTTGAAATCCCCCGACGGTAATCCGTTCGACGGGCAGAGCCTGAAACCCTTATTCGACGGTGCGACCGACGACTGGCCATCTCGCACGCTTTTCGTCCAGCGGCAGCCTGACCAACCAAAGCTTCTTCTTGATGGTAATGGCGACAACCCATGGCGTACTCCGCACTACGGTGTGCTTACCGAAAGGTGGCGGTTGGTTGACGGCGAACTTTACAACATTGGCGAAGACCCCAGTCAAACGAATGACCTCGCGCAGCAGCACCCCGAGGTCGTACAGAAACTCAAGTCCAGCTACCGCCGACATTTTGCGGACGTCTTTCGTGATGACGCCCCGTATGTGCGTTTCCAGCTTGGCGATCAACGCGAGAACCCGACATTGCTGACAGTGCGCGATTGGCATCCGACCAAAGGCAACGTGATTTGGAAGCAAGAGCAACTGTCCGACGACAGACTCGCGATCAATGGTTTTTGGGCCGTGAATGTCACGCAGCCCGGTCGCTACACCATTCGACTCACCCGATTCCCCGACGATGCGCCCGCGTCGATGGGGGCAACCCATGCGGTGCTGCGCATCGGTGTTCAGAAGCTTGAGAAACAGCTCCGTGAACACGACAGGTCGGTCACGTTCGAAACGGAGCTTCCCGCCGGCCCGGCCATCTTGCAAAGCTGGCTCAGTGACGATGACGGCACGGTTCGTGGAGCCTATTTCGTGAAAGTGGAAAAGCGGTAAACCCCGCTTTGCGTCAGCCCCCCCACTGCGACGATTGCATCGAGTTAAAAACCAGCGGTGATGTCTTCTTTCGAGTGACAAGCCGCAACGCTTAGCGTAAGCAACGAGCGATCAACAACTACCTTGTGATGCGTCGCCGCCGTCGCCAGATTGTGGCGCTGACGAGACGGGGATGGCAGAACAATGGGATGGCAGAATGATGGATGCCAGAAACCATCACTGCTTCGTCTGGTAAGATGGACAAAGCTGCCGTACATCGACGCAGACGTCCACCGTCGAACGAAGACTCCCAACTGGCCCACCCTTAGAAACAACCGAAATGAGTAAGCTTTGGCTATCCCTGGCATCCACGGTCATTTTTTCAGCTGCTCTTGCCGTGCCTTCGATCGCGGCTGAACTCAAACCCCGCATGGTTGTGCTGACCGATGTTTCAACATGGGAGACCGATGACAGCGAGTCTTTGGTGCGATTGATGGTTCACGCAGATTTGCTGGAGATCGAGGGACTTGTTTTCACGACAGGCTGGAGCCTGGATAAGACTCGCGATGATTTCATGGGATTGATCCACGATGCGGTCAACGCTTACGAAAAAGATCTTCCCAATCTACAGAAACGGTCCGACCAAACGGCACACTCACGCGATGAATCACGCCAGCAGATTGGTTACTGGCCAAGCCCCGAATACTTGCGCGATCGCATTGTGTACGGCAGCAACAAACGCGGTGCCGAACATGTGGGCAAAGGAAACGATTCGCCGGGCAGCGACTTGATCATCCGGCTGGCTGACGAAGAAGACGACCGGCCGTTGTGGATCACGGTCTGGGGCGGCGGCAACACGCTGGCACAAGCGGTTTGGCGAGTTCAGCAAGATCGCAGTGCGGTGGAATTGAAGAAGTTCCTGAATAAACTCCGCGTGTACACGATCACGGATCAAGACCGTGATCAAAGAACTCCGTTCGCGGACAGTTCGCACCAGTGGTTACGACGCGAGTTCGAGAAGGACTTGTTCTTCATCTGGGACGAATGCGCTTGGAAGTTCCAGAACGGCACCGGCAAAAAGAATTGGCCAGAATATGAAACTCACATTCAGGGGCATGGCAGCCTTGGCAAGGTTTATCCGAAGTACAAATATGGCGTCGAAGGTGACACGCCCGCCTTTCTGCATCTGATGCCAAATGGATTGAACGACCCGAATGTTCCAACGCACGGTGGCTGGGGAGGCTATGCCGCGTGGGGCGTAAGCGAAGACGGCGAAACCCGCTGCTTCACCAATCACACCGGTGAAAGCAAGACCGCCTGCAACTCTTTAGAGAATCACTTCTATCCGGCTACCTTTAATAACTTTGCCGCCCGAATGGATTGGGCCAAACAGGGATTCGGAAACCGAAATCCTGTTGTCGCCATTGGTGAGGACGCGACGATCGACGTTCTGACCAGGAAACCCAAGCAGGGTTCTAAGGTCACACTCGACGCGTCAAATTCGTCCGACCCCGACGGCGATCATCTCACGTTTCGCTGGTGGATGCTGTCGGCAGCCGGCACATTGAAACAGGATGTCGAGATTTCCAATAGCAATTCGGCCGTCGCCACCGTTGACGTTCCGTCCGATTCCGCGGGAAAGACATTCCATGTCATTTGCGAGGTCACAGACGACGGCACCCACAACCTTTCCGGATACCGTCGCATCATCTTTGAACCCACAAAGTGAACGAGTTCCGTAGACTGCCCCCGCTTTTGACCAGCACATCCCACCGACTCTTGTTCGTCCAAGACGATTGACTCATGCCGCACATGTTCCGAACAGCAGTACTGCTGACCACCGTGCTTCGCTGCCACACCTTCAGTTACGCCCAAAGCTCCGCGGCTTCCCCCACCTTGGCATTTCCGACTGCCGAAAATACCTCAACAGCATCGAGTGACGCTCGTCGTACTCGGTCTACAGCGACCGACACGCTTAGGTGGCGACATACGGAACGCTTGAGCGGGCTGCCGGAAATTTGACGCATTCAGGTTTACATTTTGGCCGCTGACGACATCTCCTTCACAGGCCTTGAGACAGGTCGATCGGTTATCAGCCTGTCATGCCAAAAGCGACAAACTGGAAGCCGACCCTACTTCCCCGGAGATTTTTCATGCAGTCTTTTCGTTTTTCAGCCATCTGTGCACTGCTGATCGGCATCGCGTCACCACCATGGGTATTCATGGCGTCCGCTGCCGAGCTGGATCAATATGGCGGCACGACGGCCATCAAAGGCGAAGCGACCGGTTTTTTTCATGTCGAAGAAATCGACGGACGTCACTGGTTCATCACTCCGGACGGAAATGCATTCTTTGCCGTTTCGCTCAGCCACATGCTTTCGGGTGAAAGCGACGTCGCCTGCCAAAACGTGTACGGCGGCGATGCGGATGCGTGGCTGAAAGGTTCGTTCGAGAAAGCCCGAGCGATGGGCTTCAACTGTGCACTCGGTAGCGCAACGAGCCCGGAACGCAACTTGAACGGATTCGTCGATGTTCCCAAGGCCGAAAAACTGTTCCGCGAAGCCAACTTCCCCTTTGCGGTCGGTGTGATCTTGCTGAAGCATCCGTGGGAATTTGTCGACGGCGAAACACTGCCGGATATCTTCCATCCCGACTATGAGCAGCTGATCCGATCGCGAGCGGCACAGATCTGCCCCCGCTATAAAGACGATCCGCTTTGCATGGGATACTACTACGGCTTTGGAGCCTTCAACCAATCCGATCAGTGGGTCAATCATCACTTTTCGCTACCGCCGGGAAGTCCCGGCCGAGAGGTGTTGTCGGACTTGCTGATCCAGCGTTACGACAATGACGTGGCGAAGTTCAACGCGGTCTACGGCACATCGCTCCACGACATGTCGGAACTGAAGTCGAGCTTTGAGCTGACGTATGAAAAGGAATACGAACGCCGCAACTATCCCCGCGTCGGACAATCACTCGACAAAGACAAGCTCGCCGACTTTGAAGCGATCGTGTCGCACATGTGCGTGTCCCTGTACAAACTGGGCCACGACGCCATTCGACGATGGGACGACAACCACTTGATCCTCGGTTCGTTCATCAAAGAATGGGCTCTGTCGGTGGATTCATGGAAGAAAGCGGCACCGTACGTGGACATGCTCGCGCCGCAGCACGTCAACGAGTACATTTCGGTCAGCGACATCGCGGATGCGACCGATCTGCCCATCATCTTTTCCGATGAGTATTTCGGGTTTCATTACCCGGGCGGGACCGGAAGCCTGCACGCGGGCCTGGTTTCACACGACGCGCGTGGAGAGGTTTATCGCGCAAATCTGATGCGACATTTCAAGGACCCCGGTGTCTTGGGAGTCACGTATTGCGCCTGCATGTACGACCAGGGCGGCAACACGCTGGCAAAGAACAACCAAAACGGCTTCTACTCTCTCGACGGCGAGCCTCGTGAGAAGTTGATCGAAGTGGTGACGGATCTGAACGGTTCGATCTATGAACACGCCACGAAACCAGCATCGCCGGAAGCGTTGGAAAAGTTGAACACCGAGTTGTTCGAAAAGTGGAAGGAACACAGCGTTCGCCGTAGACGTTGATTCTGTTGCCACCGCCTGTCGATGTTCGTGTGAGCCGAAGGCGCTAGCCTCGGGCCATACAGCTTTAGTGGTGGAACGGAAAGGCCCGCGGCTAGCGCCGTCGGCTCACAAGTATCTTTAAAAAACAAGAAGCATCAAATGCACACGTTACGAATCAGCCTGTTGATTGCCGTGACAACACTCCTTGCCGCAGGCGTCTGTAGAGCAGCAGACGCCGAAGACGCAACGGGGTTCATCCACGTTAAACAGATCGACGGTGTTTGGTGGTTCATCAACGCCGAGGGCGAGAAGTTTGTCAGCATTGGCGTGAACCACATCGAGCCGCATCTGTGGCTTGCTCCGTACAACAAAGCGGCGACGCTGAAGAGGTACGGCAGCGACATGGTCGATGCGGGTGGTCATTTCAACACCAGCGGTGAGGCAGCCAAGAAATGGATCGACGCTCAAGTGAAGACCACTCAAGAACTTGGTTTCAACACCTTCGGCAAGCACACCCACCCTGCCATTGACCCGAAGCTCTACCAGGAACAGATCTACTACATCGCCTCGCTCGACACCGCGCCGTTGGCCGGCTGGCAGGAGAGGCACGGTCGCGGGCCAAGGCCGGATGTTTTTTCGGTGGACTTCGAGAACCATGTCGCAGCGCGCGTGCGCCAAGTCACCGAACTGCACAGGGATCAACGCAATTTGATCGGCTATCTCTACACCGATGTGCCCAGTTGGGTGATGGGTCGCGCCGACCAGATGCAGCGGAACGATACGACGATGATTTATCCCTGGATCAATGCGATCCTGCCACTCGGTGAATCGTCACCAGGAAAGCTGCGGTGGCTGGAACACCTGAAGCAGCGTTACCCGAGCGCGAAAGCTGCCGCCAAGGTGTGGGGCATGCCGATCAGCCCGACCTACGGTATTTCATGGAAGGAAATGGCTCGACAAATGGATTGGTCAAACGCCACCGACGTTGCGTCTGCGAAAGAGGACATGCTGACGTTCATGCCCATCATTGCGGAGCAGTGGTACGGACTGCACGACCGACTGATTCGCAAACACGACCCGAACCACCTGATTCTCGGCGACAAGAACATGGTGATGTGGTACTACGATTTCATCCTGCCGGCGGTCAAGAAGCATGTCGACGTCGTCTGCGTACAGGCATACGGCCCGTGGGAAAATGACAAGAGGCTGTGCGACATGATCTATGAAGCAACCGGGAAACCGATCTTCAACGGAGACGGTTGCTTTGGTCTGGCCGGACCGAACCAGCAAGAGTGGGGCGTGAAGGGATTCCGCACCGGTGCGAAAACGATCGAAGACGTCGCGCGTCTCTACGAAGAGATGCTCCGGGGCATGATGGCGACGCCCTACTACATCGGCTGGCATCACTGCGGCTACATGGAACAGTGGGACGAGGCTGAACGAGGCGACTCACCCCGCAACGAGAACGGTTTTCTTGACCCGCTGGAGCGGCACCGCACCGAGTGGACCGACGTTCTCAAAGCCATCAATCCGAAAGCTGCGGAACTACACGCCGCCGCCAGTGTCGACTAGCCCGACGTGGTAAACTGCTGCAACGCCTTGGACCATCTGACGTATTGGGTCGAGTGAATGCCTTCAGCCACAACGCCAAAACTGAGACCGTTTCGAGCGGAAGACGCGGAGGCGTGTTTGGCCTTGTTCCGTGATTGCGTTCACCGCGTCAACTCTCGCGACTACACGCGAGCACAAATCGATGCCTGGGCGCCACGGACGATCGATCTGGAAGCCTGGCGCTGTCGCTTTGACGATCGGTTGGCGTATGTCGCGGTTGAAGGTGACCGCATCGTTGGCTTCACCGACATGACTCGCGCCGGACACCTCGACCGCTTGTTCGTGTCGGCCGACCATCAGGGCCGTGGCATCGCTCGCCGGCTCGTCGAACGACTTCTGAGCGACGCCGCAGACCACTCGATCGATGAAATCACGACCGAAGCCAGCATCACCGCGAGACCATTCTTCGAACGGATGGGATTTAGCGTCGTGCGGGAACAAACGGTTGAGTGCCACGGAGTCCAATTGACGAATTATCGGATGCGGCGATCGATGCAAGCCGATGCGAAAGACCTGGCAACCGAGTCAGCGAGAAAAGTGATACGAGTAGCATCGGCGAGGAGAAAGAGTTGACAAACCGAGAGATGGATCAAAAAGCGGCGATCATGATTGTCATCGAACATCTTGGCGACATCCCGGCTGGCACCAAGTGTTCCGCGGTCTTCTTCGACACCGAAAGGATTCGCCGTGAAAAAGAATTCCACGCCAAGCTGTACAGCCAGAATGGCGTCCGAGATCCGGAAATCCTGCGGGCGATGGTCGCCGCGAATGTGCCCGACGATCCTTATTGGCTGGTCTCACTGAAACCCGGCGATGGTGCGCCCGGCAACGTCACTCGTTTACACAGAGTCGACGACCGAACCGGGAAGGTGCTCGGCGATCCGGCGTAGGTGCCAGGTCCGCAGGCAAGACGTTGAACGGGGAAGGAACACGAATGGTGTGGGTCGGTTCAAACTGTGCCCTTCGAGGAATCATTAAACTGATGCGGAAACGGCAGAGAAACATTCTACGGCGCACGAGAGAGCAACAATGACGTGGTTCGATCGACTGACGGGAATTGACGAGCAATCGCCTGAACAGATCCGCCACAAACTGCGGGTCGAAGGGTCAGACATCGTTTGCCCTAGCGGCAAGCGGATCGCGTTCGGACGACTGGAAACACCCCAACTGTCAGAACTTCGACGTTCGGTCGCTACGCTCGAACTCAAACCGAAACGATCCACCCTCGGCGAAGTCGTCGGCGATGTTCGCGAAATGCACGCCGACCCGGCCAATGCGGATGCGCTGTTTCAGGTCGCCTCGCAGTTCAATCTGTTGGAAATGACCAGCCCCCATGTCACGCCTGAAAGAGGCGTCGGTATTTACGAAAACGACCACACGCAAGGGCCGGCTTGCGCGATCGCCTGCGGAGCCGGCACCATCTACCGCAATTACTTTGCCGACGTCGATGGACAGTTCGGGCAAACCGCCGACAAGCAAATCGACTGCTCCGCTGACCTCGGCCGCGAACTCGGCAACACCGATGAGCGTCTGTGGACCATGCGGAACGGTTATCTGTTTCCAACCGATGCTGGACTCGACGAGATTTCGACGAAGCTTCAGTCGATGACTGAGGACAACCAGGATCGGCTGCGTGGCGAGTTGCGGATCGGCCTTCAATGGCAAGCGGGCGTCACGCTCGCCGGTGCTCGCCACAACGTCAGCCAGGCCTATTGCTCCGCGCTGCCCGTTGCCTATGGCAGTCAGCCTAAAACGCAATGGGCAGACTTCGCCCGATTGGTTCTGGATGCCGCGTACGAAGCGACCTTTGCCGCGGCGGTGATCAATGCGGCCGATACGGGTGCCAACACAGTTTTCCTCACCTTGCTCGGTGGCGGCGTCTTCGGAAATGACGATGCCTGGATCACCGCCGCGATTGAAAGAGCTTTCAAGATCTACGCCGACCGAGGTCTCGACGTACGAATCGTTTCCTACAGCCGCTCCAAAGCCGCCGTCACCGATCTGATCCAACGGATCAAGGACGCGGATGCAGCGTCGTAGACCCGCTTCTCAATCCGATCCGTATCGGCTTTGCATGCCTTCAGTATCGATAGTCAGCACCGTCGCGACTGAGTTGGCATTCACTGTCGATCGATCGTCGGAAAGTAATCGACAGTCGAACAACGAACACTGGTCGACGTTCCCGGCGGGATCACTCCAGGCCACACCGCACAAGCAGGAACCAACAGGCCGCCCTCGTACAGGGTGTGCTTGTGCCCCGCGAAAGGCCCTGCCGATACCACGCCTTTTTTGGTCAGTGAAAGCGATCAAACCGAACACCTTCGGCAGCCATCGCATCCAAATGGGGTGTCTTGATGCCATCGTTGCCGTTGAATCCAACGTCGCCCCATCCCTGGTCGTCGCTCATCAGCAAGATGACATTCGGCCTGTCCCGTTCCTCGGCCGATAGTGGCAGAGCGGCCAGTGCAACAAGGCACGAGACAATGATGGGCGTTAGGTTCATAACGTTTCCTGAAAATCGTCGGGGTTGATTCTTTGCTGAGAGCCATCGCGACGCAAACTTCTTGCGGTTCGACTCGAACGCACTCGGCGGAACCGTCATTCTCCTCGCTGGATGAAACCTTCAACATCTTCAAGGTGAATCTCCTTCCTTGCATCCGCAGCCCGAGTCTCCAACTCCACATTAACGAACTCGATGTTCTTCGCATGCCGAATGTAGGCTCCCCACGATGGCAGAACGCCGAAGAAAAACTGCTCAGGATAGCGATCAATGTCTTCCGGCACCTCACGTCTTGCGTCTTCCGTTGATCCATGTCCCGGAAACGAGATTTTAACGTTCTCCAATCTGACATTCTCGACGTAGTGACCGGGAATCCCGGTGATCATGATGGGACCGGCTTTCGACTTCTCCCTATCAGTAACCTCTGTGGAATCTTCAGCCGTGATGTTCTTGTAAGCCGCTCGCGTAGCTTCTTCCCGATCCTCGATGGTGACTTCTGCAGTGACATCGCTGATGCGGATGTTACGGAGCGTTCCGACCGGCGGTTTTCCCGCGTCACCCCTGATAAAAGTCTTTCCTCGATCTCCCAGTCGAATAAAAATCGGGCACCCGACATTGTCCATGACGATTCTTGAGAGACTGACGTTTTCCAAACGCCCACCGTCGACCAATTGTAATTTGATGGCGCCCATCGGGCTGTTGTAGAAATAGCAGTTGGTCACCTTCACATCGACAAAACCGCCTCGGGAAGACGTTCCGAATTTCAATGCAGCGGTGTTGCTGGACACCTTGCATCCACGCACAACGACGTTCCGACAAGGGTTCATCGAACTCTTCAGGCAAATCGCGTCATCGCCGGAGTCAATGTCGCAGTTTTCAATGAGAACATCTTCGCAACCATCCAGATCCAGTCCGTCATTGTTGAAGTTGTTGTTGCGAAACCGAATGGTGACCGCGTTAAAATGGATGTTCTTGCAGTCGATCAGATGCAAGCCCCAGAACGCGGGACGCTTCCAGGTGACGCCGGAAAACGTCAGTCCGTCGCAGTTGACCATCCGCAGCAGACGGGGGCGGAGACCCTGGTTCCTGCCACCAGATCGGTTTCTGGGGAAATGCTCAGGAGTCCCTCTCCCATCGATGACGCCTAAACCTTCGATCGCGACGTTGTCCGCTCCGTTGGCATAAATCAGACAATGCGGCCCGCCTTCTCTCGGTTCATCGATGCCTTCGGTCCTGTAGTCGGCTTTGTTGGTACTACCTAACAGATTGGCGCCGTGGTCGAGTGAAAGCCTGACGTTGCTTTTCAGCTCGATTGTGCCGATCTGGAAATCTCCCGCAGGTACACGAACGACCCCTCCGCCCCCAGCATGACAGGCATCGATGGCATCCTGAATCGCTTTCGTCTCCATCGCGACGCCGTCACCGACGGCGCCGAAGTTCTTGATGTTGATCACCTTGTCCGAAAGCGGCTCTACGGAATCAGCTGACTTCATTGAATCGGTGCGTGTCTCTTTGCTAGTTGAATTTCTAACCAGCCAGATGTTCCGAAACTTCACCGGTGACCCGTGCTCCTGTAAAACGATTGGCGAGGCTGGCTGCTCCGGGAATGCGGCGTACTTATTTCGCCGAAGTGACAGGCGAACGTCGTCGTGGATCAACTTGCCGTTCAATCGCACGGTGACACGCGCAGCACCCTTTTCGGTCATGAAGCCGTTTCGCCCAATCTCCGCTGCCTGATATTCCAAGTCGACCGTTTGCCACTCTCCCGGGCCGAGGCCGGCGTTGGCATCTGGTACGCGGAGTTGATAAATCGCACCACAGTCACCGAGGCCAGCTGTTGTCGTTCGGCTGGAGTCTAGAATCTGCAGTTCGTACAAGGGCCCGAAAAAGATGCCGCTATTGCCATTGCCACCGTCGTCAGGCAACTGAAATTCCAGATGCAGGCGGTAGTCTCGGAATTTTTCCTTCGTGCACAGAAACTGCTTTCGACGTGCTCCGTTGAATTCAAAAGCGATCTGCATCGCCTCGCCATCGACCAGCTTCCATTGAATTTCTTTCTGATCATCGCTCGGATTGATCCACTGCCACGAGAACGGCTTCCAGGCATCAAAGTTCGAGCCATCGAACAAGATGACCGCACCATCTGGCGGAACAAGACCGAGTGTCGACTCCGAATTGTCGTTCGCCGTGGCAGGCGTGCTTGCGGGCACCGAAAACCCGCAGGTCAAAACCAGTATCAAGGTAAGCCAAGGTCGGTTCGTCACTCCTTCTCTCCTGTGATGCCGGCTTTATCGCTAGCCTTGCCATGCCATGCGGATTCCCATTAAGCCGGTATTCGCTCAACGCGCTTTAGCTGGTCTTTGGCAAGGTCTCTTCGGACTCAGTCGGATCATATTTGACGCTGAACTCGATCGCAAGCAAACAACGCTACAATCGCTTGCAATGCCAGGCTGATGTGAGAGACATCCAACGCTTGGCCGGGCGATCGAGCACTGGCGAGGACCATTCAACTCACTCGGTTGCAAATTCCATTTTCCGCTGAACCAAGACAGTTACGGGTCCAGACCGGGGAGTTGCCATTTCTTTAAGGGGTGGGTTTCATGCTCGTCACGCATGATCCGCGCAATGCGTTTGACAACATCCGGATGGCTGTCGGCGACGTCGTGCTCCTCCGCGATATCAGTGGATAGGTCGTAGAGTTCGATGTTTCCGCTGAGTCCATTGAGGCGGTAGCCCTTCCATTTTCCCAGGTGCACGGCTTGCTGTTTCGCTCGTTCATAGAACTCCCAGTACAGGTGTTCTCGATCCGCCTGTTTTTCCGGCTCATTCCTGAGCGTCGGCAGAATGGAAATGCCATCCATTTCGGGAGAAGCCGGAAGACCTCCAGCCTCGGCCAGAGTTGGCATCAGGTCGTATTGAGTTGTCCATTGGTCGGTAGTGGAACCGGCGGGGATCGTTCCAGGCCAGTACGCAATCAAGGGAACTCGAATCCCGCCTTCGTAAAGGTAGCGTTTATACATACGATACGGGCCATTTCCGTCCCAGGTGTCGGTGCGTTCGTAGTAGCTGTCCTCGTCGCCATTGTCGGACGTCCAGATGACGATCGTTTTCTGATCGAGGTCCAACTCCTCAAGTGCCTGGACGATGCGACCGACGTTGCGGTCGTGTCGGGTCATTAATGCTGCGTAGAGTTGTTCCAGCTTTGTCAGCCCGAGATTGTCGTAGCCTTCCAGCGAAGGTGTCCACAGACCGTGAAAGGGAATCGCCGCAGCATCGCCGTGCGGAACGGTGCTTGCGAAATAAACAAAGAAGGGCCGCTCTTTGTTTTCGGCCATGAAATCAATGATTTTGTCGGTGTACAGGTCATCTGAGAAGACGCCATGGTCGCCGAGGACAGGGACATGTTGGCCAATCTTCGTCCGCTCGTTTTCCGGAATCACTTTTTTGACGCCGTTCTCCCAGATGTGGGTGTTGTAAAAGCTGCGACAGTCAACATGCCCAAGGTATCCCAGCCAATAATCCCAGCCAGTCAGGGTGATTGTTTCCGGTTTGTGGGATCCGCCCATGCTCAACTTGCCAAACCCCGCTGTGGTGTAGCCGGCCTGTCGCGCGACTTCTCCCAGCATCGGATACGTCGGCGGCCATTCGGCAATGGGAATTCCTCCGTGGTTGGCTCGCCAGGCGGCGTGGCCTCCGTGCTTTCCAGTCAGCAGGCTACAGCGCGACGGACCGCAAACGGCGTTGCCCGCATAGGCTCTTGTGAACCGCATTCCTCCCGCAGCCAGCTTGTCCAGATTCGGAGTCCTGATGATTTTCATGCTGGCGTCGTCCAGCTTATACGGCGGGACTTTGCCGATGCCCCAATCATCGGTGTTGATGTAGATCACGTTCGGATGGTCAGCCGATCCGTTGCCGGCACAACACATCATGGCAGCAAGGCCAAACAGCAGGCAGGCAGCCCTGAAACGGCAGTTATCGCTGGTCATTGAAATCTCAGAAAATTGAACGAGAGCGGGACCAACCGAAATCACGGACAACCGTGTCGCTCGCGATTGGTTCGCGATGGGCGTTTGTGTTTGAAGTGACGGCTAACCGATCATAACAATAGAGGCCCTGATTCGCCTGTAAACCGCCCCCTGGTGCGGGTGTACTGACTATCCCCGGGCCGCCACTGCCCCTCCCGCCCCCGCGACAATGTTCCCACCACGTTTCATCAAGCAGCATTCTGCCAAGTCCCCACTGGGATTCCGCTGTCCGTGCGTGGTCGTTCCGTTGGTTCTATGCCTTGCCATGCAGGCTTCCGTCGACGCGCGAGTCGAGGAGAACAAGGAACAGGCAAGCGGCAAGATCGCTGACGTTGCCACCGAAGGAACTTCGATTTCAGTCAACGCGACACCCCGCAGCGGGCTGCAGCGCTACGAGAAATCGATCAAACCACTTTTAGCGCAGGCGTGTTTTGATTGCCACAGCGGGGACGACTCTCGCGCACCAGCTGACACACGACACAAAGAATCCCGGTGGCTGGGAACGCCTTGGAAAAGACTGTCGCTTCCTGAACGAAGAGTTTGTTCGCTTTGCGACGAGACTCAAAGAAACTCCGGAGCCGGCAGGGACAGGATCAATGCTGGACAACTCGTTGCTCCTGTTCGGTTCCTCCTCGAGCGCGTTTCATCTGTCCCGAAACTTCCCGCTGGTGCTGGCCGGCGGTCACAACATGGGATTCAAGCATGGCAGGTATCTGAACTACGCCGGCGCCAATCCGATCGGCGGTGCCTGGACAGGCGGCCCCGAACCCTACACGAAAGCGATCAGGAAAGAGGATCAACCACTGACGCGCGTTTTCGTGACGATGCTCCAACAGCTCGGGATGCAAACCGACGGCTTCGCCGGGGCCACCGGCAATTTCCCGGAGTTGCTTTCGTAAGACTGCCTTGGTTCAACGGAAAACGGAGTTTTCGCCCCGGCGGGTAGAACACGATGGCGGCATCGTGCCGGCAATGATGGCACCCTGCCTGTCATTCGCATCGACATGCAAGTTAAGTAGGACCGATTCCCACCGGCCGCTTTCGTTGAGGCGCGTCTGCGTACAGGGCTCCGCCCTGATCGCCCAAAAGCTGAGCCGGAGGGCTGCCCATCCCTCGAATTGCCAGAGTGGGCTGGGATGTTCTATTGGCCGAAGCTGAGTTGTTTCAGGAAACTCCGTCCAAATCGCCCATAGTCTTGCCCATCGACGTCGTTGTCTTGATCGTAGTCGAATGAATCGTTGAATTTCGGATCTGAAAAGGCCGCCAAGAATGCCAAGCCGAATCGACCGTAGTCTTGACCGTCCACGTCGCGGTCTCCATCGCTGTCACCAAAAAGTTGAAAAAACAGGTCCGTCGCTTGGTCACCGTACGTGTAGTCACCACTCATTGCCGTGCCACCGGCGCTGATCATCGATCCGGTAATCAACAGTTCGTAGTTGCCTGTATCAAGTGAGTGCCGACCGTTCGCCGCGTCGACAACCCCTGGTCCTGAAAGGAAGGTGAGTGTGGCAACCGTTTTGCCATTTTCGATTTCCGAGTTGAGCGCGAGGTTGACTTCCTGATTGGTTTCGCGATTGCGAACGGAAAACGCTGCGACTGATGCGACGACTTCCGTGCTGAAACGGACGGACACTTCGGTGACCCGTGAACGTTGCGATTGGCCTTGATTGACCACAACACTTTCCACTTCAGGCGAGATGGCCTGGCCGATGGTGACCACGTAGTCTTCGACTTCGCCATCGGCGGCAGCACCGGTTGGCTGTAGTCCACCGGCGAAACTGAGCCGTACGCGAGCGATGGCTTGACCCATCGGAGCAGTTGCCGGCAACGAATAGTTGAGTGTTTGTAGTCCGGCAATCACGGCCCTGTCGTCAAGGATCTTTTCATCTGCCTGCCAAATCCCGTCTCCATCGAAATCGATCCAGGCATCCACTTTCGCGTGACTGGCGTTTTGAAGGTCGATGTTTACACCGGCCATCGGGTTACCGATTCCAATGCTGCCGAACAACACACCGTCTTCGTCATCGCCATCGCCAGTTGCCAACGCGCTTGGCTGTCCGTCCAATTCCAAGTCACGCAGAGCACCCAAGCGTGGTCCTGTGCCACCATGCCGGGCACCAGAGTGAGTGGCCAACGTTCCGTAGGATGAGGGTGCGTCGCCAAAATCGTAGGGAAGCCGATCAAAGTCGGAAAGCAATACAGTGTTGCTCGTCCCACTGTACGTGACGAGAAATGTTCCTTCGCCGCCAATCGTCTCAAGCCGCTGGCCACTGGCCACGTTTTCAAAGGCTCCCGACAAACTTGTGGCGGAGACAAGAACAGTAAACGTTTCCGTCGCCGAAGGGAGATAAATTGTCTCACCGGACGGCAGCAATGAAACAGTCAGCGTCCCGCCAAGTGTCGCTGAGTTTGCGATCAATTGGTCGTATTCTGATCCTGCAGTCGCCCCTGCAAGCTCCACATCGAAGAACGCGTCTGATGACAACGTCACCGCGTTTACGGAAAGGCTTCCGGCGCTCGCGCCAGGTGCAAGATGCCCCGCTGCGTTCACGGTGACCGACGAGCCGATGGATCCGTTGCCGCCAAGAGTGCCATTGGCATTGACGGTGTAGTCAAGGCCGCCGGTGTGGGTTCCGTCAACTTGCAAGACTCCGCCATCGATGGTCGTCGTACGCGTGTGGGTCATGGTTCCGGCGAGTGCCTGTGTACCCGCGCCGGACTTGACCAGGCTGACCTCGCCGTCGATCGTGCCGGCAAAGAATCCGTCGGTGTCGCTGGAGAAGGTCAGTGCTCCGCCGGAACCGGCTGTGCTGTTGGAGGACGTGATGCTGCCGCTGCCGTGGAGCGCGCCGATCGTGCCGCTCAGGTTGCTGATGAAGGTGCTGGCACGGGCATTGAGATCCAGCACGCCGTCAAGATTGACGTCCCCTTGGGTATTAAAAGCGCTGTTGCTGATGGCCGAAATGGAGGCTCCCGCCGCGACCGCAAGGTCATTTCGGACGATGCCGGATCGCCCCGTGAGGTGACCTTCGGCGACGACCAGATTTCCGTCGTAGTTGCTGGACTTGCTCATGACCAATTCGCCCGCACCGAGTTTGGTGAGGTCTCCGGCCCCCTGGATCCGTCCGACCAACAATTGGTTACCGGCGACACCCACGCCAATCGACGCATCACCGTCTAGAAAAATCGTGCTTTCGTCGCCACTGTTGGAAGATCCGAAGCGAGTCCCACTGCCAACCGCCCCCACAGTGTAGAGTGCCCCGTTTCCGTCAACTCCATCACCAGTGATCGTTAGTTTCTCGTCCGTGATCCGGATCTCTGACTGTAGCTCCAGCGTCCCGCCATCAGCAACAATCGACGCGTTGGTCTCCAGCGAACCATCGGCAGCCGTTCCGTTGTTGCCCAAGCCTGCAACGTGCTGAACAATCGTCCGCGTGCCGGTCGGAACCAGCGAAATCCCATCGTAGTAGTTTTCCCGTCCGTTGGTGATAACCGGACCAACAGAGCTGCCGGTGTTGCCAGTTGCTTGCTCGCCCAGCACCAGCGTCATGTTCGTGTTGTTGGTGATGACCGAGTTCACGTGATCGTAGCCCGCCAAATCCAGGTCGACGACGCTCGGATCCTCGCGCCAGTTATCCGCGTAGAACTGCGACGCGCGAAACACGTGTGCGTCGCCGAAGTACGACGCCGGCAGGTCGCTGGTGATAGTGACGTCCACGTTGTTCCCGCTGACGTAAGCGATCGCCGAGCCGTGATTGATGGGCGCCGCGCCTACCAGTTCGACATCGATCGATGAGTTGGCCGAATTGTCTTTATCAACAACGATCAACGGCCCGTTGACGACGTTCCCCTTGGCGTTTGTGATGGTGGTATTCGACTTGAAGTTAAATGCGTTTTCTGTTCCGTAAGCTTCGACATTGTTCAGCGTGATCGTCCCCGAACCGAGCGTCACGGCAAACCCAGTCCGCATGTTGGTGACCACCACATTGTCGACCGTCAAACCGGACGCGCCGGTGTACATCCGAACGCCGCCTTCGTTACCTGAGATAAGAATGTCTTCCGGAATCGGCCTGCCCCAAAACGTGTGCCCGTACTCTTGGTACTCGGGTCGATCAAGGACACCTTGTGATGAAAACAGTTCGCCGGTGATGGTGCTATTGGTCAACGTTGTATTCGTCGATAGCTGCACAAAGAATCCGTGGCCGAACGTGTTCACGTCCAAGTGCATGTTGTTGATCACCGCATTGGTTGCTTCGCCAACTCGAAATGCGCTTGCTTTGCGATGGCCGATGAATGGCTGGACACCTCCGGACGAACCCTTGCCAAAGGCGTCGCCGAGTCCATAGGTATCCGTTCGGGATCCCCGAGTCACGACGGTGACCCCGTCGATCGTGTTGTCGTCGCCACTCAATTCAATGTATTGCGTCGCCCAATCCGCATAGCGTTGCGCATTGGGATCGGTGTCGAGCGCAATGTCCTCACCGATCACCGTAAGGTTTTTGACGACGTTGCCGGATCCGGAAACTCGCACAACGTCGACACCACTGTCGTGACCAAGAGCGCGCCCGAAGCCGTCTAGCTTGCGAGTGTCGAGCTTGATCGTCGTACCCGCCAAGTCATAGGTATTGCCGGTTCCACTGAGTTCCATAAACACCGGAGCCGAATTGGTGGGATCGGCGTAGTGGTCTCCATTGATCCAATACTCGCCAGGCGTCACGACGCCGGTCACAGGGTGCGGATCGCCTCCGGTGACACTGAGCACAACCAAGCGGTTATTGACCGACGTACCCAGAGCACGCAATTCCGCCAGACTGTTCGCCACGGTGGCGACGGCGAGACTAAACGTACCACTGGTCGCAGTGCCAAAACCATCGTTGACCACAAAGGTGAAACTGTCCGTGGTACTTTGGCCGCTGTTGTGGCCGTACGTCACGCGGTTGTTATCAAGATCGTCTTGTGTAAAGGTATCGTATTGAACTAGCGCCGTGCCTGAGCGATGCAACGTTCCATTGGCGGGTATGCCAGTCACCGTGTACGTCAACTCGGACGGAGACTGCTCAGCATCGGTCGCTTCCAAGTTTGCCTTTGTGATGATTACCGTGCCGCCATCATTGACCGCCAGCGGACGATTGGTCGTCAACACTTCTTCGGTATTCGGGGACGTGGTACTCGTGAACAGACCCAACACTTCGGCGGACGTCAGTTCATGGTCATAAATGCGCACGTCATCCAACAGACCGTCATAACTTTCTGAACCATTAGTCTGTGCACCCAGCGTAAAAGAGGTGACGCCGGCCATGCTCTTGGTTTTGCCCGTGCCGCTATGCCACAGTGCTCCATCAAGGTAGATGTTCATGCGGCCTGTGGCCACGTTCTTGGTAAACGCCCAATGGTGCCAGGAGTCTCGATGAACGAGCGGATCGGCAACCTTGTTGATCCTGTCGTATCCGGCGTCCTGGCCTGCGTCCCAGTAGACCCTGCCGTTGGTGAATGGCAGATGAACATTGAAGACTCGATCTCCTACGGCATTGACTCCGTACAAGATGCTGTCGCTGACCGGCTGTGTGTCCCCACCGTAAGTCCAAAGTGCGATGGTTATCTCTTGGTCGACGGTAGCCAGCGCGGCGGAGGGCACGGAAATGTTGCCGTCGGCATTGAACTCGATCGCTCCGTCGAGCTGACCGCTGGCCCATGCACCACCGGTGACTGTGCCGTGGTGACCGTTCCCTGACGAATCCGTCGCCACCGTGCCTGAGACTTCATCAAGTGGGTACCAAGCCAACGTCGCCAGTACGACCCGTTGTTCCAGTGACTCCAATAGCCTGATCCGACGCCGTTTGAATGAAGCCCGGTCCCGATTCGAATTTGCCTGACCTGACAATAGACGAGAAGCGCGGCGAAACAGATTAGACACTTGTCCTCCGATGGAACTCTGGCTTTGAAGATAGACCGAACGGTCATTTCCCTGCAAAGACGAGAAATTCCAGCAGGATGAGTATTCTAACACGGCGAAAAAAACGTGCGGAGTGCGATTTTTTCACGCAAAACAGGGATCCGGCTGTAACTTGCGGAGTGATGAAACGCTCGCTGAGCCCACGGATAGTAGCGTGCCCCCCCCGGATTCTTGCACCCTATCATCCGTGGGTTCACGCTGCGATCGGTGGGCATCATTCTCGATCGTTAGCCCAGTAAAACTGCGGGAGTTCTTCATCCGGATTGAGTCTTAGCGTTGAAGCACGAGTGCTCCGCCGCACCTTGGATTTCGAGTAGGTGGTAGTGGACGAGGCGACGAGTCCTCTGTCGTCGGCCTATCGGCAAGGACTCGTCGCCTCGTCCACTACCCGAAAATGGAGCTGCGACATGCCGACTAGCCTGGTCGATCAGCCTGCGAACGGCCCGTTCGCTGCTGTCCGCCGAGGAAATGATCAAACGAACCGTAATTTACGCGTGACTTTCGCCAATGTCGCCGGCACCGAAACTGTCAAACCCACTTGTTCTCATCGGATACCCCTTGTTCGCTGACGTTTGCTTGAATCGCTTCGATCACTTCTCGAAGCCGGCCCCGTGCACGATTGAGGCGACTACGAACGGTGCCCACCGAAATGCCAAGGATGTCGCTGATCTCTTTGTAGGCCAAGTCGTCCAGTTCACGCAGCACCAGAATCGCGCGATGTTCTTCCGAGAGTGCGTCGAGAGCCTGATGGACGACTTGGATTTGCTCGTCCCGAAGCATCAATGCGTCGACAGGTCGAGCGTCCTCATCAATCGTTTCGCTACCCGTATCGTCGAACTGTTGGTCCAGCGAGACCCTCGGTCGCTTCTTCCGCGCTTCGGAGATGGCGCTGTTGAAGGCGATGCGGTAAAGCCAGGTCGAAAATTTGCTCTGACGATTAAAGTCTTCGATTCGCAAGAACGCACGGGTAAACGCTTCCTGAACGGCTTCCTCCGCATCCTCGCGGCAGCCGAGCATTCGAATCATCGCAGCGAACAATTTATCTTGATTGCACTCGACCAAACGTCGAAACGCAAGCTCGTTGCCTTGACGTGCTTCGTCAATCAATGCGTCATCGTCGCAATCTTTTGGCGTGTCCATTCAGACGTTTTTGAAATGAGACAGTGGTTGCCCTTTTGAACCCAAGCATGCGGCGACAACATCCGAGTTTCACCACGCAATCCTTCCAGTCGCCACCCGCTGTGACGCAGCATTCGAACCTGCACTGTCCTTCACAGCTGCACTGTCCTTCACAGCAGACCTCGCCTACCGGGGGACTGCTGGTTTACCAGCCATCGCTCGAGCTGGAGTGTCGCAGATTCAGTTGAGTTCCAAGTCAGACCGAGCAAATCACATGCCATCAAAGGCAATTCTGATCGGAATCCGGCTCACAGACATCACAGCGGCAGTCGCATAAATCGGTCGTTAACTCATCGTCGAAGTGATTCAGGATTGCGGACCAACGGCAGACTGTCATGAATGACTTGGCGGATGCTTGGCTTGTCAATTCCAAGTCCAAATGCATTGGTCGCAAACATGACCGCTGGCAGAGGCGTCCATGGAACGAATTCCCAATGAGCTGAAGAAGGCGAAAGAGTATTTAGCCGCGGTACTGACGGGGCAGATACGACTGCCACGTCGAAGCCGGCGGTCGCGATCGGAAGTACGCGGCCGTGGCAAGAACGCCGAGAGCCATTCCGGTCACAAAAACCAGCCCCATCGTCGTGCCACGGTGCTCATCCACCTCGTAGCGAACTCGTTCCAAGGCCGACTGAACCGGTGGAGCCACTCGTCCACTGAGCTGTTCTCCAAAATGCCCTGCCCGTTGCAACATGGAAGGCGCGGGAGCGTGTTCACGGACGACCGCTTGAACCTCGTCCTCTGGCGTTTCGGTGTACTCGACGAGGAATTTCTCAAGCTCCATCACATCTCGCGGTAAAGCGTCAACGTCGCGTGAATCCAAATGCGGCCACCGCTGGATGATCGCCGACTTCACGCGATTCCAAGGTTCATCGGACCACGTCGGTTCTGCTGACTGCTTTTCAACCAACGTGGCACTGTTTTCAAGTCTCATGGTAGCACTCCTGTGCTCATTTTCTCGATGAACCGCGTCCGCCAAACAAGACGGATAGATTCGCTCCATCGGCCCGAGCCTGACACGCAAACGTTGTGCCAATGAAATCCTGGTCGGCCATCACTATCGGCGAGACGACAAACTGGCATCCGCGCGAGCGACTTTTTGACGCCGAACAGGCTTGCCCCCTTGGACATGCTCGATGGGCACGCCGGTTGCTGTCAGCCCGGGCGACCTGTGGACCAGTGGCGGAACTGGCCACGCGTTTTGGTCTCTATCGACGACGCACACCGAACGCCTGGACGACCTCCGCTACCGATAGATTTGCATTGCAAGGAGAACCCAACTGATGAGGATTGCTCAAGTCGCACCGCTGATCGAAACCGTCCCTCCAAAGACCTACGGCGGCACCGAACGCGTCGTCCACTACTTGACCGGAGAATTGGTCGCCACCTCGCATTCGGTTTAACAATCCGCAGCTCCCGGACTATCTCGACGGGGTGAAGATCAAAAAGCTACGCATGGCCGACGCAACCGTCGACCTCGTCTTCCATCGTCACCCCACCGATGTCGGCATGCACGTCGAGCGAAAAGAAGGCAAGGTAGAAATTGCGGTGGTGGCATAGCCAAGCAAGTCTTCTAGCCCCTGAAAGTACCCGCGATGGGTAATGCCGTCGCCAAGGCAGTCCCCCTTTGGCTCATGCGAGTTGAGTGACTGTTTTGCTGCTTCACTTTTCCTCTCGGTCGGCATTGCCATTGAGATCCACCGCCTTTGTTCCTTTCAGTGCGCTCGCCGCATCGGTCACGATCACATTGGGATGGTGCTGCTCATCGGTGGTTGCAATCTCGAACGACCAGGCATATTGACTGGGCCCCAGATCGGCAGGCGGCGTAATCCGTACACCCTGCGCGGTCATTTCCCACGCCACCCCCGCATCCGATCCCAATAGCCGGACGCCCTTCACTTGATCGCCGCCCCAACCCGCAGTCCCGGTAATGGTGAAGGGTGATTCGGGTTTGCTGAGCTTGATCGCGTAGAGTTTTTTGCCATTCGTGGTGAAGACCAGGTGTTGATCCTTCTGCTCGGAAACTTTCCAGTAGCGGCTGCCGTAAATCGCATCGCCGTTGATCTTGAGCCAGTCGCCCATGGCATGAAGTCGTTCAACCTGGGGCTTTGGAATGGTGCCGTCCGCCTTCGGGCCGATGTTGATCAAGAAATTGCCGTTGCGGCTGACCACCTCAATCATTTCATGCAAGACGCTTTCAACCGTTTTGTAGGTGTCGCCTTCCAGGTAACCGAAGGACGTCCCAAACGTGGTGCAACTCTGCCACTTCGGGCCAATCACCTTGAGCTTCAGGTTGTCCTTCTCCAGGCAGCCGACACCGTCGGGCCAGTTGCGATTGGCACCCTTGTTGTTGCAGTACACGTCCTGACCGCGGCCTGCGGCGTCGTTCATGAAGTCAGTGATCATGCCGCGAACCCGATCGTCGAAGTACTTGATCTCCGGCTTCATCTTTCCCTTGCGAACCTGATTACCGTCACGTGTGTAGATGGGAAAGTCATCGACCCACAGGAAGTCCGGGTGGTACTTGTCCTGAATCTCTTTCCATCTTGCGACGTAGTCATCGACGAAGGCCTTGTCGTAATCAAACGGCCCGTAGAGCGAAGCCGCCTCGGGAACTCGTCGCATCTCTTCCGCGATATCGTCGCGCGGTTCGCTGTGGACGGCGTACTTCGCTTTGGCAAAGAAGCCCGTGTGACGCTCGCGGTGGTATGACGGAGCATACTTGAGGCCTCGCTTGCGAACCGCTTTGCCGAGTTCACCGACCAAGTCCCGCTTCGGCCCCCTGTCCACGGCATTCCACGGCGTCAGGTCGGAATCCCAGTTGGCCCAGCCGTCATGATGCTCTGCGGTGAGCACGACATATTTCGCACCCACCTTCGCAAAGAGACTGGCCCACTCGTCTGGGTTCCACTTCTCTGCTTTGAACTCTGGAATGATATCCTTGTATCCGAACTCCGGTGGCGTCCTGCCCCACCGCTGCTTCATGTAGGGGTAGTAATGCGCCGGATCTTCATAAATCATCTTCGGCACATGTTCGGCGTATCCCCGGCCGCCTTTCCGGTGGCCAATCACACTGTACGGCCCCCAGTGGATAAAGATGCCGATCTTGCCGTCATCGAACCAGGCCGGCACCGGCATCCGCTGCAAAGACTCCCAACTGCCGTCGTACGGTGCATCCAAAGAATCGGTGTTCGGAGCCTTCTCGGAGGTGAATGTGACCGCTTGATCGCTCGCCAGCACTGGCATCGGCGACACACCGCTGGACCGAATGCTGGGCGGAGCTGACTGCGCGCGGCAGGTGCATTCCGTGCCAATCGCAACAGCGACGCTTAGGAACCCAAAGATCACTCGTTGAAGCATCGTTTTCTCACAGTTGAAATGCAGGTTATTGTTAGTTTCGTTCCAATGCACGACCGGTGATATCGAGCATGTTTGTGCCGTTACTCACCTGATCGCCCTTACTTTTTCCCCAATGCCATTCGCACCGCTTCGCCGATCTCACCACCGGCTAGATCGCGGGCCACAACTCGACCATCGGGGCCGATCAGCCAGATCGATGGAACACTTTGAATTCCGAATTCACGCGTTGTGGCTTCGGTGTCATGCCACCGCCCCAGATACACCTGTCGATAGGTCGACGGTCGCTTCTCGAGAAACGTTGCTGGTAAGTCGATTGTGTCGTCGACGCTGAGCCCGATCACTTCCAGTGGATCGTCTCGGAATTCCTCGTCGACTTTTGTCAGGTTTGGGATTTCAGCGAGACATGGACCGCACCATGTAGCCCAGAAGTCGAGGATGACGTATTTGCCGTGAAATTCCGACGACTTGATTTCGTTGCCGTCATAGCCTTTCGCATTCCACGCGGGAGCCATGTCTCCGGGCATCACAACGTTCTTCAGCCGCAATTCCATTTTCCCGACATCGATTGACGGTCGCTCTTCACTCAACACGATCTGTTTGAACGCCGAGCCCCAAGACTGCCCGGCAAGCTCTTTCCCGCTGGCGGCAGCATGCGGAAACAACGGAATCACGTTGTAACGCCCCAGTTCCAGGCCCTTCACTTCGAAACTGCCATCTGCTGCGACCGGAAACTTCCACACCGGCCGGTTCTCGTAGGCCTCTCGCTTCTCTTTCTCGTACTGTTGATAAGCCTCCGTCTTTCGAAATGCTTCGATCCACGCTTGTCGCTCATCCTTCGACATTTCACCGTAGTTGTCGGGGCGATCCAGGCGTGGGCCTCGGTACATTCCTTCGATCACCACCACGGCCTTGTCGAACGATAGCCGCCCACCTCGAAACCAATTCGGAATTTCAGAAGGCACAACGATCCGGCCGGTGATCGTGGCAACTTGATCCGCCTGCGCGGACGCAGCCGCGGGCTTGTCTTCAGCGATGACGTGCCCAACCAAAGACAGAAAAAGGGCCACCGCAAACGAAGTTGCAGCGATGAGCAATTGGGCTTTAGGGAATCGCATGGTGACCTGTGGCGTAGTGAGTTATCAAGGATGAAGCACAAACCGGCCCGCGCCGGATTCAGCGGCGACGTTCACTTCACGGAGACTCTAGTTTCAACAAAGCTTCCGCAAAAGCCTGTCCTGCCCGCGCGTGGGATTTAGCACTCCCATAGTAGTACACAAATCCGCCCGTGCCCGACGCACGTTCTTTCAACGCCAGATCCTCGCCAATAAAATCGATCGTCGAGATCGCGCCCGTCCCGACCATGTTTGACTGCCCCACGAGAAGATAAACTCGCAAAGGCTTGCTCTCGCCGCAGGCCGGAGAACTCAAAGAAGAAAAGAGGACTGCGGCAACCAGAGCTGCCAAGCAGATTCGTTTAAACTTGTAATTCGCTACCATGGCTGAACCCTGTTTCCTGAAACTCGGCAATTGCGACCTTGCTGACTCTAACGTTTTCTATGTACCGAAATTTGCCGGATAGGCGATGTCCTTCAGGCCCGGAGGGCCGGCAGAGTGGATGCCGGTGGCGTGAGCCCAATGCCACCTATTCTGGACCCTATCGGGTGGCGCGGTCCCAAAAACCCGGTTTTGGCACGATTTTTGCGCCTGGCAGGTAAGTTTACACTTACTGCCTTTCTGACTGGGAATCGCCATGGTCGACCCGACGACACTCGGTGCCGATGAAGAGTCTCGCTTTGGCAAAGCCAAAGCGTTGCTGGCTGAGCTTCTTGAATTACCCAAACTACAACGGGTCTTTGAAGATCACGATTGTGCCAACGCGCGGATGGTCTATACGCAGGCCCCGACCCTCTGGCTACTCGTTTTACAACGGCTCGAAGGAGGCATCTCACTAACCGATGCCGTCGCAGATTTGCTCAAAAATCATACGGATATTTTGCCTGACAATCGAAGGGTTCAAGAGAATCGCCTTTCCGAAAACAATTCGGCCTACAACGCCGCCAGAAAAAGGATTCCGCTCGCTGTCGTGGAAGAGTTTTCCCATCGAATCTGCGATCACCTTGCTTCCCGCGCTCCCAAAGCCTTTCTCGATCGACGTGTATTCATTATCGATGGGACGACGATCACGCTTCCTCCGACCGAAGCACTTCAGAAAGCGTTCCCGCCGGCGTCCAACCAACACGGAGAGACGGTTTGGCCTATTGCGAGATTGCTGGTCGCAAATGAAATGCAGACCGGGTGCGCGTTGTTGCCGCAAGTCGATCCGATGTACGGAGCGGACAACAAAAGTGAACTTGAGCAAGCCAAGCCGATTATTGAACGACTCCCGAAACGCTCGATCGTTCTGGCTGATAGCGGTTTTGGGATTTTTAATGTCGCCCACCACTGCCAATTACATCATCAAGACTTCGTGCTGCGGCTGACCAAACAGCGATTCAGGTCGTACCGCAAGTCGGCTACGTTGGTCGACCAAGGGGACGGGTACAAGACGTTTCACTTGATTTGGCGGCCGACACCGAAGGACCGCCGAACCAATCTCGATCTTAGTAAAGACACGTCTATCGAAGTCTTTCTCCACCAAATTGAACTTGAAAATGGAGACACGCTGGAGATCGTGACGAGCCTTGAGACGGACGCTCACTCGGCCGCTGCCCTGTACGTTCGTCGCTACGATGTGGAGTTCGATATCCGCGATGTCAAAGTGACGATGGACACAGAAAACATTCGCGCCAAGAGTGTCGACACGGTGATGAAGGAGCTAATGGGATCGATCATCGCTTATAATCTTGTCGCTCAGCTACGCAAACAAGCAGCGAAATTGATTCGAGTTGACCCTCGCGAGCTCAGCTTCACGGGAGTTTGGACGACGTTCAAGCATCATCTGCTACGTGAAAAGCTTACGACCCTGGAGGAATGGAGGCTGGCTTATCACGGCGCTTTGGTGAGCGCAGCGGGCCGCAAACTTCCCAATCGAAAATTGCCTCGCAGCTACCCACGCATAGCCCACCCGCGGCGCCAAAAGACAACGAAATTCCAGAAGTCACTTCGAAGAAAAAAACAGCAGCCCGATGATATACCACCCGAATGACCACAAAGTAGGTGGCATTGGGCGTGAGCCACCGGAGATGATTTCAAGGAGTCTCTGAGGCCCAACGGGCCGACACAATTCCCCAGCTTTTGGCAATACACGCGGTTCATCAGACCGATTGTGCCGGCCTTTCAGGCCTCCATGATCGAGGTCCTTCCATTCCGGTGGCTGACGCCACCGGCAAGCATTGTGCCAGCCCGCCGGGCTTCATCACGAACAAACATAGAAAACGTTAGAGTCAGCGAATTTGAAACTCGGCGAATCCGATTCGGTCTGTCCTACCGAATACACGAAATGCTCGAACCAAGACGAAATCGCATCGATCGCGTCTTTGCGCCGCACCAACTCGACAACAATGTAGTCGATGGCAACCTGGATCCGGATCCCCAATGTTTCGATTTCAGCGGGGGCTCATACCATTTTGTTTCGCTTCAACCGCGAAGGAACCCCAAATCATGAGCAGCACGGCCGGTACGGATACCCCGGAGATTCAATGGGGTCACTCTGTTGAGGTCGATTGCGGCGTAATCATGATCGCACATCCGCTCCCGGAACTCATCATGGCCGTCAACGAACTGTCCGAAGTGACTGGACGCGTTTCAATCGTGACGAGCTTTTTGTCCTGTGGGTCCTCGGCATAGATCTTCGCCGTGAACTCTGCCGGGCCCAGGAAATCCAGCGGGATTTCGACGCTGCGAGCTTCATTGACAATCGTCGAACGAATCACCACGTCGTGGACGAGGCGACGAGTCCCCCGGTATTTCCTTCAATTAAACAAGACCATTAAACGCGGGACTCCTCGCGTCGTCCATTACCGTAGTGGGCGAGGCGACGAGCCCTCCGCCGTTGCAAACATTAGACAGAGACTGCCAATAGGCGGGACTCCTCGCGTCGTCCACTACCGTAGTGGGCGAGGCGACGAGCCCTACGCCGTTGCAAACATTAGACAGAGGCTAATGCGGAGGTTGCTCCGAAGCCCCACGGAGGAGCCGGTGCGATGATCGCGCTGCCGGAACTTGGCAGTCGGCCATGAAGTCTGCCAGGATTTCCAAACTGTCGACCAACCTCGGACCGGGACGGCTGAAGTAGGCCGAACCGTCAACGATTTTGACCTGATTGCGACGAACGCAGCTCAGCGACGACCAACCGGGATAGGACTCGAGGATCGGCAAGTCTTGCCGGGCGCGCTCGGGCGTAAAACCGCAACATGCGATGACCAACAACTCCGGATCCGCTTCAACGACTCGCTCCCAAGCCACCGTCGTTGAACGCTCGCCGGCGACGCCGATGACTTCCCGTCCGCCGGCCAGTTCGACCAGTTCCGGACTCCAGTGTCCCGCACTGAACGGCGGATCGATCCATTCGAGCAACATCACTCGCGGGCGATCCGTCAACGCTTGAGCGCGCTGAACCACCGCATTCACGCGAGCCTTCAAGCCGGCGATCACCTGGCGAGCCTTGTCGTCCACGCCGACCGCCGCACCGACTGCGGCGATACAATCGAATACTTCCTGCAAACAGGTCGGTTCCAGGTTGATCACCCGCGGCGATCCCGGCAGCGAACACGCCGCTTCATTCACTTCCTGTTCGGCAACCGCACAGACATCGCACAACGCCTGCGTGACGATCAAGTCCGGCTGCAGTCGCTTGAGCGTTTCCATGTCCAGCGAGTACAACGCCTTTTCCGTCTTCAGCCGCTCTCGCACCAGACTATCGATCTCCCCACTGCTGGCATCATGCGGAATCAGCGTCCGGGTGACCGTCGGTAGCGACTGCACCCCATCGGGATAATCACATTCGTGAGTCACCCCGACCAACTGGTCACGCAGCCCCAACGAACAAACGATCTCAGTCGCACTGGGCAAAAGGGAAACGATTTTTCGAGGTTGCATGAGGAGAACGCAGTTTTCTAGGGTCCTAATTCTCAATCCGATTGGATTGCTTCGGCGCGATGTGTAGCAGCTTGAGTCCGAGGGCTTCCAGATCAAATATTGATGGGTGTGGCGCGCCGGTGAACAGGTCGCGGCAAACCAATTGCTGACCTGCGATTTCAAGTTTGGCTGTGCCGTTTCCAATATTGATCAGCAGCAACAGGTGTCCATCTTCCGTCGAGACCGTCCGCCAGAGGCAACCTGTCTGTCCTTTGGAATTTTGTTCTTTAACAATGACCGATTTTTGCAGGCCAGCGTCGGTCAGAAAGAGATCGACGACTGAAAGTAGTTTCTGGGTGTCGTGGTCCGCCACGATTGACACGCTGCCTTTGCCAGACTTCAGCGATTCGATGTGAGGACGACCGTATTCGTCTTGAGAGAGATTCCCCTCTCCAATCAGCAGCAGCTGCCCACCCAGGTCAAGGTACTTTTGCAGGCCTTCGAGTTCCCGTTTCGTTACTCGCGTCGCGTTGTGGACGACAACCAGCGTGGACTTGATAGTCGTGCCATCGGGCAACGTTCCTTCAGAATCTGCCAGCATTTGACCCGTCGCAAATCCGATCGGATGACCCAAGTGATAGAGTTCTTGATACGTGTGCTTGATCGCGGCCAATGGATGACGATTGTTGATCGCATCGGTCTCTGAATAGAACAAGCGGATGTGCTTCGGCTCTCGGGCAAAGGCAATCACTTCAGGAGCGAACGCGTTGAGATCCTTCATCGTGCGACCGAACTGGTTCATCACGCGCGGCTGAGTCAGATTGGAGCCATAAAAATCTCTCGCCGCCTTGGCTTTCGGTGCGCCATCGGATTCCCGCCCCCAATACCAGGTCTGGTTCATTCCCATCCCATGCAGATGGGCCAACCAAAGCAAGCAGTTGGTGTATTCGGGACTGAGATTCTCATCACGCCAATGAACCGTTGTGAGTCCGTGGAATTCGCTGTCGAAAATGAGCTTGTCGGGAGCAATCGATTTGAAAAACTCGTAGCTCAGCACGAGCTCTTCCCACTTGAGCGCGTAGCGTTCGGGCCACTGCTCCCAATCCGCAGCGCTGGATCGGTTACCGACTTTCGCATCGCAACCAACGATGTCCTGGAGGCGGACCAGCTGTTCCATATCGATTCCGGAACTGCGATCGTCGTTCGCCCAGTGTTCGGGCATGATCTTGATATGCACTTTTGCATCCGGATCATGCTTCTTGACTTCACGATCGAGAAACCCAAAGTACTCCGTCACGCGATCCATATTGAAGCGGCACCAGTCAAACCAAATCGGCTTGCCTCGCAACTCACGATCGATGGGGATTTCAATGGTCACATCCTGAAACGAGCCGAATTCGGTTCCCCATAAATCGTTGAGGGTTGTGATCTTGTTGCCGTAGCGTGAGGCCAACCAATGCCGGAACTTGTCTTTGGTAAACTCCGAAACCGGCTGAGTGTCCCATTGCTTGGTCGCCGTGTACCAATGTGGCTCGTTGGCCAGCATGTACCCGGCTCGACGACGACTCGTACCGGCGACTTGCGGAATGGTGTCTTCGAGAAGCTGGCGCCAAAAGACGCGTGTGCCGGGATGATCGATGTCGTATTTTGTGAAACATTGTTGTGGAAATCCAATACCCTCATTCTTGCTCGCGTACCATTCTGGTACTTCATTGTGGATGAAGTGGATGTAGCCCATTGAATCGATATCGTCCCCGCGATCCTCCGATTGAACCCTGGCAACCGTATCAGGCGTCTTTTTCGAACGCGTTGCAATCACCGCAGTGCGAATGTTTCCGTAAGCCGCCACCAAGTCCGGTTCACGTGGCATCCAACTGAATCCCGAAGGAAACAAGGGCGTGTCGCCGTCGTGGAAGTACCCGTTCTTGATATGTGCATTGCTGTGATCAATTTCGGGTACCGCGCGGCGGGACGTGGGATCGTCGATCACCGCTTGTAATTCCACGCTGGCGGCATCGCAAATGTTTTGGATTTCCCGCATTTCGCGGAACGGCAACTCGCGAGCGTATGATTCGGCGCGATCTTTCAGTTTCCACCACTCTGCACACAGGGCTTCCAATTCGTTGGGATGCGAATGATCCCAATCAGCAAACGTCATGAATTGCTCGGCCGTGACCACGGTGACGTTTTCGCGCGATGTCTCCACTCCACTTGCTTGAGCTTTCTCGACCAACGCTCTTAAATTGTCGAGACTCGCTTTCGCGCGTTTTCGGAGCGGCGCGTATTCACCAGCTGTCTTCGTCGCTTTTTCGGGTGCGAAGGTCCGTTTCATGTTGGCTTTCAGTTCCTGGCGTGTGATTCCCCCGTCTTCCTTGCCGCCGTGTTGGAAGAACGCCCTTCTTTGCTGCACCTCATTGAATTCACCGCCATTCTCGCGTGCGTCCCTTCTGGCCCAATCAAGCCACTCTTGCTCGGTCACTACTTCGTCGCTGTTGTCATCGAGAGCGGCAAACCAAGCGCGTTCCTTCCCGTGTGCAGGAAAAGGTGGCATGTTTTCCAGACCGCGCATGTCCAGCATCTGCTTGACGAGATTGGCTTTGATGGCGGCATGCTCGGGAGAATTCGCAAGGTTGGTCCATTCACGCGGATCGTCCTGGTGATCGTACAGCTCCTCGGCGCCGTTTCTGTAGACAATGTAGCGCCAGCGACTTGTGCGCAGCGACCAGTGCTGCCCGTCAGGGTCCATGCCTGAATATCCACCTGCATACACCATGCTGAGCGCGCCTTGGGGACCCTCCCACGTCTTTGCAATTGGGTTTTGCAGAAACGGACGTATGCTGTGGCCTGCGAGCGGCGCGCCCTTGCCATTCTTGCGAGTGTCGCCCTTCAGGTTGCACAAGTCGACCAGCGTGGGATAGAGGTCGATCAGTGCGATCGGATGATCCGCAACGCCGCCGGGACTGGCCACATCGGGGGCGCGGACGATGAACGGAATTCTGCAGCTCTCTTCCCAGGGCGAATTCTTGAAAAGGTAATCCTTCTGTCCCATCTGCCAGCCATGGTCACTGACCAGGACCACGATCGTGTTGTCCCGGAAGCGGCTGTGGTCGAGCGCGTTAATCACTTGGCCGACGCAATCATCGACCGCGGTCACGCAGGCCAGGTAGGCTTGGGTGAAAGTCTTGAGCGCCGTTTCCTGGTCGGGATACGAATTGCTGAGATCACGAAACAGTTGGGGGCCGTTGGTCTCCTTGAAATAGAACTCGCGGTAGTGCGTGTCATCGGCGTCGTCGGGCTGGATCACCGGCACCTTGAGTGCGTCGAGTGGATACATGTCGAAGTATTTCTGCGGCACATGCAGCGGCGTGTGCGGGCGGATAAATCCGACGCCCAGGAAGAATGGTTTCCCATCGTCTTCCTCTGCAAACTTTCGGATGCGGTTGGCAGCCCAGGCGGCATTGCGCTCATCGGGCGTCGGGTCGCGGTCCTGGGGACTGCTGTACCTGAGTGGAGTGATACGACCTTGGCCGTAGATCCAGCCGCTCTCGGGGTTCCCATCATCCGCAAAGGGCACATCGTCCAGCGAAGCAAAGGAGCCATCGGTTTGACCATTCGCACGAAAAGGCTCTGGCACTGACGGATGAGCGACCCTCTTTTCCCCGTCGTATGCATGCGGGCCATAGTCGACTCGATGGGCGAATTCATCCCATCGATCCGGCTTGTAGTGGTGCATCAGCTTGCCTGAGCCGACCGTGTAGTATCCATTCGCCCTGAAATGCTCCATGAGCATCCGTGAGTTAGAGAGCACTGGGTTTTCAGAGGGCGGGTCAAACCAAAGGTTCTTCGAAGTGTGAGGATAAACTCCAGACATAAAGCTGGAACGAGATGGTCCGCAAATCGGGTTATTACTGTAAGCCCGCGAAAACAGCACGCCGCTATCAGCCAGCTTGTCCATATTTGGAGTGATGGCCTGTGGAGGTCCCCCCATGCAGCCGAGATAGTCATTCAGGTCGTCGCAAACGATCAGCACGACATTGGGTCTCTCGGCTCCATGCGTGGTCAGGGCGCAACCGAACAGGAGCAGCGTTGAGATTGCGATGGCGTTTTTCATTGGGGTAGTCATCCGGAAAACGGCGGCATCCGCGAGGTGGATTGGTGCGTTGAGTTACTGCAAGTGGGCGCGTTTGCGTTTGATCGTGTCGTCGAGTTGCTTCGGGCCGGGTTTGCCTTTGCGTTTGACTTCGACACTCTTCGCAAATTCGTGTGGAGCGTGTCGGCGTATCGTTGCGATCGCGGCTCTTACCTCGGGATCGGAGGAATCGATCAAATTTTTTTCTTCATAGGGGTCGTTCTCGCGGTCGTAAATCTCCTGCGACAGTAATTCCGCGTGACCTTTGCTGCGATTTTCAATGTAGTGCCATCGCTTTGAGAGAACCGACGTGCCTTTGGCGCTCACTGTGACGGCGACGCTGCCGGTGTCCGCCGCCGGATCACTCAGCATGCCGCTGAAGCTGGAACCGTCGAGATTCGGCTTCTTCTCCAGCCCACAAAGGTCGATCAAGGTAGGAAAGACGTCCACCAGGTTGACCGGATTGTCGCAGAAGGTCGTCCCCGTTGCTGATGACTCTGCGACTGCAGATTTGATCGCTGGCGTGCGGACGATGAGAGGTGTCAAAACGGCTTCTGCCCAAAGCGTCTGCTTGTGATACCTGAGTTTTTCTCCGAGGTGCCAGCCGTGGTCGCCCATGATGACGACGATGGTGTTGTCGGCGAATTTGCTTTTTTCGAGTTGGTCCAACAGAATGCCGAGTGACAGATCCGCCTCACTGATCGCTGCAAGATAGGCTCGAGCCGCTTGCCTTTCGAGTCCGTAAGAATTCACCCATTGATAATCCTCCATGGGTTTAAAAACGTTCTGTCCATTGGCTCGTTTGATGTCGTCCAGGTCGCTGGGGTTGACGTATGGCGCCGCAACACTTTCCAGGGGATGCAAATCAAAGAAACGTTGCGGAACGAACCACGGCACGTGAGGCTTGTAGATGCCGACCGCCATAAAGAATGGTTCCTGTAGCGGTTCGTCGCCGCTGAGATATTGATTGGCCCATCTGACCTTGCTGTAGTCCTTCGTGTTTTCAAAGTCGGGATCTTGCGTGGGTCCCCAAAGCATCCCCTTGGTCGTCTTTCCGTCGAACGTTAGCGGGGCTGGTGCCTTGCCGTTGATCTTGTTGGCCTGGCTGTCAGTCACCTGAGTAGGGTCCGGGTTATCCCAGAGCGGATCTGGAAAGTAGTTGTCAAACGCCCAATGGCCGTAGTCTTCGCCGCTGGGAGTACGATGACTGTGAAATACCTTGCCGGTAGACAACGTGTAATACCCATGGCGACTGAAGTATTCGGGCAACGTCGCGTTCTCCTGCACCAATGGAGAATCTCGCATATTGGTGCCGTTGTCGTAGACGCCAGTGTGTTGAGGCATGAAACCAGAGAGAAATGCAGAACGCGAGGGACCGCATACCGGTGCCGGGCAGACTGCATTGCGAAAGACGATCGCGCTCTTGCAGAATTGGTTGATCACGGGGGTCTTCGCGTTTGGGTGACCACCCAATGGCTCGATCCAGTCGTTGAGATCGTCAACCGTGATTAGGATCACATTCGGCCTTTCAGCTGAATGTGCGATCTGGCTGAAAGCCAGCAAACATGCGAAGCAGATAATTTGTCTGGTCGTGTAAATCATGGTCGTTCTACTCTCCCGCCTTCAACTCAAAAAGTTCAAACGAATCGCCGTACGCAGGGTTACTTTTCTGGTCATTCGTAAAGAAGACGGTGGCGGTGTAACTGGTGGGGCCTGTGGTGAACTGCAGACTGTGCCGAGTGAATTCATGGACCGTTGACTTGGCCCGGATCTCGGGACCGCCGTAATCTTTCACGCCAAAGGCAGCATGGTGGACCATTCGGTTGCCGTCCGTCCCCGGTAGGCTCAGCCAGCCTGACAGGATGTACGTGGTGTTCGGTTTCAGTTCGACAACCTGCTCCAAGCGGCAATACGACTGAAGGAATGCCGACCTGTCTCCTTCATATGCTTCGCTGACGTCGGTCGAAACCTGGGGAGCAGTCTTCTCGTTCACGCCTCTCGCAGTCCAGTGGGCGAGGTCCGATTCAAAGCTGCCGTTCTTGAGCAGGTTCGTCCTCGACTCGGTCAGCTCAGCGTCACCTTCGCGCTCTCGCTGCCAGACTCGAACGTAATCGACCTCAAACACCAGCCCATCACCGGGGAAGTCGCTACTGCTCAGCGAGCCGGGATTCACTTCCCACGGAAAGATCTCGGAATCGAACCAGACCTTTTGCTCATTGTCGATGACCCACGCGTCACCGGCCTCCTCACGTGTGACCGTTCTAACCAGGCCGCCATCGATATAGATCCGGACGTAACCCTCAGCCCACTCAAGCCCGTACACATGAAACTCTTCCCCGACGTGAAAGTCGAGGCGATGGGAATTGGTCCAGATTCTCTTGCCCCACGTCGGCGACTTGTTGTCTCGCCAATCGTGGAATGAAGTGTGGTATCTGTTGGTGACCTCTTCACCCCTGGTGTCCTTTCCCCAGTGCTCAAACACATCGAGTTCACCGCTTTCGCCGGTCGTCCAGAACGAACTAGAGATTGGGCCATTGGCGGCCTTGCAACGAGTCTCCAGATAACCGTAGTGAAACTTCTGCCGGCTGATGATCGCACCGGTGGTGATGTTCGCATATCGATGGCCTCCAAAGCTATCGCCGGCGAATTCAAAGGAAGGTTGCCACCGCGTCGCGATTCGGAGGTGTCCGTCACGGACGCTCACGTTGTCCGGTACAAACTGTGAGGGTGCTCTTCCTTTGAAGTTGTTTTCGTAATGGCCACCGGATCCCTGCGTGTGCCATTTCAGGGAATCGAGTTCGTCGTCGTCAAATTCGTCGCTGATCGATTGATTGAGAACCCAACCGCCGGCATTCGACCGATCAGATGCCGGAGCGAAAGTGTCGGACGCGCTCGCTTGCAAGGCAATTGCGAGTAGGCCGACAAACGAGATCTGCCGCCACACGGAGAGAGGACTGAACCTCAAAAGTTTTGTCACGATCAATTCCTGTTCTTCTTAGTGCACCACACTTGTGTACGCCCCCCTTTCCAGCAATATACTAGACGGCCTCCTCTTCCGTTTTGGGGACCGCATCGACATGATCGGCTTCGCGTGGGCCCCAACCCCGACCGACTGCAAAAGTCAATGAGCAGTCTTCAGCAGTGGGACGACACTCATTGGAGACCACAGTGGCTCTACAACGAAGAACAAGCCGAACGGTGGAAAGACACAGAGAAGCCGTATTTTGTGGGGACTTTCTCAATCGACCAAGGATCGCCCTGAATCGTTGCCGTACAAATTTGCCGACGCCGTCGTCAACCACTCTTCCTGGGCAGGCAAAACGCTTGTAATCCTAGCAACTCTTCGGAACCACATCGCGCCGGCAGGGTTTCATACGTTTACGCACGTTTCCAAAATCCGTCCGATCAGGTCCTGCAATTAAGACTTCTCTGCTTTCACGCGTGTTCCTCATGAAGCAGACTGTTGGACGACCTCTCCGTCTCTTCTTTTTGAATACCGAAGGCCTATCTATGAGAACCTCCCTGATCTTGTTTTCGCTCTGTTTCATGCAACTGGCGCAGGCAACAGCACAAGAAGACTCCAGTTCTGAACGGCCCCGCCCTGATCGTCCTCGGGGTGGATTCGGGAGGCCAGCCGAACTCGGCCCGGATGACAAACAAACCTACGCGGACCCTCCAGGCAGCATTGTCAATAAACGCGACGACATTCCGCACGGCAAACTCAAAATGATCGACTATGAGTCGAAAACGGTTGGCACAACACGGAAGATGAATGTCTACACACCGCCGGGTTACTCAGACGAAAAGAAGTACCCGGTACTCTATCTCCTGCACGGTATCGGTGGCGACGAAACCGAATGGCAGCGATTCGCTACCCCGGACATGCTGCTAGACAATCTGATCGCCAATGGCAAAGCGGTCCCCATGATTGTGGTCATGCCAAACGGACGTGCCCAGAAAAACGATCGAGCAGAAGGCAACGTGTTCGAATCTGCGCCCGCATTTTCTGTTTTCGAAAGAGACTTGCTCGATGACGTGATCCCTGCGATCGAATCTCGCTACTCCGTAGCAGATGATCGACAACATCGGGCAATTGCGGGGCTGTCCATGGGGGGCGGCCAATCGCTGAACTTTGGACTCACGCACCTGGACAAGTTTGCCTGGGTGGGAGCATTTTCATCGGCACCAAATACGAAAGCCCCTGAGGAATTGATTGCGGATCCCGAGAAAACGAAAGAACAGCTTGAATTGCTCTACCTGTCGTGCGGAAACAAAGACGGGTTAATCCGGATCAGCCAGCAATTGCAACGGTACCTAAAAGAGAAAGACATTCCGCATGCCTGGAACGTCGACTCCCATGGGCACGACCCGAACCACTGGCGAAACAATTTGTACCACTTCGCGCAAATGGTCTTCCAAGAAACTTCGGGACACTCGTCAACGGAAAACGTGCCAGTAAGTGAATCAACGGAACCGCCAGCTGGCGATGAAAACCCCGATACGGCGACCGGTGTCCCCGGAGGAATCAAAGACGACTCTAAACCAGCACCGACCCACTAGGCTGAGAATCAATACCCTCAGTTACATTCACAGGGCTGAATCAATTTCCAAGTCGTTGCACCAGAAGCACAAAGCCTTCCGTCGCGGTCGGATCGTGGTGGAACGCTGTGGTGGTGAGGATTTCACGGGCGTTGCTTGTCGGTTATCAGCTGAAAAAAACCACCGCATACGCGTCGCGGCTCACGAATCTAGGTGACGATCAGATCAATTGACAAATCGAACCTCATTTCCTCTTGTCAGCCCCAGGCCAATAGGTCGACTTCAGTCGTAACGTTCGGTCAGCAATCCGTAGCGAGTTGGCGAGCACACCACGGACGGAGTATCATCAGAGCAGATGCCCAACTTCTCCCTTACGGCGACTCCTCTGAATCACTCGAGTTGACGAATGACGACTTCCCAACTCCGAGCCCTCTACTTCCTGGTGTTGACGACTCTTGTTCAACTGCCCAGTTCCGCAGCAGAGTTTCGTACTTGGACGACCAGCGACGGCAGACATGAAACGCAAGCGGAATTGGTCGAAGCGAACGATTCAGCAGTGACGTTGAAGAAAGCGGATCGCAACGTCATCACACTCTCAATCAGCAAGCTCAGCAAGCGGGACCGCGAGTATGTCCAAGCCTGGCTCGTCGAACGTGAACAGTCCGAGACATTGAGTCCAGGCATTGTGCCCGACGTCTTGGGAGAACAAGTCGACTTGCTGTCGATGATCGACCCTGTCAAAGACACACAAGCTGGAAAGTGGGAGCGTGACGCAAACGCGCTTGTGTCTGCGCGATCCTCGCGATCGAGAGTGGTGATCCCTCACGCCGTTTCAGGATCGTATCAAGTTAGACTCGTCGCGCGGCGGCAGATGGAGACGGGATCCTTAAACATTGGCCTTGCGGTCGGCGGTCGGCATCAAGTTCTCGCCATCTTTGATTACGGCAGGACGAAGCGATCGGGATTAGCCTGGATCGACGAAAAGAATGAACCCTCCAATTGCACGCTATACCGTAAGCCTGTGTTCACGACGGGGCGTGATTCCGAAATCGTTTGCACCGTTCACCACAGTCATCTACGGATTACATGCGACGGCAAAACGATCATCGAGTGGACCGGCGATCCATCTCGACTGACACTGCACCCCAATTTCAAAGTCCCCAGCGACCGGCTTTTTCTCGAGACCGTGTACGGCAGTCACCGCATTTCCCAGTTGCAATATCGACCGATTCGCGAGTCCAAATTCCGCCAGTACAGGCCCCGCGGCAATCCATCGCCGGCTGATTCGGTCGCCTTGATCGAACATCTACAGGGCCATGGAAGTGGTTTTCTTGCGGCCCCCAATTTATTGGTGACGAATCATCATGTCATCGAGAACGCCTCCGCAGGCGACCTCAAGATCTTCTTCCCAGAAGAAAGCGAATTCGTCAACGTCCATGGCGTATTGTTTGAGGATGTCGATCGAGACCTTGCAATTCTCTCTCTTGAAACCCAGCGCGTCCCCTTGGCGATTGCGTACGACGGAGATGTGCCCAAGGGAGAGTCGGTTCAGTTGCGAGGCAATCCGGCGATTGGTGGAGGGGTGACGCTTCGAAACGCTGTGGTCAAGGGGACCACACGGTCAATGGTACGTGTGGATGGCTTCGATTTTCTGCAGATCGATGCTTCCATTGATTCCGGATCCAGTGGCGGGCCGATTCTGAATGAACTGGACCAGGTCGTTGGAGTGATCGCTATGAAAGCGACCGACGAAGGAGAAAAGTTGATCCACGAAGGCCTCGCCCGTCTTGATGATTCGTTCAAGAAGAAATCAGGGCAACAAACTCAGGACGGCATCGCGTTTGGGATCCCGGCACAAGACTTAGCCAAGGCGCTCGACGACGTGCGTGGAATGTCCGCGAAAGAGGCGGGGCGAAATGCTCAGTTGCATGAAAACCGTGTGGTGTTCAAGCGACTTGCCACACTTGCGGGAATACGATTACTGGAGGCGAATGTGAACGTCCCGGACGAAATGCGGACGCAGGCCGCCCGAGTGACGGCGATTCGCGCCCCCGATGATTTACTCGAACTGATTCCGGCCCAACCGGCGCGCCTTCTTCGATCAGCACTGCAAAGCGAGGACATCCAAAACACCATCGCTTTGCTGCAACACGACATGGACAAGCATCTGAACACGATCCGCAGCAGCCCCCACCTCTCCCACTCGATCATTCGCGACTTCAATGCACTGTCACAGCGAATCAAGGCGATCGAGAAATTTGCCCAGCAGCCCGGCGCTGACTACCTGCGATTCAGCGCAACCATGACACGGTTTCAAAGAGACGTGACTCGTCTCATGACGAACATCAAAGAAGAACTGTAGTCAATTCATCCAACGGTCAGATCGGGCTGGCCAACGCCGGATGTTTACCGGTGCCAGGTCAGAGGCTAAAGCTCTGATGGGGACCACCACGAGCGCCGTTCCAAGCGGAACGCCGAAGGGCGGCGGCCCGGCCGCGTGACGCCACTCTTCTCTTCGGCTTTTCAATCAAGCGAAAAACCTTCTTTGCAGGACGCCAGAACGACCGGCGCGATGTCGCCGCACTGCTTAACTCGCTGAAGCAAGCATTCCATTTACCATTGAATCAAGACACGTGATGGCGAATTTTCGGAGTACTTTCATTACTGATCCTTCACACGCTGGCGCCAGATTTCAAACTGCCGGGCCAGTTGCTTCACGCGATCGGGCTCACGCTGGGCGAGATCGGTTGTCTCGGTACCATCCGCTTCCAAATCAAAGAGTTGCCAGGCGCCACCTTGACGAGGACGAATAGCTTTCCACTTGCCCATACGGACGACATGGTGTCGGGGCACGCTCCAACAGAGTACATCATGTCCTTCGCGGGGTTTACCCTCGAATACCGGCCTTAGACTTTTGCCTTCGATGGGAACGGGGATTCGACCATGAAACTCGGAGGGATAGTTCACGTCGGCGATGTCGAGGCAGGTTGCCATCAGGTCCATGACATGCCCCGCATCGTCGCTCTTTTGGTCCCCGGAAATGACGGCGGGCCACCTCGCCAGCAACGGGGTGCGAATACCACCTTCGTAACCGGAGAGTTTCGTACTGCGAAATGGTGTGTTGCTGAGAGTCGCCCAGGCCAAGCCGTAGGCTGCAAACGTGTCTGGCGGTCCGGGAAGGTTATCCGGGCCGCTTCCCGGGCGAATCGCAACCTGGTCCAGTCGCCAACTGTCGTTCGGTTGCTGGGGGGAAAATCCAAAACCACTTTTCGATGGGCGAAGACCACCATCTGGTGCCGCTCCGTTGTCGGAAAGAAACAGGACGAGTGTGTTTTCCTCCTGCCCACTCTCTTGGACCACATCCAGTAGTTCTCCCAGACCTTCGTCGATCGCGCTGACCTGAGCGGCGTAAACGGCCATCCGTTCGGCCTGCCAGTCGTGATTCGCGTCGTCCTTCCAATCCTTGACATCCGGGGATCGCGGGGCGAGTTTCCAGTGGGAAGGGATGAGCTGCGATTTCTGTTGAGATTCAAATCGCGTGCTGCGACATTCGTCCCATCCATGATCACGGTATTGCTCGCGGTAGGCGGCAACGTCGCTTTCACGGGCATGCAACGGCCAATGGGGAGCGATATGGGCCACGTAGAGAAAGAAAGGTTTGTCCGTGGTCACCGCTTCTTTCAAGAACTGCACGGCATAGTGGTTGAGCGACTCTGTGAGATAGAAATCCTCGGGGAGTTGGAACCTTTCCCGATCGAGATAATACGGGTTCTGCTGTACTTCGTGGAAGTAGCTGATTTTGGCCTGGCACATCGGACCGAAAAACCGATCGAAGCCACGGTCGAGTGCCAGGTCGCGACCCTGCCACTTGCCCACCATCATGGTGTGGTAGCCAGCGTTTTGCAGCAGTTCGGAAATCAACACGCACTTGGAATAGTCCTTGGGCTGATTCCAGTGATCGCCTCGGTGGCCAGTTTGCTGACAGTAGAGCCCGGTCAAGAGTGACGCCCGCGTGGGACCACAGACGGCATTGTTGTAAAACTGCGTGAACCGCAGTCCCTCCCGGGCCAACGAGTCAATACGCGGCGTGCGGATTTCACCACCGAAGCAGCCGATGTCCGACCAGCCCAAATCATCCGCCATCACCAGAATGATGTTCGGTCGAGCTGCCCCGATCGTCGTTTCAGCAAACAGACAGAACAGGAACAGACAGGTACCGAGCAATCCCATCGATTTCAGATCGTCGACAAACCACACGGTGTTTTTCTGGTACTTGGATCGCATCGAACGAAGAGACACCTTCACGAATGGCGGGCTACGATTTACATCATTCGCACACAGAGAATGAGACGAAGTGACATTCTACCGTGGAATAGTGACAGGCTCCATTTCAGCAGGGAATCTTGCCCACCCAGGACAAGGACTAGTCGGCCGGGGAGAAGTCGCGGACACCGCGAAAATTGGGGCCAAAATGAGAAACGCCCGCGGGCCGGATTGGGCCTTGCGGGCGTTAACTGGACGATACTTCGTTCCGTAGTTTTTCAAAAAGCTCCCCGATCCAAACGCTCTCAGCGGGGCTCGGTAGAGAGCTACCAGCTTTTATGCCAGAAATCAGCGTATCTGCGCGTTCCGCTTCCGTCACGATCAGGCGTCTGCGGACAGGAACATGAAAGAATACTCTCCGGTTCGGGTTCACTGCCGGTCGTTAACCAGCGGAATAGCCGAGACTTTTCAGGACTCTGGCACGCCCACGGACGATGGATCGTCTTGATGCAACACGTGAGATCATCGGGCGTGAATGGTTTGATGCACCCAATACTTACCGACCCGGTTCACGCCCGGACCGACGAACGGGATTCGTCGAACTTGTAACTATGGCTTCGTAACTCTCGCGGCTCCAAGCAACCGGCACAGAATTCCGGCGATGTTCCAGGCGTCGTCGTCTCCCCGGTGATGGGTGCCTTCCATCTGAAGGCCCAACGTCTCGTACGCGACGTCGAGACCGACCTCGTGTTTCAGGCCGAGTGAAACCGCGAATAGCGATTTGACATTCAAGTGGGTGATCCCAAAGGGATAGCCGACGCCTGCCGCCCTGCAAACCCGTTCGAACTGGCGTCGGTCGTAGTCCCCCCAACTGGCCCACAGCCGATCTTTCGAGTCAAACTCTTGTTTCAATCGTTTGACCGCGTCGCGGAGTGAGCCAGCGGACGCGAACATGTCAGGCGTCAAAGTCGTCAGTTCCGTACAGAACGGACTGATCGTCGATCGCTCGGGACGGACGAAAATGCTGTGCTTGCTCAGTCGCTCGAGTTTGGCAACATCGACCACGCACAAACCGATTTCGATGATTTCGCCTTCTTCGCCTTCCGGCGGCGGGCCATCCCAACACGTCGACTCAACGTCGACCACCAAAATCTGATCTAGTTTTTTAGCCATCTAATTTTCCTGGTTGTGTGATTTCGAAATGCTGAAGGCTTCGCGGAACGCATCCAGATTGGCTTTGCTTTGCCGTCCTTTCCTGGGGATTGCGAAAACGATTTCGTCGATTCCGCCCCCGTCTCTCTCGATCGCCAGTTTCGCCGTACGTGAAGCCATCATGGGATCACCTCCAAAAGCGCCGCATCCCCACGCCCCCAGAAGCAGACGTTTCACACTCCGGTCGCGTGCGATGCGAAGTACATTTCGCCATCGCCGCTCGAATGTTTGCTCGAGTTCTTCGGTAGCTTCTCGATTCTCTCTCAAGAACGGGCCACTGTTCGGCGCCGGTGCCGTGATGACCGAAACGAAAAACGGCTCCGCAAGCAAGCCACCGGTTCCGCGCGTCTTAAAAAACGGAACCAAGGGACTAAAGATCACGTGGTCAGTGTACAGCAGCGACGATTGAGCACGATTTGCTTCGTAGTAGTCCATGCACTGGATCAAACACGGATACAAACCGCTGCAGCGACAGAGGTCTTCTTCCTGTGCCTTCGCACCATTCAGAAAGCCGCCACCAGGATTTCGAGCCGACGCGAAGTTCAAGAGAGCAACGTCGCCACTTTCGGCCAAGGTCTGGGCAACGACTTGAGTCGTCCCATCAACCACGCAAATCCTTTGATTCTCATCGGCTGGCGACGCAGGTATCGATGCGATTTCATCGGATCGGTAGAGACGCGTGCCAAGGACGGCCGATTCTTGCTGCTCGGCAAACCTCACGGTCTGACCGCCCGCTTGATATTCGCCCGCCCCGATCAGGTCGAGCGTTTCTTGTGCGAGTTGTTTCAGTGTCATGTTAAATTCCTCCCTGCAGAATCTTCCTCTAAACCATGCCAGGACACGAGCCTCGGTGTTTTGGTTCGCCATGACCGAAGTTTTTGTAGTGGACGAGGCAACGAGTCCCAATCCGTGGTAGAAAGCCGGGACTCGTCGCCTCGTCCACTACCGACTCGTTGCCGTAGCGAACGTCATGGGCTGAATCTTGTCGAGAATCTGTCGAGATCCATTTCAGTGAGGAAACTTCGGTGACGGAACAATCACTTATCTACAGTGTCGGCACGCAAGTCGTCGCTCAGAAGGACGTCATGGCGGCGAACGACCGCATTGCGCACCCGGCGGGTGCTGTCGGTGTGATAGTTCGGTCGCCAGTCGATCGCACCCACGCGTACCGCGTGAAGTTCAGCGACGGATTCGAGGCCCCGATTCATCACGACCAACTCGTTCGGCTGGCGGAGTTCAAATCCAACAGCATCCGCGATAGCGATGCACCGCTAACCAGTTCAGGGCTGTACGATCGCGTGATCTATCGCTGCGTGATTGGATCGCGGGCCTATGGCCTGGAAGACGAGGCATCGGATACCGATCGCCGTGGAATTTATCTGCCGACGGCCGACCTGCATTGGTCGCTGTACGGTGTCCCGGAACAACTGGAGAACGACGAGACTCAGGAAGTTTATTGGGAACTGCAGAAGTTCATCGTGCTCGCATTAAAGGCGAACCCGAATGTGCTCGAGTGCCTCTATTCCCCAATCGTTGAGTCGGCGACTCCGCTGGGCGAAGAACTGCTCGCGATGCGTTCTGCGTTTCTCTCGACGCTTGTCTTCCAGACTTTCTCCGGATACGTGGCATCGCAGTTCAAGAAGATGCAAACCGACATCCGGAACCAGGGACGAGTGAAGTGGAAGCACGTGATGCACTTGATTCGGCTGCTGCTGTCGGGAACCCACGTGTTGCATACGGGGGAGATGATGGTGGACGTCGGCCAGTATCGCGACCAGTTGCTGACGATCAAACGAGGTGAAATGCCGTTCGCCGAAGCAGACTCGTGGCGGAAGGAGTTGCAAAGCGATTTTGAGTCTGCATTCCAAACAACCAAACTGCCGGACCGTCCCGATTACGAGCGTGCCAACGCATTCCTGATCGATGCCCGCCGACGAGCAATGGAAAAGCCATTACCGTAGTGGACGAGGCGACGAGTCCTCCAACATTCCTTTCAAATGAACAAGACTGCCAAAAGCACGACTCCTCGCGTCGCCCACTACGCCTCATGCGTTAACGCATCCTTAGCCGATGCCCGCCGACGAGCAATGGAAGAGCCATTACCGTAGTGGACGAGGCGACGAGTCCTCCAACATCCATTCAAATGAACAAGACTGCCAAAAGCGGGACTCCTCGCGTCGCCCACTACGCCTCATGCGTTAACGCATCCCTAGTCGATGCCCGCCGACGAGCAATGGAAAAGCCATTACCGTAGTGGACGAGGCGACGAGTCCTCCAACATTCCTTCAAAATGAACAAGACTGCCAAAAGCAGGACTCCTCGCGTCGCCCACGACTCAACACGCGGGACTCCTCGCGTCGTCCACAACTCCACACGCGGGACTCCTCGCGTCGCCCACTACTCAACACGCGGGACTCCTCGCGTCGTCCACTACGATGAAGATTGATCACATGAAGATGATGCAGCACGTGGATTCGCATCCGTACCCGCTGCTGTTCGCCACGATCAGCGGTGCCCACCTGTACGGATTCCCTTCGCCCGATTCCGACTTCGATCTACGCGGCGTTCACATGCTGCCGCTGGAGACCGTCGTCGGACTCGACGAAGGCGATCAAACCGTGGAAAAAGAGGGAATCTACGACGGCCTGGAAATCGATCTGGTCACGCATGACGCAGAAAAGTTCTTTCGGTTGATGCTGAAGCGAAACGGGTATGTGCTCGAGCAAATCTTCTCGCCGCTGGTTGTGTACAGCACGCCCGAGCTCGAGGAACTCAAGTCGATCGCCAAAAAATGCATCACGCGTCACCACGCACATCACTATCTCGGATTTGCCGCGACCCAGTGGAAGCTTTTCTCGAAGGAATCACCTCCACGCGTCAAGCCGCTGCTGTACGTCTACCGCGTGCTGCTGACCGGGATCCACTTGATGCGCACCGGCGAGGTCGAGGCCAACCTGATCGCGCTGAACGAAACACCAAAGCTCTCATACATCGACGAGCTCGTGGACCGCAAGCGATCTGGTCCAGAGAAGGGAACCCTTCAAGCTGCCGATCTGGAATTCCACACCCGCGAATACGAGCGACTCACAGCCGAGCTTGAGTCGGCCTACGAATCGTCCGAGCTGCCCGAGATGCCGTCGGCCCGGGATGAGCTGAATGATTTGCTCGTCACGCTACGGTTGCGTTGAGCTTACCTGGCGGTAGTGGATGAGGCGACGAATCCCGCCTGCTGAGACTCGTCGCCTCGTCCACTACCCGGAAGTTTTCTAATTTAGGCGAACCGTTTGCGAACTTCAGTGTCTCTGCTTCGGTCCGTCAATTCTGGAAACCAAATGACTACTTTCACCACAACATCAACATCATCAACAACCGACTCGTCATTCGACGGCGAGGCGGGGATGGTGCGTCGTGAGTGAATGTTGATTCCAAAACGATTCGCAAAGCCCGCCTGGTGATTCACTTGGCGGGCTTTTTTTGTGGATTTCCGGTTTGTGATTGACGGCGTTTTCCTGTTTCTTCGTTTCCGTTCATCTGGCGCCCACGCAGGGCAAAAAGGTTGCCGAGGCTGCTCACCTCGGCCGCTGGCGATCGGTGCGAAACGTTTTCTTTACCAAGGAGTTTGCGAGCTATGGTTCAAAACGAAATGACGCGAAATGGAAAGGTTTCGGTCAATGTCGGTACGATCGGTCACATCGACCACGGCAAAACGACACTGACCTCGGCCCTGTTGCGCGTGCAATCGGTGAAGGGACTGGCCAAGTACAAGTCGTACGAGTCGATCGCCAAAGGCGGTATTGTTCGTGACAAGAACAAGACCGTGACCGTGATCGCTTCGCACGTGAAGTACGAGACTGCTGGTCGCAGCTACGCACACATCGACTGCCCTGGTCACGCCGACTACATCAAGAACATGATCACTGGTGCGGCTCAAATGGACGGCGCGGTGTTGCTGGTGTCTGCGGCGGATGGTCCGATGCCGCAGACTCGCGAACACCTGTTGCTGGCCCGACAAGTTGGCGTGCCACACTTGGTCGTGTTCATGAACAAATGCGACTTGGTCGAAGACGCCGAATTGCTCGAGCTGGTCGAACTGGACTTGCGTGAGTTGCTCAGCGAGCACGGCTACGACGGCGAAGCGACTCCGGTCATTCGCGGCTCGGCCAAGCAGGCTCATGATGCCCCCACGAATCCTCAGGCAATCGAGTGCATTGAGCTGCTGCTGGATGCTCTGGACCGCTGGATTCCTGATCCTGTTCGCTTGATCGACAAGCCGTTTTTGATGCCGATTGAAAACGTCTACTCGATCGCCGGCCGCGGCACCGTCGTGACTGGAAAGATTGAGCAGGGAATGGTTCGCGCCGGCGACAGCGTCGAGATCCTCGGACTGAAATCCGCGACCGCGACAGACGTGATCACGCAAGTGGAATCATTCGGCGAGGTGTTGGAGGTCGGAGGCGCTGGTGAAAACGTCGGTGTACTGCTTCGCAAGACGGCTCACGATGAGATCACCAAAGGTCAAGTTTTGGCGAAGGCGGGAACGTTGACTCCGCATCGCGAATTCGAGGCTGAAGTGTACGTGTTGAAGAAAGAGGAAGGAGGCCGGCACACGCCGTTCTTTGACGGCTATGCTCCGCAGTTCTTTTTCCGAACCACGAACGTGACCGGCAGCGCGAACGTGCTGGGTGGAGTCGACATGGCGATGCCTGGCGACGGCGTGCAGTTGAAAGTCACGCTGAAGCAACCGATCGCGGTCGCTGACGGTGACCGCTTCGCCATCCGTGAAGGCGGCAAGACCGTCGGATCGGGCGTGGTGACACGCGTGGTCGGCTAGAATCAACTTTCAGGTAGTGGATGAGGCGACGAATCCAGAACTTTCAGGTAGTGGATGAGGCGACGAATCCAGAACGCCGGGACTCTTCGCCTCGTCCACTACCTGTGATTGCACAACGCTCGCGGCGGAGAAACCCGTCGCGGGCGTTTTGGGGTTCTTCTGAATTATTTGTTAGGTGGCGAGACAAACTGTGACATCGATAGTCGGGATTCTCGAATCCGAAGTGTTCCCAAATTCCCACACACGGCTGCGGGCAGCGATCAATGACGTTGGGCATCGCATCGTTGAGTCACGCGATGATTGGTGGCTCGATGGGCCACCTGACTTCGATGAGCAAACGCCATCGTGGATGCCGTGTCCAATTACGCGATCAGGGAGAGTGAATCGTGAAATGCATTGAAGGCGACTTACTGAAACTCGCCAGCCAAGGCCACTTCGACGTGATCATCCATGGTTGCAACTGTTTCTGCACCATGGGAGCTGGCATTGCCAAGGCGATCCGTGACCAATACCCCACCGCCTACGACGCGGATCTGGCGACCGAGAAAGGTAGTCGCGACAAACTGGGCACCTATTCGTCAATCGAGGTATCGATTGGCGACCGCCGACTCACCGTAGTGAACGCCTACACGCAGTTCAACTACCGCGGCCCAGGCATCAAAGCCGACTACGACGCCATCCGGCAAGTGTTTCGGAAGATCAAAGACGATTTTGCGGGCGGGCGAATCGGCTACCCGATGCTCGGTGCCGGATTGGCCGGTGGTGATTGGGACACGATCAAGGCGATCATCAGCGCAGAGCTTGATGGAGAAGACCATACGCTCGTTGTCTTCAAGCCTTTGTAATTGCCTCGTCGATGATCGGCTCGGCAGCGCCGCGTATTAGTTCGACCAATTCTGGATCCATGAACTGGTAGTCGTCCGGAATGTGCAGGACTTTGATGGGCAAGAATTTGGTCTCGCCGGGATAGTCCGCGAGCAATCGATGGCGATGTTTGTCCTCCATCACGAGCACCAGATCTGCCCAAGCGAGATCGACAGCTCGAACGGTCTGCCTCGCAGCCCGCGTGGTTCCTCGAGATCGAACCGACACCCGCGTGTCGTCACGATAGACCGCTTCAGCCGTTGGGCTTCGCCACTGATTCTTGCTGCAGACGAACAGCACGTTGATTCGATTGGTCAACCGTCTGATCCTCGCTAACTTCTTACGACATTGAGACGACGGATCGAAAAGGTCCAAGAAACCTGCGTTCCGGCGACCAGTCGGTGATTGCGAAAATAGCGTCGGTGAAATCAGTCATAAAATCATCCCTATTGCTCGACTGGTTCGATCACACAGATGAATTCACCGACCACTCGGATGTCGTCCGTCTGCTCACTGAATATTTCAATTGGCTGGAAATCCTTATTGAGCGGCTGGAGCTGAATCGTCTGATGTTGCCAACCATCTTCGGTTGTTTGCTTGACGGAATGATATCGCTTGACGACATACCGGCCGCCGTCTTCTGGATCGGTCTGCGTGTTGACTTGAACAAGTAGCAATCGTCCTTCGCGGGAACCGGCTGGGCAGGGACGAAAGCAGGTGGATGATCCGCTGAGCAAAGATGCGGTGATTGCCAACGAAGTCAATCACCAACAAACGACTCTTCCCTTCACTGGCACGCAGGCCGCGCCCCAGCTGTTGAAGAAAGATGACCTTTGACTCGGTCGGTCGTAGCATTACGACGCGATCCACCGCCGGGATGTCGAGTCCTTCATTGAACATGTCGACGACACATAACGCCTGCAAGTTGCCGGTCCGAAGACGCTCAAGGGAGTCGCCGTAGGGATCGCTCCCATCGCCAGAAAAAACCGCCGCTGCGGAGACGCCGTGTGACGCAAGCCAGTCTCTCGCAAATACTGCGTGCCGGCGCGAACAGCAAAACAATAATGTTCGATCGGCAGGGTGTTTTTCCATGGTCGACCACAGCCGATCCATCCGTTCGCTGCGGGCAACTCGCTGCTCCAGTTCGGCAAGGTCAAATCGTCCGTTTCGCCAAGGGATCTGCCGGAAGTCGACCGTGTCTTTGATGCCAACATAGTGGAAGGGAACGAGAGCCTCCTCGGCGATTCCTTCACCAATGCTGGCGTGATAAGCCAAGTTGTCATCAAAGATGGTCGCAACGTCGACGCCGTCAGTACGTTCTGGGGTCGCTGTCAAACCAAGTGCAAAGTCACAGTCAAGCTTCGCGAGCACGCGGCGGTAACTTGGTGCCTGGGCGTGATGCACCTCATCCATGATCACGTAGTCAAAGTGTTGCTCGGCGAGTCGCTGAACCCCTTCCGGCCGGGAGAGTTTCTGAATCGACGCGACCACTAGTTCACTGGACAGATCACTTTGATTGCCGATGTACCAAGCGGTTGAGCTGGACTCGAATCGATGATCGAGCAGACGCGAGAGGACCGCTTCGGCCTGGGCAAGAATATGAGCCCGATGGGCAATGATCAGAACCCTTGGGCGTCGCCCGATTTCCTCTCCGAACTGGCAAGCGTCGAAAGCTGCTAACCACGTTTTGCCCATTCCTGTTGCCACCGCGACCAACGCCCGGCTGTGGCCCGCCTCTCGAACACGCGCCAACGAAGCCAAGGCATCGACTTGCCAAGGCCGCGGATCAGGGATTTCTTGAACATCGTCAGCCTCCGGAAGGAAATGCTTCTGACGATACTTCGCAGCTGACTCTGCGTAGGACTCGACAAGCGCCGCCGTCAATGGCGAAGCGACCTGCCATAGCGAGTCGAATGCCGCAGAGAATTGAAGGTGAGACGGTTCAGAAGTTGTGGAGGCCGACAACAGATTCCATTCAACACCGCTGACCAGCGCAGCTTTCGACAGGTTGCTACTTCCGACGGAAATAAAGTCGCGAGACCCCTCGATAATCCGCCACGCCTTGGGGTGAAACGACTCCGGTTCAGTCGGAAGCTTCGCCGTCTCGATTAGTCGAACTTGCAACCGTTCGTTGTCAAACTCCTCCGCCGCCAGCTCACACCAACCGACCAACGTCCGAAGTGCTTTCGGGGCGGAAATATAAAGATAGTCGCTTACAAGGATTCGTACTCGAGCTCCACTCCGCAGCGCCTCGAACAGTTGTTCTTCGATGACCGCAAGCCCCGATGACTGAACGAACGACGCCAGTGCGTCAACGGCGTGGGCGCCTGCAATCCTCCACGACAGTTGTTCCCACAGCGGCGAGTGAGGGTATCCGACGCTCAAGGTGGGCGCAAATTTCGCGTTTCCGCCCGCCGGTTCGGCGGGAGCGTCCTTCAAGTAATTCCCCTCCCTAGGAATCACATGTCGAACACCACCCCGTGGGTCATCCACATCGCCTGTGTATCTCGGAATCACATGGATGTGGAGATGAGGGACAGTTTGACCCGCCGCATCACCAGCATTGAAGCCGACGTTGTACCCATCAGGTTTCGGCTGCAGAGTTTCGTCAAGCTTTCGTTTGACGACGTTAACGAGATCCATTAACGCAGATTGTTCATCCGCTGTCGCGTCAAACCAAGTCGGCACGACTCGTCGAGTGATGACCAGTGAGTGCCCGACGCTCACCGGGAAGCCATCGAAAACCGCGAACGCCTGATCGTTCGAAGCGATCCAGTCCTCTGAAGGTATCTCAAGAAACGGCGAATTCGCCATGCGCATCCGAGCTCGCTTGTAAGACGATTGACCGTGATTGTGCAGTGTACTTTTCAACAATTATGGAATAGCGACGTTTGAACGTCCACTACACCAGATCCCAAGCGGCGCACTTTACGCGTGTGACGGCCAATGACCGGACGCGTGTCGCAAGAGAGTGGCCCCTACGATTCCGTCCCGCGGCTTTCATAAAATTACGCCCGCGTTGGATTGCTCCGACGCGGGCGCTGTACTTCAAATGACTGACCAGGGCCGCTCAGATCGCGAACGGTTCGGCTCGCGTCCATTCCTGGCTCTTGACGAAGGCACTGGTGGCTGGCAGTGATGCGTAGACGATCTTGTCGCCTTCGCGGATCACTTGGCCGGTGAAGTGCTCTGAGGTGGCGGTGTCGATGGTCACCTCGGCCCCGACCCGTCGGTCAGACACTGTTTCTTCGTACTGCAAGTCGAGCGGTTCGCCGAGTAGCTCGCGGACCGTCGAACGCGCTCGTTCGTCTTCTTGCGAAGCGATCTCGGCGATCAACGATTCTAGCTCGTCGAGCGATGCGATCTCGACCGGCAATTGGACTCGCGGTGATCGGTCCGGTGGACGGTCTCCGTTTGCCTTTGCTGCTTCAATCGCCAGCGATCCGTAGCACTCGCGAATCAGGCTTGGCCAGATGCTTTGCCAGTACGCGTGCGACGGCGCCCGCTCGATGCCGACGACGCGGTCGTCGATCAGGACAATCGCTCCGACTTGCCGCGGAACGCACTCGAACTCGGCGACGAACTCGTCCAGTTCCTTCTTGAATGCCTTTAAGAAATACTCGAGGTGACCTTGGCCGGTCACTCCGAATCGCTGGTTGAACACCGAGATGTCGTCCCACAGCTTCTGGTAGTTCTTTTCCGACCGCTTCCGCAGTGCCTGCTCACGCAACGCGTGCGGCAGGATCAGCATTCGGTACGAACCCTTCTGGATGAATCCACCTTGCGATGCCTGGATGCAGGCCGCGGTGTCGTAGCGGCGATCGCCCGCAGCAGCGACCACGCCGGCGTGCGCCATCGCATGGTCCTGTGCGTGCTGCTTCACGACATAGCCCGCGTGGCACGGAACGATCATCACTGAATCGCTCGTGTTGCGGAAACCGAGTGTTCCGTAGCTGGTCGTGTACACGTCCGCGTCACACTGGACCGGCGAGACAAATCGATCGTCGTTCAAATCGCTGACGAGCGGGATGACCTGCATGTAGCCGACACTTTGCAGTCGGCCAGCTTCGCATCCGCGCAGGACTTCGCGTACTTCGATGCGCGTGCTTGCGGCCTTCTTTCGCTTACGGAACATGTTTCAAAAATCTCCTGATGATTCAGAAGGTAGTGGACGAGGCGACGAGTCCCAGAAGGCGGGATTCGTCGCCTCATCCACTACCGGTGGAAATAAGCTCGCGGACTCGTTGCCTTGTCCGCGACCGATGGAATTAAGGTCACGGACTCGTCGCCTCGTCCACTACCGGTGGAATTAAGCGCAAGGACTCGTCGCCTCGTCCACTACTGGTGGAATTAGGCCGCCGGCAGGTAGCCGGCGACCTTGGTCATTCCCAATAGAGCCGCGACGCCTCGGTCGACGTCGGACTCGATCAACGCCTTCAGCAATCCAAGTCCGATTGCTTCCGGCTTGCTGACCGGCATCGCAACCACAGAATCGCTCAGCGTGCGAACACCCTGCGACTCGGCTGCGAAAACCGGTGTAAATTGGTGAATCGGGGTTTGAATACCGATTCGACGTACGGCCGCGACCGTTTCGCCGAAGCGTCCGGCCGGCGCGTTTTCGTATCCGTCCGAAAGAACGAATACGACGTCCGGATCCGACTTCAGCAATCGAACCAGCCCTGCCGCCAACGACGTATCGCCCGACGGTTCAACCAGTTCGTAGCTGTCGGTCGTTCGGCCATCCGACGTAATCGCTACGGCGTCATCCGCAGTCGCTGACAACACGTCGCGTAGCGCGAGTGCCGTGGCGATCGGACGACGAGCCTGTGTGTCGTGACCGAGCATCGATTGCGATGCGTCGATCAGCACACCCACTCGCTCGAACTGCACCGGCAGCCGTGCGGCAGCCGCTTCCGCCTTGTTGCGAAGGGCCTGGCGAATTGCGTCCGTCATGCCCATTTCGAAAGCATAAACGTACAGCCGAACCGCGTCGTACTTCGTCGGATCAAACTCGACCTCCACACCCGACTGCGCCGCCTTACGCTGAACGGAGATCTTTTGACCGGTCGTCAACTGAGACTTCGTCAGTGCGAGCACTTCGGCGCTGGTTCGATCCTTGTGGAATCGGCTTCGCAGGCCTTCCATCGTTTCCGGTGGCAGGACTGCTCCGCGATCGAAGTCCGACTTCGCGTCACGGTAAGCCGCCAAACGATCAAGCGTCACGCCTTCTTCGTCACCGAGAACGAAGCGGACGCACTGTTCGACATGATCGAACGACCGTGGCGTATGCTTCCAGCTTGCGTTCTTCGATGCGTCGGCAAGCGGTACGCTTACCCCACCGGCGAACCGCGTCACGTTCTGGCGAACGATCTGTGCTTCCTTCTCGGTACGTGCGTCCGGCGACTTCGCCAACACGCTCCGCAGGATACTCGTCGTTCGTCGCCCCCACGCGTGCGTCAGCGCGACCCGCAGCTTCTCACGGTACTTGACCGCCCAGAACTCCAGACCGTCGGCACCGAGGATTTCACTCAGGATCAGCCGCCGCGTTCGCGCGTTGTTGACGCGGTCACGACGTAGCATTCCGAACAACTTCAACATCCGCTGCGTTGGCAGTCCACGGACCAGTTGCGTCATCGCCGCCGCTTCGAACTCGGCCGGTAGGATTCCACCGTCGCGAGTCGTCTGCAGCAAACGCCACACTCCGATCTGTCGGCTGTAATCCGTCACGCCCGGCAGCATCAACGCTGCGGTGTAAACGTCACGATCGATGTCGAACAGGTCGCGGTGCGCCGCCTCGACCGCCGCGGCTTGTTCTTCACGCGAGTTGTAGAACGTTCCGCGGCCGGTAGCCGTTGCGACCGAGTCCAGGAATGAACCGAATGCAAGCGGCAGCAATTCACGCTGCGTTTCGGTCAGCCCGAGCGTTTGCTTGCGACCTTCGACTTGCGTTGCGATCAGATTTTGCATGACATCTCCTTGGGAACTCGGTCGCGATTGAAACATGCAATTGGGTTGTGATGCAAAAATGCCGGGGTAGGGTTCTGGTCAATGCCTTTGGTAAAGGTTCTAAGCCTTTCGCGTTAGTAATACGCACTGAATTGACGAGAGAGTCCCCGGCATCACGGTTCCGAAGAACAGTGAAAGAAATTCGAGGGAGGTTGCCAGTCATGTTTCAAGCACGGGACTCGAACCCGTTACACTCAGATTAAAAATCTGATGCTCTAACCAAATGAGCTAGCTGTAATGACGTGCTAGTCCTCGAATCAGAAACGCTGGTGGGAGTCGAACCCACTTCGGCCGGGTTGCAGCCGGCTGCCTGGCCATCTGGCTCCAGCGTTTTGTTGTCCGCCGCATCCGACGGATGTGTTTCAGTCTTTGTCCCTAAAAGTAGTCGTCGCGATTGGAGCCATCGTTTGACGTGCGTTTCCGATGGGAAACCGCGTCGACGTTTACTCATCGGATCGAAAGCAATGGTCGTCGTTGTGCTCGTGTTCGCATCGCATGGTTCCGCTCCTCAATCGAGTGCCCAAGACTGTGGGAAATAGGCTGTTGGTTAAGACTCGCCGATGCCCTCAGGGTTCGCGGCAATCTTGAGCCAAGTTGCATCGACGCGAGATTCCACCCGATCGCTGATCTCCGCGAAGAACCAATCCAGCGGTTCGGTTGACTTGCCGGCCGTGCATCCGTCAACGATTAGAAATGCAAGGAACAAATCCCAGTCTTCGATCAGGTCGAGCAGTCGCCTAAGCCGATCTGTGTAATCGCCTCCATAGCGGTGCTTCTTCCAGAGCGCAAACGGCTCATCGTGGAACTGAACGATGTTCAGCAAATCGGAATCGCTGACAGACTTCGCCAGGAATTGCCTTGCCAGTGACGCATGGCTCCGCGGATCTGTGATCGCGACTCCCGATCTTGCGTCGGGCTTGAACGTATCGTGTGTGTGAATCAGCACCCGCAGCTTCCCGGTCTCTTCGCCGGATAACCGAGTCTTGAGTCGGTCCAGGTTGTCTTCGAGTTCTGCAATGTGTTTCCGAATGGAACCTTCCGGGTGCCCGGATCGTGGCTTGCCCCAATCGAGATTCGCTTCGTAGGCCGGGTCCTTTCGAATGCGGTTTAAGATGTCTTCGTAGTTTGTCATGGTGTTCCCTCACCTGTTCTTTGTGAGTGTTGTTATTCTTCCGGCAGATCCTGACGGCTCAATTGATCGGCACGTTTCAGGATTGTTGGCAGTCGATGCGGACCGTGCATCGCGCCGATGTTGACCACTGCCTGGGCGATTGGGACTCCAACGGCCGTGATGTACAGCGGCCGATCGCTCTTGCCTCGTCGAAGCTCCGTTGCATGATCCGTGTCTTTGAACGGATTCTTGGCAACTCCAATGACCGGCACCTCGCGATCCAGTGTTTCGTACAGATGGGCTCCCAGGCCGGGGCGATGATTTGCGTCCAGCCACACGTAGCCGTCGACGACGATGCAAGTCGGCGGTTGATTCAACTTGCCCAGCACCGCTTGAATGCACGGCAATTCTCGACGATAGAATTCTCCCGGCTGATAGTCCTTCACTTCGTGGATTTTCGCCACATGTTCGGCTGCCGGCCGTGAGGCTCGCCAGTTGTTGATGACGACACACGCTGCTCTCGCCACAGTGTCAGTGTATCCGACATCGAGGGAAGCAATCACTGTTTCGTTCGTGTCATTGTCCATCATCAGGGCATTCCAATCGTAAAGACCAACCAACGCAGTGTTGGCACAGCACATTTTCCTCTCGTACAGATGCAGTCCGAACCGGCAGTTGACGGGTCAAAACGCTCGCAGGACTCGAACCCGCAAGTGACCGCAGCCGATTGCCCGCCTCGTGACATAACGTTTGGGCATGGTTTGTTCGTTTGTCAATAGACTACCGTTTAGCGTCCTCGCCAGGAATCGAACCTGATCTACGACCTTCGCACGGTCGCGTGCTGTCCGGCACACTCCAAGGACGAAAAATCGCAGGACCGATGATCGAATCACCGCTCCTGCTTGAATTGAATCGGGATGCCGATCCGTCTCCATCACGAATCATGCTTTCCCGAATCCGTTCCGTTTAGACTGACTCGGTCGAGACCGAGATACAGTCGTGCGTTGGCGTTCTGCGCCAGTTCACGCAGCGTTTCAAGTTCGGCCAATCGTAGCAATGCCGGGTGTCCTTCCAGCACTTCCGCTGCCTTGGCACGTTCCTCGTAAGCTCGCGTTTCGGCTTCCACCTTCGCTCGCGTCGCTTCCGCTTCGGCCAGCTCTCGCAGACGTCGTGCTTCGGCTTCCGCTTCAGCGTCACAACGCGTGGTTTCCGCACGTGACTGAGCTTCGATCTGCTCCACCTCGGCTCGCGTTCGCGCTTCGACCAACTGCGCCTCACTGTGTCGCTCCGCGGCCAACACTCGGTTCATGATCTCCTGCAGGTTTCCCGGGAAGATCAAGTCCTTCACGTCGGCTCGGCGAATGGCCACTCCGTAACCGTTGGCCGATTCGGTGACGTCCGACAGGATGTCCTCGCTCAGCCGGTTTCGGTTGGTTAGAATTTCCTCCAGCGTCATCGATGCCAGTGATCGACGTGCGGCCAACTGAACATCGCTGTACAGTCGGTCTTCGAAGTTGTCGACCGTGTGGATCGCTGCCTTCGGGTCGGTCACTCGGAACTGAACCAGGATGCTGACACGAATCGCGACCTTGTCGGCCGTCAGGATTTCCTGGCCCTTAATCGTCAGCTCTCGCTCACGAACGTCGACCAGCATGACCTCGACCGTCGGTCGTCGGCGCAGCCACCGGTGTCGTCGCGGGATCTTGTAGCGACCGGCTTCGATCACCTTGGCCAGCTTACCGTCTTCGTAGTACAACCCTCGGTGCACGACGATCGCACCAAAATTAGGCTGCAAACAGGAGTTTCTCGAGGAATTCGCTGTTCCAGCCAGCGATTTTTCGCTTCCGCCTGAGGCTCTTCTTCCGAGTGTCTCGCTTGAGAAGCGTCGTCACAAACCGACGAGCAAAGCTCATGTTCGATGTCGCGTTCTTGGTTCGGAGCCGACTGGAGTCCTCATGAAACACGACATCGAGGACCCAGTGCATGCTCTCTATACTCCAATGGCTACGAGCACAATTTGAGAATTCATGCACCCGCGCCGGTCGGCTCGAAATGTAGTAGCGAACATCGCTTGATTGCCGGTCACCACGAGTCGTGCAAGTATTCGCTTGGCAGATACTTTTTGCTCCTTTCCACTGGTCGGTCAGTTCGCGAAGTGCTTTTGGAATTGGGCAGGTCGCATAGAAGCGTTCCTCTTCACGCGCGGCCTGCTTTCCTGTGGTCGTCATTGCCCGAACACCGTGGGCTGTGAGCCCATCGTTATGGGCCATCTCAAAGTGATCGGCGATGGCAGCACAGAGCTTGGGATGGTTGTCTTTGACAGCGAACAGATAGTCGCCACCTCCCTCGACGATCTTTTCAGCAATCGACTTTTGGCATCCCATGGCATCGAGCGTCACGATCGAATTGCGTAAGTCGATTAGATCGAGCAATTCGGGAATTGCCGTGATTTCGTTGGACTTTGAGTCGACCTCGGTTTGCCCAAGCGTGACACCATTTGCGGTCGCCCAGGCACTGACGATATGAATCGCATCAGATTTCTCCGCATCGGTATAGGATCCGCGCACCGTCTTGCCATCGATCGCAACGTGAACGGGACGATTGTCGTCCTTGCTGGCGTGATCCCAATTAATCTCGCAGAGATGAGCGTGCCATTGAAGCAGCGCCTTCTGAAACTCGGCTGGTTTGATCAGGGACAACACTCGCGTGATGGTATCGTGAGACGGAATGCCGGCATCAAAGTCGGCGAATTTGGATAGCCAATCCAGTTTCTCACCACCGAAGCTTTCGATCTCATCAGGTCCGTCCGCGCCTGCGATGACCGCCGAGACAACCAAAAACAGAATCGAGTTAAGTGGATGGATTGTCCGGCCTGCGACTCGCGGGTCGCCGACCTGATCAAAACACTCGTGAAACACATCGATTTGGGAAGCCATTGCCATCTCCATAACAGGGCAGTGAAAAACCAGTCTGGCTGAATTTATTGGCAGAGGGGTTCACTGAGGCAAGGCTTCGACGAATACTGAAACCAGATTTTGGTGCGATCGTCGTGACCCTCGGTGGGTGTCCTTGATGATGAACTCTCGTCCTGCACCGCTAATCATCATGATGCACCTCCTCTGGGTTTGCGTGAACGATGATTCTTTGGAAACGTTTGCAAGGAGCCTCGGAGCGGAGCCGATGTGAAGTACGAGCTTGTCAGATGTGGAAAATCTGAGCGGTCATTTCGAATGGTGAACGCAGGATCCATTTGTTCGCTCGCTCCTGACGCCGCCGAGGCAAGACTTTGGAAGTTTGAAGTAAGAAGGGTGAAGTTTGAAAAGCATGCAGTCACACTTCACAATTCGAACTTCCGACTTCAAACTTTCGAGTACCTCGCCAGGGAGTCGAACCCCGTCTAACGGTTTCGAAGACCGTCGTGCTTTCCATCACACTCGCAAGGCATATTCCAATGAAGAGCGACTTACCCGATCGCACGTTCGCATTTGCCGAAAGAATTGTTCGCCTCTGTCGACACCTTGAATCTGAAGGCGTCGTCTCGGGGACACTCATGAAGCAAGTTCTCCGAGCCGGCACTGCAATCGGATCCCATATCGAGGAAGCTCAGGCGAGCGAAAGTCGCAAGGACTTCGTCCACAAGTATTCGCTTGCACTTAAAGAAGCTCGCGAAAGCCATTATTGGCTTCGATTGCTCATCGCCGCTGAAGTGGTTTCAGCCGCCCGACTTGACCCACTGAAACAAGAGGCGAACGAGCTGATCGCTATTCTTACGTCAATCTGCAAGAAGAGTCGCGACTAAATTTCACACTTCACTCTTCTTACTTCAAACTTCCATCCGCCTCCTGCCTCACAGGCAAGTGCGCACAAACCGAGTACACCACGGACACCGTGTTAAAGCGGCTCCGCAGTGGAAGCGAAGCCGCAGTTTAGTCGATGAATGCGACGTGTCGCATCGCGATCGATTCGTTTTCTGTGTTCATCATGACTTGATGCCATCCGTCCAAAAGAATCGTCTTGTGATCCGGATGACGCACACGTCCTCGAACGAACACGCTTGGGTTTCGTCGCTGAGCCACCCAATGCAAATGACGAAGTTCTGGCTTTCGGCTAATCAATCGCCGATGCTGACCTTCGGTCAAACCGTTTGGGTATTGGTTACTGACGTAAACCAGTTGTCCTCCCTGGCGAACCACCTCCTCACACATGTGGGGCTTACCACCGCCACGTGAGATCGGTTCGTTCCGCAACGCCAGTCGAGCGTCGACGAGACCTTGGTTCTCGACGGGAACAAAGAACCATTCACCTTGGCGGATAAACGCTTCGTTGCGTCGGCGGTTTCGCTTACGCGGCTTCACGCCGAGACGGTTTTCGAGTGCTCGTACCGCAGTCGGCTTGAGCGCGTCGAAAGCAGTCTTCACCGATGAAACCGAAGCTCGCTCCGGAACAGCCGCAACGAACCAGTGACGCTCGTCGTGTCCGCAAAGAAACTTGTGCTTTCCGTCGTCTTGACGCGACATCAACAGCAAGTGGCGTAGCGAAGGCTGAACGTCGATCACTTGCGTTTCAGCGACCAACTTGGGCTGAATCGAAAGATCGAAGAATTCGCCCTCGGCGTCATTGCCGATGTCGATCGAAACTTCGGGAGTGATTCCCCAACGTCGAACGACGGGAGGGTGGACTTTTGCTCGAGCACCAATCCGCGTGAATTGACGCTCGATACTCTGCATACACATTGGAAGTTCGAAGTAAGAAGTTGGAAGTTGGAAAATGAGCAGGTATGCTTTGTTTTTTGATACTCGATGAGGTATGTAATGAAGAGCGATTTGCCCGAACGGACGTTCGCGTTTGCCGAACGAATTGTTCGACTTTGCCAGTTCCTTGAAAGTGAAGGCATCGTCTCCAGCATATTGATGAAACAGGTGCTTCGCTCAGGAACCGCAATCGGCTCACACGTCGAGGAAGGTCAGGCAAGCGAGAGCAAGAAGGACTTCATTCACAAGTATTCGCTCGCGCTAAAAGAGGCCCGTGAGACCCACTATTGGCTACGCCTTCTCGCAGCCGCCGAGATTGTCCCCCGTGCGAGGCTCGATCCAATCACGCAAGAAGCGAACGAGCTCGTCGCGATCCTAACCACGATATGCAAGAAGAACCGCGACTAGTTTCGCACTTCAAACTTCTTACTTCAAACTTCCAAACGGCCCGACCAGGAATCGAACCCGGAACTTCTGGTTAGAAGCCAGAGATGATGTCCGTTTCACCATCGATCCAGGATGAGCTGGTTAGCAGTTAGCTTGTTAGCAATTAGCTCTCTTCGGCTTTGCTAGTTACTGATTCGCTAACGGCTAATTCGCGACTAAAAAGCGGAAGGCATGGGATTCGAACCCACATGACTCAGGAAGTCGCACGGTTTAGCAAACCGGCCCGGCAAGCCGTATCCGGCTACCTTCCGAAAATTGAGTGGACCGCAAGGGAATCGAACCCTTCTCATCGATCTTGCAAGGATCTGTCACCCACAGAGTCTATTTCTCGGCGAACATTCCAGCCCTCGTGAAGTTTGAAGTAAGAAGGATGAAGTTTGAAATTGGTGCACATTCAGATTTTCAAACTTCGAACTTCCCACTTCAAACTTCCGAAACGTGATCACGGATGGAATCGAACCATCGGTCTCCTGCTTGTCACGCAGGCGTCTTAGCCGCTGGACCACGCGATCGTTTTGCACAAGTAGTCGAGACAGGAGTCGAACCGGCAAAATCGATTTGAAAAACCTCTCATGCTTGCCGCTTTGCCTGTTTGCGTACTCGACCTTAGAAGTAGCGGATCCGGGGGTCGCACCCGGCGGTCCTGGCTTATGAGGCCTGGCTGAGCACTGGCCCATCCGCGTTGTTGTTGCATCGAAGTAGCGGGTTCGGGGGTCGCACCCGACGGTCCAGGCTTATGAGGCCCGGATGAGCCTGGCTCACCCGCATTGTTGTTTCACTTTGAAGAAGTAGCCATGGCGAGAATTGAACTCGCACGCCGCACCATCTTCTCGGATTCTGTGCACGACAGTCTGGTGTCCGCGTGTCTCGCAGGTTCCACCACTTGGAAGTCATGAAAGTAGCGCGGGAGGGAATCGAACCCACAGACATGTCACGGAGGTTTGAGCTCCGCCGCTTTACCGGTTTGCGTACCGCGCCGTTTAGATTGAAAAAGCGTCCCCGATCGGATTTGAACCGACGACCTCTTGCGTGACAGGCAAGCGAGCACTCCGCTGCTCCACGAGGACGTTTGGAAGTTTGAAGTGAAAAGTATGAAGTGTGAAATTTCAAACTTCGAACTTCACCCTTCAAACTTCCGAATAGCTCGAGTGGGATTCGAACCCACAGCATCTCTGGTTCTAAGCCAAAGTGGTCTTCCGGTTGCCTACCGAGCCGTTTGTTTGAACTGAGTGGAGCACCAGGGAATCGAACCCTGATCTTCTGCTTGCAACACAGACGTCTTCCCGTTGGACGAGCGCCCCATATGTTTTGTGTTTGAAGAGGTCTTTGCTTCGTTGCTGGTTCGCCTCTTTCAAAATGTTTTCAGTACCCAGAGCAGGGATCGAACCTGCAAACACTCGGGTTTAAGCCGAGTCGCTCTGCCGATTGGCGTACCTGGGCATGTAAGTAGCCCCGGATGGAATCGAACCATCGTTTCCTGCGTGTAAAACAGGTGTCGTAGCCGTTGGACCACAGGACCGGCGGAAGTTTGAAGCAAGAAGTTCGAAGTGTGAAAACGTGCTCCGGGAAATTTCAAACTTCACCCTTCTTCCTTCGAACTTCAAAATGCCTCCCGTGTGGAAACGCTCCCAAGTTGTTTAAGCGGAAGCCGTGGGACTCGAACCCACAACGGTTTGACCCGCAGCTGTTTTCAAGCTGTACATCTTCCGCTCGCTCTCGCCTTACTCCTCCCTAATCGGTCGGCGGCCGAGCGAGCGGTCCGGCCGGGAGCTTCCAGGAATAGCGAGTTAGCGTTTAGTGGGTTAGCGGTTAGCAGAATCCCATCTCCAAAAGCTAATCGCTAATTGGCTAACAGCCAATAAGCTAGCCAAGTGACGTGGGCGGGAATCGAACCCGCGGACTCCTGGATGAAAACCAGACGATTCTGCCATCAGAATCTACCACGCCAAATGAAGCTTGAAGTAAGAAGGGCAAAATGTAAGAAGGTTCGGGTTCCTTATTCAAACTTCACCCTTCACTCTTCAAACTTCTGAACGCCTAGCCAGTAGTCGAATGCGGCTTGACAAGGGTGACCAACCGGAATTGAACCGGCGACAAACTCATTCACAGTGAGTCTCTGGAAACCAGCACCAGATCTGGCCACAGTCGGGTATCAGTGAGTCGCACACTGTCCATGCGTGGTCCCAAACCACACCGCTTACTCCAAGCTATACCCGAAAATATTCAACAAGCGCCGAGGACAGGAATCGAACCTGTGTTTGCCTGATTCAGAGTCAGGTGCAACGACCAGCAGTTGCCGCCTCGGTGTTTGGAAGTTTGAAGTCAGAAGTGTGAAGTTTGAAAGCACGGGTGGCAGGATTCGAACCTGCATACCACTGCTTCAAAGGCAGCTGACTTACCGTTAGCCAACACCCGAATGTTGCGCATCGTTCTCTTCTTCTTACTTCAAACTTCACCCTTCAAACTTCCGAAAGGCTCCGGTGGATGGGCTCGAACCATCAATCGTCTCCTTAACAGGGAGCCGCCTTACCATTGGGCCACACCGGAGTATCAGCCTTGAGTCACGAGTCTCGAGCTTTGAGGGCAAGAACAGTTACGTCGCTCACTCACGACTCAAGTCTCATCCCTCATGACTCCTCAGTCAGGATGGCTGGATTTGAACCAGCGATCTCGTGTTTCCGGAACACGCGGAGTGCCAGACTTTCCCACACCCTGATGACAAAGAGCGCCCAGTGGGAGTCGAACCCACACTTCCGCCATGGCAAGGCAGCAGGCTACCGCTACATCATGGGCGCAAAATTGCATCACAACCAAATTGTCAAAGAACGATGGAAGTTGAAGTGTGAAGGATGAAAACCCGCGTTTGGCAGGCTTCACACTTCGAACTTCCGACTTCTAACTTCCGAAAGGTGGGACCGGTGAGAATCGAACTCACATCGTTCGGTTTAAGAGACCGATGCATTACCTTGTCTGCCACAATCCCAAATTGTTTCATTCTTGTCGTTGTTTCGTTTCAGTCGGCGTGGCGGGAATTGAACCCGCGCTCTGTCGCCTTATAAGGACGCCGCTCTCACCCCTGAGCTACACGCCGTGGTAGCGATGGGGCCGGAGGGATTTGAACCCTCACCTACACGACGACCAACGCGTCCTGCGTCGGTGCCCGAAGTCCGTATAGCTGCCAGTTACACCACAACCCCGAATGTTGGTTGGGCGTATATGTTTCAAACAGTTCTCCATTTCCAACTTCTCCCTTCTCACTTCAAACTTCCAAAGTGGTAGCCCCGAGGATCGAACTCAGCGCGACCCGCGTATCAGGCGGATTTGGGCGACCAGCCCTCGACTACCTCAATAGCGATAAGCTCCTAGCGATTGGCCACTAGCTTTCCTGTTCTTGCTGACAGCTAATCGCTAACGGCTATCAGCTACTCCCAGTGGGCCGGGGAGGCGCTCGAATCCTCGTCTGCGGTGCTTCAAACCGCCGCGCTGTAACGATTGTCGGGGCATCTCAGCTACCAGCCCAAATTGGGTTCGTTTTTGGGTTGCCCGTTCGATGCGGGCACGAAAAAAGGCCCGATGTCTGCGTGACATCGGGCCTTGATGAAAGGCGCTTCGAGAGAAGCAGATGTCACATGCGCAAACGATACGCGGGGGCATTACCATTCAACGGTTGCCCGCCGAAGAAATTGCCTTCGTGTATCCGTTCGAGTCGACTTGATTGGAATTCCGATAACATGGAACGTTCTGCTCGCTTGTGAGGCGGTGAATGGTTGTGTTCAGAGGGAAAGACGCAAAACTACATTCAGGGTTCGCGAAAAAACTCGCTCGAACATAACTACGATGCGCAAGCCCCTGATTCTATTTCACTAAACGCCGTAAAACCAAAGAAATACTCGCCACGATGAACTCAATCGAAAAACTTCTCGCTGCAAACACGCACGCCGTCGCCGATGCGAACGCCGAAGGCGTGAAGAACATCTGGATGCAACCTGGAGCCGAAGAACCGCAGGCCAGCCAGTCTGCTCGCGAGGCCGGAATCAACGTCATCGACGTTGGAGCGTGCGTTCCGGTGTGCCAAGCCCGCGAGTGACTGCCGTCTTAGCCCTTCCAGTCGAGAATGAAGGATTCCTGATCTTTGTTTTCGGGAGCCGGCCAACTCGCTCTTTCATGATCGGCTTGGCGAAGCGTTGTCAAAGCGGACAGCACATCATTCTTGTTCGCCAGACCGTGCCGGAGCAACCAACAGCAGATCGTTGTCCCCGTCCGCCCCATCCCGCCGAAGCAATGGACATAGACTGGCTCACCGGCATCAAGGGACAGGTCGATGGCGTCAAGAATAGACCGCATACGGTCCGTCGTCGTCACGCCCCCATCGTGGGCTGCGTCGATTTCTTCTACTTCGTTTTCGCTGTGGAATGTGCTCTTATCCGAACTTCTTGGACCGCACGCACTTTTCCATTGATGAGAAGCTGAGCTTCCATAAAGCCGGTTCCTTTTGGCAGCCTAATATCCGTCAACTCGACCTGGCTGGGGACGTCGTCAAGTTCTTTGACGATCGTTTTGTCCATCCAAATGAACTTCACCGTGGCGGCCTGCCCATGGTGTTGTCGATGCGGAACGATCGAGATATCGAAGCGATCGATCAGCCCGGGGTTGCTCATTCGCCATCGGCCATAGTTGTTGGGTCGCCACCCCGTCTTGTCGCCCCACCAGTCTTGCCAGGTAAATCGGAAGTCTAGTTTCTGTTCGGGATTCAGTTCGGTGGGATACGGCATGCCGTCGTTACACCGCAGGTGAGTTGTCACATCGTCGAACCAAGATTCGTATTCTCGAACGAAGGCTTTTACCATGTCCGGATGTTTGTCGGCCAGGTCCTGCGTCTCGCCAGGATCCTGTTCAATGTTGTAAAGCTCAAAACCTGTTGGCCCGCCTTGATTGCCGACCACTTTCCACGGTCCACGACGCGCCATGCAGTTTTTGTACTTTGGAGGAACATTCGCGCGGTTGTGCTGCATAAAAAGATAACGCTGTTGGAATTCCTGCGTTTCACCATGCAGCAGACCAAGGATGCTTATGCCATCCACTTTCAAATCGGCGGGCAAGTCGATTCCGCAGGCATCTGCCAGCGTCGGAAGCAAATCGATGTGCATCGCTGGAGTATCGTACTTTCGCCCGCCGTCTAGTGTTTGGGGCCACTGAATCACAAACGGAGAGCGGATACCGTTTTCGTAAACGCTCCCTTTTTTTGCCCGCAATCCGGCTGTGAAATAGGTCGAGTTCGGACCATTGTCGCTCATAAAAATGATGATCGTATTCTCGCGCTGGCCCATCTTCTCCACCGCTTCGAGCAGGCGTCCGAAAGCACCGTCGAACTGAGTGATCATCCCGTAGATCGGCGCGACCCATTTTCGTCCATCGGGATCTGCAAGGTTCTGTTTGTCGTAGTCCGCACGAAACTCATCCGCTACATGGAATGGCGAGTGAGGAGCATTGAGCGGCAGGTAGCAAAAGAACGGCTGTTCGCCTGAATCCTTCATGAATTGAATGGATTCGTCGATGAAGACATCAGTGCAGTAGCCTTTGGCTTTTTTTAAAGTGTCGTTGTACTGCAGCGTCGGATCCCAATACGTGTTGCCAGGGTAGTCGGCAAATTGCCCGATGCCGCCGCCGCCATGAACGACGACTGTTTGAAAGCCTTGGTCCTGGGCGCGCATCGGAAAGTTTTCGCCAAGGTGCCACTTGCCGAAAATACCAGTCCGGTAACCAGCGTCCGCGAAGACTTCCGCGATCGTCGTTTCCTCCGGGTTCATGTTGGACCGTCCGATATACGTGTCGTGCGCTCCGGTTCGAAAGTGGTATCGCCCCGTCATGAGCGACGAACGTGTCGGAGTACACATCGGCGAGACGTAGAAGTTCGTCAGTTCCGTTCCCTCGGCAGCAAACCGATCGAGGTTGGGAGTTTTCAGGACGTTATTCCCGTGGAAGCCGACTTCCGCCCAGCCCTGGTCGTCAGTCATCACCAGGATGACGTTAGGTCTGGACTCGGCGGCAACAGCGACCGTTACACTCGATAGACAGGCGACGATCCAAACGATGCTCTTCATGCTCATGTTGATTTCACCTTCCTATTCATTCCTGAGGTTTCGATGCCCGCTCGGAGCCAGCCATCTTAATGCACTCTGTGCGAGTTACGTACGATTGTGTCGTGGTAGCCGATAGCCGAGCAACTGGCGAGATAGCGCGGCGAATCGCGGTGGCCCGACAGCCGGCCCAGATCTCAAACTCTCTGCCGTACTCTGTCTCTTCTTTGGAATACTCTCGATGTCGCGCGGAACCGGCCAAAGTTGTTAACTGACGCCGGACGATTAACTCAGAGAGTTCGAGAGTATTCGTTGTGGGCCAAGGGGTAAGCTGCCACAAAGTACCTTCTCCGCGTCTCTCCGTCGGCTGAGCGAGAGAGGCGAGAAACACGGTCTAACGCCCGAAAGTCCCGGAAACCCGGGGATCAAACGCAAAAAGGCCGATGCGTGTGCATCGGCCTTTGGCGTTTACTGGCGGGCAGCATCATTTCGATACTGTCCGTGAAGGCTCAAATTTAACCTGCAGGACTGCTGACAAAACAGTTAGCTCAAATGAACGAAAACAGCGTATTTTGCGGCGTTTGGGGATCGCCCACGATCGAATCCGAAACCCGCGCTCGATCAAATTCGACTTGCTGAATTGGCATTCTTGGCCACTCAAGCTTTCCTAAAGCCGAGCATGCGAGGTTCTAATGAAGTCCAGGGCCTCGCCCCAGCCTTCCCACTTTCACCATTTTCCGTGTGGAGCCGAACGGGCAAACACTGCTATCCTATGCATCGATGGATGATCGTCATATTCGGAGAAAGTGATGTCAAACGAGTCGAAGATATTGCCGAGCGTCAGCACAGCCGGTCTGGAGGCGCTCGCTAGCTCAATGCTTGCCCCACGGTCCCAATCGCGACTTGATGACCTGTTGCAGCGCAACTCTGAAGGTGGACTTTCCAAGGAAGAAATTGACGAACTGGATTCTTTGTTGGAGCAGGTTGACGAGCTAAATTTGTCAAAGGCGCGAGCCGAATACACGCTTCGTCAACAACCGCAAACGGGTACGTCGTGACGGCATACGTGTCCGCAGAACTTCGCGCGCGAGTCAGTGAGTTCTTCGAAGCCCGCTGTGCCTACTGCCAAACGGCGGAGTCGCTTACCGTTACAATCTTTGAGATTGAACACCACGCAAGCAACGCTAAACCAACTACCAAATCAAATACAATGCTTTGATCAACATTGAAGCTTGTATCAATTTGGTTTTTTCAGATGTCTCCCACCTTCGATCGGTGCGCGATCTACACGCGGCAATCGCGAAGCAGCAGTAGCGTGCTGTCTTCCTGCGAAGCTCAGCAGCGAATCTGCAGGGACATGGCGGAGGTATTTAAGTGGAATATCGTCGACGTCTTCGAGGATCTGGGGCAGTCAAGTGAGACCCTGATGCGTCCGGCAATGCAACGGATGAGCACCAACGCCAGTTCACGCGGGAACATTCGGTATCGCCACTATCAGTGCCGATCCACAGCGGGAGGACGACCGCCGTGCCCGAGTGTTTGGTTAAATGCCTGGGACATGGAAGAGTTCGTCGCAGCGAGAATCGGCACTTGGGAGGCTTCACCTGAGCTGGCGAAAACGTTTCGTAATGATTGGCCCTCGATGGTTTCAGAATAGAAGTACCGGCTACTTCACGAGTACATCGTTAAAGTCACTTACAACGCGGACACAAGCGACGTTGATATGTAACCGTACACCAGAACCGTTGTAGGCGCGGGGTTTACCGTGGTGGGTTTTGTTTCGTTTCACCAAACGGAGAAAACTCATGCCCCGATCCAAAACTGCCAAGGTTTGGCAGGAACGGTTGCGTCGATTTGATCGCTCGCGAATGACCGTCGCCCAGTTCTGTCGAAATGAAGGCGTCTCGCAGCCGTCCTTCTATCAATGGAAGAAAAAGCTGCGCCAGTCGCCAGCACTCCTCGAGCCAGAGCCAGGCGAGCCGAACGTCCAGTTCGTGCCGCTTCGCCTACCTGGCCTGCCCGGCGATCAGGCTGGCGAGCCTGATCGGGTCGTCGGCCCGGCGACTGCCTGCACCACCATCGAACTTCCCGGCGGCATTCGAATCCGCGTGGAGGTCCCGACGGATCGGCAACCAAGCCAACAGCCGGAGGCCCGGCCATGATCGGGTTGCCCTCCGGTGTGCCGATTTATCTTTGCACCGAACCGGTCGATTTTCGCAAAGGCTTCGACGGACTGACCGGCATCGTCACCACTGCGATGAATCACAGCGTGACCGATGGTTCGTTGTTCCTGTTCGTCAATCGCAGACGCGATCGCATCAAAGCCCTGTGGTGGGAAACCGGCGGACTGACGCTCTGGTATCGAAGGCTCGAACAAGGCACCGTCGAAATACCAAAGGCAGAGGACGGCAGCTCGCACATCGTGATCGATAACGTCGAACTGGCCATGTGGATCGCAGGAGTGTCACTGAAAGCGGCCAAGACCCGACGCAAACGAATGGCAGCTTAGCCCATCGCCAATCGACTCGAAACGAACCGGCTCCACGAAATTTGTTTCGCGGAGTCGGTTTTTTTGCGCCTTGCTTTGCGCGATTTGGAGTGAAATTTATAATGTCGCCATCATGAATTCGAAGCCTCTTCCAAACGACATCGACGCTTGCCATCAACTGATTGCAGAGCTGCAATCGCAGGTCGGCGAACATCAACAGATCATTGGCAAGCAGGCCACCGAGCTATCGCTCAAAGACAAGCTGATCGAGGAGCAAGCTCATAGCGTCCTGGAACTCAAAGCCGATCACGACAAGCTCGACGAGAAGGTCATCGAGCTAAACCTGAAGATCGAAAAACTGCTCAAACAACTCTACGGGCGCAAGAGTGAACGACGCGTCGATGGCGAAGGCCAGTTGTTTTTGGATCTCGGAGAAGAGCCCACGCCCGAGGTGGTCAGCGCGCTGGAAGAAGCCATTCGCGAGGCCGAACAGATTGTCGATGACGCCGAAGAGGCAAACAAGAAACGCAGAAAGAAACGTCCGGAACCAAGCGACCGCAAGTTCCCCGAACACTTGCCGCGATACGAAAAGATCGTCGACCTGCCCGAAGCCCAACGCAAAGGCCTCATCCTGATCGGCTATGACGAAGTCGAGACGCTCGAAAGCACCGCCGGTGAACTGAAAGTCCGGGTGACCAAGTATGCCAAGTACGCTCACCCGACCGACAAATCACAAGGAATCGTCACTCCCGAGCGTCCCACCGGTCTGGTCGAAGGCGATCGCTTTGACGCCTCGATTGGAGTCGAAGTTGTGGCCTGGAAATACTTCTATCACCTGCCGTTTTATCGTCAGCAAGATCTGTTCGCCGGCAGTGGCTGGACGCCCAGTCGCAGCACATTGGGGAACATCGAAACGGCCGTCGAGTTCGCGCTTCGTCCGCTTGCTGATTACTTGCGAAGCGTTTTGAAGCACGATCGCACGGTCGGCTGCGACGACACCGGTGTGTTGTTGATCACACCGAAGGCCATGCCTGACCTATCGGAACATCCCCGCGGCAAGCGGATCGGCGAAGTGCTTGGAAATGCGATCGAGTCCGGCAAGCCAAGCATCAACGCAAACATGTGGGGCTACTACGCCTCACGTCTTCCGGTGGTGGTGTTCGATTTTACGGTGAGTCGTCACCGCGATGGACCGGATGATGTACTGAGTGATTTTAAAGGCAACGTCCTAGGAGACTGCTGGTCGGGTTTTCAAAAGATCGATCTACGAAGTGACTCGCGAATCACGTTCGCGGCATGCTGGGCGCATGCGCGTCGCAAGATCGATGAGTGTCGCGGTGCGTTCCCTCTGCAAGTGGCGAAGTTGGAGTCGCTGATTCGGATGCTTTACGACGTAGAAGACCAGATCAAGGAGCTTGACGATGCAGCGCGTCTTGCGCGACGTCAAAGCTTATCGCGTCATGTTCTCGACCAGATCGCGGAGTACCTCGACAGCGAAGCGATGCAGTCACCGTCGGTTCTTCCCAAGAGCAATCTCGGTGTGGCGGCTGGCTATGTGCGACGTCACTGGGAAGCACTGTGCCGCTTCACCGAGGACGCGACGATTCCGCTGGACAATAACGATTGCGAGCAGTTGATGAAACGCGTCGCCACGGGAAGGAAGAACTGGCTCTTTAAGGGCTCGGTGGCTTCAGGAGAGCGAGCAGCAAACCTGCTAACGATCATCGGCAGCGCGATCCGCAACGACTTGGACGTGCGAGCGTACTTGGACGATGTCTTACGGAGGGCGCTCGCCGGCGAGACAGACTGGTCCGTACTGACTCCCCACGCATGGAAAGCGGAGCACCCTGAATCGATTCGCGAGTACAGGCAGGACGAACGCCGCCAAGCCGCCGACCGCAAACGCACCCGCCGAGCCCGCCGCCGCCTCCTCAACAAGTCAACCAGACGTCGCTAACTGGTTCTGGTGTACGGTTACGCCTCAGAAGAGTTTCGCGATGGTGTAGCCAAGCTTGGGTGACGATGTCGGTGGCCGAATGGTTGCCATTGGTCGTGAGCTGCAAATCGGCCATGCTCAAATGATCCAGCACCACGTCGATCGCTCTGGGGGCGGACATCTGATCAATCATCGAAAGTGCATCGAGCAAATCTGGCGGCGCCTTTTCGCCGGGCGAAATTAGAATCGGCATCAATCGTTGGTGGTCGAGCCGTGAGGCTTTGCTCGGAGTTGGCAACTTCAACCCGCGAGACCTCAAGAACTCGGCGTGTGGTTTCAGCAGTGTGAGCAGACGAATCGGATCGATCGAGCGTACAACCTCGGGTTTAGAGAGACGCGTGAAGCGGAGGGTTGGCATTGATTTCCCTGTTTCAAAAACTGTTTTCACATGGTGCGGAGTAAGAAATGTCCTTCCCTGTTTGAAGCGAATCACCAGCAAGTCCAACAAGCTGCACGATACGAACCGGGTGGGGCGGCCGACGGATTCCACCGCCAAAGTTCCTGTATTGGGTCTCCATTCCGCTCATCCGTGGCCTGGTTCCTGAGCGTCCTAACAGCCACCCCATCTTTCCCGACTCGCAGCTGCTAGCATCTCAGCGACTTGTGACACCTCTGGTCACCAGCGAAAGAAAAATCGTTATTCCAATGAACGAACTCCGGCGCCGCTGTATTCGAGAAATGATTCTTGGCGGTCACCGGTCAAATGACTCGCAGTCCGGGTAGTTCAAGGGGTAGAGGCGGTGTGTGTTAACCGCCCGATCCCATTCCGTTTGTCTGGAGCGACCCTGATTTGGCTTTTACCAACCTCTCCGATATGCCGCAGGTCGATGTTCAACGCCGTCGCGAAATCGTCAATCTGCTTGCCGATGCGATCTTCGATTTCATCACGACGGCTGTGATCGAGCGTGCCAACACGACCAATCCTGGCGAACAAGAAACTTCGCAAAACTTATCAACAGATCGCTTGATCTCTTCGTCAACTGATCGCTCTCTGTGACACGCGGTAAACGACCGCGAGACAACCGATTCCCAGTCACGGAGAGAATATGAGTTTGAACATCAAGAAAGAGGTCGCTGCGCTAAGTCGCATGACGGTTGACCAGCTGCAAGACAAGTACTTCGATGTCTATGGCGAGACGACCAAAGGTCGCCACAAACAGTGGCTCATTAAAAGAATCGCCTGGCGAATGCAGGTGAATGAGTACGGAGGCTTGTCTGATCGAGCCCTTGCCCGCGCACGCGGAATCGCAAACACGGCTGACTTGCGCGTCATTCCGCCGTGCGATCCGACGGAGGTTCCAGAACGCATCCCCGATCGCATGCAACTACATCCTGAGAAGCAAGACGATCGACTTCCGGCACCGGGGCTAACAATTCCGCGAGTCTATAAAGGTGTTGAATACGTCGTAACCGTCATGGAAAGCGGCTTTGAGTTTGAAGGCGAGTTCTACAAATCGCTTTCCGCAATTGCCAAGAAGATCACCGGCCAACACTGGAACGGCTACCGCTTCTTCAAGCTCCAGAATCCGGAGCCACAACAATGAAGAAGGACAACCAAGCTAAAAAGCGGGTTTGTTGCGCGATCTACACACGCAAAAGCACCGAAGACGGACTTGAACAGGAGTTCAACAGCCTCGACGCACAACGTGACGCCGGCGAAGCCTACATTGCCAGCCAATTGCACGAGGGATGGGAGTGTTTGCCGACAAAATATGACGATGGCGGCTTCACAGGTGGCAATCTCGATCGGCCTGGTATGCAGCGACTAATGGCCGATATCGATGACGGAAAGATCGACTGCGTGGTCGTCTACAAGGTGGACCGCCTCAGCCGATCATTGATGGACTTCTCGCGAATTATGGAAAAGTTCGATGCCCGCGGCGTCGCGTTCGTTTCGGTGACCCAGCAATTCAACACTGCCAGCAGCATGGGCAGGCTGATCCTGAACGTGTTGTTATCTTTCGCCCAATTCGAGCGAGAAATGATTAGTGAACGGACGCGAGACAAAATCGCGGCTGCTCGCCGCCGTGGCAAATGGTCCGGTGGCATGCCGCTGCTTGGATACAACGTGATCGACTCCAAACTGGTTGTCATGTCCGAAGAGGCCGAACGTGTTCGACAAATCTTCAAACTCTATCTCCAGCACAATTCGCTGCTTCAGACCGTCAAAGAGACCAATGACCGCGGTTGGCGTACGAAATCATGGACCACGAAAAAAGGCACCGTCCGTGGTGGCAAGCTGTTCGAGAAAACTAACTTGCACACGCTGCTAACCAACCCGACGTACATCGGCCAGGTTCGCTACCGCGACGAGGTCCATCCTGGTGAGCACCAATCAATCGTTGACGAGTCGCTCTTCATGGCCGTGCAAAAACGCCTCCGCACCAACGGCCGCGGCAATGAAATATCACGCAACAAGCATGGCGCGTTGCTGCGGAGTCTTCTGCGGTGCAAGCACTGTGGCCGAGCGATGGTTCACAGCACGACCAGTAAGAGTAATCGGCGATATCGCTATTACGTCTGTGGCGGCGCCCAGAAAAGTGGTCACGCCAGCTGCCCATCGCCATCAATTCCCGCAGATCCAATCGAAGCATTCGTTGTTAGTGAAATCAAGGCGATTGCCAGTGACCACGAACTGATTGCCGACATCTATGAACAAATGCAGAGCAAGTCGAAAGCGAGGCGGGATGATCTCTTACGCGAGCGCGACGCCCTCATCGAATTTTTGCGTTCCTACCACGGACAACTCCAACACCTCGCCATCACAAACGGTCCGACGGAGCTGGTTGCCGATATACAAACTCGCATCTCGACCTCGGAGCGCCGCCATACCGAACTACAAGAACAGATCGCTGCCCTTGAGGCCAAAGCACCACGCCGCAGCGACATCGCTGATTCGCTCGCACGATTTGACGAGCTTTGGCAATCGATGAAATCCAAAGAACGCTGCAGCCTGGTCGAACTCCTCGTTGCCGGCATCGACTACGACGGCGTCCAAGGCAGCGTTGACATCCACTTCCACAGCACGGGCATTGCCACGCTTGGCACGGCCGCCGAAACACCGGAGAGCACTTCATGAACGAAACCACGTCCGTCAAACGAAGTTTCAACGTCCAGCGGAAAAGCCACGGCCGCCGCGCCGTCGTTTCTGGCACGGCCCCGACGCCGCCACCAGTCGGCCGTCTCCCGCGGATCACCCGCCTGATGGCATTGGCGATCCACTTCGACGACTTGCTACGGACCGGCGTCGTGCGTTCCCAAGCCGAACTCGCCAAACTCGGCCAGGTCACCCGCCCCCGGCTGACCCAAATCATGAACCTGCTCTATCTCTGTCCGAGCATCCAAGACGCGATCCTTTTCCATCCACCGATTACCTCTGGCCGTGATCCGATCACTGAACGTGATTTAAGAGCCGTTTCTCGGTCAGTGAATTGGCGGGAGCAGCGGCGGATATGGAGCCAGATCGGTGGCTGAGTCGCTGTCCTATGAAGCTGCTTAGCTGCTTTCGGTGTGGACGACCGCCTGCAGTTGGACAGTTGCAAAAGTCACCTCGGTTTGTCCAACCGCTGGCTCGAAGAAGAAACCGGAATTGCAGTCGGTCGATATCACCGACGCGAGCGAAAGCAATGGAGGTGCTCCTCAAGTCTTGTGTCAGTCTCCATTTCCTGATTGAGCTTTCTTGTCGCCTGATTCGGTTTGTTGGCTCTTGGCTCCCGCAGCGCTTCTTCCAACAGTGTCTCTCGGTCCGGCAAACCCCGGCCCGCCGGCCCCAACGTATCCGTGGCTGGCACCGGACTCGTCGGGACTGACCCAGAAGGCGTATAGGGCGCCGTTTTTGAGATGGAACCGGAACCGGACCCGTTTGCCGACAAGGGCCGAGAGATCGTTGTCTTCTTGCCAATTGACTTCCGCAAGTGTCTTGTCCCCGGAAACCGGATCACAGTTCTTTAGGGTAAACGGCTCGATCGCGTTCCCGCCCTCATCCAGTACTTCGACAGTCAATTCGCCCTCGGGGCAATCAACGTTCACGAACAGGTTCTTTCCCTGGAACGTCACCGGTCTCGTCGTAAGCGTTCCAACCTCTTTGCCTGCATTCATGGAGGCGAACCCGTCACGTCGCAGAATGGCTAAGCCGGTCGAGGCGTCTCGATCCCACGCATCGCCATGGCGCGGCTTGGCGTGGCCGCTGAAATAAAAGTACAGCTTGTCGCCCACGACCAGTGGGCCGCCGGCACATGACTGCACGTTGCCATACCTCCAGCTGCTTGCGTCCCAAGTGCAGGAAATGAACCGTTCCCGGCTCGGGCGGTCCCAGTGGAAACCGTCGCGGCTGAATCCTAGCAGGATGTCGTTTCGTTTTTGGAGGTTGAGTTCGCCGCATACTTCGTTCGATGGTCCCTGCCATATCGAGAATTGTCCGAGCATCAAGCTCTCGTACGGTGCCGCGTCCAGGTTGTACAATTGCGGGGCAATCTCAGAGAACCGTGAATCGGTGTGCCGAGGATCAAGTTTATCAGCCCCGGTCCAGTTCACAGACTCTCCCGTAGCCTCACCAAGGACCATCCTTTCTCCCTCGATGTGAGGTCCGTTGTATGTGACTTCGGACATCAAGTCTCCGACGGTCGGCCCTTCGATGTAGGATCGCGTCCTCCTCCCCTTGTCATCCTCCGTTCGTTGGCTGAGTACCCACACGTCCCGGAACGGATTATAGAAGGCGGTTGAGCGGTCGCCCCAAATCCTGGCTCGCTCATCCTTTGGCTCCGACCAATGAACCCCGTCGGCACTGCTGCGATAGGTGTAGAACCAGCCGATTTTATCGTCTTCAATATGAAAATCTTCGCTGGCAAAATACTTGAACTTCTCCTCCGTATTCGCGGCCCGATGATCCAGCCAAACCGTGCTCGAATTGACGCTCTCGGGGTGTAGTACCACGTTTGCGTGGTCCGTGCTCTCGGCGCGATTGGTCTTCCCGGCGGGATTGATTGCGAAGAAATCGAAACGGTCGGATGCCAGCATCGCCGCCGTCATTGTGAACACCCCGTTCCCACTCGCCGTGTCGAGAGTCCCGCGGTCGTCAAGGACAAAGCCTGCCTCGCCAAAGCCGATTTCGACGTGCTGGAGAGTCGAAAGGTCAATCTTCTTGCCTTGAGCGTCGATCGCCGTGAAGGAAACTTTATCGCCAGCGGTAACTTTTCTGGGAAGCTTCAAGCATACAGAACCGACCTCTCCGGAGACGCGTTTCAGCGGGCAATTCCCACCAGCGGCGAACGCGGCCGCGACGGATTTAAAGGGAGCATCTTCCTCCGGGTGCGCCAACACGCAGGCTAGCTCTCTGGGCAGGTCCGACGTTGCGCCGGGCTGGTTCCACCTCGGCGTTTCCCAATGGATTCCATCCCTGCTCGTCGCGTACAAGAGGGTGCTCTCGCCGCCCGAGTACCAGATCTTGAAAAGATTGTCGGCCGGATCGTACCACGCACCTCCGCTGAAGGGCGCTTGGTAGTCGCCGGGTCTGTCGCGCCGGATAACCGGGTTCTCCGCGCAGTACTCGGGCTGGTGGAAGGTGCGACGCAACGTGGTCGTTTCGATAAGAAAATCGTCGACAAAGAGCTGGCGCCCCACATCGATGGGAATGACCGCGGGGGGATGAGCAAGGTAAGGAACCGGCATCGGGTCGCGCGCTAATTCACCATAGTCCGGCGGCCATGCTTCCGGCAGCACGATGCCATTGTAGAGACATCTATCGACACTCACAGGACGATTCTGTTGCGGAGAGGTTGTGTTCGATCCCTCCTTTGATGGTCCTCGCTTATCGATGGTATTTTGGGAACAGCCGCACGTTAGCACGCAGAGTCCAACCATCAGTACTTTGAAGAGGCCTCGCAGCTCATCCATTACTCTTCATCCTTGTCATCGCGAGTCACATTGGCGTGTTCGTTGAACAGATTGCGCGCATCGGAACCAACCGATCGCGCCAGTGAATTGATCGGATCGTGGCGAACCGGACGATCTGTCTGTCGTAGCTTGCCTGCAAGCAGGGGCATCGCATTCGGATTGCTACTTCCACGTATCGGTTCCAAGGTATTGTATCCACCGTCGAACAGGGTGAGGGAGATGTATCGGATGGAGAATTGGATCGTCGCGGTGCATTTCCGTGCCGACTACAGGCGAGCCTCCCCTCTGATGAAGTTGCCTTTGTGTCCCCACGTCGCAGCGACGCCTTGCGCGCGGAGGTGAGGCACACCGCCTGCATTTCGCAGCCATTCGAACTCGCGTCGGTTGCATCGCCCTGCGCGACTTGGCTCATTTCCTTCGCCGCACAATTCCCTTCTATTCGGCTGGTTTCTGGGCGAACTCTGCAGATAGGTTTAGTCCCGAACTCGCTGCGAGTGCCCAAACTACAGCAGTCCTTTCGAGCTCAGCAGTTTCGAGGCTCGCTCAGGACACGCCTACTAGGGATTTGTGATCGTGACTCATGACGTTTTGTCCTGAGTCAGTTGGCAGCTGACGGCTTCTGCTCCCCGACAGTTGGACCGACGTGCCCAGTCAGCCCTTCGGGGTGATCTCTTCGCGGTGCTTGTTGAACTCGCGAATGGCTTCGATGAGGCCGGGGCGCGGGGCGAGGCCCTTGTCGAAGAAGCCCTGCTTGATGCCGCTTTTCTGGAAGCCGCCGGTGGAGTCGACGGGATTGCACCAGAAGGCGCCGATGAGGTAAGAGGTCGCCATGCCTTCGCGGAGGTAGGCGGTGTAGGCATCGCCGGCCGCCCTTGCGTTCTCTAAGGGCTTGTAGCCGCGGATGTTCTTGTCGCCGTCCACAAAGCGGATCGCGAAGTCGCAAATGAGGATGGGCTTGCCGGAGACCTTGTGGACGCGATCGAATTCCGCTTTCGGAAAGCCGGGATTGTAGTGGGGTTGGATCGCGATGGCGTCGACGTAGGGGAGCATCTCCTGGAGGACGTCGTAGTCGATCGTGAAGGGGGCGAAGCGGTCGCCGAAGATGAGGTGATTGGGATCGTACTTCCGGTTTGCCTCCCCAAGGACGCGGAAATACTCGGCAGCGATGCGGCGGAGGAAGGTCTGGTCGCGGGCTTCGGGGCCGTCCCCCTTCCAGGTTTCGAGGAAGGAGTCGTATGCTTTCCGGCCGGGGGCGCCCGCGGGAAGGTCGCGAGTGAATTCGACCCAATTGGTGCCCTGGTTGTTCTTCAGTCGCCAGACACCAAGATCGGTCCAGCAGTAGCCGATGAGGTTGGGGTTGTCCTTGTTCTGGTAGCAGAGGTGACGGATCTGACCATCGAGTCTCCACTGGACCTTGGGATCGAAGATGTCGACGTAGCTGAAGCTGCCGTCGCCGCGGTACATGGACATGGGGACGACGTGGTTCACGCTCGCGATGTAGGGCATGTCGTCCTTGAGCGAGTCGGGGCAGCCGTAGCCGTAGGCGTTGAAGCCGGCGTCCTTGCAGGCCTCGGCGATCTTCTCGTAGGGGTCGCCGATCTTCACCGTGCCGATGTGGGTGATACCGTGGGCAAAGAAAGGCTTGCCCTGCGAGTCGACGAGCCAGCTGCGACCGTCGATTTCCTCGAGGTGGATGAAGCCGGTGGCTTCTGCGGCGGTGGCGGCGGGGGGAACGAGCGAGGGAATGACGGCGGCGAGAACGAGGTGGACGAAGGATTTCATGATGAATTCCAATCGGTGGACTTACTGAAAGGTTAGAGTATTGCCGATCGTGCAAGAACTTTCCAACGCGATTGCACGGTCCTTCTTTGGCGGTCAGGCGGGGCGAGCGAACTGCTCACGATCGGCCTCATGACTTACAAGTCGCTATAACGGGACAGTCTCAAGCGAACGATCCTGCGGTTGCATCGACCGAAAGCTGCAATCGGCCTAGCTTCCTGCAGGCGGTGAAACAGACCTCCGCGCCGAATCGCCAACGGCTAACTGTCTCCGGTTGCATCGGCTGCCATTCGATGCATCGGTCACCCTCACCCAGTAGAGAAACAGGCAGTTGCAAACTGCGTGAGCAAGCTTTCGCCTGAGACTGTTAACCCGTGTGTTAACCGAGACTCCCTGTAAACCAGAGACTCTGAGAGTTCTGTTTTCAGAAAGTGTGAGCCCGGACCTGACCCCGAGGGTCGGGTTCGGGCTCGCACTTTCGGTTAGAGAACCGAGAGCGCGGCGAATTTGGGGTCCAGGGTGCCGAAAGGCCCCGGGAACCGGGGTTAAAACGAAAAACGCCCGCCGAGTGTTATTACCGGGCGGGCGTGAACCGTTGTGGCGAACAAAGTTCGCGAATTTTAAATCAGCTCCCCCGGCAGGACTCGAACCTGCATTCGCTCTGTTGGCTAGGCGTTGTGTCGGCGTCGGATTTGTGTTGTAAGTCATCTTGAGGGTGGGGGTTACTGAGACAGCACGTTGGATTGAGATTGTAACGAAGTTGGCCCGACGTTGCCAACATTGTCACTGATTTGTCACCGATTTTGGATACAAATTCCTCAGCGACCGCAGGCAACGCAAGACCGTGAAAACGGTTGTAGGTTCCAATCACAGTCGCCGTGCGAAGCGGCGGATAGGCAGTGATTGGTCAACGTGTCAGCACAGGTCGTCTGACGCTCTTGGCAGCTTTCGATGCATTCTTCCATGGATGCGGTTGCAGAACTCATTCGTTTCTCCTTTTGAAATCCTAGATGCGGCCCCGTTTCCGCTGAATAAGCGGTACGCAACTTGCATACCACTACGGGGTATATTGGAGAATGACTTTTTGACAGCTTGGAGAAATCGATGGACCACGCCAAAAATCACGAAACGTCATTGCCGGTCGCCGATCCGTCAATGCAAATTGATCCGGTTTGCGGCATGAAGGTGCCTAAAGACAGTCCCCGTTCGGCGGATTTCCAGGGCAAACACTACGTATTCTGTAGTGATGGATGTTTGAGTAAGTTCCAGGATGATCCCGCTGAGGTGCTGGCAAAACGAGCGCAAAAGGAGGCGGCAAGCGGTTCGATTTGTTGCGGTGGAGAAGCCACAATTCAGATCGGAGAATCCTCGACCACTTCGTCGTGCTGCGGTGGTCAACCATCGACCAAGGCGAGCGATTCTCCGGCAGACCCAACTGCCATTTACACCTGTCCCATGCATCCGGAGATCGAGCAGGCTGGGCCTGGCGATTGCCCAATTTGCGGGATGGATTTAGAGCCGAAGGTGGTTTCGTTGGCTGACGAGGGTGATGACCAACAGTACGCTGACATGAAACGTCGCTTTTGGGTTGGCGTCGCACTGTCAGTGCCACTGCTCATAATCGCGATGGGGCCGATGGTGGGATTGCGGATCGCGGATTGGATTAGCCAGACGATGTTTGGTTGGTTGCAATTGGCCCTCGCGACGCCAGTAGTTTTCTGGTGCGGATGGCCATTGTTGGTTCGCGGAGCCAAGTCGTTTCGCACAATGAACTTGAACATGTTCTCGCTGATCGCGGTGGGAACCTTGGCTGCGTACATGTTTAGCTTGGTCGTGGTGCTGCTTCCGGGGGTGATCCCGGAAGCCTTCTTCGAGAACGGTGTTCCACCGCTGTATTTTGAAGCGGCGGCGGTGATCATCACTTTGGTGTTGCTCGGACAAGTGCTGGAACTGCGAGCACGTCAGCAGACTGGCGGAGCAATTCGCGAACTCATGAAGCTTGCTCCCGATACGGCACACCGAATCACAGACGATGGCGAGGAAGACGTCTCGCTGGATTCAGTACACAAGGGTGATCGGTTGCGAGTTCGTCCCGGTGAGAAGGTTCCGGTCGATGGGAAAGTGCTTAGCGGGTCGAGCAGCGTCGATGAGTCGATGTTGACGGGCGAGCCGATGCCTGTGAAGAAGGTCGAGGGCGACGAAATCACTGGCGGAACGTTGAATCAGACCGGTGCACTTGTGATGGAAGCCGTCGGCGTCGGCGGGGACACGGTTCTCAGCCGCATCGTTCAGATGGTTGCAGACGCTCAACGAAGTCGTGCGCCGATTCAGAAACTGGTCGATGTGGTCGCTCGGTACTTTGTGCCAGCGGTGATCGTATGCTCGATTCTCGCGTTCATCGGATGGGCGGTGCTTGGTCCGCAGCCGCAACTGGCTCATGCGTTCGTAGCAGCCGTTGCAGTATTGATCATCGCATGCCCTTGTGCGTTGGGGCTGGCAACGCCGATGTCGGTGATGGTGGGCGTTGGCCGCGGTGCCAAGGAAGGCGTGCTGATCAAGAACGCAGAAGTCCTTGAGGTTATGGAGAAGGTCGACACGATCGTCGTCGACAAGACAGGTACACTCACGCAGGGCCGGCCGGAAGTGACCGGCGTCGAGACGTTTGGCAATTGGAATCAAGACGATGTGTTGACGTTGGCTGCGGCGGTCGAAGCGCAGAGCGAACATCCGCTAGCTCAGGCAGTCGTTCGTCGTGCCAAGGCGGGCGAGCTGCAGGCTGTGGAGGCACGTGAATTCAACAGTATTACCGGTGGCGGAGTTCAGGCGCGCGTCGATGATCATGATGTGTTGATCGGCAAGGCTGACTTGTTGGACGAACAGGGCATCGAGGGAGTCGATGCGGGAAGGGAAAAAGCGGGTTCGCATCAGGCCGAAGGCGCAACGGTTGTGTTTGTGGCGATCGATAACCAGTTGGCCGCTATCCTGGCAATCACGGACCCGATCAAGCAAAGCACGCCGGCAGCACTAAAGACGTTGCACGAACTGGGATTGAAGGTGGTGATGTTGACCGGCGACGCCGAACCGACCGCGAAAGCAGTCGCATCAAGGCTGGGTATCGACGAGTTTCATGCTGGGGTTTCTCCCGAGGAGAAGCATGATTTCGTTCGCAAGTTGAAGAAGGAAGGCAAGACGGTTGCGATGTGTGGGGATGGGATCAATGACGCTCCAGCTCTTGCCGAAGCGAATGTCGGCATCGCCATGGGCACGGGAACAGGCGTTGCGATTGAATCTGCGGGCGTCACGCTCGTCGGCGGCGATCTCCGCGGCGTTGCGGCGGCGGCGAACTTGAGCCGAAAAACGATGAGTAACATTCGCCAGAACTTGTTCTTCGCCTTCATCTACAACGCGCTGGGAATCCCAGTCGCAGCCGGATTGCTCTACCCATTCTTCGGCATATTGCTCAGCCCCATGATCGCAGCCGCAGCAATGAGTTTTAGTAGCGTATCGGTGATTGCAAATGCGTTAAGACTGCGGGCCGCAAAGCTCACCTGATCCTCGGCAGGAATCCATTTCCCATCACTAAGAGTTTTGGGCCATTGACGAAGCGATCGTGACGCCGCTGTAAAAGCGGGCGCAATTCCGTCAATCGTAAGCTTCGCAATTTGGCATACTTCGGCGCTTTCCTGCGTCTTTCTCTCTTCTCGCTCATCTAGGAGATCAACGACAGCTTTGGCGACATCTTCACTGGATCCATCGACTACCTTTCGGAGCGTGAAGAACTCGTCGATCAGGTCAGGAAACGCTTTGATCCGTAGAGTTAGCGAGATCGCTTTTTCTGATGTGATCTCAGGCCACCATTGCTTCGCAAAACTCACCAATTCACCTGATGGCGTTTTCTTGAGGAAGCTCTTCAGCGACTCTTCGGCTGCGGCTTGCCACTTTGCTTGATCGTCGATCAGACCCTGTGCGCCGCTGGTCAAGTCAGGAACCACATAGAACGTTACGCGATCAAATGGGCCGTCGAGACGCTTGTAAAATAGGTTGCTCACCAGCTTGGCAAGTTCAGCCTTGACTTGACTCGCGTCAACATTCTTCGAGAAACGCTTGCATTGAATGAGTTCAACATCGCCGTTGGCATGCCAACGAACAATGTCGCGTCCTTGATCTTTGGTCTTCCCGTAGTAAACGATCTTTTGGCCAGGATTCTCTGCTTTGAGAAGCAAGAAGCAGAGTATCTCGAACACATCACCGGAAAACTTCGAGAACGGTAGTTGCGTCTCGCCTTCGAGCCAGGGTGGCAACCCGAATGGTTCAAGTGATTTCAGTTCCAAACGAGCTTGCTCAATCGTTTGGCGTCTCGGTCTAGTCGGTTCTTGGTCTCCTTCGCTCGAATCATCGCTCACGTTTGGTGACACGGAAACGGCCAACTGTAGTAGTGCCGCGACTTTCTAGCCGCACTTGATATTAACAGTGCACTTCCCACCTCCCAAGGTCCGGGTTCGTTGCACGGGTTCCAGACGCTAAACGTGCTCACTATTTTACTGAGCTCTGGGGGCAGATCTGAAATTGGATTTGGTACAAACGGTTCAACCGCGCCTCTGAACGTCGTTGCTGCAGATGCAAGGTAATCGCAATTAGGCGTTCCACCTTCTGCAAACTCCAGGACGATCGTCGTGTTGGCTTCTTGGGGGATTTCTTCCGAAACACTAAACTGATGAAGCCGGTGCCTTTCATAGAACCACGCAAATCAGGCGAGGCTTGCATTTCCTTGCGCCACCGATAGGTGATTTCATGCGACGCTACGATGAATCGAGAAAAGACGATTTCGATCAGAGCCTTGAATTGGGTCGGGACAACCAAGAATGTCTCGACGGAATGAATGCTTGGTGTACCAACGTAGAAATCGCCCGGGAGAGCCAAGGGCTTTATGCCGAGATGAGCGGCCTTCCAATCGCGTCGCACTCGATAGGGTGTCCGCACGTTGAGCATAAATCGAGCTCGATGAATTTACGTTGGATCTTTAGCGAGTTCCTCAGCCAACATTGCCAGGGCTGCCCACACCACTCTCCCGCTGGTGACCCAAGTTGGGGAAATGAAATTATCGCTAGCCAGCGAAAGGCAGTTGAAGCTCGCGAGGGAAAGGAGGCGGATGAGACGGCTCGCATATCTGAGCTACGCGCCAATCTCGCTGACCAGAGCACACAGATAGGCGAAATGGCGTCGCCGGAAACGCGTGAGCTTATTCAGTTCTTGGAGCAGTTATTCTCCGAGGATGCATCGAAACGTGCTGCTGCGTCACAGCGACTGGTGGAATCTGCCAGCCTCGCGCCGGAACTGTTTCCCGACGCCAGCGTCACTCTGTTGATCACCTTGGCTTCCACCGACGATCATGCCGAATTGACGCTACCAACCTGCATCGCGCTAGCACGGGCATCGCAAAGCGTTCGTGCCGCGATGCTTCCCATGGCAACCGCGAACATCGAGAGAGGATTCTATACCGAGCTGACAGCCGAGTTGGTGGACGCACTCGGAGACACGGTTCAGTACCCACTTAGCGATACGCTTATCGACAGTCTGATCCGCACCCAGCATGATGACATGGCATTCCTTCTGTGGCATCGGTCGTCTCCGAGCTACCAATGGCACCTCAACGCCCTCCAAAGAAGCTACGACGCAGACCAGGAAAGTGTCAGGCAAGCGTTTCGGCTTGGTTTGCAGAACTTGGACGACCGTACCCGCATTCGATACTGCGGTGCCTTAAAGAGACTTCAGCGAAGCAGACCCAGCATCGCTGTGGATCTGATCGAATCGATTGCCCAATCTCTCTGTCTCTTTGAAACGAATGATAGTGGTTCCAATACGCCATCCGCAGAGATCGTCGGCGTCCTGCAACACGCATTCAAATTCGCTCCAGACCAAGTCGACGAAGAGCTGGCGAGTACTTTTGCCGGATCACGTCCCGCGGTCAAGGAAGACATCATCCGCGTATATTCTGATCTGCTTGATTGGGACGATGAGAAAACGAAAGAAGTCGATGATATCGCTCGTTCGCAACAGATTGCTTTTGGTCGACTTTTCGATTGGGTGAAAGACGACACGCTTGAACTTGATCTGAGAGGTGAAGCGGCCGAGGCTTTGGAAAACGCAGCGTCACATCGGCCGGTGGTAATCTCTGAGAAGTTCGACGCTATCTTGGGATACTTGGCCCTGATTGTTGCGATCAAAGAACCTCCTGAGCCCCCGCCAAAAATCATCATTCCTGGCGAGAGCGAAGATCCACGCCTCGCTGGTCTACAGGCCCATGGGCGAAAGCGTGAATGGTTGATGCTGAAAGACCGATTGATTCGCTGCTTGAAACACCTGACTGAGCAACAGAGTTCGGTTCACTTTGACACGGTTGCCGGGTGCCTTCAAAATCGTGATGCCAATGTGGGCGCGGAGCTGAAAGCGGTCTGCATGACACTCCTTGGGACGATTGGCGAGAACTACCAACTACGATCCAAGGCTCTACCGTTGCTGATGAAAGGACTCATGGATTATGAATCCGTTTGGGTTCGCGGACACGCTATCGACGCCACCTGTGAGATGTTTCGATATAGCAAGTCGCCGCCACCATCGAACATCATCGACATCATGAATGTTCACCTGCGAGACACCTACACGATGGTCCATAAGGCCGCTGTTGAGGTTGTCTCAAGAGGACCGCGATGGTTTGATGAGGATCAGGCACTGGACGCAATGACTGCACTGGCCACCCATTTGAAGGTCTACAAAGACGACCCAATTCAATTAGAGAGCATTTGCGAAGCCATCCTCGGTTTGGCACGTCAACACGATGGGCTCATGCACATCGCCATTGGATTGGTCAAGTCCACACTCCCAACCGGTGAAAGTCGCCCCGACCAAAAGATCATCGCGAATCTTGTGCGAACCTGCCCGCCAAATTCGCCGATCGCTGGAGTAGTATCTATTCTGATTGCGGAATTCCTGGCAAGAGTCCGTAGTCGGCGACTGAACGGATACGAGCACGACCGAAAGCGAATGTTTCAATGGCTTCATTCACTGCCCCCTAGGACGTACCAGCACATATCAAATCAACTGTTGAACGCCGCACGCGAAATGGCAGTTCACGACCCTTGGGAAACAACTCATTTCGCGAGTCTTTTTTCGCACTTCGGTGACTTCGCGAAAGAGAACTCGATACTAGATACAGTGAGGAACGCCATCCGCGATGAACCGAGGCACCAAGAGTTCCGAGACGACTTGTTGAAGCTCGCGACAGTCGCAAAAGGTAACGCGTGCTTGCGCACGGGCGACGTTGACTTGGCCATGGCGACCTTTGCGTCTCAGGGTGATCCGCAGTCATGAAAAAGTTTCTTAATGTTGACCTCCGTCAGGCCATCGACTCTTCCCAGGCAATCCTCGAAATCCGAGCGACTCTCTTCGCACTATCGTTGGACGACGACGATGCGTCAGATTGCGTCGCGAGCATGATCGAACGAGCGTCGAAAACAATTACCAAAGCGGCTGATCCTCGAATTCCCAATGGCTGGAAAGCGTTCATCGCAGGACTGAGACTGCTTGAGAATTCAATTCGCTGCCAAGCGATGGCGCGGTCTGGTGTTGGTGACTTGATCGCTGAAACAGCTCGAACGAAATTCTTGGTCGATGAGTTTAGTTCCAAGTTGTCGGAACTAGATCCGGGACCAGTCGCGAAATCAGATCACTCAGGTGCTAGCAGGTTGGAAGATCCATCCTTCTTACGCGAACTCTTGCTCGGAATCTCACTACCAAGTCTGTACTTGGCGGACGAGAAAGACCGCGAGAGAAGGGATCAATCGCATGAGATTGGTCCGGAACCGAAGCGACCGCTGGTGCGCGTGATCGCATTCCTGGACGATATTCCGATCGCGACGCCTCAGCTGCTCCGATCGGATCTGCTGTACTCGATTCGCTTCAAAATCAAGGGGTTAGAATGGCCGGTTGACTCGAAACGAGTTCGCCTGGATTTGTTGACCACTTGCCCGCAAGGAGAATACTCGATTTCGGAATTCATTTCGGACCAACCGCCTGTCGACAAGAACGGCGGATTTGAAGTCGAACTGAGCGGTCAAATTAAGTTCCAGTCTGGTCAAAGCAGTCTGCTGGATGATCTTGTGTTCGCGGTTCAGGTTGCGTTTGAATCAGATGACAACCATTGGACCGAAGTTCCAGCAATTGGACACACTGAGCTTCGGTTGAAAGTAACTGATGAGAGTCGGCAGCCCCTGCTTGTCGGAAACCGAAGCCTTGACCGTCATGTCAATGATTTGGCTACGAGTCTGATTTCGCAATGCCCCGCTGCAAAGGATGAGTTGCCAGAACTGCTCCCCATGCTTGGGGCGTTGACAAGGTTGCTCGCGACTTATGCTCAGGACGCCGTTTTCAAAGGGAAAGCAAGTGTTCTCGAGGCCGACTTCCAAAGACTTGTGAAGAGAGACTTGACGAATATTTTGGGGCAGGATGTCCAACAACACGTTGGTCAAGCGGGAGGTTTTACTGATATCCGATATCGCGGGGTGATTGTCGAGCTCAAGGTCGAATCCTCGAACGGAGACCGTGACCATTTAGTGGACACCTACGCTTCGCAAGCCACTCAATACACCGGAGCTGAGGCTAGGCAGGTGAGCATTCTGCTCGTGTTGGACTTAACGGAGAAAGTTCAGCCTCCTGGAGATATCCGCAACGACATCCGACTATTCGACGTGAAGACACACGGGCAAAACCAAGGCGGATTCCCGGCCAAGGCGTTCCTCTTCGTCGTCAACGGAAACACTCGGTCGCCGTCGAGTTACTCCAAATAGGACCTTCGCATGTCGTTATTGTAGCTGGATGATTCGATTTCGAAACGAATCACGGGATTGATCGACTTCGGTCATCTGCTGCGGTGGCCGACTTCGGTGCCACTATTTTCGCTACACGGGTCGACGAGTTCGAAGCCAGATGGGAGGCGTCCTACATTTGCGTCTCGGTAACGCTATTAAATTTGTCCTGCATCGACTGCTCGCGATCCGTGCGTGTTCCGACTTTGATGCTGGTGGTGATTCGCGGCGCGCCCATCGCGTGAACACGCTCGTGGCAACACTTTATTGCGGCGAACACTTCGTCCCAGTCACCCTCGATGTTGGTGCCGTACGCATGAAGCTGGTGCTTCAGCCCTGCTTCCTGCAAGACCTTTTGGCACTCAGCGACGTACTTGCCCACGGAGACACCCACGCCCATCGGCACGACGCACAAATCTATGATCACTTTCATCTCAACAGCCTCTCTCACGTTTCGGTCAAGTTTGATTCGCCTCGCCAAAGCCTACAATACCACGACGTAGCAACAGAATTTAGCCTGTGGTAAGTGGAACGCCACCTCCGGCTTCAGGAGCGAAAGGCGGGCGGATTGGAATTGACGAGGGGGAGCTAACAAAGCCTTCATTGGTTGTGGTAGAAACAAGAATCGAACTTTTTTTGAAATGCTGGTGGAAAATCATGACGACAATCTTTCACAATCCGAGGTGCTCGAAATCTCGTGCTGCTGTGGAGCTTTTGCGTTCACGTGAGATTGATTTCGAGTTGGTGAAGTATCTGGAAGCCCCGCCAAGCGAAAAACAGATTCGCGACATTGTCTTGGTTCAACGGAAAATGGAATTTGCGATCCAGTGAGTTGAACAGTGTGGCGGCATCCTGCCGGTAAGATCGGGCATCGTGCCCGAAGGTTTTTCGCATTGCCGAAACATCGAAGGGAAGAGGGCAGCATCCGAAGACACTGCCGCCCTTCGACGTTTCACTTGGCGCGGCGCTCGAGTTGGTCCTCACCAGAGCTCTATCCTCCGACCAAGCGGTCTGAGTTTCTCACATCAACCTGCGATTGCAAGTGTCGCTTTCGAAGATTCTCGTCGGCGCATGCGCGCTTCTTCGAGCTTTCGATCACGTTCGGCATGAATCGTATCGGCTAGACCGCAAAGGCAATCCGCCGGCGTGATGTAACCGATGGCGCTATGAAGCCTGACCTCGTTGTAATGATCAACCCAAGATGAAATTTGCTTTGCCGCTTCGTTGCGGTCTCGCGGGGGTTTGGGACGAATGCACTCCTTCTTGATGGTGCCGTGATACCGTTCCAACTTTCCATTGCTTTGCGGATAGTACGGGCTGGTCGTCACGTGCGTCATCCCACTGAATCGAACGAACGCCTTGAAGTCCTTGGCGATGAATTGTGGGCCATTGTCGCTAATGATTCGAGGCTTCACCTCCGGGTGTTTCTCCAACGCAGCCTGGCAGACGATTTCAACATCCACCTCGGTCATCGACTCGCGAAGATCGAAGTGAACGACGTAACGACTGAAGCCGTCGAGGATCGTAATCAGATAGTAAAATGTTCCACTGACATTGATGTACGAAATATCGATATGCCAGTGTTGATGCGGTTTTTCCGGCTGTTTGAAGCCTTGTCCCTTGGAAGACGAGGAGGCCGATTTGCGATCCAAACGCCCTGCTGCCTTTAAAACCCGGTAAACCGTTGAGGGCACGACGATCGCACCAAAATCTGGTTTCAGTATTCGTCGAAGCCTTGCCTCAGTGAACCCCTCTGCCAATAAATTCAGCCAGACTGGTTTTTCACTGCCCTGTTATGGAGATGGCAATGGCTTCCCAAATCGATGTGTTTCACGAGTGTTTTGATCAGGTCGGCGACCCGCGAGTCGCAGGCCGGACAATCCATCCACTTAACTCGATTCTGTTTTTGGTTGTCTCGGCGGTCATCGCAGGCGCGGACGGACCTGATGAGATCGAAAGCTTCGGTGGTGAGAAACTGGATTGGCTATCCAAATTCGCCGACTTTGATGCCGGCATTCCGTCTCACGATACCATCACGCGAGTGTTGTCCCTGATCAAACCAGCCGAGTTTCAGAAGGCGCTGCTTCAATGGCACGCTCATCTCTGCGAGATTAATTGGGATCACGCCAGCAAGGACGACAATCGTCCCGTTCACGTTGCGATCGATGGCAAGACGGTGCGCGGATCCTATACCGATGCGGAGAAATCTGATGCGATTCATATCGTCAGTGCCTGGGCGACCGCAAATGGTGTCACGCTTGGGCAAACCGAGGTCGACTCAAAGTCCAACGAAATCACGGCAATTCCCGAATTGCTCGATCTAATCGACTTACGCAATTCGATCGTGACGCTCGATGCCATGGGATGCCAAAAGTCGATTGCTGAAAAGATCGTCGAGGGAGGTGGCGACTATCTGTTCGCTGTCAAAGACAACCATCCCAAGCTCTGTGCTGCCATCGCCGATCACTTTGAGATGGCCCATAACGATGGGCTCACAGCCCACGGTGTTCGGGCAATGACGACCACAGGAAAGCAGGCCGCGCGTGAAGAGGAACGCTTCTATGCGACCTGCCCAATTCCAAAAGCACTTCGCGAACTGACCGACCAGTGGAAAGGAGCAAAAAGTATCTGCCAAGCGAATACTTGCACGACTCGTGGTGACCGGCAATCAAGCGATGTTCGCTACTACATTTCGAGCCGACCGGCGCGGGTGCATGAATTCTCAAATTGTGCTCGTAGCCATTGGAGTATAGAGAGCATGCACTGGGTCCTCGATGTCGTGTTTCATGAGGACTCCAGTCGGCTCCGAACCAAGAACGCGACATCGAACATGAGCTTTGCTCGTCGGTTTGTGACGACGCTTCTCAAGCGAGACACTCGGAAGAAGAGCCTCAGGCGGAAGCGAAAAATCGCTGGCTGGAACAGCGAATTCCTCGAGAAACTCCTGTTTGCAGCCTAATTTTGGTGCGATCGTCGTGCCGTTGAGGGACTGACAGCGACAACATCCTCGTCGAGCATCATGAAGCAGAGCCGACGATAACCTTCCAACGGATTTTTGTCGTGAAAGTCGATAACCGCCTTTCGTTCCCAATCCTCAAGCCACCAGTCCCGCGGGATTTTCCCGTTGTGATCGTTCTGTGTCCCGTAGCGTTGCTTCCAGGTAGAAAACTTGTTGGCGGCCAAATCCAGCCAAGCAAGAAGTTGCTTGGCTGGCAACTCCGTGCGGTCTTTCCAGTGGTTGACGTAGTCAACTATCTGGTCTCGTGTATCGTGAGGAACCCAGCGACCGGTTAGAGCTCCCCATTTTCTTTTTTTGCTCGAATGTTCTCCTCCATGAGCTCGGCAATGACTTCGTTCTTTGTATCCAGCTTGTCCTGGAGCTTCTGGATCTGGGCGTCTTGCTTGGCCGCCTGAGCCTTGGCCGAACGCGGAGAGCTGAACGCATTCTCAATCTGAGCCATGGCAGTCTTGATCCAATTGTGGATCATTGTTGGCTGAACATCGAGTTCATCGGCGATCTGAGAAACCGGGATCTGGTCGTTCAAATGCCTGCGAACGGCATCGGCCTTTTGAGTGTCAGTGAACGAACGTCGTTTTCTTCGAGACATTGGAATCCTCCTCAGGTGGTGAAGTTATCTCACCGGAGGCAAAATTCCAATTCCATGAGAGGCAAGACAACATCGTGAAGATGCTGGGTATCAAGCCGGCGGAGTTGGTGCTGAAAGGAGAGAAACTGTTTAAGGAGCTGAAGCTTGGCGAGCAAGAGCTATCGGACAAAGAATGGATCGCCATTCTCGCCTCCCATCCTTCACTGATCGAGCGTCCGATCGTCTTGCATGAGGGGCGAGCCGCGATCGGACGACCTCTCGAAAATGTGGTTGAGATCCTTGATCAATAACGGAGAACCCCAGTCGCAGCCGCGTTGCTGTATCCGTTCTTCGGCGTTTTGTTCAGCCCCATGATTGCAGCGGCAGCGATGAGTTGTAGCAGTGTGTCCGTGATTGCGAATCCGTTGAGTTTGCGAGCCGCGACGCTTGGTTGATTCTTAGAGAATGTTTTAGAACTCCTTCTAAAGGAGGGGCGAGCCTTAGCGAGGGGAAGATCCAGCGTAAACCCTCTCCTCGCTTCGGCTCGACTCTCCCAGAGGGAGAGTGAAATTGAGTCATCCTGTTTTAAAAACAGTCTCTGAAACATCTTTTGGCACCGGGCAAAGCTTACCCAATCGTTGCAAGTGGAATGAAAACCGATTCCACGACGAGTGCGATCAGCCGGGGCTATACCCAGCATGGGTATGTTGCCGAAGGTTGGAATACGACTCGGCATCATTCCAGGGATTCGGAATTAATGAAACGGAAACTACTTCAGTTGTTGATCGCGGTGACGGCGACGACGACTTTCCAAACGGCTGTTGCTCAGGAAGCCTCGATGGGGCAAATGATGAGCATGGATCAAACAATGGCGCAGTCACTCGGTGGTGCCGATGACCAAGTTCTACCCGAGAGCGACTTGCCGCCATTGCCGGACATGCCGAGTGGGTTTGCTGATTTCGATACCACGTATGACTACGCGGACAACGCAACGGTCGAAACTCATACGCTCGAAACTGTCTTGGCCCTGGCGGCCGGCAACAATCCAACCATCCAGCAAGCGAGATTGCACGTCTCGGCGGAAACTTCCAAGGCGTTGCAGGCAGGTTTATATCCCAACCCTGTCCTGATGTACGTCGGCGAAAAGATTGGTAGCGACGGAAGTGCCGGGGAGTTTCAGGGATTCGAGGTTTCTCAGCGTTTCGTAACGGCTGGCAAACTCCAACTGAGTCGATTGAAATACCGCCAACGCGCGCATGTTGCCGAACACCTCGCAATTGCCCAGACGTACCGCGTGACGAATGCCGTCGAAGTTCAGTTCGTTGAGGCATTGGCGGCTTCGATGCGACTCGAACTCCAGCGAGAGATTGAAAAGACGGCCGAGGACGGTGCGGTAACAACTCGTGAACAGTTCAACCAAGGCCAAGCCAATTTGACCGCAGTTCGACGAGCCAACGTCATGCTGCAAAAACAGCGTTTGGAACGCATGGCGACTGAAAATGAGTATCGCGATGCGTTGCGGCGATTGTCCGCTATTGTCGGCGCACCACTGTCCATAGGACCGATCGACGGTGAGCTGCGCCCGAGCAATGCACTGGAGTCCTTCGACATTGTTCTCTCTCGGTTGATTGCGGAAAGTCCCGAACTGTTGGCCGCGCGAGCAAAACTACGTGTGGACCAAACCACCGTCCGACGCGAGCAGATCGAATGGATACCGGACATCACGATCCAGGGTGGGCCGGGCTACAACTTCAGCAATGGCGACGACGTTTACAACGCGGGCGTCCAAATTGAGTTGCCGATTTACGATCGAAACCAGGGAACGATTCGTCAAGCCTGCCAGGACTTGCGACGTCAGCAATTCGAGATTCAGAGAATGGAATTGCATCTGAAAGAACGTCTGGCATCAGCCTATCGAACCTATGCTACTGCTTTGCAGCACGCGACGGAGTACGATCGAGTGGTGATTCCCGAACTGAGGGCGGCTTATCGACAATTGCTTGTCAGCTACAAAGACAACCGGATCGCTTGGCCGGATGTGTTGGAAGGTCAACGCGACTACTTTCAAGCCAGAATGCAACAGATTGATCAGTTCAAGCACGTTCGGCAACAGGAAACGATGATCAACGGATTTCTACTTGACGGCGGGTTGATGGCTGCTGAAGGCCCAGTTCCACCGGGACACATCGATGCGGTACCGAAGCCGCGGTAGTAAGAGAGGGAGACACAGAGACAAGGAGAGTGGGAGAAAACCGTTGCTTGCACAAGAGCTCCGTGTCTCCTTGTCTCCCACTCTCCTTGTCTTGAATTGTTTTCATTGATGTTCAGAAACTGAAACGAAGAAGAAAAATGTCAAACACCGAAGACCGCCGACGTTTCTTGACCGCCGGATCGCTGGCCGCCGCGACGGGAGTGGTTGGGAATTTGCTTGGTAGGAACGTACAGGCCCAAGAACCGATGCCAATGGACATGAAAGGAATGTCCTCGCACCAGCATGGCGAGCACACACCGCCCCAGATGCCAGCCGGCTCGGACGTTCAGGCTGAATACGATGGGTATTCCCGATTCAAGCCGTCACGCGGAAACGATCCCAACAGCGACTACTACCTTGGCAAGATGATGCCGGGTTTTCGGCCGGCGTCTGATGGTCCGGCTCCTTTTGAAGCGTCTGACTTGGACAAGCTTCCCTACAAGATGGTAGGTGGAGTGAAGGAGTTTCAACTTGTCCCGATGGCGGTTAAGCGAGAGTTCTTGCCAGGCTATGAGATGAACGTGTACGGCTACAACGGCAGCATGCCGGGGCCGACAATCGAAGTCACCCAAGGAGACCGTGTTCGGTTTGTTGTTACCAACGAACTGCCCGAAGACACGTATGTGCATTGGCACGGTTTGGAGCTTCCGGTTCAGTGGGACGGTGCGTCGGAGCTTTGCCAAGAACCGATCAAGCCGGGTGAGACTTTTGTTTACGAGTTCGACGTCCACGAAGAAGGGACATTTTTCTACCATTCGCATGTGCCGATGCAGGAAGCGTTTGGAATGGTGGGCTGGTTCATCGTCCATCCGAAAAAGGTCTTTGACCCACCGGTCGACCGTGATTTCGGATTGATCTTCCAGAATTTCTTTATCGACAGTTCGCAAACCATCGCCGACAGTTGGAAGATGGATTGGAACTGGCACACCATTAATGGTCGGAGCGGTCCTTACACGACACCGTTGGTTGTCAAGCATGGCGAGCGTGTGCGAGTTCGCATCATGAATTTCGCGCCGATGCAGCACCATCCGGTCCACCTTCATGGTCACACATTTTGGCTAACCGGTCGCGAAGGTGCTCGCACTCCGTACTCTGCTTGGATTCCGCGAAACACAGAACTGATCGGAATTGCTCAAGCAACCGACTTTGAATTCATCGCCAATAACCCTGGCGACTGGATGTTTCATTGCCACATGGTCCATCACATGATGAACCATATGACCGAGCAAGTCGGCCCGAGAATGCGGCAGGGAGTGTCGGTTGACCAGTACCTTGCAAACCTCGATTCTCGCCCACCTGTTGACGCGACGCGGCAAGGCCCCGGATTCGACACGCCGGGATATCCTCAAGAGATGAAAGGCATGAACATGTCGCCGTCGATGATGGAAAAGATCGGTTCGCGGCGTGCAATGATGGGGATGCGTCCGATGGCCGAAATGGCGGTCATGGGGTTGATGACTACGTTGAGAGTGATGCCGGAAGACTTGTATCACAAGGTAATGGAAACGGACCAGGAGGTTGAACCCGGCGAAGTTTTCAACGAGATCGTTCGGCGTTTTGGCGATCCAGCGAAATACAACCCTGGCATGAAGGGCATGAAGATGTAGTTCTCGGTGCTGCGTCGTTCCCGGAATTTTCCGGTGTCGTGGGACTGCCGATCGGGGCTAAGTTCGCTACACTAATTCGGTCCAGACGCACGCTCAACTCCCAATCCCCAGTTTTTGTCACTGTTGCTCCGTAATGCTTTCCGAGGATGATAAAAAGAAGTTGACCAATCGTCTTCGACGCGTCATTGGACAGGTCGAGGCCGTTGGCCGGATGATCGAAGACGACCAATACTGTGTCGATATCCTGATGCAGTTGTCTGCCGCGACTGGAGCCCTTGGAAAAGTTGGTCAAATCGTCCTTGAAAACCATCTAAAAACCTGTGTCGCGGAAGCTCTCGAAGGTGGTGAAGCTGCTGAACGAGAAAAAAAGCTCGAAGAGTTGATCAGTCTGTTCAGAAAATACGCAAGTGTGATTGATTGAGCTTCGCGGCTCGTCTTTCCGTGGCCTGCCCTGGCGAAACAGTTATCTGTGCTCAAAACCTGGGCATCGTGAAGTGGAAAGTTCGCAATTCGTCTCGTCGTGTGAAGTTTGAAGGAAGTTGGACCATCTAACCAGTGTTGCTCTGTCGCTATTGCGAACACACCTTCCAACTCCATAAGAATCGATGAAGTCACCGAAGATTTGGCGGCAACTTCCGCTATCGCGACAGCTTCTCATCGCGGTCAACTCCGTGCTGCTTGTCGTCGTGACGCTGTTCGTAGTGATCGACCACCGATTACGAATCGTTCGACACGTCGATCAGGCGCGGGTCGCATTGTCTGAAGAAGCGAAGACACTCTATGAAGCCGCAGTTGCGCTTGATGGCAGTGAAACACGTGCGGTGCAGAAGCTTGTGGATGATGTCTGCGCCCGAATGAACACCATGGATTCACCCGGTCACCACATCGCATTGCAGTGGCAGGGCGAGTTGCTGCAAGCGAATTCACATGGTCGAGCTTCACCGGAAATGATAGACGCGATGATCGCGTCAGCCAAAGATGTCGCCATGCGTCAGCCAATGAAGCAATCGATTGTTGTTGGTAGTTTTGCTGGTCCGGCAGGGGCAGTTTACGTTTCGGAGAAGCGTTCTAACTTGATCTCCTCGGCTCGTGAAGAATTGTTGCGTCAACTCAGCGCAGTAGTTATTGCTGGTGCCGTCGCAACAGCAGTCGTGAATCTGATGCTCTATTTGGTGGTGACCAAGCCGATGAGAAAGCTGGTAGCATCACTAAAAAGTGTCGGGGAAGGAAACCTAGATTCGCGAACGCAAAACCTTAGTTGTCGCGAATTGCGATATCTCGGCGACCAAATCAACGTCATGGCGGAACGCCTCGAATCATCCGATCGTGATCGACGATTGCATATGGCGAAGGCGCGCGAGATTCAGCAGAATTTGCGGCCCGATGTCATTCAAATTCCACAATTGAGGATCGACTCTTCGTTTGAACCCGCCGATGACGTGGGTGGTGATTACTACGACGTGATTGCGTTAAACGATTCACAGGTGTTGATTTGCCTCGCCGATGTCGCGGGCCACGGAGTCCCTGCTGCAATGGCGGCAACTTTGCTGAAGGCATTCGTTTGCGAAGCAGCCAAAGTGACCATCGAGCCGTCCGAGATTCTCTGCCGCGTAAATCGTCAGTATTGCGAGTACGTAGTGAGTGGTCACTTTGCAACAATGGTCCTGGTGCGAATAGATCTCGTTGAACGGCGAGTCGTCTATGCCAACGCTGGCCACGAATGGCCGTTTGTCCATCGCGGTGGATTGCCTGTCGAGCGACTTGAAGCTGGGGACTTGTTGCTGGGAGTGGAAGTTGATACGGAGTACGAGCAGGCGGCGATACCAATTCGTCCTGGAATGAAGATCGTCTTGGTTAGTGACGGAGTTACCGAGGCGTTTAACCCAAGCGAGGAACAATTTGGCACGCAGCGTGTCGAGCAGGTGATCGCATCAGGAATGAACGATCATGCCAACGAGTTAACGAAACGCTTTGAAGATTCGTTGAACGATTTTCGATCGGGGCGAGCGGCGTTTGATGACACGACGTTACTGGTAGTAGAAATTTTGTAGTGAATGGGTCAATTCAATTTCGTTGGTCCCCAGTGTAGCGTCCGAATTGAATACCTCCGGACAACGGTAGTCGCGAATGCCTTGCCGCGGTGAAACCACGGATACCAAATAGCGCACTGCATCTGAGAAATAGAAATCTCGTTTTGCCCGCGCTTTGCAATTGTCAGTAGTTGGTGCCTTCTGTGGTCAGCCCCAATCCCGATAGGGACGGTAAGCAACTCTTGTAAAGAAACGCATCAGTGACAACAGCTACCACCGACACCGCCACTAGATCGCGAACCGGGCTGCGAAGGCGTTGTGTAGCTGGCCACCGGCTGGGCGTTTGGCTGGTAATCCTGAGTCAGGTCAACATCCGTGTTGTACTCGATGTTTGATGCCGCCTGAGCCACGTAGCTTTCCATCGACGACCTGTCTTCCCTTTTTGCGAGCCAGGGCAGACGCCCCGTGGCGCAACCTGTGGTTGAAACCAGCAGACCGCCCAGGGCGAGCCGCATTACGTTCTGGGTCATTTTCATATTCATTTGACAGTCCATGTCATTCAAGGGTGCAAAAGGGCGGGGACGGCGTGACTATCGACCGTGAGCAAGTCGCGGTTTCCAGGGACACCGCCCCCGCGTTTTTTGAGCGGGGGAGTCTGGGATGTTTTTTCCATGCTCCATGTCTCCCCCGTTCCCAATCTATTCTTAACGTAGCTTCGGCGCATTGACTCCTTGTTGTGCGAGTACGGTCAACCACTTTTGAGGTTCAGCAGCAATCTTTTTTGCGCAGCCAGGGCAACAAATGTAGATCGCTTTACCAGCCGCGTGAACTTTGTAAGGGCCGCCCATCGCGTCGAGCGGTTCATCCATGACCGGGCACTTCTTTTGTGCCGCTATGAAAGGAGCGTCCTCGGCACTGACCTTAAAGATGCCGGCCCGCACTTGCTCTGTTCCCGCAGGAACTGAGCCCGCTGAGCCGCCGCCATAGACCAAGGAAAGATACTTGGCAGGATCGGCCTTGATCTTCTTGATGCAGCCTCTGCAGCACAAAAAGATCGGCTTGTCGCCGACGATGACCTTGATGGGATCGCCCATGCTACCAAGCGGTTCATCCATAACCGGGCAAGTCTTCTGCCGAGCAATCAATGCTGCGTCAGCTTGTGTTGCAGAAGTCACCGTGATGCTGGCAGTCGAAGAGTTTGCCCTCTGGCTCCCGACGCTCTGGTTCCCAGGTCCCGAGGGGGCCCCATAGACCATTGCGAGATACTTCGCGGGCTCGGCTTCGATCTTCTTGATACAACCTTTGCAGCACAGATAGATTGGTTTGTTACCGACGGTCACTTTTATCGGTGTTCCCATTCCACCAAGCGGTTCGTCCATGACGGGACAAACTTTTTGACGGGCAATCGCGTCGGCGTCTTCCACTGTTGCAGTCGTGACCGTGATTTGCGGACGTCCCGACGCGTACTTTGCCGGGTCGGACTTAACCGCATTGACGCAACCGCCACAGCAGACAAACAAACGTTGTCCGTTAACGTCCACAGCGACCGGGTCCCCCATGCTTCCGAGCGGCTTGCCGCTGACCGGGCAAATTTTCTGACGGGCGATTGCGGCTGCGGCAAGCTGAAGTTCGCTGGCGGGAACGGTTGCAACTTCATTCAGCGTCAAGGCTTGGGCACGAACAGCGTCTATGCCAACCAATTGAATGTCGATTTCGATCTGACGTCCAGCGATCTGAGAAAGGTTGATCGGCGCGGTCAAACCACCTTTTCCATCAGGAAGTAAATCGTAGCGATAGCGTTTTGCATTCCCCTCGACTCGCAATGATGCGGCACCGCGACCGCGATCAACCGAAACAGGCTGGCCGCTCCGGTCGAAAACGAACATCTGGATGCCGCCTTGCGAAACGACGGTTTCGAGCTGAAGTGCACCTGCTTGCTTTAAGGAGCCGCCGTGCGGTCCAGCAATCGGACGACCCATTTGAGCCGTCGCCGTCTGACCGGACATCGCGTGGTTGTGACCGGCGTGACTATGCTGAGCACAGGCGTTAGACGCCGAAACGACCGCGATCAGTGCGGTGGTGAGTAAGATTTTGTGATTCATTGGATTCAGTCCCTTTTTTTGTGCGCGACCGATTCCGTTAGGTCGCTTCAAAGTGTTACGGGTTAGATGCGCAGGCAATCGAATTCCTTCACGCCGTTGGAAAAACTTTTTAGGCAGCTTTCATTAACTCCTCCGTCGGCGTTTCTTCGGTTTTACCCCAGAGTTCATCTCTAATGCCGAATCGCATTTTCGTTTCCAAATATGCAGAATAGAGTGTCGGAACAATGAACGACGTGAACGGCTCGGCAAGCATTCCCCCGAATACGGGGATCGCCATTGCACGAGCGACGTCAGCACCGCGGCCGGTCGCGATCAATACGGGAATCAAAGCCGCTAGAGTCGTCACGGTGGTCATCATGCAGGGGCGAATACGTTTCAGTCCCGCTTCGTAGACCGTGTCCCGAATGTCCTGAACGCTGTTGATCTTTCGTTTTTGCAGCAATTGATGGATGTAGGTTGCCATCACGACACCGTCGTCGACGGCAAGGCCAAACAATGCGATGAACCCAACCCAGACAGCGGTATTCAGTTCAACGTTCATCCAAGCGACCAACATCATGCCGCCCGCGAAGGCGACCGGGATGCCAGTGAACACTGCCATTGCGATGGGAAGGTTGCGGAATTCGACATAGATCAGCAACAGGTTAATCATGATCACAACCGGAATGATCCACATCAGCCGTAAGTTGGCTTCGATCTGATTGCGGAAACTTCCCACCGCTTCGAGCGAGTAGCCCGCCGGAAGTCCCAAATGATCAGGATGAGAAACTGGAAGCGACTGAGCGAGTCGAAGCTGCTCTTCGATCGCAGAGACAGATTCCAGGTCACCTTTTGATCCGTTCGTCATGAACGAAACGTGAGCGACCAAGCGACCGTTTTCACTGTTGATTGCACCCGGCCCCCAAGTCGTTTCTAACGCCGCGAGTTCCTCAAGCGGAACCACGGCGCCGCTGTGTGTCACAACCGGAAGTCGATTGAGTTGGTCGATCCGCTCACGCAAGTCGCGGTTGTACCGCAGTCGCACAGGGTATCTTTCGCGGCCTTCGACAGTTTTAATCAGATTCATGCCGCCGAGCGCGGTTTCGATCACCTGGTTGACCATTGAGACGCTCAAGCCGTAACGCGATGCGGCCTCCCGGTCGACGGTGAACTCGATATAGGGCTTTCCAAGCACGATGTCAGGGTTCACAGTTCCCGAATTGATGTGCGGCGACTTTTTCAATGTTCCGGCAACATCCATTGCCGCACCGGCCAAGGTCTTTAGATCGTCCCCGTAAACTCGAATTGCCATTGGAGCCTTAATACCCGATTGCAGCATCACCACCCGGCCCTCGATCGGTTGCAGCGCTGAGGCGGGGGTAACACCGGGCAGGGTGGCGACCTTGTTAATTTCATCCCAAATGTCACGGGCCGTTACGCCTTCACGCCACTCGCTCTCTGGCTTCAGCATGACGTACGTTTCAACCATCGCAGCGGGGGCTGGGTCGAGTGCCGATTCCACGCGACCAATCTTGCCCAGCACATCCTTCACTTCAGGGATTTGCCCGATCAACACATCCTGCGTTTGCAGCACTTGCATCGCCTGCGAAAAACTGGCCGCCGGATAGAGTGTTGGCATGTAGAACCAACTCCCTTCATCGAGCGCGATCCAGTCATCACTTTGTAAACCGGTAAAGACATGTTTGGCGTCAACGTAGCCGGGGAAGTCATTTAGCTCCGCACCGAAAACGCGGGCCGTTCGCTCGACCGGTTGCAGTATGGTCGGCATGCCGAAATACGCTCCAAGGCCTAGCACCAGGAGCATGGCCGGGAACGACAATGCGAACGCTTTGTGATTCAGGGCGTGACGCAACCTGGCCGCATAAATCCAACGAACAAAACGGCTCGACGGAATTTCTTCAATCGGGCGAATGCGTTCACGAAACAATTGCCATCCAGCGATCAATCCAATCCCGGCCGCAAGAAGCGTGACGATCCATTGTTCAAGTCCTGCGAATGCACCCAAGTCATCGCCCCACAGAAAATGCGAAGTCACCGCCAGCAAAGTCGCAAATGCGATCGCTGCAGCCAATGCCGTTCGCTTGCGGTAATTTGCACTCCGCAGCATAATGCGACTGAGTGCCGGGACGATCGTCACCGCCGTGATCATGGCTGCCGCGATCGCGAATGTCTTCGTGTAGGCCAATGGTGAAAAGAGGCGGTAGTCACGTCCCGTCAGAAAGAAGACAGGCAAGAAGCTGACGATGGTTGTCGCCACCGCGGTCACCACTGCGGGCGCCACTTCGATCGTGGCTTCATAGACGACTTCCGATCGGGATTTTTCCCTGTCTCCCGCACTCCCGGTCTCTCCATTGTCTTTTTCCCAGTCAGCCAGATGCTGGTAAATGTTTTCCGAAACGATGATGCCCATATCGACCATCGTGCCGATGGCGATGGCGATTCCGGCGAGCGACATGATATTTGCCTCCACGCCAACGACATGCATCGCGATAAAGGACATGAGTACTGCCGCGGGCAGGCAAATCGCGACCACGAAACTGCTGCGGATGTGCAATAAGAACAGTAAGATGATAACAGCGGTGATGATGATCTCGTCACGCAATGCGTGCGTCAGTGTCGCCATCGTTTCGTCGATCAGGCCGCTGCGATCATAGACGCCGTGGATTTCCACGCCCTTCAGCGCGGGCGTGATCGCGGCAATTTTGGCTTTGACACGATCAATCACGACGCGTGGGTTTTCACCGTATCGCATGACCACCACGCCACCGACCGCTTCGGCGCCGTTGTAATCGAGAGCGCCGCGTCTGAAATCCGGACCAAGTTGAACTTGAGCGACGTCGCTGACGCGCACGGGAATGCCCTTGCGCTGCAAGATGACCGTCTCTTCGATGTCGGTAATCGCTTTGGACTTGTCGCCATCGGTTCCAAGGAAGCCCTTGCCACGAACAATAAACTCCATCCCCGTCGATTCGACCGTTTTTGCTCCTACATCAACATTCGATCCCTTAATCGCCGTCGCAAGTTTGTCGAGCGAGACGTTGTAGTAACGAAGTTTGTCGGGATCAACTTCGATTTGATATTGGCGAACGTAACCGCCGATCGAAGCGACTTCGCTGACACCTTCGACGGCTTGCAGTTCATACTTGATGACAAAGTCTTGCAAACTGCGAAGCTCTGCCAAGCTCATGCCTTTTTTGGGCGATTTTAGGGTGTAGTAATAGACCTGCCCAAGCCCCGTCGCGTCGGGGCCTAGCTGAGGAACAACTCCCTCGGGTAACTGAGACGCTGCACTACCAAGCTGTTCGGAGACACGGCTACGTGCCCAGTAGAAGTCGATCGAATCTTTGAACGTGACCTGGACAAAGCTATAGCCGAACATGCTTTTTCCACGGACGGACTCAGCGCCGGGAACGGCCAACAACGACACGCTCAACGGATAAGTGACTTGATCTTCAATGTCTTTCGGTGAACGCCCAGGCCACGGCGTCAGTACGATGACTTGGTTCTCGCCGACATTAGGAATCGCGTCGATCGGCACCGCCTTGAAAGCGAACCAACCGCCCACACTCAAGCCAATCGTGAGAAATACGACCAGCCAAGGTTCTTTGACGCAAAAGCGTATGATTAGGTTGAGCACCATCGACCTCCTTGGTTATTCAAATTGCCAACCGATTTACCCGTTCGAGATTCTGGTTGATCGTTCATTGCATCTCTCCCAATTCATCTCCGAACCCGATCACTTTGAAACTGACGGCTTCGCCCGTCGTGGTGACGTCGCTACGACTGACCGACATGTCGCGAACGGTCTCGCCGCAGGTCAGCATTTCGCTTCCCCAATACGGATTTTGCAGGTCTCCTCCAGGTTGCATCCAATCGCCACCGCCCCCAGGTACCATTGGGCAATAATAGTGCGTTAGCTTTGCTGCCGTCTTGGGGCCGCGTGTGACGGTTGCGGCATGCAAAAGCGCGTGGCTGACACTGCGGTAAGCTTCACGAGCGGTTTCGAGTGAACCGTCCATCCTTGACGCACCCCGCCGTGCACTTGCAAAACGTGACTGGGCGTCGTCTGGGACGTCTGGAAACATTTCGAGTTTGTTAAGAGCATCCAACAGTGTATTGAGCGCCACCGGTGGGGGCGTCCTGTCGGCCGCCATCGCGCACTGAATCTCGAAATAAGCATCGTAGGCACGATCGAACTGTACGCCCGACTCACCAGCCAACATGACCGGATCACGACTGGGGAGTTCGAGTGGGCCTGGTGAATAGCTGGGTGCTTTACTGGGGTCCATCAACGATGGATTGCCAGCAAGCTGCATTTGCGAGTCGATTAGAAAATTGCCGTTTGTTGCGACGGTTTCGCCTGCCGCCATCCCTTCGACGATAATTGCCTGTTCGTCGTTCATCGCTCCAACCGTGACGCGGCGAATCTCGAATCGTCCTGGTTCGGTCTCGACGTAGATGACACCCTGTTCACCGGTAAGCAACACTGAGTCTCGCGGCACTGTAACGACACGCTGCGACGGCACTGGCTCAGGCGAGTAGCCGAGCTGAGCCGTTGGTATCAAGTCCATGCCGCAAAGAGGACAGTCGCCAGGTTCGCCTCGGATCACTTGTGGGTGCATCGGGCTGATGAACTTGCCAGCAAGCGCCGGATCGTAAACCATGTCCGCAGGAATCGCGGGAACGCTGATGCGAGCCGTTGCGTAATCACCCGGACGCAGCTTTCCATCGTAATTCATCACTTCAACACGGACACGAACCGTACGAGTCGTCGGGTTGACGGTCGGATCAATGAACGCGACGCGGCCGGTAAAGACTTCGCCAGGCATCGACTGAATCTCAGCTTCAACTTGTTGGCCGAACCGAACCGATGCTGCATCGTCGGGAAACAAATCCAGCATCATCCAAACGGATGTCAGATCAGCGATGCGGTATATCTTTTGCCCGGTCTTAACGTAGTCGCCTTCGACCGCGGCCTTTTCCAAAACAGTTCCAGTCTGCGGGGATTTGATTCGGATACGTGATTCCGGCCTCCCACTTTTGCGGAGATCTTCGATCTGACCGGTAGTCATTCCTAGTTCACTCAAATTTTCGCGAGCCATTGCCTGCATGTTCGGGCTGTTGACACTAAAACGTCCAACCGACTTGCTTTCCAGGCTGGTGATGTATTCGGTTTGTGCGGAGTAGAGTTTCGGGCTGTAGATCAATGCCAGGTCATCGCCCTCGCGGACTTCGACGCCAACGTAGTCGGCGTACAATTCCTCCAAACGTCCGTCGATGTACGCGGAGATGGTCGAAAGTCGGCTTTCATCGAAATCGATCGAACCGATCGTGCGAATCGTTCGATTCACTTCACCCATCTTGCTGGTCGCAGTTTGAATCCCAACTAAACGGCGAGCAGACGATTCGATCGTGACCGAGATTCCGTCACCGCCGCCGCCCCCGGTTGCTTCGACCAACTCCATCGCACAGACGGGGCAGCGCCCCGGCTCTGTCGAAGGCGGCGTGCACATCATGGGGCAGATGTAACGTTTGTCTTCACCACCACCGGCGTCGGCAGCAGCCTCGCCATCAGCACCGCCAGAAAACCCATTGGCAGTCACCCATTCTGCGCGCTGGGCAACTCCAATCATCAATAGGATGAGTGCCGCGACGGCGACGACTGCGATAGCATTGACGCCGACACGGAGTAACCATCCCAATCCGTCCAGCCTGGAAGCCGCGGCGGGCGCGGGCTCGGCTTCCGATGTCGAACTCGGTTCGGTCGCAACAGGCGCATCCGAGGATTCCGAAGCACTCTCGACCGACTGGGTCTTGATTGCCGATGCTTGCGTTTCCACAGGCTGATCTGGGGGCAATTCGCCCTCCGCTGCTGGGATGTTGTCTTTATCGGTCATCTTGAAAACCTCCTTGTTCTCCGCAGTAGGCGAGTCGCTGCGTCGTGATTGGTTAGCGGGATTCATAATCGTAAATTCGAAGGAGCTATGAGCGCAAAAAAGTCATCAGGCAAGTCTTCCCGGAGCGTGTCTTCCGGTGCCGCCATCGAGTGGAACCCACCATCGAACGACAGCAGCTACCAACTGAACGGGCAATCCAACGGCGTACACGTTCTTCGCGAAACGTCAGACGCTGATTTCGGCTTCAGAACACGCTATGAAACGCGCGTGAAACTACAGTCGCAGGCGCAGCTTACAGCCGCCAGATGCAGAACTGGACTTGAGAGAAGTGTGGCGAAAGCAAGATCTCGCCAACATCGCGACGGCCTGGTCGCGGGAACATTGCCCCCCCGAAAAGGTCGGCCAAATTTGAATGCCGAATCGCCACGGACTGACGCGGTGAAACCGTTGGCCTAGGCGGTGCCGAATCACCAAGCGGCGGGCCTTCTACACCACAACGGCAAGTGGATGAAACTTCGTTGCTGGATTGCGTATCGCCCTCTTTGGCTTCGCAGCCCTCGAATGCCGCAGGTTCGACCGTGCTGATGGCAATGACTTTGAGTTCCAAAGTGGCATGGGAAAACATCGTCTGGTCGGAGCTGCCCCATGCATCATTGGACTCCGCTTCGACCGTGCAACAGCCATTTTCGCCGTCGGCGTTTTCGCCACCACCACAGCAACTGCATTTGTCGTCTCGTGAAGCGACTTCGCAGCATCCGCAGCCTTCGCACATGTACTCGGAAGCATAATTTACACCGCAATCTTCCGCGGAAACCAACGCCATCGTCGGCTGAATCATCATTGCGATGGTCAGTGAAAGATTAACGACGGTACGAATTAGACGCGAGCGAAACACTTTATCCTTCCGAAACAGATACCTAGACCCGGTATATTCTGTATATCGTAAATTTGGCCGAAAAGTTCAATAGGAATTGGCTGACTAGGCGGAAATCGAGCGCAAATTTCTAGCATATCAGGGATGGAACGCCATGGATTGGCAATCTAAGACACTCATAGCCAAGCAAGCGAAACGGCTAATCTTTGCTGCGGTAATCACTGCGTCAGCCTCTGGGTGTGCCTCGCAATCAGGCATTCGACTTTCCTCAAAAGCTGGCCAAGCGACGAATTCCGGGACGGAAGTGACCGATTTTCATTCAAGGAAGAACCGCAGTCGAACGCAATTAATGCATCAAGACAAGGTGGATGCCGTTCGGCCGGCTGGTTACACCGATGATGTGGTATCTGAGTCGCCACGGACGTTCACGCAGTCACCCGAAGACACCGCCGAGCATAGTTTCGGCGACCTGATGCAACTCGATTCGCCTCGCCATGGCGACAATGAAGCCACGCCGCCGGAGATTTCAAAAGCCAAACTTGAGGAATTCGAAGGCAATCGAGAGGGCGTGTCCGTCACTTCTCCCGCCGGCCAGCCGGTAGAATATTTTGTTCGACAAGCCCTGGCGGCTCACCCGAGCATTCGAGCCGCTCGACAACGTGTCGCCGCCGAACTCGACCGCATTCCACAAGTCACTGCACTCCCAGACCCACAATTCAACAACACGTTTTGGCCGTTTCACGACTACGCAACACAAACCGCCGCCGGTCGTATCGCTAACCAAATGTCGTTACAGCAGGGCGTGCCCTTCCCTGACAAACTGCGTGCCAAAGGTGCGATTGTAAGCCGCGAAGCTCAAATGGCGCAAGCGGAAGTCGAGCGCATCGAGCGTCAGATCACCGAGTCGGTGCGATTGGCATATTACGAAATTTGGTATGCTTCTCGAGCCATTCAAATAATCGAGGAAACACGAGACTTGGTAGACGACCTTACGAAGGTCGCCGAAGCTCGTTATCGGGCCGGAGGCACGCAGCAAGACGTGTTGCGTGCTCAGTTAGAAACGGACCGGCTGGACGATCAATTGGTGCAGCTCCAGAGACAAAAAGAAGTCTCCCAGGCGGACCTTGCATCCTTGCTGCAACAGCCAACGTCACTGTTGGCCGAAGCAACGTACGAACTTGGCATTGCTGACGCACCAATGCAGCTTGACGCTTTGATCGCACAGGCCGAGCAATGCAATCCAAGCTTACGCGGACTCGCTGCCGAGATTGCACGAGATCGTGAAAAGCAGCGACTCGCCTGTCTCCAGCGTTTCCCTGACTTCATGGTCGGTCTCAACTGGGGCATCGTGAGCGATGGCCATGATGTCATCAGTCCGGTCGCCAATGGGAATGACAATCTCAGCATTACGTTTGGCACAACACTTCCGATCTGGAGAGAAAAAATCAACGCAGGCGTTCGCGAAGCCGGTCGCCGCACTGGCAGTACGATGCAACGGCTTGAAGCAGAGCGTGATGAAATCTATGGACGACTGCGACGCTTGCTTGTGCAAGCTGATTCATTTGTCGAGCAAACAAACATTTACGAAGAACGTCTCATTCCTCGCACCGAAGACACGTTGAAGCTTGCGATTGCCGACTACCGAGGCGAACGGACCGACTTCTTTGCCTTGATCGAAACCTATCGTGAGCTGTTGATGTTCGAGATTCAGCTCGCTCGAATCAATGCCTCGCTTGCGGGCACAATCGCACAGATTGATCGGACCGTTGGATGTCCTTATTGAGAGGGGGAGTGGGGAAGCGAACAAACTCCAATGCGTTGGGTCATTTCATTGGCCCGCTCGTCAGCCGCCAGGATCATCATCTCCACCCCAGTCGCTCAAGCTCGTCCCGCAATTCTCGCCGTGCCCGGTTCAACCTTGAGCCTACGGTACCTTCAGGGATGTCCATGATCTCGGCGATCTCTGCATAGGAGAGTTCCTGTACTTTCTTCAGCGTCAATACCGCACGCAGTTCTGGCTCAAGCTTGGCAAGTCCAGTCTCCAGCATCTCGGCATCTTCTAAGCGAAGCCCACTTTGACTCATTTGGGATTCCGGTTCATGGCGAATCGTGTCGACGTTATCTCTCTTGCGACGTCGCAAAAATTGCAACGCCTCATTCGTCGCCACACGGTAAATCCACGTTTCCAAACTTGATCCGCCACTGAAGCGATCAAGTTTGCGAAAGATCCGCATGAACGCCAACTGCATCGCATCATCGGCGTCCTGGCGACCCACCATGCGAACCATCAGCGCAAAAACGCGACCGCTGCAACGCTCGTACAGCCGACCCATCGCATCATGGTCCCCGTCGATGCATTCGCGGATCAATGCGGCGGTTGCAGCGGCATCAACCGCCGGCCTCCCCGACTGTTGCTCGTTCGTAATGCGTGGATTACTCAATAAATTGCGTCTCCGGCGTACACAGCAGCAAAATGAGGAAATCCGGGCTTTTTCGTGAAGGACGCAACATCGCCCAGCATCGAATTCAGCGAGTGAGAATGAGACCTCACCAAAACATCCCCTGGTTTTCCAACAAAGGAACCCCGCAAATGAGTACAAAACCGTTCGGAATCGCTGCGCTGACCCTGGCCGCTATGTTCACCTTTGGATCGCTGGCTGCCCAGCCCGCGTCGGCACAAGGCAGCAAGACTCGCTCGACCGTCGAGCGACGGCAAAGTCCCGGAAAGGGTTTCTGGGCCAATCAGCGAACGTCGCGCAATATCCAACATGCCCGCGATTACTCGCGAAGCATCGGAAGCTACACAACCCAGGCGCCGGTGATCAACCCTGCGATCACGCACGCTGAATCGCAAATGCTGGGCATGCAACTCCAGGGGATCCAACGCGACATGGGCATCGTTCGCGAGGTGTACGTCGATAACCCGCAAGTCGTCGAGCAGGTCAAAGTCATCGACAACAAGCTCGCGGCAGCCTCGGAAACTCAAAAGATGCTGCACATGGAATGCTGCAAGGAAACCCCCGACGGCAAGATTTGCGGCGACATGGCCACGAAGTTGACGACCGCGCTGGACGAGATCAGGAAAGATCACGCCAAGTTGATGAAGATGACCGGCGACGACAAGCACGAAGGACACGCAGCACCCGATGCTAGCGAGTGATTTCGCAGCAGGCATGGCGTTCACGCACTTTCGTTGCATCCGTGCTCGCTTGATTTGATCGAGATTCAAAGGAATTGGCCGCCAAGTTTGTAATAAAACCAGTTCACGCGACCGAGAACATCGCTTGGACTGGGTTTTCATTCGTGCAGTAGCGCGGTTGCTTTGCGTAACTTACCGACCCGGTCGCCTCCCTAACGTCCCAATCCTCACGAAGGTCACAGTTTAAATATACCCGCACTGGGTATCAAGGGCAGGTGCCTGCCGTCGCGCTTCCCCTCCCAATACAGCCAACTAGGCTCCGAGGTCCAAGAAATGTTCACCCAACGTACACTGTCACTTGTCTCATTCGCTTGCGTGGCACTGATCGCGCTGTTGACAAGCGTCTCTTCCGTCGCACAAACGACTGGCGACACGCAAGCAAATCACTCCGATACGCCACCAGCCAAAGCAGAAGGCGGTGATCTCGCGTCGGAATTGCAAGCCCTGCGATTGAAAGTGGGGCAACTGGAAGCGGCTCTCAAGGCACAGCACCAAGCCCGTTACGCAACCGACGGTTCCATGCCGAGCATGTCGAGTAACAAAGCGATGGGTGGAATGAAGAACATGGGCAGTATGAAAAGCATGTCCCAGGACGCCAATGATTCGAGCGAGTCCGGCGGCATGTCGATGGGCTCTGGCGGCATGGGAATGGGGACGATGGGCGGCATGAAAAACATGTCTCAGGATTCCGGCAGCCAATCGTCCGGCATGGGAAAGGGCATGATGAGCAAAGGCATGGGCGGCATGGGGACGATGTCGATGATGAAAGGCAAGAAAGGAATGATGGGCATGGGAATGATGGGAATGAACCCCGCCATGAAATCGGATTCGATGGCCGGGATGGAGATGCCGTCCGCCTTACCTGGATTTCCAGGGGCATCGCATCTTTATCACATCGGCCAGACTGGATTCTTCCTCGATCATCCCGAACACATCACGCTGACCGACCAGCAGCAAAAGAAGCTGAACACGATCAAGGAATCCTCGTTGCTGGCGACTTCCACCTCGGAGCGCAAAATCGCTGAAGCCGAACAGGAACTGTGGGTACTGACCGCCGCTGACCAGCCAGATATCAGCAAGATCGAAGCCAAGGTAAAGGAAATCGCCAGCCTGACCGTTAACAACCGCATCGAGTTCATCCGTGCCGTCGGAAACGCTGCCGATATTCTGACCGAGGATCAACGCCAAACACTTGTCGGGATTGCGACGGACAACAACTAGCGGCAACTGGCAATCTGCAATGCAAACTTTACGAGGCTTTCACTCGAGATACTCCATGGCTATCGAACCGTCCGGTGACATCTTTGAGCAATCCCTCCTTCGACTCAATCACGCGGCGGAGTTCGCAAACATCGAGAGCGAGTCTCTTGAACGGTTGCGACACCCCAAGTCGATCCTGCAAGTTTCCATTCCCATCCGGATGGACGACGGATCACTACGAGTGTTTGAAGGTTACCGCGTTCGACACGATGATACGCGCGGCCCAACCAAGGGTGGCATTCGGTTCCATCCGGATATTCATCTGGGCGAAGTTAAAGCACTCGCGTTCTGGATGTCGTGCAAATGTGCGGTCGCAGGCATCCCGTTCGGCGGCGGAAAGGGTGATTGCACCGGTGATCGTCGAGGTTGCCAACGGGCCGACATCGACGGATGCCGATGTGATTCTGAATGCCAAGCAGACACTGGTGGTGCCGGACATCCTGGCAAACGCGGGTGGCGTGACGGTCAGCTATTTTGAATGGACACAGAACCGAGCCGGTTACTGCTGGACCGTTGATGAGGTTCACGAGCGTCTGCATCAGATCATGACGCGTGAGTTCAACACCATCTATGAGCTGATGACAACGAATCAAATCGACATGCGAACTTCGGCGTACACGCACGCGTTCAATCGCATTGGCAATGCGATTGAAGCGCAAGGCACGGAGCGTTTCTTTTCGTCTGAGCATGCGGTGCAAGGCCGTTAACGGCCTGCGAACTCACTTGCGATACAGCCGGGGACGCCGGCAAGCAGCCAAGTTTTCAAGTGATCATATTGACCGCTCCCTGGATCATGAACGTATGAAGACACTAAGCGTTTGATCCAGATTGGTCAAACGAGACGGCCAATCAATCGGCATGACCAGCAGGCTCGCCCTATGTTTCGGCGAATCCGTGATCTCAGCGTGAAGGAACCATGTGAAACACGCATCCAAATGGATGAAAGCGTGGCACTTGCATTGCAGACCGCCACGCTTGTTTACGCACTGGCCCGAACGGGCCTTCACGTTCCTTTCAAAAGGCGATTTCAAATGAAGAACGCATCAAAACTGAAGATAATGGCTGGCTTAGTTGTAGTAGCCGCAGCGATTTCATGGTCCTCACCCGCAATGGCTAGTGGCGGTCATGGGGGTGGAGGTCATGCAAGTGGCAGTCATGTGGGAAGTGGACATGGCTACGGAGGCCACGGCAGTTTCAGCCATGGCGGATACGGACACGGGGGTTACGGCCATGGATACAGGGGCTACGGGCACGGAGCCAGCTACTACGGAACCGGGCTTGGCTATGGAGTGGGTTACAGTGGCATTGGCTACGGCGGCTTTGGCTATGGCAGCTACTATCCCAGCTACACCCCAACCTATTCCAGCTACCGACCGGCGCTCGTTACCCCTCGCCGAGTACTGCATCGTCGCGTACGGTCGGGGTGCGGTTACTGATCCGTGGCCTGTAGGGAGGTTATCCAAGTCTGGTTGCCCCATCGCACTCCGCGATGGGGCTGCTTCGTCCAAGATGTTGCTGGACTCTGCATCGGATTTGCCACTTGAATCGCGGCATCCGATCTGCTTGCCAGTCTTCGTCGATGGCGACAATAAATCGGTTCCGCACGCCAGTCTCACTAACGCGGTTTCGATGACACTGGATGTGGTTGAAAAGCGTCCAGGTGTATTGGCGAGCTTGGTTCAATCGGCATCAGCTCGCCGCGCACGATGGCGACCTCGCGTGGTGCGTCGATTGCCAATGACACTCGACCGCCAGATGTCCGGTGTATCGTGATCGTTGTGTTCGTTCCGGGCAAGCAAATCGACTCGCCCATTTTGCGTGACAGAATTAGCATGAAATCGGTCCTTCGATAATTGGCTTGTTTGTGTTGTTTGGGCGACGCCGTTTTTAGGCAACGCTTCGGTATTTTGATTCATTTTGAAAAGGCGACTCGGTACCAAGCACCTGACGAATCCGAGCCGAAAGACGAAACAGGTCACCGCCGTACTCAATTAACTCTTCGATGCCCAAGAAGTCGGCCATGGCATAGTCGTGGACGGCAACCTCAGCACCGTACAAAACAACCCGGGTATCGCAATCGAGCATCGCCAACTTCGGAGCCAATTGCCGTGCCTTTTGGCACGGAAGGGCAAGCTGCGCCACGACGAGCTTGGGGCGATACTTTTCGCACGCCTTCAGTGCATCCGTAGCCGACAAGGCTCTGACGACGCGATAGCCAGCTTCGATCAGATCACCGGCCAATCGAGCGTAAACCTCGTCGCGTGGTTCGACGATGAATGCGATGGGACGGGGCGTTGATCGGCGACTTTGATGCGGTTTGGGCAGATTCTCCTGTTTGCGAGATGGCCGTGTTGGTGTCGAGCGAATGGGCGATTCTTGTTTCGAGGTCTTTCGATCAGCGGTTGTTGATCTCGCAAGCTTCTCGCCATTCATTTGTTCCGTCACGACAAAGGTGCCGTGGCAGTGCCCGCACGCAACTTCTTCGCCAACGAGTTTCGGGCGAACCTTCGCGGGGCGTCCGCATACCGGGCAGCCAATTAGGAGTGGCTCGGTGGCACCGCGTTGATAGCTTGCTGTTGCGATGGGCGCATATCGTTCTTGCATGATCATCTTGAAATCACTTTCCGTTTGAGAATGTCGTTTGGTTTGTTGCAGTGGAGCGAACGTCGGAAATGACGTGCACTACAAACGAAAACGACACAGGGCAACGCAAAGCGGCGCACCCGCCAGCACCGCGGGAGAAGCCTGCGGGACCGCGCGGGAAAGTGAACTGCCTGTCCAGTGCGAAGCAAAGACTCGCTCGCTCGCGAAAATCGGCGATGGAACTTCGGATTGTGGCTCAAGCCCCTGATCAGGCGATGATTGCTGACATCTACAAGGGCATGACTGGCAAGGTGCCGAGGAATCAGTTCCGCAGCAGCATTCCGGTGCAGACTCTGCTGAAGTAACGGACGAACCGACTTTCGACGGGCAATGCTCGCATTTGCAAGTGGAAGGCTGCGGTGCCCCGGCCGAGAACACGACGACGGCGATGAGGGCAGCAAGTTTCATTAGGCCAAAAAGCATTGGGTTCATGGGATCGTCCGTGATCGCGACTCATTCAACGCCCTGTTCTGGGCCAGTGTTGCGAGATTTGATGCACAAGAGGATGGAATCCTTCGCGGCAAATCAAAAATTTTCTAAACAAATTCGGAAGTGATTTGCAGCCGTTCAGGTTTGTTCGTGAAGAAACGGAAGGACTGCCGCATCCAAAGCGGTATTGACATCACACGAAATGAGAGAGTTCGCTCGATGCAAAGCCGTATTGCCGTTTTTCTTTTGCCGGTCGCCACAATGATGGTGGTTGGGTTGGCCGCGTCCGGAATCGCGTACGCCCAGATTTCGCCAGAAGAACACGCCAGCCACCATCCCGAAGAAGCTGCAAAAACGTTTGGCGAGTCAGGAATGGGTGGCATGGGCGGCAAGGAAATGGGTGGCCCGCCCGAAGGAACTGGGCCGGGAATGCTGGGCGGAAAAGGCGGTGGCATGGGAGGAATGATGGGAGGTGGCGAAGGCGGCGTCGGGATGATGGGTGGCGGCGGAATGGGTGGCATGATGGAAAAAATGGGTGCGCCCAAACCGAAAGACCTGTATCCATCGTTGATGGAATTGCCCGATTTGCCGATGGAGCGACGTGGCGAGTTGGAGCACGAGGCGCACCAGCGAATGATCGCGGGGACCCGGGTCTTGAGCGAAGGCTTTGACGAGCTTTCCATTTCAGCGGGCAGCGATGATTTCGTAGCCATGCAGGCTGCAACCGCCAAGATTCGCGAAGGACTCGGTGATTTTGAAAGTGGTTTAGCAGCCCATCGCGCACTTCGCGAAGGCAAAGCACCACGCAGTGTCGCCCTTCAGTGGTTCAAAAACGAAATGAACCTGAGTGACGGTACTCCAGTGGCAGCGTCGAACGCTTGGCTATGGGGCATGACACCGTTTCACACGATCGTGATGGTGATCCTGGTACTGTTCGCGGTAACCATGATCTGGATGTACTTCTTCAAAATGCGCCGCGCCGCTTCGCTGCTGGAACGACTAGCGTCGAGTGAAGGAGGTGGGAGTACGGGAGTAGGGGCGTCAGCGAGTGGAGGAGCAAAGCTGGGAGTTGGGAGGGGGGGAGGTGGGAGCAATACAACAACGACTCCCAACTCCCCTTCTTCAACCGACTGTTGCGACACCGATGATGGATGCGTTACCGAACAAGACGTCAAGGGCGTCAGTCACAACGGGTTGCTCGCCGTTGGCAAGAAGAAACTCTGTAAGTTGCGGGTTGCCAAGATCATTCAAGAAACAGAAGACGTGAAGACGTTTCGCTTTGTCGCCTGCCATGGGGGCGGCATTCCGTTCAGCTACCTGCCGGGTCAATTTCTGACGTTGACATTGCCGGTTGCCGAGACACCGATCAAACGCAGCTACACAATTTCATCTTCGCCGACCCAGGGCTACTTCTGCGAGGTCACTGTCAAACGTGAAGATAAAGGCGCGGGGTCTCGTTACCTGCATGACCAAGTGAAAGTCGGCGACACGTTGGAAGTCAAAGCCCCGAGTGGCAAGTTCGTCTTCTCGGGGAAGGAATCCGACGACATCGTATTGATCTCCGGTGGCGTCGGAATCACACCGATGATGAGCATCGCGAGAGCGCTCACGGACATGGCGTGGCCCGGCGAGATTCATTTTATCGCCGCGTGCCGCGATCCTGCACACTTCATCTTTGAATCGGAACTCAAACGACTTCAAGAGCAATTTGACAACCTGCACGTCCACGTCGCGATGAGTCGGATCAAGGAAGATCTTAACGGCTATACGAGCGGTCGCCTAAATAAAGAATTGCTGGCCGAGTGGGTGCCGAAAATCGCGTCAAAACGCATTCACATCTGTGGTGCTCCGGCCATGATGGAAGCCACCAAAGCGATGCTCGCGGAACTGGAAGTGCCAGCCGAGAGCATTCACACCGAAAACTTTGGTTCCACACAGAAGCCGAAGGCGAAGGTTGCAGAGAAACAAGAGGCTCGCCAAGAGAAAGCGACGGGAGCGAAGGTCACGTTCGCGACATCCAACAAGTCCACTTCGTTGCCTCCGGACGAAACGATTCTCGAAGCGTCCGAACGGATTGGAGTCGATATTGATTACTCATGCCGAGTCGGCACCTGTGGCGAATGCCGGGTGAAGCTGCTTTCGGGCAACGTGTCAATGGAGGTCGACGACGGTCTGGATCCGGACGAGAAAGAAGCGGGAATGATCCTGGCTTGTCAGTCGAAGTCGACAGAGGATGTGAGCGTGGAGGCGTAAGCAATGAAAGAACGCGAAACGATAGTCGTCACCGGCCTCGTCTTCCTCATGCTGCTCGCATGGCTTGGCTTTCCGCTACATCATTCTCATCGCTTCGCAGGCAGTTTTTGGGGAGGCGTTCTTGGCGTCACCGGGGCGCTGCTGATGCTGGTGCCCCTGGCTTACCTGGTCGTCAAACGCAACAAGCAGTTGAAGCAGGCCGTCACCAAACACGTTTCGATGCGAACGCTGCTCGCGTGGCATATCTATGCGGGCGTGTTGGGGCCGATTCTGGTCATCCTGCACAGTGGCCACAAATACAACAGTGCGCTGGGGATCACGCTGACGGCGATGACATTGCTGGTTGTTGTCAGTGGTTTCATTGGGCGATATCTGATGTCGGGATTCGCTACGGAGATCAAAGCCAAAAAGGCGATGCTCTCGGAATTGCAAACCGCCTACGACCAAGCGGTCGTGGAGGTTGGTTCTCATCCGGCGTCCGCAGAGAACTTGCGACCATTCTCAGGATTCTTCAGCCGTCTGACTGCTGGATTTTTCTTGTCGGAAGCGAGCGATACGGCGATCACGCAAGGCCAAAGCACGTTGGGCCGAAAAACGATCACACTCGTTCGCCTTGCCGAATCCATCGCGGATGTCGAATACGCGATCGCCACTCACCAAGATTTCAAACTCTGGTTCGGCAAGTGGCTGAAGTTTCACATCGTGATTTCGTTCGTTCTCTATGCCCTGATGTTTGTGCATGTGTACTACGCCGTCTACTTCGGTTTGCGGTGGTTTGAATAAGACTCGATCTCTATGAAACTGCACTTTAGGCGAAAAGTTATCGCAGACCGATTGATATTGCCACGAAAAAGGCCCTCAGAGAAAATGGAGGTTACCACACCAATCCACATCTCAAAGGGCCAAGGATGGCTAAGCGTAAACGCTCCGGCAGACCACCGCAAGCTCAACATTCTCGCAAATCCACGCCTTCCCAGCACGACAAGCGGCGAAGGCTTGACACACCGAATCCGAGTCGCAGACGAACCAAAACGGCAAGCATTCCGCTCAGCGGGACGATCGCAACTTTGGTCGCTTCGATGAGTGACTTGCTTGACAAACGAATCGGCTTTCGGTTGCCGATCGTTATCGCCGGGGCGATGCTCGCCGGTGGTCGCCGCACTGCCGCCAGTTGGTTTCGCTGCGGCGGCGTTAACGATGATTGGGACCGGTTCTACGAGATGCTTCAATCGATCGGGAGAAACACTGTCTCGTTGATGCTGCCGTTGGTTATGTTCATCTTCAAGAAGTTCGATCCCGGCGAGAACGGTCACTGGACGTTTGCCATCGATGATTCGCCCACCAAGCGATTTGGGCCGTACGTTGAAGCGGCTAACATTCACCACAATCCGACACCCGGCCCTGGCGACGGAGATTGGCTTTATGGTCATAACTGGGTTTGCTTGGCAATGGTCCTGAGCCATCCGCTGTTCGGAGTCATGGCGTTGCCGTTGCTCTCGCGACTGTACGTTCGGCAGGTTGACATCAACAAGCTGAAACAACGATATGACTGGGACTTTCGTACCAAACACCAACTCGCCATGGAGTTGCTTCGGCAAGTCTTTGGCACGCTTCGTGCGCTCGGCAGCAAAGCGAGATTCATTGTTGTGTTCGATGGCGCGTATGCGGCCAGGGACCTTGTGCGCCCGTTGATCGCTGAAGGTGCCACAGTAGTCACACGGCTTCGTCGCGATGCGAAGCTGTTCGATCTGCCGGCGAACAAACCGGGGCAGCGCGGTAGGCCTCGCAAGTATGGCAAGAATCGAATCAGCTTGGCCAAGCGAGCTGGACGCCGAGATGGCTGGAAAGCGATTACCTACTGTTGTCGAGGCGTACAGACGGAGGGACGTTACAAAACGTTCGTCGCGACCAGCAAGGTCGTGGGCGGTCAGGTTCGAGTCGTTTTGTTGGAGCATGCCAGTGGGAATTGGGCAGCGTACATCAGCACCGATCCGACGATGAGCGTGGAGGCAATCTTGCAAACGGTCTCTGACCGTTGGTCGATCGAAGAGCACTTTCACGACGTGAAGGAGATTTGGGGTGCCGGCGAGCAGCAGGTCCGAAACGTTTGGTCTAGCATTGCCTGCTGGAACTTGTGCGGGTGGATGTACAGCCTGGTTGAATTGGAGTGTTGGGACCTGTCGGCCGAACAGCTGGTTGATCGCAGTGACCGACCGTGGGACAATCCATCGCGTCGTCCCTCACACACAGATCGCCGTCGCCGAATCACCCGTGAAATGCTGCGTTCTGAATTTTTGAACGATCTGCATCTGGCTCCTGACGAAACAAAAATTCGCGACCGATTCGAACGCTTGCTCGCGTTTGCGGCGTGACGATCGACGACGCTACAGTCAATCACCTAAAGTGCAGTATGAAACGCAACCTACTTATATTTGTCACGCTCGCTGCGATCCTGTCGACCGCCTACGCCATCGGCGTTTTGCCCAAGTCCGCAACGGACGCTGTGTCGCACACGCTACACCGCTCGGTCAATCCCGGCACGCTGTCCGCCGCCCATGCGGACCTTGGGGACAATTGTCAAGCCTGCCATACGCCGGTGATGGGTGTTGACACCGCAAAGTGCATCCTGTGCCACGCCAACAACGAGTCGATTCTGCAACGACAGCCGACGGCCTTCCACGCCAGCGTCGGCTCCTGCAAACAATGCCACCTCGAACACCAAGGTCTTGATGCCAACCTGTCGGAGATGGACCACTCAATACTGACGTCGATCGGAATGAAGGCCATGCAAAACGCGGAAGCCGGGAGCGAGGAAGTGTCCGCTTATAACTTGCTCGTCGGAAAACTCAAGTTGGCTTCGCCACCACATGAGCGAATTAGCTTAGAAGAATCGGTGCTCGACTGCGCTTCGTGCCATTCCAACGATGACCAACATCAAAGCTTATTCGGCAGCGACTGCGCACAATGTCACGCAACCGATCGCTGGACGATTCCGGAGTACAAACATCCGTCAACCAGTTCGACCGACTGCAACCAGTGCCACCAAGCACCACCTAGCCACTACATGATGCACTTCAAGATGATCTCGGCAAAGGTCGCTGGTAAACCGCACGCCCGAGTCGAACAATGTCACCAATGCCACCAAACCACGAGTTGGAACGACATTCAACGCGCCGGTTGGTACAAGCACCATTAGCGATATCGTAACTGCCAAGTACTCGGTCTCTATACGGAATGTAAAATTGGAAAATGAAATTGTGATGAGTCCGCTACAAATCGATTTTGAAAATGAAAAGCTTCGGATAGTGGTATTGGGAACCGGCGCTTTGGGAATCAACCTCTTGCGCGGAATCATTGAAAGGCCAGAATTGGCTCAGATCGTGGGCTTTTTACCGGTAAGCAAAATCCCACGGCACTTTTCACTTGAAGAGCATCCTGTCCAACAGAAGTTATTGCAATACGCGCGCAGTCAGGGCGTGCACATTCTTGATTGTCCTGGCGTCAACAGTATCGGATTCCGACAAGAATTGGATTCGCTGAGACCACACATCGTATTGGTGGGTGGATGGCCCGAAATTCTGAAGGCTTCAGTACTCAACTCCGAAGGCACCGTTTTCGTCAACTGCCATGGATCAAAGTTGCCGAAGTATCGAGGAGCATTCCCGCACATAGCGTCGATTTTTTACGGTGACTGTCAGACCGCGATCACATTTCACCTGATCGACGCCGGCATCGATACCGGGGATATCCTTTTCCAGAAGGATGTTCCGATCGAAGAGGAGGAAACGGCATTGGCACTGTCAGCCCGCATGGCTGAACTGTTTGGGGAATCTATCGGAACTCTGCTGAGCACAATCATCTCTGGGCGTACAATCCCAAGAAAGCAGTTCGGCGAAGCGTCTTACATTCCAACGGCGAATCCGTGGTGGGGGTGGATTCAATGGCATTCCTCTCCCGAATCCATCGATCAAAGAATGCGAGCTCTCGACGGGTATCTGCCGATGTTCACTTCGCTCAATGGCATGGTGATTGGATTCGAGAAAGGAAGGGTTGTTCCGGCGCAAGATGGTCCTCGCGATTGGACGATTAAACAATCGACCGGCGATCGATGCCGGATGACTCCCGGTACGGTGATCTCAAGCGATCTGGACAAGTTAACGATTGCCACGCGCGATCCAGATTTCCTTGTTGAACTGAACAAGCCCGTGATTTATCCATCCACAAAGGGTTCTGAAGTGTACCAGGATATCGTACCTGGACATCAGCTCATCAGTCGCAAGTGCGGCAGCATATTAAGGGGACCAAGCGATATTGCCGAAGTTTTGAGGCACGAAACCGAATCATAGCGTTCAGCCAGCGTCGCCAAAGTGGCTCAGTTCCAAACCGCTATCGACAGTCAACCGCGTCCCATTGTTTAAACCATCTTTTGTGTAGTCTCTCGTGAAAACCACCCTCTTCGCACTCTATTTTCTCACCGCCACTTCACCCGTATGGATCGCGTTGCTCGCAGTGCCGCAAACGGACCATTCGTTTTCGAGCGAGGTGGCAAAGAACAGTGGCTTGATCGGGATCGGTATTCTGCTGATGCAGTTTGTCTTGGCGGCTCGACTACCGCTGACAAATCGCTTCTTTGGGCTCGATAGCGTGATGGTTTTTCATCGCTCGATGGGAATCTTCGCGTTTACATTGTTGCTGTTGCATCCCGTCCTACTAGCGTTCGGCGAGGGGAATTGGCAGTTGCTCTATGGCCTCGATCAGACGTGGTACATCTGGGCTGGTAAAACGACGCTGTTGCTCTTGCTCGTTCACATCTTGATCTCCGTGTTCCGTCGATCGCTGAAACTCAGTTTTGAGCGTTGGCGAATTTTGCACGATGCGATGGCCATCGGAATCATCGTCTTAGCATTGCTGCACAGTTGGTACGCTGGCGGTGATTTGTCCGCATTTCCGCTGCGGATTCTGTGGGTGATCCTTGGCACCGCGGCAATCACAGCGTTTATCTCGCATCGGCTCATCCGACCACGACGATTGGCTACCAAGCCGTACCGAGTTGAGGAAGTTCAGCAAGAATCGCCGAATGTCTGGACGTTACGTTTTGCGTTACCCGAAGGCGAAGTAGCCAACCACTTGCCTGGTCAGTTCCATTTCCTGACGTTTCCAAATTCTTCCGCTGTGCCTGCGGAGGAGCACCACTTTACGATTTCCTCCAGCCCGTCGCTCAGCGGATTCATCGAATCCACAATCAAAGCATCAGGCGATTTCACGAGTCAAGTCGGTGAAATTCAGCCTGGCGAAACTGCGATTGTGCAGGGCAACTTCGGTCGCTTCTCCTATGCATTGCACCAGGAGGAGTCCGAATTCGTGTTCATCGCTGGTGGTATTGGTGTCACGCCGCTAATGAGCATGCTTCGTCACATGCGAGACGTCGGTGACCTGCGCCCCGTGACGTTGATCTATGGCAACAAGACCGAGGCGGATATCGTGTTTCGCAGCGAGTTAACTGAGATGCGATCGACACAAAAACCGAAGCTGCGATTGGAACATGTGCTGTCCACCCCTGAGGAGACGTGGAGTGGCGAGTACGGGCATATTGACGGCATTCTACTCAACCGCTTGCTCGGTGGCGACCTAATGAAAACCGGCTTCTACATCTGCGGCCCAGCGGCGATGAGCGTCCAAGTCGTCAACGCGTTAAGGAATCTAAAAGTGCGGCGACGCAACATCCACACCGAGTCGTTTTCCTTAACAGAAGATACGGCGCCGACGAGTTCGCGAAGCGTGTGGCGGAAACGAGCGACGACTTTAACCGTGGCGATCACATTGGCCTTGATCATGGCAATTGCTGTGATGCGTGCCGGAGGAGCCACTAAACCCGGTGATGCACATGAGCATTCTCACAGCCACGGGCATTCGATGTGATTGCCCAGTCGCCTTCGGATGCACGTTCAACGTTTGCAGCCTGGCACACTCATCGTTCCGATCCAGCAGAATTTGTTGCCAGTCGACGATGTGAGGAAAATGGCGATGCATTCACTTGTAGGTTGACTCCAGCAAGCTGTCACTCTCTCCCGCACGCACAGTTGAAATTGCAATAATGCCGACCTGTCCACTGTCACCAAGGAGTCGTGCCATATCTTCCAATACATCCGGGATTCTCTCGAGCGGAAACCCGCAACTTGCAATGCCAACGCCTCGTCGAGTCCGCTTTTGTTAGGGTGTCACTGCTTGGGACATTCGCATCCCAGGCATGGCACCGCGACCGTGCGGATTCCAAGGCGTGCTGCTGTTCGGCGGAATCGGCTCGTCGGTATTCATCAGCTTGTCGTACAGTTCTGGCGGCAAAACACGAACAACCGAGAATAGACCTTTTACACCTTTGTACCAGCCGTCTCGCATCCCTTGTGTCTCTCGACGAGACGTTATTTTCTGCATGTCCTTCATCGTCATCTTCATGGCGTATTCATTGTCGCCTTCTGAAACCGCTTTCATACCCTCCATCTTCATACTGGACATTCCTTTCATGATTTGCGGATAACCTGGCACCTGAAAGCCGGGGTCATTCTTTACTTGGCGAATGATCGGACCTACCTGGGACGTCATATGGTTCATCATGTGATGGAACATGTGACAATGAAGCACCCAGTCGCCGGGATTGTTGGCGATAAACTCGACATCGCGGGACTGGGCCACGCCCACGACGACATTGTTGCTTGGAATCCATGCGGAATCGGGTATCCTTCCACCTTCAGTACCCGTGATCCAAAATGTGTGACCGTGCAAGTGCATCGGATGCTGGTGAAGTGTGCTGAAATTGATGAATCGTATGCGGACACGCTCGCCCAACTTGCATACTAGCGGCGTGGTGTAGGGGCCACTGCGACCGTTGAGCGTCAGGAAGTTCCAGTCCATTGCGTTGGAGTTGGGGATCGTTGCGTTGGGCAAGATCGAGAATTGCTGCGCGACCAGGACGAAGTCGCGATCAACTACAGGTGTGTGAACGACCTTTGGATGAATAATGAATGGCACGACCATGCCAACGGCTTCCTGCATCGCGACATCACGACGATCGCACCAAAATCTGGTTTCAGTATTCGTTGATGTCTTGCCTTGGTGAACCCCTCTGCTAATAAATTCAGCCGGACTGGTTTTTCACTGCCCTGGTATGGAGATGGCAATGGCTTCCCAAATTGACGTGTTTCACGAGTGTTTTGATCAGGTCAGCGACCCGCGAGTTGCCGGACGGACGATCCATCCGCTCAACTCGATTCTATTCTTGGTTGTCGCGGCGGTCATCGCAGGCGCGGATGGTCCCGATGAGATCGAAAGCTTCGGTGGAGAGAAACTCGACTGGCTCTCCAAGTTCGCTGACTTTGAAGCTGGAATCCCTTCTCACGACACCATCACGCGAGTGCTGTCGTTGATAAAGCCCGCGGAGTTTCAAAATGCGCTTCTGCAGTGGCACTCGCACCTTTGTGAACTTGCCCATGCATCTTCCGATTGCGATTCCAAAAATCACACAGGTCCCATCCACGTGGCGATCGATGGCAAGACGGTGCGAGGGTCCTACACCGATGCGGAAAAATCCAACGCGATTCACATCGTCAGTGCCTGGGCCACCGAGCATAGTGTCACGCTCGGACAAACCGAGGTCGACTCCAAGTCCAACGAAATCACGGCGATTCCCGAATTGCTCGATCTGATCGACGTGCGCAATTCGATCGTGACGCTCGATGCCATGGGATGCCAAAAGTCGATTGCTGAAAAGATCATCGAAGAAGGTGGCGACTATGTGTTCGCCGTCAAGGACAACCATCCCAAGCTTTGCGCCGCCATCGCTGACTACTTTGAGATGGCCCACAACGAAGGGCTCAAAGACCACGGTGTTCGAACCATCACCACGCTTGGAAAGCAGGCCGGGCGAGACGAAGAACGCTTCTATGCGACTTGTCCGATTCCCGAAGCGCTCCGCGAACTGACCGACCAATGGAAGGGAGCCAAAAGTATTTGCCAAGCGAATACATGCACCACTCGTGGCGACAAGCAATCAAGCGATGTCCGGTATTACATATCAAGCCGACCGGCAAGGGTGCGTGAATTTTCAAATTGCGCGCGTAAGCATTGGGGGATTGAGAGCATGCACTGGGTTCTCGATGTGGTGTTTCATGAAGACTCCAGTCGGCTCCGAACCAAAAACGCGACGTCGAACATGAGCTTTGCTCGCCGGTTTGTCACAACGCTCCTCAAGCGGGACACTCGGAAGAAGAGTCTCAAGCGGAAACGCAAAATCGCTGGCTGGAACACTGACTTTCTCGAAAAACTCCTGTTTGCAGCCTAATTTTGGTGCGATCGTCGTGATCGCGACATGCGGGTGCAGGAAGTAACTACCTTCCTGGTGGACGTCAAATTCATACACGAACGTTTCACCGGGCTTAACATAGTCCTGAGTCACAGCCGGAATCCCGTCCATGCTCACTGGCAATTCGAGTCCGTGAGGATGCAGTGTCGTCTCTTCCGGTAAGTCGTTGCGAAATACGATGCGCACTCGCTCGCCCTGCGTCATCTCCAAAACAGGACCTGGAAAGAGATCGTTATATCCGTAAGCGTCCATCCAAATCCCGGGAAGCAGTTCTCGGCGGGCCGGCGTCGCCCGAAGATGGAACTCACGGGCTCCCCGGACCATCTTTCCACTTAATTTCTCCAAGTCGGGCGCGATGACTTCAACCGCCGGTAGGCTTGGATCACGGTATCCTGGCACAAGCTTCCCGCGGTCAGTAGGGCTGCCGACCGGACCTCCAACCCCAGCGTGCAGACGAGGGAACTCACCGCCGTTTCCGTGCGCAACATGATCCATTTGCATTGCAGGGGGAGCGGTTTGTTCCTGTCCCGATACATTACCCGCCGCAAACATGCCAGCGGTGGCGGCGACGCCCTGTGTCAGGAAGTTTCGACGGCCATCATTATTTCCGCTCATAATTCATCCTTTCAATTAACTCTTTGACTCAGTGATTTGCCAATGGCGACGGCTACCGCGGTTTAGGTACGGCGTCAATGTGTCCACCGTTGATCGGGCTCGGAGGAATCGTCAGCCCACCGGTCAATAGCATGCCGCGAATCGCCACATCACTTTCACGATACATAACCAAATTGGCGACTTGTTCAATACGTAAGCCAAGATAAAAACGTTGAGCCATCAGGACATCCGGCCAAGGGGCACGGCGAGCCTTGTAGCTTTCGTGCAACAGCTCATAAGACTGCTTTGCTTTTGGCAAAATCGTTGTTTCATAGTCTTGAACTCTTTCCCACGACGATCGCACCAAAATTAGGCTGCAAACAGGAGTTTCTCGAGGAATTCGCTGTTCCAGCCAGCGATTTTTCGCTTCCGCCTGAGGCTCTTATTCCGAGTGTCTCGCTTGAGAAGCGTCGTCACAAACCGACGAGCAAAGCTCATGTTCGATGTCGCGTTCTTGGTTCGGAGCCGACTGGAGTCCTCATGAAACACGACATCGAGGACCCAGTGCATGCTCTCTATACTCCAATGGCTACGAGCACAATTTGAGAATTCATGCACCCGCGCCGGTCGGCTCGAAATGTAGTAGCGAACATCGCTTGATTGCCGGTCACCACGAGTCGTGCAAGTATTCGCTTGGCAGATACTTTTTGCTCCTTTCCACTGGTCGGTCAGTTCGCGAAGTGCTTTTGGAATTGGGCAGGTCGCATAGAAGCGTTCCTCTTCACGCGCGGCCTGCTTTCCTGTGGTCGTCATTGCCCGAACACCGTGGGCTGTGAGCCCATCGTTATGGGCCATCTCAAAGTGATCGGCGATGGCAGCACAGAGCTTGGGATGGTTGTCTTTGACAGCGAACAGATAGTCGCCACCTCCCTCGACGATCTTTTCAGCAATCGACTTTTGGCATCCCATGGCATCGAGCGTCACGATCGAATTGCGTAAGTCGATTAGATCGAGCAATTCGGGAATTGCCGTGATTTCGTTGGACTTTGAGTCGACCTCGGTTTGCCCAAGCGTGACACCATTTGCGGTCGCCCAGGCACTGACGATATGAATCGCATCAGATTTCTCCGCATCGGTATAGGATCCGCGCACCGTCTTGCCATCGATCGCAACGTGAACGGGACGATTGTCGTCCTTGCTGGCGTGATCCCAATTAATCTCGCAGAGATGAGCGTGCCATTGAAGCAGCGCCTTCTGAAACTCGGCTGGTTTGATCAGGGACAACACTCGCGTGATGGTATCGTGAGACGGAATGCCGGCATCAAAGTCGGCGAATTTGGATAGCCAATCCAGTTTCTCACCACCGAAGCTTTCGATCTCATCAGGTCCGTCCGCGCCTGCGATGACCGCCGAGACAACCAAAAACAGAATCGAGTTAAGTGGATGGATTGTCCGGCCTGCGACTCGCGGGTCGCCGACCTGATCAAAACACTCGTGAAACACATCGATTTGGGAAGCCATTGCCATCTCCATAACAGGGCAGTGAAAAACCAGTCTGGCTGAATTTATTGGCAGAGGGGTTCACTGAGGCAAGGCTTCGACGAATACTGAAACCAGATTTTGGTGCGATCGTCGTGAACTCTTTCCCAAGACGTTTGGTACATACGAAACTGCGTCGCGAGTCGGTTGCGCAATTCGAGTTCCAATCGTCGTGCTTCGGCATGCGCTTGCATTAAGTCGGCGCGAGCCTGACGAATGGTGCCTTGATTCCGATCAAAAATGGGTAGCGGAATCCCGAGCGTGAAAGTCGTTTGAGTCGTATCGGCAACGGGACTGCGAATGCTTGTGATGCCGGCGATGATATTCGGTATCGGCTCCGCCTGTTCTCGCTTGATGCTGATCTTATCGTGTTGTATTTTCTGCCATGACGCCTGAAGCTCTGGGCTCGACGACAAGAGGTTTGCCAGTGACGAATCCCAGTCGAGCGGTTCTTCGCTCGGTTCCAGCGATCCGTGCACAACTTGCGGGACTTGCTCTGGAATGCCCGCAAATGAACTCAGAGTCCTCCACGCGTGCGAAAATTCGTACTCGGCTTGCTTCAGATTTAATCGGTCGCGCTGCAGATCGACCTGTGCACGCAATAGCCCCGATTGATTCGTTTGACCAACATTCAGCATTTCCCCGTACGTTTGCAGGTTGTCTTCGCCGTTTCCAAGTAATTCACGATGTGTCTCTACCAATCGTTGCGCCGCGAGAGTGCGATAGAATTGAGCGCGCACGTCATTGAGTACGCGTGATTGCTGCGCATGTAGGTTGGTTTGTGCGATTTGCACTCTTTGGCACCACTTGGCCCGACTTAGTCGAAGCTTGCCGCCAGTAACGAACTCCTGCGAAATGAATCCGCCATTCCAGGTTTCGTCTCGACCTCCTCCGATGCTGTCGTATTCGCCTTCGTAGCCGACAACCGGATTGAGATAGAGTCCTGCTTGGTAGGCGGCCCCTTTGGCAGCGCGAACCTGGGCGGTTGCTTGAATCAGCGTGGGGTTATTTGCCAAAGCAAATGATTCAAATTCCGATAGAGACACACCCTGAGAATGAACGTCCAACTCGGATGTGACATGAACTTCCTCCGGCATCATGTGCATGTCGTAGTCGCTCATCGGTTGCTGAGCGAGGCTTGTCCCCGCAGTCAGCAGCCCAAGCGTCAAAGCCAATGTATATTTTCGCATCGCGATCCCTTCGCAAATGAATTCAGTCCGTTAAGACGAATATTCGGAACGATTACCGTCTGAAATCAGTTCAAAAGGATCATGCAAGATACATACCGGGGGTATGAGGCAGCGAATCGTTACAACCGTCAAAGGTCGTACAAAAAGTCGGCAGACAAATCGGAGGTACGGTCAAGAAACAAGGGGGCGCTGGCGTCCAGTGAAGTGCCTTGGTCATTACATGCGCCGAAGGCTGCGACAGGAATCATTCGCAGATGACCGATTCTTCAGGCATTCTGGTAATCATTGCCCGAGTAAATCGCCGGTCGTCGCCAGTTAACGTGAAGAATTGCCGATGTCGGTGCATCGAATGCGTTGACTGCAATCGGAACATCATACGGTTCAGTCGTAAGTACATGATTCCAACCTCTCCGTTGAGGAAAGCCATGAACAGCAAGCATTCAATCCCGACTGCGGAGTCGATCATGAATCGACATGTCCACGACTACCTTACCGAACACTTTCGTCCTGATTTGCACCGAATCATGAATCTACAAATTGTAGGCGGAAACAATTGAATGGACCTTTTGCATCGTCAAATTGCTTGCCATCAGTCGCCCTCAACTCTAGTGCTCGACATCGGTGGCGAAGGACGCCACAGCGAAGCTTGGAATCTGAATCCACGCCGTGTGCGAACACTCGGCCCAAATCGCGGCTCGCCAATTCCCAAACTCATTCTCGGTCGTGCAGAGGCGATCCCATTACGAAATCAAAGCGTTGATGTAATCCTTGTGGAGCGGACACCACTAAGAATCGAAGCGTTTTATGAAATCAGGCGAGTGATCCGCCGTGACGGAACAATCATACTCCGACACGCCGTGCCACCGATTGAGGAGCCTCATCGGACCGCATGCCAGTTGCTCCCGGATCGCGTTTCCCAGCACAGATATCGGATCTCTGGTCGATGGATGCAAGAAACGGTATTTCAGTGTAAAGATCACCGATGGATTCCGTGTGATTCATTGAACGAAAGGGATCACGCCCATGTCGGCTGACGCGTGTGGCTGTTGCGGAAAACCGCCTGGCGAATGCGATTGCTGGGAGTTTCCTGGTTGGGGAAAGGTCGAGAGGGTTCTTGACCTACCAAATCTACCCGCCGAGGAAACCGGCAAGAGTCCAACGCGTCTGGGGGTTTGGAAAGCGACCGCGATCTGCGGCAACGACATCACGTCGAGCTGTTTATACGTTTCTGCATTGGCGGCGTTGTACGCCGGACCACTGGCTCCGCTGGCACTGCTATTGGTCGCCGGCGTGTTGTTTCTTTTTCGTAGTATCTATGCCGAAGTTGGCAGCGCCCTGCCACTGAACGGCGGCGCGTACAACGTGTTGCTCAACACGACGACCAAATCACGGGCCGCACTTGCGGCCTGTTTGACATTGCTTTCGTACATCGCAACGGCCGTCATCAGTGGCAGCGAAGCAATGAACTATGCCTCGGAACTGTTGCCGACAATCAATGTGTTTTGGGCCACGGTAATCTTGCTGGGCGGATTCGCGGTTCTCAATGTGATGGGCATTTCGGATTCGGCAAGCGTGGCACTTGGCATTTTCGTGTTCCATTTGTGCACGCTAGCCGCGTTGGTTGCGATTGGGGTGATGGCGATCATTGGTGACCCCACAATCTTCGTTGAAAACATCCGCACACCCATGAACCAATGGCCTACGCCACGTTCTGGCGGCATGATGATCGCGTTAGTCTTCGGGTTCTCCGCTGCCATGCTCGGCATCAGCGGGTTTGAAAGTTCCGCGAACTACATCGAGGAGCAAAAGCCCGGCGTATTTCCGAAGACGCTGCGCAATATGTGGATCGCAGTTGCATTATTCAATCCAGTCATCAGTTTGCTCTCCTTTGCGTTGTTACCGATGTCAGAAATCGCGACCTACAAAGAGGCGCTTTTGTCAGAAATGGGGCGACGAGGTGTAATGAGTGTTGGCAGCTTTGAGGCGCACTCCTTTCTGCCGCGGATGGCTGCCGGTTGGATCAGTCTCGATGCCGTGGTCGTGCTCTCGGGTGCCGTGCTGACAAGCTATGTCGGTGTGACGGGATTGGTTCGGCGAATGAGCATGGACTTGTGTCTGCCACAATTCCTATTGCTTCAGAATCGTCGGCGTGGCACGAACCATTGGATCATCATCTCGTTCTTTCTACTCTGCTGCTCGATTCTGTTGATTACATCTGGCAAGATCGAAATGCTTGCTGGCGTATACACGCTATCGTTCCTTTCGTTGATGGCCTTGTTTGCATTAGGCAATCTGTTGTTAAAAGCGAGACGGCCTGATCTAAAACGTGCCACGCAGGCGAAGCGGCTGACGGTCGCTATCGCGTTGGGCGGGGTACTGTTGGCGCTGGTTGGCAATGTTGTGCTAAACCCCGATTATGTTCGTGTGTTTTTGCTTTACTTTGCGGCTGCCGTTGGCGTCGTTGCATTGATGCTCGTTCGTAACAAACTGCTCATCCAATTGCTCAAAGTGGCCAAGACGCTATGTGGCCTTCCACTACTAAGACGTTGCAAGACGGGTCACCAGATTGCGACGTTGCTTCAGGAGGTCCAGTGTCGAGCGATCATCTTTGTCGCTTCCGACGGGTCGCCCAATGAGATGCGTCGGGCAGCGGAATACGTTCGGCGGAATGAGCAGATGCGAATCCTGAAAGTCGCTTGGTGCTATGATGTCGAATCTGAAATACCGCAGGACATGCCGCAGATTCGCGAAGAGATTGATAAAGAGTTTCGCGATCTGCACATCGACCTGTTGTTGGTGCGCGGAAAACTCGGCCCTAGTTTATTGCGTGTGCTGGGGCAACGCATGGGGGTGCCGCTGAACTACATGTTCATCACTTCCGCCACGGCGGGTTTGATCGACGACCTTGCCGACTGGGGTGGTGTTCGCATCATCGCGTAATCGATCAACATTGCTAAATTAACGTATTTGCCGGTGATGGGACCTGATTTGCGATGTTATGGATTGCAAGAGAAACGTTCAACTATGGATACAACTTCCGTTACAATTGTCGCGCTGGCAATCATTCTTTACAGTCTCGTGTCAGCGCGATTGCGGCAGAGCGTTATAACGGCTCCGATCGTTTTCGTTTCATTCGGACTGTTTGTTGGCAATGCCGGATTTCGACTGATTGACTTCCGGCTGGAACACGACGTCATTCATTTGCTGGCGGAATTGACTTTGATCGTCGTGCTGTTCACGGATGCGTCCCGCATTGACTTAAAGCTTCTTCGCCGTGAACACGATTTGCCTGTTCGATTGTTGACGATTGGTCTACCGCTTTGCATGTTGATTGGAACGATCACTGCTTGGTGGTTGTTTCCTGAGTTTGGGTTTTGGCAAGCCGCGGTATTGGCGGCTGTTGTTGCACCAACCGACGCAGCTTTGGCACACGCTGTCGTGACGAACAAACTGGTGCCGACGCGAATTCGCCAAGCAATCAGCGTCGAAAGTGGCTTGAACGACGGGCTATGCCTACCACTGTTTCTAACATTCTTGTGTGCTGCGCGCGTCGCTGAGCATTTGGAAACAACTGCCTATTGGGTACAGTTCGCTGCGATGCAAATCGGGTTTGGACCACTGGTCGGTATCTGCGTTGGTTACATCGGTGGAAAACTGATTGAACGTTCGGCGATTCACAAGTGGATTAGTCATTCTTTTCTCGAACTGACGACCATCGCTCTGGCATTGGTTGCCTATGGAGCGGCGGAGTCGGTCGGCGGAAACGGCTTTATAGCGGCCTTCTGTGCGGGGCTGACTGTTGGGAACGTCTCGCGATCGATTTGCCGCGCCATCCATGAGTTTGCGGATGCGGAAGGGCAGTTACTCACTCTGCTGGTCTTTCTTATCTTTGGTGCCGTCCTATTGCCACAGGCCTACTCGAATCTCACATTCACCGGGATGCTCTTTGCAATTCTGGCGTTGACAGTGCTACGGATGTTGCCGGTGGCGATCAGTCTTATCGGTACTCGATTGAGAGGGGAAACACGTTGGTTTATCGGATGGTTCGGTCCCCGCGGCGTCGCATCGATCGTGTTCGCCTTGGTCCTGCTCAAAGAGATCGAGGTTCCCGCCCGGCAAGACATTTTTGCGATCGCAATGGCGACGGTCGCATTGAGTGTCTTTTGCCATGGATTGACAGCGTATCCGCTCGCAAAATGGTATGCAGTCCGAACCGAACGGGCCAAGGAAATCAGCGCAGCCATGGAACACGAACCCCTCAGCGAGATGCCCTTTCGCTGATTGCGATCAGGCTAGCGCAATCAACAATTACCTGTTCGCGGCCCTGGTGATTGTCTTACTCGTGACCACGTTGATCACACCGCCAACGTTAAAGTGGGCGATGCCCCAGCACGACATGTCGCGGCAACCGATGGCTTCCCAATCCATGCAACAGCCGATGGTTGCCTCCGGTGGCGGTGTCATCAATAACAAACTTTGCCCGGTGATGGGCGAACCGTTGGGTTCGATGGGCGATCTCGTTCCGGTGACAGTTGGCGGAGAAACGCTGTTTGTTTGCTGTCGTGGCTGCGTGAAAAAGGTGAAAGCCGATCCAGCCAAGTACTTCGCGATCGCTCGTAACGAATGAAGATAGATTTAACGTCGCTGGCTCGCCAGCATTTCAGTAAGAGAGTTTCTCGATCAAGGATGAATGAGATGAAAAACGTATTAACCACGGGTATTTTGCTGGTGATGTTGGCACTTGCCCTCACTGCGGGCGGCTGTGCCGCGTCGGGCAGCGGAGGCTATGGAGGGTCCGATGGTCACGCAGGCCACTCTCACTAAGCGCAGCTGGGAGTGGGGAGGTGGGAGCAAGGCAACTCCCAGGTCCCACCCCCCACTCCCACGACGATCGCACCAAAATCTGGTTTCAGTATTCGTCGAAGCCTTGCCTCAGTGAACCCCTCTGCCAATAAATTCAGCCAGACTGGTTTTTCACTGCCCTGTTATGGAGATGGCAATGGCTTCCCAAATCGATGTGTTTCACGAGTGTTTTGATCAGGTCGGCGACCCGCGAGTCGCAGGCCGGACAATCCATCCACTTAACTCGATTCTGTTTTTGGTTGTCTCGGCGGTCATCGCAGGCGCGGACGGACCTGATGAGATCGAAAGCTTCGGTGGTGAGAAACTGGATTGGCTATCCAAATTCGCCGACTTTGATGCCGGCATTCCGTCTCACGATACCATCACGCGAGTGTTGTCCCTGATCAAACCAGCCGAGTTTCAGAAGGCGCTGCTTCAATGGCACGCTCATCTCTGCGAGATTAATTGGGATCACGCCAGCAAGGACGACAATCGTCCCGTTCACGTTGCGATCGATGGCAAGACGGTGCGCGGATCCTATACCGATGCGGAGAAATCTGATGCGATTCATATCGTCAGTGCCTGGGCGACCGCAAATGGTGTCACGCTTGGGCAAACCGAGGTCGACTCAAAGTCCAACGAAATCACGGCAATTCCCGAATTGCTCGATCTAATCGACTTACGCAATTCGATCGTGACGCTCGATGCCATGGGATGCCAAAAGTCGATTGCTGAAAAGATCGTCGAGGGAGGTGGCGACTATCTGTTCGCTGTCAAAGACAACCATCCCAAGCTCTGTGCTGCCATCGCCGATCACTTTGAGATGGCCCATAACGATGGGCTCACAGCCCACGGTGTTCGGGCAATGACGACCACAGGAAAGCAGGCCGCGCGTGAAGAGGAACGCTTCTATGCGACCTGCCCAATTCCAAAAGCACTTCGCGAACTGACCGACCAGTGGAAAGGAGCAAAAAGTATCTGCCAAGCGAATACTTGCACGACTCGTGGTGACCGGCAATCAAGCGATGTTCGCTACTACATTTCGAGCCGACCGGCGCGGGTGCATGAATTCTCAAATTGTGCTCGTAGCCATTGGAGTATAGAGAGCATGCACTGGGTCCTCGATGTCGTGTTTCATGAGGACTCCAGTCGGCTCCGAACCAAGAACGCGACATCGAACATGAGCTTTGCTCGTCGGTTTGTGACGACGCTTCTCAAGCGAGACACTCGGAAGAAGAGCCTCAGGCGGAAGCGAAAAATCGCTGGCTGGAACAGCGAATTCCTCGAGAAACTCCTGTTTGCAGCCTAATTTTGGTGCGATCGTCGTGCCCCCACTCCCAATGGCTCATTTTTCCGTGAAATGGTAAACTTGCGTGAAGAAATTGTGGCTGGAGAGCATCGAAGGAGACTGCGGTAGATGCCTTGTCGCCAGCGCGTTTGAAGCAAGCAATTTGGCCGCCGATACGATTCCCGGCCACACACTCAATGACTTTCATCCGATCGAACACTGGTTTGTTCGGAAGTCGGAGTTTACTCAGGTTTGAATGACTACCATGCGTTGTGAAACTGTCGCCCCACAGCTTTCCGCCCACTTTGACGGCGAACTCTCCCAGAAATTGTCCCTTGAGATCGATTCGCACCTCGCGCATTGCGAGTCGTGCAGTGCGGAGTCTCGCAGCTTTGAGCGAATCAGTGACTTGCTCGGTGCAAGCAACCTCCATGAACTTCAACCGCCGTCGTGGGCAACCGTCGCCAAACGATTGCAAGCCGAGCAAGCAACACCGGTCACCTTGCCGAGCAACTCGCCATTCACAATTCCTGGTCGATCGAAGGTCAAGGACTTTATGGTGATCGTGGCTTCTCTGGCCGCGTCGATCTTGATTCTCGCCTGGACTTGGCGACCGGCTGACCAGCCGACTCAGGTGGCTCAGTCGGTCCATTCGAGCCATGCAGGTCCCGCGATAAACGCGACGGCCATCAATTTTCAAGAGACGGTTTCGCTACAACAGCAGGACACTGGATTGGCAATGCAAGCCCTGACGCAAAAGTACGAGGGCCGAGAAGCGTCGGCTGAGGAAGTCGTCAAGAATGTCGGCTTCCAACCGATAACGCAATCGTCTCTGTCCGACGGTGTGAAGTTGGTTTCGACCCAGCTTCTGAAAATGCCGCAGTGCAATTGCGTCGATGGTGTTTGCATGTGTGGTCCCGGCGAATGCAACTGCGTTGCTTGCGTGTGCCAGCGTCCTGACGGGTCGACTTTCCTAGTCGTCGAGCAGTGCCACGGCCAGAACGTCAACTTCGGCGAACTGCCAGTTCGGCTTGTGCAGCGTGGCAACCACGAACTGCAGGTGACCGGCAATGAAAAGGGGCTGGCAGTGACATGGACTGCCAACAAGACGCGGAGGCTTGCCGTTGGTTTACGCGATCTGAACGAGATGGATCAATTACTTGCCATCAACTGAGTTCATCCGATGGCCTTGGTATTCCGCATTTGTGCGGTCATTGCTCCGCCTGCGTTGAAGTGGTCGTTGCGGCGCAATCAAATTGCGACGCTTGCGGATCAACCCCAGTGAATCGCTCGATTCGATCGCTCGTAAGCTGAGGAGCAGAAGCCTGAGAAGCAGCGAAGGACGCGTCGTGATCAGAGTCGCGCTACCATTGACGATGAGCGACGACGGTGGGAAGAAAACCCGATTCCTCACCGGCAAAGCGTCGTCCACGGCTCACGAAATGCTGTCAATGAATGCCTGGGCAGAACTTTCAAAAGAATTGGATTTTCCGTGAAGGATTCTCGTTGGTTACGCATCTAACGCTTGAAATTGACCAGAATGTCGTTTTGCCGTTGTGCGGATTTTCACCGAGCGAGTCGGTACTCGCCAAGCCGGAGCAGCGGAACGGCGCCCAATACCTTTCCATTTGAAGGATGTCTGAATGAAGATTGCACGATTCGTTTTTACTTTCGCAGCTGCCGCCGCAGTTTTCGTTGGGGGCCTAAACTCCGCATCCGCGATCGCTCACGAAGGCCAAGATCATGCTGCAGGGCACGACCATGAAGCGATGATGAAGGCTGAGAAAACGATCAAAACTGCGCTTTCGTCACTGTCCGCAGAAGACCAGGAACTGGCAGCGGCTCAGCGGTTTTGTCCGATCATGACCTACGATCGCCTCGGCGCGATGGGCACACCGTTGAAGGTGATGATCGAAGGCAAACCGGTTTTCTTGTGCTGCAAAAGCTGCACGGAAGATGCCTTGAAAGGCGGAGCCAAGACCGTCAAGACTGCTGAGAAACTGCGCGACTCAACTGCAACGCTTGCCAAGTTGCCGATGAACGAACGCATGGCCGCCGAAGCACAAAAGTACTGCGCCGTTGCCAACACCAGCTTTCTCGGTTCAATGGGAGCGCCCATTAAATTGGTCGTCGAAGGCAAGCCCGTCTACTTATGCTGTAGCGGATGCACCAAGAAAGCCCAAGCCGACCCGGCCGCAGTTCTCGCCAAAGCTGAAGAACTGAAGAAGGCTGGTACGCTAGAAGGCCACGACCACGCAGCCCACGGACACGGCGATCAAAAGAACTAAGAGTCGCTCGATTCAATAGGAAGTTGGCACACTTGATGCTCTCTTGGGCATTTCGTGCGATAGGTCGCCGCAGTATCCTCTCTGCAGCGGCCTATCTGCTTTATTGGTTCATGCGCTCAGAGGGATTTATGGGCGGGCCGCAACCAACGGACTGTTGAGCTTGCTGGTTGAGGCTCGACTTCCTCGTTTTGCCCATCGGATGACTGGCAATTCCAAATAACGATGAATCAGATCCGATGCCACGTAGGTAATCGGGTACACGATCAACGTGCAGTAGACCGCAAGTAAGAAGCGATTGTTCATATTCGGGGCGACCTGCAGCAACCCGAATAAAGCTAATTCAATAGCAACCCAGTGAAGTAAGTAGGTGACATAACTCGTTCGCCCCAAGAACTGCATTGGCCTGGATAGTAAAATGGTTCGAGCCCATTCAAGTGCTCGCACTCGGTTTGCATGCACCCGATCGTACATTACGAGAGTCATTGTTGCGAACCAGATCTTGTATGGCAGGCTCGACTTCAAGAATGGAACTCTTCTGTCAAGTAATATCAACAGCGGCACTAGGCCGATGGAAGTTTCGCAGGTAAGAGTCCGTGGCAATTGTCCCGATCCGAGCGAGTTCGTTCTCAGCCAAGTGTTTTGTCGGCTTATCTGACGAGAACTTAGGCGATCGAAGAGTTCAATCCCTTGCTTTACTTCAAAGGAGCTGGGAGATAAAGAACCATTGCTCCCGATTCCAACCTCCTCTGCTAATCAGATTTCGTCCAACCGTAACAATGCGTACCACATCGGTGTATGTCGGTGTATGTCGGTGCGGTTTTTTCCGCGAGTCATCCAACTCCCTGACTCCCCCTCTCCGACAGGCCGCGGCAGAATCCCCACTGCTGGGGCCTATCTGCGTTTTTGGACATTTGTTTCCCAAACAAATGATGAAGAAAACAGTGTTGAACGGCATCTAAAAAAGCAAACGACCGTGCTTCCCATTCACGACGAAAACAAGGCGAAAAATGAGTCACTTCTGGCGAATGCTGCTGGGATGCATGATCCCAATACTCATGGTTTTTGTTTTGCCTTTGTTTGGGGTCAGCGAAGGCGTGACCCTAGCCGTATTCCTCGTTCTGATGCTCGGATGCCACTTACTCATGGTGCCAAACGATCACTCGGCCCACGTTGATCATCACCACAAACACGAGAGCAATGATCATGCAAACTCTTAGCATTAAACGATTCGGTTTCGCGATCGCCAGTGCCTCGGTGGTGTCGTACCTCGGATGTGTCTTCGTAATGTTGACCGTCCCAAAAGATGTCGCAATCCGGTTCTTCAATAGCCTTATGCACGGCGTTGATGTGACAACCATCATGCGTTGGGACATGCCAATCGGCGAGACAGTATTAGGTGCCGTTGGAATTTTCGTGTTGGGATGGTTGTTCGGTGCGTTGATCGCATGCTGCTATAACTGCTGCGGAAAAGAGAGCGGGAGTAGGGAAACTGGGAGTCGGGCGTGAAGGAGTTGGGAGACACAGAGTGTTTCTTAAACTCACGCTCCTAATCTCCCTGCTAACTCCCTATGGTCCGTCGTTTGCAGACGTGCAAGCTAACAGGACGCAATTCTTGAATGCAATAAACTAGGTTAAGGAATGAGTGATTCAGAATCATCTGGTGGCTACGAAAAAAACAGTCTGTCGCTAACCGGATCAGTTGCGATGGGGACTGGTGTGATGATCGGTGCGGGGATTTTTGCACTCACCGGACAAGTTGCCGAACAGGCGGGCGGCCTGTTCCCACTCGCTTTCGTTGCGGCGGCGGTCGTGGCGGGGTTCAGTGCCTACAGCTACGTGAAGATGGCCGAGCAGTATCCGTCGGCGGGCGGAATCGCGATGTTCTTGATGAAAGCTTACGGTAAAGGAACCGTAACGGCTGGCATGTCGCTGTTGATGTATTTTTCAATGGTCATCAACGAGAGCCTCGTTGCTCGAACCTTTGGTACGTACACATTGCAGTTGTTCGATGCGAAGGATAATCAGTTCCTCGTTCCCGTCTTGGGCGTTGGGCTACTGGTCGCTGCATTCATCGTCAACATACTCGGAAACAAATTCATCGGCACGTTTTCGACTGTTACGGCGGTCATCAAGATCGCAGGCATCCTCTTGTTTGCTGGCGCGGGCCTCTGGGTTTCGGGTTTGAATTTTGAAAGCGTGGGTGTGACGGAGCGTACATCCGGTGGCAGTTTCCTCTCCGCAATCGCTCTGGCACTGCTGGCCTACAAAGGATTCACGACAATTACTAACAGTGGATCTGAGATCACTCACCCGAAGAAGAACATTGGCCGATCGATCATCATTTCGCTCTCGATTTGTCTAGTCATCTACCTGCTTGTTGGATTCGCCGTGGCTGGCAATTTGTCCATCGCAGAAATCATCGAAAGCCGAGATTACGCACTTGCCGAAGCAGCACGACCGGCATTTGGGCAATGGGGGATGTATTTCACAGTGGGTCTCGCGATCGTCGCGACGATTTCCGGACTGATCGCCAGCACGTTTGCCGTTTCTCGAATGCTGGCCATGCTCAGTGAAATGAAGCTCGTGCCGCACAAGCACTTCGGAATGCCCGGCGGTATTCAAAAGCATACGCTTGTCTACACCGTCGTCTTTGCAGTCACGCTGACTATTCTCTTTGATCTATCGCGGATCGCATCGCTCGGAGCGATCTTCTACATCGTGATGGACATGGCGGTGCATTGGGGCGTGTTGCGTCATGTTCGCGAAAAGGTCAACGCCAATCGCTGGATGCCGATTACCGCAATCGTGCTCGACTCCATCATTCTCGGAGCGTTCCTTTGGATGAAAGCGACCAGCGACATGCTCGTCATCTGGGTCGCCCTGGGCGGAATTGTCTTCATCTTCGCTGGCGAAAAACTCTTCCTCTCTTGGACGGAAGATGACGACGACTCGAATCATGCGGACGGTCATGCTGCGTAGTTGTCTTGGCGGCAAGAGCAAACGAAACAAATACTCAGAGAATCAAACACGAGGAACATCATGGAAAAGAATTCAACACCAATCGGATGGCTCAACGTCCTCTTCATCCTTTGCCTCTTTTTGCCGGTTCTCGTTCTGTTGATGATGCCTGGCGGAACGATGATGGGCGGCTTCCTGTGGCTGCCGATCGTTCTGCTACTGTGCTTTTGGATGATCGCCAGTATGGCGGCGGCGGCACGTGCTGGGCAACAAGAAGAGACCGACCACACCGTCGACGATGGCATTCGCATGATTCCGGACGCCGAACAGCCGGATGCGATTCGCGCGGTGATGGATGTGCGAGTAGCGATGCGGCAAAATGGTGCCGGGATTTTTCGCGGACGGCTAACCACACCTGCCGATGAAGCGTTAGTTCGACTGGAATCGGACCTTGGCGAGAATGCTGTTCCCATGATTCAACAGGACGAAGAACTGGGAACTGCCATCGTTCTGATGAATCGACCAACCGAAGAAGCGGTCCTGGAACGACCAACCCGACTTTGGCTGCACTGGCTCCTATTTGGTTTGACGTTCTTAACGACGACCTGGGCGGGCGCACTGCACCAAGGCACCAATCTGCTGGAGCAACCCAGCGAAATCGCGGTTGGGCTTTGGTACTCCGTGGGCCTGATGTTGATCCTCGGCGTGCATGAGTTGGGCCACTACTTCATGGCCCGGCACCATGGATTGAATGTCTCGCCGCCGTTTTTCATACCTGTCCCTTTTGCGTTGGGAACTTTCGGTGCCTTCATTCAAATGAGGTCACCAACCAGGAATCGACGAGCATTGTTCGACGTTGCCGTGGCAGGCCCGCTGGCGGGACTCGTCATCGCGATACCGGCGTTGTTGATCGGTTTACAAACGACCGAAGTGCTGCCACCGGATGCGGAACCAGCGTCAGCGATGATGGGGCACGGCACGTCCGCGGGATCGTCTTTGCTCTTTGCCTTGATTTCCAAGATTGCCTTGGGCGATCAGCTTCAAGACGGGTATCTACTGCAACTCAGCCCGCTCGCTTTCGCCGGTTGGCTGGGTTTGTTGGTCACAGCGTTGAACCTGATGCCGATCGGTCAACTTGACGGAGGACACATGGCCCGAGCAATGTTCGGACGGCGCGTCGGAGAAACGATCAGCAGTGTCGCCATGTGGTCGCTATTCCTGCTGGCGATCTTTGTTTGGCCCGGACTGTTGTTCTTCGCCTTGTTCATCTACTTCATCGCCGGACGAGGAACACCGCCGCTCAACGACATCACACCGATCAGCCCCGGTCGACGCTGGATCGGCTACGCTACCTTCGTGATCCTGGCACTCATCCTGATCCCGCTGCCCCACAAATTCTGGCACGCAGCGGAGATTTATTGCCCGTACTTGTAAATTGTTCGGTCGTGGCGAACTCAGCAGATATGTTGTGGATACAACCAATTTATGAACCAGAAAAACGGCAAGCGTTGCTGCAGGAACCGTCGGAAGAAATCCACTTGAGGCTATTGATGAGCAGCATTCTTTCATCACTCAAACGTTTTACCGGCAGGACATCAGGATGATCGACTCAACGGCAAGAAACCGACTTCTTCCTTTGGTGGCATATTTTGCCAGCGCGTTTGTCCTGCATTTAGCCTGGGAAACTGCGCAAATGCCGTTGTTTGAATCTGGTGACGCACCCTTCCAGGACACTTTCTGGATGTGCTTCAAGGCAACCGCCACAGGTGACATGCTCTTCATGCTCGCGCTGTTTGCGACTATCGCGACGATTCACGAAGACATCTGGTGGCTCTCGAATCGAGAAAGTTACTTGCATCCCGCAACTTGGGTCGTTCAGATCGTAATAGGCGTCCTACTGGCCGTCAGTTTTGAACTGTGGGCCGTTCATGTTGTAAATCGCTGGGTCTATGATTCCATGCCGTTGGTCCCCATCCTTGGTGTCGGGATTACACCCATGTTGCAAATGACACTCATTCCCGTTGCTTCGACCGCAATCTGCCGGGTTGTGGCCAAGCGAAGTTGATAGTTCAAAACAACCATGCGCCGTGATTCCGTCCGTTTGACGAAATGACGTTCTGGTAAAACTCCGAACAATCGCACTCCGATAATTGTCTCCACGTCGTTAGGCGAGCCCCGTTTCGTCCTTCCGATCCGCTCGTGAAGAAGGTTAAGGAAACAAGCGTTTCGCAATACCACTGCACTCACTTCCATCTCACATCGCATCCGTTTGATTGCACCGAGTCGTGTACCGTGCGATGGGTGCCGCACGCAGCGACGTCGCACAGGAAAAGGAATACGGCCTGACAACTTCGGTTCCCCGAAACAGAGCTCCGGGGTTGATTCCAGGCTCACGCTTTCTGAAAAACATAACTCTCAGAGTCTCTGGTTCTTTGCCGACACCGGTTAACACGAAACGCCATCGCCTTCACGCAGGATTCGCAGATGTCGATGCATTGAGCACAGCAGCTTGGACAGTCGTTGTCACTCTTCTTTCCGCCCATGACTTCCAGGCATTCCGTGCTAGCGACCACACACTGCTGACACGCTTCGATACAACTTTTGAATTGGCTGACCAGCCTTTTTCAGCTCGGCAACTTTCGCAACCTACCCAATTCGTCAAGCCGTTCTACCGTGACGCGATCGGGCGTTCAGGCTCATTCTCTAAATCCGCGATCAACGCCTTCATCTGAGCAATTTCTTTTCTTTGCGCCTCAATGATCTCATCGGCTAATTCACGGACCCTTGGATCACTGATCTCAGCCCTTTCACTGGTCAGGATCGCGATTGAGTGGTGAGGGATCATAGCCTTCATCCAAGCGACGTCTTGAACCGTTTCTTGGCTCCGGACGAGGTACAAAGATCCAGTGAATACCACGATGCTGGTGACAGCAATCGCGATATTGGTCTTGGTGTCTTTGTACATCCCTAGCATGAACGACAGCATGATCATTGCCATGGTCGAACCCATCACCAACGCCATATAGAAGCGAGTCTCGCTCCAATAGACGTGATCGATGGCGTAAGTGTTCAGGTACATCAACAAGAGCATGACTGCGGTGGACGTTGCGATCATGGCTCCAAAAAGGCGATATTTGGACACGGTACTAATTCCTTTGGCTGTAAACTTGTTAGAGGCGATGGTGGCATATTTCGGCAAATCGCCATCCCGACTGACGCACTACGCAGATGGCGTGCCAACATCGATTTGTTCAAATCCGATGGGCGCGATCACCGGAGAGTTCGCAGTCATCGCAAATTCAACTGGCTAGATTGACGGCTCCGCGGCCAGCCTGTTCGATCTTCGCTCAAGCAGAAGCGAGCGAGTCATCGCATAAGAATCGCGCATCGAAGGATTGATGCCAAGGCTGACGCGTTCCCAACTGCGCTGGATGTGGACGTTTCGATCGTCGCTGACGAGTGGGGCCTTGCCACTTCGGTGGAACTAGATGACGTGGCAATGTGTGGATCGCGCTGTCGGGTGCCGGATGTTGCAGTTAGGTTATCGCGAATAGTTTCGTGCTAACGATTCAGTTTCGACGTCGGACGATTCGCATGGGGCCGATGATGTAGGAAGGATTTTGTTGATGGGCGACTGCAGCGGCTTGCTGGCTGTCGGTTGCTGGGACCACGACACTTAGTGGCCGTCCATATCCTCCCGCCTGTGGATACATCGTGACCTCCCACAGGTCAAAGAGACCGGCGTCGTAGGCTTGTAGATTTAACTGCAATTGCTGAATCTGCCGCAATCGCATTTGCTGTTGTTCGTACGCGCGTGTTTGCGCTTGTAGAAAGAACGACTCTTGCTCCTTTTCGTCATAGTCTTCCTTGGCCGCCAGCCAGCGTTCCCAGCCCGGCTTGAGCATCGCGAAGGTTTCGTCGGTGAAGAGGAAGAACGGGACGCAGTACAGATTGCTGTCCTCTAGTTCGATCATCACACCCGCACACTCGAAGGTTCGTGGTTTGCCTCGCTGATCGCGCGCCCAGTCTTCGAGTCCCTTTTCACCGTCAATTTCTTCGGACGTGAAATGCGCGACCAGCTTGGGAATGATGGCGCGGTAGACGCCAGGCATCTTGTCGAAGCGTTGGTTGTTGACGTAGACCTTCCCTAGCCGACGCTGAATGGTGACGCCGTGCTTGTCAAAGCCGACGATTCGCCCGGGGAGTTTCAGGCCAGACTTCAATTCCCAGACTTGATTGCCGCTGCCACCGCCGGTGATCGTGTCCTTCGTTTGGGTTTCGAGGTACTTGCGGTCCGAGTCTGACAATTGCTCGATCGGGACAGCGACCAAGTCATCGGGCTTTCGTTTCAGGACAACGGTCGTGTCGCTGTAACCGATCAGGTCGGCGTCGACTTGGTATTGCCCTGTTTTGTCGGACCATTCGCGAGCGAAAACGCTCGTTGTTGTGGTCAGTGTCAATAGGAACGTAATGGATCGTATGGTGTTCATCAGTCATTCCTTCGGAGAAAACTTAGGAGGTGGATGTACCGCTGCTGCGTGTCAGCACGACGACGCTACGAGGGTTTACGTGGTAGCGGCTGTTTTCGATCGCGACTTGCGATTCCCGACCAGCAATATCGAGCGGACTGGAAAGCGAAGTGTCGATTGCCCGCATCCAGATGTTTGAACTGTCGGCGTGAAGGTCAAAAACGCGTTGACGAGTCGATGCGTTAACCATCACGTACAGATCGGCTTCGCTCGCTGACCGGCCGGAGAGGTGATAGGCCAGAGTCTGCGACTCGGAGGACATATCCACTTCAGGCGATTCGGCACCGAACCAACGAATATCGTCACGCCAAAACGTGGAACTTCCAATTGTTGGATGCGTTTTGCGAAACGCGATCATCTTCTTGAAGAAGCGAAACACTTCTTGGTTTGCTTCGAGTCGACTCCAATCGAGCCAACTTGTTTCGTTGTCTTGGTTGTACGGATTGTTGTTGCCGCCCTGGGTTTGCATGAATTCGTCACCCATACGGAACATCGGCGTTCCGGCGGAAAGCATTAACAGACAGCAGAAGTTCTTGACTTGGCGTTTGCGTAGGTCGAGCACTTCTTGCGATGCTTCTGTATCGCCTTCCCAGCCGTTGTTGCAACGGAACTCCGTCGGGCCGTCTCGATTGTCTTCACCATTGGCCTCATTATGCTTTTCGTTGTACGAAACGAGATCGTAGATTGTGGAGCCATCATGGGACGCAATGAAATTGATACTTTGAAAAGGCCGGAATGACTGCGATGGATGATCGGGAAACAGGTCGCTGCTTCCGTACAGTCGTGTCATCAGGTCCGGCACCGTGCCAGCGTCACCACGAACGAACCGTTGCAAAGTATCGCGATAGCGGCCGTTCCACTGCATCCAGGTTTGCCCAGGAAAAGAGCTACCAAGCTGATAGAGTCCGGCGGCGTCCCATGGTTCGGCAATCAGTCGGACGTTGGCCAAGTCGGGATCACTGGCGATTTGGTCAAACAAGGGTGGCTGTTGCAGATTGACGTTTCCTTCCGAGTCTCGCGAAAAGACCGATGCAAGATCAAACCGGAAACCATCGACGTGCATTTCCTTGGCCCAATATCGCAGGCTATCGACGATGAGTGAGCGAACGGTCGGATGCGCCGTATCAAGTGTGTTGCCGGTTCCGCTGAAGTTTGCGTAGGGCGAGGCCGGATCATCCGACGCAACGTAGTAGACGTCGTTGTCAATTCCCCGGTAGCAGTAGGTCGGTCCGTGATGATCGCCTTCGCACGTGTGGTTGAAGACGACATCCAAAATGACTTCGATACCGGCTGCATGCAGTTCACGAACCATTTCGCGAAATTGGCTGTGTTGCTCGCAAGACGACTGATGAGCAGAATAGGCGTGGTGGGGCGAGAAAAAGTTCAAGGGCATGTAGCCCCAGTAGTTATTGTCTGCCGGGTCGAATTGGAAGACGGGCATCAATTCAACTGCGGTAACGCCGAGCTCCTTCAGGTACGGGATTTTCTCCACGACACCAGCGAATGTCCCCCGATTACTGGCCTCGACATTTGAAGAGGGATGCCGCGTGAAGCCACGAACGTGCATTTCGTAGATGACAAAATCGGAACCATGGCGGATTCGCTGTTCATCGCCCCAGTCAAACGGACATCTGCAAACGTCCAAACGCCCCAGCGGAACGCGGCCCGCGTTGGAGCCGGGCGAGCGTGCTGCCTCGCGATTGAAGCAATCGGGAAAATAGATGCTTCGCGAATACGGATCGAGCAAGACTTTCTCAGGGTCGAAAGCGTGCCATGGCAAAGCGGCACCCTCGACCGGCCCGTCAACTTGGTAAGCGTAGTATTCCGAGTCACCGGCTTCGGCGATGGGAACTCGACAATGCCAAATCGGTCCCGACTTGTTTCTCAGTGGATCAAGCGCCACGGAGTGCCACGGAACTCGCAGTTCATCCTTGAGGTACATCAGCAACGTTACGCTGCGAGCGTTCCCCCCGTGGAGTGCAAAGTTGTAGGACTGTTCGTGTTCCAGCCAAGTGACACCCAGCGGTCGCGGCGTGCCGTCGGCCCGCTCCCAATTTGGTCCGAGCGTTGGCCGATGCTGCGTCACCGATCTCACATCGGTGCCGCAGTGACGACAGTGGGATCGAATCGTCTTTTGAATCATTGAGCTATCCGGTTCTGGTGCCCTGATCGCGTGCGTTCAAACTCGACCTGCAGGCTCAGCAGTTCCGATCGCAACCGGTCGATCTGCCACTGCAAATGTTGCATCGGGTCGGCGGTGATTCCTGGCTGCTCGGCTCGCTCCAGCGCTAGTCGTGCGAGCTGCGCGGCAAGCTCTATTCGCTTCATCTGGTCGTCGCGAAGATATCCAGATGCTTTGCTTGCCCAAGCAAGCTGTTTCTCCGCGAGAATCGCGTCATTCTTTACCGATTGTAGATGACTTTTGTGCAGGTCGTGATCCGCATGTTTCCCGACCTGCTCAACCAACTTCGTCGCGTAGGCAACTTGGTTTTCAAGCCGCAGCAGCAATAGCTTCGAATTCAAGTTGGGAATTCGTCGATTGGCGGCCAACGCGGTTTGCAGATCGCGTTTGGCCAGCTCCAGATTCTTCTGGAAGTAGCGAGCGTCGATATCGGTGGCCGCGTGTTCGTTGTGCGCTTGTTCGTTCTGTGAGTTTTCCTGAGATATCGCAGCCGAAACTGCAAAGACAGCAATGACTCCAAAGACCAAGACGGCCAACATCCAGGTCTTCACACGCGTCGGTTGTGACGGAGTGTGTGATTCGCATTTTCGACACATTTTAGAACTCCAATGTAGAATAGGGTGATTGACCAGTGGGGACGGATAGAATCGGGCAAGCCGCATGGCGAGTGACTTGCTCGGACGTACTTCCTCGAAGCACGTCAAGAAAGCCGTGACGCCCTCCTGTCGTCATGACGATCAAGTCGGTGTTATGTCGTTCAGCAATTTTGAAAATCTCGGCGCTCGGGTCACCGGACGCCACCACGACCTCCCACGTCCAATCCTCTAAGTTCGGAAACGACAACGAATCAAAAACAGCATTGTCGTTTCCCACATGAACCAAAGTCGCTTCAACGGATTCGCACTTTAGAATTTGCGTCAGCTCCCAAGCCCAGGATATTGCCGACTGGGCGTCAGGCTGTTTGGCAACTGGAATCATGACTTTTTCAAAGCGACTTCGCCATCTTGCCGCCGCACAAAGCCCGGAATTTCATGCGGAACGAACAGGCAAGCTCGGTGCGAAATTCGGGCGACGCGTTTCGCGATGTCTTGATGCAACCAGCGATCAAGTCCATCCCGGTGATGCGTCGCCAGCACCACCAGATCCGGTTCGTGCCGATCCATGTGGTCCAGGATTGCGTCCACGGGAGCGTTGCCGCCCACGAGATGTTTGTGAACGCCGATCCCCAGACGCCCTACGTCTTCGGGCAATGCCCAATCCGGAAGCAATCCCCATTGCGCTAAAGTTTGGCATACTTGGGGGAAGTCTTCCCAATCGACCGATTCAGGATGTCGGTCCACATGAAGAATCTCAAGCAATGCGTTGGCGTTGACAGCCAGCTTCAGAGCATGAATGAACGCCGACTCCGCCCCACCCGAAAAATCGGTGGGGTGGAATATCCGTTGAAACGATTCAACGCGTGGCAAAACCTCGGTGACGGTTGTTTCCTGACTCATGACTGGCTCCCAAATCATTGCACTTCGCAGACGCGATTCATCGTGCCCATGTCGTTCGGAACACACTGCGGGCATTCGCCTTTAGCGTGACAATTCGCTTCACAGACCCAATCGCCATCAACCACAAATTTGAATTCGTATCGGCCAGCCGGAAGGTCCAGCTTCGCCGTCCATTTTCCGGCGTCGGCTTTAGCCATTGGCGTTGCATCGGCTTTCCAATCATTGAAAGTGCCCGCCAGGAATACTGCTTTGGCATCGGGAGCGTGGCAGGTAAACTCGGTTTCGCTGCTGTCTCTTTTGGCTTTCGACATCAGTAACTCCTAGAATACTAAGTGAAGGTGATTGATTGCCTTTTAGATGCACATCCCTCCGAATTCCTTCATTCGACATTTAGGTTTCATAGTAAGCCTTCACCACGTACTGCTGCACCATCCGCTGCGTGTTGAAATAGGATCCGTTCAGTGCAATTGCGTGCGACATGATTCGCAGCCATTGGTCGGGCTTTGTGTAGTACAGGGGGACGATCACTTGCTCCAATTTGTCGTATAGGGCATCTGCGTCCTCCTTGAAGCGGTCGACATTCGCAGGATTCGTTGACGCAGCATTTCCGAACGCCCAGCCAGTGGTGCCTTCGACACAACCTTCAATCCACCATCCATCCAAAATGCTCAGGCTTGGCACTCCGTTAATCGCAGCTTTCATTCCGCTGGTGCCCGATGCCTCCAGCGGTGGCTGCGGAGTGTTCAGCCAAACGTCGACGCCGGAAACGATCAGTCGAGCAAGTTCCCAGTCGTAGTTTTCCAAATAGACGAGTTTGACTGCGGGGTGCAGTTGATTCTTCGCTCGCACGATTTGTTGAATCAGATGCTTTCCCTCGACATCATGAGGGTGTGCCTTGCCAGCGAAGACGATCTGGATTGGCCCATGCTTCTCGACGATGCGGTGGAGTCGCTCTGGATCGCTGATCAAAAGGTTCGCTCGCTTATACGCTGTCGCGCGTCTAGCGAATCCAATCGTAAACGTCAGCGGATCGAACAAGTCATCTTGAGTCGCGTTGATCTCGTCGATCAACCGCAGCTTTGCGGCTCGGTGAGCCTGCCAGACTTCGTTGGGCGGCATCGCCAGCGCGCCGCGCAAACTGGCATTGTCCTCACGCCATCCTGGGAGAAAACGATCAAACAATTCGGAGAAGGAGGGGGACGCCCACGTCGCAACGTGAACGCCGTTGGTGATGTGGTCGATGGCGTAGTGATGGTTCGTGTCTTTGGGCACTAGCATGTGACGCGACACTTCCCCGTGCTTCTTTGCCACTCCGTTGACGTAGTGACTCAGGTTCAGGGCCAAGTACGTCATGTTCAGCTCGCCCGCACAGCAGAACACTTCGTGCATGTCGAATAGATCGGATCGGCCCAGCACTTGTTCGACGAGATCGAAACCAAAACGATCATGACCGGCGGGTACGGGGGTGTGTGTTGTGAAGACACACTGCTTCCGAACGGCCTGCACATCTTCCGAATTGAACATCTCGCGACCGAGAGACTTCGCTCGCTCATCAAGTAACTCGAGCACGAGAAGTGCGGCATGGCCCTCGTTCATGTGAAATTGAACGAGCGAATCAATGCGAAGTGATCGCAGAATACGAACCCCACCAATTCCCAGCACGACTTCCTGGCTCAAACGATGTCGACTATCGCCGCCGTAGAGTTGCTGCGTCAATGCTCGATCAGTGTCAGCGTTTTCATCCAAGTCGGTGTCCAAAAGCAAAACCGGAAGACGGTACCCTTCGCACCCGACCACGTCATACTGCCAAGCTCGGACATGGACCGTCCGTCCCTCGATTTCTACCTCTGCCCGCTGGGGCAGTTCCCGACAATGCTCTTCGATATTCCAATCAACCGGTTGTTCGTGCTGCCAGCCTTCGGCGTCAATTGTCTGCGACAAGTAGCCTTGTCGATGCAGCAATGTAACCGCAATCATCCGCACGCTCATATCGGCTGCCGCCCGCAACGTGTCGCCAGCAAGAACACCCAATCCGCCACTGTAGGTCGGCATCGCGGGATCGAGTGCAATCTCCATTGAGAAATAGGCGGCCGTTGGCAACGGTGTGTTCGTTTCGTTACTGGTCATCGGTTTGGTCGCCCGCCACTGCATGAATTACAGATTGTCACGTTCAACGTCTTTCACGAGCAGTCGATTCTGTACTCGCTGAACCCCATCGACCGTCCGTGCTAGTTCTTGCGCCATCTGCTTGAAAAAGAAGCTTGGCACGCTGCCGTCGATGACCAAAACACCATCGTCACATCGGCAAGAAATGTTTCGCAGCGCGGCGTACCCGCTTCTCGCCCATCGGCTCTGCACGCCCGCGACAACACGACACCCGCAGGGTTGAATGACGGGAAGCACGGTTAGCCTGGGCGACGATCGCTCTTCAGCGTCGTCGAATGGCAGTCCTGCATCCGCGCCGTCGCATTTTCCCACGCCGGCCGTTCGATCAACTTGTTTCACCGAGCGACCCGTTGGGGATGAGCAGCGCTGCTTTGTAGAAACAACACTCATGCGAACCTCCAGGCGATCGAGGGAAGCAAAATTTGCGAGTGACTCAGTAACGACAGCAGATCGCGAGAGTCAAGGCGTTATCGAAAGCGAAAATTCGCCAATGTTCATCGCCGCTACTGATCGTCGCTTTGGATCACCGCCGAGCTACCGCAGCAACTTCGTTTGATCGTGCAGCAGTACGCACGCTTTGCACAGCACGTGTTTCCGACCAACTCGGTCGATTCGATCGAATTGCCTTGCACCATGGCACCGGGTGCCGAATCGGATGCAGGCACACTCAACGCGGCGGTGCCAAAGAGTCCAAGAGCCAAAACACCGGCTGCTACTGATTTCAACAACATGACTTCCACCTCTAGTCGTCAGGGATTGGGAACCAAGACGTTTTGGCGGAACGTTTCCGCCGTCGTTCGTCTTTCCTTGGTTTTGATGCCCAGACGGCTTTACTTCTTCACAAAATCTCACAGGATTTTTCGTTCTGCTGGTTCGTCGAAAAAACGGGCATTCGCGTGAAGGGTCGCGGCGCAACCGCCATCCAAAGGGCTAGCCAAGTCATCTGGCGCATCATCAGATATTTCGCGGAGCAGTCATATGGATTGCCAACAAGCCAGCAAACTATTGTCGAACTACTATGACGGTGAACTATCTGGCGAACAGCAAATCAATGTCGATCGTCACATCAAGGGCTGCTCCGACTGTCTTGAGCACTTGACCTTTTTTGATGCGGTTTCCGAGGCGATCCGAAAGCTGTCTCTGGCCGCAACGCCTAAAGAATTGCTTTGGGAACGCATCGCAACGGAATTGGACGAAACGCCTCGATCTTTCGATCAGCGTGCTCTGCCAACCGCGCCGACCGCCGTGGCGAGAGAGCAATCTCGATGGCGGTGGACGATGTTATCCACCGCAGCCATCACGCTAATTGCGGTCGGTCTATACTGGGTGGCGCTCACCAATCATCAGCATGATGAACCGCTCCAGGCGTATCTGAACCTATTTGAAACAGACCCTGAGCTCGCTCAGCAGCACCTAGCAGAAACGTATACGGGTCGCTCCATTTTACCCGACCAGGCCGCGCAACTGGTCGGTTACCGTCCACGCAACGTGGACACACCGCCCAGTGGTTTCGTATGCGATGAGTTGGTCGTGCTGGACATGCCTTGCTGCAAATGCATCCAAGCCCTTTGGCAGCGCAAAGACCATACGCATCTGGCGGTCTTCGAGCACAAGTGTAAAGTGAATGATTGGTTTTCTAAAGATCCGAGCATCCAGATCGAGTGTGCCGGAATCATTTGTCGAGTTACGCAGATTGACGGGCAACTCGCCGCCTCATGGCGAGTAGGCTCCCGCATGATGACTGTTATCGGCGTAAGAGACACCGACGAACTGGCCCGGCTCATCGAAATCCTTTCGTAAATTTCATCCGCCGTCAGGATTGGCGAACTTAAGCCACTCGTGTTCGCGCAGAGTCTTACGAGACTTATCATTGAGTCGGACTGCAGTCGTACCCCCGTCGCCGGCGACCAATTCCAGAGCGTCGATCTCTCCGAGAGCATTCACTTTTTCGCGGACGATTGGAACGGCTATTCTGCAGCCGTTGAACGCATCTTCGGCCAAGCTGCTTACGTCGACGTAGTCGTATTCACCTTGTTGCAAAGAATTGACTCGGCGCAGCAGCAAAATGTGCCAAAGCTCATCGGCGGCTTCGTATCCACTCCGAGTCAAACGGAACACCTCTCGTTTGTACCCGAGATCCTCGGCGAAACCGCATTGCTCAAGTTGCTCCAAGCCACCCTCCCACTTGGCCTCGGAACGTTCGTCACCAGTATTCGTGAGGCAGATGCCACCCACAGATAACTCGTGGCCAGCTCGCATTCGGGACAGGAGGATTCGACTGCTGTCAGCCACGGATGCAACGGCAAGAATGGAACATGCTTCTGGTAAAAGCGTTACGTCGCGGCGGTCTGACTCAGCGGTTATCACCGCAAATTCGTTGCTGTCGAGAATCGCATTCATTGTCAGATCGAGTTGCTGTCGGAACAGACGAGCGAATTCCTCTGCTTCCGTGTACTGAAGATACAATCCGTCGGTTTTTACGCTGTCCTTGAACGAGCGGACTGCTTGGACTTGCTCCAAATCAGCCGCATTGGGAATGGGGCGGTCGCAGAAGAAAAGCAAGACTTTGTCATCGCCTTTTGTCTCGGAGAACTCATGGATTTCTTGAACCGTGCCAGACAGGGCTTTCGCGGTTGGCGTTCCGAGACGCGACCATAGGATTGCAACGAGCAGGTCGCAACGCTCCAGCAATTGAGCGTTAATCAAGTCTTGCGGATGCCCACCCTGCACAGCACGCGAGTGGGTCTCAACCCGAATCGGCTCGACGATTACGGATCGCGGCAGAGAATGGGCGGCATTCCATTCCTGAATGACTCGGCAAGCCTCTTCCCGTTCAAGATGGACATCGCCGGGGCTGGCTATAAATACACGGACGATGATTCCGTTTTGCATATTCTCGATACTCGCCTTTGAAGAGAGGAAGTTTTTGCATCGTGCAGGAAACTTTGCAGGAATCAAACAAAACGATGATTGTATTGGAGCATTCCGGAAATGGCAGCCATAGCAAGCAAGAAAACTCGGTTCCGGAAGGTCAGTTTCCAGCATGCCATCGTGCTAAAGTCCCAGCAATCGCAAGTTGGTAACGCTGGCAGCATACGCCACTCAACGCCCTGTCATTGCAGGTTCGCTATGGAGTTCATGTACGATAAATCCGACGGACCGATGACACGCCGCAACTGAGCTTCGAGCGACGGCGTCAAACAAATCAATGACGAGGTGAGCAGTTATTGCTCGATCATTCATAGTTCGTTGAGATCGATCGGTAAGCGAGCAGTCGCAGCGCGTTAAAGACGACGACGAGGGTACTTCCTTCGTGGAGGGCGACGGCGGGGCCGATGTTGAGACCTAGGATTGTTGCCGGTACGAGAAAGGCGACCATGCCGAGGCTCATCCATAGGTTCTGGCGGATGATGCGGCGGGTGGCTCGGCTGAGTCCAATAGCGAGTGGGAGATGGTCGAGGTTGTCGGCCATCAGTGCAACGTCGGCTGTTTCGAGCGCAACGTCGCTGCCGGCGGCTCCCATGGCGATGCCGACCGAAGCGGATGCCATCGCAGGGGCGTCGTTGACGCCGTCGCCTACCATCGCCACGCCGCCTTCACTTTGCAGCTTCTTGATCTCCGTGACTTTGTCGTCGGGCATCAGGTCGCCGCGTGCTTCGTCAAGACCAACTTCATTGGCGACCGCGTCGGCGACTTGCTGATTATCTCCGGAGATCATGATCATCCGCTGAATGCCGAGTTGACGCAGTTGTGCAATTGTTCGTTTCGATGCTTCACGCGGTGTGTCCATCAGTCCGATGACGCCGAGATAACGGTCGCCGCGACGAACAATCATGGTGGTTCGTCCGTGTTTTTCAAGTGACTCGACGATGGTTCGAACGCTATCGGGAAGCGGTGGACCATCGACCTCTGCGAATAAGTCGTCCTTGCCAATGTGAACCAATTCGCCTTCGACGGTCGCTTGAATCCCACGTCCAGTAATGCTCTTCAAATCGGTCGCTTCAGGGATGAAACCCGCGGCTAGCGCCGTCGGCTCACCAGACTCCCCTCCTTCCAGCTTCTTTCTCCCGTCTCGGACGACGGCTTTGGCGAGCGGGTGCTTACTGAGGTCTTCGACGGCGATCGCAAACCGCAAGAGTTCCGATTCGTCGACACCTTCGGTGGTGCGAACGTCAGTCACTTTGGGTTCGCCTTCGGTCAGTGTTCCGGTTTTATCGAACGCGATCGCATCGAGACTGCCGAGGCTTTCCAGTGGCCCGCCGCCTTTGACAAGGATTCCTCCGCGAGCTGCTCGGGCGACTCCGCTCAGAACTGCACTGGGTGTTGCGATCGCCAGGGCACAGGGGCTTGCTGCGACCAAAACAGCCATCGCTCGATAAAATGAATCGCTGAAACTTTCGTCGATGACCAACGGTGCAAACATCAGTAACACAACGCCAGTGATGACGGATGGGACAAAGTAACGCTCAAACTTCTTCGTAAACTTCTGAGTCGGTGAAACTCGCGTTTCCGCTTCGCTGACCATCGTAACAACGCGGGCGAGTGTGTTCTCGGACGCCGTCTTGGTGACTTGGATTTCGATGGAACCGGACTGATTGATCGTCCCAGCGAACGCACGATATTCGGCGGAAAGCGATTCGGGATCAGCTGCTGCGGCGTCAACGTCATCGACGGGGCGTTTGTCTACGGGAACACTCTCGCCGGTAATCGGTGCTTGGTTGATGCTCGATTCACCAGCGATCACGAAGCCATCGGCGGGGACGCGTTCATCGGGTTTGATCACGACGACGTCGCCAACGACCAATTCTTCGACGGGAACCTCAGTTTCCGTGCTGTCGCGGCGCACACGCGCGGTTCGAGGCGCGAGTTCCGACAGCGCTTCGATGGCACGCTTGGCCTTTCCCATCGCGTAGCCTTCCAAGGCGTGGCCAATGCTGAACAGAAACAGCAACAACGCTCCTTCGGCCCAGGCACCAAGCGACGCGGCACCTGCGGCGGCGACGATCATCAAGAAGTCAATTTCAAATTTACCAGCTCGAATTTTTTCAATTGCTTCGGTGACCGTGTAGTAGCCGCCGAAGAGATAGGCCGCGATGTAACAGCCCAAAGAAATCCATTCGTTGAGATGCGCAAAAGATTCGATCAACCATCCGACTAGCAACAACACGCCACAGAGGACTGCGAAGATCAATTCCGACCTGGGACCAAAAATACCGCCGTGAGCGTGGTCGTGTCCCGAGTGATCGTGTTCCGCCTCGTGACCTTCATCATCATGCTTGTGGCCGGCGTGATCGCCGACAACGTCCGCTGCTTCGCCGGTCCATTCGTTCAGAGCCTTTGCGATCGCGGATTCGCTGGTGGTCCGTTTGTCGTACTCGACGCGAACAGCGCCATCGGGTGACACGACCGCTTCAAGGACGCCGTCTACCCGTCCTAATCGCGACTCGATCGCGGAGGCTCGGCGGGCGTGTGTTGATCGCAACTTACTGAGCCAATGCCCATAACGCTGATCCAATTGCGCACCGGCACGCTTTGCGAGATCTCGCACTTCGCCAGTCGAAACCACACTCGGATCGTAGTGAATACAAATTCGATCGGGCGTCTCGGTACCCCTCTTAATCGCGTGAACCGAATCAATGCCAGCCTTCGCTTGCAGCAAGTCCGCCAGTCTGTCGACGCAGGCATCATCCGCCGAATCGACGGTCGGCAGCAAAAGGCCCAGTTGCATTTTTTCTTTATTCATCTTTTTCTTTCTCATTGTTTCCGATCATGACTAAATGCTTGCGTTTATTCGAGTGCATCAGCATTAACACCGGTTGCTCCGCGTCGGATCGTTCGCGAATTCGTTCGTAATGGTCAAGGATGCAAATGGCGTGCCCATTGGTACAGACTACTGCCATTGCGACGGCTAAGCCTTCGGTGTAGGAAATACTCCCCTTGGTTACGTGTGGCATCAGCGGACTCTGAGTTCATTCGGGAAGGTTTAATTCGCAAGGAATAGTCGTGCACCTAGCCGTGCGAAACACGATCTGCCGTGTTGCGAATTTCTTGCGACAGGCTACTGGCGTGAGGAGCGTTAGTAGGAAGCGAAGCAACACGTGTTGGCTCGGCGGCACACAAAAGCGATATCGCGGCAAGTTGAATTGCAGCGGCGGCTCCACGCGACAGCGACGCAAAACGTAACGCAGAGCGACTCATTGAATTCTCCGTCCTTGTCCGTCGAGTCGAAGTTGATTGGTTTGTGATTGCTGGTCGTGCTCCAGGCACTGGGCCACCAGCAGCGTAATATCGTCTTGAGAAGGTTGACCGCCAATGTGCGCGTTGACCCGATCGGCAAACGTGCGAGCAAGTTCCGCGATACAAGCGTGGCCGTCGTCCACTGCGAGCTGCTGGATTCGTGTGCGGCCAAACATTTCGCCTGATTCATTGGTCGCTTCACTGATCCCGTCGGTTAGCAGCATGAAGCGATCGCCGTGATGGAGCTGGATCGTTTCTGTTTTCCAATCCAACGTCTCGTCCACGCCAAGGGGTAAGCCGGTCGCTTCGATCGACTGCATTTCTCCTTCATGAATCAACAGCATGGGTTCGTGACCCGCGCTGGCAAACTTCAACTCTTTTGATTCCGCATTCCAACGCAACATGATTGCGGTTGCGAAGCCATCTTCGGCTAAGTAACGCGGCAGGGCTCGGTTGACGCGTCCCATCAGTTCGCCGGGATCGGTACAGCCGACTGCAGCCGAGTCGATGACTAATTTCAGAATCGAGGCACTCATAGCGGCTGGGATGCCGTGGCCGACAAGGTCAGCGACGTAGATCAACCACGACCCGTCGCGCAGCTTCATCACGTCGTAGATGTCACCGGCAACTTCTTCGGCGGGTTGGTAGTGCGTTGCGATGCGAAGACCGGGAACGTCAATTCTGTTGGGGAGCAAGTTGCGTTGAATTTGTTCGGCTCGCTTCATCGCTGTCGCCCGATTCGCTTGAGCGGCATTCAATGAATCTGCCATCGCGGAAATTGATTCACTCAAATCATTCAATTCCAAACTGAGGAATGAAGTCGGTTCGACCTCAAATTGTTGCGAACCGAGTCGTATCACTGATGCGGCAAGCTGCATCGTTGGTCTAGCGATCAGCCGCACGAGCACCACATCGACAATTACCGCCGCCAACGCCGCGATGCCCAACAACCAACTGACGTGCATCAGGATTTCACCTCGAACACTTCGTCGAATGTCTGCGGCCAACTCCGAAACTTCGACCGTTAGCAATCCTGACGAGAATCGTCCCGCGATCACCTCGAGGCTAAAGTTTGGCGCGTCGACCGAAACGGTTGAATCGATCGGGCCGGTGTGGGTGTGCAGCTTGCATCCATTCCAGCGGACGTCGATCCAATGCCCCGGCGAGTCCGGACCAGCGGTTTCGGCGCAACTGCTTTCCAGGAAAGCCGTGATTGCCGCAGTATCATCGGGATCACTCAAACGCAACAACGCACTTCCGATCACACCCGCTTCGTCGCTGAGTGTGATTCGTCGTTCATCAGTGGCACGCCGCATCTCTCGTCGGTAATCCGTCACCAGTAAGAGGCCAACGAGAAGGGCGAGTGGGATATTGACTGCCACCAGCAACAGCGACACCGTCGGGTAGGCCCGACGGTGATTCTTGGTCACGCGGTCGCCCATCAATCGTGTCCAGCAAGGCGTTGTTGCACGATGTGAACAATCTCGGTGCAACCGAACGCGCGCAGGCGGCTCGCAGAACCTTCAGGGGATTCATCCGGTGAAGGAAAACTGAGCAGCGCTACAGGAATTTGGTCAATCGAAGGATCATGGTACATGACCTCGACAACACCGTCACCGCTACCCCATAGCAAGTGCTGGTCAATAACCAACATGTCGAACGCGCCGGAACGGAGCGCTGACAAGCAAGATATTCCATCGGTGACTTCACTCGCACCGAAACCGACGTAGCGAAAGGCATCGGCATAGCGACGACGTTCGTCGGCGTCAGTGATGGCCACCAAAACATTCGCTGGGTCCGACTGTTCGGAACGAGAGGGCAAAGTGCGCGTCTCACGAGACTTGGGTTCCAGTCGCCAATGAGTGGCAATGCCTTCTTCGACGACCGTGTCTTCGTCATCGGGTGACACTTGTTCGCCGCGACAAATGGCGATTTCACGAGGAGCGTCGGTCGACAGTCTCGCTCGACTGCGACTTGCTTTCGCGATGGTGATCGTGGTTTCAGAACGGAGCAAACAAATCGATTGTCCAACCCTTCTTGATAGAACCAACATGGTTTGAAATTCCTTGAGGCGTAGACGGGATCATTCCGCCGTGAGTGTTGTGATGCCGGAATCATTTCCGGGCGACGCTGTGCTTTGGATCGAGCAAGTGGCTCAAATCAAAAAACGACAAAGCCGCGCACAAAGCTTCGGAGGCGTTTCAAACCAGACAGCGATCCGCCCGTCTTGGTGTCGTGATGCAACCAGCACTGCGTGATCCACTCGCGCGAGAAAGAAGTACTGGGCGTATACCTTGGCCCGCCGCGGTGACGGAGCTGACTCCGCATAGGCCAACGGGCTGGCCTCGCAGCATGAACACGGGAGGCCTGACGTCGACATCTCGGAATTGGTCGTGGTTGCCGCAGCAGTATGGCAGCCGCACATCGTCGCCGGCGAAGCGGTTGCGCAGCAGCGTGTTGCCGCGTCGTTTGAATGACCACATTGGCAGTGACGCGTCTGGCCGACCAGCGCCGTGATCAGGACAAGAACCGCCGCGAGGTGCACCGCAACTTGGTGGCGAACACATTTGCGCCGTGAGTGATGGAAGCAGCAATTCCCGCTCACCCGACTGACCTCCTCAGGCACCTTACGATGCCAAGGTGACACCACAACGACGGCACTGGCGAATCGTATTGACTACGCCATCGATTCTTCGCCGGAGTCGAAAACGCAAAAAACGTACGTTTTACGGGGGTTTTACGATTTGGTACGCGACCTGCATTACCGATCCCATGTTCCCCCGCTTCTCCTCCCAACGGATCTGAAAAATGAAACGCTTTTTGATGATTGCCTTCGCTGGTGCTGCCCTGACCTTTCTCATTCCGTCGGCTGACGTTACGGCTGCTGACTTCCATCATGGCGGTGGCCATGGCTACAGCGGCAGCCACGGGTATATTGGTCATGGTGGCGGTCACGTTAACTACGGGCACCGATACACCGGTGGCCACAGGTACTATGGCGGACACGGAGTCGTTACTCCCTACTATGGTTCGGGGTACGGCCGGTCCTCGTTCGGCTATGGTGGTGGCCACTACGCACCGAACTACCGCGCGTACCAACCGGCTCATCGCGGCCACGGTGGTGTGCATCTCGACGTAGGACGTTTGCATCTCGGAATCGGCGGTCATCACTGATCGAAGCCAGCCATCTGCGCAATTAATTACGACCGCGCGGATAACGACGAATAGACCGCGACGGCATCGCAGGACAGCCTGCGATGCGGTTGTCGTTCTCCAAAGCCTTCGTGTATCAATTGCTGGTTTCATTTACGCCCCTCTTCCGAGTTCGGGCAAATCGGGCATCGTGTCATCGCCGATTCGGGCAAGCGATTTCTTGAGTAGGACCGGAGTCATCAGCGTGGTGACGATAACCATGGCAACGACGGCGGAAAACAGCGAGCCAGAAAGAACGCCAAATCCCCTGCCTATACTTGCGAAAATGAGTCCGACCTCTCCTCGCGGAATCATCCCCAACCCAATCGTCCAACGATCCGCCCCACGTCCAGATACAATACCACAGGCCAATTTCCCGACGATCGCAACGACACTCAGGCCCAACGCAAGCCACAGAGTGTTGATATCGGTGAACGATCGGAGATCGACTTGCATCCCCATCAGTACAAAGAAGATGGGAGCAAATATCTTTTCCAGTGGCGCGATTAAGCCTTCCATGGAGTGTTGTGAATCAAACTTGAAATGGTCCTCTCGCAAAATCAAACCTGCCGCAAATGCTCCTACAATCGGGGCCAGTCCGATGATCCCCGCGACCCAAGCCAGAAGGAATGCCAACGCGAGCGGAAACAATAGCTTGAGATGACGCCCCCCAAAAGTCGTGAACACGGGAATCATCCATCCAACGAACTTTCCGCCACACAGAATTATTGCGACGAGGAAAAGCGTCGACAGCAAACCAATCTTGCTTATCTTAAGCACATCAACTTCCCCAGTGGATGCCACTCCGACAACAACCGTCATCAAGATGAGGCCGAGAATGTCATCTATGACCGCCGCGCCGAGAATAATCTTCGCTTCTCGAGTCTGTGTTTTCTTAAAATCTTGCAGGACGCGAGCGGTGATTCCAACGCTGGTCGCACAAAGCGTTGCTGCCAAGAAAAGATGGGCTACAACCGGGGACTCGGGCAGCAACCACCGGCTCGCAAAGTAACCTAGCACAAATGGGATAGTGACTCCGACGACGGCAACCAGCAATGCTCTCCAACCGACCGCGAGCATGTCATCGACCTGGGACTCCAATCCCACCATGAACAAGAGCAGAATGACACCTAGCTCCGAAAACAGCCAAATCGCAAAACCCATTGCGATGTAGCGTGGTCCTTCTTCCCCGGTCACAATCGTAATCAACCGGGCGGTTCTTCCGTGCTGGTTGACGGCATCGGCACCGAAAATCTGTTCGGCCGCCAGAGGCACGGACTCGCCGGAAAGCCAGACTTCGCTGAACAACGGGATTATATCGCCCAGATTCATCACCAGCGTAAAGAACGGAATTCCTAACCAAACGCCGATGTTCCCCAATAGCGTTCCGATCAACAGTTCCCCCAACACGGACGACTGTCCGACTCGTTCGGCGACCCATCGGCCTGAGGCGGCAAGCACAATAATGATCCCAAGCTCGAGCAGGATGGGTGAAAATGATAGTTGATGGTCTTCCGGGCTGTGAGCGTCAATGCTGTCTTTTGCGTCTACGTTCCTGTTTGAATTCTGCTCCGCTGGCGGGAATTCGGTTGCTTTGACCGAACGCATCGGGGCGGCATCACAGACGAGGTCACTCATCATCCCAGCCAGCATAAGGCTGAGAATCATGAAGACCATCGGCAGAGGGTTTCGATAAGCTGCACCAATCATGGATGCGTCGATCCGTGAAGCTTGCCATCGTTTGCTGCAGCTTGATTCGTCATTGCAAAACCTTGATTTGATTTCTGACGCCGGTGACTCCCGGCGTCGTGCTAACGATTGCCATGGCGAGAGCGCGATCGTCCAAATCCAAAACTGATGCTGTCAGTTCGGCGATCCCATGCGAATCCACCGTGACAGTCGAGTTTGGGAATCCCGACCTCGTTAGAGACTTGCTGATTCGCGTTTCGATGTAGTTTTTTATCACTTCGATTCCTGAATCTTGGGTAACGACTCAACGAGCTTATTGGCGTAGGCGACTCTCGACAACCTGAACAAGTTCTTCGATTGCAAGCGGGGAGCCGTTGCTGCGTCTGTGGCCCTTTCTTGAATCCACAGGGATTTCAATGATGACTGCCGGGACCGCTTGAATTTGCGGGTCATTCCTCAACACCTCGATGATGCCTTCGCCTTGCCCCAACGGAAGTTCCGTTTCCACTATCAAAATGTCGAACGCTCGGCAGCGTAAAGCATCCAGACACTCATTCGCGTCAGAAACGTTGGCTACGTTGAATCCCTCACTGGAGAGACGCGATGAATATTGGTATTGAAGCGTCGAATCAGAAATGGCCATGAGTACGGTTCTTCTTGCCTCTAACATCGTCGCTTGCATATCCTCTCTTCTCATTGTCTTGTCAACACAAACGTTTCGTTTTGCTATTCGCCCACCCTAGCCATGATTTCTTCGAACTTCGCCCAACGACGAAACTGACGTTTCATAATGCGGGCAATGCCATAGAGCACTAGCCCACCACCGAAGACGAGATACCACGAGGTTTCTACGGCGACTTTTCCTTGCTGCATCCTGTGCATCACGATTTCCAATCCAGGGAACGCCAATGCGATCACAGCAACTGCCGCTGATTCGGCGCGAATCACCTTGGGCCAATTCATTGGCAGTTCCGCGCTCCGCCACCGTATGATTCGAGGCACAAAAGCGGGGGTGCGATTTGCCCACCGGATGAACACTCGCCCGAACTTCTGCCGCAAGAATGCTTCCTCGGTAAACATGATTCGTTCGTAGTACAGCGCAAAAGACATCACATAAATCGCAATCAGCCATGGCGAAAGGGAATGCATCACAATCCCAAGCGCGATGAGGAAATTGCCGAGGTACAACGGATGCCGAAGGACTGAATAGAACCCAGACGTGTTCAGTGACTCGGCAATCTGTTCTTTCGTGTTGCGACCGGACGTTCCATCTGCCGCATGCCCTACCGTATGGCATCGTATGAAAAGACCAAGCAACGAAACGCAGAGACTGACGATGCCCCAAGCGAAATGCAAACTCGGATTCGTTTCGATCGTCGGGTATCGCGTCGCGGCGACGAAGATCAGCGGTAGGAAAGCGAATGGAAGATAGCTGCGCCAACGGAACAGCCAAACACCAGATCGTTCAAATTCTTCAATGAGGGGCATAGGAGTTGGGAGTTTAGAGGTCGGTTGGCTTGGGATCGTCCGGTTCCGCGGCGTCTTCGGTGGGCTCAAACCAGTGGTAAATTGACGGCAGCACAATTAGCGTTAGCAGACTGGATGTAATCACTCCACCGATGACGACGGTGGCCAGTGGGCGCTGGACCTCTGCACCGCTGCTGTTGGAAAATGCCATCGGCAAAAAACCGAGTGCGTCGGTGGTCGCTGTCATCAACACGGGACGCAGGCGGTCGACTGCGCCGGTGAAGACTGCGCTGCCGACTTCGCTGCCGGATTCACGTAGGGCACGGATGTGTTCAATCAACACCACACCGTTCATGACCGCGATGCCGAACAGGGCGATAAATCCCACCCCGGCGGAAATCGAAAACGGCATGTCACGAATCCATAACGCCAAAATCCCGCCAACGGTCGCGATCGGCACATTCAAGAAGATCAGCAGCGCGAGTTTGACCGAATGAAATGTCAGATACAGCAACGATCCAATCAGAAACAGCGCGAGCGGAACTGCGACGGACAAACGCCCGACGGCGTCTTGAAGGTTCTTGAATTGACCTCCCCACGTCACGCGATAACCGGGCGGCAGGTCCACCTGGGATTCAACGGCCGCTTGAGCTTCGCCCACAAAACCGGCCAAGTCGCGACCACGAACATTGACTTGAACCAAAAAGCGACGGCGAATTTCGTCCCGGCTGATTTGTGCGATGCCAGGACCAACGGTGATTTCAGCAAGTTGTTCGAGCGGTATCTGCCGACCACTCTTGTCCGCAATTCGCATCTTTTTGAGCGATTCCAGGTCTTTGCGGTACTTCGGTGCCAACCGGACCATCAACGGGAAACGCTTTTGGCCTTCAAAGACTTCGCCAGCGTCTTTGCCCCCAATCGTCGCGACCGCATCGAGCACGTCTCCGGCATTGATTCCGTAGCGCGCGATCTGATCTCGCAAAATCTTCACTTGGATGTAAGGCAGGCCGCCCGTTTGCTCGGGCTGGACGTCCGCCGCACCGGGTACTTGAGAGACAACGCCCGCGATTTCGTTTCCGATCTTTTGCAACGTTTCAAGATCGTCACCGTAGAGACTGATTCCGATATCGCTGCGAACACCGGAAAGCAATTCTTGAACACGCAATTCAATCGGCTGAGTGAAGCTGAAGTTATTTCCAGGAATTCGTTTGTACAGTGCTTCGCTCATCGCGGTGATCAGTTCTTGTTTGTCATCGAACCGCCACTCATCACGAGGCTTCATGATGACAAAAATGTCACTCGCCTCGACGCCCATCGGGTCGGTGGCGATTTCAGGGCGTCCGGTTTTTGACACGACCGATTCGACTTCGTCGCCGAATTCATCCAGCAACGTTTGTTCGATGTCGGTTGTCATCTCAATCGAACGTTCCAGTGAAACGCTGGGCAATCGCACGGCCTGAATTGCCATGTCACCTTCGTCAAGTTTCGGCACGAATTCCGCACCGAACCGACTGGCGATGAAGATGCCGACGGCCAGCGAGACGGTTGCGAAACAGACGATCGCCACCGGGTGCTTCATGCTGCGTCGCAACAACGGCTCGTACCCGCGCTTGGCCAGGCGAATCAAAAACGGGTCGTTTTGTGTAAACTTACGAGCCAAGAATAGCGATGCGAGAACCGGCATCACGGTCAATGAAAGGATCAATGCGCCCACGAGTGCCGACATGAAGCTGAACGCCATCGGGCCGAACATCTTTCCTTCGATGCCCTGCAACGACAGGATCGGAATGAAGACGATGATCACGATCGCACCAGCAAACAGAATCGGTCGTGCAACTTCGTGACCCGCTTCCCGAAAGACTTTCAGTGGCGCCTTTTGCAAATCAGGATTGCGTTGTTTCGCCAACCCTACTTGCCGAATCACGTTTTCGACCATCACCACGGCACCGTCAACGATAATCCCAAAGTCGAGCGCCCCCAGGCTCAACAGGTTGGCCGAGACGCCGAAGTATTTCATCGACATGAAAGTGAACAAGGCGGACAATGGAATTGCCGAGGCCACAATCAAACCGGCTCGCCAATCGCCAACTAGCAAGAACAACATGATGATGACCAGGATGGCACCCCCGCTGACGTTCTCGATAACGGTATCAACGGCCCGTTGGACCAGCTCGGTGCGGTCATAAAACGCTTCGATGTAGACCCCTTCGGGCAGCGACTTTTGAATTTCCGCCACTTCCGCTTTGACGTCTTGCACGACGACGCGAGAGTTCTCGCCGATCAACATCATCACGATTCCAACGACCGCTTCGCCTCGACCGTCGCGGGTGACGTAGCCCTGACGCAGCAGCGGCGCAAATCGAACATCGCCGATGTCGCGAACCAAGATCGGTGTTCCGTCTTCGCGGCTGTCCAACACGATGCTGCCGATATCGTCGAGCGACTCAACCAGCCCTTCGGCGCGGATCAGTCGTTGTTCTTCGTAGTGCTGGATGTATCCACCACCGGCGTTGGCGTTGTTGCGATCCAGGGCATCAAAGACTTGTTGAAGCGTGATGCCATAATTCAGCATCGCAGTAGGATCGACCTGGACTTCGTAGGTTTTCAGCTCACCACCAAACGTGTTGACTTCGATCACGCCGGGGACACCGCGGAGTTGAAAGGCCACGTTCCAGTCGAGAATGGTCCGAAGTTCTTGCAGGCTGTAGTCGTAGCCCTCTTTCGCTTGAACCTCAAACTGATAGATCTCGCCCATTCCTGTTGCGATCGGTCCCATTGTGGGTACACCGATGTCCGACGGAATGTCCGCGCGGGCTTCGGTCAATCGCTCGCCAACCAGTTGTCTGGCCCAGTAAATGTCAGTGCCTTCCTCGAACACAACGGTCACGTTGGAAAGGCCGAATCGAGTGACGCTGCGGATTTCGGTGACTTTCGGAATACCGCTCATCGCGGTCTCGACCGGAAACGTGACGAATTGCTCCATTTCGACCGGGCCGAGCGCCGGTGACGTGGTTAGAACCTGAACCTGAACATTGGTCAGGTCGGGCACTGCGTCGACGGGAAGCCGTAACATCGAATAGATGCCAGCGACCACCAACAGCACGACGCCCAAGAGGACGACGATGCGATTGTTCAGCGAGATGTCAATAATGCGATTTATCATGATGAATTAGTGACCGTGGCCGATCTCTCCTTTCATCAGTTCTGACTTCAGAGCGAATCCACCGGACGTCACCACTTTGTCGCCGACCTTCAAACCTTCGCGAATTTCGACAACGCCGTCAGATTTCGTCCCTGTGACGATGGGAACCATGAGAAATTCGGTTTCGCCTTGCTGAACGAAGACGACGGTTTTGTCCTCCACTTCCTGAATGGCCGATTCGGGCACCGCCAAAATGTTTTGAGAGTCTTCCGAGGGTATTTCAATTTCCACGAACATTCCCGGCTTCAAATGCCGATCCTCGTTTTCGGCAATCGCCTGTAGGCGGAGCGTACGGGTGTCCGGATCGAGAACGTCGCCGCGATAAAAGATTTTGGCAGTATGCGTATGCAATGAACCGTCGCTGGCCGTCGGAGCACGAAAGGTCAGCGTGTCGCCGAGCCCGGCGATCGCGGGTAGGTCCTTTTGATAGATGTCGGCTTGAACCCAAACGGTGGATAGGTCAGCGAGACGAAACATCTCGGTGTCGGTGCCAACTCGCTCGGCCAGAACCACATTCTTGGCAATGATGGTTCCCGCAAAGGGAGCGACGACTTCGTAGTGAGATAGGTGCCCGCTCTTCTCGTCAGGCTGAATGTTTTCAAGATCGTCATCGTCATAACCGAGGATGTTCAGCTTTGCCTTTGCGACTTCAACGGCCTGTGCCGCTTGTTGCACGGCCTGCTCGGCTTCCAGGGCATCCTGCGGGACGCCAAATCGCAACTGTTCCAGAACCGCGTTGAAACTCGCTTTGGCGGTATTGAGGTTGGCTCTTGCTTCGATCAACTGCTTTCCGGCGATCGCGCCAGTGTTGGCGATCGGTTCGATGCGATCGAAATCCGTTTGGGCTTGCACCAAGGTCGTGTAGGCACCGAGCAACTGTTCGCGATACTTTCCGATCGGCTTATCACCAAGCGTCTTTTCAATTTCCTCCGCCGAAGCGTTCCGATCGAGCGCGTCGATCAACTGCAAAGCATTCGTCTTCACCTGTTGAGCGAAGTCATTCGCCTGCTTGGCAAACTTTTCCTGCAACCTTGCTTGGTACAATTCCAGCTTGGCTGTACCCACCTCACGGCTGTCGATGATCGCGAGCGTCTGGCCCTCGTCGACGCGGTCGCCCAAATTCACGGGGACTTCATGCGCCCGCCCTTCGGTAATGGAATAGATGTTAGCGCTGCGGTCCTCGTTCAGTGTGAGCTTTCCCGTGGCCCAGGTTTGCATCGTCACTGTCTGACGGTTGACCGGCTGCACCTTCAGCTTGGAAGCTTCCCACATTTCTTTTGGCAATTGGACGACCGCTTCTTCCGCGCCACCCTCATCGTGGTCCCCTCCCTCATCATGACCGTGCCCGTCTTCGCCCTCGGCAGCCTCCGTGTCAGCGAGCGGTCCACCGGACCAATAAGGAACGCTAAAATAGACCGCTCCGCCGGCAAGCACCGCTGATGCGAGGCAGGCTCCAATGAGGGTTTTGTTGAACGTTGTTTTCTGCGGCATGGTGGCGAACTCTTCCGGCAAATGTTGTTTTCTTGTCGATCGAAATCCTTTTCGTCGAAAATAACTTAGATGGCAGTGTAAAAACGGTTCCCGGCCTCACGAGGCTAGTCGTATCCGAGGCCGGGAACCTCGCCGATCGCGGTAACACACCGCGACCGACTTGGGTAATCGAAGATTGATGATTGCCGATCGGAGATTGAAGAACGCAATCTGAAATCTTCAATCATCAATGGCTATGTCCTTCGTGGTCATGATCGTGTGAAATCTTACCGGTATACGATTTGCCGTCGATTTGCAGGATCACGGCTCCTTCGGCCCCGGCTTCCATCCATTGGTCCATCTCGGCCTGGGTCGACGTGAATCGCGATGACTTTCCGGATTCATCGTCGGGCTGAGGGTCGGCGGGAAGTTCAAACGATTTCACTTCGCCGTCATGCTTCAGGCTGACGGTTAGTTTTTCGGCTTCGATTGCGACCGGCTTCGTTGCCGATCCGTCGAGAACGTACATCGCTACCGCGCCGCTGCCGTGCATCATCTCGATGTGGAACGCCTCCTTACCGAGTTCGACGAGCTCCCCGCCATGTGGACCGTGTTCGGGGTGGCCTCCCATATCCATCATCGGTGGCATCTCGTCCATGACGATGGGCTCTGGCGATTCGACCGGTGTGTCATCGATCTGCACGTCACTTTTAGAACAGCCCATCACTGCGACAATCGCCAGCAACAGGGTGAATAATTGCATTTTCATCATGGCTCTTTCGGGTAAGGGGGGGGATCAAAAACGGAATGGGGAATCGGACGAAGTTACCGATTCCCCACTCCTTCAAGACGCACGTTTTAGTGAGCGTGCTTGGTTTCAAAGCCGAGCTTCTTCAACCAGCCTTCCCACTGATGGGCTTCTTTGTGGCTCTTCAGAGCCAATTGCTGCCACTTCGGGCAGCGGTAGTTCACGTCGGTGTGCCCGCCGTGCGAATCGACTTTGACTTCACAGCGAAGCTTCGTGAGCGTCTCGGCGAGCTTCTTACTCTGGTCGCCTTCGGCATGTGTCGTTTTCCACTTCTCCAAGCGGTATTCGACGAGTTCTTGAGCGGCAGCATTGGGCTCGGTTGCCTGAACCAACATGCTGCCCATCGCGACCGATGCGACCAAAACCGCGACTGCAAGTATCCGTACTTTCAACATTGACATTCCTCCGTGGGAGTCTTCTTCAAAACAAACAACATCGCTTCGGCAACGCACCGAAACGGCAAACCAATTCGCTCGTTCACAAAACGAGCACGAGGAACCATTCCCCATGTCAGTGATTCTTTCTTCATGTCGCAACAATCGGGCGATGAGGTTCTGTGCTGGTAGCTCCCAACCCGTGACTCCCCATCTCTTCCTGGTGGTCTTTGACAATCTGTTTCCCTGCCCCCTGTCCGATCGTCCAAAATAGTGCTGGACGAACAAAAAACTCCGCTAGCGTGCTGGTCAGCAGTCCGCCGACGATGACAGTCGCGATCGGGTACAAGATTTCTTTGCCGGGTTCACCGGCGGCCAGCGCGAGCGGTAGCAAACCAATCCCAGATGTCAGCGCCGTCATCAGCACCGGAGCCATCCGTTCCTGGCCCGCACGCCGGACCATTTCACGGGTCCACGATTCGCCTTCGTGCTCGACCAAGTGGATATAGTGGTTTAGCAGCAAGATCCCGTTGCGGCTGGCGATTCCGCACAGCGAAATGAATCCGACCATCGCAGCGACCGTCAGGTTTTGATCCGTGATCACGAGCGCCGCGACCGCACCGATAAATGCGGTCGGCAGAGCGACCAAGACTTGCAACGAAAAATTGGTGTTTCCGAACAGTGTGTAGAGCACCAGGAACATGCCTAGAAGCGTGATACCAGAAAGAACCAGCAAGCGCCGGGAAGCGGATTGTTGGCTTTCAAACTGACCGCCGTATTCAATGAAGTAGCCCGGTGGCAATTCCATTTCTGCCAACTTCTCCTTGATGTCACCCACCACGTCGACCACCCCTCGCTCGGACACGTTAGCTTGCAACACGATTCGCCGACGAACCTGTTCCCGCTTGATCATATTCGGTCCGCCGCTCTCATAGATGTTGGCAACTGAATCGAGCGGCACCGTTCCGCCGCTGGGCAACGGCACGGCCAATCGCTTGAGCTTCGAGACGTCTTCGCGATACGGTTCGTCCATCCGAACCATCAGGTCGAACGTCCTCTGACCGAGTAACACTTGGCTGACCACGGTTCCATTCATCGCTGTTTCTACTAGCTCCATCACGTCGGCAGGACGTAATCCATTTTGCTTGAGCGCACTTCGGTTCAACTCGATTCGCAACTGTGGGATGTTGGTTTGCTGTTCAATGACAACGTCCGCTAAGCCTTCGACGCCCGAAATGCGCTGTTTCATCTCGTCCGCTTTGTTGCGTAAGACGTCGAGGTCGTCGCCGAAAAGTTTGATCCCAATTTGAGCTTTAACACCCGAAATCATGTGACTGATCAAGTGAGCCAACGGCTGCTCGGTACTCGACACCACGCCGGGAATGTCCTCCATCGTTTCGCGAATGGTTTCAATGGTTTTCTCCCGATCCGCACCGTCGGCCATTTCAAGAAATAGCTCAGTGACGTTGACGCCTTCCGCATGTTCGTCGAGTTCCGCACGCCCCGTCTTGCGAGCGACTGACTTGACCGAGTCAATTTTCATCAACTGCTCTTGAGCGATTTCTCCAATTTTGTTGCTAGTCGCAAGCGACGTCCCCGGCGCTAGCAGCGCGTTGACTTGAACGGCTCCTTCATTAAACGGTGGCAGAAAGTCGTTTTCCAACTGACTCACCGCGAAAACTGAAAACGCCACCATTACGCCAGCGACACCCAGAACCGGCCCAGCAAAGCGAGTGCTGAAGCTAATGGCCAGCCCCGCAAGCCCTTTCAGACCTTCAAGCAACCGCCCCTCTTCGGCTTCTTCACCGCCAAGCAATCTCTCGATGGCGACCAGCGCGAACCAAATCGCAGGTGTCAACAGGATCGTCCACCACAGGGAATCGCCGGGCATTGCAAATGGCAGATGCAAGATATGGATCGCACGCGGCACGACCCAGTACATGGTTAGCGCTGCAATACCAAACGCAAGCATGGGAACGACAAATCGCCAGAACTTCTTGCCTGACAGCAATAATGACGCCAAGACGGGAGTCACGGTTAATGAAACGCCGAGCGACGCGATCAGCGATACCACGTATCCCATTGCAAGCGGCACGAACAATTTGCCTTCCATGCCTTCGAGCGCGAAGAGTGGAATAAAGACGAGTACGACAATCGCCGTTCCGTACACCACGCTACTTCGCACCTCGATGCTGGCCTCATAGACCACCCGCAGCAGCGGCCGAGGGTACTCCGAGTGACGGTTTTCTTTCAACCGTCGGAAGATATTTTCAACATCAACAATCGCATCATCGACCAGCTCACCGATCGCTACGGCCAAGCCACCTAACGTCATTGTGTTGATCGAAAGACCAAACGCGGCAAACACGCACGCGGTCGCGATGATCGACAACGGAATCGCGGTGAGCGTGATGAACGTGGTGCGAAAATTCAGCAGGAACAGGAATAGGATCACCAGCACCAGGACTCCGCCGTCGGCAAGAGCCTCGACAACGTTTTCAATCGCTCGGTCAATGAATGACCTTTGTGAATAGACATTGGCGATGCGAATGTCATCGGGAAGCGAGATTTTCAGTTCTGCGAGGGCTTCCGCGATGGCCGTATCGACAGCACGGGTGTCGCTGCCGGGTTGTTTGTTGATCGTCAAGACGACCGCTGGACCACCTTCGACCTCACCACCTTCCATTCGCATAAACGTTGAGGAGTCTCCGCGTTTGACCTGAGGCCCCTCAACAACTTTTGCGACATCCGCAAGCGTGATGGGACGGCCTTCACGCATCGTGATGGTGATTTCCCGCAAGTCATCCAAACTCGTAATTCGCCCCAGTCCACGTACCAGCAGTTCGTTGGCACCTCGTTCATCGAGATACCCGCCCGTCGCGTTCAAGTTAGAGTCGCTGACGGCTTGGTGAACATCGTCCATGTTCAGACCGAACGTACGCAGTGCATCGGGATCAACCAGCACCTGGTACTGCATCCGTCCACCGCCCATCGTGAAGACTTGCGACACACCTGGAATCGTCAGCAACCTTTGACGCACAACCCAGTCGGCCAGTGTCCGAACTTCCATCGGCTCAGTGACATCACCTTCGCTCCACATGCCGTACATGAGAATCTGGCCCATGATAGACGAGATTGGCGCGAGTGTCGGCTTGATTCCGTCGGGCAGATTCTCCGACGCAAGTTGCAATCGTTCGTTGACAATCTGGCGGTCGTTGTAAATGTCGGTTTCCCATCCGAATTCGACATAGATCACGGACAATCCGATGCCGCTGCTGCTGCGCACCGCTTCGACACCGCTGGCACCATTGAATGCCGTCTCCAGTGGAAACGTAATTAACGCCTCGACCTCTTCGGGAGCCATCCCTGGCGCTTCGGTCATGACAACGACGCGCGGGCGGTTCAAGTTTGGGAAGACGTCAATCGGCAACTTTGTCGTCTGCCACGCGCCTACACCAAGCATAATGCCAGCGAGCGCCAGAACGATCAGCCGGTTGTTCAATGAGAACTGAATGATTTTATCGAGCATGATATGTTTGCGAGTCCGTTGCGTTGTTCAAAAGGGGGAGTTCGGAGCTGGGAGTGGTTGTTTACTTTTCTTTCCCTCTCCTTCACTCCCAGCTTTTTCCTAGTGGTTGTGTCCAGCGTGTGGGTCAATCGCACCGCCTGACTTGTTCTTCAGCGCCATCTGCAACTGATGGGCGCCACTGACGGCGATTGACTGGCCCGGCCAAACTTGACCGTCGTTCTTGATGGCGACGTTGATGGAGTCAGCCGCAAGGACCTGAACGGCCACTCGATCGAAATGATCGTTGTTCTCCACGAACACGAAACGCTCTGGGCCTTCTTCTGCAACGGCATCCTTGGAAACTACAATCGCGTTGTCAAAGCCAGCGAATGGCACCCGCAGCTGCAAACGCTGGCCCGGCTTGTAACGCCAACTAACGAACCGTTGGCCTTCAATTTCCTCGGTTCTTTCGACCTCGTTTGTCAACGAGACGAAGAATGGCAACGAACGCGACTCCCGATTCACCTCGTTTCCGATGTAAACGATCTTCAAATTGTCAATGATGTGGGGCGGCCCCTGTTGCGTCTCGAATACGGCTTGAAGCATTGCTCCCGAGTTTGCCGCTTTCTGTAACGCTTCTCCATCTCTTTGGTAGGCTTCACCCTCAATCAGAATCTGGCTATAGTCGGACAGTCTGCCCAAATGTTGGCCCGCCTGGACCGACTCTCCGCGACTTACCTCTAGATTTGTGACTAGAAACTCGGCGTCGATATGTTCAGGATGAATGGGTGGAGGTTGCATGGATGCAAACCGCATGTCGCCAACGCTTGCTGACGTCAGACCCTCACTACTTGGAGCGTGAAGTGAATCGTGGTGTAGCGAGCGATCGGCATGAAGCGTCGGAGCATAAACCGTGACTTCGCGGATGAGCTCGCGCGTTTTTTCAATACGGTCGATTTGGTCGTCGGTTAATCCGTGCAGAAGCATCGACTGCTTTGCCGCCATCAATGCGGCTGTCAATTTGTCCCGCTCATACTCTCGCGCCAGCTTTGTTTTCCCAGCGATCGCACCAGTGCCAGAGATGGAAGCCAATCGCTGAATCTCACGTTGTTCAACGTCAAGCTGCCCCAAAGAAGTTAGGAATCTTTCCTGCGTGTCAACGAGATCTTGATGGGTCAGTCGCAAGGTAAACAGCGGGCGACCACTCTGAACCAACTCACCCCGTGAGATATTGATTGCATTGATGACGCCCGTCAGAGGCGAAGTGATGGCCACATGAGTACGGCCCGGCCAATCCGAAACCGACGCCGGAACTTCGATATACTCGTTGAACCGACCGACGGAGACTGTTTGCGTGGACAGCCTCAGGTTGGCACGCGCTTGGGCGCTCAGTTCTATTGAATTTAACTCATCATGGCCATCGTGGTCGTGACCTTCATGGCCGCCGCCACCGTGATCGTGCCCCGAGTGATCGTCATGGCCACCATCGCTGTGGTCATGACCTTCGTGGCCAGCCTCTTCCGAAGCGGCCACCAGCCCAAGCTTTTGCGGGTACTCGGTGAAGGCAAATCCGCCCGCGACGATGGCCACAAGAATTGCGGCAATCGTCAAGACTGGTCCAGCAAGCCTCGCAAAAAACGCCTTGATTTTGGACATAATTACTTCCAGGAATAGAGACGGGGAACTGTGATATCGCGAAGAAATAGGCGCGCGCTCGCCCGCTATACATTCGCTAGAAAGCCCGCAGTTCCGATTCAGCGCAGCAATGAACTACAAAGACGAAACATGACGGTTGCTGAAGAACAGAAACGGAAAAAACGATGAACCAGATCAGGTCCAACCTGCAACAGGGCAGCGTTTGTTCCGACTCCTCAACTAGAAAGGCTATTCAGTTAAATCAGCCACGTGCAAAGAGATGCACAGTGCGATAGAGAGTCTTCAACGCCGGCAAACTGCCGTTGGCGTTCTTGCTGCCAGCAGACAGTGCGGACCCGAGCCATGCTCGGATCAAAGTCGTACAAAATGTACCCAACAAAAACGGCGTCGCACACAAAGTCAACATCGCTGGAGGGAACAAAGCTGCACGATCCAGTTGAGTGGCAACCCGGCAAGCGGCCATCGCAGGGACCAGATTCACATCCTGGACATACAGGTGCGATATTCGTTTCGCTACCGGCGACAAACTCACTGGTGCAAGACCCTTCTGCTCCACGGCTGTGGTCGTGTCCCTCATGATCGTGGCAGCAATCATTATCGTGCTGGACACTTGGGTGACCGTCCGCATCGCAGACATCATCGTATACGCTGTGCGCGTGCGAATCACAACTAGCAGCATGATGCAACGAACACCCGAGTAACGAGTGCAGCAGCATGGCTACGACGGTAGTGATTCGACAAATGGCAAGCACGGGTGGTTCCTGCGATTACAAGGTATTCATATTGTCGGCATCTTTGTTAAAAAGGTCCATAGCGATTGCAGTCGCTCCGCATATTTTGAACAAATCGCCCAGGTTGACTTAGGCGGATCCCACAACCACCCTTCAGCGGACGGAAAATCACTGTTGGCTGAACGTCAGGCCCCGTAGGCTGTCGTCGCCGCTATTGTCGACGATCGGGTCCAAGGCACCCGTCAACACATAGCCATCGACGCGGGCGCGGGCTTGGCCGAGCAGTGCCTGGGCCGCGATGTACTGCAGATTGGTATCGAAATATGACCGTTGCGCAATCAAGACTTGAACATAGCTAGTTTCACCGGCCTTATAGGCGATCTCCGCCAGCTCAAGCCCCTCCTGCGCGTTCGGTAGGATATCTCTCGCGTACTTATCGACTGCCGCCAAGGAAGCGTCAAAATTGCCCGCGGCTGACGCGAGTCGTGCTTTGATCGCATTTTCGATGCGCTCGACCTCACGAGACGCGCGAACGTATTCTGCTCGCGCCGCCGAGAGATTGCCCTGGTTTTTGTTGAAAACAGGAATCGGCGCACCGATCTGTAAATTGATCAATCCGTTGTTCGTGCCGTTGTCCACACCGGCGGCAAATTGGACATCCAAGTTGGGGATCGGCTGGACTTCGTGGCGGCAAATGCTCGCCCGCGCCTGATTGACGCGAGCTTGAGCGGCTTGGTACTCAGGGCTGGAAACGACGATCGTCGAGGCAACGCTGTTCCAATCCATCGCTGACTCGTTTTGCGGCAAGCGACCTTGCAAATAGGTGGGAGACATTTCGGGTGTACCGGCCAATGCGGCTAATTCTCGCCAAGCGGCATTGAATCGAACTACCGCTTGCTGAAGCTGCAAGTCGACCTCGTTCTTCAGCACCTTGGCTTGAACAACATCCAATTGCGATCCCTCTTCCGCCTTTTTTCGCAGCTCAGCAAACTCGAGTCCTTTGTCGGAAACGGTCTGGAATTCTTGGATCAACTCCATCCGTCGCTGTGCGGCCAAGGCTTCAAAAAACTTGATCCGGATATCGGTGGCGACGCGGTACTTCTGGGCTTCGAGTTGCAGCAGTTGAGCACGGAGGGCTTCATTCAGCACGCTGCGGTTGAGTGCCAGCTTGTCTGCGGTGATGATCGTTTGAGAAATGAAGACTGTGTGCTGATCGGTTCCTTGATCGGCGAGTTGATTCGCTTGGTAGCCGATGCTCGGGTTGGCTCGCAGGCCGACTTGGGTCCGGAATCCGGCTGCTTTTTGCGTCGTTGCGACCAACTCGGCAATCGTTGGATTGTTGCCCAAGGCGAGCGACTCGAACTGTTCGACCGTCATGCCGCTGGTGTTCGCGATGCCGTTTTCTTGTTCAACAACGACTGGCTGCAAGAACTGCATGCCATCACCGTCCGATGTGTCGAGCGGCATGAAATCACTGAGCGACGATGTCGCTGGCTGCTGAGCCACCAACACAGGCGAGACTTCTTGGACAATGACATCGTCATAGGCAACTTGTTTGACGGTCGAGTTGGGTTCCGCCTTTGCAACTTCTAAATTTGCGTCGCGGACGCCTGCCGGCCCCTCCGAGTGGGACTGCCGTGCGGGCTGATGGGCCAATCCCGTATATTGGCTGATGGTACTGCATCCCGTTGACAGTCCTAGAGTGGCCAAAAGCAATAGACGTCGCGTCTGTTTGGTTCTGGCGATGATTGGTCGCGAATTGGACACCGAGTACTCCTCCTTGAATAGATCGACCAGCCTGCAATATCCATCGGCCCCGAAACTACCGAATTTCAAGCAGAATCGTCACAATCAGAGGTTAAATGCCGGATCGACGTTGTGGTGGTAACGATTGTGAGGGCATTGAGTCTGACCAGTCACCCTCTGGTAGTCCGCAAACGCCAAATTCCGTTCCAGAGGTTCAAAACGCGGACGGCGACCAGGCGATCTGCATGAGACGACCGGTCTAGTGATGTCCACCGAGAACGTGTGGAGCCCGACGGCTCAAGTCTTGACGCAGTCATTGAAAATCGCGTAGCTCATCTAAATCTGTATTTGCACGGCCGAATAAGTTGGTTCCGTTGATCGAATACGCCGATCAAGTCTTTCACGACTTTTACTCCATCAACGCAAGAAGAAGCTGGCAATGAGAACAAGGTATCTCAAACGAATCGCTCGATTAGCCATGATGGGGCTGATGGTGGCGATATTTGCGATGCCGACATCGTTGGTCCAAATTTGCCCATGTACGACGGTCTGTGGCGAAAGCCAGTGTGGTTGTCATGCATTGGTCACCGAATGCGGCATGGCGGGGGAACTGAACTGTTGTTCCGGAAGTCAAGCTTCGATGCCATGCGATACCGTTGTTAAACATGGATGTGGAATCGACTTGCTGGTGTGTCACTGCTCCGATCACTGTCCTTGTCCGTGCCAATGTGGCCAGCGAAATGATCAGGCAACCATCGGCTGCAATCGAACTGTCGTTCGGCAAACCGTTGAGCGGGGCATCGCGGGCGCGACCGTATTGCCTCTTACTGCACTGGTGCAGAGCCGTCTCTCGCGCATCAGCAATTCGCCAATTGTGCATGTGGCGACCGCACAGCAACGCTGTGCCACTCTCTCGCGTTTTCTCCTTTGAACGCCGCTCACTGAGCATGTTGTCTCGAAAGTCATCTAGGCTTTTGTTTGATGCCCGTCCAGTGTTGAACCCACCCAGCTCGGTTTAGGTTCATTCCTATTTGCAGCGTTGCAAAACCTTCGATGGACTTCGCGCTGCGCCGTTGTTGACCGCCCCCAGGGGCGACCTGCGATTCGGTGTGAATCGCTTTGCAGTTTCTTGTTTCCAACTCTAGAGAAAGGATTCTCGATCATGGCTAAGTTACTTTTCAGTTTGATGTTGGTGGCCGCCTTGGCCGCTGTGACTTCCGTGGGATGTGCTTCGACCGCCGGAGGAGGTGGAGGCGGTGGTAGCCACGCCGGACATAGTCACTAGCCACGGGACGCAAGCGATCAGGCGCAATCAATTGAGATCGGGTCTGATCACAAATCCCCAGTGGACCAGCCGGTCGTTGGCGGCCAGGAAGCCGTGTGTTCCGAAGCAAGGGAGTGCTGGCGGCCGGTTGGTTCCATTATTCAATTCCCCCCCAAAATCACTTGATGTCCCAGAGAACAAGTTTCATGCACCAGTCGTTTCAAAGGGCCTATTGGTCATCCTTAATTCAATCACCGAAGCAGGATTTCCTTGCTTCGATCGTTGTCTTCTTGGTCGCATTGCCGTTGTGCATGGGAATTGCAATCGCCTCGGGCGTCCCCGTCGCTGCGGGTTTGATCACCGGAATTGTCGGCGGCCTCGTCGTGGGTTGGTTCGCCGGAGCTCCGCTACAGGTCAGCGGACCAGCCGCTGGCTTGACGGTGATTGTCTTCGAGCTGGTGCGAGAGCATGGAATCGCAGCATTGGGTGTGGCCGTCCTGATCGGAGGCAGTCTTCAACTGGTCGCCGGAATGATGCGGCTAGGACAATGGTTCCGCGCAGTATCCCCCGCCGTTATTTACGGCATGCTTGCGGGCGTCGGTGTGCTAATCCTCGCCAGCCAATTCCACGTCATGCTGGATGATGCTCCGAAGTCCAATGGTCTATCGAATCTCGTCTCGATTCCGTCGGCCGCCTATTCTGCAGTCCTGAGTCACGATCAAGCCGCCGCCCTCGGGACGCTCGCCATCGTCATCCTGTTGGCGTGGAACAAACTGGCCAAAGGAAGACTGCGCTTGGTTCCGGCTCCCCTCGTCGCGATCGTATCAGCGTCAGTCTTTGCGGCATGCTGGCAACCCGACGTTCAATTCGTTCAAATGCCAGTGAGTCTAATGAGCGAGTTGCATTTCGCCTCGCCACAGGTTTTTCAGACGACTCCGTGGCAGGCGGTTCTGCAGGCAGGTGTGGTCATCGGAATCGTTGCCAGTGCGGAAACGTTGCTGTGTGCGTCAGCCGTTGAAAAGATGAAGCCAGACGTTCGGACCGATTACGACCGCGAGTTGGTCGCACAAGGCATTGGCAACATGATTTGCGGATTGCTTGGTTCACTGCCGATGACGGGCGTGATCGTGCGCAGCAGTGCGAACGTCGAGTCCGGCGGACAATCGCGTTTGTCCGCCATCTTGCACGGCGCGTGGTTGCTGGCGTTCGTCGTCGTGCTCGCTTCCGTCGTCGAGTTCATTCCGACCGCCGCCTTAGCCGCCATCCTTGTCTACACAGGAATCAAACTCGTCAATCTCAAAGCCATCAAGCAACTGAAGAGTCATGGTTACAGTGAAGTCGGGGTCTATCTTGCCACGCTCGGAACGATCGTTGCGACGGACTTGCTAACGGGCGTCGTGGTGGGGGTGGTGCTGTCCGCGGTCAAACTGCTTTATCGGTTTTCTCACCTTCACACCTTGGTCGTTCGCGGTGAAGGCAATTATTGCTTGCTTCACCTCAGTGGAGCGGCAACGTTTCTTCGCCTGCCTCAGTTGGCGAAAGCTCTCGATCGCTTGCCCGTCGCTAGCGAAGTTCACATCGACCTCACGGAGTTGGACCATATCGACCACGCATGTTTGGAACTTTTAATGACCTGGACTCAACAGCACGAACGTAGTGGTGGAACACTCATCGTCGATTGGGGATCGCTACACGCTGCTATCGACACGACCGCCGAGGCCGAAGAACAGCGGCAATCGACACTCGCCACAGCTCAGACAGCCGAGTCACGTCAAGCCGCTGCGTAGATATCACAAAAACCTACTTTCTGTTTGAATGTTACCTCGAAAATGAAATGGATTTCAGATGAGAAGCCAACCCGTTAGACGCTGCGTGCTTCTGGCAGCAGGATTGCTTTCGATCTCACTGCACGTCGGTTGCGCCGCTTTGCCCTGGCGAGCCAAACCGACACCGACGAACACGGCATGCGAAGACTACATCGAGCAATCGGTGGCGAACATTGACTATGAGGCCGCTGCCAACACGCCTTCGCCGCCGGTTCGATTATCCGGTTCACCACCGGCCAGTCCCTTAGACCGCGTTGCCGCCGCCTCAATCGACGAAAGCTGCACAAGTGGTTGCTGTCACTAGCAAGTCGTCGCGTCGCGACTACGAATCTCATCGGAACTCTTGCCACTTTTTCACAAATGCAACAGTCAATTCGGATAGACGAACCATGCAATCTCTCATCAACGGTATCCAACGATTCCAGGACGAAGTCTATTCCTCCAAGCAAGTATTGTTTCAGAGGCTTCGGTCCGGTCAAAGTCCGTCCACTCTCTTCATCACATGCTCTGATTCTCGGATTGACCCAGCTTTGCTCACGCAGACAGAACCAGGTGAGTTGTTTGTACTACGAAATGCGGGGAACATTGTGCCACCGTTTCGATCGCGACTCAGTGGTGCCGAAGACATGTGCGTCGCGGCGACAATTGAGTATGCCGTCAGCGAGTTGAAAGTGTCCGACATCATCATTTGCGGACATTCTCATTGCGCTGCAATGACTGATCTACTTGATCCCCAGCAGCTTGCGGACCTACCCGCAGTTCGTCGGTGGTTGGGCTACACCAATGTCGACTACCGACTCGCAGAGCTTGATCGCGACGAAGTGCATGATCCCAACGAACGCCTCGATGCTGTTGTTGAAGAAAATGTTCTCTGTCAAATGAGCAACCTCATGACACACCCGTGTGTTGCCCGAGCAGTCGCCGCCAACGCATTGAAAGTGTACGGATGGACTTATCGGTTGGAAACCGCTGAAGTCTTGGCTTGTAAATGGGCTACGTCGGAGTTTGTTCCAATCGCTCAGTTTGTGCCGGATGATCATTGCCTAAAAATGCGTGCAGCATGATCGCCGGAGGGGTAATGGTTGTGATGTCATGTTTAACGGCTAGAATGGGGGTTGGGTTGGTCTTCGCCAAGAGAATCGTCACGGTGGCTGATTGAAATGGCGTGGCCTTCACAGCATCCTTTTGGTGGAGCCCCAGCCATGAACATTCGATACTTGGTCGCTGCCTACGCGATCGCCGTCGCCGTCCCCGCTTTCGCACAACATCATCACGGTGGCCACTCGGGACACGGTTCGCACATCGGTCATGGGTCGCACTTGGGGCACGGTGGCATTCACCTCGGCCACGGTGGGCACTCGAATCACGGCATTCATTTGGGACACGGGTCGCACTTGGGGCATGGTGTTCACCTTGGGATTGGTCACGGATCACACCTGCATGGTGGAATCGTCGGCGGCCACATTGATCACCACAACCATATCGTGCAAGACTCGCACGGCCACGTTGTCGGCACTACACATCACGATGTCGTTCACACGGGTTGGTCGCACGTCGTTCCCACAATCCACGGGCATGGGCATGGACAATACTACGTCCAGGGCGATCAGCATTACTTCGCACCGATCGCTCCTGTTTCATCATCGGGGACCTATGTCGCCGCCAAGCCAGCCCTTGTCCCCTATGGTGGCTTCAATCAAACCGACGACTTGTCCGGTCGGTTGGAAACGTTAGCCAACGAGTTGTTGCTTGATCTCCATCACAACTATCAACACAATCCAGGGTTCGCCGAAACGTATCGCGAAGCCTATCAACTGCTCGACGCTGCCAAGTTCATCCATGCAGCCGACCACAACAACGATCGCGACGCAATTCGATCGCGTATCAATGGCACCGACCAACTGTTCCATCACATCCAGCAAGATGTACGAGGTTGGTCGCGGATACACCAACGCCAAATCGGATCGTTGGGGATCCTCTCAAAAATGGAACTGGTTGAAGCAACCTTGCATCATTTGATGAACGACGTTGGCGTCTCACCGTCAGGCGGCCCTGACAGTGCCCCGATGGCACCGCCTATTCTTGAGCAAGCTCCACCGCCTCCGGCGGTAGACGCTCAGCTTGGCAACACGCCGCCGCCACCGACGATCCAGTAGCAGCCGAATAAAACCGGGCCATAGAGCCGCACGTGATTATCGCGTCCAGTGGCACGGACCGTTCCGATGAAATCAAACAACAGATCAAAGGGACTCTGTTCCACAATTTTGAAATCAGTCACTCCACCCCGGAAATGAAACTTCCGAACAGGCTTGCGAAGATATGACGAAGCCGCCGTCATCACCAAAAATCAACAAGCCGTTGTCGGCTTCCGCTACCGTGGACGCCGACCGCCCTTAGCGGCTCGCGTTACCGCAAGCCGCTCGATCGGGCGTTGATTAGCAATTGCTAGTGATCATGGTCGCCATACTCGTGACGGGTCTCGAAGCCGTTTTGCTTTAGCCAGCCCATCAATTGGTCAGCAGTCTTGTGATTAGCAACGTGAACGTCACGCCAAGTCGGGGCACGAAACGCGATGTCGGAGTGTCCGTCGTGCGAGTCCACGCGAACTTCCGCGCCCACTTTTTTCAGCGTGTCGATCATCTGCTTTTCGTTGGCTGAGCCATCACCGTGCATGCGTTTCCATTTCACCATCCGAAACTCCACGACCTCGGGACCCTTGGCGTAGGCTGGATCGGGGTGAGCGTGTGACACATCGAAGCCAGACTTCGATAGCCAACCCGCCCATTGCTCGGCCATCTTGTGGTCCTTGACCTCCATTTCCTTCCATTGGGCGATACGATAGGTCACATCGGTGTGACCATCGTGGCTGTCCTGCTTGACTTCACAGCCAAGTTTCTTGACGGTCGCAGCATGCTGAGCCGCTTTGTTGGCATCGTCAAAGTGCATCGACTTCCACTCGGGCAAATAGAACGCCAACGTTTCACCTCTGTGGGCATGATCACCGTGGTCGTGTCCGTCGTGATCATGTCCGGCGTGGTCGTGGCCTTCATGTCCCGCCTCTTGGGCCGAGAGCGATCCGCCAGCCAAAGAGATCGCAGCACAAACAGCCATGGCAAACATCATTTTTGAAACTTTCATCTTCATGTCCTTCAAGTTTTGATTGGGTAGTTAAATTTCTAGCATTGGTCCAAAACCGTAGCGAAAGCCACCAAGGATTTCGGATCGTTGTATGACAGCCGCGATTCTTGCGGAATGCTGGTGCCACTTCCTAAGATGTTCAGCCGATTGTCAAAACGGCTGAGACGGGGAACTGCAGCGCGGCGAAACCCAAAAAACCGTAGCGCAAGCCGCCATGGAGTTCGGTTGCTATTCAGCGAATTGACGAAACTCCTGGCGAGATTCGTTACGCCTGCGTTTGCCGCAGATATTGTCGGACGATGCCTAGATTTGCCAGGATTGCAGCAGTGCGCAGCGACCACCGGCGGTCACACACCAGGCGGCTTCCGCCGATAAAGAATGAGCTGCCGACGTGAAGAGATGCGGGACCAGTCGCTTTGCCGGTCCGCATGTCCAAATGGCGATTGGCTGGAGATCGAAATGCGGTGAAGCGATTCTGGCGTCGACATAGACACAGCGGCCTTCGTCGCACGGCTGGGAGTGATCGTCGGCAGGCACGCCCTCTTGATGTGCGGCTTCATCGTACTCGGCGGAATGTTTCCCGTCATGGCCCAATGAAGCATGGCAACCAATTGACTCATGCCCGCAATTCGCCATCGCATGCTCATGATGCACGCAACATCCCGCCAACGCATGCACGTTGAAAGCCAGCAGAGTTAGAAACTGGATGAGGGTAGACAGCAAAAGCTTACTTCTCAAGAAATGTCAGTTGGCGAGCTTCACAACGAAGCGATTATCGGCACCGGTGCGATGCGAGTCAATGCCAGTCAGGCTTGCCGGAGGGCGTTGACGATGGGGACGGTGCCCGCCTGGATAGCGGGTGCTAGTCCCGCTGCAATGCCAACAGCCAGCGACACCAAGGCACCTGTGAGGGCTAATCCGATGGACGGTCGAAAGGCGATGGTCGCTCCCTCAGCTCCGATCGCGAAACCACCGATGGCCAATGCTGCCATTGCCAGTGCGGTCCCCGCGATGCCGCCGACAAGACACAGGATCGTGCTCTCGGTCAACACCAGCCGCATGGCCCGCAACGGTCGCACGCCAATGGTTTGCAAAACCGCGTATTCTTTGATTCGATCTTGGACACTCATGACCGTGGTGGTTGCAACGAGCGACAAAACTAACCCGACACACGCATAGCCCAACCAGTGTGCGAAACCGATCAAGTCGACGAGATCCGAAAGCGTGCTGGCTTGAAAGGCACCTTTGCGACGCGTTTTGGTCGCGACGCTGCCGGCGCGTAGCTTGGCGTCAATTTCACTGGCAACGCGGTCCGGGTCGGCGTCGTCGGTCAACAACACTTCGTGCTGCGTGACCAATCCAGCGGCGTCGAGACCGCGTGTGTATTGTAGGAAAGCGAGACTCGTATATATCAAGTTTTCTTCCGATGGCACGGTCGACTGGAATACTCCGGCAACCTTGACGGAGATATCACCGATCGAGAATTGGTCTCCCGTCTTCAGCCCTCGCCGCTGAGCAACATTACGACCGACAATGGCGGCGTCCCGTTGCGTCGAAAACGCATGCCAGTCTCCTGCTGTTAACGTCAACGGACGCGTCGATTTGATTTGCTGCGGGTCGGCTCCGTTGAAGACCACAATATCCAAGCTCGCACGGCAATTATTGGTCCACACCTGAATCGGCATGACATCACGAACACCGGGAATCTCCTTGATTTTGCGCGAGTAGTCTTCCGGTAATCGGCTGGTTGTCGGGCAAAAGCGGTTCTCCTGAAAAACGATCAAACTGCGATCTGCATCGGAACCGGTTGTCAGTCGCTGTAACCCTTCCTGCACCGAACCAACGAAGCAGAAGACAAACATCGCCACCGCCGCGCCGGTGACGGTGAGTAAGGTTCGAGTGCGATGACGCCAGAGAGTTTTAAGGACGTAGGTGAACATGGGAGATTGCCGAATGGAGAATGGAGAATGGAGAATGGAGGGTCAACCAAATTTCTTGATGGCTACTGAATCTCCTGCGTTCCCGACTCCCACCTCCCACTCTCCCAGACTCCCGCTCTCCTTGTCTCCCCCTCTTTCTAAAAACTTCCCGCGATCGAGCATCAATTGCCGCGAAGCGATGCTCGCGGCATCGCGATCGTGAGTGACCATCAACAGCGTGATATCGAGTTCCTTGTTGAGTCGTTGCAGCAGGACCTGAACTTGCTCGCTGGTTTCGGTGTCCAAACTACCCGTTGGCTCATCGGCGACAACGACCTTTGGATGAGCCACAATCGCCCTGGCGATGCCGACTCGTTGCTCTTGCCCACCGGACAATTGCCGCGGATAGTGATCGGCGCGGTCGCTCAGTCCCACCGCCTCCAACGCCAACTCAACACGCTGTCGCCGCTGAGTTGACGAAAGATTCAAGAGCAACGTCGGCAATTCAACGTTCTCATAGGCGGTCAGAACAGGAATCAAATTATGCGTTTGAAAAATATAGCCGAGGTTCGCGGCCCGCCAATCGGCCAGTTTGCTGCGTGACAGTTTCGTCACTTCCGTTCCATCGACCGTGATGGTTCCTGAATCCGGGCGGTCGATGCCACTGACCAAGTTCAGAAGCGTGCTCTTTCCCGTGCCGCTTGGCCCCATCAGCGACACAAAGTCACCCGCGTCAATATCCAAGTCGATATCGTCCAGCGGAGTGATGGTTTCGTCACCTTTACGGAAACTCTTGCTAACGCCACGCAGTTCTACTAAAGCCATCTAATTTACTCCCATTGTTTGATCGTCGCCGGTCACCTTGACCGGACTATTTTCCGTTAATCCATCCATGCCGCTTGCGACTAATTTGTCGGTGACCTTCAAACCCGACTTCACTTCCACCAATCCGCCCGCACTGGATGCACCCGCTTCAATGGTTCGCCGTTGGGCTCGTTCATCCGCATCGACAACCCAGACGAATGCACCGCTGTCTCCCGACTGAATCAGATGTTCCGGTGCGAACATTCGCTCCGTTTCCGTCGCCTCGCTCTTGGTGTTCCCAACGATGGGAGCCAAAAATGTTGCGGTGACCAGCATTTCAGGGCTAACCGTTGGCGGAGGGTCAAGCAATTCGACTTTGACTTCCAAAGTATTCTTTTGAATGTTTGCCGAACTGGTCGATTGAAGGACGCGGCCTTGGATCGGCGTCTTTGAAGAAGCCGTTTCGATTTCCACTGGCTGGCCCGGCGTGACCATCGGCACATCTTCCAATCGCACGTCCGCGCGGACTTGCAAACGCTCGGGATCGTACATTTCGATCACCGTGTTCGAGCTTTGCCCAGCGGTCGTTTCCATTCCCATCACGCGCGTTCCCGGTGCGGCGACGAGCTTCAAGACTCGCCCGTCCATCGGCGCGCGGACAATGTTGCGATCCAACGCCAATTCGGATTGCCGCACACGCAGCTTCGCCTCGTCTCGGAGCGCCTTCGCCGACTGCACCTTCGCCTCCGCTTCCTGGAGCTGACGGTTTTCCTCGATCAGCAAGTTTCGCTGTCGCTGCAATGCGTCGACCTTCCTCTGCAACGTGTCAACCTCGGATTGCAGATTCGGTTGTCGCTTGTGTAGCTCTTGTAGATTCGCGTGAGCCGTCGCATGTTCACTTTCAGCCTGTCGCACGATTCGTGAAGCGATCGCATCCTTGGCCTCGCGTTTCCCCTCCATGCTGCTGTGTGCGTACTTCACCTCCGCTTCGGCGGCTTGGATCAAGAACGGAAGTTTTTCCAGTTCCGTTTTCGACTTGGCCAGCGTGCTTTGGGCATCGGCCAGTGGTACTTCCAGATGAACAGGATTCTCGATCCGCACCTTTGCCGCATCGCGTTCGGCAATCGCGCGATTCAGTTCTCCCTCGCGAATCTCCAGTGAATTTTTCGCTTGCTCGACGTCCAGTTCGGCATCAATCGCAATCAACTTTGCGATCGGTTGGTCTTTCTTGACACGTTGTCCCTCGACCACCAACAGCTCGTCAATCACACCGGGGGCCAACGCCGCGACACGAATCGCTGTCGGTCGCGGCTCGATCCAACCCGGTGATTGAAACAGTGTGGTGCCTGCCTGTTGGACCTCCGCTCGCTTAACGATCACCGGCACGACCGTCACGCTGGGTTGTGGCATCAACTGACGCCCAGCCGCCGCGACAAGCAGTCCTAGAAAGCCGAGCAGGATCGCTAGCGGGAGTACGTACCGCGAAACCCAAGGCTTTCGCCGGGGCTTCACCGCCTGGGAGGATTCACTCGCCGGCGAGCGATCGAGCGCCAATTGACTGAGGTCCAAAGGACGATTCATTGTTAGTCCTTCCTCACGAAGATCTTTTTGGCAGCGACGGTCAAATTGCCTTGATCGTCACGTTTGGCAGTGCCCTTGACGACGACGGTCGACAACTCTTTGACTTCCAAAAAGTCGCGAGCGTCCTGAGTCACTGGCTTGCCCGCATCGTCGACGATTTTGACGGTGGCAATGTTCTCCTTCACGGCGTCCGTCTCGCAACAGTAGTCCCACGGCGTCGGACAGCCTTCGTCAGGAGCACAATACGGAACCTTTGCATCAACGATGGTGAATGCCGCCAAGCCTTTGACAAACGGTTCGCTCGATCCGCCGATCAAACCGACCAAGGTGATTTCCTTGCCGTCTTCGGCTTTCTGACGTGCTTCGCCAACCGGGACCGCACCTGCCGGTTCCGTCTCGGCCTCGTATTGCGTCTTGCCGGACTCCAAGTCGTACCGGTTTTGGCTCGGCCCATCGGCAACCGTGGCACCGTCCTTGCATCCAATCATCGCAATCGACAATCCTACAACAGCAAACGACATCAAAAGTTTCATCTCAAATTTCTCCAAAGAGGGTTTCTGTAAACACATCTGCAATCGCCTCAGACTGCTTTCAAACTCGTTGCGACCTCCGCTCGCAACGCCTTCAATGCCGGAGGCAACGCACCGACGACACCTAGCAGCAATCCAACACCACAACCGATCAAGATCGCCACGCTGTCGATACGAATCGTAAAAGCGCCCATGGTGAAGCGAACCGCCATTCCATTGAGCATCGTCAAAGCAACCACGCCGGAGAGCAACGATCCGGCAGCCGCCAGCAATACACCTTCTTGAACCAAGCTGATCAAGATCGCCCGACGTCGATATCCAACCGCTTGCAAGGTTGCGATTTCGCGAATTCGTCCAGCCACCGCGCCGTACATCATGTTCAACCCAGCAAAAATCCCTGCTCCTGAAACCAGCACGACTACGAACCATGCCAACACGCGGACCGGTTTGTAGTGCTGCTGAAGCGAAGCGTAGTAGTCCGTCTCGCGGATCGCTCGCAGTTCAAGGTCGGTGCGTTCCTTACAAAACAACTCGACTTCCGCCGCCGAACTTTGCGGCGTCAGCAGCATCGCAACCAAACTCAAATCCTGCCGTTTGGTAGCTGTTTGAAAGTCACCCAACTTGCACCAAATCTCCGACTCATAGGCAGCACCGCCTGCGGCAAAGCGACCACTGATCTTCCAACGCCGGCCTTCAAATTCAATCATCTGACCGATGGCCATTGCGGCATCGGTGCTGCCCAATTTGGCGGCGGCCAAGCGACCGACCATCACTTCCCCGTCGCCGGGCCAGTCGCCATCGACCAGTTTGACACGGCGGCGGACCAGCGGAGTGGACAGCGTAATGCCGCGAACGAGTCCCAAGCCCCCATCGCCCGCGTCCGTCTTCACTCGCGTTCCCAGATAAAGCTCAGGCGAAACAGCTGTGACGCCGAATCGCTTCGCGGCTCCATCCAAACTCGCCGTCAGCAGCGAAGGCGTCCGAGCTGCGATCGACGAGTTTTCAATATTCTCTTCGGAGTTGACCGAATACACCAAAACCACGTCCTCATCACCACTGACGGTCAATGATTGCTCCAATCCTCGGATGAACCCGACAACGACAAAGACCAACATGACAACCGTCGCCAAAGCGAGCAGCGTCAATGCCGTCCGCATCGGCCGCCGAGCCAAGTTGCGAACACCGTATTCCCAGGGAAGTAGCATTAGATTGATGATTTCAGATTGGTGATTGAAGATTGATGACGAGCAAAGAATGAAGAACGAGGAACAGGTTTCTCCATTCCCCATTCTCCATTCTCTATTTCCTCTAACTAACTCTTCGGCTTGGACGTAAACGTCCCCTCGGGACTCACCATCTTCGTCGGTGTCTTCCCGATGCTCTCCATGATCTCCCAGATCCCCTTGGGGCTGAGCCGGACTCCCGTCTTGGGAATCAGGGTTACGGATTGCTTTTCGATGTCACACTGAACTTTGGCGACATCATCGACCTCGTCAAAGCGTTTCGTGATTTTCTTCACGCAGCCGCCGCACATTTCACCCACCGTCATCACGGTGTTCGATTTTGTACGGTCGGCGCTAAACGCGCTCGTCGGCATCGCGACGGCGGCAAACGTCATGACAGCGGCCAACAGGCTCGCGTTTCGGACTAAACTCAACATGCCAAGACTCCTTCTGGAAAGGCAAACTCAAAAACAAAACTCGTACGCGACCATCGCGCACGAACCCGTAGCGGACGCCACCAAGGCATTCCACCACAGACGGGAATTCGCTATCTCGTAGCGGAAACCGACAAGGGTTTCAGCAATGAACGGAAACTCGCGATACGTCGAAATTCTTGGCGAATTCCGCTACCGACCACGATTCTAAAGAGACGGATGAAACAACGAGGGTCGCGGGCGAGTGAGGCTCTCAAGCCAACTCGGCACGCAAGTTCGTGATCCGTTCAAATCAACCAAGATTGGTGCGCTGTGCGCGCATCCCTACCGCATCTGTACCGCGGCCTAACCTTCGGTGCCCAATCGCGAGATGCTGACGACACACTACGGGGCGCATCAAGTGAAATCATTGTTGACGGCAAGACACCGACCTGAATCGTCTTCACCGCCAGCGGCAGAGCATCCGACTCACTGATGGCACCATCGCACAAGCAATCTTGGCAATCGCATTCACCGGTGGGCACTGGTTCACCGGCGGGCATTGGGCCGGAAGCATCCGAGCCACTCTCGCATCCATCCTGCGAACAGCATCCGCACGATGCGGTTTGCGAAACATCACCATTGCCGCTGCTGACCTGGCAGGCAAAGCAACGAATTGGACACGCCATCAGAGCGGCGATCAGCAAAACGGTGAGGGCCGGTCGAAACATGCAAACAGATTAGCTGAAGGCGGATTCTACGTAAATACTAATTCGGATGTCTCAGCGCGTCAGCTTGATCGTTTCACTGGCCGAACACTAGGAAACGTTGGGTTTGGCGTCCTCCTCGAATTTGCTCAGGATTGCGAAAAAATTTCTCCGGGCCGGAGTTGACCGAGGCCGGTGGCAGGTCCGTCAGCACCTTGGCATAGAAACGGGCCAACCACGCTCCCCGCAACAACTCGCCAGCCATAAGCGATCGCGGTGTCCAAAATTCCACTCGCGGATATTCGTCTCGGTTGAGCATGGAATTCCCGGCAGTAGGCCACTGTCCGATCGACGCCAAACGAAGATCGTCCAGCGATGTCAACTGCGGATCGTTCCCGCCTGGAATGCGACGAAGTCTATCGAGCCGACTTGCCAGGGCAGTGGTGTCAATCTCGATCGGTCGCATCGAACCGACCAACCCGATGATTGGTTTGCTCGGGTCCATCTTTCCCCACCACAATGTCGTCTCGGGAAACACGGTTGCAAAGGTGTCCGCGATCATCGTGAATTCGCGCTCGCCCATCTGATAGATCGGCAACCACTGACAGAATAGACCTCCCTTTTCAAGACGTTTGGCCGCCGCTGCATAATGCACTTCGGTGTAAAGGTATCCGGTCTCACTTTCCCAGGGCACGAATAGGTCCGACACGATCACGTCAAACTTTTTACTTGTGCCCAACAGGAAGTGCCTGGCATCGTCGGTTGTCACATGCACGCGATCGTCTTCCAAAACATGATCGTTTCGATGGCCCAGTTCTCTGGCGGCGGCAGTCACGTCGGCGATCAGTTCAACGATCTCGATCGTTTCGGTCTCTGGATGCTGGATCGCACCGGCCGCGGTCACGCCGGTGCCCATGCCAAGAAATAGGACGCGTTGCGGATTGGGATGCAACAACATTGGCAACCGAGCTTGTCGGCGCTCACGCGTCGCCGCGGCTCCGGTGCCACCGAGGCGATAGTGCAAATTCTGGCGAATGTACCAAGCCTCGCTGTCTTTGCTGCGAGTCACGTCAATCCAACCATAGGCCGACTCGCGCCTCGTTAAAAAGACCTCGTCAGGGTCGCGGCCCAACAATGACCAGGACGACGACGCGAAGCCAACCCCAACGACGCACAGCCCACCGAAAGCAATCGCAACCGACCTCCCGTAGCTGAAAGTCGCGTGATGACCGGAAAATCGGGCGGGCGCAATAAATCCCGAAAGCAACGCGATCAACAGCAACAACGCCGCGACAACCAGGAAACCACCCCACAGGCCGATCGTCGGCAACATGGCAAAGCTCGCCGCAAGCGACCCCAAAGCCGCTCCCACCGCGTTGACCATCGCAAGCGTTCCCACGGCTCGGCCCGTCGAATGGCTCCTCGCCAGTACCTGCCAAGTTGCCGGAAAGATCATCCCGCAGATCGTGACCGGCAGCATCACATAGGCAAACACCAATATGAAACCGCGCAGCAAATGACCAACAAAGGTTTCGCCTGAAACGAAGTACTGCAATCGTGTGATGTTCACAAACAAGGCCAAGCACAAGCAGCAACTCACGGTAGCCGCGATCCCGCACCAAAATAGAATGGCATCGGGCTTGACGCGACGCATCAACGCGGCAACCAAGGCAGCACCCACGGCCAACGCCAACAGAAATACGGCAACCACATTTCCGAACGTATAGGTGCTGTTATGAAACACCAACGAGAACAACCGCGTGTAGAGAATCTCAAGTGCCAAGGTGGCAAAGCCGCTGATCGCCGCGATCGCGAGCGTAACGTTCGTTCGCCTTCCGCGAGGCTCTTCGTCGTCCTCCCCGTAGCGGAACTCGCCAAGAGTTTCGGCTGGGTTTTCTGGATCCAAAACCTCGATGACTTCCGCCATTTGCGTGCGCGACAACACGATCGCAATCACCCCGGCCAACACGGCGACCCCGGCCGCTGCATAGCTGCTCCGAGCAACTCCCACTTGGACCAACAACAAATAGGTGCAGACCAACGTTCCCGCCATCGCACCCGCCGTATTGAACGCATAGCCGATCGCGGCGCTACGAGTAGGGTGATCTGACACGCGAGCGAGTGCCTGCGACATTAGCGGCAAGGTCGCGCCCAGTGCCACCGTCGCCGGAAGCAACAGCAACACGCCGATGCTTGCTCGACTGGCGAACTGCCATGCCATGCTCTCGCTCGACATCCACGCGACGATAGCTTGCGACTGCAACACACTCAGCAGCGTCGGAACGCAAATCGCCCAAGCCGCCGCAGCGATCTCGAGAACGCCAAACCACCGCAACGAACTTCCCGACGCCGAAAGTCTACCGCCGACGGAATACCCGATCGCCAATCCCAGAAACAGGCTCGCCAGCACGACGCTGCCCGCCAGAACCGTGTGCCCGAACAGCAATCCGGCTTGACGCGTCCAAGAGATTTCGTAAACCAGCGTTGTTGCCCCGGAAACGAAAAACAGCAAAAGCAGCGGCAGCGTCGACGCTACGCCGAATCGTTTCGTAGGCATCTATCGTCCTTGACCATGAGTAACTCAGTGCAATATTTGTCTTGGATAGTGTCGTCAGAGTGTACACATTGTGCCGTCAGTTCGACATCGCTCGCTCTTCGCACCAGACACCGTGAATCTTCGAAAACGCCGCAAAACACGCGTTTTCTGGGGAATGGTCTCCAGCGGCACGCCACTTGCTATAAGTGGTCGAAGTCGTCCGTCCCTAATAACTTACAAGCGAGCCAGTCCAAATGAACCGAATCATCCCTACTATCGGACTTCTTGTTGTCGGCTTCGCTCTGACGACGACCTCGGCATCTGCTCAGCACTACGGTTATGGACATGGTCAACATGGGCACCACGCTCACTACGACCACGGATTATATCATGGTGGACACAGCCGTCACAACGACTTCCACGGTGGCTATCACCCGACAGACTATTTGACCTACCCAGTTCATCCGCCCACCATTGCTTGCACAGTTCCTGTTTACCGCGAACAGCAGTATCTCGATGCACCAGAGAGCGATTTCTACTGCCCGAATTCAGGCTACTGCCCCCAAGCGGCGAACGGGATAGGTCAGCAATACGCGCCGGTGCCGTCGCATAGCCAACTGAATAATTACGCCATTGGGCCAACGCAAGGCTTGAACGATCCGGCGCACGACGGGCATGATCACTCAGGACACAATCACGCTGGTCACACCCATTCGAATCTCGGCAGCGCCTACGCATCTCCGTCGCAGCCACAGGACCGGAGTTACGTCCCCGCACCTTCCCTGGATCAATCTCCTCGGTTCCAGCCAGCGCCTCAGCAGCAGCCGAACAACAACTCCGGCATTCGCCCGAACTCACCCAACTCATCGCCAAGCCTACCGAAACGAAGCGAAGCCCCCGTCCAAATGGACGGGCCTCCGCCTCAGATTTGAGATGCAATCAACTAGCAAGCGGCGTGAAGCAATCATCTCGCAGATGTTCGACGTATTCTGACGTGCCAACGGGCGTAGAGGCCAATCGCCTTGATAGAGATTTCCGAGTTGATCGCAATCACGCATCACCGGGTCAGCAGTTCCAATATGCGCGCCGAGTGATTGGAGACGTCCGCCGATCGAATCGGAATCAAGGGGCACCTCGCTTTCGGTTCCCACCAATTCAATCACGGGCCGAGCTGAGTCTGTCTGTAGCCAGCCGAACGTGACTTTTGGAAAGACCACCGCAAGGCAGTCAGCAATCAGCCAAAACTCACGCGTGAAAGTTTTAGGAATTGGTTGAGGGGATTCGTCGGAGATTTCGCACGTTCTTTTGTTCGCGGATCACGTTGATCTGGAACAGTCGAAAAATCCCGCAACAAAAACAGATTCACTCATGTACAACACGAAAAAGCTCCTCCCCGCACTCGCGCTCGTCGCCGCTCTCACATTCGCCTTGGGCGCTGAAGCAAAAGCGCAATTTGGTCACGGTTGGGGACACGGTCATGGTCACAGCGGCCACGTCTATCAGCCGGTGGCGCCTTCGCATTGGGGTCACGGACATCAAACGCACTACCCCAGCTTCGGTTGGCGTCACCCGACTTACCACAACACCACACACCTTGATTACCACGCTCCGCAAATCTCTCGGCATGGCAACCACTTACACGTTCAGCCGAGACACTACGACGTGCATCCGACCGGTCACTGGGATCACTAAAATGTGTTGAGTGTTCAAACGTCTCAGCCAGCTTTCTCAGCCGACTATTCGTTGGCTGGGGCGGTTTTCATGGCGAATAGGCTTGCCAATGGCATTTTCCCTAGAAGCCCAACGTATCCACGCCAGTTTTTGCACAACTCAATCGAATCTAACATCCGCCAAGTCAAAACAACCGAGACTAATGGTTGACCTCTTTCCCCTGGCTCCCGAGTTTCGACGACATCGGAAGCAATTCAAACCGTTCTCTGGAGCCTCCCTGTGAAATCTCAACTTTTATTTGCCGCGTGCCTTTTCGCAATGACGACTACGGCCTCGGCTCAATTCAGAATCCAAATCGGCTCTGGTCACGATCATCATGGTCATGGCGGAATCGTCCAGCCGCACATCGACCATCACGAGCACATCATCCGAGATCGCCACGGGCACGTAACCGGCCGAGAACATCATGACGTCGTTCACAACAGCTGGTCGCACATCGTTCCCAACACCATTCGTGGTTACTCAACGGGCCGGTACTATGTGCAAGGCAATAACTACTACTACGCACCACCTGCTGGCCAACATGTGGCAGCACGTCCCGCGATCGTTCCGTTCGGAGGATTTACTCAGTACAGCGATCTCTCCGGGCGGCTAGAAACTCTGGTGAATGAGATGTTGCTCGACCTCCACTACAACTATTCTCACAATCCTGGATTCGCAGAAACGTACCGCGAAGGCTACGAACTTCTGGGGGTGGCAAAGTTCATTCATGCCGCCGAGCACAACAATGACCGCGAAGCGATGCGTTCCAAGCTTCTCGGGACGGACCGGCTGTTTCATCACATCCAAGACGACGTTCGAGGTTGGACGAGAATTCATCACCGCCAAATCGGCACACTCGGTCTCATCTCGAAAATGGAAATTGCCGAATCCACTTTGCATCACTTGATGAACGACGTTGGAGTCTCCGAATCGGGCCAGGCTCCGCAGCCAACTTCTGCAGCGGGCGGAGGAGTAGAGCAAGCTCCGCCTCCACCCGGCATCCAACAGGGATACTCACCAATGCAGGGCGCACAGCAAGGCTATGTTCCACAGCAGGGTGTTCCTCAAGGTTTTGCCCCGCAGCGTGCTCCCGCCCAAAATTATGCGCCTCAGCGTAGCGAGCCAAGCGCGGCTCCACTGGGCAATTCACCACCACCGCCTACCGTTGAATAGCACCACGACCGAACCGCCGTCAGGCGAATGGCCAACTGTGTCCGTTCGGTGCGTTGACATGCCGACAAGCTCGAACCGATGACGAATGCAAGGCCCGCCAATTTTCGCTCGCATTCGAGCGCATGGCGTAGCGACACCTGAGGCATCAAGTGAAAACCAAGTCTATTGCCATGAGACAACCTGTCGGTTCGAACGCTCGCAAGCGCCGAATGCGCTTTACACTTCGCACGTTGTTCGTAGTCGTTTCTGGTTCGGCGATCGTAATCTGGTGGGTCCTGGTTCCGACACAGAAAGTGAATTTGTTTTCAGTTGAAGTCAACTTTGGGAAATCCGAGTCGGCTTTGGCGATGGTTAGTCAATTCGAGAAGAGCGAATCCTGGCGCCGATCACTCGTGCGTCACCTTGCAGGTGGCAAGCAAGTAACTGCCGTCAAGTCCAAGACCGAAGTCTCGGTTGAGCCCATCTCTTTCAGTGACATCGTTTTTGGGCGCCGAAGATTTGCAGTCGTGCAGGGACATGACGTATTGGCTGCCGACGGTAGTAGGCATCAAGGGTTTTCGACAGCGAAAGGATCGATCACTCATTGGGGTATCGAACCTCGCCAAGAATGACGCGTTTGGATTGGTGCTCTCCCCCAATCGCAGCAGCGGAGAAGTCATGCATAAGAATGCATTCTTGGACTTGTTCATCATCAGAGAAGCCCCATGCCATTGCCGATTACCGGCGTGTTGTCATGTGGCCGCCACAAAACTGCTCATGAGTTCAATCGCTAAAAATTGAATCAACATCGCTACTCTCCACTGGTAAGAAACTTGATTCGGTCACCAACCGAGGCCACGACTGCGGTGGCCTCGGAATCAATTCTTATACTCGACTCAGTGGTCGTGCCGCACTTCAAAACCGCTCTGTTTGAGCCAGGCCACCAGCTTGTCCGCATCGTCGTGACTGGCCAGATGGACATCACGCCAAATGGGTGCTCGAAATTTGATGTCCGAGTGCCCGTTGTGCTTGTCGACACGAACATCAACACCAAGACGACGCATTTGATCGATGAACGAAGCTCCATCACCGCAAGAATGATGGGAACACATTGCGGACGCATCGGAGTGATGGTGATGCAAACAACATCCAAGAAAAACGTGCGTGTTAAACGCGACGATCGTCAGGCAATAGATGGTGCGAGCAAACACGTGATTTGATTCTCCGAAGGTAAGACGGTGGATTGTTGGCAGCTCGCAGGATGCGGTCAAACTCATTCGATGATCGCGATAACTCAAAGACGTCGCATGCAATGCTGAGGCTGGACTTTGGTTGCATGGTCTGTGCCAACCGGCCGAGAAGAATGAGTGGGCCTGGGTCCCCCAACGTAAATCCCACGTCATTCGCCCACTGAATCGTCGTTGCTGCACCTAAGAGAAAAAGCTTCGGGGAAAAGTCTTACGCGTGCGTGTGATCGAATGCCGGCGCCGCCGCGTGATCCTTTGGAACACACGGCTGTGCTCGCATTGATGGCGCTATCGTGAGCTTACCGCCGAAAACACTGCAAAAACGCATTTGGCACAGCCCATGCGTGTTTCACAGGCAGTTTCCTTCCAGCCGCTCGACCGAGACGGTTCTCCCACTCGAATGGAGTTAAGCCATGTTGAAAAAGAAAATGCTGTTGCCTGCCATCATCCTCGGGGTTGCCGTCACATTTGCCCTCAGTGGCGAAGCCAATGCTCAATGCGGATACGGATTGGGACCGGGTGTCGGACATGCCGGTTACGGCCAAGTCTACCGGCCGACTACCCGTTCCTATTTGGGGCAGGGCTACCAATCCTATCGTCCAAGTTACGGTTACCGTCAGCCGGTTTACCACGACACAACCCATCTTGATTATCACCGGCCACAAGTCATCCCTCATGGTCGCCACTTCCACGTGCAACGAGGACACTTCGACGTGCATCGAAGCGGTCATTGGCATCACTAGTCGACGGGTACCGGAGTGTCTCCGTCAGCGACTCGTTGGCGGGGATGCAGCCGGTGTTATTGCTCTTGGCGCTCCTGCGTGACTCGAGTCCAACAGAGCTGCAAAGCAACTCCGACGGCGATTCCGCAACAAAAATACACCATTCCGAAGGGAAGCTCGGTGTGCGTGAGATGGGCGAAGAAACTCATTTTTCAATACACCAGATGTAAAAGGTCTTATCGGCTTTGCTTTGGGCAACGACAGTTTACGCTTTGAAGACGTTCATTGCGACCTGCGACAGAACCGCACGACGATTGCACCAGAATCTCCCTTCCGAATAAGCCTGTGCAAATCGAGAGAAACATGAACATGAGCTACGATTTCAAACGTTGCTTCATCGCAGTGCTCACAATTGTTGTTTGTGCGTCCGCATCGACAGAGTCCTACGCTCAAAGTCTATCGAATCGCGACCTGCGCAATATCGACGAGTTGGCAAATAGATTGATCGGATACACAGAGGAGCTTCACGACGAGTTCCATCATCATTTTGAACGAGTCCGTCATGCTGAGAAGCTAGATTCCGATGTGACGCGTTTGGAGGAAATCGCGAAGGAGTTGCACGCGTTCGCGCAAGACGCTCCCAGCGCCGAAGCCACTATAAAACGTCTGCGCGCCGATGCCAACGAACTGTTGCAGCTTTCCTGGCAGATTGAGCGGACGGTTGCGCTTGCAGAAAGCTGGGTACGAACCAGCGATGAGAGGCGGGGCATTGCTCACATGCGAGACGTCTCCAGAGAAGTCGTCCGAACCGTTTTCCGAATTGACGACTATCTACCAGTCGACACTGATGTGATTGACGGACAGCTTGCCCGCCTTGAAAACGCTGTCAAAGTTCTCCATGACGAATTTCACGAGCATCTGGAAGGCTACGAGGTGTCTCGACACTTAGACGAAGACCTGGAAAGTCTCGAGAAATCTGTCGAGCACATGCACGATCTTGCCCACAATAAGCATTGGGAAAACATCGACTTGCCGCACATCGTGCACGACATTCATGATGTCAAAGACGCGACGCAGCACATTGAAGAGCTATTTATCCGCCAAGCGAGAATTGGTGTGCGGACTCGTGATTTCGTCGGCATCGAGCATTCGCGTGACGCGATCAGCGACGTGTTGGCCTCGATCCGATTGTTGGAGCACATGATTGATAAGGCGGATCCGCGGGGCCACACTACACTTCATCGTCGTGTACATCGGGACATTCACGATCGATACCACGTTGACCCACATCACGACGACCACCAGAGCTCTGATCCGGAGCGATACCGATACGGATATGATTCGCACCGCGCGCAGTATCCGCGTCATTGAGCGGCCTTGAAACGATCTGTCGAAGCATTGAGTTTCCCCAGCTTGCGGGAATAGCATGGCATACACACGCAAGGCCGTTGAACCGGCCCTTACTGCTCTTTGGGCCAGCCGCTTTCCAGCACGGCCTTCATCGCAGCCAAGGTTTCCTTGCCCACGTGGTGTTCGATTCCTTCGCTGTCGACTGCCGCAGACTTCTCGCTGACGCCCAACTTGCGGAGAAACTGTTCCACGATCTGGTGGCGGCGGCGCGATTTGGTTGCCAAGCGTTGACCTGCTGGCGTCAAGAAGATCGGCTGGTAGGGCTCGGTCATGACCAAGCCATCTCGTTTTAGGCGTGAGACCGTATTGCTTACCGTTGCTTGCGTGACCGCGAAATGCTGCGCCAAATCGGTCGCTCGGCATGCACCCCGCGCGTCCGCTAAATCAGCAATCGCCTCCACATAGTCTTCTGCAACTTCTGTCGCATGGTCATCCCTCGTCCGCTGGTGTTTCGTCTCCGACAAGTAGTCGTCCTCATTTCTTTAGGGCGTATTCTCTGCCTCAAGCGAATCGTTGAGAATTATATCGCAAATTGCGAACTCTCAAAGGTGGGCTTCATCGCCGTTGCGTTCTGACTTCCAATTTTCGCGATGCTTCCTGTTGACGCTGATGTTAGCCTACGCTAAATTCCGGCCAAGTGTAGCAACGGCTAAGTTTTGTAGCTTAGGCTAAAGTTTTTCATTCCTTGGTCTCGTGATGCCGGAGTACGCGTTGTGAATGACAGCCGCCGCCGAGAAACTGCGTTCCGCCGATGCACCCATCAAGGCGGATTTACGCTTGTGGAGTTGCTGGTCGTGATCGCGATCATTGGGATCTTGGTTGGCCTATTGCTTCCCTCCGTGCAGGCGGCGCGCGAAGCCGCGCGACGAATGCAGTGCCAGAACAAGCTCAAGCAGCTAGGCTTGGCCATGCACAATCACGAAAGTGCCAAAAAACACTTCCCCGCTGGCGTCATCCGCAAGAGATGGGATCAGCAGCCCACATGGTCGGAAGGCCACTGGGGCTGGGGCGCTGTTGCAAATCTGTTGCCCTACCTGGAGCAAACAGGACTCTACGGAAATCTACGTCTCGACATGCCACTTCTCGGCGCGCCTCCGACCTTTCCAATTCTGGACGAGCACGTTGATCTTGTGGACAAGTCCATTCCTGCCTTGCTTTGCCCGAGCGATCTGGAGACAGTGCTCGACGACAGGTATGCACCCGAAAACTATGTCGCCTGTTTGGGCAGCGGTTTGGTGAGCCCTAAGACTGCGGCGGGGAGTGACAAAGAGGCGGACGGAGTCTTTTATGCCAACTCGTTTACGAAGACTCGGGATATCACCGACGGCCTTTCCAATACGTTGGCAATATCCGAATCGATCATCGGTCCAGGCGGTGCTGGTCCAGACGGGTTTGTGACATCAACTCGGCCCGTTCACACAGAAGACTATTGGTCCGCACTGATGCCCTGGGTATCGCCAACGCTTTCCGATTCTGCCTGTGCTGGAGCGACATCTTTCGGCGTAACGAGAGGAAACGCATGGGCGCCATCGAGTCATTTGAGCGGCTTTTTTAACGCATACCTGCCACCCAACAGTGACGTTCCGGACTGCATGGTGCATTTCAGCTTCTCACCAGGTTGGATCGCAGCGCGCAGCCGTCATACGGGCGGAGTCAACGTGCTTCTCTGCGATGGTAGCGTGCGAATGGTGACCGAATCGATCGATTTGGATCTATGGCGCTCGCTTAGCACGCGTGGCGGTCACGAAGTGATTGCCGACTTTGAGTAACAACTGACCAGCGGAGCAGAATCCAGTATGCCAACCGTATCCGAAGCGGCCGACGCAGCGGTCGACTCGATCGAGCAAGATAACGAGCCGCCCAAGGAATTTGGGCGCGACTCAAAGGAGCGGCCAAAGTCGGAGCTAGCTCCACAGTTCACGGCACGTTGGTCACGAGCAATCGTGTTTTGGACGATGTGCTTGATTCTCAGCGCGGCTGGCCATTGGGTGTACGTCGCACTTCGCACCGTTGATCGGAACGTATCGAGCGCAATCTATCGAGGGTCTGGACACGACATTGCTTGGATAGGCCATGGTTCTTTGAAGGAATCGGTCGATCGTGTCAGATCCAACGCGACAGGGAGTTTGTCAACCGACCAACCAACCGTTTTGCCTTTTTCGCCTTTCTGGTTTGGGGTCGGAATTGGTTTTACGCTGCTTGCTGCGATTTCCGTATGGTCATGCCGATGGGTGAGTGATACAGGAATTCAGTCGCTGGTCGGATTGCTTGCCGGGCACGCGCTGTGGATCGGTAATGTTGAAATCGGGTTGGACTTGGCGTCGCGGCGTCTAGGCCTCGCGGCGGCGATCGATGTGGTCAGCGGTCGGACGGCAGGTGTCCACGGGTCTGGTGCGCTGATCCAGTTGTCGTGCATATTTCTATTGCCGATTCTCATCGGACTTACGTTTCACGATTCGAATCGGTGTGTGGTCTTTCAGTGGTTTCGTAGACGCCTGCCAATCTCCAACAGTGCGAGTCCATCCGGGCGAATCGACAATTACGCACCTCGCACCATGATCCAGTTTTTCATGACGGTCTGGGTTTGTTACGTGGCAGTGCTGTGGATGGCAGATCCGTCACTTGGATTCTTGAGCCACGTCGCTCTGCTAATGACGCTGGTGGCAATTGCAATCGCAACGCCCTACATGATCTGGAAGAGCGTTTCACAAACGACGCCCGCAAGAATGCTTCGCTACAGCGTCAGTGGTGCTGTGGTCACATGGACGGGAATCGAAATCGCATCAGCAACGGGGATGATGAGCGAACCGTGGCTGCGTGAGTCGGCCACAAGTGGCGTGATCTTCGTTGGCGGAAGCGTGTTGCTGACTGCGATGTCTGCCGCTGCGTTGGCGCAAAGACGGAAAAACATAACGATAACAGTCCAATAAAGATGTTCCTCAAACAATCAACTCGCTTCCTCTGTCTCGTGATATTGGGCGCACCGAGCTCGCTGGTGGGGTGCAATTCCAATCATAAAGAACACGTCGTTACTGCTGATGAACTGGTCGCGGAAATCGATCGCCTAAGTGGTGCAGTTCACCCGATGCCGCCCGGAGCAAACGATGCAGCGTTGCGCGCGCTGAATTCCGGCGATCCAACGATGCGAGCTGAAGCGGCAATGTCGCTCGGTAAATCGAAGCGGTTGACTCAGCCGACTACCCAACAGCTCGAAATCCTATCAATCAACGACTCAAATCCCATCGTTCGTGCGGCAGCCCTTTCGGCTCTGCATGAGCACGGCACACCGTCTCGTGAGATTGTCAAGCTTACGGACCACCTTTGTAGCGATCCCCAGTTCAGCTCGCTGGCTTCCCGGCTCTCCGCGGGCAGATAACCAAGGGCGGTGGGGCTACGAGCGACTAGACCGGAGTAGCGAGGCAGCACGCGCGGAGAACCAGGCATGTGCGCGAACCGGCGGATTCTCAAGCTCTCAGTAAACGTAGTCCATTACCGATTACCAATAACGACGCTCCCATATCGGCAGCGATTGCGGCCCAAAGACTGGCAAACCCTACGAAGGTCAGAATGACAAACACCGCCTTCACCGCCAGTGAAAAACCGATGTTCTGGCGGATGATCCGAAGCGTGCGACGCGAATGGTGAACTAGCCACGGCAGCTTGGAGAGGTCGTCCGACATCAAAGCAATGTCGGCCGTTTCGATGGCTGCATCACTACCCGCGGCTCCCATTGCCAGTCCCAACGACGCACGCGCCAGTGCTGGAGCATCGTTGACGCCGTCGCCAATCATGGCGACGTATTCGTGCTGTTCGACTAAGCGTTCGACGGCTTTGACTTTGTCTTCGGGTAGTAGCTCGGCGTGGACTTCGTCAATTCCTGCTTCCGCTGCAATCGCTTTGGCGGTGCCTTCGTTGTCGCCGGTCAGCATCACCAGTTTCTCAACCCCGGCTGCGTGCAACTCGCGAATCGCGTCGCGGGTTTCTTCACGAATTGCGTCCGCCAGCGTTATGAAACCGCAAACATGTTCATCATTGCCAACAACCACTACGGTTCGCCCCGCTTCCTGCATCGACTCAAGTTGTTCGTGAACCTCAGGCGTTTCTTGGCCGCGTTGTTCCAAGTAGCGATGCGACCCCAGCCAAAAAGGCTTGCCATTGATATGTCCTGACGCTCCCTTACCTTGAATCGTTTCAAAGTTATCGGCAGCGACCAGTTCAATATCCCTGCGTTTCGCTTCGTCAACGATCGCACGTGCCAGAGGATGGTTGCTGTTGAGTTCGAGTGCACCGGCTCGCATCAGAAGTTCGGCTTCGTTGTGACCGTTCATCGGCACAACATCCACCACGGCAGGCGCTCCCTGTGTGAGCGTACCGGTCTTGTCCATCGCAATCGCCTTCAGTTGAGCGGGCAACTCGATGAACACGCCACCTTTGATCAGAACCCCATTTCGGGCAGCAGCCGCCAAGGCAGCCACCACACTCACGGGGGTTGAAATCACGAGAGCACACGGGCACGCGATGACCAGCAACACAAGCGAACGGTAAAGCCATACGGACCAATCACCACCGAAAGCCAACGGCGGGATCACCAGCATCAGCAACGCGACAATCATCACCACAGGCGTATACACCGCCGCGAACTTCTCGACCCACTTTTCCAATGGAGCACGCTTGGAACCGGCATCGCCCACCATCTTGATGATCCGAGCCAGCGTTGTATCGTCAGCGGCTTTCGTCGTTTCGATTTCAAGTAAACCGTCACCATTGATCGTTCCGGCAAACACTTCGTCACCGGGTTCCTTTTCAACGGGAACGCTTTCTCCGGTGATCGGAGCCTGATTCACGCCGCTGATGCCAACGAGAACTCGACCATCAAGCGGAATCTTTTCGCCGGGACGCACGACGACCGTGAAGCCAACCGGCACGTCCGCCGGAGCCACGTCACTGATCTTCCCGTCTTCGTCTCGAAGGTGAGCCGTGGGCGGTGACAAGTCCATCAGCGAAGCAATCGCACGCCGCGCACGGCCAACGCTCGATGATTCAAGCAACAGTGAAACCGAAAACAGAAACGCGACCGCAGCCCCCTCAAACCATTCACCGATCGCAATCGCCCCGACAACTGCGACGGACATCAATAAATTCAAGTCCGGCCGAAGCGCAACCAGCGAATGCCACGCCTTGGGAAGCACCAACAGTAAACCGGTCGCGATGCTGATCAGATAGAAGCTGATCGCAATCACTGGGAGGCTTTCGTCCGCTTCGCCTAGCGACAACTGCAATGCCAAACCGATTCCGCCTGCCACGCCACTGATTGTCGTCATGACTGTGCGTTGGTTGCGTTGCCAAAACGTCAATTCACCGTCGCGGTCCGGGGCATCGTCCCAGACCTCAGCACGCAATCCGGTTCGCTCGATTACGGCCAGCACGTCACCCTGCGTCACATCGGCACCGTCAAGATTCACCGTCAACTTGCCGTTAAGCAGGTCAAATCCAAGCCGATCATCGCTACCGACCAGCGGAACCAATTCCCGCTTCAAGATCGAAACTTCTTCGGCACAGTCCATCCCGTGAATACGAAGGCGTAATCGTTGGTCTTCTGATTGGTTCATTCGTTTTTCTCTTCCGTTTCAGCGTTTGATGGGTCAACCTTCCAAGCATCGCGTCCCGCCTCAAACGCCTCCCACGCACCATACGGCACGATCAACAAGGCAGCCACTGGGTCGGCCCACCACCAACCTTGCCACTGAACCAAGCCGATACCAACGAGCACGACGATCGTTTGGTACTCGCAGATCATCGTGTCAATCGCGTCGTACTTCAGCGTCGGCGAACCCGATTTCTTGCCGTAGTGATACTTGCCCCATGCCAACAACGGATTGACAAACAACGACACCAACAAGATGCCAATGCCCCACCATGACGTGTCCGATTTTTCACCACTGATGAACTTGCTGATCGCTTCATAGCAGATGAACAACACTGCGATCGTGAACGCAGCGGAAAGCACCGACAGAGCGATCTTTTTTGCGTTTCAAGACTTGGCGTTCGGAAATACCCTGCACCTCACCACCGAGCCGCCAGATCATGAACGCCGCCAAGTTTCCTTCAACGATGCTGTCCACGCCCCAACTGATCAGCGCGGAACTGCCGGTCATGAATGCGGCGGTCATCGAGATGGCAACCTCGGCAATGTTGTAGGCCAGACTGGCGACCTCGACGTACATCCCACGTCGAATACCTTGCTTCCTGTTTGAATCATCTGTCACGCCGATGCCTTTCCGCCATTTGCCAAATTCAATTTCATGATCGTGAAGCCACTGGCAGGGATAGCGGGCATCCGTCGCATGTCGATCGCCAGCTCCTGTTCGGGAACTTCGTACTGGCAGTAGTTGACTAGCAAATCCAAGGCCACTTTCATCAGTTCGATTGCGATCGGTTCGCCGGGGCAGCGATGGTTGGTGGCGTAGTCTCCGCCGCCCTGTGGGATCAGGCTGAACGGACAGCGTTGCCAGTTCTTGAACCGGTCTGGATCAAATTTGTCCGGCAACTCCCAAATCCTTGGATCATGATCCGTGCCATACAAATCCAGCAGCACCTTCTGGCCTGCCGGAAATCGGTAGCCATTACACACGAACGACTCGCGAGTCTTCGCGCCGGCGAATGGAAAGAACGGATAGAACCGGCGAACCTCTTGGGCAAAGCACTGCAAAAGCCCGTCTTCACCGTCGGCAATTCGCTGACGGTATTCCGGATGCTGGTGCAAGGCGTGAGCGGACTGGACAATGAAGGCCGACACGGCGATCGTCGGACGAATCACGTTGTTCAGTTCAACGGCGGCAACATGCGTCGAAAGTTGATTGCCGTCAAGCTCGCGATGGAGTGCGATGATTTCAGCGGCGGAGTTCTTTGGCGGCTGATAGTCGGCGCGACGGACTTGCTCGATCAGCTCGCCCAGCCACGCGTTGGTCTGCTTGCGTGCGATTCTGGCGTACCAATGCTTGGGACCGATGTTGGCCGCGTAGTCGAAAAGCGACGCAAGCTGCGTCGTGCGTCGATCTACGTCCCCGTCCGGCAGCGGGACTCCCGCCCACCGACAAACGGCAATCGTGATTATCTCTTGAACCTGCCGATACAGCAGAACAGAGTTCATCTTGGTCCATTGAACCAGTCGCTGCTGAAACACGTCGCGAAAGGTTGCGGCCAATTTGTCGACTCGCTCGTGCCGAACGATCGACATGAACATGGCTTTACGATGCAGGTGTGCCTCGTCATCCAAACCCTGCACTCCGCCTTGGCCGAACAACGTCTTAGCAATATGCGATGGAGAGACGCCCTCACGCGAGAAACGGCTGGTGTCATAGAACAACTTCGCCGCTTCCTTGCCTCTCATGCAGATGACTTTCTGCAACAGCAACCGGGTGTGGAACACATCGGTTTCCAGTCGATCGCAGGTTTTGGTGATATACCGATAGGGGTCGCTCAAAAGCGATAGCGAATGGTCCAGTCCGCCATGTTTCGGTATTCGAGTCATTTTTTGTTTTCCTCCCATATCTATTTGGCATTGTTGATTTCGTTTGTCTAGTCACTGAGAATGACGCGAAGCTGTTCAAGCGTCTTCTTTCCATAAACGCGTTTCACTTCCACCCCGCCCTCAAAAAGGATCAACGTCGGGTATTTGTCGATCTCATATTTCTCGGTTACGAACGGATTCTCATCGACATTCAGCGCACCAACTTTCGCAGTACCCTTGATCTCTGCGGCGAACTCTTCAATCGTGGGTTTCATTTCGATACACGGCCCACACCATGGAGCCCACATGTCGACCAAGACCGGCAGGTCGCTCTCGATCACTTCGCTTTGAAAGTTGTCGTCGGTGAGTTGGATTGCTGATGAATGGTCGCCAGCATTCGCATCCGTTTGTGGAGTCGGTCGTTGACATCCTGAAATGAATGCGGCGAGAAAGAGAAACGCAGACGTGATACGTAGCGGAACACACCAAGTGTTTCGGTATTGAGACGCGGCGTCGAAAGCCTTGGCGGCTTCCGCTACGAATGGTGTTGGTCGGCTCATGTTTCGCCTCCGGAATTCGCACGGTCGCTCTTTTTCGCTTCCTTGGCACTCGACAATATTTCAAAGCCGCCTTTGACGACAATTCCAGCGACGAGCACTCCGATTACCAGATCGGGAATTTGTGACTGGAAGAAAATGACGGCAATCCCCGAGAGCACGATGCCCAAGTTGGCAATCATGTCATTGGTGGTGAATATCCAGGACGCCTGCAAATGCACGCCTTCCTCGCGACGAGATCGCAGCAATCGCAGGCAGACCACATTTGTTGCCGCGTTGATGATTGCCACGACGATCATTGCCCAGCCGACGGGATCAGAACCGGAAACGAACCGCCGGATGACGTCACTCACCAAGCCGATGGCCATCGCCACCAACAAGACGCCCGACAATTTGGCGACCCGCGATTTTGCCGTCACGGATCGACCGACCGCATACAGGCTCGCGAAGTAGACAAACGAATCACCGAGGTTATCTAAACCTGCCCCCAACAGACCTGTGGATTGTGCGATGAAGCCAACAATTCCGGCGAGCAACGCTTGGGAGAAGTTGATCAACAACACCCATGTCAGCGTTCGTCGTTCGGATTTGTCTTCGCTGGAGATTCCGTCTGTCTTGGTTTCGTCGCTCATGCTTTTCTGTTGTTTTGTATTAAGAAAGGCCGCTCGTGCTGAGTGGGATTCCAGCACCAGCGGCCCCGCAATTTCAGTCGACCGAAATACTATTGCTTCGGTTTGGACGTGAACGTTCCGCTCGGGCCTTCGAGCTTCACCGGTTCCTTGCCAGCTTTTTCGATCGCTTCCCACAATTTGAGAGGCGAAAGGATCGCGTCACCCTTGGGGACCACGATCGCGGTCTTGGACTTGACATCCGTCTTGACATCCGTCTTGACGCCGCCGACGCCAGGAACTTCCGTCAACTTGGTGGCCACCTTCTTGGCACAGCTCTCGCAAGTGAGAACCTTCAAGGTGATGGTCGTTTTCGCGGTCGATGTGGCAGTGTTGATCGTCGTCGCAGCCCGGCTTGGGGCGGTCATGCAAACGGCAAGAGCGAACGTCAGAGCGAGACATAGGGAGGTACGGAACATTTTCAGATTCCTTTCAGTAAACAAACTTAGATATTGAAATGATCGGGCCTTTCGGCGTTCGTGAACGTCACAAGGTGATCTCCTTCAGATGGGAGGGCGAAAAGTTGCGTAGCCAACGACGTAAAGTCTTTCGGCAAACGCGGCAAACTTTTGATTAAGCCAAAAACCTTGGCGGCTTCCGCTAAGGACTGTTCTATTCCTCCGGTTGCGGTGGCTTGTGACCCGTTTTGGCTTCGTATCGTGATGCGAACTTGTCGAATCGTTTGGGGCTGCAAATGAAGCAGTGTGATTCCGGTCGGTCGTGCTCATCGCACCAATCTCCGTCATCCTTGAACTTCGACACCAGCGATTTGTCGCAGAGCGCACACTCCTCCTCGGGCACACCATGTTCAACACACCACCATCCACCGTGGCTGTGATCGACGTTGGTTGCCGCAACCGAATCGGCGGTCCCGTCGGAGGCCGTTTCGCTGTTGCCGCATCCGGCCAGCACCAGTGCGCCGACCAACATCGACAACGCGGTTGCACGCGTCACAAAAATCCAACTCATCGTCATCTCTAATCTCCTTCGGCAAAGCCGAACAAAGGGGGGGGTAACTAAACCGTCGCTGGTTCCGGCACGCGATCGGGCTGGGGCATTCGCCTCGAACCGGCCTTGTGCTCGATCTCAGGATCGGTGGGTTCATCGGGTTCGCGATGATGACCGTCATCATCGCCACCGTCTCCGTCAAACTTCTCGATCGGCTTGTTGAACACGACGTAGAGCACTCGTAGCACGAGCAAACTCATCACCATCGCACTGCACACACCGCCGATGACCACCGTCGCCAGTGGTCGTTGGACTTCCGCGCCCATGCCCGTGCTGAATGCCATCGGCACGAAACCGAGGCTGGCCACGAGCGTCGTCATCAAGATCGGACGCAATCGCGTCATCGCGGCTTCTTCGACGGCTTCGTCAAGTGAGCGGCCTTTTCGCCGCAGTTGTCGAATCGTTGACACAAGCAGCATGTCATCGAGCACCGCGACGCCAGACAACGCAATGAAGCCGACTGCTGCGGAAATCGAAAATGGCATGTCGCGAATCCACAACGCCAGAATCCCGCCAATCCACGCAAACGGGACACCGGTAAAGACTCGCAGCGAGTCGATCCAGTTTCGATAGGTCATGTACAGCAACGACAGAATCATCAGCAGCGCGATCGGCACGACGATCATCAGCCGCAGTTGAGCACGCTCTAAGTTTTCAAATTGCCCGCCCCACTCAACGCGATAACGGCCCGGCGGCAATGGAACCTTTTCGGCAATGACTCGTTGGGCCTCCGCAACGAAGCTGCCCAAGTCGCGGCCACGCACGTTCGATTCGATCGTGATCCGTCGCTGATACCAATCGCGTTTGATCGTATTGGGGCCATCAACTTTCTCGATCGTCGCCAGTCGTTCCAACGGGATTCGCTGGCCAGAAGGCGTCGCGACCAGGATTTGTTTGATCGCCTCTGGATCAGCTCGCGCCTTTTCCGGAAGACGAATGATCAGCGGGAATCGCAACTGGCCTTCGTAGACCTCGCCGACGTTATGAGTGCCGAGTGAACGCACCAGATTCATGACTGTGCTGGCGGCGATTCCATAGCGTGCAATCTCATCTTGTTTGATACGAATTTGCAGCAACGGTTGGCCGGAGACCTGCTCGACCTTGACGTCTTCGGAGCCGGGAATGGAGTTGAGCGCCCGCTCGATCTCGCTGGCTTTTTCAACCATCAAGTCGAGGTCGTCACCGTACAGGATGGCGGCAACGTCGCTGCGAACCCCCGAGATCATCTCGTTCATTCGCATCTCGATCGGCTGGGACATCGCGAGCCGCGGGCCTGGTAAATCCCGCAATTCCTCCTGAACCATGACCGTCAGTTCTTCCTGTGTTTCGGCTCGTGTCCATTGTTCTCGCGGATGAAGCGTGATGAACAAGTCCGTCAACTCAGTTCCCATCGGATCAGTAGCGACTTCGGCCGTTCCGATACGACTCCAAACTTGTGCGATCTCGTCGGGAAAGTTTTCCAACAACACTTGCTCCATTTGCGTGTTGTAGCGAATCGATTCCTCCAGCGTCGTGCCCGCCAATCGGACCACGTTGATCGTAATCGCACCTTCGGACAATCGCGGAACAAATTCACTGCCAAGGTTGGGCGCGACCAGTCCAAAGACACTGACCAGAAGCAACAATGCCGACCCGATGACAAACGTCTTGTGGTGCATCGTAAATCGCAGCACCGGGGCGTAGAGTCGTTTGAGAACTCGAATCAGCAGCGGTTCTTTCTCTTGAATGTTCTTGGGTAGAAACAGACTGGCCAAGACCGGCATCAGCGTCAGTGACAACACCATCGAACCGGCGAGTGCCATGATCACCGTCAACGCCATCGGGCGAAACAGTTTTCCTTCGACTCCCTCAAGCGTCAGGATTGGCAGGTAGACGATCATGATGATCAGCTCGCCAAACATCGTCGGTTTGCGAACCTCAACGGCCGCGTCGCGAATGATCTCGAGTCGACTTTTACCGTGTTTGTCATGCGCTAGGTGACGCACGCAATTTTCGATCATCACGACCGAGCTATCGACGACCAAGCCGAAGTCGATCGCACCGAGGCTCAGCAGGCTGGCGGCGATGCCGAACTTCAACATTCCCGAAAATGCAAATAGCATCGAAAGCGGAATCGCTAAAGCAACGATCAGCCCGGCTCGCAGATTGCCCAGAAAGATGAACAACACCGCGACCACAAGCAGCCCGCCCTCGAAAAGATTCTTTTGGACCGTGTGAATGACGTGGTCAATCAGTTCCGTGCGGTCGTAGACCGTTTGGATTTTCACGCCCGCTGGCAACGTTTCCTGAATGCTGGCGATCTTTTCTTTGATCGACCAAGTCACGTCGTTGCTATTCTCACCCATCAGCATGAAGCCCAAACCCAACACGGCTTCGCCACGTCCGTTGGCCGTCACGGCACCACGACGAATCTCGTGTCCGATCTCTACGTCGGCCACGTCTCTGACCCGCACCGGCACACCATCGACGGCGGCGATCACGATGTCTTCGATCTCCCCGATGTTGACGGTTCGACCGACGCCGTGAACCAACAACATTTCGCTGCCGTCGGTGACCGTGCCGCCGCCGACGTTTTCGTTGTTCGATTCGAGTGCGCCCGCGACTTCCTCAAACGTCAATCCGTATTTGAACAAGCGTTCGGGGTCGAGGCGAACCTGGTACTGTTTTTCGTAGCCGCCCCAACTGTTGACCTCGGCCACGCCGCGAACCGATCGCAGTTGCGGTTTGACAACCCAATCATGGATCGTCCGCAACTCGGTCATCCGATTGATTCGTTCTTGCTTGGAGGTTTTTGAGAAGTCCACGCCGTCCATGATCAAGACGTAGTGAAAGACTTCACCCAAACCCGTCGAGACCGGCCCCATTTGGGGACGCTGGATACCATCGGGTAATTCAACAGTCGAGAGACGTTCGTTGATCAGTTGCCGTGCAAAGTAGATGTCGATTCCATCGTCGAAAATTACAACGACTTGTGACAGTCCGAACTTGGAAATTGAACGCAACTGGTTCAACCCTGGCAGCCCACTGATCGCTTGCTCAACGGGAAAGGTGATCTGCCGTTCGATCTCCTCGGAGGCCAGCGACGGCGCGACCGTATTGATTTGGATTTGCACCGGAGTGGTGTCGGGGAACGCGTCAATATCGAGTTGACGCAGCGAGAATCCACCAACGACCGCAAACAACAACGCCGCCAGAATCACCAACGCGCGGTGCTTGAGCGAAAAGTCGATCAGCCAATTAAGCATCCGTGCTCTCCCTATTCGGCGACGCAGTCACAGCCTGCGCCTAAGTTGTTTTTAAGAAGCTGAGCCCGTAGCACGTCGCTACCGTCGGTCGCGATCACTTCGCCGGGCAGGACGCCAGAGATGACCTCCGTAAATTCGCCGTTCGTGGCACCCAGGCGTACCGAACGGACGTGAAAGACTTTGAAACTGTCGGGGCTATCGAAGTAATGCTTGTCACGCACGAAAACAACTTGGCAGCAACCTTCCCAGTGCGACGCCCCCGTGGGAATCACGATAGAGTCGGACTCTTCGCGCAGAATCACTTCGCCGGTGCCGAACGTCTCATTGCGAAGGCGTCCGTCGGGATTGCGAAGCACCGCGCGGACCTGCACCAAACGCGTCATCCGATCGGCCGACGTCGAAATCCAATCGAGAGTTCCTTCAATCTTCTCCCGGCTCCCATCAGCGTGGAAATGAACTTTCTGACCGACGGCCAGTTGATTGAGGTTTTCCAGCGGCAGGTTCAACGTCAACCACATTTGGCGAATGTCGGCGACATCGAACAGGATCCGTGCCGGATCGACGACTTCGCCGGGAGCGACATTTCGCTCGGTCACCGTGCCGTCGATCGGCGAGCGAATCGGTAGCAAGTTTGACGTGATCGCTGGCGAGTCGATCTGCCGACGGACGTCATCGGGAATCCCCACTAGCCGCAGTCGGTCGAGCACCTCTTGTTCGCTCAACCCGTTCAGCGAATCGATATCGACAGGCAACCCTAAATTTCGCAACGACTGGTCGGCGGCCAACACGTCCGCCTGGGCCTTGGCCAAGGCGGCTCTCGCATCCAGAATTCGCGAACCAGGAACAGCACCGCGCGTATCAGCCAGCCGGTCGACGTTTTGCTTCTGCAACCGTTCTTCCGCAAGAGCTCGCAGCAACGTCGTTTTCAACTCGCCGACCTGCGCCGCATCGATGATCGCTAGGACTTCGCCTTTTGCGACCGAATCGCCCACATTCTTGGCCACCGACCAGACGGTACCTGGCAATCGGGATGCCAGGCTGGCCCGGCGAGTTGGGTCGTAAACAATCTCGCCGCTGCCGGTGATCGCTTCGACGATTGGAGCACGATCGACGAGTTCCACATCAACGCCAGCCTGCTTCAGTGACTCAATGGATGCGAACTGAATGCGGGCCTGATAAATCTTGCAGGCGCTGTTGTTCTCTTTTCGCGGAGCCACGGCCAATGCTCGTGCGGCTCGCTCAAGATCGTTCGGCGAGATCGACGGCGTCTCCTTCAGTTGAGCGACATCGGGGTGATCCAACACGCAGTTGTGCACGCCATGGACCGCGCACCAACCGTAGTCGGGGCCTGTAGGAATCAGGGTGGGATCGCACTCGACGCAGATCGACTCCGGCACGGCATGTTCTTCACACCAATCGTCGGCGACCGCCTCGACACTCCCGGTCAACGCGGCAAACTTTGGAATTCGCCAATCGTTGTGATGCCCGTAGTAAAAGACCGCGGCAAAGCCGATCAGAACCAACGTCGGCCCGATGCTACCAAGGGCAAGCGAGACAAATCGCCGGATGGGGCTACCATTTTTGGTTGGCGTTTCGATCTCGGAAGTATGCACGGGCCGTCCGTTGGCCGAAGATTCGGCGGAGGCGGGACGCGGATTTTCCTCCGGCGCATTGACGACTGACTGACTCATTGCAGAACTCCTGCTGGGATAGACGGGACAAACGCGAACCGCAAAAATGCAATTCGAGCATTCAACCAACGGACACAGGCCGACCAGAAATGAACTCGAACGCGGTGTCGCAACATGCGGCGAGCGCAATCGCCATCACAAACCGATTTCGAGGGTCAACCAACGTGGGCCAGCAGTGGCCTACAGCAATAGAGAGGCGTAAACGAGACGCACGTCTCGCCCGCTTTGCAGATCAAACCGTTGCGGATGTCGTTCTTCGCAACGTTTTGCAAGCAATTTGGACAGGTCCAGCGTTTCCAGACACAGCGGCGTCCAATCCGACAACAGCTGGAAGTCCGCTGACACGGTGCGGGAATTTGACTCTGGCGTTACGAGACAAACGCATCCGGTGTCGCAGGGGCAAGGGTTGTCACACGGGGCATTTCCCGGCGGCAACTGACGGTCATCGCATGGAGTGGATTGTTCGTGTCCACAGTGACAGCTACCAACCTTCTCAACTCCTGCTGTCGACGCAACATCCCCGCCCGCCGCACAAAATACGGGACACGCAACCACACGTAGTGTGATGAACGAGATGAACAGAAGACGGAACATCAAGAGGATGGCAATCCTGTAGGTTGATAGGACTCTAAGACATTAGTATAGGTTGGGAAAACGTTTACGGCAAGGCAAGTTCGACTACGGCTGCCATTTGCATGAAGCGTATCTAAGCGTCCTTTGCGAACCGCTCGTCTTTGATTCCCAGTCGCAATTTCCACTCCATCGCACTGCAATACAGCACAGGCACAACTAGCATCGTCATGATCTCGATCGTCATGCCGCCGAAGCTGGGAATGGCCATCGGCACCATGATGTCACTGCCTCGGCCGGTGGAGGTAAGCACGGGGATGAGTGCCAGCAGTGTGGTTGCCGTGGTCATCAAGCACGGACGAACACGACGCACGCCGGCGGTGACCGTTGCTTCGCGTGCATGTTCGATGTTGGTGATTCGGTCTTTGCGAAAGCTCTCGTCGAGGTAGGATGCGATCACAACTCCATCATCGCTGGCAATTCCGAATAGTGCCAGGAAGCCAACCCAAACGGCGACACTGAGGTTGATCGTGTGGACCTGGAACAGAGTCCGCATGTCGGTCCCGAACAGGTCAAAGTTTAAGAACCACTCAGTCCCATAGAGCCATAGCATGATAAAGCCGCCCGACCACGCAATCATGATACCGCTGAAAACGAGCGAAGTCGTAATGACCGATTTGAACTGCATGTAGAGAATCAAGAAGATGATCCCCAACGCAAGCGGCAGCACAACCATCAGCGTTTTTTGGGAACGCAACTGGTTCTCGTAGTTGCCCGCAAACGTGTAGCTGACTCCCGCCGGTAGAATCAGCTCACCGCTGTCGATCTTCTCTTGCAAAAAGGCCTGCGCATCCTCGACGACATCGACCTCTGCATTGCCCGACTTCATGTCGAACAGTACGTAGCCAAGCAGGAATGTGTCTTCACTCTTGATGACCTGTGGACCTCGCACGTAACGAATTTCCGCAAGTTGCTCAAGTGGAATCTGTGACCCCATTGGCGTGGGGACCAGGATGCGTCCTAGGGATTCCGCCTCGTCGCGAAGTTCACGAGCGTAGCGGACCCTCACCGGATAACGCTCCCGGCCCTCGACAGTCGTCGTAATTCGGCGGCCTCCGATTGCGACTTCGATCACGTCTTGCACGCTGCGAATGTGCAGTCCATATCGTTTAATGGCGTCTCGGTCGATGTCGATTTCCAGATACGGCTTGCCGACGATGCGGTCCGCGATCACAGCGGATGCTTGAACGGTCGGAACCTGCTTCAACAAACCCTCGATCTGGAGCGCAACCTTTTCGATCGTTTCCAGATCGGGGCCTTTGACTTTCATCCCCATCGGTGCACGCATCCCGCTTTGCAACATCACGATTCGGGCAGCGATCGGCTGCAGCTTTGGAGCGGATGTTGTGCCAGGTATATCAGCGGCTTCGGTGATTTTTTCCCAGATGTCGTTCGGCGTCTTGATCTCGTCGCGCCACTGACGAAATGGTCGACCATTCTCATCCTCCACCAGTTCACCGAACTTATCACGAACGAACCCGCCTGACTTTTCGTCGAATTGGAACTTCAGACGATGCCCGTCTTTGTCAGTTTTGTACTCCGATTTGTATGTGATATAGGTCTCAATCATCGAAATCGGCGCGGGATCAAGCGGACTTTCCGCCCTGCCGATCTTGCCGACCACTGATTCGACTTCGGGAATCGAGACCAGGAATTTGTTTTGTAGTTGCAGCACATCCATCGCTTCACCAATGGAAGCGTGCGGCATCGTGGTCGGCATATACAAGTACGAACCTTCATCCAGCGGCGGCATGAACTCTTTTCCCAAACCAGGAAGTGCCGCAGACAACGCCGACCAAGGACTCGACTGGCGAACCGTCAATTCAGAAACACCGACGAACGAAGTAACTTTGGGGACGAATCCGAAGATGCGATCAAAACCCTGCCACGCGGATGCGCCGAAGAGCAAAATCAACGCTGGCAACGACAAAAACAGCAATTTGTGAGCCAAGCACCAACGCAACAGAGGTTCGTAGATGAATCGTTGAAAGATCGTGAAGAATCCAAGCAGGCCGCCGATCAATCCTCCAACAAACATCAGGTTCCGGAACAAGCCTTTTTCCGGTCCAAGAGGCAACCAGTGGTCGGTCAACAGAAATCCAACCACGAGAACGGCGATCGCGCTAGCCGCGTAGGGGCCAAATCGCTGATACTTTTTAGGAATTCTTTCTTCGATCAACTTATAGGCGCCCAAGCCAATGACGATCGCGCCAACCCACCACGTCACCACGAACATTGCGACGATTCCTGCGATGATGAGTGCAATCATCGCCGCACGACGAAGTGTTTCAGACTTGATTCGTCCTCCAAAAAGAATGTGAGCCGCTGGGGGAATGATCGTTAATGCAACGATCACCGAAGCCGCAAGAGCAAACGTTTTGGTAAATGCGAGTGGTCTGAAGAGCTTTCCCTCTGCTGCAATCATCGTGAATACGGGCAGGAAACTGACCACCGTCGTCGAAACCGCGGTCAGTACGGCGCTAGCCACTTCGTGCGCCGCCCGAAAGATGACGTGCCCCGTGTCATCATCCGGGCCTGCTTCATCCAATTGCTTTAAGATGTTCTCACACAATATGATCCCCATATCGACCATGGTGCCGATCGCAATCGCAATACCTGACAACGCAACGATGTTTGCGTCCACGCCGAATGCTTTCATCGCGATGAAGCACATCAGAACGGCGAGCGGAAGCAATGCGCTAATCAAAATCGAACTGCGCATGTGCAGGACCATCACCAAGATCACAATGATCGTGACCAGGATTTCTTCGGTCAGTGCCGTATTCAGGGTGCCGAGCGTTTCGTAAATGACCCCGGTACGGTCGTAAAACGGCACGACCGTCACCTGACTAGTCGTGATCCACGCAGGCCACTGTTCGCGTGGCTGGGAACGCAGGTGCTTCACCCACTGGTCATGAGACGCCCCCGGCTTCGTGATTGGATTCAAGTCGTTCGCCACCGCGTAGGCATCGACTTGATCCTGAGTGGTCATCAAATAATCGATGATTACCTTCGAGGGCAGCCCGGGCGAAATCTCCGTGACCCGCCCCTTGATGTTCTTGATCGCTTCAAGAGGGTTGTAGCCAAATCGAACGACGCAGACCCCGCCGACGGCCTCCGCCCCTGCCTTGTCCAATGCCCCCCGCCTGAGCGCGGGACCGAGTGAAACCGTCGCAACGTCCTTGATAGTGATTGGGACATTATCCGCAACTCGCAGAACAGTTTTTTCGATGTCGTCAATCTGTTCAATGAATCCCAGGCCACGAATCACATACTCGGCCTTATTGAGTTCAATGGTCCGAGCGCCCACGTCGACATTTGTCATTTTCACTGACTGGAAAACATCGGCGAGACTCACGCCAGCAGCTCGCATGGCATCGGGGTCTACGTCAATTTGGTACTCGCGAACAAACCCTCCAATCGATGCGACTTCGCTGATGCCCTCAGCCGACGTTAGTGAATAGCGAACGTACCAATCCTGAATCGTCCGCAGCTCGTCCAAGTCCCAACCACCTGTCGGGACTCCATCTGGATCATGGCCTTCGAGTGTATACAGATAGACTTGCCCCAGTGCCGTTGCATCGGGACCGAGCGCGGGCTGGACTCCTTCGGGCAATGTCCCTGCCGGAAGGCTGTTTAGCTTTTCAAGCACGCGACTCCGCGACCAATAGAACTCCGCATCGTCATTGAAGATAATGAAGATCGACGAGAAGCCAAACAGCGAATAGCTGCGAATCGTCTTGACTTCGGGAATGCCTAACAAGGCGACGGTCAGCGGATATCCGATCTGATCTTCGACATCTTGCGGTGATCGCCCCATCCACTCGGTGAAGACGATCTGCTGGTTTTCGCCAATGTCAGGGATCGCATCGACGGGAACTGGATCGCGAGGCAATCCCCTCAAGTCCCAATCGAACGGAGCGACCATCGCGCCCCATGTCAATGTTGCCAGGACGACAAGCAAGATTACAAGTTTGTTGTGCAGGCAAAACCAAATCACACTTCCAAGAAATGACTTGCGGGCTTGCTTGATGTCGTCGGGTAGGTCGGACGGGTCAAACATTTGTATTTATTCGGGAGTCGGGGAGTGAAGAGTCCGGGAGGCACGGAGATAAATCAGTGTTGATGGTCAGCTCCTAGAGTGCCACTCTCGCTGTCTCCCTCACTCCCTGACTTGGCAACTCCCAACTTCTCTACCTTGTCCGCACATTTCAGCATCGAAGCTCCGTAATACGGATTGCGAACGGAATCGTCGGTCTGAATCCAGCTTGCGCCGCGGCCATCGAAAGCCATCGGGCAGTGCAATTCAAACAATTGGTCGGCTCCGGCAAATCCGAATGATCGATGTAAGGTCAAGAGCTGATCCGAAAGCAGCGCAAACGCAGAACGGATCGAGTCCAAATCGGAAGCATCTGCGAGTCTATCGGCGATCTTCGATAGACTGATGTATTCTGCCTTCCAACGTTCGGCTGTCTTGCCCTGCAACGACTGGCCATTGATCGAATTGACCGCCTGCTGCAAACCGCCGACAGACGCGAATGCCACATTTGAATCGTCTGCTGCGAGTGACCGACTGATGGAAAGATAAGGCGGAATGAGCTGGCTCAACTGCTGACGAAAGGCATCCGGAACATCCAACTGCTTCTCAGCCATTTGATGCCCCGCATGAAACAGTCCAAACATCTCTTGTAGACGCTCGGCATGACGCTTCGTTAGCAGCGACACCCGGTCGGCATTCTGTAGGGACTGAATATCACTTCCCTCGACAGCATCATTTGCCAACAGCATTACGAATTCGCCAAGCTGGTCACCCATGTCACCTGGCAGCGCGTTCGGATCAATCCCAGCGATGTTCTGCCCGAGAGACCTGAACGATTCGCGAATCCGATTCAGTTCTGCAGCCTCGACCGCTTCCCCGATGGCTGACACGGACTCAATCGTTAGCATCAACCTCATTTTCAGCTCACGCGGCAGAGACATTCCATTGCCTCCCGCCATCTGCATCGCGTCGCCATCTCCGGTTGGCATCGCACCACCCCCGTGGTTATGCCCGCCTCCGCCACCCCCCCCTTCAGGCGTCATCATGGACGGCTTGGCAGAAATTTGCAGGGCACTGTCGAGTTTGAAATTTCCATTCGTGACAACGAGTTCCCCTTCCTTCAAACCCGTCTTGACCAAGTAGTAATCACCAGCCCGCGGACCGAGAACGATTTCGCGGCCTTCGTAGGTTGGCTCCTCGGCATCGGGGACTTGGACGTAGACGATGGCGCGTGTTCCGGTAAGCAATGCTGCGGTCACCGGAATTACTAGCGGCTTCGCAGTGTCGCTAGGCTCCGCAGTGACGTAGCCGAGCGATTCCGCCCTCACGAGAGGCATTGCGCAAATGTCGCATTCGCCTGGTTCGTCCTTGACGATCTCTGGGTGCATTGGGCTGATCCATTTTCCCGCAAGCGAAGCATCAAGCACTCTTCCGCCCGCAGCGATTTTCGAGCGAACGATTGCACGAACGAACATTTCTGGTTTCAACCGTCCATCTTCGTTAGAAACGTTGACGCGGACCTTGACAGTTCGTGTCATCTTGTCGAGCACCGGGTCGATGAACGCGATGCGCCCCGAGAACACTTCACCCGGATACGCCTCGGTTGTGAATTCGACCTCTTGCCCATACCTCAGCCACGCCAAGTCCGACTCGTAAGCATCCATCTGAACCCAGAGGTGATTCAGGTCGGCCACCGTATAGATGCGATCACCCGTGCGGACTCGATCGCCTTCTTGCCGGAGCTTTTCAATGACCACGCCGCCGATCGGTGAATAGATGGTGATGTGTTCATCGGCCTTGCCTTTTTGCTCAATCTCTTGAATCTGTTTCTCTGTGATTCCAAGCAACCGTAGCTTCTCTCTCGCGGATTCGGCCAAGTCGATCGGAGTGACGAACCGCGAAGATGGACGACTGGCGTTTGACTCAAGAGCCGCGATCAGTTCTTCCTGCGCGGTGTAGAGTTCCTCGCTGTAGATGTACGCCATGTGATCGCCCTTGTTAACTTCAACCCCGGTATAGTCCACGTATAGCCGATCGAGTCGCCCGGATACCCATGCTGTAATGTGCGACAATCTGGTTTCGTCATACTCAATTTTTCCGACCATACGAACGTCGGCAGTCACGTATCGGTGCGAAACCGGCACCGTTTCGATTTTCATCAACTTTTGGATGTCCGCGTTAATCGAAACGGTACGAACACCGCCCGCTGATTTCCTCACCGGAACTAAGTCCATGCCGCAGATCGGGCAACTACCCGGCCCGTCACGCCGGATTTGAGGGTGCATACTGCACGTCCAGATTGAGGCTTGCTCAGCACCGTCGCCAGAGACGGTCGTTGTTGTCGGCGAAGATTCGGAAGAACTGCTTGGCCCGCGCAACGACCATGCTGCGGCGAAGCCGATCGAAAGACATGCGATCGCTTGCAGAAACCAGGCTTGCGTGACGAGACGTTTGATGAGTTGTTTCATTGTTCTTGTTCAGCTTTCCTTAAACCACTTAACCAACTTCGCCACCTCGGTCTGATCCCGCGCGCCTACCGCCGTCAGGCTTCGGCGGCCTTCCCGCCATGTCGCCGCAATACTTGACTTCAGGTCCACAAGACAGCACTCCTTGTCACCGCACATTGCCATGGATGTTGGACGCTTCCCGAACCAAGCGGCTTTCTCATCGTCGTGCTCAAACAGCACAAGTATTGACCCGTCGTCTCGCTTGCACACTGACTTGAAGCAGGTGCAACAGGGCATCTTCAGAACACTTGTGGACGCGAGCGCATAGCCATCCGGAAGTCCCTCAGCGACGGCCGGACGATAGCCCACCAAGCTGATTGCCCGGTCCGGTGAAACCACCTTGCCGTCGTACTTGCCCAGCAGGAACTGTTCCGCTTGGTCCGGATTCTCTGGCAAAATTTCCAGGTAGTGGTCCATCGTCGCGACGAATTCCGGCCCGTGCTCGTCATGCATCTCCGACATGGCGTCGTCGTGGCGAAGCCAAACGCTCAACCCGATCACCAACAAAATCGATGCCGCGATGGCCAGACGCCAGACCGTCGCACGGGTCAACCAAGGACGCCGGACTTTCGCTGCGGAAGCCACCACGATTTTCGGCTGTTCAGAAATCTGGCCAGTACGATCCAGCTCTTCGACGATGCTCGCCCAGACGTTCTCTGATACGAGACCGACTGGTGCTGCGGATATCGATTTACTCAGCTTCTGATACCCGTCCAGCAATTCCGAACAAGTCTCACATTGCCGAACATGCTCAGCAACCGACACTCGCGCATCCACCGAAAGCTCGTCGTCAAAGTACGACGACAGCAGGTCTTGGATTTCGATGCAGTTCATTGTCGCTTGCCTCGGGCTGATCACGGTCAGCACCAGTATGTGGATCGCAGGTGGGCCCTGGAGCCGGAACCTCGATGCGACTGACGTGACGCCTATTTGATGCGGTGGCGGGCCGTCTTCTTCACCGTTCTTGTAGATTTTCAAGGAAACGTCGTTCTCAGCCACTATTTTTCGTTGTTTTGCTCGAAATTCATGAAGGTTGACCCGCTCGCGAGTATCCAAGAACGAAATCGACTGCCCAATTTACTTGCTCCTCAGTCAAGGAACGTTCCGCAATGGCCTTTCTCAAATGGACCCTATCGCTCGCCACAGTGACGATCCTGTTCGTCGCATTGGTCGGCTGTCAACCGTCCAATGTCACTGAGACCGATGACTCCGCCTCGCTCCGCGTATCAACCGAGATGGATCACCACCAAAGCATGAACTCGGACAGGCACGACAAGGGTGGTCACGATCATTCGGTCAACAGCGAACCGCAACCAGCCGAAGAAATCGCAGCGGGCAAGTCCGACATGGACAAGATGAAGGAGACATTGGCCGATCTACCCGAGGGAGATCGAATGTCGGCAATGAAGCAACACTTCTGCCCCGTCAGCGATGAGATGCTTGGCGTGATGGGCGCCCCGGAGAAGATCGACGTCAACGGACAAGCCGTCTGGATTTGCTGCAACGGTTGCAAGGACAAATTGCTCGCCGAACCAGACAAATACCTCGCCAAGATCAACAAGTAACCCTGCATTCACCGCCCAACGCCATCACTACTTTCCAAGGCTGGTTTCAATGAAACTTCGTAGCGTTACCGCAATCGTCGCAGCCACGCTGCTCATGTCGCCCCAACTCTCGACCGCACAGGACGCCCACGCCGGGCACGACCATGCGGCACACGACCATGCTGGCCACAACCACGCCGCCGAAGCAACTGGCCCACATGGGGGCACCGTGCAGACCGTTGGCGATCGACGAATCGAGACGGTGATCGCCGAGAAAGGCATCAATCTGTGAAGCGGGCGCGTCAAGTTCCCATTCGATCAAGTCGATTGACGCGCAATGACGTACAAATGTGTTTCGAGAAGTGAGACACCATAGGAACTGAGTCTCACCACCCAGATGCTGGTGCAGTTTCCGGATCGCATCGCGGTACTCCTGGCTTCGGTAATCGATGCTCTTCCTCGCATCGACGACCAAATCCGGCGAGGTCAGTGGAAACGTGCTGGGATGATGTGTCCAAACTTTCATGTTGCTGGGCACTTGAACTCAGTCAACGCTTGAAGATCGCCAACTTCAAGCTGTGGGTGTGCCTGTAAGAGTGCGCGAAGGACAGAACAGGCTCGAAAACGCTTTCCTTCGTATTGGGATTGCGCGAGAGGAATTTCTGCTATGGATTCACAAAGCGTCGATCCGTTTGGTTGAGGGCTTTCCCGCATGATCGAACCATAGCGATCATTCAGATAGCTCAACAGCTTTCGCTCATCTTGCCAACTGCGATCAATCGCCCAGAGAAGAACGTGTGTTTCGCACCAAGCCGTCTTAACACCTTTCGGAATCGCTTTTCGACTGGGATGACCGGACCACTGTGGACCGTTCAGGATCGGTGCCTCATTCACTGCCATCTTTTCAATCCAGTACTTCTCTTGCGTCTTGGCCCACTTTTCCGCGGTCGCTGAATCGCCAAACTCCGATTGTTCAAGAACGGACATAATCGGATCTCGGCCTTCGTATCGAAGGCACGACGATCGCACCAAAATTAGGCTGCAAACAGGAGTTTCTCGAGGAATTCGCTGTTCCAGCCAGCGATTTTTCGCTTCCGCCTGAGGCTCTTCTTCCGAGTGTCTCGCTTGAGAAGCGTCGTCACAAACCGACGAGCAAAGCTCATGTTCGATGTCGCGTTCTTGGTTCGGAGCCGACTGGAGTCCTCATGAAACACGACATCGAGGACCCAGTGCATGCTCTCTATACTCCAATGGCTACGAGCACAATTTGAGAATTCATGCACCCGCGCCGGTCGGCTCGAAATGTAGTAGCGAACATCGCTTGATTGCCGGTCACCACGAGTCGTGCAAGTATTCGCTTGGCAGATACTTTTTGCTCCTTTCCACTGGTCGGTCAGTTCGCGAAGTGCTTTTGGAATTGGGCAGGTCGCATAGAAGCGTTCCTCTTCACGCGCGGCCTGCTTTCCTGTGGTCGTCATTGCCCGAACACCGTGGGCTGTGAGCCCATCGTTATGGGCCATCTCAAAGTGATCGGCGATGGCAGCACAGAGCTTGGGATGGTTGTCTTTGACAGCGAACAGATAGTCGCCACCTCCCTCGACGATCTTTTCAGCAATCGACTTTTGGCATCCCATGGCATCGAGCGTCACGATCGAATTGCGTAAGTCGATTAGATCGAGCAATTCGGGAATTGCCGTGATTTCGTTGGACTTTGAGTCGACCTCGGTTTGCCCAAGCGTGACACCATTTGCGGTCGCCCAGGCACTGACGATATGAATCGCATCAGATTTCTCCGCATCGGTATAGGATCCGCGCACCGTCTTGCCATCGATCGCAACGTGAACGGGACGATTGTCGTCCTTGCTGGCGTGATCCCAATTAATCTCGCAGAGATGAGCGTGCCATTGAAGCAGCGCCTTCTGAAACTCGGCTGGTTTGATCAGGGACAACACTCGCGTGATGGTATCGTGAGACGGAATGCCGGCATCAAAGTCGGCGAATTTGGATAGCCAATCCAGTTTCTCACCACCGAAGCTTTCGATCTCATCAGGTCCGTCCGCGCCTGCGATGACCGCCGAGACAACCAAAAACAGAATCGAGTTAAGTGGATGGATTGTCCGGCCTGCGACTCGCGGGTCGCCGACCTGATCAAAACACTCGTGAAACACATCGATTTGGGAAGCCATTGCCATCTCCATAACAGGGCAGTGAAAAACCAGTCTGGCTGAATTTATTGGCAGAGGGGTTCACTGAGGCAAGGCTTCGACGAATACTGAAACCAGATTTTGGTGCGATCGTCGTGGTATCGAAGGTACATGAGCCAAAAGTCTTTGATCGTGAAACCGTACTCGGCCTCCGATAAGTGCATGCGTAATCGCTGATCAAGCTTGTTGGTGCGACCGACATAGCAAACGACTTTCGGAGCGAACGGGTCGGCCAACGCGTAGATGTGTTGCGGGAATGACATGGCGTTTAGGATATCCAAGTGACATTATCCTAGCGACCACGATGAGTACTGAAATGCACGCGAATTGGCAATGAATCTCGGAGAAGTGGCCGGCATACGCCATCGACGACAAAGATAAATTCCTGGTTGATGCGTCGACGTGCCGTTTCGCAGTTGACGGAAAGCACGAGTTTGCCGTGTATTCATTTGGTCGCTACACACGTCGAGCAACGGTCGGCCCGACGAAGACCTATCCTCTGTGCGTGCAATTTGGCATTCAGTTTCCATTATTCACGTCGGACGAAGAACCAGCGATTGGACATCTGCGAACACGATTCTCCGTCGATGCGCGTAGTCGAACTGCTAGATGTTGTCGTGGCGGCACGGCCTGCCACTCGAACGGAGTTTGATTAGCGATCCCCTTCGTGAGATTCTTAGAGTCCACATGGGGCTTTAGGAATGATCACGCAACGACTCTTCGATTTTGAGGTAGCAGAATTAGAACGAATGAAGCATGAGCACGTCTCAGGGGACCTGACGGCCGAGAGCGAAATCGATGACCTTCGATATGCTTCCGTAAAACGTGTTTCGGTCGTTTTTGAGCGGTCGCTGGGGGACCGACCGTGCCTGACGAGCACCGAAGAATCGCGAATGTTCTTCAAGAGGTACTGGCAAGACAATCCTGCGTGGGATCAGGAGCAATTCGTTGTTGCGTGCCTCGATACCAAGCACCGGGTTCAATGCGTTGTGCGTGTCACAGTGGGAACGCTTGACGCTTCGCTGGTTCACCCCAGGGAAGTGTTCAAGCCGGCAATCATTGAGGGCTCGTCAGCCGTGATCCTTTCTCACAATCATCCGTCGGGCAACACGACGCCGAGTCGGGAAGACATCAGTGTCACTGACCGACTGACAGAGGCGGGAAAATTGCTAGGAATTACCGTTCTCGACCATATCATTCACGGTGACGGAACGAATGAAGTGCTGTCCATTCGAGAGTCGACGTAGTTGGACAGTCTAACTTTGCCGTGTTTACGTTCCCAGTCCGCGGCGAACATCGTGGATCCACCCTCTGGCGAAGGTGGCTACGTTTGACGGGCAATTTGCGACGTTTCGTGCGCAAAGTGACGCCATTCTGCTCGCTGCTTGAATTGCCGGACCGGTCTACGGGAAAAGATCTCGGGGGTGGACTCCGAGTGCTTTGGCGAGCTTCTCGAGGTTGAGCAACGCGACGTTGCGTTCGCCTCGTTCGATTCCTCCGATGTAGTTGCGGTGAAGATCGCTACGAAAGCCCAACTCCTCCTGCGACCAGCCCTTCGCCTCTCGCAATTCGCGGACGCGTCTTCCAACTTTCTCGAGAATTCCTTTTGCAGCCATACTTTACATCACACTTATGAGTGTCTATCCTGGCTACACACGATAAGTGTGATTCCTTCGTCATTTTTCCAGCAAGATCATCGGAGGCCGCCGGTACACATACCTGTTCAATTGAACTGCACCCATGATCAGGTCCAAGGCGATTGCCGTGATAAACACGAAATACAGAATCTGGGCCGTCAGGCCGTGCTTGCCGCCAAACAGGGCGACGCAAACCAGCAACATCAGCAACGAATTCAGCGTCGTTGCGAAGACCGCGGACATTCCCGTCCTTCCGCCCACGGTTTCGGCCCGATTCGGATGTCGAGATTGGAACAGCAGCAATTCTTCGCCCGCGATTTCGTTGATTGTTTGTTCGATCTCGCTGATGCGACGCAAGTTGTCTTCCTTTGCCCTGGCGTGCTGGACCGTCGTACGCCCCATCCAGAGGATTGCTGAGGGTGTCGTGATCAACACGGCCAGCTGCAGTTCCAAGGGCAGGGCCAGCACCGCCACGATTGTCGCCGCCATGAAGCTCACGGCGACTGGCAACCGGCGATCCATTGCCGTCAACCGAAAACGCAATAGTTCATTGAGTGCGTTGTACTCGGCGAAAAGGACGTCAATTCTTTCTCGCCTCGACAGCCGTCTGCGAGGTTGTTCCGAGCTAGCAGTCTTTTCCATGACCGGGGTTTCTCGCTCCGAACCATCTCATCCTCCAACCCACTAATCAACATGCTCGCCCTTTCCGCGTTCAATGTGCTTTCGGGTGTTGCCGCCCCGGTCATCTGGCACAGTGCTCTAACGACTATGTTTCGCGTTTGCCGTGAGATCGCGGCGAGCGTGTCCGCCGACATCCGCGCCGGGCGTTTTCCGGAGGGAATCTGCGCTCATTGCCGGAACTATCGTCACCCCGAGTTAGGTGACCTTCGACCACAGGTCAGATCACTTTATGACGAGTATCCGCTGAAAATGGAGTCGCCGTTCGAAGAAGTGGAGAATATCAGCGGAGGCGTCTGGCGTGCATCCGAAATTCTCGGAGGCGACGACGCTTTGCTTCGCCTTCATTTCCAAAAGCGGACGCTCGATCTTCCGCTCCACTCACATGATCACTCGGACAGGGTGGTTTTCGTCGCCGAATCACGCAAGCATCTTTCTGGATGTCGTGATTCTTTCCTGCCGACTGCAAGATTCATTCGAGACTCACACCTGGGTCATGCCTGACTCGGGAGAGGTTGCCTGAATAGGTCAGGCATGAATGAATCATCCAAAGCGATCGAAGCACTTGAAGATTACCAACCCTCTACTCAAGGTGTCTTCGATCCCGAAACCAACCCGACTGCTGCGATAGTCGAACAAGAGGTTTCTTGGATCAATGAAATGTACGAACGGGTGATCTCTCGGCTTGCAATCATTGCAACTGCAGAAGCGGAATTTGATCCGACAGTGGATTGGTCTTCCTACCCCACCCTTCAGCAAGCAAAAAGGAAGGTACTTGCGAAAATGGCGGTGCAACTGGCAGCAGTCGAGACCAGGGCGGAACAAGAAGCACTCGACCAAAGCGCTGAGCGACGATTTCAGTCGGTGTTTGACGCTAAGAAAAATCGGTTTGATACGGAAACAGATGCCATGAGCCGAATCGCGGAACTCTCCCGATTGTTGATGCTAAAAGAATTTGAGGTCAAAGAAGCTGAGTTTGACGTTAAGGAGGCCAAGATTGAGGTCGAAAAGGCGGAATTGAGAAAGCAACAAACAGTTGCCTCGAACGAAAAACGGATGATTGAAACGGAGTCCTCTCTACGGGAACATGGCCAGTTGCTGATTGAACTCGGAATGCTCAAGCCGTAGCGTCTTCAGCGTACCCAAAGGCGATTTCCAGTGCCTTCTGTTCTTTGGATAGGAACAGGTGTCGGTAGCGTCTCCGCATTTCGTCGGTCGAGAGGCCGACCCAGGCGTTGATCATTCGATGGTCCATACCAGCAGCGGCGCAGTTGCTGCGAAATGTGTGTCGCGTAATTCTCGTTTTCTATTGAGTTTGAAAAACCGAGTCCAATGCCGATTGCTGTTTGTCAGGGAAGAGGTGGCGGTAGCGGCGGCGTTGTTCTTCGGTTTGATGGCCTACCCAGGCGTCAATGAATCGTTGGTCGATTCCCTTGATCAGCGATAACGGCCCACAGTTTATCGCGAAGGACTTCAAGGCGTTCGTCAAATTTCACTCGATGACGCACGTGACAACGAGCCCGTATTACCCGCAGAGCAACGGGAAGCTGGAGCGTTTTCACGGCACGATCAAGAAGGAATGTATCCGCCCAAATTGCCCTCGCAATCGGGAAGAGGCCATGAAACAAATTTCGGCGTACATGGTGCATTACAATACCGTGAGGCTACACAGCGCGATTGGTTACATCACGCCTGCTGATTGCTTAAGCGGCTTGGCTGATGAGATTCAGGCCGAGCGTGATCGCAAACTCGAGGAAGCGCGTTTGCGACGCCGAGAAACATCCACCGAATCACTTGCAATGGCGAGTTGATGTGAGAGACTGAAACGACTTGGTCGGAGGATAGAGCTCTGGTGAGGACCAACTCAAGCGCCGTGCCAAGTCAAACGTCGAAGGGTGGCGGTATCACTTGGTGCGGTCCTCTTCCCTTCGATGTTTGCTCAATGCGAAAAAACTTCGGGCACGATGCCCGATCTTACCGGCCGGATGCCGCCACCCTGTTCAACTCACTGGACCGCAAATTCCAATTTCCGTTGAACCAAGACAACAGTTTTCCATTTACTGCCTGATAGGACTTGGTTGAGATGATGGCTCGCTTCCTCTGGTTGCACGCATCCCTCTTCGCGTTGGAGCTTGCGATTTCGAACGACGCGGTGGTCTTCAGGGAACGTGTGGGGGCTTTGCTCCTTTTCCTCTAACCACGTGCTCATGACTTCGGTCAGTTTCGGTGTTAGTGGGACGATTCGTGTGGTGCGTTTGCTTCTGGCTCTCTTTCGCTCGCGGACGACGACGGTTCGATTCTCCAGATCGAAGTCGGCGATCTGGGATCGGCAAAATTCGCTTCGTCGGACGCCAGTGTGCGCGGCGAAGACGCACATCGGATAGAGGAACGGATATTCCGCTGTTACTCGGATGTGCTCGAGCAACTCGTCGACTTGAGTGGTGTCCAGGTACAGGCTGTGCCAAAGCTCAGACGATTCCGCATCGGAAAGACGCCCGACTGCGATTTGCCGTTCGATCTGCTTCCAGGTTTGGAATGGTGGCTTTTCAGTGACCTTTGGAAACATCAGGCCGCGTTTCGGAAAGACTCCGGTGACGTGGTTTTGGGAGAGTGCCCAGTTCCAAAGGGAACCGAAGGTGGCGATTTCTTTGCGGATCGTTCCGGCGGACACGAAGCCGTTTATGCCGGGTTCCTTCGATCGTGTGGTGATATAGTTTTGCAGGTCTTTTGTGGAGATTGAGTGAAGTGTCTTCCGCGAACCCAAGATGCGGACGATATGTCGGGTGTGGAGCCCGATCGTCTTGAGGGTGGTTGGTTCGAGTGCGTCGCTGGGAATCGACGAGGTGTAGGTTGAGAGCAGGTCACCGAGCCGGAGTGTAGTCGTTTGTGGCTTGCCGTTGAGCTTGCCGTCGGAGAGAAGGAACGTGGGGATGTCGGCGCCGTCGGGCAGCTCAAGCCGTCCGGATTCAATGAGCGCAATATTCTCTTCGAGCCGGAAACTGGCGGCTTGTGCTTGGCGCCGCTTCTTCGTTTTCAGTGAACGCTTGAACCGGGCGCCGCCGAATCGGAAGGTGACGTGGAAATTGCCGCCCGGATCTTGTTGGAGTGATGCCATTTCGGGTTCCTCGGGTACGTTGAATTCAAGGTACAAGCGGTCCCAGCAAGCCGACTATCGACGACGTTCCAACGGGTATCCAACGGGGCGGCAATCAGGAGCGGAACAAGGCAACATCGATGCAACGCGTTTGCAACGATGTCACTGAAATGTCACTGATTGGAAAAAGACACAAAAAAAGGACTCGGAGCGAATTGCTCTAAGTCCTTTGCTGTTTTGGAGTTTGCCGCGAGTGGTTTACTCGTAGCAATAGCTCCCCGATCGAGACCCTCTCCGCCTAAACTCTCAGAGAGCCTTATCACTTTAAGTCATTTTCCACCAACAACTTGCAAGAAACCCCGTCTCACACGGTCCCCCGCCTAACCTAACGAGACCGAAAGCACCAAACACAACCTCTGTTTAACAACCACCGAGTGTTAACCGGCGAGTCTGTTGTTTGCCACGCAACTCGACGAATTCGAGAGTTAACACTCGGTCTCTGCAATCGCGACAGCGGGAACCTCAAACGGCTATCTGTCGAGCCATCGTGCGAAGCAGGCGAGTTGGAACGGAATACTCGAGCTCCCAGACAATGCTGATGGGGCGGCTTCCGGTGTGACTCAAATATTTGCATGGCCCCAGGAAGTGGTATGGCGCCGAAATCCCGGACGAAAGATTCTTCGTTTCACGCACGAAAAGCAATGGCGTGTAGCCGTTCTGACGGTGACAAATGTAGCGTTGGCCAGTCGGTGATTGCTCGGACGTGTTGCTCTGTGACTGCCAATGAAATTGAGTGTGCGAGATCAGATAGTCTTCATACATCGTCGTTGGCGAATACTCATCCTCGGTTTTCTGCAGCGTCACAAAGAAGACATCGTGTTGACGATCCTTCAGATGCAACACACCCTCACGCTGACTGGGCCGATCACTGAAATTCCAGTGCCCGAGCGCCACCAAGATTTCGTCCCGCGTGTAGGCAGCGTGAATGGCCAAAGGCTCGAACGCCGTTGCATTTCGATTTGCAATCAATGGTGAGTGCTTCAAACGGTATTCCAACACGCGTCGTAGGTCCTCGACAACGACCGAATTGTCTCGCAGTCTTTTGTCCGCCTCGGCGAGTGACATTCCCGCATGCTGCGTCCCCCACAATGAAACATGCAGCATTTCGGCGATGCCATTTTCCAGGCCCCCATCCGGCTCGAGGTATTTCATTGCAGCCTGGATCTGCAGTGGGCAGTTGATGTGACTTAGACGACGCAGACCTTTTGCAAGTTGTTTTTCGTCCGGTGCGTCCGCCACTTCGGCAAGACCAGCATCTGCCAGCAGTCGTGACCACAAGCCTCGCTTCAGCAACTCATCGAGGGTCGTGTCGAAATAGTCGAGCGCATCTTCAAGTGTTGGCACTCTCCCCAAGTACTGCTTCAGATCACGCAGGGATCTCAACATCCGCGGACGGACTAGACGAATTGACTCGCGCACGTTTTCTAGCACACGTTGTTGCGCGACTCGCTCCAACTTGATCGCACATCCACTCGGAAGGTGAGGAAAACCACTTTCGATTTCGACGTCAAGTTTCGCAGTCGGTTTATCGCTCAACGCACGAAACCGGCTGGCGAACCGAAACTCTTTGCGTTGCGCCCCGATGAAGTCGAGCACGGTCAAGCACTCTTTTTCGGAGTGCAATCTCAAACCACGCCCAAGCTGCTGCAAGCACACAGTCAAGCTTTCCGTCGGTCGGAGAAATAGCACCGTATCGACCTCGGGGATATCGATGCCTTCGTTGTAGAGATCGACTACAAAGATGAAGTTGATCGAGCGATCGCGCAACCGTTGCTGAGCGGAATTGCGTTCCTCCTTGGTCGAGCCTGCTGATAACGCAATCGACGGAATACCGTTTTCATCGAAGAAGCGAGCCATGAATTCGGCATGAGCAACACTGCAGCAGAATGCCAGGCCTCGCACGTCCTGCGAATCCAGTACGGTTTCGGAAACCTTCTCAAATACCAACTTGGCGCGAACGTCGTTGCCTGTATAGAGCCGATCCAAATCATCGATTCGATAGCCGCCGCGTTGCCATGTCAGACCATCAAGATCGACTGCGTCTGTAATCCCAAAGTATTGAAACGGGCACAACAGGCGCCGCGAAATGGCATCTGGCAACCGAACTTCAGCACTTGCTCGCCCTCCAAACCAACTCAACACATCCAGTTGATCAGAACGCTCGGGCGTCGCTGTCAGCCCAAGCAGAACCCGAGGCTTAACGTGATCTAACAAGGATTGGTAGCTGGGTGCCGCAGCATGGTGAAACTCGTCGACGACGACATACTCGAATTGCTCCGCGGACTCCATTTGCAGATTTCGAGAGTTGTAGCTCTGGATCGAGCAAAATAGATGTTCGTGCTGCTCCGGTTGACTCCCATCGACGAGGAGATCGCCAAAGTTTTGATCTCGCAACACGCATCGAAACGCTACCATCGCCTGGCTGAGAATCTCTTTTCGATGAGCGATAAACAGCAATCTCGGTTTGCGCCCCAATTCTCTCGCGACACGAGCGTAGTCAAACGCAGCAATCATCGTCTTGCCGGTTCCCGTGGCGGCAACGATCAGATGTTTGTGCTTGTTCTGAACCTCACGTTCCGCAGCGATGACATCGAGAATCTCTTCCTGAAACGGAAACGGACGCAAGTCGAAGTTGATCGCCAGTCCAGTGTCAACTCCAGCTTTCCGCTCGGTGCTAATTGCTTGGCGAAGCCGAGGCAGCGATTCAAGATCGAACGCTTGGAACTCGTCATCCTGCCAATAGGTTTCAAATGTGCCCGTGACCTTGTCCCACAAATACGGCAATTCGTACTGACTGATCTTCGTGGTCCATTCAAGCCCCTCGGACAACGCCGCGTTCGACAAATTGGCAGAGCCAACATAGGCACTGCTGAAGCCGGTCTTGCGGTGGAACAGATAGGCTTTCGCGTGCAGCCGGGTTCGCTTCGTGTCGTAGCTGACTCGCACCTCCGTCCTTGGAAGCTCACTCAGTGCTGCAACCGCTTTCGGGTCCGTTGCACCCATGTAACTGGTGGTGATGACACGGACAGCCAGCTCGTCATTACGATCGACGAGCTCGCGAAGGTTGTCGACAATGACTCGCAAACCGCTCCATTTGATGAACGAGCAGAAAATGTCAACTCGATCACAAGTTGCGATTTCTTTGCGAAGCTGGCTTCCCAGGCTCGCGTCTAGTCGAGTTCCCGTCAGAAGCGAGCAACGCGAAAGAGGACTGTCCGGTCTCTCGTTTGGCGAACCATCGACTGACCGGTGAATCGCCAACAGCCGTCGCAATGGACTGGCAATGCTCAGAACTTCACCATCGCCATCATGCATCGCTTCTGCGAGCGTGCTTAGAATCTTGTCGGTGAGCTGCCGTTGCTTATCAGCTGCATCAGCCCCGCGAAACGCAGCCAAACTGCCAGCGATCAACCGCTCGAGAAATTGAGCTAGGGCCGAGTGCGTCTCCTCCGAGTCGACCGGCGCAAGCATTGCCAATCGAGGATCGCCAAGTCGAGCAATCTCGTCTTCGATAGCTTCCGTCAGAAGATGATCGTAGAGTCCCGGTTCCACTAGCTGCCTGTTGCCCAAAAAGTTTTTGCCGGCAGAATGACGCTGCCCGATGTAACGAACATAGATTCTAGCGACTTGATGCGATCGCTTGTTGCTTGCTCAACTTCAGAGAACGATCAGTACCAATCAGGTGGCCGAATGATCTTTGGTTCGCTTGGATGTACCTTGATACTCGCTTCATTCTTACTGCACCAATACGCGAACGCACGATCGATGGTCGGACATTCTGAGGGCTGCGTGAGAGTCATCCCCAAATTTGTGGTGAGGTGCACGCGAGCACGATGACCGTCAAACCGCCGATCGCTTTGATCTAGTTTGCAATAAGTTGCGACATCCATCATGCCAGCGCCGGACACATCATCAAGTGAGTCTGATCTGTTCGGAATCACATAGGCGCAAAACTTCGACGGAGCAAAGAGCTTCGACACTGGATCAAAGACAAAATATGTAACCGTACGACACTTCCATTGCTCGCTCGCAATCGATGCAGAAACTTGATGGTTCCACTGGTGAAGATTCCGAACCACTTCAAACAACTCAGACGCAAAATGAATTCGATGTCCATCGCTCTCAAGCACGGGATCCACGACCTGAAAGATGCGTTCTTGCTCGGCAGGGACGTCTAGCCCTGCATTCTTAAGTTGCTCGATCGAGGAGTGATTTAGACGTTTGATTCTCTCAGGTTCGATCGCCGGGAGCAGGACCGTTTGAAACGAGTTGATTCCGACATGTCGAAGCAAATGAATGGTGTTTGAAGCCAAGTTGCGCCGCCCACGAGTCACGTGCGAACTGACCATCGAAACGAAAACGTCAGAAGGCTCAAACGCCTTGAATAAGTGTGAAGTCGCGAATTTTGCATGATTAGCAACTGGATCTGCACGACTGATTTCAAACTCAATCCACAACCTGCGAGTCCCATCTTCGCGCTCAAGGCACACGTCCGCTCGGGGACTGTAGCCGAGCAGTTTTTCCATCTCCAATGAAAGAACGCGTTTCTCAGAAGAGCAAGTCCAGCCGACCGGGCACTGTGCCGAGAAGGCCTGCTGCATGAATCGCGCTAAATGGCCCATGGCGTTGTCATGATTTCGATTCCTTCAAGTATGTAAAGCGTTTTCGTCAACTATCCAGCCGTCGCAAGCAGGCGATCGATCGCTGCCTGCCATCGATCTTCGAGCGGCACCATCGACGACGACGTCCAGGTCAAACCGCCCACGTCGGCCGTCGTGGAGTACACCCATTGGGCGACACGCGCCGACGTCGGCAAGTCGTTGAAGATTCCTCGTACTGTGAAGGCTTCCTGCAGTCCACCACGAAGCGTCAAATTGCGATCGACCCATTTGTCCAAGAACTCGGCCGCCGCAATGTGATCTGACTTTGACGAGTTGCACGTCGCATGAGCGAGAACGAAGTTGTGCCCGAGATCAACGGGATACCTTGCCCATGGTACGAAGTGATCCACATGAGCCGTCGCCTCCGACAATCCCTTGTCACAATAAAAGCACCGCGTCGCACCGGTATCCATTAATGCATCGCGAACGCTATTCAGTTGCGAACGCTCGCTACCGAACATGAACTCGCTGAGGTCCGTCGTCGTGCCCAGCAGCTGGCGGTTGTAGCGGCGAACGTAACGCACCCAAGCACCACGGACGATATCACCGATAAGTCCGTAGAACTTGCGGAAGCAAGTCGCGACGCCAGGACGCAACGTAATGCTGGCTCCCCTACCAACGTTCGGATAGAGGAAATCAAATTCTTCACTGCCGACCGTTTGAAGCTTCCAAAGCGGCATATCGCGAACGTTTGACGCAACCTGAGAAACCAATGACATCCAAATTTCTCTGTCGCTTTTGGCGCAGGCAAGCGAGTCACCCAATCGGCTTTTTACATCACAAATTCGACCTACAGTGACGGCTTGTTTGCCAACATTTTGTCGAAGCACAGCGGGAGCAACATCGGTTGCTTTCGGAATGTAAGGACTTGTCTGACGCCAGTAGAGATAGATGAACTTCTCGGCGATCATCTTCGCTGATATCTCCAACTCACTACCGGCGTCATCGCCTCGCTCAATTGAGATATCTGCAAGGGACAAAATCAAGGCATACTTATGCGTGCCAACGAACCTCCCCTCCGACAGCAAACGCTGCAGGTTGGTGAGGAATGCGACTTGGGATTCAGGCGTAACCATGCGAAGAGATGGAGTGACTACCAATAGCGAGCTTTGTCAGGGATCACCCATCGTATCCCGCCACGCGGGTCATCGCTATCGCCAGTGACCCGAGGGATCACATGAACATGGGCGTGCAACACCGTCTGACCAGCCGGCACGCCATCGTTCACACCAATGTTAAACGCTTCGATGCCAAACTCATCTGCCAAGCGATGCCGAACCTCGCTGGCGAGTCTCCAAACCTCTGCTTGTTCGCTCACATCCAAGTCAAACAACGACGCCACGTGACGCTGCGGAATCACCAACGTGTGATGCTCCGCAATGGGAAATCCATCTAAGAAGGCGATCGCCGCATCCGACGATGCAATCCAACGCTTTGGATCAATGGAGCAGAACGGACAAGTATCACGACTCTCAGCCATCGCGTCTCCTCAACATTGCCTCGATAGCACGAATTCCATTCCCCATCTTCGTCCGTGCCGACACATTTGCCGAATGAACCTTCATCGCCGGTGGAACGAAATCGTGCAACGCAACCTGTTCTTCGATCCACAGGACGACGTCGTATCCCGTGCCGCGATCGTCATCACCGAGATCGTGATCCAGGCTGATGTCGGTGACCGTACCGGTCTTCAATAGCTCGATGGCTTCGTCCGGCCAATACACGCGGTGCCAACCATCGGGCGTCGTTCGTTCATCGTCAAGATAGACCTTCATCAGTTCTCAACCGGTTCCTAATTGTCAGAAGCTTCGTTCGACTTTTCGACCAAAAGAGTCTTGTGATCGCCTTGTATTGGTAGTCAACCGTTTATGTGGTCGCGATCGCCCCTTGGGTCACGACGATCGCACCAAAATCTGGTTTCAGTATTCGTCGAAGCCTTGCCTCAGTGAACCCCTCTGCCAATAAATTCAGCCAGACTGGTTTTTCACTGCCCTGTTATGGAGATGGCAATGGCTTCCCAAATCGATGTGTTTCACGAGTGTTTTGATCAGGTCGGCGACCCGCGAGTCGCAGGCCGGACAATCCATCCACTTAACTCGATTCTGTTTTTGGTTGTCTCGGCGGTCATCGCAGGCGCGGACGGACCTGATGAGATCGAAAGCTTCGGTGGTGAGAAACTGGATTGGCTATCCAAATTCGCCGACTTTGATGCCGGCATTCCGTCTCACGATACCATCACGCGAGTGTTGTCCCTGATCAAACCAGCCGAGTTTCAGAAGGCGCTGCTTCAATGGCACGCTCATCTCTGCGAGATTAATTGGGATCACGCCAGCAAGGACGACAATCGTCCCGTTCACGTTGCGATCGATGGCAAGACGGTGCGCGGATCCTATACCGATGCGGAGAAATCTGATGCGATTCATATCGTCAGTGCCTGGGCGACCGCAAATGGTGTCACGCTTGGGCAAACCGAGGTCGACTCAAAGTCCAACGAAATCACGGCAATTCCCGAATTGCTCGATCTAATCGACTTACGCAATTCGATCGTGACGCTCGATGCCATGGGATGCCAAAAGTCGATTGCTGAAAAGATCGTCGAGGGAGGTGGCGACTATCTGTTCGCTGTCAAAGACAACCATCCCAAGCTCTGTGCTGCCATCGCCGATCACTTTGAGATGGCCCATAACGATGGGCTCACAGCCCACGGTGTTCGGGCAATGACGACCACAGGAAAGCAGGCCGCGCGTGAAGAGGAACGCTTCTATGCGACCTGCCCAATTCCAAAAGCACTTCGCGAACTGACCGACCAGTGGAAAGGAGCAAAAAGTATCTGCCAAGCGAATACTTGCACGACTCGTGGTGACCGGCAATCAAGCGATGTTCGCTACTACATTTCGAGCCGACCGGCGCGGGTGCATGAATTCTCAAATTGTGCTCGTAGCCATTGGAGTATAGAGAGCATGCACTGGGTCCTCGATGTCGTGTTTCATGAGGACTCCAGTCGGCTCCGAACCAAGAACGCGACATCGAACATGAGCTTTGCTCGTCGGTTTGTGACGACGCTTCTCAAGCGAGACACTCGGAAGAAGAGCCTCAGGCGGAAGCGAAAAATCGCTGGCTGGAACAGCGAATTCCTCGAGAAACTCCTGTTTGCAGCCTAATTTTGGTGCGATCGTCGTGCCCCTTGGGTCACCTACGACAATGCAAATGGCGATCAATCATATTACGGACGATCCTTTCGCTCCGCGTTGACATTCCAATATCCGATCACCAAGTGCTACTCAGTCGAGTTGCAATGTAAGAATCACCTCGCCCGCGACAATTAGACGTGTGACGATTCGATTCTCTCGATTTGCTCGTCATATAACGTCCGGGTTTCTGGAACGATTGTGTATCCGTCGTCCGCTCTCGCCAGCAACTTGACGTCGGCTAACAACGACAGCATGGAGTCGATGCGGATGGCGACATCTGCGATGGGGCATTTGTCCGTTGCACGGATGCCTTCCTCGTCTTCGATTAAGCGAAATGTGTCGTGCTGGACGAGCTTGCGCGCCGCCACCTGAAAATGTCTTGCGATCCCTCGATCTACGCAGAGCCACCGGAGCGCATCAACCATACTGCCTCCTGCAAGCTCATCCAGCTGCTGGGAGTAGCCATACAAGTCAGCATCCAAATGCAGGCCAACTCGAGCCATATCGTCGTCTAATAAAGCTTGTCCAGATTGCGTCCGAAGCGTTGCATGACACCACGCGCACAGTTGAATTGCGTGACATAGCACGACCTGCGGAGTCTCGTCCGCCGGCTTCCACCCTGGAGGCGAAGCTCCCTGATGGTAGCCTGTCAGCAATTCATCATACTCGTCAGGAAGTTGGGGCTTGCTATTTGTCGTTGTAGCCAGACTAATCAGGTTGTTCGCCGCTACCTCGGCATTCATAAATCGAACGCTGCTGTCTTTCACGTGCCGATGAATTGCGCCAAATGCGAGCTCCGATGCGTGACGAAGGAATTTCAGAATCGCGAGAATCCGCCAGCGCGTGTGTGTCGCGATCAACAAGCTGTCCGGGGTGACAGGTTGCCCTGATAGGTCTCGCCCCGTCGCGAGGGCTTCCTCAATCATGCTCGACGTGAACGATCCGCTGGTGGTCTGAGCCATGTTGAGAAACAAGAGCATCGTAAACACACGCGGCGGTACTTCTTCCAGCCCAAATTCACCGTATGAAAACAACAATGCACGAAGCAACTCAGTTTCTCGTTGGGTTGGTTGATCAAGACTCAGATGGTCAGCCCATTCTCGTACCGTGTCCTTATCTATGAACGCTGCGTCCACCAGTGAGTCATAGCTGCTCAATTGGCACAACGTCTTATCCAGTTCCTCCGCCATGATTTTTCCAGCATCCCGACACGTATGAATCTGGGAATATCGACCCAGCAGGTTCAAACGACGAAGTGACGGTCCATACAGAGCAGCGTCAAGCGGCGAGGGTGTGTCACCTACTTCGCCGCCGCGCAACGGCAATGGTTCCCGTTCTTCCTTCCACACCTTGTCGCAAAAATCACGGCGAATGATGCCTGACATCGCGGATTCCGTTTTCTCTAACCACGCAATGTTGGCGTAGGCAAGCAGCATCTCGAATCCGATTGCAAACCGACGCTGATCAGCGGCGCTCCCTTCACCACCAAGTTGCGTGTACCTCCAGTAGTACCAGGGCACGATCGTAAAATAGCGAGCTCGTGCAGTAACGTTGGTAATACCACTGGTTTCCGCGTCGAGGATTCCCTCAATTGGCGAGGCAAGTCCCAAGAAGTCGAGTCCTGTCGAATAGCCCTTTTCGATCGGCCGCCAGCCAAATGCCAGTTCCGTAGTCATCGTTCAAGAGACCTCACTAGTAGGACACCGCAGCTACAACGGCAAACTCGCGTGGTATCGTTCAGCTGGCTGCAAACCGCAATTGGAAACGTCGTGTAGCATTGGGGACACGCAGTTTCGGCGGTGTCGACCTCGACTAATTGAAGCCGACTCCCGCTAGAACGGATTAGTTCGATGAGCGGCTTGTGAATTCCGTTTCCACTGGCTCGTTCCGCAAGCGGCCGCAACTCTGCGTCGGAACTGGAGTTCTTGCTTGCAAGAACGATCAACTCTCGCAGCGCGGCGCGACAGTCTCGCAAACCGGCCATCTCGCCGGCTGTCTGTTCCAACTCCGATTGCAATTTATCAAGGTCTGGTTGCTCTTCAGAGTCATGGGCCTGCATTTGAAACAGTTCGGTCGCAGCGGCTTTCAGTTCACAGTTTTCAATCGCCGGTATCTCCTTCAACACCTCATACATGTCCTTTAGAACATGCCTGTTTTCAGGACTGGCATCACGGAATTGGAGCAGCAAATAGGCTTCCAGCATCGCTATGCCCTCGGCGAGACTGGAACTTCCTTGCAGTTTTGCCCGTTCTCCAGCATCTATACGGCGTACGGCCCCACTCTTGTGCAGAATGGAAACAACGCCCGGTGCCAAACATGCGATCGCGACTTTTTGAAAGTGGTGATGCAACGCCCGTTGGGTCTGGTTGCTAAGCAACCAGCGTTCAACCGAATACGCCAACGCCTTCAGACACGTTGGGATTTGACTGATCAACTCGACCGTTTCACGTATCGAGTCTGCTGAGTCAAAAGCGTCTGCCATTTGCCCAAACAACTGACTCAGCACCGTCTCAATCTTTGGCGGTAGAGGCGAGTCATACGTTCGACTGCCGCTAACTTGTGTCGCAGCTCCCTTTTCGCCAGACTTCCTCTTCCCTGTTCCTCGATCAGCATTGTCTCGAGCAAAGAAGCGAAGGTCCCGCAAAGCTGTATCCAGCGATCGGTTTAATAGTTGTGTGAGCAAGAGTGACTGGCCGAGACCACCCGACTTACCAGTTTCCAGAAGCATGCTTCTTTGAACTGGAGTGTCTTCATACTCCTCTGGCTCCTTACTGCTGGAATTACTCTGCCTGAAAGAGTGGGCTCGGCCGGCAGATTTCAGATTTCGTTGTAGATGCTCAATGAATTTGACGACGTCTTGCTGCTTGCACCCCATCGGGTCTGATGCAATTGAATCCAACAACACTAGCTGTCGCTTTGCTTCGGGTGAAACGCCCAACATATCGGTCACGTCAACCCAACCGCGAAAGCGACGGTCGTTGTCGAGCTCGATTTCGGCGTAGCACGCATAGTGAGATGCTACAAGTGATTCTCTGGCTTCGACGTCAATCTCGCAGTCCCAACTATGGCGGTCACCATCAGTGTCGACATCGCCTACCTCCTGCTCAAATTCACAGCGACCTCGGCACCAGATTCTTGCGATGCCCACAGTTGATGCCTGAGCCGACCAGCTTAGGGATAGTCGTCGTAACGTAAGTGCTGCGATTAAAGGGGCGAAGGATGGGACTGGACCTGAAAATTCAAAGATGCGACGATCGCTGCTCTTGGCTTTTCGCCACCGAACCCGTGGCACGGACAACAGCTTTTCAACGGCGTGGACTGGAATGCGCCGTTCGACAACCGCCTCAAAGTTCTCCTTTGCCAGAAACGCGGGGCGTGAAAGGTTGGCTGAACCAAGGATCGCAGTGGCTTCCTCGCGGCCCACGAAGCAAATGAGTTTTCCATGAACGGCAGGTCGCCTCACTTCTTCTTTCCCTTCTTTGGATTCGATTGGCACCTGTACTTCGACATGATTGTCGTCGATCGCCAGCAGTGATTCCGACAATGCACCGAATCCCGGATCCAACCTCAATCGAATGTGGGCTTCTGGCCACAAATCACGCATCGTGTGCAGCACTTCCAACTGACCATCGACAAACGGTGAGACAATTTCTATTTTGCGCACATCGGACGGTAGGTTCATCTGGTCGATCAACGACGCGTCAATGCTGGTAATCAGTCGAGCGTCCGGGGTCAGCGAAATTGGACTGACCTCGTCAGCGGGTGATTCGTCAAGCAACGCGAGGTGTCGCAGCCGTTGAAATAGGTTGTCGAGCTGTGTTAGTTGCTCGTCCTCCTTGATGACGTACAGTGCGCCGACTTCAGCATTCGTCTGCAAACCAGAGGCAGTTAGATTGCCGCTTCCGACGCCAACGATCATCGAGCTGATGGTACGGATTAGTACCAACTTCCCGTGAAACGCTCCAGGGACGGAGACCTGACGTAAGCGATAGTCTGAACCAATGCCTTGCACAGCAGCAGCTGAAAAAAGAGACTGCGAGTATCCCATCCGATCAGCCAGAACGGCGATATCACCACAGCCATGCTGAACTAGAGGCGTGACATATTGCTGCTGAAATGCGCCGGGTGAAAAGGTGAATGTCGTAAACAAGGCACGACGTGGCAAGTCCGAGCCAAGCTCCGCGATGACATCAGCTGGTTGGTAACCGGTTAGTTCTGCCACTGGCCCCGTCGCTCACAATTGTTATTCGTCAGAGTCATCATCGGGACTGGCAGCTGCCAGCTTCTTTTCATGCCATTGCTGATACGTGTCGCCGGTATCGGCTGTCTTCCAGCTGGTGCGACCATTCATGTTGCCCGCATTCACGACGGCCGCCCCAGCGCTGGGGCTGGAGAATGCGACGTCTTCATCGAACATGTAGTAGTCCGGTTGATTGCTGTCGATCAGTTTCCCTTCCGCAACAAGCTGATCCCGTAGTGCCTTGTAGGATGTCCACGACTTCAAGCCCTCTTTGCGTGCAGTTGAACCCTTCAAAACGACAAACTCGCCGGCTACTTCTCGTGCTTTCGCTTCTGCACCGACGACGGTAAGACAGAAAAATGGAGACTCCGGGTCTGTCGAGCCACCACCGTTTGAAGGTATTGCAATTGGTTTGGGTTGCAAGAAATTGAAGCCCAACGCCGGCAGGATTATTTGGAGTTGCCCGACAAAGTACTCCATGTCGGCGATATCTGGCTCGGGAAGTAGCGGCGGAGGCGGCGCGGTGCCATTGTGAATCTTGGCACGGTCGGCTTGGTGAGCGATTGTAATCAGCCGACTTTCGAGGTATCGCCCGTGTGACTTTGTGATGTTTTGGTCCTTGCTGATAACGACGGCGCAGCGAGTCCAGAAATCTTTGGACTCGTCTTTGTCATGCGCTGTCAATCGTTTTAGGACGTTGTCGCCTTCGCCGAAGTAGACGGCGTCTCGCATGGTCGCATCGGGATCTGGACCCACGAGGACGTACACACCGGTACGTTTTACTTCTTCTCGCATTGCCAACTCGGCGAGCTGCGATCGCGGGGCAACAATAATTTTGCCTGTCCAGTTAATAATCTCTGCGGTCAGAATGTCGGTTGGGGAACCGTTGACCAAATACAAGCGGATCGTTTTGCCGTTCATGCCCATTACTCTATCACCTGTGCCAGAATCTCTTGAACGCAAGCATTGTCACTGGCCATAAAGTGGTAGACGCCACGCTTGCGATAGGCGTTTTCTTCCTTGCCGCTGGTTTCATGTCATCGCGAATCGTAGAACGGTGCCGCTCACCAACTCATCATCGTTCGCCACAAATTCGTAAAGCGCTGCGTCATAAAGAGCTAAGGCCCACGTACCAATTCTCTTTTTTTTGGTTATTGCTTGTTGCCTTAAATAGTCCCGAATGGCGACGTCATCGGGGATCAGGTTCTCTGCTTGGAAGTGACCGACTACTTCCTCTTGGACATCCTGAACGTGAGTTTCCAAACCATTGCCCCAAAACACTGAGAGCTTAAACATTGAATCCAGATTCTCGACGCGGACTGTTTCGGCTGGATCAGTAGCCATCAGCGTCAAGCGCAGTCGTTTCGTTGTATCACGAAACGACAGCGAGAAGTGGTCAATGCCAGCACTACGAGCTGGTCGAAGTCTCGGATGAAAGTAGTTGTCTGCTTGGTTCGGCGCGTCCCAATCAAGAGGCGGGTCGTCCCCCTTGTGTTCACTGGCTTCATTCGAGTCGTGGCAAGACGGTACGAAGTTGTCTGGATGCACGGACAGAAAGGGAAACGCGCTCTTGGGTAAAAAATGATCTACTTCAGTTGATTGCAGCTTTGTGTCACAGTAGGGGCACAGTATTGGGCGCGCATCTTTGAGATATTCAAGCCGCGTCACCGTGCCCACTGCTCCCAACATGGCCGCCGGGTAGCCCTGATTCGCACCCAACCAGGGAGAATAAAATGAGACCATCAAATTCTTGATGGCTTCACGTGCTGGCGTAGACGTCCAGAACGCCTTGTCCGTTTGAGTGAGACTCCGTCGCGGCGGAGATACGTAGAGGTTTGCGTAATCGAGTTGCTCCTCCATGAGGCGGAGGATTTCCTGTTTCTCCGGCACATCCGCCTTGGCAACATCCTCGATCCATGCCTTCCTGCGCCCTTTGTCGTTCTTCCAGAACTTCTCAATCCAATCGGGATCAATTGGTGCCGGCCAGACGTCCGTTTTCAACCAATCCAGCGTGACTGGTGAATCCTTGGGAAGCGCACATAGCTTCTCCACAAGCATTCGTTGAACTTCAACGAGCTTCAGCAACGCATCTCGCAGAGGTGAGTCGTCAATCTTGTGGAGCATCGAGTAATCCGTCGAGAATCTTCTGAAGTTTCGCCATGGGCCAACCATTCCCAATAGCTGCGAGGAATTTTTCCAGTTCCTCAACGTCGTCCTTTATCCAATCTCGTTCCATGTAGGAACGCAGTGCCTGCTCTGCACGGCTACCGATTGATGCAGGCATATCAAAGACATGAGTCATCACGCGGCTCGGGGCCGTTCCAAACGTTGGGACCGTCACTGGCTTGACGACGGCACTGCCGTTTTGCCGAACTAGTCGAATGATCTCATTCGCAAAAGCATCTGTCAGAGCGATGCTGGTGTGCGTGGCGACGACGACGTGGGCCGCTGTTGTCTTGAGGATGTTATCGTCGACGATGTCGATGATTTCTCGCTTCCACGAGTCGTTGAAATGCGTTTCTGGCTCGTCCAGCAGAAGCAGACTGCCGTGCTGACTACTCAACAGCATCAGCAGTGACATACGCCCAAGGAGCATCTGCTCCCCGTCACTCAGGTCTTCCCATGTAACGACGACATCGTCGAATTCCCCATCGCTGGCCTGCATTTGAGTAACTCGTTTTATCGTCAGCGAAATGTCTTCGATCAGGCGAGCCTGCCGCCAAGATTGAAGGCGATCGAAGACGGGCCAGCGTGCGAACTCCGGTTCCTCGGTGCCTTCATATTGAGCCGATTCCTCGGTGCAGAGTGTCCGCAGCACCGCTTGGGCGCCCGATGTACTGCCATCGACCCGGTTTATGACTTCATCGACTTCAACCGGGATATCGCGCTCGCCATAGACGGTTTCGATAGCATCTCGAATCGCGACCGTACGGGGGCCAAGGTTTATGACCAGTTGTCTCCGTTCAAGCGGTTGAAGGATAACGTCGTCCGACAAGGCACAAAGAGCCAACAGCTGTGCGTGCCATTCGGGGTTCAACTTCTCGATATAACTTCGAGCCAGTTTCGGATATTGAATGCTCAAGTGTGTCGGAAACCACCAGTCGACTTCGTTCAGCAGAGTACGAGCTGTTTTGTGGTCGGGGCGAATTCCCTTTCGCTGTTGTTTCACTTGTTGGGCGAGTTCATCACGGAAAACTTCGCGCACATGAGTGTCTTGAAGTTTAGTTGACTCTCCCGCGAGCACGGTCAGGCCGATCGCAGTGGCAGCAAGTTTAAGGTCCAAAGGATCAAGCAGCCGACAACGTGACTCTGTCGCGTACGCGCTGGGATTCAGAAACTCTTGAAGGCTTTCTCGCGAACTTTCCGTGGTTTCAGCTTCTGCCGACGCCAACTCCTGGTGCACATCCCAGCCTCGGGGACGCTCGTCGAACAAATGGTCGTACGTTGTCACCGAAAGGTCTTCAGGTGGAAGCTCCGGCTCGCGGACGCGATTCCATACGGCCAGCGACCCCGATGTGTAGACCAGCATGGGATTCGGCAACGAGGCCGTTACCCGATTATTGCCTTGCAAGTCGTTTGCACGGATGAAAGTGCCGAGCTCAGCGACAGCTTTCTGGTTCTCATCTTCAGTCAGCCACTCGATCCAGCCAGGCCAATCTCCATGCTCGTCTTCGTTAAGTGAGTTGTTCGTGCTTGCTGCGAAGAAAAAGCCGCCAGAGGAGGAGTCCCCCAAATGATGAAAGATACACGTTCGCCAGAAACCGATCCTTGTTCCAGGCAGGTCATAAACAAGTGTTACTGGAAACGGAAAGGGAATGCGTGGATCAATAGACTTACCGTTGATCCCTTCAAGCCAGCGGAATATCTCGTAAATTGCTCGGAGCAAACTGCTTTTGCCCGTGCCGTTCAGGCCAACGACAAAGTGCAGATCACCCTGCCGATATAGTTCTCCCGGCTTGCTGAAAATTGGTTCGCGGTCGAAACGAACTTTCAAATCTTTGAGCACACCATAATTGGGAAGATTCAGATAACGGAGACGCATTGTCAATCGTCTCCCTTGGGTTTGCTTACGGTGCCTTTGCCCTTCATTTGCAAACCTGGCAGCGTGATATTGCCTGATCCACTAATCGCTGGTTGACGCTGCTTTGTCAGGCGATCCAGTTCGGACAGTTTTTGAAAGTCTGGCTCACCAGCCGTGCCGATAAACTGATCTTCCTTTAGTGGCTCCCGATAAAGGTTTCCGAAAGCGACGTTCACGCTGCCACCCGCACCAGCGCGGCGGCTGATGGCTTTGATCAGTCCGCGGGCGGCGAGGACGTCTAGATGACGGCGGATAGAATCGGTTGGCAAGGTGTCCAACGGTTCATCTAATACAGAAACGAGGGACGAAAGCGTAAAAGTACCGCCGTTCTCATTGGGGTCGAGGTTCTGAATCTGCTCCAAGAGTCTGCGTTGTTCGCGGTTTAGTTCCTCGTGCCGCCCATCGGTCTCCTTGAGAGAATCTCTGATGCGGGCGTCAGGGATGGTCAGCTTTACGCCGTTCTCCAGCAACCATTGATCGCGATCCTTTGCTTCCTGCACGAGCTGCTCTTGGTTGGCTTCCCGCCAGTCGGCCGTTAGTTCGCCACTGAAGGCGTAGGCTAATAGGGAAGCATTCAGCTTCGGCGTTAGTCGATCGTCCTCAGATTCTAAGTCAAGTTCACGAATAGTCTTGACGATTCCCGCAAACGTTTCTTGTCGGTCGAGTGGTGGTATGGGAACGGGCAACTTCCCAACCACTCCAGTCGAGATCGTGTTCAATCCACTTGTTGTGTTACCAGCGACACTAAAGTAGTGACGACCGACAATACTGTTGATGAACGAACACAAGTAGGTTGGTTCGATCCTGTCTCCGCAACGCACTCTAATAATGTGATTTTGATGCACGCACTCCTGAACCTCGCTATTCCATAATGCCGCGCGTCCAAGCTCATTGATATTACCGTGTCCTTCGACAAGCAGTACATCATCCACAAAGAGGCGAGTGCGTTCCAACTCGCGTTCCGACAATCCGATTTCTTTAATTTCAGAAAGCTCAAGTCGTCCCCGGTGTACGTTGGCGACTCGAAGATAGGGGCGTTTCAGCGGCATCGAATCACGCCGTTGGCTAACTTGCAGTCCACCCTGTACATCAGCAATGGTACTCAGCAGGGGGCGATCACAATCGCTCTCCTTGGGCAACAGGTCGCCAAACATATCATAAAAGATGGCGGGGATGAGTTGGGTGGTGAGGTCGTCGGCCTGCTGGCGGAGGCGGCGGATGTCGCGGGCCTTGTTCAGAATCTCCACAATCCGCCGCTGCTCACTCAACGGCGGCAGAGGAATCTCGATTCGATCAAAACCATTTGCGTCGACGCGAGGAAGGTTTGCTCCTTCCGTTACGCGTTCAACTCGTTTGAGCATGTAATGACTTGTCAGCATCAGGAACGCGAACTGAGTCTCGATGACTGGAGTTGGCTGAAGCACCCAGATTTCGGTGCTGCTGACACCGTCACACGGTGCGATAGCGACTTTGTTCAAATACGGGCGAAGCCGTCCATACAAGAGGTCGCCCGAAGTAAACTGAGCCTTTGCGCTGGCAAGTTCAGCTCCTTCGACTTGTTGAATGGATAATTCGCCGGTTCCGTCTCCGCCGATGTCTTCGAGCCCAACCGAATTGAATCGAGTGTTCGGAGAATCAGAAGGATTCAGTAGATCGCGTTGACGATGCAAGATCGTCCCAAGCGAAACCCAACGCCAGTTTTCAGGTAGTAGAGGCTTCATGTTCATCCCTCCACCATTGACAACAGGGTTGCTAGTTTCTTGCGAATGTCTTCGTGCACCTTGTCGAGCTTGCGAATAAGGTCATCAGGACGCTTGTGCTGCTTGGCAGAGAAAACAAACGGTTTGTGCCGGCCGGCAGACAGATTCATGTCGGCCGCTTCGATACAGTCGGGATCAAGTAGTTCGAGGTAATCTGACTTGACGGTCCCCACATCCTCGAACGCATTGCATTCCTCAATCAACCATTTCACGTAGGAAGGGTCGACCAAGCCGTCCGCGTCGTGCGTCGGCTTTTGAACGTCCTTGTCGCTGTTGGGGTCTTTCCAGCTTTCGAGTTTCGCCCATGCGCGAACCGGCGTTACCCAGGCAAGGACGTCCGAGACCGGTTCGTCATCGTCGGACTTTGTTGGCTTCTGTTCGTGGGGCAGGCTGTTCACACTACGCAGCCAAATTTCATACCCATCAAGTCGTGCATAACAATTCAAAACGGAGTCGAGCGTCTCCTCGGCGATGGCGACTTCCGCGTCCTTGTCCGGCTTCTGCTTCTCTTTTGCGACAGCTTCCAATGACGCTTGCAGCTCCGCCTTCAACTCATCCAGAGTTTGCTTGAGCGCGGTCAGCCCGTACTGGTCGTACTCCCGATCAAGAATCGACTTCTCGCGGCTGCGTTTGGTGAGGTCTCTCTTGAGTTGCTCAACTCGCTTGTTGAGATCAGTTGCCGCTTTCTCCAATTTCTTCGCCGCTGTCTTCTGCTTCGCTCCGGTAGCCCAGGCGGCTTGAATGAACTGCGGAGTGACCGAAGCAAGCAGCTGATCTTTACCGTCGTCGCATACGGTCTTAGTGATCTTCTCCAGGTCAGGCCGCTGATCTGAATCAGGCTCCATACCATCGAAGATTTCATGCAGCCCCAACGCGTGACCTTTCTGTGATTCCTCCTCGGGAAAGATTCGCAGAAAGTCGTCATCAATGACTCGCCAGCGTTCTTTCCAATATTCGGGTTTATAGTAGGTCGTTGAAGAAGCTGCCTCGCGCAGTTTCGGAAGATCAGAACCCTGAATTACTTCATACCAGTTGTGAAATTTCTCACTGGCATCATAAAGGTCATTCGGGCCCTCGTACCGGTCTTTACGTTTCTGGTCCAGCGTCTTGGCTTCTTCCGCGACTTCATAAAACCAGACTTCTTTCGTACGCGGTTCCTGACCGGCTTTCGACTCGTCGCCAACCTTCTGAAAGATCAGGATCGAGGTCTTCACACCTGAATACGGATTGAAGACGCCACCCGGTAACGATACGACCCCTTCCAGAGTATTCTCAAACAGTAACTTGCGACGAAGCTCTTTGTGCGCATTCGTAGAACCAAACAAGACGCCATCCGGCACGACCACCGCACATCGCCCCCCGATTCGCAGCAGGTCAAGCATCATCCAAACAAAAAGCAACTCGCTCTTGGTCGTGATCGGCTTCTTACCCTTCCATTCGACCCGCTCGCGGTTACACGACGATCGCACCAAAATCTGGTTTCAGTATTCGTCGAAGCCTTGCCTCAGTGAACCCCTCTGCCAATAAATTCAGCCAGACTGGTTTTTCACTGCCCTGTTATGGAGATGGCAATGGCTTCCCAAATCGATGTGTTTCACGAGTGTTTTGATCAGGTCGGCGACCCGCGAGTCGCAGGCCGGACAATCCATCCACTTAACTCGATTCTGTTTTTGGTTGTCTCGGCGGTCATCGCAGGCGCGGACGGACCTGATGAGATCGAAAGCTTCGGTGGTGAGAAACTGGATTGGCTATCCAAATTCGCCGACTTTGATGCCGGCATTCCGTCTCACGATACCATCACGCGAGTGTTGTCCCTGATCAAACCAGCCGAGTTTCAGAAGGCGCTGCTTCAATGGCACGCTCATCTCTGCGAGATTAATTGGGATCACGCCAGCAAGGACGACAATCGTCCCGTTCACGTTGCGATCGATGGCAAGACGGTGCGCGGATCCTATACCGATGCGGAGAAATCTGATGCGATTCATATCGTCAGTGCCTGGGCGACCGCAAATGGTGTCACGCTTGGGCAAACCGAGGTCGACTCAAAGTCCAACGAAATCACGGCAATTCCCGAATTGCTCGATCTAATCGACTTACGCAATTCGATCGTGACGCTCGATGCCATGGGATGCCAAAAGTCGATTGCTGAAAAGATCGTCGAGGGAGGTGGCGACTATCTGTTCGCTGTCAAAGACAACCATCCCAAGCTCTGTGCTGCCATCGCCGATCACTTTGAGATGGCCCATAACGATGGGCTCACAGCCCACGGTGTTCGGGCAATGACGACCACAGGAAAGCAGGCCGCGCGTGAAGAGGAACGCTTCTATGCGACCTGCCCAATTCCAAAAGCACTTCGCGAACTGACCGACCAGTGGAAAGGAGCAAAAAGTATCTGCCAAGCGAATACTTGCACGACTCGTGGTGACCGGCAATCAAGCGATGTTCGCTACTACATTTCGAGCCGACCGGCGCGGGTGCATGAATTCTCAAATTGTGCTCGTAGCCATTGGAGTATAGAGAGCATGCACTGGGTCCTCGATGTCGTGTTTCATGAGGACTCCAGTCGGCTCCGAACCAAGAACGCGACATCGAACATGAGCTTTGCTCGTCGGTTTGTGACGACGCTTCTCAAGCGAGACACTCGGAAGAAGAGCCTCAGGCGGAAGCGAAAAATCGCTGGCTGGAACAGCGAATTCCTCGAGAAACTCCTGTTTGCAGCCTAATTTTGGTGCGATCGTCGTGCTCGCGGTTAGTGGAAAGGTCGCTTTGGTCGACGGTGCCAGTAAACGGAGGATTCGCCAGAATGTAGTCGAAGGTGCCGCTTAGATTGTCTGGCATTCGCTTGGAGAGACTGTCCAGTTGGTCGATCTTTGGGAAATCCAAATCGTGCAGAATGAGGTTCATCCAGGCAATACGGACCATCGTCCGGTCGTTGTCGTAACCGAAAAAGCATTCATTAGGATCGAGTCCTTCGGGAAGTGTGCCGAAAGTTCGATGTGGTGTGCCGTCCCATTCCAGCCGGAGCATTTCGGGATCAGTCGCCTGTTTCTTCCAGTGAATCAGCGTGTTGACCAGAAAGCCGCCGGTGCCACACGCGGGGTCGAGAATGCGAGTTGGCCGACCGTTCGTTGTGGGTGGCGGATCAAGTAATTCGATCATGAAGCGAATGACATGGCGCGGCGTGCGGAACTGCCCGTTCTTACCGGCCGACTGAATTTCACCCAGCAGATACTCAAAGATGTCGCCCATGATGTCAGCGTTTGCTCCGCCAACGGAACTGAACAGTTCGTGTATTTCCTGAACCGCACGCTTCAGTGTTTCTGATTTGTTTGGATCAAGGACAAAGTAGGCATCATCAAGCCGGCCAGTGATTTGTGCGAGCGGATCATCTGTCGATGAATCCCCCTCTTCATCCTCAGTCGCTTCGTTTTGCGGCTCTTCGTCTGCAGGTGGGCTGCTTTCCTTAAGCCATGTCTCCAGAGTTCGCAGCCAGGGAAAGACCGTGTCGTTGAACAGCTCGAACGAAGGATTTTGACGGATGTAGTTCCAGCGGCAAACGTCGTAGTCGATAACTACTGGTTTTTCGTCTTTATCTAAGAGCGGTTTGCCCTGAGCATCTTTCTGAGGTCTCTCGCCATAAATCGTTGGCTTGCCAGACTCTGTCCGCATTTCGTCGAAGTGTTCGAGCTGTCGCAGGAATAGCAAATATGTGATCTGCTCGATGGCAACGAGCGGATTCGTCATGCCGGCTGACCAGAACATGGTCCACAAGCCGTGAACTTTGTTGCGAAGTTGTGGGGATAACATTTGGTTTCCTTACGCGGCCAAACTCGATGCAAGAGCCAGCAAGTCGTTGAGTTGTTCTGGTGTGAATAGTTTTGTCGGGTCGCCGATCCGATTAAACGGCGGTTGCTTGAAATCCTCGATTGAGCTGATCGTGGTTCGGCTGAGTACGAATTGCCTGAGCGTCCGAATGAACATCAATTGCGTGGCGTTCAGTCGCTGATTGGAAGCGATCCACTCGTCGAACGCCTGCGAAATCTGCTTCTCGCGTGATGGCAGCTCCGAGACTTTCAAGATGTGAGCCAGGAAGCCTTTCAAATCGACATCCGGCAGTTCGTAGACTTCGCGGAGCTTGTCTTCGGTAATGAACAGGTCAGGGCGCTGGAGCAGGCTGGTAATAGATTCGAGTTCTTCCTCTGACAATTCCTCACCCTCACGCAACTTTTGCAATGCGGGACTACGCTGGGACAGATCACGAATGTAGGTTTCAACCTGCTGACGATAAGTGTCGACAAAGGCTCCCTCGCCCGATGGCCCAAAGACAATCCAATGGCGGTCGCGAATCTCGTCACGGATCGACAGTTTGATCATTTGCCCGCCGCCGGATCGCTTGGCACGGAATCGCATGAGCGGAGTAAAGACCTGTTGAATGCGACGAGCTCGCTCCCATGTCAGTTGCTGCCAGTACGCATCACTCTGAACCTCGTCAAGCGTCTCGATGAATCCTCGGATTTCAGGAATGTCACGAGGCAACATTGATAGATTCTCGATGACGCGCGCCCGCAACCGCTCAACTTCATCAACGTCTGACTTCAGAGTCGCCACGATCAGTTGCTGGGTTATGTTCTCGAATTGCAACGTGACGTAGCCGGAGGCCGTGGAGAATCGCAATAAGGGAGCGATGGTTAGCACGAGGTGCTGGTGCTTTGCCTCGTCCATGGGCAACCACGATGTCGGCTCATTAATCAACCGCTGTATCTCGTCGGCATGTGGGGCGACGTTAATGTTGTCCAGCGGCAAAGTGCCGAGCATCTTTGTAAGAGATGTACGTTCCTGGTTTGCCTCATCGGTTTGGTTGCGACCTGAGAGTAGCTCCAGTGATTCAAGTCGCTGTCGAAAAATGCGGGTGGGCAGCGGCTCTGTGGTTTCCGTACCGTCATCTTCTCCGTTGTTGACCTGCCAATAGGCGAAGTTGTCCCAGTGGTCGATGATCAAGAAATCCTTCTTCTCCTCACCTGAAACTGGATCAATCCACGTTCGCGTTCCCCGCCCAATCATCTGCCAAAACTTGACTTGGCTGAATACCGGCTTCGCAAACACCAGGTTGCGAATGGCGGGAACGTCGATTCCTGTATCGAGCATGTCAACGGATATCGCGACTCGCGGAAAATCGCGATTCTTGAAATCATCGAGCGTCTTGTCGGCTCGCTCCATGTGGCTGTCGATGACCTTAGCGAGGCCGCGTCGTTGGAGGTCTGGGTAGAGTCGATTGAAGCTCTGGTAAATTTCGAGAGCGTGGTTGTGGCTAATGGCGAAGACGATGGTCTTGGCCGGCAATGTCCCTGATGCGTCCTTGATCGAGACATCCATGAACTCGCGGACGATGGCATCGTTCGTGCCAGTGTTACTCACTTTGCGCTCAAGGTCGGTACCCTCGAAGTCCAGTTCGGAGGGATCAATACCCTGTTCACGCAACTGGGCCTGAACTTCAGGAGGCAATGAACCTGGATTCAATCCCTCAACCTGGAACTGCGTTCTGGCCACGTGTACCGGTCGATATGGCACAAGATGTTTGTCACGGATCGCTTCTTCCAGCCCGTAGTGGAAAGTGGGTAGACCGTCCTCGCAATCAAACAGCTCAAAGGTGTTGTGGTCGATAAAGTCCGTTGGAGTTGCTGTCAGCCCGACATGGATTGCGTCGAAATGGTCGGGAATGCCTTTGTAGCGGTTGTAGATTGAGCGATGACTTTCATCGAAGACGATTAGATCGAAGAATCCCGGTGAGAGTTTCTGGTACACCGACATCATGCCGGGGTACGTGGCGCCAAGTACGCGGGCCGCCGTGTCGATTTTTCCCGATTCAATCCAGTCACGCGGCACACTGGGCAGGTGCTCTTTGAACGCTTCCAAAGCCTGTTTCACAAGTTCGCGACGATCCGCGAGAAACAGGACGCGTTGAATCCACTGACACCGCATCAAGAGGTCGACCAGACCAATGACGGTTCGTGTCTTACCCGTTCCTGTTGCCATCACGAGAAGAAACTGGCGGCGCGATGCCTCGATTCGCTCACAAATTGTACGGATGGCTTCGATCTGATAGCCACGGCCGGCGATCTTCTTGTTGACGTCAGCTTCCGCCGTCGCTTGACGATACTTCCGAAGGAAATGGAGCCGCTCGAGATCATCCTGGGTAAAGAAGCCGCTAACTTTTCTGACAGGATAAAGCGAACGATCTTGGAACCAAATTTCGTTACCGTTAGCCAAAAAGATAAAGGGATCGACGTCGTGCTGTTGGGCTATGCGATCCGCATAGTCCGTGGCTTGCCGTTCACCTTCCAATGCGTTCCGGCTGCTACGTTTGGCCTCAACGATGGCGAGTGGGACTTTGCGGTTGCTAGTCAGAGCGTAATCCGCGAATTCGTTGTTGCCTTCTCGGACAACGTCGGAAATTACGAATTCCTCGATGGTACGCTGATTCGCCGCCATCCAGCCCGCTTTCCGCAGCTGAACGTCTATCTTGTGCGATCGTGTTGTTGCCTCGTTGTCCATCGCCCCACCAATCAGGCTATCTATTTCACCGGCTCTTGCATCTTCTGAGATTCGGGCTCTGGCATAGCTGTTCGTCGCGTCATCAATTCGCGAAAGAAGCATTCTGGTCTGCCGCTTTCGCAGTGTTGCCTTTTACCTGCAACAATCGTATGGTGTCAGTGCATCGCTAACAAGCAGGTAGGCATCCATGAACGTCTTTGGCGAAAGAATTCGTGACCTTCGTAGAGCTAAGGGCTATTCGCTTCGAACGCTCGCGCCGATGGTGGGCGTTGGCTACAGCTACTTGAGCAAAGTGGAGAACGGCAAGTTGGACTTCGGTGACTCGCCCTCCGAATCACTGATTCACCGGCTGGCGGACACACTGGATGGCGACGAGGACGAACTGCTTCTCATGGCCGGACGGATTCCTGAGTCCATCGCGCGTCGAATTTTCGACCAACCCGACGTGTTTCGTACACTCGCAAATTGTGATCGAGCAACGCTTGCGGCGGTCGCTGCGCAAGCCAGCCAAACTAAAAGGAAGTGACGCGGGCCAATCTCGGCGAACTGGTCGACCGCAGGGCGTGTCGCGTTTGGCAGCCCAGCGGTTTGGCGAGGAACCTCAACCAAAACTTTTCGCAACGCCGGCGACTAGACAACTTGCCAAACGGCCAAGTCGCGAGTCGCAAAAACCAAGTGTTGCGTCGTTGTGTTTTGCGGAACAACTAGTCAGAGTCAGTCGAGGGATCTGTTTTCCAGCAAGTTGTAGTGAGTTTCGAGAATGCCCGGTAAGCACTTCAAGGCAGAGTACATCGACTTCCGGAACTCGGTTGTCTCTGGCAATCAGTTTGTTCTCGATGAAACGGCGAACGCGTTCCTAAACGGAATCCGCAAGAGCGTCAAACCACGAGTTGTGCACCTACCGAAAGGGTCGAATCTTTATCGAGCTCAATACGGCTGCCGACAAATCGACTGGGACGAGAATCCGGAGCCACTGCGATGTCACGGAAAGAAGAGAATGCTACCCGACAGGAAGCATGTTAGAGCCGGAAGAGCCAACGCTGACTACAAGGCGGTATTCTACGCTTCGATTTCACCGGATATCGCTGTGAAAGAACTGCGACCTTGGATTGGCTCGTATCTATCTGTAGCGAGATTCAGAGTGAAGCGAGACTTGGAAATCGTGAATCTGTTTGACGCGTATGGAGGATTCATGAAAGGATTTGAGTTAGCCGTACGACGAAGCCAGCTGAAAGGAAAAGAATACGACGATTACGTTTGGCATTGCATCGGAGAGGCATTCTGCCAGCCAGTAACGCTCTCGGATGATCCGCATAGTTACTTGCCAACGCAAATCATCGCTGAACTGATAAAGTCGATGGGGTATGACGGGCTGGCCTACCGAAGCTCGACAGAACCCGAAAGAAAGAGCCAACAAGACGCTGGAGCAAATGTCGCATTGTTCGACCCTGATGCGGTCTCCATTCAGCAGCGTGGTTGGGTCGTGAAGGTGACCAGCCTCGAAGTCGAAATCGACAATGGCCCCCATTATTGAGGCCCTCCATTTCGCCGTCTGGATTTGGCCAAGGTCAGTTGCTATCGCAAAAACGCCCGCGGGGGATTGCTCCTCCGCGGGCGTTTCGGTTTTGTTCGTCTTTCGACTTACAGTTCGACGGATTCGACTTCGCGGACGAAGCGGGATGCGTCGTTTTCTAGGAACGATGAGATTACGTTGAATACGGCGTCACTGAAGCCGCCGATGTTCAGGATGTCGTCTCGCTCGGGTGCCTGGCTTGATCCGTATGGCTGGATGTCGATGCAAACCAGCTTTGGATCAGTGACGCCGTGGCGGCGTGCGTTCGTTACGAACTTCTGCCACTCGGTCATCACACCAGTTGAACCGCGGTGACCGTATCCATACGCGCGGCCGCCCGTGATCCAGCTTTCGTTGTCGCTGACAAGGACGCAGCCGACCAGTGGTCGCTTGCTGTGTCGCTTGTTCGCTTCCGCCAGCGGGATCGAGCAGTCGGTTCCGCCGCCACCGTACTTCGCCAATCGCTCCGATAGACTCAGGATCGTGTCCTGAGGATCGATGCGGACGTTGTACGCTTGCGTGTCGAACGGAATGACAATGCTGTCCGGGTTACGACGCAAGATCGCTGCCGCGAACAATGCCGCAACATCGACGCAACGCATCTTGGTCGTTCCGCCGCGACCGCGGTAACCCGTCACCGGGCAACCCATCGATCCAGACGTATCCAGACCGATCACGATTGGACCCGGCAGCTCCGGAACGTTACCGCATGCGATCTCGGCTGCATTGTGCAGCGATGCCTTGATCTTCTGCGGAACCTCGGCCGATGCGTTCAGGTACGCAGCCAGGAACTGGTACGGAAACTGACGTGAGCGAGTGATTGCGTCGGCGTCCGCGATGCGGCTTGCGACGTAATCGATCATCACGTTGTCAGTCTTGCCCCCAGACCCAGTAGACGCAGTGTTCTTGAACACGTCGTGCCGCAGTAGCGTGTTGAGGTTCATTCGCAGTGCCTGCGGTCCCATCTGTCGGGCAATTGCCTTCCAGACGATCGGCCCCTTGGCCGCGTCGGCCAGCAAGTCCCAACGAACCTGCAGGTCACCCGCGATCAAGGTTTGTGCCTCGGCCGTGTCGGCGCCGCGGTACGCGATCAGTGACTGAACCGTCGCCGGCAAGTCGGTTTCCGTTGCTGGAGCCCACTTTTCGACTGGCTTATCGGTCAGCCATCCAAACAGCGCACGACGTGCGTCATCCTTCGGCGTCGGACGTGCCATTCGCAAGATGTCTCGCAGGCTTGGATCGTTTCCGATCGAAGCTGAAAGCAACTTGCCAACAGACGCGTCGTTGAGCCAACGTTGGAACGCACGCTGCAGCGAAGACGACAGACCCTTGCGACCGAACTGTCCGGAACGAGTCATTTGGAAAACGGTGCGCAGAACGCGGCCGTTGTCCGCGACTCGGTCGAAGACTTGGTGCATGAGCTTGGTGTCTCGCGTCGACAGTACGACCAATAGCGCCGCCGGCATGTCCTTCATGTAAGCACGCTCACGTGAGTAGACGGCCAGCTTTGCCAGGAATTCGTTGTCGTCAACTTGGTCGATCAGCTTGCGCATTTCGTCCAGTTGCGTCTGCGCGCTCGCGTAGAAGACGTTGCCGAATGTGCCGGTAGCCGCCATCTGGGCTAGCGCGTGCTTCGGCTCGAACTTGTACGCCGGGCCGCCCGCTTCGTTGACGGTGGTCGCTCGCGGAATAACGCTCGTGATGCTCTGGAATAGACTCTTGTTGGCCATCGTGACCTCCTACTCAAAAAAGTGATCCGACGAAGTTTGGTGCAGAGGTTTGCTCCCAAATGAGCTTCGCCCCGTTGTGGGGCCGCGACCGAGAAACGTCTCGGCGCGGTTGGAGTCGGGACGACAGGAATCGAACCTATGGACTCCACTCCGGCAGTCGGATCATGTGTCTTGCCACCGCGTGGAAACGCCCCGAATAAAATGGGGCCGTTTCGCAGCACGATGGTGTTTGTGTTCTGCTGTGTTGTCTGGTTAGGGCAAATCGAAAGAACACTCGGCGAAGTGTTGGTCAGAGAACCCGTCCGTATTCAATGAAAGCGGAGGATCGAGGACACCAGTAGAACTTTTTTCGGCTGGCGTTCGGGATTGGGGCCAATCCGAAATCGGTGTTTTGTTGGCAATTTACGATGTTTGATGGCTAGTTGACCCGAAGTCCCCCCAATCTGCAAGTCTCGAGTGGGGTTCGTTTATCGCCGTGCAGTATTACCGCTTTCGCGAAACGATCGACCCGAAACCCATGTTTTGAAGATCAAACTCAAACTTCGAGGTGTCCGCAGGCACCAACGCACCCGTGCAGTCATTCAATCCACTTCAGATACTCATTCATGTCGACCGCCGGAACGGTTCCGAGCGGTTGAAGCGTCTTGAAAAGCGACATCAGAAAATACATCAGACTGGCTTCTCGGTCGCTTTTCTCGATAGTCAGCTTTTCGCTTTCTTTAACGACACGAAAGCCACCTTCAGACAAAACACATCCAAGGTGAATTTTTCCATGTTCGGTCGTCCAGCTATTCTGGATAGCTTCCTCAAACGAATCGCCCAATCCCGGAGTCCATGAAGAAGACAGTGTCAGGATTCCCGCCGGAATTTCAAACAACTGTTTTTGCCTTGCTTGTCCCGTGTGATCGGTGATCATTGCCGACGTTCGCAACAGTCGCCTCACCGACTGCACTTTTTCTGAAGTGTACTCGACGTGATCTTTCGAGATGTCCTGCTTGACCTCGAACACTGCGTAAACGCTCTCAGCAGGAATGTACACGATGCCCCCGAAATTGATCACGAACGGAGTGTACTGGCGATCGAAAATCACGATATCAATTTGTTGACTCGCTTCGCCATTGCTGTCAACAACCATCGCACGTTCGATCGCGTAACGATTCGGAAGATACTCTTGAAGAAGATCAATCCACGAAGACTCAGTTGCTTCCCCCTTCGTTCCTTGATGGATTGCGTACTCACGATTCAGTTCCTGAGCCGCTTCCGTTGCTTTTTGGCGGCTCTTAAAAAGCCCAGCGAGATCGACTTTATTTACCTCCGACATTTACTGCTCCGAAAAAGCGGGTGTAGCTTTTGTTTGTGCTGCAACCGAGAGGATTAACTCCGAAGTGATGGTTCGATCCGGAAAGGCTTCCAGAACGACAGATGGAACCAACCGCTGAGTGATATCGGAGAAGCTGAAGCCAACCCCTGTTCCATCGCAGTCGCCCGTCAATTCGACAACACGAGATAGGTCTGCCTCGGAACAGACATACTCGGGAAAAGCGTTGCGAAGCACGATGCGTCGCTGGTCGGCGTTTGGACGAGTGAATTCAAATGTTGCCGCTGCACGACGCATTACCGCTGGGTCCAAAGCCCTCAGTCGATTGGTACACATCACGACAAGCACTGGACGCTGACCCTCTGCCAAGTCGTCAATTCCACGGATCAGTGCGTTTACTCCCGCTCGATCTTCGTGGTGCATCTGGGCTGATTCACGTGACTGAGCGAGGGCGTCTGCTTCGTCGATCAGCAGAATTTGCCCTGAGGATGCTGAAGTACTGCCACTGATCGAAGGTGCTTGGGACTTAACGATTCCGAAAGCTGACGAGATGAGTCTCGTCATTTCGCCAACTGCGCCAGTGCCTCTCGCGGTAAGGCTCAAGCTGTGTAACAGAATCGGTATCCCAGCTTTTCTTGCTACGGCGTCCCCAAAAGTCTCAGCGAGTTCGGTTTTTCCCGTCCCGACATCGCCTGCCAGAATGAACAACGGTGGACGACGTTGGAAATATCGAAGTGCTGGCAGCGACTCTTTGAAGTGTTGCTGCGACCAGTTTTCCAGTGACGACGGTTGCAGCCGCATCAATGCTTCTTTTGTCAGACGATCTTTAACCGAATCAAGTCCGACCAGTCGATCGAACCGGCGTTTAACATCAGAGTCTGGGAACTCCAGTACCTCATCGAAAATTCCCTCTGTCGAATTTTTTTCCATCAGTAACTCCTAAATGATTGCCGAGAGACTCCAGTGCCACCCGCTGAATAGTTTTTCTCTGTGCCGCTCCAGCTTCCGAGTCCATCACTCGGTGGATCTCCAGATGTCCTGTTGACAGGATGCGAGTCTTTGAATGTCGATTGCTGGTCGGATGCAAGACTGTTGTACTTGCTTGAATACCATGCGTAGTTGAAGAAAGTTGTTCCGCCCAAATCGACGTAAGCCGACATTTTCCCAGCTCGTTCATCGGTTTCGATATTGCCGGACGTACTCACTTCGTACGACCAGCTTAGAACTCGCTTTTCATCTCGCTTGAAGCCGAACTCGTAGCGGCTTAAATAGCCGTAGCGAAACAACTCGACTAACTCGGCGTTGTAGTTTTCCACGGCAGCCACTGATGGATTGCCATGCAAACGGCTGCACGCATTCAAGTCTGCCGCGATCTTGGAGGCAAGATGTTTGGCATGTGTGATGGTGAATGTGGCGGAGGCGGTATGGGTAAAAGTTGACATGATTAAACCTTAAATGTTGGGCCAAAAACTTCTTTCCAGCACTCGATTGCGCGCCCTTTGGTAGTGGCGTGTCGAGCTTCGGATATTGCGTCGAGCGCGTCTTCAGCTTGATCTACGAGAGTGTTTCGATCCGATTCGCTGTAGTCTGCGACGATGCTGTTTTCAAGATTGACGGGGTCCAGGATTTCGATTGAGCTTGGGCCACGATCTGGGATTTCACTGGCCTTGAAATAGTCGGTGAACGCAATCTGATCAGACAAACGGGTCTGGACGATGTACGCGAAGAATTCTTCAAGTGCGTCAGGGTAATTTGATAAGATCGCACCGGAATCGAGGCGTTTCGCCATCAGGAGTTCAACAAGAAACGACTTACATCGAAACGAATCACCCATGACAATCTTCCGTTTTGCTGACCAGAATTTTGCGAAGCGAATCATCTGGGCGTAGTGCGTTACGCAACTAGCCTTTCGTTTTCGGATGAAGTCCAAGTGCATCGGGATGCTGGTCAGAACACGGTTGCCGGAATCGCTGGCGTACAAGTAGCCGCGACCAAGTGGGTCGTCGTCGATCTCGTAAATTGGAACCACGTCAACATCGAGGCCGCTACCCCGAAACGAGATCCTCACGCAATGATTGCCGCGACTAATCTGGTCCGCATTCATGTTCGGATAAACTTTGCGCAACTGCTCAACAAGCCAATCAAGCAGGTCCGATTCACCGGTCGGGGCATCCGGCGAGGTGACATGTATCGCAACGTCGATATCATTCAGAGACTTCAGCGCAGTTCCTTTCGCAAGACTTCCAGAGAGCAACATCTTCCGTAAGCCGACGTCTGGATTCTCTTTGATGAACGCTTCCATCTTGGTGCGAAGTCGATTTACCTGCTCGCGATACTCCTTCGCATCTTCCCTCTTGAGATTTACTGAACTGTCGGCGAAGGCCGCCAAGTCCGAGTGTTTCACAAATTCGTCACGCACAAAAAACTCCTTGTAAATAAGCGGCCAAATGGGGCACTGCGGACGAGTTGTGGCCGAAAGCTACAAAATAGCCCATCGCTTTTGCTAATTAAACAGGAGCTTAACGTACTGCGTGGACGAAGTAAACAAGGAGGCTTGCTTTTTCGTCCACCGCGTGAGAGAATGGATCACCAATGAAAACGAAGGATTACAAGATCGTGGACGAGCAAGCCGAAAAAACGAAAGATTTAGTCCAGCTTGCGAGACTTGCTTTGGCGGGTCGTCCGCAGGATGTGCAGACGTACGTCACTCGTATGTCTCGGAAATATCAGAAATTTGCACCAGACCTAGGTGAGCAGCTCAAGGACTTGCTCAAAGCTGCCCCGACACGCAAATCGCCGCTTCGCAGTGAGACGATGGCGGCGATCCCGCTGGACCGTGACAGCCATTTGCATCTGTTGCGAATTGAGTCGACAGGAGTGCTACAACATGAGCCGATTTGGCAGGAACATATCGACGAGGCATTGCAACAGATTGTGCTGGAGCATCAAGAAGCCGACACATTGCACGGACGTGGGCTGGGACCAACGAGAACTGCAATTTTCACTGGACCGCCCGGAGTTGGTAAAACACTTGCTGCCCACTGGCTGGCACGAGAGCTTGACCGTCCCCTGCTGACCCTTGATCTATCTGCCGTCATGAGCAGCTATCTTGGTCGAACTGGCTCGAATGTTCGGCACGTGCTTGACTACGCGAAGGGAGTTCCGTGTGTGTTGTTGCTCGATGAACTCGATGCGATCGCAAAACGCCGAGACGACGATCAGGAGTTAGGCGAACTAAAGAGGCTCGTCACCGTGTTACTGCAAGAAATTGATGACTGGCCTGAAGGTGGACTGCTGGTTGCGGCCAGTAACCATCAAGAGCTACTTGATCCGGCTGTTTGGCGACGATTTGAAGTCCAAATTGAATTCGGTATGCCAACTCGCGGTGCCATCGAGCAATCGCTTAAACTGTTCGCTGATGACGACTCGGCACCGGATAAGATTTGGTCGTCCGTACTTGCAGAAGTTTTGTTTGGACAGTCGTTCAGTGATATCGAACGTCAAATTAAACATCTTCGGCGACAGGCAGTCCTTAAAAAAATTGAGCTTATCGAGTTGTTTCCGATACTGGTTCGCCAGCATCTGAAAGATCAATCAAAGTCCACGAAGAAAGAAATTGCTGCGAAGCTTGGTGAAGCAGGACTGTCTCAACGAGCAGTCAATGAACTGACTGGAATCAGCCGCGATACTCTTCGTAAGTTGAGTAGTGAATAGCGAGGGTAACCATGGCAAAACAACCAAACTTTCTGCTCGGTAATGGGCACCGACTAACATCGCCGGTCTCCATCAAGAAGGGCATGGAACCAAAAGACCCTCCGTACGATTTGGCCAACGCAAAGAGTCGTCTGGCAACACAGTTTTCTGACGCCGCTGCATCTTTTGCAAAGCTACCGGACGAAGCCTGCCCTGACGGCTACTCAGTTGGGCTTGTCACTCTTCACCCGCAGTACACTGCGAAGTCTTACTTTCCCGGTGACCTCCTACGCGAAGCCCGGATGGAAGCCATTGGTTCGCGCCCCGCTCGAACAACTCCTGAGAAATGGACGAAGCAAGGCGAACCGGAAGAATCACCCACAACCGAATTATTCGTTGCGGCACGACGTGAAGACTTCGCGCGTTTCGCAAGCGGGCTGCCGAACCTGACGGAGGCCGACCGCAGTTCACGTGACTTGTTCAAAGTCGAGAACTTTCGCACACCTCAAGCGAAAGACCGTGTGCAGAAACTGAGGAAACGCGGGGCTGAACCAATGCTCGAAATCGTGTTGCATACGTCGGGAATACCGAAGCCTTCGCGAATTCTCGAAGCGTTCGAGGCATACGCCGAATCGCTCGGACTCGATCCGATTATGGATCGTCGGTTCGATGTTAGTGGCCTATCGTTCCTGCCCCTTCGAGCCGCACGCGAACTAATCGACGATCTTAGCAAGTTTTCGTTTCTTCGCACCATCCGCGAAATGCCGAGCCTTCGCCCGCTTCGTCCGATCATTCGCGCTTCAGCAAAAACTAAACCGTTTCCCGTCAAGCTGCCTGAAACCGAGCCTGTTGATAAACAGTTGCGCGCCGCCGTTTTCGATGGTGGAATATCGGACGAACTGCACGATTCAGAATTTGCTGTCGCGCACGACCCCGAAGGTGTCGGCTTGCCAGTTGACGGGTATGTCGATCACGGCACTGGCGTCACATCTGCCGTCTTGTTCGGCCCGCTGACCAAGGGCGAAAAACTTGCTCGCCCGTATGGCATTGTTGATCATTTCCGAGTCCTTGATGAAGACTCCAGCAAAGATCCGCTCGAACTCTATGACACGCTCAATCATATTAAGAACACTTTGCAGTCTCGCAAGTATCAGTTCGTTAATTTGAGCATCGGTCCCGCGTTGCCAATTGAAGACCACGACGTTCATGCTTGGACGGCGGTGCTAGATTCGATCTTCGCAGATGGCGAAACACTGACAACGGTTGCCGTTGGAAATGAAGGCGAACAGGACCACGAATCAGGCAACGCTCGCGTACAGGTGCCTTCGGATTCCGTGAACTCACTGGCCGTGGGTGCTGCCGACAGTCGCAGCAAAGTTTGGAAGCGTGCCCCGTACAGTTGCATCGGTCCGGGAAGAAGTCCCGGTCTGATCAAGCCAGAAGTAATCGCGTTTGGCGGCTGCGGCAAAGAGCCGTTTTTCGTTCTTGACCAATCGACTTCAATTGCAACGCCGGACGCTGGAACAAGCTACGCTTCGCCCTACACGCTCCGTATGGGCATGGGAGTCCGCGCCCATTTTGGAAACAGTCTTTCAATGCTGGCGATCAAGTCGCTGTTGGTTCACTGCTCCGAGCCTGCCAAAAAGCTACCGGTCCATGAAATTGGCTGGGGGCGAGTCGCTCAAGACATTGACTCGATTGTGATCTGCCCAGATGGCGAAGCACGTGTCGTTTTCCAAGGAGAACTGACTCCGGGACAATACCTTCGCACTCCAGTTCCATTGCCTTCTGGCGAACTCGAAGGCATGGTCGCGCTGACAGCCACGTTCTGCTTTGCTTGCCAAACTGACCCTGAAGACCCCGGCAACTACACGCGAGGCGGATTGGATGTGACGTTTCGTCCGCACGCCGACAAGTTCGACGACGATGCAGTGAATGCAAAGACCAAGAGCTTCTTTCGACGCTCGGACTTTGACACAGAAAAAGAACTACGTTTAGACGCCCATAAATGGGAGACGACACTTCACAGGCGGCAGCGATTTCAATCGAAAACGCTCAAAGATCCTGTGTTTGATGTTCACTACCAAGTTCGTGAGGCTGGAAAACCCAGTGGCGGTGACAAAATCAAGTATGCCCTAATCATCACTCTGTCCGCACCAAAGGTAAAAAACCTGTATCAACGCATCATTCAGCGATACCAAACGCAACTCGAACCGATCGTGCCAGTGATCGAAGTTCCAATTCGAGTTCGCTGAGGAAAGCAACGAGACCGTGACCGTTGAGGAGTCAATACTCATGTATCGCGTTGCGAACGATGCCGCTCAGGAATCGTCAAGTAGTTCAGAGCTAAACAGTGCCACGTGCCCTCCCGAAAACTAGTGGTGACTAACGTTTTGACTCTGAAAACAGTTGCTACAATGTGGTGGAGCAGTGGGCGAATTTCGCACCCGTTATAATTCGCCAGATCGACCAACAAGGAACTTCCATGCAGCCAGAACAAATTAAATCGAATCGGTCGGCGAAACCGAATCGCCAGCAGTTGGTTGTCGTTATTGCCGATAACAGCAGTTCAATGTATGGCCCGAAGGCCGAGGCTGCTGTTGAAGGTATCGAGAACATGATCATCGAATGCCAGACAAAAGGCCGAGAACAGTCCCTATACCGTGTCCTTCTGATCGTATTCGCAGACAAAGCGACAATTCATTCAGAATGCAAACGGACGCCAGTCATGGAGATCGACACGGACAAGATATCGTTCCGTGGTGATGGTGGTGGGACAAATATGAGGGCCGCTTTAAGGCTCGCACACTCGCAGATTTCGGAGTACTTGGACGAAATATCGAACCATCCACAAAAAAGCAAACACCCACTCCCACTAGTTATCTTTTTTTCAGATGGACGCAACGGTTATCAAGACCCGAAGCCTGCTGCGAAGGCGTTGAAGGCGTTGACCTACGATTCATTGCCAATCCTTATTTTTACGGCTGGAGTCGCAGTTGGCGACAATGATAGGCCCGACGAGGAGATGCTGAAATCGATCGCTTCAACCCACAACGGGCATCCGCTCTACGTTCCAGTGCAAGACGTGAGCGTACTAGCTCACTTTCTGGCAGACGCCGGAAGCTCCGCTGCAAGCACAGCCGCTGAAGCATTCGATATACTTCGTAACTATTGGAAACCGCACGGGTTTCTCGGTCACTCAGAGTAGCCTCAGAAAGAAACTACCTAAGCGGAACGTGCGGTATGAATGAACTTGAATTCGAAATAATTGATGCCTCGCGACGAACAATCGCTCAGTTCGGAAGTGTGTTCGAGACTTCAGGCAGTTTCAGTACCGATCAACATTCGATCTCTTTCCACACATCTATCGGCCCACCGCAGGTTGGGAAAACAGTCAACGAGGACGCCATCCTTGGTTTCCGTAGCGAAGACAACTCCTCGATTCACTGGGCTTGCGCTGTCGCGGATGGAGTTGGCTCGTCAACGTATCCTGAAGTTGGCAGCAGATCTGCAACGTGGGCAGCACTAGCCTATCTCGTGGAACATCAAAAGCATCGCTCGGCTCGAACGCAGGGGATTGACGCAATCCATTTCGCACAAGCTGCCATCCTAAAACTTGCTGCAACTCTGAAGGCTGATCTTACCGATCTCAAATTCAAGCCCAGCTACTTGCCGACGCCTGCCTATCGGCGTGTTGTGAATCGGCAATCTTGCTTTCAAACAACGCTTTGCCTCGTATGGTGCGATGGGCAGTCAATCTTTTTAGCCAGTGTCGGAGATTCCGGTGCTTTGCAATCGTCAGCAAACAAGGGCTTGAGCAAATTGTTTTTTCCAGATGTAACACATCCTCAAGTGAATGCGCTGTGTCCATCACTTTCCACGATCAGCATAGATGATTGGCAAGAAATCTCTGCTAGGCAAACTTCGCTTGCGGTGTTCACTGACGGTGTTGCCAAGAGCCTCGTCGATCGACATGGCGATCGAATATTTAAGGAACTCGAATTCGACGCTCTTTTTTCATCGGGTTCTGCGGAGAGAAGCCTACATGATCTCGAACTAGCAACGCCCGAAGATGCTGCCGATAATATGTCACTCCTGTTGGTACGTCCGTCATGATCCCCAAGAACATCACAAGTGTCCCCAAAGCCGATTCGGGTCTATGCCGCGAATTAGAGGGAAAGGCTTGGGATATCGGCAGCACGGTTATCGAGTTTAACAAAACCGAAAAACGCGGAAAGCTGATCATCCGCCCGTACCCATCAGGTATTGAAGCGTATGCGTATCGAGTGACTGACCGCAACACAGGCTCGACCAACTTCATAAAACTCTATAGAGCTGAACTCAAGGCCAAACGACTTCGGCGTCTCCAATGGTTAATCAGTCAAAGTCTTTGGGCATGGGACGAGTGCTTTCGAGGGGCACCGCGAGGCTGGGTGTCAACACAACAGCACGGCAGACCAGATGGAATAGATAGAGACTTTGGCGGAGTAAGACTCACCGCCGTACCCGGTTCTATCTGGCAAGATTGGAAAACTCGGCTTGAAACGCAACAGACGGAATGGAGCGACCACGTTCGGATCTCGTTGGCGAAACAACTTGTCAGAGCGTTGGCGATGCTCGAACAAGCTGGGCTGACACACGGCGATATTTCTGAAGGCAATGTTCTAGTTCACAATGACGGAGTATCCGGGCCAAAGTTGTACATCATCGATTTCGACGGATTTGTTTACCGACCACAAGAGACCTGCGGGATTCCGAGACGCTGGTCCATCCAACTATTGCGACAGTTGATTGGTCAGTCGACATTATTTTCGACTGAGATTCCCACACTCGACGCTGACGATTGCAAATTGACTGTTGAGGAAGGTGGCACGATTGGCACACGGAACTATGCCCCGACGGAGCTTATGAAGGAATTCGACGAGCGGCGTCATCACAATCTCTCACCTGTTTCGGATACTCACGCCCGAGACGTATTTTTAGTCGAACTGTTGTGTTGGGGTTTAGATGAATGTGGTGATGAAAGTCCGCTGGAATGGGACCTTGCCCAAAAGAAAGCTGCTGCGAATATCATCAGGGCCACGGCTGCACCACTTCAGTATTTGCTCAATGGCGATGTACTCGATCTCGCTTCGAAACGTCGTCCAAATAGCATCGACTTAGCAAGCCAGTGGAGCATCACGCTTCCCCCGCCACAGACTTCCAAAGGCGTATCGCCCGCCATTTCCGACCAGCCGTGGACCAACAGTGCTGCATCTGAAACGCCTGTAAGCACTATACAACGGGCTGTTGCCTACTTGGCGGTCGTGATCGTTTTGCTTGTTGGATACAACCTTGCCTTCAGCAATCGCTCGAATAACAGTGTTGTCAGTAAACCTAAGTCTGGACCTGACTTGCAGGAGACTCGTAGCGAGATTGTGGAGCCACAACATGCTGAACGTCAGATCGCGGACAAGACTCAATCGTCTTCTGCCGATACTCGCGTACCGGATACGATCGCGTCGACAAATCGATCTGCCAACTCGTCCCCTACTAACTCGACAGATGTCCCCGATCGCCGCAACGCCAATTCATCCAGCCCTAAATCAGCGTTCGACCTTTATCGAGAACAATGGGCCGCCGATAGAGCTGCGGATAAACCTGATACGCCTTCCTCTGCTGGCACCAAACGAGACTTGAACTTCATGCTTGACCCAACGTACGTCGGTGTATTGGGAATTGAGTTCGTGCGAATCAAAGCGGGTAACTTTCTTATGGGCTCAGCAACGAAGCCAGCACCACTCGTTCTGAATGAACACCAACATCAAGTTATACTAACACAATCATTTTATGCGGCACGACATGAAGTGACAGTCGGCCAAGTCCTAATGTGGTTAAATGATGCTCAAATCACATTTGACGACGTAGTCTCGCCTTTAATCGACATTGATCATCCGTCATGCCCGATTGCAAAGGTCGAACAACGATTCGTTCGGAATGCAACAAGTGTCTTCGGGCAGTCCGATGACCAGCCGATGATCCTCATCACTTTGGCTGGAACGAAGGCGTTTTGTAACTGGTGTTCGAAACGCGACAAGCAGTACGATTATCGTATTCCTACAGAGTCAGAATGGGAGTACATGGCTCGTGCTGGATCTACGGCTACTTTTCCGTGGGGTGACCAATTTGACGGAAGTCGAGCCAATGTTGGTAGCAAAGATCGAAGTAGTTCTCGCGGTCACACTCAACGGGTTGGCTCATATGAACCCAACGCGTGGGGTCTATACGACGTGGTGGGCAACGTCGAAGAGTGGGTTTCAGACATCTACGGGACGTACCCCGATGGTGAGAGTGTTGATCCAATGGGCGATTCCCACGGAACACAATGGGTGGTTCGTGGTGGCTCATGGCTACATTTCCCTCGTGATGCTCGTTGCGCCAATAGAACGCCAATGATTTCACCGCAATTCCAACTTGACCTTGGTTTTCGGGTGGTCTGCGTGCCAAAGCAATAGCTCCCAATCAAGTTAAGTTGGCCGACACGTTGTTTGACCAGCCGCAATCTATTGTACGCCGCAGCGGAAACCTCAAATCGCAAATCGAACGTTGGGAAGTGTATTCCCAAGAAGTACCCTATCAATTGTAAGGAACGGTGGAAAAGTTCGCTGACAGAACGCCACGATCGACAACTGGTTGGTTGCCGATCGTGGTTTTGTTCGATGCGAAGCTCGATGGTGATTACTTGAACCGTCCGAAGTAGCAATCGACGAGTTGGCCTTCACCAGCATTGTCGTGAAACTTGCCGTAGAAGCTTTCGCCGCTTCCATCTTCGTGTCCAAGGACGCAGATCATGCCCGTGAGCGTGACTGGTCCGCCGTCTGTCGTCACTTCCATCGTCACAGTTGTTCTGAGACCGAAAGCTGCGAGCAATTCAAACTTCGTTTTCGGGGTAGTGGGATTCATCGTAAAGATTCCTCAAAGGGTAAAGGGGGATAGTGACACCGCATCGCACATGCGGAATTCAATCCAATGTCACTACCTTGCGTCCTCACCCACCACTGAACCTGATTGAAACCTTTCGGAACCAATCCTCCGTTCTCCTGTGTTATGCCACATCACGATTGGAACGTGCGTTTTATTTTCGTCTTGTTGAGTTCTTGCCTATCGACTGTTTTTCGTGGTACTTCTGGACCATGACACACGCATATCTTGGATTGGCTGACAGCAATGGATTGAAGGCGTTTTCACCGGAAACGGATTCGCTCCAACGACGATTTTCACAACTCGTTCGCGATGATGGACAACACGTTGCTGTTTGGTCCGTTCTCGACTCGGACGCCCTCAACGCAGTTCAGCAATTGCTGAAGGCTAACGACCATCGAACGGCATGGCGGTATTTGCAAAGTCATTCCGCACACTTCGGACGCTTGATTTAACCGCAAGTCTTCATCAGAGACTCGCCGCGTGACAATGCCACGGTTTCCTGATAGCGAAATGGTGTGGGCTTTAGCTCACTCGCTCTTTCAGTTGATCGCCGTGTAGACGCTTTCGCGGACCTTTGAGTGCTGGAATGCTCTCGCACTTGGAGGTTGGTGGTCATGGAGGTTTTGTTCGGTTGCGATGCGTTTACATTGCACATTCAAACCGGACTGGTTCTTGCGTTTCGCAAGTGTTGGCGTGCGCCGTCGCTCACGCTGTTTGTTCCCTGTAACTTTGGAGATAAGACAATGGCTGAAGGAAAAACGAAACCTGTTCACGAAGTCCGACTCGGTCGCGTTCGTGCCGCGATTTGGGAGAACGAAACCCAAAACGGCACACGTCACAATGTCACCGTTTCGCGGCTGTACAAAGACGGTGATGACAAATGGAAGGACTCGAACTCGTTTGGTCGTGAAGATTTGCCGCTCGTGTGCAAGGTGATGGACATGGCTCACACATGGATCTACGAGCATCCATCATCGACCAACGGCAACGCGGAGTGAACTCCCTGAATCGTTGATCGACTTCCCTAACCTGCGAAGTTGGTTTTTCAACTGCGGTTGCTGACTACCGACTTCGCATCTAATTGGCGGAATGGATTTTCTAAGGGATGGCTCGCATCAGAGTAACATTGGTCGTTTGACCAAGTCTGCGTGCAAGAAATTGGAAGGCGGTTGATTTTGATCGCATGACCGCAAAGCGAGAACCTTGCTGGATTCAAAACATCGCGAGAGAAAAACAGGACGGTGCAGCCAACTGAAACAGCCGACATGCACCGTCCCTCCAGAGTGGAGTTACTCCGACCCTTCGACTCGGCTATTCCTTGGCAAGTTGCTTCCCAGCAGAGCTTGCCTCCGCTTCACCGAGTGAACCAATCCTGCCATTTCTCTCACAGCGGCGCAACAGCAGGCCCCACCGGTATCAGGCCGCGGTGAACAGCCGGGTGACTGTTGACCGCCGCTGGATTCATTCTCAGCCGTGCCAAGATATCTAAGCACCTCAGCTACTTACCGAACCGTGGATTGTTTTTCCTTTGACTCCGTCGTGATCCGTGGTAGCGGTAAATTGATCCAAAGACATTCAAATACGGGTAGAACAATGCTGGTCTCCTGAATCTGTCAGCGGGCGCTCAAAACCTACCAGTGATGGGCGCGTTAAAACCGGCCACAGAGGGGCTGGGTATGTTGATCGATTTCAGCACAGCGAGTGCTGGGAGAGGTCAGCATGTCCAACCGGCTCTCAATGGCGACTCATCAATCGATCGAAAATCTGCACCGTTCGGGCCATTCCAATAGGAAAATTGCTCGTCTTTTGAGCATTGACCGAGGTGCCGTCAACAAGCACGTGCGTCAGATTCGGGCCGAATCGCAGGCTCAGAAAGAGTCAGGATCGACGGGCGAAGGAATTCAAAACCGGCCACAGGCGCCTACCGGTTCGGAGGCCGATTTGGCGCCGGATTCGGTTCAAAACCGGCCACAAGCGCCCACCGGGTCAGAGGCACTCGATCAGGACGATCCGGCAACTCCCAAACCGTCTTCCAGCGACGTCGAACCGGCAGATTCGACCGGGTCGAAAAGTCAGTGCAGCGAGTACCAGAAGCACATCGAAACGAAGCTTGGGGATGGTCTGTCTGCCGTTCGAATTCATCAGGATCTGAAGATCGAATACGGCTTTGAAGGAAGCTACTACAGCGTCCTGCGATTCATTCGGAAGCTCGCGAAGAAGACGCCACTGCCGTTTCGCAGGATGGAAACCGAACCCGGCCAGGAAGCTCAAATCGATTTCGGTACGGCGGCGTTGGTCATTGATAAAGTGACTGGGAAGAAGCGTCGTCCGTGGATGTTTCGCATTGTGCTGAGTTGTTCGCGGAAAGCGTACAGCGAAGTCGTGTGGCGGCAGACGACGGACAACTTCATCGCGGCCATTGAAAATTCGTTTCATTATTTTGGCGGCGTTCCGAAGACGCTCGTCATCGATAACCTCAAAGCGGCCGTGCAGAAAGCCGATTGGTACGATCCGGAAATCCACCCAAAGCTGCAGTCGTTTGCGGCGCATTACGGCACCGCCATTCTGCCGACGAAACCGTACACGCCCGAACACAAAGGCAAGGTGGAAAGTGGCGTCAAGTATGTGAAGAACAACGCGTTGAAGGGACGCACGTTCGGGAGTCTGGCCGAACAGAATGATCACCTGCTGCACTGGGAATCCACCGTCGCCGACACACGCATTCATGGCACAACGAAGAAGCAGGTGCGCGGACAATTCATCGCCGTGGATCGTCCCGCGCTGATGCCGCTTCCGCGCGATCGATTTGCCATGTTTCATGAAGCGCGACGCAGCGTCAGTCGCGACGGTCATCTGGAAGTCGACAAGGCGTACTACTCCGCGCCGCCGGAATACATCGGCCGTCGGGTCTGGGTTCGATGGGACACGCGACTGGTGCGCGTGTTCAACGATCAGTGGAAGAAAATCGCGATTCACAGCAAGGCGGAACCGGGCCGATTTCGCACCGATTCGGCTCACATTCCGGCGGAAAAAGTGACCACTGTCGAACGCGGCACAGACGCTTTGATGCGGCAAATTGCTGCCATTGGGCCGAATTCGAAGGCCTGGAGCCAACTGGTGATCGCTTCACGCGGCGTGCAGGGCGTGCGAGTTCTCGTGGGGCTCAAAGCCCTGGCCGGCAAGTACACGTACGACGAACTCGAACGCGCGTGCGGCACCGCCGTGAGCCACAACGCGTGTCGCCTGAAGACCATTCGCAACCTGCTGAAACGACCGGCTCCGCGCGAACAACTGCCGCTGCCGTTCATCGACGAACACCCGCTCATTCGACCGTTGTCGGATTACTCTGTTGACTCTCTAAACGCCTTTCGGAAGGAACGTAACCATGAACATGAATCTTCGTGAACAACTCAAACAACTTCGCTTAAGCGGCCTGCTTCAGACACTGGAAGTTCGTCTGCAGGAAGCCAAATCTTCGAAGCTGGATTACGCCGAATTCCTGGAACTGATCCTCGAAGATGAAATGGTGGTCCGCAGTGATCGTCAGATTGAACGCCGCACCAAAGCGGCTGCCTTCCGAGATCAAAAATGCCTCGACGATTTCGACTTCGACTTCAACAAATCAGTGAAACGAAAACAGATCTATGATCTCGCAGCAGGTGACTTCGTCCGCAAACATCACGATGCGATTTTCGTCGGGCCGCCTGGTGTGGGAAAGAGTCACATCGTGCAGAGCATCGGCCGTCAACTCATTCGCGACGGCTACACCGTTTACTACCGCAGCATCTTCGACTGCGTCCGCGACTTCCTGCATGACGAAGCGTTTGAAGGTCACGATCGCATCTTAAATCGCTACCTCAAGCCCGACGTGCTGATCCTGGACGACATGGGAATGAAGCAGTTACCGAAGAAGAGCGGCGAGTTTCTGTTCGAGATCATCATGCGTCGTCACGAACTTCGCAGCACGATGATGACGTCGAACCGACCTCTTGAGGACTGGGGAAAACTGATCGGAGACGTGCCGTCTGCAACGGCTATTCTGGATCGTTTTCTGCAAAGTGCAGAAGTGATTCAGATCACCGGACGCAGCTTCAGACTGCGAGGTCACAGGGCCGATAAGAAGACTGATCAGGCAGCCGTCGACGAGGCCGAAACGGAGCCGGAAAACGAGCTCAAAACCGGCCAATCCAAAACCGGCCACAAGCGCCCACCGGGTCGGCCGAAAAAGACGACGAAAAAACCAGCAAATTAGACCACTTTTCACCAAAACCCTGGCCGGTTTTGAAGCGCCCACAAGTGGCCGGTTTTAAAGCGCCCAATGACAAATCGAAAGTCGCTTTGGATTCTTGAGGCCGGTGGTCTTGAAATGAAAGGTTTTTGCGATTCCGGACAGACACACTCCTGAAGCCATGTTGGCCGGGTGCTGGACTGACTCTCTGAGCCAGCCCACAGCCCGACCACGTTGGCGGGCATTTCAACAATGCCAAAAAACAGGAGAAACTGTCATGGCCACTCTCACCCGTGCCCATAAGGAACTTTTTCGCAGGACGCCGGATGAAACTTACGGCTCGTTTGAATCACTGCACCGCAAATGTTGCGACGATCGTGAAGACTCTGTTGATCGCTGGATTCGTCCGCAGGATATCGTCGTCACACATGACTTGACGGTGTGTTGCGATGGCGAAGAATTCAACCTCAACGAATGGTCATTTTCGCAGCTTTGCCGCATGGCAAGCGTGAGCAAGGACACCATCAATCGACTGACGACCAAGACGGCGAGCAAGGCGTTTGAAGAAACGCTGCCGGTAGCCGACAAGCCGCTGCAACTGCTGACGCACGACAGCGAGATTCGTTCCGTGCATGGCGTGGCTTACACACGCTTGTGGAACGCTGACTTGCTGGACGTGGTCAACGAGTTCGCGTCGGACTTTACTCCACCGCAGACTGCGATGGACGGAACGAGTACGGGACTTTATTGCGGCGAGCAGGATATGTTCGCATTCATGATCGACCCCACAGGTTGGGCAGAGATTGAAGGCGAGGCATTCGCTCCCGGCTTCTTTCTTTGGAATTCAGAAGTTGGCCGTCGTTCACTTGGCGTTCAGACGTTCTGGTTTCAGAAAGTCTGTCAGAACCACATTGTCTGGGATGCGACCGAAGTTGTGGACTTCTCACGCAAACACACGGCAAACGTTCGTGATGGATTGGATGAGATTCGACGGATCATCGAAGAATTGATCGAAAAACGCGATTCGCGACGAGACGGTTTCGTCAAAGTCATGCGAAAAGCGATGACCGAAAAACTCGGCGATGACGGAGACGCCGTTGCCAAACGACTCGGAAGTGAAGGCATTCCACGTGGACTTGTCAAAGAGGCGATGGAGATCGCTCAGCGGCAAGGTGGATTTACCATCTTCGCACTGGTCGATGCACTCACCAAGTTGTCGCAAAAACTTCAGCTTGCTGGTGATCGAACCGCTTTGGACACCAAGATTGGCCAGCTTCTAAACCTCGCATTGGCGGTGTAGTCATGGACCCGAAAGAAACATGGCGGATGCTGCTGGATGCTTGGTTCCATCGGAACTGGGACGACGTACTTGAGTTGTCTGAGGCACTACTCAACTGGCTACACAAGGATGGCTTTGCTCCCCAAATTGAGTATCCGAGAGAATTGGGTCCGGATTTGAATCGGTTGCTTGCGAAAACGGCGTGCGAATTCTTGCGGAAGCGTGCGACCGTCGTGAAGGAATCGCCGAACGGAATTCCACAGGACGTTGGCTTCTCGCTTACATGCAGCGAGTGCAACAACGAAGGCCCTGAAAGTTACGACGCAGCGATTGCTGAAGGCTGGACCAGAATTGAATACGTTCCGCGTTTGTCTTCTGAAAACTTCCTTGGAAGCTGTCCGATCTGTATCGCCGCCGATCAGTGACGACAGCTCCACTTACAACTCAACGAAAGGAGGAAAGCAAAGAATTGACTTGAGGTTTTCGATACGGTTGCAAGACCATCGTCAGCCTCTTATCAATTTGAACTTCAGGGCCAGCACAACTCATCGCTCGACGCAGGCTCGGTCAGCCTGCATGGAGGCGATGGTCGATAACAAGGTTTTTCTGACTTGGTTACAGACTGCGTTTCCAGTTTTGTTTCTCGTTCGCATCGCACGAACCTGACCGCCTGAAATTCAGTCGGAACGGCCCGTACGATCGACGGGGAATAGTGGGTCTACAGACATTCCTGACAGTGTGAGCGGTTCCCCACTGAAATCAAAGAATGGGTTGAAACTCGTCTGCTGGTTGCAAAGTCGCTGTCACAACCAAATGTGGTGACGCGCATTTCAGGTTTTGACATCACCTTGCCTCCGGTATTCACGTACGATTCGCAACTCGCTTGCTTCGTCAAGAAAAATGTTCCTTGGTATGCCGTCCGACTGCTCGCCATGCCAAATTTTTTTGCGGGCAGCAGAATAAAGAAAGGACTGTTCCAGTTGGTTGCTGGAACAGTCAGAACGCATCAACCTTGTCAGTATTCGCTGGGCAGCAGGATCGTTGTCGATGAGCGGTCGGCTTCTGTGATGATCCAGAACGATTCGCCTGATGCAGATTCGTAAACCGACATCAGCCTTGCATCATTCTCCAACGCCCATTCGTTCTGAGCATTGTCGTCATCACATACTTTTCCCCAATCACCGGATGCGTGGCGGTTAAGAGCAACCTCGACCTCTTTCATTGGGATCAGCTCTTGGGCACCGGGCGTAATTCCCAACTGGCCAACTTCAAACTTCGCAGCCATGACAAAACCTCCAAAGGAACCGAAAATGCGATTCCAACGATCTATCACGACTTGACGTAGCGAGTCACACAGTGTGCAACTTTGTGCTGGACAAAGGACGTTATTGTGCGCTATGGTCGAAGGAGGCAAAAACTCGCCGGGGAGAAGATAGCCGACAAGCTGCGTGCGTAAATGAGTTGCTGGGCACAACCAGCATCCGTATGGGAGGACATTGAAGAAATCAGTTGACAATGCGATTGCTGCAAGCATCGGGCAACTGCCGCAGGCTCGTCAGTCGCACGTGGTTGTCACAGAAGGTGACAGATCCCTCCCCGTTCTCATCGAGAATGCCGGGGCGGCGGCTCGGTTTGCATGGGAAGAGTTCATCTATGGAAAAATTCGCAATCCTCACACGCGTGCTGCCTATGAGCGCGCGATTCGGCGGTTCCTAGTTCATTGCGAAGCATTGAACAAAGAACTTCCCACAGTCTCGCCACGAGACGTAGGAAGTTATCTGGACGAGCAGGACTACGCACCGGCGACAAAGAAGCTTCACTTGTCCGCCATTCGGCACTTCTTCGACACGCTGGTGACGAGACACGTCATCATGCTGAATCCCGCCCACTCAGTTCGTGGAGAACGGTTGCAGGTGGTCGAAGGAAAGACACCCGAAATCACGATTGCACAGGCGCGAAAGCTGGTGCAGTCTCTCGATACGAATCACGTCGTTGGGCTTCGAGACCGTGCGATCATCACCATCATGATCTACACGGCGGCTCGCGTTGGAGCGGTCGCCGCACTTCGCCGTGGCGATTTCTACGACCTTGGCGACCAGCATTGTTTGAGGTTCAGCGAGAAAGGCGGCAAGTCACGGGAGATCCCCGTTCGACATGACTTGCAGAAGTTTGTCGGAGACTACCTTTCGGCAGGTGGAACAGAATACGCCGACAAATCCAAGCCGCTATTTCGCACGACTGTCCGGAAGACCAAGAAACTCACACAGAATCCGATGACGGCTGGCGATATGGCTCGTATGGTCAAACGGCGAATGAAGGATGCCGGTTTGCCCTCGCGACTCTCTCCACATTCGTTTCGCGTGACCACGATTACGGACCTGCTCAGTCAAGGGGTTCCTTTGGAGGATGTGCAGAATCTGGCCGGACACGCTGATCCCAGAACGACTCGACTCTATGATCGTCGAAAGCGGAAGGTGACTCGAAACATCGTGGAAAGAATCAGCGTTTGAAGTGGTGTCGCTTCCATATCGTCTACGGACGGATCGGATGTCGCAACTTGCTTGAATCGCAGGGAATCTGTTCGATCCAGCGGTGCATGTGCGAAGAAACGCAACTCAAAGAGGGATCTTCCGAATAACGATACTGGGAGATTTCATGGGCGTAGACAGACAGCAACGAGACAAGACAGAGGGGGGCGACATAGCACAGGAGCACGCCGAAGTGAGGCTGCCGAACCTGCTGGAAACGGGCAGTCTCTCAATGCCTAAGCCTATAACAACTCCGGTTGCGACGCGCACACAAGATGTGGACGCTACGTCGACAACAGCCAATGGCGTCCAACCAAGAAACGCGACACCATCGATGAGCGATTCGGTCACCCAATACGTGGAAGACAAATTTGCAACTGACATTCAATACAAGGCTTACGTTGTCTACGATCTGGATGACGACGAAATGCAAATCGTTCTGCTATGCGACAGCAACCAAGGTCCAGAGGCCACAGCACAGGACTCACCGGCAGAAGTACGGATTGGCAAGCAGAATTATTCGTCCCGAGTTCAGTGGCTTGGAGAATTTATTCAGTCCAAAGACTCTGGATCGACAAAGCTAAGTGAACCAGCGATTCGTCAGCAACACGCGACGACTGGTGCCCATCCTCTCGTACCTGAAAGCAGATTGACGGATACGAAATCGGCAGGACAAATCGAAACGGACATCCTGAGTGATCACAACAACGACGTTCGCCAGCGTTACAACCAGATCATTGATCGCAATCAAGATGGATTTCACGATCGTTCCGAATTGCAGCACGCCCTCGCCAGCCGTTCCGTTCAAGGAGACGATGCGATTGGGGTTTCAGTCACACTGAAGCACTACGATGCTCTTCAAGGACTCTCTAACGATGAGTTACTGTGGGAGAACAGTGGTGTGACGGAAGCAGATGCAGCAGCGTTGGAAGCACCGGAAAACCAAGAACTGGTGAAGCGGATGCGTGCAGATTTTCAACGGATGGCAACACGGCTACGAAACCGCCCGGATACACTGTTTGGCACCGCCAACCGGGCCAGCATTCACGCGTTTCGTCAAAATCGATCTGGAGACTGCTATCTGCTCGGTGTCGCGGGTTCACTGGCGGCACTGCGGCCAGAAGCATTCCGTGAAATGTTTCAGCGAAAATCTGATCGAATCGTAGGAGTGAACTTCCCCGGTGGCTATCGCGGCCAATTCGATGTTGAGGTTCCGCAGGATGGTGAACTCGTCACCTACGCCGAAGTCAACAAGGAATTCGGATTCTGGCCACAAGTGCTGGAGAAAGCTGCGGGGCGATATCGATTGAATTCAGTCATGTTCGGAACCGATCCTCACGCGGCAGTTGATGATGGCGGATCTCCCGAATCGGCCTTTCATATGTTGACCGGGCACCAGACAAATACTGACCTGCTGATCTTTTCATCAGCGGCCTCAATCGAATCAACGCTCGCGAAGGCGGTTGCCGAAGAGCGGGCTTCGGTGCTTACGACGCACCCACTGCCGATGGGAACCCTGAACGGTACCGGTCTTGCTGCTGGCCACGTTTATTCGCTTGTCGGATACGACGAACAGTCAAGACTCTTTTCGATTGTCGATACGAACAAAGTCATGGAGCTGGAGCCGACGCGGGGTGACGGCTTTATCGAAATATCGGCGGGACAGATAAAAGCCTATTTCCACCAGTCAATCGTGGAGACGCATAGCGATATCCTCTGGAGTGTCTTCTCACTGTGACAAGACATATTCCCGGCGACCAAGCAGCCTTCACACCAGATGTGAGACAGAGATGTCGCCCCACTTTTCCTGCAAGTACTCCAGTACAAGCCGTCGATGACAGAGCTTCGGCAAATGTTCGCTGCACAGCAGACAGCTTGACTGAAACGCTTCTTGGCCAAGCTGAGTTTCAATGCTCCGCTTCGCCATTAGCTCCATAAACTCGGCCTCGTAAACCTCCCAGTCGCCGCCGCGCTTCTTGTACGCATCAAGAATGTCTTTCGTCGGAGCAAGTTCCGGGACGTGTTCGTATTCAATATCGGCGATTGTCTTCAGAAAGAAACGCAGGTCATCGCGTTTCGCAAATCCAGACAACTGCGAACTGTTGTTGAGCCGGACATCCAGCAACCGTTTAACGCCGGACTCACGCAGCTTTGTGAAGAACGTTTCAGCAGACTTCTTCGTAAACCCAATCGTAAACGTCTCAATCATGTGCCGTCACCTGTCCTTCAGCAGTCGATTCATCCTTGGGCACTGCGTAGGCAATCTCGTCGGACTGTCTGCGATAGGCTTCGTCCAGTACCTCGCCCGGCTGCTGAAACAATTCCGGATGCGACATGTTCCAGCGTGAAAGCAATTCCTGCTCAAGTTCTTCCTGAGAAAGCACTTTGTTCTCGGTGACAATGTGCCGTAGTTCGTACTCGTCTCTGAGTACCCTTGCAACCAGAATTGTGCGGTGGCACGTCAACGGGTCTTTCTCGGCACACATCATCGCAATTCGGAACTTGCTTGCTCCCTTGCGAATCCGTTCAAGACCTTCTGCGAAAGCCGCTGTCTTTTCGATCAGTTTGTATTTCGCGACGCCTTCGACGTAACACTCCCGCTCTTCTCGACGAGCGCCGAGTTCATCGCCCAAGAAGACGTACTGAATGCCATGCGTCTTCAACGACTCTTGCACCGCATCACGATTGAAGTGCGGCATGTGGCGGCTGAAGGGACTTGATCGCACATCGGCGACTGCGTCGATTTCATTCTGCTTCAGCAGCGACACAAACTCGTCCAACGTCCGTGTCGAGTGCCCGATAGTAAATAAGATTGGAAGTGCGCTCATGATTGTTCCTCCTTGTCATCATAGCATCGAATGTAATCCATGTATTCCGGAAATGTGTAGATGCCGTTGACCTGTATCCAGTATCCGTGCCTCCCGTCGTTCGCGCGATGGGGACGGCTCAGGCCAATCCGCAGATAAAGCTCCCTCTGAGATTGCACGTGATAATTCATTTGCGCAATCGCGGACCGGACTCCCTGTATTTTTGAGGCTTGGTCGACGAACCCACGATCTGTAATGCTCACAAACGAGAACTGATTTCCACTTGTGTCCCAGAAACTCGCACGAATCTTCTTAGGATTGTAGCCGTCGCCAACAATCGAAAAACTCTGCGGAGATAGCTTGATCGTGATGATCGAGCGTGGGGGTTTACGCCCAGAGGAATACACTTCTCACGTTGCGGAAGGTCATGCTCGAAACCTTCCTGAATCGTCTTAAACAGTCCAGTCCGAAGAGCCGACCGAAACTCATCGCTGGAACACTTGTCGATATAGTTGAGATTCTCCCAAGTGGCGTCTTCAACGTGCGGCGGTGCTGCGTTGGAGGGAGTAAATTCACCTTCCAGAATTGCGCCGGGATGAATGTCGAGGCGTTCGCAGTCTGAGGCCAACAGGTACGGCGGGTAGGGCCGAATCAGCGTACCGTCATCCGTAACTCCGGCGGTACAGACATCCTTGCTGCCCTCTTTGAACCGAGTCAGATCGGTGATAATGATTCTCGTTTTCTCATCCACTTGATGCCTCCAGCGACAAAAACACGCCCAGAACGTCGATGTTCGCCTTTTCCAACATGTCAGCGAACACTTTCTCTCGATGCGTCAATATCGCATGTTTGCTCAATCACTGCCACCGATGCCGGTGCAAGAGCGACGTCGAATCAGAATCGAAAGCCTTGGTCGCGATTGCGAAGCCATCGGGCTGCCACGACAACACTGGGCAGCTTTCGCAACGAGGATCGATTCCGTGAACGCAACTGAACTGGCGCGTCAGTCAAACGTTCGAGGAATGATTTAGAAACTTGGTCGGTCACCCGACAGATAGAGCGGGAATATACGCTCGATGGATTGCCGGCTGCCTCAGCGGGTAATCGTGAAAGCATGAAAGGTTCAAGCGGAAAGGAAGGCTCATCGCCCACCGCCATCTCAGCAATCATCAGCCCAGTCAAAGGAGCTGTCAAAATTCCTGTATTTTCTTGATTGCAACGTTGGTTGCCGCCACGAATCACTTCGCGAAGCACTGGAAATTACCGCCTCTACAGTGATGAATCCCTCAAGAAGTTGATGTTCATCCGCGCTGCTCAGGCAATTGGCTTCACGCTGGAAGACATCAAATCGCTGTTGGCTACCGAGAGTGGAAGGACGCCGACCTGCGGTAGTGTGCAGAATTTGATCGAGACTCGACTAACCGACATTGAAGACAAACGCAAAGACCTGCGGCACGTTCGCAAAGTGTTGACGTCTGCGTTGCAGCAATGTCAGCAAAATCAGAAGTCCGACCGCTGCCATGTCGTTACCGAGCTTCAAGCGAAATAGTTTAAGACACAGAGTCGAACGAATCCGTTCTTCAATTAACGAACGAAACTGTGAGATAGCGATGTCAGCGAAATTCTTTCGTGCCTCCCCGTACGCCGACGATGCGATGAACCTAACCGTTCGCAACGTCGACGAAGCGGTTCCGTTCTACGAATCGAAGATGGGATTCCGCGTTGCGTCCCGATCAGGTGACGACTGCCGTCGTGTCGTGCTTGAGCGTGACACGATTCAAATTGGACTGGCCGAGAATGGCGGCGATCCTTCTCTTGCGGCTGTTACTTTGAAGTCGACAATGTCGACGCGGCACTAGCCGAACTTCAGGCGTGTGGCTTGAATCTAACGCCCGACATACAGACGCAAAAACATGGTGAAACCACCTTTCGGTTATTCTTCATCGTCGCTCCCGATGGCCTCTGCTACTGTGTCGGCGAGGCTCAACGAAAGACTGCATAGCTTGCAGACCAAATAGTCATCGCACCAGTCGACCAAAATCAGCCTGCCACCTTCACGAATCACACGGTGGATTTCGAGGAGTGACGATTGCGGCTCTGTAAAATAGTGAAAGCTATTGATGCAGAAGACGCAATCGAATTCACCATCAGGAAACGGAAGTACTGTCACACATGCTTCGTGTAAGTCGACCTGCGATTCCACGTGCTTGGCCGCCGCTTGTTCCAGCATACGAGCACTGAGATCAACTCCTGCAATACGCAACTGCGGCTATTTCTCAAGCAATCGTCCAGTCAACTCTCCTGTCCCGCAGGGAATATTAAGACTCCGCTCACATCCAGCAAGTTCGAGTGACCATTCGGTTTACAACAGCACCTAAACGTAGTACCTGTTCTATCGACAGGAGCTTTTATTCAATGATACGATTACCGAGAAACCGTGCTCAAGCGCGGCACGGCATCACGCGCAGGCGATTTGTTACCACATCAAGTTTGGCATGCGCCTCACTTGCACTCAATGGATGCTCTGCCCTTGGCGGCGTGAAAAACATTTCACGCCGCCAAGAGTGGGGAGCAGCAGATATTGTCGTAGAACGTCGACCTGTGGGCATTGAAGGTCGTAGTTGTGAGGCCGTCACATTGAACGGTTCAGTTCCAGGCCCAACCTTGCGATACAGAGAGGGAGAAACGGCTACGATACGCGTACAGAATCGACTCGATGTGGACACCTCCGTCCACTGGCACGGACTGATTCTGCCGCCGAACATGGACGGCGTGCCCGGTGTAAGCTTCCGAGGTATCGCACCAGGCGAGACTTTTACCTACCACTTTCCGATTCGTCAGAGCGGCACATACTGGTATCACAGCCACTCGGGATTTCAGGAACAGCTCGGCATGTTTGGAGCCCTTGTAATTGAACCTGTCGAAAACGATCCCATCGAATCGGATGTTGAGCACGTTGTATTGCTCTCCGACTGGACTTTCGAGGATCCAATGCGAATTCTTGCTCGGTTAAAGAAGAAGGCAGGCTACTACAATTTCCAAAAGCCAACGATAGCAGCGGACGGACTCGGGGCAATTCTAGCGAATCGAACAACATGGGGACGCATGCGGATGGACCCCACTGACATTTCTGACGTCACTGGCGCGAGCTACACGTTTTTGATGAATGGAATGGGGCCGGAGTCAAATTGGACTGGGCTGTATGAGGCGGGGCAGACGGTCAGATTGAGGCTTGTCAACGCTGCAGCTGCAAGCTATTTCGACGTAAGTATTCCTGGACTCGCGATGACCGTTGTTCAGGCCGATGGCCAAAACATTGAGCCGGTCACGGTCGACGAACTGCGAATTTCAATCGCGGAGACCTACGATGTCTTGGTTCGCCCAAAGGAAAATCGTGCCTACACGTTGTTCGCCGAATCTATGGACAGAAGTGGCTACGCGCGAGGCACGCTGGCACCACAAATGGGAATGTCGGCGGAGATTCCCTTACCACGCAAACGTCCATTACTGGGGATGCAGGACATGGGTATGGCAGGAATGGCCAGCATGAACATGGCGCAAGCGAAGTCAGTAATCCCGGGTAAGGGCATGGGACGGATGCAAGAACAGTCTGCAATAAGTAACACGGAGATAGCGAGGAAAACAACAAGTGGCCAGAAAATGTCCGGTACAAAAGTCGGACACGGGAAAGAAATACCAACGTGGGCTCAACCCGTCCCGCACAATTTGGACAACCACGGCCCAGCAAACACAAATATCCCGGACTCCACAAAAGGTCGACTCGACCAGCCAGGTATCGGCCTTGACGACGCAGAGCACCGCGTACTTGTTTACACCGACTTGAGGCGACTTGTGCCCGCTGATGTCCAGGTTGAACCAGAACGTGAAATCGAGATGCACCTGACTGGCAACATGGAAAAATACATCTGGGGCTTTGACGGCAAGAAATACTCGGAATCTTCTGAGCCGGTTCAGTTCCGTTATGGCGAGCGGCTACGCATCACTTTCGTGAACGATACGATGATGAACCACCCGATCCACTTACACGGAATGTGGATGGAGCTGGTAAACGGGGCTGGCAAGCACCAGCCGCGAAAACACACCGTGAATGTAAAGCCAGCAGAGCGAGTGTCATTGGATGTCACCGTCGACGCGATCGGCAAATGGGCGATGCACTGCCACATACTGTACCACATGGATTCTGGAATGTTCCGCGTCGTTGAGGTGACTGAATCGCCACAAACGGAGATAGACGATGTTTCGTAGATGCGCAGGGGGCATTCTAGCGCTCAATTCGTTGGCGTTACTCTTTGGATGCGGATCACAGCGGGGCGCAATGACTCGACTCGACGAGATACCCCGTGACCCAGCCGTTCAGACGCTATCACAAACCTCAGCACTGGAAAAAGTCGAGCCAGATACGTCACCCCCGCAGACCTCACTGCAATTCGATTCACGAGTTCAGGAGCCCGCGAATGACTGGCCGCTGCCGGTTCATGACGACGGGTATTTTACATTTTTACGTGCCGAGCAGCTGGAGTATCGGCTCCGCGACGACGGACCTGATGCCGCCCGATGGGAAACACAAGGCTGGTTCGGAACAGACTATCAGAAGCTCTGGGTGAAATCCGAAGGCGAGCAGTCGTTGCGAGGGCAGTCGGAGGGGGAATTTGAGATTCAATCGCTATACAGCAAACTAGTGGCACCCTTCTGGGACTTCCAGATAGGGGCGAGATATGACCGCCGTTGGGGGCCAGGTCCAAGCAAAGACCGTTGGTTCGGAGTCGTTGGCGTGCAGGGGTTTGCACCGTACGAATTTGAAACGGAGCTGGCGTTATTCGTTAGTGAGGACGCTGATGTTTCTGCTAGGCTCACCGCAACCACGGATTTTCTGATCACCCAAAGACTGATCATGCAGCCAAGACTGGAAGCAGAGGTTGCTGTACAGGATGTCGCCGAACTTCAGGTAGGACAAGGACTAAACTACCTCGATATGGGCCTAAGGTTTCGATATGAAATTAAGAGGGAATTTGCTCCGTACATCGGCGTCAATTGGAAGAGAAGCTTGGGACAGACTGCAACTCTCGTCCAGGATGACGGAGGTCAAGTGAGTAACGTTGCCGCTGTTTTTGGGGTGACCGTCTGGTTCTAAAGTGGATGTCGGCGCAATGGGCCATAATTGACGCTAATCGCTGAATCCCGCTTGCAATCGCCATGCTGGTGTTACGGAGCGCGACACGCGACGCCGTTGATGCATTCACTATCGTTAGATTTGAGAAAAGTTCACATGTCCCAGCGCGTTGTTGTCCTCATGCAGCGGTGATTATCGATTCACGTTCGCACTGGTACACCTTGCGATGCCGAAAGCCAGTTTCGGCAGTTTGACAATCGACATTATGAATCGCGAGTTCGTTATGGTCGTGCTACGCAGCAACCCCAAAGAGCATGCCAATTCCAGCAGTCGCGGCCATTGCTAAAGCACCCCAGAATGTAACTCGTGCAACTGCGTTTGAAACTGGTGCGCCGCCTGCGTTTGCTGAGACGCCGCCTAGCAAAGCCAAGAACAATAGTGACAACACAGTCACGATGACCGAGATCATCTTTTCGGGCGAGAAAAACGCGGCGGCAAGCGGTAAAGTGGCACCAACCGCAAAGCTGGCGGCCGAAGCCAGCGCGGCCTGAACTGGACGAGCTGTAGTGATTTCCGAGATTCCTAGCTCGTCCCTTGCGTGAGCCCCCAAAGCATCGTGGGCAGTTAGCTGTTGGGCCACCTGCCGAGCCAGAGCTTCATCCAAACCACGTTCAACGTAGATAGCCGCAAGTTCGTCGAGTTCGGCAATCGGCGTCGACGCTAGCTCCTCTCGCTCTCGTGCTATGTCGGCATTCTCCGTATCAGACTGAGAACTGACTGAAACGTACTCACCAGCCGCCATCGACATAGCACCAGCGACCATTCCAGCAGCACCGGCAATCATAATATTGTTATGATTCGATTCGGCGGCGGCAACTCCGACGACCAGACTAGCCGTTGATACGATACCATCGTTCGCTCCTAGGACTGCAGCGCGTAACCAACCGATTCGATCTGTGCGATGTGTTTCGGAATGTCTCATCATCTACACATACTCCAGACAAAATGGGCAGGCAATCCTCTATTACTTCGCGACTGCATCCGACGAAAAACAACTCCGCTACTTCACCTTGCATAAGTCGTGAGACGTTGATTCTGCTCAACCATGACAGCGAGTCTATTTTGGCGTCGCTGGCTGCTGCAATCGTGGTCGTTCTTATCACCCTGAGGGTCGTGTCGCGGCATCACCCAAGAAGTCACCAACAGCAAGTCCCGAATGTCACGACTTGTGACCGGGCATTTGCATCCGCATCGAGTTGCCATAGAGATTCAACGGAGTGCTCAAGTGTGGCGGAATCTAACCTTTTTGTTTCATTTTCATGTCACCGTGATTCATGTTGGGCATGTTCATTTGCCCTGACTGATGTTTTGCAGTGCCGTCTTCCGAAAAGAGGCTTGCACCGACCGGGATCGGATCGTTGGTTTGTGTAATCTTTGTGTACAAAGGTTCCGGCAAAACTCGGATAACAGTGAACATGCCTTTGCTGCCCATGAACCACTTGTCAGCCATGCCGTGGGTTTCCCGGGGGCCCATCAGTTTTTTCATCATCGATGAATTCATGGGCTTCTTACCCTGCATCAATTGCGGGAACGCTGGAACGTCTTTGTATTCATCCAAACTTGGGTCGCGAATGTGCGGCCCAACCTGACTAGTCATATGGTTTGCCGTATGGTGAAACATGTGACAATGCATCACCCAATCGCCTGGGTTATTCGCCACGAATTCAACTTCGCGAATTTCTCCGATCCCGATTCGCACGGTATTCAGCGGCATCCATGCTGTCTCGGGAATACGTCCTCCTTCTGTTCCCGTTAACCAACCAGTATGGCCGTGAAAGTGCAGCGGATGCTGATGAAGGGTGCTGAAATTGAAGAATCGCAGTCGCACTCGTGAGCCTAGCTTCACTAACAGTGGCGTGGTGTATGGCCCGCAACGACCGTTGATCGTCAAGTAATTCCAGTCCATTGCCATTGTATTCACGACGTCGCTGTTGGAAGCAATGTTAAACTGTTGCAGCAACAGGCCAAAATCATAGTCGACTGCCGGACTCGGTGCTATTTTGGGATAGCTGACCAACATTCCGATGGAGCCGGCCGCCTCCTGCATGCCGACGTGCGCATGGTATGCCATGCTGATGGCCTGATGAACTGTAAATTCATAGACCATTGTTCCTCCCGCCGGAATCATTTTCTGGGTAATGAACGGGATGCCGTCCATGTCGTTGGGACATTCAAGGCCATGCCAATGGATCGTCGTGGCTTCTGGAAGTTCGTTGTGAACGACAACTCGAACACGATCGCCTTCGATGACTTCGATTGTCGGCCCGGGCATCGAACCATTGTATCCGTAGAAATTGAATGTTTGGCCTGGTAATAGCTCCCGCTTGACCGGCATTGGACGAAGATGGAACTCCTTGACTCCGTTCACCATGGTAAAGGGGAGTTTTTCGAGATCAGGAGTGGTCATCGGAACGGGTTCCAGATTTTCCCCGCGATAACCAGAAACCAGTTTGCCTCGATCCGTTGGGCTTCCTAAGGGGCCGCCAGTTCCCGCATGCATGCGCGGAAACTCTTGTGACGAACCGCTCATCTTGTGCCCCAAATGTTCGCCGTGCTGTGGGGGAACGTCTTGCGCACTTGCACGCCCTATCGCGAATAGTCCGGCTAATGCAGCGGCACTTTGAGCGATAAATCCCCGACGCTGTTCTGGGTTTGTCATCTCTAATCTCACGTTTGTTTGTTGTAGAAATCTGGATACGATGAATGACGCATCCAGCCACAGTGCTGATGCGGGTGCGGATGAATACTTGCGTGGGCTATCTAGGCTTGGCAACCGCATCAATGTGCCCCGCACCCACCGGTGGCGGAGGTGTCATCAGCCCGCCAGTGAGCAGCATACCGCGAACTGCCACATCGTTCTGGCGGTACATCACCAAGTTTCTGGTTTGTTCAGCCTGCAAAGTCAGGTACATCCGTTGAGCCATCAGAACGTCCGGCCAAGCTGCACGTCGCGCCCTGTAATTGTCGTCGAGCATCTCATAAGCCTTTTTGGCTTTTGGCAGCATGGCTGCGTCATAATCCACGACACGCTTCCACGAGGTTTGGTAGTCGCGAAACTGCGTCGCGAGCCGCGTGCGTAATTCCAGTTGCAAACGCTGAGCCTCGGCATGAGACTGCGATAGGTCTGCCTGTGCCTGTTGGATCGTTCCCTTATTCCGGTCGAAGAGTGGAATCGGCAGTCCCACGTTGAAAGTCGTTTGAGTTGTGTCGGTAACAGGTGTATGAATTGTCGCTACGTCGAACAATAGATTCGGAATCGGTTCGACCCGTTCACGTTCGACCGTAATTCTGTCGTGCTGAATTCTTTGATTCGCGGCCTGTATCTCAGGGCTCGATGCCATCAATTGCGACAAAGCCGTTTCCCAGTCAAGTGGCTGCTGGTCCGGCTCGATTACCCCATTGAGAATTCCGGGCATCAGCTCTGGAGACCCAGTGAGGTCAACGAGCAGTCGCCAAGCATGTTCAAATTCATTTTCCACCGCGTTGAGGTTGAGCCTGTCTCGTTGCAAATCAACTTCCGCGGTGAGTAGCCCCGCTTGGTTGGTTTGCCCAAGATTCAGCATTTCCTGGTAGGTCTGCACCCTGTCCTCGCCGTTTGCGAGGATTTCACGTTGAATTCCTACGAGGCGTTGAGCCGCGAGTGCCTGATAAAACTGCGATCGAACATCATTGAGTATCCGATGTTGCTGAGCGTGAAAGTTCGTACGGGCAATCTTTGCTCGTTGACACCACTTCTCTCTGCTCAATCTTAGTTTTCCGCCCGTGACGAACTCTTGCGCAATGAATCCTCCGTTCCATGTCTCGTCACGCCCAGCCGCAATACTGTCGTATTCCCCGGAGTAACCAACGACCGGATTGGGGTACAGTCCCGCTTGATAGGCAGCACCCTGCGCCGCAGTAACCTGCGATTGGGCCTGTTGCAATGTCGGATTTCCTGACATCGCCATCGCCTCAAAATCGCTTAGCGAGTACGGCACCTCACTCTCGAACGTCTCCCCTGAAATCACGGCAGGGAGTTCGTTGGGCTCTTCGTAGGAAACAAGCTCTGCGTTTATGGCAGTGTCTTCAGCACCTGTTTCAACGTCGGTGATGGACGTCTCAACTGCTGCCGGTCTGAATTGATTCGTGCGTCGGTCTGATTTAACGGTGGCACATCCACAGACTACCGCCATGCAACATGCCAAGATAATGAGTCGGTCGCCAATCATATGATTCTCCAAACATCCGTGTTCGTGCATCCTCGCACCACCTTTGATGCGCGTGACGGCAGGCTGAGGGTTAAAGTCTGGCAATAACCGCGCCTACCGAAGGAGATCGTAAGAATACCCCTGTTAGGTATAGGGAATCTCAATATTTGACGGATATTCCGTCTGCGTAGAGTCTTCCACCGATTGGTGGAGTGCTGCTTGGAGGAAGATTGGCTCAACGACAAACCATCTGGCGACCGACAATAGAGACAAGTGTTCACTGCCGTGCAATTCGCACGTCCCGTCTACTGAGCATGATTTGATGTCTTCACTTCAGCCGCGCGCACATGAGCTGTCGTTGAACCGGAAAATCCATCACCCAGCGGCTAACTACTCATTGGGATAACGGCGGATGTTGCAACCAGCAAGGTCAGCCATCACGACGCGGGCTGCCTGTTTCGCCTAGTCGATTTTCTTGTCAATTCAATACATGATTATCTGGTTGAATCATATTGGGAATTTGTGCAGAGTTGGCACCAGCCAAGTTCAACAAATTTACCTCGATCGTTCGCGTAATTGCTGACAGTGGGAGGTGATTGTCCTCGAATCCAAACGGTTGCTCAATCTCATCTCCGACAGCATCAAGGCCGAGAAACGCATACGCCACAAACGCAACTACCACCGGCGTCAGAATGCCAACTGTATCGTGCAAACCACAGGGAAGCGCGAGGCAATACAACATTACTGTTCGGTGGGTCAACACGCTGTATGTAAACGGAATGGGAGTCGTCTTGATTCGCTCGCAGCCACCCTGCACGTTGATCATCTCAGCTAGATTCGCGTACAGCATGGGCACATGGAACTTGTCCAACCAGCCTTGTTGGTTTGCAAACGCAAGTTTTTTCCCGATTAGATCCGCGATCGCGACAGGCACGTTGTCATAGTGACTCAGATTCACCAGAGTTGCCTCATCCAAGACGTTAGTCAGTTCCTCTTTCGCATCGCTATCCCGCAGTCTGTGTCGCAGCGCATTGACGTAGGCAATTATTAGATCAATCGTTTCTCTACGAAAACCCGCCAATTCATCTGCATCCTGATCATCGACGGACTGAATCACATTGAGAATCTGAATGGCGAAAGTGCGTGTGGTATTGACCATCCCTCCCCACAGCTTCCGGCCCTCCCAGTATCGATCGTAGGCTGCACCGTTGCGAAAACCGAGGAAAATGGCTAAAGCCAAGCCAATTATCGTGAATGGGGCGGTTGTCAGCGAATACGTGTGGACTCCAAGCACTATCGACAAGTACGTCATCAACGAAGCACAACCAATGACAAAGGCCAGTCGTGGCCCAACCTTCGCCAAAGTCGTCCCATGGACCGCAAAAACCATGCGTAACCAACTCGACTTGTCTGTAACGATCATTCTACTTGCACTTCCATTAGATATTGCTAGCTGGCGATCACCCCACCGCAGGTAGTCGCTGTAAATCGACTTTACTACGGCGTTTGCCCAATAATTCCGGGGCAGTATTATTCGAGACTAGCACTTCTTAGGCGGAGGGAATTCGCGATAACAGAGACGCTACTCAGACTCATCGCGGCTGCCGCGATCATGGGACTAAGAAGCACGCCGAAGAACGGATACAACAGCCCAGCCGCTACCGGAATTCCCAGTGCGTTGTAGGTAAATGCGAAGAAAAGATTCTGCCGAATGTTGCTCATTGTCTTACGGCTAAGATTGATTGCCGCAGCGACGCCTCGGAGATCACCGCCGACCAGTGTCACTCCCGCCGATTCAATCGCTACGCCGGTTCCCGTTCCCATAGCGATTCCGACGTTGGATTCGGCCAGTGCAGGAGCATCATTGATTCCGTCTCCCGCCATCGCGACCACTTTGCCTTCGTCTTTCAGTCGCTTCACAAAGTCGTGTTTGTCTTCTGGCGAAACACCCGCATGAAATTCGTCGATGCCGAGTTTTTCTGCAACGGCTTTTGCAGTCGGCTGGGCGTCACCGGTTAGCATCACAACTTTCAAGCCAAGTTCGTGAAGTGTCTCCAAAGCCGCTGGTGTGCTTTCCTTAATCGGGTCTGTGATCGCCATGACGGCGGCAAGTTTGCCGTCGATTGCGATGAAGATGACCGTTGCTCCTTCCGACTGGTGCTGCGTAGCTCGTTCTCGTCCCGCATCCACGCCACCGATCGACTGATCATCGAGCAGGTCCGCTTTGCCAATCAACACTTGTTGACCATCAACACTCGCCTGAACACCACCGCCGGTGATGCTGTTGAAATCAACCGCATCGGGGACCGATAGCTCATCGGTCTTGGCCCTCCGAACCACCGCTTGGGCCAAAGGATGTTCGCTTTGAGCTTCAACGGCAGCAGCAAGTTTCACGACTTCCTTTTCATCCCAATCAACAAACGTCTCGATGCCTGTCACTTCGGGACGCCCCTGAGTTAGCGTACCTGTTTTGTCAACGACAACCGTGTCCACCTTTTCCATCACTTCAAGGACTTCGGCATTCTTGATTAGCACGCCTTCTTTCGCCCCACGACCGACGCCCACCATCACCGACATCGGTGTTGCCAAGCCCAAAGCGCAAGGACATGCAATAATCAGCACCGCCACCGCCGCTACAAACGCATGAGCAAACCGAGGCTCCGGACCAAACACTGACCAGCCAATGAAAGCCAGAATTGAACAAACGATCACAGCCGGGACAAAGTACCGCGATACCACATCAACCAGTTTCTGAATCGGGGCACGACTGCGCTGAGCTTCGGCCACCATCTGCACAATGCGATGCAACACAGTGTCACCGCCGACGCCTACGGCTTCCATCACCAAAGCACCAGTCTGGTTCAGTGTTCCACCAGTGATCTCATCACCTTCACTTTTCTTCACCGGGATCGGTTCACCCGTGAGCATCGACTCATCAACACTGCTGCTTCCGCTGACAACTGTCCCATCGACCGGCACTTTTTCACCGGGGCGTACGCGAAGTTGATCGCCTTGATGAACATCGCCGAGTGCAACCTCTTCCTCGCCATCATCCGTAATCCGATGAGCCGTTTCGGGAGCAAGCTGCATCAGTTCTCGAATCGCTCCGCCAGTCTGTTGTCGGGCACGTAGTTCCAGCACCTGTCCCAGCAAAACCAGCGTGATGATGACCGCAGCCGCTTCAAAATAGAGTGGCGGTTTTCCGTTCTCGAAGAATGCCTCCGGGATCATTGCCGGAAACAGCACAACGAACAGGCTGAACAGAAACGCCGCCAGCGTCCCCACGGCAATCAGAGAGAACATATTCAGATTCATCGTACGAAACGACTTCACTCCACGAACCAGCAGCGGCCAACCACACCAGAACACAACAGGCGTTGCCAAGGTGAATTGCAACCAGCCGAAAACGATGTCTGACATCGCCTCAGCGAGATTCCAACCGACCATTGGTCCCATCGCGAGTATCAGCAGCGGCACTGACAGAACAACTCCGACCCAAAATCGACGCTTCATGTCACGGTACTGTTGCTCGTCTCCCTCATCCGCCATGTCAACGAATTTCGGCTCAAGGTCCATGCCGCAGATAGGGCAGTCACCCGGACCAACCTGCTCAACCTCGGGATGCATCGGACAGGTGTAGATGGCATCCGGGTCGCTGGCCTCCTTCTTCTCAGTTGCCCCTTTGGCTCCGCCTTGAGAGCAACAGCTATGCGTGGAGTGAGTTTCTTCCTGTTGTTCGGCTTGTCGTTGAGCAGCTTTTGTGAGCACCGCCGAGGGATCACCGTCGAACTTCTGCTGGCAGGACTCGCTGCAAAAGAAGAAGCCCTCGCCATGGTAGCTCGACGACCGCGCTGATTCCGGATCGACCGTCATGCCGCAGACGGGGTCAGTTGTTTGAGTGTCCGTTTTGCTCATTTTATCCCTCTATGATCTGTGTCATGGCCTTTCCCGATCTCTCCTGCTAATTCTACGCCAAATACCCCCATACGGTATGCCGTTTGCGTCGAAAAGCCAAGGGCTCAGAGGGCTCAGTGAGCGGTTTGATCAGATGAACGAAACAGACAAGGAGAAGATGATCCCCCAGAAAGCTGGATTTGATCCACTGGCTGTGCTGCCAACGACTTTCTCCTTGGTTCGGTTTTTATCGCGAATCAATGGTATTCTCTGGAATGAGCCAAAATTCTCGGGAGTTCAATTTCTGGCAGATTTACGTTACTCCGTGTTACGGTTTAATCTGACAACCACCTTCGAGGTAATACAATATGAAGCGATTCTGGCAGGGATTTCTACTCGGCATCGTCACTTCCGTAGCTGTTCCATTGCTTGTGATTGCCGCTGGCTTTATCAATTTCGCAGCAACGTCTGGGCCAAGCAGCGCTGAAGCCGCATTCGCGGAGTTCGCCATTGAACGCTCAATGGCATGGAGAGTCCCCAATACAATCAATCCGTACGCTGCCGATACTAAGGCCATTACGTCTGGATTTCATCACTACGCCGATACCTGTCTCGCATGTCATGGTGCTCCCGGCGTCCCACCGAAAGAATTCGCCAAGGGCCTCAATCCACCAGCACCAGACCTGACTAAAACGCTTAACGAACGTAGCGATAATGAACTGTTCTGGATCGTGAAGAACGGCATCCGGATGACGGGAATGCCGGCCCTGGATCTAACACATACCGATGATGACATCTGGAAAATTGTTAGCTTTGTCCGCGAACTGCCCAATCTCTCAGAAGAGCAACAGAGCCAACTCAGAGAAACGCTCGGATCAGGTCATGAACACTCTGGGACAGATCGCAACTCTGAGCCGCAGGGGCACCACGTCGATTCTATCGACCATGCCCATTGACAACAGCGATACGAGATTCGTCCACTGGAATAGAATCATGACGACTCGCCCGTTCCTCGAAAGGTCGGACGACTCGTCTTCGCAGCGGTAGTATCTCATGCGACAGTTGTTTTCGTCCGGAGACTTTGCGAACCCGGTTGACTTCGCGAAGCATCATCAACATCTGACGTCTGACCGGAGCGTAAGGTGCAATGGGAAGATTGTAAAACGCCTTGGTGAGTTGGTCGGTTGAATGCCGCAACGCCCGTTCTGAAAACCATGCTCTCAGGTCAAGATATTGGTCGCGGTCAATTTCGACATGGGCGTGCCAACGGTCGTCGTTGCTGCCGTCCTTTTTGCGTCCGCCCGGCTTGTAGCTGATCGAGTAACCGGCGTAGCGAATGGGAACGCGGCGAATGTCACGAATCAGGTTCGATTCTTCATCGAAAAAGCGATGCTCTCCTTTCGTCGCCAGAATGACAAACGTTGATTCATGACGAATGTATTGCAGGTTTGATCGTCCAGCTTTTTGAAGTTGTCGTGAGACCGAAAAACATGCCCCATGTCTTGGCGGTGAAAGTCCGTATGGTTTCGCTGCCCTGCATACGGTGGATTGCCCAGTATCAGTATTTCTGCGTTTTCGACTTTGGGGCAAACTGATTCCCAATCCAAACGTGTCGCGTTCCCGCAGACAATGTTCCCGCCGTCTTGCAGAGGCAATGTCGGGCGTGTTGCACCAAAAATCAGTTCAAACTCTAGGTTCATCTGGTGCTCGGCCAACCAAAGTGACAGCTTAGCCGTCTCATGCGCGAAGTCATCTAGCTCGATACCGTACAACTGAGTCAACTGAATGTTGCTGCGGAACAATTCCATCTGCACGCTATTGCCGCTCTTCCCCAAGTTCCGAAAGGCTTCAATCTCCAGCCTACACAGCTCTTTGTAAGCGATGATCAAGAAATTGCCGCTGCCACAAGCCGGGTCGAATATTCGCAGGTTGTAGAGCCGCTCCAGTAAAGCTTTCAGTTTCGGCTTACTCGTGCCTGACTTCTCCAGTTGCTCCCTTAGATCGTTCAGGAAAAGCGGCTTGATCACTTTCATGATATTTGGCACCGAGGTGTAATGCATGCCAACTTCGCGACGATCGCCTGTATGAACAACGGCCTGAATCATGCTGCCGAATATGTCGGGGTTGATCGCCTTCCAGTTCAGCTCGCCACACTCAAGGATGATCTTCCGCGACTTGGCGTCGAACGTCGGAACCGGATACTCGTCCGAAAACAAGCCGCCGTTGACGTACGGGAACTTCTGGAGGAATGCGGGGAACTTCGAGCGTTCCTCCGTGCTGAGTATGCTGAACAGCTTCTGCAAATAGGGCTGCAAATCGCTGCCATCCTCATCCGTGTGCGAGGCCACGGAATTGGTAAACAGATCCGATTCAAAGATGTTGGTGTCTTCAGCAAAGAAACAGAACAGCAGCCGTGACAGGAAAATGTTCAGAGCGTGTCGATCGGCGTCCGTTTGCGGCGGATTGTCCTCCAGAATCAGGTCGTACAGCCGACCCATTTTCTCAGCCGCTTTGACGTCCGCCGGGTTTTCGCTTTGTAATTGCGTTTTTTCGAGTCCGCCCCAGGGCAGGAAAAAGTCAAAGTGATTCGCCAGATCGACAATCGGCGTTTCCAGCGAATCGTCCGTTTTGGTATCGACCGCCAAGAGCGTCTCGAAATCGGTGACGACAATGAAACGGGGATGGTGCTTTGTAACTGCAACATCATTTTGCATTTTATCGACCGCTTCGTGCAGATCGCCCATCGCTTCATGCTTGAACGCCAGTTTCTTCTTCCAGACAACTTCGCCAGTATTGTCCGAACGGTTGTAATCGCCTTTCTTCAGACGAGAAATCGAAGCTTTGGGTTGTCCGTAGGCCAGCAATAGATTGTAAATGAACGACTCTTCGTCCAGTTTCGTTACGAGCGACCGAACGCTTTCTTCCAGCTTTTCAATGTTCATTATTCGCTCTCCTATTGTTAACAAGGACACTGTTGTGCCACTCAGTTGGTGTCGGGAGTACGCGACACTGCCTGTTGACTCTTGAGTGCAACCAGTCTACGATTTTCGCACCAATCGAGCAAGCAGGCGATCAGTATGACCTTCGGCCAAAAAGTCCGTGAACTCCGTCAGGCAAAGCACTTTACGCTGAGAGACTTAGCGGCGAAGGTTGGTGTCGGTTTCACCTACCTGTCGAAGATTGAGAATCACAAACTTGAGGATGGGCACGGTCCCTCCGAAAAGCTGATTCACAAGCTGGCAACGGAACTGGATGTCAGCGAGACTGAACTGCTGCTACTTGCCGAGAAGGTTCCTGAACCGATTCGCAAACGGTTCATCGAACGCCCCGAGATATTCATGAAGCTGGCCAGCATGGATGATGCCACGCTCAATGATTTGATGCGAACCGTCGACCGTGACTGATGCCCGGTCTTCTCAGGGCGAATTGAGACCACGCCGATGTTTTTGTTTCAGGGCGTTTCCCTTCGGGCCGGGGAGCTTCAGGCTTCGCTAAACGCTCGGTCCTGCGGACTGCTTCACACCCTGCGCATCCCTAACGCGGACAGTGGGCGTCAGTGGCCGCTCAGGCGACTGACCGCTTCTAAATTGTCACCACGAAGTCCAGACGCTTCGCATCACAAAAAAAACATAGATTCCAAATCCCCAGACGATCAGGATCGGTTTTTGCATCGCCAGAATAGTGGCGACCAAATAGAAGAAAACGAACGCGGCTGATGTCATGCGACCTCCTTGATGTTGTTTGATGATTGAGAAAACGGCTGTGTAATCTTTCGACGCAGCGAGAGACTGGAAACCGGGATCTTCTCAAAGCCTGCCTGCTTGCGGGCATGATTGACCGCACGGTGAATGTTCAGAATCTGCCTTCGAATCGGTGCGTAACGGGCAAAGGGAATCCTGCGGAAATCCTCGATCACTGTGGCAGCCTTCCGATGCTTTGCCCGCATGACGAAATACGTCTTGAGTTGGCTGTACGTTGTTGGATCGATTCTGACACAGGCGTGCCATTTCGGTGGACCGCCGCCGATGGGAGTCACGCCTCCACGTCGATAGCTGATGGAGTAGCCTTCAAAACGAATCGGATGCCTGCGGCAATCGCGAATCTGCTCCTGCGATTTGAATGGGTGATGTCCTTCGGTTGCGAGCAGCAAGAACCAGTTCTCGTAGCGGATGTACTGCATGTTCGCGAGGCCCTTCGCTTTGCGGGTGGCTCGCTGACGTTCCGACAGGTCGATTCCGTATTTGGCAACGAGTTTCCGGTCGAGTGATTCAGGGTCTTTGCCCTGCGAAAGTCTTCCGCTGACGTACCACCAGTATCCGTGTCGCAGGTAACTGACAGCAACCTGTTGAACGAGTCCTTCCGGGCTACTGGCAACGCATCGGTATCTCATGCCGTTGACTCAAGCACGCCTTGCTTTAGGTGACAAGTAGTTTCTTCACTCGGTCACGACAGCAAGAAGAATGTGGGATTGATTTTGGCCAATCCCACGAAGCCATTCGCAAATCCTTGAAAGCCATGAGCAGACTGCAATTTCAGTCGATTCATGTGCGGGTAGCACTGCTTTCGTCAGTGTACCCGCACAATACATATTACCCACGGTCGCAAAACCTCAGCCGAACAGCCCGTAGTACGTAGACGCACCCCGAGTGTTCGTCGTCAGTCTGCCGCCAAAAGTGGTCACTCTCCCGAGTCACCACCGTCGACCACATGCTGCCTGCCAAGGACTAAGCCGCACCAATCGCTTGGTGTGACTACTGCAAATCTCCAAACGGGATGGACAACCGAAGTTGTCGCTAAACCCCTCAGTCCTTTCGTTACTGCTCAGTCTGGGACATCACTCCCAAACACGGACGGGATGCGACTGCCTTGCCACACACGAAACCATCACCTTGGACGGGTGCGATTCGTGACCAGTCCTTCGACTGATTCACCGCACGTGCTTCCGCACGTTTCCTACTCAGACCACTCTCCCTCACTACGGCACACACGATACTGGCAAACAAAGCCAGACCGATGTCCAGTGACCAAACTGGACCGCCGAAGAGCCAAGCCTTCGGACGCCGCAGCGATTCCTGCGTTAGTATCGACCTTCGACTTCGAGTTCACGTTGCTAGGGCGTATTACCGCCCGGTCCGTTCAGGTGTTAGCCGCCTTCCGGCAGACCACACTTTCTCGGTGAATTGCCAATGGCAATCGCACCGAATTTCCCCCTACGAAAGCAGAAGCTTGGGGTATCGTCCCTGAACGGCTTTTCGCGATTCGGCACCGTCTCCTCGAAATCTCACTGGCAAGCCCTCTCGTTCGTAATTGATCGGGCCTTTCATGGTTGAGCTTTTCACCGCCGGGTGTTTAACCCAGTCGCCGAGATAGTCATCCCGGTGTTTGCTGTCGCCAACAAACAGCTCCCCACGCCAGCCGCGTTGAACGAACTCACATTGCTGCAAGCCCAGACCCCACGGACGGGATTCTCTGCGCCGAAGCACAGACCACCCGCTTTGACCTTTGACAAACAGTCAAAGGCGAAACCAGAAATTGGTTTCATCGACACGGCCTCATCGTGCAAGCACGATGAGGTATTTCCGCATCGCCCACTTTTTGCTCCAGCGGCCTGAGTCCAGCCGCGAGCCACGCATTGGATAGAACGGCGGGATTACTCCGGACAAACCTTACTTCCATACGAGGGAAGCAAGGCTGCTCGGGATTACTCCGACGAGCCTCCATTGAACTGGACAAGCCACTCTCATGGCATCCAGCTCGAAGGGTCAGCGCGAGGAAGGTTGGCAAACCTTCGGTCCTTATCCTCGGTTGATGAAACCAAGATTCCCGGACCCGCTGCACCCGTTTGGAGAGATCAGCTCAAATCGCCCTTATCCCCGGTTGGAATACCGGTCTTCGGGCGAATGCGTTTGCTTGAGCATGACGACCGGCAGATTTCTCTGCCTACATTATTTAGCGTAATGATTCCGACCGAGTTTGTCACGAACTTCTTTAAGTCACTTGAAGCGTGAGGGGACGTGTCGGCTGCGTCGGGTTTTCGGACGACAAATGCGTGTCGCTTGCGTCGGGTTTTCTGAAAATAACGTGTCGCTTGCGTCGGATTATTGTCGATCGCCTACGTCGATAAGTCCGTGAACTGACTGGAAAATCCGCGAGATTCGCAACCATTCAATTCACTGCCAAAGGTACTTGTACAAAGAATACATGTACAACAAAGGAAATTGCCTTTTAAGTTTCGACGAATTTTTTCAGGAGGTCTGCTGCGCGTTCGGGCTTGTCAGAAGATAGTGACGCTGATCGTTCGGGACCGAAGACTTCATGGAGTAGTTTCGATAGAACCTGTTTGCCAGCTTCGGTCGGTTGCTGAGTGCGTTGTTCTTTTCGTTTTGCATCCTGCCACCAGTCCGGTGGAGTCCGCACACCCTTCGACGCCTGCTTCAGTGAGTCCGTCAGGAACGCCATCGGGCTGACTCGAAAATGTTGCGGTCCAAATTGCTCAATCGCAGCCTGCGTAATGTCGGTCCATTGAGCGACCAACTTACTGGGGTAAAGCTTGATGAGTCGCACTGCCGCAGGGTTTTCAAACCCAACAGCAAGCAGACCTTCCAGCATTGGAGAATCTTGAACACTAATTCGATTTATTTGGTCCGGCAAACGATTCAGGTATTCGCCACGTTCAAAGGTAACCGAAAACCGACCGGGTTCCATTCTCTTGATCGACGAAGATGCAATCACTTCAGCGTCCTGCAACCTTTTCAGTGTACGGGCAACTTTGACCTTCATGTCATGTATAGCCAAACGGTTGGACAGTCCCAGCAAATCAACAGCCAGATGACGCAAATCCAAAACGGGTAGGCGACCTTTGCGGTAGCCGACCTTCAGGATGAACAACAGAAAACGTCGGGAAGCAGCGTCCAGCGAGCGGTACAGAGAAAGGTCGAACCGCATTCCGCCGCCAGTGGCATGGATAAGATCAAAGAACGTCGAGTCCCAGTTGATCGTCCATGAACGAGAGGACTTCGGATCAACCGGTAGTGAATAACTCAGGAATCCAAAGCTGACTTTGCGGTATTCACCGCGAGTTGCGTCGTAGCAGGCGTCGCTCAGGTAGTTCACTACCGATAATCGCTCCAAGGCTTGAGCGAACTGTTGATATTGCCGTCCACCACGACGTGAACCGGGATCAATGATTCCCATTTGCCTCAAGCACCAATGCGGCGTCGCGGTCAAAGAGCCGTCCACAGTTGGCTGAGCCAACGTCAGATTGAGCAATCCCCACAAGTAAAGTTCATCCACCGCCGACAGGCCCAGCGGTGCGAAGATTCGCACCTTGGCCGTTTTTCGCTGCCGCTTCGCATTGCTGTAATGGTATTCGACAGCGTGAACGAGGTTTTCGGTATTTGATGCCGCAAGAGGGCAGAGCGAATGCTCCACCAGAGATAGTTGGCCGACTCCGACCCTTCGTTTTGTTGCTTGCTTCAACACACTTAAAGCTATTAGCACGCCACGCCCGCATTTGGAAATGACGAATTTGCTTGACGGATTGAGCATTTCCGTGGCACGGTTTCTCAAGTATTCACAACAACTTGAGGGAGAATTGCCAATGGCAATCGGGAATCAACAAACGACATCAATCTGCCTGATCAATCAAAAGGGTGGCTGCGGAAAGAGTTCAACCTGTTTTCATTTAGCAGGAGCGTTCGCCGCTTTGGGGCAACGAGTCCTACTCGTTGACGCCGATCCGCAAGGTTCAATCAGCCAAGCGTTTTTCGGATCAGATGCCGTTGAACAGATGCCCGCGTGGGAAACGCTGGCCGCACTGTTCGATGACCGCTGCAATCACATCGATCCGTATTCGTTGATTCGCGAAACGCATGTTGACGGAATCTCAGTGCTACCGGCGAATCAACATCTAGCGGAATTTAACTCGCCATGCCCAGAGCGAGGCGGCGTGATGCAGTATGCACTGCGTGACTTCCTCGAACCGCTCTCATCGTTCGACGTCGTTCTCTTCGATTGTCCGCCTAACCTGTACCAATGCAGTTGGAACGCGATGATCGCGACGCAATATGTGTTGATACCGATTCCACCGGAAGATTTCGGCACTCAAGGAATCCCTGCCGTGCATCAGGCCGTCACCAACGCACGCATACTCAACCCATCATTGCGACGACTCGGCCATCTGATTACTCGTTCTGACCGCCGAATGCTGGTGCATCAAGAGTACGAATCGCGGTTGCGCGACCTCTACGGCGAACTCGTCTTGAATACAACGATTCCAGAACGCTCCGCGTTTAAAGTCGCCTTAGCCTGCCGACAGCCGGTGCAAATGCACGCCGTAAAATCGATGGCAGCCGCGAGAACACGGGAACTCGTTGATGAAATTATCGAAAGGATCAACAACAGAAAACTACACAAGGAGGCAGCATGAGCAGCACACGAAACTTATTAAAGAAAGCAGACGCGAATTTGAAAGAGTCGATCGGCCTGCGTCCTGCGGAGTCTCGCCCGCAACTTAGCCCAGTCGCAATGGCAAAAGATATTGGGCGTCGAGCGAATCGGTCGTTCGGTCGAATCGAAATTGATCGAGTGCAACCCGACCCTGACCAGCCGCGTGTCGAATTCAATGCAGAAGCTCTCCAGAATCTTGCCGACAGTATCCGCGAGAAAGGACAACTCGCACCGATTCGTGTTCGCTGGTCGGACCAACGGAACACATGGCTGATTATTTCAGGGGAACGACGTTGGCGAGCCTGCAAACAAGCTGGCCTGAAAATGATTGACTGCAACTTTCAGGAACAAGCATTGAGTGAGACTCAGATTCTCGAAGAACAACTCATCGAGAACTTGTTGCGAGTTGACCTGAAGCCGATCGAAGAAGCCGAATCGTTTCAAAAACTGATAAAGGTCAATCACTGGACCGGCAAAGAACTGGCAGCGGAACTTAGTATCAGTCCCACTCGTGTGTCGCGTGCATTGGCATTATTGAAACTACCGCACGAGATGCGAGTCCGGGTCGATGACGGAGAAATCTCGGCACGAGCCGGATATGAACTTTCCAAGCTGCCCGAACCGCAACTGCGAGAAGTCACTCAGCAGACCACATCCGTGACTATTCAGCAGGCATCCCAAGCAGTCAAAAAGAAGCGTGGCTGTGAGAGGAAGGTTCCCCGTGGATGCAACCAAACTTTCATTGCCGAAAACGGCTGGAAGATCGTCGCGAAGTCTGGTCGGAAAGGCAGCTACCACGACATCGAACAAGCATTGACCGAGGCACTGGAAGAAGTCCGACTTCGGATCGACAATCGCGTAAAACTGATGTAGCCCTCAGAGGCATTTACGGCTGATCGGCGGCGGCTCCGCTGGACGCTTCGCCTGCCCTGAACGGGCTGTTTCGCGATCAGGCTGGGGCCTGACCGCGACGGGCTGGACGCCCGCTGTCTCGCTTGGCCGCTCGCCAGAGGTTCGAGCCTGCTGGGGCAGGCTGCGAACCTATTCCGCCTTCGCTGAACGCTCCGGCAAACGGCGGCGGAGCCGCCTCTAGGATGCCGATCATCCTATTTCGACTGGCACCAGCGACGGCACCACGCATGAGCGCCTCAAGTTCCATCCTTCATGCCGCATGTTTGCGACTATTCCCCGAATGCCACGACACTTTCCAGCGGCACGTGTTTACCTACCGTTAGGTCGTGCGAACACGTTGACGCTTCGTTACCTTGTATGGTTTCGGATCGTCGTCCATCACGGAGAATTCGCCGTTGCCCAGAGATCACTTCTACTACAAACGAAAACGGTACGCGGTGATCGACCGAGTGATTCTTGGCCGGAAAGAGTTCCTGATTTCGAGTCAACTGTCGACTGGAGTCCGTCGCAGGTATCTGGCGTTCGATCGAATTTCTGGACCGTACGGCGAGCTTCGAGTTCTACAGTTTCTCCCCAACACACGCGAGACTTGGAAGCGTGTTCGTCTCTTGCAGGAGATCGCCAAACGCTGCCCCGAGTTACCACAGATCATCGAGTTTCATCGTCACAAGGATGAGATCATCATTGTACAGCCGTGGATTGAAGGCAACGACCTTGCGTGGTGGATTGAACGCATGAGACGAAAAGAGAGGCAACGCATCGGTACGCCCGAAGCCCTCCGCCTGTTTCGCGGGCTGGCTCATGCCTTGCGAGGGCTTCATCATCGCGCCAACTCGGTTCATGCCGACATCAAGCCAGCCAACATCATCGTTTCACCCAATTCACGACGCCTGATGCTGATCGACTACGGCAGTGCGTGGCAGGTGGAAGAAACCGTTTCACGAATGGAGGGCGATGGGCAGAGTGAACACTACGCCGCTCCAGAAATCATTGCCGGTTCAAAACGTGTTGATTTTCGAGCCGACTACTTTTCGTTGGCGGCAGTTTGTTTTGAAGTCATCACTCTTGAAGTCCCCTACAACGGACTCGGAGGAAATGCCGGATCCTTCGCCGCCACGAACGAGTCTGAATCACTTTACATTCCACCCAGCAATCTCAGTCGTGAATCAGACAAATTGCCACGATCAACTTGGAAAGCCCTCGACGCCTTTTTTGAACAAGCGTTGCTACTCGCCCCGGATGGACGCTTCGACAAACCCGCCGAATGGTTGGAAGCGTGGAATCAGCTTGCGTCTTTGGCAAGGCAACCGCCACGCCTCAACTTCATCAACCAGTGGATCGTCCGATGTTTGGGCTGGCTGAGTCGGGGTCAACAAGAGTGACTACCCCTTCTCGGTCAATCGAGCGTTGTCGGCGTGCGGTGGCTTCCAACAAAAACGATCTCCGCAATCGCAGTGACATCGTTCACGCCACTTTTGCAAAACGTGCGGCTTGAGTTCGTGCCCGTCCCGTGTGGTCGGCCTTCGCAGTGTCACCAAGCGAGGTTTTCCAAAAGGACAATCGCCACACTTTCGTTTTTCTGACGGCGGTGATGGATCAGAGCCTTGTCCTTTGACACGAGCGACCACTTTCCGAAGTTCCGACAAGGCGTTATGGAAGATGCGCGGAAAGGTTCCCCGGTTCGGCACCGCGAATCCGCGATAGCTGTCGCCCATCAACACAATGCCGTATGGACTGTCAAATCCTTCGCTGACTTCGAGCAAGTGACAGTAAGCCATGATTTTCGCAATGCTCTGTTGTGATGGCATCGCCGAGTTGCTCTTGGTACGAAAAGCAGGAATTCGCAGTGACCCGCGACGCAGCACACGCCAAGGTTTTCCGCTGACCATCCAGTCAGAATCCTGCATCGCCTGATTGGAGGCCACGGACTCGAACCCCAAATTTAGAAGGCCCCACCAAGTCACGTTTTGCATTTCAAGCGAGTTCACATCAGGTTCGACGCAGTGGGCTTTGTTGGCGAGATTCTTTTTCGCGAGTAACGACAACAGCGTTCCGAGCTCCGATACCAGAAAACTGAGCAGTCGAAGGCCAAAAGGAAGTGCAAGCAACCAAATCAGCCAGTAACCGCGATTCATCATCATCTTCGTGGCAACATATAGAGCAATGACACCGACGACACTTGCCACCACCAGCCAAAAGCTGCGAACGATTGCGGCTTCCAATACTCGCAGCTCGTAAATCGCCATCACATCGAAGGCTGGATCTTCGGTTCGTTCTTCCACTCGCGATTCAAGCGTCAGAATTGCGGCTCTGGGGCAGAATACGGACTCAGCCACGGCAGATGCACTCAACATCGTGTCACCTGTTCTGTCGACCATATCGGGCATTCCTTTTGTGTGGTCAAGCATGTCCTACTTCCATGAATCCAGCACTTTCAGAATCGCGTCGAAACTCTTTGGCCGCGAACGCCAATTCACCGAGACGCATTTGAGCAACATTGCCTCGACCTTCTTAGGCAATTTGACTGTAACCAGTTTCGCCTGTTCCGCTCCCTTCTGGGGCAACTCTCCCGCCAGCAGTTCCGTTGTAATTCGTCCCCACGAATAGATATCTGCTTGCCGACCAATTTCATCGGTCGTTGCTTCGGGCGCACGATACGGGTCGATCGGCCAGTCGGAACTGGACACAGTTGGGCTACCGTCCAGCAACTTCGCCAACTCGAACTCGGTCAAAACCACGTCGCCGTTGCCTTGCCGAATGAGGATCGTCTGAGGCGACAGTTCTCGACGCACGATGTTGTGCGAATGAAAAGCGTTCAGACCTTCGGCAATCTGGCGGATGAAGTTCTGCTTTTCCGACATCGAAAAACCCCCAGTGGCGAGTGCCTCAGCGAGTGTTGACCCTTCGATCCATTCGTCGATAACCCACCAGCGATCACGGCTGGGAGCTTCGCACGTCGTCAGGTTGTTGATGACGTGAACGCGGCTTCCGATCCGAGTGCAGACTTCCGCATGACGTAACAGTGAATCGCGACAGCGTTCTCGCTCTGCGGTTGCCATACCCTCCAAGTCGTAGCATTTGCCGCGTGCGAACTTACTCAGGTGTTCGTGCTTCAGCTTCCAGACGCGAAACTGAAGTTGGTTTGATGCGGTAACCCAATTTTTGGTCAGCGGCTGATCCAAAACCCATTCGTTAATCTGCGATTTGCTCTCCGTCTTTTTATCGCGTCGCTTTAGCAAGTCTTCAATGTTCTCGATTTTTAACGCGACCCGAATCTTGTGCCCTGTCTTCTGATTGCACGGACGAGTTCCGTTCAGCACTGACGAAATCGTGTTCGGCGACAGCACGGCTTTGGCTGCCAATGACTCGACCGTGAACCCCAAGCTATTCATCAAGCCGCCGACGGTTTCGCCATCGAGTTCAAACTCTCGGTTTAGTCGTTTTGCTGCCATAGATGCTCAATTCGAGATTACGCGAGATTGCTTGACATTGCGTGGAGGTTGAATTGGACACGGCGTCTAATTCTATCAGTCCGATTCAGGACACATTCCTCACTCAACTTACCAAAAGGAATCTCGCAGATGTTTCAGAAAAATGTTCAATGGTTCGTCGATCGGCTGGTCGAGCGATTCGTGCCGGCGGTCGGCAGCTTCATGAGTTCCGCTTTGCAACGGATGCTCATTCTAAATCATGCAGAGCATCACAACCAACTAGAGGAGCAGGCACTTCGCTACGAAGCCGCAGGGCGACAGGAAATCGCTGACTTGATCCGGCAGCAAGCAAAAACGCTCAGTCTCGATGACCCGATGCCAACGTCCGAAAAAGTGCTGGAAAACTTTGATGCTGACAATCCTGCGTTGTTCGAGGCTTCACAAGGCAGCACGCCGCTGGGATTGCCCGAGGGGAAACGCAAACCGAAGGCTCGCAAAAAGACTGATCCGGTTCAGCCGATTCAGAAGATCGAAGACGCACAGGAAGGCGGACGTTCGTAATGGACAGCGCATTGCGATTGAGACCACGCGACCTGACTTTGCTTGAAGCACTCGCGCTTCGAGTTCGGTTGATCAGCCAGCGACAAGCCGCCGATGCGTTCTGGCATGGTCACTGTGCGAATGCTCGTCGCAGGTTTTCCCAGCTAGCAACGAATGGAATGGTTACACGAAACGTCGTCAACGCCCAACCGCTTCCCGAAATAATCGAACCCATTGTTCGCTGGCAGCCGGGCCAAGCTTCACCGGATGCAAACAACGTTGCCTACCAAGTCCAAAGTCGTTGGAGGTTCCGTGCTTTACGGCCCACTGTCGTCTACTTCCCAACGACCAAAACAATCACGCAATTCGGTGGGTGCGAACGATCACAAACGAAACTCACGCAAGTCACTCATGACCTTGGCGTGACCGCTGTCTGGCTTCGCTATGCAAGCCAAGACAGCAACATGACGGCGATGTGGATTGGCGAGGACATTCTCGCACCGACACGCATCCACCAAAAACTGCCGGACGCTGCACTGGTTGATAAGCAAGGCGAACCGAAGCTGCTCATCGAATTTGGTGGTAGCTACGGCCCGGAGCGAATTGCCGATTTTCACGAAGACGCAGAAGCACGCGGACTCCCCTATCACTTGTGGTGAACTCATGACGGAACGTGACCAACAAATCATTCAACTTGTCGATCGCTATCGAATCGCAACGAACGCCGTGATTCGCTCGATGGTATTTGAACAACAGACGCTCAACGCGGTGACCAAAGTCACGGCGCGAATGTGTCGGCAAGGATGGCTTCAGCGGTATCCGCTGATTCCACCAGAAGACTATTTCACGCTTGGCCCATTGGCTGTCAGGCAGTTCGGCTATTCAGCACGTCGCACTGAACCACTGGGGCCACAAGCCTTGCCAATCGACTACGCCGTTTTGCTGTATGCGAGCCACGGCGAACGAACTCGCCTGCTACGAACGGAACTCAATGAAACAGTACCTTGGCTACCCGATGAGCATTGCCACGCTCCATTTTGTCGCACTGCCGCCGGGCTATTGGAGTTGGTGCGAGTTGATCTTGGTGGCTCGCCGTATCACGTCGCCAAGAAAGCTGCTCGCGATTGTTCGCGGCGAATTGATATCCCCGAGTTTCGGGATCTCATCGACAGAAAACATTTTCAATTGGTGGTGCTGACGACAACGACCGCAAAAGCACGACTGATTCGGAAAGCGATGGAAGGATTGTCTTGGGAAAGCAACCTTCGACTTCACATCGCAACCATTTCCCGGCTCACATTTCTCCACTTACGCAATCAATAGGAGCGTCCCGATGCCTCGTGATACTTATTACCAATCAACCGGAAATCCGACGCAGGCCGAACACCTGCCATCACAGGAACTGCAAATTCAGTTTGCCCATACGTCATCGGAAAAGCCCGAGGACGCTCGGTTCGCATGGGTGGTCATGCGAAACCTGATGCTTGTGTCGGCCACCTGCTTGGCAGCCGACTGGCTCGGAGGGGCGTTTCACATCACATTCCCTTTGAATTTTCTCGTTGTTGTCTTCGGCATTCGCGGGATGGTCAGTCTCTGGCAGCGGCCTTCCGTTTACAAGCCGCCTCTTGCACTAGTGATTGTGCCCTGCCTGATTCACTTCTTTATTCCGCCGATTCTTCTGCGAGCGATTGTGGTTTCCGTCGCAGCCGCCTACGTCGGTCGACAGTTTGCTAGGCACTATGTCTATCTCGCCACGAGCTTCCCATTCGATCGCACGAAGGCAGCGAAAGAACGCTTGGAATGGGATGAGCTAACGATCTTCTCGTCACTGCTTGTCATTCCGTTTGGAGCAGCATTCGTGTTCCCGCGATTCGCACCGCTTTTGTTTATCGTAGTGGCTGCTGGATGCGGTCTTACGGTCATCGCCGCTGGTCCGATCAATCTCACGCGACAGTTTTCCAGTGCTTGGTACTCGTGGTCTACCTACAACCGCCACGACAAGGAAGCACCGGGCGTGCTGAAAAGTCCCGCTGGTACAGCGAACGAACGATTGGGCATGGCGGTCTTTCTGGTCGCCAGCATGACGCTATTACTCGCTTCCGTCGGTCCACTCGCTGGAATCGTTTGGGGAAGTGCTTCCGAAATCTTCGACGCAGGGAACATCATCGTGGGAATTGTTTTGACTTTTGTTCTGGTCGGTTTGCCGATCGCAGTTTCAGCAGCCTTAGTTGCACTCGTGTCGTTACCAGCCGTCATTCGGTTTGCGAAAACCACAACTGCGACTCCGCGAGCAAGCGATTGGCAGGCTGTTACCGATTCAATTCGCTCGTCCAGTAACCCGATTGAACGTGACAGCATCTACATCGGGCGGGTTGCTCGCGACGGTGCCCCGTTGTTGGTTCCGCGTGCGGTATTTCACGAACACGCACACATCCTTGGCGATAGCGGATCAGGAAAAACCGCTCGCGGCCTGATTCCAATGGCAGAGCAACTACTGGGCGATCGCGAAAGCAGCCTGATGGTCATTGACCTCAAAGGCGACTCGCAGGAAATGCTTTCGTCGCTCAATGAATGTGCAAGACGCTTTGGTTCGCCTAGTCAGCCAATCCCGGTCCGGCACTTCAGCACTCGTGAAGACCACTCGACGTTCGCGTTCAACCCGTTTCAGTTGCCATGTTGGAAGCATCTCAATCTCTATCAAAGAACCGATGTTCTTTGTGGAGCATTAGGGCTGACGTACGGAACGGACTATGGCCGTGGATTCTTTAGTTCTGCAAACGCGGCAGTGCTGCACGCAACTTTGCGAGCCACGCCCGATGTTGGTTCGTTCGCTGAACTTTCAGACCGAATCGCGTTTGTCACTAAAAACTCAAAGACTCATGGTTTGAACGACGGTCAATCCGACGCAGGAAATCACTTGCGAATGATCTCCGACCGCTTGGCCTCGTTCAAACCGTTGAACGTCACGCCGGAGCATTGCCCGAATTTCTACACGTTCCAGCAAGCGATGGACCCGGCCCAACTCTTTCGCCGTCAGGAAATTTTCTACTTTCATCTTTCGTCAACGCTGGGTCCGGGATCGTCACCAGAGATTGCAAGGCTGGCAATGTTCATGCTGCTGACGACAGCAACACTGACTCAGAATCGTAGGCAGGTCTATCTGATGATCGACGAGTTCCAGCGAGTGGCTGCTCACAACGTCGACACAATTTTGCAACTCGCACGCAGCATGAACATCGGTGTGATTCTGGCGAATCAATCCATGCTGGATCTCAAACGAGACGATCTCGTGCATGTTGTCGAAGCCAACTGCCGCTATCGCCAGTGGTATGCAGTGTCATCGACAGAAGAACAACAACGATTGTCCAAGTCGAGCGGCGAGACGATCGACGTGCTGCACTCGGAATCTGTGTCGAAGCAACGCGACGGGTTTGAAACTCGCACGACCACAACGCATGGCACCAAGCAATTCATTGCTCCCCGACTTTCCGTCAACGACATCAAGCTGGCGAGTGACGACCCGCGAAAGAGCATCGCACTGATTACTCGCGGTGCTGGATACAGCCAGTTCGGCGGAATGCCTGTGATTGTGGAATCCGACTTCCACATCAGCGAGCAGGAGTTTCAAGCTCGCAAGAACGCACCTTGGCCCAAGGTTGGCACCGGCTCGTTCGTGCCAGCCGACTGGGAGGAGAGAAAGAAAACGAAGCCAAAAACCAAACCAAAGAAACACGGTCCCGTTGTCACTCAGGAAACGATTGGCGAGGAGCCAAGTTTGTTCGATGAGTTTCTTGCCGACCAACACAAATAATCTGGAGCAGTGATGAACTGGACTGAACTTGAAATCGAGATCATGACGGCACTCGCCTGCAAAGTGCGAGTCTTGTCTGAACAACAGATTGTTCGAGGTTGGCAACACCAGCATGCGCCGGAGACGCTTGCGTTCAGTGTGGGGAGGCTGAACGCGGCACGGCTGATTCGTACTGAGACATGGTCTGTTGTGTTGCCAGCAGTTGATTCTGTTCCAGCTTTTACTTGGAAACCGGGTCAAGCTGAACCTGATACGTGGCCGCTTTCAAAGCAATTTCGTTCGCGATGGAAACGATGTGAATCGAAGGTGCGTGTTTATCAAGCCACCGAATTGGCAGGTCGAATCTTTGGTTCTCGTTCGGGTCACAACACCCGATCGTTTGAACGTCGGCACGACTTGCTGCTGTCTGACGTGTTCGTCCTCTATCGCCTTCAACTGCCCAAACTGGCTGATTGTTGGGTCGGTGAGGATGCGCTGCCAATGGCGGAACGCGGAGTCAAGAATCCCGACGCATTCCTATTGGATGACGGGTACCGACCACGACGGGTCATCGAGTCCGCAGGTTCCTATTCGCAGAAGCAAGTGGACACGTTTCACGAGTATTGCCGTCAGCGCCGCCTCCCCTACGAGCTTTGGTAAATCATGAACAACTTCCAACTGACAAAACTGCTACGAAATCAAGTACGTCGGTATCGCATCGCCGCCACCGAACTCTTGCTGAACGAGTTACCGAAAGAACATCGCAGCCGAGCAATCGTGATTCTGAGAACGAACGCCGAGTTTCAAGTTTTTGACGACATCACAGGGACGGTCTGCGTCTGCCAACGATGCAAGCGCATTCCATCGTCAACTGCGGTTGCACGCTGTGTTGCCGCACAAGCATTTTGCAGAGCAAGCCAATCGAACCGAACTCTGCTGACGAAAAATGAAGTAACACGATTCTTTCCAACTCTTTTTCGACATGGCCTACCCGCTGGCTACTACGTCGATACGTCGACCAAAACGCCAAGGCTGGGGCTGCTTCGGGTTGATATTCACCTTTCACCTGTCAGTCGCATATGGCAACGGTCACTGGACATTATTGAAAAGCATCGCCAGCAATCCGAGTTTCGCAAACTCATTCTGGCAGATCAGTTTGAAATCACTTGGCTCGTTGTAACCGAATCAAAAGCCAACGCAATTCGACATCTCGTAGGCAAGCAACTACGCGAGCTTCCCGTAGACGCACAGTCCGTTCCGTCCCTGCTCAATCAACTCACACCCCTATGAAACGACATTCCCCGACGTTGCGGGTTTGTAAACGGCTCCCTGCTCAGGAGCGGCACAAAACAACGAGCAAGCGGATTCCTCATTTGACTGACTGACAGTGCTGACTGTCCGTGATTCAACTGCCGTTGGAATAGGCCAACGACAGCGAAGAAGGAGGAAATGCGTATGAAGCAGTCACCGTACTGGATGCGTAACCGTTTGGCGAGGTTGTTGGAGTTTTGTTTGGTTTCTTCCAACAGCCGGTCACGACGCTTGGCACCCTCGGGAAACTCCAAGGAGGTCAGGTTTTACGTTTGGGCGTTCGTCGTTTATGTGGCGGTGAATGGCACCATCAGTGCCTTGAGGAAGATTGACGTAGCACTTCGCGAAGCAATCGCCATGGGGCAAACCGACAGAGACTCAACTCGATTGAAGGGAGGTGAGGCACAACAAAAAGGTTCCGAAAGGAAAGGTTCTTTGGTTCGCCCCGGCGGGCCATTGAGTAGCGATGACTTACGTCGTCGTTTGTATGAACTGCGTGAGACGAAGCCGCAAGGAAAGGCAAATCTCACGCGCAACGAAGGAGGCCAAAATGGCTAATAACAAACCTGTACATCAAATCCGTCTGAGTGCCATTCGTGCGGCAATCTGGCTCAATCAGTCTCGAAAGACTGGCGAGTCATGGTTCACCGTCACGGTGACGCGAAGCTATCGGGACAAAGAGGAGCTGAAAGACACGACAACGTTTCGTCGTGACGATTTGCCGATCGTCTCGAAAGTTGTCGAGATGGCATACACGTGGATCTGGGAGCAATCTGCCCCCAAGTCCGACGCGGTCGAGTAGTCGTTTACCAACCCGCTGGCAGGACTACGGTCCTGCTGGCCTACTCGATTTAGGAGGCTATCACGATGACGGCTTTGAAGTCAAAGAGAGCGTTTTCTCTTGGCAAACTTAACATGACGCGAGGAGTGATGAACTGCGTGCCAGCAATGGATATCTGGCACGCGGTCAAGCGACACGCGGAATGTGATTGGGGTGATGTGTGTGAGGAAGATTGGGGATTAAACGCTGCGTCGTTGGAAGACGATTCTCGCTTGCTTTCGATCTACACAGCCAGCAACGCAAAGCGTTTCTGGATCATCACAGAATGGGACCGCTCGGTAACGACGGTCTTGTTGCCAGAAGAATACTGACGCTCAAGTTTTGTTGAAGGTTTTTCATTTTGGTTTTCGCCGGTCGGTTCGCTGACCGGCTCGCGCTTCAGCGATGAAGTGCAACACCGGTTGTGGAGGGCATTCGTGCCCTCCACGACTCTTTACAGAAGGCAGCACAGTAAACCAGCGAAACGGACAACGACCCCATGAATACAGATCAAGAACCAGAGCAGCCACAGAAGCAACCAGAATCAAAACCATACTGCATCGTCGGTGCGGGCAGTTTGACATCGAATGTTTGGAAACAATCGCAAGGCTCTGACGATTTTCGATACCGATTCAATCTCTTTCGCACCAAACGCAGCGGAAAAGTGACCAATCAGTTTCGCCCGCAGGATGTTCTTTCGCTTGCCAAGTTCGTTCGCGTTATTTCGCAAATGCTGGCGGACGATGGTTGCATCACCGCCGAACAACGAAGGCTCTTGGTGTTTCTCGACACCGCGATGGATGACGTTCTGGAGAGTCCCACCGTCAAAGAATTCGACACGGAGATTCACTGATGGCGTCGAAACCCGTGCACGTAGTTCGGCGTGGTCTGATCGTCGTGAGAGTGTGGCGAAAGCGGACACGCAAGCAACGCAGCTATTCGACTTCCGTCGTGCGGCTCTTTCGCAATGGCAACGCTTGGAAAGAGTCTGCAAGGTTCGATTCGCAGGACGTTCCCGTCATTCGGCTTGCTTTGGACGAAGCATTCGTCTGGATGCTTGCCAATCAGGAGCCTAACAAATCGTGAATCAGTCTCGGTCTCCCAATCGCATGAACTCAGCGAAGCCCGCGATAGACGGTGCGGGTGCGGTGCGGTACGTCGTTCCGGCAGGATCGCCGTCATGGGTGACCGAAGAACTAATTGAGTTGACGCTCAAAACTTGGCAGCCTTTTTATGCGAACCAGTTGATCGAAGCGGACGCATTGGAGATGATCATGGGGGTAGATCAACTGTTCGGAATCGTGTCAAGGGACAAGAGCCATGAAAAGATTCGTAGCACTCGCAAGAGTCAGCAGCCGTGAGCAGGAACGCGAAGGTTTTTCCCTTGAAGTCCAACACGACGCTTTGAAGCGGTACGCCGAGTGCAACGGCGGCACGATCGTCAAGATGTTCAAGATCGCAGAGACGGCAAGTAAGCGAGACGAACGCAAGACGTTCAAGGAAATGATCGCCTACGCCAAGAAGCACGCTCTCGAAATCGACGCCCTACTTTTCTACAAGGTCGACCGAGCCGCACGGAATCTGTTCGACTACGTCGAGTTGGAACGACTTGAATCCGACTATCAAGTTCCGTTCATTTCGATCTCGCAGCAGACCGACGATAATCCTGCTGGTCGCATGATGCGCCGCACTCTCGCAAACATGGCCAGCTTCTTCACCGAGCAGATGGCCGTCGATATCAGTCAGGGCATCGGTCGCCGCGTTCAGGAAGGATTGTTCCCAGGCAAGGCTCCCTATGGGTTCTCGCATATCCGGGTCAATGGTCGGCGACTCATTGAGACCAATGAAGCAGAGGCGACAAATGTTCGCCACATGTTCCAACTCTACGCCTACGGGAACTGCACTCTTGATGGCATCGTCAAGCGATTCAAGGACGAAGGAGTCATCTACCGTGCAGACAAGACAGATTGGAAACGCACGTCCGTTCACAACATGCTCAACGATCGAGCGTACATCGGCGAGATTCGGTACAAGGGAAACTGGTTTCCGGGCAATCACGACGTTTTGATCGACCGAGCCACTTGGGATCGCGTCCAGACGTTACTCGGCAATCGTCAGCAGGTCACTCACACACTCACGTTCGCTGGCGACCTGATCGACTGCGGCTTCTGCGACCACAAGATCACCGGTGAGATCAAGACCAAGCAGACGAAAAGCGGACCAAGCGAATACATCTACTACCGCTGTACGAAGTACAACAAGCCGGGTCATCCCCGCACGCGGATCAAGGAGGAAGATTTCGACGCTCAGGTGCTGGCCTTCTTCGGCAAAATTCGCATTGAGGACGACAGCGTCCGTGATTGGTTCCGGGCTGTACTCGCCTCAAAAACGAAAGACACCCAAGCCGAGACGCGAGCAATGCGTTCTGAACTTCAAAGGCAATCGACGCTACTTGCTGACCAGCAGGACCGGCTCTTGAATCTCCGCATCGACGGCCAGATTGACGACGACACATTCGCCAGCAAGAACACCGAACTACGCGACCGCCACGCTTCAATCGTCTTGCAACTCGAAGCATTGAACCGCACACGCGACGAGAACGCCGAGTTGGCTTCGAGGGTGTTTGAACTTTCTCAAACCCTTACCAGCAGGTGGCTTACAGCGGAATACGAGGAAAAACGTCAGATCCTTGAAATCGTCTGGTTGAACTGCCGACTCGATGACGTAACTCTAGTCCCCACAATAAGAAAGCCCTTCGACGTACTCGCCGAAGGGCTTCTTGTCCCCGATAGTGGACGGGGCGGGACTTGAACCCGCTAAACCTTGCGGTCGTCTGCCATGTACTCCAAACCGGCAGCCGAGTGTGGTTCGATGTCTTGTTTGTTGAAGTAGTGATGCACTGTGCTTGCCTGACAAAAAGCGCGATCGACGAAGTTGTGACCAGAGGGTTTTACGGCGCTCTACCACTGAGCTACGCCCCTATGTTTCTGAAAGAAAATTGGGGCGGTGGGACTCGAACCCACGACATCCGGCTCCTGAAGCATGTACTCCGAATCGGCAGTCGATCGTGTGCGTTGGTGCTATTTCTGTTTCTTCTTCAAAGTCTTCCGCATCTGCTTCCACACCGAGCGGCTGTGGTCCGGGTCGAGCCGGACCAATTGCTGCTGTCGTGTGTCGATGACGTTGACGCCTCCCCTGGGACGTTTGACGTAAACGAAGGGCAAGCAGACGGCGATGACTTTGTAGGGCTGACCCGCGTCACTTGGCTTGTACGGGATCCGAACCAGTTCGTCGGCCGGCAAAGCGGCGCCTGAGCAGCTCCATAAGTAGGAGGGCAGTTCGACGAGTTCGTTCAAGACGGTGACATAGTCTCCCTGGTTGATGTCTTCTCCGGCGATCCGTGCTGCGACGGTCGTTGTGGACGGAGTTTCAGTTGTAGCGTTCATGGTTTCACTATTGCTTTCCAAAGAATGAGTTGTGCGTAGGCAATGAATCTTCGTGCGACGAGCGGTTACTCGACGCCGGTGGGCGTAATCACGAAGAAATTGCATTGCACACGCACGGGTCACTCTCTGGGAACGATGTGAAAAACGGCTGACGAAGTTTGTGAATCAGAGATCTCTTTCGATGCTCTCCCAAATTGAGCTACGACGCGAGCTTGGCAAGCGTCGACGGGAATCGAACCCGCAACTTCCGAATTAACATGTACTCCGAATCGGCAGTCAGTCGTGTTTTGTAAAAGTCCAACGAAGTGTTGGTCAGATCACAGTCGTGTAGGAATCGAACCTACCGATCGTGTTGCCACGATCCCCAGACTCACTGGACGCATCAGCTTTGGTGGTGCATGTATTCCGAACCGGCAGTCGCCATGTTTTGTAAAAGTCCAACGAAGTTGTTGTTGAGAGGTCAAGAACGTCCGTTTCAGCAAATGCTGATCGTTGACCGGCCCCTTTGTCTGCAAGAGACTCCAGCGCCTTTCACTAGTCGGTCACCCGACATCGCTACCTTAGGCTCGTCATGTATTCCCAGCAGGCAGTTGAACTTTGTGTTGTGACTGATCGGCGAGGGAACAGCTCAGATGTTTCACATTTTCAAGATGTAATCCGAACCAGCAGTCGATCAGTCAAGAAACGCCGGTGGGAATCGAACCCACTTCGACCGGGTTGCAGCCGGTTGCCTGACCATCTGGCTCCAGCGTCTTGTTGCTCGCGATCCGGCATAGTGCAGGACCGCGAGCGGTGTTTCAGTCTTTCTCTCTAAAAGTATTCGTCGCGATTGGAGCCATCAAAGGCGTCCCGATCGCATACAGCACTTTTTGAATCGCAATCGACTGCCGCATGGACAGGGATCATTGCGTCCGAGCTTTTCTTCGAGTTGCTTGTCGCCGTGGACAACTCGCACGCCGCGTTTAACTTGCGTTTCCGATGGGAATCCGCGTCGTCGTTTACTCATCGGCTCGAAAGGAGTGGCTTTCGTCGTGGTTGTGTTCGTATCGCATTGGCCTGCTCCCTGTCGAAAGGCTCTATAAACAAGTGCTCTCGCCAGGAATCGAACCTGGTCTTCGACCTTCGCAGAGTCGCGTGCTGTCCGGCACACTCCGAGAACATGGATGGCTCATCAAAGAGCCGAGTAACCCGCCCAGGAATCGAACCTGGTCCGACAGTTTCGAAGACTGTCATGCTATCCAGCACACCCGCGAGTCATTTTGATAGTTAGTTAGTCACAAGAGCCGACGACTGGGTTCGCACCAGCATGAGCCGCTTTACAAGAGCGGTGCCTTTCTGCATCGAGCCACGTCGGCTTGGGTTGTCGCATCAGTAGCCCGACCAGGAATCGAACCCGGAACTTCTGGTTAGAAGCCAGAGATGATGTCCGTTTCACCATCGAGCCGTTTTGCAATCAAGCGGAAGGCGAGGGAGTCGAACCCTCATCACCCGAAGGTGGCACGCGTTAGCAGTGCGGCCCGGCAAACCGTATCCGGCTGCCTTCCGAAATCGTTGAGTGGACCGGAAGGGAATCGAACCCTTCTCACCGATCTTGCAAGGATCAGTCGCCCCCTTGGAACATGCCAGCCCATTTCACTCAGAGGTCCGTCCGGGAATTGAACCCGGTCTTCGTCCATACCACAGACGCGTGCTGCCGCAACACTTACAGACCGTTCTATTTCAGTGATCACGGATGGAGTCGAACCATCGGTCTCCTGCTTGTCACGCAGGCGTCTTAGCCGCTGGACCACGCGATCATGTTTGGATTGAAGTAGTCGAGACAGGAGTCGAACCTGCAAAATCACAAGCCTCTCATGCTTGCCGCTTTGCCTGTTTGCGTACTCGACCTTCGTAAGTAGCGGATCCGGGGGTCGCACCCGGCGGTCCTGGCTTATGAGGCCTGGCTGAGCACTGGCCCATCCGCGTTGTTGTTTGCATTGAAAGTTGCAGGTCTCGGTATCGAGCCGAGCACACCGACCTTATGACGGTCAGTTGGACACCTGTCGCACCTGCAATGTTGAAGTAGCCAAGGCGAGAGTTGAACTCGCACGCCGCTGTGGGCACGACATTCTGAGTGTCGCGTGTCTACCAGTTCCACCACTTGGCTGTATCTGAATCGAAGTACTGCGGGAGGGAGTCGAACCCTCAAACACGAACGTTTGAAATTCGCCGCTTTGCCGGTTTGCGTACCACAGCATGTTGATTGAGTACTGAGGGCGGGAGTCGAACCCGCAAGCACTTGTTCCTAAGACAAGCGGCTCGCCGTTGGCCTACCTCAGCGTTTGCGAAAAGTGGAGCACCGGGGAATCGAACCCCGATTTTCTGCGTGCAAAACAGACGTCTTCCCGTTGGACGAGCGCCCCATGTTGTTTCGTTAACGTTGCAAAAGTGCCCAGAGCAGGAATCGAACCTGCAAACATCCGGGTTTAAGCCGGACCGCTCTGCCGATTGGCGTATCTAGGCGTCGTGTATTGGCTGCCGTGGGAAGGACGCGATTTGTTCACGCCCTTCCTTTGGCTGCCAACGTGTTATGCTCGGAGTCGCGGCGTGCTGTCGCCCGTTGACTTGCGGTGGTTTCGGATTGCCTTGCGGTAGTCCGGAACACTGTCGCCTTCGACGATCACGTCGCCGACCGTTTCGACAACCCAGCCATCGACCCAGCGGTCATCACCATCTTTCAGCTTCAGTACTCGACCGACTTTCGCGAATTGCGTCGGGATATACGAAGTTGTGACGACACTAGCACCAGCGACGATGCGTCTCATCGCACATTGCGCGTACTTCACGTTTCTGGTCATCGTCGTCTCCTTGTCAGTTGGTAAGAACAATCATTGTTTGCGAAGGCCGAAGTAGTCCCGGATGGAATCGAACCATCGTTTCCTGCGTGTAAAACAGGTGTCGTAGCCGTTGGACCACAGGACCATGCTGTCGATCCGAAGAGCACGTCCCCAAGGATTTGAACCCTGACTAACTGGTTTGGAATCAGCAGTGCTACCGTTACACCAGAGACGTGTATGTGTTTTCAAAGTGGGAACGCAAGGAATCGCACCTCTCGCCGGCTACCACACAATTAAAGGCAGAAGGGTTACAACCTCCCGTGTGGAAACGCTCCCATGTATCAATCGAATAAGCGGAAGCCGTGGGACTCGAACCCACAACGGTGATTAGCCGCAGCTGTTTTCAAGACAGTGTCCTCATCCGGCCGGGTGACTTCCGTAACGCGTTCAATAACGCAGTGACGTGAGCGGGAATCGAACCCGCGGACTCCTGGATGAAAACCAGGCAATTCTGCCATCAGAATCTACCACGCCGTTTTTGTTGGCCAGCTTCGTCGCTGACCGAGTACCGCATAGGAGTTTCGATCTCCTTCCTGCTGCCTGAGAAGCAGCCGACCTAGCCAGTAGTCGAATGCGGCGTTTGCAAAGCGATGGCAACGGGAGTCGAACCCGCAGCGACTTGATAGACAATCAAGCTTCCTTCCCAGAGGAACTTGCCACCGAAAATGTTCGCGAGGTGACTAACCGGAATTGAACCGGCGACAAACTCATTCACAGTGAGTCTCTGGAAACCAACACCAGATCTAGCCACAGTCGGGTATCAGTGAGTCGCACACTGTCCATGCGTGGTCCCAAACCACACCGCTTACTCCAAGCTATACCCGAAAAAAAACAGCGCCGGAGACTGGAATCGAACCAATGAACTCCTCGTTCAGAGCGAGGTGCAGCGACCAGCAACTGCTACTCCGGCGTTTTAAATCAAATCATCAAAAGCACTCCGTCCGGGAATTGAACCCGATCTGCGGGCTTCAAAGGCCCACGTCGCGACTACGCGCCGGAGAGAGTTTTCCCGATGAAAGAGTGTCCTGCGGGAGTCGAACCCGCCTATCTGAGTTGGAAGCCCAGCACCTTTGCCGCTCGGCCAAGGACACGATTTGTGCGGAAGTTTGAAGGGCGAAGTGTGAAACGAAGCGAGCTATTCCACACTTCTCGCTTCACCCTTCAAACTTCGCGAAGCTCCGGCGGAAGGACTCGAACCTTCACTCGTCTCCTTAACAGGGAGCCGCCTTACCATTGGGCCACACCGGATTGTTATCTCATCAAGTCAGGATGGCTGGATTTGAACCAGCGATCTCGTGTTTCCGGAACACGCGGAGTGCCAGACTTTCCCACATCCTGATTTGCAAGCGCCCAGCGAGAATCGAACTCGCATTTTCTGCATGGCAAGCAGATGGGTTACCACTACACCATGGGCGCAAATGCATCACTACCAAATTGTCAAAGATCAAAGATGCCGAAGCATCAAGAGCACCGAGCCGGAATCGAACCCGCATCACCTCGTTACGACGGAGGAGTCTTGCCGTTAGACCATCAGTGCTTGTGTCGTTTCAGTGGGACCGGTGAGAATCGAACTCACATCGTTCGGTTTAAGAGACCGATGCATTACCTTGTCTGCCACAATCCCAAATTGTTCGTTGTTCGATCGGCGCGGAAGGAATTGAACCTTCAACCCTCGTCTTATAAGGACGCCGCTCTTACCACTGAGCCACGCGCCGCAAGTAGGGCCGGAGGGAATCGAACCCACACCGAGCGGATTAAAAGTCCGTCATGCTGCCTGTTACACCACAACCCCATGATTGGTCGGGCGTATGCGTTTCAATCGCAGTGCAAGAAGCATGTCGGTTTCTCTTTCGTGTCGTTGTCGTCAAGTGGTAGCCCCGAGGATCGAACTCAGCGCGACCCGCGTATCAGGCGGATTTGGGCGACCAGCCCTCGACTACCATGTTGTGATTCAAGAGTCGGACACCTCGGAGTCGAACCGCCCGTCGCGGAGCGACCCACAGATGAACGCAGTCTCCTGCTCCCAAAGCAGGCGTGCTTCCATCTGCACCTGTATCCGATGTTGTGTTGCTTCAATCGCCGAGGCGGTTGCTGTCGGCGCATATTTTCCTTGTCAGTGGGCCGGGAGGCGCTCGAATCCTCGTCTGCGGTTCTTCAGACCGCCGCTAGACCGTCTCAGCTACCAGCCCATGTTGGGTTTGTTTTTGGTGTCGCCCGTTCAATGTGGGCACGAAAAAAGGCCCGATGTCTGCGTGACATCGGGCCTTGATGAAAGGCGCTTCGAGAGAAGCAGACGTCACATGCGCAAACGATACGCGGGGGCATCATTATTCGACGGTGTCCCGCCGAAGAGATTGCCTTCGCATATTTGTTCGAGTCGACTGGATTGGAATTTCGATAACATGGAACTTTCTGCTCGCTTGTGAGGCGTTGAATTGTCGTGTTCAGAGGGTAAGACGCAAAACCTGCATGAGGGTTCGCGAAAAAACTCGCTCGAACATAACTACGATGCGCGAGCCCGCGATTCTATTCCCCTGAACGCACAGTTTTTTTCAAAGTACTCGCGAATTGCAGCTTGAGAACGCCTGTGTTGATTTTTCGCAACATCGCATTCGCCGCGGACTATCGGCGACGGCCGCCGGCGCGCTTCAGGCCTTTCGCAACGAAATCAAATGCATCGGCCGCTTTGTAGTCTTCGAGCACATCAAAGAAGCAGGCGAGAACTCGCTTGGTTTCGGCGACGTTGATCTTCACGCCTTGAGTATCCGCCTTACGCGAGACCTGGTCGTAGATGTCGTTAAGGGTTAATGCCTTCTTCTTCGTCGCTTTCTTTGCTTTCTTCTTTGCCATGACGTGTGCTCCTGCTCTTGGAAGTGGATATGTATGCCGAGCAGAAGTTTTGATTATCGACGAGCGTCATGCAAGTAGTGCGTCACTGCAGGACGCTCTGCTTCGTCGGATTAGGATGATTGAACGCAGTTCGTTTGCTTGGGCACAGGCTGCATTGCGGAATCGCTTTCGAGTCGACGAATGATTGGAGTTCGCCGTCGGTTGCATCCCATCGGCATGCCTTGTAGTCGCGGAACAGTTGCCATGCTGCGATGTCTTGCATATTCAACTTGGATTCGAGCTGTGCGAAGTAGGCCAGCGCTGGGCATTTCCAAAGCAGGCCTCGATAAAGCTGGGTGCAAGTCTTTTGCATGCAGACTTTATATGATGCGTTGGGATTTGAGTTGAACGGCGCCGGTTTTCCGTTCTCGATGCGGTATTGCCTCATCCAGCCGCGATGCGATTGTCGAATCTTGATCTGGATGCCGGTATAGTATTCTCGCCATTTCCAGACAGTTTGTTTCGCTTTTCGGAAACGTTCGAGGTAAGCCGGGTGCGTGCCGTGTTGGCTGACTTCGAGTCGGCAATCGGTGTCGATTAGCGTTTGCGGTAGCTCCGAATGCCGGTCAAAGAAGAATCCGTTGGTGACAAGCATCAAATTGGACGTCGGCCAGTACTCACGTGCGAGATGCAAGTGCTCGATAAGATTCGGATTGAGCAACGGCTCGCCACCGAGCAGTGCGAAACGACGGGGGCGGAGCCGATGCGCCCACGACTCGTATTCGCCGCGAGCCTCCGCGGGTGTGGGCATCGCGCCGGCGAGGCGGAAGTTGCTGTAGTGGCTGCACTGCTGACACGACAGATTACATCCGTGCGCGAGGTGATACTCCAAAGCCGGAATCTCGATCATCGCCATATCACCTTTTCCAATCCGTGTTTTTCGAGTCCCGCTTTCAGGAACTCGGGACGACGACGCTTGTAGCCCGGTGGATCGACGTGCTCATGCTTGAATGAGTGTTGCAAATCAACCGCGACGTTCATGCCGGCGATCTTGGCTCGCCAAAAGAAATCCCAGTGTTCTTCGACCTTGAGTGATTCGTCCCAGCGGATCGCTTGCAGGACGTCTCTGTAAGCCACGAAGCAATTGCCAACGTAATGGCACCAGCAAATCGATCCTCGCTTTTGGTAGTGGCCAAATGGAATATGAAGCTTGCGCCCTTTGACGCGCAGCAGTCTGGGACGCTCATCGTTGTTGCTCAGGCCGGCCAAGAGATCGAGGTCGTGATGCTTGTTGAGCTTGGCAACCAGTTCAGGGAGTCGTGTCTTATCAGTGACCAGATGGTCGTCGTCGGTGAAAACCACAATCGACGAGTCGCCAAACTCAAGCAGGCGATTTCGGCCAGCGGACAAGCCGATGTCGTATTCCGTCTCGATCAATCGATCGACCATCGCCGCTTCGCCGGGGCAGTTTGCCGAGAATCGAAGTTCCGGCTTGCCATCGTCGAGGACATGAATCGTTGGCCGCTGGTCGCCGTAGTGTTCGTGAATGCTGCGAACGAGCGCGGCGCAGCACTGCGGGCGGTGGATCGTTTTGATGCAGAAAGTTACTTGATCACGCATGGACGATCCCTCCTCCCGGATATCGCATTGAATGGAAGCCGTGTTTGCGCAGTCCCAACGCGCGGAATTTCGGGCGGCAGCGAAGATCGCCGTAGGGTTTCGCTCCAACGTGGGCGTGGACAACCATGCAATCTTCCGCAACCGCGATCGCCAAGTGCTCCAGATGACTGGCGCGGTAGAAAAACTCCCAATGCTCGTACGTCTTGATCGCGTCGTCCCATCGGACGCGAGCAATCGTGTCACGGCGAGCCAGGAACGCGTTGCTTGACATGTCGCACCAAGCCAGCGGACCGACACGTTGATGTTCACCGCGGTGCATCCAAATCCGTTTGCCATTCATCAAGGGGCTGAACAGCAGTGGCCGCCCGCCTCCGCCCTGGCGTACTCCGAGAATGTCGAGTTCATGTTCGTTGAACCGCTCAAGGACACGATCCAAATGCAGTTCGGAAGTAATGACGTGATCGTCGTCTAGCAAGAAGATCAATTCGGTCTCGGCCGCGTCGATGGCCGTATTGCGTCCGACGCCCACACCGACATCGTGTTTGTCGAGATCGATCACGTGGCAATGTGCGGCGGTCTTCGGATACTTCAATGAGAATCGGAGTTCGGTACGACCATCGTCAACAACGACGATTCGCGGGTTGTCGAAATGTTTACGCAACGATTCGACCAGCCGTTGGCATGCCCAGGGGCGATGAATCGTCTTGATGCAGAACGTGATGTCTGCAAGAGGGAACTGTTTTGTCATAGCATCACCCAAACTTCCGGAGGTCAGGATTGACATGATTGATTGCCGACTCGACCTCTTCCTCGGTCGGTTCAATTCCCAGAAAGTCGATCAGTTGCAAGATGACGTTCTCCGGCGCGGTCACGAGTTCGGCGAAGTCAACTCGCAGAACGGGCACGTCGGGGTGTTCTTCGAGAAACTGCTCGCGATGTGCGAGCAACGATCGCTGCAACTTTTCGCACTCGTCATCCGTTCCGGAGAACCATTGACCGCGGTGCCGGTTGCTGCGGTCTTGCAGCGACTTGATGGAGGCTTCGATGGGACGATCGACGGCGATGACTCGCAAGGAATTACCGATGCCGGCATACAGGTGCTCCGCGAATCGACACAGATGCGGGTACTTGCCGCCCGCCACCGTCTTGTCACGGTTGGCTTCGGCCTTTCTCGATACGATCCAGGACTTCAGTTGCTTGGTAAGCTGTGCGTCACCCATTGTTGGATCGACAGCGGGGAACTTCATCGCTTTCTCGCACAGCTGCGCGAGACCAACGGCTTCGCCGCCTCCAGTCGCCTCGTAGCCACCGAGTTCGTTTCCCATGTGCACACCCAGGTGATGCATTACCATCGCGACGCAGGAAGTGCCTGCGCGATGTGGGCCGAGGACTGCGAAAAATGGCGAGTCAGCGTGGTCGGCGTTCTTGGCGTCGTTAAAGAATCGTGTTTGACTCCACTTTCGTCCGCAGATATTTGATTTCGTTGGCAGTTGCCCGACCATCCAACGACCGGGCACGTAAACCGCAATGGATTCCTTTTCGACGTTCTTGCCTTGGACCAGTGCCTGGTAACGACGCTGAATCAACCGGCCGAGGTGATGGTCGATGTGATGCTTCTGATGCCAGTTGCTCCATGTCAGATGTCGGTACAGTGTTTTCATCGCCGGTCGCCCGCGTACCATGAAGGCGTGCGTTCGGTTGACGTTGTACGGACGGTAGACATGCTCATCGACTTTGGCCGGCGGATGTTTGCCCGCGTAAAGATGCTGGCCGCCGAGATAGGCGAGCCCCCAGTCTTCGGGGAGTTCACTGACGAACTGGTTGAATCGTTCGACAAAGCCTTCTCTGAATCCCGCGTCGTCTTCAAAGACAACGTACGAGTCGATTCCTTCGAGCAAGCACTTTTCAAGGATCAGCAAATGCGACCGATAGCATCCCCACGCTCCGTTGCCCGCTCGCCATTGCGGCGGCGTTGCCACGCGTCGGCCGTCGATCGCGGCGAATCGTTCGGGTTCGGGCAGCGGCCAGGGCTGCGGCAGTTGCTGCATCCATTCGCGCAGGCGGTCTTCGCGGCGATCGAGGTTGATGAGAAAGCATCGCTCGACCGGAAAGCGACTAACGATCTTCTTCGTCGTCTGGCTCGGGTGGACCGTCGGGGAATTTGCGTTCGTAGCGACGGATGGCGGTGGCGACGAGAGACTTGGCGACGACTCGGGTGAACTTGCCATGGGGCATTCCTCTTTGCTCGGCTTCTTCCATTAACCACTCGACGATCGTGTCGAGGTTTTGACGACAACCGTCGGCGCCCCAATCGTTCATCGTGTCGGCCCGGGTTTCGCAATTGCACGATTCGCTGGGGCGAGCGAACCAGGCGAGCATCTTCTTCAGCTCGCTTCCAGGGCCGGGACGATACGCGCTGATCTTGAACGTGGTGGCTGGCTCAATTTCGGGTAGGTAATTTTCGAGGACGCGTTGGAGCTGGCTGGTTGGTTTCTTAAGTCGTTTGCGATGGACGATTGCCATGCCGATCGTGACGACGTTGACTGCTTGCGGGTTGTCGTCGCTTTGGCAGGCCTCGCATGCGGCGGCGGACGCTCGCACGTTGCACTCGGCGATCTGCGTCGCGACTTCGCAGCGGTTGTTGTTCGTCAGGTGAGGGCAATGGATCATGCGACGCTCTCCATCACGGCACCGTCGAACGCTCCGGATCCACTCGGCGGGTCGCCAGGATCGCTACAGGTGCTGTCGAGCAGTTCCCAGCCGCATGACCAAATCCATGTGCTTGTGCAGTCGCTGCCAGAACTGCTGGGTGGCGGTTCGCTTGGTGGATTGGAGGTGCTGGAAATGGACGGACGGCTATCGCTGATGGAGTCGCTGTCGGATGTGCTGTCGCTCGCGGATCGCGAATCGCTAATGGAGTCGCTGGTCGATTCGCTTTCACTAACCGAGCCGCTCGGACTTCCGGAGTGGTCAGAGCTCGCACTCGGCTCACTGCTGACGCTGGGACGGCTGCCGCTAACGCTTTCGCTATCGGAGATGCTTTCCGATGCGCTCAGCGAGTCGCTTGTTGACTCGCTTGCGGAAGTGCTTTTTGAAGTGCTTTTTGAGGTACTCGTGGATTCACTATCGGAGTCGCTGTCTGATTGACTTTCCGATGCGCTTCCGGATTGCGAGCCTGACTCGCTTGTCGAACCTGAATCACTCGATTCGCTCTTGCTTGTACTTTTTGACTCGCTTGCCGAGCCACTGATCGACGTGCTTTGAGAATCACTACCGGAGTCGGAGCCAGAGCTTTCGGATTGTGAAACGCTGGAACCGCTGTCGCTCGCGCTGGAGTCACTTGTGTCGCTGGAACCAGAATCGCTGCTTGAAACGTCGGATCCACTGCTCTGCGACTGCGATGATCGCGACCCACTGGATAGAGAATCGCTTGAATCGGATCGGCTCGATTCCGAGTCAATGGACTCGGAGGATTGACTCGATTCGGATGCGCTCGAATCGCTGCTGCCCGACGCGCTGTGGCTATGCGATGACTCGGAACGATCGGAGCTTGACTCTGATTCGCTTGATTGAGATTCGCTGCTCGATCCGGATGAATCAGACGAATCGCTTTCGGAACTGGAGGAATCGCTCGCCGAAGCCGACACGACGCTTTGTGAACTTGACGATGAAATGGATACCGACCGACTTGACAATTCGGATCCGCTGGAACTGGATGGCGCCGACGAACTACCCGATGACGAACCGCTCGATTCCGAGCTGCTCGAGTCCGATTCGCTCGAAACGCTGACGCTAATGGAGCTCGAGACGCTTCGTGATTCGGAAGATTCACTTGAATCACTCGATCCACTGCTGTCACTGCTAGACGAATCGCTGCTCTGGCTGCTTGATGATGGACCTGAGGAACTTTCAACGGACGAGCTGCTGCTTATCGAGAGGCTTGTTGATGATTCGCTATCAGATGACGATGAATTAGATGAGGACTGAGAACTGCTGTCGGAGCTGGAGCTGGAGACGCTCGAGCTCACGCTCGATGAATCATGCGATGATGACTTCGATGATTCACTTTCTGAACTAGACGATGGTGAACTACTGACGGAACTCGAACTCGACTCGCTGCTGCTCGACGATGAACCACTACTTGATGACGGCGAAGAAGAGCTGCTCTGGCTGGAACTCGATGATGACGAAGAACTCGAACTGCCCGAAGAGCTGCTCGATGAGCTATCCGATGAACTGCTTGAGCTCGACGAGCTACTGCTGGGTGAACTACTGCTAACGCTGATAGAACTGCTGCTAGACGACGAGATCGAAGACGAGGAACTGCTGGACGACGAAGATGAATCTGATGAGCTGGAGCTGCTGCTCGAGTCGGAACTCGAACTCGATCCGCTGCTGCTGGATGATGACGAATCGGAGCTGCTACTTGAATCCGAACTGCTGCTGGACCCACTACTGCTAGAGCTGGAACTACTACTGGAGCTTGATGAAGAGCTGGAGCTGCTGCCATCGCAACAACGGCATCCGATTGTCAGGTACGCGCTGGTGTCCTCGTGAAAGTGACAAACGATCTGCTGGGTCGGCAAGAGCGCGTAGTCGCAAACGTTGTAAACCGAGACGATCGTACCCACCGGAAGCCAGCTGCCATCGACGAACCGAAGTTCCCTGGCCGATCCCCACGACTTGGATTTGATTCGTCGGCCAGGTTTGCAAAGTAACGTCTGTTTCGGCGGTTCGAGAATCCAAGACTCGTGCCCGTCGAACGCAACGCCCAGGAACTGCGGTTCTTCCGGATCGATGGGCCGGCGGATTGGTTGCAGAGAGTGATGTCGCACGGTGATGAGTACCGTTTCGCCACCGGGCCGAAGCACCGATTCGATGTCACCATTCTCGTCGATCGTGTGCAATTCACACTCGGCCTCGCCGGTCCGTGTGCCGGATCGAGCGGGGATGCCATGAGCGGGAACCTTGGCCAAGTAGTGCGTGCGATGCGCATTCGACAAACGAATTACCGCCCACTTCAGCCCGAGACCTGGCTCTCGCCAAATGATTTGGGCGCCGCCGGCCGGTTTCGTCTTTAGTGAAGTCGTATCGCCTTCATCGATGTCCGCATAAGTGTGCCAGTCTTCGTCGACATTGATCCTGGCGGGACAGGCACCGCTGACCCAACTGCGACCGATGCGATCTTTACGAAGCGGATCGAGCAGAACGCAGAACTGACCAGCGTGATCCTCGGATGGCGTCACACCATTCAGTGCGACCTGGTTTTTGAATTCGCGAAGTTTGACAGCGGGATCAATGATCGGTGTGCTGAGTCCGAGCACACCAAACTGATTCAGGTCTTTGCCGCTCTGATTGCGGACTTTGACAATGTCCCCCTGGCGAAACGGGATGTCGCTGTCGGATTCCTGGTCGTGCTGGTGCTGGGAATGCGCTCGAGCCGCATCGACCATGGCGTTCCAGGTCGGCGCAGGAATCTCCAGCGGGCGACCGGGTTGTGTTTTGGCAAACTTATCTCCGCTCACGCTGGCGCCTCGTCAAGTCCGAGGAGCGAGAAGTTGCCATACGGATAGACCAGCTCGACGTACGCAGCAACCGGCTTTTTGATCAGTGTATGCGCAGCCGTGTCTTCATCGTCGGCGAATCGCACCCACAGATAATGCCAGCCCTCTTTGTTGATTCCGGTAATGCTGCCGAGCGACAGGTTCTGGATGTTCGGGCTGGCAGCGAACCGAAACGTGATTTCCCAGTCGTCCTTGCCTCGCTTGGTCCCGCTAGCGCCAAGAAACAGCACTTCGCCCTTTGCGAATCCCTTGAAGGCGTCGCCATTCACACGACCCGTAAGCAGAAACAGGTTCGCCTTGTAAGCCGGCGTAACGAGATCATCATCGATGAAATGCGTTTCAGTGAAGTTGTAAACGGGGATCGTGACGTCGGTGCCGGCCACTTGGTCATCGTTGACACCGATTGCACCTTGGAATGTCGGGGCGATTTCACCTGGGGCAGGATAGATGCCGACGGTCGATCGGCTTTGAGTGATGTGTTGAGTACCGCCGCCGGTATCGAACGTGAATTGCGGCTCTTCTTTCTCTGCGTAGTGAACACTGCAGTCCCAAACGTCACCACCGAGTGGCTCGAAGGCATATTCCGTGCGGCGCAGGCCCAGGTAAACCGAAGGTGATGACGCCTCCAACAAACCCCGCACGACGAGGTCATCGTTCGTGCCTTGGATAACAAACCGCAGCTCGGCCGTCGGGTTGTCACCCTCCGTCCCTTCTCGGCTTCGATACGTTTCGTCAATTGTGATTGGCATCGTGACCGCTTACTCCGTGAAGACGAGTCGGCCACGCTTAGCCTGTTCGACGAGAACTTTTGTGTTGGCGACGACCTGTTCGGTCGCTTTGGCGGTGCGTTGAGAAAGGCTGTCGGCACCAAGTCCCGCCAATGCAAACGCATTGAACCCACCCTTGGTTTCAACGTTCGTTTGAAGATCGCCCAGTGCCTTCCCGCTTGATGCCAATGCCGCCTTGATTTCGGGCAGTGAGTAGTCAGACGTTGGCGACGATTGCGATTCGTCCTTTTGCTCATCGGGTTGGTTCACCGCAGCAATGGCGTCTTGCCATTCGCTTCGTGCCTGTTGCAGATCGGCTTGGGCCTGTGACAAGTCGCGATTGAACTGTGTCGTCCGCTGATCTTCCTCGGCGGCCTGCATCTGATCGAGCGCGTCGCCGCGACCTTGACGATTCTGTTCGATCTCCGCGCGGCGGGCTTTTCGTTCACGATCACGATCGCCAATCGATTCGAGCATCTGCTTCGTTGCAGACTTGTTTTTGGCGTCCGTATCGTTATCGATCCGCTTGACCTCCGCATCAACATCGATGTCATCGGAGAATAATCCCTTGAGTCGGACCCACGCTTTCTTGATGAATCCAACCGTACTGTGCCAAGTCTTTGTCAGCGTACCTGTGAATAGCGACCAGGCATCGGCAAGAAAGCCGATGGTCTCCGTCCATGCGACTTCAATCGAAGCCCAGCCATCGCTGATGATTGCTGCGGTTCCGTAGATCATGGCATTGGCCGTCGATAGCATCGAATCTTTGAATCCGATCCAGTAGGCTTTCAGCGTGCGCGTCCCTTTGAGCCATTCCATCTTGAGGGTCAGCCAGAGTATTTTGGCTGCAGCGCCGATATCGCCCGCGGCGAGTGCCTTCCCGATCGCTCCGAAGGCTTTGGTTGCGGTGCTTTTGAGCGCCGCGAACTTCTGGCCGAGCCAGCTGAGAGCTTGGGATCCGATGTCGGTTGAGTACACCAAGTAGGCGCCGAGTCCCACGATGCCGGCTAAGACAAGGCCCAACGGTGAAAGAAGTGCACTCAATAAACTTCCGACCACGGTGATCGCGCCGGTAACCACACTGAACAAGGTTGCCAAACCTCCCACCGCGATCCCCGCAGCACTCAGGGCCGCGCCGATTCCGAATAACGCCGCGCCGGCCGCCATCACAGCAAGGGCGACTTTGGCCGCAACCCGCACCAGTTCCTGGTTTTGCTCGATCCACTTGATCAGTCCCGATAACGCTCCCGAAGCCGCTTGCGTCATCTTTTTCAGTGGTTCATTGATCGACTCTCCAATCGCGATTGCTACGCCTTCAAGCGAACTCTTCAGAATGCGAAACGAACCGCCGATCCCCGACTCCATTTGGGTAGCGGTCTCTTCCGCGACACCGCCCGCTGCTTGCAGTTCCTTGTAGAGTGTCCTTGTGTCGGCGACTGATTTGCCGATCGCGCTGGCCGCCGTGATTCCCAGCAAGCCGAACACTTCATTAAACTTCGCTGCTTTTTCGCCAGAACCGAGGTTGCTCGTCGCCGCGGCAACTTCGCCTAGCACGTCGACCAACGAGCGGGCGTTACCTTTGATATCATTCGTCGCCACGCCGAAGACCTGCTGGAACTTTTCAGACTCGGCCGCACTGAGCGTCAGTAACCGACGCAGTGCGGAACCAGCGGAGCTCCCCTGGATGCCCATATTGCCGAGCGAGCCGAGGATCGCCAGTGTTTCTTCCAGACTCATGTTGGCGTCCGCTGCGACCGGGCCGGCGTACTTGAGTGCTTCACCCAGTGATTCGACGCTGTTAAAGCTCTTGTTGGCTGCAGCGGTCAAACCGTCAGCGACTCGCGCGGCTTCACCGGCTTCCATTCCAAATTGCCGAATCGTTGCCGCCATGATGCCCGAGGCGAGCGTTGCATCGGTACCGGTCGCGCGGGCCAGATTCATCACCGCAGCGGTCATATCAATGATCTGGTCGGGCTTGAAACCGGCGCGACCAAGCTCAGTCATCAACGATGCAACCTGCGTCGCGGAAAAACTGGTGGTAGCGCCCAGTTGTTTCGCCTTGTCGCGTAGCTTCTCGAATTCGGCGGTGGATGCTTGCGTGATCGCTTGCACGCCGCGCATGGCATCGTCGAACGACGTGAAGACCGTCATGCTGGCGGCAATCGGTGCCGTAGCGGCAGCGCCGACCGCGAACATCTGTCGCCCAAGCATTCGTGTGGATGCGCCGAAGTCCTGCAGTCGCTTCTTTGCTGCAGCCAAGCCTTTGAGGAACTTTGAATTCCTCGTCGTCAATTCGACGTAGGCGGCTCCTGCTTTAACTTGTGACATGGGCTAGGTTTCACTGGCGCTGAGTGATGATCGACCAATTTTTGCCGTTGGTCGTTGTGAACCAGAACTTTCGTTTCTTTCCGTCGCGGATCCTTGTGAAACCAATCGTCCGGACACCCAACTTCGATGCGGCATCACGAATCGCGTGGCACATCGCTTTGGTAACCGGTTTATCAACGCCAATGACTTCTATCGTCTCGCGGTCTATCCACCGGCAGGTTGCGGACCAGTCGTAAGGATCGCCGTATCCCGAGTTGCTGCTGCACCAGACTCGCAAACAAGCGGCGATAGGTTCGATGTCAACTTTCACTATTGCTGCTGCGTTTCAGTGGTCTCCCGAGAATGCTTGCGACTTGGCTCACCGTCGCTGGAATGGGCCTCGAAGTCCTTTGCCTTAGCGGATTGAATTCAGCGGGCGCGAACGGTCGGCGTCTCCGCCGACGATCACGATGAATTTCAGCCAGCATCGCCATCTGGCTGCTGGCGATACTCCAATCGTGTTCGCGCCGGGCTTCCGCCATCCGCACCAACTGTCGAAGTGTCAGTGGTCCGGGGTCGACTCCAACGACTCCGGCGAGACGGTCGATGAGCCGTTCGATGTCACCTGATCCAACTCGCTTCGCAACTTGTCGAGAATCTCTTCCTCCAGGTCCGGACTGTTCAGCTTCATCTGCACCAGCTCCATCGCCTTGGTTTGAACGCTTTGATATTTCGCCGCCGCTGTTTGCAGCAGACGGCGTCGGGGCTCCGGGAAGAACGCGACCAATCCTTCCAACAACGCCGCTGTTGCATCGGAGATCACATCGCCGGCCAGCCCTTGCCCGAACTCCTCGTCGCTGATCCCTTGCTGGTCGGCTTGTGGCTTACAGACCGCATAGAGAATGTCTCCCAGTAACAGGAAGTCATGACTCAGTCGTTCGACCAAATCACCTTCAACAAACTCCAGCAGATTCACACCTGCGATCGCCTTCACACGTCGCAAGGTTGTCGAGTCGATATCAACGACCCAAACATTAGACTTGCGGTCAACGAATTTTTGCATCATTGATTACCTATGGGCCTGGCACGTTCAATCCGGTGCCGCTCGCTGATTGTGTAGGCTTGAGCGTCACGTCGGCGGAGATCACTTCTTCAAGGTTCTGATTCACGTTGAACTGCATGACTTCGCACGAAAGTGCCAATGATCCACCGGCATCACTGATGCTGACGTTGCATGGATCGCCTGACATGAACAGTCCTTGCAGCAGCGCGAACGACGTGTCACCGTCCTTGTTGAGTACGGTGAACTCGATGGACGCGTCTTTCAGTGTGCCTACCGTCGCTCGCCAGCCGTTGTTATCGCGCGTCGATGCATCGGCTTCCGCTTTCTCGAGCGTGACCGTCAAGTCCTTGCAGTTCTTGATCTCCGCGCCGTCGATCGTCAGCGTCGCATCGAGCCCAAGTTTGACTTCTGGCATGATTCAAGAATCCCTTCGTGTGGAACGTCACCTCACCGAGTCTCGCCAGAACTTCGGCAGCCTCGATCGGTTGGCATCGAGAGCAGGTCGCATGAATGGTCGTTTTGGGTAGCGGGGTGGCCGGATCGCGCCGCGACGCTGGTTTTCTTGTTCGATCAGTCGTGTGGCTCGGTTTGCTTGAGCGGCGGTTTGCAGTTGGGCACGTGCGAACTTGCCGGGCTGTTTGACTCGCACCGGTCCAAACTCGCCGGCGCGGAAACGATGCCGCTTCAGCCGCTTTCGTTTTTTCGCGATGCCACCGTGCTCGTGCAAATGCCAAAGCCGGCCAGCGATCTCGTTGACCGGACCGATGACCACATCAGGTATCGACTTATTGGCTTCGTAGCGGATCGATCGTTTGAGTCGGCCAGTTTGTGTGTGGGGTGGTGATCCAGGGCGTGACGGTTTCTTGCGTCGGCGGATACTGCGGCGGGCGGTCAGTCGGACCGCTGCGCCGGCATGCCCGAGAGATCGAAAGCTGGCTTGGTCGGTTTTGCGTTTGAGGGTGGATGTGTTGAATCGGGTGGTGGTCTTGATGCCGATCACTTGGCCAACTCGAAAGTCAATGTCAGAAGGCTGGTGAATTGCCGGAGTTGTTCCCAATGTTCGTTGCAATACAACACGCTGTTCTCCACATGGATACAACGGGCGGCGACGAGCGAACCGAGTCGCTTCATGCGGAACACATCTGCGATCTCCTCGACCAGGCCGACTAGCGGATCGATCTCAGCGTTGTCACCGTCTTTGAACTTCTTCTGGACGGCGATGTCGATCTTGCCGTGGTAACGATTCTGCGAACGATCCATCGGTAGGAACTCAACCTCGCGCGGCACGACACTGACGCGGAGTTCTTTCATGTCCTCCAAATCGAAGTTGGGGACATAGAGCCGCTCAGCATCGATCGTTTGCGATAGCTCCGCGGCGTTCAACTCGGCGGTCACGCTATCGGCAATCTGCAGAATCGTCGTCATGCTGGGATCGTATCAATCTGTTTGGTGTGAATCCGAATTTTCAAACGGAAGGGGTCGCTGTAACGCCAGGGCGGATCACCACCGAGTGACATCACTTCAAAGATGAACGTGGTGTCTCCGTCGGTCTCCGAGATGCGATCGCCACGACGTGGTAGCGATCCTATCGCGGACAACAAAAGGTCGCTGGTGTCGATCAGGAAGTCGCGAACTTGGCTGCGGGTGATGACGCCCTCGCCGTCATCCTGTTCGTAAGTCGATCTGCCGATGGTTGCCGGTAGTTCTGCTTCAACATCGTTTCGCTGGTACACCACCAATCGCGAGGCATGCGTTTTCAGCTTTTGCGCGAGCCACGATTGGCCGTTCCGCAACATATCGGTCATGCTTTTCGCGTCGCCTTGGCCGGTGATTTCAGTAACGCCGATGCTTTCACGCTCAGCTCTTCCAGCCACGCTTCGTCCGCGCGGCGTTGATATTCACTCGCGATCGCTTCCGCTTCTTCTTGCACCTGCTGCTCGCGGAGATTCTGCGATCGTTCGGGAGACTGAAACGGGAGAATCGTGTTGCTGGTTTGTTTAGTGTCCGCGTCACGCTTCTTCGATGGCAGCACGAGGACAGCCAGCAGAACCAATACGACGACGGTTGCGATTCCTAGGAACATATTTTCAGAATCCTCTCTTGATCATGATGAAACCGAGTAAGAACACGGCAACGCCGATCATCGCAATCGTTGCCAGTTCGCCGGCCGAAGCCCAAAGGAGCGCGTTGCGGTTGTCGCGAACCTCGTCGAACAACAGATCGCGGACCCGATCACCAGGTCGCCAGGTGTCGTTCGGTTCGACAGGACAGTAACCGTCAGGGCAGTCTTCGGGGGCCAGATACATCGTTGGCGAGATTGCCTCGTCCCACGAATAACCGCGAGCTTTCAAGGCACCAGTCTTTTGAGCCTGCCGAGTTTGTTGATAGAGCTCGTAGCCGTGTTTCAGATCGGCATACAGCTCATCGGGCGTTGTCGGAATCATCGTTCGACCAGCGGCATGAACATGACCCCCGGTGCTATCTTGAAATAGCACAACTGGGAACTGATCGGCCGGTACGATTTGGGCAAAGCGTGTTCGATACAGTGCGTTGCTTTCCGTATAAACCTGGAACTCGCACGCATCGCGAAGCTTTCGCAATTGCCGGTCGCGGTTGAACCAATCCAGCAACTGTTGACTCTTCGCATCTCTACCAACGAATAGCGCGATCTGGTACTTCTTCTTGGGAGGTTGCGGTTTCGGCGCAGCCAGCGGCACGCTGTTGGATGGAATGATTACGGGAACGGACGGAGTCGTGACCGCCGGCACTACGCGAGACGGAGACACGACCGTTGGCCGCACAATACGATTGGGTAGACATACGGGAGGGCAGATCGTGGTGCCTTGCTGTTTCAGCTCCCCCTGCGCCTGCAAATTCACATCCTGAGGTTCGCTGAGTTTTTCAATTCGCGAGACGGAAGGAACGCCAGGATCGTAATTCGGCGGATTCCACGTCGGGTTCCTTGCCGGAGGATGAATCGGCGTATGGACCGTCTCAAACAGCACGACCAGCAACACGGCATGAATGACCGCTGCGGCCAGTAACCCAATACTAAATCGAATGCGCACGTTCTCGTTCATTGAATTACCTCATAACTGCGATAGGGCAGTGAACTGGCCGGGTCGTTAAAAACCGACAACGCGAAACCTCCGTAGCCGGCCCACAAGCGAACGAACTGTTCACGAGGCGTCAGCTCAAAGCGGCCTGGGTAGTTGTTGTCCAGGATCGCGGCGTACTGTCGACCATCGCGATTGACCCAGCCGACGAACGTGCAGCAGTGAGCTGGTTTCCACCAAAGGATCGCGCCTCGACGTGTTGCGGTGGCCCAATCGAGAAAACGCGGATCCGCCTTGACCGTGTAGCTGTAGTCGATACCGGCGGCATCGAGCCGGTTCCGTAATCGCGAGTCCCATTCGCCGTCGCTGTAGGTCTCTCGCCAACGCTCGCCAAGTTCGTATTCGTTGAGCCAACGCAAGTGGTTGACCAACGATGCGTGGACACAACTGCCCTGATTGAGCCGCCCCGTCCAATTGCGCTGATGCAATCGCACTGGCAAGTTGGCGGCCGGTTGCTCGGACGGCGGCGACGGTAATCGCCGCGCACGCTCGGGTTGCGGTGTGCAACCAACCAGCGAAATCGAAATTAAGCAAACGGCCAACCCCGCTCGCAATCTCACATTCATGTCCTGGCGAATCCTAACTTTTGAAAACGACCCAAATCGAAGGATCAGGTTGAGGGACGGACGATATAAATCGGATCGGGAGTCCACACATCACATTCTTGGTGATGTATCGCGGTGTGCCAGTCTTAAAGACTCGGCTGCCGCTTGATGTTCTACGGTAGTGGGAGAGCGTTACGACTTGCTGGTCTGGTAGGAGCCCTTCGATCTTCCACGAGGCGTGTTCACTTCGGACGGCGATGCAGAAACATGTCTCGAAGGTTGCGGCGTGCAGCCACTGGCTTGTTGTGCCATCTTCGAGCACAAGCTTTTCGATTGCTTTGGCCCGATCGGCAGTGACTTGGCTGATCGAAGCCACCATTCATCACACCTTCGATACGTCATTGGCTTAGTCGCGCGCGAACGGTCGTGGTATTGGCTCCCGCCGCTGCGACTGCTTTGCCAAGCAACTTGTTGCCGGTAGCCGTCGTGACGGCCTGTGAGTTGGTCGCGTCCCAGTAGACCTTTGCGCCCGAGGAGATCGACGCGGCCGGATCTTTGACGACGTCGAAGACCCCCTCGACCGCAATCGAACCAAGCTTGTTCGCTTTGATGTCGTGCTTCGTGATCCCAACCAGGTCGCCTTGAACGACCACCGAACCGGCAACCAAGTCTTCGGTCGGCGTGTAGTCGATGGCGGCGCCTTCTTGAATGAAATCTGCGGAGGACATGTGTGGTTCCGTTTTCAGGTAAACAAATTGGACGGATCAGCGGCGAACAAGATTACACTTCGCCAGTTACTTTCACTGCCGCGCGGTGATCCTGAGAGTTGACGCCGAAGTCGATGTAGCTGCGGAAACCCATCCCCAGCATGTTCGGCGGCATTTCGACTCGCTCGATCACCGGTGTCCGGCGACCGTTGAGGAATACGATTTCAAATGCCGGCAGTACGTTCGGATTCGCAAACAGATACCACGCCTTGCCACTCGATCCGGTGTAATACGAATCCGATAGGTGCGGCGTGCTGATGATGCGGTACTTGTTGCGGTGCGGATTGTCGACCGGAATCTTGGTCGGTGAACCCTGAGCGTCGATCATCAACTGAGCGCTGCCCATCAACAGTTCGGCCTCGGTTTCCAGTTCCACTGGCACGACCAGGTACTCGGGCCGGATGTTGATTGGCTTCTGGTCCTTCGGTTTGCCGCCGGGGCCGGCTTTCTGCTTGCGGAAGGTCGTCTTGGCCTCGGTCAGGCTGTCCGGACCGAAGGCGGTATCGGCTCCAGTCAACAGGTTGCTGTTACCGGCGCTGAAGAAGGCTGGCGTGTTTTTCAATAGCAGCGTGAAGAACAGGTCGTCGATCGACTCCGCACCTGAGCGGCCCATCTGACGTGGGATGTCCATGAACGCCGACAAGTCATCGTTGATGATGTCGTGACGCGTCAGCATCAGAATCTGACCGTAGGTATCAGCCTTGTTGCTGTACTTCTGCTCGGACAACTTACCGTGCTTCAGTTCACCGTCGGGAGCGACTTGCTCGAACCCGCCGGTACCAAGCAGTCGGTACCGCGACACTTCCTTGAAGTCCGACACCGTCCCTACGCTACACAGATCAAACGCGGCGATTGGCGTGTTCGCATAAGCCGCCAACAACGTCTTATTCATGACGTTTTCGAGAATGCCAGGCAAACTCATCGATGAGAAACCGGCTCGGATCGTTGCCGTGCCATCACCAAAGACTCGTGGCACATCGATGCCTTCAAGTCGTGCGCACTCGGCGACCAGTTCACGCAAGCCGATATGCCGAATCGGATCGGCGGCCTCTAGGGTTCGCTCTCCGTAGCTGGCCAGCAGCGTCTTTTCTTCGATGCCGACGGACAGGCAGGCCGCTGCTTCTAGGATGTCGCGAGTGTAAGTAGGCCTATTTCCGGACTGCTCCGGAGCCTTTGGTCGTTCGCTTCGTAACACGGCAAGCTCCGTCTTGGTGACACTCCATCCCTGTTCGATCGCGTCGGCTTCGATTCCAGCGTGCTTGTTGTCACAAACCTTGCGAATTCCGGCGATCCGCCGTGACTCCGCTGCGGCATCAGCACGCATGTCGTCGACCGGTGTACGTTTGGGTTTCAGCTTGGGTTTCGGTGCGGTGCTCATGTTCAAACTGGCGTTTACCGGTTCGAGGACTTCGGTATCGTCTAGATCGTCATCTGGATCGTCCGTATCATCGGTCCGGCCGGCGGCAACGCGAGCTTCGGTGTCGTCGTCGGCACCCAAGGCAACGAAGCTGACTTCACCGAGCGTCGATTTCCGAGCAACGTAAACGGGGCCCTGGAACTCGCGGCCGTTGGCTTTGGCGAATTTGCCGTCCGGGATGAACACGACCTTGTCGGCACTCGCCCCCAGCGACGCTTGCCATGGAAATCCGTTCTCGCTCGTGGCGATCACTTCCTGCGCGGTTGCACCGACACCCGAAATCACACCGGCGACCTCAAGGGATTTGTCGGTGATCGCGATGTCATCGGTGTGACCGACGATGCTGCAGCGATCATGGTCTTTCAAGATCGGTCTTGATTTGCGAGTCACTCGCATGCCAGCGAGATCAACCACCACGGGATGGGGCCAACCGCCAAGTCGCATAGCACCGCCGGTGTACGCAGTCATCGAAAACTTGCGCAACGTCGGCTTGCCTTCTTCCGGCGTCTCCGTCGCGGCCAGTCGAATCGTTGCAGCGTCATCACAGACGATACGCAAGCTGCTTGGTACCCATTCGGCTTCCGCTTCAAGCGGCTTGTTGGACGTCTTCGTCATCCGTGACCTCGGTGTCAGTTGAGGAGTGAGCATCAGAATCAGCCGGTAAGCCCAGCTCTCGCATCAAAGCCAATTCCTTGGCTCGTTGTTTTAGTTCCGCCTCCCAGTCACGACCCTGCCGAGCAAATTCATTGGCCAGGGTAGTCGTATGATTGGCGAGGCGGATCTTCTGGGCGTTGGCTTCCTTGGCTGGGTCGACATGTTCGTGCCCATCCCAAAACCACTGGTGCTCAAAAGTTGAATCGAGTGCGCGAAGCGAGTTGGGCAGATAGCCTTCGATCAGAATCGCTTCGCGTAGCCAGGCGTGCAGAATGCGATCCAGAACAACGCGGCCAAGTTGCGATTGCTCGACGCGGATCGATTTGAAGTAGGTTTGATGATCGAGCCGACCCGACGCGTAGTTGTAGCCCGATGAATTCCCGGCGGCGACGTTGAACGGCATGTTCAAGCAACGAGCAATCTCATTGAGAATCTCTTTTTTGAATTCGGCATACGTTGTCGAAGGTTGCTCGCTTCGCATTTGAGCCATCTTCCAGCCACCCGGCATGGTCAACAGCATTCGTTTTTCAAGTTCAATCGGCTCGAAAGGTTCGGCGGCGTCCGCTTCGCCGTTGGCCGGAGCGTCGGTGTAGAGGATGCCAGCGAAGTCAGCGGCAGTCTCGGCCGCAGCAAGCACCGCCAAGGTGAATCGACGAAGCTGTGCGAAAAGCGGGAGTGCCGGCGTGATGTCAGGAATGCCCCGAATCTGTCCCGGCCGATCGCAACGGAAGTAGTGCAGAACGGCACTCGCCGGAATAGTGTCGTGTTCGTCATCGCGCAAAAACGCCACATCCCCAGGATGCTCACGAAGCACGTCGTAACTAACCGGATTGCCATCTGGATCGAATTGAATTCCGTCGATGTATCGCTGCCGATCGAGGGCGAGTGTTGGCGAGGCGACCTGATCGGCCTCAACAAGTCTCACATCGAGTTGAACTCTCGCTTCGATTTTTTCATTGCTGGTCAGCAACCCGAACGATTCGCCGTCAGCAACGCGTGCGAGTCGCATCGTTCGTAACTTTTCCGCCAGGCCAACCGATTCGGCCCAATAGAAAAATTCCTGTTCAACAAACCGATTCGCATTTGGGTCGGCCGTCAACATTTGCAATCGTGGCCCGGTCCCCACGACATCATTCGCAAGCGTCAGCGTGATTCCGCGAGCGTAACTGTTGTTGGCGACCTCGTACCGCGATCGATTCCGGAGCGTTTTGCGAACGTCGGGGCTGTTGGCCGCCGCCGCCGACAGCCCATCGGCACGCGACCAATGTTTGATGTTATCGAGCGTCGTGTTGGCCGCATCGTAACGCCCCATCAAGCGACGAAATTGAAAGGGCTGCCGGGGCGAGCGTCCTCGCGTAAGCGAACGGTCAGACCGTCCGCCTCGCCATCGTTGCTCCATGATCCCTGACAAAAGCTTTTCCAAAAACATCCGTGTAGGATTCCTGATTGCCGTCCCCGGCAGCCCTGCAGTCGTGAAGAAGTTCGCAGTCTGTGACTAGCCAGTCGCGGGTGGCACGATCTTGTTGAAACGGAGACCTCGGTGCGGTTTCCCGACACCGTCTTTGGACGCCAGATGCTTATCGGCGGCGATCTGTTCGCTCAGCTTGTGCTGCTCGACACTCCCAGCGTCACCAGAAGCTTTTGCTGGCCCGGAAGCGTTGTCGCGAATCTCGTCTTTCAGATCGTCAGCCATGCGTTCCGATTCAAGTAAGTTATGAGGTTTCCCTCTCTACCCCTTGAACTACCCGCAACAGAAGCAAACTGACGGCGAATCGCAGAAAATTTTCAGATGTTTGTTGATTTGAGGGCACATTTGCAATTAGCCACATCCCTGTTTCAAATATCTTCCGGCCGATATTGATCTTTCAACCTGCGCTTCTCAATAACGCAAATCCCGAATCTTTACGACGCCTCTAGGCGTTACGTGAAACCATCTCCTCGAATCTGTTAATCCATACTTCTCATAATGAAAAGCATTGAAGCATCCGTCAGCGAACTGATCCAGCGATCTCGGCGAACAAGCGAAAGCCACGATCGGGATACAAAACTGATTTTGGACTATTACGGATTTCTGAGCGACACCCTTGCGACACAAGAACAATTGGGCAACCAATATTCTGCGGGAACTCGGCAAAACGTAAACCAAATCATTGACAAAACGTTTCGCACGCACGTAGCGGCGAAGCGAATAACTGGGATTGTTGGAGCAAGTGAGCTGATCGCTGCGAAACAGATTTCGACTTGGTCTGACATCAGACACGCATTAACACGAACGGAACTCATCAGTGACAGTTATCATCCTGCTAGTCTCATGCGACTACTAAATGAGTTGGGATATTGTGAGGATTTCGAGCTGCTCACTCCCATAGCTGCACTTTAGGCGAAAAGTTATCGCAGACCGATTGATATTGCCACGAAAAAGGCCCTCAGAGAAAATGGAGGTTACCACACCAATCCACATCTCAAAGGGCCAAGGATGGCTAAGCGTAAACGCTCCGGCAGACCACCGCAAGCTCAACATTCTCGCAAATCCACGCCTTCCCAGCACGACAAGCGGCGAAGGCTTGACACACCGAATCCGAGTCGCAGACGAACCAAAACGGCAAGCATTCCGCTCAGCGGGACGATCGCAACTTTGGTCGCTTCGATGAGTGACTTGCTTGACAAACGAATCGGCTTTCGGTTGCCGATCGTTATCGCCGGGGCGATGCTCGCCGGTGGTCGCCGCACTGCCGCCAGTTGGTTTCGCTGCGGCGGCGTTAACGATGATTGGGACCGGTTCTACGAGATGCTTCAATCGATCGGGAGAAACACTGTCTCGTTGATGCTGCCGTTGGTTATGTTCATCTTCAAGAAGTTCGATCCCGGCGAGAACGGTCACTGGACGTTTGCCATCGATGATTCGCCCACCAAGCGATTTGGGCCGTACGTTGAAGCGGCTAACATTCACCACAATCCGACACCCGGCCCTGGCGACGGAGATTGGCTTTATGGTCATAACTGGGTTTGCTTGGCAATGGTCCTGAGCCATCCGCTGTTCGGAGTCATGGCGTTGCCGTTGCTCTCGCGACTGTACGTTCGGCAGGTTGACATCAACAAGCTGAAACAACGATATGACTGGGACTTTCGTACCAAACACCAACTCGCCATGGAGTTGCTTCGGCAAGTCTTTGGCACGCTTCGTGCGCTCGGCAGCAAAGCGAGATTCATTGTTGTGTTCGATGGCGCGTATGCGGCCAGGGACCTTGTGCGCCCGTTGATCGCTGAAGGTGCCACAGTAGTCACACGGCTTCGTCGCGATGCGAAGCTGTTCGATCTGCCGGCGAACAAACCGGGGCAGCGCGGTAGGCCTCGCAAGTATGGCAAGAATCGAATCAGCTTGGCCAAGCGAGCTGGACGCCGAGATGGCTGGAAAGCGATTACCTACTGTTGTCGAGGCGTACAGACGGAGGGACGTTACAAAACGTTCGTCGCGACCAGCAAGGTCGTGGGCGGTCAGGTTCGAGTCGTTTTGTTGGAGCATGCCAGTGGGAATTGGGCAGCGTACATCAGCACCGATCCGACGATGAGCGTGGAGGCAATCTTGCAAACGGTCTCTGACCGTTGGTCGATCGAAGAGCACTTTCACGACGTGAAGGAGATTTGGGGTGCCGGCGAGCAGCAGGTCCGAAACGTTTGGTCTAGCATTGCCTGCTGGAACTTGTGCGGGTGGATGTACAGCCTGGTTGAATTGGAGTGTTGGGACCTGTCGGCCGAACAGCTGGTTGATCGCAGTGACCGACCGTGGGACAATCCATCGCGTCGTCCCTCACACACAGATCGCCGTCGCCGAATCACCCGTGAAATGCTGCGTTCTGAATTTTTGAACGATCTGCATCTGGCTCCTGACGAAACAAAAATTCGCGACCGATTCGAACGCTTGCTCGCGTTTGCGGCGTGACGATCGACGACGCTACAGTCAATCACCTAAAGTGCAGTCCCATAGGTGAATCAGTTTCAAAATCGAATGCCGCAATCAATGAAGAATTCCTGTTTATTCACAGGGACGAACTAACGAAGGCTAAATCCGCGATCATCCAAATTCGCCGCATGCCCGCAAGCGTCGGCATGGCAAAGCTGGAGGAAGCGAACGTAGAGCCATTCGATCAAAGTCAACTAAGAACGATCGTGGCGAACACACCAGGTTCTTGGACGTGGAGGTTTCAAGGGAATGTTTGGTTTCTATTTGAGGACAGGGAAAACGCCCTGGTCAACCAGTTAGCAAAGGCATTTTCCACCGGACAATATTGCGAGATCGAAAGGCTGTCGGCAACGATGGTAAACGCATTCCGTAGTCGGGCCAAAGGCAAACTCCCATTCCCGCCTCTGGAGGTTGTGCGCGAGTACATACGAAACTCGAAGTTAACCGAAGTCAAAAACGAGGTCGTTTCATTCAACGGCGATCTTGCCGCACTCAATCCGATAGAGCAGGACGTGGTTTCATTCCTATCCCAAGTTGAATTCACGGACTCACGTACACTTCGAGACTATCTGCGCACGAAGAACTATGGGGAAGCGCACATAATTAAGGCCGTCTATAATTCACCATTGGTTCATGTCGACAAGTCTATGGGACGAAAGCAATACCGCTACTCGCTGGTTTGCCAATCTGAACCTCCGGTCTTAGAACCGCGAGATCGTGATCGCCACGAGGAGTATGTGAGCAAACTTAAGGACGTGGCCAGACTTGGAACCGACTCGGAAGTCGAAACGACTCGTCGACGAGAACAGGCGTTGTTACGAGAATGGCTATTCGGAGAAAACGAAACTGAATGCTGTGCGATTTGTGGCCGAGAGTTTGAAGTTCGAGCGTTGCACGCGGCCCATAAAAAGAAACGGACACTGTGTTCCGAGGCGGAGCGAACGGATCCCAATATTGTGATGCCAATTTGTGTTTTTGGCTGCGATTTTCTATACGAAAATCGTTGCATCCGAATCACGAATGGCGAGATCATTGAAGGTGATCAAGAGCCTTGCTCTCCGACCAGCGCCGGGGTGGTCGCGGATCTTTTGGGTAGGAGTATTAACGAGCGATGGATGGCTGGACATGAATCCTACTTCGATGCCGAAACCGACTAACGGTTAGTGACGGGAATCTCTTCCAATGGACATGGACGTGAATCCTCACGCCACCTAATCACTCAGTCGCTGAACCGGGTGTGCTGTAGATTGTTCGTTGATGGAATCTACGCCTTTCGCTTTCGCTGCAGGTCCTTAAAACTTATTCGCTCGCGTCGCTGCGTTCCGAATCCGCCATCCGTGCCGAACAATACCGCCCCTTGGATTGACGCAGCGACGGCACATCCGACAAGACAATCGAGCCAGTGGTTGTCGGGTTGTTCGGGTCTCGCTTTCCATTCGTCGACGGTTCGGCCTCGGCCTTCGGTTTTGATGTAATACTCGGCGGTGACTTGCTCGGCGAACATGCGATGCATGTCGGGGCGATCGCCGAAGATGGAGAGGCAGCCACGATCGCCCATCGCGACGGCGAGTCGCGCGTGTGTGAAGGACTTCCACCAGTTGGTGTCGTAGATGATGTGACGGATCGCCCGCTTGCCGTGGATGCTGGGGATACGCCAGTTGAGTCCGACTCGATCACCGGGCCGGCGTTTGTATTCGCTGAATGGATTCGACGATGCGCCGACGAACCGACCGTGAGATGGCAACAAGATCGAGGCGTGTGGACTTTGTCGGCAGAATTGGTAGACAACGTTGGTGGAGTGACCCCAGTTCGCGTCGATCAGACATCGACCGATCTTCATCGCTGCGCCGTCATCTCGCTGCCACTCGCGACCAAGAAGGTCGGTGGTGAGAGATTCGAGACCGGCGTAGATGGAGCCCTCCAAACCGGTGCCTTCCGTCGCGAGCGTGAGTCGCGCGTCGCGGAGCGTGAAGTAGGGACGTTTTTGATCTGGGTATGTTCCGTAATCGACAACGTAACCGGTGAAGTCATCCTCCCAAGCGGCGACAACGTAGAACAGGAGTTTTTGCTGGACGTCGATGAACGCGGTGAGGTGATTGGCTGCGATCGAGATCGAACGTCGATCCATGCCGTTGATTTTCGCAGCGACCTGCTCGGCGGTCAGTTGATCGGCGTCAACTCGTTCTTCTGGCAGCGGTTCGTTCTGGTATTCGGCAAAGAAGGCTGCTTCGTCTTGAAGCTTGAGGTTCATCGCGTGCTGGATCGCGGACAATTCATCGTGGTTGAACCGCTCAGTCCAAGCGACGTCGGCACCTTCGTCCATTGCGGCGCGGTTGTCACGATAGAACTTGGTGCCGGCCTTGCCGCCGTCGCCGTTTCGCAATCCCTCGGCGCGAATCTCGGCGTAGCGTTGCCAGAGGGTCTCATTGGTAGGAAACGAGTTGACCATCCGAGTTCGCTCGCCGTTCCACTCCGGATGTTTGTCGCGGTCGAGAATGCTGTCGGCCATGTCGCCAGGTCGGATGACGGTGCAGGGCATGATGCCGGAAATCTTTTTGCCGGGGCCGGCCAGTCCCAGTACCGCGCCAGCGAGGATGGCTTCGCGGTTCGCGCATTGCGAAAGTGACCGGGCGGATTCGTCGGTTTGCGGGTCATCGAGAACCACGAGCGACGGGCGGACCGTTTTTCCGTCCGGCCGTTTGAATTTCATGCCGCGAATGCGTCCGGTCAGACCCGCGACCTTGATGATCGCGCCGCTGGCGCTACTGCCGGCAATCGTTGGCAGCACGATCTCTTTCGCTGTCCAACCGATCTGCGTGCGTTTGCCCTGAAAGAGTTGGCCGTTAGCGCGATTGGCGATTCCGTCGAGAGCTTGGATCGGGAAACAGACTTCGGGATAGTCGGCCAGCAGTAGATCGTTGCCGTCGAGTTCGGTCTTGATCGAATCGAGCATGTCGCATGCGTGGCCTTCATCGCTGCCGATCAGACACACGAAGTCTCGATACCCGTTGAGGACCGCCCAGATACATGCGACTTCGGCGATTGAACTCTTGCCGCTGCCTCGCGCCATCGCCAGTGAAAACAGCCCACCTCTGGTCACAGCCTCCTCGATCTTCGTGATTACTTTCAGGTGATCCGGCGACCAAGCGAGGTGGAACGTCAGCGAAAAATAGGCTTCGCAGAAGTATTGAAAGCTGCGGGAGGCTTTGGCTTTGCGATCGGGATCGGCGACGGGCGGCAGCTCGCCAATGTCGCGACCAGCCAACGCGATCGCAGCGTTTCGCTCGCGGGCTTTGTCTTTGAGCCTTGCATACGGGTCTCCTTCTTCGACCGGACGCGGTCGATGACGTTCTTCAACAAGCCAAGCTGTGTAGCGAAGCAGATCGACGTGCTTACCATCACCGATTCGATTGCCGGCTCGCGTTCGGTGCCGATGAAGTTGTCGTTCATTGATCACTTCGCCGAGCGGCGTGCTGTTGAGTAACCGGCAGCATTCGCTGGGTCGCAATCGTCGTGGGTCAATCGCCACGTTGCATCTCCTGGAGTAACCACGCGGCATAGTGCAACACGTTGACGGTTCCGTCCGTGTTGGACGGTGCGCCGGCCGCAATGTCGTCGGCAATTTGCGACGCGGGAATCTGTCGGCGTGCGGCCGATGAGAGCAACTTCGCGGCTTGATCGACCGACATCGCGTTTGGGTTCACGTTTTCTTTGTTTCCGTCCATAGATGCTCCGTTATTGGGCGGTTGCCAAACGTGCCGCACACGGCGGTGACTGTCGCAAATGTGTGCATGTTTGGCGTCCTCGGCCGCATGTTTTGGCGGGCGAGTGTGGGCCGAAACTGGCCGCCTGTGGGCAAGGAAAGAAAGCTGCAGATTCCTGAAACATTACTGCGAGACTTCGCTTGAGGACCTCCGAAACGCATGGCTCATGTGCGTTACGCGAACGCAAACCGCGACGCGAAACACAACGAACCAACCGCCCTTCGGAGACCCAACCATGCACGCCAACAACATCGCCTTCGGGATCGAAATCGAAACCACCATGCCCGGCCAAGACACCACGCCGATCGGCGGCTACCACCGAGGATTGCCGGTCGCCTGGCTGCCGACGGGATGGAAGGCCGAACGGGACAGCAGCATCCGTACGCCGGCCGGACGCAAACCCTGCGAGTTTGTTTCGCCTATCCTGCGCGGATACGAAGGGCTGCAAAACGTCGAAGCGGCGGTCGACGCGATCAAAGAACGCGGGGCGCGGGTCAACGAATCTTGCGGATTGCACATCACGGTTTCTTGGGACGGCGACGCAGCCGCCTTGGCTCGACTGATCTCGCTGATCGGCAACCACGAAAAAGCCATCTACGCAGCGACCGGCACACGACGCCGCGAACGAAACCGCTGGGCGAAGCAAATCAAAACGTACGGCAACAAAGACGCCGCGAAAGACCGCTGCGAACGAGACCGCTACCACCTTTTGAATCTGACACACCTCGCCGCCGGCAAGAACCGAATTGAGATTCGGGCCTTCGCCGGCACGCTCAACAAAACCAAACTGCTCGGCTACATCCAAATGGTTCTGGGCTTGGTAGAGATCGCCTTGAATACGCGACGCTGCAGCGGCTGGGACTACGCGAAGAAACCCGGCACGAAGAGTTGCTGGGACCGACCCGACGCTGGCCACGGCGAAACGGAACTCAACCGCCTCTTCTACCGACTCGGTTGGACGAAGGGTTGGTACAAGGGCGAACTTCGCAACAAACGTTTCGGCGAACTTTCGGCCGACGCGCAAACTTGCGATTGGAAGCCGGTCAAAAAGAAGCTTTTGGAAATGGCCCGCAAATACGACCGGGCCGCATAACGGCCGACGACCTTCGCACATTCGAGCGCCGCGATTCCCCTCGCGGCGTTTCTTCGTTTTCTGCCCGCGACGTTCGCCAAACGTGGCCCAAACCGGGTAGGTCAACGGTAGAGGGCGGCTTCTCTCATGTCGGCCACACGCGGCGTTTGTCGGCGACGTCGGCGATCTCAAGAAACCTTGCAAAAGACTGTGAATTGCTGGCGTGATTCGCTTGCTGTGCCCGCGAACGCATGGCTCATGTGTGTCATCGCAAGACGGTTTCTGATTCCCAACCACGGAGACGAAGAGATGACGATTGACACGCTGATCGACCTGCTGGCCGAGTACCGCGACCAGCACGGTCCGGACGCCGAAGTGCGTTTGATGACGCAACAGAACTGGCCGTTTGAAAACCGGGTTGCCGGTGTGACCAGCGGGTCGGAGATGAACGAAGCCAGCGAAGACGACCCCAGCGAATTCTTCGATGACCAAGACGTCGCCGAAGACGCGATCGTCTACATCGTCGAAGGCGGACAGATTTGCTACGGCAGCAAACGGGCTTGGGAAACCTGCCGCGATTGCTAACCACGAACTACCAACACCACTCGATTCGGAAACGAAACCATGAACGACCCCAAACGCCAACGACTGGAAGACGCCTACGTCGCCGCCCACATCGCGGCGCTGACATTGCTGGAAGACCTGCACCAAATCGTTGAAGACTTGCCGGCGCCGGGCAACGACGAACATCCCATCGATTGGGGACACGTCGGATCGCTGAACCACCTTTGCGAACAACTGGCCGAACTGAAGCGGCATTTTTCGTAGGTGTACCGGCGAATTCCGGAAGTCTGCCGAAAGACTGAAGATTCCTTCCGGACTTCGCTTGCTGCGTCCGCGAACGCATGGCTCATGTGTATTAACGCCAGCCGGCAAACCATTCTTTTCACCGGAGACACAGAGATGACCAAGAACGAAACCGAGACGACCCTCCGCACGATTTTCCGAAACATGGACGCCCACGAGGCACAAGAGATTCGCGAAGCCTACTACAAGGCGGTCGAAGGCCTGCGAACTTTGGCCGACGCACTTGAGATCGCCGACACGAAGGCGGGCGAATACGCCGGCGGCATTCTGCTGACCGAACACTTTCACGCGGTCGAGGCGATCGACGCGATGCACAAGAGTGAACTTGGAAGGGTGCTGTAAACGAAAGCCGAAACGCCCCGGCAAGATCGGACACATGGCGTTGTCGCGGGTGGTTCCCGCGGCCTGACGATGGCAGCCAACCACGGAATATTCCCTTTCGGAGAACGAACGATGAAGAAGGCAGACGTAAAGATCGGAGGCGAGTACTACGCCAAAGTGACCAACAAGAAGGTCGTTGTGCGGATTGACGCGGAGAATCGCAGCGGCGGTTGGGACGCGACCAACCTTTCCACCAACAAGAAAATTCGCATCAAGACAGCTCAACGATTGCAAGGCGTGGCGAGGAAGCGATCGGACACGACCAAGACCACGACCGAGGGAAACGTCACCGTGGTGGAATCGCCGCGGGCAACGACCGAGACGTTCACCAACAAGCGAGCTCGCAAGCGTGTCGACAAAACGGCGGCCGTTGCGAAAGACAAGAAAGCGGAATCGGCGGAGAAGAAGCTGTCCTGCGTTGCCGCGGCGCTGAAGGTGCTCGGCGAGAGCAGCGAACCGCTGAACACCAAGGAAATGATCGAAGAGATGGTCGCGGCCGGGTACTGGGAAAGCCCCGGAGGAAAGACGCCGCACGCAACATTGTATTCGGCGATCCTCCGCGAGATGAAGAAGGGCGACGAAAGCCGCTTCGTCAAAACCGATCGCGGTCGCTTCACGGTTCGAGCATAGGAGGACCGCACCATGTTCATTTGCGACGTACGTGAGGTCACGGACTTGGCCGACGAAGAGATCGCGCAGCCGGAGCCCGACGTGGCTTACGAATTGCGACGAATTGACGGCAGCGGTATCGAGGCCGGATTTGTTGAATTTGTTGTCCGGCGCGGCGATGTGATTTTCGCGCGGACCACGGTCGGCGAAGAGTTCGCGGTCACGGGCCAGAACGCCCACATCCTGGTGCCGCTCGGCTTCTAAACCGAACGCGCCCGACAACGCCCGACGTTTGAAACGTGCGGGCGTTTGCTCGTGACTGCCGCAACAGCGCGGCAGCTGCGAACGACGCGACACGGGCCAACGTCGCCAGCCGTTTTCTGGTGCTGCGAAACATGTAGAAGTTCCCGGAGGTTTACCGGACTTCGCTTGCTGTGTTGGCAAACCCATGGCTCATGTGTGGTTGTACGAACGGTTTTAAACAACGAACGCGAACGGAGAAACGAGATGGCGAACGAGAAACAATCGCTGCGACCAACGGCGGCTTACGAACATGCCCACTTGATCGCCCGCGACTTGGTGGCCGACATCGCCGGCCAACTGGACGAGGCGATGCGGCCAGACGATCGAAACTTGCGTTGGCGTCACGCCCACGCACTGAACCGCATCAATGCCTTGCTTTCGCAGGCGGCCGAAGCGGTCGACGAACTGAACAACCGCAACCGCTAAGGAGTCGAACGAATGAAGAACAACTTGAAGACGGGTGATCGGGTTCGCTTGATTTCGATGACCGACGATCCCGACCCGATCGCGGCCGGGCAACTGGGAACGGTTGTCGGCGTTTATCCGCAAAGCGATTGGACGCAGGTCGACGTCGATTGGGACAACGGTCGATCGCTGATGCTTTCCATTCCACCGGACCGCGTCGAAAGACTTTCGCCGGCTGACAACAAGAACTGAGGAGAACCAACCATGTCCACACGCGCGACCATTGCCGTCCGCCGCGTCGACCAAACGTACGACGCCGTCTATCTGCATTTCGACGGCTACCCCCAATACACAGGAGAACAATTGATGAAACACCACCAATCACCTGAAGCCGCGGAGGCCTTGATCGCCGGAGGCGACGTTCGTTGCCTGGAAACCGATGGCACCGTTGATCGGTTCGCCGATGGTAAGCCCGCGGAAACGCAATCCAATCACGATGAACTGCTGCGTTTTGCCCGTCGCTGCGGTGCGAATTACATCTACGTGTTTGATGGAAGATCATGGAATTGCACGAAACTCTGATCACCGCATGTTCTCCTCTCGCTTGCCAATCGGAATTGGCGAATCGCCGGTCCGTTCCAGCACCGCCGACTTCCCAGTGAATCGTTGGTAACGATCGACGATCACGTCGCAGTACGGTGGATCAAGTTCCATCAGGAAGGTCTTTCGTCCGGTTTGTTCGGCGCCGATCAATGTCGAGCCGCTGCCGCCAAACAAATCCAGCACGTTGTCTCCTTTGCGGCTGGAGTACTGCATTGCCATCACGGCGAGTTCCGCAGGCTTGCCGGTGAGATGTTCCAGCTGTTGCGGCGGAATCTTTTTGACGTGCCACAGATCGGTTGCGTTATTCGGACCGAAGAACTTGTGGCCGGCACCTTCACGCCATCCGTAGAACGCCCACTCGTGCGCCCCCATGAAGTCTTTTCGCGTCATCACCGGATGCTGCTTGTCCCAGATGATGGCCTGCGAAAAGTACAATCCGTTGGCAGCCAGGACAGGCGGGTAGTTCCCGCAGTTGGAAAAGCCGCCCCAGATATAGAAGCAGCGACCCGGTTCCAACACGCGGGCGATGTTGCCGAACCACGCGGCCAATAGCCGGCCGAACTCCTCGTCCGAGACAAAATCATTGGCGAGCGGCCGGTCCTTGGCCCGCATCTTTTTCGGGCCTTCCTTGGTCTTGCCGCTGCCGGCGAAGGAACTATTCCCGGCGGCGATCGCATTCTTGCTACGCGGTTCGACTTTGACGTTGTACGGCGGGTCGGTATTAACCAACTGAATCTTCGCACCGGCGAGTAGAAGGTCCACATCGTCCGCTTTCGATGAGTCGCCGCACAGCAGCCGGTGTTCGCCGAGTATCCAAACGTCGCCGAGTTGAGTTACCGCTTCGTCCGGTGGCTCGGGAACTTCGTCAGGATCGGTCAATCCTTGCGTGACTCCGGGATCGAGCAACTCTGCAAGTTCATCCGAGCTGAAGCCAAGCAATTCGCAATCAAAACCGCTGTTCTTCAATTCACCGATCTCGATCGGCAGCAGGTCGAAGTCCCACTCGGCATTCTCGCCGGTGCGGTTGTCAGCGATCCGGTAGGCGCGGACCGCTTCCGGCTCCATGTCTTTCGCGACATGAACCGGGACCCTGTCCAGCTCCAGCTTCTTAGCGGCCTTGTAACGCGTATGGCCGACGATGATGACGCCGTCGGAATCGACCACAATCGGTTGACGAAAACCGAATTCATTGATTGACTGCACCACCGCATCGACGGCGTCATCGTTGATGCGAGGGTTGTTTTCGTAAGTCTTGATCCGATCAAGCGACCACATTTCGACCTGCATATTTGGCCCTTCCGAGGCGAGAGTAAAAAGCGGGAAGGGTTCGGTCTGTGGGTGAATGTTTGGTTGGCTGAGTGGGCGTCCGATTCCGTTCGGACAAACAAAACAAACTCTGTCTAATAAGGTGGCTGTTCCGGGTGCCCTGGTTGGAGACGAAAACGGCCGGGAGTACCTAATCGCTCTTGAGGCAAAGCGTCACCGTGATCCGTCATGCACCCCTCATGCGTGCGCACACGCATCGCGCGGGTGCAGGCGTGACAGGGGGACATATACATATGAAAGAGAGTGTTTTCTTTATATTTACGGTCTTTCCCTTCATGGAAATGCGTCACCAATCCGTCACCAGCTTGGGTGACACTCGGACCTGGATTCGATCGGTTTGCGAATTTGGGTAAGCAAAATCGTTGTGAATGCGTCACTGGCGGTGACGGATTGTGACTAATTAGGGACGCGTTCATTTGGCCTCTCGCAGTCGATAGCCCTGGGCCGGACGTGTTGCGGTTCGGATCGTGACCAGTTCGATGTCTTCTTGCTGCTGTAGCGTTCCGACGATTTGATCAAAGTCGGCCGCCTTTAACTTCATGGCCCGCATTAGTTGCCGTCGCTGCATTGTGCGATCGGGTTGTTCCGTGAGCCGTTTAATGAACTTCAGGCACTCGGCATGGAACGGATTCTCGGCGACGTGCACGGATGCGAGATACAGCTGCCGTCGGGTTTGGTGCATCGCGAACTCAGTCGACCATTCGACGGCCGGGAGGCTGATGATTGGTTCGACGTGGTTTTCGCTGCATGCGAAGATTAACGCCAGCTTCTTGGCGTGCTCGCATGTCCGGCTCCATGCCGTGCGAGCGACTTCATCGCCGGCATCCTCGGCCTTGGTGTATTCGTCCTCGGTCATGCGGCGCAGCGAGTCGATGGCCTCGGTGGCGTCGGGTGTGCTGGGGACGACGAGCGGCTTGGGGTGGAAGTTCATGAAGTTGCCGGTGCCAGGCTCGAAGTCGGCCCACCATCTGGCGGTTTCGAGGATATCGTCCGGCAGATCACGAGCCGACCCAGGCGATTGGCCTGAGCCACGGCGGCCGACGTCGATAATATTGAGCCGGGCGAAGAAGCCGTTGGTGAGCATTCGCTTGGACAGCGACTCATAAAAGAATTGAGGTGTCGCGGTGCCAAACAGCGTCAGGTGCGGTTGATCGACGTGGATCGCTTCCTTCTGATTGGCTTTGACCCGAATGGGATAGACGTCACCGGCCGATGTGTACAGTGTCAACAGGATGTTCGGGATCGACTCACGACTGTTTTCGCGGTCAAGGTTGATTTGGCGGAGCACTCCGTCCATTTCATCGTTTTGAAACAACATCCGGCCGGTACGAACGAGAGCGTCTTGGATGCCCTCGCCCGATGCGAACTTATCGCCGAGTGATCCGGCCATGCCGATTTGAAACAGGATCTGTGAGTTGACTTTCCGAGGAAACTCCTTGCCCGTTCCGCTGCTTGCGAGAGCGAGCAGATACAGATTGGTGCGCAGGTCGCCGGTCGTGCAGACCTTTCGGCCAGCGAGAAACGATTGCAACGCCATCGCGCCGCAGAACGCCAGACCGATATTTGGGTAAGGGGCGTTGGCCAGCGTGAAGTCCATCACCTGGCGAACGAAGCCGGGAACCTCAAATAGCTGCTCGGGGATTTGACCCGGGTCGAGAACGATATCGTGTGGTGGATCATTAGGCGGTGATTCAACGTATGACTTTGGACCAACCGTGAATCGGCTGAGGTCGACATCGTCGATCGGCTCGGAATGCGAGTCATCGCGGAGCCAGCCAAAGGGGCGATCGTGAGGTTTGGTTGCGGCTTGATTGACCTTGTGCTGCAATTCTTTGCCGGACCACGGCGGACTGCAGCGTGGGTTGTAATGATCGGTCAGAATTCGCAGCGCGGCCGAAGGATCGAGACCGAAGCCGTGGACGAGGGCCGTCGCGGCCGCGTAGGTTTGCGAGTGTCCGCCACTGCCGGCGATCGCGGGCGGCATCGCCAAAAGGTACGCAATCGCTCGTTCTTCGACGTCGCCGGCCGTGTCGCGTTGGATTGCCGAATGCGTCGGTTCGGGTTTCGCAGGCTGGATGCTTACGCCACGTTTGGTCGTGACTGCTTCGGCGAGAGCGCGCACGCATGCTGCCAACATTGAAGCGGCGACCATCGATGGTTCAGCATCGAGCGTTTCGTAAGTTTCGCCATCGGGATGGATACTCGGGCCGACTACCGTTTGCGCACCTGTCGATCTTAGCTCGACGATCATCGTGCCGGTACGCGGATCGGTGTGCTTTTCGGTGACAGCACCGGCGGCGCAGTACCAGCGATGAGAACGCGGAGCTGACGGGCGACCTGTGATCGCTGGTGTAGGCGGCAAGAATTGATCCGCGAGTTCGATCGCTTCGTCGCAATCGAGGTCAACGTCAACGAGCCAGCCGGATGGCTCGCCAAGAATCAGGCCGACGTTGTCTTTCGCCGAGAAATGCTTCTTGATGTCATCGACTTCGATGCGGATATTCGGCCAATCGTTGCGGACGGGCGACTTGGATCGAGGGCGCAGCGGCACGCAGTACCAGTCACGCTGACGATACGCCGCGACTTGCGATCGAACGCCGATTGAGCCCGGATCAGACAACTGAATTATTCCTTCGTGGAACGTACGTCTGTCAGGTGTTTGCCAGCCGTTTGAACCGACCTCGCGTAAAATCCATGTGCCTTCGATGGGCGATCGAGAGCAAACGCGGCGGCGTCATGGATCTCACTTGGAAAGACGCCGTTCGACCACGCCCATTCGGCGACGAAGCGAAACGCTTCAAGTTGCTGCGGGGAAAGATCGGTCAATTGTTGATCGTTCGACATGATTAGAACGGTGCCTCTTCGAGTGCTTCAGTTGGGATCTCGCTGAGCGATTGCTTGATGATGCGATCGTACTTTTGACCAGTGACCGATCGAACCGTGATGGTTTCAGATGAGGCGAGCAAACCAGCTTCAGCCAGTTCAAGTGCCTCTTCGACCTTCGTTGGACATGGATCGAGACAGCGCTGTCGCCACCAAGCTTCCGCTTTGCGTCGCGCGTAACCAGAGTGTTCGATGCAGATGAATTCGCTTTGCCAGGAGTCGAGACCGATCATATAGTCGACTCGTAAGCACCGCGGTGCGTCTTCGTCTGCGTCACGCTTTCGATGAATGCGATAGATGATGTCTTGAACATCGTGATCGGTGTCAGTTACCTCGCCGGACAGCACACCAGCCTCGCTCGCATGAGCATCATGTGGCTCGCGCAGAGGCGGCGGGAATGGATGATCGCACTCGGGGCAGTTGGCGTATCCGCATGCGACCAATGCGTGACACTTTTCGCACTCCTTGGCCGGCGGCATTTGATCTTCGCGTTTGTCCTTTTCCTTTGGCTTGATCTGGTCGATCGGTCCGTGGCGTTCGATGTTGCCACCAAAGTCGAGGACCAGGCAATTCTGTTTATCCGGGTGCAACCGGAAACCACGTCCGACGCATTGATACAGCAAGCCGGGCGACATGGTTGGACGCAGCATGACGACGCTATCAACGCGAGGAGCGTCGAAGCCGGTCGTCAGGACGTTGACGTTGCAGAGATAGCGAAGAGGTTTGCGATCAAACAGCGAATCGCTGGCATCACCTCGAAAGCGGGCCAGCAACTCATCGCGTTCGTCGGTCGGTGTTTCGCCACAAACGAATCCGCACTCGATGTCATGATTTCGTTGGAGTGCATCGACAACCTGGCGGCCGTGCGCCACGCTGGATGCGAATACCAGAACGGCTTTGCGATCCTTCGTCAGATCGACCAGTTCAGCGCACGCGGCTGTGACCAGATCAGGATCATTGACCAACGATTCGACTTCGTCACTGACGAATTCGCCAGCCCGGACGTGCAAGTCACCGAAGTCCGCTCGATTGACACCTGCCTTGGATATCAGCGGACAGAGATACTCATCGCGGATCAGTTCCTTGATGCCGATCTCGTGGCAGACGTGATTCAAGAAGTGATCTGGCGAACAGATCATGCCGGAATCGAGGCGGAACGGAGTCGCTGTTAAACCAATGACACGGACATGTGGATTGATGACTTTGCAATCGGCCAGGAACTGCCGATACATGCCGTCGCCTGATTTGGAAATCAGGTGAGCCTCGTCGACCACGATCAAGTCAAACGGGTCGAGGTCGCACGCTCGTTTGTAAATGCTCTGGATTCCTGCGACGAGCACTGGCGTATTGGTGTCACGCTTCTTCAGGCCGGCTGAGTAGATGCCGACAGGAATCTCGGGGCATAGGCGGCGTATCTTGTCGGCGTTTTGCTCGAGCAATTCCTTGACGTGGGCCAGAACTAGAACGCGGCCATTCCATTTGCTGACCGCATCCGATGCGATCTTGGCCAGCACGACGCTTTTACCAGCGCCGGTCGGCAGCACAGCGACGGGATTGTCATCGCGGTTACGAATCGCGCTAAAGATCGCTTCGACGGCTACTTGTTGATAGGTCCGCAGTTTCATTGCATCGGCTTCCCGTTGTGCAACTTTCGACCACGAACGATCGGGTAGTTTGCAGGGAGCCGTTCATTCACTCGCGTACAACGTCGGCATATTCGGTTGCCCGGACCGGATGATGCAAAAGCCATATCGCAGCGCAGACAAGTGCGATAGCCAAACTCGCTGGTTTCCTGCGGCACTCCTTGCACGATTACTTCCACCGCACCAGCTTTCGGCATCGGATTACGCTTTTCGATCGTCAAACGCACAATCTGGCTGTCGTCCAAATACGCACCGCCAGATTGCATCGCATCGAGAAGTGCTTTCATGTAGTTGTCGACGTCGCGGCGACGGCGATCGGGTGGGTGCAACGTGATGTCGACAATTAGATCTCCCTCGAGCGGCTCGATTATTTTTCGGCGCAGGAGCGAGTTGACTTCCGCCCGGTATTTTCGCCCTCGGCTGCTGACTAACACTCGCGAGCCTACGTGACGCCAGTAGTGATTCACCGAAGGCGGGAAGGGCAGTTCAAGTTTGAACATGGTGGATCACCATCGTCACACGCGAAAGAAAACACCCAGCCGGCAATCGATCGCCGACCGGGTGTTGGACTGGAAACGACTTCGGGCTATCGCTTCCATGGCGGATCGCTGCTGTTGCCGACGTCGCTGGCTGCGATCGGTTGAGCCACGGCGTCCTTCTTCGAGTAGCCCTTGATCTCGTTCTGCAACTCGCCGGTGTCACTGCGACGTTTGACGCGAACGTGTATCAGGCACGGCAAGTTGTGCAGGTCGGCCGAGTCGGTAGGCACCAAGACACCTACCGACCGACAGATCGAAGACAACTCCCGTCGAGCGATTTCAACCGCGGTCGCATTGGGGTTGTCGAGGTTGAGTCGCACCCAGAGCAGACGGTTTGCGTACTCGCCCTCCACGATCTGAAACGTCAACTGCAGGTAATTGCCGGTTCCCGATTTGGTCGGCTTCATTTCGCTGTCGGTGATAACGGCGAGGTATTTGCCAGCCGGGATCGGTTCGAGATCGTCGGCCGGTTCGACTTGGTTAGCGTCAAAGCCGTTGAGATTCGCCATGGTTAGTTTCCTTGGGTTTTGGAAATGGGTTGATTGTTGGAAAGAGCTGTCATGAACGCCGACCAGGAGAGCGGCAATTCTTCAGCGATGCCGTAGCGATTCTTCGCCACACAACTCGGGCATCCATAGGCACGCATGACACGGTCGCCACCGTCCTTGCCGATCGCGTGAGCGAGAGTGCGTTTGCGATTGAAGCCAGCGTCCTCGCTTTGCGTTCGCATCTTGCGAGTCGCGAAGAGGACCGCGTCGCACCATTCCTTGACAAGGGCCGCAGCGTGTTTGTGCAGCCGCGGCGAATAGCGGTCGTAAGGCGAAGACTCGGGATCCTCGAACCGCTCAACCTTGGAATGGGCTATCAGGACAATCACCATGCCGGCTGCACGCAGCACATTGAGGTGATCAAGCACTTCACGCCACAGAGAGAGGGCGTGCATGTAACCGCGAGCATAACCGCCATCCACCTTTTCGATCGACGGAACAGCGTATTGCTCGCAAAGCTTGTCCCAAACAAGACGTTCGAGCCAATCAAGCGAATCGATCACGACAGATTCGTAATCATGTTTTTCGTTACAGAGAGATTTCAATGCCGCAATGACGTCATCAAACTTCGTCGCCAGCGGGAAGCGATCACAGTCGATTTCATCGAGTCCGTCTTCAGTTTGGATAAAGATCGGTTTCGGGGCCTCGCTGCCGAAGGTGGACTTGCCGATTCCTTCGACGCCATAAAGAAGAACACGCGGCGGCTTCGGCTGCCTGCCGTGTTGGATGGATTCAAGAACACTTGTCATCGGATGGTTGTTTCCTTGGGTAATCGGGTGGAACGTTGGAGTTGAATGGCTACAGCGATTGGATCGCTTCGATGTCGAAATTGCCGTCGTTGTCGCTGGTCACGAGGTAGTGCTTGAAGTCGACTTGAACGACGAATCGCTGATCGCTGCCAAGTTGTTTGCGGAGTGATTTGCAAGCACATGTGAAGTCGCCGGACGCTTCTTGGAATCGATCAGCCGATCGCAAGTAGCGACTGACGGCCAATGAAATGGCGACGCGTTTTTCAATACTCTTGGCAATTGCTGACATCGGTTTCCTTGGTTGGATGTGAGTTTTTGAGCGAGCGAGAACGTCGGCTCGCCTACCCCTTGAACTACCCGAAGCGGGACCGGATTGACGGGGACGGCCAAAAGAAATTACGCCAAGTAGTCGCGGAGACCGGCTTCCGCGAAGCGCTGGGCGATCTGAGTCATCCAGCCGTTCAGTGTGGTGCGGGGGAATCCCATCAACGCAGCGACCTTGGTCATTGAATGGTCTTTGCGAAGCTCCAGCATTCGCTGCCAGTCTTTCGGTAACGAGGCGATCGCGGTCGCCATGTCGCTGGCCAATTGAGATTGTTCCTCGTCAGTTCGACGATTAATGCAAAGCCGTTTGTCGGAGTCAGATTGGTCGAGTGTGTGACCCAACTCGGTTGGCCAATCTCCCGGAACAAACACCATTACGTTGAGCGATTGCACATATCCCGGCCCCCGCTTTTTCGCGACACGATTGCGGAGCCAGTTGTTGACGAACCGTTCCACGACGGTGGTGATGAAGACATTGCGATGTGCGACATTGGGATCGAACGCATCCATCCGCGAGATGACGTGCATCAGAATCGTTTGCTCGATCGATTCGACGTCCTGTTCGTCGAGTCCTGGTCGCTGCGCGATCTGTTTGGCTTTGCGACGTATGATCCCGCGGGTAAATCGATCGTTGGAGATATCCTTGGTATTGAGCATGGAGGCCAGTCCTTAGCCGACAAACCGACGCCAACGTGAGCGACAGGCCATCCCGAGGGGCTGCGGAGGCGATGATTTGCTTCGGCGAAAGTTGTGTCGTCGAAAACGAGTCAAACCTGTCGACCGCCACTGGCGAGATTTCCCGAAACAGCTTGATATGCTGCAAGATTTCTTCTGGCTGGCGCACGAAAAAAGCCGTGAACACAACGATTCACGGCCTCACGCGTTTTTCGATTTTTCCTAGCAATTCAAATATGGCCCCAGCGAGATTTCCCAGCGTGTTACCGCTCGGGTTCAGTCGCAAACGCTGTTCTCCAACCCTTTTTGTCGTCGGTCAGCACAATCGGATCGCCGGGGATTCGGAAGAAGTCACGAAGGTTGGCGGAGAGGTATTCTTTTCGCTTCTTGTTTCGCCGGCACGCATCGGCCGACTTCCAAGTCAGCAAGCCACGACCGTCGGCAAACGACTTCAGCAACTCCCACTGCTTCGTCGGCCGGCCGTTGCGTGCATCGACCAGACCCAATTGAGCATAGATGTAGACACCTTTGGTTTCGCCCAAGTGAATCGAGACGGTCTCACCATCAACGAACTTGATTCTCAAATCAGCCCAGCCAGCACCGGTCGGCGTTGGGAAACAAATGTCTGGCCGAGTTGCATCGATGTTGGGCGCGTATCGTTGCCGAAACGCATCGATCTTTGCTACGGCCGAAACGGTGACGGCGAATGATTTCCGGGGCGTGATTGAAAATGTCTCGGCCAGCGAAAGGAGTAGAACATCATTGCCTGACATCCACTCAGAAGTACTTTGCAGCACTTGGCAACGCTCTGGCTGCATCACGATCATTGGCCCGGCCGATTCCAGTTTCAGCATCGCGACGACTTGTCGAAGCAGTCGGTCAGATTGATCGGGAAGAAAGTAAACGGGAAACGTGCAGCCCCGCTCTGCCTCGTACGTGCCAAAACGCAGTGCTTGCGGGACTCTGGCAATCGTCTCGACGCACGGCACAAACGGTAGAGCGGATCCAAGATCGCGAACCAGACGTTTGGAATCTAACCGATAGCACAACACATCCTGACGAGACAAATTGACAAACTCATCGGTAACGTCATCTACTCCGGTATACGTTTCATCACAGGCGACAACGCGATAGAACGTGAAGGCGTTATCCGGGATGGGAACACCGCCGGCGATCTGGTTGGTCGGCAACAGGTAACGATTCCACAATGCCAATTCGTCGCCAAGCCGCTGCTTCCACTCAGCGTACGACGTCGTGAAACCATTGACCGACCTAAGCGCTGGCCAGAGCCGACTCATCGTACCGCACGCTATTGGACTTTTGCGATTTGACAAACCCGCGCTGCTCGAGCCAGGCATCAAGTACACCCCCGTCATTGCCGCGACGGTAGATGGCGACATTCGGCGGACGGAGCGTGATCGTCTTTTCGTAGCGTCGGCCAATCAGGCTGATCTTCATCGTTGCAGCAGCTAATCGAGGCTCGGTGGGAATGTCCTCCTGGTTCAGCTCAAACAGACCAAACAGGTCGGTCGCCTTGCGAATCGTGACTTCGTTGTGAACGCCGCCATTGAACAATGACAGTTCCGTCAATCGAACGCCACGGATTTCTTCAAAATCCCCGCACGACAAAGCTGCCTCGCCATATTCTCGCAGCGCCTCCAACGTGTACTTGTCGCCGAGCGGGAAGAATTCGGGATCACCAAAGAAGTGTTTGCCAATCAATCGCCGATAAAGCAGCTTTTCCTTCTTGGTGGATGCATTGATCCGCAATTCGCCAAGTCGACGGTCAAAGATAACGGTGTCACTTTGCACCGGCCGATAGCCAACCATCCCAAACTTTCCATCGTCCAGGCATTCTTCGCGGCGAAATAAATGGCCATGGCGGATCGAAAAGAAGACTTCATGCTCTTGTGGAAAGATCGTCACCTGAGTGCCACGCCCGCGCGCACGCGACTCAAACCATGAATCGAGGTCCACTTCCAAGTGCCGTAGCGTCTTATTCGTTGGCATCTGAAACTCGGGAATTTCCAATTGCTTCGTTTGGAAACAATCGAATGACCGGGCACCAGTCGCTTTCAACAGGGCATGTAGCCTCAGAAGCGTTTCGCGATGGTGTAGCCAAGCTTGGGTGACGATGTCGGCAGCCGAATGGTTGCCATTGGTCGTGAGCTGCACATCGGCCATGCTCAAATGATCCAGCACCACGTCGATGGCTCTGGGGGCGGACATCTGATCAATCATAGAAAGTGCATCGAGCAAATCGGGCGGCGCCTTTTCGCCGGGCGAAATTAGAATCGGCATCAATCGTTGGTGGTCGAGCCATGAGGCTTTGCTCGGAGTTGGCAACTTCAACCCGCGAGACCTCAAGAACTCGGCGTGTGGTTTCAGCAGTGTGAGCAGACGAATCGGATCGATCGAGCGTACAACCTCGGGTTTAGAGAGACGCGTGAAGCGAAGGGTTGGCATTGATTTCCCTGTTTCAAAAACTGTTTTCACATGGTGCGGAGTAAGAAATGTCCTTCCCTGTTTGAAGCGAATCACCAGCAAGTCCAACAAGCTGCACGGTACGAACCGGGTGGGGCGGCCGACGGATTCCACCGCCGAAGTTCCTGTCGTGGGTTTCCATACCGCTCATCCGTGGCCTGGTTCCTGAGCGTCCTAATAGCCACCCCATCTTTCCCGACTCGCAGCTGCTAGCATCTCAGCGGCAATTGACACCTCTGGTCACCGGCAAAAGAAAAATCGCTAATTCCACCGGCGCCACCGAATTCGGGAAATGATTCTTGTGGCCTGCATCCGTCAAACGACTCAGCGCCCGGGTAGTTCAAGGGATAGAGGCGGTTGGTGTTAACCAGCCGCCCGTTCTGCTTCCTCATACGAAACGGCACCCAATGCAATCTGAAGAAAAGTTTGACCATATCGCGGCTGAAGAGTTGGTGGATATTTGGGCGCTAGTGACAACTCGGCACCTTATCGACAAAGCCGACCAAGAGTCCGCCGAAAACTCTTCAAACTCGCCGACATCTGGCTTGAGTTCCTCTCGAAAAGCTCGCTCTCTGTGACCACGCGGTAAACACGCCGCGAGACTTCGATTCCCTTTCCATGTCACGGAGTTTCCATGAGTCTGAACATCAATCGGGAGGTTGCTCGCATGAAAGCGATGAGGACAGCCGAACTGAAAGCGTACTACGAAGAGGTCCTTGGCGCACCACCGCGAAGCCACAATCGCGACTGGTTGGTCAAACGCATTGCCTGGCGTTTGCAGGCGAACGACGAAGGCGACTTGCCAGAACGCGTTCGCATGAGGGCCCTCGCCCTGGCGGACGATTCCGATCTGCGAATTCGCCCGGGAAAGAACTTTACTGCAGCGGTGGACGAGGCCGCAGCGAAGATCTTTCTCCCAACCGACGACAAACGAGATCCCCGCTTGCCATTGCCTGGCTCCGAGATCACTCGGGTCTACAAGGGGCGACTGATCACCGTGCTCGTCCGCAAAGAAGACTTTGAGTTCAACGGCGATGTTTACAAATCTTTGACGGCGATTGCGAAAGACGTCACCGGATCGCACGTCAACGGATTCGCCTTCTTCAAACTTCGCAAACCCCAAGAGGCAGAATGATGCGTACAGATTTCAAGAAAGAACCGAAAACCGTCCGCTGTGCGATCTACACTCGGAAGTCCACCAGCGAAGGACTCGACCAGGATTTCAACACGCTCGACGCACAGCGAATGTCCGGTTCAAACTTCATTGCCAGCCAGATCGGGCAGGGATGGTTGGAACTGGAAGAACGATATGACGATGGCGGGTACACCGGCGGAAACATGGAACGTCCGGCGCTCAAGCGATTGCTGGCCGACGTTAATGCAGGGAAGATCGACTGCGTCGTGGTTTACAAAGTTGATCGTTTGAGCCGGTCTTTGCTGGACTTCTCACGCATCATGGAGCAGCTTGATGGGGCTGGTTGCTCGTTCGTGTCGACGACTCAACACTTCAATACGACCAGTAGCATGGGCCGGCTGACGCTAAACATCCTTCTTTCATTCGCACAGTTCGAGCGTGAAATCATCAGCGAACGAACCCGCGACAAAATGGCGGCCGCGCGGCGCCAAGGGAAGTATGTTGGTGGTCGACCGTTACTCGGATACGACCTCGATCGAGATTCAAAACGGCTGATCGTTAACGAATCGGAAGCGGCCATCGTTCGACAGATCTTCGACCTGTATCTGGAGAAACGAGGACTGGTGACAACCGTTCAGGAAATCAGATCCCGTGGTTGGCGTACCAAACGGTGGACAACCAAAACCGGCAAGACGATCGGTGACGCGGCTTTCTGCAAGAGCCGGTTGCATTGTGTGCTGACCAACCGAATCTATCTCGGCCAAGTCTGTTACAACGATGAAATCTACGACGGCGAGCACGATGGGATCGTCAGTGAAGCGGTCTTCATGGAAGTGCAAAAGATGCTGAAGAAGAATCGCATTGCGTCCGGCGACATCAATCACGAAAGACGTAAGGGAACTCTGGCAGGATTGCTCCGCTGCGCCGCGTGTGATTCTGCCATGAGCATCGCAACTTCGGGGCGCGGACGCGGCAAACCGTCTTATCGCTACTACGTTTGCGGCAAGGCGGCGAAGCGCGGTCGGAAGACTTGTCCACGAGCGACGTTGCCGGCTGACGACATAGAAAAGTTCGTGGTCCAGCAGCTACAGTTACTCCGGGTCGATGAAACGTTGCTCAATTCAATTTGCAACCAGGCGCGTGCCAAGATGGCCAAAAAGCAAAACGACCTCGAAAACGAACGTAGAGCGATCGTCGCTGAAGTCGCTCGACTCGAGCGAACGATCTCAGTTCTTTCGATGCCAGATGACAACGGAGATTCCAACGGAACTCGGCTTGATTCGCTGGCATCATGCAATGAGCAGCTAACGCGTCGCCAGCAAAGGCTGATGCAGATCGACACCGAGCTTTTGAAAGCTGGGCGCACCCTTCCAAGTCGAGTCGAAATACTGAAGTCCGCTCGAGATCTTGAGACGCTGTGGGAGAAGATGACGACCGGAGAACGCAGTCGCTTTATGCAACTGTTGATTGAACGGATCGATCACGACCCCCAAGGCGGCAACGTCGCGATCACGCTCACCGATACCGGCCGAGAATTCTTGTCCAACGAGCTTTCAGTTACCGAGGATGATCAATGACCCGCGCACCCGACATGACAGTCAGTTTCGGGCGACCGCCCAAACGAGCACGAAAACAAAAGAAGAAGGGAGCCAAACGCGAACCAGAACCGAGACCGCCGCGCGTACCACACGTCAGACGGATTATGGCACTGGCAATACGCTTGGAAGACTTGCTCGACAGCGGCTTGGTCGCGAACCAGGCGGAGATCGCCAAGGCGGCCGGCGTCACCACTGCCCGAGTCTCGCAGATTATAAACCTCAACCGCCTCGCCCCCGACATCCAACAAGCCATCCTCGAACTCGGACCTACCACCGAGAAGACTGACCCGTTCCTCGAACGCCAGGTGCGAGAAATCGCAACGCACATCAACTGGGCTCGCCAGCGCAAACAGTTCAAGAAGCTAATGAGCCGAGTTCTTTAAAAGAGACACTCTGCAACATGCTTTTTGCCAACCCATGTTGTCGTTTCGCTACGCGAGTCTTCACTTCCCATGTGCGCCGCAAGTTAGAGATATCAGGTCAGCCTTGGCGTCCGATGGTCAAAACCCATCGAGAGCATGCGCGTCGTCAAAGACATGAAAACAAAGAGAGGCGGACGCAGCTGCTGCCATTTCTTGATATGTCTTGTGTTTCTTTCCATCGCCCCAATCACAGACTGCCTTTACTACCGTCCACTCAATGTTCGCTCGCGATGCTGCTGACCACAAGCCTGCGCCCTCCATCTCGCCGCCTACTGCGCTCGGGTATTCGCCAAGTAGTTTGTTCTTGAATCGTGGATCGTCAACCAGCTTTTCACCTGATAGCATCGGTCCTGGCCACATTTGGCATTTTGAGTCGTCAGGACGGAGGAACTCCCAGTCCAAAGCATTGCGGAAACGATTGATTAGTCGTCCGCCGGTGGGCGGGACTGGATTTCGGTAGACAACCCTACTTCCTCGACGTTGGTTCTCATATGGGATCAACTGAGTTGCGACCAAAACATCCCCCTCACGATGCTTCTCGCGATGTGCACCGAAGGCAATCCCAACAAACACGACAGCGTCAGGAGACCAGGTTGAGATGACAGCGTTGGCTGTAAGCGTCGCACCCGAAGGTCCTTGAGAGCCCATTGTGCATAGAACAACCACACACTCGAACGCCCCAAATCTTCCCAAGTAAGCGGTTTCATGTCCAAAGGTCGACTTCCAAATCTTCCGTTTTCGGGGAAGCGGTCTCAGTAACCTAAGCACTTGCCTCAATTCGACCTCGGTCGCAACCAGCAACGCGATTTGGGGGTCAGCTTGATCCTTGGCTGAATCGAACCTAATCGACATCGACTCCGGTAGTACCGGGGCGTGCCATTCCATTCGCTGGAAATCGTAATCCCTTTCAACGTCCTCCTGGGAAACTTCCTTTATTCTCGCATCAACGGGACGCCCCAACTCTGAGTAGGTTGAGGCTTTCCCTTTTACGCCGATTGATATGGCATCAAGTACCTGAACCGAGATAGCCACCGTTGGACCGCCTGGCACGCACCAGAATCCCATCTCGTTCTGCTGGGCGACGAGCCATTGGGCAGCGCGTTTGGTTGCATTCTTCCAGCCACTTCGGCGCGATTCGCCCAAGGCATGAACCGCAGCTAAAGTTGCAATCAGAGACGGCTCCGATGCGTCTGAATACAATGGCCAGGCTCCGCATCGCAGTTGTGTTTGTTCGAGCAACTTAAGCGCCGACTTCGGTATTTCGTCAGCAATTTGCGACGGGCGTATTCGGTACCAAAGAAACGGAACGATGCCAGCTAGGGGAATGTAGTCACGTAAACGTGGCTCATTTTTGCCACCCCAGAAGAGTCGCCACGGCATTTTTCTCTCATGGGCTCCATTCAATAGGGCCCAAAGCCAACTCTCTAGGCCGATCCTGCTGGCCATTCGCATCGCCAAGTTCGACCGACACCAGTGAAACAATGACCATCCATTGTACGTGTGATCTACGCCGTCGGTTGGTCCAGCTGAGAGATCAGCGATGTACGACTCCAACCATGGATCGTAACCTGTAATACCAAGCCACTCGACAGCCCTGAACATTGTTTGATCGATGTGTTCTTCTTCCTCGTCGCGAAACGAGAAGAATCGATACATTGAGTCACCAAACTTCAGTAACTTCGCTGCTTCTGCCAAAGATATCGTTCGTTCTTCAGCCCTTCTGAGGACAGATGCCGGAACCTTTCCAACTGGGTTCCCACGCTCTATGTCGTAGCAAACGTGCGTATACCAACGATCGCGAATCCTCGTGACATCGAAGCTATCTAGTTCTCCGCAGCTTGCAAGATAGATGGCCGCTTCTAGGTTGGCATCTGCCCCAGCATCTTCAGCCACAACACGTAGCCAACTCTTGCTTTTGTCTATCCCGTTTGGAAGTGTGGATATTGCTGATACACACTGGTCGTAGACGGTCCTGAGTTCAGGGAAGAATTCTCCTAGGCTCACACCATATGAAGACCGAGAAAACTCATGGAGCCGTTCAAGTCTCTTGACCACTTTCGGAAAATCAATCATGGAAGAGAGGCAAGGGTATTCGGCTTCGATTTCGTTCAGCTGACCTTCTGTCGGATCCCCGATCCACCAGTGAAAGTAGTTTCCAAGCCCCGACCACAGCTCGAACAGCTCGTCTTGCGAGAGAACTTCACCTATTTCCTCGACTGCATCACGGTTGATAGCCCGACGAAATCTCGGTTTTGGCGGTTTCGCATCGTGCGTCTTTTTTCGCTTCATTTTTAAGTCTTCGACTACGGCTGGTATTGCCTTTTCCATCTCAACATAGGCGCGTCTCTTTAGGTCACTTCCTAGTCGCCGTTGTCTACCCACTTGCTCGCCCCGCTCGTGTACTCAAAGTACTCCCTTAATCCATTTGCATTCCTTTCAATGTAACGTTCGACATGGAATCTTGATAATCCACACTGGTGACTCGCGTTCCTTGATGAGAGCAATTGCCAACCGAAATCAAAGTCTAGGTTGCTCACCTGGCAGACAATGGCCCGGAAAGAAGGGATGAATGTGATATCGGGAAGTCTTCGAAAAAGTTGGCCAAGTCTTTGCCTTTTCGGCAAGCCATTCTCAGACGCTCACGAACTTGGGTCTGAGAAGCAAAACAGAGTGTTAACCAGCGTGTCGTTGTTAACCCAGAGACTCAGAGACTTCGCTCTGTTGAGATCGGGGTGGCGGACGAGAAAGGGCTTTCTCGAAGCTGACCCCTAGCGAGACGAGACTAGCGACATTTGCGGCGAAAGCGCGGCAAAAACGCCGGAAATCCGGGGCTCAAACGCAAAAAGGCCGAAGCGTTTGCTTCGGCCCGGTTAATACGTTTGCGGGATGCAGCAATGGGCATCCGTCTCAAAAGGCTCCCCGTACAAAACCAATCCGGAGAGAGTCAGCGGATTTCGCAGGTTTTTTCGCATTGAATCCGGCTGTCGTAATGCGATTGCCGTCCCGTTTGGTACGTCCTCCGTCGACGCAAATGCGAAATCTATCGGGGACGTTGCTGTTAACCGAAGCTGCTTTTTTTCGCATGTCTGCGAGTGGTTAACAGGGAGAGAGAATGTCGCCCGTAAGGGCTTCACCGCTGGCAATCTGTTCCGGTTCTTCCGAACGCCGCGGCCGAATTTTGGACGGCAAGCCAATCACCACGCACGCGGCCATTGCGGCTGGCGAATTGGTCCGTACGCTCGTCGTTTCAGCGGGGTAAAAAAATGTCGCCACTCCGATTGTCCCCGCATTTGCAAGGCTTTTCATCGCACGATGGCGAACATTGTCCACCCGCTTTTGACACTCTTGGCGTCGTTGACACGGCAGGAACTGGCCCAGCAGGTTCGCTACCTCAAAGCGGAGAACGAGATCCTTCGGTCCAAGTTACCCGGCCGCGTCACGTTGAACAATCGTGAGAGAAATATATTGGTCAAGCATGGCAAGAAGCTGGGCGGTAAGATCAAGGACGTGATGACGATCGTTTCATATTCAACGTTTCGGCGATGGGTTCGGAAAATGGAAGACAACACGCCGGCGTCGAAGAAAAAGTCAGCAAAGCGCGGCACCGGCCGTCCGAAGATCGAAGATGATGTGCGCGAAACAATCCTGCAGATTCGGAAAGAGACCGGGTTCGGCTACACAAAAATCCTGCAAGAACTGCGCCGGATGGACGTCCACGTTTCTCGGCAAACGGTGAAAAACGTGATCGTCGAAGCCGGCCTTGCGCCCACGCCGGGAGACCACCCCGATACTTGGCACAAGTTTCTCAAACGCCACGCCGATACGTTGTGGCAGTGCGACTTTGCCTGCAAAAAGAAGTGGACTCTGAAAGGTCTGGTCGATGTCTACTTCATGGTCTTCATCCACATCGGCACTCGGCAAATCTGGATCTCGCCTTGTACGGAGACTCCGAACGGTGCCTGGACGACTCAGCAGGGACGCAACTTCCAAATGCATCTACAGGAAAACGACTTGAAGTGCGAGATCCTGATGCGTGATCGTGATTCCAAGTACACCGACTTGTTTGACGAAATTGTCAAGTCGACTGGCGGCAAGATTAAACTGACGCCAATTCGGTCGCCAAATTTGCAGGCTCACGTTGAGCGAGTCATTCAGACGATCAAACATGAGGTACTTAATGCATTCTGCATCGTGACGAACGAGCACCTCAACAGCATCCTTCGCACCACCCAGAACTGGTACAACAAACGCCGCGGCCATACCGAACGAGATCACCTTCCGCCGCTTCGGCAAGAGGTGACGTTTCCGCTAAGACCGTTCTCGAAGGACCAGGTGATTCGCGAGACACTACTTGGTGATCACTTAATGTCGTATCGCCGCACCGCATGAAGACAGTTCAGTCAAGAGTTTTTCCGCTTGTACTCACCCGGGGAAACGCCAATTTCCCGCTTGAACGCGGCGCCCAAGTATTCGGAATGTTCAAACCCAAGTCGCTCGGCAATTTGGGGAACGGTCAAGTCCGTCTCACGTAGCAGCTCTTTCACCCGATTCATGCGAACCCTTTGAATCTCCTGGTGCGGCGTCCGCCCGACTAATTTCTTGAAGCGATGTTCAAAGACTCGACGCGATAGGTCAATGTTGTCTAAAACATCGATGACGCGAATATTGGCGGATGCCTTCCGCCGAATGTACTGGAGGGCTCTGGCGATCTGCTCGTCTTCTATCGCGACTGTATCAGTCGACTCGCGAAGCTGAATCCCTAGCGGTTGAGTGATCAGCGGTTCTTCAGTTGTGAAAACCTCGCCGGACATCATTCTGTCAAGCAGACTTGCTGCCTCGTATCCAGTGCGTTTGGTATCTGGAATGACGCTCGAGAGCGTCGGGTCAGACAGTTCGCAAATCAAATGGTCGTCGTCGACTCCCAGCACCGCGACTTCTGTCGGAACAGCGAGCTTCAACTGCCGGCAGGCATCTAGAACCTCTTGCGCCTTGAAGTCATAGCATCCCATGATTGCAACCGGGCGCGGAAGCTGGCGAACCCAAACCATGATTCGCCGCTTCTCAGCGACAGCGTCAAAGGCGCGGTCATACCGTGCTACGGATTGATGCTCGAAAACCTTGCATCCAGATGCCTCAGCAAACTGCCGAAAGTGCTGGCATCGTTTCGATGACCATTGAAAACCAGCATCTCCACAATAAGCAAGGTTCCGGAAACCTCGCGCAATGAAATGCTCGACTGCCAATCGTGAAATCGCTTTGTCTTCCGTGTCGGCCCAAGGAACTCCTTTGACGTGCCGGGCCGCACTGAGGTCAACGATTGGAACACCACATCGTTGCAATTGGCAGCCGACTGAATCAGTTTCAATCCTGGCGATGATCCCATCCCCGCCCCAGGTTTCTAACCAGGCGGGTGGCGGCGCACCGCGTTCCTGTTCGGTCAAATAGACAGACCAATTTCCATGCTCTTTGGTGTAGGAAATGACCCCTTCGAGTAAGCCTCGGCTGTAGCCGTTTGAGGTTTCTATCAGCAGGGCGACAGATCGTCGAGTCATTGGCTACAAGAACAACTGGGACAGTCATTGTGAAATGCCGGCATCAACCTGGAAGGCACCTCCGGAACTGTATCGATTCACGGAGGCATCTGGCGCTACAAACCACTACATGTTGATCTCGTAACCCTTACGACTTTCCCGTGAAAGGAACGAGTTGGCTTCGTCGTCGCCGATGATCTCACGCTTGGTCGGATCCCAATTCAGCTCACGCCCCAAGCGGATCGCGATGTTTGCCAAGTGGCAAGTCTCGAGCATCCGGTTGTGTGTCCAAACATCGGAGATCGGTTGCTCACGCGAACGCATGCCTTCGATGAAGTTGGCGGTATGGTTCTCGCTGACAGCGCCGCCGTAGACTTTTTCCACTGCGTCTTCAGGCAACGGGTTGGTTTCCAGATCTTCGATTGGCTTGCCCGCCAGCCTTCCGCGATTAACGAAGAATCGACCCTTGGTTCCTTCAAACAAAATGCCGTTGTCACCTTCGCTGGTGATGATCATTGGAATGTCGCCCGGCATGTTAACGTGAATCTCGAACTTTGTCGGCGAGTTGTATTGATCGCTGACCGTCGGATAGCCATCTTTGTACTCGACGGGCAATGAGTAGCTGACCGGCGTCACTTTATTTGGACCGGTTTCGCTCGCGTCCAGTGCCCACGTCGCAATGTCAACGTGGTGAGCACCCCAGTCATTCATCTGGCCACCGGAGGTTTCGTACCAATTACGCCATGCGTAGTGACAATTGGTGTGAAGTGGTACGCCGCCACCATAGCCTCGACGCATTTCGGTCCCCGCTCTGTACGGAACCTTGGGGGCTGGGCCGAGCCACATGTCCCAATCCAGGCCTTCAGGAGGATCGATGGCTGGGATCACGGGCGAACCGGTAGCACCGTTGATTCCACAGGTGACTTTGCGAATCTCCCCGATTCGTCCTTCGCGGATCAGTGCGATGGCTTTGAGGAACCGGTGCTGGTTTTCAGTCCGCTGCATGGTTCCGACTTGGAACACTCGCCCGGTTTGTTTGACGATCTTTTCGATCAACTTGCCTTCGTCGATCGTCAAGGTCAGCGGCTTTTCGCAGTACACGTCTTTGCCAGCGAGCATCGCTTCGACGGAGATCTTGGTGTGCCAGTGATCCGGAGCTGCGATCATCACCGCATCGATGTCTTTGCGGTCAAGCACTTCGCGGTAGTCTTTGTATCCCTCGGCTTTCTTGCCGGTTTTCTTTTCAAGCTTTTCGTTGATCATACCCAGCACATTGGCATCGACGTCGGCAAAGGCCGCGAAGTCCGCGAACTTGGTTGACTTGTCCGTGATCGTCCACCCTTGGTTTCGCAGTCCAATCGTGGCAAAAACGGGACGTTCATTCGGCGAGTCTTGCGCGTGGGAAGCGGAACTGGTGCCTATAAAGACGCCAGCCGCAGTGGCGGCGGTTGCCGTTTGAAGAAAATCACGTCGGTTGAATCTTGTTTGCGGCTTCATTGCGGAACCTTGTTAAGAGAACGGGAAAAAGGAACGGGAAATGTTGAGATCGTTCTTGGGATCTATTTGCCTAGGTCTTTGAAGCGTTCGTAGGACTGGTTCAAAGGATGTGCCTCCGTTCGTCCATGAATCATGTTCGCCGTCCACTCCGACAACCTTCTCCCGAGTCGGCGACAGGCCTCTTGCACTCGTTCCTCCTCAGGGGCGCCCGCGGATATGGCTCCGTAGTGAGCCGAGAATTTGATGCCGGAGTAATCGGTCAAGCCGAAAACAAGAAAACCGTAGTTGATCAGAATGGACAGCAATGCCATGCAGGTCCATTCCTGGCCGCCACCCCAAGCTCCGGCGGAAGAAAAAACGCAGCCGATCTTTCCGTCGCGTTTGCCCCAGTTTTCAATGGGTTGCTGGTCCCACCACCGTTTCATTTGCCAACTCACGCAGCCGTAGTTGGTCGGAGAGCCAAGCGCGAGTCCGTCACACCATTCCAAGTCCGTATGATCAGCCTCTTCGATGCTACGCAGTCGGACTTCAGTATCGTCGAGCTGCTGCGCACCTTCAGCCACCAGCTCCGCCATACGCTGAGTGTTCTTGGTATTTGAATGGTAAAGGACCAAAATCTTCGTCATCGAGCTTTCAGTTTGTGCGTGATGAATTCCTAAGAATCGGCGATCTTATCGACGGACGCTATACAAGTGATTTTTCCTGATTGAGCGTGGAAGTGATGGTTCCTAACTGGCGGATCAGCGTGTCCACCTCATCCGGCGTCATGCACCCGTACATTTCATCGCGGATGGATTGCCCGGCTTTCCAAAGCTTGCGCAGCTTTCGTTTTCCGCTGGCGGTCAGCGCTACGGTTTTGGCGCGGGAATCGGTTGGGTGGCTTGCCCTTTGGATCAGTTCCATCTTTTCCAGTAACACCAGCATCGCTCGGACCGTACTCGGGTCAGAGGAGATTCGGTCCGCTAGTTCACGCTGCGTTAATGCTTGGCCCTCCGAGAGTGCCAATAGAAGCACAAATTGGTCAGCGGTCACGCCATGCTGAGCAAACGCTGCTTCCGTGTTGCGGTGAAGCGCCATGTAGGCCGCACGCAACGCTAACGGCAACTCTCGCTCTTGCTGTGTGGATTCCTTCATCTATTCAAGCGACTCCTACGCGAAAGAAAATGTCTGATGGCCACCCTCGCCGATCTATGGGCGTTCGTGATGCGCCCATCATGGATCGGTCTCCGAAGGGACACCCGTCGGATTAGGCGCATCATCGGTCGCAGCTGGTGGACCAAGGATTCCTTGAAAGATCGGTCTTAAAGCGGAAGCCCAGACTTCGTAGGCGGGTCGTTCAAGATGCAAACCATCGCTGGAATACCCAGGCAGGAAACGCCCCTCTGCATCGGTTAGTTGAGCGTTGAGGTTGAGAAACCGAATCTGCCGATCCATCGCCAGCGAGTGAAGGCGAGCATTAATCTCCTTGATCGTTGGAGTGAGCGCCGTGTTCTGGTCTCGCGGGAAAAGTCCGGTCAACACGATGGCGGCGTCTGGGCAACGCTGCGAGAACTCGTCGATGATCGCTACGACACCATCGACGACGTCATCAATGGTTGCTTGCTTCGCTGCCCCTTCCCAAGGCAAATTGTTGGTTCCCGCTTGCAGCACAACGATCTTCGGGCTCAACCCATCCAGCTCCCCGTTTCGCATCCGCCAGAGAATATTGTGCGTGTTATCACCCCCCCAAGCAAAGTTGGCTGCATTCCATCCGTGAAAGCTCTTTTTCCAGTGTTCGAGCAAATGCGGATAGTCTGTTCCGCCCCAGCGACGCGTGATTGAATCGCCCTGGAAGTAGATATCGACCTTTCCCTGTTTGGCCTTTCGCAACAATTGCTCGTGCGCCGCCCGCGACACCCAATCGGTTCGCTCGTGAGGGGCGTGGCCCGTATTGGCTTGAATTGGCTTGGCTTGGACTGGGTTGGCGTCGCGAAGCACGTGAATGACTGCGTCGTAAACCGGTTTTGGTTTCAACTCCCGATCGAACAAGAGCGGATAGTTGGTTCGATCCCATGGAAAGTAGTTCAGCCAACTTTGGCCATCGTGCAAGTTCCAAAACGAAACGCGTGCGATTGTCTCCTGGTATTCATCGAACAAGCGAAACAAAGCGACATATTGATCCGCCTCTCGGCGTTCAACTTCGTATGGCAAGCCGTCCTTGTAGGGATCGTACGTCTTCAGTTCGTCACGGTATTTTCCGTCTTCGGACCACCATTTCCCACGAGTGACGACATCGATATCCAACTCGGAGACCACAATTTGAATACCAAGTCCCCGAAGTGCCTCGAACGTTTCCCTCAGTTGCGTAATGGAGTCATCGCCTAGTTCGAAATGGCCCTGCATACCGTAAGCATCCACGGGGACGCCGCGCTCCTTTAGTTCCGTAAGCAACCGAATCAGCTTCTTGCGTTTGCCCGGAAAGTGGCAGTTGTAATCGTTGTAGATGAGCAGAGCATCGGGATCGTGTTTGCGCGCGGTGCGAAATGCCGTTTCGATGAAGTCGATTCCCGCGGTGGTGCTGTACACCGATTCGCGTAGGTAGCCTTCGTCTCCGTCCGCCAGTGCTTCATTGACGACATCCCACATCGTTGCCGTCTCTTGATAGCGACCGACAACCGTTGCAACATGATCTTCAATCCTTGCGAGTAATTCGTCTCGCGATACAGCGTTCCCATCTTTGCCGTTCTTCATCCACTCGTCGGTTCGATCATCCTTGGCCCAAACCAAGCAATGACCGACAACTTCCAGATTGTTCTGCTTAGCGAACGTGACGAAGCGATCCGGTGCCGCGAAGTTCCAGCGATCTTCCTCAGGATGAATGCCCTGCGGCTTCATGCAATTCTCAGGTGTAAGAATCTGAAACTGTTCGCGAATCAAGTCGCTGCATTTCGGGTCCGTGAGAATCCGTTCACTCACCCCAACGCCAATCTTAAAGCGATTACCGACCACTTCTTTCAATGTGGCCGTGTCAGTTGGTCCGATGCTCTCTTGGGCGACTGAACCACCCACAACGACCAAGGAGAGTGTGAAAGATAGAATGACAAGCAAAGATCTGAATCGCATGAGGTGCCTGTGTTGATAATTGCGCTGCTTGCGTCTTCCCTACACGCGAGCCGGATCGTCTGACGAGATCACCGAGACGAGGCCGTGAAATAACTCCACTTCGGCAAAGTGTACACAACAAACACATGAGGACGTAGTCCCAACTTTTGAAACCATTTCACGTGCATCGAGGGGGCAGCTGCTTGCAATGGCGGTCCACACCGTTACTGTCCGCGCTGCCCGGCAAGTGTGCGCTGGCCCAAATGACGCAGCGCCGCCAATTCTGGCGAATGAGCCACTGCTGTCGCGCAATGAAAATCAAACGCCCATTAGGGCGTGGGGTATTTGAGCTTGTCGTTTCGTTGAATTCCCCCAATGGAATCGAAATATCCGTGAAAATAACGAGTTGGCTCACCGATTTGCAGAACTTTCAGACCGGCCTGGGGTTTATGCGTGTACGCACGGTTATCTGCCGAGCGGATCTGCTGCGAACTTGTGAAATATCTCCGTGCAGGTGCGCAATTCCTCATTTCCATTGAGCTCAATGTGGCTATAACGCACAGTACCGCCACTCCATCATTCGCGATATCTCGTCCCACTATTGATCCTGACGGCGGCATGTTGTCCACCGAGAATCCAGCTCTATCTGCTTAGATGAACATCGAGCGGTGGAGTTTGCACCGTCAACCAAATAGGCCTACCAGAAACAAGATGACTGCTCTATCAAAACACGTTGCAACTGCAAATCTGCTCGTCCTTATCTTTCTCGCCTGCGGCTTCGCATCGGCTCAGGAATCGCAAGTCTCGGTATTGATGCTTGGCGACAGAGGATTCCATAGGCCATCCGAATTCTATCGGCATTTGGCAGGGCCGCTCCGAGAGCAAGGGATCGAACTTGTTTACACGGAAAAGCTGAGCGACCTTAACGAAGATCATCTCGCTAAATATGAAGGGCTGATGATCTTCGCAAACATTGAGCAAATCACACCGGACGCCGAGTCGGCTCTGCTGAACTATGTTCAAAGTGGTGGAGGCCTGATTCCCGTTCACTGCGCGTCGTTCTGTTTTCTCAATTCTGATAAGTACATCGAATTAGTTGGCGGTCAGTTTCGAAGTCACGGGTTCACTCGCTTTGAAACCGAGATCGTGGCTTCCGATCATGAGATCATGCGGGGGCTGAACCCGGTTCGGTCGATGGACGAAAGCTACCGCCACAGCAAGCTCAACCCGGACATGACAGTACTTGAGACACGGAGCGACGAATCCGGCCCCGTGAGCAATCCCGATGGTGAACCCTACACATGGATCCGGACGAGCGGACAAGGTCGCGTTTTCTATACCGCGTGGGGACACGATCATCGGACGTGGTCCAACAATGATTTTCAAAAGCTGCTCGCACGCGGTGTTTTGTGGGCCTGTGGTCAGACGCTCACCGCAGCTTCGGCCGACAGCGGCAGGCCTGCAGATCCCAAAGCGGAAGCGGTCATCGCTGCGAATCGTCCCTTTTCTGCGCCGGAGATGAATCCGCCTTCGGTCGACGATGAAGAATTTGCAACGACATACGTGGGGGCGAAGATCCCCAACTACACGCCAGGTGCTCAGTGGGGAACGCAAGCCGAACCGTTCTCGAAGATGCAAGACCCTCTGCCAGCGGAAAAGTCCATCAAAGCGTTCGCGACTCCGGAAGGAACGCAACTCGCGATCTGGGCCAAGGAGTCGACCGACAACTGGCCCGGCTCTCCCCAGCAAAACGACAAGACCGCGGGGCTAAATGGTAAGCCGATCGCAATGAACTGGGACGAGGACGGGCGTTTGTGGGTTTGCGAAACTGTGGACTACCCCAATGAACTCAAGGAAAAATCAGCCGTCGGCCGCGACCGCATCAAGATTTGCGAAGATACTGACAACGATGGCCAGGCCGACAAGTTCACGGTCTTTGCAGAAAATCTAAGCATTCCATCGACACTGGTTTGCTACCGGGGTGGCGTGATCGTCCAGGACGGCGAAGAGACGATCTATTTGAAGGACATCGATGGCGACGACAAGGCCGATTTTCGACAGTCGCTGATTACCGGCTGGGCGCTGGGCGACACGCACGGCGGCGTCAGCAATTTTCAGTATGGCCCCGACAATTGGATCTGGGGCATGCAGGGCTACAACAATTCCCAGCCCGTAATCAACGGCGAACCGCAAATGCGTTTTCGCCAAGGGTTTTGGCGATTCAAGGTCAAGGCGGGTGCCTCGGATGAGACAGCGCCAGCCTATGCGATCGACGCGGAAACGGGCAAAGTCGCAGACAGCCAATCAAGCGACTTCGATCAGCACACAATCCGTGTCGATGCATTGGAGTTCATGAGAGGCACGAACAACAACACCTGGGGGCTGGGTTTCAGCGAGGAAGGCTATGTCTTTGGTTCAACTGCCAACGGTTGCCCGAGCGTTCACATGCCGATTCCCAATCGGTATTACGATCAAGTCGCCGGCTGGTCGCCCGAGACTCTTCAAAATATTGCCCAGTCGCATCGGTTCGATCCGATCGATGATCGCATCCGTCAGGTGGACTGGCACGGCGGATTTACAGCCGGTTGCGGCTCAGCAATCTACACCGCTCGCAACTATCCACCGACTTGGTGGAACCGAATTCAAATGGTCTGCGGTCCGACGGGGCACCTCGTTGGTTCTTTCGTGCTGGAGAAGGACGGTGCAAGCTATCGAAGTCGAAACGCGTTCAACACAGTTGCCAGCATCGATGACTGGTCAGCTCCGATCATGTCGGAGGTCGGTCCCGACGGCAACGTATGGGTCTTGGACTGGTACAACTACATTGTTCAGCACAACCCAACGCCCAACGGTTTCCAAACCGGCAAAGGGGCTGCTTATGAAAGTGATCTGCGAGACAAACGTTTTGCCCGAGTCTATCGATTGGTGACCGACGAGGCAGGCAGCGGCTCTGCGACGCGAACGTTACAACTCGCTGATGCAGAGAACGCCGAGTTGGTTACGGCACTCAGTAATGACAATTTCTTTTGGCGTCGAACGGCACATCGTCTTTTGGTGGAACGTGGGGCGGCTGACGATGCGACGCTCAGTGCTCTCGTTTCATTGGTCGACAATGATCAAGTCGACGAGATCGGATTAAACCCAGCCGCGATGCATGCGATTTGGACGCTTGCAGGCATGTCGGAAACGGGTAACGAATCAGCAGTCGCTGCACTTGCAAAGGCGTGTGCCGCCGGTTTCGGTCATGTATCCAGCCCAGTGCGCAACGCGGCAATCGCGAGTTGCGGTAGCGAGCAGATCGCCAAGGCGATTGAAGCGGGTCTGCAAAACGATGTCGACCCTAAGGTGCGGTTGACCTTGTTGCTGCGTGTTGCAGAAGGAAAAGCGAACGCTGCGATCAGCGGCGACGAGCTTGCTGGCTTAGTACCTTCGATTGGAGACGATCGTGTTTTATTGGACGCATGGACTTCCGCTGCTTCGACCGATCCTGCTGCGACGATCGTGGCGCTCGGCAAGATGAGTCCGTCCGCGGCGAATTCGCTCAATCAACGGATTGCCGTTCTGGCGGAGCACCTCGCGCGGAGCAATCCCACAGCTGAGCAAATCAGCGAGCTGCTTGAAATCTCGCCCGATTCGCCAGTCGCCGTCACGGTCTGGGAAGGCTTAGCAAAGGGTTGGCCGCGAGATCTGGTTCTTAATCTTCCCGAGTCATCGCAGAAAATTGTTCGTGACCGGTTCTTGGCCAACGACACTTCCGTCGAAAGCAAAGCCGCGATCCTGGCGGTAGCCGACAAGTGGTCGATCACGAACCTAAACGAGATTGTCAGTGAAATACAGAACGAACTGCTGACAACCGCTTTGGACGCGGATGCCGATTCAGAGAAACGTCTGAGTGCTTGGGATCAAGCGATTCGCCTTGCACCAATGAGTCCAAAGATTCTCGACGCGGTCGAAGCGTTCTTTACACCGCAACTGGCTCCAGAAACTGGGATCGCGGCACTGAACTCACTGCAGGCCGCGCGCGTGAATGGTCTTTCCGAAACGTTGTTGGACATGAAAACCTCGCTGGGGCCAAAACTCGGTAGCCAAGTTCTGACGTTGCTTTTATCCCGAGCCGACGGCACTGAAGATTTGCTGGACGCCATTGCAGATGGACAAGTGCAATTCAATGATCTTCAGCTCGATCAACGCCAAGCCTTACTGAACCACCCCACCTCATCGATAGCATCGCGAGCGAAGGAGTTGATGGAAACGCGAGGTGCGATGGTAACATCTAATCGCCAAGCATTGGTCGATCAATGGTTACCGGTCGCTGCCGTGGAAGGCGATGTGACGAACGGCCTGGCAATGTTCAAGAAACATTGCTCGGCTTGCCACATCCATGGCGAAATCGGACAAGAAATCGGTCCTAACTTGACGGGCATGGCGGTTCATCCCAAAGAAGAAATCTTGATGAACGTCCTCGATCCATCGCGAAGCGTCGAAAGCAACTTCCGCACGTACCAGATTTTGACCGTCGACGGAAATGTGCTCTCCGGAATGCTAGCCGGCGAGTCGGCAAACTCGCTACGCATCATCGACACGCAAGGCAAAGAAAAGCTGGTCCTTCGCGAAGACATCGAGCAATTGACTTCGTCGCACAAGTCATTGATGCCAGAGGGTTTTGAAAGCTCGATCAGTAAAACTGAAATGGCGGATCTGCTTTCGTTTCTCGCCAAACGTGGCAAGTACGCGCCGCTGAACATCTCTAGCTCTGCGACCATCAACAGCAAAAAAGGCCTCCCCGGATTCCGCGGACGACCTGGAGACGAGTTTGTACTCGATTCCTACGGGCGTGTGGAGGTCGAAGGCGTTCCGTTCGAATTGGTCGATCCCCAGGGAGATCGGATCGCCAACATCATCGGTTTGCAACGTCAATCATCGCGATTCCCAAGCACGTTGCCAGAATCGGCTAGCCTCGACTGCGCTGGAAACGTGAAAACGATTCACATGTTGGGGGGCGTCGCCTGGGCTGCCTACCCGCGTTTCAAGGACGAAACGACCAGCATGATCGTCCGTCGTCATTACGCTGACGGAAGCAAAAGTGACTTTGAACTGGTCAACGGCAAGCACATCGTGACTTACCAAGCGGGCGAGGATGTGCCGGAATCGAAGAAGGCGATTGAAGCCGGCGGCAAGCAAATCCGCTACTTGAAGATTCCTGCCGAAGCTGACAAAGCACTTACGAAAATCGAATTCTTGAAAGGAGGTGACTTTTCGCTTCCGCTCGTGTTTGCGGTTACCGTCGAGTTTGCAGGTGAAGGTCACTAGACCCGACGGTGATTCGTTGACGTTCCTTCTCATCTTCTTCTGTATCGAGACCCTCTCATGAGAAAATTAGTTGTTCTAGTCCTGCTCGGCATGCTACAGCTTGCCAGTGCCGTTGCCCAAGCACAGGAGCAAAACCCGGAACGTCCTCGCCAGGGTCGTCGCGGAGGCGGATTCGGCGGCCCGATCGAACTTGGTCCCGACGACAAGCAAACTTATCCCGATCCTGCAGATAGCATCGTTGCAAAGCGGGAAGACATTCCGCACGGCAAGTTGGAGATGATCGACTATGAGTCGAAGACGGTCGGCACGAATCGCAAGATGAACGTTTACACGCCCCCGGGGTACTCGAGCGAGAAGAAGTTCCCTGTCTTGTATTTGTTGCACGGCATTGGCGGCGACGAAACCGAGTGGCAGCGTTTTGCGACACCTGATGTGTTGTTTGACAACCTGATCGCGGATGGCAAAGCGGTTCCGATGATTGTGGTGATGCCGAACGGCCGCGCGCAAAAGAATGATCGCGCCGAAGGCAATGTGATGGCGAGTGCTCCAGCATTTGCCGTTTTTGAGAAAGACTTGCTCGATGACGTCATTCCCACCATCGAGTCGCGTTATTCCGTTCACGCCGATCGAGAACATCGAGCCCTGGCCGGCTTGTCGATGGGCGGTGGCCAGTCACTGAACTTCGGACTGACCAACCTGGACACGTTTGCCTGGGTCGGCGGATTTTCGTCCGCACCCAATACCAAGGCTCCAGAGGAATTGGTCCCCGATCCAAAAAAGACGAAGGAACAACTTGAGCTGCTCTACTTGTCATGTGGAAACAAAGACGGATTGATCCGAATCAGTCAACGTCTGCAGCGTTATTTGAATGAGAACGACATTCCACACATCTGGAACGTCGACTCGCACGGACACGATCCGACCCACTGGCGAAACAATCTGTATTATTTTGCTCAATTGGTATTTCAGGAAACATCGAAGGCCTCAGTGCCGCAGGAAGACACGACCACGAATTCGAATGAACAGCCTTCTGCGAATGGAAATGAGAACGCGGCTGCTGGAAGCAATGTTCCTGAAGGTATCAAAGACGATTTCAAGCCGGCACCCACTAACCAAGCTGGAAAGGACTACCCGCAGGTCAATTCCCAAGGCCGAATCAAGTTTCGAGTCGTCGCGCCGGAAGCGAATAGCGTGGCAACGACATTTCGCGACAGCACCGAGTTCGTAAAAGGTGAAGATGGAGCATGGGTCGGCTACTCACGACCTCTTGACGAAGGCTTCCACTACTATGAATTGATCATCGACGGTGCCCACGTTCCGGATCCCAACAGCAAATACTATTTCGGAGCAATGCGTTGGGGGAGCGGAATTGAAATACCCGCCCACGATCGTGATTTCTATGCACTGAAAAACGTTCCCCACGGCCAAGTTCGCGAGATCTACTTTCATTCAGATAGCACGGATTCCGAGCGGCGAGCTTTCGTCTACACACCACCGGGATACGACAGCAACCAAGAAGAACGCTACCCAGTGCTGTACTTGCAGCACGGTTGGGGCGAAAACGAATACGGCTGGAGCGTCCAGGGCCACGCGGGTCTGATCATGGACAATTTGATCGCGGAAGGAAAGACGAAGCCCTTCATCATCGTCATGACCTATGGCATGACCAACGAAGTCCGCATGGGCGGGCTTCGGAACTTCGATATCAAGGACTTTGAAACGGTCCTCGTTGATGAACTCGTTCCCCATATCGACCAGAACTTCCGCACTTTGACCGATCAACCGAATCGTGCCATGGCTGGACTGTCGATGGGTAGCATGGAAACGAAGTCAATCACGCTACGCAACCTTGACAAGTTTTCACACATCGGCCTCTTCAGTGGAGCCACGATTGGAAAAGAGGATCTCGAGAACACGGAAGGGTTCAAAGACAAAGTTGAACTCGTGTTCGTTAGCTACGGAAGCAAAGAGGTTGGAGGCGGTCGAACTCGTCGGGGAGGCAACCCGGCTGACTCCGTGAAGCAATTAAAAGAGATGGGAATCGATGCCCACTACTACCTGTCTCCCGAAACCGCCCACGAATGGCAGACTTGGCGACGCAGCTTGAAGGAATTCGCCCCTCTGTTGTTTCAGCCTAAAGACAGCCTATTAGGCAGCTGGAAGGTCGACTTTGATACTCAAATTGGCGTCCAAAGTTATGCAATGGCCTTTGGTAAGGAAAGCGGCGAACTCTCCGCAACGGCGAGAGCTGAAGTCAATGGTCGCTCACGCGACGTTACCTTTGAGCAGGTCAAACGGACCGGCGATACCATTTCGTTCGTCGAAAACCTAAGTTTTGGTGGAAACGAAATTCGCATTGAATACGAGGGGCAGATCGACGGCGACACGATCCTGTTTTCGCGAAAGGTAGGCGACTTCGCAACGGAAAAGGCAACAGCGAAGAAGTCGAAATCCGTTGACGACCTGGTGACTGAAAACGCGAAGGAATCAGTGCAGCGTGGGGCGGATGCTCAGCGACAACAGGCAGTCGCAATGACCGACTCGGTCGACCCAAACTTCCACATTTATCTCTGCTTCGGCCAATCCAACATGGATAGCGGCGGGCGGATGAATGACGCTGACCGTGACGTACCCGAGCGTCTGCTGGTGATGGCCGACTTTGACAATGAACAAAGGGGCTGGCAGAAAGGAAACTGGTACCACGCCGTCCCACCGCTGGCCGCGCGAGGGCGAGGCATTTGCATGGTCGATTCCTTCGGGAAAACGATGGTTCGTTCGCTTCCAGAAGATGTCCGCGTTGGAATCATCAAGGTTTGTGTGCCCGGATGCAAAATCGAACTGTATCAGAAGGATTCGTTTCAGTCCTATATCGACGGCGAGAGAGACTGGTTGAAAAACCTCGTCAAAGCCTACGACGAAAATCCTTATCAGTACCTTGTCGACATGGCTAGAGAGGCGAAGAAACACGGCGTCATCAAAGGAATTCTTCTCCATCAGGGCGAATCCAATACCGGGGATAAAGAGTGGCCCAAGAAAGTCAAGTCCGTCTATGACGACTTGATGAAGGACCTCGATTTAGATCCAAACGAGGTGCCACTGTTGGCCGGAGAGATGGTACACGCTGATCAGGGAGGCCGATGTGCAAGTCACAACACGATCATTGCGACCCTACCGGAATCGATATCGGGTGCTCGGGTGATATCGTCAGCAGGTTTGCCGACCGACGACAAACTCCATTTTAACCCAGAAGGCTCTCGCGAGTTTGGTAAGAGATATGCTGCTGCAATGCTCTCACTGTTGGCTTCAGAGAGCTCAGTTGCCGAATAAGCCATTGCGGCAATTGATCACTGTAACTTCCAAAACCACATCGGATATCGCCGTATGTCATTCCAATCGATCGCTTGCTTCTGCTGCATCGCGTTGTCCGCCGCATTCACGCTTGGCCAAGAGAATACTTCGGCAAAGCAAAGCTCCGAGAGTTTGACAGGCACATGGCATTGCCAATTCGATTCCCCCTTCGGATTGCAGACTTACCACCTCCATATTGCGATTAATGACGCCGGCGATGCAACAGCGCACGCGGAAATAGATGCTCGCGACGAGGAGCGGAAAGTCGAGTTCGTGGATGTGAAGGTCGACAACGAGTCACTCAGCTTTGCGGAGGTCCGTCAGTTCGGAGACCGAGAGTTTCGCATCGAGTTCAGCGGCGAACGCAAAGGAAAGGATCTCGCGATAACGAGGTCGTTTGGAGAACGGGGCGGCCAAGAGTCGCTTGCCACGCGTGAGCTTCCCAAGCCACCACCAAAGGAAGATCCTACTCCGGTGGTCGAAGTCAAAATCGATCGACTCATCAAAGACGCGTTTGAGGATTCATTCTTGGTCGGCATGGCCGGTGATCTTCCTTCGCGTTATTCAGAGGAGGAGTTAAAACTAGCCGCAGAGCATTTTGCGGCAATCACTCCCGAAAACTGCATGAAGCCCGAGCGAGTTCACCCGGCCGAAGAACGTTGGGATTTTGAGCGGACCGATGCTTTGGTGGAATGGGCCGACAAGAACGACATGACCATCCACGGCCATACCTTGGTTTGGCATGCACAGACGCCCAATTGGTTCTTCGAGGGGCGCGATCCCGAGACGGTCGAGCGGCGAATGAAACAACATATTGAAACGCTTGCGGGTCGGTACAAAGGGAAGTTGCAGAGCTGGGATGTGGTCAATGAAGCCATCAACGATGGTGGGAACTCTGAAACCGCGAAGACGGAAAATCTACGCAACTCGACTTGGTTGCAAACCCTTGGTCCCGAGTTTCTCACATTGGCATTCAAGTTTGCTCGGCAGGCAGATCCCGATGCGGTGCTCTACTACAACGACTACAACATCGAATCGGGACCCAAGCATGCGAGTTCGATGGTGCTTCTCAAACGACTGCTTGCCGAGGGTGCTCCCATCGATGCCGTCGGCATCCAAGGGCATTGGCGAAGCGGGCGAGTTCCTTTCGAAGACATCGAAAAGGCGATCACCGACTATGCATCGCTGGGACTGAAAGTCAGTATCACGGAACTCGACGTTACAATCCGTGGTGAATCCGGCGGGCAATTCGGAAGACAACGGTTTCGAAACAGTGCTCCCCCTACCGTTGACGATCTGAACGCTCAGGCCGGCGACTACGCAAGGCTGTTCGCTATCTTCAAGAAGCATGAAGACGTCATCGAACGCGTTACGTTTTGGGGCCTGAACGATCGACGAACCTGGAGGTGGGGGCAACATCCTCTTCTTTTTGACGGCAACAACAACGTCAAGCCAGCGTATGCCAGTATTGTGGCGGTGGCAGATAGCGATGACGATGCTGCCAAGAGAGCCCCCGAACCGCCAAAGAACGTGAAGATTGAAGACGGTGGTCAGGGTGATTATTCAGCGATCGTAACTGAAGCACCAACCCTTGCGGGAATGACGGTTTATCGCCCGGAGGATTTGTCTGCTTTTGGGAGCGAAAAGAAGCTGCCGGTACTTCTATGGGGAAATGGAGCGTGTGCGAACACGACGGAGGAACACAAGAACTTTCTCAACGAGATTGCATCGCACGGATTCATTATTCTCGGCATTGGACCGCTGGATCAGTTGCAACAGCGAAACGAGACATCTCGTCAGCGGACGAATTCTTCTCAATTGGTTGCTGCCTTGGAATGGATCATCGCACAGAACGCCGATGAAAACAGCATCTACTGCGGAAAGATTGATACGACCAAAGTCGCCGCGATGGGAATGTCGTGTGGTGGACTGCAAGCCATCGAAATCTCGGACGATCCCCGAGTCACAACTACGGTTGTTTGCAACAGTGGCGTATTACCCTCTCGCTCACCGATGGCAGCGATGCCGAACCTGACTAAGGAAGACCTCAAAAAGTTTCACGGTCCCGTCCTCTACATTATGGGCGGCCCTTCCGACATCGCCTACAACAACGCGATGGACGATTTCTCCCGAGTCGACCATGTGCCCATCGTGATGACCAACTTAGACGTCGGGCACGGAGGAACCTACCGTCGGCCGCACGGTGGCGAATACTCCTCCGTTGCCCTCGCTTGGCTCAACTGGCAGCTCAAAGACGATAAGGCTTCCGCCAAGATGTTCGTTGGCGACGATAGTCAATTGAAACGCGATCCGGATTGGACGATCGACACGAAGAACCTGGAACAGTAGCCGGCATCGATCTGAATGATCATGAGCGTTATGAGCGGGAATCTGGGCCTGCTTCATTACTGCTCAGGCGGCAAGCCGCATCTGCAGAATCTGCTAGACGGATCGACTTACCCTATACGCCACAATCAATTGTGGTCCTAGATCCGACATTGGAATTCCCTCGAATAAACCATTTCGTACTGGAGTCATCTGTGAAAAATCGAAATCTAAGAAATGTAGTCACCCGCTTGTTTCAAGAGGCCAGGAGGACGTTTTTCTGTGTGGGTTTATCGTCAGCCTGCTGTCTCTCGATGCTTACGCCAGCAATTGCTCAGCAAGCTGCAAGTGCAAATGCACCGAACCAAAGCGCTCCAAGAGACGCCATGACGTCGATCGAAACCCCCGCACAGCCCAACGCCATCGAGTTGGGAACAGGTCCATTGCCTGACGCCGAAACGCCCGAGTCCTGGCACAGTCAGTACGGAAGCAAGTTCGCACGCAACGTTACTGTGGCAACGTTGACTCCCTTTCTACCTGATCCTGCGAAAGCGAGCGGGGCAGCTGTGATTGTTGCACCAGGAGGAGGTTTCAGAACGTTGTCGATGGAAAATGAAGGTTGGCAAGTCGCCGAGGCGCTTGCCGCCAAAGGTGTAGCGGCTTTTGTGCTCAAGTATCGTCTTAATCAGACTGCGGCCGATCTCAATGAGTTCGCAAATCCTACTAGACCCCGGCCCAGGGGTGGGCCGCGTTCGGGGCGTCCTACACCGGCAGAGATGACCGCTCGTATTGCACCGCAGGTTGCCGACGCGAACGCCGCTTTCGCGCTCATCCGCGAGAATTCCGAGAAATGGCACGTGGATCCAGACCGCATCGGCATGATCGGATTCTCTGCTGGCGCGATGCTCACCATGACAACAACGCTGAGCGGAGGGGAAAGCAAACCCGCATTCATCGCCAGCATCTATGGCGGACTGAATGCGGTTGACGTTCCCGCCGACGCACCGCCCCTATTCGTTGCTATCGCAGCCGATGACCCACTTTTCCCTGTTGGCTTTGGTCTGATTGAGAGCTGGCGTAAAGCAAATCGCCCTGTTGAATTGCATTACTACGAACAAGGTGGACACGGCTTTGGCATGTACCAGAAATCCACTACCAGCACCGGCTGGTTCGATGCCTATGTTCGTTGGCTCGGAATGCATGGTTATCTGAAGCCGGCGAGCTAGGACGTAGATATGAGGTGCCAGCGGCTGGTTTAAATTCTGTCAATAGCGAGTGGTGGCTGGGGAAGCCCAGACGCCCCTGGAACGATCACCGACAACCATCAATGGGATTCTCTGGTGTGGGGAACAGGAGTTCCGTGGCTTGATCCCGACAACGAGTTCGGATGCTCGAAGATATAACGACCGCGAGAATCGTTCCAGAGTCAGGGATGGAATATCCAAATGTGCGAAACTTGACGGACACTACCGGCGGCAAAGCCGCACCCGCACAATCGTCACAACGTGAAACACTTCGCGACATAGTTGAGGTTATCGGACCTTCAAGCTAACCGCGATCGCTGCGACCGGCAGAATCGGTAAGCTTGCGGTATCGTCGCCGCTGTTTGTCCCAGTTGGGTTCGGCGGCGATCGGGCGGATTTGACGCTCGGTGATGGGCGCTCGGCCGTTGAAATAGGGCTTTAGGAAGAGCAGCTCTTCTTGAAGATCGGGGGCAAGGTTGCAGAGGTTCATGATCTGGCTGAGCCGAGCTCGTGTGACTTGGCCGGCCTGCGCCAAGTCGGCTTGTGATCGGAGGCGGCCCGATGCCAAAGCGTTGTCGAAATGGATGGCGAGTGCCATCAGCCGGGACAGTCTTGGCAGTTGGCCCGTTCTGGGCCGCGGTGGGGCCGTACCGCCGCGCACCTCGCGGGCGCCGCGATCTACGCGGGCAACGTGAAACGTGCGGCGTATCGCCGACGTGCGTGGCGGTGTTTCGTTTGAGTTGTTCGATAGGTCGCTCAATTCAATGTCTCCGTAATGTGGCGGGCAAAGTTGCCGTCCTGGCCGAGTGACGCGAGTCCGGCGGGCTGGAAGGTGATATCAAGCGTGCCCTCAACGCCGTCGTAGTCGATCCGTTCGATCAACAATTCCATCAGTCGGCAACGTTCTCGCGGTGGGATCGTGTCCCAGGCTTTGTCGAGTTCACCGAGGGTCCTGCGAATCGATGCATGGCTGACGCGAATCGGCCGATGGTTGTCGATTGCTTCACGTAGCTCTTTCAATCGTGTTTCGCTTTTATCAATGCGTGATTGCGTTGCTTCAATCAAGTCAGCGCTAGCGGCCGTTGCGACAAGGTGAGTCATCTCGGCGTGGTCCTCTTTGAGAAACTTCGCGATCGAATCCGCTTCACGTTTTTGCGAATCGACGTCCTCGCGGTTCTGCTCATGACAGCGTTCGTAGATATCACGAATGAGCTGATCGTCACTTGCGAACACGCGCAGTTCGTCGACGACAAACCCCTCAATCTGCCTTGCGGGAATCGAAGGCGATGGACAAGATTCATAGCCTTGTTTTTCCGCTTTGCCGCAAACGTAGTAACGATACCTCTTCGTTCCCCGGCCAGAGGAAGTGTGCCGCATGGCTCGATTGCATTTTGCACACCGAAGGATGCCTCGCAGCATTCCGTCGAAGCTTGTCGACGCTCGTATCATGCCGATGCGGCCGTTCTTTCTCAGCGACTCTCCGACTTCTTTGAAAACCTCAGGATCAACGATGGCCTGATGCTGGCCTTCATGGATCTCGTCCTTGTACGTCAGCTTGCCGATGTAGGTGACGTTGGTCAGCATCTGGTAGATCCGGTTCTTGTCATACGGAAGACCACCGCGAGTTGATCCCTTCTTGGTCGTCCACTGCTTGGTCCGCCAGCCACGGCGATTGGCTTCCTTGGCCGTTTCGAGCAGAGAATGCGTTCGACGGTAGAGATCAAAGATCTGTCGGACGCGCTCGGCTTCGTGGGGTACGACCACGAGCTTGGTTTCTTCGATCGTAAAGCCAAAGACCGGAACGCCACCGCACCATTTGCCTTTGCGCCGGGTCGCCGCGATCTTGTCTCGGGTGCGTTCGCTGATCATCTCGCGTTCGAACTGGGCAAATGAAAGTAGCACATTGAGGATCAACCGGCCCATGGAGCTGGCGGTATTGAACTGCTGGGTGACGGAGACGAAGGCCACGTTGTGTTTCTCGAATGTTTCCATCACCCGAGAGAAGTCGAGTAGGCTGCGACTAAGTCGGTCAACCTTGTAGACAACGACACAGTCGATTCTGCCGGCCTCGATATCGGCCATGAGACGTTTCATCGCGGGACGCTCGAGATTCCCCCCTGAAAAACCGCCGTCGTCGTATCGCTCGTCGAGGCAAGCCCAGCCTTCGCTTCGCTGGCTGGTGATGAATGCTTCGCCGGCGTCACGCTGCGCATCGAGGCTATTGAACTCTTGGTCGAGACCTTCTTCGGTTGATTTGCGAGTGTAGATCGCACACCGAATGGGTTGTTTCATTTGCTCGCGATTCATGCTGACTCCTGCTTGTGAACCTTGAAGAAGCGAAAGCCGTTCCAGTGCTGGCCCGTAATCGCTTTGGCGACCGCCGAAAGTGTCTTGTAGTGCTCGCCCTCAAAATCGAAACCATCGGGCATGATGGTGACGACGCATTCCCGGCCCTTGTAATCACGAACCAGACAATCGCCGACGGGCGGCAACCGTTCATCCTTGGGTGGAAGTTCGCGGTTCACCGGCGGGGGCGGTGGCATGCGTGAGGGCTCGCGCGGTGCAGTCACGCGAAGATCCGATTCGTTGGCGAGCTCACTGGCTCGCTGGATGGCCCGATCACTCAGGCCACCGAACGCATTGGCTTGCATTCGCCATGCGATTCGCTTCTGAAGCCACGCTTTATTGCGACCGGTCGTTGATTCGCCGAAGACCTCGAAGTACTTGGCTTGAAGGGTGCCAACCGACATGCGGCGTAGCGCGGCCAATTCATGGCCCAATGGGTTTCTCATGTTGCTCTCCATGACTCGAAATAGGGAAGTGCCGGGTGTGTTTACCGTGGCGGAGTCACAGAGAGCGATCGTTTTCGGGTTCGATCAAGCCATCGGCTTGGACATCGCGGTCAGATTCTTCGGAGTTCCCGGAAATTGCGGTAACTCGATGGTGACGAACGATGGCACGAGTCAGCAGGTCGACGATTTCGCGACGCCTCAATCGTGTTTCATCGGAGGCAGATTTCGGATCGGTGTTTCGCACTGGCAGAACCTAGAAGTGAGAAATGGGGACATGCGGTTAACAGACCGCTCTATCCCCAGACCTTCCAAGTTCTAGATCTGAAAGTCGGAGCCAATTGAAAGAAAAGAATTAGCGAAGTTGTCTACGCTGCAACCGCAAAACGGCATCCAGATCATCCGCCGTCTGCCAAAGCAATCGCAGCTGATTGGCAGACGCGTCTTTGATGCAGCGACTGACATCGGACTTCGAGATTCCGGTCCGTCGCCCGAGCTCTTGTTGCGTCGGACGAGGCAGAAGTTCTCCTGATGCGTGAGCATGCTCCGCAGCACTTCGCAAATGCTGCGTCAACTCTTGAACCAACAGTTCGATCTTTGCAGTCCGTGATGATCGACGTGGTTGCGGCTTGGGCTTTTGAGCATCGGATTCACTCGATTCAATCAGGCGATCTTCGACGGCCTCCCAGTCGATTCGCAAGCCGTCTTCCGAAAATTCGACGACGTCCTGAATCCCGATGACCAAGTTGGAAACCATCATGTCCAGTCTCGCGGCAGAGCTGGCTAGCGACATGAAAACCAGTGATCGTTTTCGGCGACCAAGCTGTTCGACGATGCTTGTTTCGTTCTTTACACGCAAGCAACGCAGAAATAGCAACTCGCGACTTTGCCCTTCAAAGGTTCGTCTGCCGATTTGCCACCAGAGATCAGCGTCGATCGGTTTGATCGCCAGTCGGGTATCGGCAAAGAGATGTTCCAGTAGCCGCTCGGTATCGAACGCGAATTGGTCTAGGGATGCGGTTGAAACCTCCGCCGGACCACAGCGTTCGCAAACGATAAAGCCATGCCGGCTGCCTTCACGATCCGTTGAATAAATGACCGGCTGGTGCTCGCCACAGTCGTTGCACTGCTGTTCGGTCGCCGGCGTGGTCGGTTTGATCAAGCGATGGCGACGAAAGGCAGCGAAATGGTCTTGATGAAATAGTTTGGCGTCACGAATGGTGAACGCCGGCGGGCTAAGCTCCCACCGAGACCAGATTGGGCTCGTCCGTCGGCGCATCGTCGACTCCCCACATACGAAGGTGCTTCTGGACAATCTCGGCACGGTCCGGCGTCAGGCTCCGCAGGTTGCAACTGCCGGGAGTGATACGAATGATCCGGCCGCCGGCTCGGGCATACCGTGTGGCCGGGAACACAAATCGGATGCCAACGGAATTGACGCTGAAATTTGCCAGCACGTCATGCAAAGAACGAAGCTCTTCGCTGATCGCCCGGTGAATCGTATCGGTTTCGTCGTGTTTGTTGATGTCCGTTGAGATCCGACGACGAGTCGATGGATTGAACATCTTGATTTCTTCGATGCGGACTCGGATTTGATCTGCCGGATCGGTCGGCAGTTGTGTGGTCGGATCTTTCAAGTGATCGATGTAGTAACCGCTCTCGTCCTCGTAGGGCGGTAATTGCCAACCAAGCACTGCACGCGAGAAGATCGGCTCGAGTCGCTCCTTGTGAGTCTTTGGTAGGCTCGCACAGAGTTCAAATGATCCGGCATGACGGTCGTAGGCGAAGATGATGTCCAGGGTCGGCCGAATCGACACGGTCGCCAAGCGGCCCTGGTCGTCGTGAGTGTTGTCACTGCGAACGAAGTCATCGGGGTGGACGATGAAGTAGACGATGCCGTTGTTTTCCAGTCGCTCAACGGTGACGTGTTGGCCTCTTCCTTCCTCACGTAACATGTTGGACACCGCGTTACCAAGTTGCTCGTCTGCATCGCCTGCGATTTCGACATTGGACGGCACTCCATTTCTTTTCCTCCAGAATGTCGCTTCTTCCAAATGCAGGAGTGTGGTGGCCGCATGAAGTATCTCCCACTCGTGCAGACGAACCCACATCGCACGTCCGTTAAGATTGAGTCCATCGGGAATGCGCGACATCAATTCGGGCTCTCCGTGCATCCGTGCCGTATCCTCGATCGCCCGCATTCCCGCTTCACTGGCGAACGAACGAATGGTCCGAAGATCAATCTCGGCATCTTTGCGAATGCTCGACGGTAGTTCATCCAAATGGACGATCATCGGTTCGATGTCGTTCTCGCCCAGTGTCTCCCACGGGATATCGAACGGTCCAGGAATATGATCATGGAACCACTTCTTGAGTAGCTCGTTGGGAATCACGCGAAGCAAGGTGGATAACGGAGTGGGTTGAGGCATGACAGCTAACTTTCAGATTTCTTGGTGACACAAATAACCTTTCCAAGCACACGAAAGTCGCTATCGGGCTCAATCTCGATCGGCTTGTATTTCCGGTTTTCCGGCAACAAGCGAATCGCTCCGTCGTTCAAATCGAGTCGCTTCACGGTCGCCTCATCATCGATCAACGCGACAACGATCTCGCCGTTTTCGGCAAGCTGCTGTCGTCGAACGATCACGATGTCACCGTCTCGCATGTCCGCGTCCTTCATGCTGTCACCGCTGATCGTCAAAGCAAAGCATGGGCTGCGACCGACCAGGTCGGAAGCAACCATGACTTCACCCAAACAATTCTCCTCGGCGAGCATTGCCGGCCCCGCTTTCACCACACCGAGCATCGGCACACTCGTCATCGATGCGAGCGTCTGACTTGGCCGACGAACCACCCGCAAGCTGCGAGCCTTGCGGGGCTGGCGAGCGACATAGCCTTTGCGTTCCAATTGCAGAACCAATTGGTGGGCGCTGGCGGCGCTGATGCCAAGCCGGTCACCGAGTTCGGTCATCGTGGGTGCGATGCCATGGCGATCGATCGCGGCGGACAGTACGTCGAGTGCTCGCGATTGGCCTTCGGTGATTTCGGTTTGGCGTGGACGTCCCCGGCTTGGTTTGGCTCGCTTCATGAATCGGCATCCTTGGCGGTTGAATGTGGCGGCTTGAATTAGCGCTGATAGACTTCGTTTCGTGCTATAGTTAATCTAGTCGTGCCGATCATTCCGACAAGCTAAATTTTGCTAGCAAACGCTTTGGCCCTGTAATTTGCATGGAAAAAAACTTGAATTAGCGCTGATAAACGAAGTGGACATCGGACCGCCACACAATCCCCGGTCAGTTGAAGGCCGGGTTCGTTTGCGCAGCCGAATGACTGCGGCGCTGTACTTGGTTCAAGTTGGCTTTGAACATCGGTTTGCCGCCGATGTTGGTCGTCTTGATGCCTTCGACGGCCGGCACGAATTCATAAACCGAGGACTGAAACCATGGCTGACCGCTGTGATCGCAGAGCGACCCTAAAAGCAGCGGCATAACGAATTCTTCGCGTGGTTCATTGAGGGCATGGGCCACAAAGCTCAGTTCGTGTGAACCTCGCTGCTCCATCATCCAATTCGTGCCGGGCGCCGCTGTGTTTTCGATCACGATCTGCTGGTAGCCACAAAGGAACCGGATCAGATCGATGTCGGACAAGATGCCGTCGGCGATGTCGCAGCGATCCAGTGACGGATCGAGCAACAGTCGGGCGAGGCGTCCAACCATTTCAGTTTCAATGGGTTCAGTACCGGAAAGTTGTTCAACTTCGGCGTGCATAGCGAGGCTCCATCGGGAAGAGGGTCTGGATAAACATTGGCCGTCCAGATTGACCAATGCCATGGACACGTTTGGTCCGGCAGGCTGAAAAAACCTGCCGCTCATTCCGGCCTTCCGCTCCGCCCATCTCCGGGCAGCCAATTGTTGCAGTTGCAGATAGTGCGATTTGGTGCAACTGCAACAACATTTTCTTCAACGCGTTTTGCCTGTGAATTTCGGGATGAAACGCTGTCGCAATGATCGCTGAGTGCGATTTGGTGCAACTTCGCCGGTGGGTGTGGCCGCTGCCGAGACACGGCCTTCTCCAACACCGCCCATCGACGGAGTGAACATGCCTGTTTCAACACCACCTCTGCCCCAAACCACATCGACCGTCCCGACGCTTACCGAAGACCCATTCGCTCAAACGGTCATTCGCCGCTGCGTTGGTCGTCTTTTGCGCTGCCCGGAATTCGCTCCCCACGAAGCGGAAGACCTGCATCAGGAACTGCAAGCTGAACTCGATCGGGCGATGCGATCGCACGACGCGACGATTGGCCATCGGAATCCGTTCATCACGATGGTCGTCAACCGAGCTGCCACCAACCTGCGTGCCTATCGATTGCACAAGATTCGCGATGATCGCGAGGTGACGTCGCTGAACGTGATGGTGGACTCCGGTGGTGAGCGTCGCGAGTTGATCCAGTGCATCAGCGAAGACGACAACCGAAACCGCATCGAAACGGCAAAGCTGTCGGACACGGAGTTGGTTGATTTGCGCCACGACTTGGCTGCGGCTATCGCAACGCTGCCCGAGCACTGGCAACGGCTACTGACGCTGCGCACCGACCATTCGCTCCGAGAGTGTTCGCAAATCATGGACGTGCCACTTTCGACGCTGAAGTACTGGATGGCCAAGATCGCCGTCGTGTTTCGTGAGCGAGGTCTGCACGAGTACCTGGTCTGAAGTTTTTTGACCGCCGCTTCGTCTTTCGGTCTGAAAAGTTGGAAGGTCTAGAGGTAGCGGAAAGCCATCAGAACTCTTTGCTCCACACAACCTCAAACACCGAGCCTCTATGCCTGACTTGTCTTTAGACATCGAACGTCGCGTCGCCATTTCACTTGCGGTTGGTCGTTACCTGCGATCGGCCGACCGTTTCAACGAAGCTTCACGCGAATTCACCGAAGCGTGTAAGTCACTTCGGAAGCAACTGGGAACCGGTCAGCGGTTCGTGGTGCAAGTCGACTTCAAGCACTACCTCGTGACCAGCGATCGCGACGGCAACTTCGACGTCGAGCATATCCAGTCGCTCTAACCATCCAGTCAAACAACAACCAAGGAGTCAACCAAACAGTGACCAACCTACTTGAAACCATCCAGTCCGGCCGGCAATCCAAGCCGCCGCGCGTATTGCTTTACGGCGTCGAAGGTATCGGCAAATCGACTTTCGGCAGCCAGGCTCCCAAGCCCATCTTCATTCAAACCGAAGACGGGCTTGATGAGATCGAATGCGATCGATTTCCTTTGGCTGTGAATTTCGACGACGTCATCGCGGCTCTCAAAACGCTCGTCAATCAAAAGCACGATTACGAAACCGTTGTGATCGACTCTCTCGATTGGCTGGAGCGTCTCGTCTGGGACAAACTCTGTCAGCAGTATGGCGTCGAATCGATCGAAAAGGTCGATGGCGGCTATGCTCGCGGTTATATGCACGCCCTCTCTCTGTGGCGTGAAGTGCTCGATTTGCTTGGCATTCTCCGTTCTCGCGGAATGGTCGTCGTGTTGATCGCTCACTCCAAGGTTGAGCGATTCGAAGATCCCGAATCGTCGCCCTACGACCGCTATTCACCTCGCCTTCACAAACACGCCGCAGCGTTGGTGAAAGAGTGGTGCGACGCTGTGTTGTTTGCAACTCGCAAGATGCGAACGCAAACCGAAGACGGCGGCTTCAATCGCAAACGCACCATCGCCCACGCCGTGGGCAAGGACGGCGGGGAGCGTGTCATTCGTGCTTACGGCTCTCCGAGCTGCGTTGCCAAGAACCGCTACGGCATCGCCGAGGAATTGCCGCTCTCCTGGCCCGCCTTCGTTTCTGCTTTGTCGGCAAGTTAGCCGTCCAGCGCTTCACTGACCTTTTTCACTCCACTCAACCAAGGAACCATCCATGGCCAACCTACAAGGCTTTGACGCCAACGAAGTCGAACCCGCCAACGATCTCGAACCGATCCCCGTGGGCAAGTACGTCGCCGTCATCACCGACAGCGAAATGAAACCGACGAAATCCGGCGCTGGATCGTATCTTCAGCTGACGTTCCAGATCATCGAAGGTGATCATTCTGGGCGTTTATTGTGGGTGCGATTGAATCTCGACAATCCGAACGCAACAGCAGTCGAAATTGCACGCCGGGAACTCTCATCGATCTGCCGCGCGGTCGGTGTGCTCGCCCCGACGGATTCCACCGACCTGCACAACTTGCCCTGCATTATTCACGTTCGCGTCAAGCGTCGCAGTGACACCGGTGAGCTGCAAAACGAGGTGAAGGGCTACAGCAAGCGGGATCCAGGTAGTGGAACTCTGGAAACCGCCAGCCCGGTAGGCGTTGGTCCTCAGTCCGCCGCCTCGACCGAGGCGCCTTGGAAGCGATAGCCGCGGCCTCTCTCTGATCGCTTCCAAGTTCAACAGCCGGCCGGCACGGAATGCCGGTCGGCTGTTTTCGTTTCCGTGCCCAAGGCGTCGCACCATGTTCAAACTCAAGTTGCCATTCCCACCAACGGTCAACACCTACTGGCGACACGTCGGCCAGCGCGTGCTGATTAGTCGTCGCGGGCGGAACTATCGCACGAAAGTAATGGAGTATTTGCAAACGCGCGACATCGAAACACTCACCGGTCCGCTGTCGGTCAACATCGAGCTCTACACACCCGACCGACGCCGCCGCGACGTTGACAACGTCCTCAAAGCACTCTTGGACTCGCTTCAGTGGGGCGGCGTGTATGAGGACGATACTCAGATCTTTCGTTTGGCGATTGAAAAGATCCTTCCGGAAGTCAAACCGAAAGGAAAGCTGAAACGTCGAACACGTGCAGAGATTGAGGCAGGCGTGGAACTACCCAAGCCATTCGAAGGCGAGGCTCTTGTCTGGGTAATTCCGCTTGCCGAAGAAGCCAAGCCAAACATCGAACGAATCTGCCTGCAGTGCAACCAGCCGTTCTCATCCAGCGGACCGGCCAACCGAATTTGCGGTGATTGCAAGCGAGGCCAGTCAGAGATGTCGCCGAACGCCGTCCCAAAATGGCTCGGAAAACGCCACAACGGAAAGGCGCTCTGATGAAGCTGCGTGCCTACCAACAAGCCGCGGTCGATGCGGTCTACCACCATCTGCGTGAGCGGGATGACAACCCGGTCGCAGTGTTGCCGACTGGCGCCGGCAAATCCCTGGTATTGGCGAAAATCGCGAGCGACGCTGTCGGGCAGTGGGGTGGCCGCGTATTGATCTTGGCCCACGTCAAAGAACTGCTCGAGCAGAACGCCGACAAGGTTCGCCGGCTTTGTCCCGATATCAAGGTCGGCCTCTATTCGGCTGGACTGAAAAAGCGAGACACGAATACGCCAGTGTTGGTCGCTGGCATCCAAAGCATCTACAAGCGAGCTTGCGATCTCGATCCATTCGACCTCATTATCGTTGACGAAGCCCATCTGATTTCCAAGAAGGGTGACGGCATGTATCGGCAGTTCCTGGCCGACTGCAAAGTCATCAATCCCCATGTCCGCGTCATTGGCCTGACTGCCACGCCGTTCCGCCTCGACTCGGGCATGATCTGTTCGCCGGATCACTTTCTCAACCGTGTTTGCTTCGAGATCGGAATCAAAGAACTCATCCGCGATGGCTACCTCTGCCCGCTGATCTCCAAGGCCGGCGTCAACCGTGCGGACTTCTCGGGTGTCCACATGCGGGCTGGCGAGTTCGTCAATGAAGAGGTCGAACAACTGGCCGGCGATGCCGCGCTCGTATCGGCCGCGTGCGCCGAGATCGTTGAACTGACAGCCGATCGCCGAGCCGTGTTGATCTTCGCCACCAGCGTCGCACACGGTCAGCAAATCGTTGAAACCTTGCGGAGAAATCATGGCATTGAGTGTGGGTTCGTCACCGGGCAAACTCCTGCAGCGGAACGCGACGAGATCCTTGCTCGCTTTCGTGGCGACCCTGGCAACGATTTGTTCGGTCAAGAACCGCTGCGCTATCTCTGCAACGTCAACGTACTGACCACGGGTTTCGACGCTCCTCGCGTTGACTGCGTGGTCATGCTTCGTCCAACCATGTCACCCGGACTCCTATATCAATGCGTCGGACGCGGCTTTCGATTGCACGCCGATAAACAGAACTGCCTGGTCCTGGACTTCGGCGGAAACATTGAACGTCATGGACCGATCGATCAGATCAAACCCAAAGAAAAGCAATCACGATCCGGTCAATTGCCGCCGGCCAAAGAATGCGAGAAGTGCCACGCGTTGGTTGCGTGTGGTTATGCAAACTGTCCGGAATGCGGGCAGCCGTTTCCTCCACCTGATCGCGAATCGCACGAGGCACAGGCGAGTGAAGCTGGTGTACTATCCGGCGAAGTCACCGACACGGACTATGACGTCCACGATGTTGTTTATCGCGTCCATCGCAAGCGCGAGGCCGAGGATGACGCACCTCGCTGCTTACGCGTCGACTACATGATCGGACTCGATCATTGGCAAAGCGAATTCATCTGTATTGAACATTCTGGCTTCGCCAGACGCAAAGCGGAAACGTGGTGGCGGCAGCGCTGCCTTGATCCGTGTCCTGACGACGCTGGCGAAGCTCTGGAATTGGCCGATGCCGGACTACTCGCGGCACCCGAGTCGATCACGGTCCGCTCGATCTCCGGACAACGGTACGACCGCATCGTCCACCATCAGCTTTCCGAGATTCCGAATACGGCTCTCGAAGAAGCTCCGTTCTAAATCACCACCCAGCACCGACTCTTTCCCCCGCCACTAAAAGGATTGTTTGTGCAACAACGCTTCGAGCTATTTGACGGCCCCTTCGACGGACTCCACATCGTCAGCGATCTACCATCAAGCAAGCAGCTTCGCAGTCTTGCCATCGACTTTTACGATGAAGATGATGAGGATTGTTACCAGAACACTCCCATGGATACGAAGTCTGCGAAGTACGACCTAACGGATACCGACGAGTCGAGTGATCTGATCGTGCATCGACTTCATCACAACATGACATTGCCCGTCAAGTGTCCCGTTTCGGCGGATCTCTGGTCCAAGTGTGCCTGGTCGATGACGACCGGAGATCGTCATCGATGGAACACTTGGCGATACGAAATCTTCGCAGCCGCTGAGACCTGTCGCGATGTCGCGAAGCAATTCGGCGACAACGAACTCAATGAAACCATCGACGAGTTCGAAACCCTGGTTCTGCAGATTCCACACATGGATCCGGTCGACCGCTGAGTCGTTGGCCGAAGTCATTCAGGGAATTGCAGGGGGAGTAAATGTCGATGGTGGAACCCGAACCGATGGACGCGCGCTCGTGGGTAGCAAACTACCGCGAGCGTGGATGGTTCGCTGTTCCGCTGCGCCCACGCTCCAAGTCGCCGGCTCGACGCGACTGGACAAGTCTCCGTCTGACGCCTGAAGTTTTCCCCGAAGGCTGCAACATCGGATTGATCTTGGGTGAGCCCTCGGGCTGGCTCGTTGATGTTGATCTCGATTGCCCAGAGGCGATCGAATTGGCCGATCAGTACCTGCCGCCGACGCCGGCTATCACCGGCCGGCCGTCTTCGCCCCAGTCCCACCGCTGGTACATCGCCGCCGGCGCGACCACCGAGAAACATACCGACCGTAACGGCTCAATGATCGTCGAGCTCCGGTCCACCGGTGCGCAAACCGTGGTTGGTCCGAGTGTCCATCCAGATGGTGAACTCTATGACGCCCTCGACTCCTTTCCTGCGATCGTACCTGCTCCCATGTTGGCCGCTTGCGTGAAGGCCCTCGCCGATGCCGTCATCGTCAAACGTGGTCAGGTTGTTGCTTCACCCGTTCAAGAGCCGTGTCCGCGAGCCTCCGGTCGATCAATCGACAACAACCTGGAACAGCGAGCCATTGCCTACCTGGCGGCGATGCCACCCGCCATCGCTGGCTCCAACGGACATTCTCAGACCTTTTCCGCCGCAACCGCACTCGTCCATGGCTTCGGAATCGAACCTGAACGAGCCCTCGCGATCCTTCAATCCGAGTACAACCCGCGCTGTGATCCGCCTTGGTCTGATCGTGAACTGCAGCACAAAATCAATCAGGCGGTTATCAAACCACATGACCGTCCGTTCGGTTGGCTTCGCGACGATAGTCCGTTGGAACCTGCCGGAATCGCGGTGGACCTCAGCGGTTTCAACACCGAGCCGGCAACCAAAGTCTTCCATGTCGACCCTGATCTTCCAAAGCCGATGCCGGAAGATCCTGGTGTATTGCCCGACTCTCTTTTGCGTTGCCCTGGTTTCATTGCGGAGGTCATGGACCATTGCCTCGAATGTGCTCCCTATCCGAACACAGTGATGGCGTTTTGCGGAGCGGTATCGTTGCAAGCCGTTCTTGCGGGCCGACGCGTTCGTGATCCCGGGGACAACCGGACGAATCTATATTTGCTCGGACTCGCTCATTCCGCCGCGGGCAAGGACTGGCCTCGCAAGCTGAACATGCAAATCCTCCAACAAGTTGGCATGGCGGACTGCGTCGGGGAACGCTTTGCCTCAGGCGAAGGCATCCAGGACTCGTTGTTCCTGACCGAGTCGATGCTGTTTCAAACCGACGAAATTGACGGACTCCTGCAATCGATCAACAAGTCCCGCGACGCCCGGCACGAGCAAATCATGTCAACGCTGCTGACCATGTACTCGTCGGCGAACAGCGTCTATCCCATGAGGCGTAAGGCGGGGAAAGAAGCGGCCGGCGTTATCAACCAACCCAACCTGGTTGTCTTCGGCACTGCGATCCCGAACCACTACTACGCCGCTCTCTCGGAGCGAATGCTGACCAATGGTCTTTTCGCACGCATGCTGATCTTCGAGTGCGGCCGGCGTGGCAAAGGCCAGGAGCCCAAGATCCGAGAAATCCCCGAATCGGTTCGCGAAACTGCCGATTGGTGGGAAAACTTTCGTCCCGGCACCGGCAATCTTGTCGATTGGAACCCAACGCCGGCGATCGTTCCCCATGACGATAGCGCTAGGCAACTCCTGAGCGACGCCCGAGTCAACGCGGAGGAGATGTACGATGCCGCGGAGGAGGACAATGATTCGGTCGGAACTACGGTTTGGGGTCGCGTGAGCGAACAGGCTCGCAAGCTCGCGTTGATCCATGCCATCAGTCGCAACTGCCGCGATCCGATCATCGATGCCCAGTCAGCCCGCTGGGCCATCGAGGTCGTCGAGCACCAAACGCGTCGCATGCTGTTTATGGCGGCGTCTCACGTGGCCGAGAACCCGTTTCATGGTGAATGCCTGCGACTACTTGAAAAGCTGCGCAAGGCACCCGAGCGGACGCTACCGCATAGTGTGTTGCTCAAGCGGATGAAGATGGAAGCGAAGGTGTTTCATCAATTGATTGACACGTTGGTTCAGCAAGGCGACCTCAACATCATCTCCGCCGAGACTGCAGGACGTCCACAGCGCGGTTACCGAATGACCGAGCAGGCGATGGCCAAAGAGGACGGTGAAGGAACGGGGTGAAAGTGAACGAAGTCGGTCGTCGCGGGGTGAAAGAGAGTGAACGAACGAGAAAGAAGGGTGAAGGAAGTTTGGCCGTAAAACACGCAAATATAAGAAAAAAATCTCTTCTTTCACGTATTCACCCGCACCCACCCGCGCCCGCGAGATGCCCGCGTATGTGTGTGTCTATGCGACAGGGGGTGAAAGAGGGAAAGAAGTTCTCGACCGCCGCCGGCGAAGTCGTTTAGGTACTTCCGGCCGAATCGTTTTCTCACCAGGGCCGCGGGAACAGCCGCGCTATTAGGCACAGTTTGTTTTGTTTGTCCGAACAAATTTGCCGTTCCGATTCGCACCTTCAAAAGCCTCTCACTTCGCAAATGTCGTGTAAGTGGGATACGCCTTGTAAGGATCCGAATCCGCCGACACTTTCATCGTCGTTCCGTTTACCACGTCGTGCTGCATGATGGCTCCGTCCTTGGCGAAGAGCAGGAACTTGTTATCCGTTGAAATCGAAACGTACCAAGCCTGGGTGGACGGATCCAACTCATCGAAGACCACTTCATCGGTAATGGAAGGCACGGAAGCATCAAACTTCGCATAGACCATCACGCCGCCCTTGTACATATTGTGGCTCGAGTCGACCCATTTCTGGTAGGCGATCATTGTTTCGTCCCGGGACAGTGCGATCTTGTGAATGAACTTATCGTCACAGCGTTGAACCTTGACGTAATCTGCTTTGCCGCCATCCGACGGCGTGGCAAGAAAGCTCTCTCCCCTGCGCTGTATAAACACTCGCCCATCTGCAAGGTGCGGATTGACCCAGCCCCAAGGAGCCAACCTTTGTTCTGCGCCCGGCTGTCCATCGAAATCGTTCCAATGGGGACCGCGATCCTTCACATTCATTCGGTTAAAGCTAACACGCTGCGATCCATCCCGTGTCCAGTAGGGTTCGGTATTAAAGCTCTCTTCCCCAGCGATGATCTCTTGCAGACCGCTTCCGTCGGCGTTCATTACACAAACGGAAGAAAGCCATGTTTCGCAACACGGACCGTTAACCGCATAGCGTCTGAAGAAAGTGATTTTGCTGCCGTCAGGACTGAAGTTGGGCTTGAAGTTCCACTGCGTAGTGTCGGTCAGGTAAGTGATATCCGATGTCTTGGTTTCAGGGTCATACACGGTCCGTGCGATTTGCCATCGGCCTTTCACATCCGCCGTCGTACAGACGTAGGTCACCTTCCCCGCAAGAGTGAGCACCACATTCTCAGTTCCGCCGGTCGACGCGATGCTTCGCGAAACAGAGTCATAGCCGGCTTTGCTGAATGTGATCTCATCAGCGGGCGCCCCATCAAAGCTGTAGTGCCCTTCCGCATCCGTTGTCATCGAAAGTCCCGCATCTTTCAGCGTCACGGTCGCACCCTCAAGGGGAACGCCATTGCTCCCGTCCATGACCAAGCCGGAAAGGTTGGCTGCGTGTGTGCAGACACATGTAGACAACACCATAAAGACGACGATGCATCGGAACATTCTTCGCTACCTACAGACTTGGATCAGCCCATTGCCTGACTCAGGCCGTGGCACAACGAAAGTAGTCTAACGCCGGAAAGTCGAAGATTGTAGATCGCCGCGAAGATCGCACCAACAAACCAACCAAAAATTTAGCCAGCGAACGACCGAACCCTTCCGTTTCTCTCCTCGCCTTGGAAGGGCTTTTGCACATGCAGGTCGAAATGTGGTCGCTTGATCGGATCAAGCCTTACGAAAAAAATCCTCGAATCAACGACGATGCGGTTGCTCCGGTCGTCCAGTCCATCAACGAATTCGGTTTTCGGCAACCGATCGTCGTGGATCCCGACGGCGTCATCATCGTCGGCCATACGCGTTGGAAAGCTGCCAAGCAGCTGAATCTCGCCCAGGTGCCGGTCCACGTGGCCACGGACCTAGAACCCGAAGCGGTAAAGGCCTACCGCATCGCCGACAACCGAACCGGCGAGAATGCCCAATGGGATTATGATCTGCTGCCACTCGAAATCGGTGAACTGCAGCATGCCGGATTCGATTGCGAACTACTCGGTTTCGACACGGATGAGTTGGCCAAGCTTCTCGATCCCGGCGTTGAACCAGGACTGACCGATCCCGACGATGTCCCGGAGCCACCCGACGATCCAGTCACTCAACCGGGCGACCTTTGGCTTCTCGGAGAGCACCGGCTACTGTGCGGCGACTCGACCAGCGTCGAAGATCTTGATCGCCTTTTAAACGGTGCAAAGATTCAACTTTGCAATACCGATCCGCCGTACAACGTGAAGGTCGAACCACGCAGCAAGAACGCGATCGCAGCCGGCAACAGTTCGTTCGAGGCAGGCAAGGGTAAGTCCAAAGATGGTCCGAAGAAGATGCGAGCCAAGGACCGGCCGCTGACCAATGACTTCGTTTCTGACGAAGAGTTCAACCGATTGCTCGAAGCCTGGTTCGGTAATATCGCTCGCGTCTTGGAACCCGGCCGCAGCTTCTACATCTGGGGAGGCTTCTCAAACATCGCAAACTATCCGCCCGTGCTGGCCAAGGCCGGGCTGTATTTCTCGCAGGCCATCATCTGGGACAAGATGCATCCTGTCATGACGCGCAAAGATTTCATGGGCGCGCACGAATGGGCGTTCTACGGCTGGAAAGAGGGTGCCGGCCACAAGTTCTACGGCCCGAACAACGCAACCGATCTGTGGCACGTCAAGAAGATTCCGCCACAGCGGTTGGAACACCTCACGGGCAAGCCGGCTGAGCTCGCGGTGATGGCGATGCAGTACTCATCGCGACGCGGCGACAACGTTCTCGATCTCTTCGGCGGCAGCGGATCGACCTTGATCGGTGCCGAACAGACCGGCCGCAAGGCTTTCTTGATGGAACTCGACCCACCGTACTGCGACGTGATCGTCGATCGTTATCAACGGTTTACCGGCAAAGCCGCCGTGCTCGAGCGGACCGGTGAGTCGCCGATTCCCGTCGGCGCTCGCGAGGAGAACATGCGATGAGCGGCGGCGTCAGGTTCTTTGATGCGTCCACCGCCCTTCGCCGTGGAGATAGATGTGCTCAGCATTCAGATAGCGAGCTAGACGTGGCAGCTCGCCGGCGGCGTGTAGTACTTCGGTTGGCCGGTTGGTTGCAAAGTACTCGGGCTCAGCTGGCCGCGGCGATATGGATCGCAGTTCACCACCTTCGATCAACTCAAGTGCTTCATCTGAATCGAGGTAGCCTCCTTCAAGGATCGGCATCACGTGATCGGGATACCCGTCGAAGTGCAAGTAGGTCGCGACGACCGTTTCGTCGGGCAATTGCAGAGCGATTACAGCGCGAGTGGACATGTTTCATTCTCCTGATTGGGTTTGGGGTGAGGCATCGATGCGTTGAACTTGGTCTGGCGGAATGGAGAGCATCAGCGATCGTCCGCCGTCCCAATCCACGTCGACTTGCGTCCAATCGCTTTGCGGATACACGGCGGCGACCGTTCCGATGGTGCCGGCGGGAATCGGGTCGGGGTCGTCCATCGAAAGCAAACGAATTCGGTCGCCCGCCTTGAGGTTGCATTTTGGTTTCATCAGTTGCGGACTCCGTTGGTTTCGTCGAGTAGCGTGGCGACCTCTGATAGCTGAGCGTTGATGAGATTGACCGCACGAACGTGATGCCATCGGAGGTCCTTGGATTCGGGACGCTGCATGCAATCGAGTTGCAGTTCGATGTGCCGCAACAAGTCGCGAGCGATCTGATGACCATTCTCGTATGCCGGGGCGGGTTCGATCGGCCGAGGATTGAGGGTATGAACTTTGCTCATCGTTGTTGTCCTTTTTCATTGAGGAAGATTTCGGTTCCGTTCTCGAGTTCGACCTTGGTGGCACCGACGCGTTTCGCATCGGCGACAATGGTTTGAACTGGCAGCGGATCGTCGACTTCGATTCGCCGGCCGTCGGCGAAGACAACGGTTGATCGCCAGCGTTGCGGTTGCAGGTTTGGCATTTGGTTCTCCATGTTCGTGGTAAGAAACGGCGTTCGCGTTAACACACATGAGCCATGCGCCGGCAAACACAGCAAGCGAACTTTGCAAAGCATGCGGAAAGATTCGCCATGTTTTTCGTCTTCGAGAAATCGCGGCCGTCGTTGCCGTGTGTGGCCTCGTGAAGTTGCGCGGCCAGGCAGCCGGCCAACGACAAAACGCCCGACCGTGGCCAACGTCGGGCGTGTGTGGCGAAGCGTTCGTTGAGGGTAGAAAGTGTCGAAGCTAAAAAGAGAGTGGGACCAAGACGTGCGCGTTCCGGCCAACAACCGCGAACTCTTCGCCGGCGGTTGTTCGGGCGATGATCATGCCGCCGCGTCGAACCAAGTGTTCCACCGTGCCGCGTTCAAAGCGGTCACCATTGGCTGTCCGCAGTTCGTATCCCATGTCGGGTTCCGGCGTTGCCGTTTCCCCTTCAGCAAGGTCCTCGATTTGTCGAACGTCTCCGATAAACATTTCGCCGGCCTCCTATGCGCGAACCGTGAATCGGCCGCGATCGGTCTTCACGAATCGGCTCTCCTCACCCTTGGCCAAGTCGCGAAGGATCGCGGAGTACAGCGTCGCGTGCGGAGTCTTTCCGCCGGGGCTTTCCCAAAGGTTCTGGTCGACCATCGCGGTGATCATTTCTTGCGTGTTCATGGGTTCGCCGGCGGATTCCAAAACCTGCAAGGCGGCTTTGACGCACGAAAGCTTTTTCTCGCCGCCGGTGCTGGCTTCGGATTTCTTCTTGGCGACACGCTTCTTCGCTCGCGTGGCGGGCTCAGCAGTCGATTCGGCCGTCCGCGCCGGTCCTTGCAAGCGGCCGGCTGTTTTGATGCGAACCTTTTTGTTGGTCGAAAGGTTGGTCGCGTCCCAGCCGCCCGCGACGTTCTCCGCATCGATCCGCACAACGACTTTCTTGTTCGTCACTTTGGCGTAGTACTCACCGCCGATCTTTACGTCTGCCTTCTTCATTCGTTTGTCTCCCAATTCGTGTTCATGGTTGGCTGCCATCGTCAGGCCGCGGGAACCGCCCGCGACGACGCCGGCCCGATTCGTTCGAGGAAAGGGGCCGGCGTTTCGGCTTTCGGTTCACACCACCCCGCCAAGGTTGCTCTTGCGAAGCAGGTCGTACATTTGCAGGAAGAGAAAATGCTCGTCGAGCAGCGGGCCGGCGTGGCCACCTTGGTCGGCGTCGGCTTTCTCCAAAGCGTCGGCCAGCGGTTTCAAGTTGTCGGCAATGCGGTAGTAGCTTTCGCGAATGTCTTGGTAGGTCGCTGGATCAAGTTTTTGCATCGCACTGCGAAGGTCGGCGGTCTTGTTTTCTTTGGCCATGGTTTTGTCTCCGGTAGAAGGTCGTGGTTCTTGGTTCGCCCCGTCGGCGTTAACACACATGAGCCATGCGTTTCGCAGCACAGCAAGCGAAGTCCGAAAAGAATCTGCCGTCTTTTTGCAGCTTTCGATCGGCCCGCGACGTTCGGCCGAGTTGCCGTCCAATGGGCATGCGGCAAAGCACCCGCAAACGAGAAAATGCCGCGACAGGTTGCGAACGTCGCGGCGTGTCGGGCAGGGAGAACAAGTGCCGATCAGTCTTCGTCCGAAGCGAAGTGCTTTTTCAACTCCGCCAGTTGTTCACAAAGATGGTTCAAGGATCCGACATGCCCCCAATCGATCGGGAACTCTTCGTTACCCGGTGCCGGCATGTCCTCGACGGTTTCGTGCAGATCCTCCAGCAAGGTCAAAGCTCGAATGTGCGCGGCTGCATAGGCGTCTTCCATTTTGTCTCGGTTCTTCATTGTTTATTCCTCAGTTCGTGAATAGAAAGGCCGGCGGCGCTCAATCGCGCCGCCGGCTTGTTGGTTCGCGTTTAGCAATCGCGGCAGGTTTCCCATGCCCGCTTGCTGCCGTAGCAGATCTGGCCGCCTTCGACGATGTAGACCATCGCGTCCTCGGCGACGTCTTGTTCGTCGGCGAATTCGTGCGGGTCGTCTTCCTCCGCTTCGTTCATCTCCGCGCCGCTGGTAACACCTGCGATACGATTTTCAAAGGGCCAGTTCTGCTGCGTCATCAATCGCACTTCGCAGTCTTCGCCATGCTCGTCGCGGTACTCTTCAAGCAATCCGATCAGTTCGCCAAGGGTCATGTTTGTTTCTCCGTTTGGGTGAATGAAAAACCGTTTTCCGATGACACACATGAGCCATGCGGTTCCAAACACAGCAAGCGAATCCAGGCAGTAATTCGCAGGGTTTTCGCAGGTTTATTGATGCCGCCCGTGTTGCCCACATTCGCCGCGTGTCGCAACATGGCAAAAGCCGCGTCTACCTTTGGACCTTCCAAAACGTGGCCACCGAGGCCAACGTGTTTGCCACAAAACGGCGAAACGCCGCGCTCTAGAGCGCGGCGTTCAAAGATTCGTAGCGATGGCGTTCAAATCGCCTGGTCGTATTTGCGGGCCAAGTCAAGAAGCTTCTTTTTGACCGGGCGAAAGTCGCATCCGTTTTCGCCGGTGGTCAGTTCGCCGAATCGTTTGTTGCGAAGTTCGCCCTTGTACCAACCCTTTGTCCAACCCAACCGGTAGAAGAGCCGGTTCAATTCCGTTTCCCCGTGGCCGGCGTCCGGTCGGTCCCAGCAAGATTTGGTTCCGGGTTTCTTGGCGTAATCCCATCCTGCACATCGTTTTTGGTTCATCGCAAGTTCGGCCAAGCCCAGGATCATTTGGATGTAGCCGATCAATTTGGTTTTGTTGAGCGTTCCGGCGAAGGCCCGGATCTCAATCCGTTGCCGGCCGCGAGCTAGGTGCGTCAGGTTCAAAAGGTGGTAGCGGTCGGCCTCGCAGCGGGTCTTTGCCGCATCCTTGTTTCCGTAGGTTTTGATTTGCTTAGCCCATTGGTTTCGTTCACGGCGTCGCGTTCCGGTCGATGCGTAGATGGCTTTTTCATGGTTGGCGATCAAGGAAATCAGTCGTGCCAAGGCCGCCGCATCGCCGTTCCAAGAAATGGTGATGTGCAGCCCGCAGGATTCGTTGACCCGAGCGCCGCGTTCTTTGATCGCGTCGACCGCGGTCTCGACGTTTTGCAAACCCTCGCGTCCGCGCAGGACCGGCGAAACAAACTCACAAGGTTTGCGGCCGGCCGGCGTGCGGATGCTGCCGTCGCGTTCCGCTTTCCAACCCGCGGGCAACCAGGAAACCGGAAGGCCATTGTGGTAGCCGCCGATCGGCGTGCGGTCGTGTCCGGGCATGTGAGTTTCGATTTCGATACCGAAGGCGATGTCGTTGGCGTGCATGTTTGTGTCTCCGAAAAGCATGGAATTCGTTTTGCGCTGACACACATGAGCCATGCGTTTTGAGACACCTCAAGCGAAGTTTGAAAGTAATGTTCCAGTAATTCGCAGCTTTCTTTTCGCGCCCACAGGCGGCCAGTTTTGGCCCCACGTCGCCGCCGAAAACATGCGGCCACTGACCGCAAACATGCACATGATCGCGACAGTCGCCGACGTGTTAGCGCAGTCGCAATTCCCCCACGGAGCCCGCCATGGAAGGCAGTAACGAAGAACTGAACCCGAATGCGATGACCGCCGAACAAATGGCCGCGATGTTCTCCAAGTTGCGCCGGCGAAAGGTCCCAGTTGCCGAGTTTGAAGCCGATATCGAGGCCGGCGCTCCGACCAACGGTGCCGGCCGCTTGAACCTATTGACCTACACCGCATGGATGCTGAAGGAGGCCGGCCGTGGCGAATGACCCACGCAAATTGAAGCCGAGCGAGTGCTGCCGGCTACTCAACTCGACTCCGCTCGGCACCGTGATCAACGAACGGCAGTTGCATCGCCATCGAGTCGAAGCGGGTAATCGCATCGGAGATGGCCGGCATGTCGATCTATTGGCGTATGCAGATTGGCTCCATGAGAAACGGCACACACCGAAACCGGCTTCCGATGTCGATCCGTATGCAAAGCTCAAGGAGAGCGCCCGAGCGCGAAATGCCGCCATCGCTTTGGCAGGTCGCGATATCGGAGAGTTACCAGCAGTCGAGATTCCCGAACGCAAGGCCAAGGCAGCCGGTTCATTCCGAGCGTTCTGCGAAGCCTACTTTCGCTTGACCTTTCATCTTGAGTGGTCGCCGGACCACTTGAAGGTGATCAACAAGATTGAAGAAGCCGTCATTCGTGGCGGTCTCTTCTCGCTCGCCATGGCTCGTGGATCCGGCAAGAGCTCACTCGCCGAAGTCGCCTGCATCTGGGCGGTACTCAATGGCTATCGCGACTTCGTTTGTTTGATCGGCAGCGATGAAGGTCACGCCTGCGACATGCTCGATTCGATCAAAACCGAACTCGACAGCAACGAGCTGCTTGCCGCCGACTACCCGGAAGTCTGTTTCCCCATCCAGGCCCTCGACGGAATCGCCAACCGTGCAAACGGACAACTGTTCGGGGGTCGAAGAACGCAAATCGGATGGACCGCCAAGGAAATCGTCTTGCCAACGATCGCCGGCAGCAAAGCCAGCGGCGCGATCATCAAGGTTGCCGGTCTCACCGGTCGCATCCGCGGCATGAAATTCAAACGGCCTGATGGCAAGACGGTCCGGCCGTCGTTGGTGGTGCTGGATGACCCGCAGACGGATGAGTCCGCTCGATCTCTATCGCAATGCGCCAACCGCGAAGCGATCCTCGCCGGTGCGGTCCTCGGACTGGCAGGCCCAGGCAAAAAAATCTCTGGCATCATGCCTTGTACCGTCATTCGCCCGGGAGACATGGCCGACAACATTCTCAATCGCGACCTCCACCCGGAATGGAACGGCGAACGGACACGTATGGTTAACGCGTTTCCGACCAACGAGACGCTCTGGCAACGTTACGCCGAGATCCGAGCGGAAGGGTTGCGGGCCGGCGATGGCGGAGCAGCCGGCACTGAGTTCTATCGCCTGAACCGTGAAGCCATGGACGTCGGCGCAGATGTCTCGTGGAAGGAGCGATTCAACCACGACGAGCTATCCGCGATCCAACACGCGATGAACTTGAGGCTTCAAGACGAAGCCGCCTTCTTCGCCGAATACCAGAATGAACCGCTGCCGGAAGAGACCGTCGGTGCCGATCAACTGAGCGCCGACCAAGTCGCTGCCAAGATCAACAATCTGCCTCGACGCCGAGTTCCGATCGCCGGTAACCATCTAACTGCGTTCATCGACGTCCAAGGCAAACTTTTGTTCTACGTCGTCGCCGCCTGGGAAGACGACTTCACCGGCTATGTTGTTGATTACGGAACCTATCCCGATCAACAGCGAACCTACTTCACGCTTCGCGACGCTCGGCACACCTTGGCTACGGCCGCCGAGGGCACCGGACTCGAAGGCAGTATCTATGCTGGCCTTGAATCTTTGACGGAGGAGCTACTCGGTCGCGAGTGGCAACGCGACGACGGTGCAGCGATGAAGATCGGTCGCTGCTTGATTGATGCCAACTGGGGCCACTCGACCAACGTCGTCTACCAATTCTGCCGGCAAAGCTCCCACGCCTCGATCCTGTTGCCATCGCACGGGCGATTCGTGGGCGCCTCATCCAATCCATTTAGCGAATACAAACGCCGGCCAGGTGATCGCGTCGGACTCAACTGGCGTGTTCCAACCATCCACGGCAAACGAGCCATCCGCCATGTGATCTACGACACCAATTGGTGGAAGTCATTCACGCACGCGCGACTCGCAGTAGCGATGGGCGACCGAGGCTGCCTCTCCATCTTCGGCGACCGCCCAGATCAGCACCGCATGTTCGCCGAACAAGTTACCGCTGAATACTACATCCGCACCGAGGGCCGCGGCCGAACCGTTGACGAATGGAAAGCCCGTCCCGAACAACCCGACAACCACTGGCTTGACTGCTTGGTGGGGTCGGCCGTTGCCGCGTCGATGCAGGGTGCATTGCTTTTCGGAACCGATCTTCCTGGGCAGCGACATGGCAAACGCGTCAGCTTCCGCGAGTTGCAGCAGAAGCGACGGAACTAGAGTTATTCGTTGTTCGCCTCACTAGAATCGAACGGCATCACGAGCGTAATATTGTGATGGATCGCTTCGTAGGCTTCACCGTCTTCGCTGCCCGGCGTGGCAAACTCGACTGAGCTTCTTAGGGTTAATGATCCCTTGCTCGGGCGTTTCAGTTCTATCCTGCCATCAGCGTCGGTCTTCACGTTTTCTCTGAGGCCGTCTGGCCCTCGAACAAAGACCATGCGATCGGCAACTGGCTCACCCTTCCACAGCAGACTGAACTCGATTTGTCCGCCATGGTCGTGTGGAACCAAGTCAAGATCCATTTGCTCGGCACGTCCCAATTCGTGCATCGCGTCATGAGACTCGACACTCAGATTCCGCGCGTAGTAGTGAAGCAAGACTTTCTTCGTACCGTACTCATAGACACCAAACTTGCCGTACGCATCGACGCTGTACTCCTTTGACTCTGGCAGAGCGACTCGCATCCAGCGGTTGTCTCCAGCTTTCACTTCTTCCGCCTTGATCGGTTTGGGTGCAGGTTTCTCGACAGTACGAATCCAAACATCACTCGTACCCAAAAAATGATCCAAGTAATGTCCGTCGCCGGCTTTTGGAGCCTCCTCGAAATAGATGTTCGTCCCTTTTGTCCCAGAATCTCGGTCCACGGAGATCCAAAGGTAATGAGCGTTCGCTGTCGCAGCGATGCAAACGCCGGCGAGTAGAAAAGCGAAGGGAGTCTTCAATGATTTCATTGGGTCGCTTCTATGAGTTGATTTCGAGTTTTGACGAAATGACAGTTCGGTTCAGCTGATGATTATAAATCAAATTGAGATCGCATCGGCTAAACGCAAGGCATCGACCGAGTTTTCGCATGGAACCTATTGCTTCTAGCCGACAACACTATCGATCTTGTCCTGCATCGATTGCTCGCGATCCGTGCGTGTACCGACTTTGACGGTGGTCGTGATCCGAGGTGCGCCCATTGCGTGTACGCGTTCGTGGCAAAGCTTGATCGCGGCGAATACATCGTCCCAATCGCCTTCGATGTTGGTTCCGTACGCATGGAGTTGGTGCTCCAGTCCTGCTTCGTGAAGCACCTTCTGGCATTCAGCGACGTACTTGCTCACTGAAACGCCGACTCCCATGGGAACGACGCATAAATCGACAATGACTTTCATTCTTGCTAACTCGATGTTGGTTTGGATGAGGCGATGTTGCTCCGCTAAACTACTCCCGACTTCGGCCGCGACCGGTCGTCCGAAGCGGTCGCGAACTTTGCCCTTCAATTTCGTGTCGTGACGGTTTGACCTATTGATTGAGGAGTGGCGATGACGTCAGACGACGAAGAGATCAAAGAAGAGGACCGGGAACCCGGCCCCGAAGTGACGACCAACCTGTTTCGCAAGTGGCAAAAAGCTCGACGGGGTTCCATTGTAGCCGAGGATATGTCCAATCCCGTCTGGGCTTGGTTGTTTCGAGGTCGCGTAGATCCCTACCACGCAAACGAACGTTTCAAATCACGGCTGGGAAAAATACTCGGCAGCGTCGATTTTCCGGATGAACCTCGCTGGGCTGGGTGTCGAATGGGGCAATCGCGAACCGAACTCGCCGACGGTCGAGTGTTTTGGATCGCCGGAGAGCACGAGGACTACTACGATCCAGATTTCTTCATCTACAACGATGTCATCATCGAGCACGGGGACGGTGCCGTACAGATCCTCGGCTATCCTGAAGAAGCTTTCCGCCCGACTGACTTTCACACGGCGACGTCAATCAACCGTGGAAAAGAGATCTTGCTCATCGGAAGTATCGGCTATCCCGACGATCGCGAAGTGGGACGAACCCAGGTCTACTCCCTCAATACGGACACGCTTGCGATTGAGGAGATTTCCACCAGGGGCAACCCTCCAGGATGGATCAGCAAACACAATGCACAATTGAACGAAGATGCGTCAGCGATTGTGGTGTCTGGCGGAGACTTGTTGACCGAAGATGGCTTCCTTGAGAATATCGATGACTGGTCATTGTCACTGGCCGACTTCTCCTGGACTCGATTGACGATCCGAAAATGGACTCGGTTTCAAGTTGCTCGTTGCGATCAAGCGAGCCTGCATCTGTGGAGCTATGAAATGCGGAAGTTCTCACTTGATCATCCAGGTGCAGGTTTTGACCGCGAGGATGACTTGGCGGATGAGATCGGTACAGAGCCAAACATGGATGCTTACGAATCCCTTTACCGACCGCAAATGACGCACACGTCGTTGGATCCCCAAGACGAATGCGACGAGGATTGGCGGACTAAGAGAATCGATGTGGAGGGCGTGCAAGTGCGCTACGTCGACAATATGGATCATGTCACAGTGACTATTGAAGGGAATTTAGCCCCAACAGTCGTCGAAGAACTTGCAGAAGATCTGCATGCGAAGCTCGCACTCGTCGAGAATGCAGAATGCCGGATCAAATGGATTGAATAGGCGATCGAGCACAAGTTCGTGATCGAACGGAGCACTGACCAATGGACTCAAGCGATACACCACGTAGCAAGCTCAGAGGTGGATTGAAGATCGACACAGAGGTTGTCGGCACTGGGGTTGTTGCGTCGCGCGGCGATTCAGCCGTGGTCCGACTGGAGATCCGGCTCAATCGTGGAGACGTCGTTGCAACGTTTGATGAACATGCTTTTGTGGTTGGCAAACGGCAAGTCATCGCCGCTGTGGACTACGCCGTGGAAGGAATGCAAGTCGGCGGGCATCGCGAACTGAAAGCCGGTCCGCATCTTTGTTACGGTGCTGCAGGTGTTCCCGGAAAGATTCCCTCGAACGCCGTCTTGTGTATAAGAATCGAACTGCTGCGTTGCGAGAAATCGGGCTGACCAATGGGCCGTTCCAAAAGCATCGCCGACAAGTGGTAGCGGAATGGTCGGCGAGCATTTCTCAAAAAATACTCACCTGTTTCGACTTTTGACTTCGAAAGTTGGAAGGTCTAGAGGTAACGGGAAACATCGATTCCTCCTCTAGATCGTTTGATGGCTGAAAACCTTGAAGATGAGATTCGCGAGAACGCGAAAGGGCCAGCGAAGGCTTCGGGCGACGCTGGTTCGGTGGAACAGCACAAGCTGACCGATCAGATTGCGGCTGACAAACATCTCGCCGGCAAGAATGCCGTTGCCAAGCCGCATCGTGGGCTTCGCTTCAACAAGATCGTGCCGCCATCTGCTGGCTGATCTTTCTTTCGCTCTCCAATTCAAAAGGGCTGCCGGGGACGGCAACAGGAACCAGCACGGATGCTGAAAAGTTTGTCAGGGATCATCGAGCAATTGCGCGGCGGAGCACTCCATCGCTCCGTCGCCTCTGGACGCTCGCCCCGGCAGCCCTTCTTCTCACGCTTGCGTGCCAAGTATGACGCTGCGAACACGACACTCGACAACCTCAAACACTGGTCGCGCGCCGACGGACTTTCCGCCGCTGCGGCCAACAGCCCCGACGTCCGACGGACGCTGCGCAATCGATCGCGTTACGAAGTCGCCAACAACAGCTACGCACGCGGCATTACGTTGACGCTCGCCAATGATGTCGTCGGTACCGGGCCTCGGTTGCAGATGCTGACCGCCGACGATGCAGCGAATCGGTTTGTTGAAGCGGAATTCTTCGCGTGGTGTGAGGCCGTTGGCCTTGCTGAAAAACTGCGGACAATGCGGCTATCGCGAGTTGCCGATGGAGAATCGTTCGGGTTGCTCACCAGCAACGAGCGACTGGAAACTCCAGTGAATCTGGACCTACGTTTAATTGAAGCCGATCAAGTCGCCTCACCGACTTTGATGCGCGATACACGCCGTTATCTCGATGGCATTCAGTTTGACGCCGATGGCAACCCGGTATCGTACGACATCCTGAAGAATCACCCCGGCGATGGGCTCTTTGTCGTCGACGATGAATATGACACCGTGCCGGCAGCGGATGTGGTCCACTACTTTCGCTGCGATCGACCAGGGCAGATTCGCGGTATCCCGGACATCACGCCGGCGTTACCGCTGTTTGCACAACTGAGGCGATTCACGCTCGCGGTCCTAGCCGCTGCGGAAACGGCCGCTGAATTCGCCGGCATTCTCTACACCGATGCACCGGCGAATGGCGAGGCCGATTCGGCCGAACCTTTCGAGCCGATCGAGCTTGAGAAGCGAATGCTGCTGACGATGCCCGGTGGCTGGAAGATGGCCCAAATGAAAAGTGAGCAGCCATCGACCACGTACAGCGAGTTTAAAAAAGAGATCCTCAACGAGATCGCTCGCTGCCTAAACATGCCGTTCAATGTCGCCGCTGGGAATTCGTCGGGCTACAACTATGCCAGTGGGCGGCTCGATCACCAGACCTATTTCAAATCAATTCGTGTCGAGCAATCGCAACTCTCCCGCGTGGTGCTTGACCGTATCCTGCACGCTTGGCTTCGCGAAGCCATTCTCATCGAGGGCTATCTGCCCAATTCGCTTCGCACGCTCGACTCCACATTCGAGCACCAGTGGTTCTGGGACGGCCACGAGCATGTCGATCCTGCCAAAGAGGCCAATGCGCAAAAGATCCGTCTCGCCAGTCATACGACAACTCTGGCTATCGAATTTGCGCGGCAGGGGCGTGACTGGGAGACGGAACTCAAGCAACGCGCGAAAGAACTCGCACTGATGCGTGACCTCGGTCTGACGATCGAGTCCGACGAAACTGATTCTTCATCCGAACCCGAAGTCACGGAAGACCATGCCGAAGACGCTGAACCCCAAACCGCTTGAAGCTGAAGCCGAATCCGTCCCCAGTTCGCTACGCATCGTCTGCGATGACGCGGCGACAATCACGCTCGCCGCAGCCGATCCGCCGGTCGAAGGCGATGACAAACCGGCGCTGCGGAAGTTTTCGATGGTCGCATACACCGGCGGAGCGATGCGGCTGGGCGGTTGGCCGTATCCGGTCGTGGTTGACTTGGCAGGTTTGCGAGTGACTCGCAAGTCACGACCGATTTTAAAAGACCACGACCGTGGCAGCATCGTTGGCCATACCGACGACATCAGGATCAGCGAACGATCATTGGAGGTCGCTGGCGTCATTTCCGGAGTTGGAACAACGGCCCAGGAAGTGATCGCGACCAGCGAGAACGGTTTCCCATGGCAGGCATCGCTCGGAGCCAGTGCCGACAAGGTGGTCTTCATCCCGGAAGGCAAAACCGCCAAAGCCAATGGACGCGATCACAACGGCCCACTCTACATCGCTCGCAAGTCCACCCTTGGTGAGGTGTCCTTCGTCGCCCTCGGCGCGGACGACAACACCGAAGCCCGCGTCGCTGCCGGCCAGGCGGACGAAGACAATCCGGAATCCGGCGGTGAAGAAACCACAGACGACCTCGAACCTGTCAACGCGAGTCTCGACATGAGCACGAAGCCGAAAGCCAAACCTCAGCCGCTCTCGGCCGTCGAACAGATGCGTGCCGAAGCCGCCGCCGAATCGCGTCGCATCGCCGGCATTCGCAAGCTGTGCGGTGACAAGCATCCCACCATCGAAGCCGATGCGATCGAGCAAGGCTGGTCCATCACCAAAACGGAACTTGCCGTGTTGCGAAGCGAACGCCCCAAAGCTCCCGACCAATCGCAACATTCGCCGCGGTACAACCGTGAGGTCCTTGAAGCCGCGGCTTGCTTGTCGGTCGGGATCGACGAAAAGACACTGCTCGCAAGCTATGGCGAACGCACTCTCGAAGCGGCGCATCCGCTCCGTCATATTGGCTTGAAGGAACTCGTCGCCGAGTGTGCTCGCAGTGAAGGCATTGATGTGCCTCGCGTCTTCGGCGACGGAACGGAAACTATCCGCGCCGGTTTTTCTTCTATGAGCCTGCCGAGCATCATGGAAAACGTCATGAACAAGACGTTGCTCGCGGCTTATCAGAACACACCGATCGCCGCTTTCGATCTGTGCAGTGTCGGCACCGTCTCCGACTTCAAAGAGGTGTCACGCTATCGCTTGCTTGGTACCGGCGGCTTTGAACAGGTCGCTCCCGACGGCGAGCTCAAACATGGAAAACTATCGGACCAGAAATTCACAAATAAGGCCGATACGTACGGTCAGATTCTCACGCTGACTCGGCACGACATCATCAACGATGATCTCAACGCGTTCATGGACATCCCACGCCAAATGGGACGCAGCGGCGCCGAATCAATCGATGACCTGTTCTTCACACTGCTACTGAAGAATTCTGGCTTCTTCTCGTCGGGTAACGCGAACTTGCTCGAAGGTGTCGACACCAAGTTCGGGCCGGACAGCCTTACCGTTGCCAAGACGACCTTCCGCAAGCAGAAGGCTGGCCCCGGCGGCAAGCCGAAAGACCAGAAGCCGATCAACATTCGTCCCGAGTACCTGGTTGTGCCGGTCGAATTGGAAACCGAAGCGGAACTGTTGATGGGTTCAGCCCAGTTGATGATCGACGCACAAGGTTCGCCGACCAAGATTCCGGTCGACAACCCGCACCGTAACAAATACCGCATCATTTCAACGCCGCATCTGTCGGACTCGTATTACCAAGGTGCTTCTAGCACAGCTTGGTATCTCTTCGCCAATCCGCGAGTCCTGCCGGCCTTTGAGATCGTGTTCCTCAACGGCCGCCGCACGCCGGTGATCGAACGTGTCGAGATGCCGCCGAACACCCTCGGCATGGGCTTCCGCTCCTACATCGACTTCGGCGTCAACAGCCAAGACCACCGTGCCGCAGTGAAAGTCACCGGCGAAGCGTAATCCCTAGCAGTCATGTCTTTCCCGCGGTAGCAACACACGCGATCACGTCCATTTGAGGTTCTTATGTCTGCAGCAGAGTTTGTTCACGATGGAGCGGCCATCGACCATACACCCGTCGCCGACCTTGCATCAGGAGAGATCGTGGTGCAGGGCGATCTTGTCGGCATTACGCGACGAGCGATTAAAGCCGACACGCTCGGCTCAATAGCCGTTGAGGGTGTGTTTGACGTGCCCAAAGATCCTGTCGCCGCGGTTGCCTTCACCGTAGGCCAGAAAGTTTACGTTGACGGAAGCAACGAGCCGCAGACGACAGCGACCGGAAACAAATTGCTGGGCAAGGCGGTGTTGGCGGCTGCAGCCGGCGATGAAAGTGTGCGTGTCCGGCTGAGCCAATAGCGATAGGACGCTGACACGCGATGCCCGCAGCCTTCCTGCACAACGGATCGACCGTTGACTTTGTTCCTGCTGCGGACGTGCCCGCCGGTTCGATCGTTGTATTGGGGGAACTCGTTGGCATCAGTAGATTCTTCGTCGCCGCAGGTGGTACCGGCGCGATCACTGTCCGCGGTGTGTTCGACGTTATGAAAGATCCGTCGACCGACATCGCCGTTGGCACGCGACTTTATTGGTCGACCGTCAGTTGGCACGTCGTCAAAACGGCCAGCGGACACCCGTTGCTTGGCAAGTCAATTTTGCCAGCGGCGCCGGGCAGTTCTTACGTTCGCGTCCTGCTGACGCAATAGTCCCCGTGCACCTTGAAGAGGAAAGCCGAGTGAAAGGGTTCCCGCGTGCGATTGCCACTGCATTTTTGCTTCTGCTCCTGACGGGATGTTTGCCGGAGCAGTCAGTACGGGTCCGTCCTCTACCTGCACCGCCAGCGGAACGACCTGTCGCCAACCTTCCGCCGCAGCTGCACCAACGAAACTGGACTGGCCGGCTGAATCAAGGCAGCTGCGTCCATGCGTCGCTGGTCAATCACCTGCGTTGGCTCAACGAGTATGAACTTGGCGAACGCTGGCGAGCAACTTACAGCGATGGCGAGTGGGACACGCGGCTGCGGAACCGACTCGATGCCGCCGACATCGACTACAGCTACACGGTCAAAGCCGACCCGAGGTTTCTGGACTGGGCCAACGCAACACGTCGCGGCGCGATTCTGTGGTGGAAGCCGGCTCACTGTTGCACCTTCGTCGGCTGGGTCCAGCGCAACGGTCAGCAATACGCCGCAATTCTTGACAACAACTATCCCGGTCGGTTTGAGCTCACCCCGCGCGAACAATTCGTACGCCTCTGGGCGGGCTACGGCGGATTTGCCCTGACCGTCATGGAAGACCCGGCCAGTTCCTTGCCCTACCGAAGTTACGAAATTCTTGACGGGTCGTATTAAGTCGATCGTCGTGCAACCAACGACCGGCAATACACTTTTTCTGCTTGGAGCAACGTGAAAAATGAAGGATGAAATTCGGATCCGGCTGAGCGTCGGCCTGATCGTTGTCGCGGTGCTGCATGCGGTCCTGCTCGGTGCGGTTTTCTCTGCACTGCATCGAACACCCAATCCACAGCCGAAAGACGAGTGGCAACTACCGACAGCGCGGCCGACTCCACAAGTTGGACGGCAAATCGAAAAGCTGCGCGAACCGGCTCAGGTGAACCTGGAAGCTCAAGGCGAACTCAAACAGCAATCTGGCTATTGCCCGCCGTCTTGTCCACCGGTTGTTCGGCCCACGATTCGACCGTATCGCGTCGTTCCCACCAGGCCGGCCGTTAAGCCATCCACTCCCACGCCGTCGACCGTGCCTGCGCCCACCGTGCCGGCGCCGATCATTGTCACGCCCACCAATCCAAGCGGTAGCGCGGTTCCCGAGACTACGTCGAAGCGATACCAGATCGCTTTGTTTGTCGGCAATGACGCAAGGAGCCAGCAGTTGCTGGAATGGTTCAACGACGACGCCAAGCTCTCGAAACTCCGGCAAAGCTGCGAGTTCCAGGTTTACACCCAGAGCAACGCTCTCTACAAGACCCGCTTTGCCGACATCGTTCCCGCCAGCCAGTTCCCTGTCGTTCTTTTCCAGGATTCAAGCGGCGGTCATGTTCACGCGGCTGGCTACACGATGTTGCCATCGACTCCGGCAGAACTCTATGACGATCTGCGTTACGGCTACGAACTCTATCAGCAAACGCGGCAAGCTCAGAAGACTGGTGCCCTCAAGTCGCGTGGCTATTCCTGGGACTCAGCGATCTCGCCAACGCTCCAACTCTCTCCCGAAGATTGCCCAGACGGCTATTGTCCGATCGAACCGACCGAGCCCACATGGCGGCCCTTCGATCGAGACCGTGATCGCGAGCCACTCTTTGACCGTGATTCCGACGGCCGAAAAGCCCTGATTTGGGCAGGTGCTGGCGAATTGGCGACGCTCGCGTTGATTGTCGTCGCGGTCATTCTGCTCGGATTCATTCTCATCAAGCGAGGCATGTAAGGCTCATGATTCTTGGAATTGCAACCGTTGTCGTCCTGGTGCTCGTTGCCGTGGCCTTGCTGCCGACAAAGAAACGCGACCGAGACGGTAACAATCTCAACTTCACCCAGCCGTTCGTCCGGCCGACCAACTACCGGCAACAACAACTCAACGAAGAAGCCGAAGCGATCGCCGACGAATATCAACGGCGAGCCGATGAGGCGTGGCGTGACGAGCTGGGCGAGAAGGCAGCGACGCTGCTCAAGTCGAAGCCCACAACCACATCACGGTCGTCCAAATCGTGAGCGACCTGCTGCAGCGTGGTCAGGCGTGGCTGTCTGACAAACTGACCAAGCACGCATCGCGATTGGTGACCTATCAACGCGACGAGCTATCCGTCGAGTTGGCGGCCACGATCGGAAAGTCGGAATACGAGCAGGACGACGGCGAAGGGATCATCACCCGCGCTCAAGTCCGTGATTTTCTGATCAACTCCAAAGACCTGCTCAGCAGCGACATCGGCACCTGGCCTCGCCGTGGTGACCGCATTCTCGAAACGGATGGTGACACGACGTTCGTTTACGAGCTGATGTCGATCGGCAATGAACCGCCTTGGCGCTATAGCGATCCCTTTCGCGTCAAACTCCGCATCCACACCAAACTGGTCGATACCCTTTCATGACCGCGACTCCCGCCACAATCATTCAAATCGCCGAGAGCGTTGTCGCCGAAATCAATGCCGGCGACTTCAGCAAACCGAATCTGGCGGCCCAGCGACTCTACGTTCCTAACTTCGATCTCGAGGACATGAAGGAATTGCGAGTCACGGTGGTGCCGCGTGAGGTCGAGTACTTGCCACTTGACCGAGCAAGCAACAAATTTCACGCGACGATCGACGTGGCAGTCCAGAAAAAGTTTTCCAAAGGCGACGCCAAAGAGATCGACCCACTCGTCTTCTTTGTCGAGGAATTGGCCGACTACTTCCGCCTCAAGCGACTGAACTCGTTCGTCGCCGCTCGCTGTGTGAAAGTCGAGAACGCGGTTCTATACTCGGTCGAACACTGGACGCAATTGAACCAATTCACCAGCCTGCTGACGCTCACCTTCGAATTGGCCAAGTGATCCAGATCCGGACACGTGTCCGCTTTAACCAAAGCCAGGTTCAAAAGAAGGTCCAGGCCGCCAACTTTCGATCGCTCGGGCACGCGGCCGGAACGATTCGACTGACCGCCAAACGGTCGATCCGCAAACGTAAAAAACCGTCCAGCCCCGGATCGCCACCTCACACGCAGACCGGCATGCTCCGTCGCGTGATTCGCTACGAGGTGAATCGCGAACGCGAAGAGGCCGTCATTGGTCCGGTCAACGAGATTGCTGGCCGACTGTGGAACCTGCATGAATTCGGTGGCGTTTCCACGAAACGTCGCAAACTCAAACGTCATCGCTTCCGGGTCGGTCAACACGGTCCGATCCGAGTCATCCGGCCGGGCAAGTTCGTTCGGACGAAGTTGCTGACCGGAGCCCAAGCCAACCGTGCGACCCGACTGATCGAAGCAGAAAACGAGCGGCGCGGTACATCAATGCCACGTCGCTATCCCAAACGCCCATTTATGCGGCCCGCCCTCGAAGCCAATCAGTCACGCTTGCCCAAGTTTTGGCGTGACAGTGTGAAGTAACTCGCGAGAATCAATATGTCAGCAGAAGTAGTCCTCGGTCTCGACGCCGTCCTTACCATCGATGGTGCCGAGATCAAGAACGTCAAAGACCTGACCGTCAATCTTGAGAAGGCCGAGGCGGATGCATCAACGCGAGCCAACAACGGTTGGCGGGCCACCGTGGGGACGCTGAAGGATGCCTCGATCGAGTTCACCGTGCTCAACAAAAACGGCGATACCTCGTTCGGGATGCTTCAGGGACTGTGGAGCAGCGGCACGCCCTGCGATGTCGACATCAGTGACGCCGGTGGTTCTCTCACGCTGACCTGCGAAGTCATGAACTTCAACGTCAATCAAAACCTCGAAGAGGTGGTCTCGGCAGACGTGACGCTTAAACCCACCCAATCCGCGACCGGTGGCGGAATCAACGTCCCGGTCGTTACCTAAGCATCGCATTCGAACTTCGGCTCTGCTTACCCGCTCCAAACTTTTCAACTCGATACACATATGCAGAAATTCATTGATCGCCGCGGCCGGGTTTGGATCGTCGATATCGACAACACGACGCTTCGCCGCGTGAAAACACTCACCGACGTTCGCTTACTCGATGCCATTGATGGCGATTTGATCAATCGGCTGGCAACCGATCCCTTACTCCTGGGCGATGTGTTGTTCGCGATCTGCAAACCGCAGGCGGACCAGCAAGACGTTGACGATGAAGCGTTTGCTGAAGGCTTGGCGGGTGACGCGATCGATGAAGCTTGCAAAGCGGTCGTTGATGCGTTGGTGGCCTACTTCCCGGAGTCCCGTCGCCGTCTTCTGCGGAAGGCGGCCGAGAAACAGCGGATGATCGAGACGCGGGGACTGGAAGCGATCGAACGGAGGCTGGACGATCCGACGCTGGTGGACTCGATCGTCAGCGATCTGGAACAAAAACTCGGGGTGCCGATGTCGAACGGATCGTCATCGAACTCGCTGGAGTCGTCGGAGTCGACCCAGGACCGCTCACCCTCCGCCAACTGATGCAAATGGCCGACGCGCGTCGGCGACATGATTGGAACATCGCATCAAGCGTGATGGCGCTGACAGCCGAGATTAACCGCGATCGACGGCGTCGTCGCAAACCGTTCAAGCCCGACGATTTCAATCCACTGATTCGGGTGGCTGCGAAGCCGGTTCCCATCACCGTGCCGCAACTGGCAAGCCTTCTCGGGAGACCGCTGAATCCCGCATGAACCCATGAAAGTTCATATCGAACCGATCGCGGCATGCTTACGAGTCTGGTCCAAGCCAGACTCCGCTTACGGTGATCCCTACGACTGGTCAGCAACTTGCCGATGGGTCGACAGCGAAACGATGGAAGTCATCGGCGTTGATAAGCCGGTGACGAAAGCCATGTGTCATGCGATTCGCGATGAAGCTTGGAAGCTCGGCGTGAAAAAGGTCGGCTTCACCAGAATCCGCGATGGATCAAAGCGGAGATTTTGGATCGTCACCACCAACGGCAAAGACTGGTCGGTTGTGACAGAACGTCCATGAAGAGATTTTACCACGCATGTCGCAAGTCAAAGCCGGAGCCGCCTATGTCGAATTGCTGACCAAGGATGCAGCGTTCGTGAAGGGGCTTCGATCTGCTCAGAAGCGACTGCAATCGTTCGGGCAATCATCTCGCTTGCTCGGTACAAAATTCATGGGGCTCGGCACCGCTGCAGCGGCTCCTCTGGGAGGCAGCGTGGCCATCTTCTCCAACTTCGATGATGCCATGCGTGGTGTTGCTGCGATCACACAGGCGACGGAAACGCAGCTGGAATCGCTACGCAATACCGCCAAAAAGCTTGGTGCAACCACCAGCTACTCTGCCAGCGAAGTTGCCTCGCTGATGACGGAACTGGGTCGGGCCGGTTTCAAGCCGGAGCAGATCGAGCGAATGACGGCCGCGGTGATGAATATGGCTCGCGCGACTGGGACCGACGCCACGCAGGCGTCCGGCATCATGGCAGCCACCATTCGGCAATTTGGTATGGAAGCTGGCGAAGCAACTCGCGTTGCCGACGGATTGACCGCCGCGGCGAACAAATCGTTCAACACGGTGGAATCGCTCGGCGAAGCCTTGTCTTATGCCGGTCCCGTTGCCGCCGATGCCAACATGAGCCTGGAAGAAACCCTGGCGGTGCTGGGAACCCTCGGCAACATGGGCATCCAAGGTTCATCGGCCGGTAACGCCTTGCGTCGATTGCTGACGATCAGCGCGGCGGAATCCGAAAAGTTTCAAACCGTCTTCGGTGTGGCGACAAAGGATGCTAAGGGCAATGCCCGATCGCTGGTCGACATCCTGGGCGAAGTCGCTGCGGCGACCGCGAACATGGGCACGGCCGAGAAGGCGCAAAAGCTCAACGAAGTCTTCGGATTGCTGGGCATTACGGCTGCCAGTTCCATCGGAAAATCGGTCGCTGACACGCGAGAGCTGTACCAAGAGCTGCAGAACGCTGGCGGGATTGCGGCGAAGACGTCCGAGGAAATGGAGGGTGGTCTCGGCGGCGCGTTTCGGATTCTCAGGTCTTCGATCGAGGGCGTCGCCATCGCAATCGGTGAATCGCTCGAAGGTAGTGTCACCAACATGGTCAATGCGTTTAGCCGCGCGGCCTCAGGGGTGATCGAGTGGATCAATAAGAATCAAAAGATCGTCAAGATTGCGGCGGCAAGTGCGGTCGCCATCATCGGAATCGGCGCCGCACTGTTCACGCTTGGTTCGTTTGCCGCCGCGGCATCCTTCGCCGTTGGTGGCTTGGCCAGCATTTTCAGTTTCATCGGTGCCTCGATCGGAGTGATCGTCAGTGCCGTCGGGATGTTGTTCACACCGCTGGGGCTGGTCGTCGCTGCAATCGCGGCCCTCGGTGGATATTTCCTGTATTCAACCAGCATCGCTGGCAAGGCGATTGAGTATCTGGGGGACGTCTTTGAAGTCCTCAAAGCTGAAACACTCGCCGCTTTCGGTGCGATCGCCAACGCTCTTGCGGCCGGCGACATCACCGCGGCCACCGACGTGCTTTGGTCGTATCTGAAACTACAGTGGATCAAAGGCACTACCTTTCTGCAAACCAAATGGGCCGAGTTCACTCAGTACATCGCGGATGTCTGGGCGGACTCGGCCTACGCCATTGGTGACGTATTGATCGGTGCGTTGTCCGGGCTAGCCGGTGTTTGGAACGACACGCTCGGATTCATGGCCGACGGCTGGACCATTCTTACGTCCGCAGTCCAGAAAGGCTGGAACAATACGATCGGCTTTCTAAAGAAGGGATTCCTGAAACTTCACGAACTGGTCGATATCGCCGGTGACGTCGCCGTGCAAATCGGTGGCGTACTGATCAATGCCCTGGCCGGCGTTGAGAAAGCGTGGGTCGAAACAGTCGACTACTTGGCCGACACATGGACCGTGTTTGTCGGCCAAGTGAAGTCGATGTGGAACTCGACCGTCGGCTTCCTCAAGAAGGCATGGATCAAGCTCAAAGCTCTGTTCGACGACGATATCAATGTTGACGTCGAAATGGCCAAGATCGATGCCGATACTCGCGCGGCCGAAGCGGCGGAGCAACAACGTCGCAATCAAGCCATCATCGAGCGACAACAACGTCGATCGAAACGCAAGCAGCAGATCGAAGCCAACCGCATCGAGATGCAAAAGGGCATCGCGGCTCAACTCGAAGCACGGCGCAAAGCACGTGAAGGTCGCGATCTCGATGCGGAAATGCAAGCCACTGACGCGGAGACCGATGCTAAGAATGCGGTCGTCGATCAGTCGAAACAGCAACAGTTTCGGGAAAACGATTCTGCTCAGGCTCAACGACAGCAACTGATCGAAGACACCACGGCCGGTGTCCAATCCACCCTCGACCAAATGCGGGCGGAGTCCAAAGCAGCTCGTGAGGCAGCGCGTACGAATGAGTTGGGCGATCGCCAGCGGGAACGAGACGAAAAGGTTGCAGCAGCTCAAGCCGACTTCGAGGCCGCCATTGATCGGGCGAACAATGCGACCGCACCATCCGACCGCACTGAACCTGGTTCCCCACCTGACATTGCCGAGCCGCCGAAACCGCCTGCGTTGCCGGAACCGATCAATCCCGATGACGTCGATATTCCCCCGGTCGATCTACCCGGGATCGATGATCCAGAACTGCAACCGCCAAATCCAAAGGATCTAGCACTCGGGATCGATCCTGATGCTCTAGCATCAATGGATCGATTCGCGGCTGGTCCCGACAGCACGGCGCAAGTCGAGTCGGCAGGCAACTTCGATTCCCGTGGATTGGGGCTGGGCAGTAGTGCGAGAAAGCTGGAGCCTCTGAAACTGGATCCAATCGAACCGTTGGACGAGGAGGTAATCGCAGCACCGCAGTTGAAACTTTCGGAAGATAACAAACCGATCGACGAGGCGATGGCTGCGGTCGAGCAGGAAGGTGATGAACCAGCGATGGATGTTGCGTCGATCAACGCAGCCTTCGCCTCGGTCCGTCAGTCCCTCACCGAATTCGACATGGCACTCAGTGGTGCTACGTCTCGTTTGCAGCTTCCCGCTTCGTCGGGCGATGGCATCACGGAGGACATGAAACGGGCGATTATCGCGACTGCGGAGAATACGCGCCGGTTGGTCGAACGATCGAAGTCCGGAGGCTTGGTGTTTAGCTGATGAGCTTTTCGGCCGGCGGATACAACTTCGAGACCGCGGCGCTCTCCGAGAAGGCATCGCGAGGAAAATCGCATTCGGACTTCGTCGCCTACGTTGCGACCAACGGTGGCGAAGTCAATCCGGCGGCGGCCGCCAGCGCCGCCTACGGCTACTACAAAGCCAACTTCCCGGACCTGATTCCGTACCTACAGATCGACGCCGAGTTTATCAACGCCAAACACGCGTTGGTCAGCGTCACCATCAACAAGACCAAACTCGATCCGGTCTCGTTCAATACGACCGGAGCAACCACGCACCTCAATCAATCCCTCGGTACGCGAGGAATCTATCCCGCACCGGGTAAGGTCGCTCCGGTCTACCATGGCGCGATCGGCGTGAGCGACTCCGGTGTCGAAGGCGTCGATGTGACCGTACCGGCATTCGAGTTCTCGGTGCGGAAGAAGTTCGAATGGGTTTCGACCGCCTATTTGTTGGCCGTTGTGTCGATGACCGGTCGCACGAACTCGACCGACTGGTCCATTTTCGCCCCTGGTGAAGCTCTGTTTCTCGGAGCTGACGGTGGCGAAGATGAACAGAATTGGGTCGACATCACTTATCACTTCGCCGCGCGTCCCAACCAACCTGCGTTGTCCGTTGGCGCGATCTCGGGAATCAGCAAGCGCGGATGGGACTACTTGTGGGTCCGGCACGATGAAGAGGTGGTCGGCGATCGCGTTCTACGCCGTCCGGCCGCGGCCTACGTCGAGCAAGTCTATCCGGAGGGCAACTTTAACGCGCTGGGCATCAACTGATGACACGACGAGTTCGCCCCGGCGACCAGTACAATATCACCGCCACCGAGTACAACCGGCTGTTGGCGGCGGCTGATGCACTGCACAAGAATCGGTTGCCCGGTGGAGGCGGACCACGGACGCACCTGCAAAACGCAGCGACGGTTCGCGTTCACAACATCACATCGCAGACGATTCCGATCGGTGGTGCGGCTGGATTTGTTCAGCCACTGACCGACCCGCTCGATGGTCCAGTCGAACTCGCTCGATTCGTTCGTGATGCGACAATCAAAGTTGGCAAACCTGGGGCGAGCGCGTCAACGGGGCGAGTGGGCGTCGCGATCGAACCGATCGCCGAAGATAAGGTCGGTCGCGTCGTCTTCGATGGCGTTGTCGCAGCTCAAGTTAATATCACCGAGACCTGGCATGACTTTGCCGACGCATCACTGTCGCCGAGTTTCTATCTGGAATCCAAACCAGAGGGTTCGGCCCAGATCCTTTGGCGACGAAACCCGTCGGAAACCGGTTTGCAGTGGGCGGTCGTCCGGGTAGGCCATCCGACCGACATCGCCTATCTGGTCAAGGTTCCGGTCGGCGGCATCAGCGCCCGCCAGGGCACTACGACCGGCAGCGGGACATGTGATCTCCACCGACTAGACCAATCCGGCAACATCGAACCGGTGTTGGATGTCGACGGCGAACAGGTCCGCATCGTTGCTCGGAATCACTCGGCCCAGCGGATCCGCGGGCCAATCGAGGGTTCCGGGGACCAGTATCTATCGGTCACCTTCGACGGCAACCAATCGTGGGTGCTTGACCCGCCCAAGCAAACGCTACTCTGTAAACCGACCCGCCGGATCAAAGCCAAATCCTGGGGCACGGCTCGCGAACTGCGATTTGACGGGACGCAGTGGCGGCCAGTAGGCGTCAAGGTTTCGGTCTACAACGTCTGCGACTACGCCCTGCTCGCGTCGCAGCAGATCGTTTGCCATTTCCACGAGGACACATCGGCCTACCTCACGATTGGTTGCCGTTGCTGCGATGGCAGTAGCTCAAGCTCCAGTAGTTCATCGTCCAGTTCCAGCAGCAGCTCATCGTCAAGCAGCTCCTCGTCGAGTAGTTCATCATCCAGTGACTCGTCCTCCAGCAGTAGCTCTAGCAGCGCATCGTCCAGCCAAAGTTCGTCGAGTAGCCTGGGATCATCCAGCTCGAGCAGTCTTTCGTCGAGTTCCAGTAGCTCGCTTTCCAGTTCTTCATCAAGCTCGCTTTCGTCGTCATCTAGCAGCTCTTCGTCATCATCAGGATCCAGCTCATCCAGCAGTTCGTCGAAATCCAGCTCGAGTTCGTCATCGAGTTCATCCAGCTCGCCTTCCAGCAGTTCCTCATCGTCGAGTTCGTCTTCATCCGACGGCAGCTCATCATCGAGTGACTCAAGTTCGTCCAAAAGCAGCCAATCGAGTTCAACAAGCGGATCCTCGGACTCATCAAGCCAGTCGTCGAGTGACAGCTCAGCGTCATCCTCTCACTCGTCAGAATCATCCAATTCGGAGTCTGATTCTTCCGATGCATCAAGCTCCGATTCGTCATCTAGCGATTCGAGCACGTCATCCGCAAGCAGCAGTGACTCCGATTCAAGCCAATCCGAAAGCGAATCGAGTCGGTCGGTTAGCTTCCCGAGCGTCGACAGTTCTTCCAGTTCCGCCAGCTCGTCCGGATCGGGATCGTCAGATTCATCGTCGCGATCCGATTCAGCGAGTTCGTCCGGATCTGAATCAAGTGAATCGGATTCTGAGAGCTCCAGAAGCGAAAGTGACCTGTCCAGCGAGAGTTCCTCGCGTTCTGAATCTTCGCAGTCCAAGTCCGAATCGAGTGATTCAGGCAGCGACTCGGAAAGCGATTCGACAAGTCAGTCCTATTCTGAACCAAGCCACTCACGCTCAGATTCCGACAGCCAGTCCGCAAGCAGCCTAAGCCAATCGGGATCAAGCCAATCCGAGTCGACGTCGGAATCAGAAAGCGAATCCGCATCCACTAGTGCATCACAGAGCGAGCCAAGCTATTCCCGTCATTCATCAACGAGCGAATCCTACTCTTTAAGCCACTCCGGCTCCGGCAGCATTTCGGGATCAGCAAGCGGTTCGACTAGCGTTTCAGACTCCGGTAGCGGCTCCGATTCAACATCACAAAGCGACTCCGAGTCGGGTTCCGCCAGCGAACCGAGCGGCTCTCAGCCATCATCGGCGAGCGATTCGGGCTCCCGAAGCGGTTCCCGGTCGGTAAGCGATTCAGGCTCAACGTCACATAGCGATTCGCATTCTGGATCTCGAAGCGGTTCCGATTCACGGTCCCATAGTGATTCTGAATCGACGTCAGACAGTGACCGCCCCAGTGACAGCATCGATGATCCCAGCGTTGGGGATTCCTCGGCGAGCCAGAGTGAGCCGCCCTCAGAAAGTCATGCGTCGACCTCCGAATCTGATCGGCCGAGTCAAAGCAGCGACCATAGTTCCGATCGCCCCAGCGAAAGCCGGTCTGAATCCAGCGAAGGATCGGAACGACCGAGCCAAAGTGCCAGTGAACCGCCGTCCGAGGACAGCAGCGGATCGAGTGAACCTTGCAATAGCACCTGGATCTGGTCCTGCGGTTGGGAGTTGGTCGATAGCGACTGCGAAGATCCCGGCGAACCGCCTAGCAGCTCCGGTTCCTATGACGGTCAAGTTGCGGGGATGACAGCATGATTCACTGTCCCCATCTGACCCAAGACAACGCCTGCGAAGTCGCCGGGCAAATGGCTGGCTGCAAGGTTCGCACGATACCCTCGGCTTGCAACGCCTGCCAAGCCAATGACAACCCACGAGCGATCAATCTGGTCACGATCGGCATGGCGCTGGTCAACAAGAGACGCCGCAAACAGGACACGCGCGAACTCGAATCACTGCTCCGCAATTATCTGCCCGAGCGTGATCAACCCGAGACGCTTAAGATCGATCGCTTTCGCCCCGGTCCTGGCAATGAACTGAAACGCATGTTGGCCTGGTTCGCCAAACCCAGCGAAACCTGCAACTGCGAAACCCGGGTCGACACGATGAACGACTGGGGTGCGAAAGGCTGCCGCCGCAACATCGACACGATCGTCGACTGGTTACTCGAAGAAGCCCAATTAAGAGGTCTACCCCATGGAAGGTTTACGGCTCGAATCGCCCGTGGACTCGTCAACACCGCCATCCGCAAGTTCGAACAAAAGTTCCCCGAAGGGGCATCCGAGCCGAACGACGATGCTGAAGAGCCATTCGATCGTTGATCGCTGCTTCCTGATCAACCTTGACCGCCGGCCCGATCGATTGCGGCAATGGCTCGAACAGTTGCCCGACCCGTGGCCGTTGCCAGAACCCGAACGGTTCCCGGCTATCGATGGTCGGCATGTCGCCACACCGCCGCAATGGCGAGCCGGCAACGGAGCTTGGGGTTGCTATCGATCGCACCTATTGATCTTGGAAAAGTGTCTGACCGAACAGATCGATTCGTATGTGGTGTTCGAAGATGACGCAGGATTCACCGACGACTTCGCAGAGCGATTCCACGCATTCGTCGATGAGTTGCCGGCCGATTGGGGCCTGGCCTACCTCGGCGGCCAGCACCTTTACGCTGGCAAGCATCCGCCCCAGAAGGTCAGCGAACATATCTATCGCCCTTACAACGTCAACCGAACTCACGCCTTCATGGTCCGCGGTCGCGAGAACATGAAAGCGCTGTATCGCCACCTGACCTGGAACGATTGGCATCACAAGCACCACATCGATCATCACCTTGGTCGCTTCATTCAACGCCGCTACGAAGCGCTGGTTCAAGGCAAAAACATCCAAAAGGAATCGATCGCCGTTTATACGCCGGACCGTTGGATGGTGGGACAGTTGCCAACCAAATCCAACATCTGTGGTCGCAAGTGGAGTCAGACGCGGTTCTTCAATGACGCCCGAAACGCTGACCATTCTGACGTACCGTTCTTTGCGGTTCTCGGGCCACATCGCGCTGGAACGTCGTGCGTGGCGATGGTCATGCATCACCTGGGCGTTCACATGGGCAACCAACTCGGTGGCTACGAGGCGACCGGCGGCGGCGAAGCGGTCGGACTCGCGCAGCTTTGCGAGAAAGCCATGCGGTTTCCGGCGACCGATCCGGTGATCAGTGACCAGCAGTTGATCCAGCAACTGAAATCTTGGGTTGTCACGAGAAAGTCAGAAGCCAATCGTGACAAAACCGTTGCCGGCGGAAAATACCCGCATCTGTGTCGTTTCGCAGAGCATCTGCACATGGCACTCGGCGATTCACTACGAATCATCGCTGTGAACCGCGACATCGAAGCCTCCATCCGCAGTTTGCAAGATCGCTCCCGAAAGCACGCCGGGCAATGGTTCGCTGCCGACGATGAATCGTGCGAACGTTTGCAGCGGAGTCTTCTCGAACGTCGTGATCGATTCATCGAATCGCATCCAGAGGTTCCGGTCTTCAAGATCGAGTTCGCCGAGCTGACTGCTGAACCAGGTCGCATCATCGGCGAATTGATTGAATTCCTCGGCATTGAACCGACCGAAGACGAAATCGCCTCGGCCATCGCGCACGTCAACCCAGACCTTCGAAAGCATGGGTGAGCCAATGGTGGAAGCAAGACCATTCACGCCCGACGACATCACGTTCTGCATCAAGACGATCCATCGTCCTTGGGCATGCCATCGATTGGTTCAGTCGCTACGCAAGCACTTTAACCAGCCCAAGATCGTGGTCGTCGATGACGGCCGGCCAGAATTTCGATTCTCGGAGAAATATCCCGACACGGCCGAGCACTGCCGAGTGATCGATCTCGACCGTCACGACGTCGGAGTTGGAGTTGGTCGCAACACGGCGATCGACGCCGCAGAAACTGAATTCATTTTCTTACTCGACGACGATCACGTCATCACGCCCGACCTCCACCTCGATCGAGTTTACGAGCGATTTCAGGAGCATGACATCGATATCCTCGGCGTCCGACAGGGTGGTGGCGGTCGGCCACTATTGTTTGCGCCCCTGATGAATGGCCGGCGAATCTGGATGTTCCGAGGCGAACATCGGCGCATTGGCCCGCTGGCCTGGTGCGACATGTCTAGCAACGCATTCCTCGCCCGTCGGGACGCGATCGCCAAGCTGCGATGGGATCCCGAGATCAAGACCTACGAACACTGGGAGTTCTTCTATCGGGCCAGCCACATTGAAAAACTCAAAGTCGCCGTCGGGGAGGACTGCATGGTCGTTCATGCCCACGTTGGCGCGAAACCCTACGGCGATCTGCGCTGTCGGCCGAAGTTCAGGAAGCTCGGCCTTCGCAAACATGGATTCCATTCAATGCGATATCCCGGAGGCGGCATTGTCCATGCGTGATCAGGTCACCTTCTGCATCAAGACCATTCATCGCCCCCAGTGTTGTGCCGCGCTGGTGCGGAGCATCCACGAACACTACGGAACCAATCGCCCGGCGATCCATGTGCTCGACGATGGCAAACCGGAATTGCGATTCTCTTCCAATTGCCCGACTGAAGCGGCGATGGTGGACCAATTGATCGAGTCGGAGTACGACATTGGATTATCCGCCGGGCGCAATCGATTGCTCGACGCGGGCGAGACGCCGATCGTCGTCTTCACCGATGATGACCATTTGGTGACCCAGCGGACAAAGTTGCCGGAACTTGTCGCCAAGCTCAACAAGCATAACGACATCGATCTGCTCGCAGCACTGAGCAACGATGAAGAGCGTCCTCGACTGTTGCAAAGCAATGGTCGCCGGCTCCGCATCTATCGAGGATTCTTGAAACAACGCGGCTCGATTCGTTGGTGCCATTACGTCGGCAATTGCTTCGTCGCATACCGCGACGTTTTGAAAGCGGTCCGCTGGGACGAATCGCTCAAAGTCGAAGAGCACTGGGATTTCTTCTGGCGATGTAAGGTCGCCGGCGTCAATGTTGCCTGCGACGTCTCCCATTCGTTCAAGCATGAACACATCGATCCGCCTGGCTACAAGCGACATCGCCCGCAATTCCTGAAACGCGGGCTGGAAAAACACGGTTTGGAAAAGGTGATTTGGCGATGATCGAACTGCCCGCTCTGGAATACCACATCGCCCACGGTTGCAATCTCTCTTGTCAGCAGTGCAGCCACTACAGCAACTTTCATGTCGCAGGCAAATTGCCGACGGTTGATGACGCCGATGCCGAGTATTCGAATTGGTCGCATCGTTTAAATCCGATGCGATTTGCACTGCTAGGCGGCGAGCCGCTCTTGAATCCACAGATCATCGGACACATTCAACTCGCCAGGCAGCATTGGCCTGATAGTCATTTGATGTTGGTGACGAACGGTTTCTTCTTGCACCGCTTTCCCGAGTTGCCGGAAATTCTGCTGGAAACGAATTGCCGCCTCGAAGTCAGCCAACACGGAACTCACGAAGCCTACATGCAACGGTTTCGTGAGGTGAAGCATCTCGTCTGGCGATGGCGTGAAGAGTACCCGGGCATCCAGATCAAAATCCGACAGTCGCATCGAGGGTGGATGCGGCAATACAACGTTGAGGATGGCAAGCCGATTCCTTTCGAATCAAAGCCCGCCGCGGCCTACCGAGTGTGCATGCAGAAAACCTGCACGCAGCTCTACCGCGCAATGCTGTGGAAATGTCCGGCGTTGGCTTACTTCAACCAAGTCGAAGCCAAGCTGAATTTGCACCACCTACCGCAGTGGCAGCCATTCCGCGATTACCAAGCCTGCCCGCCCGATGCGAGCGATGCTGAAGTTCACCGGTTCTTGCAACGCAAGGCCATTCCCCAGTGCGGCCTGTGTCCATCGCACCGCACCAAGTTTCTTCATCCAAACCCATTGCAACCGAGTGCCCTGCGATGACACCGCACGAGTCGTTCGAACCTGAAATGCCGCCGCCTCCATTCATCCCGCCGTTCGATCCGCCGGGAAGTGAATCACCATTGTGGCCAGCCAATCCCGACCCGCCGGAAGGCTCCAGCACCGACGATGAGACTTCAAGCTCCGGTTCCCGTCCCGAATGGTGGCCCGAGGATTGGCCATGGCCGCCCGAACCCGAAGAACCCGTCGTGATCGAAGCCCCGCCGCCAATCCACACTTGGCCGAGACTGCCGCCCGACCATCCGTACCACGTGCCGCCCGGCCACTCTGCCCCCGACAATCTGCCACCCGGCCACCCCGGCGAATACTACCCTGATATGCCTCCGTATCCAGTCGTGCATCCAGTTCCTAGCGACGAAGACTCGTCGAATGATGGCGGCGTTTCTTAACCGCGTGCGCGCTGTCGACTGACAGCGTTAAAAAAATCGAAATCGAGCAACTCCCCAAGCCGGCTAACTGCTGGCTTTTTTCGTTTTGGCATTGGACATTCAAACTGCCGCAAGCATTGAAACAATACCAGCGACATTCAGCTTGCTGAGACCAACGTGTCTCGATAGGTTGCGATAGCGGCCGCACAACTCCGAGAGGCGGAAGTAGAACCATGGTAAAAGATCAACAGACGGAGCCGACCATCCAATGTCAGAGCCACTTTTAAAGATCCCCAACCATCACGCCGCGTCATGCGGCGACCCACCAATCGTCAACGGCACCGAAGGTCGCTGCTACATCGGCTATTTTGAGAACGAACATGGCGAGCAATGGATTTTCACCCGCGATCGCCAGACCGGAACCGCCACACTCCATGGTGGTGACATCGGATGGAACACAGCGATTGATGTTACATCGGGACAGACCAATGACCTGATATTAAATCTCTCAGAACAAGATTGGCTTCGTGCGTGCTTGCGGGCCAGCATCGCATTTTCTTGATCAACGAATTACGACCTATCACCGTCGCGTCTTTTAACTACGACCGAGAAACTGTGCCCCATTGAGGCCGCGGAGCTGCCTACCAGACGACGTGTTAGAACAGTTGAAAAATCGCTTTGCCAAGAAAAAAAAGAGAAAGACCTACGGTCGCAAATAGGAGCAACCAAACCACCAGAGCAAGTAGCTTGCAAATGAAACGAGCCCAGCTTTCGTACATTAGCTTTACCAGCCAGGGCAGATGCTCTCCTTGGATTCCGTCGCCAATCGCTGGAGCCTCATCATTAATCAAAAACGGGCGCCAATGCTCCCGGACGAAATCGGGGTCGAAGTACAGGCCGTGACCGCCTCTGACCCCACCCTTAGCTTTGTGAAAGCGGTTGGTTACGAAGCCTTCCGAGAACCCGGTTGCTCCAGCCATCCCGTAATGCCACCCAAACGCAGCACCAATAACGGGCCAGACATCACCGGTTCCGCAGTCGTTTAAAATGAATTGTTTGGTGGCTCGATCACCGTCACCAACACGACGCTTCAGCTCGGACCAATCGTGTCGATCATTTGCCACTGAACCACAGAACACAATCTTCCAAAGTTCAATGTTCTTATCTTTTTCCAGGACCTTCAGCGTCACATACGTCCCAAAACTATGTGCGATCAATGACATCCGCGCATTGGGATACTCATGTCGCAGCGATTGCAACTCTTTCAACACCCGCTGAACGGCTGCTCCTGAAAGGTCAATTGGACATAAGAAACGCGATGCCAGGTACTTGCCATATCGAATTTGTTCGACGACTGTGCCAGCTTCGACAAGATGCTCACTAACATTGGACTGCCACGCTCCGATATCTCTAATCCCGTGTATCAAGACGATAACGTGCTCTATCTCAAAACGCGACTTGCCAAAATTTGGATCGGCTACCTTCGTCGACGGCATTGGCAAAACCTTAGCGTCCTCGGGCGTGGGGGGTAGATCGATCGTGTTTACTTCGAGCTGAAAGACTTGATTTCCGATGTCAGTGGCTTGCTTGACGATCGCTGGTACGATCGCCTCAACCTTGATCGCACCTTCCACAGCTTGATCAAGCTGCGAGATTATGCTCAGCTCCGATCCAAGCAAAGTTTCTACTTGCTTCAGCGAATTGCGATCAACATCCACTTGACACTTGATTCGCTTTTCGGGGTTCTCTGAATCAACCCGGCATCCGACCGCAACGGGCGGATCGACCGCTGCCAATGAATCACGCAGATATCGCTCAAGGTTGTTGGCAATCGCCTGCTCTTGGGCGTATCCGTCGTCGTGCATGCTATCTCGATCAGCCACGGCGACCTGCCTTTAAGTAGTCGTCGGTGATGGTGCCCGCATATTCAAGCTGATCGTCTTGAATCTGAACCGACTGGTCGATCGTTCCCAGCGGAGCTGTGATAAAAACGTCGTCTGACATCTTGAAAGCGCGGAATCCAATCTTCTTTTCAAAAGTGTCTCGATCAAAGTCGAAACTCATTCGCTGCTGATCCACCGGAACCACAGCGAGGAATTCAGACTTGGCGTCGTTCCCAAGGTAGTCGTTTGCAAATTTCAAAAACGAGGTGCGTTTTACCGGAGCTGTCCGCACGCCGACGATTGCATTGAAGAGCTCCTCACGCACGGTTAATGAATCGCTTTGCTTGTAGGCTTTCGTAAGATGCTCAGAAAGGAGAGTTGTTCCGTAGATACCGCTGACCGACAACCGGCAGGCCAAGAAGCGTTCAACCCACAAATCCGTGCGTCCACTTTGGATGTCGACCATGCGACCTTCCCAAAACGAATTGGGTTTGTTCTCGCCAGTGAAGATGGCCGCTTTCTTTAGCGCCGAAGAAATGTTAAAGACGTCTTCAACGACTTCTACCTTGGCACCCTTTGCCGTTGTCGAGAACTTCAACCCTTCGTCTTTGGGAAATGCCCAAAGTACCACGCGTGCCTTCGACTTATCCTTGAAGCAAGACAAAAGCAATAGGAATGGGTTTGATCTATCGTCCATCACTTGGGATAAACGAAGTGCCAAGTCACCTGCGTTCTTTCCAATGGTTGCGCCGGCGCCAAATGCAAATCTCATTAATCGTTCGCGTACAGCGTTCTGCCGATGGGCGGCTCTTGGGTCATCAACGCAGAATGAGATCGGAGTTTGACTGTCCAGCCGGTTGTCCCTGATCAGATTTGCGAGAGTGCGTTTCAATTCCGACTGAGGCTTGATTAATCCGCCTTCAGGCTGCACAGGGTTGGCCACGCCCTTCTGAGGAAACACCTCGTATGCAAAAAGTCGCGTTAGGTTCATAGATTCGTTCTGATGATGGAATGTCGCGACCAAACCTCGTTGTATTGAATCAACTTGTCAAACAACGAATGCTGCTCGAACGCGAGCGGTTCGATTGATTTAGTTCAGACCGGTCACGGTCTGGAAATTGACCCAGTCTGTGTATTGCGTGATGTTGTCGACGAACAAATCATCCAACGGCTGACCAATCGCAGTCCTTGATCTTTGCCAAGAACGCTTGCCGGTCGGGGTTTCCACCATGCGCTGACGTTTTACAGTCTTCACAAACGGAGCAGAGTCAATCAACGTCGTACGATCGAAAATGGATGAAGCCTCGCCTAAGTATTGAGCGCCACCGATCAGCACCAGGGACAGTGGTCGTCCAAGGGACTGCTGCATTGACTCAATCGCTCGTAGTGCGATCATCCCTTGTTTGAAGTTTCGGTATCCCGTTTGGAAATTGAACGCGACATGGTCGACCTCCGAATTGTCGGAAAGGTAGTCACTCCAAAACTTCCAGTCGGCAGGCATTGTCGCGCTCAGATGCGGAGCAACTGAAATCCCCGCCGCGGAGAGTTCCGAGAGACAAAGCAATTGCCGCTTTCGGTTGTAAAGATTGTCTGTTCGCGGGACGTCTAGAAATTGCGAGAAGTTCGGGCCGATGAAAAGCGAGACTTTCAGGGGAAGCAACGCGTCCATCACTTTGTCTCGCCGGCGGTACTGCCAATATCGTTCTAGCGGCTTGTCTTTGGCGGTTCCCCTTAGGATGATCTTGGTATCGTCAGCAAGTTTAAACTTGCGACGCAGCTCGGCGGGATCACTTACGATCGCTCGGTACCTGCTTTCCTTGACCCGCATGATCTGATAGGGGTCGATTGCAGCAACCTCGCAACAAAGTGGTTGGTCACGTTTGTTGCCATGATGAATCATCGGCACGTACCGCGGCAAAGTCATCGGTCGCTGATGCAGCGGTCCAAGTCCGGAGCTTCCGAATCCTTGGATGTCCCGAAGTCGTTCTTGATAGCTGGGGTGGCGGAGACAGACATTGTCGCAGTCCGCCTTACCACAACAATTCAGATCAAAACAGGTGAAGAGAGGCAGGCCACTTTGCAGCCCACCACAGCGATCCATCACCGGGCAATTCGTACAGCCCGGAGCGACGACTCCCGCTGGTCGAAGATCCCGTAGCTCTCTTACAACGCTAGCCATGACCGTCTCCCGATCGTGGCAAACGCAACGTCCAAAAACCAGATATTTCAGAAACGGCGACCACCTTCAGCGTCGCCATTTCGGGGCATTCAGAGTTCGCCATGGTTTCAATCAACTCACTGGCACTTTCGCCATCCATCTTGCCAACCACATCGTCGGCGATCGAGAGAATGACTGTTTCACCGTCAGCGGCTACGTGAGCCATCAAAACGTCACCTACGGCAACGGCGGCCTCGTCGACGGGACAAGCTTGGTAATCGGTAAGAAACACCTCGGGCCGTTCAAACAGCGTCTCTGCGCAAAAATTATTGAACGCGAGGTCTTTCATCTTTTGAAAGCGATCGACCTGGCCTTTCATTACATTCTCACCCATTGAGAACGACCTCCCGGACGATTGGCCAGTAGCGTTGTTCACGGCCGTGTTTTTCGCGCCGCAACAGTCGCTTTTGAAACAGGTCCTTCAGCCGATTGTTCCATGCCGTCGCCTTTACACCGGCATCGGGCAACAGTCTTTCCAGTTCAGCGCCTGTCACGCCGGCGTTCGCGACCACCGCGAGCAGCGTATCTCGCTGCCCCGGATCCAATTCGCCTGCGAGCGCTGCCTTTGTTGGTAGCTTCGATCCTTTCGCCAGAAGAAAACAGGTGTGCGTCCATTCGGAGATCAGCCGAAGCTCGTCAACGCAGTCTTCATCAAGGTTCATAAATACTGCGAATAAATCATTCCTCTGGTCCGCTAGCCAACCCATCAATGGGACAATGGCTTCATTGATCCAAGATCCGGTGACAACCCTCACCGAGGCAAAGTCAAGCAAGACGATTCCGCCATCGGGCAGACTCGTCAATTCGGCGCACAGCATTGGAAAATGCTTCCTGCCCAGGGGGCGCCCCTGCAGGAAGTCGCTCTCCAGCAATTTTGCGATCTGAATCGTGTGAACCATTAAAACCTCAGTATTCTCACCAGGCGCACCTAAGAATAGGCATCTAGGGAGAAGTCGACAAGGCACCTACGGAAGTTTTTTCAGATTAGCGAGTCGCTATGGGGGGATTCACCAGTGCGGCAGCAGACCGAAACCTGGAATCCAGGCCGAAACGGCGCTTCGGATTTCACTCCGACGTCTGCGTTGCAATCACGGCCGTCCATGGTGACACAACCTTTACCGCTTCGGAATCGCAGAGTGCCCCAATGTTTGGCGAGTGATTTGAATACTTGGGCAAACCCGCTGCCCCCATGCCCGCGGCCATAGCGACTGATGCCTGGCTTCAACGCCATGCGGATGGCTTCTCGGTGGTCGTTGAGGTTGCGGTATTCCGGGTTAGAACGCAGCGATTCCAAGACACCGATACCGGCATCCGCGATGCAAAACAGCGACGCACCCGGAATCGCCTGATATCCAACCAAGATGCCAATTGTCGATTCGCTGTGAAAAACTGCATTGTCTGCCATCTCACCAAACGCAGCCGCCAACGCAGTCGCAGTCCTAAGGGGAAAACCCGATGCTTTTGCTGACTGCTCGAAACGGATCCGATATTCACACCAAGCATCTCCCAACGTTGGCTGGTCACCTTCAAGAACAAAAAACTCGACGCTCTGCGCGGCCATCGAACGGGTCGGCCTTTTCAGTGCGCCAGCGGTTCGCAATCCCAATTCGGAGAGTACTTCCTTATTTGCGATACCCAGCTCCGACTCAATGATCTCCATGGGCAACGTGGGGAGCTCCGGTACATATTGACGCGCGCATCCATACTCGATTAGCCCTGGCAGTGTTGCTGATGTGAGCTCACAAACAAAACGACCAACATCTCGGCCACTCTTACAAGCCAGTTGAAACTCGTCACATATGCCAGCAGTCAAACATTTTGGAGTCATCAATACATCGAAATCATGGTAATCAACACTCAGTAACTCCAGTGCTCGTGTCGCACTGGCAGTCGATTCAGTGCGTCGCGTCGAAGTTCCCAGTTTGGCATGTGCTGCTTCATCAGCAACTGAAATTTTGCGTTGTGCGTTGGCTCGATCAGATGAAGCAACTCATGGAGAACGATGTACTCCAAGCATTCGACCGGCTTTTTGGCAAGCTCTGTGTTCAACCGAATGGTTTGTCGCTGTGAGTTGCAGCTTCCCCAGCGGGTCTTCATCTTGCGAACAAATAGTTTCTCAACTTGAACCCCGAGCGTCTGCTCCCACTTCGCAATCAGTGGTGCCGATGCTTCGCGTACCTGACCGCGATACCAAGTCGCAAGGATTTCTTGACGCTCTTCCTCGTCGCAATCGGAGCGGGCAAAGAGTTTTAACTTGGACCCTGCGAGTTCAACGCGGGGAGGTCCGTCTGCGTCAATGCAAGTTAGAAGGTAGCGGGTTCCCCAGACGTAGTGACTCTCACGATCCAGGTATTCACGAGGCGTTTCTCTTGCCTGGTCGCGAAACTTCTGACGCTGCTGCTTTATCCACGGAAGGCGACTGATGGCAAAGACACGGATCGTATCCAGGTCCATCCTGGTGGGCGCGGAAACGCGAACGCGACCTTCGGGGGGATAGACACTCAGGTGAACATTCTTGATGTCTTTGAAAATTACGTCGGCATCAAATTCGCCGAGGTTAATCTGCTGCATCAGTATTCCTCCTGAGCGAGCAAGACCTGGAAGACCTGTTCGGCGTGGTCATCGTTTTGGCTTAGCAACTGATAGAGGGCGTCATAGACAATCGCCTCCTTAGCCTGCACGCCTTTCCATCCATGTGGCCGGACTCGACGAACGGTCTCATCAATTGCAAGAGCCAGTTTCAATAAATTATCGACGCCAGCATCGTACGACTGTGGAGGTTCGGCGACTGTAGACTCAGTTCCGGTGCATTGATTCGGTGAACTCAAGATTTTGACAAGCATGTTGTAAACCGCCAGCTTGCCTCGAGTATCCAGTCCGGGAGGCGCTTCGGATACTCCACCAAGTTCGACTCGCTTTGCCAGATCGCCGATCCGTTTGAGGTACTCCTCGTAGTCGATTGCCTTTGAGCGTCGCATTTCGATCACTTCATCGAGTAGCTTCGACATGCGTTCGTAATAGGCGGGGTCGTTTAGCTGCTCTTTGATGATCTTGCTGCGAACATTGTTTTCGATCGTTTCGGCGACAGCTGTCTGGTTGCCACCCAGCTGGTTCGACAAGTGGTCGACGACTTTGTCCATGCCAGACTTGGTGATGACTTCGAGCACACCCATTTCATCGAAGTCCGAAATCTTGCGTGGCTCATCGGCTTCGATGTAAGTGTCGATCAAGTGACGCATGTCGGCTTCGTACGCCTTCAGGTCAAGCGTTTCACCGGCTGCGTTGCGGATGACATCGCGGAGTTTGACGAAGTGATTGACGCGTCCCTTCAACCGAGCAACATCTGCGTCAGTGTATCCCGCCAGATTTAACTCGTCGGCGAGGTTCGCATACGCTCGAACCAGCGAGGCGATTGCCTTGTACATGGCTGCTCGTTGCGGTTCTCGCGCTTTCAGATCGGTCGGTACTTCGGTGTTGCCACAGAAATAGCGAATATGATCGAGATCGGTCTTGGGCGGTTGAACCGGCTCACACAGCAATTCTGCTTGCTCCAGTGCGTCATCCAGCTTTTCCTTGCCAGTCTTGAGCCGATCCTTCATCGCAATTTCGGGATCACCCTTGCAGAGCTCGTGATCCAAGTCCGACGTGTAGACCTGCAATGCCCCCGTTCCCTTTTCGTTGACCAGGTTCTTGAACAGATCCATGTAGTCAACGATATAGCCGAATTCCTTATCCTCGCCATCGAGCCTGTTGGTGCGGCAAATCGCTTGAAAGAGTCCGTGGTCCCGCATTGTTTTGTCGATGTACAGGTAGGTGCACGACGGCGCGTCGAATCCCGTGAGCAACTTATCGACCACGACCAGCAATTTCATGTTGGCCGGTTGCTGGGTGAACAGTGCCTTGGCTCGGTCCTCGTACGTTTCCGTCTTGGTCTTGCCCGGCTTGGCGTCGACGTCTTTCAGCAATTCCTCGTAGGTGTTGTAGATGAACTCTTTGTCCGTTTCGGTGTTCGCGCCGGTGTCTTCCAACGTGATGTCCTTCGACTGCGGATTGTACGACGTGATTACCGCACATTTTCCCTTGAATCCGGTGCTGGCGTCGTTGAACAGAGTGAAGTACTTGCACGCTTCATAGATGCTCTTGGCAACCAGGATCGCGTTGCCGCGTTGGCTAGAAACTCGAGGCTTGCAACTGAAGTCGAAAACGATGTCGCTCACCACTCGGCTCATGCGTGAGCGACTGCTGAGCACGCTTTGCATCGTGCCCCACTTTTTCTTCAGTTCGTCTTTCTGCCAATCATTCAGCCCCCGTGTCTTCGCCTCAAACCATTGGTCGATCTTGTCTTCACTCCCCAAGCGTTGGTCGATGTCGCGAGCTTCATAAATGAGGTCCAACACGACTTTGTCTTCTACCGCTTCGTCGAATTTGTATTCGTGGATGTAGCGGCCGAACACTTCGAGGCTGGTCTTCTTGTCCTTCTTCAGCAGCGGCGTTCCGGTAAACCCGATGAAAACTGCGTTGGGCATGATCGCCTTCATCACCCGGTGCAGTTTCCCGCTTTGCGTGCGGTGGCATTCGTCAACGAACACGAAAATCTCGCCTACCGTCTTAGTCGGCTGAGCTTCCAAATCTTTGATGTAGGCATCAAAGTCGTCGACGTCTTTCTTTCCAAACTTGTGAACCAGCGACGAGACGACGCGAGGTAACGTGTCGCAAAGCTTGTCGACCAGATCACGCCCACTGGATGCATGATAAAACCCATCGGGTTGCGAATCCGAAAGCAGGCCACAAGCTCGCATGTTGGCCAGCATCTGTTTGTCCAACTCGTCGCGATCGGTGATTACGGCGATTCGAGCATTGGGATTGTTTTCCAGAATCCACTTGGCCAGCAGCACCATCACAATGCTCTTGCCGCTTCCCTGCGTGTGCCAAATGACACCGCCCTCACGGCGACGGACGTGGTCCTGGGCCGCCTTAATACCGAAGTATTGATGCACGCGTGGCAGCTTCTTCACCCCGCCATCGAACAGGACGAAGTCGTGCATCAGTTCCAGGATGCGGTCCTTTCGACACATTTTGGTCAGGTACTTGTCGAGCAGATAGCCAGAACTGTCATGCTCGTCTTCTTTCCACGAGAGAAAGAATTTCTCGGGCGTCCCGATCGTTCCGTATCGCACCCCCTGGGTGTCGTTACCCGCAAAGACGAACTGAACCGTGCTGAAAAACCATTGATTGAATTCGGGCTTCTGGTTCGACAGGTTTTGCCGAATGCCATGGCCAATGCTCGTTCGGCTGTTCTTCAACTCCAAAACGCCGATCGCGATTCCGTTGATATACAGCACAACATCGGGGCGACGCGTCTTTGGCCCGGTGAGCGTGACCTCTTCGGCGACGGCGAAGTCATTGTTTTCAGGACTGTCCCAGTCGATCAGCCAAACCTTGGCCGTCGATTCGCCTGCTTTGGTTTTGACGTCAACGCCATACCGCAGCAACTTGTAGACCGCTTCGTTGTTGTCGTACAAGCTGCGTCCTGAGTTGTTCGCCTCGGTTTTCAGCTTCAAAATTGCAGCGTTGATATTATCGGTCGTGTAGTCCTGCTTGGCGAGATACTTCCGAAGCTGCTCATCTTCAATGTTGCTGTTGCCGGAGCGTTCATCCCAATCGCCGAGATAGTCGTATTTGAGCGTATCACGAAGCAACCGAATGACTCGGTTTTGCGTTTCGCGTTCCGGCTTGTTGACGTCGCCGCTCATATCAACCTCGTCTTTCCGGTGAGCAGTTCCTGCATCATGCCGGCTTTGATCTGGCGAGCCTTGTCGATCTTCGCCTCGATCGCGGTGATCTCTGCGTCCATGTCGGAAAGGACTTCGGCGATGGCGCTTTGTTCTTCTTGGCTAGGAAAGGGGATTTCAAAAGCATTCAAGCTCTTGTTTGTGATTTGATTGATCGTCGCTCCCAGATGTTCGTGAATCTGCTTCTTGATTTGCCCAGACTTGAAATGATGGTAAACGAAGTCGTTGTACTCACTCCGAAAGACAGCCATAAAGGCACCGAACACGTGACCAGACGACTCCGCATGAGCATCAATTTGAGCGCACTTGCCAATCAAATTACGACTGCCGTTCCGAACACAAATGAGAATGTCCCCCTTCTGAACGAAAACTCGGGTTGGCAACTCCATCGAAACGTAAACGCTGTCATCGTAAACCAGTGTTCCGTTCGCGACGTTTGACGCCCGAAGGACTAACGTACCCCCTTCACCGCATACGTCCGATGGTGCGTAGGTGAGTCCGGCGACGGCTTCGCCAATTTCAGCGAGCTTCTTAATTTCCCACTCTCCCTCAAACCCTGGGAGTCGTTTTTTGCCGGTGAGCAATTGCTGCATGGCGGCTTGTTTTAGGTTGCGTTTCTTGGCGAGCAGACGCTCCAGCGATTCGACCAACGCGTCCGCATCCCCCAACGCCTCCGCAATCGCTTCCTGCTCGGTAAGAGTATGTGGCCATGGCAACTCTAATTTGGCGAAGCGGCTGACACCAAGATGTGCTACCGATGTTGTCTGAAGTGCGATCTTTGCAAAAACACCTGTAGCCTGGCAGTAACGAAACAAGTAGGTCGCAAACTTTGGGCATGTCGCTTCGCGTGCACGAAACCGCACAAGTGCATTCTGAATTGCACAAGGTTTCCCGTATTCGTCGCAATACATGGCACAGCGACCGACCAATTCAAGACTCTGGCCCTCATTCAAAAGAACATCACCGTACTTGAGTCGGTACAAACCAAACTCATCGTCCGTCATCGGCATGTGGAGAACGTCATCCAGAACAATCTGTCCATCAAACACATTCATCGTGCGGAGGTAAGGACGTAGTTTTCCTGGCGCATTTGCTGCGAGTGCTTTTCCCGCGCGTACGTCGCCCATTTCTCCGACTGGCCTTACACACCAGTCGTTGGGCACTTTCCCGATCTCCGATTGTTTGTGTCCCGGACAAATCGAGTAGCGAACTGGCTTTTCGTTCGCGGTGTCGGACGCTGCCATTGCTTTCACACTCATACCGGGAACCCCATGCGTTCAAGGTGACGGTTGACGCTGGTTTCCAGTTCGCTGGCTCGTTCGACCAATTGCGGCATGGGCGTTTCGTACCGCTCGGCCAATTCCTTCACGCGGCTGGCCAAAGATTGGCTGATTCGATCCATCTCGCCGTGAACTTTCTCATCGAGCGTGGGCATCCATTTGTCGTCGACGACCAGCGTCTTGATTTCGTCCTCGGTCAGGCCCGGATATTTTTCGTATACGAGCGTGTCGAGTTCCGCTTCGGCCTCTTTGATCTTGCTTTTGATTGCCGTGATGTCGTCGCCCAGGCGCAGGTACTCGGTCAAGACGCGCAAGTCGCCCACTGATTCGTCGTTTGGATTGGTGGCGACCAGTTCACGGATGGTGGTCTCCGCTGAATCGGCCAAGTCCTTGGCCAGCTTCCTTGCATCAGCGGCCGCCTTGTAACTGGCGTCGTATTGCTCGTAGAACGCCTTGTCGTCCAAGTCCTCGGTCTCCTTCGCCGCTTTGCGAACGTCAGAAATCTTCAACTTGCCCTTATTGTTTTTGAGCGACTCGATGCGTGGATCGGAGAACATTTCTAGAATTCCATTTCGCTCGGCCTGTTCGGTCGCCAGAGCTGACGTGTACTTGCGATGATCCTCAGGAAAACGATCTTGCCAGACTTCGACAAACGCTTCCTGCCAAGCGACTTTGGCATCGGTCTTCCCCGAAACACCATTGAGCGGGCCTTCCTCGCCACTGTGCTCTTCCTCCAACTCAGTAACGGCTGCCTCCAGGTTTTCTCGCTCGCCTTCCAAAGCGTTGATCGCATCCTGCTCGGCCTGAAAGAATCTAGCCACGATGAATGGCTTCGGGATCAGATCGCACACCCAGCCTTTGTCTTTTGATTTCCCGTTCTTGTCCTTTTCAATGATTCGCTCAGTTTCCGCGATCCAGCCATCGGCCGAGATCGAATAGCAATCGTCCTGCATCGTGTCGGACCAATAGTCCATCAGATGCTGGTAGACCGCATAGTGGTCGATCAGCGGCTTGCCTCGGTAGTGCCTCAGTAATGCCTCGCTGATCTCGATGATCAGTTCCTTTGGCTTGTAACCTGCTTCCAGCGAGCGAAGTTGTTTCGCGGTCTTCTTTCGCCACTTGGCAAAGTGATCGTTCATGCCGGTGATGTAGTCGGTGAACTCATGGTGCTCGAAGATCGTGCTTTTAACCGTGGCCATGTCGACCGCAAGATCGCGATAGCCCTCGCGATTTTCCTTGAACAACGCTTTGCGTAGCGTCGGACAAACCTCCCAGAACTCCTGCATGGCGTCGATGTCGGCGATCGGTATTCCGCCGAACAAGTGCGCCGCGATGTCTTGCGTGTCTTCCGTCTCTTGGCTCTCGATGTAACGGGGCAGGTTCAGGTTGAACTCATTGCGTTCGATTTCGTCGAAACCGACGTGTCGTGAATAGCCCGGCTTTTCTGTGCCCGCGTTGAAGGTGTCGACGATGCGATGAATATCTTGCGATCGCAAACGGTTCTTTGGACCGTCCTTCATGAAGCCTTTGCTGGCGTCGATCATGAAGATCCCTTTGCGAGCGGCCGCATCGCGTTTGTCGACGATGACGATGCAAGCGGGAATGCCCGTGCCGTAGAACAAGTTGGCGGGCAGACCGATGATGCCTTTGATGTATCCGCTGCGAATCAGTTTTTTGCGGATCGCGGCTTCCGCGTTGCCTCGAAACAAAACCCCGTGGGGCAGAATGCAAGCCCCGGTGCCGGTACTCTTGAGCGACCGAACGATGTGCAACAGGTAGGCATAGTCGCCTTGCTTGCCCGGTGGTGTGCCGAACGGCTGAAAGCGATTCCACTCGTCGTTTTCAGGATCGACGCCGGTGCTCCAGCGTTTGTCGGAAAAGGGAGGATTGGCGACGACGTAGTCAAACGTGGCCAGTTGGCCTTTGGGTTTGAATTTAGGATCGGAGAGCGTGTTGCCTTGCACGATCTCGGCCGTCGGATAGTTGTGCAGGATCATGTTCATCCGCGCCAGACCGCTGGTGGCGACGTCTTTTTCTTGTCCATAAAGCGTCACGTGGGTCGGTGCCTGGTCGCCGACTTTCAACAAGAGCGAACCGGAACCACAGGTCGGGTCATAGACGGTGGTCTCGCCACTGGTTTTTGCTTCGCTGATGCCGATGATCTGCGCCATGATTCGGCTGACTTCGGCAGGCGTGTAGAACTGTCCCTTGCTCTTACCACTCTCGGTGGCAAAGTTCCGCATCAGATATTCATAGGCGTCGCCCAGAATGTCGTCGCCATCGGCACGGTTCTTAGAAAAGTCGAGTGCCTTGCGTTCAAAGATGGCGACCAGATTCGTTAGCCGCTCGGCCTTTTCATCACCGTCGCCGAGTTTCTCGTCGTTGAAGTCCGGAAAGTCGGACTGCGAGAGCATCTGGTTTGCTTTGGCAAGCGGTTCGATGATCTTGGTGTTGATCTTGTCGCCGATGTCTTTGGTCCCCTTGAGGGCGACCATGTCGGTGAAGCTGGCGCCTTCGGGGATTTTGATCGGCGAACGGCGCGGGGACATCCCTGCATATTTGTCGCTGATGTACTTGATGAACAACAGTGAAAGGACGTAATCCTTGTACTGGCTGGCATCCATCCCGCCACGCAGCTCATCGCAGCTTGCCCAGAGGGATGAATAGATTTCCGATTTCTTCAACGCCATGCGTGCGAATTCCTTCAGTGATTATCGCGGTCGTTTCGGTGTGACGGGCTTTTCGATCTCCTTTAGGAAATCTTCGAGGTCTGTGCGTTTGAAGAGCCGATATCCATTGGCTGGGTTCCGGTGCATCGGAATGCGACCTTCCTCTGCCCATTTTCGCAGCGTGTTTTGTGCGACCCCGATCAGTTCCGCAGCTTCCGCCGTTTTCACGTACTCGGTCAGCTTTGGCATCGATCCACTCCTTGAGTTTTTGATGTTGTCCCCAACCTCCAGAGTCTATCAAAGTCTGCAACGCTGAGATACCATGCTGCTAAGCACTAACCACCCAGCCGTCCGGCTTCGAACGGCGATCAACTCGAATGGGGCGTTCCATGGCAGTTTCGATCGAGATGCTACACGCAGTACCTCAGCAAGAGGTGTACTCTCGAGTGCGTGACTTGATTCGCCGATCGAACAAGGTTTCGGTCGCGGTTGGGTTCCTAACCGAAGCTGGCGTTTCGTTAATCTCGTCCGCCATTACTCCCAATCCAGCTGTGCTCCATTCACTGGTTGTTGGCGCGACAACGCTGAAGGCTTGTGATGGCTTAGATCAATTGCTTGCCGTCGGCGTTCCGTCACGCAATCTGAAAGTCTATCTGGGGCACACCCGCCCGGGTCGTGGCAATAGCTTCACAAAATACCATCCGATGATGCATAGCAAGGTCTACTTGTTTGAGTCAGATAACCAAGCGTCCGCGATCGTAGGTTCCCACAACATGACTGGCTTCGCACTTGCGGGCCAGAACTCAGAAGCGTCGCTCTTGATTAGCGGAGATCGCACGGATCCCGTGTTCGACGAAATCCGATCACACGTGGCAGCTATTGAGTCGGGTTCTCAACAGTACGATCCAACCAAGAGTCATGCGTATGCATGGTGGTTTCGCCAACTCTTCAATGGCTACATGTACAAGGTGCTTTACGGGGATGGTGAAGACGGGGTCGAATTCAAGCGAAATGTCGTTGCAATTGCGGTCTCAAACCAAGGTGCGGCTCCTCAACTGGGTGACATCATTTACGTTGAGGTGCCAGAGCAATTCAAAATCATGAGAGCACTGGGTGAAGAGGTCCACTTCTATGTCCTTTCGCAACTGCCGCAGTCTGTCGAACAGGGGCTAACTCAATTGGCGAAGTGTCCAATTGCATTCACCGGCCATGTAAAAGGCAGCAATGAGGATGGTGTCCACCAAGGCCGAGCAGAGTGGATTATCAATGATTTGAGCAACCCCATTCTGCAGCGAACTAGTGGCACGGTGAGCCCTGTGCCCAGTCCGACCGAGATCCAGGTGTTTATTCGAGTCGATCGGCTCCTGCACGAACGATACAAATACTTTTTTGATGTTGGGAAATCTTGGCAGCCTGTTTATGACGACGATGCAAAATCTGATTTGGTTGTTGAACCGGAAATCGGTGACCACTTTCAAAGATTGAACCTCATCCCGGCCGAGCACCTGCCATGGAAGAAAGTTGTTGACCTGGCGCCCACCGGCGAAAATGGCGAGGAAAGCGTTAATTACCGCGAGCTTTCACCTGACAGTGGGCGTTATTTCGTACTTTCACGTCGGAGAAAGCCATTTGAAAGTGAGACACAAGAACCAGATGGATCCCAGGACGATTCGGCTGAACTTGTCGAGCCGACTGCTGAAACTGAGTTGGTGCGACAGATCCCAAGCGAAGTCTGGTTCGCTGTCGCTAAATGGGCGAAAGAAAATGACAAATTAGAAGGTTGGCAGAGAAGCATCAGTTACTCGATAGGTAGAAAGCTTGCCAATATAGAATCGCCGTCTGAAAAGCAGGCCAAACAGGCCGTTCGTTTGCTCGCGACTGCGTTAGGCGAGGCTTTTGAGCATGACTCATTGACCTCGGAGTTGGCGCAGGCGGTTCACAACCTGTCGAGGTAGCAACGGGCTCAAGAATGCATTCTTCTCAAGAGTCGCTGATCAAATGCTTACCGTTATCTGTTCTTAACCAGCGATGCTTCGCTCGCCCGTGTAAACCGAGACCCACATGTCAAACAGAGACTCAGAGAGTTCTCGGGGTTGTCTCTGGGGTGCGGGGCGAACCAGGGTGGTTGAGTTCGGCAGCCCGGAGTCTCCCTGCGAAAGTGAGAACTTTGGTTTTGGACGCCGCGGTGGCGAAAGACCGCGAAAAAGGGGGCGGAAACGAGAAACGCCCGCGGGTCATGTTGGACCGACGGGCGTTAACTGGTTCGCGAGAGTTTTCGCTTTTTTAAATTCAGCTCCCCCGGCAGGACTCGAACCTGCGACAAGGCGGTTAACAGCCGCCTGCTCTACCAACTGAGCTACAGGGGATTGGTATGTCCGGCCGGGTTGCCTTGGTGGGCGATCGGCCGGGGCCGCCGGGCGTTTTCTCCCGGTGGGTCGCGAAGTTTAGTTTCTCGACTTTTCACTGACAAGATCTCTTGCCTGAGACTCCCAAAATCGTTGGCAGGTTCGGTTTTTGCCCGGTTTTGACGGCCTTTCCTTTTAAAACAGCCACCCGAGCAGGCCCCGATTCGCCGAATTGCTTCCCCCGAGGGGCTTGGGCGGCATGGATCAGATCCCCCGCCCCAGACTTGCGGGGCGCTGTTGAGCCCCACATCGGCATCCAGTCTGGGGCGGTGGCGAGCGCGGGTTCTGTTGACTTAGTAGGGTGATTTGGACTATTTGGGGTGAATGAATAAGACAATCTTCTTTTCGGTCGGTGAGCCCAGTGGCGATCAGCATGCGGCGCGGTTGATTCGGGCGCTGAAGGCCCGCGAACCGGAACTGCAGGTACGTGGTTTTGGTGGCCAGGAGATGCACCGGGCCGGCTGCACCGTGGACTTGGACCTGACCGAACACGCCGTCGTTGGGATTCTGGAGGTCCTGCCCAAACTCCGCGAATTCTTCCGCTTCGCCGATCAGGCCGAGGCGATCTTCGCCGCCGGAGGCGTGGACGCGGTCGTGTTGGTGGATTTCCCTGGGTTCAACTGGCACATCGCCAAGCGGGCGAAGAAGTATGGCATCCCGGTGATCTATTTCTGCCCCCCACAATTGTGGGCTTGGGGCGCCTGGCGGGTCAAAAAAATGAAAGCGACGGTCGATCACGTGTTGGCCGTGCTGCCGATCGAGGAACAGTTTTTCAGCGGCCACGGGATCCCCACCAGCTTCGTCGGGCACCCGTTTTTTGATGCCGTCAGCGAATCAACGTTGGATACCGCACGGATGCAATCCTTGCGGTCGGCGGCCTCGGAATCGCAAACCGTGGCGGTGCTGCCGGGCTCACGGACTCATGAAGTCCATCGGAATTGGCCGGTGATGCTCGATGCGATCGCCGAATTGTCGGCGGCCAACCCGCAGGCTCGGTTTGCCATCGCCGCGTATCGCGAAAAGCATTTCGAGTTTTGCCAGGCGACCGCGAAGGCCGCCGCGACCGAAACGGGCAAGCCGCTGCCGATCGATTTTTACTTGGGAGCGACCAGCGAGGTCGTCGAACATGCCGCCTGCGCGATGATGGTCAGCGGGTCGGTCAGTTTGGAGTTGATGGCCCGGCAAACCCCCGCCGCAGTGATCTATCGCGTCGGCCGATTCCTGTACGCGTTTGGAAAATGCGTCGTCAAAGTCGACAGCATGACGCTGCCGAATTTGATGCCGGAAGCCTCGCGGCCTGTTGATTCAGTCGATCTTCCGAATTCAACGCGATCATGTCAGCCGGACGCGCCAGCGAGGGGCGGCGCGAGGCCCCTTGCTGACGCGTGCGGGCCTAAACAACCAGGCCGCTTGGCCCCGGGAAGCAGCAATGAACGCGTCTTCCCCGAAATCGTCTCGGTCGGCAACCCTGCCAAGGCGAGGGATTTTTTGGTGGCGACGGTCGGCCGGATGATGAACGACGCCGATTATCTGGCGACGAAACGTCAGCAGTTGGCAGGATTGCAAGATCGGTACGCCAAGCCGGGGGCGAGCGACCGCGCCGCGTCGAAGATTCTGGAGCTGTTGCCGCAGGGCCGCGTGGCCGATTTGCCGAGGCGGGCGGCGTAAGCTGGACGCCGCCACTGGTTCGCGAAGGCCTTGGCGGGTTCCGCGTCGCGACGCGGTGGCCGGAGTTTTTTTGCAAATAATTGGGGGTTGTGGGCAAACCGGTTGCCGCTGGAAACCGTACTGTTTCGACTGTGACTGTCCATCCGGTCAGGCCGGCCGGCCTCCGGGTCTTGCCGAATTCCCCCACCGCATTGATCTTTTCATCCTGATGACGACTGAAACGACTCCACCGCGTTCTCTCGGTGCTGTGATGAGCAGCGAGGCGGGCTATGAAGCCGATGTTGATGATGCTCCGCTGAGAATCTCCGGTTTCGTCGCGTTGTTGTTGTCGCTGTTGAGCGGGTTCACGATCGTGGCGTTACCGATGGTCGGGTTTGCGATCGCAGCGGTGCTGTTCGGCATTTTCGCGCTGCGGAAAAGCGATTCGCAGTCCGTGCCGGTTGGCACGACAGCGGCGCGGATCGGGATCGTGTTGGCCGTGCTGTTTGGCACTTGGGGCGTCGGCCGCTACTCGCTCAAGCGGAGCACGCTGGGCGGCCAAGCCGAATACTTTGCCCGCCAGTTCGTGCGGGTGGCCAGCAGCGGAAACGAGATCTACGCCAAGGAGCTTCAAAAAAGTTACGTCAATCGTTACTTGAAGACGATGCCGCTGGAGGAAACCTACGAGCTGGAGCGGTTGAAGAGGGAGCGGCAAATGAAAGAAGCCCGGGAGCGTGGCGAAGAGGTATCGCCTCCGGGAGACGAGGACAGCTCCACGGTCACCGATCTGGTCAAGTATCCGGTCGACCACGAATGGGTGTTGTGGCGGCCGGTGCGCGTCTTCAGCCATTACGGTCGCCAGAAGGCGGAAGTGGTCTTGGCGGCCGACCGCAAAGAAAAAGGGTACAAGCTGCGGATCGTGTTGGAGTACCTGGTTCACAAGGAACGTGGCACGGCGGAGTGGTACGTTGAAACGTGTTTGCCGTACCGTGACCGGATCGTTGCCGAGTCGGTGTTGTAGCAAGCGCCGTCGAGTCGTTTGACGTCGTCGACGAACTCGCCACCACAGCGAAACACTTGGCGGGCTGTCGATTTGATCATCGCCGAAGCACGAGTGAGCTGGTGGCGGTCAAGCAGCGCCGCCCAATGAAGCGTCGTTTCCTTCAGTTTGGGCCCGTAGGCTCGCGCCAAACGGCTGATCATCGTTTGAGATCAGCCGGTTCGCGCCAACGCGAGCGGCGCCCCTCCATGTCGATTCAGCGGTATTGGGCTCGCGCCCTTCCGCTAACGCGGAACGCTTGGCGGGTGTCGGGGAGACCGGAGGGCTCGCGCCCTTCCGCTAACAAGGAACGCTCGGCGGGCGTTGGAGAGACCGGAGAGGCTCGCGGGTTGTCGCTAACACGGAATGCCCGGCGGGTGTCGGAGAGATCGGAGGGCTCGCGCCCTTCCGCTAACAAAGGAACGCTCGGCGGGCGTTGGGGAGACCGGAGGGCTCGCGCCCTTCCGCTAACAAGGAACGCTCGGCGGGTGCCGGGGAGACCGGAGGGCTCGCGCCCTTCCGCTAACACGGAATGCCCGGCGGGTGTCGGAGAGATCGGAGGGCTCGCGCCCTTCCGCTAACGCGGAACAACTGGCGGGAAGCGTGTTCTAATTCTTAGCGGAAATCGCGGGTGCGGAGCTGCAGGCCGCTGACTTGGGAGGAGAGATCGGTGATGCGGCCGGTGATCACGTGGATGACGCCGCTGCGATTTTCCAGTTTTCCGTCGACGAGCCAGGCGTTGCTGGTCTTGGCGACTTTGAAAAATCGCTGCCAGACCTTGGGAAAAATCACCAGGTTGATCGAACCGGTTTCGTCTTCCAACGTGACGAAGGTGATGCCTTTGGCGGTACCGGGCCGCTGCCGCATCAACACCAAGCCGGCGACGCGGACGTGGCGGCCGTCGCGAAGTTCGGGCAGTTGTGCGGAGGTCACGCAGCGGAGCCGATCGAGTTCGTCGCGGGCGAATGACATCGGATGGGCCTTCAGACTCAGCCCCGTCGTGTTGTAATCCGCGTAGACTTCTTCCAGTGGTGACATCGGAACCAGGTCTTCGGGCAGTTCGTCATCGTCATCCACGGCATCCAACAGCGGCGCCTCGCCGGGCTTGTTGGATTGACCGAGCGATTGCCAGATGGCGGCTCGGCGGTCTCCCGCGATGCTCGACAAGGCATCGGCATCGGCGAGCAATGAGATCACCGCCTGGCCGATCCCGGCGCGTCTGGCAAGATCGGCGATGTCGCGAAACGGTCCAGATTGCTGCCGCGCCGCAACGAGAGCGTCGGCGGCATCGGCGCGCAACCCGCGCACCGTGCTCAGCCCCAAGCGGATTGCCGGGCCGCTGCGGTTGGGATCGGGCTCGAGCGTCGATTCCCAGTCGCTTTGGTTGACATCGACCGAGCGAACTTGCACGCCGTGCTGCTTGGCATCGTTGATCAACTGTGCCGGTGCATAAAACCCCATCGGCTGGCTGTTGAGCAATGCGCAGCAGAAGGCGGCCGGATAATGGCATTTCAGATAGCACGAGGCGTAGACCAGCAGTGCGAAACTGGCGGCATGTGATTCGGGGAAACCGTATTCGCCGAAGCCGCGAATCTGGTTGAACACCTGCTCGGCAAATTTGCCCGTCAAACCGTTGGCCTTCATTCCGTCGAGCAGCTTGATCCGGAACTTGTCGATCACGCCGGGGCGCCGCCAGGCGGCCATCGCGCGGCGCAGTTGGTCGGCTTCGCCGGGGGTGAATCCCGCCGCGACGACGGCCAACCGCATCGCTTGTTCTTGAAAGATCGGGACGCCGAGTGTTCGTTTTAAAACGTCGCGGATCGCGTCGTTGGGGTAAACGACGGCATCGGGATTGTCACGGGCTTTCAAGAACGGGTGAACCATGTCGCCTTGAATCGGGCCTGGCCGCACGATCGCGACTTCGATCACCAAGTCATAGAAACAACGCGGTCGCAAACGCGGCAACATGCTCATCTGGGCGCGGCTTTCGATCTGAAAGACGCCCATCGTGTCGGCTCGACAGATCATGTCGTAGGTCGGTTTGTCGCCGTGTGGCAACGTGGAAAGCGACCAGGTCTCGCCATAGTGATCGGCCACCAAGTCAAAACAGCGATGGATCGCGGACAGCATCCCGAGGGCGAGCACGTCGACTTTGAGAATCCCCAACTCATCCAGATCGTCCTTGTCCCACTGGATCACCGTTCGTCCCGGCATGGCGGCGTTTTCGATCGGGCACAATTCACACAGCCGACCGGCCGACATCACCATGCCCCCGACGTGTTGGGAGAGGTGACGAGGGAACCCGACCAAGGTGCGAACGAGATAGCCGAATCGCTGTCCGATCGGAGATTCCGGGTCCAGGCCGCATTCGGCCATGCCGGTCGGCAACGCATCGTCGCTGTGATAGCTGCCGGCGATCTTGGACAGCGAATCGATCAGATCGGCCGACAGTCCGAGTGCTTTGCCGACTTCGCGAATCGCGCTCTTGCTGCGGTAGGTCGTGACGGTGGCCGTCATCCCCGCCCGGTCGCGGCCGTATTTTTCGTACAGGTACTGCAGCACCTCTTCGCGCCGTTGGTGTTCAAAGTCGACGTCGATGTCGGGTGCTTCGTTGCGTTCGCGGCTGATGAATCGCTCGAACAGCAAGTCGGTTTGACTGGGGTCGACGTTGGTGATTCCCAGGCAATAACAAACGGTTGAATTGGCGGCGCTGCCGCGGCCCTGGCACAAAATGTCTCGACTGCGGGCGAAGCGAACCATGTCCCAAACGGTCAAGAAATAGGCTTCGTAACGCAGCTCCGCGATCAGTTCAAATTCGTGCTTGAGCAGTTCGATCACGCGGTCGGGCACCGCGCCGGGCCAACGCTGCCGGGCCCCTTCCCAGGTCAGCCGTTTCAGGTGCTCCAGCAACGTCATGCCCGGCGGAGCGATCTCTTGCGGATACTCGTACCGCAATTCGTCCAGACTGAACGTGCACCGCTGGGCGATTTGCAGGGTACGCTCGATGGCTTCGGGAACGTCACGAAACAGTTCCTCGATTTCCGCGAGCGGGCGGAGATGGTGTTGGCTGTTGGCGAAACGCTGTTCGTGCACTTGGTCGATGGTCGTGCCGTTGCGGATGGCGGTCACGCAGTCGTGCATCAACATCCGATCGGCGGTGTGGTAGTGCACGTCTCCGGAGGCGACCAGGGGCACCCCGGACTGCAGGGACAGCGTGTGCATTTGCTTGATCGTCGCGCGGTCGTCGACGCCGTGGTGAAGCGAACACAGCAAGTACGCCGAGTCACCGAACTGTTGTCGAAACTCGCCGCGGAGGAATTCGAGATTCAACTCGGGACGTGCTTGGCGCGGATCGTTGTCAGGATCGCTGTCCGCCGCTGCGGAATCGTCGCCGCGGGCGGGTTCGCCGGCCGAGGAAAACGCTCCGGCGATCAAGCCTTCACTGAGTTCGACGATATCGGACCAGCTCAACTCGCATTGCCCTTTTTCGCACCGCAGACGACCGCGTGAAAGCAGTCGGCAGAGGCGTCCATAGGCGGCCCGATCGGTCGGCCAGAGAACCATCGACGGCGCATCGATCGGGTGAACTTCGGCACCGACGATGTATTTGAAATCCAGGTCCCGCGCGGCGCCGAATCCACGCACCACACCGGCGAGGGTTTCCGAATCGGTCAGCGCGAGGGCGTCATACCCCAGCTCGGCCGCCCGGGTGACCAGTTCGTCCGGATGCGAGGCCCCGCACAGGAACGAAAAATTGCTTTTGCAGTGGAGTTCGACGTATCGCATGACGCAACGGTAGACGCCCGGCGGCGTTGGGGCAACGACCGGGCCGGCCCGGAGACGGCGGCGGAATCGTGGTGACGGGAATCGTTGCGAAAGGGTTCTTGATGGCGGAATGACGGAATGATTTGAAGTGGCAGAATGATTCGGGGCAGAATGATGTTCTGACCGCTCGGATCGCGGAGCCAGAATCAGACAGCTATCCCCATCATTCTGCTATCCCCATCATTCTGCCATCCCCGTCTCGCCACGGCCGCCCTCTGGCGACGGCAGCGACGAGGTTGAGCGACTCATCGCTAGGTTTTTGCGTGACGGCGACACAGCAGTGCCGGCAACAACATCAAGTCCGCGACCAGGGCTGCGGTCAGTAGCAGGAACATCATCCAGGCGAATCGACGGGTCGGTTCAAAGTCGCTGAGTGCGAACACGAGCAATCCCAATCCACACACGATCGTGGTTTGCGTGATCGCGCTGCCGCAGTGCTTGATCGTTTTGGCGACCGCATCTGCCGGTGGTGTGCCGCTGGCCGTTTCGCGACGGCAATAAAGCAGGAAATGGACGGTGTCGTCGACCGCGATTCCCAATGCGACGCTGGCCGTCATCATCACTCCGATATCCAGTGGCTGGTCCAGCCATCCCATCAGACCGAATAGCACACAAATCGGGAACACGTTGGGAATCATCGCGACCAGACCGAGGCGCAGGCTGCCAAGCGCGACGATGATAACCACACCGATGACCAACATCGCCGTGAAGAAACTGCCGATCAAATCCCTGAGCAACATTTGCTGAGCGCTCTCGATCACCGGCATCACGCCCGTCACCGTCACCGCGACATCCAGCCGGTCGACCGAGCCTTGATCGATGACGGCTTGGTGGGCGGCGGCCAAATCCGATAGGTAAGCCGACGCGTCGACGTGTTCAAATGCCGGCACACGCGTGGTGATCCTCCAGAGCTGCGCGTCCGCCGTTTCGCGCAAGTAACCCAATTCCGCCAACCGGACGCGATCCCGTTGGAACCGTTTCGTGATCACGCTCCGACGCAGCGAAGCGCGCAAGCTGTTGGATGTCGGCAACGACGGCAAAAACGTCAGCGCCGACGTCGCGCCGCGAGCCGGCGGTTGACTGGCCGCGGAGGCATGGATCTCGCGGATCAGCCGCAGCCGATCGAACAACGTCAACGACGACGCAGCGTCAAATCGGACGACCGTCTCCACCGGGATCAACGGTACGACCTCGGATTCCAACCAACGGTGATCTTGGATGACCGGATGGTCGGCCGTCAGCAGATCGAACACTTCGACGGTGGTCCGCAACCGGGTCAGCCCCAGCGCCGCGAGCGTCATGATCGAGAGGCCGGCGACGGCAACCAGTGAACGGCGCCGGACCACGACGGAGGCCAACGCGGCCAACAAAGTTCCCGTCCAGCCTGACCGGTCCCGCCGGGCTTGGGGCCAACGCTGAAGCACGCCGGGAAGCGTCAGCAGCATCAGCAGCGTGGTCAGCAAGACACACCCCGCCGAGATCAACGCGAATTGCCGCACCGCCGAGATCTCGCTGACCAACAGGGACAGCAGTCCTGCGGCGGTTGTCGTCGCTGACAACAGACACGGTTTCCAACCGATGTTCAACATCCGTTCCGCCGCCCCGTCCACACCGTGCGCGTTGACTTCATCGCGGTAGTAGTTGCACAGATGAATGCCGGTCGATGCGGAAAGAACGAACACCAGCGGCGACATCACCACGAACACCGCGTTCATGTTGCGTCCGGTGAAGTGGACCAGCGAGAGCGCCAGTTGTTCGCCGAAGAACCCGACGCCCAAAACCAACAAGATCATCCGCCAGGAACGCAGGAACAGACAGCACAGCAGAACAATCACTGCAGTCGACGGCAGCGAAAGCCAGAGCATTGAATCCACACTCGCGTCATCGATCGCTTGGCCGATCACCGGGGTTCCCCCCAGGTGATACTCATCGGCGGAAAGTTCGAGATCGTTTTGCAACACGGACCGGATCATGTTGATAGCCGAATCGCGGCGGACCGCCCCGTTGGCCGTCAACACCGCGATCGCGCAACTCACATCGCGGGGGCCGATCAACGACCCGCGGAGACGCTCGATCGCGCGCTCACGACTCAGTTCCAGCGGCGGCGATTGCAGTGCGGCGACCGACGAACGGCTGGACAGCACGCGATCAAACAGTGCCTCGGGGTGGACGTTTGCGTGTCCGCCGTCGGCGTGCGAGAGCGCCGCGACAAACTGGTCCAACCGCGGGTCGTCGACGGTGCAGCCTTGCCAGGAGACCAGGATGACGTCGTGCGTGCGAAAGTCGTTGACGAACTGGAAAAACTGGCGCCGATCTTCGCTGTCCGGCGGAATCCACATGACCGGCGAGTTGAACATCGCCTCCAAACTGCGGCCGGCCCCGATGACGACGAGCGGTGCGAGGACGAGCATCAACCCCAGCGCGATCAGACTGCGACGAAAAAGAGTCAAACGCATTGCGGGGCTGGAGGGGGCTGGACGAGACGGTGTAACGCATCGGCGGCGATGAAACGACGTGTACGCCCGTGATTTTAGCGTCGCTGGCTCGAGCAGGAGCGGACGGTGATCGGACGGTGACCTTACAACGCGCCGTCAAGAATTCTCATTGACGCGACCTGCCCCCCCATTACTATGGAGGCCAAATTCGCTCGCAGACACACCGAGAGCCCATGCAGACGTCGTCGCCAATCAAGCCAATCGCGTTGGTCGGCATGGCGTGTCGGCTGCCAGGGGCCGATGATCTGGACGGCTATTGGAGGGTGATTCGCGATGGCGTCGCGACCGCTCGGCCGCTTCCACAAGCTCGTTTCGACCGATCGCTGTACTTTGATCCGCGAAGGGGCATCCCCAATCGCTCCTACTGCGACATCGGGTGTTTGGTCAATGAAAACGCCCGTGGCCGGCACTTCGACTCGCTACCCGCATCGGTTCATGCCTGTCCCGAAGTGGCTTACCGGACGTTGTGCGATGTGGCGGCGGAGGCCTTGGACGATGCCGGAGTCGAACTTTGCCCGTCCGAGCGACGCTGCGGCGGCGTCTACCTGGGACACTCCCGGAGTAGCGGCTTGGCGGGCGATCTGGCCTATGGGACTTGCATCGCACAGTCGGCTCGGTTGCTCGGCGATGTGGAATCGTTTCGCGCGTTGAACGTCGATCATGCGCGGGTGATCGACGAACTGGTCACGGAAGTGCGTCGAGACATGCCGCATCGAGACGAACAGGGGCGTCCCACCTTGGGTCCACACGCGGCCTCCGCGATGTTGGCGGACACTTTTGCGATGGGCGGTCCCTGCATGACGTTCAATTCCGCCTGTGCGTCGTCGCTGAGCGCTCTCCATCACGCGGTATTGGCATTGCAGCAGGGTCGCATCGAGATGGCGCTGGTCGGCGGGGCGTCGGTCTGTCATTTCGAAACCCTGGTGATGTTCTCCCAGGCTCAGTCGCTGAGCAGCGTGATGTCCCGCCCGTTCGACGAGGATGCCGACGGTCTGGTCGTCGGCGAAGGCTACGCGGTGGTGATCCTAAAAACGCTTGAGCAGGCGGTCCGCGACGGCGATAGGATTCACGGGGTCATACGTGGCATCGGGGTCTCGTCCGATGGCAAAGGCAAGAGCCTGTGGGCGCCGCGCAAGGAAGGCCAGATCGTCGCCATCCGCCGGGCCTATGGCGATGAGCTGAAGATCGGAAATCTACAATACATCGAAGCGCACGCCACATCCACTCAGCTCGGTGATGCCACGGAAGCCACGGCGTTGGCGGAGGCGTTGAGACTTCCGGCCGACCGTCGGATTCCGATCGGCAGCGTCAAAGCGAATATCGGTCACACGCTGGAGACCGCTGGTCTGGCGGGGCTGATCAAAGCCGTGCTCTGCATGCGTCACCAGACGATCGCACCGGCGGTCAACGTCCGTCAGTTGAACCAGTCGATCGACTGGGGATCGCTGCCCTTCTATGTGCCGATGCAAGCCGAGCACTGGCCCGAGCCGGCCGATGGCATGCCGCGTCGCGCCGCCGTCAACGCGTTCGGCATCGGCGGTTTGAATGTCCACGTGGTCCTGGAACAGTTCGTCGGCGACGGATCCCAGGCGGCGATGCATGCCGGTGTGGATGCCACGCAAGCGACCGAACGTCGGCAACCCATCGACAACGTCTACCGCACGGGGCCATCCTGCAGTGACGCCATCGCCGTGATCGGACGCGGCACAGTGTTGCCAGGCGCGTTGAACGTCGGTGCGTTTGCCAAGTTGTTGGTCAGCGGAGACGACCCCAAGGGGCCGATCCCCCAGCATCGCCTCGATCCCGAGATCTACCTCGATCCCTCCCAGCCCAGACATTGGCACTGCTTGAACAACCTGGCGGGGGTCGTGCGGGGATTTCAATACGATTGGCGCAAGCACAAGATTCCGCCCAAGCAGATCGCCCACGCCAACCCGCTGCAGTTCATGATCTTGGATGCGGTCGACCAGGCCTTCAGTGAAGCCGGATTAGACCGTGAAGTGACCGATCGCATCGGCGTGGTGGTCGGTTCGCCGTTCGGCGGCGAGTTCGCAACCCAGTTGCTGATGGGATTGCGATTGCCCGAATTCCAACGTCGTCTGACGCGTTTGCTATGCCGGCTCGGGTGCGATCCCCGGCAGTGCGAAGCGGTCAGCCGGCAGTATGCCGAAACGCTGATCCAGGCGCTGCCGGCGCTGCTGGACGAAACCGGCAGCTTTACCAGCAGCAGTCTGGCGTCACGAATCACCAAATCGTTCAACCTGATGGGCGGGGGCGTCGCCGTCGACGCCGGCAATTGTTCGTCCGCGGCGGCATTGATGTGCTGCGTCGATCAACTCGCCAGCGGTGCCTGCGACATGATGGTCTGCGTCGGCGGGCAGGAAGACCTCAGTGCGACCTTTCTGGAGCGGCTGGGGTTGACCGGTCTGCTCGCCAAGGGGGCGCCCCGATCGCCGCTGGACGCCGCGTCCGGAGGGTTGGTGCCGGCGGAGGGTTGTGGGGCGTTGCTGTTGATGCGGCTGGCCGACGCAAAACGACAAAAACGCAAGGTTTTGGGTATCATCCAAGGGGTGGGGGTCGCCACCGCCGACAGCCCGTCCGACGCGTCCGAACGCGCGGTCGACGACGCGTTGCGGCGGACGACGCGTCAGGGCCAATCACTCGCAGCGGGTGACGTCGCGCGGATCGAAACCACATCGGTCGCCTGTCAACGGCGAACCGCAGAGGAATTGGATGGGATCTACCACGCCTACGCCGAACTCGCCCGGCAACGTCCCATTTCCCTCGATTGTCTGATGGCACAAACTGGTCACCTCGGAGCCGCCTCGGCGATCGCCGCGCTGATCAAGTCGACTCTGGAACTTCAACAACTGAAAACAACGGCCACGTTCGGACTGACGCGTGCGTTGCCGTTGATCGAATCCACCCCGCTGTTCGACGTCGCATCCCAGCCCCGTCCGCTGGAAGCGTCCGACCACAGCGGCCGCCTCGTCACCGCTGTTCACAACGCCGAACGTCGAACCGCCTATCACATCCTTCTCCAACGAGATGCGAAAGTGCATGCTCCCAGCAAACCCCAGGCCCCAGTGACCGCCGACGCCTCGTACGATTCCCGCGTCGTCGACGGCATCACCATCGTCGACGCAACGCAACGCCGAAAGGAATCGATGCGAGACAAGGCGATGCGTCAGTCCGTCGCCACGTCGGGTTCGTCGTCGCGTGCTTCCGTGGCCGTCAGCGACGTTCGCCAGAGCGTCGCCCCAGCGCCGACCACTTCAGCGCCGGCTTACGACAGCGACGTTGAGTCTGCGGCGACAGACACAGCGGCGGCGGGTCTGTCCGACGAAGCACTGAAAGAGTTTTTGACGCGTTTTGTCGTCGAACAAACCGGCTATCCGCCGGAGTTCGTCGCGATGGACGCGGACTTGGAAGCGGATTTGGGAATCGATTCGATCAAAAAAGCTCAGATGTTCGGCGAACTGGGCGAACATTTTTCGATCACCCCTGACGAATCCCTCACGCTGGACGACTTCCCCACGCTGCAGCATATCTTCGACTACCTCGCCACATCGAATCGATCATCGACTTTACCCGTCGAATCGAATCACGACTCCGTTGCCACCGCGGTCGCGCCACCCGATCTAATCGAGAGCGCGCAGAGCACCGCGAACCGCCGGACCTTATCAGACGATCCGCCGCATGGCGCGAGCTTGCGGGCAGCCGATCCGCCGCCCAATCCGAGCCATCGATCAACACCCGACCGCCCCGATCATGCGTCGGCCGTTCCAACGGACGATCAACACGATCGACCACTGGATCTGATCCCCGACGCCAAACGGATCAGCCGCACCAAGGATTTGTTGGACCTGGCGGGGCTGTCGATGCCGTATTTCGCCGAACACGAATGCGTCACCCAAGACACGACGCGAGTCGACGGCAAACCCGTCGTCACGTTCTGCAGTTCCAACTACTTGGGAATGTCCGGAGACCCCATCGTCTCGGCGGCCGCCAAAGACGCGATCGATCGCTACGGCACCAGTGTTTCGGCAAGCCGCCTGATCGCGGGCAAACCGTTGCACCGCGAACTGGAAGACGAATTGGCGACGTTCCTGGGCGTCGAAGCGACGTTGGTTTTTTCGTCGGGCTACGCCGCGAACGAATCGATCATCGGGCATCTGTTCGGCCCCGGCGATTTGATCATTCACGACTCGCTCGCCCACAACTGCATCATCCAAGGCGCCGAACTGTCGGGGGCACAGCGGCTGAGTTTTCCGCACAACGACAGCGGGGCGTTGGATCGTCAATTGCAACAAATTCGGCACAAGTATCGGCGCACATTGATCGCGATCGAGGGCGCTTACAGCATGGACGGCGATCATCCGGACTTGCCGAAGTTTCTGGACATCAAGCGACGGCACGACGCTTTTCTGTTGGTCGATGACGCCCACGCCATCGGCACGATGGGTACGACGGGTCGCGGCAGCCCCGAGTTCTTCGATCTTGATCCGAGCGAGATCGACTTGTGGGTCGGAACGCTCAGCAAGGCGCTGGGCAGTGGCGGAGGATTCGTCGCCGGCAGTCGCGAGCTGGTCGAGTACCTCAAGTTCAGCACGCCCGGGTTCATCTACACGGTCGCTCTCTCACCGGGCAGCGCCGGAGCGGCCTTGGCGGCGCTGCGTCTGTTGCAGCAACAACCCCAGCGGGTTACCAAACTGCAACGCAACGCCCGGCTGTTGCTCGAACTGGCCAGGCAGCGTGGGTTGGATACCGGCCCGGCGGGCGACACGCCGGTCGTTCCGATCATGGTTGGAAACTCGCACACCGCGCTGCTGCTCTCACGTCGTTTGCTCAGCCGCGGCATCGATATCCAACCGATCGTCTATCCGGCGGTGGAAAACGACGCGGCGCGGTTGCGTTTCATGATCACCGCACGGCACAGCGAGGAACAAATTCGCAGAACAATTGATGCTCTGGCCGAAGATCTGAAAGAAGTCCAATCCGAAAGCGTTCCGATCGCCCAGTGGCAATCGGTCCTGTCCGGCAAGAGCCCCATGCCGTTGGATCGGGATCGATCGGGGGAATCGGACGCGGCCGCGAACCGGCGGATGCCAACCGACGATCAACCGTCTGACGCAAGCCTGCGGACACCATCGACGTCGACCGGGCAACACGATTGGACGAAGACGGACTTGCAGGATTACTTGATCAATTTCATCGTCGAACAGACCGGCTACCCTCCGGAGTTCGTCGAGATGGATGCCGACATGGAAGCGGACCTGGGGATCGATTCGATCAAGAAGGCGCAGTTGTTCGGAGAACTGAGACAGCACTTTGAGATCACGCCGGATGAAAACCTGACGCTGGACGATTTCCCGAGCTTGCAAGAAGTTTTTGACTACATCGCCGCCCAAGTAGGAATTGAGGCATGAGCAGTCGTGGCGAAGAATGTTCGACGTCGGTCAGCATGCGGCTGCATCAACGCGAGTCCGCATCACCGTGGCCGTCGGTGCTGCAGTCGTGGCTTTCGCCAACCGAGCTTGAGGAACGGGACTGCTTTCGAGCGCCGAGTCGGCGTCGTGACTGGATCAGTGGACGATGGTGCGCGAAACAACTTCTGTGCCAGATGTTTTCCCAGACGGCCGACTCGCTGCTCGAGTGGCAGATTGTTTCACGCGTGTCGAAGCGCCGAGGCTGCCGCCCCACCGTCTTTCGAAATGGGATTCAACAACCGATTGATCTGTCGCTCGCCCACTGTGCGTCGATCACCGTTGCCGTCGCAGGTCAGCGTCGCCTGTCAGTGGATCGACGCGATGCCCCTGGGATTGGTGTCGATGCGGTCGATCGGACTGAACTGCCCGACAGCTTTGCGCGGACCTGGTTCTCGACCTCGGAGCGCCGCCTGTTGCAAGACCATCGCTGGCCGATTGCCGCGGGATGGGCTGCGAAAGAGGCGGCGTTTAAGGCTTGCAACGCAGGCGAATCGTTTCGGCCGGGTTGTTTGCAGATCGTCGATGTCGACGCTGACGGATGTCGGGTTCAAGATGAAGCCCAACGCATGGCGGACGTGCACGTCGACACGCGAGATGACGCCATCATTGCGATTGCCTTTGCAAATTCACTCTCCAAAAGTCCTCCCCTCGCTTCGCTCGACCCTCCTGCCAGGAGGGTGACACTGAACCCTATTCGACCTTCGTCGGGGAGAAGGGAGCCAGTGTGAGAGACGTAGACGCCGAGACCTGCGACACCGTTATCGACACAGAGCAGCACACCACGAACACACCATGATTGATCTTACAGAAAAAGTCGCTTTGGTCACCGGAAGCTCGCGTGGGATCGGTCGCTCGGTGGCGATCAAGTTGGCCGAGGCGGGCTGTGACGTGATCGTCAATTACGTCACGTCGCAGAACGAGGCGTTGGCGACCGCCAAAGAGGTTCAATCGCTGGGCCGCCGATGCTGGATCGTTCGCGCCGACGTCAGCGAAGAAGACGATGTTCAATCGATGTTTGAATTCATCGAGCAAGAAATCGGACAACTGGACATCTTGGTCAGCAACGCGGCGACCGGCGGATTCCGCCACTTGCTGGACTCCAACCCCAAACACTTCGCCGCGGCGATGAACACCAACGTGCTCGCCCTGATCCACCTGGTCAAAGCAGCCGTGCCACTGTTGGAAAGGGCGCAGGACCGCGGCAAAGTCATCGCGATTTCCAGTCACGGATCCCACATGGCGCTGCCCATGTACGGCTTGATCGGGGGATCGAAAGCGGCGTTGGAAAGCATCACGCGACACTTGGCGTTGGAACTGGGGGATCGTCGCATCAACGTCAACGTGGTTAAATCGGGGCTCGTCGAAACGGATTCGACGCGTCGCATCCCGGGGGCGGAAAAAATGTTTGCCGCCCGAACGGCCAAGACCATGATGGGAAAACGACAGCTGGAGGCCTCCGACGTCGCCAATGCCGTCGCCTTTTTGGCCAGCCCGATCAGCGATTTGATTCAAGCGACAACCATCACCGTTGACGGGGGAGCCGCCGCACACGTGTAGTCGCACACGCATCGCCGCGTGCCAGTCGCTGCGTGCCAGTCGCTGCGTGCCAGTTGCTACGTGCCAGTCGCCGCGTGCCAGTCGCTGCCGAGCCGAACCATGAACGTCCACCACCATCAAGACTCTGACACGCCGCTTGCCGTGATCGGAATGGCCTGTCGTTTGCCCGGCGCGGACGACTTGGATGAATACTGGTCGCTGATGATCGAAGGCCGCAGCGCGATCGCAGAACTGCCTCCCGAGCGGTTGGATCAACGACGTTACTACGACCCTGAAATCGGACGCTTCGGCAAGACGTACTCCAAAATCGGCGGCATCGTCGGCAACCGCAAGACGCCGATCGAGCCGTTTCGTCTTTCAGACCACGACATCGACAACGCGGACCATTCGCATTTGGATTTGTGTCAGGTCGCCGGTCAGGCGATTCGCGATGCCGGCCTCGATCCGCAGGCCACCGGGTCGACACGCGGTGGCGTGTACGTCGGCCATCAACGTGGTTCCAACTTGATCGGCGAATTGACACTCGGCGTGATGGCCACCCAGGCGATGGATTGTCTTCGGCAAACGGATTACGTTTCACAAATGTCCGCCCACGAGCAAGCCGCCTTGGTCGAGGAAATGGCTCATCGGGTGCGTCGTGATCTGCCCGAGCGACGTCCCGGCGGCGGCCCGTTTTTGGAAAGCTCCGAAGCGTCGCGGCTGATCTCCAAAGCGTTCGGGCTGGACGGTCCTTGTTTGTCGATCAACGCGGCGTGCAGTTCTTCGCTGGTCGCGCTGGCCGCCGGCGCCCATGCGCTACAAATGGGTGACATCGACTTGGCCGTGATCGGCGGGCTGTCTTATTGCAAGCTGGACGCATTGATCTTGTTTTCGCAAGCGCAGACCGTCAGCGGAACCGGTTCACGTCCGTTTGATGCCGACGCGGACGGACTGGTCGCCGCGGAAGGCTACGTCGTCGCGGTGGTCAAAACGCTCGAACGTGCCTTGGCGGACAAGGATCCCATTCGTGCGGTGATCCGTGGCATCGGTGTTTCCTCCGACGGCAAAGGCAAAAGTCTGTGGGCGCCGCGGCGTGAAGGACAAATCGCCGCCGTCCGCCGCGCCTATTCGGCCGACGTGGCGCCGAGCTCGGTTCAGTATGTCGAGGCCCACGCGACCTCGACACCGGTCGGTGATTCGACCGAAATCAACAGCTTGGCCGAGGCGTTTAACGAATCTTTCGAAAGTGAACTGAATCAAAAGATTCCGATCGGCAGCGTGAAAGCCAACATCGGCCATACGCTGGAGGCCGCGGGACTGGCCGGGCTGATCAAAACGGTTCTGGCGATGCAGCACCGAATGATTCCTCCGGTGATCAATTTGCGTCAGCCGAACCCGAAAGTGGATTGGGCGGCTGCGCCGTTTCAACTGCCGACGACCGCGATCCCCTGGCCGGATCCGCCGCCGGGCAGCCCCCGGCGGGCAGGCGTCAACGCGTTCGGCATTGGCGGATTGAACGTCCACGTCGTTCTGGAAGAACACTCGACCGCGACGCCAAGGCGTTTTCGATCGCCCGGCGAACAGTCCGCCGACGACCGGTCGATCGCCGTGGTCGGCGCCGCGCTGCTGACGCCCGGTGCGCGAACGATCGCTCAGTTTTGGGATCTGCTGTCGACTGGGCAGGATCCCAAGGTGCCCGTGCCGGACGATCGCTGGGATGTCCGTCTGGACCACGGGGACGAAGCCAAGCGTTGGGTGGGCGGGTTCATCCAAGATTACCAATACGATTGGCGACGGCATCGCATTCCGCCGAAACAGGTCGCCAACGCCGACCCGCTTCAGTTCATGATCCTGGACACGGTCGCCCAAGCGCTCGAAGACTCCGGATACAAGTCCAAGCTGGACCACGAGCACACCGCGGTCATCGTCGGCAATCTCGTCGGCGGCGAGGCCAGTTCTCAGCTGCTGGTCGGGCTGCGGTTGCCGGCGCTGCGTGAGGTGATCGAAACGGTGCTGAGCGAGAAAGGCGTTCCACCGGCGCAGATCGCCGAGACGTCGCAGCGATTTGCCGAGGTGCTGTTGGAGCGGATGCCGGCCTTGTTGGACGAAACCGGTGGATTCAGCAACAGCTCGTTGGCCTCGCGGATCACCAAGACCTATGACCTGATGGGCGGTGCGTTCGCCCTCGACAGCAGCGACAACTCTTCGATCATGGCGGTCAACACAGCCCGAGGGTTCTTGCTGCGGGGCGGGTGCAAGATGGTGATCGCTGCCGGAGCCCAGCGTGACCTCGGCCCCCATGCGTTCGAATGTCTTCGCCTGGCATCGCGGCTGAGTCCGTCCGGTCGTGTCCGATCGCTCGATCAATACTCCGACGGCATGGCGCCGGCCGAAGGCGTCGCGGTCGTGTTGCTGAAGAAATTGAGTGACGCCAAAGCCGACGGCGACGAAATCCTGTCGGTGATCCGCGAGATCGGTGTCGCGCGTCACGACGATCAACAAACCGCACAGCGACTGGCCATCGGTCGCGCCCTTTCTGGAGCGGAGGTCACACCCGAACAAGTCTCCGCCGTCGACCTTTCCGCCAGCGGTGTTGCCGAGGAAGACCGTGACGAATTTCATGCGATCGCTGAGGCGTACGCTGTGCAGCGTGAGCGACCACTTCATCTGCGCTCGCTGGCGGGACAACTCGGTCACGCCGGCAGCGCAGCGGGAATGATTGCGCTGATCAAGTCGTCGTTGTCGTTGAAGCACCTTCAATCGCCGGTCGGTCTGCCTGCCGATCAGCCGATCGACGCCTTGTCCCACCAAGCGTGGTGTGAATTCCCTGTTGCAAACGAGGACTTGCCGCTGGTCGATCCCTCCGGCCGCGTCTTTTCCGCACTCAATTGCTACGCCAGGGGCATGGCATGTCACGTCGTGATCGAGCGGGGACAGCCCGTCCCGAGCACGTCGTCTCAATCCGGTCGCGGCAACACGATTCGCTCTGTGTCCAATCCCGATCACGGCTATCGAAGCTGGATCGCTGAAGCCGACTCGCTGTCCGAACTGATCGACAACGCCAAACAGATTGCCGCGGGCGGGTCCGTCGATTCGGCCGCCGCACGGCACCGCACGGTTTCCGACAGCATTGCTTCCAACCGCACTCTCCGGCACGGGCTGGCGATCGTCTATCGATCTGAAGATGAACTTCGCAAGCGCGCGGGGCTGTTTGTTTCCCGCCACTGCGACCCCAAACGCGCTGCCCTGTTTGAAAGCCAGGGCATCTACTGTGTCGAACGAACGCGGCGACCGATGGTGGCGTTCTTGTTTCCAGGTCAAGGATCGCAGTACCCGTCCATGCTGACGGATCTGGTTTGGGAAAATCCCGTTGCCGCCGCGGCCGCCGCACGCATCGATGGCATCCTGCAATCCTTGGACTACCCGAGTTATCGAGACTTGGTCGTCGACCAGGCGGATCGCCTCGGAACGGACGTCTGGCGCACCCAACTTTCATTGCTAGTCGCGGATTCGATCCTGATGGAAGTGGTCGACGCGATGGGCATCAAGCCCGATCGCATTTCGGCACACAGCTATGGAGAGTTCCCGGCATTGGTCGCAGCCGGTGCGTGGGATTTCCGAACCGCGGCGTTGGCGACGTTTCATCGTTGTCGGTTGATCACCGAGTCCACACAAATCGACGGCGCGATGCTCGCAGTCGACTTGGATCGCAATGAGGCGAGTCAACACTGCAACGCCTATCCGGGCGAAGCCTTCGTCGCGAACTGCAACAGCGACCGACAAACCGTCATCGCCGGCAGTCGTGGCGTGATCGAGAGCTTGAAAACGCGGATGGCCGAAGCCGGGGTCCACGCCAAAATCCTCGGCGTGCCGCGTCCCTATCACACACCGTTGATGGCACCGATTCAACCGGCGTTTCGACAGATCCTCGACCAACTGGAAATCGCCCCGCCGCGGACTCCGTTGTTGAGCAGTGTCGACAACCGCTACGTCGCCGAACCGGACGCGATCCGCGAAAACTTGGTCCGTCAGTTGGTGCAGCCGGTGCTGTACACCGACCAGATCCGGCGACTGGCCGGCGAAGGCGTGAACGTGCTGGTGGAAATCGGCCCCAACCCGGTTCTGACACGGCTGCACGAACAGATTGTCGGGCAGATCGTCGGCGACGAATCGTTGTCGATTGCGACGGACCACAGAAAGCGTCACCCGGGTGAGTCCCTGACCCGGCTGGACGCCGCATTGCGGGCCGCCGGTGTCCCGGTCGGCGGATCGGACGGCATGGAAACACGGTTGCGGCGTCCGGGCTCCGAGGGTGAGCTTCCGTCACCGGCGTCAGAATCCGATGGGCCCGTAGGCTCGCGCCAAACGGCTGATCATCAACAGACATCAGCCGGTTCGCGCCTGCGTCCGGGCTTCGGGAGTGATCTTTCGTCGCCGGCGCCAGATTCCGAAGCGGGGCTTCAGCTCTTGTTCTTGGAGGGTTCGCCTCGCGCGATGGGGGCCGCACACGGTCAAGCCATGGCGGTGGCGATACGCCGCATGCTCGATCGTTACCAAGAGATTGCAACGGGCAAGTTGGGCAGAACACTGCCGGATCTGTCGCTCGCCAAATCGATGTTGGACAAACTGGTCGACGAATCGGCGTCCGAGGAAATGCGTGGGATGGCTGACGCTGCGGGCGTCCCCGTCGACGCGCTGTTGGAACACAACCTATACGCTTATCCGGAGATCGGCGCCGGCTGCACGCAAATCCTGGCCGGCCGACCATCGTCTCCATCACGATCGGGCGGACAACCACGCCAGACACAGTGGCTGCACGCGGCCAATGAAGACATGCCGCTGGGGCTGTTTCTTCGCGACACGATGCGTCGCTGCGTTCAAGTCCGGCGACCGACCAATGGATTGCCGCACGTGCTGTTCTCCGCCGCAGGCCACGTGTTGGGGATCAACGGCGTCAATGCAGCCGGGTTGGTGATCACCGGCTCGATGTTGTTGGACCGGCCCCGCCGCAGCGAAACGCTTGACGGACTGCTGCACTCGATCGTCATCCGTCGCGTTCTGGAAACTGCCGAATCGGTCGACGACGCCGTCGACATGCTGCGACGCACGCGTACCACCGGCGGCTGGGGGATGTGCGTTTCAGACGCGTGCGGGAGCGATCCGGCCTACGTCGAATACGATTGCGGAACGTTCCGATCCGAGCGGCTGAATGACCATCGGCTGGTCAGCAATCATGCCCAACTGCTACCGCCCGTCATCGACACACCCAAGCACTCGCTGTTGCGTCAACAACGACTCGAATCACTGTGGCGGCAGAAAGGCGACGAGGTTCCATCGACCGCGATGCTGCAGCGATGGTTGAGGGATCAGTACGACGAAGGCCGTGGTCGGGAAGTCCGCTTTGCGACCATGAACACCATCCGGCGAGTCGACAACCAGGTCAGCGTTCTGTTTGATATCCGTTCCGCACGGGCCTGGGCAACGCCGGGCAATCACGAAACCGGGGCGGACGCGAATCAGTTTTTCGAACTCGACTTGCAGGAATTGATCGGACTGCAGCCGGGCGGGCGACAACCTCGACATACTGCCGCGAAGCCGAATGCCGGGAAAAAACCAGAGTCGACAACCGACCGAGTGATCTCCTGGAAAGAATTTTCGCAACGCTCCACCGGTGTCGACGGTCGATCACCGCTCGATGATGCGGGCAAGGTCTGCAATCGATTCGCATTGCGGTGTATCGAAGTTCCGCCGGCTCGCCGGGCAGAGGCGGCGACGGCACTCCACGGCGGCGTCGTGTTACTCGGTGACAACGCCGCTGCCGACACACTTGCCCAAAAGCTGCAAGGTTCGGGTCTGCGTTGTCTGCATCTGCGCCGGCTGGACGACGTGACCGCCGCCGTGTCCGAACTGGAAACCTTTTGTCACAGCGGTGTGCCGACGAACCTGTTCTTGCTGACGGCATGGGATGAACACGCCGCCCAGGGTGTCTCGACGGAGCATTGGCAACAACGCCGACAGAGCGGCATGTTGGTTCCGTATCAAATCTGCCAGCGTTGGCTGAAGCTGTTGAACGACAACCAGCTAGTCGGCGAGGGAACGATCGTCGGCGGTGTCCGTCTGGGCGGACTGTTGGGCTTCGACGACCGCGTGACCTCGCCCGAAGGTGGATTCGCGACAGGGCTGATCAAGGGTCTGTTGATCGAAATGGGTTTCGCCGCACAGACTTCGTTTCGAGCCCGTGTCGTCGATTTTGATGCCGATGCCGATCCCGGTTTTGTGGCGGCTCGATTGATCGACGAATCCGCCGCCGCAGCCGGACGGACGGCGGAGATCGCTTATCGCGGCGACAAACGTCATGCCGTCGCGCCCGTGATTCTGCCCGTCAACCAACTGCCCACCACCACGGCGGATTTCGGTCGGGTCTGGGTGATCACCGGCGGCGCCCGAGGCGTCACCGCAAAGATTGCCAAAGCCATCGGTCAGCAATTCGGCGTCAAGCTGCACCTGATCGGTTCAAGTCCCCTACCGGAAATCGACGACGGTTGGCGAAACTTGGACCCCGACCAGCGAAAGCATTTACGTGCGGAAGTCGTTCGCAAGGCGCTCGAGGCGGGGGAGGTCCCGATCGATGCCTGGTCGCGCGTGGAAAAGGCCTTGGAGATCGACGGAAACCTGCGCGACTTCGCCGAGTCGGGACTGGACGTCACCTACCACGCCTGTGACGTCAGCGACCATCGCGCGCTGGCACAGTTGTTAGACCTGATCCGTCGAACGGACGGTTCAATCGACGGCATCGTGCACGGCGCGGGCTATGAAAAAGCGACCAGCTTTACCAAGAAGAATCTCTCGTCGGTGCAGCGGACGATCACCTCGAAAGTCGACGGCGCGATCTCACTGATGGAATTGACGCGACAAGACGACTTGAAGTTTTTTGCCGCGTTTGCATCCATCTCGGGTCGCTTCGGTGGCGTCGGGCAAACCGATTACTGTTTGGCCAACGAACTGCTGTGCAAACTGGTCAGCTGGTTCCGCCAGACGCGTCCCGAGGTTCATGCGGTCGCCTTTCATTGGCCCTCTTGGGATGAAGTCGGAATGGCCGTGCGCCCCGAATCTCGACTCGCCAAGACGCTCATCGACGCCAAGTACATGCCCGTCGAAGAAGGCGTTGGACACTTCATCGACGAATTGCGACGCGGTTGCCCCGAAGCGGAGGTCTTGATCACGGATTGGGAACGCTACAAACGCTACTACACCGACCAGTACGTCGCGTCCCTCAGCCCCTACCCGATAATCGACCGCGTCCAGTGTGGAGATGATGAACTTGGCGGCAGCATCACGACCTCGCACGTGGTCGATCCGGTCAATGACAACTTCCTCAGTCAGCACCTGTTGCGAGGCCGACCGATCTTGCCGTTCGTCGCCGCCGCGGAAGCCTGTGCCGAAGCGGCGAGTCTGCTGACCGGTGGCCGAGCAGTGACAACGATCGAAAACTTTCGCATTGCCGAAGCGATGCGGTTTTTCACCGACCAGCGTCAGGAAATTCGTGTCCGCGCCGAGCGAACCGGTGACCAAGTCCGTTGTTCATTGCTCAGCGATTTTAAAAACCGCAAAGGACAGGTGCTCCGCAAAGATCGTGTCCACGCCGACTGCATCATCCGATCGGACCAGCCCGATGATCGCGCGGACGAACCGGTTGACTTTCCCGATGTCCCGTACATTCCGGTCCATTACCTGGATCACAAATTGTCGGTGTATCACGGCCCGATCTATCGCCAGCTGGAACAGTTTTATTATTCGCAGCAGCAGTCGTGGGCGAAAATCAGAATTGCCGACCCGGCGGAGTTCCTTTCGGCCGATAGCGGCGATCGCATCATGCTGCCCTGTGTGCTGATCGACACCTGCGTGTTTTCGGCGGGAGTTCATGAATGGACGATTGATCGGACGGCGATCGCACTGCCGCATTCGATTCGTCGATTGCGGATGTTCGCGGCACCCGTGGTCGGCGAGCAGGTCACAGCCCGGATCGTCCCGCTCGAATCGACCGACAAACACGCGACGTTCAACATCGACGTCTGGGACCAACACGGACGTCCGGTGCTGCAGATCGAAAACTATCGCGCGAATGTGCTTGTTGCGACGATCCCACTCGATCGGGCCCAATCAGCCGATTGACACTCCATCGCTCTGAGGTCGCAGCGACTGTTTCAGGCGGCGTAGGTCAGGCTGTGCCTGACGACCCGTTGGCATGCACAGCATGCCCTACTTGCTGATGGCCCGCTGGCATGCACAGCATGCCCTACGTGGTTGCCCCGTCTCCGATCACGCGGATGAAGACGAGCGGCCGTCCAACCACACGCCGTGGAATCCTGCCGGAACACGTTGCGGCATCGGGATGCGAGCGATGACGGGATCGTTGTCGAATCGTCGGCAATCGAGAATCACGAATTCGGATCGATCGTCCGCTTCGTCGTGCACCATCGAAACCAGATAGCCGTCGTCTTCACTGACTTGGTTCGGTCGGGGCACGAAGATGCCTTCACCGGCAAGCTGACTGGGTGCAAATTCGTGACGCTGCGATGTGTTTGCGATCAGATCGTATTTGACCAATGCCGGAGCGTCGTTGGAGAGAAACGAGGCTGCGTAGCCGTATCGACAGGGCGCCCCAACCAAAGCATCGTCCACGCGGGGGAATTCAGCGGGTCGATCGTCGACAGCGCCCTCGACGACTCTGCCCGACTTGATATCGATCACCCAGCGATACATGGACGCATCGAGCTGCAACTGGTCGCGGGATGTTGACGAGCGATTCAACACGCCGGGTGCACCGGGGAATCGGCAAGCATAGAGCGTCAACGTGTCGTCGTTTTCCCAGGCGTTTAACACGTGAAACAGAAAACCCGGCTCGACATCAAACCAGCGCAACTGGTCGCCCGAGCCGTAACGGGGCAAGATGCCGATGCGAGCCCCGCGTTCGGCCCGGTAGCGTAGCATCGCCCCTCCGACAAGCGGCATCAGTGGGCGCACCAGCATCGGAAAATCGAAGAAGATCGTATAGCGTTGGGTGATGGCAAAATCGTGCATCATCACAATTCTGCCGACGGGGATCGTCGTCTGATGGACCAGCCGGCCTGCGCGATCCAAGATTCCATATCGGACACTGTTGCCACGCAGCGAATTGCCGAAGAACAACAGTTCGCCGGTGACAGGATCAATCTTTGGATGAGCGGTCACGGCATGCTGTTGCTTCCCGAAAAAATTGTCGGGGCCGACCGTCCCGAGGTCTTCTGGGCGGATTTCATAAGGGGATCCTGCTTCCCAGAGTGCGAAGAGTTTGCCGTGGTGCCAGACGAGCGAGGTGTTGGCTTTGTTGAAAAAATCGGCGCCGCCCTTTCGAGCCCCCTGAGCGAGCGTTTGCAGGTGTTCAAGCGGGCGAGCATTGACATAACTTGGCGAATGGTTGCGTCCGCTCTGTTGTTGCTTCTTCCATGACGATGTTCGAACAAATCGATTCAGGTAGCTCGCCTTTCCGTCTTCGATGCGAACGCCATGCAACATGCCGTCACCGTCAAACCAATGGTAGTGCGAAGCCGGCGGGAACATCGGGTTGGGGCCGTTGCGGACCCACATGCCGTTGAGATCCCGAGGCAGTTTACCGACTACGGGCAAGTCGGATCTTGCGATCTCGTCCTGGGTAGGTGCAAGTGCGCCGGACAGATAAGCGTTCGGCATTTGGGTCGGAAAGGACGATGCGGTCGAGACGGGTTCGGACATTTGACGGTATTCGGTGGGGGTGTTGACGAGTCCAAGTCACATTGGGCCCGTCGAGCGAATCGTTACAGACGAATTCTCGTTTTGTTCAAAAAACCAAATGTCACGACTCATTGTCCGATTCAGCGCGTCGTTTTTCAAGTCGCCCCGACGATCGTTGATGTTACCGTGCCGATCAAATTCGGCCACATTAAAGGCGTGCATTCCGTTGTCACCATGTGAATCTGGCGTCCTCAACGGATCATTAGACGACAAACCATGATGCGACGTCCTCAGGTGAACTAAAATCGGCTCCTGATCCAATCGCTCAACCCCCACGGACACGATCATGATGCTCCGGTCACTTCTTTGTTGTTTCGCCTTTTACGCCGTCGCGTCAAACGTCGCGGCGGGCGAAATCTCGATCGGCAACGACTCGGGAACCCAGGTTTTCACGCTGCGGCAGGGAACAACGGTGGTCAAATTTTCTCCCGGCGCGGGCGCCAACGCGTACTCGATACGCGTCGATGATGTCGAGTATCTGCGACAACCGGAGTCGCTGGACAAACTGCCCGGCGTCGGGTTCGGAAATCCCGTCCTGTATCCGACTCCGAATCGAGTCAAGGGTGCGGCGTTCGAATTTGGCGGCAAAACGGTTCGTTTCCAGCCCAACGCGGGTGGCAATTTCATTCACGGTCTGGTCAATCGGCATGCTTGGCAATTCGTCCGATCCAGTTCCGATTCAACGCATGCTGCGATCACCTGCGCGGCCGATTTCGGTGACGGCACCGCGTTGCATTCGCAGTTCCCGTTTCCCCATCAGCTTTACTTGACCGTGACCGTCCGCGAGGGTGCGGTCCGCTGGACGTACAAGGTTGACAACACCGGTGGCACCGCCGCGGTGCCCTTCGGATTTGCCTTGCATCCGTATTTCGTTTACCAGGGCCGGCGTGAAAACACGTACCTGAAAATCCCAGCGACACATTGGATGGAATCGGACAAGCAACTGCCATCGGGAGAGCTGGTTCCCAAGGACCAGTTGGATTATCCGCTCGGCGAGTTCATGTCGCTTGAGGGAACGAGGTTTGACGACGTGTTCTGGGGCATGAAACCGGATCAGCCCACCGTCATCGACTATCGCGACGTGAACCGAAAGATCACCATCGCTGCATCCGAAGCGTTCACGCACCTGGTGGTCTGGACTCCGGACCGACCGTATTTTGGAGTGGAAAGTCAGACCTGCAGCACCGACGCGCACAATCTGCACGCGGCGGGCAAGACCCGCGAAGCGCACCTGCAGATCTGCCAGCCCGGCCAAACCCTCAGCGGTTGGGTGGAATACCGATTCGGCGAGTGAATCATGGCGGGCGATTGGACACAGCCGGCTGGAGAATGGAGGCCGTGATCTCGGCTACAATGCCAGTGTTCTTGAACCTATTCGATAGAGGTCGATCAACATGTCCATCAGACGCCGCCGATTCCTCCAACAGACCGCGACGGGATGCGCAGTGGCAATGGCTCCCGCTGGTCTGCTCGTCAATAGCGCTCGGGTCACCGCCGCCGACGACGATGCGATTCCCGTGCCCGAACCACGGATCGCTCGATTCGAGCGAATGGCGTATGGAATGTTCATTCACTGGGGCCTGTACTCCCAACTGGGACGCGGCGAATGGGTCATGCATCGCGAGAAGATTCCCAAAGCCGAGTATCGCAAGCTGCGAGACACGTTTACGGCGAAAGCATTCGATGGCCGGAAGCTTGCAAGAACGGCACGCGTGGCGGGCATGAAGTACATCACGCTCACCGCACGACACCATGACGGGTTCAGCCTCTATGACACGCGAGGGTTGTCCGAACACGACGCCATGCACACGCCGGCCGGCCGTGACCTCATTCTGGATTTTGTCAATGGATGCCGAGCGGAAGGGATCACGCCGTTTCTCTACCATACGACGCTCGACTGGTGGCAGGAGAGCTTCGAAACAGACTTCGACGCCTACCTGGACTACCTGAAAAACTCAGTCGAGATCCTCTGCACGGAATATGGCCCGATCGGCGGATTCTGGTTCGATGGCAATTGGAGTAAGAAGAACGCGGACTGGAAAGAAGGTGAGTTGTACAAGACGATCCGGCGCCATCAACCGGAAGCGATCATCGTGAACAACACCGGCCTGAGCCACCGCGGGGCTCTGGGTCATCCCGAAATCGACTCGGTGACGTTTGAGCAGGGCCGCCCCACCCCGCGCGACCACCGTGGAAAGCCGAAGTACGTGGCCGGCGAGATGTGCCAGACCATGAACCGGCACTGGGGGATTGGCACGAATGATTTTGCCTACATGGGCCCACCGGAAATTATTGAGAACCTTTGTGCGTGCCGCAAAGTCGGCGCCAACTATCTGCTGAACGTCGGACCGACGGCGGAAGGTGCGATTCCGGACTACGAAGCCGCCACGCTTCGACGCAGTGGTGATTGGGTCGCCATACACGCCGAGGCCGTTTACGAAGGTCGACCGGCGGGGCTCCAGGGCGAGGGAGACGACTTTGGCCTGGATGCCAACGGCCCCACGTACTTGTTTGTCCATCACCTGGGCACGCGTGGTGATGCGAATGTCGCAGTGGGGCCGACCGGCGCTGGACCGCGTACGTTCACAGGCATCAAGACAAGGATTGACTCCGCTGTGTGGGCCGACAACGGGGAGAAGCTGAAGTTTGAACAGGACCTGGATGCCGGCACGCTCACCGTCCGCTGCACCGGGTTCCCCTACGGCACCAACACGGTCGTGCGGTTGGTGCGACTCTCATGACGGGCGTCCGATGAGATGGGTTAGAATCCAGCCATGATTTCTTCGCTCTCGTTTAACGGTAGGTTTTATGTGTCGAACACTCAGCCTTTCGATGGTTGTCTGGATGACGATCGTGTTCATTGAGTCGCCGATGACACGTCCCGTTCACGCCGAAACCGCACAACCCAAGCGTTGGGCGATTGTGATCCATGGCGGTGCGGGCGGAGATCCGTCGAAGTGGAGTGATGAAAAACGCAACGCACGCCTGGATGGACTGGAGGCGGCACTGAAAATCGGACGCGACCTGCTTGCCGGCGGTGGCTCGTCTCTCGATGCGGTGGAAGCGGTGATCCGGTCGTTGGAAGACAACGCCAGCTTCAACGCCGGCCGGGGTGCGGTGCTGACCCAAGCCGGAAACGCGGAGCTGGATGCGTCGATCATGGATGGACGAAACCGTGCCTGCGGTGCGATCGCCGGCGTGACGACCATCAAGAACCCGATCGCGACGGCGCGATTGGTCATGACCGACACCAAACATGTGTTGCTGGTCGGCCGCGGCGCCGAGGCCTTCGCGGCGTCTAAAAACGTGCCGCTGGTCGACCCGAAGTACTTCTTGAGCCGGCGTCGGCGGACGCCGCAGCAACCGGATCCGTCGGAGCATCCGCACCTGGGCACCGTCGGTTGCGCCGCACTCGATTCGGAGGGGAACCTTGCCGCGGGAACCAGCACCGGTGGCACGCCGAAAAAGCTGCCCGGCCGTGTCGGCGATTCGCCGATCGTGGGTGCGGGCACGTTCGCCGACAATGCGTCCTGCGCCGTTTCGGGAACCGGCGTCGGCGAGGAATACATCCGCAACGCCGTGGCCTATGACATCGCCGCTCAGATGCTGTATGCCAAACGGTCGCTGGAAACCGCCATCACGGAGATCATGACCGAGCGACTTCAGCCGGGGATCGGCGGTCTGATCGGCGTCTCCCACGACGGCCAAATCGTCATGCAGCATAACACGCCGGGGATGAGTTGCGCGGCGGCCGACAGCAACGGTCGCTTCGAAACCCATCTGGCGCTCGACAACGGCGGTCGCCCCGCAGTCAACGCCGCGAAGCCGATCGACGCCGCGAAGCCGATCAACGCCGCACGTTCAACCGACGCCGACAAGGAAGAGATTCGTCGTCTGATCGGCCAACAAGCCGACGCCTGGAACGCCGGCGACATCGATCGCTTCATGGACGTCTACTGGCACGACGAAGAGCTGACGTTCTGCTCCGCGGGTAGCATCACCCGCGGCTGGACGGCAACCCTTGAGCGCTACAAACGACGTTATCCCGACAAAGCGACGATGGGCAACCTCTCGTTCTCGGACCTTGAGTTTCTGCGCCTCGGCGACGACGCCTTTCAAGTGCTGGGCGTTTGGCAACTGACCCGCGACGCCACTCCGATCGGTGGTCGTTTCACCCTGGTGCTCCGTCGATTCGACGACACCTGGCGAATCGTGCACGACCACACCTCGGTCCGGGACGCGCCCTAAACGCCCCATCTTTTGACCAATCAATCTTTTGACCCATCAATCGTCGTCTTGACGGGGTCGATAGGTGGCGATCACTTCCTCTTGAATATTGGGCGGTGCAGGTTCTTCGTGGCTATGCTCCACTGAGAATGCCCCCGCTCCGCCGGCGATGCTTTTCAACTGATTCGAGTACGCCTGCAATTCGCTCAGCGGCGCGATGGCCTTGATCACGCAACTGTCCTCTTGCATTTGTGTATCGGTGACACGGGCGCGGCGAACAGACAAGTCACTGGTGACGTCACCAAGATATTGACCGGGCACGTGGACTTCCACATTAGCGTAAGGTTCCAACAAAACCGGCTTGGCTTTCAAGACGGCATCGATGAACGCCTTTCTTCCCGCAGTCATGAAAGCGATCTCCTTGCTGTCGACCTCGTGGTGTTTGCCATCGTAGACTTCGACACGGACGCCGGTCATCGGGTATCCGGCGACGGCACCATCGTCGAGCACCTGTCGGATTCCTTTTTCGATCGACGACATGAACTGTTTCGGGATCGAACCGCCGACGGTCTTGTTTTCGAACTCGAACCCCGTCGGGTGATCTTCCGGCAGCGGCGCGACGCGCAAGTAGACTTCGCCGAACTGTCCTGCACCGCCGGTTTGCTTTTTGTGGCGATAGTGGCCCTCGGCGGGAAGCGTGATCGTTTCTTTGTAGGCGACCTTGGGCTCCGATGTTTCCAAGTCAATTCCGTACTGGTTGGACAACTTCTCGAGCGTGATCCTGAGATGCAACTCTCCCAATCCGCGCAACACCGTCTGTTTGGTGGCGGCCACACGCTCCAGGACCAGACAGGGGTCTTCGTCCTGCAGCTTGTGCATCGCGGCGGAAAACTTGGCTTCGTCGGCGTGACTTTTCAGTTCCACCGCCAATCCGTACATCGGCTTGGGCAATTCCAGCGGCAGCAACAGTGGCGGGTCTTCGGGAGTCGCCCCGTCATGCAGGACGCCGTCGAAATGGATCTCATCGATTTTTGAGATCGCACCGATTTCACCGGGTCCGATCGCCTCGGTTTCCTTGTGCTCTTTTCCTTGCAACCGCATCACGTGGCTGATGCGAAGGGGTTTGCGGCCGTCATCGATGAACAGCTCCGATTTTTGACGGACGATGCCCTGGTGCACGCGGAAGATTCCCAGCTTTCCGACGTGTTTGTCGGTGGCGACTTGGAAGACGTGGGCGATCGTGGGCTTGCTCGCGTCGAATTCCGTCTTCAGCGGTTGACCGCCTTGGACAAAGGGCCGCGGGTTTCCTTCCAAGGGACTTGGCAACAACGAGGCGGTGACGTGGAGCAGATGCTCGATCCCCGCACCGGTCTTGGCCGACGCGTACACGATCGGAACCAAATGACCTTCGCGAAGGGCGCATTCGAACGCATCGTGCAATCGGTTCGGGTCGAGTTGGTCGGCACCGGCGTCGAGATACGTCTCGGTCAGCTGCTCGTCGACCTCGACCACCTGTTCGACGATCTGGGTGTGGGCCGCTTCGGCCGAACTGAACGCGGTCACATCGTGTGCATCGGTCTCGAACACTTCGACCACGCCCGACAAATCGGGTGTGGGCAGGTTGATCGGCAGGCAGACGTTCCCGAACACCGATCGAATCTGCTTCGTCAGTTTCTCCAGATCGGCCTCCTGGGCGTCGATCTTGTTGATCAGAATCATCCGCGGCAGGTTCCGGTCGGTCGCCACTTTCATCAGCCGCCGCGTTTCACTTTCGATCCCTTTGACCGCATCGATCACGATGACCACCGTTTCGACGGCGGGGAAACAGGCGATGGCGTGGCCGATGAAATCCGACATGCCCGGCGTGTCGATCAAATTGACGCGGTGATGTTCATGATCAAAATGAACGATGCTCGGGGCGAGCGAATGCTGGTATCGATGCTCCTCTGCCGCGAAGTCGCTGACCGTATTGCCTTCTTCGACCGTGCCGAGTCGGCTGATTTCGCCGGCGGCGAACAAAAGTCGTTCACAAAGCGTGGTCTTGCCAGATCCAGTCTGACCACAAAAGCAAAGGTTTCGAATCAGTTCTGGCTTGGGGACGGCCATCGAAGAGCTCCTTATCAAGTAGGGCCGCACAGGTTTGAACGTGCGTGCCGGGGGTCGACAATCTATCGCAAGCAATGGGATCACGCTGGCCCGTGACGATCAATTCGACACCCGAGACGAAGTGTCGCTGCAACGCTGTGCGTCATGTGCACCAACACCGTTTCCCGAGGCGCCTGAAGCGTGTGGATACGTCACGCCTTGTGCGATAACGCGCGCCCTTTGTCTTCAAAAGCAATGGGCAGAACGTTTTCCGCGGCGGTCAAACCGTCTCCCTCGGACGCAACGGACCTGGTCACGGGGTTCCCCTGCACGCGGTGTGCCTCTTTGTCGCGCCAATTGATAGAATGATGTCGACTCAATCGAACGATCGAGGGTTTAAGCAGACGTTGTATCGCGAGCAGGGCGTTGGCACCTATTTGATCGTCGATCCGATTGGAGAGACGGTCCAACGGATCCAACGGAGCGACCCCGCGTGCGTCTCCATCGCGACTTCGCAGGCGCTCCAGTTGGCGGTCTGCGAAACGTGTGAAATCGAAGTCGAGCCAAGTCGCTTTTTTCCCAAACATCGGAAAGCGTGAGGGCGAATGCATCGCAAGCTGGAAGCTTACGCCACCTTTCTAACTAGAGAACCAACATGAAACCAAATCGCCTCAGTCGCCGCCGTGCGCTTGCCAGTTCACTTTCGTTTGCCGGTGCGGCGGTGCTGGCCGGTCGCGATCAACGCGCCCTCGGCTTCGCCGCGGCCAACGAGCGGCCTCGCGTCGGCGCCGTGGGGACCGGCAGTCGCTGGTGCATCAAAGCGACCGGGATCGACAGACCCTATGGGTCGGCGCCGGATTTCCGCAGGTACGGTGACTACGTCGCGATCTGTGATGCCGACGCGAATCGGCTGGCGATGGCATCGGATCTCGTGAAAGATTGGACGGGAACGAAACCAAAGGCCTCGGCCGATTATCGATCGATTTTGGACGACGACCGCATCGACATCGTTCACATTTCGACGCCTGAACACTGGCACGCCAAGGTCGCCATCGAAGCGATGTTGGCGGGCAAAGATGTGTACTGCGAAAAACCGATGACGCTGACGATCGAAGAAGGCCGGTTGATGAGTGAGGTTTGCAAGACCACCGGACGGGTTGTGCAAATCGGCACGCAGCAACGCAGCAGTCGACAGTTCATCCAGGCGATCGCGCTGATCCGCGCCGGGCGTCTCGGCGAAGTCAAAAAGGCGACGTGCAGTATTGGTGGCGCACCGACAAGCCCGGCGTTGCCCGTGGTCGCGCCGCCGAAACACTTCGATTGGAATCTCTGGCAGGGTCCGGTGACGGAATCCGAGTTCCACTATCTGGCCGGCGACTATGGAGAAACCAAAAGCTGGTCACGCGGTCACTACGAATTCCGCTGGTGGTACGAATATTCCGGTGGCAAGCTGACCGACTGGGGCGCCCATCACGTGGACATCGCCACTTGGGGGCTGGGGTTGACCGAAACCGGACCGATTTCCGTTCATCCGGTAAAGGTAAAACACCCGGTCGAATTCAAAGACGGCTACCCGGTCGATCACACGCGTTACAACACCGCGACAGAGTTTCTGATCACGGCAACGTTTGCCGACGGCAAAGAGATCGAAATCCGCCACGACGGCGATAACGGAATTCTGTTCGAAGGGACCGAGGGTCGGTTGTTCGTCAATCGCGGACGGATCACCGGCAAACCTGTCGAAGATCTGAAAACCAATCCGTTGCCCGCCGGGGCACTCGAAGAAGCTTACAAGAACCGGCCGTTGACAGACCACTTCCGCAACTTCTTTGAAGCCGCACGCGACCAGACCGAACCGATCTCCGATGTCTTCAGCCACCACCGCGCCTTGTCGACGTGCCATTTGGCAGGCATCGCCGCACGACTTGACCGTACGGTCCACTGGGATCCGAAACAGGAACAGGTCGTGGGCGATCCATTGGCCCAGAGTTTGATCGCCCGCGACCGACGCAAAGGATTTGAGATCGAAATGTGATCTGGTGGGCAGACCGACCGCGGTTTCAGGTCCGATCTTTCAGACTGGCGGCCAACGTTTATTTTTTCACCACCCAGATGTTGCGATAGTAGACCGGGTTGCCGTGGCCTTGCAGATACAAGGCATCCGGCTCGGGGCCTTCCTGGTGACGACCGGGCGTGTGCTTGGGCAGTTCCAGGTCGTCGTGAATGACCACCCCGTTGTGTTTGACGGTGACCCGGGCGTTGGCGATCTTCTTTCCCGCGTCATCATAGCGCGCTGCGGTGAAATCGATGTCATAAGTTTGCCACTGCAGCGGCGGCAGGCACATGTTGACCCTGGGCTCGGCGATCTGGTAGATCCCGCCGCACTCGTTACTCTTGCCTGCGAGCGCGAACGAATCGAGGACCTGGATTTCGTACCGGCTTTGCACATAGACGCCGCTGTTGCCCCGTCCTTGGCCTCGCCCACTGGGCTTGAACGGCGTGCGAAATTCCAGGTGCAACGTGTGGTCCGCGAACTTCTCTTTGCTGAACGTGTCGGCCAGCAACAATCCATCGTCGACTTGGGCGCCTTCGAACGCGTCACCGTTGCTGCCGTCAAACAACACCAAAGCGCCCTTGGGCGGCTTGGCGCCGAGCGTCGGACTCTTGCGGACGATGCGTTCCAGCGTCGCGACCTGCTTTCCATCGGCATTGATGACACGCAATTCGCCGCCGGAAACGGAGATCGTAAAATCCTCATGCTGGAACGTGGCATCGTCGCCTTCGAGCGTTCCATCGGTTTCAAAGAAGATGTCTTTGTGGCTCTGGTTGTTGCCGGGCAGTCCACCCTTGTAGGCGACCATGTGAAACTGGTCATTGCCCAGCGCGATGATTTGCGCGGCGTACGTGTCGCCTTTGTCACCGGCTTGCCCTTCGTATTCGCCCTGCAATTTGTACGATTGGGGTGTCGCGTCGGGGTCGGTGTAAACGTCTTGGCCGTCCTCTTTCGCGATCGATGCGGTCGCGATCGCCATCACGATCAAAAGGCTGAGTGCTGATTTCATGGTATCCTCGAAAAACGAAAAGGTTTGGTGTCAGGGGAGAACCTGAGAGTTTATCGTGCCGATCCCGGTCCGTGTGTTTTTAACGACCGCGGATAGGGCGACATTCCCACGGATGCCGCCGTTTGAAACATGTGAGTCCTCGACGAAACACTGTGAACCAACACCTCAAACGAATCCGCATTCGCCTGACCGGGCGCATCCAAGGGGTCGGATTCCGACCGTTCGTGTGGAATCGCGCAAACGACGCGGGGCTGACCGGCTGGGTCCAAAATGATTCCCGGGGCGTCACGATCGAGGCCCAAGGGGAGCGACACAACCTGGATACGTTTTTGCGTGGGTTCCAACAGGGGCTGCCGCCCCTGGCGACCATCGATTCGCTCGAGACCGCCGACTTGCCGGCGATCGAGGAATCCCATTTCACGATCCGCGACAGCGCCACATCGCCACACGCCAGCACCGCGGTGATGGCCGACATCTCGGTCTGTGTGGATTGTCTGGGGGAGATGCAAGACGCGCACAATCGCCGCTATCGCTACCCGTTTATCAACTGCACCAATTGCGGCCCACGTTTCACGATCGTCGAAGCCATTCCCTATGACCGTGCGTTGACAACGATGAAGTCGTTCGAGATGTGTGATCGGTGTCGCGAGGAATACAACGATCCGTCGGACCGACGTTTTCACGCCCAACCCAACGCCTGCCCGGAGTGCGGACCGCAGATCTGGTTTGTTGCCTCGGACGAATTAACACGCGATGCCCCAATCCGCGCATCAAAGCATGACGATCCATCACGGGTGATCGAATCGTTCACAGCATGCATCCTTGACGGAGGCATCGTCGCCGTCAAAGGCATCGGGGGCTTTCACTTGGCCTGTGATGCGACCAATGTCGATGCGATCAGAAAACTTCGCCAGCGAAAAGGGCGAATCGACAAACCCTTTGCGATCATGGTCACCGACAGCGAGCACGCCGAACGGTTCGCGGAAGTCAGCCGCGGCGAACGACGTTTGCTGGAAAGCAAGGAACGCCCGATTGTGCTGTTGCAGAAACGAAAGCTCAACGCCGATGACGCCGGGTACGATTCCGCCGGGTACTCTGGCATGCTCGACGCGGTTGCCCCGGGAAACCACTGCGTCGGCGTGATGCTGCCCTATTCTCCGTTGCACCATCTGTTGATCGAAGCGGTCTGTCCATTGTTGATGACCTCGGGCAACCTCTCGGACGAACCGATCGCTCGAACGAATGACGAAGCCGTTCGGCGTCTCGGTCCCCTGGTCGACGGGTTCCTCTTTCACGACCGAGACATCCATGTCGTTTGTGATGACTCCGTTGTCAGCCCACTCGGCGCGTCCGCGCTGCCGATCCGGCGCTCGCGTGGTTTCGCCCCGATACCGATCAGGCTAAGCCAGAACCGTCCGAGCGTGGTGGCGGTCGGCGGCGAGATGAAAGCCACGTTCTGCATCACCCAGGGACAGAACGCCTACATCAGCCAACACATCGGCGATGTCGGCAATCTGGAGACGCTCGGTGCCCTGCAGCGGAACGTCGATCACTACTTGCAACTGTTCCGCATCGACGCGGATGCCGTCGCCGCCGATCTGCATCCCTCGTCTCTCTCTGGACAGTTTGCCGAAAACCTTGCCAAAACACTGCGGGTGCCGTTGGTTCGCGTGCAGCACCACGTTGCCCACGCGGTGTCCTTGATCGCTGAACATCAGCTCGACGCCGATCAACCCATTCTCGCGTGCTGTTTCGACGGCACCGGATATGGAACCGACGGGGCGATCTGGGGCGGAGAATTTTTGACCGTCAACTGCAAGGGCTTCGAACGGTTTGCCCACTTGCAATACTTCCCACTCCCTGGCGGCGACGCCAGCATCAGGCGGCCGTATCGCACGGCACTGGCCTTGCTGAGTGCCCATGGATTGCCGTGGGACGAACGGCTGCCTTGCGTTTCATTTTGTCCGACCGGCGTGCGGCGCCTATTGGAGCAACAACTCCTATCGAACCTCAACTGTTTTCCGACCAGCAGCGCCGGTCGGCTCTTTGATGCGGTGGCTTCGCTGATTGGCATTCGGCACGAAGTCAGCTTTGAAGCCCAGGCGGCGATCGAGCTGGAATCACTGGCATCCGAGGTGATCGACCAGGTGGATTCCGGGGCGTATCGTTTTCAGATCGCCGAAGCATCGGACCACACCGCGATGCAAATCAGATCCCACGACTTGGTCGAATCGATTTGCCGAGACGTCATCGCCGGAGTGGACCGACGCCGGATTGCCGCACAATTCCATCACGCCGTCGCGGCGATGATCAGCAACGTCTGCCAATCAGGACGTGGGCGAACCGGCATCGACGTCGTCGGTTTGACCGGCGGTGTTTTTCAAAACGTCTTGCTCACCACGTTGCTGACCAAGCGGCTGGAAGCATCCGGATTCTACGTGCTGGTTCACCAACAGATTCCTCCCAACGACGGCGGACTTTCGCTCGGCCAAGCGGTCGTCGCCGGGTACCGCCTGGACGACGCCCCGAATCGCGTCCTTCTGACCTAGCCACGCTCGCCAGAGCGTGAAAAAGACAGTGCCCCCACGCTCTGGCGACGGCAGCGACGTGAAACCGTACGCCGCTGAACGGGAAAACCGTTATGCTGGACGTTCAACAAAAACCCTATCCCGCCTGAAGCATTGGCGTCTACGCAAACTTCCCTCAACGACGGTGTGAATTCATGTGTCTGGCTGTGCCCGGGAAAGTGGAATCGATCTTCGACGAAAATCAGATCCGAATGGGCAAAATTAATTTCGGCGGTGTCGTCAAAGAGGTCTGCTTGGCGTTTCTGCCCGACATCGAAGTGGGAGACTACGCGATCGTTCACGCCGGGTTTGCGATCAGCCAGATTGACGAAGCCTCGGCGGAGGAGACGCTGCGAACGTTTGATGCCATGGAGCATCTTGATTCATGAAACACTTGACCGAATACCGTGATGGCGAAACCGCGAAACGACTCGCCGGCGAAATCGCGCGTCGGGTGACTCGGCCCTGGGCGATCATGGAGGTTTGCGGCGGACAGACCCATTCGATTATTCGCAACGGGATCGACCAGATCCTTCCGAACGAAATCGAAATGATTCACGGTCCCGGCTGTCCCGTCTGTGTGACACCGCTGGACGTGATCGACAAAGCCTTGGCAATCGCGTCCCACCCCGACGTCATCTTTTGTTCCTTCGGCGATATGTTGCGGGTTCCTGGATCGCAGGGCGACTTGTTTCAGGTCAAAGCGGATGGCGGTGACGTGCGCGTCGTCTATTCCCCGCTGGATGCCGTCAAGATTGCTCGCGAGAACCCCGATCGTGAAGTGGTGTTTCTCGCGATCGGCTTCGAAACGACGGCGCCCGCCAATGCCATGGCCGTCAAGCTTGCCCACGATCAACGCGTCGAAAACTTTTCCGCGCTTGTCTCGCACGTGTTGGTGCCACCGGCGATCGAAGCGATCATGAACTCACCGGGAAACCGCGTCAACGCGTTTCTCGCCGCCGGCCACGTTTGCTCGGTGACCGGGTTTTCTCACTATCATCCCCTCTGCGATCGTTACAAGGTTCCGATCGTGATCACCGGCTTCGAACCGCTGGACTTGCTCGAAGGCATCCGCCGCTGCGTCGTCCAGCTGGAATCGGGGTCCGCCCATGTCGAAAACGCGTATCCCCGTGTCGTGTCCGAGCAAGGCAATGAAGCGGCCCGAGCGATACTGGACGATGTGTTCGAAACGACGGATCGAAACTGGCGCGGGATCGGCTCGATCCCGCAGAGCGGTTGGCGTCTGCGTGAAACGTATCGAAACTTTGATGCGGAATCCAAGTTCGACGTTTCGACCATCCGCACGCAAGAGTCACCGTTGTGCCGTGCCGGTGACGTGCTCAAGGGGGCGATCAAACCGAATCAGTGCGCCGCCTTTGGAACCCAATGCACCCCACGAAGCCCGCTCGGCGCGACGATGGTTTCCGCCGAAGGCGCCTGCGCGGCCTACTACAACTACGGCCGTTTGGTGCCATTGGAAGCCCCCAACAAGAATGTGGCCGAGCAAGCTTGATGGAGGACGACAAACCCCAGAAACGAAGGCACGACAGTACCGCCCATCCGATCGAGATCGGCGGAGCGACATGCCCGGTGCCGCTGCAAGACTATCCGAAGATCGTGCTCGGTCATGGCGGGGGAGGAAAACTGTCGGGCGAATTGGTCGAGCATGTTTTTCTGCCGGCGTTTCAAAACGTTCATCTGAATCGGCTCGGTGATTCCGCCGTTTTCCAGGCCACCAGTCTGCAGGCGATCGGCCAACGTCTGGCGATGTCGACGGATTCTTATGTTGTTCGGCCGCTGTTTTTTCCGGGCGGATCGATCGGCGATCTGGCGATCAACGGGACCGTCAACGACCTGGCGATGAGCGGCGCAATACCGTTGTACTTGAGTGCGGCGTTCATCATCGAAGAAGGCTTTCCGATCACCGAGCTCAAACGCATCGCCGATGCGATGGGCACAGCCGCCCGCAACGCCGGCGTCACGGTCATCACCGGTGACACCAAAGTCGTTGAGCAGGGGCACGGTGACGGATGTTACATCAACACCGCCGGCGTTGGGGTTGTGCCGGACGGAATCGAGATCGCCCCCAACCACGCGCGCCCCGGCGATGTCGTGATCCTCAGCGGCACGCTGGGAGACCACGGGATGGCGATCATGAGTGTCCGCGAGGGACTGGAGTTCGAAGCGGAGATTCAAAGCGATTCGGCACCGTTGGCGGAGATGGTCGCAGCGATCCTCCGGGTTTGCCCCGACGTCCACGTGCTGCGTGATCCGACTCGCGGCGGGCTTGCCGCATCCCTGAATGAGATCGCGGCATCGAGCGAGTGCGGGATCGTGATCGAAGAAACCCGAGTGCCGATCAATCCGATCGTCCAATCGGCCTGCGAGATTTTGGGTTTCGACCCGCTGTTGGTGGCCAACGAAGGCAAGTTGGTCTGCATGGTGCCCGCCGAATTCGCTGATGCGGTCTTATCCGCGATCCGAACCGACAAGCACGGACGCAACGCCGCGATCATCGGCAACGTCGTCGCCGAACACCCCGGAGTCGTCGTCGCCAAGACCGCGATCGGAGCCTCACGAGTGGTCATCACCGCAATCGGTGAACAGTTGCCGCGGATCTGCTGATGACGGAGCCATGAACAGGACATTCTTCGTTTTGGTCTGCTGGTCGGTGCTGGTGCCGATCGTCGCACAGAAAGACGTTTCGGCCGCGCCGAGTGAGACGCTTCGGCCTAACATCCTGATCATCTTGGCTGATGACATGGGATATGGAGATGTCGCCTTCCTTAACCGCGACAGCAGGATCCCCACGCCCAACCTGGACTCGCTGGCAAGAGAAAGCCTTGTTTTCACAGACGCCCATTCATCGGGATCCTACTGTGTCCCCTCCCGCTACGGCCTGTTGACCGGCCGGTACATGTGGCGCACCCGGCTGGGGTCGGGCGGCAACCTCGCCAATTTTGCGGGCACCCTGATCGAGCCGGGCCGAAAGACGCTCGCGGATCTGCTTCGGGAGGCGGGATACTTCACCGGATTGGTCGGCAAGTGGCACCAGGGTATCGATTGGAAGCTGCGCGACGAAAGCGCGCGGGAGGTCATTCGGGTACATCCCAACTACCAGGATTTTCGAAACATCGACTTCGCCTCACCCGTCCTGAAAGGGCCGATGGACTACGGATTCGACTACTCCTTCGCCACCTCCGGATCGGCGGAAATGAACCCTTCGACCTTCATCGAGAACAACCGGGTCACGGCCGTCCCCACCCTCTCCTCGCGGGAAGCCAAGGACAAGTACGGCCAGTGGTACGGCCGAGACGACAACATCATTGCCGAAGGCCACACGATGGACCGTCTGGTCCCGACCCTCTCGAAAAAGGCGTGCGAATTCGTCGAGTCGGCCACCCGCACACGGCCCGGACAGCCGTTCTTCCTCTATTACGCGATGACAACGCCGCACAACCCGATCGTTCCTAACCGGGAATTCGTCGGGACCAGCCGCGCCGGAGCGTACGGGGATTTCGTCGTCGAACTCGACCACCATGTCGGCGCGATTCTGCGCAGAATTGCCGAACTCGGAATCGAAAAGAACACGATCGTCATCTTCACCAGCGACAATGGGCCGGTCAATCGAACCCAGGGGTATCGTGCCAGATGGGTCAGGGGTGATACCGCCGTTTATGGGCACGACAGCAATGGGCCATTCAACGGCTGGAAGGCCGGCCTGCAGGAGGGTGGACACCGCGTGCCGTTCTTCGTCCGCTGGCCGGAGAAAATCAAACCGGGCAGAAGTTGCCCCACAACGATCCTCTTCAATGATGTCCTCCCAACCCTTGCGGAGATGCTGAACGTCAAACTGGACAACCACACCGCCGAAGACGGCCAAAGCTTCTTCAAGGCGCTGACGCAAGAAGCGAGCCCCAGGTCGTTTCACGAGGCGATCGTGCACAATTCCAGCGATGGTACGTTTGCCATCCGCAAGGGTGCGTTCAAGCTGACTGTCAACGGGCCGAAAACCATCGCGCAAGTCGTCGACGACGCCTTCCCTGTCTCGTTCGTGCTTCATGACCTGAGCCAAGACATCGAAGAGACCACTGACATCTCTCACCACCATCCCCGGATGGTCAAAGAGATGCATGCCTTGCTCAAAAAATATCTGCGCGATGGCAGAAGCAACGGCAGCCGATGAACCCGAGTGTGAGGATTTGAAAAGGGGTCAGGAGCAGTAAAGTTAGACTGGGCAAAGCAAGACACCCCAACCTGCCAAAAAGGCTCCTGACCCTTTTTCAGAACACACGGGGTGCCTTCACGAGGGATCATCCGCGTTTTGTTGACGGCCGATTGGGCTTCGGTGACAATGCGGTCCGCATCGTGACCGTCCACCGAGATGCTTTCCACCACACAGGAACCCCGCCTTGTCTTCCATACCCTTTGTACCGCAAAAACACTTCTCCGCCACATCACCCTGGGCCATCGTGATCGTCTGCTTGCTGGCGATCGTCGGCACCGGCGCCGTCGATGCGGCCGATGAACGCCCCAACATTCTCTGGATCACCAGCGAAGACAACGGCATCTCGTGGGTCAGTTGCTACGGCGGCACCAATGCCCAAACGCCGGCGATCGACCAACTGGCCAAAGAAGGTTTTCGGTACACGCATTGTTTTGACAACGCCGCGGTCTGCGCTCCGACGCGATCCTGCTGGATCACCGGCATGTACGCGATCTCCAACGGAACCCAGCCGATGCGCAGCCGAAATGAGATTCCACACGACAAGATCAGGTACTATCCCGACCTGTTACGCCAGGCCGGTTACCACACCTCCAACCCTGGCAAGACGGATTACAACATCGGCGGTCGGGAAGACAAAGACTGCTGGGATTTCAAGGGCGGCAAGGGAATGTCACAGTACGGCTGGAAACATCGGAAACCGGGACAGCCGTTTTTTGCCGTCGTCAATTTTACGGACAGCCACGAAAGTCGCGCCCACGGCGACGTTGAGAACACCAAGAACGATCCGGCAAAGATGAAGCTGTTTTCCTACCACCCCGATCTGCCCGTCATCCGCAAGAATTATGCGAAGTACGCTGATGCGGTCGAGAACATGGATCGCAAAGTCAAAGATGCGCTCGATGAACTGAAGAAGGATGGTCTCTACGACGACACAATCATCATCTACAACTCCGACCACGGCGGCGTCATGGCGCGGAGCAAACGATTCCTCTATTCCAGCGGCGTTCATTGCCCGCTGGTTGTCAGGATTCCAGAGAAATGGAAACAGTTTTATCCGGCTGAAAAACCCGGCATGACGGTGGACCGGATCGTCAGCTTTGTCGACATGCCCAAAACATGGCTCAGTCTGGCCGGTGCCGAAATCCCCGAACAATTCCAGGGCACGATTTTCCTGGGCAATGGCACCGAACCGGCGCCGAAGTATCACCTCGGTTTCCGTGAACGCGCCGACGAACGACTGGACAATGTGCGTTTAATGCGTGACGAGCGTTTCGCCTATCACAAGAACTACATGCCCTACGCACCCGCCGGGCAACACCTGGCGTACCTCTGGAAAGCGCCCCTGACGCCGGCCTGGGAGCAGCACTATCGCGAAGGCAAGACCGACGCGATCACCGGGCGATTCTTCCGTCCACGTGTGTCCGAAGAGTTTTACGACACCGAAGCCGATTTCGACAACGTCCATAATTTGATCGACGCGCCCCAGCATCAACAGAAGATTACCGAACTGAAGCAGGCCTTGCGGGCCAAGCAACTGGAACTGCGTGACTCGGGATTGATCCCTGAAAACATGCGTGATCGCCGCGCCGCAGCCCACGGCATGACGCTCTACGAAATGGTGCGTGACGAATCACTTTACCCGTTGGAAAAATACTTGGACGCCGCCGATTTGGCGCTCGCCCGGGACAAAGACAACCTGCAAACGTTTGTCAATCAAATGACTGATTCTGACGAGGCGATGCGTTGGTGGGCCGTCGTCGGGATTCACCTGCTGGGCGACGACGCCCGCCCCGCCGCGGCCGACCTGGAGCGTGCCCTGCAAGACGATGCCCATGAAGTCCGCATGATGGGCGCTTGGACGCTGATCAATCTGGGGCAAACGGACAAAGGACTCGCCTGCCTGGACGAACTGCTGTTCGATGGCACCAAAAACGAAATGATGCTCGAAAACGTCATCGACTGGATCGGCCAGCCGGCTCTTCCGCTGGCCAAGAAGTACATCGACCAGGGCAGGACTCGCCAAGGCAAATACGGCATCGGAATCTTCGGCCGGATCGCCGAACTCAACGGTTGGTGATGCCAGTGGCGTAAGCAATCCCATGGCACGGGCATCAGTGTTGGTGTGCAGGCTTTAGCCGCCCACTGTCGCTGCGAAGCAGCGACCCGGAATCGCCTAAAGGCTAAACACCAACGTGCGCTGGTGTGCAGGCTTTAGCCGCCCACTCTCGCTGCGGAGCAGCGACCGGGAATCGCCTAAAGGCTAGACACCAACGGTGGCTGGTATTCAGGCTTTCGCCGCCTGCTTTCGCTGCGCGTGATGTGAAAGGAATGACTGACTTGAAAAGCAGCGCGGAGTTCGCGTCTATTCGGTCGATGTCAATCGATTCCCCTCGCCGGGAGATACACTTCGCGCCAACGGTGCGACACCGCAGAGCGGTGCCACAACAAAGCCCGGGGTCGCGAAGCGCACCCCGGGTGGTGGTACAGAGGGAGAGGAACCCCAGCGGGGTTCAACAATCGACGCCGCGCGATCGGACGGCGCAAATGGCGAGGTGATGCGGGCGAACCGTGTTGTTCTGTTCAACCCCGTAGGGGTTGGCGGCCTGAAGGTGACCGGATCTTGGGGTGCGCTAACGCGACCCCAAGCTTTGATGTGGCACGCCGCTGGCGTGAATCGCCGATGCGGGTGGCGTCCCTGAGTGTTCCCATGGCGACGTGGGGAGCGAAATGCATCAACAATACTTTTCACATCCCTCGCAGCGAGTGGAAAATCGCCTGAAGGCTAAACACCAACGGTGGCTGGTGTGCAGGCTTTAGCCGCCCACTGTCGCTGCGGAGCAGCGACCGGGAATCGCCTCAAGGCTAGACACCAACGGTGGCTGGTATTCAGGCTTTCGCCGCCTGCTTTCGCTGCGGAGCAGCGACCGGGAATCGCCTAACCCGGATATTGCATCCGCTGACTGGTTGACTCTGATTTTAGACTGAGTTACGGCGAGGCTGTCCACGATAGCCGGTTTTTGCTGCAATCGATTCGCTGCGGGCAGAGGGCCCCCTACCCCCAGACGACCGGAAGTCGCTGCGCGGTGCCACACGATGCGATGGGAGTGGCTAATCGCTACGGCACAGACGTGCCAGCACCTGATTGAACAGCGGTTCCCAGGGGCAATGGCTGCAAAGATGAAATACCACCCGACGACAAGTCACTCGAACTCGGGCTGCTATTTTCAACAGTCGCAATCGAATCGTGTCCACACGTAGACGACTCTGTTTCGTTCCACTCAGGCCCAGGCGACGCAACCCATCGAGTAGAACGTAAGCAAATGATGAAAGCATCACGCGGAACTGATTGGCAATAAAACGGGTGCAACTGGTGCGATCAGCGAACAGACAAAGCTGTTGCTCTTTGATCCGATTCTCCATCTCGCCACGCATGCAGTAGTGCTCTCGATAAAACTTCTCCGGGTCATAAGCGACAGAGCACCATGTCCCTGGAGTCTTAACTTGTAGCGGCTGCCTTTTGCCATCGACCATCGGTCGATGGTAGGTCGTGTCGACAATGTCGTCACTTGAGAAACAGTTTGTTACGACGAAGCGAGGATTGGGGCCTTTGGCGGTATACTCTGCTTTGCCGACCACCCAGCGATGGCGGTCCCACGTCCTGCCGGTGCGATAGCGAAACCACTTGTAAAAGGCTTGTTTGCCACCACGGTGGAATCTCTCGACTCTTGCGCGAGTCATTTCGCAGGCAATTTGCTTGACCAAAACCTTATTCTTGGGCAAACCAAAGACGTAGTGGACATCGTTTTTGTCGCACCAGCGCATGAGGCGTTCGATCGCAAAACCTCCGTCACCACGAAGGGTGATTTTGACCCGAGGCCATCGTTGGCGGATCCTTGCAACAAGCAATTTTGTGATTCCGCGTGCGTGATGGCCATCACCGAGGTTGGCTGGACGAAGATACGAGACGAGAAGTTGGTCGCCGCAAAACACGTACAGAGGTTGGAAGCAATAGCTGTCGTAGTAGGCATTGAAAGCCTTTTTATCTTGATCGCCGTGTACCTTGTCGTCCGTTGCGTCTAGATCGAGTGTGATTTCATCAGGCGGGGTGTCGAAGCTGTCAAGAAAAATGTCGACGAGGATCTTGCTGAGTTCGAAGAGTTCTTTTTTGGTGATTCGGTTTTCAAATCGGGAATGAGTCGAGGGGCTCGCCAGAGTGGGATCCCAATCGTCATCCGACCTGTCATTGATTCGAGGGGGCCGTCCGGCGGCGACTTGAAAGGCGGCATCATCGCGAAGCTGCTGTTGATCGTTTGCGTCTTCGTATCCGGCCGCGATCGCAAAGATTCGACTGATAAGGATTTCCGCTTGAGAATGAACGGTGTGAATCGGATCACGCGGGTCGTGAATCGCTTGGTCGATCCGCTTGATCAAATTGAGCTTTTTGTCGACTTCGCGAAGCAGGACGAGGCCCCCATCGGAAGTGAGCGATCCGCCGTCGAAATCTACCTCAACGGCCTGCCTTCTGAGGCGTTTCAATGCGGGACGATTTCGTTTACGCTTTGTCATTGCCGAAAGCCTTGGTTTTGTGGTCTATGAAGTGTCGTAACTCCAATAGATACACGAACTAAGGCTTTCGCGCTATAGGGGCAGTCGAATAAGCGGATGCAATATCCGGGCTAAAGGCTAGACACCAACAGTGGCTGGTGTGCAGGCTTTAGCCGCCCACTTTCGCTGCGGAGCAGCTAAGCCAACAACTCGTTGATCAGCTGGCCGCCGAACTGGGAGAGTTGCTTATGGCGGCCGGCGTGGAAGTAGGTCAGCCGGTTGTCGTCCAGACCGAGCAGATGCAACAGCGTGACGTGCACGTCGCGAATGTGGTGCACGCACTCGACCGCATTGGCACCGATCTCGTCGGTCGCCCCGATCGTGTGTCCGGCGTTTGTCCCGCCGCCGGCGAACCACATCGTCATCGCCTTGGCATTGTGATCACGACCGTAGGATTGACCTCCCCCGCGCAACCCGTTGTCCGGTGTCCGGCCGAATTCACCACACCAGATCACCAGGGTGTCCTTGAGCATGTCGCGTTGCTTTAGGTCTCGCAACAGCGCCGCAATGGGTTGGTCGACCGAGCGGATCAACGCCCCGTGCGCTTTTTCGATGTAGTCGTGGCTGTCCCAGTTTCCGGCATAGGCTTGAACAAAACGCACACCGCTTTCGACCAACCGCCGGGCCAACAAACATTTTCTGCCAAAGGAGTCCGTCGCCGCCCCGCCCACACCGTAGGCGTCGAGCGTCGCTTGGGACTCCCCGTCCAAATCCAGCACGCCGGGAACTTCTGTCTGCATCCGGTAGGCGAGTTCATAGCTGGCGATTCTCGCTTCCAACTCACCCCGGCCGGGACGTGAGGCGAGGTGTTGGCGGTTGAGTTGCGCCAGCAGATCAAGATTCTCGCGCTGTCGCTGGGGGGACACCGCCGCGGGCGGGTTCAAATTCAGAATCGGACTGCCTTCGGGGCGGAGCGGTGTGCCTTGAAATCTGGCGGGCAGAAACCCGTTGGACCAGTTTCCCGCGCCGCCCTGCGGATAGCTCGACCGCGGCAAGACCACGAACCCCGGCAAGTTCTCATTCATCGTGCCCAGGCCATACGTCACCCAGGCGCCGATTCCGGGATCGCCGCCGAACTGATTGCCGGTATTGAGCTGGTAGCAAGCCGTCGGGTGATTGACCGATTCGACTTGCGCCCCACGATAAAAGCAAATGTCGTCGACCATCTTGCTCAAGTGTTTCCACTCGGTGCAAATGTCCGCGCCACACTCGCCTGCCTTGGTGAATTGAAAGGGGCTTTTGACGAAGTAGCGTTTTCCCGACGACATCGCACTTTCCATCTCGCCGCTGCGGGTAAACGCTTTGAGATGCTGTTTGGTCAGTTCGGGCTTGGGGTCGAACGTGTCCAGATGCGACGGGCCGCCTTCCATCATCAAAAAGATGCAGCGTTTAGCCCTGGCCGGATGATGAGTCCGTCCCGACTGGTCGGCTTGCAAGAGTGACGTCAGCGCGACCGAACCGAGGCCCGCGCCGAGACCATACAACGCCTCGCGGCGGGTCGGCATCGCCAGTCGATGGGGAGGGTGAGCAGCCATGATCAATCCAGGTAGGCAAATTCGTTGAGATTAAAAATCACCAAACAGACATGCGCCAGTCCGCGCGTTTTCGCATCGACGTCGGCGGGCTGAAGGTCCGGTTGGTAATTGGTGTAAGCCGGCATGGTTTCGATGAAGTCGTAGGGTTGCCCCGTTTTCTCCGCCATCACCGTTCGCATTATCTGATCCGGCCAGGTTTTGGCTTGATAGGATCGCGACGATTCTTCAGCGATCGCGTCGTTCCATTGATCTAGACACAGTGAACGTTCCTCAGCAGTCGGCGTTCGCCCCAGTGCCAATTGGAAAGCACGATCGATGGTCTCAACATCGTCGAGTTGTTCATCGACCAACCGCTTGGCGAACGCGATCGATCGGTCGAAAACCTCTTCGGAATTGAGCAGTGTCAACGCTTGGGGTGCGACCGTCGATGTCTCCCGCAACTCACACGACTTGTCCGGTCCCGGTTGGTTGAACGATTCGAGGAACGGATCCCGCAGCCCACGAATCTTTTCGGCGTACAGGCTGCGGCGGTTGCGTTGCCCGGGAGTCGGATCGGGTTCATAAACCGAAGCCGCCCCGCCCATGATTTGCCGTGGTTGGAACGCGACTTCCAAGTTCACGTCCGGCCGCGCCGGAATCCCGCCGATGCTGCGATTGAGTTCACCACTGGCGACCAGCATGGCATCGCGAATCTCTTCGGCGGTCAATCGACGTGGCTGGAACGAGGCGTAAAGATTCCCTTTCGGATCGAGAGTGGCTTGGCGTTGCGGCTGCGGATGACGGCTGCTGCGGCGATAGGCCTGGGAGGTGACGATCAGCTCATTGAGCTTCTTGATACTCCACCCCTGGTCCATGAACCAGCGCGCCAAGTGGTCGAGCAATTGTGGATGTGTCGGCAGGGCGCCGGTTCCGCCGAAGTTGTTCGGGTTGCCGGCCAGTCCTTTGCCGAAGTGCCACGACCAGACGCGATTGACGATCACGCGGGCGGTCAACGGATTGTCCTCGGCGGCGATCCACCGAGCCAACGCCAAGCGGCGTTTTCCCTTGCCGTCGGGAAACGAAGGAGGCTGCATCTGACCGAGCGCGACCGCAGCACTGAGTGGTCCCGGCTGGACCGGGTCAGTCGGTGAATAGACGTTGCCGCCGGCCAAGATCGCGTCGGCTTCGAGTTGTCCCTTGGCCCAAGGGTTCTCCGGCAACTCGATCCGATTGCCGACGTTGTTGCGTTGGATCGTCTTGCCCGTGTAAACGGCAAAGGCGATTGGCCGGGTGCGATCGAGTTCCCAACGGTGACGCGCGATGTTTTTCGACATTCTGGCCAACGAGGCTTCGTCGCCAGGGTCCAGCCCGTTGTCGCCGACCTTTGCATCACCGGTTTCCTGCTTCCGCGCCTTGGCGACTTTCTGGTTGAGTTCCTTGCGTTCTCGCTCGTAGGCGGCGACTTTGGCGTTGACCCATTGGTCGGACGCTTCGAAACCCGTTTTGTTTTCCACGTCCAGGAACGGTGCGTCGCGCTCGGCGAACTGGGTCGTCGAGAACACCGCCATCATGCTGTAGTAGTCACGTGTCGGCACGGGATCGAATTTATGATCGTGGCACTTGGCACACTGCAAGGCGTGCGCGAGAAAGGTTTGGCCGACCGAATCGGTGATGTCATCGAGCCATTGCTGACGAGTTTCCTTGAACACGCTCATGCCGGTCTGTTCCCACGGCCCCATTCGCAAGAAACCCGTTGCGATCAGATTCTCTGGATCCTCGGCGTCAATCTCATCCCCGGCGATCTGTTGTCGGATGAACTCGTCGTAAGGTTTGTCTTCGTTGAAAGCGCGGACCACATAGTCACGGTAACGCCAGGCGTTGGGGCGACTGTAGTCGTTTGCAAAACCGGCAGTGTCTGCGTAGCGGACGACGTCCAACCAACGCAGGCCGAACTGTTCGCCGTAGTGCGGCGACGCCATCAGTTGCTGCGCGAACATCCGCACGGCGCTTTCGCGGTCGTTGGCATACTCGCGGGTAAAGTGTTTGACGTCCTCCGGTGACGGCGGCAGCCCCGTCAAACCGAAGCTCATCCGTCGCACCAATTCAGCGGCCGGTGCTGGCGGCGCGGGCGCGAGTCCTGCCGCGGCTAGTTTCTCGTCGATGAACCAGTCGATCGGGTGTTTGCCGGCGGGCACCGAGACGTGCTGCAGCGGCCGATACGCCCACAGCTTCTGGGGTTCGTAACGTCGGTTCTGCCAGTCGTCCGACAGCGCCTTGGACGTCGCCACCTGCACACCTTCGGCGTATCGCTGCTGAATCATTGCGACGCGTTGTTCATCCGGCCAAGGCGCTCCGGCATCGATCCAATCACGTATCCACCACGTTTGAGCTTCGGTCAGCTGGTCGGCTTCCTTGGGCGGCATTTCAAAGCCTTCCTCTGATCGGCTGGCGGTCCGATAGAGGTAGCTCTGTTCGCCCTTGCCAGGGATGAGCACTTCATCTTCGAACGACTCACCACCGGCAATCAAGGCTTCTCGAGTTCGCAGGTCCAGCCCACCTTGGATGTCATCGGGTTCCGCCCCGTGACAGGCCAGACACTTCTCTGCGATCAGCGGTTTGACATGCAACGCAAACAGCTTTTCACCTTTGCTGACGTCATCGTTGGCGACGAGCGGTGGAAGGATCCACAGCGGGATCAGGATGATGGCGACGATGGTCCTCATGGTGTTCCTTGTTTGCTCGACCAACGATCTCTTAACGAGCCGACACAATGCCTTGGATTCAGTGACCTATTGTGCCGGCCCTCCGGGCCTACGCGTGTTGCCCCCTCGCAACCGGTGGCTGACGCCACCGGCAACCATTGTGCCAGCCCTCCGGGCTTCAGAGGAATCGCACAGCGATTCCGTCAGTGGCAGTGGCAGTGGCAGTGGCAGTGGCAGCAAATCTCTGATCTTGGATATGAAATACCGCTCCGCCCATTTTAACACACGCCATTGGCCAAGGCGTCCCAGCGGAACCCCATCTCCACTTGGCATTCGTGCAATTCGTGTGATTCGTGGACAACTTTTCGCACTGTTGCCTCGGTCCACGGTTTCCCCGGACGGTTCCACGCTTAAAGTCGCGTTCGAAAAAACTCGACCATGTCATCGAGTGAGTTCCTGTCTTCGGGCGACACCGAGTGGCCTCCCGTTTCATAGACCCGGATCTCGGCGGCGATGCCGGCGTCCGTCATCGCGCGGTGCATGTCGCGTGACTGAAGCCAGGGTACGGTGGAATCATCGCGGGAGTGCAGGAACAGGATCGGCGGATCACTCGGATCGACATGCGTGATCGCCGAAGCGGCCGACCATTCCGGATCCTCGGTTGAAAAAGCCGGGCCGATCCACTCTCCGTTGGTTTTGAGTTTGTTTTTGGCTTTCGGTTGGAGCTGAAGCTGTTCTTGTTGGGTAAACCGCGATACGAAATCGAACACGCCGGCGAAACAAACGGCGGCTCGGATGTGGCTGTCGGGATCGTCGTCTTCGCCGGTGACCGCCAGCAGCGCGGCGAGTGTTCCGCCGGCCGATCGGCCCGTCGCGCCGATACGCTCGGCATCGATTTGATATTTGTCGGCCACCTCGCGGATGAATCGGACGGAGGCTTTCACGTCGGCCAGGGTGTCGCGATGCCGATGCTCGGGACTGCCGCGATACGAGATCAACGCGGCTGCAAAACCGTGCTTCGCCAAGTGTTCTGCAAAGGGTTTGAATCGCTGTCCGTTCTGCGGACGAAAGCCACCGCCTTGAATGACGATGACACAGGGCGACCGATCGGCAGACGCTTGGGGAACGTACAGATCCAGTGTCAGCGACGCCGTAGCTTTGCTGAAATGGAGGCCCTTCACGACCGTGAAATCGTCGGCTCGCGTGTGACGGCTCAAGGAAACGCTGACGCAGCATGCGACCAGCATCATCGACAGGAACCGTGGTCGCATCGGACAGGAAATTCGCATCGAAGACTCCGGGCGGGCGTCGGTGGTGGAACAAATCAAATTCATGACCGCGGTGATTTAGAATGGGTTATACTAGCGGCCCCCCCAGTCACTCGCCCACCGATGATTCACCAAAATGCGTTTTCTCGCGATCGCATTGCTACTCACCTGCATCTGGCATGACGCGCCGGTCTTGGCGGGAGATCCGATCGGCTGGTCGGGCGATTGGACACGGTCGCGATCCGGCGGGGCGGCGGAGTGGTTCGAAATCCGCGGGACCGGCGGGCGAAACAATCCGCTGCGGCGACGGCTCGATGCACCGTTTGATGGCGACCAACTGTTCGTTCGTTTTCAGCTGCGCTACGATTCATCCAGTCTCGACACGCCTCCCAACGGAAACGGCGAGTTTCTGGTTTTATGGCTCGACGAGCAGGACGGGGGCGACGCGGCGGGACACAACGGCGGTGTGCCGAACATCGGGCTGCATGTCGACGAAGACAAGAACGCCTTCATGGCACGCTACGTTTCCTCGTCCCAACACTTTGCCGAGATCGAACTGCAGGGCGATCGCGTCTACACGATCCTGGCCAAAGCCTCGCGATCGCGATCGGGCAGCGGACAACCCTATGACCGGTTGAGCGTCTGGATCGATCCTGAAATCCTTGACGCGAAAGCTCCGGCCATCGAGGTCGCTGCAACAAACGCGATTGGGTCGATCGGCTGGATCGGATTTTCGACGGGGATGAAGACCGAACGCGACGATCGAATCTTGGTCTCCGAGGTATCGCTGGCGACCACCTGGCTGGAATCCTTCGGCTTGCCCGCCCCAGTCACTCCCACGACACCGACGACGAAACCAGTGACGGTGCAGACACTCACCGCAACGGTCCGTTTTGCCGATGACGTCTATCCGATTCTGCATCGACATTGCTTTGAGTGTCACAGCGGCGAGGATCCAGAGTCCGGATTGCGATTGGACAGTTATGACGAAGTCTTGAACCAATTGTCTCCCCGCGATGCCGATGCCAGCCATCTGATTGCGCTCGTCGAATCATCCGATCCGGCAAAGCAGATGCCTCCGCCCGATGATGACCACACGCAACTGAGTGCGGACGAAATCCGCGTGCTGCGTGATTGGATCGATGAAGGCGTCGTCTGGGACCATCGACTGCTGCCAACGCCCGCGATGCAGTCCGATCACTGGGCGCTACAGCCCGTCCGTCGACCTGAGATTCCTGAGGTATCGTCCACTCGGCCCTTGCGGACACCCGTTGACGCGTTCATCGCCCGCAAACAACAAGAGATGGGCACGACGCCTGCGGAAACGGCTTTGTGGTCGACGCTGCAACGTCGAACCGCGTTGGATCTGACGGGGCTTCCACCATCGGCGTTCCCGGGACTTGAGCAAGCCTCCAGTCACGAATCACTTGATCGCTGGATCGATCAATTGCTGTCTTCACCGGCTTATGCCGAACGCTGGGGACGCTACTGGTTGGATCTGGCCAGGTGGGCCGAAAGCAATGGTCATCAACACAATCGACCGCGGCCCCACGCCTGGCGTTACCGTGACTATGTGATCCAGAGTTTTCAAGACGACAAACCGTACGACCAGTTCGTTCGCGAGCAACTTGCCGGCGACGAACTGCACGGGGCATCGCGTTGTTTGGAGGCGACGGGATTCCTGGCCGCCGCCCGATACAGCGGCAATGAGCTGGACAAAGAGATTCAACGCCAGGACATTCTGGTGGATGTGGTCAACACCACGGCAAAAACGTTCCTGGGCGTCACGCTCGAATGCGCCCAGTGTCACACCCACAAGTTCGACCCGTTTACGATTCGCGACTACTACCGATTGCAGGCGTTCTTTACGCGCGGGCAACCGGGAAACCTGTTGCTGGCCGATGCCCCCGCCGAAGCGGAGTCGTGGATCGACGCGCGTTGGCAACTATTCGACTCCGTTCACTCGCGGATGATTGCCCAAAAGCGTCGTGCCGGCGTCCCCGAGCCCGTCTTGGTGATTCCCAAGTCGGTGATCGGCGCAATGAATGCCCAGGAACGCAAAGCGCTGGCCGCACTCGATTCCGCGATCGCGTCGACCCCACTAGTCTGGGGCTGGAGCGGAGGCGATGCGGGAGTGTCCGTCGCGCCCCACGAGATGCGTTGGCCGTTGCCGCGTGATCTTCAATCGGTCGCAGAAATGAAAACCTACCTGCGGTTGCGCGGTGATGCCAAGTCGGTCGGCCCGGAAGTTCGCGCCGGCTGGCCGGCAGTTTTCGGACCGACGCCTGACGGTGCGACTTCACGAACCGACTTGGCCGACTGGATCGCGTCCCCGGATCATCCGTTGACCGCGCGCGTCTGGGTCAATCGGATTTGGCAGTGGCATTTCGGCACCGGTCTGGTTGCGACCTCGGGAGATTTTGGGACTCAAGGTGCTGCCCCGACACACCCCGAACTGCTCGACTGGCTGGCCGACGAATTGGTCGCCAGCGGCTGGAGCACGCGGCACATTCATCGACTGATCCTCCGATCGATGGCCTATCGACAATCGGCGGCGTTTTCACAGCCCAACCATGACATAGATCCCGATTGCCAATCCCTGTGGCGTTGGACCCCGCGACGACTGGAATCCGAAGCGATCCGGGATTCGGCGTTGTCCGTCGCCGGCCGACTGGACACGACCGTGGGAGGCCCGAGTGTGAGTGACGAGGATGCGGACGAAGCCTACCGGCGCAGCGTCTACCTGCCACAGCAACGCGAACGGATCGCAGAATCGTTGACGCTGTTCGATAGCCCTGCGGCGGTGGCAACCTGTTCGCGGCGTCGCGTGTCGACCGTCTCGCTGCAGCCGCTGTACCTGCTCAACAGCGACTTCATCAATACGATCAGCCACCGTTTTGCCGATCGTGTCCGCAACATGGCCACGGAAGACCAATACGCCGCAACCGCGCTGCGGCTGGCGCTCGGCAGAGACGCGTCCGAGGAAGAGGCGAAGAAGATGACACAGTACCTGCGTGATCATTCGCTCGAATCATTATGCCTGGTCATCCTGAACTTGAGCGAGTTTTTGTACCTGAATTAGAGAGACGCATGACGTCAAACCCTTGGATCGACCGAAGACGATTCCTGTACGGCGGCGGACTCGGTGCCGGTGCGATGGCGCTGCAGCTGTTGCGCCACGCCGAAGCGGAAGGGGCCAATGCGACGCACCACCCCGCCACGGCATCGAGCGTGATCTTTTTGTTCATGTCCGGCGGTCCGAGCCAAGTCGACACGTTTGACCCCAAACCGGAGCTGGACCGGCTGGCGGGCAAGGACGTTCCCGACAGCATTGCCGAAACGATCCCCAAAATCAAACGAGCCGGGCTGAAGAACTTGATGGGTTCGCCGTGGTCGTTCAAACCCTACGGCGAAAGCGGAATTCCGGTTTCCGACTTGCTGCCCAAAACGGCGGAACATGTCGACGATTTGTGTGTCATTCGATCGATGCAGCACAACAATCCGGTGCACGGGCCCGGCGAATGCGTCGCGCTGACGGGCACCTCCGCCGGTGATCGCCCCAGTATCGGCAGCTGGTCGCTGTATGGTTTGGGAACGGCCAACGAGAGTCTGCCCGCATTCATCGGAATGAACCTGCACACCGACGGCATGCAGTTTCCCCAAGGTGCCGGTTGGGGATCGGGCTTCTTGCCGTCGGGATTCCAAGGCACCGTCGTCGACCCGGCCAAGGGGATTCGGCACGTGGACATGCCGGAACAGACGTCCAAGCAGCAACGCCGCGATCAACTGGAATTGATTCGTTGGTTCAACCAAAGGCACTTGGATCAATCCGGAGGCCAAAGCGAACTGCGGGCGCGATTGGAATCGTATGAAACCGCGTTCCAGATGCAGACGTCGGCGCCGGAGTTGTTTGACATCGGAAAGGAAACGCAGCAAACGCGAGATCTGTATGGTTTGAATCATCCCGATGGCAAAACGGTCGGCCGCGCGTGCCTGCTCGCTCGACGCATGGTCCAACGCGGCGTACGGTTCGTGCAAGTCCGTGTCGGCGGCTGGGACGCCCACGGCAACATCAAGGGCAACCATTCCAAAATGGCCGCGCGGACCGACGTCCCGATCGCCGGTTTGCTGGCGGATCTCAAGCAACGCGGCTTGCTTCAATCGACGCTGGTCGTCTGGGCCGGCGAGTTCGGACGCACGCCGACGATGGAAGGCCGAGGCAAGGGCCGCGATCATTCTCCGGCCGGCTATTCGATCTGGATGGCCGGTGGCGGCGTTCAAGGCGGGCAGATCATCGGCGCGACCGATCCGCTGGGTTACGTCGCGACCGAACGCCCGGTGTCCCCACACGACTTTCACGCGACCATGCTGCACGCGTTGGGAATCGACGCCAACCGTTTGACCTACAACCATCACGGCCGCGATGAAGTGCCGACGGTGTTCGGAGGCGAGGCCGTTCGGGAAGTCTTTGGGTAGCAGGACGTGATGCACCGCATCACGGACACCGTCAGGCACGCTGTGTGTGCCGTCGTCGATCGAATCGCAACCGACACACGTGTTGAGCCAATGGCGTTCAATTGAGCGTCGTTCGTTTTCGCTGGGGCCCGTAGGCTCGCGCCAATCGGCTGATCATCGTTTGACATCAGCCGGTTCGCGACAGCGCGAGCGGCGGCACCTCCGCTTGCCGAAACGTTGCGGCGTTGCCCCGCGGCCTTCCACTGCCAATCACATCCGAAATCGATTTGCGGGAGAATCCCTAACTGCCGATGCCGGCCAGCCAGACCAGCAGGGCGATGACGACGAAGCAGACCGCCACGGAGATGGCGAATCCATACACGTCGGATTTGCGCGGACGCAGCGCTTCGATGTCCGTGCCGGGAAACAGCCTGCGGTCCTCGAAACGTTTCGGATTGCTGTACGACTCTTCCAGGTTGCGGCGATCGGTTTCCGGGTCGGGATCCACTTCCGTTTTCATCTTGGCGTAATAGCGATCCAACACCGACTCGCTCGTGCGGGGCGTCAGGAAGCTGGCCACGATCAGCACCAGGAACGGCAACAGCACTCGCGTCGGCAATCGCAGGGTTTCCAGCGTCGCTTTGGAGACATTTGCCAGATCGATCCCGATGTAGTGATAGAGTACGAAATCGAGCTTGAATGTCCCCTCGCCCTGCAGCTGTCCGGTGCGTCGTTGGGTCAAGATGGACGCCGCCCCGTCTTGCACCGTGCTGATCATCTGCAGCGATTCTTCGCCGACCGGCTTCACGCCGCCGCTCCAAAAAATCGAGGTGTCGCCGGAAATCAAGACGACTTCGATCTGATCTCCGACCTCGCACCGCGGCGGCTCGGCGCCGATCTTCTGACGCATCGTCTCATCATCCTTCGCCTGCTCCATCGCTTCGACCCAAGCTTCATGGCGGGCCACATCGGCCGGCGTCGCCGTGCGTTTGATCGACTTGACGATGCGGTTGGTCGTCGTCGTCCATGCCGGATCGGTGCGCATCTCGGGTGAGACCATTGGAATCACGAGCGGCAAAATGAAAAAGAACAACGCCGAAAACGCGATCGTGATCCACACCGCGGTGCCATTGGCACGGCGCCAAAACATTCCGATCCAGAACGGCGCGGCGAACAGAATCGGCAACTCGATCGCGAAGGTAAACTGAGCGAATACGTCTGCCATGGTGATCGCCACGATCGACGCTCCCACGATGATGGCCAGCCCCGTCACGCGAGCCACCTTCACACTCTCGCGGTCCGTCGCCGACGGATTCACGTAGGCCGCATACAGGTTGCGGGTGATCAGCGCGGAACTGACAATCATGTACGTATCGGCTGAACTCATCATCGCGGCCATCAGACAGGCCAACATCAGACCGACCAACCCTAGATTCAACGGCCCCAGGATCTCGCGGGCCGCGATTCCCCACACCAGATCAGGATCCACGGCCAACTCGGGACGACCGGCCAACAGGGCCAGTGCGATCAGCGCCGTGATCGCCCAGCCGACGGTGCACAGGCGTTTGAGAAAGTTGCCGACCACCAGCCCGATCCGTGCTTCGTTTTCACTTTTTGCCGAGCCGCCGCCGGTGGCGATGAAGTGCGGTTGGACGACGATTCCGACCAGAGCCAACAGCGTCAATGCGACGATGTACTGCAGCGGAAACTCGCCCGCACTCGGCCCGGCAAATAGACTGAAATAGTCTGACGAAACCCGTTCGTGCATGATCGTGAATCCGTCCATGAACCCCTGCGTCGACGGGTCGCCGAACTCTTTGACCAACGCCCAGAGCCCATAGGGAATCAACAACACGCTCAACAGGATGATAAAGATTCCTTGAATCAAGTCGGTCCAATATGCCGCCGTTAAACCGCCCAACACGCCGTAGACGATCACAATCGCGGCCAAGCCCGGGATCAAGACGTACTTCAAGTCCAACCCCGCGATCTCATCGAGGCCCATCAACGGCACCGCGAATTTTGCGATCGCCGACAACATCGTCGACAGATAGAACATGTAGAAGATGATGGCGAAAACGGCGTAGGCGGCGCCCAATGCCTTGGACTCGTAACGCTCGACGAACCAGTCCCCGAGCGTCAAATGCCGCATCCGCCGATACCACACCGCGGTGATCCAATAGACCGGGGTGACGAACAGCCACATCAGCGCCGACCACACGCCGCTGAGCCCGCTGGTCCAACCGGTACGGCCGACCTGGATCGGTTCATGCGCCCCCGTCCCGGCGCCGAACGCAGCGAAGGTTTGCAACAACTTGCCGAACCCACGCCCGCCCATGAAGTAGTCTTCTTGCCCTTTGACACGCCCCATCGCCCACAATCCGATGGCGATCATCACGATGAAGTAAACGGCAACAACGACGTAGTCGATCCAGGTCATCAGCTCTACTCAGGTGGGCGTTTTCCGGATCCGTCACTGCGGCGCGAAGGGTGACTTCGTTTTCCCACAGACATCAGCCGTTTCGCGTCAGCGTTCAGGCTCTACTGTGTCTTGTCCCACAGCAACAAATCCATTCGAAGGATGGCCCAACAGAATACACTCTCCAGACGCACCGGTGCGCAACGGCAAGCCGATCCCATCGGATTTCGGTCCTGCGAAGGTGTCGCGTCACCCACCGTCCCCGAACATGAGACTCAGTGCATCACATCGAATCGCTTGCCGCCCAACAGGCTGAACTGTGGACCTTGAATCACCGCCCGGTGTGACAAGGCTTCGCTCAATCGTTCCATCCCGGATCGGGAAACCCGCGTCGATTTCAGCCCGACGGCTTTTAATCCTTCCAGCGAATGCAGATGCACCAATCCGGCGTCGGTAATCTTGCAACCGGCAAGGTCTAAACAGACCAAGTCGCCGAGCCGCCCGAGACACGTGAGTCCCGAATTCGTCACTTTCGTGTGAGAGAGAAACAGCTTTTCGAGATTCGGTTGCAGCTCGACGATCGTCGCCAAGCCTTCATCGTCGATCGCGGTGTTTTCCAGTGACAGCGAAATCAGCGACGGCAAGGATCGCAAGCGGGACAGATCGGCGTTCGTCACCTTGGTTCCTGATAAATCCAATTCGCTCCGATCATCAGTGAACGTCCCGCCGAGCTTTTGATAGGCGACGATGGTTCGATCGGACGCGTCCGCAGGATCGGCCTGTGTGGCGGGCGCAACCGTTTCGGGCACGGACGCGACGATCGTTTCGGGCGCGGTGTCGGTGGTGACGTCATCTGACACAGCCGTGGTGTGGGTGACGACCTGCAGCACCGCCGGATCGCGGTCCGTGTTCTGCTCCGCAGCGGGATCGACGATGGCGGGGGTTGGTGGCTGCGGCGTCACTTCGGGGTGCTCGTTTATGACAGGCACTGTGGAAACGGCAACGCTGTCATCGGCAACGCTGTCATCGGCGAGACGCAGTTCGTCCGTCTCGGATTCATCGTCTGCCATGGAGGCGCGGGGACTTGCGTCGACCGGCGGGTGTTCCATGGAGATCGGTAGCTTGGCGATCGCGTGGGGTTGACCTTGCACCTGGGGACCGCGCGATACAAATTGAATGGAGAGGGCTGCGAGTGCGATCATGACGGTCGACGCGACCAAGCGGCGGAAGCGCCGGCCCTTGCCCGTCTTTCGTTTCCGCCAGGACCCCGTCCGTGCGACGTGCGAACCCGGCAACGGCGACAGCGCTGCGAGTTCGTTTCCTTCGGCCGCCGTCGTCGACTGAAACCGCGGGTCGATCGCGGTGGCAATCGCGTCAGGATTGGCGATCGGGAACGCCGGATCCATTGATCTGGCAGCGGACGATTGTGCGACGGCCTGATGCAAGGCGCGAACCATTTGGCGACAGGAATCGAAACGCGCCGATGCGTCCAGGCTGGTGGCCCGCTCGAGTACCTTTTGTTCGTCAACACCGACCTTTGAAAAATCCAGTTCGCCGCTGACGTGACAATGGATCGCCGTGGCTTGATTGATCGCCTGAACTGAATGGTCGCCGGTGCGGAGGTAGTAATACGTCAACGCCAAGGAGTATTGATCACTGGCGACCGAACCATGTCCTGAAATGCTCTCCGGTGAAATGAAGGCGGGTGAACCGATCATGCCCGTCGAGCGAATCGAATCGGCATAACAAGGTCGGGCGACACCAAAATCGCAGAGCACTGCGGCGTCGCCGACCAGCAAGATGTTGTCGGGTTTGATGTCGCGATGGGCAATCGACACCCGTCGTCCGTCGCCGAGATCGTGACGGGGCGCATTGAGGAAATCCAATCCGCGCGCCGCATCCTCCACGTAGTCGAGCAGCTCTACCAGGGGAATCCCCGACTGGCCCCGCGATCGATAGTCTTGCAGCACGTCGTCCAAGCTTTTTTCGCCGACCACCATCGCGATGACCAACGTCGCCGGCTCACAGGGCGTCATTCGAAACCGGTTCGTTCGTCCATCACGGATCGGCTTTCCCGTCCGATCCAACAGCCAGTAACCGGTGATCGGCAACAGATTGGGATGGCGAACGTTTTTGATCGCCGAGATCGACTCGAATTCTTTGGCACCACCGGCTTGGTGCAGATCGAGGAACTTGAGTGCGACACGGGTATCGCCAGGGCCGTCGGCCGCCCAGACCACGCCGAACGAACCTTCACCGAGCTTTTCAGCGAGAACGTAGCCCGGAATCGGCTCGCAGCCTTGTTGGAGAATGACCATATCGCCGGGCCTGCAATCGTCGGTTTGGGAGAGATGAGCGTCGTAGAACGCTCCCGTACGATTGACCAAGCGGCCAGGCGACCAGGGTGTTACGAAGAATCCGTCGCGGCCGACGCGAGCGGACGCGATACAAATCAATACAAACCGTTACAGGGCGATACATTTAATCGGACAGCCGGTGTTCCGTGTAGCGTTTTGATGGTGCAGGGATTGAGGCGACAGGCGTTGATGAATCCGCGGTCGACTGCTCCGGTGACGTAAATCGCTCCGGCGGCGTCGCAAAACTTGGTTGTTGGTCGATGGGCGAGGGTTATAGTGAAAGTTGCTGTTCCGCGTCCCTACTCGGTGGGGAGAGGTCGAGCTGCCTGTAGGCCAAGAAGTGTGACGGCAGGCCCCTTTGCCACCCGGTGATTGCGGTGTGCATTTCTTTTCTCTCGAATTCATTTTTATGTTGGCTCGTCAAATGAAGTACTCAAAGCGCAGTCGAGGTTTCACATTAGTGGAACTTCTTGTCGTCATTGCAATCATCGGCATCCTTGTCGGATTGCTTCTTCCGGCAGTTCAAGCCGCCCGCGAAGCAGCTCGGCGGATGAGCTGCAGCAACAATTTCAAGCAGATTGGATTGGCCATCCACAATTACCACTCGGCCTACAAACAAATCCCGACGCATGGGACAGGAACGAACGAGGAGCCTGCGAACCGATACTGGCGCACCTCGGTCGTTTCCAACCGCGTTCGCCTCAGCTCACTCGTTCCGATCACGGCGTTCATTGAACAGCAGGCACTGTGGGATCACATTTCCAATCCCAGTCAACAACGAACCGATGGCGGCTTACAGAGCCCGCCTTGGAATGCGATGGGACCGACCGCCGATCAGATTCAGTACATTCCCTGGGTGACGGAAGTCCCGACGTTCCGTTGCCCCAGTGATCCGGGGACGGGACTGCCAGCCTTGGGACGCACCAACTACGCGTCTTGCTTGGGCGATTCGATCTGGAATCTTCACCTGGGTCCCTACAACAGCAATCGCACGGCAAAAACGACGGGCCGTTCACGGCATGCCCAAGCGGCGCATCGCGGTTTCTTCAAGCCGGTCGACGTGTCAAAGTTTCGTGATGTTCTCGACGGATTGTCCAACACGATCGCAATGGGCGAGATCATGACCGCCTTGCAAGATGGCGATAAACGCGCCAACGGCATTGCGACAAACGGCGGAAACGCGAGCCCGATCGGCCACGCTCAAATCCGCAACAACCCATCGATCTGCCAGGACAACGGCTACGTCGATCCGGACCGACCGCGATTCTGGTTGCCCGAGTGGCAACAACGGAACCGTCGCAACTTCGCCCGCGGACATCGCTGGGCCGACGCGTTGCCGATCATGGCGAGCGTTGTCACCATCTTGCCTCCAAACCGTGAAGCCTGCGGACGGCACAATGCCTTGGGGACGACGCTGGTGGCAACGGTCTCCAGTCGGCACCAGGGTGGCGCCCACGTCCTGATGGGCGACGGAGCGGTTGTCTTTTTGAGCGATTCGATCGAAGCGGGCGACTCACGGGCCGCCAATATCTGGCTGAACAATGTGCCGGGTTCCCAAAGTCCGTATGGATTGTGGGGCGCCCTCGGCACACGCGCTTCCAGCGAAACCATCGAAGAGCAGTTGAACCAATAAAGTTTGATGAATCTTCACGCCGCCGCCCCTCTGGCTTCGGCCCGTTGGGCGGCGATTGTTTGTCGAAAGTTCCCCGCAATGAGAAGTAAGAATCGATGAAGTCTGTTTACGTTTGTCTGGTCGTTTTCTGTATCAGTTTTGCCCTACCTGGTTGCGGGGGCTCGAGCGAAACCACGCTTGCGACCGAGGGGGCAACCGCGGACGACTTTGCCCAGTATGAAGCGGATTTGGCTGCCGCGAACGCCGACGCGGGCTATGAAGAGGAGATTGAAGGGGACGCGGAATAGGCAGCAGCCGGACGCGAGATTCGCGACCGTACTGCGTTTCCCGTCCCGCTCATTTCCCTACCACTGCATCGGCGTCTTCGATGCAGATGATCTCTTTCATCGTGTGTGCATAAAGACGCCCCTTGGAGTAGGTCAACGATGCCAGCGTCCAGGTTTCTCCGCCGGGGCCGAGGTCGTTGACGGCGACGAGGGCATCCGGCGAGAGCTGCTTGACGTGCGTGTCGATGACGTACACCGTTCCCGTCACGACGGGCAAGAACAGATAGCGACCCACCAATGTCGGACTGGCCGCCGAAATGTGGCCCCAGCCCGTTCCGCTGTGCCCTTTGTCGCCGACGGCAAATCCAGACGCATTGGTGGGTCGATTGTCGGGATTGCCCTTGCCCCACAACAACACATCCTGCTTTCGTGACGTCGCACTGGGCATCAACTGCGCCGGCAATTCCAGATATTCCACGGCGCCGGATTCGACGTTCACCCGCCCCAGATAGTGAACGTTGTGCGAGAGAAACCAATGCCATTGGCCGACAGCCAGATTGGCCTGATTGGTATTCGGATGCCCCTTTCCGGCCTTGACCGCCACATCGGTTTGTTTCGTCCAGCTTCCACGTTCGGGCTCGAACGCCCAAACCGTCGCACCGTCGTACAAGGGCTGCGTGCGGAGCAGTTTGCCGGAAGACGCATCCATCACCAGATGATTGCCCTTTTGGAATCCAAACACATAGCGCTGGTTCCAGTGACTGGCGAATGACGGATCATACCCCTGAAGCTCGGTGCTCCAAAGCGTCTTTCCCGCTTCACCGGGTGCCAGGCTGGTGAGACTTTGGCCGGATGGTTTTTCCAATGGACCGTGTGGCCCACCGCGGGCATGGGCGACGGCCCATTTTCCGTCGGCGGTCAAGCCAACCGTGGGCGTGTTGTGTACCGAAGTCCCGACCTGTTCGCGCCACAGCACCTTGCCGGTTCGTTTGTCGATGCCGTGCAGATACGTCCAAACGTCTTTCTCATCGACGTCTGCTGGCACCGCGGTTCCGGCGGACTTTTTCCCCGGGGCGATCCATTTCTGAATCTTCCCGCCGGCCTCCTTGTTCGCGACCTCGACGTACAAGATCGTGTCGCCCACCAGAAACGGTTCCGCTTGGCGATTGTTGTGTTTGAAACGCGGCGTCCACTCCCGTAACCAGACCTGGTTGCCGTTGAAATCGTAACACGCCATCGACCCGCATCGATTGAAAAACCAAACATGTCGGCCATCGGTGATTGGGGCAAACACCGTTCCGTCGGTGAATCCGCCGGCCAGCGAGATGAAGACGCTGCCCGGCAACGTCGCCTGCCAAAGCTTCTCGCCCGTGTTTGCGTCCAGGCAGAAACCGATGATGTCGGTGACCGCGTTCTTTTGCTCCAGCGTTTGAATCGGCACATGGGTCGTCACAAACACACAGTCTCCCCAGACGGTGACGTTGCTCATCCCGGCCTCGGGCAGCGCGGTCCGCCAGCGAATGTTTTCCTCCCGCGTCACGCTCCAACGCAGCGGTGCACGGCCGTCGGTCTGCCAGTTGCTGTTCGGCCCGGCCGCCTGATGCCAATGGTCTTCGGCCCGCAGCAGACTGCCCCCGAAGATAAAGAGTCCAGCGAGCAGCCATCCGGTTCTGACGATCATCGAAGGTCCTAGGCGAGTGAAACGTAGTTGCCATGAGGCATGAAAAACGGAACGAATCGGTGCATTTTACAAGCCTTTGAGTCGTGCGCCGCTTTTTGCCGGCCCCCTGTTTCGACGATCGCCGGCTTTTCGTAGTGGATCCCGGACTTGCCGGGCGCCTACAATGCTTGATGCACTCTCCCCCGCCACAGGCTGCAGAAACCTAGTAGCCTCGCCCCGCCCCCCAAGACGACCCGGTAATTGAGCCATGAGATCGATTTTATTGATCGCTGCACTCGCCATCCTCAGCCAGGACGCCTGGGCCGAGGGAGATCCACAAAAGTTTGCTGAATATCGAGCTCGGCTCCAGCAACGTCGCGACGATGCGTTGGAAATGCGCCGGCAACAACGGCTGTCTCAGCAGTCGGCCCAGGCCATGCAGTCGGCTCAGGCCACGCCGTCAGCCCAGACCAATCGGTTTCGTCCCGCACTCGATGGCTACGTGCCCCAGCCGGCGCTGCGCGGCTATGTGCCGCAACCGGCGCTCCGCGGCTACACGCCTCGACCGGCACTGCAAGGTTACGTGCCGCGACCGGCCCTGTACGGCTGGACGCCCCGACCGGCACTCTATGGTTACTTCCCCCAACCGGCCCTGCGTGGCTACACACCCCGGCCCGCGCTTCGCGGTTACACGCCTCAACCGGCCCTGCGCGGGTACACGCCCAAACCGGCACTCTCGGCAGAGTGACCCCGGACGGAAACCAAGTCAACTCGATGCAATGGAAAGCCGATCGACAGGCCGCACGAGGCCGTAGTGCTGACCGGTACAACAGTCAGGCTGCCGAGCAGTACGATGGCGTGCCTGGATTGGGAACGTTGTCCGCAGAGATGCAATCTGCATTGCTGGCAGATTTGCAACACGTCACCACGATTTTCGAAAACGCCGATGTCTTAGATGTGGGGGCCGGGACGGGCGCATTGTGCAGTGCGTTGACCGACTTGCCGTTGGAATCGATCACCGCACTGGAACCATCGCCGTCGATGCTGGAACGGTTGAAGACGAAACCGGAACTGAAACGGGTCAGACCGATCGTTGGCTCCTGCGACCATGATGACGACCGAACGCTGTTCGCGGACTCAAGTTTTGACGTCATCGCATCCAGAAAAGTTGTCAGCAGCTTGTTTGACCCGCTGGTCGCATTTCGTAACTGGCACCATTGGTTGCGCGTGGGCGGTCACGTGGTGATCATCGACGGCCTGTTTGGCCGCGATTCCTATGTCGGCGACTGGGCCGAAGAAGTTGATGTGCTGCCGTTGTCGACCAGCCAGTCGATGGCAACGGTCCCATATTTACTGGAGGCGGTTGGATTTACGATTGAATTCGTCGACCTGACTCATCAGTGGAACCAGACCGCTCGAACGCCACATTACATCGTCGTCGCGTCGAAAGAATTATCGCAGTAGAACCGTCGCGGCGACGTGAAGTGCCACTTCGCTCAACCGCGGCCAGTCGAGCCATTGCGGCGTGTCGCCCCATTGCTCGGGACCTACGCCGTTGGTCGCGCGACGCTTGCCAGAGCGTGGATGTTCCGCCGTCTGGCGACGGCAGCTACGTCACAGGAAACAGTCGCTTAGCGACCGAGCCGTTTTTCGATTTCGGCTTTCACCGCGTCGGCGTCGGCGGGCAGATGCACCGCGGGGTTGGCGTATTGGCTGGTCACCTCTTCGAGTCGTGATTCGTGATAGGCGACTTTGAAATCGGTGAATTTTAAACCGTGGGCGGTGCTGATCACGACCGTCTTGTGGTCGGATTTGATCACGCCCCGCTTGATCAGCTTTTTCAGCACGGCCAGCGCGACGCCGGTGTGGGGGCAGGTGAACATGCCGGTCAAGTCCGCGTGGGCGGCCGCCGCGGCCAATTCGTCTTCGGTCGCTTGTTCCACGATGCCGTCGGTTTCCACGATCGCCCGCTCCGCTTTGGCGTAACTGACCGGGTCACCAATTCGGATGGCGTTGGCCAGTGTGTCCTGGGCGGTCACGCGAATCTTCTCTTTGAATCCGTTCTTGTAGGATTCATAAAACGGATTTGCCTTGGCCGCTTGGGCGGCGACCAGCCGGGGCATGCGGGTGATCAACCCCAAGTCCAGCATCAGCCGAAATCCCTTGTGGAGCGCGCTGATGTTGCCGAGATTGCCAACCGGAATCACGATCCAATCGGGCACTTCCCAATCGAATTGGCGAACGATTTCGATGCCCACCGTCTTTTGGCCTTCGATCCGCAGACTGTTCATCGAATTGGCCAGATAGATCGAATTGTCCTGTGTCACTTCCTGGACGATTTTCATGCAGCCGTCAAAGTCGGTGTCCAGTGCCAGCACGTGGGCTCCGTTGGCGACCGGCTGAATCAGCTGTGCGGTGCTGACCTTGCCGGCGGGCAAGAAGATGACCGCCGGGATTGCGGCATAGGCCGCGTAGGCGGCCAGCGCCGCACTGGTGTCGCCGGTGCTGGCGCAGGCGACCGCTTTGACCGGACTGCCCTGTGCCATCATCTGCTTGACGACGCTGACCAAGACCGTCATGCCGAGGTCTTTAAAACTTCCGGTGTGGCTGTTGCCGCACAACTTGATCCACAAGTCCGGGACGCCCAACTGCTGACCCAATCGCTCGGCCCAGAACAAGTTGGAATTTCCTTCGAACATGCTGACGACGTTTTCGTTAGCCAGCGAGGGGATCACCCACTCACGCATGCCCCAGACGCCGCTGCCGTAGGGCCAATCCGAGGTGCTGGCGCGGGAGTCGAACAGTTGCTGCCACTGGTAGGGGTTGCGTTTCCGCAGCGGCTCGCGCTCGTGATGCACCTCCAGCAGACTGCCGCAGGACGGGCAGGTGTAGATGACGTCGAAGATCGAGTGCTTGGCGGTGCAACCCGCGATGCAACGAAAATAGACAGTCTGGTTCTCTAAATCCGACTTGGACTCGACAGCGGACGACATGGTGAAATCCCGGTAAGTGCAGAATAAGACCGCATTATGTCCAAACCGACCTGGGATGGCAAAGGGCAAGCGATTCGAAAAGACGCCCGCTGCGGAGATCGGACGGCTAATCAGACAGCTAATCAGACACCGGATCGGCGGGAGCTCACAAGTCGGTACAATCCGCGGCGGCAGCCAAGCCTTTGAAATCTCGGCCGTCTTTGGAGGTCGTCGTTTTCATCACCGTGTTGTTCGTGAAAAGCAGGATTCGCCACGCGAAACCGCCCGCCGACCCGCCCGCCAACCCGCGCGTCCCCCCCGCCGAGTTCACCCTTGCGAAAAATCGACAAAACCTACGCCGACCCCCTGGGGCTGATCTGGATTCACGCCGCCGGCCGAATGGGCATGCGGATCGAGCGCAGTGCGGAGGTGAATGCGTCCTGGGATGGGCGTGGCGTGCTGACGATCGGGACGCCCGAAACCTTGGACCCGGACGACTCGCTGGCGCAAATGATTCTGCACGAAATCTGCCACGCCCTCTGCGAAGGCCCCGAATGTGTGCACCAACCGGACTGGGGTCTGCAGAGTTTTGATCCGTCCAAAAAGTTCCACGAGCACGCCTGCCTGAGGCTTCAAGCGGCCTTGGCCGACCAGTACGGCATGCGTTCGTTCTTTGCCGCGACGACCATGTTTCGCTCGTACTACGACCGGCTTCCGGCCGATCCGCTCGAAGGCGGCGACGGCGGCGGCGATGACGGCCAAGCGATCGCCTTGGCCAAGGCCGCCTGGCAACGTGCCCACCACGGACCCTGGGCTGAACCGCTGCACGACGCCCTTCGCCGCACCGCCATCCTCGCTCGAGCCCTCTCGGGACTGACGACCGAGAATTCCCTCTGGCACGGGCAAGGCGACGCTGCCGTCTAGCGGGCTGTCGATTCAATCGACAAGGTTTTGACCAGCGCAGGGCCCGTAGGCTCGCGCCAAACGGCTGATCATCAATTGATATCAGCCAGTTCGCGCCAGCGCCCGGGCGCCCATCAATGGCGATTTCGCGGTATTGCGATTGCGTCCTACCGCTAAAACCTCGCTGAACGAAGACCCCCGGCATGCACAGCATGCCCTACGAAGCGCTCGTTCAAACCAGCGTCTGCTTCGCTCCACCGAGCAGGTGAAAGTGTAAGTGCGGCACCTCCTGGCCTCCCGCCTGGCCGCAGTTGACGACCATGTTGTAGCCATCGGCCAAACCTTCCTGGGCGGCGATCTTGGCGACCGCCAACACGCAGTGACCGACAATCGATTCATCTTCGTCGGACAAATGCGCCAGCGATTCAATCTCTTTCTTGGGGATCACCAAGACATGAACCGGCGCCTTGGGATTGATATCGCGAAACGCCAAGCACACGTCGTCTTCGAATACGATGTCGGCGGGAATTTCGCGGTCGATGATTTTGCTAAAGATCGATGGCATGGTCGACGGTGTGAACCTGATCTTGGGAAGTGAACGAGGTACTACGATCCCAACCAAGCTTTGACGTCCATCGCATCGGCTTGATCGGGCTGGCGAAACTTGCTGATTCGGCCGGCCGGTTCATCGTACAACAGCATCGTCGCCGCGGACAGTTCGCTTGCGATCGGAGAATCGATCAACAAGGACGAATCGGACGCATTCAATTGCCCCAGCACACGCAGTTCGACATCGTGCTGCGATTGCCGGGGCAACCAACGCGTCATGATTTCCACGCCGCCGCACACCAAAATACAGTAGACGTTGGCCGGCGGTCCGTCCTTGAGCACTTCGCGCATCGCCTGGCCTCCGGACATGCTGCCCTGCGTCGCATCGAGCGAAAAATTAAACGCGTCTTCGTGGCGAAAATCTCGGAATCGATCCAACGGATCAATCACGATCACGATCGGATGAACCCCCTCGGCCTCGTCACCGCGTTCCTTCACCAGCTCGGCCAACTTGCCCATTTCCGGCGCACTGTCCCGCGGCTTCACTTCCCGGAAGTTAAACCCCGCCCGCTGCAACCACGGAGAGAAGGACTGAGTTTCGTTGGTTCGGTTGCCATTGAAATAGATCACTTCCAATTCCGAGTTCGACCTCGCGAACCCGGAAAGCATCGCCGAGAGCAACCCGGGGCGGGCTTCCGGCGCCGGAATCATCACCACGTTGCGGCCGGCGTTGCGCGACAATTCGATTGCAACCGGCGGACCGATTTCTACGGACTCTCCCAACAATCCGTGCAACTCTTCGCCCGACTGAGCCCGATCGCCGATCGCGGCCGCAGCCAACCCCGGCGACCATTTGCAGGGACGATTGCCTTCAAACACCACCGGCGGAGGAAGTTTTTCGAGAAACACTTTGTCCCGCTGCGCGATCTTGGACAACAACTTTCGATGCTCGTCGTTGCTTAGCCAGGCAACCTGGAACGGTTGATTGCCTTCGATCAATCCGCCCGCATCGTTATAAATCGCTTCACCGGGTCGCGTGATCAATCGCGCCGCGGTGTTGTCATCGGACAAGATCAACGCCGCGTCGGACTCGCTGCATTGCATCGCGATTCGAACGGCCATCTGCCCCAGCGTCGCCCGCGGCAACGAATAGGCACCCGCCAGCGACTGGCTGCTCAAAATCACGTGGATCCCAAACGACCGCCCCTGACGAACCAGCCGGTCCAGCAACATCGAGCACTCCGCGGCCACCTTGTCGTCGCGAATGAACAACTCTTGGAATTCATCGATGATCAGCATGATTCGCGGCATCGGCTGTCCGCTCGCCGATCGATAGTCTGACAACTCCTGCGTCGACTGCGCCCGGAACAGTTCACCACGCTGTTGCAATTCCTGGTCCAGCCGCTGCAGCACGCTGCGACCGAATTCGCGTTCGCTTTCGATGCCGATCACCCGTGCGTGCGGCAACGCGCTGTCGGCATACGTCTTGAATTCGACGCCCTTCTTGAAATCCAGCAAGTAAAACTGCAGTTGGTCGGGCGTGTAGTGATGTGCCCCCGAGGTGATGATGGAGTGCAGCAAGGTACTTTTGCCCGATCCGGTTTTCCCGGCGATCAACACATGCTGGCGGACGCCTTCGCCCAAGTCCAAGGCGAGCGTCCGTTGTCCGCCCTGGCTGCCAATCGTGATCTCGATCCCCTCGTCGGTCCGCGCCTTGCCGCCTTGTGCCGGCAGGACCGACTCCAGCGGGATTTCCACCCGCGCGGCCATGGTGGCGGCCGTCCCGATCTGGTTGGCCAGTTCCCCACGCAGATCGGCCGCGACATTCTCCGCCGGCACAAACTCCAATCGTTCCAGACCCTCGTGCCGCACGCTCCAATGGCCCTCTTTGTCGACCGACAATTCCAGCACGCGGCTGTCGTGGGGCAACGGCAGATCGCTGGGCCAAACTTGATCCTGCTTGCAGACCATGAAAACGAACACGCCGCAGCGAACGCCACTTTCGATCAGCGCTTTGAGATGCTTGTACCCGCCACGGGTCAAGCCCTCGGGAAACCCGACCGAGGCGACCGCTTGATAGGGCTCGGCCATCGAACCTGCGATCAGGTTGTAGTCCTCGACTCGTTCGAACTGGTCCCGCAGACTGGACTGCAAAACATCCTCGGCGTGCTGAGCGATTTCGCCCAAACGTGTTTCAATTTGATTCTCGGTCGTCCAGACACGATGGCTAACGAGGGTGGGATCATGATCGGCCAAGGACATGAATGAGGTAAAGTTCTGGCCGCGACCGATGGGATCGATCAACGTCAACTTGGTTCGCCCGCCGGAGGTCCCCGAAAGCATTCGCCACAACACCTGATGAACCAGTTCGATCGCCTTGGACATCTGGTCCGGGGCGGCGTGAATGATCAAACCGCTGTGGAGCCGCCGATGGAGCGCCACCGGCATTTCGTCGGGAAGGTCACCGCTGCGAAACAGCGGCTTGACTTGATCGGAATGGTTGCCCGCCCCGTCGGGAGCATCCCCGATGCGTTCGGACGTCAGCGTCCGCGCCAGAAACTCAGTCACTTTCAAATGCCCGAGCGGAACGAAATCCAACTCGTCGCACTCGGTGTGCGGCTGGTCGGCGACCTTGTCCCACTTTGGAAACCGAATGGCGCACGCCTTTCCGGCCGACTTGATGCGTTCCAAACCGCCCCGCACGCCGTCTCGCATTCGATCGGTCACCCGCTGCAATTCCTCGTGCCGTCGCCGCGCGTTGGCTTCCCGTTGCCGGTGCAAGGCTTGGTCGGTGTCGGCCAACTGAGCCGTGATGGTTGCCGCGACCTGCTCGGCACGATGATGCATCTCCGAATTTACTTTGCCATAGCCGGACAGAAAATCTTCACCGAGCTGCTCCAATTGCTCGGTCAATTCTGCCCTGGCCGCTTCCTGCTCGGCCGCCAACTGCTGCGCCAGATGTTCCAACTGCTCTTCGCGCCATTGCTCGGCCGCTTCGAGGTGCCGATCACGGCGGTCTTCCAGTTCGGCCAACGCGTCGCGGGCGGTGTCTTTGGAGATTTTGCATCCGGCCGCGGCAGCTTCTTCGGCGGCCTGCCCCGTCCGAATGATCATGGGGTACATCCGCCGGGTATGTCGTCGCAGAGGAATCAGCAACGCCGCGTAAATGCAAAACCCGATCACGGCCGCGGCCACCACGCCGGAAACCATGTACAGCCAATACTCAGCCGGTTGGACGACCTGCACGCCGACACACCACAACACGACCGCGACCGCGACGCCACCGGGCAAATAAAACGAATCATCGAACTTGGCCGCCGCACTGTTTTGCAGCTCGGTGACAAAGCCCCGACACTTTCGCGAAAGCCGATACACGGTGTCGACCGAATCCGCGATCGATTCCGGTGCCGGCTCGCTCATGTCGTCTTCGGGAGTCTCCGCCGGTGGGACGTTGGGCAACCGATCCAGTCGCCGAATCGTCAGATCGCGCGCCCAAGCCACGTCTTCACTGATCGGAACGAGCGAGGCATTGATTTGCTCGATCTCTTTTTTACTCTGCTCGCCGGGCTGGTGACGCCGCGCCTCGAATTGATGCAGGACGGCTTCGCGACGCGCTTCGACTTTCCGCTCGATCGCGGTTTTTCCCTCGGCAGCCTTCTTGCGATACAGCGACGCGAGACGATTGACCTCCGTTCGTAACCGAACGGTTTCCTCTTCATAGCTGGCGAACACCTTTTCCTCGGCCGCGTCCCATTGCCCCAGCGTGATCCGCCGCTGCCGTCGACACTCGGCCGTCACGCCACTGCGATCGGACAGCAACTGTTGCTCCTCTTCGTCGCGTTGGGCGGCGTGCTGGTTGATCAGTTCCTGACGCTGGGCTTGACAGGTTTCAAACCGCGCGACCAACGCATCGATCAGGCGGCGTTGTCGCTCGGGCGAGAACAGCCCGGCGGGTGCGACCGAGAAGTCTTTCATGGTGCGGATCGGAATCGAGGAGAAAAGACGAGTGCTTTGTCACAACTTAATCTTCGGGTGGCTCGTTGACTGAGCACTAGTATTCCGCCGCACCTTGGTTTTCGGGGTAGGCGGTAGTGGACGAGGCGACGAGTCCTTGCCAATCTGCCGACGACAGGGGACTCGTCGACGACAGGGGACTCGTCGCCTCGTCCACTACCCGAAAATTGAGCTGCGAGAGACTACTAGTATAGCTCGCCGGAACGTTGGTCGGTGTCGTTGATCGCGGCTTGTGATTTCCGCAATGTCTCGGTGAATTCGGCCAACGTCGACGCGAACCGCGACAGGCTCGGCCCCAGAGGGGCGAGAAACTCCCGCTCGAATTGGGCCGCGCGATCGTCTCGCCAGTCCTGTTTGGTTTCCTGCCATAACCGGGCGAAATCGTTGAATTCGCGCCGGAATCGATTTTGGGCGTCGGTCAGGGGGGCGAGGTTCAGGGGATCAAGTGGCATGGCTTCAGCGATTGATCTGGTCGCGGGCGTGTCGGGCGAGTGTTTCCTGGTACTTCTTCTTGCCCTCTTCGACGCTTTTGCGAATCGCCCGCGTGCTCTCTTCGCTCTCCTTGCGCAGTTCAGCGATCATCTCCAACGACTCGATTTGAAAATCGCTGATCGCATCGACCAGTTTCTGCACCGATTCAGGATTGATCGTGCTGCCGTATCCGGCCTTCAACGCAGCGCGTTCCAGTTCACGCCCCAAGTTGGCGACGTCTTCCAACCCCTTGTTGACGCCGTCCTTCATCGCTTCGGTGGCCTGGGTGACTTCGTGGAGCCCGTGCTGGCTTTGATAGACCGTGCCCAGGATCGTGAAGACATGTTCGTTGGTCGTGAAAAACGTGACCGCGCGACGGTAGACGCGTTCCTTGACATCGTGCGTCTGTTTCAACTTGCTGATCAACGTTTCACCGACGTCGTAACCGATCTCCAAATTCTCGGCGATGTCTTTGAGCAGCTGGTACGTCTCGTCCTCGTCTTCATACTTCTGACGCGTCTCGTCACGCGCAAGCTCCAACTGGCTCTTGCCCCCTTCGTCGCTGCCGGTGTAGTTGTCCAAGGCCTCCTGGGCGTCCGACAATGCCTTTTGAGCCGCTTCCAACCGTGGGGCGTGGGCATCGAGCAGCTCGCGTGCGAGCACCTCGGCTTCCTTGAGCGCAAATCGAAAGTCGATGTACGCGTCCATGATCCGGTCTTCGCTCTTGAGTGCCTCTTTGGTGTCCTTGGCGACGTCGGAATAGATTTCGACGATTTTTTCGAAGCGGTCGTTGGGCGTCCCCCGGCGGATCTTCATCCACCAGTTGGACAGTTTTTCGGTGCCGCTGATGCGACCGTCGTCCAACTGGGCGATCAACCGCTTGCTGTCCTCGCGGACGGAGTCGAATTCCTGTGAGATCTGCAGGTACCGGTTGCCGACCTCGATGCTCTCGACATTCTCTCGCACCAACGCGTTGAACGCCCCCATGTGCTGAATCACATCGGCGATCGCCAACACTTTGGCCTCATCGAGATGCTTGACGCCTTCGAGCAGGGAAATCAATTCTTGAGGGGCTCCGCTCTTGCTGTCGACGCCGAAATCCTTCAACACCTGGACCGCATCGTTGAGGTATTTTCGCATCTTGCTCGTATCGCGGGGCTGAGACTGGGATTGCGATGCAGACGCTTGAGCTTGCTGGGACATGTTTTTGGGTCTTTGACGGATGTATGGTTGCGAAAGAAACCGACGACGGGCGTCAACACGCCTACCAAGTTAGCGCACCGATGCCCCAGACGCAATCGAGACGGTATCTTGTATTCTTGGGCACCGCCCCCCACGCCCTGTTTTCCCACATCAAACGCGATGAGCCAAGCACAAGCCAAACAGACGCAAATCGAAGTCCCCGGGCAACACCTGACGCTGCAGGAAACGCTGCGGGTGATGGACGTCGCCCGGGAAATGCGGGACCAGCGTGAGAAAGCCGAAGAGATGTTTCGCCGGGATGACCTCCGCGTCGCCCTCCGCGAAAAACTGATGCGGACGGCGCGATTGTCCGGCGACAACGTGACCGAGGCAGAAATCGATGCGGCGATCGGCCAGTACATGGAAACCCTGCACACCTACCAGGATCCCGCGCCAGGGTTGAAACGTTTTCTCGCCCACTGCTGGGTGTGGCGTGACAAGATTCTTTGGTCGATGGCCGGCGTCGCGGGATTCGCCGGCGGCCTTTGGTACCTCTTCGGTTAGCCCAGGATACGTGCGACATGACGATTTCCGGTCCGGCAATGCACCGTCTGCTGATGGACGGATACAGAGACGTGCAACAACGCATCGACCAGATGCGGTCCGAATTCTCCTCGATCGATGCCCAACGAGACCAATTGGGTGACGATCGCAGCGACGCGCTGATCAATCTGGCGGAATACTACCTGCCGGAGTTGACCCGCGAGTCGATCGAATCGTCTTGGGGCGAAGTCCGTGATCGCGTGCAGCAGGTCTTGATGCGAAAAGAAGACCATCGGCGTCGCGTATCGGCCGGCCTGGCCGAAGCCAACGAGCGGCGCTCGCTGCAAGAGGAGCGTTTGCTGGAAATCAATGCCGACTATGACGAAGCGAAAACCAAACAAGACGAACTCGCCTCGCAAGTCGAATCCGAATTGGCCGCCGACGAAACCTTCGTTTCACTTTCCAATCAAGCCGCGATGGCCGAAGCCGCCTTGGAACGGGCCGAAGCCAACCTGAACGAGATCGAACAGGACGCCGCGCGAAAACTGCCGGCCTACGAAAACAGCACCCTGTTCACCTACCTGAGAGACCAGAAGTACGGCACCGACCAGTACGGCAAACGCGGCTTCACACGCCGGATGGATCGTTGGCTGGCGAAATACATCGATTACCACAAAGCCAGACAGAGCTACCAGTTCCTGGCCGATACTCCTGACCAGATGCGCAAACTGATCGGCGAGGACCGTGCGGCGCTCGACACCGTGATGGAGGAACTGGAAAAGCGACGCGACCTGGTCGTCAAGCGACTCGGGCTGACCGCCGCGGTCGCCAAAGCCGAACAGTTGGGCCAGCGCCGCGAGCGTCAACTCGTGGAACTCGACAAGCTCCGCGATGAAACCGAATCGCTCCAGCGCGAGCTGACGGATCTGGAAGACACCCGCGGAGAATACTACCGCGAGGCCGTGTCCGCGATTCGTGAACGGCTCGCCGAGATCGACGCCCGCGACCTGGCCTCCAACGCCCGCCGAACCCCCTCGCTGACCGATGATCAAATCGTCGCTCGGATCCAGGGGGTCGACCAGAAACTCGACGATCTGGACGGCGACACCCGCCGGCATCACGACGAGATCCGTGACATGCAGCGCTGCATCGAAGCACTCGGCCGGTTGCTCCAACGATTCCGCGCGGCAAAGTTCGACGCCGCACGTTCCCATTTCGAACCCTCGCTGGATGTCCCGGACCTCCTCGATCGGGCCAAGAACGAACGTGACATCGACGACCTCTGGGACCGACTCCGCCGCGCCCAGCGCTGGGGGCCGACGCTCAGCAAGCAGCTGGGCAACGTCGCCTCAAACCCGATGTCCCAAGTCTTGACCGGTGCGATGGCACTCGCCACCGGAGCATCCAAAAAGGACCACACCGACCGAGCCGCCCGCCGCCGCGGCCACTAAAAAGCGTCAGGAGCTTTTTTGGGTTACTCGGCCGCGATCGCGCGGAAGACGTCGTCCAGCCGACGGCGAATCAAGGTCGACCACAGGTCATAACCGGCCTCGCTGAGGTGCAGTTTGTCTTCGACGAACAACTCCGCTCGCGGCGTGCCATCCGATTTCAGGTAATGGCTTGCGGTCGGAATGAAATAGGTGTTGGGCGTCGAGAGTGCGATCTCGCGAAGCCGTGCATTGACCGCGCGAATCTTGCCCCAGGCGTCAAACCGCTTTTCACACGGCGTGATCTCGATCAAAAAAAACGGGGCGCCCGGCTGATGCTGGTGTGACACCGCGACGATGTGACGGGCGAGTGCCTCAATTTGGTCGGGCGTGTGATCGTCCGGGTTTCCGACCACGCCGTTGCCGACGAACATCACGATCGCACGATACCGGTGCGGCGACACCAATCGATCGACAAAGACGGCCATGTCGGTGAACTTGGCACCCCCATACCCGCGACGGATCGTTCGGTACGGGGCCATGTCGACGGCCATCGTCGACCAGCGGCGGATGCTGCTGCTGCCGATAAACAAGATTGCGTCATCGGGATTCGATTCCGTCCGATTGAGTTCGTCAAACGCAGCGATGTCGTCCGCCCATTTCTTCTCCGCCGCGGCGCGGTAGGGCGCCAACAAGTCCTCGGCTCTTTTCGATACCTCCGGCTGGCCGTCTTGGGCGACCAGATTCAGGGTACCGGACGAAACCGCGGCAACGAACGTCACAAACAACAAGAACAAACGCATCATCAACTCGATCCCATTCGTTGGAATGTCAACAGGTAAAGTCTCTCGGTGAACGAATGGCACATCATAGTCCAACTCGCCCCGGCCTGGCCGCCCCGCGGTACCGCTGAGACTCCATTGGTCCACGCTGCGATCGTATCGCGTATCCTATGGAGTCGTCCCACTTTACCGAGGCGTTCCATTGATTCATCCGCACCCCATCGCGTTCGTCTTCGTCACCCTGACTCTCTGCGGTGGACCATTGTTTCCCGTCGGCAGCGAACACGTCAGGGCCGACGAGATCGCCAGCGTCGACCCAAACGCCCGCCCCGCCTGGATCTGGGGCACCCAAGATCGCGTCGCCGGTCAGCGCGTCACGTTTTCAAAACCATTCCAGGTCCGGGCGGCGGTCGCTCGTGCAACGATGCATCTGGCCGCAGACTTCACCCGATGCTCGGTGACCTTGAACCGACGACCGTTGGCCCAGTTGGATGAATACGCGCCCTGGATGCAGTGGGACGTGACCGACCGGCTTGTCACGGGAACGAATCAGGTGTCGCTCGACTGCACCAGCGGCGATGGACCTGCCGCCATCGCGATGAGCCTGGAAGTGGTCTACGCGGATGGATCGATCGAGACCCTTGCCAGCGGTGAGGATTGGGCGACGAATCGTGGCGCCGCCGTTTCCTTGGGAAGCGTCGCACCGGAGTTTTGGAACGTTTCCGAACTCGCCCAGATCTCGCCCTTCGAAGACTACGAACAATGGCGTCGGGCCAGCGGAGCGGATGCGGGAACCGACCCGGCAACCTTTGTGACGCAGCCGGGTTTCGAAGTCGATCTGGTTCGCTCGGCCGGACCGGACGAAGGTTCATGGGTCAGCATGGCGCTGGATCCCCAAGGCCGAATCACCATCGCACGTGAAGACAAAGGGCTGTTGCGGATGACTCTGTCGCGTGACGGAAAACGGATCACTGCGGTCGAGACGATCAACGACGAGCTGCGAGAATGCCGAGGCTTGCTGTACGCCTACGACGCGCTGTACGCCAACGCCAACAACTCCAAAGGTATGTATCGTCTACGCGATACCGATGCCGACGATCAGTTCGACCGAGTCGAATTGTTGCGAGAATTTCCCGGCCAAGTCGGTCACGGAAGAAACGACTTGGCGCTCGGTCCAGACGGAATGATCTACTCCATTCATGGCGATTCGGTCGAACTGGCAACCGAGAACATTGAAGATCACACCTCGCCCCTGCGGGCGGCTCGCAAGGGGCAACGATCCGAGGAAGGCCATTTGATCCGAACCGACCGCGACGGATCACAATGGGAATTGGTCGCGTCGGGCTTGCGAAATCCATTCGGAATCGATTTTAACGACGACGGTGAAGTGTTCACCTACGACGCGGACAACGAATACGACATGGGATCTCCCTGGTATCGCCCGACCCGCATGGTTCAATTGGTCTCCGGCGGCGACTATGGATGGCGACGGACCACGAACGGGCAATGGCCGCCTTATTTCCCGGACCACAGCGACAACGCCCTACCGACCGTCGACGTCGGAAAAGGGTCACCGACGGCGGTCAAATCCGGGGCGCGGAGTTCATTCCCGCCGCATTACCGACGAGCCCTCTTTGCACTCGACTGGGCCTACGGACGCATTTTGGCTTGTCACCTTTCCCCGCGTGGAGCCGGATACGCGTGTCGCGTTGAAACCTTTCTCGCCGGCCGGCCGCTGAACGTCACCGACTTGGATTTCAGTCCCGACGGCGACCTGTTGGTCATCACCGGCGGACGCAAAACACAATCCGCTCTCTACCGCATCCGCTACGTCGGCCCCTCACAAGACGCCGCCCCCCAGACCGAGCAACAAACGCAACGACAAGCGTTTTCAAATCGTTCCAGGACGCTGCGACGACAACTGGCGACGCTCCATCACCCGAACACCGAAAGCCTGGCGACCGCCTGGGAACAGTTGGGCCATCCCGATCCGCTGATTCGCAACGCCGCACGCATCGCGATCGAACACCAGGACCTTGCCCGCTGGCGCCAAGCGGCACTGTCTGAACCGGATCCGGAAACTCAGGTGACCGCGCTGCTGGCACTCGCCCGCGCGGGCAACATCGATGACCACGACGCAGTGCTTCATGCCTTGGACGCGATCGCACTCAACACGCTGTCGTCGTTTGGGAAACTTTCCATGCTGCACGCCTACCGCTTGATCCTGGCCGATGTGTCAACGGTCGATTCAACGGCAAGCAACAGATCCAAGCAACGTCTGATGCGTTGGCTGGAAACGGAGCCCCATGCCACGGTCGCGCCGCTGGGAAGCGGGGGCTCGGTCCATGAAGTACTCTGCCGACTGGCTGCCGATCACCACCTCGCAGGTGTCGTCCCGCCGTTGATGGACTTGTTGCGTGCCGGGCAAAGCCAGCGCGATCGGATGAATGCATTGTTCATGCTGTGTCACCAACCCGACGGTTGGTCGATCGATGATCGCATCCTGTTTTTCGAAGCGCTCGGCGAATTGGAACGGACGGCGTTTTCCGGTGCCGGAATGCCCGGCCGGCTGAAACAGATCCGAGACCATGCGATCGCGCAACTGACCGAAGACGAACGCGTTAAGCTTGCGTCACTGATCCAACCGTCAACGCTTTCGCAAGCGACACCGAAACAGGTGTCCCGGCCGCATGTCAGAAAATGGGCATTGGACGAACTGGTCACCGCCCTCGATCAGCTTTCACAACCGGGCGATGCAGAACGTGGCGAAGCCTTGTTCCGCGACGTTCTGTGTGCGTCGTGCCATCGCGTCGCCGGCCGAGATGGGGTTCTGGGGCCAGACCTCTCTTCGTTAGCAGCCCGTTTCAGTCAACGCGATATCCTGGCGTCGATCGTTTCGCCGTCGGACGTCATCGCCGAAAAGTATCGCAGCGTGCAGGTGGTGACAACGGATGGCAAAATCGTCAGCGGCCAAGTCGTTACTGGTGGCGATTACCGATCGTCGAATCTTCAGCTCGCGACCGATCCGCTAGACCCCGGCAAAGTCGTCGAGATCCCGAAAGCAGACATCCAGCTTCACCGCCCCTCGGACGTTTCACCGATGCCGGAGAATCTGCTGGACACGCTGACTGCCCGCGACGTCGCCGATCTACTCGCTTTCTTGACCCAGTAAGATTGTACGCTGCGGCTGGTGTGCCGCTCGCGTTGACCGACCGGAGGGCTCGCGCCCTGCCGCTAACAACAACACCCACCCGGGTTTCAAAACACGTAATATTGATCGCAAGAACACTAAACGAACTCACGATCGGCCTGTTTGCGAAACCCTTTCAACTGGATCGTTCCGTCTTGTTGGATCTCCATCGTTGCATAACCGTTGTTCTCCTCTCCGGAACCTTCCACCATGGCCACCAGCGTGCAGTAGTGGATGCCGTGGATTTCTTTCAAGTCATTTTGGTGACTGTGACCTTGGAAAACGGCCAGCACATTTCCCGACGCCTCCAGAATCTTGCGCACGTCAGCGTTGTTCTTCACGCCGTGATTGTTGCTGACGTCCAAACGCTGGTGCGCGAACACGATCGTCTGGTTGTCGGTACCCGCCAGATCCGCCGCCAACCACTCCAGTTCTTCTTGCGGAACGTTCGCGTCGGTCCATTGAAAATTCTTTCGGCCATAGGGCTGACCGTCGGCGCGAAAACAAGAATCCAGGACCACGAAATGAAACCCCTGGCGATCGAACGAGTAATACGGCTTTGCTTGCCCCACGCTGCCGAGGAACTCTTCTTTCATCAGCGTGTCGACGCAGTGATTGCCTAACACATAGTGCCGATCGTCACAGATCGCCGAAAACTCTCGATTGATGGTCTGTAAATATCGTTGTTCGGTTTCAACCTCCTCCGCCGCATCGATCAGATCGCCGAGTTCGACCAGACAAGTGATGCCCTGGCGTTCAAATTCGGCAGCGGCTTCGGCAAGTTTGCCGCGTGTTTCCCGATAGTGCCGGGTGCCGGCGGCAGGCTTGTCGGCGTAGTGCAAATCGGTAACTAGTCCGACACGAAGGCGGGCGGTGTCATCCGCAGCCGACGCGGCAGCGACCGGGAGCGTTGCAGCCCCGAGCAACAGCGTTCCGTTTCGAAGCAGCGCCCGGCGGCCGAGTCGTTCTGTGGTCGGTGCGGCAGGGGAATGTGAATCAGTCATTGGTACTCCGTCTAAATAGGAGAAGTTCCGCAAGACCTCAATTTGGCGATAATTCCACCAGGGAAAAAATCGCCCGATGATCCGACGCGACGGCCTCCTCCAGAACACGGGTTTCAACGACTCGCCAACGGTTCTCGGGACGATACAAGATGAAATCGATCTGGCGGGCGGGGCGGGCAACGGGAATGGTCGGCAGGGGCTGGTCGTTGACGCTGGTCCAACGAGCCGCCAACCGCGTCAGCGTGCGGCTTCCGGCAACGTCATTCAAGTCACCCAACAACAACGCCGGCTGGTCGGCGCGATCGGAGATCAACTGCTCGATCGCTTGGGCCGACGCGAACCGTTCCTGGTCCTCGCGGCGATGATCAAAGTGGGTCGCCAACATCACGATCGGCTTCGCCGAGGATGGCACCTGAATCTCCGCCTCGATCACGCCCCGTTGTTCACCGTCATCGATGTTAGGCAACCGATGATTTTGATGGCGAACGATCGGATATCGAGACAGAACCGCGTTTCCGTAATGACCGCCCTGCAGCGGGATGTTGGCACCAAACACGACGTTCATCTTCGTCAGACGCGCCAACTCGGCCGGTTGGTCGACCGATCGGCTGCGGCTGGCGTTTTGGTCAACCTCTTGCAACGCGACCAGGTCGGGCTTGACGGACAAGATCACTTGAGCGATTCGCTCCAGATCAAGCTTCCCGTCGATCCCTTCACCGTGGTGAATGTTGTAGCTGAGCAGCCGCAACCGCAGCGGTTCGTCCGCACGGGCGACGGTGGTCACCCACAGTGCCGCGCAAACGGCGATCAGAATCAATCTGGTTTTGAGCATGTCATACATTCAGGGAAAGGTGTATTTGCGGTGATCACGACCAGGGATCACGTTGTTCACGGACCAACATTTTGTTGGCCGCGTCGTCGTCGACAAAACGTTCGTTGTCGGCATCCCATTTGGCGACGCGGTGCGGCCCCGTTTCGGGAAACAGACGGATCATCGCGTTGGCGATGTGACAGAGTACGGCCGAGGAGTGGCCGGTTTCAACGGGCGCGCGTGGTTCGTCACGCGATTTCACGCAATCGATGAAATTGGCCAGATGAGAACTGTGCGGGTCGTCGATCCCCTTCGGTTTTTGCGGACATACGGCGATCAGTTCCGGATCCGAAGCCGACGTCCCGTCATAGCCCGTTTGCAACCAACCGTCGGTGCCCTCAAACCGAGTTTGCACCTGTTCGGAACCGCTTTCGCAAACCAATTCGACACCGTTGGGATACAGGCACCGGAATCGGGTTTGAGTCGCTGTGTTGAACAGACTGCCGGTGGGCAGGAAACTCGCGTTTTGACATTCAATCTCCGTCGGCCCGCCGGTGTCCAGCCCCATGCCCCAGTGCGCCATGTCGTTGCAGTGGGCACCAAAGTTCGTGATCTGGCCGCCGGAGTAGTCGTAATGAAACCGGAACCGATACAGACAACGGTCCTGGTGATAGGGTGCGTCGGGGGCGGGGCCGAGCCAGCTGCGATAGTCAAACGTGCTCGGCACCGGCATCGGTTTCCAGCCCGGCGGTGGGCTGATTTTATTATTGAATCCGACCTTCGTGATCACCCGCTTGATTCGTCCGATCTTTCCGGCCTTGGCCGCTTCGCAGACAAACCGACTGACCGGGTTGGATCGTTCGTGGCTGCCCGTCTGCAGGATGCGATTGTTCTTGCGAACCGCATCGATCATCTGACGTCCGTCGGCAACTGAAAACGTCAGCGGTTTTTCGCAATAGACGTCTTTGCCGGCTTCCAATGCCATCACCGTGATGATGCGGTGCCAGTGATCCGGAACGACCACAACGACGGCGTCGATGTCATCGCGATCAAGCACCTCGCGAAAATCAGCATACGCGTCGCAGTTGGTCGACCGACCACCTTTCGCCTTCTTTTCCGTTGCAGCGTCGACCATCTTCTTGGCCGGCAAACGTCCGTAGAAGTGATCGGGCTCCTTGTACCCGAAACTCCCTTCGTTCACATCACACACCGCCAGCACGTTGCCAAGATCGCGAGCGAGGAATCGTTTCAGCAACCCCATTCCTTGGTTTCCGGTTCCGATGAACGCGACATTGATTCGGTTGCCGGGCGAGTCGGCTCCGAGAACGGCGGGGCTGACGACCAGCGGCGCGGCGACGGCGAGGGATTGCTGCAAGAATTGACGACGGCTGGTCATGGCATTGGTCCTGCGATCGTGAGGTTCAAAAAACACGCGTTGCCCCTGGGGAAACGGAGACGTTCAGCATACTCGCTTCCGCGGGCGCCAGTTTCATCGGGCGGTCGAATGCTCCCGCGATGACGGAGTCGCCTTGACACGGGCGAGAAACAAACTGCCGTCGGCGCCGCGTCGTTCCGCCGCCGCATTCACATCCAAGAGCGATCAGCAAACGGTTGATCACCCATCGTCATCAGCCCATCGGACCACGCCTAATGATTGGGGAACATTGATTCAATCCACAGGCCGGTCAGCGTCTGGGCAAATCTCGGATTTAGAAGTCCGTTTCGAGCTCGTCCAGCATCAGCTCTTTGATCCAGGCGTTGCGATAGCGCACATCATGGCCTTCGCATTGCAGTTTCAGGCCTTGGGGCGTGTCGGTGATCCCAAACCCGTTGTCGTTTCCGCCGTCGACGCCCGAATTCGGTCCGCCCCAGACTTTGTTGATCGTTTGGTTGACGTGAACTTTCTTGCCGTTGAAGTACATCGTCACCATCGGTTTTTCGACCAGTTTGCCGTCCCGGAAACGGGCGGCGCGAAAGACCAAGTCATAGGCGTTCCATTTGCCGACACCGTTGTAGGCGTGGTACGGCGATTCCGTTTCGTTGATCACCGCCCCCATGCCGTGCTTTGACTTGTCGCCGTCCAGGACTTGAATTTCGAAACGGTTTTGCAGATAGACGCCGCTGTTGCCGCCGGGCTTCATGATCAGAAACTCGATGTGCAACCGGAAATCCCGATACGGCTTTTTCGTCACGATGTCGGCCGTGCCATACTTGCCTCCGTCGGCCGCCCGATCGTCGGTCATCACACAGGTGCCGCCGTCGACGGGGTCCTCGACAATCTTCCATTTGATCGGCAACGACGAACTGAAACGCGGCCCTTCCCAGTACGTCCATTTTTCGTCCAACATGTCGCGGGTCCCGTCGAGGATGACTTCCGCACCCTCGATCGGCTCAGCTCCGACACCGACATGATCCGCAGCGGAGGTGGTCACAGCGACCAAGGAAACGGAGAGGAAAAGCAGGGCGTGGATTGATTTCATGACAGGGCGTTGGGTAGGGTCGGTGGGTGGGAAGCAGCGAGGGCGCGTCATTCTACTCCGTCCCGCCCGGCGGGGCATCGATTTTGCGTTCTTCTCGCCCAGCCATTAGACTTTGCCTGGATTTTCCGGCTCTCTTGCTTAGCCATGTCCCCAACCGGTAGAACCGTCCGATGAATCGCTTCTGTGTCGTGTTTGCCTGTGTCGCCTGTTTCTCAAGCCTGCTCATTCCAGCCGCCGATGTCACCGCCGGCGACTGGTCACAGTTCCGTGGACCGCAAGCGGACGGCGTGGCGTCGTCGGCTGACTATCCGACCGAATGGAGCGACACCGAAAACGTGCGTTGGTCCGTCGCCTTGCCGCAACCCGGCAACGGCAGCCCGATTGTGGTTGATGGGAACGTCTTCGTCTGCAGCGCCGAAGACTCCAAAGGCCTCGCCCGCAGTCTGATCTGTTTCGATGCCGACAACGGCCATCAACGCTGGTCCCGGACGGTGACGCTGGCAGAAGAAATGCCGACGCACAAGACGAATCCTTACGCCGGTTCCACGCCCGCCTGCGATGGATCGCGCGTGGTTGTCTGGCATGCCACCGGTGGATTGCACGCCTACGACATGAACGGCGCTCCCCTCTGGTCGCGCGACCTGGGCGAGTTCCGGCACATGTGGGGTTACGGTTCCAGCCCCGTCATCGTCGGTGATCGTGTGATCTTGAACTCCGGACCCGGCAAACAAGTCTTCGTGGCCGCATTCGATGTCAAATCGGGCGAGACGCTTTGGCGGCATGACGAACCGGTCGCGGGCGACGGCGAGCGAAACGCGGAAGGGAAGTACATGGGCACGTGGTCGACGCCGGTGCCGATCGAACGGGACGGGCGTCAACTGGCCATCGTCGCGATGCATCAACGCATCTTGGCACTGGACGTTGAATCCGGTGACGTCGTTTGGTTCTTCCGTGTGACCAGTGATCGCGGCGACCTGGCCTACAGTTCCCCGATGATCGAAGGCGACCTGTGTGTGTTCAACGCCGGTTTCAAAGGCCCAACGATGGCGTTCGAAATGAACGGGCGCGGCGACATCACCGAAAATCAACGTTGGCGGATCGAAGGCAATCCCCAATCGATCGGCACCGGAATCATGCGAGACGGCTTTGTCTACCGCGTCGGGGCAGGCCCCAATCTGATCGATTGCCTGGACGCCAAAACGGGCGAGACGGTCTGGCAGGAACGCAACAAGGCTGCGTTCTGGGGCTCCGTCGCAATGGCCGGCCAGACAGCGTATGCCACCGATCAATCCGGAACCACAATCGTGTTTCGCCTTTCGCCGGACGAGTTCACACCGATCGCCGAGTGCCCCCTGAACGATTCCAGCAACGCGACTCCAGCGCTCGCCGGTGGACGGATCTACCTCAGGACGAACCGGAAACTATGGTGCGTGGAGTGATCTTGGAGACGAATCGCAAGCGGGAAGCGTACGCCACATTGAAGGGGGCGATCGCCGATGTCCGATGACGGCAACGTCAGCCGCTGGATCGATCAAGTCAAAGTCGGCGATTCGGTCGCGGCGGCCGAGCTGTGGCGCCACTACTACGATCGTCTGATTCGAAACGTCCGTAATCATCTTCGCGGACAAAACCGGGCAGTGGCCGATGAAGAAGACGTGGTCGTCAGCGTCTTCGAAAGTTTCTATCGGGCGGCCGAGCAGGGCCGATTCCCCGAGATGTCCGATCGCGACGACTTGTGGCGATTGTTGTTAAAAATGTCGGCGCGAAAGGTCATCGACAAACGCCGCCGGGACCGCCGACAACGCCGGGGCGGCGGCCAACGAACACTCTCGCTGACCGGACGACCGGGCGACGAAGACGCTCTGATCGAAGTGATCGGCGACGAACCGACGCCGGACATGGTGCTGACGTTGACCGAAGCCGTCGAGGAGCTGCTCTCCCATTTGGGTGACGGGCAACTGCGAGAGATCGCGGTCGGAAAAATGGAAGGCCTCTCCAACGCCGAACTCGCGCAACGATTGGGATGCTCTGAACGCACGATCGAACGACGCTTGCACCTCATCCGTGAAACCTGCCAGCAGGAACTGATGGACGCCGACGAGTGACGGTCATAACAAGCAGCCTGGCCCGCTACACACGCTGAGTGTGGCAAGTCAGTGGTCAAAACATTTGAGGGTCAAAAAATGGAATGCGACCAACCCTCCCAGCAACGTGCATGCCCCCATCTTCTGCCCCCATTTTTTGACCAACCCATTTTTTGACCAACCCATCTTCTGACCAGCCCCAACACCCGCCCCCCGATCATCCCCGTCCATGTTCCGAAGCGATTATCATGTCAGATGGTTCGGCGTTCCTGTCGATGCACACAACCCGACACGTGACGGTGATAACGTGATGAGCTCACACGAGAAGCCCGGTTTACGACCGTCACCTGCGCCACGGCGCGTCGCCGACGCCTGCTTGCTCGCCTTATTGGTCTTGATCAGCGGAAACGCCGCCGCAATCGATTTTGCGACAGACATCGAACCGATCTTCCGCGAGCACTGCATCGACTGCCACGGACCCGAGGAACAGAACAGCCAGTTCCGGCTGGATCGTCTGGCGGTTTTACTTGCCGGTGGCAACTCCGGCGAACCGGCCGTTGTGCCGGGCGATCCAGACGCCAGCTATTTGTTGCGTTTGATCAAGCACGACGAGCCCGGCTGGGAGATGCCTCCCGATGGTGAGCTGTCACCGCATCAAATCGACTTGATCGAGCAATGGATCAGTGGCGGCGCGTCGACTCCGAAACGTTACGGACCGGCAAAGGAAAACGTAGAGCTGAAACATTGGTCGTTTCAGCCGATCCGGCGTCCTGAACTGGATGTCCGACACAGCGACGGAATCGACACCTTGATTCGCCGCAAGCTTGCCGAGAGCGATCTGCAACCGTCACCGATTGCCGAACGCCGCGTCTTGATACGCCGGCTTTACCTCGTGATGACCGGTCTGCCGCCGACGCCCGAGCAAATCGACGCGTTCGTTCAAGACGCTCGCCACGACGCTTGGCAGCGACTGGTCGAAACGGTGCTTGCCAGTCCGCTTTACGGACAGCGCTGGGCCAGCCATTGGTTGGACTTGGTCCGGTTCGGCGAAACCAACGGTTTTGAAACCAATCGTGAACGGCCAAACGCTTGGCACTATCGTGACTGGGTGATCGATTCTCTGAACCACGACAAACCCTATGACGACTTCATCCGCCAGCAGATCGCCGGCGACGCATTGGGGGCCGAGATCGGCACCGGATTCCTGGTCGCCGGCCCACACGACATCGTCAAGGGCCAAGACCCCAAACTCGGTCTGGTTCAACGGATGAACGAACTGGACGACATGATCAACACGACCGGGACCGCCTTTTTAGGGTTAACGACCGGCTGTGCCCGTTGCCACAACCACAAATTTGATCCGATCAGTCAACGTGATTACTACGCCATGCAAGCCGTGTTTGCCGGGGTGCAACATGGTGAACGAAGCTTGCCGCCGACCAAGGAAGCCGAACAGGAACTCGCCGAGATCGACGCGGTGATCGCGGAACTGACGGATAAACTCCAGCCCTACCTTGCCAAAGATACCTCCGCATCGATCGCGATCGATGAATCGGATGCCCGGCCCGTGTTCCAACCCGCCGGGACTGCGGCGAAACAAGGTCGCAACGAAGCCGACTTCGGTGGCAAACATTACACCTGGTGGAAAGCTCGTCCGGGCGAAGAAACGGTCGTGTACCAGCCACATGCCAGCGGTCTGCATCGCGTCTGGCTCAGCTGGGGCGCGGGCTACGCCACCCACTGCTCCGACGCGCGATACGTCTTGCGTTCAGCGACGGGCGACCGCGAAATCTGCTCCGTCAATCAACAACGGCTGGCCGACGGATCCGGCGAAGTCGATGGAGTGGCCAAGTGGAGTGGCTTTTACGATGCCGGGGTTCATGAGTTTGCCCCTGACGACCGGCTCGTGCTGATCGCCGGGGACAGCGGCAGCGCCGTGACGGCAGATGTCGTCGTGCTGCAGCCGGAACCAGAAACCGATAGCTCGCGTCCTGCGGTGCCGCCGACGCTGCGTGCGGCCGTCAATTCCAACCAGAACGAAGAACGCATCGCCCCGCGTTCGGCCCGCTTTGTGCGATTTGTGATCGAACAAACCTCCGGCTCCCAAGCCTGTCTTGATGAGTTGGAAATTTACGCCGGCGACCAGAACGTCGCACTGGCCAGCAGCGGTGCCAAGGCGACTTCCTCCGGCGATTTCCAACACCCGCTGCACAAGCTGCAGCACATCAACGACGGGCGTTACGGGAATGCCCGCAGCTGGATCGTCGATTCCGTTGCCGGCGGCTGGGTGCAAATCGAACTCGCTGAGCCGACCGTGATCGATCGCATCGTGTGGGGACGCGACCGCGAGCAAACGTACTCTGATCGCCTGGCCACGGACTATCACATCGATGTCGCAAACGATCCTGGTAACTGGGCGCGCGTGGCATCCTCTGCCGATCGCCGACCGCACGGTCAATCGCAGACCGAAGCCGCACAGTATCGATTCGATACCGTCTCGTCAGCCGAAGCCCAGCAAGCCAAGCACCGGTTGAATCGACTCAAGCTGGCCCGCAGGCGAAAGGCGGCACTTGAAATGTCGCCACAAGTCTACGCGGGAACATTTTCGCAACCCGGTCCAACCTATCGGCTGTATCGTGGTGAACCCGATGCCCGTCGCGAACCCGTCGGCCCGGATACGATCGAAGTGTTCGGATCGCTGAAGCTGGATCAGGACGCACCGGAGCAATCGCGCCGGCTTGCCCTGGCCGACTGGATCGCAAGCGCCGACAATCCGCTCACCCCGAGGGTAATTACCAACCGACTGTGGCAGTTCCATTTTGGCACGGGGATTGTCGACACGCCCAGCGACTTCGGCCACAACGGCACACGGCCCAGCCACCCCGAGTTACTGGATTATCTGGCTAGCGAGTTGCTCGATCATGATTGGTCGCTCAAGCACATCCATCGACTGATTTTGAATTCCCACACCTGGCGACAGAGCAATCGGCCGCGCGAAGACGCGCGGGCCATCGATGCCGGTTGTCGGCTACTGTGGCGTTTCCCACCGCGTCGGTGTGATGCCGAATCGATCCGCGATTCCATCTTGGCGGTCAGCGGTTCGCTTCGGCATGACGCCGCAGGCGGACCCGGCTTTAGCGGCTTCGCAGTGCAACTGGAAAATGTCCGGCACTACCATCCCAAGCAACAATACGGACCCGAAGACTGGCGACGGATGATCTACATGACCAAAGTGCGTCAAGAAAGGGACCAGGTGTTCGGCGTCTTTGATTGCCCCGATGCCAGCATGGTGGTCGCCCAACGCAGCCGTTCCACGACGCCGCTGCAAGCACTGAATTTGCTGAACAGCCGATTCGTCATGCAACAGGCCGGTCGAATGGCGGCGCGGTTGGAAAACGAAGCCGAGTCGCCGTCGGCACAAATCACCCGCGCCTGGCAACTGTGTTTCGGTCGACCGCCGACCGACGAAGAGTTGTCCGACAGCGCCGCGTTCATTGCCCAAGAAGGATTGACACAATTCGCCCGTGCGTTGCTCAACGCCAATGAGTTTGTGTTGATTCCCTGAAAAAGTGCGTTCCCTACGCAAGCGAGAAGCTTACGCCACGATGAGATCATTTCTGGACCGACGACAGTTTCTCTCCCAGACCGCCAGCGGCTTGGGAAGCATCGCGCTGGCGAGTCTGTTGCAGCAGCCCAACGTATCGGCCGACGACCATCCGATCCGCCCCAAGATCGATCCGTCGCGTCCGTTCGCCGCGCGGCCATCACACCATCAGCCGGCGGCCAAGAACGTACTCGTCATCTTTTGTTCGGGAGCGTGCAGCCAGATCGATACGTTCGACTACAAACCCGAGCTGATCAAACGCCACGGCCAGCCGATGCCCGGCGCCGAGGATTTGGTCACCTTCCAAGGCCAGCAGGGCATGCTGACGCAAAGCCCGTGGGAGTTCAAACCGCGTGGCCAATCCGGGAAAATGGTGTCGCAACTCGTGCCACAGTTGGCCGAACTGGCCGATGACATGTGCTTCATCCATTCGTTGACCGGCAAGACCAACACCCACGGCCCGGGCGAGAACTTCATGTCCACCGGTTACACGCTGGACGGATTCCCCAGCATGGGTGCCTGGACGACCTGGGCACTCGGAACCGAAAACGAAAATCTACCCGCCTACGTCGCCATCCCCGATCCACGCGGCACGCCACAATCCAGCGTCAACAACTGGGGACCGGGTTTTCTGCCGGCGGCGTTCCAGGGCACCCAATGGAGTGCGAACCAGCCGCTCAGCAATTTGGAGATCCCTGCAGGGACCAGCGATAAAACGGATCGCGCGACTCGCCGATTCTTGCAACGATTGAATGAACGACACCTGCAGCAGTTCCCTGGCGATGAAGAACTGGCCGCGAGGATTTCCAGTTATGAACTGGCGGCCAAGATGCAATTGTCCGTCCCCGAAGTGACCGATCTGTCGACTGAATCGAAGTCGACGCTACGCGAGTACGGGGCCGACGATGCGGAGAACACGCTGAAAGCACAATTCGCCAAGAACTGTATCCTGGCGCGACGGCTGATCGAGAAAGGCGTCCGCTTCGTCCAGTTGTTCAACGGCGCCTACCAGACCGGCGGCGAAGGCGTCAGCAATTGGGACGGACACAAAAAGATTGAAGAGCAATACAGCAAGCACGGCCCTGTGCTCGATCAACCCTGTGCCGCGTTACTCCGCGACTTGAAACGAAGAGGGCTATTGAAAGACACGCTGGTGGTCTGGACGACCGAGTTCGGCCGCATGCCGACGTTTCAAAAAGGCGCCAGCGGTCGCGACCACAATCCCGACGGATTCACAGCGTGGATGATGGGCGCCGGAGTCAAGGCGCCGTTCACGTACGGTGCAACCGATGAATTCGGTTACAAAGCTGTGGAGGACGTCACGACCGTGTACGATTTCCACGCCACGATCCTGCATCTGCTGGGGCTCGATCATCGTCGACTGACGTATTACCACAACGGATTCGAACGCCGCCTGACCGATGTGCATGGATCGGTGATCAAACCGATTCTGGCGTGAACCCCATTTCAAGCCTGACTCGGTGTTGCCGAGAAGGGCATGCTACGCATGCCACCTACATTGACACCAAGCGGGGTATTTGTAGTTAGTGGCATTGGGCACCAGCACTCCGGTACCGCAAGTGACGAACCACTCGTATTCCGTATCAGCTCAATTTTCGGGTAGTGGACGAGGCGACGAGTCCTCTGCAGTCGGCCTATTGGCAAGGACTCGTCGCCTCGTCCACTACCGCCCACCCGAAAGGCGAGGTGACAAGAAGCACTAGGCTTCGCGCCGCGCGACGACGGCATCGCTCAGGTCCTGCAACAGCAGCACACTTTCTTCCCAGCCGATGCACGCGTCGGTGATACTCAATCCCGGCACCAAGTCGCCGTCGGTCAGGCCCTGTTTGCCTTCCAGAAGATTGCTCTCGATCATCACGCCCATGATCCTCAGGTCGCCGTCACTGAGTTGGCTGCAGACATCGCGGCAGACATAACGTTGGCGTTTGGTGATCTTTCGGCTGTTGGCGTGACTGCAATCGACCATGATGCGAGCCGGCAGACCCGCTTGAGTCAACAGCGCCGATGCTTCATCGATACTCGCCGCGTCGTAATTGGTGTGCAAGCCGCCGCGGAGGATGATGTGGCAGTCGCTATTTCCCGCGGTTGCGAAAATGGCCGACGTTCCCTCTTTGGTCACCGACAAGAAATGGTGGGGTTGCCGAGCGCTGCAAATCGCGTCGACCGCGATCTGAACGTTACCGGAAGTGCCGTTCTTAAACCCGACCGGGCAAGACAAACCGGATGCGAGTTCGCGATGCCCTTGGCTTTCCGTCGTCCGGGCTCCGATCGCCCCCCAGCCGACCAGGTCCGCGACGTATTGGGGGCTGATCAAATCCAAAAACTCGGTTCCGGTCGGCAGCCCCATCGCGTTGATGTCGCGCAACAATCCGCGAGCGGTGCGCAGTCCTCGATTGATCTGGAAGCTGTCGTCCAATCCGGGGTCGTTGATCAAGCCTTTCCAGCCGACGGTGGTACGCGGTTTTTCAAAGTACACCCGCATCACGATCAGCAACTGCTCTTGATGCTTTTGTTGTTCGGCGGCCAAACGCCGCGCGTACTCCAGTGCCGCATCGGGATCGTGAATCGAACAGGGGCCGATCACGACGACCAGGCGATCGTCCTGTTGGGCCAAGATTCGCTGGATGCCGGTCCGGGCCGTGAAAACCGTTTCTGCGATGGTCTCGTCCGCCGGAATCTCTGCCATCAATTCTTGCGGTGGCATCAGTTTCTTGATCGAACCGATGCGTAGATCATCAATGGCGAACGATTGAGTATTTTGTGTCATCGAGCGACTGGGGCGTGTAATTTCGAGAATGTCTCGCGCGGTTCCAGGGGAGGCCGTCCACTATTGACGATAATCAAAAACGGGGAACTCGGTAGTGAGAATTCTGGTCGGTTGAATGTGGAAGCGACGGGAAGAGGTGGGCTCGGCGACGCCGCGATCCTGTTTCCTCTTCCGTGATGAATGACGTTGGGGGCAAGGCCCGGATCCGCACGATCGTCGTTTTTCTCGGCGATGGAATCGTCGGCGAACACGAACCATGGTCCGACGGGCCGAAAGATCACGGGCCGAATGATCAGAGAAACAATGCCGACGCCACGCTGATCGAGGGCCAGCGAACCAAAGAATTGCACCCCAAGCCGACCAAATCGTCAACCCCCGACGTCTGCCCCGATTCCCCCGACGCTCCCCCGTGCAGTGCTTCCACGGTCACCCGGCTGACGCCCCGAAGGCCACGCTGTGAAGCATTTTTTAGCGGTAGGGCGCGAGCCCACCGGTGTTTCGGGAACGATGAGGGACCGGAGGGCTTGCGCCCTGCCGCGAACACCTCGTCAAACGCAGGGAATAAATGCTTCACAGCGTTGCCCGGAAGGGTCGAAACACCGCAGTCGGGAACGCGGAGAGAGGGACGATATCGCGTGGGCAGCCATTCGCCCGCCCACGCCCCGCGAGCCGACCGTCGCGTCAAAACCGCTTGACCTTGTGTTGCAGCACCCCGAGTTCATCACGTTTCTGGATCAATTGCGCGAGGATGCTGATGGAGATCTCCGTGGGGGTGTTGTTGCCCAACGGCAGACCGATCGGGCAGCAAAAGGAATCGATTTTCTGCGGCGAGACGTTCAACTGTTTCAGCTCGCGCCGCAACACGCTCGCCTTTTGGGGGCTGCCGATCACACCAATGTACGGTGCGTCTCGCGTCGTCAGCAGCTCCGAAAGCACCGGCAAGTCCGTCGCGTGGCCCTTGCTGATCAAAACGAAAAACGTCCCCGACGGTTGCTCGCCGACCAGCTCTTTGGGGCGTTCGACGCATCGTTTCGTCAGCTTGGGGTGATCGGGAATCTTTGCCAACCAATCCGATCGCGGATCGATGCAGGTGACGCGGCAGTGCAATTGGCACAGCAAGGGGACCAGCACCTGGGCGACGTGCCCGGCACCGAACACCGCGATCGGCCAGTCGACTTTGCCGTGGACTTCGAAAAAAAGTTTGACCTCACCGCCGCACGTCATGCCGATGTCCGTTTGCAGGTTCCAGGTCACCAGATCGCAACTGGTTCCCGAGGCGGTGGCGAGTAATTGCCGGGCATGCTCGATCGCGGCGGCTTCGATCTTTCCACCACCGATGGTCCCCGATTCGATGCCTTCGGCCGTCACGATTGCCTTGGCACCGGTGATTTGCGGGGCGCTGCCGCGAATGTCGATCAACGTCACGGTCACAAACGGTGTTTCCGATTGCAGCAGCGCCGTCAGTCTCTGATGATGTTGCACGACATCATACGTCATCTCGCATTCGCTCCGAATCTCGACTCCGCTGTGAACCAACCGCCATCAAAATGTTATTCGATCGTTCCTGCCGCAGGAAGAAGCAAGCGGATGGGCGGCGCGAAACTGCTGTTGCCCTGGGGCGACGGATTGCTGATCGATCAGGTCCTGGCGGCTTGGACCGACAGCCGAGTCGACGAAGTCGTCGTCGTGGTGCGGAACGACGACCAGGCGCTGACCGAAGCGTGTCGGCGACATCGCGTGCATCTGGTCCACCCGAACGACGATCCACTGGAGATGAAGACGTCGGTGCAGTGTGCCTTGCGCGAAATCCAAACCCGATTCACACCCAAAATTCATGATCGCTGTTTCATCGCGCCCGCGGACGTGCCGACGCTTTCCCCCCGCATCATCGACCGGCTGATCGCGGCCGAATCGGATGCCTCGACCATCGTGGTCCCAGAATTCGGGGGCAAACCGGGGCACCCGGCGTTGTTGCCCTGGCCGCTGACGGCGGAGATTTTTGAACTCGGCCCCGACGAGGGCATTGACCGGATCGTCAAACGGAATCGGCAACTGGCCGTTCCCTTTCCCGCCGAACAACGTGTGGTGGATGTCGATACACCCGAGGAATACGAACGTTTGCGAGACGCGTTGCCTGAGGGGTGGAAAAAGAAGAGGTGCTGAGACGCCGATTTTGCGTTTCCCCTCCGGAAAGCCGAGGCGACTTTGGCGGCAACGGTCTGTTAAACTCAACAGCGGATGAATCGACTTCCACATTTCTGCCGCGGCTTTTGCGAAAGGGACAAGATGACATCGATCAACGTGAACGGCAAAGTCCACGATCTGGGAGACGTGCCCGACGACACGCCCTTGCTGTGGGTACTGCGTGACCATCTTGGTTTGACCGGGACGAAATATGGATGCGGGATCGCCGAATGCGGCATCTGCACCGTGCACATCGACGGCGACGCGATCCAGTCCTGTATCACCCAGTTGGGCGAAGTCGGTGATTCTGAAATCACGACCATCGAGGGGCTATCCGAAGACGGTTCCCACCCGGTCCAAAAAGCCTGGAAGCAACACGGCGTGCCGCAGTGCGGTTATTGCCAAGTGGGCCAGATGATGATGGCCGCCGCGATGCTGCAGTCCAACAACGATCCCAGCGACGATGACATCGACAGCGAGATGTGGAACATCTGTCGTTGCGGTACCTACCCGCGGATCCGCGCGGCGATCAAATCCGCGGCAAAGGAGATGCAGGCCAAATGAACACTTCCATCCAATCACGCAAAGGGATCTCGCGTCGCGGTTTTCTTGCCGGCGCGTCGGCCGGATCATTGGTCTTGATGGCCAAGGTCACCGGCGGCCAAGAAGTCGTCGTCGTGGGGGCGACCAAGGCCAACCTTGAATCCTTCGATCCCGACCTGTTCGTCTCCATCGCACCCGACGGGATCGTTTCCATTCTGGCCCACCGCAGTGAGATGGGAACCGGGATTCGAACCAGTCTGCCCCGAGTCGTCGCCGACGAATTAGAAGCGGACTGGGAACGCGTGGAAATCGTTCAGGCGATCGGCGACAAACGACTCGGTGATCAAAACACCGACGGGTCCAACAGCATCCGGTTCTTCTTTGATCGCATGCGGGTCGCTGGAGCCACCGCGCGGACGATGCTGGAACGCGCCGCGGCGCAAAAATGGGGCGTGCCGGTCGATCAGTGCAAGGCCGACAATCATCGTGTCGTGCATTCCAACAGCGATCGTGAGATCGGGTTCGGCGAACTGGTTTCGATCGCCAGCACCCTGGATGTGCCGGCGGCCGACGAATTGACTCTGAAACCGGCGTCGAAGTATCGCTACATCGGCAAGGACACGCCGATCACCGATATGGACGACATCCTGACGGGTAAGGCGATCTATGGGATCGACGCTCGGATGGAAAACCAGCTGTTCGCCGTCATTGCCCGGCCGCCCGTGGTCGGCGGGACGGTCAAGTCCTTCGACGCGTCCGAAGCAAAGAAGATCCCCGGTGTGGTGGACGTCATTGAAATCCCCAAATTCGTGGGTGCTCCGCTGTTTCAACCGCTCGGCGGTGTCGCCGTTTGCGCCGACAGCACCTGGGCCGCTTGGCAGGGACGCGACGCGCTTGACATTCAGTGGGACGATGGCCCCAACGCCAACTACGACACCGATGAATTCGCCAAGACCTTGGCGGCGGCGGCCAACCAGCCCGGCAAAGCGGTGCGGAACCACGGTGATGCCGACAAGGTGATCGCCGAATCCGACAACGTGCTTCGCGCCGATTACTCCGTGCCACACTTGTCACACGCTCCGATGGAGACGCCTTGCGCGGTCGCGGATGTCAAAACCGAAGGCGACAAAGTCGTCTCCTGCACGGTCACCGCTGCGACGCAAAATCCGCAAGCGGTTCAGCAAGCCGTCGGCCCCGCGATGGGCATGAAACCGGAAGACGTGATCGTCAACGTCACCCTGCTCGGTTCCGGTTTCGGTCGCAAAAGCAAACCGGACTACTGCGTCGAAGCGGCCATGTTGTCGCGAAAACTCGGCCGCCCCGTTCACGTCACGTGGACGCGTGAAGACGACATCCACAACGATTACTTCCACACGATTTCACACGTGCACCTGGAAGCCGCCGTGGATGACGACGGAAAACCGAACGCGTGGCTGGCACGCGCGGCCTACCCGACGATCGGATCGACGTTCAACCCGTTTGCAAAAGAACCGGCGGGGTTCGAAGTCGAAATGGGGCTGACCGATTGCCCCTACGACATTCCCCATTTACGCGTCGAAGTCGGCCAGGCGGCCGCGCACACGCGGATCGGCTGGCTGCGATCGGTCGCACACATCCAGCAAAATTTTGCGGTCTGTTCCTTTGCCGACGAACTGGCCCACCACGCCGGGCGCGATCCCTATGAGTACCTGTTGGAGTTATTGGGCCAGGACCGCCATCTGGACTTGAAAGCGATCGGGTTGTCCAACCGCGGCGCCTCGCCGACGGATTATCCCTACGACATCGGGCGGCTCAAAGCGGTCACGCGACGTGCCGCGGAAATGGCCGACTGGCAACGAGGAAAACAGTTGCCCAAGGGTCGCGGCGTCGGCATCGCCTGCTGCCGCGCGTTCCTGGGCTACACCGGGCACGTCGTCGAAGTCGAAGTGTCACAAGACGGCAAACTGCGGATCCCCAAGGTTTGGGTCGCGCTCGATGCAGGGCTGATCGTCAGCCCCGATCGCGTGCGAGCCCAGGTCGAAGGCGCCGCGATCATGGCGACGACCCAGGCGCGTTACGGCAAGATCACCTTCAAGAACGGCCGGGTGCAGCAATCCAATTACGATGACTATTCCATGGTCACGATGAGTGATGCCCCGCGCGAAATCATCGTCGATGTGATCGACAGCAAGGCCGCGCCGGCCGGTGTCGGTGAAACTACGGTGCCGTCCTTCGCCCCCGCTCTCTGCAACGCGATCTTTGCGGCAACCGGAAAACGCATCCGCGATCTGCCACTTCGCGATCACGACCTTTCCTGGAGCTAACGTGGTCGCCAGGTCGGCCCGGTGTTCTCCGCCGAAGGCCAGACGCGATGCGCGGTGGCGGGGTCATCGCATCCGGCCACTGCGTTTGCACCGCGGGGAAAATCATCGAGATCGTTCTTGACGATGTCGTGAACGTCGCAGCGAAGCGAACGCGCATCGCTCGGCCGCAACAATCCATCGGCCGCGCGTTGCAAGGACAGTTCGACGCGGGGGAATTGCATGAAGGTGTCACGATCATCACCGCCGGCCTGTTGCAAATTCCCTTGCCAAACGAAGTCCTTCGGTTCGGCATGGATTCGAAACAGCTGCCATTTCATCGGCATGAAAATGTTGCCAACGAACTGGCAGTCACTCGGATTGGCCGATTGTTTCTTGCCGGCACCCATGCCGATTTCCATCGACACCTTGCAATCAATGAAGGTGTTGTGGGCCACGACCGCGCCGCGAACCGGTGCGTATGAGTTGAGCGCCCCGTTTGGGATCCCGTTCATCATGCACAGGGCGGCACGTTCGGCGTCGCCGCGCAGGCCTTCGAAATAGTTGTTTGTGACGCGGTGGTCCTGGCCGATCAGACGCACGCCGCCGGTGCCGCGTTGTTGTCGGCCCAGAAAAATGTTTCCATCAACCAGACAGCGATGGCCATGTCGCAGGGTCAGCGCACCGGCGCAGGAATCGAAGACGTTGTGCCGGTAAATGTTCCCACACGACTTGTTGGATACGACCTCCGCTTCGCCGTCGCATCGGTAAAAGTAATTGTCTTCGACGACACTGGCGCACTCGAGTTCGGAGACTTCGCTGGTGCCGATGCGAATCGTCTCGCCGCCGTTGCGTCCCAGTTCGGGCCGGGGACCGAAGTGGTTGTGATCGATGCGGTGGTGCTGGGCAACCTCGCTGACCCAGACGACCAACGTGGTCCCTCGGCTCTTTTTGCCGCCGAAGTAACAATGGTCGACACGATTGTTGGTACCGTAGATGGACAGCCAACGGGATTCGATCCCGGCATCGGAATCCCCGGTCTGTTCGAACCAGCATTGCGTGACTCGGCAATGATGCGCAAGCCGTTGACTGTGCGTCCGCAGTTGCACGACATCGCTGACGCCGTCCGGATCGCGAAACACAAACCCGGTGACGTTGACATGGGTTCCCGAAACCCGAAATTCCGTCGCTCCGGAAAACACCACACCGCCGGGGTGTTGGGGGCGAACGACGATCGGTGCCTCGTTCGTTCCCGGCAACTGTTCGAACGTCAGTTTTGCATCCTTCCAGTCGCCATCGGCCAGCACGATCGCGTCACCGGCCGCGACGTCCTTGAGGGCCGTTTTTAACTCGCTGTCCTTGCCGATTTTCCACTGTTTGCCATCGGCGCGTCCAGCCAGCAGAACCGCAAGGCATCCCGCAAGGAGCCACGTAGACCCGATAAAGCCGGGCCGGGCGGCCCCGTGATTAATGTTCAACATGTTCGTTTCGCTGAAATCAACGCGGAAATCGAGTGGGCAGACGAGAGATGCACTGACCGCTCGGGAAGGATAAACTTTTATCATATCTCCTCTGAACACTCGATGAGCTGAACCCATGCGTTTCCCTGTTGTTGTTGCACTCTGTGTCGTTTCGGTCTTTTCCATCACCGCCAGCGGCGAGGACTGGTCGCGTTTTCGCGGCCCTAATGGACAGGGAATCGCGGAGGGAACGATCCCCCTGACCTGGAGTAGCGAGGAAAACCTAGCGTGGTCTGTGGAACTTCCCGGCGAAGGTTCCTCGTCGCCGATCGTCGTCGACAATCGCGTGTATGTGACGTGTTATTCCGGCAGCGGTTCCGATGCCAAACGGCACATCGTGTGTCTCGACGCGGACTCGGGAAAGCAGCTTTGGACCGATGCGATCAGCGGACCGGAACGCGAAGACGCGTATCAGGGATACATCACCGAGCACGGCTATGCCAGCGGGACACCGGTTTGCGATGGGAAACACGTCTATGCGTTCTTCGGCAAAGCCGGCGTGGTCGCCTGGACCGTCGAGGGCAAGAAGGTGTGGCAGCAAGACGTCGGCCAAATGTCCAGCAACCGGCAATGGGGCTCCGGTTCAAGCCCGGTGCTGCACGAGGGGATCTTGATCGTCAATGCATCCGAGGAGGCGCGGGCGATCATCGGATTGGATGCCGCGACGGGCAACGAACGTTGGAAGGCCGAGTACGATCTTCTGGAACTCTGTTACGCGACACCGATTCTGGTTCCGGGCGAAGGCGACGTGATGGAAGCGGTGATCTCGATGCCCGGCGAAGTGTGGGGATTGAACGCGACGACCGGCAAGATCCGCTGGTTTTGTGAGATCGGAAACGGCGGCAATGTCAGCCCCAGTGTCGTCCTCAGTGAAGATGCGTTCTACACGTTCGGCGGGTATCCGGCACAACAGACCAACGCGATTCGTCGTGGCGGTCGCAAGGACATCACCGCGACGCATCACCTCTGGGAAAGCCGCGACAGCAGCTACGTCCCGACGCCGCTGTACTTCGATGGCCATCTCTACTGGGTCAGCCATCGCGGCCAAGCCTTCGTCGTCAATGCCAAGACCGGCGAGACAGTGACGCGAGAGCGATTGGATGATCTGAAGTCGGGCGGCAGTCCCGTGTACGCCTCACCGATCAAAGTCGGGGAGCGTCTGTATGTCGTCACGCGTCGTAGCGGGACGTACGTCTTTGAAGCGACGCCCGAAATGAAGCAGATTGCCAAGAGCGAACCGTTGGACGAATCGGACTTCAACGCCACACCGGCCATCTCAAACGGCCGCGCCTACCTGCGCAGCAACCAAGCGATCTACTGCGTGAAGTAAGCGCTGATCATCGTCGGACATCAGCCGGTTCGCGCCAGCGTCCGGGCCCCCACGCCTGACTCCCCCATGGCCCGTAGGCTCGCGCCAAACGGCTGATCATCGTTAGACATCAGCCGGTTCGCGTGAGCGCCCGGGCCCCACGCCTGACTCCCCAGGCCTATCGGCTCGTGCCCTATCAGCTACTCTCTTTCACCCTGCCGGGATATGCTAACCGGCGACTTTGATCCTCTCCTCCCCTCGATCCACAGAACAATACCGACAGATGCCAACTTCACGACCCGTTGCTCTCGTGACCGGATCCGCGACCGGTGTCGGCCGCGCCTGTGTGCTGCAATTCGCCCGCCGCGGATTTGACGTCGTCATCAACTACTCCCGCAGCGAAAGCGACGCGCTTCAAACGGCATCCGACGTGAAGCAACTCGGGGCGAAGGTCTTGCTGGTCGGTTGTGACGTTTCCGACGACATGGAAGTCCGCAAGATGATCGCCAAAGTCAACGAGGTCTTCGAGCGATTGGACGTCTTGGTCAACAACGCCGCGACGACATCCTTCATCGAACATCGCGACCTAGAGGGGCTGACCGAATCGATGTGGGACCGGATGTTGGCGGTCAATTTGAAGGGTGCGTTCTTTGTCACGCGGGCGGCCGCGGACTTGTTGCGAGCCAGCGGTTCGGGAAGCGTCGTCAATGTCAGTTCCGTCGCCGGGATCACCGGCAGCGGTTCCTCGATCGCCTACTGCGCGACGAAGGCCGGTCTGAACACGATGACCAAATCACTGGCCCGAGTGCTGGCGCCCGAAGTCCGCGTCAACGCGGTTTGCCCCGGTCCGATCGACAGCCGTTGGATCAAGGAGGGCAATCCGAAATGGGATCTGGATGCGATGGTGGCCGGCTATCCGATCCCCAAGGCGTCCCAACCAGACGACATCGCCGACGCGGTGCTGTTCTTCGCCACCGGCACCGCGATGACAACCGGACAGATCCTGAGCGTCGATGGCGGTCAGACGCTGCTGTAGCTCGGCTGCGGACAATCTCGCTACAATCGACGCAGCACCTTTCTCCGGTTGATCGGCGGCAAGAATTCAATGGGCATCTGACGATGAATGATCTTGAAGGGCGACGGCCGCTGAAAACCCGCAGTTGGCGGGTGTTTCAGTACGCAGCGGAACGACTGGCGCAGACCCGCGTGACGCCCAACATGATCAGCACCTCCAGCATGGTCTTTGGCGTCATCGCCGGCTTAGCGCTCGCCGGAACGTCGATGGCGGGATCGTCAGGCGTGCTCGCAATCCTTTATCTGGCGGCAGCCGGTTGCATGCAACTGCGATTGATCGCCAATTTGCTGGACGGCATGGTGGCGGTCGAAGGAGGAAAAGCGTCACCGGTCGGCGTGTTGTACAACGAGGTCCCCGACCGTCTTTCGGACGTCGCCATTCTGATCGGCGCGGGATACTCGTTGGCATCGCGAGCGGAACTGGGGCTGGCGGCGGCGGTCGTTGCCGTCTTTGTCGCTTACATCCGCGCGATCGGATCCAGCGCGGGCGCGGGTGAAGTCTTCGTCGGACCGATGGCCAAGCCCCAGCGGATGGCGCTGATGACCTTCGCTTGCGTCCTCTGTGCGTTGCTCTCGCTGACAAGTTCGGGACTGTCCGGACGCTGGCAAGCCCCTGTGATGGGAGCGGTTCTGGGATTGATCATCGTCGGCGGTGTGATCACCTCGGTGCGTCGCCTGATGATCATTTCCGAATCCCTTTGTGCCCAGATGCGGCGCCCGTCCGAATTACCCGCGGACGAATTTCCCGCAGACGATCGCTCCCCCGCAGAATCCGCGCAGGGGGAATGAGTTTGTTTGATCACCTGTCGACGGAGATTTGCCTGACGTTTGCGGCGATCGCAGGACTGCTGTTGCTTGCCAACGTGATCCTCCTCTTGCGCAAGCGCGCCGATCCCGACCGCGATGACACCGAATTGGTGCTTCGCGTCCGAACGTGGTGGATCATCGTCGGTTGCTTTACCTTCATGATTGCCGTTTCCAGAACGACTGCAGTCGCTTTCTTAGGATTCGTCAGCTTCCTCGCGTTCAAGGAGTTTTTATCACTCATCCCGACGCGGCGGGCCGATCATCGCGTGTTGTTCTGGGCTTACCTGGCGATCCCGTTTCAGTACTGCTGGGTTGCGATCGCCTGGTACGAAATGTTCGTGATCTTTATTCCGGTCTACATGTTCCTAGGACTTCCGACTCGCATGGTGCTGATCGGCGAAACCAAGGGGTTTCTGCGCGCGATCGGGACGGTTCAATGGGGGCTCATGACAACGGTTTTCAGCCTCTCGCATGCGGCAATGTTGATGATGATCCAGCCGAGTGAATCAGCCCGCGTCACCGTGGTTTGGGCTGACGAAGCCTCCAAAGCATCCGGCGGCGCGGCCCTGTTGGTGTTGCTGGTCTTGCTGACTCAGTTCAACGACGTCGCACAATTTTGCTGGGGAAAAACGATCGGCAAGCGGAAGGTCATTCCAAAGGTCAGCCCGGGCAAGACGGTTGGCGGATTGATCGGCGGCGTCGCGTCCACCGTCGTCTTGGCGGCCTTCGTCGGCCCCTGGCTGACGTTTCTTGACCTGCCGCGATCGCTATTGGCCGGGTTGATCATCGGCGTTGCAGGCTTCGCGGGCGACCTTTCGATTTCCGCACTCAAACGCGATCTAGGCGTGAAAGATGCCGGCCACACGTTGCCCGGGCACGGGGGAGTCCTGGACCGAGTCGACAGTCTGACCTACACCGCGCCGTTGTTCTTTCACTTTATCTATTACTGTTACGGTTGAACGATGACGGACCTGCTTCGCTTTGCCTACTTTCTGTTCATCGTCCGACCGGTCATCTTGATTGTGATCGGCCTGAACGTCCGCCGTTCAAATCAATTGCCAGAAAAAGGGCCGGCCGTCATCGTCGCCAATCACAACAGCCACCTCGACACGATGGTCCTAATGACCCTCTTCGGGATGCGGCGGCTGAAGGACGTCCATCCGGTCGCCGCTGCGGATCATTTTTTGAGAAACCGGCTGATGGCATGGTTTTCGACGAAAATTATCGGAATCATTCCGTTGGAACGCGAAGTAAAAGGTGTGCGCCGAGACCCTCTGGCTGGAATCTGCGAGGCACTCGATGATGACAAGATCCTGATTCTGTTTCCCGAAGGCAGTCGGGGGGCACCTGAGATCCGAGACGACTTCAAAACGGGCATCGCGCACGTCGCCAAACGCTACCCCGAAGTTCCCTTTACGCCCGTTTTCATGCATGGCCTGGGACGTTCGCTACCCAAGGGCGAAGGCATCTTGGTGCCCTTTTTTTGCGACGTGTTCATCGGCCAGCCGGTTCAGTGGACCGGGAAAAAAGACACTTTCATGCAAACGATTTGTGATGCCATGAACGAATTGGAAGCGGAAAAAGAAATCCCGCGTTGGGAGCCGTCTTGAGCTGGTAAGCGGCCGCGAGGGGTTCAAAGAATGGGAGCGAACAGGCGTGCAATTTGCGAGATCGCGACCGACCACCAGCGCCGCACGGCAAGTACGTCGCGTGTGATTTCTCGTGAATTGGCAAAGTCGTTCGACAGCATCTGTTCGACTTCGTCGGTAAATTCATCGTCGATCGTCAACACGGTGATTTCAAAATTCAATCGAAACGAGCGGTTGTCGAAATTCGCAGTCCCGATCGCCGAAGCGTAGCCATCGACCAGAACGACTTTCTGGTGCAGAAACCCGTCACCGTACTCGTACACCTTCACTCCGGCCTGAATCACCTGATTGACGTAAGACATCGCGGCGAGCTTGATCCACGGCTTGTCCGGTATCCCGGGGATCAAGACACGCACATCGACACCGCGAAACGCCGCCAATTGCAGCGCTGTGATCACCCCTTCGTCGGGAACAAAGTAGGGCGTCGCAATCCAAATCCGGTCGTCGGCCGAATTGATCGCATGCGTAAAGAACAGCCCGCAGGTCTCGTAGTCATCCGCGGGACCGCTCGGCAGCACAAACACCATCCGGTCATGGTCGTTTGACGGTTGCGGTTCCCAACTGACCGCGGGCATCGTTTCGGTCGCCCAGTACCAGTCTTCGACGAAGGCGAGTTGCGTCGCGAGCACGGCCGGGCCGCTGATCGACAGATGGGTATCACGCCAGGGAGACAGCCGCGGGTGCTTGCCGATGTATTCATCCCCGACGTTGTGCCCGCCGACGAACGCGATCCGGCCGTCAACGACAACGATCTTGCGGTGGTTACGAAAGTTAATCTGGAATCGATTTCGCCAACCCCGCGTCGTTCTCATCCCCGTGACGTGGACGCCGGCGGCGGTCAGTTCGTTGACGAACGCTTTGGGGATGCCCCTGGATCCGATGTCGTCGTACAACAGGTAGACCGACAAACCACGTTTCGCCTGCGCGATCAGCCGGTCTTTCAGTTGTCGCCCCAGCGAGTCATTGTGGATGATGAAGAACTGAACCAAGATGTAAGTGGTGGCCGCATCGATTTCCGCAAAGATCGCATCGAAGGTGGCTTGCCCGTTGACCAACAGACGGGTGTCGTTGTTTCGAGTGAATCGCATCCGGGCGAGTTGTTCCAACGCGCGCGCATCGCCAAACCGCGAGCCCAGGTCGACGGCGTAGGGCTCCAAATTGCGGCGGACGTCGTCCAAGTTTTCGATCGCATCGCTGGTCCTGTCACGACGCAAATCGACGTAGCCTTGAAATTTATTGCGTCCAAAAATCCAGTACGCAGGAACCGCAAAAAAAGGCCACGTGATCAGAGTGATCGCCCAGGCGACGGCACCCTGTGAGGTCCGAGTCGTCATCACCGCCTGGACGGCGGACACAATGCCGAGCACCACGAAGACAAAGACGGTGGCGCCGAAAAGCGACAGGTTGGTGGGCGAGGGATCGATCATGTACCAATTGTATTGACTGGCAAGCCGGATGCTTACCCCACTAGTGCTCCGTCAACTTTTAGATTGAGGGTGCCGCGGAAAAGGGGTCAGGTACCAAAAATGCGAAGCACCCGTCGGGCCATTTGGTTTTTGGTACCTGACCCCTTTTCCGCTCGATAAACGCAACCCCAAGTTCAAATCTGGACAGAGCACTAGGACGCGCGATTCAGTAGAACCACGATGTCCTTGGCGAGCGTGTCGATGACGGCCAGATCGAGCAGGCCATCTTGATTGAAGTCTGCCAAGGCCATTTCCATCGGGTTTCCGCCGACGCTGAATCGAAGTTCATCGGCAAACGTTCCGTCACCGTTCCCCAGGTAAACGGAAAGATGCCCGTCGAAACGATTCGAAATCACCAAGTCAATGTTGCCGTCGTCATTGAGATCTTCGGCAAGCACGTCCCGCGGTGAGTCGCCGACAGGCAACGTCGCCGCGACAAAGAAATTCCCACTGCTGTTTTGTAGCATGATCGTCACATCATCGCTGTCCTGGTTCGATGAAACCACGTCGATTCGGTTGTCGCCGTTCAGATCCGCAGTCACGACGGCATTGGGAGTTACGCCCGACTGTTCACTCGGGACCAAGTCTTGAAACGCTCCAAAACTGCCATCGGCCTGTTGCAGACTGACCGCCGGAGTGCCGGCCACCAAGTCGCTGCCGATCACGATGTCCAGCAACCCGTCACCGTTGACATCAGCGACCGCCGAACCCAGTGCCCTGACCGGTGCGACGATTGAAATCGGGTCCTCAAAGGTGCCGTCGCCATTGCCCATCAGGATGGTGACGGTGCCGGAGATGACGGCGATCAAATCTAATTCGTTGTCTTGATCGAGGTCAACCACTTCAAAGGAACGCGGTGTGCCTTGGAATTGCGAGTGGACTTCGATCGGTGTGCCAAGCGCCCCGGTACCGTCGCCGAGCATCAGGACGATGCCCGAGCCGTTCGAAATGGCTACATCCAGATGGGCGTCATTGTCGAACAGGCCGACTCGTGGAGCGAACGGGTTTTGCAAACCACCGAACATCGTCGGCGCGCCGAATGTGCCGTCCGCGATGCCCAGATTCACGATCACCTGATCCAATTGAAGATTCGTGCTGATCAGATCGAGGATCCCATCGCCGTTCAGGTCTCCCGTCGTCAGGGTCTCGGTGGTTCCGAGGTTCGTGCCATCGGAAACCTCGGCGCGCACCGGCTGCAGAAACGTGCCGTCGCCCAGACCGAACACCATCTCGACTTGGTGCTTGAAAAAATCGACTTGGGTCGGAATCACCACATCCAGATTCTGGTCGAAATCAAAATCCGCCAACAGTGGTTTGATGAAGGCGGTTGTTTTGGAGGTGGAGAAGAGGTTGGTGCTGGAGAAATCACCGGCGCCGTCACCGAGCAACACCGTCAACTGGACTCCGCCGAAGTCACCGACGAGGAGGTCCAGGTTTGAATCTTCGTTGATGTCGCCGACGACGATCGCGTCGGCCTCAATGCTGATCGGTTTGACCAATTCGTCGGCAAACGTTCCATCGCCATTGCCGAGCATGACGGAGACGCTGTGGTCAACCCGATCGCCAAAAATCAGGTCCAGGTTTTGGTCGTCGTTCAGATCCGCGAGAGCGACCGCTGACGTCCGAGTCCCCGACGGATCGGGGGTCGCGATCGCCGAAAACGTTCCCGATCCGTTGTTGCTGAAAATCGTGGCCACTTCATTGCGAACGGCGACGACGTCGTGACTGCCGTCACCGGTGACATCGCCGACTGCCGAGTCGAGCGCGGTGAACCCGAACCCGGGATTCAAGACGGTCGTGAACGTTCCGGTCCCTCGATTGAGAAACGTCTTGATCGAGCCGTTGCTCGTCGTCGCAAACACGTCCAGGTCCGAGTCGCCGTCAAAATCTCCGACGGCCAAATGGTTTGGATAGGAACCGGTTTCAATCGATTTGCCACCGAACAGGATTTCATCGTCGCCGAACGTCCCGTCGCCTTGGCCGAACAAGATCGCCAAGATCTCACGATTGACACTGATGTTGATTTGGAACTGGTAACGAATCAGAACGTCGTCGATTTGATCTCCCGTAAAGTCGCCGACGAACAATTGGGCGGGGATCCCCGTGAGCGGGTCACGGATCGGATCGGCGAAGGTGCCGTTGCCGATGCCCAGGTAGATGTCCAGCGTGTGGAACGGGCCGCCGGGGCCAGGCTCGACGGCGACGGCAAGATCGGGAATCAGGTCGCCGTTGAAATCCCCCGTGGCCGTCGCTAACGCGCCGTCAATGAGCGGCAAGGCAAATCCGGGAAACAGGGGTTCGTTGGTTGCCGGAACAGCGGGCACACTAAAGTCGGTCAGGATCGGCGAACCGCCCAGCGGATTCCCCGGCACATCGCGGACATTGGGTGCATCGATCGTCAATTGGTAGTCGCCGATTTCCAACAATTGATACGTCAGCCGCGCCGACGTTCCGTCGGGAGCAACGAGCAGATTGACCGGTTCGACGAGATTCGATGAAGGACCGGTGACAAAAATGTTGGTCGCGTCGATCAATGCGATCCGTTCAGAAAAATCGATGTCGACGCTCATGAATCCGAGCGGGAATTCATCGTTGTTGGCCAGGCTGATCGAAGAGATTGTCGGCGCGACGTCGTCCTTGATCACCTCCAATTCCAACAACTGCGAGAGCGATTGGTTGCCGCCGGTGTCTGTCCCGCGAACCTGCAACATCAGGTTCTCCGATGTCGCACCATCGGTCAGATTCGGCACCAACGCCGTCACATCAAACGGAAACGAAACGTCATTGCGGACCACGATTCCGTTGACCAGCAATTCCACGCTGCGAAGTTGCACATCGTCGCTGACCGATAACTCAATCGGCAACGAACGACCTTCAAACACCTGTATCCCCGCGGACAATGCATCCACATCCGCACTCGACGCATCGATCGAGACGGTCGGGGGAACCCCCTGGTCGTCGAAGGCCAAGAAATTGACGACTTGCAAGCCATCGATACCGTTGGCAACGTAGGCCATGCCGGCGGCGATCACGACGTCCGACGGTGCCGATGGCAAGCTGACACGTGTGCGAAACGTTTCCGCAGTCGTCGCCGTGTTTTCAAGATCGGTGACATCGACAACATCCAAAACCGGCGTGCCGACCGGATTGCCGACGATCAACGCCAGCCCGGTTCCGTTGGCGGCGATCGCAGTCGACGCGCCGACGCTGGGATCCAGAACGTCTGAATCGCTGATCAATGTCGGCGCATCCGGATCCGAAATGTCGACGGTGACGATCCCACCACGGTCGTTGCTTTCCGCCGTCGCAATGGCCACTCCGTCCCAGACGAACAACCGACCGGCGCCGTTGGGAAGTACCACCGATCCACGCGGAGACATCGTCAGCCCGGTGACCTCAATCACCGACAACGTCTTGTCGCTGCCCATCGTGTAGAGCATCGGTCCCAAACGAACGACGTCGGTCAACTCGCCGAGATCCAATTGTTGCAGAATCGTGCCGGATTCCATGTCAACACTGACCAGAGACGTCGAATTCGCGACGAAGGCAATCGAGCCAAAAACGTCCAGGCGATCGGCTTCGATGTCGACCGACCGGATCAACGTTGGAAGCATCGGGTCGGAGACGTCGACCAATTGCAGTCCCCCGGTTCCCGTCGCGACGGCGGCCAAGTTGGCGGACGCGGCGACCGCAACGTCGGTGGCGTCACCAGGTAAATCGAGTTGCCCGAGCGTGATCGGATTCATGGCGTCTGATGCGTCAATGATCGCCAGCCCGTGTGAACCGGTCGCCACATACGCATTCTGAACGGACGTGTCAGCGGTTGACCCGACCAGTTCAATCTCTTTGGCCTGCCCCATCAACGGCAGGCTTGCCAGCGTTCCGATCGAAACCGGCAACCCGCTCAGTGGATCGAGTCCCTGCCTCAGTTCCGCGTAGTCGAACACTCCATCGCCGTCGGTGTCGGGATTGGTTGCCGATGTGCCCACGGCGAACTCCGCGTCGTCGGGCAGCAGGTCGCCGTCTGAATCCGGGCTCAGGCTGGCAACGAAAGACGGTTGCGTGACATTCGTCACCACACCGGTGGCGGCCGTTTGTCCGAGCGATTTCGCCACCAATCCCGTGACGGGATCGAATAGCGTGACTTCATAGGCTGCCTGGGCCGTCAAAAAGAACTCATAACTGCCGATCAGGTTCGTGGTCCCACGCAGCACCGGCGCCGCCGACAACGCCGGCATCTCGATCGCGACGAAGTCCTCGCCGATCGAAGCTTGCGGCCCCGAGGCCGGAATGCCGGTCGCAATCACGCCGCGACTGATCACCGGATTGGCCGGATCATCCGACATGAACGTCAGCGTGCCGCCTTGGATACCCAACTGTGTCGCTCGTACCGACACATCGATGTCGATCGATTCATCGACGGCCAACGCGATCGGCGTGTCAGGAAAACCGGCGGGTAGGCCGACGGGTTGGAATCCCAGCGATCCGGTGATCGACGTGATCGAGAGAGGTTGGTTGCCGGTATTCCGAAGCGTCACAAATTCGGCCCGCGTTTCCGACTGCGCCAACGTGATTCCTCCCGCGTTGTTGTTCTCCAAAATGACCGACAATTCGGGGTCGGGCGAGCGCGCGTTTCCGGTCAGCCGGATCGTGGTCGGACTGCTCGGGTCATTGCTGCTGATCACCAGTTGTGTATCAACCACTCCGCTTTGCGTCGGATCAAAGCTCAGCGAAAACGGATGGGCAGACGTCACCCCCAAAATGCCGTCGGGAACGATCGTGGTGCCATCGTCAAGCCCGTCGATCACGAACCCGCTGTCCGTGTCGGCGATGCGTGCGGAGTGGATCACCAAATTTTCGCCGCCCAGATTCAACAACTCCAGGTTTCGCGTCAGGCTGTCACCGCCCGTCCCGTCCACCAGGATTTCACCGAATTCGAGCAAGTTGAAAACGCCGACAGCGTTGTCGGCGTCCGAGACGCGCAAGGTCGCCGTCGAGAGGCTGGAACTGGGGTTCAGTTGCAGGGCGATGTCATGATCGTCCACCGCTTCGTCGATCGCCAAAGTGACAGTGCGGACCGTCGGTCCGACGACATCAAAGTCGTCCGGCGCGACGATCCCGATGTCAAACTCGCCCGCCAACAAATCATCGAATCGGAAAGCACCGTTTTCGTCGGTGACCACTTCGCGATCGCCGGCCGTCAGCGAACCGCTTCCATCAAGGTCCATGTAGACGACCACGGAACTGACGCTGACGTCGCCCTGTCCGTCGAAGTCGTTGTCATCAAGGACCGCGCCAGCGATGCTCCCTTGTGATCGATTGCCAAGTGACATTGTTTCGGTTTGATTTGCCGCGAGCGTGACGCGTCGCGGTTGGTTCGCCACATCCACGCGACGCACCGAAAACTCACCGGCGGCGAGATCGGTGAACGAGAAGACGCCCTGCTCCGAGTCCGGATCGATCGTCTGGTCGTTGTTCAGGTCGACATCAGCGCTGGTCGTAGTCAACAACACGTCTCCCGTGAGCACATCGACCAGTTCGACCGCGATGCCGCTGGCGCCGCTTTCGCCGCTGTCTTGCACACCGTCGCGATTCGTGTCGTCAAACACCTGGCCGGTGATGATTCCGGCCGGAGGAGATTGAGCAGCCAGCACGAGGTTTTCGAAACGTGCCGGACCAATCGTCGGCGTGATCTTGAACCGCAGATCCGTGAATCCTTGAGCGTCCGCCGGAACGTCCCACGTGAACGCTCCATCGCTATCGATGGTTGCGTTGGATGGCCCGACCAGCATGGATGCGATTTCGTCCTGGGCCAAAGACAGCTGGCCGGTGAAGGTCGATCCCGGATCGGCAAACACGTCGAACTGGCCGGTTTCCGGCAGCACGGTCGGTCTTGGCCCCACGATGCCGATCGCCTGTCCGCCCCGCTGGCCCGCTGATCCGAATACATCGATTGCCACCACCTCCAATCGGTACGTCTCGCCGACGATCAGTGGTGAGATCAGCAGCGTGTCGGAAAGGACCACCGAAGTTTCGCTCGCACCGACGACCAGAGTCTGTTGCAAGGGCGCGCCGGCAGCGTTGTCCGTCAAACCGATGCGATAGGCCTCGGCCCCGTCGACCGCATCCCACTGGACCTTCAATTGGTTCCCACCGACCCACGCGGCAGCCACGTTGTCGACGACAGCCAAAGCGCCGTTGTCGGTGATCTGGAAACCCGCATCCACGTAGTCGCTCGTGACAAGCGGTTTGCCGGGTTCGTCCAACACGCCGAACACAAAGTATTCGCCGGCCGGCAAATCCAGATTTGACAGGTCGATCACGATCGATCCGGTGCCGTCGACGGCAACCGGAACAGCAGCGGCCAGTAGTGCTCCGTCGAAATCGTTTTGATCGGTGTCCAAGAACAGTGACACGGTGGCGTCTTCGGTGGTCTCGGTCGTGACGAAGTCAATCGCGAGACTGCTTTCATTGCCGCTCAAGTCAACGTTGGTCAATTCCAGCGTGGCCGGTTCAACGCTCAGGAACGACGTGAATTGCGTTTCACCGAGGTCGTCGTTCTCTGGATCAACCAGCCGGACGGTCCAGTTGCCCACCATCGGCTCGACGACAACGATGTTGCGATCGGTCTCGGAGGAACTGATCACAATGATCTCCTGCCGACTGTCGAAATCGGATTCTTCGATCACCGTGCCTGTCGGATCGACCAGCTCGATTTCGGCCGTCGTCGACACCGTGTCCCATTGGGTCGCGAACAGGGTGAACGGGGTGTCGGCTTCGATCGTGAAGGTTTTTTGTCCTGTAAATTCGCCTTCGGCCTGACTGGCAACTCCGCTGGCAATTCCGCTGGCACCGGCAATCGCGGCTGCTTCTCCGAGACTCGTGATCAGATTGGGGAACTTGGCCGCCAGAAAAACCTGGACGCCTGCGACCGCCGTGACGGGCTTGCTGTTGAATGGATTGGTAAACAGAGGAATCTCGCCCCAGAACGCAACAAAGTCGTTCTCGGAAATGCCGTCGTTGGTGAACTGAACGACGCCGGATGCGGAACCGAGCACCTTTCCTTCGGCAAAGCCCAGTGGAAATGGCAGGGAGTCGGGCAATTGGGCAATCGCTTTGCCTTGGCCGGCGACATCAAAGTTGCTGTTGACCGCAAGCGATGCGAACTCACCGCCGTCTAAACCTTCCAGCCGAAGCAGGCCACCCAGGGCTTCCAACTTGGCCTGGACGACGATTGACGGATCGACGAAATTTGCCACGACCTTGCCGGTGCCGACCAACAGACCACCGTCTTCGTCTCCGCCGACGACCACTTGGCCGCCGACGCGGAAGCCTTCCAATGAAGCGCTCCCGCCGACATCGATCTGCAACAAGTTGCCGGGCTCGAAAGAGGCACCGCCGAGAAAGCCGGGCAATGAAAACCCTTTGAACAGTTTGTTGGTCGCCGGCCCCAACGTCGCCGTCAATGACGCGATGAAGTCGATCCCGCGGACCCCGTCGGTCAGATCTTTCACCCCGGAACCGATTGCCTGCAGGTACATCGGAGTGGTTCCCATTTGAAAACCGACTCCACCGTTGAGTTCGCCGATGCCGACGGCAACCAAATCCAGTTCGCCGCCCTCGAATCCGACCAAGGCGTTGATCTCTCCGGCTTTCTTGAACGGTGTCAGGACTCGCGCGAAACCCAAGTAATTGTCGTTGACGGTGTCGATCTGCAAAAACACATCTTCGACCGTGGCCAGTTTGCCAAGCTTCCAGCTTTTCAGTGCGATCCGTCCGACGGCATCCAACCCGAGCGTGCCGTCGGGTTTGAATTCCAGCCGGATGAACGAATCGTCCGGCGGATCCTCCGGTTCCGGCGCACTGTCGGCCTTGGCATCGATCGTGGCCAGTTCGGGTTCTTCCTCCAATGCGAAGGTCCACGCTTTCCCCAAACTCTCGCTTAAATCGACCAACGCTTCCTCATCTTCCGGTGATGCAAAGGAGGCCGCAATCCGCAGTTCGGGATCAAATTTTGGAAACAGCAACTCCAGCTGCCCGCGTAACAAGAATCGATTTCCACGTTCGACGCCCAGATCATCGACGCCACGCTTTTGGAATTCCAAGCTCAAGTCCGTCGCTTCGGCTTGGACTTTGAAAATCGAGAATCGTTGATCCGGGAACGCGACCGTCGCTCCGGTCAGATCCACACCGGCTGTGGTGATGATCACCGAATTGTCAGAGTTTTCGCCGGAGCCGATGTCGATTTCGACGTTACCCAATTTATCCGGCAAGGTGATCTTTCCCTTCAGCCCCAATCCGACGCCCGTTTCGGGCAAGAACATGTCGGTCACGGTAAACTTCAGGCCTGCCAAGACAAACGCGTTTTCTTTCGGCGGCTGATCGGGAACGTCTTGACTGGGGAACAATTCAAATTTTTTGGTCATGCGATTGATCCGCAAGACCTTCTTGTCTTTCTCTGTCAAAAAGACTTCCGGTCCGAACCCGGGAATATCTTCCAGCAGGTTCGTCGTAATCGACCCGGATAAGAGGAAGAACTCCTCATTCACTTCGAAGGTCCCGTTGATGGCAAACAAGGGTTCGAACGTCGGTCCGGCAAGTCCGATCTCGACTTTTCCTTCGATCGTGAAGCGTTGATTGATATCGCCGGTGACTTTGCCGGAGACACGCCGAATCGCGAACGGATCGAGCTGAATGGCGTCGGCCGCGTTGACCGGGATCGCAGGCAACGCTTCGCCTTTGTGAGACAACGTCAGTTCGCCCGACGGGCTTTGCAATCGGTCGAGCAATTCTGTGGACAAGACACTGAAGGTTGCCGATCCCTGTGAACCCACGAACGTGATGTCTTGATCGTCGCCGGCGAAACTCATGTCTTGGATCGGCCCGGCAACGCTCAGGTGCAAAACCTTTTTCTCGTCCGCGGCCGGTTGTGAGTCCTCTTCCTTCAAGACATTGGGAAAGGCCAGCTTGGCATCTTTGGCGACGATCAATGCGTACAGGAACGTTTCATCGGCAAGTGGTGCACCGCCGCTGGTCGCGGTGACCTTGACCGTGCCGGTGTAGATCTTGGCATGATTGGTGTTCGGGTCGTCATCCTGCAGTTTCTTGATCTCATCCTCAGTGACCTTGCGTGCTTTGAAATCGATCGTTTTGGATTCTTTGGGGCCAAGATCCAGCGTCATATTATCGATACCTGTCTTGGTCAGCTGGGACATCTTGTCCAGCCGAACCTTGGCCTTGACCGGCTTGTTGGACGTGTTGCTGATGACGATTTGGGCTTCCTGATTCTCAGCGGTGAAAATTCGATTCAACCCGCTGATCGTGACACTGGCTTGCCCCTGTCCAAAATTCTTGTAACCGCCCTTGGCGAGGCTTCCGGTTTGTGCCGTGTGCCACCCCGGCGCTTCGATGACTCCACCGTCGGAAACGATTCGGCGTCCGTCTTCACTGACCGTGCCCGTGCCCACAAGCTTCCATTTTCCGGCGTCATGATCGAACGAAAAGATCGATGATTTTTCGCCGGGAGCCAGGCCATCAAAATTCGGAAACGTGACTTCCGCCGGGACATCAAAACCGGTCGCGCCGGGGACCTGGATCGAGACGACCAACTGTGGATCCAAGAACGATGGCAGTGGTGCGGGAATCCGGTCTGGCTCGACCGGGATGATCGCTGCGGTGGTGGCGGGCGTGCCCAAATCATCGAGCGCCGCGCCGGGCTCAACGGTGAGCGAAAACTCATCGAACAAGGTTGGGTCGATGTCCGGAAGGATCTGTTCCAAACGGGCCCGCCCGTCGGCGCCGAATCCGACCAGGGTCGGCTCCGTGGGTGACAAGCCTTGGATATCGGTCTCTTTGAGCGGTGGTAGATAGATGTCGAACGAAATGCCCCCCATATTCAACTGCACCAAGCGTCCGGCGTTGCTATGGAAGGGCTTGCCGACGTTCGGATAAAGGTAGCCGGCGGGTAGATTCGTTGCGGTCGTGCCGTCGATGTGAACGAAGAACTCCGGCGCCGGCATGTCGATCAATTCAAAACGCCCGTTGACATCGGTGACAACGTTCTTTCCGGGTAGGGAATCGACACGAATCGTCGCGCCAACGATCGGTTCCCCCGAATTGGAATCTTTGACGAATCCGAACACCCCCGTTCCCTTCACCGGCGTCAGCGGCAGGGTGCGAAAATCGGCGTTCTGCAATCCGCCCGGCTCGTCGTCGCCGTCGGCATCGAGCGCAAGGCCATCTCGTCCGATGATCTTGGAGCCGTCGACGACCACCCTGATTTCCGTCGACGCAGGCAGCGGCGCGTCATAAAAGAAAGTCGCAAACCGTTCGGTGCTGGACACCCGAATCGAACCGTCGACCCGTTCGCCATTGGCGATCAAGTAGAACGCGTCGGTGGTCACCGTGGACGCATCAACCGGTTCGTCAAAGCGCACGATCGTTTTGCGGATAACACTGACCAACTCTTCACCGGCAGTCGGAGACGTCGACCTGATCCCAGCCGGATCGGCGACGAGAAAGCTTGCAATCTCTGTGCCCGTACCCAGTACGTTCCCCGCCAAGTCCTCGAACGCCGTGGTCGTTGTCAGTCGATACGCTTGGTCAGGCAGGGACTGGAAGAGCGACAACAGCCGCGTCGATTCGTTGACGGTATCGACCGAACGGATCGGAACCGCTTCTCCATGCTGTGACCCGCCGTCGATCGTCAACTCGAAGCTGGTCGGCACAAGGGGCGTCGCGACGGTCTCGCCCAAATCCAGTTGGGCGGAATCGAAACTGCGACGCACCGTCGGATCGACCAACAGCTGGGGCGCCGGTGCGGCGCGATCGACGGTCAAATCGAATTGAATTTGATTCCCCTGCGTTCCGATGCGAATTTCAAAACGATGATCGCCGTCCGCCAGAGGGCCGCCGGCGATCGTGTCGATCTGCTGCGTCGAAAGCGTTGCCTTCGATTGAGTGAACGCGCTCGTGATGTCGACGAAGGGATCGTCCCCCGCGCCATCGATTCGCGCAAACACACCCTTGTTGCCAAGCTCGCCCGAACTGATGCGCAAATCAACACGGTAGTCATTGGAGATCAAATCCAGGTTCGTCGCCGCGCCGGGTGCTGAGTCATTCGGTAGAGTCGCGGCAACGAGGGGGATGTTCAGCGCCAGGACATTCAGCACATGCAGCGCATCGAGTGGTGTTCCAACTCCATCGCCATTCACATCGATGAAGTTGCCGATGCTCTTAGCAGGATCGGCCGTCACACCATCGGATCGGCCAATGACATTGAGGACGCGCAACGCGTCGAGGGGAGAGACGGCACCATCGCGAGAGACGTCGAAACGCTGCAGGGGATTGGTGCCGAAGGGGCTGGCGGCTAACAGATCTCGCCGCTCCAGTCGCTCGACCAACGCTCTGCGTTGGAAAGCGTGCCGTCGCAGGGTCTTGTTCATCACAAGTGCCTCGGCTGGACCCAATGAAGCCCTTCGGGCCATTATAAGGTATTCCACCGTACAGGTGTGTAAGAATCTTCCGAACCTTTCCGTGGCGTTGCGATTCCTTTAAGTTAAAAGAGTCGATGGAAGTTTTTTCATTTCATGAGGCCCCCGATTGCATGCCCTTGTTCGAACCGACGCGGGAACCTTGTGGACCGACGTTGCTGCGGCGACATGCGGACCGGCGCACGTCACCGTTGAAGTGTCGCTGGTCGGATTGTGCCGGACCGATCTAGCCGTCGCCTCGGGCAGATTGAAGGTCCAGACGCCCCGAGTCCTGGGGCATGAGTTTGTCGGGCGAATCGTCTCGGTGGGATCAGACGTTCGCGGCCTTTCGATCGGTGACAAGATCGCCGCGGATCCGGTGCTGCGATGCCGACGGTGTGATCGATGCCTCGGCCGTTGGCAATACGCTTGCCCCCAGGCGAAATTTTTGGGCGTCGATGTCGATGGTGCGATCGCCGACTCCATCACGATCCCCTGGCAAAACGCTTGGCGGCTACCCGAGACGCTTGACGATCGCGTCGGAGCGTTGCTCGAACCGGTCGCGGCCTGTGCGGCCGTGCTCAAGGCGCCGCTGGGCACTCGGCAACACGGTGTCGTCTATGGCTATGGCCGGCTGGCCAAACTGACCGCGATGATCCTGCGATCACGCGGTTTCGAATTCATTCGCTGCGTCCATCCGAACCAGCAGCCGTTGGGAACCGATCAATACGACTTTGCGATCGACACCGAAGGCACGACGGATTCGCTTGCACAACTTGCCGATTGCCTTCGCCCGGGCGGAGTCTTGGTATTGAAAAGTCGCCCGCTGCGGCCGATCGCGTTGGACTTGAAAGCGATGCTTCCGAAGGAACACCAAATCTTTCCGGTCAACTATGCGGACTTCGGCGAGGCCCGACGCTTGTTGCTCGATCCCTCCATCGACTTCGCATCACTGCTCGGTCCCGTCTGGAGTGCGGATCAAGCGATTCCGGCATTCAAAGCCGCCCAATCTGATTCGTCTCGAAAACATTTCATCGAGTTGACGTCGGTCCAGAGCCTTCCTTTCGCAGTGAGAACGCAGCATCAATGTGTGCCATCGTCGGATGCGTGAGTTCGGGGAATCCCCAACTGCTGAACCGCCGGCGATTGATGCAGGCGACCGAATCGATGGCCCATCGCGGTCCCGATGGAATCGCCGTCTTGTTGCAAGGCGGAAACGATGCGGTGGGATCGATCGGACTGGGGCATTGCCGACTGGCAGTCAACGGAGGCGCATCGGCCTGCCAGCCGATCCGCAACGGCGCCGGCACGTTGTCGATTGTCGTCAATGGAGAACTTTATGATCCCGACGACGTCTTGCGGCGACGACTTGAAAACCAAGGGCAGCGCTTCGCAACCCACAGCGACAGCGAGCTTGCATTGCACCTTTACGCCCAATACGGATTGGATTTCGTTGACTACCTACGCGGCGAATTTGCGATTCTGATCCATGACGCGATCGCCGACCGATTGGTCGCCGTCCGTGATCGATTCGGCATCAAACCGCTGCTCTACACGCACCGCTCCGGAGAAATCTGGTTTGCCTCCCAAGCACGCGCCTTTCGTGCCGCGGGGATGCAACTGGAACGGGACGTGGAATCAGTCTGGCACGCGATGAGTTTTCAATACACGCTGCCCGATCGCACGCTGTACCGGAATGTCTATCAGGTTCCACCAGGGCATCTCGCGGTCGCCCGGGCGGGTGCCATTTCGCTGAAGCAATACTGGGATCTGGATTACCCGCGACGGAACGATCAGCCGTCGCTTCATGACCGGCAAGACCCGCGCGACTCGGCCGCTTCCTTCGTGAATCGACTCGACGAAGCGGTCAGAATTCGACTGCGGGGGGATGTTCCCGTTGTCGCTCATCTCAGCGGTGGCATCGATTCGTGCAGTGTCTTGGAGTCGGCCTCGCGACAGGGCGTAATTGCGTCCGCGTTTTCGATCGGCTTTCCCGGTAAACACGACCACGATGAAACAACGTTTGCCCTTGAAATGGCGACTCGATCAGGCGTCGCGTTCCACGGTCTCGACGGCTCGGCGGAAACGTTGATCGATGCCATCGAGCGATCCGTTGCGGTCAGCGAAGGCTGGTGCGTCAATGGGCATCTGCCTGCCAAGTTTTTGCTCAGTCGGGCGATTTCCGATGCCGGGTACAAAGTCGCATTGACCGGTGAAGGGGCCGACGAGTTGCTGGCCGGATATGCCCATCTGAAAATCGATCTCTGCCGACAGACATCGCCGGGTGCGATTCAAAAGATCCAAGCCGACAATCGAAACTCCTACGGCAGCATGATCCCCGCGGCCGGCGGCGCGCTGCCGACTCAGGCGATTCAACGAGCGCTCGGGTACCTGCCGACGTTCCTGGCCGCAAAAGCCTCCCAGGGATGGATGCTCCGCTCACACGTCAAACAAGATTTCCTGGCGCAGTTCCACGGCCGGGACGCGATGGAAGAACTCGCTGCCGGTGTGTTCCATCAAGAACAACTACGTGACCGACATGTCATCCACCAGTCACTCTATTGTTGGATCAAGACGGCATTGGCGCAGAACATCCTCCGCACCTTGGGTGACGGATGCGAAGCGGCACACGGCACCGAAGGCCGTTTGCCGATGTTGGACCATCTGCTTTTCGACTGGGTAAAACAACAACCCGTTTCCCATTTGCTCCGTCCCCAATCATGTCGACCGAAGGGCTCCCCCGCAGACGGCGACGGATTCACCGACAAATGGCTGCTCCGCGAGGGGATGCGAAATCGCTTGCCGGCGTGCGTCATCGAGCGTCCCAAACGGCCTTTTGACGCGCCACCGCTGGCCGACAGCTTGCTGCGTTGTCGCCGAATCAGAGACTACGTTCAATCAAAAATCGACGACCATCCTTTTTTTGATTCGGCCAAGGTTCGACAGACATTATCGAACATGCAGCACGCCAGCCGGGAAACCAAGACCGCCACCGACCCGCTATGGTGGATGCTGCTCTCCTCCACCGTCGCGTAAGCGTCCGGCTTGCGAGCACACATTCAAGACACGCAACCTGACATGACCCGAATGCAACAACCAACTGCCGTCGAAACCCAGTGGTGGAAGACGTTTTATGACGACGTGGCCATGGTGGTGCTGGCCGATCAAGATCCCGACGTGATCCGAGATCAGGTCGACACCATCACACGCTTGACCGGCTTGTCGCAGGGACAATCGGCAATGGATCAGTGTTGCGGTCTGGGGCAACATGCGTGCGAGTTGGCAATCCGTAGTGTCGACGTGATCGGCATCGACCAATCGCCACTCTACATCGACCATGCCAGGCGGCTCGCCCGCGAACGTCATGGCGGAGCGGAATTTGTGGTCGCCGACGCGCTGACGTATCAACACGCCCCACCCGTCGATGTTGTTTATAACTGGCACAGCAGTTTTGGTTATTCACGCGACGATGCGTGGAACCAGCAGATGCTTCACGCCGCGCGGCAATCGCTGCGTCCTGCGGGAGTGATGTTGCTGGAGTTTCCCAACATGTTGCATTTGCTGGCCAACTTTCAAACGTCGATTTCCTCGACGCACCCTGGCGGCGTCTCGTTGACACGCACGTCTCGGATCTGCGCGTCCACCGGTACGTTGCACCAGGTTTGGGAGTACCGCATGGACGACCGGTCGGTGCGCACCCATGAAAGTTCGCTCCGAATTTATTTGCCCGATCAGCTGATCCAAATGTTTCGCGACAGCGGATTTGTCGACGTGAATGCTTTCTCGCCCTGCGGCGGCACGCTGGCCGCCGATTCTCCACGCTGTGTCATTGTTGGGAGCAATCCAAGTGTCGAATGATTTCATCCAACCCTACGAGGGTCAAACCGACGAAGCATTCCGGGCGGCGCTGTATGCCGGAACCGTCTTCCTGCTGCCGTCTTCGGAAACGACGCTGCGAATGCGCGACCATTGCTGGGATCGCGTTTGCCAAGTTTTTGGAGACGATCCCCGCAACGCCTCCAAACGCCTTTCCGGCGACCAACTGTTTCAGAAAGCCGGGCTGCTGCGACGCGAATTCTACGAATCCGATGTCTGTCGGCAGGGGATCGCGGATCTGTTGCGGCAAACCGGATGCGACGCAAATCAACATCTTTGCGATCCCGTCCGATTGCGTGTCATCACCGAGGGCGGTCACCACAATCCCGCTGCGGCACCGGTTTATTATGCCCATCGTGACACGTGGTACTCCAACCCGCAGTGCCAGATCACCTGGTGGATGCCGTTGCATCCGGTATCCAAATACGAGACGTTTTCGTTCCTGCCGTTTTACTTTGATCGAGCCGTGGACAATGACTCCGGTGGTTTCGATTATCGACAGTGGACATCCAAAGGCACCGATTTGAAGATCGGTTGGCAGGATGCCGAAGCCGGTCGCCGGGAACTCTATCCGCGATTGCAAGAATCGTTGCCGCAGGCGCAGCGGGTCGCGTTCGAAGCACAGGCGGGGGAGGTGATTGTGTTTTCCGGCCAGCATCTCCATCAAACCGTGCCGATCGAATCGGGCGAAACTCGACTGAGCATCGACTTTCGAACCGTTTGCTTGCCAGATCACGACAAGGGGTTGGGGCCGAAGAACGTCGACAATCGTTCGACCGGTGATGCATTGGCCGGACACATCCCCGTCTCGCCGGCGGATCGAGGGCCATGACGGATCCGTTTTGGATTGAATTTGACCGGGTCGCGATCGAAGCTCCCGAACAAGTCGCGATCGAACAGGACGACTGTCGCCGCTGCAGCTATCGTGAACTGCAATCGATGTCGCGTGAAATCGCCGACTTGATCCATCGCGCGAACATCGCGCGGCAAAGCGTGATTGCCATTCGAATCGAAAAGTCGATCGAATATGTCGCCAGCCTGATCGGAATTTGGCGAGCCGGTTGCGCCGCGCTGCCGCTGCCTGACGTGATCCCCGAAGCAGTGCGAAACGCGAACGCTCGGCGGGCGGGGATCGCGGCAACATTGCATCCCGATTCGTTGTCGTCACTGGGAGTCAAATTAGAGGTCTCGTGTGATCGGTCCGTTCGGCAAGGCACCGAATTGGCGTACATCTTCTTCACGTCGGGATCGACGGGCGCACCGAAGGGCGTCGCGGTCACGCACCTCGGATTGGTGCCGGTCCTGAACGATCAGATCCAAGCGTTTCAGCTCGATCCAAAGACGCGTTCACTTTTTTATCTTTCGATTTGTTTTGATGCGTCGATTTCGGACATCGGAACGGTGCTGTTGGCCGGTGGCACCTTGGTGATCGAGTCTGATATTCAAGCCTTGCCGCCGCAGGCACTGATGCGACGAATCGAACATCGAGGCATCACTTACGCCGACTTGCCGCCTGCCGTGGTTTCCCAAATCGGGAAACAGAAATGCGACCTCCCTGAATCGCTGGTGACCGTTGTGGTCGGTGGCGAAGTCTGTTCCGCCGAAGGGATTGATTGGTTTTCCAGCCAGTTGAGTCTGTTCAATGTCTACGGGCCGACCGAAGCGACCGTGTGCACCAGCATCAAAATATGCCGACCGGGAGAACTGCCGACGCTTGGAACACCGATCGCCGGCATGCAGTATCACGTCGAACCGGTTGATGGCGGCGTTTCCGATCGCAGCAGCGCGACGGCAGATGGAGCACCGACAGTCAATGACGAAGGTGAATTGTGGATCGCCGGTCCAGGATTGGCCGCCGGCTATGTCAACGATCCGCCATTGACCGCCCAGAAGTTTGTCATTCGCGGATCGACCCGCTGGTACCGAACGGGCGATCGCGTTCGCCGGAATGCCTCGGGCGAATGCGTTTTCCTAGGTCGACTCGACCGGCAGTTTAAATTGCTCGGAAAGCTCGTCGAACCGGAAGAGATCCGCAAACGCATCCTGGAACATCCGTCGGTCTCTGAAACAGCCATCGTGCCGCTGCGGGATGAACGCGGATCGGTTCGCGCGATCGCGGCAATCGTCAGCCCGAGTCATTCGGTGGGACTGTGTGTGCCATCACTGCGAGAACATTTGCAGAACACGTTGCCGCGCTGGATGGTTCCGACGACGATCAAAGTCGTCGATGCGATGAAGAAGACTGCGACAGGAAAAGTGGACGTTGCTGCGGCGTCCGCCTTGGTGAACGCGTCAGAGACTGAACTGCAGGCTGCGCCAGAGTCCCCAGCAGCTGCACTCCTTCGTTCGCTGTGGGTGAAAGTGCTCGGACACGACGGATTCGGATGGGATGATCCCTTTGACTCCGCCGGCGGTAGCTCATTGGCGGCCATGGAACTGCTCGCGGCGGCCGAAGCGAACGGCCTGGCATTGAATTCCGCAAACCTACAACACCAAACGCTACGCGAGAGCTTGCGTGATTGCGAATCAACCTGCGCCGCCACGACCGCTAGTTTAAACTCAATCGTGCAGCAATTGTCGGTCGCGGCTCCCGACCTGCCCGTCATTGAACCGATCAACAACCGTGATCGAGTGATCTTGCTGACCGGGGGAACCGGATTTTTGGGCACCTGGGTGATCGACGCATTGCTGCGGGAAAATCACGGAACAAAACTCATCTGTCTGGTTCGTGCCAACGATTCGACGCAGGCGCTGCAGCGAATCAACCATTCGCGGAAAACGTTTTTGGGAAGCGATGTCAATTCGCTCGGCCCCGATGACGTTCAGCCGATTTGCGGCGATCTCGCGGCGCACCAGTTCGGTTTGTCGGATCACCAGTGGGCGCGCATCGCCGATCAGGCCACCGACCTTGTCCATTTGGCTGCCCGGGTTCATCTGCTTGATGATTTCCAGACGATGCGTTCGGTCAATCTGGACTCGCTGCCGACGCTCGCGCGGCTGGCCTGCGATCGAAGGCCCAAGGCCATTCACTACGCGTCGACATTGTCGGTTTTCGTGGCGACCGACCGCGAAGAAACATGTTACGACGAGATGGATCGATTGGAGACACCGGCACGGGTGTTTGGCGGGTACGGCCAGACCAAGTGGGCGGCCGAGAAGTTGTTGTGGTCGATCGCGGGAACGCAAACCCCGGCGATCTATCGGTTGGGACTGTTGACCGGAGACACAAAACACGGCGTCGGCGGCCTTCACGACCAGCTGGCCATGTTCACGCGGGGAATCGCGTTGCTGGGGCAATACCCCGAAGGCATCGACGACTTTTGTTTTGACGTGACACCGGTGGATCAAGCGGCGCACGCAATCATCCGCCTCTTGCTCGACAACCATTCCGGTGCGTTCCACCTGTGCGGTCCGCAACCGGTTTCCGCGTCGCGTTGGCTCGGGGCGATGCAACGAGTGGGGATTGATTTGGCACCGGTATCGCGTCAGCATTTCCAATGCACGGCAGATCGCTACCAACGGGATGAAACGAACACGGACGTCGACCGTCGGGACGTCGCGGCGGCTTGCCTGGCGTTGAACAATCGAACGACGGCTTCAGATAATCACCGAGCGATGGATTTGTTTTTGGCGACGAAGACTCGATTCGATGCGTCGCGGGCAAACCATGTGCTGCAACCCACTGGGGATCAGATCCGTCCGGTCAGTGATCGGCAACTGGAGACAATGGCGAGTGTGATGTTGGAATCGATCCGAAGGAGGGCGGAGGCATGACGACGGGAATGGTGTTGGGAAAGTTCTTGCCGCCTCACCTGGGGCATGCGTATCTCGTTGATTTCGCGCGGCACTATGTCGACGACTTGACGGTCGTCGTCGGCACGCTTGCCGCAGAGCCGATACCTGGCGCCCGACGCTACGAGTGGATGCGAGAAATGTTCGCCGGAACGGGAACGCGTGTGGTACATCTGGACCAGGAACTGCCGCAAGACCCATCGGAACACCCTGATTTTTGGCGACTCTGGGAGGACGCGCTGCGCCCTTTGCTTCCCCAGCGGTTGGACTACGTTTTTGCTTCGGAACCGTACGGGTGGAAATTGGCCGAGGTATTGGGAGCACAGTTCGTGCAAGTGGACATCGATCGCAGCGTGATGCCGGTCAGTGGAACCAAGGTCCGCGAAAAGCCCCTCGCCCATTGGCGATATCTTCCGCCTTGTGTGCGGAGTCACTTTGTTCGACGCGTCAGTGTTTTCGGTCCTGAATCAACCGGCAAGAGCACGCTGGCGAAAGACTTGGCGGAACATTTTCGCACCATCGCCGTTCCCGAGTATGCACGCACGTTGATCGAGTCCCAGCAGGGACGGATTGAAGCCGCTGACATTACACGCATTGCGCGTGGGCAAGCTGCCAGTGAAGATGCCTTGGCTCGGGCGGCCGACCGCGTGTTGTTTTGCGACACGGACTTGTTGTTGACGACGATCTGGAGTGATTGGCTGTTCGACGATTGCCCAGACGAAGTCACCCGTGAAGCAGGACGGCGAACCTACGATCTGACCCTGTTGACCGACGTGGACGTGCCTTGGGTGGAAGACCAGGTTCGCTACCTGCCCCGAGACCGCAGCAACTTTTTCCAGCGATGTGAAACGGTGCTGCAAGCACACCAGCGACGTTACGTCGTATTGCGAGGTTCCTGGAAAGAGAGATTCCAAACGGCCGTTGATGCGTTGGACGCATTGCTGACGGAGTGATCCATGATGCCGCAATTATGTCGGTCATGCTGTGCAGGACGACCGCCTGACACCAAATCATGTGAATGGGGAAACCATTTCACGGCATTTGCCCAGAGGGCATGCACAACATAGCCTGGGGTCAGGGAACGAGCGCAGCGTAGTGACCGCCACCCCAGGCTACGTTGTTGATCGCCGTTGGCGAACCGAGCGGAGTGAACCGCAGTGCCGCAAGGGACTAAAAACTCGAATCGTTCACCGCCGCATCGCATACAAGAAAGATATCCCGCGCAGTCCAGGCACAGCCTGCCCTACGATGCCAATCACAACCGCCCGACAACCCCTGCGGATCAACGCTGTGAAGCATTTTTTTCCTGCGTTTGACGAGGTGTTAGCGGCAGGGCGCAAGCGATCGGGTCCCTCATCGTTCCCGAAGCACCGGAGGGCTCGCGCCCTGCCGCTAAAAAATGAGGTATTAGCAGCAGGGCGCAAGCGCTCCGGTCGCTCATCGTTCCCGAAACACCGGAGGGCTCGCGCCCTACCGCTAAAAAATGCTTCACAGCGTTGCCCTGCGGGTTAACGTCATTGGCCCAGCGGCCAACCGGGCAGCGTTCCGCAGGATTGAAGGGCCAGCACGGCCAACGCACTTCCCGTGTTGGAAATCAGATTACCGGCGTCGTTGACGGGGGAACGCGTGAACCACTTTCCGCTTTCGCGTTGATGGGTGAGCAACCACTCGACGCCACGTTTCAATCGCGGATCGTCCGCCGGCACGCCCAGTTCACGGCTGATCACGATCACCAATCCGGTGCCGTAGGCGTCACTGGTCTGGACGTCCAAGGGTTCGCCGTCGTCGCGCTGCAGACCTTTCCAGTCGGACAAGAAACCGGACGTCGACCACCCTCCGTCGGGGCGTTGTAGGGCGAGCAGTTGCTGCAGCGTTCTCGCCCGTTGTTCGTCGTCGGCGATACCGTCGATCCGCAGCGAGCACCAAGCGATCATGGCTCGGTGATGCAGTGATTTGGGCGGGTCATGTTCCAAATAGTGACGGAGTTTGACCAGACCCGCGCGGGCTGCTTCCGTTTCGGCATAGCCGTCCGGTGCGATCCCGACGGTGAGTGCCGCGAGTGTGACGCCGTAATGGTCGTCGATCTCCATCGGCGCATAGTCACAATCCGGCCAAACCCATCCGCCGTCTTCACGCTGCACCGTCCACATCAGATCCAACACCTCGCGGGCGACCGGGCTGAGCTCGCCCGTGGTCTGCACGTCGTTGAACGTCAATGCAGCTGCGACGACGATCGTCCAAAACCCGTGTCGCTCTGAGGGTCCCTTGTTCTTCCAACGCACCTTGGGGTATTGCTCGAAGAACTCACGAACCTCCCCCGAGTCCTGTTGGATCGACGCCAGAGCCGGTCGGGCGAACAGATAGGGCATATTCGTGTGGCAGGTCACACATTTCTTTTCTTTCTGCCAGGTCAGCGCGGCACGATCCAAATAAATCGCCGCCTGCTTGGCTGAAAACTGTTCCGCCAAGGGTTCATCGGCGGTGATGGGCTCACGCTCCGCGGGGACGGATTGCAGCGTGACGATGCCTTGGGCGTGGGCGAGTGAGGCGACGAAACACGAGAGGAACCCGAAAAACACCGCGGCAGCTTGTTGCTTCGTCGTCATCGATCGCCCTGTTGAGCTTGGGGAGCGTGCCTTGACGGCACGTCGATTCATTTCTCCTGGTCCGTCAAGATTCCCGGTTTTGCCACCTAGCCTGACGAGACCTGCCAAACTATACCGTAAACTGCAGCGCCGTAGCGGATTGCGTACTGACGCTACAGCGGGCAGACGTCGCAGCTGGAACCCTCGCCAAGGAAATGCCGGTCATGAAAATACTGGTTGCCGACGACTCGGCGATGATGCGGCATGTGTTGGTCGAGTCGCTGAAACAATGGGATTATGAAATCGTCGCAACCGAGAACGGTGCCGAGGCCTGGGAGCGTTACCAACAGGAGCGTTTTCCGCTCGTGCTGAGCGATTGGATGATGCCCGAAATGGATGGGTTGGAACTGGTCACGCGGATCCGCGCCAGTCAGGCGACCGACTACACCTACATCATCCTGCTGACGGCGAAATCGGAAAAAGAGGATTTGGTGCATGCGATGGAGGCTGGGGCGGATGATTTTCTGATCAAGCCATGTGATACCGAGGAGTTGCGTGTGCGTGTCCGCGAAGGCGAGCGGATCATCCGGCTGGAACAATCGCTGGCCGAACAGAACCGCCGACTCCGCGAAACGCAAGCCGCGTTGGTGCAAAGCGAGAAACTCGCAGGTCTGGGACAACTGGCCGCCGGCATGGCGCATGAAATCAACAACCCGATCTCCATCGTCGCCAATAATTTGTCGGTGCTCCGCCGCGAAGTCGCCGTCCTGGCCGAAACCCTTTCCAGCTACCGCCGGCTGAGTGAAACGTTGGTAGCGGCCCGACCGGATCTGGCTGACGAAATTCGTCAGTTGGAAGAGGACTGCGATTGGGAATGGACCGAAGAAAACCTGCCGCGGCTGTTTGAAAGTTCGTCCAAGGGACTCAAACGGGTTCGCGACATCGTCAATAATCTTCGCGATTTCGCTCGACTGGACGAAGCCGAACTCGATGAGATGGATATCAACGCGGCGATCACGTCGACCCTGCAAGTGCTGGCCCACAAAATGAAAGCCGGCCAAGTCTCCGTGGAAAAGTGCCTGCGCGACGATTTGCCGCGCGTGACTTGCCATCCGGCCAAGATCCATCAGGTACTGTACAATCTATTGCTAAACGGCATCCAAGCAACCGCGCCCGGTGGGCGCGTGGTTGTGCGGACGTCCGCGGACGAGGAAGGAACGATCACCGTCGAAGTGGAAGATCATGGCAGTGGCATCGAAGCCGAGCACCTGCCACGCATTTTCGATCCATTTTTCACGACTAGACCGGTCGGCGGGGGAACCGGTTTAGGCCTGGCGATCAGTTACGAGATCGTCCGTGACCATGGCGGTACGATCGAAGTGGAAAGCGAAATGGGGCGGGGAAGCACCTTCCGTGTGACGCTACCGCCACGCCCCAAAACCGAGTGACATTTGCGTGGAGTGACGATGACCGGAAAGACGCCGTTGAAACATTCGATCTTAATCGTTGACGACGAACCCGAAATTCTGTTTTCGATCAAGGGTTTGTTGCGACGTGAGTTCAACCTTTACACCGCCGAAAGCGGAGCGGAAGCGTTGGAAATCCTGCGCGAGCATCCCATCCACGTCGTGATGACCGACCAACGGATGCCGGAGATGACGGGCGTCGAATTGATCGGCAAGGTGAAATCGGAATACCCCGATGCGATCCGCATGGTGTTCACCGGCTATGCCGACATCAAAGCGGTGATCGACGCGATCAACAAGGGAGGGCTGTTTCGCTACATCACCAAACCTTGGGACCCCGACGAATTGGTGGACGTGCTACGCGAAGCCGCCGCCGAGTATGACCGTTTGGTCGAACGACGACGGCTCTTGGCGGACCTGAAAGAACACCTCGGACAGGGCCAAGACTATGCCAAGCGACTCGTCGGCCAGACGACCGAAGCCAAGGAGGTGAATCGATACCTCGAAAATGCGACGCAACTTCTGACCCGACTTCAGCAGCAACGATGACCGACAAAGAACCTGTCTTGCTGGCCGTGCTGATCGAATCGGTGACGCGACGCTGGTCGGTCGCCGGCATCACGTCCGACGGCCAAGGTGTGCCGCTGATGTGCACCGAACCCGGTGACTTTGATCCCGTCGTCGGCCAGACGCTCGACGAACAAGCCAGCTACCTCCGCCATCGCCTGTCCGGTGTCTTGCAACGCGGCTGTGACCGACTTTGGGGGCGACAGATGAAACCACGTCACATCGTCTTCGTCGCCGACGAATCCCTTCGACGCTCCCACCCGGACCTGACACAACGCGTCGCCGAGCATTTCGTGGAATGGATGACCAGCCCGCCCGTGGCGTTCTTCGTCACCGACCTGCAACGGTCCGACGACACCCTGACTCTCGATCCCGTCGCCGGCGACCTGGACCCATCAGACCAAGACAGCCTCGCCACGGCAGTGCCAACGCTGATCCAAACGCTCCAGGATCGAGAGGCGTGGGAATTTGCGGCCAGCAAGCCGCCGGCCTAGCCCAATACCGCTAAATTTTCGGCTTGATGAACAACACTTCGCCCCGCTCGATCCAGCCCTTTCTCAGGTCGACGCGGAACCAACCCTCGGCGTTTCGACGGTGAAAGCGGACGGCAGACCGTTTGCCGAATTGCTTGAGGTCGTACTGTGCCCAGGTCTTTCCCATGTCGGTTGAAATGATGAATCCGGTGTCATACGGCGACGCGGGTGCGTAGTGCGCCGACAGGATCACACCGTCCTGGATGATCATGTTGGCAGATTCGTATTCGGGATTGAACAGCAGGGTGTGCTTGGACTTGTCCGCCAGGTCGGCCGGGTCGCAGCTAAAAATGCCGCGGTCATGCGGCATCACGCCGTTGCGACCGTTGGCGTCAGACGCCCAGTAGAGCCGGCCATCGACAAAATTGATGCCGCCGGATTTGTATCGCGAATTGGAATTGACCGACACCAGGACCTTCCAGTCCCAGGAGTCGTTCGCCGAATCATAGGTGCCGCGCATCCAATGACATTCATGCACGTCGCCGCGCGCCCCATCCGCCCGATCATGGTCTCCCGTGCAAGCGTAAAACGCATTCTCAGCGGGATTATAGGCGACCGAATGAATGTGACGGCACACGATCGGAATCTCGGGATCGCCCAGCAGATCCCCCGCGCCGGCGCCCTTCTTCTGGAACTGTGGACTCTGCCCAAACGAGAACGCGATCTTGACCGTCTGGCCTCCGTCGGTGGAGTAATAAATGTTGATCGGAACCGCACCGCCGAGCACGTTGCAATAGTTGCCCCAAACCAGCATCTCCGTGCCATCGACATCCCACGTGTGGACGCCATCGAGCGGATGGAAATACCAACCCGGGTTGTCAGGATCCAGCGGCGTGTGCGGCAGGTAGTCATTGCCTTTGCGATCTTTGACGATGATCTGCTTGCACGACTTCAGGTTGTCGGTGCTCAAGAACAGTTCCGTCAGCGTGGCGAACAGAAGGTTGCCATTTTTCAGGATGCAGCTGAACGTGATCTTGTCGGCATCGGGAAACGGCAACCGGTGCGGCCACGTCGCACCATTGTCCTCGGACAGATAAACCGCGCCGTCATCGAACCCGAACGCTTTGTGGTCGCGTTGCGAATCGATGTAGGGACCTGGCGGCGCGAGTCGATACCAAAAGTGATCGGTGGAACCGACATCGGTCGTCGCCGCACACAGCCCCCCCGGTGCGGAGCACCAGAAGGCCGCAGCACCGGGCAGCAGGAGACCGCCGGCTGAGGCGGATGCGGTGGCGAGAAACGTTCGCCGGGACCGGGGTGCGGAGAGAGTGGCTTTCGTTCGAAGTTTCATAGCGATTGGGACGGTTCCGGGTGGCAGACATTGGTGCGAGTGCTCTGTCCAGATCTGCATTTAGGGTTGCGCTTGTCGAGCAAAAAAGGGGGCAGTCGAGCGGAAAAGGGGTCAGGTACCAAACACCAAATGGCCCAACGGGTGCTTCGCATTTTTGGTACCTGACCCCTTTTCCGCGGCACCCTCAATCTAAACGTTGTCGGAGCACTCGAACCACTCTAACAGCCGCCATCGGCCACCGCTACGATTGACCAGCGGGATCGGCTACCGAGTGTCTGACCTGTGTCGTTGAGCCGCCGACTTTCGCCGCGTAGAATCTGCCACAGATCCATTCCCTTCACCGGTTTACCATCGCTGGCGAAAAACCAAACATGCTCGCAAAAGATATCAAGACAGGTACGGTCGTCGTTCATGAGGGTGCCCCCGTCCTGATCCGCGGCATCACCGTCCACTCGCCTTCGGCACGGGGGGCGGCAACGTTGTACAAATTCCGTGCCCGCAATGTCCTGACCCGAAACAAGGTCGACATCACGATGAAAGGCACCGACGTGATCGAAGAAGCCGACTTCTCGCGTCGCGAAGTTCAATTGTTGTACTCCGACGCGACGCATCTGTTCGTCATGGACAAGGAAGACTACCAGCAATACGAGTTGCCGCTGGAGGATGTCGAAGAGGAATTGAAGTACGTCACCGAAGGTTTGGAAGGCATGCGGGCGATGATTTACAACGACGGTTGCGTGGGGCTGGAATTGCCGGCGGCCGTGGAGTTGACGATCACGCAATGTGACCCCGGTGTCAAAGGCAATTCGGCAACCTCACGGAGCAAACCGGCGACCCTGGAAACCGGGCTGGTGGTCCAAGTGCCGGAATACATCAAAGAGGGCGAGCGGCTGAAGATCGACACCCGGACCGGGGAATACTTGGCTCGTGCATGATTGCTCGAGTGCAATCGCTCGGTCCAGACGCGGCACCTTTCATGAACCAGGCTTGACGATGTGGAATCGCAATGGATCCTGACGACGATGTGATGCAAGCCTTGGCGGCGCACGACGAGCGTGTGGCGCGTTCGGGGCAATCGATCTGGGTCGGTGCCGAACCGACCTACACCGATCGCTTCTCCGAATCTCCCCAGTGGCTGTTCGATGCCCTCGGCGACGACAAACGGGACCGCGCCCTGAAGATGCTGGCGCGGCTGGGACGCCACGAACACGGCGCCGCCGTCCTGCGTTGTGTCGGTCGCCAATATGGCGGCGAACCACATCCACGCTGGTCGGTGGGCATCTACGCGCGACGCGACGGAGCACGGCTCTGGTCCGGCCCACCCGACCCCGCACTCGCGGCATCGCCGACATCAGACACACCAACCAACCCGGCAGCGCTGGCCGCCACGCTGTCCAAAGCCCTCCGCGCGATCGGCTTGAATGCGATGACGGTTCAATCGCCGCTGCGGGAACGCGTCGTTTTCCGTACCGATGGCACCCCGCCGCCGAATTGTGCCACCCAGGAACCCTCGCTGGCCAGATCCTCGCTGCACAGCGAGCGTGTGGTGGGCGCCGAAGTCGAAGACGAATTGGCAGAGTCGGGGAACTATTTGATCGTTTGCTCGGATCAACAGGGTGTTGCAAATCTGGAGCTTCCAAAAATTCCCGACGTCGAACTGTTCGGCCGGTTGCTCGGTGCCATCTCAACGGCCACGCTGGAAATGGACCTGTCCGCCGTGATGCTCAGCGGACACGCTCCGCCGGTCGACCCGACCGTCAGCTGGACGACGATCACGCCCGACCCGGCGGTGATCGAAATCAACATGGCGCCGGTCGCCTGCACCGTCGATCTGCTGCAACATTTACGCGACTTGGAAAACGCCGCGGAGCAGGAGCGTCTTGCGCCGTTGCGGTTGCAGTACAACGGGGTGGAAAGCGATTCGGGCGGCGGCGGACACATCACGCTGGGCGGAGCGCGCCCCTCGGTCAGCCCCTTTCTGACCCTCGGACATTTGTTGCCCAGCATCGTTCGCTACTTCAATCGACACCCCTCGCTGTCCTACCTTCACGCCACCGACTCGGTCGGCCCGTCCAGCCAGGCGCCTCGGGTAGACGAAAGTCTGCATCACGATCTGTCAGATTTTTCGCTCGCGCTCGAACTCCTCAAGCGAACCGACAGCCCGACGCCGGACACGCTCTGGAATAGCCTCGCACCGTTTCTGGCGGATCCCTCCGGGAACAGCCACCGAGCCGAAATCAATATCGAGAAGCTTTGGAATCCGTTCTTGGGTGGGCGAGGCTGCAACGGGCTGGTCGAATTCCGCGCGTTTCGCATGGCACCGTCTCCCGAGACCACGGCGGCATTGGCGACCCTGCTGCGAGCCATCGTCACCATGCTCGCCGAAGCCCCGTTTGACGAACCCCTGACCGACTGGGGATCAAAATTACACTCGCGGTTTTCGCTGCCGTATTACCTGCATCGCGACCTGAAAGAAGTCCTCGCCGATCTCGACACGGTCGGTTTGGAGCTCGGCGATCCGCTGGTCCAACTGCTGCTCCGCGACCGCGACCTGGTCCTCGCCGAACGGACGCTCGGATCGGCGCATCTGGAAATCCGCAGGGCGCTGGAGTTTTGGCCGCTGGTCGGCGATGTCGCAACTCAAGAACGCGGCGGTTCGCGGTTGATCGACTCGAGCACCTCGCGGATCGAAATTCGACTGCGACCGACGGATCCGAACGAACCGCTGGATGACTGGAACGTCACCGTCGGCAACTGGTCGATCCCGCTGCAGCGCATCGAGGATGACCAAGGGGAGGTCGCACTGGTCGGCCTGCGCTATCGAAGCTTCGTCCCTCTCCGCGGACTGCACCCGACCCTCGGCGCCCAGTCACCGCTGACGCTCTGCTTCTCGCACCCCCGCGCCGGTCACTGGCATGTCTCGCTACATGACTGGCACCCCAAAAGCGAACCCTACGCCGGGCTTCCCGCCGACGTGGATGAAGCCCGTCAGCGGCGCGAACAACGCTGCGTCGTCGAGCCGATCGATGCAAAGACGATCGCCTCGACGGTCTCGCCACCCGGCGATGCCGTCTGCGATCACGTCGTGGATCTCCGCTGGCAGCAACCCAAGTCGTAGTGATTCCGACCGGTGTTTCAGGCACGGCCGATCATCAGCGGACGTCAGGCCCTTCGCCTAACCGTCCGGGCGAACCGAGCTTTTGATGCCTGCGGAACACGACCGTCGCGATCAACCCCGTGATGGCGAACGACGTGACCGCCGCAAACAGGTGTCGATGGCCCATCTCGCCCGGCGATCGATCGAGCAGCCAGCCCATCAGCGGCCCCATGAAGACGTCGGGTGTATAACCGATGACCGACACGATTCCGACCGCCGTGCCGGTCCGCCCCATCGGCACGCGACCTTCTTCCATCAGCGCAAAGTACAACCCGCGAAGCGCGAATACGGCGGCACTGGTGGTAACCAGCGTGGCAAAGAACAACACCATCGCTCCGGGCGGCAGCAAGCCGGCGGCCAGCGAACCGGTTCCCACAGCAATCGCGGCAAAACACACCAGCGTTGATTTCGAAACGCCGAATCGATCGGCAATCAATCCGGCGAGAACAGCTGCCGGCGGCCGCATCCACATCGACACCGTGCCGATTGTTGCCGCCTGCACTTCATCGAACAACAACACCTCTTTGGCGTACAGCGACACGTCATCGAGTCCCTTGTACGCCACGTACGCACAAACAACGATGATCGCCTGCAACCAAACGGCGGGCATTCGCAGCACCGCCCCGATCCCGGCATCGGCGTCGGCGCGACTCGGGGAAGTCGCCTCGAAGGTCCGCGTTTGCTTTCGCGGCAGCGCAAACCACACCAGCACGGCGGACAAGAAAGTCACCGCGGCAAACAACAGCACCACGTTACCAAATGCGTCAGACCGCTCGGACAGTGTGGCGACTTGCACATCGGCAGGAATCAACGCCGCGTACAGCCAAACCGACACGCTGGCGATCAGGGCGGCGATCAATCCGCGGCCACCGTCCAGAATCCCGAACGCCCGCCCGGGCAGAGCGTGACTTGGTGATCCGTCTGCTGACAATCCGCCAGCGCCCCACTGACGCGTCGCACGAATCAGCGGCGACCAAAACAGCAAGATCGTGGTCAGTCCCCAAAATCCATACAGCGACTTCACCACGCTGAGCGAAGGGATCCCGGCCATCAGCAAACCGCCGGCGGATGTTGCCACCAGGGCGATCGCCATCAACCTTCTTGCGTCGAACCGATCCGCAATCGGGCCGCCGGGAAAGTAGGCCAACATCGCAACGACGCCATAGATCGAAAAGGCCATGCCCAATTGCAAGTTGCTGATCCCGAACACATCCAGCAACGTCGGTCGAAAGATCCGCGGTAAGACGAACGGAAGAAAGAACACCGCCTCACCGGCGATGACCAACGCAAGCATCATCACGAACTTGCGAAGTGACGTTGCGACCACCGTCTCGTTCGTCGAATCGATCAACTACTTGGTCTCACATTCGGCCCCATCGGGCGTCTGGTCCGCGCGGCTGTCTCCGTCAACGACCACGCCTTTCCAAAATGCAAATCGGCCGCGAATGTTCTCCGCCTGAGGCTTCGGATCGGGATAGTACCAAGCCGCATTCTCGTTGACCTGGCCGTCCACCTCGATGCTGTTGTAACTGGCGACGCCTTTCCATCCGCACGTCGTCTGGTGGTCGCTGGGTCGCAACCGCGCCGCGTCGACGCTTTCGGCAGGGAAGTAGTGATTCCCTTCGACGACGATCGTGTCGTCGCTTTGGGCAATGATCGATCCGTTCCATTTCGCAGTGGCCATTATATTTTTCCCTCAATCGTTCGATGCGTGTCAGCGATTCGTCGTCGATTGTGCAAGTTGCCCGTCACCCTCGTTTGCGATCAGGTCTCGACGTCCAGACTGTAAACAAGACCGAGAAGTGTACCGACGCGTCCAGCGCCGGATCGCGCTCAGCCATCCGTCACCGAAGCGCACCCCGCCTCAAGTTCCTTCAGCATCGAGCGCACGGACGTCTCGAGCCCGAGCGTGATGTCGTGAACCGTGCCTCGTTTGTCCGCCGCATAGGCCGATGCGTGATCTTTCAGGTCGACCGGCTGCCCCACTTTCACGCAGGCCTTCCTGGGTCCCCAAACCTTTCGCTCTTTGCAGACTTCCATCTCCAACAAGCACAACACGTCAAGAAACCTCTCGAACGTCATCGATTCCCCGACGTAACCGTCGTGCAACGCGACAAATTGCAACAACTGCCAAAGTTCGTCGTAGTACTTTCGCGCCAATTGTTGACGCTGGACCGCCAACTGCTGCTCGTACTCCGACCCACTGGGTTCCTCGTGAACGATCCTGTCGACGGCGTTGAACAGAGAGCGAATCCGGTCCAACAGGGTTTGCTTTTCGGTCGCGGTGAGCCCCAACTGCTGTTCCAGTTGACAGATCGCGTACAGCTTTAGATTCTCCGCCCGATCACTCAGATCGCTGTCGGGGGCCGGTTGCACACCGTGCGTTTTTTCATTCGCCGCAACGACCGCTTCGACGATCCGCCTGAGACGCGCGTGCCGAGTCGGCTGCGACGGACCATCCCCGATGGCCAGTTTCGATTCCAACCTCGCGAGCGACGCGTCAATTTCGTCGTGCATGTCGCGAAGATAAACGTACTTGATGGCGATCGGAATGCAGTAGAGGCTGGCTTGATCGTCTTCCTTCGTTGCGTCCTCATACCCTTTGAACGCCAGTTGAAAAACGCCCTGTTGAAACGGCATGACGACGCTGTTTTGCCAGACCGTCTCGCCTTCGGGAAAGATGACCAGCCAACGCTTGCCGGCCGCCAAAAGCTTGCGCGTCATGCTGAACGAGGGTCGATCGACCGAGCCGCGGATGATCGAGTACACACCCATCCGCGGCATCAGAAAGCGGTTGATCCTCGATTGCTGAAACAACTCCATCGCCGCGACGTAGTTGTAACTGTCCCCGAGCAGTTTTGACAAATACATAATGATGTGTGGCTCGAACCCTCCCGAATGGCTGGGCGTCACCAAACATCGCTCGCCCTTGAGCTGCCGCAATCGTTCCAAATCTTCGTCGCTGATCTCAATCTCGGTGACTCGCAATTTTCGCCGAATCGAAGACCGGATCCCCATCTGCACCAGCCAGGTGACCAAGCGGTTGCTGTTGGGAGGATAGAAGGTGAACGGCTGCGGTCGTGCGCGTGAATCCGTCGTCGAAGGGGCTTGCAAATTCATGGCGGGTTTCTCGTCGACACTCAGTGTTCGGAACACGATGTCAGTAAGCTTAGTGCCTGCGACGGCCCGTTGACCACCGCCACGCCCCTCCCTCCGGCGCGTTCTTGGCATTTGTGTTCGTCACATGCGTGGCCGATTCGCCGCTACCGAGTCAGTAGCAGCGAATCTCTGATGAATTCGATCGATTCATCCCCGAGACCCAAGACCTGGGAATCACCGTCCAACGGGTCCCCAAACAAGGCGTCGATCGAATCGTCGACGAGCGTCGGGGCGATCGACGGGCCCCAGACCACCGTCGAAACGAGTGGTTTGGAATGAAAGGGCTGGATGTCGGGTTCGCCATCGGATGACACGCGATCTTCGGAATTCGAGTCCTGCGGACGCGTTTGCGCGGAAAGAAACGCGCTCTGGGCTTCGGCACCCGTCAGAGCACTCGACGCCGGTGTCACAAAAGTGAAGGCGGCATCGATTGGACTCGGTGGCGGCGCCGGGACCGGTTGGCCCAACGCCAACGTCGGAGCCGAGAACGTCTGCACGGCCGCGCTGGAGCTTGCTGCGGAAACGATGCGAATGTCGCGGGAAACCTGATTGCTGGTCGCCGCACCACCGGTCGCCTGAAACACGATCCGCCGCTGGCCGGTCGTCGGATTCGCCGACGTATTCTCGTACAGAATGCACCGCAACGCGCCCTGGTACGTTGCCAACGTCGCGGTGCCGGTCAGGGTCAACGTGCCTGTCGTCGGATTCCAACTCGACTGAACCACCGGCGGACCGCCCAACGAAAGAACGTCGGCACCGGATTGATAGTTGTTGGTGATTCGAATCGTTGCCCCGGTGAGGACGGTCGAATCCACATCCGTGACCTTGATCGATTGGGACACGACCTTTTTAGGCGCTCTGACCTGATAGTCCTGCGGCGCCGCTTCGATACCCGCCAAGACAGGTGCCTGGTCCGCTACAGTCGTCGTGTTGTAGGCCAACGTCGCAGCATGGGTGTTTCCGAACGTCAAATACCACGGCGTTTGCAGACGTCCGTTTGCGGGCGGGATCAAGACACCAAAGCTTTCGGTCGCCACATCGTAGGCGCGAACCGACCCGGAAGCCGCCCCTGCGTTGATCGGTACATACAGTCGTCCGTCGGGGCCGAACAAGATCGCTTGGGCGGCGTTGTCACCTCCCAGCGGAATAAACTCACGCTGCGACTTGGTTGCAACGTCGACCACGACGATCCCATTGTCCGTTCGGTTGGGCCGAAAACTGGTCACGTACAGAGACCTTCCGTTGGGGTCAAAAACGATTCCCTCGGGGTTGTGAAGTTCGCCGGTCTGGTGAATCCCGTCGGCCGTGTTGCGTGCGATGACTTCGAAGGCCCCACTCGTTGTGTCGTTGAATCGCAACACGTAACCCGGTGCGTCTTCGGAGAACACGTCGGAGTCGAAGGCACTGTAGACCGTGACGTACAACTTGTTGTCCGGACCGAAGACGAGCCCGCGCGGGTTGAACTCCGCGTTAAACCCGTTGGGAATCAGACTTCCAATGAATGCTCCCGTGGTCGCGTTGTATTTCGCGATCCGTGACGGTGATGCAAAGAAGTCGGCCACATAAGCAATGTTGTCCTTGACCACGATGCCCCGGGGTGCAAACGGAGCGTTGGAACTTGAAGACGGCACCAGCGGCGACAACGCGACGCCGGTGTCTTTGTTGAATCGCAACACCTCACCGTTGAACTGGGTGTCGACATTCTGGTTGACCACCAACAGGTTGTTCCCCTGGATCACCATGCCACGTGGCCCATGCAAACTGCTGGCGCCGCTTTGGACCAGCGTCCGGACGAATGCCCCGGTACCAGCGTCGAAGACTTGAATCGAGTTATCCGCCTGGTTTCCCAGATAAAGCAGATCGACCGCCAACAGACGGCGAGTTTCAAGAGCCTCGATCGAGAGCCTGTGGCGAACTTTCACAGAACGGTCACCAGCCTCGCCACCACGGATGCCGCGTCCTTTGGACAGCCAACGTTGAGTGTTCATTGATTTTCAATCGCGGGAATCGTTGGCCAGTGCTTCGAGATGGATGTCAAGGAACATCCTTGGCCGTTCCGAGTCGGATGGCAGACCAGCGACACGCTCCGGCAAGCCGCTGCACGTGTTGTTCCAGGGCCAACGTTCACTTCAGACGCAATCCTCAAACTGCACGAATCACGCCCTCTCGACCTTCATGCAAAACAACGCCAACGCCAAAACGGGAAAGTAATTATCCACTGTGGAAAACGGTTTTCCTGACAACAACGATCGGCTTTGTGCTCAAGGCGAGTAGTCGATTGCAGCTCAGTTTCCCGGTAGTGGACGAGGCGACGAGTCCTCTGCCGATATGCCAATTACAGAGGACTCGTCGCCTCGTCCACTACCGCCTATCCGAAAACCAAGGTGCGGCGGAAGACAAGGTCCGGCGGCGCCCCGGCAGGGGTAAACAAAGCTTCCTGGATTTTTCGTGTTGGTATACAATCCTCCGCCACAGTGGAGATTGGCCGCGACCACCTGCCCGCCGGGAAGGATCTTTTAAAACCGATGAAGACGCGAGCCATCACGCTGCGGCCGACAAACACCGGCTCGCCAAAGAGGTGCACGGCAATCCCCCACTTAGCGATTGGCGTGATCGCGGTCGTGGCGACGCTGAACATCGTGACAACGCTGGACGTCGCGATTGCGGAAGAACCGTACAAAATTGAGTACTCGGACCCGCTCGCCGAACCGTGGCGGATCAGCCGGTTCCCGGAAGTGGACCACCTCAGGCTTCGCTGTCTCGAAGAGGATCTCGATGGCAACGTCTGGTTTGGCGTGCAGGACGGCGTGCTCCAATATGACGGCTACAGCTGGACCCATCACGGTAGTGACCAGGGGTTGCCGCCGTTGGAGGTGAAGTCGCTGACCACACTCGCCAACGGTGATTTGGTCGCGGCCACGCTGAGCGGACTGTATCGCAAGAGCGGCCCCCACTGGAAACGCATATTCCCCCGTGCTGACCAGCCGACGTGGGGCTTCTCGGGGGAGGTCATTGAATCACACGACGGAACGATCTGGGCCAGCTGCTCTCGCGGGCTTGTCCGACTGACCTCGGAAACGTCCACATTGTTCACGGGTCGAGAGTTTGTCGAGCTCTTCCAACGAGAAAAACTCTTCAACAAGGTCATCCCCCTACCGGACGATTGTCTCCAGCGGAAAGGCTATGACCAAACGCTCGGGATCGTCTTCAGCGGAAATCAAGTCGCGGCACTGAGCGAGAACAGTCCGGCCCGCGGCGCGGGCTTGCGTCCCAAGGACAGAGTCTTGTCCGTCAACGGCACGCCGCTCAGGAGCGTGGTCTCGTTAAGCAAAGCTCCAGGAAAGCAAATACGATTGCGAATCGAGCGTCCTACATCCGGTGAGCAACAGACGATTGTCATCGCGACGGAAGGCATCTCCGGCACCTACCTCTCGCCCTCGACCGAGTTCGTGCTGGAAGACAGCGCCGATCGCATCTGGGCCGGTGGGCTGAACGGAGTGTTGACGATGAGCCCCGACGGTGGCGAGACGTGGCGCACCTGGACCAAGTCGGACTGCCCGGTTCAGGGTCGCGTTCACCAACTCTTGGAAACTTCCGACGGAAACGTATGGGCCTTCGCGTCACGCCAGGCAAATTGCGCCGTTTACTTTGACGGGCAACGATGGAACGACGACCATTCGACGGATCTGGGCGTCAACGTCTCCGACGCCGTGCAAGTGTCGGACGGTTCGATCTGGGTCAGTTCGTTGAACCGCATCTACGTGTACCGAAACGGTCGCTGGAAGTCATATGACGCACGCGACGCCAAGCTCCCCAGCCGCAGCCAGCGAATGCTGTCCGCCACCGATGGTTCGCTCTGGATCCTGGGAAACAACCAGCCGGTCGTGCGGATCGAATTGTCGCCGGACAAGTTCACCTCGTTAAACGGTCCGACGTACCAATGCACGGACTCCACGGGTGCTCAATGGTTCGTCACCGATAACAAACAGCGGATCGTTCGACGCGAGGGGGGGGAAACGATCTCGTTCGGTGCCGAGGATGGCGTCATCGGTCACCCAACCAACATTGTTTCGTTGCCCAACATCGGTGTGGTCGCGATCGGCGCCCACCGTGGAACCAGCGCCGTCGCCACCTACGATGGTCAAACGTGGACGCGTCGAACGTTCCCGGAAGTCGCCGAGGGGTTTAGCAATAAAGCGTTTACCGTCACCCGCCAGGGGCATCTCTGGGTCGGCGGCAAGAGCAAGCGTAACCGGGGGCAAGTTGGTGGCCTTGTCTCGGGTGTCGGGGACGACTGGAAACACCTGCGTCCGCCACTCGCCCCCCCCTACCTCGGATGGATCGTGGAACTGCATGATGGCCGAATGATGGCGGGCAACAGCACCGGCGTCTGGACCTCGGGCGGAACGCATTGGTGGGCCGTCACGGATCCATTGCTCCATGGAGTTTCTTGTCCCGACGGCACGGTGGATGCGGATGGCACCGTCTGGTTGGCCTCCCGGTCCAACGGGGTGCTCCGATTTCAAAACGACAAGTGGACCTCATTGGACATTGCCGATGGACTCGCATCAAATGAAATCTCGGCGATCCACGCCGATCACCAGGGAACCGTTTGGGCCAGCACCCGAGACGGGCTTTGCCGGTTCGACGGCCAACGGTTCCGACGCATCGATTTTCCGCAGGAACTTGGACGCCGATCGATTCAGTCCAACAGCGGCGACGGGATCTGGCTCGACGGCGTGATTCGATACAGCGCCGACCCAGACCCGCCCCGAGCGACGTTGGATCAATCGACGATCACGGTGGACCCGGGCGCGCAGACCATTGTTTCCTGGTCCGGTGTTGATAAATGGAATCGGACCGCCGCCAACGACCTGCGTTGGTCATGGCGGGTCGATCGCGGCGCATGGTCTCCATTCGCGAAACAAAATCAAGTCGCTTTGGACAATCTGCCCGTGGGCAACCATACGCTGGAAGTTCGCGTTTCCGATGGCGACGCCAACGTTTCACCGGCGGCACGCGCGGTCGAAATCACGGTGCTCCAACCGTATTGGATGCGCACCTGGTTCCTGTCCGTCGCCGCGATGCTGTTGGCGTTGATCACGTGGCTGGCCACCAGTTTGATCCGCCGTACCCTCGCCCTGCGGCGGACCAACCGACAACTGCAACGGGCACGCGAAGAACTGGCCAATCAGTTTGCCGAAAAGTCGGCGCAGTTTCGAGCCATTTGCGATTGTTCACCCGTCGGCATCTTCGTCACCAACAACGCGAACGAAATCACTTATTTCAACAGCTACCTGGCGGAGGTTGCCGGACTCAAGGGCGAGCCGGAGTCGCAATCCACTTGGTTGGATGCGGTGCATCCGGACGACCGTGATCACATCCAGGCCTCGTGGCACGCCGGTGCACGAGCCAACGCCGGATCGCAGTTCAGTTTTTCCGGTCGATTGATGCATCCCGACGGGACCATTCGTAATTTCAACGTGGTCGCCGACCGAATCGAGCGCGACGGGCAGCGTCTCGGATACGTCGGCGCCCTCGAAGACGTCACCGAAAAGCTGATCGCCGATCAAGAACTCAAAGAAAGCAATCTGCAATTGCGCGAGGCACTCGATCGTTTGGCCAACGCCCAAGAGATCGCCATCAAGCGTGAACGACTCAACGCGCTCGGCCGGATGGCCGCCGGCGTGGCTCACGACATCAACAATTCGCTGACACCGCTGCTGACCTACGCCGAGATGCTCGAACAAGATTCCGACCTGCAAGGGGCAAGTCGGAATTGGCTGAAACTGATTCGACTGGGCGTGACCGATACCGCCGAAACGGTTCGCCGCTTGGAACACTTTTATCGTGAATCACACAATCGGGAGTTTCTGGAAGTCCTTGACCTGGATCACATCGTCACGCAATCGGTCGAGTTGACACGCCCCCGTTGGCAAAACGACTCGCTTTCGACGGGGAAACAAATCAGCGTGCACACGGATTTCTCGGCCAATCCCTTGGTCAAGGGAAATGGGACGCAGTTGCGTGCGGTTCTGACCAATCTGATTTTCAACGCCGTCGATGCGATTGACGATCAGGGCCAGATCACCATCCGCGTCGACGCCGATGAAAGCAGCGCGATCGTCGATGTTTCCGACTCCGGCCGCGGAATGTCCGCCGAACAACTGCAACATTGCACCGAACCGTTCTACACCACCAACACCAAAGGCAGCGGCCTGGGCCTCAGTGAGTGCGATGGCATCGTCCGCCAGCACGGCGGCAAACTGCACGTCCAATCCAGACCGGGCAAAGGAACGACGGTGCAATTTCGGTTGCCACGTGAACACGAGACACAGCCGCCGATCGACGAAGATTCGGTTCCGACTGCTGCCGCATTGGATGCCGACGCGGATGGCGCGGAGACGTCCCGCCGGGCACCCGACGAATTCCGCGTGCTGTGCATCGATGATGACGAACTGGTCCGGCAATCAACCGTCGCGGTCCTGCAATCGCTGCAACTGAGCGTCGAAACCGCCGAAGACGGCCCGACCGCCCTGAAACGGTTGCAGCAGCAAGAGTTTCAGCTGGTGCTCTGTGACCAGGGCCTGCCCGGAATGGACGGGCTGACCGTTCTCAAACACATCAAGTCACGCCAACCGAATCTGCCCGTGATCATGGTCTCCGGTTGGTCGTTGCCGCAATACGACGGCGTGCAACCCGATGGATTTCTGGAAAAGCCATTCGCAATGCTCGATCTGACGCAGCTGATCGAGTCGCTTTTGGAATGTGCCGACGCGTAGACAGTCGGGGTCGCAGAAATCATCCCCTCGCTGCGCTCGACCCTCCCGCACAGAGGTCGTGCGGTTTTCAAGTTGTTGATCACAAGGGGTTTTCGTCACTCTCCGCCGGGGCATTGGTATCTGAACACGTCGCTGTTTGCCCAAGGGGCATGCATATCCATAGCCTGGGGCAAGCAAACCGAGCATTTGCGAGGGTTGCGCCGCCCCAGGAATCTCATTGCAATGAGGTTCAATTTGGCCAACGGCCATGCACAACCTTCGCGTTTGACGAGGCATTTGTGTATGGCCGTTGGCCAATTCCTCCGTTCTCGTTTGCGGAACTTGGGCGATGCCCAAGGCTATGGATGTGAACGGCCGTTGGCCGAAACCATCCATCGAAAACGCCCGAGACGGGGATTCCGGAAAAAGATGCCGGAAACTTGCTAATAAATTCCTTCGCGATGAGTCTGTTCCTGTGCGAGGATAAGGGGTCGTGATTCAATTTCGCCAGGCGAACCGAACCGAATACATGCTGAAACAGACTCCTGATGTCAAACAATCGGGCGCCGAGGGCGAGTGTCAGCTGCCCCTGCGCGCCTTGTTTGAAACCGAGGAGACGCCGCTGTTGCGTTACGCGTTTTCGCTGACCGGACGGCGTGCGGTGGCAGAAGAGATCGTTCAAGACGTTTTTTTGCAGCTGCACGCCCGCTGGGATCAGGTGGACTCGCCCAAGGCGTGGCTGTTCCGCAGCGTCCGCAATCGGGCCTTCAGCTACATCCGACACATCAAACGCGAATCGCTCTCCAGCGATGACGGCAAACCGTCATCGGACTACAGCGACACCGGCTTCAACGAAACCGGAGACGAGACGCCTGAAGACATGCTGCTGCGAATGGAAGCCGCCGGCGCGCTGCGCCAAAGCTTGCTGGAACTCGATGAAGCGGATCGGCAGCTGGTCAGGTTGAAGTATTTCGAAGACCTCACTTACCGCGACATCAGCATCCAAACCGGGCTCACCATCGGCAACGTGGGCTACCGATTGCACCACATTTTAAAAAAGCTGGCCGGCAAACTCCGACCACTCGGAATCGACGGAAGCTCATGAACGAAGCATCTCAAAACGACCGCCTTGACCCCGATCTGGAAGCTCGCATCGTTGCACTCGTGCTCGGCGAAGCGTCGGAGCTAGAACGCGATCAACTGAACCGATTGATCGAGCAGCGCCCGGAATTGGCAGCGGTCAAAAAACAATTCGAATCCATCGATGGACTCATGCGCGACGTCAGCTCGGACGAAGCCCCGCCGGAAGACGAGGACTGGAAACTGCCCGCGGAGAGACGGCACAAAGTGCTGGCCGCGATCAGTGGCCAAGCGAAACAAACCGGCGACGCGCGACCACGGTTGCCGACCAGCCACTTCTGGAATGCCACTCGCGTTGCCATCTCCTTGGGCATCGCCGGCCTGTTCCTGATGCTCGCCACCGGCGCATTCATGATGCAGGAGTCGCGTCAAGTCGGCTCGGTCGCGACCGAGATGCAACGCGACTTCGCAGCAGACTTCGATGTCGAGGAGTCCGCGTCGGTCGAGTTCGAAGCGTCGATCGACGAGGAATATCTGTTCGAAGACGAATACGCGGTCAGCGGCGCGGGACGACGATTCCGCGGTAGCCAACTGGCGAGACCAGCGAAACCACAAAGCGGCGTCACATTCGGCGACACGGCGGATTCGAAATCCTCGCTGTCGGCCATTCGAGACAGTCTCGGTGTCGATGCGATCAAAAAGGAAGCTGTGCCCCCGTCAGCCTACTACTTGCAAGACGACGTGCAGTACTTCCCGACCGTTCCCAGCCCCCCTTTGCCCGAAGTGGCTGCCGCAGCGGATAAGTCGGGCGCGATCAATGGCCAGGCCTTCTCGCCCAAAGACAAATGGAGCGAAGTAGAGGCGTCACCGGAGTTCGCCGCCGGCGGGATGAAGCGCTTTGATGACGGGATCGAGCGATCCGGTCAGGTCGCGAAGGCAGCCCCACAAGCGGCTACCAGGTTCGGCAGAGGCATCACCGACTTTGAAACGGCGCAGCGCGGTGAACCAACGCAACGTCTCGATGACCAGAACGGCGCGGCCGGTGCGGCACTCGGCTTCCAAAGCGGGGCGGGCGGCGCCATGGGCGGCGGCGGGTTTGGCAGCGGGTTTGGCGGCGGGATCGGCGGAGAACCATTCGGAAGCACTGCGTCACCACAGCAAGGACTGGCCGAGGGATCCGACCCCATGATGGCCGGGATGGAGTTGATGGAAGGGATGAGCATGATGGGCGAGGCAACCGTGCCGCCGACCAACCGTCCAGGCGGCGGTCGGTTTTACGAGTCCGACGCCCTGTCGTATTCCATCCCGGCACCCGAAAACGCACCGGAAGCCGTCGTACCCGAAGCCATGTTACGCGAATTGGAGGAGCGATCCGATCTCGCAGTGACCGCACCGGCGGAGCAAAAACTTCTCCTCGACACCCCCAAAATCGTCATTCCTCAGGAGGAGGAACCGGCGCTGTTGGGAACCCGTGCTCTCAGTCGGCGGACGCGTGCGGCGATCGCTGGAAAAACGGCCACACTCAGTGATCTGCAACCCGAGCCTTCGAAACCAGCAACGCACTGGGGCGCCGGGATGAATGAGCTAGACGGACTTGCGACTGCCGATCGATCAAAAAAGTTTCGGGACCTGCAATCGGGACTTCAACGGCAAGCCGGCCAGGTTGCCAGCAAGGGCAAAGACGACGACCTGTTTGGCGACCCGCAGGTGAATTTCGAGACCGAATCGCTCAAGCGTTCGAGCATCGAAAAGTCGCCCGCGCCGGACGGACTGGATGAAAAAGACGCCGCCAAGGAAGCGTTTTCAACCTTCTCGCTGCACGTCAGTGATGTCTCGTTCAAACTCGCCGCCGCGGCGCTCGCCCAAGGCGAATGGCCCGAGCCGGCGAAAATTCGCGTCGAAGAATTTGTCAATGCATTGGACTATGGCGATCCGATGCCCAGCCAAGACGAAAAGGTCGCCTGCCGACTCGAGCAAGCCATCCATCCGTTTCTGCAACAACGTAACCTGCTGCGTGTCTCGATGCGGACCGCCGCCGCCGGACGGGCCAGCAACACACCGCTGCGTCTGACGTTCCTGTTGGACAACTCCGGATCGATGGAACGCATCGACCGGCAACAAACCGTCCGCCGCGCATTCGCCCTGCTCGCCCAACAACTCAAACCACTCGATCAAGTCACCTTGATCAGCTTCGCACGCCAACCGCGACTGCTGGCCGACAAGGTCGACGGATCCCAGGCACAACGGCTCGTCGAGCTGATCGATCACTTACCCAGCGAAGGTGGGACGAACATCGAAGCGGCATTGCAACTGGCGTTTGAAAAAGCCCGTGAACATCAGACCGACGGCGCGCAGAACCGAATCATTTTGCTCACCGACGGCGCCGTCAACTTGGGCAACGCCGACCCCGAAAGCCTGTCGGGGCGGATCACCACGATCCGTGAAGCGGGCATCGCCTTTGACGCCGCCGGCATCGTCGCCGAAGGACTCAACGACGAAATCCTGGAAGCGCTGACCCGCAAGGGCGACGGCCGCTACTACCTGCTCGATTCACCCGAAGATGCCGACGACGGCTTCGCCAGCCAAATCGCCGGCGCCCTCCGCCCCTCGGCCAAGAACGTCAAAGTACAAATCGAATTCAATCCCAAACGCGTCGGCCACTACAAATTGCTCGGCTTCGAAAAACACCTGCTCAAGAAAGAAGACTTTCGCAACGACAAGGTCGATGCCGCCGAGATGGCAGCGGCCGAAGCAGGAGTCGCGGTCTATCAATTCCAAGCCAAACCCGATGGCGAAGGCGACGTCGGTTCGGTCTCGGTCAGGTTCCAAGACCTGTCGACCGGACAGATGATCGAAAACCGCTGGCCGATCCCGTACGAACCCAACGCACCACGACCCGACCAAGCATCCGAATCGATTCGCATCGCAACCGCCGCCGCACTGTTCGCGGCCAAGCTCCGCGGCGATCCGCTCGGCGCCAACGTCGACCTGAAAACCCTCTCCGATCTGCTGGCCGGATTACCCGATCAAGACCGCAATCGCAAGCGAGTCCAACAACTCCAAATGATGATCAGCCAAGCCCGACAACTGGTCGGGAATTAAAATGGTTTCAAGTTTCAAGTTTCAAGTTTGAGATTCTCAGCACGTCTCTCCTCCGGCCCTGAACAGCTTTCACACTCGAAACGACCACCACGAGTTAGCCAAGAACGAGACTCGCACTCCAAGGAAATGCAACCATGAACGCATCCACCTCGACCGCGCCCCGAATTGCGTTCACCGTGTTCCTCACGTTGTTTCTGCTGGGAATGACCTTCTCGCTGAGCCATCGCGGCCACGCCCAGGATGATGCACCACAAGCCAAACTGAGCAGTTCCATTGCCGGTGACGGCACGGGAACGATCGTCGTGGAAGCCCGCGGACAAATTCCCGACCCACCGGTTTTTTATACGGCCAAGGCCACGTCGACGGCGAACGTTTCGACCGAACGGATCGAGCAAGCCATCCAACTGACGGCGAAAGTCATCCAAGGGCGCGCCAAGACCTTGAGTTTTGGGCTCCGCGGCCCGGACGCGATCAGTGATGTCCAGGGCGAAAACCTGCGATCTTGGTCCGTCCGCCGCGAAGGCGACGAGCGATTCCTGGATCTGCATATCAACCAAGATGCGACCGAGTTGAAGGTGGAGATCAAAACACGCTCGGAGAAATTACAGCTTCCCACGACCATCGACCTGACACACCTGACCCCGGGCGAGTCTGTCGGTTTCGATTCGATTGTCACCATCATCGATGCTCCCGAGGTTGCCGTGACCGTCAACTCGGTCAGCGGGTTTGTCCCGCTGGATTCGGGCGATCGTGCCAAGCGTTTCCAGACGGCCGGCGGCGGCCAAATCCAGCTCTCACTGCAGCGCGACGGCGCCGCCCCCGCAGCGGTCGAACTGGTCGACACCACCTTGCGCGGCGAGCTGCATCCCGATGGAAAATCGATTCGTTTCCAGCTTCGCAGCACCGCAAACGTCACCGAGCCCGGTGCCGAAATCATCATCCTCTCGGGCAATGCCGCCGTCAGCGAAGTGCCTGTCGACGACAACTACCAATTACAGCTCTCGACGCCCAACGGACAATCGGTTTACCTGCTGACCTTTGCCGATACCGGCAGCTTTCCGGTGGCACTCGATTTTGTCGCCACCCTGGACGCCCCCGCTCCCAACGTGCATCGCATGGACATCACCATCGCCGCCAGCGCCGTGGTTCCCCTGACCCTCGTCGGACTGGAATCGGATCTGGAATTTGAACGCGATCAAGAATCGGTCGTGCCGATTCGTAAGGACGACGCCTGGCTCGGTTTCTTGCCGGCAACCGGCCGCGCGAAACTGCAGTGGAAAACCGCACGTCAAACCGGCGAAGGAAAACTGTTCTTCACCACCACCGGCAAGATCGAAGCGAAAGTCGGCACCGGACTGCTGCGTCAAGATCACCAGATCACCTACCAAGTGCTGCAAGGCGAACTGAGATCGTTTCAGATCGGGTTACGCGGACCAGGTGAAATCCTCGACGTCCAGGGCGACAACATTGTCGGCTGGAAAGTCACCGAGTCGGGGCAATCGAGACAGCTCGACGTCACCCTCAGCCAGCCGATCACCGGCCAAAGCCAGATCAACGTGCGCAGCCAAACGCCGCTGGGCGCGTTTCCGGTGCGCGTCGAAGGGCTGCGGCTGGTCCCGATCGGCGCGATCCGTCATTCGGGGTTCCTGCGGCTGACGAACCTGGGTTCGGTGCGACTGGAACCGACGCTGCTGAGCGGCATGAACCAGCTGGCACCGGATCAGTTTCCCGGCGATTCGATCGAAGCCCGTCAAGTTTTCGTGTACCGATTCCCCGCCGCCGAGCATAGCTTTACCGTCGCGGCGGATCGCATCCAGCCGGAGGTCAATGTTTCCGAACTGGTGCTTTATGAATTGGCCGAGACGGATCGCGTGGTTCGGGCGGACATTGAACTCGACATTCGCGAAGCCCCGATCCGCGAGTGGGATTTTGGAATTCCGTCAGACTATTCCGTCGTCTCGGTCACCGGGGCGAGCGTCGCCGACTACATCACCGCAACGGCCGTCACGGGTGGTCGCCGCAATTTGAAAGTCATCTTCGGCCAAGACGTGATCGGGCGCCAGCTCGTCGCACTGCACTTGGAAAAAAGCGAAGCCGCGTCGGAGGGTGACTGGATCCTGCCACGCATCGAATACCCCGACGCAAAATCAGTTCGCGGCGATCTGGGAATCATCGGTGCCCCCGGCTTTCGAATTTCAATCGCGTCGACAGACTTGCTGGCCGAAAAACCCGTGTCGTACTTTCCCAAACCGACACCGAACCTGCAGCAAGCCTTTCGCATTCGCCAACCGGGTTGGTCGGCCACGATGAGCGTCCAACAACTCGAGCGCAGTGTGCAGTCGGACGTTTTTCACCTCTATTCCCTGAGCGAAGAAACGGTCTACGGCAGCGCACTGATCAACTACTTCGTCACCGGGTCGCCGGTTTCCGAATGGAACATCACCGTCCCGGCCACACTGGGCAACGTGATGGTCGATGGCAAGGACGTCCGCACGTACCGCAGAGAAGGCGACACGCTGATCGTCTCACTGCACCAACCCGTCATGGGCGCCTACACCCTGCTGGTGACCTTCGAAGAAAAACCGGACAAGAGCAACGGTTCGTTCAAGCCCGGCCAAGTCGCTCCGATCGGCGTCCAGGGCGAACGTGGTTACATCCAAGTGGTCAGCCCGATGCAGGTGAAAATCCAAACCGAATCGATCTCCGATGACATGCTCAACCTGGATCCGCTGGAATTGCCCGCGGAGTTGCGTCTGCTCAGCACCGCACCCCCGCTGGGAACCTGGCAATACACCCAACGACCGTTCGAACTGAACCTGAACGTCAGCTGGTTCGAGCCCGGCACGACCGCGACGCAGGTCGTGGAATTCGCCGAAGCCAACAGTCGTGTATCGCAGGACGGCGAACTGGTCACCGACGTCGTGTACTTCGTCAAAACACGCGGACAGCGCACGTTGAAGATTCAGCTGCCCGGCGAACCGGTCCGACTGTGGGCCGTTTCCGTGGGCGGCCGGCCCGTCACGGCTCGTCAATCCGACGAGGCCACGTTGATTCCGATCCCCGGCGGCACGGACCCGAATGTTCCGGTCGAAGTCAGTTTGCGATTGGGCAAACCGGCCGTTCACCAGTCCCACCCCGAACTCGCCTTGCCCACCGTGTTCGCCCCCATCCTGAAAACACAATGGAATGTGACCGGCGACGAAAAATACGTGTTGGTGCCCACCGGCGGAACGGTCACGCCGCCCGTCCCGGTGCTGCGGCCGTCCGGATTGGATTGGGTGGCCAAACGCGGGCTGATCGCGTTGGTGGTGATCGCGTTGCTGACCGGTTTCGGATTCTGGGCCTGCCGCAAACCGGGATCCCTCCGCGTCGCCGGTCTGCTAAGTTTGCTGATCGCGATCGGCGTGTCGGTCGCAACCGCGATGGTGGCGCTGTCACAACGGGGCGTTCCCGAGCCGTTACAAGTCAGCGTGCCGATTTTGGCGGCCGGCGAAACCATTGCGTTGCAGGTGAAGAACACGCCGCTGTGGCGCATCAATCTTTCGTCCGCCGGCGTGACCGCGTTGCTGTGCGCCATCATCGCCCTGGCCTGGTCGTTTAGGAAACACGACGTCCACGCACGCCGGCTGTTGCGTGGCGGTGGAGTTCTGTTGTTGGCCCTAGGTGTCTTGCTGCAAGGTGACAGCGCACCGTGGTTCTACGGACTGCTCGCCGTGGCGATTTTCATCCTGCTGTTCCTGCCGCCGGCGCGTGACTGGGTCCACCACACCAATCAATCCTTACGCGACCTCGCCGAGCGAAGGAAAGCCAAAAAGGAAAACCAAGATGACGCTCCAGGCGAAGTCCCCAGCGAAGCATTTGGTCCGGTGACGCCGATGCTGATCGGGTTCGCCCTGATGCTGTCGATGGCCAGCACCAGCCTGGCGGCCGTTCCGGCGGGGTTCCAGGCAGCCGACTCGATCAAACAACAGTGGAAACTGACGCATCAAGACGCGCGTTTGTCGGCGACCGGAACCCTCACGCTGTCCGGCCGACCGGGGGATCGTTTCCTGTTGCTCAAAGCCCCCGCCGTCCTAACGCGTTTCGAAGGAACCGGGCTGCGGCTGACCAAGACCGAAGTCGCCGGCGAAGGCCTCTCCTACATCGTCAGCATTCCGGCAACCGATCCGTCGCCCCCAACGGAAGACGACCAGCAAAACGAAGACCAGCAAGATAACGACCCGCAAGAAGCTCCGTCGGCGACGTACCAGGCGACCTTTGATTTTCAGCTGGAAGCGATCCAGCCGATGGGCGGCATCCCTGTGCTGACCGGCATCGCGGCCGTCCAACAGATCGACCTCCGCTACGACGAAGCCGGATGGGACGTCACCTCTCCGGCCGCGGTCCGCATCGAAACCACCGAAGTCGACGACGCGACCCAGGCCAACGTGCTGCTGCGCCCCGGCAGCGCGAGTTTGTTCTTGAAACCCCAAGTCCGTGATGTGACGACAGAGGAAACACAGTTCTTTGTCGAAGCGTCTAACTTGTACCTGCCGGGACCCGGTGTCGTCGACGGACGCCATCGTCTGCATCTCCGAACGTCACAAGGCCAAGTCAGCGAATTGAATGTCGTGGTCCCCCAAGGCCTGACCGTCAGCGCGGTCTCGGGGCCGGTCGGTTCCTGGCAATTCGATGCCGAAAGCGGCGGATTGAAGTTGCAGATCGATCCCGCGCAATCACAAGCCTTTGACGTGATCATCGAAACACAGCGCGGACTCGACCCCCTGCCGGCCGATGTCACGCTCTCACCGCTCAAGGTCACCGGCGCCAACGGTGAAGTCGGACTCGTCGCGATCGCCTTCGGTCCCGAAGCCCAACCCGAATCGTTGCAACCGAATCAGATGTCGGCCGTCAACTTGGGTGACTTTGACGCCGGCTTGATCACCAACAAACAAGCCGTGTTGCATCGGGTCTATCGCTATGGTGCCGAGGGTGGCGACGTCGCCGTGCGTGTCGCACCGGTGGCAGCGGAAGTCCGTGTCGCCAGCAAGCAAGTGCTTTCGCTCGGCGACGAACGCGTCGTCTTGGCGATCAACTTTGCCGCCGAAATCTCCCGCGCCGGACTGTTTCAGCTCAGTTTTCCGCTACCCGATGGGCTGGAAGTCGAATCGCTGACCGGCCCCGCGTTGCACCATTGGGCCGAACTGACTGAAAACGACCAACGACAAATCATCCTGCACCTCAACGGCAAAACCCTCGGCACGCAGAGCTTTGCACTGGCTCTGACCGGTGCCGCGCCGAGTGACGTCGGGCAATGGGAAATCCCCCGTTTCGAGCTGAATGAAGCGACGCGCCAAACCGGTGACTTGGTCGTCCGCCCGACCACCGGCATTCGGCTCCGAACCGTGTCCCGGCAAAATGTTTCCGAGACCGATCCGCGGGCGATGGGCGGCGAAGCCCAAGGCGCGTTGGCGTTTCGTCTGCTGCAACGCGACTGGAACCTGGTCCTGGGCATCGAAAAACTGGATCCCTGGGTGACCGGCCAAGTGTTGCATGAAGTCACGCTGCGGGAAGGCCAGACGCGAACGGCGTTGATCGCGAATTTCAATGTGCAAAATGCCTCGTTGCGTTCGCTACAAGTGGTCCTGCCGCTCAGCGACGCCGACGAAATCAAAACGCTGCGGGCAAGCGGCAACACCGTCAGTGACCTGATTCGCACAGCGGCGGATTCCAACGTCTGGGAAATCCAGTTCAAACGTCGTGTGGTCGGCAAGATCGACTTCCGCATCGAATACGAACGGCGGGGCGACCGAGAGAACGACAGTGAAACGCTCAACCCGGCGGGCTTCCCACAAGCGCGACAACTGTCGTATTTCTACGCCGTCCGCGCCGGCGGCCGCTTGGAATTGGAACTCGACGGACTGTCCGAAGGCTGGCAACAGATCGACTGGAGCACGGTGCCCCCGATGTTGCGTGAAGCGGAGAATCGAAACGCACCGGTGTTCGCCCTCCGCGCCGTCGTTCCCACCAGCCCACTGATCGTGCGTGCCCAACGGCATTCGATCGCCGACGCGCTCAAGCTGCGGGTGGCCCAAGGCTCCTTGACCACCATCCTGTCGCCGACCGGTGATCAACTGACCGCCGTCGAAGTGACCGTCGAAGTCATCCAGCGCAGCAGTCTGAGTGTCGGTCTGCCCGATGGCGGCGAACTGTTCAGCATCTTCGTCAACGGCGAAAGCGTCAATTCGATTCGTCAGGGAGGCGACACGAACACCTGGCAGTTCTACATCCTGCCGGGCATCGACGACCGAACCGCAACCGTCCGCTTTGTCTATTCGGTGTCGGGAAATCGGTTGCGGGATTTAAAATTGATCAGCCCCCAATTGAACGTGCCGCTGGAAAACATCCAATGGAATGTTGTTGCACCGAAAGGATTTGAGCTGACCGATCACGACGGCAATTTGGAATTGATCAGCCAGACCAACCAAGAGCAATACGATCGCAGCTCGTATCTGTCCAAAGCGGTCGGCAAGCGACAAGCCCAGGCGCAACAGGCCGCCCAGTTACTCGAACAAGCCAACCAGTTGTTGCAGGCCGGTGAACAAACCAAGGCCCGCTGGGCACTCAACAGCGTCGCCAATCAATACGCCTTGGACGCAGCCTCCAACGAAGACGCCCGCGTGCAGCTTGAAAATCTGCAAACGCAACAAGCGATCGTCGGACTCAACACACGTCGTCAGCGTCTGTATCTGTACAACACGCCCAGCGACACCGTGTCGGGAGACAACCCACAACTTCGCGAGGCCGCCGCCGACAACCCGATCCTGCAACAGGACCAATTGAATTTCCGGCCTCAACAATTGAGTCAGCTGCTGCGTGGCAACACGACCGAGGACAACGCGGTGCTGCAACAGATCGCCGCCCGCCTGGTCCGACACCAACGCACCACCGAACCTGCCCCGCAAGCGATCATCATCAGCCTGCCCGAAGAAGGCTCGGTCTATACGTTCGGCCGCACCGTGCAAGTTGCCGAAAACGCACCGCTGGAACTCGATCTGGAATTCGCCTCGCAGCACAGAATCCAAGCCTGGCAAATGGCCCTGGTCGCGCTGTTGCTAGCCGGCTTCGCAGCCGCGCTCGCCTTCGCCACCACCGGCCGCCAGCGCGACGAAAGGGACGTGGGGTAATCATCCTGCTTGCCTCGTCCCAAGGCTCGGGACATCGATTGTATAACGGTAGCTTTTGGCAACCAAATTAGATTCTCTCCCTCAGGGAGAGACGGCGTTTGCGCAGACCAGTAGGTCACGCTGTGCGTGACAATCGGCATGCACAGCATGCCCTACTTTTCTTTCCACCAGAGGGCCTACCGTCGGCGCAAACCGCGGGTCCGCACCGCGGCCTCACGCGAACATCATGATGATCGCTTGGGCGGCGATGATTCGCAGGATCATCGTCAGCGGGTAAACGGCTGCATAGGCCGTCGAACTGGCTTCGGAGTCGGCCTGAGAATTCGCGAACGCCAGCGCCGGCGGATCGGTCATGCTGCCGGCGATCACGCCGCAGATCGTCAAGTAGTTCTGTTTCCAAATCATTCGCGCCGCGATTCCCGTCGTCAGCAACGGGACCATCGTGATGATGATGCCCAGCCCCATCCATTGGACGCCCTGGACACTGAGCGCGGCTTCGAAGAAGGTTTCACCCGCGCCCAAGCCTGCGCAGGCGAGAAACAAAATGATCCCCAACTCCCGGAGCGCCAGATTGGCCGAGTAGGGGATGTACCAGACAAACTTTCCGACGCTGCCGATCAGACTGAACACAATCGCGGCCACCAGCGGCCCGCCGGCAAACCCCAGCCGGATCGGGAACGGGACACCGGGCAGATGAAACGGGATCATCCCGGCGACGACACCGATCGCGATGCCGAAGAACAACGGCGAAAAGTGCGTCTCCTTCATCGACTTGCCGGAGTTCCCCAGAAATTTGGTGACCCGTTCGATCGACTCTTTGTCACCGACAATGTGTGCGATATCGCCATAGTGAAAGCGGCTTGATCCCCGTGCGGTCAACTCGACGCCCGATCGAATGATCCGCGTGACCGACGTGTTAAAGACTTTGTCCAGCGACAGCTCACGGAGTGTCTTTCGCAAGGCTTGGGGATCGGTCACCAGGACGCGGCGATAGGCCACTTCGCCCGGCTCCTTCATCAGATCGATATCGACTTTGCGACCGATGACCGGCTCGATCCGATCCAGCGTGCTTCGTGGGCCGACGAGTTGAACGAGGTCGCCGTCGTGCAAGTCCGTTTCGTCCGTTGCTGCTTGAACGATGTCTTCACCCGCGCGTCTGATCCGCGAAATACGGACGCCGGAATCTTCGACGCCAGGGATTTGGCCGAAGGGAATGGATCCTAAATGGGGGTTGTCGATCACGATCGTGCGACGCTCGATCGGTTCATGATCCTGTTTCTCAAGCTCCTTGATTTGAGCCACTTCGTCATTGACGTTGATGCCGAACAGCCGTCGAATCAAAAGCATCGAGGCAATGATCCCGATGATGCCGCCGGGGTACGCGACGGCGTAGGCCGAGGCAAGCGATCCGATTCCCGCGGGCCTTTCGTTGCCCGACAGTGACAGCGCCGCCTGCTCCGCGGCTCCCAGGGAAGGCGTATTGGTCGTCGCCCCGCTGAACAACCCCGCCGAGGTGAACACGGGCAGCTCCAGCAACAACACAAAGGCGCAGATCAAGAGGACCGCCTGCACCACGATCGAGAGCGCCATGGAATTGAGCAAGATGCCTTGCTTCTTCCACAGCTCAATCACGCCGGGACCGAGCTGCAATCCGATCGTGAAGACGAACAAGATCAGCCCGAACTCTTTGGTGAAATCCGCGATCTCCGGATCAATCGACGCGCCGAAGTGGCCGAACAAGATGCCGGCAAACAGCACCCCCGCCGGCCCCAGCCCGATCCCCCGGATGCGAATTCCGCCCAACAACAGCCCGCAAACAGCGACGAGCGTGACGATCAAGATTGCGGCTGCGACGGGTGGCATGGATCAAAAACTTCCGTAACGGTGTGTTGGCTGATTCGACGAGCAGAGCGTGAAAACTCAGGACCTGTGCGGCAGAACAGATTTGCTACTCAACAGCGTGCATCGCCGGTGCCCCCTCGTGGGGCCGTCGCTTGAGACGCGTTGCACCCGACGTTTGCCTTGCTTCGTGCACGAATCAGTTGCGTTTCAGGGGTGTCGTACTGGATCAATCGGCTGCACTCAATGGGACGGGTGGAACCCCCAAGTCGCCAATAGCCTTTGTCCACCGATTGCGGTGGGGAATGCGCTGTTAGCGATCGAAAATCAGATCCGGCGGGCCAGCTGCCAGAAAACGCGCCGGCCACAATCAAAGCACTCCATCGCCCCATTGCGGGGCGTGCAGTTTTTAACGTCACCCTCCTGGCAGGAGGGTCGAGCGGAGCGAGGGGCATAGGCATCAAGTTAGGAAGTAACCCTCCCGTGTGCGGGAGGGTCGAGCGCAGCGAGGGGCATAGGCATCAAGTTAAGGAATATTCGAGCAAGTTGGGATCGCGGAGCAATTCCGCAGTTCCCGGCTTTTTCCGCCTTTTTGTTCGCTTGCAGATCGGTAGGACTCGGTTTCGGATTTTTGCGAGATATTCGCAAAGTCTTGAATGCGATACGAGGCAACTGGCCAATTCATCCATCCAATTTGCAAGCCGCTTAGCTATCTTTGCGAAGCTTAGCGATGAATTCTCGAACCAGCCCGCCAGTATGACCAACCACTGCTGGAGAAGTGCACCACAGAGGCGGACCCAAAACCGGGCCATCGAAATGGTGTCCGTGCGCCCATCCATCAGATCGATCTGGCAGTACGTTTTCCATCGCTTGAAGAGCAATTCAATTTGCCAGCGGCTGCGGTACAAAACGATCGCCTCTTGGACGCTCAATTGCTCTACTGCAAGATTGGTGGCTAAAAAGTTCCAGTCGCAAGCCGCCAAGCGGTCCTGACTCGGTGTACGGCCCTTCTTTTTCGCCCGTTTGCGAACTTCCCTGCGACGTTTCGCGGCGATTGCCTTGGGGATTCGCCATGCGATCAATCGGCAGTCCAGCGGAGTGCCTTGGCCGACTGTGACGTCGCAGTCGATCAGTGAGTCATTTTGTCGGCTCAGCCAAGCAACTAGCCCTTCGGAGTGATCGTCCACCTTGATTTTCACGTTGTAAAGCAATCGCGTCAGGAAAAAGGCTCCCCACGCTGCATAACACGAAAGGACGGCGGATGAGAAATAGCCGAGGTCAGCGATTCGAAGTGAGCCTTTCTGGAGTGGCACGACTTGACGGTTTGTTGCCTGATCGGGCGACTTCCCTGGTTCGAGTTGAATGCACTGCAACTCCCCATTGGCCAGGTCAAGTTCGGTTTGAAGCTTCACTGCAGCGGTATTGTGCTCCCCTACACCGCCACAACCTGCAAATTCTGCTGCCAAACTCGGCGGCAAGCTGATCACCGAACTGTCGATCAGCTTGACCGACGTAAATCGTTCCAAAAGCGGGGCGAGCTTCGACTCGGAGTGCATGACCTGCATACTCATCTTGGCAAACAGCGAACGAAAGAAGGCGACCAATTGATCGCTATATCGTTGCTCAACGGCCTGGGGAGAAATCGTCAGCCCCACAGAAGCAGCCATGCTGGCAATGTCCTCCTCGTTGGCGGTCGGTTTGGCTAGCATGGCCAAAATGAACGACTTCGCGAGCGTTGAGGCATCAAACTTTCGTCGTCGTTTGATGACCTTGGATTCGGCGGCAGATTGCTCGGCAAGTTCTCCGAAACTGGTCTGTAACAAAGTGGCCAATCGATCTATGGTCTTCACGGCGGAAACTCCTTCTTCCGAGGTTGTGGTGATAACTACCTCATGAAGGTTTTTCCGCTTTTTTTCTACCTCAATTCCTTAACTTGGTGCGTATGGGGTCGAGCGCAGCGAGGGGAGGGTTTCCGCTACCCCGCGTTCACCGATGCCAACAACGACGCCGATAGAGCCCTCCCCGCTCCGAGCGCAAACTGCTCCGCGACCCTCCCAAAGGGAGGGTGACTTCACCTCAATGATGAACCGACGGCTTAACTTAATGCCTATGGGGTCGAGCGCAACGAGGGAAGGCTGCCGCCGACGATTGCCCCCCCAAATCTACGGCAGATCTCGATCCCTGGAACAATGGCAATTTGGCACGATGAACTTCCATGACCTCGCTAGACAACCGAACCCGAATCAGGCAAAATACGTCCTGAGTCGCAAGACACGCACCCGTGGCACAACTGGATAGCGCATCGGTCTTCGGAACCGAGGGTTGCAGGTTCGAATCCTGCCGGGTGTACTCTTCACGATCTGCGGAATTGGCCCTACCGGCCAGTTCGTAGGTTGAGAGCTTCCATGGTCCACTCAATAAACGCCGTGTTTGGGGCGTTTTTCAAATTCCAGTGATTTGCTCCGGACCTCTCTTTCGGACTCGGCCTTCCCGAATCCGCATGAGCCAGCGTCCGTCTCAACGGTTTTTTCTCTGCGAACTATCGCGCTCTCTGTTCACAAAGTGGCTGCTTGTTACCACGCCGTTTGCTTCCGACCCACCGAACCAGACGGTTCATCTTTGGTTCGGGTTAACAGCTTGAGAGTCTTTGATCGCCTGCCACATCTCGCGTTGCCGTTTCCAATCAAGCGTTTTAGCAATGGGGCGGATCTCGGCTTCCTTGATCGGGTCGCGACCTTTGACGGTGTTGGGCAGGAACAGGATTTCCTCTTGGATGTCAGGCGCAAGGTTGTCCATCCACATGATTTGCGTCATGCGAGTGGTTGAGATTTGGCCGTAGTGAGCCAGTTCGGATTGATTGATGATCGTGCCGTCCTGGATCAGTCGGTGACAGCGATGGGCCAAGGCAAGCAGTCGCGTGATACGTGGGACTCGGCCGGTAGGCTTGCTGGGAGCGACACCGGTTTGCAAGTGTTTACGACCGTCACGCTTTTTGGTGACGTGGAACTTACGATTGATGGTGAGGGATTCACTCATTGGGCGGTCTCCAGAGGTTGTTGAGTCAGGCTTTTCAGGCCTGTGGGATGAAAGGTGATTGCAACGTTGCCGCCGGCGCCGTCGAAGTTGACTGTGTCGACCAGTAGCGAAACGACGCGGACTTGTTCTCTTGGCGGGAGTGCGTCCCAGACTTCGTCGAAGTCGGCTAAGACATTTTGAATGTCGGATTGGTTGATTTCCTGTGTTGCGAGCGCGGCTTCTTCATCGGCGATCGCTTTCAACCGTTGATCAGCCGTTTGGATTCGTTGTTGAATCTCCGACAAGCCTGAGATATTTCCTGCGATCTGCGTATTGGCCGCGATCGCTTGCAGCTTGGAATGGTCGTTTCGGATTTGGCGATCGAGTGCTTTGCGTTCGTCTCGTAGTAGCTCCATCGCGGTTTGGCTTCGAGATTGAACCTCCGCGGCGGTGTGGGCCAGCATCACTGGATCGCTGCCGATCGTTCTGATTTGCTCGACGACGAAGCGTTCGATTTCGCCGGCAGGCACCGAGGGCGACGGGCATTCCGACCAGCCTTTTTGCATTACCGTTCCGCAGACGTAGTAGCGGTACCGCTTGTTACCCTTGCTGCTGTAGGAATGCGTCATCGGGCGGCCACAGGCTTTGCACTGCAGCAAGCCCTTGAGCATCGCGTTGTGTTTGTTGCGAACCGCGGTTCCGCCCGCTTTGCCGTTGTTGGTCAACCTGTTTTGGACGCGGTTGAACAACTCGACAGGCACAATGCCAACGTGCTCGCCTTCGTGTACTTCGTCCTTGTATTTAATCTTGCCGATGTAGGTAATGTTTGTCAGCAGCTTATACAGAGCATTTCGCGTGAACTCGCGTCCGCCCCGGTGATCGCCTTTCTTGGTGGCCCAACGCTTGGTTGTCCAGCCTCTTCGGTTGATTTCACGAATCGTCGGCAGCAGCGATTGGTATTCCAGATACAGCTCAAAAATTTGACGAACTCGCGTCGCTTCGGTTTCGTCAACGATCAGCCTTTTGTGCTCGACGGTATAGCCGAGAAGTGGCATTCCGCCTGACCATTTGCCACGCCGGCGCGATGCGGCCACTTTGTCACGAATCCGCTCGCTGATCATCTCCCGCTCGAATTGGGCGAACGAAAGCAACACATTCAACACGAGCCGGCCCATCGAAGTCGATGTGTTGAACTGCTGCGTGACGCTGACGAACGAGACTTGGTGCGAATCGAACGTCTCGATGATGCGGGTGAAATCGAGCAGCGAGCGACTGAGCCGGTCGACTTTGTAAACGATCACGCAGTCGACTTTGCCGGCTTCGATGTCGGCCAGCAGGCGTTTCAACGCTGGTCGTTCCATGTTGCTGCCAGTGAAACCGCCATCGTCGTAGGTCTCGGGGACGATCTCCCAGCCTTCGTGCTTTTGCGAAGCCGCATAGGCTTCGGCCGAGTCCCGTTGGGCATCGAGCGAATTGAACTCTTGCTCGAGACCTTCTTCGGTGCTTTTGCGAGTATAGATCGCGCAGCGGAGGACCTTTTCTGATTGGGTTGATAGTGACTTTCTCATTGGCCAGCCTCCTTGCAGTTGAGATTGAAGAACTTATTGCCGCTCCAGTGCGATCCGGTGATCTTCTTGGCGACGGCACTTAGCGATTTGTAGAACTCGCCCTCGTATTCAAATCCGTTTGCCAACACGCGGACTCGGAGTTCTTGGCCTTTGTAGACGCGGGTGATCAGTGTGCCGGGCAGTGGCCGGCCTGGTGGCGTCGTGTTGCTACAAGGAACGATCCTTGTCCGTTTGTCGGCGTCGGCCGGCAGGCTACGTTGTCGCGGCGCAGTGACCCGCAAATCGGCACCGTCGGCCAGTTCACGAGCACGAGCGATGGCACGCTCGGACAAGCCGCCTTCTTCGATGCTCTGCATCCGCCACATAATTCGCCGAACCAACCACTTCCGGTTCGCGGCTTTTGTGTTTTCGCCGGTGACTTCCGCGAAACGTTCGCGGAGTTCACCAACGGTCATCTTTCGCAGCGTGGCGACTTCCTTGGTGACATTCAATGTCATTTGCTTTCTCCCTTGTTTTGTTCGTGAGACGCAGAGATCGAACCCGAGTCCACACAGATCCCTGAGTTCGCAAACGAGTCAAGCCGATCGTTGGCAACTTCGGAAAAGATCTCGCACTTCGACGAGAATCGGCCTTGTTTCTGCAAGGCGATGATCGCGTCGGCCAAGCAGACGGCGACCTGGCGTGTGCGGTGACATTCACGCACGTCGTCTGGTTTTGTTTTGGTGAGCATCCAATGTCCTGGTATCTCGTGGTGGAAAGAGACAGGGGTCGTTGGATCGGTAGATTGTTGGATTGGTTGTTGGTTGGCGTTGGTTGTTGGTTGGCGTTGTCAGCCCCCACGTTGCCTTGTGTCGCGAGTTTCTGCCTTCGCCGGGGACTTTGCCCGGCTTGGCTTTGGCAGGCCCATGGACGACCTTTTACGCTCAAGGCAATCGGCAACCACGGAGTCGGTTTCGAGTGGCTTTTACTTGATTTGCTTTAGACGTCATGGTTCATTGGTAACGCCGTATGAGTTGCATGAAAAAACGATGCCCAGTTGGAGAAAAAGACGTGACTGAAGAAAGACGCAACGCTACCGAAACCCTTCGTCGGATCTTGCGCGACATGGACCCGGCGAAGGCCCAAGAGATTCGTCAGTGCTACTACGCGGTGATGGATCATCTGCGTCCCTTGGCGGACTTGCTTGAGATCGAAGACCTCAACACAGGCGACGAGCCTGGTGGAATCTTGATCCACGAGCACCTGCTGGCGATCTCTGCCATCGATGCGATGAGCCGAAGTCAGCTAGGTGCTGCTCTCTAGGCAACGAGTCAATCCAACGAATAATTCTGAGAACATGTACGTAGGTCGACGAATTGAACAATGAATTGATGATTGGGGATCGCATTCGTTTGATCTCGATGCCCAACGATCCAGACCCAGTTCCGGTAGGCACCGCCGGAACCGTGGCCGGCATCTATCCTCAGCGAGACTGGACGCAAATCGACGTCAATTGGGTCAACGGTCGGACTCTGATGCTTTCGGTTCCGGATGACTGTGTGGAACGACTTCCCCGGGGTGAATAGGAAGTTGAGGCAAGGTTTCAGTCCATTGCCCTAACTGAACTGCGTGCTCCGTGCCCCAGTGCGTCTTTCGCAGTCCCAGGCAAATCGCGTCGACATCAGCTTGACCGCTGAGATTCTCGATCGTTTGGCGGAGCAAAGTGATGCTGGGAATGACGTAAACGGTTCGGTCGCGACGCGGCTCCGCTAGTCGTCGCAGCAATCCCTGACGCTCCAGGTCACGGGCAGCGCGAACAAGCTGCATTTTTCGGCTTGGGCTATGTCCGGCCGACCAATACTCCGGCGTGAACGGGATCCCGCGAATCCGCATGCCATCCAGCCATGTACTACTAATCCCGACCGCGCTAACGTCGATTTCGGCAAAGACCTCGATCTCAGCAAGCAGTCGCGAAGCCAGTTGAAAGTGCTTCAGTTGCATCTACTTTTCCAAAAGTCGGACAACGTGTTCCAGGATACAAACTCTGTGTATTAGCGTGGCTGTTCCGGTGGCCCTGTCATGAAAACGATCCGCCGGGAGGACCCACTCGATGATCTGTTTGTGTGTTGTGTGTGTGCTGCGTGCGCGCACACACAGCACAGGGCGTGTGTGTGCAACACGCCCTGGGGGTACTAGGGGGTGTGCGCGCAACACACACAGACCGGTTTCTGTGTGCTGAACGCGCAGAAGACGCTGCGCGCGCGGCACACAGGTTTACTTCGATTTCCTGTCTGTGCGCGCACCCGAAAAGCGTGCGCGCAGCACACAGAAGTGGACGTTGAGCCATCACTCCGTCCCCTCCTCTGGCTGCGGAATGTTGGCCAAGCCGACCGGCTTGTTCGCACCTGACTTCCATCGGTAGATCAATCCCTGTTGTTCAGCGAGCTCCTGCAGCTCCTTGATGAGCCGCTGAGAGATTCCGGCTTTCGAAGCCTCGCTGCGGACAAGCGTCATCATTTTTGGCTTCTCGGTGACGAAACTTTTTGCAAACGACTCCGCCGTCCATTCCGGCGTTTCGGATTTGGCGCTCTCCTGGGAGCGACCTCGCCCGTTTGATCGCTCAAACTTCAAGTCGGCAGGATCGAGATAGGCATCTGGTTGCCAGACGGGGAATTCCCACCTCAAACAACGCGGCTCAATCGGTGGCCACGACCGAACCGCGGCGTCGGCAACCACGCATCCTTGCTCTTGGTGCTGCCTCAGGACCAAGTGCGTGTCCGTCGCCCGCGATTGGCTTCCTGCACCCGCGCCAACGTCCGTAACGCTCTTTCCCGACTGGTTACCTTTGCTCGCGTGATGCACCAGCACGAAGGAGCAACCCAGCTGATCGGCATACTGATCGATCAGGTTGTAGATGTCGGTCAGATTTCCGTTGCTGTTCTCGTCGGTGTCCTTCGGAAGGAAGCGATAGAAAGCGTCCATGATGACACCTTGAAAAAGCCGATCGCCAATTGATCGAAATAGGCCCTTAGCTTCTCGAAGTCCAACAAACGTCCGCGTAGGTTGTCGATGAACAGGCTTTGCCGAGTATCCGATATCCGGACATCGCGGGCTTCCGCCACGCGCGGGATACGGTCCGCCGATGTCTCCGCATGCAGTTCGTTGTCCAACAGCAGAACGTTTCCCTGGTGAGTCGGAAATGCTCCGAGCCACGGTCGCCCTGTCGCGATGGAAAGGGCAAGGTCGGTCACGAGCCAAGACTTGCCGGCTTTGGGTGGGGCGATGACGTTCATCGTTTCTCCCTCGCGAAGCAATCCGTCGATAATCGGCGTTCGCAGGCGGGGATGTTGATCTACCAAATCGGCGACAGGCAACGGACTTGGAAGCGGGTCCGCCCAGACTTGCTCGCCCGACTTCGCGAAGCCTCGGGTGCATCGCTTCTCTGCATCCCGAATTCGTTTCAGGATTTCCGTGTCGGACCAGTGAATCGGAAACGGAGCCGACTTTTCGTAGTTGCGGATCGTGCCCAACGCCCCTTGATCATCTAGATCATGCTCGACACAACGGCAACATGCAGCGAACAAGCGGTGCGAACCGTCGTTGTGGTCCGTCACGTTCATCGCCAGAAGTGCGTCCAAACAGGCTGTCTGGCTGTGATTCACATTCATTTGCGAAGGCTCCACGCTTTCGGCTCGCACCTCCTTACGTGGCCACAACCAATCGCACATCGCATTGAAATCGTCGTGACAGTCCTCAATCGTCCTGGGGAATCCTTCCATTATACGACCGGTGACGGCGAAAAAGCGGCCTTGGTCGTAAACCTCCACTTTGCCGATTCCAAGTGGCCCAAATCCGTCTCTGCGTGAACCGACTAATGCAGGCTTCACACCCCGCAAGAACAGCTTGACGCCTCGTCCCGATGGAGAAATCTCGGTGTAGGTATTCAAGCCTTTGACGATGTCTTGGCCCCAAGTGAACTGACCGCGTTCATCGAGGCAATCGTCCAGGTCAACGCCAGCCAGTGAGTCAACTTCGGTAAAGACGATTCCCAAACCATCCCAGTCGTGATGATTGCTGAACGCCTCCATTGCGAGATCGAAAGGCGACCATGTCTTCGGTTCCGACACGCTGGCAAACTCGCAAGTCTGCGTGTCGATTGGCACCTTGGTTGGGCGACCGTCTCGCATGATCGTTTTCCAAGCCACCCAGCGGTCAATTTCAATCAAACATTGTGGGATATCGTGTACCGGGTATTCATACGCTTCCATGCGTGCTTACCTCCTTTTCTGTTGACGTGGCATCACGGCGACGATCCGCGTCCATGCGGCGGAGTTCGCTAGCGATGTGGGTCAAGTTGGCCTGCGAAAACACGCGAGCATGGCCGGCCCAGCCGGAGGCTTCGATTCGCCTGGATCGAATCACGTACTCGACACGATGCACTTTGGTCTGCAACTGTCTGGCGATTTCGCCAACGGTCAGCAGCAGGGGTGGCTGCGACATGAATTTCCTCGCGTTCTACCGAGACTTCACGCCAACAGCCGTAACTGAATCTCACCGGATACGGCGCAAACGTGAAGCCACAAAAGGTGTGGGATCAAAGACTGACGCGAACAAATGCCCGAGTGGGCGCGCGACAGTCACAAAAGAGGCTCGTTGGCATCGGGCCGGTCGAGCGCTGGCTCAGCAGGTGGAGCGGTGGGTCGATAGATGGTTGAGTGTCGAAGAGAGCCCCGGAATGGTAGACCGAGAGAGCGGGATTATGCGAATCAAAACCGACTTGTCAAACTTCTTCTGGCGACCTCGCTTCGATGGAACTCAAAATCGCGGTTGAGGCGACAAAACACGAGCAAAATGTCGTTCCAAGCAACTTGGATCGAGTTGCAATTGTCGCGCACAAGATACTGCGAATTGACTCATCGGTGGAGTTCGATTTAACCGCAAACCATTGCCTACGCAGGACTTCTATCGACCGGACTGCGAGATTCGTGCGCTTTTGAAACGACGAACCTGAAAAACACGCGAAATTTGAAAAAATCGTCCCATAAAGCCAAGAGTCGATTCGTTACGCAAGGCTTGTCCTTAGCAATAGACCTACGCGATTTGTGTCGTCGTTGTCCCGGAAAATGCCCAGAATCACGAGAATCATTACTTGACCCTGATTGTGAATGCGAAACCTGAGTGATTGGGTCGAACAATAGGTAGCATTATTTGCGAAAATTGTTTTCGTAACCGACTTGAATGGGCACGTTCCCGAGGTCGCCAAACGCGATGCAGGAAGTAAGGAAGTGCGTTCGCGTAAAGAATTGGCAAAATCGACCTCGCGTGATGCGAAGTGCTCAAGACAACTTACGTTCTCACCTTCCGGTAGATCGTTTTGCGGTCCATGCCGAGGATTCTTGCGGCTTGGGTTTGGTTGCCGCTGGTGGCTTCTAGGACGTGGGTGATGTAGCGGCGCTCGATCTCTTCCATCGATACGAGTTCGGCGGGATCGAGACCGCCGATGAAGATCGTGCCGCTTTGGAAGTTGCTAATTTTTTCGGGTAGGTCTTCGATGGTGACTTTGTCGTAGCGGGTTAATGCGACGGCTCGCTCCATGACGTTGCGGAGTTCACGGATGTTGCCGGGCCAGGAATAGCTAAGCAGCTTTTCGCCGACTCCTTCAGCAAAGCCGTCGACCGATTTGTTCTCGGCGGTCGCAAACTGCTTGAGAAAGTGCTCGGCGATTCGTAGCGTGTCGGTGCCTCGGGAGCGGAGTGGTGGGAGTTCGAGGCCGATGACGTTGATGCGGTAATATAGATCTTCGCGAAAGCGGCCTTCAGCCACGGCGGTTTCTAAGTCGCGGTTGGTTGCTGTCAAGACGCGAACGTCGAACTTGGATTCTTTGTCGCTGCCAACCGGACGGACTGTCCGTTCTTCGAGCGCTCGCAGAAGTTTGACTTGCATCGACATTGGCATTTCGCCCATTTCATCAAGCAACAATGTCCCGCCGTTTGCTTCGAGAAACAACCCGCGTCGTTCGCCTCGCGCGTCGGTAAAGGCTCCTTTGACATGCCCGAACAACTCACTTTCGAGCAGCGTTTCGGTCAGTGCGGCACAGTTGACGGCGACGAACGGTTTGCTCGCTCGGCGACTATGCGTGTGGATCGATCGCGAAACGAGTTCTTTGCCGGTGCCGCTTTCGCCGGTGATGAGGACGGCCGCATCGGACTGGGCAACTCGATCGAGTTGATCGTACAGTTTCACCATTGCAGGACTCTTGCCGATCATCTCGCCGAATGAATGGGCTTCGTCGGTTGTGGCTTTTAGCAGTCGCACTTGTTCCGTCAGTTGGCGATGCTCAATGGCGCGGTTTAATGTGATCGCCAATAAGTCCATTTCGATTGGCTTGGTGATGAAGTCGTACGCGCCGCTTCGCATGGCCGCGATCGCTGTTTCGAGCGTGCCAAACGCGGTCATCACAATCACCGGCACGTCGGGTCGTGATTCAGTGAGTTGCTGACAAAGCTGGAGGCCCGTTGTTCCTGGCATCTTGACGTCGGTGAGCACGACATCGAAATCTTCTTGGTGCATCGCGTCGATGGCATCACCCGCCGACGTACACCATCGACTGGTCAAGCCGCGCAGCCGCAAATCAGTCTCGATCAACTCGCACATGTTCTGTTCGTCATCGACGATCAACACGTTCGCGCCTGGAAGTTCTTGATTCATGATTGGTTCGTTGTTGGTAGGTAGACGGTAAAAGTTGTTGATTGGCCGTTGGCGCTTTCCACTTTGACCTCGCCGCCGTGTTCTTTCACGATTCCATAGGCGATCGACAATCCGAGGCCAGTCCCCTGACCAACGTCCTTGGTGGTGTAAAAGGGCTCGAAGACTCGTTTGATGTCTGCGGGTTCGATCCCAACGCCTTCGTCGGAAACTCGCACGCAGACCTGGTTCGCGTCGCATTGTCGTTCCACTGCGACTATTATGTTTCCACCGTCAGGCGTGGCTTGGATCGCGTTGGTGATGAGATTCGTCAGGACTTGCTGAATCTGTGTTGCGTCACCGTTGATTCGGCAGGGATCATCGTCCGTATGTAAAACGATTTTGCAAGACGACTTTTCCGCCAGCGTTTCCATCAGTTCGCAAGTTTTCCTCGCGACGTTGCGAACGTCGATCGTTGAGTGTTCCGAGGGAGATTGGCGGGCAAAATCCAGTAGCTGACGAATGATCGTGGTCATTCGCTCGGCTTCGGACTTGATCGTCTTCGCACTCTGCTCGATTTCCTCCGCCGACAGTTTGCCACTGGCGATCAGGTTCGCTCGACCAGCAACCACGTTCAACGGCGTGCCCATTTCATGTGCCATTCCGGCCGCAAGCGTCCCAACCGTGCCGAGCCGATCGGTGTGACGAATCGTGTTTTGTTGTTGGTCCAGCCTCCCGCTCATTTGGCTGATCGCGAGCGCGAGCGAACCAAGTTCATCATTGCTGGTCAACGCAGGCGGTTGGGAAAGCTTGCCGTCGCCAATCTCGTGGACCTGTTCGATCAATTTGCCGAGTGGTTTGCCGACCAATTGGACTCCACCGAAGTAGATGACGACTCCCGAGAGGGTCGCGACACCTAACAGGGAAAGAAGCGAAGCGAAGAGCGAACCGCGTATAAAGTGTTCATGGTTTGCCATCGACTCGGAAACTTCAACACCACCGGCATCCGTCCCGTCGATCACAACTGGCACAAACGTGTGAGCGACTCTTGACCCATCTGCATCCGAGACCGAGATGCGAGAGACTCGTCGCGAAGTGACTTTCGTCGGGGCGTCTTCCGTTTTGACACCATCAACCCAGCGTAAATCATGACTCGGAACATACTGAGCCGAAAACTCGACAGCTTCTTGGATCGTTACGACTCCGCCGTTGCGAAAGGCCTCGTTGATGGCTGGTGTGATTGCGCCGACCACATCATCAGCATGTTCCGCTCGTCGTACCTCGTCGCGGTCATGTTGACGGCGGATTGTCTGCCAAGAGAAGAGGGCGACGATCCCCAGCACTCCCAGCATAAAAACGAGTATTAGTTTGGCGGCGAGCTTCATGATTGATTCCTTGTCATCGTTGCAATGAACAAGAATACTCCCTGCTGATGATTCTCAGAACATGGGATTCAAAAAGAGCGACCAGCACCCCGATGGGCGCTGGTCGCAGTTGGTTCTTGCTTCCTAGCATTGGAGGGCAATCATCATCCTTCGATGACGACGAATCGCGATCCTTGCTCATTGCGAACCAACAGAAGGATCGTTCCGTCTTCGTCGGCCTTCACGACCTTTTCAAAGTCGGCAGCGGATTTGACGTCCTGTCGGTTCACTTGCGAAACGACTATTCCAGGGCTCAGTCCTGCGTCATCGGCTCGACTTCCTTTCTGTACCTGTGTGATGACGACCCCAGCTTCGCCCTTCACACCAAGCTGCTTTGCCACGTCCGCTGTCAGCGTTGAGACTTCGATTCCCAGCGACGACATCTTCGTTCCCGACGGTGCTTTCAACTTGCCGTTGTTAGCGAAGTCATTCGGGGCAGCTTCAGGGTCGTAGTTCAAGGCAATCGTCTTGCCATCGCGGACCACTTCGACCGAAACCGTTTTTCCCATCGGCGAGCGTTCGACAGCGAGCTGCAACTGTTGCGGAGTAGCCACTTTGGTTTGTCCGAACTTGACAATCACGTCACCCGACTTGAAACCCATCTTCGCGGCAGGAGTATCAGGAAAAACGTTTGTCACGGCGACGCCGCCTTTAGGGGCAACACCAAGTTGGTTTGCCAGTTCGTACGAAACAGGTTGAATCGCAACACCCAAGTAGGCACGCTGCACCGTTCCGTTGGCGACCAGCTGATCGCTTACCCAACGAGCAAGATTTGATGGGACGGCAAAGCCAACGCCGTTGTTGCCGCCGCCGCGCGACGAGATCGCCGTATTGATGCCGATCACTTCCCCATACAAGTTCACCAGCGGTCCACCACTGTTGCCTGGGTTGATCGCAGCGTCGGTTTGGATGAAGTTCTCGCGATCGGTGATGCCGATGCCACGATTCTTTGCACTGACGATGCCAGCGGTGACCGTGCTTTCCAGCCCGAATGGTTGCCCGAGCGCAACCACCCAATCCCCTACTGATGTTGCATCGCTGTTTCCAAGTTTGGCAGCGGTCAGCGACGAATCGCCTTTGATTTTCACGACCGCGATGTCGGTCTTCGGATCGGTGAAGACTCCGATGGCTTCAAACTCACGTCCGTCTTGAATCTTCACGATCACTTTTCCACCGCCTTCAACGACATGGTTATTGGTCAGCACGATCCCTGCCGCGGCGTCGATGATGACCCCCGATCCGATCCCTCCTTGTGAGCGCGGAGCTTGCCGGGGATTCATGCCGGGGTTCATCGGAATCTGGCCGCCGCGGAACATGTCTTCAAAGGGAGTTCCCTTGAACGGGTTTTCTCCGTTCATCGCGCCGTCATCCGGTGAAGGCTTGGCGGAATGCCAGGAAGTATCGGGACGGTTTTCAATTGCGACGACTGACGGCAGCACTCGATTGGCCACATTGCGAAATGCTTCGGACAGCGAGTTCGCTACGTTCAGTTGTTCTGCTGAAATAGGTGGCGAGACTGATTTTGCAGGAGCTGAGTTAGTCGCCGGAGCAGCGGCCATCAGCAATCCGGCGGCCGCCAAAGTCAAAGGTGCTGCGACCAAGGCAGCCCGTAGACGTGATTTTGAAATCTTCATTTGTGTTACCCTCAAAGTGGTCACGAGTAGTTGCAGCGGCAACTCACCGCATTTCTGACAGAGGGTAACGCACGTGTTGTGCCAGAGGTTTGTAGAATGAGTGGGATAAGCTTCCAGCTTGTGATTTGCCGGCGAAATTGGATTTGCAAGCTGGCAGCTCACGCCGCGAGCTGAACCAGAAAGTCGCGTTGGGGCAGAATGCCCCAGATCAATTCCCCAAACCTCTGCCGATTTCGGCGACGAATGAATCTGCCGAAAAAAATTCCTTTCACGCTGCTGATGCTTTCGCTGTTGGTGGTAGCCGGCATCTATGGGCAAACGCACATCGGTCTACTCGACGCCGACGTTCGGGATGACGTCGGCTTCTCGACAAGGCTGCTTTTCTCTGGACATCTGCATCGAATCTTCACGTCGCTATTCTTTACCGCTGGCGGTTGGCGTTTCTATTCGTCGCTACTGATGTTTGCGGTTGGCGTTGGCTGGGTGGAATATTCGCGTGGCACCAAACAAACCGCTGCGTCGTTCTTCGCCATTCACGTTTTGACCGTACTTTTGCTTAGTTTATTCGTTACGTGGCCATTGACTGCGATCGAAACGCGACACGGTTTGACGATGTTTGACGCAAGAGATGTTGGTCCCTCGGCTGGTTACTATGGCTGCCTCGGTTTCGCGTTGGCTGGACTCAAACGGAAGCCGCGAAACGTGATCGTGGCTATGATCTTCATCGTGCTGATTGGCCGACTCACATGGTCGTCGATCCACTTACCTGAGGACGGTCGAATGCTATTGGCCGATCTGGCTCACCTTATTGCGTTTCCGCTTGGACTGAGTGCGGAAATGTACTCTCGAGTGTTCCTCTCGCGAGATGACCTAACGGACTAGGCGACGCCCTTGACGATTTTGGCACACCTGTTGCATCAAGCAAGTTCAGTATTGATTGAACTCCCTTTGATAGGCGGCAACCCGTGGTCATCGAAAACTTCGTCGAAACGTGGTGCGACCACAACGATGACCAATACGATTCCGTCAGCCTCTATCTCCAAGAAATGGGCAGGACGCCGCTGCTGACTCGAGCACAGGAACTCGACTTCGCTCGCGAGATTGATCGTCGTCGTGTGGCGGTGTTCGAGAACATGTTGCGAATTGATTTTGTTCTTCGCGAGGTTTTGGACGCATTACAAGGTGTTGCAGACGGTCGCTTGCGTGCCGATCGCGTCATTGAGTTTGAATACCGAAACAACAACGCGAAGAAACGAGCCTTAGCAGCCCTGCGTGTCAATCTGCAAACGATCACCGGACTGTTTGAAGCACAGGCTCAGGCATTCGCGTCCGTCCTTTGTTCGTCCACGCGACCAAGAACGGCAAAGCTGCTTTCTCATCAAGTATTGCGTAGGCGTGAACGCATGATTCGTCTGGTCCGTGAGCTGAATGTCAAGTTTGGCTATATCGAGCAGCAACTTCCAGCTGTTTTCACGATCGATCATCGAGCCAAGAATCTTGCAAGACGGCGCAAGGAAACGGCTCTTCGCGAGTTCATTTCCTACACGCATCACCCGCCAGCCAAGTTTTGCCAACGAGTAGCGCGAATCTGTCGCGATTACGAACATTACGTCGATGCTAAAAAGGAATTGACCGAAGGCAACCTTCGCTTGGTCGTCTCCGTCGCCAAGAAGTATCGCGGACGTGGCGTCGCGTTCTTGGACCTGATCCAAGAGGGAAACGCCGGTTTGATGCGAGCCGCCGAGAAATTTGAACAAGAACGTGGATTCAAGTTTTCAACCTATGCAACGTGGTGGATACGCCAGGCGATCACCCGCGCGACCGCGACGCAAAGCCGAACCGTAAAACTGCCGCCCCACGCGATGAGTGAGACGACATCATTCATGCGAGATGCCGGACAACTCCGCCAATCACTCCGACGCGAACCAACGAACCGTGAGCTTGCTGAGTCGCTAGGTCTTTGTGAGAAGCGACTAAGAATTCTCCAGCATTCATCCCGAGCGACCGTCAGTTTGGACTCACTCGAAGGTAGCGATGAAGAACGCAGCGCTCGTCTCAGTCAGATCACCAGCAAGAACGGACATCCAATTCACGCAGTCGAGTATTCAGAGCTAAAACGAAGGATTGCCAACATTATGGACGAACTGCAGCCGAGAGAGCGAGAAGTCCTGATGCTACGCTTCGGAATCGGCGGCGGAATACCCAAGACGCTTGCGGAAGTGGGCGATGAATTTGGTGTCTGCCGAGAGCGAGTGCGTCAAGTCCTGCAACGAGCGATGCACAAAATCGCCAGCAGCGAACACGCCGACGTACTGCAAAGTCTTGTATAGCCCATTTGCAACTCAAGGTCCCCAAGTCCACATGAAACTTCGCAGTGGCAGCTCTGTCGCGCAGTCCTGCTATGCCGGACGCGCGTTCCGTGGCTCGCTCAAGGCCTGACTCAGTCGTTTGAGCTGCAAAGAACTGTCAGGCGATTCTCGGTCCCGCTGGTGCAATGCAATTGCTTACAATGCTGCTCGCCTGAACGAAGCCGCGTCTACTTATCGGCGATGAACCAATGACCTACCTCGAAAAGCTCGACCAACTGCAACTTCATAACCCCGGATCGCCGTTGGGCGCGGTTGTCTATTTCGTTGTCTTTATGCTGGCGGCGTGGGCGGTCAATCGTGGGCTGCGGTTTACGGTGCAGCGAGCCGTCCAGCGGGATAAGTTCGGCGTCTTTGATAAGACCGCAACCCCGTTTCTGTTGCAGTTGATGCGGATTGCGATCTTTATCGTCTTCTTGGTGATCTATGCTCATCTTGTTCCATCGCTGCGCAGTCTTGGAACAGCCTTGCTAGCTGGCGTAAGTGTCGCTTCGGTCGTGATCGGACTCGCCGCGCAGAACACGCTCGGTAACCTCGTTGCTGGTATCGCGATTCTGATTTATCGACCTTTTCAAGTCGGCGATCGCGTGCAAGTCACTGCACCGACCGGAGTTGAAACTGGAATCGTCGACTCCTTAACGCTGGGCTACACGATTCTGGTGACCGGCGACAATCGTCGTGTCGTTGTTCCCAACGCTCTGATCGCTAACCAAGTCACGCTGAACCTGACATCCGGTGACCCACGATTGGTCGTCAGCATGCCAATCGACGTCAGTTATGAAGCCGACGTTGAACTGGCCCGCGCCGAGTTGCAGAGTATCGCGGAGTCGCATGCGCTGGTACAAGAAGTGATCGGTTGCCCTGTGACAACGCTCGGTCCATCCAGCATCACGTTGACGCTAGAATGTTGGTGCGCCGATGCGAGCGACACATCGCAAGTTCAAAACGACGTTTTCGAGCAGGCCGTTAAACGATTTCGCGATTTGTCGATCGAGATTCCGTTTCCGTACACCAACGTGGTTCTGCACCGAACCGATCCACAACAATCATTGATGGAGACGCGTGATGAGCGATGAAACGACTGGATCAACGATTCCAGTGAGTTCCGCTGTCAAGCTGGCGGGTGGGTTGCTAGTTTTGGCCGGCATCGCCGCGATGTTGTTACCGACGGCGACCGCATTGGCGATTGAAATCCTGATTGGCATCACCTTGTTGATCGCGGGCATTGCCGAAGGCGTCTATGCCTTCGATTCGCGAAGCCGACCGGGCGTTGGTTGGCACTGTGTTCGCGCAGCCATGTTCACGATCGCTGGCGTTTCCGCTACAAGGCATCACGACGATCGCCTTGGTGTTGGGCATCTTGTTCATCATCGAGGGCGTCATGCGATGTTTACTCTATTTTCAAACACACTCACGAGCCTTGATCCTGTTGATCGACGGCATCATCGGGATTGTGTTTGGAATCATCATTGTCGCCATTGTGCCAGATGATGCAGCATTTATCATCGCTTTGCTCGTCGGGTTCCGACTCATCATGGCCGGCGTCGTGCTGTTCATGGTCGGGCGAGTCATTGAAGACACAGCCATTACCGAGTGAGAAACAAATGCAACCGAAGAACAACGAAAGCCTCACCCGCCGATTCTATGATCGAATCAGCCACGTTTACGACACGATCGCCGACGGGGGCGAACACAAGGCCCGAGAACGTGGGTTGGAATTGCTCGCCGTCGGATCGGGCGAATCGGTGCTGGAAATCGGTTACGGCACTGGACATTCGATTGTGGCTCTGGCCGAATCGGTCGGCGATACCGGTCACGTCACTGGCATCGACATTTCCTCAGGAATGCAGCAAGTCTCACAGAAACGAGTGAACGAATCCAGCTGCGCCGATCGCGTTGAGCTACTCGTCAGCGAGGCACCACCACTACCCATGGGAGACAAAATCTTCGATGTCGTCACGCTCAGCTTCACGCTGGAACTATTTCCGATTGCCGACATCCCCGCCGTCCTTACGGAAATCCGCCGAGTCCTGAAACCAACTGGCCGACTAGGAGTCGTCAGCATGGCAACGGTGCGCGACGGAGAAGGCGAAAGCCCTTTGGAGAAAACGTACAAATGGATGCATACCCATTTTCCTCACATCGTCGACTGCCAACCCATCGACGCCGAACGATTGGTCACCGAATCAGGATTCACGCTAACCAAGAACGAGCGATTCGACCTGTTCACGATGCCGGTCGCAATCTTAGTGGCGAATCGGACGCAGATTTGAATAGAAGTCGAACCGCTTAGGATTTCGGATCATGCCTGTCTGCAAATTCATGACTGCCCACCAGGATGCTTGCCTTGCCTTATCGTCTGTGGGAGTTCCAACAACAGTGATGTGTTCTCTACGTAGTGCTTTTCGCCGGTGCCACGTCGCACCGCCAACCAAACTCAATGAATACCATTCGCCGCTACCGCATTGGCGAATGCCGTAATTGTCTGCACACAAAGAATTGGGGCAACCCGCTGAAGAGCGCACGGCGGAGCGGAGTTGTTAATGACGCAGTCGAGCGATCGCGTCCGTGATGGCTGCTACGCATGCGAATGCGTGAAACTCGCCCGACGCATCACAACGACGACAGTAGCGCACTCATATTGAACGGTCGTGCTGATGATTGCGATCCTTTTCGCGTGATTTGGGCTTTGGCACGGGCTGTGCAACTGATGAGGAATGTCAGCGGACATCTTCCGCTGAAACCTCTCCTCCCAAATGGAACGAATTATGAAACGGATTCACTCTTTGATGGTCACTGCGGTAGCAATTGGCTGCTTCGCGTTTGCGTCCGATGCTTCCGCAGATCATTTCAACGGTCGCTATGGCGCCGGCTATGGCGGATACGGACAAGCGGGACAGCAATTCGGCGGAAGCGGGTGCTCGGCTTACGGTCAAGGTGGCTATGGCAGCGCGTATCGTGGTGGCTACAGTAGCGGATACTCCCGTGGACCAATCCAATCGCACGCGCCCAATTACGGTTACGGCGGCGGTTCGTATGGAGTCGCTCCCGGATACCGAAGCGGTTACGCACCGAGCAACTACACACCACGCAACCATGGAGCGCGTGGCGGAATTCACTTGGACATCGGTCGATTCCACGTGCTCGGCGTCGGCGGTCGCCACTAACAATCACGTGTTCCAAACTTTTGAAGACGTTCGCCAATCGGTTTGTCGCCGGTTGGTGATTTTCGTTTTGTCGCTCGCATTGATTGCTGGAGAGTGAAAGTCCCGTGCTTTCTTGAACCTCCCGTATACTTGTACCGGCAGTCAGCTATAATATTCGCCGCAAACTTTGTGGGCAGCCTATTGGCCAGCGTACAGTGAATCCAAATGATCGAATCGAAGTATGAACACACCGAACATCATCGCTCTGATCGTGTGGGGTGGTTGCGAGCAGCCGTGCTCGGAGCGAACGATGGGATCGTTTCGACAGCTAGCCTGATTGTTGGCGTTGCCGCCGCGGACGCGTCGCGATCGAGTATTGTGCTGGCTGGCGTGGCGGGAATGGTCGCAGGTGCGATGTCGATGGCGGCGGGCGAGTATGTTTCGGTCAGCTCGCAAGCTGATACCGAATCAGCTGACTTGGATAAGGAACGAGGAGAACTGGAAAAGAATCCCGAGCGTGAACTCGACGAGTTAACGCAAATCTATGTCCAACGAGGGCTCGATGCAAATCTCGCGCGGCAGGTTGCCGTGCAACTGAGCGAGCATGATGCGTTGGGCACCCATGCTCGCGACGAGATCGGAATCTCGGAAACCATCACGGCTCGCCCGATTCAGGCTGCCCTAGCGTCGGCAGCGAGCTTTGCGGTTGGTGCGATCGTACCCATTATCGTTGTGCTCGTGAGTCCCTCGGGTGGTCTTGTATGGGTGGTGTTTGGAGTGACTGTCCTGCTGTTGGCCGCACTGGGCGCGACCGCGTCGTGGATAGGAGGATCAAGAATGCACGTCGGCGCCATTCGCGTCACGTTTTGGGGAATTCTCGCGATGGCAGCGACCGCGCTTGTTGGGCGTTTGTTCGGAGTCGCTGGTCTTTAGAACAATCGTGAAATCGAATCGATTGATCTTGGGCTGTTTTTCAGTGCATGACGATGCAGAGATCGATGACTTCGTCGAACTCGCGGCGAGTCATTGGAATCATTTCGGTGTTGGATTCGGCCGTTTGCTTCACAGCGAGTGCCTGGTTATCAAGCTGTTGGTAAGTTACGGAATCATATCTTGGTTGCGTGCGAACGTTGACGCAGATAGCTTGGCGTTGAAAGGCTCGAGACGAAGATTCCGGATTGCAAATAGGTGTTCGAGTCGATTTGGTGGATCAGGAACCTTGCTAGTCGATCGATGCTGACACTTAGCCCGTTCGGTGCGTGACGATTGACCTTGACCGTTCCTGAGTTGGCAAGTTGCTTGATGGCGGGACATCGAACGAGCGTCCACTGTAAGTGGCTGTCATGGATCATTGATGCTTCGGCTAGCCGGTCTTTTCGCTGACTCCGATATCGGAGGCGATAGAGGCAACTCGTCAGCAGACCGTTGAAGTGGAACTTTTGTTCGTTCGGCAGAGCGACCGATGGCTGCGAAACAACGATGTACCGTGGAATATGGTGTCGTCGCATTGCGGCAATGACCAAACGGGTCACGGTCGTGCAGGCCATCGGTGCGGGCGGCTTTTCGGTCCGCAGTGCACTGCCGAAGCAGTTGATAACAGCCGTACAACCGGCGACTAAGCTGTCAATACTTTTTGCTTCGAGGAGACTGCCCTTCAATTCGGTCACCTGCGGCGACTTAGGCCATTTGACTCCTTCGGACGTGAGTACCTTCACCGCGTAACGACATTCGATCGCGACATCAACGACTTTACGTGCCGTCGCGCCCGAGCCGAGCACGGCGATTGTGTGTACCCATTGCATAGGACTGCCTTTCATCGATCATTGAGGAGATTGGTTGTTATCCGTTTCGATAGGCGTCGGCCGCGCTCATGTTGACTTGGTATCCAAGATCGGCGAGCGAGGCAACGGTGATGGAACTGAGCGGCAACGCTGCACCAGGCCCGATGTATCCGGTCATCAGTTCTGTCGTGAACACAGATTCACGCCAATGCCCGCCTCTCGTGCCTGGGCCGCCTGTGTTGGCGACCGGCACTCCGGCGGCTGCGAGTCCGGTGATCGCGTTGTACTGGGCGGTAGCTTGAACGCCGACAAAGATTGGATTGTTGGTATCAAGATTGGTAACCAAACCCCGTTGTTGCCAGATCGTGCCGACTCCCAACACATGACCGATTTCGTGTAGGGCCACGTCGGCGAGCGTTCCATTGGATTCCAGCACAGCGAGATCGGCTGTGTCGAACTGAATCGTTCCATGATACGGCAGAAGGCTACCAGGACGCAGTCGATCGGCCGACGCACCACCCAGCGTTCCGCCCGGACCGTCAATCGAAGTTGCCGCGACATCGATCAAAACGTCATCCACCGATCGGCCCTGGTAAATGGTGTTGGGCAAGTCGCCGACGATGACCTGCTGCCATCGAGCGGCGGCGTTACGGAAGATCGCTTGCTGACTGGACGTCAGGTTTCGCAGATTCATGTCGATCTGAAACGCGGACGCGACTGGCACCGAAGGTGACGGTGTAGGAACGACGTCACCGGGGTTTATGGTCAACGTGTAACTCGGGTTCGTTGCACCGCGATACCCGTAGACGCCGATGGTGTAGGTTCCGGCGGAGCTTCCGGCCAACGAGACTTGCTCGCTGTTGCCGACTCCGTTGGAGATTCCGACACGCCGTCCACTGGCGTCGTAGACCACGATGTCGAGGTCGCCTCGAGCATTTTGAAAGTCAATGCCGACGTAACTGTTCGTCGTTCCGGCTCGACTGAGGCTAAAGCGATACCAGTCAACGGCGTCCGCCATGACGAGATTGGATTCAGTATGCGCCGCACGGATGCTGCCGAGGTTGGCGGCTTGTACGTAGGAATTGTTGGGCTCGAAACGATCGTCCGTCACGCCCTGTCCGGGCGAAACGGTAAGTGTATAGTTCGGATTCTTCGCACCAGAATATCCGTAGACGTAAACGTAGTAGTTTCCTGCACCCGCGTCGGCCAAAGAAACTTGTTCAGAGTCGGAGGTCGAATTGGAGTAGCCAATCAACCTGAGTGCTTCATCGTAGACCGCGAAGTCTAAATCACCTTGACTGTGTTGAAATTGAAGGCTCACGTTGGCATCGGACGTGGCGGGGCGGTTGATGCGAAACTGGTACCAGTCGGCTTGGTCGGCCATCACAAGATCGGTGATCGCGATTGATTGACTGAGTGTTCCGATAGATCGAGCCTGGTTCCAACGATCGTTGTTCTCGTAGCGGTCGTCGGCCAGCAGATTGGTAGAGGACTCGATGGAAGCGGTGTCGGCGAAAACTGCATCAACGGCTATCCCCAGATCGGCGCTCATCAACTGGCGCGATTCAAGCGACTCAAACGCGATACGTTTTGTTTTGCGTTTCCTTCGTATGTTTGTGTTGTTCATCGGTGTTTCCCGAGACTCTAGCTTTCTTCACTCTTTAGCCATCTCAGAAAGGGATCGGAGGAGCGGCCGGTGAGCGTTATGCACGCACTCTCCGGCCCTGAAAGACTGGCTCTCCAGAAGAGCGAGTGAATTCAATCAGTCCAGCACGGCTTTGCTCAACACTCCCGAAAGCGGGAGTGTAACATTTGAATGCCGCGTTATGCGGTGCGTGCAACGAAGGCGCCGGTCAGCGTGCCGACTTGCACGGTGACGCCTGCTTCGATCAACGGCAGGTTCGCTGGAAGCGGCAGGTCGCCAGGTTCGTCCGCGGCGCTCGTGAATTCCAGCTCACCACGGCCGTTGGCATCGGTCGTGATCTGGCCGATGACGACACCACCAATGGTGACGTCCACGGTGACGTTTGCTGCAAAGTTGCGCACAGACACTTCCAGTTCGTTTTGCGTCACGCCTCGTTCGGTTTCAGTCTCGAATTCGACCTTCGCCGTGTCATTTCCCACGCCAGTCAGGTTGGCAACGATCTCGGTCTCGGTTTCACCTGCTTCCGATTCGTCGAGGTCGTCATGATCATCGTCGGATTCGACTTCAGAATCCACGTCGGCGTCGTCATTGTCGACAGGATCGCTGACCGGAGTCGTTGGATCGGCGGTGTCTGTCGGCGTGACAGCGGGGTCAACTGGATCGGTTGGTGTGACCGGGTCGACGGGATTCACAACGATTGGCTCAACCGGATCAGTCGGAGTCACGGGATTGATATTCAGCGGTGGCGCATCCTTGATGACTGCTGGAGTGCCTGGGTCGACCGGTGTCGCAGGGTCCACGGGCGTTGTTGGATCGACTGGGGCGGTTGGCGTCACAGGATCAACCGGCGTCTCCGGTCCCTCGAGCGCGAATGTGCCCGAGAGCGTACCAACTTGGACGGTCGTGCCCGCAGTGACAACAGGGAAGTTCGCCGGCAATGGAATGTCGTTCACGTCATCCGCATTGCTGGAAAGTTCTAGCGAACCGTTGCCACTGGCATCGGTAGTGAGTTGCCCGACCGTGACGCCAGCGACGATCACGTCGACCGATGTGCTCGGTGCCATACCTCGGACCGAGACATCAAGTTCACTCGTTGTTCCACTGGTCTTTGCTTCTGATTCAAACTTGATGATCGCGCTCTCAGTGCCCGCGCCAGCTAAGGTCGCGACGAATTCTGTTTCATTCGATTCCGTCTCGCCCGCTTCCGAAGCGTCATCGGTTTCGTTCTGGTCACCGTGTTGACCTTCGTGTTCGCCTTCCTGTTCAACTTCGGAACCAGGCGTTACGGGGTCGGCGGGATCGGTGGGTGTTGCAGGATCGATTGGCGCATTCGGATCAACGGGGTCAGCAGTTGGAGTAACATCAACTGGTGACGCGTCTTTGGCGTCGGGCGTCGCCGTTGCTGATCGACTCAATGCATTGATGACACCCAACGCATCACTCGCCGAAACAAGGTTGTCACCATTGACATCCATGTAGCTGGACGGTGCAACAGGGGCAACCGAACCTTCGGTAAGATTGGCCACACTCTCGCCGGCGGCATTGCCGCTACCTGAGCGACTCAAGTGATTGATGATTGCCAATGCGTCGATCGCCGACACACGGTTGTCATTGTTAACATCCGCAGGCATGTCGACGTTCTGAAAACAGACATCGCCCGCCAACAGGCGACGTCCTTCCATGGCTTCAAATTGCAGGCTGCGTTTGCGACGACGGCGAGTTGGTTTCTTTGACATAGTAATTGTCTTCGATTGAAAGGGGGGGAAGAGTCGTTGGAGGTTGGTTTACAGATCGCTTGAATGTGTTCAGGGCTAGTCTTCTTTGCCACCGGAAAGCTCGGGGCCATCGGGACCGTCCTGGTCACCAAATTGCCCCTCGAACTCGCCTTCCTGTTCAAAATCAGCGGCACTGGAGTTTGTACCGGTCGGAATCGTCCCCATCGCGGTAGCCAGACGTCGACGCTGAGCCATCACCAGTTGTGCTTGCAGGCGCTTCTGTTCAAGGATTTGCTGCCCCAATCGCCTCGCAGCGAGTTGGCCGGCGGGATCAAGCATTGCGACAGGCATGCGAATGAGCTGGCCGTTGCCAATTTGACGAAGCACGGCAATGTCGACCTGCATCCGTGCAGGCCGACCACGCTGCTTCAAGAGCTGATCGACAATCGTGTCTCGGTTCGCACCGGTAACCGCTTCGACGATCTCCAGATTGGCTTTGCTAACCTTGCTTTCGGGAATACTGTTGACAAACAACGTTCCTCTTCGTTGGGTGAGCGTCAAAGGCATCGAACCAAAATCGACCATCTCCATTTGGCCTGGCAGAGGTTGGCCGTCCTTGTCATTCCACTGCGTTTTCACACTGGACGAATCGTAGTCGCCTGCACTGGCGAGCTGAGGAAGCCAGACGGTCGCGGCGATCGCGAGGAAGAGGTAGCGGGACATGTTCGTAGCCTGCTTGAGGTTGAAAAGTGATCCGTGTTGCGTCTTGCTTGTCTAGCGGAGGTGGTTCCCTAAACCCCCAGGCACGCTAGCGTCGAATTTCTGTTTGACGCAGCGTCCATACAAGAGAAAACGCAGGGGGCGGTACGAAGCGCGCGCGAATTACAGAAATGCGACTCGATCCGCCGAGAAACCGGTGCTTCGCTCACTGCGAAAACCGAGAGAGTCGGTTCGCCTGATCGGCCTCTCGGGACCGGAGAAGGAATGCGATTTGGCGATGCAATCGCATCGCCGGGAGGGAAAATCTTCCCCGGCGGCTATCGAGTCCGACGGCCTCATGAAAATGATATCGTGAGGTAAGCTGGAGCTTTGCTCAGCGGGTGGTGATTACGACGCTGAGGGTCCCGACTCCGGCAGTTGTCCTGGCGATCGCAGTGGCCAGCGAGCGTTCATCGGGGTCACTTACTTCACCCGACAACTGAACGTGGTTTCCATTCGAGACCGTCGCGATGATGTTTGGAAAACCATTTCGTCTCAATGAAGACTGGATTCGCGTGGCAAGTAGACTCGAATCAATTGACATATCAATCAAGCAGAGAGGATGTGGCGACAGAACGGACATGTAAAGATTGAAACGTAGATTGTGTTAAAAAGCGCGCGCAAAATTTCTCCAAGGTCTTCGGAACGATGTTTACGGGCGCAACAAAGTCGGGTCAAGTTTTTTTGCATCATTGAAATCCACCTCAGCAAGTGCCTCCTGTCCGAGTGCGGACCTCGCCATCGCTCGATCAAAATAGACCTCGGCTCGGCGTGGTGACAACGCAATGCAAATGCCGAATGATTCGATGGCCTCTCGGAAATGTTCTTGTCGATACGCCGCCACGCCTCGGTAAAAGTTCGCCCAAAAGTCTCCTGGCGAAATTTCAACGGCAATCCGAAATTGCTCTTCCGCTACCTTCAACTGATTCGACTTCAGCAGCACGCGTCCGAGTGAATAATGCTCCCGAGCTGACGTAGGCTGCAACGCATCTAGCTTCTTTGCATATTGCTCCGCTACGTTCGTCATTCCAAGTTTGACGGCGACGTAATGGAGTTCGCCGCACAGCCCCGCGCTCAATCCCGTCATTCGCTCAGCCTCCTGTAGCGTTGTCAACGCTTCGCGGAGTGTCGATTCCTCATCGCCTGGTGGAGCCAATCGTTCGCGCTGGTTCGTCCACAGAATCGCTAGTTCGTTCAGGTCCGAGCGAACTTGTTTGGACGTCTGATTGTTCGATCGGACCGCCATTCCGCTGACAAAACGCTCACGCTGACCCCACAGTTCCGCGCACAGCGTGTCAATCTGACGGAGTTGATGTCCCGGCAAAGGGCGTGGCCCGTCGAGGAGGCGAAGTTGTTCGATTACTTGGTGTAACCGGTCCGCAGAGATGCTGAAGTTGACCGAACGCAAATCGACGTCCAGCGAACGCTTTAGTTTGTCCTGAAACGGCACCCAATCGATCTCTTGGAGGCCAAGTTGCAACGTCGCAACTGCATCTGAAAACGCATTGTGCCGTGTCAGTTGACGTGCGTGATTGAGAGAGTCTGTGGCGCGGTTGACGGATGCTCGTGCCGTCATCCAGACCGTGATCGCGCCCAAGACGAACACTCCCGCCAATCCAAGTGCCCAGCGTCCAACGTGCAGTTGGCGTTTCTTTGACCGCGGAAGGCCGGCGGATTTACCGGTCTTGGCAAGACATTCACGCAATTCATTGGCTAGAGTCTGGGCATCGGCGTAACGTCTTTCGGGTTCGGATTGCAAACAACGCTCGACGATCCGACGCAAGCGACGGTCAACGGCAATTCGCCCGGATGTCCAAGCTTCGTCATTTGAGCGAATGGACGCAGTTGTAGTCGCGTCCGTTGCATCAGAAGCGACGACTCCACCCAATAGCTCGTACAACAGCACTCCAAGCGAAAACAGGTCGGATCGCTGGTCGACGGTTCGGATTGCCATGTCGTCCGTCGATACTCGCCCGGCGCAAATGTTATCCAGACACACCTGCTGTTCCGGCGACATGTAGCCATCGGTGCCGCCGATCGAATCCAAAGGTCCGGAAATCGACTCACTCGACTTTTTCGCCAAGTGAAAATCGAGCAACATTGGTTGCCCATCACTGGTCAACAAAACATTCGATGGCTTGACGTCCAAGTGCCACAGACCACGCTGATGCGCGTAATGCAACGCGTCAGCCAAACAAGCGCCAATCCAACAAACGGCTTGTTGATACGTCGCCCGCGACAAAAACTGCAACGCTGGTCCTTGAAATCGAGCCGCGTCCAAGTCGATCGGTTCGTCCTGCTCGTACTGGCGCAGCACTTCAACGATATCTTCTCCGGTGCGTCGCGCGATCGGAATTGAGCGTATTTGCGCGAGCAAATGACGAAGTGTTACGCCGCCAAGGTACGGCATACACAACACACGCAGTCGCTGCTGCGGAAACTCTTGCACGCCGTAGACCGGCACAATCCCAGTGTGCTGCAACCTTGCCAACGACAAGTGCTCAACGCCTTCGTCAGCGGTGATTTTCAGCACGACGGGCCGGTCCGATAGCACTGGCTGTGTTGCCAAGAACACCCGTCCCACTGCACCTCGGCCCAACTCGGCGACCAAATCGAACTCGCCGATCCGCTGGCCGACTTCAGGATACTTGACCGAATCCTCGGGGAAGGCCAGCAATCGATGACAATCGAACAACAACTCCAATTCGGTGACCAAGCCGGGAAACCGGTGCTTCAACTCGGCTTGATCCACCGCCTGGCCGGCTTGCTCTCGCAAACAGACCTCTTCATAAACCAACGGAATCACGATGCGAGCGTTGTCGCCGTCCAGAGCGTGTTGACGAAGCAGAGTCTCAGCGCGAAAGAGATGATCGTCTTGCCACGCAGCGTTCAGCTCTTGGACCAGCGTTGCCGCCAGCGGATCAATCGCACGCGACTGCCGCGAAACGTATTTCGGCTCTTTCGCGATGCTGGAGGAAGACAATCGGTTACTCCGAAAAGCGTTGTTTGAAATTGATCCGCCGCGTCGCGTCCGGTCGGAGCGTCTACTGCTGTGATTCGCGACTTGACGCGTAGTCTCTCGCGAGGTCGTACAAAATTCGACGAACACTGCTTTCGTGGAAGCCTGTTGCAGCAGCAATCTCGGCCAATGATTTTCCATGCCGTTTCATTTCAAGAATCTGTCGATGCTGCGGCGAACACGCGTGCAGCAAGTTGCTCCAAAGCTCATTCAAATGGGCTTGCGTGCTCGGTCGCGAAGGATCTGCAGGCGTCAATTGCTCTTCGTCCACACGAGTCAAAGTCCGTTCGTGATGCAACGCTCCCTGTTGGCGACGGACACGGTCCAAGAAGCGATTTTGAGTCGCCTTGGCCAGGAACGCTCGCAAGTGCTTCCCATCATCAAAACGCCAACGTCCATTGCGGAACCCAATCAACAGGTCGGCCCAAATGGACTGAACAATATCCGACGAATCAAACTTCGCATTCAATCGGCCCGAAATTTGACGCCGCACGATCATTCGCAAGTATGGCTCAAAACGCACAAAGACTTCTTCGGTGGCAATTGCGTCACCGCCATTAAGACGGCCGAGTAACTCCATCATCAAGGTGTCGTCGTCCAATACAGCGTCATCGTCGTCTGCGGGAGAATCACTCGTTTTCGTTGGTGACATGCTCATGACCCTGCTCCGGGCAGTCCAGAAATTTCAGGAAACATCCAAACGAGTGCATCATCATCCGCACCGTCTCGCCGCATCAGCTTCCCACGTCGTCGCACCAATTCGACTGCGATCACGCCAATCGTCGCTGACATGGCCACCGTTGCCAGGTTCGCTTTAAAAACTTCAACTCCGTCTCCTCCTCCATCCGCGACGATTTCATCGAGCAATTGGTTCATCACTCGGTCGATTGCTTCAAAATCGGTTGGCAAACTCGCCATCGCGAGTGATCCCCCGCGAAAGACACGAGCCACCAGGTCAGTAGCGAAACCCTTCGGCGTAGTCTCCGCGACTTGGCTTTCGTCGGCGACCGCGTTCTGCACCGATGCAGCGATCGGATCAATCGATTCGACCGACTTTGACGGAGAGGACTCCGTCGCGGCACCCAATTCGTTCACCTCCGGAAAAGCCTGCGACTCGTGATCGCCGCTGGTGCTTTCAGAATCTCCGGGATCTCCGGGATCGGAATTTGCATCTGGAACTGCTTGGTCATGGGAATCGCGGGAGTCCGCTGGCGGCTTGTCTGCCACAACCGTCGCAGCCGCGTCAGCGGGAATTGGGGCGTTCCCGTTTCCTGCAGTGTCTTCTCCTTCGTCCAGCACCGTCGGAGCAAGATTTTGTTCGGTCGATGATGCCGAGTCTTCCGAATCGGGCGACGCCGACTCGCCCTCAGCCGATGTTGTTTCGTTTCCTCGGTCGAACCCATTGTCGAAGAACGAATCCGCCGGATTCAGACTCGTCGTTGGTTGGACCGTGGTTGTCTGCGGTTGTACCAGCGGCGAAAACGAAACGACGGGATTGTGGTCGTCATCAAAATCGTCGTCGTCAGTTTCATGATCGCCGGAGCTATGGTCGTGATCGGCCCGGTCGTCGTCGCGATATTCCCGATCGCCGTCCTCATTCAGTGCAACATAGCCATCTACTGACGATTCGTGCACCTCCGAATCAAAATCGAACTCGATATCCGCAAACGCGTCGGCGGTCAGCAGGTCGCGACGTTCGAGTCGCTCGAAGGCGATCCGGCGAATCCCGTTACGGGTCATGAGTTTCATTGCAATTCCGTCCATTCATAGGCTCAGCACTATTGCCAGCCATTCATCATTCTACCGATGGACGATGAGAATCCGATGAGAACGCGCATTAACTAGCAGTCCAACACTGCAATGCACCTATCGGGCCGTAATCGACTTCTCCCGGTTTCCGTTGGTTTCGCAAACCGGGTTGGGGCATTATTCCCCGCCCGAGAATATTTGGCCCAGAATCGCCATCAACTTCGCGTCAAACTGTTGCAACCAAGTTTATCGACGAAATTGCATTCAATCGAGTTTCAACGTTGCCAGCATCGACGGCATCAGGACCAAGACGAGCGGGAGTTGGACAACTAAGCCTGAAACGATGGCGATCGCCAGTGGCTGTTGCATTGCGGAACCTTCTCCAATTGCCATCGCCAGTGGGAGCAGTGCGAGGATGGCAGCCAATGTCGTCATTAAAATTGCGCGGAAGCGATTTGCACCTGCCGTGATCAAACGTTCGCGTCGCGGTAGCTCTGTGGACAGTTCACGGTATTCGGACATGAAGAAAATACTGACTTCGGTGACAATCCCCACGACCATGGTCATGCCCATGATGGCGCTGATGTTCAGTTCGGTCCCGGTCAACCACAGGCCACCAAAAACCGCTGTGACCGCCAGCAGCGTTGTACTCAACATCACTGCCGCCATCCGTAGGCTTTCATAGAGGAACAAAAGCAATAAGAATACGAGCGAAACCGAAGAAATGATGACAATCAGCAGCCCACGAAATGCAATTTGTTGTTGCTGGTACAATCCGCCGAGTTGATAACTGACACCACTTGGCAATACCCCCGACGAGTCGAGTTTCGCTTTCACATCATTTACCGTGGAGCCCATATCACGTCCGCTGATTCGCCCCGTGACAGCGATCATGCGTTTCAAGTTGTCACGAGTGATTTCCGGCTGACCGATCACCGTTTGGATTGTGGCGACTCGGTGCATCGGGAATAGATGTCCGTCCGGTGCTCGGAGTGTCAGGTTTTGCAGGTCGGCCGTTGTCTTCCTCGCCGACGGAGGCAACCACACGCGAACACCAATCAATTTTGGATTGCGTTGGATTTGTGTGGTAATCACGCCCGTCATGCTATCGCTGATCTGACGAGTGATCATGTCCGGGTCCATCCCTTCCAACTGTGCTTTGGCGCGATCGACCTCGACCTGCAACGCGTCACCGGCCAACACAATCCCATCCTTCACTTCGACGACGCCACTGATCTTCTCGATCTCCGCAGCCACTTTGACCGCTGTCTGCTGCAACAGCTGTTCGTCATCGGCATACAGTTGAACTTCGATCGGTTGAGGAACGGCCGTCAGATCGCCAATCAGGTCTTCCATCAATTGCGCAGTTTCGACCGTCAATCCCGGTACAGATTGGTCAATTTTGTCACGCACCTCGGTCGTGACCTCTTCGATGGGGCGTCGGGGCTGTGGTTTTAACCGAACGAAGAAATCGCCATTGCTGGCCTCGCTCAAGCCGCCCCCAAGCTGCAGACCGGTTCTCCGCGAATAAGTATCGACTTCCGGTGTCTCAAGCAGAATTTTTTCGACTTGCCGCAGACGTCGGTCTGTTTCCGCCAGACTGGTCCCCGGCGGTGCGACGTAGTCCAGAATGAAACCGCCTTCGTCCATCGTGGGCATGAATCCGGAACCCACGTTCCGTTGTGCAAAGTATCCGCCCACGAGAATCGGGATCGCCAACAGGACAACGATCCACGGAGCGGCCAGTACGAGTCGCATCAGTCCGCGATAGGCGTTGTCAGTGAACTGAGCGAAAGTGCCGGGTGTTTCTTCTTCGTTGACCCCTCGAAACGCGCGACCAGCAAGAACGGGCAGGATCAGGTATGCGATCAGGAAGGAGACGACCAAACTGGAGGCCATCGTGACAGACAACGCCTTGAAGAACGCGCCAGTCACTCCCGACAGAAATGCGAGCGGCAGGAAAATGATGATGGTCGACAGAGACGACCCCAACAATGGTCGAGTGAACTCCGTCGCCGCCCGACTGATCCGATTCTTGATATCACTTTCACCGTCGTCACGCACATGCAAACGCCGCGCGAGGTGTTCGATCATGACGATGGCATCGTCGATGATCAGTCCCACCGCAGCCGCCATGCCGCCCAACGTCATGATGTTAAAACTCATTCCCAACAGCGACAACAGCATTACCGTGACAGCCAGCACACTGGGTACGACGATGATGGCGATGAGCGTGATGGTCCAATTACGGAGAAAGATCAACAGCACCACAGCAGCCAATCCGACTCCAATCAAAACGGCGTCGCGAACGCTTGTCGCGGAATGCACGATCAGTTCGCTTTGGTCGTACCAGTTGGCCAGTTTCACACCGGTCGGCACAACGCCCTTCATCCCTAGTAATTTCCGGACATCTCCCGCGACTTGAACAGTGTTGCCACCAGGTTGTTGGAAAACCAGCACCAAGACAGCGTCGGTCCCATCGGCGGTAACGCGAGTGTATTGCGGTTCGGCAGCATCGACGACGGTTGCAACGTCCCCCAGCGTTACGACGCCCGTCGGACTGGAACGCAGCAACGATTCGCTAATTTGATCCGCAGTTTGAAAGCGAGTGTCGCTTACCAACAGGTACAGCTTGTCGTGATCCTCCAGTCGACCAACAGCTTGCAACACGTTGCTTGCCGAGAGTGCAGTCGCGACATCGTTGATAGTGATTCCAAACGTACGAAGTTTGTCCGGATCGACGATGACTTGATATTCCTGTACCTGTCCGCCCTGAACGACAATCTGAGCCACGCCAGTGATTGCCGACAGTTTGGGGCGAAGCTGATACTGTGCCAGATCGTACAGTTCGGACTGAGTCAACGAGTTGCTGGTCAAACTGTAGGCGATGACCGGAAAGACAGTCGGGTCCATGCGGCGCACATCGAAAACCGTTCCCGGAGGCAAGCTGGGCAACAGTCGATTGATCTGCGATTCGACCTGCAACTTGGCCGAGGTCATGTCCTCGCCCCAATCGAAATTGACGGAGACCTCGGCACTGCCTCGACTCGTCGTCGATCGAACACCACGAACGCCGGGGATCGAACGCAGCGCCTCCTCGACCGGATACGTCACCTCAGTTACCATCCGTTCGGCGGGACGATCACCGGCATCGAGGCTGGTTTGGATGCGGGGGAAATTGACATGCGGAAGCAGCGCCACCGGCAATCCCAATCCGCTGACCACACCACCGACGACAAAGGCCAGCAGCAGGAAAAGTAATGACCGGTAGTGATGCTGAGCCCATGCGACGACGTTCAATGGGCTGCTCCCGGCTGATTGCCTTGCTGTTTGGGCGGACCGGATGGTGTGTTTGCATCCTTCACACTGGATTGGTCGGTCGGGGTAGTGGGCGGCGACTCAGGTGCAATTGACACCTGCATGCCATCACTGACCTGTGAACTGCCCACCGTGATGACCGGCATACCCTCCTTGAGGTCCTTTGATTCGATCTGGATTTCTTTACCGTTATCGATCCCGACCTGAACCTCGTGTGCGACGGCCTTGCCATTGACGATCGTGAATACCGTAGACGTAACACCATTCGGCAAAACCGCCTGACGTGGAACAATCAATCCTTGCTTGACATCGACCTCGGCGCTGGCTCGGACGTATTGTCCCAACAGCAGTGGTGCGTCGTCGGGCAACGTCGCATAGACGCTGGCCAGTCGAGTTTGCGGGTCGATACTTTCCGAAACCAATCGGATGGTCGCTTTGACATCGGTGACGGTGTTATCCAAGACGGCGGAAATATCAATCGCTTGGCCTTCTTTCAGCAGTCGCACGTCTTCTGCTTCGACGCCCAATTGAACCTCGATTCCCTTTTGCGTGACGACTTCGACAATGGCGGAACCAGCCGGAACAATCTGGCCCGGTTGTGCGTCGATCTTGTTGACGACGCCCTCGAAACCGGCCGAGTTCTTCGACAACGCTTCTTTGGATTGCTGCTCCATTTGCTGGAATTTTGCCTGTGCAATCGAAGCGGTCTGCTGCGCCTGCGAAAGTTCCTGATTAGTCGCCAACCGTTCGCTCTTTCGCTGCTGCACCTGCGTCAACTCTGCCGACGCCGTATCCGCGTTGATCTTGGCCTCCGACAATGCGATCTTTTGAGCTGGGCTGAGTTCAAGGCTGAATAGTTTTTGATCCGCTGAAACCCGTTGCCCGGAGCGAACCAGAATCTGATTGACTCTCACCTCAAGCGGTGCCGCGACGAACTTTGTTTCGCCAAGTTGCGGTGTCACTACGCCAAAGGCATCCAACTGCTGAACGATCGATCCCTGACGAATGATAACCGTTCGGACGGCCGCCGTCGGCGTGGCAGCACTCGCGGAATTGGCTGAGTCCCCAGGTGGTTGTGCCGACGCAAGCGCATTCTTCTGCCCTTGGTGTTGGCCGACAAAGTAGGCACCCCCGACAAGAACCGCGATAAGCAGCAGATTAGGAATGATCGTCTTGAAGAGTGTTTTCATCGCGGGACTTCTAAGCTGGATCGCTCTAACGACAACAGTGAGGCACTGACGCCATTCGACGCGTCGGAATTATCCATTGGGGCTTTGTTCGTTTCTGGCGTTTGATCGTCCGCGGATGATGGCACGCTCGGCATTTCAAGTTGCAGAGCCTCTTCCAAAGGTGTAATCGCCTCGGCTGGTTCGGTACGTGTCATGGGAATGTGATCGCCAACCGCGTTTTCCAAGGTAATCCATGCATCGATGAAATCGCGTTGCAGTTGGATGAGCTGGACTCGGCTCTGTGCGAGATCATTGAACGCTTGGTAGTATAGCAGAACATTGCCGGAACCCTCCTCGACGAGTTTTTCGTAGGACTCCACAAGCTGATTCTGGCTTTGGACGGAGAGTTGGGTTGCGTCGATCTGCTGCTCAAGTACCCGCAATCGTGTCACCGCAATCGACACATCCGATCGGGCTTCAAAGACCGATTGAACGTACTGGTCGTAAATCTTATCGCGTGTCGCCCGCTGCAGTGCGACATTGCCCTGATTGCGATCAAACAACGGGATGTCGACTGCCACGCCCGCTCCCCATGTGCCGACATTTCCAGTGTCACGGGCTCGCGCCACCGAGACCACCGTGGCGGGCACTTGTGCCTCGACGGCCGCGCGATACGCCTGGTCTTGCGCATCAAAGGCTCGGCGTTGGGCCTGCAAGTCAAATCGGTAGTCAAGTAGGGAGAACAACTCGTAGTCTTCGGGCGGTTCACCATCGATCGGTAACGTGATTCCCGGATGCAGGTCCAGCGGAACATCCGCCGGCAGCCCCAGCACGCGTTTCAATTGCAGTTGCTGGTCTCGCTCAAGCTGAACAGTCGCCAAGACCGTTGTTCGCAGCAGTGCGCTGGCGCTTGTCGCTGCCGATAGCTCAACGAGGGTCAGATTACCCTCCTGCTCCGCCTTTTCGACGAGTTTCAAATTCTGGTCGAGGACATTTTCTGCCTGTTGCAACTTGTCGATCTGCTGTCGCAGGGCCACCAAGTCGTACACGGCTTGCCGAGCCTGTTGAGCGATCAACCATTCCTGTCGAGCAATATCCAGATTGACAGCGTCTGCTGACAGCGATGCCGAACGAATCCGCGAGGCACGAGGATTCAGTTTGGACACGTCCCAGCTCAACGACTCCGAGTCTGCCGTCCTTGCTCCGGCGGTATTGCCAAATGAGGGTGAATCAGACGAGTATGCGAACTGCGGATTTGGGAGGATACCGGCTTCGATGATCTGGGACCTCGCAATGCCTCGGTCATCACGCAGTGTTCTCAGGCTTGGATTGGACATAACAGCAATAAATGCCGCCTCATCCGGGGTCACCCCATCAGCCAGCGAAAAACCGCCGACTTCGGCAAACACTGAGGCGTGATGTGCGCACGGTTGAATCGACTCGACCCGCTCGGGAACAGAGCTCAACTGATGTTCGACTGCCGACGGTGAAATTACAACTGGGCAGTACCTTTCGTAGCTAGCGCAGCCAGGCGTGATTGCGAGACAAAGAAGAAGCCGAAACGCCCATTGGCTAGGCGAATTCACATTCGATGAACGAATTCTTTGGTGGATCACAACAACTCCCTCCAATCTGGCAATCTGGCATTACGACATTTCCGGTGTCATCGGCATAATCTGCCTGGGAATCGCCTGCTTTCGGATCAACCATCGGTATCCCAACGATCCGCCGTGCCACTACAATCGGACCGTTTTAACATCTGCATATTCGCTGAACTTTGTTTGTCGTTCGTGAGTTGGGCGTTGGGCAGCCGTAAGTTTACGGTGAACACATCGTGCTGGCAGGTTGCTTCGATGGTGCCATTCATTGATTCGACCAATCGCTTGCAGAGCGACAGGCCAAGTCCACTGTGATTTCCCGTTTCGCTGCGACTGGTGTCTCGGCGCCAAAAGCGATCAAAAACTTGCGAAATGTCTTCTGCCGGAAAACCGGTTGCCGCATTCGCGATACGAATAGTTGTCACAACAGGCGACTGCTCGGCAATCACGTCGATTTCTGATTCGCAGTCGGCGTAGGCGACCGCGTTTTCCATCAAATTGCGAAGAATGATCTCGACCGTTCGTGGGTCGCACTTCAGTTCGAAGAACTGCGGTATTCTGAATTTGAAATTAAGTTGCCGCTTAGTCGTTTCTGCAACCATGTCCTCTGCAAGTTTGAGGAGCACCGACTCTGGATTGACGCCTGACACCATGGTCTCACCCGACGACGTGGCCGTCGCCAGCAGGCTTTCCACGATAGCGCTGGTCTGCAGGATCATGCGGTGACATTGTGTCAGTGTTTGCTGGTGTTCGTCGGCCGTTCTTGGTTTTGCGATTGCAAGCTCCGTTTTGGCCCGTAAACCTGCCAGTGGAGTTCGTAGTTCGTGCGCAACGTCGGCGGAAAATGATCGTTCGTGTTCAAACGCCTGCTCCAACCGATCCAGCAGTGCATTGAGTGTTTCCAGTAACGGATGCAATTCTCGAGGCAGGGAATCATCCATTGCAATCCGTTGATCGAGGCTGTCCGGTCGCAGTCGCGATACCTGTTTGGTGACGTCAGCGAGCGGCCGTAGTCCGTGGCCGACGACAAACCAAGCGATCGCGATCGACGAAATCGCTCCCAGTAAACCGACCGCAACAATCGTCCATCGCAATCGAACGATCGTCATATCAATCACGCTGGTCGATTGCCCAACGGCAAGCGTGATAACGTCCGCATCCGAAGGTAGTGCGCCGTCTTCCTCGTCAAGTCGTGGGGCAAACGAGAAGCGAGCTGTTCGCAACTGTGGTCGGTCGTCAAACCGGATGTCTTTTCCAGCTTCGGCAGTGTCGATCCTGTCTAGTGTCGTCGCGTCAGGGGGAAAGACGCTCAAAACTTGTGTATCTTTCCAGGCCGTGATCGTCTCCCCTTCGACGAACATCGTTGGTAGTGCGGGTGACGCTTCGTCCCACTCAAATGAAACTCCCTCGGCGTCTTGCTCGACTAACTGGGTGAGAGAAAACAATCGATTTCGCAGCGCGGCATCAAATTCACTCCACAACGCGTTCTCTAACAGCAGGGCAAGAACGACACCTGAAATGGCGAACAGCATCAGCATCATGAAGCCAATGGTGGTCGCCAACCGCGAGTGGAGCGAAGGATTCATTCGGAGCTACCTTCGATGATGTAGCCCTGTCCACGGCGTGTCTTGATGAACGAATCCACAGCACCCCGGTCAAGCTTCTTGCGAAGGTAGCCAATGTACACGTCCACGACGTTGCTGGTCGATTCGCTGCTGAAGTCGTACAGGCTATTCCAAATTTCGGTTCGGCTGACGACTTTGCCACGTTTTCGTGCAAGCAATTCAAGTAACGCGAATTCTCGGGCTGTTAATTCGATTGCCTTGCCATCGCGTTGAACATTGCGAGCGGCAGTATCAATTGCGATTTCGCCAATGACGATTTTAGAGTCCGCATCGCCGTAGCTACGACGGATGAGCGCATGGACACGAGCGACTAATTCTGCAACGGCAAACGGCTTGACGAGGTAGTCGTCCGCACCGCCATTGAGTCCGCGAATTCGGTCGTCAATACCGTCACGCGCGGTGAGCAACAATATTGGAACGTTGATGTCGTCTGATCGAAGTGAACTCAAGAGTTCAAAGCCGTCGATTTCCGGGAGCATGATGTCGAGCACGATTGCGTCATGCTCACTGCTTCGTGCCATCCATAAACCGTTCTTGCCGTCGATCGCCGTATCAACCGCGAAGCCGTCTTCGCGCAGTGCCTGCGCAACGGCTTCGCGGATGGGTTCGTAATCTTCAACAACAAGAACTCGCAACGTTCAATCTCCTCGTGAAATAGGTCTATTTGTCGTCGTCGTCATCATCGTCGTCATCATCATCGCCTTCATGTTCCTGGTCATGGTCGTCGTCGGCTTCCAATTCCATCACACGACCCGATGGATCAACTAAGAACTCGACTTCCTTGCCATCGACGACGGCTTCGACTTCGTAGAGAACGATCATTTTCTTCTCGTATTCAGCCTTCGCCCCCTTGGGCAAATGCTTTGCTGCGGTGGCACGAACTGCTGCGGGCACTGCGTCGCCGGCGACGACCATCTCGGTTTCCATCACGTGGCCTGCAGCGTTGACGACCACTTCGTGGTCCACATCGCCGACTTTCCAGGCTGCCTCATACAGCGTCAAACCATCGTCAGATTCTTGCTCAATCTCGCTGATGCTAGCAGAACCAGCAGCCTTTTCGATCGCCTCTTGAACCGCCGCAGGTGCCTCGGTCAGCTTAATCATCGTCGCGGCAGGCTCGCCCAAACTGCCCTTTTCGTCAGGCCTCATGGCCAAAACAGCGGTGGCGGCGAAGCAAACAGTCAATAGCGTTAGCATGGAAAGTCGTTTCATGGTCTTGTTCCCGTGGGAGGATGGTTCATTGAATGGTTGAAATGATACGGGGGGAACGTGAGACGACGATGAGAAAAGCGAACTTGCCAAAAAACTAACCGATCCGTAGAATTCGCACCTCCTACTAGCCACTCGCACATTCAATCAGGGAGGGTTGCATGTCTGATCCTCAGCCAGCTTTCTCGACGAACGACAAGAACCGGCACGGACTGACTGTCCTGGAATTGCTGGTCACGATCTCGATCATCGGCATTCTCGCGGCACTTTTGCTTCCAGCTCTTGGGGCCGCTCGCGAGTCGGTTCGGCGTGTGCAGTGCGTCGACCATCTTCGTGAAGTGGGGTTGGCGATGCACAATCACCATAACGTATCAAAAACGTTGCCTGCTGGTTGGAGTATCGAACCAACACGAACCACGGCGGTCGGTTGGGCCGTCACGCTTTTGCCGTATCTTGGGCAGCCCGGACTGGCAGAACGAGTCGATGCGAAAAAGCGTCTTGATGATCCTTGGCACGACTTCGCACAAAGCATTCAACTGGAAGTGATGCTATGCCCCTCGGACATCGTGGAGCCAACATTCATGTTGTTTGAGGACTACGATGACGGCATCGCGGACGATGAAGACTTGGTGACATTCAAGGTCGAAGCAAAACTCGCAAGTGGTACCACGACACCAGCGGAACTTTTGGAATTGCCGACAGCAAACTATGTCGGAATCTTCGGAACCATCGAGCCCTATGACGACGAAACGCCCGATGCAGTTGGCGATGGTCCGTTTGTTGAAAACGGTCGAGTTCGATTCCGCGATTTCCAACGTGGACTAAGCCATACATTCTTGGTCGGCGAACGAACGATGGCGCAAACACCCTCTACTTGGCTGGGCACGCATCTGCTTGGTGAAGATGCGGCGGAACGAATCGTTGGCTCTGCACTGGAAGGTATCAACAAACCCTATGCGGACGAATGCGACTTCTCCAGTCGACACCCAGGCGGAGCAAATTTCTTGTGGGGCGATGGTCATGTCACATTCGTGACTGAGCACGTCGATCTCAGAGAATATCACCGCTGGGCGCGTTTACGCCCAACCGAAGATTCCAGCGAATAACCTTGTCTCGCTCCGTATTTGACAGGAAGAACATTGATGGCGAAAGCGAGTCGGCGAATCGAACTGACGAAATGCGAATCCGAAGTCATGGATATCGTTTGGGAGAAGGAATGCGTCACTGTTAACGATGTCGTGGATGCAATCGATCGTGACTTGGCTTACACGACCGTGCTCACCACGATGCGGATTTTGGAGGACAAGAAGATCGTCCATCGCGGCAAGAAAATTGGTCGCGCTTACACGTACACGCCACTAATTTCACGTCAGCAGGCGCGTGAGGGTAGCTTGAAGGCGCTCGCCGATCAGTTTTTCGGCGGATCGACGCGATCGCTCGTGCTGAGCATGGTCAATTCGAAAGGCGTGACTCCCGAAGACATTCAGGCGATGAAGGATGAAATTGCCAAAATCGAGGAATCGTCATGAGCTCGGCCTTTGTCTTTGAAGTCGGTCTGGCACTCTGCCTACAGATTTCGATTGTCGTGTTGGGGACAATCGCACTTCAGCGTCTGACCAATAGCACGCGAATGCAATGTCGTCTCTGGACGATGTGTTTTGTTGCGATACTCGGCTTGACCGCGGTCGCGTTGCTGCTTCCTCATCGCCGGATCTTAGCGTTTCCGTCGATCTCCGGTGCGGCAACCGTTCGCATCATGACGTGGCAGGCATGGATCGTGACCGGCTTGGTGATCTCTTGGTTGTCGGGGACGGTTGTTTCGCTTGCGCGACGGGGTATCCGCTACTGGGTACTTCTCAAATTTTTCGATCTCAACTGTCAAACGCTAAGCAGCGGCCAATTGGATTCACTTCCGCTCGATGTCGAGGGTGCTGACAAGCGATTCATCATGGGAAATCGACAGCTGAGACACCTGCAAATCATGGCGTGCGATCGAATCGCTGGGCCATTTTGTTGGCAACTGCACCGACCGGTGATCGTGTTACCTCAGCAGTTACTGAAAGAAGACACGGCATCGCTCCGACATGTCTTGTTGCATGAGTTAGAGCATCTGCGGACGCAGCATCCGATGCAACTCTTCTTGCAAGGAACCTGTTCGACGATCTTTTGGTTTCATCCATTGGTATGGTGGGCGGCACAACGAGCTGAATTGACACGAGAGTTTCTTTGTGACGAAGTTGCCGCACTCGAAGGCGGGTCGGTCTCGGGCTACCTCAGGACTGTCGTGAAGATTGCTGAAGGGTGCCGGAGCTCTTCATGTAGCGCACCAGAAGTGGGAACGCTTGGATTCGGAAATCGAGAGAGCGCTCTGGTTCGCCGCAGCAATCGATTGGTGAAATTGGCGAGTGAAGCGACCTATGTAAACCCATTTCGCTCGATGATGGCGTTCTCAACCATGATCGCGATCATCATTGCGGTCAATTTTCTGTGGCTGCCTGTCAACGCAGCCGCGTCGACTCGTAGCGAGTGGTCCCCCTGGCCAAGTTGGTCAGCAAAAGTGCTGCACGACGTTGGTTTCTCCGCGCGTGATTTCGAGTTGTTCGACGAACGTTCGCAATTGGGCCAAGAGTTGCACGACGACTGATCCCCGATCTACTTTCCAGCCATCGTCACTGATAAACCCATTCAATCATCCCAACCCGAACTACTAATGGATTAGTGGAATGAATCTCTTGCCCAAGCCTTCACGACGCTGGACGCGTCGGGCGTTTCTAACCTCGATGATTGCACCGCTCGGTTACGTCGGTTACCGAGTCGCCGCACACAACCAATGGATTATAGCGACGCGCAATTCACGCGCGTACGATATCGGAGTTGAACCGACAGCTGAGCAAGCGAAGCAATCGCTGAGCATTCTAATCGTAGGCGATACCGGCAAAGACACCATTCAACGCAAGCGTGTCGTGGATGCGATGCAAAAACATGCCGCTTGGTCGTCACCGGGTGCAGCATTTTTGTTGGGCGACAACTTCTACGAAAACGGTGTTGATTCCGTCGAAGACGACAGATTCGATAGTGATTTTGAATCACTGTTTACTAAACGTCGTTTTGACTTCCCCTTTTACGCTTGCCTCGGAAATCATGATGTTCACGGCAATGCGGAAGCGCAAGTCGCTTACAGCCAGCGCAGTGAGCGTTGGACTATGCCTGCTCGCTATTTCAAGACGACCCAAACCGCGGGGGATACAACCGTTGAATGCGTTTTCCTGGACACGAACCAATTGGTGCAAGGCAGTCGCGAAGGGGAAGAACAGATCGCTTGGGTGCGCCATGCGTTGTCGACCAGCGACGCAGATTACCGAATCGTCATAGGCCATCATCCGGCGTTGACCGGCGGACAGCACGAGTTGCCCGACCAAATCAGCAGTGTCTTGCCGCCATTGTTCGCTGAGCATCATGTCGACCTGTACATTTCCGGCCACGACCACGACTTGCAGATGCTTGATTCGGGTGATGGTTGGAAACAAATCGTCAGCGGAGCTGGAAGCAAACTCCGCAGTACATCATGGATCGACGAAACGATGTTCGCGATGGCTACCGCTGGATTCTGCTGGTTGCTTGCCGATACAGATCAGCTTTCCGTGTCGTTTTACTCAGTCAGCGAAAGGCTATTCTCTACCGTTTTGCCGCGAACTACTAATCGCATAATAAGTGATGTTGCGTCGGATTGAAACAAGAACGTAGTGTCCACCTCATCGACTAAGGTCTTAGTAGCTGCAAGCCGCGAGCAGTCGGTGCGGCCCGAACGAGGGGCCAACTCGCAACAACCAACCACACATTTATCGATTTTCGTAACCCAGGAGTGCATGGATGCACCCAGAATCAGGAACACGCTTAGGCCAGATTGCCGTTTCGTTGGTCTTGCCTGCTTGGAATGAGCAAGAGGTAATTGTACGAGCGATCGAAGAAGCCGACGCGGCACTTCGTGAAATTGCCAACGACTACGAAATCATTGTTGTCGATGACGGAAGCACGGACGATACCGCGATGCTGGTCGAGCAAGCTGCTCAGCAGAATGCGTCGGTACGTCTCATTCGGCACAATCCGAATCAAGGCTACGGGGCGTCTTTGCGGAGTGGCTTCGCGGCGGCGGAGAAGGACTTGGTGGTCTTTACCGATGCGGATTGTCAGTTCGACTTGACCGAACTCGATCGGTTTGTACTGCTCGCAGAGCGATACGACATTGTATGTGGCTATCGAATCGATCGAAAAGACACTGCCCTGCGGTGCCTGTATTCCAAAGTCTACAATCAATTGGTCCGCATTCTGCTTCGCACCGGCGTTCGCGACGTCGATTGTGCGCTCAAAATGTTCCACCGCGACTCTCTTCGAAATCTGGCGATCTCGGGAAACGGATTTCTCGTCAACTCCGAAATCCTAACTCAGGCCAAGCAGCATGAGCTAAGTGTTGTTGAAGTTGGGGTGTCACATCGGCCACGAACCGACGGCACCAGCACCGTTTCGGTTCAACACATCCCCAGTGTCTTAACCGGACTGGCACGATACTGGTGGAACGCGGTTCAGTTTCCGAATTCGTCTAATTCGTTCACGGCCGGTCAGGGGGGGCCAACAAACAAAGATGCATCGTCTTGGTTGCCCGATCGCACTGCGGGATGGCTCCGATTGGCACTGCTACTTGTTGCAGCGATATTCCTATTGACGAATCTCGGCTACCCGCTGATTGATCGTGACGAAACTCGCTACGCCGAGATTCCTCGCGAGATGTTGGCGACTGGCAATTGGGTGCTTCCACAACTGAACTTCCAGACCTACTACGACAAGACGCCGCTGTTGTATTGGCTGTGTGCAATCAGTTTCCAATTGTTCGGCGTAAACGAAACGTCGGCACGAATTGTTCCCGCACTCGCTGCACTGGCAACGATTGCCAGCACAATGTGGTTTGGGTCTCGCATTTTTAGCAAGAGAATCGGCTTGCTTAGTGGCGTTGTCTTGATGCTTTCGGTTGGTTTCGCGTTCTCCAGCCGGTACTTGCTGCTCGATGGTGTGCTGTCGCTGTTCGTAACGCTATCGCTTTTCACTGCCTACGAATCAATTCGCAGTGGAAGAATAAGAATGGGTTGGTGGATGGCGTCGGCTATCTTTTGTGGACTGGGGTTCTTAACCAAAGGCCCGATCGCGATGGTCCTCTGGTTCCCGCCGGTATTCGCCTTTGCGTGGCTCTCGCAGTCATACGCAAAACCCAGATTTTATCACTACATGATTTCCGGACTCGCTGTCGCGGCGATCGCAGCACCTTGGTTGATCGCCGTTTCACTGCAGGATGGCAACTTTCTGACAGAGTTTTTCTACACACACAATGTCCGTCGCTTTGCAGGCGAATTTCACGCCAAACCGATTTGGTTTTTCGTGCCGGTGTTGTTGGTGGCAGGCCACCCCTGGTCGTTCTTGACGATTCCCTACGCTCGCTTCCTGTTCGGCCATAGCACCGAGTCACGATCGAATCGACCGCCGGCGGTTGGTTTTTTGTTGCTGTGGAGCGCGTGGTGCTTCGTATTTTTTTCACTATCGAAGTGCAAACTGCCGACTTATTTGCTGCCGGCCGCTCCCGCGATGGCGTTGATGATTGGGCACTACCTAGATCAAATTCTGCGATCCTCACCAAACCACGCCGAACATTGGTTCGCGCGTTTCTGGTCAGCCCGCAGCGCGACGGTTGCCACCTGCACGGCCGGAATCGGGTTCGTCCTTTTCATCGCGGTATCAGGGGCGCCGCTTTCACCGATGACCTACGCGTGGGCGATCTTGTGGACCGGATTACTTGCGGCAACGCTGCTGATGTTCAACGATCGACGCCAAGCCAAATTGGCCTGGGCATCGTCCGCCAGTGTCGCGTTCTTGCTCGCCGTGATGGTGATGCACCAGACGGTTCCCACCTATAGTCGTTCGCAAACGATCTTCGGTCCCGATTCGCCTGTGAATTTGCAAATCGCAACCGACTCCGAGCCACCCATCGCCACCATTGCCCATGAATTCTCGGGAGTACCATTTTATCTCAATCGATCTGACGTCACCAACTTTCGTAGTGTCAGTGATACTGGACTACGAGACTTTGTCGTTCGTCATCAACGAAGCGTTTTAATCGTCGATCAGCGTGTTACTGCAAATCAACTCCGAGAGAAACTACCGCTTGGAGTGACAGTGAAACTGATCGCTGATCGTGGCCGAGCATCCATTGTCGAAGTCATTCGGGCTCAGCCCTCCACGCAGATCGCAAAACGCGATCATGAAGGAGGCTTGAAATGAGCACGCCGGCAACACATTGGACTGATGCGTATCGATCGCTTGATTCCGGTCCACGATTCCGGCTCGGCTGGTTTGCCAGATCGGTTGCTCGCATTGTCGAGCCGATCGCCTGTTTCCGTAGTGATTGTACGGCAGAGGACCTGCAGTGCATTCGTGACATGATTGTCGAAATCGAACGCAACGAAGCAGTTTCCAGACAAACGCATCGTGATCTGAACGCCGAATGCTGACGACGATTCAACGGCAAATCGCACGAGACATTCTTGGGATGTTTCTTATTTCGCTTACCGTCATCACCTTCTTGGTGATGGTGATCGGGGTTGCTCGCGAGGCTCTCAATCAAGGACTCGATGTGCTTGCCGTTCTGCGGTTGATCCCGTACGCGCTTCCCAACGCACTCTCGTTTGCCGTACCTGGGACAGCTTTGTTCAGCGTCTGCTGTGTTTACGGACGCATGTCGGCAGAAAATGAATTGAACGCGATGCAATCGGTCGGCGTCTCGCCGCTGCCTGCGATGCTTCCCGCGATCGTCATCACCACGCTTTTGAGCGTAGCAACCGTTGGTCTTATCAACACAGCATTCACGTGGGGATTTCATGGTGTTCAGCACGTTGTGTTGTCGTCGGTGGAGCACATCGCATACGGAAAGTTGGAGCGGGATCGTACATTTCAACGCGGGCGGTTTTCTTTGATGGTCCGCGACATCGAAGGCCGTCGTTTAATTGATCCGCGCATTGCCATTCGGCGCGTCAGCGGCGAGCCAATCTCGATCGTCGCAATGGAAGCCGTTATGACCTACGATTCGACTGATGAAGCAATCGAAATGTCACTGACTAACGGTTGCGTCACCGTGCCGGGGCGAGCGTCGTTTGTTTTTCCCGACACGCATGTGCAAACGATCCCGTTGGAGATTCGACCGTCGTACGATTTATTGACTGCGAATCCCTCACACATGCCGATGACCGATTTGTCACCGGCGTCGATAGAGCAGAACCTCGATATCCACCGGCGTGAAGGCGAAATCGCGGTCCATGCTGGCTTCAATATCCTCACCGCTCGACCAGAAAACCTTTTGAATGCAGAGGCACTTGGCCGTGAATCGAGCTTGATCAACAGCCGCAAACGATTGAAGCGACTCGGCACCGAAATTCACCGCCGTTGGGCGAGCGGCTTTACTTGCCTTGCGATGTCAATGGTTGGCATTCCACTTGCCATCCGCCTCAAGACTTCCGACACGATGACTGCATTTGGAATCGTATTCCTACCAACGATTATTGTCTACTACCCGATCTTTGCGTTAACGCTGGACATGGCAAAGGACGGTCGAATTGCTCCGTACGGAGTCTGGCTGGCAAACGGAGTTTTTGCCACTGCCAGCCTGTTGATGATGCGCAAGATAATCTACTCACCAACGTAAATCGAAATGTTCAGACGACCAAAAGCAAAACTGCGCGTCTGGTGGAACACCGTGCAGTTCCCAGCCGAATCGCACCAGGCTATCGGAGAGACTCCGCCCTGGACGCGTCGGCAGGAAGTGAAAGCGACTGCTGTGTTGGTGATCGCATGCTTCGCGATCATGTTTCCCTGCCTTGCGTATCCGCTAATCGAACCTGATGAAACGCGATACACGCAAATCGCGCTTGAGATGTTGGATTCGCGAGACTGGATCACGCCCACTATCGACGGTGAACCTTATCTCGATAAACCGCCATTGATGTATTGGTTGACGGCGATCAGCTTTAGTGTCTTCGGTATCAGTGAGTTTGCCGCTCGGGCACCATCGGTCTTGTCCGCGATCACGACTATTTTCGTCGTCTTTGGAATTGGTCGCCGATTCATCGGTCCTCGCGGCGCGTGGATTGGTGCGACAGCACTTTTGTTGTCTGGCGGATTCGTTCTAGCGGGCAGGTTTTTAATACTCGATTCGATGCTCGCGTTCTTTACGACGCTGTGCCTGCTATCGGGATACGTCGCCGTACGAGAGCGACGTCATCGTTGGGCTTGGTGGATACTGGCAGGCGTCGCGTGTGCACTGGGCACGCTAACGAAAGGTCCTGTCGCACTGGTCCTCTGCGCACCTCCATTGATCGTCAGCGGTTGGCTACGCTGCGATCAAACTCGGACAAAAATCTCCCACTGGGTCGCATTCGTCATACCAATGCTGGTGATGGGTGTACCTTGGTATTGCGCGGTTTGGAAATTCAATCCAGAATTCGGAGACTATTTCTTCTTGGAGCACAACTTCAACCGGTTTCTGAATGGTTCCAACCACGATCAACCTTTTTGGTTCTACCTTCCAATCCTCTTCGCGGTCATGTTTCCCGCGTCCCTGCTCCTGCCGACGCTGGGAGTATTCCTGCTTAGTACGAACCAGCGAAAACGCCAACTGCGAACAAAAGACCTTGGATTCCTATTCAGCGGAACGGTATGGATTCTGCTGTTCTTTTCGCTGTCCAGTTGCAAATTGCCGACGTACATCCTGCCCGCGATCCCGTTGATCTGCTTGATGATTGGCGGCATGCTCGATCGCACCGTTTTTGAGCCACAGAAAGCAAGCCGAATCACGTCATTCCTCAAGCCGTTCCCGCAACGGGCGATATTAATCCTGGTGTCAGCATGCGTTTTGATCGCGGGCGTCGATGGCTGGATGAACGAATCGGTTGATGCCGTTTTGATTTTAGCGATCGTGGCCTGTATCGCGGTCACGCTGGCGACACTCTATGCCCGGAACCGCGATCTTGCGTTCTCGTGGAAAGGATGGGCTGCTACGGCATTGGCTGGTCTCCTGGTGCTCAGTTTCACCGTCGCACGCTTCATCCCTACAATTGCCACAACGCGGTCGCTTTACGCAAAGGCGTCGAGGATTGCTGAGCAGCATCCAGAAGACTACGTTGTCTTCTATGGCGAAAAACCGCACGGCGCCCGTTTACAACTCCCATTTGATCGCGTGATTTACTTTCCAAAGCGATCGCGGGATGAGTTCGTTACATTCGTTGCCAATCACCGCCACGTCATCGTACTGACAAGTGACGAAGACATTTTTGCAACTCGTTACGCACTCGCTGACACGCACGAATTAGTTTCCGTCAGTGATCACGAACACCTGTACGCGGCACAACGTCTCGCGAGGACTGCACAGCGACCAAAAGCTTTCACCATTCACGCAGTGCGTTGAGGTGATTGTCATGGGAAAACAATTTGGCGTGCTGAGTCTGGTGTGCGTTTGCGGGTTGCTGGTGCCTGCGATATCACGTGGAGATGATGTTGACTCGCCCCTCCTCACAAAACACAAGACGCAACAAGGTGAACTTCCCTCGATCATGGGAGCAGCCGATCGACTGTTCCAGCAAACATCGAGCCAGTGCGATGCAATCTGCGACGATTCCGCTCGTCCGCAACCGAACCCAAGAAGTCGTGACTGGCATTTGCTTCCAGACGGATTGATGTGGCATTCCTATTTGGCTGCACCTCACGAGCCACGCATTTCGACGGTGATCTTCGGAGACACCAGCGATGGCATTTTTTGGGACGCAACTTTGGGCGGTCGAGTCGGATTGATTCGGTATGGCACGCAAGACACAATCCGTCCGCGTGGCTGGCAGTGGGACCTCGAAGCCGCCGCCATCACTCGCTTGGATTTGCTTCACGCCGAGGACGTCGAGTCGATGGACTACCGATTCGGTACGGAAATCACTGCCGCCGAAGGGGCGTGGGCGATGAAGTTTGGTTACTTCCACGTCAGTTCGCACGTCGGCGACGAATACCTGATTCGCAATCCGACATTCAAGCGAGTCAATTACGTCACTGAGTCTTGGATCGTCGGCACCAGCTACCAGGCAAACGATTCACTTCGGCTCTATGGCGAGATGGCCAATGCTTTCCGCGCCTCGGGCGGGGCAAAACGTTACCAATTCCAAACCGGGATTGAGTACGCGCCGCGTGCGAAAGTGCCAGCAGGCGGCGCGCCTTTTGCGGCAATCAATTGGAACTTCCGTGAAGCAGTCGACTACGACGTTTCTACGACCGCTCAACTTGGCTGGCTCTTTCGTGGGCCAGATTCCAACCGCACGATTCGATTTGGTCTGCAATACGGAGCCGGCCCTACCAGTCAATTCTCCTTTTTCACTCGCCGCGAGGAGTACCTCGGCGTCGGCGTCTGGTTCGACTACTAATGAGCATATCAAGAACACAAGACGATCTGCGGATCAGAATTGGCGCTGCCCGCGAATTCGCATCGCTTGCAGACAAGGCATTCCTGATTCAGGTCGCGAAGTACGGCTTGGCAGGCGTCATCTCTGCTTCCGTTGACTTGGGAATATTCTACGTCCTCGCCAACGTCGTTCTGCCGTGTATCGACACCGGCTTTGGTGATGATTTGCGAGCGCATCGCTTTGTTGTCGACAAGACAGCCGCGTTCGTCATCGCGAACGCCTTCAGCTATTGGCTCAATGCCGGCTGGGTGTTCACGCCCGGACGACACAGTCGCAAAACAGAGATCGCGTTATTCTTTGCCATCTCAACAACCGCCTATGTCATTGGCCTGATGCTCGGTCGATCATTGATCGGCGACTTCGGGATGTCGACCCATCTCGCAGCAATCACGTGCATCATCGTCGCAACGGTGATTAACTTCGTCTTCCGAAAACTGGTCATCTTCAAGAACTAACTATCTGTCCGCGACGAGTGTTTGCTGCAATGCATTGCCGGCGGCGGAGAAACTGCAGATGATGGGAAGGATGATGAGATTGACAGCGGTTGCAGTTGCCAGGCCACAGAGGATGACCAATCCCATTGGGTATTCGATTTCTTGACCAGGAATTTCTCCGCTGACGACCAACGGCACCAATGCCAGTCCGGTGGTCAGCGCGGTCATCATGATTGGGGCTAAACGTTCTTCGGCTCCTCGCAGGATCAGCTCGCGTCGGTCGGTGACGCCTTCTTCGGTGGCGAGGTGGCGGTAGTGGCTGATGAGCATGATCGCGTTGCGGGCGGCGATGCCCAGAACGGTAACGAACCCGACCAACGAACCAAGTGAAATGATCCCGCCAGCAAGATGGACGCCCAAAACTCCACCCATCAATGCCAGTGGCAATGTGAGCAAGATCAGCAGCACGAGCTTCCATGATTGGAAGTCGATGTACAGAATCACGGCGATGGCGATGATTGACGCGAGAGAAAGGAGCAGCAAACGATTGCGTGATGCTTTGGCTTCGGCGTATTCGCCAAGAAATTCGGGGTGATAGCCGGTCTTGAAGTCGACGTTTTTCAAGACGGCGGCTTCAATGTCTCTAGCGACAGACGCTAGGTCGCGGCCATCGACGTTGCACGTAATGTCAATCCGGCGAGAGGCGGCTTCGCGTTTGATCTCGTTCGGTGCCGGAACGATTGCCAAATCCGCGATCGTACTGAGGGGCACTTGAGCACCCGAAGGCGTGTCGATCATCAGTTCGCTAAGTGTTCGCAAATCGCTATGCAAGCCAGTCTCGCCGCGAACGATGACACCGAAGATGTTTTGATCCTTGTAGATTTCGCCGACTTGCATCCCATTCACCAATGTCGATACGTTTCGCATCAAGACACCGGGCGCGATACTGAACTGGGCCGCCGCGTCGGGACGCAAGTTGACGGAGATTTGCGGAACGAGGACTTGTGGTTCGACTTTAAGGGTCGTCACGCCTTCGATCGGTTTGATTTGGGCTTGTACTGCCGCTGCACGATCTCGCAATTCGTCCATGTCGGGACCAAAAACGCGAACAACGATTGACGCGCTGGTTCCCGTCAGAACTTCTTTGATGCGCTCGGTCAAATAAGTCAGCAGATCGCGGTACAGGCCGGGATAGCCGTCGACGATCGTTTGCACATCGTTGACGGTTTTGTCGTAGTCAGCGTTCTCGTCGATGCTGATCCAGAGTTCAGTAAAGTTCGGACCGACGACTTCATCCGCCACAGTGGCGCGTCCGATGTGTGATCCAAAGTTAAGGACGCCATCAACCGCCATCATCTCTTCGCTTGCTCGCAGTGTGATTCGATCCATCGCGTCGATCCCGATCCCCGGTTTTTCGACCCAGTGCATCAAGAAATCGGTCTCGCGAAACTTTGGCATCAACTGTTCACCGAGCATCATGACGGTGCTGCCGATCGACATCAGAATCAGACCGGCAATTAGCAGCGTTGCCCAACGCAACCGGATGGCTCCGCTGAGGACTTTGCGATAGACCGACTTGAAGAAACAAACCAGCGGCCCATCGGTATGTCGTTTGCGTGCTGACGCCGGCAACAAGATCAATGACATCGCAGGCGTCACAGTCAACGCAACGACCAACGACGCGAGGATTGCCAAGATGTAAGACGCGGCGAGCGGTTTGAAGAAGGCGCCGGCGAGTCCGGTCAAAAAGAAGACTGGCAAGAACGCGAGCACGACGATGATCGTGGCGTACACGACTGCACTGCGGACTTCCATTGACGCTTTGAAGACGACTCGAAAAGCCGAACGAGGCGAATCGGAGGTCGCGTTGAGTCGCAAGCGACGGATGATATTCTCAACGTCGATGATCGCGTCATCGACGACTTCGCCAAGTGCAATCACCAATCCCGCCAGGACCATGGTGTTGATCGTTCCGCCACGATAGTACAGCACGAGCATCGCGGCGATCAACGACAGCGGGATCGCCGTGGCACTGATGACGGCACACCGCCAGTCGAACAAGAACAGTAAAAGTATGACGATAACTAGAACGCAGCCCAGCAGCATCGAATGGCTGAGGTTGCCGAGTGATCGCTCGATGAAGGTTGCAGGGCGAAAGATGGTGGTGTCGTAGTGAACGACGCCCATTGCGGGTTGGAGTTCCGCCATTGCCCTTTCGACATCACGGGTCACATTGAGCGTGTTCGCCCAAGGCTGCTTTTCGACGATCAGAAGCAAACCGGGACGACTGTTGATGATGGCGTCGCCGATGGGTGGCGCATGATCAAAGTTGATTTCGGCGACATCACGCAGTCGTAGGGGTGTGCCGCTGGTAGAGCGAGCAACGGTCGGCGTAACGTTGCGTGCAGCCAAAGTGCTTTGGATCGATATTTCGCCCAGTTGTTCAGGCGTGTAGACGGCGGGGACATGACGCAAGGCGAGTCGTTGATTGGGCGTGTCGACGAATCCGCCCGAACCGACCGCGGTCGCATCGCGGACGGTTTGCAAGACAGCGTCAAGCGTGATGCCGTGAGCGTTCAACAGAATGGGGTCAACGACGACTTGCAACTGCGGGTCCTTCTCGCCCCAGACTGCCACGTTGGCGACTCCAGAGATTCCCATCAGTCGCGGCCGGATCGTCCACTTGGTCAGCGACGTCATCTGCATCTGGTCTTGAGTATCCGACCACAAGCCGATCTTCAAACAACGACTGAGTGACGATAGCGGCGGCAGAATGACGGGCGGTTTCGCGATCATCGGCAACTGAGGTGCGGCCAACGCGAGCCGTTCTTGGACGAACAACCGAGCGTCTTTAAGGTCCGTGCCGGGGTCAAAGATCATGCGAACGCTCGAAAGTCCAAGGACGGACTTCGAGCGAACGGTTTGAACGAATGGGATACCGTTAACCGCGTTTTCGATCGGGACAGTGATCAGCGCTTCGACGTCTTCGGTCGAGATGCCTGGGGCTTCGGTTTGAATCTCGACCAGCGGCGGCGCGAATTCAGGAAAGACATCCAAAGGGACTTCGCCAGCCGTGCGAATACCAAGGATGACAAGAATCACGGCGGCGATGACAACGAGCAGTCGCAGTCGAAGCGACGTTTTAATGAGCCAGGTCACTTACCAGCTCCAAATTCGGTGCCGAAAAGTTCTGCGGCTCCATCCACGACGACTTTTGTTCCTTCGGCTGGTCCGTCCGAGAGAATTGCATCGTCTCCGTCGACCCATTCCAACAACACTCGGTGCCTCATGTATTTTGATTCGTCGGCTTCAACGTACACCCACGTCCCGCCGTAGATGTCGTACAACACCGCAGCAGTCGGCACGACAAGTGCTTCGGTAATGCTGGTCATCGGGACGTCAACGCCAATCCGCTGACCGGGTCGCAGTCCGATTTCCCGATTGTCGACTTCGTAATACAAGTCGGCTGACGAACTAGCGGCGTCGGCAGTGGGTGGTGCCGCGATTGGTTTTGCAACCGTAGGGCTAGAATTTGATTGATTGGCACTTGAACTGAGCGATTTTCCGCCGAGTGAAACGAGGTTTGCATCTTGGTCGCTTTTCAACGTCGTTAGCAAATCGACATAAACCGGAACGCGTATCCAAATCGTGTCCAAGTTCACGACTTCAAACAGCGGTGCTCCGGTTGCTACCGTTTGTCCTTCCGAGACGTTGATACTGCGAACGATGCCACCGATCGGTGCGGTCAATGTCAATGGCGATGCAGGTTCGCTGACTCCTGTTTCGTTTGACGTGTCAAGCGACTTGAGCAGTGCGTTCAGTTCTTTCTCGCGTTGCTTGGCTGCGGCGAGAACTGAGTTGGCGATGTTGAGCTGCGCGTCTGCGTCGTCAAAGGCTCTGCGGCTTCCCGCGCGGTCGGCCAGTAACTTCTCTGCACGGTCGCGGGCAATGGTGAGTCCCTCGATTTCCGAGATGCTTCGTTGTACTTCGCCTTGCGCGGTCACCAGTGCTGTCATCAGGTTCGCCTTCGCACCGGTCATCTGCACCTGTTCCGCGGGCGTCGGAACGTCTCGTTCGGGCGAGAGCATCGGTTTGAGAATCAACAGCGATTCGGCCGCAGCTACTTTGCTGCCGGGCATAGGAAACTTATCGCCAGCTGCTGCGATGACTCCAGAAACAGGAGTCGAAACAATGATCGAGCGATTTGATGGCACGATCGCCTCACCGGCCAGCGTGCGATGGCGAGCGACTTGTCTGCGTTGTGTGGCCGCAGTGGTGATACCAAGCCGGCTAGTTGCCGCGGATGTCAGAGTCAGCGTCGCCAATTCCGTCTCGTGAGGCACCATTTCGACTTTCGCCGGTGCGACTTTCTCGGATTTTGATTTCGACGCTGGCCCACAGCCGACGACGGCGGCGCAGAGAAATAGCACAGTCAAACATGCGATGGAATATCGAGTCGGCACAGTGAGTTGATCTTTGGTGGGAAGGGCTGCCCTGACTGTTGTTACAGCGGGTGAATCCCAGTGCAAACAGAACGTCTAACCATTCTAGTTCGTTTCTGAGAGTTCGAGGTGTTCTCTCATCAGATTCTCATTTAGCCCAGAGAACTCGATCACGTTCGAGGTGATGGCCGGCCCGCTGATCGGAGCGATCACTGGGCGACCGACGCTTCGCTCCAACTCCGCCAACGCTCGGCAACAGGCGGCTTGCTGGTCCAGAAGTTGGCCGCGAGCGGTCAGGTATTGGGTGGTCGTCTGCAGCACCAGCAGGTAGTCCGCCCCCCCATCCTCGTATCCCTTTTGAGCAATTCCTAAAGCTTCAACCAGTGCCGGTTCGACATCATCCCGAAGGATGGTGAGGTTTTTGTAGGCTTGCTGCAGTTGCCGATATGCCGTGCGAACGTCTTGTGTGATTTGGTCAGAGATTGCGTCATGATTGTGCTGGGCCGCGTTGCGTTCCCAGTCGGCTCGCATGATCCCGCCTTGGTTACGATTGAAAATTGGGATATCAAATCGTAAACCCGTGCCCGTACGTGTGTAATTGTTACCGGAGCGGACATCTAAAACTCCGTCCAGCCGCAACCATAGCCAACGCGAAAGCGAAGATCGCTGGCGTGCTGCCGCAACCGACCACTTTGCGGCTTGAAGATCAGGACGACTCGCGATCGCCTGCTGCACAAGCTCTTCCTCGCTTTGCGCCGGCAACATCGGCACCGGCAGTGGTCCGGGCAATAGCGGCTGCCCCAATTCCGGCAGCCCGATCAAAGTTGCCACACGTGCTTCCGCGATATTGACCGCGTTCCGCTGGACGCCCAGCGAAGCTTTCGCATTCAGCGAGTCAACTTTCGCAGCGATCGTTTCCAGCTCGCTGATGTCGCCTTTGTCCAAACGTTTCGTTGTCAACTGCAAAATCGAATCGCGAATCGACTTTGCTTCCGCTGCTAGGTCGGCTTGCCGCTGGGCGAGCGCCCAATCGACGTAAGCAACACGAACATCCCGTGACAAGTTCAAGCCGTTCTGTACCAACTGCTCGCCGACGCGACGATACTCGCGGTTCGCAACATCGACCCGAATGGGCCGCAGCAGGTAAGATTCAATCGGAGCGAAGAGCGTGTACTGACCTTCTTTCGCACCCGCTGGCAAGTACGTCAAGAACTGCGGGTTCGCCAACAACGTCGCTTGCTTCGCATCGCCACCAGCCATGCCAAGTTGTGCCAGCGTCGCTTGAAAAGCCGAATTATTGGAGAGCGCTGTTAGGACAGCCTCGTCTTCGTCCAAACCGTCATCCAGAATCACGTTGTCAGGAATTTTCGTGCACTTCGGCGCGACCTTCTCCATCGCCGCACCAGTCCGCATCGCCAACTCGCGTGAAACCAAATTCGGGTCACAGCATGCGTTCGGTGTCTGGCAACCACCGACGATCATTAGTATTGATAGCAAAGCCGCAGTAATCAGCGGATCGTAGCAAGACGTGGTAGACATATCAGTTCACACGGTAAAACATTGCGCATTCGCAAAGTGCGAATAACCTGTTTCTAAAGATCGACGGAAACGCTGACTACAACCAGAAACCTCGATATGGCCCGAAATGCTTCGCCACCCGGAATGACCAGCAAGGCGAATGCCGTCGGAAAAATCCGCGCAAATTACTAAGCTGTTCGTAATTTGTCATCCAATGGTCTCTCCCGGCAACTCAGTATTCCGAACCTCTAACACCAGCAAGCTCACCTTGGAATTCGAGACGAACCAAGTGGATTTCATTTCCGGTGATCGCCTGATAACGCCAATCTGCAACGCGTTGTCGACCAATTCGAGTCGTGGAAAAGCGGCCCCCGGTCCGCGGGCTGGTTGGCTGCGAACCGGAGACCTGGCCTTCGGTTGCAATAACCGACGACGTTCGATTATGTCAGTGGTTGTGGCCGGCGTGGTCGTGATCGTGGGCAATCTTGCCGGTGTAGGACTTGCCTTCGATCTGAATCACCACTGCTCCCTCGGCACCGGCGTCTAGCCACTCGTCGAGTTTGGCGTCGGTGGATGTGAATCTCGCGGTGCGTCCGGCAGCGTCATTTGCCTCGGGATTAGCGGCCAAGTCGAACGTCGCCACTTGGCCATCGTGTTTTAAGCTGACGACCAGCTTTTCGGAGGGGATTGGTACCATCTTCGTCGCCGATCCATCCAGCACGTACATAGAAATGCCTCCGTCCCCGTGCACGAGTTCTGCGTGAAAGTCTTCCTTGCCAAGTTCGACGAGTTCGCCACCGTGTGGTCCGTGCTCTGGATGGCCGTGCGCGCCGTCCAACATTGGCGGCATTTCATCCATGATGATTGGCGCGTCCGATACAGCGGCCGAGTCCGTGTTTACGTCTGTGGATTCATCGGTGGAGCTTTTGCACCCAACGAAAACGATTGTCAAAGCAAAAATCGACAGGCAGGTCAGTGCGGTTTTCATAGTGATCTCATCAGGAAAAGGAGGGACGCAGAACAGGTCTATTGGTAAAACTCTAGTGAACATGCTTGGTCTGGAAGCCGTACTTCTTCAACCATGATTCCCACTGGTGCGCGGTTTTGTGATCCTTGAGTGCGAGTGATTGCCAGTTTTCCCAGCGATACTTCACATCAGTGTGGCCGCCATGTAAGCCGACTTTGACTTCGCAGCGCAATGTCTTGAGCGTCTTTACGAGCCTGTCCGCCTGCGCGCCTTCGGCATGAGTGGTTTTCCATACCGCGAGTCGGTACTCGACGACTTCCGATGCAGCACCCGATGGGTCGGCCGCGGTTGCCGACGTTCCGGTAATCGAGGCGGCGGCGAGTAAGCGTTCTATCTGCCCAGGGTGGCCTTGGTGGCGGGGGAAGCTGCCGACGGCCAATCGTCGCCCCGTCAATTCGGTAGCCGCCGCTTCCCATGTCTCCAGCACGCAGTTCATCGGCGCTGCCACTGATGCTGCGTTTTGATCTCACTGGGGTGTCTCTGAGCTCTACTTCCGCTCGACTCCCAAGGGGCGGCGCGAAGTGCGGTCGAGCGATTCGGTCTTTTACTAATAGAAAAACCCACTGGATCACGCATCGCACGCCACGAGGGAGTCAGGCGTCTATCGATCCACCACGGGCCACGAGAGATCAAAACGCTTTCGCGGTCTCATCGCTGGTAACCCACGGCCAGAAGATCCCTGAAGCTGGCGATAGCCTTGCTCGCCATCACGTCTGATTTCGGGTGCGCCCTAACGGAAGCGAGCTGATGCATTTCACCACATCATGTCCAGGTCCCCGTCGCCGGTTTGCTGGGCGTACTCAAGGTGGTCGCACAGGTCAGCGACCGCTTCAACATCGGTACCCGCTTTGCCTTTGACGCACGAGTGGCTCAGGTCGCCGATGAGCCACTGCAGCTCTACCCGAGTCATTCCCACTCGGCGAATCGCTTGACCCTTCGGCCAACGACGCAGCGACGCTTCCAAGCGGCCTGAGACGTAGCCGTACTTCAGGATCAAGTCGCGATGTTCGCGCGTCAGTTGGATTCGCTCGGTCAGGTTCGCCATCACGCCACCCTCGCCTCGCGGCGACGCACTCGACGTTGCTGTGTGGTCAAGCGTCGCGCCTTCTGCTCGGCGTCGCGGTACGGACGGATCGACTCAGGGTGTTCCTTGCGCCACACGTCTGGAAGTAGGCGTTCGTAATCTGTGCTGCCACTTGCCAACTGCCGGAGGCAATCGTCTACGTAGGCCCAAACAGCCAGGTGATGCCGGGCCGCCGAAGACACCATGCTATACATCGTCGCCGCCACTCGGCCTCCTCGGTTGGACCCAACGAACAACCAGTTCTTTCGACCGATCGTCAAGCGGCGAAGTTCGTTTTCAGTCGCGTTGTTGTCAATCGGAATCGCGCCGTCGCCAAGGAACACCGACAACTCATCCCACTGGTTCAACGCATAACGCACTGCCTTGCCGATCGAGCTCTTCGGAAGGACTCGCCGATCACCGTTCATCTGCAGCAACCAGTCATGCAGATCGTTCATGATCGGCACTGACTCGTTCTGACGCAGTTCCAGACGCTCGGCCGGCGAAGCTTCTCGGGCGCGATCCTCAACCTTGTACAGGCCACGGTAAAACGCCAGTGCCCGCGCAGCGGCGACCGGGTCGTTCGGCTTGGCTTCGACGAACTTTCGACGTGCGTGCGCATTGCAGCACGCGGCAAAGATTTGATCCTGTGCTCCCAGATAGACTCCGTCGTTGACTCCATAAGCATCGACCACCGCGTGGCCGTGAAAATCACGAAGGAATTTTGCCGGGCCGTCGCGCCCTCGGCTTTCCGTGAAGTCGAACACGTTATACGGATGATCCTCACGGCCTCGATACAGCCAGAATCGTGCAGTCCGCATCTTGCCCGGCAAGCTGGGGTCCTGCAGCCGAACCGACGTATCATCCACACCCAGCCCGTCGCCCGAAACGATTCGCGACTTCATCAGTTCCACCAACACACCGGCCATTGCCGCGATGTTCGCCAGCATTCCAAACTGCGTGTTACGAGGGATCAGCATCCCGGCGCGGGCGAAGATGTCTTCTCCGCGATAGAGCGGTAGATGATCGGCGAACTTGTTGACGATCAGTTGCGTGTAAACACCGAAGCCATAATCGCTGCCGGGGATCGGAGTTGTCATTCCGCAGGGCTCCTCACCGGCGGGCACCTGAGCGATCGATTCTTTGCACTTGCAGCACGCGCGTTTGTGGCGATGGATCTCCCAAATGAAAAACTCTGCCGGAATGAAATCCAGTCGATTGCTGATGTCGGTGCCCACAATCGGCATCTCGTCACCACAGCAAGGACAGATTCGCTGTTCGGCCGGAACGTCTGCCTCAATGACCTTGCGTTTGAGATGGTCCGGTAGCTTCTCGGACTTCTTCTTGCGACGACGCCGGCGTGGCTGGCTTTCTTCATCGCCTTCAGCATCGTCAACCTCGACTTGCTGCTCACCTAAGTCGAACAGATGCAACTGCGAGTCATCTTCGACGTGCCGCTCGGAGGATCTGCCGAACAACTTGCGGCGATAGAGGTTCAATTCTTCGCGGAGTTGTTCGTTGGCTTTCTGCAGTCGCTCAACCGTTTCGATCAGCTCCGCGTTGAGCCTCAACACGCTCTGCAAGTCGTCTTTGTTTTCCGAAGCAGCCATGCAGTTGTTATCGCCATCGAAACAAAAAACGCAAGGCTCTATTGGGCCTTGCGTTGATCCTTTTCAAAAAGACTTGCTCGACTAACTCACGCCGCTTCGGGAAGGTCGATCGAGTAGCGTTTGCGTCGTTGCGAACCTTCGATCTGCACACCGCGGAGCATCATAACCAGGCCGGCCGAGTCGATCTCGAAGCTGCCATGCTCTGCGGAAACAATCTTTTCGAAGCTTCCACTTTCGAGTCGCTTGATTCAGACATCAGGATATCCCTGTTTTGGTTCCATAAAAGAAGTTGGCGAGAATGAATTCGAAGTGCTTATGAATCAGGATCGGACGGTCGGTCTTTCGGCGTGACCAAGACTGGATGATTTTTGGCGATGTACGACCCATGCAGCTTCTTGAGTTTCCGAAGTCTGCGCAGTTCTTCTCGATCGGCCCAGACAATCCAGTGCTTCCCTGTGGGCGTCCGCCGCGAGTGAACCCAGCCTTGCCTGGCCCAGTAGTGGACCTTCTGCTGAATGACGCCAAGCTTGTCAGCCAGATCTGGAATCCACCATTCATCTTTGCCGAGCATGCCATCGCGAAACAATTCTCCACGTAGGTTCAAACGCCGTATCAAGTCTCCCACATTTTGCGTCGTGAACTTCCCGCGCCTGCGAGCTGTGCGAAATCCTTCTTCATTAAGTTGAGCTGCAATCTCTCGATGGTGAAGCCCTTGCCGGTGAAGTTCCTCAATTCGTTTGCAGAGCTGTTCGTAGTCACTTAGTTGTGAGTATGATCCAACCGCTTTGCAGATCGCATGTTGACTCCGAAAACCACCTTGCCAGAGAATGGTTACATCAACATTTTCAGTGCCATCCTCGATCGTCAAGATGACTTGATCGACGAGACAGCGAATGATGATTTTGCGATGTTCGTTCGTTGTGCTTTCCGCCCTCCAGACTTCAGGGACAGATGATGACAGAGACTTGATCCGCAGTTTCTCTTGATCGCTGAGTTGAATTGGAGAAGTCGACTTGAACCGCTCGTAGTCATCCTCAATGTTTTGAAGGTCGATCAGTAGGGCCTCCCAGTCTGACTCCAAAGTCCGTGCGACAAGTCGATTCTCGGGTTCGACAGCTTCATATCGACGTCTTGCCCGATCGCATTCTTGCTGAGCGCGTTCGATCTTCAAGTTCCACTGTCGATGTAGATGTTGTCTCTCGATTTCGATTTCTTTCGTCGCTGCTTCGCTCAGTTCGATCGCTGCGGGCGCAACAGCTCGAAGCACTTGTGATGAAACAAGCTCGTCGATCCACTTCGCAGCGAGGCGACCACAGTATCCTTCAAGAGTCTGGTTTCGCACGAACTCATCGCAGCAATACGACGGCAATTTATCGGTCTTATAAGACGTGATCATTTGCCTGTGACAACGTCCGCATCTCACCAACCCAGCAAGCAACGCGTCCCCACGCCTCGGAATTCCCTTGCTTTTCCGCGTCGAACGATTTTCTTGAAGCTTCGCTTGGTTAGCGAGATATTGGTCCCACGTGATATACGCGGGCATTCTGTCTCTGAGGCAGACGCCCATGTCTTCCGGCGATAAGAACCAACCCTTCTCATTGAGATTGTCGACGTTCCGATGCATCTTGCAATTGCGTCGCATTGCGTAGCCATAGGCACCGGCATAGATGGGGTGCTTCAAAATGTTGAGCACGCGAGCTGATGTTGGCAAACGAAACTCAAGTTCGCCTCGACGGGGCCCCTTGTGGAGGCGAAATCCCATTTTTAATTGATTATCGGCAAGATATCGAAATACGCCGTAAGCCGAACCCGTTTCTTCAAACTTCTCGAAAACAAGTTCAACCATCGATCGAGCTTGTTCATCAGGGTCTTTCACAACTTCGCCACCAGACAATTTGACGTATCCGATTGGCACTGAAAGAATCAGTTCGCCGCGCGCAGCTTTATTCTGCACACCACGTGTCAGCCGGTTCTTGATAGTCACCAATTCGAACTCGCTCATCGCACCCTTCATTCCCAGGAGGAGCCGATCGTTTGAATCGAGAGGATCGTAAATACTGTCTTCATCTCCAAGCAGCGCACCAAACACCCCGCAGACTTCGATGAGATGATGCCAGTCTTTACAAGACCGCGATAGGCGACTGAGTTCCAGCCCCAACACGATTCCAACATGCTTGAGGGAAACTTCCGTCATCAGTCGTTGAAACCCAGGTCGATTATCCGCCGAGCTGCCACTGATCCCTTGGTCGTCGTCAATGACGAGGATTCTCTCTTGAGCCCACCCGAGTTGTTCGGCGCGATTAACTAGGCCGTATTGACGCTCACGCGATTCCCGGTTTTCGACAACTTGGCGCTGCGTGGACTGTCGAACGTAGACAACTGCAAGTTTGCAGAGATGTCGATCTTGCACCTTTGAAGAAAACTTTCCAAGCAGCGACACACTCTGCTTGTCATCGTTGTAATCGCAAATTGCTGTGGTCTTAATCGCGTTCATGATCGGCCTCCTTTTCCGGTAGAGCCGCTAACGCGTTGTCCACGATTTGCACGAGTGCCCGTGCTGCCTTTCTCTTCTGTTCGTCTGGAAGAGCTTCCCAAAGCTCCGTCAGACGCAATGTTGTTTGCGGCCGCCGGGCTGCTGTGGTGGGCGCGCTGTCCCCCTTTTTTGTTTTGCTGGCATTTCGTTCCTCCGTGTTCTTCTGGAAAGGTCTTTTCGATCCATGTCGCAAGCTGAAGTAGCGAAAACGCTGAAACTATTGGTTCTTGCGACTTTTGTAAAGACTTTGAAACGGGGGTGTTCTGGCTCGTGGGCCTTAGACCAGAGAGCCAAGCCATCGCAGTCCCACATCAGAATCTTGACATAGTCGCGCCGGCGGTTGAAAAAGACGAACAGATGACCGGAGAACAAGTCGACCTGGAAATGCTCTTTGACGAGCCCGGACAAGCCATTGAAACTCTTCCTCATATCGGTCGCCTCGGTGTAGACAAAGATCCGCGTGGTGGGTGCAAGTGCGATCACGATGCCACCTCGCTGAGAGCTTCGACGATGTTCTTAATCAGCCTGCGTTGCTGCTCGTCGGTGGCGTTCCCGTCGAGGCAAGCAACAGCCCCGCCAGGCAATTCAATCTTCAGGTCGTTCAGCTGCGACGCTTCCATCGCGTTGGGCTGAAGCTCAACCGCGACGAAGGAGGCCGGTCGATCGCCGGGGCCCGTTGGGCGATCGGGAACGGAGGATCGCAACTTCCGTCGCCACTGATAGAAGGAGGCGACCGAATAGCCTTCGCGATCACAAAAATCTGCGACGGTCAGACCGGATTGGGCGAACCGTTCAATGCGGTCACGCCACTGCTGTGCGAGCTGCGGATTGGGGAACTGCGGCATGGGTTTCTCCTGAAAGTGGAAAGAAACCCCTCACGCTAACCAAACGGTCAACATGGGCAGATAGAACGCTTACCGATAGTTTTCATTTTCAACATCTTGATTTCCTTCCTGGAATATTCTGGCTCAACCTCAGTGTCGAACCGTTGATGGAAACGTAGAATCGTGAACTTCACGCGGCTACGTTGGTATCGAATCGGGCACGGTGCCCACTTCTGAATCGGTCCCCAGAGATTGCGAAGACTTATCTGCCAAGATTTGTTTACCGGCACCTCGGCCGATGGTCCAAAACAATGCGGGCCGAACGAAAAACTCGGCCAGCGTGCTCGTTAAAAGGCCACCGACGATGACGGTGGCGATGGGATACAAAATTTCTTTTCCTGGTTCGCCTGCTGCTAACGCCAACGGAAGCAAACCGATGCCGCTGGTCAGTGCCGTCATCAAGACGGGAGCCATGCGTTCCTGGCCCGCTCGCTTCACCATCTCCCGCGTCCACGATTCACCTTCGTGTTCGACGAGGTGGATGTAGTGATTCAGCAGCAGGATGCCGTTGCGACTAGCGATTCCACAAAGTGAAATGAATCCGACCATTGCTGCGACGGTCAGGTTCTGGTCAGTGATGATTAGCGCGGCAACCGCTCCGATGAACGCTGTCGGCAGGGCAACCAACACCTGCAGTGAGAAGTTGACGTTCTGGAACAGTGTGTACAAGACGAGGAACATCCCTATGAGCGCGACGCCCGAAAGAACAGTCAATCTTCGGGAGGCTGATTGCTGGCTCTGGAATTGGCCGCCGTACTCCAAGAAGTACCCAGGTTCTAGCTCCATGTCCGCTAGTTCAGCCTTGATGTCGCCAACAACATCGACGACGCCGCGGCCAGATACGTTCGCCTGCAGCACAATTCGTCGACGGACCTGCTCGCGTTTGATCATGTTGGGGCCGCCGCTTTCATATACGTTCGCAACAGAATCGAGCGGCACGAAACCTCCGTCTGGCAGTGGAACAGCCAAGCGTTCGAGTTTCGATACGTCCTCGCGAAAGGGTTCGTCAAGCCGCACCATCAAGTCGAAGGTGCGTTGACCGAGGAGCACTTGGCTGACGACTTGCCCATTCATTGCCGTCTCGACCAACTCCATCACCTGGGCCGGGCGAAGTCCATTTTGCGTCAATGCTTTGCGATTCAACTCGATTCGCAGTTGGGGAATATTGGTCCGCTGTTCGATCATCACATCAGCAAGACCCTCGATGCCGGCGATCCGCTGCTTCATCTCTTCCGCTTTGTTTCGGAGGACGTCCAAGTCATCGCCATACAATTTGATTCCGATTTGAGCCTTCACTCCTGAGATCATATGGCTGATCAAGTGAGCAAGAGGTTGTTCGGTGCTAGAAACGACGCCCGGAATCTCTTCCATCGCATGACGGACTTCGTCGATCGTCTTCTCGCGATCAGCGTCATCAGCGATTTCGAGAAACAGTTCCGTAACGTTGACACCTTCCGCATGTTCGTCCAGCTCCGCGCGACCAGTTCGGCGAGCGATCGACTTAACGTCTTCGATTTCCATCAAGCGTCGTTGAACGGCCTGTCCGATCTCGTTGCTTGTGGCCAGTGATGTGCCAGGTGCAAGCAACGCATTGACTTGAACGGCACCTTCATTGAACGGTGGCAAGAAGTCGCGTTCCAACCGAGAAACTGCGATTACGGCAAACACGACAAGGACGCCGGCGACACCAAGTACTGGCCCTGGTAAACGCGTGCTAAAGCTGATCGCGAGCCCGGCGATGCCTTTCAGACCTTCTAGCAGTCGACCTTCCTCCGCATCTTCGCCGCCCAGTAACAGCTCGAGTGCCTGAATTCCCATCCAGATCACGGGTGTTCCAACGATCGCCCACCACAACGGATTGCCCGGAAGTCCGAACGGCAAGTGAAGGATATCGACGGCGCGAGGCACGACCCAAAACATCGTTAGAGCCGAAATGCCGAACGCCAACAGCGGCACCACTACTTGCCAGAATTTGCGGCCAACCAACAGCAAGGATGCTAGCACGGGCGTCACGGTCAACGAAACGGCCAGGGATGCGATGAGCGAGACGACATAGCCCATTGCCAAGGGCACAAACAGCTTGCCTTCCATTCCTTCGAGAGCGAACAGTGGAATGAAAACGAGTACCACGATCGCGGTACCGAACACGACGCTGCTTCGCACTTCGATACTGGCGTCGTAAACCACTCTGAGTGTCGGTCTTGGATTGTCAGAGTGCCGATTCTCTTTGAGCCGCCGGAAAATGTTTTCAACATCGACAATCGCGTCATCGACCAGCTCGCCGATCGCAACGGCCAAGCCTCCTAGCGTCATGGTGTTGATGGAAAGCCCGAATGCGGCAAACACACACGCCGTCGCGATGATCGACAACGGAATCGCGGTGAGTGTGATGAAGGTCGTGCGGAAGTTCAGCAAAAACAGAAACAGAATGACCAGTACGAGCACGCCACCATCGGCGAGTGCTTCGACCACGTTTTCGATCGCTCGGTCGATGAATGAACGCTGTGAGTAGACGTTGGCGATACGTATATCGTCTGGCAGCGCAACCTTCAACTCTTCCAGTGCTTGGGCGATCGCCATATCAACGGCCCGCGTGTCACTACCAGGCTGTTTGTTGATCGTCAGCACAACCGCTGGACCGCCTTCGATTTTGCCATCCTCGCCGCGAATGAAGGCGGACGAATCACCTCGCATGACTTGAGGACCTTCGACGACACGGGCGACATCAGCCAACGTGATGGGTCGATCTTCCCGCATGGTGATCGCGATCTCGCGCAAATCTTCCAGACTGGTGATTCGACCGAGACCGCGAACCAGTAGCTCGTTGGCGCCTCGTTCGTCCAGATATCCGCCGGTCGCGTTAAGGTTCGATTCGGTGACTGCCGTGTGGACATCGTCCATTGTCAGACCAAACGAACGCAACGCATCGGGATCGACGAGCACTTGGTATTGCATTCGCCCTCCGCCCATCGTAAAGACCTGGGACACTCCTGGAATTGTCAGCAATCGTTGCCTAACAACCCAGTCGGCAAGCGTACGGACTTCCATCGGCTGCGTTTTCCCACCTTCGCTCCACATGCCGTACATGAGGATTTGTCCCATGATGGACGAGATAGGCGCGAGCGTCGGCTTGACGCCATTGGGAAGTTGTTCAGCGGCTAGTTGAAGACGTTCATTGACGACCTGCCGGTCATTGTAAATGTCGGTGTTCCACTCAAATTCGACATAGATCACCGAAAGTCCAATACCGCTGCTGCTTCGGACGGCTTCGACGCCGCTTGCGCCGTTGAATGCAGTTTCAAGTGGAAACGTGATTAACGCCTCGACTTCCTCGGGCGCCATCCCGGGAGCTTCGGTGATGACGACGACACGGGGCCGATTCAAGTTCGGAAACACGTCAATTGGCAACTTCGTCGTTTGCCACGTTCCAACGCCCAACATGATCGCCGCCATCGCGAGGATGATCAGCCGATTGTTGAGCGAAAACGAAATAATTCTGTCAAGCATGGTCGTAGAACGGAATTCATTCCGTTACCTAAAGAGAGCTATGTATGGATTGCGACGTACGGTTCGTCCTACAATCAATGGTTGTGTCCAGCGTGCGGATCGATTGCTCCGCCCGACTTGTTCTTGAGTGCCATTTGCAATTGATGGGCGCCGCTGACAGCGATTGATTGGCCTGGCCAAACCTGCCCGTCGTTAGCAATCGCCACGGTGATCGAATCCCGCGCGACGACAGCGACCGGAATGCGATCAAAATGGTCTCCGTTTTCTACGAACAGGTATCGCTCAGAGCCTTCTTCGGCGACAGCGTCCTTGGGTACGACGATCGCATTGTCGACTCGCGAGATGGGAAGTCTTACCGTGAGTCGTTGCCCTGGTTTGAATTGCCAGCTGACGTAGCGCCGGTCACCACGCTGCTCGGCACGTTCGGCTTTGTTGGCGATCGCGACGTAGAAAGGCAGCGCCCTCGACGTGCGTCCCACTTCGGTGCCGATGTAGACGACCTTAAGTCCGCCGACCACATCAGGGCCGTCACCGGACGAATCGATCACCGCTTGCACGTCGGCGCCCGTGTCGGCCGCCAACCTGAGTGCTTTGCCGTCGCGCTGAAACGCGTGGCCCTCGATCAAGATTTGACTGAAGTCCGAGAGTTGAGCCAGCTCTTCGCCCGCGCTGACTGACTCACCGCGGCGAGCATTCAGCTCGGTGACAAGAAACTCGGAGTCGATGTGCCGGGGATGCGCGGCGGGTACCGGCGGTTGCAGCATGGACGCGTATCGTTCACTTGAAGAATCCGAAAGTCGAGCGTTGGCTTGGCCAAGGGACTCGTGGTGCAACGAGTGATCTGCGTGAAGCGTCGGTGCGTAGACGGTGATTTCGCGCACCAGCACCCGTGAACGCTCGATACTGATGATTTGCTGTTCCGTTAGACCGTGTAGCAACATTGCTTGACGAGACGCCCGAACGCCTGCCATCAGCTTGTCGCGCTCGTATTTCCGAGTGAGGAGTGTTTTGCCCGCTATTGCACCGGAACTCGCGACCGAGGAGAGTCGGTTGATCTCGGCCTCTTCGACGTCCAGCTCACCCAACTTTGTCAGAAATGTTTCTTGTGTGTTGACGAGGTCTTGGTGAGTCAGTCGCAACGTGAACAGTGGCGTTCCGCTCTTCACCAATTCGCCGCGTGAGATCAAGATCGAATTCAGCACGCCGGTTAGCGGCGATGTGACGGCAACATGCGTTCGTCCCGGCCAATCCGTTATTACACCGGGGACTTCGATGTATTTCGTGTACACCCCGACTGCGACCGCCGCAGTGCGGAGTCTCATGTTGGTTCGCGCCTGATTGCTAAGCTCAACCGACTCGGCTTCGGAGTGTCCCGCGTGATCGTGCCCCGCATGGGGATCGTTGCCCTGCGCACTGTGATCGTGACCCGCGTGATCGTCCTCCGCTTCCGCTGGCGGCGCGTCGACGAGTCCAAAACGGACCGGCAGGTCAGTGAGTGCGAAGACACCGACAGTGACAGTCAGCAAGATGGCAATGACAGTGATAGAAGCCGCGCGTAAACGCGCAAGCCATTCTTTTAGCGCAGGCATAAGTACAAATTCCGGTAAGGCTACACGCAGGCGATATTGACAAACGCTGACGCATATCAACGATTGCATGCGTTTCCGCAATCACGAGCGATGGCAGTGAAGAATGATTTCAAGCGGCGAGGTTATCGCCGTCTCAAATCTGCCAAGAACAGTGCAGCGCGCACCGGGAGAGTGGGTCGTCAACACCAGAATGAAACGTGCCGATATCGACAAGCTTCCTGGCTCGAAGCGACTCCTTAAAAGACGAATCAATGTCAACGAGTACAAACAGAACTGGTCCGACATCAAGCGAGAACTCAACGTCACTGACAGGAATGAAGCTGCACTGAACTACGGAGCAACAAGGCGAATCACCATGTTCGCAGGGCGTTTTCTCGCAACAGTCGCAGCCGATTCTTACCAATGATTCTGCGGCGTCTTGGCCATCGTCGGCATCCTGATGGTCGTCATGACAGCCGTCGTCGTGATGATGGCTGGCGTGATCGTGATCGCACGCGTTGACATCTTCGACCTCTGCGACATGTTGATGTGCGCCGTGCCCATGCGACTCACACGCGCAGGCATGATGAAGACTACACCCGAATATCGAGTGCAGCAACATTGCTGCGACGGTAAGAAGTTTGCACGCGGTGGTCACGCAGGTGTTTTCCTAGGATTGAAGTCGTATTTATTATCGGCTGTTTACGGGAAATGGTAAAGCGGAAACCGCTCCAGTTTGTCCCATCCTCTCTAGTTCGCGATCGTCACCAGCAAGCCCTCGATTTCAGCAATCGCTCGTTTTGCCTGGGCAGCACTGTCTAATGCGTTTAGCTGCGTGTTGAACAGTGTTCGCTGAGCCGTAAGTAATTGCAGATAGCCGGTTTGCTCGGCGTTGAAGGCTTTCTGCGATAGTTCGTATGTTTCTTGGGCGTTCGCCAGCACGTTATTGTTGATTCGTTCGTACCGTTGACGTGCGGTCTCGTAGCGGCCCAAAGCTTCGGCGAGCCTCGATTGGAGGCTCAGACGTGTTCGGTCGATCGCGGCTGATGCAGCTGCGATGTCTGCGCGTGCCGTGCGGATACCCCCTTGATTGCGATTGCGAATCGGCAGCGGCATGCTAACCCCGATTCTTGCGAAGGTGTCATCGGTCGCTGTATCAACGCCAACGCCGATTTGACCGGTGATATTGGGTGTCACTTGCGCGCAAGCCAATTGCAAGGCCCATCTTGCTCGTTCCAGCTCCGAGCCGGCTTCCGCCATTTCGGGACTCGCTGTTGTGACGTCGCTAAGGAGTTGCTCCCAGGGTGACTGAGTCAGTCCATCGCTGATGTTACCGACCAGCGGTCCGGTGGGAAGCGTGCCCGCACCGGTTGCTGCCGCCAGCTCGCGACGATTTGCTTCCAGTTGGGTCTCGGCATTTTCGGCAGTGATACGTACTTGTTCGGCCTCAACGCGAGCCTGCAACAGGGCGACTTTGGACACCTCCTGGGCCTCGACCAGGGACTCGACCGACGCAATTGACTTCTCCGCCAGCTCCACGATTTTCCGAGTCAGCTTGACGCGTTGTTGGGCAATTAAGGCTTGAGCGAAAGCAGCGCGAACTCGCGTCAACACTCTTAGTTCGGTCGCTTGCATCTGTGCCTTTTGTTTTTGCATCGCCTGGGCTTGTACTTGCTGTGCGATACCAAGTTTGTTCGCAGTGACGAACTGTTGCGAAACGCTCAGCGAATGCAAACCGCTTGCGTTGTCGTTGCCGATTTCGTCCGACTGATATTGCACGACCGGATTGTACGGCAAGCCGGCTTGAACATACTGGCCACGGATCGACTCGACCTTCGACCTCGCCTCGGCGAGTGCCGGATGCGATGCCACCGCGAGAGACTCCGCATCGGATAGGCTGAGTCCGCCAGTGTTTAGCAATGAAACATTGTCGCTGATTTCAACAGTCGTACCGAAGGCCTGCTCTGTCTGAGTCACAGTCAGCTGTTCCGCCTCAGTGACGAATTCGTCGAAACCGACTTGCGTCACGTTGGGCGACTCGCTTGCTGAACTAGCCCTCAATCAAGCGAACGCTTGATGGTGAAAAATTGAAAAAACTCGAAACCCTCGGCGTTTTGCGGGTGTATTGGAGATAACGACAACTTCAACGCACTCACTCAACGGAGGATTTCGAGTGAACGACAACTTACGCCGTCGGTTGCTGCGCCGCAAGCGAGTTCTTCTACAACGTATCGACAAGAAGAAGGGTAAGACACATACGCCCATGATTCGCCCCTTGCGGGCAAAGTACGAACTGGCCGAGAAAGTTGAGGCGGTTTCCTGTGGCGGTATCGGCATGGTCATGCAGCTTGTCGAGCAACTCGGATTGCGAAAGCACATCAACCAGTCCGCACCGGTGTTCAAGCTTCACGCGCCGTACGACGAAGCCGATCACGTGCTCAACATTGCCCTGAATCTATTGGCCGGTGGGACCTGCCTCGAACATTTGGAGCATCGCCGCACCGACGAGGCGTATCTGGACGCACTGGGCGCTGAACGGATTCCCGATCCGACAACTGCTGGTGACTTTTGCCGTCGTTTTGATGGCTTCAAGCTACTGCTATTGATGCAGGGAATCAACGTGGCACGCAAGAAGGTTTGGAAACAACAATCCGATGCGTTCTTCGAGCAGGCCACCATTGAAGCCGATGGCACGATGGTCGAGACTTGCGGTGAAAAGAAAGAGGGCATCGGAATCAACTACAAAGGACAATGGGGCTACCATCCACTGGTCGTTACGCTCGCGGAAACCAACGAGTTACTGTACCTGGCCAACCGCAGCGGCAATCGCCCGAGCGGTGAAGGCTCATCGTTCTACTTTGACAGGGCGATCGAACTATGTCGCAATGCTGGGTTTCGAAAGATCCTGTTGCGTGGCGACACGGACTTTTCGTCAACCCAACATCTCGATCGATGGGACGCGCAGGATGTCCGTTTCGTGTTTGGCTATGACGCCAACAAAACACTGACCGCAATTGCCGACTCCCTCGACGAATCAGCATGGAAACCGCTTCGGCGGCAGAAAAAGACTTCTGAGAATCCGCGTGCAAAACGACCCAACTACAAAGAGGAAATCGTCGTAGAAAACGGCTACGAGAACAAGAAGCTGCGTGCTGAAAGCTATGCCGAGTTCCCGTATCAGCCTGGCAATTGCAAGCGTCCCTACCGGATGGTTGCCGTTCGCAAAGACATCGACGTCACGAGTGGGCAGCAATTCTTGTTCAGCACCGAAAAGTACTTCTTCTACATCAGCAACGAACCAAAGGAAGAAAAACAGTCGCGTGAACTGATCGGAGACGGCAACAATCGCTGTGATCAGGAAAACACGATTAGCCAGCTCAAGGCGAGTCACGCATTGACCGCGCCGCTGGATTCGCTGGAAAGCAACTGGGCGTACATGTTGATTGCTTCTCTTGCCTGGACGCTGAAGCTTTGGAGTGGAATGATGGTCCGCGTCAAAGGGAATCCCGGGCAGAGAAAGACGCGAAAACGCCTTCGTGATCGTGTGATCAAAATGGAGTTCTCGACGTTCTTGACTTCGTTGATCCAGATTCCGGCCCAAGTCATCCGCTCATCGCGTCAACTGAAGCTGCGGATTTTGACATACCGTCTCGGCGTCGAAAACTTGTTCACACTCAGTGACCATATTGCGATGCCGCTTCGAACGTGACACGTCGAAACCAACGAAGCCGAAGTCCGGATGCTTCGGTACCGCCGCTAACGCCTAACCCGAGAGAAGCGAATTTATGAGCACGATACCATGCGAATTTCCAATAAGGAGCAGTGCTCCCAAGCGTGCTGCTGCGCCTCAAAAATCCGAAAGCGTCACGCAAAATCCACGCTAGCGTTCGCTTGATTGAGGACTAGCGATGTTTGTGACATCGCTGGATTCGCCCGAGAGTCCTGCATAGCGGTCTCCAACCGATTGACAACCAGTGATCGCACCAAGCAGAACCAGCAACAAAAATTGCTGGCATTTAGTCAGAAAGCTGGTTTTGTACGCGCGCATCGCGACTTCTCCAAAAAAGGTAACCAGCCTGGCTTGATTGATCGGCATTGCAATCGCCTGCAAATTAGGAAATATCGGAGGGCTTTTGTTTTGCATTAGATATTGAGGGCGGCCGGTCCTGGGTTTCGATCGACTGACCTTCGTGGTGACGACAGTGGCACCGTGTTAGGTGGCGGCCCATCGCCCAGGGGTGTATCGAACTGCGGTGTCCGCGAGGGCCTGGACAAAGAAGAAGGTGGCAATGTCGGCGGAGCAACAGGCTGCCGGTCGCTCGGCGGCACTGTTTGCATGCTTGGTGCAACTTGGTCGCGAAACGGAACCTGGTTGCGTGGAAATGGTTGCAGTCGCCCAAAATCACTCCGCGGCGCAAGTGATGAACCCTGTCCATCATGAGAATGATTGTGCCCCTGATCGTGAGCGTGACCATCGTGATTTTGCGATGAGCCGAACTGTCCGTCGCGATCGTGCTGGTTGCCAAACTGTTCGTACTGCTGTAACGAGTCGGCGTAGCCGTACCCACTCTGGAGCGGGCACACGGATGCGCCAGGGCAAGAGTCTCCGTGCCCACGCCCATAACCTTCGTACCCAAATGCTTGGTGACTTGGCACCGCGTCGTATTGAAACGCACCGTATTGATTGTCCAACGGCGCGTGCAAAGAGCGATATCCGTGGGAGTATGCATGCGCATGCGCGTGTCCACGATGCCCATCGTAGTGATGGCTGCCGTAGTGGGGGGCAACATGGCTATCGTAAACCGGCGCGCCGTGATCGTAGTAATGAACTTGCGCCGAGACGGGGCAAGCAACAGCAAGCATTCCGCATGCGAACAGGAGTCGAATAGGCATCGGTAATTTCCAGAATGAAGAATGAAGAATGGAGAATCAAGACCGCAGGCTGGAGACTGGAGAAATCTCCAGTCTCCGATCGGATCTGCAATGCTCTTAATGTTCGTGGCGCACTTCAAAACCGTTTTGCTTCAGCCAGACCATCAACTGATCGGCTTTGCCGTGGTCAGCAACATGCACGTCGCGCCACGTCGGTGCACGAAACGCGATATCGGAATGTCCGGCATGCTTGTCCATGCGTACTTCGCATCCAAGTTGTTGCAAGGTTGCAACGAACTGCTTCTCGTTCGCAGAACCGTCGCCGTGCATCTGCTTCCACACCACCAGACGAAACTCCACCGCCTCTGGTCCGTTTGTGTAGGCAGGATCAGGATGGCTGTGCGAAACGTCGAAGCCCGATTTTGAGAGCCAGTTCTCCCACTGCTCTGCCATGTTGTGATTCTTGACTTGCATTTCTCGCCACTGCACGCATCGGTAAGTCACGTCAATGTGTCCTGCGTGGTTGTCTTGCTTCACTTCGCAGCCCAGCTTCTTAACCGTGGCCGCGTGCTGAGCCGCCTTGTTTGCATCGTCGAAGTGCATCGACTTCCAATCGGTCAGCTGAAACGCCAGTGACTCGCCCGAATGATCGTGATCGCCATGGTTGTGGCCAGCGTGATCGTGTCCTGCGTGTGATTGTTCCTGAGCGAATGCTGAGGGCAACGCAAAGAATGTAAGCGTGCAAACGGTCAACACAGCTAGTGACTTGTAGATTGAGGTATTCATCAGTACTTCTTTGTAGTTTGGTTTTTGAATCAAGCGATAAAGGTGCGCGCAGCCCTACACAAGGACCGAACTGAAACGCAAAATGGCATTGTCAACGACGCGACATCAATGCTCGCGTGCGTTGAAGAAAGCTCGCTAAAGCTGCCAGGATTGCTGCAGCGCGCAGCGATGACCGACTAGCGGACAGCAAGCCAAGAGGCTGTCGGATCGGACGAGATCGAGGGCTCGTCGCGCATCAGCCGATGTCGAAGAGTGGCTCGGCATCAGCACAAACGTGTCGGTAGAAGCCGGAGGAATAACTCGTGTATCCGATGATACGAATATGCAGTCGCCTTCCTCACAATCGTGTTAATGATCGCACGGCGTTGCCGGATGGTCTATGTCTACCGAACCAGTCAACTCAGAGTCTGATCCGTCCGACTCATGATCGTGTTCGTCGTGCTGATCACCAACATCGTGCATATGGCACGACGATCGCACCAAAATCTGGTTTCAGTATTCGTCGAAGCCTTGCCTCAGTGAACCCCTCTGCCAATAAATTCAGCCAGACTGGTTTTTCACTGCCCTGTTATGGAGATGGCAATGGCTTCCCAAATCGATGTGTTTCACGAGTGTTTTGATCAGGTCGGCGACCCGCGAGTCGCAGGCCGGACAATCCATCCACTTAACTCGATTCTGTTTTTGGTTGTCTCGGCGGTCATCGCAGGCGCGGACGGACCTGATGAGATCGAAAGCTTCGGTGGTGAGAAACTGGATTGGCTATCCAAATTCGCCGACTTTGATGCCGGCATTCCGTCTCACGATACCATCACGCGAGTGTTGTCCCTGATCAAACCAGCCGAGTTTCAGAAGGCGCTGCTTCAATGGCACGCTCATCTCTGCGAGATTAATTGGGATCACGCCAGCAAGGACGACAATCGTCCCGTTCACGTTGCGATCGATGGCAAGACGGTGCGCGGATCCTATACCGATGCGGAGAAATCTGATGCGATTCATATCGTCAGTGCCTGGGCGACCGCAAATGGTGTCACGCTTGGGCAAACCGAGGTCGACTCAAAGTCCAACGAAATCACGGCAATTCCCGAATTGCTCGATCTAATCGACTTACGCAATTCGATCGTGACGCTCGATGCCATGGGATGCCAAAAGTCGATTGCTGAAAAGATCGTCGAGGGAGGTGGCGACTATCTGTTCGCTGTCAAAGACAACCATCCCAAGCTCTGTGCTGCCATCGCCGATCACTTTGAGATGGCCCATAACGATGGGCTCACAGCCCACGGTGTTCGGGCAATGACGACCACAGGAAAGCAGGCCGCGCGTGAAGAGGAACGCTTCTATGCGACCTGCCCAATTCCAAAAGCACTTCGCGAACTGACCGACCAGTGGAAAGGAGCAAAAAGTATCTGCCAAGCGAATACTTGCACGACTCGTGGTGACCGGCAATCAAGCGATGTTCGCTACTACATTTCGAGCCGACCGGCGCGGGTGCATGAATTCTCAAATTGTGCTCGTAGCCATTGGAGTATAGAGAGCATGCACTGGGTCCTCGATGTCGTGTTTCATGAGGACTCCAGTCGGCTCCGAACCAAGAACGCGACATCGAACATGAGCTTTGCTCGTCGGTTTGTGACGACGCTTCTCAAGCGAGACACTCGGAAGAAGAGCCTCAGGCGGAAGCGAAAAATCGCTGGCTGGAACAGCGAATTCCTCGAGAAACTCCTGTTTGCAGCCTAATTTTGGTGCGATCGTCGTGGTGCATATGGCAATGATGTTGCGAGCAAAATGTAAATGCGGCGTCGTGGTGATGATGCGCGCAGCATCCAAGCAGAACGTGCGCACCGAAGGCGACAAGCGTTACGCAATGGATGAGGCTAGCAAGCATCTATAGGGTTACTCTGTATTCTCTCGGATAGCGGCACGATTGTTCGCTGTTGGCTCGTGGGAGTCAATCGCGATCAACGCCTTTTTCGCCATGTGAACCTTGCTGCAAGTGTTGTGCCGCTGGCACACGCGAGAGAGTGTCCTGCTCCGATTCGCAGCGGTGGAACGAGCGAAACGCCACGATTCGTATGGAATCGAGTCAAACATTGAGCAATAAATCCCCTGTTTCACGAGAGGTCGTGATTAACCGACATAAAGATTGGAGGCCCAAGAATCTCTCGCTGAGATCAATCCGATCGTCATTGTCATCGAATCGACACAGACGCGTGGCAATCAACATTTGGCTATCATCACGTCGAACCTAGCGGTGTAAATGCTTCGACCATACTGTATTCTTGCAACCAATCGAAACCGACCGCATCTACTTCACAGCCCACTGTTCGTTCGATACATGCGACTGTGCTGACGAGATCTACTCCTGTCCTTGCGACTTGTACTTAACGGGTCAGCAATTCGCGGTAGATGTCCTCTAAGTCAGTAAAGTCGGCTTTCTCGCCTCGGTAATCGTCAGTTCCGATTTCAAAAGTCTGTACGCGGAATAAGACGCTCTCGGAACAGCTCTAGTTTTTCGATACTTGCGTAAGCGGCGGCAACTTGGCGACGTAGCTTGCCCGCAATATCGATTGACCCTTCGTGGACGACACCGAGTCCCATTCCGGTGAAAGATCCAAAACAGCGTGGCCCGTTCTTTTAGAATGCGGGTGGTGTAATGCTTTTGGCTTTGAGGGCGGCGAGGTACTTGTCTGGCTCGGCGGCTAGCTTCTTGGCGCAGCCAGGGCAGCAGATGTAGACGGCTTTGCCATTAACATTCACCTTGCCGGGAACGCCCATGCCGCCGAGTGGTTCGTCCATCACAGGGCAGGTTTTCTGTGCTGCGATCGCAGCGGCATCTGCAAGCGTTGATTTGAATACGCCTTCGCGGACTTGTTCTCCCTTGGCGGTGTAATACTTAGTGAGGTACTGGTCGGGCGAGGCTTCGACTTTCTTGGTGCAGCCGGCACAGCAAACGAACAGCGACTTATCACCGATCGTGATCTTGGGTGGTTTGCCCATCGAGCCGAGAGGTTGGCCGCTGACGGGGCAAGTCGATTGAAGGCTGATGAGCAGTTCGTCTGAGAGCTTGCCGCTGGCGAGTTTTCCCATCGTGTGGAAGACCAGCGGCTCAGTCCCAACGTTGTTGATCTGGACTTTCATGTGCAGTTGTCGGTCGACCACTTTAGATAGGTCCACGCCGACACCGATGGCAAGGTTCTTGAGCGTCTTGAGTCCGTAGGTGTATTCCTTTTCGCTTTCGCCGACTCGCAGTTTCAGTGTTCCTGTGGCATCCGGCGGTGCGATGGGTTGATCGTTCTGGCCCAGGATCATGAACATGATGCCTTTCTCGGCGATCACCGTTTCGATTCGGCGGTCGCCAACGGTTTGCACGGTGCCCCCATGTGGGCCAGTTGCCTCGGCGGCGTGGCTGTGGCCAGCGTGGTCGTGTGCCGCATGGTCATGCCCGGCATGGGCGTCCTGTGCGGTCGAGAGTTGGGGCGACATTAGCAGCGTGGCTACGACGATTGCGGTAAAGATACGAAGTTTCATCGAGATCGGCCTTGGAGAGTAGTGATGGCGTTGGGCGGCGAACGCAGGGTTATTTGTTGAGTTTCGCTAGGTACTTGTCTGGGTCGGCGAGTAGTTTGTCTTTGCAGCCGTCGCAGCAAATCCAGACCGAAGTTCCGTTCAGGTCGACCTTTTCAGGTGCTCCCATCGTCCCCAGCATCTCGCCGCTGACTGGGCACATGTGCTGGGCCATCGCGGACTTGTAGTCCTCTGGCGAAAGCTCTTTTAGGCCCGGCATCATCTTCGCCATCGGAGAATCGGCATCGGCATGGTTGCCGTGCTCGTGATCGGCGTGGTCGCCATGGTCGTGGTCGGCATGGTCGTCAGCGGTGTCGCTAGCGGGAGTCGCGGGTGGTATCACAGGGTCGGATTCGGGCGAGTTACACCCGTAAATGCCGAGAATGAGCATCCCGCCGAGCAGGAAAGGGATGAATTTCGTTAGTCGCATGGAGTTTTCCCTTCGCGGATGAGGAGGGCGGATTTTTCGATTGACGTGCATTTGGATGCTTAGGCGGTCGCTTTCTTCACGTGGCGCGTAAGAATTCTTCTATTTCCCCCAAATGCGTGAAGAAACGGCAACTTGGGGCATCAAAAAACACATATCAGTAGAAACGTCTCGCAGAGAACGAGTGGCTTATGTCAACCAACGATTGCAAAACCGTGCAGCCATATCTGTCGGCTTATCACGACGGCGAGCTTTCGGCTGGACAAGCGGCAACTGTGGCACAACACGTTGAGGCATGCGAATCGTGTGCATCGGAGCTTCGTGCGTTCGAGTCACTCGGGTCGGCTTTTCTGCAGGCTCCTCTCCCCGCCAAGCCAGCGGATCTTTGGCAGCGGATTGAGCGTGAGCTTCCGACGTCCGCTGGATCGCTGACACTATCGCGACGGTTCAGCGTTTGGGTTCGCGAGTCGCCCTATGGTGCGGGACTGGTGTCGATGGCCGCGTCCGTGTTGGTGCTGCTGGGTGCGGGACTCTGGTACGGAGGAGGAAGAGGGGGAGATAGGACGACGGGGAGTGGGGGAGCGATGGCGATGCATTCGCACGAAGGGGAAGAAGGCATGTCGGCCGAGCACATGGCCGAGTTCGCTGGTGTGATGGATGATTATTTGCAGAAGCTGCCAAGCGATCCGGATGGAGCGGAACAGATGCTGCTGACGAAGTACGACGGTGAGAAAGTCGACGCAGAGGGAGCAGTGAAGTTGGTCGGCTATCGACCGATCGTCTCCGGCGGATTGCCAGAGGGTTACTCGTTGGCATCAACCAGCGTATTGAAAATGCCTTGTTGCACATGCGTGAAAGCGGTTTGCAAACGGAGTGACGGTTCGACGCTGATTCTTTTTGAACACGACGACGAAGAGACGGCTTGGTTTGGCGATCGTCGCCAGAGCATGGCAACATGCGGCGACAAGGACTGCTGTCTCGTTGATCTCGATTCCAGCATCGCGGCGACTTGGAAGCAGGGCTCGCGGAGCGTCACCGCCGTCGGCGTTCGAGACCAAGACGAAGTGACGAAGCTCGTGACCTGGTTGAACAAATCCTAGAGCGAACTCATGAACGAATTCTTCAAACAACACCGCGGAAAGCTCTGGATTGCACAAGCGGTGGCGTTTGTGCTGCTAGGTGTCTTCGCCGCGTCTTGGTTTAACGGAGGCTCGGGCGGGTCGAAAGTCTCCGAGACTTCCGCAACGGCGACTTCGGAGGCAATGCAAAGCAAGCCTTCAATTTGGACTTGTTCGATGCACCCGCAAATACGTCGCGACGGTCCGGGCAGTTGTCCAATCTGTGGCATGGACTTGGTGCCAGTCAAGGAATCGGCCGGGGGCGTTCGCACGGTTTCGATCAGCCCGGAAATCAAGAGTCTGATGAACGTGCAAGTCAGCCCCGTGCGTCGACAGTACGTCACTGCCGACGTTCGCATGGTTGGCAAGGTGGAATACGACGAAACTCGTCTTGCCCACATCACCGCTTGGGTGCCCGGTCGATTGGAACGCATGTTCGTCGATTTCACTGGCGTCGAAGTCAACAAGGGCGATCACATGGTCCAGATATACAGCGAGGCACTCTACACCGCGCAGGAAGAACTGTTGGCGGTGACCAAACGCGATCGGCCGCAGAGTTCCTCTCGTTTCATCGAACCGCTCGATCTTGCCGAGTCAGCCCGTGAGAAGTTGCGTTTACTCGGTTTGACGACGGAGCAGATTCAAACGATCGAAGAACGCGGCAAGTCATCCGCAACGGTCACGATCTATTCGCCCGTCGGCGGTGTGGTGGTTGCGAAGAACAAACAAGAAGGCGACCGCGTCCAAACCGGCGACCGCATCTACACGGTCGCCGATTTGAATCACCTGTGGGTTCAAATGGATGCGTATGAATCGGATCTGACTTGGTTACGATACGGGCAAGACGTCGAGTTCACGACCGAAGCGTATCCCGGCGAAGTGTTCCGCGGCCGAATCGCGTTCATTGACCCAGTGCTAAACGAAAGCACACGGACGGTAAAAGTTCGTGTCAATGTGTCGAATGGTGATGGCCGATTGAAGCCGGAGATGTTTGTGCGAGGACGCGTCAAGTCGAACGTCGCTTCGGGTGGCCGAGTGCTCGACGCATCGTTGGCGGGGAAGTGGATCAGTCCGATGCACCCGGAAATCATTAAAGACCAGCCGGGCGACTGTGACATTTGCGGCATGCCGTTGGTGCGGGCGGAATCCCTTGGCTACGTCACGGCGGAGCCAACGAGTGCCGCGAAACCATTGGTCGTACCGGCGTCGGCCGTGTTGCTGACCGGAACGCGAGCGATTGTGTACGTGCAGATTCCCGACGCCGACAAGCCGACTTACGAGGGTCGCGAGATTGTGATCGGTCCGCGCGCCGGCGACTTCTACCTAGTAAAGTCGGGGCTCGAAGAAGGCGATTTGGTCGTGACCAACGGCAACTTCAAACTCGATAGTGCCCTGCAGATTTCTGCGAAGCCCTCGATGATGACACCGCAAGGTGGCGGTGGCGGCGGACACAATCACGGAGGCATGGAAATGCCAAAGGCAGACGAAGGCGTCAAGATGGGTGCGGGTCCGATGGACCTGGTGCCAGCGGTACGTGATGCGATGCAGGGCATTGTTGAGCAATCCAAAACGATTCAAGCAAAGATCGAAGCGGCGGACCTCGCGGAGATTCGCGCAAGCTACGACCAATTGAGCAAAGCTGTCGAAGCGGTGCCGGCGGACTTGATCGGTCCTCAAATGCGACCGCAGTGGTTCGAGGTCGCGATGCTATTGCGGAACGATGTCACCGAAGGCCGGGAGATAAATTCCATGCGTGAAGCCGATCGGGTGTTCGCGTTGACTCGCCAGCACGTCGATCAAATGAAGGCTCAGTTTCCATTGCCGATGTCGCACGACGAAATGCAGATGCCATCCATGACGAACATGGCCGCTCCGGCAGAAGTCGTCGAGCAACTCGGTGGTATTGTCGCTCCCTATTTGCAACTTAGTGATTCACTCGCGGCAGACGATTTGGATGCCGCGAAGCGAGCGATCGAGCCGTTGCATCAGCGATTGGCTTCAATGCTGCCAATCTTCTCCGAAGCAAAATCGGTCGAGGTATGGAGCAAAGAGAAACGCGACTTGTCCGAGATCATTGCAAGGTTGCAGAAGGCGAACGACCTCGCCGCCTTGCGTAGCGGGTTCGCGTTGCTGTCCGAACAGATGTTGAGCCTCGAGCGGATGTTCGGCCTGCCGACTGACGAAACGCTTTATGAGCTTCATTGCCCGATGGCCTTTGAGGGTCGCGGTGCCTCTTGGATTCAATCCGATGATGCCGTTCGCAATCCGTACTATGGCGCTTCGATGCTGAAGTGTGCCGACAAAGTCGAAAAGCTGTAGGCCGAAACTTCCAACATGACTGACAACGATGCAACAATCGAAAACGCGAAACGCTCGGTCCTCGGCCGGCTGATTTGGTTCTGCTTGACCAACAAGCTAGTTGTGTTGTTGCTGGTCATCGCGACGCTTGGTTGGGGCGTCATGGTCGCTCCATTCGACTGGGACACTGGAGCATTGCCTCGCGATCCGGTGCCCGTCGATGCGATTCCTGACATTGGCGAGAACCAGCAGATCGTGTTCACGCAGTGGATGGGGCGCAGCCCGCAGGACGTGGAGGACCAAATCGGTTATCCGCTGACGGTCGCGCTGTTAGGCATTCCCGAAGTCAAGACGATCCGCAGCTATTCGATGTTCGGCTTTTCGTCGACCTACATCATCTTTGGCGAAGACGCGGACTTCTACTGGTCCCGAACGCGGGTGCTGGAAAAACTGAATAGTTTGCCGGCCGGCACGCTGCCTGATGGTGTGCAGCCGACACTGGGGCCGGACGCGACGGCACTGGGGCAAATCTATCTCTACACGCTCGAAGGCCGCAATCCTGATGGAAACCCGACGGGCGGTTGGGATTTACGAGAACTGCGTACGATCCAGGATTACTACGTTCGTTATTCGTTGACGTCGGCCGAAGGTATTAGTGAAGTTGCGTCGATTGGTGGCTTCGTTCAGGAGTACCAAATCGACGTTGATCCCGATGCGATGCGGGCCGCTGGCGTGACGTTGGCCAAAGTGTTCGAGTCCATTCGGATGACGAATGTTGACGTGGGTGCTCGGACGATTGAACTGAATAAGGCCGAATACGTCATCCGTGGTCTGGGCTTCATCGAAAACATTGACGACATCGAAAAGACAGTCGTGAAGGTGACGGACAACGTTCCGATCACGGTCGCCGACGTTGCCCACGTGTCGCTTGGGCCAGCGCTGCGACGTGGTGCGCTGGACAAGGCCGGTGCCGAAGCCGTCGGCGGCGTCGCGGTCGTGCGCTACGGGTACAACCCACTAGCGGCGATCAAAAACATCAAGCAACGCATCAAAGAAGTCTCACCGGGTCTGCCCACAAAGGTGCTTGTCGATTACACGAAGACGTCGGCCGACGAAGTTGACTTGTACGCCGATCGCCATGGGCTGGAAACGATCACCGGAGCGACGACCAGCAGCGATGCTTGGGTGAAACATCTTCGTGGCATGCCTCGAGAACAGTGGCCAGCATGGATCACGACCAGTCAAGTCGCGGTCGTTCCGTTCTACGATCGCACCGGTTTGATCTACGAGACGTTGGGTACGTTGAACACGGCGCTCTTTGAGGAAATCCTCGTCACGATCATCGTGATCCTGGTGATGGTCATCCATTTGCGCAGCTCGTTCCTCATTAGCGCGTTGCTACCGCTGGCCGTTCTAATGTGCTTCATCGCTATGAAGACCTTCGGTGTGGATGCCAATATCGTCGCCCTGTCAGGCATCGCGATTGCAATCGGGACCATGGTCGACATGGGGATCATTCTCACCGAGAACATTCTCAAATATCTCGACGAAGCGGAACCGGAAGACGACAAGTTGACGGTGATTTTCAAGGCGTCTCACGAAGTCGCAGGTGCGGTGCTGACCGCCGTGACAACGACCGTGGTCAGTTTTCTTCCCGTGTTCACGATGATCGGTGCGGAAGGAAAGTTGTTTCGACCGCTCGCTTTTACCAAGACCTTTGCACTCGCGGCTTCCGTCATCGTGGCCTTGACGATCATTCCGCCTGCGGCCCACATCCTGATGGGTGGGCGTATTGAATCGAAGAGCTTGCGTCGCGGAGCCTGGTTCGCGTTGCTGATCCTGGGCATTGCCGCGTCGATGCTACTGACATGGTGGGTCGGTGCTATTTTGATCGCGCTGTCGGCGTACAAACTGAATGAAGAGAGAATCCCCGAGCGTTACCACCGTTTCGGACCGTACGCGGCCAGTGCACTTGCGACGTTGGTCGTCGGCGTGTTGCTGACTCAGGAGTGGTTGCCACTGGGGCCACAGAAAGGTTTGCTGTTGAACTTGCTGTTCGTCGGCGGATTGATTGGTGGCATCCTCGGGTTCTTCACCGTCTTTCAACGATTCTTGTACGAACCGATCCTGCGTTGGTGCTTGAACCACAAGCTAGCGTTTCTCTGCTTGCCAACTGCGATCCTGCTTTTCGGCGGATCGACTTGGTTGGGCTTCGACAAGGTATTCGGTTTCGTCCCCAAGTCACTCTCGATGATTGGAGTGTCTGAAACGACCGTTCGTCAGTCCGGTCCCTGGAAAGCTGCAACCAACGTGTTACCGGGACTCGGCAAAGAGTTCATGCCACCGCTTGATGAAGGCTCGTTCCTATACATGCCGACGACGATGCCGCATGCTTCGATCGGCGAAGCAATGGACGTTTTGCAACTGCAGAATCAACTGTTGGTGTCGATTCCCGAAGTCGAATCAGTGGTCGGTAAGATCGGTCGCGCCGACACGCCACTCGATCCCGCCCCCGTGTCGATGATCGAGACCTACATCACCTACAAGTCCGAATACAAATCGGACGAAGACGGTCATCGGCTAAACTTCCGCTACGACGAGGAAGCCGACGAGTTCGTCCGTGATGAATCGGGAAAGCTGATTCCCGACTCCAATGGTCGTCCGTTCCGACAATGGCGTGACGAAATCCAATCGCCCGACGACATTTGGCAAGAAATCACGGCGGCGGCCGATATCCCTGGCACTACTTCCGCCCCGAAACTGCAACCGATCGCCGCTCGGATCGTGATGCTGCAAAGCGGGATGCGGGCTCCGATGGGGATGAAGGTCAAAGGCCCGGACCTGGAAACGATCGAGCGAGTTGCCTTGGAATTGGAATCGCTACTGAAACAAGTTCCGACCGTTCAATCCTCCGCCGTCATTGCTGACCGAATCGTCGGCAAGCCATACCTGGAGATCGACATCGACCGTGATGCGATCAAGCGATACGGGTTGCACATCCGCAGCGTACAGGATGTGATCGAGGTCGCGATCGGTGGCCGGCAAATCACAACGACGGTCGAAGGTCGCGAGCGGTTCCCTGTCCGCGTGCGTTACGCCCGAGAGTTGCGTGACGACCTCGAATCGCTCGAACGGATTCTCGTTCCAACGCCAGCGGGCGCACAAATCCCGCTCGGCCAACTAGCCGAGATTCGCTACACCCGCGGCCCGCAGGTCATCAAGAGCGAAGACACATTCTTGCTCGGCTATGTGCTGTTCGACAAGAAGCCCGGTGAAGCGGAAGTCGACGTGGTCGAGGATGCTCAAGCATTCTTGCAATCAAAGATCGACTCGGGCGAGTTCACGCTGCCGGCCGGTGTGACGTACACGTTTGCGGGCAATTACGAGAACCAAATTCGATCGCAGAAAACGCTGGCGATCGTACTGCCGTTGGCACTCGGGATTATCTTCCTAATTCTGTATCTGCAATTCAAATCCGCCATCACGACATCGCTCGTTTTCAGTGGCATTCTGATCGCTTGGGCAGGCGGCTTTATCATGCTGTGGCTGTACGGCACCGATTGGTTTCTCGACTTCAGTTTGCTCGGCACGAATATGCGTGAGCTGTTCCAAGTCAAAACGATCAACCTGAGCGTCGCCGTCTGGGTCGGCTTTCTCGCCCTGTTCGGCATCGCCAGTGACGACGGCGTGGTGATTGCGTCTTACCTCGACGAAAGCTTCCGCAAGGACCGGATCGAAAATGCCAAGCACGCTCGCGAAGCCACTGTGACCGCCGGCATGCGCCGTGTACGCCCGTGTTTGATGACCACGGCAACCACACTGCTAGCACTCATCCCAGTCCTCACCTCCACCGGCCGAGGCAGTGACATCATGGTGCCAATGGCGATCCCCAGCTTCGGCGGCATGACGATCGAGATCATGACCATGCTGGTCGTGCCAGTGCTGTATTGCAGTGCGATGGAATGGAAGCTGAAGCTAGGAATCAAGGACGAACGATTCGCCGAGAATGCATAGAACGCACGACATCAATCCTCGTAGAATAGCCAGCTCACTTTCTTTGCTAACCTCATGGGAAAAACATGCCTTACCTCGATCTGACACAAACGCTGCGGGTTTGCGCATTTTTGTGCTTGTTCGCTGGTGGTGACATCATTAACGCGGCCGATCCGGTTGTCGTCGTGTCGGAAAGTGCGGTCCCAGGACTACGGCAACCGCAAGCCGCTGTCAGCAACTCCGGGAATATTTTCCTCACGTTTGGAGCAGGCGACGTCGTCTACTTCTGCAAATCTGCGGATCAAGGCCAGTCGTTCACTTCGCCGACTCAGGTTGGCCAGGTTAAAAAATTGGCGTTGGGAATGAGACGCGGACCTCGAATCGTCGCGATTGACGATTTCGTTGTCATCACTGCCATTAGCCACGAAACCGGAAACGTACTTGCTTGGCGTTCACTCGACGGCGGCGCATCGTGGAGCGATTCTGTTGACGTGAACGATGAAGTACGATCGGCTCGCGAGGGACTTCACGACTTGACGGGTGGCGCAGACGGACTGCTTTTCTGCACATGGCTCGATTTGCGGAACGGTCGAACGCAAGTCTACGGCGCGAGATCGAAAGACCGCGGCAAAACTTGGGAGAAGAACGTTCATGTTTACACTTCGCCGTCGGGCACGGTATGCGAGTGTTGCCATCCTTCGGTGGTGACTGATCAGCGCGGCAATGTTCATGCCATGTGGCGTAACCTGATAGATGGCAACCGTGATATGTATATCGCGACATCTGAAGATGGCTGCCAGAGTTTCGGTCGTGCCGAAAAGCTCGGCGTTGCCAGTTGGCAATTAAACGCTTGCCCGATGGATGGCGGCGACATCGCTGTTGATTCAGGCGGCGAGTTGCGAACAGTTTGGCGTCACGATCGAAGCATCTATTCGGCTGAGCTTGGTTTGAAGCAGGAAAAGTTTCTCGGACGCGGCGAACAGCCGTCTATTGCCGCTACGTCTAATGGATACTTCATCTCATGGGTCGATCGTCGTGGGGGTGAGCTACTATTGTTGCGGCCGACCTCCAAGACTCCAGTAACCATCGCAACGAATGCATCCGATCCCGTGCTCGCAGCTTCGCTTTCAGGCAATGGCCCAGTCGTCCTCGTATGGGAATCGAAAGAAGGCGATGTTTCGTCGATCCGATCTGAGATTGTCAATGAATGAAGCCGGCTGGCGCCATCTCATCGGCCGCGAAACTTGCAACATGACGCTCAATCAAGTTCCAAGATGTGAAGCTGGTTAGGCCGCACCGATACCCGTTGGCCGGTGCTTTTAAGACCGCTATAGCTAATTCCTGGATTGACAGTTAAATTGTTAGCATGAACCGTCTCCTTTCACTTCTGCTGATTCCCTTTTTCGTGTTTGGGCAAGCTTTGCCTCATTCGCACGCGGGAACCGGCGTGGCTGAACCAAACGGGCATGCTTTGCGTCCCCACGTGCATTTGCATAGTCACGAGCACTCGCATGGCGACCACCATGAGCATGCGGACGAAAGCGACGCGACATCGCCTAGCGACTTGCTCTCGCCTGCGGCTGAACACGATTCGGATGCCGTCTATTTAGCAGCATCCGGTCAGTTATTGACGCGAGTTTCTGGGTCGTTCGGGATTGATGTTCACACGACCGATTGGGTAGCAGTTTCGCTCCCGATCGTCGTCGACACTCGGTCGCGATTGCGCACCAGTGATCCGCCGGATCGCTATGCGACTCTGCCAATTTTTCTTCTCACGGCCTCTCTTCGGCTGTAGCGGACGCCTGCGCGCACTCTTTGACTGCGCTGCACCTGCCTCTCCGTAGCGGAACTCACCACGAGTTTCGATCCACCACTTCGGTCTAGCCGGAAGTCTTGACGGCTTTCCTTGCCGTTTTGTGATGCCCGCTGAAAATCCGTCGAGAACGAACCACACAATGAAACACTTAATATCCGTTTTGAAAGCCCTGATCGGGCCAGCGATCATCATCGGCGTTGTCGCCGCACTCTGGTTCTTCCGAGCAGAAATGTTCGGTAGCAGAGAGGTGAGCGAAACACAGACCTCTAGCTCATCGGGTGAATCTGCCGAGAAGCAAACGGTATTGGAGATCAGCTCGCAAGCGAGAAAGAACCTTGGCTTGGTCTCAGCCCCCGCAAAACCGCAAGCGTACTGGCGCTCGGTCACGATACCCGGTGTCGTTGCGGATCGACCGGGCTTATCCGATCGCGGAGTCACCTCACCGGCGGTTGGCATCGTGACCGCGATCCATGCTTTTCCAGGGGACACGATGGGTCCTGGCGATGCATTGTTCACGCTTCGGCTGTTCAGCGAGTACCTGCAGAACACTCAAACGCAATTGTTCAAAGCGAATCAAGAAACGGGCATCATTCAGGAACAGATCGACCGATTATCGGGGGCCGTTAGTACGGGGGCAGTGTCCAAAGCAAAAATGATTGAAATGCAGGCAGACTTGACTCGCCAGCGAGCCATCATTCAATCGTCTCGGCAAGATTTGTTGACCCGTGGCCTGCGTCCAGAACAAATTGATCTCGTTCAACAACAAGGGCAGTTTGTCTCGACGATCGAAGTTACCGCTCCACCGCCGTTGGTTGGCCAAGACGCCGTAACCGGTGAATCCGGTGGCCAAATTCGACAGGCAAGTTTGATCACTGACGCAACATCGCCCAGCGACGTGGCCTATGAAGTTCAAGAGTTAAGTGTGGAGATGGGCCAGCAGGTCCAAGCCGGCCAGTTGCTCGCGAAGTTATCAAACCATCAATCACTGTATGTGGTGGGACACGCCTTCAAACGCGAAGCGTTATTCTTGGAGAAAGCGGCAGAGACGAACCGTCCAGTAGAGATCGAGTTCGCCGAAGACGAAGGCGCGGACTGGCCCGCGATCGAGCAAACGTTCCATATTCGGCATTTATCAAACTCGATCGACCCCGATAGCCGCACCTTTGACTTCTTCGTCCCATTGTCGAATCAGTCCCACGCCTACACGAAATCGGGCAAACAGTTCTTGGTTTGGCGATTTCGTCCTGGCCAACGAGCAAGAATTCGCGTGCCGGTCGAGCAGTTTGAAGACGTCATCGTTGTGCCTGCGGAAGCCGTTGTGCGAGACGGGCCGGAGGCGTATGTGTTTCGCCAAAACGGCGACTTATTCAAGCAGCTACCGGTTCATGTGCTTCACGAAGACCGTCAGTCGATTGTGATCGCCAATGACGGCAGCATTCCACGCGGGAGCTACTTGGCCCAGAGTTCCGCCGCGTCTTTGAATCGAGTCTTGAAATCACAAACAGCTAGCGGCGAACAGCCCGGCCTCCACGTCCATCCGGACGGAACCGTTCACGCCGCACACTGAAAGACTCATCATGCTCGATTCTATCATCAAATTCTCCTTGCGTTACCGGATGCTGGTCGTCGTGATCAGTTTGGTCGTGCTGGTCTATGGTTCATACCTTGCCACCCAAATGTCGATCGACGTCTTTCCTGACCTCGATCGGCCTCGCGTGGTTATTATCACCGAAGCGCCGGGGCTGGCGACCGAGGAAGTTGAGACGCTTGTCACTCAGCCGATCGAGATTGCATTGATGGGAGCAAACGGAGTTCAAGCCGTTCGCAGTCAGTCGACTTCCGGATTGAACATCATCTTCATCGAATTCGATTGGTCGACCGAGATTCGCGCGGCTCGCCAAACCGTGCAGGAACGACTGACGACACTCGAAGGGATTCTGCCCGCAGGGATTCGGCCTCAGATGACACCTCCGTCCTCGATCATGGGCCAGATCATCATCGCGGGAATCTATCGTCAAGATGGCCCCGATCGAGGCAAGCTCGCTCAAGTCGGCACGACCAATCTAATGGCGGAAATGATCGTGGCAGACGGCGTGACGCCTCGCGTTGATGTTTGGCGGCCGGGCAATCGACACGATTTCACGACTTGGGAGAAACTTGAGCCGCAATCGGTCGGATGGTCGCCAGGCGAAGAACTAAACACCGGGACGGCAACGATTGAGATCGACGGACGAACCTATGAAGCAAACTTCTATTCCGACGCCAAGCAACAACTCGAACTTCGTACGATCGCCGATTGGATCATCCGGCCTCGGCTCTTGAAGACGACAGGCGTCGCGGAAGTCTTTATGCAGGGCGGCGATCGGAAACAGTATCAAATCCTGATCGACCCCACCGCGCTGTTGGAATACGACATTACGGTTCAGGACGTCGAGAAAGCGTTGCGGGAAAGCAACATCAACACGAGTGGCGGGTTCGCCGTCACCGGTGAAACCGAACGACCGATTCGCATCCTCGGGCGACTTGGACCGCAATCGCGAGTGGTCATTGAAGACTTGAAAAAAGTTTCTGTCGGAAGCAATCCGAAACGCTCTGTATTGCTTGAACAGGTCGCGCGTGTGACGGAAGGTCCGCAGTTCAAGCGTGGCGACGGAAGTGTCAATGGTCGGCCAGGGATCGTGTTCACGACTGTCAAGCAACCGCACGTCGATACGCGACTACTGACCGACGACGTCGCGGCGGCATTTGCGGAGGTCGAAGCGTCATTACCGGCAGATATCATCGTCAACAGCGAATTGTTCCGATTGAAGAACTTCATTGACCGTGGCATCTTCAACGTTGCCGAAGCACTGGTGATTGGCGCGGTGCTGGTCATCATCGTGTTGTTCTTGTTCCTGCTGAATTTCCGCACGACGTTCATCACGCTAACCGCCATTCCGTTGTCGCTCGTTTTGACAACGCTCGTTTTCCGACTGGTCGGAATCCTTAGCGGCAGTGAACTGTCGATCAACGTCATGACGCTTGGCGGTATCGCCGTAGCCATGGGCGAACTGGTAGACGATGCGATTGTAGACGTTGAAAACATCTTTCGGCGTTTGAAGCAGAACAACACTCTGCCAATCGACGAACAGAAGCCGCCGATTGTCATCGTCTTTGAAGCAAGCAAAGAGATTCGCAGTTCGATCGTTTTCGGTACTGCCGTTGTTATCCTTTCGTTCCTGCCACTGTTCGCGCTCTCGGGCGTGGAAGGCCGCTTGTTCACGCCGCTCGGGTTCGCTTACATCGTTTCGATTCTGGCATCATTCGTCGTGTCGATGACCGTCACGCCAGTTCTTTCGTTCTACTTACTTCCCAAGTCAGGTGCGACTCACGACCAGGAGTAGGCTGCAATTTTCCAATAAGGACAATGCAAATGTGGTTGATCGTAAAAGCGTTGATTTCGGCTGCAGTGATTGTCGCCGTGGCTGAGTTGTCGTCTCGGACGCCTCGGCTGGGCGCGTTAGTGCTGACACTGCCGATCATCAGCATTCTTGCGTTCACCATGAGTTGGAGCAAAGACCACGACATGCTCGCGATCAGTAGACTCGCTCGCGAGACACTGATCCTTGTTCCGTTTGGCCTGCCGTTTTTCGTTCCGCTGGCGATTTCGACCAAGACAGGACTGTCGTTCTGGCCAAGTTTTGGGCTGGGCGTCGTGATGGCAGCCTTGACGATCGGAGCATGGTTCCGTTTTGGACCTTAGAAATCAACCGTCACAGCGAGGACCGCTAGTACCCCTATGGGCATCGGTACAATTTGGCAAATGGAGCTTCCGAATGATTGCAGTGCGAATGAGTCAGTAGACGACGCAACGGTCCGTGCCGCTGCCGCCGGTGATCGGTCTGCGCTTCAGGCTATCTACGAAGTGACATCGGATCGCGTGTTCCGATTAATGGTACGGATGGTCGGTCTGCAGGATGCCGACGATCTGACTCAGCAGACCTTTGTTCGTGCATTCACAAAGCTTGACCAGTTCAGCAGCGACTCCAAGTTCGAGACTTGGCTGTACCGCTTGGCCACAAACGAGGCCTTGCAGCATCTGCGACGCGAAAAGCATCGACGGACGAAAGAACTTATGGTCGAACCAGCGATCGAGGCTACCGACCAGGTCGAGCAAGATGAGCGAGTGGCGATGGTTCGCCAGGCTCTCGATCAGCTCGATCCGGAGCTATGGGCAATCTTCACGCTCAAAGAAGAGAGCGGCTTGTCGTACCAAGAGATCGCCCAGACCCTAAACATTCCCGAAGGTACGGTTGGATCGAGGTTGAACCGAGCACGTCGTGAGTTGCGCACCTTGTTGGCGAAACTGACCTAGCGTCAATACGACTCCTCAAGATCTTAGTGCAAGTGCAAACGACAAAGATGGTCTCTTATTTGGCTTGCTGCCGGTGTCCGTCTGTAGCACGCATACATCGCTATTGACACGAGCGTTGCGTTGATTGCGGAGACTCACGATCTGTGCCGTACTCCAAGTCCGATTATCACACTGAAACTCAACCAGCGGAAGAGGCTTCGATGCGAACGCAACAGAACGAATCCACTCTCGCTGAACAGTTGGTTGTGATCGCAGCCGTCTTGGCGAAGCAAGCGGGAAGGGTCCGCAATTGAGCCTTCAGCGAGATTGCTGCAGAGGTTGATAGCACGAATCAGTCAGCATCTCAAGCAGAGTGACGCTTCACCCATCCAGAAATATCGCTTTGTCAGCTCACCCCCCTTCTGTGTTGAACTCGCATATGCTTTCCGCGATTGTTTCATTCTCGTAGTCGACATCAACCTTTCAACTGCGGAACGATTATTCGCACAGCACCCGATGGTTTTTCCGTCGCGCGTGGACAAGTATTGACCGACTCTCGCCGCGGCTTCTATTCAAAAGATAGCACAATGAACGATTTTTTCGATTTATCTGGCATGGCACAACATGTGCTTACCGGATGCCGCATGAGTTTTCCGTTTGTGCTTTGGAGATTTAGTTTTATGCGTTTGCTGGCAGTGCTTTCTCTCAGTGTGGCTGTTACACCATGCATCGGTTGCGGCTCAGGTGAATCGCCGTATCCGGATCGCGTTCCTGTCGCGGCGATCGGTCGCACCGAAATATGCGAGTCATGCGGTAAATCGATTGGTTCCGTTTCTAAGGCAAATCTAATAAACGTTAAAGGCAATCAATATGTTGTCTGTGACGAACCGTGTGCCCATTCGTTGGCGGAGAACATCACCCGCAGTCGTCATGGAGGACACTCACATGAATAAGGAACGCAGAGTCAAAGGCTTCACTTTGGTCGAATTGTTGGTGGTGATCGCCATTATTGGCATCTTGGTTGGCTTGTTGCTTCCGGCGGTGCAGGCTGCGCGTGAAGCGGCACGCCGGATGACTTGCTCTAATAACATGAAGCAACTTGGGCTGGGCCTGCACAATTATCATTCGGCATTCAAGACCTTTCCTCCGGGGCACATGGAGTCCGGGACCACTGGACGTACGTATCGACATCAATTCAGTTGGATGACATACATTTTGCCGCACATTGAACAGCCCGCCGTTTACGAAATGCTCGATTTCCGCAAGATTTCGCTGACGCTGAACGCCAGTGACAATCCTGCCTTTCAGCCGGCTGGGAATACATTGGTCCCGACTTTCATCTGCCCCAGTGACGCTGTAGGCAAAATCAATCCCGATTGGGCCCCAACGAACTATCTCGGCAATCAAGGCACAACATGTAGACTGCGTGGGAAAAGCGGTAATGGCGTGTTCGGGCACGATAGCTGGATGAAGTTTCGAGATATTCTTGATGGTACCTCATCGACGATCGCACTCGGCGAAATTCTAAAGGGCGACTTCACACCTGAGACCACGCGAGACAACTACATCCGAGCTCCGCGAGGATCTGGAGCGAACGCTGAAGACATTGACGGTTGTCAATCGTTTCCCGCCAACTCGTCAGACTTGGGCAACGTTTGGCTTGGCGGACAACCGCAACACAACATGTTCAGCACAAATCGAGGCCCAAATGATCGACGTTTCGATTGCATTGCGCCAAATAATGGATGCACTAACTTCGCTGCTCGAAGTCAACACACAGGCGGTGCCCATTTCACGTTCGTGGACGGGTCAGTGCATTTCATCACCGAGAGCATCGACTTGGAGACTTTCCACGCCCTGGGGACCCGCAATGGTCATGAGGTCGTCGTTGAGTTTTAAATATTTACAATCGCGGATCACTATTCTCCAGGACGTGCTTCTCCACGTCGCTCGGCGGAGACCGCTTAGCCACATTTTCCTCGTCGCAGCAATGCTATGTAGTGGTGCAGCGTCAGCCGAGGATCCGACGATCGCGTTCATCGGTTTACACGGTGGCGTTTTTGGAGTGATCGAACCGCTCGCCGTCGATGCAGGATTGAATGTTGAATACATCGACGACAACCAGATCGCCACCGAGTCAGTCGACTTCTCACGCTTTGCAATCGTCTTCACTCAGCACTTGAGAGACGAATCGCGTGAGCAGCTACGTTGCCTGATCGAAACCGGTAAGCGCGATAACCCGCGACTGCGAATTGTATCCATCTCCGGTGCCGCCGAAAAGATGCTTCCTGAACTTGCCAAATCGGGCATGATCGAGCACGATGACAACGTGACCGCGTACTATGGCAACTCCGTCGAAAACCTGCGCCGATTGCTGATCTACACCAACGTCACGTTTCTGGATCGCCCCGGCAACATCTTACCCGCCGAAAGCGATACCGCCTTGACGGGCTTGTACCACCCTGATCATCATGAAATGTTTGCCAACGTCGACGAGTTCTTAGGGTGGGCGACGTCGCAGCAAAAAACAATTGACAACGTGCCGCGCGTCTGCATTGCCGTCCACTCCACGCACTTGATCTTTCAACAGCGAAAGGTTGTCGAAGCACTCATCGTCGAGTTTGAAAAGCAAGGCGCGCTCGCCGTAGCGATGGTCGACTACATGCCGACTTATGAAGCCGACTTGAAAGAATTCAAACCGAGTGTCGTCGTTCATCCGTGTCACAGCAACGAACGAGTGACGTATCGCGATGAACTTGGCGTGCCTCACGTCAGTGCGCTCTTCTTTCGTGACCAGTCTATCAACAAGTGGCAAACGAGCCTGAAGGGGCTCACGTCCAGCGAAATGGTTTTCCAAATCGTGGGTCAAGAATTGCTCGGCACGATCGAACCGCAAGTCGCATCGGGGACTACCAAAGGCGGCGGCAGCGAAGAAGCATTCTTGCCAATTCCCGACCGCATCGAACATCTGGTCAAACGTTCGCTCGCATGGGCCAAATTGTCGATGACCAAACCTGCCGACAAGAAGATCGCATTCGTTTACTACGATCGCGAGATGGGCAAAGCGGAATTGATGCGAGGCAGTGCGACGGGCATGTTCATGAACGCGCCACGCAGCTTGGTAAAAATCTTGTCGCGTATGAAAAATGACGGCTATGGGATCAGCGAGCTACCGCAAACCGAAGATCAATTGCTCGCCTGGATGCAGGATCGCGGTCGTCAGATCGGCTTGTGGGCACCGGCGGAACTGGACCGATTGGCCCGCAGCGGCAAAGCGATCTTGGTACCGACATCACAGTATGAAGCATGGTTCAATGAACATGTCCCCCAGGCTCAACGAGAAACCATCAATCGCTACTGGGGTCCGCCGCCGGGCCGCTTTTTGACATGGAAGAATAGTGGCGAGGAGTTTATCGTCATTCCACGAATTGATCTGGGCAAGATCGTCTTATTGCCACAGCCACTTCGCGGCGAAGCGCACGACGCTTCACTTGTTCACGACCTCCGCGTCCCGCCGCCACACAACTACCTCGCGACCTACTTTTGGTTGCAAAAAGGTTTCAAAACCGACGCCGTCGTTCACTTTGGAACTCACGGCTCTGAATTCATGCTGCCGGGAAAACCGACCGGACTTTCACAACACGATTGGCCGGATATCTTGCTCGGTACGATTCCCAATATCAATTTATGGGTCGTGAACAACCTCGGCGAATCATCGCCCGTCCGCCGCCGTGCGGCCGCCGTGCTGATCGACCATCTTGTTCCGCCATCGGTTAACGCAGAACTTTCCGACGAACTGCTTAACTTGCACGATGACATTGACAAGTGGGTCACGTTGGGCGAAGGAGCACTCAAAGACAAGTTCCGTGCCTCGATCACGCAGCAAGTCCGTGAAGCACACTTAGAGACGGATCTGCACTGGACGCTCGGCGATGATGAGCTGATCTCGGGATCGCAGGTTCGGGATGTCTTAGCGTACTTGCACGACATTCATACGGAAACGACGCCCATCAGTTTGCACGTCTTTGGCGAGCCACCGCGCGACGATTTGTTGATTCCGTATCTCGCCACCTGCTTGCGAAAGGAGTTTCTCAACTCATTGAGTGAAGTCATCGAAGTCCCACCGGAAGAGGCCCTCTCGACTGGTGATCGCGACAAATATCTGCGAAACCGTGGCGAGCGAATTTTGAAATTGATTGTTGAGCAATCTTTCACGCCCGTTGAAGCGATCGTCTCTGTCGGTGGTGAAGTTCCTGAGTTAGGCTTGACCGATTCACTTCAAGATTCGTTTGAATTGGTGTCGCGATTGATCGACGGATTCCGCCAAACTCCGCACGAGATCGAAGGATTGTTGGACGCGCTCGATGGCCGCTTTATATCACCCGGACCCGGCAATAGCGCCGATCGCAACCCCGCAGTGCTCCCCACCGGGCGCAACATGTACGTCATGAATCCGGAAGAAGTGCCGACACGACCGTCGTGGGAACTGGGCAAGCAGCTTGTCGATCAACTATTGACTGGTGAGCGGAAGGCGAACGGTAAGCATCCGGAGAAAATTGGCTTCACACTCAACTCATTCGCCACGTTCCAAGATTATGGTGTGATGGAGTCCCAAATTTTTTACTTGCTGGGCGTGCGTCCGCGTTGGGACGCTCGCAATTTGGTTGCGGACGTCGAACTGATTCCGCTTGATGAACTTGGGCGGCCTCGGATTGACGTGTTCATCGACGGGCAGAGTTATTATCGCGACATGTTGCCCACGCGAATGCGATTGATCGACAAAGCGATTCGATTGGTCGCCTCGACCGACGAACCGGCGCAACAGAACTGGGTCCGCCGCAATAGTTTGCTTGTTCAATCCGAACTAGAAAAACAAGGCATTGAACCAGAGAAGGCGAAGGCACTTTCGAGGGCAAGAATTTTCGGAAATCCGGAAGGCCAATACGGCAGCGCTGGCTATTACTACTTGATCGAAAAATCTGGCCGATGGGACAGTCGCGAAGAATTGATGGAAGTCTACCTGAGCCATCACCGCAACGTGTACACCGACGGGATGTGGGGCGAAGCGGCGGTGGAGACTTATAATCAACAGATCCAAGGCACCGAGATCGTGCTGCGAAGTTGGTCCGATCGAACACGCAGCCCGCTGTCCAACAAATACACTTGGTATCATGGCGGAAGTTTGTGTTTGGCCGTCAAACATTTGGCTGGCAAGGAGCCGTCGTTCTACTTGTCGGATGTTCGCGACAGCGACGACGCGGGAATGGTTCAAGCCGAAGACGCATTGCGGAAGGACTTTCGCGTTCGGCTACTGAATCGCAAGTGGATCGAAGGCATGATGAAGGAAGGCTATGCCGGAGCGGATCAAGTCGCGGTGCATGTTTCCAACGCGATGGGTTGGCAGGTAATGCGTCCGGGCAGCGTTAGTGACGATTTGTGGCAAGCGGTCGTCGAAACGTACATTCGTGACAAAAAGAATCTTTCGATCCGCGAGTGGTTCGAGTCAGAAAATCCGTTCGCGTATCAGGATATGACAGAAGTATTACTGGAGACGATCCGCAAAGGGTATTGGCAGCCAGATTCGGAAACGATTCGCGAGATCGCGCGGGAGTACGCGCAGTCGGTCGTGCGCCATGGCGAGGGTGGCGGCTTGCGTGGCGGTGGGAACATCAAACTGGAAGCATTCGTGCAAGAGGTTTTGCAAGCTCCAGGCAACGAGTCGCTAAAGACGCTGGCATCCAGTTACGCGGCGAAGGCAAACGAGGCGTCTATCGAAACTCCATCGAAAGTAGGCACACAGTCCGAGTCGGCAAAGCCGGTAGCAAACGTCGAAACGATCGAGGGTACGAAGCTCGTTGAGAGGCAACGCGATGATGTCGAGATGCCGACCACGGCACTGAGTCGGTTTAACCTTATCATTCTTGGGTTGACTGCGGTTTGCCTTGGTTTGGTGTTGGTCGGCTACCAATTTCGTTGGGGCGCGTGACCATGAAAGCGCTCGTCACGATATTGTACACGCTGTCATCGGCGTTGTTGATCCCCGTCATCGTCCTGTTGCTGGCGATGTTCTTGATGTGCTTGCTTCAGTTGGGCGGGTTTGTGCGTGAAGCGATCGACCGGCGACGATCTGGCAGACGTTGGCGTGAGGTTTTCGATGCGGCGACGACTTCCGAATCGTTCGATGCTGACGCTTTTTTTTCTGATTGCAATTATCCAGGAATATTGGGTGACTTTGCTAATCGATTGAAGTCCGCTTCACGATCGGAGCGGACGCTAACCAAGCTGGTTGCCGATCAAGAACTCGCCGCATCGCGACGACTTGCGCGGATGAGTTTCGGAATTCGTGTCGGACCGATCTTGGGACTGATGGGCACATTGATCCCGCTCGGCCCGGCTTTGGTCGGATTATCCGACGGCAATCTTACGGCAATGAGTGAAGATCTCGTTGTCGCGTTTACCACCACAGTTTTGGGCATGTCGATCGGTGGGATCAGTTACGCGATGTGGCTGGTCCGACGACAATGGTACGCCAGCGACTTGGTCAACATTGAGTACCTTGCCGATGCGTTGTAAGTCCAACACCTCAGCCAAAGCCTACCGTCGTCTGTTAGGCAGCGAAGACGACGATCCGCTATCGGGCATTGCGAATCTGTTTGACATCTCGCTAGTGTTTGTCGTCGCGCTGCTGATTGCCTTGATGGCCCCCAATTCGGCCAGCGTCATCCAACCGGACGGTGAACCGTTGACCAAATACAGCGTAAGTGAAGAATCCCTCGGTGGCGAAGGCGAACGACTCGGCATGGCGTATCGACTGAAGACTGGCGAGGTGATTTACGTGCCAGAACATCCGAACAACTAAAAGGCAAGTCGCTAGCCAAGGAAACCGAATGAGCCATGCCATAGCGCATTATCATTCATAGGCAAACGCTGAAACTCGTACGCCAGAAATCGATGTTCGTCGGCGGCAAGTGGGGTTTCGTGGAAGTTAGCCTCCTCTTTCCTAAGGGCCGACACTTGACCGGAAAGCAGGTCGATCTGATCGCCCGGCATCGAAAGCGTGGTCGTCACGAGTTTTTTGTCCTTGCCGAACGCCAATAACTCGGTTGACGTCAATCCACCGATCGAGTCGAGCACCGACGGCGTTAAGGGAAAATGACTTCCGCGAACCGTCGCTTCGATTCCGCGAAATCGTCCTATCGCATCGGCCATCGCCCAACGCCTGCCAAGCTCAAGCGATCCCGTGGCCACCAAGACGGTAGCCAACGGCGCGGCGGCCAGAAAAGGTACCAGCATTCGGAAGCGTAGGGATTGAAAGAACGTGGTCTCTTGCAAAGTCTCGTGCTTGGCCGTGGGTCATTGGGGTCATGGGACAGACTTCTCGGCGGACACTTTTCCGCCGCCGGCGATGGAAAATGCGTCGCAGCAGGCCTTCGCTGAATTCGAGGGACTAGCGTTTTCTTGGGAAATCCATCCAAAACGAAGTTGGCACGTGCGTTGCAATGGCTGTGGCGACGCACAAACTGTGCCGTGATTCAAACCTGATTATCACCATGAAACTCAACCAGCGAAGGAACCTCAATGCGAAGTCACCGGAATGGATTCACACTCGTCGAACTGCTGGTTGTGATTTCGATCATTGGCATACTCGTTGGTCTACTCCTCCCGGCGGTGCAGGCTGCCCGAGAAGCCGCTCGCCGAATGCAATGCTCCAATAACCTGAAACAGATTGCACTCGCGTGTCACAACTATGAAAGTGCGTTCAAGAGATTCCCGCCGTCAGCCATTCTGGATTTGAACGTCACCAGCACTACCAACAACGGATCTTGGGGTGTTCATGGTCGAGTCCTCCCACAACTGGAACAATCCAATCTGTACGAACGAGTGGACTTGTCGCTCGCGTGGGATGGGCAAGATTCGATTCACGAAGTCAAGGTTCCGACGTTCGCTTGCCCGAGCGATCCGGGAACCGATCAAGTTCGTGTTTTTAGCGACAATCGTCCGTCGCTGTATCCGACCACCTACGGATTCAACTTTGGCAGTTGGTATGTTTACGATCCGGCGACTCGCAAGGGTGGTGACGGAATGTTCTTCCCCAATTCATTTCTTGGATTCCGCGATTGCCTGGATGGAACATCGAACACGCTGCTGATCGCTGAAGTGAAGGCTTGGACGCCTTACACACGCAACGGTGGGCCAGTCACGACGGCGATCCCAAGTACTCAGGCGGAAGCAGAAGCGATCGTCGCCAGCGGAGCGCAGTTCAAGAACACCGGGCATACCGAATGGCCAGACGGCCGCGTTCATCACACCGGTTTCACCACGACACTAGCGCCCAACACCAAGGTTCACTACACCACTGGCGGTCAGACGTATGAAGAGATGGACTTTAACTCGTGGCAGGAGGGAAAGAACGGCTCCGCCGGCGAACCAACCTATGCGATGATTACCTCGCGTAGTTATCATACCGGCCTCGTTCAAGTCGCCCTGCTAGATGGATCCGTTCGCAGCGTTTCCGACTCGGTCGACCTGACCATCTGGCGAAACGTCGGAACGCGGGGTGGTCACGAAGTCGTCAATCAAGATTGGTAATTGCTGGCCTTGATTCCTGTTCCCCTACACATCATTCCTCCGTAAGAACAATCATGCATGCTGCAAAATTCATCCGGTGTGTTCAATCCGGTTTGGTCTTCTCGTTCTTCGCCTTGCTTGTTTACGGGCAAGTTGTTGCCCAAGAAGCCGTTGAGTCGACGAAGGTGGATACTTCGCAGACCGAGGCTCTGCGGCAAACCATCGTCGAACGAGGATTTCGTTATTTAGCGAAGGAAGCTCAATCCGACGAGGGCTTGGTTTCGCCGCGTGTCGGGCCAGGTGTGACCGCGTTGGTCGTGACGGGGGCGATCCGAAACGGATTCTCGCCGTCGGACCCGACTGTCGCCAAAGCATTGAAGGCACTCGAAGGATTCGTGAAACCCGATGGGGGGATCTACGGTAACGGAAGGTTGCGAAATTATGAAACGTGTGTCGCGATGTTGGCGTTTTCACAGGCGAACGCTACCGGGAAATACGACGAAATTTTGAAACGAGCGAAGGACTTTGTTACCGGCGTTCAATATGGCAAGGCCGAGAAAGATCCTTCCGATCCCTGGTATGGCGGCGCAAGCTACGACGGAAAGGGACGCCCCGATCTTTCCAACACGGGTTACCTGATCGAAGCCCTCCGCAGTCTTGACACCAATCCGAACGATCCGGCGATCCAAGCCGCGTTGGCGTTCGTTTCCCGAACGCAGAACTTGGATGCGAAGTTCAACGACACGCAGTTCGCCGACAAGATCAACGATGGTGGATTCTATTACGAAATACCGACCGAAAAGATTGATCCAAGCACTTCGGAAGAACGCTACTTGTCCAACGGTGGTCTGCGAAGCTACGGTTCGATGACCTACACGGGGCTAAAGAGCATGATCTACGCAGGCTTGAACAGCAATGATCCCAGAGTCAAGGCAGCGATGAAGTGGATCGGTGACCACTATGACTTGGACAACAATCCTGGTATGGGAACGGCGGGACTGTACTATTACTACCACACGTTTGCTGCTGCCCTTTCCGCTGCCAGTGTCGCAAACGTCCAAGACAGCGACGGCAACGTTCACGATTGGCGAGCCGACCTAATCAACGAACTCGCAGAGCGACAGAATGAAGATGGCAGTTGGAGCAACGATAATCGTCGGTGGTTTGAGAATGACAAAGGACTCGCGACGGCATTTGCATTAATGGCGCTCGGTCATGCCAAGCCAGCTCAGACGACTGGCAAGGCTGTGTCAATACCGGAGTAACGCGTGAAGAAAACAAAACGCCAGATTTTCCATCGCACCGAACTTGTCGCCATCATCGCTCATGTGGTCATTCTTCTGAGCACGATGTTTTGGATATTTTGGGATCCAAAGGTGGCTAACTTGGTCGATCAAATCGGCCACGAACCGACATTTCGGACGATGGCGGTTCGTCCGATCTCGCTCTGCTTGGTCGGTGTGATTGCCATGGTTGTAAGTGCTTGGCCGATTGTCCGAAGCCGCCGATTTACGTTGCGCTTCGGACTATGGAATTGTCTGGTGGCAGCGATTGCTTGTGGTCTGTTTGTCAATCGAGACAATATTCAGTGGCTTGGTTATCGCTGGAGAGCCGCATCGCACGTTCGACAACTTGATGCACTCGCTGAACGGCTCTATCTCGACTGGCCGAGCGAAGATGGAGAAATCGACGGTTTGGGACCGTTTACGTCCTATCCCTTTGGTCAGCCCCGCGTGTTGTTGCTGCTGAATCCCTATCCCGTCGCTTCAACCGATACGGTTGTTGCGGCCGTCGAACGATCCGATAACCGGAGCCTGTTGTTTCAACTGGGCGGCACTGACGCGGGTGTTTGGCTGCACTGGAGCCGCGAGGGATCCGTTCCACAAGAGTACGTTTCCGGGCTTGAAGAGAACCGTTTGCCAAGCAAATACGCCACTCTTTCAACACAATGGCACGTAGTCGCCTACGGCGAATCGTAGCACTGTGCCGCTGCTGAACTAACCGAACTTGACTCAATTCAGTGCTTCGCCAACGCAATAGCACAAACCGTCGGGAGCGACGACGAAGAATAATCAGTAATCCGTTTCTCCGTGTTCGCAGACATCGCAGTTTCTCTGAGTGGTTGGTTAAACGAAAACTTTGCACGTCCGACTCCGCGTCTCAGGCTACTTTGCGCGAAGCTCTGTCACGACATGGCAACGGTCCGACTTCTTCTGTTCGTGACATTGTGCCAAAGCAGACTTCAACACCCTGCGAACGTGCCGCAAATCCTTGAGCTTTTCTTCGATGTCCGCTAATCGGGTCTCGATCAATTTCTGCACACTGCCGCAGGTTGGCGTCTTGCCACTCTCGGTAGACAACAGCGACTTGATGTCTTCCAGTGTAAAGCCGATTGCCTGAGCGGCGCGAATGAACATCAGTTTCTTGAGAGCTTCATCGCCATAGAGCCGGTAATTTCCTGAGCTTCTCGTCTCCGGCACGACCAACCGGATTCGCTCGTAATAGCGAACGGTTGTCGCCGGAATGCCAGCGGCCTTGGCCAGTTGGCTGATTGTGTATTGTGCTGGCATGAAAACCTCAAGAGCGTGGCCAATACATCATCACGCAAACCCCGACGAGAGCGATAGCTGCTCCGATCACGTCGAAACGGTCTGGACGGTCGCCGTCGAAATACCAGCCCCAGAGTAGCGACAGCACAATGAAGAACCCGCCGTAAACGGCATAGATTCGACCGAAGTGCGCCGTTTGGAGCGTGGGGATGACGCCGTAGAGCATCAAGATGACCCCGCCGCTCACACCCCACCATGCAGGCTTGTGTTCACGCAGTGATTGCCAGACAAGCCAACCGCCACCGATCTCGCAAAGTCCGGCGAGTACGAAAAGAATCAGCGAACGAAGTATGGCCAATGTTGTCATCAGGGTTTCCTGTCTTTGGTTTCTTGCTCGTTCGGCTCAGTTATAGGGTGATCCATGAGGCGGAGATTTTGGCCATTTCAGCCGAAGGTCACCCACAACACTTCTTCGCCCGGCAGACAAAGAGAAAAAATCTCGATCCGACTTGACCTTGCACCAGGGTGCAAGGTCGATAATAGGTAAAGAACAGCCAAAGGGCAAGAAGCAATCGACTGCCACAGCGAGGATCAAAAATGACGAATCCTGTATCAACGACGAAAAAACAACTGCTCTGCCCAGTCTGTCACGAGAAAGCCAAGCGAGTGAGTACGGTCACGCTTGGAGCGTTGCTCAACGATGAGTTTGCCCAGCAATTCAAGACGGATGACCAATCCTACTGTGCTTCAAAAGGTGAAGGCTGCGTTTCAATTCAGGGCGACACTGGCTGGCGGTTTTGCGATTCCGTAGATTGCGACGTGGTGTACTTTGCAGAACAAGGCGATACGGTCTTCACGAAATCCCAGCTCAAAGTTTCGGTTGGCGTCAAAGAGACGAAAGGCGAGCGACCGCTCTGCTACTGCTTCAAACATTCGGTATCGAGCATCAAAGACGAGCTTCGGCGATCGGGTAGCACGGAAGCCCTGCCGGAGATACGGGCCAAGATGAAAGACCCCGGATGCCGATGCGAGACGGAGAATCCTTCCGGCTCGTGCTGCTTGGGAAACGTCGGCAAAGGCATCAAGATTGCTCAGGCTGAATTGGACATGAGCGGCTTGGAAACCGAACCTTCCGAACTGACCGCAAGGCGATCGCGTCACAAAGGCGAAACCATTGCCAAGGTCGGAACACTCGTTTCGGCAATCTTGGCGTCAGCCTGCTGTTGGTTGCCGCTCATGCTGTTAGCTGTTGGTGTGTCAGGGGTAGGGATTGCATCAACATTGGAAGAGTATCGTCCGTACTTCATGGTTATCACGATTGGGTTTCTCGGGGCCGCGTTTTACTTTACGTATCGTCCAAAATCATCGGACTCGGATTGCTGCGTCACAGAGGCCAGCGGTGGTGACGCTTGTTGCGATACCGCCGCGAGATCAACCCTGAGCATGTTGACGGTCAACAAAGTAATGCTGTGGATCGTGACTGCGGCCGCAATCGCATTCCTATTTTTCCCGAGTTGCGTCGGAGTATTCGTCAATGGAAGCGACACGACCACGGTCACAGAACAGATGACACAAACCGTTATCAAAATCGAGGGAATGACGTGCGAAGGATGCTCGGCGCTCGTTGCTGATGCGATCAAGTCAGCGCCCGGTGTATTGGCGGTGAAAGTGGACTATCAAAAAGGCGAGGCAATCGTTGGAAGCGAAAGTTGCTGTCCATTCCCTCAAGCAGATGTCCTGGAGTCGCTCCAAAAAGCAGGCTACAGCGGTTCTTTGCCACCCGAGTGAATTTTGGGAAGAAGTCCCTGAGGTATGAACTGGACTAGCGGCTCCAGCCATTTCGCTGTTCGTACATCCAGATCGAATACCTGCTGCCACCGCGGCGCGGCCTGCCCCGGATCGCCGGCCAGCCTGAGTTCTGCGCCTTTCCGGGCACGGGAACCGACAACGTTGGGGCAGCACCGAGATACAGAAAAGGCATCAGTAACTCAAGGGAAATTGCGATCGCGATCAACCGGGTTTTTCGGCATAGAACAACGCCCCTACGGTGCATCGCGAAGTGCGGTATTTCGTTGTCTCGACCATGCGTACGTTTACGAAACCGGCTTCCTTAATCATTTCCACCAAACGCTCTGGGGTCAACGTACCGGCGACGCAATCGGCCCAAGAGTCATCCGTGCTCGCATCGCATGACTGGTTTTCTCCGCTGCGAATCATATCGGCGATGTGCAGTCGCCCTGCTGGCTTGAGTGCCCGAAATGCTTCCTTCAACACGCATGACTTTGCCGACGAGAGATTGAGCGAACCATTCGATATCACGACGTCGACGGAGGAATCTTCGAGGTGGATTTCTGAAATGTCGGCTTGGTGAATGTGGACATTGGTGAAGCCCGCCTTTTGGACGTTGGCTCTCGCTTTTTCAACCATTGCGGATGTGATGTCGATCCCCACGACTTGTCCTTGCTCACCAACCAGGATGGCTGCCACGCAAACATCCGCCCCCGCCCCACAGCCGAGATCAAGCACTGTCTCACCCCACTGGATTGGCCCGAGACTGAAAGGATTGCCGACCGCTGCAGCCGACTCCCAAACGTCGTCGGACAAACGGTCGAGCCATTGATCCCGGTAACCCAGGCTACGTGCGTTCTCCCTCCCCTTGCCCCAGCCGAAGTCTCGTTCTGGGTGCAAAGCAAGTGCGGTGTAGAGTTCCTGGACTTGTTCGCGTTGCTCGGCCTTTCCGCACAAATCATCATTCACTTTCCACAACCTATTGAATGAGGATCGATATTTCGTCAGTTCGGTCGTTGTTCCACGGGTCTGGTAAACTTTCGTGGTGTGACTAGATTCCACTTTGCCTGAATCGCACACGCGACAATACGAATGCGATGCTGGGTCGACATTCCCAAACGATCGCAACAATCGTCTCCCATCATTGTAGCGGTAATCAGAGAATCAGTATGCCCTCACCAAGTGAACACTGGAACAAAATTTTCTCCACCAAAACCGACCCCGAGCTCGGTTGGTACGAAGGCGATGTGACGCAGACGCTGAAGTTTCTCGCTCAAATCCCGCTCGGCGAGTCCAGGCAGGTTTTCTTGCCCGGTGCAGGCACTTCAAAACTTGTCGACGAACTGCTAAGCCGGGGACACAAGCTAGTGTTGAACGATGTCAGCGAGGAAGCCCTGAGCAGGCTGCGTCGCAGAGTCGGCACTGGCGAAAAACTGACGTTTCTTCGTCACGACATTTCAAAAACCTTGCCCGAGGGAATTTCGCAAGTAGACCTTTGGATTGATCGGGCTGTTCTCCATTTCTTGCTCGATGAAGAGGATATCCAAACGTATTTTTCCAATCTGAAGTCAACCATCCGATTGGGAGGGTACGCATTGCTGGCAGAATTTTCGCTTGCGGGTGCCCCCAAATGTGCCGGACTTGAACTCCATCGCTACTGCGTCGATGAAATGTCGCGACGCATGGGACCAGAGTTCGTGCTTGTTGAACATGAGGACTATACCTATATCAATCCAGCGGGCGACTCGCGTCCCTATCTCTACGCTCTCTTCAAGAGACAGGTCAATGAGTAGGACTTTGCACTCAATAGTGTGAGGAAGGCCCCGTTTTCTGAGACCGTGCCAATCATCAAAACTGGACCGATTCAGTTATCGTCGAGTCATTGACAGGATTCGAGATTTCGTGAAAGGAAAACTCGCCGGGTTTTCGCCGTTGGAATTGACATTTATAAACAGCCGACGCGACAGGCGAATTATCCGCTACGCCCATCTCCCAATCTGGCTTTAGAAGGGACAGCCAACCGTGCGATCCAACTGAGCGATGGTGCCGGCCAGTGTGGCGTCGCCCAAAGCGATCGCACTGCCTGCAGCCTGTGATATATGGCGACGGATGCTACCTTAGCTGAGCAACCAATAGTGTCGTGTCATCGAACGCTTTTCTTCCTTTGCGAAAGGCATCGAGCGATTTCTCGAACTCTTGGACTAATTCACGAGCGGTCGAGGTCGGGACTTTTCTCATCAGGTGCTCGATTCGATCGGTGCCGTATTGTTCCTCACTAGGATCAAATGCCTCAGTCACTCCGTCGCTAACGATGACTAAGCGAGCCGAATCGCCTATTGAAATTATTTCTTCGTCGTAGTGGGTATCGTCCTCGACACCCAAGATCAAATTGCCCACGGTCAATCGCACTGGCGTCTCGCTTCCAATCTGGAGGAATGGAAACTCGTGGCCAGCGTTGGCGTAAGTCAGGTTTCTTCTGTTCGGGTCAACGACCAGTAGCGTCATCGTCGCAAAGTGTCCCATCATCACGTACTCGCAGTAACGTTGATTGACATCTGTCAGAATTTCAGCGGGGCTGGACGACTTCTTTGCTGCTTCCGAAACGAACGCTTTCAACAACGTCGCCGCCATCGCAGCCGGAACGCCATGTCCCGAAACATCGGCGACACAAAGTAGATAGCGTCCATCGGATAATGAAATCACGTCGTAGTAGTCGCCACCAACATCGTCGGCAGGCGCGAACAGCTCGGCGACGTCGATTCCGACCAGTCCATTCACTTTCGGACGTAAGTTCTGTTGAATCTGGCGTGCCTTTTCCATGTGAACACGGTGGTCACGCTGAGCGTGATCCAACGCCTCTGTCATTGCATTGATCTGATCAGCAAGGTAACTCAGTTCTCGACAGCTTCGCGTGCGTGCAATCACGCTCAAGTCGCCGGACGCGACACTTTTTAACGCCGAAACGAACCCTTGGATCGGTTTGGCGATCAATTGCCGCAGCACGGCACTAACCACGAAAGCTGCAATCGCTCCCAGCAACAAGACGGCAAACATCTGGATCAACAACGACCGACGCGTTGCTCCCACAACGGCTGAACGTTTCTCAGATATGTAGACAGTACCCGCTGGTCCAGTGAACACCCCGACAACGAGCGAGCCGTTGGCTTTGGTTTCGGTGTCTATTGATTCAGATGCCGAGCGCATTGCAGAGAGCATTTCGTCGGAAGCATGCCCATGCGAGATCGCTTGGTACGGCAGCCCTCGCCAATCCGCAGCAATATGGTGACCGGGCGAATCGTCTGTGTTCATCCGAGCACATACGTTGTCGACTAAATTTTGAATCGCCTCGCCGCCATGCGCTTCAGCGACCAGCAACGACTCGTATATCGTTTTCGCTTCTTCGGTCAACGCGATCTGCTTCTCGTTCAAATGCCGATCCATCCGCAGGCGGTAGTCAACGAGAAGAAACGAAACGACAAACCCGAAGAGAATCGCATTGACGAGCACCAGCAGTTGCCGGCTAATCGGCAACTGATGCCATCGGTGTTTGAATGTGTCCATCATGGCACCTCAATTAGAGAAGCCGGGCGAATTTTCAGGCTCGCCCGGCTGACGGGGATCGAACGGAATCAGAAACGATTAGCTGAGTTCAGCAGAGTCGACTTCCGTGGAACTTGTCGATCCTTTGCCGCAGCACGCAGCGCCAACGCTGCAGCAGTACGCTCGCTTTGCACAACAGGTCGGTTGGCCTGTGGTACTGACGACATCGCCGGTCGCGGCTTTCGTTTCAGCGTGCTTTCCGCAGCATCGTGCGTTCACCGAGCAGCAATACGCACGCTTGGCACAGCAGGTGGGTTGAGAAGTTGTACTCGACACTTCGTCCGTGGCCGCTTTGCCTTCAGCATGTTTGCCACAGCATGCCGCGTGAACCGTGCAGCAGTACGCATGCTTGGCACAACACGTCGGTTCGGCCGAGGCGGTGGCTTCAACGTTGCTGGGGACGAACGAAACGGCAAATAAAACAGCAGAGAATACAGTAGCTAACATTTTGGAAACTCCAGGATTGATGGCGCAGCCGACATCGACATGCACCGATTGGGAAACAGATACATCTTCATTTTTGGATTGGGTCTGGCTTCGCAAAATCGAAGCAGAATCAACCGCTAAATCTGAAGACGAACGTTCCAATCCACCAGAGAGTTGGGGCGGACAATCGAATCCGGTCGGCCGAGAGAGGCCGAGTCAGTCTTCCAAGTGATCCGCGAAAAGTCGCTGCGATTCAAACCGCGAGGCGTCAGATCGTCGCCAGACGTTCGCGGCGGCAGCCAGACCTCCGTGTCGCAAGATGCCATAGCAGGGCATTCGTGCGACGGCTCGCCGTCACAGCAACTGTGCCCAACCGGCTGCGACTGGCAGCACACGTGAGGGCAAGGTTTCGCCGCGTGTGATCCTGCCCGAGCGACCGGCGAAGACGCCAACAGCACCGCGATCACTACAAGAGCAGCAAATAATCGAGCGGCAGAGTTGGTGTGGCGGCGGTTCATGACAGGCATGTTCCAAGAACATTCAAAAGATTCGCACTAGGAATCTCTTCTTTGATGCTCTTTGGATGCACGGCCCCGACGTTTCTTCACGACTTTCTTAAAAAGATTGGGAGCTGGGAGTGGAGGAGGTGGGAGCTTGATCAGGATATCGACACAATACTCCTCGTCCTCGATCATTCGACCAACCGCTTCAACTTGTCCGATGACACGCCGAAGTCGGTTGTTAAGCTTCTTTTTCTCGTCGTCTGAGAGCATGCTTGAGAACTTTGGATAGGCAGATTTTGCAGGATCGCCGATTTTACCCTCTAAGCGTCGTTGCGGTTAGTCCGCTACATCTTCATTCCGGGCATCATCTTCTTGCCGGATTTGTACTTGGAGATATCTCCGAATCGCCTCACGATCTCAGTAAAGACCTCGCCCGGTTCGACAGGTTCGTCGGTGTCCATCACCTTATGGTACAAATCCTCGGGCATCACGCGCAGCGTTGTCATCAGGCCCATCACCGCCATTTCGGCCATCGGCCGCATGCCCATCATCTCACGACGCGAGCCGATCTTCTTCATCATCGCATCGGACATGTTCATGCCCTTCATTTCTTGCGGGTAGCCGGGTGTCCCGAAGCCAGGGTCTTGGCGAGTCGAATCAACGGCGGGTCTGGAATCAAGATTAGCGAGATACTGGTCAACCGACGTGTTCTTTCGCATCCGCGGCCCGACTTGTTCAGTCATGTGGTTCATCATGTGATGAACCATGTGGCAATGAAACATCCAGTCGCCCGGATTGTTTGCGATGAACTCGAAGTCGGCAGCTTGTGCGATGCCGATCAGTTCCGTGTTGCGCGGAATCCAAGCGGAGTGCGGTGTGCGCGCACCCTCGCGACCCGTCAGCCAAAACGTATGACCGTGAAGGTGGATTGGATGGTGCTGCATCGGTGCGAAATTCATGATCCGCACCCGTACACGTTCGCCGTGTTTAACAACCAGCGGTGTTGTGTATGGACCGCTGCGACCGTTAATCGTGTGCCAGTTCCAATCCATCTTCCAACTGTCAGCGATATTTTGCGAACTGTCGATGAAGAAGTTTTGAAAGATCAACCCAAAGTCACGGTCCACAGGCGGATCAAAGACTTTCTTGGGATGGACGATGAACCATCCCACCATTCCAAACGCTTCCTGCATCGGCACGTGCGAGTGGTAGAAAAACGTGCCTTCCTCATGAACATCGAACTCGTAAACGAAAGTCTCACCCGGCTTGATCGGTTCTTGGCAAAGCTCCGACGCACCATCCCACTGAACCGGAAGTTCTAAGCCGTGCCAATGCACATACGTGTCTTCGGGTAGTTCGTTGGTAACAACAAACCGAACTCGATCTCCTTGGGTGACTTCGATTGTCGGCCCCGGCATGCTGCCGTTGTAGCCGTACACATTCATCTCATAGCCGGGTAGAAACTCTCGCTTAACCGCCATCGGGACAAGCTGGAACTCCTTCACTCCGCCAACCATCTTGAAGGGAAGCTTATCCAAGTCGGGAGCTTCAAAAGGAGCGGGCCCGTCTGCAGCCGGTCGAAATCCCGGCATCAGCTTGCCGAGGTAATAGTCACTGTTTGGGTCGTTGCCACGGGACGGCTTGAATCGCGAATACCCATCGTATTCAGCCTGAACATCCGAGCCTGCCGGAATCTGGGGCGCTGCGTGCTCGGAATGCTGGTGCGTGGACATCCCTTTCATGTCCATTGGTATCGGTTCTTGAGCATGCATATTCCTTCCAAGCAAATTCCCGACCACTCCCGTCGCGGCGGCCAGCGATCCGGCGGTTAAGAAGCGTCGGCGGTCTTCGGTGTTTGACATTGGTTAACTCATATGGGATTTGTGGTGGCGTCGGCGATTGGCGAGACAGTACTGCTATCGCGGTTTCGCGACCGCATCAATGTGTCCCGGTGGAACTGGGCCTTCAGCAGCCATCAACCCGCCGTCAAGTAGGAAACCGTTAATCATCGTTTCCTGTTGTCGGACGTGTTTGAACTGATCAACCTGTTGCATTCTGGCTTGAAAGTAGTCGCGTTGACCTTCCAGCACTTCTGGCCAAGCGATCCGGTTGTCTTTGTAGCTGACAAGCAACTGTCGATAAGCCGCCCGCAGTTCGGGAATCACTACTCGATCGTACTCCGTGGCGTGTTGCAGAGCGGTGGCATAAGCTCGATAGGCTGATGCCAAACGCTCTTTCAGGTGCAATTCCATTCTTTGAATCTCGAATTGCTGTCGTCGCAAGTCTTGGCAAGCCTGACGAATCGTTCCTTGGTTTCGATCGTAGATCGGCAGCTCAATTTGGACGCCCGCGTTGTAGACGTCGTCGCCGTTGCTGAAGTTGTAACCCGGCCCACCCTGGATCGTGATGTCCGGTATCCATTCGACCTGCTCTCGTCGGACGGTGGTTTGGTCCACGCGTAGTTTTGCTCGCGCGGCCAACACTTCGGGACTTTCCGCAATCAACCGTGAGAGAACAATGTCAAATGACTCCAGTGCATTGCTCGGACGCAACTCACCCTCAGTCGGGCCTATGGAAAGCGGTACGCCAACAATGGCGGACAGTCGCCGCAACGCATCGCGATACTCATTTTCAGTCGCCATGCGTTCCAAACGCTGTTTTTGCAGCATGACGTTGGCTCGTCGAACCGCGGTCAGATTGGCTTGGCCTTGGTTGTACTGTTCCCGAGTCGTCACGGCACCGTCTTCGGCCGTCTTTTCGATCTCTCGCTGAAGTTCGAGTCGCATCGAAGCCGCCAATGCCTCAATGAACTGTACTTCAACTGCATTCGTGACGCGGTACGTCTGTGCAATGGCGAGGTGTTCGGAGACGTGCGCGCGTTGGCGGTATTTCAATCGACTCAGTTGCAGTTTGCCAGCCGTCACGAAACGCTGAGAAACCTCGAATCCCTGAAACTCCCCGGCACTGCCGTCGCTACCAATCTTTTCGCCGACGTACATCAAGACGGGATTGGGATACAGTCCTGCCTGCAACGCTTTGGAAGTTTCTGCCGAAACGTGCAATCTTGCTTGCTGGATGGTTGGGTTATTTCCTGCCGCGAGGGCCAAGACAGTTTCGAGCGTATGAGTTTCGACTGTTGCGTTGTCCGGGTAGTCATACGTGGTATCGAAATCAGCAAACCCACTCGGCATGTCCGGCAATGGCGGCAAGTCGCTCTCGGGTAGAACTTGGTCATCGGCACCACTGAGTGACTGTGCCATCGTTCGATCCATGCTCATCATTTGCCCCATCGAGGGCTCTTGAGCAACCGCCGTTTGATAAGTCGTTGTCGCTGTCACTGCGATCAACAAGTGAAGTAGTCTTCGTTTCATTGATTCCGAATCCTTGGAATGATGCCGAGCCGTACTCGAACCTTCGGCAACATACCCATGCAGGGTATAGCACCGAATGGTCGGAATCGTCGCGCGATTGGATTGCACTCCGCTTGTAACGATTAGGCAAGATTTGCTTGTGCCAGAAGACGCCCAGACTTTACGATTGCGTTCGCCGAGAATCTTGACGATTTCCGCTGCAAGAATCAGGTGAGTTTCGCGACCCGCAGTCTCAACGCATTCGCAATCACTGACACACTGCTAAAACTCATCGCAGCCGCTGCAATCATCGGGCTGAGCAAGACGCCAAAGAACGGATACAGCAATCCGGCTGCGACCGGGATTCCCAGCGCGTTGTAGATGAAGGCGAAGAACAAGTTCTGGCGAATGTTACTCATCGTTTTTCGGCTCAAGTTCGCCGCCGCCGCAACACCGCGGAGATCGCTGCCGACGAGCGTGACGCCCGCAGATTCAATCGCAACGCCTGTTCCTGTGCCCATGGCGATGCCGACATTCGCTTCAGCAAGAGCTGGAGCGTCATTGATCCCATCCCCACACATCGCCACCGTCTTGCCCTCCTTCTTCAACTCGCGAACAAAGTCATGCTTTTCCTCAGGCGAAACCCCAGCATGAAACTCGTCGATACCCAGCCTTGATGCGACTGCTTTCGCGGTCGGTTCAGCGTCGCCCGTTAACATCACCACCTTCAATCCCAGTTCGTGCAACGTCTTTAGCGCTGCGGGCGTGCTTTGCTTGATCGGGTCAGTGATTGCGAGAATAGCGGCCAGCGTGTTGTCGATCGCTACGAACACAACCGTCGCACCTTCGGCCTGATGCGAACCCGCTTTTTCCCTTCCCGCATTGACTCCCTCGATGCCCTGCTCGTCCAACAAGTCAGCCTTGCCAATCAACACATCATGATCATCGACGCGAGCCTGAACTCCACCCCCGGTGATACTGCTGAATTCACTTGCCTCCACAGGCTGCAACTCGTCCGCATTTGCACGACGAACGACTGCCTGAGCCAACGGATGTTCGCTCTGCGATTCGACCGCCGCAGCCAACGTCAACACATCGTTCTCATTCCAATGACCAAACGTCTCGACGCCCGTCACTTCCGGTCGTCCCTGGGTTAGTGTGCCGGTCTTGTCGACGACGATCGTGTCGACCTTCTCCATGACCTCAAGAACTTCTGCGTTCTTGATCAGCACGCCTTCCTTTGCACCGCGACCCACGCCCACCATCACCGACATCGGCGTCGCCAGCCCCAGCGCGCACGGACAAGCAATAATCAACACTGCAACGGCCGCTACGAACGCATGCGCCAGTTGCGGCTGCGGACCAAACACCGACCATCCTATGAATGCGAGAATCGAGCAAACGATCACCGCTGGCACAAAGTACCGAGCGACCACATCGACCAGTTTCTGAATCGGCGCGCGACTTCGCTGAGCGTCCGCAACCATTTGCACGATGCGGTTGAGAACCGTGTCCCCGCCGACGCCGACGGCCTCCATCACGAGCGCACCGGTCTGATTCAACGTTCCGCCGGTGATTTCGTCGCCCTCGACCTTCTTCACAGGCATCGGCTCGCCCGTCAACATCGACGCTGCTCGACCCGCTAAGCACTTTCCCATCGACTGGAACCTTCTCACCGGGACGAACTCGCAACCGATCGCCCTTGTGAACTGAATCGAGCGAGACGTCTTCCTCGCCATCGTCTGTGATTCGGTGTGCCGTATCGGGGGCAAGCTTCATGAGTTCGCGAATCGCTCCGCCAGTCTGCTGACGTGCTCGTAGTTCCAACACTTGCCCGAGCAACACCAAAGTGATGATCACCGCCGCCGCTTCAAAATACAGCGGTGGAACACCGTTCTCGAAGAAGGCTTCTGGGATCACCCCTGGAAGCAGAACCCCGACCAAGCTGAACAAGTACGCTGCCAGAGTTCCCACCGCAATCAGCGAGAACATGTTCAAGTTCATCGTGCGAAACGACTTGGCTCCACGAACCAACAATGGCCATCCGCACCAGAAAACTACTGGCGTCGCGAGGGCCAGTTGCAACCAACCAAACATCGCCTGGCTCATCCAATCCGCGATCCGCAAGCCCACCATCGGCCCCATCGCGATCAGGAGCAGTAGCACCGACAGCGCGACGCCAACCCAAAAGCGACGTTTCATGTCGGCATACTGTTTGTCTTCACCTTCGTCAGCGATCGAAACTACCTTGGGTTCCAAATCCATCCCGCAAATCGGGCAATCGCCAGGCCCGACCTGCTCGATTTCCGGATGCATGGGACAGGTGTAGAGCGTCTCGGAGTCAGGGAGAGGAGGAGAGTGGGAGCGGTTGACAGTTATCTTGGTCGATGATCCATCACAGCACGAATGCTCCCCGTCTCCCACTCTCCTTGTCTCCCCCTCTTTCTTCGATCGTTTTGCCAGCACCCCAGCCGGATCATCCAGGAATTTGCTCAAGCATCCATCACTACAGAACACGTAGTGTTCGCCCTGGAAATCCGCCGAACGGGGACTGTCTGTAGGCACCTTCATGCCGCAAACCGGATCAATTTGCATTGACGGATCAGCAACCGGCAACGACGTCTCGTGTTTTTTGGCGTGGTCCATCGATTTCTCCAGGGGCTGTCAAAAAGTCACCCTCCAATATACCCCATAGTGGTATGCAAGTTACATACCACTTATGTAGCAGCAACCGAGCCGCATCGAAAATCTCAAAGGGAGAAACGAATGAGTACTGCAACCGCACCCATGAAGAGTGCGTCGAATGCTGCCGCAAATGTCAAGAGAGGTGCTCGTCCATGGCTGCATCGCACCGAACGGTAGGACCTGAAACGCAAAAACGCCGACGCCCCAAGATGGGACGCCGGCGTTCTACGACAAGATTTGTTTTCAACTTTTCGATTTGTAGGCGAGTAATCGAAGCGCGTTGAACACGACGACCAAGGTACTTCCTTCATGCAGAGCGACTGCGGGTCCGATGTTCAGACCGAAGAGGGTAGCTGGAACGAGGAACGCGACCATGCCGAGACTCATCCAGAGGTTCTGACGGATGATTTTTCTGGTAGATCGACTGAGGCCTATGGCCAGCGGAAGATGATCGAGGTTGTCCGCCATCAGAGCGACATCGGCGGTTTCTAGCGCCACGTCGCTTCCAGCCGCTCCCATCGCGATTCCTACCGACGCGGAAGCCATTGCGGGAGCGTCGTTGACGCCATCGCCCACCATTGCCACGCCGCCTTCGCTCTGCAGCTTCTTTATTTCAGCAACCTTATCATCGGGCATCAAGTCGCCACGAGCTTCATCCAGACCGACTTCCTTGGCGACCGCATCAGCAACTTGCTGGTTATCACCAGAAATCATGATCATTCGCTGGATACCAAGTTCGCGCAGCCGCGCAATCGTCCGCTTCGATGCTTCGCGCGGTGTGTCCATCAATCCGATCACGCCAAGATATCGATCTCCCCGGCGAACGATCACGGTCGTGCGGCCGCCGGTTTCGAGTGATTCGACAGTCTGCCGAACGTAATCAGGCAGCGGACTGCCATCGACCTCGTCGAACAACTCATCCTTGCCGACGTGCGTCAATTGTCCTTCGACTTCCGCTTGGATTCCGCGTCCAGTGATGCTCTTTAAGTTGCGCGCCTCTGGAACACTCACGCCACCATCTCCCAACTTCACCCGTCCATCGCGAGCGACGGCCTTGGCGAGGGGGTGTTTGCTGAGGTCTTCCACTGCAATCGCGATTCGCAGCAGTTCAGACTCCTCGACGCCGTTGGCGGGGCGAACGTCGGTAACCCGTGGTTCGCCTTCGGTAAGCGTTCCGGTTTTGTCGAACGCGATCGCGTCAATTTGGCCGAGACTCTCAAGCGGCCCGCCTCCTTTGACAAGAACACCACCGCGAGCGGCACGGGCCACACCGCTCAGTACAGCGCTGGGCGTGGCGATTGCGAGCGCACATGGACTGGCCGCGACCAGAACCGCCATCGCTCGATAAAACGAATCGCTGAAGGTTTCGTCAACCACGAATGGTGCAAACAAAAGCAGCACGACACCGGCGATTACCGACGGCACAAAGTATCGCTCGAACCGCTTGGTGAACTTTTGCGTCGGTGAGAATCGCGTTTCCGCTTCGTTCACCATCGTGACCACACGGGCGAGCGTGTTTTCGGCTGCGGTCTTGGTGACTTGAATCTCAATCGCGCCCGCCTGGTTAATCGTTCCGGCAAAGACGCGATGATTGAAACCGACCGACTCGGGACTATTCGCTGCTGCGTCGCGATCGGTCACCGATTGCTTGTCAACCGGAACGCTTTCACCTGTGATGGGAGCTTGGTCCACACTTGATTCACCTTCGATGACAAAACCGTCTGCAGCAATCCGCTCGTCGGGCTTGACGATGACGACGTCGCCGACGATTAGTTCTTCCACTGGCACTTCGACTTCTGCAGTTTTGCGTCGGACACGAGCGGTACGTGGGGCGAGCTCTGACAATGCTTCAATCGCTCGTTTGGCGCGTCCCATCGCGTAACCTTCGAGCGCGTGACCGATGCTAAACAGGAACAGCAACAGCGCGCCTTCAGCCCAAGCTCCGAGTGCGGCAGCACCAGCAGCGGCAGCGATCATCAGAAAGTCAATTTCAAACTTGCCAGCTCGAATCTTCTCTACGGCTTCCTTGAGCGTGAAGTATCCGCCAAAGAAGTAAGCGGTAATAAATAGCGTGGTGGGAATCCACGGAGCCAATTCCGCAAAGGTTTCCAGCAACCATCCAATCAACAGAAAGGCACCGCATAAGACTGCAAAGATCAGTTCCGTCTTGGGGCCAAGAATTCCACCATGCGCGTGTTCGTGACCTGCTTCGCGCCCATGCTTTTTGTGTGAGTGACCAGCATGATCATCCCCACGGTCAGGCACAGCTCCCGCCCATTCATCGAACGCGTCTGATATCGCCGACTCATTTGTCACTTGTCGATCATATTCAACGCGAACGGTACCGTCAGGCGACATTACCGACTCGAGGACTCCGTCGATCCGGGTCAATCGCGACTCGATCGCCGAAGCACGACGGGCGTGGATCGCGGGGGACTTCTTCAGCCAATGGCCGTATCTCTGATCCAGTTCGACGCCAGCCCGCATCGCCAATTCGCGGATGTCGCCAGTCGACACGATACGGGGGTCATAGTGAATGCAGATTTGGCCGGGCTTATCGTCGTCCGACCTGATTGCATGAGCCGAGTCGATTCCGGCCTTCGCCTGCAGTAAATCAGCCAATCGGCGGATGCAGGAATCACTCTCATCAGTCACCGTTGGCAAGAGAAAGCTAATTTCGATCTTTTCTTTTTTCATCACGTTTGCCGTTGGGCGTATGACCAGATGCAGAACCGTGTTGGCCGAAAAGCGACAATAACGGCTCGTCTGCGATCAAATAGTTGTAAGTTTGTGGCGGTCTCGAAGATTCCGTATTGTCAGACTGCCGATCCGAGCGACCACCCGGCCGTCGTCAAAGCCATTAAACCGCCGCCTACAGGAAGCAAGCACATTGCGGGCCGATCGTTGGAGCCAATTGCTTACTTCGCTGGCGATGCGGGTAGTTCGCCCCCTCCTTTGCCATACTGAGCGCAGCGAACCAATCGAATTTGTCTCCTTGTCCAATGTCATTCGCATGACGATCGCCCCAGACGCAGCGCAACCTAAGCAACGAATGCGCCACGTAGCTTTGTATCCAGAGCGGGAAGTGAACTCTTCTACCGGATGGGTGTGACGTCAGCTATAGTTACGCCGAGCGGGCGTCAGCGCTGATACCAATTCAATGGAGAAGGGCGATGCCTGCCATCTCCCGACGCGCCGCAAATCTTTCCCTACAAGATGTTCACACAGGATAACTTCTTTACGGACGCTGTTTTGCAGATTCGTCGTCCGCCAAACGCCAACGGCCACGTAAATTCTACTTTAACGATTCGGCCCTCACACCTACCCATCGCAAGACCACACCGGCGGAGCAAACATGGTCCACAAAATCGTCGACCTGCAAGAGATCGATCCCGAAGACGCTTTTCTTACGCCGGCCTACGGCGGCCGCGTTACGAGTCAGCCGGTACCCAAATATGAGATTCCCACTGACGGCATGCCGCCGCAAGTCGCATACAACCTCATTCGCGACGAGTTGATCCTCGACGGCAACTCTCGGCTCAACCTTGCAACGTTCGTGACGACGTGGATGGAAGACGACGCCAAACGTCTGATGGCCGAGACTTTCGACAAGAACATGATCGACAAGGACGAGTATCCGCAAACCGCAGAAATCGAACTGCGCTGCGTAAATATTCTGTCGCGACTCTGGAACGCGCCCGAAACCGGACAAGCGACTGGTTGCTCGACGGTCGGTTCTAGTGAAGCGGCAATGCTGGGCGGGATGGCTTTAAAGTGGAAGTGGCGCGAAAGGAGAAAAGCTCAGGGTAAGCCGACCGACAAGCCAAACATGGTGATGGGCATCAACGTCCAAGTGTGCTGGGAGAAATTCTGCCGCTATTGGGAGATCGAACCGCGCTTTGTGCCTATGGAGGGCGACCGTTATTGCCTGACGGCGACGGAAGCGACCAAGCTGGTCGACGAAAATACGATCGGGGTGGTGGCGATCATGGGCAGCACGTTCGATGGCCGTTACGAAAACGTCAAAGAACTTAACGACGCTCTTGAAACTCTTAACGCTGAACATGGCTGGGAAGTGCCAATACATGTGGACGGGGCCAGCGGCGGTTTTGTCGCACCGTTTCTGCAACCCGAATTGGAATGGGACTTCCGCCTGCCGCTGGTCAAATCGATCAATGCCTCGGGACACAAATTCGGGCTCGTGTTTCCGGGTGTCGGCTGGATTGTTTGGCGGGACGCGACCGAACTGCCCGAAGAGTTGATCTTCCACTGCAACTACCTGGGTGGCGACCTCCCGAACTTTGCGCTGAACTTTTCCCGCCCTGGTAATCAGGTGCTAGCGCAGTATTACAACTTTTTGCGTTTGGGCCGCGACGGATATCGGCGCATCCACCAAAACAGTCAGGACGTTGCCCTGTATCTTTCCGGCCAGATCGCCGAATTAGGCCCGTTCAGTTTGATATCTGATGGCAGCGATATCCCGGTATTCGCGTTCACCACCAACGAGCGGGCTAGTTTCAGCGTGTTCGACATGTCGGACAAACTTCGCGAACACGGGTGGTTGGTGCCGGCATACACTTTCCCCAAGAACCGCGAAGACTTGGGCGTGCTGCGTTGCGTGTGTAAAGAGGGATTCACGCGAGACATGGCCGATATGCTATTCGGTCACCTCGCCGCGGCCGTAAAGCATTTCGACTCCCACCCCGAACAGGTGGCGAACTCGGAACGACCGTCGTTCCATCATTAGACCCGCCAGTTCTGAGGTAGAAGCAACGTGTTGGAAGCGGGTCAGCAGCAGGTCACCGAACCTGGCTACCAATGTGTCGACGCGGACGGTCCCTGGCCTTTCGTTACTCGGCGGGTGTTCCAAGCAGCGGATCATGCTTCTCGCATCTGGAGTTCCCGTCATCACCGCAAAGGCTTGCGTCACCGTGAGCGTGAAGGCGGGCGCGACGCGATGGCGAGGCCAATTTGGCGATGTCTTTGGATGCCGAGCCATTTAAACTGGTGGATCGGAGCCGTGTTCGCGATCGGCTCGCTGCTTTTCGTGGTTGGCAGCGCGCTAAGTCTTGCACCTGCGTTATTTTCTTCACGGGCATTGGATTCAACACGTATCAATGTGATCTTCTTCGCAGGATCGATCCCATTTACGATCGCGGCATACCTACAACTGTTTCAGGCTGCCAACGTTGGCGATTTCCTGCCTAACGATGGACCGGCCGACCGGCTGGTCTTACTTGGTTGGCGACCCCATGACGCCGGCTGGCTGAGCAGTGCGTTGCAATTCATCGGCACCCTGTTGTTCAATTTCAACACGTACGATGCCATGCGTCCTTCGCTGAACTGGTTGCACCAGGACCTCGAAATCTGGGTGCCGGACTTTGCCGGTTCTGTGCTTTTCTTGTTATCAGGATATCTGGCCTATATCGAAATCTGTCACGCACACTGGGCTTGGAAGCCGTCGGACATTTCCTGGTGGGTCGCCTTCATCAATTTACTGGGGTGCCTCGGGTTCATGATTTCGGCGTTGTTTGCTTTTGTGCCGCCGCTAGGATCAAGCGTCGTGTCGGCATCTCTGGCCACCGCATTCACGCTACAAGGTGCCCTCTGTTTTCTCATCGGCGCCTTCCTTTTGCTTCCCGAAGCAGCGTTGAAAAATGCGCCTTCGAACGTAGGGCAATGGAAACCACCCGAACGTAAAAGATGAACCAAGTCGAGCATCCACACTCGACCTGGTCCAACAGTCTCCTATCGCACATGCAGAAGGCTGTCTATGGTTGCTGCATTTCAGCACCCAACCGTCGAAGTCCATCGCCGACAGTTTTCAGATGCCCTGCCGATCGCGCGGCCTCTTGCAAATACAAAGCGATCACAAAGTACGCGCGGCCAATGCCGCGTCCGAAAGTTGGCAGGGCGATAATAACTATCTACGGAAATCCTTCCGCTCGGGCGACGAGTTCCTTGCCGGTCCCACTTTCGCCGGTGGTAACCCAGAGGGTTTTGCTTTGACTTAAGCAGCTCTTTGACTCAATTGGATGAAATAGAAACTCTGCGATTTTTTCGATGTCTAGGTTCAATTGCATCCGCCGTGCCAACGTGCCTCTCTGTGGAGCGTTCTACACCACCTCGTCTAGCATTTGCCGAAAATGTGAGGTAATGCCTCGGCCTTGTCGGGGCAACTTTCCCCGACGCGACGAGTTGCCTCAATAGAGCATTGAATCGGTCAGTGATTGGTCGCAGTGGCCATGGATTGGCCAGGTGAAATGAAACATGGCTTAGTTTACGCTCGACTCTGTGCGTTTGCGGGATTTGGCACGAAGTGTGCTTATTTGCGTCGCATCGAATCTTCTTTGCAAACCCTATTGAAGCTCCGGAGTACGAACCGATGCTAGTCATTAAATCTCCATTCGTGTTGCCTACCGACCGCCCTCGCCTGGATTTGGAAGACACTGATCCAAACCGCCAGGATCAGTGTCAAGACAGCCGAATCGACATCCTGCGGCTGGAGATTTCATCGCAGTGGGACGAATGCGAAAAGCAAGCAAGGCACGTCGAAGCAAAGCGGCGATTGGCTCAACTGGGGACGCTGCTGTTTGATCGTAGCGAAGCGTGCTGAGATGGAAATGACCACTAGACCCGAGCGACCGACGCCAAGGTTAGGTTCAGACGCTCGATCGGAACGGTTGCCGTCGGCAAAACAAACGAAGGAGAAGCAAAAATGTGCTACACCGCAGATTGTGATGGACGCGAATGAACTCGTTCTTAATCATTCTCACTTGCGCGGCTTCGCCAGCGGATTGGTCATTTGCCTTGTCGACGACTCACTCGTGATCACGGGGACTTTGCCATCGTTCTACCTGAAGCAATCAGTGCAAGAGGCCCTTCGTGAACTCGGAAAAAAGATCATCAATCGCGTGAATGTCCTACCGCGGTAAAGAATGACAATGGAATTCCCAGCGTGGACACAATCGCCTGGGCACGGATTCAACCTGAAATCGGAGCTACGTTACCGATGCTGATTTTTCGAGCGACATGCCAAGCGATTCCAGCCGCGCACGCAAGGTCGTCCGTGTGATTCCGAGTCGCTTCGCCGCTTGCGTGAGATTCCCATCGGTTTGCTTCAGCACTTCTGCAAATATCTCTTTTTCCGCAAGATTGATTAGCTCGCGATGAATGTTCTCACTGCCCTCGGCGAGCAATTCGCGAGTCAGCGAGGCAAAGTCAATCCCGCCGGGCGCAGGCGTCGCTGGAGCCGCCACGACTTTGGACGGGGCACCTTCGCGAACCGTTTCTGGCAGAAACGTTGGCACGATGATGGGGCCAGATGCTTCGAGCAACGCGTGCTTCACCGCGCTCTGCAATTCGCGAACGTTGCCTGGCCAGCGATAGGTGTTCAGAAGCGTGATTGCTTCGGCGGCGAACCCGGTGATTTCTTTGTTAAGTTCCCTGGCGAATCGCTTGAGGAAATAGTTCGCCAGTAGTTCGATATCGTCACCACGTTCGCGCAACGGCGGTAGTTTGATCATGTATACGTTCAGACGATAATACAGGTCGCTGCGAAAATCCTTGTCCGCAATTGCTTGTTCGAGTTTACGGTTGGTCGCCGCGATTAAGCGTGCATTAGTACTGATTGTTTCGGTTCCCCCGACGCGCTCGAATGTTTGGTCTTGCAACACACGCAGTACTTTGGTTTGCATCAGCGGTGTCATGTCGCCAATCTCGTCCAAAAACAACGTGCCGTCGTTACACAGTTCAAACTTGCCAACTTTCTTTCTTTCGGCGCCGGTGAACGAACCTTTTTCGTGGCCGAATAACTCACTTTCAAGCAGGTTCTCTGGAATCGCAGCGCAGTTGATCGCTAGAAAGCGTTCAGCTGAACGCTGGCTGTACTGAAAAATCGCACGGGCAATGACTTCTTTACCAGTGCCACTTTCGCCCAGGATCAATGCGGTCACGTTCTGTCGAGCAACGCGACCGATCGCCCGATAGACTTCCTGCATGGCCGGGCAGTTGCCAATCAACAAATCAGATTCGCCCTCGGTGGGAACTTCATCAAGACTTTTGTCGGGAACGACGGCCCGGACTCGCGTCATGCGGCTGGTTTCCGCAGCGTCCTCGATCAGCGGAATCAGTGTATCGGGATCGAGCGGCTTGAGGATGTACTCAAACGCACCTCGCTGCATCGCTTCGATGGCGGTGCCTGCCGTGCCACGTCCCGTCATCAGGATGATGGGAACTTTGGCGTCGATGCGATGCAGTTTCTCAAACGCCTCCATGCCCGACATATCGGGCAACCGGATGTCGCACAACACAACGTCGGGAGTGCAGTCTAAGAAAACGTCAATACCTTGCTGCGCACTCGCACATGTGACCACTTCATCATTAGGAAACGTCATTTCGATCGTTTCGAGTATGAGCGGCTCATCGTCGATAACAAGTAATCGTGTCATATGCTGTTTTGAGTCGGTTCTGCGAAGAGAGGAGACGAGCGTTGGACCGTTCGCAACTAACCGATTGTACGGTTTGCCAGCAGTCGTTGAAAGTCGGACGGCATTGCGTCTGTGGCCTTTCGCTGAATCTGCGGGTGAGAACTGTAAGAAATTGCGCCGACTTTAGGGCTAGGGTGGCGAGGCGAAAGGGCTTTCACGACAAAGCCAAGCTGGCGATGAAAAAGGCCTACGGTTTCAAACCCTTCAAAACGATCGCAATCGCCCTCGATTACCAGCTCAGATATTACCAGCTCAGAAACCTGCCGGATCCCGATTTCACCCACAGATTCCGCGAATGAGGTTTAGTTTGATTGCAACGCCTGCAATTTCCGCGACGTGAGCAGCGAGCTTGGGTTGGTCTTGGATTAGGATGTGGTTAAGCATGGACGGGTTCGAGCCATTGCTTAAACGCGGCGGAGTCGAGCGACTCTTTGACCAACAATTCGCGAGCGATGGCTTCAAGGTGGGCGCGGTGCTCGGTGATAATATGCTTGGCTTCTTCATAGGCATCAGCAAGTAACTGCTTGACTTCCTGGTCGATTGTTTGCTCGGTCTGGTCGCTGCAATCGGTATGCAAGCCTCCTGCACCAGACTGCAGGTACATCGGTTGACGGCTGGCACAGTGCAATAATCCGATTTGGTCACTCATGCCGTACATGCACACCATTTGCCGAGCCATCGCGGTCGCTCGTTCCAAATCGTTTTCGGCACCAGTACTGATCTCGCCGTACACAATCTCTTCCGCCGCTCGGCCACCGAGCAACCCTCTCAGGCGTTCGATCAATTCCGTTCGCGTCATCAGGAACTTTTCTTCGGTCGGTAATTGCAGCGTGTAGCCCAGTGCCGCCCGACCGCGAGGCACGATACTGATTTTGTGAACGGGGTCGGCGTGCTCACTGAACGTACCGACCAAGGCATGACCTACTTCGTGGTATGCGACACGCTCTCGTTCGTGCTCGTTCAGACGACGACTCTTGCGTTCAGGACCAGCGACCACTTTCTCTACGGCTTCTTCAAGGTCGTGTTGCGTGATCGTTTTCGACTTCCGACGCGCGGCCATCAGCGCCGCTTCGTTCAATGCGTTGGCAAGATCCGCACCGGAGAATCCCGGTGTGGCTTGAGCGATTCGGGTCAAGTCGACCTCTTCTTCAAGTGGTTTATTGCGGGCGTGGACTTTTAGAATCGCGACTCGTCCGTCGATGTCCGGCGAATCGACGATCACTTGGCGATCGAAACGACCGGGACGCAGCAGAGCTTTGTCGAGCACTTCGGGCCGGTTGGTTGCCGCCAATAAAATCACACCGACGTTAGCTTCAAAACCATCCATTTCAACCAACAATTGGTTAAGCGTTTGTTCCCGTTCATCGTTGACTGCTCCGACATGCACGCCTCGTTCACGACCGATCGCATCAAGTTCGTCGATAAACACGATGCACGGCGCAGTGGCTTCGGCTTGTTTGAACAGGTCACGCACGCGCGAAGCACCCACACCGACAAACATTTCGACAAAGTCGCTGCCTGAGAGCGAAAAGAACGGCACCTTGGCTTCACCGGCAACTGCGCGAGCCATCAACGTCTTGCCGGTTCCGGGAGGTCCAACCAGTAGAACACCTTTCGGGATTTTGGCCCCCAGTGACGCGTATTGCTCGGGATGTTTTAGGAAATCGACAACTTCTTCGAGTTCATATTTGGCTTCGTCACATCCGGCGACGTCATCAAACGAGACTCCTGTGGATTCTTCGCCAGCCAGTTTCGCTCGGCTTTTACCGATGCTCATCATGGCCGAACCGGCGGAGGCCAAACGGCGGGACAGAAATGTCCAGATCAAGAATACGATTGCAAACGGGATGAACCAGGACGTCAGCAAGCTGTAGAGAAAACTCGGCCGGATTCCTTCAAATTTAACGTTTGCCGCTTCGAGGTCTGCGATCAATTGTGGGTCGTCGACACGGACGGTACGAAAAATGAACTCGCTTGGCTTCGGTGCCGCTGCAGCCTTGACGGTGGCGGGTTCGGCGGAGATTGCAAGCTTGGGCGTTTGTTTCGCGTCGGGGGTCGATTCGGGTTTGGTTTCCGGAGCGGTTTCGGATTTGGTCGCCGGAACAGTCCCCACTGGCTGCTCGGCTAGTTTTTTGTCATTGGCAACGCTGGCTTGGTTGTCAGTTGCTTTGTCGACGGTGGGTTGAGTTTCCTTCTTGCCGGACAACCGTATCAAACCCACGATCGCATCGTCCTGGACATCGCACTCAACGACCTGCTTGTTTTTGACGTAATCCTTGAAGTCGCTGTAAGGGATCGTCCGAACTGTCCCGCGAGCACCAAAGTCTTGCCACAGCCACAGCATCAATAACATCATCCCGGCGTACCAAATAAGGGCTTGCCAATTGATTTGCGGTGTTGGCCCGAGCGGTGAGTCATTGCCCGGTGGCGTCGGTTCGGTCGGCTGAGGCATAGTGTCGTGTGAAATAAGTGAAGCGTACGGAGGCGATTCCTGAAAGGCCTTAGCAGCCGGGAGCAAAATTTCCGACATTGCAGGATGTATCCGAGGCGGATGCCAGACGGATTTTGTCGTACCGCTAAGCGCGGGGTGGCTATCTTTTTGATGCCAAGTAGTTTCCGAGCTTCTTGGTTTCTTCACCGACGAACGTCAATGCCTTGCTGACGTCCTCGACAGCGTACCCGGCGCCTGCTTTCAGCTTTGGCTCTAAATCTTTGGCGGCTTGCAACGTGACTTTTGCTCCGGCTTCCCACTCGCGGCCAGCCCACTTTGCTGCGCTTTCGACATCGCAGACGGCGCGGTTTAAGTACGATCCAGCGCCTGGCGCGTCGCCAGCCTTGATTGCCGTGCCAGCTTTTGCGTGATACTCGACGGCCATTGCCTGATTGGCTCGGGCAAAAGAATCGGCCATTTCACGGCGGCCGATCGTTGCTCCGTTCCTGACCCTGACTGCCAATGCGGTCAGCTCGGCGGCGGATTTTTTCAGCGCCGCTTCGGCGGCGGGCGTTGCATTGACCGCAGCAGTCTTTACATACGCCGCAGCCTTTTCAATGTCCGCAGCGGCTTCATCGGCCTTCTTGCCAAGGAATGTTTCGTGAGCCGCCGTCATCAATCGCTGTGGTTCGGACATCAACTTTGTCCAGTCATCTTCGTGGACTGTGATCGATTTGGCCGGCACCGCCGCATTTGACACAGCTGTTTTTTCGACTGGCGGTTGATCGGCAAAAGCGCTGGGACTCAAGAGCATGAGACTCAGAACTGCTGTCGGAAGCGATTTCATGGTTTGATTCCTTTGATGGGAGTTGGGAAGCGAGTCGCCGTCATGCGAAGCACTCGGCGTGCCAATCCTGCGAAGCTGTGCTTGCCGCGAGATTTTGCGCTGATGGACACGCCGGACGACCAGCGTCTGGTCGCAGCGATCAAATTCTGTTCGTTCTCTAAATCACTCGGCGAGCGATTTCCTGGTTGGCCGAAGTCATTGCTCGAAGTCGACGGTGCGGGTGAGTTCCACCGACAAAAAATGGACAATTGCAAATTCGGTCCGCCATTTGCTGTGCAATTGGTTCAGAACCGGGAGACTAGAAAATGGAAATTCAAACACAAACCCACTCGCCGAGTTGCGTCAGAGCATCGACGCCTATTATCCGACCGCCAACTCCATCATGTTGAAACACGAACTTTTGCTGCCCGAGGGAATTAGAGAGCTGCAAACGCTCAGCGTCTCGGAACTACAAACGAAACTGGCGACAACAGACGCAGGGCTTTCGACGGCCGATGCCAAGGCACGATTAGCGCAATACGGACCGAACGAATTGCCCGAAGAGTCGGTCAATCCGCTATTGAAATTCCTCAGCTACTTCTGGGGACCGATCCCATGGATGATCGAAGCCGCCGTCGCCCTGTCTGCAGTCGCGCAGCACTGGCCCGATTTTGCCATCATCCTGGTGTTGCTGCTCGCCAATGCTATTGTCGGTTTCTGGGAAGAGCACCAAGCGGGCAATGCAATCGCGGCACTCAAAGCCAAGCTGGCGATCAAGGCCCGTGTGATGCGTGACGGAAAATGGGTCACGATACCGGTGCGAGAAGTCGTCCCAGGCGATGTGATTCGGCTTCGACTGGGGGATATCGTTCCAGCCGACGCAAAGCTATTGGGCGAAAACGCTGGCGAACACACCGCCTATCCAGACGATCCACGGGGCCCAAGTCGGGCGACGTTGGCTAAGAATGCCATTCAAGTCGACCAGTCGGCGTTGACCGGCGAATCGTTGCCAGCGGACCGGAAGCCCGGCGATGCAGTCTATTCGGGTTCCATCGTGCGGCAAGGTGAAATCGACGCGTTCGTCTACGCCACCGGCACGGATTCCTACTTTGGGCAAACCGCTCGATTAGTGCAGCAAGCTCACACCACCAGCCACTTTCAACGCGCCGTTCTCAACATCGGCAACTACTTGATCATGTTGGCCGTCGGCTTGGTCTCGCTGATTATCATGGTTGCGTTGTTTCGTGGCGACCCGATGTTGCAAACACTTCAGTTTGCGCTCGTGTTGACCGTCGCTGCGATCCCGGTTGCAATGCCGACCGTGCTGTCGGTGACGATGGCTGTGGGTGCAAGGTTACTGGCAAAGAAGGAAGCGATTGTCACGCGTCTCGCTGCGATCGAAGAGTTGGCCGGTGTCGATATCCTGTGCAGCGACAAGACAGGGACCCTGACCCAGAACAAGCTAACACTGGGTGACCCCTTCTTGATGGATGGCGTATCCAAGGACGAAATCTTATTGGCTGCTGCCTTGGCGTCGCGTGCCGAGAATCTGGATGCGATCGACGAAGCGGTCTTGGCGTGGTGCGATTCCAGCAAGACCCGCAGCTACCGAGTCAGCCATTTCCAGCCATTCGATCCGGTTCAAAAGCGCACCGAAGCCACGGTTCACGCCGATGACGGCGGTGAGTTTAAAACAACCAAGGGGGCACCCCAGATCATTATTGAACTGGTTGACAATCCAGGGGCGATACGAGATCGCGTCAATGTGGCGGTGAATGAGTTCGCATCGCGAGGGTTTCGCTCGTTAGGGGTGGCGCAGTACGACGATCACAATCAATGGCGGTTCTTGGGTGTGTTGCCGTTATTTGACCCACCGCGTGAACAGGCAAAGTCAACGATCGAGAACGCTCGGGAAATGGGCGTTTCCGTCAAGATGGTCACGGGCGACGCCCTGGCCATCGCTCGCGAAACGTCTGCGAAATTGGGATTGGGAAACAACCTCATCGACGCGACCAGTTTCGGAGACACCAAGCATCACGAGGGGGCTGCGCTTGGCGAATTGATCGAGCGGGCGGATGGATTCGCACAAGTCTTTCCTGAGCACAAGTTCCATATTGTCGACGTTCTGCAGCAACGTGGGCACATCGTCGGCATGACGGGTGATGGAGTCAACGACGCGCCGGCATTGAAAAAAGCCGACTGTGGAATCGCAGTTTCAGGGGCAACGGATGCAGCACGAGCCGCCGCGTCGATCGTGCTAATGACGCCGGGCCTGTCAGTGATCGTCGATGCCATCAAGGAGAGCCGCAAGATCTTTCAACGGATGAATAGCTATGCGATTTACCGCATCGCTGAAACACTGCGGGTGCTGCTATTCATGACGCTGGCCATTCTGGTTTTCAATTTCTATCCGTTGACTGCCGTGATGATCGTAATGCTGGCACTGCTCAACGACGGAGCGATTTTGTCGATCGCATATGACAATGTTCGCTACAAAAAACAACCCGAGTCGTGGAACATGCGGATGGTGCTGGGGGTCGCAACGGTCTTGGGCGTGATCGGACCGATCGCTGCCTTTGGGTTGTTTTACATTGCCGACCGAGTCTACCAGTTGGACCGGCCGCACATCCAAACGCTGATGTACTTGATGTTGTCGGTCGCGGGACACATGACGATATTCCTCGCACGCACGCGCGGTCCATTCTGGTCGTCCGCACCCGCACCGATCTTGTTGGCCGCGGTGGTAGGGACGCAGGTGATTGCCACGTTGATCGCCGTCTACGGACTTTTTATGACTCCGTTGGGCTGGGGTTGGGCATCCTTTGTATGGGGTTATGCGATAGCTTGGTTCTTGGTCAGTGATCGCATCAAGTTGCTGGCATATCAAGCTTTCGATCCCGTGAAAGTTTTTAGTCGCCGTCGACAATCGATGTAGCCGAACTCGCCAGAATTTCGACTTCATTGGGTTCCCGATCCAATCTCCGGCGAAATCAACCCTTGTTGACTGGCGTTCAACAAGCCGGTATGCTTCCGTCGATCAATGCATCGGAGCACTTGGCATGAACAAAACGAATCATCAATTTGGCCTGCGCCTACGCCAAGATCGTGAAAGAGCCGGGATGACGGTACGTCAATTGGCCGAAGCGGCTTCCATCAACTACTCCTACATCACCAAGATCGAAAAGAGCACCGGCAAATCGGGCGTTTCTGATGTTGTGGTGCGAGCGTTGGCGGCAGCTTTGGATGCCGACGAATACGAGTACCTGTACCTAAGCCAATTGGTTCCCGAGTCGATCGAGCCAATCTTCGCGACCGACGAATCTCGAGAGTTCTTACACGAAGTCACCTCGCGGAAGTTGAACGCGGACGATTGGCAAGCCCTACAGCGTTGCTTGGAGTCACGGGCGAGTTACGACAACACTCGCCGGACCAAGACGAAGCCCAGCAGCGTCGCTTAAAACGGCAGTCACACGAAAACAAACATTGTGCGGGCAACCGTGTCCACTGAATCCAGCACTCCCGAATACCGAAACCTCATCGAAGCGTTGGGCCTTGCGCCCAGCAACGACGGTGGCGGCGTGCTCAGCGGAGACTCGCTTCGTGACGCCAGGACAAGTTTCAGGTCGAGCCACTTGCTCGACAAGCATTTTCGCTACGCATCCGTTCTCGATACAGACAACCTGGGCGTGACGGACGTTTTTGAAGTCAACGGAACGCCCTGCATCTACTTCAAGAGTTTGTCTGCGGAGCCGACGGCGGAGCAGATTCATCACTGGCATCGGACGGCCTGGAATCATGGTTTGGGGCGAATGCTCTGGATCGTCACGCCGAAATCGCTCCGCGTACTCAATGCGTTTCATCCACCGCCGGAGGAAACAACGAGTCTTCCCAAGCGACATCCGGCGGAACTGTTGCAAGAGGCCACCGACGACCTAGAACAAATCCGCAAGTACGAACTGGACCGCATTGGCTTGGAAAGCGGCCAGTTTTGGACGACGAAAGCGGGCCGGAAGATCAACAAGGCGACCCGGATCGACGAAAAGTTGGCTGCTGATCTTGGCAAGGCTGCCCAGCTTTTGACGGTTGCCGGTTGTGATCCGCTAGCGGCACACCGTTTGATGCTGCGCACGATGTTCACGGCCTATCTGGAGGCTCGCGGTGTTCTGCCAAATGAGCTGTTCGCTGACTTGAAGAGTGAGTCGTTCAAGGAAGTACTGACCAGCGTCAAAGAAACACAAGCGTTCTTTGAGGGAATGCGAACGACTTTCAACGGCGATCTCTTCCCGCCGCCACCGACCAAGGGTTCGCCCAACGAGTCCTATCGTTATGCAAAGCCGCAATTGGAGATCGCCCGTTCGATCGTCATCCGACGCGACCTGACAAGCGGCCAGTTGTCGCTCGACTTCTGGCGTTACGATTTCGAGATCATTCCGATTGAATTGATAAGTTCGATCTATGAGCGTTTCATCTACGCGGGCGATCCGAAACTGGCGAAGGAGCGCGGCACCCACTACACGCCTGTCAATCTAGTGGACCTCGTGTTTTCGCAGGTGTTCGATGATGGATTGTTTTCCGAGCCGCTGAGCGACAAGCCAAAAGTACTGGATTTGGCGTGTGGGTCAGGTGTCTTTCTTGTCGATGCGTTCCGTCGTTTGGTTGCTCGCCGCGTGGCGGAGGGAAAGGAGAAGCTAAGCCGAACATTGGTTCGCGATGTCTTGGCCAAACAGCTCTTTGGCGTTGACCTGGAGGAAACGGCGATTGAGATTGCCGCGTTCAGCCTTTGTTTGACCGCGTTTGAACTGGACCCGTCGCCCGACTCGATCAAACAATTGAAATTCAAAGATAGCCTGAAGGAGCGAAACCTATTCGTCGGTGATGCTTTTCAATCGGACGGGTTCGCGGAACGGCCCGAGTTCAAGAACAAGCAGTTTTCGATCGTCGTTGGCAACCCACCTTGGAAGAAGACACGCGGTTCCAAAACCAGTGCGGAAACAAGTGCCAAGTCGCACATTGCGTTTTGTGATTCCCTTGATCCTCCTGTCCAACTGGGATTCCGATCACCAATCGACCAAGCGTTCATTTGGCGAAGCCAGCACTTTTGCGATCCCGGTGGGCGAATCGGATTGATCGTCGATGCAAAGAACTTCTTCAGCCCGCAACCACAGTCGCAACTCGCCAAACAAGATTTGTTCGGACGAATGCGACCGAGGGTGCTGTTGAATTTGTCGTCGCATCACAACAAAGAATTGTTCCCTTCGGCCGAACAGCCAGCCATGATTTTCGTTGCGGAAAACACCAAGCCAACGGTGCATGACGAGGTAACGATCGCGTCCACCGAACGAAGTGAACGGTTTCGCAAGCACGGGATTGTTGAGCTGTTCTTTGACCGCGTGAATTCACTTTCGTTCGCGAACGTTCGCCAGCACGAATACTTGCTGAAACTCGCGATCAACGGCGGGCCAAGAGACTTCGCGATCTTGAAAGGGCTGTACCGAGAGTTCTCTACGGTTGGTGATGTACTCGACCAATGGGGAACCGCACTGATGCCGGGCTACAAGGGGAGGGATGCCGGAGCAGACGTCCCGAAAAACATGGTTGGCATGCGTATGCTGGAAGATCACCAGCTAGAACTGCTCTATCAGCCGACCGATTCGCTACCGAAATTTGAGTATGAACGGATGCATCGGCCTCGCGATCTTCGATCGTATTTGGCACCACTAGCGATTGTTCCGCAGGGGCTTTCAGGCAACCGTCTCGCGGCCACCACAGTTGAACAAGACGTGATCTATGCAAGGTCATACTCGGGCATGCCAGTTGGCCATCCTTTCCAGTCGCAGGTTCTCGCATGCTTCTTCAATTCATCACTCGCCGCTTATTGCTTTCTGCACACTGCCTCGCGATTCGGAATTGACCGCCAAATCGCCGAGCAGAATGACTTTGCACGACTGCCGTTCCGCGACTTTGATACAAAAGACGATGCGGTGATGGAGATGGTCCGCCTAGTTGCACAAGCAAGACGTGACGGTTCGTTTGATGATTTTGCAGCACTCGACACTGCAGTTTTTGATTTCTTTTCTTTGGAAAATTGGCAACGGGACTATGTGACCGATGTTGTCAACGTTGACATGGACTTTGTCCGCAACGGAACCAATTCAGATGGTTGCAATACCGCCGAAGCGAGTGAACTGGCTTCTTATGCCGATACCGTCTGCTCTACGATCCGCGGCAACATCGGCGATACAAAGTTAAAAGTAACCGCCGACATCATCGAAGCGTTGGAAGATATCTGCGCGGTCGTCATCCGTTTCGACGAATCCCGTAATCGAAAGGTCCAAACGATCGCGCGAGCGGACTTTAATTACTCGGGACGACTCGCCGAACTACTGCACTCGCCGTTGACCGCGACGTTCCAACTTCGACGCTCGCTCGTGTACTTTGACGGAGACCGCTGCATCATCGTCAAGCTTTCGCAAAAACGATTCTGGTCGCGGGCTCGCGGATACGATGATGCGGATTCCATCCTCGCAGAATTGGTTCGGCCGTAGGGGCTTGATCGTTGGCAAATGGAACCTTCGGCCGCTTGAACGCCGATGTGCGTCACGACGCGCAGTGGGGGATTCTATGCACTTCATTAGACATATTGCACGAAGCGTGGCCGGATGTCATCACGGACGCTGGTTTTGAAGCTGCGATGGACGAAGATTCGATCACAAATATCTTGCGACAGAAAATGCGTGCAGTGAAGGCCCAAAGATCGCCCCCGCCGGAAATGCGATTCGAGAGAGAGGCCCAGTCGGACGCAGTGGATGACGACACTCCGCTGGGACTGATCGACATCATGGTCTGCTACACCTGGAATGAGGTGACGCATTTAGTGATCGAATGCAAACGTATTTGGAGCACCGACAATTCACTCGCACTGAAGTACGTACGGGAAGGTGTTTGTCGATTTGCGTCCGGCAAATACAGTGCGGGTCACGCGCTCGGAGCAATGGTGGGTTATGTGCTGTGCGGTAACGCTATCGGCTGCATTGACCGCATCAAGCGAACACTTCTCAAAGAGCCTGTTTCAGTAACGGGATACGACAAAATTCACGGATGGAAGAACACTCAAGCCGTGGTTGCATCCAAGACACTGGGACGGACGAAACATACACAGAAGTCTCATCGCTACAAAATATCGCTGTTGCACACATTTGTTGAAGTGACCTCGTCATTCTAGCGGCCGGGCGCAAGCTCAATGCATCTACTTTGTAGCGGTACGATGCGAGTGGGTTGTTGATATAGCCGGCGAAGCAGAGTTGATTGTGAGCCGCTGGCCGTAAGGCGCCTCGGGTCCGTTGCAGCGTTTATTGGTTGGCGCCAACGTGATTTGGTTGCGTAACAGACCCGGCCGCTTACGCGATCACGGCTCACCAGGTCAGCAAGTCTGCTCGCGCCTTACCGCCAACAATACAACCCGATTGGTGCCAAAGTAGATGGCATTGGGCGCAAGCTCTCCGGCACGCTACGGCAATCCAGTACCGAGACCGGACGGTTCGCGCCGTTCGGGTAAAACGTCCAGTGAGTTCACAAACGTAGCACCATCACGGGACAATGAGCCAGTCGGACGACTCTTTCGGCGGTTGAACCGATCAGCAGACGTTTAAATCCGGTGCGGCCGTGCGAAGGAAGCACAATCAAATCGAATTCGTTGGATTCCGCATAAGCAGCGATGCCGTGGGCAGGTTCGTCCACGATGGTGTCGTAATTCAGACCGTGGTGTCGTGCGTCGCCAAGCTCGCCGTGCAGCATCTTGAGAGCTTGGGCTTGATGGTCCGCGTCGATTTCGGCGGCCAGGTCGACGTTGGGTAAATCCAACACCCTGCCAGCGCCTAGTTCCATTCCCATGTCGCCGGAGTACCCGTAGAGCGGCGAGGGGTCAACCACGTGCAATACCGTGACATTCTCGTTCTTGCCAGCAATCTTCATCGCAGTGTCGATCGCCGATTGCGAGAACTTGGAGAAGTCATAGGGGGCCAGGAGTTTTTGGTTTTCAAAGTAGTTCATGGATTCGTCTTATCGTTTGGATCGGCTCAGGAAGGTTGTTAATGGTCGCTTGGAATCAAGAACTCCTTGATTTTCGAAAGGCGGTAGCCCCAGGCTTGTGCGAATTCGACTCGCGGCGGCATCGTGATTTCTTTTCCGTTGCAAACCACGTCGACGACGAATGGCTTCGGAGTGCAAATTGCATTGACGAGCGGATTCATGGCGCCACTGACGATGCCGCTGCCCAGTCATTACTCCAATCTGCTGGCGGATCAGTTAGCAACACGCCGGGTTCAAGGTATTCGTACAATTCGGCAATTGATGCAGTTCCGGTCGAATTCCTTCCGCCAACCAGCGGAAGTGGGCGAGGATAGGATAGTTACGCAGCAAGCTGTGGCGTGATTGGGTGATGTCCCAGCACCCCAGCAACAACAGAGGAATCAGGGCAACCAACGGAATCAGCCAAACAGACGATACCAATACCCCGATGCAAAGGAAAAGAAATGCAAGCCCAAGGACGATGGCAAAGGTGGAGTAGCGGAGCATGGTGATTGCTTGTTAGCGGAACGGCGCGAGCGGCCTCGCCCCTGGGAAATCGTGAACTACCGGCAGGCTTGCGCTGGGCCGCCAGATTGCAGTGTCAGGCGTCGGCAGCGCTGCGTCCGATCAGATAGTACAGTACCATGCCAACAAAAGGTAAAAACAGAACTAGCAGAATCCACAATAGCTTGTGCCCAATGCCTCCTCGGCCCATCAGCAGGCTGAAGATCGCGATGATATCGAGTACTAGCACAATCGTGCCGAGAATGCCGTGGCTGGTTTGGAAGGTGTATGCGAGCAGGTCCATGCATTGATATCCTTAGCGTAACGGGACGATTCGTCAGACTGGGGGCGTGATGGCTTGAAGTGAGGTAGCTGAAGGCTTGCGTCAGGCTGCTAGGGAGTGGTCGCAGTCATATCTGTTTGTATCCATTCGCGTGCCTTGGCTACATCAGCGATGTCAAAGTATTGGATCATTGCGGACGTAAAAGGCTTGCAGAATACTGCCATGCCCTTCTCCCATTTGTTTTCACCGACAATCGCCAGTCGTTCAATGTGTCCGTGGTGCTTGAGATCGAATTTGATGTCTTCCCATAACGCCCCGGCGTCCCACCCGTGAAAGTCGTGCAGGACGACTAGCATACGAATCTTGCCGAACTCGGCGATTCTCTCTTCGGTCATCGGCAAGAAGGCATCGTAAGCCTCTTTGGACAACCTGCCTGAAACCTGCACTTCAATGATTTTGCCTTCGGCGTGTTCGACGATGATGAACGACATAGCTTGGTTCCCTGCGTTAGAAGCGTATTTTCAATCCCTACCTCGCCAGAGATTGGATTGTTGTCGGAAACCCAACACATTGGCGACCTATGCGTTGACTGATGGCGGCATGCTGCGTGCCAATTCGCTAAAGTAATGCAATTTGCGAGTCTAGGCCACTGAAACGACCAGATATTGGCCAATGCGGACAAATGCTGCTCGGTTCGGCATGTCATTGAACTGCGACTTGTGCAAACTTCGAATCACGGTTAGCGTTCCATCTGTCCAGGGTGGCCTTGCTGTCGGGGGCAGCTGCCGGCGGCCAGGCGTCACCCACGTAAATTCTGTAGCGGCCGCTCCCCACGTCTCTAGCACGCAGTTCATCGGCGTTGACGCTGAGGCGGCGCCTTGACGTCACTGGGGTATCTCTGAGCCCTACTTCCGCTCGACTCCCAACGGGCGGTGCGGCGTGCGGTCAAGGGGTTCAGTCTTTCGCTAAGAGAAAGGCCCACTGAATCACGCATCGCATGTCACGAGGGAGTCTGGCGTCTGTTGATCCACCACGGGCCACGAGAGATCAAAACGCATTCGCGGTAGCATCCCTGGTAACCTACGGCCAGAAGACCCCTAAAGCTGGCGATAACCTTGAGCTGGCGATAGCCCTGCTCGCCATCCTGTCAACATACATAGATAGAACGCATGCCTACTGGGGGCAATTAGTTCGTGCAATCCTGCTCATACCGAATCGGGGATAACCGTTTTAATCTCACCGATTACGCTGAGCGGAAACGTGATAGTCTGGTCCGTACGAACGCCCTCGGGGATCTCAACAAAACGGCACGCGACCACGGTGATGTTGTCGCTGCCACCGCCTTCATTCGCTTCTTCGACAAGCAAACGACACGCTTCGTCCATTCGTTCTGCGCTGGAAATGACGTTGCCGATGCGTTTTCGACTGAGATATTTGGTCAGCCCATCGGAGCAGAGTATCAGCGAGTCACCGATCCGAAGATCGATTGACGTCAAGTCTGAATAGACGTCTCCGGAGCCACCCACGACGTTCCATAACATTTGGTGCATCTTGCCTTTCGGATCAGGCTGCATTTCGTTGGAATGCATGCGATGTGAAGCGGACACTGCACCAAGAGTATGGTCATTGGTTAGCTGATGAGTCTTTCCGTCGCGATTCAAGTAGCAACGACTATCGCCTGCGTGAACCAAATACAATTTCGGCCACAAGACAAATGCCAATGTAAGCGTCGATCCCATTCCTCGTTGCGAGGGAGCGCCCGCAACTTCACGATCGATCATCCGTTGGCAATGTGGAAGCATGTCAATGAAACACTCAAGGATCGGATCATGGCTTCCGTCGTCTGTTTGTATTGCATCGGTCGGCATCGCACGACAACCGGGTGCGTTCAGCAAGAAGTCGACGATTCCTTCGACCGCCAACTGACTGGCCCGCTCTCCTGCCGCGTGGCCACCCATCCCGTCTGCCACGACTAGAATCTTTCCTCGTCCCTCACCGAACATTCGAGTGTGATGATTGATTGGCAAACTAGATTGAAAAACCTTCATGGTTCGACCAACATCCGCGATCATGAATTGGTCTTCATTTGTTTCGCGTTTTCGGCCGATATCGGTCATTCCGAAGACTTCGATTCGGTGAGACATGAGTGCTCCATTCGTGTTCGTGAAGTGGCAAGAGTCAAACGGAGATCGGTTATCAGCTCAAGTAGCGTCGCAACACGTCGGATTCCTCATTTTGCAATAGCGCGTAGATCGCTCGCTGCTCGATTTGACGAATTCGTTCGCGGGAGATGCCGAAGACCCTTGCAACGTCCGCAAGTGATCGCGATTCACCGTCGTCTAGCCCGAACCGAAGTTTCAAGACTTTGCGCTCTCGCGGTTCTAGGTGCCCAAGCAATGAGTTGATTCGGTAGCGTAGTTCAACCAATTCCACCGACTCGACTGGATTCTCAGTTCGCGTACAGGGTAAGCGACTGCCCTGTGGCCTGACTTCTTGATCGGCAAATCCGGACGCGTCCAAGCTAATGATCGCACCAATGGAATGCTCCACCCTTTGAAACTGGGTTTCCGTCAATCCAATTAACGCACAGAGTTCACGACGGCTTGGTTTGTGTCCAATCTCCTGCCTGAGTTGTCCAATTGCCTTCATGACCCTTGTTGCCTCAGCCATCGCGTGGGGAGGCAGTTTGACCGTCCGGCTTTGGGTGGCAGCAGCACGAATGACCGCCTGTCGAATCCACCAAGTCGCATAGGTCGAAAACTTGAATCCACGACGATGATCGAATTTCTCGGCGGCCCTCATCAGACCGGCGTTACCTTCTTGGATCAGGTCCAGCAATGCGACGCCGCGACCGCGGTACTTCTTTGCGACCGAGATCACCAAACGAAGGTTGCCTTCGCATAAATCCTTTTTCGCCTGAACGTATCGCGAGTATTCATATTGGATTTTGGCGAATCGGTATCGAAATCGCGACGGCGTGTGCGCTGTCGCGAAGCTGAACGCTCGAATTTCGGCTTCGGACGTTTTTTGCTGACGTACGTATCGTGTTGCCTGTCGATCCAGCTCAAGTAACGTCGCGTAGTGGCGTTCAACGTAATCGAACTTCACTCCGACTTCTTCAACCAAACGGATCGCCCGTTCACGTCGCCGCAGGAAGCGAGCATAGGTGCCCCGCCTTCTTCGCCGAGTAGTGGATCGTTTGGTTGACGTCGCGAAATCATCGGATTGGGAATCAAGAATGGCGATCAGTGTCCGCAAGTTGGACTGGAGAGTAGCGACGGCGCGTGCTTTGGCACGTTGATCTCGAATTTCAAAGTCGAGCACTCGATCGGCGCGACCACCTCCATCGGCAAGGACAATCAGTTCCTCAGTGACTGCTTGCATCACCGAACCGATCCGCAACATTTCGCGACGGACCACTGTGCGGGCATTGTCGATTTCAGTAGCAAGTTCCAACTCGCGAGATCGAGAGAGGAGTGGTGTATGACCCATTTGTTGCAAGTAGATTGCAGTCGAGTCAGCCATCTCGTCGTAAGAGTCAGTCGAGGTCGTCGTCTGACCTGTCCACGTGTCCGCTGATGTGATTGAGACCACGGTATTACCTAGTTCGATGAGGTTGGCCTTTGCAGCGCATTGACAATGCGACGCACGACCTACTTGCTAAGCAACAATCATGCCGAACATGAATCGGCCTATCGGCGGGCGTTCTGCGACAGCGGATCCTGGCAATCGAGGCATCATGCCTCACTGGGGCATAATTGTGCTGTCACATAGTTGCTCGCTGGAGGCAAGGGCGATCCACCCCGATCCGGATGAGTCGCAGGATAATTGAGCAACTCGCCGAATCATTCTTTGGAGGTCAGGACCAGAAAACCTCGGCTCGTCTCCGACGATGAATCAACGGTCACCATCGACGAGTGCAGCAATGGATGGCGAACCCAACAAGGAGGCAGCTTGTATCGGGCGACATCCATCAGCAAGAACATATCTTCTTGCGAGTGGAAAGCAGCTAGTGGCGAGAAGTGCCCATGTCCTTTCTGGCCCAGACATCGACGATCAAAGTCTACGATGACCCGTTTGCTTGGATCGCCCACCGCACCCACCAAGAGCATTCGACATTCGTCGACCGATAGCTCATCCGCCTTTATGACATCGACGGTGACGGCGAAGAGAGATAGCATTGTTGCTAGCTGCGCCAGAGTATTTCCGTGTTTCTCGACCTCAATCGGACGACGAAAGTGAAGTACGTCGTCGGTGAAGAAGTTGTCCTGAGTAAATACCTTATATGGGTAGATTTGCGGTGAGTCTGGAGCTGGAACGCAAAGCGAATTTAAAGCCGTGACGGCACTGGCAATTCCACAATAGGTCATGAACTCTTCGCTAACGAATGAGCGGCACAAGCTCCAGAAATGCGGCTTGATGTCGGCATGATCGAAGAGGTCAGCGCCTTGCTGACAATTGGTATAAACAATGTCGGCGATAGGCACGTTCTGTGGTGACGTGTTTGGCTGCATTCTCGGTTCCTAATCAGGCTGATCGCTAGTGGAAGCTCGTTTAGACTCGACATGCTCCGGCTGAAACCCCATGCCAATGTACTTTCCGGCCAAACGTCTCAGGATCGGAGCGAACAGCCACGCTCCGATTTTGGCATACCACGGAACAAGGATCGCCTGATCGGGCGACGTGTTTCCGCCGAACAGCATCGCGTGCATGCGAACCTGCCAGTGTTGCGTTTTGCGAGCCGCCGGTTCGCGGCGAGTTTGGACCGCTTGCAGATGCTTGGTTGCGAGCGAACCAGAACGCAGCGGCTCGGTCAGGAGGTTTGCCGCAGCCACCGCATCCTGAATCGCGACATTGATTCCCACTCCGCCCATCGGTGACATCGCATGTGCGGCATCACCAATAAAAAGCAATCCATCTTCGTACCATTTCGGTAGGTGATTGACCTGCACGGTCAGCAGCTTGACGTCTTTCCAATCGCCCAGTCCTTCCGCGACCTGCTTTAGCGAGGGACACACCACGCCAATCGTTTCACGAAAATGATTGAGTCCACGCTGCTTAATTGCGTCAAATCCGCCTTTGCGAATAATCATCGCGACTTGATAGTGAGTGCGACGCGGGATGGTGACCAGCATGTGGCCGTCTCTGAACCACGCCAACGTGTGACCATCGTCTTCTGCCGGACGATCCAGTCGGAACCAAAGTGCGTCAATCGGCACGCCGTCCTCGATGACCTGCTGATTCGTGGCCGCGCGAAGGGTCGAACTGCGTCCGTCGGCTGCAACGACCAGATCAGCTCGAATCGTGTACTCGCCATCAGGCGATTCACATCGTACGCCGACCACCTTGCCGTGCTCGCGGATCACGTCGCTGGCATGAGTATTCATCCGCAGATCGAACGTGTCGAACTTTCGCCCTTGCTCGCTGAGAAGAGTCAGGAAATCCCACTGCGGGACGAAGCCAATGAATTTGCACTTTGTTGGCAGATGGGCGAACGTCGGACCGGCGATCGATCGACCTTCAAAATTCACATACAGCTGTTCCGCTCGAAAATCGGTGATTTCAAGGACTTGGTCGAGCAGTCCCAGTTCGTTCATCAGTTCCAGAGTGGAAGGATGAATCGTGTCGCCCCGAAAGTCGCGCAGAAAATCCGCGTGCTTCTCCAACACGACGACCGGCACCCCGGCGCGGGCCAGTAAAAAGCCAAGAAAGATTCCCGCAGGTCCGCCGCCCACGATGCAACAGGTAGTGGTTTCAACTTTGTCCATTTTCATTAGTTCTCGATTTTGTCAACTTTCGGATTGAATTATCCTCGATTGACCAGTCATTGCCATCGGTGCCCAACGATGTGGCTGCGAATTCGCGGCAAATTCTGCTTGCCAAGCTGCAGCCAGTCGATGACGTCGGTGTCATCAGTACTCGGACGAGAAGAATTCGATAGAATACACTTCCGGTTGATTCACGGCGAATTAGGAACCATGAGCATAACGAATCGACGATCGCATACTCAGCATTCAAGGAGAGACTCATGCAGGATCAAATCAAAATCAACGACGCAATTACCGTTGGAGCACAGCCCACGGCTGAACAACTCAGCGGTCTCAAAGATTCGGGATTTCGGTCGGTCCTGAATCTGCGAGCCGACGGCGAAGACGATCAACCTCTGTCGCCTCATGACGAAGGCGAACAAGCCAAACAGCTCGGCCTCGAATATGAGAACATTCCTGTCACGATGAAGACCATGTCGCCGGAACTCGTCGATCGCGTTCGAGGTCAGTTCGGCAAACTGCCAACGCCAATCTACGTTCACTGCCAGAAAGGAAAACGTGCGGGCGCGATGGCAATGATGCACACCGCCTGCGAAGCGGGCAAGAGCGGTGACGAGACGTTGGCGATGGCCGAGCAAATGGGGTTTGAGTGTAACCAGCCACAGCTTGCCGAGTTCGTGAAGAGTTACGTGGACAACAATCGCAAATAGGAAACGCAACGATGCTGCTATATCAACGCTTCGTACCGGGGTTGGCGATCGCCTCTTACGTGGTCGGCGACGAACGGAGCGGTCAGGCCGTCGTCGTCGATCCGACGAGAGATGTCGACGACTACATTCGCTACGCCAAGGACAACGATTTGCACATTCGTCATGTGCTGGAAACCCACGTGCATGCCGACTACGTCTGTGGGTCGAGTGAACTGAAGGCTCGTCTGGGAAAGGACGTTGAAATCCATTGCTCAGGCGCTGGCGACGATGAGTGGACTCCGCCTTATGCCGACCATGTTGTCAGCGATGGAGATGAAGTCGCCGTCGGCAGCGTACGGCTTAAAGCCATGCACACTCCCGGTCACACACCAGAGCACACGTCTTGGGCGCTTTACGATGACTCCCGCAGTCGAGATACGCCGTGGCTCATTTTCACGGGTGACTTTCTGTTTGTGGGCGATGTCGGACGCCCGGACTTGCTCGGCAAGGAAGCTCAGCAGCAACTTGCCCATCAGCTCTACCAAAGCGTCTTCGAGCGTCTGTCCGGTTGGCCCGACATCACCGAGATTTTTCCGGGACACGGAGCGGGATCACTCTGCGGCAAAGCAATCAGCTCGCGCCGCAGCTCGACTGTTGGATACGAACGTCGTTTCAATGCGTCACTCAAGGAGAAGCCAGAGGCCGGATGGGTTGCGGACTTGTTGGGCGACATGCCGTTGACTCCGCCGTATTTTCGGCGCATGAAGCAAGTCAACAGCAAGGGACCAAAGGCTATCGGAAATCTGCAATCGGGCGAGCAGCGATGGAATGCGAAGAGCGTGCATGAGCGCGTTTGCGATAACTGTCTGATTGTAGACGTTCGGTCCAAGGAAGCGTTCTCAGCCGCCCACATTCCCGGCTCGATCAATATTCCCTTCGGTCCGACGTTGCCGACTTGGGCCGGCTGGGTATTGCCGTACGACCGACCGACGCTGCTTGTTCTGGATGAACCCGGACGACTGCAGGAAGTCAATACACATCTGTTGCGTGTCGGATTCGACGACGTTCGGGGGTACTTGGAAGGCGGCATCGATGCGTGGGAGACCAGCGGTTTTGAATTGACCACGCTCAAGACGCAGTCCGTCCACGAGCTACAAAAATCGATCTCGCACTCGCAGGACGCGATCACGGTCTTGGATGTACGGACGGAGAAAGAATGGAACAGCGGCCATATTGACCGAGCGCTCCACATTCACGGCGGGACGTTGCAAGATCGGTACTCGGAAATCTCGCGAGACAAGCCGGTCGCAGTGATCTGCGGCAGCGGCTATCGCGGCAGCATCGCGGCCTCGTTCCTGCAGCGTGAAGGCTATGAGAGGGTCTCCAACGTGATGGGTGGAATGAGTGCGTGGAAGGCTGCCGAATTGCCTACGGAGAAGAACAACTCGTGACGGTGTCAATACTGCTTGCCCTCGTTTTGGCAATGCTGGTTGGCCTGTCGTTGGGAATGCTCGGTAGCGGCGGGGCGATCGTGATGTTGCCCGTGCTCGTTTACGTTGCCGGAGTCTCGGCACAGAACGCGGTGAGCATGTCGCTGGCGATCGTTGGCGGCACGAGCGTTCTTGGGGCGTTTGCCCAGTTTCGCAAAGGACACTTTCATCTCAAGGCGACGATCATCTTTTCCGCCACGGGCGTTGCGGGAGCCTTTCTGCTCGCAGCTTGCGTGGGCATGCTCGTCGGTAACTGGGCTTCTTCGCGCGTGACAGAATCGTCGCTCAAACGTGGCTTCGCGTGGTTTGTCATCCTCACGGCGGTCGTGATTGGCACCGTCAATATTTACGGACTGTTCAAGCCATCAGTACATCCGCGTGCGGCCAGCGCTGCCCAAATGATACCAGCCGGAAATGCGATCGCATGAGCTAAGTCGGCGGCCAACAGGTGGCCGTCTTCCGGAAGATGAAATGCGGACCACGCCAGTCGGGATAGCAGTACAACGCCAACGGCTGACAGGACGGGCGTTCGCCACTTCTTCCAACTCGCAATGCCAAACCCAAGACACCCGTAATACCCTGCCGATGGGCCGACATCGCGAATCGAGTACAGCAGATCGCCACGCAATGTCTGCATGGCCGACAAGGGAAGACTAATACCAAGCGAAACGATCAGCAGCGTCAGTAGGTGAATCCCGAAGAATGTCACCATCGCCCGCCGGGTTCCCTGCGACCACTCGACCCAGCCCACGGCACCCGCAAACATGGTGAGCGAAGCATAGAATTTCCAGCCACCGGCGGTGAACAGGATCGACGTCAACAGCCGATGCAGATGTCCTTCGAGCAACAGCTTCGTCGAATAACCTGCATCATGATGAAGCTCGGTATCAAGCGGACCTACATGCGTGTGACCGTAGATGCCGAATCCGATCAGCAGTGCCAGAGCGACCAACGTGAATGGAAGACGCTGAATGGGACGCTGGCGAATGTCTGTTTCATTGATGCGCGAAATCACAACGTTCCGACCGCGCCAGCGATGATCAACGATTGTTGAAAGCCTGACGAGACCGAGTCCGCTTTGTCCTGTGGAGTGAACAACGACGGGTTATCAGTATGCAACTCCGTTAGCAGTTCGGCGAGGCGCTCAGCAATACGGACGTTCGTGCGATCGGCTGTCTCGACAAGAAAACGCTCTACGTATCGAAGGTCGTGGTTGCTGGGGTTGATCGATTCACCCGGAGCCACCTGCTGTTTGACCATCAACGTCAATCGTCGGGCGTCAGAATCGGTCAGCAGCCCCGTGTTGTGGGTAATGTTGTGACGTAGTTGCCATAGTATTCCAAGCGTCTTCGCACGCTCACGCTCAGCAGCAGGTTGCTGCCTTGCGTTGGGAAAGAGATTCTCCCAAGGCTGGTCGTCAAAATGGCATTTCAGCAACTGCCGAAAGCGCTCGTTGACGCCTTGATTGCTCAGCCATGTGTCCGACTCACAGAGCGCTCGCCCGACGGTGCCAGCGTCGAATTGAATACTTAGCAACCCCGCACTCGCCGAAAACTGGTCGAAACGGTTGTCGATGGTGTAGCTGGCGATCGAATCCACGCACAAAATCGCCAACTCCTTAATGAACCGTTCAAACGCCTCGATCAGGCTTACCAGTACCATCCGATGCAGTGACGATAGGTGTCGGTCAAGCACATTCTGATAAACGGCCTGACCATCAATGTGGTCATTCACATACTTAAGCATCGCGACACTACCACCGATTCGTCGCTCAAAATTTCGTATCGGCGCGACATGGTTCGCCGGATTGGCTTGCGTGTGTTGAAGGAGATCGCGAACCTTCTGGTTCAGATCAATCGGAGGACGACCCGGCATGGTTACCCCTACTTCTCAGGCAGCGTTTTCTTCAGCGTCTTTTGCCGCTGCGGGGTCTTCCATCATCAGCCACTGCCAATCATCATCAGCCCACTGCAATAGAAATGTCCGAGCACTTGAATTGTTGTTTTTGTCTGCCATGTCATCCATCTGCTCCAGTTCCATGGCCTCGCCTTTCGCGGTTATGCCTTCGCGCGGGTCAAAGATGAGGGCGTTCTTGTCAACCTTCTGCAACGCTTTGATCAATTCATCAGGCGGGCAAGGGAAGTTCACGAACGATGTCAGAAGCGGATCACCGTCGACAAACCACCACATTTCACCCTGCTGCTCGATCCAACTGGCGAGATCAGTCGCTTTGATCGTGTAGTACGGTAATTGAATTTGATTTGGCATTGTGTCGGTCTGTTGACGCTCTTGTCCGTACACGTTCGTGTGGAGTTCTAATTCGTCTCTACATTTTACGCTTGAAAGCCGTTCCAGTAAAGTTTCTCTCCTTCCGCATCGGCGACGTTCATGCAGTGCGGGCAGCAGCACTGGCTCACGTTGCGACGACAATCGACACTGGCATGGTGAAGAGGGAAATGCGCTCGTGCTTGTCAAACGTAAAGCCGGATTCGGTGACCAGCTTCTCCAGCGGGATCGGCTGGCAATCGACGATGTGCGGAAAATGCGTGTGCATCCAGATGTAGGTTCGTTCCAGCACACTTTCCTCGTCGCCTTCTTCGACCGACGCCATACTCACAACGCCAAGCCTTCCACCGGGCTTCAGCACTCGGCGACATTCCGCCAACACGACCGGTATGGTTTCCAATGGGAACAGCTCCAATGTAAAGCTCATCGTGACGATATCAAATGTATCATCCTGCATCGGTAGCGGCGGAACCGCCCCGACCAGCAACTCAACACGACTCTCGATAGCGGCTTTTGACACTCGCTTCTGAGCGACCTCTTGCATACCGGGAGAAATGTCGATTCCAGTGACGTGACCGCTTTCACCCGCTGACTCAGCCAGCTCGACGATCGAATGCCCGGTTCCATAACCAATTTCGAGCACCGATTCCCCGGGTTGCACATCGAGTAACTTCAGACCGCGTTGGCGTGCCTCATGTTCGCCGCCGTCGGCGATCAAGTCGTAAGCGTGGCTGATTCGATCGTAAAACTGTTGTGTGAGATTGGTTGCCATGGCGTGCTCGCAACTTGGAGGCGGTTGGTGCTGTCGTGTCGATCGGATGTCGCAGTTTAACAAGATTGGGCGACCGGAGAAGTCAGACACCGTCGGCTCCTGACATTAAGGAGCGGAGTCGGCATGGTCTTCGACTGAGACTCGTCGGCTGCTGATTCTATTCGCGATGATCCAAACAAGCAGCGACCAAACAATGCCAGCGGTCCATCCGGCCAAGACGTCGGTGGGATAGTGCGCGCCAAGATAAACGCGGCTGAGTCCAACGAGGAATGTCGCGGCGAAGACTGCGGACCGCCCATTCATCGAAGGCCTGCGTATCGCCTTCGATCACTTCTTCGGCGAGCTCAATGAATCCCCAAGTCCCTCCGACCACGATCAACGCAGCCAACAACCAGATGGGCTCACGGGACCACGAGGACGGGATCAAATTCAGCAAGCGACGCAACATCGATTCTTCCAGCCTTTTACGAACGCGCAACGGGTTTACTCGACCGCGACTTGGCGTTTAGCCGGCTGGAATCGTCAGCGTTGGTCCCTGCTTGGCCGCATCGCCTTCCTGCACGGCGAGATTGTAAAGCAAGAGCACAAACGCCAGTGTTTCCTTTGACGTTATGTCCCGATCATCAATGTAAAACCAACAGCCGCGATAGGGAACTGCCACGGCGGCACGCTCGGGCTTTTCGCAGGAGCATTTGATGGTCATGAGATCGCCCGTCAACTGTGACCAGTCGAAGTCGTGACCTGCCGAGTCAAACGTGACTGTCACCAAACCACACTCGACATGCTGCGGCGGCACGCGGACTCCCTGCGAGAGATAGTACATCGCTTCCAGCATACTGCGGGTACTGACGACGAGCTTGTCATACGACTGGGGTCGATTCAGAACGAATCCTGATTTTTCCTGCTCCATCTCATAAGACACCTGCGCAGTGGACAGATTCAGCAGGGAAGCAAGTTCGACATGAAGCCCGCTGCCAACCACCTCGGGGGCGAATTGGAGAGCCAGATAGTCTTCATCTCTGTCCTTGCTCCACAGCTGCCAACCTCTTCCATCCTTGGAGGCACGGTATTCAAAGCCTTTTTCCGCTGCCGCAAGCACGTCGGCAGCCAACAAAGCATCCTGCTTCACGGCCACGCCAACCTGCTCCGCCTGATTAGTGCGGGTTGCTTGAGCGATCTCGACCTGCCGATGTTCCTGAAGGTCTTCGAGCAAGTCGACCGCAGCCGCGAATTGTTCAAAGCTGGGCTTAAGTTCAGGTGTCGGCCCGCCCGCCGCGGTCGCGTTGTCCACATCGTTGATGCTTTGCACGGTCAGTCGCAGGACACGCTCGAACGACCAGCCGGTGCGGGTCAATTGGTCAATCGTGTCCAGCGTGAACGGCGTCAGCAGACGATTGTTAAATTCCTGATCCTGTAACGGCGTGTACGTCAACGTCGGTGTGTCAGTCGCCTGCAATGACAATGAGCCGAAGACCTTGTCAAAGAACATCGGGTGAGAGCTGACCGTTCCGTTCCCCTGATAGGCGTATTGCTGGGTGATGTTCGGTATCGAGAGGAATTCGGGCGGCTCGGCATACCGCAGTCGCACGAGGTTCAACAGCATCTCTTCCTGTGCGGTCTGCTGAACCGCGTGGTTGTAAGGAAGGCGGCTATTCTGCAGTGACTTCGGCCCCAGCCGACACCCGCAACAGCAGGCAGCGATCACCAGCAACAGTGCAATCTTTGAAACACGCTCACCACCAAACATCGCACCACCCACTCAAATTCAGCGATTATCGTCCACGCAGGGCCTCCGGAAGCTCAGCGCAAAATCCGTACACCTTATAAACGGAATCGGTCATGCAGGCTGTATCAATTAAATCAGAGAAACGGTGGCCTCACGCCTATCGCATCCCCCCCAGTTTGCCGCCGTGGTTGTATCGCTTTCATTGAGTTGGTGCACTTGGTAATACAAAAAAACCAAGGGGTGTGAAGACGGATTACTTCTCCGCGTGACAGCATGTTCAGAATTACGAACAGAAGATGTTGCCCAAGTCACGATCGACGTAAGCGTTCTATCTTTCCATGTTGACGGGAGCGGTAGCGTGGTGGGTTTCTTTCCACTTTTGGAGAAACCCATGGCAGGATTGCCCAACCCACAACTTGCCCGACAGTGGGGAGAGCGACTCGATCGATTTGAGCACTCCGATTCGACCGTCGAAAACTTCTGCGAATTCAGACGTGATGGCGAGCGAAGCTATCGCCAGCTTCAGGGGTCTTCTGGCCGTAGGTTATCAGCGATGCGACCGCGAAAGCGTTTTGATCTCTCGTGGCCCGTGGTGGATCGATAGACGCCTGACTCCCTCGTGACATGCGATGCGTGATCCAGTGGGTCCTTCTTTTAGCCAAAGACCGAATCCCTTGACCGCACTTCGCGCCGCCCCTTGGGAGTCGAGCGGAAGTAGAGCTCAGAGACACCCCAGTGAGATCAAAACGCAGCCTCAGCCACAGCGCCGATGGACTGCGTGCTAGAGACCTGGGAGGCGGCCGCCACCGAGTTTACGGGGCTGCGATTGGCCGCCGGTTGCTTCCCCCGACAGCAAGGCCACCCTGAGCAGATAGAATGCTTTCACAACGACAGTCGCAGAAAGTTCTTGGTCAACGGGGCCGCAGTAGCAGGGGCAGGGGCAGGTTTGTTTGCCGGTACGCTAGCCGCACAGGAGCAAGCTGCCAAAGATGCTGCCAAGCCATAGAGAGCACATGCTGGTCATGTCGCCATGAAAGGGCACGAGCAAATGCAGATGCCCATGACCGACGGACTTACCGATGACATTTAACCACGTATCGAACAACGATCCTTCCAATTCGCGGAGTACTGCGGCATCAGATCAGACATGTAAATCGAGCCGTCGTACACTGGCACCCTGCGTGACTGCTTGCCGCCGAGCAACTCATAGACCGGACGGTTCAATACTTTTCCGGCCAGATCCCAAAGCACCATCGTTCGAGGGCCCAACGGACCTGGCATTTTTCGCGACGCCAGCTCAAAATGTTGGAAGGGATTTTCCCCCAGTAACGGTGCGAGTGCTTCTTTTGGCTTCCAACACCTGGCAAGGCCCTCGACGCCCAGATTCGTATACAGCCGCACCATTCGGTCGCGGGAGGTCTGGCCGTGACCGCCGCTTCTCGCATTCTTCCCGATGGATTTTGATCGCCGCGTGGGGAGATCAAAGCTAACGATCCGGGTAATCTTCAGATCCTGTGGGAATTCCGTAGCGGATGCGATACCAGCAAACAGAGTTGAAGCGGTCGCCGCCCCAACGAATTGACGTCGGTTCAACAATTTTGAGTCTCTCAGGTTCGGTCCGGCAGAGTCACTTGGCCTGCAATCTCAGCGTTTTGATTTGAGAAGTATAGCAATTAAATCGTATTCTCGTTTTACTTCGGTACGGTTCGTTGCGGCTGCGGTACTGATGCTGTCGGCTCGACCGCTGCTTGCGGTCGGGGCGGCTCTCGTTGTGTCAGTACGTGACTTTTCTTGGGGACTTGGGCGATCATTGCGATAGAACCCACACGGTTCTTTGGTCGCTCCGGATGTGAAACGCTTTTCGTTGATGACTTTGAAACGAGAGCATTGTGAACGAACGCGAAGCACAGGTTTTCGCGGATGTTGTGCATTGCTTTTCGGCGTAGCTTGGTCGCCGCGGCGACCCCGCGCAGGTCCCTGCCGAGCAGTTGCACTCCGGCTGACTGAATCGCTATGCCGGTTCCCGTGCCCATCGCAATCCCGAGTTGCTCCGAGACAGCTCTGGCAGTTGTTTCTGCACCGTCAGTCGGCATGACGACTTTCAGCCCGAGTTCATACGTCTGGCCGGAACCGCCGGCGTGCTCTCCTTGATAGGATAAGCGATCGCCATGGTGGCGGCGAGCCTGCCATCGATTGCTACGAAGGTCACCGCTCAATCGCAGTCAATCACTGACAACCCAGCTAGCGCTCGGATGCGTCTGACTCAGCACGGCCAGTGTCCGTTATCAATCGGGCACTGGCTGTGTTCTTGTGTACGCCTTGCCAAAGAACCGACCAACAATTGATCGGCGCGGACAAATCCTGTTCGACTCGAACGGTTCAGCCGGCAAAGCAACGTAGGTTTTCCCCTTTGAATACGAATGGCACACGGCATGCTTTGAAATGGTCGAGGCCGCGCCGAAGTTGAATTGCCCTTAGCAATTTCATTTGGAAGCCTGGAAAGTTTGACCACTCCCCCCCCATCACGCAAGATAACCATGACCGAGATTCAATCGACCTTAGACGAACTCGCATCTAACGACGGCGCCGTCCGCGAACGCGCGCGGAAGGCACTTGTCGCGACCAACGGACACGAAGTTGTTTACGCCCTAATCGGGGAGTTGGTTGACCCGCGTCACCAAGTGCGTTGGGAAGCAGCGAAGGCGCTTTCGGAGATCGCTGATCCGGTTGCCGCGATCCCACTAGTTCACGCAATGTTTGATGAAGACAATGATGTTGCTTGGGTGGCCGCCGAAGGCGTAGCGAGACTGGGCGAACCAGGTCTCTTGGCAGTGCTCAGCGGCCTGACACGCGCTAGCCATTCAGTCGAATACTGCAAAGCCGCTCATCACTCGCTCAAAGAGTTCCGCAAGTCGGGCAAACAGCACACCGAAGTGGACGCCGTGATGAAGGCTCTTGAAGGTGTCGAGCCAAAGCTGTCGGCTCCCGTTGCCGCCTATCAAGCACTGCAACAAATCCGCATCGGCGAAGTTACCATGCCGTAGCCCAAGTCGCCAGACTCAATGCCGTCTCAGACACGATCGAGCCTCTGGCGAGATTGGCTACGAGACACCGATCCTGTTTTTCTTAACCCCCGCACGAAGAAGAGAAACCCATGTTACGAACATTCACTGCACTGTCGTTGGCCGCTACGTTTGCCGTTAGCACTTTGTCGGCCCAAGCCACGGGCACTCCCCCCGTCACAAAAGCCGCTGTGGCTACGAAGAAGACCGATCCCGTTTATCCCGCAAACCCGCCAGTCCGCGGTCTTGCCGAAGTCGAAGAGTTCCTGCTCTTACCATTGCACAAGGAACCGCACTTCGTCTTGAAAGCAACGGGCGAAGCGTTGCGCAGCAAAGACGACAAAAGAGCGGTCCAGGAAATCCTTCGAGCTATCACATGGTTGCGAGTGATCGAATCGCACGCGACACCGGAGGGCAAAAAGAATCTCTCCGACGCGATCGAACAACTCGCGAAAATCGAGACGGACTTGGGCGAGAACAAGACTGTCGAGGCCGCCGCAGCAGCAAAAGCGATCGGCAGTGCATACTACGCAATCGCCAACGACCACTACTTGAAAGCCAAACAGGATCACACCGGCACGGCCGCCGACATGGATTCCAACATGGGTGCCAAGCACTTGATCGCAGCAGGACTGTATCTACAAGAAGCAGCCCGATCGGCCAACACGGACCTGTCCAATGATGTCCAAGATTCCCTGACGTCCTTGATCGGATTTAAACATCCCGAATCCGATGCCGAAGCGGCCAAGTACGGCAATGTCCTTGCGATGCATTTAAAGCAAGTAGGCGACGGACTGCAACAACTCGGTGCAGAACTGCAGCAACCCTAATCGTTGACTCACAGAAGTCGTTGCCGCGCAGTCACGCTCACAGGCACGATCGTGCCGCAGGAGCCAATTGATCTTTGTCGTCGCAGTCGTGCCCGTAGCGAATCAAGTTGGTCGCCAAGCCCATGATGCAGCATCACAAATCGCCGTCTCACGTGATGGCAATTGAGCTGTTTGGTGTTTTATCCGAACAAGACATCGCCGCGATCAAGACTCGGTTCAATGCGATGCTCGAGTCGCATGAAGAGTTCGGTTTGTATATCGACATGTCTGAGCTAAACGATATGACCGCCGATGCGATCGTGGCAGACTTGAAGTTTGAACTTTCAGCGATGAAAGACCACCACCGCATTCGTCGCATTGCGTTTATCACCGACAAACACTGGGTATCGGCGGTGGTGACGATGTTCCAGCCGTTCTGTCCTCAGGTGACATGCCACTGCTTCCCGCCCAGCGAACACACACGGGCCATGGAGTTCGCCTCACAGCTTCCTGAACCGTCCAAGTTGAATGCGACCGACACACCGCCGGTTGCTCGCATTGCCACCGATCGTGACGATTTGATTGCGTTCGAGTGCATCGGCAGGATGCGTCTTGAAGACTTGCCGATTGTGCTCGAACCACTCAGCGAAGCCTTTAGGTCGGACCAAAAAATCGACTTATTGGTTCGGCTGACGGACTTCGCAGGATTTGCTCCTGTACTGCTGATGGAGAATTCTATCTACGCGATGAAGTTTGCGGCGTTGAGTCACGTTCGCAAATATGCCGTCGTCGGTGCTCCGATTTGGCTACGCCGAGCCGCCGAATTGTTCAAGCCAATGATTGATATCGACATGCGATTCTTCCATGCCGACGAAGAAGACGCAGCATGGGATTGGCTGAAGGTAACTGCGGTGCCGACCAACCATTGATCGGAGCAGGAGAATCCATGCCGCGGATGGTGTTAGGGCAATCGGCGTACGTTCACCGATCGACATTGTACAGGTGATCTTCGGGCAGCATCATCAACGCACCGGCCAGAAAACACGTGCCGCCAATGAGCGTGAAAACGGTCGTCAAGTTGGTTGGCGGCAATCTTCGTCGCCGGTTCCACCACCGATCGATCAGCATAGGCGGGAGTCAGCAGCGACTCTTCGTCGTTAAGTTCGCGTAGATCGATGATCCGATGCACCATGCTGGGATTCCTTGTGTTCGGTGAACATTCATGCCCAAAAAGCAATGACAAGCGACCAATGTTTGGTCGGAGTGATCAAAAGCTTCACGCCGGTAACACTTAATCATTGGCACACCTCAACAGATTGCGAGTTTCTGCTCTTTGGCGCGATTTCTGCTTTGTCATCGACATCGAGTCGCGACTGCGATTGGCATGTCGCCAACGAGATCGCGATAACTTTTGATGAGGAACACAAAAATGAAAACTCTCTCCATGTTTGCACTTGCCGCACTGATGGTCGCGCCGGCCGTTGTCGGTTCGGCCGCGGACACGACAACCGGCACCAAGACAAAGGGTTCGAAGCCTGCCGCATCACCTGGTTGGTTGGTGATTGAAGAAGATTTTTGGACACCACTGCGGTTCGAGCCTGTCGAATCGCTCGATACGATTCGCTACCATTATCGCCGCAACGAAGAGAAAGCGGCGGCGAACGAAATCGACAAAGCCATTAGTTGGTTGAAGTTGGCTGAAAGTCATGCCATGCCAATCACAAAGGAAAAGCTGACCTATGCAGCCAGCGAACTTACTCAGCTTTCGGCCAAGCTTCGTTCGGGTGAAGTCGCATCGGCCGCCGCGATGGACAGCGCTTTGGGACGTGCCGCACAAGCACTTGGCGAGTGGCACTTCTACAAGGCCAAGGAGTCTTGGGGGAAAGGCGAAGAGCAAGATGCCGGACGCAACTTGACGATGGCTGCCAACTATTTGCAGCATGCTGCCGATTCGGCTCATCTGCAATTCGGCCCCGACACCACTTCGGTGATCACTGACTACTACCGATACGGCTATTGGACCGGTGACACCGTGAAATTCGATCACAACAAACTCGGCAAGGATTTGCAATCGATCGAAAGGGCGGTCAGCGATCTCGGGAAAGAGATGAAGAACTATTAGTTTCACGAAGCGTATCTTCGCTCGCGAAGAGCGTGAGACACTACGGACCCATGTTTTGGCGAATTAAATGCCGTTCGCCAGGACATGGATTTTTCCATATAGCTGAAGCCGCCAGACGTTGGAGCCATCGAGAGCATTCAAACGCGCGCCAGAGCGTATTCAAAAGCACTACCCCACCTACTGTCGAAGGTCGCTACATTTAGGGCGACAGCTAGCATGATTCTTACGAGGCTCCGTCTGTGATTTTACTGCGACTTATTGCGATTCTAACGTCGCTTTCTTACGTGCATGCCACGTTTGCTCAATCCACCAATAATTCCGCGCCGCCAGAGGCGACTAGCCTCGACGCGATCACTCAGCGTCTTGCATCGGCATCCGACCTGACGGACCAGAATAAGACTGACATTGGGCAACTGGTGCAAACGATCCAGTCGCAGATTGCAGCGACGGCGAAAGCCAAGTTAGACGCGACCGGATTTGCGACGGCAACAAACGGCGCGGCAGACGCGATCAAACAAGCCAAAACGGAGCTCGCCAAACCGATTTCCGAGCCAACGCCGCCGAAAGACTCCGCCGCACTGAGTGACCTGCAACAACAACTTACAACGACTCAAGCGGGACTCGCTCAAGCACAGACTGACCTCGCCGCCGCAACGGCGGCTCCCACAACCCGACAATCACGTACCATCGCGATTCCCGGTTTGATCGCCGCGGCTCAGTCGCAGTTAGACGCCGTGAAAACAAGCCTGGCGCTGCCAGCATCGACAAGCGAACCGCCTTTGTTGGTACAGGCTAAACGAATGCAATTAGAAACGCAGCAGCAATTGCTCTTAGCGCAAATCGACGGCTACCAGAAGGAACTGGCGAGTTACGCAGCGACGACCGACTTGGTTCCATTGCAGCGACAACTTGCCGATCGCCACGTCGCAATGCTGACGGCACAAATGAACCAACTGCAGGCTGGCATTACACAACGCCGAGTCGACGAAGCGGCGCGTTGGAGAGCTGCCATTGCCAAGGACCTGCAATCCGCCGACGCCGCGACAAAGTCCGCCGCTCAATCAACAAAGGCATTGATCGACCAGTACGAACAGGTAAACAATCGAATCGCGTCATCATCGGCCAAGGTCGACGAGCTGAAGTCAAAATTGGATGCCGTCAAGGGTGACTATACAACAACAACCCAGCGAGTCGACGCGGTCGGGTTAACCGAAGCACTGGGCTTGCTGCTGCGACAACAGCAAGCTCGCTTGGTGGCAGAGAGACATCAATATCTACCCGACGGCCAGGGCAAAGCTCAAATGCAACAATTGCAGCTTGAAATGTTTCAAGATCAAGATCAATTGAATCTGCTGAATCAGTCCAGCACCAAGCCGGACAGCGTTTCCACACTTCGGATTGCGATCCTCGACAAACTCGTCCCAGCTCAAACAGCGTTGTTTCAAAATTTGGTCACCGTGGACACCGATTCGCGACAACTGATCGAAGCAATTGATAAATACCTCAACTTTATCCAAGGCAACCTTCTCTGGATTCCAAGCACGGGAACATTGTCCAGCGATGAAATTCCGCAGTCCATCGCGGCAGCACGCTGGCTCTTGACGCCAAGTTCTTGGCGCATCGTTGCGTCGGAACTGTTCAGTGATTGTAGGACCAATCCAGTTCGTTCGGCGTTTTTCGGCTTCTCAATGGTAGCTGCTTTCGCGACGCATCGCCGCCGTCGCCAGCGATTAGAATCGCATGGCAAGACGGCTGCCCGCCGAAACTGTCAGTCCATTCGCCCGACATTTGCCGCCTTGACGATCACAATTGTATCGTCGGCAATCTTGCCACTGATCATGCTCGGTATCGGTGCAATGTGCATTGCACCGGCCAGCAACGAAGAAGTTTTGCGCGCAATTGGCTATGGATTCTATGCCTGCGGCGTCTTTCTGATTCCATTGGAATTGATGCGGCATGTTGCCGCGCCGTCAGGGCTTGCCCAATCCCATTTCCGTTGGGCCGACTCAACGCGGGCCGCTCTGTCGTCAAAGCTACGATGGTTCTATCCCGCCACGTTGTTTTTGTTTATCGCAGTGGTTCTTGAACACCAATCCAATGCCGACTGGCAGAGTTCGCTGGGACGAATCGGGCTGATCGGATTCTGGCTGGTTGTCGCAGTCGCCTTGCATTGGCTTTTCCGACCGCAGTCAGGACTGATCCCGACCAAAGACGGAGATTCCGAACGTTTCATTTTGTTTCGCTCGCGCCGCATCATCTACGCCGCGACATTGCTAATTCCCACCCTGCTGATTGCGCTGTCGGCAGCCGGATATCATTACACCTCCGTTGAGCTCAGCAAACGCGTTTTATGGACGCTGGTGGTGGCGACAGGATTGTTGATCGCCAGCGAGTTCTTGACTCGTTTGGTACTGGTCCATCGCCGTCGATTGGCAATTCTTGAGTCGATGCGTGAACGTGAACGAAAAGCCGAGGTCACAACGGGCGAAACACTGATGGACGAAGCAGGGATCAACGCCCAGCAGGAAGAACGATGCGATCTTGTTTCGGTGGGGCGTCAGTCACGCAAAGTTGTCCATTTGCTGTTTGGGGTTGCCTTCGTATCGGCGGCATTGTGGTTCTGGAAAGACATGTTCCCAGCGTTCGATCTGCTCAACCAAGTCACGCTGTGGTCGGTCGGTGTGGCCGGAGAGGCCAAGCCGGTCACTCTGGCCGATGTCTTGATTGCGCTGCTTACGGTGACACTGACTCTGGTCTCGATCAAGAACATGCCGGGACTGCTGGAGTTGATTTTGCTGCAACGACTACCGCTCGATTCGGGAGCGCGTTATGCGGTCACCACAATGTTTCGCTACGCACTGTTTGTCGTCGGCTTGATTGTTGCACTAAGCTTCTTGAGCATCCCTTGGTCGCACTACAGTTGGATTGTGGCGGCCGGAACGGTCGGACTGGGGTTCGGGATGCAGGAGATCGTGGGCAACTTTGTATCGGGCATCATCATCCTGCTGGAACGTCCCATCCGCGTCGGTGACATGGTGACCGTCGATGGCAACATCGGATTCGTCACCCGCATCCAAATGCGGGCGACGACGATCACAACTCGCGACCACCAAGAACTGATTGTGCCGAACAAAGATTTCATCACCGGAAAAATCCTCAACTGGTCGCTCAGTAACGTGACCAATCGTATATTGATCAATGTTGGCGTGGCCTACGGCAGCGATCCAGACCAGGTCCGTGATTGTTTGCTCAAGACGGTCACAGATCACCCCATGGTCATGTCGGTCCCTGAACCGGTCGTGTCGATGGAGAGCTTCGGTGACAGTTCGCTGAACTTTGAAATCTGGTGTTATCTGCCGGATTTGACCAATCGTCAGGGTCTGCGTCACGAACTGTTGGCGGCAATCACACGTGCTCTCGATGGTATTGGCGTCACGATCCCGTTCCCGCAGCGGGACATTCACATCGTCCACGATTCGTCGGGTGCAAATCAACTCAAGTAGCCGAAATCACGGGCGTTTAGAAATCAATCCAGAGCATGGTGCCGCCGTTTAACGAAGATTTGATCGTCTGATGCGTGCAATCAGGTTGAGTAACCGCTGCCAAATACCTGACGATACACGAGAACGAGCCGTGCGATAGCCACTGGCGAAACCATGAAGATGGGTCATCAATTGCTCGGCCGCACATTCGTAGCGAGAATACACTGCATTTGAAAGAGGCAAGCTGGGGGCGGGGTCGAAGTCAAGAAGAAAGTCCTCGATGTCATCGATCGACGCGGAGCGATAATAGCGAACGATGTCCTCCAGCCCGGCTCCACATCGCTTGATCACGATCACCACCACCCAACTGTGATCTTCAGCCAAAAATCCGGATAGCTCGAACCAGAGGTGCTGGTCCGGGAATTCTAGAACCTCACAATGGACGTCGACAATTCGTTGCCCGACAAACCGGCATGTCCTTTCGGTGGAGTCAGCGATCAGGAAGGCGGGCATGATGGTTACCATGTAAAATTTCTTAGGTTGATTTGGCTACACCGACATTTGTGCGTCCAGTACCTTTTGAATGCGTTTCGCGAGGTCGTGAAGATGGGCTGCGGAGTAGGTATCGAGCTTGACATCACCCGCCAGCGCGTTTTCGATTCTTCCACGCAACTGTTCCAGCTCCATCGCGGCAATCGCGCGAGCGTCTTCTGGAACATCTGTTTTGCCGAGAACAAAATCGCCTAACTTTGTCAAGTAATCTCGTTGCAGATTGCGACGCACGCTCTTGATCGCAGGTTGGCGCGGCGTGTAGTCGCCCGGCTTGATCGGCTCCAACTCGCTAAAAATCGAATGCGTCAGACTGGAAATCAATTCCGCAATCGTCAACGCATCCTCGTCCGCGGGGGTCTTCATTTCGTTGTCGGAAACTCGATTCAAAGTCAGTGGTGAGAAGAATTGATCCAAAATCCGGTTTTGCCACAGCGATATCGTTTCTTGCAGTGGGTAGTCGGCTCGCTCGGCCACATCGGTCCCCCAGTGCAACCAACGTGACGAACCCATGTGACTGAATAGGTCCAGCGGCAACTCTAGCGCGTCGGCTGCGAACACGGAATTTTCGATCAACGACAACGCTTCTCGCTGTTGCTTTGCTGAAACGATTGCCGCAGGCAGCCTCGCGCCATCGTCACCCGGTTCGCTACGACTCAACCGAACACCGCCCACGTATCGCGACGCAAAGTGCATCGCTTGACCGTAGGCGGACAACAGCTCGTTGAGCGCCGGTCGGACGTTTTCGTAACCTTCGCACGATGCCTTGGATCGTTCGACCAATTTTGGCAACAAGCCTCGCACCAATTCCGCCCGCTGGGCCGCATACGCGATCGCGTCATCGCCTAGATCAAAACGATTCGCGTCCGGGTCCGGGTCAATTCCTCGCGTGTCTTCATCGGTTGCAAACGCCAATCCTGGCTCACCACTACGTGACGCAATCTTTTTTAACTCAGGAAGCTCGCCTTGGGTGCTGCCCGAGAGAGGCGTGTACCCGTATTGAATCGCCCAAAGGTCGTAGGGTCCGATCGTTGTTGAGAAGTAGTCGCCTTGCTGTGTTTTCCCCGGCACAATGTTGGCAGGCAAGTAGTCCATGACCGACGCTGCCAATCCGTCGCGATGAGTCGCCTTGTCGTCCGACATTTGATCAAGCGATCGAAACGTGCTGGCCTTGAAATTGTGACGCAATCCGAGCGTATGACCGACTTCGTGCATCACGACTTCTTTCAAGCCCTGCATCACGACCCGATCCTTCAGTTCGTCTAATCGCTCCGGATCAGCGTGCAGGGCGACCGCTTGCCGAGCCAAGGCGATTTGATGAGCAACGCCACGACAGTTAGCGCAAGTGTGCCCGTGTCGTGAGTTCGGATCAGTTTGTTGTAGCCGATAGCTAGCCAAGTCCAGCGGACCGCCCGTCATATGGGCGACGTCGTCGGGCGTCAGCGTTTCGATTTGCTGTGACCACTTGGTGACGAAGTCGGCATCCAAAATGATATCCGCATCGAGGATTTCACCTGTGTAAGGATTGATGCGAGAAGGCCCCATTGCAAATCCGGCATTGGCCGTCATCCAGCGGAACGTGTTGTAGTTGATATCTTCGGGGTCCCAATCGGCGTCGTCGGGTTGTTGGCGGACTTCGATTGCATCGACGATTCCCGCTGCTTCAAATGCCTTGTTCCACTCAGCGATGCCGTCGCGAATCGGTTCGCGGTATTTATAGGGAACTGATTTCTCGATCCAAAAGACAAGTGGTTTTTTCGGAGCGGATCGCTTGGCATCAGGGTCCGCCTTCGTCAGATTCCAGCGATTGATATAGCGGACGAATTGATCGTCGCCTTTGGTTTTGGAATAGTCTTTGATTGCGGTAACAAAGTAGCCGATACGGTTGTCCGCCAGTCGTGGTTGGTAGTTGGATTTGCGCAGTCGGCTGATGGAATAGTGAATGTGTAACGTCACACCGCGCGAATCGGCAACGGTGTCCATGTGCGCGCGACCACTCGAACCGTAAGTGGCCGCCACTTCAAGCTCGACGTTATGATCGAACCCTTTGACCGATGACCACGTTGATCGGTCAGAGGAAAAGCTAAAGCCAGGCAGGACTTGGCTGATCAGCGGCAGGTCCGACATGAAAACGTTGGTCAAGTCGACCAGATCGCCGCCGCCGGGTCCTTTGCACATGATGGGCAGGCTAAACAGAACGCTGTCGGTGAATGCGTTGTCAACCGACGTGGATTCCGGTGTATTGGCGGTGGCGCGAAAGCGCACATTGCGACGCACGATCTGAATGCGATCATCAATCTTGCGAAACTTCCACACCCAATCGTCATCAAACCCCCAAGCCATGCCGCCCAGCAACGGATTCTTACCGATCCCACGTGCAATGGAAGTCAGCACGAGATACTCGCTTGAGAGCTGTTCGCGGCCAATCTCTGCATACAGCTTGCCGCCTTTGCGGTATAGTGGAATTGCCCCGTCGATGTTCGTTGAATCCTTTAGGATTCCGGCGTGCTTCGCTGCGTTGCCGTCGGTCTTGGCGGTTTCGCCAGCCGAGACGGTGGCAACGGAAAGCGGTAACAGGACTGCGAAAACGATGATTCGTGCGAGAGGAGAAAGGGACATGCTGTTGGACTCCGAATAAGTTTGTTGAGGCAGGCAAGATCCGTAGCCGAAGCCGCCAGACTTTGGTTGATTCACTCCAGTCACTTGGCGAGATCGGCTACGTCAGTGACGAGCGATTGATTACGAAACGTCTTGTAACCGCGACATCAATTCGTCTTTGGAAGTGACGCCAATCACACGATCAACGACTTCGCCGTTGTTGAAGATCAACATCGTTGGTAACGACTTCACTTTAAAATGTGCTGCTGCGGCAGGATTCGCGTCGACATCCAGCTTCCCGACCATGATTTGGTCATTGGTCGAGGTTGCAATTTCCTCGACGACCGGTGCCATCATCCGGCAAGGGCCACACCAATCGGCATAGAAGTCGACGAGCACGGGCTTGCCTGCATTGAGCACCGTGTCAACGAAGTTGGCTTCGCTCAGTGGCAGAACTCCGGCGTTGGATGGCTTGACCGGACTCTTGTGGTTCGTTGTGATCGCTTTAATCGTGACGGGCTCAACCAACGCAGCGGGTACGTTAACTTGCCGTCCTTGATGGGCCAATGGCCGAGAGGGCGAACAACCCCAAACGAGTGCCAACAGGATGACAGAGGTGGCAGCAATGGAAAATAGTTTTGACATGGAAAAGTGCTCCAAATACACACAGGTCGTACGCGACCGAATTGTCACCGCACGCTTGCTGATTGAGTGACAAAGCACTCGGAATGCCAAAGATGCAAAAGCCACGTTTTGAGGTACAAAACTGACTTTGCAAGACAAGAACGGAGCGTCAGAATGTCTCATTGAGACATTCTGCCCCGATCAGAAATGGGGCTACGGGCGAAGCTTTTCGGTGCCTCAGATAATGAGCCGTACGCCGCCGAGTTCGGAGATTCCGAACATAAAGTGATCGCCTGGCGAACCGACGAACATCAAATTTGTCGGAATTGACCACTGTCCGGAAAGCTCATGGATCAATCGCGGAGAAAACTCGCCTTCAAGCTTCACGTATTCAATGTCGATTTCCGGGTATGCCTTGTCCAGGAATTTCAACTGTTCCGCCAACTCCGGCGGCTCTTGTTCGCCCGCTTGCACAACCGTAACGATGCGGACGCGGTCGGTGTGCTCGTTGTCCTCGATGTACTGCATCACGCGATTCAGGTTGCCGAGACTATCGCCGCGTGTGAAGAACACGATCTGCTGTGCACTAACTTCTTGAATCTTCCGGTACATCCAATCCTCGATCCACCGGATGCGAATTCCAATCCGGCGCCACCAACGGGCTTGCGTGAAATGCTGTTTATCAAAAGCGTCCTTTCGCTCACGGCCAATCGCGCGACGCACGCGGTCGGTAAAGAAGACGAGCAGTTCCAGCAGCTTTAGCCGTGTCAACATGATCGTGACGACCAACAACGTCGGCGCGAAGTATTCCAGGAACACGATCAAATACGCTTGGTTCAGTCGAGCATTCCCAAGAATGGCAACCGTGACGGCTGTCAGTGCAACAAGCAAGGTCGGATAACCAGCTTCTGTAGGTCGCGGCAGACGGGGCCGTTTGATTTTCAGAAGTAAGTTTCCGATCGCAAAGAACGCCATCACGGACAAGAACGAAAGCGTGTAGACAGCCGCCAGCGATTTCAGCTCGCCGCCGGTGATCAACAACACCGAAACACACAACACGAAGAATGTGACGATGATACGGTACGGTGTTTTTCGACGATTGAGCTTTGACAAAGCCCTTGGCAGACACCGGTCCAGCGTCATTCGCCCGACGAGCCCGGTGACGCCGACGTAGCTGGTCAAAGTCGCTCCGCTGAGCACAAGAATGGCGTCGATACTAATCAACCACGCCAGCCAACTGCCGCCGGATGTTTCGCCCATGTGCGAGAGCAATGTGTTCTGATACTGTTCGGCGACCTGAGGAATCGGCACCACTGCCAACGCCAATATTGCCATGCCGGGATTCAGTACTGTGACGGCGATCCACATGTTGCGCAGCGTTTTTGGAAACACCCCTTCGGCTTGCTCTTCGACAAAGTTGGCAGACGACTCGAATCCTGAGATGCCCAGCATGGCGGCAGCAAAACCGAAGAACAACGCATGGCCAAACCCGCCGACGGTGGGCGTTCGCATGTTGGCCCAAAAGATGTCTAGCCCGAATTGGGTGAGCGAGTAGATACCGACGCTCATCAAGAGCAGCATCGAAAACAGGTGAAACACAAAAATACCGATCGCAACCACAGCCGACTCGGTGATCCCAACGATCGCCAGGCACATGAACACGGCCAGCAACCCGATTGTCGCGGGGATGACCGGCAAGCCGTGCCACAGCGAATGCAGGTAATGCATCGCCTCGTTGGACGATATCACTGCGGTTGCCATGTACGAAAGGATTGTCAAACAAGCCGCGATTGATGCCCGGTATTTGCTGGTTGTGTTCAGCAGCGCGTTGTAAGCACCACCGTTGAGCGGCAGCGCGCCGACGACTTCGGCATAGATCGACCGAAACAGATACAGCGTTCCCGCGACCAGCAACAGGCAAACCGGTGCCCAGCGTCCGGCGTATCCGATCGCCAAAGCCGAAACGTACAGGCAAGAGGACGTGATGTCATTGCCACAGATAGCGGTGGACGCAAGCTGCCCCAGGCCACCATGTTTGTGAGAGGTCGGATGGGAATCGCCGGTGGTGGGTTCTGACATGGCAATGTTGCGGAGCGATTTCGGCTACGCTGCGGTGGAAGATTTTGACTGGGGCAATTTTCCTCAGTGGGCGGCAATGTCGCGAATTCAGGACCAATCAAAAAGTCGCCGCCGCAATCTGCGAAAACTTGCATGTGAAGTTTACCGTAACCGAAGTCGCAAGACATTGGAGGAAACGCATGCGACCGACCAATCTCTTGCCAGACCGGCCACGAGTGTCTTCTTCGGCACACGGCATGCTCTCTTGATCCAGCCTTCCCTTTTCTGAGAGTACTAAAAAATGAATAACTCATGGCATTTGGGCCGGTACGCGGGCATTGACATCAGGATTCACTGGACGTTTTTGCTGCTGCCGATTTGGATTTATTTTTCGTCGTTGGCTGCCGGAAGCGGTGCGGTTGCTGCCACCGTGTCAGTCGCGTTTGTCCTGGCAATTTTCGGCTGTGTCGTGTTGCACGAATACGGGCATGCGCTCACGGCTCGCCGGTTCGGGATCGGAACTCGCGATATCACCCTGCTGCCGATCGGCGGTGTGGCGAGTCTGCAAAGGATGCCGCGCAACCCTTGGCAAGAACTGGCCATCGCGGTCGCGGGCCCTGCGGTGAACGTCGCGATCGCGGCAGTGCTGTTTGTTGGTTTACCGATTCTCGCCGGTGTTTCCTTGCTGCCAATCGCGGTTGCCGGATTATTGGCAAAATTGGCCTGGGTCAACGTTGTGTTGGTCGTGTTCAATATGATCCCGGCATTTCCGATGGATGGTGGACGCGTTTTGCGAGCGATGCTTGCACTGGTGATGCCTTACCACAATGCGACGCGGGTTGCCGTTGGCGTAGGACGCTTCGCTGCTGTCGGCTTGGGACTGGTCGGCTTGATGTCGGGAAATTTGATGCTGGTTCTGATCGCTGGCTTCGTGCTCTTGGCCGGAGGTGCCGAAATGGCGAATGCAGGAAGTCCTGCGGAGCGAACGCACCTACCTTCAACGGCCACACTGCTGGATGTCAATGGCGAAGAAATCGCGAAAATTCCGTCGTCACTGCCCGTTGTGAGCGCTCAATGGAATGCTCGCAATGTGTTGGGATGGTTGTCGAGCGACACCGTCGACGAGTTCCTGGTGTCGAGTCACGGCGTCGCTATCGCAGTCGTTCGCAAATGTGACTTGCGACAGGCGGTTCGTTCCGGTCTCGGCGCGATCCCAATCGAACGACTACTCGCGGGTCACTTCCTGCCGTTCCGTGATCTCGGGTCAGGGACCGCCGCGTAAACATAGATTCGTAGACGAACTCGCCTGATTTTGGAGAGAAACTCGCTATGTCCAGAGTTTCTGGCGAGAGTTTCGCGAATTCATGTTTGCACAGTCGCAGATTCTGCCGGACACGTTGGGGGGGATTCGCGAACTGAAGGAGTCAAACGGCTTCCGCATCGCGGCAGTTAGCAATGAAAGCCGCGAGTTGACGGAGCACCGTATCGAGCGATTCAATTTGCATGTGGTTTTTGATTTGTTCGTCTGCTCGTGTTTTGTCAATCTGAGAAAACTTGACAGCGACACCTATCGGCTCGCCTTGGATCTGACTCAGGCTCGACTGGAGCGAGTGATCTATGTCGATGATCGCCAAATGTTTGTAGACATTGCCGCGAAGCTGGGCATCCGATCAGTCTGCCATCAATCCTTGGAGTCCACGAAGAGACAGTTCGCGGAGTTCGGCGTCAGAGTGTAGCCGAAGTCGCTAGACCGATACTGGCTTGGCCCAAGATATGCTCTGTTATCAGGTTCGGTGACGTATTCTATGTTGCCAACTTTACCACTGAAACACCGAGACAAACGATGATCATGCGACCGGAATCTAAGTCTGACGCACTGCCACCCTTAACGACGCAACCCGAGTTGGTGTACAGAACCGTTCACGGGGTGGAGGTCCGATTCAGGCCCTGCCAACGACGTTTCCCAGAATCTCAAACGTCGCGTTTGAACGAATCGACCGGGGATACATTCCCTAAGTTCGATCCGGCACATGGGGTCGTGGATGCTGTTGACGAGGCGAACGCGGAATCATTCCCTGCCAGCGACGCTGCTGCCCGCTGGTGAGCAGACAGTCGCCCAATGCCTGCTGCCTTGGGACTATCGAGCTGGTTTTCTTCGTCGCCGTTCGGTAGCGACGTTAATTACGATTACGAGAGTCCACCTGCGCTCAGATGGGCGCATTGTGCCACGCCCAGCAACGCTGCTCGCCCCGTGAGCATGACTCGGACGGGCACGTCGGCCAGCACCGATCGCAGACGCCCCTTTTGCACAAACGAATGAGCGAAGTCGCCCGCTTGCAACGCGGGTAGGATGCGCGGCGCGATCCCGCCGCCGACAAAGACACCACCGGTTGCCATATACCGAAGCAAGCAAACTCGGCTGACCGATTGTGATCGCGCAAGAACGTCATTGCCAGGGCGTCCAAGCTCTCAAAATCGTGACTTGGATAGGTCGCTTCGTCGATCACGGCGAGTGTGCCGTCACATACCCCAAAAAAACCGAGATTGGTTTTTGTGCCTCCAATATCGCCTGCCAATATCATTGTTTGGTTCTCACTATGCTGAGTCGTATTTATCCTTTTCCGGATACTGATTGGACATGGCGTTCCGGACGTCAAGACAGGCCATACCTATATCGAATGCGACCAGTGTTTAACCGGTGCGACCAATCTTTGGTCGATTGAAACACATCCTTTCGTACAGTTGACCGACTTTCTGTGCAGTGAAAATCCGTAGTCGGCATCGTCAGACTTCGGAAAACGTGAAATCGCCAAACTCTGGACGGTTCGGATGCGAATCTCAATCCTGATTGGTCCGCCGTATGCGTTGCTGGAACTCTCGACACACCTCCCCGTCAATTCACTGGAGCCGCACTGATGCCATCGCTTCAAATCAAAGCCATTCTGGAACTCATTCGCGACTATCACCATCAGCTTGCCGACCAGTTGGAGTCGCTCGCAGGCCACGAATCGGATCAGCGTATCCGTTTGCTGCTGGACTATATGGCCCGGCATGAAATCAATTTCGAGAAAACGCTTGCGGGGTATGAAAACGATACGGCCAAGTCGATCCTCCAGACGTGGATCAAGTACGTACCGGACGACGCGGTCACGAAAGCTACGGAACAATTAAATTTTCACGACGAGATGCCCGCCGACGAAATCTTGGCCGCCGTGATAACGTTCGACCGAGCACTGACGGACATGTATCGTGAACTGGCCGAGGAAACATCGGTCCCGCGAATCCACGAGCTTTTCACCAAATTGATCGACCTGGAAGACCGCAAGGACCGGCAGTTTTCGATCAGCATTTTGGAAATGGCTGACCAGTAGTTTTTCAACAAACTTGAATTCAGCGCAAGCCTTCCGGCGTTGCGTTTCTGCCCCCCCTCTTTTGAAACTGAGAATCGCAAAATGACATCCACAACCACCACACCCGATTCCGTCGTCGCCATCTATGACACCCACACTCAAGCCGAAGACGCCATCAAGCAGTTGCAGGCCAGCGGAATCGAACTGAATCAACTCTCGATCGTCGGGCGCGACTATCACAGCGAAGATCACGCGATCGGCTACTACAACACTGGCGACCGAGTGAAGTATTGGGGAAAACTCGGCGCGTTCTGGGGCGGCATTTGGGGATTGTTGGTCGGATCAGGACTGTTTTGGCTACCGGGGATCGGGGCAGTGGTCGTCGGCGGTCCGCTGGTGGCCGGACTGGTCGCTGCATTGGAGAACGCGATTGTCACTGGCGGCATGAGTGCCTTGGGCGCAGCGATCTACAGCGTCGGCATTCCCAAAGACAGCATTGTTCAGTACGAATCGAGCATCGAAGCGGGCAAGTTCTTGGTGATGATCCACGGCAGCACCGATAAACTGACCAAGGCCAAGGAAGCACTGCATCAGACCGACGCCGCCAGTGTCGATCACCACGTTCAAGCGTAACCGAAGTCGCTAGACTTGGGAGACAGACGGAACTCAAGCTCTTGGTGAGTTCGGTTACGACGCAGATTTCAGCGCCACTTTACGGCAGACGAGTTCAACATGACGCGAGATAAGCACCACAACCACCGCCCACAACATCGGAAAAAAGCGATTCACACCGATTGGAGGGCATGGGCGGCGGTCGCGTTGATGTTGGCGGCGATGGCCGCCTACGTATTGTCGCTCGACGAAGCTATCGGACCGCAAGGCGGCGGACAAGTCGTTCCAGCAATCGATGGTGGTGGGGCACCGTAGTCGAGGCCGCCGGACTTCGGACGGTACGAACAATCCATGCCTATCTAATTTAAAAATACCATGTCTGACCCGCAACTCATCCTCGAAGAACTGATCTTCGAGTTATTCATGCAACAAGACGATCTTTGTAACCGCTTGCATCGCGAGCGGCCCGATGTTAAGCCACAATGGGAAGCACTGCACCGGCAACTCAACCTTCTCAACGATGGATACATGAAGTTGTGCGACGAATCCATTTCCACAGGAGCCGAAGATTGGTTTGCGATGACCGACTTAGCCTATGCTATTGGCAAAGGCTTTGCAGACCTTGAATCGTTGTTGCCCACACAGGCACCTCCAGGCATCCCTCCAGCCTTCCATTCTCATTCATGAACAAAACCTATTTTCGTCACCTCGCCATCTTCGTCGCCATCCTGATTGCCTTGAACTTTCTGTTTCAATGGCACATTTCGATCATCGGCAGTTTGTTGCTGACCATCGGGTTGAACTTTGCTTTCAACTTGTTTTCCAACCGTCGGTCGTACTAATTCACATTTTTAGCAGAAGGGGCGTAGGCCGTTCGGCCTCGCACTGATGATGCGCGAGGTGCGAAAGGGCGTGCGGCCTTCCGCTAAGCATCGTCACCCGCTGGCCCGAAAATCATCAGGAACCACAACATGAATCGATTGCAAGCTCCCGGCGCACCTGGCATTGTACCTCGCTGGACCTCTAGCGCGAAAGTCGGAATCGGAACCGCGTACAGCGCTAGCTCGCCCGTTTGGTTCACACTCAGCCACGGCATCATCAACGAAATTTACTACCCGCATGTTGATTCGCCCAACACACGCGACTTGCAGTTCCTAATTTCTGATGGCGAAACGTTCTGCCACGAGGAAAAACGTGATCTGATTCACCAGTGCGAACGGCCTGATCCCGATGCGATGCTGTATCGATTGACCAGCACCGAGCGCGACGGTCGCTATCGAATTGTCAAAGAAGTCATCAGCCAACCGCATTCGCCTGTGGTGATGATGTCGGTGAAAGTTCAAATCTCGGACGAGTCTCTCAAGGGAAAGCTAAAGCTCTACGCTTTGCTGGCACCACATGTTAAAAACACGGGGGCCGGCAATACTGCAACGGTCTGCGGTGTCGCGGGCCAGCATTTTTTGCACGCCGAGCGGGAAGACGTGCATTTGATCCTTGGCTGCAGCACTGATTTTGTCCGTCGCAGTGTCGGTTACGTCGGCACCAGTGACGGCTGGCATGACCTGAAAGACAACTTCCAGATGGATTGGCAATACGAGGTCGCCAGTGATGGCAATGTCGCGATGACGGGCGAGATCGACATTGCGAGAGGAGCGGAATTCACGATCGGTGTCAGTTTCGGTGACAGCAAGCAGAGTGCAGCGACAGCATTGTTGCAAGCGTTTGCCAAGCCATTTCCCGGGCAGCGAGCGAAATTCATCGAGCAATGGAAACGGACAGAGCAGCCCAAGTTGTCGGACGATCCGAAAACGTCTTCGCTGGTACGCCTAAGCCAACATGTTTTGATGGCGCATGAGGACAAAACGTTTAGCGGTGCGACCGTCGCTTCAATGAGTATTCCGTGGGGTGATACCAAGGACGACTCCGACGCCGGTGGTTATCACCTAGTGTGGGCACGCGACATGGTGCAAACCACGACGGCACTATTGGCCTGCGGTGAGACCGAGTTGCCGCTTCGGGCGTTGGTCTGGCTGGCCAGTATTCAGGCGTCTGATGGCGGAATGCCGCAAAACAGTGCGATCGACGGCGCCGCCTATTGGCGAGGCGTTCAACTGGATGAAGTCGCCGCGCCGGTGGTGTTGGCTTGGCGACTGAAGGAAGCCAATGCGCAAGGGCAATTTGATCCAACCACCATGATCCGTCGCGCCATGCGGTTTTTGATATTGCACGGCCCCGTCACGGCACAAGAACGCTGGGAAGAGAACTCCGGATATTCGCCTTCAACACTGGCGACGATTATTTCATCGGTCGTATGCGCGGCGGATTTAATGCGCAGCCAAAGTCGCCAGACTTTGGATGATGTAGAGACGGTCCAAACTCTGGCGAGTTCGGATACGGGAGAGATCGAGTTTCTGCTCGACTATGCTGACTGGATGGTCGCGTCCCTCATCGAATGGACCGTCACGACGTGTGGCGAACTTGTCGCTGGGCATCCACGGCACTTTGTTCGCATCACTCCCGAGGCGACACATCCCGGTTCGGCCAATCCCGATCCGGACACAGCGGTGTTACAAGTGGCCAACGGCGGCGGAGACCATCCTGCACGCAATGTGGTAGACGCCGGATTCTTACAACTCGTTCGGATGGGAATCCTGGCCTGGAACGATCCCATCGTCGTCGATTCGATCGAAGTGATTGACGCGGTGCTCAAACGTGATCTTCCACAAGGTCCCTGTTGGCGCCGCTACAATCACGACGGCTATGGGAACCATGACGATGGCAGTGCGTTCAACGGCACCGGAGTCGGTCGTGTCTGGCCGCTGATCACTGGCGAACGCGGTCACTACGAAATCGCTGCCGGTCGTGATGTGACACCGTACATCAAGGCGATGGAAGGCTTCGCCAGCGATGGAGGATTGTTGGCCGAACAGCTTTGGGACGCTGATGACATCCCTGAACATGAACTATTTTTCGGCAGCCCCGCTGGATCAGCGATGCCGTTGTGCTGGGCTCACGCGGAATACATTTCCTTGGTGCGAAGCCAGAAAGACGGTGCTTGTTTTGATCGCATCGAACCGGTTTACCAGCGATACGCTCACGGCAACCCGAATAGCGATTTGGAATTCTGGACGTTTGCCCATCAGCCAATGCGAATCGCGAAAGGCAAGTCGTTGCGGATCGTCTGCGAAACAGCCGGTTCGGTCCACTGGAGTTTCGACGACTGGGCGACCCGACAAGACACGACGATGAAACCCAATGAATTCGGGTTGTTCTCGGCAGACATTCCCTGCGATTCGCTCGGCAAAGGCGGTGCGATTACGTTCACGTTCCACTGGGACGATGAACGCTGGGAAGGTCAAGATTACGTGGTCGCCATTTCCTAGCGGCAGGGCGCAAGCCCTCCGGCACAACGCACGACCTCCAAGCCAAACCACACCCATACCGGACGGCTTGCGCCGTTCTGCCAAGAACGAACAAAGCACATGAATATCACTCTCGACGGAAAACGCACCCTCGTCACCGGAGCCAACTCGGGCATCGGCGAGTCGATCGCAATGGCACTGGCCGAATCTGGAGCCAAGGTCGTCATCAACTACGTTTCGCATCCCGAAGCCGCCAACAACATCGTCGAGCAGATCAAGCAAATCGGCGGTGATGCGATGGCAATCGCTGCCGATGTCTCCGACCCGATCGAAGTGGCTGCCATGTTCGAGCGAATTGATCAAGCCTGGGGCGGCATCGACATCCTGGTCAACAACGCAGGCATCGACGGCGTTAGCGCAATGACCTGGGAATCAGACATTGACCAATGGCAGAAAGTCGTCCAGATCAATCTGTTCGGTGCGTACCATTGCGCCCGCGAAGCCCTCCGGCGAATGGTTCCCAATCAATCCGGCGTGATTGTAAACATGACTTCGGTTCACGAAGAGATCGCATGGTCGGGCTACAGTGCTTACACCGCCAGCAAAGCAGCACTCGCCATGTTGACCAAGACGATGGCTCAGGAAGCCGCACCACACAGCATTCGCGTCCTCTCCGTCGGTCCCGGGGCCATCCAAACGCCTATCAATCAATCGGTTTGGAGCGATCCCGACAGCATGAAAGACTTGCTGGAAAAAATTCCGCTCAACCGAATCGGTCAAACCGAAGATGTCGCGAAGATGGTCGTGGTGTTGGTATCTCACATCGCATCGTATGTTACCGGTCGAACCATCTTCATCGACGGCGGGATGACCGACTATCCCAACTTTTCCCATGGGGGCTAGTTTACCGCCTCCTGAAAGTCGTATCCTGCGGACTTGTGCTCCTTTTCGCTGTCGGTTTGCTGATCACCCCGATCGGCCACCTGCCGAACATCGATTTCTTGTCAACACGGACGAGTCGTGAGTTTGCCAGCAACCAGTCGCGAACCGTCAGGACGTGATTCGTCCGACGAGAGTACCGGAATTCGATCAGGCAATCAAAGGCAACTCTGGTCAGACGGGCATTGGCGGCGATCACTCTCCTGGGCGGTCGCTGTGATCATCGCCTATCTGCTTCGTGATTTCCTCTTGATCGGTGTTCATCGTTCGAGCGACCACTTTGGCGAGGGGATTTGGCTGAACTGGCGAAGCCGGATTCCTCAACCTCCCTCGGTTTACGATTCGATTTACTCAAGACTGTCGCTGATAGGTGGGATGCTGCCTACGCAAATGGCGAAGCAAACTTCATTCAGCAAGTGCGGGAAACGACCAAATCACTTACCAGTAGCGATCCGACGACGGCGGAAGCGATTGGGCAGCTGGATTTCAAACTGTAGATGCGACATCGATCGTTCAGCTGCAGAACAGTGGGCAGTCCATTGGGTAAAATGCGAACCGCTCGAAGGCAAACAGAATTCCCTATTCACCCACATAGTTATTCAGGACAGGTTAAATGCTTACGAATATCAAGAACCTTTTAAATAACACCTTCCTTGACAAAGGACTTGAACTTGCCGTTGCCATTGTTGCGGTATTGTTGGCCGCTATGGTCGCCAGACGGTTCTTGTTGCGCGATGTAAAAGAGCCCGAAGACCGACGGCGGATTCGCAAGGCAATTTCGCTGACGACGTTCTTTTTAATCGTTGCCTCGGTAGCAATCATCTTCAGCAGCAACCTAGGCAGTCTTGGCGTCAGCCTGGGAGTTGCTAGTGCCGGGATTGCTTTCGCATTGCAGGCTGTGATTGCGAACGCCGCGGCATGGATGGCGAACTCGACGGGAGCCTACTACAAGATTGGCGATCGGATTCAAATGGGCGGCGTGACAGGCGATGTGATTGGCACCAATGTGATGGTCACAACGGTCATGGAGATCGGCGGTTGGGTGAAAGCCGATCAATACAACGGGCGTGTCGTTCGCATTTCTAACAGCAACATCTTTACTTCGCCTGTTTACAACTACACCGCAGACTTTGCTGTGCTATGGGATGAAATCACCATCCCAATCAAATATGGCGGCGATCGAAAACTGGTCGTCGAAATTCTGGAACGTGTCGCAACAGAAGTCACGGCAGAGGCCATCGAGCAGGCGCAAAAAGAATGGACACAACTGGTAGACAAGTTTGATGTCGAAGACGCTCGGGTTGAACCACTCGTCACACTGATCGCTAACGACAACTGGCTTGAGTACAACCTGCGCTATGTGACAAGCTACCATCAACGTCGAATCACAAAAAGCATCCTTTTTAACCGGCTGATGGATGAATTTGACAAGGTGCCTGAAAAATTCTCGATCGCCTCATCGACCTACGACATCGTTTCATTCCCACCAGTGAACGTTAATCTGACCCATGAAAACAACAAACGTTCCTAGGAGGCCACAGCAACCAAAGAAGAGACAATCCAATGGAACATCTCAAACCGCTCTTGAAAGACGCGACTTTCGACCCCAACACTTGGTTCGGGGCGATCGCTTACGGTATTGTATTCTTCCTCTTGGCTTGGGCGACCGTTCGAGCGTTGAATTTCGTGCTTGGGCGCAGACGAGAACGCCTTGTGGGAACGACAAGTCACGGCGATGTCTCGTTTCTCTATCAACTTGGTCGCAGCACGATTTATCTCGTTGCACTTGTTCTTTACGCACATTTCATCCCTGCGTTTCGCTCGATCGGAACGGCGCTGCTGGCCGGCGTTAGCGTGGCGTCGATCGTCATTGGGCTCGCCGCACAGACCACGTTAAGTAATCTGATCGCCGGCGTTGTGCTAATCATTTACCGGCCGTTTGAGCTGGAGGATCGAATCCAGCTTTCGGCACCGACGGGAATCGAAACAGCATATGTGAAAGACATCACGCTCGGCTACACCGTCTTAGAGACCGCTGACAATCGAAGGATCGTCGTTCCCAATTCACTAATCGCGAGTCAAATCACAATCAATCTGACTCGGACGGAGAAGCGAACGCAGGTTGCATTGCCATTCCACCTCGACGCCGAAGCCTCAGTCGAATCGGCTCGGGAGGTTCTGCTGGACGTTACCAAAACACACCCGAAAGTCGTGGAAGTCTCAAGTTGCTTGGCAACTCAAGTCGATGGTGCGGGAGTGACTTTGACACTTAAAGTGCTTTGCGATTCGTCTGCCGATGCTGCTAGAGTGCAAAGCGACGTCATCGAGCAGACGACAAGGAAGTTTCGTGAACAGAATATTTCGCTTGCGATGCCGAGTTCATTTACCAAATCATAAACGCCCTCGTAGCCAAGCTTTGACGACTTCGGCTAACCCTATCATTGAAATGCAATCATGAGTTCACAACACATTCATCCGGAATTGCATCGTAGCGACCGAATTGGCTGGCTGCGCGCTGCGGTATTGGGCGCGAACGACGGCATCCTGTCGGTCGCCAGCATTGTTGTCGGCGTAGCGTCGGCAAGTACCGATCACAAAACCATTCTGCTATCGGGTGTGGCAGGGATGACGGCGGGCGCCATGTCGATGGCGGCAGGCGAATACGTTTCCGTCAGTTCGCAGGCAGATACGGAAGCGGCGGATCGACGACGCGAGGAAGAGGAACTACGGACGACCCCGGAAAGCGAACTCGACGAATTGACCCAAATCTATGTTCAGCGTGGTTTGGACGAACCGCTGGCAAAACAGGTCGCTATACAACTGACCGACAAAGATGCCCTCACGACACATCTTCGCGATGAACTGGGGATCACCGAAGAGCTGGCGGCACGACCACTGCAAGCGGCCATGGCCTCTGCTGCCTCCTTCGCCGTGGGAGCGGCGCTCCCGCTGGTGATTGCCCTGTCGTTCCCAACCAAGTGGACGACGGTTGCTGTCGCGGTGACCACGCTGGCGGGATTGACCGTGCTGGGCGGTTTATCCGCGTCGGCTGGTGGTGCTCCGCCTGCGAAAGCAGCCACGCGAGTCGTGTTTTGGGGCGCGGTGGCCATGGCCGTTACATCGGCCATCGGCTGGGCTTTTGGAGTTTCGGTCGGTTGAGCGATATTGCTGGCCGGCACTTTCAAGGTAAGCGTTCTATCTACCCAGGGTGGCCTTGCTGTCGGGGGGGAACTGCCGGCGGCCAATCGCAGCCCCGTATACTCGGTGGCGGCCGCTTCCCACGTCTCGAGCACGCAGTCCATCGGCGCTGACGCCGGTAACCTACGGCCAAAAAATCCATGATGCTGGCGATAGCCTCGCTCGCTTGCGACAGTCAAATCGGAGTGCTCAAATCGATCGAGTCGCTCTCGCCATTGCCGGGCAAGATGTGGGTCGAGCAATTGCGCCATGGGTTCCTCCAAAAGTGGGAAGAAACCCACCGCGCTACCGCTCCCGTCAACGCGGGACGATAGAACGCTTACTCTGGAAAGCTACAAGAAATGAAAGAGATGATTACAGATGTCGAGAATTCCAGCGGCGCATTGGCACCATGGCCCGGCAATCTGCGCAGCTCGCTTGCAACGATGGACGACCTCGGCAAAATCAAGGACGTGCGCGACAAGGCCGAAGCGGTTCGACAGTATGCCAAGTCTGCCGCACGCGGGTTGGAAATGCAGAACGACGCCGCGGAGGTAAAACTGCGGGCTGAAAGACGAGCAGGAGCCATACTCGCAACCATGCGCATGCGCGGAGGCGACCGAAAATCGAATGCACGCCGAACCGGGGTGACACTTGAAGAGCTAGGGATTTCCCAAAACCAGTCCACTCGATGGCAATTGTTGGCGAAACGCCCGGAACGTGATTTCGAGGCTCATTTACAATTGCAGCGGCAGCGGGGCTGCTAAATTACGTCTTCCGGTGTGAGCCGACTAGCCAAAGAAATGCACTGCCCAAAGAGAAAGGACGATCCTGATGGAGAGGCTTACACTGTGTTAAGCGAATTGAAGCAACATCGCCAACTGCTGGAAGACATTTTGGCGCCTCAGAAGCCGGGCGGCAGGATCGAGTTGTCCGCAAAACAGGCTCGGCACGCAAGGCGGCTGCTTACAGGGATGAAACAGCTATTGTGAGAGATTCAGAAGCGGGTGCCAAAGCCACCTGATGAATCAAGCAATCAGTCTGATTGTTTGAATTGAGGTAGAATGGAGTAACCACCACTAAATCGCCACCGGCCCAACGAGTGAGGGCGGCACACGGTTTCCTGTGTCCACGAACCTCGATGCCATTGCGCGCTATTGGCTTGCCGGCTTGCCCAAGCCGGTCAACCTGGGCCTTCAGCCTCTGCAGCAGATTGATCGCCCGCGTCATTGATCGTCCGCGTCTGACGCTTGCGTCTGCGATTCACGTACCACGCTAAGATCACCGCACCCACGATCAGCCCAAGGAAGAGCAGCCAACGCTCTCCGTGCTTGAACCAAACCAAAGCGTGTTCCATTTGGGTGCCAAACAAGTAAACAAGCACGCCCCAGACACCGACCCACAGAACGGCTCCGATTGTGTTGAACAGGAGAAAACGATGCCACGGGTAACCGACGGAGCCTGCGGCGATTCCATTGAGCTGTCGCAGCACTTCGACGAACCGCGCGATGACAATAATCGCTCCGCCGCGACGCCGGAACGTGTCCTCGACTCGTGTCAGTTTTTCGTCGGTAATGCCGACGTTTGGACCAAACCGCACCAACAATTTGCGACCGCCGAAGCGACCGATGGCATAACCGAGATTGTCTCCAACGATGCATGCCGCAAGCGCGACAGGGATAACCAGAAAGACGCTCATGCTGCCTTGCGAGGCCGCCAGCGCACCGCCGATCAGCATCGTTTCGCCGGGCAATGGCATCCCCAGGTTTTCCAGCAGGAGCGCCGCGAAGATGCCCGTGTATCCGTATTGCTCAAGAAAGGGCTTCGCCAGTGCCATGAAGTGGTGAAAGGAGACGCTCATCGGGTGCCCTTCCCTGACGTCTCCCTGATACGCTGACACCCACTCTGGGTGGCATCCAGTAGCGGCTCGCGATCGGTACGCATGACGCGAACAGGCATACCGGCCAACAGCGCTCGCAAACGCTGCGGGGTCCCAACTGATCCAAACACAGCAACCGCGAGAATCAACTTTCAACTCCTGATGGGTTTCGATGAATGATGTTGGATAGTCTAGCATCACTTAACATTCGCACATGCCTCCAATCCAACCGTGCCTGGTGATTTGACCGGACGATCCAAACAGTCATTGGTAATGTATTGCAATCGATCGGGCTGAATTCCGTTTTCAAAAATTTCTCTCGGCGTTCCTGATTCAACTCAAAAACCTTTGCTCTCAAAACAGGACTATTTCCAATGGATCTCGCTCACTTGCACTTGCTACTGAATCACTTTCCCATCATCGGCACGCTTTTTGGCGTCGGATTTCTTGCTTACGGAGTGATCCGTAGCGACGACAGGATCGCCAATGCGGGAAAGGTGGTGTTGGTCTTGATGGCCCTGATGACGATCCCTGCCTATTTCACTGGCGAACCCGCCGAGAAGGTGATAAGGGCCTTCCGGGGATCAGCAAAGATGACATCCACGCCCACGAATCCGCAGCCGAGTCGGCATTCATTGCGATGTTGGTTCTGGGCGGGCTTGCGTTTGTTGCCATGCTGAAGAAATTTCGCGAGAATCGAAAATTCTCGATTGCCCTGCTGGTCGGTTCCGTGATTGTCTTCGCGCTGATGGCTCGTGTCGGAAATTTGGGTGGACGGATTCAACACGAGGAGATCAAGGGATTGGAGCAGGAAGCACAAAGGGCCGGGGCAAATCCAAAGACGAAATGAGCGATCGAATTTCACCCGACGTCGCAAACTGAATATCGATCCAGCATGGCAAGAATAGCCCGACATCTTCGCTGTAACTTCCTGTGGTTGGTCGCCAAGCCAGACATCGACTACCTCATTCAGGTACTCGTTGTTTCCGTCTCGCTCTGTTTGTTTACGTTCTCCGCCGGACATCTATTGGCAAAATTGTTCCGATTGGACCATTCCAGCCGTGTCGCATTGCTCTATGGACTGGCATGTGGAATACGAGTGCTGGGTTGGTGTTAGTGGCGATGATGCTTGAGGTCTTCCCCCACGTCCTCCTGCCGATTTCCGCCGGGATTCGCAATGTATTGAAGGTCGGGGTGGATGCGAAGCCATTTGTTGACTTGTTCCTCACAAGACCTCGTCACGTGTTTTCAGAGCTGTGAAAATGGGTAAATTGTTCATCCGGCACGGCCCATTTGCTAGTGAGGAAAATCCACGATGAAATCGAAACTTACCTGTGTGCTCGTCGCATTGATGCCCTTGGGCTGCTTTATCGGCTGCCAGCAGAATGCCGCGAACAATACACCAACCGCTTTCTCTTCCGGCGACGTTGCGGAAGCGAGTCCGCAACAGGCGGCGACCAAGCAAGAGTCCGATTCATCCGGTGCAGACAGCAAAGAGGTCGCAGATGAGCGCGACTTGGATCGAGCCAGTTGGGAACCGACTAAGGGTGAGCGTTCCGAGGACGGGCTGATGACGTATCGCAGCCACAAGGGCGTGCTGCGTGTCGATTTGACCGCCAAACAGACCACCGTCAAATTTGGCGATACGCAGTATCAGGGCACCCCGTTCAACGGAGACTATGCCGGGCCGTTGCTGCGTGTCCGTCGAGGCGATACGATCCACGTCCGATTGAACAACCAGCTTCGAAGTTCGACCAACTTGCACTTTCATGGACTCGGCGTCTCGCCTCTTCCGCCCGCCGATGATGTTCTGATGGAGATCGCTTCCGGTGAGCAATATGAGTACGTCTTGCAAATTCCGATCACCGAAGAATCAGGACTGTTCTGGATGCATTCGCACGATCATGGTCGTTCACAGCGGCAAGTCATGAATGGCCTTAGCGGCACCCTGATTATCGAAGGCCAGCTCGACCCGTTCCCGCAACTGAAAGGCATCAAGGAACGTGTGCTGGTCTTGAAAGACACGATCCCCGGCAAGGATGGTCGGCTGCCGCGAGATTTCAGTCTCTCTGATCCCATCATCCGCACGGTCAACGGTCAGGTGAATCCGACACTGGAAATTCGCCCGAACGAAGTCCAGTTCTGGCGCGTCGCCAATCAAAGCGCCAACCTGTATTACAAGCTTGCATTGGAAGGACACGAGCTGCACGTGCTGGCGCGTGATGGAATGCGTACGACAAAACTGTTGCCAACCAACGAATACCTGATTCCTCCGGCTTCGCGAGTGGAGTTTCTGGTGGTCGGCGGCAAGGCTGGAACGTACAAGTTCGCGACGGCGGACATGGACACCGGGCCGGACGGCGATCAGTACAAGGGTGCCACCATTGCGACGATGGTTTGCAAAGGCGATACGGTTGATCCCATCAAGCTGCCGACGCCCGATCAGTTTCCGGCTATCGACGAGATCGCGACTCAGAAGGTCGACCACACACGCGAAGTGGTTTTTACCGAAAACAACAAGGCGCACGAGTTTTACGTTGACGGAAAAATGTTCGATCCCAAACGCGTTGACACTCGTATTCCGCTAGGCAGCGTCGAAGAATGGACGATCACGAACAACACGAAAGAACTACACGTTTTTCACATCCATCAAGGTGACTTTCTGGTCACCAAGATCAACGGTGAGGCGCAGGAAGCAAACGGACTCCGCGACACGGTCAGCGTGCCCACCGGTGGCAGCCTGACGTTGAAAATGGATTTTACCGAACCCTTCATTTGTGGTCGCTTCGTCTATCACTGCCACCTGATGGAGCACGAAGACGCCGGCATGGTCGCGGTCGCCGAAGTCTACGACCCCACGTTTCCGAAGGATAATTACGACGATTTCTACAGCTATGTGCCACATTTGCCGACTCTGGAAATCAAGAAACTGGCCGGCCCGTTCGAGTTGCGAGATCAGTCCAACCGCGCGGTCAGCCAACAAGACCTATCCGGCAACTACTCGCTGGTCACGTTTGGCTACACGACTTGCACGGGCAGCTGCACCACGGCAGTACCGAACATGGTGCGAGCAACAAATAAACTGAAAGAGTCTGGATTGGAAATCACACCGTATCTGGTCAGTGTCGATCCGCAGCGTGATTCGGTGGCCGCGATGGAAGATTACGCGAAACGCTTTGACGGGCTGGTCGCGTTGACCGGTTCAGCCGCGCAGGTCGAACAGGCCGCGATTGCGTTTGGCGTGCTGTACCGTCCTCGCCCGCTACCCGATCGCGACACCTACTCGGTGCTTCATTCCCCGGACATCTTCTTGCTCGACCCCGATGGCAACTTCGTCGCCTCGTTCCGTGACAACGTCGCCTCCGAAAAGATCACCCAGCGAGTTCGCCTCATCATGGAGGGCGCAAAGGTGGCGATGAAGTAATGTACTTACGGATTCGATCCATTGAGCTAGATCAGCGAACGCAGACGATACCCGCCCGTACGCATGGGCGCGCTGTGGGCAATCATCAAGGAAACGCCTGCCCACACATTGCAACTCCGGAGGGAGGCAAACTTCCGGATGCGGGATAAGGCGTTGGGACGTTTTTGCAACATGCCCAAGTAGAACGCTCTAGCGATTGCAATCCCCTGTTAGGGACCTATGCATCGTGATGACGGTGACGCTCGACCGATTCGGCGTCACAGGTTTTCAAAACGGCCTGTGCTTCCTCTAGACGATCCGTCTCGCCGGTGACGATGATCAACGCCGCACCATCAAGGAGTCGTTGCCTGAAATGCTAGGCAACTTTGGCGTGCTCATCTGCATGCACTATTTCACATAACGCGGCACTTGTTAGGGCTCCTCCGGCAAACATGGCCAGCGGTGTCGATAGCGGCACAACGAGCACCCTGGTCATTCGTAGCGACCCGATGGCGATCGGACTGGAGATGGATGCGGCTATCAAACCAGCAAGTCCGGCAGCGTCAGCAAGGCCGCCCATTGAATGTGCTTCTTCATCATCGACCAATGATTTGCCGGTACGAGCGGAATTTAGCCGCGATGAATCGAAGAATTGCGGCTCAAGATTTAGCGGTTTTGCGCGGAAGCCCTCGGGCATCCCCGTCAGCAAAACTGCGAGGCCGCACGGCTTCGCCCTGCCACTAACAAGTAAGGGTTGCTGGGCTGTGCTGGTTCAAAGTCTTGGCGGGTTCGGTTACCGCTGTTAGATGTCCCGCGACTCGGCAATGTTCTGGGTTGGACTTCAGCGAACCGGCTGATTTTGACGACAAAAAGGGGGGCTACTTTCTTGGAGACTCCCACTTCAGTGCGTTTTCCTGTTTTCTCGCTGCTTTTCGTTCTGCTGTGCTGCGGGTGTTCCGTTTCGCACCGCCGGGTGAATTGGTGTGCGCCGTCGGTGGAATCGGCGTTGGCGTCCGTAGGCGATGCCTCGCAGACGCTCATCGACGCGCTGCTCTCTGCTCGAAGACTTGAGCAAGCCGATGAACCAGCATGCGTGGAAGCGTATTTCCACGTTGCCACTGAAACGCTCCCGAATTCACCAATTCACAAGGTCGCCGTCGCCAAACTGGTGGAAACCGCGGGCCGCTTTGGTCGAATCGACATGGAGGTCGGTATCCATCTGGCGTCCGGTAGAGCGGCAAGCGTTCTTCGATTTCAGACCAACGGATTTGAATGGTCGAATGATGAGTTCCGCGAGTTTATCCCGGTTGGAAAATACTGCGCCGAAGGCCTAGCATGCCATAACGCAACGGATGGTCCTGGGACGGCCTTTGTCGTGCTCGGCGAAGATCGTCGTTCTAAACCGTTGCTGCTCGAATGTGAGCCGTTTGCAGCCACCGCGATGTTGATTCAGACTGAAGGAAGTTACGAGCTTCATTGGTACGCACCCAAAGTTGCCGCTCAACAAGGATTGGCCTACGACCGCACTGCGCCGATTGCCTTCGGGATGATTGGGACAGAGAAGGTGGCGTTGGAAGACTATCGGTTCCCAAGTGAGCCGTCCGCAGGCCCGACGTTGTTCATGGGGCAACCGTATCAACGAGGCAAAACGCCTGTCATTTTCGTGCATGGACTGGCATCCGACGCCAGCACTTGGGCAGGCACGATCAACGAACTCCGACAGTGCGAAGACCTCAACGATCGGTTTCAGTTTTGGTTTTTTGAGTATCCGTCAGGGTTGTCGGTGCTCGGAAACGCCGCTGCACTGCGACAACAAATCAAGTGTTTGATTCACCGAATCGATCCGAAGGGGACCGATCCAGCACTTCAGCGAATGATCATTGTCGGTCACAGTGCGGGTGGACTGATCGCCAAGGCTCAGTGTTGCGCGAGCGGAAATCGACTTTGGGATGCAGCGTTCAAACAATCACTAGCCGATTTGAAACTAGCGCCCGAGGTTGAGAGTGATTTGAAACGGGATTTTTATTTTGAGCCATCGTCTCGAATCGACCAAGTCATCTACATTGCGACGCCCCATCGCGGTTCGGTGATTTCCTATCACTTGCCTGCTCGATTGGCAACGCATTTGGTTCAGACACCGCAACTGATTCGTTCGGAGCATCGTGACTTGCTACGAAACAATCCTCATTCGGTTCGCTGGCAACTTCGACACCGTATGCCCACGTGCGTGGATTTATTGAAGCCAAACAGTCAAATTTTGCAGGCACTCGACGCGTGTCCGATTGCTGGCAACGTTCGCGTCGATTCGATCATCGGTTTTGGGCACTCGCATCATCCATGGCAAGACTCCGATGGCGTGGTTGCGGTCAGCAGTGCGACCGACAAGCGGTCGACGACGGAAACGTTCATCAACGCAAAGCACACCAAAATCAAGTCCGATCCGGCAACGATCAATCAATTGATTCGATTGCTCAGCGAGCGTTGCCCGTAGCCGAACTCGCCAAGAGATTGGATGCTCAATATTCCTAGCGGCGGGGCGCAAGCCCCATGGCATTTCACGCACGGTTTTAGTGTGCGAGGGAGGTCGGCTTGCGCCGTGCCACTAACGAGTGGGGGCTGTTGGGGGTGTGCTGGCCCAAAGTCTGGCGACTTCGGCTATAACAAAAGCATGCTACCAATCACACTCTCTCTCCTACCGACACTCGTTTGGGTTCTGCTCTGGCTTTGGATTCGGCCCAGGTCGCTACCGATTCAATGGTTGGTTGCCGGAATGATTGCTGGAGCACTGGTATGCGCCCCCGTGTACGTCGCAGAAACCCTCGTCGATCAAATCGCGCCGACGGATCGTTGGTCACGCGATTTCGTTCAGCAAGTCGCGGGCGCCGCTTGCTGTGAAGAGTTTCTGAAGTTGGTCGCCGTGGGAGGACTGCTTCGGTGGTCCGGTGAGCCAAGTTCGCTGCGAGGCACCCTTGCGATTGCCGCGTCTGTTGGGATTGGATTCATGACACTGGAGAACGTTGTCGCGGTGTCAAACGCTGCTTCGGCAGATTCAACGGCGATCGGCCGGCAAGTTTCGATCCTGGCAGGACATCCCAGCTACCAAGTCATCATGGGATTCTGCTTGGCTCGTTGGCAGGCATCACGACAGACGGCCTGGATCATCGCGGCGGTCGCTGTGCCGGTCGTGCTGCACGGCTGGGGGGATTTCTCCGAAGCCGTTTTTCAGGACGAACCCAACCCAGGCTCGCGGGAGGACACGATTGTGTTTCAATCCTGGATCATGTCCGTGTTTGTGACCGCGATGACCGCGATGGCGTGCCTGAAGCTGTCTCGCAAACACGAAGCTTTAGCGTAATTACAAAGAAGAGAGCTCATGCTCGGGTTTCCCGACAGCCGATGGGAAACTGCAGCGGTTGTGCCGATTCGATGGCTGTGCCGATTCGATTGGCTACCTTCGTTTTGTGCCCAAGATCATCGATGGTGAAATGATCCGCCTGTCGGTCGAACCCAAGGCTAGCGAGATCAATCGGGCGACCACATTGATGCAATCAATCTTCCATTGCAGCTTCGATCGCTCCGCAAGCGATGCGTTTTCCGGCATTGCCGGACGGCTGCGTTTTGAAATCGTCTGGGTCTGCATGGATGATCACACTCCGTCCTAGGATCGACGATTCGCCGTTCAACCGAATCAATTTGTCTTTGCGTTGATACTTTGCGACGCCTTCTCTATCGGCGACAAGGTTGCCAAGGTCGCCGGCGTGACGCCGGGAATCGTCGGGGCCGCCGTGCGGCATCGCGTTCGGGTTGAAATGACCACCGGCGCGTGCTCCATCGGCATCATGGCATTCACCGAACTCGTGAATGTGGAATCCGTGTTCGCCAGGTGTCAGACCGGTGACTTCGGCAGCGATGAGCACATAGCCATCCTTCTGAGCGAATGTGACTGCGCCTTCGACACCGCTATCACCGAGCGGCCTGACCACGCACAACGCACTGGTAACTGCGGGTGAGGGATTGACGGCGGTCGCATCTGTTTCATTGTGATGCTGGCGGTAATAAGTGACACTGGGTATGATCGGGGAAAGGGCATAGAGGGCGAGAAAGTAGGGGAATGCTTTTTCCATTTTGACGATTCCTTGCAGCTCAACTCACCGACGTCTGGAGGGTTCGTGTGGTGACTCGTGGCTGAATGGTGGGTGCGACCAAATCCTGGCGACTTCCGCTACGATTAGATCATTAGTTGGGGGTGCTTCCATCAGCCAACGCATCGACATGGTGGAATGCAAATCGTTGCAGGCTGTCCGGACCCGTTGTTTTCAGGACCGCTTGTGCCTCGTCCAATCGTGGCGGCGTACTGGTCACGATCACGAGGATCGCTCCGTCGTTGATCCGGTCCTCGTAGTGGGCAGCCGAATGGGCATTGATGGGGAAATGATTTGCCATTGCGAACACCCCACGCGTATCGTCGCCATCGGAACTGGTGTACTTGCGATGAGTGAGATGCTCCGATTCCGCAAACACGCCGCCAGCCGCCGAACCCGTCGCGAGGGCCGCAAGCGGACCAGCAACCATGACCGGCCCCATGATGGAGCTGATTCCGATCGGAATACCTACGATCGAAGCCACGATGGCACCAATTGCCATTGAGCCTCCGACACCGAGCTCATCGGTCTCTTCATGGCGTTCGACCTTTCGCAGGGCTTCGGTATGGCCACGCCAAGCAACAGAAATCGCGTCGGGGTGGAAGTCCGATTTACGGAGGACTTCCAGCCCAATTTTCATGGTGTCGCGGTTCGCGTATTCCGCGACGAGACAAGCAGCGTGCATTTTGTTTCTCTTCTATGTTGAAGTGTTTGGTTGCCGAACTCGCCAGAGTTTGGATTGGTTTGGTTCGTGGCGCAGGCCCAACGTCTGGCGACTGCGGTTACGTGTGATGGTCATTCAAGCTGGCCTTAGATCAACACCCAAACCGCAATCCCGGCCAGGCAGAGCAATAGGACGACCAGATACGAAAGACCCACAAGCCCGATGGCGAACCCCGGCGTGCGGTCTTCCATGGACATGCTTTCGCCTTTGCCACGTTCGCTCAGCGGGACATCGGAATCACTTTCATCGACGACTTTCATTTTTGACATTGGAATCTCGTTATTGACAAGGGGAGGAGAACGATTGGTTTCATCCGATTCGCGGGTCTTGGTTATAAAAACGTTTCATGACTTGAAACAACTCGGGCCATTGCTTTGCAAGTAATCCCGACGCTTCAAAAAACACTTCGGTCGTCACGGCAAAGAATTCAGCCTTGCTTACCGTTGCGTATTCGTCGATGAGATCAGTGCGGCCGGATTCGTAAATCTTGCACAGTTGGTCGTAGGCTGCGTCCGTCACGCTGACCCACTCGTCAGCTTGTTCGTTAGTCTCAATCGGCGGAATCCCATCGGCATCGCGGCCGTTGCGGAAGTCGAGTTGATGGGCAAATTCGTGAAGGATGACGTTGTGCGGACGGCGTGACGATTGAACATGAGATTGGATATCATCCCAAGCTAAGATGACCGGACCGTGATACCAGGATTCTCCGATGCGTTGCGAATGGCCTTCCATTACGACACCGCTGCCGATGTGCTGCCGATGGGGAGCTTCGTAAGCACTCGGATACACGAGGATGGAATCGACATCGCCGAGGTAGTCCTCGCTGAACCCGAGAGTCAGCCGCATGGCGTGGGCGGCGATCGTGGCTTGATGTTCTTCCCGAAGCGAAAAGCCGCCGCAGCCTTCCCAGGTGTGAGAATCAGTGAAGCATAACATTGCATGGTCGAGCAACGTGCGGCGCGCCGGATCAAGACGCGATCGGAACAGTGCGTTGCGTTCGAGGACTGCGTTCCATGATTCGGGAAACGGCCGAGCGACCAGGCGCCGCCGTTGGAAGGGTTCAAATAGGCTGCACATGGTGATGTTCCCTGGACAATCTTGCGAACGAATTCTTAGCGGAAGAATCCCTTTTCGCGCGGCGGGGGTCGAGGAACCCGCCAGGCCATGGGCTAGGTGGTGTTCAATCCAAACTCTGGGAAACTCGGCTACCAGACTCTCTGAAGCACGGCCCGTGCCAATCCCAAAATCAACAGCAAATCGCGGTTCGCCAGGCAAAAGTGACTAATCCCTGATCGCCCCGAGCAAAAAGTGCTCGCCCAACGGGGAGCCTAAATAAAAGTTCCGTCGTAGCCGCAATCGCCAAACCTTGCTTGTGCCATCCAATTACTGGCGAGATCGGCTACGGGCAGTCAGTATTAGCCGAAGTCGCCAGAGTCTGGATCGCATCACGCACAGCGACCCAAATCACCGGAACACGGTGCTTGGCTTCCAAATCGACGGCCTTGCTGGCTTCTAGGATCGCATCGGCTTGATGACCCGACTGCATCAGAGCAACGGCTCTTCGCGCGGCTGACTCCGCCTTTTTTGCGTCGCTTTCGACGATGGCAAGAAAAGCGGCTGCCTCGTCCCAAGCGGCTGATTCACTGCCGGATGTGGCACTTGCCAAAATCTGCGCATGGCTCGAACGCATCCCCTGCAAATTCAGTTTCTGCGGTCCCATCGCGGTCCGCCAATTGCAACCGGTCCATCGCCCCGACGCCTCGTCCAGGAGCGATTGCAACATTTCGATAGAGATTGGCGGAATGGTCAGGATGGTCACCGAGGTGGCAAGAACGAAGTCGTTTCCAAACCTAACGGTAGGGCACGAGCCCTCCGGAAATTCATCGCGATTCCGTGGAAGCCCGGACGGCTTGCACCGTTCCGCTAGGAAGGCGATGGCGAAACAAACTTCTGCACATCGCATACCAACACGAAACTCACCTTAGTACAATCACATTGATGACAATCTCTAGACGAACCTACTGGCTGCCCATTGCGATTGCGTCGGCGTTTCTCGCAGTCGCGGTGTTCGCGGTCGTTTCGTATCTGAACACTGTGCGAATCCGACAAAATGAGCAACGGGTTCAGCGGTCCTTTGCGATCCGTGAAGCGACGCGGGAACTACTCTCTGCCATGAAGGACGCCGAGACTTCCCAGCGTGGCTATCTGCTCACCGGCGATGTTGCGTTTCTGAAACATTATGACACCGGCGTCGAGGACGCCCAGCAGCGCTTCGCACAATTGCGAACGCTCGAAGCGGGCGACGAAAAATTGATCGCCCAATTGAACACGTTCCGCGATGCTTTCGATCGTCAACAAGATCACTTTCAAGAAACCATTGCGATGCGAATGAAAGCACCGAAAGCTGCGATTAGCGAAGACATCTTGTCGTTGGTCAAGTCGGGGCGTGGCAAGCAAGCGATGGATATCGCAAGACAAACGTCGCGAGTGATCGTCTCTCGTGAAACTGAACGCCTGAAAGAAGCCGAATCCACCAACCAATATCTCGCACGGGTTTCCCGAAGCACGATCACAGTCGGCAACACGATCGCACTCGCCCTGATTTTTGCCACGGCGTTCGCGGCGTACGTTGACCGCAAACGACGCGATGCCGCAGAAGCTGGTTTGTTGTCAAAACAAACCGAACTGGAGGCTGTCGTCGACTCGGCCTACGAGGGCATCATTACCCGTGATGCAAACTTCACCATTCGCCTCATCAATCCAGCCGCCGCAAGCATGTTAGGAGTAGACGCTGAGCAGACGGTTGGCAGGTCGTTATTGGATTTTGTGCCTGACGACCGGCGCGGATTCGTTGGCTCACGAGCCGAGCAAAATAGTGAGTCCGAAGCAAACCTGTACGAGTACGATTGCGAACGGATGCGACGGGCCGATGGCACCGAGTTCGCCGTCTCGGGTAACTCAGTCCGCACCGAGTTGCCAACCGGGATTTTGGTCACGGTTAAGTTTCGTGACATGAGCGACTTTCAAGACAGCCAAGCGAAACAGCGAGAATACGCCGCGATCTTGGAACAAATCAGTGACGCGGTGTTGGTATGTGATTTGGAGGGCCGAGTGCGGTCGTGCAACAATTCCGCCGAAACCCTGTTCGCCCAATCCGAAGGCGAGCTTGTCGGGCAGTTGGCTGAGAAGCTGTTGGGCGTCGATTCAGAAGTGTGGGAAATCAATCGCGACCACCTATTTGAAAACGGATTGGTCACGACACAGCGTGTCTGGCTTTCACCCGACGGCAAGGAATTTGTTCTGGACCAGAGACGTTCCCTGATCCGAGATGACGGTGGCCAACCGATCGGAAAGCTCTTGTTTCTCATTGACATCACTCAGCGCGTTCGCGAAGAAGCTCAACAGCGACGTACTCAGCGATTAGAAAGCATCGGAACACTGGCCGGTGGCATCGCGCATGATTTGAACAACGTGCTGACCCCGATCGTGATGAGCGCCAAATTGCTCCGGCGCGGCAGCAAGACTCCCGAACGATTGGTCGACAACATTATCACAAGCGCCGATCGTGGCGGAAAGATGATCGCCAAACTGCTCGCCTTTGCCGGTGGTGACCGCGAAGTAAAAGCTCAGATCGACCTGCGGGAAACGCTGTCCGAGGTCGAAGAAATCCTGTCTCACACATTGCAGCATACGATTGACCTGAAGGTCAACGTGCCAGCGAAGTTGCACAAGATCGACGGCGATAGCACCGAACTGATTCAAGTCATCATGAACCTCGCCATTAACGCTCGCGATGCGATGCCACATGGTGGCACGTTGGAGATTTGCGTCGAGAATTTCAATGTTGACAGGTCGCGTGCCGCCCACAGCGACATCCTCAACGAAGGGCCGCACGTCTTACTGACCGTGGCCGACAACGGAGATGGAATTCCGAAAGACGTGATCGACCGCATCTTTGATCCATTTTTTACGACGAAAGTACAAGGCAAAGGGACGGGGCTAGGGTTGGCAACGACACGGGGGATCGTTCGTTCCTATGATGGTGACGTGACCGTCTACAGTGAACCGGGAATCGGGACCAAGTTTTCGATCTATCTTCCTTCATCAAAACTTGCCGAAAAAATCGCGGAGATGGATGACGAACCGGAAGCCCTCTCGGGCAATGGCGAGATGGTTCTGATCGTCGACGATGAATCGCTGATCTTGGAAACGGCTCGCGAGACGCTGGAACTGGCAGGCTACCAAACGATCATCGCCAGCAGCGGCACCGACGCCGTTGTGGTCTATCAATCGCAGGGCGATTCGATTGACATCATCCTGCTGGACATGATGATGCCAGGGCTGGACGGATCCGAGACCCGCGAGGCAATCCGCGGCATGAACCCTAACGCTCGTGTCATCGCCAGCAGCGGCTTACGTCGCCCAGGCCAAGCAGGCGGCAAGATGGAAGACTTCGACGGATTCCTCGCCAAGCCCTACACAGACGCACAATTGTTGGGAATCGTGCGAAGCGTGTTGGATTTAGAACCAAAGGGATCGACTGTGTAACCGAAGTCGCCAGCGATCCTACACAGCTTTGACGACTTCGATTTCGCGATCATGGACCCAGCCGCGGTGGCCGTCGGTGGTGCAGATTTGTGCCCACACCCCTCGATGAGTCAATACCTCGACTCGGTGCCCCTGCGCGGCGTCAACGGAAACGACCTCATCGAATTGCTCGCCATCGCCGGCGTGTAGGCTCATGTGATCGACAAGGACCACGGCGTTCCACGGCATCTGTGGATTGGATTGGGTCAAGGCGAACGAGCCGAGTGATATCAGTAGCAACGCAAAAGGTACCGCCGCCCACTTCCAGACAGGAAACGACTGATGAACCACTCGCACGATCAGTAAGCCCCAGAAAAAGATTGACGAAAGACCCAGCGTCCAGGTGATTACACTTGCTCCAACTAGGGCCGTCACTCTGTTGTTCAGTGCCCGCACGGATGTCGCTGAATTCGTCAGGGCCTGAACGCCGACGACCTTTTCGTTGGCGAATGCTAGGTTGTTGGTCGCATGCGCATTTCCCGAATCCAAACAGATTGCCTTCTCGTAGTTCGCAATCGCATGACCGAGTTTTCCAGCCTGAAGATAAGCATTGCCCAGATTCGTAAATAGATCGGCGTTTTTAATGCCGCTGTCGACAAGCAGCTGATACTTGCTGGTTGCCGTTGCCAGCAACTCCTTTGCCTCCGCAGAATCGGTTTGCGCCGCTGAAACACCTTGGTTGTAAGCCTGACTTGCCTCTTCGAGCAAGGACTCTTGTTGGGGCTGTGAAAGCGTCAGCGGCTCCGAGGCCGATGCACCTCCAACAGACATGACCACTGCGGTGGCAATCACCAATCCAAGTGAACGATGAAGTGCAACTTTGGCGACACTACGTTTGCGAGTTTTGATTCTCGTCTTCTTGTTTGCCAGCGCCGTATCGATTGTCTCAACCATCGCCGTCGCCTTTATTGCCCAATCCTCCAGAGATTGGGCATCACCAGTCGTGCATTTTGCGAGGAAGGATTCGGCTTCGTTGGCGACGTCATAGATTCCAGCAACCCTCAAGACGCCAACCGCATTGATTGATAGAGTTTGCGCATCATCGCTACGCGAATGCCAACTTGTGCGAGTTCGGCCGCGACGCAACATGAATAGTGCGATCGCTTGGGCAATCTCTTCACCACTCTTCGCACGTTTGATCGCGGCAAGACATCGGGCCTTGGGCGATCGGAAACTGAGTATGCGGCCGACAATTAGATCGCGGTATTTGGCTATCACAACACCGATCCAAACCATTGGCGGCAGAATCACGAATCCCCACCACCAGTTCGATTCGCCTCGCGGCGTATGTGACATCAACACGTTTTTGCCGCCTTGATTGGTGAAGTCGGGCAGGTTTGCGTTCGCCAACGGCCCAGCGGAACCAGGGGTAGCATTGCGAGCATTGCCAACGATGGCGTCCAGTGCCAAAGTCTCTGACTTATTGACCGTGACCGCGATCGGATCACTCGTCACGGTTTGAAACGTTTCCGTTTCTGGATCAAAGAAACTGAACCGGATCGGGGGGATTTCAGTGATGCCCTCATGTCGTGGTCGAATCGACGTTGAAAACACTTTCGTATCGTCTTTGACAAATCCGGCCAACGATTCATCGGCGACTTTGAAATTTTTCGTCAAATCGGATTGCTCGTACAACGGCGGCGCTTGCACCAATTCCATTGGACCGGTTCCCGCGATACCGATGTTCAGCGTGATTGGGTCACCAGCGTCGACGGTCGTTGGAGTGGCTTGCGTGACGATTCGATACCGCCCGACTGCACCGCGATAGTTGGCGGGACGTCCTTCCGACGGCACCGGGCGCACTTCGGTGGCATCCACACTGACTTCGCCGACGATCGGACGCGACGCGACCACCGCCATTCGATTGCCAAACGACGAACCAAAGAAGTCATCGTTCATCATACGAGACTTCATTGAATTCCCGCCGAACATGTCGTCTCCGAACATGCTGCCGAAGGGAGATCGCGACCTGCCCAGTGCGGTTGGGTAGTCGACGACGATCTGTACATCACTCGCGTCGATCTTCCCAGCACGTTTGGGATAAACAGTGGCATTGATTTCATACAGGTAGTAGACGCGCTGACCACTGTTGCCGTCATCCCGCAATACTTCTTGACCACCGGGGCGTTGATTGTTCGCGGCCATCTCTTTCATGCGAGCCGTGAAGCCGCCCCACGAGGTTGAGTCAGAAATCATGTTCCACATCTCGCCTTCGCTAAGCGTTTGCCCGGTCTTGACGTCACGAAACGGTTTGATCCAAATCTTCAGTTTCAAATCGATCGGCTGACCGACGAACACATTCTCTTTTCCACCTGCGATTTCGACAAACATCAAGTCGCCCGTATCGCTTTTCGTTGCAACGAACCGCATCGCGTTAGTGGTCACCGTTTTTCCGTCGACGTTTAAGCTCATCGACGGGACCGTGAATGTGCCTTCGCGGCGAGGCGTGATGAGATACTGCATCGTCACGCTGCGACTGTCGCGACGCCGACCATTGATGATCGTGATTTGCGAACTCTGCGACGGCGACCCAGCCGAACGCACGTCACACCCGTCAATCGCTGGCAGTGCCGGTTGCTCATAGTCGGTGGCGTCCGAAACGGTGACCTGTAAGGTCACTGGCGACCCGACGTATGCTTCGCGGGTTGATAGGCGAGCATCGATGTTGGCTGCGGAAACGGACGCGGTCAGCAGTGCGGCCAGAGTGATGGTGGTGATGAAGTTTTTCATATTCTTAGTCTCGGATAAATTCCAATTGCATACTCACACGGCGATGGTGAAGTGTTGATTACCAGTCTTTGTCGGTAGGGACGTGCATGCTCCGTTCGATTTGCTCCTGACGAAGTCGTCGCAGCATATCGCGATCACGGACGGCTTGCAGCATTTTGAGTGCTTCCTCTTTGGACATCATTCCTTGCTCTACGTTCGGGTCGGATACCGCAACACTGCCGTCCGGATTTTCCTTGGCTTTTTGTTCCGATGCCGCTTTCAACTCGCCCTCGGGAACTGCTTGATTGTTTGCTTCGACTTGCTGTTCTCGTTCCGCGGCCGAATTCGCCTGGTTTTGATCTTCTTGACCGGTTCTTTGCTGTTCGGATCGTTGCTGGTCGTGTGGTTGCGTTGCCTCCTGACTCGATTGATCGTCGGACTTGCTTTGCTGCTCGCCAGACTGCTGCGGTTTGTCTTCCAGTTTTTCCCCTTGGTCGTCACCGGACGATTGGTCTTCGGAAGACTGTTGTTGGTCCTGCTCTTTTTGACCTTGCTGAGACTGCGAGTCATTGGATTCCGAACTCTGATCTTGTTTTTGGTCTTGCTGGGACTCGCCATCCTGGGACTGCGAGTCTTGGTTTTGCTGATCTTGATTCTTGTCTTGCGACTGGGATTCTTGGTTTTGTGAGTCTTGCGATTGATCTTGGTTCTGTTGTTGATCTTGCTGCTGTTGTTGATCTTGCTGCTGCTGTTGTTGATCTTGCTGCTGCTGTTGTTGATCTTGCTGCTGCTGTTGTTGATCTTGCTGCTGCTGTTGATCTTGCTTCTCCTGCTCTTGCTGCAGCTTCTTCAGCAATTCACCTGCCAATTCGATGTTGGCGCGAGCGTCGACGCGGTCAGAGTTGCCAACCAACGAGCCTCGATAGTCGTCGATCGCCTGATGCAAGGCGTCGATCGCGGCTGTCTTGTCCTTGTCAGCCGCAGCAATGGCGTCGGCATAGAAACAATTCCCGAGGTTGTATCGGGCAGCGGACGCGAGCTTTGGATCTACCGACGTCGACGCTTCGGTGAACTTCGCCTTGGCGGACTCGATGTCGCCGTTTCGATACTGAGCCACGGCGATATTGTAGTCCAGTTCGTCTTTGACTTCGCCGCTTGGTGTCACGCTTCGATAGCCGTCCAGTGCTTCATCGAACTTACCTTCGCGAACGAGCGAGTTGGCGGTGTTGATCTCGGTGGCGGTGTCAGCCATCGCGGGTACAGTGACTGCACATGCGAGCAAAGCGATAGGAAGTCGTCTGGCATTCATGGTCGAAAATCTCTTGTTAGCGGAACGGCACGAGCCGTCCGGCCTCGGGTGTTAGGCGTTATCGTCGTGTGTGGTGCCGGAGGGTTTGCGTCCTACCGCTAAGTTGACTAGGCGGCTGCCTTCCTTTTTGACTCCAAAGTTTTGGCGACTCCGGCTACGGTGGCAATCGTGGCACGTCGAACTCGTCGCGTTGCCAATAACACTTCGAGCAACAACAGTGCCAAAGCGGGTATGGCGAACCACTGATACCTTGCAATGTACGTATTGATCTTTGCTGTCTCGAATTCGCCTTGTTCTACGTTGGCGACATAGCCGTGGTAGACGTCGGACATGTTGACCCGGCGTGTCCCGGCGGGGATATATGCCCCGTTGGTTTTCTCCGCAATCTGCTGTAACACCGCACCGTTCATCTTCGACCAAACTTGCTGCCCCTTGTATTGCACGTAGCCACCGCGACCGTCTTCGGATTCAGGCACGCGAGCACCTTGATCCATGTCGCCAAGCCCGACCGTGAAGATGCGAATGCCTTGGTCTGCGTACAACTTCTCGGCCACACCGACGGGGTCACTCTCCTGGTCTTCGCCATCAGTAAAGATCACGATTGCTTTGTGTTCGTTTGTTTTGCTCAAAAATCCGTTGGCCGCCGCAGTGATCGCATCGCCCAAACGCGAACCGCCACTACGCACGGTATGCGGTCCGACCGAATCGAGCGTTTGTCTGAAATCTTCGTAGTGGCTAGTCAGCGGAACGGATTGACGGGTGTCACCGGCAAACGACACTAGCCCAACTCGGTCGCCCGCCATTTCATCGACCATGTCTTTGATCTGTTGTTTCGCCCGCGCCAACCGGTTTGGCGACGCGTCCTCGGCAAGCATCGAACGGGAAACGTCGAGAACAAACATGACTTCGATGCCCTTTTGCGGAACTTCACGCCATGTCTTTCCCCAGCGGATGTCGGTCAAGGCGACTGCGATCAACGCCAAACTCGCCGTGACCAAAATCGCCGATGTCCAATGTCGTGCCGACGCACCAGTGGGAAGCAAACGGCGTCGTTGCCCTTCGGTGGCAAATTGGCTCGCGGTTCGGCGTCGAGCGATCGCCGCCCACGCGACGAGACCAATTCCAACCGCGACAAACGCGAGCAGGTAAATACTGGACGGGTTTCCAAATTGCAAATCGTTCATTTCGGTTTCCTTGGTAACCGAACTCGTCTGAGTTCAGAGGTATGTCGTAGCCGAACTCGCCAGAGTTTGGAGGTTGTGGTGTTTCCAAAATCTGGCGACTTCGGCTACTTTGTCTGTTGGTTAATTCAGTTCTCGAAGCCATGTTTGTTCAAGCGCCAACCGCGCTGCCAGCAACAAAAATGCGATCAACAGCAACGGCGGCAACGTCACCACGCCCGCGTACGATTGCACCGCCAGTTCGCGGTAGTCGACAAAGTGTTTTGCTTCGACCTTCGTCTTTTCAAGTTGGTCAATTTCGGCGTAGATTTTCGCCAGCGAGTCCGTATCGGTCGCTCGGAAATACTTACCGCCGGTCACTTCCGCGACCTTTGTTAACGTCGCTTCGTCAATATTGACTTGCATGTACTGAATCCGTTGCCGACCAAACGGGTCGGTCACCGGAACCGGTGCCTCACCTTTGGTCCCCACACCGATCGTGTAGACCTTAATGCCCATCGTCGCGGCCAGTTCCGCCGCTTGGATCGGCTCGAGTTGCCCAGCGTTATTTTCTCCGTCGGTCAGCAAGATCACGACTTTGCTTTGCACCTTTTGCTTCTGCCGATCATCCAAAGCGTTTAGCTTTTCGACGGCCAACGAAATCGCATCACCAATCGCGGTGCCGTCTTCACTGCGGTTCGTCACGATTCGTGCGTTGTTGAGTTGCGAAACCAAAAAGGCATGGTCGAGCGTCGGTGGCGTCTCGCCGTCGGCGTATCCGGCAAATGTGATCAAACCGACCAGATCGCTGAAACGTCCGTCAAGTTGATCGCTCTCGCCGCCGGTGACGAATTCGCCAGCCACTTTTTTGATCGCTGTCAGGCGGTCGACATATTGCCCGTCAATTTGAAAGTCCATCGCCTGCATGCTGCCGCTACAGTCGACGACCATTTCGATCGCAATGCCTTCACTCTCGGCCACTGTTTGCTCGCGCCCCTCGCGAGGCCGAGCGACAGCGACGATCATCAATGTGATCGCGGCAAGCGTCAGGGCAGCGGGCAACCATGTCAGGCGTTGACGCAGTGTCGGCGTCATCTGTTGAGCAAGTTTTAGGCTGCTGAACCGAATCGCGCTGCGGCGTCGAGGAGCGAATAGTCGCCACGCCAGTAGCGGAACGAGAAGGAGCAGCAGGAAGTACCAGGGTGAGTAGAACATCAGTTTTTCTCCGTTGTATCTTCGTGGCCGGCCTCGCCAGGGATTGGATGGGGTTTGTTGTCACGGCCCAAAGTCTGGCGACTTCGGCTACTTTCAAATTCGTTTGCAATTCGTTCGATCAATTCACGCGAGTCGTTGACGGCGCTTTTCATCGCGGACGCCGACAACTCCACGCCTGCAAATCGGACCTTGTCAGCCAACATGAATGCTGTGCTTAGCCGATCGGTCGCTTCCTTCGCGATTCGCTCGGTTGCAACAATCTCATTCACCAGTTCCTGCGGCGTCCGCCCGGCGTCCTCAATTCCAAACTCCAGCAGCAGATAGCTACGAACGATCTCGGACAGCTTTTGTGCCGTCGTCTCGCAATCGACCGAGTTTGTGTCGATCAAAGACTCAAGCTCGTCGAGTTCCTCGATCGCCCAAGCCTTTGGGGTCAGCCACTGACCGCGACGCGAAAGCACTAACCCCGCGATCGCGCACAAGCACGCTCCCGCAACGCCGCCCATCGCCCACAGCATCCAAGTCCCGGACTTGACTTCCGGCACATTTACATCGACGACCGTTTGGATGTCACGGAACTTGGTCGGGTCGCTACGGTCTTCCAGCACGCTGACAACTCGCACGTTGATCGGTTGCGTTTGAACCAGCTTTGCGATCTCGCCTTCGCTGACTTGAATGTCGAGCGATGGAATGACCAAGTCGCCCGTCGCAATGCTTTCAAGCTCTATCCGTCGTGCCCACGTCCGACCGTTTGCTGTTGGCACATCAAACCTGTCTTGCGAATCACGCACATCGAATTCGCCTAGCCGGTCGGCGATCGCCGGAAAAGCGACTTTTGCACCGGCGGGTGCATTGACGGTGATATCGACGGTAAACGGTTCAGCGACTTGAACTGAGTTGGTGGAGGCGGTCGCAGTGACCGTTGGTTCGCTTGCCGAAACATTGGCGGCGCCGCAGAGCAAGACGGTGGTAATCGCAAGCCATCTCGTAGCGATACTCGCCAAGAGTTTCGGCCCGTTTGGTGAGTCGCCGAAAGTCTTGACGACTTTCGCTACGACAGGTTGATCCGTGTTCATGATCGGCTCTCCCGTTGATGAAAGTATTTGCGTAAGGGTTCAACGATGTCACAGCCGGTTTCTAAGTGGATCGGTGTTAGCTGAAGACGTCGAAACAGGTTGTCACGGGCTTCGGTTTGCTGGCGATACAATTCCGCGTATCGGTGGCGATTCTTGCGACTGGCCGTGTCCAACGTGATCACCTCGCCAGTTTCTTCGTCTTGTAGTCGAACGAGCCCCACGTTGGGCATTTTGTGCTCGCGTGGGTCAGCGATGACTACCGGGATGATGTCGTGTCGACGACGCGCGACTTTTAGTGCCGACTCGTATTGGCTGTCTTGGAAGTCGCTGATTAGGAACACGACCGTGCGGCGTTTGGAAACTCGATTGACGTGCTCCAACGCTTGTTTGACATCGGTGCCGGTGCCGATCGGGTCGCAGTACAACAGTTCGCGGATCAGACGCAACACATGCCGCGATCCCTTGCGAGCCGGGATCGCCTTCTCGATGCCATCGGTAAAGAGCGTCAGGCCAACTTTGTCGTTGTTCTTGATCGCTGACATGGCCAGCATCGCTCCAAGTTCTGCAACAAGTTCACGTTTGGTTTGCGACGTCGTCCCCAAGTTCTGCGACCCGCTAAGATCGACCAGCAACTGAACCGACAGCTCACGTTCTTCGCGGAATAGCTTGATAAACGGCTCGCCACTGCGGGCGGTGACGTTCCAATCAATCGCTCGCACATCGTCGCCTATCTGGTAGGGACGAACTTCTTCAAACTCGATACCGCGGCCTTTGAAGGCCGAGTGCCAGTTGCCCGCCAGCAACTCGTCGACTTTGTGTGACGTGCGAATTTGAATGCGACGGATTTTGCGGAGTGTTTCGCGTGGGATCATGGGCTGGTTCCTCGTAGCCGATCTCGCCAGAGATCGGATGTGCATAGGCTTTCGGTAGCCGAAGTCGCCAAGACTTTGGACGGGTATCAAAAACAACGGAGTTCCAAACTCTGGCGAGTTCGGCTACGCCACGTGATGGCTTACGGAGTCTTCACGTGATTGAGGATTTCAGTCACGATCGACTCGCTGGTGCGTTCTTCCGCTTCGGCTTCGTAGGTCACCATCACGCGGTGACGAAGCACATCGAGTGCGATCTCTTTTACATCGGCCGGAGTCACGTAGCCTCGCCCTGCCAAGAACGCGTTCGCTTTGGCAGCCAACGTCAAATTGATCGTCGCTCGCGGCGATCCACCGAACTGAATCAATTCGCTCAGTTGCATCCCGTAGGCTTCGGGTTTGCGAGTCGCCATGACCAGATCGACGACGTAATTCTGAACTTTTGAATCGACGTAGATTCCGTCGACCAACTCGCGTGCTGCCAGTATTTCTGCGGGCAACATCACGGGTTGAATGTCGAATTTCGCCGATGTCTTGCTCATCCGCTGCAAGATCTGCAGTTCTTCATCACGGTTGGGGTAATCGACGACCACCTTCAACATGAACCGGTCGGTTTGTGCTTCAGGCAATTGATACGTGCCTTCTTGTTCAACCGGGTTTTGCGTGGCCATGACCAAGAATGGATTGTCCAGCGGGAACGTTTCGCCGCCGATTGTGACTTGCCGTTCTTGCATCGCTTCGAGCAGAGCGCTCTGCACCTTGGCCGGAGCACGGTTGATTTCGTCGGCCAAAATCAGGTTCGAGAAGATCGGACCTTTTTGAACAACGAAAGTTTGATCTTGCGGTCGGTAAACTTGTGTGCCGGTCAAGTCGGCGGGCAACAAGTCGGGTGTGAATTGCAGTCGTTGAAAACCAGTGTTGATGGCTTTGGCGAGGCTCGCCACGGCCGTCGTTTTCGCCAAGCCCGGCACGCCTTCGATGAGAAGGTGTCCGTTGGCAAGCAATCCGACTAACATTCGATGAACAAGTTTTTCTTGACCCACGAGGACATGATTGACCTGCTGAACGATTTGTCGAAATGGTTCGCTGTGGTTTTTGATCTCGTGGGTAAGTTCGGCAACGCGTTCACGAGCGGTTTGTTGGTCAAGCATGGCTTGGTTTCTTTCATTGAGGAAGGAGCATTGATAGCGGCAGGGCGCAAGCCCTCCGGCCTCGTGAGGTGTTTCAGCAGCGATGCCAGTGGGCTCGCGCCGTTCCGCGAAGAGGCGATGGCTCTCTAAAGCAGGACTCGTGCCAGAGCCGTTTCAAGAAGTGAAAACCAACGATTTGCAGTGGTTTTGGACTCGCGGCCTCACTTTTGATCGCGACTTGTTTTCCCACCGGGGAAATTTGCCCCAGTTGACGCGGGGCTCTGGTAGCCGAAGCCGCCAGACGCTGGACGGTCATTGCATACCAATCTCTTGGTGAGATCCGCTACAGAAGTGGTGAGACCGTTTCGGCAAGCGATTCGACCAGGTGATTCGTGCGGCCGGTGGATGATTCCCACGACGTGCATTCGCTCAGTCGAGCCTCGATCCACTGAGAGATTTCTGCAATGTTCTCGCCCGAGTAGATCGCTAGGACGAGTTCGTAGTTCAACAGTAAACTCCGTTCGTCGATGTTTGCCGAGCCGACGAGCGCCAAAGTTTTGTCGAACAGGCATGTCTTGGCATGAACCATCCTCGGATGCGCAAGCACTTTGCCTCCTGCCGCCTGAATTGCACGAAGGTGTGGGCCTCGCGCCCAATCGGCGAGCGTGTGATTGGATTTCGCAGGCACAAGGATGCGAACATCCACGTTGCGTCTTGCGGCCAGACACAAAGCGTCAATCAGACTCTCCGGCGGAACGAAGTACGGCGAGACCATCCAAATGCGGTCCTCCGCGTCATAAATCGCCGTCAGCAGAGCACTCAGCAGTGCATCATTGGAAACGTCCGGGCCGGAAGGTACGACCTGTGTAATTGCCGAACACGTCGTATCTGAACTCGCCAAGAGCCTGAACTCAACGCCCCGATTATCCTGCCTAATGGCGCCAACGTCTCTCCCCGTTGCGAATTTCCAGTCTGATTCAAACACTTGCCGATTGACGTGACAACTCGGGCCATGCAACAGATAGGACAGGTCGATCCAGGCACTTTCAGTAGGCTCGCCCGACATGTATTCCGAGGCAGTGTTTCGCCCGCCCGCCCAGGTTTTCACGCCGTCAACAATGACTTGCTTGCGGTGGTTCCGCAGATTCGATCGGCCTCGAAACGGGCGATGCAGGACCGGCATGAACCAAGCAACTTCGCCACCTGATTCGATCAACGACTGCAAGAAACGCTTGCTCGTTCTCAAGCATCCCACTCCGTCGAGCAGCAACCGGACCTGAACGCCGGCCGCCGCTTTGGTTTCTAACCGCTCAATGACAGCTCGTCCCGTTGCATCATCGGCAATAATGAACGTCGAATACCAAATGCTCGTCTCGGCAGATTCGATCATTTCAATCAACGACGTCAGAGCCGCCACACCATCGTTGTGAATCTGCAACGAGTTACCACCTTCAGCGACTGGAATCCCCAACGACGTTAGTACATCGTGAACACGGTCGCTGGGCGTTTGCGATTCAACAAGGCTGCTCAGCACCAAATCTTCTTTCGAGTCCATCAACCGTTGCATTTTTCGACCACCCATCATCAAATACAGCGGAACGCCGATCCAGGGCAGCACAAACATTAGCACCAACCAAGCCCAGACGCTCTGAGGCGATCGACGTTGCGACAGCATGTGAACGGCCGCAGGCACCGCCAACGCGAACCCCATCACCACCAAGATGTGACTGAAAAACCAGTTCAATGTCGTGCTCCCTGTTGCGCCGAACTCACCAGAGTTCGGACGAATGAAGTTGCCTTTGTCGAAAGTCTAATATTTGGAGCCGGACGTCATGCGCCGTTCCGCTATCTGTTTAGCGGCAGGGCGGAAGCCCTCCGGCCTCATCTCCCTCTATATCTCCAGCCGCGTACCGATCTCGACGACCTGTTCGGGCGGCAAATGGAAGTACCTGCTTGGATCATCAGCGTTTCGTGCCAGAGCGACGAAAAGCATCTTTCGCCATCGCCGCATCGCCGATTGATTGCCGACGTCTAAGGTTAAGCGACTGAGATAGTAGGTAATTGCGGCCAACTCGCCGAAGTCAACTCCTTGTTGACGGCATTGTTCAATTACGCTTGGCAAATTTGGACGTTGCTTGAATCCGTAATGGGCCACGACACGATACCAACCGCTATCGATTCGGACGATTTCGATGCGTTTTTCCAATGGAACCCAGGGTCGCGATTCGACTTCGATCGTCAGCAAGCCGACTGGATCGTGCATCGCATGGTGGTGGCGAATGTTGTGAATCATTGCCATCGGCACACCTTCGTCGCCTGAAGTCAAATAGATCGCGGTGGCCTTGATGCGTCGCGGCAACGTGGTCTTCATCTCGTCGATCAAGTCACAGGCCGAAATGGACCGTTGACGAAGCAGACCCAACACGAGATCGCTGCCACGACTCCACGTCGTCATCACGAAGCACAGGCCGACGCCAACCAAAAGTGGAAACCAGCCACCGTCTAGAATCTTCGGTACGTTCGCCGCAAAGAAGGCCACGTCAATGCACAGGAACAAGCCGAGCATCGGCATGGCGAACCAGCGATTCCAGCTCCAACGATTGACGGCGACGATGTATAGCAACACGGTGGTGATAACCATCGTCGTTGTGACGGCCATCCCGTAGGCAGCCGCCAAATGATCCGATGTGCGAAAAGCCAATACCAATGCCACGACTCCGGCAAACATCAGCCAGTTGACGACTGGGACATAAACCTGTCCTTGCTGGTCTTTCGACGTGTGGAGGATCGAAACACGTGGAAGGAATCCAAGGTGCACGGCTTGACTGGTCAGCGAAAACGCGCCGGAAATAATCGCTTGCGATGCGATCACGGTCGCAATGGTCGCAAGCAGCACCAGTGGTATCAATGCCCACGACGGAGCAAGTCGATAAAACGGATTGCTGACGGCGGAGGCGTCCGTCAGCAGCAAGGCTCCTTGTCCGTAATAATTCAGCAACAAGCTTGGCAAAACGACCAGGAACCATGCGAAGCGAATCGGGCGTTTCCCGAAGTGTCCCATGTCCGCGTACAAGGCTTCGCCGCCAGTGACCACCAAGAACACGACACCCAAGATCGTGAAAGCAGTAAAGCCATTAGCTGAAAAGAACTGCAACGCTTGAATCGGATTTGCCGCCGCCAAGACACCGGGGTAAATCACAATCGCAGCCACACCCAGGACGCCGATGACCGCAAACCAAATGATCATCGCGGGTCCGAACAAGCGTCCGATGTTGGCCGTGCCTCGCTTCTGAAACCAGAACAACGCGAACAAGATCACCAATGACGTGGGAACGACAAGATGGTCAAACGCATTAGTGGCAACATGAACGCCCTCGATGGCACTGAGCACCGAGATCGCGGGTGTGATAATGCCGTCACCATAGAGCAAAGAAGCGCCGAACAATCCCAACAGTATGATGACGGAAGTTTTTGATTTCCGGTGCGTTGCCGAACTCGCCAGAGTATGGACAGTGGCAGATTCGGATTCATCCAAATTCTGGCGACTTTGGCGACGTCGTGGGATCGCCAGGCTCATGAGAGCCAAGATTCCGCCTTCGCCCTGGTTGTCCGCCCGCATCACAAACGCAAGGTACTTCAGCGACACGACCAGCAGCAACGACCAAAGGATCAGTGACAACACACCCAAAACGTTCGCTTCGCTAACCGCCAATCGCCCCGCGCCCACGAAGCACGCGCGAAACGCATACAGCGGACTTGTGCCGATGTCACCATACACGATGCCCAAGGCAGCGATCGTCGCAGGAAGCACGGGTTTGGTGGGTGTATTCATGTCGGGAATGTAGCCGAAGTCGCCAGGCTTTGGATGGAAGTTGAGGCAAGGTCCAATCTCTTGGCGAGATCGGCTACGGTTGGATGATTCGATGGGTCTATCGACCAAGTTTTACTCGGCGCGGCAAATTTTTGGTCGCGTTGCAAACGAATCTGGCCACAAACCAGCGATTCCTGCGTTCGGCACGTTCAATGCGTACCAAAAAAGACAGGAAATCACTTCCCCTGTTTCGGAGCATTTCTCGTGACCTTCCCTCGCAAAAACGAAACCATTCTTCGGTTCTCAATATTTCTGGCCGCTTGTTACTTTTTTCCGATGACGGCATTGGCCAACGATTCCCAGATCACCGAATGGGTCGTCGATGCCTTGGCGCAGGACCAGCGTGTCGACAATATCAAAGTCCACGTCGCCGCCAACGACGGCATCGTGACGCTATCGGGAAACGTCGGTTCGGCTTACGCCAAGCAACGGGCCACCGACGAAGTGAAGGAAATCGCGCACGTGAAGGCCGTCAATAATGAAATGAAAGTCGATCCGGTCTTAATGCGAGGCGAAAAGGCGACCTACAACTGGCCATCCGAAGAGGAATTGGAAGCGGCTTTAACAACGGAACTCAATCACGATTCACGAATCGACGCGGCCGCGATCAACCCGTCTGTCGAGTACGGCCACGTCGTCTTGGACGGGGCTGTACGCACACTTCGCGAAAAGCGAATCGCCGAACAAGATGCCTTTGACATCATCGGCGTGCAATCGGTCGCAAACAACTTGTCGGTGAACCCAGGCAGGAAGAACGCCGTGAGCGTCGAATCCGAAGTCGCAATGGAGCTGGCTTCTGACACAACCTTGCATCAATTCGACTTGAAAACGAAATCAATCGCTGGGACGATCATCTTGTCGGGGACCGTCAACAGTCTGTATGAGCGATCGCTCGCCGAACGAATCGCAGCCCGCGTTCATTGGGTCACAAAAGTTGACAATCAGATCGTGGTCAAGCAGTCCTCTCCAATTTCTGACGATGCGATCAAGCAGGCGATCGTTAGACGGTGGAGTCAAAACAAAATCACCCAGCCATGCAAACTGCTGAGTGCCGAGGTCAAGGACGGGATCGCCACATTAACCGGCAACGTCGACTCGTGGGCCGAGTATCAAGAAGCCTCGCGAGTTGCCTTTCACACTCAAGGCGTCCGTCACGTAAAAAACCAATTGGTGGTTGAAGGTTGGGATTATCCGTGGGAGCAGTTACGCGGTGAAGACGGCCAGGACTTTGACCCTGATTCACCACAAGTTCATCAGTTCCTTTTTAACTGAATCAAAAACCGAGTTCGGCTACGACACTCGCGCTGGGTTCGCCAGCGACCGAATTTGTGCGATAATCACTTAATCATCCTGCAAACCCTTATCAAACGATTCTATGAACACACCGCACGTCGTCATCATCGGCGGTGGCTTCGGCGGACTCGAAACGGCACAGCGGCTTCGTAAGGCCAATGTTCGCGTGACGATCGTCGACCGCCACAACTACCATCTTTTCCAACCGTTGCTGTATCAAGTTGCCACAGGTGGCTTGTCGCCAGCCAATATTGCTACGCCATTGCGGGCAATCGTTCGCAAACAAGCGAACTGCGAAGTCTTGATGGCCGAGGTCGAGGACATCGACGTTACGAACCAAAAACTTGTCTTGGCCGATGGCGAACTCGAATTCGACATCTTGGTGGTCGCTTCGGGAGCGACACACAGCTACTTTGGGCGCGACGACTGGGAACCAGTCGCGCCGGGGCTGAAAACGTTGGCTGATGCCACTCGAATCCGCAAGCGAATTTACCTGGCGTTTGAAGCGGCCGAGCGGGAGACCGATGAAGAGCTGCGTAAGGCGTTGCTGACGTTCGTGGTCGTCGGCGGCGGACCAACCGGTGTGGAGCTGGCTGGTGCGTTGTCCGAGATCGCCGCACACACACTTAAACACGATTTCCGGCATATCAATCCCGAAGATTCACGCATCCTGGTTATCGAAGCAGCTCCGCATATCTTGGCGCACTACCCAGAAGAACTTTGCAAGCGTGCCGCGGAAAAGGTTCGATCACTGGGCATCGAGGTCCACACGCACACGAAAGTCACCGAGATCACGCCGGATCAGGTGCGGCTAGCAACCGCTGATGAAGAAACCGTTGTGCTGACGAAAACGGTATTGTGGGGCGCGGGAGTGCAAGCCAGTCCGCTGGGCAAGAAACTTGCTGCCGCGTGTGGACTCGAAACCGACCGAGCAGGTCACCTGCCCGTAACCGATCGACTAAATATTGCTGGGCACGAAAACATTTTTGCGATCGGCGACATCGCGACATGTCTCGGCCAAGACGGAAAGCCGCTGCCTGGTTTGGCCGCCGTGGCGGTTCAGCAGGGAGCGTATGTGGCCAAACGAATTGCCGCATACGGTGCGGCAGTCGGCAAAAACTCGGACGGGGGCAAAGGCCTTCCTGCCATGGCGAGCTCGGCTACAGGCAAGCCGTTTATCTACAACGACAAAGGAACCATGGCAACGATCGGTCGAGCCGCTGCGGTAGCTGAAATCGGCAAGCACCAGTTTTGTGGATTCTTCGCCTGGATTTTGTGGTTATTCGTCCACCTGATGCTGATCGTGAAATTCCAAAACCGCGTGCTGATCCTGCTCCAGTGGGCATGGAGCTACGCGACGTTCAACCGTAGCAACCGCATCATCAGCGGAGAGCAACCGGTCGTGCTGCCGGAAGCAAAAGATGCCGCAGCATCAGTCGAGTAACTCGAAAATGCTTCAGAGTAACCAATCTCGCCAGAGTTTGGATGAGTGTCGAAAAGCCTGGAAAATTCGGCGACGACCGATCTTGCCCATTGCTTCATCCATTGGACAGTTCCGTTTAGGTCTTTCATGAATAATCATCGCAAGAACCAAAATCACAGAATACCGTGTGGCATCTGCGGCAAGACGTTTCCGGTATCGGAATTGACACCGGGTAGGTTCATGCGTCGCTTAGTCGCCGAGCGAATCACCGCGGAACACCCGCAGTGGACCGAGGACTCGTACATCTGCCATGCCGACTTGAACCACTATCGAAGTGCCTATATTCAAAACGTGCTTGAAGAGGAACGCGGTGAGCTGTCAGAACTAGAGCGGGATGTGATCGAGAGCCTGCGTCAGCATGAGATCGTTACCGAAAATCTCAATGAGATAATGGAAGATAACTCAACTCTTGGTCAGCGACTGGCGGACAAGGTCGCAAGCTTCGGAGGCAGCTGGACTTTCATCCTGCTTTTTGCTGGCGTGTTAACCGTTTGGGTCACGATCAATTCCGTCGCTATTTTCGTGAAACCGTTCGATCCGTACCCGTTCATATTCTTGAATCTAGTGTTGTCTTGCTTAGCCGCGATTCAAGCTCCCATCATCATGATGAGCCAAAACCGGCAGGGCGAGAAAGATCGTCTGCAATCTGAGAATGATTACCGAGTGAACTTAAAAGCCGAACTCGAAATCCGTCACCTGCATTCCAAGATGGACTTGCTGTTGACCCACCAGTGGCAGCGACTGCTTGAAATTCAACAAGTGCAAACCGACCTGTTGGAAGAATTGGGCGATCGAAAGTAGCGGTAGGGCGCAAACCCTCCGGCCGCGGTTAAACTCTTCAGTCGAACGGATCGTGCTGTTCCACGCACCAAGATTGATTCATGAAACAGCACTCCCACGCCCTTAAGCCGCTCGCCACGATCGTATTTTTTGCGATCGCATTGTATCTGTTGCATCACGAGTTCAAACAGTACAAGATTCACGACATTGCGAGCAGTTTCCGTGCGATTCCAATCACCGCGGTGCTGGCGGCATTGTTTTTTACTGTTTGCAACTACACCGTGATGATCGGCTACGACTGGCTTGGCGTGAAATTGGTCAAGCATCCTCTGACGTTCAAGCAAATCAGCATCGCGGCGCTAATTTACTATGCGATGAGTAATTCGCTGGGCGTGCTGTTTGGCGGAACGCCAGTCCGCGTGCGTTTGTATTCGGGTTGGGGCATGTCGGGGGCGGAGATCATGCGATTGATCGTCTTCATTGGAACCGCTTTTTGGATCGGCCTGTTTTGTCTTGGCGGCTTGCTGTTTGTCGTCACGCCATTTGATATTCCAGTTCGGTTCAATCTACCGCTCAGCAACAGCCGCCCACTCGGATTCATCATGCTCGCGCTAGCTGGATCGTTTTTTGTCTTGTGCGCATTGCGTCGCAACCCGATTCACATCCATGGCGTCAATTTCCAACCACCACCACTGGGTATCGGATTGGCACAAGCGGGTGTTGCGATGCTCGATTTCCTGCTTGCATCAGCAGCGCTGTTTGTGCTACTTCCCGCTGATGCGGGGATCGGCTTCCTTCCCTTCACAGCCATTTTCCTGCTCGCAATCATCGTTGCATTGCTCAGCCACGTGCCCGGCGGGCTGGGCGTGCTGGAATTAGTGCTGATCACGATGCTGCCGCAGTCTTTAAATGGACTCGTGGCCTCGTTGCTAGTCTTCCGTGTCGTTTATTACTTGCTGCCGCTATTGATGGCGTTATTAGGCATCTCGGTGGTGTCGCTACGAAAGATGGTGCTGGAACGACTCACCTCCCCCGGTCAAGCGGATGATTCAGCATTGGCACCGGAGGGCGTTCGACACACCGCTACGTTTTTGACGGCGGCGGCCAACGTCATCGCTCCACGACTGGTCACAGGAGCGATTTTTGTTGCCGGTCTGATCTTGCTGCTTTCCGGATCATTGCCTGCTGCTGATGGGCGAATGAAGTTGCTTCGCGACGCGATGCCGCTGCCGCTGGTGGAGATTTCGCACTTAGCGGGCAGCATCATCGGCGCGTTGCTTTTGATCCTGGCTCGCGCGCTGCAGCGACGAATCGACGCTGCATGGACATTGACGATCGGACTTCTTGGCGTTGGGATCATCGTGTCCCTCACCAAAGGATTCGACTACGAAGAAGCGATCGTGTTGTCAATTTTGTTGCTGATGATTCTTCCTTGTCGTCGTTATTTCTACCGCAAAGGCAACTTGCTTTCGCCGTCGATCAGCATTGGGTGGCTGGCTTCGGTCGCGATCGCTCTGGGGTTGTCGCTTTGGCTGATCTTGTTCGCCTATCGTCATGTCGAATACTCCGATCAATTGTGGTGGGAATTCGCGTATCAAGGCGATGCGCCACGCTCATTACGTGCTCTGCTTTCCGCTGCGGTTGTTTTTGCGTTGGTGGCCGTCGCCAAGCTACTCCACTCGCGACCTGCCGAACCCCCGTTGCCTACCGAAGCTGAAATGGCTGAGGTTGAGTCCATCGTCAAATCTGCCGAATCAACCGTTGCAAACTTGGCACTTCTTGGTGACAAACGCTTCATCTTCAGCGACGACCGCAAAGCCGTGGCGATGTTCGGTTGTGAAGGAAGAAGCTGGATCACGATGAGCGACCCGATCGGCCCCGAAGAATCGGCTGATGATGCGGCGTGGAAATTCCGCGAAGGCTGCGATGCCGCCGGAGTCGTCCCGGTTTTCTATCAAGTCAGCGAAGAGTATCTCGCCCGCTACATCGAAATGGGAATGACGATGTTGAAGCTTGGTGAAGAAGGACGTGTGCCGTTGGAAAACTTCTCGCTCGAAGGCAGTCATCGCAAAGACCTTCGTCGCACCAAAAAGAAGTCCGACGAAGCGGGACTGAAGTTCAAGATTATTCCGCGAGAAAACGTGGCGGCAATCATGCCGCGACTCAAGGAGATTTCGGATGCCTGGTTAAAGGACAAGTCGGCAGGCGAGAAGGGGTTTTCCCTTGGATTCTTTGAAGAGGGCTATGTTGCCCATTACGATATCGCTGTGATCGTTCGTCCGACCGTACCGGAACCGTACGAGTCGTCCGGCCCTGGGAATCACTCCGACGCGATGCCGGGGGGATTGCGCCATGACGTCGACCAAACAAACGCGGCCGAAAAAGTCATTGCATTTGCGAACGTCTTACGGGGGGCAAATAAACACGAGCTTTCGATCGACCTAATGCGGTACCTCCCCGACGCACCTCACGGAGTCATGGAGCTATTGCTTCTGGAACTGATGTTGCTAGGACAGAGGGAGGGATTTCGCTACTTTAGTTTGGGGATGGCGCCGCTATCGGGTGTTGATTCTCACAGGCTCGGTCCGCTATGGAATCGGCTATCAAGCCTGATGTTTCATCATGGCGAACACTTTTACAACTTCAAGGGCCTGCGAGCCTACAAAGACAAATTCGACCCCGAGTGGATACCGAAATATCTCGCTGCCCCAGGTGGCGTCGCCACGGCTCGCGCTTTGACCGACGTCACCACGCTGATTAGCGGTGGACTTGGCAAAATGCTGCATCGTTAGACTCGGATTCACGCTCGGGCGACGCAAGCGTTCTATCTGCCCAGGGCTGTCTTGCTGACGGGGGAAGCTGCCGACGGCCAATCGTCGCCCCGGAAAATTCGGGGGCGGCCGCTTCCCACGTCTCTAACACGCAGTCCATCGGCGCTGCGGCTGAGGCTGCGTTTTGATCTCACTGGGGTTCTCTGATCTCTACTTCCGCTCGACTCCCAAGGGGCAGCGCGAAGTGCGGTCAAGGGATTCGGTCTTTGGCTAAAAGAAAGCCCCACTGGATCACGCATCGCATGTCACGAGGGAGTCAGGCGGCTATCGATCCATCACGGGCCACGAGAGATCAAAACGCCTTCGCGGTCGCATCGCTGGTAACCTACGGCAAGAAGACTCATGAAGCTGGCGATAGCCTTGCTCACATTACACCTGCTCTCTTGCGCGACATCATGGAAGAGACCAGATGCATTTCACCACAAGATATCCAGGTCTCCGTAGCCGGTTTGCTGGGCGTACTCCAGGCGGTCGCACAGGTCATTGACCGCCTCGACGTCGCGGCCCGCTTTGCCTTTGACCCACGAGTGGTTCAGGTCGCTGGCATCGAACTGGACGGGAATGAATGCCGGGTCATCTGGAGACTTTTCGCCGCGGAGCTTTCGTCGCCACGGATAGCCGGCGGTCGTCGAGTATCCTTCGTATTCGCAGAAGTTTTCGACCGTCAAATCGGAGTGCTCAAATCGATCGAGTCGCTCTCGCCACTGCCGGGCAAGTTGTGGGTTGGGCAATCGTGCCATGGGTTTCTCCAAAAGTGGAAAGAATCCCACCACGCTACCGCTCCCGTCAACATGGGAAGAAAGAACGCTTACGGCGATGTCGCTCTCTTATCTGATTCTCCACAATCCATTCTCGTAACAAGAAAAGCCCGACGAAAGCGACTGGAAATGTCACGACCGCTACAAACCATGCGTCGACCACAGCGGGTTCCGCCAGATTCACTTGGACGCTTAGTCGCTGGGCCGACTCAATGTTGATCAGAAACTCCCACTGACCGGACCGCGAAAGAACGAGTTTAGCCGACTGAAGTACCTTGTTCGTTGAGTCGGCGTGGTTGGCCGTCGTCGTAGTCGTTTGATTCGAGTCGAGATGCCGGCAGACAACCGAGATGCGTTCGTCATGAATGACTTGACCAGTCGCTTCGTCCTGCACCAAAAAGCTGATATCAACCGGCCCGGTCGTCAGGGGTGTGGGTGACGTAAAAACCGTGATTCGGCGTCCGTCAATGGCTTGGCTCAACTGAACCTTGCCACCATCGGCCATGACGTTTGTTTCGATCCCGGTGACGAACGCGAGGCATAGGAACGGAACTCGTATCAGTGGGACATATTGGCATTTTAACGGCATTTCATCTCCCTACTACCAATGCGCCGCGCATCTGCATCGGTTGCAACAGCACCCACACACACGCTGCGTAGAAGGCTAACATCAATACGGCCCACGGGATGATCGCCACTCGATGATGCTCAGACGTTACGCCACGATCGCCAATCCGATACGCGACCACAAACGAAGCGCACAAACCAATCCCGATCGCCACCAACTCCGTCGGCAACAGCCAGGGAACCGAGTCCGCTTTGCAGCACGCCATCGCAATCGGACCGACTTCAAATGCAGTCCCTGTCCAATCCGCGATTGCCCGATCCCCCGCCACACGCCATCCGTCGAAACTTGTCACGAGATGAAAACAGTAGTGAGCCAGCCACATGCTCAGCGAAAGGGGGATCAGGGACGGCGCAAACTTGGCGATGTTCGCACGGACGTTCTCATCACTGCTGCTTAGACCGACCAAACGATTACTCATCGCGCCGACGGTCTGCATCACCAGGATGGGCACACCAACGACCGCGAAGAAAAAGCCGACCGTCATCACAGGCAGTCGCCCGACGCCGAAATGCTGGACGAGCGAGTCTTCGATTGCGATGACCGGCGAGGTCATCCACGCGGCATTGACCAACGCAGCAAAAAACAGCATCACAATCAACGCGGCGAGATCGAATCGTTTTTCGTATCGCCCAACTGACGTAGCCGAAGTCGTCAGACTTTGGACATCATCCAACCTCCCGATCGCAAACACTGCGACGTTCTCATGCGGGCACGCATCCACGCAATCCATACAAAACGTGCAATCCATGTTACCTTGTTTCTTGGGTTGAAACAGATGGGTTTGGCACCCGGGTGATTTCGCATTCCCGGCAATGCAATCTTTGGTCGTGCAGTCACTGCAAACGGCTCCGTCGGCAACAGCGACTTGCGTCGGCGAGACCAGCGAATGAACAAAGTTAAACTGTCCGATCGGGCAAACAAATTTACAGAATGGAGCTTCCACAAATAACGCGTCGATCGCGAAAACTGCAACAAAGTAGCCAATCACAATCATCGCGGTGGCCAGCGGCCGGTCCCATAACGCGAACGCTTCGTAGCTCCAGAAAAACAAGACGAGCATCGCGATCGCGAGCCATTTGTTTTGCAATAGCTTCGGCCAGCGATGCGAGGGTTTGAAAAGACGCTTTGCGGTCGTGCGGAACATGGTGAACGGGCAAGCCATGCAGAAATAGTTTCCGCCCAGGACTAGCGCAATCACGAGGAATCCACGCCAGTGAATCCATGGCAACACACCCGCCAAATTGATCGCAGAAACCTGCGGCCCAGTCACACCGTCAATCACGACGACAGCCGCAAGCAATAACATTGCAAGTTGCAGCGTTCGACGGATTGGCTTGCGAGCAAGCTGATTCAGGAACGACGGCAGCCTCGCTGCTAGCGGCAGGGCGCAAGCCCTCCGGCCTCCCGCATCAAACTCGCGATCAATTTCGGACGGCTTGCGACGTTCCGCTAAGTAGGAAGGCGACGCCGACAACTGCTCTCCCACCACATAGACAATCGCAATCAAGAACGAGACCGCCATGGGAACCCACATGATCGCTCCGGCCAGCGACTGGTCGGTGAGCGAGTCGATTCCAAAAATGTTTGGCGCTGCTTCATAATACGAATAAATCACTCGTGGCGAGAACGTCAGGAGTGCGGCCAAGGCACTTCCCTGAATTCCCGCTAAAAACAAATAGGGAACCAACCGCCAACGCGACCGCTTGGATCGAAACGGATACGGCTCCAACACCGGCCACCAAAACAGGATCGACGTTGTCAGAAAACAGGCGTGTTCGGCTCGATGCCAACCGCCGGATTGCAAAGCGAGATCATAGAGCTGTGGTGCGTGCCATACCCAGAGAGTGACGGCGAAAAGCACCCACGCAATCGGCGGTTGAACGAGGAACCCCAGCGATCGGCGCAGCGGTTTCCAGGTCACAAACGGAGTCACCCAATTATCGCGGAACGACTTTGGCAAACCCGCAATCATCGGTAGCGTCGGTGTGCCATAAAGCAACAACGGCGGTGCGACGATCATCAGTAACAGATGCTGGACCATGTGAACTTGCAGCGAAAACGCCGCCGCCACGTCCAGCGGCGATTGGATTGCAAAAAACACCGCCACGAGCCCGGCCAGGAAGCTAAGCAACCGCCCGAATGTAAAACGTCTCCTAGCGGAACGGCGCAAGCCGTCCGGCCCAGTGCGACCTTCGCGAGCGCGGCCGGAGGGCTTGCCCCCTACCGCTAAGTCTCGCGCACGCATCTTTCGTTGGTATCTCAACCAACCACGCACATACACCAACGCCACTGCCGACAACCAAATCACGACAACCGGCGCCACGTTCCAGGACTGAAGCAGCAATCCCCAGTCCTGTCCATTCATGGTGCACGGCCTTTGATCGAATCGCCTTTGATCGGGGGTGCAACCGGCAGCTTCGCTTCCGGTTCGCCTGCGGGTCGTCGCGCCGCCAAAAATGCCACCAATGCGTCAATCTCAGCCGCCGAAAGTTGCTGGCCATAGGCTGGCATGTAGCCACCGCCTTGGACGACTTGGCGAATCAACTCGGGACGGTTCTTGCGAGAGCCAACATAGGTCAAGTCGGGCCCACGTTTTCCGCCGACGCCGTCGAGTGCATGGCAGTTGCGACATGCTTGCAGTTGGAAGGTCACGGCACCCTGCAACTCCAGAGGCGATGAATGCTTCACCATCTCGACCGGCACCGGATCACCGCTCCACGCGTCCATCTGCGGCGACCATGGTGATGTCGCACCGTACCAACCGAGAACCGCAAAGACGATATACGTCACCGTCACAAACATGACCGCCACGGGGCGTCGTGACGCACTGCGTTCACCGCTGCCCGATAGAAAAGGCACCGCCAGCAATACGCCGATTGCGATCACTGGTGCGACGATGATGAACGCGAATTCCAGCGACGGCGGACACAATGCAGCCAGGGCGAACATCGGCAAGAAATACCAATCCGGTCTCGGGTCGGCTCCGATGATGGTCGGATCAGGAAACGCATCCGGACCCTTGGGACCAAAAATCACGGCCAACGCGACCACCACAATCACCGCGATCGCGCAGGCAATGCCGTCGCGATAGATTGCATGGGGAAAAAACGGAACGCCCTTCTTCAACAGCTCTTCATATTGCTCGTCATACGTCGCCGGATCAACAGGTTGCTCGGGCTTGGGCGGTTCGGAAATCCCACGCTTGATGACCATGTAAAGGTGTCCGGCCAACAAGGTAACCAGCAGCGCTGGCAGGATGAAAACATGCACGGCAAAGAATCGACCCACCGTGCTTTCACCGATGTACTGTCCACCCAAAACGGTGTGAACGACCTCCGGTCCAACAGCGGGTGCGCGACCTGCTGCTGACGCAAGCACGCCCACGCCCCAATACGAACTGGAATCAAACCGCAACACTTGACCACTGAATGCGAGTGCCAACGTCAGTCCCAACAGACCGACACCGAAAAACCATGTCACCTCACGCGGATACTTGTACGCACCCATCAAAAAGACTTGCGTCATGTGGACGACGATCATCACGACCATACCGGTGGCCGCGTAGTAATGGATTGCTCGGATCAGCCAACCAAATGGAGTCTGGTAATTCAATGTTTGCAGACTCGAATAGGCTGCGTCGGCGGTCGGTTCATACACCATCGCCAAACAAATGCCCGTGACGACTTGCAGCATAAAAAACGTCATCGTGACGCTACCGAAGACGTACCACCAACCTTTCTTCTGAGCGACCTCGGCCGGGATCGGATGACGAGCCACCGACACGACCGAATCGCTCAGTTGCATCCGATTGTCGATCCAGCCGATAATGGATTTGATGATACTCATGCGGGCTGCTGGAGCGTTGGGAGGTGACCGACTTCGACCATCAACGTTTCATTTTCAATTTTGTGTGGGTACTGGAAAAGTTCGCGCGGTGGTGGTCCTGCGGCGACGCTGCCATCTTCGTAGTACACCCCCCCGTGACATGGACACATAAACAATCCGGCATTGGCGAACCAACTGACAGGACAACCAAGATGCGTGCAGTTCACCGCAAAGATATTGAACGTGTCGCCCTCATTGCGGCGAACGTACATGATCGTCTTGGCGGTTTCGCCGTCGTTGGCATCCGCCAACGGATTGACGAACTCGACCTTATGCGTTTTGCCGACTTCAAAGTCCGAGATCTTTCCCGCTGCGATCCATGAGTTCGCTTTGTTGGCTAGCGGTGCAAGCAAGAAGCCCAGGATCGGAACTCCCGCAGCCGAGGCGGCAACTCCACCCAAAATCACCGTCCCCCAGGCCAGCAATCGACGTCGGCCGGGGGATTCGACCGGAGGCGTCACGGCGGCGGCGATGGTTGTTTTTCCGTCGCACTGGCACGGACAGTCCTTTTCATTGTTCATAAGGCGACTCGTTGTGGAACAGGTTTCGGCGCATGTTGCGCGGAGCGAACGTAGGCGGCCAGGTCGATGATTTCTTGTTCGGTGAGAGGTCGTTTCAAGTCAGACTGTTTGCCCAACTCGACGTAGTCAGGCATGTCCAAATCGGGCCGACCAGTGATGATGATGCGGCGAATCAATTGATCGCTAACCAACTCTCCAAACGCATGACTGAGGATGCCACCGTCGCCGCTGGACTGTCCGTCGGCTTCGCGGCCATCTGCTCCATGACACTTCATACAAACGGTGGTAAACAGCTTTTTACCCGCGTCGACGTTACCATCGCGGACGCCCGCCGGATCGTCTTGGCTCACTTGATAGACGGGCGGCTCAGGCGTCTCAGCTGGAAGGTCGCTTTTCCATTGTTTGCGCACGCCATCAACGATGACTTGGATTTGTGCATCGCTCAGCGGTCCGCCCTCAGCGATTGCGAATGCGGGCATCGCGTAACCTTCACGCCCCTTGTGGATCAGATCAGAAATCTGTGAATCAGAAATAATCATTTGAAACAGCGGATCGTTCAGCGGCGGAGCGGGGCCGAGTTGGCCGTCCATCCCGTGACAACCCGAGCAGTTCTGGCCGAACAGTTTTGCAAAGTCCATGACTTGTTCAGGTCGCACATAGTGATCGGCCGGGTCGGGTTTACCGCAACCAGCAAGCAGCGCCAACAACAAAAGCGATCCAATCCAGGTCTGGGTAGACGGAGTCGCCAGACTTTGGACTCCCCGCGAATAACCCAATCTCTGGCGAGATCGGCTACGACGTGTATTTGTCATTCCGATTCCTCCCGGCTCTGGACCATCTCAGCCCGCCGACGTCCACCGAGCGAAATCACACCTCCCACGGTCAAACCGAACATGGCCTGAGCACCGACAAACCAAGCCCAAGGAATCTGGCGACTCAACGGGGGATTCAACAGCGACAAAGCCCCATACACCACCGCCGACCACAGCAGCGGAATCACGATGCCTCCCCATGCAACAGGTGACCGAGGCAACATCGGCAAAAGGACGCTGAACGCGAGTCCGATCAACAACGAGATCGTTACGTGCAACACCGAGGCGACGATTAGTCCGGCCTGATTGTAAGCGGCCAAGTCGGCGATCGGCTGTCGCCCCAAATCTGTCAAAACGATCGACGCGAGCAGGTTCGCGGGATACCAAATCTCATGGCCACTCAAATGACTCCAAAGCATCGCAACCGCCGCCATCACGCCGCAACCAATGAGTCCCGCCAGCAAACCCAAGCGATAGGGATGAACTTTCGCTGGATAGATGCTGCGATGTTGCGGATGATTCGGACGAGCATGTGCGACAGGACGTGAGGACGGTTGGACGGTTTTCGCTCGATGCTCCGGAGCCACCAACGGAACTTCCATCTCGCCGACGCCATCGGCCATGATTCGCGACCATTGCACGATTGTCGCCACCAAAATCAGCACGCCCGCTGCCGAGATCACCAAACTGGTCATCAAGCCGATACCCATCATTGCAATCGAGACCGACGCAAAGAACGGGATCGACGTCGATTCGGGCATCTCGATCGTATCGCTGGATTCAGAATCTGAAGTTTCCATGCTCAGTGTCCCAACACATAAACGACTAGAACGATCGCCAACCAGACCGTATCGACCAAGTGCCAATACCACGACAACAACTCTGGCGCTTCACTCTTCGCACTCATTTGACCTCGTCTTGCCCGCCAAACCAACATAGCCATTAACAACATTCCGACCGTCACGTGCGTCGCGTGAAAACCAATTAATGTGAAGTACGTCGTTCCGAATACGTTACGACTGATCGTCAGCCCGTCGACCCAGATCAACTCTCGCCACTCATAGGCGGTCCCACCGAGGAACCCAATGCCCAACGCGATCGTCGCGAACATCCAAAACGTGAAACCACCAAGCTTGCCGCGACCGAATGCTCTCACGGCCAACATCATGGTAAAACTACTAGGGATCAGGAAAACGCTGTTGATAATCGCGATCTCCAGGTTCAGCGATTGCCCGGGCGTTGGCCCGCTCATTTCTGCCCCCAAAAATGTGATGTAACCAATCAGCAACGTCGTAAAAAAAACGGCTTCGCTGAACAGGAAGGCAGCCATGCCAACCTTTGCCGCGGTCCAGCCAGTTTCGTTTCGACAATCAATTCCATCCAAAGTCTTGGCGACTTCGGCTACGCCAGTTGCACCGCTACTCATGTTTCCAGTCCGGGTCTTCGGGGTGCTTCAAATCCCACAGCGGTCGGCGACTGCGAACGGTTGGAATTTCCTCAAAGTTGTAAGCTGCCGGTGGTGACGACGTCATCCATTCCAACGTCCAAGCGTCCCATGGATCGTCGCCCGCTGGTTTGCCGCTCCGCAATGACTTAGCAAGATTCCAGAACAACGTCAGGAAAGCCAAGCCCATGATGAAACCGCCAACGGTCGAAATCTGATTCCAAATTTCCCAACCTTGCCCTGGTTGGTAGGTGTAGACACGGCGTGGCATTCCCAAGATTCCCGAGATGTGCATCGGGCCAAACAGCAAATTGAACCCAATGAATTGCAACCAGAAATTCAATTTGCCCAAACGGTCGTCCAACATCCGGCCCGTCGCCTTGGGGAACCAGTAGTAGACGCCGCCCATCAGTGCAAACAAACTGCCGCCGAACAAAACATAGTGAAAATGTCCGACCAAAAAGTAACTGTCGGAAATCTGCCAGTCGACCGGCACCGCTGCCAGCATGATGCCCGTCAAGCCACCCATCAGGAACATGCCCAGGAAACCCAGCGCGAACAACATCGGCGTTCGCAAACGCAATTGCCCGCCGTACAATGTCGCCGTCCAGTTGAGCACTTTAATACCTGTTGGCACTGCGATGAGAAAACTGGTTGCTGAGAAAAAAGCATCCAAACTGTCGCTCATTCCCACGGTAAACATGTGGTGCGCCCACACGCTTGAACCGATGACACCGATGGCGGCACTCGACATCGCCACCGAAGCGTAACCAAAGATAACCTTCCGCGAGAACACCGGAACAATCTCCGAAATGATTCCGAACGCGGGCAGCGCTAAGATGTATACCTCGGGATGCCCAAAGAACCAAAACAGGTGCTGCCACAGTAGCGCCGAGCCACCCGCCTGAGTATCAAAAAAGTGTGCTCCCATATGGCGATCCATCAATAACATGACCTGGGCCGCCGTTAACGGAGGAAATGCCAGCAGGATCATGAACGACGTGATCAACATCATCCACACGAACAGGGGCACTTTGCTGATCAACATTCCTGGCGCACGCATCGTCACGATGGTGGCAATCGTATTGACAGCGAACGCTATCGTTCCAATACCGCTGATCGCTGTTCCGACAATCCAGTAGTCTGTGCTCGAACCAACCGAATATGCCGGTGACGTCAGAGGCGCATAAGCGAACCAGCCCACGTCGGGTGCGGAACCGCCTCCCAGCAATCCTTTGCCGGTGAAGTAACTGAGGTAGAGCGTACAGCCGCCCATCAGCGATAACCAAAAACCCAAAGCGTTGAGCCGCGGAAACGCCACATCACGAGCTCCGATCATCAGCGGGACCAGGAAGTTCGCGAACCCAGCGATCATCGGCATCACAACAAAAAAGATCATTGTGGTGCCGTGCATCGTGAACAACTGGTTGAACGTTTCCGCTTCCACGAGCGTGTTGTTCGCCGTCCAAAGCTGAACTCGGATAATCAATGCTTCGATACCGCCAAAGACCATGAACATGAGGCTCATCATCAGATACAACAGACCAACGCGCTTGTGATCGACCGTCGTCACCCAATCGTGCAGTTGGGTGACGAGCGGCGGGCGCGTTGCAGCCGAACTCGCCAGAGTTTGGCCCACCACGGTATGTGAGTCCAAAGCCTGGCTGCCTTCAGGAATGTCGCTAGATGTCATTACTTCAAACTCAACAGGTAGTCGACAATCAACTTCACATCGGGTTCTGTCAACCGCATGTCCGGCATGCGGCAACCCTTTTTCAAATCATCAGGCTTGGAAATCCAACGAGTCAAATTCTCTCGATCGTTCAAGGCCAATCCCGAGCAGATCGTCTTACGGCTCATCAAGTGCGTTAGGTCGGGACCGAACTCACCGGCCGCGCGAGTTCCGCGAATCGCATGGCAATTCATGCAAGCCATTTCCATGAACCGATCACGCCCCGCGGCCACTGAATCGTCCGAAACGGCATCGGCCTTTTGATTCTCAACCCACTTGTCAAAATCCGCTTGTGAAACACAGTCGACGCGAATCAACATTTTGGCGTGCTGCGTGCCGCAGTACTCCGCGCACCGACCAAAGTAGGTTGCCGGTTCGCCCGCTTGAATCCACATGCTGTTTGTGCGACCGGGGATACAATCGGTTTTGCCAGCCAGTCGAGGCACCCAAAAACTGTGACATACGTCCGCCGACTCAAGTTGCAGATAAATCGGCTTGGCAAGATCAGGCTCACTGACCGGAATCACCAGCTCGTTGGCCGTTGTGAACCCGTGATCGGGATAATTCAATTCCCACCACCACTGATGCCCGACGACACGAACACGATGCGCCGCCGTCGATGGTGGATCGGCTCGAAGTTTGATCACGGTGGCAATCACCAACACGGCCAACAACGTGACGGTCAACAGCGGCGCAAGAGTCCAAGCCAACTCGATCGCCCGACTACCATAGATTTGGGGTGGCTCACTATTGTCACCCGGCCGTTCGCGGTATTTTGCGATAAACCAAATCAGCGTCGTTCCAACCAAGCCAAGAATAACTGCGCAAATACCGATCACGACCCAAAAGATTTCTTGGATCGACTCCGCGTTCGGCCCGGCCGGATTGAACATATCGGGAGCGTCATTGCCCTGCGAAAACTCCGGCGACTGAGCCAACGACAACGATGACCAAACCATTATCACGGCGATCGCAACCGCGCAGCGAACCGTGACTCCCAATGACGGGAACCGCAATGTCAATCCGATAACGTGAATTCGCGGAATCAAAAAGGAACCTCGAGGGATTGCAAATCGCACCTAGTCGAATTCGCCAGAGTTTGGACTCTGAGTGACCTACAAAGTCTGGCGACGTCGGCTGCAAACGCGATTCTTGTTCGCCGGTCCAAACAACCTTTCGCACACGATGGGCCACTCTCGCGACGCGACGTGAAAGCATCCAGAATAGCCGTAAAACAAAGTCTGCACATACAAAGCGCGACTAGAAAATGTGCAACCCGACCAAAAACTGTTCGCCTGCAACCGACTGACGTCGGGGAGCTCGCCAAGCCTCGGATGAATTGACGAGCGACAACTCAAGTCTGGCGACTTCGGCTACGGCTTCGGCTCGTCACTCACAATCATTTCTCGAAACGCAACCGAATGCCCATTCGGCACAATGCCTTCACCGAAACAGATCGAAAAGTTTTTCGTTGCTTCGGCACCTAACAGAAAGATCATGCTGGTGTAGTAAATCCAAACCAGAAACACGACCAGAGAAGCCGCCGCGGAGCCGAGGTGCGCCGCGGGATTGCTGTTGGCGAGGTACCACTGCAAAGCAAAGCGACCAATCCAAAATAGAACTGTTGTCACAACTGCTCCGAACAGCACGTCACGCCATCGAACGATCGCGTCTGGCATGAACTTGAATATCGCGGCAAACACGATCAGGGGAATCAACGTCTGCATGGCATAGTTGACCACAATGGCATAGGCATCGCCCAGATCGACAAAATTTCCAATCTTTGTACCGAAATAGCTCAGCGCAGCTGAAATGAGGATCGACGCCAGAAGTAAAAACCCCAGACCGACGATCATCAACATTGAAAGCAGTCGTTTGGACAACCAAGTCAGAATCGTCGAGCGATCGGGATCGGGCCTCACGTGCCAAACTCGATTAATCGCATCCTGCAACGCGGCTACTACGCCCGTAGCGCCAACGATAATCCCCGCAAGTCCCAGTAAAGCCTTCCACCAATGGCCGCCCATGTCGTGATTGCTCTGCAAAATATCCGCGATTTGCTTCACCGCTACTGAATCGCCAAACAGCTCCGACGCTTGTGCTTGCAGTACATCGCTGGCACGCTTTTCTGCCGCTGCCTGGCCGGCCGTCGTCGACAACCCCATCGTCAACAACATCAGCAACAGATACAGCATCGGTGGCAACGCAAAAAGCGTGTAATAGGCTAAAGATGCCGCAAGCGTCGTGCAGCGATCACTAACGAAATCAGAAATGATCGTTCTAAGAAATTTCAGCACCCGCGCACTCCGGCAAATTCAACGCGTTTATGATACCTGCACTGCCCACACCAACAATGTGTGCGCGTGACGTTCCGCTGACGCCCCCCATTTCATTCGGGTGGTTGGAGGATCGGCGTGACCCGTCAGATTTCGCACGCCATCCAGCAGAACTCCCTGACTGAGCAGGTTAGTAATGGTAGCAACTGGAAAGGGATGCGTCGAAAGACGCGAGGGCAATCCGCCGTCTCGCATACGGCGTGTGACCATTCGAGCCATGTCGCCTGCGGTCACGGCGTTCAGTGTGAGCTTCTTGGTTTTCAACCCGACTACGTGTGAAGTGTTGAGTGAAGGCATGAGACAGCGAGCCTGCGGAACGGAAAACTCGGGCGTTTTTCGCTCGACACCTTGAAGTCGTTCACTTCGCTCTGAGTGGACAGGATTCAGCAAGACGACGCGCAGCGTGGCAAGCGTATCAAAGAAGTGGCGGATAGCTGATAGGTGCGGTTTCTTGGTTGCCAGTGCATAGCTCTGCTGATCGAGATAGCTACCGACTTCTTGTGGTGAAACTGTGGGAAGCTGTTCGTCCAAAGCATGGCAGTGACTCAAGAACTATCGAATCGCTCTCTTGTAGGCTGTTCGCGTGTGAGGATTGCGAATCTTCGGCCTGCGTAGCATTTTTGTCGTGAATCCGCATTTAAGACTTATCGCCGTTTTCGAAGTGTGTCCGAAAACTGTCCGAGAACTGCTGGCACATGTCCGAAAACTATGTAAAATCTGGACTGTTGGCGGCCTCTGGTCACTTTGCAATAGTTGACTTAACAACTTACCCCATAACAAGTTGCGTCACCTCGCACCCTTGGCTCAGTTGGAAAGCGCATCGGTCTTCGGAACCGAGGGTTGCAGGTTCGAATCCTGCCGGGTGTATCGAAGCCTTCTCCTGACACGTCGTCACGTGTCGGGAGCGGGCTTTTTTCGTTTTCACAGCGAAAGTGAGACAAGAAAATGGGTGACAGGAAAATCGGTGGGGATCGTTGAGAACGTGGAATCCACGTCAGCAACCGGCCCAATGGATCAGCTCACTCGGGTCCCTACGCCCCATTTTCCTGTCGATCCGCTTCTTGCCCGCCCCATTTTTCGACCCGTAATTTGCGGCCATCTGCCTTGCCCAGACCGTCCGCTTCTGAAGTCTCCCGTTCATTTTCGCTCACCGGTTTGTTGACCCATTCGATCCATCCAGGCAACCGCGGTAGCGGCCAACGGGCAAGTTCTACCCCGCAGTGTCCGCCGTTCCAATTGTAAAGGCTCCTGACACTTTTTCTGGCCGCAATGGTCTCCATCCGGCGCACTCAGAGCGACTGATTCACGGCGATAGTCAAGATTTCAACGCGTCGATTTCGACATGGGGAGCGGGCTTTGCATGGGTTTGGCAATTTACCCAATTCACTGTCTCAATCGTCGCTTTCCAATTCGGAGAATCCATGAATCGCCGTGCCCCACGTATGCTGAGGTCGACCGCAGCGCTGCTCACCGTGTTCGCAGCATTCCCTTCGGTGACTCACGCACAATCGCCCGATGTGACGAACGATCAGAAGCCGTCGTTTACTCAAGGTGAAGCGCAAACGGATATCATCAAACTCTTCAAATGGACGGGCAGCAACCCACGCACGGCCAATGTGGGGACGATCAAGGCGTCAGACGGCACCGAGTGGACGGTGCCGGCCAAGACCCACTTTCAATCCGCCCCCCGAGCCGCGGATCTGTACAACGAAGCCAATGGAGTCACACCGGACGGTATCGACAACGTGGACTTGGAAGCGATTCCGGCAATCAACGCCGGCGGAGACGAGCTGTTTACCGGCTACGTTTTCGGGGATAACTATTTCGAGTTCTACGTGAACGGCAAATTGTTGGCAGTGGATCCGGTTCCGATGACGCCGTTCAACAGTAACATCATCCGATTCAAAGCGAATCGCCCCTTTACCGTTGGAATCATGGGCGTCGATTGGGAAGAACGACTTGGGCTGGGGTTTGAACAGTTCCGCGGCGCACCGTTTCACCAAGGAGACGCGGGATTGGTCGCGGTTATCAAAGACGCGGCCGGCGAAACGATTGCGATCACCGATCGGAGTTGGAAGGCTCAAACGTTTTATACGGCACCCCTGAAGACCAAGGACTGCCTGGTTCTCAGGGGAGCGATCCGTGACAGTTCGAACTGTAGCACGGAGGACACCGCCGACGGAACCGCCTACTTCGCGGCTCACTGGCCGATTCCACCAAACTGGGCCGCGGTGGATTTCGATGATCGCGGTTGGCCAAACGCAGTGACATTCACCAACGATTTTGTTGGCGTTGACAACAAGCCGGCCTATACCAACTTCACCGACTTGTTCGACGCCCCTCGGGCAGACGCGCATTTCATTTGGACATCGAGTCTAGTGCATGACAATCTGGTGCTGATGCGAACCACCGTTGGCAAGCAACAAGACCAATGATTCATGAATCTATCCTCATCGTATTCGGCCGAAATGGCAACGACAGCTCATGGAGTTGAACGGCGGGTACTGGCAACTCCAGAACGAGGACAAAGTGGAAACGAAGGAAAGACCTGTGGCCATGTAGGACACGCTCGACGAGGCCGCTGGCCTGCGGGCGTAAACAAGAACGCATTTGAAAGGTTAGGGAGCTAGGTTAATGAGAAAATTCAAACTGTCGCTGTTGTCGGTACTGGTATTCACGTCGCTGGCCTATGGTCAGCGACCGGAAGAGACTGGTCCCACTGAACAAACGGCTCCACAAAAAGACGTGCCCTCCAGCGTCATGATCCGCTTGATTGATCCGCTCGATGAGCCCGAGTTCTATTGCCTTGACGTTCCCGGTTACGGACCGGGAGTACAATTGGATAGCCCACTGACCGCGCACACGTTGAAGGCGTTTGGGTCTGCGGACGAAATGTGGGTGCTGAACTACCCAGCGGCGGGACAGATCTATGTTCCTGCCTACAAGAGATGTATCGAGGCCGAACATGCCAAGGCGGGAGCGTCGTTGTACCTCAAGCAACCCGGCGACTCTCCGCTGCAGCGGTTTACCATGACGGAGAAAGGCACGATTGTCTTGGCCGATCACACCGATCTTGGTTTCGCTGCTGCACTTTAGGCGAAAAGTTATCGCAGACCGATTGATATTGCCACGAAAAAGGCCCTCAGAGAAAATGGAGGTTACCACACCAATCCACATCTCAAAGGGCCAAGGATGGCTAAGCGTAAACGCTCCGGCAGACCACCGCAAGCTCAACATTCTCGCAAATCCACGCCTTCCCAGCACGACAAGCGGCGAAGGCTTGACACACCGAATCCGAGTCGCAGACGAACCAAAACGGCAAGCATTCCGCTCAGCGGGACGATCGCAACTTTGGTCGCTTCGATGAGTGACTTGCTTGACAAACGAATCGGCTTTCGGTTGCCGATCGTTATCGCCGGGGCGATGCTCGCCGGTGGTCGCCGCACTGCCGCCAGTTGGTTTCGCTGCGGCGGCGTTAACGATGATTGGGACCGGTTCTACGAGATGCTTCAATCGATCGGGAGAAACACTGTCTCGTTGATGCTGCCGTTGGTTATGTTCATCTTCAAGAAGTTCGATCCCGGCGAGAACGGTCACTGGACGTTTGCCATCGATGATTCGCCCACCAAGCGATTTGGGCCGTACGTTGAAGCGGCTAACATTCACCACAATCCGACACCCGGCCCTGGCGACGGAGATTGGCTTTATGGTCATAACTGGGTTTGCTTGGCAATGGTCCTGAGCCATCCGCTGTTCGGAGTCATGGCGTTGCCGTTGCTCTCGCGACTGTACGTTCGGCAGGTTGACATCAACAAGCTGAAACAACGATATGACTGGGACTTTCGTACCAAACACCAACTCGCCATGGAGTTGCTTCGGCAAGTCTTTGGCACGCTTCGTGCGCTCGGCAGCAAAGCGAGATTCATTGTTGTGTTCGATGGCGCGTATGCGGCCAGGGACCTTGTGCGCCCGTTGATCGCTGAAGGTGCCACAGTAGTCACACGGCTTCGTCGCGATGCGAAGCTGTTCGATCTGCCGGCGAACAAACCGGGGCAGCGCGGTAGGCCTCGCAAGTATGGCAAGAATCGAATCAGCTTGGCCAAGCGAGCTGGACGCCGAGATGGCTGGAAAGCGATTACCTACTGTTGTCGAGGCGTACAGACGGAGGGACGTTACAAAACGTTCGTCGCGACCAGCAAGGTCGTGGGCGGTCAGGTTCGAGTCGTTTTGTTGGAGCATGCCAGTGGGAATTGGGCAGCGTACATCAGCACCGATCCGACGATGAGCGTGGAGGCAATCTTGCAAACGGTCTCTGACCGTTGGTCGATCGAAGAGCACTTTCACGACGTGAAGGAGATTTGGGGTGCCGGCGAGCAGCAGGTCCGAAACGTTTGGTCTAGCATTGCCTGCTGGAACTTGTGCGGGTGGATGTACAGCCTGGTTGAATTGGAGTGTTGGGACCTGTCGGCCGAACAGCTGGTTGATCGCAGTGACCGACCGTGGGACAATCCATCGCGTCGTCCCTCACACACAGATCGCCGTCGCCGAATCACCCGTGAAATGCTGCGTTCTGAATTTTTGAACGATCTGCATCTGGCTCCTGACGAAACAAAAATTCGCGACCGATTCGAACGCTTGCTCGCGTTTGCGGCGTGACGATCGACGACGCTACAGTCAATCACCTAAAGTGCAGTTTCGCTGTAGCACCCGGTAAAGGCGAGCCTACGCGGGGGCCGAGCCATCTGTTTCGGAAAATGGGTCTGGCGAATCTTGCCGAGACACCGGAGAAACTCACCAGGTGGAAGCTTGTCGAAGATGCCAACCGCTGGCCTGAGTAACGATGGCTTGTCCGATCAAACCATACCCTTCTTGCCGCACGTCTTTACGCCGCGGCGTCAACACCCGAGGAGTCCGATGACAACTCTACGTGACCAAACCAATGCACAATTCGCCAAGCTACAGCAATCGAAGCCTGTATTTGCAGGACAGATCGAGTCCCTTTTGGCCAAAGCTCGCGATTTTGGAGATGGCAAGGATGCGATTGCAGTGGGCCAGCCCGCTCCAGATTTTGTATTGCCCAGTGCCAAAGGTGAATCGATCGAATTGTCTGCGTTGCTCGCGGGCGGACCGGTGGTGATCGTGTTCTATCGTGGTAGTTGGTGTCCTTACTGCAACCTGCAGCTCCGTGCGATGCAGGACCGATTGGCTGACATTGAAAACCTTGGCGGTCAGCTTGTGGCGGTGAGTCCGGAGGTTCCCGACGAATCACTGTCGCTGATCGAAAAGGAAGAACTTGTTTTCACAGTGCTCTCAGACAAAGACGCGCTGATTGCCGCACAATATGGGGTCGCTTGGGAAGTCCCCGAACTGATTCTCGACCATATGCGCGACGACCGCGGCCTTGACCTGACCAAGATCAACGATGGCAATGGCACCGTCCTACCGATCCCTGCGACTTTCGTCGTTTCAACCGATGGCATCGTGGCGTGGCAACATGTCAATGTGGACTATCGTCATCGTGCTGAACCGGACGATGTCATCGCAGCACTTCGAGAGTTGATTCGTCTACAGGATTGAGTCACCCTGCTTCCAGATCGGCGTTATCGGCTCGATGAATTGAAAAAAACGAGCATCGGCAAAACGATCAATCGCGAATTTCGCACTACAACGGCAACGATGCAATGGAACTGCTCCAGCAGTGGCGCGGAGTCGAAAGGGAACCTGGCAAGTACGGAAGCGAATACGCTGCGCTGGCGCACCAAGCCTACCCCGCGCCGGACACAGCCGTCGTCTTGTCGCTGCAACCCATCGACACGAATTCGCATCGAGTTTCAAAGCTCCTGCATTCCTTTGCTTGGATCCGGCCATCGACGACTGCCGCAGATCGAAACGCTCACTTGGCAACCGATTCCCCAAGGCCGATGCTGGCTCCGTTGGTTCGGCGGATTCCAAAGCCAGGCACGTTGGGGACGCAAAGTTTGCCGTTGCGTATCGCAAAGTTGGAGTAGTCCAGATTGCTGCCAACACCTGGAATGCCCTCCACAATAAGAACGTTCCCGACGCCTGCTGCCAGGTGCGCGCAATAGAGGGGCTTGGGGGTGCAGCCCCAGAGATGAGGTGCCGCTGCGACTCCCGCTTCCCTGAGGATCGGCATCACGTTCCTCCAGCGGGTAAAGCCCAGCGTGCCAATGTCGAAAACGCATACATCGATCAGCTTTTCTTCGGCGAGTTCAAAAAAGCGATCGACAAACCTTTTCTCGTATTCTCCCCATTTCCAGAGTTTTGGTGCGCTTCCGGTGCGAGCTTCGCCGTCAGCAACCAATGCCCTGCAATCGACTTTGTGCATATGATCTTTCAGCCGCATGAGTCCGTCCCGATTTTCGATGAACGGTTCTTCGATCCAGAACAGATCACAGTCCGCGACGCCGGTGACGTATTTCAGAAACCTGTCGACTGAGTACCCGTCGTTTGCATCGACAAGGATCTTGCAGTCGGGGAATTTCTCTCGAACGGCTCGCGTGACTTCGATATCGCGGCGGTCACCTTCGTCCCCTTGCATCCATCTGGCGCGACCGATCTTCAGCTTAAAAGCACGATATCCGGAGTCGTAGTCCATTTGGCAGGCATCAAGGACAGCCGATACCCCCTGCGGTCTGGATTTCGGCATCAAGTCTTCCATGTAAATCGCACCGCTGTACGTTTCGATCTCCGTGGGTCCGTGAGCACCCATCAATTCGTAGACAGGCTTGCCAAGAATTTCGCCTGCAAGATCATGCAGTACATAATCGAGAGCGTGAGCTTCTTCGGTTACGCCGACGGATGGATCGAACAGATCCCCCAATTTCGCGCCCACAAACGGCGTGATGGCATCTTCGTTAGGCCAGCACATGCCAATTCCACGTGCCCCCTGGTCCGTGGTCGCGATTCGAAAAGGCCTCGAATAGCCAGATCCGTGTGGTCCTCTCTTGGCGTTGGGTCCAAGCGTTCTCGCGTACCGATCGCGCGAATGGAATGTTTCAAAATTTACGATGCGATGATCCGCCAAGTCCTTCGACCAGCTCGTTGCCGCGTCGCAACGATCCAGAGAGGGAAAGCCATAACTCGCACCGATCAACCCAAGGCCACCTGAGAGTAGATCGCGACGACGCATTCTCGTTTTCCATGCTCGATCGGGGAGAAGGGGACAATCGCTGAAAGTGCACCGTTGGCAGCGAAAACGACAAGTATAGTATATGGCCGCCACGTCACCAATCAGCGTGACCAGCATATCATCGTGGTTTTCGATCTCTGCATTCAACGCGGCGTCATTGGCTTCGATGGAACGACGAGTGCGACCCCAGATATCCAACTCCCAAGATAGATCGAATCCCGTGTCCCAATCGTCGTAGGTGCGTGGAAAGAACGTGGTCGCCGTTTGGCTTAGCTGCACGCGGCTGTATTGTCCGTAGGCGTTCTGCGACTGGGGAAGCAGATTGCGGACGGATGCCAGCACAATGTTGTCGCAAAATAAGTGCAGGTTCGCTGCTGGCCTCGCCGTTCTGCTGTGACATGAAGTGGCTTGGCCCCGACGCAGTTGTCGAGAGTCTTCACGAAAAGCGTTGCCTCCGCTGTATCGAAGCCTTCTCCTGACACGTCGTCACGTGTCGGGAGCGGGCTTTTTTCGTTTACACAGCGAAAGTGAGACAAGAAAATGGGTGACAGCAAAATAGGTGGGGATCGTTGAGAACGTAAAATCCACGTCGGCAACCGGCCCAATGGATCGGGTCCCTTCGAGGTCCCGCACCCATTTTCTTGTCAACCATTTTCCTGTCGACCCGCTTCCCGCCCCCCCATTTTTCTGCCATCTGCGTCGTTCCCCGAGACTCAGTCCCCTAGATCCGACGGACCGATCGGAAACGCGCCAACGCGTTACAAATGCCCCGCCAAGTGTCATCGGCGTTTCCGTCTGGTTCCACGCACCAGCCGCGTCCCACACTAGCAACCAATTGCTAGCGAAACCAATCGGTGGGTGGCACCATTTGAGCTGGTCCATCTATCTGTTTTTGTAGAACTCTTCCACCGCGATGGCTGCTGCCTCGTGGTCTCTGAATGTCAGTCACTCTTCACATTTCCAGAGGTGGACCGAATCAAAGATGATCCGGCAATCTGGACCGCCCTTGAAAGTAAATCTGGGCCCGTGTTTGTCTTTCTCGTTGACGAGGGTGACCTTCTCGTGTTCGTAGGTTTTGCCGTGTCCGTTGACGCTGACTCGGATCGTTCCAAGCTTGTACTCGATGATCAAATCGACCCATTCGCCAAGTTTCATCTTTGACTCGGGCTCGGTGAAAGCGGGACCATCATGTGGCAACTTGACTCGGTGACCACCTTCTTTGATGTAGCCCAGGCTGATCATGTGGTGACCGATTTGAAAGCTGGGGCGGCCCGGTGATAGTTCTCTCTTGTCGAACTTGTAACGCAGGTGACAGACGAATTCTTCGGGAATCCCATTCAGATGCACGACCGGTTCCAGTCCAAGGTGATGATCTCGCTTGAGCGCTTTCATCGCCTCTTCCTTTGATTTGTATTTCTGCGACACGATCAGCTTGCCGTCCGCGATCTGTTTGTCCCGTGTCGGTGCCCCCCAACGCTCTCGGTTAATCTCCCCATCAAAATCATCGGAGTAGACGAGCGTGCCGGTCTTGAAAAGCTCTGATTTGAAAGCGGGCGGATCGGCAGCGCATACGTCGAACGCGCAAAGACATAAAAGTGCAGTACAGAGCATTGCTGCGAGAATGTTGTTCATGGCTGAGATCACTTTGAATCTCGAGGGGTAAGAGTGGGATTGTTGCTGCCCGACCCTGAGAGTCAGGCTGCTGATCACTTCGTCCAGAGCGATTCGCTCATCGCTGCGCGACGAAGAGTTAAAGCACTATTCGTTATTCACGCCAGCCTTTTCCGGCTCACGACGAATTTCTCATCGTATTCATACCCCAATCCCGGCTTGCCTGAGGGCACGAAGTAGGCGCCGTCGAATTTGATCGGTTCTTTGAAAAAGTGATTCGCGTTCAGTCTTTTATTTGTGGCCACGGGCGGATTCACTTCTCTCATCGCATTCGCTTCAAGAATCAACACATTGGGGGTGGCCATGCAAAGGTTGACCATGGCGACCCAGGTTAACGGGCCATAGGAAAAGAAATGCGGCGCAATCTGCATGCCCCGCGATTCCGCCAAGGTGGCGATCTTGCGTGCTTCGGTTAGGCCGCCGACGTTGGGCGGCGGCAGATTGAGAATCGACGCGGCACGCTTGTCGATCAGACGGGTGAAGTCTTCCAAGCCCTGAAGGTTCTCGCCCGTCGCGATGGGAATCGTGGTGGCCGCGGCTACTTTGGCCATCTCATCCATGCTGCTGGTGGGCGGCACCGGCTCTTCCATCCAAAAAAGATCAAACTGCTCGAGTCTTTGGCAGGTGGCGATGGCCCCTTCGGCACAGCACTGACCGTGGCCGCCGTGGATCAGGTCCACCTTGTCGCCGGCTCCTTCGCGCAGCCAACGGAAAACATTTTCGTTGAAGGCGATGTTCTCTTCAGTCGGCATTTTCCCGCCAGCTTCGTACACCGTATCCTCCCAGGCTTTCTTCTCGCCAAGTCGTTCGAAAACCGCGAACGGATCGGTCTTCGCGGCTGCCCCGGGTTGTTTGGCCAGGTCTCGACCCAGCGCGCGCCAGGCGTCTTCGCTCGCTTGCTGTTCTAGCCTCGGCTTGCGATAGTGGTAGACCCTGATCCGGTCGCGCACCGGACCGCCGAGCAGTTCGTAGACGGGCCTACCGGTTTCCCGGCCGAGCAGGTCCCATAGCGCATATAATCCAAAGCTGTACGATGCGAGCAGAGGAGACCGGCCCGCCGCATCTTGGACCAGATGGCTTCCACGGCCGAGGGATTGGCGCCGATGAGATGCTCCTTGGCGACTCCGCCCAGTGCCGGCGCATAGTCGAGGTCGGGGAAATCTGCATATCCAGCGGTGCCTGTGGTCGAGGTGACTTTCAGCACGTGCCGCTTCTCGCCATTGCGTTGCAATAGAAGGACCTCCAGGGCTTCGATGCGGCTCGCCTTTTCCGAGGCATCTGCAGATAGCGGGTGGCCGAGCGACGGCAGCCCCGCAATCGCACTTGCCCCCAACACAGATCGCTTAAGAAATCTTCGACGATTGGGTTGGTTGCCTATAACTTGATGGTCCATCACTTTCCCCTGGTCTTTGTTTCTACCTGGGCGACACGCCTTATTTGAAACTTCGTTTCATCAATCTCACACGATTCCGCAACCAGGGATCCTTGAGTCATTCTCAGGGGGATCTTCAGCACACCGTCATCCTTCAACCATTGCTCCTGGTTTGGAGACGTCACCCACAGTACTTCATCGCGTCCGGAAAGCGACCGTGCGACGGCCAGCAGTGAAAGTGGACCGCCTTGCACCACCGGAGCCACTTTCAATTTGGCTTCCCTCGCCAAGTCCGCCGTCCGAGCAAGCATGACCACACCGCCAATGCGGCCGGCATCGGGTACCAGGACCGTGCCAGCTTGATTCTTGATGCCCTGAATGAAGTCTTCGATCGCATGATAGTCTCCGCCAAACCCCAGAGGCTGGCTGAACTCCTTGCGCGCCTCACACTGCTCGGGCAGGTGCCGGAGCGCCATCGGGTTTTCGAGCAAGGCCACCTCGTTCCTTTCGCAATGCAGCGCCAGGTAGGTCATGCCATCCGTGCTCAAGTTCATGTTGGCGGCAACGATCAGATCCATTTCCGCGCCGGCTGCCTTTTTCGAGGCTAACACTAGGCTACCGATACGGCCCAACACTTCCTGCGGGTAGCGGTAGGGTGCGCACTCGCCGCGCGCCGACATCTCATCTTCAAGGGCGCCAGCAAGCTCCAGCCGGACTGCGGTAAAGCCAGCTTGCTTGAGCGACGCAACGGTCTGCTGCATTTCGTCAGGTGTACTCAGCCGGCGCTCACCGTCTACTTTCCGATCAATGGAAATCGACGGACAGAGCCGCACACGGCATGGCCCCTTTTCCTCAGCGAGGTCGAGCAAGGCTGCCTGCAGCGCGATGACCAATCCTGATTTTCCCGGGCCCTGCCACATCGGGCCAAAGCCTTCTCTAAGGAACAACGCGTTCGGGGCCTTAGCGGTGACTGGATGGACATGGAGTGATTGCTCCGCAGTCTGACCCAGAATGGTGTGACCGCCCCCGACGGCCCGCACTGAAGGATCGGTCAGGAAGATATCTATCTTCTGATTCTGTTCGACATAGCGGTTCGCCAACCGTGCCAGTGTCTCTTTCTCATCCTCGGCGGGTAGACCGAAGTCAAGATAATCCCCATAGCCCTTAGTGCCACTCCGCGTGGTCAACCGGATGACCCGCAACCGCGACTCGGCTTGCGATCCCGGTTCCTTAACGGTCAGCAGGTCCATCGCCACGATTTCGTCCGGCGATGAATCTGCCTGGGCTTCCTGAATGTTCAGGATCGTCGCACACGGAAAGAGGACCAGACATGCAAATTTGACGAAAGGTGTTGTGAAGAACGACTTCATTTGCGAATTGCCTCGACGGGTTTTGTGTGGGACCTGCGCGTCCAATATCGCCGCCATACTTGCACCTCTTTCATCTGCTGCCGCTCCCTCGGGAATTTAGCGCTGAAAACTCGCGATTGAACTCATCGTTCCCACTTTGCACGTTCCACGTTCCGCCTTGCCTCTGAGTCGAGGCTCTGGGCAAGGTCACCCAGAGCCCGCGAGGCTGCAGGGCAGGTTTCTCGCAGTTGATCTGCACGGTTTCGAAGTTGCTCGGCTTGGCTTTTCTCTGACTGTCCGGTTGGATCGACAATATGAACGCCGCGGGCGTTCGATAAGCTTACCGAGAGATGCCGTGGAAAGGTTTCCGGGATAGCTTCCGCCAGAATGTTAATCACATCAGCCACATCTGGTGTCGGCCATGTATCAATCGAAGTCCATGCTCCACTTGTGATGACATCGGGAAGCTGAAGGCCGAGCGCCGTCAGATACCGACATTCAGAGGCGATTTGGACCACTTCCGTAACCCAATCCGCGATCGACTTTTCGTTCATTGGACAAAGTTCAGATTGCCCTGGCAGTTCGGCGAGTTGGCGCAGTAGACCACCGACTTGGTTCGCCAAAGCCTTTGTTGGATCATCATCCGGTGTGGTAGATTTGCCAGCGTCGTTTTTCCAAGGATATCTGAGCAAATCAACGAACAATGACGGAGTGTCCCGAATTGCCACCAGCAACCCTTTTGGCTGGAACTTTCGGCTTTCATCGTCTTCGAATACTTGGTGATAAAGCAGTTCCAGTCGCAAAAGCCGCTCTACTTGTGACATCCCAATTCTGTAGAGCACTTCAAAAAGTTCCTGTAGCTCCCACCGTAAACTGTCTTGGCGCGGTTCATCGGCGTCTCGCTCGACGAGCGGCAACATCTCCAACGCTTCAAATACAAGGTCCACTTCGTCTTCGGCAATGTCTTCCCGACAACGTGCCAGCAAATCAATCCCTCGATCTGCACGGGCTACCTGAACCAGCCCTCTGACAAAGTACGAAAGTCGTCCCTCGGGGATCTCCCAAGGCACAGACGCATTCTTCCAATACAGTCGCTGGACCGCCTCGCTCTGCTGATCAATGCAGTCCCAAACCTCCGGTACAAGTGGAAGGCACCGCAGGTACGACGAAATCGTCTCATCCGACGACATCGTTGACAGAAGAGGCAACACATCAGTCGAAAGCGAATCCTTGCGTTGCCACGCCCAAACTGTGGCAAACCCGCTGGCGAGCATTCGATCCGCCTTCGTCTCTGACGAAAAGAGCGGAAGTACTTCATCAAGTTCGATCTTGACTGTTTCATTCAGCGCCGCTGTTCTTCCGACTCCGTCTGCATCGACGTGCTCAATCGCCGTCAAGCGACGCAAGCCATCCAAACCTTCGACCTTCCACACGCTTTCAGCAATAGACTGCCGTGCTTCATTGATGCGTTCTTGCTGTTTTTTGTAATTGAAACGATCTGAGAAGTGTCGCGTGCAGTGATTAGGATTAAGTCCGTGCAGAAATGCATGGCACCCAGCTAGAACCGGATCGTCGGGAGTTGACGCGTCGAGCAGATGTCGCAGTCGCGGCCCGTGCGTCTCGTAGGACTTAACTTCTCGCGGAAAGTGAGGCTCCGAATCAGCATCCGGATCCTTGATGTCATCCTTGTCGACAATCTCACCATTGCTGAGACGCCGCCGACTCGCGGACCACTCCATTCGCACAAGCATGGCGTTGATCGTTTCCCAGAGCAGTCGTCTGCCGTCTTGTTCAAACGCTCCGCGCGCTAACGCCGACTCATAGCTTTCCAGAACAGCGGTATATTGCTCGTCCTCAATGTCGCCGCAAAGTTCAATCAGCGCGCACCATCGTTCGGCATCATCACCAGCAACCGCAAGTAGTTGTTCGACGCACCAACGAAGTTCTGTGGCGATTTGCCCATACGTTGTGCCGGACTTGTACCCGTGAGCCCAGTTCCGCCACGTCGGCAATTCACGGCACATCCAGCTTGAGTGTCCCGAAGGAAATAGTGAGATCACCAGCCTGAAAGCCGTTCCGGCATCTTCTTTCAGCATTCGATCGATCGCTGTTCGTCTCGCTTCCCAGTCAGCATTTGTCTGGGGGCAGTAAAGTTGCAGCGTCTCTCGAATCGAGTTGGAAGGGTTGTTCCCGGAGTTGATGTCAGCGTTGAGTCCGGCAAGCCGTAACAGAACGGAGGTGGCTCGTTCCAAATGCTGCGGAGACCAACAAAGCCTTTCGAGTGCCCAGAGAATGCCCGTGTGTGCGGGTGAGCAAAAGAGACCGGTCTCAGTCTTGTCCATCACCTCCGCAAGCGGTCCATTGGCGTGAAGGTCGTTTTCAAGAGCATCGAGCAAAGCATCCGGTGCGGCTTCGGCCAGGATCGACAATTCGCCGCGAAACGACGCCCAGCGACTGAAGCCTGCGTCTTTCAACGTTGACCGCACGATCCAATCCACGAACGAAGGGCTCATGGAATGATCGAGTTTCAAACGAGTTGCACCGATCGAACCGGCAATCGCCAAAGAATGCACGACGTTTCGTCGCAATGTCCCCGAGAACTCGGGCCGTTGACCGAGAAACTGCGCGGTGAGTCGCTCGTCTCCAGACATGCCGGCGGTCGGATCGTCGTCAGCAAGCAGGTATCGGACGACATCAGCGAAATCGTCTACGACCGACTTGGTGATGAGCGATGCATAGCGAATCCACGCAAGCTCTGGAGAAAGAAGCCTGAATTTCCCATCGGCGCGAAACAAGAGGCCATCCGGGTCGTTCGAATCAGCAACGAGCGAAGTCTCGATTTCTTCGTAAGGCAACCCAGAAAGGATCGTGAATACCTCACGATCTGCCGGATGGTTGCCATTCCAGCCGACAACAAGCAGGCAGGCTGCCTTTACTCGGTCATCGAGACTTGACCCGACCGATCCTGCCGGTGCGTGCAGTCCCGACAACCGATCCAGAAGAAGTTGGCCGTTCCCGCCGCACTGTTTCGCGTGTTGAGTTGCCTCAGCTTCACCAATGCCGGAAGAAGTCAGAGCTTTGCGTACTTCAAATTCACTAAGACGTGGCAGCTCCGTGTCGCCAGTAGCTGAGCAGTAAACAACACGATGATTGCGGTTTGCGGCCTGCTGGAGCTGTTCCCGACTCGGCTGCACCTGTGGAGCAACGATTAGGCCCAAGTCCGATTCTTCAACGATGAGTTGTTCCCATCGAATACGCGAATCAACAACGACTGTGCGAGCAATCGATACTTCGTCACCAGATTCACCGACAGAAGCGACGGCAAACGGCACGACCTCTGCTGGCGATCGGCAGGGAATTGCCAACGCGCTACGTTTCTCCTCACCGGCAAAGTGTGCTTGAACTTTACTCGCCAGTTCCTCACGGCCAGCGAGCAGCACCTGCGGACTAAGGAGCCCCGCATCCGTCGTCGCAACATTCGCCCAGTATCCTTCGACATCTCTGAGACCAGCGGTCGCCTTCCCAAGCTTTCGGGAGAACCAAGCTTCAACGCCGGGGCAATCCGACAGCCAGCCGAGGATGTCATCCACGTCGAAAACGCGGACTGCCTTCCAATGACCGACGACCTTATCTTTGACCGGCCCCGGATCGGACTCCCATTCGGTTTTCTTCTCCCAGTGTCGCGGCGTGCCACAGAGGTAAGTCAATTCCTGTTGTCGACAGGTCGCTGTCCCGGTTGTCCTTTTTTTGAAATCCGAGTTCGCTTTACTGACGTGGTCCTTGTTTGTACCGAACTCCCAGACCGACTCACCTTCTGGAACGTATTTTGAGCCGTTCTTCGCGAGGACGTAGCCGTCCAGGCCCGACCGGCCGACGGAGTCACCGTACGGCATCACGATCACTTCTACAGTCTGGTTTGACGCAACCACAAGCCGACGAATCAACTCTGGAAAGAGTCCTTCAGCCGCTTTCGTGTCTGCCCAGGTGATGAGATCGGATCGCGTAAGACGAGTCACGTGTCGCTACTCCATTGTCGCACAATGATGAGAATCTATTCAGAACGCCGGACCAAACGAAAACACTGTTCCAGCACTGTTAGTATAACCTTGGCCCATCATTTATCTCATCGCCGGAGCTGCATCGCTGCGTCCTTGATCAGGCCTGCTCGGCTTTCCCGGTTTTGATCACGGTTTCGTTGAATCGACCAAGGCAATCGATCGAAGACGTCGAGGATTGGTGCATCGTCAGATGTAAGAGTTGTTCAGGATCAAAAACGCACCATCATGACCAGCTTAACGCGCCGCTGCGTCGCTGCCTTCTTCACGGGGACACGCCTCATGGAGCTGGATGTGCGCCGCGTTCTCATTCAGCCTTCTTTCTCCGCCTCATTGTCGGAGATGGATCACCCACGGTTTCGAGATAGGTTTGAAGGCGTGATTGCAGTCGCCTGGCTTTGTCAGCTTGTGCAGCGGATAGATCACGCTTTTCGGCGATATCCTCAACGACATTGAAGAGTTTGGCCGATTGAATTTCACGCTTCGCGTTCACCTCTGCCAGCAGTTTCCATTCACCGGCGCGGATCGCCGCCATTCCCTGCCGGGGCCGAGAAAAAACCAAGCCATCGATCGGCCGCTTCACCGAACCGGTTTCCGGATTGGAAAACAGAGTGACAAAGCTTCCACCATCGAGTTCATCGGAGAGATTGCCTTTCCCGCCAGCCAACTCATGAAAGGTAGGTAGAAAGTCGTAGCCAACGCAATGAAGACCATCGTGGCGGTCTTCATGAAAGTCTGAAGAGTGGTTTTTGTGATCATGTTGTGTTTCATCTCTTGAGATGTCGCCGGAACGGTCCTTGTCGGCCCTCTTTAGAAAAGTATCCAGGTGAGCGGTAAATGGCTTTCATGGAATTGAATTCTTGTGATGGATTGGGCTGGATCCTACTTCGATTGAAACGGCCTGCTCTGGACGAGGGCGTGAATGAATTCGCTGACGGGGAACTCTTTGCTCTGCGCGGCGCGAACAATGTCATTCGCGAGGTCTTCATCCGTGAAGCCGAACGGACGACCCAACGCGTATTCGATCAGGTGTTCGGTGAATCCGCGGGCGAAGTCTTCTTCGCGCTGGGCGATGAGGTCGCGTAGTTCGTGGTAGTCGTTGAATTCTGGTCCCTTGTGGAATGCTCCGGAGGCGTCGATCGCCCAAGTCCTTCGCTTGCCGACGCCTCTGCCTTTCCCGTCTCGCACCTGGTAGCTGTCTTCAGTGCGCCACTTTCCGGCGGCGCCCCAGTTTTCCAGACCGAAGCCGATGGGGTCGATCTTGCGGTGGCAGCTTGCGCACTGGGCTTCTTCCTGGTGGGCCAGGAGTCGCTCTCGCGTTGTGAGGACCTGACCTTCGAGACGCGAGATTTGCGGGACGTTGGGCGGTGCTGGCGGTGGAGGATCGTTCAACAGGTGTCGCAAGACCCAGGCTCCGCGCTCGACCGGGCTGCTCACGACGCCGTCGCTGCCCATCGCATGGATGGCGGCCATACCCATCAAACCACCGCGTGGAGAACCGGCGGGCAGCTTCACTTGATGAAACTCGTCACCCGCAACGCCGTCGATTCCGTAGTAGGTGGCGAGCAGGCCGTTGATGAAGACGTAGTCGCTCTTGAGAAGCTTGCCGAGCCGGCCATTTCGCTTATCACGCATGAGGTGTGCGAAGGATTTGTAAACCTCTTCCCGGGCAGCGGCTCGAGTGTTTTCATCGAACTCGCGATGCAGAGCCACGTCAAATTGGAAAAAGTCGAGTCGCTCCATGTCGAGCCACTGATGCACGAAGCCGGAGACAAGTTCATCCGAACGCGGGTCGGCGATCATGCGATCGACTTGTTCGCGGAGAATTTCCGGTTCGCGCAACTCGCCGCGCTGAGCGAGATCCAACAGTTGCTCGTCCGGCGGAGCACTCCAGAGGAAGTAGGCCAGACGCACGGCCAGTTCGCGATCGTCGAGTTGCCTTGGTTGAGTTTCGCTGCCGGGTTCGCTGAGATAGAGGAATCCCGGCGAGGCGAGAATGACGCTGAGCGGCGTGCGGATGGCGACCTCGAACGATTCACCGGCTTTTCGACGCACCTCAAAGATCGCCACAAGCTTGTCGATGAACGTCGCGTCCGGCTTTGCCTTGCGAAAGGCAGCGTCGGCAAAGTCGGTGAGTAGAGCGCGAGCGCGCTGAGCTTCCGAATGCGTGGCAGCGGCAAGATGCGTGTCGAGAATCGTACGTAGCGGTGACGGCGGTCCGGATTCCGGAAGCGGACCTTCGAGTTCGATCCAGTCGATCCAGATGGCAGGCGGCGTTCCGTAACCGTTGGTTCGCTTGTCTCGATTGTAGGCGTCACGGAGGCTCTTCCCATCGGTTGGCTGCCGTTCCTGGATGCCGAATTCCTTGGGGGTATGAAGGCCAACTTCGAGTTGCGTCTCGATGACCTCTGGTTGTTCGACGGTTCCTGTCACTTGGTGACTACTGATGGGTAAACTCGCGAATCCCGCCGGTACCTGGTTCACGCGTTGTGGGTGGCCGATCTGAATGAAGTGACGGTACGACGGAGATCCTTCCACGACTCCAGCTCGCACGCGCATCCTGTATGTCCCGGGCGGAAGATCCTTCGGCTTTGGTGATACATCGATGCGCTGGATTCCCCACGTGAGCTTCAGGTAAGTGCCCCGATCACTGTGAGGAAGCTCGGCGTAGTGCTTCATGTAGGCGTACTTTCGGGAATAGCCGCCCTGGAAGGAGAAGGTCGCGTCATTGTCATCCCGGAACCCAAACGCTTTTGGATCGGGAGCCCCGTTGAGTTTGTGGGCGTGCCGGTAAAACAGAAAGGCTGACGCCGACGGCCAGGCCGACAGATCCAGTTTTGGGTTCTCCTTGAGAATGCTGGCTACGATCTTCCGGTTCTCCGGGGCGGCCGCGGCTCTGTCGACACCTGCTTTCCAGCGCATGAAGCGGTCATTGGTTTCTTCCATCTTCCGCATGCTATTCAGGCTCTCGACATTGACCGTGGTTTCCGGATCGACTCGGAAGACCCGCGGTTCCTGCACCAGCGCCGCTTGCCGCTCAAACGCCTGATCAATCGAGCTGCGACCAAGTTTCAGATACTGCTCGAACTGATCGCTAGAGATAAACTGCGATGCCCCCACGGTATCAAAGGTTCCGGAGCCGCCATCGTTGGGCAGTGAGTCGGCGTTGACGGTAGCGCCGGTCAACTGTTTGATGGTGTTGCGGTATTCACGACGGTTGAGCCGCCGCATCGTGATTTTGCCGCCTGAATCCGACAGCGTCTGACGCGCAGTGACCATGGTCCGAGCCAGGTCATCCAAGAAGTCCGCCTTCTCAGTGTTGCCCGGCTGCTCGGTATCTTCCGGGGGCATTTCACCGGCGTTCAAGGCGTTGAGCACCTTTTGCCAGAGTTCTGCCTGCTCCAGGTTGGTGATGCTCAGCGGCAGCGTTTCCAGATCCACCTTGCCTTCCTGTGCCTCGGAGTGGTGACAGTCGAGGCAATACGTTTTGAAGAATGCCCGGTGTTTTTCGTGAAGGCGTGCTTCCGGCGGGGCGGCTTCGACAAGAGAGCAGGACCAGAAAACTGCGATGCCGAGTATGTATTTAAAAAGGGTCATTTGCATCTCCGTCGATCTCTATTTTCGGCCGAATGCAGGGTGGGAGACGATGGCGTGGATGGCGGCGCGCAGCGAGAAATCTTCCTCGGCAATCGACTCGAAAACGGCGTCGACATGCGGACGGTCGGCACGGGTGACTTCGCGGCCATGGGCGTAGCTGATGAGTTTTCCGATGATGCCCTTGACGATGTGCTGCTTGTCGGCCATCAGCGCGGCCTTGAGTGTGATCATGTCACGCACCTCACGTCCGCCCGGAAGTTTCATGGCGGCATCAATCGGGACGTTGGTGAACTTGAGTTTCTTCGTGAACGTCGTTCCTTCTTGAACCGCAGGGAGTTCTTCCACGTAGCGATACTCGTCCCGCTTGCGCCCAACCGGATCGTAGTACTCCAGAGCGAAACCCAGGGGATCGATCTTCGAATGACAACGTGAGCAACTCTCAAGCTGTTGATGCTTCAGAATGGCTTCTCGTACGGTGGTGGTACCCCGGATGTCCGGCTCGTTGATCAAGACGTCGGCGGGTGGTTCGATGCGTTCGTTGTAAAGATTCTTGAGAATCCACGAGCCCCTGTGGATCGGTGATGTGGCGAAGTCGGTGGAGGTGAGCTTCAGGAAACCGGCTTGGGCCACGAGCCCTCCGCGTTCACTTTCTTCCGGAAGCTTCACTGGCACAAAGTCGTCACCTTCGACAGCTTGCAAACCGTAGAATCGAGCAAGACGGTCGTTGGCCATGACGTAATCCGAGTCGATGAAGTGTTCCATGCTCAGCCCCTTCTCCAGCATGTGCCGAAAGAGCTCACGGCCTTCGCGACCCATGGAATCGACCGTCATGCGGCGCACGTTCTTGAACACACGGACGTCCGGCCCGAAGTCGTCCACCTTGTCGCGTTGCAACCACTGACGGGTGAAGTCGTCGATGAAGCGACCAACCTTCACATCATTGAGCATCCGCTCTACTTGAGCGGATGGATCCTTGCCCAAGGCACCGGACCTGGCCGCGCTGAGAAGTTCGGCGTCTGGAGCGGAGTTCCAGAGGAAATACGACAGTCGGTAGGACCGCTGCACGTCGGTCAACTCAGGCGACTCGGACTTGTAGATGAAATGTGGCGAGGTCAGCAGCGCGATCAACACGCTGCGGGCAGTCGCAGTCATCGAAGCGCCGGACTTCTTTTGGGTCCGCGCGATCTCGACAAATGCTCTGCGATCCTGCACCGCCAGCGGCCGCTGCGTGAGCAACAGCGTGATGTGATCGACAAGCTCTCCCGGCTTCATGTTCGGTTGGGGGAGGATGGCCTGCATCGCGGCGGTCGGCCACTGCTCCGTCAACGGGCCGGTCACCTTCAAATGAGAGAACCGCATCGCGGGACCCTTGTGTGGTTTCTTTTCAAGACTCCTACCCGGCACGCGGGCACTATCGAAGGTGAAGGCGAGTTGGTCGCCTGCCTGGAGAGTGAGCTCGGTCGTAAAACCTTGCGAGCCGTGCGGCATTGGGATCCGGCGGATACTCCGGAAGCTGGTCGGATGACGCCCGTCGCCGAGATTGATTCCGATGACCTCACCTTCGTCGGATTTCTCCGAATGCGCCTGCACGTCCAACCGGTACACCCCGAAGGCGGGAATGACAAATTGATCATGGCTCTCCGGATCGATGGAGAAATGCAGATTGCTGCGGTAGGGACGAAATCCCGTGAGAACATAGTCGTCTCCATCGCGGTAATCTCCACCCCCACCGGTCGCAAAGTTCTTGCTGCCGTGAAAATGTCGTACATCGAATTCCCACGTCCTCGTCTTTGGTTTGACATCCGGCAACACCCGCTCGGCGATGAAGCGAGCGGTCTTGAGGTAGGCCATGACCTGATGCGGCGACATCAGGTGGGCCTCGCCAAACTTGTCGAAGCCATGCTCCACGTGATCGGGAGGAAGCAAGCCGGTGAAATCAAAATCCACACCGAAGAGATCGCGGATCGTGTTGGTGTATTCCGCGCGAGTGAGCCGCTTGAGGGGATTGACTGGGCGATGGGCGAGGAGTTGCTTCTGTAGCAATTGCATGATCTCAGCGACTGCTTCGGCGTTGGGTTGCGGCGCCTCTTCCGGCGGCATTTCGCCGGCTTCAAGCACAGTAGCGATGGTCTCCAGCAACTCCTGATCGGCGAACAACGTGCCAACTGGCTTGTCCAGTCTCACCTCGCCATTTTGTTTTTCAGAGCCGTGACACTTGACGCAGTGTTGGACAAAGAATTGTTCCAGTTTGGATTCCGCACCGACAGTCCCCGCCAGGAGAAAGCCTATCAGCAGCATTGTCCAAGCCAGTCGCATCATGACAACACCTCGAAGGCTCCCGTGCTTTCCCCGAAGCTGTCTTGTTCGGCCCCAAATTGCTGCAACAGTCCGAGGTACAGGTTGCTCATGGGGACATCCGTCTTTTGCCAATGGCCGGCGGTCTTCATGCGGGCGTCAAACACCAGGGCCGGCAGGTCGTCGAAATTGTGAGAGTTGGCGCTGCCCATTGAGGCAGTAAGCAGGGTGGTCGTCTGATCGAACAGTGAGCTGTTGCCAACGGTGCGTTGCTTCATCGTGCTGAGCGAATTGTTGATTCGCTTCAGGATTGCGTGCTCCAGCATGAGCAGCTTCTGAATCTTCTCCGGCTTCTGGCCGTGGTGGGAAAGGTCGTGGTAGTTCCCGCTGAGGTCTGGCTCCTTGAAGCCTTCCCAGAACGGAATCTGGACCGTGACAGCACGCGTGGAATCGGTTTGCAGGGCCAGCACGGCAAGGTCCAGCAAGGTTCCTACGTAGTCATCCACGGACTTGCGGTCGAAGTCCTCGAGTTCGTAATCCACCTGCGGCTTGGAACGGTCGGCCCAGTAGGCGCGACGTTTCACGGTCTGCTCCACCTCGCGGACGGAGGTGAGATACTCGTTCATTTTCACTCGGTCGGTTGCATTGAGACGCTTCTCCATGGACTTGGCCTGGGCGAGGACTGCATCCAGAATGCTGCGGTCTTCGGCGAGCACTTGCTGTTGCGTCTTCTCATTTTCGTCGACCTGGAATAGCAGGTTGAAAATCTTGCGCGGCGAATCGATCTGCTTCACCGGCAATCCGTGCTTGTCCCAGGCGATCTGAGAAAAGTTGAGGTTTTCTCCTGCCTGAAACACCAGTGATTTGAAACGCGTGTCGCCGCCAATCAGATCGGCTACCGCTTGGTCAATGGACAGCCGGTTCTTGCGGTGCAGCTTGTTGAAGTAACCGGAGAGAATGCCCACACACGGCGTGTGCCCGAAACCATTCTGCACGGCCGGGTTGTCCATCCCGCTGAAAATTTTCAGGTGATCAAAGTGATCGGACAACTCGTCCAGCAGCGGCGGCGCTTTCTTGAATGCGCCGTCGGTCTGCGGGATCAACTCGGGCTGATAAAAACTCAGGTGATTCACGATCGTGAGTAGGCGGCGCGGCGAATCCCCGTCCGCAACTTGCCCCAGACTCTCCATGCAGGGGAGCAGTAAGGCAACCCCAGCTCCCTTCAGCAAGGTACGTCTTTTCATGATTCCGCCGTTTGTTATGGTGTTAGGGTGGTTTCATCGTTTACGGCACAACGACCTTCGCATCCGCAGACAACGCGACAAACTTAAGCCTGCAACTCCTTCACGACGCCGGTGCTGTCGCCGTGTCGTTCAACGTCGATGCCGAGCCCCTGCAGCATCGTCAGCCAAACGTTGCACAGCGGTGTGTCTTTTGGCAGGGCGAGATGCTGGCCCAATTTCAGGTTGGCTCCGCCGCCGGTGAGAACCGTTGGGCAATTGGTGAGGTAATGGATGGAGCTGATGTTTGAACCAAAGGCGAGCGCTAGATGATCGAAGAGGCTTGATCCGTCTGCTTCTTTCGTCGCCTTGAGCTTGTCGATCAATCCAGCCAGCAGTTCGCAGTGAGCCTTGTCGCGGGCCTGGGACGCCTGCATGCGTTCACCAGGAGAGTAATGGCTCACATTGTGAGCGCTCAGGGTGACGCCCATACTCTGTAGAAGTGACTGGCCTGGCATTCGATAAGTCATGACCCGAGTGCTGTCGGTCTGCAGAGCGGCGACAATCAGGTCATACATCACCTCAACCTCTGCGCGCCCTTTTAAGCCCGAGCCTGGTTCGTCGATGGGAGACTGAGCTTTGGGGACTTCGAGCCAGGCCTCATCTTTGCTCAGCCGCGTTTCGATATCTCGGATGCCCTGAAAGTACTCTTCCAACTTGTCTTTGTCCGTCATCGCCAGGCCGCGCTGCACGCGTCTCGCATCGGTGAGGACGGCATCCAGCACGCTGCGGTTTTCGGCAATGGCCGCTTGGCGTTGTTCCAAGGGCAGGTCGTCGGCAGAGAACAGCTTGTGAAACACCTGGACCGGATCGTCGAACCCTGCGACCGGTTTGCCACGCTGATCCCAGGCCAGTGAGAGTCCGGGGCCATGACCGGATGCGCTGCCATCGCTGCTGCTCAGCTGAATCGAGGAGAAACGGGTGTCCTGCCCCAGTTCCCGAGCCGCGACTTGATCGGCAGAGATGCTGTTGGACATGTTCTGGCCAGGCACCGCGAACCGATTTGCTCCCGTCAACCAGAAGGTGCTGCCCCAGTGAGCTTCGTTGCTGAACTGATTTGAGCAACCTTGCACGACGGTGAAATCTCCTTGGTGTCGCAAGAGTGGCTTCAGGCCCTCGGGTAGGTCGTAGTCGGCTCCAGTCTGTTCTAGATTCGGAAACCATGTCTCCTGAGTGACGCCAAACCCTAAACCGAGAAAGACCATCCGCTTGGGTGGCGTCGCGGATGCTTTCTCTGCGGCCGAAGCAAACTGGCGAAACGCGATTGACTCAAGTGCCGGCAGCGCAATCAGGGAACCGGCTCCACGAAGAACATTGCGACGGTTCAATTCTGTGTTCATGACAAGCTCTCGAAGAAACAGGCTCGGTTGGTGATTGCTGAGGATGTGCATGCGGACCGGCAGCCGCGCATGTCATCACCGTGAGGCGCTCTCGCAAACGATTTGGCCTCGTTGTCATTCGATTCGGCGATCCATTGTCGCAGAAAGTTACGGTGCTCGCTGAGGGTTTGGCAGAATTCCGCCACGCCACCGGCATCCACTCTGCCGGCCCTCGGGACGTCGATTGTATTACTGAGCGACTCTTGGGCAAGCACCGCTCTGCGGTGCACACCGCAGAGCGGTGCCACAACAAAGCCCGGAGTCGCGAAGCGCACTCCGGGTGGGGCGCAGAGGACAGGGGAACCCCAGCGGGGTTCAACAAACGGCGCGGCACAATCCGGGGTGCGCAAACGGCGGCGTGAATCGGGCGAACCGTGTTGCTCTGTTCAACCCCGTTGGGGTTGGCGGCCTGTTGGCGACCGGAACTTGGGGTGCGCGGGCGCGACCCCAAGCTTTGATGTGGCACGCCGCTGGCGTGCGGGCCGCAGGAGCGGTTGCCGCTCGCGAGTCGTTCCCACAACGCGGTACGGCAAGTAATTCGTCAGTAATACAATCGACATCCTCCGGGCCTGAAGCCCCACGCCTATCTGGCAAGATCCGGTACCTAGAAAACGTTAGAGTCAGGCGTTTTTCATTGCCGGGGCCTCTTCCGCCCAGCTTCGACGCCAAAATGATGCAACACGTTCTTGAGCAGTTTGCTCATGTGTTCGTCGTGATACACGCCCCAGGCGGTTGCGATGGATCCGGTGTGGAACACGCGACCGCCTGTTGGACGTTCCCAGTAGATGATCTCGGCGATCGTCTGGTCGTCGCCGATCCGCGGCTTGTGTCCTTCGGCGTTGTAGTCAATCACACGGCGCTGGTCGTTACTGCTAGCGACGGTGACAATCCCTTGGGGTTCAACCAAGCCCTTGATGGCCGAGTCCGCAGTGGCACGCTGCAACGTTGAGAGGCGAACGTCGAACTCGTGGCCTACTGCGCCCATGTCCTTGCTGATGAATCCAAATGCATCTCCTTTTTTCAATCCCACCTGATGAGGCGTGTTGAAGAGAAAATGGTCAGGCTGGTCGACTTGATAGGGCTTGAACGCGCCGCCCCAACCGATGCAGGTGAGCCCGACGACTTTCCAGGCCGGGTAACCACAGAAACGCATCAGACTGCCGCGGCGGAAATCGTGACTGTGATAGAGTTCGCCGACTTGCGCGAGTTTGCGTCCGCCGATTCCTGTCCCGTACTTGCGTACCTCCATGAACTCGTCGGTTTCGTCGAAGCTAACCCGCCAGAACATCGTGTTACCGGAGAGGACGATCGCATCGCCGCCGGCTTTGAGATAATCGTCGAGTCCTTCATAGGCGCGCGCCGACCAGTATTCGCTGTGTCCATTGATGACAACGGCCTGATAGCCATCGAGTACTTCGGGGTTGCGATCCAGGTCGCGGTCGGTGATGACGTCGTAATCGTATCCGTGCTGGTCCAACCAGAGATGCAGAAAACGCTCGCCGCGCATCAGATGGCTGTAGGACTGATTGATGTAGGTCTTGTTCGGACCGGCCGCCGGCCACGGCAATTTCATCCCGATTTTGTATGTCGGTTGACCGTTGCGGTGATCGCGATAGCCGCTGTAGGTCGCAGCGTCTGGGTGCGTTGTTGGAAGGCCACCTGTGCCCATCATTGTCAGCTCCCGCCCGTGATTGATGGGGAAAGGCGCCGAGTTGTATGCCAACCATGTGTTGGTCGACATCAGCACCGCCAACGGCGCCTTGGGCCGCGACTCCGGTCGGCGCACGATAAACGTCGTGAAGTAACGTTTTGGTTTTCCATCGATTTCAAAATCAAAGCGGCCTGCGTAAACTCCGGATTTTGCGTCAGCGGGGATGCGGAACCGATGATTGATTTTCCAACGCGCGTTGTAGAGTTCGTCTGATGCGAGCCGCAGTCCGTGGCCACGTTTCGGATCTTTCGTCGGATCGTAGCTGGTATCGTGCCGATCGATGGCTGCGGCGTCAAAGCTGGGCCCGCCGATCATCCACGTGCCGCGGTTAATGATTCGCCCGTGCCGTCCACCGATACCGGCGTCGGCGACCCGAGTGCCGCGTTCTTCGGTGAAGGGCCAACAAGCGAGAACGGCGTTTCCTTTTGGGATGGTCAGCCCGCGATCGGCAACGCGTTTTTGCATCTGATCCAGAGTGATCGCTTGGTCATACAGGGACACCATCGCGATGTCGCCGTTGTAGAAATTCTCTGCCGCTCCCTTGCTGCCGTAAGCACCAATCCTGAGGGCCGTCTTCCCAGGACGAACGACTCCAGTGTATGGCCATTCGCCCGCCGCCTTTCCATCGATGAAAACACGCTTTACTTTTCCATCCCAGGTTGCCGCGACGTGGTGCCAACGCTGGGTCTCGATCAACCCTGGTGCGGTTTTGTGAAGAGACGCAGGATTGTGTTTGCCGCCACTGTCAGTCATGAACGCAATCTGGCCGTCGCTGAGGAACAGCCCGATCCCGCATTTGTCCGGATAGTCATGTTGATTGATCAAGCCTTGCCAGCCGCCGAGTGCAAAGGGACGAATCCAGCACTCCAGGGTCAGCCCGGTCAGTGGTCGCTCACTGGGCAAGCTGTTGTCGACATGCACGTACGATCCCGGGTGGATCGGCTGCTGCGGCGGCCTATTGGCAGAGAACGTCGCCAGAACGGGGTCGTTGTCGCGGTTTTCCGGATCAGGACCGAGCCGCACGACGCTCAATTGATAGGGAACGCTGCTGCTGACTCGAAACTTGATTTCGTTACCCGCGGCAATACTTTTCTGAGCATAGGCATGCAAGCCAGGCAACGTCATCTCGCGATGCGGTGGAATCTGTTGCTCTGCGAGTTCAGAACTTGGTGAAGCAGACTCATCTGGTGACGTTGACTCTTTCAGATAGGCCACAAGGTCCGCGATTTCCTGTGGTTTCAACTCGCGGTCCAGTCCCTCGGGCATGAAGGAGACATCGGAGTATCTGGCGTGTTCGATTTCCTTCATGCGTACCGGTTGCAAGACTCCCGCTGCCGATGCAAGAAAGATTTTGTCCATCGTTTCTTTGACAAGCAGTCCCGAGACAGCCCTGCCATCTTCCGTCAGGACGTTCACGATTTCGTGATAACGAGCAATCGATGCGTTGGGGTAAACAATGGCTTCCAACAAGTCGCGCTCACTGCGAATCGCTCCGATCCTGGTCAAGTCAGGGCCTAATCGGACTCCCTGGTCGCCCTTGAGATGACAGATGATGCACTTTGATTTATCGCGATTGCCGAACAGCTTCGCTCCTCGCTGCGCATCCGCTGTCGGCAGAAAGGCTGCAAGTTCATCAAGGCGTTGTTTTTGACGAGCCATCTTTTCAGGACTCGGCTCAGCGACTTTCGCGAGTTGGATTTCGGGAAAGTCATCAGGGGTAACATTTCGCTGATCGATTTCCTGCATCCGCCGCACTTGTTCTGTGACCGGATGGTTGGCTGGAAGACCATCGCTGTCGCCGATTTCAAAAACCGCGTGGATGACAGCATGCTTCAAGAACGCATCCGCACTTTCTGAATAGGTTTTTAGCAGAGGTTTGACCGCTGCACTGTTGCCGATTCTGCCGAGGGCCATCGCAGCGAGTCGGCGAAGTTGTCGATCATCATCGGAAAGCAACTCAATGAGTGGCGCCACAGCACCTCGATCCCGCCACAGTGCCACGCTATGAATCGCAGCCGTGCGAACGTCCGCACTCTGATCGCTGAGAAATTCGCGAACCGCCTGCCGCGCGGACTGACTCTGGATTCGATTTAGTGTCCAGACGGCTGGAATCTTGGCGCTGGCCTTGCGCAAATCATCGATCTTGTTCTCGTTGGCCAGAGCGTCAATGGCGCGTTTGACGACCGCGGGCCGCTGGTCAGACAACCAACCGACTTGAGGCTGATTCCAATCGAGCTTCAGACCACGCGGATCGTACAAAACCGGTAGCGGACGAGGCGACGAGTCCCGCGAAACCGGTAGTGGACGAGGCGACGAGTCCCGCGAAACCGGTAGTGGACGAGGCGACGAGTCCCGCGAAACCGGTAGTGGACGAGGCGACGAGTCCCGCGTAACCGGTAGTGGACGAGGCGACGAGTCCCGCGAAACCGGTAGTGGACCAGGCGACGAGTCCCCCAAAACCGGTAGTGGACGAGGCGACGAGTCCCGCGAAACCGGTAGCGGACCAGGCGACGAGTCCCCCAAAACCGGTAGTGGACCAGGCGACGAGTCCCGCGAAACCGGTAGCGGACCAGGCGACGAGTCCCGCGAAACCGGTAGTGGACGAGGCGACGAGTCCCGCGGTTCAGCACTCGTCGCCTCGCCCACGACGCCATTGAAATCACCCTCTTTTTCAAGCCGATAGATCGCACCGAGAACGTCGGGCTTGGCGACTTTGGAAGTCGGGCAACAGATCATGTACCAACTGCCCGTATCAGCAACCAGCAGGCTGCCATCGGCGTCTTCGATCACGTCGGTTGGATGAAAGTCGGTATTGTCGCTTTCAATGAACGTCGTTGTTTCTGCCGAGTAAGACGAACCAGATCGAGTGAGCTGATGTCTGGAGATGCGGCGTGTGTTGAATTCGGTGCAGAGCAAGTCGCCACTCAAACCCGAGTTCGGATGACGCGCCATCATCATTCCCGAGGGAGCAGCGGGTCCGAGCTGTGTCAGAATCGGCAGCAAGTCTCCGGTATTGGGATGGGGAGTGAGCACGCGATTGTTTTCTTTGCCATACGTTCCCCCATAAACGGCGTGCAGGATTCCATCGCGTCTGCCGGGTTGGGAAAGGTCAAAGAACGTGCCGCTGAGAAACCGTTCACCCGTTTCACTGAATGCCAAGCCAACGGGATTGTTCATTCCACCGGTGATGACCATTTCCAGTTGGCTTCCGTCAGGCCGAGCACGATAAAGATGGGCTGCGCTGGACTGTATCGTTCGACCATTGCTCAGTTCATGCTTCTGCGGAGCAAAAGCTCCCTTGCACCAGTAGAAAAAACCGTCGGGTCCCAAGTAGGGACCGTGCATGTCGTTGCCACATCCTTCGATGCTGCCGCCATCGAACCATTCGGTTCGCTCATCCGCCACCTGGTCGCCGTCGGTATCGCGAAGTTTCCAAATGTGGGGCGGTGCTCCCACGTAGACGCTGCCGCCGTGAACAAGAATGCCTTCGGGGAAGGGCAATTTGTCGGCGAACACCGTCGATTCATCAAAGACTCCGTCGCCGTCGGTGTCGACCAAACGCAACACGCGATGTTGCGGGTCCTTGAGTTGAACCGGCGCTTTGTCGGTGTTGCCTGAACTGTCGGTGACGTACAGAACGCCGGACTCGTCAAAGCACATGTGAATGGGCCGCTTGACCAGTGGCGGCGCGGCGACACGTTTCAGTTCATATCCGTCCGGAATCGTGAACGTGTGAGGCGCCAGCGAAACGGTCTCTGCACTTTCTGTTTTCCCGTAGGCACAACAGATGGCAAGGGCGACGAAAACGCGGAGGCAATGGTAACTTGGCATGAGACGCAGATTGGATTGATTACTGTCGCGGCTTTCGGTGGGAGCTTGCCCCAATCCCCCATGCTAACACATGAGGCCATATGCCTTCGCAGTTTCGCTGCTGGAAAGCGACGACAGTCTGACGACGTGAAGAAGCACCTGAGAACCAAGTCCAACTGCTTGCCTGCGGGATTCCTTTAGGCATGGCACCACTGGAGCCATGAAATCTGGATCTAAAGCGGCAGATCCGGAAGAAAAGTTGGCAAGAAACTCTTCGAATGGCGTCCGACTTAGAGCAAAATGGCACATAGGGGTCAGAGGCAGCCGCTGGTTTCAACGCGGATGGTCGGTTTTGGATCTTTACGTCTGTGGATCGATTTCCGTGTCATTTCGTGGCAGGGGCTGAATCGACATCAACTCAAGACGACCGAATCGTCAGACAACCGCGAGTTTCCCATGAATAGCATTCTCCATCGGTCGCATCGACGCGTGGCGGCACGACGTCAGCGACGCATTCTATTGGAAGCACTCGAAGGCCGGCGTTTGTTGGCCGCGACGAATCCGCTGCCGCTCGATTCACTCGACGGGTCCAACGGGGTCCGGTTGATCGCCGCGGAAGCTGACTCCCGCACCGGGATCGCCGTCTCGGACGTTGGTGACGTGAACGGAGATGGTCGCGACGATGTGGTGATCGGAGCGAGCTTGGCGAGCCCGGGCGGCGTCAGCGACGCAGGCGCGAGCTACGTCGTCTTTGGCGATCGCAATGGCCTGCCCCCCACGGTCGATCTCGCCAAACTCGATGGCAAAACAGGGTTCGTCGTGACGGGGATCGATAGCTTTGACAAATCCGGTTCAAGCCTCAGCGGCGCCGGCGACTTCAACGGAGACGGCATCGACGATCTGATCCTCGGCGTGTCCGGGGGCGACCAACTGCCCGATCTTTCCGTGGGCGAAGCGTATCTACTTTTCGGCAGGTCGGTGTGGGAGTCCGGCTCGGTCGATCCGTCGCGACTCTCCGGAGGAACAGGTTTTCAAATCGTCGGTCTTGCAGCCGGCGATCAACTCGGCGTCGGGGTGAGCGCTGCGGGCGACATCAATGGAGACGGACTCGATGACTTGATCATTGGGGCCAATGGAGCCGAGCCGACCGGAAGTTCGAACGCCGGTCAGTCTTACGTTCTCTTCGGCACCACTGACGAAATCCGTAGTCCCTTCAGTCCATTGGCCCTCGATGGAAGCAACGGGTTTATCCTCAACGGCAAGGACGAGGATTTTTCCGGAGTGCGTGTCAGTGGTGCCGGGGATGTCAACGGAGACGGACTGGCAGATCTATTGATTGGCACCCAGAACGGCAAGAGCTACGTTGTTTTCGGGGGGGCAGACGGGTTTGCCGCCAGCATCGACCTTTCCACACTCGATGGAAATGACGGCTTCCTGATTAGCGGGAATGCGAACGACACGCATTACGTCAGCGAAGCCGGTGACATCAACGGCGATGGACTCGGCGACGTGATCATTGGTGCGTTTGATCCAGTGCAAACGGATCCCGGGGAAAGCTATGTCGTCTTCGGCACTGACGGCGGATTTGCCGCGACCATTGATCTTGCAAGCCTCGACGGGGCGACGGGCTTTCGCATCGACGGAATTGATGCGTTCGACCTAGCGGGGCTGAGTGTCAGCGGTGCGGGTGACGTCAATAGCGATGGATTCGACGACCTGATCGTCGGCGCCCACCGAGCGGATCCCGGAGGGATCAACCAGGCCGGGGAGAGCTATGTCGTGTTCGGAAAGGCGTCTGGTTTCGCAGCGGTATTTAGTTTGTCATCACTGGACGGCATCAACGGATTCCAGATCAACGGAATCAAGGCCGATGACAATAGTGGCTATGCCGTCTCGGGTGCGGGCGACGTCGACGGTGACGGATTCGACGATGTCATCCTGAGTGCCATCCTTGCCGACCCAGGTCTGGCCGACGGAGGCGAGGGCTACATCGTCTATGGCGGAAACTTCACCGGCGGCGTCGAAACCCAAGTCGGTGGCGAATCGGACGATAGACTCATCGCGAATCAAGGTGCCGCAGTCGACGTGTTGATCGGCGGCGGTGGCGATGACAAGTTGACCAGTGATGGCGGCAATGATGTCTTGCGCGGCGGCGCGGACGATGACACTCTGATTCTCCAGGACGTCGACTTCTCAGGGTCCCGACGGGTCGACGGCGGACGAGGCTTCGACACGCTTTTACTCGATACGGCGGGTGAAACACTCGACCTTCGTGACATTGCCGATACCAAAATCCGGCAGATCGAACAGATCGACTTCGGCACCGGCTTGAAAGCTCAAGCAGCCAGGACCAAACAAGCGTTGGTCGTGACGCCGCTGGAGATTCGGAACCTGTCATCCACCAGCAACACGTTGACGGTCGTGGGCAAGGGCGGGACCGTCCGTGTCGAGGGGCGGAACTGGAACGGCCCCACGCCGATCACTCTCGATGGTAAAGACTTTGTGGAATACACCGACGGCACAGCGACGCTACGCGTTCAATCGAATTTGTCCCTTGTCTTTTCGGCTTGGTCACTTTCCGGCTTGAACGGGCTCAACGGGTTCCGTCTCGATGGCGTCGACTCGGACGAGGAATCGGGCAACAGCGTGCACCAAGTGGGTGACCTCAATGGAGACGGCTTTGACGACGTGATGATTGGGGCGTCCCGAGCCCGGCCCGACGGTTCCAATCTGGCGGGGGCAACTTACGTGGTGTTCGGCGGTCCCGGCGTGTTTCCGTCGTCAATCCCGCTGTCCAGCTTGAATGGAACCAACGGCTTTCGGCTCGACGGAATGGCTGCGGGCGACCAATCGGGATTCAGCGTCGGCGGTGCCGGTGATTTCAACGGCGACGGACTCGATGACCTCGTCCTCGGGGCGCCCTTAGCCGACGCGAATGGACGGGGCGAATCAGGTGTCGCCTACGTCGTCTTTGGCAGCACCGGCGGCTTCGCGTCGTCGATCGACCTCTCCAGTCTGAACGGGTCGAGCGGCTTTCGAATCGAGGGGATCGCCGCGTCGGATGAACTCGGACAGAGTGTCAGCTTTGCCGGTGATTTCAACGGGGATGGGCTCGATGACGTGATCGTTGGCGCCCCCAACGCAAATCCCGGAGGCGTGGGAAACGCTGGTGAGGCTTACGTGCTTTATGGGCGAACCGGTGCAATGCCCGCGGTTGTTGACGCGAGCTCGATTTCCGCCACGGACGGACTTGTGATCAGCGGAATTTCCGTCGGCGACCGAACCGGCGTGGTCGTCAGCGATGCGGGCGACATCAACGGCGACGGACTGGACGATGTGATCATCGGCGCACACCTCGCCGATCCGAATGGCAACTTATCGTCTGGAGAGTCCTACGTTGTTTACGGTCGCACCCATTTCCCCAGCGGTTCACTCGGGCTCGGGTCGCTTGACGGCGGCAACGGATTTCAACTCAACGGAATTGCCTCGGGCGATCAGTCGGGCCTCAGCGTCAGCGGCGTGGGTGACTTTAACGGGGATGGTTTTGACGATCTCTTGGTCGCTGCGCCATTTGCCAATCCCAATGGCGTCAGTAGCGCAGGCGAATCTTATCTGCTGTTCGGAGGCGAGTCGCTACCATCGGTCTTCAACTTCGCCGACATGGTCGGTGCCGATGGCGTGCGAATCAGCGGCATTGATCTGAATGATTTTTCCGGATCGAGCGTCAGCGGTGCGGGCGACGTCAACGGCGACGGCTTCGATGATCTTCTCATTGGGGCCCAAGGCGGCGACGGCCCGGACAACGGTGGGAACAATCGCGGTGAGACCTATGTGGTGTTCGGCAGTTCAAGCCGTCCATTCTCGCTGGAGCTATCGACCCTCGATGGAACCGCTGGCTTCCGGCTCGAGGGCGTCGAAGACTTAGACCTGTCCGGCGAAAGTGTCAGCGGAGCCGGGGACTTCAACGGCGACGGCTTTGACGATTTTCTGATCGGGGCAACCGGTGCCAGCACGGGCGGGGTGAACGGCGCGGGATCGAGCTATATCGTCTTCGGGGGCAACTTCACCGGCGGCTTGGAAACGCAAGTCGGCAGCGATGCCGACGACACCTTGAATGCCGTTGGAGGGCGGTTTGTCGCCGATGTTTTGAACGGCGGTCGGGGCAATGACACCCTGATCAGCGACGGCGGCCAGGATGTTTTGCGGGGCGGCCAGGGCAATGACATTCTTGTGATTGTGGACAACGATTTCTCCGGCACCAGACGGATCTTAGGAGGAAACGGCTCAGATACGTTACAGATGGGCAGGCCCGGAATGTCAATCGACCTGACAACGATCGGTGACAACCGCATCGTCGACATTGAAAATATCGACCTCGGGTCAGGGTTGGCGCACACGCTGACGCTTGACGGACAGGATCTGCGCAATCTGTCGTCGCACGACAACTCTTTGACGGTTGATGGCGATGGCTCGGTCGTTCGACTTGTGGGAGGCGATTGGGGCGCACCAACGCTGAATCGTCTCAATGGCGACGACTATGTTCGCTATGCCAATGGGAACGGGATCATCAATCTAAACGCGAGGCTGACGATTGCAGTCGCCGAACGAGAACTTTCCAGCTTGGACGGCAATGTCGGTTTCACGATCACCGGTGGAAACACGTTTGATAGCCTGGGAACCGTCAGCGGTGCCGGTGACATCAACGGAGATGGCTATGATGATGTCGTGGTCGGCGCAATCGGCGCTGACCCGAACAGTCAGTTCGAGGCTGGTGAAAGTTATGTGGTCTTTGGAGGCCCCGGAGGATTCAACGCGACCCTCTCGGTTTCCGACTTGAACGGGGTCAATGGCTTTCGTCTTCCCGGAATGAGCGGCTTCGATCAATCCGGCTACAGTGTCAGTGGCGTGGGCGACTTCAACGGCGACGGATTAGACGACCTGCTGATCGGTGCGCGGGGTGCAGATCCGGGTGGCGAAGCTTCGGCGGGAGAGTGCTACCTTGTGTTCGGTCGCTCCACCCCGTTTCCCCGCGTGATTGACGTGTCATCGTTGGACGGAACCAACGGAATGCGGATTGAAGGAGCCGTTCGTTTGGATGGTCTGGGTTCCAGCGTTTCCGGTGCGGGGGATGTCAATGGCGACGGGCTAAGCGATTTGATCATTGGCGCGTCGGACGCAAGGCCGTTTGGCCGCGTCAATGCCGGCGCGGCCTATGTCGTCTTTGGCGACATCGCCCCCGCCCCTGCCGTGTTGAATGTTTCGGAACTGAACGGAAACAACGGCTTCACAATCACCGGCGAAGATCTATCTGGCGAAGCTGGCATCAGTGTCGGCGGAAACGTCGACGTCAACGGTGATGGATTCGACGATGTGATCTTGGGCGCACACCACGTTGATGCAAATGGGTTGCTCCGCGTCGGAAAAAGTTACGTCGTGTACGGCAAACCCGCCGGGTTTGCTCCGCTGATGGATTTGACCACGCTTTCTACCACGCAGGGATTCTCCATAACTGGATTGGAGAGTTTTGACCGATTGGGTGACGCGGTGAGCGGCGCCGGCGACGTCAACGCCGATGGATTTGACGACATGATCGTGGGGGCCCGTTATGTCGGCTCACCGCCGAACGACGATCTCGTGGGGCAGAGTTACGTAATCTTTGGTGATCCCAATGGGCTCACATTGTCTATCGATCCGAATCAACTCAACGGGACCAACGGATTTCGGATCAATGGTGACGCGGACTCGGACCAGCTAGGCAATGCCGTGTCGGCGGCGGGTGACGTCAACGGAGACGGTATCGACGACCTGTTAGTCGGTGCGTATTCCGCCGACCCCAATGGCTCCACCAGTGCCGGCGCTGCCTATCTGATCTTCGGTCGTCGCGGCAGTTTCTCACCGGACGTCGATGTCACCGATTTGAATGGAGAAAACGGACTTCGGATCAACGGAATACTTCCATTCGATTTTGCCGGCATCGAGTTGGGCGGACGTTTCGACTTCAACGGTGACGGGCTCGACGACTGGATTATTGCCGCATCCGGAGCCGACCCCAACGGACAGACCGGCGCAGGTGAAAGCTACGTCATGTTCGGAAACAGCCCGACCGGCCGTGTCGAAGTGCAATTGGGTGATGCGACGGACAATCAACTCATCGCGTCGCAAGGCTTGAGCATGCCGGATGTGTTGATCGGCGGCAGAGGCAACGACACCCTGATCAGCGACGGTGGAGAAGATGTTCTGCGCGGCGGCCAAGGGGATGACATCCTGGCAATCGTGGATGCTGATTTCTCCGGCACCAGACGCGTCATAGGTGGTAACGGATTTGATACGTTGCGTCTTGACGGAGCAGGTCTGATGCTCGATTTGATTTCCATCCCGGACAATCGATTGATCGACATCGAAGCGATCGACATCACAGGATCGGGCGCCAATCAGTTACTGCTCGATAAGTCCGAGGTGTTACGACTGAGTTCACACAGCAACACCGTCACGGTGCTGCGAGACCGCGACGACCTCGTCGACTTTGGCAGCGGCTGGACACAGATCGCCGATGAACTCGACGCCGGGAAATCCTTTGAAGTCTTTGCGCAAGGGAACGCGACTCTGAAGATTGAAAAGATCAGTCATTATCTGGCATTCCCCGCCGGAAACGGGCTAGACGATTGGACGGTTCGTCGCAACGGGCTACGCATCGAAGTGTTCGACAATCTTGCGGCAACCGTCATCACTTCGATTGATCTCGCGTCGACAAAGTCGTTGAGTTTTGAATCAGTGCCGCCCGAACCGGCACGATTGCAAATCGACTATGCCAGCGGTGGCTTTTTCGAAATCCCATCGGGCATCACGTTCGTCGGCTCCAGTACCAGCGACTCGTTCGCGTTGCAGGGGAACGGACTGACTCTGGCAACCTTGGCTGCTGGAAGCCCAACAATGGGCACGGGGATTCTTTCAACGACGCAAGGAGGTTCTTCGACAGCGGTCATGTTCAGTAATCTGGGTCCGCTGAACCTATCGGGATTGGCGGGGCTGGCGGTGCAAGGACCGTTGAATATCGGCTCAGAAACGCTTCAGGTGGATGCCCTCGGGAGGATCGACTTACACGCTCTGACGAGCATCAACGGCGGAACCATCTCTGCCCCCGGCGGCATCCATTTGGAATCCTCCGAACTGCTGTTCGGACACGGAAGCGTCAACGCCCCCGTTTCGTCGGACTCCGGATCGACCATCACGCTCTCCGGCGACACAACCCTCGGAGACATCGCGTCATTGGATGGGATCCAGTTCCAGGGCCGGCTGAATCTCGGCGCCAACACAGCCACCTTGTTGGACGGACACAAGGCAGTTCTCGGATCGCAAACCACGATCGGCTCCTCGAGCGAAAATGGCGTCCTTCATTCCGACAACGGCATTGAACTTCCCGATACCCACACATTTGTTGGTCGAGGTGTCGTCAACACGATCAACGGTGAGTTCGAAAACCAGGGATTCGTGCAGGGCAACGGTCCGGGATTGACGTTCAATCACCTTGTCACCGGAGCCGGTGATTTCGGCGGTGTCACCACGTTTAACGGCGGCACGGATTTCGGCAACAGTCCGGCCAAAATTAATGCGGGTGAGATCCGGTTCGGAGCGGCGAATTCGCACACCGTTGAACTCGGCGGTTTGATCGCGGGCCAGGAATACGATCAGGTTAACGCCGAGACCGCAACGCTGGATGGGATTCTGGAGGTTCGATTCATCGATCTTCAAAACGACTATCACCCACAGGTCGGAGATTCGTTTCCCATCATTACGGCAAACTCGATCAACGGCACCTTTCCCTGCACCGACCTACCCGCTCTGCCACAGGACCTGGCGTGGGACGTCCTCTACTCATCGGACGAAGTTCGATTGGAGATCGTTCGCATTCCCGAAGTCGAGTCGATCGTCGTCAATGACGGATCAAACAGTCGATCTCTGATCACGTCAGTGACGGTTCGCTTCGTCAGCAAGGTGGACCACGCCGCGTTAGTCAACGCATTTTCGTTGACCAATATCGATACGAATGTCGCCGTCGGAATGATCAGCGTTGCGGCAAGCGATGAAGTCGGAAAGACATCGGCCGTCCTGACTTTTTCCGGCGAATCGACCCATCCGGGCAGCAACTCGTTGGACGACGGCAACTACCGGCTAGACATCCTTTCCAATCAGGTGGTGACTGCTGGAAATAACGCGATGCTTGCTGACTTTCTGTTCGGCGGTCAAAAAGCAAACGCGCCGAACAACGACCACTTCTTCCGTCTCTACGGCGATACCGATGGAGACGGAGATGTGGACGGCCAAGATTACGGTCGTTTCGGACTCACCTTCCTGAGGCACACAGGTGACCCCGCCTACAATTCAAGTCTCGACTACGATCTCGACGGTGACATTGACGGACAGGACTACGGTCGATTCGGATTGCGATTCTTGACCACGCGGAATTGATTCATCGGTGCGGAGAATTTGATCTGACCACGATCGATTCGTTCTTTATCCGCGGAATCGACACCGCCGAGATGCTTGACCCTACCGATCCCACCGCATTCGTCACCGGACTGAGTTATGTCGACTCGCTCGTCAGACGGAATACCAGTAGGTGGGCGGCAGGATTTGAGCCCCTTTTGGCGAAGATGTGCGTCGGCGTCACAAGAAAATGGCCGAGCGCGCTCGAAGAGCCACTCGACGAGCTAAAGGCTGCACCGCCGTGAGTACCTGTTGTGCGAATTCGGCGACGCAGAGGGCTACGCTGATAGCTAGCAGGAGTTGCGGAAACCGTTTCGGGACCGGGAGAAAACCCACGAAGACTGCGACTTAAAATCGATGGCAAGTCCTTTGTACTTAATGGCACGTCGTTTGCAATTATCTTTCGAATTCCGAGCCCACTTTGACTCGATCACTTAAACCGGTAGGAAGAGATGAGATGAGCGGACAAAACAAGATCGTGGCGGATTTGATTCGTGGGCTCAAGCACGAACGAGACGAACTCAAGCTGCAAGCACACCTGGCGTCGATGGAAGCTCGCGAGGAACTGAGCAGGCTTGGCGACAAGCTCGATGAACTCGATCGCCAGTACAAGCCACTCAAGGACGCGGTCCAAACGTCGGCAGACGATGTCTTGGATTCCATGAAGTTGGTCGCCTATGAAATTCGCGATGGCTTGAAGCGGATTCGTGACGCGGTGTAACTCGCGAAACCCGATCAATTCTTGTTCATACGAAGAGAATAACGGGAAAGGAGTTTGATTTGCACCGAAGATCGAACGAGACGTCTCGGACGAACGGTTCAATGCATGGGCGAAAAAATTAGCCGACTCGACACGCGATGGGCATCGTGTTCCGAGCGCCACCATTCGCCGGTGGGTGACCGTGAACGAACCGGTGACTCCGCCGGTGCTGTCGACCAAAGCCGTGAAGTCTTCGTGGCTCAGGCCTTAGAGGATTCGGACTACGTCACTCGCCACAACTATTAATCATTTCCCCGCCGCAGAGATCACCCCACACCTCCACGGTGCAATGGGCAATGGGGCGAGCGGAATAGCTCGACGAGATTTCCCGCCAACGGTTCCAAGCAAACGACTTTGTCGAACAACCACGTGGTCGATTGCTGACCGACAGTTTGACCTTCGACCACCGGCGGAAATCGTTTTGCCCCCAACGCCCAACACGCGGTCGATGATATACTTGACTTACTGGGGTACGTTCCAACAAATGGATCCGGTCAATGACAACGTTGCTTTTTGCCTGCCTGTTGATTGCCTCTATCAGCGCGAGTGCGGCAAACGCAGATTGGCCTCAGTTTCGTGGCCCCAATGGGTCAGGGGTGGCACCCCATTCAAGCCCCCCGATTGAATTTGGGCCTAAGAACAATCTGCTCTGGCGTCTGGAACTTCAGTCGGGTCACAGCTCACCGGTCGTCAGCGGCGACTTGATTTTCTTGACGACCTTTGACCCCAATCGGAAGCAACTCAGCGTCGTTGCAATCGATCGGCATCGAGGGACAATTCGATGGGAACGCGCGGTCGCCCCGAAAGAGATCGAACGGGGGCATCCTTCCTTCAACCCCGCCAGCAGTACCCCGGTGACCGACGGCGAGCGTGTCGTCGCTTACTTCGGATCGTACGGGCTGATCTGCTTCGATCTGGAAGGCAATCGGCAGTGGGAACTACCGCTTCCTCTCACAAAATCTTACGCCGGCAACGCCATTTCACCGATCATCGCCGGCGACAAGGTGATCCTTTATCGAGGGAATTATGTCGATCATTTCTTACTCGCCGTCGATAAGCGAACCGGCAAAGAACTCTGGAAAACGCCCCAGTCGGAACCTTTTCATCCCGAACTCGCGTGCACCGCAATTCCCATTGTTCAGAACGACCTATTGGTTTTGCATGGCGCGCGTAGCGTGCAAGGCTTCGATCTCGAAACGGGTCAGCAGCAATGGATCACAAAGTGCGCAACAACGGCCACGAGTACGCCTTTGATTGCCCGCGGGCGAGTGATCGTCGCCGCATGGAACAAGATGGGGGAACCGGCACTGCGACCTGAGTTCCCCGATTTTGACCAGCTTGTGGCCGATCACGATGCAAATGATGACGGTGTGATCCAGCAACCGGAGTTCCCGCGACTGTGGATCTTTCATCGACCGGAAGGTGCCGAAGCACCGCAAAACGGCGCGACGATCGGTTTTCGAAACGTTGATCAAAACAAGGATGGAAAAATCGCGGCGGATGAATGGCGGCGGCAGTTGCGTGATCTCGAACGCTTTCGGCGCGGGTACCAAAACCATGGCTTGCTCTCCCTGCCGACAGACCGCCGCGGTGTGTTGGCCAACGATGAAGTGATCACGCTGGAAACGCAGGGAATCCCGGAAGTTCCCTCGCCAATCAGCGATGGACGGTACGTCTATCTGGTCAAGAACGGCGGGCAGGTGACATGCGTTGATTTGGAGTCTGGCGAACGGGTTTATCGAAAACGTACCGGCGGCAGTGGCACCCACTACGCCTCTCCCATCATCGCTGCGGGCCATCTCTACATCGCTGATGGAAATGGTCGCATCGTGGTGATGCCGCTTGGTGAGTCGGCAAACATCGTCGCTACCAATGAAATGGGCGAGGGCGTTTATGCGACTCCAGCCGTTTCCGGCGATTGCCTCTACGTGCGAACCCTTTCGGCTTTATACGCATTCGGAGAGGGAAACCAATGAAGCCCGCACTTATAATCACGATCGCGTTGCTGCTTCAGACGTTCAGCGGTGCGGCAGAATAGAGTGAACGGCTTCAGGTGTTTACCGAAGAATCGAGTGTCGGTTGCCGTGACGTCGATACGGAGGCTCGCCTGGACCTAACCGCGTTAGAGCACGACCTGGAAGACGAAAAAAAATTCGAGAGCAAACTCCAGCGATGAAAACATTCTCCATCCCCATTGCCTGCTTCATTCTGTCACTGTCGCAATCTCTCTGTTTCGGTGATTCACCGGAGCAAAACTGGCACCATTGGCGAGGCCCAGACGCAACCGGCGTGTCGCGAACGGCCGATCCACCCGTCGAGTGGAGCGAAGACAAGCATGTCAAATGGAAGGTCGCGATCGATGGAAAAGGCACCTCGACGCCGATCATCTGGAACGACAAGGTGTTCCTTTTGACGGCAATCGACACCGGGGTGAAGGACACTTCGATTCCCGATCCCGAAGACCAACCGAAGTCCAATTTCTTCGACATCAAACGCCCCAACACAGAACACGCATTTGTCGTGCTGTGTCTTGATCGTGACAGCGGGAAAGAATTGTGGCGACGGACTGCAATCACGAAGATTCCCCACGAGGGCGCACACAACGACAACGATTTCGCCTCGGCGTCTCCCACGACCGACGGCAACCACCTGTATTGCTGGTTCGGATCCGCTGGCCTGTATTGTTACGACCTCGATGGAAACAAGCGTTGGGAGCGAGATCTCGGTGAAGCCAAAGTCGGTTCAAGCCTCGGCGAAGGATGTTCTCCCGTTCTGCATGACGGCAAGCTGGTGATCGTCCGTGACCATGCAGGTCAAAGCTCCATCGAAGTGCTGGATGCCACGTCCGGAGAGACCCTCTGGAAACGGCAGCGCGATGAAGACAACGCGTGGGCGACACCGAGAGTGATCCGACACAGTGGAAAAACGCAAGTCATCACTGCGGCCTCGGGCGCGGTGCGCAGCTATGACCTCGACTCGGGCGAGACCATCTGGCAATGCAGCGGTCTGACCGGCAACGTCACCCCGTGTCCAGTGATCGATGGCGATTACGTGATCTGCATGAGCGGCTACAAGGGCTACGCTGCGATGGCCATTCCGCTGACGGAGACCGGGGACATCTCCGGTAGCGAAACGATCCTGTGGCAGCGAGACCGCGGCACGCCCTACATCCCATCGCCGCTGCTTTACGATGGCTTGCTCTACTACAACCAATCGAACCAGTCGATCCTGACCTGCGTGGACTCCAAGACGGGCGAGACGGTTTTTGGCCCGGAACGCATCGGTCAGCTATCCAACATCTACGCATCCCCTGTCGGCGCGTCAGGACGCGTTTACATCACCGGCCGCGACGGGACAACGCTTGTCATCCAACGCTCTCGTACGCTGACAGAACTTGCTACCAATCGGCTCGACGACCGCTTTGATGCTTCTCCAGCGCTTGCCGGCAAGCAACTCTTTCTCCGCGGCGCAGAGCACCTCTATTGCCTGGAAGCAGATTCAAACTAGCGATTGGGCGACCTCAACCCGGTTGCAGTTGAGCACCCCATTTTCTTGTCAGCAATTTTCTTGTCGCTCCGCTTCCCGACGCTCCCATTTTTCTGGCCGCGATCTTTCTGCCGTCCCTGTCGGTCCCTGTGAGCCGACTGAGCGACAATCTTCCGACGCCAGAGCGGACGGCGAGCAGGCCAAGCTGTGCCGCGATCGGCTGTCGCATGATTAAGTCTCCGCGTGTGGATCGAATGACTCGCCTCAGCGATACCTGTATACTAACGAAAACCGACGACCATCTTGTGGGTCGATCGATTGGCGGCGATGAGCGGGTCAACCGACTGGTGGGTGACCGTCGCAGCAGTGGACGGCAGGGCAAGTTGAATGAGTCAGAAAAAGCAGCGAGGCAAAACACGGCAGTTGATTTTGATCGCGACTGCATTGATCGTGATTCCCGGAACCTTTGGCTACATCGAGTTTTGGTTATCACGGCCGATCGGCGAAGGTCCGGCCGGACCGGAGGTCGATCGCACTCACTTTGAAAATGTTTGGTCGGATCGTGCCGTTCGCGTGGTCGGCATCGGAGACAGCATCACGGCGGGGCTGGGCGCGAAATCACCCAAGCACACGTTCTTCAATCGGTTGATTCAAAACCCATCGGATGAAGATGAACCGATGCGTGACGTTTGCCTTTCATCCGTGTTGCCCAATCTTTCCGCCGAAAACTTCTCCATCTCCGGCTCGGAATCGAATCTCCATCTGGACGTGATTCGTGAGACGATTCCGACGTACCCGGACGCCTTCGGAATCGTTCTGATGACGTCCGGCGGAAATGATTTGATTCACAGCTACGGCCGCAGCCCGCCTCGCGAGTGCGCGATGCACTCCGCGACGCTTGAGCAAGCGAAACCTTGGATCGACAATTTTCGGGATCGACTGGACACGATGTTTCGGGAGATTGCCGCGAAATTTCCAGCAGGTTGCGAAATCTACATCGGTGATATCTACGACCCGACCGACGGCGTCGGCGATGCGCCAAGCATCTTTTTGCCGGATTGGCCCGACGGTTTAGCGATCCACGCCCGCTACAACCAAGTGATACGCAACGTTGCGTCCCAATACGAGTTCGTGCATGTCGTTCCTCTCCATGAAACATTTCTTGGCCACGGATCGCACTGCAGACAGTTCTGGCGATCAAGTTACGACAGCGACGACCCACACTATTGGTTCTTCACCAACATCGAAGACCCCAATGATCGCGGATACGATGCGATCCGAAGAGTGTTTCTCAACACCATCCTTGCCAAGACGACGCTCAAATAGAAAAAAGGGAAAGGGGCTTTTTTGGGACCGAAAGTGAGACAAGAAAATGGATGACAGGAAAATCTGGGAGGATCGTTGAGGGCCTGGATTCCATGCCTGCGACCGGCGAAATGGATCAGGTCAGTTCATTTCCCGCACGCCATTTTCTTGTCAACAATTTTCTTGTCGCCCCTTTTCCCGACTCCCATTTTTCTGCCAGCGATTTTTCTGCCATCTCTGTCGTTGCTGGACACGAATTACCCGGATCCGAGCAAAGCCCGTAGGTGGATGGCACTATCTGAGACACCCACTCCGTCGATCATGACGATATCATCATTGAAAATGTGACGATGGAAGGCTTCAAGTACTACACTGATAAGCCGATCCTGACTGAGAAAGATCTCTTGCGTGGCAAAGGGGCAGCTGCATTGAGGCAATGGAAGTCCGACCACGGAGCTTCGGGATAGAGCAACAAGTAACACACGAGCAAGCCCCAATCAACACCATGTCTGAATACGCGACGCGGAAAGTCATCCTGCTATGCCTGCTGTGCTTTGCCCCAGTCTCACTGCCGGCCGAGACGGTCAAGCCGAACATCGTGCTGTTGTTTGTCGATGACCTCGGCTGGTACGACCTCGGGTATCGCAACGCGAAGTTTGAGACGCCGAACATTGACCGGCTTGCCGGCGAAGGCGTCGATTTCACGCGTGCCTACATCGCCAGCCCCACCTGCAGTCCGAGCCGGGCAACGTTGCTGACGGGAAAACACCCGGCTCGTTTGCAACTCGTTCGCCACATTCCCACCGGAACGACAAACGGTTTCGACAAGTGGGGGCGAACCGATCAAGAATTCAATCAATGGGACGGTGACCCCGCCCAATTTCCGTGTCGAAACTGGTTGCCGCTTGAGCACACGACGTATGCCGAGGCGCTCGGTGACCTTGGTTATCACAACACGTTCATCGGTAAGTGGCACCTCGGCCACGAACCGTACCACCCGGACAAACAGGGGTTCGACGTTCAATTTGGCACTTCCAACTTCGGCCATCCCAAGTCGTACCTGGCTCCGTTCTTCAAGAACTCTGACGTATTGTCGGATGTCAAGAACGACTATCTGACGGACGTTCTCACCGACCGCTGTGTCGACACGATCAAAAGCTACGAAGGCGATCAACCGTTCATGCTTTCGATGTGGTACTACAACGTGCATCGACCGCCCGTTCCTCGACCAGATTTATTCGATCATTTTAAGTCAAAGGGCTACGACGACACCGACGCCATCTACGCCGCTCAAGTCAAGGCCGTGGATGAATCCGTTGGTCGCATCCGCCATGCACTCGCGACCAAGGGCATCGCAGACGACACGGTGATCGTTTTCTTGTCCGATCAGGGAAGCTGGTATCAGAATTTACCGCTCCGCGGCAGCAAGCGAGTCGACACGCTATGCGAGGGCGGCGCCCGGGTGCCGCTGATCATACATTGGCCCGGTGTCACCAAGCCCGGCACGCAATGTGACGGCTTGGTTCAATCGACCGACCTGTTCCCAACGTTCGTGGAGATGGCGGGCGGAGACTCATCGGCATTCAGCGACCTGGATGGCATTTCGCTGCTGCCGGCGATTCGAGGCAATCCACTCCCTGATCGTGGCGAGCCATTGTTCGGCTACCGCGCCTACCAAGACCTTTACGCTTCGGTTCGCGATGGCGACTGGAAGATGCTGGCTTATCGAAGCGGCAAAGTCAGCCTGTACAACATCGCCCAAGATGAATCTGAACAGAACGACGTGTCGGAGTCCAACGGCGACATTGTGAAACGCTTGACGGGGGAACTTGTCGCGTGGGAGCAACGCATGAACGTCCAACAATACTCCGGCGTGCAATAGATCCGCGAAAGCAGATCGTCGCGTCGGATACAATTCCGCAGAACGCCCTGGAAAAACGTCTCATCCCCGGTTCTGTCTACCATTACCTCCCACAATCCTATCCTCAAACGTTTGCCTGAAAGAGTTGACAATGTTATCGAAACGATCCCGCCTCATCGTCCCGCTCGCAGTTTTATTGTTTGGGTTCTCTTTCCATGCGTCTGCGGCAGAACGACCCAACATCCTGTGGATCACCATCGAAGATTGGTCACCCGATCTTTCTTGTTACGGGACAAAGGGGATCGAGACACCGAACGTCGACAAACTGGCCGCCGAAGGGATTCGGTACGAGCGAGCGTTCACCACGTCGCCGGTTTGTTCGACCTCCCGTTCCGCGATGATGACGGGATTTCATCAGAACTACATTGGTGCACACCAACACCGTACCGCCGACAAAAAACCGCTGCCTTTTGGCATTCGACCGATCCCGCATCTGCTCGCCGATGCCGGCTATTTCACCTGCCTGATGAGTTGGAAAACCGACTGCAACTTCCTTCCCGACAAGAAGGAAGAGTTGTTCATGGGGGTGGACTGGAGCGAGCGACAACCGGACCAGCCATTCTTCGCTCGGATCACATTCGGCGGCACCCACCGGTCTTGGAATCGCGATCCGGTGCGGCCGATCGACATCGCGGACGTGGAACTGCCACCGTACTATCCCGACACGCCTTTCATCCGTCGCGACTGGGCAAACGGACTCGAGCAGATGCAGTTGGTCGATCGCGAGGTCGGGGAATTATTGAAGCGACTTGACGACGAGGGGCTCGCTGACAACACGATCGTATTCTTCATCGGTGATCATGGTCGTTGCCACATCCGCGGCAAGCAGTTTCTGTACGACGAAGGCACTCGGATTCCGATGATCCTGCGTTGGCCGGGCAAGATCGATCCCGGTCAGGTCAACGATGACCTGGTGATGTCGATCGACATCTGCGCGACCGTTCTCGACGCCGCCAATGTCACTCCGCCTGTGCCGCTGCATGGAAAAAACCTATTCAGCGATGAAGTGAAGAATCGGAAGTACGTCTTCACCGCTCGGGACAAGATGGATGACACCCACGATGCGATGCGCAGCATTCGGTCGCGGGACCATAAGTTGATTTTAAACCTGATGCCGGAGCGGGCGTACTGCCAATTGAGTTTCTACAAAGAGGGCGCGTATCCGCCGCTTGCGGAGCTGAACGTGTTGAACCTGCAAGGCAAGCTGACTCCGGAGCAAGCGGCGTTCATGGCACCCAATAAACCGGAAATTGAACTGTTTGACCTGAGCAACGATCCGCACGAGGTCCGCAACGTAGCCGATGACCCGAAGTACGCGAGCGTCAAAGCTGAGTTGCTGCGCGAGTTAGAAAACTGGCGAACGAACGTGATCCATGACCAGGGGGTCTCGGATGATTTTCGCGCCGTTGGCGTTTTCCCTGAATCGTGTCCGCTGCCGACCGTAGGACAGTGGGCTCAAGAACACGCTGACGAATATGACTTCAAAAAGTTTGGCGTCCCCGGCTGGTTCCCCACCAGAACGCTTGATGAATGGCAGTCGGTCAAAGCGATGTGGGAACCCTGGGTGTTCCGCGAACCGACGAGCGACATGAAACGCCCCGTGATTCCCTACACGAAGAAACCCGGTGCAAAGAAAACCCGCGCAAAGAAATAGAAACGATCACCAAGAGCGATACCTCAGCCCTGGCGTTGGGGATCGAACGGCCGGACGCATCGGAAATCGCTATGATGCGAAAGCGAAACAGGCTGAGCCCGGACGCGATAGTGAGTCATCGAAACGAAGGATAAATCATGAAGATAAAATCATTCACTCTGTTGGCATGTCTGTGTGTCATGACACTGTCGGGCATTGCGTCGGCTCAGACGCCAACGGCCGAAGATTACATGAAATGGCCCGCGTGATGCCCGATTTGGCATGTTTATCCCTTGGGGCTCTACCCACCGCCGTTAAGGAAGACGAAGCATTGGCCAGGGCGTCTCATTCCTTTTCGAACTCGGCAATGATTTCGAGGATTCCAACGCAGGCGTCCTGCTTCGGGGTCATCCGCACACGGATTGCATCACACCGGATTGGCGCGGCAGGGTGAACGACGTTGTACTGATTCGCTCGCGTGTCGTAGCGGTCGGTCGTGTACAACTCGAAAGGTGTCCAATTTCCATTCTGCTCGACTTCAAGCGACCACTCGGCGGGAAACTTCACGTCGAATTGGTCCTGCATCCAATAGACGCCGACGCTTCTCAGTCTCTTGGTAGCGTGGAAGCGAGCCTCGACCCACTGCGGCTCGTTTTTCTGAGGACGGCTTGTCCAGCGGGGCACCTTCTTGCCGCTGGAGTATCGAGGTTCCTTGCCGTCACCGATCGCTGTGACGGTGTCGTCGGCGAACGTGTGCGACGCCGTAACGCTTGCGAACACGCTTTCCTTGGACAACGAAACGGGATCGAACACCGCCAGCGTTTCATTGCGTGGGAACCAGACGGTCATCGAACTGACGCCGCGATTATTCCATGCGTAGTACGGCGTCAGAATAAGCGGCGAGTTCTCGATGGAATTGTCCGCTGCAACCGCTTGCGCGACCGTCCGCACCTGTAGAAACGAACCGGCGTCGATCGTCTTCGTGGAGACTCCGGCGTCAGCGACGTCCGGCTGTCCTGCGAAGAAGAAACGCTGTGTCGGGCCGCCGTTATCGACTCCTTCGGCGCAGAGCACGAAGGGGCCGCGCGTCAGCGCGATGCGATTCTGATTGGCCTTCACCGCCGGGTGGCACTCACTGATGCAAACCGGCATCGGAAGCGTCAACTGCACGCGATCACCGGCCTGCCACTGGCGGTCAATGGCGACAAAGCCTTTGTCGAGCTGCAACGACGCGTCCTCACCGTTCACAGTTAGACTCACCTCAGGGAGGGCTGTGTCCACGTAGCGATAGAGTTCGCCGGGGACGAATCGATCGCGAGCCCAGGTCGGTATCCGTAGCAGCACTCGAAATTTCGTCGGCTTTGCCGGGCTGACAACCAAACTGATTTCGCCGTCGTTGGGATACGCAGTCTGCTGCAGCAGCTCGACCTTCACGTCGTCCAGGGTGATCTCCGTGCGGCTGTCCGCATAAAAGCTGATGTAGACGTCTCGATTGTCGTGTGCGTACGTCATGCCGGGAACCTGCGGCAGCAATCGCGCCATGTTGGAGGGGCAGCAGGCCGTTCCGAACCACGGGGCCCGACCCGCCGTGCCATGATTGAACGGATACTTTCCGTCGGCTTCGAGAGGGTTGACGTAGAAAAAGCGATTGCCTTGCAGATTCACGGCCGCAAGCACGTTGTTCAGCAGCGAGATTTCGGCGACGTCCAAATACTTTGCGTCTTTGTGCAACAGGAACATGCGGTAATTGAAGAGCACGTTGCCTACGGCCGCGCACGTTTCATTGAAAGCATCGGAGTTCGGTAGTTCATATTGCGGACCGAAGCCTTCGATCCCGTGCACCGCACCGAGCCCCCCCGTGATGTGCATACGGGTGTTGGTGATGTCGCCCCAGATGTGATCGAGGGCATGACCGTATCCCGGCTCACCCGTCAGCGTCCCGACGTCGGCCATTGCCGAATACAGGTACGTCGCCCGGACCGCGTGCCCGACGGCTTCACGCTGCTGTGTTACCGGAGCATGCTGCTGGGCATACGTGGGCGACATCACGCCTTCGCCATCGGGCACGTACGTCAGGCCGCGGATTTCGAGAAACTTGCGTGCCATGTCGAGGTAGAGCTGCTTGCCGGTGACGCGATGCAGCTTGACCAGCGCCAGTTCCAATTCCTGATGGCCGGGAGCCTGGCGAATCGGCTTGCCATCGTTGTATTTCGGATCGCCGACGAAAAAGACCTGGTTGATGTGCTGCGCGCTTTTCTCGGCGACGTCCAGCAGCTTCTGCTTCCCCGTCGCCTGGTAATAGGCGATCGCCGCCTCGTACAGATGACCGACGTTGTACAACTCGTGGCTGTGAACGACGAACGTGTAAGCCGCGTCGCCCATCATGTTCTTCGACGTGCCGACACCTGTCGTGTGGGACGGATACAGGTAGCCGTTTGCCTCCTGAGCACCGGCAATGATGTCGGCGAGTTCGTCGAGCTTCGCTTCCAGGTCCGGATCACGTCGCAATTGAAGCAGATAGGCGGCTCCCTCCATGACTTTGTAGAGGTCCGAATCAACGAACCGATGCGCACGGTGATCTTCGACTTTTTTCCCAGCCAGAAAATCACGGGCGGCTTTGAGATGTTCGACACCGGGCTGCGTGCGTTCAAATGCGAATGGCACGAGCGTCGTCCGCTGGGTTTCCAGCCGAGGCCGCCAGAAGTCGCTGGTCATCTCGACTTCATTGAAGGGCACTGGCTTGAGCAGGTAGTCTTTAGAAGCGGCTTCGAGCTTCGCGAGATTCGGCGCGGCTTTGTGCTCGTAGCTCTTGATGGCCTTGCCAGCGTCAACGACCGCTTTGTTTCGGGCCTGGAACTCAGGATCGTCGTTGAGGGATTTGCGGATCGCGTTGCGATTTTCGACGGCTGCGTCCACACTTTGGAAGGCGTCCGGGTAGCGGGCTTCAAGTTCGGCTTGTCGACGGGCCGTCTCGGCGACCAAGGCAGCGAGCTGCTTGTCACCGACAGCTTCGAGTTGGGCGCGGACCTGGCCGAGTTCCGACGGGAAACGGTTTCTGTTGACTCCATCCTGCTTGAGACGAGCAAGTTCCGGCTTGGTGGAGAGGACGTAGTCGTCTTCGGCGCGACTCGCTTTGTGAACCCGGGTTTCCATCCTTTTGAAGTCGGGCTCGGTGTCCTTGATGTGCTGTTTCGTCTTTGCGATCAGTTTGCCGATTTGCTTGTGCGTGATGAAGGCTTCGGGGTAGTCCGCGTGCAGCGCGGCTTCGAGTTGTTCATGCTTGGCCACAAGATCCCGGTAGGTCTGGTCCTCCAGCGTGAGGCGGGACTTGAGGTTCATGTACTCGAGCTTGTACTGCTCTGCCGGATCGCGCGTGACGGGGGCGCGATCGGCCTGAATCATCGCGAGCGTTTTTCGTGCCTCGGACCAATCCTCGCGCTGGCCGCTGGCCTTCCAGACACGGACGTTGTCGATCGAGGCGCCCGGGAGATCGAACTGGAAGGCGAAGTATTGGCGAGTGCGGTCAATGATCGGGTGCCGGCCGAGTACAAATTCGGTCTCGCTCAAGTGCGCGACAATTTCGTCGCCCCAGTATTCGACCGTCATGGTCTGCCACTGGTCGGGACGAGGTCTGCGGATGCACTCACCAAGCTGGGCGGGAACCAACCCTGCGTCACGATCGACCGGCGTGTTGACCTGGAAATGATCAGGGTGAATCTGGGTGACGCTGTTGTAGTGCCCGCCGCTGCCTGTCACGAGACGAAGGTCGGTTGTTTGGCCGGAGAGCTTGAAGTCGAATTGGATGATCGTGTTGTGGAAGGAGGGGTCTTTGAGGAAGACGCGTTTGGTTTCCGTCGGATCGACATCCGTCCGCAACAGGGCGCCGTCGCGCAGGGCAAAGTCGGCCTTGAAGAACCAGCGGTCGCTGACCGTGGCAGGATCGAAGTCATCCGAGAAGATGAGTTCGCCGGGGAGACACATCAAGGCTTTGGGCGAGCCAGGGGGTTCAGCAGTTGCGACTGAGGAGACCGCAATGAGGCCGAGCAGGACGACGCCGAAACGCGATGACAGTGTGAACGTTCGCATGATGAATCCAGGCTTTCAGGGGAAGGAGCGTGAGCCACGGATAGACACGTCTATCAAGATCAGGCAGGATCGTCAGGTTCCGTTCGGATATTTGAACGTGAGGTCTTCAATCGTGCCGGTGTAGTGGTTCGGGGCGGTGTAGGTCCCGACGGGTTGGGCCAGATCCGCACCGACCTGAATGGAGTCGCCGGGTTCGCGTGGGAGGATGCCTGCCTCCGCCTTTCCGACGAGCTTGCCATTCACTTTCAGGAACATCTCACCCTTGGGATTCCAGTTCGCTTCGAATGGGGTCGGACCGGCGATCGCGGCAGAGGAACGGACCTCGGTGCGTTCTTCGCCAACGCAGGCGGCAAAGCACAGATATCCTTCATCGAGGTAGACGCTGTAGCCGGCTCGACTGTCGCCGTGAGCGAGGATCACCCCCGAGGGAGAACGGGAGTGAATGGTCCCCTTGATCTGAAGTGATCGGCCTCCCGCCACCTTCGGCGCACGAAACGCCGGCAGGTCGAGCCATGACTTTCCATCCAACTGGAGCGAACCGGAATCGTCTTTGACGCCATGGCTGACGAATCGAAGCAGTTGATTGCTGGCGAGGATTGCGATCGTGGGCACGGGGGCGGTGAGGGGAGCCTGGTCATCGAATGCAAAGCCGACATCGTCGGCCCAGGCCGCGATCTGGCGGGCCATCGCTGCGGCCCGCTCCGGTTGCACAGAGAGAAGATTGGTCGTCTCGCCTTCATCCGCTTCGAGATCAAAGAGTTGGGCTTCACTGCCATCGGGATTGACCAGGAATTTCCAGCGACCGTCGCGCATTGCGAACGTGGGGCTTTGGTGTTCCGGTTTGCCGCCTTTGAGAATGGCGTGCGGATGACCGTATTGCCAGAACACTGGTTTGCCGCGAGGGGCGGGATGGCCCAGAAGAACGTCACCACGGTCGAGACCATCAAGGTGATTCTCGACCGGAACGCCTGCGAATCGACAGAGGGTCGGGGAAAGATCAATCGCGGCGACGACGCTGGTGGTGTCTTCGATGCCGGCCGGGATCGTTCCCGTCCAGCGAGCGATGAAGGGCATGCGGATGCCGCCTTCGAACAGCGACCACTTCCGACCTCGATAGGGGCCTGTGAAACCTGCCGGTGGACCGGTCTTGTATTTGCGCGGCCAGTCGGTGGGACCGTTGTCGCTGGTAAACAGAATCAGCGTCTTGTTGCCGAGATTCAGTTCATCAATCGCGGCGACGACTCGCCCAATGTGTTCGTCCATCGCCTCCAACACTGCGAAAAAATCACGGACATAGGGATCGTCGGAAACAGACTTGAACTTGTCGGCACTGCCGGGAAGCGGCACGTGCGCGTCGTGAACGTCGTTAGGGAACAGCCTGACGTAGAACGGACGGTCGTGGTGACGCCGGATGAAATTGATCGTACGATCGGTCTGGATCTGCATCCTCTCCCACCGCTCACAAGGAATGATCTTTCCGCGACCCAGGGCACGCGCACGTTCGATGGCGTTCGGGTTGTTTTCGATGATGCGATCGCCAAGGCCTTCGAATGAAACCAGGGACTCGTCGAATCCATACGCCTGAGGCAGAGGTGCGTCGTCGACGTCTCGACCGCCTCCCATGTGCCATTTGCCGAAATGAGCGGTCGCGTATCCGGCGGCTTTCAGTTTCTTTGCGGTCGTCGGGGCGGACGGGTCCAGGTAATCTGCCATGCCGCGGTTCGCGTTTCCCGCCCGAGTGTTCAGGTACGAATGGATTTTCCAACGCCCCTGATACTGACCGGTGGTGAGTGCGACGCGCGAGGCGGAACAGATCGGCGAGTTGACATAGAAATTGGTCAACTTGATGCCGTCGGCGGCGAGCTTGTCGATGTTCGGCGTCTGGATGAGCGGATTGCCAAAGCAGCTGGGATCGGCGAATCCCATGTCATCGATAAAGATGACAACGATGTTTGGCGTTTCGCTGCTTGAATCGCTGCCAGAAGCTTCCGCAGCCGCCAATTCGTGGCATGCCGAAACTGCGATCAACGCGAGAACGGCCAGAGTGTGTTGTTTCATCGTGACAGGACTTTTCTCTCTGAGACTGGGCTCTATTCGGCATCGATACGAGTGGGACAGGGCTGGCGTTGCACTGCAGCCGCAGCACGCTCGCCGGTCTACCGGTTCGGTTTGGCGACGCGTGCCCCCGGTGCGGGCTTCGACGTTGCGGTTTTGGGATATGGCATCTTGGCGCCGACTTCGTCACGCCAGTCGTGCAGCATCTGCTTCAGTTTTTGAGAGATCATCGGCTGGGACTTCGCGAGATCGTTCTGTTCACCCATGTCATTCCCCAAGTCAAACAGCTGCACCGTTCCGTTTTCATAGTACTCAAGCAACTTGAACTTTCCGGATCGAATCGCACCGCCTGGGCTTTGGAAGCCGTGATTGCTGTAGTGGGGAAAATGCCAATAGATGGGTCCGCGATCGTAGTCTTCTGCTTTCAATGCGGGGACAAAACTTTGGCCGTCGACGTGCTGTTCCGGTAACGCGGGAAGGTCCAGCATCTCGAGCAGAGTTGGATAGTAATCGGTTCCTGTGACGACCGCGTGCGACGTGGAGTTTGCCTGTGTCTTGCCTGGCCAGTGCACGATCAAAGGCACTCGAATTCCACCTTCGTAGTTCCAGCCTTTGGCCCCGCGAAGCGGCAGATTGGAGCTTGCGAAGCGGGAATCGAGCGTCTGGCGAGGATGATCGATGCCGCGATACTGGTTCGACGCCGACATGCCGCCGTTGTCGGACGTGAAAATGATGATCGTGTTGTCTTCGAGCCCAAGCTCCTTCAGCGTTGCACGGATTCGACCGAGGCTTTCATCGGTCGCCTCGACCATCCCGGCAAACTCGACGTTGTCCTGCTTTTGCTTGACCCACCAAACCCGCTCTCTTTGGTGCAATTCAGCGTTGTCGCTTTCTGCTAAGAATTTGAGCTTGTCCACAGAGATCGCAGGCCCGTCGGGATTGGGCTCCAGAATGTAATCTGGGCCTTCCTGTTCTGTCATCGCCGCGAGTTTCTTTTGGTACTTCCGAACCAAATCCTTGCGGCCCTGGATCGGATCATGAACGGAGAAATGTTCGAGGTGCACAAAGAACGGCTGGTCTTTGTTTCGTGAGATGAAATCGATGGCGGCCTCGGTCAGCTTGTCGGTGTAGTAGTCGCCCTGTTTCGACGGCAAGGTCTGCTCATACGTCGGTGAAAACGGATGGAAGTAGGATCTGACCCAACCCGTGATCGCTTCATCGAATCCGTACGTCGTGGGATCTTTGTTCAGATGGGCCTTGCCGTAGTTCGCGGTGGCATACCCGTGGGCGTGCAGTGTCTCTGCGAGCGTTTGCTCTTCATCCGGCAGCGCCGTGAGCTTCTCGCCGTGATGCAGCTTTTCATACGCCCGCTCCGGACGCCCGCCCAGCCACTCGGTCAAATTGGTTCGTGCCGGGTACTTTCCGGTCAAGATGCTCGCACGACTTGGCGAACAGACATGGCAAGTCGCGTAGGCATTGTCAAACCGCATGCCTTCCCTGGCCAACTGGTCGATCGCCGGAGTCTCGTAAAAGCGGCTGCCATAACAGCCGACATCGGACCAGCCGAGATCATCGACAAGAAAGAAGACGACATTGGGCCGCCTCGTTTCCGCAGTCACCGTGCCTGCAATAAGGAATAGCACCCCGCAGAAGATGGTGTAATGAATGGGTCTTCTCATTGACGTTCCAACCTTCGCTCCCGCAAATCGTTACCAAGCGTGCCTGTCGATTGCCTGCCATCCCAGCCGGGATTCAAAGCCGGAGGTAAGCAACCTTGACGCCACACACAAGGGCAGCAATGACCGACGGCCCGGTGCGATCTCGAAGTGCTGCGATCTCTCGGTGCTGCGATCTCTAAGTGCACTGAATTGTACCAGCGATGGGGCGATTACTTGGGATCCGCACTTCGCCAAACGAGCGGGAGATGCGGTTCGCGGGGCAAATTGACACCAGGCTACTTGCGGCACCGGCCATTTCGGGGAAAAATAAACCCCTTCATCAGGTTTGCCCCCCTCTTTTACGAATGAGCCATTGTAATGTCACGCTTGATTCACTCCGCCATGTTCGCGTTCAGCCTTTTTGTCCTGTCGATCGCGGCTGTTGGCTGCGGTAGTGCTGAAAACACCGTCATCGAAGACACTCGACCACAAGCTGAAATTGAGCAAGAAGAAGCTGATTACGAAGCGCAAATGGAAGAAGCTGAATCGTCGGACGTCTCGGAGTAGTCGGGCGTTGGTTTCGTGAATCTCACGGCGTTTTTTGATGGCTCGACGCGGAAATCAATCGCATAAGTCTCGTCAAACGTCGACGACTCCGCAGGGTGCTACCCCTGCGGACACGGCGGTCGCCAATCGCCCTTCCTTTGCGATCCTGCTAGCGAGCACATGTGGGCTCGCTTTTTTTCTGCGCTTGCTGCACGTTTTGCAGACGTTTGAAGTCCCGACGCTGGTCCAGTTGCTGGGAGATGCCAAAGGGTACGTTGATTGGGCGGTCAAAATCAGCGACGGCGATTGGTACGGCACCGAGACCTTTTACCAGGCGCCCCTGTACCCCTATTTCTTGGCGGTGCTGATTTCGATCTTCGGTCCCAGTATCACCGTGATGCGACTGGTTCAGATGGTGCTGGGTGTTGCCGGGGTGGCCTTGATCGGTCTGGCGGGTCGCAAGCTGTTTTCAGAGCGAGTCGGACTGGTTTCCGCACTGATGCTGGCCGCCTACCCGCCTGCCATCTATTACGACGGCATCATTCAAAAAGCGGCGATGGCGACGTTTCTGCTGTGCGCCGTGATCGCAGCCTGCGTGTATCTGCAAACCGAGCGCCGTTGGTGGTACGCGGTTCTGGTCGGCGTGTCACTCGGCCTGTTGGTGCTGGCGCGAGAGAACGCGCTGCTGTGGACCCCACTGATTCCAGTTTGGATCTTGCTGGGGATACGCGAAACGATTTGGAACCGATGGAAACTGGTCGGCTGTTACGCCGGCGGCATCGCCTTGATCTTGCTGCCTGTCGCGGCACGCAATGCTTCACTTGGAGGCGAGTGGTCGCCGACGACGTTTCAAGCAGGTCCCAACTTCTACATCGGCAACAACATTGAAGCGAACGGAATCTACGTGCCCTTGGTCCCCGGCCGGGGAACGCCGATGTACGAGCGCGCCGATGCGGAACGCTTGGCCGAGCAAGCCGTCGGCCAGGAGCTGTCCGCCCGCGAAGTCTCTCAGTATTGGATGTCACGATCCTGGGAAGACATTCGGCAGGCACCCGGTCGCTGGCTGCAATTGATGGTCGCGAAGACGTTCATGGTATTCAATCGCTATGAAGTCCCCGATGTCGAAAGCATGTACATCTTTCGCGAGTACTCCCTCCCTTTGCAGCTGAGCCGAATTTGGCACTTCGGCACGCTGTGCCCGCTGGGGATCTGGGGACTGATCGCGACTTGGCGAGACTGGCGAAAGCTGTGGCTGTATCACCTGCTGTTGCTGACGATGATTGCGGCCGTGGTGCTGTTCTTTATCCTGGGTCGATACCGCAACCCGGTCGCAATCCTGTTCATTCCCTTTGCGGCCGCCGGCGCGGCCGACCTGTTCGCGCGCACCTGGGCAGGAAAACGGCGATCGATCGGCATCGTCGCGGTCCTGTTGATCTCCGGCATCTTTTGCAACATTCGCGTTCATCAAGAACGATCCCTGCGGGCGAGCAGTTACATGAACATGGGGATTGCAGCCTGCAAGGCGGGCGATCTGCCGGCTGGGATCGAGTTGTTGCAAAACGCGATTGCCGAGTTTCCGGAAATGGCCGAAGGCTACGTCAATCTTGGCCGGGCGTACATGCTCAATCGACAGCCAGAACGTGCGGCACAATACTTTCAGACCGCCCTAACCCTCGATCCACGGCTTCTGGGCGTCCATTTCCAGCTCGGCGAAGCACTGGAGTACTCCGGTCAGCGCCAGCAAGCGATCGAGCAGTACCAACGCGCCTTGACCGAAACCCCGCCCGATGCACGAGCCGCGGAAGCACTGAGCCGAATCCGCTAGCCCGAGGGAAAGGGGCAATCTCGTTAAATCCACCAGGTTTTGACCAACGCAGGGCCCGTAAGCCCCGCGCCGAACGGCTGATCATCAATGGACCACAGCCGGTTCGCGCCAGCGTCCGGGCATCCATCAATGTTGATGTAGCGAAATTGGGAAAGGGGGGAGTGAGGACACGGGCCCAGAATGCTGCGCTCTCCGCCGATTCACGATCAAAACCGCAGAAAAACCCACCTACAGAACCACAAAGGGACCGCCCAAAAACAGACACTGGTACTCATCGAAATTGGAAAATTTCTCCGGTTACTGTCCCACAGTATCCATTTTTTAGGTTAACTTGACCTCCCATATTGGGGAGTACTTCCCCGAACCTCTATTCGATGTCTTTTTCTTTTTTTGGAGTCTCACATGCAAAGACCTCATTCTTCGCGACAGGGTTTCACGTTGGTGGAACTGCTTGTCGTCATCGCCATTATCGGCATTTTGGTTGGCCTGTTGTTGCCGGCGGTTCAGGCCGCCCGCGAAGCTGCACGCCGAATGTCATGTAGCAACAATTTCAAGCAGATCGGGCTTGCGATTCACAACTACCACAGTGCGTTCAAGCAGATTCCGACAAACGGAACCGGTACCGCTCGTATTGATGGGATGCCCAATCAATCCAACAACTCGAACCGACTGTTTCTCAGTTGGTTGGTTCCGGTCCTTCCCTACATCGAGCAGCAAGCCTTGTGGGACCAGATCTCGAATCCCAACAGGTCGGCGACTCCCGGTCAGACCGTGGCAGCGACCGGCGGCGTTTGGCCCCCGATGGGACCTTGCCCCTGGCAAACTCGGTACATCCCCTGGGTGACCCAGGTCCCGGCGTTCCGTTGCCCCAGTGACCCCGGACAGGCTCTCGCCCCCGGTCAATTGGCACGTACAAACTATGCTGCTAATCTCGGCGATGCGGTCGACCGATCGAACAACGGCGGTCGCAACGACTTTGGATTCTTCGGTAACCGACGCGACCGAGACGAAAACTGGGCCGTTCAACGCGCACGTGCCGCCCAGCGAGGATTCTTCTGGAACCGCAATGAGATGAAGTTCCGCGACGTTCTGGACGGACTCTCCAACACGATTGCTGCCGGCGAAGTAGTCACTTCGGGCGGCAAGCGTGAGGTCAAAGCGGATTTCGTCCGAAACATTACGGCCATGCAGGGTCCCAACAACACCATCTTGATTCCGGCTGGCTGTAAAGCGGGTCCTCACATCGATCCTGATCGCCCGCAGTTCTACGATGAAACGGCAACGGTGAGTGGATCGCTGTCTCAGTCCAAGCATGCTCGTTGGGCGGATTCGCGAGCCTACTACTCCGCGTTCCACACCATCCTTCCGCCTAATAACGCCAATTGCGTTACCGCCAACAACGATGGAAATCACTCCGGTGTGATCTCAACAGCAGGCAGTCGCCACTCCGGTGGTGCTCACGTGCTGATGGGTGACGGTGCCGTGATCTTCATGACCGACAGCGTCGAATCCGGTGACCCCCAATTGCCGACGGTCTGTGTCCAGCGTAGTGGCACTGCGCCCCCTGTGGCTTCTATCCCAGGGACGGCAAGTAACTACGGGTTGTGGGGTGCTCTTGGCACACGCGACTCGGGCGAAACCATCGAGGAACAGCTCAACCAGTAGGGCGACCACCACCTACCGACAATCGCAACCTCGTCCGCAATCAGCGGGCGAGGTTTTTTTTGCAAGGGGAACGTGCCCGATGCTTATTCATGACATCGAAAACAAAACGTGAATCAGAACACAGTCAGGCTTAGCCTGAAAAAGCGGATCGTTTTTGGCATTTGCGTCACACTGGCATTCTTTTGCCTGGCCGAAATCGGCTTCCGAGCGCTAGAGATCGTTTGGCCGCCACACCATGTCGATTTCGGTCTCGGCTTCAACGACGACAGCCGGGTCTTTGTCGAATCGTCGCTCCAGTCCGGTTCCATGGAAACCGACCCGGTCAAACGCATCAGTTTTGTGCGACAACGGTTTGTCCGTGATAAACCGGCGGACGTTTTTCGGATCGTGGCGCTGGGCGGCTCCTCAGTGAATCAACTCGAACCGGAATTCAGGAAACTTGAGCGCGACCTGAGTGCCGAATTCGAGCAGTTCGACAAGATCGAAATCATCAACTGTGGCGGCTTGGCGTACGGAAGCCACCGGCTGGTACTGGTCCTGCGCGAGATGCTCGAGTACCAACCCGATTTGATGCTCCTGTACACCGGGCACAACGAATTCGAGGAGATTGAACAACTCTCACTGTCCGGTCTGAATCAGCTGAGTTTTGAACGAACGATCAGCAACTCGGCGATCATTCGGTTCATTCGTGATCGCAAGGCCGACTACGAACTCAACCGTCTTGAGAAAGAACACAATCAGCGATTGCTGTCACGAGAGGAGCCGGTCAGTGACTCTAATTTTGCCCGTGCTTGGTCGCACGAGTTCGATACTCAAGACGTGCAAGACCGCATGCAGAGCTACGAGCATCATTTGCGACTGATTCTATCGACGGCAAAGAACCAGCAAGTACCCGTGATCATGGGAACGGTGTCGTCGAATTTGCTGCGCCCCTACCTGCCGCGTGATGCGGCGCAGCGCTACGAGCAAGTGTACGAATTGTGGAAGGCCGGCGCGGCAGACGAGGGACTAAGACTGGCGAAACAGATCTTGGCCGAAACAGCCGGACGACATCAGTGCAGCGACTTGGAAAACAACATTCTGAAAAAGCTGGCCGACGAGTTCTCACTGCCGATCGTGGATGTCGAAACCATGGTCGCGAAGGAGGAACCCCACGGGATCCCGGGTGAAACGCTTTTTGACGACCACTGCCATCTCAACGCCGCGGGCCGAGCCGTCTGGATCTCGGGCTATGCACCGGAGATTCGGAAAGTGATTCAGGCGACAATGGATGCCCCTGAATCGTGATCGTGTTGATTGGATCACTCTTCGTTTTCGACGCCGCGAATGAAGCGACTGGTCGCCATTTCATCGATGCGAATGTAGTGATCGCGAAGGGGTGGAAAGACATCGCCCTCGACGCTTTGCAGACGCAGTTTTTCGGTCGGCCGCCGCGGCATGTGACAGTCGATGCAGTTGTCGGCAAAGTCGACGTCTGGTTGAGGATAAAAGCCGCAATCGCTTTCGCTTTCATGACAGGTCATGCAGCGACCCGAAAACAGTTTTTGATTCCCACGCTCGTTGTGGTGCGGGTCATGGCAATTGATACAGGTCATCTGCGATTGCTGAAAACAGACGCTCTGTGACAACCGATTCAATTGATTGCTGGTGTGAACACTATTTTTGGCATCCTGTTCGTCGTCGGGGGGATCGTAGTGGTCTTCCAGGCGATCTCCGGGTCGAAAACTCAATGCATTACCCTTGAGCGCTCGCGATCCACCGTGGCACTGGCCGCAGATTTGCATTTGAGTTTGACGTTCCAGATCGGCCGGATTGGTGATGGCGACCGCCTGGCGAGCGTCTTGGTTTTCACGATGAAAATCTACATGCTCCTTTGCCGGTCCGTGACATCGTTCGCAGGTCACGCCCAGAATCAATGATCCTGGGGTGTAGCGATTCTTGTTGCCGCGGTAGTCAAAGTACGTCATGTGGCATTCCAGGCAACGCTGCGGAATCGGCCGGGCGTACGCGGCGTCGCCGTCGATGTATCCGGGGCTGTTGATCCATTGGTTGCCGTCGGTGATGTGCGTCACGTTGTGTTGATAGAGCCCGTCTTTGTGCCAATACAAATAGGTCTGCGCCATTTTGGACGATCCCATGATGATTTCCATCGGGACCTCAAAGCTCCAGTCAAAGAAATGGACGCGTTGTAGAAACTCATCGTCTTTGCGAATCATTTCAAAGGACACGTTGGGGTCGGAGGTCTGGAAGGTGTTGGAGCCGGGTTCAAAACTTCCGTCGATCGTCGTTTCGTTGACCGGTCGACTTGTCTTGTAGTGCGCCGTCGCGAGAAACGACTGGTACTTCTCTCGGTGGCATTCCTGGCACTGTTCGGGTCCGATATATCCCGGATTGTCGTGCAGCGGAGTAAGGTCACCGCTCTTCTGCGGAGACTCGCCGGGGCGAAACGGGATCTCGACGCCGCCGCCGTCCTCGTATTTGCCGACGAACCAAATGTTGCCCGGAATTTGATTGACCACCATGTTGCTGGGCGGTTCAGCGAGGGCCGACACCTCGGGTTCCTCATCCGGTTGCTGTTGCCGCGCATCCATCAGATCACGAACCAGATCATCGTCGCGTTTCCGTTTCATCGCATCGTAGCCGAGCCAGGCGACGACCGTGACGATCGCAATGACTGCGAACCAGCGTTTCAAATTCAAGGTTTCCTCTCCTGCGGCGAAGATCTGTCAAAAAATTCGATTGGACCAAACGATCGAGTGCCTTGTCTGAATCAGCAATCAGGTGCCTGGCGGAAGCGTTGACAAAGCACCGAAAAATGACGAGCCTCGGATCCGCATCGGTTTACCATAGCTTACCTTAGCAACGATCGGAAAATGACAACGTTCAGTTCGAATCAAAGATAGACATGCAAAAACAGAATCAGCTGCTTCGCCATGCAGCCGCAGTCGCGCTGGCATCGAGTTTCCTGGTCGGCCTGCTTCCGGGCCTCTCCGCGGGGCTGCACGCCCAAACGGTGGATCCCACATCCGTGTTGGGTGACGTGACCCTGCCGCCGCCCGAGGACGTGTCCCAGAATTTCCCTTACGGCATCACGGGCAAGACGCCGCCGTCGCTGACCAAAATCAATTTCAAAGGACAAAAACCCTACCACAAGCACCGCATCAACCTGAGAGTCTTCCAGGGATGCCCTCAAGTCGAAATCTCTGAGGGCGGCAGACTTTGGGCAACCTGGTTCGGCTCCAACGTGCAAGCCGAACGCGCGCCGTACCACCAAGACCAATTCTCGGTCATCTCAACCTCCGGGGACGGCGGCAAAACATGGAAGGAAGTCTTTGTCTTCGACCCGAGTGAGCTGCTGGGCGGGGGAGCGTCGGACCCGATGCTGTGGAAAGACCCCGAGGGCAACATCCGCTTTATCGGCCTGAGGAACATCGACTTCAAGGGCAAAGACGAATTCGCCACGTCGGCGTGGGAATTTGCGATGCTGGACCCCGAAAACGAACACACCGCTTGGTCCCCGCCGCGACTACTCGGAAATAAAAACATCTCCGTCATGAAGCCGCTTCTCTTTCCTGACAGCACGATCATGCGGTCGATGGACGACTTTAAATTGGTCGGCAAACGGGACAAGGTGCGGATTCGCTTTCTGAAAGAGGACGTCGACGGCACGCCGATCTTCGTGTCCGAATTCCCCGTCGATAACGATGCGGTCTTTGCCGAGCAAATGCCCATCATTCGAAAAGACGGCAGCCTGTTCACGTTCTACCGCGCAAAGAACGGACAGAAGTTTGCCGAATCGTTCGACGGCGGTAAAACCTGGAAACTGGGCGGTTACTACCCGATGCAGTTCTCGATCAATACCAAATGCATTCTGAAAACACTTCCATCAGGTCGAGTCTTGCTGGTCGCCAACGATGTTCAAATGAAACAGGAAAACGGCAGTAAGCGATACGTCTATACCGACGAACAGGGAAACGAACGCGAACTGGAAACACACAAGACCGCGCGGACCCGGATGACGGCGTACCTGAGTGACGACGATGGCGAAACCTTTACGCATCGACTGCTTTTGTGCGACGATGGTCAGATCAGTTATCCATCGGCGACACTCGGCAACGATGGCGCCATCTACATCGTCTACGACCAAGGGCGGGGCGTGATCGGCCAACACACGATCTTTTTGTCAAAGATCACCGAAGCAGACATCCTGGCCGGCAAGCTGGTCAATGAGCAGAGCTTCTTGAACAACATCGTCAGCCGCCCCAGCGACCAAGGCGGCGGCCGCCGCGAGGGTGACAGTCTTTAAAGCCTCTCTGAAGTGCTACCGAGACACACGCGGTCTCACGCGCCCTGCAACCGGGCAACCAATTTTCGAGTTGCGAAGCGCGGTAGAAAACTGGTCGACGTCACCATCAGACGGTTCTTCCAACCCGGGATGACAATGTCCGCGTTGTTGACATAGCCCTCATAGCCAGCCTTGGCGACGGTTTTCGCTGGCATCGTTGCCGAAGAGAACATGTCCAGCTTGCCCATGCCGGAGTCTTCGCCGAATCCGGTCTCGGTGGCGCCGGGTTCCAAACAGGTGACGTGAAGCCCCGAACCGGCGACCTCCTCCCGCAACCCCTCGGTGAACGACAGGACATAGGCCTTGGATGCGTAGTAGACGGACATGTTTGGTCCAGCTTGATAGGCGGCGATCGACCCGACATTCAAGACGCCGCCGCGACCGTTTTTCAGCATCGCGGGAAGCAACATCCGGGTCAGGCGGGTGAGCGCGACGACGTTCACCATCAGCATGTCGGTTTGCCGATCGGCAGGAATCTCTGCGAATTTGCCGAGTGCCCCAAAACCTGCATTGTTGACCAGGGTGTCGATCTCGATCGAACGCTCCCTCAGCTGCCGGCACAGTTCATCGACCGCGTCCGGCTTGGCAAGATCCGCCGGAAGGACGGTCGCGTTGACGCCATTCTCGTTGCGCACCTGATTGGCCAACTCGTTCAATTTGTCTTCACTGCGAGCGACGAGTACGACGTCGTCTCCACCGCCGGCAAATTGTTTGGTGAGTTCCCAGCCGATCCCGGAGGAGGCTCCTGTGATGAGCGTGGTAGGCATGATGGCTTTTGGTTAAAGATTGCGTCCAATGTTTCGATGCTCACCGATGCAAGTGCGATTCCCGTGCCAAAGTCGAAATCGGCAGGCCGGTTCGCGATGCCGAGGAAAAAGCGGTCGGTCACCTTCCAGGCCGAAAGTTGATCGACCTGAGAACGAACACACCATCACCGCCGCGAATCGTTTTGCCCCCATCCGGAAGACCGACGCCCCATGGATCGCCTCGCTGCGACTATCCACTCCGCGTCAGTACTTGGGAAAGATGTCCGGGGTGGGGAATCGGTCTTCGTGGCGGAAGCTTCCATCGCCCAGAAACTCTTCTCGGGGAAGGTTCACCTCGGGCCAACCCGCCGGACGGACGCGAACGACTCGTCCCGGGCGGATCCCCTCAATGATCAGGTCCGTCTCGAAGCGAATTTGAATGCCGCTGCTGCCAAGGGGGACGTCGCCCGTCGCCTTCACGACGTCCAGGATGGGGCCTTTCGACGCCATGTGGGCCGGTCCGTAGTTCCCGCCGGCGTGTTTCAATGTGTTTTCCGATGCGTTCATCGCGGCCTGTTTCCCTTTCTGGAAATCGGCGTAAAGCGACGCGTCCATACCGCCGAATAACGTCGCGGTCACGGTCGCGCGGCCGAACTTGCCATACTCGACGGCATCAATCCAAGCGGGCATCCAGCGGCTGCGGATGAAGGCCTTGTGCGTCGCGGTCTGTTGGTCGGCGGCGCGCCCGATCGCGGTGTCGTCCAACCAGATGTCTGAGACATGGAACCGGGTGAAGACGCTCGACGGCGTGGGTTTCCAAGTGATGCCGAGCTGTACGGCCTGGTCACCGAGCACTTTCTTTCCGCTTGCCGGCCAAAGCCCTGCGGCGACCAAGTCCTTGACTCCCAGACATTCGCGGCCACGCCAGATGCGGGTGGCGGCATCAAACGTCAACGTTTCCTCGCTCGGCGTGCCGTCCCGGCCTTCCTTCGGTTCGCGGCGGGCAACGATCTGCCCCTCGTTGTTGTCGATGTCCATCTCTTTCAGTTTCCATACCAGTCCCTCGCGAAGGCAGTGGCTGAGTTCGTCTTCGAGCAGCAGGACATGGTTCTCGGCCGGTGCGATCCCGGCGCCACTGTAACCCGCCGTTTTCTTTCGGTTGTCGATCGGAAGCACCGGAACGGCGGAGAGCGTCGGATCGGGCGGCAGGAATGCCCGGACGTGCAGCACGGTGCCGAGCGGGATGTCCCGAAGATCAGCCGGTGCGCCGTGATACCTCACGATACCGTAGGGAAGCATCGCGAAGGGATGCGGCGGGTTCCGAAAATACGTGCCAGCCCCTTGCACACGAACGCTGCCGCGGCGATTGACGTGATCCACGAACACCAGTTCGCCGCGATAGGCGTGTGCCTTTTCCAAGGGAGGAAACTTGCCCACCGCGGGGCGAAACGGTTCATCTGCGACGGCTGTTCCCGCGGTCAAAACAATGATCAGCCACAGTGCCGGGTGCAGTCTTGAATTAAGAGTCTTGGTGGAGGGCATAGCGGTTGGCAGGTGGCGGTTGGCCGTTCGTCGATGGGAGCGGGGAAAGTTTCAAGTTTCAAGTTTCAAGTTTCAAAGCTAACAGCTAATAGATAACAGCTAATAGCTAATAGCTCCTCACACTTCAATGACTGAATTGCTGTCACCGAACGTGTCCGTCTCGACTCCCATGCGCTGTGCCATCATCAACAGGAGATTGCTCATGTGCGCGTCCGGGTTGGCGGGTCGGCTGCACAGCGCGTAGTGCTCACCGGGCTTGTCGAGTTGATAGCCGTTGAAGTGGCCCTGATTGAAGTCCAGATGGCGGCCGTGCTGGAGGCCGAGGTCTGAACCGCCGGCGAGCACCAGCGGCAAGTTGGCATTGCCGTGGCTGTGTCCGTAAGACATGCCGCTGCCGAACAACGCCATCGTGGAGCCCAGTAGCGGTCGTCCGTTGAGGTCCTTGGTTTCCTGCAACCGCGAGAGGAAATAGCTGTACTGCTCGATGGCGAAGGTGTCGTAGTTGGTGAGTTTTTCGATGTAGCCGGCATCGCCGCCGTGGTGGCTGAGTTGATGCCGCGACTCCGTGATGCCGATTTCCGGAATCGCGATCGCCTGGCCTTCGCCACCCAGGCTGAAAGTGGCCACGCGTGTTACATCGGTCTGAAAGGCCAACACCATCAGGTCGTAGACCGTGCGGAAATAGTCACCCGCCTGGGTGTCGGGGATGTCGCGGTCGGTGCGTTTGCGGTCGGCGTCAGAAATCGGGGGCAGCGGCGTGTCGAGCCAGGCATCGGCCCGTCGCGTGCGAATCTCTGCCTCTCGGACCGAACTGAGGTATTGATCGAGCCGCCCCTTGTCAGCCGCGCCCATCTTCTGCTCCAGCCGCCGCACTTCGGCGAGGTTGTCATCAAGGACACTGGCTTTGCGACGCAGAGCCCTTCGCTGAGCTGCGATGCCGCCTTTGGGTTCCTCGAACAGCGACGCGAAGATCTCACTACAACGACGCATCGGAGGAAGTTGAACGCCGTCGGCCGTCCAGGACAGCGACTCCTGCGTGATGGCAATTTCCATCGATGGGTAACGGGTGTGTGGAGCCGTGACTTCGGCCATCTTCTGGTCCACCGAGATGGTGTTGCGGTCCGAGGGGCCGAGCTTTCCACCGGTCAGCCAGATCTTGATGCAGTTGTGGTGGTGGCTGAGACTTCCCGGGTGATGCAAGCCGCTGATGGGCGTGATGATGTCGCGATGTTTCTCCAACGGCTTGAGCGACTGGGAGAACTGGTAATCTGCGCCCGGCGTGGTGATTTGATAATTCAGCGAATGAACACCGTTGGCGAGGTAGATGAACGCACTGCGTCGCGGCGATGCGGAAGCTTGCTCGGCCGCATGCAACGGGACCATGCATTCCAGCAATGGCAGTGAAATGCAAGTGCCCAAGGCACGTAGCGCATGCCGGCGGTCGATGAGCCAGGACTGCGAGAGAAAATGGGACATGGCGGTTAGTGGTTAGTGGTTAGTGGTCAGTGGTCAGTGGTCAGTGGTCAGCAAATCGTGTTGTCTGGCTAATAGCTAACAGCTAACAGCTAACAGCTAATTGCTAACAGCTCCCTTCACCTCTTCCTCATCAGTTCCGACAGAGCCACCGCGCGGACGATGTCTCGAATTCGATAGTCGTTCTTCTTCGCTTCGTTTTCAATCGCGTGGAGGTCATCTTGATCATCGACGGTGAGCACGCGGCGGAGGGCGTAGGTGCAGAGGTGTTCGATGAAGGCCCGTGCGACCTTGTCGCGGTCTTCCAACAGCAGCCGTTTGAACTCGACCGAGTCGGTGAACGGGCGGCCGTCGGGCATGACGCCCGAGGCATCCACCGATGGATCGTCTCCGGTCCCCGCTGCAACGCGTTCGTGCGTCCTCCATTGGCCGATGGCGTCATACTGGTCGAAGGCGAAACCGAGCGGATCAATGCCTCGGTGACAGGCGGCACAACTCGCATTCTGAGCATGCGCGGCAAGCTTCTGACGGACCGTCGCCTTGGGACTCTGCGGCGGATTCGGTTCGATCGGATCGACGTTGGCCGGAGGTGGCGGCGGGGTTTTGTTGAAGATCGCTTCGCTGACCCAGACGCCGCGATGCACCGGTCGGTGGCGGGTTCCGTCGGACGTTAACCCGAGCACCGCGCCCATCGTGAGCAGACCGCCGCGATGGTCGTCCGGCGTCAGCGAGACGCGTTGGAAGCCGCTGTGGGTCGGTTCCGGCAGCCCGTAGAAATCACAGAGCCGGGCGTTGGCCATCGTCCAGTCGGAACGAAGAAAACCGTCAATGGGCTGGTTTGTCGCGAACATCTCGCGGAAATACTCGACCGGCTCGGCCCGCATGCTCGCCTCGAGCCAGTCGTCGTAGCCGGGGTAGAGTTGTTTGTCGGGCGGGAACATACCGACACGGTGAAGCTGCAACCACTGCCGTGAGAAGTCATCGATGAAGCGCTCAATGCGGTCGTCCGTCAGCATGCGGTCCACTTCGGTCCCCAGCCCCGCGCCAATCAATTGGCCGCTGATGGCGGCGGTGAAGAGGCCATCGTCGGGCATCGAACTCCAGAGAAAATACGAAAGCCGCGAAGCGAGTTCCCAGTCCGTGAGGCGTTCACGGGGCTCGGGGTCACCTTCGACGAGATAGACGAAATTTCGGGAGGTCAGCACGCCCTGCATCGCGATCCGAAAGGCCTCGGCCGCCGTTTCGCCCGCCTCGCGCTCGACGCGGAACGATTGCAGATAGTGCTCCAGTTCGTCCATCATCACCGGGCGCCGCCAAGCACGTTCGGCGAATCGCCGCAAATGCTCCGGGACAACTTCGTCAGCGGCATCATCAGGCGGCAGCACGCCCTCGCGCCGAGAGCGTTCCGCCTCGGTTTGCAGCGGTCCTTCCCACTCAATCCAATCGAGCAACACGGTGGAGAAGATGCCGTTGCCTTTGTCATCGAACATCTGCGGGGCGTTCGGATTCAGAAGAATAGTCTCGCTGCTATGCGTAAATATGTACGACCGACTGGCGATCGCATTTCGGAAGGCGGCACCGCCCCTGCGGTCCACCCCATCGGTGGCGACCACGCAGAAATGCAGCGTCGTCGGCATTTCGAGAAACACCTCGAACTCATAGACCTGCGGACCGTCCTCTGGTGCCGTGATGTCAAATTCGATCAGACCGTCGACGGTCTCCTCGCCGGTTCGCGTGCCAATGCTCAGATGAGCCGGCTGGCCGCCGGGCGGACGGATTCCGCTGGCTTGCAGCCGCATGCGATAAAGCCCGCTGTGTTCCGGACCGGTCTTTCCAAACCAATTGGACGAGAGCGCATTCTGAACCCGGCCGGGGAACAGCAAAAAACGCAGCGGCCGCTTGATCCCAAACCGGTCGAGCGTTTCCTGCTGGATCTTCCCGCCGCCGTAACGCAACTCCGCTGCCGTTTTGCGGACGATGCGAGCGTCGGCGGATGTGGCAGAGAAAGCTCGATCGAGCACGATGTCCGCCGCGCGGTAGTAGCGGTCGACATGCGACGGCGACAGCGAAAGCTCCGACCCGATGCGCTCAAAACCTCGCCACAGCGTGTCCTCGTTCAACTCCCCCGGCATGAATGGATCGTAGCGCACCCCGAGCAAGTCATAGACCGTGTTCTGGTATTCTTTGCGGCTGAGTCGATAGTGCGCCACCGCCGGCCGGGCCGCCATCCGCGCCGCGCGGCCGTCCTTGAGCCGAGCGTCGAGACTCGTCACGAACGCCGCGATCTCATCCTGAGTCGGCTGCGGCTGATCCTTCGGAGGCATTTCGCCACTGTTGACCTTGTCGAGCGCTTCGGCCCAATGGTGTGAGTCCAGGCCAGCCTTGAAATCTCGCGACAGTCGGTCGATCCGCAGGTCGCCTTCTTCCTCCTGTGAGCCATGGCAGCCGACGCAATGTTTTTCCAGAAACGCCTCAAAGGGTTCCGTGGCGGACGCCAACGCTGACATGGAAACGGAAGCGGATGCAATGACAACCAGAAGAAAACGCACCGTCACTCGTTCAACCAATTTCACATGCACACCGTCAAAACCACGACTCGCAAGTGAACTGATCCAGCGACCTTCACTCGCGTGCACATCGTGCGCGAACGTATTCATTCGACCCTTCATGCAATCTCTCTCGATTCACGTATCCATCGACGTCGGCCGAGTCGGTGCTGCTCAAAACCGTTGTGGTAGGTGGGGCTGTTGCGGTAGGTGGGCAAGCGACGGACGGAAAATCAATGTCGTCGCGTGGACGTTCCGCCGTCTGGCGAGGGCAGCGACGCAGCAGGGGACAGTATAGACGGTCATTGACCGCTCGTTGCGAAGTCGCCCACTGGCGATCGCTCGAACTCGGCCCCCAATCCGGCTCCGGGAATTGGCGCGGCGGGAAATCCATCGGCGACGGCGGATATTCTGCCGCCGCGTCTTCAATGACTGCGTTTTCACGCACAAAAATCGCTCGCCTTGGGTTGGTATGTTTTTTGCCTCCTCACGGCGCTCCTTGCCAGGGCAGGCGCTCCTTGGCGAATACCGATGTGTCAAACGACCTTCTTCACCCAATCCATTCTCAGCCAGGAAAACTTTCGTGCAATTTGATCGACTCCTCAGCTTCGGTACCAAACGTGTTTCGACCCGCGTGGCGGGTGTGCTCCTTGCCGTCGGATTGGTGGTCCTTGCGATCGGCCAGGACGGTCCAGCGAAAGCGAACGCACCACAGTCACCCGGACAAACGAATGCCGCGATTGACGAAGCGGTATCGTTGGGGATCAGCTTTTTGAAGAACCGAGGACAATCCGCCGACGGATCCTTTAGCCCCGAAAGCGGTGTCGCCGTCACCGGATTGTGTGTCCGCGCGATTCTGGAAAACCGTCCGACCGAAGTTGATTCGCCAGCGGTGAAGAAGGCGTTGCAGGTGATCCTGGATAACGTCCAGCCCGATGGCGGAATTTATGTGAAAGGGTCCAGGCACCGGAACTATGAAACGTCGGTCGCCGTTGGGGCACTGGTCGCGGCCAACCGCGACGATCGCTTTGACAGCCAGCTCAAACGAGCCGAAGCGTTTTTGAAAGAGATTCAGTGGGACGAAGGCGAGGGCCTCACGCCCGCGGACCCGGCCTACGGCGGAGCCGGATACGGCAGCCACTCCCGCCCCGATCTCTCCAACACGTCGTTCATGATCGATGCACTGCGGGACTTGGGCAACGATGCCAACGACGAAGCGATCAAAAAGGCGTTGATCTTCGTCTCAAGATCACAAAACCTGGCCGGCCACGGAAATGATTTGCCGCACGCCGCGTCCGAAGGTGATGGCGGGTTCTATTACACCCCTGCCGCCGGCGGTGAAACCAAAGTGGTCGGAGGGGACACGCGCGACGGTGGCGGCGGACTTCGCAGCTACGGATCGATCACCTACGCGGGTTTCAAAAGCCTGATCCATGCCGGGCTAACGGAATCCGATCCGCGTGTGATCGCCGCCATGAACTTTATCCAGGACCACTATTCACTGACCGAAAATCCGGGAATGGGACAGGCCGGGCTGTATTATTACTACCACACCTTCGCCAAAGCACTTGGCGCCGCCAAGCTCCGCGTGCTAACCGACGCCGACGGCAACAATCATGTGTGGAATCGTGAATTGGTCGTGACGTTGACCGACGCCCAACAAGACGACGGGTCATGGGTCAATCGATCCAGTGATCGGTGGATGGAAGGCAACCGAAACCTTGTCACCGCATACTCGCTGTTGGCGTTGTCCTATTGCCGAGAATGACGACACCCGGCTTGCGGCCTGTCGATTTAATCGATGTGCCGAAATCAACGCGATGATGTTCAGCGCGACGCGTGAGCGAGTTGCGCCGTGTGGCCCCTTGCTTACGCATGCGGGCTTAAATCGACAGGCCGCTTGCCCGGTCCCTTCGCTGCCGCATCAGCCTTTGACGCAGTCACCGGGTCATCGGTCGAGGTTCCACCATGTGATCGACAGTTGCAGCACGGTCGCAATCGAGACCCAGACGAAATACGGCAACTGTGCCGCGGCAACCCACCGGTAGTGTTTCCACACCGCCACCATCATCCAGATGATCGTCGCCCAGACGATCAGGATGTCGAGTGCGGCCAACGGTAGGTTTCGCAGCCCGAATTGGATGGCCGTGAAGACCAGGTTGGCAACCAGATTGATGGCAAACGGCAACGCCACCTTCCATGGAACTTTTTTCCGAACAGCTTGTACGAACACGAAGGTAAACGTGAGCAAGATGATTGGATAGAGGATCTGCCAGATCAGACCGATGGTTGCTGGTTCGGGCGTCCACGAAGGTTTGGCCAGTGAGTCGTACCAGTCTTTCCAAGCCATCTGCGCATCCTGAAATCAGATTGGGGGAAGCGTTTCGCCGCGATCAGTGGTCGACGTGGGTGAAAAAGTTCACGATTGCCCGTTCATGCCATCGCTGGCCATCCTGATCGAGGAACCCCGTGTGGCCGCCCGACTGGGCAAGCGCGGGGAAGAGCGGTCCTTCCGCCGACCAATCTCGATCGCGAAACACGTCGTCATCGACCACCGGATCGTCCATCGCATGAAACAACAACGTTGGGATTGAGATTTCATCAAGGACATAAATCGCAGAATTTTCGCGATAGAACTCTTCCGCGTTTTCATAATCGAACCGCGGCGCGGTAAACCGATCGTCCAAGTCCCAAACGGAACGGGCCGATTGGATCACCTGCCGCTCCTCGTCGCAAAGGTCGCTCCCTTCACGAAGAAGTTCTTTTCGCTGGCGATGCAACAGGTAGCGATCGAACAAGCGGTTGGCACCACGTCGCAAGTTTTGTGACGTCGTGTGCATGTCCAGGGGTGTAGAGCACGACGATCGCACCAAAATCTGGTTTCAGTATTCGTCGAAGCCTTGCCTCAGTGAACCCCTCTGCCAATAAATTCAGCCAGACTGGTTTTTCACTGCCCTGTTATGGAGATGGCAATGGCTTCCCAAATCGATGTGTTTCACGAGTGTTTTGATCAGGTCGGCGACCCGCGAGTCGCAGGCCGGACAATCCATCCACTTAACTCGATTCTGTTTTTGGTTGTCTCGGCGGTCATCGCAGGCGCGGACGGACCTGATGAGATCGAAAGCTTCGGTGGTGAGAAACTGGATTGGCTATCCAAATTCGCCGACTTTGATGCCGGCATTCCGTCTCACGATACCATCACGCGAGTGTTGTCCCTGATCAAACCAGCCGAGTTTCAGAAGGCGCTGCTTCAATGGCACGCTCATCTCTGCGAGATTAATTGGGATCACGCCAGCAAGGACGACAATCGTCCCGTTCACGTTGCGATCGATGGCAAGACGGTGCGCGGATCCTATACCGATGCGGAGAAATCTGATGCGATTCATATCGTCAGTGCCTGGGCGACCGCAAATGGTGTCACGCTTGGGCAAACCGAGGTCGACTCAAAGTCCAACGAAATCACGGCAATTCCCGAATTGCTCGATCTAATCGACTTACGCAATTCGATCGTGACGCTCGATGCCATGGGATGCCAAAAGTCGATTGCTGAAAAGATCGTCGAGGGAGGTGGCGACTATCTGTTCGCTGTCAAAGACAACCATCCCAAGCTCTGTGCTGCCATCGCCGATCACTTTGAGATGGCCCATAACGATGGGCTCACAGCCCACGGTGTTCGGGCAATGACGACCACAGGAAAGCAGGCCGCGCGTGAAGAGGAACGCTTCTATGCGACCTGCCCAATTCCAAAAGCACTTCGCGAACTGACCGACCAGTGGAAAGGAGCAAAAAGTATCTGCCAAGCGAATACTTGCACGACTCGTGGTGACCGGCAATCAAGCGATGTTCGCTACTACATTTCGAGCCGACCGGCGCGGGTGCATGAATTCTCAAATTGTGCTCGTAGCCATTGGAGTATAGAGAGCATGCACTGGGTCCTCGATGTCGTGTTTCATGAGGACTCCAGTCGGCTCCGAACCAAGAACGCGACATCGAACATGAGCTTTGCTCGTCGGTTTGTGACGACGCTTCTCAAGCGAGACACTCGGAAGAAGAGCCTCAGGCGGAAGCGAAAAATCGCTGGCTGGAACAGCGAATTCCTCGAGAAACTCCTGTTTGCAGCCTAATTTTGGTGCGATCGTCGTGGGGTGTAGAGATACCGGCGGCGATCGAAAATGGTGAATCGTCTCCGGTCTCCGCGAGATACCGCAACAACACGTTGCCGCCGAGCGAAAACGCGACCGCCGCCAAACCGTGTTCACACCAAGTCGACCGGTCGGTTCGCAAATACTCGCACAAGTCACTCAAATCATCGGTGAACCCGGGATGGTGGAATCGTCGACAGCTTTGCGCCGAATCCCCTGCGCCGCGGTTGTTCCATAGGACGACCGGAAAACCGGCTTCAAGCAATCGCTCGGCCATGCTGAGCATGTAGCCGCTACGGGCGTGACCGCCCATCCCATGGACGATCACCACCAGCGGCCGGTCGGAGCCAGGGCCCTGGGCCGGCAAATAATAGCCACTCAGCACGTCCGGTGGTGTCTGATCTCCGACGATATCGAACTGGACGCTACCGGGCCATCGGTCCGTGTCCAAGTCTGTTCGAACCGCTTTGATGGACAGCGTCTGAAGCCAACCACCACGCCACCAACGATTTGGGACGAAGGGGTCAAGCCACGGGAAGTGTTCCAGGCCGAAGCGTAGATTTGAATCGTTGCCGATCGTTTCATTGCTCATCGGCACCATCCTACCTGAAATCTCGTCGGCCTGACTGAATCGAAGGCCTGAATCGAAGGCCCCCTTGGCCCCACTTTACCAGTTCACAGCAAACGCCGTTCCGTCGCTGTGACGAGAGTTGCTGCAGACGCATTGCGAGACGATCCGGGCTCGACGCGAAACGCCGTACGCTGGCGAGCCGAGGCGACGAGCATCACTTGGGCGCAGATCCGCCACCCCCATGGCCTCGCCGCTGTCGATGCGTTGTGCCGGAAAGTCCTCGGAAGTACTCTCGCCAACTTTGGTGGGGACGACCGGCGGCTGTCTCGAATTGACTTTCGTTATCGGCGGCCCCATTGCGGATTCCTTCGTAGATTCCCGCGATGATGTTGCCCAGGAACTCGCCGAGATCTGCGACACGATCGGCTCGATATTCGGCAACCGACATCTCGCGGTAGTTCAAGTCGGTGCCGAATGCGCTGTTGAGGTAGTCGGCCAATGTCGCTTGTGTGATCGCTTCACCGTGCAAGTTGTAAGTTTGACCGTTGTGTTTCGGCTCGGTCAGCATCCGCGAGTAGGCGAACGCCAGTTCGCTGCGTGTCGTGTAGCCGCACAGTCCGTCGCCGGCGCAGTTCGCGATTTCCCCCCGTTGCTTGTAGGTTTCGATGTACTCGACGTCGGGCTCGATGTAGATTCCGTTACGGCCGATCACCCACTCCAGACCACTGTCGCGGACGTCTTGTTCGGTTTGCCGATTGCTTTGCACGATCGGCGAGAATGCGGTGTTTTCTTCGGCTCCTTGGATACTGGTGTAAACCATCTTGGTCACCCCAGCCGACTTCGCCGCTTCGATCACGTTGCGGTGCTGGCCGATCCGATTGTCGGGGGTGTCCATTCCGGACACCAGCAAGACGGCGTCGATCCCTTGCAGCGAGTGTTCGAGCTCCGTTGGCGATCCGTAATCACCGGGCCGGATGTCGACACCCAGTGTCTGGGCTTTTTGAGGTGTTCGGGCGAGACCAACCACATTTTCCTTGCCGACCCGTTCGATCGTCGCTTTGACGATTTCCGAACCGAGCTGGCCACTGGCCGACGTCACTGCAATTTTCTTCACCTGACTCTCCCTGTGTAAGACAACGGTTCCCGGCGGTGCCTGAACTCCGTCTCGCTATTGATTCTACATCGCATCCATCGAATCACGAAACGCAACGCCACGCTCGGTTGACTTGCTCCCGTTCTTTGGAACAGGCGCGACAGCAGGTCATCATCGGGGGCGAGCTTGCAGAGAACACGCGCAGCGACGGGCTGCCGCTGTCCGTTTCACGGCCATCCTGGTCGCGAAACGTCCAGCGCACCGTCTGGCAACGGTGATTTACGCCACGAAATTCGCTGCAATTACCTTTGGCACGACAATCGCATTGAGGGGAAAGTCCTCGCACGGCGGTGACGTTCACGGCCACGAGGCAAACCATTCAACCCTTGGAGAATGCCATGTTAGGCTGGGCTTTAACCTTTTTGATTATCGCTTTGATCGCTGGTGTGCTCGGCTTTGGCGTCGTTGCCGGAACCGCTGCTACGATCGCAAAAATTTTGTTCGTCGTGTTCCTGGTCCTGTTCATCATTGGACTGGTCATGGGACGACGCGGACCTGCCGTTTGAGCCCCGCCTCGATCGGCACCACGTGAGAACTCTAGCAGACATGACATCGTGAATGGCAAACCGTAAATCCGATCTCGCAACCCTTGCGTCGGTCGCACAGTTGCTCGCGACGGTTTTAATCGTCGCGGCACTGTACTTTGCCCGCGATGTCTTCATTCCACTGGCACTCGGATTACTGCTTTCGTTCTTGCTCAGCCCCATCGTCAATCGACTCGAACGTGCGGGCATCCCAAACATCGCGGCGGTTGTGACGACCGCTGCGTTGGCCTTTATCCTGCTCGCGAGCGGATTCACCTTGATCGCTCGGGAACTGACCTCACTAGTCGGTGATCTCCCCAAACACAAACACGAACTGGTCGCCAAAGCCAGGAGTCTTGGCGGGATGACGACCGGGGTGAGCGGGTCGCTGGGAGACCTCGCCGAGGAAGTGACCGAAGCGATCGAGGAGAGTGAAAACGGCGTGGGTGAGCCGTCGGATGAAGGCTCTTTTTGGGAAACGCTGCTACCTGGTCCGGCCAAGAACGCCGAAGACATCACCCATGATGGCACCTCCGCCAAGGCGCCGCTGTACGTCAAAGAGGTTCAATCAGACCTTCCGCTTGCTTCCTGGGCGACAACGGCCGGAACCGTGCTGAGCCCCCTTGCGACGGCCGGTTTGGTGAGCGTCTTTGCGCTATTCATGTTGGTCCATCGCGAGGACTTGCGTGATCGAATCATTTACGTCGTCAGCCAAGGAAACTACGTTACGACGACCGAAGCACTGGACGAAGCCGCGAGCCGCATCAGTCGCTACCTGATGGCCCAGTCCATCATCAACGCCTCGTACGGGTTCGTGCTGACGCTCGGGCTCACCGTCATTGGCGTCACGATGACCGAGGCCGGCAGCTTTCCTAACGCGATCCTTTGGGGCGTTCTGGCAACTTGCCTGCGTTTCGTGCCCTATCTCGGCCCAACCGCGGCCGCGGTTTTTCCGCTGGCGCTTGCGCTATCGGTCTTTCCGGGCTACGGGGTCGCGTTGGCGGTGCTTGCACTCATCATCACGATGGAACTGGTCAGCAACAACGTTCTCGAGCCGTGGCTGTACGGGACCAGCACCGGCATTTCAGCCGTGGCGGTGATCGTGGCGGCAGTCTTCTGGGGCTGGCTCTGGGGGCCAGTCGGCTTGCTGCTTTCGACGCCGCTGACCGTTTGCTTGGTGGTGCTGGGCCGCTACGTCCCACGTTTTAAGGTTCTCTCGACACTGCTGAGCGAAGAGGTTGCGATCAAACCGTCGATGCGCCTGTACCAACGCTTGCTGGCTGGCGACGAACACCGTGCCAAGGAGATGTTGAATGAACACACGCGTGAAAACACTCTGGAGTCAACGTGTGATGAATTCTTGATCCCGATGATCAAACGCATCCGCAGAGACCACGACGAAGAACACTTGACCGATGTCGACGCCAACCGCTTGCTCGCCATGGCCGGCGGATTGATTGCGGAACTTGATCGGTGCGTCGCCCCGAGTGACGAGCCGTCGGATCATGAGATCGATGTCGCAAGTGCAGTCGACGTCCCGAACATCATCGGATGCACATCGCACCACTTCAGTGAATTGCTTGTCTTAAATCTACTTCGCATCGGCGGAGTTGGTCTTTTTAACCTCGATAGCATCGACGACGACATCCTCCCCCAACAGGTCGGACAAGAGATTGCGCGACGCGATCCATCCATGGTCGTCATTGTGGTGCTTCCCAAAGGCGGGTTCGTCCAAGCGAGGTATTTGTGCCGGTCCGTTCGCAACGAGGGCTACACCGGCCCAATCTTGGTTTCATGCCTCGGCAAATTCAAAAATTTTGACAAGCTGTTCATCAAGTTCCGAAAGGCTGGCGCGACCGGAATGGCGACATCGTATTCCCAGACTCGCTCCAAAATAGACTCCATCCTGAGCCGCCGCGACTCCGTGACCTTGGTTTAGGCGTCCAGCACGGGAGGAATGGCCAATCGCATCGTTAGCTCCTTAACCCATTGCCCTCATCAACAGGCCCGATCATGAAGACAATCCTTATCGTCGACGATCACGACGACATTCGTGAGATGATGACTCTGAAATTGCAGAAACACGGATATGCCGTTGTCACAGCGACCAACGGGCTGGAAGCCATCCTGGCCACGGCGCAGTCGGACCCATCGCTCATTTTGATGGATGTCAACATGCCCGAGTTGGACGGCCTGGAGGCAACGATGCAGATCCGAGCGGCAGACGCTGCCAACCGAATTCCGGTGATTGCTCTGACCGCTTACGCGTTACCGGGCGATGAATCGCGCGCGATCGCGGCCGGTTGCGATGCGTTTCACCCCAAGCCGGTCGATTTTGAGAAGCTGTTCCAACAGATCTCTGACTTAATCGAAGACGCCGACCGCAACCGGATCGAAACCGGAACCGAGTCGCAGGGAGAAGTGGAAGCGACGTAACGCCGAGTTCTTGCCCCCCGTCGACCCTGCAGACCTCACCCGCCTCGTCGTCTCGCCACTCAGGGAGTTTGCGGCGACGGCATGGTGTTTGCTTGCACTTCTCATGCTTCGCCTGTTCAATCGCGTCTTTCGGGGAAATTGTCGTGGACCTTGTACTTCTCATCATTTATCTCCTGATCGCCATCGGGTTCTCGTTCCTTTGTTCGATTGCCGAAGCGGTGCTGCTTTCGATCACGCCCAGCTATATCGCAGAGCGCAAGCAGGATCCGTCCAGGTCCGCGAAACGCATCATCGACCTGAAAACGAATATCGATCGACCGCTGTCCGCGATCCTTAGCCTGAACACGATTGCCCATACCGTGGGCGCCGCTGGCGTGGGTGCCCAAGCGGCGAAGGTCTATGGCGACGCCTACGTCGGGGTGACCAGTGCCGTACTGACACTGCTGATCCTGGTGCTCAGCGAAATCATCCCCAAGACCATCGGGGCGCTGCATTGGCGACGGCTTGCCGGAATCGTCGCGATTTTTGTCCAAGGCCTGATCTACCTGATGCTTCCCCTGGTATGGCTATCCGAGCTGTTGACGAAGCTGATCGCGGGAGACGAGAAACAGAAACTGGTGACTCGTGCAGAGATTTCGGCGATCGCGGAGCTTGGTACGAATGAAGGGCTATTGAAGAAGCGCGAATCAAAGATCATGCGTAATTTGCTGAAACTCGATTCGTTCACGGTTGCCGACGTGATGACACCGCGCACCGTGGTCATCGCGCTGCAAGAATCCAAAACGCTGGGAGAAATTTCCGACGAAATCGACAAGCTTCCCGTTTCACGAATCCCGTTGTTTACCGACCGCCGCGACCACGTCTCGGGATTTGTGTTGAAGACTGATCTATTGAGTGCGATCGCGGCAGACGAATTTGATCGCCCCCTCACCGATTTCATCCGTGAACTTGAGACGGTGAAAGAGGAGACGTCGATTGCCGAGGCGTTTGACCAGTTACTCGACAATCGTGCCCACATCGCCCTTGTCGTGGATGATTACGGCGGAATGGAAGGCGTCGTGACCCTGGAGGATGTCGTCGAAACGTTGCTGGGCATGGAAATCGTTGACGAACAGGACGCTGCGGTGGATATGCAGAAGGTTGCACGGGAACGGTGGGCCGAGCGAGCGACCAAACAAGGCCTAAAGCTCTCACCGGTTCCCACCACAGACTGACCGTACAACGGCGTCGCCTCCGTCGCGAGACTCCGCTGCTGACGGAAAGTCTGGCTGTTGGTTTGGCGCAAAACGTGCAGCAACAGCCTGCGTCGCCATCAGGTCCATCTCGACCGACGACCGAACCACAAGATCTCACACGCGTTGACCTTCCTGACAAACCGTTTACAGGCTCCCTCGGTCGGCGACGAAATAACAGGACCACCAATGACTCAAATCCAGATCGGTAGCACGCTCGTTTACGACGTCCGTCAAACAACCATTTTTCTGCTCAAGATTGCTGCGACATCGACACCGCATCAAGTGATTGCCAATGAGAGCTTGCAGCTCGACCCAATGGTCAACGTCGAACAATGTCAGGTCGGCTTGGAAGGCAACCGGCTTCATCGCGTGGTCGTCGAGCCATGTCGGCTGTCGATTTCCTATCAAGCGACCGCGGACTTGACCCCAGAACTTGACCAGCCTCACGACGTCGGCGAAACACCGGCAGCGGAAATGCCACCGGAAGTCTTGACCTACATGAACCCGAGCCGCTACTGCGAAAGCGACGCATTGGCGAAGTTCGCGTTTGATGAGTTTGGCCAACTGAATCCAGGCTTCAGCCGTGTCCAAGCGATCTGTGACTGGGTCAATCATCATCTGTCTTACACCCCCGGAAGCACGACTGCGACGACCACTGCGTCCGACGTCTTGACGCAACGGACAGGCGTCTGTCGCGATTACGCGCACCTTGCCATCACGCTGTGCCGTGGCATCGGAATCCCAGCTCGATATGTTTCCGGGTACGCAGTCGATCTGCAACCTGCCGACTACCATGGGTTCATGGAAGCCTATCTGGGAGGCCAGTGGTACCTATTCGACCCGACCAAGTTGGCATCCACTGTTGGATTGGTCCGCATCGGGGTTGGCCGCGATGCCGCGGACGTGGCGTTCAGCACGCTGACAGGCAATGCGACGCTGCTGGAGAAAAACGTTTGGGCAAACGCAGTCGACGGCGGCCTGCCCGCGGACCAGAACCCTGCTGTCTCGACCGCGTAAACGGCAATACCCCAAATTGACACACAACATGACCAAGGCATGGCTTACGCATCAATGGGTCGCCGCGGGCATCGTTTCCGCCGCGTCACGATTCATTCCCGTCCCCTTTGTCGATGACCTCGTTCGCAATCGGTGTCGTCGCTTTGTCGTCTCGCGCACACTTGCCGCCTACGAACAAGAGGCAATGCTCGATGACCTGGAACCGTTTTACGACAACGACCGCGGTTGGTTCTCTGGAGCGATCTCCCAGGCCGCCAAGGTCCCCGTCAAACTACTGCTATTTCCGGTTCGCAAAGCCGTCTCGATCGCGACGTCGGTGCGCGGCGTGCCCCTGGAAATCATGCGAACCGTGCTGCTGGGCCGGACGCTCGAGAGATACCTGAAACACGAGCAGCTGAGCGGTCGCGCCGATCAGGCGACCCGAATGCACGCCGCATTCGAGCAATCCTTCAAGCGGATGGATTTCCAAGTGATCAAGGCGACCATCAGCGACACACTGTCCGGCGTGGGAGGATGGAAGGCCGCGGCGATGAAAAGTGCCAAGCGAGTCCTTGAGAGCGAAGACGCAACCGCAAAGGAACTCGAGTCCGAAACCGAAGTTGATATCGGAGCAAACGAGGTCCAAGCCGTCCTCGACCGTCCCGAAACCTTGCAACTGTTCGCACAATTCGATCAGCGGTTCGACGAAGCCATGGCTCAGTCATCGAACTGAGACGCTCTGTTTGCAATCACAAAAAAATGCACGGCAACCGCGTTGTGGGAACGACTCGCGAGCGGCAACCGCTCCTGCGGCCCGCACGCCAGCGGCGTGCCACATCAAAGCTTGGGGTCGCGCCCGCGCACCCCAAGTTCCGGTCGCCAACAGGCCGCCAACCCCAACGGGGTTGAACAGAGCAACACGGTTCGCCCGATTCACGCCGCCGTTTGCGCACCCCGGATTGTGCCGCGCCGTTTGTTGAACCCCGCTGGGGTTCCCCTGTCCTTTGCGCCCCCACCCGGAGTGCGCTTCGCGACTCCGGGCTTTGTTGTGGCACCGCTCTGCTGTGTGCACCGCAGAGCGGTGCTTGCCCAAAAGCCGCTCAGTAATACAATTGACGTCCAGCGGGCCGACACAATTCCCCAGCTTTTAGCGGTACCCGCAGCTCATGAGACCGATTGTGCCGGCCTTTCAGGCCTCCGTGATCGAGGTCTTTCCATTCCGGTGGCTAACCGACCTGTTGATTTAAGCCGATCGTACGTGGGATTAGTCGCGAGCGCGCAAGCGTTCGGGCATTCATCATGTCAGTTACTCACCGGCACCCGCAGGCTCGCGCCCAATGCCACCTACTTTGTGGTCATTCGGGTGGTATATCATCGGGCTGCTGTTTTTTTCTTCGAAGTGACTTCTGGAATTTCGTTGTCTTTTGGCGCCGCGGGTGGGCTATGCGTGGGTAGCTGCGAGGCAATTTTCGATTGGGAAGTTTGCGGCCCGCTGCGCTCACCAAAGCGCCGTGATAAGCCAGCCTCCATTCCTCCAGGGTCGTAAGCTTTTCACGTAGCAGATGATGCTTGAACGTCGTCCAAACTCCCGTGAAGCTGAGCTCGCGAGGGTCAACTCGAATCAATTTCGCTGCTTGTTTGCGTAGCTGAGCGACAAGATTATAAGCGATGATCGATCCCATTAGCTCCTTCATCACCGTGTCGACACTCTTGGCGCGAATGTTTTCTGTGTCCATCGTCACTTTGACATCGCGGATATCGAACTCCACATCGTAGCGACGAACGTACAGGGCAGCGGCCGAGTGAGCGTCCGTCTCAAGGCTCGTCACGATCTCCAGCGTGTCTCCATTTTCAAGTTCAATTTGGTGGAGAAAGACTTCGATAGACGTGTCTTTACTAAGATCGAGATTGGTTCGGCGGTCCTTCGGTGTCGGCCGCCAAATCAAGTGAAACGTCTTGTACCCGTCCCCTTGGTCGACCAACGTAGCCGACTTGCGGTACGACCTGAATCGCTGTTTGGTCAGCCGCAGCACGAAGTCTTGATGATGTAATTGGCAGTGGTGGGCGACATTAAAAATCCCAAAACCGCTATCAGCCAGAACGATCGAGCGTTTCGGGAGTCGTTCAATAATCGGCTTGGCTTGCTCAAGTTCACTTTTGTTGTCCGCTCCGTACATCGGATCGACTTGCGGCAACAACGCGCACCCGGTCTGCATTTCATTTGCGACCAGCAATCTCGCAATAGGCCAAACCGTCTCTCCGTGTTGGTTGGACGCCGGCGGGAACGCTTTCTGAAGTGCTTCGGTCGGAGGAAGCGTGATCGTCGTCCCATCGATAATGAATACACGTCGATCGAGAAAGGCTTTGGGAGCGCGGGAAGCAAGGTGATCGCAGATTCGATGGGAAAACTCTTCCACGACAGCGAGCGGAATCCTTTTTCTGGCGGCGTTGTAGGCCGAATTGTTTTCGGAAAGGCGATTCTCTTGAACCCTTCGATTGTCAGGCAAAATATCCGTATGATTTTTGAGCAAATCTGCGACGGCATCGGTTAGTGAGATGCCTCCTTCGAGCCGTTGTAAAACGAGTAGCCAGAGGGTCGGGGCCTGCGTATAGACCATCCGCGCGTTGGCACAATCGTGATCTTCAAAGACCCGTTGTAGTTTGGGTAATTCAAGAAGCTCAGCCAGCAACGCTTTGGCTTTGCCAAAGCGAGACTCTTCATCGGCACCGAGTGTCGTCGGGTCGACCATGGCGATTCCCAGTCAGAAAGGCAGTAAGTGTAAACTTACCTGCCAGGCGCAAAAATCGTGCCAAAACCGGGTTTTTGGGACCGCGCCACCCGATAGGGTCCAGAATAGGTGGCATTGGGCTCGCGCCAAACGGCTGATTAAATCAAAAGCCCGTGACGCCGTCGGAATCGACGGACTAGTTTTGCGATTGGTCGGCGATCAAGATCACGCGATCACCGATCTTCACCGGCACGCCGGCGACCGTGATTTCACTGCCTTTTTCGGCGTCCTTTGCCGAGGCCGGGTCTCCCATGTCGACGGTCAACTTCTTCCCGTTTTCGGTCTTGATTTTCACGACCAAATGCTCCTCGCCTTTCACCTTCGCGGTTCGGGTTGACTCAATCGTTCCGCGGTAGCGACGACCTGTACGTTCGATTTTTCGTTGCTTTCCATCCTGTTCCAAGGTTGTTGCGACCAGAACATTCTTGTCTCCTCGTTTGGCGACTGGACCAAACGCGGTGAATTTGTCGCCTTTAAACAGTTGCAGGGTCGTTCCGCTGGACCCGAAATCCACCCAGTCGACGTTTCCCTCGGCGCCCTCGATCTGCACCAACAGGCTGATCTCCCCCAGTCGGTTCACCAGCTTGGTGTCGGCAACGGTGCAAGTGACTTTGTACGATTTACCACTGAGCCCCTGCTGGGTGCTCTGCGCGATCTTGCTGCTGTGCACTGCATTGTCGGGCGTGCTCGACAGCTCAGAAAACTCGTAGTTGTCGTACACGCCGTCTCCATCGTCATCGCGGTAGGTCGCATAGCTGTCGTTCAGCTTGTCGCCGTCGGTGTCGTGATAGCGGCTGACGGATTCGTAGGTTCCGTCGTTATCGTCGTCACGCCAAGTCGCGTAGCCGTCGTCATAGTCTTCGCCATAGAATTCCTCGGCCGGCACGGATCCCCGATCGTTGTCACTGTCCGTACTGGACAGGGAATCAAAGTAGCCGAATTGCTCGTCGTCCCAGCGACCGATCGCTTCGTCGGTCGGGTTGTAGTCGTTCCCGTCGAACCATTCCGACACGTCGTACCAGGCATCATCTTCGCGTCGAGGTCCGGCGTTCTCGTCGTCAACGGCGTGCAGCGGTGTCGTCATCAGCGCCAACAAAACGGGTGAGGCAGCGATGCCGATTCGCAGTAGTTTCTTGTTCATTCGTCGTTCCTCGGTCAGGAGTCTCAGGGAAAAGTTCGTCGTGACTCGGCGATGAGTTCCAGTCGCCGGTAGCGTCCGACGTCGACGCAAACGACGTGCCAGGGACATTCCCCGCAGCGAGGTGGCACCTACGCAGGAACTCTCGCGTCGTGCCCTCTTTCTCTTTGCGCGTTTCCCACCCAGGTCGGTCTCATTCCGTTCAGCGCTGCGCTCTGCAGAACGCTCACTCCTCAACGGGTCGGTCATCCAATGAGTCGGCGATGATCGGGATCGACGCACGCGGGAAAACGGGTTTCTGGAAACCCTGAACGGCAACGCTGTGAACCACTTATTCCCTGCGTTTGACGAGGTATTAGCGGAAGGGCGCAAGCCCTCTGGTCCCTCATCGTTCCCGAAACACCGGAGGGCTCGCGCCCTACCGCTAAAAATGCTTCACAGCGTTGCCTGAACGGATGACGTCAACGCTCCTTTCCCACTTTGCATTTCCCACCGGCACGTCAGTTGCTCTACCGCGGAGGGCTGATTTTTTAAGATGACTGAGTAACGCGAGATGCAACACAACTACGAATACGTCTCTGATGGTGTGCTGGACGCGATTGGGAACACGCCGTTGATTCGATTGAATCGCTTTCTTGCGAATCCGCGAATCGAGCCGCGAATCGAGCTGTACGCTAAATTAGAAGCTGCGAATCCGGGCGGAAGTGCGAAAGACCGACCGGCACGATTCATGTTAGAAGAAGCGCTTCGTCGAGGAGACCTTTGCGGCGATTCAACAGTGATCGAATCCTCTTCCGGTAACATGGGGATCGGCCTTGCCCAGGCATGCCGGTTCCACGGATTGAAATTTATCTGCGTGGTCGACCCGCGTGCTCAGCAGCAAAACCTGGATATCATCAAAGCTTTGGGGGCAGAGGTGGTGATGGTCACAGAGCCGTTGGGCGGCGACTTTCTGGCTGCCCGGATCGCCAAGGTGTGTGAACTACTCGAACACAACGTGAACAGTTTTTGGCCCAACCAATACGCCAATGCTGATAACCCGCGTTCGCATCATGAAGGGACGATTCGGGAGATCGATGAAGCGCTTCAGGGCAACTTCGACGTCCTGTTCGTGGCCACCAGCAGCACCGGCACCGCACAAGGTTGCCGCGATTACTTGCGCCAGCGGGGTCGCGACGTTCGCGTGGTTGCGGTGGACGCCGAAGGAAGCGTGCTGTTTGGCGGCTCTGCTGGTCCCCGCCATATCCCCGGCCTGGGCGCCGGGAAAGAACCCAAACTTGCCATTGGGCAATTGTTCGACGACGTCAACCGTGTGTCCGATCTGGATTGTGTGGTCGGGTGTCGACGGGCGGCCTTGCGTGAAGCGATGCTCGTTGGTGGCTCCGCCGGCGGCGTGCTGATGACCGTCTCTCGGATGCAGGATGAACTCGCGGGAAAACGCTGTGTTGCAATCCTTCACGATTCCGGCACACGCTACTTACAGACCGTCTTTAACGACCAATGGGTCCAAGAATCGCTGGGCTGTGACGCAGGGACACTTCGTCGGTTGGCCGAAAGCGATGATTACTTTGCAGAAAGGAGATGCCAACGATGAGTTCGGTCCTTGATGTTCGCGCGACATCGAACGACAACGTGAGTCCCAAGCAGGCAACCCGCCCGTTGCGTCTGGCCGTCATCGGATGCGGACCGCGGGGGCTGCAATGCCTGGAAGCAGTCAGTCGCAATTTGTCGCCGGCAGCGCTCGCGAACCTCGAGATCTCCGTCTACGAACCGTGCCGGACCCTGGGAGCAGGTTGCGTCTATGATCCGCGACAGCCCCATGTGCTTCGCATGAATTTTGCGTCCCAGCATGTGGATTTCTGGAAGACAGACTCTGACTCCATCACCCCTCCGTCCACATCACTGATCGGCTGGCTCGTCGATCACTACCCTGCGTTGGCTGCGAACGACCAGTACGTGCCACGTGCCATCGTGGGCGAATATTTGAACGAATGTTACGCTGTCGTGGAGGGAAAGCTTCGTGGCGCGCAATCATATGAGGTGATCAGCAGGCATGTCTCCCGCATTCGAAAGTTGCGGTCTGGCTGGGAACTGACCGCCGGCGACAACACAAAGAGGGTTGACGTTGTGGTCCTTACGACGGGACACGAAGGATTTCGCCGCTCGAGCACTTTGGAGCAAGATGAATCAGCGAGATTTGCTTTTCCGGTGCAAGAGAACCTTTCCGAACAATGTGTCTTGCCAGGGTCGAGTGTCTTGGTCCGAGGATTCGGGCTAACCGCGCTGGATGCGATCCTGGCAATGACGGAGGGGCGCGGAGGCTCGTTCGCGCAAACTGACCGGTCTTTCGAGTACCGTGCCGGTGGCCGCGAGCCCAAAAAAATCACCGTCTACAGTCGCAGCGGCCGTCCCATGCTCGCCAAACCGACCGCGGCAATCGAACAGGTGTCCGACCACTTCTGGGCGCGTTTCCGAGAGCAGCTACAGGCGATCTCTCCCGATCCTTCAACCGTCAACTTTCATAAAGACGTGTTCTCGGTCATCCAGCGGGCCGCCGCGGAATTGCTCGTCCAACATGGCATCTCGGTTTCCGAAAAAGACGTTGCCGATTGGTATCGTAGTTGGTCTCGCTATCGAATGGACTCGCGTTCTGCGTACAAAGCGATGCGACGATCCGTAATGGTGTCGACGGGCGAGCGTCCCCGCGACATCGCCTACGCCCTGGGCGAATCCTGGCGCAAGCTCTATCCCGAAATTGTCACCGTTGTCAGTCACGGCGGCTTGAATTCATTACAATGGCCCAAATACCAGCGTATCGCCGCGGAGATGGAACGGATCGCCTTCGGGCCTCCTGCGGATTCGTTGCGGCGGTTATTATCTCTCATCAGGGCTGGCACCGTCGAACTGACCAACCAGGACGATGACCTGGATGCAACCCCGTTCGACTCACACATCGACGCCGTGATTGCGGCCCCGAACCAAATCTCGCCGAACGGCCCTCTCGCTTCGTTGCTTGCCGACGGCTGGGTGGTGCGCGATGAGACAACGGGTGCCATCAAGGTCGATGCGGCGGGAGAGGCGATCAACTCGCGATCAGAAGAACGTCCGGGACTCTATCTTTTCGGCCGCGCGACCGAGGGCTGGGTCGTCGGCAATGACACGCTCTCACGCACACTCCATGGTCACATTGAACAATGGTCAACTTCACTCGCATCCCGAATTCCAACTCTGAGCAAGCATGAGTGATCCCGTTAGCCTGATGACAGGCGAGACGACCCTGCGTAAGAACTGTGCGGGAGACCCGGCCCTGTCCGCTCGGCTCGAACCATGGATGTGCGAGTTCCTCACCAGCGAGCATGTCGCACAGAGCGTGACGAAGCATGACTCGCCGTTGAACGTCATCTGTCCTTCGCCGATGTCGCGGAACATTGCTGAAATCCAATCCCAAGTGGAAGCGAGGGGCGTTGCGTCGAAGATCTTCTTCGCCCGCAAAGCGAACAAATGCCTGTCGTTTGTCGACGAGGCGATTCGTTGCGATGCAGGTTTAGATACGGCGAGCGAAAATGAGCTTCGGCAGTGTTTGCAGCGCGGAGTCTGTCCTGATGACATCATTTGCACCGCGGCGGTCAAGTCCGACGATCTGATCGATTGCTGCATCGCCAATCAAGTCTGCATTGCCATCGACAACCGTGACGAACTCGACGCGGTCGTCGCTCGCTGCCGGGCTGTTGGTAAACGGGCACCGATCGCGTTACGATTGGGCGGGTTCCTGCATGACGAACCGTTGCGCCAGCTTCCAACGGATAGCGGACATCCATCACACGCCGTCGGCCCCCGCCAGGCGACGAAACTGCCGACAAGGTTCGGTTTCGACGCGGTGACGGACAACGGCATCATCAAACAGCTGTGCGATCTTCCCATCAAGGTTCGGGGCGTGCACTTTCACTTGGACGGCTACGACGCCGGCCAGCGAGTCTCGGGAATCACTCAGTCACTGCGGTGGATCGACTTGCTTCGATCGGCCGGACACCACCCATCGTTCATGGACATCGGGGGCGGGTTCCCGATCAGTTACCTCGACGACGGGGATCAGTGGGAAACGTTTTGGCATCAACAGGAACGCGCGCTGCTCGGCCGGCGTGATCCGGTGACCTATCGCAATCACGGACTCGGCCTGTTCGAACATCAAGGTCACATCCTTGGCAGGCGAGACAGCTACCCCTATCACCAGTCGCCTGTACGCGGCGACTGGATGGCAAACATTCTCGACAGCGTGGTCGAGGGAAACACGATTGCGGAGCGTTTGCGGGAAGCGCGGATCGAACTACGCTGCGAGCCCGGTCGCAGCCTGTTGGACGGCTGCGGTATGACGATCAGTCGCGTCGAATTTCGCAAACAGAATGCAGACGGCGACTGGCTGATCGGACTGTCCATGAACCGTACCCAGTGCCGGACGTCGAGCGCCGACTTTCTTGTCGATCCGATTCTGATCCGCACCAATCGATCCGCCGACGACCCCAAATCGGGCTTCTTGGTGGGTGCCTATTGCACGGAATCCGAGCTGATTTCGCTACGCAAGCTGACGTTTCCACAGGGTGTCGCACGAGGCGATTTGGTTGTATTTCCCAATACCGCAGGCTACTTGATGCACTTTTTGGAAAGCCGATCGCATCAATTTCCCTTGGCAAAAAACCTGGTCGTTTCCGAGACCCTGTCTGTGACGGAGTTGGACGCGATTGATCGCCGAGTTGACTAGAATGCCCTCCCTGTTTCCAGTTGTTCCATTCGAGTCGACCCGCTGCTCAAGACGACGCTGAACTTGCCTCGGCAGTCCCCTGATCTGACTGCAGGTAGTCTTCGACATACAACATCTCAACCATCTTTTTGCCGGCGGCGAGCAAGGGCGATGCGACAGCCGCTCCGGTGAACCCGAATAACACGCCCATGATCGCTTGGAACGCGATCAGCAACGCCGGAGGCAACGAGGCAGCTTTCTGTTGAATCAGCGGCGTCACGACATAGCTTTCGATCAGCTGCAAGACGAAGTATCCGCCGACGACGGCTCCGACAATCCCGACGCCCTGTGGCAGCGCGAACAAAATGGCCAAGGCCAACGCGATTGCCGCTCCGATGTTAGGAATGAAGGTCAGCAATGCGGTGAGAATGCCGAGCGTACCCGCCATCGGCACTCCTAACACAAGCAGTAGCAGGAACGCCCCGAACCCCGTCGCCAACATCGAACCGAATCGGCCGATCAGCCACCGCCAGAGCGTCTCGCTGGTCGCATCCAGCACCTCCGCAAACCGACTTCGCTTCGGTTTGGGAACCAGGGAAACGATGCCGTCGCGATAGGATCCCGGCGAAACGGCCAGGAACAACCCGACGAAAAAGATCAGCAGGCTGTTGACGACCAATCCGAACGTCGTTCTGAACATCGCCCCGATCGAACCGGCAGCCTGTTGGACGGGCTCTGGAATGCTGTCGAGCTGGATTCCCGATTGCTTTGACGAACTTTCTTTCTCGTCGCGACTTTGATTCTCCTTGCTGCTTTGGTCTCCCCTGTCTGTTTTTTCCTCAGGTTTGCTCTTGTCTTTTTCAACTCCGAGCGCCGTAGAGACAATCGGTGTGGACGCGAGCGTCGCTTCCAAAGCCGGATACTGCTCGATCAAATCGCGTAGTTCATTCACGCCCTCGTCGATCTTCCCACGCGCCGCTTCGACTTGGTCGTTGATCTGAACGAAGAAGAACGCCACCGTTGCGGTCAATATCAGCAGCAAGGAGACAACGACGACCGCCAGGCCCCCCCGATAACCGACGGGAGAGTGAGACGAGACCCATCGGGCCAACTTGGTGAGGAAGACGCCGAACACGACACCAAGAAACAGGATCAAAATGATTTCGCTGGCGAGAACGAAAGCCGCTGCCAACGCCACGATGATCGTCAGTACGGTAATCGCACGAATCAGGTTGACGGGGATTCGGTTGGTTGATTCGCTATTCAAGGTTGTCACTCAAAGATGTGGATGGGATCGGTGAAGACTTAACTGGCATCGCGGATCGCATCAATCAATTCCGCTTTTCTCATCTTGCTCCGTCCCTTGATGCGAAGTTCAGCGGCACGATTGCGGAGTTCATCGGTTGTCCGGTCCTCCAGTTTGGTGTTGGGGTTTCCGGTACCTTGAGTCGTGGTATTCGGCGTGCGGCCTTCGTTGCGACGTTGCTTGTTGACGGTACGCGCGGCGACCTCTTTGGCGTTGTCTTCTGACTTGCCGCGCTCGAGTTGGCTTTCTTTGATGTGCTCGTACTGTCGTTCATCTTTTTCCGTCCATTCAGGCATCGAACTCTCCCAGTTTTGAATGGTTGGCAGGCGTCCATGATTGGTTTGATCATGTCGACTGACGCGAGGGAGATGCGAATCGTGTGCCAACGTCGATGTTAGCGGAACAGCACGAGCGCCATACCGCTAAATTGAGAAGGTGATTGACCATCGCAGGGCCCGTAGGCTCGCGCCAAACGGCTGATCATCAACTGACATCAGCCGGTTCGCGCCAGGGCGAGCGACGTCCATCAATGTCGATTTAGCGGTATTGAGCGCGAGCGGGCTGTCCGGTTTCGGCGCAGGTTTTGCACTCGCGGAATCAGACGCGATGACCGGCCCGATCACCGATCGAGGCTGGCTAGCCGAAGCACCAACGAACCGACAATCCATCTCTTTAAGGAGTGTCTGATGTCACGAATCGCAACCGTCGGATTCGTCATGATTGACGGATTTCTAAGCCTTGCGACGATCCTTCAGTCGTCGCTGACATTGGCAGTCGTCTTGCTATCACTTCTCGGCTCGCTCGGAATCACGATGTTATCCGGGGCGGTCCGTTCTGCCCTCCAGCCGAGCTATTTTTGGGAAGATGCCGACGGAGCGCGCAACCTCATTGAACGATAAGCGACGACGAACGCTGACGTCGCCAATCAAATCCGGATGCGGGAAAAACTCCCGCTCCCGCCTACACTCAATATCGATCAGGAAAACGCAGTGGAGGTTTGCCAGCCTCGGTGGCCTCTTTTGAGACAGGGGCTGGCAATTTTTCTGCCAAACCAATCCGCCAGCGGCGACAGACGCGGACTCCGGACAAATGCACCCCCGTGTGGATCGGAGCCGCTCACCACTTGGGTTTGAATCGTCGCTCGATGTGGTAAACGATTTGCTCGCGACTTTGCTCCGCGGAAAGGCTCTTGGTTCGCTCGATGTCTTCGACCTCCATCGCGAGTTCGGCGTCGCGGACCACCTCGCGCAGCCACTGAGAAACGTGGTGGTTGGTCAGGTGGAATTGCCACGTTTCGTCGTCCACCCCATTGGCGGTTTTGACAAATTCTTTCAAGTTTGCCGCGGGCAGTTTGAGTTTCGATTCCGGACCGCGAAACACAAACTGCAAGTCCTCATCCATTTCGCCGTTGTAGTAACTGTGCAGGTGTCGTTGGCCATCGACTCGCGGGGTAATTCGGCTAAACCATTGAGTCCGGCGGTCGCCCCGTCGCCAGGCCAGGGCCTGGTGAATCTGTCTCCCTTCGGCGGCAGCGAACCGGGGACTCTGCTGGCCGATCCGCTGACAGATCTCGACAATCGCTTGATGTGGATCGCTGGCGATGGAAATGAACCATTTCACGTTTTGCAAGACAACATCGGACAGCTCGTCGTGGAACGCCGAGACGAAGATGTAGCCTTCCAGCTCGACCGGGTTCCATTGATTGGCTGGCTCCCAACCTCGAGGGGCCGCATAGTGAGCTTCATCGACGATGATCCAGTGGGGGCGACCGCATCGACTTCGCAGTTCGGCCAAGGCACGGTGCAGGCGATCGCAATAGCTCGGCCGTTCGTCTTTTTCGACGCTATACAGGCTGACGATACAATGTTCGTCAGGCTGTTTCAGGACGCCAACCACCTCCTCGATCGAGGGTGCACGTTCACTGTTGCCAAGGGCCACGGCGTTATCAATCCCCGGATAGTCGCCTTCGGGGTCGATGATGCAGCATTGCTCTCCCCGTTCGGTCAGCTGCTCAAGGACACTGATGGCGAATTTGCTTTTTCCACCACCCGGCCCGCCGGTCACCAGCAGGCTCTCGCCATACTGCGGAATCGAGAACGGTCGGCCGTCCCGCTTGGCCCCCAACGTCAGCCCCCGACCATCGAATCCCAGCAAATGCGCCAAGTCATTTTCCAGAATCATTTCAACAAGTTGCTCGACGCCCTCCCCACGCGGCTTTTGGAGAACAATGTCGGCCATCTCCTTGACCGGCTGAAGCGCGTTGTCGACCGCAGCCGACGCGCCGCAGAGCCGCAGCATCGCCTCGTCATTTTCCGCATCGCCGACGGCCACCACGTTGACTGGTGAAACCTCGATCTCTTTCAGCGTGCGCGACAACCCGGCGGCCTTGTTGATCCCGCTAGGCAAGATCATCACGGCGTCTTTGTTGAAGATGATCTGAAGATCCAAAGCCATTTCGCGGATGACTTCAAGAGCGACCGTCTCATAGGGGTTCCACGTCGCAACGATCGCCCGCCCCGTTTCCAACCGTTCGACTCCCCGTCGCCGCAACTCCGCGACAAACGGTTCCGGTGGCGGATCAACGAGCAGCGTCTCCTCGTTGGTTTCCGGATCGTAGACTAACGCGCCATTTTCGGCGACGATTTTCTCGAACAGCAACACCGCCGGAAAGATGTCCAAAATGGGCTCCAATCGTCGACCCGTGACCAAGACCAAACGCCTTCCCGAATCGCGAAGACGCTTGAGGGCATCGATGGTCGAAGGGGGGACGATCCCGTGTTCGGCGAGCGTGCCGTCATAGTCGGCCGCTAAAACATGATAACGCATAGAGTGTTCGCTTGATGCGATCGCTTCCGATCCAATCCGGTGTAGAGCACGGGCTGACGGCTACCAAAAGTACAGCGGAGAACGCCGCCACTGCCCCTTGCAAGCATCCGTGTTCGGTCTGCCGAAACGTGTTGCCCGGCGAAGGGAATCCACTGCAAGCGGCGCGCCCGATCGGCATGTGCTTTGCGACCGTGGTTTTGCGTTCGTGATTTGGAACGGCCGGCCCCTCTTGGGCACGCGCGACAACGATGAGATCGAGCTGGGTTTCCCATCACCAAGAGCAGCCGGGCCCCCATTTAGCAGTTTTGGAGAGAACAATGAAGATTGCACAATGGTCGATGGCGACTGCTCTGTGTTCTATCATGCTGGTCGGTTATCTGCCGCTGACCATGGCGCAGCAGCCAGACCCGAAAAATGAAACTTCAGCGCGTACCGCGGCGCCACAGAGAGAAGGTGGAATCCTGCGCAGCGAAATGCAGCAGGAACAGGGCGACGACCAACAGGGGACTGAAGAAGGCATGCCGAGAACCCGTGCGGTTCCCGGCAGACGATCTGTTCCCGAAGCACAGCTTGCCCCCGACGATCAACGCCTCGCGCCTCAGTGGCAACCGCCGGATCGCCACCGCTGGAAGCTGGGCGTTTATGCATCGAACACCGATACCGGCGTGGTGGTCACACAGGTCATCCCCGGCAGCCCGGCCCGCGACGTGGGGCTGGAGCGTGGTGACCGCATCGTCGCGGTCGGAGGCTTCCAGGTCGGTTGGGTGGATGACCGTCTGTACCCGCTCGGTGCCGAACTGCAACGCCAAGCGGGGCATAACGGGCGCGCCAAACTGCTGGTGCAGAACGTCCGCAACCGCAACCTGTTGACCCTGGATGTTCATCTGGAGGGCCGCCACGACAGACGCGCCAGGATCCAGGACGCCGGATTGGCACAACCTTTGCCATAAAGAAACAGAAGTTTGCAACCGAAATGCTTCGGTCGCGCTGAATGGGAGTTCGTTCACTCCTTCCGCGACCCGAGATCAAAAACGTAGTCGAAGGAAAATCAAAATGGTCACAAGACAACAAGCCAGTGGGCAATGGAGCCAGATTCACGGTGCCGTCCAGAAGAAATACGGGCAGGTCACCGACGATGAATTGCGAGAAGTCGAAGGCGACAGCGAGCGATTGATCGGGTTGATCCAAAAGAAGGCCGGTGTGGCACGCGAAGAGGTCGAGTCGTTCGTCCGCAAGGTCTACCAGGACTGTGGAGAAACCTGCTCGAACCTGACCGAACGCGCCGGTGAGTATGCCCAGGCGACCCGCGACCAACTGCGTCAAGGGTACGAGGGGACCACCCAGGCCGTCGCCAAGCACCCGTTGGAATCGGTCGTCACTGCTCTCGGTGTCGGCCTGCTTGCGGGAATTGCAATCGGCTACTCACTGGCAGCCGATCGCTACCGACAACCCACCTGGCGCGAACGCTTCTCCGGACGTTGAAAGCGTTGACACCGGTTTCCCATCATTCCCGGCAGCAGGACGCTCTGAATCCTTACCCCATTTCCAGCAAGAAGAAGCGATACCCATGAGTACATCGACCACCCAACAAAAGAATTCCACCGACAACAGCCGCAGCCAGGGTGATTTCACACAGGCCGCGACGGAAGGTCTGCAAGAGTACGGCAGCCACTATGTTGCGGCCCCGGCCAAGGACGTCGTCAAACTGTTGAAAAGCTACGCTGAAGAGAAGCCCGACGTCGCAGCGATGTGGTGCTTCGCCTTCGGCGTCATCGTCGGCTGGAAGCTTCGCGGCTAGGCCTCGATGATGAACGCGCACGAGACTTCGATGCAGGCGGTCGTTTACGACGACTACGGAGACGACCGACTTCGTGCAATCCGACGAGCGCTGGAACCTCGTGTTCGATGCGGCAGGCAAATCGGGTTACTGGGATTCGCGGTCCGTCTTGCTTGACGGAGGTCGATCGACCGACAAGACGTGCGGCACGGCTTTTGCGTCTGTGCGGCTCCCTGTTTGAGTCGATTGACGACGGCCGAGAACTCTCTCAACTCTCGGATCAAGGCCACCGCTGCCGCCGCAAAACGATTCGTGCTGGACACTCACTGGTCAGCCTGGTCGATTTTGCTTCACCTTCGATCGAAGGTTGCGCCGTCAGTGACCAAGTTTGGAATCGCGAACATGCAAAGACATCGAATAAGGTCGAACATGGCAAAAAAAGGCAATGCAGTTTCCGGCTCGAAGATCGGCAACGGGGGCGAACTACATCAGACCGTTTCCGGTGACGGTCAGCGGCTGACAACCAATCAGGGTGTTGTGGTTTCTGATGACCAGAACACACTCACCGTTGGACCTCGCGGTCCTCAACTGCTGGAAGATTTCATTTTGCGTGAGAAGATCACGCACTTCGACCACGAACGAATTCCGGAACGCGTCGTCCATGTCCGCGGGTACGCAGCGCACGGATACTTCCAGGCGTACAAGGGCAACAGCAAGCTGACCAAAGCCGCGTTCTTGCAAGACCCCGAGGCACAAACACCGGTCTTCTGCCGTTTCTCGACCATTGCCGGCAGCGCCGGATCGCCCGACCTGGCACGCGACGTCCGCGGCCCCTCGGTCCTGTTCGACTGCGTGGTGGTTGCCCCAGCGGCAAGCCAATCAGCAACGTTGGTCGCCAATGCCGATGCGATCGATTGGATCCGCGACGCGTTCGGTCACCTGAAGGTGATCGGATTCAACGACGCAGCAAAACCGATGTTCGAAAAAGCATCCGTTGCGATCGACGCCGATGAGGGCGTAGTCGACGTCAGTGGGGGGAACTTTGACGCGTTCACCACCGCCGCCAAAAAGCATCGCATTGGGGATCGAGAGTGTTAGAAAGACAATTCTCAATCCCTTTCGTACGGACCAATGATGAACAGACCCGGGACAAACCCGGGACAGGCCCACCCCACAGGAAACTCTGATGGCTACCCAAACCTCACAATCGACGAAGTCAAAGCAAATCGAACTCGCCTCGCGACCTGACGGCGAACCGACGGAAGCGAATTTCAAGCAAACCGTTGTCGAGATCCCGCCGATTGCAGATGGCGAATTCTTGGTCAAGAACGAATGGATGTCGGTCGATCCCTACATGCGAGGCCGAATGAAAGCGGGTGATAGCTATGTGCCAGCTTTCTCAATCGACCAACCCTTAGAAGGCGGTTGCATCGGCAAGGTGGTGGAGTCTCGGCATACCAGCTTCAAAGAAGGCGACTACGTGCTGGGCACTCTCGGATGGCGAGAGTATTGGACGTCGACCGGTGAAGGGGTCACCCCCATTTCCAGCGATCTGGCCCCGGTACAGGCCTACCTGGGTGTGCTCGGCATGACGGGCATGACGGCCTGGGTCGGCTTGAACCGAATCGCAAACCTGTCCAACAACAGCACCGTCTTCGTTTCGGCCGCCTCGGGCGCGGTCGGTTCGGTCGCCTGCCAGATCGCCAAAGCGAAAGACTGCCGCGTCATCGGTAGTGCCGGTCAACCGTCCAAGATCGAGTGGTTGAGCGGAAAAATCGGCATCGATGCCGTTATCAACTACAAGGAAACGGACGATCTGACCGCGGCATTGAGAGAGCATGCACCCGACGGCATTGACGTTTACTTTGACAACGTCGGCGGCGACCATCTGGAAGCGGCCCTCGAGGTGATGAACGATTTCGGATGCTGCGTCGAATGTGGCATGATCTCCACCTACAACGCCACCGAGCCGCCCGCCGCCCCACGAAACCTGTTCAAAGTCGTCAGCAAACGCATTCGCATGCAAGGCTTCATCGTTCGCGACCACATGAGCGATCAAGAGGAATTCACCCGCGAGATGGTCTCGCTGATCAAGTCCGACAAAGTCGTTTGGGAGGAGTCCATTGTCTCCGGGCTGGAGAATGCCCCGGCCGCCTTTATCGGATTATTCAGTGGCGACAACCTCGGCAAGCAACTCGTCCGCATCGACTGATACTGGGGTCATCAACTGAAGTCGTCAACTGAAGTCGTCAACTCGGGTCACACGTCTCGTTCCATCGGAAACTCGCACCCTCGCATCGCATGCGAGGGCAGAATCTCCATACAGTCCGGCCGCTACCGGACTCGATCGCTGACTTGGCGCGTCTACCTGCGCGGTCCGATCAGTGTCGGCGCGCCGAAGAAGATCTGTCGCAAGGGTCGGACCGGTTCAGCTGAAACGCGAGACGTTGTGATCAATCGAATCGTATTGCCGTAGACGTGCAGCGGACGCCCCGGTCGCTGATGGATCGGCATGGATTTAATTCGTTCACGGTACTCACCGGTCGCAATGATGACGGGACTCCAACCGGTCGGGGAGGCGGCTCGTCCATCATCGGCGGCGAGCGAGGTGAAACCGAAAACGAGTATCAATAGGGTGGAACGCAGCATGGTCTGTAGGTCTCCGTGTGTTGAGCATCAAGAAGTGAATCAGTTCATCGGCGATGCGGGCGAGACGACACCGCCCTCGCGATGGTGACTCCACGGCAATCGGCAACTGCCGTGCCAATCGAACACCCGCCCGACCGAGGGAGTCTGCAACCGACGAATGACTCGCAGACGATTGACGACGGCGATCATTGTCGGTCCAATTCGGCTACACTTTAGGGGTCTTGAAATGGATCGATTGTCTCGCGAGAGAACGAAGAATCGACGGCGAGAAGATGGAATGCGCAATGCTTGGTCGGTCTGACGCAGATCGCCGAAGCCGCTGCGCTCTGTGGTGTTCCTTTGGAAACATGAAGGAGATTGAGATCGCAGTGAGCGACGGGCGGCTAAGCAACGAGCGTTGCCATGAATGATCGATCACAGACGCTGCCGTTCGTCGTCGGCATCGGAATTGCAACCTACCGACAGGACGCGCTGCAAGCATTGGTTGCGGCACTGGGTGACGTGCCCGGCATGGCGGTCGTGTTGGTGCCACCGTTTGATTGCCGGGAAAGCCTGCTGCGACCGAATCGGCTACAGGAATTCACGCCATCGCGGGTGATCGAGGTCGTGTCCCGGGAAAAGCTCACCGCGGGCTGCGTCTTTGTCTGCCGCCCCCAGACGTTTCTCGAATTGCGTGGCGACGACCTTGTCGTCGTCGAACGCCAGGACGCAGACCTCGAATCCGGCCCGATCGACCACCTGTTTGATTCGCTCGCGCGGCAATGCGGGGAGTCCTGCACCGGCGTCCTCTTCGCTGCTGCAAGCGAACAGGGCGCGAGCGGGCTAAAGGCGATCGGCGACGCCGGCGGGCACACCTTTGCGATCGATACTGACTCAGTCACGGCAGCGACGGCCAGCGTTGCCGACTACATCATGCCTGTGGCGAAGGTTGCCTCGGCGATTCGAAAGCATGCGTTTCAATGGCAGAAGATCGAACAACTGCAACGGAAACGATCGACTGCTCCACTGGTTCACTCCGACTCTGGTCAGACGGATCTTCTCGACAGCATGAACATCGCCACGCTGTTCCTGGATAACCAGCTGAAGATTCAGCGTTTCACTCAAGGGGTGACTGCACTTTATCAACTGAGCGCATCCGATATCGGCCGCCCGCTGCAGAGCGTGACCCACTTTGCGGTCGAGATGCCTCCGTATCCGGACGAGGTCACGCTGGTCGCCAATGCACCTGTTGAAGATGAAGTCGAAACGCAAGACGGTCGCTGGTTCCTTCGGCGCGTTCAACCGTATGCGGACGACACCACTGGCCGTGGCGGGCTGGTCGTGACGTTTTACGAGGTCACGGAGCAACACCAACTCCGCATGCGATTGGCTGCAGCACATGCGGTCACAAAACTGTTGGCGGACGCGGATTCCTTTGAAACGGTGATCCCCAAAGTCCTGAAGGCTCTCCGCAGCTCCTTGTCGGCGGAAGTCTGCTTGCTGTGGAGAGTGGACGCCCAAGCAGAATTCATGACCTGTGTCGAGGCTGACGCGATCGACCGCTCCTTGCAACCGTTCGTGGACCTCAGTCGCGACATCCGGATCGTCATCGGTGAAGGATTACCCGGACAAGCTTGGCTGGACCGCGAGCCGGTTTGGTTTGAAGACATTCAAAATAAAAAAGGGTTCATCCGAGCTGCCGCTGCCAAGCAGAGTAGCCTGACCAGCGGGGTCGGGTTTCCGATCGTCGTGGGCCGCAAGTTCAAGGGTGTCATCGAGATCTACACCGCTCGAACGCTGAAGCGAGAACCCGAACTGCTCCAATTACTTGGCGCGGTCGGAAACGAAATCGGACAGTTCATTCGGCAACGTCGACTCACCGACACGATCCGCGACGAAGAAGCGCGCAAGACGGCGATTCTTCGATCGGCACTCGATTGCGTCGTCACGATGGATACGACCGGTCGAATCGTCGACTTCAATCCGGCAGCCGAGCAGACCTTCGGCTATGCAGCCTCCGACGTCGTCGGCAGACTTCTGTCCGATGTCATCATCCCCGAAGAATTTCGTGAATCCCATCGCAACGGATTGACTCGATACCTCCATACCGGGACGTCCGATCTATTGGGCCGACGCGTTGAGCTGACCGCGCAACGAGCCGACGGCAGTTTGTTTCCTGTCGAGGTGGCGATCAGCGTTTCCCATGGTCGCGATGGCTCGCCATTTTTCACCGGCTACCTACGCGACATCACCGAACGCAAACAGGCCGATGAGATCCTGTTGGAGCGAGCCGAAATGGCGGCGTTGCACGCGTCGTTGGCGGTCTCGTTGGCCGGCGAGGCTCCGCTGGGCGAAATCCTCAACACCTGTTGCCAGAGAATCGTCGAAGGGCTCGATGCCGCCCACGCACATGTTTGGTTACTGGACGAACAAGACCAGATGCTGGAACTGACGGCCAACGCCGGCGTCGACACCCACTTGGACGGTCCACCACGAAGGGTGCCTCTGGGGAAATCAAAAATCGGACAGATCGCGGCGACCCAGCAACCGCTGCTGACCAATGATGTGTCGCATGATCCCGAGATCAGTGATTTACAGGGGTCCGGCCGGGAAGACATGGTGGGATTCGCCGGGTTTCCGCTGATCGTTGAACATCGCCTGGTCGGCGTGTTTGCGTTGTTCACCCGACACCCGCTGGCCCAGGCAGTCTTTGAGCAATTGATCCCGATGGCCGACGCGATCGCGCAGTGCATCGCCAGAAAGGAGTCCGAGCAAAGGCTGGTCGATCGCGAACAGCGGTTGAATCTGGCGTTGGAGGCCGGTCGCCTGGGGACCTGGCACTGGGACATTCAGAATGACCGCGTGACGTGGTCCGACCAGATGTTCGAAATCTTTGGTTATACGAACGATCAATTCGACGGGACGCGGGCTGGGTTTCTCGACATCATCCACCCCGACGATCAAGCATACGTTCGCAAGCGACTCGGCGACGCCGTGACGGGAACCTGCGGATCCTACGAGATGGATTTCAGAGTCATTCGAGGTGACGACGGGCGGACCATCTGGACGTCGGGACGAGGAGTCATCGACCGCGACGAGCTCAATCGACCGTTGGGCATCACCGCGGTGGCGAGTGACATCACCGACCGCAAGCACTGGGAATTGGAACTCACCGACCGAGAGTCCCATCTCCGCAGCGTGATCGACAACACGCTCTTCTTTATCGGAGTCCTGGATGTCGAAGGCACGCTGCTGGAAGCCAATGCCGTCGCGATCAACGCCGGTGGTCTGAATCGAAACGATGTCATCGGCAAGAAATTCTGGGATTGCTACTGGTGGAACTTTGACGAAGAAACGATCGCCAATCTAAAGGAATCGATCCGACTTGCCGCAGCGGGCGAGGTGGTTCGCTACGACGTCGAGGTCCGCATGGCGGGCGATAGCCGCATGACCATCGATTTCATGCTCAGCCCCGTTCGAGCGAGCGATGGGTCGATCACCCACTTGATTCCATCGGGAGTCGACATCAGCGAACGAAGGGCTGCCGAAGCCGCGGTCGTCGAGCGAGAACAATTCCTGACGCTGGCGCTCGACGCCGGAAAAATGGGATCGTTCAAATGGGATGTCATCGCAGGACACGTGGAATGGTCAGAGATGGTGTATGCCATGTACGGCTACCACCAGAGAGAGTTTGATGGCAAAGTGAGCAGCTTCTGGCAGCTCATTCATCCGGATGACCTGGACCTCGTCAAGGCTCAGATTGATGAAGAACTCGCCAGCGATTGCGAGGACCATTTTGTCGAGTTTCGGTTGATACGACCGAGTGACGGTCGCACGATTTGGGTCGAGGAGCGGGGAGTGATCCACCGCGACGCCAAGGGTGAACCGCTGCAAATGACCGGTTTAGTCCAAGACATTTCCGAACGCAAAGTCGACGAACTGAATCTCGCCTTTCTATCCGATTTACAAACGCGGCTCGTGCCGTTGACGTCGGTCAACGAGTTGATGGCGGTCGCAACTCGGCTGACCGCGGACTACCTTGGGCTCGCTCGCTGTCTGCTCGTTGAGTTCGACCAACACGGCGAGATTGCTGATATCCTGTGTGACCATCACACCGGCGACGGTCCCAGCATGGTGGGGAAACATTCGGTACGCGACTTCCATGACGACGCCGAACGGGCGGATCTGATCGCCGGAAACCAGGTGCTCTCTAACGACGCGCAAAGCTCCCGCCGTGAGGATCGGCTGGTCAAAAGTTTCCGCGCGTTCAACATCGGCGCATTCTGCAATTCTGCCTACGTGACCGATCGCGGCACGAAGTTTGTCGTCTCCGCCCTGCACGCCGAAAAACACACCTGGCAACTCGATGAACGCAGGCTGCTGCAGGAAGTTGCCGATCGCGTCGGCATTCGGATCGAACGGGCCAGATCCGAGGAGGAATTGGCCAACCGCGAAGCGCACCTGCGTCGTGTGATCAACAATCAACTCGGGCTCGTCGGCGTCATCGACCGCAACGGAATTCTGTTGGAGGTTGACGATCGGTCACTCAAGATCGCCCGCACCCGCCGTGAAGACGTTGTCGGAAAACACTTTGCCGATGCGCCGTGGTGGAGTTATGACCCGGCGGTTGCCGCCAGGATGCGTGACGCCATGCGTCGAGCGATGGCTGGCGAAGTCGTTCGTTACGATGTCTCACTGTTCGCGCACGGTGACGAGGGCGTGATGATTGACTTCATGATCGCGCCGGTGACCGATGACAACGGCGAAGTGGAATTCTTGATCCCGTCAGGCGTTGACATTCGCGATCGCTATCGGGCGCAGCAGCAATTGATGGAGAACGAACGTCGCGTCTCGATGGCGTTGCGGGCCGGACGAATGGCTGCCTGGGAATGGACGCCTGAAAAAAGCCATTGGGATCCCAAGCTATTTGAATTACTGGGAAAGCCACCCATCGCTGATCCGTCACCGGAATACCTGTTCGAGTGCGTCCACCCGGACGATCTGTCGATGCTGCGATCCAGTTGGCAACGAGCCATCGACGGCGAAGACGATTATGACGTGGAGTTTCGGGTCCACTTGCCGGGCGGCAGCATCCGCTGGCTGGCTGCGGTCGGCACCGTGATTCACAGCCCGGACGGTGGCGTCGCCGCAATGCATGGCTTGAACTGGGACATCACCGAACAAAAAGAGTCTCAGCAACGAATTCGTGATAGCGAACAACGGTTCCGCAATATGGCAAACGCCGCTCCCGCGATGATCTGGGTCAGCGACCAAAACCATCAGTGCACGTTTCTGTCGCAACGTTGGTGTGACTTCACGGGACAGACCGAACGGGAGGGCCTGGCGATGGGTTGGCTCGAAGCGGTCCACCCGGACGACCGCCGATCGACGCGACAAGCGTTTTTGGCCGCGGTCGATCGTCACGAACCATTCGAGCTGGATTTCCGTTTGCGGACCGTCGACAACAGCTACCGTTGGGCGATCGACGCCGGACAACCGCGGTTTGATGAGTCGGGCGAGTTTGTCGGCTACGTCGGATCGGTGATCGATGCCCATGACCGACACGAAGCCCAATCCGCATTGCAGGAAGCGCGCGCCGTCGCTGTCGCCGCCAACGAATCCAAAAGTGCCTTCCTGGCCAACATGTCGCATGAAATCCGCACGCCCATGACGGCGATCCTGGGCTACGCCGATCTGCTGGGCGACTTGATCGAAAACGAAGAAGCGAAGCAACATTTACAAACGATCCGACACAACGGCGACTACCTGCTGGAAATCATCAACGACATCCTGGACCTGTCCAAAATCGAGGCGGGAAAACTGGACGTCCAATACGAAGACTTCAATCCCCATCTGTTGATCGAAGATGTGCGCAGCATCATGGAAGTGCGCGCCAGTGAAGGGAACTTGACATTGGACGTTGAATACCAGGGCAAGATTCCCAAACTGATCAATTCCGACATCAAACGGCTGAAGCAGATCCTGATCAATCTCGTCGGCAATGCGATCAAGTTCACGCGACAAGGGGGAGTCAAGATTCGCGTTCGATATGAAGCCTCCGTGCAACAATTGCAACTCGACGTCGTCGACACGGGAATCGGCATTGCAGAGGAACAGATGGAAAAACTGTTCAAGCCATTTTCGCAGGGCGACGCGAGCGTGACCCGCAATTTTGGCGGAACGGGGCTGGGGCTGGCGATCAGCCAGCGACTTGCCGAGACGCTTGGAGGAAAAATCACGGTGCGCAGCGTTGTCGGTGTCGGCAGCACGTTTACGGTCGGCATCGACACCGGAAACGTTGCGGAGTCCGACTTGGTCGACTACAGCGAGCTGGAAACCGATCAAGCGGCCAAAACGACGGCGGAAAAGGATGTCCCCACGCACCTGCCGTGGCATGTGCTGATCGTGGACGATCGCCGCGACATCCGGTTTTTGAGCAAACGCATTCTTACCCAGTCGGGCGCGACGGTGGACGAATGCGAAGACGGACTGCTTGCCGTGAAATACATGTCGGGTTGCTTGGCGGGCGGCGACTGCCCGGACCTGGTCTTGTTGGACATGCAGATGCCGAACCTGGACGGTTACTCGACCGCGGCGGAACTGCGGACGCTCGGTTATACCGGTCCGATCATCGCCCTGACCGCCGATGCCATGCAAGGCGACATGAACAAATGCCTGGAAGCAGGCTGCAATGATTACTTGTCCAAACCGATTGACAAAGCCGCACTGCTTCGAAAGGTTTCAGAAATGCTAACATAGGTAGAGTGATCGTCTTGACAAGACGACTGCCTGTGCGACGCCAGCCTACGGAAAATTCAAAATGTCTCAACCCGAACAGCAAATTAGCACGGGCATCGACACACTCGATGACATCATGCACGGCGGCCTTACCGCAGATCGTCTTTATCTGATTGAAGGCTACCCGGGCACCGGAAAAACGACACTCGCCATCCAATTCTTGCTCGACGGCGCCGCCAAGGGTGAACGCGGTCTCTACGTCAGTCTCTCCGAAACCCGCGACGAACTCGAAGGCGTCGCGGTCTCGCACGGCTGGTCGCTCGAGGGGATCGACATCCATGAACTTGTCGATCAAGAGAAACTGACCCAAGAACAATCTCAATACACCATGTTCGAGCCTTCGGAGATCGAACTCGGCGTGACCATCGACGGCGTCCTGGAGAAGGTTCAAGCAATTCAACCCAAACGGGTCGTTTTTGACTCACTGTCGGAGATGCGACTGCTGGCACAAAGTCCCCTCCGCTACCGACGTCAGATTCTGGCACTGAAACAGTTTTTCGTCGGGCGTGGTTGCACCACACTGATGCTCGATGACAAATCGGGTGGAGACATGGCAGCCGATCTCAACGACCAACAATTGCAAAGCATTGCCCATGGCGTGATCCGATTGGAGCAATTGCTCAACCACTACGGCGCCGAACGCCGTTATCTGCGTGTCATCAAACATCGCGGCCGTGATTTTGTCGGTGGCACCCATGACGTTCTACTCAAACGTGGTGGGATGCAGGTCTATCCGCGCAAAACGATAGAATCGCCTCAGTGGCTTTCAACGGGAAATCTGATTAGCAGTGGCAATCCGGAACTGGACTCGTTGATCGGCGGCGGATTGATGGAAGGCACCAGCACACTCCTGCTCGGTCCAGCCGGTGTCGGCAAGTCGTCGACGGCAACGCAGTTTGCCATCGCAGCGGCCGAGCGAGGCGAGCGAGCGGTGTTTTTCGAATTCGAAGAAAGCCAGCATGCGTTCCTTCAACGCAGTCGCGGCTTGGGATTTGAAATTGACCAATACATCGAATCGGGTTTGATCGAACTGCACCAGTTTTCCGCCGGGGAAACTACCCCCGCCGGATTCGCGTCGCAAGTTCGCCAGGCCATCAAACCGGATGCCCAGGGTCGCAAGGCCACGATCGTCACGATCGACAGCCTCAACGGCTTTTTGAATTCGATGCCCCATGAGCAATTCCTGCTCATACAGCTCAACGATATTTTGCAAATGCTCGGTCGTCACGGTATCGTGTCGTTTCTGATCACCGCCCAACACGGGATGCTGGGGACGGCGATGAAAACGCCCTTGGACGCCAGCTACATGGCGGACAACGTCTTACTGTTCCGATACTTTGAATCAAACGGAGCGATTCGCCAGGCGATTTCGATGGTAAAGAAGCGAACGGGTAGACATGAGCGTACCATTCGTGAGTTTTTGTTGACGGATCGGGGACTATCGATAGGCAGTCCCTTGGCCGACTTCCACGGAGTACTGAGCGGAACACCGTCCTATCAAGGCAACCGCGAGGATCTAATCAAGCGCGGTGGAAAAGATGCATGAGCGAGCAACCCAGAATCAGACCACCGTCGCGACCGAACGACAGCCAGACGGTTACCGTGCTGGCGCCCACACCTCAGGACGCGAAGTATTGCGACCAAGTGTTACGCGAAAACGGCGTACCGGTCGAATTTGCCACCTCTATCTACGACATCAACTCGCGAATACGCGAAGGGGCGGGAGTTATACTGATCGCACAGGAGTACCTAACAGGAGAAACCACCGAACACCTTCGACAAGCCGTCCGCGAACAGCCGTCATGGTCCGACGTGCCGATCCTCGTGCTGCTCGCGCAACGCGGTTCGTCCCCACGCGTCATTGCCGATTTGTTGTCCATCGGTCACGTGACGTTGATCGAACGGCCGCTGCGAATCGCCCTCTTGGTGAGCACCCTGCAGGCAAAACTACGTGATCGCCTCAGACAATACGAGGTTCGAGATCTCCTGCACACCGCGCAATTGGCCAACGAATCGAAGAGTGAATTTCTGGCGAACATGTCCCACGAAATCCGCACGCCGATGACCTCGATCCTCGGCTACGCAGAGTTATTAACCGATCTGGTGGAGGATGAAAAAGCGGTCGGATACCTGGCCACGATCCGTCGCAACGGCAACTTTCTGCTGGGCATCATCAACGACATCTTGGACCTCTCGAAAATCGAAGCGGGGAAGTTTGAAATCGACAGCGAACGCTTTGATCCGGCACGCGTGATCGAGGATGTCCGCAGCATCATGGAAGTTCGCGCCTATGAAAAAGGATTGAAACTGGATGTGGACTATCGCGGCCGCATTCCTCAGTTCATCGAAAGTGATGCCAAGCGGTTGAAGCAAATCCTGATCAACCTTGTCGGCAACGCGATCAAGTTCACCAAGCGGGGCCGCGTCGGAATCGTCGTCGAGTCCGCCAATCGTCCTGACACCAACGAGCCTTTGACGACGTCGACCGAAGGCCAGTTGCGGATACGGATCAAAGATTCCGGCATCGGAATGACGCCTGAACAACAAACGCGTCTGTTTAAACCGTTCTCTCAGGGCGACTCGATCATCACGCAACAGTTCGGTGGCACGGGACTCGGACTCGCCATCAGCCAACGGCTTGCCAGCATGTTGGGTGGCGAAATCTCTGTCGAAAGCAAGATCAACGGCGGCAGCACGTTCACACTTTCGATCAAGACCGGTGACGTGGCTGAGGCGACGGAGATCCGACCGACCGGCGAACGTCAACTGGACACAGAAACGACGTCAAGTTCCACGGTTAGACTAAACGCCCATGTCTTGATCGTCGATGACCGCCGCGACATTCGCTTCCTCAGCAAACACATCATCAACAAGGCGGGCGGACGAGTCACCGAAGCCGAAGACGGCGTCCTGGCCATCGAATCGGTCAAGCAAGCGGCCGAACGTGGCGAGACCTTTGATCTGATCTTGCTGGACATGCAGATGCCCAACATGAACGGCTACGAAACCGCGCGGCAACTCCGCCAACTCGGCTATGCCGGACCGATCATTGCGCTAACGGCCGATGCCATGCAGGGTGACATGAACAAATGCCTGCAGGCGGGATGCAACGACTACCTGTCTAAACCCATCGACAAATCGATGATGTTGGAAAAGATCGCCGCGTTCGTGAACACTTCTAAGCAACGGTCGGTCGATCAAAGGTAGTGATTGATGGGGGAATCTGACGAGACAAACGTGGAATTCATCGAAAACGTGCGTTGCGTACCGAGCACGCAACGCACGTGGATCGACGAATGAATTCGCCCTAGGTAGGGATTTGCCCTTCGACCTCAGCGGCCTTCTTTTCGGCCTTCTGCTGAAGCTCTTCATCCGTCATTTCGGGGACGATGACCGTTGGACGGGAATCGCTGCACCCGATCGCGGCCACGCAGGACACCGCGACGACGGAAAGGACGAGGAGATGGAACAGGTTTTTCATTGTTGAATCCTTAGTTTGAGTTGTGATACCGAGTACGACGCCATGACGATGACTCAAGGTCAATCGCCGTGCGTGAACTACAGTTCCTCCGAAATGACTTCTCGACTCGCTCGAGTTCCGAGCGCCCCCCAGACACCAAAGGGGCTGGCGCGACCGACCATGTTTTGGTTGGCGTTGTCGAAGTAGTAAACGATGGTCGAGCTGGCGTTGCCCGCGTCGATGGAATCGGTGACAAACTTCACCGCACCATCGCCCATCAAGACATGCGCGCCGCCTTGATGCCGGCTGCTCGCTGACATCGTGCCACCGTACGTCCGTGCAAACGTCGAAAGAATGCAGGAGGGGGTGTTGGGCCCATGGATCGTGTAAAAGCCGCTGAAGACGGGACCCCAGTCGGCCCAACGAAACCCACGCTTGTCGTCGGCGGACGGGATCAGTGTGACCCCGGTTCGTAGCCAAAAACGCGGTCGTTCGGGATCAAGCATGTCATCACAAGTGCTGGGATCGGTGTAAGAATCTCCCGCACTCGGGGCACGTGCGGACGAACCGGAGACCACGCGGGGATCGGTGCGGGCATCTCGATCTCCCAGATCTGTCGCGATTTCGCCACACATGATGGTGTTCGAAAGTCCGTCCAAGGTATCGCGGAACTTCATGTCCACTCGGGGGCGAAACATGCCGCGGTGACCGGCTTGACTTCGCTGGGCCACCTGGGCAAGAGAAACCCCGCCCGGGTAGCCGCCCGATCCGCCGTTGCCGTTGGGATAGGTGTATTGATAGACGTAGTGGCTGTCGCCGAGACACGCGGCGTAGTTGGTTCGTCCCTGAGCCGGAAGCCCCGTTCCCGGATCACTCGGGCAACGCAGGGTCGGGATTTCAGAGGCCCACGGCACATAGCCATCTTGTACCCACGGGTTGGGTCCCATCGGATTCCACGACCCCGTCATCACGCTACCGTTGGTGTTCTCACGGAGCGGGTTGGAGATCTTGTCCCACAAGGCTTGCTGCTCGATGAACGGCATGATGCCGACCAAAAAGCTCAGCCGTCTGGAACTATACCCGCCACCAGACGTGACGTTGCCGCCACCGGCCCCCCAGCCCGTTGATGAATTTGCATTCGTCCCGGTACCTTGAACGGGTTGCTGCTTGTGAGCCGCATAGTAGTTGTGAACGCCCAAACCAATCTGTCGAAAGTTGTTGCTACAACTCATCCTTCGGGCAGCCTCCCGCGCGGCTTGCACAGCGGGAAGCAGAAGGCCGACGAGAATGCCAATGATCGCAATCACGACCAACAATTCAACAAGCGTAAAGCCTGTCCGTTTCTTCGACTGCATTATGAAACCTCTTGAGGAATGCCATCTTCCAAGTAAAACCGATGGGCTGTGAACGGACCACTCGGCTGATGCGATTCCACATAGGCGGACATTCAGCAACACGCCTGACCTTACGTCGATCGGAGTTGTCGTCACCGCCTTGGTTGAAAACATACGTAGATTGACGGGAGATCAAATACGTAAAATTTGCAGCAACGTTCTATGGAAAGATGCGCCTCCGCAAGGCGCGAGAAGGGCGAGTCGCAGGACGACAGCGCGAACGTTTTCCAAAGACACATTCGGGCAATACTCGGAGTTGCTGATTCGTTGCTTAGTCCATACGCTGAGAACGGCGCGCCTCTAAAAGCGTCACGGACATCCGACTCGTATCGACGACGCACGTGTTCGCTGTCTCCGCGAGCGATTCCTTCGATCGATCTTGCACCGCTCATTCATTCCAAGGGTCAGAGAATCGCAATCCCATGTATCCATTGATCCGACTCACGTGTGTTCTGATCGGCTTCCCCCTGGCGAGCCATTTACTCCCTCTCCACACGACGAACGCCCAATCCGTTCCTTCCCATCCGATCGCACCCGCGACGGACGCCGTGAACTGGAGCGAGATGCTTTCTCGGTTCAATCCGCGATGGGACCGAATGCCGACGCGGTGGGATGAAGCCCCCTTTCTTGGCAATGGAGAACAAGGGACGCAAGTTTATCAAACCGGTTCCAGCACCCTGCATTTTGGTGTTGGCTGTTCCGCTGCTCACGACCATCATCCGCCGGCAAAGGATGACCTGAACGAGAAACATGTCGAAGTCCTCAATCGGGGCCGGCACTTCATCGGACATCTGGAACTCCACACTTCCGCCCCGCTGACCGCCGGCACCTCTGAATTGGATCTCTGGAACGCCGAGGCAACCGGCACGATCCGATCCGCCAGCGGCGGCCAACTGAAATGGAGGTGCCTTGTTCATGCGGATCAACCCGTGATCATGATCGAGACCCTGGGCAGCGGTGATCTGAAAGACAGCGTGTTCGACTATCTGCCGGCGAAAGCCCAAAGCCCGCGAGCGGTTCGCAGCAAACAGCCACGCGAACCAGCCAACCCGGCAACGGTTCTCGCCAGCAATCCCGATGGGGTCCAAACTGCGATCCAGAACCTGGCATCCGGAGGCCAAACGGCGGTCGCCTGGAAAGTTGTTCGATCCGACCAGAACGCGCGCACCGCCCAGGTGATCTACCTGTCCGTGCAGCATTCCTTTCCCGAGACGACGGCCGCCGCATCGGCCGCTCACGCCATCGCGAACGCGTCAATCGCCCCGGTCGATCGATGGGTCGGCCGGCATCGCGGATGGTGGCACCACTATTATCCGCTCAGTTTCCTGTCCACCGGCGACCCCTACTGGGATGCGTTCTATTGGATCCAGCAATACAAACTCGCCTCCGCTACGCGAGACCACGGGTGGATCATCGACAATCAAGGCCCCTGGCTGCAACCGACGGCGTGGAACGCAACGTGGTGGAATCTCAACGCACAGATCTCGCACGCCGGCCCTTACCAGGCGAACCGGCGGGGACAGGCGAGTGCCCTGAGCCATCGGCTGAGCACCAATCGCGACAACCTGGCTTTGAATGTCGATCCCAAATTTCGCAGCGACTCCTACGGCCTGGGCCGATCCAGTTCCGGCTGGGACTTGGTTGCCCATAGCGGACAACCGGGTGGGCGACCGCCGATCGATCCACGCATCGGTCATGAAACCGGCAACCTGCTCTGGGCGCTTCACAATGTCGATCTGGAAGTCCGTTACTGGCACGACGAATCGCTGCGAGACGAAGTGCTGTACCCGTTGCTGGTTCGAGCCGTCAACTACTACCGCCATTTTCTGGTCGAGGAAAACGACGGACGATTACACCTTCCTGCAACACACAGTCCCGAATACCGCACCGTCGCTGACTGCACGTATGACCTCGATCTGCTGCACTGGGGACTCAACCGGTTGATCGAACTGGCCGAAGAAAAACGTCAAATGGACGCGCACTTCGAGGAGCCCCTGCTGCCGAAATGGAAGGAGGTCCAGCGCAAACTCACTCCCGTCCACACCGACGAAACGGGACGAATGATTGGCCGAAAAACGGCACTGACCGGAGGTCATCGCCATTGGTCTCACTTGCTGGCCGTTTATCCGCTGCGAACGTTGACCCCGGAGACGTCGGCCGATCGAGACTTGATCGAAACGTCACTCAAGCACTGGCGCAGCTTTGGCCGCAGCTTCGCCGGCTACTCCTCCACCTCTGCCGCATGCATGGCCGCCATGCTGGGCAACGGGAACGACGCGTTGGACTACCTGAACGGATTGAAGACCTACCTTCGTCCCAACACGATGTATTCCGAAGCCGGCAATCCTGTCATGGAAACGCCGCTTCACGGAGCCACTGCGATGCAGGAAATGGTCATGCAAAGCTGGGGTGAAACGTTGCGAATCTTCCCGGCAGTTCCCGACATCTGGACCGACGTTCAATTTGCCCGGTTCCGAGGCGAGGGTGGATTCCTGGTTTCGGCTCGTCGTTCCGGTGGCAAGAACCAGTGGGTCGAAGTGTTCGCGGAAAACCAAAGCGTGGTCAACATCGACTGCGGATTCGACATCCACCGGTACTCCGCCGATGCCGGAGCCAGCGTTCAGATCCAACCCGACGGCAAAGCAACGCTCCACCTGCCGGCCAACCATCGCGTGCAGTTTTTCGCGTCCACAATGACTCAATCGGCACCTGCCATCGACGCGATCCCATCGCGGGGCCAGCCGCACTTCTTCGGTTTAGGCCGACTGAAACCAACGCGTTAGCCGTCAAGCGTGAAGCCGATCTTGACGGTGACTTGCCAATGATCGACTTTTCCGTCATTGATATTGCCGCGGGTTTCTAAAATTTCGAACCACCGCATTCCATGCACACTTTTGGATGCGCGATCGATCGCGTTCTCGACGGCCTCTTCGATCGAACGGGTCGATGTGCCAACGATTTCAATCTTCTTGTAAACATGATCGGACATGGCCGGGGCTCCGGAGGTGGATCGGTTGTGTTTTCAGATGCGATGCGTCCAACAAAGCAAGTCGGAATCGGACGTTGACTTGCCCAACTTCACTGCATCTGCCGCGATCGATCGGGGCTGGCCAACGCATTCACCATTGTAGCCGATCTGAGCGTTCCGCCCGATCAAAGCGGCTTACGACGCGACTGGGCAGTGTATCATCTACAGACCCACGCCTTTCCGTCCGCGCCTTTGCGATTTCTCCTGTTTTATGATGGTCCTGCATGCTCATCCGGGGGAAAGCCGTCTTGCGTTGAACGAAGGGGCGTCCGCTGGAGTCCATCGAACACGACTCGGGGCCGGCGAACTGACCCGCGATCCACTCTCGTCATTGGAGCAAAACGCATGACAGATTCTTCAGCACCGATTGTGGTCGAGCAATCGTTTGACGTGCCCAAGTCAACGGTCTGGAAAGCCATCACCGAACGGGAACAAATGGTCGATTGGTTTTTTGAAAACATCCCGGAGTTCAGGGCGGAACCCGGATTTGAAACCCAGTTTGACATCGACTCCGGCCGACGCGTCTTCCGACATCTCTGGAAGATCACCGAAGTCATCCCGGGACAACTGATCGTTTACGATTGGCGATATGAAGGACTTCCTGGGACCGGCAAAGTGACGTTCGAAATTTTTGAAGAGGGCGAAGGGTCCCGACTGCGAGTGACCAACGAAGGCATCGAATCGTTTCCCAATGACATGCCAGAATTCACGCGTGAAAGCTGTGAAGACGGATGGACCTACCTGCTGCAAACCAGTCTGAAGCAATACCTGGACGGCTGAAACTCCTCACCACCGGTGGAACGATGATTCGCAAAGTAATGGCCGTCGTTGCGGGCCTGATTGCGGGCAGCATTTTTAACATGGCCCTGGTCAGTCTTTCCCACGCCGTGTATCCGCTGCCCCAAGAGATCGACCCCAACGATTTCGAAGCGTTTGGGGAGCATGTGAAAGCCAACGGCATGCCGACCGGAGCGCTGCTGATCGTGCTGGCGGCCCATGCCGGCGGCAGCTTTGTCAGCGGTCTGGTGTGTGGGCTGATCGCGAAACGAACGTGGTACCTCGCGGCGGGGGCGTTGGGGATTCTGTGGATGTGCGGGGGAATCACCATGCTGATGATGCTGCCGGCCCCGATCTGGTTCGCCGTCGCCGACACGATCTTGTACGTGCCCGTCGCCCTGCTGGGCGTCAGGCTCGGCGGAACGCTGACCGGCGCCTCCTCGCAACCACCGGCAGCGGATTACAATCATGACTCAACATGACGTCGATTTCCCCCCAGACCACGACAGAGGATTCCCCGATGCGACCGGTTCTCCACGCCGCCCTGATTGCGCCATTGCTGTTATTGACGCACGCTTGGCAGGCGACGCCTTGTGATGCCGCCGACCAACCCAACTTCATTGTCTTCCTGGCGGACGATCTCGGTTGGGGTGACCTGGGTTGCTACGGACACCCAAAAATCCAGACTCCGAATCTGGACCAATTCGCGTCCGAGGGGGTTCGTTTCACACAGGCCTATGCCGCTTGCGGTGTCTGCTCGCCGAGCCGTTCATCGATCCTGACCGGCCGCACCCCTTACCGAAACGGCGTTTGGCGTTGGCTGCCCGTGGGAAATCCCGCTCACCTGCGTGAGAGCGAAGTCACGATTCCCGAATCGCTGCAGCCGCTCGGTTACCAGACGATGCACAGCGGCAAGTGGCATTTGAACGGCTATTTCAACAGCGACGAACAACCGCAACCGGATGACCACGGATACGACTGGTGGTTCGCGACACAGAACAACGCGTCACCGTCGCACAAGGACCCGATCAACTTCGTTCGCAACCGAAAGGAGGTCGGCCCTCTGCAAGGATTCTCGGCACCGTTGGTCGCGGAGGAAGCGTCGACATGGTTGAAGCAGCAGCGCGACCCGGAGCGACCGTTCTTCATCACCGTCTGGACCCACGAGCCGCACTTGCCGATCGAAAGCGACCCAAAGTTCCAGCAGCTGTACAGCGAGATCGAGAATCCGGGCGTGCGGCAACACCACGGCAATGTCACTCAGCTGGACCATGCCTTCGGAAACTTGATAAAGACGGTTGATGAGCTGGGATTGCGAGACAACACGTTTGTCATCTTCACCAGCGACAACGGTCCCGAAGGCTCTAGCAAAGGCAATCTGAAAAACCCGGAATCACAACAGAATCGAACCTGGGGATCCACCGGCGGCTTGCGCGGCCGCAAACGCGACAGCCACGAAGGTGGAATCCGGGTTCCGGGAATCGTCCGCTGGCCCGGCAAGATCCAACCGGGAACAGTCAGCGATGTGCCGATCATCGGTTCGGACATTTTCACGACGGTGCTGCAGATCGCCGGCGCACCGGTGCCGACCGACCGCACGATCGATGGCGTCAACCTGCTGCCGGCGTGCGAAGGCAAGTCACTCGATCGCCCCGTGCCGCTGTTTTGGCGCACCCACATCGCTCCGCCGGCCAGTCACGCGGCGATGAGAATCGGCGACTGGAAGATCGTTGCCGATCAAAAACTGGAAAAGTTTCAGCTCTATCAGATCGCGAAGGACTGGAAAGAAGAACATGATCTGGCCGACGAGATGCCTGAAAAATTGGCGGAGATGAAAGCGAAGTTTCTGGAGGTCTGGGAAGGTGTCGAAAACGAAGGTCCGAAGCAGTGGTGGATCGACCAGCCGGACGGCGGGAAACGCAAACCCGGTCCCAAATTGTCCGATGGCACCGACGCGACCGGAGACTTTGATGTGGTCAAAGGGGCGACGGTGACAGCGACCGATTTCGGGTACCTGTTGGATGCCAGCCAAAGCGAGGGATTTGCGGTCCAAAAGTTGGACGCTCCGATTCAGGAATCAGCGACCTTTCGCGTCCAATATCGCTCGGCAATCGACAGCACGACGCGAAACGCATGTTTTTGTTTTGGAGCGACTGCGGTGAACGACCGCTTGCACAAAGCCGGCACGTTGATCGGGATGGGCCGCCACGGCGCGTTCGACGGTAGCTGGGCCAACGTCGGGATCGGCGCCAGCAAGCAAGGCAACTTTGACCCCACCGAGACATTTGAGGCCACCGTCACGATCGATTTGGATCACGGAAAGCTGATCTTGAGTGTCAACGACACGCGGATCGAGCATCAACTACCGAGCAATCTGGAAAGCATCCAGTACGTCGGCATCTATGCCAAGAAGACGAAGTCGGAGTTCTCCAAGATCACGCGGGTGAAGTGACCACCGCGGCTCGGACCAAGTGGCGTAAGCTTCCAGCTTGCGACTCAACAGATTTCTCTCCACGCTTGAGTCCCGATCACCCGTTCGCCTAATTCATCGATCCACCGTCGACGCGGACGGTTTGGCCTGTCAGCCAGCGTCCCGAATCGCCCGCGAGAAAGGAGACGGCTTCGGCAATGTCGTCAGGATGCCCGAGTCGCCCAAAGGGTGACATGGCGGCGAACGCTTTGGCCGCCTCCTCGCCGCTCTGCTCGAACATGCCCGGAACGGTCGCGCCCGGCTGGACCGAATTCACCGTGATGCCGCGCTCACCGAGTTCTTTGGAAAGCGAAACGGCCATCGCGTCGATCGCGGCTTTCGTCGCCGAATAGACTGCGGTGCCGGCCATCGGTCGTGCCGCCAAACCGGACGAAATAAAAATCAGCCGCCCGTTGCGACGGATCCGTTTTGCAGCCTCAAACGCGGTGAGAAACGCTCCACGCAAATTGACTGCGACCATCGAATCAAACTGCTCGATTGTCATGTCGACGACGGGGCACTTGGTGATCGTTCCCGCATTGGCAACCACAACGTCGACACCACCGAAGGCAGCTTCGGCCGTTTCGAACAGCTCGCGAATGCGCTGGGGATCCGTGACGTCCGCGTTTGCACTGATGGCCTTTCCGCCGCCGGAAGCGATCTGTTCCACAACATTCGTTGCGGCGTCCTCATTGGAACCATAATGGACGACGATCTGGAAACCGTCTTCGGCCAATTTCCGGCAAATGGCACCGCCAATGGCTCCAGAGCCGCCCGTCACGATTGCAGCTTTCACGTCACGATGCATCACGTCATTCCAAACCGGTGACCATTGAATGCTCCGATCCATCCTCGCGGGTACGGAGTCCGTCGATTGAATAGTCGTCGTAGCGACGAAGCATCCACAGAGTATAACAAGCGGCCAACATCGGGATCGCTGCAAAGAACAACAGGTGCGGATAGGTCCAGGGATCTGCGTATTGCTTGAACGAACTGAACGTTGAGATGCTGTGCAGAATCAGGATGATCGGATAGGTGATGTTTCGCATCGCACCGAGTGCAAACGCAATCACGAACGCCAGTTGAATCGCCCCGACGGCATAGGCCAGCGAATTGCTGAGCGACGGGATCATGTAAAACTTCTTGAACACGGCGGCGGCATGTTCTGGGTTGACGAACTTGTCAATCGTCCACATCAGAAAGACGCTGGTGATGCCCAGTCGCATCAGCAGCAGACAGGTCGCGAGTTGCGGACGGAGCTTGGAATCGATGGCAGACAAGCGATTCTCCCGGAAGTGACAGAGTGGAAACGGCTGGGGTTCAAACGAAGCGAGCGAGTGACGCTGCGAGGCTCCGTTGGACACAAATGGCCATCCACCACGATCAACCGCCGGCCCCCATCATCTTGCCCCCATCATTTTGCTACTTTGAGGGCAGGCTGTCACTTCCGGACCGATGAAATGATCACTGGGCCCACGGATGGCAGCGCGAACCCACGGATTTTTGGCACGCTGTCACCTGTGGGTTCGCGCTGCCATCGGTGGGTATTCGTTTCGCGGGTTAGCCCGGGAAAGTTGCTTAGCGGAAAAGGGGCAGGCACCTACATCTAAAGTTGTCGAAGTGCTAGGTGGGGTTGAACCGAGGATGACTGAGCAGCTCTCGGAGCTGATCGATACTGGGCGGTTTGACCAGATGCTCATCGAAGCCGGCGACCTTTGATTTCAGGCGGTCTTCATGTTGTCCGTATCCGGTCAGGGCGACCAGCAAGAAGGAGTGGTCGGTCGTGGATTCTCGTATTCGGCGGGCGAGTTCGTATCCGTCCATTCCGGGCAAACCGATATCCAGCAGCACCAGGTTGGGCCCAAAACTCGAAAATTTCTTCAATGCCGACGGACCGTCTTCGGCGGTGGCAACCGCTTGGGCACCGAGCTTTTCAAAGATTTTCTCCATCATCAACCGGGCGGCGCGATTGTCATCGACGGCGAGCACCCGCAAGGGAAACGGCGTCGCGCGAGCGGCTGGGCGAACCGTCTGGCCTTCCGCCCCGGAGGGAGCACTGCAGCACGGCAATCGGACCGTGAACGTACTTCCGGTCCCCAGCCCGTCACTTACGACCGACACCGTACCACCATGCATCTCCACCATGTTCTTGACGAGGGTCAGGCCGATCCCGAGGCCGCCCTGGGATCGCTCCAGCGTTCTATTGGACTGAGTAAATAGATCAAACACTTGTGGCAATAGGTCCTGGTCGATACCGACGCCGTTGTCTTGAACGCTGATCGAGACCCAGTCGCCGTCCTCTTTCGTCACCGTGATCGAGATTTCCCCACCAAAATCGGTGTACTTGCAAGCGTTCTTGAGCAGGTTCTCAATGACCTGGGTCAGCCGAACGGGATCGGCGTCCACCCAAACCGATTGCTCGGGAAGCCGAACGGTCAGTTGATGGCCGGTCTGGTCGATCGTGTGGCGCAACATGTCGCGAGCATGCTCGACGAGTTGAGCAACCGGAACGCGTTGGCGGCGCAATTCGACTTTGCCGCGCATGATGCGTGACACATCGAGCAAATCGTCGATCAGCCGAACCAAGTGTTCGATCTGTCGCTGCATCATGCGGATGGCGTCCTGATGATCGGTCTCACTGAGGATCAACAGATCCAAGCCGGAGCGGACGGGCACCAAGGGGTTTCGCAATTCGTGTGAAAGCATGGCGAGAAACTCGTCCTTTCGCCGGTCTGCTTCACGCAGTGCCTCGGTCTGCCGTGCCAGCCCGTCTTCGATGGATTGCTTGCGAATTCGCAATGCAATTCCATTGGCGACGGACTCGAGTAACGAGGCGACCGATTCGCTGAGGGGATGACTGGAAAACATGGCCATCACACCGACGGTCTTCCCCTCATCGATCAACGGGTACCCGGCGAAGGCGATCATGCCCTCACGCTTGGCCCATTGCTGATCATGAATTTCCCCGTCTCCGAGCACACGGTTGGTGACATGCGCGCGTTGCCCCGCCGCGATTCGTCCGATCTTGTAGTCGCCAAAGCGAATCCGGCTGTGTTGGCCGTCAAGATGTGTGTACAGCCCACTGCTGGCGGTCAACTTTAATTCGGTTTGCTCTTCATCGGCCAACCAGATTCGTGCAAAGGCCGCACCCAGACGATCGACCATCAGATCCGTACACTTTGCCAACGCCTCGTCCAACCCGCGGGACTGGACCAATGCAATGCCGATATCGCGACCGAACTCGGCAACATCACGCTCGGTCCGCAGTTGCATTTCAGCCGACCTGCGACGGGCAATTTCTCGATTGAGTTGATCGAACTTTTCGTTCAACGCCGCAAACTGTCGGGTCGCGATGTGTTGCGGTTCGATGCGTAGCAACAGCAAGACGCGTCCGTCGTGGCCCATCGTCCGGCGAGCGATCACACGGTGCGACTGAGCGGGTTCACCGAGGTCGATCGAACCAATGGTCTCGTCCGACGTCCGCCGCGCCAACTTCAACAGATCCTTCACACGCGAGGCGGATTGAAGTGCAACGCCACTCAAGTCGCGATGTCGCAATTGAGTCTGGTCCTCGACACCGATGATCGCGGCAGCCTGTTGATTGCCCGCTTGGATGGTGCCGTCGGGTAAGACCAGCAGCAACGCTTCCTTGAATGCGTTGCCGAACATCTCGAATGATTCAGGTGTCAACGTTCGCACCCTGGCCGAGTTCGTCCGAAAAGTATTCACGCCCGTCGGCCGATCGACTTTCTGGCGATTGTTTCAAATAGACCACCACCCGACACCCCGCGTCGCCGCGGGCGATCGCCTCTTGGATCTCTACTTTCGCATAGCCAAGATTCTCGGCGGTGATCATACCGAACACGTTGGACGTCATCATGCACAACGCGGGGCGGTCCAACACGTTGTCGCCGAAGGGACAGCGGCGGTTTCCGAGCACGATCTTCTCGTCGTCTTGGGAGACGATATAAAAATCTCCTTCGATTCGGCGCTTCAGGTCCACCAGAACCTCGCCGACCTGCTCAGCATTGAATTTGTCACCGCCGGCCGCTGCCCGGTACATCTCGTTGATCCGCTCTGCCATCCGCTGACCGACCACGGCCACGAATCCAGACGCCTGATCCAATCCGACGACGTCCTGCAGCGTCCCGGACAGTTCGCGAAGCAGCGTTCGCATGAAGTTGCCGCGAGCCAGGTCGATGGGCAATTGATTGATCACCGGAAGTTCGGGCGGTTGACTCATTTCGGTTCCCTTTTGCAATAGCAGTTGGTTGCCCCGTTGGTTGCCCAAGCTCATGCTACCACATCAAGATCAATCTCGTGCTCCGCCCTCAATTAATCTGGCTGTGGACGGCGAAGCGGACTCCGTCCGTCAATGATCGACTTCCGCAGCCGATCAACACGAGCCCAATGCGGTTAAGTGAAACGCAGTTTCTTCAGGTTGGGGCCCGTGAGCTTGCGCTCATACGGATGCTCCCACGTGGGATCCGGCAGGCCCCACCGGATCAGGGCGATCAGATCCGATCGCGGTCATTGCCCCGCAAGACTGCGATCCGCGGCGACTTCCGCAGGCACTTCCAGTTTGGACGTGCAGTTGGGACACCGGGTCGCCCGATAGGCGATCGTGGTCCGGCAGAAGTCGCATTTCTTTTCGCTCGGTTCGCCTTCAGGCGGTTTTTCGCCAAACGCTTCATCGAGCTGCTCGTCCAGTCGATTGACCAGGCGGATGATGATGAACATCGCAATCGCAACGATGCACAACGCCAGACAGCTATTGAAGAACTCGCCGTAGTTCAGCGTCACCGCACCGGCATCCTGAGCGGCTTGCAGCGTTTGAAATCCGCCCTCCGGCACGCTAACGCCCTCGGGGACGTCGAGCACCCAGAACAAATCCGAAAAGTCGGCATTGCCGGCCAGCAGTCCGATCGGCGGCATGATGATGTCGTTGACGAGCGACTTGACCACGGTCGTGAACGCCGCCCCCACGGTGAACCCGATCGCCAAGTCGACCATGTTCCCACGTAGGGCGAACTTTTTAAAATCTTCAATCAAACTCATTCTCGACGGTGCTCTGGTCGGCGTGTTGTGAAGGGTGAACGCAGGATCGTTACTGTAAGACTCCAGACGGTCTGCGGTTGCACAAAGACAACCACCGACCGTGCGAGTGAACCGTGCGATTGGAGTAACGCAAACCTTGGGCCAAAGCCAGACACGCGGCTGTAGAAGCTGCCCAGCAATCTCGGCAGGGTGCCAGCGGCTACCAATCCGGCGAAACAGGAGCATTGCTTGCAACGCATCGGCCGCCATTGGACCACATTGGTCGATCAGCGACCAGATTTCCGGATCCAGACGGCTCGGCATGAGCGTGAAGGCCTCGCGGCATGTATCGCTAAATCGAGATTGATTCGCGCCCGGACCCTGGCGCGAACCGGCTGATGTCAGTTGATTATCAGCCGTTTGGCGCGAGCCTACGGGCCCTGCGCTGGTCAAAACCTTGTCGATTTAGCGGTAGGGCGCGAGCCCTCCGGTGTTTCGGGAACGATCAAGGACCGGAGGGCTTGCGCCCTGCCGCTAACACCTCGTCAAACGCAGGGAAAAAATGATTCGCTGCGACCCCGTCCGGAGTCGAGGGGATTGTGGGACGTGCTTCCCGGAGGTGGCGCTTCGCTGACCTCCGGCTACTCGCTGGCATCCCTCCGGGAGACTCGGTTCGCTGCCGCGAACATCGCCCAACCGTCGGCCAGCTCGCCTCGCCTACCTGGATTCGGCCAACATCCCGGGTTCGCTGCGGGTGCGATACAGAAAGGCGTCCGACGTCAGCAGCGAGGTGATCAGTGCCTTCATGCTGCCGCCGCTCTCCTTGTAGGCGCGGTGGGCGTCTTGCAGCACGGGAGCGTCGTGGAGCGTTTCGTTGCGGCCCATCCAGAAACGGAACGCGTGTCTCACGAACACCTGTTCGGCACGTTCACTTTCGGCGAGTTTTTGGATCATCTCAATCGCATCGGTCACTTCGCCGTCGAGTTCAGGATCTCCCGAATCGATGATCTCGCCCGTCGTTTCGACGGGCTTGTCCAATTCCAGCGTGCGATACAGCCCCGCGTGGTTGTACATCTCGAACGGCAACCCGAGTGGATCCATTTTCTCGTGGCAGGTCCAGCAATACGTTTCCCGCGTGACCCGCATGCGTTCGCGTAGGGTGCTGTGGGGTTCATCGGGCAGCATCGCATCGACGGTGATCGGCACATCGGGTATGCCGCCGCCGAGCAGTCGTTCGCGGATCCATCGACCGCGCAAGATGGCGTGATTGTCCATCGCGTCGGAGTGTGAAACGAGCCAACTGGGATGGGTCAGGATGCCCAACCGTTGGCCTTCGGGTGCGGTGGCGAGGACTCGCTCGGGTTTCATCGATCCGGCGCCAAAGCTGCGGCGACTGACGCGGGCAAAAATGTTCGGTCCGGACAACTCGGCTTCAGCCACACTGTGATTTTCGTTGTCGCGGCGTTGCTTTTTCAGCGCAGCCAGATTCTTCTCGGCGGCCGTGACCGCTCTCTCTTTCGCCGTCAGCTCCCTCTGTTTCTTCGCTGTTTCTTCGTCCGGATTCGCCTTCATCGACTGTTCCAATTCGGTCAATTCCTTTTTCGCCAATTCCAGCGCCGCGGTCGCCTCCTTCGTTTCTTCGTCCGCTGCCCGTTTTGCCTCGGCTACCGCCGCAGCGGTTTCTTCTTTGGTTCGCTTTCTGCCGAAGTAGACCTGGTCGTTCTTGGTGGCAACCACCTTGTCCGTCGTCAGCAGTTGTTTCAACACATCCTTGTCTTCTTGCAGGATCAGTTCGACCAGGCGATCCGTGCTGGCGGTCGCGTCGAACATCGCGCGGTAGTGCGCCACTCCCCTCGCGTTGACGCCGGTTTCCGCAAGCGCTTTGTTGTCCTTGCAGATGTAGCCGCCGAGGTCGTAGTCGAAATAGTCCCGAAAGAACTGCAGGATACGAGGCTTTCGGATGCTGTCATCGGCGAGCATCCGTTGGACTTCGCGGCGCACGTCGTCTCGGGTCCGCATGCGACCTTCCAGGACCGCCATCCGCAGTGCTTCGTCGGGCTTGATGTACCGCAGCGCGTGATTGACGGCCAGACCGAGTTCCCAGTCTTGCAGCATGACGCGTCCGTGCGGATCCGACGAACCGTACTCGACAAGTTCGGGCCGAAACAGCGCGTCACGATCCAGGAAGATCGACGACAGCCCCAGTACAGCCCCGTCTTCTTTGCCGAGCTTCTGGATCGATTCGTTGACAATTTGCAGATATTGATTTGACTCTCGCTCGGTCGGCGGCCGGTAAGTCAACGCCTCGAACAAGAACTCCACCGCGCGGCGCACACGTTGGTCAGTGACACCGTCTTCTTTCATCAGGTCATAGACCGGCGTCAGTGGACGAACCACCTTGGTGCTGTAGACCAAACTGGTCGGCAAACCGCGAAGGTCACCCACCATTTTGTCCGCAATCGATGCGGGGTCGTCCGTGATCTGATAGGGCTGGGCGATACTCAGCGGACCTTCGGCCATATAGCGGATGATGTCATCGGCAACGTCCAAGATCTGCGTCGCTTCGGCGCTGTTGACCGTGTAGAAATCGGGGTAGTTTTCCAGCCCGTGTTTGCGTGCCGAGGAGAGGATCGCGGGAACGCTTTTGACCGAGGTGGCGTAGGCCACCGTGCCGCCTTGCCATTTGATGATGCGATCGACGCCGAAGTACAGCTTCAATTCGCCGCCGTGGTTGGTCGGCACGACATCGCCATGCGTGCGCAGCCCCGGTTTTTCAGGATCATATTCCGGTTCCGTGTTGATCAGTTCATTCAGACGCGTGATGTGCTCTTGGGGCGTCACCCGCCAAATCCGAGCCAGCGACGACGTCGGCACCAGTTGGATCTCTTCGGGCAACGAGCCAAACAGCAGCTCGTGATCGACGAAGTTCCCCTTGTTCGGATCGCGGTGATCATGGAAGCCACCCTTGTCCTGCATGACGCGTGACAATTCGCCGACGATCCAGTCGGAGAACTGCAGCCGGTCGACGACTTCAAGCTCCGATGCATCCGGCGGCGGCATCTCCTTCAACGCGACCTGAGCCCAAATGCTTCGCCAGGTGCCGGCGTTGATTTCGTCCACCGGTCCGAGGTCGTGCAGCGACAGGTCACCCTCGGGCGCCGTCTCGCCGTGACAGTCGATGCAATGGTCGGCAAGGAACGCGGCGGCAAAACTTTCAAAGTCCTTTTCCAGCGGCTGTCCCGGCGTGTACGTTTCGGCGGACGTCGAAGACATGATGCCGAACGAGAAACAGAACACGGCGCACCAAACGCACCGATGCACATCAAACGCCAACGAGTTTGCCTGTCGGACTTGCTTGCCAACCGTCATACGAAAACCTTCAAGAACAATAAAGTGGCGTAAGCTTCCAGCTTGCGACGCTCTGGATACTTCCAGCTTGCGAGCCGCCTCGGATTCAAACGCAATGCCGCGATCCGCTCACCGCTTACGCGAGCACTTCTTTGAGCGGGCCGTTGCCGGCGTCGTACTTCTTGGCCTGTTTGTCGTCCATGTTGAAGCGGTCGACGTTTTGGCCGGCGGCACGCAATAGGCTGGTGTACAGCGCGTTGATCGGGCGTTTGCCATCCAACTGGGTGAAGCAACCGGATTTGAACGCGCCGTCGAGGTTGCCGAGCAGCATGACCGGCCAGTTCGCACCGTTGGTGTGCTGCTTGTCGGCGTTGTTGCTGGTGTAGACGATCAGCGTGTGATCCATCATCGTGCCGCTGCCTTCGGGAACGCTCTCGAGCGCTTCCATGATTCGGACCAGCATGCGGCTGTTGTACTGACGGATCTTGATCCAGATCGGGTTGTCCGGCTGGTCCATGTGCCCCAGGTTGTGACCCTGTTGCTCGACGCCCAATCCTTTCCATGCTCCGAAGATCTCGCCGCGTCCCGAACCGATCGTGAGCGTGTTGGTGATGCCAGAGGTCAGTGCCGAAATCCCCAGGTCCAGCAAACGATCATGCCAATCGGTTTCGAATTCGGGATTGGTGTAGCGCTCGTCCACTTCGGGTGCGAACTTGCGGAGATGGCCGCTGACCGCACCCAGGCGATCGCGGAGGCCGTTGGCTTCTTTGAATCCTTGGACGTATTGGCCGTAGCGTTGACTGTCGGCTGCCGGAAGCGCGCGACCCTTGGACGCGGCAAACTGCTCGATCTGCAGCATCAAGCTCGTCCGCGCTTCGTGCTGCTTGCGAATGTCACCGGTCGAGATGCCACCGTAGAGCATCTGGTACAGATGGTTCGGGTTGGAATGCATGAAGATCGGCTGGCCGGCGCCGCTGGCGGACAGCGTCGCGAGCGTAGGCTTGGTCGTCATGTTTTCGATCGAGTCCATGCCGATGCAAAGGTGCGGCAACAGCGTCTGCGGCAAGACCTTGCTCAATTCGTAGTCGATCGTCGGGGCACTCGGTGGCACACCGTCGCTGCCGCGATAGCCGCCCAAGGCGCCGAAGAAGGCGCTGTGCGAGGGACTGGTATGAAGACCGTGCAGCCCATTGATGATGTGCAGTCGATCTTTGTAGGGTTCCAGCGGGCTGATCGGTTCGGGCAGTTTGGCCTTGGCCAGCGAACCGCTGTTTTTCATTCCGCTCGGAATGCAGGTTTTGGGGTCGAAACCCTGGTTCTGCATGAAGAACACGATTCGCTTGGGAGTCGAATTGCCGAGTAGGGGGACGTTCGTCGCGGGCGAGGCCAGCAAACGCTCGGCGAGGATCGAAGGGCCAAAAGCAGCGCCGACGCCAGCTGCGATTCCGTGCAGCATGTTTCTACGGTTGATCATTTTGAATCTGTTTGCGAGATCGAAGAATTGCGGGTCAATTGTCCGGCTGATTCGACAGGGAAGTCGAGTTGGCGATCGCCTGAAACCGCTACACGCCGGCCGAGGGGTGGGAAAGCAGCTGGCTGGGGTAAGTCTGGGGATGTGGCGGGTAGACCGATTATATAGCTAGATGCCCTAAGGGGTCCAATTATTTCAAGATCGAAAAAATTAGGCGTCCGCCCCGGTCCCATCATCGGTCTAAGGAGAGTGGAAAATCCCGTAATTGCCGCGATCTGACGAATCGCCACGCTCCTCCCGTTTGGGTGGACGCCGAGTCAAACCGTCGCATCGAGGGGGGAGAAACCAACTCGAAAGCATCTCTTGTCGCTGATCGCCGGGGACGCCAATTGAATGACTGATGGATTTTTGTGCCTGTCATCCGTGGGCAATCCTTTCAATGAGTGAGGGCCCGTAGGCTCGCGCCAAACGGCTGATCATTCGTTTGATCTCAGCCGGTTCGCGCCAGCGCGAGAGGCACCCATCAATGTCGATTTAGCGGTCTTGCGCTCTCGGAGCTCGGCTAACGCTCCGGTGCGCTGCGGGTGCGATACAGGAAGGCGTCCGACGTCAGGAGTGAGGTGATCAGCGCATTCATACTGCCGCCGCTTTCCTTGTAGGCGCGGTGGGCGTCTTGCAACACGGGTGCATCGTGCAGTGTTTCGTTGCGGCCCATCCAGAAACGGAAGGCGTGACGCACGAAAACCTGCTCGACACGTTCGCTCTGGGCGAGTTTCCGGATCATCTCAATCGCATCGGCGACCTCGCCGTCGAGTGCGGGGTCCCCCGAATCGATGATCTCGCCACGGGTGTCGACGGGTTTCCCGAGTTCCAACATGCGATACAGCCCCGCGTGGTTGTACATCTCGAACGGCACACTACTGCGTTGCCAGACTCGTCAGGCTCACCAACTCCTCGGCGCTCAACGCCCGATCAAACACCGCAACGCCGCCGATCCATCCGGTGAAGCCGACGGTGCGAGCGCTGTGAATGACGCGGCCGATGGTGAACGGGCCGCCGCTGCCGTCGTCGCTGGGCGTGTAAATGCCGTGCGGGTACCACCACGGATTCAGCCGCAGCGCGACCAGGTCACGCGTGGTTTCGGTGAAGCTTCCGTCAGCAGATGGCTTGAGCGTGACGTTGACTTTGGTGAAACGATACTCGCGTTGTTCCGTCCGCTGGTCGCTTGATTCATCAAGGACTTTGACCGAAAGCGGATGGTCTTCCGGCGGATTGTAGAACTGGTCTTCTGGAAAACTCGGGTCTTCACCGGGTTGTTTGCCGGGCGTACGGTGCCAGTGGCCTTGCATGTAGGCGTTGTAGGCGGATTGGAGCAGTCCACCGCGGCTCGGATTCTCCAACCAGCGATCTCCCGATTGCCCATCGAGCCAACCGGTCAATTCATCGCGTTGGTGGTCTAACGTCATCGCAAAGCAATGCCATGAGCGGTCCAAGACATCGTCGGACGAATCGGCGGGGACTTCGGGTGATTGCCCGAGCGAATTGCATTTGTGCAGAGCGTACTTATTCAAGAACGAACTGGCTCCGTTTTCTGAAACGTGACCACAGGCGCTGCCGGCTTTGTTCAGTCCGGCAAACAGTGCGTATTGCCGCTGTCCACGCTCCACCTTGCGGATGCCGGCGGTCTCTTTCTGGTGCAGGTCGGTGCCTTCGTGCCAGATTCCCGCCAGGGCATGATTACCGCTCTCGCGAATCGCCCACACGACCACGGAAACGGAGCGGCCGTCGCCCTTGATGTCCAGTGGCGTGTCGTGCAGTCGCGACCGGGGCACAAACAAGAACGGTCTGAAATTCGGATCGGTCTCTTTGCGAATCCGGACCGCCTGTCCAAACGGCCCCCGCCCGAGCAACGGAAAATCGGCGTACGACGCCGCGCGCCCCTGCCCCCAGTAGTCCTTGACGTAGTTTGCCACATCGAGCGGATACTCGGTCGACGAGCCGCCGGGAACGTGAGCGGTAAAGCGATGTTCGCCGCCCGGTTCTCGTTTGACAAAATCCCAGAACGCCACCAACCCGGGCGTGTTCACGACGGTTTGTCGTTTGGATTCAAGATCCTCGGCGCGGATCGAGGCGGAAACGGTCAGGATGAAAACGGTAGCAAGGAATGGTTTCATAGAGATTCAGTCTTTGTACGGAAAACAGGGGCACCGTCAGGCAACAAGTTGTTACCCGCGAGACCTGCCGACAATAATGCTCGGGTTTGACTCACTCTAACGGAATCTATTTGTGCCGTCTCTCACTGCAAGCTGCCTGCCACGAGTATACTCACGGGCGTGACGTGGCCGACGAGCGAGCCGAGGAGCGATCGAACCTCACCCGTTTGTGCATGCTGTTGGTGAACGGTCTGAACAACATCCCGACGAAGTCATGCTATGCTCCGTTATGCTCTGACGATCTTCACCAGTGCATTTCTGCTGTTTCAAGTACAGCCGATCATCGGGCGATTCATCCTGCCGTGGTTCGGCGGAGGGCCGTCGATTTGGACCAGCTGCATGCTTTTTTTTCAAGCGGCACTGTTGGGCGGCTATCTTTATTCGCACCTGCTTTGCGCCAAGCTCTCGGTTCGGTCCCAGGCATGGATCCATCTGGCGGTTCTGGCAGTGTCCGTGTTGCTGTTGCCGATCGCTCCCGATGAAACGTGGAAACCGCTGCCCGACCAGTCGCCCCTTGCCCGCATTCTGTTGGTCTTGATCGCGACGGTCGGCGGTCCGTATTTCGTGCTCGCATCGACGGGGCCCTTGATGCAGAAGTGGTTCAGCCAGACCTCGCCGGACCGCTCGCCCTATCGCTTGTACGCGTTGTCCAACATCGGTTCGCTGCTGGCACTTCTCAGCTACCCGTTCGTGATTGAACCCCGGCTGACGCTGCAGCAGCAAAGCGTCTCATGGACGTCCTTGTACGTTGTCTTTGCCTGCTTTGCCGCGTGGTGTGCGGCCGGTCTGTTGAAACACGATGTGTTGCCGATTCCAGACGACGAAGCTGCCGGACAGGCGACACTCGAATCGTCGATGCCGCAAAAGCCGGGCTGGTTTGTCGGCTTGTTGTGGCTGATCCTATCGGCATGCGGATCGGCCATGCTACTAGCAACCACGAACCAGCTGTGCATCGATGTCGCGACGGTCCCGTTCCTTTGGATCCTGCCGCTCAGTCTGTATCTGATCACCTTTATCATCTGTTTCGATCGCCCGCAGTGGTATGACCGACGCGCCTTTGGAATGCTGTTGATGGTCTGCGGACCGCTGGCGGGCTGGGCCATTTCGTCGGGTCCCGACTTGGAATTGGCAAAGCAAGTCGTCATTTTTTCCGCCGCGCTGTTCGCATGTTGCATGGCGGTCCATGGCGAACTTGTCCACTCCCGTCCAGACCCACGCTACCTGACGCTTTTCTACCTGGTGATTTCTGCCGGCGGTGTCCTCGGCGGGCTGTTTGTCGCCATCCTCGCGACGAACTTGTTCACGGGTTATTGGGAGTTTCAGATCAGTCTTGTGGCGTGCTGTGTGTTTGCATTGATCGCGGCGTGCCGACAACGCGTCTGGGACGTGGCACCGTCAAGCGATTTCTGGACGTGGGCGGGTGGAGCGTTTGCGACGATCGTTGCGGCGATTGCACTCGTCTGGACGCCTCATCACGAGTCCCTGGATGCGATCGACGAAATCGCGTTGTTCGGCGGATTCGGTAGCTTGATTTTTTCGGGGCTGATCGCGATCGGCACACGAAGCGAGCGTTCGGTGTCGGCTTGGACGTGGTGCGGCTTGGCAGCCCTGCCGATCGGCTGGATGGTGGCCTGGGGATCGTGTCGCGCGCCCGACGTGATGACCGCTGGCCTGGGCATGAAATTCGCAGCGATTTCGATCACCGCCTGGGCCGTCGCCCGGGTCGCCCTGTGGGGGCTGCGACGTTTCAGTGAACCACATCAGATCTGGTTGACCCGCGTCGCCATTGCGATGTACGCCACGACCTTGCTCGCCCTGGCGCATCAGCAACACGTCGTCACCGCGGCTCAGGCCTGGACGCTGCTGCTGGTCGGACTCGGTGGCGTCTTTGCCGAATGGGTGATCCGAAAACTTCGCTCGAACGATCGGCCGTCGCTGGGCATTTGGTACTGGGCGCCGCTTCTTTCGTTGCTGGCGATCATGGGATACGGCTATTGGGAAACCCTTGATTCGAATTCACGCGGCGTTGTCCATCGGTCTCGCAACTTCTACGGCGTCTTGCATGTGGACTACGTGCCCGCTCGGGACGACGACGAATCCCCGATGCCGGCGAAGTTCAGGCTGGAACACGGCCAGATCCAGCATGGTTTTCAGTATGACGATGAAGACTGGAAAAGCGAGCCGACGACGTACTATGGCAGAGCAAGCGGCTTGGGTCTTGCGATCGAAACGGTCCGCGAGCGCAAGCAGGCGGACAAGTCGATTCATGTCGGGGTCGTGGGGCTGGGCACGGGCACGATCGCCGCCTATGGAAAAACGAACGACGACTTCCGCTTTTACGAAATCAATCCCGCCGTACAAGAGCTGTCGGGTCGATACTTCACCTACCTGCAGGATTCCGCCGCGCGAACGAAGGTCCGCATCGGCGATGCGAGAATCGTCATGGAACGGGAATTGCGTGAAAACCAGCCGCAACACTTTGATGTGCTGGCAATCGATGCGTTCAGCAGCGACGCCATCCCGGTCCACCTGCTGACGACCGAATGTGCCGAGATTTATCGCCAACATCTCGCCGAGGATGGCATCTTGGCGATCCACATCTCGAATCGTTTTCTCGACCTCGGCCCCGTCGTCCGCGGCTTGGCCGACAGTCTGGATTGGCAGGCGATTCGCCTGAGCAACGACAAGGACGAATCGATAGGCGTTTACGGCTCGACTTGGGTGCTGCTGACACAAAACGCCGAGGTCGCTGAACAACTGCAACGGAGCGAGTCGTTTGAGGCGTGGGAGCAAGACGAAACGATCCTGCATTGGAGCGATGACTACTCCGGGCTTTGGAACCTGCTCGCGCTCTAAATTAACTTACCTTCTCTTGGGGAATCTCAATTCCTCAATCAACACGAACACAGCAACCCGATCAACTCGGCATCGTCGAAATAAAGCCTCGCCGCTGAAACGGATCATTCAACGATGATTGGACCGAGGCGATGGTGCATCACAGCCTGTGTCGCAGATCACCCTCTGCATGTCGCAATGCAGTCTGGAATGGATGCACGACACGATGACAATGATCGCGCGGGATGTGAAGTCAATCCGTGTCACCATTGGCCAGTCCTGCTCGGCGAACGCACCACCAGACCCTTAATGAGTTGACCGATGAAACATTTGAGGACATTGTCATCAACACACTCGCGACCGGCGGGTCGCTCGACCGCGAGATCACCGGCATCGAGCTGATGGGCAGCACGGAGAAAATCACATGGAACCGCACCGCCGACGCGCTGACGATTCGGCTGCCCAAGAGCTTGCCCGGGAAAATCGTCAACGGCTTCCGCATCCATTCGCGGCTGGATTGAACAACAGCAATGAACAGCAATATAGATTCGACCAACGTGAAAAACCCAACGCAATCCTGTTGCTCCTCTTCTTGCGGGTGCGAACCGAACGTCAGCCGGCGGCATGCCCTGAAAGTATTGGGCGCCGGTGCGACCGCTTCGACTCTGCCGGTCGGCGCGCAGGTCATGGCCGGACCTTTTGCGGCGGACGATGTCGATGGTCATCTGATCCCCGCCGACAAGAAACTGACGCCCGAATGGGTCGCCTCGCTAACCCAACGCGGCCGGGCCGAGGTGTTCTCCGGTGATCAACTCAAGTACGTCGGCATGCCGGTCGGCGGCATCGGCTGCGGGCAGCTTTACCTGGCCGGTGATGGCCGGCTCTGGCTGTGGGACATCTTCAAGTGCAACTACACTCGCGAAACCGGTCACGGCCAACGGATTGCGGCATTTACACTCGGTGGACACTACGCCCATCCGGTCGCGGCCGGCCAAGAGTACACCAAACGCAATGGTGCCGACGTGGCCCAGGGATTCCTGATCCGTGTCAAAGCATCCGGCGAGTCAACGACCAGAACACTCGACCGAATGGGTTTTCCCGACGTGACGTTCCGCGGGGAATATCCGATCGGCAAAGTGACTTACGCCGAGCAGGGGTTTCCTGTTGAGACCAAGCTTGAGGCGTTCAGCCCGTTCATTCCGCTGCGCACCAAAGACTCGGCACTGCCGGCGACGGTGATGGCCTACACCGTGACGAACACTTCAAAGGCCTCCGTGGAAGTCGACCTCGGCAGTTGGATGCAGAACGCGACCTGTCCCTACACGACGGATGCCGCCCTCGGCCAGCGAAGGAATCGGGTCGTTCAAGCCGATGGCCGAGTCGCTGTGCTGAGCACGGTGGAACCGACCACCGTCTCGCAGGGAAAACGTCGCGGTGCCGGGATCAAAGACAAACACGGATACGGATCCACCACGCTGACTTTGTTGCACGATGCAAGCGAAGCGGGACTGACGGTCTCGGCCGCCGCTTCGCTGACTGATCCGGACAGCCCCGCCGGACTCTTTGACCAGGCCGCCGACCTCGCGCAGCAACAGGACGCCGTCCAACCGCTCAACGAATGGCTCGTCGGTGGTTTGTTCGCCGCATTCCAATTGGCTCCCGGAGAATCGAGGACGGTGGAGTTTGCCATTACCTGGTATTTCCCCGACTACAACGAAAAGGGTCCCCGCCGCAAACAGATGCTGGGGATCAGGAATTTCGCCAAGCTGCGCAGGCACTATGCGTCCTGGTTTGAATCGGCAGACGACGTTGCCGATTACCTGTGCACGAACAAATCACGATTGCTCGATGGCACGCGCCAGTGGAACAAGACCTGGTATGACAGTACGTTGCCATATTGGTTACTCGACCGTAGTTTCATTCCGCTCAATTGCATCGCCAGTCAAGCGTTTCATTGGTTCGACAGCGGCCGGCCCTACGCGTGGGAGGGTGTGGACTGCTGTCCGGGAACCTGCACGCACGTCTGGCACTATGCCCAAGCGTTGGGAAGGGTGTTCCCCGAACTGGAACGTGCCTTTCGCGAGAAGGTGGACTTCAAAGCCGGCGTCGGGTTTCATCCCCAATCCGGCATCATCGGGCATCGTGGCGAGATTCATGCCACTCCTGCGACCGATGGTCAAGCCGGCTCGATCCTGCGGGCCTTTCGCGAACATCAGATGTCGGCCGACAGTTCCTTCCTGAAACGAATCTGGCCCAACGTCAAAAAGGCGGTCGAGTTCTTGATCCGCGAAGACGCCGATGGCAACGGACTGCTGGAAGGCAAACAGCCACACACGCTCGACGCGTCATGGTACGGGCCGATGGGCTGGCTGAGTGGAATGTACCTTGCCGCGTTGGCGGCCGGCGAAGCGATGGCGATCGAGATGGGCGACACGGATTTTGCGATGCAGTGCCGCACGCTGATCGACCGAGGCTCCGAGAAGATCGTCGCGGAGTTATTCGACGGCGAGTACTTCATTCACAAACCCGATCCAGCCGTCCGCGCCCTCAACTCCAACAAGGGCTGCCACATCGATCAAGTACTCGGCCAGGCCTGGATGAAGCAGGTGGGCTTGGGGAGAGTGATTCCGAAGCGAGAAACGGTTTCTGCACTTCAGAGTCTGTGGAAATACAACTTCGCCCCCGACGCTGGGCAGTATGCGCTCGATCACGTTCAAATCGAACAGGCGTTCCGATGGTATGCGATGCCGGGAGAAGCCGGTTTGGTGATGTGTACCTGGCCCAAGGGCGGTGCAACCGAGGCGATCCCCGGAGACCGACTGCGTTCGGAAGAGAACCCGCCGGTTTATACCGGACCGGGCGGCTACTTCAACGAATGCATGAACGGCTTTGAGTACCAAGTGGCCGCCCACATGGTCTACGAAGCAGAGCCTGGAGACCCGCTGGTCGAAAAGGGATTGGCCATCGCCAAGGCGGTGCATGAACGCTACGGAGCGGACAAGCGGAATCCCTACAACGAGATCGAATGCAGTGATCACTACGCCCGATCGATGGCCAGTTATGGCGTGTTCCTGGCCGCTTGCGGGTTTGAATACCACGGCCCCAAGGGACGCATCGGGTTTGCACCACGCGTGTCGCCGGACAACTTCAAGGCTCCCTTCATCACCGCCGAGGGCTGGGGAAGCTTCAGCCAGAACGTGGCGGACGGTCAGCAATCCGTTTCGATTGGGATGCACCACGGCAAGCTCGCGCTGAACGAATTCGTCGTGGACCAAGTCGAGAACACAGGCGTCAGTCGTGCAGTCGTCGTGGTGGACGGGAACGAGATTCCGGTGAAATTTCAAACTCAGCAAGGCCGTTCTGTTGTCCGCTTTCTCAATGGCATTGAGCTGCTGGCGGGACAGACAATGAGTGTGCGTTGGACTACATGATGGACACCTTACATGTGACAATACCTCAACCCACAACGTGCCCATCCAACCGGGAACAAACATGAACAAGAAATCCGCCCCCTTGAGCAACACCTGTTGCGGTGGCACCCGTTCCTGCAGTCCGGCCGCGACAGGGCGGCGCGCTTTCATGAAAGCCTCTGGGCTGACGGCCGCGATGCTGGCGGCCGGGCGGATGAATGTCATGGCGGGGCCGTTTGCCAACGAAGACTTTGAGCACATCATTCCCTCGGACAAGAAGCTCAGCAAAGAGTGGATCGAAAGTCTCTACGCCCGGGGTGAACCGCTCAGCGCGACCGGCGACGAGTTGAAATTCATCGGCATGCCCATCAACGGCATCTGCACCGGCCAAGTTTATCTGGCAGGTGACGGCCGCCTCTGGTACTGGAATCTGGACGGAAACAGAGACGCCAAGCAGATCGGGAAGGGTCCCCGGTTCACCGATCCGGACACCCTGCATTCCCCCATGGATCAAGGCTTCGCGTTGCAGGTCAACTCCGGCGGCAAAACGCAAACCTTGACGCTTGATTCCAACGGCTTTGAGGAAGTGGTCTTTACCAACCAGTATCCGATGGCACAGGTGACGTATGCCGACGCGGCGTGTCCCGTGCGTGTCACCCTGGAATCCTACACACCGTTCATCCCACTCAACCGCGACGATTCCAGCTATCCCGTGATCGTGATGCGCTACACGATCCAGAACACTTCGGATCAGGTCCAGCAGACGGCGATTGCGGGTTGGGTTGAGAACTTCTCAAATTTCCGGAGCGGACGGGGAAAGAACGGAATCCGGATGAGTCGGTATCGCCATGGCGATGGACTGTCCGCGGTGGAGTGCTGGGTGAAACCGGCCGTCGAAGATTGTCGTCCCGAACAATCCGTCGTGTTCGCTGATTTTGAGACAGGCGATTACGGCGACTGGAAAGTAGAAGGAGAAGCCTTTGGTGATGCGCCGGCGTCGGGCGCGCGGACGATTCAGAAACTGTCCGGATTCAAGGGGAAGGGCCTGGTGAATTCCTGGACCGGAAGCGACGAGCCCCAGGGAAAACTGATCTCACCCGAGTTCACGATCGAAAAGCCCTACATCAATTTCCTGATCGCCGGCGGACGGGACGAGAAGAAATTGAACATTAGCATGTGGGTCGATGGAAAGAAGGTCCGGTCCGTCGGAGGCGATCAGTCCGACGCCATGGCATGGGCCAGCTGGAATGTCGCCGAACTCTCCGGCCAGCAGGCCCACCTCGAAATACTCGATGCATCGTCCGGCGGATGGGGACACATCGACATCGACCACATCGTGTTTTCGACCCATCCTCCGAAACAACCATCCGAATCCACTTTGGATCGGGCGGCGGATTTCGGCGCGGTCGCGTTGGGGTTGCTCGGCGAAGAGAAGCCGGACATCGTGGACATCGAGAGGTCGCAGCCGGGCGCCTTGGGTCTGTTTGCCTCCGAGCGACCAAACGCGGAACCGGACGCGGTTCACCAACGACCGCTTCGTGAACGGGGATTTGCCTCCATCGGACGACAGCTGACGCTCCAACCCGGCGAGGAAGCAACCGTTTCCTTCGCGCTGTCCTGGCGATTTCCCAATGCAAACTACGTCACGTCGTTCGGACGCAAACCTGGCGCCCACGACATCAATTTTTATTCGACCTTGTGGCCGACCGCGATCGATGCCGCAGCCGCCGTGGCCGCTCGGGAAACGGAACTGCACGGGACGACTCGGACTTGGGTCGACACCTGGTACGATTCGACGTTGCCCCATTGGCTGCTGGAACGGACGTTTGTCACGCTCAATTGCATGCAGACCCAGTTGGCCGAACGCTTGGCCCTGCAGGACGGCATGTACAACCTGGACGAAGGCGTGAATTGCTGTCCGGGAAACTGCACGCACGTCTGGCAATACGCCCAAGGGTTGGCGCGGGTCTTTCCGGTCATCGAACGCGAATGCCGCGACAAGGTGGAATACGGCAAGGGGTTCAGACCGAACGATGGTTCGATCAACTTCCGCCATTCCATCGCCCCGTTTCACGATGCCATCGACGGTCAGTGCGGCACCATTCTTCGCGTCCTGCGCGAGAGCCAGATGACCACAGACTAACGCTTCCTGGAAAGCATTTGGGATCGCACCCGGCTTTCCATGGATTACGTGATTCGCAAATGGGACCCCGATGGCGATGGGCTGTTGGCGGGCGCCCAGCACAACACGCTGGACGAGCCCTGGTTTGGGCAGGTGCATTGGCTGATCAATCTGTACCACGCCGCGCTCAAGGCATCCGCAGTGATGGCGCGACGAATGAAGCAACCTGGGGTCGCCGAGCGCTATGAGAGAATGGTCGCCAAAGGCACTCCGAAAATGGTCGAGATGCTCTGGAACGAGCAGTACGGCCACTTCATCCACAAGCCCGGTCCGGGCGAAGAGGAGAAGCACGGTTCGGTCAACGGCTGCCACATCGATCAGGTTCTCGGCGAGTTTTGGCTCTTGAACCTGGGCCTGGACCGCGTGCTGCCGCAAGACAAGATCCGCCGAACGTTGGAATCACTCTGGACGTTTAACTTTTCACCCAACGTGGGCGATTTCAGAAAAGTCATGACCGATGGGCGGTGGTACGCGGTCGAAGGCAACGCGGGCTTGGTCATGTGTTCGTTTCCGCATGGAAAGATCGAACCCAAGAGCGGCAAGAAAAACTACGCGGGTTATTTGAATGAATGCATGACGGGCTTTGAATGGCAGGTCGCCGCGCACATGATCTGGGAAGGCTTGGTCGAAAAGGGCCTCGCGATCGGCAAGGCGATTTACGACCGTTATCTGCCGAAAGACCGCAACCCGTACAACGAAATCGAATGCAGCGACCACTATGCCCGCGCGATGTCGAGCTACAGTGCCTTCATGGCCGTCTGTGGGTTCCGTTACGACGGCCCCGAGGGCAAACTCGCCTTCGGACCTCGCATGCAGCAAGACAACTTCCGTGCCGCCTTCATCACCGCCGAGGGCTGGGGCAGCTTCCAGCAAACCGCCGACCGAGGCAATCAAACAGGATCGATCGAACTGCGATACGGACAGCTTGATCTGAAGGAATTGGCGTTCGATCGGGTCGACCGAACCGCGGCCGGCCGGGCCGAAGTCACACTCGACGAACAGCCAATGGCCGCTCGCTTTCAGGCTGAGCCGGGACGGTACGTCGTGCGTTTCCCCGATGGTTTCCACATGAAAGCAGGCCAACACCTCCGCGTTCGCTTTCTCTAGTGCTCTGGTTCTCGAGTGCTCTGGCTAGACTCCCCCCCGGTTTGCTAGTTTCGTTAAGGTGCAGGTAACGGTGTGAAGCATTTTTAGCGGTAGGGCGCGAGCCCTCCGGTGTTTCGGTAGCGATGAGGGACCGGAGGGCTTGCGCCCTGCCGCTAACACCTCGTAAAACGCAGGAACTAAATGCTTCACAGCGTTAAGGTGCAGTGTTGCAGGACGCACCCGTGCGGCGGTTTCGCGCGGACCGGAGGAGGAACCCATGCCGCCGAGGAGAGAAGCACGAAGTGTTTCAATTGCCGGTGCGGGGCGGTCAGGTTTGGCGTGACTTCGCGAGATCGGTCTACCATGCCAGAACCGACGCAGAACTACTGGCGCTCGATCCGTTCAACCAGACGATCGCTCACACGCACAAGAAAACCGCCGAGGCGAGAGCGATGTACGAGTCGCACAAACGCATGATCGAGGGTCTGCGCCAAGCGTCTCTGCCGGTCGTCCGAGCGGCACGGAAATTGCCTACGAATCGGTAGCTTTCCGACGGTAGCATCCAGCTCTTTCTCAAAGCTTCTACCAGCTTTTCCGTTGTTCAGGTCACGTTTCGCCAAACAGCGATCACTGTTTGATCAACGGTCAACTTGACCGCCTCTCCATCACGATTGTCGCCAAACGACGTTTGCCAGCGGCTGCGCAACGAACAGCCCTTCGGTGCGTCATGGATTGACATGCCCCGGAAATCGCGGCGTTTTTGACGCTGCGTCGGCGTGATGCCGTCTGTTTTGGCATTCACTTTGCATCATCTCCTGCTATCGGAATTGCAGCGGGCGATTCCATTTCCATACTCGAAAAGGAGACCAAAATGACTACCACCAAGAAACGCATGCTCTTTTCTGCCACACTTGCCGCCGCCTTTGCGATCCCTGTCGCAGGCGCCCGCGCCGATGAATTCGGTAGCAATACACCGTACTACGAAGACGACGCATGGTACGACGTCAGCGAGTGGTTTGACGGCAACGACTACAACCCCACCGATGAAGCGATCGGCCGCTGGGATGATGAGGTTTTCGACTTCGCCGACAACGCAACCAGCACTGACTCGGACAACGACCGCGGTCTGTTCTACGGTGACTACGGTTACAACAACGACTCCGAGTCAGAATCCGATTGGTTCTACGACTACTACGACGACGGGTACAGCTACTGGGGCAACCGATACTTCTCCAACTATTACGACACCAACGATGATGGCCTGTACGACGCGTACGCCTCGTTCATTGACACCGACGGTGACGGGTTCTACGAGGAGTTCAACTACTACGCATTTGAGTCACAGTCCGAGGGCCAAGACAACTCGAAAGAGCAGGCCAAGAATCAGCAAAAGGAATTGGAATCGCAGAAGCTGAGCGTGTCGGGCAACGTCGAAGAAACCAAGACGGTGCAGGTGCGAGACCGCGAGCACCTGGTTGCGATGATCAATACCAAGCAAGGAAATTCACTTGCCGTTGACCTTGGACCGACCCAAAAAGAAACCTCCGTCCAGAAAGGCGACCAGTTGACCGCGTCCGGTCATCGATTGAAGGTCGGCGACAAGTCGATTCTGGTGGCCAGTGATGCGTCAACGAAAAATGGCAGCGTGCAGATCGATCGCCACGGTAAAAAGTATGAGGGAACGATCGAGAAAACGAAGACCATCGACATTCGCGGCGTCGAGCACACGTTGGCCAAGGTCAAAACGGCTGACGGAAAATCGATGATGGTAGACTTGGGACCCGCCCAAAACCGCCAGGCGAAACTGACCGATGGTGAGGAAATCACGGTACAAGGCGTCCCCCTGAAGGTGAACGATCGAGTCGTCTTGATGGCCCGAAAGATAACGCAGGATGGCAAATCGACCGAGATCGATCGACAGATGCCCGACTCCAGTGCCAGCACCAGCTGATCTGGAACCCTTTGACGAGCGTCCGCTTCGAATCGCATGCGGTGACTCCCGTCACTCGACTTGAAGCCACTTGGATGTAGGACGTGAACTCAATAAGTGACGCCGTTCGTTCCCGCCGTTCCCGCGAAAGTAGCTTTCTTTCGCAATGCTTGTGGAGCAAACGGCGACGACAGAATCGAACTGGATCGTGACGAAAAAACGACGCGATCCAGTTCGTTGTTTTAAGTTTGCGAATCGATTTTTTCTCTACCGAATTCCACCTACCGAACCGGGCCGATGGCAACTGATCTCTTCGTCGCGATTGTGGTGATGTCCGTTGCCTCACTCGCAATCGGCTTGCTGGCAGGTCTGTACGTCTACTCAGACAAAGGGCAACGGACGACCGCAAGTCTCGCGATCGCGGTCCTGGCGACCGTGATGTTTCTTTTCTATGCTTCGGGGCAATTGTTCTGGGCACGGTTTGTCTCTTCGTCGGCGGCCATCATCTACACGAACCTCGCCGCCATCTTTGCGGCCTTGGCAGCCGGATGGGCTTGGCGATTGCCGAACATGACCGTTTGGCGGCGGATGATCATGTCGGTCCTACTCGCTGCCGGCTCGCTGGCCGCGATCACCTGGCCGCTTTTGTCGATCGCGCTGCGACCGCCACCGGTTGGCGGCGATCGCTGGAACAACGGAGTCGCGATGCAAACCTCTTGGGCGACTTGCAGCCCGGCTGCCGCGGCAACGTTGTTTCGGGCGGAGAGGATCGATGTGAGCGAGTCCGAAATGATTCCGCTGTGCTTGACCGATTCCAGTGGTACACCGACGCTGGGTCTGTACCGCGGCGTGAAGCTGATCGCCGAGAAGAACGGACGTGAACTGGAAATCGTCGATGGCACGATCGATGACCTGCTGAACGACGACGACTGGCCGGTCTTGCTGGCCGTCGAATTGCCCTACGGCGTCGATGATCGTCGCTACGTCGAACAATGGGGCTGGATTCCCGGGATGGGCCATTCGGTGGTGGCACTCGGCCGTGCGCCGACCGGCGGACTGTTGATCGGCGACCCCTCGGTGGGACTCGAACAATGGTCCGAGGCCGACTTGGACGTGCTCTGGCACGGTGCCGGCCTACGTGTCAAATGAGCCCCTCGAGACACGCTAATCAACGAGCCCGCGAATCTCCTCGCGAATCCTACGTGTCAGCCGACTTTTGGCCAGCAAGACGACGTTGACGGACACTCCCAATTCCTCGGCCACCGCGTTCGCATTCCTGCCTTCGACCGCATGTTTTTGGAACGCTTCCCATGTGCTCGTCTTCACTTCGTTTCTGACAATGCTCGCTGCGTGACGAAATACGGACTGGTCGTGTTGTCTGTCGAACTCCACCGAGAGTTGACTGTTCGGGTCGGCAAGCTGTTCGATCTGGTCGGTGAGTTTGTCATACTGTCCAGCCACGAGCGGTGTCTTTTGGACGCGCCGCATGGCGTACCGCAATTGATTCAAGACGATCCCTCGCAAGAACGCGCGAAAAGACCCCGTCCTTTGTCGCTGAAATGTCGGCAGCTCCCGGACGAGCACCATCAGCACCTCTTGCACGATATCTTCCGCTTGACTGACCAGTAAAGGATATGTCGAGATGCGTTGATACATGAACGGCCGATAAATCTCCAGCAGCCGTTGCCAGTCGTCGTCGGTCCCCTCATCGGCGATCCGCTTCAGCAGGCTGATTGAAGTTTCTTGCATCGTTCCGCTATTAGTCCTTTGCCAACGCCAACGCCATGGATTTCGCGTATGCCTCGGCCGTCGCATCATCGCCCAACTCGAGCAGCGAGAATTCGCGGAACGAATCCGATACCTGGGGAGACTTGAACAGCACGATCGAGCCGCGATCTGCGCGATCTAATTTATCTTTCGCCGAAAAAACGAAGCGGCCATCAAGGAAACCCTCGACCGTTGCGCCGTGAAGAATGTACTCCACGGTGTGAAACTCGTCGCGTTTCAAGCTTGATTCGGGAGCCGCCTGGTAAAACGACAGTCGGTTTTCGTCAAAGAACGGAACGCCGATAATTCCTGAGGGATAGCCGGGAAACGGCCGGACCTTGATGCCCATCAGTCCGAACGGCGCGACCTGATGCAACACCTCCGAGTGCGGACGATTGCCTCCCAGCATCACCCGCCATCCGTTTGTGTCCGCACCAGTTCGCCTGGCGCGCAAGACGAAGTGCTGATTCCAATTAGATGATTCATGGGTGGACCGAATCATGATCTCCATTCTTAAATGAAAGTTTCTCAAGTCGTCTCGCTTCAGCGAGAGCATCTCCATCGAACGGTCACTGCCCAGTAAATGGACAGCGCCGGTTTGCGGATCGATTCGGTATTTTTCTCCATGGGTGTCGAAGTTGGCCAAGAGCTCTGCTTCTCCGGCCAGCAGATTCGCAAAGCTGCTTTGGTAGGGGAGCTTGTCTCGCAGATCCGGCAGTCGGGCTGGCGGGACATTGACTGTCTCCACCGCCGCGGCGACTTCCACCTCGGCGACTTCCTGATCCACTTTGAGGGTTTCCTCGTCGCCGGCGTGAATTTCAATCCGCGTCTTCAGCAGCGTCGTTCCCGTCAGCGTGACCGTGATCAAGCGATCGCCCTGTTTCAAACGAATCGTTCCCTCGCCGCCCTCACGGCGGACCGACACCGACTGGCCATCGACGAGCACGACGGCACCGTCAGGCAGGTCGCGGATCACGACCGTGCCCATCGGTGTGATGATGATCAGTTGAGCGACCAGATAGAGGACCGCGGCGATGAACAGAGCGGCTGCCACCTTTAGCTTCCCGCGGGGACGATTCCGCAGCGGGTCGGACTGCGATTCCGCACCGGGCTTGAGTTCGACCGACGTATCGGCTTGGTGGAGTTGTTCGACGGCCGTGTCAATCGATTCTTCGGACCGGACGGGAGAAACCAGAGCAGCGGTGGTCGAAGCCGACTTCACCGCAAACGGCTTCAGCGCTTCGGCGACTTGCTGCGGCGTGGCATAACGCTCGTCGGGATCTTTGGCGAGCATTTTGGCGACGATCTCGGCCAAGGGTTTCGGAACCTCGGGCCGAAGGAGATCGATCGCGGGCGGAGTCGCCTGAGAATGGGCGAGCACGAGTTCGCCGGTGGATCCTGAAAAGGGCGGATGACCGGCCAACATGTGATAGAGACTGCAACCGAGTGAATAGATGTCCGATCGAATATCCGCCGATGCCGCGTCGCGGCACTGTTCCGGAGCAATGTATTCGAGCGTGCCCAGTAGCGTTCCGTCATCGGTTAAGACACTGTCGGGTTTCCGTTTTTGGCCACGACCCTCCGTGCTTAATCGGGCGAGCCCGAAGTCAAGAATCTTGGCTTTGATCTTCCCGTCAGCCTTGTGGATCATGATGTTCGATGGCTTGATGTCTCGGTGAATCAAACCGTTGTTCATTGCATGCTGCAGGCCGAGACAGATTTTGATCGCGACGCCACAAGCAAACTGGATGGGTAGCGGTCCGTTGTCTGCAATCAGCTGGTGAAGATTCTTTCCCGGGACGTACTCCATGCACAGCACCACGGCATCGCCGAAGTGCTTGACGGTGTAGCAGCGAACAATCGACTCATGGTTCATCGACGCGATGCATCGGATTTCCTGATCAAAACGCTTGCGAGCCTCGCTGTTGGAATTCAACCGTTCGTTCAAGACCTTTAGCACTTCTTTACGGCCGGTGTGCACGTGCCGGGCGAGATAGACGACCCCCATCCCGCCGCGACCGATTTCCCGAAGCATCGTGTAATCCGACAGAGCTGACAACTCGCTCGGGATCCCGGAGACCTCTCCCGGTGGCGGGGCTAACAACTCCGTTTCGTCGGGCGTTTGACAGGAAAGCTGGCTCGACAGGGATTGATTGGACACGACTTGTCGATGAGACCGCAGCTTGGCGATCACCGAGTCGACGGAGATGGCAGCGACTTGGGCTGCAAGCTCCGGATGGGCCTCCAGCAACAGCATGACTTCTCGCTCCGTGGCTTCGTCCAACTGTCCTTTCGCAAAGGCTCGCAAAGTGTCTTGTGTGACCTGTAGATCTCCGGTCGCAAAAATTAATTCGTCGGTCATGGGTGATCACTCTGCTTGACGAATGCCGCGAAACGGAACGCCGTTAGTCAACTTGCCGAAGAGACGATCACCGGCCACGCCGATCACCGCCGTTTGTCCACGTTGGCCGGTGAAGCGAAACACACCAGTGGATTCCTGCTCCCACGTCGCTCGCTGACGACGCCCCTTATGATAAACCGTCCCTGAGCCGCCACGACGAAACTCCCAAACCAGACGTGGTCCGCCCTTGACGGCGACCGACCACTTGCCGAGCAACAGGTCGTTTGCCGACGGTTCGACTCCGCCGGGACGGCTTTTCTGTTTTCGCACCTGTTCGGCATCCTCAAGCCGTTTGATCCAAACCGTCACATTCTGACCCGTGTCCGCCGCAGCTGCATTCAACTCGGCACGGGCGAGACGGGTGTCGGGATATCGGTCGAATGCCAAAAAAAGGCCTGTCACAAACTGCTTGTCGGGCCAACGCTCAAGCTCCGGTTTGACGATCTGAAGCCAAGTCGCTGAATCGAGTCGACTGAGCGGATAGGTCACTTCGGCTCCCCGTGAATTGGTCAATACAAGCGCTGTGCCTGATGTCTCTGTCACCGGTCGCTCAAAGCGGTAATCGCTCGACAGGACCGTCAACGGCGTGGATTTCGGCAATCGCTGGACAGCATAGTCAACCGATTCGGAGAGCTTTTGGAGTCGTTTGACGGCATCCAGATCCTGCTGAAGCCGACTCGTGTAGCGAAACAGTTCGGAGTCGTCCAACCCGTCTTCGAGCAGGTCGATTGCCAAGGAATACTCTCGTCGCTGCAGCAGCGATTGTGTCTGGTCCCAAATCGCCTGTTGAGGGTCCACCTCGTCGGCGAATCCACGGATCAGAGGCGATGGAGCGAGCACCAGGACGAGTAAAAAGAGCTGAATTGTAGTGCAGAACGGCTTGACCATGGGATCTATCGGCAGGCGGAGTGTCATCGGAATGGTTGGCTGGGCGTCACTAAAGGCGCTGGAGCCCTCGCACCTGTCGCGAGAAATCAAAAAATCTCTTTCAGCACCGTCACGCGATCGATTTCCTGTCGCCGGAACCGCCGTGAATGCCGTCAGGAAACGCTAAATGGAAGCGGCACTCGCCTACTTGTCTTGCTCCTGTCCTTTTTCCTCGTCGTCACCCAACAACTCGCTGATCTTGGCGTGGATGGCGTCGGCGGTTGCTTGTCCGGCACCGGTCTTGACCAGCTGCACGACTCCTTGGCGGTCGATCAACACGACGTGCGGAATGCCGCGGACGCCAAAATCGCCGGGCATCTCGCTGCCTTCGGGCGTCACCAGAACGGGATGCTCGAGATCGTGATGTTCTAAGAAACGGGTGAGCGTTTGACGTTCTTCTTCGGGCGTGACGTCTTCGGTGGCGCGAGAGGCACGCTTCGCTTCTTCATCCCATCGAAAATTATAGTACTGTGTGACACCGACGATTTCGAAACCGCGATCGGCGAATTCCTCGCGCCACTCGCGCAGATGCGGAAACGTCGCGATGCACGGTCCACACCACATGGCCCAGAAGTCGAGCAACACGACCTTGCCCTTGAGTGCTTCCTGATCCAACTCGATGACGTTGACCCAGGCGTCAACCTCCCAATCGGGCGAGGGTTTTCCGACCAGTGATGCCACCGGCTTGGCAGCCGCCATTCGTTCGCGGTGAAGCTCGATCCGCCGAAGAGCCGCCTGCACCGATCGATTCTTGATCGCGAAACGGGCCAACCTCTTTGACACTTTCTCAATTCGATCTTGGGTCGCGGCCGGATCCTCTTGTTTCCAGGTGCTGATCATCATCAGCTGCACATCGGCGAAGTCGTTTTGCAGAGCGATCGACTCGGGATAGTTTTCAAGGGCCATGCCGACCGCCTCGTCCAGTTGCTCGATGTATCCGTCACGCCACGGATCATTGCCCCGTTCGTCGCCGGTTAGCTCGCGAAGGATGCCGACGTACGTGGTCATCGACACTTCGTTCGCGTGATCGGACTCAGTGATGTCGCGCAAACGCTTGACTTGCATCTCGACCAACTCTTTCGCGGCGGTCGCCTCACCCGCCTCCACCATCATCTGGGCTTTGAGGACCATCAACTGCGACAGCGGCAACAGTAAATCGAAATTTGATTCCGCCGGTGCATCGCTGAAAGCCTTCAACGAGTCTTCGACGGCCAACCGCAATGCTTCATCGTCGCCGGATTGGTCGGCGACGTCCTTGAGACTTTGGATCGTCATCCAGGCACCGAACAGGTTCTTGCTCTGATCGGCGTGTTCCAGGTAATAGTCGAGCAGCTTGCGAAATTGCTCGGTCGCTTCCTGATAATCTTGCTGGTCGGAAAACCGTGATGCCAGACTGTGGCGCAGGACATGATGGTCCTCGGAATCGGGATTCTCCGCGATCTTGGCATCCAGAAACTTTACGGCGTCCTGCAAGTCCGCCTCCATCCGCTCCCGCAATTCGGCATGCAGCTTTCGAAAGGCTTCGAGCCCCGAATCCTGAGCTCGGAGCAGCGCAATGCCCGGAAGTGTGACGCACAGACAAATCGCAAAGCCGACAAAGGCCGCTGGCAGCATCAAACGTGTGCGGAAGCGAAGCATAACCATCCTCTCCTACCAGGGCATCATTGATCGAAGGAGTCATCTTAGGCCTGCGGAGCTGTCCAGAGCAAGCAGATTCCGTGCACGCCAACTATGCTAAACTGCCAAGCTTTATCTCACCGAGCTACCGTATTCCGTGTTCGATTCTTATCGCATGAACAACAAACAGCGTTTTCGCCGCGCCAACCCAAATGCTCCATCCACGGACCTTCGGTTTCAGCATCCACTGTCGCTTGAATCGCTAGAACCGCGACGTTTGCTTGCTCAATTGTTGCTGTCCACGCCGGATGCGATGGAAAACGACGACCGTGTGACCGTCAATGTCTCGTTGGCGGAAGCTCAGATTCAACCCGTGGAGGTTCTCTTTGATACGATCGACTCCGGCGCGATCGGAGGGCGGGACTTTGTTCCGGTGACGGGTCAGCGACTGACGTTTTCTCCGGGCCAAACGGTCAAATCGGTCGACGTCGATTTACTGGACAATGCACTGCGTGACGGAGATCGCAGCTTCGGTGTGCGAGTCTCAATCGTCGATGACGAGGTTGGCCGCGTGGTCGCCGACCAGCAAACGTTTGCGCCACCCGGGGATCTGTTTGTCAGTTGGTTGGAAACGAGCCCGGACGGATCCATGATCGCTTATGGTGCCCGACGTTCGACATCCAACGTGATCCTCTCGGTACCGACCGACGCTTCGAGGGCTCCCATCGAGCTGGCACGCTACGATGACGATTTCTTCAAAACCGTCCAGACACACCGATTTTCCGCCGACGGCCAGTGGCTGATCTATTCGGGTGACCTGGAGACCGATGGAAAAACGGACGTCTTCATTGTCCCCGCCGACGGATCGATGAATCCGATGCGAGTGCCAAGCGATCTCAGCACGGGGGTTCTAGGGAGCTTCACCTTGGCTCCCGATGGCGAACGCTTCGTGTACACCTGGACGCCCGACGGTGAAGATGCATCGATGATGTACTCCGCCCGGCTGGACGATTCCTCACCGGCAATCCCGATCAGCAACTTGCCTCCTTTTAGTGGCGCCGTCGATTTCACCCCCGATGGCAACTCGATCGTGTTCCAGTACCGCAACGGGGACGACGTGCAACATTATCTCGCTGCGATGGATGGATCGTTCGAGCCGATGCAGGTTGCCACCGATGTACCAGGAAGCACCTGGGGACTCGCGGGGACCATCAGCCCCGATGGCCAGACGTTAGCATTCGCAAAACGAGATCCGAATGCCTCAAGGATCACCAATCTCTGGACATCGCGACTGGACGGTCAAGGGGAATCGAAACGAGTTGCGTTTGACATCGGAAGCTCGTCTTATCAGTTTTCCTCAGACGGAAAACACCTCGTCTACCGAATGGACAAGGGAATTGTGGCCCCGCACGAGATGTTCACCGTTCCCGTCGACGGTTCCGCCGAGCCAAAGATCTTGCATCCGGAATTGACCGGTTCGCAATGGGTGGAACACGGTTTTCGGGTGATCGGCGAGAACGTGCTGTTTCGTTCCGATTTTGAAAACGAGTCGGGCGGGTATTCGACGTACCTGGTGCCAAGCGACGGCTCCTTGCCTCCACGCAAATTGCTCGACCCCATCGAAGGCAGAACCATCGACAAGATCACTCCGTCACCGGACGGAAAACACATTGTGTTCCAGGCCATCGACTTTCGTGATCCGGAAGACGACCTCGTGGATCTCTTCAGCATCCCACTGGATGGTTCCCAGCCGCCGAAGAAGCTTAACGGCGACTTCGTTGACGGAGGAACGATCCCTCGCTTTGCACCGTTCCTATTCAGTACCGACGGACAAGATCTGTACTATTTTGCGGATCAACTGGTCGATGACAAGCTGGAGTTGTTTGTCGTCCCGGTCGACGGTCGTTCGAAAGCTTCGCGGATCAACCCATCGCTACCGAGTGACTTTGATGTCAGCTGGACAGCCGTCGGCGCCACCGAGACTGGCATCGCCTACGGCGTCCGGCAAGGCTCGTTTGCTCCTTATGGCATCTACAGCAGTCAGCTCCATCAATTCGGCGAAGTTCAGATTCTCGACGACGAAGGCGACATCGCTGATTTCGGCGATGCCCCAGCACGATTGCCCGACGGGCTCGGTCAATCTTATCCGGTGACATTGTCGCAAAATGGCGCTCGGCACAACGTCACCGAACTCTTCCTGGGCGCAGGTGTTGACGTCGATTCCGATGGGCTCCCCTCCGCAGCCGCCGACCATGATGACCAGGACGAGCCGGACGACAACCAGGGCGTGCGGTGGTTGAGCAATCTGCTCGTCACGCAGACAGACACTCTGACGACCATGCAAGTGACGGCATCACAAGCAGGAAAAATCAGCATCTGGATCGACTTCGATCGCGACGGCGACTGGGGCGATCGGATCGATGAAGTCGTGGTCGCACACGATGTCCACGCCGGCGACAACTTCATTCCTCTGACGATTCCAGCCGGAGCGATCGCGGGTCCGACCGCGGCCCGAGTTCGGCTCAGCACCGCCGGGGAGACTTCGCCAACGGGAGCAGCAGCGGATGGAGAAGTCGAAGATTTTTGGCTGGATTTGGTCGATGCCAAATCCGATCCGGCCCCACTGGTCGTCAACTTGTTTCATCCTGACAGCTACCTGAGACTGATCGCCGACTACGTCCTGGTCGGAAACAATCAGGAACCGCCGATGTTTCAGACCGAAGGCATCTTCTCGCAAGTCGACGTCTCGCTGTCCCCAGCTGGCCACTCCTTGGCGATTGAACTGGGACAGCCACCCAACGACAGGATTTCCGTTCAGGGTAATCACGAAATCAATCGACTCGCGTTTCATGATCTTGACCGAGCCAATCTTCAACCATTGGTCTTGGACTTTGGCGCGTCGGGTGATTTCCAAACCAACAACATTGAAGTGCTGGACATTACCGACTCCGAGAGATTCCGTCTGCCCGTCGATGACTTGACGTCCATCTCGGCGGCACAGCCCCTTACCATTGTCGCTGCCTCACGAGAGCAACTGCAGTTCAACGATCGGTCGGCTTGGCGAATGGGAGACACCTTCGAGCAGGACGGCAAGTTCTATCGTCAACTCGTGTCTCCCGGGACGTCGTCGCCACCCATCGTAATCGATGTCCCCAACCCATGGCAGAATGTGGTGACGACGACCGATGTGGACAACGATGGCTCCACCTCGCCGATTGACGCACTGATCGTGATCAACCGGATCGCCACGCAAGTTGACCCTTCCGGAACCACATTGCCCGATCCGCTGAGTCTGCCTCAATGGCCCGGCAACTACTATGATGCCAACGGAGACTTGGGGATCTCTCCACTCGACGCGTTGGTCGTGATCAACGCCGTGGCAAGACAAGCCGAGGGGGAGCGTGCTGCAGAATCAGAGCACGTGACACCGGCCCCCAGCCTGATCTCCAACCTGATCACTGATCACAGTTTCCTCCCCGCGGTTCCATCGGCAAAGGAGCGGGACGCAAGCCCGGAGACGACTGGGTGGCAAGACCTTCAAACGAACAACCGAACGGGATCGGCACTGCCAACGCTCGATGCAGGTCGAGATCACCAGGCTCAGCCGCTTGATAACCAACCAACCTCCGATGGGACCCGCACCGCATCCGCGACGGAGCATCTGGGCCAAGAACGTTTGACCGCTACCTGGGCACAGTCCGTGGATCGTGCGCTCGCCACGGGCCTGCTGCATTAGACGTTCCGGCCACGCATGACAGATCGCAACCACGCGAAAGTGACTCGTGAACGCAAACTGATTGGCGGCTGAACTTTGGAATTCGTTTTAGGTACGCGACGAGGATTGAAAATGCATCACTTGTACTTATTCCGTCGGCTCGGCGCGGTCGCCGTCCTGTTGGCTGTCGCAGCTGGAGTCTTGGGAGCTGACCGACCGAACGTTTTGCTGATCACGGCCGACGACTTGGGGCTGCAGCTTTCGTGCTACGGCGACCCGATCGCAAACACCCCGAACATCGACCGACTGGCCGATCAGTCCGTTCGCTTCAAGACCGCTTACGTCAGCCAGGCGTCGTGCAGCCCTTCACGCTCATCGATGTTTACCGGACTCTATCCGCACGGGAACGGACAGTACGGATTGCTGAACGCCGACGTCGGCTTCCGCGTTCACGAACCACTCGTCGACTCGTTGTTGCCCAACGTCCTCAAGAGTCATGGTTATCGAACCGGCATCATCGGCAAACTGCACGTCGGTCCCGAAAAAGCGTTCGCGTTTGACATGCGGCACGGCGAAGGTTTCGGCAGCCGAGACGTTCGACTGCAAATCGATTTCGCTCGCGAGTTCCTGACACAGTCCGGTGACGAACCGTGGTTCTTGATGTTCAACCTGTTCGATCCGCACGTGGCGAGAAAGCCCCTGCCGGGAGGTCGCCGCGGACCGCAGTTCTTCCCCGACTCGGTCAAGGGCCTGCCGAAGAACATCCTCGCACCCGAAGACATCGTTCCCTGGCCATGGCAACAGATCGACACATCGGAGCAGCGGAAAAAGATCGCCGGCTATTACAACTGCGTGCACCGCATCGATGCGGCGATCGGGATGCTGGAATCCGTACTGCAACAGACAGACAACTGGAACAACACGCTGATCGTTTTTCTCGGCGATCATGGCCCGCCGTTCACGCGTGGAAAAACCAGTTGCTATGAATCCGGACTCCGCGTCCCCTTCCTCGTCCGCTGGCCCGGCGTCTCGCAGCCCCACGCCTCCGATCGCTTGGTCAGCAGCGTGGACATCTACCCGACGATCCTGGACGCGGCCGGCATTGATTTGCCCTCGCACCGCCACGGCAACTCGCTCCGCACTGTCTTGAATCAGCAGAACGACGCGGCTGATTGGCGCCGCACCTTGGTCGGCGAGTTCCACTACCACGGCGCGACCCCGTTCTTTCCGCGACGAGCGATCACCGATGGATGGTACAAGTTGATTCACAATTTACGTGCGGGCGAGACGACCGCGTCGGATTCGGTCGACGGAGACCGCGCTTACGCCGAAGCACAAAAGCTGCCCACAGACCACCCCGCACGTGTGGCAATGGAAAGGCTCAAGAACCCGCCCGAGTGGGAATTGTACGATCTGGAAAACGATCCGATCGAATTCCAGAACCTGGCCGGGGACACCGACGTTGCTGACGCCCAATCGCGACTCCAACACGCTCTGCAGCAGTGGCAGGCACAAACAGAAGACCCATTCGTTGACCCCGACTTTCGCGATGCAGTCCAACAACGACACAAGCCGAAACCGTAACTTGAACTTGCCCTGCCGGCGTGTCTGATGGAGCACAAACAGAAGAATGAGGAGCAGAAAACGAAGAACAACTCGATAAAGCTCATCGGCGGGATTGACCGGGGCTGAGCGGAAGGGCAGCCGGTTACCAAATCAACCGTCGAGGCCTCCGTGTCCTGCTCATTGTTCCCCCAAACATTACTTCGCCCCAAGGTCACTCGGGTCGGCACTGAGCAACTCGATTCTTGCCTCAGGGTGCTTCAGGGACTTCACTTCGCTCTCAAGCTTTGCAACTCGCTCGACCAAGACGCCAACCATGTACCGCAATTCGTCGTCATTCATGACGGAAACGTTCTTGCGTGCCCAACTCGGCAATTGCTTCAGTTTCTGTTCTTGCATGTTAGAAAGATTCGACAATTCAAATTTCAGACGAACAACGGATGGATGCTCCTCTCCATGTTTCTCCAGAAGAAGTTCATAGTCCGCAAGTTTTTCAGCATGAAGTCGGTTTAGTTCTTCAAGTATCGATAGTCCAATCTCGTCTCTCGGGATTGGATCCTGGGCAAGCAACAGTCCAACAGAAAATGCAAGTCCGGCGACAAGGACTAAAACGTTCGTGCGCATCGGTCATCTCTGTTTTCTATGAATAATGGTTTGCGTATCATTTGAGGCGCAAGTTCGGCAAACGCATTGCGATCCATCCGCCCATGCGGAGGAACAGTGATCGATCGGATTGTGGCCATGGTTCATTTTTCAGGCAACAATCCGGAAGGAATCTGATCGACCCGTTTTTTGTCACGAAGATTGATCAATCGTTCTAACTCAACAGTGACATCGTCCCCGTTTTCGAGACGTCGTTCAAGAATACGGATTTCTAGTGGCAAAATGTCCAGAAAGTAACTGTCGGCATCTGGCGCACCAATTTCCTTCTCACGGTCGAGTAGCCACTGAAGACACTTTATCTGCATTTCTACGTAGTTTAGGCCGTTGTTTTGTTCTAGCCATTCTTTGAGTCCGCCTGCATCATCAAAAGGTGTCCCTTCCCAGTAGGGTTTGGGGTGGTCCTTTCCATCGCGTCCCTTACGGCTATAGCCGTATCGAGAATAGTCGCGAGGACGGTCTTGGAGTTGGAAATAGATGTTCCAAAAGCAAGCATCGCCCACGGAGTTCCCGGTGTAATGATTTCGAAAATTGATGGACTGCCGTTCGTCATCGAGGTGCTCGACCAAGAATGGTATGGAAGCTCCTTTCAGTTCATAAAGTTTGTTGAACGCCTCTTGGCAAGAATTGAATTTCTCGCGTCGCCTCTCCGCGTCCTCGGATTCACCATTGATCAGTTGAGCATTCCCTTCCGAATCGACAACTTTTATGTTGGGATTGATGATCGGCTGATTGCTCGCGTCATCGTGGCTGAAAACCAATTGTTCGATCAGTTGTCGAATTTCCGCATCGCTGATGGATTTGGCGGCTGCAGTCGCGGTTGCGTCAGCGGCTGGTGATTCGGACGAATGTATGGATGAACGATCGGAGTCCCCTCCGTTGCAACCCGAGAGCAAGATGCCAATCAGCAGAACAAATGCCAGTTTCCTCATTTACGACCTCAAGGGTTGGCCACTCAATGAATCACGATCCATTGGCAGAGTCGGAGGAAATGGGATAGACGGGGGCGCACGAGCTTTGTCACCCACCAGATGGGCCGGTGGTGGGACTCGATTAGAACGGATGCTGGCCGAGAGTGCCAGCGATTGAGACCATGTGAACGCCAGTTCCACGTCCCACGCTATCCCAACCGGCCGGAGCTCACCCTGACGCGTCGCAACATGAGTTAGGACACTTGTGAAAGGCCTAGCATCCCAGTTAGATCGACCTCCACCAGCAAAGGTCATTGTGCGTGTGCGAATGCCCCGCTCCTGCATACCGAGCAAGGTATCGCCACCTCCGGAACACGCCCCCACCCCCCTCCACGACCCCGGACGGGCAACGCTGTGAAGCATCTATTCCCTGCGTTTGACGAGGTGTTAGCGGCAGGGCGCAAGCCCTCCGGTCCCTCATCATTCCCGAAAGACCGGAGGGCTCGCGCCCTACCGCTAAAAAAATGCTGCGGGCTGACGGCGCCCGTAGGCTCGCGCCAAACGGCTGATTAAATCAACAAGCCGTCACACCGCCGGCAGACACTGTGTCTGCCCTCGGGGCATCACCCAAACACCACGCTTGCTGCGATCGTTGCCACTTCCTCCTGACCGTCCGCTTCCCGAATTTCCTGGCCGCAGTTCATCAGCGCTGTGCTGGCAACGGCGTCTTGATCTCATGGGTGCACTTCCAGCATCCGAAGCCGCTCGACTCCCCAAGATCGGCGCGTCGTGTGTTCGGTCGGATTCGTCGTTCAGTAAAAGAAAAATACCCTCTGACCACACGACGCAAGTGACGGGGGAGTCATGCGCCTGTGGATCACACGATGGGCCACGAGAGATCAAGACGACTGCTGCACCAAGACGCTGACGAACTGCGGCCAGAGGATTCAAGAAGCTGGCGTCAGCCTTGCTTATCGCCGCATTCGGGGAATCATCAGATGATCAACAATTGGAGTTGTAGTTGAGAGGCCATCATAGCCGACGATACCAGGCCCAAGCAAGAATTACGTGATCACAAACCGTTGCGCAAAAATGGACCAAGTGGGCTGATGTAGGTGAATCCCAAGAGCACGACAACGCCAGAAATCACGAGTGCAGAAATTAGAAACACGAAGATGCAAGCCTTGATTATCGCTTGATGCTGAGTGCCGGGTTGATTGGCTGGTGGAGTGGACGTTTCTCGAGACGTTTCGTACGGGTTCATGTGCACTACGAGTACCTGAATGGTCGGCTCGGCCTTCGGCGCCGTTGCCACCAAGTGAGTTCGGCAAGTCTTGCGACGATGGATGTAGACGAATCGCGTGATTGTGTAAGTTAGATAATTGCCCACCGATCCATCACCCGCAAGAGTTCGATCGGCGCAACATCAACGCGAACCAATTTCAGTGCGACCAACGGCGGTGGTCACCGCGTCGGCGCGATGGACCGGAACTCCAATACCAACTCGACTCGCCGACTGCGGTGCACCACATGGTTCACACGGATCGGCCACGACGACAGTTTGAGCCATCATCGCTGGCGGCCAATGTACTCGATTGGAATCGCCGAGGGAAATTCGAAGCGTCTGGCTCAGACTTGTCTTCGCTGGACAGTCACGATGAAGCCCGGAGGGCTGGCACAGTGTTTGCCGGTGGTGTCATCCACCGGTATTCAGTGCAACGAAGCACAAAGGACTGAAGGGCCGGCACAATTGTTCTCTTGGCCGCCCGGGCCTGAATACTCTATCGGCCCGCCGGGCCTTGAGCGTTGCATGGAATCCATCCCCGGTGGCTGACACCACCGGCAGACACTCTACCGGCCCTCCGGGCCTCAAACACATCACCTACTCCTTCACTCCATTGCGTTGGCTGATTTGATGCGAACGTGCAGGACGCTCAACGCGATGAAAGCAACCAGCGCGGCGTAGCGGATCACGCCTGCTTCGAAGACGACGGTTGCGAAGCCGAGAATGATCGCCAAGAAAACGTAGACTGATCGATCGATTCGACTGTTTCGATAACGTTTCGCGACGAGCGCAATGCTATAGCTGAGCCAGGCGATGGCGAATAGAAAATTGACGTACACGCCCCAACCGGCGCGGATCCCGGTCACGCGGAAAGACTCTCTAGCGGTCACCTCGACCGCGTCGCGATGGCTCCAGTGATGAACCAATCCGTAGCTTGCGGCAATGTGAATGGTCATGAACATGGAACCGACCAACCACAGCCATCCGTATGCCGCTTCGACTCCTCGAGGGTGCGTCGGCAAGGCCGCAGGTGCCTTGCCCTGTCTTGCGAAAAGTACGCGACAGAATGCGCCCGCAAACCACGCCACGCAAGCCAACCAAACGGAGACTCGAACAAGCAGGAACTCGAGCATCGTCGCACTAACTTGCCAGACGCTTGGTCCAGGCGGTGATTTGGTCGCGGACTTGGTCGGGGGCGGTGGAACCGTAGCTGGTGAAGGCGGCGATCGCGTTTTGGGTGCCCAGGACGTCCAGGATCGATGCGTCGACTTCGGGGGCGTGTTGCTGCATCGTCTCCAGCGGCAACTCGGCCAGCGGAACATCGGCGGCCATCGCGGCGCCGACGATCGCGCCGACGGCGTGGTGCGCCGTCCGCTGCGGCATGCCTTTCTTGATCAACCATTCCATCAACGTCGTCGCATCCAAATAACCTTCTTCGATCCGCGCCGCAATGCGTTCGCGCTGCAACACGCTGCCGGCGACGATCGGGATCGCCAACTCCAGCATCGCGATGATGGTGTCAAAGGAATCGAACAACGGCGGCTTGTCTTCTTGCAGGTCGCGGTTGTACGCCAGCGGCAGATTCTTGACCAGCAACATCAACGTTTGCAGATTGCCCATCACCCGCGCCGACTTGCCACGCGTGAGTTCCAAGGTGTCTGGATTGACCTTTTGCGGCATGATGCTGCTGCCGGTGCAGAACTGTTGCGGGATCTTGATGAAGTTGTATTCGACGGTGCTCCACAAGATCCATTCTTCCGCCCAGCCGCTCAGGTGGGACGCGATCATGGACAGCACAAAGGCCGATTCGAGGATGAAGTCGCGGTCGCTGCTGGTGTCCAGGCTGTTGGCGGTGACGCCATCGAACTCGAGTGCCGCGGCGGTTTGTTCGCGATCGATCGGCAGTGTGGTTCCGGCGACGGCGGCGACGCCCAGCGGCGATTGATTGACGCGTCGCCGGCAATCGGCGATTCGATCGCGGTCGCGTTGGAATTTTTCGATGTAGGCCAGCCAGTAGTGCGGCGCGAGCACCGGCTGGGCGCGTTGCAGGTGGGTGTAGGCCGGCAGGATGACGTCCATGTCACCGTCGCATCGGCTGAGAAACGAACGCTGCAACGCCTCCAGCAAGCCGTCGACCTGGTCGAGTGCTTCGCGAATCCAGATCCGCGCGTCGGTGCTGACCTGGTCGTTGCGGCTGCGGGCGGTGTGCAGTTTTCGGCCCACGTCGCCGATGCGGTCGATCAGCGCGGACTCGATGTGCATGTGAACATCTTCCAATTCCAGCCGGATCGGGAACGCGCCGGATTCGAATTCCGATTCGATCTGCTTCAAAGTGTCGCGAATGGCCGTGAAATCTTTGTCGCTGATCAATCCGACGGTGCGCAGCATGTCGGCGTGGGCGATCGAGCCCCGAATGTCTTGGCGGAACAAGCGGCGGTCGAAGCTGATGGATTCGGCGAACGATTCGAGTCGGGCATCGGTGCTGGCCTCGAAAACACCGCTGCGAGAGGGGCTATCCACGGTCTGGCTATCCAAAAAAGGTCGTGTGGGAGATAATCAGTGCTGCGGGACAGTATCGCGAAGTCCCGGGTCGATGACGACCCGGCGGACGGACGCGAATTAGCCGTGTGATTTTCTCCCAAGGATTTTCTGATGCGTTGTATGCGATCCACGTTCGTGCTGCTGTGTGTCTTGTGCTCACAGACACTCGCTTCACCGGCGGCCAACGCGGTCGATGTCTTGGCCTCCGCCGTGCTCGCGCCCGGCGACCAGCTGTACGGCATCGCGACGATTGAGTTGCCGCTGGCCAACCCGATCATCGGCCAAGCCCCCCGGCCGTTGACCGTCAGCAGCGATTCAGGGCGGGTTTTCTATCCGGTCAGCGAAGACGTGGAGGCGCGGATCGTCCCCCCGTCGGAGCGACCGGTGCCGCAACCGGGCAATGGCCGATTGCTGGGTCGGCTGGGCAATCTGCTCCGCGAGATCACCGACAAAGACGCCCCGACGAGCCAGATTGTCGCGCGGCGGGCGACGTTCTTGTTCAAGGGCGACACGCCGCTGCGGGTCCGCGTGGCCGACGGTTTGGGTGAAGTCGGCGAGTATGAATTGAAACCGACCCGCGACGCGACGGTGTATCGCGTGGCGCTGGCCCGCTGGTGGAACACCTATGCGGCCAATGCGAAAGAACAAATCGACGCCGGCGATTATCCGCCTTGGGTGGAAAGCTACTTGGTCGCCATGCTGAGCGGTAGGACAGACAACGCGTTGCCGACGTGGTTCACCGAAACCAAGGAGCAGGGCGATCCCTTGTGGGCGACGCTGGAATACCTAGGCGGCGCCGAAACGGTCACGCAAGAAGTCTTTCGTCGCACCGCCGCGGGGCTGACCGATGTCAATCTGCCGGCCAAACAGCGTCACGATGCCGCGGCGATGGTGGCGTTGCCCGAAGGCCCTAAATGGAAAGCCCCGACGCTGGGGCCGATCGATGACTCGGTGGTCACCGAACCGATCGCGACACGTGTGCCGCCGGAGTGTTTTTACCTGCGGTTCGGACAGTTTTCCAATTACCTGTGGTTCCTGGATTTGGCCGAAGAGTACGGCGGTGACGTCGGCCGCATGATCAAACTGCGTGGGACGGAAGTTCAATCGACGGCGCAATTCCAACGCCAGATTTCGGTCAAGATCAACCAACTTTCCAGGACGCTGGGGCCGACGGTCGTGCTGGACCAGGCGGTGATCGGACGCGACTTGTTCACCAGCGACGGCGCGTCGATGGGCGTGATCCTGAAATCGGCCAACGCGTTTCTGTTGCGTTCGTCGCTGTCCTCGGATCGTTCCAACCGCGCCCGCGGCGACGAAGCGGTGACGTTGAAGACGATTAAGATCGCCGGGCGCGACGTGTCGTTTCTGTCCAGCGCGGACAATTCGGTACGCTCGTTCCTGGCCGAAGACGACGGCTATTTCTTGATCACCAACAGCAAGACACTGGTGCGGCGTTTCTTCGAAGTCGGGCAGAGCGGTGAATCACTCGCCGCGACGGACTCGTTTCGATTGTCACGGTCGCTGGTGCCGACCACACGCGACGACACCATCTTTGCGTACTTCTCGCCCGAAATGCTGCAAGGCTTGGTCTCGCCGCAATACTTGATCGAACTGCGTCGCCGTTCCCGGGCCGAAAGCGATGTGGCCCTGGTTCACTTGGCACGACTGGCCGCGACTGCGGAGGGAGTCACCGCGGATGGCGATTGGGGATTGGGCGTCGAAGAGCTGATCGAAACAGGATTTCTGCCCCTTTCGTTCGGCAACCGCAGCGACGGCAGCGGCGTGATCTCTGTCGGCGATCAAGTGATCGATACGTTACGCGGCGTCCGGGGAACGTTCGTGCCGATCGCGGACATCGAAATCGAATCGGTCACCCGACAGGAGTTCGATTGGTACACTCGGATCGCCAATGAATACAGCGAACGATTCCCGCAGATCGACCCGATCATCGTCGCGCTGCGTCGCGAAGACATCCCGGGCGACGACACGCTGGAACGGATCTCGATCCATGCCGAGATCGCTCCGCTGACCCCGGAAAAGTACGGCAAGTGGGCCAAACAACTCGGCCCGCCGACGTCGGTCGCGATGCGATTTGCGCCCGACGACATCGTCTCCGTCCAAGCTCACGTGGCCAGCGCCCAAATCGGTCCGCCGACGCACCTGTTTGCGGGCATCAAGGACACATTTCCGCCGGCGCCGGACCAGTTCGACGGAATCCTGAAGACGTACTGGGCGCTGCGTGAGTTGCCGGCGTACTTGGGCGCATGGCCGCAACCGGGGGCGTTGGACCGATTGCCGTTGGGGCTGGGGCGTGGTCGACCGGTCGGCCCCGGAATGTCCAAACTGCTCGGCGGCTTGTACCGATACAGCGGCGGCGGTTTCAGCGTGCTGTCGTTTCAGCCCGAGATTCTCAACGCCACGCTCCCGTTCCTGGAAGCGACCGACGTGGGACAACCGGCGACGGCTCGCGGACGCGTCGGCAGTTTGCTGGGCAGCCAACTCGAAGGCTGGGTCAACAACGAGCTGTATCAAAACGCGGCCCAAGCCAGTCGGGCGGGCGCGGAGTTTTTGAATCTGTTCTCCGAGCAACTGCACGTCGGTCCGGACGAGGCGATCGAGCAAGTCACCCTGGTGCTAGGCGTGCCGCTGCAATGCCCGCTGGGCGGTCAGTACGAGTACGACCCGATCGAGAAACGTTGGCGAAGCACGGCGTGGAGCGGCAACGAACCGCTGGCAACGCCACCGGCCGATTACGTCGCGCCGTTGTTGAATTGGTTCCGCGGCGGACGGTTCACGATGACGCAGTATTCCGACCGCCTGGTCGCCGACGTGGAGATCACCGTCGCGCGTGGCGCGGGAGATGGGTACTGAATACTGGGTACTGGCCTATTGACTGAGCATGTTGCGGTACATGCTGATGCCGGCCGGTCCGACGAGGACGACGAAGATACCGGGAAAGATGAACAAGACGAGCGGGAAGATCATTTTCACCGCGGTCTTGGCCGCTTTTTCTTCGGCGATCTGACGTCGTCGGGTTCGCATCGCGTCACTTTGGACCCGCAAAGCGGCGGCGATGGAGGAGCCGAATTTATCGGCTTGGATCAAGATCGACGCGAGTTGTTTCAAGTCATCGACGCCGCTGCGGAAACCGAGTGCCTGGAGCACTTCGCTACGTGATCGCCCGAGCTGAAGTTGCTTGTTGGCGATTCCAAATTCTTCGCCGATCTCCTTGTGACTCTTTTCCATTTCGTCGGCGACTTTTCTGAGCGCCTGGTCCATCCCCAGACCGGCTTCGACACAGACGACCATCAAGTCGAGTGCATCGGGCAGGCCGAGGAAGATTTTTTCCATCCGCTTTTTGGCCATCATCCCGAGCGCGAATTTCGGGATCATGAAACCGATGATCAGCCCGCCGCCGACTTTGATGATCATGTCTTGGCCGAAGCCGTTGGCGAACAGCCCGTAGGCGCTACCGATGAACAGTCCCAGCGCGGAAGCACCGAGCTGGATGGTTTTGTAGACGACCGGTGCGGCTTCGCGTCGGAAGCCGGCGTTCATCAAGATTTCGCGGAGCTGGCCCATCTCCTTTTCGTTTCCGCTGACCTTGCCGGCCAGCGGCGTGGCGGCTTTTTCCAGGTAAGCGGTCAGGGCTTCGTTCTTTTTGCTGGCGGTGTCATCACCCGCGGCGGCAGACGCTTGGCCGGCGCGACGCTTTCGCATCATGTCCAAACGCGCTTCGGCGCGAGGCTTGTCGTCTCCGGAGACGCGTGCCAAGACGAACCACATGCCCACGGTCACGAACAGAAAGATCGCACCGGCGGTGACGTAGACGGGATTGAACGAAAGGGCTAGCAGAAGGGTCATCGTAAGGATCCGGTTGGCCGGTAAAAGACGGGTCTGACGGTGAAGGGTGGGATTCGTGTTAGACTTTGATCGTGATGATCTTTTTGATCACCAAGGCGCCGATGATCTGGGTGATCAATCCGAATCCGAGCATGTAGCGACCGATCTCGTCGGTGAACAGCATCATCACGTATTCGTAGTTCAGTTTCAGCATGACCAGGAACAGCACCGGTGGCAGGGCCAGCAGCACGGCACCACTCATTCGGCCTTCCCCGGTCAACGCTTGGATCTGGCCGAGGATTTGCAATCGTTCGCGAATCAGGTGTCCGATCTTGTCCAAAATCTCGGCCAAGTCACCGCCGGTTTGACGCTGCAGAACGACGGCGGTGGCAAAGAATCGAAGGTCCATGTTGGGGACCCGATCGGCCATGTCTTCGATCGCTTCATCGAGCGGGATGCCCAGGTTTTGTTCTTCGAACGCACGCCCGAACTCGCGTGCCAACGGGTCTTCCATTTCTTTGGACACCAAACCGAAACCGGCGTTGAGCGAGTGGCCGGCACGCAGCGACCGACCGAGCAGTTCGAGGGCTTCGGGCATCTGGTTGCCGAACTTGGAAAGTCGACGTTTTCGTTTGACCATCAGCCAACCGACCGGGACGAGTGCGAAGATCGGGCCGACGAAGATGGCCAGCAATTTGAACGGGCTGGCGATGCACAGGGCGACGCCGGCACCGAAGGCACCCAGACAGATCATCGCGAATTGTGCCGGTGGCATCCGCACGTCGGCCTGGTCCAGATACTCGCCCAGACCGGGCAGGCTCTTCATGATGCTGCCGATGACCCCGGAGGCATCTTCAAAGCCGCCCTCCATCAGCAACGAACCGGTTTCTTCGGCTTGTTTCCCGCCGCTGACACGACGCCGCGACGCGATTTGCGCCAGCCGGTCTTCGGTCGCGGTATTGTCACCGCCGGGAACAAGCATGTTGGCAGCAAGTGCCACCAAGGAGGCGACAAAGATGCCGACGGCGATGATGATGACGGTACCGGTCATGTCAAATCAGGTCGTTGAGGTTGGGAGAAGTCGTTGAGTCGTAATCGGGTGGGGTCGTGGGGGCGGGCCGCCCTACGCTTGCATCATGGTTCGCTCACGGAACGCACTGGATGGCAATCGCACGCCGGCGGCTTCCAGTTTGTCCATGAAGGTCGGTCGGACGCCGGAACATTCGAAGGTTCCATAAGCCTTGCCGTCTTCACCGATGCCTTTTTGATCGAACTTGTAGATGTCTTGCAGCACGATGGTGTCTTGTTCCATCCCGACCACTTCGGTGATCGCGGTGACACGTCGGGGTCCGCCCTGCAAGCGGTTGGCTTGGATCAGTACATCGACCGCACCGGCGATCTGTTGCCGAATCGCTTTGACGGGCAACTCGAAGCCGGCCATCATGACCATCGTTTCCAGACGGGCGATGGCGTCGCGCGGAGTGTTGGCGTGAAGCGTGGTCAACGAACCGTCGTGACCGGTGTTCATCGCCTGCAACATGTCCAGTGTTTCACCGCCACGACATTCCCCGATGATGATCCGTTCGGGACGCATCCGCAGGGCGTTCTTGACCAGGTCGGTGGCGGTCACCGCTCCGTTGCCCTCGATGTTGGGCGGACGTGTTTCCAGCCGCACGACATGGTCTTGTTGCAACTGCAATTCCGCCGCGTCTTCGATCGTCACAATCCGGTCGCTGTGACCGATGAAAGACGAAAGCGTGTTGAGCAGTGTGGTTTTACCTGAACCGGTACCGCCGGCGATGATGCAATTGAGCCGGGCTTTGATGCAACCTTCCAGCAACATCACCATTTCCGGGGTGAAGGCTTTGTAGTTGAGCAGGTCTTCCAGCTTCAACGGGTTGCTGCCGAAACGTCGAATACTGACCGCGGCTCCGTCCAGGGCGAGCGGGGGAATGATCGCGTTGACCCGCGAACCGTCTTCCAGACGCGCGTCCACCATCGGGCAGGTTTCATCGACGCGACGTCCGACCTTGCTGACGATCCGGTCGATGATCTGCAACAGGTGCTTGCCGTCGCGGAACTCCACGTCGGTCTTCTGCATCTGGCCGCCCTTTTCGACATAGATGCTCTTGGGGCCGTTGATCAAAATATCGCTGACCTTGGGGTCTTTGAGGATCAATTCCAGCGGCCCGAGCCCGAAGGTTTCGTCCAACACCTCGTCGACGATGCGTTCGCGTTCTTGACGATTGAGCAGCGCATCATCGGCATCGCAGAGGTGTTCGATGACGACGCGGATTTCGCGACGCAACGCATCACCCTTCATGTCTCCGACGCGTGACAGGTCGAGCTTGTCGACCAACTTGCCGTGAATCCGAGTCTTGATTTCTTCGAATTGATCTTGGCGACTATCCGCTTTGCCGGGCATTGATCGAGTTGCCATATCTGTAGTCTCGTCCTTAGGATTGCGCGATCGCGAGGTGCGGGGTGGGTGAAATCGTGTCGCCTCGCCGTGTTGGCAGGCAGACCGGCCAACTGTCCCGTGCGAGTCGTTTGGGTTGTGCGGGTCATCCGGGCCAGCCACCTCGGCAAAGACCGCCGAACGCTGGATGCGGGAATGAACCCTGGAAAAACATAGGATGCAAAACCGCGACATCGGCAATCCGATTGGATTTTCTTGCCGACAACCAAACCGCTTGATCGGCAAGGGGTAGACGGGCCGAGACGGACCAAACGTGTCCCCGGTGGCCCAAGAATTCGCGCATGACAGCCACCACCGAGCCAACCGAACTGCGGCCCCCACCCCAGTCCCCTCCAATCGCGTCACCGTCGATCGAACACTGTGACGCGCTGATCGTCTCGCTGACCTCGCAGCGTTTCGTGATCGTGCGTCGTGGAGACAAGATCCGGCTCTGGTCGGCCGAACAGCTCTGCCGGCCGATCCGATTGCTGCGACCGGGCGAGCGGGTGTATTACAACGGACGGCTCGAGACGGTGCGTGCGCTGACGGTCTACTGAATGTCCGGTCTACTGAGTGGCCGGACGCTGGGCGGGAAGCAGGACGCGTTGTCCCGTTTCGTGGCTTTGGCGGGCCGCTTGAACCACGGCGGCGGCTTCGTAGGCATCGACCAGACCGCCCAGGTCACGGACCAAACTGGTCACGCTGCGATGGAATTGACGCAGCATGCGTTCGCCGACCGGCGATTCGGTCTCCAACGATTCGACATGGCGGCCGGCATCATCGAACCACACCAGGCTGCTGGGCAGATCGATGAAGGCGACACCGTTTTCGCACTGGATTTTCATCGCCGCCGGCGAACGAAAGCTGGCCGCTTCTTTCCAACGACTCGGCAGCGTGCCGTCGGTGGCGATCTCCGCGATCACGCCTTGAGCCGGCGAGCAGTCGTATTGAAGCATCAATGATTGGAACGTGTTTACCTCGCAGACCGACGTGACGCAGTGCGGCGTTTTGCCGACGACGTAGCGGCACCAATCGACCAGCTCGACCAATTCCGAATCGTCGGTGCGACAGGCCGACGGCCCGGCGTCGCAGGGTGTCCGGTCGCTGATCGATTGGCGATGCACGCGGATCAGCCGTGGCGGACCCAGGCGTGTCGCGATCAACTCTTTCAACCGCAGCGTCGCCGGGGCGAATCGACGCGGCAATTCGGCCATGAACGATACGCCGCTCTGCTCGATCGCCCGCAGCACCGCATTTTGACGATGCGGATCAAAGTCCAGGCCGGCGGCCCAGTAGACCGCCTTGCCCGCCTGGCAGGCGGCCAGCGCCGGCAACCAGCCGAGCCAACACTGCTTCAAAATCAACACGGCGTCGATGTCGCAGCGGTAGACCAGACTGCGATAGCCGTCGATCGGGTCCGCCTGGAACTCGGCGGCGGTGGATTCGGCTAATTTTGAAATCGTGCTGTAGACCGCACGGACATCGAACCGATCGTCCAGCATGCGGAGTGCCGGCCGGTAGCGTGTTTGCCACAGATCCCCCAGCCCGATCAGTCCAATTCGAAGCTTCATCAGGTCGACGTCTCATTTCCAAACAAGGGCGTGCATCGTTCCGTTCTCGCGACACGTGCACTTGCGTACACTTGCCATTTTAGCCGGGCGGTCTTCCGATTGGCACGCCCCAACTTGTTGTCTAACAGCAGCTTAGCGACTGGGCGGCGAATTGGCTCTCGGGTGCTTCAATTTAGCACGCTGAACCGCAATTTGATAATCACAGAAATCTAATCAGCACGGCTTGAAGCCGACCCGGGCAGCCATATACTCCGCCCAGTCTACCCGGACCCTGCCTTCGGAAGCTTTTCACCAGGCGTTCCAGAATGGTTCTGGGGAGGACAGAGGCGAGAATTCGTTTGTGAAAGACGATCTCACCTTAGGGACGATTGTTGGTCAGTTGGGCGCCGATCGAGACGGCGAGCCGAATCGATGCGGGGACACGCCGGGTTGATCAACAACGGGAAAACTAGCCCTCGGCGGTTCCTCGTCTGAATGAATCGACATCTTTTCATCGCTTTTCATTCAAATCACCGACATTGTGTCGCCATCGCCGAACGGTAATTTTGCTTGAAAAAAGGAGCTAGGAATGGTTTCGTTGCTGTTAGCTGTAGTGCTTGGTAGTGTCACGTCGGCATCGTTGAAAACCGATTACGCCGAGGCTTACCGAGAATCGGTAGCACAGGACAAGCCGTTGATGGTCGTCGTGGGAGCACCCTGGTGCCCGGCGTGCAACGTGCTGAAACAGACCACCTTGGAGCCGATGGCCCAAACCGGAGAGTTGGACGAGGTGAGCGTGGCGGTGTTGGATCGCGATGCGAACCCCGAGTTGGTCAAGCAGTTGACCAAGGGCGAGCGAATGCTTCCCCAGATCATCATGTTCACCCGCACGGGCGGGGGAGAGTGGAAGCGTCATCAATTGAAAGGCTATCAAACCCAGCAGCCGGTCCGAAATCTGATCCGCTCGGCCGTTTCACTGGGACGCGGTTGAACGCTGCCGATCGGCGGCGAGTGCTCCGGCGGTGAAGTCGAGCGACTCCGTCTACCTGAAACGCGTCACGGGCCGTTATGATTTCGCTTGGCCCGCGACCGTTTCTCGCGGGCGAAGCTTTCGATTCTGACGTGCTAGCCAACCATGACGATTCCCGAACACCTTCAGCACCTCATTCGCTCCGATGAGCCCCTCGCCCCCTTGGTCTGGCTCGGGATCGGCGGTCCGGCCCATTTCTTCGCCGAACCGGTCGATGCTGAGCAGATCGTCCAAGTCGTCACGTGGGCCGCAGAAAACGACTTGCCGACCCGTGTGCTGGGTTCGGGCAGCAATCTGCTGGTGCGTGAATCGGGCTTTGACGGTCTGGTCATCACCCTGGGTGCCGCCGCGACCAGCGCGTTGTCGATTGACGGAGATCGGCTGACCGCGGGCGCCGGAGGCAAGCTATCGCATGCGGTGGTCAAAGCCGTCGGCGGCGGGCTGGGCGGACTGGAACACCTGGTGGGCATCCCCGGCACGGTCGGTGCTGCGGTCGTCGGCAACGTTTCCAGCGGGGGCCGCGACATCGGCTCGGCTGTCGAACGCGTCCGGGTGCTGCAGCCCGACGGCTCGATCAAGCAGTTCGATCAGGACGAGGTCGGGTTCACGTACCGCAAGACGGCGTTGGACGGTTTGACGATCGTCGAGGTCGACTTCAAGCTCGAAGCCGCCGACCCGGTCGCGTTGACCAAACGGCTGCAAAAACTGTGGATCGCCCGCAATGCCGCTCGACCGGCGGAAATCGAGCGGATCGCGATGCCGTTTATCGATCCCGACAGCATGCCGGCGCGAGAATTGATCCAAAGCGTCGGGCTGGCCGGGATTCGCGAGGGCAACGTGGCGCTCGATTCGGCGCGCCCCCACTACCTGGTCGCCCATACCGGGGCGACCAGCGACGAGTGCTTGAAATTGATCGAACGGGTTCGGGAGCAGGTCTTGCTGCAAACCGGGATCGACTTGCAGCTGAATCTTCAGATTTGGTAAGTCTGGGGGGACGTGCTGCGTGGCCGATCGGAATCGGCCGGCAACGGCGTGCTTTATCCAGGGAAGGTGCGGCCAGATGGCCAAGCAAAGCGAGCAAACCGATCATCGCCCGATCCGCAGCATCCTGCGCCGATTGATTCTGGCGCCGGCGGCCTGGTCGTTGATCTGGCCGATGCTGTTGTTGATCGGCTCGTACCTCGCCTATTCACGCTGGTACGCCGAGCATTTCGCCCAGGCCTACGGAAGCGTGGATCCGCAATCGATCACGATTTCCCCGCCGCATGAGTACGTGCGGACCGATTTGGTGGCGGAGGTTTATGACGAAACCCGGTTGACGGAATTGTCGCCAGCCGATCGCAGTGTGACCGCGAAACTGGCGTCGGCCTTTGCCAGCCACCCTTGGGTCAAACATGTCCATCGCGTTCGAAAACTGCCGTCGGGCAAGTTCGAATTGGACTTGGATTACCGCCAACCGGTGGCGGCGTTTCATGTCACCGGGGGCGAGAAATGGAAACAGATGATCGCCGAGCACCTGAAAAGTCTCGGCTATCCGGTCTCGGACGTGAACGGTTATCTGCCGCTCGATGGCGAGGGGATGCTGCTGCCGACGGCCGGATTGACGTACGACGATGCGATGGAATTGATTCACATCGAAGTCTGGGAGCTGTACCCGACCGGCAACGAGGGCACGCCGTTTGGCGACCGCCGCGTGGAGTCGGCGGCGTTGTTGGCCAAGCTGCTTTCCGCCGTCCGCGATCAAATCCGAATCGCCAAAATCACCGTCAGCGGTGACTCACGCCTGAATCTGGTGCCCCAATTGGAAATCATCACCGGCGACAACACCCACCTGTTTTGGGGCAGCCCGCCGGGCATGGAACAACCGCGGGAACGAGACGCGCGAGCGAAGCTGATGGACCTGTTGAGCGGAAACTACGTCCCCGGCGGAGACCTCAGCATCGCCGCCGGCACGCCATCGTCGCTGCGATAGCCGGGAGGCTTCGGTAGCCGGAAACACTTGCGCGAAATGCTTCAAAGCGTCTTCAGGAACCTGAGCCCGAACTGGCCGTAGTCGAGTCCGTCGACGTCGCCATCCCGATCGGCGTCAAATTGCGCGTTGAAATCCGGCGAGGTGTTGGACAGCAGGAACGATAATCCGAAGCGTCCGTAATCTTGTCCATCGACGTCGCGATCCCCATCGGAATCGCCGAACAGGCGAAAGAACGCATCGGCACGATCGACCGCGCCGGCGTCGGTGCCGAACAACAGATCGTTGCGCATCGGATAGGGTTCGACGGCCAGTGACATCGCCGCGGACGATCGCACGCGGAGTTCATAGTCGCCGTCGTCTAGCACGACGGGGACGCCGGCGGCGTCTTCGAAGGTCAGCAAGACTTCAGTGCGACCGTTGAAATCCACCGGCGTCGCCTGGATCGATTCGACCGACTGACCGCTGGTGACGTTTCGAATTTCAAAGGCCTGCGAGAGCGATGGATGGTCGACGCGTTGGTTGTAGACGACCGTGACCGAATCGAGTTGGCTGCGCGATCCGGCACCCTGGTTGACCTCGACCCGCTCGACGCGGAGATCGGTCGCCAGTCCGGACACGGGGACGCTGAACACGGACTCGTTGGCGTCATTGCTGGAGATCATGATCGTCGCGTTTCGCCGTCCGGCAGCGGTCGGATCAAACGTGGCGTCGAACGTCGTCGATTCGCCCGGTCCGACCAAGACAGCGGGGGACCGCGTGATTGAAAAGTCGTAGCTGTGGGTTCCGAAGATCGCGAGCGACGACAGGTACAGATCCATGCCGCCTTCGTTTTCGATCGTGAACGTTTGCGTGTGAGAGTCGGCTTGGACATCGACCAATCCCATGTCGGTCCCGTTGCCGATCATCGCCGCAGCGCCGTCGACGATCGACAATCCCTGATCGCCCCGCAACGTGATCTCAGGCAAAACAGGATCATCGTTGATGATCTGACCGTCGGCGGCCAGCGCGACGGGGTCGACTTGATAGGTTCCGCCGGTCGGAACAGACAACTCGATGGTGTAGGTCTCGTCAGGCTCAAAATCGGTGTCACCGCGAATCTCGATTTCCAGTGACTGGAACGTCTCACCGATCTCAAAGAAGACCGATCCGGAAGCGGGAGAAACGAAATCCTGAAGATCGGCCGACATCGCGCTGCCGGTGGGGAAGATGCGTCGCCAATGGACCTCGTGGGCTCGCGTGGGCAGTCCGGTGCGAAGGATGGTGAACTGGTGCGTCGAACCGATCCCGGCATCCCCTTCGTTGGCGATCGTCGCGGTCGCTTCGATGGAATAGATCGACACGATTTCTTCAACTTCCATGGCGGCAACGCGGTCGGCCACGGCAAACGTTGCCGCGTCCACGATGTGCACTTCAAAGAACTCAGGGCCTTCGGCAGTTGCGTCGTCAACGATCGGGATCAGCAACGTCCCGCTGCCGTTGAGCATCGAAACGGTTTGCCGTAGCGGTCCGCCGAAATCCGAGGGCTCGGTCGAGTTGGGAGCCGGCTGGCCCGGCGCCGATTGACGCACCGAACGAACTTCGACGATCACATCGCCGTCGCCGCCAGCGCTGTTGGTGAGTGTGAATTCCGCCTGTTCACCCTCGGCGACCGTTGCCGAGGTGGCGGTGATCGAGACCGATGCGACGCCGGGATCGACGAGCGTTCCGCTGATCCGATACTGCCCCAAGCTGCCATAGTCGCTGTAACCGAGCGGGTTGGCCACGGCGTACGGCGCCGGCGTCGGCTCGACCACGGCGTCCAGTGCGGCGTCGTAGGTTCCGTCGCGTGGGACGCCGTCGATTTTTACGAAGTAATCACCGGCGGCAAGCGGAATGTCTTGCAGGGAAGCCGACAGCGATGTTTGGGGATTGGAATCGACGAGGAAGGTGCCCGAGGAATCGTACAGTCCCGCCCACACGTCGAGGTTCGGTTTGTAATCGAGTACATCGATCTGCAGCGAGACGTTGCCACCACCGGTGGAGAATTGAAACCAATCAACGTCGTCGTTTCGTTCGATGATGCCGAACGCATCGACGGCGACCGAACCGGATTCGCGGAGCGGCGAGGCGGAGGAAGGATCGTTGGCGTGGTCGTCCGCGGTGTAAGGGAAATTGGAACTGCGGGTGATCCGTTGCAAGTCATCTTCATCGGTCCGACTGGCATCGTAATAATCGCCCTTGCTCCACTGGGTGACCTGTTTGCTGAACGGCGATCCCATGATCGGTCCCCAACCGGTGGATCCGCTGCCGTGTCCGCTGTAGTACGTCCTGCTGCCGGCGCCGTCATGATGGAGCCCCAGTTGGTGACCGACTTCGTGGCTGGCCGTCTCACTGCCCGTGTTGAGACCGTTGTTGTAGACCAGCGCGGGTTCGTCCTGTCGATCATCAAAGGCGCCCAGGTAAGCGTGACCGCCGCAACTGCAATTGGCAAAGGTATCCTTCGTCATCACCACGCGTGTGCCCCATCGCGTGTCTTGGCTGCCGTTGTAGCGAAGATCATCCAGATCGCTGGGCTCCTGCGTGGTGACGTTGACGTCAAACGGCGCGAAATCCTCGGCGAGGATTTGCCAAATCTGTTGAATCAACTCCAGCCGTGCATCAGAAAAGTCCGATCCCGTTCCGCCCCAATAGTTCGGGTGCTCGATCACCGACAATCCGTAGCCGGTGTTCCAGCTCGTGTCGGTCGTCGTGTGTCCGTCGAAGTCCAGGTAGATCGTGAAATTGGAATCCGGTCGACTGTGCAGCGTGAACGTTTCGTCCAAGGAAACCAGAGCGGACTCGCTGAGGCCGTCGTCGCCGCCTTCGGAAGCGACTGGGAAGTCGCCGTCTGGAATTGTATTGCCGGGGGTTTCATCGCCGCGACCTTCACCGACCAGCGGCGCGATCCCCTGGATCGGTGGGACCGGGCGACCGGGAGCCAGCGGGCCATAAAACCGCTCGATCAACCGGGCGTCGGTTTCGTAATCGCCCAGCGGGTCTGCGCCAGCAGAACCCAGTCGCGCCGCCAACAAGCGACGTGATTCGAGTTTTTGGTAGCTCAGGCGGCTCAACCAACCTCTGTGGACCCGGCGCATCGTGAGTGATGATTTCGTGCGTACAAATGACAAGTGGACGTGCAGATTCCTGGTCGCGAACCGCGTCACATTCGGCTAGCTTTGCAGGAAACTGCGCACGTGCAAGCGCCCGAAAAAAACAGCGTGAACCGTATCACAACCCCTTTAACGTAATGCCTTTCCGGTGCCAAATGGTCATTTGTCTCGTTACCGACGATCGAAATCGCCGAAGCGTGCAAAAATAGACCGTCGGCCCTGCCGCCAAATCGAAGCCGGCGGGGGTGCCCGATCGCAGGCGCGAACCCGGTGATGTCAAATGAATAGCAGCCGTTTGGCGCAAGCCTACGCCCCCCCAAGAATCGCAGCAGCCCGAAGCTGGCCCTCCTCGCGCGGGTGCGACCAACTGATGTTTCCGTCCCCTTTTTTCCCGAACTGAAAACCGCTCCATGTCGCTTTCTGTCGCCCTGATCGGTGCCACCGGATACACCGGATTGGAAGTCGCCCGATTGCTCACCCATCACCCCCACGCCGAACTGGCCATCGCGACGGCGCGGGCAGAAGCGGGCAACCCGATCGCTTCGGTGCATCCTTCCTTGGCCGGGCGTCTGGATCTGGAACTGGAGGAATTGGACCCGGTTCGGATCGGCAAACGCTGTGACGTCGCGATGTGCTGTCTGCCCCATGCGGCGTCGGCCGAGACGGTCAAGCAACTGGTCGATGTCGGCGTCCGCGTGATCGATTTCAGCGCCGATTTCCGACTCTCCTCGTTGTCCGTTTACGAGTCGTGGTACGGCGTGAAGCACCCCTGGCCGGAGCGGGTCGGCAAGACGGTGTATGGGTTGCCCGAATTTTTTGCCGAGGAGATCGCGGGTGCCGACGTGGTGGCCAACCCGGGGTGTTACCCGACCAGCGCGATTCTGCCGTTGGCCCCGTTGATTCGCCAGGGACTGATCCGCGGCGACGACATCATCATTGACAGCAAAAGCGGGGTCAGCGGCGCCGGTCGCAGTGCGAAGGTCGGAACACTGTACTGTGAAACGAACGAATCGATCGCCGCCTACTCGGTCGGCTGTCATCGTCACCAACCGGAGATCGAGGATCTGGTGGGGCGGATTGCAGGGCCCGAAATCGAAGTGTTGTTCACGCCGCACCTGACCCCGATGAGTCGCGGCATTCTGTCGACGATTTACGTCCGTCCATCAGAGGGGTTGGCCGCGGAATCGGCGGGCGGATCGAGCGACGCTGCGGTTGACCGGGTCATGCAGTGTTGGCGCGATTGTTACGCCGACAGTCCCTTCGTGACCCCCGTGGATCACCTGCCCGCCACCGCACATGTTGCGGGAACAAACTATGTTCAGATGTCGGTGCGTCGCTCGGGCGAGCGGTTGGTGCTGTTGTCGGCGATTGATAATCTGTCCAAGGGCGCCAGCGGCGCCGCGGTGCAGAACATGAACGTGATGTTCGGATATGACCAACAATCCGGTCTAGGCTAAATCAGTAATGCGAGAATCCTACGGCGAACAGCCGCACAATCCTTACGCCGTCGACCCAACGTCTGGGGATGCTTCAGTGGGGGAGCCTGCGCTCGGGGAGCCTGCGCTCGGAGAGTCTGCGATCGGAGAGTCTGCGATCGGAGAGTCGCCGGGCGCGGTTGGACGAGAAGATTTGCCGCCATCGCCGGTCGGCCGGGATCGACCGCGGATCTGGCCCTCGTTGTTGCTGCCGTTGATCTCGCTGGTCGCGTTTCTGCTGTCCAGTCTGGTGATGATGGTGGTGGCGTTTTATGTCGTCCACGGCGAGTTCAGTCCACGGATGATGGTCAGTGCCGAGGCGATGCAAACGGTGTCCGCGTCCCGCGTCGGATTGCTGTTATTGGTCGTCGCGCCGCAGCTGGCGTTGGTCCTGCCGACCTTGATCGCCGCCGCGTTGTCGCCGGTCGGTTTTTCTAAACGCTTGTCATTGGTCCGGGGACATTGGCCGCTATGGGCATGGGTGGCCGCCGCGTTGACGACGCCGCTGATCGGATTTATTTCATCGATCGCGGTCGGTTCTCTGATGGAAGAGAGCGAAAGCCTGAAGATGATGTCCGACATTTTTCGCGGGCACGGAGAAACGGGATTTTTGATCCCGCTGGCAATCTTGATCGGCGCGACGCCGGCGTTCTGCGAAGAGTTTTTGTTTCGCGGCTATGTGCAGACGCGGCTGAACCGTCGCATCGGTCCGGCGCTGGGAATTTTTCTATCCTCGGCATTGTTCGCCGTGTTCCACATGGATTTGATTCACATCATCGCCGTGTTTCCGTTGGGCGTGTATTTGGGCGTGATCGCGTGGCGCAGTGCCTCGTTGATCCCGGCCATGCTCGGTCACTTCGTCAACAATTCGATCAGCGTGTTTGCGGTCGTGCTGGGGCCGGAGACTCAGGACCAGGATCCGTCGCCTGAAATGGCTCTGTTTCTGTTGGTGGTGATCGGCTTGGGGCTGCTCGGAGCGTTGCTGACCGCGGTGGCGATGTGGCGTCTGCCCGTTCCACCGCCGGTGCGGCTGACGCCCGAACCGGCCGTTTCGTAGCGAGAGCGGCCGTTCCCAACCGACAGCGGCCGTTTCGTAGCGAGCGAAAAAGCAGTGGGACGATCCGGCACTGATTCTCCGCGGTTTGAAATCGCAAATCGGCGCGTCCTGTCCAGGCGTGAGATGTTAAGCTAATTGCTTTGACAGATGGAAACGGCCAGCGTTTTCTGCTCTCCATGCACCCAAGCCGACATGTTGCCCTATCGCCTCAGCTTTGAGCATCCGATTTTTTTGTGGTTGATGCTGGCGTTGCCGGTATTGTGGTACCTGGGATTCCGATCCCTGGGTGTACTGGGCAAGACCCGGCGTGCGTTGGCATTGCTGCTGCGAACGCTGGTTTGGACGATTTTGGTGTTTGCCTTGGCGGGCGTGCAACTGGTTCGCGTCAGTGACGTGATCACGGTGATGTACGTGCTGGATCAATCCGAAAGCATTCCCAGCGCCAAACGCCAGGTGATGTTGGACTTTGTGGTCCGCAACGTCAAACGCCATCGTGACGGCCGTCGCGGAGACAAGGCCGGTATCATCGTGTTCGGCCGCGACGCGTCGATCGAGATCCCGCCGTTTGACGATGAGATTCGATTGCGACGTCTGGAGAGCTTGATGGATCGCAGCGATGCGACCAATCTGGAATCGGCGTTGAATCTGGCCCAAGCGACGATGCCCGAAGACACCGCGCGGCGGATCGTCGTGGTCACCGACGGCAACGAGAACCTCGGCCAAGCGAGAAAGCTGGTCGCGCGAGTCGCGGCGGCGGGCATCGGCATCGATGTGGTTCCGGTGATGCTCGATGCCAAGAGCGAAGTGTTGGTCGAGAAGATTGACTTGCCCAGCGACATTCGCAAGGGGCAACCGTTCGAGGCCAGGATCGTCGTCAACAACTACACCGACGCGACACCCGAGGGCGGCGAACCGACCAAGGGCAAGATTCGTGTCAAACAAAAAGTCGGCGACAACGAATCGATCTTGTTGGAACAGGACATCACGCTGGACCCCGGCAAGAACGTGTTTCCGTTGCGGCACACGATCGATCAACCGGCACCGTACATCTATCAAGCAGAGTTCGTTCCCGACAGCAAGGACGACGACGGATTGCGTCAGAACAACAGTGCGACGGCTTACACGCACGTGCGTGGTCAAGGACGCGTGTTGATGATCGAAGACCGAAGTCGTCTGGGCGATTTTGATTTGCTGGTCGGCCGGTTGCGAGACAACAACATCGAAGTCGTCACACAAACCAATGACAACCTGTTCGGTTCGCTCGCCGAGTTGCAAGCCTATGACGCCGTGATCCTGGCCGGCGTTCCACGTGTCTCGGGAAGCAATGAAAACGAAATCGTTTCCTTCACCGACCCGCAAATTGAAATGCTGGTCCGCAACACGCAACAGCTCGGCGCCGGATTGCTGATGCTCGGTGGGCCGGAAGCGTTTGGTGCCGGCGGTTGGACAGGATCGGAAATCGAAAAAGCGATGCCGGTTGATTTCAAGATCAAGAACGCCAAGGTCCAAGCGGTCGGCGCGCTCGCCTTGATCATGCATGCCAGCGAGATGGCCGATGGGAACCACTGGCAAAAAGTGATCTGCAAATCCGCCATCGAACAACTCGGCCCGTCGGACTTGGCCGGCGTGCTGCACTGGAATTTCAGTGGCGATGCGTGGCTGTGGGGCGGCTATCCGTCGTCGCCGGGGTTGTTGGAAGTCGGCCCGAACCGCCGCAACATGCTGGCCCGGATCAGCAAGATGACGCCCGGCGACATGCCGCAATTTGATCCGGCGATGAAGATGGCGGTGAGATCGCTTTCGTCGGCTCCGGCGTCGGTCAAACACTGCATCATCATTTCCGATGGTGACCCCAGCGATCCGATGCCCGGCACGATCGCCGCCTTCAAGAACAACAACATCACGATCAGCACCGTCGCGGTGGCTTCGCACGGCCTGGCGGGCAGTCAGCGTCTGCAGAAGATCGCGACGCAAACCGGCGGCAAGTACTACAGCGTCAAATCGGGTCGCGCCTTGCCACGGATCTTTCAACGTGAAGCGCGTCGTGTGTCTAAACCGCTGGTGTACGAACCGCCCGGCGGCGCGGTCCCCGAAGTCATCTTCCCGCATGCGTTGCTCGACGGGATCGATCGCGTTCTGCCGCCGGTCACCGGGTTTGTGATGACGCAGACCAAAGACAGCCCGCTGGCGCAGGTGTTGATTCAATCGCCCAAGCCGGACCAACCGGAAAACGCGACGATCCTGGCCGCGTGGACGTATGGGCTGGGACGAACGGCGGTGTTGACGACCGATGCCGGGGCGCGTTGGGCCAGCGCCTGGAACGACTGGGCCGACTACGACAAATTCTATAGCCAGCTGGTGCGTTGGCTGATGCGACCGACCGGTGACACGGGAAAATTCACGATCGCCACCAGTGTCAAAGACGGCCAGGTCCAAGTCGTCGTCAACGCGCTGGCCAACGATGATTCGTTTCTGGATTTTCTGGAGATGAACGCCACGGCGCTCGATGCGAACTTGAATCCGATTCCGCTGAGCATGCGACAAGCAGCCCCCGGACGCTATGTCGGTTCGTTCCCGGCAACGACCGCGGGCAGCTATTTCGTCAACGTCGTCCCCGGCCCCGGCGCCGCGCCGCTGACGACCGGTGTCACCGTGCCCTACAGTGACGAGTACCGCGTCCGCGAAACCAACCTGGCTTTGATCGAGTCGCTGGCGGCGACCGAGCCGCGCGGCGGAACGGTCGGCGAAGTCACCGCGCCGCTGGAAAACCGGGCGAGCGAAGAGCTAGTGGAAACCAACGCGTTTCGCGGCGGATTGGCACTGGCACGCAGCATCCGAGACGCCTGGCCCTGGTTCGTGCTGGGCGGGTGCTGCCTGTTCCTCGGCGACGTCATGGTCCGACGCATCGCGTTTGATTTCGGCTGGGTCGGCCGGACGATCAAAAAGATGCGCGGCGAACAAGACTCCGCTGCCGAAGTCGTCACGCGGCTGGACGCACTGCGAAAGAACAAATCACAAGTCGACGAAGATTTGCAGAAACGCCGGGCCAACGTGCGATTTGAACCGACCCGCGTCGAATCGTCTGACGAGGTGGTCGAGTTGTCAGACATCGGGCAAGCAAAATCCGCTTCAACGGAAACCAAATCCGTCGAAGCCCCAAAACAAACCAGCTACACCGAACGGTTGCTGGAAGCCAAACGCCGCGCCCGCAAAGACAAGGGCGAGTAGTTCCGGGTCACAGCTAGACCAAACGTTGAACTTAATCGAATTGCTTACCAGTGCGATGGTTGACGTGTGGTCACGGTGGGGCGGCGTTGCATGGGACTCCGGGTCGTAAGGCTGACGCCAACTTCTTGAATCCTCTGGCCGTAGGTCGTCAGCGTTTTGGTGCGACAGACGTTTTGATCTCTCGTGGCCCATCGTGTTATCCACAGGCGAATGGCTGCCCCGCCCGCTCGCGTCGTGTTGCCCGAGGCTGTTTTTCTTTGACTAAGAGACAAAACCGGCCGAACGCACAACCCTCCGCGGCTTGGGAGTCGAGCGCCGTCGGACTTTTGAAGTGCACAACAGAAATCAAGACGCCATTGCCAGCACGACGCAGATGAACTGCGGCCAGTTGAATCGGGAAGCGGACAGTGAGCAGGCTGCCCCTTTACTCGGACCAGACAAGATGGCCCGTGTGATCGGCGGGGACTACGGGGCCTACTGACATTCTTGACATGGTAGAGCCGATTCACCCATTGAAATCTAACTAACGGGCTGAAACATGTTGGCCTGTCGCGCTGCACTTTGCGGTCAGGCATCATCAGCGAAAGGTTCCGTCATCCGATACCGCTTCCGGTCAAGGCATCTGAGCCAGTCGTCGTCCCGTCATGCGTTAAACGATTGGCTCAATTTGGAACTGGCCGTCGTGAACCCAGTCGGCTCGAACACGACTTCCACGAAGCAGCCTTGTTCCGATCAGGGCTTCGTCGAGCACCTGTGCTCGTACCTTGAGTTCACGTTTATGCCAAAGAATCGTTAACTCAACGGTGTCGAAGTAACCAATACGCCCATCAGCAGTGACACCCTCTTGAACATCGAGCAAACCCAATCCCAATCGGCTAACCATCGCTTGAGGCACAGCAATGAAGCCATTGAACCCGGTATCGACCAAAAAGCTTTCCCGCTTCAGTTCGTCACCTACTCGAAGATCCAAGTCAACAACAGCTTCAAACTTGGCGTCGATGCGACCTTCAATCATGAGTTGCGGCCCCGCAGGTTAATGGTCATCGAGCAATAAAGGCGGCTCGATGGCCAATGCGGGCAACGAAAACTTGTGGGTCCGGCAACCGACTTCGCAGCCTCTCGCTCGCGATCTGAGCTTCCTCGGCTACTTCGAATTCGGAAGTCTCAACATCTATGGCAACGAACTGATCCATCGAATCCCGCTCCAGATTATCCTGCAGTTTCGTGTCGTAAATCTCCGACCCGCGTCGACCAATCTCGTCGCGTGACAACCGTCGAGTCTTCATGGTTTGCTCCTGGTTGAAAAAGTGATGCTATCAATATTGTCGCATCGAAACAGACAAAAGTCTACGAGCGACTCATGCCAAGCGGATGTGAGTAAGGGGCTACTCGGATCGAAAAATGTTGTCCGGCCGCACTGCACCTTGCGAACCGGCATGATCAGCCAAGGGTCCCCGTCATCCGATACCGCTTCCGGTCAAGGCATCCGCACCAACTCGCAAAGTCTCCGCGAATCCGCTAAGAAGCTTGGAGGAAGCAGCTTCGTGCAATGTGGCACTCGCTGATTGATCGCGGGTGATCCAATGTCCGTCACGTTTGAATATCACGCACCAGGTTGATTTGAACTCAGAAGTTGACCGATTGGTGTTGATAGCTCTCGATCTTGTCGATTGTTTAAGTTCGACCGCCCCGGCAAAACAAGTCGCAGATGTCCTTCGCGGTTCTGGCGAAAACATCCAACCAGCTTTCACGAAGGTCATTTGCCGACATTTCACATTGCCGCTAAAGCGTCGGCACTCGACATGACCCCATTAAATCTCCGTGCTCAAAGCTAAGCCAAGGGGAGGCGGTGGGGGCCGCCCCTAAGATCCGCCCGTCGACGACGGGAATTGTGTCCGCTAGCAACTCCTCAAGTGAGTGCTTGATCTGTGGGTGTCTCCTTTCACCTGGCCTTCGGTCCACGGTTTTCGTTCCTGCAGCTGCTCCGCCGGTGATCTCTCGATCAGACGCTAGTTTTGCGGCAATTGTCGTGGTCTTCGGGAAGAATCGCGTTGTAATTGGCGACAAAAGGCTTAGGATCGTCACTCGTTACCCAGTGTCCGCGACCAGAGCCCTCCCCCCAGACTACCGGGATGGATGGCGAGACTTTTCGGGGAGGATTACTTTGATGCCTCAGTTGACGAGCCCGCTTTTCGCGCTTCGTATTCTTGTGCTTTCGGCGCTCGTCGCCTCGGCCGCCCACGCCGATGTGTTCACGGCGATCAACTACGGCGCCGCCGATGCCAACGAGCAAATCGCATTCGATTCCATCAACGACTTTCGCGCCGATCCGCGAAATGGACTGTACAAGGCGTTTCAGGGTCTTGGGTACAGCGGCACCAAGGTCCAGTTCGACTCGATCTTGTCCGGCCAAACGTCGCACACTTCTGGTTGGTGGGCCAGCAACTTCGGCAACAATCTTGTGACCGGAAGCATGGACTTCTTTCAAACCGTTCCGTCGACGGTCAAATCTCAGTTTGACAGTTTACCGTCCGCTGGTTCACTGAGCCCCTTTCTGTGGAGCGATAACATCGGATGGTCGGCTCATCAGTATGCGACCTGGGTTGAGAACGACGCCGGGATGACCGCGAATCCGCACGCCATTCCCGGGGCGCCGGGTCTTGGTGGTCGGTTCACCAATGCCGGAGTGAATTGGTTATCGGCTGGAGAAAATATTGCTGCCGATTGGCTGCTCAGTCCGGATCTGATGCACGCGGGGTTTGCGATCGACTGGGGAGTTGGCACCGATGGAATCCAGGACCCTCCGGGGCATCGCAACTCGATGCTCAGCAGTGACTTCACCCACGCCGGCATCGGTATCGTTGACGGGGGTTGGACGCCGGGTGATGTCACTCAAGTTCAGCATCTGGCCCGAACGTTTTCGATGGACGACTCGATTTTTTTCGGTTACGTCACCGATGAATTGACGGGGGATGCGCTAATGGGCATCTCCGTTGACTTGTACGATGCCTCCAATGTGTTGCTTGGCACGACGACCACCGATGCTCAAGGAGCCTACACCATTGAATACGATGGTGGATTCGGTTCCCCCGATCGCGTCGATCTGTTTGCCTTTGGTCGCACGGTGACCAGTACAGGACTAGGTTCTTCAGGTTCCAACTACTTCTTGGATGCGGCGATTACGGCGGTTCCCGAACCGTCATCCTTTTTCGCTTTGACGACGTTCGCGATCCCGGTCGTGCTGCGACGGCGCAGGAAATAAGCATCGGGCACCGAGCACGAGCATTCCGCCGCAGCTATTGTTTTCGGGTAGTGGACGAGGCGACGAGTCCAATCGGATTGCGAGCTGCGAGGACTCCTCGCGTCGTCCACTACTGCGGACCCGAAGATGAAGTCGAGACGGAGCACTAGGGCACCACCCAAAACGCATCGATTCCACCCGCCGCTTCGTAATCGATCACCGATCGCACGTGCCCTCGGCGGCGGAGGTACAACCAGTCGGCGTGCCGAACCGTCGTCCGCACGATTCGGAAGTTCTCCCGCCCGCGTTCGGACTCTTCTCGAGTAACGAAACGGTCTGTGGTCGATGGGGGTTGGGGATCGTTGACGCGCTCGCCCGGCGGACAGATGGAGAGATAGGACGCTCGGCTGTCCGGTGTCGTTTGTCTCCACGCTTCGTCGGCCTGGTCACGATCGATCACCTCCGCGGTGCCATCGAGCCGAAGCTGGATTTTGGACGCCGGATCGTAAAACAGCCAACACACTGGTGCTGGTGAACCCGCGGCATCGAGCTGGTCAATCTTGTCCGACCGCACATCGGTGTAAAAGTCGATGGCACGGCGAGGTGGATCCGCATGACGCAGCACGACGGTGCGACACTTGGGATGCGGGATCGTGCCGTCGGGGAGATCGATCGTTGAAAACGTCCCCAAATTCCAGGGGTGCTGCGACGATTCAGCTCCGCCGCACAAGGTTTTCCAAATCAGAGCGTCCAATTCCGCCAGGGGCTGGTCGGATTGGAGCAGACGGTCGAATGCCGAACAGAGCGCCACGCCGGAGACTCGCGGTGGGAGACTGGGAAAAAAGCCGATGGTATCAGTTTTTGTACAATCCGTTCACTCCCGTGCCTCGTCTGTATCTTCGGACAACGCATTTTCCGCTGCAGGCGTATCGCATGAGCGACGATCCGGAATCGATCGAACCGACAATGACAGACGCCCGATGCGAGCGTCTGGAGCTGTTTTTTGATTCCTGTCCGGACGAAATTCTGGGGACGCTGTATTACGTCGTCGGAAATCTGGAGGACGCCCGGGATGCGTTGCAGGAAACGTTTTTGAAGTGTTGGCATCGCCGGCACCAGATCGATGACATCCAAAATCTTCGGGCCTGGGTGTTTCGAATCGCGCTCAATACCGGTCGCGACTTTCGAAAAACCGCCTGGAATCGTCGTCGAAAATCCCTGCAAGAGGACCATCCGATGGCTTCGACCGCTGACAGCCCCACGGACGGGCTGATGAAAAACGAGGAACTCACCCGGCTCCGGCGGGCCGTTTCGACGCTGCCGCCGGAACAGCAAGAGGTGTTTTTGCTGCGGCAAAACGGTGACCTGACGTATTCCCAGATCGCCGACGCGATGTCGTTGCCGCTGGGGACCGTCAAAACCCGTATGCGTTCGGCCATCCGTCAACTTCGCCAAAGCGTGGGAGACCTGTCATGAACCACGAGCCAAGCACCAATCACCCGCCCATCGACGACGACGACTTGCGACAGTCCCTGCTGGAGCTGCATTACGGATTGCTGGAAGACGACGAGTCGGCGGCGTTGAAACAACGCATCGAAACCGATCCGGTCGTGGCACAGCGGTGGGCCGAGACGCTGCTGGTCGCCTCGAAACTGGCCGTCGCCGCCAAGGTCACCGCGCCGGCCAGACGGGACACCATCGCTGCCCCGCCGGTCGAGACATCGGTCGAGACGCCGGTCATCCCGCCGACGGTTCCACCGACGCCGCGCCAACCGGCAAACACGCATCGGCCGAGCCACCGGGCGCCTGCGTCGGTGCCTTCCGCAGATGTCTCGTCCGCAGATGCCTCACCCACAGCCCCCGATCGCTTTCTGCGTCTGTGGCTGGGATCGCTGGCGACCGCGGCGACGCTGGCGATCGCCATCAGCGGCATTCGCTACCTGAACCAGCGCCCTGCATCGCCCGACGTCGGTCTGCGTGTGGCGGTGCAACCGGTCGCCGGAGCCGACGCCGCTGCGCGAAACGAGTTCCTGGTCGCCGTGGGTCCTCAACCCGTCGATCCGACGCTCAGCGACACGCTGGATCCATCGATGCCGGTAGTGCCGGCAACGATCTCCTTCAAGGTCCTCTCCCAAGGCGCCGTGCTGTTCTTCGGGACCTCCGAAACGACGGGGCAAGGCCCCTGCCGGATTCGCGTGCCCGACGACATCGCGATTCCCGGGGATGCGGTCTTGCACGTCGACGCCCATCCGACCGGTCGCAAGGGTCTGGTGCGATTGACGGTGCCGCTAGAACCGACGCGTTGTTTAACGTTCCTGTCGACCGATCGACCGGTTTATCGCCCCGGCGAAACCGTGTTCTTTCGGTCGGTCACGCTGAATCGTCGAACGCTCGCGGCGCATCTCGATGTGCCGATCCGTTTTGAACTCTTCGACGCCAGCGGTGCGACGGTTCAAGGCGCGATTCTGGAAGGCGTCTCTGAGCGGGGCGTCGGCAACGGCGCGTTTGTGATTCCAGAATCCGCGCCCGGTGGAACGTACCAGTTGATCGCCAAAAGTCTGGACGGATTTTTCCCGGACCAGGTCTGCGAATTGGAAGTGCGCCGTTACCGAGCGGTTCGATTGAAAACGGATCTCGAATTCTCCAAACGATCCTACAGTGCCTCCGACCGCGTCGAGGCCACGTTGACCGTCCGCCGGGCGGATGATTCGATCCCCGTCGCCGCCCCGGCACGCATTCAAGCCGTCGTCGACGGCGACGTCATTCATCAATCCACCAGCTCACTGGGTATCAACGGAGAGCTTGCGGTCGCGTTCGACTTGCCCAAAGTGATCCGCGAGGGCGAGGGCACGTTATCGATCGCGATCGACGATGGCTCGGTCACCGAAACCGCCGCCCGCCCGATCCCGATTCACACCGGACGCGCGGAAGTCGATTTTTATCCCGAAGGCGGCTACTTGGTCGGTGGGGTCACCAACCGCGTCTACTTTGCCGCACGGGACCCCGATGGCAATCCGATCGAGATCGCGGGCGAAGTCCTTTCGCAAGCCGGGCGGATGGTCGCCAGCATCAAAACGGTTCGCGACGGCATGGGGCGGTTCGAATTCAAGCCCGAGTCGGGACAACGTTACTCGCTGAGGATCACGTCGCCGCTGGACATCACCGAGACACCTTGGTTGCCATCGGTCGTCGAGGCCTTGCCGGTGCTGGATACCGGCGACGGTGTGTTTGATCCCGGCGAACCGATCTCGATGACCCTTCGCAGCACCAAACGTCGACCGTGCATCGTTCGCGTGGTCTGCCGCGGCGAACTGGTGGGGGTCAAGACGACTGAAATCGGAATCGGTGACACGTCCGTGACTGTACCGATTCAAGACCGCGCCGCCGGCGTGATTCGGGTCACGGTGCTGGATGCCAGTGGCGAGACGGCGACCCCGCTAGTCGAACGACTGGTCTATCGCAAAGCCGTCAAGAAGCTGAACGTCACCGCCAGTGTGGACGATGACCGTCGCGTCCATTCGCCCGGCGAGTCGGTGCGGATGACGATCGCAGTCACCGACGAAAACGACCAACCCGTCCCCGGAGCGGTCTTGGGTGTCCGCGTCGTGGACGACGCCGCCCTCAGCTTGCGACAACAGGATCTGCCGTCGATCGCAACCCATTTCTTCTTGACCAGCGAGGTTCAATCGCCGGAGGATTTGGAACACGCCGATTTCTATCTCGACGATTCGCCCGAGGCGGCCGAGAGTTTAGATTTGTTGCTGGGCACCCAGGGCTGGCGACGGTTTGTCAGTGGATCACCAGATCAGTTTCATGAAACCTTTCGCGACGCCTTGACGCGTTTGCTGGAACTGGACGGACAACGATCGGAATTGACCAGCCGGACGCAATCGAACGAGGCGACGATCGCGGCCCAGTTGCACGAATACCAACTGCGCATCGCAGCAGCCTGGCGGAGCTTTGTTTCCGAAGTCCGCATCGCGTTGATCTTGATCGGCGCGTTTTGGTTGATCGGTTTGTTGGTCCGCCCGCGAAAAGCCGGCGCGGTCGCCGCCGGACTGCTGTTGTTCGCTGCGATCATGCTCTCGCAATCCGGTTGCGGCAGCCAAGGGAACTATCGCGTGGAGGCGACTTCGGAATCCGCCCGCGATCAGATGACCGCCGGCGACATCGCACCGATGATGGAAGCACCGTCGGAATCAAGCTCCGCCGATGAAGCACAATTTCGAAGCCAAGAAGAACAAGCCGAAGCATCCGGTGCGGATGCGGGCGCTACCCAGCCGTTTGTCCAACGCGTCGTCCAGGCATTCTTGGGCCAGCGTGGCTCGAAGGTGCCGACCGAAGTGTCACAGACGCGGCTGACCCCGGAACAACTGCAACGCCTGGCAAAGTCGCGTGACCTGGACGCGCAAGCTTTGGCCGATCAATTGATGGACGAATTGCGGTTTCCGATTCGCCAGTACGCCCATCTGCATCGCCGCAGCGAAGACGATGTCCGCAGCGACTTCACCGAAACGGTGTATTGGAATCCGATGATGGTGACCGATTCAACGGGAACGGCGACGATTCGATTCGATCTTTCGGACTCGCTGACGATGTTCCGCGTGGACGTCGACGCGCACAGCACCGACGGCCGGTTGGGCAGCGGCGGCGGCGCGGTCGTGACCGAGATTCCGATTCAAGTCGAACCGAAACTGCCGTTGGAAGTCACCGGCGGCGATCGCATCGACCTGCCCGTGGGACTGGTCAATGCGACCGACCAAGACGGAGCGTTCGAAGTTCAATTGCAACTGGACCCGGCATTCACGGCGACTCGTCGGTCTGGACTGACCTCCGTTGCCGCCGGCGATCGAACCACGGAAATCTTTTCCTTGAACGTCACCGAACCGGCCAAACCCACCGAGGCCAAGGTCCGCGTCTCGGCCACGCTTAGCGGCAGCACGTTTGCCGATCAGGTCGAACGATCCGTGCGAATCGTTCCCGACGGGTTTCCGTTTGACGTTTCTCAATCTGGATCACTGTCCAAGTCGGCTTCTCTGTCGTCGAACTTGCCCGATTCTGTGGTGCCCGGTTCGTTATCGGCCGTCATGGAATTTTTCCCGAGCCCCCGATCGCAATTGAGCGCGGGATTGGAAAGCATCTTGCGCGAGCCGCATGGGTGTTTCGAACAAGCGTCGGCTTCGAACTATCCCAACGTGATGGCGTTTCAATTGTTGCAACTTGAAGGCGTGGTGGATGACCGTGCCGAACGCCGCACCGTGTCGCTGTTGCGTCGCGGCTATCGAAAACTGACCAGCTACGAATGTTCCACGCTGGGGTATGAATGGTTCGGCAACGATCCCGGCCACGAAGCGTTGTCGGCATTCGGACTGATGCAGTTTTCCGAGATGGCAAAGATGATCGACATCGATCGCGAGATGCTCAGTCGCACCCGCAACTGGTTGCTCTCTAGACGTGACGGCAAGGGCGGATTCAAACGCAACCCACGCCACCTTCATGTCTGGTCGGTCCAGCAAGAGGTCGTCAATGCGTACTTGTTGTGGGCGCTTTCGCAAGCCGATTGGGCCGCGGGTGATGCGTCCGCGACGGCTTCGGAACTGTCGGCCGAATTGGATGCGATGCAACGCGTGGCAGAATCCTCTGACGATCCCTATTTGATCGCGTTGTCCGCCATCACACTGGCCAATGTGGGCCGAGACCGTCAGGCGGCGACGTTGCTGGACCGGCTTGTGGAACTTCAAAACACAGACGGCAGTTTCATCGGAAAAACGACGATCACGCAAAGCGGCGGGATCTCGCGGACCGTCGAGACGACCGCGCTGGCGATTCTGGCGTTGGCCCGCAACGACAACCATCGCGGCGTGGCACAGAAAGCGGCGACGTGGCTGATCGAAAATCGACGCGGCGGCGGGTTCGGATCGACGCAAGCGACGGTGTTGGCGCTCAAGGCCTTGATCGCGATGCACGATCAAATGGTCGGCGGCGACGGCGGCAGCGTCGATGTTCTGGTCGATGGCGAGGTCGTTGAAACGGTTCGCTGGGACGGGCGTCCCGCCGAGGGCGTGACGTGGCAGATGACACCGGCGATGATCGACGCCTTCGTTTCCGATCCCACCACGCGATTGACACTTCGCAGCAGCGATGCCGCAAACCTGCCCTTCACGCTCCGCTTCACCGGGCGGACGACGTCGCCGTCAAGTGACCCCGAATGCCCGATCGCGATGAAGCTGTCCTTTGCCGGGCAGTCCGATCAAGCGAACGTCCAAAGCGGCGATGCGATCGATGTCATCGCAGAGGTGAACAACGTGACGAACACCGGATGCCCGATGACCGTCGCCGTGGTCGGACTTCCCGGAGGCCTTGAACCGGTCATCGAGAGCTTGGAGAAGCTTCGTGAATCGGGTGAAATTGATTTCTACGAACTGCGCGGCCGCGAAGTCATCTTGTATTGGCGGACCTTCGCACCGACTGAATCCAAGCGGATTCCGATCGCCTGTGTCGCCCAGATCGCGGGAAAATACACCGGACCGCCCAGTCGGGCGTACCTGTATTACACCGCCGAATCGAAGACCTGGCACAAGCCGTTGGTCGTAGAGATCAAGTAGTGCTGTTGTCTAGCCTTGAGGCGCATTCCCGCTCGCTGCGAAGCAGCAAGCGGGCGGCTGAAGCCTGCACACCAGCGCACGTTGGTGTCTAGCCTTTAGGCGATTCCTCACGCGCTGCGGAGCAGCGAGGCGGGCGGCTAAAGCCTGCACACCAGCGCACGTTGGTGTTTAGCCTTTAGGCGATTCCTCACGCGCTGCGAAGCAGCAAGACGGGCGGCTAAAGCCTGCACACCAGCGCACGTTGGTGTCTAGCCTTGAGGCGATTCCTCACGCGCTGCGGAGCAGCAAGACGAGCGGCTGAAGCCTGCACACCAGCGCACGTTGGTGTCTAGCCTTGAGGCGATTCCTTACGCGCTGCGAAGCAGCGAGACGGGCGGCTAAAGCCTGCACACCAGCGCACGTTGGTGTCTAGCCTTGAGGCGATTCCACACGCGCTGCGAAGCAGCAAGACGGGCGGCTAAAGCCTGCACACCAGCGCACGTTGGTGTCTAGCCTTGAGGCGATTCC
>CP036432.1:6710974-6760132 GCA_007753675.1 Stieleria magnilauensis
ACCATGGCGATTCCCAGTCAGAAAGGCAGTAAGTGTAAACTTACCTGCCAGGCGCAAAAATCGTGCCAAAACCGGGTTTTTGGGACCGCGCCACCCGATAGGGTCCAGAATAGGTGGCATTGGGCTCACGCCACCGGCATCCACTCTGCCGGCCCTCCGGGCCTGAAGGGCTTCGCCTATCCGGCAAAATCAGGTACATAGAAAACGTTAGAGTCAGGAGATTTGAGATTTGAGATTGCCCAAATGCATTTCAACGAGATGCCTTGATCAGCCACCTCGATCTCTCCCTTCACCCGATCGCCGCAGTTCATCCGGCACCCATCATCCGGCACCCATCATCCGGCACCCATCATTCTGCCCCGTATCATTCTGCCCCCCCATCATTCTGCCTCCCATCGTCTTGCCCCCATTGTCTTGCCCCCATTGTCTTGCCCCCATCACCCCGCCCGCATCGTGAATGTTTACGTGAACAGTTTTGTTGCCGTTCCCTTGTGTTGATTGACCTTGATGTCGTACTTGTTCTGCTTGCCGACCGCTGCCCATCGTTCGGCCGTTCCGGTGCTTTGCCAGGCGATCAATACCTGCCGCGTTTCGCGAAACCAATGCCCGAGGTTTTTCGCACCGGATTCAATTCGATCCGATGCCGCTTTTGGGGCTTTGGAGGTCCAACGCACGCGTCCGGATGTGTCGAAACGATAATATTCCGTGCGACCAAAGTACTCGATCTTCCACCAGCCTTGAAAATGGTCGGCATCGTTGGCCACGCGGTCGCCGGCGGTGAAGTGGATCAACGTGTACGCGTAGCGACCGTCTTTCAGCCACCACTCCTCGTTCTTGGGCAAGTGCTGATGGCGGCAGATGGTGTGGCAAGCGATCCGGCCGACGCCGCTGGAGTCGATGCCCAGGAACAGCGTGCTGTGGGTGTAATCCGCCTTTCCGCCGTAGTCGCCCTGGGGATCAATATTGAAGTAAACGATCACGTCGCCTCCCTTAAACACTCCCAGGTCGATGATCTGCTGAGCGGCGGTGCGGGACAGTTTCATCCCCAGCGTCTTGACGTCCGATTGCGCCCGCAGTTTTTTGACGAGTTTCGGCACGGACATCTCGTGGACGCTGACGTTGCCCGTTTTGAGACACTGGCAGATGTAGTGTGCACAGTCCGCCAAACCGTCCCAGCCGTGGATCAAGATTTCGTCACCGTTGGGTTTCTGGAAAACCGCAGACTCACCGACCATGTGACCATCACTGGAAAACTCGGGAACGAAGCGTGCTTCCCAACCGTCACTTTCCGGGGCCTTCAGTTCCTTGCGTTTTTGACTGATCCGGACTGCCTTGTCGCTCAACATGAAGTAGCCGTCGCTGCACGGCTTGTTCCAATATTTCGCGGCGTATTCCAGCGCCGCCGAACGATTCAGAGCCATTGTCGTTCTCCGTGTCGAGTGTTGAACATGCACGAACGTTTTCGGAAGCGTCACCCCCTTCTGTGATCGTCTCCAGTTGCGGAATGTTGTCTGATCCAGCGAAGGAATCGCAAACTTTTCGGTCGCTCGGCTGATTATCAGCCGTTTGACGCGAGCCTACGGGCCCTGCGCTGGTCAAAACCTTTTCGATATAGCGGTATTGGGCGTAAGCCCCTCCCGAATGGCGGACACGTCCGCCGATGCGTTCAAACGTGACCGCATATTGGTCCGGCGTGTAGCGATAACCGTAATCGGGGGCCTCGTTGCGAATCATGTCGTAGATGCCATTTCGCTGCGGATAGCGACCGGTCAGCAGGCTCGCCCTGGACGGTGTGCACGCCGGCCAAGCGACATAGAAGTTCGTCAGCCGAGTCCCCTCCGTCGCGATCCGGTCCAGATTCGGTGTGATGATCCCATTACCGAGCACACCCAAGTCGTTGTATCCCTGGTCGTCGGAAACGATCAACAACACATTGGGCTGTTCTGCGAGAGCGATGTTGCCGAACAGGATTCCAGAGAGCAGCCATAAATACAGACGATTCATCTTCAAGTGATGCTTGTTGGGGAAGCGGGACGAAGGATTTCTTTTCGCGGAGGTCGTGTTACCGTTTTCGGATTGCGGTCAACGTTTTTCGTCGCGGCTTGTTTATAACCACCGCCCCGCCATGAGTCTTCGCTGCCGGCGACATTCCGTCTGAAAACCATCGGCGAATTGATCCACGGGGATTCATTTCAACACGCGGCGTGAGCCAGTGGCCAGTGTCGGGTTGCGAGGTCAACACGCGCCGGTCGCTGACGCTTCCCGCTGGGATGCCGGTCGCTGACGCGTCCCGCTGGGATGTCGCTCGCGGGCGTCTCGCGTGTTACGCCAGGATCGGTTTGATCACGTGGCCGTGAACATCGGTCAGACGACGCTCGATGCCGTTGTGGTAATACGTCAGTCGCGTGTGATCGATGCCCAGCAGGTGCAGCGCGGTGGCATGCAGATCGTAGCTGTAGGTCGGGTTTTCGACCGCTTTGAAACCTAACTCGTCGGTTGCCCCAAATCCGATCCCTCCCCGGACACCGCCCCCGGCCAACCATGCCGTGAAGGCTCCGGCATTGTGGTCGCGCCCCAGGCCATTGCCCTGCGCCGCCGGCTGACGTCCGAATTCGGTCGTGCAGATGACCAACGTCTCGTCCAGCATGCCACGCTGTTTCAGGTCCTGCAGCAACGCCGAGGCGCCGCCGTCCAGAACGGCGCCCCAGTAGCCGTGGTCGCGGGGCAAGTCTTCGTGGCTGTCCCAATTGGGACGGATCTTCTTGGCCGTCGTGTTCTCGGCCCCACAATAGAGTTGGACAAATCTCACGCCGCGCTCGACCAGTCGTCGCGCCAACAAGCACTGCCGTCCGAACGGACCGATGTCTGGATGATCGGTCTGGTAAAGGTTTCGCGTTGTTTGACTTTCCCGGCTCAGGTCGGTCGCTTCGGGAGCACTCAGCTGCAACCGGGCCGCCATTTCATACGCCTTGATCCGCGCGTCCAGCTCCGTGTCGCCGGGTCGGGTTTGGCGGTGCAGTTCATTCAACCGCTGCAGAAAACTCAACCCGGCTCGATCGCCGGCCGGCGAGACCTGGGCAAAGTCCTTGGGCGGAAACAGATCGGCGATCGGGTGTTGTGGGTAGGTGGTGTCCAGCGTGGTCGCCTGATGTTGCGCCGGCAGGAACCCCGCACCCCAGTTGATGATCCCGCCGGGCGGCAGCCCGCGCGGATCGGGCAACACCACAAACGCAGGCAAATCCTCGGCTTCGCTGCCCAGGCCGTACGTCACCCAGGCACCCATGCTGGGAAAACCGGGCAACGTGAATCCCGTATTCATCATGAAACAGGCCGGGCCATGCAGTGCCGTCTTGCTGTGCATGGAGTAAAGAAACGCCATGTCGTCGATGCAGGTGGCCAACTGTGGAAACAGATCGCTCATCCACAGTCCGGACTGCCCGTGACGGCGGAATTTCCAGTGGCTGCCGCGACAGTTGCCCGGCTTGGACGCAAAGAATTGCAACTGACCATCGGGATCGAACGCCGATCCGTCGCGTTTGTCCAGTTCGGGTTTGTAGTCAAACGTGTCCACCTGACTCATCCCACCCGGACAGAAGATCTGGATGACACGCTTGGCCTTGGCCGCATGATGCAATTGACCGTGTCCTGCGCCGTGTCCTTCGCCGGCGAGCATGGCCGTCAGCGCCAGCGAGCCGATTCCACCGGCCGCCGATTGCAAGAACTGGCGGCGCGAGTGGTTCGGAAGCCTTAAAATCGCGTCATGATTGGGGTCAATCGACATACACGAACTCATTCAAATTAAAAATCGATCGACACAGGGCGAACAAGCCTTGCCGATCAACAAACTCCGTCGCCCATCGGGCCTCCTGTTGCGACGGCTGCCGTCCCAGCGCGAGTGCGAAGGCGTGGTGAACCTGTGCCGCCGGGTCGCTTCCAGCCTCGCGGCCGATCCGCTCGGCAAAATAGCGAGCCTGCCGGAGCATGAAGTCGTTGTTGAACAGGGCCAGCGATTGCAGCGGGGTGGTGGTCGTGATCCGCTTCGGTGTCAGGTTGGCCGGATCGGGACAGTCGAGCGTGGTGAGGAATCGATCGGGGGTTGTCCGGACGATGTAACGATAGATGCTCCGTCGCCACAATTCCGGACGGTCGGCGGTGGTGTAAGTGTAGATGGGTGCGTAGGCATCCTGGTATTGAAAATCTTCGAATCCCGGTCCGCCGCGGCGATCGTTCAGTTTGCCGCTGACAAACAACACGGCGTCGCGAATCGCTTCCGCTTCGATGCGTTGGCGATTCTGTCGCCACAGCAGTCGATTCTCGGCGTCAACATTGGCCGCCGGTTCGCGGTACCGGCTGGACTGTTTGTAGGTGTCGCTGGTCACGATCAATCGGTGCATGGCCTTGAGCGACCAGTCATGATGCAGCAATGCTTCGGCGAGCCAATCGAGCAGTTCGGGATGCGACGGACGACCTCCGCCGAAGCCAAAATCACTGGGCGTGTCGACTAAACCTTGACCGAAATGCCAGTGCCAGAGTCGGTTGACGATGACGCGTCGCACAAGGGGATTGTCGATCGACGTGATCCATCGCGCCAGTGCCACCCGACGTTGCCCTTCGTCCGTCGCGATCGTCCCGAGTTCAGGATTTAACATCGCTAGAGCCGACAAGGCGGCCGGTGGCAGCACGTCACCGCTGGGGGTTTCCGGATTGCCGCGAATCAACAAACGCACCTCCGGCAAGCCTTTTTCGGCGACCACCCCATAAAATCGCGGCGGTGGGCCGAGTGCATCCAGTTCTGCTGTGACCACGTTGCGTTTGCTGCGGAGCGTTTCGATGCGATCGACCTCGGCATCGGAGCGAGTCGGCGACGTTTTCGGGCGGATGCGCGGGTCACCGAAACCGATCTGATCATGCCCGATTCCGTTGCCGCCGTCGGTCGAAACGAGTGTCAGAAAACGGACCTCCGGGGACAGCTCGATGTCGATGGGCTGTAAACCATCGTCGCGGCCGAGTTGTTTGAACTCCGCCACGATCTGTCCGTCGACAAAGACCCACACGTCGGCACGATGCGAACCGGAGGCCCCGAAGTAACCGAGTTGTGCGGTGAAGCGAAGCGGCGTTTCGGCACTCTTGCCGGCAGCGTCATCCGCCAGACTCTGGCGGATCGCGGAAAGGTCGAACGTGATCCCCGCGTTGGCATGCAATCCCAGCAGGCTGTGACCGTCCTGGGTGAAATCGATTCCGTCGAGTGAGGGGGAATGCTGGCTGGCGACAGGACCGTTGCGAATCATGTCCCAGGCTTCGCCAGACGTCGTGGGCAAGCCGTTGAGGGTGATGCCCGTCGAGGAGACGGGAATCTTGGCCCGAGCCTCCTCGCCGTCGGGGACAAAGACGCCATCGACAAAAGTAAAGTCTGACGCGGCGAATCGATTGGTCACGACGTTGCCAAGTCTTCCAAAGTCGCGGGTCTGCACTTTGGCATTGCGGACGTCGATGCCCTGGCGAAACGCCCCGGTGCCGCTTCCGTTTCCACCGCCGACGATGTCGGCCAGGTCGAGTCCATCACCTTCAAGCCGGGCGAGTTCAAAGTCGATCTGGTTGCGACGTCGGACCAATTGCTGCTTTGCCGATTCGTAGGCCTTCAGGGACGAATCGCTGACGACGCGTGCTTCTCGCCGCACGCCGGCGAAGACGGATTGCAATTGGTAATATTCACGCTGCGAGATCGGGTCCAGCTTGTGATCGTGGCAGCGGGCACAATTGACCGTCATCGCCATGGTGGTGGTCATGACCTGCGTGGTCATGTCATCCAAGTCCAGCACGCGAGCCGACCGGCGCAGTTGGTCGCTTTTGGTTTCGACTTGCCCGACATAGTCCCAGGGACCGGCGGACAGAAAGCCGGTCGCGATTACCGCCTGATCGTCGTCCGGCCACAAGACATCTCCCGCGATCTGTTCTTGAACAAAGCGGTCATACGGTTTGTCTTCGTTGAACGATTCGATCACGTAGTCTCGATACCGCCAGGCGTTGTCGCGTCGCATGTCGCGTTCAAATCCATGCGTGTCCGCGTAGTGCGCCAGATCCAGCCAGTGCCGTGCGTACCGTTCGCCGTAATGGGGTGACGCCAACAATCGATCGACCAGTTTTTCATAAGCCATCGGGTCGGAATCCTGGACGAACGATTCCACGTCTCGCGGTGTCGGCGGCAATCCGATCAGATCGAACGTCACGCGTCGAATCAGCGTGCGGCGGTCGGCCGGCGGATTCATCTCAAGTTGTTTGTCGGCGAGCTTGGCGCGAATAAACGCGTCGATCGTGGCGGGGGAACGGGGCGCGTCGGAGATGTTCGAATCCGACGGCATACGTTTCGCGACACGCAGCGGTTGCAGCGACCACCATGTCTCATCCGCCTTGGATTGCTCTTTGACGACAACGTCGCTCGGCCACGCCGCCCCCTGAACGATCCATTGCCGAATCAATGCGACTTCGGCATCCGATAGCGGATTTGACTCCTGGGGCATCGCAGCCGGTTGGCCATCGGTCGATGTGATCAATTCCAGCAGATAACTGCTTGCTGGGTCACCCGCGATGACGTACTCGTTCGCACGCAAATCGTCGCTCGTCGCCAACGAAAGTTCACCCTGGTTGTTGTTCGGCGAATGACACCGAATGCAGTGACGCTGCAGAATCGGCGCGACCTGCGACTGAAAATCCAACGGTGAGTCAGCGCCGCGCAAGGAGGAACTCACCGCCAGCAACACCATCACGATCGCCGGCAGTCGAATCCGCAGCATCTTCTTCGCTCCAAAAACTATCGCTGCCAATCGATCCGCGCCTTTCGGTTGGCCAAATCGACCCAGACCGATGCGTGTTCAAATTCGCGTGTGGCGGTCAATCCCTGCCATGTGGCATCGGCCTTGGGAGGACCCAGCGGACGCTCCAGCTCCGGATACGAATCCAGCATGCCGTGGGAGTGGGTGTAGCCCCAGGAATAGCAGAAGTGCGATCCGGGTTGCGCGGCGACCAAGTAACACGCCAGCGGGAACGTGATCCGTTGTCGCGCAAGTTCCAACAGTTCGTCATGGGGGCGGTTCATCATGTCTCGATCCAGCCAGTTGAATCCCGGCCAACCTTTCAGGACAACAAACTTGCCCTTGGCAGCCGCGATCGCGATCGAGTCCAGGTCGGCCTTCAGATCTTCCGGCTCGGCGGTCTTGAACGCGCCGAAGTGTTCGATCATCACGCCGTCGATTCCGTCCCAATCCAGGATTTGGCGGAAATCCGTGGTCCGTATTCCGTTGACCAGGACAATCTTGTCGGGGCCGAGTTTGCGTTTCGTCAGCCTGATCATTTCGCGGAGTCCGTGCACGACCGCGCAGGCCTTGGCGTCACCGACTTGCTGTGCCAGGCCGGGCGAAAGGGCTTGTGGCAGCGCGTCGATGAAGACACCGCCAAGTGGGGCTGAACGGTTGGCCGAGACGACGACATCGGACCACCACTTGCGAAACTCGGCGTTGGACGGATCCGGCCGCGGGGTACCGGAAGGGTGTTTGACGATTTCGCCGTCCGCCGTTCGCAGTGTCCACTCGGGGCGATAGGTCTCAAACGCCTCGTAGCCTGGCCAGTTGATGAAGGCGTTGAAATAAAACAACACCTTCGCATCGGGGTTGCGTGCCGTGATGCGTCTGGCCGTGTCTGCGATCCCCGCCTCGGTGCTGCCATGGACGCGAGCCCCGTGACTTTTTTCCAAACAGATCAACCGACTTCGACTGGCCACAAAGTTGATTTCCGAATCGGTCAAGTCCGTCGTTCGTTTTCCGAAGTGAAGGTTCAACGGCACGCGATCCCAGCTGAAACCGGGAACGGTAGCGACGGTAGCGGACGTTTCGGGGACCGGTTCCGTTGCGACGGTGATGGCCTGGGCCGAAACAATCAACATGGCGGCAAACAAACGGGCCGAGCGTTTCATCAGGTGGAGTCCGTTATCGCGGGAGATCACAGTGGTCGGACGACCGAGGTGCTGCGGTAGTAATCCATCAGCGTTTCGAACGACAGCACGCCGCCGCCCATTCCGCTCAGGTTCACACCGCCGTAGGGAACCCCGTGAGCGAACACGTTGTGGGCATTGATCCAACTGTTGCCCGCGATCATCGACTCGGCAACCCGAGCGGCACGTGCCAAGTCAGACGTCCAGACGCTGTTGGCCAGTCCGTAGTGGGTGTGGTTGGCCATCTCGATCGCTTGGCTTTCGGTTTGAAACGGTGCTAGATAAGCGACCGGCCCAAAGATTTCTTCCTGGGCGGCGACGTTGTCGAGCGAACCGGCAAGCAGGGCTGGTTTGACGAAATGACCGTCGTACCCTTCCACTTTGGCGGCACCACCGGGCAGCAGGCATTCGGCGCCTTCGGATTGCCCCTTCTCCAGGTAGCTGAGCACGCGTTGGCGTTGTTTGGCGTTAACGACCGGTCCCATTTGCGTCTGGCCGTCGAGCTGGTAGCCGATTTTGACTTGGGAAAGTTGGTCCACGCATTGATTGACGAATTCGTCGTAGATGTCTTGGTGCACCAACCAACGTGTCGCGTCGCAGCAGACCTGTCCGGTGTGGAACGTGATCGCACCGGCCAGCTTTTGCGCCGTATCGGCGACATCGACGTCGTTGAAAATCACCGCGGCTCCCTTGCCGCCGAGTTCCAATTTGACGGGAACCAGGTTGCGTCCGCAGGCTTCGCCCACCAGTCGTCCGACCTCGGGCGAACCGGTGAAGGACATGCGTTTGATTTGGGTGTTGCCTGAAAGTGCCGACCCCACCGTGGCGCCTCCGCCGGTGACCACGTTGATCACGCCGTCGGGGATACCGACTTCTTTCGCCAATTCCGCCAGATAGATCGCCGACAAGGGCGTGTCTTCGGCGGGCTTGATCACGACGGTGTTGCCGGCAGCCAGCGCGGGGGCGATTCCCCAGCCGATCAACAGGAACGGGAAATTCCAGGGAAAGATAAACGCGCAAACACCCCAGGGCTGACGCACCGTCCACGCTTCGTGGGCTTTGACCGCCAACGTGGTGCGGGGATTCACATGCTGGGCCATGTCGGCGAAGTAGCGAATCGTGTCGGCAAAGTTTTGGACGTCGCCTTGAGCCTGAGACTGGACCTTGCCGGCGTCGAGCGATTCGATTTGGCCGATGATCGCTTTGTGCTTCTCGACCGCGTCGGCCAAGCGGTGCAGCAACGCGGCGCGCTCGTTGACCGGCATCGTTGCCCACGACGATTGCTTGAACGCGGCATCGGCAACGCCGACCGCCTCCTCGACCTGCTCGGCAGTCAACTCGACCACGTCGGCGAGTTTGTCGCCGGACCCCGGATCGGTCGTCGCGATGCTATTGTCGTTTTCCGAACCCATCGTTTTGCCGCCGACGAAGCTGGCCAAACGCCCTCGTCCCAAGAACGCTTCGACTTCGGGCAGGAGTGAAGGTTTGATGGCGGTGCTCATGGAGGGCCTCTCGAAAAAAAGGGGGACGGTTGTGTAGGCGCGAGATCAGGCGATGAATGCCCGTTCGGTGCTGGTTCATTCCTCGTTGCAGTTTAGCAGGATGGCAGACAACGCGTTGTGTAACCTGTCAAAAACCGACGCGGCGCGATGGGAATTCGCGATCGTTCGCGGGCGCAGCGTCAACCCTTGCGCCCGCCTGGACGGGATCGTTGGCCTAGGGGATCTGGAAAAACAGATCCAACGGCAACGGTGGACAACTGAACTTCAGGGGAGTTGTAAGGGGCAAGTGCTTGACAATGCCGAGCCGGTAATCGACGATGCAGGACTTCGTGGCGGTCGGCTTCTACCTCTGTGTCGCAGTTGCCGTCTCCCTTTGTTGTCATTCACCTTCCGCTAGATCATTTGAACCGATCATGAAACGCACCCTCTCTCTCTCCTTGTTTGGTTTGTTGTTCGCTACTGCCATCTCGATCACCGGCTGTGGTGGCGGTGGCGAAGCGGAATTCACACCCACCGATGCCCAAACCGCGGACGAACTTGCCGAAGAAGAAGCTTACGACAAGGCAATGAACGCAGCCGCTCAAGAAACGGCTTCGCAAGGCAACTAAGTCGTCTGCGGCGACTCGCGTTTCGGGTAGGCGGTAGTGGACGAGGCGACGAGTCCTGTGCCAATACGCCCACTGCAGAGGACTCGTCGCCTCGTCCACTACCCGAACGACGGAGGGCCTCTCCGCGAGGCCTTCCATGTTTCGGTGGTTGCAGCCCCCGCCATCCACATTTCACCTTGAAAAAACCTTCACAGCCCGCGAGCCCTCCGGTGTTTCGGGAACGATGAGGGACCGGAAGGCTCGCGCCTTGCCGCTATCCAGAAACGCCCCGTTTGGCTCGTCAGTGTCGGCCGGGTTTGCCCGATGCCGTCCCCGCCGGTCCAGATACGACCGAATTGTGATCCATCGGACGTCGAAACCATTCGACACGCCCGTAACACCGCAGTGTGCATTTCGGATCCATAAAAGTTGGCACAGTGGCGTGGATTGTAGTTGAATCTGCCGACTTGCTCCCATAGACTCTACCCTTGGTGGCGATAGATTTGTAGATCGGGTGGGGCTCACCCGGCACGCTTCGCTCTCCTGTGCGACGCGGTACAGTCGCGTCTCTCTCATCCTCATTCCCGGAGTTTTTTTATGATTGGAAGCCGTAGTCGGCGAGCCGGTTTTACGCTCGTCGAGCTTTTGGTGGTGATCGCCATCATTGGAATTTTGGTCGGCTTGTTGTTGCCGGCCGTCCAGGCTGCCCGTGAGGCGGCACGACGCATGAGTTGCAGTAACAACTTCAAGCAAATCGGCTTGGCGTTGCACAACTATCACTCGGCGTACAAGAATCTGCCGATGAACGCAGGCGGAACGTACAACAACAACCTGCCGAACAATGGGAATTTGAACAATTCTCACTGGCTCAGCTGGATGGTGGGTGTGTTGCCGTTCATCGAGCAACAGGGTCTGTGGGATCAAATCTCCAACCCGTTCAACAGAGACCGAGCCGGCAACGTCATCAACCCGCCGTTCGCGGCAATGGGACCGCGTCCCTGGAACCAGAACTATCAGCCTTGGCTGACTCAGGTTCCCGGGTATCGTTGTCCGAGTGATCCGACCCAGCCGGTCAACAACCGAGTCGCGTTTACGAATTACTCGGCCTGTATCGGCGATGCAATTTTTGAACAGCAGCACGGTGGGGTCAACGACCGGGGTGTTCCCAACGGCAGTGGGACCTGGGGTGATGAAGCCGGTCAACGATGGGCCCGAGGGGTCTTCCGAGCTCGTCACTTCACCAAGTTTCGTGACATCAAAGACGGTCTTTCCAACACCATTGCGTGTGGCGAGAACGTCGTTGGTGATCGAACCAACTTGGCCAAAGCCACGCTCATCGTTCGAAAGAACAACGTGTGGGATTTGCCGCCGTCGCAAGGCCGAGCGTTCCTGGACCCCGAGCGTCCGCAGTACGTTAACACCGACACCAACAACGGCGGTCTGCCGCCTTGTACCGGTTGCTGCGGTAGCGGCATGGGGCCGGACCCGTGTTACGATCAATCGGCCAACCACCAACGCGGTCGTCGTTGGTCCGATGGACGGCCGATGTTCAGTGTGTTTACCACGATCTCGCCGCCCAACAGCTACAACATGCAGCGTTGGCACGGTGGGGGTGGTGTGATGAGTGCCTCCAGTTTCCACCAAGGTGGTGCTCACGTGCTGATGGCCGATGGAGCTGTCGTGTTCATCACGGACTCGATCGAGTCGGGTGACCAGAACCACGTTCCCTACGGTCGCGACAATGGTGACGGCCGTGGTGCCAACGGTGGTGCAGGTCGGGAAAGTCCCTACGGTCTGTGGGGTGCTCTGGGTACCAAGGCAAGTGCCGAAACGATCCAAGAGCAGCTGAACCAGTAAGGATTTTCAACGTCCGTTGAAATCAATGCCTGCGGGCGTGGTCACTCGACCACGCCCGCTTTTTCAATGAAGGAACGGGCATGCGTGTTGGTGTGCAGGCTTTAGCCGCCCACTGTCGCTGCGTCGCAGCGTCCAGGAATCGCCAGCAGGCTACACACCAACGGTAGCTGAATTTATTTTACTTTGACCTACCCGCGTTTCCGCGGCACCCTGATCCCCATGACTGACCCTCGGCACGTCGTCTTCCTGTTTATCGCGACCACGCTCTTGTTTACCGCGTGTGACCGCACGGCGGTCGATCCGACCGAACAAGCGCCGCGAGAACAGATCAGCGATCGCGAGACCGAAACGCAAGCCGAGGTTCCGTCCCCGCCGCCGGTCGAAAAACCGTTCGATCGCGATCAGGCGATTGATGCCGCACTAGCGTTGATCCAAGCCGGCAAGGTGGACGCGGCTGCGGCGGAGTATCGCAAGGTGCTGATGACCGACCCCAGCGACGCGGAGGTCTTGTTTCGATTGGCCCGGTTGAACGCCGATCGCGGGAATCTTGTCGATGCAGTCGAATACCTGGACTCGATCCCGGTGACTGATCCGGAAGCCGGGCTACCGTCGCTGGGACAGGCAGCCGATTGGTACATGCAGTTGGAACGATATGACGAGGCTGAATCGAGGTATCTGAAGGTCCTCGAATTGGCCGGCGATGTCCCGGTCGCCCACCGACAACTCGCGTACCTGTACAACCGTCAGGGGCGGCGACACGAAGCGGCGGATCATTTGCATGCGCTTTGTCGCTTGGGCAATATTCAAGAAGACGAGTTGCATGCGTTGATGGTGTTGGGGCACGCGATTTTTGACGACCCGAACAAGCCTCCGCCGCGTCCCCGTCCCAACTTCCCGATCGGTCCGGCGGCCACCGCGCGGATGCTGTTTACCGCCAGCCGAAACGTCGAGGCGGTCGAGGCCCTTGATGAAACGGTGCGCGCGGGCGAAGCGGTTCCTTCGATCGTCGCCTTTTACGGGTTGCTGGCGATCGAAGCCCAGGACAACGAACGTTTTCAGTGGTGGCTGACCCAAGCCGACCAACCGGTTCAAGAATTTGCCGAATATTGGGCCGCGATCGGAGCCTATTTGGTTTCGGAACGACGGTTCGAGGAAGCGGTCCGGGCGCTCGGCGAAGCACTGGCACGCGATCCCACCAATGTCGGCGCGATGCGGCGAATCAACCAGGCGTTGACGGCGCTCGGCCAGACCGAACAAGCTGGACGTTGGGAGAAGCGATACGACACCATCAGGGATGTCGTCTCGGCCAGTAACGCGATCGGAAAATCCCAGACGCCCGAATCGGCGCCGATCGACAACTACGCCACCATCGCCGACGGTCTGGATCAGCTGCATCGCCCGCTCGAAGCGATGACGTGGCGGATCTTTGGGGCCTTCCATCGCAAGGCTTCGCAGGAAGAGATCGAGTCATTGAACGAGCGCCGCGCGGCGCTGTTTCGTGCGCCCGATGCCTTCGCTAGCCGCCAAGAACGCGTCTGCGGGCTCGACCTGGCCGAGTACCCGCTGCCGAAATTGGAGATCCCCGCCGCGATCGATGTTTCACCGCCACAAACCGCTCCATCGACCGATGACTTTCACATCCCCGCGTTTGAAAACATCGCCGAATCGGTGGGGCTCAACCACACGTACTTCGTTGCCAGTGAGCCACAGCCGTTTCGGTTCGCGCTCTACCAGTCTCTCGGTGGCGGCATCGCTGTGCTGGACTACGACCTGGACGGTGCCGTCGATCTTTATCTGGCCCAAGGCGCCGCCGACGTCCCGTCCATGGTGGGTGAACGATCGAACCAGTTGTATCGCGGCGTCGACGGCAAACTCGTCGACCGGACGCAGTCCGCCGCGGTGACCGACACTCGCTATTCGGTCGGTCTGGGCAGCGGAGATTGGAACCAGGACGGGTTCGCCGATCTTGTCGTCGCCAACATCGGCAATAAGGTGTTGCTGATCAACAATGGCGACGGCACGTTCCGGCGCCAGGTCTTTGACGAAGACCCCGGGCACCAAGTGTTGACCAGTTCGGTGGCGTTGGGCGACATCACCGGAGATGCGTTGCCGGATCTGTATGCGTTGCACTATGTCGAAGATCCGACGATGGTGAACCGTCCGGAAATGAATGAAAAGGGCGAGATCCTGACCATCTCGCCGGCCTCGTTTCAGCCCGGGATCGATTCCATTGCGGTCAACGATGGCCGCGGCGGCATGTTGCATCAACGGGTCAGCGACTCTCAAGGCGACGCCAGCACGGGCCTGGGCGTCGTGATCGCTGACTGGGACGGCCGACCCGGCAATGACGTCTTTGTCGGCAACGACATTCGCGCCAACCAATTGTGGACACGGTCGCCCGACCAGGACCGATGGATCGATGTCGCGGCGGTCCGCGGTTGCGCGCTCGGCATCGGCGGAGTCGAAACTGCGTCGATGGGGATTGCGGTCGCCGACTTCGATGGCAACGGGATGCGGGACATTCACATCACCAACTTTTACCTGGAACCGGTCAGCCTGTTCATGAATCAAGGCGGCGTGTTCGAAGACCGATGCGTGCAGTATCGGCTGCACCGCGACAGTTCCGACGTGCTCGGATTCGGTTGCCAAGCACTCGATTACGACCTCGATGGGCGTCCCGATTTGGCGGTCACCAACGGCAATATCGAAAAAGCTCCCGGGGAACCGTTGGAGCAGTCGCCGCAGTTCTTCGTCAACCTTGGCCGCCAATTTCGCCTTTCACCGGTCGATGATGCCTCGAATTACTGGACCGGAAAATACCTCGGCCGCGGTCTGGCGCGTTTGGATTTTAATGCCGATGGTCGACAGGACATGGTGATCTCGCACATCGGATCGCCGTCGGCACTGTTGATCAATCGCACCGAGACCTCCAACCATTGGTTGACGTTCCAATTGGTGGGCACCGAGTCGGAACGTGATGCCATCGGCGCGCAGGTCGAAGTGCATCAGGGACAGCGCACGTTGACCAATTGGATCGTCGGCGGAGATGGATACCTGTGTCACAACGAATCCACCGTGTCATTCGGGTTAGGCGAGTCCGGCGATGACGTCCGCGTGACCGTCAGCTGGCCGAGTGGAACGCGGCAAGAGTTCGAGGGCATCGGAGTCGATCAACGACTGTTGCTGGTCGAAGGCCAAGACGAGCCGATCACCCAGCGGGTGCCACCCGGTCGCTAGTGCTTCGGCACATTTAATGTTGGGGTTTTGACCGGGCTAACGATCGAGAATGATACCCACCGATAGCAGCGCGAACCCACGGATGACAGGGTGTAATCATCCGTGGGTTCGCGCTGCTATCGGTGGGCTCAGCGGGCACTTCATCGCTCCGCAAGTTACAGCCAGAATGTTGTGCATGGCCGTTGGCCAAAGTTTACCTCATTGCGATGCGGTTCCTGGGGCGGCGCAACCCTCGCAAATGCTCGGTTTGCTTGCCCCAGGCTATGGATATGCATGCCCTTTGGGCAAAAAGCGACTTGCGTAGATACCAGGGCCCTGGCAGGGAGGGTCGAGCGCGGCGAGGGGAGGGGCGCCGGTCATCGCTGACCACGAGTGAGAGCAGACCCGTCGACGAGGCCGCGAGACTTGGAGGCGGGCCTCGCAGACTGTTTTGGGAATCTTCGACGTTCGCCGTCGGGTTTGGATCCCGAATTCGAGAGGCGAGGGTTACAATGGAGGCGCAACGACTGGAAGCCCCGAGTTCAATGTGGATCGGTTGTTTGTCGTGGATCCGGGTGGCCACCAACCCGAAACATGATGTAGCAAATCGATCGCAGTCGCCCCCACCGACGTCGGGCTTGCGTGTTGCCCCCGCCTGATTTGTCCCCCGCCTGTCCATCCCCAGACCGTCGATGCGTTTGTTGTTTTTTGTCGCACTGTTGATGTGTTCTGTTTCCCTCGTTTCGGGTGCCGAAGATCTGGAGGGAGCGTTTGACGGTACGGTTCGTCCGTTTCTGAAGACCTATTGTGTGTCCTGTCACAACGCGGACGATGCCGAAGGGGATTTGGACCTGGAGTCGGATCGTGATGTCACGTCGGTCGTGACCCATTTCAGAAAGTGGATGGTCGTGATGGATCGTCTGGAGGCGGGCGACATGCCGCCCGAAGACGCCGAGGCGCATCCCACACCGGAGGCTCGCAAGCGTGTCATCGAGTGGATCGCCGGCGTGCGGCAAAAAGAGGCGAAACGCCGGGCGGGCGATCCCGGGATCGTCTTGGCTCGCCGACTGAGCAACGCAGAATACAACTACACGATCCGAGACCTGACCGGATTTGACTTGCAACCGGCCAAGGCGTTTCCGATCGATCCGGCCAACCAGGAGGGGTTTGACAACTCGGGCGAATCACTCGCCATGTCACCTTCGTTGCTGAAGAAATATCTGGACGCGGCACGTCACGTTTCCGAGCATCTGGTGCTGACACCGTCCGGTATCGATTTCGCCCCCCACCCGGTGATCACCGAAACCGACCGCGACAAGTACTGTGTCAACCGGATCATCGATTTCTATCGGCGACAACGTTTGCAGTACGTCGATTTCTTTTACGCCCTCTGGCAATACCAACTGCAACACACAGCCGGTGATGCCGAAACACGTTCGCTGCGTGAATTTGCATCCAGCCAGGGATTGAGTCCTCGGTACATGGAAATGCTTTGGAACATCTTGAACGTCGACGCAGCGCAAGACCAAGCGACAGACCAAGCCGCGGACGTTGGTCCGCTGGCGGCACTGCGGATCATGTGGCGTCGATTGCCCAGCGGCAATACGCCGGACGATGCCGATCAAGCCAAACGTCAATGCCAGCGGATGGAGGATTTTGTGCAGACGCTCCGTGGGCGTTTGGTCCCCGAAGTCGAAAACCTGACGACGCCCGAGGTCCACCAGGGTTCGCAGCCGTTGGTGTTGTGGAAGAATCGCCAATTCGTTGCCAACCGTCGTCGTTACGCCGGAGGGATCTCCGACGTCGGCGATCTGGGATCGTTGCTGGAATTGAAGCCGGGTTCGGCCGAGGCACGTGCGATGGCGTTGCCGGACGACGAGCCTCGGTTGCAAGGGTACGAGCGGACGCTGGAAACGTTCTGCTCGGTCTTCCCGGATACCTTCCTCGTTTCCGAGCGGGCGCGTGTCTACTTGGACCCCAAGGAAGAGAAGGAGCGCACGGGGCGGTTCTTGAGCGCCGGATTCCACAGCCAGATGGGATACTTCCGTGACGACGGCCCGCTGGTTGAGTTGATCTTGAGCGACGAGGAGCGGAAAGAACTGGATCGTTTGTGGCTGGAGCTCGATTTCGTGACGTCGGCGCCGATGCGTCAGTACGCCGGGTTCATCTGGTTCGACCGCACCGATTCTCGTTTCATGCGTGATTCGCAATTCGATCGATTCCGTGCCGAAGACAAAGATTGCACGTCGGAGGCCAAAGTTCGGGCGCTGGCGGAAGCCTATTTAGCCAAAGCGGAACGTGTCGGCGGCAATCCCCCAGCCCTCGAAGCGATCGCGTTCTACTTCGAGGACCTGTCGCGAACATTCCGTCGTTTGGAACGCCTGAAGCGAGAATCGGAATCGGTTCAGTTGGATGCCGTCGTTCGGTTCGCCGAGCGGGCGTATCGTCGTCCGCTGACCGATGCACAGCGGCAGAGCATCCGATCGTTCTATCGGCATCTGCGCGAGTCGGACGGGTTGGAGCACGAGGACGCGATTCGGGACAGCGTTGTGGCGGTCTTGATGTCGCCCAACTTTTGTTATCGCTTGGATCTGCCGCAACAGCGAGTCGCCGATGCGGCGCATCAAGACGTCGAACCGTTGGATGATTTTGCGTTGGCCAGCCGGTTGAGCTACTTTCTGTGGGCCAGCATGCCCGACCAGCAGCTCCGTGACTTGGCAGCGTCGGGCCATTTGCATCAACGTGATGTGCTGAGGTCGCAAGTGGTCCGCATGCTTGTCGACGAGCGGTCCCAAGGCTTTGTCAACGAGTTTGTGGGCAGCTGGTTGGGCTTTCGTCAATTCCAGCAGCACAACGGCGTCGATCGCAATCGTTTCCCACAATTCACCGACGAGCTGCGTCAATCGATGTACGAAGAACCGATTCGGTTGTTCAACGAGATTGTGCGCACGGACGGCTCGATCCTGGATCTGTTGTACGCCAATTACACCTTCGTCGACCGCGCGCTTGCCGAGCACTACCAGTTTCCGACCGACCGGTTGGACGACCAACAGGACGGCTGGGCCAAGGTTGACGGCGTCGATCGGTATGGCCGTGGCGGGTTGATGCCGATGGCTGTCTTCTTGACCAAGAATTCACCCGGATTGCGAACCAGTCCGGTGCAGCGCGGCAATTGGTTGGTCAAGTACGTGCTCGGCGAACACATCCCGGCCCCGCCCGCCGCGGTGCCCGAGTTGCCGAGTGACGAGTCTCAGTTGGGCGAGTTGACGTTGCGGGAGGCACTGCAGCGGCACCGAGCCGATCCTAGCTGCGCGGCCTGCCACGACAAAATTGATTCGTTCGGACTGGTGTTTGAGCAATACGGGCCGATCGGTGAGCGGCGTGAAACCGATTTCGGCGGTCGTCAGGTGGACAGTCATGTTCGATTCCCCGACGAGAGCGAGGGGACCGGGATCGAAGGGCTGCGGGACTACATTCGACGTTCCCGGCAATCCGATTTTGTCGATAATTTTTGCCGCAAACTTCTCGCCTATGCCCTTGGGCGTTCGTTAGAGTTGTCGGATGAGACGGCGATCGATCAGATGACCGCCTCGCTTGCGTCCAACGGGTATCGATTGCAACATGCGATTGAGATGATCGTCACCAGCCCGGCGTTCTTGAACAAACGTGTGAAAGCAGAGTTTTAAGTTGGTGGGAAAGGCTTTCCGTCTGTCGCCTTGGCATCGACAGTCTGGAAGTCTCTCCCACAGTGATGTTCCGACCGTTTCTTCGCCCACCACCGTCCATCCGATGAACACTTCTACCAGATCCGACGCTCCGTCTTCTCGCCAGACTCCGTCTTCTCAAACGTTATCGCGTCGTACGGTCTTGCGAGGCGTCGGCGTATCGATGGCACTTCCGTGGATGGAATCGATTCCCGTTTGGGGCACCGAAACCGTCGTCGGCGAGGATCCGGTTGCACCGCCCAAGCGATTTGCCGCGTTGTTCATGGGGTGCGGGATCAATCGCAAACATTGGTGGGCCAAGGGCGGTGGCAAGGAGATGGAGTTGGGCAAGAGTCTGGCGCCGATGGAGCCGCTGAAGGAGAAGATGAACTTCATCACCGGCCTGTTCAACGAGAATGCGACGTCGGTCGGCATTCACCCCGGCCAAACCGGCAATATCCTTTCCGGGGCGTCGCTGCAGAAGGGTTCGGAGCTGCGCGGCGATATCAGCATGGACCAGGTGCTGGCGAATCATTTCCAGGAGGAAACGGTCGTTCCCAGTTTGGTGCTCGGTTGTGAACAGCCCGTGACGGGGTATCACGAAACGAATTTTTCGATGGCCTACAGTTCGCACATCTCCTGGCAGAACAAGACGTCGCCGGTGCCGATGGAAGTCTACCCGTCGCTGGCCTTTGACAGTTTGTTCGACAACCGGGGGAGCCGTCGCGACGAAAGCATTTTGGACCGCGTGGGGGAAGAGGCGGCGTCGTTGAGCCGGCGGGTCAGCAAGAGCGATCAGGTCAAGTTAGAGGAATACTTGAGCAGCGTTCGTGAGGTGGAAAAACGAGCCGCGTCAATGAGAGCCGCCCGAGAGAAAGCACGGCAACGGGCCAACGACCGCGGCAAGCCGCTGGCCAGGATGCAGCGGCCCGATGACGGATTGCCCGAGGACATTCGCGAGCACATGCGGTTGATGTGCGACATCGTGGCGATCGGGTTCCAGAGCGACAAATCACGTGTCGCATCGTTGCTGCTCAATCGCGATTTGTCGGGACTGTTTTATCCCTTCCTGAATGTCGAGAGCACGCACCACTCGGCCTCGCACAACGATCTGTCCGACGAGTATGAACGGATTTCACGGTACTACTGTAGCCAATACGCCTACTTGGCCGAACGATTGAACGCGATGCCGGAAGCCGGCGGGACGGTGCTGGACCATTCGTGTTTGTTGTTCATTTCCAGCATGTGGTCGGGCAATGCCCACGATTCCAGCAAGGTCCCCGTGCTGTTGACCGGCGGCTTGGGCGGCACGCTCGAAACCGGACGCGTGCTCGACTACGTCGGCCAGGACGATCACGATCGAAAGCTGTGCAGCATGTACTTGTCGATCATGGATCGCATGGGCGTTCAGCTGGACCGCTTCGGCGACGCCGAAAAACGGCTGGCCCGTTTGTAACGCGAGTGGCGTAAGCTCCCAGCTTGCGTCGTCGGCCCGCTCGCGGGCGTGTCCAGCTTGCGTCGTCGTCCCGCTCGCGGGCGCGTCCAGCTTGCGTCGTCGGCCCGCTTGCGGGCGCGTCCAGCTTGCGTGAACGACCGGAATTTACGTCATCACCGAAGCGTCCGGCGATGCGTTCAATCGTTCCACGGAGAAAAAGTCTTCGTGGATTTCCTGGCCGATCGTATTGAGCTGTCTTTGGAATTGGTCGATGTATTCGTGCAGTCCGTCTTGCAGGATGTCATCGATGACCGCATAGTCGAGACTGGAGCAGAGACGGCCGAGCAGTTGTTCGGAGTGATAGCAGTAGGAGTTCAGCTCGCTGCCGGTGATCACCCGCATCGAATCGCGCGCCCGCATGGCGGCGAAATGCATCGCTCGGGGGAACTTGCGATCCAACATCAGAAATTCGGCGACGCGTTGCGGGACGATCTTGCCTCGCAATCGGCGATACGATTCCAGGGCGCTGGCTGAACGCAGCAGTGCCGACCAACGCACGACGTCCAGCGAGGAACCGACGTTGCCGCCGTCGGGCAACAGGTTGTAATACTGCACGTCCAGCAGACGTGATGTTTTGTCACCACGTTCGATCATCCTGCCCAAGCGTGAGAAGTGCCAGGCCTCGTCATGCGACATGGTGGCGTCCATCGCGCCGACCAACAAATGGCTGGTCAAGCGAACCTGTTCACAGAACGCTTGCGGTTGCTCCAGCGTCTTGGGCGAGTGCCCGGCGGCTTGGACCAACAGGTGAAACGTGTTGAGTTGCTCCCAAACCACACTCGAAATCACTTCGCGAATGGTCCGGGCGTTCTCGCGAGCCCTGGCGACGCAACTGATCATCGAATTACCGTTTTCTTCGTCAAAGGACAAAAACTGCAACACGTTTTCGCGTGTGGGGCTGTCGTATCGTTTGACGAATTCGTTCTGGTCCGCGGTGGTTTCCAAGAGCGGTGTCCACTGCTTGCTCAGCGATTCGGTTTCGCCGAGGGTCAGGTTGTAATTGACGTCGATGAATCGTGCGATGTTTTCTGCCCGCTCGACGTATCGGCTGAGCCAATAAACGGTTTCTGCGACTCGACTTAGCATGATGACGACTCCTTCGTGTTCGAGACTGGTTTTGGCTGAGCCGTCGCGCCGTTGCGCAACACCCACGTGTCTTTGCTGCCGCCACCCTGCGACGAGTTGACGATCATCGAACCTTTTTTCAGCGCGACCCGCGTCAGTCCGCCGGGCATCACGTAGACGTCTTTGCCGCACAAGACGAACGGTCGAAGGTCGACATGACGGGGTTTCAATTCGTCGCCGACCAGGGTGGGCACGGTCGACAGATTCAACATTGGTTGTGCGATCCAATCACGTGGATTCTTCTGGATCGCTTCGGCACACTCGGCCCGTTCGTTGGCCGAGGCGTGTGGGCCCATCAAGATGCCGTAGCCACCCGACTCATTGGTCGGTTTGACGACCAATTGATCCAGGTGGGACAGGACATGTTCACGTTGTTTGTCATCGTCGCACAGGAACGTCGGCACGTTCGGCAAGATCGGGTCTTCGCCAAAGTAGTAACGAATGATGTCCGGCACGTACGCATACACCGCCTTGTCGTCGGCAACGCCGGTTCCCGGTGCATTGGCCAAGGAAACACGGCCGGCACGATAAACGTCCATCAGATGCTTGACTCCCAAACACGAATCGGCGCGGAAGTGGGCGGGGTCCAAGAAATCGTCGTCGATGCGGCGGTAGATCACATCGACTCGCCTGAGCCCGCGTGTCGTGATCATGTGGACGAATCCGTCCTTGACAATTAAATCCGAACCGTGGACGAGTTCGATTCCCATTTGCTGGGCCAGAAAGGAATGTTCAAAGTAGGCCGAATTGTGAACACCCGGTGTCAGCAACACCGCGACCGGATCCGATACACCCGTTGGGGCACAGTCCAGAAGTGTTTTCAGCAACTGCTCCGGGTACTCTTCGATCGGTTCGACCGACATCCCCTCAAAGACGTGCGCGAAGGTTCGTTTCATGAGTTCGCGATTTTCCAGCACGTACGAAACGCCCGACGGGCAACGCATGTTGTCTTCCAACACATACAGTTGACCGTCGGCGTCACGAATCAAATCCACGCCGGTGATGTGGCACCACACACGTTGTGCCGGCTGAAGACCGACGCACTGTTTGCGAAGCGTCTTGGACGACGCGATCAACGATTCCGGGACGGCTTTGTCTTTGATGATTTTTTGATCGTTGTAGATATCATCGACAAACTGATTGAGCGCCCGAATCCGCTGTTCCAGCCCCTTCGCGATCATCGACCATTCCTCCGCGTCGATGATTCGAGGCAGCAGGTCAAATGGCCAGACCTTTTCGGTGCCGGCTTGATGGCTATACACGTTGAACGTGATGCCCATGTTTTGCAGATTCAGTTCCGCCGATTTCTGTCGCTCGCGCAGGTTCCCTTCGGCCAGGGCTTCCAGTCGCCGAACAAAACGTTCGCCGCTGGCCCTGGGTCTGCCGTCGGGAGCGAACATCTCGTCAAATCCACCATCCATCTCATAGGGTAAAAGCAGCATCGCCCGTTCTCTGAAGTGATTGAGACACACCGATTGTCATTTCAAGAACGCTGGATCCGCCCATCGCAGCGACGACGCAATCGCCGTCATCGAGTGATGTCAGCTGCGTCGTGCCAGTTTCCACCGGCCGAGGGTTTCCCGTCGGCACATGGCGCGCCACCGGATCATGGGATTCGCCACCGGGATCTTGGGCTCCGTAAAAGGCGGCTTAAAGGTGATCGGGCAAGTCGCATCGTCGAAGCCGCGATCCGGAACACTGTTCAAAAATCCACAAAGAACAAACGAAACGGGGCGTCCGGGAATTCAACGGTGTCGTCGACGATCCCGGACCGGACGCCTGCCATGTCTCTGCCCGTTACCTGTGCGGATTCGCTCGATGGAGTCGTGTTTTGATCCAGGCTACCGTCAGGTCCCCAGAATGACCGACCTGAGTGGATTTCTGACGGATTCCAATTTTGACAAATATGCACAGGTGGCACGGTAAATTTCCGGGATGATGGAATATCAAAAGTGAACCACCTTTCGTGAAAAAAGCACGCCATGGATCCTCTCGCGACACCTGATTTCGATACCCCCGCGGCCCGCGAAGCTCGCTACGGCGAATTCGTCAGTCTGCTGGCGCGGCATGACCAGTCGATTCGTCGATTCGTGCGTTCGTTATTGCCCTCCAATCAAGGGGTCGACGACGTGATGCAGGAGACGGCATTGGAGTGTTGGAAGAAATTTGAATCCTTCACGCCTGCAACGGCGGACGACGCGGTCGACGAATTCATTCGCTGGGCCTGCGTGATCGCACGGTACAAAGTGCTCAGCTGGCAGCGAGACAGTTCCCGAGACCGCTTGGTGTTCCGCGAAAGTGTGATCGAACGATTAGCGCAGGACGCGATGCAAGATTTGGAACAGCGCGATCGAGAACGCAAGGCGATCGAGAGGTGTTTGGGGGAATTGGACGACGATCATCGACGGCTCGTGTTGAGCGTTCACTCGCCGGGCGAGTCGATTGCCAAGATCGCGGAAGAGACCGGCGTCAAAACGCGGCGGCTGTACAGCAGAGTCAACGCGTTGCGCAAACAGCTTCTGGACTGTGTTCAGGGGCGGCTCGTTGAGGAGTGTTGAAGTGGACGACAAGATTCGCAACCTGATTTTCCAAGCCATCGACCAAACCATTTCGGCCGACGATTTCGATGTGTTGCAGGACGCGATCGAGCGACGTGAAGAGGTTCGATCGGAGTATTTGCGGGCGGTCAGCCTGTGTGAATCTCTGGGCGAGATCGCGACCGAGTCCGGTGGCGATTTGCACGCGGGGCAATCCCCGCGAAACGACTCGCCGGCCAGTGTGCTCGATGACGCGACGGGATGGACGTGGCAACGCTTGGCGATTGCGGCAACCGTTCTCGCTCTGGTCGGCGGCGTCGCGTACTGGTTCGGACAAAGCAACGATGGTGACGATCCCCAACGGGTCGAGATCGCACAAGTCGCATCGGACGAACCAGCGGAGGCTTTGATTGCGGGCCATGCGACGCTGCGAAGTGCTGTCGATTTGCAGTGGTCTAGCGATTCACTTGCGTTCCGCGAAGGCGATGTGTTGCCCAACGGTGTCTTGCAGTTCGACGAAGGGATCGCGGAAATCGACTTCTTTTGCGGTGCGACCTTGATCGTCGAGGGACCCGCGGCGCTCGATGTCGAATCGGATTGGTCGGTTCGCGTGGTCAAGGGGCGGTTGCGGGCCAGTGTTCCGCCGGCGGCGCGTGGGTTTATCGTCAAGGCGGCCGACTCAGAGATCATCGACTTGGGGACCGAATTTGCAGTGGAGGTCGGCGCCGACGAAGCGCGTGTCGAGGTGATCGATGGCGAAGTGGAATTGCGCGGTGGCCGGCACGACGGCGACCATCTGGTCACCGGAGAACGGCAATGGTTGAAGGGATCGCAGTCTCGCCCGGATGCGTTCGAGGGACTCAGTACGGTCAATGATTTGCAACGTCGACGTGAAGACGCCCAATCGCAACAGTTCGAACAATGGAAAACCTACTCGCGGCAGTTGAGGACCGACGATCGGTTGATCGCGTATTACCCGATCGCTGAATCGGACGCTGAACGCTTCATTCCGAACCGCGCCGCGTCGGGGTCAGAACTCGACGGCATTCTGGTCGGCCCCGTGACGCGAGCCGACGGTCGATTCGGGGCCGCGTCGACCGCGTTGGAATTTGACCGTCCGGGATCGCGTGTGCGAACCCGGATCGATGGAGCATTCGACGCGTTCACGTTCGCCTGCTGGGTCAGAATTGACAGTTTGGAGCATCGTTACAATTCGCTGTTCATGGGCGACGGCTATGAGAACGGCGAACCGCATTGGCAAATTCACGAAGACGGTCGGCTGATGTTTTCGGTGATGGTCGATGACACGCCCGGAGCGGGACTCGGCCCCGCAGAAGATTCCAGGTTGCACCGGATCTATTACACCGAACCGATTTGGGATGTGTCCGAGAGCGGCAAGTGGCTGCACATCGCGGCGGTCTATGACCCCGTCGCTCGACAAGTCAACCAGTTCGTCAACGGTGAACTGATCAGCAGTGAACCGATCACGGATCAGTTCCATGTCCAAACGCTTCGGATCGGGACAGCTGAAATCGGAAACTGGGGACAGCCGCTGAGAAATTCACCTTGGTTCGCCGTCCGTAACTTGAACGGTGCGATCGACGAACTGGCGATCTTTAACGCCGCACTCGGCCGCGAAGAAATTCAGACGCTGTACGAACAAGGCAAGCCGCTCGGGTATTAGTCACTGTCGGATTCAACACCACGGTCTCGACACGACGGTCGACTTCAATCGTTCTCCGATCAAATCGAATTGATGCAACACACCTTTTATAGAATCGCGTTTTCCGTTGGGATGCTCGCCACGTTCGCAGCCCTCGGCCATGCCGGGGATCAAGACCGTCCGAACATCGTCGTGATCCTCTGCGACGACCTGGGCTACGCCGATGTGGGCTTCAACGGCGCCACCGACATCGCGACGCCGCAGTTGGATCAGCTGGCCGCGGCCGGTACGATTTTTACATCGGCCTATGTCACGCACCCCTTCTGTGGTCCCAGTCGGATGGGGCTGATGTCGGGCCGCTATCCGCATTCGTTCGGGGCGCCGTACAACCTGCCCAACAGCGGTCTCGGTATTCAGGCCTACAACCGCGAAGGGATCGATGTCAATGAAACCCTGATCAGCACGGTGTTGCAGGACGCGGGGTACCGAACCGGCGCGATCGGTAAATGGCACATGGGGTACGAGCACCCGTTCCATCCCAACCAACGCGGGTTCGACGAGTTTTACGGGTTTCTCGGCGGAGGCCATCAGTACTTCCCGGATCGATACCGGCCGATTTACGAGCGGCAGATTCGGGCCGGCAAGACAACAATCAATGACTACATCGCCCCGCTGGAACACAACGGCAAAACGGTCAATGAAACGGAGTACATCACCGACGGGCTGTCGCGCGAGGCGGTGCGTTTTGTCCAATCAGCGGGCGACAAAGACCAACCGTTTTTTCTGTACCTGGCCTACAACGCGCCGCACAGTCCGCTCGAAGCGAAGGTCGAGGATTTGGCGAGGTTTGCCGGTATCAAGGACAAGAAGCGGCAAACCTACGCTGCGATGGTTTACGCCGTCGACCGCGGCGTCGGTCGACTGGTACAATCGCTGAAGGATTCCGGTGAGTTCGATGACACGTTGATCGTCTTCCTGAGCGACAACGGCGGAAAACTCGGTCTGGGCGCCGACAATGGACCCCTTCGCGAAGGCAAGGGCAGCACGCACGAGGGCGGTTATCGCGTTCCGATGTTCTTCCATTGGCCCGGAAAAGTCCCTGCCGGCGATCGTTATCACCACCCCGTTTCCGCACTCGATTTCTACCCGACGTTCGCACGCTTGGCCAAGGCGGAGATCCCGGCGACCAAGACGTTGAACGGCAAAGACATTTGGGACGACTTGCTAGCCGGTCGTAGCGCACGCCAAGGTGAGATGATTTTCGCACTCCGCCATCGCAGCGGTTACAGTGACGTAGGGGCTCGACGCGACGCCTGGAAAATCTGTCGAACGGCCCAAACGCCCTGGAAACTGTTTAACTTGGACGATGATCTCGGAGAAACGCAGGATCTGAGTGACGCGTATCCCGAGAAAGTTGCGGCAATGGTGGAGGAGGCCGAACGCTGGAGTCGCGACCACACCACGCCTCGGTGGTTCGACGATGAGGAGGCGGAGCAACAATGGCATCAAACGGGAATGCCGAATTACAAAGCCACCTTACAAGTGAAATGATGCGTGATGGACCTCGCATTCGCATCGACGAAGTTGAATCCCAGTTCGCAGGAAGGCAACCGCTGAAAACCAAATGAACCGAATGATCAAACCACTTCTTACCCTCGCCTGCGTTGTGGGCCTGGCTTCCACGTGCCGCGCGGCGGACAAACCGAACGTCCTGTTTATCGCTATCGATGATCTGCGACCGGAGCTGGGATGTTACGGATCCGAGATCGCGGTGTCGCCGAACCTGGATGCGCTGGCTAACGACGGTTTGCTGTTCAATCGGGCCTATTGCCAACAGGCGATCTGTCGGCCTTCGCGGGCGAGCCTGATGACCGGTGCTCGACCGGAGACGACCGGGTTGTTTCACAACTATGTCTCGTTGCGTGAGCTTCAGCCCGACATTGTCACGTTGCCCCAACACTTCATCGCACACGGTTATGAAACGGCCTACTGTGGAAAAATCTTTCACCAGGGCGATACCGACGAAGAGAACTCTTGGAGTCGAAGCCCCGTCAAATGGATCAAGGGGATCGAAAAGCCGGTCGGTGGCTACGCGTTGCCGGAAAACAACAAGATCAAAAGTGACAACATGAAGGAGATGTTGGCCAAGTACGGCGAGGCCGCACGCCGTGGTTTGGGCAGCGGACCGGCATACGAAAATGCCGACGTCCCCGATACCGCCTACGGTGACGGCTACAACACCCGGCTCGCGATCGAGACGATGAAGCAGATGGCCAAGGCGGACAAGCCGTTCTTCCTGGGGCTCGGGTTCAAAAAACCCCACCTGAACTGGACCGCGCCCAAACGCTACTGGGATCTGTACGATCCCGACAAAATCCCGATGGCAGCCCACAGCGATGCACCCGAGGGCGGTGCCGCGATGGGGCTTCACGCGTCCTTTGAATTGCGAACGCGTGCGGGGATCCCCAAGATCGGACCGTTGGGTCCCGAGCTGTCGCGAACACTCAAGCACGCCTACTTGGCATGCGTCAGTTACGTCGACGCCCAAGTCGGTTTGATGGTTCGTGCCCTGGAAGATGCCGGGGTTCGCGACAACACGATCATCATCGTCTGGGGCGACCACGGTTGGCATCTCGGAGACCTCGGCGTCTGGGGCAAAGCGACCAACTACGAAATTGCCACCCGCGTGCCGTTGATGATTTGGACGCCGGGCATGAAGTCGCGGGGCAAGCCGACCGATGCGTTGGTCGAGTTAGTCGACATGTACCCGACCCTTTGCGAACTGGCCGGATTGCCGATCCCCGATCACGTCGAAGGCCACAGTTTTGTCCCCTTGTTGGATGATCCCGACCGGGCCTGGAAAAAGGCTGCGTTCAGTCAGTATCCCAACCCGGCGCTCCGCGAGTGGGCCGCCAACCCGCTGTCGCAAGGAATGCGTGAGACATGGTTCGGACCGCTGATCCGAGAAGTCGAAAGCCGGATCATCGAGCAGATGGGTGACACGTGGGACCGTGAGCTGTTTGAACAACATTTGATGGGGTACACGATGCGGACCGACCGCTATCGGCTGGTCGTGTGGCGCGATCATCGCAATCCCCAAGCCGATCCCGTGTTCGTCGAGTTGTTCGATCACCAAAGCGACCCCGGCGAAACCAAGAACGTTGCCCTCGATAACCCAAACGTCGTCGCCAGACTGACCCAACAACTCGACGCCGGTTGGAAAGCCGCGCTGTAGTTGAGCGACACAGACCAAGATTGGATATGATCCAAGAACCCTCCATGCCAATGTCAAATTGGAAGCCATCCATCATGATTCGACGATTTCTGCTCCTGTTTTGCCTGTTGGCACCGCAAAGGTTGCCTGCCGAAGAGATCGATTTCGAGGAACAGATCCTGCCGATTCTCGAAGAACGTTGCTTGTATTGCCACGGCGAAGACGAGCAAGAATCGGGGCTACGGCTAGATTTGCGTGCCCGCATGCTTCGCGGCGGCGATTCAGGCTTGGCGGCCGTCGTGCCCGGCAAGCCCGAAAAGAGCTACCTGATCGAAGTGATCAACCATGTCGATGAAGACATGGCGATGCCGCCGGATGATGACAAGCTGCCGGATGAAGAAATTGATTTGCTGACGCGTTGGATCAAAGCGGGCGCCGTCGTACCCGGACAAATGGACGACGTGGTCAACGAAGAAATCGATCACTGGGCGTTCAAACCCGTCGTCCGACCCGAGATCCCCCAAAGTGGCGTAAGCTTCCAGCTTGCGAATCGGCCACAAGGTGGCGGAAGCAACCAGCTTGCGATGCAGCCCACCGTCATCGATGCCTTTTTGCTGAGGAAACTGGGCGAACAGGGACTCTCGTACTCACCGCCGGCCGATCCCCGTTCGCTGATCCGACGCGTCTCGATCGTGTTGACGGGGATCGCCCCGACGCCGGAACAGACCGATGAATTCATCGAGGCGTTTGCGATCGATTCCGAGCAGGCATATTCAAAGCTGGTTGATCGGTTGCTGCAATCACCGCATTTCGGTGAACGTTGGGCCCAGCATTGGCTGGACGTGATTCGATGGGCGGAAACAAATGGATCCGAAGCCAATTTGTATCGGAAGAACGCGTGGATCTATCGCGATTACGTGGTCCGCTCGTTCAATGAAGACACGCCCTACAACGAGTTTGTGCAGGAACAGATTGCCGGCGATTCGATGGGTGCCGGCGAAGCGACCGGTTTTCTGGTCGCCGGACCTCACGTACCCGCGGCGACGGTGGGTCGCGAACCGACGGCGATTCGCCAAGCCCGCGCCGATCGGATGGACGAGATCATGCAAACCGTCGGTGCCTCGGTGATGGGCGTCACGATCGGATGCGCGCGGTGTCACAATCACAAGTTCGATCCGATCACGATCAAAGATTACTACTCAATGACGGGCGTATTCCAAGACGTCGAATTCGGCAGTCGCCATCCCGAATTCGCGCCCGATCATCCGCGTCGCAAACGCGGCGAAGAGATCTGGAAAGAGATCGCCAAACAACGCGCGGTGCTGCGCCCGATCGGCGGTTGGGAAGAGGATTGGGGGGCGTTTCGTGAAATGCACTTCAAACCCGTCACGACCAAAGCAATCCGTGTCCGGTTCAAGATGGGCAACGTCGGCTTGGACGAATTGGAAGTGTTCGGTCCCGACAACTATGGCGAAAACCTTGCCCACAAACGCCGCGGCACCAAGGTTACCGGATTCCCCGAAGACGGATTCGAAGGCCGCAATCCGATTCGACGCGTCAATGATGGCGAATATGGCACGATGACATGGCGGGCAAAGAAGGACAAGGATTCCGACGAGCAGCCCTACGTGCAGTTCGATTTTGAACAGCCAGAAAAGATCAGTCGGCTTCGTTTGAGCAGCAATCGCGAGTATTTCTACGACACCGATTATCTGGACAAGAAACCGTACCTGCCGCGTTACGAGTACGATGTCGATGTGCTCCAAAGTGACGGGACCTGGCAGCCTTGGGTTGGGACTTGGTTCGTCAACACTCAGTTGGACAAAGAGCATCCCGAACGCAAAGCGGCGCTCGAGGAGATTCAGAATCAAATCGAAACCTTGGCCGAAGAAGGGCCGCGTCCGAGCTTTGTCGGCCGATTCGTCCGCCCCGATGTGACCCGCGTGCTGCTTCGTGGCAGCCCGGAGAACCCGCGTGATGAAGTCGACCCGGCGGGACCGGCCATCTTTGATGGCGACTTGGGGCTGACACAGGATGCACCCGGCCCCAAACGGCGGGCCGAGTTCGCCAAATGGATCAGCAGCGAAGAAAACCCGTTGACCGCACGCGTGATGGTCAACCGGCTCTGGCACCACATTTTCGGCAGCGGCATTGTTCCAACGACCAGCGACTTCGGCAAAGCGGGCGCCGCGCCGACGCATCCGGAACTGTTGGATTGGTTGGCCGCGGAGTTTGTTCAGCCGACGGTCTCGGGTAACGAAGCGTGGTCCACCAAATCGATGATCCGCCAAATGGTGATGTCGGCGGCCTTCCGTCAGTCCAGTGCGCCGCGGCCAGAGGGCATCGCCAAGGACGCCGGTTCGGCGCTGTTGTGGCGTTTTCCGCCCAAGCGCGTGGAGGCGGAAGTGATTCGCGATTCGATCCTGCAGGCGTCGGGATCACTGGACCGAACCATCGGCGGTCGCAGCTACCGAATTCACAACGAAAAGAAAACCTACGCCCAGTGGGAAGTCGTCAAGAATTACGGTCCGGAAACGTGGCGCCGCATGCTGTACCAAGAACGCATGCGTCGTGTCGACGACCAGATGTTCACGGCATTCGACTTTCCCGATTGCGGTCAGGTGCGTGCCAAGCGTCCCGTCTCGACGACTCCCTTGCAAGCGTTGAACTTGATGAACAGCGACTTTGTGATCCACCAATCCGAGTTGATTGCTGAGCGTGCGAAGAAAGAATCGGGTGGAGAGTTGAAAGCGGCGATCGTCCGCTCCTTTGAACTGTTGTTGTCACGCCAGCCCGAGACCGACGAACTGGATTCTTGTTTGGAACTTGCCCGGCAAACGAGCTTGTCGCTCGTCTGCCGAACGTTATTGAACACCAACGAATTTGCGTTTTTACCATGACCAATCCCGAAAAACTTTCGCCCCTGGGCAGACGTTTGCTTGATCGCCGCGGGTTCCTACACACCGCCGGTTTGTCCACCAGCGCGTTGGCGCTGGCCAGCTTGCTCGACGCTGACGGATTGTTGGCCGCCGATGTGAAAACGGTCAGCGGAAAGACGCCGATTCGGCCTGCCATCGATCCGAGTCAGCCGTATGCCCCGCGTCCGGGACACTTCGACATGCCTGCCAAACAGGTGTTGGTGATCTATTGCCCCGGCGCGGTCAGCCATGTCGACACGTTTGATTACAAACCGGCGCTCTGGGAGCTGCACGGGCAGAAGCCGCCGGGGATCCCCGAAGTGACCTTTGAAGGCCCGACCGGGAACATCGCCAAGCCGTTTTGGGAGTTCAAACCCCGCGGCGAAACGGGCAAGATGGTTTCCGATCTGCTGCCGCATCTCGCCCAGCACGTCGACGATTTCGCGTTCATCCACTCGCTGACAACCGACACGAGTGCGCACCCCCAGGGCGAGAACTTCATGAACACCGGTTTCACGATGGAAGGGTTTCCGTCGTTCGGAGCCTGGGTCACGTATGCACTGGGGACGGAAAACCAAGAGCTGCCGGCTTTCGTCGCCATCAATGATCCACGTGGGTTGGCGCGAAGTGGCAAGAACAATTTCGGCAACGGGTTTTTGCCTGCCGCGTTCCAAGGCACCGATTTCAGCGCCGCGGCGCCGCCGAACAATCTGCGCCGCCCCGACGTGCTTTCGGCCCAAGAAGATCGTCTCAGCGTCGACCTGTTGGCCCGGCTCAATGCGAAACACTTGGAACAATTCCCCGGCGACGCCGATCTGGCCGGGCGGATCGCCAGTTATGAACTGGCCGGGAAAATGCAGACCACCGTCCCGGACGTGATGGACATCTCCGGCGAAACCGCCGAGACCTTGAAAGCGTACGGCGTCGAAGGCGGCAGCGAGTTGCGTGGCCAGTATGCACGCAACTGTATTCTCGCTCGACGGTTGCTCGAAAAGGGTGTCCGCGTCGTGCAATTGTTCAACGGAAGCGATCCGGCCGGCGGCAACGGTATCACCAACTGGGATTCGCACGCCAATATTCTGGAAACGCACGCGATGCAGGCGGAGATCATGGATCAGCCGACCGCGGCGTTGTTCGCGGATCTGAAGCAGCGTGGGATGTTGGAGAACACCTTGGTCGTGTGGGCGACCGAGTTCGGACGGATGCCGTTCTTGCAGGGCAACGGAACCGGCCGCGATCACAACCCCGACGCGTTCACCTGTTTCCTGGCCGGTGCCGGTGTCAAGAAAGGGATCAGCTATGGTGAAAGCGATGAGTTCGGGTTCAAGGCGGCCGCCAACACGACCAGCGTCTACGACTTCAACGCAACGCTGTTGCATCTGATGGGGCTCGACCACGAGCGTTTGACGTTCTACCACAACGGGCTGGAAAGACGGTTGACCAACGTTCACGGACACGTGGTCAAGGACGTGCTGGCATAACGGGGACGGTTGTTGATACCGGACGGCGTGGTTCGACGAAGCGATGGTGCATGACCTGTTCCTGGTTTCCACAGGTGCCGTGCCGTGACAGCATTTTTCGTCTCTGGCGGGATGTCTTCTTGGCCTGGTCAGCGCCAAACGCACGGTACGATTATTGCAGCGCGTTATCGCCGCGGCCGGTCGGGTGCCAACTTGGCTGTTGCACGTCGCAGATTTCTGGCACGCACGAGTCGTGGGACATTCAACATGAACGTTTTGCGGTGGAGTGTGATCGGCCTTTCGCTGCTCGTCGCTTCTTCGGTGACGCGGGCGGACGACGTCGTTGTGATCGGCCCCGACGCGGGTGAGCAAACGGCTGCGGATCGCTCAGCCGCCACTCTCGGCGCGGTGGAAGGCGGCGGGTTTGTCGAACCGAAACCCGGCCAGGGATCGGGTAATCCGATTGTCGGCGGTTGGTATTTAGGCGTCTATGGCAGCTACAGTGCGAACGGGTTGTTGTTGACCCAGGTCTATCCGGGGACGGCGGCGGCCAGAGTCGGATTGGAAGTGGGCGACCGGATCCTCGCCGTCAATGGACATCCGATTGGAATAGGAACCCATCGGACGCTGCGGATCGACACGGCGCTCGAGCGCTACGCCAATCGTTTCGGTTGGGTGCGTTTGCTGGTCAAAGACAAACGCAGCGGGCGGTTGATCAACGTCGACGTCAAACTCAGCCGGGGAACGGTTCACTTTTGATCAGGCCGTCGTTCAAGGGCTGAGTCGACAAACGCTGGCGACGGCGTGGGGGTGTTTCAGAAAATCGACGTTTTCTTAGCAACTCGACGCGGCATGGTGCGATGACGGAACCGTTGGTCGAACTCCGCTACCCTGCTTCAGGTCCAGTGATGTTTCAGCGCGATGGCACGATTACCGCGAGATCCAACTATCGTCCGCCAAACTGGAAGGAGTGGCCGAGGGCGGGCGTCTACCATCACCTGATTCCTTACCAGGTGTTACGGGACCTCTGGAATCGTATGACGCAGATCGGCATGACGGATCACCGAAACCTGTATCTGCAACAGGTGGCCCAGGCGTCTCCTGCTGGAAACCCCATGCCGATCGGCGAGTTTTTAGATGCGTCTAGCAAAAACCTTGCCAACGAAAATCGATTTGATTTTCTAGAGATTGCTGTGGTCTGGCAGGCGTACAACATGGCGGTGGGACCGAAGCATCGGCCGGCCTTGCCCGATCCTCCGCAAGGCGAATTCGACCACGTCTCGGTGATCCCGGTACACGTCCAACGCGTTTATCGTCTGCGTGAGGTCAGCCGACAGATGAGCGATTTCCTTGCCGCCAGTGAGGGTGGAAAGGTGACGCCTCGTGCGGATCAACGGCTCGGCGACACCATCGAAGGACTCGGTGACATGACCCATTACGGAATCATCACGCCTCAAGATGTCAATTGGTACGGCTTACCGCGTCGGATGTGGATTCAAATGTCCGCCAACGACCGGCAAACCTTTGATCAGTACATGAATCAATCGGGGATTGCCACGCTGGACAAAGAGGATTCGGAGCGACAAGAGACCCAACAATACGCGCAGGCGGCACTAGAGTCCTTGGTTCGAGATGGGCAAATCGTTCCGCCCCCCGGTTTCACCGACTCGGAAAGCTGACTCGAAACACTGACTCGCCCCGCTTTTCATCCCGGCGGCCCTCTCGAGCATCCAATGGGTCGGTGGCATGGGATACAATGGGGCTTTGGTGAATCCGTCCACACCAACAACTTCCCCGGTTGTGATCCCCCTGGACCGGACGTGCACACGGCTGCCAGTGATCGGGCATGCTTCGAGGCGGTCGGTCGACCAAAACGCATGAAAGAGTCGGCACGCTACATTCTGCAGATTCTTGTTTTCGTCGCGTTGGTTCTGTCGATCGGGACCGGCGGGTATCTGATCATCGAAGACGGGATCACGGTCGGCGATGCGTTCTACATGACCGTCACGGCCATCACGCCGACCCAGTTTGATGAGATCCATGAATTGTCGGTCCCCGGACGGTACTTCACCGTCGTCCTGGTGTTTTGCGGATTCGGCGCCGTCGTCGCCTTCGCCACACAGTTCGCTCGCTGGGTGATTCAAAGTGAATTGGAAGGGGTCGGGGTCATTACGCGGAAACAGATGCGCAGAAGGATCAGTCGAATGAGAGAGCATTACATTGTGTGCGGCTACGGAAAGATCGGGGGCGCGATTTGCAAGGAGCTGAAGGACCACCAGCTGCCGTTCGTCGTGATCACCGACGATGAAGCCTCGATCGCGGCCGTGGAACGTGAAGGGTTTGCGTTGGTCCGGGGCAACCCGACCGCGGATACGACGTTGAAGGAGGCGGCGATCGAGCGGGCTCAGGGCGTGATCGCGGTGCTGACCGACGACTCGAACAACCTGTTCATTTCATTGGCGGCGCGGGAGTTAAACCCCAAGATCTTCATCATCGCGCGGGGCGAAGACTCGGGCGTCGAGGACCGGATTCTGAGGGCCGGGGCGGACATCGTCGTCTCCCCGATGAAACTCGGCGGTCGTCAAATCGCCGAGCTGATCAAGCAACAGGCCGATAGTTCATCCGTCGTAACCGGCGTCTCCGAACATTCCAGCCTGTTGGGCGTGTCGTTGAAACCGCATCGTCACGACGCCGAACAGGCGACAACCGTCGACGAAATTCTGAACGAATCGACGGCCGTCGGGGTCGCGGGTATCCAACGCTGTGATGGAACCTTTGACCCGACGCCGCCACCCGAGACTGCCGTCCATCAAGGCGACACCGTGATCTTGGTCACGCGCACCAGCCAGGCCGGCGACTCCTTCAACAAACCGCCGTCGGGCAAGACGATCTTGCTGGCCGACGACCATCGGGCGCTACGGTTGCTGTTCACTCGCAAGCTCGCTGCGGCCGGACATGATGTCATCCAAGCGGCCAACGGTGACGACGCGTTGGCGATGGCGCGGGCGACCACGCCGGATTTGATCGTTTTAGACGTCAACATGCCCGCGCGCGATGGGTACCAGGTTTGTCACGAACTGCGTCAATCCAAGCAGTTTGCCACCACGCCCATCATTCTGTATTCCGGCAACGATACCGCCGAATTCGCCCAACGCGGTCGTGCCGCGGGAGCGAACACCTGTGTCCGCAAGACAAGCAAGAGTTCCGAATTGTTGGCAAGCATCGAAGCGATCTTCTCTGAGCGGCAACAGGATCGCGACGCCGAGGACCGATCCGAACGACCACGCGAGGGATCCAGTTCCACCGAGTCTGCCACCGTGAGCGAAGGCCCGCCGCCACACAGCCGGCCCTTCGATTTCGAGACGGCGATGGAGAATGCCGGAGGTGACGAAGAGCTGTTGAGCGAATTGATCACGGCGATGGAGGAAGAGACGCCGCGGATGATGAATGAAATTCAAACCGCGGTCGCCGCGACGGACTACAAGTCGCTGGAACGCGCCGCGCACGCGCTGAAGGGATCGCTGGTGGTGTTCGGCGCCGACGAAGCCAGCGAGGCGGCGACGCAGTTGGAGATCGCGGCGCGGCAACAGGACGCATCGAGCATCGAGCGATTAACAGGAAATCTCCAGACGCAGATTGCCGAAGTGACGCGCGCTTTACAACAGCACGCCCGATCGCTCGCGCGAATCGACTGATCTTGGTGCCTCGCCTTGAGGCGATTGCCTGTCGCTGCTCTGCAGCGACCCGAGCGGCTAAAGCCTGCACACCAGCGCACGTTGGTGTCTAGCCTTTAGGCGATTCCCTCTCGCTGCTCTGCAGCGACCCGAGCGGCTAAAGCCTGCACACCAGCGCGTGTTGGTGTCTAGCCTTCAGGTGATTCCTTCTCGCTGCTCTGCAGCGACCCGGGCGGCTAAAGCCTGCACACCAGCGCGTGTTGGTGTCTAGCCTTCAGGTGATTCCTTCTCGCTGCTCTGCAGCGACCCGGGCGGCTAAAGCCTGCACACCAGCGCGTGTTGGTGTCCAGCCTTTAGGCGATTCCTTCTCGCTGCTCTGCAGCGACCCGGGCGGCTAACCCGGATATTGCATCCGCTGACTGGTTGACTCTGATTTTAGACTGAGTTACGGCGAGGCTGTCCACGATAGCCGGTTTTTGCTGCAATCGATTCGCTGCGGGCAGAGGGCCCCCTACCCCCAGACGACCGGAAGTCGCTGCGCGGTGCCACACGATGCGATGGGAGTGGCTAATCGCTACGGCACAGACGTGCCAGCACCTGATTGAACAGCGGTTCCCAGGGGCAATGGCTGCAAAGATGAAATACCACCCGACGACAAGTCACTCGAACTCGGGCTGCTATTTTCAACAGTCGCAATCGAATCGTGTCCACACGTAGACGACTCTGTTTCGTTCCACTCAGGCCCAGGCGACGCAACCCATCGAGTAGAACGTAAGCAAATGATGAAAGCATCACGCGGAACTGATTGGCAATAAAACGGGTGCAACTGGTGCGATCAGCGAACAGACAAAGCTGTTGCTCTTTGATCCGATTCTCCATCTCGCCACGCATGCAGTAGTGCTCTCGATAAAACTTCTCCGGGTCATAAGCGACAGAGCACCATGTCCCTGGAGTCTTAACTTGTAGCGGCTGCCTTTTGCCATCGACCATCGGTCGATGGTAGGTCGTGTCGACAATGTCGTCACTTGAGAAACAGTTTGTTACGACGAAGCGAGGATTGGGGCCTTTGGCGGTATACTCTGCTTTGCCGACCACCCAGCGATGGCGGTCCCACGTCCTGCCGGTGCGATAGCGAAACCACTTGTAAAAGGCTTGTTTGCCACCACGGTGGAATCTCTCGACTCTTGCGCGAGTCATTTCGCAGGCAATTTGCTTGACCAAAACCTTATTCTTGGGCAAACCAAAGACGTAGTGGACATCGTTTTTGTCGCACCAGCGCATGAGGCGTTCGATCGCAAAACCTCCGTCACCACGAAGGGTGATTTTGACCCGAGGCCATCGTTGGCGGATCCTTGCAACAAGCAATTTTGTGATTCCGCGTGCGTGATGGCCATCACCGAGGTTGGCTGGACGAAGATACGAGACGAGAAGTTGGTCGCCGCAAAACACGTACAGAGGTTGGAAGCAATAGCTGTCGTAGTAGGCATTGAAAGCCTTTTTATCTTGATCGCCGTGTACCTTGTCGTCCGTTGCGTCTAGATCGAGTGTGATTTCATCAGGCGGGGTGTCGAAGCTGTCAAGAAAAATGTCGACGAGGATCTTGCTGAGTTCGAAGAGTTCTTTTTTGGTGATTCGGTTTTCAAATCGGGAATGAGTCGAGGGGCTCGCCAGAGTGGGATCCCAATCGTCATCCGACCTGTCATTGATTCGAGGGGGCCGTCCGGCGGCGACTTGAAAGGCGGCATCATCGCGAAGCTGCTGTTGATCGTTTGCGTCTTCGTATCCGGCCGCGATCGCAAAGATTCGACTGATAAGGATTTCCGCTTGAGAATGAACGGTGTGAATCGGATCACGCGGGTCGTGAATCGCTTGGTCGATCCGCTTGATCAAATTGAGCTTTTTGTCGACTTCGCGAAGCAGGACGAGGCCCCCATCGGAAGTGAGCGATCCGCCGTCGAAATCTACCTCAACGGCCTGCCTTCTGAGGCGTTTCAATGCGGGACGATTTCGTTTACGCTTTGTCATTGCCGAAAGCCTTGGTTTTGTGGTCTATGAAGTGTCGTAACTCCAATAGATACACGAACTAAGGCTTTCGCGCTATAGGGGCAGTCGAATAAGCGGATGCAATATCCGGGCTAAAGCCTGCACACCAGCGCACGTTGGTGTCTAGCCTTGAGGCGATTCCCTCTCGCTGCTCTGCAGCGACCCGGGCGGCTAAAGCCTGCACACCAGCGCACCTCAACAAAAAATCCGCAACACGCATGGAACGCGTGTTGCGGATCGATTTGACGGGTCGCTGGCGAGTTACTTGGCGTTGATCTTGATCCGCTTGGGCAACACTTCGGATCGCTTTTTCAACAGCAAGTGCAACACGCCGTTCTGATAGTCGGCTTCGATCGACTCGGGGTCGACGGAATCGGGGATGGAAACCAATCGGCTGAAGTCGCCCCAATGGCGTTCGTCATGCAGGTAGGATCGCTTCTCGGATTCTGGTCGCGTTCGGCTGGCCGCAATCTTCAGGCGTCCCTCTTCGAAGGTCACCTCGATGTCATCGTTCGCCAGACCGGGAAGGTCCAGTTCCAGATGGTAGTGGTCGCCCTCTTCCCAGACGGACATCAGAGGCCACCAGGGTTTTGTTTTGCCGTTACCACCGGACGCGAAAAGTCGATCAAACAATTCGTCCATCTCGCGGCTCGCGACGCCGAGCACGCTGGGGCCGATCGAACGAGAAAGGGTTGAACTGAAACCGCTCATGGCCATAGCCTCCAGATCACACGTTAAAAACCGTGAAACGAAAAACTGACCGGCAGACTCGCGAACACGCTTTGCAAAATTGACAGTCAGCGAAACGATTTAGGTCAAAAGCAACCGGCGTGCCAAAAAGCGAGGCCGCGGCGTTAACCGCGGCCTTCGAGGGAAAATGACGACGCGGATCACCCGCGCTGTCGTCAACCAAGGTTCGGTTCAATCGAAACCAATTCGACTTCGAAAATCAACAACGTATTGGGGCCGATCTTGTCGCCCGAGCCACGCTCGCCATAGGCCAATTTCGGTGGGATGTACAGTTTCCATTTCGCTCCCGGTTTCATCAGCTGGAGCGCTTCGGTCCAACCCGGAATCACCTGGTTGACTCCGAACTCCACCGCGGAGTCACCGGATTGGTCAAACACGGTACCGTCCATCAACGTGCCCTTGTAGCGAACCTTGACCCGACTGTCTTCACCCGGCGACTCGCCTTCACCCTCGGTCAACACTTCATATTGCAATCCACTCTCCGTGGTGATGACGCCGTCCTTGGACCGATTCTCTGCCAGGAACTCGTCCGCGGCGGCTTGGTTGGCTGCCGCCGTTTCCTCGGTCGACGATTGCGGTTGGGTCTCCGACTCGGGGTCGGACTCGGACTCCGACGTTGACTCCGACTCCGGTTCTTTCACTTCCTCTTTCGCTTCGACCAGATCGCTGCGAGAGAGGGCAAGTTTGTCGTAGTCCTCGCCGGCGATGACATAGTACCACTGTGCAAAACGACGGTTCAACGACTCGGCTTTCTCCTTGCCCTGCTCGATCTTGTCTTGATACGACTGCCACTCTTCCAGAGCGTCGTTGTAGGCTTCCATCTCTGCATCGTAGCTCTCACGCAGTTCCTTCAAGCGGTCGGCTTGTTCGTCGGACGATTCGCTGTCGTCGGATGCTTCGCTGTCGTCAGATGCTTCGCTGTCGTCAGGCGATTCGGACTCGGTCGAGGTGGCTTCCTCGGTCTCCACTTCGGCTGCACTCAGCTCTTCCGGCATTTCCGGCTTGGTCGGTTTCTCGGGAGCTTCACCAAGGAACTGCTGGTCAAAATTGACGGTGACGAACACGTAGCGGCCGGGTTTTCCAGAGTTGCCGGTTTCGTTTTCGTCACTGCCTTCGTTTTCGTCACCGCTATCAGTTTCAGCGCTGTTCTCGTTTTCGCCTTCGGCGGAATCGGAGTCACCCGCATCCTCTGATGCTTGGTCGGGTTGGTTTGCGAATCCCAATTCGAGTTCTTCCTGGCTGCCGGTGAACACGCGGCCGAAGTACAGGTTGTACACCAGCCCATCGTTGGTCGCCGTCGCCAGTTCTCCTTCACGCGAAATCAGCTTCAGCGTGTCAGGATTGTCTTGCACCGGTTGCAGCAAGAAGCCTCGCGAGAGTAGATCGGATTGCAAACGGTCGACATCTCGTTGCGAACCGAGGGCGTCGCGGTCGAGTTTCAGGTCGGGCGTCAACCCGGTTTGCTTGGGCCGGACACCGACGATGTCAAGATTGGCGATGGCGTTGACGGTGTCTCGAATCGCATCCTTGTTGACTTGCTCGGTTGCATCGTCAATGCCGTCCATCTTCCAGTCGTCGAGCGACGTTTCTCGATGCAGCGTCGTGACTTCACGTTGCGTCACCGTTCCTTTTAGCTCATCAAATTGATAATCGTTCAGTGAAACGTTGACGACGTCACTTTGGCTGATGTCAAACAGATCGGTGTTGATCCAATCGCTGAATCGCGTGGACAGGTCGATGTTGAGTGTCGCCACGTACACTTCGTCTTCATCGGGGTGCCGGACGTAGTACTGGTCAAATTCATCTTCGACCTGTTTGCCGATGATGTAGTCGGCCAAAACCGAATCGTCTTCGCCACGCAGGGTGAGCCGTTTTCCGACTCCTTCCACCTGACCGACCTCCAACGTGTCCGTCTTTGGATCGACGACTCCATAGCGTGCGTGGTCGGCTTGCCAGCGCGTCACCATCGCCCCTCGCTTGATCCCGATCACGCTGCTGGCGGTTCGGGCCAATTGGTCTTCCGCATCCGCGGGGTAATTGTGGTGTGACGGGATCACCCACTGACCGTTTTCGGTTCGTTCCACACTGAATTGTTTGGCTTCGACTTGGTCGGGATCGATGACCGCCACGTTCAGCGCCGAGGCCAGGGTGGGGTCGCGGAATTCGGGAAAGAACTCTTTGCCGACCTTTCCGTATTCGGCGATCACCGCCGGCCGAGTCGCCAATTCGATCACGCCGGTGATCAGCAGACAGAGGATTGCGGCGGCGGCGTACAGAACCGTCCGACGAGTCTCTTCGGCCAAGCCCAGCCAGCGACTTTTGACAGCCGCGGTGGTGGCTTCGATGGTTTCCTTGGTTTGTCCGCCGGGCCGACTGTCGGCGTTGGGTTGCGTCTGGTCTTGGGTTACTGTGGACATGGGAATTGGTCGGTGTTGTATTCCGGTGGTTGGTGTGGATGGGGTGTCGGTGGGCAGAACGCAAGCTGGAAGCTTACGCCACGGTTTTGCGACGGCGTGAGTCGATGACCGTCGACTTCTCATCGCGGACTCGTTGGGCAAAGACGAAGGCACCGAGGGCAAACGCCGGGATCGCGGGCAGACAAACCGACCAGAATCGGATCTTCGATTCGAGCGACTTGATCTGGCGGTTGGTGGTGGCGCGAATCTTGCGGATTTCGTCGTTCTTCTTCTGTTCGATTTGCGCTTCGGCCAGCGACAACCGTTTTTGTTCGGCCTCTTGAGCTTGCTTGAGCATTTGCGCTTTGGCGATCGGGTCGAGATCGCTGTTCTCTTGGATCTCCTTGACGCGTTTGCCGAGCTGCTCGCGGCGTTGCTCCAATTCCTCTTCGGCCTGCTGGTCCGCTTCCCGTTCGGCTTGGTTTGCCGCTTCAAGGAAGTGGCGTTTCTGTTGTTCGACGCGAACCAGCGTTCGGTGGGCGGGGCGTCGGCTGCGGAGTTCGATGAAGGAGTCGTCGCCGACCAGCGAATCGACGGCGTTGAGCACGAAGGTGACGTTGTCAAAGCTGGTGCTCAGGTTTCCGAGGTTGCGTTCCTCGAAGAAGAAATCGGAGATCATGTCGACGTCGGCGACAAAGATGGCGTTGACCTTGTGATCATCCGATTCGCCGGTCACGCGCGCGGCCAGGGTGTGGGCGGCACTGTCGATCACGCGGAACGGATTGCGTCGCGGGTTGGCCGTTCCCTGCATCGAAAAGAAATTGAAGCCTCCTTCATCGACAAATTCTTCCCACTGCAAGACGCCCGATTGACGGCTGCTGGTCAGTAGCGGTTGGAAATCAAACTCACCGCCGCGTTTTTCCACTTCGCCGGGATACAACGCAATCAGTTCTTGCAGCCCCTTGGTGATCTCATCGTTCAGATTGAACGATTCGACGTCGGTCCCGCTGTTGGTCACGAAGACGTATTCCGGGGGAAGCATCGCGAATTCGGGGTGTGGATTGTTGAAATCAAACACACAGGCGTCGTACTGCCAATCGATCCCCAGGGCTTCCAGCAAACGCGTTGCCCGTCCGCCATCGGCCTTTTGCTCTGGCGGCGGACCGCCTTGACCCATGAATCCCGAATGACCGGAGCGTTTGGGTTGACGCGGGGCACCAGTCACACCAAACCCGTTGCTGCCCAAGGACAGTGGGAAGGGATCGTCGAACACCAGCAGTGGACGGCCGGTCTTGGCGTAGGTCACCAGATGGTCCATTTCTTCGCTGGTCAGCGATGATGGCATGACGGCCAACAGCACATCGAAGGCGTCGGCATCAATTTCGGTCGAGGGCGACACCGATTTGACGTTGTATTGTTTTTTCAGTTCACGCACGATCTGCCAGTCGCGGGTGCCTTCCATCAAGTTCGCGTCGGTCCGCAGCACGCCGACGGTGTGGCGTTTCTCGTTGGCGACGGTCTGGATCGAACGCGTCAGTTCGTATTCGATCGGCAGGCCTTTGCCGAAGAACGGCACGACGACTTTATCAAAGCTGCTGATCACGACCGCACCGAGGTACACGTCGGCCTCGCTGCGTCGGCCGTCGACTTCGCTCATCACCTGGACCGGTTCGATGCCAAAATGTTCGGCTTCGTCGGCTTGCTGGCTAAACGGTTGGACATCGACATAGCGGACTTCCAAGCTCTTTCCACCGAGTTCGTCGAACTGACGCAGCAGTCCGATCAATCGTTTTCGCGTTTCGACGTAATCCCGCGGCACGTCAGGGCTAAGGAAGGCCTGGATTTCGATCGGTCGTTCCGAATCGAGTTGGTCGAGGATGTCGTGCGTTGCGTCGGAGAGGCTGAAGAGGCGTTCGCCGGTGGCGTCCACACGCAACACGCTGTACCCCGCCCAAGTCGTCACGCAGGACAAAACGACGGCGACGCTGATCGCCCGCACCGCATATTGAAAACCGATCGCCGGTTCGCGACGTGTCTGCCAGTGACGTCGTGTCATCAGGGTGTGATTCAGGTACAGCATCACCACGGTGAAAGCGACAAAGTATAGCAATGCCGTCAGCGGGATCACCCCCATGCCGAAGTCGCGGAATTGTTCTTGCAAGCTGAAACGTTCCAGCAAATCACCCAGGCCCAGCATGCCGCCGATCTGTCCGACGAACACCGGGATCGCACAGATGACGATTCCCAAGACGAATGCGACGGTCATGTTTGCCGTCAACATCGATGCCAACATGCCCGCACTCAACATCGCCGCGCCGGCCAACCAATAGCCGAAGTACGTGGTCGCGATCAGCCCCCAGTCGGGATTGCCCAGGAACGTCAAAACGAAAACATGTGCCATCGAGAACACCAGTGCGACACTGTAGACCGCGACGACCGAAAGGTATTTGCCGAGCAGGATTTCGATTTCGGTCGCCGGCAGGGTGAATAAAAGCTCGTCCGTTCCCGATTTGCGTTCATCCGCCCAAACGCTCATCGTGACCGCCGGCACAAAGAACAATAGCAACAACGGGTACCACGCGGTCAGTTGATCGAGGTTGGGTTCGTTGCCGGTAAAGAACCGCGCGTTGAACGCCAGGGCTCCGCCGAGCACCACAAACACCACAATGAACAGGTAGCCCAATACGCCCGAAAAGTAGCTCGCGAAATTGCGTTGAAAGACGGCCCGGATCACTTGGGGACGGATTTGCATGGTGGGATCTCTGAAAGTCAAACTTGGATAGGTGTTGGTTCGTTACGGCTTGCTACGCGGCGACGGTCAGTTCTCGGAACTTCTGTTCCATCGCATCACTCTGTTGGCCGAGTTCGTCGGTCGGTCCATCGAACACCAACCGCCCCTCGTTGATCATCACGACGCGACTGCACACCGCGTGGACTTCTTGCAAGATGTGCGTGGACAGCAACACGGTTTTGGTTTCACCCAACGCGGTGATCAACTCACGGACGCCGTGCACCTGGTTGGGATCCAGGCCGCTGGTCGGTTCATCCAGAATCAACACGTCGGGGTCGTGCAACAACGCTTGGGCCATCCCGACCCGTTGGCGATACCCACGCGAGAGTTTACCGATCGCTTTGCCCCAGACATCGCTGAGCGAACATTGCTCGCGGACCCAGTCCAAGCGCGCCTGCAGTCGGTCGCCGGACAGCATGCGGGCTTGGCCGACGTAATTCAGGAACGCATGGGGTGTCATTTCGGAATAGAGCGGCCCATTTTCGGGAAGGTATCCCAGACGCTCGGCCGCGTTGATCCGATCGCGGTGCACGTCGTGTCCGGCGATCTTGGCGGTGCCGGCGTTGGGCGACAGATAGCCCGTCAGCATTTTCATCGTGGTCGACTTTCCCGCCCCGTTGGGTCCCAGAAAGGCACACACTTGTCCGACCGGTACGGTGAATGAGATCGCTTCGGCCGCGGCAAAGTCGCCATAGTATTTACACAAACCGTCGGCTTCGATCATCCAGGGAGTGTCAGTCGGGGCTTCGGCCATCGAGTGGTTTCCTTGTGGCTATGGTGGCGGTGGGGAGGAGTCCTGCGTCGCCGCACGCGTGGCAAGGTTCGTGCCAATCGTGAAGATTTGATCCCGCCCGCAGATTTGCGTGGTCGACCGCATCGCAGCACCGAAGTGGTGGGCGACAAAGTGTCGTGATCCAGGACAAGTTGACGTGGTGGCTGAGTCGAAACGAAGCAAATTGCCGAACGTTTTTGCGGTCGGTTGATGGGGAATCATCAATGGGGAGGCCGCTCGCGCTGGCGCGAACCGGCTGATGTCAATTGACGATCAGCCGTTTGGCGCAACGGCCTGTGGATTGAGCGGCATGGGGCGCGATCCGCGGCGCTGGCACGCCGGTTGCAAGTTTCCAGCCACCGCTGTCATTCGACTCTCACCCATCCGCGTTCGTCAGTTGGAGGAGAATCAATCGTGAATGGTTTGCCTGGAATCTTGGAACTGGTGGGCATCGATCCGTCGCGTTATGACGAATTGGATGTCGCCCGCTGTGTCGCTCAACTCGGCGGATCCATGATCGGAAGACAGATCGTGTTTAGCGATACGTCGCGGCGAGACGCGGCGATCGAAGTCTTGTTTGAGAAATTCGGCGCGCATGCGTTTGCCTGGGGTGACGCGTTGCGCCGCGAGTCCGAACACCCGATGGAGCTTTCCCATGCCTGAAATGCCTGAGAATCTTCTTTCCTTGGCGCTGCTGTCCGCCGGCGCGTTCGCTTCGCTCGGTCTGGTCGCTCTGGTGACCTACATGGCGTTCTTTCAAAAACATTGACGTTCCGATCGCGTGAAACGCCACGCCGGTGCGTTGTCAACGTTTCGGGGTCAGCGTTTCAAACTTACGGTAGGGGAACTCGCCAACGGCATGTTGATCGAGTGGGCCGTGACGCGTGCGTGGCCGGGCCTGGTATTTCGCCGCACCTTGGTTTTCGCGTAGGCGGTAGTGGACGAGGCGACGAGTCCTCTGTAGTCGGCATATTGACAGAGGATTCGTCGCCTCGTCCACTACCCGAAAACTGAGCTGCGATAGACTACGAGCGGAATGCCCATCGTGCGGGTCTTCTGAATCGATCGACAAAGTCCCAAGTGTTTCGTGTTGGCGGCGTCTGCTACCGATTGGATTCCAAGTCGAATTCTTTTAATTTACGTTGCAGCGTGCGGACGCTAATGCCCAACAGTTCTGCGGCTCTTGTCCGATGGCCGCTGGTGTGTTCGAGCGTCCGGCGGATCGCTTCACGCTCGATCTCCGCGAGCGTCATTCCGGGTTGGATGATCGCCTGTGCGGACTCGGCGCCGGTGATGTGTGGCGGCAGGTGTTGTTCATCGATGATTTCGTCCAGCGTCAACACAATGATGCCTTCGAGGGTGTTTCTCAGTTCGCGGACATTTCCGGGCCACTTGTAAGCCTTCATCGCCTCGAGCGCCGCGGTGGAAATGTCTTTGACCGGTCGCTCGTTCTCGGTGGAGATTTGGTCGATGAAGTGGCGGATCAGCAGCGGGATGTCGTCTTTGCGTTCCCGCAGCGGCGGTAGCGCCAGTTCGACGACTTTGAGTCGAAAGTAGAGGTCCTCGCGGAATTCCTTGTTCTGGACCTGCTGGAGCAATTCGCGATTGGTCGCGGCGACCAGGCGGACATCGACGTCGATCTCTTTGGATCCGCCGATCGGCATGACCGTCCGGTTCTCCAGCGCCCGCAAGAATTTCGCTTGCAGCGACAGGTCCAGTTCACCGATCTCGTCCACAAAAAGGGTCCCGCCGCCGGCCGTTTCGAACAGGCCCTTGCGGTCGGCGGTGGCGCCGGTAAACGCCCCCTTCTTGTGGCCAAACAGTTCGCTCTCGACGAGCGATTCCGGGAGCGCGGCACAGTTGACCGCGATCAGTGGTTTGGCGGCGCGGCGGCTGAGTCGGTGGATCGAGCGAGCGACCAGCTCCTTCCCGGTGCCGCTTTCTCCCGTGATCAACACTGTGCTTTTCGTGTCCGCGACGAGCCGGATTTTTTCGAACAGGGCGCGGATCGAAGCGCTGGTGCCGATCATGTTGTCCAGGCCACGTTGCTGGGTCAGCTGGGACTGGAGTTCCGCGATCTGTTCGGCCATCGCGCGGCGGCGCAGCGACGATTCGATCCGCTCGGTCAGTTCATTCAAGTTCACGGGCTTGGGCAAAAAATCGTCGGCGCCCGCTTTGAGCGCCGCGATGGCCGCGTTGACGCTTTCGACCCCGGAGACGACGATGACGATGGCGTGAGGGGCTTTTCGTTTGGCAACGTCCAACAGTGCCAGTCCGTCGGTCTTGGGCATCTTCAGATCGGTGACGACCACCGCCACGCCCTCTTCGATCATCTCCATCGCCGACTCGCCATCGGCGACCGTCACCGGGTTGTAGCCGCGCCGCTGGAGCCACTGCGCCGTCGACGCGCGGCTGTCCGCGTCGTCATCGACAATCAGAATTTTCCAGGCTCGTTGTTCGGTCATGTTGGGGGCGAGATCCTCGAGGGGGCCACAGACGCTGCCGGGTAAGGCGTGGTACGCCTTGGCGTGGTGTCAAGTTCATCGGACATTTTGTCATGTCGGCCGCCGTTGATGAAGTCAACTTGACGTGATTTGCTGGCGTCTGTCGGTCAACCTCGGGGCCGAACGCGAATCCGTCTTCGGCACAAAAATTGCTCGGCGAACTCGTTGATACGAAGTGGACGCCCTTCGCACTTGCCCCGAGCGTAACATCGTCACCCACCAATCTGAACAGTTCCATGTCCAAGTCAAACGGGACACAACGACCGAGTCGTCATCGTCTGCCGGAGTTGCAGGAAGCGTCGCTGGAGGAGGGGCGTAGCGAACGGGTCAGGATCCTGATGGCCAGCCACCGAACCGAGGCGTGTTTGACGGCCCCCGCACCGGGACGCGAGCATGATTGGAAGGACGCGGTTCAACAGTCCCTCAGCTTGCTGCGCGCGTCGCTCGGCGAAGCGAGCCAGCGCGGGGAATCTGCCGGCGGCTTGATTGCAGAATTAAAAACGGCGGGCGGCAAGTACTACCACCGCGTCGATCGTCTGCAACAGGAATTTGACGAGATGGTGCGGCGCTGCGATGCCACGATCGAGCATCTGCGATCTCAGGGCGAAGGCGAGTCGATCGACTATGCTGACATCCGCCAGCGGGTCACCTGGCTACTCACCTCCCTGAAACACCACCAAGCAAGGGAAGCCGATCTCGTGTACGAGGCACACGGATTGGACATCGGTATCGGCGAGTAGCGTTTGGCCGACCATGTCGAAACCTGCTGACTCTAACGTTTTCTATGTTTGTTCGCGATGAAGCCCGGAGGGCTGGCACAATGCTTGCCGGTGGCGTTAGCCCAATGCCACCTACTTTGTGGTCATTCGGGTGGTATATCATCGGGCTGCTGTTTTTTTCTTCGAAGTGACTTCTGGAATTTCGTTGTCTTTTGGCGCCGCGGGTGGGCTATGCGTGGGTAGCTGC
>CP036432.1:6760232-9395280 GCA_007753675.1 Stieleria magnilauensis
TCATTCTGCCCCCATCGTTTTGCCCCCATCGTTCTGCCCCCATCGTTCTGCCCCCATCGTTCTGCCTATCCCTCCAGCCGCCATTTGCGTCCCCAACCCACATTTGCGGTTGAGCGCCGCCCGACCGAGAGTCAAGCTACGATCCGCCCGCCTGTCCGTCTCCTTTCGTCCACCTCGCCATTTTCGTGACAACGCGTCCTGAACTGAGCCGTCCGCCCGTCGTGCGTCCGATCGCATCGGATCTCGACGTGGCCGATCTCTTCCAGGCGCTGTCCGGGCTGCCCGGACGCGTGTGGCTGGATTCGGCAACCGTGCAAGGGCCGGTCGACGAAGTGGTGCGGCGGCTGTCCCGGTACTCGTTCTTGTCCGCGGACCCGCTCAAGCGGCTGAGTGTGTTCCCGGACCAGCCGAACCCTTGGCCCGAGTTGTCGCGCTGGGTTGACGCCTTGCCCGACACCTTCGACGCTTCGTTGCCCCCGTTTCAAGGCGGGTTGGTGGGCGTGATCGGTTACGAAGCGGCCCGCTGGTTGGAGCCGGAGGAGTTGGCGGAGTGCCATCTGCATCAAGAAAACGACTTGCCGACCCCGGCGATGTCGTTCGGCGTGTTTGATTGGACCATCGCGATCGACCATTTCGAGAACCGGTCCTGGTTGATCTGCCAGGGTTTCACGGCGGAAGATTTAGCCCCTGGTGCCGCGTCGTCTCCGGCATCGGCCGCATCACGTCGGTTTCGATCCGCGAGCGAACGCGCCGACCAGATCTGTGACTTGATTTCCACGGTGGCGTCCGGTCGTCCGTCGCCGCCACCGGTTCACCGTTTCGACGCGTTGCCTGACGCCCCGGGCGACGTGATCAGTAATTTCACCGGTGAAGCGTTTCGGGCGTCGGTCGCGGACATCGTCGAGCGGATTCGCGGCGGCGATTCATTTCAAGTCAACTTGGCCCAGCGTCTGACGACGGCTTCGTCGCTCGACTCAGCCGCGTTGTACCTACGGCTCCGCAGCGCCAATCCGGCACCGTTTGCCGGGTACTACGACGGAGGTGACTTTCAGGTGCTCAGTTCGTCGCCGGAAGGGTTTTTACAGCTCCGCGATCGTCATGTCGAAACACGTCCGATCAAGGGGACCGTTCCCCGCACGGGCGACGAGGCCGCCGATGCGGACCTGGCCGCCACGTTGCTGGCCAGCGAAAAAGACCGCGCCGAAAACGTGATGATTGTCGACCTGATGCGGAACGATCTGTCTCGCGTCTGTCGGGACGAAAGCGTCGTCGTCAGTCGGCTCTGTGAGATCGAGCGATATCAATTTGTGCAACACCTCGTCTCGGTCGTCGAAGGCGACTTGGTGGACGGCGTCGACGCGGTGGATGTCGTGAGGGCCTGTTTTCCGGGCGGCAGCGTGACCGGGGCGCCGAAGATCGAAGCGATGAAAACGATTGCGGAACTGGAGCCGCATCCGCGTGGTCCGTATTGCGGATCGATGGGCTATTTCAGCTGCGGAGGCGCCGCGGACTTCAACATCCTGATCCGCACGATCACGGCAACGGCCGGCCGACTGCAGATCCCGGTGGGCGGAGGCATCACGGCGCGGAGTCAGCCGGCGGCCGAGGAGGCCGAGACGTGGGCCAAGGCGACGGGGATGCTCAACGCACTGCCATCACCACCGCCGCGGACCCGGGCAAAACGCACGCCACCGGTCAATCCTTCGGCAAACCCGAAAATCTCTGAAGCCGTCTGACGTGTGCGATCAAAAACTTCCCAATGTCTTGGAGGTCGTGCAATTTTTAAGTCGCTGATCACAAAGGGTTTTCGTCACTCTCCCCCAACATCATGAACGGCTGCGAGTACTCCACCGTGCCTTCAACGCCATCCAGTGCACCGGGCTCAATTTCCAGAGCCATCCAAGCATCACCCCCGCCGAACGCGATCCATTGGGCTGCTTCCCAAAGATCCCCGGCATGGAAAGCAGATAACTTGCTCCAACCATGCCAAACGAAAACGCCGGGTACAACAGGATCCATGACCAGGAACCCGTGCGAATTGCAAAGCCTGCAATCGCTACTGCCAGTAATGAGAATAGCAGGCTGTACTTCACACAGCCTCCTTAGGCTCGGTTTGCAGTGCAGTGGATGGCTTCTCGAAGTTCAGCACGTTGTTCCTCGGACCTGACGACGATTGTAAGTGTGATTGCTTGAAACAAGGACTCGTTCAACAGCGGCGAGACGGCTCGACCGAATGCAGCCAAGCTTGATGGGGTTTTTGAGCGGTGAAATTAACTCGGACGGGCTGTTACTGTTCAACAAGCATGTCACCAACGTCCAGTACACCTGGTCGTGCTTTTCCGGTGTGATCGTCAACCGGAGTGGCATTCGACTCGACTTGTGTTCGCCAGAGCCCCTCAACCAGCTTCCTGAAAGCTGATTCGATGTCAGCCATCACACGACAACATCATCGGCGATTGGAAGCAATTTCCTCCAGCCACTGGTCGACAACCAACACATCGATTCGGAGCGGTTCGCGGTTGGGACGAAAAAGTATGACCATTGGATATTTCGTGTGGCCAACGCGTTTGAAGACCGTACGGATCTCGTTGCCTTCCCAGTCAGAGTACTTAAGCGTCCGTGCAACGAATTCACCCTGGCTGTAGAGGCCTATCAATCGTGGATCATCGAATTCTTCAAACTGATAATCGTCGGGAACGGCAGACGTCGGATGGCAAAACAGAAGTACAGAATCTCCTTCGCCAACAAGACGTTCCATCTCTTTCCAGGTAAACGACTCCCACGCTATCGCTTGAATATCAGTTTGCTCGGATGAGGAAGTTGAGCAGGAACAACCGATCGACATGCAGAGCACAACGACAAACGTACGAAAGACGCTTTTGCTCATCGTTGTATCCTTGCAGCGTTTCGCATCACGGTGGAAACCATGCGGCGGTGACGAAAAACCAACCACTTCAACCAGTCTGCCCTCGCCGCTCGCATGCTTTTTATCATGCATTCGATTGTCATCCTGTCCTTCGCTCTGGAAGTATCGCTCTGATTGCAGCAAGAGCCCGGAGCCCTGGTCGCCATACAATTGGATGATGATCGGCGGCACATCGCTCTGCGTATTTCATTAGATTCGGATTCGGTTGGGAAATCATTCGCTGAGCGACACATTCACGATAAATGCCTTCCTCGTGGTCAACGAGCCGCCCAACGGGATCATTGTCCCCTAAGTCATCTCCCTGGACAAACAGAGGCACCAACTCTTCGTGTCCGGAGTTGAGCAAATCAACGATTGCATCGCGAAGTAACTCTTGGTCTGGGAAAGATGGCGAAGTGTCACGGTGAAAATCAGCGATGCATTCGTCCGTCAAAACGGCCGCTTCGGCCGCCTTGTAAAACTTGACAAGGGGCCGAAAAACAATCCTTTCTGAATCGTCATGCGGTAGATAAATTACACTTCTAAACTCTTGGGGATCGGCGTCTACGAAAACGAAGGGATATTGCGACCAGCGGATAGCCGATTGCGACCGCCGCACCGATTCCGCAAGACCATCGCGCAATCGAGTCCGCACGCTGACGGATCGGTGCCATAGGTGGTGGTCCGCCGGGATTGTGCAACGCAATCGCGTAGAAACAACCGCAGATAATTATTGCGGTTCCGATCAGAACAGCACATCCGGAGAAACGGTCCATCTGGAATCAATCAAAGGCTGGGTAGTCGAACGAACGTCCTGCGGTCACCGCGTCGGCGCGATGGACCGGAACTCAAATACAAACTCGACTCGCCGACTGAGGTACACCACTTGGTACACGCGGATCGGCCGCAACGACAGCTTGAGCGATCATCGCTGATTGCCAATGTAACCGATTGAAATCGCCGAGGGAAAAGGAGTCTTCCAATCAGAAGTCGGCGCGTCAGGCGTCGGTTTGCCTCGTTCGGCCAAGTCAACCGGGCAGCGATCGAACGATGCATATTAGGAGCGAACCCTAGGAAACAGAGGTCCGATGAATTCAGGTGGGCGTTTTCGGGCGCACCAATCCCAGGCGAGATCTCAGGCATTGAGCATTCACGGAACCAGCGGAGAAGGGTTCTGTCCACGAATGGCACGAATGGCACGAATGAATTTGCCGCGGCGCATCTGGCGTCGGTCGGCAGCGCAAACGACGGCGGCAACCGAGTCGCCGTCATAAATCTACGATTAGAGAAAACACGTCGTCGGCGGCTTCGGTTCACCGCCTGGTTCTGTCGCTCGGTGCGAGTCAAGGGGCAACGGCAATCGAAAATCCGTGTTCGGAAATGACATCAAGAGGAGCGTTCCGAAACGAAACGTATCGGACGACTGCAGACTTGGCACGTTCGTCTGGCTCTGCTGGCAATCGCTGCCCAAAGACGACGACAAACTCGTAAATGTCTCGATCACCCTCCGAGCCAATGTATCGCCAAAAGTAACCTCCGGACGATGCATCGCCCCATTCCTTTGGCCCACTCCAATGGGTCATCATCCGACGGTCGTGGTTCTCTAGGCGGGCTGATGTCATCTGCAACAATGGGCTTCCTCCTTGCCGACCATCCGGCATGGTTACCACGGCACGCGCCCTCGGATAACGCGGCATGGCCACTGCATAGAGAATCCTTTACGTTTCGGAAAGACGCTTTTCAACGTCACCCAACCTTCGTGACGAATGTGAACTCTGAACGGCGATCCCAATCGCGGCGGCCGGTAGTACGACTGCCAACATCAGATGACAGAGTGAAAAACGAAGTCGCTTCATCATGCACCTATAGGTACCTGGGGACAGAGTAGTGGCCGTTACCGAGGACAGACATTAGATTTTTCATTTGCAAAACCGCGCGAACCGCCCTTTGGTGCACGACATGGTTCCGCCTTCATTCAGCGGCTCCGATCTCGAATTGTCTATCCACGTCGGCAGGCAGGCTTTTCGCATACTCTCGCATCGCGTCCAACGCGGCCTCATCCGTTCCGTAACGGTCGCGCAAACCAGCAATCCAGTTCGCGTTTGCAGCCATCCCAGGAAGCGAAAACTCAGCGGTCAGCCAATCGAGAAGAGCCCTGGGTGAACCACCGTCGTAGGTATCGCCTTCGGGAGTGGCAACCCGCCTCGCATAATCGACGCCGGAAAGGAACGCGATCACTTCGGGAAGCGATTCTTCAACAGTCCACATCTGCGGTCGAGAACAGACAAACTCAGCGAAGTTTCTTTTCCGACGTTGCATCTGCTGTGGTCAAACAATCAATGGAAGAACGTCTGGGTTGACCGGGCGGCGACCCGAGACGAACCACTTGCCAAAGCGCTGCCGCCGCTCCGGCCCAACCATGGTTCGCTGAGTGCGTTTGAATCACCGAATCGGTGACGATCACCGACGACAAGCCATTGTACCCGTGCGAACCGGTTACGGCAAAACCTGCGATTGACCGTCGATCCGATTCGCGAAAGACAATGCGATTGAACGGGTTGGCACCGAATTTGTCATACAAGCGTGAGACGGAACATGAATGAATGTTCACAAGCAGCCTGCCACGATCCGCGACGTTATCAGTTTGGCGACAGGAATGGGCGTGGGGATGCTGCATCGTAGAGATGTCATCATCCGATACTCGGCAGCGAGATCGTCCTCTGGCACATCAACATAGCAACACGACCATCCGCCAGCCAAGCAGAACACGCTTAGCGCAAGCCCGAGTCCCTGTCTCACACCCGCATCGTAGTAACGCTTGACCTCGGTGAGATTCGCGAGCCGCGTTGCATCAATGAAAATCCGGCGATTTGCACGACGCTTCGTCCCTGAACCACGGCGAGAAATGATCGAGTCACGCCAGATCCATCGCAGTGTATCGGGGAGCCTCTCGCGGCCGAGGAATTCGCGAAGCGTAATCTCGGCATCGGTGAAAGGTGGCGAGAGTTGCATTCATTCGCACCTAAGCATCATTCTGGTTTCGACGAACGTCCTGTGGTCACCGGGGCAGCGCGATTGACCTGAACTCAAGCACAAACTCGACTCACCGACTGGGGTACACCACGTGGTTCACGCGGATCAGCCACGACGACAGTTTGAGCATCATCGCTGGTTGCCAATGTACCCGACTGGAATCGCAGAAGGAAATCGAGTCTCGCAATTAGCAATCGTCGCGTCAGGCGTCGGTTTGTCTACTTCGGCCGAATCGACCGAACGATGGACATCAGGAACGATCCCTAGAAAACAGAGGTCTGGTGAATTCCGGTGGGCCTGTTCGGGCGCACCAATGGCAGGCGAGATGTCAGGCGTTGAGCATTCACGGAACCTGCGGAGAAGGGTATTGTCCACGAACGGCACGAATGAATTTGCCGAACGGCGTGAATGAATCGTGCCACCCACCACGTGTGATCTGTGCGTCCCGCCTGCTGACTTGCTAGCGGGAGCGTTGGCCTTCGTTGTTGTCCCGGTTTGGTGGGTAGCACCAGATCACGAAACCGTGCAAGCCCGGCTCCGTTGGCCCCGATGGTTCGCACCTAATCCGTTACGGCGGCCCACAAAGAGCGCGACGTTTTGAGTATCTCGTACTCGGTCACGTTCGGTCCGCCAGAACATTGTATCGGTTTCCCATCCGCGATCCAAATCAGTGCCCCCGATCCCTGTGGAGTGTCGCAGTTGAAACGATCAGGGAACGCCTGTGCCAGGTATGCCCGTACTTTTGGTTCGTTTTCGTCCAGCAAAGCGAACCGTGGTCCGTAGTCAGACAGTCTTGGCAGAGATTTTTGAATGAGTGCTTCGGTCCGGCGCGGATAAACAGACCAAGTTATCCAGGGGAGGGCAATTCCAATATCCAATGACGTCAGCTGCTCCGTTGACGTGAAGATCGAGTGCCGATCATGTAGATCGAGATCGTCCAGTGAATCGCCGCCACAACTTGGACACCGCAGAAACGCGATGTGGTTGCCTAAGTCCTCGCTGACGACACAGAGTTCACAGGACTCCGTGTTGCATGTCTCGCAACGGAACCCGCGCCATCGGTCACTGCGAAGAAGCTCGCCGTAGCGAGTGCTGCAATGCTGGCAAAAAGGTTTCATTCTTCAGTGTGTAGAACGATAACGATCACGTGGTCGCCGCGAAAGACTGACCACTTCAGTTGACTCGACTCGGCGACGCACAGGCATCGTCTGGTTCGCCGTTCTTAGATTCATTCAACGTTGCTGGGTGGTTCATTGCGCGTTTCAACGCCCCGAACGTGTTCTCCAAAGAACGCAATTGCCAGAGCGTTGGCTATCGCGGCACCTATTAATACGATCGCGATGTAGGCAAACGGATGCAAGTTAGGAAAGAGGAAGATTGGAGGCAAACCGATTCCCGCTGCGATGAGAAAATACAAGGCGTCAAATGCCTCCGAATTCGGCTTGGTTTGTCGCCCCGTTCGCCGTTCTACCCAACTTTGGATGGCAATCGAACACTGGGTGAGCACTAAAACGAGTACGCCGGCGACTCCGATGTCGAGCCACGACACCCCGATCCCCCGTAGTATGGCGGCGAACACGGCGAACATGGCAATGCGTCTCATGATCGATGTCGGCGAACGAATCGCGATCTATCCGCGCGTGCGGAGGAACGGGGATAGATCGTGTGTCAGAACTTTGTCAGCCTTCACGTAGGCCTGTTTTGGGACTCGATTAGAACGGATCCTGGCCGTGCGTGCCAGCGTTTTCGTTCCAGGCGAACTCGAATTGGGTTGCGATACCAGCCCGGACACGCTTCACTGCTGGTGCGAAGAGCGTCCGTCCACGACGGTTTGCCAATCTCATCGATCGGTGTCAGCGAGTCGCTGCCACAGTGCTCGCAGAACAGGCCTAGCACCATCAGCCAACTCCCAGATTTGCCCACCAGCCATGCACATCCATCCCATGGTTCTGGGAACAAGCGAATCGGCTTGGTCTCACCCCGGGATGCGAAAGCCCAGCGGGCTGACAGAGTGCTTGCTGTGATCGCTGCCACTTTCTCCCCATCGTCCGCTTCCCGAATCTCCTGGCCGCAGTTCATCAGCGTTGTGCTGGTAACGGCGTCTCGATCTCATGGGTGCACTTCCAAGATCCAAAGCCGCTCGACTCCCGAGGAACCGCGCGTCGTGTGTTCGGTCGGATTCTTCTTTCAATAAAGAAAACACCGCGGACCACACGACGCAAATGACGGGGGAGTCATGCGTCTGCGGATCACTCGATGGACCACAAGAGATCAAGACGATGGTTCTGCGTATCTACAATCGGAAACCGTCAACGAAACACCACGACAGTGCCGTCAACACGGTCGCCAAATCGCTGTTTGTCTCGCGACCAAATGATTCTTGCTGCCGCCAACACTGCCAATAACATTGAAACAAGATTGTCGAGGATTGCGGAGAGATGACGGGGCATCGTTGTCCCCTGGGGTGAGTCCACGAGCTCATTCAACTGCCGCCCAACTGGCACCGCCTCTTCGGTGAAAGTTTCAGTATCCATTCAATTTCCTTTTCGAATGCAGAACGTTGGTGGTCACCGAGGACGAACGAAAAGGCCACCATCAGGAAAATTGTTTTTGAGTCCGTCGGTGCAACACATGGTTCGCCGATCCAGTCGCTATGGGCGAAAAAGTATGCGAAGGGAAAAACGGTGTATCCGCATAGCCGCAAAGGACAAAGCGACACCGGACAACCAGCATAGCATCGCGACGAGTGTGACTGCGAACCAATTGATCGGCAACGATCGCAAGAACCCAGTTGGAGCGACTCCAAACGCAACCTCAGCCGACAAGGCACCACACGATAGAATCGCCATGGCGGCCGCCCATACGCTCGAAGTACCGAGAGGATGTCGCATCCAGCCAAGGTAGCACGCCACCAACGAAGCGACTGCGAGTGGAATGAAGAGTTCGTATTCCGGTGAACCGTTTGCGATGCCAGAAGCCCTTCCCCCGAAGTGGACGGCGATCACGGCGGTAACGATGAGCAGATGTCGTGTCGAGAACTGCAGTAAGTCGCTTTGCATTGTTCGAAATGCCCCATGGGCGTAACGTCGGTGGTCAACGCCTCGGCGCGATGGACCGGAACTCAAATACAAACTCAACTCGCCGACTGCGGTGCACCACTCGGTTCACGCGGATCGGCCACGACGACAGTTTGAGCCATCATCGTTGGCTGCCAATGTACTCGATCGGAATCATCGAGGGAAATCGAGCTTCCCACTCAGCAGTCAACGCGTCAGGCGTCGGTTTTCAGTGTTGCATGCGACAGGCGTCGGTTTGCCGACTTCGGCCGAGTCGACGTGCACCAAGTGAGACAAGAATCACGCAAAGACGCCAAGCCGCAAAGGAGCGGGGGCAAATCTTTGCGGCTTGGCGACTTTGCGTGAGCCCCTTCCAGCAAGTACGTCAGCGCACCGATCAAATCGTAATACCAGACGCGGTCTCCAGGAAACAGAGGCCTGATGAAATCGGATGGGCGCAATTCGAGCGCACCAATCGCAGTCGAGATGTCAGGCGTTGGACGACGCTGAGAACCGGGGAAGAGAGGGAACCACGAAACAGGCCAATCACACGAAACAGAAATTGGCACTGTTGTCAGGCGTCGGTTAGCAGCGTGAACGACACGCGTCACCGGGTACGCGCAAACGGTTTTCCACTTCAATACCCTCTGACTCGCGTCTTCCGGTGCGCGCGCTGGTTCTGCCCTATTCTGTGGAAATACGGGTCAAACGTATGTCGACTTCTCGTTCGACAAAAGTCCATTCTGCGCTTTCGCGAAGTGCCGCCACCAAATCGTCGAACGCACTGGAGTCACTGGGCGCAAATTCAAACCAAGTCAGGAAATCAAATGGTTCTCCAAGATCACGACAATGATGCAACCGCCTAGCGACTGCTGGTAAGTATTTCATGCCAATCGTCGTGTGGCGCGATTGAGATTCAAAGATGTCTCGGCGGGTGTCCTGGGGCAGATCCCACCAGTCCGAACGTTTCTTGATTGGAATCAATGCGGCGCAGGTTGCGTGTTCGCGGTTCAGTTGCGGTTGCACCTGGCTCAACGATTCGAGTTCGTCTTTGGTGGTGTAACGATGGTTGCTTGTGACGCCTCGAAGGATCCATTCCGCACCTTCGGGTAGTTGAAGTGTGTTCGCGTTTTGGATGTTAAGCCGATCTACAGGCGAGATGGGTTCCCCCGCTACGTACGAGACGCCGGTCACGGACCAACGTCCAGTGCTGCCGCCGACAAAGGAATAAAAGCGACTCGACATAAAAGATCACAGTTACTCTGTAAGCAGAACGGCAGTGGCCACCGCGTCGGCGCGATCGACCGGAACTCAAATACGAACTCGACTCGCCGACTGCGGTGCACCACTTGGTTTACGCGGATCGGCCACGACGATAATTTGAACCATCATCGTTGGTTGCCAATGTACTCGATTGGAATCGCCGAGGGAAATCGAAGTGTCTGGCTCAGACCTGTCTTCGCTGGACAGTCACGATGAAGCCCGGAGGGCTGGCACAGTGTTTGCCGGTGGTGTCAGCCACCGGCGTTCAGTGCATTGAAGTACAAAGGCCTGAAGGGCCGGCACAATCGTTCTCTTGGCCGTCCGGGAGCGATCAAACCCCGAATACTGTGTCGGCCCGCTGGGCCTTGAGCGTTGTATGGAATCCATCCCCGGTGGCTGACACCACCGGCAGACACTCTACCGGCCCTCCGGGCCTAAGACACATTGCCCAACCAGCCAAATACGTTCCATCGATTCCGTTGGGATCGGCAAACACTGAGCGGCCACTCTTTCAGCCATCGGTTCTTTTCGTTCGGCCCGGTCGACCGCGAACCGATCGAACCATGACATCAGAAGCGAATCCCAGGAAACAGAGGTCGAACTAAATCCGTGGGGCGCGCTTCGAGCGCACCAATCGCAGCCTGAATGTCAGGTTTTGGACGATGCTGAGATCATCGCAGGAGAGGGAACCACGAAACAGGCTAAACACACGAAAAGGAAAATGGGTGCTGTCAACTGGCGTCGGTTTTCGCTCGATTGGGGCAGAACAAGGGAACGGACGCCGACGCAAAGCAACTCTTCTCTATCGGCTACAACCTGCGGAGGTTGGACCAACCGCGGCGAGTTTCTCTGTCCGCCAGGTCGCTGGGGTGGCGTTCACCGACGCGTCACAGGGGAGGTGCCTGATCGCATGAGGTGGGCAGGCCGTCTGGGATTTCAAAAGGGGTGGTGACAAACTTTTTCGCACATGCCAGCTCGAGGTGTTCGAGGCGGAACCCGCGACGGCCACCCCCGCCCCCTCGGAAGGCCCCGTCCGGTGCTTGGTGGGAATGGCCGGCACTGCTTGGGATTCGCCGCGTTTGACGCGGCGTGGGCGGTGAGAGGGAAATCCGGATACGGTTTTTCTGGTTTCGAAGGCTTTCGTTTCCGAGAACCATTTGCTACAACTTCCCTCGTCATCGCCGAGCTGCCCAAAAGCGAGGAGGTGACGGCCGAAAATGGCGAAAATGCGTCATCCAGGCTGTTTTCCATGTGTTTTGCGTGTTAAAACAGGCTAACCGTTGTAGTCCGGTTGTAGCAAGCACTTGAAAAACGCTTAAGCCCTTGTAGCTCAGTTGGTAGAGCAACGGACTCTTAATCCGTGGGTCGTAGGTTCGAGCCCTACCGGGGGTATAGGCCTAGGTATCTGAGAATGATTCCTAGGCCTCTTTCGTTGGTTTTTGCAAGGTTTCTCGCCCTCCTGATTCGTCTGGCAGTCCCTTGGATCTGCACCGATGACACCGCCCACGACACCGCCAGATTCGGCGGTGTCATTTTGTTGTGGGTGACTTGGTTCGGTAACGGCTCGTTGCCAGTGTGCGTCGGTCACTTGGAGGTAATGTTTTCGCGCTATGGTCGACGAATGGCCCAGCCACTTATCGATGACATGCCCGGCAAACCTCTCTTCAAGATCGGTCCGACAACTCGCCCTAAGATTCACGAACGTCTTGGGCCATGGTGCGAGCCCGGCGGCTTCGATGATTCGGCCTAACTGAGTGCGAAGATTCGTTTCGATGCCGCGGTATCGATTCACAACGTAGACCGCACTGTTGCCGCTCTTCTTCTGTGCGGCCTTAAGCAACGGTCGGAGCTCGGGGAAGATCGGACAGAAGCGAAGCCCGGTTTTGACGCTGTCGATTCGGAGACGCTGTTCGTCCCAGTGAACATCGCCCCAAGTCAACGCGAGCACCTCGGTAGGGCATCGGAAGCCGGCGTATCGGCAGAGGCCGAAAATCACTTTCCACTCGGTATCACACTTGGCCAGGACCGCGCGAGCGTCGGCCGGGGTGACGTAGTGCTGTCGATCGGCGTTGTGCTCCCCTCCGATCCGCGTCTCTTCCGCCGGACTCTCATACAAAAGCCTTGCCTTGACCGCCTCGCGAAACATCCGTTTGACTCGCTTGGCGTGTTTGTTGGCCGATGACTGTGACAGACGCCCATCGGTCATCCAGCGAAGCCACCCTTCGAAGTCCGCGGCTGTGATTGCGGATAGCCGGCGGTCGGCTCCAAACTTGGTTTTGAACCACTGGGCGGCCTGTCGGTATTTGTTGAGCGTCGGCGGCTTGAGGTCTGTGCGGCTCGAAATGTAGTGCTCGAAGAAAGCCCCACAGAGTTTGAGGTCTGCGGAAACCGGCTCGCGGCTCTCGACCAAGGCCCACTTGGCCAACGTTGCGTGGATCCGGTTATCGACGCCCTGGGCCCACTTCACGGACTCAGCGTCAGGGGCGACGTTTGCGTCCGACGCTCGGGAAAGCTCATCGACGTGTCGCTTGACACCCTCGGCCGCTCGTTTGCTCATCGGTCCCAGCCAAAGCGAACGGCGTTTGCCGTTCTGTCGAAACTGCAACCGCCAGCCGGTTCGGTTGCGGTCGGTCTCTTTTCTCAGACTTGCCATCGTGATTCATCCTTCACGTCATCAAGGTAGGAAAGGCGACGGCGGGCCGGGTGATGATGCCCGGTTTTCGGCTGTACGGGCCTAGCCGTCGCACGGTCAGTGTAGGGGATTCGGGGAAAGGTCGCATCGTTATCATGCCCCGATAGCGTGGGCGGACGCGTCGGCGGATTTCGATTCAACCAACTTTGAGTAGCTGCTGCTCGATTTCATTCCGGCGGCGGTTCATTTCCGTCTGGGAAGTTGACGCCCTTTCGATCGGTGGCGATTTGGGCGGCGACGTCGGGACCCGCGGCCGTTTCTTCCCTCCGATCTCCTTTTCGAGACGACTGTAAAAGGTTTTCGGAATGTTGACCTGTGCGGCGAGCTGGTCGAAGTCCTTAGAGTGCAGACGCTCAGCATGATCTCGGCAGCAAGTATGAAACTTGCCACATGGGTTCTTGGTGCTGGTCTTGGTTACCCCACCGAGCGCGACGCGAAACCAGTTTTCATCAAGGGAAGCGACCGCGATAACGGCCGCTTTCGCGATCAACTGGCGATCATTGAACTTGGCTGGCGACAATGCCTTCGATGCCTCTACGGCAAGTCGGAGTGCAGCCTCGTTTGTTTTGTTCATCTGGTCGGATTCCGGATTCCGACCAGAGTTGGTTGGGTTTGGTTTGGTTTGGTTGGGTAGGGTCGGGTTCGGTTGGGTAGGGGTCGACCGTCCGGGGACAGTCTGGGGACAGTCCCCGGACATGGTCCCGCGTGTCCCGTCCCCCACTCCTTTGCCCTTGGATCTCTGCTCGCGTTTTTTCACTCGCTCCTTCACGTAGTTGGGGCAGTGCTCCGCCCAGTCATGCACGGTTAACCGCCCTTCATCACGATCGAGCCATCGGCACTCAACCAGTACTTCGACGACGTTCACGTCGGCGTTGTCCCATTCAATACACCCAAGGATCTCATCATCGGAAAACCTCGAAAGATCGCCATCTTCGGCGTGTTGGGCGGCAAGCATCCAGACGGACTCAAGTAACCCGACGACCGCGTAGGCGGGCAGTCCGAGCCGGCGTTTCAGATTCTTGAACTTGGGGTTTGTGGGTGCCTGGGATTTCATCGTAGGCACTCCCGCAGAACGATGACCGCGGCCGCCCTTTGGTACTTCGTTTGGCGAGTCTCGCCGGGCTCCATGGCCTCCTCATCTTTCAGAAGCTTGTCAGCAAGCCCACATACCGATTGAACTGGCCAACCAAAGTGGTCCGCGATCTCTTCGCGTGTAGCCCCCACAGTGCCGCGTCGGCGTAACCACTCGACGACCATTTCGCGGCGCGAAGCTCGCGAGGGTTTCGCCGATTTGTGGGCGGCCGCGCGGCACCGGGCGGCAGTTTCGCCAAAGTCAAAAAGCGGGGTTGTTTGTTGTGTCGAATCTTGGATCATGATTTGTGTGGCGGGCGTATGGGTGACACTTCTCGACCTGTCCAAATGACGCTTGCCGGGTCGCACCGGCGAGCGTCTCTTTTTTCACTGTTCGCCGGCCATTGCGGCGATGACTTTTGCGGGTTCGAACCGACGCAGACGCCCGACGGTGAAGCTCGGGATTTTGCCCGCGGAGACGGCTCGATCGATCGTCACGCGAGACACGCCGGCAAGCCTTGCCATTTCGTCCCCATCGACCGCCAGCGGCGTAGCCGATTGTTCAAGCATCGGACGCAGCTCGTTGAGAACCTTTTCGGTGATCGCGTCGACCAGCTCGGAAGGGGCGACGGATTCAATAAGTGTGGCCTTGGTATTCACGACGCTTGCGCTCTGAGGTCGGGGCAACCATCGCTTTCCCAACGCTCGATTTCACCGAGCGGGAATCGACGGAGTCGGCCTAGCTTCACGCCGGACGGTGCGCGGCCAGAGTCGACCATGTGCCGCGCGTGCTGCTGGCTGCATTTCCAGCGTTCAGCAAGATCGGCAACGGTGAGCATCGCCGCGTTCTTTTCGATTGGCAATGTTGTTGTCATGTCGCTTGTCGTTCCTTAAATGCGTGTCACTTGAGACGCTTACGTGTGCGTCTAGAGTGCTCCAAGCATTCAGGGGAACGGTCGCCGTGTCCAATCGGGGAATCGGGGAATCCCCGATTATCAATCGGCGTCATCAGCTGGTGGGGTAATGGTGTCGCGTACGTAGAAGAGCGTCTTTGCCGTTACCGTACGCTTCCGCCAGATTTGCCCAGCCCCATCAATCCCAAGCGTTTTATCGGGCGACGTCCGCCCACCTGCCCGTCGTTTGCGAAGTTCCTTCAATTGGTCAAAGGTGCGTCCAAACATAGCCACGCAATTTCTATCCAGTTTTTCGAATTCCCCGATTCGCTCCTCGGTCAGCTTGCAAGTGGCTCTATCAATCTCGTCCCATTCGGTCGGAATTTCCGTCGCGACCGCGTCGAAGATGTCACACGGGGGCGGTGGAATCAGCCGATCTATGCCCCCTGCCAGCTTGTTCAGAATCAACACGCGCTCGCCTCTCAATCGATTTGCAATTGCTTGTTGAATTACAACCGGGAAAGGCGACGGCGACCGACTCAGAGCCTCCCAAGACTTCAATGTGCCAAGCTCATCGGCTTCACGCTCGGATTCCGTCTTTCTGGACACAGCAACCGCAGCCGCAAAATGGGCCGGGAGACTGTAGCCCCAATACTCGAGCGATTCAAAGGCGTCGCGGAGTGCATCCCAGCTGGTCGCAAACTGGCGCCCGTCACGCTCGCAACGCTCGGCACCGGTGTGGAACCAGTGTGGCGGGGTCTCGATCGGTGGAAGCTCAACCCGTGCAAATTCGATCAACGGCGCGAGGCGGTCAAAGTCAAAAGAGCATTGGCCAAACACCGCACGGGCGAGACTCCAATCACGGCGGATGATCGCGGCCCGTTCTTCGATCGCAAGCGGGTGCTTTTCGCCGGTGGTGGTGTTTTCCCGATACGCGTTGAATTGAACGCCTGGGACGCTGACGAGCCCAATCATCCGTTGAAGCAGTTCCGCAGCGTGCCCGAAAGCGTTTTCGACCAGTTGGGGCCACGTGTTGGCGGCGGCGTTGTAGGTTGCCATCGTTTGTTCCTGTTCGGGTGACGGGCCGGGCCGGCGGCCGGACGCAGGAACGACGCCCAGCCGGCGGACCGATCGGCGGGAGCTACCCGCCTACCCGTGGGCGATTATGCCCGACGTTTCACGCTTCGCTTAGGTGGGGCCGGCTCAAACTTCACAACAACCCGACCGCCGGCGGCCTGGGCCAACGCGGCGACGGCCCCAAGCGATGGCTTCGCGGTGCCGTTGAAGTAGTTCGAGACGCTCCCGCGGGGAAGTCCGGCCCGTTCGCCGATTTGCTCGTAAGTCATCCCCTCGACATGCGGGCGGATTTCCTCGATCAATCCGGGGAGGTCGATGCCGTAGGCGGACACGTCGATACGCTTGGCCGTTGGGGCCTTGGCGGCTTTCTTCTTGGCCATGTGGCAGCTCCAAAGGGAAAGCCCCCGGACCGCCAAGCGGCGGCCGGGGACGCGGTGGGAGGTTATCGGGCGATCTGGCGGGCGTCGGCGTTGACGCGTTCGACCGTGGCGACCGAAGCGATACCGAACCACGTAGCCGGCTGCTCGGGGGACCAAACTTTGACGGACACGGGGCCGCCAAAGTCAGCTTCGGTCAGCGTCTCGTCGCGAGTGGTTCGAACGGTGACCGATTCGAAGCAAACCGCGTTGCGGATGGTGCCACTGGGGACACCGAAGGATTCGACGCAACGGCCGTTCATTTCGTGGCCGGTCAGTTCAACACCGTTGCGGTAGAAGTAAGCTCGGGGGCGGGGACGATTGGACATAGTTTTGACTCCGGTGGGGTTCCTGTGATCGACATACTTATTGTGTCGTATGTCCCGGTCTGTGTCAACACAAAAACTATGTCGGAATCTATGTTTTCTCAGGATCGGCCGGCGTTGCCATTCTGCGACGCGTCGCGGTTCACTCGGGGACGGCTCGCGGAGTTTGCCCGCGGCCTCGGTCGCGGCGGTTTCGCCCGGGTCCAACAACACGCCCACCCAATCGCTGCGCGTGTCGCTGGCCAAGACTTGGCCGTGATGTTCGGCAATCGCTTCGGTGATCGCCAGGGACGCATCGTCGCGGCGGTCAGCGACGAAAACCCTATTCGGTGTCGCAATCGGAATCACGAACCAAGGAACGGCGGAGGGGACGTGGGAAACGATGGCGGATACTTCAGAACGGCCCGTCGTCATCATCGGCGGACGCATCGGTTGTTCCCATCGCATACGCGCCGCGGAGTTTGCCGGCGGCCTCGGTTGCGGCGGTCTCGCCTGGGTCCAACAACACGCCCACCCAATCGCCGCGCGTGTCGCTGGCCAAGACTTGGCCGTGATGTCCGGCAATCGCTTCGGTGATCGCCAGGGACGCATCGTCGCGGCGGTCAGCGACGAAAACCCTATTCGGTGTCGCAATCGGAATCACGAACCAAGGAACGGCGGAGGGGACGTGGGAAACAATGGCAAGCATCGTTTCAAGTTGGTGGGCGTCGCTGTCGGGCATGTTAATTTCGGGAATCCGCTTTGTCGGCGGACGTGTCCCGCGTTGTGTCGTCGGACGTGTCGGCGGATTGTAACGCCTGCCCCCGTATCGCTGCCACGTCGCGGCGAAGCTTTGACGCGGTGCGGCGGGCCAGTTCGCCGATTTGGTCCAATTCTGCGAGTCGTCGCCAGATGTCGGACTCCATGCCGCCTAATAGTTCGATGTCCAATTCTGCGGAAGCTTCAACCGAACGGGTAAACCGCTCGGCTTGCTCAGCCAGTTGTTCGACCGCTCGCAACTCAGCGTCGGCGCGGGTTCCTGCTGCGTTTGGCTTGCTCATGGCTCTATGGCTCATCGGGTTGGGGTTCGCCGCAGAGCGTTACGCGTAGCGGCTCGGGGGTGACGTTGTCGAATGAGGCGACGTCGGCCGCCGGCGGTAGGATGATTTCGACGTCGACGACGCGGGCGTTTCCGCCAGACGCGTTGATCGTCTCGGCCATCCGGGCGGCGTCATCGCTCGACATTGGACGCGGATACCAAAGGGGGCCGGCGATGTCGTCGATAAGCACGAACGGCACCCGGACCGATTGGGCGTTTGCATGGCAGTCGGGACCGATTGGGGCATCGTTCGGGATGGTTGCGGTTTTCATGTTGTCCTCGGATTCTCGGGGTAAATGGGGATCGATCCGGGGACGGTAGCACACCAAAAAACGGTTCCCAAACGGTTTGTTTTCTGTTTTCCGACGTTCGCTTTGTGTGTCGGCTTGTGTCTTAGATTGGGTCGGGAATCCGGCGACGTGACGCGGCGTTGATCCCGGCGGACGCGTCGGCCGGCTGCCGTTCGGTGTTGTCGGCCGTCCTCAAGACACCGTCGGCCGTGGTCCGGGTGGCGTCGGCGGTCGATTTGCTGGCGTCGGCGGTCTCGCGTTGCAGGGCGATCGCCTCACGCTGCAATTGGTTTTGCTCTCGAATCGCGGCGGTCAGTTCGTTGTTAGCAGACGCGGGGGACGATGCGGCCGCGCTGATCGCCTGGGGGGCGACGCTGGGAACCCCGAACGCAAACGCCTCTTCAAGGCTTGGAATCTGCTTCAATGCCGTCTGCCGCTCCACGTTGTTGAAGGGGACGGCACCTAGAAGCTTGTGGCTGAGCGACTGGACAATCGGATTGTTCAGGATCGCCGATCGGCCGCCGGTCTCAGACGCAGCGCTCGTGACCTGGTTGGTCACTTGCCGAATCACGTTGTCGTCGATTCGGCTTTGGTCGATCGTCTCCCCGCTGAGTGTCGAGAGGTAGGTTTGCGTTTCGTCTCGAGATAGCCGGACCTGTTCACCGGGGCGGGCCTGTGATCGCCGGCGGCCGAGTGCCGTGGCCCCAAACGTGAGAGCCTCAAGGCTTCGCTGAGATTCGATGTCGCCGAAGTTGCGTTTGTCGCGTCTTGCGTCGGCCGCGTCGGCCGCCAGGGCTTGGAAATCGCTTAACGCTGTCGACTCAATCAACCCGTCCAACGCATCCGCCGCGGTGTCGGTGGCGGTTCGTGCAGCTGCTCGCCCTTCGACGGTCACGGCGTTGTCGCCGCGGGCGTATTCTCTCGCCTTTTGCCGCTGCCGTTCGGCCTGTCGCTTGGCTTCGGTGGTTCCAAGTGCCCGCTCGGCTTCGATTTCGGCCTGGTTGTCGGCGGCGATCTTGTCGCGGGCGGCGACGATGTCGGGGCGTGCTTCTGCAATTGCTCGCTTGACCGCGGTTGCTGATCGGTCTGTACCCGTCGCGGCGCGGGCTGCATTGATTTCGCTTGTCCGCGTTTGGATCTCGCCAAGGTTCTCCGCAATCGCGTTGTAGGCTTCGTTCAGTTCCTTGGACTCACCCAAAAACGCGGCCCGCTGTTCGGCCGATAGGTCATTTTTGAGAGCCTGGACGGCTTCAATCAATCCACGGTCCGCAAGGGCTTTGCGTCCGTCGGTGTCGACCGTGTCGAGATTCAGTTTGGCGGCCAACGCGGCGATACGGTCGCCGGCGGTCTCGCCAGATTTGAATTTGCCGGCAAGTACGGAAAGCGTCGCCACCGATTCGTCAAACGATGCCTCGGTCGGGGCGGCGGACGCGGCGACGGCTGGCAGTGCTCGGGCGATCTCTTCGAAGTTGAGACGCGACTTGGCTGCACCGACAAGAACCGCGTTGATTGCCTCCTGTCCTCCGATACCCTCGTCTTGGAAAAGGGCGGGGACTTGCCCGGCAACCGTCGATTGAGCCTGTACGTCAATCACACGATTGCCGGCGTTGGCGGCGATAAAGTCGGTCAGCTCTTCAAACCCTTCCGAACGGGCGGAGAAAACCAGCTCGCGGGCGTGTTCGCGGAGGATTCCGTATTTGGCGGCGAGTTCGTCGGCCTTGCCGGTCAGCTTTTCGAAGTCCTCGGCGTCGGTCGCGACCTGCAAAAGCTTTTGATTGCCCGATGCCGTGTTGAGCAACGTTTCCACGGACTCGCGTTGTGCGTCGCGCGCGGCCTCAACGGTTCGTCGGTAGACGCTCGCGGCGGCGTTGATCGAGATGTAAGCCGTTGCCATTTGAGTCAGTTGGGACCGGATGCCGGATCCAAACGCAGATTGGCCGGCCTTGCCAGCTTTCGTGAAGTCGTCGCCGGCCTTTCTGGCGACTTTGCCGGCTTCGTCGTCAATCTTCCCGATTTCGCCAAGGATTTCTTTGATTGATCGCGAGCCGTCTTGCCCGGTTCGTTGGAGGTAGCCGCGGACGGCGGAAGCTTGTTTTCTGCCCTCGGGTCCCAGCTTTTCGAGTTCCGTTGCCAGGCGGGCGAGTTTGTTGGCGGAGGTGTTAGCGGCGGCGGCCACGTTGTCTTGAATTGCGGACGCACTCGCGGCGGCGGCCGGGTCGATCTTCTCCAACTCGCCGATGATTTCGCCGATCGATCGACGGCCGGCGGTTCCGGTCTCGCGTAGGTATTGCTCGACCGCCTTGGCTTGGGCCCGTCCCTCCGGACCCTGCTTTTTGAGTTCGCGGATGATTCGGTTGTAACTCGCGGCGCCCTTGTTCGCCGCGGCCTCTTGTGCGGCGGCGGTCTGTCGGGCGGTCTGCTGTGACGTCGCGGCGGTTTGCTTCGCGGCGTCCTCCTGCTGGTTCTGTTTGCGTGTCAGCTTGTCGTATTCCGCGGCGGCTTTTTGAGCGTCCGCGGTGATCTCGATTTTCGTTTGGGCCATGGGTGGCTACTCGGCGGGTTGGGTGGAAGCTTGCGACGCGTCGCAGATTGCGGACAGTCGATTGTCTTGGTTGGAGAGGTAGGCCCAGAGTTCACGGAACACTCGGACGCGGACCAACATTGCGGCCCAGCCGGCGGACGCGGGCATCGTCGGCGATGACAGATGGGAAACGACGTTTTCGACGCTCGCCAAGAACCTCGCTTGTTTGGTCGCGAAGTCCCCAAGGGCTTGAAAGTATTCGGGCCGGTCCGATTCGGTGACGTCGCCACCGTTCCAAGTCGCGGACGGGTCGCGTATGCCGATCGCGGCCATCCTGAATAGGGTTTCGGTTTCTGGCACGATGCCACCCGTACCACTGGATGCCACCAAGTTGTGGCAATCGACGTAAAGCTTGGCGGTATCCACGACGAACGCCCGAACGATGTCGGCCCGTTTCCGCGTTTGGTTTCTCAACTCAGTCACGAACGGCCCCCAATGCGGTACACGCGACGCACGGCCAGACGTTCACAAGTCCATGAACGGGGCACCGCTTGGGACGGGCCGCCTCGGTGAATCCAATGCGGTCACCCTCCGCGGCCTCATCCAGATAGACACGCCGCGAATACCGACCAATCTTCGATTTCGGCAAACCCATTTCGGCGGCGATCTCGCGAATCGATTGGCCGGCCTTTTCCCGTCGGCGTCGCACCTCTCGTTGCTGAGCGTCGCTGAGATGTTGGCCGGCGTAGTTCAAGCCACTTTCCGCTGCGACCGCTTGGACGAATGCATACGGCACCCGGTGTTCAACGGCGATGTCCATAAGCCGGCGGCCCTGCATCAACCGCTTCAAGATTGCCCGACGCATCCTTTCCCCTCGTGATGGGCGGCGGCCCTGGGGCGAGCGAACAAACAACCCACCCACCCCAAAAAAACACGCCGCGCGTACGAAAATGTCGACCGGTCGCCGGCAAATGCCTCCCTGGGGGCCCCCCTCGGAAGGACCCGCCCAACTTTCAGGGACCGCACCGGCGCGTCGACCTGGTTGTCTGCAACCCATCATCCCTGATCATCCCCCGGCGGCAATGCGGACGCGTGGGCCAACTCGGAAGCGAACGCCACCACAGAGGCCCAGTCGGAATCGGAAAGCTCCGCGGCGTGTCTGGCGATCTCCGCCAGCCTTTGGCGTTTCAGAATCAACCCGGCAAGATCGGTTCCGTCGTCATCGTCCAAAGCGTCGGCGGAAACTTCCGGCGCCGATGACACCGCCGGCGACACCGCGGACACGCCCCCGCGTTTGTCACGGCTGGAATCGGTCGGTTGTTCGAGCCCTACCGGGGGTACTGCGGAGCAGATGCTTTGCACTGGCAAGTTGCCGGGTCGATTCGACCCGGCTTTTTTTGTGCGATGAACGCAACGCACGACGAGACAGTGTGCGATCCGCAAGCATGACGTGATCATTGCCGACGGAAGGGACGTTGAAATCGAAGACCGTTCGAAAGCTGGATCTCGTCATGCAGGCTCTGATCTGCGTTTCGTTGGTGCTGTTTTCGATCGAGACACTTCCCGACCTGAAATCGAGTACGCGAGCATGGCTCCGATGCGCGGAAATCTTTGTCGTGGTGGTTTTCACGATCGAGTACATCGCTCGCTTCTACCTGGGCGGTATCCGGTTCGCGGCAAGCTTTCTTGGCATCATCGACCTGATGGCCATCATGCCGTTCTACCTGTCACTCGGGTTTGACCTGCGGGCGATTCGCGCGTTCCGTTTGATGCGGTTGGTCCGGGTGCTGAAATTGGCGCGGTACAACAGGGCGATCGCCCGTTTTCACCGAGCGTTTGTCATCGCGAGGGAAGAATTCATCTTGTTCGGATTCGTTGCCATGATTTTGTTGTACCTGGCGGCGGTCGGAATACATCACTTCGAACATGACGCCCAGCCCGAAGCGTTTGCTTCGGTATTTCATTCCCTGTGGTGGGCGGTGGCAACACTGACGACCGTCGGTTACGGGGACGTGTACCCGATCACGCCGGGCGGCAAAGTTTTCACGACCTTGTTACTCGTGATCGGCCTCGGCATCGTCTCGGTGCCTGCAGGGTTGATTGCGTCCGCATTGGGCAAGGCGAGGGAAATTGAGGAATGAGTGATCCGAATCCGTATAAACCGCCCACTGATTTTGAGATTGCGAAGAACGAGCGAAAGGGGCTCTTGGAGTTCTCACGCTTTGATACTTTCGTCGGCGATGCGTTTCGATTCATCCTTTCCGCGTTCGCGATGCCCCCATAGGTCCGACAGCCTGTTCTTGAGGAAATTTGTTAGGATGCGTCTGGCATTGGTTGTCTGCATTTTTTCCCGTTGTGATGGAGAGTCCTTCAGATGAAACTCAAGCTTCTTGCATTTGTTCCTGTTGTTTTATTCACCGTCAATACTGTCTCAATTGCGAACGCAAGCATCGTGTCGGTTGGCGTGTTTGACGAGAATGTGGTTCAGGCAAACAGCGTAGACATCAGTGCGACAGCTTACACAGCCGGGCAAGTCTCCGTTGACGTCGCATCCGCCTTTGCAGCCGGGCAAGGTGGCGTGATCGACTTTGACAATGGAACCATCACCGACTCGAATCGATTGGAGGCGACGTTTGCTGGAGGAACGAAGACGCTTCATGTGAGGAATGACGAACGGACTTGGTCGATCGGCAATCTAGGGACTGGCACGGCTGGCGCACTGTCCGGTGGGCGAGTCTTGTTCAACGGTGCACCTGACCCTTTTCCGACTCCGTACCTCAACCGGTTCGTTTTCGAAGATGTTACCGATCAGCTTGGGATGTCGACCGGCGATGCCGTGACCACGTTCGGGCTGATCGTGTTAGATCTCAATACAAGCCTGAATGGTGGCGACAACGATTTGGAATTCACGATCACGTTTTCAGATGATTCAACCATGTCGTTGATGCACACCGTTCCGGGGTCCTTCAATGCCAACGACACGTTCTTCGGATATCAAGCGCCGAGTGGACAGTCGATCAAGGAAGTCGCGATTTCCGCCACGAATAACTTGGCAACCGATGATTGGGCCTTCATCGTTTCGCCATCCGCCATCCCCGAGCCGGGTTCGGTTGCGATGCTAGCTCTGCTCGGCATGGTCACGGTCATGCGTCGCCGCAGTCGCTGATCGAAAGGCCTGATGTATGGTGTCAGCCACAAGTCGGCATTTGCGCGACCCGTCTGCGATTTGGTTCGTCGGCATCTTGCCGGCCGTTGCCCGCAGATTTGGTGAATGGAACCAACTTGAATCCGGTAAGTGCGCCGACCTATCGTGGGCAACGTGTTTGGCGTTTGATTTTTTGCATCCGAGGCTATTGGAAGGTATTTATTTTGGGGGCCCATTTTTAACCTTCCTGATTCGTTCGACCATTGCCACGCCGCACAACCAAAACGCCACCCCGGACTCACCAAACGCTCAAGAACGTTTCGTTCGAGAACATGGTTGCATGTTGGCTGATGAGTGATGGCTGGGAGGTCTACGCACCAATGCTGGACCATGGGCACAAGACGGACCTACTGATTTCTGACGGCCCCAATTTCCACCGTCTGCAAGTGAAGACCTTTACGTCAACTCGTGACAATCAGCACATTCAGAACTGCTGGCAGGGTAGCAACGTCGACTATTTGATCCTGTTCGCCCGAAATGGAGACTGGGGAATACTGGCACCTGCGTTTCAGTGCCGATCACGCAAGCTTCTCCACGAAACCCACCGAAAATTCAAATCCATGAAACGGGACTTCTTGCGACAGTTCCACCAGATCTAGAATCGACCTGTGCGTCCAGCCATAGGGGCGTGCCACAAATGACGGAAGGAACGAACCACAAGCGGGGGTTGGTGCGAACCGCCTGCAGATTCGTTCGCAGGCCGCCTGCCCGCCGCTGCTGGTATCATTCTGCCCCGAATCATTCTGCCATCCCTTCGTGTTCTCATGGAGGCAGACAGGGAAGGAGCAATGGCAGAACAATATGGGGCAGAATGAGGGCTCGGACACACAATTCCCGTCACATCATGGCCACCGAATCGTTAGCCCACATGCCTCCATTTTCCTGTCATCCATTTTCTTGTCGATCGAAGCCACCGTTTCCCGGTTGGCTCGATCGAGCTTGTCGCGGGCACCAAAGACTGTCTATGACAGCATGAACCCCGGAGAATGCAGTGAAGAGTTCAGTGACTCGACGATACCTTTTGGCTTTTGCGATCCTCTTCGGACTGCTGCTCTCAACGCGTGTCGCGTACGCATGGGCTACCGAACGAATTGGTCCAGATAGCCAGCATCCCCACGCGACGGTTGCTTCACCCGATTGGCCGACGAATCTGATTCGACTGTTTCGGCACCCTTCCCGTGTCTATTCACGCTGGGTGAACGGCTCGGAGGCGGTGTATTTCAACGCGAACCCACCCGAGACCATGGAGCTGATTGAGGCGTTTTCGGAGACGCAACTACGCGATCATGAGGTGTGGATTCTTCCTGCTGCAGACGAGCACATCGTCTCCTTTGAGAAGCAAGAAATCAGATACAACGTTCGTCTGGCAAAGCCCGGACGTCTGAAGAAATTAATCGACCGACTTGATGGAAAGGACCTCGCGACCTACGAGCCGGTTTTGTACGTCTGTCTCGATGCAACCGGGGCCGAAGCGGTGGCAAACTTCGGCTTTCCCGACCATCTCATTGTCCACAATCAATTTGCCGACCTGCAGCTTCCCGCCACGGCAACCAAACCGAAACGAACCGCTTGGCACGGACGGATGATTGGAGATGAATGGAAGACGGTCGCAACGGCTAATCGCAACGTCGCGTCTGAGCTGATGCTTTGGACGACGAACGAGGAGGCTGGAATCCGGCTTGGCAGCGCCAGTCGAGATGGATGGTTTGAGTCGCTGTTTTCGGATCAAGAGATCGCCGATCTCAAGTCTGGAAAGTCTTGGATCACAGTCGCGGTCGGAGACCGGCAACGAAAACCGAGATCAGATGATTCGAGAGTGCCCATCGACAAGCTGGTTCCCGGCCGCATGCCTGTTGAAGGCATTGCGAGGATCAATAAATGACGGATCGGGGGCGATGACCAGCTTATTCGTTAGCCGTCAGCCTGCCCGCCGCTGCTGGTATCATTCTGCCCCGAATCATTCTGCCATCCCTTCGTGTTCTCATGGAGGCAGACAGGGAAGGAGCAATGGCAGAACAATACGGGGCAGAATGAGGGCTCGGACGCACAATTTGCCGCCACCTCATGGCCGCCGCATCGCTAGCTCACATGCCTTCATTTTCCTGTCGACCGATTCGGAATACAACGTGCCGCTCAGGCGTTGTACTGGAAGTAACCGTTGGTGTGCAGGATCTCGCTCAGCCGGAAGCCGGGAGAAATGCCCACGCCATTGACGTACGTTCCCGTCGAATAAACTGTCGGCGCTTCGGTCTCGTACACCGTTCCCGAGATCTCGATGCGATCGATGGCGACGTTGGAATCAATTCCGTTGGCCGGATCGTAGCGGTCGTTGATAAAGCTGACTCGAACGTCCGCAGGGTCCACGGTCGTGTCCGTGACCCAACGCAATTCAACGAAGTTGCGGTTGAGCAGATCGTTGGCTTTGCCGCCGAACTTCGAAAGGTCGAAGATCGCGACCTGTTGACCGGCGACCTGCAACGTCACGATCTCGTCGCCCAGCGATCCAGCCGCGTAGATTTTCACGAGCGTCGAGACGTTCTGCGCGTCATTGGCCAGCCCCGGCGTGCCGTTGATTTGGTTACTGGGTGACCAGTTGGCCGCCACGCTGTTGTCCAGTGCCGGGTCGATCAGCGCGAGCGTGAACCCGTTGCCATCAGGTTCGGTCGGCCACGGTGCGACATCGTCATATTCGACTGAGTCGACGAGGTTTCCGGAGTCATCCGACAGCGTGATCAATTCGCCACCGCCACTGAGTCCGCCGGAATACTGTCCGCCGACGAAAAGATCGCCGGGATAAAGCGAACGGAAACTGGAAAAGTCGTCCGTGAAAACGACGTACTCGCCGGGAAGGATCACGGTGCCGTAGCCGATTTTCAGCCCGACGCCGTCGATGGTCCAGCCCGACAAATCAACCGATTCGGTGGCCGATGGGTTGTAAAGCTCGATGAACTCGGGGTCGCCATCGAGCGGGTTGTAATGCAATTCGTTGATCACGATGTCACTGTTGCCGCTGGCAGAACCTGGCATCCGGATTTCGTTTGCAAAGTCTGCACGACGAGTCTCGATCGCGGCTTCAAATTTGTTGGCCCAGTAGGGATTGGCATAGATGTCGTTACGGTTCCACTTGGCAAATTCAAGCGCAGAGTTTGTGGCACCGATCCCATCGACCAATTCATCGAACCGCGTGACCAGTCGATCGTCACTCAGGTAGGTGTCGACCAGGGTTTGCATGCGACGCCAATACATGTCCTGGAACTCGGGGATTTCAAAGATGGAATCGAGCAATTCATGTCCGATCGGCTCGGGCGTGGTAAAGGGCCCGAGACTGTCAGGTGTCCAGGTGCGGTCGACATCCCATTCGACGATCGACCACAATCCCGTTTCCTGATCCAACAGCATGTAGAAATTCTGGTTGCTTTGGTCATCGTGTCGCATCAACGTCGAAATCGCCATGTGGTTGATGACGTTGGGGACATCGACGTTGTCGTACAGATAAGCGGTTTTGGCGGCCGATGCCGGAGCGGTCAACACACTGTTGAGTTGGGCCAGCGACGTCAGGTCGCCGTCGTCAGGCGATTTCTTGTCGAATTTGGGAGAAGAACCGAAGCCCCCTTGTTCGGCTTTAAAGAATTCGTCCGCGTCACTGATGCCGTTTGCCGTGCGCCACGCCCCGTCGTACAGTTCTTGGAATCGGAACACGCCATGGAAATCGCCGTTCATTTCCGCGCGGACGAAGAAGGAACTGGTGAAGGAATCGGTTTCGGCATTGAAGACGTCCCAAGAGATATCCGGCGTCACCACCGACCAGTCTCCAAAGTCAGCGTTGATGCCGAACTCGTCGATCGGATAGCTGCCTTCGGCGCCGATGTCGATCGTGTGTCCCTTAGGCAACTCAAACTTCAAGCTCTTCTTAGGGAAGAACTCGCGTGAATAATCGCCGCCGCGAACGCGGACCGTTGCATTGTCGATCACTTCACCGTTGTAATAGACGACTGCGCCGATGGTCGTGTTGGTCAACGCAAGTTCGGTGGTCGTCAGCTCCGTGAACTCAGTCTCGTCGACGAAGAACTGAAACAGCGGCAGCGTGTTTCCGCTGATGTCGGTCGGCGAGACGACGATTCCGAAGTAGTTGATCGTGTCATTGAACGGCGCAACGGCGACCTCCGATTCGATTCGGTATCGAATCAAGGTTCCCGGTTCGGCTCCCGGTAGGGTGGCTCCCCAAGTGCTGCCGCCGGTGTTCGTCATCGCGACCGATTGCTCGTCGCCGAACATGACCTTGTAGACCAACGTCGCTTCGGTCGCACCTTCGATGGTGGCGTTGATCGAAAAGTCTTGGTTGGGAAGAACGACGCCGGGTGAGACGACGATGTCTGTGATCGGATCCACCTCGGGTTCGCCGAAGATCGAGTTTTCTGCCGCCGGCGTCGGGTCGCCGATACTGACGCCCCAACTTTCCGCCAGTGAATTGTCCAACGCCCAATCACGCAACTCCAATGACGGGCCGTTGCCGTCGGGCAGCGGCGACCAAGGGGCTTCGTCCAAGTAGCTGACTTCATCGAGAACCGTGACGCCATCGGCGGCCAACAGCTGGATCAATTCGCCCCCGCCGGACAAGCCGCCGGAGGTGAATTCGGCGATCGGCGTCACTCCCCACGTCGCTTCGGCGATCGCAATCGAAGGCGACACGATCGCATACTCACCGGGACTGATGGTCGTCCCCGATGCAAACGTCAAATTAAATCCGACGAACGACAGACCACCCAAGTCGACGGTCTGGTCGCCGGAATTGTACAGTTCCAAAAACTCGGCGTCGGAGTCAACCGCCCCGTCCGGCCCGGGGTTGTAATGGATCTCATTGATCACCAACAAACTCGGATCTCCGCCGGGATCAACGGTCGACCCGGCGTATTGGAAATACCCGTTGGAATGAAGTGTTTCGGAAAGGCGATAACCCGGCACAATGCCTTCGACCGGCTTCCACGTTCCCGTCGAGAAGACTTCGGGAGCTTCGGTCTCGTACGTGACACCATCGATGATGATCTTGTCGACGCGTAGATTGCGATCGATTCCGTTGGCTGGGTCATACAGGTCATTGGTAAAGACGACGCGAACTTGATCGGCATCGATCCCATCGACGTCGACGGTGTACGACTGCAAGGACCTGCCGACGTTATCGAACGTCGCAACGGTGGTCTGGTCGATCTGCACCAGCATCTGTTCTTCGCCCCGTGCTCCCGCAGCCTGGATCGTGATCGGTAAGATCGCTTGATAACTTTGGCGGGTCGCAGCATCGAAGGCCAAACCGGCTTCGATCGTACCCACGTGCCGTTCCAAATCCCAATCGGCATCGCCTGACGCGGATCCAGTCTTGTCTGTCGAAGCGGCAACATCAGCGCCCGTCCATTCCGCGAGTTTCTGAACAAGATTCAATCCGCGCGTCTCGGCACCGGTCTCGCAACCGTAGATCAAGATGTCGGCATTGGCGGTCAGGGCACGGCTCCAGCTTCGAATCTCGGATTCATAACGCCGGATCACTTCCGAGTCGACGCGCTGATTGCCCAACTGCAATTCACCGGATCGGCCATGGGCAAGAACATGCACGCTGTCAACGTTGTGTCGCGTTGCCAAGACTTCGGTGATTTGTTCCAAGCCACCGCGATCGGGTTGAAGCAAGACAAGCTCGTGATGTTTCGCCAGTCCTTTGACCAAGTGATCAATTTGGTCGACCGCGGAATCGATGAACACGATCTGTGACGTCTGTTGCGAGGCAGCGATGCGCGACGAGGTGACATGGCTTGGAGTGACTTCAGCGGATGCGGGCTCTCCGCCAAACTCGCCGATGGCCGCGCCACAATCGGCTGCCAGCATCACTCGTTGTTCCAGAGGCGATAGACGCCATTGATTCCGACGGCGCGAGCGGGAACGCTCTCGATTGGGTGCGCGCATGACTGCTTCTGCCTTGGTGCGGAATAAGAAGGCCATTTCGTTGCAAGCTCGCTGAAAGGTAACGGTGGTCAATCAATGCAAGGATATTAAGTGGTTGCCATGACCAACGCCAGAAACGACGCGCAATTTTGATTGTTTACGTTGATGTACTTAGGTGCACCGCGGCAGCGATTGGGTCGAGCCGACGGAGAAGGGAGACAAGAAAATGGGTGACAAGAAAATGTTGTCCGCGCGGTTCACGGCGATAGCGTTGAGGGCTTGGGGCGACCGTGAGCGGCTCCTGGAATTTCCCTGTCACCGTTTTTCCTGTCGCTCGATCCCCGGCGGCTCTGCACTGAATCATTCTGCACTGAATCATTCTGCCAATCGGGCGGCCCGCCTGCGCTTGGGAGCCGACGGTGTGGTGTGCGAGACAGCAATTGATCAATTGCGTCAAACAGTGCCCCCGCCCTCGATGCACCCTGGTACACTATTCCCGCCTCTTGGTCGCCGAATCGACTTCCATTGCATCGCTGTCAACTGGTTGAAAGTCGTGAGTCGGGTGAAGGGATGGCTGGTCGGTTCCCCTTTTCTCTCGCCGGACTCTGTGATGTCTCCACCGTTGATCAATCGGTTTGTCTTGGCTGCGTTGCTGTCGTTTGGGCTTTCTCAAATAGCCTGCTATGCCGACGTGGCGGTGAATTTCTCGACCAGTTATCGGTCATCGGAAGGCTATGTCGCTGGGTCGCCGACGGCACATCCGGATTGGACCGGCAGCACCAACATGCAGGTCACGCCGACAGGAGTGGGGACGCTGTCGAATCAGCTTTCAGGTGTGGATCCGATCTTCAGCACCACCGGTGCACTCGATGCATTTCCGAATCACAAGTTCGGCGTGGGCGATCGGATTGAGATCCGAGCTCAGTTGCGATTTGATTTGTCCGGCAGTCTCTCGACGCAAGAGATCGCACGGTTCGGCTTTTCCCGCGACTCGTCCTCTGGTGTGATCGAGCAAGGGTTTGGAGTGGCGTGGGATGAAGGCTTCAGCCAGCCGTCGGAAGAACGCGGCCACATTCGGTTCTTCCCCGACTTCAATGATTTCATTCTGGCCGACGGTGCAGCGCCGAGAAACGTCAACAACTCCTTTCAGATCCAAGGGCGGTTTGCCGGACTGGGAGCAAACGACCGCGAGTCGAATCCGTTTGACATCACGTACGCTGCTCGTCATACCGGCGATGATCTCTGGAACGTCGAAACTCTTTCGATCACCGATCAGTTCTCCAACGCAACCTTCTTTTACGATTTCAGTTTCCAGCCGGCGCAGACCTTTCAGTTCGATGGACAGAACGCCGTGCTCGGCCAGGACTTGGTCGTTCAGGGACGCAGTTCCAACGCCGTGACGGCGACGAGCGATTTTATTTCGTTTTCGTATCAAGGAAACCCTGTGTCGGCCGTGCCGGAGCCTGCCATGCCGTGCTTGGTTTTGGCGATCAGCGGGGCGATGTTTCTTCAGCGGCGCCCGAATCGTCGCTGAATGACCGCTGCTGTGCCACCCGTCGTATTATTGTTAGCACTCCCAACGATCCACTCCGCCCGGCTCGATCAAGAGAATCAAGATGAACACCGTGAAGCGAACTTGCTCGCTGCTCCTGCTTTCGACAATTGCGTGCTTGGCGGTTCGGCCGGCGGACGCGGCCGTCGTGATCCAGATGGACGAAGTGCCCTCCAATGGCAGTATTCGCTTGACCGGCAGCGGAACCATCAACCTGACCGATTTAAATTTTCGGTTCAACGGGTCGGTCGGTCGGTTTGTCATCCCGTCCAATGCGACGGTGGGTTTCGGGGGATTTGCGGCGGGCTATTCGGGAGTGACCGCACCGGGCTCTTTCGGAGCGGACCAGCTGTTTGGAATGTCGCAGTCCAGTGGCGACGCGTTTATGGTCACCACTGACATCAACCTCGGTGGGATGTTGTTTGTGCCGACCAATTATGTGTCCAAAGCACCGTTGGCTTTCACCGGCCGGATCGATCTGCAGAATTTCAGTTCGATGGGTGTCAGCAATGGGGATCAGTTTGTGTGGACCTGGGGTTCCGGGGAGAACGCCGACTCGGTGACGTTAAAGATCGGAACGACGGCGATCCCGGAACCGGATCTCTCGATCGCGATGCTGCTCTCCCTGGTCGTCCTGGCGATGTTCCGCTGGCGCCGCACGGGATCGACGGTGCCGTTGAGGGCGCCAGTTCATATTGCTCGCTAGTTTCGGCCGCTGTCGGTTTCGATCATGTTGAGCAGTTGATCGATGTCGATGGGTTTTTGGCAGACGGCGTTGACGACTTGGTCACCGAGTTCGTCGTAGGCATCGGCAGCGATTTTCCGGTCTCCGCTGACGATGATCGTGCGTGCTTTCGGGACCGCTTGATGGATCCGACGGATGACATTCCGCCCGTCACCGCTGCCGAGTTTCAAATCGACGATCGCAACTTGGCATTGCGAGTCACTGGCCTGCGAGATCCCTTCGGCTTCGCTGTGCGCCAATGCCACGCGAAAATGCCGCAGGTTCAGCACTTGCCAAAGCGACTGGCAGAAGTCTTCGTCATCGTCGACGACCAGCACGATCGGGGCGCTGGCGGCGCGGGCGAGTTTTTCCAGCAGGTCGTGAATGTCGACGGGTTTTCGTAGCACGTCCCACGTCCCTGCGTTTTTCGCTTGCTGGGCACCGTCGCTGCCGGCCCAGGCGGTGATCATGATGGCGGCCACCGAGGGCTGCAGTTTCTTGATTTCCCGATACAGCGATGCACCGTCCATGCCGGGCATTTGGTAGTCCAACAGGACGACGTCAAAGCGACTGTCGCGAACGCAACGCAGCGCCGCGGTGGCGTCTTCGGCCGTCGTGGTTTGGTAGCCGAGGTCGCTGAGGATATCGGCAAAGTTGGTTCGAATGTCCGCATCGTCGTCGACGATCAAGACCCTTGATCCGCTCTCATTCATCGTGGCCTGGTTCCTCCCCCGAGAACGGTTTCAGGTGCACCGAAAACGTCGTCCCTTTTCCGAGATGGCTTTCCACTTCCAGTCGCCCCTGGTTCTTTTTTAGGATCGCGACAGAGATGGCCAACCCGAGGCCCATCCCGCGAGCTTTGGTGGAAAAAAGTGGTTCGACCACGCGAGCCAAGTCGTCGGGTTTGATCCCGATGCCGGTGTCGGAAACCTGAACGACCAATTCATCGGGAGCGATCTGTCCGGCGATGGAGAGAGTGCCTCCATCGGGCATCGCGTCGCGGGCGTTGCGGATCAGGTTACGAAAAACGATGGAAACCTGATTCGGATCGATGGCAGCTTGAAATCCACTGTCTGGCAAATCCGTCTCGATTTGAATGTTCGCCGGCATCGAAACGGAGGACACAATTTTGCGGAGCATTTCTTTCACGTCGCAGGCAATCACGGCCGGTTCGGGCATCCGAGCGATATCCGAAAGCGCGGTGATCACATTGTCGATCATGGTGACCTGCCGATCAATCCTCTCCAAGTGTTCATGCACCTTTTCCGGCGATGGAGTTTGAACGTTTCTCAGATAGTATACCGATGTCCGGACGGCATTGAGTGGGTTTCGGATTTCGTGGGCGATGCCGCCGGAGACTTGACCGAGTGTGGCCATCCGCTCGGATTTCAGCAGATCCGCTTGTGCGGCACGTAATTCAGCGGTTCGTTCCTGCACGCGATGTTCAAGTTTTTCGTTGGCCAGAGCCAGTTGTCGCTGTGCATTTTTGATGTCGGTGATATCACGAACGATTCCGGCGAACAAGATTTGATCGCCGACGGCCATCCGGCTGACGGCCAAGTGCATCGGGAACGTGGAGCCGTCTTTTCGTTTTCCGATCACCTCACGACCGATCCCGATGATCTTCGCTTCGCCCGTCTTGAGGTAGTTGGCCAGATAACCGTCGTGCTGTTCCCGAAACGGGCTGGGCATCAGCATGTTGACGTTTTTTCCGAGCATCTCGCTTTTTTCAAAGCCGAACAACTGGGTCGTGGCCGGGTTGGCTGTCTGGATCGCGCCCCTGCTGTCGATGACGATGATGGCGTCCACGGCGGCTTCCAGGATCGCCAGCAGCACCGCTTGGTCTTGATTATGCATTCCGCTTGCTCCGCTGCGTCGGCCGGCTAGGGGTAGATTTCGACGTCGCAGGATTTTTGGCGGGGGAGTCTGATTTCAAAGGCGGCGCCGTTGGGATGGGTTCGAGCCGCGATGGAGCCGCGATGTGCTTCAATGATTCTCTGGCAGATCGATAGTCCGAGCCCGGTACCGCTTTGCTTGGTGGTGAAGAAGGGTTCAAAGAGTTTTTCCAATTGTTCCTCGGACATTCCCGGTCCATTATCCAGGACGGTGAGTTTGACGTGATCACGATCGCAAACGCAATTCAATTCAATGCGGACCGGATCGTGACAAGCCGCCAGCGCATTTTCGAACAAGTTTCGAAAGACCTGCTCCATTCGTAGCGTGTCGACATCGACCTTGATGTTGCACGACTCGAAATTTTCGATCAGCTGGACGTCACGCTGGGCGTGGGAGACGGCGAGATCGTCCCAGACCCGCCGCCAGATCTCGGGCAGCCCGACCGTCGTGGGACGCATCTGGATGGGTGCGGCAAACGACCGAACCTCCTCCAGCAAGCACTTGAGGTCGTCGGTGGCTCGTTGGATTTTCTTCAGGTCGTGGAGGGCATGTTCATTCCCGGCGATCTCCAGCCCCAGCAATTCGCTGGCGGCTTGGATACGTTGCAGGGCATTGCGGCTCTCGTGGGCCAGGGCGGTCATCGTCTGCCCGATCGCGGCGAGCCTTTCGGACTGCAACGCCCGGGTTTGTGCCGCCGTCAGGTCGCTGATGTCGACGCCGACGGCCAGTACGGACGTGACTTCGCCGTTATGGTTTTTGAGCGTCGTGTTGGACCATCGCACCTGGTACAGGCGACCGTCTTTGCCGACGACGGAGTTGACGACGCCACGCGTGTGCACGTCATGCGCGGTGCGAATGAAGACCTCTTTGACGCGTTCCCGATCCTCTTCGGTGATGCAGACTTCGAACCAATTCTTTCCCTTCAGGTCGCCCGGAGTCCAACCGGTGAGTTGTTCCAGGTACGGATTCAATTGAATCACCGTACCCTCCAGGTCCAAGACCAGCACGATCGCCTCGGCCGTGTCGAGAACCAGCTCGGCGAACGCATGCTCTTTGGCCAATTCCGCCTCGAGTCGCTTTTTGTCCGCGATCCGACGCACCGTACTGCGCAAGTCGTCCGGAATGATCGGCTTGATGACATAGTCGGTCACCCCCAACCGGAACGCCGTAATCGTGCTTTGCATGTCGGCAAACCCGGTGATCACGATGATGTCGGATCCCTTCACCGAATCGATCAGCTCCGGAAGCAGATCCTCGATCAATCCGTCAGGCAATTTGCGATCGGAAATCACGATTTGAAACGCGTCGCGATCGGCCCATGCCTTTGCTTCGGCCAACGAACAGGCACCGACGACATGATGTCCGTCCAGTTCGAGGATATCGCAGAGGTTGGTGAGCGTGTCAGCATCGTCTTCGATAATAAGAATGCTGAGTGATTCGTTCATGGGCACCGGCGACGAAAAAAGAACGACGTCATCTGGAGAAGCAGCCGCTGCATGGTACACCGAACGATGCCCCTAATTCTAGGGTATGCCGGACCCGTTCGTTCCACCCGACGCCCACACACTGACGAACCATCCGGCCTAGGGATCGACCTCCAGCTCGTTACAGATCTGCATTCCGATGGCCACGGGCAAAAGCGATTCCTGCGCCATCTGCTTTTGGTAGAAGCTTGAAACGCGACCGCGCAGAATGATCTGACCGTCCTGCACGTTCACCTCGATTTGCCGCAATTCGCCCGATCCGGATTGGGCGAGGATCTCGCGGAAAAAGGCATTCTTTTCACACGCGCTGGAGGAAGCGATCGGTTGCGACGGGCGATCCCCCGCCGGCTCGCAGTCCCCCGCCGGCTCGCAGTCCCCCGCCACCTCGCAGCCCCCCGCCGGCTCGCCGTCAGGTACGTCGCTGCGATCGGGCGAGTTCCTGATGCCGCCACCGGCAGCCTGGCCAGTCTGTTCCGTTTGGCGGACTTCACTCGATTCCGCATCCGAGTCTGAGGGGAAGGTTCGCACAGTTGACATCAGGATCAACTCCTTTGGGTCATCGCCCGCTGGCGACGGAGCACCCGGCGGCCAGGGACGCGCCCACGGGAAAACACGATTGGTTACGTCAGTCAAAATCCACATCCTGCGAAACTCATGCCCACTTGACAAAACCGTCTCAAATCCTGCGGTTTTTGGGATAAGAAAATTTGAGTTTTGGTCCGGTTCGGCACTCTGCGTGCGGGGTGGGGGTGTGTTCACGAGTCCTCTCACGTGGCAGTTCGAACCATGAATTCACTCGCAAAACTCTTTTCTCACTCGTCGCTCACACGTCAGGCCATGGAAGTTTCCCCTTCCGCGGTCGTGGTTGCGGACCATTCGGGGACCATTCTGTTTGCCAATGAGAATGCCCAGCATTGGTTCGGCTATGCACCTTCGGAGATCACCGGATCAACGCTTGATGGGTTGCTGCCGGAGATCAGCCAACGTGACGACCACGCACACTCGGCGCACGCAATGGCACAGACACCGATCGACATGGAACAGGGGGGGCCCCAGCGCGTTGTCTGTAAAGACGGCTCAGAGATGGTGGTCGACGTCACGTTGGTCCCGGTCGAAGAACAATCCGAGCCATTGATCCTGGCCAATTTTTCGAGGTCCGACTCGGGCACGCTCGATGGCCAACGGTTGGAATATGAACGGTTTGATGCGATCGCCAAGATGATTAGCGGTCTGGCGCACGAGAGCCGCAACGCGCTGCAGCGAGCCGTTGCCTGTCTGGACCTGCTCGAACTGGACTTCAGCGAAAGCGACCGCCACCTGGAATTGTCTCGCAAGATCCGCCGTTCCCTTTCCGATCTGCTGGAGAACTACGACGAGGTCAGGCGATTCGCCGCACCGATCACGTTGAGTCGAACCGCGACCCACTTGGCACCCCTGTGTCAAAGCGTGTTTGATGAGTTGCAAATGAAATGCGACGCCTGGGCGAACCGGATCGAGATCGTGGGGGACGACACCGACGATGATCTGGCGTGCGTCGACCGTGGCAAGTTCCAGGAAGTGTTCCATCAGATTCTGGACAATGCCTTTGACCAGCCACACGGTCGCGTCCACATCCGCGTGAGACATGAGCGAACCACGATCCGAAATCAGGCCGCCGTGCGGATCAGCATTCACAACGATGGGCAACCGTTTTACGCCGAAGCTCTGGTCCGTGCGTTCGAACCCTTTTACACGACCAAGCAACACGGGACGGGGCTGGGGCTGTCGATCAGTCGTCGCATCGTGGAAGCACATGGCGGCCAGATTCTCGCCCGCAACCCCGACGAGGGCGGCGCGGAGATCGAATTCGTGGTGCCGCGAGACGTGCCCCAGCTGGACCAGGCACAGCGCACCGCGATGGCCTTTCCCGTCGCCGATTGACGTAACCACAAACGAAGGCCGTTGATCGATCCGAATGTATCAAACGAATCGGAGCGAGGCTGTTCTAAACGTGGCGTACGCTTCCAGCTTGCGTCGGTCAGGCTTTGCCTGGCCGACATCAACACGTATCCCGCCCTACTGAGCCGGTCTGAACGAATCCGGAAACCGATGACTCCCGTCTTCACCCAGCGGCAGTGGATCGACCGAGATCACTGCGTCCAATGGAATGTCACCATAGACATGCGGGAAAAGGGCTCCGTCACGGGAGGCCTCCCACCGCAATGTCTCACCGAGTTGATCGGCGTCGACGGCAACCAACAGTAAATCCTCTCGTCCGGCAAAGTACAGTTTCGCCGTCGTCTCGACTTGGTTGTGACCGGACAGGTGGATAAAGCCGTCAGTCAAATCAATGCCGCAGCCTGAGAAAACGTTTGCGGAGCGCGCGTCGTCCCAATCGGCTTTGGCGAGGATTTTGTAAAGGGTTGGAGTGTTCAAAATAGGATTTCCTTGGTTACGGATCCTCAATCAACCGCTTTCCGAAACTAACCACATCGTCTTCGCAAAACCCGATCCTTTCATAGAACGCGATCGCGTCGGCGTTGTCTTTGCGGATTTGAAGATTGATTTTCGGGCAACCGGCTTCACGCAGCAAACGCTCGGCGTGTTGCATGATGGCCCGAGCGTGACCGCCTCTGCGATGATCGGGATCCACGGCCAGATAGTTGATCCAACCGCGGTGCCCATCGTATCCGGCCATCACCGTCGCGATCATCTGTCCGTCCAGTTCACCGACCAAGAACCACTCCGATTGCACGCTCATCTTGCGGGCAATGTCCTTGTGCGGATCATTCCACGGGCGAGTCAATCCTGATCGCCGCCACAGCGAAATGACTTCCGCCTCGTCGTCAGCGTGATAGTTTCGAATTTGCATTTGCGATGACTGTTGTCGCTGGACGTGTTTTGGGGGTTGACTATATTGGATGCTAGCATCAAACAACTGTCTCAACATGCTCCCCAGTGAAGAATCCCTATCGCTCTCCGATCGCCACGCACGATAACCAACAGCCGGGGCTCTTGTGGGGAGTTGTGTCGGTGTTCTGTTTCGGATGGGCGTTCGGGACGGCGACGCGCGCTGAATTGGACGGATTCGGCTGGTTCGGCATCGCAGTCTTCATCCTCGGCATTCTGCTTTGGACCAACTTTCGGGCTCAGTCCGGCGGCTGACTTCGCACTGGAGTTGGTCAAAAAATGAAGGCGAGGTGCAATTTGTTTACACGGGTGTCCCCATTTTTTGACCAACCCATTTTTTGACCCTCTCCCAGTCTGCCTCACGTCTGCCCCCCCCTTGTGACCTCGGACCTGCGTCACGCGTTGCTAGCAATGAATTGGCGTCGGCGTCGGCCCATTCAAGGTTCGCTCATGCAATGACGATATCCCAATGACGTGGGTGATGCCGCAACCGGCTCACCGATCGACGCTCGGATTCCGACCACTTCCATCACGGGGCAATGCAATGGGGGAGAAGCGGATCGCCATCATGCAGCCGTATTTCTTTCCCTATATCGGCTACTTTCACCTGCTTAACGCTGCCGACGCTTTGGTGCTCTACGACAATCTGCAGTACACCAAGAAAGGCTGGATCAATCGCAACAGGATGCTGGTCAACGGCAGCGATGTGTTGTTCTCGATCCCGCTGCGCAAGGCGTCTGACTACAGCACCATCGAACAGCGAGAAGTTTCGGAAGACTTCGATCGTCGCAAACTACTCAACCGAGTCCGATCCGCGTACCGAAAGGCGCCGCACTTCGCCGAAGCGATGAATTTGTTCACGACGGCGATCGAGTCCCCTGAAACCAATTTGTTTCGTTTCATCAAACATTCCCTCATCCTGCTTTGCGAGCACCTGGGGATCGGAACAACGATCATTGACTCGTCCACGATTTCGATCGACCACTCCGAGCGTGGTCAAGACAAGGTCTTGGCGATCTGTCGCGCTTTGGACGCGACGATGTATGTCAATGCGATTGGCGGGGCGGCGTTGTATGATCATACGGCGTTGAATGCGGTGGGAATTGACTTGAGATTTATCCAATCGGAAAACCGATCCTATCAACAGTTCAACCATCCCTTCGTCGCTTGGCTTTCCATCCTGGATGTGCTGATGTTCAATTCGACGGAAAGGGTTCGCCAGTGGGTAGAAAACGGATACACGCTGGTTGCCAATCCCACGCCGGTGCCATGACGGAGCCTTATCGCTGGACAAAGCTGGGCAAGGTATTTGACCCGACGGAATCGACCTGTCCCGGCGCTGGCTGGATTCAGGAGTTCGCTCAGGCGCCTTGCGTGGTGCCGCACGATGATTTTTTGCGAGTCTATTTTTCCTGTCGACCGGCGCCCGATTCCAACGGGCAATACACCAGCTACTCGACTTATCTGGACCTCGATCGATCCGACCTGCAAACCGTGCTCCGCGTCAGCGACCGTCCCGTGCTGCCGCTGGGCGAGATGGGGATGTTTGACCAATTCGGCATCTATCCCATCTCCGTGATCCGCTTCAACGATGTGTTTCGTGCGTACTACGCGGGATGGACGCGATGTGAGTCGGTTCCGTTCAACACGGCGATCGGTGTGGCGGAGAGTCATGACGGCGGCCAGAGCTTCACAAAGCTCGGTCCCGGCCCGGTGATTCCGTACACGCCGGACGAACCCTTCGTGATCAGCGGCCCCAAGATCCGCCGATTCAATGATCGATGGTATCTATTTTACATCGCGGGCAGAAAGTGGATCGACGACAACGGCCGCGCAGAACCCGTCTACAAAATTCGCCTTGCGACTTCCGACGACGGGCTCCACTGGCAGAAGCAAGGCGAAGATTTGCTGGAGAGCCGAATCGAACTCGACGAAGCCCAAGCCAGCCCCGATGTGATCTACTGCGACGGCAAGTACCACATGTTCTTCTGTTATCGCCACAGCCGAAACTATCGCGGCAAAAGCGGCGGCTACAGAATCGGCTATGCCTACTCCGACGATCTCTTTCATTGGACACGCGACGACGACCGCGCGGGCATCACGGTTTCCGACAGTGGCTGGGATAGCGAGATGGTCAGCTATCCCCATGTCTTCATGCACGACGGACGCACCTACCTGTTTTATCTCGGCAATCACGTCGGCAAACACGGGTTCGGCGTCGCGGTTTTGGAGGGGCAGCTGTGACGAACCAGGCACCGCGATGGCGAAAACGGGGACGCCTCTTCGACCCGACCGATTACGACTTGCCCGCCGACTGCACCGAGTTCGCTCAGTCCCCGCAGGCATTGGTCTGCGACGGCTTCGTGCGGATCTATTTTTCGTCGCGCCGACGTGACGCCGATAGCGGCAAATTCCTCAGCCACGTCTTGTTCGTCGACTTGAATTGGGAACTGCAACACGTGCTTCGGGTGGCCGAACAACCCGTCCTCTCGCTAGGCGGACTCGGCTGCTTCGACGAGCACGGGATCTTTCCATTGAGCCCGATTCGCGTTGGTGATCAGGTGTTTGCCTATACCTGCGGTTGGAGTCGACGGGTGGGCGTTTCGGTCGAAACGGGAATCGGCTTGGCGATCAGTGACGACGGCGGAACCACGTTCAAGCGTCACGGTGACGGCCCGATCCTCTCGGCGACCCTGCACGAGCCCTGTCTGGTCGGCGACGGATTTGTGCGGCGTTTCGGTGATGTCTTTCACATGTGGTATATCTTTGGTCTTCCGTGGCGACAGTTTGCCGGTCAATCCGAACCCGATCGGATCTACAAGATCGCACACGCGACCTCGCCCGACGGCATCCAATGGAAAAAAACCGGCGGAGACCAGCTGATCGCCGATGCGATCGGCGACGACGAATGCCAGGCTTTGCCGACGGTCATTGAGTCGGGCGGACGGTTTCACATGTATTTCTGCTACCGTTATGCCAGCGACTTCCGCACCAACCCCGAACGTGGCTACCGGATCGGCTATGCGTTTTCTGACGATCTTCAACAGTGGACACGCGACGATGACCAGGTCGGGATCGAGCGTTCTACGTCCGCGGATGCGTGGGACGGTCAGATGATGTGCTATCCCCACGTGTTTCATCACAACCAAAACACTTACCTGCTGTACAACGGAAACGAGTTCGGACGACGCGGGTTCGGAATCGCGGTGGCGGAGGCTTGATTGATGGAATCAACTCGGACACCACAATCGGTCCAGTACACGATCTCGCGAGCCACGCGTGTTGAAATCCTGGAGCATTTAGAAGCTTGCTCGGGACAGTTTCAACCGCCGCTTGCCGATCGTGTGGATCTGCCCAGCTACGCCGAGAAATTGTTTCGGCGGTCCGTCACGTGGGAAGCTTGGCACCGGGAAAAACTTGTCGGATTGGTCGCCTGTTATCTGGATCTCGAAACCCAGCCCGCGAAGGCATTCGTTTCCAACGTCAGTGTGCTGCAGGCGTATCGTTCACAAGGGATTGCGCGCCAACTGATGGCTTGCTGTCACCGTGAGGTGATGCAGCGTGGCGCTCAAGAGATCGCGTTGGAAGTTTCGGCGGGAAACGCACTCGCTATCTCGCTGTATTCAAAACTCGGATACCGTCGATCGGCCACCAAGGGTCAAAACGTGTTGATGCAACTTATTTTGGGGACGGATGGATGACTGGGTCGAATGAACCGCGCGACTACAACGCCGAATGGCGTGACACCCCCGAACACAAATACGCTTACAACTTTGACCTGGACGTGATGCATCGCTTCATGATCCGGTCGTTTGAACCGTTTTTTCGCTCGGGAAACTGCCTGGAATTGGGCAGCTTCCAGGGCAGCTTTACCAAGCGTCTGCTCGACCACTTTGACGACCTGACCTGTGTCGAAGCGTCTGATGCGGCGATCACCACGATGAACGAGACGCTCGGGGGCAAAGTCCAATGCATCCACGGCACGTTCGAAGAAGTGACGTTGCCGACTCGATACGACAACGTCGTCTTGACCCATGTTCTCGAACACCTCGATGATCCCGTCTTGGTTCTCAAACGCATCAACCAGGAATGGCTGAGCGATCGGGGCAGATTGTTGTTGGTGTGCCCCAATGCCAACGCACCGTCACGGCAAATCGCGGTGAAGATGGGGCTGATTTCGCATCACAGCGCGGTGACCGACGCTGAGTGCGAGCACGGCCACCGGATCACTTACTCCTTAGACACATTGGAACGGGACGCTCGAGCGGCCGGGCTCGACGTCGTCTATCGCACAGGCATTTTCTTTAAGGCCTTAGCGAATTTCCAGTGGGACAGGTTGTTGCAAACCGACATCATTTCCGATGACTACCTGGAAGGCTGTTATCAACTCGGGCAGGTCTATCCCGATCTCTGTGCGAGCATCTTTTTGGTTTGCCGTCGGGGTGATGCTCACGCGGATTGATTGACGGTGACGGTTGCGTCACAACGCGAGTTCCCACGCGCCGCTGTCCAAGCCCAAGAACTTCGCCGTCGCCTCCACTTCTGCTTCCGCCTGCATTCGAAACGCTTTCTCACGCGGTCGTTTGCTCACGTACCCCAATTGCACATCCAAGCGGTCGTCGTTCACGTTCGCGTTTGCCCAGCCGATCACTTGATCGCGCCACAGAACCGGCATCGCATAGTAGCCACGGATCCGTTTCGCCGCCGGGACATACGCCTCGAAACGATAGTCCCATCCCCACAGCTGCTGGAATCTCGCCCGATCCCGCACCAAGGGATCGAAGGGAGCCAGGATTCGAACCCGGTCGGGAACCTCATCATCCAACCAATGCTCTCGTCTCCACAGGTACGTGATACCCGCAACCTGCACTTCTTTCAAGTGTCCGTCCTCCATCAACGACTCGACGGCCGCCAATCGCTCCTGCCGCGATGGCAGCAGATGGTTGTGACTGCGCAATTCGGACACGACCATTTGTTTGGTCGAGGCGCCGAAAACATGAACCGTTGTCATGACGAGTCGACGATAGCGTCCGCGCGGGTCTGAATCCTGTCCATCGGACTGCTCGGGGACCTGATAGACACGAATCCCTTTCTCTCGGCGAACGACTCGCAAGTAGCCGTGATGGTGAAGATGCTCCAGAATCCGCTTGGTCTGTTGGGACTTGCCGCCCCAGTAGTTCTTCACCGTCTTGCGTCCGAACCGCTCGTCCAATCCGCGCGGATGAACTTCGCCCAATTCCGCCACCGCGTCGAGCACGTCGCGTTCCAACTTTTTTAGTTTCCGATTCGGACGCCAACGGAGTTCCCGCCAGACTTCGGGGGTCATGAACCCATACGCGAAAAGATAGCCTTCCTCCGCCTCCAGATCGGGAAACGTCGCTTCTAACTCACCCGCGACGTACCCATCCACGCGCTGCCGGAGCATCAAATCCTGAGCCCGCGCCGGCGACCGAATCGGGTCGGCCTGGACGAATTGCAGCCAACGGAGCGCATCGGCCAATCGCTGAAAATCGGGAAATGCACCGGCAACCACACGTCGCCTGAAATCGGTCAGTGCCAGTCGCTCAATCGTCGCCATTGCCCGCTCAGTTTACAACACAAAGAAGCTCCTGCCGCCCGATCAACAAAATACCATCCGGCGGCCGGTGATGAAATCTGTGGCTCAGTGATATTGCACGACCGGCTCTCAATTGGGTTAAACTTTTCCTCTCCATTACCGCCCACCGTCCCTTCCACATCCCATCATGAACACACGCATCACATCACTGCTCCTTCCGCTCCTGCTGGTGTCTGTCGCGTCGGCGCACCCAGGCCACGAATCGAACCCGGCCGACGAAATGGCCGCCGCGGCAAACGCGTTCATCCAGTGGCTCACGCCGGAACAAAAGGGCAAGGCCGTCCTGGAGTTCAAAGCCGACGAACGGGAGAACTGGCACTACGTCCCCTTTGACCGTCAGGGCATCAAACTCAGTGAACTGAGCCCCGTCCAAGATCACTACGCCTACGCGTTGCTGAACACCGGGCTCAGCCAAAAAGGATTCATGACAGCGACGACGATCATGAGTCTGGAACAGATCCTCCGTGAAAAAGAAAACCGTCCCGACGTACGCGACCCCGAAAAATACTACGTGACCATTTTCGGAAAACCCGGCAAGCAAGGTGCATGGGGTTGGCGATTCGAAGGTCACCACCTGTCGCTCAACTACACCATCGTGGACGGAAAGGTGGCGGTGACACCGGCATTCTTCGGTACCAATCCCGCCGAAGTTCGCGAAGGCCCGCGAAGCGGCATCCGTCCTCTCGGAGCCATGGAAGACATCGCCCGCAAGCTGGGCCAATCGCTCGGCAACGCCGCCGTGTTCAGCGACAAGCCACCCAAAGAGATCTTGTCGGGTCAAGATCGCACGGCCAGCCCGCCGGAAGAGCAAGGGGTGAAAGGAAGCGACATGAATTCGCAACAGCGGGAACTGCTGTTGGGTGTCTTGTCTGAATTCGCCAGCAACGGTCGGCAGGAAATCAGCGGTGAAGCGATGCAAAAGATCCGCGATGCCGCCGACAACCTCCGATTCGCCTGGGCCGGTAGCACGAAACGGGGCGAGGCACACTACTTCCGCATCGTCATGCCGCAAGCGTTCCTGGTCGAATATGCCAACACGCAAAACGACGCCAACCACGCCCACGCGACCTGGCGTCTGTTCAACGGCGACTTCGGCCGCGATCTGCTCGGCGAACACATCAGCCAAGCACATTGATGTTGGTGATCGTCGCGGCAGTGCGTCCGATTCGTGACGCCACCAGACATCGTTGAAGACGCCGACGCAATTGCGGGATTACAAGGAGTTCGCTTTCTGATGGAGCCCATCATTCAAATGATCGTCTTTACCGCTGTTGCCGGCGGGGCGATCCCACTGGGCGATGTGATTGCGTCGTTTGAGAAGATTCGCCCCGGATGGCTCGAGGAGGAATTTCGTCACACCGTGATTGCGTTCGGCGGCGGCGCGCTGTTTTCGGCGGTTGCCTTGGTGCTGATTCCCCACGGCACCGAACGGATCGCGACCTGGGAAGCGGTGGTCGCATTCACCGCCGGTGGGTTGTGCTTTTGGGGCTTGCAGGTGTTACTCGATCGAAGTCAATCCTCGGCGTCTCAGCTGGTCGCCATGCTGTCGGACTTCATTCCCGAAGTGATGGCGTTAGGTGCATTGATCTCGGCCGGCAAGGGTGGCGCAATGCTACTGGCCGGGATCATCACGCTGCAAAACCTGCCCGAAGGCTTCAATGCCTATCGCGAGCTTCGCAGCAGCGGCATGGCAAGCCGCAAAATCTTGTTTTGGTTCACCATCGCAGCCTTGCTCGGTCCACTGTTGGGCCTTGTGGGATACCAGGTGTTGGCCGATCACGAGGTGGCTCTCGGTTGGATGCAAGTCTTCGCCGCCGCAGGCATTCTCTACTTGGTCTTCGAAGACATCGCGCCTCAAGCGACATTGAAAAACAGCAGCTTTCCACCGCTCGGTGCTGTGTTCGGGTTCCTGCTCGGGCTGTTCGGAAAACTCTTGGAAGGGTGACCGGCGAAGCTCTGTTCAACCCCGTTGGGGTTGGCGGCCTGTTGGCGACAGGAACTTGGGGTGCGCGGGCGCGACCCCAAGCTTTGATGTGGCACGCCGCTGGCGTGCGGGCCGCAGGAGCGGGTGCCGCTTAACTTGATGCGTATGCCGCCAACTTCGCTCGACCTTCGTGTGCGAAACGTTTCGCGGCATGGCAAACGAGAACGCGTGTACGCGGTTGCGTTGCGGTGTTAAATTGACGGCCCGCCATTGACGCCTGCCCCCGATTGGACCGACCACGACGATGCCCTTGCCCCACCCGTTGTTGCTTCGCCACAAATTAGCATCTGTTTCCCGCCACTGCGTCGCTGCCGTCACAAGACGACGAAGGGTTCACGGTCTGGCGAGCGTCGCGACGTCCGTTTTTTCCCGCACGCTACTTGTGTTTGCCCTTCCCATCGGCGTTTCATGCTCTGTCGCCGAAGATTGGTATCGCTGGCGGGGACCCAATGGAGATGGAATCTCCACCGAAACGGAGTGGAACTGCGATTGGAAAAATGGGCAGCCGACCATCGCCTGGTCCCATTCGGTCGGCACCGGGTTTTCGTCGGTCGTGGTCAAGGACGGACGCGTCTTCACGCTCGGTCACGTCGATGACCAAGACGTCGTCTATTGCCTGAACGTCGCCGACGGAGAGGTGAGATGGACGTTCGGCTATCCTGCGGAATTGGATGCCCGCGACTTCGAAGGCGGTCCGATTTCGACACCGACCGTCGATGGTGATCGGGTCTACGTGATGGGGCGTGCCGGTGAACTGTTTTGCCTGCAGACTTCCGATGGGACCAAAGTGTGGGGCAAAAATGTCGCCGAGGAGGCGGATGTGCGATTGCCCGGCTGGGGATGTTCGGCCGCTCCGCTGGTGATCGGAGACAAACTGTTGTTGAACCTCGGCGAATCCGGTGTCGCGGTCGACAAGCACAGCGGCGAACTGTCATGGAGCTCTGACGACCGGGAATGTGGATACGCGTCGCCCGTGTTGATCCCCGATTCCGATCCGACGGCGGCCGTGATCGCATCGGGACGTGCCTACATCGGTGTCGACATCCAATCAGGCAAACAACTTTGGGCCGAGCGTTGGTTGACCAGCTTCAATTGCAACGCCGCTGATCCGATCTTTCATGACGGCAAGATGTTTCTCTGCTCCGGATACAATCGCGGCGCGGCACTGTTCGATCTGAACGACGCGACGCCGAGTCTGATTTGGAAATCGAAGGAGATGAAGAATCAGATCCACAGTTCGATCCTTTATCAGGGGCACCTTTACGGCATCGACGGCGACATGGAAACCGGTGCACGGTTGCGTTGCATGGATTGGGCGACCGGTGAGATCCGCTGGTCGGTCGACGACTTGCGACCGGGTGGCCTGGCGCTGGCCGGCGGTCGGTTGCTGTTACTGACCGAACCGGGAGAATTGATGATCGCACCGGCGACACCCGACGGCTGGGACCCCATCACTGAAGCGAAAGTCCTTGACGGAAAATCCTGGACCGCCCCCGTCCTGTCCGACGGCCGCATCTTCTGTCGAAGCATCCAAGGCCAACTCGTCTGCGTCGACTGCCGTGATTAGAATACCCACATGACAGGCCTCCAGCCTGTCGATCCCCTGACCTCCCCGGCCTCGCAATCTCCACCTCATCCAACGATGCCCATGCAACGTCGATCCTTCCTCGCCGGAACCGCTGCCGCCGCGACACTCGCCTCCGCTCCCAACATTCACGCGGCCTCCAAAGACAAAACATACCGCACGGCGCTGATCGGGGCCGGCTGGTGGGGCATGAACATCCTGCGTGAAGCGATGGCCGGCGGTCAAACCAAAGTAGTCGCACTGTGCGATGTCGATTCTGATCGGCTGGAGATCAACGCAGAAGAAGTAACGGATTTGTCCGGCGATACCCCACGAACCTACTCCGACTATCGCGAGCTGTTCGAAAAGGAAGACGTCGAGGTGGCGATCATCGCCACGCCGGACCACTGGCACGCCCTCAACGCACTGGCTGCGATCGAAGCCGGTGCGCACGTCTTTATCGAAAAACCGACCGGCCACACCATCGGCGAAAGCCAGGCCGTTCTTGCCGCCTCACGTGCAGCCAATCGCCTGGTCCAAGTCGGTCTACATCGACGCATCGGCCCCCACCATGTCTCGGGGATGAAATTCTTGAAGGACGGAGGTGCCGGAGAGATCGGGCTAGTTCGCATGTTTGTCCACAGCAGGGGCGGCGCGGAGAAACCGACACGCAACAGCGAACCACCGGAGAACCTTGACTGGGAGATGTATTGCGGCCCCGCGCCGCTGCGTCCTTATTGCCGACGGATCCATCCCGGCGGCTTTCGGCACTTCCTGGATTTTGCCAACGGAACACTCGGCGATTGGGGCGTCCACTGGCTGGACCAGATGCTTTGGTGGAGCGACCAGCAATCACCCCATAGCGTGCATTCGACCGGCGGACGACCGATTGCCGGAGCCCCCGTCTTGAATGACGAAGAACAAACGACCGACGCCCCCGATCATCAAACCGCAACCTACGAATTTGATTCCTTCACCGCGACCTGGGAACATCGCAAGTTTGCCGGGCAAGGCCCCGAGCAAACCAGCATCGGTTGCTACTTCTTCGGCACTCAGGGGACCTTCCATATCGGTTGGCGCGATGGTTGGACGTTCTATCCGGCCGACAGCAAGAAACAAGTGATCCACCAAGACGCCCAGTTGCAAGAACCCGACGGTCACAACCTGAAATTGCTCTATGCCGATTTCCTCCGCGGCATCGAAACGGGAAGCCGCCCCGTCGCGGACATCGAGGTCGGACACCAAGCCACCACGCTCGCCCTGTTGGGCATGCTCTCGATGAAACTCGGCCGCAGCGTCCGCTGGGACCCCGACACCCAATCCATCATCGGTGACGAAGAGGCCAACGGCATGCTGCGACGAAAGTACCGCCAGCCCTGGACGTATCCCGAAATCGGCTAATCCCGGCAGCGGCATTTGGCAGGAAAGCCGGGGCAGAACGATGACGCGCGCGGTGGAGACGCCGACAAGAAAAAAGGTGACAGGAAAAGAGGTATACTCGGTGCGATCCGTATCAGCGGTACGATCGACCAGAAGCTGATTTGAGCGGAAGCGGCGAAATGGATTCGCCGGAGGGAGCGTCGGCATCGTGGCGAGTTTGCGACGTAGGATTGGCCGTCATCTGCCTTCCGCCTCGCTGATTCCGCCATGATCACGCTTGCCTCTTCCAGTCCAACCGCCTGCAGCCAGTCCATCACGCCTTCGTTGCGGGGGCGGTTTGTGACCGATGCTTGTGAAATGGAATCCCTCGTCCCGGCTTGGCGACGGCTGGTCGAACGCTGTGCGTGGCGAAATCCCTGCTTCGAGCCGGAGTTTTTGATTCCGCTGATGAAGCACCGGTCGGACGCATCGGCGCGTTTGTTGGTCGTCGAGGGGACGCCTGCAAACGGCGACGCGTCAGAGGTCTACGGGGTGATGCCCCTGGTAACGCAAGCGTTTTATCGCTTGCCGATTCATTGCGTTCACGCCTGGCGGCCGGACGAAGCGTTCGAGTCGACTCCGTTGTTGGATCGCCAATACGCCAACGAAGCGCTCGCCGCGATCTTGACGTCACTCTCCGAAACGGGCGCCCGATTGCTGGCCTTCGACACCGTCTCGGCCGCGCCGGAATTTGATCAGTGCCTTCGCAGCACCGCAGCCCAAAACCGTCTTTCCACCTTCAGCCGCGATCGATTTACTCGGGCCGCGGTGGAACCAGACGCAGACGCCGAAGCGTATCTCCGTCAATGCATGTCAAAGAATCGTCGAAAGAAAGCCAAAAAACTTCTCACGAAGTTGCAAGGGAAGGGCGACGTCGCCTTTCAACACTCCGGCGGCGCGAACGATCTTCACCAGTGGGCACACCAATTCGTTGACCTGGAAGCCAGTGGCTGGAAGGGGCGCGAAGGCACCGCGTTGGCCTGTCAAAGTCAATCACTTGCCTTTTTCCTTGAAATGGTCGATCGCTTCGGCCAGCAGGACTCGATCCGATTCGGGCGACTCACACTCGACGGCGCCTCCATCGCCATGCTCGTCGACCTTCGCAGCGGCGGTCACGTCAGCGGATACAAGACCACGTACGATGAACGATTCGCCGAATTCTCACCCGGCTTTCTATTGGAACTGCAAAATGTTCGTTGGCTTCACGAATCGGGATGCACCGTTTGCGATTCATGCACCGATCCGAACAACGCATTGATCAACAGTTTCTATGCCCAACGTCTTCCCTTTCAAAGCATCGTGATCAGCTTGGAAGCGAAGATGAACTGGGCGGTCTCCACGCTGCTGCCGCTGATGCAATCGGGCGCACGCCTGGCAAAACGCGCCATTGGCAAAGCACGCAACGATTGATCGGCTCAGTCGCCTTTGGCCTCGGTGATCAGAAAATCGATCAATTTCTGGCTGCGAAAAAAGCCTTCCCAGAAATTGTGCCCCTGGCCATCGACGCGTTCCAAGGTGATGGCATCGGCGCTGCCGGCCGACTGGTAAGCGGATTCCAACTCGGCAGAGTTTCGATCGATCGGGACGACGCGGTCGTCGGTTCCGTGAATCACGTACGCGGGGATCCCGGCTTCAGCGATCACCTTCAGTTTCTTGACGGGATTCAACTCGTCCTGTCGTCGCTGCAGATCATCCGCCGAAACGCCATAGACCGCGGCGGCGCGTTCCACACCGGGATAGCTGGTGTAGTCGAGTACCGGATAGATGCCGCCGATCGCCGCAACACGTTCCGGACGCTCGATCGCAAACCGGCTGACGTACAAACCGCCTCGGCTGCGGCCCAGCAACGCCGGCTTGGTGCTGTAACCGCGTGACACCATTTCGTCATACAGGGCGTCAAAGAACGGTTGGCTGTGGGGGCTCCCGTAGGCTTCGCCGACGTCGATTCCCGCGACCGCGACCCCGGCGTCGAGGAACTGTTGGTGCATCCATGACTCATGCGTGTCGGGATAACGCGACAGGGCGGGGGCGTAGAAGATCCACGGTTTGCGCAGTTTCGCGTCGGCCGCCGAATCAGGCTTCATCAAGAAGGCATGCCGACCGGCGACGAAGAACGTTTCCCCGTTGGGTAGCACCTGACTGCGTTTGATGCGTCCGTCTTGCTGGGCTTTTGACATCATGTCCGATTGGCGAGTCGAGCGCACTTGCTTTCCTCGAACGTCTTCAGCAAGGTCCCCAGTGGCAAGTTCAATCGATTCTTCGAGCTGCTTTTCCCATGCGGCGACCAACTCGGCCAGTTTGTCGGCGCGCGGCAAGGCAAGATCCACCGACTCGATCCGATCGACGGACAGATCGTACAGTTCCCAGGGTTCGCCGATCGGAGAAACAGCTTTCCAGCGTCCGCGTCGGATCGCCCGGTGCCCGTCGTGGTACCACCAAAGCGTCCGCTCGTCAGCAGAAGACGCGTCGTCCAAGTCAGCGAGAAAACTTGTCCCCGGTGGCGGCGGGGCATCTTCGGGGTGCGTCGCGCCGGTCAAGTCCAGCAGCGTTGCGGCGACGTCGATCACGTGTTGGGGGTTGCGCCGAAACTGACCGTGATCCTTGATTCGATTCGGCCAAGAGATGATGAACGGGGTCGCGATGCCGCCTTCGTGCGTCCACGTCTTGTGGCGTCGAAACGGCGTGTTGGCGGTGGTCGACCAACCGGGGCCGAGGCACAGATAGGTCAGTGCCGATCCCGGCGGTTCGGCCGGATCGTGCCCGTCGCCGCGGACCATGATTTCGGCACTCGCGCCGTTGTCGGACAAGAACATGACGATCGTATCGTCCCAGCGATCCATCGCGCGGACTTGATCAAGGACACGTCCGATCGCAATGTCCATGCGGTGGATCATCGCCGCATGAATCGCCATCTTGGTCGTCTGGAATTGTTGCTGTTTGTCCGTCAACTGATTCCAGGCCACCGGACGGTTGGTTTCACCCTCGCCAAGGATCTCAAACGCCTCAGGGAAATGGTACGGTGGCCCCAAGTCTCGTTCGACTGCCGAAACACGATCAGCCGATTGGGGATCCAACAGCCCCATGGCTTGCATGCGTTGCCAACGTTGGCGGCGAATCGCTTCCCAGCCACTTTTGTAGGTTTCGGCATACAGCGCGATGTCTTCCGGTAGCGCGTGCAGCGGGAAATGCGGCGCGGTGAACGCCAGGTATTGAAAGAACGGTTGATCGGGATGTTGCTCGGCGTGTTCCTTCAAGTTCCGGATCGCATCATCAGCCATCGCGCTGGTCAAGTAAAATTCGTCGTCGAACTGCAGCGGCCGGATCGGTTTCCCGTTGGGGCCGTTCTTGGGCTTGAAATAACGCCCCGTCTGGTTCAGCGATGTCTTTTCGAAACCGCAGTTGGTAGGCGTGTCGTCGATGTGCCATTTACCGGTGTGATAGGATCGGTAGCCAACCTCAGACAACATCTCCGGTAGCAGCACGGCCCAATCGGGTCGCAGGCCACGGTTGCCGCCGCCGCTTGGAACTCCGGGCAAAAAGTCGCGACGAATTTGCTGGGCGTAATATCCCGTCATCAACGATCCGCGTGTCGGCCAGCAGCGTCCGGTGTTGTAGAACTGGGTGAACCGCAACCCGTTTTCAGCCAGTGCATCCAGGTTCGGCGTTTGAATCTCGCCGCCGTAACAGCCCAAGTCGGAAAACCCCAAGTCGTCGGCCAGGATGAGAACGATATTGGGTCGATTGGTTGACTCCGCCCTGAGATGCGTCGAAGACAGAAACCCCAAGAACAGGAATGCAGTCGCGAGTACTGCCAATGGAGCGTAGGGGCGTCGCAAGAGATGCGGATACATTCGGCTGCAACCGTGAAAATTGAAGAAAGAAATCGAAAGGAACACACCAGACCGTCAATCAGTCTGACGCGTCCCCACCCAATTCTCAAGTCATCACTGCGAGATCACCGAGTGATCGAACCAATTGACGAAAAAGGGGAAAGGGGTTTTAAACGGTTCTGTTTGGAGGTTGGCCAGAACAAGGGGAACCAGGTGCCGTGAGTGGTTACACTACGGATCGCTCGTGCAGCGCATCCGTCTCACAGAAGGTGTCTTCATGCGAATACAACTGTTTTGCCTTGGGCTGATCGCGTTGGCGATTCCCTCGTCGCTCATTGATGCGTCGGCGCAGGACGCGTTAAAGTCGAAGGCTGTCGAAGCGATGCGTGAAGCCGCCGGCTATTACGTTGAAAACGTCGCGAGCCACGGAGGCTATGTGTATCACTACTCGCTCGACCTGAAACAGCGGTGGGGCGAGGGCGTGGCGACCGACGATCAGATTTGGATCCAACCGCCGGGGACACCGACGGTGGGGATGGCGCTGCTGGAAGCCTACGCAGCAACGCGAGACGCGTTCTATCTCGATGCCGCGACGGCTGCGGCCGGCGCGGTCGCCTACGGTCAACTCAAGTCCGGAGGCTGGACAAACTGCGTCGACTTGAACCCCAGCGGTGAACGCCGGGCGGATTATCGCAACGGCAAGGGACGCGGGAAAAACAACTCGTCGCTGGACGACGGACAAACCCAATCGGCGCTTCGGTTCCTCGTACTCGCGGATCTGGCCAATCGCTTTCGCAACACGCAGATTCACCAGTCCGCGATCACGGGGCTGGACGCGCTGCTGGCGGCGCAATTTCCCAACGGCGGATTCCCTCAAGTCTGGACGGGACCGGTCAGCGACCAACCGATCAAGCCGGCGAACTATCCCGAGTATGACTGGCGGACCGAAGGCCGGGTCAAGAACTACTGGGACATGTACACGCTCAACGATAACGTGACCGGGTACGTCGCGGATCTGTTGATCGACGCCCACCGCGTTTACCGCGACGACCGCTACCTGGACGCGCTGAGAAGACTCGGTGACTTCTTGGTTCTCGCTCAAATGCCGATGCCGCAACCCGGATGGGCACAACAATACAACTACGACATGCAGCCGATCTGGGCACGCAAGTTTGAACCGCCCGGCGTATCCGGCGATGAAACTCAAGAGGTGTTGCAGACGCTGATGCGTATCGCCCATGTCACCGGTGACGACAAATACCTTGAACCGATCCCGGCCGCGGCGAAATGGCTACGCGGATCACTGCTTCCCGACGGCCGGATCGCCCGCTACTACGAACTGCAGACGAACCGTCCGCTCTACATGAAGCGTCGCGGCGACGTGTATGAATTGAGCTACGATGATTCCGATCTTCCCAGCCACTACGGCTGGAAGACGGAATCGCAATTGGCCCAACTCGGCAAACAATTCCAACGCGCCCGCGGCGGATTGGCGCCGGAACCGGAAGCTTCCCCACGGGACTTGGCAAAACAGGCTCAACAGATCATCGGTGCGCTCGACGCTCAGCGACGCTGGGTGAGCACGTTCGACGGCCAGCGGCTGGTGGGACAAGCAAAAATGCCACTCGGAACTCCGTACCTGTCCAGCGCCATTTTCAGCCAAAACCTTTCCGTGTTGGCCGCCTATGTCAAATCGCAATCTCGGTAGGTTCGAAAAAAAGGGAAAAGGAGTTTTACAAGACTTCGCGAGAAGAATGCATTCGACTGGCATGTGTAGAGAACCGTCGAAGATCTCCGGGGCTGGCGTATTGCGAACAATCCAGGCACTTCTTGTGGTGCTTTCATTCGTTCTGTTCGGAAAATGGTTTTGGAATCATCAGTACTACTCGGATCTTGAAATCCAAACAACCGTGTCGTATCAGCTGCCGAACTCTACGGAGATCCAGGAAGTAAGGATGCTGGTGGGGAACAAAGGCGTTGCCGAGTATTTGGAGATCCGAAGAGACGGTTGGTTGGCCTGTCTCAGTTTTTTCTACGACGACATCTCAGACCCGGACGAGTCAGGATTGCCGGTCTGGTCGCCAAAGCGAGAATTTGGTAGTCCACCATGGCAATACGGCTTACCCAAATACCTTGAGGAAGGAAACAAATTGGGTTGGAAACTTGGGGCGCGCCAATTGGAACAGGAGTTGTTGCACACGAGTGAAACAGAGTTACGGCAACGGATGAAATCGAGCGCTCATTTCGGGAGACAGATTTACCTAATACTTGGGTCCAGCACTGCTTTCTTGGCTTTGGGTCTGGGAGGCCATTTCACCCGACGCAAGAAATAGATTGGTCAAACAAAGTGCAAAGGGGTCAGAAACAACGTGCAAAGGAGTCAGGTGTTTGTTGAGCAATTTGAATCAAAGAGGCCTGACCCCTTTGTTTGAGCGTGACCCCTTTGTTTGAGCGCCGTATGCACGGCGGGTAGGATGCCCGTCGATTGAAATCCGAGGGGACAGTCGGCTCCGTTGGCGATCGGCCGAAAGCCTTGGCGACTTCCGCTACGGATTCAACCCTACGATTCAATCTTCACGAAGCACTCCGGCAGTTTTACCGGGCTAACCATCGAAATGAAAACCCACGGATGGCAGCGCGAACCCGCGGATTTTTTTGCACCCTGTCATCCGTGGGTTCGCGCTGCCATCCGTGGGCTCAGTGGTAATTTCATCGCTCCGCACGCTATGGCGTGGCCCCCTTTTTCTGCTCGACAAACCTAACCCTAAATTCAAATCTGGACGATGGACTAATGCTCTGGCCCCATTTAAATTACGGGTAGCGGGAAGAGAAAAAGGGGTAAGGAAGAGAAAAAGGGGAAAGGGGTTTTATACGGCATGTCCTATGCACTGCCCGAGTTTCGGTTCAGAAGATTGACGCAGAATTTGTTCGCAGTTGGTTGACAACATGGATTGCAGAAAGTGGGACTTTGACGCATTCAAATGTCGCTGGACCTACGACTACGAGACTACGTTCGCATATTGGGTCTGTGCGATTGCGAGGGATCTTGAGGATCTTCCTCCACTGAAGGACCTGAGTTCTGCTATGACGTCTCAGTGCGATATTGAGGAACAAGCTGTGCATACAGACCGCTTCGAGATGATTCATCAATTCTCTCCTGGCATCCTGCGTTCGGTCATTCCCGTAAGCCTAGCCTTTAAGTGGTCCCCATTTCCGGCAGCAACTGAGCTATTCGGAAAACCTATCAAGCAGAAGTTTCAGAAAGATGACAGCAGGGCATTCGCGTGTGCTGTATGGAGGCCGCGGATAGTCGATCGCCGAAGAAGGGCGATCTCGAATGTTCATGAAAGACACTTCCGTGAATTGGTTCCAAGGTTGGTTGAACGGATAGAGAAACTCGACAGCGACTTTTTTATGGCAGGGATGATTGGCTGGGACTACCAAACGGCGAAGAATTACCCGATGTCATCGGAAACAGAAAAAGCCATGCGTGACTATGGCTACGTATATACGCAGCGAGCAATGTCTTAGAGTGCAACAAAGGGGTCAGGTTTTCTTTGCTGAGCAATTTGAATCAGAAAGGCCTGCCCACTTTGTTTTGCCTAAGGCTTGGCCCCGGCGAAGGTGACTAAACACGAGCAGCAGGCATGTGCCCTAGTCCAATCAAAAATGCATTCGCGATCGGTGTCATGACCGTTGTTGGCTTCTCCGCGTCCGCGTGCAGCTCGCATTCACCAACAGACCGCAGCAACGCTTACTCGGGCGAGGCGTCATCCAATCTCAATTTCTCCGCCTACGACATAAGGGAACTAAATGCGCTAGAGGAAACGGACGCTCTGTTTTTCCTGCTTTTTGTCCCCGATCGTCATCCCGCAACGCAAATGCACAAAGCTGAACTGCGGAAAATGCAATCGACAGCGAGTGAGGGCCTGGGAGTTCCAGCTGTAGCTGTCAGCTATGTGTTTGCTGTTTCCTCGCCTGATACGGATCTGCTACGTGAGTGGTCACCAGACTTAAGGATTCCGAAGGATCCTACCCTGGTGGTTTTTAAGAACAGGGAAGAGCTTGCGAGAAGATGGCTCGGCCGGGAGCCGCTTTCTGAAGCAGCTGAAGAGCTGCTGAGTCAATTGGAACACAAGCGAATAGAGGAGCAATTGAGTCAATGAAGTGCCCCCCGCTTTCCGATACACGCTTTTGAAACGATGGCTTGAATAATCGTTTCTGCTCGGATGCAACAAGGGGGTCACTTGTGGAGCGGTTGCATGGGAGCCAGCCACTGTTCATGGACATCGCCAGAGACGTCTGACGCAGTCGATTTCGGTCAGGTCGCAGTGTTCGGTAACGACTATCCACCGCCCTCCATATTGGGGAAGCTAGATGCTCTCTACAGTTGGCTCGATACTTCAGGTAACCCCGTGGGACATTCTCTATACACTACGAGATCAATCTCACGCGGAGATAATCGACGATACCGCTTCCTTTTTCATGAGGGTGTCAAGACGATTGGAAGAGAAGAACGAACTCTACGGCGTCTGCGGTCCAGTACTCGGCGACCAGGGACGATTTGCAAACTTGCTATGCAATTTGGTTGTTCGCACCGACAATGCAGACTGGGACAACACTACCCGTTGCGTAGCCAATTTCAAAGTCGGCCCAGGGCAAGTCGTAAGGAACAGCAATTGGAGCTATCGGCACACTAACGGCACAAGCATTCAAGGCTTTCCTGTGTATTGTTCAGTTGGCGAAGTGCTGGAAACTCCCGATGACTGCGGCGTTGGGTAGAAAACGCATCAATGGGGAACGGGGCTTTAAACCGCAGCCAACGTCACTAAAGGGAAATTGAATGCGGAGGACAACAGACATGAACGCAGGACCGAGTCAACTTCCGCCGAAACGCTTGGCCGCTTTACTCTACCGATCGAACGACCGCGCACCTTACCGGGACCAACGAGCGACGAAGGCACAGCGGGTAGGATACCCGTCGACTGAAACCCGTCGGGGACACGATGTCCGCAGCAGAACGATTAGAGGAAGCGGGAGCACAGTTTCAGGTTTCGAATTCCAGGTTCCAAGTTGAAAGAGAAGAAGTTCGAAGTTGAAAACCTGAGCGGGCCATCGTTCCGCGACCGGAGTGAGGGAGAGATCGATCGAGCGGAGCCGGCGGTTGACGGAGGCGATTGGAAGCGACCGAAGATTGGGGGTAATGCCGAGCGAAGCGAGCATCACCGACGCCGAGGGCGGAGCCTGAGTAAAACAGACGCGGCAGGATGCCGAGTTCGTCACCGAGTAGGGCGAGAGTAACCGCACGGGAGCATCTGCGACGTAAGCCGGGAACGAGCGGGCTTAGATCTGGACTTCCACGCGGCCGTCTCGCTCGCGTACCGGGAAGGTGCGTTGCAGCGGCTGGCGGTTGACGGTCTGGATCCCGGTGGCCAGTTCGTATTGCCAGCCGTGCCAAGGACAGGTCACGCAAGTCTTGCCGGCATCGGTTTCGGAGAGTTCGCCTTTGGCGACCGGGCCGCCTTGATGGGCGCACAGGCCGTCGAGCGCGTAGAGCGAATCCGCGTCGCGAAAAATGGCGATCACGTGCTCCCCCACCACGACCTCCATCGCCTGGCCGGCGGGAAGATCAGCGGCACTGGCCACATCGATCCAATCGTTCTGAGACGCTGATTCCATTGTTTTTTCCTTTGCGGGAGTTGCCCCAGTCGACGAGCGCCTGGCAGCGGCCGATCCCGGTACGCCTTCTCCACCCGCGGTTTTCGTGATTGGACCGCTACACCGGCGACCCGACGCTGCCCCAGCTATGTCCGGGCGGTGCCTTCGATACAATACTGCCACTGACACTTCAATGCGATCGCGACCTGCCGGTCCCACAAAAACTGGAAAAGACGGAGTTTGAAAGTGAAGCGAATCACCTGCCCCATCGCTGCGTCCTGTGTTGTCGCACTGTCCCTGCTGTCCGTCCCGGCAGTCGGGCAAGAAAGTGCGGCCACCGAAACATCGACCCAACCCAACGAAAATGACGGTGATCAATCACCCCAGGAACTGATGAAAGTCACCGAAATCGAAGGCATCTCAGAATACAAGCTCGAAAACGGCGTCCGCGTGCTGCTGTTCCCCGACGACAGCAAGGAGGTCGTGACGGTCAATATGACAGTCTTTGTCGGCTCCCGCCACGAGGGTTACGGCGAAGCCGGCATGGCGCACTTGCTCGAACACATGCTCTTCAAGGGGACCCCGGCGCACCCCTCGATCCCCAAGGATCTGACCGAGCGGGGCGCCAATTTCAACGGCACCACGTGGGTCGACCGCACGAATTACTACGAGACCTTGCCGGCCAGCGAAGACAATTTGCAATTCGCCCTGTCGCTGGAAGCCGATCGACTGATGAATAGCTTCATCAAGGGCGAAGACTTGGAAAGCGAAATGACCGTGGTTCGCAATGAATTCGAGCGGGGCGAAAATTCGCCGTTCCGGGTTCTGATGCAGCGCATCCAGTCGGCGGCCTACGATTGGCACAACTATGGGCAATCGACGATCGGCAACCGCAGCGACATCGAACGGGTGCCGGTGGTGAACCTGCGACGCTTTTATCGCAAGTACTATCGCCCCGACAACATTCTATTGATCGTTGCGGGGAAGTTTGACGAGGCCAAAGCGATTGAAATGATCGGTGATTCCTTTGGCGGGCTCATCGCGCCGGACATCCCGATCGACCCGACCTACACCACCGAGCCGCCCCAGGATGGTGAGCGAACCGTGGTGTTGCGACGCGTCGGTGACGTGCAACTGGTCGGAGCCGCCTATCACATTCCATCGGGCAGCCACCCCGACTTCGCCGCCGTCAAAGCCCTTTCGATCGTGCTGGGAGACGAGCCCAGCGGCAGACTTTACAAGAACCTTGTCGAAGCCAAAGTCGCCAGCAACGTGTACTCGCTCGCCTACGCGTTCGCCGAACCGGGATTGTTGATGGCGATCGCCGAAGTCCCCGAAGACCAGTCGATCGAAGACGCTCGCGTCAAGCTGATCTCGATCTTGGAGGATTCGTTCGCAGAGAACCCGATCACCGAACAAGAAGTCGAGCGTGCCAAGCAGCAAATCCTAAAGCAACGCGAACTCGAAGCGGCCAACACCGACAAACTGGCCGTCTCGCTGAGCGAATGGGCCGCCCAAGGCGACTGGCGACTCTACTTCCTGTTCCGCGACATCGTTGAAGAACTCAATGCGGAAAAGGTTCAAGCGGCCGCGCAGAAGTACCTGGTCCGCAACAACCGCACGGTCGGACTGTTCATCCCCAGCGATGATTCCCAACGCGTTCAAATCCCCGAGTCGCCGGATCTGCTGGCCAAGCTGAAGGACTACAAGGGACGCGAAGTGATTCAAGCCGGCGAGCAATTCGATCCCGATCCCATGAAGATCGAAGCGCGGACGCTGCGTGGAACGCTCGACAATGGAATCGAATACGCCCTGCTGCCCAAGCAGACACGTGGAGGATCGGTTTCCTTGTACCTGACGCTTCGTTTCGGAACCGCGGAAACGATGATCGATCGCTTGGGCGCCGTCGAACTGCTGGGCATCCTGATGGCGCGTGGTACCGAGTCGCTCGATTACCAGGCCCTGCAAGATGAACTGACACGGCTGCGAGCCGACATGCAGCTCTACAGCACCCCCGGATTGCTGCAACTGTCGCTGAAGACCAAACGCGAATACCTGACCGAAGTGATCGCGCTGATCGGCGATGTCCTTCGACATCCGCGGCTCAGTGGCGAAGAACTGGAAGTGATCAAACGCCAAGTCGTCACGGGTTTGCAACAAAGCGCGAGCGAGCCCACCGCGGTGGCCGCCCGAGCGGTCAAGCGGGCGATTTCACCCTACGGTAAAGATGACATTCGCTACGTCCAAACGCTGGACGAAGAAATCGAAATGTACCAGTCCGTGACCGTCGAACAGGTCCAGTCGCTGTTCAACGAGCTTGTCGGCGGAAACGTCGGCGAACTGTCCGTCGTCGGCGATTTCGATGCCGACGAAGTGAAGTCTCAAGTCGAAGAAATGCTTGCCGGCTGGGAATCCGATGTGCCTTACGTCCGCGTCGATCGCCCGGCAAACGCCGATGCAGAAGGCTCGCTTACGACGCTCAACACGCCGGACAAAGCCAACGCGTTTTTCTACTCGTCGCTGCAGATGGAACTGGCCGACACCGATTCGGCCTACGCACCGCTCGTGTTAGGCAATTTCATCCTGGGCGGCGGTGGACTGAGCAGCCGCCTGGCCGATCGCGTCCGGCAACAAGAAGGCCTGTCGTACACGGTGCGAAGCGGCCTGAGCGCACGGGCCAAAGACGACCGGGTTGATATGACGATCTACGCGATCACGAATCCGGAAAACAAAGACCGTTTGATGGAAGTGATGCGTGAAGAGATCGATCGGTTGAGAAAAGACGGCGTGACGGAAGACGAATTGGCCAAGGCGAAGTCGGCTTACTTGCAGGCCGAGCGAGTCCGCCGAGCCAATGACGGATCGTTGGCGAGCGAATTGATCCAGACGATGTTCCTGGATCGAACGATGGAAGCGGCCGCCGAGCATGACGAACGGATCGAATCGGCCAGCGTTGAAAGCGTCAATGATGCGATTCGCAAGTACGTCGACTGGGACAAACTGGTCAAGGCGGTCGCAGGAGATTTCGAAGCGAAGGCGAAGAAAGAACAGGAGTAAACGCCGATCAACGGCTCGTATTCCTGGACAAACTCGATGAGAGGTTCCTGGGGCGGCGCAACCCTCGCAAAGGCTCGGTTTGCTTGCCCCAGGCTAGGGAGATGCTTGCCTTTTGGGCGCATGCCCCTCGCTTCGCTTGCCCCTGCCTGCCAAGAGGGTGAATCGCTTCGGCCACCCGTTGTGGCACCGATCTTGATTGACAACGATCTTGATTGACAACGGCGCACAAAAAAAGGCCTTCCCTCTTCCATGAGGGTCGGCCCAGTTTTTGTCATTTTGCCTTCCGGGACGGCTCATCCTGAGCCGAAATCCGGACGACAGATAATCAATGACAAAATTGGAAGTTACTTTCCCTGTCGCAAATCCGGGGTCTGACTTGCCGGCTATCCCTTTCGGTGCCGTCTTCCAGGAATCAACAGCCTCCACATCCAGTGAGGCTGCTCCGAAGCAAACGCGTCCTTCGTCAACTTCAGATGATTGTCTTATGCGCCATCGCTCGCGGTGGGTAATGAAACGTGAAGGGGACGTCCCGTTGGAGACGCCGGAACTTCGCTGTCGGCAGGCCGTAGAGACCGCACCATGGCGAAGCGACAATGGCTCAGGTTGGTAGCACAAAGCGAAATCAAATTTCGCAAACGTGTTTGCCGAGTCACGACAAAACGTCTCCTGTGCAAGTGGTGAAAAGTCAAAAAGCAAACGCCACGTCGCGAACGACTTTTCCACAACGTGAGCGTCAGAGAAATGTGGCGACCTTCGATTGGAATGTCAACAACAAAGTTTGACGTCTGTGCAGTGTAGTGAAGCAGACTCGTTGAAAGTCTCGCGAATTACGAGACGAAACAGATCGTTTTTTTTTTCGAAGCGGATGCAACTGAATTGCGCTGATGCTGATTCGTGTTGTGCGCGAGCCAGATTGAAATCCAAGCGACCACTTCCATTTCAATGGCTTGGTCAATGAGTCAGTGCGAAGCTTCGTTGGATCGACTAACATTGCTCAAGCTGTCCGGTTTGCTTCGCGTTTCTCAGTCAACTTCATGCACGATCCCGCCGATGATTCGCCGATCCATCCACCCAACCGGTTAGACGTGGTCGCTTCGAATGATACCGATGGCGAAACCAATGATGGCTCGTTTTGGGGGACTGACTATGTTCGCCGGATGCGCGCCGAACTGGGGAAAGACGCCTGTCGTAAACTCGCCATCTTTGAACTCCCCGAAGGATTCTTGTTGTCGGTTGTCGTTCCGGTGTTCAACGAAAGCGGGACGGTCACTTCGGTCGTCGATCGTCTTCGCGCGACCGGCTTGCCGATGCAAATCATTTTGATCGATGACGGCAGTAAGGACGGAACGCTCGAAGCGATGTCAACACTCGAGCACGATCCTGACGTCATCGTGATCGCACACGAAAGGAACCGTGGCAAAGGCGCGGCGATTCGCAGCGGCTTTGAACAAGCCACCGGAGACATCGTGGTGATTCAAGACGCGGACCGTGAATACGACCCGTCTGATTTTCGCTACCTGCTGCAACCGCTGATTGCCGGAGAGGCTGACGTGGCGTACGGGACCCGTTACGGTCACTACGATCGCCAGCTTTCCCCCTGGTGGCACCAGACGGTCAACGGGCTGATCACGCTGTTGGCCAGTATCGCCATCGGCATTCGCTTGAGTGATGTGGAGACCTGTTACAAGATGGTCCCGCGGAAGCACCTGCAGAAGATCATGCCCGATTTGCAGGAGTGTCGATTCGGGATCGAGATTGAATTGACCGCCAGGCTGGCGCGACTGGGGCTGCGTTTTACCGAGCGGCCGATCCGCTATCAGCACCGCTGGTACGACGAGGGCAAGAAGATCGGTTGGCGGGACGGGGTCGGGGCGTTGTGGTGCATCGTCAAATACGGCTTGTTTCGGCGTTAACGCCATTTGAACCGACCAGACGATGGCGACGATTGGCGAGCGCGGTCGTCGGTCAAGGATTTCGCAGAAGATGTGTCCCAGGGTTGCCCGCTGGGTGAAAATTCTGGTTAAAATCAGACTCCATCCACTCGGCCCCCCAGCCACCCAGTCCCACCGAACGGTCCCTCCATGCCAGCCTTTCCGCCTTCCCTGGTCGCGTCTGCCGGCGATCAGTCGCCTCGCCGTTTTGCCAAACATGTCCTCGCCAGCCTCTTCGGATTGGCCCTCGTGTGCAGCGCCGCGCCCTCGCACGCCGACGACTGGCCCGGCTTTCACGGCCTGGAGATCGCCGGAGTGCTTCCTGAGGCGAAACTTCCCGACGGCTGGGAGAAACAAGCGTATCGCTGGACCGTCGATTTGAAGACACGTGACGTCGGTTCGATGGCGATTCAAAACGGACGCGTTTATCTGCTCTCGATGTCTCCGGCCAAACAGACGATTCGATTGATGTCGTTCAATCTGCAGTCCGGTAAAGTCAACTGGTCGCGAGAGTTTCCTCAAGCGAAGAATCATCTGCACAACCGAAACACACTTGCCTCGAGCACGCCGGCGACTGATGGCCAATACGTCTACATCGCGCACAGCGATCGCCAGCACACGTGGCTGAGATGTTTGGACCATCAAGGCAACGAGATCTGGCAGCGTGACTTCGGCGTGGCGCAAAGCCAGCACGGGTTCGGTGTCTCGCCCACCGTTCACGGCGACATCGTCGTGCTGAATTTTTCACAACAGGCCGAACGGGTCGAAAACGGCCAGCCCGGCACCAGTCGTATCATCGCGGTCAATCGTTCGACCGGCGAAACGATTTGGCAAACGCCCGTGACCTCGACGCGTGTTTGTTACGGCACACCGGTGATCCGCGACGGCAAAGTGATCTGTGCCAACACGGGAGACGGCATTTATGCGTTGTCGCTTGAAACCGGCAAGATGCTTTGGCGACTGCCGGTGTTCAAGATGCGTTGCGTCAGTTCGCCGATCGTCGCCGGTGACTTGGCGATCGGATCGAGCGGCAGCGGCGGCGGCGGCAACCATCTGGTCGCCGTGCGGATGCCCGCAAACGATTCGGACGAGCCGCAAGAGGTTTACCGGATTGAAAAGGCCGCTCCCTACGTACCGACCTCGATCGTGCACGACGGCATGTTGTTCTCCATCGACGACAAGGGCATCGCGTCGTGTTTTGATGTGGCTACCGGCGACGTCCAGTGGACCAGTCGTATCGGCGGGACATTCAGCGCGTCGCCGATTCTATTGGGGGATAAGGTCCTGGTCATCAACCTGAACGGCGAGGCGACGGTACTTCGTGCGGCGCGACAATTTGAAAAACTGAGCGAAATTAATTTGGGCGGACCGGTCGGTGCGACGCCCGCGTATGCCAACGGACGCTTGCTGCTGCGTGTCGGTACCGAACTTCGCTGCTTGTAAGAACAGCTTGCAAAAACAGCGCGGCGCAATCACGTCAACTCGGCGGCGTCATCAACCGATGCGTTAAAGAATCCAAGCACCCTCCATTTCTGCTAATCTGTTAGGAACACTTTTCTTTGGGGCGCCTTTCCCGGGTCACTTCCGTTTGCCGCATTGCGAACGGGACGCCCGGCATGTGCTCAGACGCTGCTTGATTCCTCCGGTGCATTTCATGAACGTCACGTCTGCCCACCGCCGTCGCGGTTCGACGCGGGTTGCCAATCCCATCGTTTCGTGCGGACCGGCTCGCCGCGTCCCGTTGCTACTGCTGATGCTCTGCTTGCCGGCTCTATCGGCGTGCTCCAAAGAGAAACTCAAGGATCTTGCCGACACGGTGCAAAAGGAAGGCGAGAACCTGGTCAAGGAGAGCAAGAAGATGACCGATGCGTTGGTCGAAACGGCCAAGGAGGAATTGCCGGAAACAGGCAAGATGGTGATCAAGACAACCGAGCCGATTGAAATCGATCAAGCCGTCGTCACGATGCATGTGGTCGGCGACGGTCGGAAAAATTCGCTGCAAATCACCAGCTATCCGCCCGGGGCCGAGCACACCTCTGCTCCGGCCGTCTTTCTGCACTGCACCACAACGGTTGAAACAGTGGCGTTGCTCGCCGGGAAGTCGCTGCCGTGCAATCTGTTCATCGAACCCAAGGCCGGGGCGGCGATCGCGCGGAATGAAATCGGTCGCCCGGTCTCGGTCACCTTCGGGTCGATGAACATGCAGGAGAAAACGATGACGGCGACGATCGAGCCGTGCACGTTGATCGGTTCAGACGATCAACCGCTGGAGATTGCCGGTGGTGAAATCTTGGCCGTCGTGGAGGGGAACTGAGCGATGAAACAGAAACACTTACCGATCTGGCAATGGCAGCGAAACGTTGCAGCATCGGTTGTCGCGGTATGTCTGGCCTGCGGGTTCACCACGGGCGCTCGCGCCAACCCGAGCACCCAAGATCCCGAAAAGCCCCTCAAGGCGCACAACACCATTCAGGGTGCTGAAAAGCAAATCCAGGCGATGTACGGCAAGTTCGCCGAATGGGAGGAGTTGGTGATCCGCAGCACCGAAGCGGCCAACGCCGGACGACGCTTTCCGCATCAACAACTTTCCAGGATTTATCCCGAAGTCTATCGCGGCATTTGGTACGCCGACCACCTCATTGCGATGGGCGAACCAGCCGGCGAGGATCTGAAGCAGAAATTTGCAATGCTCCACAAGGCGATGCAAGTTTTCGCGCAACGGCTGATCGAGTTTCAGCCCAAAGAACTTGCAGTGCTGCAGAACCAGACCACGCAACGTCAAAAGACGATGGCCCGAGCCGCGGAACTGGCCGGAAAGGGAAAACTCGCCGAAGCCGAACGACAAATCCAACCGTTGCTGTTGAAACAGCTTTCGAGTGTTTTTTATCTCAACAGCTCCGTGAGCAGGCCGTTTCAGAATGAGGTCAACGTTCCGTACCAGGACATTCTGAACCGGCTCAATCGCGAGCGCCGCAAAGACTATCAAGCAAGAGCAGCCGCCAAGATCCAAACGTACGCCGAAGCCGTCGACATGCTGAAGTCCGAATCGACTCGTGTGGCATCGGAGCTGAAACAAGCGCCCACGGTGACACTGGCCGATGGCAAAAGCGGCGATGCGGCCGCGGCGATCGAGTACATCACGATGCTGTGGGGCAATGCGTCGGCCGCCGTCACACGCAGTGTTGCGACCGCATGGGCGTTCAGTGACGGGGATGTCCAAGCGACCGCCCAACCGTTTCAACAAATCATGGACCAAGTCGAAGCGACGGGCAACGCGGCAATCGTCAACGTTTTGAACTCCGCCGCCCAGTCGACTCCCCCAATTCAGCTCGCCGCGTTGTATCCGAACGTGCTTCGCGCCTTGTCCAAGCTCGACCGACGGCTGGTCGGTTCGCTGGACCCGAGCGTCGTGACTGCCGTTGAACAACTGGCTGCCAAGCATGCCCCGCTGGCCGAACACGTCAAACGGTATTCCCTCGCCACAGCAGAACCGACGCGTTGGATGCAACGCTATGCATCACAGCAGGTCCAACACGCTTCGGGTGGTTACCCGTTGGCGTCGAACCGATTGAATCGCGACGAGACGCCGGAGACGACGGTGGCACCGGCGATCTATGGGCCGCAATCGACACGGTCGCGGGTGCTCACACCCGGTGTACTCTCTTCCCCTGCCAGCTGGATCGTCGGCGATGCAAAGTCGATGTTGGGCATGAAGATGAAAGACGAGTCGACGGTGCGACTTTTGCCGACAGCCAAGATGACGATCGTTCCCCAGGATCCTCGGCATTACACGAGTGTGTCGGCTTCGATTCCGATTGACCCGTACGTGTCGGAGTTGCATGATTGTTTGTTGCTCGATGCTTCCCACGGGCCATTGGACTTATCCGCCGCCGACGCGCAGTCGTCCGCGGAACTTCAGGAGTTTCAAAACGTCGGCGGGCGGATCGCTCGGTTGACGCTGGAGCCGTTTGTTTCGCGTTTCGCGACGATGCCGGACCAGGCATCCGCGTTGGTGCCGCTGAACCGATTGCCCAGCATCGACGCTCGGGGCACGCCGATCGACAAGCTGATCTGGCGTGTCGATTTAGAACCGGACTGGGTCGCGCATCGAATGTTCGTCGCGGTCGGCGCATCACCGCAGTGATCGACGCCGGCGAGTCGTCGTAAGGTGCGAAACGTGTGTCGCCGTTGCCAGGGCTGCTATTTCCGCCGCTTCCACTGTGGTTTGGCTTCGGGCTGCTCGTCCAATTTGGCGCGCAGCTGCGCAACGATCTCAGCCGATGTCGCGGCGATGTTCTTTGTTTCCAAGGGATCGACCTGGTAGTCATAGAGTTCGATCTCGGCTTGTTCGCGTGGTCCTGCCACCGCCTTCCACTCCACCATTCGATAACGACTGTTTCGAATGGCACGTCCGAGTCGTCCGCCGCGCGGATAGACGTGTGTCACAAAGTCTCGAGCGGTCGCGTCGGCGTCTCGGATGACATCCGCAAAACTCTGACCGTCCAACCCGGCCGGCGTCGGCAATCCCGCCAACTCACTCAGTGTCGGATACAGGTCAACGGTTTCGATCATGGCCTGGGTCGCCGCACCGCGGACACCGTCCGGCGCCGCAACGATGATCGGAATGCGCGCCGCTTGCTCATAGTTTGTGTGTTTGCACCACATGCCATGGTCACCCAGATGCCAACCGTGGTCCCCCCACAGCACGACGATTGTTTCATCGGCGAGATTCAACCGATCGAGGGCATCGAGCAACTTGCCGATTTGCGCATCGGCGTAGCTGGTTGCGGCGTAGTAGCCGTGGATCAAATGACGCGTGGTGGCTTCGTCGATCTCGCCCCGGGCCGGCATATCGCTATAGTTGCGAAGCTCGCCAAACGTTGTCGAGGCGTAGCTGGGTGCGTCCCGCGGCGGTGTCTTGACCTTCGGCATCGGCAAGTCGCGTTTGTCGTACAGATCCCAGTAACGTTTGGGTGCGATGAAGGGCAGGTGTGGCTTGAGGAATCCGACGGCCAAGAAGAATGGTTGCTCGGTTCGTTTCTTGTAGACTTCCAGCCGGTGGACCGCTTCCTCGGCGATCAGGCCATCGGCGTAGGTCTCGTCAGACACATCGGCGGATTCGGTTGCCGGGCCGCGCACCCGTCCTTTGGCATCCGGCTTTCTCATCGCCAAGTTTTTTTCCAGGACGTACGCAGCGGCCTTGGGACGCCAAGACGCGATACTCCAAGAATCGGCGTCATCACGATTCCCGTGGCCGGTGTGATAGATCTTTCCGAGTCCCTCGGCGAGATAACCGTTGCGTTTAAAGTGTTGGCTGACCGTGACCGCATCGGGTGCCGCATCGCGAAAATGCGTGGCCAAATCGTAGACGCCGATGGTTTGAGGCCGCAAACCGGTCATCAGTGCATTCCGGCTCGGCGAGCAGACGGCCTGATTGCAGTACGCCATATCGAACCTCACTCCCCGGGCGGCCAGGGCATCGAGATTCGGCGTGACAGCGACCGGATCTCCGTAGCAGCCGATCGTCGGTTTAAGATCATCGACGCAAATCAGCAGGACATTCGGAGGTTTGCAGTGCGCTGGGGGCGAAGCCACGATGGCAAACAAGCACAGCAAAACAGTAGCGCAGATTCGTCCGAACATTGTGGTGGATCCAATCGGGTTTGGGGCGGCGGAGTTAAGGGGCGACGGGCAACGCTGTGAAGCATTTATTCCCTGCGTTTGACGAGGTGTTAGCGGCAGGGCGCAAGCCCTCCGGTCCCTCATCGTTCCCGAAACACCGGAGGGCTCGCGCCCTACCGCTAAAAAAATGCTTCACATGTTAGCGGCAGGGCGCAAGCCCTCCAGTCCCTCATCGTTCCCAAAATACCGGAGGGCTCGCGCCCTACCGCTATAAAAATGCTTTACATGTTAGCGGCAGGGCGCAAGCGGCCTGTCGGTTTAGTGTATCCACAAAACGAGGGGAGGTGGCTTAGTAGGCATCGTCACGATGTTTGCTATTCTTGGCGGATCGTCGTCGCGATTCACTTCTCACGCAGGGAGGCTTGCCCAGTGAGCCAGAGACAACCCAAGACCAGCTATTGGCAGGAAGCTCCTACACCACGCGGGCAACTGGTCCTCATTCCCACCGCCCTGGAGGAACTCATCCCTCAGGATCATCCCGTTCGCTTGGTCGACGAGATTCTCGATCAGATGGACTGGACTGATTGGGAGGCGGCCTACAACGGCGGATTCGGTCAGCCGCCGATCCATCCCAGCGTAATGGCAAAGATCCTGCTGTTTGCCATGATTCGGCGAATCCGATCCAGCCGGAACATTGAATACGAACTCAAGCATTCGATCGATTTTATCTGGCTTAGCAGCGGTCGCCGCATCGATCACAGCACGATCAGCGACTTCCGCCGAAACAATAGTGATGCAGTCAAAGGCATCTTCAAACAAATGGTCAAGCTGGCGATCAACCTGGGGATCGCCAATCTCTCGGAACTGTGCATCGACGGCACACGCATCCTGGCTGACGCCAACAAATACAAGACTTGGACGGCCAAACGATTAGCCAAAGCACTCGAAGAACTTGACGCGCAAATTGATGAGGCCCTGGAAACCTTCGAAGTCAACGACGCATGCGACGAAGATCTCATCGGCCAGGACGTTTCGGCGGACCGCCTCCCCGCCGCCGTCGCCAACTTGAAGTCACGCCGCTCACAACTGGCCGCTCATCTGGAGACGGTCAATGCGATGGACGAAGTCCGCAGGAAAAATGGGACGAAGGGCCCCGCCCAGTTACCCAAGACTGACACGGACAGTCGCATTCTTCCCAATAAGGAGGGTGGTTACGCAGCCAACTTTACTCCGATGGCGACGACCGAAACGCAGAGCGGCCTGATCGTTGCGGCGGACGTCTTGATCGGCAACGTCGAACACCACGAATTTGCCACCATCGTCGACTGTGTGGCCAACGACTTTGGAATTGACATTAAGCGAGTCATGGCTGACTCGGCTTACACGACGGGCAAAAACCTCACTGCGGCTGAGGAAAAACAGATCGAACTGATTGGCCCGCTTGCCGAAACCAATCGCGAGAACAACCCTGCCGAGCGTTCGGATTTGACTGAGCCCGTTGCCGCCGATCAGATTGATCAGTTGCCGGTTAATCCACAAACCAAACGATTTGACAAAGCAGCGTTTGTGTACGACGAAGCGAACGACTGCTATTACTGCCCGGCAGGCAAAGTGCTTTCACATCGGACGACCGAGAACACGACGCATGGCGACGGCTCTCCGGTGCAGCGAAAGGTTTACACCTGTTTTGAATGCGAGGGCTGCACGCTGGCTGGGCGTTGTCGCAAGAACGTGAAGCCAAAAGACGAGGCAAGCAGCAGCGAGGCATCGTCCCAGGAGTCCAGCGAAGCGACCTCGTCGGACAAGCGAGCGGGCAAGCGACGTGGTCGCAAGCCTGGCCCGCCACGTGGTCGCGAGACGATGCATGATGAGCATGAAGGAGCGCGACGTCGGCAGCGTGCGCGAATGGAAACGCCTGCAGCCAAAGAGGCTTACTCTCGTCGTCAGCATTTCGGTGAAACGCCTTTCGCCGTGATCAAGAGCACGCTTGATATGCGGCGATTCCTGCTTCGAGGTATCGCAGGTGTGAATCAAGAATGGCGCTGGGCGGCGACCGGATTCAATCTGAAGAAAATCATGAGTTACTTGGCGAAGCTGCGCGCCGCCGCGGCGACACAATCGCTCGGAACAGCAAACTAGGGGAGATAGGGGGCATTTCGAACGAAATCCGCCACAAGCGAACGCCACGATCCCGTCAACACGCTTACCAACGACTCTGGATGCCCCGCATAGCACCATAAAAGCCTCGTCCGGAACCAAAATCGAATCAACCGTCCCCAGGAACTAAATCGACAGGCCGCAAGCCCTCCGGTCCCTCATCGTTCCCGAAATACCGGAGGGCTCGCGCCCTACCGCTAAAAAAATGCTTTACATGTTAGCGGCAGGGCGCAAGCCCTCCGGTCCCTCATCGTCCCAGAAATACCGGAGGGCTCGCGCCCTACCGCTAAAAAAATGCTTTACAGCGTTGGGCGACGGGGTTGGGGGGCGACATAACGACCTGTTGATGGGATCGACGTTCCCAAGTCAACTCGACCATGGTAGCCCGAACACATCCGCGAGGGAGACCGCGAGGCTCATCGCACACGCGTGCGGGCGTGCGGGCGTCAATCGACAGGCCGGTGCGCTTCCAGCTGGCGTTTTTCAAGGTTCGTCTGCCATTCTGGAAGCAGCAGCCCTGTGGGCACTATAATACGATGCGTCGATAAGCTGGCCCCGCGTGACGATTCATTGGATTTTTTTGATGCGAGTATGTTGTTGTGTTCTCCTCTGTGTGCTGACCGGCTGGGCGGATTGCGGCGCGGCCGATTCGGCTGGTTCGCAGGAGCAGCCCGTTTCGTTCAACCACCAGATTCGACCGATTCTGTCGGACACCTGTTTTTTCTGCCACGGGCCGGACGAAGAGGACCGGCAGGCGGATGTTCGTTTGGATATCGCGGGGCAGGTTGATTTAACGGAACTCGTCTCGCGCATCACCTCGGATGACCCGGATATGGTCATGCCGCCGCCGGATTCGAACAAGTCGCTCTCGCCAGAGCAAATCGAGCTGTTGACCCGCTGGGTGAAATCCGGGGCACGCTATGAGAAACATTGGTCGTTTGCCCCGCCCGCCGAAGTCACGCCGCCGACGATTGCCGGGGCGGACGAATCCAAAGACGAGATCGATCCGTTTGTGATCGCGAAACTGCGGGAACGCGGATTGACGCTCAACGAGGCGGCGGATCAACGGACGCTGATTCGTCGCGTCACGATGGATTTGACCGGATTGCCTCCCACGCGGTCGGAGATTCACGCGTTCCTCAATGACCCGTCTCCGCATGCCTATGAGAACCTGGTGGACCGATTGTTGGACTCACCGCACTATGGCGAACACATGGCGCGCTACTGGTTGGACCTGGTACGTTTTGCCGACACCAACGGATTGCATCACGATCACTATCGCGAAATGACTCCCTATCGCGACTGGGTGATTCGTGCGTTCAACGAAAACCTCCCCTTCGATGAATTCACCGTCGCACAAATCGCCGGCGACCTCTATGAACAACCGACGACGGACCAGTTGATCGCTTCCGGATTCAATCGACTGCACTTGATCATCGATCGCGGTACCGCCCTGCCCGAAGAAAGTTTCATGCGGAATGTGGTGGACCGCGTGTCTGCCGTCGGCACCGCGTTCCTGGGACTGACACTCGAATGTGCCGTCTGTCATGACCACAAGTATGACCCGATCACGCAACGTGACTTCTATCAGTTCTACGCATTCTTCAATAACTTTGACGGCGATCCGGAAACCGGTGGACGTCGCGGTCTGGACTTTAAACGTGGTCTTCAACCGCCGTATTTGGAACTGCCCAGTGAGAGTCAACGCGAGGAACTGGCGCGATTGAATCAGCAGATCGCCGACGTCCAATCGAGTCTCAAGAAGCTTGAACGCAAGCAGAAGTCGAATGAACAAGCGGGGCAAGCTGCCGAGTCCAAAGAACAAGATCGCGCGGCGGAAGAATCACGAAAGCAACTGAACGATCAACTGGCGCGACTGCAAGCGTCCCGTGACCAGTTGATCGAATCGATTCCCGCGACATTGATCATGAAGGAGCGTGAGGAGGTCCGCCCGGCACATATTCTGGTTCGTGGCAATTACGACCAACCCGGCGAAGTGGTCACACGGGACACACCCGGTTTTCTGCCACCGCTGGAATCGGATCAGCCGACCAAGACGCGGATGGATTTAGCGAGATGGTTGGTTGATCCGGACAACCCGCTGACGGCGCGGGTGGCGGTCAATCGATTCTGGCAACAATTGTTTGGTGTTGGAATCGTCAAGACGTCAGAAGACTTTGGTGCCCAAGGTGAACCGCCCACCCATCCCAAGCTGCTGGACTACTTGACGAACCGATTCGTCGATTCGGGTTGGGATGTCAAAGCGTTGATCCGAAAGATTGTCCTCTCACAAACCTATCGCCAAAGTTCGGCAGCCCCGCAAGAACGATTCATCGCCGATCCGCAAAACCGGCTATTGGCGCGCGGCTCGCGTTACCGTTACGACGCCGAAGTGATTCGCGATCAGGTGTTGGCGGTCAGCGGGTTGCTGAACCCGACGCTGTATGGAAAAAGCGTCAAGCCACCACAACCCGAAGGGCTTTGGAAGATCGTGGCCATGCCGTACTCGTACCCGCGCGTCTTTGAACCCGATGAAGGCGGCAAGATCTATCGGCGAAGTGTGTATTCGTTTTGGAAACGCGGCTTACCGCCGCCGCAAATGACGATCTTTGACGCGCCGACACGGGAGAGTTGCTCGGCCCGGCGGGAACGGACCAACACACCCCTGCAAGCGTTGGTGTTGATGAACGAACAACAATACTTCGTCGCCGCCAGAACGCTCGCCTCGCGGTTGCTGCAGACCGAAGCGAGCGATCGACAAAGGATCGAGATTGCCTATGAAACGATCACGTCAAAGATCCCGAGTGAAGACGCGTTGAATCGAATGATCGACGCACTGCAACAATTCCGCGCGGTCTACCGTGACAACCCGGATGCAGCCCAAAAGATGGTCGCGCAAGACGGCCCCGCAATCCTGCCAGCCGATGGTCCCGAACCGTCCAACACCGACTTGGCGGCGATGACGATGTTGGTCCACTCGCTGTTGAACCTTGATGCCACAAAGACGAGAGAGTAAGCATGGACACGAATCAGTCAACCGATCATCGGCGTGGGTTCCTCAAGGATTGTCTGTTGCGCCACTGCGGCATGGGACTGGGTGCGACCGCGCTGGCGACGTTGCTTTCACAGACTCGCTCCGATGCCAATCCGGCCACGAGTAGCGGCGGTGATCTCTCCGGCGGCGGACTTCACTTTCCCGCCCGCGCCAAACGTGTGATCTTTTTATTCATGGCCGGTGCGCCCAGCCAGATCGATTTGTTCGACCACAAGCCGGAACTGCACCAACAGTTCGGCAAGCCGTTGCCACCGAGCGTCAGCAATGGCCAGCGTGTGACGGCGATGACCAAGGGGAAAGCCCAACTTGTCGCGCCGTCGATGTTCTCCTTTGCCCCGCAGGGACAAAGCGGGCTTGTGATGAGCGAGTTGCTGCCGCACCTGTCCAACGTTGCCGACGATTTGTGCATCGTGAAGTCGTTGAATACCGACGCGATCAATCACGACCCCGCCAAAACGCTTTTCTGCACCGGGTCGCAGATCCCCGGCAAAGCGAGTTTGGGGTCCTGGCTGAGCTACGGGCTGGGACGCATGAATGAAAACTTGCCCGATTTTGTGGTGATGAATTCGGCGTTCTGGACCGGCGGCACCGGCAACGTGCAAGCGCTTTACAGCCGACTCTGGGGATCCGGGTTCTTGCCCTCGAAGCACCAGGGCGTTTCGTTCCAACCGTCCGGCGACCCCGTGCTGTTTTTGTCCAACCCGCCCGGTGTGATCCCGCCCAGTCGACAACGCATGTTGGATCTGGTCACGGAGTTGAACCGAGAACACTTGGACGAAGTCGGTGATCCGGAAATCAAAACCACGATCGCCCAACAAGAGATGGCGTTTCGGATGCAAACGTCGGTTCCCGAATTGACCGACTTGAGCGACGAGCCTGAGCATGTGCTTGCCCAATACGGTCCCGAAGTGCACAAAAGCGGGTCGTTTGCGCGAAACTGTTTATTGGCGCGACGGATGGTCGAACGCGGGGTGCGGTTCGTACAACTGTTTCACCGCGGCTGGGACCACCACGTCGGATTGCCCAAAAAATTGCGTGGCCAAGCGTACGATGTGGACCAGGCGTCAGCGGGACTGATTTCGGATCTCAAACAACGCGGATTGCTGGACGATACCTTGATCGTCTTCGGCGGCGAATTCGGAAGGACCACGTTCTGCCAGGGCAAACTGACTCCGACCGATTACGGCCGCGACCACCATCCACGCTGCTTCAGTGTTTGGATGGCCGGCGGAGGCATCAAGGGTGGAATGGCGTACGGACAGACCGATGAGTTCAGTTACAACATCGTCGAAGATCCCGTCCACATCCGTGATCTGAATGCCACGATTTTGCACCAACTGGGGATCGACCACAGACGGCTGACCTTCCCGTTTCGGGGACTGGACCAACGGCTGACGGGCGTCGAAGAAGCACACGTGGTCAAGGATATCTTGACGTAGGGCGTTTGTGGTTTGATTGAATGTCAGACGTCGGCAGCGGGTGGCGTTCGCGTGCAACCGTCGGGGTGATGGTGAGGAGATGAAGGCAGAATGATTCGGGGCAGAATTATGGAGACAAGGAGACAAGGAGAGAGGGAGACAAGGAGATGAGGGCGGAGCCGTCGACCGGAACTAGACCTACGGAGCCCCTGTTGCCACCCCATCATTCTGCCACCCCATCATTCTGCCACCCCATCATTCTGCCACCCCATCGCGTTGCCCCCATCGCGTTGCCCCCATCGCGTTGCCCCCATCGCGTTGCCCCCATCGCGTTGCCCCCATCATTTTGCCCCCATCGATTTGCCCCCATCGATTTGCCCCCATCGTTTTGCCCCCATCGTTTTGCCCCCATCGTTTTGCCCCCATCGTTTTGCCCCTCTCACCGTGAACCACTGACTGCTTGATGCGCATTGCAACCACACTGATCACTTCATTGACGCTGCTATTGATCAACTCGGCGATCACTTCTGCCGCAGACCGTCCCAACGTGCTGATGATCATGGTCGATGATCTCGGGTTTTCTGACGTCGGGTGCTATGGCAGCGAAATCGAGACGCCGAATTTGGATGCACTTGCCGACGGCGGACTTCGATTCTCCCAGTTCTACAACACCGCAAAATGCCACTCGTCGCGGGTGTCTCTGTTGAGCGGACAATACTGCATCGCGGCCGGTGACACGGCGCTCAACCATGCCGTCACGAGCGCGGAAGTGCTTCGCGATTCCGGCTACTTCACCGCGATGACCGGAAAATGGCATCTGAAACAACAGCCCACCGATTTCGGGTTTGACCGCTACTTCGGCCATCTCAGCGGCGCCTGCAATTATTTCCGCGGAGACAACACGTTTCGTTTGAACGGCGACAAATGGGAGGTTCCCCCGCAGGACTTTTACACCACGGTCGCCAACGTCGACTTTGCGTTGCAGTTCTTGGACGACGCGCGGGAAAGCGGCAAGCCCTGGCATCTCTACGTCGCCTTCAACGCGCCCCACGCTCCGCTGCAGGCCTTGCCGCAGGACTACGCAAAGTACCAGGGGCGTTACGAAGCCGGCTGGGATCGCATTCGCCAATCCAGAGTCGCCAAACAAGCCGAACTGGGATTGTTGCCGGCCGACTGCCCACCGAGTCCACGTCCCGAGCACATCCCCGCGTGGAACAGTCTGTCCGAAGCCCGAAAACGTTTCGAAGTGAAGCGGATGACCACCCTGGCGGCGATGATCGATCGCGTGGATCAAGAGATCGGTCGGCTGGTCACGGATTTGAAGGAAGCCGGCGAGCTTGACAATACCTTGATCTGGTTTGTGTCCGACAACGGCGCCTGTCCGTATGATCGCCGCAGCAACAAACTCGACGCGTTGCCGACCGACGGGACCGTCACGTGGAGTGATTCGACCGGTTGGGCTTGGGCACGAAACAGTCCGTTCCGCTATTACAAACAGAACCAATTTGAAGGCGGGATTTGCACACCGGCGATCGTGCATTGGCCGGCGGGCATCGAGCGTGATGCCGGTTCGGTCGTTCGTCAGCCCGCCCACTTGATCGACATCATGCCGACGTTTGCCGACGTGACCGGTTCAAAGATCCCGACCGAATACCCGGGACGCTCCTTGCGACCGGTGTCGGGGCAATCATTGCGGCCGCTGTTCAAGGGCGAGACAATTCAACGCGAGCAACCGTTGCATTTCCTGTTCGCCTCCGATCGTGGGCTTCGTCTGGGTGACTGGAAAATTGTCAGTTTCCGAAGTGAAGCGTGGGAACTGTACAACCTGACGGAGGATCGGACCGAACGGATCGACCTGGCCGAGCAGGAGCCGGAGCGTGTCGAGACGATGGTCCAGCAGTGGACCCGAATGACCCGCGAACTGCTTCACGCCCCAGACAGAGCCTACGCGCCTGTGGGGCCAGCAAAACTGCCCCATCGTCATCCCGAATGGACCAACTTCGATGCCGACCCGAGTGAATCAGGACGCGGCAATCAAGCAAACACAAACACACGGTCGCCGAAAGCTGGAAAAGCGATTCGGGCGAGGAAGAACACCAAGCTGAAAATCGCCGGCGATGAGTTGCGGCTGGAATTCAGCGGCGAAGATTCGGGACTGGCATTTGACCGGTTGCCCGAGACGCTGCCCGCAGGCCCGTACCAATTGGCGTTTCAGCTGCTGCGTCGTGCCGAGGGCGGAGCCGAAGTGTTCTATACCACCGACGCCACGACAAGTTTGCCCAACGGAATGCACGAAACGTTTGAGTTGGGCGGCGAGGGGCAATGGCACGACCACACGATCCGACTTGAGACCGAGCAGCGAATTCACAAACTGCGGCTAGACGTGGGTGAAGGCTCCGGGACGGCGACCATCAAGGAGCTGCGATTGCTGGACGACCAGGGCAAAGTCCTGTTGCGTTGGCCGTAGGGAGTGCTGGCCGTAGGGTGCGGTGGCGGTAAGAGCCGTCGTGCATCAGGACGGGTGACAGCCAGTGAACGAAAATCAACCCGAACCGGCTGAAGTCTCCACGACTTTTTTTCAGAAACTTGGCAACTCCTGTCCCCTCGCCGCGATGATGGAGGCATACCGGTCGAAGCGTTTCGTCGTGCCCTTATTCCCAGTGGATTTATGTCCGAACACTCCATCCCTCCCAACCCTTTACCCAAGGGTGACGGGAGCGTGCAAGAATATCGTTTCAGCAAGCAACTTAAGAAGATTCGAACTCAATTCATTTATGTCAACGGGATCAACACGCCGCCGGACGTCCACCAGAACATCGCGATCCTGATTTCGTCGATCACCAAGACCTCCGTCACGGGCGTTTACAACGCGACCGACGGAATGTTGGGCGATTTGAAGCAATGTGTCGGGGACTGGGTTCGTATTTTCGGCAGTCAAATCGGAGAGGAAGGTTTTTTTCGCGATCGCTTGAGTGAATCGGCGATCAACAATCTGGCCAGCACGAGCGTGGCGGGCCGCATTTCAGCGCCGTACCTGCATGCCTTGCGGGAGGCCTGGATTGCCCCCAGCGATGTCAAACCGGCCAAGAAAACGGTCGACGAAGTTCGCAAGGGGCTCAGTCGCAACGCCGCCGCATTGTCGCTGTTTGATGAAGTCACGCGCAACCTGAATCGTCCCAAGATCATTGTCGCTCATTCGCAAGGCAACCTGGTGACCAGTTTTGCATTGTGGGCCGTTCAATCGCTGTACGGCACCAGCGGGATGAGCAACTTGCAGGTGCGATCGATCAGTTCACCGTCGCCGGCCTGGCCGCGGGGGATCAATCATCGCATCAAGGTGTATGGTCAAAAAGACGACTTGGTGACGTGGTGCGACCCGAAGAACTGGATCGGCGCGAGATCGGCTGGGTTTTGGCGGATTTATTTCGGCGACAACCCGAAAGACATCCGTGGCGGTAACGCGATCGCTCCTCACGATGTGAAATACAATATCGAAAGGACTTCTCTGGCCCAGCGTCTCCGCAGCGATGCGAAGTAACCGAACCTGTTTCAATCCACTTTCCTCGAACGAGCGTTTTCACGATGGCTGACCTACGCCTTCCCGGTCCTGTCGGAACGAGTGATACGACGCTGCCGAACGATTCGGGGACCAACCAGTGTCGGCTGATGCCGACGCCGGGAACCGTCGGGCGTGACGGAGGCGTGGAAGCGATGTCGCTGGACGATCGCTTCGTGAAAGTCCTGCATTTGACGGTTCCCAAATTGCCCGCCGAGATTCAGGAAGAGTTTGCGGCGATGCTGTCACCGGCCAGCATCGGAATTATTGTCGGCGTGTTGGTGGTCTGGGCGGGGTCACACTACTTCGGCGTCGGATTCATCGCCGATGCCCTGTTGTTGATCGTCGGGCTGGGATTTCTGGGGTGGCAGGTCTGGTCGGTCGGCAACGATTTCGTGACGTTTGTGGAACTGACGTATTCGGCGCGCACCGAGGCGGACCTGGAAAAAGCATCCAAGCACTTGGCGAACTTCCTGGCGGTGGTCGGCGTCGCGGCCTTCATGGCGCTGATTGCCAAGGGCGCCAAACGCTATGGCCCGAAGATCAAAAACATGCGTGGGATCATCAAGGCGGCGACCGCCGCCGACGCGGGAATGCCCCCCAATCACTTTCGCGCGTTCCTACGGGCGGCCGCCAACCCGAACCGGCCACGGATCATCCTGGTGCGTCAGACCAATCCGAAATCGGTTCGCTGGATCCAAAAAGGTTTCCCGGCGAAACCGAAAGAGATCAAGTTCAAAACCAGCAAGCAAACCGGCATCGTGACGTGCAAAGATATCTCGGAGGTCGCCAAGGCGCAGAAAACGGTTCGCTCGGGCAGCAACAAGCAGTATTTCGTCGTCGACCGAAACCGCCGCACCGCGACTAACGGCAAAGGGGAAACCATCGATGTCAGCAACGCCGATTGGCCGGTCGAGCCGGGTCAGGTCGTCGACCCGCTGTCACAGAAACCATTGGTCGGCGATTACGACTTGATGGGCGTGATTGATCCCAACGCCAAAGGGCGAAACATTGCCTTGGCCGTCGACAACACGGCCAACGCACGTGCAGGCAAACCGGCCGGGACTCTGACCGACGACTTCACCAACACCGACATCAAAAAAGTCGCCGCGGACGTCAACAAACAACTCGACCAGGATCGTGTGTTGCACGGATCGCAAGAAGCCTTCGATAGCCTGGACAACTTGGCGGCCGATGAACTGGTCGTCGGCTTCTTCCCGGACGGCCAGGCGATGTCGTTCAACCGCGAAGGGCTGAAGACGTTCTACCAATCGATCGGACGTTCGACGTTGGACCTGAAGAAGTTCATGGATTGATCAAACGTTCTAGATCAAACGCTCCAGCTCAAACGGGCCGCCGTTCCATTTGCCCTCGTACTTGCCCCGCAAGCACATCTCCCACCGCGACCGCATGTCAAGTTGTTGCAGCAACTCCGGCGTCGGCGTTCCGCTCGTCTCGATCCCCTGATGAAAGCGGTTGCCCGATGCAAACGACTCGGCCCGGTCAGCCCAGTGCCGCTCCGCTTTCGCCGCATCGGGGACCATGACCTCCTGCTCGTCAAACGCTTCATCGTCGCCGTCGCCGCTTTCGTTCGTCGTCACTGTGGCCCGCTGACCCGACGCAATGTCGACTCCCAGGATTCGCGAGAACGCCACCGCAGCCGCGACGGCGTCCTTGAGCTGATCGCCGTTGATGACTTGAATCAGGTCCGGCACGATGGCAGGGTGCGCGAACGAAGCGAGCAATTCAAATCGATTTGGGCCCAATTCAGCACGGCGACCTAAACCGCGTATCAACTCCAGGTCACTCGGCAGCCCCAGCACGGACAACATTTCCAGCGCGTCCCACTGGTCAGGACTGGGTGTCGTCGCACATCCACGGCAAAAGTCCAATAGCCATGGCTCCCTTGACCAGGCCGCCGCATGGATCGCCGCTCGGCGGACCTGCGGAACTTCGTCTCGTACGCCGACCTGGAAGGGAATCTTGGTCTGTTCGCGCCCTCCAGCAAGCGGAGCCGATTCGCCGATGGTGACCACGAAGTGGGTTTGCCCGGCAATGACCCGATCGCCGGTTTGGAGCAACGTGGTGGACACCCTGACGCCGTTGACCGTCGTGCCCGAGGTGCTATCGAGATCGGTCAGTTGCCAGCCGGATCGGTCATCGGCAAGTTGAAAGTGAATCGCAGATAGCTGGGGATCCGGAATCACGAAATCCGATTGCTCCGATCGACCGACGGTGATGGAGTGCCCGGAGCGAAGCATCGATTTGCGACCGTGGGCGTGATCGGAAACGACTTCGATGACCGCCCCTGTGAAGCGACGCGTGGAGGGATTGCTGACGTGAAACTCCGGTGTGCGTTCGGCGACACTGCCAGAATTCGCGTCCGTCACAACACCGTCCGTCTCGGCCCGGCCGATCCGTTCGGTTTGACGCAACACGTCGCTCATCGACACGGGCGGTGCCGGTGGTTGCGGTGTCTGCTGTGGAGACGCTGGTGCGGAAGCCGCTGGTGCAGAAGCCGCTGGTGCGGAAGCCGCTGGTGCAGAAACCGGTTGCCCAGGCGAGTCGGTGGCGGATTCGGGCGGGTGTCGATCGATTGACGATGGTTGCCCGGTGATCGGCGGCGACAGTGGCGCGCGGCGTGTCATCGAAACCCGAAAGACGGTCGATCCGGCGCGGATCTCATTCCCGTCGTCCAGCGGTCGCTGCGAAATCCGCTCACCGTCGACCGTCGTCCCGTTGGTGCTGTTCAGATCGGTGACGAAACAACCATCCTGGGTCACCGAAACTTCAAAGTGCCGCGACGACATCGTGGTGTCGTCGGACAGAATCCAGTCTGCCGACTCGCCGCGGCCGACCACCATAACCAGTGGGGCGCGTAACGCTTTCTTGCGGCCGGCGTAGGCACCGGCAATGATTTCCAGCACGATCTTCATCGCCGAACCCTTTGCGGGCGAGCGTGATTTAAACGAAGACTATGTCGGCGGACGGGCGATGTCATGATCGGTACGACGGTGGAGTTAATTGCGGCAGGACCTGCTGACGGTCTCCCACGCGCGGCGTCGCACTTGGGGATCGTCATGTTCAAAGAATTCGCTCAGCCGGCTGACGGGCGGCGATCGACGGTGTGATGCGAGGACCAGTCCGATCGCCGACGCAACGCTCGGCGGAGCGGACGAGTAGAGTTCGTTCAGTTTGCCTTCGAGGGCATCGATCTCGCAGTGACACAGCGCCTCGGTCACACCATCCAGGTTGCATTCGTCCAACTGGTCCAGCAACGGCTGATCAAGCCCCAACCGGGCCAGGCACCAAGCCCCGGCGAAGGCCATGAAGCGGTCTTCTTCGGCCAGTAAAGGAACCGCGAATTCGACGCAATGTTCTCCGCCGACGAGTAAACCTTGCAGGTGGGCGTCGATCCGAGCATCCAGTTCCCGGATTTCGTGACCAAAATACTCGGGCGAGCGAATCGCTTCGGTCCGCTGGGACCACAAGAACTCGATTTCTTCGAGGTGTTCGACCAGGATGTCAAGGATTATCGCCATCCGCTTTGCTCCTTCCCCGGCGAGAGATGTTCAATTGATGGCAACCGTCCCACCCTTGATGCGATGCGTCCGTTTGGCCCGCGCCAGGATGTCGACGCCCTTGATCAGAATCTTACCTTCTTTCGTGATCTTGATAGTTGTCTCGCCACAGCGTAGGGAAAGGGATTTCCCGGCTTGGACGACGACATGTTCCGGCAGCTCGGTGTCGGATGCGACGGGCGGGTCCGACGATGCCGGGTTGTAGCGTTTCTTGGCCCCCAGCACACAGCCGCGCCCGCCGGGCGGGCCGACGTGGACGAGCACTTCATCCCCCACCGCGAAAACGGGGCAATCGCTTGAGGAAGCTTGCAGAAAATCGCAGGCGGTCAATTGATCGCCGGCGCCTTCCACTTGGACCAAGATGTCACCGTCGGGTGCGATCGCGACAACTCTGCCGGAATGAACTCCCGTCAGCCCGGCCGCGGGGGCCGAGGCTGAGGCCGAAACGGGGGCAGCTGCCGGGTAGCGGGTCTTGTCGCTTTTGGAATCGATCGAGGACACCGGGACGCTCCATACCGTTAGGGTCTGTAGTCTTCGGGTTTAAAAAACTGAACGCCCGAAATGCCCGCCTTAGTGACAGCCTCTTTGACTTTTTCATGGACCAGAATGATCTGGTCGTACTCATGCAGTCGCAGCATCAGCAGGTCTTCGATTTTGGATTCGTCGATGCCAAGCTTGTTGATCATCATGATCTCTGTCGGATCCGACGGCATGTACATGAAATCCGACGTCGAATCGTCAACGCACGCCACTCGCCCCACGATGTTGGCGAGACGATAATCGGTGACATCTCGATTTTCGGCGGCAAAGTGGATCACACAATCAAAGTATTGCAGATTATCGACGCCGACGGACTGCAGGACCTTGCGCAGTTTTTCGGAGAACAGTAGACCCGTCGTCGCGTTGGCGACCAGATTCTCGGTGAGCACGCTACCAGAATCGGCGTCGATATCAATTTCGATCAGCGGCACTTCTTCGGTAATCGCCGAGCCGTCGTCGAACCTCAAGCGGCGTTCGGAGATCACCGCGGGGCGGCGGCTGACCGTGGCTTCGTCTTCTGATTCACGACGATTCGTCCAAACCCAATACATGTTCAATTCCAAAGTGACGGTGAATGACTTTTCATCGAAGTCGACAGGCCGCTAGGTCGGCACGGCCAAATTCTGACGTTCGAAACTTTCCTTTCGCTCACGAAGCGCTTTTTCTTTTGACCTCAGGAACCATTCCCAATAGAGCAGTTTGGTGAAACAAACCGCCGAGATCGCGTTGAGATTCTGGATCAGCCCCTGTTGGGGTGATGTATCGCAGTTGGAGTCTCGTTGGCAATAGGTGATGCATTTCTTCTCTAAATTGAGCAAGATCGGCATGATGTGGTCGTTGTACACCGCATTGGGGTGCGAACCGCGGTGGCACTGCATGTCGTGACGAAAGATATCGTACGCATAACTGGGAAAGCAGGAACCATTGTTGATGTGGTTGGCATCGTACCCGATCAGTTTGGCGTCATGCGCCAGGTCCGACACCTTGCCGAACAGGTTGACGGAGATCAAGTGGTGCTTCTGCGTGTGGTAATTGGGGTCCGTCATCGCGGCGGCATTGACGGCGTACTGGGCACTCTTGGTTTCTTTTCGATAGTCCGCAAGTTCAGCGCGTTTGCCTGTGTTGCCCGCGTTGCCGCTCATCACCCAGGGTTCATGTTCGCCCCATTGGTTGGAATAGTTGCTACTTCGATCGACCTTCCCGTCGCCGGGATAATTGATCTTTTTCTTGTGGTCTTCTTCGCATTGTTTCCAATCGCAGGCGTGCGTTTGTTCGGTGGGCGAAACGCCCGGCACATCGGCTCCTCCGGTATTCATGGCAGGCTCCTCACATCGCGATGTTTTTCTTGTTGTGCCACAGCGGATCGCCGAGTCGACCGACGTTTTTGCCTTCAACTTTGACGTCGAAGGAATACATCAGCAACTCGCAATTCTGTTTGAACACGTTGCTCTTGATACCTCCCACCGTGCCCGGTTCGTCGCCAGTGCTCATCATGTATTTCGCGCCCTTGTTCAGAATCATCTGTCCGTCGGCTTTGACTTTCTTGCTGCCGCTGGTCGTATCGGCGGCCTTGCCAAGATTCGGGTAGGGAATGGGGACCGGGCCGCCGGGCGTCGGTGTTTTGCAGACGTCGGGGAACGCAAAATTGATGGTCCCGGATCCTTTATGAATCACGCCGCGACAATTGGCGAAGACTGTTTGTGCCATGATGGATTAGCTCGCTGGTTGGAGAGAACTGGTGAGGGTGCAAGCGCCTCGCAAAGGACCGTCGGAAGCGCACCAAACGAGATGCTCCCCCGAGGCCTTTCCCGAGGCGAAAGCAAACGCGGATAACGCGGTCATCATCGCTCCGCTTGCGGCTCCGCTGTCGCCGAAGTGTTCGGCCGGGTGATGCACGCCGTGGCCCTGGACGAAGGAATCCGAGTGTCGCAAGAACGCGATGCTCCATTCCTGGGCCCAAAGGTGTTCGCCGTTGAAACTGAGATACACCTGATTGACCGCTTCACAATCCTTGAGCGCCCCGGCAAGGACTTCGGTTGAACCATCCCCCATGCAGGGATCGTCGCTCGTCAGGTGCCCCGGCTCGTCGGCCACCGCGACCGCATTGATCAGCGCGATCGGCTGCAAGTTCATCGACGCCGCACTTTCCGCGTCGACGCAAATCAGCATCGCCGCACCTTCGCCGGGAATCATCCCGTCCTGCACGCCGTCGGTCAGCAGACGTTCTTGCGCGCCCAGTTGACTCAACAGGATCGGGTCATGAAAGGAATCGATTCCCCCGACCACGGCAATCGCATTAGGTGACTGGCCCAAGAAGGTCTCTGCGGCGAGCAGTGCTTGAAAGGTCGATGCACGGCCGCCGGTGAAAACATGCGTGGCTGCAAACTTGAGCTTCGTTTTGGAATTGATGAGCGCGTTGCGGACCAGCGTCGCCGGGTCGCAGTGCGAATCGCCGCCGGGTTCAGGCATCGCGATGAATCCATGAACCGGTGCCGGATGTTCGGCCAGTTTTTCGGCGACGGCTTTCAAGGGAAGCGAGCCCAATCGAATCAACCGCTGCGCGTGTTGCGTCAGCGATTGATCTTGTGCGATTTCCTCGACCAGTGGCGGCAGCGCGTCGTTGGCGATCCGCCCCATCTTGATCGGATTGCCATTGGGCGCGATCCAGTTGGTTTCTTCAATCCGTGCGATGCCGGCGGCCACGGATGTTGCGGCTTGTTCGATACACAGACCGACCGGGCACGCGATGTCGACAGCGATGATTGCGATGGGCATGATCAAGCCCGCCGATTCGTAGATGACACTTCGTCGACGGCAATCCAATTCAGCTTCGTCGATTGTTTCGGACAGGGGACCGCGGCTCGCCAAACCATTACATATTCACGTTTGTCCGTATCGATCAGCAAGGTTTCGAGTCGATGCTCCGCTTCCGATTCCTGTCCGGCCAGCTGATAGCGAATGCGAAACTGCTTGGTCGGCAAGGCAAACTGAATCCACTGTTCCGGGTGGACACCACGAATGCTGACCGCTTCACCGCCTTGCAAATACGGGTCGCAGATCAAATCCGGATGAGCCGCGTTGAGGAAACTCGGGTTGAAATCGGTCGGTAAAAAAGGCGACCGACTCTTTTCCCAGTCTTCATCAAAGGTTCCCGCGAGGGTCGACCGGGGATTCCAATGAGCCGCGATTGCCCCGAACGCGGCTGGGGTGGGTCGGTCGGACCAACGCTTGAGTTCTTGCCCCGGCGTTTCCAAATTTGGCAACGGCGCCCCGTCGACGTTGCTGCTCTTGTCGGACGCGAGGAAGCCTCGGCCGACCGGATTTTCCATAGCCCAATCTTCACGCCCATCGGGATGGACGTCGGCGCCGCCGAAGGCGAGTTCGTAAACGAGCGGCATCGACACGAACTCGGCCGGCTTGGAAGGCGTGATGCCGACGAGTCCCTTTTGCCAGACACGGTCCCCAATGACCCGCACCGTTTTACTGTTGTCGCCGACCGACAGCTGAACATCGACCTGGGTGGTGGGGTTCGCGCCTGGGGCGTGGGCGGTTCCATTGAGGACCACGTCGGTCGCCGGTTTACTCAACGTCATGTCGGCGGGATATTTGACGCTGGTCGATTCCGGATCGCCCCAATGTTCGTCCACGTAAAAAATCGGCAACTGCGTCTCGGCGGGTTGATCAGGTTGATCGATCAACAGCGTGGCTTTGATGACGAGAAAGGCGGTCTCGATGCCGTCTTTGTCGAACAAAACGCTGAGCGCGGTTTCGTAATCGGTCTGATTGTGTACTTGTAACATGGCGATTTCTCGGCGCGGTTTCCCCGGTTTAGTTCTCCGCGATCTTGCTGCCCTTGAGCGTCATTTTCCCGCTCGCCTTGGCGGTGATTTTCCCGCTGCCGGTGATCGTGATGTCTTTGCCCGAGATTTTGATGGTGCCATCCTTTTTCATTTCGATCGATGCCTTGCCGGTTTTCAGCGTGATGGAATCACCGGCATTGATCAGGATGGCCTTGCCCGCGTCCAGAGACGCACTTTTACCGACGCCGATCGTTTGATTTCCATCGATGGAGATGTTCTCGTCCTTGCTGACACTTCGTGACCGCTCGCCTTTGACGCTCAGTGTTTCATTTTTTGCCGTGGTCTCGGTGCGTTTTCCGTCGATCACCAGCGTGTGGTCTTTCGAGATCGTCTCGCGTCGATTGCCTTTGACACTCAATTGCTCTTCGGCATGCACCGTTTCGGTTCGACTTCCATGAACGGTGATCGTTTCATTTTTTCTGACGACCTCTGTTCGGTTGCCTTTGACTTCGGTGTCTTCATCGCGATCAATGGTTTTCTTTCGATCTCGCCCGACCCAGTGGGTTTCATCGTTTTCGACTTCGATGTCTTGATTTTTTTCAGCGTGAATCCAAAGTTGTTCTTCGCCCTTGAGGTCTTCGAAACGGATCGCGTTGGCGTTGTCTTTGCCACCGCCCTTGCTGCTCCGTGACAGGTAGCCGCTTTGGGTCTTGTTGGCCGGCAAGTCCCAGGGCGGCATGTTTTGGGCGTGATAAACACGTCCGGTGATCAGTGGTCGATCCGGGTCGCCTTCGAGAAAACTGACGACGACTTCCTGGTCGATCCGCGGAATGTCGATGCCGCCGAAGCCGGATCCGGCGTGGACCTGCGAGACGCGGATCCAGCAGCTGCTCTTGTCGTCGTTCTGGCCATAGCGGTCCCAGTGAAACTGGCATTTCACGCGGCCGTATTCATCCGGATAGATTTCTTCGCCGGCCGGACCGGTCACGATTGCCGTTTGCACGCCACTGATGATCGGTTTGGCGGTGCTGCGTGGTGTCCGAAAGACGCGTGATGCGGGCAGACACGTGATCGAGTTGCGATACATGAACCCCTCGCCACCGCCGCCGGATTCATAGCCCATCGGTTCGCTGCCGGCGTGTTGGATCGCCGTGATCACCACTTCGGCGCCTTGTTCATCGCTGTCGCGATGTTGATCGACGGTAAAACGCCCGCCGGCCTGGAAGGTCTTGCACAGGCTGGTCGCCGAAACGATGTCGTGACGCGTTTCTTCGGCCTCGATTCGCAACCGGGTTTCGCCGCCGCCGACGCCTTTGTCGGGGTATTCGCCGGGATAGTCGTACATCTCGTAGTTGCTGACTTCGGGCAGGTCGACGACGGTTCCCGTGTCGGTCCCCAGCGTGTCGGTCGGTGTTTTGAAGTTATAGTCCCGTTGAGCCCATTTCCCAGGAACGAATTGGTACTTGCGTTCCCAACTGGTCAGATGGTCGTCGATCGCGCGGGTTCCGATGTCATCGGGGAAATCGACGTTGGCTTCCGGCAGGGTGAAGTAGCCGTCTTTATGATCGGTGATCACCATCTGGTGAGCACCCTCGGAGTGCTTGAAGTAATAGAAGATGCCTTCCTGTTCCATCAGCCGCGACAAGAAATTGAAATCGGTTTCGCGGTATTGAACGCAGTACTCCCACTCTTTGTGTTCGAGCTGAAAGTCGGGGTTGTAGTCGGCAAAGCCGTACTCACCGAGCACTTCGTCGATGATATCGGGGACTTTGGTGTCTTGAAAAATCTTGCAATCGCTGGTTTGAGTCAAGAACCAGAGCCACGGCACGACTTCGACGCGGTAGTTGCGACGGTCCTGCCCATCGACGTCGCCCCGCGAGAGACTTTTGACGAAGCCATGCCAGTGGCGTCTGGAATTGTCAGCCAGTTCGATGCTCCAACCGATCGGCGTGCCGACGATGTCTTGCGGCTTGATGCCGGGATCATCGCTGATCATCTCCAACTGATAGTGAAACAGCCGACCCATCTCTTCATTGCCGGTGAAGGACGTGAGCAAAAGCACATCGTCACCGAGAACCGTGGTCAGATTCAGGAGGCGGTTTTGCTGTTGAAGTGCCATGGCTCAATCGAGGTGAGGTGTGAGATCAGCAATCATAGGCGAAGTGAACAAGAGCCGCCGATACCAGATTGATTCCCAGGCAGCGTCCGGGAACGAGTTGTCCGTCGCCAACGCAAACGGGCCCGTTCACCGCAGCGGCAAACGGACCGTCGCAATCAAGACGTCGGGGCGATCGATCAGCTTTCGCCTTCTTCGACCTTCCAGGAGTACTCGACGTTGCCCTTCTTCTTGCCCTTGGAATCGTTTTCGGTGTAGGTCACCTTGATTTCTTCGAAGTTCAAGGAGAAGTCTTCCGTCGGCACCGATTCGCTTTGCCCCGCCCCGCCGATGCTGTAACTGGTCACCAGCACGTTGGTCAGTTCGTAACGGTAATACGTCACGCGTCCTGCATCGGTGTACGACGCGGTCACGTCGATTTCCACCTTGGGATAGACCTTGCCCTTGCAGACCGATTCGGCGATTTTCGGACTCGATTTGTCCAATTCCTTGGCACACGAGATGTCTTCCAGGATCACGTCGCCGCGGCGTCGCGTCGAACCGGTGGCCGAACCGCCGGGTTGATGAACTGCTTGGCTGAACGACAGCAGATCGCTCCATCCCTTGTGATCTTTATCTTTACATTCGCCGTCGACGCCATCAAATTTAATGTAAGCAGCCATCGTATGTTCCTTGAGTGGGGAAACGCAAAAAAGTAGTGATTCATTGCTGGGCGAGCTGTTTCGCCGCGATGCACACTACCGTTCTCGGGTCATCGGCGAGATTGTTGCGGCTCGAAATGGAAAAAACCAGAAAAGTCCGTTTTGACCAGGACAAAGTACTGCGGCGGATCTCCGCACTGGACCCAAACGAGATCAAATCCGTCCACCAAATTGTCGAGAAACGAAGCACTGCAATCGGCAAGCAACTGTGACAACTCGGCCGGATCCGCGCTGCAGAGCATCCACTCCGGGTGCGGCCGTTCCAGCGGGGCGCCACGGCCTTGCGCGGCCAACCCCAGAACACGCGCAATCGCGTCGTCGTCGCACCGTGTGATCCAGCCGACGATGCCCTGTAGGCGATCCGGGGGCAAATGCTCCAGTGGATCCAGGATTTGATGCAAGGACACAGACAACCGCTCCTGGTCTTCTCCGCGGAGATGTTGCGCGACAAAAATCCTCGTTGCCGCAGCATCAGCGTGCGCCGCGTCTTGCGATACCAATGCGTCCTGCGATATCAATGCACCCGGCGGCATCAATTGAAACACTCTGATCGACGCAGCGGGATCGGTCGCCGCGATCATCGATCGATAACGAGTCAGCGGATCGTTGTCGCCGGTCGGCGTCGCCTGTAGCAGCGTCGCCTGGTCGCTCGCCCGCACGATGTGCCACACGCCGCCGTCGTCGTTGTCGAGCTGTCCCTTCCCCGTGCGCGTGGTCGGACTTGCGGAGGCCCTTTGCACCGAATTGGCTGCTGCCGACGCTTTTTTTGCACCACTAATCTCGACGTCAAACTGCATTTGACCGGCTTCGATCCGATCACCGTCGGCGAGGGTGGATTGCCCCACCGGCACGCCGTTGCAGAGCGTCAGCCCACCGAGCGCGGTCAACGTACAATCGCTAAACCCACATTCCATACGGAAGTGATTGGGCAACAGCCCGGATCGCGGAAAAACCTTTTCGGCGGACTCGGCGCTACCCACATCGACTTTCTGTCCCGTTCGCAGCCAGAACCGACGACCGTGGTGCATGTCCGATGTTACGCGAACGATCATCCGCATCAGGGCCAAATCACCTCAAATGGCATGCGTTCTAATTCATCCGGCAGATACGGCCGCAGCGCTTTTGCCGAGCCTCGCCAAAGGATCGTCATTCGTTGTTTATCCGGATCGATCACGACGGTGTGAATGACCGGTTGGGTGTCGTTGAGTTTTCCTTGCCTGCCATCGGTTCGCAGCGTCGGCGTCTCGCCGGGCAAGTCAAACCGCCATTGTTCAAACTGAGGATGCATGTTGCGAAGTATCACCGATTCGCCGCCGGTCAGGTGGGGCAATTGCAACGGCAACGAAGCCCCGTTGAGGCCCGCGATGTAGGTCGACGGGTTGCCGTGAAAGTCTTCGTCCCAGATCTCTGCGGGCACATAGCCCGCCTGGATTTCAAGCACCGTGGTGATCTGCGGGTCAAACAACGGGACAAAGCCCATCAAGGCATTGCGGGGAAACGCGCCGTAATCGAGCCAATCGGTCGCGGCCGGCAGCGGCATCAAGGGCCACTGATCCACGTCGCCGTAAAGCAGCGTTTCGGGCGTCAGCAATTGAGAAGGGTTTTCGAGATTGGGTAGCGGAATGGGCTCGAACGACGCGGGATCAAACTCCATCAGGTAGCCCATACCGCCGCCGTTGCGCGGATAGCGAAACGGACTGGCCGCGTCCAGATCGATATCGGTACCACGATACTGGTCGGCGAGTTCCAGAAACGGGTTTCCATATTTCTTTTCCGACACCGTGTCGACACCGCCATAGGCGCGTGAATAGCAGAGCGGAATCTTGGCGACCGGCTGGGGCGAAGAAAACTGCAAACGGTCCGCCGGTGAACGATCCGCGATCCGGTCGCCGCTGACGTGAATCATCATCCGATGCTCGCCAACGGCAACGCCGGCCAAGAACGCGGTTCGGCCGTTCCCGTACGCGTGTCCTTTGATGATAACGTCGGTTTTTTCTTTCTGGGGATGAAGATCGGTGTCGCGCTGCATCAACGCGGGATGATCGGCATTGGCGAGCGGGTCGCCGAACAGCGGCTCCTGTTCTTCATCGACGTACCAGTGGTTGTCGACCATTCGATACGTGCGTTTGGCCAAGACGGAAAGGATGAAATCCCCGTTGGACGCCCTGCCAGAAACCTGTGTGGCCACGGGAAGCTCTTCGGTCGACGGCTCCGGTTGCGATGGACTTGGATTCATTCGTTCGCCCCCGGCGGGTCAGGTCCGCAGACGCCGCCATCGTCTGGCGGGTAGGACGCGTTGGGCGCATCGCTGCCGCCGTCGGCCGGCGGCCCAGCGTCCGGTGCCGGCGGCCCAGCGTCCGGTGCCGGCGGCCCAGCATCCGGTGCCGGCGGTACAGCATCCGGTGCCGGTGGCCCAGCGTCAGGTGCCGGCGGTCCAGCGTCGGGCGATGAACACGCCGGCGGCGAGGAGGGATGTTCGGGAACACTCGGTGTGTTCACGTAGTCGGCGGCGCCCTGGGCTAACGAGGTCGGAATGTCTCCGACGGGTGTTCCGCCGACGCCCACCTGGTCAACCAGCGTGGGACCGCCGATGGTCGCGTTGTCGGCGCCCATCGGTCCGCCGGTGAACCAACCGGTGATGTTGCCGGCCAGTTCACTGGTCAAGCTGGGCACCGCGTTGCGACCGGTTTGAACCCGCGCGTTGTGTGAATCGGCAAATTCGCGAGCCAAGCGGTTGATGTCACGCCCCTTGATGCTTCGTCCGGAAGACCGCAAGAACGCTTTGGCGGCGGCTTTGGACAACAACTGGGGACCGAAGCGGTACGTCAGGTACGCGATCTGCATTTCAAACCTTGCCGCAATCATTCCTCCGGCCCTGCCGCCGGCCCACTGCAAGAGCGACTGCAGTCCAAAATCAAGCAACATGTGCACGCTGCCGTAGATCATGTCGGCCAGCGACATTGCGACCATGTGCGTGTTCAACGCCAGCACCATCCCGGTCGGTGTGGGGATCGGTGTGCCACAGTTCAAATTCATGTTGACCATCAGCGACATCGCGACACAGATCGGTTTGCCTTCGATGGGATAGCGTGCCACGCCGAAATAGGACTTGGATGAACTGAGCGGAATCTCAATGGCCATTAACACACTTGGCGGACCGATATGCGGGATCAGAAAACCGATATCGGTGCCCTGTTGCATGGACATTCCATAGCCCATGCTCAGGTGGGTCGGCGCATACGAGGCGATCATGCTGGTGCCGATCAACACCATACCCGTGCGGTAGGGGACCGGCGAAGGGGCCGGCGCGGGCGAACCCGGCGGCCAGGGGATATGAAAATCAATGCCCATCATCGGGTGCCAGTGCTTCATCACGGCGTGCATTGATCTGCTCCTGAATCCGGCGTTGCGGTCGCCATCGGCTGTCGTTCACGGACGTCTTGCTGCCTGGATCGCAAGACACAGCGTCGTTTTTGCAGCGGGTAAAAGCGATAGCGAAACGGGTATCTCCATCCGATGAAGACACGTTTGCGTTCACACTCGATTCCGATCTGGTCGATTTGTAGCGGCGCGACGATTTCTTCCTCATCGAATTGCAGCATCACTTCCAGATCCAGATCGGGAACTTGAAACGCGATGGACCCGTGCGGAAAAATGCCTTCGACCACAACCGAATCACCGGGACGAACCGAATCGACGATCAAGTTGGGAAATGCACTGTTGAAGAACCGCGGATCGAGTTTCTTCATTTCACCGGTGACTTCGTCGATCACCATGAACCGTTTCAGCTTGGGACCGAACGCCATCGGCACCGTGCCGGTCGCAACGGGTTCGGGTTGGTCCTCCCAGTTCACGAGCGGGTTGGCGGGGTCTTCCAAATTCGGCAGCGGCGACCCGACCGCGCTGTCCCGCGAAAGGTAGTAGCCGCGGCCGTCGGGGTTGTCTGCAAAGGGGATGTCGAGTTCATCCCAAACGTCTTTTCCGCCGTAAGCTCGACTCAATTCCAGCGGCATGGATTGAAACCTTTCCGGTGGGCCGGGGACCAGTTCGCCTTCTCGCTCGACCCAGACACGATCACCAAACACGGCGACCGCGGATTGAAACGAATCTCCCACGCGAACGACCACCTGGCCGCGCGTCGGGTCGTTGCCGAAGGCGCATGCCTGGCCGAAGACCAAGACGTCCACACCGCCGCGATAAAACACTTCGTCGGAATCCATCGGCCCGCCATGTGGCCCTTCCCAGGGTTCGGCGGAAACGATCCAGGGTTGTTCCTCGGACAGCACCAACCCATTTGTGGTCAGATCGTAGGTCGCGCGACAGGTCACCGACGCGCAGAATCGGTCTTCGTCGATGGCGCCGCGAAACAACAGCGCCGGGAACCGGGTTGAGTTTTCTAGTTGCATTGGATCATCTAACAGTTCACGCGCACGCGTTCCCCCGTCAGCCGCACATCATCGTTGGCCGTCACTTGAACATCTCCACGCTGCGATTCGATGCATTGGGTGTGGCCGCTGGAGTGCATCTTGCCGGCGCTTTTCAGGCTTAAATCGCCGTCGGTCGACAACGACAGGGAATCGCGGCCATGGATCGCGACGTGGCCGGCATCGAAGGCCAGCGTTCCATCAACGGAGACCTGTAGCCCCGCGCCGCCGAGCATCAGCACCGGCCCGGCCTCGGTGATCTGGATTTCCAGCCGGCATTTGCCGTCGACGGACATCAGGTGCAAGGTCTGTTGGTCGCCGTCGGTTTGCACTTGAATCGACTGGCCGTGCCGCAGCGGCAGCGTCGTTGCCTCGGCGGCGGAATCCGTCTTCGTGGACGTCTGTGTCATCAATTTCGCTGCCTGTAATCCTAGGAGTTGACCTTCACGACGGCGCCGGTGATGGTGACCGGGCCGGCGCCCATGACGTCCACCATCGGCCCAGAGATTTTGATTCCACTCGGTCCGATCTCGATCGACGACCCGCCGACGATCAGCCTGATCGCGGAGCCGGCATTGATTTCCAGCGCGGCTCCGACATTGAGTGTGTCCGACGCTCCGACTGACGTCGATCGACTGGCGCCGGTGTTATCCTCTTGCGATCCGGTCACGTTCAACGTCCGGTTGCCTCCGACGGTCGTGTCCCGATTGGAACCGACACTGAGGGACGAATTGGACCCGATGGTGACTTCTTGATTGGCGCCCACGTTCACGGTGCGGTTGGCACCGACGTTGATTTCTTGGTTGCTGCCGATACTGACCGCTTCGTCGACCGACACATCTCGGGTGCGGTTGTTGAGCACGTGTTCGCGGAGATCGTTTTCGATGGTCGAATCTTTATCGAACTGAGCGTGCTCGCGGATCAGTTCGTTGCCTTTGGTGTCGTCCATGACGTACTCGTTGTATCCGCCGCCGCCCTTGGTGCTGTTTGATTTCAGCCCGCTGATGTTCTTGGAATCGGGCAATCCGAAAGGCGGCATGTTTTGGGCGTGATAAACACGACCGGTGACCAGCGGTCGATCGGGATCGCCTTCGAGGAAACTGACGACGACTTCCTCGTCGATGCGAGGAATGCTGATGCCGCCGAAACCGGAACCGGCATGGACCTGCGAAACGCGGATCCAGCAACTGCTCTTGTCGTCTTTCTGGCCGTAGCGGTCCCAGTGGAACTGGCATTTCACGCGGCCGAATTCGTCCGGATAAATCTCCTCGCCCGGCGGACCGGTGACGATCGCCGTTTGCACGCCGCTGATGATCGGTTTGGCGGTGCTGCGTGGCGTTCGAAAAACGCGTGAAGACGGCAGGCAGGTGATCGAGTTGCGATAGGCCATGCCGCCGTCGCCGCCGGTCTCATAGGCCATCGGCTCGCTGGCGGAGTGCTGGATCGCGGTGATCACCACTTCGGCACCTTGTTCCTCGCTGTCGCGATGTTGATCGACGGTGAAGCGACCGCCGGCCTGGAAGGTTTTGCACAGGCTGGTCGCCGACACGATGTCATGACGCGTCTCTTCGGCCTCGATCCGCAACCGGGTTTCGCCGCCGCCGACGCCCTTGTCGGGATATTCGCCCGGATAGTCGTACATTTCGTAGTTGCCGACTTCAGGCAGATCGACGACGGTCCCCGTGTCGGTGATCAAATCATCGCTGGGGGTTTTAAAGTTGTAGTCACGTTGCACCCATTTCCCGGGCACAAATTCGTACTTGCGTTCCCAGCTGGTCAGGTGGTCGTCGATCGCGCGCGAGCCGATGTCATCGGGAAAATCGACTTCGGCTTCCGGCAGCGTGTAGTAACCGTCTTTGTGATCGGTGATCACCATTTGGTGAGCACCTTCGGAGTGTTTGAAATAATAAAAGATCCCTTCCTGTTCCATCAGCCGCGACAAGAAATTGAAATCGGTCTCACGGTACTGAACGCAGTATTCCCATTCCTTGTGATCGAGCAGGAAGTCCGACTTGTAATCGGCAAAGCTGTATTCACCGAGGACTTCATCGAGGATGTCGGGGACCTTGGTGTCTTGAAAGATTTTGCAGTCGCTGGTCTGGGTCAAGAACCACAGCCAAGGGACGACTTCGACGCGATAGTTGCGGCGGTCTTGTCCGTCGACGTCGCCGCGGGAGAGGCTTTTGACGAAACCGTGCCAGTGCCGCCGCGAGTTGTCGGCCAGTTCGACGCTCCAGCCGATGGCCGTACCGACGATGTCTTGGGGCTTGATGCCGGGGTCGTCGCTGATCATTTCCAATTGGTAACGAAACAGCCGCCCCATTTCTTCGCTGCCGGTGAACGACGTGAGCAATAGCACATCGCCACCGAGAACCGTGTTGAGATTCAGGAGCCGATTTTGCTGTTGAAGTGCCATGGCTCGGTCAAGGTGTGGTGTGTGATCAGGATGCTGGGGCGAGTGCAAGGTGAGCCGCCGCTACCCATCATGTCCCGGGCTCCGCCAGGGAACGAGTTGTCAGTGCGATCGCTGTGAACGCCAACGGGCCCGTTCGTCGCCGGGGACGAACGGACCGTTGTTAATCCGAACTCGGGAAGAGCGATCAAGATTCGCCTTCTTCGACCTTCCACGAGTACTCGACGTTGCCTTTCTTCTTGCCCTTGGAATCGTTCTCGGTGTAGGTCACCTTGATTTCTTCGAAGTTCAAGGAGAAGTCTTCGGTCGGCACCGATTCGCTTTGGCCGGCACCGCCGATGCTGTAGCTGGTCACCAACACATTGGTCAGTTCGTAGCGGTAGTACGTCACGCGTCCTGCGTCGGTATACGACGCGGTGACATCGATTTCGACCTTCGGATAGACCTTGCCCTTGCACACCGATTCGGCGATTTTCGGGCTCGATTTGTCCAGTTCCTTGGTGCACGAGATGTCTTCCATGATAACGTCGCCGCGACGCCGTGTCGCACCGGTGGCCGAACCGCCGGGTTGATGAACCGCTTGGCTGAACGACAGCAAGTCGCTCCACCCTTTGTGGTCCTTGTCTTTGCATTCGCCGTCAACGCCATCAAACTTAATGTAAGCAGCCATGATCAGTTCCTTACGTGGAGAGGATGGAAACCGGAAGTGTTTTGCGTGGGCGAATTCTCTCGCCGCCATGCACACTACCGTTCTCGACCCACCACCGGATTTGTTGCTTGATTCTGAGTTGAAATCTTGAAAATCCGAAATCACGTGTCAATCGAGGCAACGCAGGGAAAGCGATGGCGCCGGCTTCGCCACGACGATTCCGTTATTCCGTTTCAGCCTGATCAAGATTCAGCGACAGCGGTTTCGACTTCTTGGGCGTGGTGTCGATCTCCAAGTCTTTCCAGGTCAACGTCACGCTGGTGTTTTGTTTGGTCCCCTTAAATTTCAAGCTGTACTTGCCTTCGGGCAACGGCCCGAAATCGAAACGCTTGTCCTGACCCAGGATCGTTTTTTCTTTGCTGTTGACCGGTGCCGGGGCGGGGCTCAGGAACAACGTCCCGTTCATTCCCGCGCGCGTGTCGAGCACCCCGTGCAGCCAGCCCATCTTGACCTTCGGCGCAACCGGCCCCCCGCCGGGTGTATCAGCCGGTGTCGGCTTTTTCACGACCGTGATCGGATACCGATTGCTGCTCTCATTACCGGCCGCGTCGATGGCGCGCACGACGACGGCGTATTCGCCGGCGACTTGGAATTTGAACTGCGACTTGCCGGCCGGCAGGACGGCGGGCGAGGCCGGTGGGTCAAAGACGTGTTCGACTTGCTTGGTATTCGCGTTGCCGTCCTGAGTCGTGTCGAGCCCGATTTCCAGGCGTGAAATCCCCGCGGCTTTCGCCCCCAAGTCGCTGGCGGTGACGGAAAATTCCAGCGTCGCCCCGTCGTAGTAGGGGCCGCGTTGTCGCGGGGTGATGGCGATCAGATTCTTGTCCGGGGGCGTGGAATCGAGCACCGCCGTGATCGATGCGCTCTCCTGTTCAATATTGTCCAGTTTGAGCGTGGCCTCGATCGGAATGCGTTCATCGCGATAGCGGCCCTGGCTGAGTTCGACCTGGATGTCACTGACCTGGGTGGTCAGCGTGATGACGCCATCGCCGGACAGCGGGCTGGCCGTCGTGCGAATGAATCGATCGGTCTTGTAGCCGGTGAACCGACGGCCTTCGACATCCACCGCGACCTCGGGATCGCTGGTCCGCGTCAGGAAACCGAAATCCGCCTTGATCGTGGCGATCAACTGGTCGCCGTCACCCTTGAAATAAACTTCGTTCTCCGGCCAGTGGTACGACGTCGTCGGCTGCTCGGTGTTTCCCTGCGGTCGCCGGGTCAACGCGATCGAGCCGAATTTGATCTGGTTCTTCAGCTTGGCCGCACCGATGGCGCCCGGTTGGTGCTGGACGACGTGCTGAATCGCACGCGGCCAACCGTCGACATCGAGTCGGCACCAGGTTTCTCGATTGCGGCGAACCACGGGCACACGAAAGAACGCCTGTTTTCTGCCGGCTTGTGGATTGAGATCCACAAACAGACTGCGCGGGGGATCGCTGGTTTCGGCGCTGAAGTCCGACCACTGGTCATCCTGGACCCAACGCACGTTGACCGGCACCTTTTCCAATTGGGGCAAGGCATCGCGTGAAGCGTCGCCGTCGATGTCAAACTCCAACTCCACGTTCACTTCGACTTCGCCGTCGTTGTAGGACACGCTGGTGGTGACGTAATCGCTCGGCGCCCACGGCTTGGCGACCAAGCAGATGATCTGATCTTTCTCGGGCATGACGTTGTCATTGGCGTCGACCAACCGACACACCAATGCCATGCCGTGACTGATGTCGGTTTGCGTGTCGCCCGGCGTCGCCGGGGCTGAAGCAGCGGCCGGGGCCGCCGCAGCATCGGTCGACGATGCCGGAGCCCGGAAGTTCAACGCGACACGCTCGCCGTCGGCGGGAATCGCCAGCGTGCTGGGGCCTTTCAAAATCTGAGTCGGCAGCAAGAATTTTTCCAAGATCCGGCCCTTCTCGTCCAAGATGCCTCCCTCGGGGCTGGCATACAGATTGGCCGCGAAATCGGGCCAGTAGGCGGCGACCGTGTCCGGCATCGGCTTGGGCAGCTTGATCAGCCAGACCTTTGCCATGCACGCCTTGCCGGATTCGTTAAACAACTCGAATCGAAACGGCGTCTTTCGACTGTTGAAGGTCCGCAACCAGAGCCCGCCCGGCAGACTGCCTTCGTCGCTGAGCACCTCGCGGGAGCAACCGATCCCCGGCGGCGACGAAGCGACCAGCCGCAATCGATTTTCGCGTGGCAATTCGATCGGCAGGGAATGGATGCCGACGACGCCTTCGATTTCATCGCTCACCCGATCGGCGCGGATTTGCAGTTGAAGTTTCAAATCCACTCCCCGCTCGGCCAGCGTCGCCGGGCGAATCTCCAGCGGCAGATCACGGTACGAGTCGCCGTCGATGGTGATCGCCACCGACTCTCCCGGACGACTGGTCGCCATGCCGGGGTCTTTCCACAGCACCTCGGCGCGGGGTGGCCCAAAGTCATTGGACGAGCTGCGCAGATCGGCGCTGACCAATAGCCGAACCGGTTGGTCGCGGCCGGGATCAATGCGGAGGGTCAAGTTGCGGCGGTCTTGCATCGTTTCCAATCGCAGCACCGCCGAATCCCCCAGTTTCTGACCGCTGTCATCCAAGATCGTCACACTGGCAATACGGACGATGGGCTTGGCCGTGATGGCGTGCAAGATCGGTTGCTGGTCAGCGACGACGTTGACGCGCGGATCGATCCGCAGCGACGCCGCGAACCGGTCGGCAAACGCACCCGACTGGTCCTTTCCCTGTTCCAGGATGGCTTTCCAGCCGGCGGGATCGGTGGGACCGGCCGCGCTGTCACGCGGCTTTTCAAATTGCGCCAGGTCGGACCGATACTTCATCGTCACGTCGCGGCTGCGTTGCGACGGAGTGGGCAGGGCGAACACGACGTCGCTGAAATTGACCGTTCGCTCTTCCGTGTCGGTCGGGTCGAGCCGCGCGCTGTTGATCGCCGCCCTTAACCGTCGCCGCTGGTCGCCGGTCGGCAGCGGGCTCCGCAGCCAGGCCCAGGCGTTGCGATTCAGTTCCCAGGTGCGCGGCGGATCGTCGAGGGCAAACCCGGCCAGCAATTGATTGACAGCGCCCTCGACATTGCGATCGAACACGTTGATCGCCGAATGCAATCGAGACAGCTGGCGATCGAGTGTCCCCTGATCGGGTCGCTCGGCTCCATCGCCCTCAGCCAGCACCCGTTCGGCTTGCAGTGCGGCGTCGGCGATCCCCTGGTCGGGAATCGGGCCGCCGGCGATGGCCGCTTGGCGTTGGAATTCCAGCCACGACCAGAGCCGGGACCGCGCGACGGCAACGGCATGCTGCAGGGCATCGGCGGTGCGAAGTCGCCGATCGGGGCGCGTCGCGTCGCGCGCCGCCCGATGATTCAAGACCAGCCGTTTCAGTCGGCTGACAATGTCATCGGAGATGTTGTCGTTGATTCCGCCGGACGACGATTGCCCTTTGACGATTCGCTGCAGTTCCCGCAAGTCCTCAGCGACTTGCCGCGGCGTGGGGGTGGGAGACGCCGGGTCGAAATCTTTGATCTGACCGGCGAGCACCACGACCAGCAAGCGTCGCCACAGGTGCGGCGCCAGCGCGACCGGGCTGACGTCGGGTTCGCCGTCGGAACTGGCCAGGGGAATCGACTCGAATTGGTCGCGTCGGTCCCAGAACGTCATCTCGACCGCTGCGTCAGCGACATTTCCGGACGTGTTGCTGGCCGCGGACGAGTCCGCCGGCGCTGCCGATGGGTTCGCCGGTTGGTTCGAGGCGGCGGAGGGTGTCCCAGTGGTAGCGGCTGCAGGCGAGCCGTCGGTGGTTTGGCCATCGGTTGCCTGACCACCGGTTGCCTGACCGCCGGCACTGCCCGCCGCGGGCGACGCGTTTTCAGCTTTCGCCGCGTCGCCGCCTGCGGACTGCAGCACGACGGGAGTGGCTGTGATGCCGGAAGATCGTGATTGAGAAATCTTGTCGGCAAGGTCATCAGCGACCGCGCCGGAATCCTCCGGCGTTTCCTCCTCGCCGTCTTCTTCGTCCGCCGCCGGTTCGACCCGCGCGATCCAGACGTCCAAATCGCCGCGGGCCAACGCGTTCGGTTCGACGCGCCCGACACCGCCCCGCAGCAGCATCACGCGAGGGCTGTCGGTTTCGTTGTTGCGCGGCATGCGTCCGTATCGATCGGAGAAAAACGCACACAGCTCGTCGAGTTCGATTTTCAGATCCCGGTTCAGATCCGCGCCGCCCTGAATGCCGTCCAACAGCGTCTGCGTCGAAAGTGGCAAGTGAGTGTTCGCATCCCAACCGACGTTTTGCATCGGTCCGCGCGTCAGCAATACCCACAAGCGATCGGCCGACTCGCCGGGCAATTGCCGGATCGTTTCATCGAGGTGCGCAAAGACATCATCATTCCATTGACCCAACGACGGTTGGGCGGCCAGCGGTTCGGCGTCGATCACCACCAGCCGCGTGCCACCGAAGGAGCTGGACGCGACGGCCGCGAGCGGTTCCAAGATCTCCGTCAGCGGCAACAGGCCGTTGGGGGATTCCGGCGATGATCCGATCGCCAGATCGCTGCACGCCAGCGACGGTCGTTTTTCTCCGTCCAGCATCAGGTAGCCACGCAGCACGACCATCACAGTGTCGTCGGGGTCACTCAAATACTTCGACACGAGTTCGGTTTGCTGAAAGCTGCTGCGGATGACGTCACAGCTGCCACGCAAGTCGTTGGCCTGGAGCTGGGATTTCAACGCCGCACGGGCATTGGCGGCGAACATCGGCGGCGTGACGACATCGGTGTCGTAGTCGTTGGAAACCAGAATCGTGATCAGTTGCCGATTCGGCCCCGGCAACAACAGGTACACGAACAGCAACGTCAGAGCGATCGCGACCAGGGTCAGCAAGGCTTTGATCGTTTTCCGTTTTCCTGCCTGACCGCTATCGGCACGCCGCCACGATTGTCGCTCGCCGTATTTGCCTGAGGTGCTCATTGTGATGCGATCCAACGGAAGAAGACTGAACCCTACGGGAAAAGTTTACCTAGTGGGAACGATACCCGACACCTGCTAGAGTATCATCGTTGAGTGGAAATGATGGCAACGATGCGATTACTGACGGCAGATTACTGACAGCCCCGGTTTCTGACAGCCACGGTGAGGAGAACACTACAGCGATGCACAACGAGAGTGTTGCTTGGTTAGAGGGGATGTTTTTACGGCCCCATCATATGCAGGCCGCCGAACGGAGTATCGACGAGAATGCCAGACAGCACGTTGCGCTCGATCACGGGTACAACTACGGCATTCGGCAGATCAGTTTCAGCCGTGAAGCGATCGCCAACGGCCAGTTCGAATTGAGCGAATGCCAAGCCCGGCTTCGCGACGGCACCGTCATCTGGATCGACTCGGCCCAACAACCCGATCGTGTGGATTTGGGTAAGACAGGTGGATCTGTCAAGCGAAATCTGTCCGATGCGTTTGATCAGGTCGAATCGATCGACGTCTTTCTGGCCGTGCCAAAACTGCGGCTGGGACGTCCCAACACGCTGCCCGAGCGCGGCGGCCAGCATCGTTTTGTGGGGCTGCCCGGAACCGTCGCAGATGAAAACGCCGGCGGCAACGAGCAAGAGATTTCGTTGCGGACCTTGAACGTCCAGATCCTGCTGGGCACGGACAATCTGGCCGGTTACGAAACGCTGCCGATCGCGCGGATCAAACGTTCCGGTGCCGCCGAGGCCGCGCCGGAGCTGGACAACGAATACATTCCACCGGTGCTCGGCTGTGACGCCTGGCCGGAATTAGCGCGCGATTATGTACGGGCGGTCTACGACATCATCGGTCAAAAGATCGAAGTGCTCAGCTCGCAAGTGATCACGCGGGGCATCATGCAGGGGGCGCCCGAAGCCGGTGACATGAACCGGTTGCTGATGTTGACGGCGCTCAACTCCGGCTACGGGTCGCTGCGATCGCTGGCGTTCGCCCGTGGCGTCCACCCCCACGTCGCCTACACCGACCTCTGCCGGATTGTCGGATCGCTTTCCATTTTCCGCTCCGATCGTCGGCCCGGTGAAATCCCGCTGTACGACCATGACGATCTGGCGCGCATCTTCCGCTGGGTGCTCGAAGAGATCCGCTCACTGATCACGGAAGTCCAGGAGTACAAATTCGAGCGACGCGATTTCATCGGCGCCGGAAAAGGACAAGAAGTCCAGCTGGACCAAAAATGGATGAGCAAGGGTTGGGAATGGTACATTGGAGTGCAGCACGAGCGGATCACGGCGGCACAGTGTCGTGAATTGCTGGAAATCGGCCGACTGGACTGGAAACTGGGCAAAAGCGAGAAGGTCGATTTCATGTTCCGCTTTCGCCAAGACGGATTGAAAATCACCGAGACAAAAGCCCCACGCGCCCTTCCGCAAGGCGACAATTGGCTGTTTTATAGCGTCAATAAAAGCGGACCGGCCTGGGAAGACCTGCGATCGGACGACTCACCGCGGTTGGGCGTCCGTTTCAAGGAAGCGTTGATTGCGAATTTGGCGACGCTGCAGGGAAAGAAGGAATTGCAAATCAACGTGGACGGAATCGAAGGCACGCTCAAACTGAGTTTGTTCGCCGTCCCCACCGCTGAAGACTGAGACCGTTTGCCGCTGTTACGCTTTTCACCTTCGCCTCGGATCAACCCTTCTCCTCCATGTCGCCAGAATTCGCCGCCGCCGTTGACCCCGTCTTCATGTACGTTTCGTCCGTCGTGGATGAAATCGAGGCGAATAAGAATCCGAGTCCGGAAGACACCAGCGCCAAGATCCGCGGCCTGCTCGACAACGCCGAAAACATGCTCGGACGGCGGCCCGATTGGGAACTGGCCAAATACGCACTGGTCGCCTGGGTCGACGATTTGCTGATCGAAGCCGCCTGGGACGGCAGCAAGTGGTGGGAGCAGAACCGGCTGGAATTTCAAATCTTTAAAAGCACCAGCGCGTTTTCCAAGTTCTACGAGCAGAGCCAAAAGGCCACCGAGCTGCCCCAGAAGGACGCGTTGGAAGTGTTTTACGTCTGCGTCGTGCTGGGGTTTCGCGGGCTTTACGCAGACCCCGAAGCGACCGCCCAACACGAACACTTCGGCGTGCCGGCGTCGCTGGACGAATGGGCGCGACGGACCGGCATGGCCATTCAATTGGGACAGGGCCGACCGCCGATCCTGGAACAAGGACGCCCCGGCCAAGGGGCTCCGCCGCTGGAAGGCAAGTACCTGTTGATCAGCTCGGTGATCTGTTGCGTGCTGTTGGCCGCTGTCGCCATCGGAATCGGAAAAATGTTAGTGTGGCCGTAGTGGGGAGTTGGGAGACAAGGAGACAAGGAGACAAGTAGGTAGGGCATGCTGTGCATGCCGATTGTCAGATGTAGGGCATGCTGTGCATGCCGATTGTCAGATGTAGGGCATGCTGTGCATGCCAATCGTCAGAGGTAGGGCATGCGGTGCATGCCAATCGTCACGCACCGCGTGACCGACAAATGTTTTTGAGGTTTACTCGTTTTGATGATTGAAGATCGGAGTCGATAACGATGGGCAGCGCGATACGAAGCTTCGTCGACGCGGTCTTGTACCCGTTTCGCATGTTGGCGCAGATCCCCAGCAGCGTGATCAGTTCGCCCAAGCGGATTCTCGGCCTGTCGTTGCAGGCGCGGGCCGCCTGGCTGCTGTTCTTCGGCTTGCTGCTGGTCGCGATCATCTGGGCCATTATTCGTTTTTATACCGACCAGACCGAGCAGAAGGCGAGCTTCTACTGGCGTGAGTTGCCGGCGATCTTTTTGCTGGTCATCGCGATTCCGATCGTCGTTTGGTTCGCACTCAAGCTGTGGCTCGAAGGCGAACCGTCGGCGTTTCCCGATATCGACCGCGCCTGGGAGACGGCGTTGACCGCGATGGAGGAACAATCGATTGATCCGTCCGAGACGCCGATCTTCTTGATCGCCGGACCGGGGACGGTCGAATCGGTCAACTCCTTCATGGCGACTTCCAACACACAGTTCCCCGTGCGGGCGCCGCTGGGACCGGCTCCGATCCATGTGTTCGCCAACCAGCAGGCGATCTATGTGGTGTGCACCGAGTGTTGTCAGCTGAGCAAATTGCTCGGTTCGCCGCGTGACTCGACGATCGTTCCCGGACAAATGCCCGGCGCCCCTCAGCCGTTCCAGGCCGATCGGACGATGGACGTCAGCACGATGGGACAGAATCCCGCCGCGCTGCGTCCGCCGATGCCGCCCGCCGGCGGCAACGCCTCGGCCTATTCGGCCGATGTTCGAAACACGATCGCCGGGCTGAACATTCCCGTGCCGCCCCAAAACCAGGGCGCCGACATGCGGGGCACGATGATGGTCGGTGACCTGTCCGGCGGCGTGAAAAACCCGATGCAACCGCAAGGCGGTGGAATCGCCAGCGCGATCCTGACGCCCAGCGACGCCAGTCTGGCGACGGCGCGGCTCGCTTACCTGTGTCGGCTGTTTCGCCGCTTGCGCGATCCACTGTGCCCGATCAATGGCGTCATCGTCTCGACACCGTTCCGGTTCCTGGCCGACGGATCACAAGACATCGTCAACCAGATCTTGATCGCATTGAAAGCCGATTTGGCGTGCCTGCGCGGGTCGTTGCGGATTCGCTGCAGTGTCACCCACGTCGTCGATTCGATGGAAATGGAAACCGGGTTCCGCGAACTGGTCCGACGCGTCGGCGCCGAACGGTCGTCGGTGCAACGATTCGGCAAGGGATACGGATTGTGGAACCTGCCGACGGCGCCGCAGCTGGATGCCGTCGTCAAACATGCCTGCGGGGCATTTGAGGATTGGTCGTACTTGCTATTTCGCGAAGGCGACGGGCTGAGCAAACCCGGCAACCGTCATCTGTATTCGCTGCTGTGCCGGATCCGGTCGACGTTTCAACCCCGTTTGGCGCACTTGATCAAATCGGCCTACGCCATCAACTCCGCCGGCCCGCATCTCAGTGACGGCGAACCGCTGCTGTTCAGCGGTTGTTACTTCGTCGCCACCGGCGCGATGCCGGACCGCCAAGCGTTTCTGGCCAGCGTGTTCAAAAAGGCGACCAACGAAGAAGAGGAATTGGAATGGGGCAGCGAAGCGCTCGCCGAGGAAGATCGGATGCAGACCGGGGTTCGCATCCTGATGGTGATCAACGGCGTCCTCGTGGCGACGATCGTGGGGCTGTTGATTTGGTACTTTAACGCGGAGTGAATGTGGTCCGATGCCTGCCCAGCCCTCCCCGTCGCGCCAGACTTACACGCAATATCGCGAGGCCGACGACGCATCGGGTGTCGCCCCGGATGGCGAGCGATCGACCGACGCCACCGCTACCAGCCAAAGCCAACGTTTGCTGCAAGAGGTGTTGGGGGAGACGCTGATTCGGCATCAAGAGAATTCGGATCAGTTGCTGGATGTGCTTCGCGCTGAGAAGGTTCGGCATGAGAACGCCCCGTGTGACGAGGCGTTGTTTGTGTCGATCGCCACCGCGGTTCTGCGACATCGGCTGGGGCCGCGGTCACGGCAGCTGCCCGCCGACCTGTATGATGAAGTCGGCCGGGCGTTGTGGACCAATGACTACAGCCGCGGCCGGATCGAGCGATTTTGGAATTCTTTAGGAGCGGAACCGTGAGTGCCCATCCGAGCGACGCGTCCTCCGGTGACGGCGAATCACCCGCCGACCTGATCAACGAAGCGCAGGGATTGGTGCGTTCGCTGGCGATGCGGGTGCACCGTTCGCTGCCGATCCCGATGGATCTGGACGACCTGATCGCCTACGGCCAACTGGGGCTGGCCGAAGCGGCACAGAAATACGACCCCGAATGCGGCGCCCGCTTCACGACGTTCGCCTATTACCGAGTCCGCGGGGCGATCTACGACGGGGTCTCGAAGATGAACTGGACCAGTCGCGCGCGGTTGCGGCGGATGCGGTTTCGCGACATGGCTGAGGATGTCCTGCACGCGGAATCCTCAAAGTCGGAATCCGCTAGCGATGGCACCAGTTCCAACGAGGATGCGGATTGGTTGGGTAAGATGGCCGAGCGGCTGGCGATCGTCTACCTGGCCAGCGGTGACGACGATTCGGAAACGAGTGTCTTGGCACAAGCGGCCGATCAGCACGAGATCCCCAGCAAGGTCGTTGCAAACCGCGAAATGCAAACAACGCTACGCAAATTGGTCAACGACCTGCCCAATGATGCCAAACGATTGATCATCGCCATCTATTTCGAAGGTTTTTCGCTGACCGAAGCGGCCGATCGCATTGGGATCAGCAAGAGTTGGGCGAGTCGAATACATGCGAAGAGTCTGGACCAGATGGCCCAGAGCCTGCGTCGCAGCGGCAACGATTAAACGTATTCCCGTGAGACGTCCACTACGCTGGGCACCGAGAGTTCATCATGGCATCTGAAACGACACTTGATTTTGATCAACTGCTGGCCCCGATTTCGGACGAATCCCCGAGCGGGCAGTATCTGCGTCGCAGCGATTTCGAGCGGTTCCAGCGCGCCAAGGACGCACGCGCCGAGGCGGTCAATGCGGAACGCAAGATTCGCGAATTCGCAATGTACGACGAGGACGAACTGGCGGCGTTGAGCGATCAGGGACAGGGCGTCGAAGTGCCCAGCTCGCCGGACTGGCGATCCGTGCTGGACCAATGCGTCGACATCATCGCGCATCATTCCAAAGACCTGTGGGTGGCGTCCTGGTTGGTCGAAGCCAACACGCGACGCAACGGTTACGCCGGCGCACGCGACGCCTTTCGATTGATCAGCAAGATTTGCGAGACGTATTGGGACGGGATTTATCCGCCACACGACGACGAGGACGGGTATCTGGACACCGTTTCGCAGCTGGCCAGTTTGAACGGTGTGGAAGGACCGGGGACATTGATCGCCCCGCTGGAGGAAATTCCGTTGCTGCCCGAGTACGGCGCGCTGACTTACGCGGCCTACCGCGAGGCGACCGTCGGGGGCGGTGGCGGCGAAGTCACCGAGAATGACTTCGACAATGCGGTCCGCCAGATCGATTTGGATCAATTGCGGCAACAAGAGGAAGACCTTGCCGAGGCGATCGAGGCTTACAAAGAAATGACCGCGGTGCTGGAATCCAAGTGCCGCGTCGAGGGCGAAGAGGACCACACGCCGCCGAGCAGTCAGATCCGACGGACATTGGAAACGATTCAGCAGGCGTTCTCAAACCTGACACGCAACCTGTTGTCCAGCAACGGTGACGCAGAACCCGAAGGCGACGGGGAGACCACGGCGACAGGATTGACGCCCAATGCGGGGCCCAAGGTCGATCTGGCACAGGCCCAGGTCAACAATCGCGAAGACGCGTTTCGGATGTTGATGAAGGCCAGCGAATTCTTTCGCAAGACCGAGCCGCATTCGCCGGTCAGTTACATGTTGCAACAGACCGTCGAATTCGGACGCATGGACCTGCCGACCTTGCTGCAAAAATTAATACAAGACTCAAGTGTGCTGAAGAACTTGTCCGAACGCACCGGGATTCCGGTCAAGGAGGATGAGTACGAGGATGATTGAGACACATTTTCACTAGTTTCTTGTCGCTCGGCCGCCCCGCAAAGCTTGCTTGGGGGGGGCCGGTGACTTAAAACCGAATGGTAGAGGGGCTCGTGTTCGAGCTCGCAAATCGCGCGTCTGGAGATAATGAGATGGCCGAAAGCCAACAACAAAAGTTGAACCGTGTCCGAAAGCCTCGCGTTCACATCACCTATGAGGTGGAAACCGAAGGGGCACAGGTCGTCAAAGAGCTGCCTTTTGTGGTCGGCGTGATGGGCGATTTCTCGGGGGACCCGACGAGCAAGTTGAAACCGTTGAAGGATCGAAAGTTTATCCAAATCGACCGCGACAACTTCAACGATGTGTTGCAACGCATGACACCGGGATTGAACATGCGTGTCGAAAACACGCTGGCCGGTGACGGCAGCGAAATGTCGGTCAACTTGGACTTCAAATCGATGGACGACTTCGAACCGGCGAACATCGTCGACAAGGTCGATCCGCTGAAGAAGTTGATGGCCACGCGAAACAAGCTGCGTGATCTGGCCACCAAAATCGATCGGAGCGACGATCTGGAAAACGTGCTGGAACAAGTGCTCAAAAACAGCGACCAGCTCAAGCAGCTTTCCGGAGAGCTTGGCATGGACAACGACGAACCGGCAGCGGAATAACCCCCGCCCCCGTTCGTCCTTCAAACTATTCTGAATCAATCCCCCGATGTGAGGAGTCAACTTGCCATGAGTACCGGTGAGACCGAAGGCCAAGCTGAACAGCAGTCAACGACCGAGACCGAAGAAAGTGTCAGTCTACTGGAAACCGCGATCGCGGCGACCAAAAAGACCGAACGCTCTCGTGCCGAAGAGCTGATCAAAACGCTGACCGAAGAAGCCCTGAAGGGGACCGTCACGTTTGACAAGGATGTCATGCGATCGATCAATGCCGCCATCGCCGGCATCGATGCCAAAATGAGCACCCAGCTCGCCGCGATCATGCATCACGAGAAATTCCAAAAACTGGAAGGCTCGTGGCGCGGACTGCATCACCTGGTCCAGAACAGCGAGACCGGTGACTCCTTGAAAATCCGCGTGCTCAACTGTGGCAAACGCGAGTTGTTCAAGGACATGGACCGAGCCGTCGAGTTCGACCAGAGCCAGTTGTTCAAAAAACTCTACGAAGACGAATTCGGCACTCCCGGTGGCGCCCCCTACGGCGCGCTGATCGGCGATTACGAGTTCACCAACCATCCCGAAGACGTCGATCTGCTGACCAGCGTCAGCGGTGTCGCCGCCTCGGCGTTCTGCCCCTTCATCTCCGCCACCGCGCCGCAACTGTTCGGGTTCGACGAGTGGACCGAACTTTCCAAACCGCGTGACTTGGCCCGCATCTTTGATTCGGCCGAATACACCAAGTGGAAAAGCTTCCGCGAGAGCGAAGACAGCCGGTTCTGTGTGTTGACGATGCCGCGAACCCTGGCCCGATTGCCCTACGGTGCCAACACCAAGACCATCGACGAATTCGCCTACGAAGAAGTCCCGGTGGGGAAAAAGGGCGAATCCATCCACGTCGCGCACGACGAATTCTGTTGGATGAACACGGCCTACGTGATGGGCACGAAATTGACCGACGCGTTCGCCAAGACCGGTTTCTGCACCACGATTCGCGGTGTCGAAAACGGCGGCAAGGTCGAAGGTCTGCCCTCGTATATCTTCAAGGCCGATGACGGCGACATGGACTTGAAATGTCCGACCGAAATCGCCATCACCGATCGCCGTGAAAAAGAACTCAGCGATCTCGGGTTCCTGCCCCTATGCCACTTCAAGAACACCGACTACTCGGTCTTCTTTGGCGCCCAAACGACCCAGAAACCCAAGCTCTACGATCGCCCCGAAGCGACCGCCAACGCGGCGATCAGCGCCCGGTTGCCGTACATTATGGCCACCAGCCGCTTCTCGCACTACTTGAAGGTCCTCGGACGCGACAAGATCGGCTCCTTCATGGAAGCGAGCGATTGCGAAGCATGGCTGGATCGCTGGATCCACAACTACGTGACCAGCGACCCCAATCCGCCGTCGGACGTGAGGGCCCGTTATCCGCTGGCCGAAGCACGCGTCGAGGTCAAGGAGATCCCCGGCAAACCGGGCTCCTACAACGCCGTGGCGTGGATGAGACCCTGGCTGCAAATGGAAGAGTTGACGACCAGCATGCGAATGGTCGCCAGCATTCCCAAGCTCGGCTGATCCGGAACCAGAGTTATCGAAGTGCCCGTCGCCGATGGCGCGGGCAAAAGCCGTTGGTGTCTAGGCTTTAGCCGATCCCTCTGCACCAACGCTGTGAAGCATTTATTCCCCGCGATTTACGAGAAGTTAGCGGCAGGACGCAAGCCCTCCGGTTCCTCATCGTTCCCGAAACACCGGAGGGCTCGCGCCCTACCGCTAAGAAATGCTTCACAGCGTTGCCTCTGCACCCTGGAATGCCTGAAGGCTGCACGCCAACCATTGCCAAGAGCAAGCCACGATGTCGCCTGCCGAGTTCCACTCCGATGGATCGTTTCACACCGAAGTACTCGCGGAGTCTCTGCTTCAGCGAGTCCTGTCGGCTGTCGCAGTGGACAGTCACGACGACCGCGCGGCGCCGACTTCGCCATCCGCTTCGACGCCTCTGGCGAAGTTTCTTGCCGCTGACGGTGTCGAAGAGTCGCTGGAATGCTGGTTCGGCAAAAGCTGGAGCCAAGATCGGCGGCTGCGAGACAAGGAATCGGTGCTCGCCCGCCTGGCCGCCGACATCGCCGAGATCGATCGGTTGCTCAACGACCAGATCAACGCGATTTTGCATCACCCCAAGTTCCAGCGTTTGGAATCCTCCTGGCGCGGGCTCGCGTTTCTGGTCCGCCGAGCGGACATCGAAAGCGATCCGATGATCAAGGTCCGCGTGTTGTCGGCACGCTGGAAAGAACTCGAAAAAGACTTTGAACGCAACGTCGAATTCGATCAGAGCGCCCTGTTCAAAAAGGTCTACGAGGAAGAACTGGGGATGCCCGGCGGGGAACCGTTCGGCGTGCTGATCGGAGACTACGACATCCATCCCCGCGTGTCGGCAGAACACCCGACCGATGACCTCTCGATCCTGAGAGCGTTGTCGGGTGTGGCGGCCAGCTCGTTTTGCCCGGTGCTGTTAGCGGCCAGCCCAGAGCTACTGGACCTGGAGAGCTTTTCGGAGCTGCAGGTGACACGCGACCATGAGGCCCGTCTGTCGCGAACGGATTATCTGAAATGGAACGCCCTGCGTGACGATGAAGACGCCCGATTCGTCGGCGTCGTGCTGCCGCGAATCCTGATGCGTGGGCCCTACGAAGACGACGGTAGCCGGATCGATCGATTTGTTTTCCGCGAAGACGTCTTCAGCCCCGACGGAAAAAGTTATTTGTGGGGCAACCCCGGCTATGCCTACGCGGCGGTGTTGATGCGTTCGTTTGCGACCAGCGGTTGGCTGGCCGACATCCGCGGACTCCGCCAAGACGTCGAAGGCGGCGGACTGGTCTCCGATCTGCCCGCGCTGAGTTTTCCCACCGACGCGCCCGGTGTGGTCCCGCGACCGATGACCGAAATCGCGGTCACCGATTCCCTGGAACGACAACTCAGCGATTTGGGCCTGCTGCCGATCTGCGATTGCAAAGACACGCCGATGGCGGTGTTCGCCAGCGGCCAATCGCTACAACGTCCCAAGAAGTACGACACCGCCGACGCCAACACCAACGCAAAAATCAGTGCGATGCTGCCTTACATGTTGACGGTTTCCCGGTTCGCCCACTACATCAAAGTGATCGGCAGAACCAAAATGGGCTCGTTTACCACGGCCGAAGAATTGCAACGCTTGCTGCACGACTGGATCATCGAATACGTCACCGCCGACCGGGAAGCCAGCGCCGACGTGAAAAGCCGCAAACCACTTCGCGAAGCCAGCATCACCGTTCAACCCGACCCCGGTAAGCCGGGATCGTTTTACTGTATCATGCGGTTGGCGCCGCATTACGAACTCGACGAAATGGTCGGAAGCGTTCGCCTGCAGACCCGGATCGGACGCTCGTAGGATCCGGCGGATACCCATCAATCCCTTTCATTCACTCCAACGCGCGTTCAACCGTCTAACCGAGGCATTCAACGATGACAAACACTCCGATGGAGCTGTACGAAGCGGGACGGCTGGACGAAGCGGTGGACGCGTCTCTGGCGGCGGTCAAAGCCAAACCGGCCGACGTCGGATTGCGGTTTCAACTCGCCGAACTCTCCTGCATCGCCGGCAACTTTGAGCGTGCCGACAAACAACTCGACACCGTCACCAACCAAGACCCGCAAGCGGCCATCGGTGCGGCGCTGTTGCGACAATTGGTGCGAGCGGAACTGGCCCGGCGAGAATGTTTTTTCAAAGGCCGGGTGCCGGAATTTTTGGGCGAACCGTCGGACAAACTCAAAGCACACCTTCAAGCGTTGACCCTGTATCGTTCCGGCGACGTCGCCGCCGCCGCGGCGGCCCTGGAGCCGATGGCCGAAACCGCCAACCTGAATCAGCCGATTGAAGTCGACGGCAACGAAGTCGACGAGATCCGCGACTTGGACGACCTGTTGTCGCCGGTCTTGGAAGTGCACACGACGACCGGAAAGTATTTTTGGGTCGACTGGAACCAGATCCTGGAGATGGAAATCCATCCGCCCAAGCGTCCCTTTGACCTGCTCTGGCGGCAAGCGTCTCTGTCGATCGAATCCGGCCCCGACGGCGAAGTGTACCTGCCGGCAATCTACTTGGAGCCGGCAGAAGACGGCCCGACCGACGCCAATCTGCAACTCGGCCGCGGCACCGATTGGGTCGATTCGGGCCAGGGAATCATTCGCGGCCGCGGCCAAAAAATGCTGCTCGCGGGCGACCAAGATTTGCCGATCATGGAACTGCAAACGATTCGGCGTGGTGAGTAAATGTCTCGCGTTCCCAACGACCGCCCCCTGATTCCCAGCGTGCTCGATCGGCTGATCGACTTGGACCCTCACAATCGGACCGAAGCGCCGCTGAACCGGACCCAGGTGCTACAGCAGATGAAAGAAAGCGTGGGACGCGACCTGCAAGCACTACTCAACACCCGCTGTCGCGCCACCAGTTGGCCGGACGATCTGAAAGAGCTGGACCGCTCGTTGTTCGCCTACGGCATTCCCGATTGCGTGGGCATCAACACGGGCTCTCGCGAACAACAGGAAATGCTGCGTCGGATGATGCTGCGTTCGATCGAAGCCTTTGAGCCGCGATTGATCAACGTGCACGTCCGACTGGCCGACACCAGCGATCCGACCGATCGGGCACTCCGCTTTCGTATCGACGGAATGTTGAAGGTCGACCCTGCGCCCGAGCCGGTGATTTACGACAGCAAGTTGGACGCGACCAGCGGAGACTTTTTAGTGCGTGGAGTTCGCCGATGACGGATCGATTGCTGCCCTACTACAACCAGGAACTTCAATACCTCCGCCGCTTCGGTTCGGAGTTCGCGCAGGAGCATCCCAAGATCGCCGCGCGGCTGCGGTTGGGCGATGATTTGAGCGAAGATCCGCACGTGTCGCGGATCATCGAGTCGTTCGCACTGCTTTCGGCCCGCACCCGACTGAAGCTGGACGATGATTTTCCCGAAATCACGCACGCGATGTTGGGCGTGCTCTACCCGCACTATCTCGCCCCGATCCCGTCGACGGCAGTCGTCGAGTTCGCACTCGATCCGCGGCAAGCGGAATTGGTCGGCGGCTACAAGATCGCGGCCGGCGAAGGCGTGGAAACCGAGTCGACCGAAGACGGAGCCTGCCAATATCGAACCGTCTATCCGGTCAAACTGTTTCCCTACAAAGTCGCCGCGGCAGGGTACAAGGGCCAGCCCTTTCAATGTCCCCCTTCGCCGCTGTTGCCCAAGGCCGAATCGGTCTTGCATGTGGAATTACGAAGCTTTCGCGAAGCCATCACCTTCGAAACGATGGAGATGACTTCGCTGCGGTTTTTCATCCGCGGGATCTCGCATGCCGCGATGGACTTTTACGAATTGATTCAGAACGACTCGATCGAAGTCTTGCTGGCGCGTTCTCCCACCGATCCGAAACCGATTCGATTGTCGGCCGGTGCAATCCATCCGATCGGGTTCGAGGCCGACGAGTGCATCTTTCCTTCGCAACCGAGAACGTTCAGCGGATACCGATTGTTGTCGGAATACTTTGCAGCGCCCGAGAAATTCATGTTCTTCGACGTCAAAGGGATTTCACAGGAATCGCTCAAAGGATTCGGCGGGTCGCTGCACCTGTACGTCTTGATGAAACGCCATGTCGGCGCGGTGGAACAATTTGTCGAACCGGAAACGATTCGCATCGGTTGCACGCCGATGGTCAATCTTTTCGAGCAGCGTTGTGAACCGATCCGGGTCAGCTACACGATGCCGGAATACCGAGTGATTCCCGATGCCCGCCAGCCCCGGGCCTTTGAAGTTCACAGTCTTTCAAGCGTGACGGCAATCGATTCGGAACGCGACGAAAAGGTTTATCACCCGTTTTATTCGGTCCGGCACGCCGGCGAGGAACGGCTGCGGCGGGGGTTTTATCATTTGCATCGGCGTCGATCGGGGCAAAGCGGCGGGGCCAAGGATCTGGCGACCGAGGTCTATTTGTCATTGGTCGATTTAGATTTCCAGCCCGACCAGAGTGACGGAACCGTGCTCGATGTGCGGGCGCTTTGCACGAGCCGAAATCTGCCCCAGCGATTGGAGTTTGGCGGCGGCCGCCCCAAGCTGCAGCTGGTTCACGGCGGACCGCTGGAAGCCCCCAAGTGCGTCACCCAACCGCGGGTGACACTGCGACCGCCGCTGGAAAAAGGCACGTACTGGCGGATGATCAGCCATCTGTCGCTCGGTCACGTGTCGCTGTTCGACGCCGACGAAGGGGCCACGGCGCTGCGAGAAATCCTGGGGCTGTACGATTTCATCGGCAAGGGAGACTCTCAGCAACGGATCGATTCGATTCGGTCGGTCAAGTGCCGGCCCGGAGTCGCGCGGTGCCAAAACCCGTCCGGCGGATCAACGCTGTGTCGCGGTCTGGACCTGGACATCTTGATCGACGAAGAACGTTTAAGCAGTGGCGGTGCCTATCTGCTCGGCATGGTGCTGGAACGATTCCTGTCCCTGTACGCTTCCATCAATTCCTTTACCCGAACCTCGTTGCGAAGTAGCCTCCGAGAACAAGAGGTTGCCCGATGGCCGGCGCGATCCGGAAGACAGACGTTTCTGTAAGCAAGCGGCTCGTCGACGAGCCGTATCAATTCAGTTTCTTTCAAGCCGTTCGGCTGCTGCTCTCCGGTGCGCTGGCGGAGATGGATCGCGATCTGTCGTTGGGGTCCAAGGCCCGTCGCGGGCGTCTGGGAACGGTCAGCAACATTTCCGAAGAAGGCGTCCGCTTTCGATCCGAAGTCTCGCTGAGTTTCTCGCCCAGCGAGATCGTGTCGCTGCAACCGAGACAGAGACGACGCGACGAGGACGACGATTCGGACAACCAGCCTTGGGAACTGGAGATTGCGTTTTGGGGACTGATCGGTCCGGCCGGCGCGTTGCCGAATCATTACACCCAACTGGTGATCGACCGCGTGCACAACAAAGACGTTGCGATGCGGGACTTTTTGGACATCTTTTCCCATCGCCAGCTGTCGTTTTTTTACCGGGCCTGGGAAAAATACTTCTTGCCGGCCGGTTTCGAAAACGCGGTCAACGAGCGACGCCCCGAAAACGATCTCGTTCGCGAAGCCCTACTCGCGATCGTCGGCCGCGGGACCAAGCACGTCCGCAATCGCTTGGAATCGGCCGATGACGCCTGTGTTTATTACGGCGGCCAATTCGTCGATCGCCCGACCGCCGAATCCCTCCGCGCGATGGTGTCGGATTACTTGCAATTGCCGGCCAAAGTGCTGTCACTGTTCGGCCAATGGCTGGTGTTGCCGATCGCCGAACGATCGCGTTTGGGGCGTGCCGATGGCCATTGCCGAATGGGCGTCGATACGATCATGGGAGACCGGACGTGGGACCCCAGTTCCAAATTCCGAATCCAGATCGGGCCGGTGACCTGGCAACAATTCGAAAGCTTGATGCCCACCGGCGAAACCTTGGTGCGGATCTGCCAATTCATCCGCAGCTACGTCGGGTTGGAATTTGATTTTGACCTGCAAGTCATCCTGTTGGCCGACGAAATTCCGGTCTGTGAAATGCCCTCGGAATCGTCCTTCACCGGCCCCGGCGAATCGACCAAGGTCAAACCGCATTTGGGATGGAACACTTGGCTGTGCAGTAAACCGCCCACGCACGACAGCGACGACGCGGTTTTTCACCACGACGGTGCGCCAACACGGTAGAACATAGATGTCCTCTTCTCTGACCTTCGACGCTTGACCGAACCATGGCACAAATCAATCTCAAAGAACTCGTCGGAAAACTCAACGACACTTGCCGTGGCGCTCTGGAAGCGGCGGCGGGGCTGTGTCTGTCCCGAACCAATTACAACATCGAGATCGAGCACTGGTTGCTGAAGTTGTTGGAGAACGACCAGTCCGACCTGACGATCGCCTGTAAAGCGTCGGGCGTGGACGTCTCTCATTTGATGTCCGATTTGAACAAAGCGATCGACAAGTTCAAAACCGGCAACGGCCGACCGCCCGCACTCTCGCCCAACGTGGTGGACCTGGTTCGCGAATCCTGGCTGTTCGCATCGGTCGATCACGGCGTCGCCAAAGTCCGCTCCGGTCACTTGCTGGTCGCCTTGTTGACGTCCTCGACGTTGCGACCGCTCGCCCGCGACGCCTCCGATCAATTCGACGAAATCAACGGCGACGCCATCATTCAAGATTTCGGAGTGCTGCTCGCCGATAGCGAAGAGTCGCAGATCCCGATGGCGGTCGGCGGTGGCGGGCCGCGGCCGGGCGGAGACCCGACCAAGCCGACGACCGGACCGACCAAAACACCGTCACTGGATCAATTCACCATCGATTTGACCAGTCGCGCCGAAGCCGGACAAATCGACCCGGTGCTCGGACGCGATCCCGAAATTCGCCAGATCATCGACATCCTGACCCGCCGACGTCAAAACAATCCGATCCTGACCGGTGAAGCTGGGGTGGGGAAAACCGCTGTGGTGGAAGGCTTCGCGCTCCGCGTGGCTGCCGGCGATGTCCCCGAAGCGATCCGAAACGTTCGCATACGAACCTTGGACCTGGGGCTGCTGCAAGCCGGTGCGGGCATGAAAGGCGAATTCGAGAATCGGCTCCGCGGGGTGATCGACGAAGTCAAGGGATCACCCACGCCGATCATCTTGTTCATCGACGAAGCCCACACGATGATCGGTGCGGGCGGCCAAGCCGGACAAGGCGACGCCGCCAACTTGCTCAAACCCGCCCTCGCCCGCGGCGAACTGCGGACCGTCGCCGCAACGACCTGGGCGGAATACAAGAAATACTTCGAAAAGGACGCCGCACTGGCCAGACGGTTCCAAGTGGTCAAAGTCGACGAACCCGATGAACCGACGGCCGTCGAGATGATGCGGGGCTTGGTCGACACACTGGAAAACCACCACCACGTCCGCATCATGAACGATGCCGTCGTCGAAGCGGTCAAGCTGTCCAATCGTTACATCACCGGCCGACAACTGCCCGACAAATCGGTCAGCTTGCTCGATACCGCGTGCGCGCGGATTCAGCTGAGCCAATCGTCGACACCGCCGGCGATCGAAGATGCGACCCGTCGCCGCGCTCAACTGGACGTTTCGTTACGCATCCTCCGCCGGGAAGAACAAACCGGCATGGACCATTCCGAAGCCATCGCGGCCGCCGAGGAGGCAAAGGTTGCGGTCGAGCAACGGCTCGAAACACTCAACGAACAATGGGAAACGGAAAAAGAGATCCTGGCGAAAATCATCGACCTTCGTAAACGGCTCGACAAAGACTCCCCCGAGCACTGGAAAGCGGAGCAGAAAGAGTCGGGAGAACAAGACGCCGCCAAGGGTTCCGAAGCCAAAGATGCTGCGAAGTCTGCGGACAAGGACGCTGAAGGATCTGCAGAGGAAGCCGCACCGCCGACCGAAGAGCAACTGCAAGCCTGGCGAAAGGAATTGGTCGGTTTGGAAAAGCAACTCAAAAAGGTCCAAGGCGAAACGCCTCTGCTGTTCCCCTGTGTCGATTCCAGTGCGATCGCCGAAACCGTTGCCGCCTGGACCGGCATCCCGGTCGGACGAATGGTCAGCAACGAAATTAACACCGTGCTGAACCTGAAAGAGCTGATGGAGGAATCGATCGTCGGCCAGTCCCACGCGCTCGATCGGATCGCGCAAAGCATTCGAACCAGCCGCGCCCAATTGCGAGATCCACGGATGCCGATCGGCGTGTTTTTGTTGGCCGGTACCAGCGGCGTCGGCAAGACCGAAACCGCGATCACGCTGGCCAATCTGCTCTACGGCGGCGAGCAGAACATGACCACGATCAACATGTCAGAATTCAAGGAAGAGCACAAAGTCTCGCTGTTGATGGGATCGCCTCCCGGCTACGTCGGCTATGGCGAAGGAGGCGTGTTGACCGAAGCCGTCCGTCGTAAACCGTACTCGGTCGTGCTACTGGACGAAGTCGAAAAGGCACACCCCGGTGTCCAGGACATCTTTTACCAAGTCTTCGACAAGGGCAACATGAAAGACGGCGAAGGCCGCGATATCGATTTCAAGAACACGGTGATCATCATGACCACCAATGCGGGAACGGATCTGATCAAGAGCCTGTGCGCCGATGACGAAACGATGCCCGATCCCGATGGGTTTCTGGAAGCCGTCTTCCCCGAACTGCTCAAGACGTTCAAGCCGGCGTTCTTGGGCCGAACGAGCGTGATCCCGTTTTACCCGCTCAGCGACGACGTGATGAGCAAAATCGTTCGGCTGAAACTCGGCAAGGTGCAGCGTCGTGTGGCGGACAGCTATGGTGCCAAGTTCACGTACAGCGATGACGTCGTCGACGGGATTCGTGCGCGGTGCACGGAAGTCGACACGGGGGCTCGAAACGTCGATCACATTCTGAACAAGTCGCTGCTGCCCGAATTGTCATCCCAAGTGCTGTCCAGCCTGGCCACCAACGCATCGATCACCGAAATCGCCATCGACATGAAAGACGACGAGTTCGTCTACACCGTCCACAGCGAAGACCCGGTCGCCGGTTAAAAGCAGCACGTCCTACGACGACCCATCATCCCGTCATGAAGACGCCCCGTCCGAACGACATGGGATTGAGCAACGTTGGTGTCCAGCCTTCAGGCGCATCCCACTCGCTGCGAAGCAGCGAAATGGGCGGCTAAAGCCTGCACACCAGCAAACGTTGGTGTCCAGCCTTCAGGCGCATCCCGCTCGCTGCGAAGCAGCGAAATGGGCGGCTAAAGCCTGCACACCAGCAACGTTGGTGTCCAGCCTTCAAGCGCATCCCACTCGCTGCGAAGCAGCGAAATGGGCGGCTAAAGCCTGCACACCAGCTACGTTGGTGTCCAGCCTTCAGGCGCATCCCACTCGCTGCGAAGCAGCGAAATGGGCGGCTAAAGCCTGCAAACCAGCAAACGTTGGTGTCCAGCCTTCAGGCGCATCCCGCTCGCTGCGAAGCAGCGAAATGGGCGGCTAAAGCCTGCACACCAGCAAACGTTGGTGTCCAGCCTTCAGACGTCCCCACTCGCTGCGGGGGACGTCGATTGTATTACTGACGAATGACTTGCCGTATCGCGTTGTGGGAACGACTCGCGAGCGGCAACCGCTCCTGCGGCCCGCACGCCAGCGGCGTGCCACATCAAAGCTTGGGGTCGCGCCCGCGCACCCCAAGTTCCTGTCGCCTTTTGGCAACCAATTTAGATTCTCTCCCCCTGGGAGAGACGGCGTTTGCGCAGTAAGCAAACGCCAGAGAGGGCCCACGCTGCAAAAGTCTTGACGCCTGCCGCTACGATCAAATCCGTCACTTATACAATCGATGTCCAATGGGGTTAAACAGAGCCCCCACCCGGAGTGCGCTTCGCGACTCCGGGCTTTGTTGTGGCACCGCTCTGCGGTGTGCACCGCAGAGCGGTGCCTAGCCCAAAAGTCGCTCAGTAATACAATCGACGTCCCGAGCAGCGACACCTCCTAATCACGACACATCGCCTCACCAACGTCCGGCATCGATTAGACTGGGACAGCGATCGGCAATCTCCGCGACGGCTGGGACGACAACAAAAACAAGACCAGTGAGAGTATCACCGGAACGATGAGTGGCGACGACGAAGACCGTTGGGTTAGCTGGGAACGCGACGACGGCACGACGGTCAGCATCGATGTCAAAAATGGCCAGCAAACGATCACAGACGACACCTCCGGCACGGCAGCGACCAGCCCGACATACACCACCGTCTACGCGAGCCACATCGACGAACCGGTCGTGCGTGACGCCACCGGCGGCTTGCAATACTACCATCGCGGCCAACAGTACAGTGTTACGGCGCTGACCGATTCAACAGGCACGATCAAGGAACAGTACGCGTATGATGCCTATGGCAATCTCTCGATCTTCGATTCAAGCGGAACTGCGCGTACGAGCAGTGCCGAAGGCAACCGCTACGCGTACACCGGACGCGAGTACGACGACGTTCTCGATCTGTATCATTACCGCGCCCGCATGTACGACTCGATCGCCGGCCGATTCTGCTCCAGAGACCAAATAGGGTACTACGACGGGATGAATCTGGTTCAATATGGTCATGGACGTCCCACAATTGCCGTTGACTACACCGGATACGAGGGAGTCATGACAAGTGACTGTGGTAGCACGGAGATAACTAGCACGTTCGGCCCAACATTTGTTTCAGGGATGCCGTGGAGCAATGGACCTGCGGACGGAGGTTTCGCGGTAACGGTTCCAGATATCGACATGGACTGCAATTGCTCACCGTGCTGTAGTGATGGAAAGTTTTACGTAAGCAGTATTTCGTTTTCCATTACCATGACGATCTTTATCGATGTTGCGAAAATATTGGAGTACAACCGGACGCGAACGCCCCCCGCGCCGCCGCTAACGCTTGAGGGAATCTATGGTCATGAACAGCAGCACGTGATGAACATGAGCTTCTGGTGGGCAACGGAAGGCAGTTCCCAAATTGGCGATGCACTTTCAGGATTGGGGAATGGCGAGTTCTCTCCAATCATTAGTACCGAGGCCGGGTGTGAGGCGTCTTGCCTTGACTTTAAGGACGCCCTGAGAAGTATCGTTGTCACTGCGTACCTTTCGCAGACTCACACCGCTCCGAACCCGCCACCCTTCCCGCAACCACGTGTTCCCAGCCCACCCTTAGGCCCCACGACGATCGCACCAAAATCTGGTTTCAGTATTCGTCGAAGCCTTGCCTCAGTGAACCCCTCTGCCAATAAATTCAGCCAGACTGGTTTTTCACTGCCCTGTTATGGAGATGGCAATGGCTTCCCAAATCGATGTGTTTCACGAGTGTTTTGATCAGGTCGGCGACCCGCGAGTCGCAGGCCGGACAATCCATCCACTTAACTCGATTCTGTTTTTGGTTGTCTCGGCGGTCATCGCAGGCGCGGACGGACCTGATGAGATCGAAAGCTTCGGTGGTGAGAAACTGGATTGGCTATCCAAATTCGCCGACTTTGATGCCGGCATTCCGTCTCACGATACCATCACGCGAGTGTTGTCCCTGATCAAACCAGCCGAGTTTCAGAAGGCGCTGCTTCAATGGCACGCTCATCTCTGCGAGATTAATTGGGATCACGCCAGCAAGGACGACAATCGTCCCGTTCACGTTGCGATCGATGGCAAGACGGTGCGCGGATCCTATACCGATGCGGAGAAATCTGATGCGATTCATATCGTCAGTGCCTGGGCGACCGCAAATGGTGTCACGCTTGGGCAAACCGAGGTCGACTCAAAGTCCAACGAAATCACGGCAATTCCCGAATTGCTCGATCTAATCGACTTACGCAATTCGATCGTGACGCTCGATGCCATGGGATGCCAAAAGTCGATTGCTGAAAAGATCGTCGAGGGAGGTGGCGACTATCTGTTCGCTGTCAAAGACAACCATCCCAAGCTCTGTGCTGCCATCGCCGATCACTTTGAGATGGCCCATAACGATGGGCTCACAGCCCACGGTGTTCGGGCAATGACGACCACAGGAAAGCAGGCCGCGCGTGAAGAGGAACGCTTCTATGCGACCTGCCCAATTCCAAAAGCACTTCGCGAACTGACCGACCAGTGGAAAGGAGCAAAAAGTATCTGCCAAGCGAATACTTGCACGACTCGTGGTGACCGGCAATCAAGCGATGTTCGCTACTACATTTCGAGCCGACCGGCGCGGGTGCATGAATTCTCAAATTGTGCTCGTAGCCATTGGAGTATAGAGAGCATGCACTGGGTCCTCGATGTCGTGTTTCATGAGGACTCCAGTCGGCTCCGAACCAAGAACGCGACATCGAACATGAGCTTTGCTCGTCGGTTTGTGACGACGCTTCTCAAGCGAGACACTCGGAAGAAGAGCCTCAGGCGGAAGCGAAAAATCGCTGGCTGGAACAGCGAATTCCTCGAGAAACTCCTGTTTGCAGCCTAATTTTGGTGCGATCGTCGTGCCTTAGGCCCCTCTCCAATGCCACCTCACCCGATACCGTTTGTTCCTGGAGATGATGATGTTGAAGTGCTTTATTAATTGGGCAGATCCAGCGGTCCGTTTTGTCGCCTTGTTGGTGTTGGCTCTTGGAGTAGCGGTCATCTTAGAGCGACAAATTGAGGCAGAACCGGGAGAATCAACAAGTCCGAACGCAATTCCACCGCGCATGCTTGAAGGGCTTTTTGACAAAAAGCTGCCAGTAGGTGGAATGGCAGGCTACTCTGGGAAGATCTACAAATCTGAAAATGCGGGTGACTTTTTTACCTACTCTTCGGTAGTTCTCAACAAAGACTGTGCTGTTGTTTTTGTTTACAGGTCTGCCCAATCGAGGCCCATGGAAAAGTTAACTGAAGCAAAGAACCTTCACGAGCTTTATCGACACTCGGTGCTGCGTCAGCGTGATATGCATTCCGACTGGCAGATGAGACGAGCCGGAAGCTATCGCCTTCCCCTGAGGAAGGAATCAAGGGTTTCGGGTACCGAAAGTCAAAGCACAAACGAATCGAATGGGCCAGGTTGGAATTGCCCACGAAAAGTTGACAGTGGATTGGCAGATGTCAGACTTCTCTGACAGGAGAACCGATTCATGGACAAGCGTCGAAAATTCAGCCGAGAATTCAAACTGGCCGCCGTCAAGAAAGTGATGGAACAAGGACTGTCGTATACCGTTGTCGCCCGAGACCTTGGCGTTGGCGATAACCTGATCCGCAATTGGAAGAAGTCTTTCGAGGAAGATGGGACTCTCGCAGACGGGGTCGCTGGTAATCAGTCGGTTGAAGCTGAACTCAAACGACTGCGTGAAGAGAACCGGCAGCTCAAAATGGAGCGAGACATTTTAAAAAAAGCGACGGCGTTCTTTGCGAAAGAAAGCAACTGAGGCTGCAGTTTATCGGCGAACATCGCGATCGATGGCCGATCGCGGTCCTCTGTCGAGTCCTGGAAGTGACGCGTGCGGCATACTACCGGTTTGTCGCCCGTGATCCTAGCGAAACCAAAGTCAAAGAAATGCAGGTCACTCAGGCCATCCACGAAATCCGGTTGGAGAATCACTTCGATTCCTACGGAAGTCCGCGGATGCATCGTGAGGTCATTAAGCAAGGCATCCAGTGCTGCCGAAACACCGTAGCCAAATACATGCAGAAGGCCGGAATCCAGGCGAATCGGCGGACTAAGTTCCGAATATCGACAACCGATTCCAATCACGATCAGCCGATCGCCCCCAATCGACTCAACCAAGATTTCTCGACAGAAGACATCAATCAAGTCTGGCTTACCGACATCACCTACATCCCTACAAAAGAAGGATTCACCTACCTGTGCGCGTTTGTCGACCTGCATTCACGAAAGATCATCGGATGGAAAACCAGTCGTAAGATCGATTCCGAGCTGGTGATTGAATCGCTCGATCAAGCGATCGCGTTTCGTTCCCCAAGTGCGGGGTTGATCGTCCACAGCGATCGCGGTTCTCAGTATGCGAGCGCAGCGTTTCGACGCCGGTTGGCCGAACGTGAACTTGTTCAGAGCATGAGTCGCCGCGGGAACTGCTACGACAACGCACCGATGGAATCTTTCTTCAAGAGCTACAAGACCGAGGAAGTCCAAGAAGTCTACGGCACCCATGAACACGCCACACGCGGCGTGTCAGAATACATCGAACAATTTTACAACCCTCGCCGCTTGCACTCGTCACTGGACTACCGAAGTCCAATCGACTTTGAGCAAGCGATTACCAGAACGTCACTCGTTGGTGAAACCTGATCCATCAGGGCTCGCTATTTACCTTCCCGTTAAGATCGGTCCACTGTCAACTTTTCGTGGGCAATTCCAGGTTTCTTAGATGAGTAACCGATGCGATTAAAATTCGCACAGCGCCACCGCAAGGCGGCGTTCTCTTTCTGTCGGCGGACGATTGACGTGATCACAGGACTGAGCCGACTTCCGCCGCAATGGATGGCCCACCTGCCTCACTACGCTTGGCGGTTACGATGACCGCCTGCTGTCTTCGGCACGATGCCGGACCTCGCACCATCCGGCACGAAAGAACGCCGAAGGCACGGCGGGTAGGATGCCCGTCGACTGAAACCCGTCGGGGACAGGATGTCCGTCGGAGAACGATGGCAGGGAGCGGGAAGCAAGAAAGGGAGACACGGAGAGGGGGAGACAAGGAGAGTGGGAGTGATGATGGTCGTGGAGTAATCGAGCGGGCCATCGTTCGGCGACCGGAGTGAGGGAGGGATCGACCGAGCGGAGCCGACGGTCGACGGAGGTGGTGACAGCGACCGAAGGATGAGGGTAGCGCCGAGCGCAGCGAGCACCACCGACGCCGAGGGCGGAGCCCGATGAGAACAGTGCGAGGCAGGATGCCGAGCTCGATATCAAGAAGGGCGAAAGTGACCGCGACGAGCGACAGCGACGTAAGCCGGGAACGAGACGCTCGGTCAACCTTCAACCGACAGCTTGTCTGTTCGGCCAAAGCCCTCAGCGAATCACCGACAGGCTCCCCGGCAGTCACGGGCGCATCAATCTCCGGCGCACGCGACTTCACGCAAAAGGCCGACGCCTCACTCTTCCCATACGTTTTTTGGCTTTCGCCGATTTCGGACTGACGCCGTCACCCGTGACCGTCCGGTGGCAGTCCGAGAGAAGGCGAGAGTCAAAAAACCAAAGTGCGATCGTTAACACCAAGTGCGTTGACTTTAACGATTGATCCCGAAGCGGTTTTCTACTTTCGCAGCGGTTGGCCGATCGACACGCTTGACAGTGAGCGGAAGCTGTCGCGTCATGGAGGGCCGGCCGATCCGTGAGCCCCTGAGCCACGTTTCACCATCGCACCGTCAAGGCTCTCGACCGCCAACGACAGCCGACAGGTGCGCAGCTTTCGCGGACCCGACCGGCAAACCGCCGACACCTCTCCCCGCGATCTCTACCAGATTCAAAGCACCCAGCATGGGCCGGGCCACCGGTCTGCGCGCACCCAACGGAGCCGACACAATGAACGAAGACTTCCTCAACGCGATCATCGAAAACCCATTCAAGGCTGTCGCCGAATTCTATGCTTCATGCTTGAAGGAAAGCGAGCGAGCCATGGCGTACGTCAATGACGAACTTCATCTCACCAACGAACAAGCGACCGAACAACAAGTCGGATTTGCCGATCGAACACTCGGCAAGCAGATCCCGCAGCGACGTATCAAGCGTGGTCGTGAAGTCCGCGACGCGCTCGTCAACGCCGGCCTCTACAAGGCCAACGGACGAGAAATAATGCGTGGCCGTGTCACGGTTTCGATCACCGACAACGAAGGCAGCATCGTCGGCTTGCGTGGCTACAAGATCGATGCGCATGCAAGCGGTCCCGACGTGATCGTTGTTGGCGAAGAAGTCAAGACACTGTCCACGAATCACACCAATGACACGAATGAAGACAGTGCCACCGACACCAAGCCTAAGCCGACAACCCAAGACGAGAACGAACTGATCATCGAAGACAATCAAATCATCTTCATCCGCGATGATCGCCGCTATCGCATTCGCGGTCTTGAAAAGAACAAGTCGACGCTGACACTCAAGGTCAACCTGATGGCTTCGCGCGATGACCTCGTTCACATGGACACGCTTGATCTTGTCAAGGCCCGATCACGAACGTCGTTTATCAAGGCTACCGCGACGGAACTCTACACCGATGCGGACATCATCAAAAAAGACATTGGCACGTTGCTGCTGAAACTCGAAGCGTTGCAGTCCGATCGCATCGCGGCGTTGAAACAACCGACACGCGTCGAAGTGGAGCTCAGCGATGAAGAACAACGCGAAGCGTTGGGTCTGCTTCGCTCGCCCAACCTGCTCGAACGCATCGTTGCCGACATGGATGCCTGCGGGATCGTCGGCGAATCCACCAACAAGCTCGCCGGCTATCTGGCCGCGACCAGCCGCAAGCTTGCCAAACCACTCGCCATTGTGATCCAGTCATCATCCAGTGCCGGCAAGACATCGCTGATGGACGCGGTGCTTTCGATGATGCCAAGCGAAGACGTCAACCGCTTCAGCGGCATGACCGGTCAGTCGTTGTTCTACCTTGACAGCGACAGCATCAAACACAAGATCCTAGCCATCGCCGAAGACGAAGGCATCCGTCAAGCATCTTACGCGCTGAAGCTGCTTCAAAGCGAAGGCGAACTGCGTCACGCCACGGTCGGCCGCGGCGAAGATGGCCGCAGTCAAACCCAAGAGCACCACGTCGAAGGCCCCACGCAAATCTTCCTCACGACAACAGCCCTCGACATCGACGAAGAACTGATCAATCGGTGCCTGATCTTGACTGTCGATGAATCGCGCAATCAGACCGACGCGATCCAAAACATCCAACGCGATGCGCGCGCAGCCGTGCTCAGTCAATCCAACGAACTCAAACGCAACATTCGCGAGCTGCATAAAAACGCACAACGACTGATCCGTCCGCTCACGATCGTCAATCCCTACGCGCCCCAGCTGACCTTCGCCAACTACAAAACCAGGCTTCGCCGTGATCACGAAAAGTATCTCACGCTGATCGACACAATCGCCCTGCTGCATCAACACGGCCGCGAAGTCAAAACCGTTGACCACAACGATCAATCGATCGAGTACATTGAAGTCACCCAAAATGACATCGCCGTTGCCAACGGCATCGCGGGTCTGGTTCTCGGGCGCAGCCTTGATGAACTCGCACCACAGACTCGCAATCTACTCGGCCTGCTCAACGACTACGTCACCGACACGGCCAAAGCGAACGCGGTTCCCCGCGACGCAGTCCGCTTCACGCGTCGCGACATCCGTGAAGCAACCGCGATCGGCAACAGCCAATTGAGCATTCACTTAAACCGTCTTGTCGATCTCGAATACGTCCACGTTCATCGCGGCAAAAACGGTCAGCGATACGTCTACGAGCTGCTCTACTGCGGCGAAGGCCGCGAGGGTCAACCGTTTATGATGGGACTGATCGATCCCAGCAAGCTCACCGAACCTGCAACTACAACCAAAACCTTCCGGGCCACCAAGTAAGCTTCCGGCCCTAGCCAAAACCTGCCGCCCTGCTTTCCGGCGGCTTCCACCGACCTTCAACCCGCTTCCGATTCACCCAAGTCGTTGTACCGCAACGACCTAGCCTCTCTGGCGTCAAACCTGATGCCAAAACCTCGCAAGGCCCCCTTATTGAAAGCCTTGTCATAGCTGCATCGCCGCGTTGGTGATGCCGTCTTCTTCGGCCGAGTGACGTTCACCCGACCGCTTTCACCCCGATCGAGCACGCCCGGCTACCGGTGCGCGCCGATCACAACCAAAGGATGCAAATCCATGTCCCAAGTTCCTCTTCCCACCGTCCTGCTGTCTCGCTACTTCAGTTATCTCAAGATGAACAACTGGTCGACCAACACCCTCTCGCGCCGCGACTATGTCTTGAACAAGTTCATTAGCTGGTCAAGCGAACGCGGAATCGACACGGTGACTGAGATCACATCCGATCTACTCGCTGCTTACCGACGTTGGCTTTATCACTATCGCAACGAGCGTACCGGCAAGCCACTCAAGTTCTGCACTCAAGCAAGTTATCTCTCAACGGTCGCGCACTGGCTCGGTTGGCTCAATGAACAAGGCTGGATTGAAACTGACCCATCAACAAATCTCGAACTGCCTAAAGAAGAACAACGCTTACCGTCATCGCATCTGACGATCGATGAAATCGAAGCGCTGCTCAGTTCCGTCGATCTCACAACACCAACCGGTCTTCGCGACCGCGCAATCTTGGAACTGTTATATGCCACCGGCATGCGACGCGCGGAGTTGATCGCACTGAAGCTTGACGACATCAACCACGAGTCTGGTCTTGCCATGATCCGCCAAGGCAAAGGCCGCAAGGACCGCGTGGTCCCCACCGGCAAGCGTGCCCTCCAGTGGCTGATGAAATACCTTCACGACGGCCGTCCTGCGCTGATCGCTGAAGACACGCAAGTGATCTTCTTAACGACCCGCGGCAACGCGTTCCACCCCGTCACGCTCAGTCAGCTCGTCAGAAGCTACCTGACCGCGTCCGGCATCACGAAGCCGGGCAGTTGTCACATGCTTCGTCACACGACGGCCACGCTGATGCTCGAAGGCGGCGCGGATCTGCGTTCGATTCAAACGCTCTTGGGTCACGAGCAGCTCAACACGACGCAAATCTACACCCACGTCTCGATCAAACGCCTCCGCGAAGTCCACGACAAAACCCATCCGGGATCCAAGGACCGACCACCGCAATCAGATCCCAACAAGTCCGACGACAAACCCACCGAGTAGTCGATCGATCCACTACAATATCGGGATGCTCTGTCATCGATCATCCCGCCGCCAAAACCTTCGCCAACGTCTCGCGCGCACCCGCGCGCGAGGCGTGAAACCGTGCGCCGATTTAAATTCAAACCGTAGCTGCAAAACGCTTCGTCAACCAACTTGCTCGCCCGGCAAATCACGCCCTGAAAACGACAGGCCATCTATCAAGTTCACGGTTCGCTATCTCCGCGGCCAACAGTACAGCATCACCGCACTGACCGATTCGAGCGGGGCGATCAAGGAAAGGTACGCGTATGATGCGTATGGTGGGTTGTCGATCTTTGATGGCAGCGGAACTGCACGTACGACGACGGCCGAAGGCAATCGGTATACCTACACGGGTCGCGAGTGGGATGCTGAGCTTACTTTGTATCATTACCGCGCCCGCATGTACGATTCGAGTAGCGGGAGATTCTGTTCGAGAGATCCGATCGGATACGCAGACGGATTCAACCTCTATAGCTGTCATATTGGACTTGCCGAGGTTGATCCTTCAGGCCTTTCCTTCTCAGTCGACTACATTGAAATGCCGCTTGCAGAATACTGGGAGATGGAGGGAACGGATACTTTTGCAAAAACGCGAGCGACAAACTTAACTGGCCTGGACGGCCGGACCATTGGTTGGAGATGGCAAATGCTCGACACCAAGAAAATAAGCAATTGTTGCTATTGCGCAAAAGTTGGAGATCCGCTCACACCCCATCTCCGCGTATCCGTGAAGCTTGCAGGATTTGACCAGCAATGGATGACAAGGCATGGGCATAACGCCATAGAGCGTCATGAACTTCGACGCGTGGCGGCATTCAGGAAAGGGTATAACGAGTATCTCGAACCGATCACGAGATTGTCAACAAAGTGTGGCTGGGTATGTCGAAGTAGTGAGAGCGAAGCCAAAGACGTGCTCGACAAATACATAGGAGAGTTGAGCAAGGCTTCGAGAGATCAGTTCAACAATTACATAGAAACTGCACAAGCAGCAATTGATGTTGAAAACCAAAATATCCGATGGGCCTACCGCAGGGTGGGCGGAACGGGAATAGTCCACTTGAGACAATTGCACAACGGTTTTCGCTTTATCGCGGAGATACCAAAGCCAAAAAAGTTTTCACCTCCAGCTTGCCCTGACAAGGGCGACTGCCATCCGCTGCAAAAAAAGCGGTAGATTTTGCATCAGATTTGCTTTCCGGTGCCTATTGGAACCAGAATACTAAACCCATTACAAAAGGCATGATTCTGAAATACTCGCTTCGATGTCTACTTCTCGTTGTTCTCGGCTTTGCAGTCTTGGCGGTAATCTTCAGAGATTGGAGTGCGGCTGCTGCGTACAATCGATCGGGGCGACGCCAGGACTTTATCGCCGTTGCGAAAATGAGCGGATTCTATAGTGATCTTGAAAACCAGATTGGTCCTCCAAATGCTCAAATTGATAAGGAGTGGCTGTCGCTTTTGAAAAAGGAGCTCGAACGAAATGGAATCGAGGTACTGGATTCCGATAAGTGGAAATTGTACCGATCGCGAGAGAACTCAGTCGACTTCGTTCATATCGTCCATGTGCGTGGAGACGAGATTGTTGGACTGTATGAGCACCGCCCGTCTTCGGAGATCATAGCGGATTAGCGTTCAAAAAGGACAACGCAATCAAAGGGGCCGGGGGGCTGAATCCCGCAATTCAGCGGCGGACGATTGACGTGATCACACGACCGAGCCAACTTCCGCCGCAACGCTTGGCCGCGAAGCTACCCCGGTTGACCGGTCGGACAAAGCTCGCACGCAAAAGAACGCCGAAGGCACGGCGGGTAGGATGCCCGTCGACTGAAACCCGTCGGGGACAGGATGTCCGTCGGAGACCGATGGTAGGAAGCGGGAAGCAAGAGAGGGAGACACGGAGAGGGGGAGACAAGGAGAATGGGAGTGATGATGGTGGTGGAGTAATCGAGCGGGCCATCCTTCGCCGACCGGAGTGAGGGAGGGATCGACCGAGCGGAGCCGACGGTTGACGGAGGTGGTGACAGCGACCGAAGGATGAGGGTAGCGCCGAGCGCGAGCGAGCAGCACCGACGCCGAGGGCGGAGCCCGATCAGAACAGTGCGAGGCAGGATGCCGAGCTCCTTATCAAGAAGGGCGAAAGTGACCGCGACGAGCGACAGCGACGTAAGCCGGGAACGAGACGCTCGGTCAACCTTCAACCGACAGCTTGTCTGTTCGGCCAAAGCCCTCAGCGAATCACCGACAGGCTCCCCGGCAGTCACGGGCGCATCAATCTCCGGCGCACGCGACTTCACGCAAAAGGCCGACGCCTCACTCTTCCCATACGTTTTTTGGCTTTCGCCGATTTCGGACTGACGCCGTCACCCGTGACCGTCCGGTGGCAGTCCGAGAGAAGGCGAGAGTCAAAAAACCAAAGTGCGATCGTTAACACCAAGTGCGTTGACTTTAACGATTGATCCCGAAGCGGTTTTCTACTTTCGCAGCGGTTGGCCGATCGACACGCTTGACAGTGAGCGGAAGCTGTCGCGTCATGGAGGGCCGGCCGATCCGTGAGCCCCTGAGCCACGTTTCACCATCGCACCGTCAAGGCTCTCGACCGCCAACGACAGCCGACAGGTGCGCAGCTTTCGCGGACCCGACCGGCAAACCGCCGACACCTCTCCCCGCGATCTCTACCAGATTCAAAGCACCCAGCATGGGCCGGGCCACCGGTCTGCGCGCACCCAACGGAGCCGACACAATGAACGAAGACTTCCTCAACGCGATCATCGAAAACCCATTCAAGGCTGTCGCCGAATTCTATGCTTCATGCTTGAAGGAAAGCGAGCGAGCCATGGCGTACGTCAATGACGAACTTCATCTCACCAACGAACAAGCGACCGAACAACAAGTCGGATTTGCCGATCGAACACTCGGCAAGCAGATCCCGCAGCGACGTATCAAGCGTGGTCGTGAAGTCCGCGACGCGCTCGTCAACGCCGGCCTCTACAAGGCCAACGGACGAGAAACAATGCGTGGCCGTGTCACGGTTTCGATCACCGACAACGAAGGCAGCATCGTCGGCTTGCGTGGCTACAAGATCGATGCGCATGCAAGCGGTCCCGACGTGATCGTTGTTGGCGAAGAAGTCAAGACACTGTCCACGAATCACACCAATGACACGAATGAAGACAGTGCCACCGACACCAAGCCTAAGCCGACAACCCAAGACGAGAACGAACTGATCATCGAAGACAATCAAATCATCTTCATCCGCGATGATCGCCGCTATCGCATTCGCGGTCTTGAAAAGAACAAGTCGACGCTGACACTCAAGGTCAACCTGATGGCTTCGCGCGATGACCTCGTTCACATGGACACGCTTGATCTTGTCAAGGCCCGATCACGAACGTCGTTTATCAAGGCTACCGCGACGGAACTCTACACCGATGCGGACATCATCAAAAAAGACATTGGCACGTTGCTGCTGAAACTCGAAGCGTTGCAGTCCGATCGCATCGCGGCGTTGAAACAACCGACACGCGTCGAAGTGGAGCTCAGCGATGAAGAACAACGCGAAGCGTTGGGTCTGCTTCGCTCGCCCAACCTGCTCGAACGCATCGTTGCCGACATGGATGCCTGCGGGATCGTCGGCGAATCCACCAACAAGCTCGCCGGCTATCTGGCCGCGACCAGCCGCAAGCTTGCCAAACCACTCGCCATTGTGATCCAGTCATCATCCAGTGCCGGCAAGACATCGCTGATGGACGCGGTGCTTTCGATGATGCCAAGCGAAGACGTCAACCGCTTCAGCGGCATGACCGGTCAGTCGTTGTTCTACCTTGACAGCGACAGCATCAAACACAAGATCCTAGCCATCGCCGAAGACGAAGGCATCCGTCAAGCATCTTACGCGCTGAAGCTGCTTCAAAGCGAAGGCGAACTGCGTCACGCCACGGTCGGCCGCGGCGAAGATGGCCGCAGTCAAACCCAAGAGCACCACGTCGAAGGCCCCACGCAAATCTTCCTCACGACAACAGCCCTCGACATCGACGAAGAACTGATCAATCGGTGCCTGATCTTGACTGTCGATGAATCGCGCAATCAGACCGACGCGATCCAAAACATCCAACGCGATGCGCGCGCAGCCGTGCTCAGTCAATCCAACGAACTCAAACGCAACATTCGCGAGCTGCATAAAAACGCACAACGACTGATCCGTCCGCTCACGATCGTCAATCCCTACGCGCCCCAGCTGACCTTCGCCAACTACAAAACCAGGCTTCGCCGTGATCACGAAAAGTATCTCACGCTGATCGACACAATCGCCCTGCTGCATCAACACGGCCGCGAAGTCAAAACCGTTGACCACAACGATCAATCGATCGAGTACATTGAAGTCACCCAAAATGACATCGCCGTTGCCAACGGCATCGCGGGTCTGGTTCTCGGGCGCAGCCTTGATGAACTCGCACCACAGACTCGCAATCTACTCGGCCTGCTCAACGACTACGTCACCGACACGGCCAAAGCGAACGCGGTTCCCCGCGACGCAGTCCGCTTCACGCGTCGCGACATCCGTGAAGCAACCGCGATCGGCAACAGCCAATTGAGCATTCACTTAAACCGTCTTGTCGATCTCGAATACGTCCACGTTCATCGCGGCAAAAACGGTCAGCGATACGTCTACGAGCTGCTCTACTGCGGCGAAGGCCGCGAGGGTCAACCGTTTATGATGGGACTGATCGATCCCAGCAAGCTCACCGAACCTGCAACTACAACCAAAACCTTCCGGGCCACCAAGTAAGCTTCCGGCCCTAGCCAAAACCTGCCGCCCTGCTTTCCGGCGGCTTCCACCGACCTTCAACCCGCTTCCGATTCACCCAAGTCGTTGTACCGCAACGACCTAGCCTCTCTGGCGTCAAACCTGATGCCAAAACCTCGCAAGGCCCCCTTATTGAAAGCCTTGTCATAGCTGCATCGCCGCGTTGGTGATGCCGTCTTCTTCGGCCGAGTGACGTTCACCCGACCGCTTTCACCCCGATCGAGCACGCCCGGCTACCGGTGCGCGCCGATCACAACCAAAGGATGCAAATCCATGTCCCAAGTTCCTCTTCCCACCGTCCTGCTGTCTCGCTACTTCAGTTATCTCAAGATGAACAACTGGTCGACCAACACCCTCTCGCGCCGCGACTATGTCTTGAACAAGTTCATTAGCTGGTCAAGCGAACGCGGAATCGACACGGTGACTGAGATCACATCCGATCTACTCGCTGCTTACCGACGTTGGCTTTATCACTATCGCAACGAGCGTACCGGCAAGCCACTCAAGTTCTGCACTCAAGCAAGTTATCTCTCAACGGTCGCGCACTGGCTCGGTTGGCTCAATGAACAAGGCTGGATTGAAACTGACCCATCAACAAATCTCGAACTGCCTAAAGAAGAACAACGCTTACCGTCATCGCATCTGACGATCGATGAAATCGAAGCGCTGCTCAGTTCCGTCGATCTCACAACACCAACCGGTCTTCGCGACCGCGCAATCTTGGAACTGTTATATGCCACCGGCATGCGACGCGCGGAGTTGATCGCACTGAAGCTTGACGACATCAACCACGAGTCTGGTCTTGCCATGATCCGCCAAGGCAAAGGCCGCAAGGACCGCGTGGTCCCCACCGGCAAGCGTGCCCTCCAGTGGCTGATGAAATACCTTCACGACGGCCGTCCTGCGCTGATCGCTGAAGACACGCAAGTGATCTTCTTAACGACCCGCGGCAACGCGTTCCACCCCGTCACGCTCAGTCAGCTCGTCAGAAGCTACCTGACCGCGTCCGGCATCACGAAGCCGGGCAGTTGTCACATGCTTCGTCACACGACGGCCACGCTGATGCTCGAAGGCGGCGCGGATCTGCGTTCGATTCAAACGCTCTTGGGTCACGAGCAGCTCAACACGACGCAAATCTACACCCACGTCTCGATCAAACGCCTCCGCGAAGTCCACGACAAAACCCATCCGGGATCCAAGGACCGACCACCGCAATCAGATCCCAACAAGTCCGACGACAAACCCACCGAGTAGTCGATCGATCCACTACAATATCGGGATGCTCTGTCATCGATCATCCCGCCGCCAAAACCTTCGCCAACGTCTCGCGCGCACCCGCGCGCGAGGCGTGAAACCGTGCGCCGATTTAAATTCAAACCGTAGCTGCAAAACGCTTCGTCAACCAACTTGCTCGCCCGGCAAATCACGCCCTGAAAACGACAGGCCATCTATCAAGTTCACGGTTCGCTATCTCCGCGGCCAACAGTACAGTGTTACGGCGCTGACCGATTCAACAGGCACGATCAAGGAACAGTACGCGTATGATGCCTATGGCAATCTCTCGATCTTCGATTCAAGCGGAACTGCGCGTACGAGCAGTGCCGAAGGCAACCGCTACGCGTACACCGGACGCGAGTACGACGACGTTCTCGATCTGTATCATTACCGCGCCCGCATGTACGACTCGATCGCCGGCCGATTCTGCTCCAGAGACCAAATAGGGTACTACGACGGGATGAATCTGGTTCAATATGGTCATGGACGTCCCACAATTGCCGTTGACTACACCGGATACGAGGGAGTCATGACAAGTGACTGTGGTAGCACGGAGATAACTAGCACGTTCGGCCCAACATTTGTTTCAGGGATGCCGTGGAGCAATGGACCTGCGGACGGAGGTTTCGCGGTAACGGTTCCAGATATCGACATGGACTGCAATTGCTCACCGTGCTGTAGTGATGGAAAGTTTTACGTAAGCAGTATTTCGTTTTCCATTACCATGACGATCTTTATCGATGTTGCGAAAATATTGGAGTACAACCGGACGCGAACGCCCCCCGCGCCGCCGCTAACGCTTGAGGGAATCTATGGTCATGAACAGCAGCACGTGATGAACATGAGCTTCTGGTGGGCAACGGAAGGCAGTTCCCAAATTGGCGATGCACTTTCAGGATTGGGGAATGGCGAGTTCTCTCCAATCATTAGTACCGAGGCCGGGTGTGAGGCGTCTTGCCTTGACTTTAAGGACGCCCTGAGAAGTATCGTTGTCACTGCGTACCTTTCGCAGACTCACACCGCTCCGAACCCGCCACCCTTCCCGCAACCACGTGTTCCCAGCCCACCCTTAGGCCCCTCTCCAATGCCACCTCACCCGATACCGTTTGTTCCTGGAGATGATGATGTTGAAGTGCTTTATTAATTGGGCAGATCCAGCGGTCCGTTTTGTCGCCTTGTTGGTGTTGGCTCTTGGAGTAGCGGTCATCTTAGAGCGACAAATTGAGGCAGAACCGGGAGAATCAACAAGTCCGAACGCAATTCCACCGCGCATGCTTGAAGGGCTTTTTGACAAAAAGCTGCCAGTAGGTGGAATGGCAGGCTACTCTGGGAAGATCTACAAATCTGAAAATGCGGGTGACTTTTTTACCTACTCTTCGGTAGTTCTCAACAAAGACTGTGCTGTTGTTTTTGTTTACAGGTCTGCCCAATCGAGGCCCATGGAAAAGTTAACTGAAGCAAAGAACCTTCACGAGCTTTATCGACACTCGGTGCTGCGTCAGCGTGATATGCATTCCGACTGGCAGATGAGACGAGCCGGAAGCTATCGCCTTCCCCTGAGGAAGGAATCAAGGGTTTCGGGTACCGAAAGTCAAAGCACAAACGAATCGAATGGGCCAGGTTTCTTAGATGAGTAACCGATGCGATTAAAATTCGCACAGCGCCACCGCAAGGCGGCGTTCTCTTTCTGTCGGCGGACGATTGACGTGATCACAGGACTGAGCCGACTTCCGCCGCAATGGATGGCCCACCTGCCTCACTACGCTTGGCGGTTACGATGACCGCCTGCTGTCTTCGGCACGATGCCGGACCTCGCACCATCCGGCACGAAAGAACGCCGAAGGCACGGCGGGTAGGATGCCCGTCGACTGAAACCCGTCGGGGACAGGATGTCCGTCGGAGAACGATGGCAGGGAGCGGGAAGCAAGAAAGGGAGACACGGAGAGGGGGAGACAAGGAGAGTGGGAGTGATGATGGTCGTGGAGTAATCGAGCGGGCCATCGTTCGGCGACCGGAGTGAGGGAGGGATCGACCGAGCGGAGCCGACGGTCGACGGAGGTGGTGACAGCGACCGAAGGATGAGGGTAGCGCCGAGCGCAGCGAGCACCACCGACGCCGAGGGCGGAGCCCGATGAGAACAGTGCGAGGCAGGATGCCGAGCTCGATATCAAGAAGGGCGCAAGTGACCGCGACGAGCGACAGCGACGTAAGCCGGGAACGAGACGCTCGGCGAACCATCAACCGACAGCTTGTCTGTTCGGCCAAAGCCCGCTGCGAATCTCCGACAGGCTCCCCCGGCGCGGAACCGCCCAGGCTGACCAACAACAGCCGATCCAAGCCGGCCGCTCACTCTTCCCCCTACGTTTTTTGGCTTTCGCCGAGCCGGACTGACGCCGTCACCCGTGACCCTCCGGTGGCAGTCCGAGAGAAGGCGAGAGGCGAAAAACGCCCACGTGCGATCGTTAACACCAAGTGCGTTGACTTTAACGATTGATCCCGATGCGGTTTTCTACTTTCGCGGCGGTTGGCGAATTGCTCTGTTGACAACCAGGCGGAGCTGTCGCGTCATCGAGGTGGTCCACGCTCTCGGGCTCATTGAGCTTGATCGCCATCGCCACCGATCAAGGCCGCCGCCATCAGTGACAACCGAGGGACACGCAGCGCAGCCGGCCGGATCGCCAAGCCCACGCGACTCCGACGGCGTGGATCTTTTCCCACGCGACCGCGCGATCGCAACGTTCCCAACTCAAGGTCAACCCGATGGCTTCGACGTTACAAACGCAAGTTCAAAGCTACATCGCTCACCTTCAACGCTCCGGACACAAACGACGCGTCGTCAACACCACCAAGAAGCAACTCGATTACTTCGTCACGTGGTGCCAAACGCTATCGATCGACTCGACAGATCAGCTCAGCGACATCACCGCCAGCGACTACCTCGAACACCTTCAAAACGAAACTGATTTACTCAACGGTTCGGTGATTGGAACCCGCATCGTTCGTGAACGCATCACCTAGCTCCGCCGCTTGCTCGAATGGCTCGCACGAGACGCCACTTTCTCAAGCGATATCGCATCGACGGTCCCCACGGTCGACAAACGCGGCAAAGTGAACTTGCCAAACACGTGCACCTACAACCAAAACCTTCCGGCCTAAGAGCAAGAGCTTCCGGGCCAAACGGCCAAGCTGATGGGTCACTTCTGGCCGGGTTCCGTCGACCTTCTGGCGCCTTCCGATTCACCCAAACCCCTGCGAGAAGTCCACAGCCGCACCCACCCAGGTGCACACGAACGTCTCCCCAAATCAGAAAACCGACCTTCTGGATAACGGTTTATGGGGTACAATGTCGGGTCGTGGATTGTGCCGTTCCCCGACATCTGATCACGGACCTGAGAGACGTAAAAAATGAGTCGGATCTCCGAAGAACTCGATGCAAAACTCAATGAGCTTGATCCACTGCGGGCGAAAAGCCTAATCATCCTCGTACGCCGTGCAATCAAAGAGGTTGAGCAGATTGAGCCCTCGTCTCTATCTGATTGGCCGGAAGGCTATTTTGAGCAGACTGCGGGTTCGTTTTCGGATGAACCTTTGGAGCGATCCCCGCAAGGGGCACCAACCATCCGCGATAGCTGGTGATGCGATATCTGTTAGACACCAACGCGTGGATTCAATATCTAAAGGTACCTGCGAGCCCAATCGCGGTGAAACTTGCATCATTGAGTCCGGCCGATATTGTCACCTGCTCGATCGTCCGCAGCGAGCTACTCCACGGGGCAGAGAAATATGGCAACCGGTTGCGACGAGTCTCGTTAGTGGAGGCCACCTTAGCCCCCTTCATTTCGTTCCCGTTTGATGACGATGACGCGCGCGAATACGCAAGACTTCGTCATTCGCTCGAACTTTCAGGAAACCTCATCGGTCCCTACGATCTGCAAATTGCAGCGGTCTGCCTCCGGCATGACTTCACCTTGGTGACGAACAACACCCGTGAATTCTCGCGGGTGACTGGGTTGCGAGTGGAAGACTGGCAATAGCGACCAGGCCCCTATGCCGTCAATGCCTTACAATGGCGGGATGCTCCGCAAGTCACCATCCCGCCGTCACAATCTTCAACGCCATCTCGCGCACACATGCGCGCGAGGCGAAATCTCATGAGGCCCCTCAATTCTGAATCATAGCCGCAGATTGGCCTCTCCTTCGCGTCGCTCGCCCCGCAAATCACGCCCTGAAAGTGGCGTGTCACTTACAACCCTCGCCCGATGCAACCTCCGCGGCCAGCGTACAGTGTCAACGCGTTGACGGATTCGAGTGGGACGATTAAGGAACGTTACGCGTATGATGCGTATGGTGGATTGTCGATCTTCGATGGTAGCGGGACGGGACGCACGTCGACGACCGAAGGAAACCGCTACACCTACACCGGTAGGGAGTGGGATGAGGAGTTCGAACTCTACCACTTCCGGGCTCGAATGTATGATCCGGTGTGTGGGCGGTTTTGCGCGAAGGATCTTCTCGGATATGTTGATGGCCAAAATGCCTACGCGAATTATTTCTCAATCTTACGCGTTGACCCAACTGGTCTCACTTCGCAAGATCTGGTTGGAATTGACAAGCAAGGGAACTTCATTTGGAAACGAACTCCCGAAAACACGTGCTACATCCGGACTGCAACTGGTGAAGTGGACGTTCGCTGCCCGATTACTCCTCCTTCCCATCCGAACAAGTTTGACTACTTGGACGGACTTCGCGGGATCTACAATGGGATTTCGAAGTTGCAAGCTGCATGCAAGAGCTGTCAATGCGAGTGCACCGAGGCGGAATGCCGCACGGATCCGATTTTACTTGTGAAGGCGTGGCTGTCAGCTTGGCAAGCAAACTTCAGCAGTGCACCGGACAGAAATCCCATTAGAGTTGGTGGCTGGTACTGCTACGACTGGGCACAGATATTCGAGTCCGCCTTTGATCGAGTTGGTTCAAAGTGTTTTTCAAAGGAGTTGCGGGCAAGTTCACATGGCAAGCCGCCCAAAGTCTACATTCATGTTTGGCTCACTGTCACAGTAGGATCGACCAGTGCTTCCAATTGCCAAGTATCGCTTGATAACGGGTTTGGGCTTATCGAAATGACATATTCGGGTGGGCATCCAATTGCGCATCCATTTGATCCCGAAAAAGAACTTTACTGGAGCACTTGCGATGAAGACCGGGTCTTACCGTTCCCTGTATGGTCAAGCACTTACTAAAGTCATCGCATGTCTAACCACTACTATTCTGGCCGTACCGCCGCATGCACATGCAGAGACTCAAACTGTCGTTAAATCGCAAAAACTCGTGGTTTGCGTCTCTGCAAAATTTGGCGATGGAATTCGTACGGAAACGCTATTGATATCGCAACGCGGTAACGAAACTCGGTGGTCGGCAATTCTCGGCGAAGGGCGATTACGCCAGGAGTTGAGCGGAACAACGCAGTTCGGAGAGAGTGATTTTCGGGATTACCTTAAGAGTTTGAGGGCCGACCTAGAACAGCGCAGCGGTTTGGGAGGAAGGCTGCATCGAGACGACATCGTCTTTGTTTTTTCAGCAATCGAAGGAGACAGTATGGCTTGGACACTGCCTCTCAGGCTCTCGAACCTAGCAGGTGGCCTCAAATCGAGTAAGAAGATCCAGGGATTGCTGCACTTGATCCATAAAGCAAAGGGCAATAGAATTGGATATGTGAATCACTATCTTTTATCAGATTCTCCTACAGGGGCCCAAGCAACTGGTTTTGCACCCGAACGTAGGGAGAAAAAGGAGGAGACGCTGAGGTCAAAAAACTAGGGCCAGCTTTTTGATCGGCAACTCGCGAGATATGAGGAAGAGAAAAAGGGGAAGAGTTTTTTAATGCGAAGCCAGCACCCACAGACGGTGACCAAATGAGGCGGACGATTGATGTGAACGCAGGACCGAGCCGACTTCCGCCGCAACGCTTGGCCATCTTCCTTTACCGATTGGACGACACCGCACATCTCGGGCATGAAAGAACGCCGTTAGGCACGCACGACGATCGCACCAAAATCTGGTTTCAGTATTCGTCGAAGCCTTGCCTCAGTGAACCCCTCTGCCAATAAATTCAGCCAGACTGGTTTTTCACTGCCCTGTTATGGAGATGGCAATGGCTTCCCAAATCGATGTGTTTCACGAGTGTTTTGATCAGGTCGGCGACCCGCGAGTCGCAGGCCGGACAATCCATCCACTTAACTCGATTCTGTTTTTGGTTGTCTCGGCGGTCATCGCAGGCGCGGACGGACCTGATGAGATCGAAAGCTTCGGTGGTGAGAAACTGGATTGGCTATCCAAATTCGCCGACTTTGATGCCGGCATTCCGTCTCACGATACCATCACGCGAGTGTTGTCCCTGATCAAACCAGCCGAGTTTCAGAAGGCGCTGCTTCAATGGCACGCTCATCTCTGCGAGATTAATTGGGATCACGCCAGCAAGGACGACAATCGTCCCGTTCACGTTGCGATCGATGGCAAGACGGTGCGCGGATCCTATACCGATGCGGAGAAATCTGATGCGATTCATATCGTCAGTGCCTGGGCGACCGCAAATGGTGTCACGCTTGGGCAAACCGAGGTCGACTCAAAGTCCAACGAAATCACGGCAATTCCCGAATTGCTCGATCTAATCGACTTACGCAATTCGATCGTGACGCTCGATGCCATGGGATGCCAAAAGTCGATTGCTGAAAAGATCGTCGAGGGAGGTGGCGACTATCTGTTCGCTGTCAAAGACAACCATCCCAAGCTCTGTGCTGCCATCGCCGATCACTTTGAGATGGCCCATAACGATGGGCTCACAGCCCACGGTGTTCGGGCAATGACGACCACAGGAAAGCAGGCCGCGCGTGAAGAGGAACGCTTCTATGCGACCTGCCCAATTCCAAAAGCACTTCGCGAACTGACCGACCAGTGGAAAGGAGCAAAAAGTATCTGCCAAGCGAATACTTGCACGACTCGTGGTGACCGGCAATCAAGCGATGTTCGCTACTACATTTCGAGCCGACCGGCGCGGGTGCATGAATTCTCAAATTGTGCTCGTAGCCATTGGAGTATAGAGAGCATGCACTGGGTCCTCGATGTCGTGTTTCATGAGGACTCCAGTCGGCTCCGAACCAAGAACGCGACATCGAACATGAGCTTTGCTCGTCGGTTTGTGACGACGCTTCTCAAGCGAGACACTCGGAAGAAGAGCCTCAGGCGGAAGCGAAAAATCGCTGGCTGGAACAGCGAATTCCTCGAGAAACTCCTGTTTGCAGCCTAATTTTGGTGCGATCGTCGTGGTTAGGCACGGCGGGTAGGATGCCCGTCGACTGACACCCGTCGGGGACAGGATGTCCGTCGGAGAACGATGGCAGGGAGCGGGAAGCAAGAGAGGGAGACACGGAGAGGGGGAGACAAGGAGAGTGGGAGTGATGATGGCGGTGGAGTAATCGAGCGGGCCATCGTTCGGCGACCGGAGTGTGGGAGGGATCGTCCGAGCGGAGCCGGCGGCCCGCGGAGGTGATTGCAAGTGACCGAAGGATGAGAATAGCGCCGAGCGCGAGCGAGCAGCACCGACGCCGAGGGCGGAGCCCGATCAGAACAGTGCGAGGCGGGATGCCGAGCTCATTATCTAGAAGGGCGTAAGTGACCGCGACGAGCGACAGCGACGTAAGCCGGGAACGAGCCACTCGGCAAACCATCAACCGACAGCTTGTCTGTTCGGCCAAAGCCCTTTGCGAATCACCGGCAGTCACGGGCATGGTGTCCGAACCGTTGGTGTGCAGCCTTCAGGCGCTCTTCCACGACGCCTTCGGCGCTCGAACAGCTGAACAAGGATCGGCTGAAGCCTAGACACCAACGGCTCGTACTCGCCGGTCGCCCCAGCGAGCAAGCCGAACCTGGGCAGGTAGAACGGTTGCCCTCACTTCATTTGATTATTCCGGATCGAGGCGTTCGGCTTCACCCGAATCGGCGAACAGCCGATGCTTGCGTAGCCTGACTTCGATGAATTTGGCCAACATCGAACACGAGACGGCGATCAGCGACGGTATCAATGCGTCTTCCCAGGTCATGTTAATCGTCCCTTGAGTGAAAATCGGATCCAGCGAAAGCCTAGGTCGACGGATGCTCCACACCGCTCACCAGACGTCTGATGTCGCCCAGTCCTCGTGAGATGCGTGCAGTCCAGGTGGACTTTGCAGGCTGTACGCCTTCGGTCGACCGATCGATCGCTGTCGCCGCAGAGGTCAACGGCGAATGCCGGGCGATCCTGCCGAGACAGGGGGCGACCGCGCTGCCAAAGCGTGTCGCGGGGATCGGGATGGTGTATAAAGATGAGACGCGGGTGTGATCGAGTCGATCGCGCGCAGCGCGGCGCATCAAACTGCCCGACGGTGCAAATGCATTGCCAACAGTTGAATTGCTGCATCAAGCATTCTGGTGGCGCGATTGTTGCAGGCAAGCGGTGTTCCAAAAGCGAACGAAGTTCCCTCACGCAAGGGGCCATCCGATGGACCGCAGACGTTGCCATTCTCTCTTCCAGGCGTCGTGTCTTCTGACCGCCTTTCCACTGGCCCTGGCGCTCTGTGCCTCAAGCCGTCTGTTCGCGGGGGACGGTGAACCGGATTCCGGCTCGCTGGTTCAGCAAGCCTTGCGGGCCGAGCTGGATGGCGACTCCGAAAAACGCGAGATGTATCTGACCAGCGCGATCAGGCAGAATCCCAACGATTCGGCGGCCCGATCGATGTCTGGGTTTCTCAAACAGGATGATCGATGGATGCCAGTCCAGCGGTCGGCGTCACTCAATGCATCAAACGATGTTCTTTCCCAATACAGTTTCCTGAGGGATCGATACGCCGGAACACTGGCCGGAGAGATTGCGCTCGCGCGTTGGTGTCGAATCAACGAGATGGAAGATCGCGAGCAATTGCACTGGAGGAACGTCATTGCAAGCGATCCTAATCATGACGAAGCACGGAAACGACTCAAACTGCGGGAATTCCGCGGCCAGCTGATGACCAAGGAAGAAGTGGACGCCTACAAGCAGTCGTTGATCGATGACAAGCGGGCACTTCGCAAATGGGAACCCACGCTCAATCGATTGCGGCGAGAACTGGAATCGACTCCATCGGCCCAAGAATCGGATGCCTGGAAGCATTTAGCCGCGATCGATGATCCCGAGGCCGTTGCTGCCATGGAAAAACTGGTGCGGCGCGTTGACACGAATTTGCAAATTCATCTGGTCGACACGATCGGCAGCATCCAAGCGCAAGACTCCGCCGACGCGCTGGTTCGACTTTCACTGAACTTGAGTGACACCGACGCACGAGAAGCCGCGGCACGAAAGTTGGCCGAACATCCGGTCCATGCTTATGCGCCACAATATCTGGATCAATTGGAGTCACCCATTCAAGCCGTGTCCAGCCTCAACGCGATCGGATACACGGTCATCAGCCATACGCGGTTGCGACAAGAGCGTCCCGACGACGCGATCAACCTGTTCCAATCGACCAACGCGGGCTTGACCGTCCAAGACCCCCGATTCCGTGCCACCCCCGCCTATCGGCAAATTGTTGCCCGTGAAGTTTCCTTGCATCGCCGCAAGATTGCCGAAACCGAGCGAGCCGTGGCGCAAAAGAATGCTCAGACCGAGCAGCTCAATGGTCGAATCTTCAACGCCCTACGCATCGCAACGGGCGAAGAGATGGGCGATGTTCCGAGCCTGTGGTGGGATTGGTGGAAGCACTACAACGAATACCTGGTCCCCGATTACAAACGGGAGTACTACTTTACCAACACGGACTATCGTCGGCGTACCATTCGCGCGCCGCAAGCGCGTCGCTGTGAGTGTTTTCCGGCAGGCACGTTGGTTCACACCGAGACAGGCAAACGGCCCATCGAAGGGATTCGGCCGGGCGACAAGGTGCTTTCCCAGGATCTGACGACGGGTGAGCTGTCGTATCGGCTAGTGCTTCAAACAAGCATTCGACCGCCGAGCGACACGATGCAGATCGCGGTCGGTGGCGAGTTGATCACCGCAACGGTCGGCCATCCGTTCTGGGTCGTCGGGCGAGGATGGACGATGGCGAAGGAACTGAATCCAGGCGATCGACTCCGCGAGATTCACCGGTCCACTCCGATCGACGTGACCGAAGGAGGTGTGGACAGCGAAGCCTACAATCTGATGGTCGACCAGACGCATTCGTATTTTGTCGGAGACGCAGGCTTTCTCGTCCACGACAACATCATTCGCGAAGCATCGAGATCCCCGCTGCCCGGCTGGAATCCGAACGATGAAATCTGACGTCAACGATGCGATGGCAAAACGACGGGACGGCAGAATCGTGGGATGGCAGAATCGTGGGTTGGCAGAATCGTGGGTTGGCAGAATCGTGGGTTGGCAGAATGATGGGTTGGCAGAATGATGGGTTGGCAGAATGATGGGTTGGCAGAATGATGGGTTGGCAGAATGATGGGTTGGCAACCGGAACACCGCAGGCCCCATTTCGATCTATCACCCCCATCTCCTTGTCTCCCCATCTCCTTGTCTCCCCATCTCCTTGTCTCCCCATCTCCTTGTCTCCCCATCTCCTTGTCTCCCCATCCTGCCACTTCAAATCATACTGTCGCTCCACCATCGAGAACCCTTTCTCCGTCCGTCGCTCGGCGGTATCGGGCTCAAATCGACAAGTCGCAATTTACTTCAACAGTTTGTCGCCTCCGCTGCGTTTCATCAGTTCGATCAACTGTAGCTCATCGACTTCGATGCCCAGACCGGGGCCGGTCGGGACGTGGGCTTGATCCTTTTCGATTCGCAGCGGCACCTTGAGCACGCTGGCGGTGAGGAACTGGTCCCCGTTGAGTGCGGCGGGCTTGTTTAAGCCGTAGGCTCCGTACAGTCCCAAAGTTGCCGCCAGCGAGATGTCGGGATCGGTCAACCCGCTGCCCAGCCACATCAAGTCCTGTTGCTGACAGAATTCAATTTGTTGCCGCGCCGATTGCAAGCCGCCGCATCGAGACGGTTTCATCGCGACGCCATCGCACATTCCCGCTTTGTAAAACTCGCGTAGATCGGTCGGACTGATCACCCCTTCGTCCATCAGAATCGGCAACGCGGCTTGCTGTTTGAGTTTTTGATAACCGCTGATCTGGTTCGGTTTCAGCGGTGCCTCCAGCACATCGACACCGGCATCGGCCAACTGTGGCGCGGTCGCCAACGCGGTGGCCGGATCGTAGCCTCCATTGGCGTCGGCCCATAGAAAGCCCTCGGGGGCGTTTTTCCGCACGCGTCGGGCCAGTTGGATGTCAAATTCAGGATCAGGCGCCACTTTGATATTGAAATTGCGATATCCGCGACGACGGCCCTCCTCCATCACCCGATCCACCTCGGCCAGTTGCTGCACATTGACGGTCCAGCTGAGCGTGATCGGCCCACCGGTTTCGCGTCCCCACATCTGCGCGAGAGACTGGCCGCGCACCTTGCCCATCAAGTCATGAAGCGCCAGGTCCACGCCGGCGCGTGTGATCGGCATGCCAGTGGTAAAGCCCGGCGCGATCACGGAGTCCATTGCCACCAAGGCGCCGTCGATGTCGTTCGGATCGCGACCGACCAGCGCCGGCGCGTAGTAGTCGCGCAGCACGAGGGTGGCCGTCTCCAGCGTTTCGTAGCTCCACTTCGCGATCGGGATACTCTGGCCCCAACCCACCGTTCCGTCGTCAGCGGTGATTTTGACCACGACGGCTGCACGTCCCAGCGAACCGTGCGGCCCGGTAAAGAACTTGAAGTAGCCGGTCAACGGATAGCGCAAGGGGAACAACTCGATGCGGTCAATCTTCATGTTGGCGGGTTCCTGCCCACGGGCGAATCGGACTAGCGGGGCAGTCACCGCTGCAACAGCCCCCGCGAATTGGCGTCGATGAAGTTTCACAGTTGGTCCTTATCTATCTTGCTCCAGTGCGTCAAACGGTCCACGGTTTTCGATGGTCGTAATCGAGCAGAGCGTTGGCCGCTTGATCATCGATGAACCGCTCCGTCACCGGGTTCCAGCGAAGTTTGCGTCCCAGCTTCATTGCCACATGCGCGATCACACAGATGCTGTTCGAACGATGCCCGACCTCGACCGGACAAATCGGCTCTTCGTGTGTCCGTATGCACTGCAGAAAGTTCTGCATGTGGTTGTCACTTTGGTACAGATGCACTTCACCCTCACCGATCGGCTCTCGCAGAATGCCACTCGGCTCGGCAGTCAAACTGGAACGTGTGACGGAGATCGATCCGGCCTCGCCTTGGAACGTGACACCGGCCGGTTTGCCAGAACTGGCCAACAGTTTGACCCCGTCGGCATAACGCCCTTCGGCCTGAAACTCGGTGTGGACGTTGAACAATCCGCGGCTTGGGAATTCACCACTGGCCTCCATCTCGACCGGTCCGGAATCATCCGAGCCGTGTCCCCACTGGGCGGTATCAAACATGTGCGCGCCCCAACCGGTGATCATTCCGCGGCAATAGGATTCGATCTGCAGCCAGCCCGGTCGGCTGAAGTCCGCTTGCGGATGAACGCGATGTTCGGTGTAGGGCATCCGAGGCGTCGGGCCGAGCCACATGTCGTAGTTGAGCTGCTCGGGAACCGGCATCGCGACGTCCTTTCCCGTGCCGGTATCGGTCGGCAGTTGAACGCGAATCGTGTGCAGCTTGCCGATGCGTCCGCTGCGAACCAATTCACAAGCCAGACGAAATCTTCGATCGGAACGTTGCTGCGATCCGGTCTGCAAGACGACATTGTGTTTTCTCACTGCCGCGACCAGTTTCTGCCCTTCCGCAATCGTGTACGTCAACGGCTTTTGCAAATACACGGCCTTGCCGGACTCGACCGCGGCGATCGCATTGAGTGCATGCCAATGGTCGGGCGTCGAGATCGTCACTCCGTCGATGTCGTCTCGCGAAAGCAACTCACGATAATCCTCAAACATTTCGATCGTCGGTCCGGGACGATCGGTCAGCTTGTCGGCGTAAATCGCGTCGCACTGCTGTTTTGCGTGCTCCACCCGCCGACGATCCAAATCGCAGACGGCCACGATGTGGGCGTTGGTCTGCGGTTCCAAACCACTGCGCAAACAGGCATTCATGTCCCCATGCCCCATCCGTCCGGTACCGATACAGCCGATCCGCAACGTGTTGCTGGGTGCGTTCTTTCCCAAGACGTAGGACGGAACGATGGTTGGAACGCCGATGGCGGCGATCGACGCGGCAGATGTTTTGAGGAAGCCGCGACGGCAGATCGATGTCGTGCCCATGGGAGTCAGACTCTCAAAATGAAAGGGAAGATTGCTGAAAGCGTGTTTGTTCCGTTTTCAGACGCGCCGCATCCCAGCGGAGCGGATGCACGATCACTCGGTAACGCAGCGTCATACTCCTGCCCGGCTGGAGCGCCATCGGCTCATCATTCAGCAAAGCCGCGTTCACGTAGCCCGTCACGGGGCTGCGGATGATGTACCACGGCGTGGGATGTCGGGGATTCTGGGGATGATCCAGAAACGCCAATCCAACCGGGTCGCCGTCGATGGTGCCGCTGTAATCGATCGACGTCGCTCGGCTGCGATGCCGGTTGCCAGGTCCGAATTCGACGGGGCCTCGTTCGCTGATCGCTTGACGATCAACCATTTCTTTCGCGAATCGCACCGACAGCCCCGCATAACCGCCCCACGATTGTTCCTTCGGTGGCGTGCGATCCAATTCCACGCGATTGTTGCCGGCGGTGAATTCGGAAATCCAATCCAAGCTGTATTCGTCGTGGGCATTCGGCGCGGAAATGACAATCCGTCGTCGTTCGCGAAGCACGACTTCGTCGTCGCCGTCGGGATGGTAGGCCAACGCAAGCGAGATCCGCGCGGAATGATCATCGCGCGTTTCCACCTTGACGTCCGTCGTCTCGGTACGCCCGGCCGGCCTGCCCGTCTGCCGGTCATGTTCCCAGTAGTTGACCCCGTTGATGTATTTCCAACAGAACCACAAACCGTGATGCCAGGCATGATCGGCCGGGCGATCCCAGGTCAGCACGCGCCCGCCCTTGGTACTCAACGGGTGAAAATATGGAACATCCAACGTGGAGCCGTGATGGAATCGCCAAAGGACCTGTTGGCCACGAACGAGCGCGACCGAAGACTCCGATCGATCCCACCGCAGCGGTGCCGGATCGGCGGCGCGCGTTTCCGTGCACAGCAACAGCGTCAGCGGCATTGCCAGTGTCAGCAGCAGAGAATGCAAGACGATCGCGCGCGTCATGGACGACTCCTCTCAAGGTGGGCGTCACAAAGATGTCCCCAAACGCGGCAAATGATGTGCCGTTGGTCAAGCGCGCTCCCTCCCTGTTCAGAGGCCGTGCGGTTCTTAAGGTCACCCTCCTGGCAGGAGGATCGAGCGAAGCGAGGGAGGTTGAACGGTCAATCGCGGTGTTCACTTCGCCGGCCAGGGTTGCGTCCCGAGTAGCAACAAAAACCCTCTCCTCGGTGCGCTCGCCCCTCCCTGTCAGGGCATTGGTATCTACACAAGCCGCTTCTTGCCCAAAGGGCATACATATCCATAGCCTGGGGCAAGCAAACCGAGCGTTTGCGAGGGTTGCGCCGCCCCAGGAACCGCATCGCAATGAGGTTCAATTTGGCCAACGGCCATGCACAACCTTCGCGTTTGTGCGAGGCATTTGTGTATGGCCGTTGGCCGAAACCATCCACTCAGAACAGATCTGACATACAAAAGATGTGTCGATACCAATGCCCAGGGGGAGAGTGACGAAAACCCCTTGTGATCCACGACTTAAAAACGGCACGACCTCTTCAACAAAGGGGACCGCAACTCAACCACCGTCGTCCCCAGGCTTGCCGCACGACAGTCGCTCCACGGGAAAGCCTGGAAAAAGAAAAAAATGTCTTCGCATCAGAGCCGCCCCCTCGCCCTGCGTTGGTCCAGCCTCCCGATCGTGCGGATACGCTCGGACGGGCTGCCAAAATAATTCGAGTTGCTTGCCCCGGACCAGGTCGCCGAGCATGATTCAGCCGCATTCACAGGGGGCGGGCGGTTCGACGAAGGACCGATTCAGCTTGTTTTCCGCCCGCTCGCGGATTTGCCATCAATTCATTAGGCTAACGCTCCGTAGCCCCTGGGAACAAGAATTCGGCTGGTCACGGAGAAAGGTGCTTGATGAGCGTGCCTGATTTGACATCGTTTGCGGAGCGTTGGGATCGCCGGCACTTATTGGATTTGGAATCCCTTTCCGCTGAAGAAATCACCATCTTGCTGGACGTCGCGAGTCGGTTGAAAGAAGCGACCGAAGGTTGTCGCCGTAAATTGTCGCTGTTGAGCGGCAAAACGTGTGCGAACCTGTTTTTCGAAAACAGCACGCGGACGCGGAACAGTTTTTCGTTGGCGGCCAAACGACTCGGCGCCGACACGGTCGAATTCGGCTCCAGTGGTTCCAGCACCGCCAAGGGCGAGACGTTCGCCGACACCGCCAAGACGATCGAAGCGATGGGCGTGGACTGGGTAGTCACCCGCCATGGGACGCCTGGAACCCCGAACCTGCTGGCCCGAGAATTGGGCTGTTGTGTGTTGAACGCCGGCGACGGTCCGCATGAACACCCGACTCAGGGTCTGCTGGATCTGTTGACGATTCGCCAACATCGCGGAAGCCTGGAGGGATTGACCGTTGCCTTGGTCGGGGACATCGCCCACAGCCGCACCGCGCGCAGCAACATCTGGGGACTGAAACGGATGGGGGCCCACGTGATCATTTGCGGGCCGCCCACCCTGGTCAGCCCCCGCTGGCAGGAATTGGGATTCGAAGTGGCCCACCACTTGGACGAGATTCTGCCGCGCTGTGACGTCTTGAACCTGCTGCGAATTCAATTCGAACGCCAGCACGCGCGGCCGTTCCCGAGTGTCCGCGAGTACGCGGCGTTGTATGCGATGAACGCCGCGCGTATGCGCCAAGCCAAAGAGAACATCCTGATCATGGCGCCGGGGCCGATCAACCGCGGCGTCGAAATCACTCCAGAAGTCGCCGATGGTCCGCACTCGGTGATCCTGGAACAGGTCACCAATGGAATCGCCGTCCGCATGTCGGCCCTGTACTTGTTGTCTGCGGCCGACGACCGATACCGCAACGCCAACAAAGCCTCCGCTTAGGAATTGAAGAGATCGTTCAACCGATGAAGAAGCCCCTGCTGATCGAAAACGGTACGTTGATCGACCCCAGCCAAAACCTGAATCGTGGCGGTCGAATCCTGATGGTCGACGGCGTGTTCGCGACGGTTGATCCGAGTGACGGCGACATCCCCCAGGACTGCGAGGTCATCGACGCCGGCGGATGCCTGGTCACGCCGGGTTTGGTGGATTTGGGAGTCGAACTCAGAGAGCCGGGTTTCGAAGAAGACGAAACGGTCCTCAGCGGATCACACGCCGCATTGGCCGGCGGCTACACGTCGATCTTGGCCGCATCGAGCACCGACCCGGTGATCGATTCGCACGGCGCAGTCGAATTTGTTCGCCAAAAAGCGACGGAGGCAAGAGGCGCGCGGGTTTACGTCGTCGGTTGCCTGAGCAAGGGGCGTTCCGGCAAACAAATGGCCGAACTGGGCCTGTTGTCCGAAGCCGGTGCGGTCGCGTTCAGCGATGCCCCCCGCGCCGCGCCGAGCGACGCGCTATTGAAGCGAGCGCTTGAATACTGCCGCATGCTCGGCCGTCCGATTTTTGATTCGCCCGAAGTCCCCGAATTGGCGCTCGGCGGCGTGATGCATGACGGACAGGTTTCTCTGGTGCTGGGATTAAAAGGGTTACCGACCGAAGCGGAAGACTTGGCGGTCGCGCGCGATGTCCGCTTGGCCGAGGCCACCGACGGTCGGCTGCATGTCGGCCCGGTCAGCACGATGGGGGCCGTCGACATGTTGCGGCGCGTCAAATCGCGCGGCGTTGTCGTGACCGCTTCGGTGTGTCCGCACAATTTGATGTTGAGCGACGCGGCGATGCGGTCTTACGAGTCCCGGTTTAAGGTTCACCCGCCGCTGCGCAGCCCTCGCCACGTGGCGACGCTCTGCCAGGCAGTCAAAGACAAAACGATCGACGCGATTCAGTCCGGCCACATGCCGCGCAGTCGCGAAAAGATGATGAACGATCTGGATCAATCGCCGTTCGGAATCTCTTCGCTGGAAACCGCCTTGGCCACGGCCGCGACGGCGCTTGTGCGAACCGGCACCTTGGATTGGATCGAATTGATCGACCGCATGTCGACGCGCCCGGCACAGATCGCCAGCCTGGACGCCGGCACGCTCGGCATCGGCCGTCCGGCCGATGTCACCATCATCGATCCCAACGCGGGATGGAAAGTTGATCCGAGTCAGTTTCGATCGACTTGTATCAGCACGCCGTTTGCCGGCATGGAACTGATCGGCCGGGTCCGACACACGATCGTCGGCGGCGAATTGCGTTTTAGTGGTTGAAGGTAAACTCGGTACTCGTCAGCACGCTCCATGCGACATCTTGCAGCCCGGTCAGGCGATCCTGCTGGCCGTACTCTGACAGCACGCCCAGCAAGGTATCCATTTCCGATTCCTGGGGCTCACGAGAGAGCCCGCGAAGAAATAGGGAACGGATGATGGCTTCGTCATCGAGGCCTTGCTCGATTGCTTCGGTGATGACGTTTCGCTCGGCGGCCAATTTCGGATTCAGCGTGTCACCGTTAGACAGGTGCAGAACCTGAACCATACTCGGTTCGTCACTGCGTTCGCATTCACAGGTGATTTCGCGTGGGTTGCGACCGAAGGTTTTCAGAAAGTACGAATTGACCGACGCGTCAAACAATTCGATCGCACGTGTTCCGGATTCATAGAAATCGGTCTTTTGTCGGTCCGCTCCGGGAAACGCCACTTCGTTGAAGGTCGTCGCAGTTCCCAGAACCTGATCGATCGAATCCAGCATGACTTCGGCCATCAAGCGTTTGGGATAGTACCGACTGTGATACTTTCCTTCGCTGCCGTTTTCCGGCAATGCAACGCTGCTCCGCTGATACGTTTCGCTTTGCAAAATCGTCCGCATCAGTTGCTTTAAATCAAAGTCGACGTCGACGACGTGATCGCTGAGCGCGGTCAGCAGCGATTCATTGGACGCCGGGTTGCTGAGGCGTAAATCGTCGACTTGTTCGACCAACCCGCGGCCGAAGAAGTTGGCCCAAACGCGATTGCTGATCGAGCGGGCGAAATACGGGTTGTCGGGATCGGTCATCCAAGCCGCCAGGACCTGTCGCCGATCGTCCGGATCATCAAACGCGATCGGTGGGGCATCCAGCGGGGCGGGCGGTTGGGGATGGCCGCGGTTGGGTTGAATCAATTCGCCCGATGTCGAAACGTACAGGGTGCGCAAGCCGTCGCCGTTGCGACCGTCACCGCCCCAGCCCTTGGCGCGGACACGGGCGAACAGGTTGGCCATCGCGTAATATTGATCGTTGGTCCACTTTTCGAGCGGATGGTTGTGACACTTGGCGCAGCCGATCGAAAGCCCCAGAAAGGCCTGGCATGCGTTTTCAGTCATGTCTTCGGGCGATTGATGCAGCGCGTAGAAATTGGTGGCCCCGTTTTCATCGCTGCGTCCGGTCGCAGTCAAAATCTCGCGGACGAATTCGTCCCAGGGCTGGTTACGTTGGACGCGGTCACGCACCCACGCGTAGTACGTCTTCACGGCGATCGGTCGCAAACGCGTGCCGTTGATCAGCAACATGTCGGACCACTTGTACGCCCAATAGGAAACAAAGTCGTCGCTGGCCAACAGTCGTTCGATCCAGTCATCGCGTCGATCGCGGGGGTCGGACTGGAGGAACTGTTGGCGTTCCTCCGGCGTGGGCAGACGCCCGATCGTGTCCAGGGTGGAACGTCGCAAGAACGTTTCATCGCTACAGCGCGGCGATGGCAGTAGATTCAACGTTCGCAGCTGCGCCAAGTTTTCTTGATCGATGAAGTTTCGCCGCGGCGCGTCCTCGTAGCGTTCCGTCGGCACGTCGTGTTCGTAGGGGACCGTCATCCGGGCCAGCACGACTTTGCTGCCGAACCAGACCAGTACGGCCGCTTCGCCGCTTCCTCGCACCAGCGCCAGACCGTCCTCATCGACGCTGGCGACGGCTTCATCGGTGGCCGTGAATTTTGCCCAGTGGGTGACATCGACGACGCGTCCGTCATCGTAGTGGGCGCTGACCAAAACCTGGGACGTGTCTCCCGGCGACAACATCGCGTTTTCGGGCATGACGCTGATGCGCTCCAGCGTCGGATCATCGTCGCTGGGGCCTTCGGCGCCATCGGCGATCCATTGGCTGATCACGTGATAGTCATGCGAATCCACATCCAGACGCAGTCCGCCTTTGTGCGGCAAGGCGCCGGTCGGTTTGGCCAACAACAAGCTACGTCCCGGATCGGCCATTTCGATCCGGCGGCCGCGCGCCTGACGCGTGATCGACAAGAAATCGCTTTGGTTGTCATAGCCGCGCAGCGAGAGACGAAACCCGCCCTTGCCGGCCAGCGCGCCATGACACGACCCCATGTTGCATCCGGCTTTTGCGAGCACCGACTGCACGTCGTTGCGGAAACTCCAACGATGTGCCGACTCGGTTCCCGAGACGACCACCGGAACATCGATCACTTGTGCGCCGACCTGACAACGGAGCGTGGTTTCCCCATCGGCCAGCGCCGTCACGACACCGTCCTGGAGGGTAGCGATCGCGGGGTCTTCGATGGTGATGGAGTAGGATTTTTGATCGAGCACCGCCGACGGCATCTGGTCGCGGACGCCGACGATCGACACGCGCTGGCGGGCTTCGCGGCCCTGCAATTGAATCGTCGCCGGCAGCACGGCGAACTCCGCGTGATCGGTCGGCACTTCGGATGCCGCACTCCATTGGCACAACATCACAATCGCCAGGGCTGCCAACAGCGGACAGAACGGATTCAAGCGTGGTCGCATGATGAAAGGTATCAAGATGGAATCAAGGGCAAAGGAATTCAACACAGACAGTGGCGTAAGCTTCCAGCTTGCGATCCAGCGAAACCGCAAGCTGGAAGCTTACGCCACGGGATCCGCTACGCGAACAGTTCTTTGACTTCGCGCATGCCGAAATCGACCAACGGGAACGGGCGTCCGCCGGGGCCGGGGATTTCGGCGTGCAAGTCCAACCCCAGGGAATGAAAGACCGTGGCGATCAGCTCGCCCGGTTGCGTCGGTCGGTCGGCGGGGACTGCACCGATCGGGTCGCTCGCACCGATCGCTCGCCCGCCTTGCACGCCGCCGCCGGCAAACGTGGTGGAAAAACATTGCGGCCAATGATCCCTGCCGCCGGCGGGATTGACCTTGGGCGTTCGTCCGAATTCGGCCAAGCCGCAAACCAACGTGTCGTCCAACATGCCCCGTTCGTCCAGGTCACTCAGCAACGCCGAGTAGCCTTGGTCGTACATCGGTGCGACGATGTTCTTCATCCCTTCGATGGTGGTGAACGGCTTGCTGCCGTGGATGTCCCAGGTGACTTCGTTGAACACAGTCAGGAAGGTGTTGATGGTGACAAACCGAACACCCGCCTCGATCAATCGTCGCGACAAGAGGCAACATTGTCCGAAGCGGTTCATCCCGTAACGCTCACGGACCTTGGTTGGTTCCTTGGTCAAATCAAAGGCTTCGCGAGCTTGCGTGCTGTTCATCAAGCGATAGGCGGCTTCGAAATTCTTGTCCAGCATCTTGGCCGACTCGGTGGATTCGAGTTCGTTCATTCGGCCTTCGATCGCCGCCCGCATCCGTCGCCGACGATCGATCCGGACATCGCCCAATGTCGGCGGCGGCAACAAGTCGGGGACTTTAAAATTCTCTTTGCTGGGATCGGCCATCAATGCGAATGGATCGTAGGTCTTGCCCAAGAACCCGCCGGCTTGGCCGTTGGGCAAGTTGCCGCCGCCGCGTCCCATGGTTTCGGGCAAAACGACATGGGCCGGTAGATCGCTGCGGCGTCCGCGCATGTATTGCAACACGGCACCGGCGTGCGGGTAATTCACGCCGCCGGTGAATTGGCGACCGGTTTGAAGCATCTGCCAGCCGGCGTCGTGCACAGCCGCCGCGGTGTGATAACAGGACCGAATGATCGAGAACTTGTCGGCGATCTCGGCGTGGCGCGGCAAGATTTCCGAGAGCTGGAAATCGCCCTTGGTCGAGATCGCTTTGAACGGTCCGCGCACCTCGGCCGGCGCCTCCGGTTTCATGTCGAAGGTGTCCAACTGGCTGGGCGCACCGAGATTGAAAATCATGATGCAGGAGCGATTGTCCTTGTGGGGATCAACCACGCCACGCTCGGCGGCGGCAAGGAATTGTGGCAACCCGAGTCCGAGGGCACCCAAGGTTCCGATTTGCAGGAAGTCGCGTCGGGGCGTGCCGTTGCACGTGTGCGAGGTTCCGCGAGCGGTCAGATTTAACATGACGAATCCAATGACGGATTGGGAGGGTCGGGGAGGGGGAGAATCGAGGAAAGATCAGCTTCGGAAAGCTCGATTCCGCCGACGGGGGGACATTTATTCTATTAGATTGAAACGCCAAACGGAAAATCGAATTTCGAATTCATGGCATCGCAGGGGCTTTTTCTTGGACGCAACGCATTTCAATCGCGAGGCCTGGGACAAGATCGCGACCAGCCGACGAAAGTGGTTCACCCCGGCAACGGCTGACCAGATCGATGCGGCCCGTCGCGGCGATTTTTCGATCCGGTTGACGGCGACCAAACCGATCCCCGCCTCGTGGATCGGGGACGTGCGAGACCGATCGATCCTGGCCTTGGCTGCGGGGGGCGGGCACCAAGGCCCCGTGTTGGCCGCCGCCGGGGCGCACGTGACGGTGGTCGATTTTAGCGCCGGCCAACTGGCGATCGATCAGCGACTGGCCCGCGAACATGACCTGGCGATCGAGACGATTCAGGCCGACATGGCAGATCTGGCCCCGCTGGCGGCCGAACAGTTTGACCTGGTGATCAATCCCTGTTCGGTCAACTTCGTCCCCAACGTGCGGCCGGTTTGGAAGGAGGCGGCGCGGGTGTTGAAACCCGGTGGGGTGCTGATCAGCGGAGTGATCCAGCCGGTGAATTTCCTGTTCGATGCGGTCAAACGCGATCGCGGCAAGTTAAAAGTGCGATTCAAAATTCCCTACAGCGATCTCGACTTGCCGCCCGAGGAACTCGATCAAACCATCGGACCGGAACGCCCGATCGATTTCGGACATTCCTTGACCGATTTGCTGGGCGGACAACTCGACGCCGGGTTCATGCTGACAGATATAATGGAGGACGGTTGGGGAGGCGACGATGCGCTGTCCGACCGAATCGCCACCTTCATGGCAACCCGAGCGGTGAAAGGAACGTGACGCGCGGGGGGCTTTTGTTAGCGGCAGGGCGCGAGCCCTCCGGTCTTTCAACGTCAAACCGGACGGCTCGCGCCGTTCCGCTTCCTCCTTCAATGCCAAACTTTTGTTAGCGGCAGGGCGCGAGCCCTCCGGTCTCTCAACCTCAAACCGGACGGCTCGCGCCGTTCCGCTTCCTCCTTCAATGCCAAGCTTTTGTTAGCGGCAGGGCGCGAGCCCTCCGGTCTTTCAACCTCAAACCGGACGGCTCGCGCCGTTCCGCTAACTCCTTCTGTGCCAAGAATTCGCAATGAAATCACAATTTGCAATCGGAATGATCCTCGCCTGGGCCATCACTGCGTCGGCGGCCGACCGCTTTCAAGCGGCACGTGATCGGTTGGTCGACGAGCGTGTGGCGACGGCCGGGGTCACCGACACGCGTGTGCTCGATGCGATTCGCCGCACGCCGCGTCATGAATTTGTGCCCCGCAGCCAATGGCCGCGGGCGTACTTTGACATGGCGCTTCCGATCGGACATTCGCAAACGATCAGCAGCCCCTTTATCGTCGCGTCGATGACCGAAGCGTTGGATCCGGAATCGACGGACAAGGTGTTGGAGATCGGGACAGGCAGCGGCTACCAGGCGGCCGTCTTGAGCCCGCTGGTCGATCATGTTTACACGATCGAGATCGTACGTGAACTCGGTGAACGGGCCGCCGAAACGCTGGCCCGACTGGATTACGGAAACGTCTCCACCCGCATCGGGGACGGTTTTTTGGGTTGGCCCGATGCCGCACCGTTCGACAAGATCATCGTCACCTGTAGCCCCGAGTCCGTCCCGACGCCATTGGTGGACCAACTGCGCGAAGGCGGCGTGATGATCATCCCGGTCGGTGAACGCTACCAGCAAACGCTGTATCGATTGATCAAGTCCGATGGCAAATTGATCCGCGAAGCGCTGCGTCCGACGCTGTTCGTGCCGATGACGGGCGAAGCGGAAGAAAACCGACAGACGCTTCCCGATCCGGCCAACCCGGTCGCCCTCAATGGCGACTTTGAAGTCGCGGCGACCGGTGACGAAGCGACGTTGTTGGAATTCGTCCCCGGCTGGTACTACGGTCGGCAAGTCACCCAGACCGAATCGACGTCCGGCGACCCCGCCCCCCAAGGCAAACGTTACGCCAGTTTTCGCAACGAAACGCCCGGCCGCAATTCGCACCTGTTGCAGGGGATCGCGATCGATGGACGCGAGGTGTCACAGATCCGACTGAGCGGACAGGTCCGCACCGAAGGCATCCAAAAGGGGCCGGGGTCTGACGCGATGCCGATGATTGCGATCTCGCTGTATGACGAACAAAGAAGCGATTTGGGCACGTTTTACTTGGGGCCGTTTCGCGGCACACGCGACTGGAGAAGCCACAGCCGGCTGATTCGGGTGCCGATCAAGACCCGTGAAGCCATTCTCCGCGTCGGCCTGTTTGGGGCCACCGGGAAAGCCGACTTCGACGCCATCAAGCTGGAAAAGATCGACCGTTAATTGGCGGAGCTTCGCCGATCGCCAGCCGGAAAAGCTTCGCCGACCCGAACCACCGGCCACCCGGATCGTGTAGGAGGTGCATTCTGAGGCCGCTTTGAAGTAGACCCCAGAGGCCGAAGCGGCTATTTTTTCGGTTGATTCTTTAGGCGACAGTGACGGGGCACCAAACGCCGCCCCGCCGGAACTCCGCCCCCCAACACCAACATCATCGGAAACCCACCCCCCATGCCAAACCCCCAGCAAGACAACGGCCCGACGGAGCGGCCATTGCTGGAGCGCCGGACTCTCTTCGGAGTTTCCTTCGCACTGGTTGTGCTTTTCGGCTTCTTCTTCTTGATGCCGTTCGCGTTTCGCGCGGCGCGGTTGAGCCTGAATAAGAAGGAAAACGATATCAAGGACTGGCTTCCGTCGGATTTCGTCGAGACCGCGGAACTGGAATGGTTTGCCGACCATTTCGCCGGCGAAAGCTTCGTCATCGCCACGTGGCCGGGCTGTACCGAAGACGACCAGCGATTGAAATTACTCGAATCCAAGCTGCGGCATGAATCCAGCAAAACCGATCCGGGTGCCGGAATCGCAGACCCCAAGCTGGCCGAGGACTATCGATCAGCCAAGGAATACGGCATCCGCCTCGGATTGCTGCCCGCCTCTCGCACGCTCGACAATTGGGGCGGTGAGAACGAAAAGTGGTTCGCAACCGCCGACGGCAAGTGGTACTACATCAAACCCAATGGGCACCTGCATCGCTGGGAAGGAAAATCGAACGGGCCGGCGGCACTGATCCGCAACATCAAGCAATCCATGGGCACGCACGAATTGCAGGGGACCTTCGTCGCCGCGTTCGGCTCCCAAGACGACGAGCGTGCCAACCCATTCCACAACGACCCCTCGCTGCTGTGCGCCCCGATGTTCCGCTCGGTCGAGACCGGTGTGTCGCTGGTCAATGAATTGTCCAAAGAAGGCGGATTGCTGTGGCCGGTTGACTTCACCGATCAGTCACGGCGTCCGATCGTGGCCCGCCGACGCGCCATGGAACGACTGACCGGTTCGCTGTTCGCCCCGGCGGTCCCACAAGACTTTGACTGGACGGCGGAAGAGTTTCGCGCGGCCGTCCCGAGCGATCGACGCTCTGCCATCCCCGAAAACTTTGACGATCTGGTTCAGAACGCGCTCAGCACGTTTGCCGACGAAAACTTAGACGGTGACCGCGAGCGATTGGCGACCGCGAGTACCGAGACACAAACCAACGCTTGGTATGCCGTCTATGATGCCGCCGGGGTCGAGCCACCACCGCGCCAGACCTGCTTGCTGATCACGCTGACCGACATCGCCCAAGACAACTTGGCGTACGCACTCGGGCGCGGCGTGATGGGCGCCCCACGTGGCCGGCTGTTGGAATTGGCGAATGACTCAGGGGTTCAACCCGCGGCGCCACCCTCGATGGCTCCGCCGCCGTTCAACCGTACCGAAGTCGAATCGATCGCCGGGGCTCCCCCGCTGCGACTCGGTGGCCCACCAGTCGACAACATCGCGATCGACGAAGAGGGCACGGTGACGTTGGTGCGTCTGGTCGGTTACAGCATCCTGGTCGGCGCGTTGCTGTCCTACCTCTGTTTCGCCAGCGTCAAGATCACACTGATGGTGTTCGTCGTCGGCGGCTCTGCGGCGATGCTCAGCATGGCGGTGGTCGGTTGGACCAACGGCAGTGTGGATGCGATCTTGATGAGCATGCCGTCGCTGGTCTACGTGCTGGGACTTTCCGGCGCGATCCACGTGATCAATTACTACCGCGACGAAGTGCGTCAACGCGGACGTGGCGGTGCGGCCGGCCGTGCCCTGCAGCACGCGATTTTCCCTTGTTCCCTCGCGGCGCTGACCACGGCGATCGGACTCGGGTCGCTGTACACCAGCAATTTGGCACCGATCAGCAATTTCGGGCTGTACTCCGCGATCGGCGTGATCGCCACACTCGCGATTTTGTTTTCCTACCTGCCCGCGGCGCTGCAAATCTTTATCACCGAATCGCACGCCGAACCGGAATCGCCTGTACCGACGCGTGGTGACGAAAAAGAATCGTGGCTCTCGGACCGCTGGGCTGCCGCCGGTGCGTGGATCTGTCGACGACACCTGTTGGTGACCAGCGTGTGCTTGATCGCATTGGTCGCCGCCGGGCTGGGGCTTTCCAAAATCAAAACGTCCGTTCAATTGCTGAAGCTGTTCGACGAGAACGCCAGAATCATTCGCGATTACGCGTGGTTGGAGAGCAACTTTGGAAAACTGGTCCCGATGGAATTGGTGCTGCGTGTCCCGCCGTCGATGCAATTAGAAACCCTCGCGAAGGCATCTCCCGCGGCGCGACATGACGGTCCGTTAGAATCCGCGACGCCGGAATCGGCGTTGCCGCTGAACGTTCTGGAACGGGTCGAAGCGGTCGCCCGGATCAACGAGGTCGTTCGTCGGACACTCGGCGAACCAGGGCTGGATATCGTCGGTTCGACAACCGCGGTCAACACGTTTCTGAAACCCTTGCCCGGCGTGACCAACAGCTGGAATCCGGTTCGGTCTCAATACATCACGGAGCTGAACGAAGGCCGCGAGGAGTTGCTGGCCAACGATTACGTTCGGCTGGAAAAGAGCGGCCCGTACGCGGGCAGCGAACTGTGGCGGATCAGTCTTCGTGTCGGTGCACTGGCCGACGTCGACTACGGAGAGTTCATCAAGACGCTGCGTGTCTCGGTCGAACCGGTGCTCCGCGCTTACGACATGCGTGACGAATTGCTGAAACAAATCGCGGCGGCGTCACAGTCGGGCCAAGGCAAACAGCCGGTCATCGTCATGATGGGAGCCGCTCGCCCGAGCCCGTTGGCGGAAACGGAACTGGTTGATCTGAGCGATGACGTCGATCTCGCCAGTGAAGACCGCATTCGAACCCGATCGATTTATTTGTCGATTCTGGAAGAATTGCTCCGCGGCGAACGACTGCGCGAACCGATTTGGGTGGACCACCAGTCAGCAGAAAACCCGATCGAAATCGGCGGCGATCTCTGGAACAAAGTCATCGGCAAAGCAGACGTGCTGGTCTGGGTCGGTGACCAACCGGCGCCCGAAGCGGCGTTGGTGAGCGCCAAGACCTTGATCGACGCACAAGCGATCTTCACCAAACCGATCAGCCATGACTTGGTCGGCGACGGCATCCCCGAAGTGACCGGCGCCGGATCGATGCAGGTCGTTTACACGGGAGTGGTTCCGGTCGTTTACAAGGCACAGCGGACCCTGCTGGGTAGCCTGGTGGAATCCATCGCGCTGGCGTTTGTGTTGATCTCCGTCGTGATGATCATCTTGCTCAACCCGGCCCGTACACCGTTGCGAATGTTAGGCCCCGTCAACTTGGGATCAGGTCTGGGTGCGGGAATCGTCTCGATGATCCCCAACATGTTCCCGGTTCTGCTGGTGTTTGGACTGATGGGCCACTTCGGCCGCCTGGTCGATATCGGCACCATGATGACCGCATCGGTCGCGATGGGCGTGGCGGTCGACGACACGATCCACTTCCTCAGCTGGTTCCGGTCGTATTTGGATCGTGGCTACGATCGCATCAAGGCGGTGGAATTGACCTACCGTCGTGTCGGTCCGGCGATGACGCAAACGACCATCGTCGGTGGACTGGGTTTGTTTGTCTTTGCCTTGTCGACGTTCACGCCGACGCAGCGTTTCGGAACGCTGATGTTGTTGCTGTTGGTTGCCGCTCTGGTCGGCGACTTGATTTTGCTTCCGGCGCTGTTGGCCGGCCCGTTGGGAAAACTCTTCCGACCGCGTGTCGGTTCTCGCGGTGCAAGTGGAGCGGAGCCGTTGGAAGAGTTGGCGCTGGTGCAACCCGACGATGGCGGCCCCGACGGCGGTTCATCTCAGGTTGACGACGAAGAGGCCGCTGCAACCTTGGTGATCGACAAAGAATCGCTGCCGAGTTTGAAGGTCCATTCTCCGTCGCGTCGCAGCGATCAACCCCACCGGATGAAAGGCCGTTAGCGATTCGGCTACACTACCGTTGCGGGCCGCCAGACCATTCAGCTTCGGGAGACGCAATCGGTGAGTCTAGTCCATCGTGTAGAACATCCACTGATCGACCATCATCTGTGCAGAATTCGTGACGCGGCGACTCCGCCGAGTGAATTCCGTGCGGCGGTCAATCGCCTGTCGATGATCCTGGGGGTCTCGGCAACTGTCGATCTGGCGACGCGGCCGAGAAAGATTACCACGCCGATTTGCGAGACGACGGGATACGAACTGTCGGTCCACGTGGGCATCGTTCCGATCTTGCGCGCCGGGCTGGGGATGGTCGACCCGATCCTGGAACTGTTGCCCGACGCATCGGTCTGGCACTTGGGGCTGTATCGCAACGAGGAGACGGCCGAACCGGTCGGATACTACGACAAGCTGCCTCACGAAAACGCGCCCAACATCGCGATGGTCGTCGATCCGATGCTGGCGACCGGTGGCAGCATCGACTTGGTGATCCGGCGACTGCAACGCTGGGGCGTCGATGAAATTCGAGTGCTCAGTCTGATCGCGTCGCAGCCCGGGATCGATCGCGTCGGACGTGACTTTCCCGATGTCAAATTATTCGTCGCGGCGATCGACCCCGAATTGAATGAACGTTCCTTTATCGTGCCGGGACTCGGCGATGCGGGCGACCGAATTTTTGATACCCCTCAAAACGGCTAGCCCGGATCATGGAACGACTCATCTGCGTGCTGGGACTGGTGGTCTTCGTCGGCATCGCGTGGCTGATCAGTAGTGATCGCAAGCGTTTTCCGATTCGAATCGTGATCGGCGGGCTGGCGTTGCAAATCCTGCTCGCCTTTTTGGTTCTGGGGACGTCGTGGGGGCAACGTTTTTTTCAGTCCATCGGGGGTGCGTTCACGTTGGTGATGGACTCGGTGACCGCCGGCAGCGGGTTTCTGTTTTCCGCCCAGGCTCCGACGATCGGCGATTCGATGTTGGGAACGTTCGCCTTTGGGGTGCTGCCCACGGTGATTTTCTTTTCCGCGCTGATGAGCATTCTGTATCACCTCCGCATCATGCAGTGGGTGGTTTGGGCGATGGCCTGGGTGATGCGTTTCACGTTGAAGACGAGCGGTCCAGAAACGCTGGCCGCGGCGGCCAATGTGTTTGTCGGCCACACCGAAGCGCCACTGGTGGTCCGTCCGTACTTGGCTACGATGACCCGCAGCGAACTCAATGCAATGATGACCGGCGGATTTGCGACCGTGACCGGCGGATTGCTGGGGGCCTACGCCGGGATGGGAATCGACATCTCACACCTGCTGACCGCCTCGGTGATCAGCGCACCGGCTGCCTTGTTGATCGCCAAAGTGATGGAACCGGAAGCGGAGGGTGCCCAAGTGTCTTCGTCGCTGCAGATGAATCGCGGGGCGTCGGAGGCTGACGACGACGACGTCGGACATGTCAATGTGATCGCCGCAGCGGTCGCCGGTGCCAGCGACGGATTGAAGTTGGCGCTCAATGTCGGCGCGATGCTGATCGCGTTTCTGGCGATCTTGAAACTGATCGACGTGCTGCTGGGGCTCGGGTGTGAGCAACTCGGCTGGGTCGATCTGACGGGCACACCGTTGATCAGCCTAGGCGTGATCCTCGGTTATGCCTGTTGGCCGATCGCCTGGTTGTTGGGAATTCCGGCGGCCGAGTGCGTCGAAGCGGGCCGGTTGATCGGGCTAAAAACGGTCGCCAACGAATTCATCGCGTACCAATCGCTGGGTGAGATGATGCGGTCGAGCGAACCGGCGATCTCGCAGCGGACGGCCGTCATTTTGACCTACGCGTTGGCCGGATTCAGCAACTTCGGCGCGATCGGGATTCAAGTGGGCGGCATCGGCGGCCTAGAACCGTCGCGAAAGCAAGACCTGGCTCGACTCGGGTTGCGGGCCATGTTCGGGGGGCTGCTGGCCTGCTGCATGACGGGGGCGGTCGCAGGACTGCTGCTGTAAACAGTTCCCGTAGGTGACGCGGTGCGTCGCGATGGCACCAGTCACGGCAGTTCCCCGACGGGGAAGACCGTGGGAACAATGCTCAGCCGTTTTGAACCAATTCTCATTGGAATCGGGCGGGGGCTTGGGGCACAATGGTAAACTGAACAGCCCACCTGAACCGAGCGTGTTTGTTTGCGGCTCGTTTTGCCCGGACGAATCGTGCTGGAAACAAACGAGCGGCTGTTACGCGCCACCCGCCTCCCGCCGCACGCTTCGAACCGTTCGACTGCTAGCCTAATGCCCCGCCTCCGGCAACACCACCATGATGCCCCATTCAGAGCCCGTCTTGAAAAAAAGCATTCTGATCGCCGCCGCCTTGATCTGCCTGTGGGGGCAAGCGACCTTCGCCGCCACCACGGAAATCGACTTTCAAAAACAAATCCAACCGATCCTGGCAAAAAAATGTTACGCCTGTCACGGACCGGATGTGGCCGAAAGCGGTTTGCAGTTCACCAGTCGCGACGCCGCGTTGGCGGAGACCGAGTCGGGCAGCTTTGCGATCGTGCCGGGTGACTTGGACGCGAGCTTGTTGATCGAGCGGATCACGACCGACGATGAGTTCGAACGGATGCCGCCGGAGGGCGATCCGGTCACCGAGGAAGAAGCGGCATTGCTCCGCGAGTGGATCGCCGAAGGCGCCGCGTGGCAAAATCATTGGGCGTTTGAACCGCTATCCAATCCAACGCCGCCGACGGTGGCGTCGGCCGATTGGCAAGCTCATCCGATCGATGCCTTCCTCTACGATTCGCTAGCCGATGCCGGTTTGAAACCCAACGCTCGGGCGGACAAACGTGAATTGATCCGGCGCGTCTATTACGACCTGACGGGGTTGCCGCCGTCCCAGGCCGAGGTGGACGCCTTCATCGCCGACGCGTCGCCCGACGCATTTAAACGGGTGACCGAACGCCTGCTCGATTCACCGCACTACGGCGAACGCTGGGGACGCCATTGGCTGGATCTGGTTCGCTTTGCGGAAACCAATTCGTTCGAACGCGACGGCCCCAAAGACAACGCGTGGAAGTTCCGCGATTATGTCATCCGGTCATTCAACGACGACAAACCGTATGATCAATTCATCCGCGAGCAACTTGCCGGGGACGAGCTGGACGACGTCACCAAAGAAACATTGACGGCGACGGGTTACTATCGTCTGGGGATTTGGGATGACGAACCCGCCGATGAATTGCAGGCCCGCTTTGACGGCCTGGACGACATCATCCTGACGACCGGCCAAGCGTTCTTGGGATTGACTATGAATTGTGCTCGTTGCCACGACCACAAGATCGATCCGATCCCGCAGAAAGACTACTACAGCATGCTGTCGTTCTTCGAGGACGTGACGCCCTACGCCCGACGCGGCGATTTGACGTCCTTCAGCCAGGTCGACGTCAGCTCCGACGAACTGCGGGCACGTTATGCCGCCAACGACCAGCAACGGCGATCGATCGAGAAGCAGATGCATGACATCGAACAGGCCGGGATCGCCAAGATGTCCGCCCCCGATCAACGCGCCACCGAAGGTGCCAAGCGTGATCGCAATCGGGTGCTGGGCGAAAAACTGAAGGCCAATCTGAGCGACGAGCAATGGAACCGATACAAGGAACTGAAATCGCATCTGAAACAGAACGCCGAAGAACTCAAGGCTCTGCCCCAGCGGGAACGCGTGATGGGCTTGGCGATGTACCGCAAAGTCGACGAGCCGACGTACGTGCTCTATCGCGGCAGCCCGCATTCGCCCAGCGACGAAGTCTCGCCCGCGTTTCCGACCTTGTTTGAAGACGGCCCGCCGGAGTTGCCCCAGACCGCATCGGCGACCGATCAATCCACCGGGCGTCGTCGCGTCTTGGCCGACTGGATCGCCAGCGACGACAACCGTTTGACCGCCCGCGTGATCGTCAATCGAATCTGGCAATTCCACTTCGGCCGCGGCATCGTTCGCAGTAGCAATAACTTCGGCCAACTCGGCACGCCACCGACTCACCCCGAACTGCTAGATTATCTGGCCAATCGCTTCATCAAGGACGGTTGGAGTCTCAAGTCGATGCACCGGCTGATTCTGTCCAGCCGCGCCTACCAAATGTCGTCCCAAGGCAATGAATCCTCCTTGGCCGCTGATCCCGACAACGACCTGTTTTGGCGGTTTGATCCGCGACGATTGAGTGCCGAAGAGGTGCGTGATTCGATCCTCGCTGCAAATGGTTCGCTGAACACTAGGGTTTACGGACCGAGTGTCTACCCGACGCTTTCACCCGAAGTCCTTGCCGGTCAATCCAAACCGGGCAGCGGTTGGGGGAAGTCCGGCGAGAGCGATCAGAATCGGCGCAGCGTTTATATCTATGTCAAACGCTCGCTGTTGACGCCGATGTTGTCCGCCTTTGATTTTCCGGATCCGGATCAAACCTGCGAAGCACGGTTCATGACGTTGCAGCCCGCGCAAGCCCTGTCGCTGCTCAACGGAGACTTCGCCGCCGAGCAGGCCGGCAAGCTTGCCGACAGCGTCGATGCCGCGGAGATCGATAATCGCGAACTGGTCCGCCGCGTCATCGCCGCGGTTTTGGCACGTGCGGCGACCGAAGCGGAAATGGAAGACGGCGATCGATTGATCGCCAGCCTTCAAAAGAAACATCATCTCGACGCCGGGCAGGCCAAAACGTTGTATTGCCTGAGCGTCATGAATTGGAACGAATTTTTGTTTGTAGACTGACGGAAGTGAAATGAAGAATCAAAAGCGAAACTTTTGCGGCCGCACACGTCGTGAGTTCCTCTGGCAAACCGGTGGCGGCTTCGGCGCTGCGGCGTTGTCATCGATGCTCTCACACGACGGCTTTCTTTCCGCCGCGGACTCCGTCGGCGACGCCAACCCCTTGGCCGCTAAACTCCCGCACTTCGCTCCGAAAGCAAAGAGTGTGATTTTCTTGTTCATGTATGGCGGCCCGAGCCACATCGACACGTTTGATTACAAACCCAAGATGGTTGGTATGGATGGTAAGAGCGTGGACGTTAAAACGTTCGGCCGCGGCGGTCGAAAGACCGGCGGCCGCATCGTTGAACCACGCTGGGAATTTTCGCAGTACGGGCAATGTGGCAAATACGTCAGTACGTTGTTCCCCCATGTGGCCAAACACGTCGACGACATCGCGTTCTTGCATTCGATGACCGCCGATTCGCCGATCCACGGTTCGGCCATGCTGATGATGAACAGCGGCAAGATTCTGTCCGGCAGCCCCGCGCTCGGGTCCTGGGCGACCTACGGTCTCGGTTCGGTCAACGAAAATCTGCCCGGCTATGTCGTCATGCTCGATCCCAAAGCCGGCCCGATCAGCGGGGCAAAGAACTGGAGCAGCGGCTACATGCCGGCGACCTACGCCGGAACCGTTTTCCGCACCAAAGGTGCACCGATTCTGAACCTGGATCGACCCGACGGCATGACCGAAGCCGTGCAACGCGAATTGATCGATTCGATTCAACAGGCGAACCATCGTCATCTGGAACCCCGCAGCGACAACGACGATCTGGCGTCGCGGATCGCCAGCTACGAACTGGCCTTCAAGATGCAATCGGCCGCGCCCGAAGCGGTTGACCTGTCGACCGAAGACGAACGCACGTTGTCGATGTACGGGATCGACCACGAAGAGACCAATGACTTTGGTACCCGCTGCTTGATCGCCCGACGTCTGGTCGATCGCGGCGTCCGGTTCGTCCAACTCTACAGTGGCGGGGCACACAACGATGACAATTGGGACGCCCACGGCGACCTGGAACTCAACCACAATCGTCATGCCGGTCGAACCGATCTTCCCATCGCCGCGTTACTGACCGACTTGAAACAACGTGGCATGCTGGACGAAACCCTGGTGGTCTGGGGCGGCGAATTCGGACGCCAACCGACCGCAGAATACGCCAAGGGCTCCGGCCGCGATCACAACTCCTTCGGTTTCACCATGTGGATGGCCGGCGGAGGCATCAAGGGCGGCGTGTCTTTCGGTACCACAGACGAACTCGGTTCGGCCGCCGTGGAAAACCCGCTGCACGTCAAGAACATGCACGCGACCGTGTTGCACCAGCTGGGACTCGATCCGAATCATCTGTCGTACTTCTACGGCGGATTGGATCAAAAACTCGTCGGAGTCGAACACGTCGAACCGATCCACGACATCATCGTCTGATCCCTACACGCCGACCTTCCCCCTCGACGACATCCCATGAAACTCTCAATGCTCTTCTCGCTCGTCGTTTTACTCTGCACGCTGGTCGTGGACATCGTCAACGCGACACCGCCCAACGTGTTGATCATCTTGGCCGACGACTGCACCTACAACGATCTGCCGTTGTACGGTGGACAGAACGCCAAGACGCCGAACCTGGATCGTCTGGCCAGCGAAGGCCTGACGTTCAACCGCGCGTTTCTGTCCGAAGCGATGTGCCAACCCTGTCGCGCGGAGCTTTATTCGGGGTTGTACCCGATGGGAAACGGCTGTGCCTGGAACCACTCCTCCAGCCACAGCGACATCGAAAGCATGCCGCATCACTTAGCCTCGGCGGGGTATCGCGTCGGCTTGGCCGGCAAGGTGCACGTGCTGCCCCAGCAGGCGTTTCCTTTTGAACCTGTCGGTGGCTTCGACAAAAACTGTGTCCGCGACCCGACGCAGCCGCACCAGATCGATCCCGCGGCCGAATTCATGTCGCGAAGCGAGGATCCGTTTTGTTTGGTCGTCGCCTTGGTCGAACCCCATGTGCCGTGGGTGATGGGCGACGCCAGTGCGTATCCTCCCAAGTCGCTGAAACTGCCACCGAACATTGCCGACACGCCGGAAACGCGACGGGCGTTCGGCGCCTACTTGGCCGAGATCACGTACATGGACTCCCAAGTCGGCGAGTTGCTCGACACTCTTGAAGCGAGTGGCAAAGCGGACGAGACGCTGGTGCTGTTCTCATCCGAACAAGGGTCGCAATATCCCGGCAACAAGTGGACCAACTACAACACCGGTGTCCACACCGCGCTGATCGCGAGATTGCCGGGCGTCGTCGCAGCCGGTCGGCGGACCGACGCCTTGGTGCAATACGCAGATGTCTTGCCGACGTTGATGGACCTCGCCGGTTTGGAACACGATGCCAAACAATTCGACGGCAAGAGCTTTGCGGAGGTCCTGCACGGCCGTTCCGATCAACACCGCCAATACGTCTATGGCGTTCACAACAACGTCCCGGAAGGCCCGCCGTATCCGATCCGTTCGATCAGCGACGGGCGATACCACTACATCCGAAACCTGCAGAACCAAAACCTGTACATCGAAAAGCACTTGATGGGGGTCAAGGGCAACGGAAAACTGAACAATCACTATTGGCAGACTTGGGTCTTCGAGTCGTTTGATAATCCCAAAGCGTTGCGATTGATTCAACGCTACCAACTGCGCCCGACGGAAGAACTGTTCGATCTGCAGGATGATCCGTACGAGATGAATAATCTGGCCGGCAGCGCGAGTGTCGCGGCGATCCAATCCAAGCTCAGCGGAGAACTCGATCGCTGGCTCGCCGAACAAGCCGATCCGGGGATCGAGCAAGACACCGTCCAAACACATCAAGCCGCCAAGCAGGGCCGGCATCGATTCCGCTCGAAACGCTGATCGCACGTGATACCGCTAGTGCTCTGGCATATTTAATTTTGACGAAGCACTCCAGCAATCTTATTGGGCTATCCATCGAAAAGAACACCCACGGATAGCAGCGCGAACCCACGGATGACAGGGTGCAAAAAATCCGTGGGTTCGCGCTGCCATCCGAGAGCGGAAAAGGGGCAGGGTAGTGGACAAGGCGACGAGTCCCCCTTTCCGCAACCAGGTAATAGACGAGGCGACGAGTCCTCGTTTCCGCAATCAGGTAGTGGACGAGGCGACGAGTCCTCGTTTCCGCAACCGGGTAGTGGACGAGGCGACGAGTCCTCGTTTCCGCAACCAGGTAGTGGACGAGGCGACGAGTCCTCTGCAGTCGTCTTCTTGGCAACGACTCGTCGCCTCATCCACGACCGCCTACCCGAAACCTAAGGAGCGGCGGAGCACTAGCCGTCCATTTGAAGAAGTGGTGAATCTGTTCGTCCGCGAATAGACTGACCGGGGTGTCTTGATTAGCATGTGCCCCCCCGGCAGCATCGCGAGGGACGCCGGTCACAGACGATGGTTTTGTCCATACTCTCGGCCGTCCGGGGAAGGTGCACGCCAGAGTCGCGTGTTCGTACTGAATCGCATTCATGAATTCCCAAGAACAATCTGTTGATCAGCAATCCCTGTCGCAAATTAGGTGTCGAGTCACTCGAAAGACGAGCGTTGCTGGCGGCATCGATCCTGCCGGTCAGCGAGCTGTCGCAGGCTGTGCCGGAAACCGATTTTTTTGTCGCGAATGATTTCGAGGCGGAAAGCCTGCCGGTCGCGACGGCGGCCGAGCCGGAAATCCTTGTGGCGTTTAGAGGCCGAGATGTGGGAGCGGCCGGCGATTCCGCTGCGCCGACGGGCATGTATTTTGGTTGGATGGAACGTGGAGACGATCGCCCGGTCCGGGGATTTGAGATCTACAATTCCGGCGACAGCGATCTGGTGCTCGGCGATGTCGAAGTGCCCGATGGATTCCGCGTGGTGCATGAGGGATCCGCGTGGCCGGGTGCCAATGTGACCCAGATCGTTCGCCCCGGTCATTTTTTATCGCTGAAGATCGAAATGTTGACCAATCAAGTCGGGGCGAAACGCGGGACGGTCACGATCGGATCAAACGATTCCAGTGAACCGCTGACCTCTTTCATGATCAGCGGGGACGTCGGATCGGACGGGTCGGAAGATTCGATCGGACTGTTCAACCAGATCTGGTCGACTTTCGAATTGAAGGGGTCCAAATATGACGATAGCATTGATCGCTCGACGACATTCGGCCCCGGCCGTTCTAACGACTGGTTGCCCGTCACGGGTGATTGGGATGGCGATGGGTTCGATACCATCGGTTTGTATCACAGCCGGACCGGAGAGTTCCATTTGAAGAACTCGGTCGCCCCAGGGGATGCGGATCACGTCTTCGCCTTCGGCCCAGCCGGCAAGGCGGGTTGGATCCCGCTTTCGGGCGATTGGGATGGTGACGGCGTGGACACCGTGGGTCTTTATCAGCCGGGCGAGTCACGCTTTCATTTGATTGATTCGTTGCGCGGCGGTGCGGCGGACCACTTTTTTTCCTTCGGACCCAGTGGTGAAACGGGCTGGAAACCACTCGCCGGCGATTGGAACGGCGATGCCATCGATACCGTCGGATTGTTCCAGCAAGACGGCTCTCAATTCCATCTCAAGAACGATCTCTCCGGTGGCGCCGCTGACCACTATTTCACCTTCGGCCCTGCGAATTCCGATTGGCAGCCCCTGGTCGGCGATTGGTACAAAACGGGAATCGACAAGATCGGGTTGTACCAGCCCGATGCGTCCTTGTTTCACTTGAAAGGTTCATTTTCCGGTGGAGCCGCTGACCACTACGTCCAGTACGGCCAGCCGAGTCACTACGGCGAATGGATCCCGCTCTCGGGAGAGTGGAATGGGCGTCATAACTCCGGTTCGCGCTATCCCCTCATCTGCTTTTGCGTCACGACCGGTCCGATTCAAACTCCCAACATCATACTCATTTATGATGGGGCTCCCTTCATCCAGGAGACGACGCCCGCAACCGTCCATCCGCCGAGCGGCAATTCCGATGTGATGTCGTCTCAAACGTTCGGCAGCGATCACACGTCGCCATCGGCGCGGGCCGAGTTTTGGGAAACGGAATCGACTGTCCGTGCCGAAGCTGAGCAAGATAGCCTCGGACACGAAGGGGTGGTGGATCGACTTCTCACGGAGTGGGATCCAAGCCCTTAGCGACGAAAGGTCGATGACCGGCTCATCTTGCGTAGCTGCCGTCACCAGACGGCGGTCTCGGCGCATCTTGCGTAGCGGCCGGAACATCATTCTGCCCCGGATCGATCTGCCACTTCAAAATCCTTTGCTGCTCAATCTGACAGTGCGATGACCCAGGCGATCGACACGATCACGATCGTGGCCACTCCGGCCAACCATTGGACTTTTTCGTCGGCCAGCCAGTGCGTCGGCAGGCGACTGCTGATGGCACCGATCAGCAATCCGGATAGGAAACCGGTCACGTGAGCGGTGACATCGGTCCGCTCGCCCCCGACGCCGACCAAGCCGAGTAGCATCAGGCCGCCGACCAACGGTCGCCAGCGACGCAGCAAACTTTCGTGGCTGGACACTCTCGGCCGCAAGGCATTGGCCACCAGCAATCCGAGCGCGGCGAAGACGGCGGTCGAAGCGCCCACCGAAGTGTGTTCGGGTTGCTGGACGAGCGCGTTGAGCAGATTGCCAAGGGCTCCCGCCGACACGATCGTGAGCCAGGCGATGCCGCCACCGACGGCACGGCCGGCGAGGATTCCGAACAGGATCCCGAACAGCAGGTTCGACGCAACGTGTCCCTCGTCGACGTGCAGGGTCAGCGCCGTCACCGTCCGCCATCCGTCTCCCGCCAGCACCTTCCCGGCCTGCATTTCACCCGGCGTGAAAAGATCCAGCCCCAACCCCCAAGGCAGCGTCGCCAGGGCGATCAGCGTGACCAACGCCGCATACGCGATCACTCCCGCGGTCGCGCCGTCATAGACCGGCGCCACCGGGATCGCTGCCGTGGACCGCGACTCGTTTTCACGGCGGTACGCGTCCAGTTCCGCTTCCGCCTCGGCCAGATCCCCAGCCCCGACGATCAGCAACCATTGCCCGTGCTGTACCTCCACTCGGGCCGCTATTCCCGCGGCCTCGAGCACGAATCGCAGTTCCATGCACTCGGCGCGATCCGCCGATTGGAACACCACCCTCGGGTCTCGATGTAATCCATTCACGCTATTGTCGGCATCCCGTTCCAGTCGACCATCGGCTTGTCATTTCTGCTTCATTTCGTAGGTCAAGACGAAGGACTTCACCCAATCATTCGTCTGGTCATCCTTCTTGTACATCGTCATCGTCGAGGGCTCGCCAGGAGCATCCGAGATAACAGACTTCATCTTTTCCGGCTTGTTGGTTTGCGGGTCGATGTCATCGAAGAACATCGTCAATTCGTGCTTCGCTTCATCGTACGTTCCCTCCATCACCGCCAGATAGGGCGACATGTTGTTCGCCCACGTTCCAATGTATTTTTTCTTGAGGGGATCGTACCCATTCATCCCATGTCCTTTGTATGGCCCCGCCTGAAATTCGGTTTCCACCCAGTTGCCACCGAGAACCACGGTGTTGGTTTCGCTGAACGGGAATTCCATCGCGTCGCTGGTAGGCCCCTGCGGCCAAACTTTCATCGTGCCGCTTCGTGTGCCGGCAATTTTCGCCAAGTAAGCGTGCTCCTTCGAGGGAGTCGGCGCCTCATCCTGGGCCTGCACTGTCGGGCTCACCACACAAATCAATACCATCAAAAAAAGAGTTCTCATCACTCGCTCCGGGGCTGGTTGAGGGGGGCAATCACGTACCTGATCGATCTGTGTTATCACAAAATGTTCCGCAGATCGATCACGACGAGGCAAAAATTTGGAAAAGTCCGAATGGGATCCCAAAAATGCCGTTCGCCGATCCGGCTAGTTTCTTGGCATCGTCTCGGTTGTCGCTCATGAAAACACCAAGGATTGACAGCGTCCATCGAATCCCCGATCAATACGATTTCCCCGCCCCGGGAACGGTCATCACCCGCGGCGTTCTTTCCCCCGCATGCCAGAACGGTTCAGCTTGATTGCCTTCCTGCAGGATCACAAGGTTGCGATGGCCTGGATCGCCTCGGTCTCTGCCGTGCTATTCTTCGGCTGCTTGCTGATTGCACCGTGGCTGGTTTTAAAAATCCCCGCGGACTACTTCGTCGGTGACCACCGGCCACGAACGCTTTTTGCCGATCGGCATCCCGTCTTGCGTTGGACGGGATTGCTGGCCAAGAACCTGATCGGTGGGATCCTGATTTTCGCGGGGCTGCTGATGCTGGTCCTTCCCGGGCAGGGACTATTGACCATTCTGGTCGGCATCTTGATGCTCAACTTTCCCGGCAAGCATCATCTGGAAAAAAAACTGGCCGGCTTCCCCCCCGTTTTCAAATCGATCAACTGGATCCGACGTCGCTGGAACGTTGCCCCAATCAAATTGACGCGACACCCGCCGGACGCTGAAACATCCCGTGATTGATGAGGGTTTCAAGTTTCAAGTTTGCTGACTCTCACGTTTTCGATGTATCGCATTTTGCCGGATAGGCGAAGTCCTTCAGGCCCGGAGGGCCGACAGAGTGGATGGCGGTGGCGTGACAGCCTGTCGATTTAGTGAGCCGACGGCGCTAGCCCAATGCAACTTACTTTGGCACTGAGGGAGGTAGCGGAACGGCGCGAGCGGCCTGTCGATTTAGTTCCTGGGGACGGTTGATTCGATTTTGGTTCCGGACGAGGCTTTTATGGTGCTATGCGGGGCATCCAGAGTCGTTGGTAAGCGTGTTGACGGGATCGTGGCGTTCGCTTGTGGCGGATTTCGTTCGAAATGCCCCCTATCTCCCCTAGTTTGCTGTTCCGAGCGATTGTGTCGCCGCGGCGGCGCGCAGCTTCGCCAAGTAACTCATGATTTTCTTCAGATTGAATCCGGTCGCCGCCCAGCGCCATTCTTGATTCACACCTGCGATACCTCGAAGCAGGAATCGCCGCATATCAAGCGTGCTCTTGATCACGGCGAAAGGCGTTTCACCGAAATGCTGACGACGAGAGTAAGCCTCTTTGGCTGCAGGCGTTTCCATTCGCGCACGCTGCCGACGTCGCGCTCCTTCATGCTCATCATGCATCGTCTCGCGACCACGTGGCGGGCCAGGCTTGCGACCACGTCGCTTGCCCGCTCGCTTGTCCGACGAGGTCGCTTCGCTGGACTCCTGGGACGATGCCTCGCTGCTGCTTGCCTCGTCTTTTGGCTTCACGTTCTTGCGACAACGCCCAGCCAGCGTGCAGCCCTCGCATTCAAAACAGGTGTAAACCTTTCGCTGCACCGGAGAGCCGTCGCCATGCGTCGTGTTCTCGGTCGTCCGATGTGAAAGCACTTTGCCTGCCGGGCAGTAATAGCAGTCGTTCGCTTCGTCGTACACAAACGCTGCTTTGTCAAATCGTTTGGTTTGTGGATTAACCGGCAACTGATCAATCTGATCGGCGGCAACGGGCTCAGTCAAATCCGAACGCTCGGCAGGGTTGTTCTCGCGATTGGTTTCGGCAAGCGGGCCAATCAGTTCGATCTGTTTTTCCTCAGCCGCAGTGAGGTTTTTGCCCGTCGTGTAAGCCGAGTCAGCCATGACTCGCTTAATGTCAATTCCAAAGTCGTTGGCCACACAGTCGACGATGGTGGCAAATTCGTGGTGTTCGACGTTGCCGATCAAGACGTCCGCCGCAACGATCAGGCCGCTCTGCGTTTCGGTCGTCGCCATCGGAGTAAAGTTGGCTGCGTAACCACCCTCCTTATTGGGAAGAATGCGACTGTCCGTGTCAGTCTTGGGTAACTGGGCGGGGCCCTTCGTCCCATTTTTCCTGCGGACTTCGTCCATCGCATTGACCGTCTCCAGATGAGCGGCCAGTTGTGAGCGGCGTGACTTCAAGTTGGCGACGGCGGCGGGGAGGCGGTCCGCCGAAACGTCCTGGCCGATGAGATCTTCGTCGCATGCGTCGTTGACTTCGAAGGTTTCCAGGGCCTCATCAATTTGCGCGTCAAGTTCTTCGAGTGCTTTGGCTAATCGTTTGGCCGTCCAAGTCTTGTATTTGTTGGCGTCAGCCAGGATGCGTGTGCCGTCGATGCACAGTTCCGAGAGATTGGCGATCCCCAGGTTGATCGCCAGCTTGACCATTTGTTTGAAGATGCCTTTGACTGCATCACTATTGTTTCGGCGGAAGTCGCTGATCGTGCTGTGATCGATGCGGCGACCGCTGCTAAGCCAGATAAAATCGATCGAATGCTTGAGTTCGTATTCAATGTTCCGGCTGGATCGGATTCGCCGAATCATGGCAAACAGCAGGATCTTTGCCATTACGCTGGGATGGATCGGCGGCTGACCGAATCCGCCGTTGTAGGCCGCCTCCCAATCAGTCCAGTCCATCTGATCGAGAATCTCGTCGACCAAGCGAACGGGATGATCCTGAGGGATGAGTTCCTCCAGGGCGGTGGGAATGAGGACCAGTTGCCCGCGTGGTGTAGGAGCTTCCTGCCAATAGCTGGTCTTGGGTTGTCTCTGGCTCACTGGGCAAGCCTCCCTGCGTGAGAAGTGAATCGCGACGACGATCCGCCAAGAATAGCAAACATCGTGACGATGCCTACTAAGCCACCTCCCCTCGTTTTGTGGATACACTAAACCGACAGGCCGCGAGCCGTCCGGTTTGACCTTGAAAGACCGGAGGGCTCGCGCCCTGCCGCTAACAAAAGCCCCCGTTTGACGCCAAAGTAAGTGGCATGGGACGCTAGCCGCGGGCTTAGTGGTGACGGCGTTTCCCTTGGAGGCCCGTGGCTGGCGCCATCGGCTCACCATTGTTTCGGTCGCGATCAAATCAACAGGCCTGGCAGGAGGGTCGAGCGAGGGGAGGGCTTTCCGCCGTCGATGATCCACCGCTGCCTCCCAATTTGCACCGCCAAAATCCCATCCCCCTGCTGCAGGCAAACTCAGTTCGTTTCCAGTTCTTGCAATCCGTTGCCGTGAACGAGAACTTTGGTGCAATCCCCTTCCTGCCGCACCGCTTCGCCGGCCAGCCCAGAGAACAGGTTGCCGGAAATTACCACGGCCGTGCAGTCCTCCAACAGAATGCCCGCCGCTTCGTTCGGGTTTGGTTCCGTCTTGCTGGGCACGGGATCGCGTTTCCTGAGCGGCTTGCCGTTCTCATCGTTGCCGACCCAAGTGTCGCTGAAATTGTTGGCGCTGATCGTGATGCTGCCGGATTCCTTGCGAACCGCCACGCCCACCTGTTTGACAATGGTGAAGGTGTTGGCCGAGATCGCGCACCCGTGTGCGTCACGCAAATCGATTCCGCCGGTGAACTCGTGCGCGATCACGTTGGCGGACAGGGTGATTCCGTAACAATCTCGGTCCAGTACGATTGCCCAACCCTGGCACTCTTCGATCATGTTGCTGGCGACGACGGAACCGTAGGTGTTTTCAATCACGACTCCGTCCCCGAGATGGTCGTCCAGGTTGTTGCCGCTCATCGTCAAATTGAATGAATCGATGCAATGCAAACCGTCTTGGTTCTCTTCGAATTGATTGGCCGAGACGATGATGTCGTGGCAACCTTCGATCGACACACCGCAACGTTTGTTGTAGGTAAACAGACAATCGCTGACGCGCGGGTCCTCGTAACAGAAGTGCAACCGCAATCCGTCGCCGCCGTGATAACTGCTGCTGACACCCTGCACCAAAATCTCTTCGATGTAACGGGCCTCGATTCCGGCACCGCTGTGTTCGTTTCCGGTCACCCGAAAATTGGCCAGGTTGACCCGCCACAGCCGATCTGCAGAAGGGACTTTTTTCCCGACCCAATCCGGATGTTCGATCAAGATCGCCGGTTTCCCCTCCTCGTTCTTGTTGACCAGATGGGTCGCCGTCCCGGAACCCTCGATGCGAGTGTCTCCGGTTTTGATGTGAAGCGGTTCACTGAGTTCATACGTCCCGGGCGGAATTTTCAGCACGCCCCCGGATTGCGGAATCGCGTCGGCGGCCTGCTGCAGCGTCGCAAACGCGGCGGCATCGATGATCGCGTCTCCGCCGCGGGTTTGCTCAATGGCACCCAGCCAGCAAGAAAGCAGGATAGTTAGAAAACAGGTGCGTCGAATCATGGCGGCGTGGTTGTCGTGGAAGGAAGATGCGACGGCCGGTGGGCCACTCACCGAGCCTGGTCGTGATTGCCCTCGGGCAAGGCATCATGATAACTCCAACGGAGCCCCCGACAAACTGCGCGAGTGGCATCGTCTCGCAAACGCGACGCACCTGACGTGATCGCGTTGAATTTGGAAGATCGATGAAATCGACAGGCCGTTTAAGCGTCGGCAGCCAGAGTTTGTCGACTCGGCGTTTTCGCGACCAACCCTTGTAGTTCGCTCATGGTAATCGGCTTGGTCATGCAGCCGTCCATGCCGGCGGCAAGGCAGGCGTCCTGCTCTTCGAGCATCGCGTTGCCGGTTAACGCCATCACCGGCCAGCGAGGCCATCCCTTCGCTGCTTCCCGCTGACGCAATGGAGCTGTCGTCTTCAAGCCGTCCAGCACCGGCACCTGGACGTCCATCAGGATCAAGTCAAAGGCGGTCGGGTCGGTTAACAAGTCCAGTGCGACTTGCCCATTTTCAGCAATCGTGACCTCGTGGCCTTCGTTGGTCAAAAACGAGCGGCAGGGCGCAAGCCCTCCGGTCCCTCATCGTTCCCGAAACACCGGAGGGCTCGCGCCCTACCGCTAAAAAATGCTTCACAGCGTTGGCTGTCAGGGACGTTCGTCGGGCGGGGCGCCTTCGTCGCACTTCTTGCAGTTGAGTTCATCGCCGATGTGTGATCGTCTGCCGCCTTCAGTCGTGACCCACGTTCGGTGCATCCACGGCGGGTCGTGGCGAACGTGCTGGTTGTGGCCGCACGCGAGCTGGGCAACCCAATGGCCTTCGTCGTCGAGATGGTAGCCGGTGATAGGCCGTTTCATCTGGCTCACTCGTCGAGGGGTGGCGGTCGATGGCTTTCCGCTTGGGCAACACCGGTCCGGGCTCAACGCGCCGATTCCGCGGTCTGGGGAAGCACCTCTCCTGCTCGGTTTTCTTTGTGACGTTTTTCCGCAACGCCGGCTGCAAATCGTCGTCGGTGGCGCCGCACATGGGAAATTGCGGGGCGTCCGCATGGACGCGGGTGAAACCCTGGACGCCTTCTACCATGAAATTTGGCTGGACAACAACCTACACGTTGACGTGAACCCTCCACCATATACCCTTTGGTGTAGGTTTAGAGATTCGCAGCTTCCTGCCCCAATTCCCTGTGGAAATCAACGACATGCTGAGCGAAAAGACCGTCCGAATCGTCAAGGAAAACACGCCTTTGGTCGCCGCAAAACACAGCCTGTCCGATCGAGTCGGCGAGCCGCACTTCCGCATCCGCGTCAAACGCGAAGGAAAACTTGCCGAAGATGCACCCGAAGGTTTGATATCGAGTCACTTGCACGATGCAGTTGAAGAAGGGCATCACGTGCAGGTCGGACCGCCCTGTGGCGAGTTCACGATCAACCCTGAAAACGCCGACGGCCGACCAGTTGTCTTATGCCGGCGGGATCGGAGTGACGCCGCTGCCGCTCGACGGCGATGTCGAAAACAAGAGGTGTGACGACGTCGGGTTTGTCACCACCGAGTTGCTTCGCCGGTGGACTCCGTTTGCGGACGCAGAGTTTTACTTCTGTGGCCCCAAAGAAGAATTACAACCGGCATAGAACCATGATTGCACCCAAATCCTTCGCCACGCGACCTTCGCCTCAACGGCTGCGTCAGTCGTTTGACCACAGCCCGATGCTGGGCTTCTACAAATTGACTCAGGCCTGTGAACTGGTCTGTTTGCACTGCTGAATGACGACAACAGTGTCGACGCCGACGCGATGAGCCTGACGGAGCTGGCCGATCACATCGAAACCACGCACCACGCGTACTTGAGGGAAGAGTTGCCGCGTTTGGACTTCATGACCGAGAAAGTCGCCCGCGTTCACGGCGACAAGGAGCCACGGCTGCTGAAGACTCGCGAAGCCGTTGTGGCTCTCAAGGCGGAACTCGAACCGCACATGATGAAGGAGGAGAAGATCCTGTTTCCGATGGTGCGTCAGTTAGAAGCAGCCACCGAACGTCCGGAATCTCACTGCGGCAGCGTCGGCAATCCCATCCGACAAATGGAACACGAGCACGATCAAGCCGGAAACGCGTTGGCGATCCTCAATGATTCCACCGACGGTTACACGCCGCCCGAGTGGGCCTGCAACACCTACCGCGCCATGCTCGATTCACTGGCGCAACTTGAACGAGACATGCACCAACACATTCACAAAGAGAACAACGTGCTGTTCCCCAAAGCCATTCAGCTCGAACAACGCGCTTAGGAAGCTGTTTTGCTGCATGTCATCGTCCGAGGAAAAAAAGGAAAAACGGCAGACCCGACCAATTGCAACTGCGCATCGTCGGCGCAAAAAATGATTGCGTTGAACCGGTCTACGGCACTCGCGATTTGGTGGACTTGGCTACAATCGTAGCTTTGGGTTTGCCATTTTTGCTGGCCGGCTCTTACGCTTCGCCGTCGTAGGTTCGCCAGGCAATTGAATCGGGGGCGACGGTCGTGCAAGTCGTTCTAAAACAACAGCCGAGTGAAACATGATCCCGGATAACCTTGACCCAGTGACGGCCAGCTACCATCGCTGTATGCACGGTGGCGAGTTCGTGGATTCGTTTTACGAAACGTTCATGGCGAGTTCGCCGGAAGTGGCATCCAAATTTCGTCATACGGATTTTCCGCATCAGAAGTTGATGCTGCGTGAATCCTTGCTGGTCATGATCATGTTCAGCCAAGGTCAATCGCGAGTTCGTGAGGAAGTTGAACAATTAGCCGTTCGTCATGATCGTGATCATTTAGACATCCCGCCCCCGATGTACGAACTGTGGATCGACGCACTGTGTAGTGCCGTCGAGCAGCATGATCCAAAATTCACCCCGGAAGTTGAGCAACAATGGCGGGATGCGATGCAGCCGGGAATCGACTTGATGAAGTCGCACTATTAAAAAGGGGTCAGGCCTCTTTGATGTCCCGGGCAGATCCCGCAACAAAGAGGCCTGACCCCTTTGTTTTACTTGACCCCTTTGTTTTACTGCGGGTCTTCGTTTGAGTTGTAGAGCCAACTGACCGGCATGCGTGTGACCTGAAGCGAATTCAGTCCGGGAAATTCACAGTGGGCCAGCAGCACATGGTCGTCGACAAACTCGATCGCGGTGTAGCAGTACCAGCCCTGCGGATCGGTACCGATGTTTTGAACATGCCGCCAAGTGGCCCCTTCATCTTTGGAAATGGCAACGCTGAACGGACGACGGCCGACCGGCTTGATGGCTGCCAGCGGGTCGTTGCCGTTGTTCCACACAAGCAGCAAATCTCCCGTCTCAGGAATTCGCTCGATCGAAGCGGGCGACGTAGTGGGCTGGGCGATCGTGGATCGCGTTAGCGGCGACCACGTGTCGCCGCCATCTTCGCTGTGTGCGACCAACTGACAATCGCGACTGCGGCAAAACATCAGTAGCTTTCCGTCGGTCAATTCCACCACGCCCGGTTCCTGAGCCAGCAAGTCTGATTTCAGCGTGCTGGTGCTGGCCCGCCACGACTTGCCTTGATCATCGGACAAATAGCAAACCATGTCAGCGGAACTTTGAAACCCCGGCCAACCCGGCAGATAGTGAACGGCAAGCGGCACGACCAAACGACCGCTCTTGAGTTGAATCACGCGGTCGTTGTTCAGCACGCGATAGCCAGGCTGGTTTTCCGGCACGACGTACGTCGGTTCGGACCAGGTCTGACCTTCGTCGGTGCTGGTCCGCATTAGGATCTGATCGAGATACGGATACTTCGAGCCATCCGGGCTGTCGTACTTTCGAACGTAGAACAGTGCAATTCGGCCATCGGCTAATCGCAGCAGCGAGACGGACATCAGATTCGCGTCTCGATCGGTGCGAGCGATGATCGGTACATCATCGCTACTCCATGTCTTGCCGCCGTCGGACGAGTATCGCCCCACGAGTTCGGCGGGCGCGTGGTCGCCGGTACCGATGAATTTCGAGTACACCAACAGAAGACGTCCGTCCTTGAGCTGGATGAAATCGCCTTCGCTGTTGCGGCCGTTGCCAGGCCGAGGAGCGATCAGGAGTGGCTTTTCGATTCCGGGCGTGACGCCTTGCGGTGGCCTCTGTTCAGTCACGGCCACAGTGGACACTTCCACAAGTCCTCGGTTCGCATCCGGACGCGCCAGATGCAGCGACCCCAAGTGGCGGCCGGCGGCATTCCGTGGGCCTTTGGCAAACATCAACCGGCCTGGACCGACTCCGATGATTCCCAGCGAGCAATTGAACTCGTGGCGTCCGATTAAATTAAAGTCGGCATCGGTCGTCAACAGAATCGCCGGTGATCCGTAGCAACCGAACCACCAGGTTCCGTCGTGAAACGTGGCGGTTTGGATGCCCAGGTGTGTCCACTTACTTTGGATGGTGTGCTTTTTCACAAACTGAAATTGAGCGTCGTATTCGTAGACGTAGTTTTCCTCAACACCGTCGGGCAGTCCACCCACCACATAGAAGTGGCCATTCGTCGTGCCGATCCCGCCCGCACCGTGAAACACTTCCTGTGTTTCGTGCTTGGCCACGAGATCCAGCGAATCGGCATCGTAGACATACACCCACGAGTCCGCGTTGCCTTTGGGATCGTTGAATCGTCCGAGATTCACCGCGACATAAATCTTTCCATCCTTGAAACACAGGTCGCCATGGTGGTTCGCGACAGGGATTGATTTTTGGACTCGGCCCTGTCGATCGGTCTTCACCAGTTCGGTGGTGAAGGACCAGAAGACCGCCGCCGCGTCGTCGGTACAAACGCCTTGTAAATGATGTTGATAGTCACCGTCGCATTTCACCGCATTCAATCCGAGTTCCCCGCCTCCGCCATCCTGAGACAACGCGGGTGAAACCGAGAGCGAAAGCGTCAATCCGAATACGAGTGACGTGACGAAGTAGCATCGATGGAACATGAAGCGAAAGACCTATGATGATGTTGAAGTCTAAGCGGTGGGCCACTGGCTCGTGGCCGACTCTGTTTCAATTCGAACGTAAAACGGGCAAGGCTAACTCGACAACACGAAGCGGTACAGCAGCGCTGCCAACACCGCTCCCAGCAATGGCCCCATCACGGGGACCCACGCATAGCCCCAATCGCTATTGCGTTTGTCCTTGATGGGTAGCAGGGCGTGCACCAGACGCGGCCCCAGGTCACGAGCCGGGTTGATCGCATAGCCGGTGGTTCCGCCGAGCGACAAACCGATTCCGAAAACGAGCAGCCCAACGGGCAGCAATCCGAGTGAACCAAGCCCCAACACCGGGTCGGAATCGGACGGTGCTTCGCCTTGAATCAGACTCGGTTTCGCCATCAGAAAAATGGGCAGGATCAATGCGAAAGTGCCGACAACTTCGCAAAAGAACGCTTGTCCTGACTTGCGAATGTTCGGGGCGGTACAAAAGCACGCCAGTTTCGAATCAGCGTCTTCGGTGACGTTAAAGTGTTCGCGATAGAACAAATAGACCAGTGCCGCTCCCAGCATCGCACCAATGAACTGAGCCACGACGTAATAACCAGCGTCAACAATGCTCAGTTTTCCGGCTGCGGCCATCGCGACACTCACTGCCGGGTTGAGGTGTGCCCCGCTGAACTCACTGGCACAGAATGCCCCGATGAACACAGCGATGCCCCAACCGGCGGCAATCACAATCCAGCCGCCATCGTTACCCTTGGTGCGGGCGAGCACAACGTTCGCCACCACGCCGTTGCCGAACAGGATCAGCATCATGGTTCCAATCACTTCGGCAGTATAGGCAGACATCAGAAGACTCCATATTGAGGCGGGCAGTGCGCGGTCACCGGTTCAAAACTCGCGTGTTGTTCTCGACACCAGGATGCATTCTGGACCGACCCACACGTAGCGGACTGTATATTGCGACCACAATCGCTACTTCAAACTGGTTCGCCCCAACGCATGGATTGGATTCGTCGTTGATTCGTGCGACTAACATAACCCACATCGAAGACGACAACAGCATTTAGGACAAAAGGTGTCAGGACAAAAGGTGTCAGGACTCTTTTTTTCGGTCATTCAGATCTGTTAGGCTATCGCAATGGGACGACCAAAACGTGCTGACGAAGCCGGTGGCATTTATCACGCGCTGAACCGCGGGAACGCTCGCGCGGATATTTTTCATAAACCAGAGGACTACGACGCCTTTGAGCGGATCCTTGCCGACGGGCTGAGTCTTTACCCCTGTCAAATCCTTGCCTACCAATTGATGCCAAACCATTGGCACTTTGTGCTCAGCCCGACCCAGGATGGCGGAATGAGCAACTTCTTGCGGTGGGTTTCTCTGACACACACCATGCGCCTGCATGCGCATTATGGCAGTGCCGGTGAAGGACATATCTACCAGGGAAGATTCAAGAGCTTTCCGATGCAAGATGACGAACATTTCTTCACAGTCTGCAGGTATGTGGAGCGAAATGCTCTACGGGCGAACTTGGTCGATCGAGCAGAGGATTGGAAATGGGGATCACTCGCCCGTTGGCTCGCCAAGCGTGAGCCCGAACCAAAACTTCTGTCGCCCTGGCCGATTGCACGTTTGCCAAATTGGTCACAACGGGTCAACGAACCACTCACCGAGGACGAACTGAAAGCGATTCGGTGGAGCGTCAGACGCGGAAGCCCCTACGGCGATGAAACGTGGGTCGAGTCAATCGCGAGACGTCTTGACCTGGAGTCCACGCTGCGCCCCCGAGGACGGCCCCGGAAAAAGCAGCTAGCTAAGCAAAAGGCAGAAAAAGAGTCCTGACACCTTTGTTGCCTACACGATGGTTGTGTCGAACGCTCCGACCGATTGGTCGTTATCACAATCGTCCGGTCGATCAATTCGGCAAACGATGACTGAGATATTGTCCTCGCCTCCTGCACGGTTGGCCTCGTCGATCAAACGGCCAACGGCCTGCTCGCTGTTGTCAGCCGATGAAATGATCAGACGAATCGTTTCGTCATTCAACATCCCTGTCAGGCCATCGCTGCACAAAACCAGCACGTCATCGTGTTGCAGGCGGCATCGAACCGCTTCCGGACGAACCTGTTTTTCACTCCCGCCAACGCAATTCCAAAGCACATGTCGCCAGTTCTTGACAGCCTCATCGTCGGGTGACATGCCGCCGGAATCAATCAACTGTTGGGCGATGGTATGGTCCGTTGTCAGCTGTTGAAACTGACCATTGCGGAGCAGATAGCACCGACTGTCACCGGCATGAACGACGAACATCCGCGGCCACAACAGATAGGCCATCGTCACGGTGGTCCCCATGCGTCGCCCGCCGGGTCCACCCGCGGACCAAATTTTCTTTTGCACCGACTTCAAACAATCCGACAATTCGTCGAGAAACTCTTGCTCGTCGTCGGCCGAGAGTTTCAGGAACCAATGCATCATATCGAGCACGTATTTTGCCGATGCTTCGATTGCCGTATGGCTCGCTTGTTCGCCGCTCTGATGCCCCCCCATGCCGTCGGCGACGACCATGATGCTTCCTTGCTGACACCCGAACAGTTCCGCGTTTTGCTTTTCCGGAATGTCCGTTTGCCGAACGGTAAGCTGACGCCGTAAATCGGCAACCATGAAATGATCTTGATTTTCCTCACGTTTTTTGCCGATGTCGCTGGCACCGAAAATATCAAACCCATCCGTTCTCATCGGACATCCCTCGTTCACTTACGTTCGCTTAAATCGTTTCCCTGACTGCTTGCCTTCACATTTCGCGGCAACGTCTTCATGTCGCGCGACTCCAAATGCGGCCGCCGCTGAATGATCGCCGTTTTCACCCGATCCCAAGGATCCTCGGACCACGTCGGTTCGGCTGACTGTTTTTCAACCACGGTGACACTGTTTTCAAGTTTCACGGTGGCACTCCTATGCTCATTTTTTTCGATAAGCCGCGTCTGCCAGGGGTGGCGGATCGATTCGCTTCATCGATGCGAGGCTCATACGCAAACGATGTGCCATTGACAAACCTGACGCGACAATCCGAGGGGAATCAGGAGACGCGAGATTTGCAACGTTTGATGGAGCTGCGTTTTCGCATGAACAGATGGCGGTCATTGCCGTGCGGATTGAAGCCAAAATACAACATCGAGCAGTCCATTGACAACGTATCTAAGCAAGACGACGTCGAAATGAAGGGAAGAGAGAACACGACGAACGAAGCAACGTGCGACGGGGACGTGCGACGCGGACACGGCCCCGGTCGACACGCATCTTGTGCGGTCCATCGAGACACCGGACGTCGAGAAGCTAATCTCCCGCAGTCGGTGCCGGAAGCACTGATACCAAGACTGCCGTGTCAGAAGCCTCGCCAGAGTAAAAGGCGAGGTAGTGGGTGTCCCCGATCGCGGTGGCGTTCACGTTACCCGCGTCGAAGGTGATCCGGCTGCCCGTGGCGACGGCTTCCGAATCGGGCCATTTGAGCGGATTGTCGAACACGTCGTCTGGATCGACGACTCGACGACGAAGGATCCCTCGCCCACGCTGGTAGTAGTAGTTGCTCAGCAAACCGGTTTCGGCGTCGAGGATCAGGCTGGGCGTCGAAGCGAGGACCTCGCCGATGTTTGTTTGCGTCCGCGTCCACGTGGCACCAAAATCAGTCGAGACCATTTGGAATTGAGATCGCGCCGTCGAAATGCCTCCCTGTTCGGTCCGTGCAACTGCCAGAATCCTTCCGTCGCCAAGATAGACAGCAGAGGGCTCGGTCGGCCACTGCGGTTTGGTCAGCCCGGATTCGATGGTGGTCTGTGCCCAAGTTGCGCCATCGTCTCTGCTGGTCAGCGTGCCCCACGAGTGACTCGGGCCATTATCACCGTAATTCCCTGCAAACCACAGTGCCATGAGCCCGACGGTGGGGACGTTGAAGATGTCGGTGATCTGGATGGGCATCACGTCGAGCTTCGGGGTTGCCACGAGCGAGAACGTCACGCCATCGGTGCTGCGGTAAAGGTCGTGGTTCCACTCCGATCCGATTCGACGCACCCAGAGGAACATCGCCCCTGTGGAATCCAGGCCCTTCCCGATGGCGACCTCGCCGCCGTTGGGCGTGTCGGCGACAACTGTTTCCGCCGTCCACGTTTTTCCGTTGTCCATGGACGTGCGGGCGTAAACAGCGCGCGCATCTTCGGCGATCGTATGCCCCGAGCCTCGGCTATACACGCAGACCAGCTTCTCTCCGATGGCCTGAATCATCGGCCATGAGTTATAGCCGCTGACGTCCTGCACGACCCGCGGCTTTGGCAGAGCGTTCAGCGGCGTCACCTTGACCATTGCCAGGCCAGTGGGGTGGGTGAACGAGTCGGCGGGATCGCCCGGCTCCCGCTGAATGCGCACCCACAGGGGCGCGTTCGGATCCACCGGATAGTAGGACTCCAAGACGATCGTCCGCGTGTACAGCGGTGCGGACGGCAGTGCCGTTCGCACGGGCGTTCCCAGCACATACCGGGACGTGAAGGCGGCATCCTCCACCATCTGCGAGAGGTGGCATCGATAGACATCACCATGGATCGGGCTCGTCGACTCATCCGTCGTGGTCACAACGATCTCAACCTTCACGGCGGCGCAACCGCTCGGTAAGCCCGACACGAGTCCGGCGACCGACTGCCCCACCGTGGAACCCGACAATGACCATACCGGGATGTGCGTGGAGCCGCTCGACATGAGCACTTGCGAAGGTTGGCCCGTGGCGATCGACAGGTCGGTTGCGCTCAGGCAGATCGGAGGCCCCGCTGAGCCGCCGGGTAATCGCTGTTCACTCCCTCGCCCACCATCCCCGGCAAACGCTTGTTCTTTTTCACCGGGAGATTTGGCCGGATTGTCCACCCCGACGCTGGTGGCAGTCGAGGCGAGTATCGCCATGGACAGGAGGATCATTCGCATGACAGGCTGAGCGGAAACGGAGTAGGAGTTGGCCAATACGGCATCGAAAAGTTGTAACCGGACAGGCTGGGGGAACGGCACGGTGTGGTTCTCGATATTTGGTGGGTAAGTTTTGGTGTTCATTGTCAGAGGTAAATGGTCGCATGTACTGAGTCCTCATTCGGCGTTGTACGAATGCCGCGAGAACGAAGTCACGTCATTTGAAGAAATTGTAACCCGACGCGAGTCGCGACAGCGGATGTGCGACGACTCGGGGCGGAGTATGATGAAGCGCCGAAGTCTTTTCGAATACACTTGCATTTTGCCGAAGCGATTTAGGTCTCATTTCTGAGACCACGCCTCAAGGGAATCTGAATATGAAACTGCTCGCCGTCGCCACCTGCCTTTTACTCAGCATCACAGTCGCACAAGCTCAGGAGACTGAGGAGAAACACAAGGCTCCCGTCACCGAGATGCGCCAGTCCGCGGTTGCCTTTCTCGAAGGGCTCAGTCCGGAACTGCGAAAGCAGGCCATGTTCCCGCTCGACGATAAAGAACGTCGAGCATGGAGCAATCTCCCGGCAACTTCGTTTAAACGGGAAGGGGTCAGCTTCAAGGAGATGTCACCGGAACAACGGACGCTCGCACATCAATTGCTGCAAAGCACCCTCAGTAGTCAGGGCTATCTGAAAACAACAGGGATCATGCATCTTGATGAGATCCTCAAGAGCCTGGCTGAGCAGCGTCGCCCCAACAATACACCGATGTTTGGGCATGACCTTTACTGGATCGGCATCTTCGGCGATCCCGCGAAGGACGATTCGTGGGGGTGGCAACTCGACGGGCATCACCTCGCGCTCAACATCACGGTCGTTGGCGATGAGGTTTCAGTCCGACCGGCATTCATGGGCTCGGATCCTGCCAGGCTGCCCGAGGGCACGTACTCGGGCTGGATGGTTCAAAACGCGGAAGACGAGAAAGGGAAACGGCTTTTCGAGTCGCTGACCGAAAAACAGCGAGCCAAAGCAATCATTGACACTGTGGCCCCCCGTGACGTGATCACCGGCCCGACCCGCGGGGATCAGTTAAAGACGCCAACGGGTTTGCCGGCGTCGGAGCTGAATGCCGCCCAGCGACGCCTGTTGATGTCTCTGATTGACGAATACGTTCATAACTACGAGCACAACATCGCTCATCTCCAATTGGATCGAATCTTGAAATCCGGCTTGGACAAGATTCATTTTGCTTGGGCCGGCACGGCCGAGGGCAAGCCCTATTACTACCGAATCCACGGCCCCACGGTGATCATCGAGTTTGACAACCACTATCCTCCAGGACGCAACTCCGGCCCCGTCAACCACATTCACACCGTGTTTCGCGAACCAGGCAACGACTACGGTGACGATCTGTTGAAGAAGCACTTACTGGAAAGCCCGCACCACCAGAACGAACGGTAACTCGCCGCACCAAGCTGGTGCGCTATGACGACGACTGGACCGAGACAGGCGAGTGGTCGTTCAGCGAATCGGTGATTCAACGTTTTCTGCCCAATAGCAATTCCGGTGGCGCGTTCGGCCCAGATGGACGACTGTTCGTGACCGGACATGACCACGCGGAACTCTACGTCCTGGACGTGCCGGCCGACGATCGCGAACTCAAACATGTCGCGACGGTTCCAGCACCGATTGCGGGCCAGGGGATCGCCTGGGACCACGATGATTCGGGTATCTTGTTGGGAATCGTTCGTGCCCGTCATGAAGTCGTCTTCATGCGAGTTTTACATTCAAACCGAAGTATCCCATGAATCACCGAGCGTTTGTTGCCTTGCTGGCAGTCGCTTGCCTTTCGGGGGCATCTCATCGATGCCGAGCCGATGAACCGCTGGTCGTTGTCGCCGATTTCGAAGGAGCTTCGGTTCGTGACGTCGAAATCGACGAACGAGAGCGAAGTGTAAGTTTCGCGCCGGGGGGAGATCCCGAACGGGGTTGGCCCTGTTGGTGGTATTTCCGGATTGACGGGATCGAAGTCGACGAAGAGATCACGTTGCGGTTGCGCGGATCGAGTGCTGCGATCGCAAAGCAAAAACCGTTGGCAGCTTCGTGGGCGATGCCGGCTCAGGCGACCTATTCGATCGATGGGGAGTCTTGGCAACACACGGCCCCGGGCGAACGTCAGGGCGAGTGGATGATCTACACGCTCAAACCGAATGCGGCGTCACTGTATGTCGCCTGGGGTCCGCCCTACACACCCAAGACCGCCGAGAAGTTCGTGCGAGACGTCGGCGAACGTTCATCTCATGCAACTGCCACGGTGCTCTGTCGTTCCCGCGCCGGACGCCCGGTTCCAATGCTTCATGTGCGAGAGGGCCAGCGGGAGTCGAAAGATCGGTTCGGCGTCTGGGTCCAGGCTCGTCAACATGCCTGGGAGAGCGGTTCAAGCTGGGTGGCTCAGGGGTTCGCAGAATGGATCACCGGTGACGATCAGAATGCAGCATGGCTCCGGCAGCATGCCGACATCTATGTCATCCCCATCATGGACGTGGACAACACCGCGACCGGCAACGGCGGCAAGAACGCACTTCCGCACGACCACAATCGCGACTGGTCACCCAAGCCACATTGGAACGAGACCCGGGCGGCGCAGCGAATGGTCACGGACTTGATTGCAGAAGACCGCATGGATGTCTTTCTAGACCTGCACAATCCCGCTCCCGGCGACCCCAGTTTTTTCTACATCCTGCCGCGAGAGCTCATCGACGAACCGATGATCCGTCTACGCGACCGGTTCATTGATCTTGCCTATGCAAAGATTAGCAAGATCAAGCCCATGATCCCGATGAGTCGTCACCCCAAAGTGACCGGCTCGAGTTATCACCCGCTTTGGCGACAGATCAGCGCCAATTGGGTCAGCATGAATGGAAACGCGGACACCGTGAGTTTGTGCTTGGAAACGATTTGGAACTCACCGAAGAGCACGACAACGGGTTACCGGGCGGTCGGTGCGAGCCTTGCCGCCGCGGTGCAGGAGTATCTCGCCGAGCGAACGGTGTCACCACCAAAGTTACCACAGCGGTAAGCGGGCGAACGATCAAAAACAATACCCACCGATGGCAGCGCGAACCCACGGATGACAGGGTGCCAAAAATCCGTGGATTCGCGCTGCCATCGGTGGGCTCACTGGTCAATTCATCGCTCCGTCAGTCACAACCTGTCCCGCTTCTTCGCGGCTTCCTCAATCTGAGAGTTGAGGGAGCACTAGATCCAGGTTGGTTCCCAGCCTTTTCGATAAGGCTTGGTGACCCACTCTTGCGCCTGAGCATGGTTGGTGATCGTGAGAGCGTCGGCATCCCACGCAAGCTCTTGCCCCGGGAATCGAATGCCGATGGTTCCCAACAACACGGTCTCGGTCAGCGGTCCGGCGTAGTCGAAGTGGGAGGTCGTTTTCCCGTTGCCCATGCAGGCATCGGCCCACTGCGTGTAGTGGTCGACTCCATCGATGACAGGTAATTCCTTCGCAGGAAATTTCTCTTCGGGAAAAATCGTGGGCATCGCCACGTGCGGAATGACCAACGAACCTTTTTCGCCGACAAGAACCGAGCCTGCCTTGGGGAGCTGATAGTTCGCGGGGACATCCCCCAGCTTCTCTCGCGGCGGCAACACACCCGCCGCGTCGTACCACGTGACGCGCAGCGTGGGTTCGGCCGTATACTCGGTGCCTGGGAACTCGTAATAAACCGTCGCGCGATCGGTCCATGACTCTGCAAGCAGTGTCGGCGCCTCCACCGTGAGCTTGGTGGGTGACGTCAGCTTGAGCGATTTGAAAACGGGATCCAAAATGTGGCATCCGAAATCGCCGAGTTGTCCGGTCCCGTAAGCTTGCCAACCACGCCAATTGAACGGGTGATACATTTCAAGCTTGAAGGGACGCTCTGATGCAACACCCTGCCAAAGGTCCCAGCGGACATGCTCGGGTACGGGATCGCTGCCCTTTGGTCTGGGGATGTTCCTGGGCCAGGACGGTTGCCCTCCTTGCCACGAATGGACTTCCTTGACCTTTCCGATCATACCCGTGTGCACCATGTGCACCGCCGTGCGATACGCGGAATGGGATTGAATCTGATTGCACATTTGCGTCGTGACGTTGAACTTCGCGGCGGCCTTTCGCATCTGCCTCGCTTCGTGGACGGTGTGCGTCAGAGGTTTCTGGCAGAATACGTGTTTTCCGAGGTGCATGGCGGCCAACGAAATCGGCGCATGCATGAAATCGGGTGTCGACACCAGCACACCGTGGATGTCACTTGAATCATCAAGAAGCTTTCGCCAGTCGTCGTATTGTCGTGCGGATCGGTACTTCTGTGCCGCTTGGCCAAGATGCTTGGCGGAGCTGTCGATGTCGCACAGCGCGATGACGTCGACATCAGGACTAGCGGCCACACCGTTCAAGTCGCTCCAGCCCTTGCCGCCGGTTCCGACACTGGCGATCCCCAGTCGTCGGTTCGCACCGTAGACACGCGAATAGTGAAGGGCGTTCAAGCCGATTGCTGTGCTACCTGCGGCAGCTGACTTCAGGAACGAGCGGCGGGTGGGAAAGGAGGGCATGGCCATTTTCCGAGGTGGGTTGGATGGGGAGGGGATTACCTGGCGAAGGTGGGAGGCAGCACGTCTTCAGCACACCGCTTTGCAGAGGCACTTCAGTCGCGCAGCCCACATCCTACCTTGCCCACGCACGCGTCACAACAAAATGGACGCTTTCTTGGTGGGTGCAACAACGGAGGTATGCGCGTTTCGCTTTCAATCCCGCCGACCGACGCCAGTCGCGCCGTGAGAAACTCATTCGTGCTATTCGTGGACAAATTCTTCTCCGCTGGTTCCGTGAATGTCCAGCGACTGAAAACCCTGCTGCGATGGATGTGCTCAATGGACGCCCTCTGCTGGAATTTCTATTTACGGTCCACTGGGTTCAACAACCTCGGCATCAAACGGCACTTCGGGCAACATCCAAAACTTGGCCAAGAATAGCAAAGTGGTGATGATGCCCCAACTGAGCCCGATAATGACACCGAAATCCAAAATGCCTCGCCAGGGCTGTGGAATAAACTGAAAGCAGACAACGATTGACGCAATCAGAATCAACAGCACGAAGACCGTGATCCTGCGTTTGCGTGGTGCGTGAAAGAAACCCATGCAGAACAACGGTGCCAGCAGCAACCGCGACAGGGTCGAACGCCGGCGCAAATACAAGGCGCGGGCCGCGACACGCGGTGAATAGCCCCGTTGAAAACCCCGATAACCTTCGCTGTATGCCATGAACACGGCCCACGAGACCAGCACCAAATAGTGCCAAAGACTCCATGGGGTCATGAATGCGTCTCTCGTATGCCCAACCATTCGGACCACCGCGTACGCCAAGATCGCGATGGCACCACCGGCTCCCCAGATTGCAGCAATCGTGCCCAATATTCGATTTAAATGCATCGGAGTCGCTTGTGTGTCTGGCGGCCAGCTAACAAAATTTCAGTCCTGTGAGTGAGAGGGCTAGACGTCCGTCGATTTTAGTGATGGCGAGCCACGACACAATGCAGGGGCGGTCCCGGTCACGTCGTGCTTGAGGGTGCCGATCAACCACCTGCCACCGGCTACGACTTGATCGCCTTGACCGCGTGTCGGCGCGGTGACAAAGCGGCGGCAGGCGGTCTGGTCCGTACGCCTGCTTGAAGCGGACCGTCAACGCAGGAACAAACGATAGACCGGATTCTGGGTTTCTTCGGCGCAGCGGTAACCGAGGTTGCTGATGAAGTCTTTGAACGCATCGCGGTCGTTCTTGGGAACCTGGATGCCGACCAGAATGCGGCCGTAATCAGCGCCTTGATTGCGATAGTGAAAAAGGCTGATATTCCAATTGGGGTGCATGTGGGACAGAAATCGCATCAGCGCACCGGGGCGCTCAGGGAATTCGAATCGGTACAACTGCTCGTCTTCGCTGTGGTGACTCCGCCCGCCGACCATATAACGGACGTGCTGCTTGGCAAGTTCATCGTCGACCAAATTGATGGATGCGAATCCTTGGTCGGTGAGATCCGAGCGGATCGCTTCGGCTTCTTTCCGGTCGGTGGTTGCCAGCCCCACCAGCACGTGAGCTTGTTCTGCATTGTCCATGCGGTAACTGAATTCCGTCACGCTGCGATGTCCGATCACTTCGCACAGTCGTTTGAAGCTGCCGCGTTCTTCCGGGATCGTGACGACAAACAGAGCTTCCCGTTCTTCACCGACCTCCGCTCGCTCGGCGACGAACCGCAAACGATCAAAGTTCATGTTTGCACCACAGGTGATGGCGACAACCGTTTCGTCGGTCAATTGATGCTGAGCGACGTACTTTTTCATGCCGGCAATTCCCATCGCCCCGGCGGGCTCCAAGATGCTGCGTGTATCCTCAAACGCGTCCTTGATCGCCGCACAGACCGAATCGCTATCGACGGTGACAAAGTCATCGACCAACTCTCGGGTCAGCCGAAACGTTTCTTCACCGACGTGCTTCACCGCGGTGCCGTCGGAAAACAGTCCGACGTCGTCCAGCTTGATTCGCTTGCCCTCGCGAACCGAGCGAATCATCGCATCGGAGTCCTCCATTTGAACGCCGACGACGTTGATTTCGGGCCGAACGGCTTTGATGTACGCCGCGACACCCGAAATCAGTCCGCCACCCCCGATGGCAACAAACACCGAGTGGATCGGATGTTGATGCTGACGCAAAATCTCCATCCCGATCGTTCCCTGCCCGGCGATCACGTCGGGATCGTCGAACGGATGAACGAACACCAATTGCTGACTCTCGGCCAATTCGAGTGCGTGGTCATGGGCATCAGAATAGCTCTCTCCGTACAGCACCACGTTGCCGCCGAGTGCTCTCACCGCATCCGATTTCAGCTTCGGTGTCGTGACAGGCATCACGATCACAGTGCGGCACCCGAGTCGCCGGGCGCTGAACGCGACGCCTTGTGCGTGGTTGCCTGCGGAGGCACACACGACGCCTCGTTCTAGCTCCTCGGACGACAGGCGTGCCATTTTGTTGTAGGCGCCGCGCAGCTTGAAACTGAACACAGGCTGCGTGTCCTCTCGTTTCAGCCAGACGTGGTTGGACAGCCGCGCGGACAGTTTTGCGGCACGCTCGAGCGGCGACTCCACCGCCACATCATAAACACGGGCGTTGAGAATACGTTGCAAGTAGTCGCGTAGAGTTTTCTGCATGACGCTGTTGATCGCGTTGGCCGGAAATCCGCTCGCTGGTCGTGCCAACACGCGAAATCGAATGGATGAATCAGACTATACTGAAACACGGTCGCCAAACAACCAACCGTTCCACCGCCCCGCATCGGGCGCGTGTCAGAATTGAACGAAACGACAGATGATCGCGTGCTACCCGCGTCGGCAACGCTGTGAAGCATTGTTTTCATGTGTTTTGCCAGGTTTCAGCGGCAGGGCGCAAGCCCTCCGGTCTTTCAAGGACAAACCGGACGGCTCGCGGGCTGTCGGTTTAGTCGATGTGCCGAAATCAACGCGATGACGTTAGCCCGACGCGTGAGCGAGGGGCGCCGCGTGGCCTTGCTAACGCATGCGGGCTTAAATCAACAGGCCGCTCGCGGCCTGTCGGTTTAGTGTATCCACAAAACGAGGGGAGGTGGCTTAGTAGGCATCGTCACGATGTTTGCTATTCTTGGCGGATCGTCGTCGCGATTCACTTCTCACGCAGGGAGGCTTGCCCAGTGAGCCAGAGACAACCCAAGACCAGCTATTGGCAGGAAGCTCCTACACCACGCGGGCAACTGGTCCTCATTCCCACCGCCCTGGAGGAACTCATCCCTCAGGATCATCCCGTTCGCTTGGTCGACGAGATTCTCGATCAGATGGACTGGACTGATTGGGAGGCGGCCTACAACGGCGGATTCGGTCAGCCGCCGATCCATCCCAGCGTAATGGCAAAGATCCTGCTGTTTGCCATGATTCGGCGAATCCGATCCAGCCGGAACATTGAATACGAACTCAAGCATTCGATCGATTTTATCTGGCTTAGCAGCGGTCGCCGCATCGATCACAGCACGATCAGCGACTTCCGCCGAAACAATAGTGATGCAGTCAAAGGCATCTTCAAACAAATGGTCAAGCTGGCGATCAACCTGGGGATCGCCAATCTCTCGGAACTGTGCATCGACGGCACACGCATCCTGGCTGACGCCAACAAATACAAGACTTGGACGGCCAAACGATTAGCCAAAGCACTCGAAGAACTTGACGCGCAAATTGATGAGGCCCTGGAAACCTTCGAAGTCAACGACGCATGCGACGAAGATCTCATCGGCCAGGACGTTTCGGCGGACCGCCTCCCCGCCGCCGTCGCCAACTTGAAGTCACGCCGCTCACAACTGGCCGCTCATCTGGAGACGGTCAATGCGATGGACGAAGTCCGCAGGAAAAATGGGACGAAGGGCCCCGCCCAGTTACCCAAGACTGACACGGACAGTCGCATTCTTCCCAATAAGGAGGGTGGTTACGCAGCCAACTTTACTCCGATGGCGACGACCGAAACGCAGAGCGGCCTGATCGTTGCGGCGGACGTCTTGATCGGCAACGTCGAACACCACGAATTTGCCACCATCGTCGACTGTGTGGCCAACGACTTTGGAATTGACATTAAGCGAGTCATGGCTGACTCGGCTTACACGACGGGCAAAAACCTCACTGCGGCTGAGGAAAAACAGATCGAACTGATTGGCCCGCTTGCCGAAACCAATCGCGAGAACAACCCTGCCGAGCGTTCGGATTTGACTGAGCCCGTTGCCGCCGATCAGATTGATCAGTTGCCGGTTAATCCACAAACCAAACGATTTGACAAAGCAGCGTTTGTGTACGACGAAGCGAACGACTGCTATTACTGCCCGGCAGGCAAAGTGCTTTCACATCGGACGACCGAGAACACGACGCATGGCGACGGCTCTCCGGTGCAGCGAAAGGTTTACACCTGTTTTGAATGCGAGGGCTGCACGCTGGCTGGGCGTTGTCGCAAGAACGTGAAGCCAAAAGACGAGGCAAGCAGCAGCGAGGCATCGTCCCAGGAGTCCAGCGAAGCGACCTCGTCGGACAAGCGAGCGGGCAAGCGACGTGGTCGCAAGCCTGGCCCGCCACGTGGTCGCGAGACGATGCATGATGAGCATGAAGGAGCGCGACGTCGGCAGCGTGCGCGAATGGAAACGCCTGCAGCCAAAGAGGCTTACTCTCGTCGTCAGCATTTCGGTGAAACGCCTTTCGCCGTGATCAAGAGCACGCTTGATATGCGGCGATTCCTGCTTCGAGGTATCGCAGGTGTGAATCAAGAATGGCGCTGGGCGGCGACCGGATTCAATCTGAAGAAAATCATGAGTTACTTGGCGAAGCTGCGCGCCGCCGCGGCGACACAATCGCTCGGAACAGCAAACTAGGGGAGATAGGGGGCATTTCGAACGAAATCCGCCACAAGCGAACGCCACGATCCCGTCAACACGCTTACCAACGACTCTGGATGCCCCGCATAGCACCATAAAAGCCTCGTCCGGAACCAAAATCGAATCAACCGTCCCCAGGAACTAAATCGACAGGCCGCTCGCGCCGTTCCGCTAAAACGGTCGCTTATTTGAAGGCGGTCCCTAACGCATTTCGTGGTCCTCGTTTGCCGAATCCGCGAGCGGTGATTCATCGACAACCGTGCCGCTCCATTTCGGAACGTTTTGCTGGTGGGCGGCGCGTCCGATCATGTGGGCGGCCACCGGCGTCGTCAAGAAGATGAATCCGATGACGAGAATGGCGACGGTCGTCGTTTCCATGTCTGCGAATTGAACAGCGGCGGCAAGAATCGTGCACCCGACGCCCAGAGTGGCACTCTTGGTCGCACCGTGCATGCGTGTGTACAGGTCTGGCATTCGCACCACCGCAACCGACGCCAGCAAAGCAAAGGCGGTGCCGGTGATCAGCAACACGATCGTCACCACGTCGTTCATTGCCCTGTCCCTCGTTGCAGATACCAACAAAAACCGATCGTCCCGACAAAGTTGAACAACGCCACCACCATCGCCACCCGCAGAAAAATCACGTCACCGGTTTCCACCGCACTGACGGCAATCAGCCCGACCAGCAGCGACGCGACCAGATCAAGTGCAACGACGCGATCGGGAAGCGATGGCCCTAGCACCAGACGCAGAAACGAAAGGCCGAGAGCGATCACCAGCACCACCAGCGAAATTTGAGCGGTGAGGTTCACCCCTGCCGCCGATGCCAATACCGAGGAGGCCGCGGCACCAGGATTTGCAGACCAGTTCAGCATCATCGGATCAACTCCAATAAACGTCGTTCGAAACCGTTCTTGATGCTGTCCCGGACACTGTCGGGGCTATCCACAAACATCGCATGCACATACAGCGTGCGGCGATCCTCGGACAAATCAAGACTCAGCGTCCCCGGTGTCAGCGTGATCAGATTCGCCAGCAAGGTGATTTCCCGATCGGTCGTCGCGTCCAGCGGCACCGCAACAATCCCCGGCCGCATGTACAAATGAGGTGTGATGACGTCATAGGCCACGCGGAGATTGGAAAGCAGCAATTGCCAGATGAAGAAACCCAAGAACCGAATGGCGATTGGCAGTTTCTGGAAGTATCGAGACGGCTCCATCAACGGTTGTGCAAACCACAAGACACCGTACCCCAGGACGAACCCGATCGTCAGGCTGAGCAGAGAGATCCGCCCGCTGGCCAGTGCCCAGACCAACGCCAGAAAGACATTGAAAAAGAAGTGCTTCATGGACTTGTCCTTTCGCGAGAGACGGCAGGCACCTGACCGGTCGGACCGTCCGGTAACACGGCTTGGATGTAAGCGTTTTGATCGAGTAGTTGTTCGGCGGTCGCCATCGAAGCATTCATCACCGGACCCGCCATGACGCCGATCCCTACAGTGACCGACGCCAGCAGAATCGCCGGTCCGTAAAGGCAAGCTCGACCTGCTCTCGAACGTCTTGGGAAATTCACATTCGTCATCGCATCCCCCGGCACCGGTTTCCAAAACGCCTCGGTCCAAATCTTTGTCATCGAAAACAACGTCAACAGACTCACCACCAGCGCAGCCACAACGATGGCGTAACGTTCCGCTTCCAACCCGCCTCGGATCAACGTCAGTTTGGCGAAGAAGCCCGACAGGGGCGGAATTCCGGCCAGCGACATCGCAGACAGAAAGAACACGGTTGCCAGCACCGGGGCCGAACGATAGAGCCCACCGATCCGATCCAGACGTCCAGTTCTAAACCGCTGCTCAACAATCCCACCAATCAGAAACAGATTTGTTTTCACAACGATGTGGTGAATGATGTAGAACACGGTACCGGCCAGTGCCAGCGGCGTGAACAATGCCAGCCCCATCACCATGTAGCCGATCTGGCTGACGATATGAAACGACAGGATGCGACGGACTTCGTTCTGCGCCATCGCTCCCAACACGCCCGTCACCATCGTCAGTCCGGCGATCAGCAGCAGCAGGTTGTGCGTGAATTCCAGATCCGTCACAAAGAGCAGCGTGAACGCTCGAATCAGCGAATACACGCCGACCTTCGTCAGCAATCCGGCGAAGATCGCGGACACGGCGACCGGCGGAGTGTGGTAAGACGCAGGCAGCCAGAAGAACAGCGGGAACACAGCGGCCTTGGTTCCGAACGCGATGAGAAACAGCATCGACAGCACGGACACGGTGCCTTCGTCAGGAAAGCTACGAAGTTTCAGAGCAAGGTCTGCCATGTTCAGCGTTCCGGTCGCAGCGTAGATCACCCCGATGGCCGCCAGAAACACGGCAGATGAAATCAGGTTCAACGTGACGTACTTGATCGCCCCTTCCAGCTGCCTTCGCTCGCCACCGAGCGTTAGCAGCACGAACGAAGCGATCAGCATGACTTCAAACCACACATACAGATTGAACAAATCGCCGGTCAGAAACGCGCCGCAAACGCCCATCAGCAACAGCTGAATCAGCGGATGAAATCCAAAACTCACGCGTCTGTCATTGACCGATGCGAGCGAATACACCGACACTGCGAAAACCATCAGGCCTGCCAACAACACCATGATCGAACTCAACCGATCAGCAACCAGCGTGATACCGAACGGCGCCGGCCAGTTCCCCGCTTGCAACACAAGAATCCCATCACGGTCCACCAACCACGCCAGCGTGGCGGCGGACAGCAGCAGCCCCGTCGAGCCGACCACGCCGATGACTTTTTGCGCAGGGATGGATTTTAACGACAGCAGCAGCATCACCATCGTGGCCAGGGGCAAAGCGATCGGCAGAATCACGACAGCCTGAGCATTCATGTGTCGGTCGCCTTCAGTTCGTCTAAATCTTCAGTCCCCAGCGTTTGGTAGGTGCGGTAGATCAGCACGAGAGCGAACGCCAGCACCGCGAAACTGATCACAATGGCAGTCAGGATCAGGGCTTGGGGCAACGGATCGGCGACGATCACCAGCGGCCGCGTTTCCCCGTCTGGAATCACCGGGACACGACCACGAACCAGTCCACCCGCTGTGAAGAGCAGCAGGTTGGCGGCGTGGCTGAGCAGGCCGAGCCCGATCAGCAGCTTGACCACATTTCGGCGCAGCATCATGTAAATGCCTGCCGCATACAGTCCGCCCACGGTGATCGCTAAGAGAATGTCCATGCCGGTTATTCTTCAAGGAGTGAAAAAACGAAGACGAGCGTGACTCCCGTTACCACGCAATAAACGCCGAGGTCGAACAACAGCGGCGTTCCGATGTGCAATTTCCCCAGCCCCTCGGTCGTGATCGTGGTCCACAACCCTGTCAGAAACGGTCGGCCAAAGAACAACGGTGCCACTCCACTGACCAATGCAAACAGCAGCCCCGCACCAATCAGAAAGCGAGGCGGCACCCGAACGACCTGCCGTGCGGCAGCCGCACTGTGTGTCATTGCATAAAGCGCAATGGCACCGCTGGCCAACAGACCGCCCACGAAACCGCCTCCCGGTTCGTTGTGACCGCGAAGAAACAGAAACACGGACGCCAACAACAGCAGCGGCAACAGGAATCGAATGGCGGTCTTCAGAATGACGGAATCCATCGTTCAAACTCCCTCCGCGTCAACGGCGCGACCGGCTGTGCTGTCCAACTGCGTCCCAGCAGCGTCTTTCCTCGAGCACTCTTCGGTCCCTTCCGCAGCATCGTCCTCTCCGTCAGCCTGTTTGGGCGGCCGCAGTGTCAACAGCGAATAGACACCGATCGCCGCAATCGCCAGCACGGTGATTTCGCCGAGTGTATCGAGCGCTCGAAAGTCCACCAAAATCACGTTCACCACATTGCGACCATGTGCTTCGGAGACGCTGTGCGCGAGGTAATAATCCGAGATGGGATGATTGGAACGCACGGTCATGGCAAACAGCAATAACACCGTGATCGTCGCGCCGGCCACCACGGCGATCAAGGCGTCTCGGCCACGCGTGGCAGAAGTTGACAGACGGCGAAATTCGGGCAACCGTGAAAACGCCATCACAAACAGAACCACCGTCAACGTTTCGATCACGAACTGAGTCATCGCCAGATCCGGGGCACCAAACAACACAAAGACCCCCGCGACGCAGTAACCCACGACTCCAAGTGCCCCGACCGCGAGCAACCAGGTCTTCGCCCGAACCGCCACGACCGCTGCGGCCAGAATCAGGCAGGCCAACAAGACTTCATGGCCGCGAACATCCAGTGGCATCGGTTCCAGATGCGATCGCAATTCGTCCCCCAACGCCATCCACACACTGGCAACGGTGAGGCCGACCATCGTGAACAAGTAGAATCGCAAGTAGCCGTTCTGCAGCAGCGCTGTTTGACCGCGTGCGAACTGATTGACGGTACGCAGAAGCCAATGATAGACCCGCGATGGCCCGTACTGAATGACACCCTCGAAAAAGTAGAAGTACGGTTTCAGCCGATGCAATTGCCCTCGACGCAGGATCCAGTACAGCGTGATCCCTCCCGCCAACGTCAGCAACGACAACAGCAGCGTCACGTTGACTCCGTGCCACAGCGCTAAATGCACGGACACCGTTCGCCCCGCGATGGCACCACTTCCGGTGGCCAACAGTTCGCTGATGCGTGTCGGCAACAACCCCAACGCCAATCCAGCGATCCCAAGCACGACCGGTGGCCCCCACATCGCCGGACCACCCTCGTGCGCATGCTGGGTGCTTTCGGTTCGCCCTCCGAAAAACGGTTTGACACAAACGAACCCCACGGCCGCGACCAATCCTATGTTGGACAAGATCGACGCAGCCAGAAACCCGTTGCCGGCAATATGGCCGACCGATTCGTACCACGTTTCCTTGGCAATAAAGCCGAACGTCGGCAAGACGCCCGCCATTGAACATCCCGCCAAACCGGCCGCAGCGAACGTGGCAGGCATTGCTATCCTGAGTCCGCCGAGTTCACGAACATCGCGCTGATGCACGGAGTGATCGATCGCACCGGCCACCATGAACAAGCCGCCTTTGTAAAACGCATGAGCCACCAGAACCGCCAAGGCGGCAACCAAAGTGGCTTCTGTTCCGATGCCCAGCAACAGGGTCAGCGTTCCCAGCACGCTGATGGTGGCATAGGCCAGGATTTGCTTCAGGTCAGTTGCCCGTAGCGCCAGCACCGCTCCGAGCACCATCGTGATCGCGCCGACCGAAGCAATCATCCAAAACCATTCCGCCGTGCCGCCCAAAATCGGATGCAACCGCGCGATCAGATAGACACCCGCCTTGACCATCGTTGCCGAATGCAAGTAGGCGCTGATCGGCGTTGGAGCTGCCATCGCATTCGGCAGCCAGAAATGAAACGGAAACTGAGCCGACTTCGTGAACGCTCCGACCAGAATCAGAACCAGCATCGGCAGATAGAACGAGTGCTCACGGATTGGCTCGGCACTGGTCAGCAGCATCGAGATCTCAAAGGAGTTGCCTGCCAAACCCAATAAGATCAAACCGGGAAGCAGCACCAATCCACCACCGCCCGTGACCAGCAGCGCCTGCAATGCGGATGCTCGCGATTCGGGACGGTCGCTATTGAAACCGATCAGCAGGTACGACGTGATGCTGGTCAGTTCCCAGAAGATGAACAGCGTCAGTAGGTTGTCGGCCAGAACCAGCCCCAGCATGGCGGCCATGAACAACAGCAACAGCATCCACAAGTGCCCCAGACGATCGTCGCCTTTCAAATAGGCTCCCGCATACACCAGGATCAGCGCACCAATCCCGGTGACCATCAGGCCGAACAGCAGACTCAGACCGTCCAACCGCAGCGACACGGCAAGGTTAAGTGCCGGAACCCAATCCACAAAAACCGACACATCCTGTTGGTTCACAACCGACGGCCACAGTGTCAGCAGCGCGATGAACACGCCCGCCGGGACGACGGCCAGAACCCATCCGCCCAATGAACCTCTGCCCAATGAACCAACGCCCCGGTGCACCGTCGGCGCGACAGCAGCAGCAATCAGAATGGCCAACAACCACAAGAGCATCAGTTCGCCTCGTGGGGCGACTTCGCTGGCGTTTCCAGTGGTCGGGCTTTCGTGTCGATGTTCTTCAAATGCACGGAGTGGCTCATGAGCACGATTCTACAGAGAAACGAAGCTGCACCGATGGTCCATCCCCTCACCACGATGCCGGCTTCGGACGACGACGCAAAGCCTAATCCGGACAGCAGGAACGCGACACCGCCCGTCGTCCCCGGCCACCAGAGTTCGGTTCGTCGAGCGATCGGGCGAGTCACTGGAGTGTCGAACATTGGTGTCGCAACGTAACGTTTGTACCTTTTGAGGTTTGTACCTTCGTATCCGATCCACAGCCCCACCGCACGCAAATTTCGGACCAAACCTTCCGGATTAGCCGATCCGTTTTGGAAAGATCCATCGCGAAATCTTGATTCGCGTGCTATCGGCACGTGACGTAATTTCGGGTTCGCATGCCAAATGCCGTACCACGTCATCCGAACGAGAGCGTTGGAGGATGTCGAAAACCAGCCACCGTGAGCAGTACGCTATCATCAACTTCACCGACACAATCACACGGGACAGTGGCAACCGATGAAAACAAAACGTCATCCCAACGCAGTTCGTCGCATTGCCTGCTCGGCTGCGATCCTCGGGGCAATATTCGTTGCTGGCGTGTTTGGCCCCGTGCTTGGACCTGAGCGTTCCGCCGTCGGCCAGGAGCGTCCCCCACAGATGCTGAAGGTGCGGATCTCCGATGACGGTCATTCGTTCGTACTGGGAGACTCGGGCAAGCCCTTCGTTCCATGGGGTTTCAACTATCTCGGCGAATACGGCAAGCTGGTCGAGGAGTCGTGGGACAGCGATTGGGAACGCGTCGAACGAGACTTTCGCGGCATGCGAAATCTCGGCGCCAACGTCGTTCGCATTCATCTGCAGTTTGGCACCTACATGACAGGGCCGGATCAGTTCGACCAGGCACAACTCGACCGGCTGAAGCAGATGCTCGACCTCGCCAGCCAAGTCGGTTTGTACCTCGACGTCACCGGGCTGAGCTGTTACCGCTTGAACCGCATTCCCGCCTGGTACGACGCGCTGGACGAGTCGGAGCGGTGGGCTGTTCAGGCACGTTGGTGGAAGAGGATTGCCAAAACATGCAGTGGCCATCCCGCCGTCTTTTGCTACGACCTGATGAACGAACCGATCGTTGGCGGGACGCCCAAGGAGGGCGAACCACGTTGGGTCGGCGGCGAAATCGACGGTCTCTACTTTGTGCAGCGGATTTCACTGGAACCAGGCACGCGGCCTGTCGATGCAAGCCCACACGCGTCAGCAAGGGGCCACGCGGCGCCCCTCGCTGACGCGTCGGGCTGGCGTGATCGCATTGAATTCAAAAGATCGACCAAATCGACAGGCCGCACGCGAACGCGCAGCGAAATCGCCGAAGCGTGGGTCACGATGTTGACAGCAGCGATTCGAGAACAGGATGCACAGACGCCCATCACCGTCGGTGTGATCCCCTGGGCGATGGTCTGGCCCAATGCCAAGCCGTTCTTCTACTCCCCCGAAATCGCCAAGCACTTTGACTTCGTGAGCATTCACGCCTACCCCGGCAAGGACAAATTCGATCAGGACATCGCCGCGCTGGCGGTGTACGACATCGGCAAGCCGCTCGTCATTGAAGAGACGTTCCCGCTGAGTTGCTCAATCGATGACATGGATCGCTTCATCGAGGGCGGTAAAGATCACGTCGACGGTTGGATCAGTCATTACTTTGGCTATTCGATCCAAGAGCATGCCGCAGGAGCCGAGCCACATGGTGTCGCGCCCGAATCACCATTCGGCGTCACGGTCGCAGATTTCCTTCAGTACTGGAGCCAAAAGGGTCAGTCGATTTCGACGACGCTGCCCCCAGCGATTAATCATGGCCGGGACTAACCCAGTGGCACGCGACATCCACGCCACCACACTCGCTTGATCTCCTCGTCGTTGGCCCGCAGCAATCACTGCAATCGTGAGAATTCGGCAAGCAGTTGCCAACAAACGAACTGCATCCGGGGCAGATGGAAGGGGCCTTTCCAGAGGTTGCCTTTCAAGGTCGAGCTGATGGAACCGTCACGGTGCAGATAGCCGAACCATTCGCCGTGATCCGCGTCGGGGAAGTGCGAGTAGGTCCAGTCGTGAATCATCCGATGCCAGCGCTCGTACTTGGGGTCGGACGTAAGCAGAGAGGCAAACAGCGTGGCGATGATCGCTTCGTTCTGAGGCCACCAAAATTTCATGTCGTGCCAGTATTCCTGAACCGGCAGGCCATTCACGTCGACGAAGTAGAGTATGCCGCCGGTCTGCGGGTCCCAGCCCCGCTGCCACATCCAGTCCAGCATCTGACAGCCGGTGCGAATCAGTTCGCCATCCCCCCGTCGCTTGCCTTCCAGCATGATGAACCAGGCGCCTTCGATCGCGTGCCCCGGATTCAGCGTGCGGCCGTCGAAATGGTCGATGATCTCGCCGTTGGGGCCGACCGTCTCCATCACACACTGAATGTCCTCTTTGAGATGGAATCGCCGAATGTCATTGACACTGCGGTCGATCCACTCGTTGGCCTCGGGTAAGTCGATCGACTCACGTAGCTCTTGGGCGGTCGCGATCGTGATCATCGGAAATCCGAGTCCACGCAGGGGACGTGTGTCGGTGAATTTGGGATCGATGCCCTGTGGATCCAGGTTGTGGTCAATGAAACGTTGAAACGTCCGTTTCGCCTTTTCGGCATATCGTTGGTCGCCAGTCGCTTTGGCCAATTCCCCGAACGCGATCGCGGCAAAACTTTCTGAGAATGCGTAGCGTCGCTTACGAATCGGTTTGCCATCGCGGGTGACATGAAACCACATCCGACCGTCACGGGGATCAAAGCAATGATCGTCGAGAAACTGTGCACCGTGCTTGGCCAGTTCGAGCCATTCCGGCCGTTGCTCGACGTTGTTGTAAAGTTCCCCCAGCAGCCAAGTGAAGCGTCCCTGCTGCCAAACGCCCTTGTCGGTGTCGATGACGGTGCCGTCACGATCAAGCGACATCATGAAACCGCCATGCTCTCGATCGACACAGTGCTTTATCCAAAACGGCAGCGTGTCGTCGAGCAAGCCGTCACGGTACGTCGAAATCAACTCCTTTCGGCGAATCTTATCCATCGACCTTGACTCCAACATTCCGTATTCGGTTGAACCATCACATACCCGGCAAGTTAGTCGACCTTGTAATCCATTGGAAATACCAATCAGTCGCAATGAACGTCGCCCATCCATGTCGGCAATGCACCGTGATGGCGAAGCGAAGTCGGGCCCATCAAATCGAGGTGCGGAACCGGGTTCGGTATTCTCGCGGCGTCATCTGTCGAAGCTGCCGGAACCGGCGGTTGAAGTTGGACAGATTGGAAAATCCGGCCTGATGGCAAATCGAAACAACGGCAGCGTTGCTGTCGCAGAGCAGTCGACAGGCGAGCCCGATGCGCAACTCGTTGATGTAGGCAGAGACCGTGCGGCCAGTTGACTGCTTGAAAAAGCGGCTGAACGCGGACGGATTCATGTCAGCCAAGTCCGCTAATTCATGATGGCTGAGATCAGGATCGGAAAGATTGCCGGCGATGTGATCACAAATCGTCTGGATGCGTGTTTCCATGGCATCGTTTGCAACGCCGACAGCAAGGTATCGGTAGTGCTCACTCGCCAGCGTCTTGGCCGCGTTGCAGCGAGACAACCGGTCCAGGATCGATAGCAGTCCGATCAATCGCGAAGGTCCCACCGCAGTGATCAGTGCTTCCATGCGGCGACCCACTTCGACGGCGACGTCGTCAGGAAACCAAAGCCCTCGCTTGGCTCGCTCCAGAAGCCTCGCAATCACTTCCATTTCGACGCAGGAAAAGAAATCGGGTCCAAGAAAATCCGGATGAAACTGGAGCACAATCGCCGCGTGTCGATCATAGGGCTGGCCACGATACTCGTCCGACGCCCAAGTGTGAGGAAGCTGCGAACCACTGAGTACCAGGTCGTGATCGCCGTAGCTGCCAATGTGGTCGCCGACGATCCGAGAACCCGAGCCTTTGGCGATGTAGGTCAGCTCGACTTCGGGATGGCGGTGCCACTTCACCGGCGAACGCAGCGCAGATCGGTCGAAGCACCGAAACGATTCGCCCGACGACGGGACCAGTTTTTCGTAGGAGGGCTTCATGGGAACACTCTGGCATGCGTTTGGGATGCGCACAGAAAGTACGCATTCGTGCAAAGATGCGCCTACAAACGAAAATAAAAAACATCCATGCGCACAAATTGTATCAGATCATGCGAATGGAGAGGAGGAAACCGTTGGCAAAAAATGGATCATTGAACCACTGAAACAACCCGTTCCCAACGAGGCTCGCTTCGTGCCCCCTACCAACGACCAACCGGATCGCAGAGTTGCGTTAGCACTGATGGCGCATCCCGACGATGCCGAAATCACTTGTGCCGGCACCTTGATCCGACTTGCTGAATCCGGCTGGGACGTTCACATCGCCACCACCACGGCCGGTGATTGCGGGGCACTGGAGGGATCGCCCGAAGAAATTGCAAAAATACGGATCGCCGAAGGGACTCGTGCCGCCGAGTCCGTGGGGCTGAGCTTTCATTGCCTGGGACAACCCGACGGTCGAGTTGTTTATGACCGCGATTCGTTGCAGCAAACGATCGATCTGTTTCGTCAGATCGCGCCGACGCTTGTGATCACGATGCCGTTGTCCGACTACCACGCCGACCATGAGGTCACCGGCCAGCTTGGACGGGCAGCGAGTTTCGTCTACGCGGCGCCGAACGCATCGGCGGTTCCATTGAAGAAAGGCTCTACCGTTCCGTACCTGTACTACTGCGACGGACATGGCGGTGTGGATCGGATGGGCAATCCGATCGAGCCGACGGTCTGCGTGGACATCACTGAACAGCTTGACCGCAAGACCGAAATGTTGGCCTGTCACGCGAGTCAACGCGAATGGTTGAAGGCACACAACGGCATTGACGAGTACCTGTCGATGATGCGCGATTATTGCGCCGATCGAGGCCGCCAGTTCGGAACCGAAGCCGCCGAGGCCTTTGTGCAGCATCGCGGGCATGGGCATCCCCGTGAAGACCTTTTGGCAGAACGCTTTCCGCTGCGTTCGTTGAGTGACCACTAACCCTTTCGGATCCCACGTTCCATACCTTGGACAAAAATGAATATGCACCAATCCAATCCGAGTTCATCGACGCCGAATCGCCGTACCGCTTTACTGAGCGGGAGTGCCTTGTCGGCGGCAATCATAACGAACACCACGACGAAAGGCCTGCACGCATCCGATGGCGAAAGTCGTGATCCCAAGCGAGTCGTCAAGATCGCACTGATCGGTTCGGGAGGACGCGGTACCGGGGCGATCAACGATTCATTGACCATCAACGAAAACGTACAGCTGATCGCGCTGGCTGATATAGACCGCGATCATTGCGAACGAACACTGGCCGCCATGTCTCGACGACACGGCGACAAAGTCGATGTCAAACCGGAACGAATCCACATCGGACTCGATGCCTACAAACAGGTACTGTCGGACCCCGATGTCGACCTGGTGCTCATCGCATCGCCGCCCGGGTTCCATCCCCTGCACGCAAGTGAAGCGGTCAAAGCGGGCAAACACGTCTTCTGTGAAAAACCATCCTGCGTCGACGCCGCAGGCTATCAAACCTGCCTGGCAACCCACGACGAAGCCGTCAAGAACGGAACCGCGATCGTGACCGGCACGCAGTACCGCAGACAAGTCAACTACATGGGAGCCGTCGAACAAATCCGCGAAGGGTTGATCGGCGACATCATCAGCGCCACCAGTCGGTACTGCTCCAACGGAATTTGGTTCAAGAACCGCAAGGACGGCATGACCGACACGCAGTACCAAATCTACAACTGGATGCACTTCAACTGGCTGGCCGGAGATCAAATCTGCGAACAAGCGGTCCACAACATCGACGCAATGAACTGGGTGATGGGGTCTGCTCCCGAAACCGCGTACGGCTGCGGCGGCCGGTTCACTCGGCCCGAAGGCAGCGAGATGTGGGACAGCATGTCGATCGATTACACCTACCCTGGCAACCGCACGCTGTCGTTTACCTGTCGCCAAATCCCTGGGACTCAGGGCGACAACGGCAACGTGATCTACGGCAGCAAAGGCATTGCCACGATCGATGCGGGCAGTGGTGGATCACGCATCACCGACCGCGACGGAAAAGAGCTGTGGTCGATGAAGGGAAGCATTGCCGACGCCTACAAACAAGAACACAAAGACCTGGTCGATTCCATCCGATCCGGCGAGCCGATTGTCGAATTCAGGCAGACCGCCGAAAGTTCGCTGACCGCTGTGATGGGGCGGATGGCCGCCTACACCGGACAAAAAGTCACTTGGGATTTCATGAGCAAAGAATCGACGCTCGACCTTTTCCCGGCACACTTGGATTGGAACGGCGAACTCCCCGAGCCCGCTCACGCCATTCCTGGTAAAGTGAAGTTGACTTGAAGTTTGTCCGCTGCCACGTTCAATGCGTGGAACAGGCGACGTATCCTTTTTCAATGGCGGTTGCTTCTCCAATCGCCTTCCTACCCAACCTGCTTGCCTGGGCGTAGGCAGATTGTTGATCCATCAATGTCGCCGATGTGTCGACCTTTTCTCTTTTTCGATCAACCAGGACGCCGACGCGCATCGTCGCGTCGAAGACGGTGTTGATCGTGGAACGGTCGCGGTGGTGAATTCTGTTTGAGAGGACGGGGTAATGGTGGCCGCGAGATTACAACGCATGATGATCGAAGCAGCAGTGTTTGACATGGACGGGTTGATGATCGACTCGCAGCCTTTTTGGCAAGAAGCCCAACTTGAGATCTTTGCCCAGATCGGCGTCGCCATCACCCGACAGGACACGATCGACACGACGGGAATGCGGGTCGACGAGATTGTCCAACGGTGCTATGAACAGACGCCTTGGGAATCGGTCAGTCGCGAAGACGTTTGCAGCCGAATCGTCGACCGGGTGATCGAACTGGTGCAAACGCACAAGCCCGCGATGCCCGGATTGAACCAGGCCATTGGCGTTTGCCAACAGGCAGGATTGAAACTCGCACTCGCGTCATCGTCACCGATGACGTTGATTCAGGCGACGATCGACGCGCTCGATCTGCATGGCGTTTTCCAAGCGATCGTGTCGGGTGCGGAGTTGCGGTACTCAAAGCCTCATCCGGAAGTCTACCTCAACGCCTGCGATGCGCTGGGTGTCCAGCCTTTCCGGTGTCTCGCCTTGGAGGACTCGTTCATCGGGCTACTGGCCGCCAAAGCAGCTCAGATGAAAACCATTGTCATTCCCGAAGCGGCCGCCGCCGATCAAAAACACTTTGTCATCGCCGATCGACAGCTTCCCTCGCTGCACGATTTGTCTGCCGATCTGCTCGGTGCGCTCTAAGCACGGCAAAATGAATCTGGCAGAATCACGACCTGCAGCTGTCCGGATTCTCGGTTCGGTCGCGGCGAGAGCCCAAGCGATTGGATTCATTTGCCGGTAGACTCCGGTCAGCTCTTCCACTGGTCATCACCGTCGAAGAGCCGCCCCCTGACCTGTTTTTGCCTTCGCTACGCGGTATCGATGTCACGGCGTTCGGGCGCGCGTCTAGAATGCTGATTACGACATCGGAAATGCAATGAAATCGTTCACGACACTGTATCTGCATTTTATGCGCAACCGCGCAAGCCGCCGCAACTTGCGGGTGCTGACGCAGTTCGCGGTTACGATGCTCATCATGATCTCCGTCTACAGCGTGGTCTTCCATCACCTGATGGCGTGGGAGGGTCGGCGTTACAGCTGGATCACCGGCATCTACTGGACACTGACGGTGATGTCGACGCTGGGATTCGGCGACATTACGTTTCACACCGATCTGGGCCGGCTGTTCTCGATGCTGGTTTTGATGAGCGGAACTTTGTTTATGCTGATCCTGCTGCCCTTCACGTTCATTCAATTCTTCTACGCGCCGTGGATGCAGGCTCAGGAGGCCGCTCGGGCACCGCGCGAACTGCCCGCCAATACCGAGGGTCACGTGATCGTGACGCACTACGGCCCGGTCGAGGCTGCCTTGATCAAGAAGCTGACGCAGTTCAAATACCCGTACGTGATCCTTGTTTCGGAAGTCACCGAGGCGTTGCGACTTCATGACCAGGACTTGAAAGTCGTCGTGGGTGAATTGGACGATCCAGAGACCTATCGGCTGTTGCGCACTGAATCGGCCGCACTTGTGGCCACCATCGGCACCGACGTCATCAATACGAATGTCGCTTTCACGGCACGTGAAGTCTCCGAGACAGTCCCGATCGTCGCCACCGCCGCCAACGTTGCTTCGGTTGATATTCTGGAGCTTGCCGGTTGCACACGGGTGCTGCAGCTCGCTGAAATGATGGGCCGGTCGCTGGCCAGACGCGTGATCGGGCGGGATGCGAAATCGCACGTCATTGGGCAGTTCGATGATTTGTTGATCGCCGAGGCCAGCGCGGCGCGAACGCCGTTGGTCGGCAGAACGCTTCGCGAAATACGCCTCCGCGATCACGTCAATATCAGCGTGTCCGGTGTTTGGGAACGAGGCCGCTATCAAAACGCGGGTCCCGACACGTTGATCACAGAGAATACCGTTTTGGTTCTGGCCGGAACACGCGCTCAACTCGAAGAATACGATAGCCTGTTCTGTATTTATCACTTGAGCAACGTGCCGGTCGTGATTCTCGGGTTCGGCCGTGTCGGGTCCGCGACCGCTCGTGGCCTCGATCAACAAGGGATCGATTTTCGGATCGTGGAAAAAAACGAGAAACGAAAATTCGATGACCGACTGATCGTAGGCGATGCGGCCGACCTTGAGATCCTCAAGCAAGCCGGCATCATGGAAACGTCTGCGGTGGTGATTACGACCCACGACGACGCGTTGAATGTTTACCTGACGCTGTATTGTCGGCGGTTACGCGCGGATGTCCAGATCATCAGTCGCGCGACGCTCGAACGCAATGTCCACACCTTGCACCGCGCCGGTGCCGATTTCGTGATCTCCGAGGCATCGATGGGAGCCAACGTGCTCTTCAATCTCCTCCGTCGCAGCGACGTGTTGTTGCTCGCCGAAGGGCTGGACGTTTTCAAAGTGCGGGTGCCCCCGTCGCTTGCCGGCAAAACGCTTATTGAAGGCGCCGTGCGACAACGAACCGGCTGTAGCGTCATCGCCATTGACGGCAACGACGGATTGCAAGTCAATCCGGATCCCAACACGACGCTCCCCGCAAATGCAGAGATGTTCGTGATCGGTACCGAGGAATCGCAACAACGCTTCTTGGATCTGCACCTGGATCGATAACGACGCTCTGCAACTGCCGGATCGTTTTCCGGAACGTCACCAATCAATTCCTTAGACATCCGTCCCTCGATCCATTTCCTCCGATTTCAGACTCGCTGACGAAACTGGCTTTGGAGAGAACACTAGTCGTCGAGCTTGTCGTCGAGCTTGTCGTCGAGCTTATCGTCTGGGGGACGATGCTCCGAAAGCACAAACTTGGGACGCGGGTGGCTGTTGATGAACGCGGCAAGGTCCAGCGATTCCTGCGTGGTTAATGTCGCGTCATCGAGCGGCATCGCGACTTTCAACCAGGACGCCAGCTTCGCGACGCGGCTCAATCCGGCACCGTCGTTGTATGATTCGTCGCCCCACACCGGGGGGCCTTCCTCGTTGCCTTGCCCATTCTCGCCGTGACAGTCGGCACAGCGGTCGGCGTAGAGCATCGCGCCGCGCTGCACGTTTGCCTTCAGCCCATCCAGATTCAACGGTGGCGTATGGTGGGGACCGAGTGGATTGGCGGCATTCATTTTCAGCACGCTGCCCTGCGACAACCATGTAATGTAAGCCGCGATGGCGACGGACACTCGGCTTCCGTTTGGCGGTCGGATTCCGTTTTGGCTGCGCATGAAGCAATTCAGCACTCGGTCTTCCAGCGTGATGACGCGTTGCTCACGGGGTGACCAGGCGGGATAAGCGGCGGCTGTGCCGAGAAAACTCGCCGCCTTTTCGTGTCGCCCCGCATCGAGATGGCACGACGTGCAGTTCAACGTATTGCCGACGTAGGGTTTCGAGAGCGGATGTTCGGACGTTCTTCGAACGATGTCTTCGCCCAGCCGAACGATCTTCCCCAATTCACCCGGCGGATAGCCGTCTTGCACGGCACTCGCCGGCTCCTCCGATTGCCCGGCCGTTGCGAACAACGCACCGATGAGAACGCTTGACAGAAGGGACCATGCTGGCCAGTTGGACTTGAGAGTGGTCATTTCGATCATCAATTCCTGTGAATTCGCGGCGTCGGTGCGACAACGATTGGATCGCAAATAGTTTAGCAAGCCCACCGGCGTGTCTCGACAATTGTCAGTCCTGTTGGAGGGAACGGATCACGAAGACGCAGAGAACAAACGGGGATTACGGTCGATAAATCGCCGGATTCCGCGGTCGATGATCGAATCATTTCCACGCTTCATGTACAGATAGCCGGCGATGGTGACGACCAATGCACCCACGGCGTCGACGATCAAGTCGATCATGGTGTCCGTCAGGCCAGACGGATCACCGAGCATCGGCTTCTGCATGTTCATTCCGAAGAATCGGTCCATCCCAAATTCGAACATTTCCCAAACCGCGCCTGTGGCAAGAGCGAAACAGAACGCAAAGAAAGCCACGAACCCGGGCCGCATATGCAGTTCAACACGGGGCGTTTCGTTGAGCACGTACACCAGCAACAGACCGAGGACCCCCAACAGCACGCCGGAGGTCGTATGCAACGCGATGTCCCACCACCAGAATCTGCTGTAATACTGACGTGTTTCGCCGAGAAACAGCGAGGCGAAGATAAACGCGACGGTGATCACTTCGAATTCGGGTGGAATCTTCACCTTGATCCGGTTGGCGAATTGCGTCGGCACAAAGGTCAAGAGCAGAATTCCGGCTGCAACGGCTGCGTTCATCCAGAGGGATTGAATCAACTCCAAAACAATGCCAACTGTGATCGTCAATCGCAGAAAGACGACCAAGCATCGATGGAGGATATCGAACCAGTTCTTTTCACCTCGGTTCTTCATGGGCGTGCCGGACAAACAATCTCTCAAAACGAGTTCGCGCGGATGAAAACGCAACTGGCGTGCCAACTACGACTAGAACGACGCGGGGCAACCGGTAAACATGATAGACGATTGACAACGTGATCGACGGGTGTCAAATGCCGTCGGGTGCCTGGCCCCGCACCTACCGGAGGTCAGCCCTGAATGGTGAGCGACTGGAAACAAGCGACGGAGCCGCCATTAGCGATGAAGATTCGATCTACAGACTGCTGGCACGGCTGAGTTGATGTTGTTCGACCTTGTGTAGTCAACATACTTGGTAACATTCAAGTTGATTTCTGTGAATTCCCGTAGCGGCAACTGCACCAGTCGCGGAAGGTTACCTGAAATCGTCCGCGTCGATTCCGTGTCGTTTCAGCAGTTTGTTCAAACCTTGACGCGATAGACCGGCTTGTCGAGCCGCGCTCGCGATGACGCCGTTGTGTTTCTTCAGCACCGCTGAAAGATACGCCCGATCGGCATCATCGAGTGCTTCATCGCGTGAGATTTCCGACAGCGCCGCTGCATCGGAATTGCCAGCTTCCGGCGATTGCAATTGCCGCGGAAGGTCGGAGACCTCGATCGTGCTGCCGCGCGCAAGCGTGATGGTGCGTTCGATCACGTTTCGCAATTCCCGAATGTTGCCGGGCCAGCGGTAGGTGCGGAAGCAGTCAATCACGTCGTCGGAAAAGCCCACCACTTTGGATCCGCTCGGACGCAGACGCCTCAGAAAGTGATCGGCCAACGTCACCACATCGTCACCGCGGTCGCGAAGCGGTGGGAGTTCGATTGGAATGACGGCAAGCCGATAGTACAGGTCTTGTCGCAACCGGCCCGCGTCGACTTCGGCTTGCAAGTCTCGGTTGGTCGCACAGATGAATCGCGTGTCGACTGTGACCGGTTTGCTGTCGCCGACGGGTGTGAAGGTTTGCTCTTGGACCGCCCGCAGCAATTTCGCTTGAGAGGACGCAGGCAATTCTCCCGGTTCACTCGTCACGTCAATGGTTCCGTTCATCGCTTCCACAATCCCCCGGGTGACCGACAACCCGAGGCCCATTCCCTGGCCGACCGTCTCTGTCTTGGTGCTGAAGAATGGGTCAAAGATTCGTTCGATGTCTTCTTTCGCGATGCCGTGCCCATGATCCGTCACCGTCACAATGGTGTGTCTCGCATCCGCCCGAGCGTGGACGTTGACCTGAGCCCCCGCTTCGGAAGCTTAGATGGCGTTGTGGATCAAGTTCAACAGCACCTGTTTCAATTCGCCTTCACGCAAGACAACCTCGTCGGAACCAAGGCCCGCGTTTTTCCCCGACGCCCCGACCGCGACCGGTGAACCGAACGAGGCCGAAACCTTGACGTTCGCTTTTCGCGACAGGGGAAGCGCCAGCGTGATGGCCACGTCCACTGCCTGCTTGAGCGAGAACGTCGAGGCCCGCTGCTGACTGGGGCGGTAAAGCTGATACATCTGATGAATGATGCCGCTGATCCGTTCAATTTCGCCGTCGATCAAGTCAAGCTTGTCGTAGTGTTTGACGTCAGCGGGAATGTGTCGTTTCAATAATGCGAACGCGTTGCGAATGCCGGCCAGCGGATTGTTGATCTCATGCGCCACGCCTGCGGCCAGTTCGCCGAGCGCCGCGAGCTTCTCCATCTTCAGCCGATGCTGTTCCAACTCCGCCACCCGGGCCGCGCGTTCTTGCACGAGTTGTTCCAGATGCTCGTTGTGCAAACGCAACTGTTCTCGCATTTGCCGCTTTTCCGAAATGTCGCGCACACTCGCCCGAAAGCCCAATGATCGCCCGTCGGAGTCGGTCATCGGTTGCCAAGACACCGCCACCCAAGACGTCGACCCGTTGCGGTGCAGACACTCGAATTCGATGTTGTTTTCGGTGCTACCGCGACCGGCTTCGGCAAAGTATCGGGCAATCCTCTCGCGGTGCTCGGGCGTCATCAGCGGCAACGGGTAATCCTTCATCGCCAAACACTCCTCCGGCGAGTAGCCCGTGAATCGCTCAACGGCCCTGTTCACCCACAAGACTTCGCCCTCACACGACAGCCAACTTTCCCAGTCGACGGTGCAGTCGGCGATCGCGCGAAAAATATCGCCTGCAATGGGTTCGCTGCGTTTGGGAATGTCAGGTAATGGCCGACTCATTCCCTGATTCTAGCTGCGCCGTCCGCCAAGAAAATGCCGTCCATCCCCGGTGGCTGGCACCACCGGCAGACACTCTATCGGCCCTCCGGGCCTAAGACACGTCGCCACGCCAAACAAATGCGTTCCAACGATCCCGTTGCATTCAGCAATCACTTTACGGTCGTCATGAGAGACGCCGGTCCGTCTCACTCGGCCGAGTCGACCGCGCACCAATCGAACCTTGGCATCAAAAGCGAATACTACGAAACCGAGGTTTGATGAAATCCAGTGAACGCGTTTCAGTTGCACCAATCGCAGTCGGGAAGTCAGGCGTTGGGCATTCACGGCTCCAGCGGATCCTCAGACCGAAAGTGTTCCACCAGAATCTGTCCAACTGGGTCATTTGGAGTCCATTTCTGTCCAGTCCGACGAGGGCGACGAACAAGTTGTCCGCGATCCGAAAACGAAAAAAGCCCGTGAAACACGGGCTTTTCCGAATGCGGCCGAGAGGACTCGAACCTCCACGGGATTATCTCCCACTAGGCCCTCAACCTAGCGCGTCTGCCAGTTCCGCCACGGCCGCGTCAAACTGGGAGCGGCAGTTTCCGAGAATCTTCGTCCCTCGTCAAGCTCCCCCCGACGTTTCCTCGTGAACTTCCGTACTTACCGAAACGGCGGGTACCGATCATGCAGGTTTCATCGTCCCCCCGCCGCCCGGAGCGGTCGCCCGAAGGGGTGGGACGCCAAGCCGATTGCGATCCTGTTCTCAGTCGTGAAACTCGGACGGTCCCGCGGTCTGCGTTGACACGGAGGCCGGCGGCTTTCTACTGTCCGGCCAGCTGCGCCAACGTCATGCGCTTCTTGCCCCCCACCGCTTCGATTGACAGGATGTTGCTCGAACCCACGACCGCTCCGTTTGGCCGACCACGATCCGAATCCGATGCCGATGCGATCACGCGTCGCCCCGCATCGTGTCGTGCTGTATCGTGCGGTGCTGCGCCGGCTTCTGCGGGAGGGGAAATTGAACCTATGGTTGCGGTCGCGGCGACGTCGGCGATTTCGCAACGCGTTTGCCGACTGCGGATTGGGCAACTGGTCGGGCTGTTTCTGCTGCTGTGTCTTTCCGGCGGATGCTCGACCGCTCGGTATTTGACGGCTCGGTCGGTTCGCGACAACCCGTTGGCCGCCCAGCTGCGGCTGATGACCCGTCAAGGCCCGCAAATCAGCGAGCGGACGTGGAACACGTTGCGACGCTATGGACTTCGCGACGGCTACGATCAGGACGCCCACGTCTGTCTGAAAAAAATACAAACCACGTTGCGGGACAACCGTGACCCCGAGCTGATTCATGCACTCGCCGAATTGTCATACGTCGAAGGCAAGAAGGCGGAAACCAAGGGCGACCAGAGTGACGCCCTGGGCCACTTCGGTGTCGCGCTGACCAACAGCTACGACTATCTGTTCGACGAAGACCTGTCGGAAACACGAAACCAATACGACCCGCAGTTTCGCGCGACGTGTGATTTGTACAACGAATCGCTGGAAGACACGCTCCGCCTGCTGTGCGAAGAACATCACATCAAACCGGGCCAAACCTACCGGGTCAAAACACCCGACCGCGAGTTCGTCATCCAGACTCAACTGCGCGGAAACTGGAAGCCCGACGAGTTTGATCACTACGAATTTGTCAGCGATTACGAGATCGCAACGCTGCGGAGCAAGCACACGACGTTCGGATTAGGCGTGCCGATGATCGCGGTGCGGAAGAGCAACGAAAAAAACGATCCGCGTGAGAAATACTACCCCGACGAGCTCAGCTACAGCGTCACTGCGATGATGCGCTGTGCCAAACCGGAGCACGGTGAATACGGCGACGCCAACACTTGTGTCCTCGAATTTTTCGATCCGCTGACGGCCAACCAGGTCAAATTGGCCAACCACTGGGTGCCGCTGGAAACCGATCTGACCACGCCGCTGGCTTTCTTTCTCGACACGCCGCGATTTCGTGAGCGAAACCACGAAACCGAAGGCCTGCTGAACCCCGCCGATGCCGCCAAAAACCGCGGCTTGTACATGCTGGAACCGTATGATCCCAACCGGATCCCGGTGCTGATGGTGCACGGCCTGTGGTCCAGCCCCCGGACGTGGATGGACATGTTCAACGACCTCCGCAGTTTTCCGGAGATCCGCCAACGCTACCAGTTCTGGTTCTATCTGTATCCGTCCGGCCAGCCGTTTTGGTTGAGTGCGATGCAAATGCGGTCGGACCTCCACGATCTACGCCACACATTTGACCCGGCACACAACGATGCCCCGATGGATCAGATGGTCTTGGTCGGGCACAGCATGGGCGGACTGATCAGTCGCATGCAGACGATCGATAGCGGCGATGATTTCTGGAGAATCGTCAGCGACCAACCGCAAGAGAAACTGCGGGGAGCAGCCGAAGAGCGCAACAAGCTGGTCAGCACGCTGTTCTTCAAGCCCAATCAATCGGTCAGCCGGGTGATCACCATCGGAACGCCCCACCGCGGCAGCAAGTTCGCCAATGAATTGACCCGCTGGTTGGCCCGAAAGTTCATCAAGCTGCCGACGATGAACGTCACCATGGGCGAGAATCTGGTCAAGAATAATCCCAACCTGTTTCGTGATACCGAACTGTTGACGATGGCCAACGCGATCGATTCGCTGGCCCCCGACTCGCCGATCTTCCCCGTCATGCAGCGGGCGAAATACTCACCGTCGGTCAAGTACCACAACATCATCGGGATCCTGCAAGACCCGACGCTGCTGCAAAAGAAAGCCGGTCGCGGCGATGGCATTGTCGCCTATGAAAGCGCCACGATGGAAGACACCGAAAGCGAACTGATCGTCGATGCCGAGCACACCAAGATCCACATGACCGGTCAAGCGATCTTTGAAGTCCGCCGCATCCTGTTGGAACATCTTCGAGACATCGATTCGGCCGACCGTGTTGCGACGATGCCGAAAAACGCTGTCGAATCCGCAGCAGCGGGCGAATCAACTACGGTTCGGAAAGTTGGCTTTGAGCGGTAAGAGTTTCAAGTTTCAAGTCTCAAGTTTCAGGTTTCAAGTTTCAAGCTGGACAGCCGGGGCTGAAGGCGTCGCAGGGAAGGTGCCGCGAGTCCATTCGCGGAGAAGGGAGGTGTTGACCGGGAACACATATCGCTCCCGGCTTAGGACGCCGAAACGAAGCTGGCCAAGGGTGCCGGCTTGGCCTTTCGCGTCGGCGAATCGCCCCTCAATTCCACCTTGCCGCCGTCGGCGGTGACCGATCCGGTGAAGACCTGCGGTCGGACCGACGGACGCGTTTTGGCCGACTTGATGCGATCCGATGCGTTTTGGTGGGCGAAGGCGAATTCTCGCTCCGAAAGCTCGAATTCGACTTCTCCGTCGATCGACTGTTCGGCGTCCAATTCACCGCGAAGGATGCGGACGTCGCGGGGAGCGCTGATTCCGATTCGAACTCGGTTTCCTTCCACACGGACCACGGTCACCGTAATGTCGTCGCCAATCTTGATCTGCTGATCAACTTTTCGTGAGAGAACTAACATGGCAGTTTCCTTTGCCGATACCGGCGAGAGAGGGTGAGAAACTCGTCAAGGCTGTCACATCCTTGTACGCGGCAGGGGAGAGATGCAGGAATTGTGCCAATCGCCGGAGCAAAATCCGTCCTTTTCTCTTAACCTGTTCCCAGCCAATCGGTTACGTCGAACAGCGGGTTGCGACGCCGGATTCTGTCGTCCACCAAATTGGAAGACTTTACACCGATTTGAAAGATTGACGCGCAACGGAGAATCACTAAACTCCTCTGTTGTTGAGAATCACTTTCAACACCGCGCAGTTTTTTGACGTCCCTCCTTCGCCCGCGTCATCTATCCAGGTTTCTGATGAATTCGATGATTCTGAACGTCTTCCCAAGCGATTCTGGCGACCAGCGACTGGTGCTTGCACGCGAAAGCGATGGCGACGGTTCCAGCACCCTGGTGCTCCGCCAAGAAAGTCGCTCCCCGCACGTCGGCTGGTTCGTGCAAAGCCGAATCGCGATCGAGCCGAATCAGGTGGCGGCGTTGAAAATGACGCTGACCAGCAACCTGGTGAAGGAAGCGTTGCCGGCCGACGAGACGCCCGCGGTGTTGAGCTTCCGCTCCGCCATGGCGGGTTAGTGCTTCGGCCGGGTTTGAACCTTAGGGTTGCGTTTGTCGACCTGGAAATAGGGGGCAGACTGTACCTTAGCCGAGCGATGAAATGATCGCTGAGGAAATGATCGCGGAGCCCACGGATAGCAGCGCGAACCCACGGATCTTTGGCACACTGTCACTCGTGGGTTCGCGCTGCCATCTGTGGGTCTTCCTTGCGATTTAGTCGTCGAGTTGCGACTCGAGCTTTTGCAGTTGGTCGCGAAGTCGTTGAATCTCGGCTCGCACCGATTCCGATTCGCCTGACGGGTCAGCTTGCGTCTTACTTTCTGGCTGCGGCTGCGGCTTCTTTGCCGCGGGAAGCAATTCCGGCTCAGCGGCCTGTTTCGCCGTGTCGGCTTCCGGATCCGGCGTGTTGGAGGGTGTTTGCGATGGCGTGGCCGACTGGCCGAACATGCCGCCGAGCACCGAACCGAGGCCGCCGACCAATGAATCGCTGGCGGCCGGCGTGGGGTCGGTGGCGTCCGTCGCTTGGCCAGCGACCGTCGGTCCATCACCGGATCGCAGCGACAGTGTGGCATTGACGAGACGATTGTCTCGGATCAACTGCAAATCCACGGAATCGTCAGGCGAAGCGAGCGCCAGCAGGTCGAACAGACGCTGGGTGTCGGAAACCATTTTGCTGTCAATCGCGACGATGCGATCATCGGTTTTCAGGCCGGCCTTGTCCGCCGGCGATCCGGGCTGAATCTTCATCACTTGAACACCGCGTCGGCCGGGCACATCGCGAACCTCCGCGCCGATCTTCGGCCGTGCAGCAGTCTGTGCCGCAGCCGGGGTGGCGGCCTGGAGGGGCACGGCGATCGGATTTCGGCCCGATGCCGCTGGGTCAGTGGCCGACGTACCGCTGGCGACAGGCGATTTCGTCAGCTCGTTCGCCGGGGCCGCGTTGGTGCCGGGCTTGGCCACCAACGTGATGTCAAGATCACTGACTTGTCCGCCCCGCCCGATCCGCAAGCGAACCCGATCGCCGGGCTGACGGGCGGCAACTTGACCGACCAAGGCGGCAACCGATGGCGTGGGCACCCCGTCGATCGCAAAAATGAAGTCGCCGACGCGCAGCCCGTCTCGGTCGGCACGGGAATGGCTGGCGAATTCGGTGATTTGAACACCCGGGTAGCCCGGATCGGCGTCAATCGCCTTGATGCCGATCGATGCAGCGGTGCCGGCGGATGCTCCAGAGCCGGCAGCTGCCGGACCACCTTCGTCGTCGAAGTCGAGCGGGGAGAGAATCGAGCGACCGAACGATTGGGATCGCTGGGGAGCTGGAGAGTCGGCGTCGGCCTGGGACTGCGTCTCAGCCCCCGCCTGCCGGACGCCGCCGGGCCCGACGGCCGGCGTCGGACTGGCAGCCGGAGCTGGACTGACGGCCGGAATGCGACTGACGCCGCTGCCCGGACGAGCCAGGGGGCGATAGCGTGCCCGCGGATTCGCCTGATCGGTTCGGCCGGCGGCGGCGGGATTCTGAGCCGCTCCGTTTGCCGGATTGGCGGCGCCGGGCTGGTTAGCGGCACCGGGCTGGCTTCCCGCACGGGGCTGGCTTCCCGCACGCGGCAGCGGGCGAGCCGGCAGGGCGCTGTTGGCGGCTTCGCCGTCTTGCGGTTGCAGTTGATCTTGGATCAGCGGCACGATCCGACTTCGCAGCCGTTGCAGCAATCCTTGCCCACGGGCATCGTCGGCGAAACAGGTGGCGGAGACGATCAGCGTGGTGATGGTCAGCAGGGAAGTCAGTGAACGCATGGAAAGTTCGAATTTCTTGTGGGGCAGAGAGTGATGCAGTCAGAAACGCAGACATGCCAAAGACTCTAGGGCCATCATACGCCTGATTGACAAAAAATCGAGGCGTCCGAGGGGACGCGGCCCCCCGGCTTGTCGTTCTCGATGGCACTTTGCCGGCCAATCCGCCTTGCGACCACCGCCGAGAAAAGGCTATGCCGGTCCATTGTGGAGAACGACTTGAGTCATTCCGACGATTTTTCCCTGTTTTTGCTCAGGTGAAATCCATCGCCGGCGTCGATGACGTGTCGCATCCCGCGGGTCGTCAAAATCATTTGAACATTCGATAAATGCGGAGGCCACGATGGCCAAAGGATGGATGGAACCGGAACAGTGCAGGAACCTCTTGGTTCTTGTCGAGACTGTGACCGCACCGTTATTGATCCAACACCAAGCGCCGGTGTGCCTGGAATTGGACATCGACTTGGAAATCCCCATCCCCTGCGACCACCAACGCACGGCGGATCTGATCACGGCGCTCAGCAAGCAGGCGTTGGAGGCGATGCCTGACGGTGGCGATCTAATGATCACCGCTTGCCAGAGCGAATCGGGATTGGAGTTGGAGATCGCCGACAGCGGGACCGATGCGACCAAACGCGAGCGTCACCTGCCGATCGCCGCGGCCGCCATCAACGCAGAGCTGCAGTGGCAGAACTGCCCCCAGGGCGGCGTGGCTGTCACCATCGTGTTCCCATCGCAATCATCCAGTAGTCGATTGGCAGCCTAAGCGTGTTGCGTCAGCGGACCGAACGATTCAAATCCCATCTCGACACCGTCCCGCCGCTCTCCGGGGCGTCGGCTCTGTCACGAGCGGTCGCCTGTGCGATCGCAGGGCTGCTGATTGTCGGTGGAATCTATTACGTCACGCCCGCCGGCTCGACGGAAACGATGGAGCCGCTCTTTGGCGGAAAGGTGCTGCGGGAGATGGAACTCAGTCAAGTCGAGTTCGCGTTCAGCAAAGCGGGCTTGAGCGATTGGCGGCGCGAAGAGGGACGGATGTTGATCCCGCGTGAGACCCGGCACGAATACCTGGCGGCGCTCGAGCAAGCCTCCGCACATCCCTACGCCTTGCAAAGCAGCGTCGAAGAGGCGCTCGGTGAGGCACCGTATTTCGAATCGGAATCGGCCCGACGCACGCGTCACCAATATGCCAAGGCACGCGACCTGGGAAAAAAGATCGCGGCCTTTGACGACATCCTCTGGGCCAGCGTCGACTATGACGAGCAATCCGCCGGCGGGTTTGACGGCCGCACGATCCAATCCGCCAGCGTGCTGCTGGTCTCCGACAGTGGCAAGCCGATTGCGCCGGGACGGATCAGCATGATCCAGAACCTGGTCGCCGGTGCCTACGCCGGCATGGAAGCGGATCAAGTGACTGTCACGGACACGTCGGCGCGGAAAACGTACAACGGATCGGACGATCCCTTGACCCGCCAACAGCGTCAAGCGGAATACGAATTGGAACAACGCCTGACCGAATTATTGGGCGGTTATCGCGGGCTGCACATCGCCGCACGGTCGGTGTTCTGCGAGTCGGGCGACGGTAAACCGATCGCGCTGTCCAAGTCGATTCACAAAGAATCGACATCGGGCGAGTTTGAAATGCGTGTTTCCGTCGGAGTGCCCGAAAGCCAGTTCCACGCCCAATGGGTCAACGATTATCGATCGCAACATCCCGACGGTGCCTTGCCGCTGGCGCCCACCCAAGAACAACTTGACGGCGTGCGCGTCAAAGTCATGGACAATATTCGGGATGCGGTCAAACCGTTGGTGGCGAGTGATGCCGACAGCGACGAACAAACGGTGCGAGTCTGGAGCTTTCCGGATCCGGACAAGACGCCCAAGTATCCATCACCGGTCGATACGGTCGGTCGATGGGCCGGCGTGATCGGACCGCTTCAAGACAATCCGGTGCTGGCGATTTCGCTGGGAAGCCTGTTGTTGGTCGCCAGCGTATTTGCCATCGCCACCATGCGAATGCGATTGCGAAATCCTTCGATGACGGCGTCATCGGTCACCGAAGTGCCAAACAGCAAACCCTCACCGCGACACCCCGATCGGCCGGCCAAGCCCCAATCGAATGCCGCCGATACCACCATGCGAGACGACTTGGCCGAACTGGTCGAATCCAACCCCGAACTGGCCGCGCAGATCGTCCACAGCTGGATGGCCGACGCCGCCTGAGCGGGTTTGGCGTCTGCCGACGGTACCCGATCGTTCCAATGACCCGACCCATCTATCCCGTCCATGATCACCCCGACCGAAACACACTCCGGCACCCAAGCCGATCGCGGCGATTCGATCCGCCAGATCGCCATCTTGTTGCACACGCTGCCACGTCGGACCCACCGCGTCCTGCTAGGACAACTGGGCAACGATGACAAACAACGCATCGCCCAAGAGATGTCGGCGATGGGTGAAATCGATGCGATGGAGCAGGTCCATGTGATGAAGCGGATGCGCGACGAGCTGCAGACCGAAACCAGCCGCGTCGAAAAAGTGGAATCGGAGATTCAGGACGAGATTCAAATCGGCCGAGCCAGAGTCTCTCAAAAACGCTCCAAATCGATCTATCGAGGTACCGATTCGGTCGCCGACGCGACTGCGGATTTTCAACGTGAAAGCGGCCTTGGCCCAACACCACCGGCGGAATCGGCTGCGGTCGAGGTGCCGCCCACGGAGCACACGGAGCCCGCCAAAGCCACGGCCCCCGCAGAGCAATCCCGCGCCGATGCCTCGACTGCGGCCTCGCAGCCGCCGAACCGTGAAACGGTGGAACGCATGTTTGCTCAGTTTCACCAGACACAGGCCGCCGGCGTCTTGCCATCGGCGCTGCGGCAAAACGAAAGCAGTCTGTCCCGACAATCGCAAGACGACGCGTCGGACCAGGGTCCCGTTGTGTTGCCAATCAATGAAAGCCGGTACGCGGTGGACGACCAACCCGCCAACGAAGCAGACGCCTACGCCGACGAAACGCTGTGTCATCCGGCGGAATTGGCCGAACGAGTCGATCGATTCTTGACGCAACTACCGCCCCAGGATCTTTGCCGTGCCCTCGGCATGGTGTCGACCAAACAAGCGTTCTTGGTTTTGTGCGGTTTGCCCAACGAGACCGCCGAAACCGTTCTCGACATGCTGCCGCGACGGCAATCACGCAAAGTCCGCAGCGACATGCGGCGGATGGGACAACTGCAGCTTTCCGATATCGACGCCGCAAAACAAATCGTCGCGCAAATCGCCCTTCGATTCACACAACCGTCGACCTCGTTTGCGGCATAAAAGTGGGGTAAGCTTCCAGCTTGCCATTGGTAAGCTGGAAGCTTACACCACTGTTGGTCGCAAGCTGGAAGCTTACACCACTGGTGATCGCAAGCTGGAAGCGTACGCCACTGGTGGTCGCAAGCTGGAAGCGTACGCCACTTGTTCGAAGGAGATTTGGGTTTGAAACGCGACGCGTCACAGTTCGGGAGACGAATCATCGTCTCGACGTTGACGTTGGCCCTTTCGGTCTGCTTGGGTTGGTACCAATACCGCGGGCCAGCACCGTTGGCGGCAGATGCCCCGGTCGATCAGCCGTCGGCGGCGCGAATGCGTGCGACTCTGGTTGAATTGTTGGGCGATCCCCCGCAGAAACACACGACGGGCACGGCGGCCGGCGAAGCATTTTTAGAGCGACTGGAACAAAAGCTTGACAGCTACGGGGTCTCAACTCGGCGGATCGAAATCCCGTTCGATCCCGAGCGTCAGGATCGGCATCCCAAAGGACGTATCGATCTGTTGCCGCCCGACACGGTGTTGAAGAACTTGTGGGTCACCATCGAAGGCTCGGACCCATCGCTGGCACCGATTCTGGTGGCCACCCACCATGACTCCTGCCGCTGGGGTCCCGGCGCCGGCGACGCGGGATCGGCGGTCGTCGCCTTGGTCGAACACATACGTGTGCTGGCGAACTCACCACCGGTCCACACCACCCATTACCTGTTCACCGATGGAGAAGAATTCGGGTTGTTGGGTGCCTACGCGATCGCGGCCCAAGACTCACTGCCGTTCCCCACACCGATGTTCGTCTTGAACTTCGATGCCAGGGGCAGCAGCGGCGGCATCCCGATGTTCGAAACGCATTCCGGCAATCACGCTTGGGTCAGCGTGTTGATTGACGATCTGGCGCCGCCCAAGATCACGTCCTCGCTGGCCGTCACTGTCTATCGGATGCTCCCCAACGCGACCGACTTTAACGCTTGGCATGGCAAGCTCGGTCTGCCCGGATTCAACTACGCGGTCATCGGGGGCGCTCATCGGTATCACCAGATGGACGATACGCCGGACAACCTGAGCGATCGAACACTGCAACACATGGGGGCGCACCTGTTCTCGATGCACCGCGCCGTCGATCGATTACCCGCCGACGTCGTGCAACGCGTGCAGCAGGCATCCACGCAGCCGGATGCCGACAACGCCGTGTTCTTTGATCTGTACGGTCTGACCGTGATCCAATTCAGCGAGCGTGTGCAGCAGGTGTTGGCGCTGATCGCGGTTGTCTTGATCGGTGTGGTTTGTCTGCGTCTGCGGCACCCTTGGCGACGTCTGCCACGGCATGTGCTGAACACGCTGTGGGCGATCCTGATCGGTCTGGCGGTCGGTCTGGCAATCCGATTCGCATTGTTGACCACACCATGGAACGCGGTGAAATACACGCCGATTGATTTGCCGGCAGGGCTGTTCACGATCGCCGCGTCCTTTCTGGCCGCCACGTTCCTGCTGGAGTGGCTGGTATCGCGAGCATCCGCGGAAGAATTCAAACTGGTCAGCGATTGGATCTGGCTGGTGACCGCCGCGTTGGGCACCGTGCTGGCTTTCTTGCTACCCGGCGGCGGCTACTTGCTGGTCTTGCCCAGTCTCGCGTACGGCTTGGTTCGTAGCGTGACGGCCAACATAAATCTCGCGGCCTGGTCGGGCTGGATCGTGGCCATTGTGCTCGATGGACCGTTGTTGGTGTTGCTGGTCCAAGCACTGGGGCCATGGCGGCAACCGCTGTACGCCGTACTGGCCAGTTTGCTGGCGGTCCTGGCGATGACAACCTGGTCGACGCAGATACGAAAAAAGGCGAGGCCGATTCCGAAGAACCGACCCCGCCTCGCACGGGGGGACGCTTAATATCTCGTTGTTGTGCTTGCTGCGTGTCGCGTCCCTCGCACACCTAGACATTAGTCCGATTCCGGCGGGTTCAATACAAAAGCTTCAGGAAAAGTCTGCTTTTGACCTTTCCGATCCCGGAAACCCGTCCGGTTGTTTCGGACGCAACGGTCGTAACGTTTTTTGTCAGACGCCGAGTGCTTTGCGCATCCGATCTAAAGCCGCCGGAATGTGTTCGTAGGGGTTTTCGTCTTCGTATTCCAGGACCACGAACCCCTGGTAGCCGCTGTCGCGCAGAATCCCAGCGATCCGATCCATGTCGGCCGGATACTCCGTGCCATCGGGTTTCTTCATGTTGACTTTGACTTGAACGTTGACGGCGAAGGGCACGCATTTTTCCAGATCACCGTACGGATCGTCGCTGTAGAAATTGCCGGTGTCCAAGTTGATGCCGACCCAGGGATGGTCGACGGCATGAATGATCGGCAACAGTTGGTCGGGCCGGAGATTGCCGTGGTTTTCGATCCCCAGAAAAACGCCTCGCTCGCCCGCCCGCATGGCGCAGCGTTTCATCGCGGCAACCGCCTCGTTCATGCGTTCGGGATGATCATCCAGTTCCTTTCCTTTGCCGGCGAAGAAGCGGATGTGCGGAGCCCCCATCACGGCGGCTTTGTCGATCCACCCGATCGCGGTTTCAATCTCCCGCTCCATTTTGTCGCCGGCACCCTGGGTGAAGTTATTGCCGATCGCGGTGCCGGAAATGGTCACGCCGCGAAGGAACGCTTGGCGTTTGAGTTCCAGGAAGTACGCGTCGTCGGCATCCGGCGGGAAAAAGTAACTCGTCAATTCAGCCGCCTCCAAGCCCTGCGCGACGCAGTAATCGAGGAACCCGACCATGTCGATCGCTTTGCCGTCGGAGGCTGGTTCCTTTCGTTTTCCTTTCATGAACGAAAAGTAGTTGCGTAACGAATAGGCGGCCAACCCGACGCGAAAGCGAGCTCCACCGCTGCGGGCAAATGGTTCCGCCGCAGCGACGGTGGCCGGGGCGACGCCATCACCGGTCGCCGCACAAGCGGCGACGCACGTCGCACCGGCGACGGCGATGAATTGGCGGCGACTGGGGGGAACGGCAGCGCGGTCGGATGGCTTGGGACGTGTCAGCACCGGTGTGTACCTGGGGAAGTGGGGAACGTGGAAGGGATGCAACGTTTTGTCGACCGATTTTAGCGACTCGCGGCGCGCTTCATCACAAAATATCAACGCGTTCTTCTCCGGCGTGAAGGACCGGAGGGCTCGCGCCCAATGTCACTTACTTTGGCGCCAAACGGGGTGCTTTTGTTAGCGGCAGGGCGCGAGCCCTCCGGTCTTTCAAGGTCAAACCGGACGGCTCGCGCCGTTCCGCTACCTCCCTCAGTGCCAAAGTAAGCAGTATTGGGCTGACGCCCTGCCGCTAGGAATCATCTGACGACTTACCGTCCGGCTTCGATCAGCGGTTTGGCTCCCTGGTCGATCAGCATCTCGGCTACTTGGCGTCCCAACGCGTTCGCCGTGGATTGCCAGTCGTCCGATGCCACGTCCAGCATCGTGTCGGCTTCGGATTCCAAGCAGACTTTGCCATCGAGCGACAACACGCGGGCGACCAAGTGCAGGACCGAGTGGGGTTCCTCGCCGGCCGACACATCGGAGACCGTTCCCAAGGCGGCGATCGGCGCTAAACAGCCGCCGTGAAGTTGCGATAGCAACGTCCGTTCGGCCAGCGTGCAGGCGGTCGAACGGGGAACATTGATTTGTGAGACCACTGCGACGGCATCGGCATCATCGCCGCGTACCTCGATCGCCAAGGCGCCTTGGCCGGGAGCGGGCAGCATGCATTCCAGCGGCAGCTCGACGCGGGGCAGATCATGCATCTCCAGCCGCTCGATTCCCGCCGCAGCGAGCACGATGGCGTCGTATTCGCCGTCCCGCATCTTTTGCAGCCGTGTCTGGACGTTACCGCGAATGGGTTGGACGTCCAGATCGGGGCGGAGCTTCAGCAACTGAGCCGCGCGGCGACGGCTGCCGGTACCGATTCGGGCGGCGTTGGGCAACGCGTCCAGTTCCAACCCCCTCGGCGAGACCAGGCAATCGGCCACCGTTTCTCGCGCCGGCGAGGCCACCATTCGAAGACGCGGGTGGGCTTCGGTCGGCAGATCCTTCATCGAATGCACCGCTACGTCTCCCTCGTCGTCCAACAGGGCCTGCTGGATTCGTTTGGTGAACACGCCGACGGAGCGTTTGCCGTCGATCGGCCGCATGTCCACATCGCCGCTGCTGACCATCGGCACAATCCGCGGCGCAATGGTGTGCTTGGCCAGCAGTTGGGCGACGTGCTGTGCCTGCCAAAGGGCCAGGGGGCTTTCTCGGGTTGCAATCCGAAGGACGCGGGGATCCGACTCACCCGCCGGCTGATCAGAGGGCTGGCGGTCGGATATTGACGATTGATCCGGTGCTGGCAAGATAATGGGCCGAGTTCGTGTGAAGACTAACGGACGAGTCGGGCGACAACCTGCCGACTTCGTTTTCCGGGTCTTAGAGTAACGTGCCAGATCCGAGTCCGACAACTCCACCGGTATTGCGATATATTGGATGGGTCGATCGGGTGGACGGATCTCACTCGACCTTCACCTCGCCCCTTCCCCACCGCGACGTCCATCACTTTGTCCCGATCCCTCTCCGATAGCGATGATTTGACGCCCGATTCGCTTTCCAGCGAGTTCGAAGGTCGCGTCGTCGACTCGGCGGAGCTTGGAAGTTTGCCGACGTACAGCGAAGCGGTCGGCGCCGATCCCGCGACCTGCGAGATCGGCGACCTTTCCGAACCGGAAATCGAACTCAGCGTGGCCTCCGATCAGGCGATTGAAGCGGCTAAAGCGACCGCCGTCAGCATCCCGGGAAAACGCTCGGCGGACTCCGAAGGCAAGGTGCCCAAGCAGATCGGCGAGTATCGCATCACGGGCCTGATCGGTTCGGGCGGCATGGGTCAGGTGTTTTCCGCCGAACACGTGCGGATGCAACGCAAGGTCGCGTTGAAAGTGTTGCGGAGCGATCGAATCTCGGACGAAGCGTCGGTGGAGCGGTTTTATGACGAAGTCCGCGCCGCCTCACGCGTCATGCACCCGAATATTGTCACCGCCTTTGACGCCGGCGAATTTGGCGGGATCCATTATTTGGTGATGGAGTACGTCGACGGATTGACGTTGACGAAACTGGTTTCCAAAAACGGTCCCCTGTCACCGGGAATGGCCGCCGCGATCGTGCGCCAAGCCGCCTTGGGATTGTTGCACGCCCATCGCGCCGGCATCGTGCATCGCGATGTCAAACCCGGCAACCTGATTCGCGCTGTCGACGGGACGATCAAGGTGTTGGATCTGGGGCTGGCCCAAATCAGCAACGTCCTGTGGTCCGAAGACGGCCGCGAATTGGGCCGCGTGCAAGACCCCGATTCCCATCACAAACGCAAGGGACGCCTGATCGGGACGTTGGCCTACATGTCCCCCGAACAGCTCGAATCCCCCGACGAAGCGGACCCCAGAAGCGACATTTATTCCCTCGGGGCGGTGCTGTTCTTTCTGCTGACCGCCCGACCGCCGTTCCAGGGGGAATACCTAGACCAGGTCTATGGCCATCGTCACGGCGAGATCCCCGATCTGATGCAACTGCGCAGTGACGTCGACCTGGGGTTGTCCAATCTGCTGCGTCGGATGATGGCCAAACGGCTCAGCGAACGCTACGCGTCCTTGGACGAGGTCGTGGAAGACCTGGGCGCTTATGCCGAGGAGTCGCACAGTCCTGCCTGGTTGGCGGAGTTCGTCAATCGACAATCCAGCGTCAACGATTCCACGATGTCCGGCGGGTCCACCGCGATCGCCAATCAACCCGTGTTCGGCATCGACATGGGGATGTCCTACGCCGCGGCGGCGGAATCGGTGCAAGGGGTCGGCATCCACAACTTAGTCGCCGGCGCCGATGACCAGCCGTTGTTCCGGATGGTGATTGCCAACGACCACGGACGACTGTTGTTTGACATGGACGCCAACCAGATGCGTCGGGTCGCGCCGAAGCATGTCGTGCACTGCCTGCCGATGTACATCGGCAAAGACGTGGTCCGCCGCGAGATTGCCGGAAGCCATTGCCCGCCGGAAGTTCTGCTGGCGCTGGCGATCCGGCGAATCGTCTCCAACGCCTGGCCGGGACGCGCCATGCCCAAGTTGACGTCGATGGTGGTGCCGGCGTGTTACGACCAATTCCATCGACGCAGCATCAAGCAAGCCTGTCGCATCGCGGGGCTCGAATCCGTTCGTCTGGTCGACAGAAACGTCGCAGCGATCCAGTCACTGCTGCTGGACATCGATGGCGTGGTGTCCGGCGAGAACAAACCGATCGACATCAATTCGGCCGAAACGATGCTGTTCATCGGTTTGTCGGGACAAGCCACCGAGGTCGCGTTGGTGCAACGCGACGGCATGCAGCTGAAACAACTGGCCACCGCAGGCCATTGGCATACCAGCATGCTGAGCTGGCAACACCGCTTGGTCACGCTGGCCGCCGACGGGTTTCGGCAACGCCATGGTTTCGATCCGACCGAGCAAACGATCCAAGCGTCGCGGTTGCAGATGGCGTGCGAACATGCGATGAATTCGTTGCTGATGCTGTCGGAGGTGACGATCAGCATCGAAAAAGACGATCGCCCCTATTCGATCACGGTGTCGCGAAACACGTGGCTGGAACGATGTGCCGATCTGATTCACGGAATCCGTCGCGACATGCATGCGGTCTGTCAGCAGGCGGGCGTGCATCCCAAGAAAATTGGTTCGGCCGTGATCCACGGGCCGCTGTTGCGGATCGATGCCCTGCAGACCCGATTGTTCAAAAAACTATCGCCCGACTTGGATGTCCGTGTCGTCGATCACAGTGACATCGCGCGTGGCGCGGCCGCCTGCCTGGCCGCCGAATTGCCCCAGCGGAGTGACATGCTGTTGCCGCCGCGATGCGTTTCCAGCCAGACGATCGGAATCGTGATCGAAGACAGTCGCGGGCGGCGGCGGATTTTGCCGATCATCCCCCGCGGTGAAAAACTGCCGGCACGCACCAACCGAAAATTGACGATCGCCAAAAATCGATTCTCCATGACCCTGTCGGTCGTCGAATCCTCCGGCGTGAACGGCGACAAATGGCACTCCCTGGGACGCTACGAATTCCAGGTCGACAAGGATTCCAACAATCAACTCAAACGAACACGCTCCATCGGTTTCGAATTGAACGTCGATGGATTGCTGACCGTTCGAGCCCAAACGCCGGGGACGCCTGAAAGCAAGCGTCTGGCCGTCATTCCCGAACCGCTGTTGGACCCCAAGGACGAACCCGACTGGGCCCGCTGGGTGGCCGGTTTGGATCTGTGATCAACCGCTGACGGAAATCACCGCCTTGATGACCCCGGTTTCCGGTTTGGTGTAGGATTCGAAATCCGACAAGACTCGATCCATGTCGGTTCGATGCGTGATCCAAGCATCGGTGTTGATCATCCCCATTTCGATCAATTGAATGATCCGGGTGAAATCGCCGGGCAACGCGTTGCGTGACGCCAAGATCGACGCTTCGGGCTTGTGCATCGTCGGGTGCCGGAAGGTGACTTCGTCGGTCGTGATGCCGACGTAAACCAACGATCCGGTGCTGGCCAGATAGTTCAGCGCGCCGCTCATCGAGTGACGGTTTCCCGTCGCGTCGACGATCGATTGATACAGATCGCCGCCGGTCAGCTCACGCATCCGCTCCAATTCACTGCCATCGCCTTTGAACTGGATGGTGTTCTCGATCCCGTAATTGCTTCGGACGAACTCCAAGCGATCGGGATTCATGTCCATCACGCTGATTTTTGCGCCGGTGAATTTCGCAAACTCCAGCGTCGCCAACCCGATCGGCCCCATCCCGATGATCATCGCATGATCGGCCGGTTGTGGATTGGCGCGGTCATTGGCGTGACAACCGATCGCCAGTGTTTCCACGAGCGCGAGTTGGTCGAAGGAGAGTTTCTTGGACGGATGCAACTTGTCGGCGCGAACCAAAAAGGACTCGCACAGCCCGCCGTCCATCATCACGCCGATGACTTTCAGGTTTTGGCAACAGTTGGTTGCACCACGACGACAGGGATAGCACGTCCCACAGTTCATGTAGGGTTCCACACTGCAACGGTCGCCGGCGGCTACGTTCGTCACGCCGTCACCGACCGAAACGACTTCCACGCCCAGCTCGTGACCGGGGATGCGGGGAAAATCGAAAAACGGAAACTTCCCCAGATAACAACTGATGTCGGTTCCACAGACGCCCATCCGATGCGTTCGCACCAGCGCTTGTCCGGGGCCGGGCGCCCCCGGCGGATCGATCTCGATGGGCTTTAACGTTTTGACTTCACTGATTTGTATCGCGCGCATGTTCCAAAGTTACTCCAAGTGATAAATGCGTTTGGCGGTGCCGCCAAAAAACTGTTCTTGTTCGTCGCTGGACAATTCGCCGGCCAACGACCGGACCGCCTCCAGCCATCGTTCATAGGTCGATTTCAACAGGCAGACGGGCCAATCGCTTCCGAACATCAATCGATCGGGGCCAAACGCCTCGAGCACGGTCTCCCAATACGGCCGAATGGTTTCAATGTCCCAGCAGGTGTCTCGGACTTCCGTGACCACGCCGGAAAACTTGCACGACAGATTCGGCAAAGCAGCGATCTCGCGGATTTGTGACGCCCACTGGGCATCGAGTTCGCCGTCCTTGATCGTCGGTTTGGCGATGTGGTCGAGCACCATCGGGATGTCGGCGTGCGACCGGACGAACTCGATCGAACTTTCCAATTGCCGTGCGAAAATCAAGACGTCGTACACCAGGTCTCGGCCGGCCAGTTGGCGGATGCCGGAATTGAATGCCGCGCCCAGGATGAATCGATCGTCGGGTTCATCTTGAACGACGTGACGCAAGCCTTTCAAGTTGTCGTTGCCGGCGAAGCGATCGAGTTGCTCGGTGATTTCATCGGACGCAAAATCGACCCAGCCGACCACGCCTTTGATCAGCGGCTGAGACGGGGCAAGCGAGAGCAGCGTCTCGGTTTCTTCCAACGACTGCCTGGCCTGAACGGTGACGAAGCCATCGACGCCGTGTTCGTCGGACAGGCTGTTCAAGTCGTCGGACCAAAAATCCTTCCGCAGCACCGACATCCTGTCACTGATCCACGGATACTGCTCAGCGGAGTATTTCCAAAGGTGATGGTGGGAGTCGATCAACATGTCAGGACAACAACCGTGCGGGTAGTCTGTTTCGGTTCCAGAGACCGACAAAGTAAACGGCATTGGTTGACCGACGACAAGCCACCTTCACGCCGCTCGGTGTTCCCAGCCGCGTTTTGTGAACAATCGGAAGGACCGGAACAATCGCCAACGCTGGCAAACCCGTGCCCGATTCACTGGAATTGCAGTTTCGTCTGCCTGGGATCCGATGCAGTCCGTACGGCATCCGCGAATGTCGACTGCCAGCTGCTTACGTTCCTCTCTCCGGCGATCGCCCACCCGCGGCGACCACCGGCGCTCGTCCGCGGTGGCGAAATCGCACCGATTCAACCTACCCAAAATTCTCATGTCTGAATTCGTCGCCCCATCAGTTGATCCGGATCTCGCTGACGTCAAGAAAACTCGCAAAGTGAGTCGGAGGACCGATGCGGCGCAGTCACCGCTGGAGACCTATCTGCGTGAGATCAACGAGACGGCGTTGCTGACGGCCAAAGAAGAGCTGGAACTGGCCGCCCTGATCGAACAGGGCGATGTCGAAGCACGCGATCGTATGGTCCGTGCGAACTTGCGTTTGGTCGTCAACATTTCCCGCGGCTACACCGGCAAAGGCCTCAGCCTGCAGGACCTGATCGAAGAAGGAAACCTGGGACTTTTGCGAGCCGTTGAGGGGTTTGATCCCACCGTCGGAACCCGCTTCAGCACCTACGCCAGTTACTGGATCAAACAATCGATCAAACGGGCGTTGATCAACAGCGCCAAAACGATTCGGATTCCGGCCTACATGGTCGAATTGCTCAGCAAGTGGCGCCGTGCGACCGCCCGGTTGAGCGAAGAACTCGGCCGCACCCCAACCAACGAAGAGGTCGCTCGGGTGTTGGGACTGCCCAAGAAGAAGCTGCCGATCATCCGCAAAGCGATCCGCATCAGCAACAGCACGCCGCAAAGCGACCAGAGCGAATCGGGGTGGTCACTCGGCGAGATGGTCATGGACGAGCGTCTGAAAGCTCCCGACGAAATGATGCTCGATCACGACATCCTGCGTCACGCCATGGAACTGCTCGGCGATCTGGAAGAACGCGAAGCGATGGTCTTGAAACTCCGTTTCGGACTCGACGGAACCGAACCGAAAACGCTCAAAGAAATCGGCGCCGAACTCGGCCTGACCCGCGAACGCGTCCGTCAGATCGAAACCGAAGCCCTGCGTCGGCTCGCCGACGGACTGACCGATCCCCGCGAACGGTTCGGTATCTAAACCACACCGCCAGACCAAACGGCAGAGTCTCCCAGCGGGAAGCGTCAGCGAGCGGCACGTGTTTGCCCCGCGATCAACGCCCGACACTGGCTCACGCCACGTGCTGGGATACCAGCGGGAAGCGTCAGCAAGCGGCACGTGTCCGACCGCCCCTCCGCTAGCGGAGCACCACGGAGTTGGACACCGAGTTGCCCAGGTGCTCAAAATCGGTGAACGACCAAACGACGTTCTTCTTTCGATCGATTTCGATGATTTGTGGCTGGCCTTCACCGGCGTGACAGTTGCCCACGATGATGTTGCCATTGTCAAGCACCTGCAACGTCGTCACCCAGGCCAGCGTGATGTCGTCTAAATCATGCTGGTCGAGCTGCCAGACGATCTGTTTTTCCGGGGTCACCTCCAAGATGCTGTGTCCGTTTCCGGTCGCGATCAAGGTGTTTCCATTGGGCAGACGCAGGGCACTGAAGACGGAATCGCCAAACGCCTCCGGGCCGTGTCCGCCTTTGGGCTGCTTGCCGAACAGCGGCACGTCGTACTCCCAGACGATCTTTCCGTCGCGGTTGTACTCGCGGACATATCCGTCGCCTTCTTGAGCGACCAGATACGTCCACTGGTCGCCGTCGATGACCGGGCGGACCAGACGCGTGTCACGGTGGGGATGGGGGCGGTCGCGTTTGAGATCGAACTGTTTGTGAACCTTTCCATCGCGGTCGATCTCGTAGATCTTTCCTTCGCCGCTGAGTGCCACCATCACATGACCGTCGGGCAAAAGCGCGATCGAGTGCAATTCGACCTTCTCGGCCGTCGCCAATGAACGCGCGTCGAATCTCCAGACGATTTCGCGTGACTGCGCGTCCAATTCGACGATCTCGGTTCCCTGGTGTGTCAGCACGTTGCCGTTTTCGAGCACATGAATGTCATGGGGCGCCCCCTTCAGCTCCACCTTTGCCGTCACCTTCCCTTCGGCATCAAACCAGAACAGCATGTTGCGTTCATTGGCCACTAGCGGATAACCGGCGGCAAGCGGGGCGGCAAATAGGAACGCCAAGGACAGGCAAAGGATCGATCGCATGGATGGGAATCGGGGGAGCAAAAGTGAGGGGAATGTCTGACTGAGGGGCGACTGCATCGATCGTCTCGATGTTGCGATGGATTGTAACGCATCTGTCCCGGACGCGGTCCAAGGGAGACACGCGAGCTACACCGCCATGGGAACATCGCTGTCGAAATGGGGCTCGATCTCCGCCAGGCTGGGCAGGCCGGCTCGTGAGAGCAGCTGATCGAGTTGTTGGCGCCGTTGACGGGGATCCAGCGGCCCGGCGGTGGCTGGTTCGTTCTCGTCAGGCATCGCCGGGTCGGCATGGACTTCGGACAGCGTGGCGGCAAAACCACGCCGCCATTTTCGCTCGATCAGTTTGAACGTGATCACCACCAATGCCACGATCACGCCGATCGTAATCCCCCCCGCTTTCCAATTGCCGGAGATCAAGGCAAAGATCACGAAGGGCAGGCAGACCAGCACCGTCACCACGGTCACCAGCTTTGCCATCAAGCCCTTGAAGGATTTGCCGAGTTCGCCGAGCATCGCCGACGGATCGAAGTTCCCGGTCATCAGCAGCATCGGGACCAGCGTTCCGAGCGCTTCGGCGGCCGTCATGGGCGTCCCGGTGGGGCCGCTGAAACGGCATTGATGCTCGTACCCGTTGGCTTCGATACACTCCACGTCCCAGTCCGGCCAGTAGAGTGCCATTTCACCGGCGGCGGCTCGGATGTCACGCCCCCCCCAGATTTCGATCCGACGCTCGGGCTCGTTCACGATGATCGCTTCGATCACGTTCTGCTCGGCGGGCACGTCGTAGGCGGGAAGCGATTTCAGTCGCGACAACGGATCGTCTTCGTTTCGAATCACGTCCGAGGTGATCTCTCCGATCAAACGATGGTGGATCAACTGGTCTTGATCCAGAATCGTCACCCAAGCGAATCGCTCACCTTCGTCATCGAGGTCAAACTGTTCGCAATGCGGAGACTCCTCGTCGAGCGTCTCACTGCGAAATTCCAGCGGGTCGGCATTCTCATCGACCACCCGCAGCCGTTGCTGGCTGGCGTGGCTGATCGAATCGCCGGCGGCAATCTGCAGATCGCACATCCCGTCGGCATACAAGATCTCGAATCCATGCCACGCTTCGGCGATCAGCTTGTCGAGCAACTGGATCGTTCGAGGCTGATCAACCGGTTCCTCTTCGCTGTACCAAAGCAACGCCTGGGCATCAAAATCGATCACCGCACCGGCCTCGCAATCGGTGTCGAATTGATGGACCGGTTGGCGTCCGGCGAGCCATTGCTCCAACGCGTCTTGGCCCCAAATCAATTGCCGAGCGAAACACACCGATCCGAACGGATCAATGTAAATCGTCGTTTCCCCGTCGCGAATCAACGCAATCAATGCGGGCTGGATCATCGGAGTCGGCCTGCGAGTTACGGTTGCCAAGCGACACGTCCGCCGCGCTGGATGTGTGCCTGAAGCGAACGCTTCAGCTGACCGACGATTTTCGGATTCGTTTCAATCACATTGTGTTCTTCGTGTGGGTCGGCTTCCAGATCATACAGTTCCAGCGGCGAGAACGGGTCATTCTGCATCAATTTCCATTTCCCCCGGATGAGGGCGTGATACGCGCCACCCACGTAGCGTTGGTTGCCTTCACGTCGCACAAAATAGAGTTCACGAGAGTCGTCCGGCATTGGATCGCCTTGCAAAATCGGCATCAGGCTGACCGCGTCCGATTCCGCGTCACGTGGGGCGCCGGCCAAGTCCAAGCATGTCGCCGTCAGGTCAAAGGTCAACCCAGCATAGTCGGATTTGGTTCCGGCAAGGCGTTTGTCCAGCGGCCGAATGATGAACGGGACCTTCAACCCGCCGTCATAATGGCTCTGTTTTCCGTCGCGCCAGGGCAGATTCCGCTGTCCGTGCGGAAGCGATCCGCCGTTGTCAGACGTGAACGCGACCACGGTGTTGTCGCGAAATCCGAGACTGTCCAGCTGCGTGAGGAATCTGCCCAGGTTGTAATCGAGGTGTTCGACGAACGCCACGTTGCGGGCCCGTTTGTCTTCCATGTCCGGGTAACGGGCCTTCGTTCGGTCCAGCCACTCTTGGGGCGGCTGGATGGGAAAGTGCGGCGCGTTGTACGGCAGATAAAGAAAGAAGGGCTGCTCGGGCGATTGGCTGCGCCGGTTCAAATAGTCGATCGCCCACTGCGTGAACAACTCCGTCGCGTGCCCTTCCGGATCGATCTCCTGCGAATTTCGACGCATGAAATTGATGCCGCCGCGGCGGTGGTCGTAGTAGTCATCCATCATGTCGCCCAGAAAACCGTGAAACAGATCAAATCCACGTTCGTTGGGGGTGTTGGGCGAATCTAATCCCAAATGCCACTTGCCGATGATCGCGGTGTGATACCCGACATCGCCCAGCCGATCGGCGATCGTCGGCACGCCGGGGGCGAGGTGTCCCCACGAGTTGGCCGGCATGGTCCGGATGACTCCCGGCACACCGACCCGATCGGCGTAGCGTCCGGTCATGATCGCGGCGCGGGTCGGAGAACAAACGGTGCAATTGGCACGCATGCCGGTAAACGTGATCCCTTCGGCGGCCAATCGATCCAGGTTGGGCGTTTTTAAATCCGGCGCGCCCTGATAACTGACGTCGCCGTAACCCAAATCATCAGCCAGAATCAAAACAAGGTTGGGACGCGTTTCTGATTCGGCCTGCAGAATCGTCGGCGAAAGAATGGACACGATCAGCATCGCGGCGATTCCCAAAGCCAGAGCAGCGAGTCTGCGTCGCACATCGACGGGGCATGACCGGCGGCAACCGGCCCGCGTCAAAACAAGGAAGTGAAGCATGTTGAATCCCGTTCATTGAAGTGCGGACGCCGGACGGTCGTCTCGAACCCGATTGATGCCATCGCGGGTGACCTCCGCGCATGAAAAAACCAGAGGATCGCTGTCTAAAAAACGCGTGGTGATCCCCTGGCGGCAAGAAACCGTGTACCTTTCCTGCTCCTAGTTTCTTCTCTCCGGTCCCCCAAGTCAAATCCGACCGGCAACTCACCCTCGACGCCCGGTGGATCTCTCGGTGTCACGCTGTCCATGATGATCGGTGTGTTGCACGCCATCGGTCTTCACGACGAGGCGTCTCAACTAATCTGCTCAGGCCTTCTGCTTGGGATAGGGCCTTAATCCGAGCAGCATCTCCGCTCTCTCGGTGAGCGGCTTGGCCACAAATGCTTTGTCGGTGTGCTCAGCCAGATGGCTGACGACTTCGTCATAAACCGCTTGGCGACTTTGGCTGGTGTCGATCTCAACACACTTGCCTTGGCTTTTGAACAGTTCAACGGTCGGCAGCGTTTGTGCCTTGAAGGTATCAAATCGCTTCTTCAGGCTCTCCACATTGTCGTCGCGTCTGCCGGTGTACTTGGCTCGGCCGAGAATACGCTTCCGCAAAACATCGTAAGGGCACTCGAAGTACAGCATCTTTGGCAACTCCGCCTCTCGCCCGAAGATGTCGTACCAGCCTTCGAGGTTGCCCAGCGAGCGGGGAAAGCCATCCAGCAGAAAGTTCTTCTTGCCGGTCGATCGGGTAATCGTCTCCATCGATTTCTTCAGCAAACTGACGATGATTTCATCCGGCGCCAACTTTCCGTCGCGAATGACCTCGTTGATGATCGCAGCGGTCGGGCCTCCCGCTTCACGCTCGGCCCTCAGCAGATCGCCGGCGGATAAGTGAGTCCAGCCGAGCTGCGACTCGGCGAGTTCGCACATCGTTCCTTTCCCCGCCCCCGGACCTCCCAAAACGAAAACGACATTCGCCTTGGGACAAGGGAGTCGTGGGTCGCAGTGATGCACCACGACCTTGGGAGCCGGAGCGACGCCTTTCTTGTAAACGTGCCATTGCCTATCGGTCGGCGGCAGTTCATCGTCGCACGTCATGTCGTAGGCGAGATGACCATCGAGTCGACAAATTCGCCAGGACTTGTAACTGTTGGAATAGGACAGCGCAGGACTTCGAGCACTTTTGCCATCGGCGCGATCCCACGCCATCTTGCCATTCCAATAGCCAAGGCTCGAAACGGTACCGGATTCCGACTCGGTCGGCGGAGCCGTGGATGGAACGAACAGACCATCCACTTCGGGAAGACCTGCACCCGATACTTCGATGAACAGAGTGTTCGGCTTCAGCTCGTTGGATTGGACCATGACATCTCTGACGGAGGATTGGCAATTTCGAAGTGTTCTGTCTCGATGATCTTAACCCATCGACACGAGAACTTAAGGGGATTGATCAGCGCTGCCTTCGAGGCACTGTAGGGAGGATCCGTTTGAGAACCGATTTGCCCGCAACGGAGACCGAAAAAAAGTTTGGGATGTGCAGCTTGATCGGCCACGTGTTCGGGGACGCTCAATGCAGGCGTGACGTCACTGCATCAGCGTCACTGTCTTCCCGGATGCAGGTTTCAGTTCGATGGACTTGATCGACGTGGTTCCGGCCGGGACATGCACCCGGACATGAATGATCTTCGATCGGCTGGGCAGGCTGGTTCGGATTGTTTGCCACTGGCCCGACGTTTCGACTGCGACGTTGACACGATTGGCCGCGGCGAAGTCCTTGTCCGCCGAGGTTCGCCATGAGAAGCCGATCGCACCGGACGTTGCCGTCTTGACAACCATGCTGATCGAAACCGGGCCGAACAGACTCAAACCATTTCTGGTCATGAACGGTGTTTTCTGTCCGGCCGGCGTTTGCGATTCTAGCTGCAAGCCCTCGCTGGTGACTTTCATTTTGCCGCTGCGAATGAGCCATCGAGACGCTGAGTCCTTTGATTTTGATTCGGAGTTTTCCGAGTCCGATCTCGGCACGAACGTTTGACGCGGGGGCGCCGCCGGTTTGCCGTCGAGATAGAAGTCGAAGTAGTCGGTCGCCGCTTTGGACATGCCACCGCTGGCCAGGCCCGGCGGGTCGAGCTGGCTGGCCCAACGCGTTAACTTCTCTCGAAGAGAATCGGCAATCTCGGGATGCTCGCCGGCGAGGTTCTGTTGCTCTTCGAGATCGTTCTTCAGGTTGTACAGATACTCACGGTCACCGCCGCGTAGCAGCTTCCAGTTGCCTTCACGAATGGCCGACTGGGCAACCCAGCGCCAGGCGAGAAACTCATGGGGGGCTTCTTTCTGTTTACCAGTGAGATAGGGGATCAAGTTGACGCCGTCGAAGTCCCCTGGTTTCGATTCGATCTTCGCCAGTTCGGCGGCCGTCGCTGCGACGTCGAGCGCGCTGACCGGGTGCTCGAACACTTGACCTGCGGGAATCCTGCCGGGCCAAGAGATCACGAACGGCACGTGCATGCCGCCTTCGGAGAGCATTCCCTTTTCGCCGTTGAGCGGGTCGTTCAAGGAACCGTCCCAACCTGGTCCGCCGCCGGGCGCGTCGAGCTTGTGAATCTTTAGCGGCGCACCGTTGTCCCCGACGTAGAAGATCAGCGTCTTTTCAGTCAGGTTGTTCTGCGCCAGCGTCTCAGTGATCAGTCCTACACCATCATCCACTGCGGACAGCATTGCCAAGGCTTGCCGACGTCGCTCAGGCATTTTGCCCGGAAAGCGATCGAGGTACTTTTGCGGCGCGTCCAACGGAACGTGGGGCGCACGGTACGCGACATACAGAAAGAACGGAACATTCTTGTAGCGTTCGATGAGCGAGGCGGCCGCTCTACTGCAACCGTCGACATGATACATCTCCGGTCGCATGGTCGACATCTCACGATCGCTACCATCGAGAGCAATGTTGGCCGCGAAGGGGGCACCGGAGTTTTGGTTGAACACATGCTTGAATCCGTGCTCGGTGATTTTTGGCCCCGGGCCGAGGTGCCATTTGCCGAATTGTGCGGTCATGTAACCCGCTTTCTGCAGACGCTCGGCAATCGTCAGCTCACGGTCAAAACCGTCCAACGACTTTACGTTGGATTCGACACCGAATTTCGATTGAAACTTTCCGATCAGTAGTCCAGCACGCGAGGGCACACATTGCGGCGCGGTGCTGTATCCATGTCGGGCGAGCACTCCGTTCTTAGCCAACGCGTCGACATTGGGAGTGCGAATGTCATCCACGACTCCCTGGCACGAAAGATCCGCATGCCCATGGTCGTCAGTGTAAAAAACGACGATGTTAGGCCGCTCGTCGCCCGCGTCGACTGCTGAATGCGACAAAGCGACGAGTGCGAGGAGTAACGACCGGAAACCGGTTAGCGTTGCAGCTGCCGCAGCAGGAGATGATTTCATGGTGACGTTTGTGAAAGCGAGGTTCATTACGTTTTCGTGATTGGTGCACAATGCCCGTTGTCGATGGACAGCGGAAATTCCTGGCGATCGGAATTCATTCTGTGACTGCGCAACTGTCGATTTCACGGATCGTCATCATACACGCTGGAAATCTTGACCGTATCCAACGTGTCGTCGCCCTTGGTTTAAGTTAGTAGGACGCCCACAGACGCCCAGGGCGTGTCATCGCAATGTGCCGATAGGACAAAGAGGCAATCTCGTTCCCATGAGCCCCATTGGTCCATCGAACGCGACGCCCGGCGCAGCCAAGAGTTGGCAACACATCGACGAGAGTGCCGAGGGCTGATCGAAACGACCTCGCGACCGCATTTACCGCCCGGCCATTTTTCGTTGTTTGCGGAACTGGTGGGGGTTGGTCGCTTGGCCGGTGACTTCGTAGAGAAATTGGCTGGGGATCGTCGGGCGTGGCTTGCCCCATTTGCGTCGCGTCAGTGCCATCGAGAGAGTCAGTTGCTCTTGGGCCCGCGTGATGCCGACGTAACACAATCGTCGCTCTTCGGCGATGTCTTCTTCGCGTCCCGATTTGACGCTCCGCGAGTGTGGCAACAAGCCTTCTTCCATGCCGACCATGTAGACGACCGGGAACTCCAGCCCCTTGGCCGCATGCAGGGTGAGCAGCCAAACGGCGTTTTGCATCGCCAGCTTGTCCTTTTCATTTCCCATCTCACGGCCGGACAGCGCGATGTCGGCCAGGAAGCCGGTCAGATCGGCGTCCTCGCGATTGTCTTCAAACGCTCCGATCGCGTTGGCCACTTCGCCGAGTGAGGCCATGCGGTTTTGACGGTCTTCGGGTTCGTCGTACAGGCGGTTGATTTCATCGGCGTAGGCGGTCCGCGTCAGCAGCGTTTCCATGGCCGCGGTCAGCGACTCGCTCTTAGCCCGCGCGGTGACGTCGGCGTAGACCGATTGCAGATCGGCGACGCCACGCTGGGCGGCCGGGGACAAATCCGCAACGATGTCGCGGCGCTGCATCACTTGCCAGATCGAGACCCCGTCGGCGACAGCGTGCTCCATCAACGTCTTGACACTCTTGGGGCTCATCCCGCGCGACGGCGTGTTGATGATGCGAAGCAACGACACTTCGTCATCGGGTTGGTCGATCCATTTCAGGTACGCCACCATGTCACGGACTTCGCGGCGATCAAAGAACGATTGGCTTCCCAGCATCACATAGGGAACGTCGGCCTTGCGCAATTCGGTTTCGAACAGACGGGGCTGTTCGTTGGTGCGAAACAAGATCGCGATGTCACGCGGCTGGACGTGTTGGTTTTCAATCAGGTGTTTGATCTCGCCGACGACCGACTGCGATTCTTTCGTTTCATCCTTGTGCTGCGCGATCCGAGGCCGCATGCCGTCGGGGCGCGAAGGGCGGAGGACTTTATCGTGACGCGTGGCGTTGAACTTGATCAGCCGGTTGGCCATTTCCAAGATCGACCCACAGCTTCGATAGTTCGCTTCCAGGCAAACGATCTTCGCATCAGGCCAATCATTCTTGAAATTTAAAATGTGGGTCACGTCGGCCCCACGCCAGGCATAGATGGACTGGTCATCGTCACCGACGACGCACAGGTTGCGGTGTTTGCCGGCGAGGTGTTTGGTGATCCGGTACTGGCTGCCGTTGGTGTCTTGGTACTCGTCGACCAGCACGTGATCAAACTTCGCCGCCTCGGCGTCACGGATCTCGGGATGCTCATCGAACAGGACTTCGGTCTGCAACAGCAGGTCATCAAAGTCCATCGCGCCGCGCGTCTTGAGTCCTTCCTGGTAGCGTCGGTAGCCGGCCGCGGCGAGGTGTTCTTTGTCGGTCGAGGCGACCAAGGGCGCTTTGTCGGGGTGGATGGAATCGTTTTTCCAGTTGCTGATGATCCCCAGCAAGTCTCCGGGTTTGAGCGCCGTGCCGGGAAGCCGCAGCTGTCGCAGGATTTCGCGCGCAAGGGATTCCTGGTCGCTGCGATCGTAGATCGAGAATTTTGCCGGATAGCCGAGTGCCGTGGCGTGTCGCCGGAGCACGCGGACGCAGTGGGCGTGGAACGTGCTGATCGTCGGCTCGGGGCGTTTCTCACCCCGCTTCTTTCGTTTACCGGCATAGCCCAGCAACTCGCCGACGCGTTCCTTCATTTCGCCGGCGGCTTTGTTGGTAAACGTGACCGCCAGGATCCGATCGGGGGCCGTGCCGTGGCGGATCAGGTTGGCGATGCGGAACGTCACCACCCGCGTCTTTCCGGTCCCGGCGCCGGCCAGCACCAGCAGGGGACCTGAAAGTGTTTCGACGGCGTCTGATTGCGCCGGGTTCAATCCGTGAGCCAATGCAAGTCCTTTTGATGTATCAAGCCAGGGAGCGTTTAGCGAATCGCGTCGCGGTCCACGACCGGGTCCGCACTGCCGGTTGCCAACAGGACCAAGTTGCCTTGTTGGGGTTTGTTGGAATTCATCATGGTGCGATTGAAGGGGATGTAATAACAGGCGTACATCCCGGTGGTCGTATTGAGGACATACACCACCGAGGAGGCCAGGGGATTGCTGTTGCTGCTGGGCATATCGACCAGCCCCGTCATCATCATGTACTCGGCGCCTTTCCCCGTCCCCAGGGCGTCATGGACATTCACAACAAACAGGCCGAGGAATTGGCCCAGTCGGGGATACATGACGGAACATTGCAAGAGGCCCGAATTGTGGTCCAGCACAAACAGGCCTTCGGCATTGGCGCTGACGAATCCGGTTGCCATCGAGAATTTTTCGCTGGAGAAGGCGGCCGTGGCGTCCAGGGTCGGCAATTTCAATCCCGAGGGAAGATCCGCACCGCTGGCAGCCGCCTGTGCGGTCGTCGCCTGATTGGCTTGCCTCAAGGCGTGGGTCTGGCCGGCGAAATACGCCGCCACGAAAATCGACGTCAACGTCGCGGCCGCGAGCAGGGGGACCGCCCGACGTCGAACGAACGATCGCTGATCAGCTTGTTGGGGTTGGTCAACCATGGAATTCTGCTCCGTGCGGCGAGGATGAGGTAACAGGCGAGGGGCGTTCAATTGTATCAAACAGCAACGCCGACGCCGCCGGACAACGAGCCGGCGTGACGCCTGGACGGGGAATTGTAGGCTAGCCGGCGGGTCTTTACGATTGCCGGCCACGCGAGAAATCAACAACCCGCTCAAATTGTCTCCCTTTGCATCACCGAGGTCAACAAAATCTACTATGGGCATGAATGAACCCCTGAATCGAAAACTCCGCATGGCCCTGGTCGGTGGCGGACAAGGCTCGTTCATCGGTCGGGTCCATTCGATTGCCGCCTGCCTGGACAATCGTGCGGTGGTGACCGCCGGGGCATTGTCGAGCAACCCCGAACGGGCCAAAGCATCGGCACCGGATTACGGGATCGACGACGCACGGGCCTACACCAGCTATCAGGAATTGCTCGATGCGGAACTGAAGTTGCCCGCCGACGAGCGAATCGATTTCGTCAGCATCGCGACCCCCAATCACGTCCATTTCGAGGTCGCCGAAGCGGCCGTCAAAGCGGGATTCAACGTCGTCTGCGACAAGCCGATGACCTACGATCTTGCCCAAGCCGAACAGCTTCTCGAAACCGTCAAGAACAGCGACGTCGTCTTCGCGCTCTCGCACAATTACACCGGGTACCCAATGATCCGCCAGGCCCGTGAGATGATTCTCAGCGGTGAACTCGGTGAAATCAACGCGATCCGGTCCCAGTACATCCAGGGCTGGCTCGTCGAAGCGATGGAGCATCAGGAGAGCAAGCAAGCGGCCTGGCGGACCGACCCCAGCAAGAGCGGTGCAGCCGGCGCGTTCGGCGACATCGCCACCCACGCCTACAACCTCGGTCGCTACATGACCGGCTTGTTGCCCGACCAGGTCAGCTGCCACTTGAAAACCTTCGTCGACGGCCGACGTCTGGATGACTACGGGACGGCGATCATCACGTACGAAAACGGGGCGCTCGGCACACTCACCGCCTCGCAAGTCACCCATGGCCGTGAAAATGATTTTGAAATCGAAATCGACGGCACCAAGGGCTCGTTGAAATGGAGACAGGAAAACCCCAACGAGATGATCGTGCGGCACAACGGCAAGCCGCATCAGATCTACACGCGTGATCCCAAAGCGGCACACATCAACGCCATGGGCCGTGCCGCCTGCCGCATCCCGGCCGGGCATCCCGAGGCGTTTTTCGAAGCGTTCGCCAACGTCTACAATGCCGCCTTCGATGACATGGCCAAACGTGCCTGCGGAGAAACGTTCGAGCGACGCGATTCGGTCTACACCAATTGTTACGACGGCGTCGAAGGCATGTTCTTCATCCAGCAGTGTGTCGCCAGCAGCCAAGAGAACGCGGCCTGGGTGCCGCTGCGGCACGACGCGGCACGGAAGTAACCCCCACCACCAACGCTCCATTGCGTTGCCCCGGCGTCATCGTTTCGTCGTGGACGAGGCGTCATGCTTCGCTGTGAAACACCACTGCCGTGCTCCTCTTGAAGGCCCCATTGCTGTATGACCACTTCTCCCCAGAACGTCGCGGTGATCCTGCCGGCCGCTGGCAGTGGTCGGCGATTCGGACAGGACGAAAACAAGCTGTTCGCGCGGCTGGCCGGGCACCCCATTTGGCTGGTCGCCGCCGAGCGGTTGCGGGCCCATCGGCGGGTCGCGCGGATCGTGATGCCGATTTCGGATCAGGACCGGCCGCGATTTGAAGGCGAGTTTGGCTCGCAGGTCGACACTCTGGGCATCGAACTGGCGTGTGGCGGCGCCGAACGGACCGACAGTGTCCGCGCCGGCGTCGAGCGGGTCGCCGACGATACTGCGGTCCAGCTGATCGCCATTCACGATGCGGCGCGGCCGCTGGTGCGAAACGCAGACCTGGACGCCGTGTTTGCCAAAGCGGACCAAACCGGAGCGGCGATACTGGCCACACCGGTCACCGCGACGGTCAAGCAATCGTTGGACGCGGGGGCGTCGTGCCGGACGGTCGATCGCAGTACGCTTTGGCTGGCCCAGACGCCCCAGGTGTTTGCGCTCGATGTGCTGCAACGCGCCTACGCTAAACACCGCGGCCGACCGGCGACCGACGATGCCGAACTTGTCGGCCGCATCGGTGTCCAGGTGGCGTTGGTCCCCGGCTCGCCCGACAACCTTAAAATCACCCACCCCAATGACTTGATCGTCGCCGAGGCGATCCTGAAGACTCAACACGAATCCAATCATGCCTGAGAACGACCTGATCCAAGAGCTGCGTTGGCGCGGCTTGATTCACCAAGTCACCGACGAAGCGGGCTTGCAAAAGCTGCTCGATTCGCAGCCCCAAACGGTCTACATCGGCTTTGACCCCACCGCCACCTCGCTGCACGTCGGGTCGATGATGCAGTTGATGTTGCTGCGGCGGTTTCAACAGGCCGGCCACCGACCGATCGCCCTGGTCGGCGGCGCGACCGGCATGATCGGCGACCCCACCGGCAAAAGCGAAGAACGCAACCTGCTGTCGACCGAACAGCTGCAACTCAACATCGCCGGCATCGAAACGCAGATGCGACGGTTCCTTTGCTTCGAAGGCGACAATGCGGCGATCCTGTTGAACAATTTCGACTGGATGCAAAACTACAGCTACCTGGAGTTTCTGCGCGACGTCGGAAAGAATTTCCCCGTCGGCGTCATGATGGGCAAAGAGTCCGTCCGGGCCCGACTCGGTAGTGAAGCCGGACTGAGCTACACCGAGTTCAGCTACATGCTGCTGCAAGCCTACGATTTCGTGCATTTGTGTCGCGAACACGGCTGCATGATCCAAGCCGGCGGCAGCGACCAGTGGGGCAACGTGACCGCCGGCATCGACCTGGCCCGCCGCATGCTAGGCAAACAGGTCTTCGGCATGACCGCGCCACTGCTGACGACCAGCGACGGCCGCAAGATGGGCAAAACCGAAAGCGGAGCGGTCTGGCTGGACCGCGAACGGACCAGCCCCTACGCGTTCTACCAATACTGGCTGAACGTCGGTGACGAAGACGTCATGAAATGCATCGCCTACCTGACCGAAATCGAGCGTGAAGAATACGACTCGCTGGCCGAGGTGACGGCGTCGGACCCGGGACGCAACACCGCCCAGAAACGGCTGGCCGAATGGATGACCCAGTTCGTGCACGGCGAAGACGGATTGAACTCGGCATTGAAGGCCAGCAAAACGCTGTTCGGCGGCGAGATCGATGCGATGGACGATGCCATGCTCAACGAGATCTTTGCCGATGTCCCCAGCCAAGAACTCGCCCGCGACGTGCTCGCCGGAGAGGGATTGTGGGTCGTCGAGGCGTTGCAGCAAGCCGGACTGGCCAAAAGCGGTGGCGAAGCGCGACGGACGATCAAAGAGGGCGGAGCGTACATCAACAACCAACGGGTGACCGACATGGACCGTCGCCTGGGCGAATCCGACCTGGCCAGCGAGACCGTGATGGTGCTCCGCAAGGGCCGCAAGAACTATGCCCTGCTGCGGTTTACGTCATAGGGTTTCAGCCACCGTTGATTATGAGGTCGTGGAACCCGCGGATGACAGAGTGCCAAAAATCCGTGGGTTCGCGCTGCTATCCGTGGGCTCAGTCCGTGGGCTCAGTGGTCGTTTCATCGCTCCGCAAGTGACTGCCAGCGTCTTTTCCATTCGTTTTAGCGTATCGGTGCTCGGCGACCGGTTTCGCTCGGTTTTCTCGACGATGCATCCGAACGTCGTTGGGATCAGATCCGCGCGCCTTGAACCTCACCAATTTTCCGTCCGTTTTTAGGTGAATCGGCCCGGATTGGCTACACTGACGGAACCTTCGCCCCCGCCCGAGGTTCCATCACTATGAACACTCTAAAAATATCGATTTTCGCGGTCTTTTGTGTTTTCGTTCTCGGCGACCCCCTGTCCGCGCTCGCTCAGCGTGGGGGCGGTGATCGCGGCGGCAATCGGGGGGGCGGCGAGGAAGGCGGTGGATTTCGTGGAGGCCCCCCCGGGGGCGGAGGTGGTTTTCGTGGCGGCGGAGGACCCGGCGGCAACCCCTTTGGTGGCGGCGGCGATCGCGGTTCACGCGGCGGTGGTTCGCGCGGCGGCCCGGGTGGCGGCTTCGATCCAAGCAGCTTTCTCAGCCGGCTCGATCGCAACGGCAACGGCACCATCGATCCCGACGAACAACAGGGGCCGGCCCAGTTCTTGATCCAACGCCTGCAGTCGACCGACCCCAGCATCAAACCCGGCCAGCCGATTTCGATCAAACGGGTCAGTGAGTCGTTTGCAAAGATGCAGCAAGAGCGCGGAGGTGATTCGTCACGCGATCGCGGTTCGTCCAACGACGATTCGCTGACACCCGAACTGCTGGTGCCCGGTTTTGGAACCGATACGCCACCACCGATGCTGGCCGGATTCGGCCCGGCGGCGGAACTGATGGACGTCGTCGTGACCGATGAAGATCGCAAACAAGCGCTGGAAACGATCCGACGTTATGACCGCAACCGCGACGGCGTTTTGAAAAAGGACGAACTGTCCAGTCGCTTCTCCGGCAACCCGATGGATTTCGACCGCAACAAAGACGGACGCTTGACCGAAGGTGAACTCGCGGTGCGCTACGCCCGTCGCCGCCAGTCGTCCGAACAGTCTCGCGACGACGATCGCAACCGCCGCCGCGAGAGTGATCGCAGCGGCGATGTCGAACCGCCAGACGTCTATGGCGGCCGAAAGTCGTACCGGATCAGCGGCGAAAAACGGACGCCGGAAGGCTTGCCGGGATTCTTCACCGATAAGGATGCCAACCAGGATGGCCAGGTCGAAATGGCCGAATTCGCAACCAAATGGGATGACGACACCGTCAACGAGTTCTTTCAATCGGACCTCAATCGCGACGGTGTGATCACCGCCGAGGAAGCCGTCCAAGCGGTCGAGCGGGGTGCCAGCACGCCCTCGGCCACCACGATGGCCTCCACCTCATCCGCATCGTCGAGTTCCACCGATGGCGGCGGCCCGGTCGGCACACCCGATGACAAGATGGTCAGCTACGCCGAGCGAATCATCGGTCGCTACGATGCCAACGGGGACAAGAAACTGGTCGCCAGCGAATGGAAGAAGATGCTGATGAGTCCTGCCGATGCCGACGCCAATCGCGACGGGACGATCACCGTCACCGAGTACGCGTGGTGGATGCAGTCACGTTCCAAACGTTAGTGCTCCGCCAACGGCTTGTTGGTTTAGTGAGCCGTGACGCGTAAGCGGCCGGGCCTAACCAATGCCCGAGGCCTTACGGCCAGCGGCTCACCAATCGTGATCAACCCTCAAACTCAATCTGGACGAAGCACTCCAGCAATTTGCCCGGGCTAACGATCGAGAATGATACCCACGGATAGCAGCGCGAACCCACGGATGACAGGGCGCAAGAATCCGTGGGTTCGCCCTGCTATCCGTGGGCTCAGTGGGTAAGTCATCGCTCCGCAAGTTCCAGCCTGACCCCTCTTCCGCTCGACCAACGCAACCCCAACATCAAATGTGGCCCGAGCACTCGCAGTCCGGCGCGTGCGTCAGCTGCGGATCGGCCGTTTCGTCAGCCGGGTGACTTCATTGATGAAGTCGTCGGCGGAATGGAATTCCTGATAGACGCTAGCAAATCGGATGTAGGCCACTTCGTCCAGTCGTGCCAAGTGTGCCATGACGATCTCACCGACCTCCTTGGCCGGAATTTCCGTCTCGTATTCCTGGTAGATTTGCGTTTCGATGCTTTGCACGACCTGTTCGATCTTGTCGCTCGGGACGGATCGTTTGGAGCAAGCCCGCTCGATGCCGCGACGGATTTTCTCGCGTTCGAGGGGTTCCCGGGTTTGATCGCGTTTGACGACGCGCAACGTCAACTGCTCGATTTTCTCGACCGTCCCGAATCTGCGGTTACAATTGGTGCAGACCCGTTTTCGGCGAATCATGTAACCGCCTTCGGCTGTCCTGGTGTCCAGGACACGGTCTTCGTCGAGGTGGCAAAATGGACAGCGCATGGGCGACCGGTTGGTGCAAGGCGAGAGAATCGGCATGTCATTATCTCGCCAAACGACGCGAAAACGCAAGGCCTTGCGTTTTTTGCCGCCTGCCGCGTGATTCTGCTAAACTGGGACAGCAGTCGAAAGACGACGCAGGCGACTGGGCTGACGGCATGAATCCGAGTGGGCCATCCGGCCCCGACACAAGTGCTTTAGGTTGAGACGATGGCCCCTGTTCGCGCCGCCGATGAACCTTGGCGAGGTGCATTGATCGGCGCAGCGAACCGGGGATTTTCAAGGGAGCGAATCGAACCGTGACGGCTTGGTTTTTACAGCGAATGGAAGGCAACGTTCAGACGGAAGTGGGACCGTTGCGTCCGAGCGAATTATTGGCGATGGTCCGCAAGGGTGAGATCAAACCCGAGACACGTTTGCGCAAGAACGACTCGGCGTGGTTCCCGGCCAGCGACGTCGGCGGCTTGTTTGAAGCCGCGGTCCGCCAGGAGGTCCAGTATTACTGTCCCTCGTGCGGGATCCGCATCAGCCAGCCGCCCCGCACCTGTCCGCGCTGTCTGCGGGATATCGGGCGTGGGGAAGCACGCGAGGTCAAGCCGGAGAAACTGACCGCCGACATCGCCTTGTCGAGTGAGCCAGACGAGCACAAAGAATCCAAACAGAGCGTGCAAAACTGGCTGCAGAAGAAGGTCGCCGGAAAACAAAAAAAATAGCCGCGAGATCCTCTCCGGTTTCGAGTGTTTCTCGAAGCGGAGAGAACCGGGCGGCTACTGGGTGAATCGTTTGACTGGTTGAATCGTCGACTGGTTGAACCACTGGTCCAACCCGCAGGAGACAGCAGAGCAATCGCTGCCGAAGTCTCCCCGCGAGGCGTTTAGTATCGCAGTTCGACCCCGAAGGATCCGCCGTAGAACAGCAGACCGTCGTTCATGTCGATGCGGGTTCCCATTGCATTGGTGACGTTCGCTTTGACTTGACCGGGGACCAAAGCGGTGTTGGTGATGTAGAGCAATTCTCCGCCGCCGCGGATCGACAGCATCTCGCCCAATTGGTAGCGAAGCCCCAGCCCGATGTCGAAGACACCTGAAAAGTCGTCATCGTCGCGACTGTTGTGGAGCACGGTGACGCCTTGGTTGCGAAGTCGCACGTCCGAATCGGCAAAGTTATAGTACAGGCCGCCCCGCAGTCGCACGTCGGTGTAAACGTGCTGCGTGACCGGATACAGCAGGTCGAGTCCGAGCTGAAGCCCGGCCATCGTGTTCTGCGTGCTCGCGGTCAGGTCCGAGTACGATGTGAAGATGTCCTTTTCCGACGCGTAGCCATAATCTTCTTCGACGCGAATCACGCGTCCACCGAACAGGGCTCTGGCGACATCCCAACCGACGAGCGTCTTGTTCAATTCCGCACTCCAGTACTCGCTGTTGTAGAACTGGGTTTGCAGGTTGGCGTTGTCGAACGGATCCAGAAACGTGCCATCGAAGTTTTGCGGATGGGGATTGGCCACCGTCGCGGGGCCGTCGCCGTCGAACAGGTGCGAATCGATGGTTCCCGGTGAGTTGGTGTCCACGACCCGCAGGTTGCGATTCCATTCGGTCGGTCCGACGAAGGTGAATTCGTAACCGTTGACGCAGTTCGGCAGGGTACCGAACGTGATCCGTGGCACCCATTCGAATCCGAAGTCGTCCATCCGAGCGTTGCGGGTCAGACTGAATCCGTCTGCGCCGTTACGTTCGAGGTACATCGCTTCGACGAACACATAGTAGTAGGGATCGCAGGGAATCCCACAGGCCATGGATTGCCCACCGTAGCCGGACATCCCGTAGCCGTTGCACGATCCGTTGCAGGAGCCTTGCATGCAGCTTTGGCAGCCGTAGTTGACTTGCGCGACGCGGCCGGCGTTGAGCGATCCGAGCGGCCCCGAGGTGGTGGCCATGGCTTGTGAGATCGATCCCGGGGCGAGTCCGCTGGGGCTGACGTCGGCCGCGGTGCGGACGTCCGAGGCGGAAATGATCTTGGTTCCCGGACCGAACATCGCGGCGCCCGAGGAAGACACCTGTTGGTCTCCGCCGAGTGCGCCCACCAATCCGGTTTGCGCCGAAGCCACGGCGCCGCTACCAGCGATCATGGCGGCCGCGGCGATCGCCAGAACCCTTGCGGCGTGACGCCGGATGACGGAGTGGATCAGAGGGATGTTCATGTCGAACCTCGTTGACGTAATCGGTGCGGCACAATGCCGCAAAGGATCAGTGGTTAGTGTGACGTATCTGAATCAGGTTGAATCGCGTTTGGCATGCCGGCCCGTCCCTGGGCGCTGAGCAAACCGGCCCGCTGGGATCATCTAACTTTCAAGTTGTCTTGGACCGGGACGAGGCAACTTTTTCGAACCATGCGAACGATCTGTTTCGCCGTGTCTTCGTCGTCGCAGTGACCGGTGACGACCAACTCTCCGCCCCGCAGGGACACGACAACGCTGGCCGTCGGAAAGGCTTGATCGATCGAATCGTTCAGCAACTCGGTGTGCGCGGCGACCTTGTCACCGATCGCATCGACCCCTTCGCTGACTTGAATTTGAAAGGTTTGTTTGCGAGTCGGCTCGCCGTCGGTGACATCCGCCCAGATCGTCAATTCGGTCTGGCCCGTGCCGGTACCGATCAATTTGATCTGGTTGGCACTGGAAGCGAACGCCTGGCAGACGTCCTTGTTTTCGATCGTGAATCGCCGTACTCGACCGCCGATCGTCATCGATCGCACCTGGGCACGTTTGAGTTGCAGGACGACCGCGGCGCGTTGTCCGCCGGAGTCTTGCGTGTGAGCCCCTTGCGACGATGACAGGTTCGGGTCGGGAACGGTCACATCAATTCGTTTCTGCTCCGGTTCGATCGAGCGACGCATGATGCTGTGGCGAGACGACGCGAGCCGTGCGCGAGTGCTCGAAGGCGTCGTGCGGTTGGGCGGTTGAACGGCCGCGGTGCGAGACGCGCCGACGTGTGACGGATTGACCGCGACCGGAGCCGCGATCAACGGGGTTTCATCGGTGCCGATCTGTTCGATACCCGGGGCGACCGACGTGACGATCGCGTGCCCAGGGGCCTGTGCCGGCAACGCTCTCCGTTCGGGCTGGCTGGCAACGGGCTGGCTGGCAACGGGCTGGCTGGCAACGGGCTGGCTGGCAACGGGCTGGCTGGCAACGGGCTGGCTGGCAACGGGCTGGCTCAGCGGCGTTCGGCTGGCAACGGGATCGCGTCGGGAAATGGTTTGATTCGCGTCGCGTTTCGGCTGGACGATCGAGCCGACCGGAGCAGCGTCCTGGACGTCATTGGAGCGATCTTCCAACGTTTGGGCGACGGCCGCCTTGGGGACCAACGGCATCTCCGCCTCCTCAGCGGATCCCAAGCTTTCGCTGATCGCGGCCGAGGTGGGACGGTCCGTTACCGATTCATCCTGGCGCGCCGCTGGAGCAGGTTCAAAACGAATCGGATCGATCGTGGATTGCACCACCGCGTTGTCGCTATCGCCGAATTGCAATTCGATCGGCGGCGTCGCGATCGCGACGGTTTTGCGTTGCAGCAGTACCGGGACCTGTGAGTCCGCTTGCGGTGTGACGTGCTGTTCGGCGTTGATGACGCGAGACTTGGCCGTCAGCGGCACGCGTGCTCGGTTGCTGACCACCAACTCGTCGACCCCAGTGTCGTCGGCTTGGTCCGCATCGACATCGGACGGGGCCATCGTCTCAGCAGCGGCGACCGCATGGTCACCGAGTGGAGCCAAGGCTTCGGCGGCAAAATTCACCGCCGGAGCGAGTTTCACCGGCGTCTCAGCGGCAACCGGTGGCGTCGCGGGCTGCGAAGCTTCGGGCTGCGATGCTTCGGGCTGCGATGCTTCGGGCTGCGATGCTTCGGGCTCTGACGTCTCGGGTTCGGTTACCGCGGGCTCCGCGTTCGGATCCGTCTGCATCGGTCGCTCAGCAACTTGCTCAGCAACTTGCTCAGCAGGTGCCTGAACGCTGGATGTCGATTCCCCTTCGAGTTCGACAGCGTTGTCGGTGGGTGGGACTGCCGCGACCGAAGCGTTTGTTGCTGGAGTCTCTGTTGCCGGGATCTCAGTGTCGGATTCGACTTCATATTCGCTGGTGAACGCATCACCGGCTTCGGCCGTGTCATCGGACAGGGTGAAGAAAATCGGTTGCGTTTCTTGGATCGGCGTCTGCTCGTCGCGGGCGTCGGCGACCGGAATGACACGTGAATCCTGTTCGGCGGCGATGCCGATGGGCGCGGTGTGCCCGGCGGTCAGCCGAGACGCGGCGTTGGATGACGATGCGGGCCGGATCGGCGTGGCCGCACCGGTCGGGATCGCCAACGGCGCCGGAGAGTTGATGGCCGCTGTTTTAGCCGCCCAAGACAGTTGTGCTCGATCGGGTGAATTCGGCTGGGCGAACGTCTCGGCGGGGACAGGGCCGAACCGGTCAAAGGCCTCGACCTGAGTCGCGGGGACGTGCTCGCTGGATCCGAGCGCGATCAGCGGTCGGTCGCTGACGCCGGTCGCTGACGAGGCATGGAACCGCGGATTTTGCCGCACGCGTCCCACCGGGGACGCCGCCATCGACGGATGGACGCCGGCCGTGGACGCAGACCGGACCGCCCCGTGGGCGGGAGTCGCCGGAGCCTGTTCGGGCGTGACAAACGGATTGGACTGGACCGCGCCCACGGGCATCGGGGATGCAGTGTGTGCACCGCCATGGACGATTCCCGGCGTGGTGTTGTTTTGATTGAAGAAACGCGATTGGATCATCCCGCCCTGCGGTTGTTGACCGCCCGCAGTAGAGCCGGACGCGACCAACACCGCCACCAGAACCGCTCGCTTGGCGATTCGTTTGGATGGGTCGCCGTTTTGGCTTGTCATTTTCGCGTTGTTCACACGCATGCCGCGTTCCTAGGTCCCGGTGATTTCGGCCCCAATGAACCACGTTCGGTTCATCGAAAGGATGTGCCCCCCTCGGCACACCGACGGCACACAGTGATTGCGCACTGTATGTCCGTTGGTTTACGTATCGGATGCGTGTTGGCGCGACATTAACGATTCTCGGGCCTCTAGCACCTGTAACGCTGGAATCGTTTGTCGCGGCCGTGCGGCCATGGATTGGCTCCACGGGTCACACAAAAAGCCCGGAATCGATAGGATTGGACCAGACGTGTCACGACCGGACACGACAACAACGCCGCAGGCTTAAAAACGGATTTTCACCAGGGGGGCTGCTTCGCCGTGTCATTTGATCTTTTTCCCGAATTGCTGTGCCGACGCGAGTTTCTGGGCTGGGATCGGCCCTTGCTGCCCGGGGTGGTCCGCTATTTCATCGATCAGGCGGGCGAAACCGGCCGTTTGGACTTGAGCGACTGGATTTGCGTGCTGCCGACGGCACAGTCGATGCTGCGTTTTGGTCGGCTGTTGCAATCGGCGGCCGATGACCAGGGACTCGACTATCTCGCGCCCCGGATCACCACGTCGGGAGAATTGGCCGAATTGCTCTACCAACCCGAGGCCCCGATCGCGATCGAGTTCGAGCAAACACTGGCCTGGGCGCGGGTGTTGCAACATCGCGACGCCGAGTCATTGCGACCACTGCTGCCCGTGCTGCCGGAATCCGATGCGATCGGCCCCTGGCTGGAACTCGCCGGGACGTTGCGGCGATTGACGGCCGATCTGGCGGCCCACGAGGTGAGTTTCGCGGACGTGGTTTCGGTCACCGACAGCGATGCCGAGCAAGCCCGCTGGAAACTGCTGCAAGAACTCTTCGAACTCTACCTTGGCGAACTTGCCACGGCCGGGCGCAGCGACCCACACCAGCAGCGTCGGCGTGCGATCAAACGAAAAACGATTCGGTCGGGACGCTTGATCGCGCTGGTCGGCACCAGTGACCTCAATCCATCGATTGCCAAGGTGATCGCCGAAGTCGAACGCGACGTCGTGGCCTTCATCGCGGCCCCCCAGGACAAGGAAGCTTGCTTTGATTGGCTCGGCTGCCTCAAGCCGGACGCCTTTGCCGATTTCCAATTGCCGCTGACCGACGACCATCTGGTGCCGGCCGGCGATATCGCCGATCAAGCGACCGCGGTCAGCGAGGCAGTGACGGAATTTGCATCGCGTTATCAACCTGCACAGATTGCCGTCGGCGTGACCGATGATTCACACGTCGCCGCCACCGAAATGCAACTCGACGGATGCGGGTTTTCGACCTACCGGCACGTCGGCTGGACCGTCGCCTCAACCGCCGTGGGGCGACTCGTTTCACTCACCGCCACCTTGGTCGCCCGGCCGACCTGGCGATCGCTCGCGGCACTGGTGCGGCACGGCGATGTTCATCGTTTCCTCCTCGCTCAACTCAACGAACCACAAAGCGACGCGGCAGAGCAGGACTACCTGATTCCGCTCGACCAGATGCTTGCCAATCATCTGCCGGTGCGACTGTCCGATCCGTTACCGCCGGCGGCGCTGAAGCACTATCCCGCGGCGGAACAACTGCGCCGTGCCGTCCTTGCCTGGCTCGCGCCCCTGATTCCCAAGCACCTGTCCGACGGACCGCGACCGACCCAACCGATCGCCGACTGGTGCGACCGGCTGCTGCACTGGCTGGAATCGATTTACGCCGACTTGGGAACTGTCGACCTGGAAGCTGCCGGCCTGCGAACCGCCGATGCGACTCGGCCCGATCGCCGGTTGACCGTCGAAGCGGTCGCCAAAGTCCGTGATCTTTTGACACGCTTCACCAAACTCAGCCGCCACTTGGACGCGCCCGTCACCGCCGCGTCGGCGTTGGAAATGATCACCTCACGTCTATCCGATCTGCGTGTCGGGCAGAACCAGAACACCGATGACATACAAATTCATGGCTGGTTGGATTTGGCATTGGATGATTCGCCGGCAATGGTCGTGGTCGGTTTCAATCATCCCTTCGTGCCCTCGGCGGTCACCAGTGATCCGTTTTTGCCCGGTTCGCTGCGTTCGCGACTGCGAATCGCCGACAACGAACGCCGCTATGCCCGTGATCTGTATGCGACGCAGTTGCTGCTGTCGACACGCCGAGACATCCGAATGATCGTGGGCAAGCATTCTGCCGACGGAACACCGACGCCACCCAGCCGTTTATTGTCCGCTTCATCCCCCCCAGACGTGGCTCGGCGAATCCGGATGCTGCTGGCCGGAACGCGCGACAAGGTCAACGTTTCGCACCGCTGGGACAGCGATCGCAAAACGACGGATCTTCCCATTCCAGAATTCCATCCTGACGAATGCCCCGTCAAATCGATGAGCGTGACGGCTTTCAAGGCCTACCTCGAATGCCCCTATCGGTTTTACCTGCGACATGTGCTGAATCTGAAACCCGTTGACGACTTGGCCCGCGAGCTGGCCGCCAACCAGTTCGGCGACTTGGTCCATGCCGCGGTCGAGCACTTTGGGGAGTCTGCCGAGAAAGACGAAGCCGACGAAAAGCGAATCTTTGAATCGTTGCGCCATCACTTGCACCAATACGCAGCCGACCAATACGGCGATCACGCCGAAAGCGCCGTCCGGCTGCAAGTCCGTCAAGCCGAGCGGCGCTTGCACTTCGTCGCCGCCGAGCAAGCCAAACGCATCGAGCAGGGTTGGAGAATTCATGCGACCGAAGCCAGCGTCGAAGAATCCAAAGGCGCTTCGATCACCGTGGACGGAAAAAAAATGGGATTGCGAGGGCGTTTCGATCGGATCGACCGCAATGTTCAAACCGGACAATGGGCGATCTTGGACTACAAGACCCACGGCCACAAACCGGAGAAAAAACACCTTCGCAAAAACCGCGACACCGGCCAATACGAATGGATCGATCTGCAATTACCGCTGTACCGAATGATGGTGCCCTTTCTCGGCATCGAAGCGCCGCCGCAAGAGGTCCAACTGGGCTATTTTAATGTCAGCGACAAAGCGGACGAAACCAAAATCAATATCGCGGAATTCGACGAACCGCTGATGGAACAAGCCAAGGATCTGATTCATCAATGCGTCCGCCGAATCTTTGCCTGTGATTTCGCCCCCAGCGACCAAGGCGTGATGTACGACGATTACGAAATGATTCTGCAGACCGGAGTTGCCAGTCGCATGCTGGCCGGTACGGCGATCGCGGAAGGAGACAACGAGCAGTGAGCACCGAAATCACCTCCCACGACCGTTCCCCCAGCGACGTGTTCCTCGACGGCAACCTGCCGCCTGTCTTGGTGCGGGCGTCGGCCGGTACGGGGAAAACGTATCGTTTGACCGCACGACTGTTGCAGATTCTGTTCCAGGGAGCGGCCCCCGAATCGATTCTCGCGACTACGTTCACACGCAAAGCGGCAGGCGAAATTCTGGAGCGGATCCTGTTGACGTTGGCCGAAGCCGCTGATCCGGAAAACGATGCGGCGCTGGAGGATCTGCGCCGGCAGGTCGGCCTGGAAACATTGCCCCGCAGTCTGTGTTTGCAACTGTTGCAGCGTCTGGTCGCAAACATTCATCGCATCCGCATCTGCACCTTGGACAGCTTGTTCACCCAGCTGGCCAAGTCGTTTCCCTTTGAATTGCAACTGCCGCCGGTTTGGCGACTGACCGACGAGATCGAAGAAGCATGGTTGCGCGAACGCGCGATCGATTCGATGGTCTCAATGCTACAGCCCGGCGAGTTGGCGACTTTGTTGGCGATGCTCAGTAAAGGTGAAACCAAACGCTCGATCGTTCGTGAGCTGATTCAAATCGTCTCGGGCGCGTACACGAAAGCGCGTCAGACGGCGCCCGAGGCGTGGACCAATCTGGACGCGCCCACCGCGCCCGATGATGCCGCGTTGACGTCCGCCGCCGGTTCCTTTCGCCTGTCCGAGCCGCCCCAGAAAACGGTTCGCGCCAAACTCGATGCGATGGCTGAATTACTTGAGACGCGTCAATTCGATTCGTTGGCGACCGAAACGCTGATCAAGAACTATGCCAAGGCCAAACGCAGCGGCGAGCCGACGAAATTGGGCCGATCCGCGCTGCCCGACGGCCTGGATGACGCTCTGGGCGCGTTGTACGCCGCCGCGCGTTCCAACACCCTTTCGCTGTTGGCGGCACAAAACGACGCCACCGGTCAGGTGTTGGCGTTGTACGACGGACAAGTCGCGCAGCTGAAACAATCCTTGCGAACACTCGGCTTTGACGACATCGCCGTGCGGTTGGCGAAACAGTTTGCCAAGGTCGACCACCGCTCGATCAGTCGACGCCTGGACGGCGCGATCGACCATGTTTTGTTGGACGAATTCCAAGACACCTCGCCGGCCCAGTGGCAGGTCCTTCGGCCGCTGGCGTTTCGATCGGCCGATGCGGCCATCGACCCCGATCCCGATCCGGAAGCCGCGGTCAAACGCTCGTTTTTCTGTGTCGGGGACACCAAGCAAGCGATCTATGGCTGGCGCGGCGGCGTGGCGGAAATCTTCGATGCGGTCAGTGCCGAGATCGGCGGCGTCGAATCGATCGAACAGAACACGAGTTTCCGCAGCAGCCCGGTGATCATGGATTTGATCAATCGCGTTTTCAAGAACCTCTCGCGACACAAGATCGCCGACGCCGCCTCCGACGGTCACGACGCCGACAAGGCGACCTACGAAGCCCGCGCCGTCAAGCAGTTCGCCAAACGGTTCCCGCAACACGTGGCGTTCAAGGCTTCGTTACCCGGTTACGTTCGCATGGAGACCTGCGAAAAGATCGACAGCCGCGACGGCGCGGAAAAGACGCAGGCCTGTTATCAGTTGGCTGCCCGACGCATTGCCGAACTCTCGCGCGCCGCGCCGGATCGTTCGATCGGTGTCCTCACGCGAACCAACAAAGGCGTCGCCAATCTGATCTTCCTGCTGGAACAACTCGGCGTCGACGTCAGCCAGGAAGGCGGAAACCCGTTGGTCGATTCCGCCGCGGTCGACTTGGTCCTGTCGGCATTCATGATGGCTGAACATCCCGCCGATGGTCGCTGGAAGTTTCATGTCGACCATTCTCCACTGGGTCAGGTCGAGGGCATGTCGGCCGGCTACGTCAGGGATCTGGTCACCGAAGTCGGGATCGCACGTGCCGTCCAACACCTGGCCGCGGCCCTCGCACCGGTGTGCGGCCCCCGCGATACCACACGTTTGAAACAATTGGCCCAGTTGGCGGTTGCTTATGAGCCCAACGCGACCGACCGCTTGCGAGATTTCGTGCGAATGGTCCGCGAGAAACGAGTCGAACGACCGCAATCGGCTGCCGTTCGCGTGATGACGGTCCACCAATCCAAGGGATTGGAATTCGACGCCGTGTTCTTACCAGAGTTGGACGGCAATCTGACCGGCCAACCACCGCTGTGCATCGCAGACTCGCGAAATCTGACCGAACCGCCGGTCGGGCTCTCACGTTTCTTGACCAGCGAGGCCTGGCACTTTCTGGACACCCGCTGGCGCAAAGCGTTCGGGCGTGATGCGGCGGGCAAAATGACCGAGGCGCTGTGCCTGATGTACGTCGCGATGACACGCCCTCGCCAGGCGCTTTACATGGTCGTTCAACCCTGTAAACCTGACGACAAAAAACCGGCTGCGTTGATCCACGCGGCGTTGGGCGTGGACACGAATCCCGGCGAAGGAGAAACGGTATTGTATGAAGACGGAGATTCGAATTGGTATGAACGTTGACCTCAATCCTCCCCGGCAAAAAAAGTGACTTTCATCTGACGATTTGTGTAGCCCCCGATCCCCCACACACCCTTGACCACACGAAAGATTCTTCACGCCGCGGACATTCATTTGGACAGTCCGCTCAAAAAACTCGACCGCTACGACAGTGCGCCGTCCCAGCGGATTCGCCGCGCGTCGCGTCGCGCGCTGGAAAACCTGACCGCGTTGGCCATTGACGAAGACGTCGATCTGGTCGTGATCGCAGGCGATTTATACGACGGTGACTGGCCCGACCAAAACACCGGATTGGCCTTCGTCAAGGAGGCCGCCAAATTGGTCACCGCCGGAATCCCGGTGCTGGTCATTCGCGGCAACCACGACGCGGCGAACCAAATGACGGCTTCCCTGCCGCTGCCCAAGAACCCCGACGGCAGTGACATTTTTCTGCAAACGGGAAAGGCGGAATCGAGGTTCTTGGAAGACATCGGCGTCGCCGTTCATGGACAATCCTTTCGCAGCCGCGCCGAAAAGTCGAACATGGCGGCAAAGTACCCCGATGCCGTTTCGGGAATGTTCAACTTGGGCATGCTGCACACCGGGCTGGAAGGTGCCACCTCGCACGCGCACTACGCGCCATGCACCCCGGCCGAATTGACCGAGAAGGGCTACGACTACTGGGCGCTCGGCCATATCCACGTCCGCGGCGACCACCAAATCGAAGGCGGGCCACCGATCGTGTTCAGTGGCAACTTGCAAGGCCGACACATCGGCGAACAAGGTCCTAAGGGCTGCGTCTTGATCGAAGTTGATGCCAGGAACCGTTGCCGATACGAGTTCCACCCGCTGGACGTGTTGCGTTGGCACGAATGCGTGATCGATGCGAGTCAAATGCAGGATCGCGATGAAATTCTGGATGCCTACCAGGGCTGGCTTTCCGAACAAATCGATGCCTGTGACGGCCGCTTGCTGGTCGCGCGGGTTCGGTTGACCGGGCAGTCGTCTCTGCACGCGGCGCTGCATCAAAACACCGAGTGGATTCGCGCGGAACTGCAGGCGATCAGCGTCGCCGCGGGCAACGAGCAGGTTTGGTTAGAAGACGTCAAGATTCGAACCGCAATGCCGACCGACCAAAAGATCGCACTCGATTTCGACGGGCCGCTCGAAAGTCTGGAATGTGTGCTCAACAGCCTGCGCAACGACCCGACACTTGCCTCCGTGATCGAACAAGAACTTGCCGGGTTGTCGAAGAAACTCCCCAAGGAATTGAAGGGCGACGAAGACCAGGCGGCCTTTCCGTTTGGCGATGACCAATGGGTCGCGGGGCTGGTTGAATCCGCCGCGGCCGACGTCGTCGGACGACTTCAGCAAGACGAATCGACCACCGGCGCGGCAGGAGCCAAGAAATGATTATCGAACGACTCGATCTCAAAGCGTACGGATTGTTCAGCGACGAATCCCTGGATTTGTCCGCCGGCCCCCGTCGCTTCCACCTGGTTTACGGCCCCAACGAATCGGGAAAGTCGACGTGTTTGCGAGCGATCAGCGCGCTGCTGTTCGGCATCCCAACCCGGACGACGGACAGTTTTCTGCATTCCAACGCAAAACTGCGCGTCGGTGCGACCTTGCTCGGTCCCGACGGAAATCGTCTGACGGTGATTCGCCGCAAGAACGGCAAAACAAAGCTGCACGCCGAAGACGACAAGACGCCGATCGACCCGATGGAATTGGAGCAAATGCTCGGGGGCATCGACGAAGCCGCCTTTCATCATCGCTTCGGGCTTTCTCACGAACAGTTGGTTGCCGGTGGACAAGCCGTCTTGGACAGCAAGGGTGAACTCGGTGAAATCCTGTTTGCCGCCGGTGCGGGCGTCGGCCGGCTGAAAGCGATTCAAGCCGAACTTGAAAACGAAAGCAAGGAACTGTTTCTCGAACGCGGCAAGAAACGCATCAACAGTTTGCTGAGCGAACTGGACGAAAAACGCAAAATCGTGCGTGAACTCCAGACTCCGCCGGCCGAATACCAGCTGCTCAAACGCCAGTTGGCCGAGGCTGAGCAACAATCGCAAGAACTGGCCGACGAACGCACACGGTTGGCCCAGTCGCTGGCCAGGCAGAAGGCGATCCGCGAAGCCCACGCGATCGTTCCCATCTGGCGACGGCACAAGGCCCAATTGGAAGCGTTGTCATCGGTGCCAACGCTCGACGAAGACTTTGCCGCCCGCCGCCGAGAAGCATCCGCCAACCGTCAAACCTATCAACGATTGGTCGATCAATTACAACGTGAGATCGAGGCCACGGAAAAAGAAATCCAATCGTGCCTGATCGATCCGGCAACGATCGAGCATGAAACCGAAATCGTCGCCTTGTTCCAAGGAATCGCCGCGCGCGAAGCGGCATCGAAAGATCAAGCCAACCTGCACCGGGTCGTCAAAAACCGCAACCGCCACCTGCGTGAATTGCTGCGTGATCTAGAGATCGACATCGCCGACGACGCTCCGGACGATGAAGTCGATCAACACGTCGACCGGTTGCACGTCAGCGACGCGGCGCAAATTCGAATCAACGAATTGGCCGGTGATTGCGAGATGCTGCGACAACAGGAACGCGATTCACTGGAGTCGCTGCAAGCGTTGCGGAAACAGCTTGCCGAATTGGACGACGAACTGGAACGACATCCAGACGTCGCTGACCCGGCGATGATCGAGTCGGTGCTTTCAGAGATCGGTCCGCCGGCAACCCTGTTGGATCAAGCCGACCAAGAACGGTCCAGTTGCCGAGATCTGGAATCGCAGTGCGAACGATTGATCCGAGAACTTCGACTCGGCCCGATCAGCCTCGACGATGCGGCACGCTTGCAACCGCCGACGGCCGCAGAGATCGATGACCACGACCAAACGCTCCGCGATCGCGCGCGGGCCGTTGACGATGCTCAGAAAACAGTCGCGACCTTGCGGAAACAGCTTCACGATGCGGGCGAAAAACTGACCCGCTTGCAAGCCGATCAACCGCTTCCGACCGAGCAAGAACTCGAACAAACACGCGAAATACGTGACCAATGGGTCGATCGACTCGCCGCTTCCCGCGACGAGGAAGCGAACTTCCAAGCGTCGACACGCCAGGTGCGGCAGTCGATTCGCACCGCAGACGACGTGGTCGACACCATTCGCTCCCACCAGAAACAGGTGACCGAGCGGGCGTCGGTCACACTGGAAATTGCCAAATTAAAGGACGCGATCGACGCGGCGGACGAAGCGGTCGTCCAGGCCGAACGGCTGGCCGCGGAGGCATCCCAGCAGTGGAGCCAGCTGTGGGAAAGCTGCGGGATCGCCGCCGGCAAAGTCCGCGACATGCGAAACTGGGTCGCCAAACATCAAACCCTGGTTGAAAAATACCGCTCGCTGGAAAAAGAACGCAGACGGCTGGATTCCACCCTGACTCGCATTGATCGCAACGCGAGGCGGTTAGCCCACGCCCTGCAAGGGGCTTGGTCCGCCCGTCCCGTCGCTGCCGGTCATGTCGCTGCCGGGGATGGCGAGACGTCGGCTATGGCGGATGACCCGATGAATCTGGAATCCTTGCACGATCGCGCAACAGCGCTGCGGAATGAACTCGTCGCGGCTGCCTCGCATCTGGAACAGATCCGCCGCAAGCGAAACGAAATCCACGCGGCGCTGCCCGCGGCCGAAGCCAAGTACGAATCCAATGCGGCGAAACGAAAGCAATGGGACAGCGACTGGAAGCAGGCGATTGCATCGTTCGCCGGCGATCAGGACGTCAGTCCAAGCGTGATCAGCATGCGGTTAAAGAAGATCGCTAAACTGTTTGAAGAGACTCGTGAACGCGACATCATCCTCGGACGAATTCGCTCGATCGATGACGACGGCCGTTCGTTTGCACAGCGGGCGACGGTGATCGCACGAATCGTCGGTTTGGAATGCAAACCCGACCAACACAGTGCGGAGATCGCGCAAGCGTTGTACGAACGACTACAAACGGCCAAGAACGCGGCCAATCAAGCCGAGCGTTTCAAAGCCGATCTGACCGCGGCGAAAGCCAGACTTGTCGACGACAATCAGGTGCTCGAAGCGGCCGCGGGACAGCTTGCCCAACTTTGTCGCGAAGCCGGCGTCGACACCAGCGACGAATTGCCCGGCGTGGAACAAAACGCCGCCGAAAAGCGAGCCGCCCTACAGGCCTGTGCCCGCGCCGAAGAGCAATTGGCGTTGATCGCCGGTGGAGTCGCGGTGGAACAATTTGCCCAGCAAGTGGAATCGCATGATCGGGTTGAACTGGAACACGAAATCGGCAAACTCGAAGAAGCGTTGCAGACCCTGAACGATCGCTGGTCCGCAGTCGAACAGCAGGTCGGGGCGCTCAAAAAAGAGCTGTCCAGGATCGACGGAGGAGACCGCGCGGCGGAATTGAACCAAGAACTGCAACTGCTGCACGGAACCATCCAGCGGGAGTCGCAACAGTACGCCAAGCTGCGAATCGCGTCGATGATTTTGCAACAATCGATCGAGCATTACCGCAGCGAGAACGAAAGTCCGGTGTTAAAAATCGCCTGCCAAGCCTTCGAAGAGTTGACGTGCGGTCGATATGCCGGGTTGAAACCAGAGTTCGATGACAAGGGGCGTTCGAAATTGTTCGGCATCGCCGCGTCGGCCCAGGACGAGGAGAATCTGGTGCCCGTCGACGCGATGAGTCTGGGGACCGCCGATGCATTGTACTTGGCGATGCGGCTCGCATCGCTCGAACACCAACTCTCCGCGGGGCACGCGATTCCCGTCGTGATCGACGACTGTTTGATTCAATTGGACGACCAACGCACCGTCGCGGCGATGAAGCGGTTTTCGAGATTATCCGAGCGAACGCAAGTCATCCTGTTCACCCACCATCAACACCTGATCGAGTTGGCGCAGTCCGCGCTGGAACCCGACCACTATCATCTGCATCGACTGGCACGCTGACGACCAGCTTCACCGTTGCACGCGATAGCACCGACACGCCATCATCGGATGCAGTCGGTCTGCGGAGTCGGTCAGCACCAGATTCTGCGTCGCCAGCACGGAATCCAGATCGACCAATCGTCGATTTGGGAGCCCCGTCTGCCAACGAAAGAAACGGTGCATCAACCACTGGTACGCGGTGGCTTGTCGCCGCCGCCAGGTGGAAGACGGCCAGACGAAATCGACGAAGTAGAAGGTGCCGTCGTCGCGGAGACCGGCAAGAAACCGGGGCACGTTTTCGGCTAACTCACCTTCGCTGAAACAATCCAAAAAGAATGCGGCCACCACAAGATCGAAATGGTTTTTCGGCACGTCGTACGATCGTGCATCGGCTTGAATCAAATCGACGCGATCGAGGGCCCCGATCCGTTCGACCCGTCGCCGCTGTTGATTCAGCATTTGACGGCTCTGGTCAACCGACGTGATCCGGCAATCCGGTTGGGTGATGCAAAGTTGTTCGAGCAGCCGTCCGGTTCCGTCACCGAGAACCAACGCTCGACCGACGGGAGGGAGTTGGTCCATTAGCGCGAGACGCGCCCGGAGCAGTGCATTGCCGAACAGGCAGATTTCTAGCCCACGATAGACCATTGCTAGACGGTCGTATCCCCGTACCGATTTTGCGTTGTCGTTCACCAGGACGATCCTTACCAGCGAGAAGCGTGACGGCTTGTTGATTTAATCCGATCGCACGTGGGGTTAGCCGTTTCGCGCAAGCGTACGGGCATTCATCATGTCGATCACTCACCGGCGCCCGTAGGCTCGCGCCAAACGGCTGATTAAATTAACAAGCCGGTAAGCGAGCGGCGCGTGTGGCGTTCGCTGTCATCACGCGCCACTGGCTGACGCCACGTGCTGGGATCATCCTACCGCAAAACCGGACAGGCTCTCGACGACTGAACCGGTGACCCAAAAGACAACCGGCGGTATCACCAACGCAACATCCGCCAAGGCAACCAACCGACCGATTGATGCCGCCCCCGTCCCATCCATCGACTGCGTCGCCAAAGACCGTGAACCGGCGACGGCCAATGCGAGCAGCATCGCATCACTGGCGATCAAACAGAACACCATCCCCGGCGGAATCGTCTCGATCACAACCAAAACAGCCGCGATCAAGGCGTGCAGAATCAGAGCGCCCGGTAAAACGCCGACGGTACCCGGTGCACGCAACACCCATGAGTCAAATGCTTGGATCCGATCCAAATCACGCTCCAACATTGCGATCGTCAAACAGTTGGCGGTAAACACGAACGCTGCCATCAGAACCGAAATCAAAAGCGGACGAAAATCGCCTGGTGTCAATTCAGACCACGCGATCAGACTGACCCCGAATGCAAACACCAACCCGGCCAGTAATTCCTTGGGCAACCATCGCGCCGAGTTCCTCGGGAACTGCACGCTCGCCACATAAGCGACGACGACGGCGATCGCGGCACATCCCCAACGCAATTGGGCATCGGTTGCAGAGGAGACCACCAGCGCGGTATCCAGCCCCAACGCCAGAAACCATCCCAGGCAAAGCGGTCTCCGATAGCGGAAGTGAAAGTGATGACGTATCGAGTGCCGCCGCTCGGTGTCCAATCGAATCGAATCGAACAGCCGATCGGCGGTGTAGACCAGCCAAATCGACAGACCGATGATCGCGAATTCATACAGCGAAGGCAATCGATCGCAAAACGAGCCCGTCAACACGAGCAACCAAACCAGACCGACGGTCACCGAATCGAGCGAGAGCGCGTTGGCCCACGCCCACCAGGGAACGTGAGCCGTGCGGTCAGAAATCTGGTCTTCCGTCACAGTCTCCCCAATCAGATTGTGCATTGCTGATGCTTCTGTCCGGACGCGGGTGAAGAGCCGCCCAGTCTCCGATCGCGTCGATTGCGTACAATGGCCAGTCCACCTTGGACTACAATCCTCGCTGGCAACGCTAACACCTCATTTTTTAGCGGTAGGGCGCGAGCCCTCCGGTATTTCGGGAACGATGAGGGACCGGAGGGCTTGCGCCCTGCCGCTAACACCTCGTCAAACGCACGGAATAAATGCTTCACAACGTTACAGCGCCGGGTTCAGATTTCAAGAACCGCTGGGTTGCCGTTGATCCAGCGTGACCACCATTCGCATCAAAAACGAACCACATTAAACAGATGTCGGGGTTGAACCGAAAGTCCAGCGTCGCGCACGGTAGCGAAACCAACGCCAGAAAGTTCGTTCGCAATCTCACCGTCACACTCTATGGATTGGTGTTTGTCGCGTCCGCATTTTTGGTCACGCGATGGCAACTTGTCGACGACGGAGGGTTGCTGTTTGTCGCCTTTGTGCTCAGTCAGTGCTCGATGATTGCCCTTTGGGCGGCGGATTATCGCGGCCACACTGCCATTTCCTGTGCCGCGATCACCTTCTTTTCAATCCTGTGCTGGTGGATCATCGCCCGTTTTCGGTTCGTCGGTTTCGGCGACGCGTCGGAAATCTGTTGGGTGATCGTCGTCACGACGCAGGCCGTGGCAACGATCACCGGTGCGACATGCATCGACACATTTTCAAAGTCGTCGCGACGAAAATACAGTGATCGCATCGTCCACGGCGTCCAACTGCGAAGACTCTCGTTCGGCATCGGAAACCTGATCCTGTGGACCACCTTCGTGGCGATCGGGCTACTGGTCGTTCGACAAATCTTGTACGCCAACGGCTGGACCGCCGATTTGCCCGGCGCGACTCAGACCTTGCTCGCCATCCTGATGGGACTGTGTGGTGCAGCCATCGCCGTGATGTGGCTGGCGACTTTCCGGGGTGCGATTTGGACCGTCGTTGCACAACGATCACTCATCTGGTTTCCGGTCTTTCTGTTCGGCACCCTGTTTTTTCACATGCTGCTGGCCTATTTGCAAAAGGCGAATTTCATTCAGCCGACAAAAACAGTCGTGCCGTTGGTCGGACAGTATGTGTTGAGTGGCTGGACGCTTTTGGCGACTCTCAATCACACCCGCCGCTAAAAACGAGTCCCGATCCGAATCAGCACTGTGTCTTGAATATCCAGATCACTTCGACCACGTTCAAATTCGAACCGCCGACTAAACGCGTAACCCACCTCGGCAGAAATCGTGCGTCCCAGCGCGAACGGCATTCCGGCTTCGCGACGAGGCGTCGATTCCCAACCGAGCACGAATCGCCAATCGCGATAAGTCAGTTGATCGTTCACGCCGTCGTCTTGCCGGTAGCCCCAGGTTCCTCCCTCCATTCCGGCCCCGATGTAGCCCCATTGTTGGCGTGTCCCATCATCGGCCAACAACAGTGACGCGCGGGGTCGAGGAAACGAGGCGTCGAATCGCAGGCAGGGATTGGGCTGGTAGATGAACCCGATGGCCGGAACGACGGGGATGTCATTGCGACCGAGTGCGATCGCACCGAAGGTCCAAGTCCAACGCTCGTTGGGCTGGTACAGTGCGAATCCGCCGCCGCGGAACTGCCACGCGTCGCTGGAGTGGTTGTCGCCATCGGTCGCGTTGGCGACGCCCAGCATCCAGCGAAACGACCATCGATCGTTGCGACGGCGCATCCATGACAACCCGATCGAAGTCTCGTACAGATCGCCCGGCAGATCGAAAACCGCCGGTGCGTTCAGCTCAGTGAATTCGAATCCCAGGCTGACCATCGGCGGAGGGGGACCGAAGATCGGATACAACGGCATCGTGACCCGTGCGTCATATGATGAAAGCTCAACGTCATCGGCTTCGGACAGCCACTGAACTCCCAACCGGAAACCCGGACGCATGAGTCGCCGAAGTCGCTCGAGCGTCATGCCAGCAGGGGTCGGGGACGCCGTGTTCAAGACCGATGCGTGAACGACGGATTCCGCCTCCACCGAACCTGACGCTTCCTGCGCAGCAACCCGCGTGATAACTAACGGCATCATCACGAACGAAAGCACTGCTGCTAGAAACGTCCTCGCTCTCAAATCTCCGATCCATCCGTGTGTCGGTTGCGGGAAACATCGTGTTCCACGCGATTTCGTCGAGCGAGTCCGGTGGATGACAGAACTCTAGCAGTCGATCAACCCGGAACGAAATATGGGATCCCGCTGCAAGTGCCCTGTCAGCGTTCGACTTCGGCTACCCGGTCTTCCTACCCGCCATTTCCCTGCCGTTTCCGACGCGGCATCGGCCTCCCAACCACATCCCTGGCAGACGTTTCCTGTCATTTTCAGTGTCATTTCGTGGCACGACGGCCGTTCGTTCACCGCAGAGCTAGCTGGCCCCCTACAATCTGTGGTCAGTCCCTGCCAGAGGTTATCAGGTGTCTCTACAACCAAGATCGTTCTTACTCTTGTTCTCCACCGTGCTCGCCTTCGCGACGCTCGGGTGCAGTCGCGTTCCCGACGACGGAGTCCGATTTGCCGAGGTGACCGCGTCGCAGCCGATCACGATCGAGGACTTTTCGGGCTTGCGATTCACCGACAAAGACGGCAATGAAATCGCGTTGTCCGAAGTCATGACGCGAGACTATTTGGTGCTGGTCATCACCCGCGGCTGGTACGGAGGCGTCTGTTTCTATTGCGCGTCACAAACCTCACGCTGGGCACGACGTTTCGACGAACTGGATCCCTACAACGCACAGCTCGTTGTCATCTTCCCCACCGAAACCGACGAAGACGCTCCGAAGTTGAGCGAGTTGACCAAGCGGATCAAGGGAGGCGACATCCCCAACGAAGACATTCCGTATCCGATCCTGTTGGATATCAATTTGACAGGCGTCGATCAGTTGGGAATTCGAGCGGAACTTGCCAAGCCCTCCACCTACATCATCGATCGGCAAGGGCGTGTCCGATTTGCCTATGTGGGCGAATCGATCGCCGACCGGCCCACCGTCGACTCGGTGCTTCGACAACTCGAACAATTGAACCGATAGACCATTCGACGGACAACCGAATCGAACATGCCGAGCGTCGACCAGGAGAGGAAATTCATCGAGACCTGTCTTGAGCTCCAGTTGCTCCAGGAGACCGATGCGAAATCATTGAGTGAGAACCTGGGCGAATCGGGACGAGACATTTCGCAGACGGCGCTGCAACGTGGCCTGTTGACACCTGCGGATGTCGACATTGTGCACACGTTGCAACACCCGATGGACGTCGCGCCGGGGTACCAGGTTTTGAATCTGGTCGGTCGGGGTGCAATGGGGGCGGTGTACCGCGCGTTGCAGACCGACCTGGAACGGATTGTGGCGCTCAAGATCATCTTGATCAGCAATGTGGCGCAGCCGAACGCCGCAGCCCGTTTCGAACGCGAAGCCAAGGCGCTCGCCCGACTCCAACACCCCAACATCGTCCAGGCTCTGAACTTCGGCAAGCACGATGGGCGTTACTACTTTGCGATGGAGTTTGTCCCTGGACGCACCTGCGAAGCACTGGTGCGTGAGAGCGGGCTGATGCCGCCGCAAGCCGCCTGGTCGATCGTACGCCAAGTCGCCTCTGGGCTGTATCACGCCGTCGGCCAGAACCTGATTCACCGAGACATCAAACCGGCCAATCTGATCCTGCTGCCGCCACCGGAAGGCTCCGCGACGAAAACGGAGATTGTCAAGATCGCGGATTTCGGCCTGGCGATGTTTGCCGATCAATCCGCCGAACAACTAAAACTGACGACCGGCGACAAAGTGATGGGAAGCCCCGCCTACATGTCGCCCGAGCAATTCGGCGGGCGCGAAGTCGACTTTCGCAGCGACATGTACGCGCTGGGAGCGACCGCCTGGCACCTGTTGTTCGGCAAACCGCCGCATCAAGGCCGCAGCATCGCCGCACTGTATCAACAAAAATCAGAGCGACTGATGCCCCACCCGGACGATCCTGCGGTCAAATTGCCGGAGGATCAAATGACGTTGCTGCTGGACTTGCTCGATCCTGATCCCGATTCACGACCGTCAAGCTACGGACAACTGATCGATGCGATCGACGCCCTGGGTGTCAACGCGGCGCCGACGCCCACCACGATTCCGGCGGCTGAGCCGGCGGGGTTGTCCGCGGGCATCGTTTCCGAAGCATCACGCCGTGAATTCATCAGTCAACATCCGACCCTCGACCGTGCCCCGCCCGAGCCAGAAGCAGAATCGAACACCATCAGTCCGGTCAATGTTCCGGACGAGACCGTCACCCAAACCGTCGAACGCATAGAATCCAGTCCGCGTCGACGCTTGCCCCATGCGCGACCGCTGGCGGCCATCGCGATCCTGGTCCTGGCCGCGGTTGCCTTCGGATGGTTACCGTCTTTTCGGTATCGGCCGGGCGTCCGGATGCCGACACAAGTGATCGGCAACACCCCGTTGTTTGACGGCGTCACGCTCAGCGGATGGGATGTCGGCGGGTCGATGGTCGGGGCCTGGCAAACCGTCCAGGCGCCGGATGCGTCGACCTCGATCGCTTGCATCAGTCGCAAGGGCGCGTTGACCCGGCGGTACTCGACGACTGCCATCCCGCGTGTCAGTCTGTTCGTTTGGCTGCAGAAAGACAGTGGCGCCGTGGATATCGACTTTGCGTTCGACCCCGCAGATCCATCCGCCAAACGTGGATGCGTCAGATTGCAGGGCGATCAGACCCAACTGGGCAGCAAGACGTCTGATTTCGGTGACGTCGATGTGTCCTTCCGTTCCGACGCGCTCCCTTCGGTCTTCGATCGCTTTCACGTGATCGACATTGAACGCCAATCAACAGACTGGTTTGTCTTTCTGGAAGAAAAATTCCTCGGGTCGCTTCCGATCAAAGACATCGGCGACGGCGACGCCATCCGATTGGTCGTCCATGACAATCAGGCCGGCGACAATGCCGCGCCACAAGTCTTCTTTGCCGACGTCCAGCTCGATGAATTGGGGCCGAAAGAAGCTGGGGAGTTGAAATGATGATGGCAGAAGAATGGCAGGCCGGTTGTGAGACAAGAAAATGGGTGACAAGAAGATAGAGAGCGACGAGAACAGCACTCCTGTTTTCGTATCACTCGTCTCCCATCTTTCTGACCGCTATTCTCCCGCCCTCGCCCACCACTCCCCCATCCATGTTCTTGTCACCCATTTTCCTGTCTACTTCTCCCCCGCCTTCCCATCCAATCTCCGATCGATCGTGAACGCCGACGCTGGAATCCCGATGACCCCCAAGTCGTTCACTCCGGCCTGCAGGACTCGTTCGAACTTGCTGCCTTCCCATGTTTCCGCCGTGGCATCGACGACGACCTCCTTCACCCTTGCACTTTCATGAAAGGCTCGGAAGACGATCTTCTGTCCGACCGGCAACCCCGTGATTTTCAATCTTCCGTCGCCGTCACTGATTCCGGCCAGGCGGTGATCTAAGACGAGAAGATAGGCGTTCATCCAAGGATGGATGTTGCAGCCAATGGGGACTGGGGCGGGTTCGGATTCGTCGAGCGTACGCTGCCAGGCCGCCCCGACCGGACGCGTGAACCCGAGCGGAGCGTTGTTGAAAAATTGAAGATTTGCATTGTGACCGACCGGATCATGGTCTTCGACGCGCAGGGTGTCTCCTTTTTGAGCGAGCAAAATATGGGGGTCGAATCGGCAGTGCTTGATTGCGAGCACCTTCGTTTCAGGTCTGCGTTCCCGCTCCGGCAGCACCGTGCCGCGCCGTCCGGTGTAGACATACACCACGACGTTCTTGATCCCGTGATGGTCGCCATGGACGATCAGCCGCGCATCGGGAATCGGCACACTGCCGCAAAATTGCCGATCCAGATGGGGCGTGATGGGCTGCACCGTGGGCGGTCGCCCCAGGTAGCGAAACGTCGCTTTTAGTGTCGCAGTTTCCTCGGCGGTCGCGGCGGTCGCCTGCAGGAGTACGACAAGCAACGCAATGCGTTGAACGATTCGATTCACTGATTCGTGCCTCCGGAGTTCTGCCGCCCTGTCGAGTCAATTCGACGCCGATCCCGCGACCCTGGCCAGCTGCTTGTCGATTTCAGCCCGCATGCGTTGGCAAGGGGTCACGCGGCGTCCCACGCGGATGCCTGACGATAACATGGTCGCTTGATTTGCAGACCACCGACTCAATCGGCAAACCGCCAGCGTGTATAGTAGGCAAATGCCTCGACGTGCTGTTGATGGAATTCCCCCGTGCTCGATCGTTTTTCACCGTACTTCGCCATGATCATGCCCCTTCGATTTTCGCCCGTAGCCGTGTTGCTCGGTTGTCTGGTCGTCCTCACGACCGACGTTCCGCGCGTCTCGGCGGACGAGCGACCCAACATCCTGTTCATCTTTAGCGACGACCACGCGCCGCACGCGATCGGTGCCTATGACGGTTGGCTCAAGAGCGTCGACCCGACGCCCAATATCGACCAGCTCGCCAAACAGGGAATCGTGTTTCGAAACAGTTTCTGTACCAATTCGATTTGCGGCCCCAGCCGGGCGGTCATTCAGACGGGCAAGCACAGCCACAAAAACGGCTTCATGAACAACGGGAACTCGTTCGATTGGAACCAGCAAACGTTCCCCAAACTGTTGCAAAAGGCAGGTTACACGACAGCGATCTATGGCAAATCGCACCTCAAGGGCGAGCCCCAAGGCTACGACGACTGGAAAGTCCTGCCCGGCCAAGGGCTGTACTACAACCCGGACATGATCATACCAGAAGGCCGCAAACGGATCGAAGGACATTGCACCGATGTCGTGACGGACCTGGCCGTCGAGTGGCTCAAGGAAGGCCGCAGCGACGACAAACCGTTCATGTTGATGGTCCAGCACAAGGCGCCGCACCGAAACTGGATGCCGGCGCTCCGGCACCTGGATCTGTATGCCGACATCGATCTGCCTGAACCCAACACACTGTTCGACAAGTGGCACGACAACGCTCCGCCGGCGCGACATCAAGAGCTGGAAATCGATCGCCACATGCATCTCAATTTTGATCTGTTCGTCGACTTGACCCCCGATTTCGACGGCAACGCATTGGTCGGCCGATACGACAAATCGGCCTGGCGCAACATGCAACGGATGACACCGGAGCAACTGAAAACCTGGTTTGCCGCCTACCGTCCTCGCGACAAGGCGTTTCACGAAGCCAACTTGTCGGCCGACGGACTGGTTCGCTGGAAGTACCAGCGTTACGCCAAGAATTATCTGCGATGCGTCAAAGGCGTCGACGAAAGTGTCGGCACGCTGATGGAAACGCTCGACGAACTGGGGCTATCGGACAACACCGTCGTGATCTATTCCTCGGATCAAGGTTTTTACATCGGCGACCATGGCTGGTACGACAAACGCTGGATGTACGAAGAATCGCTGAAGATGCCGTTGATTGTGAAATGGCCCGGTGTGACCCAACCCGGTTCGACGGACGACCATCTGGTCCAGAACTTAGACTACGCCGAAACGTTTCTCGAAATGGCCGGTGCCCAAGTGCCCGATGACATGCAGGGCAAATCACTGGTTCCATTGCTCAAGGGTGAAAGCCCCGACGATTGGCGGCGCAGCATCTACTATCACTATTACGAATACCCCAGTGTGCACATGGTGCCGCGGCAATACGGCGTCCGCAATCATCGCTACAAGCTGATTCGGTTTTATCAATTCGACGAATGGGAGTTCTATGATTTGGAGAACGATCCCGATGAGTTGACCAACCAATACAACAACCCCGAGTACGCCAACCCCATTTCAGACATGAAACTGGAGCTGGAGCGTTTGAGAAAACACTATCAAGACGACAGTGACGTGTCGGTGCTGCCGAAAGAGCGGCAGATCGAATTAAGGACGCCGCAGGCGGCCGGTTAGCAACGCGGCTGCGAAACGCAACGGCGTCCAGCCCCATCCGTGCACTGCGGTGCAGTACCGAACTGTTCATGACGGAGCGTTCCATGAGTGATTTGCCAGATTCTTCCGCGCCGCAACTGCCCGAGCTGACACCCCGCGTGATCGTGCTGGGGCTGATCCTATCGGTCGTGATGGGCGCGGCAAACGTGTATGTCGGATTGAAGGCCGGGATGACCGTCTCGGCGTCGATCCCTGCGGCCGTGATGGCGATGCTGCTGTTCCGATTGCTGTTCAAAAAATCCAGCATCTTGGAAGCCAATCAGGTCCAGACCTGCGCTTCGGCAGGCGAGTCGCTGGCGGCGGGAATCATCTTCACGATGCCCGCAATGATCTTGATCGGGCACTGGCAATCGTTCGACTTCTGGACCGTCACGCTGGTCGCACTGACCGGCGGGCTGCTGGGCATTCTGTTCATGATTCCGATGCGCCGCGTGTTCGTGGCGGACAACGAGGATCTGCCGTTCCCCGAGGGCGTGGCGTGTGCGGCCGTGCTGGAAGCCGGCGAAGAAGGCGACCATCAACAAGACGCCGCGACCAGCTTGTTGATCGGTGGGGCACTCGGAGCCGTGTTTAAGATCGCCGCCGGATTCATGGGATTGGTCAACGATACGCTGCAGGTTGCCAGGACGACCGGCGAGCGGATCTTTTATTTCGGCGGTGACTTGTCCCCGATGTTGGTCGCCGTCGGTTTTATTGTGCGTCTCAATGTGGCGGTGTTGATCTTTATCGGCGGCTCGATCGGCTGGTTGATCGGCATCCCGCTGATGGGAGGCGCGTCCCAGTACGATGATCCGATCAGCGGCGCCTGGACCATCTGGAGTACTGAAATACGATACGTCGGTGTGGGAGCGATGGTCGTCGGCGGGATCGGATCACTGATCGCGGTGCGCCGCGGACTGCTGTCTGCCATCACGGAGCTGTGGCACGGACTGCGTGGCCGACGGGTCACCCAGGATCACGGCCAACGCGACATTCCGTCGGGACTGATTTTGGTGCTCGGTTTGGGTTGCACCGCGATGCTGGGCCTTGTGAATTTTCGTTTCACCGACGACATCGGCGTCTCGGTCTTGTCGACCGCCGTGATGCTCGCGATGGGCTTTTTCTTTACCGCAGTGGCCAGCTACATCGTCGGTCTGGTGGGTAATTCCAACAGCCCCGTCTCTGGGATGACGATCACCGCGGTTTTGGCGGCCGGCGGACTGCTGTGGCTGTTCAACTATTCGGGCACCCAAGGCATGGTGGCGACGCTGGGCATCGCTGCGATCGTGTGCTGTGTCGCGTGCACCAGCGGCGACGTCTGCAACGACCTGAAAACGGGCTCATTGGTCGGGGCGGCACCGTTTCGACAACAAACCATGCAGATCGCCGGCGTGATTGTCGCCGCCTTCGTCATGGCTCCGGTGCTGACTCTGCTGCACAACAACACTCCGGGTGGGATTGGAGGCGCACAGTTGTCCGCGCCACAAGCCAGCTTGTTCGCGAGTTTGGCCAAAGGGTTTGCGGGCGAAGGCGAACTTCCCTGGCGACTGATCGGTCTGGGCGCCGGCATCGGCGTGCTGATTTTGGGCATCGACGAAGTACTCAAACGCAAGACAACGCATCGCGCCCACCTGATGCCGATCGCGGTCGGCATGTACTTGCCGTTCGGATTGGCGACACCGATTTTGATCGGCGGATTGGTCGCATGGTTCTTTACCAAGGCGACCAGGCATGAAGAACATGACCGCGTGCTGCACCGTGGGATCCTGTTTTCGTCGGGAGTGATCGCCGGTGAAGCGTTGACGGCCGTCGGCTTGGCGGGTTTGGCGGCATTGGGAATCACGGCGCTGGATCTGGGACTGTCGCCGCTCGCCAAGAACCTGATCTCGATCGCCGTTGCGGCAGGAATCATCGCGGCATTCGCGGTCATGACCAAGTCCAAATCGTCGCAAGCGAGCGCCGCGTCGGATGACTGATTGCCGTCACGTGCCACTGGCTAACGCCACGTGCCGGGATGCGATCTCAGCGGGAAGCGTCAGCGAGCGGCGCGTTGCGAGATGGACTATCATCTTGTGCTGCCGGACCGCCCCGAGCGTTGGTTCACGGGCGCATCCGTCTTGCCTTTCCTCCACGTTCTCCCTCCAACTGACGAGCCCATACTCAATGCCACACCGATCGTTCAGTCGCCTTGCCGCGCTGCTCTTCGCCGTCTCCGTTTGCATGGCACCATTCGCACTTGCTCATGAGGGCATGCACGAAATCTTCGACGGAAAGTCGCTCGACGGCTGGGAAGTTCGCCCCGAAAAAGACACCGAAGCGCATTGGTCGGTTCAAGACGGAAAAATCGTCTGTGAAAACGTCAACAAAAAAGGTTCTGTCCTGTGGACGACCAAAGACTACAAAGACTACGAGATCGAACTGGAGTATCAAACGTCGTCGGAGTACTACGACACGGGAGTGATGCTACGGGGTGACGGGCACCAAGTCCAACTCGGCATCTCCGGCAGCCTGAAAAAAGACATGTCAGCCTGCGTCTACGCACCGAAAGACAAACGCGGCAGCTACCCCGGCGTTTCGGAAAAGGGGACGGAGACCTTAAAACTCGGTGAGTGGAATCACTTGCGAGTGATCTTGACCGGCAAACGCATCCAGACCTTCCACAATGGCGAGCCGTGCGTCGATTACACCGGCATTGCGATCAATGACGAAGGTCCGATCGGGTTGCAATTGCACGGCGGCCATCACATGAAGATCCAGTTCAAAAACATCAAAGTGAAAGAACTGTAGACACAGCGCCGTCGCGCCCACTACCACCACCAGCGCTGCCTCGCCCCCTGGACTGCCTGGGTGCGGACTGCCTGGGTGCGGACTGCCTGGGTGCGGACCGCCTGGGTGCGGACCGCTGCGATCCCGTCGTCGGTCGCCGTCTGACCGGCGACCGTCCAGGCATCGATCGAAACACCGCCCGAAACGCTGACGATCCAGCCGCGTCGGCCCCGGATCGTCGACGCCACCGACGGGATCGACGTTGGCACTCGATAGCGTGGCCCCTGCAACCGGCAGGCGTCGCCGATCACGTTGAATTGACAATCGGCACGGACGGCCAACCCTTCGCGGGCCATCAACGCCCCGAACACGGCCAGGTCAAAACAGTTGCTCAACTCTGCAAAGATCGGCAGTGCGATGGATAGTTCGTCAAAGCGTTTCGTCATCGCGTCGGCCCACTGTTGTGCCAACTGATTTTCTTGGTCCAAGGTCTTGCGCGTCCCCTCGACGGTCAACAAACTGTCCTGGGTCAGCGTCCGAATTCGTCGTCCCCGAATTTGCCATCCGAGTCGATCGGTGGTGCAACGTAGCGGTTCGTAGTCGGACGCCATCCACCACCGCGGCGACGAAAGTTGATTTCGATCGTTGTGTTGTTGCAGCAACTGCATGTGACACAAGCACGACGAGACCCCCGATTCAGTTGCCGACCGGTTTCTATCAAGGTACGCGTTGAACGTGCGTTGTCAAATCAGATCCTTACCGCAACGTCTTTTGCAGATCTTCGGGTGAAGCGTGGGGCAGACGCATCAAGTTAACAGGTGGAACCATCAATCAAGAAAGTCACCCTCCCTTCCAGGGAGGGTCGCGGAGGAGTTTACGCTCGGAGCGGGGAGGGCTCGCTGTGGGTCCGAAGCACTCAAACACCACGAATCGCCCCTCCCCGCGCTGCGCTCGCCCCTCCCGCACACGGGAGGGTTTCGCAAAGCGTTCTACACCCGACGTCGCTCGGCCAGCTAGAATCTCTGCTTGAAAGGCATCTTGTCTGGTGCCCGTTCACCTGCCAGCCGGAGTCCTACCATGCGTTTGATGTTTCTACTGCTTGTCTTCACGGTCACGTCGTCCAACCTTCCGAGCTTGTTTGCCGAGGATGATTCGAAGCCCCTGAGAATCATTTGCTTTGGCGCCCATCCCGACGACGCGGAATACAAGAGTGGCGGAACCGCGGCCTTGTGGGCCGCGCAAGGTCACAAGGTCAAATTGGTTTCGGTCACCAATGGTGATATCGGCCACTGGAGCATGGCCGGCGGACCGTTGGCCAAACGCCGCGCCGCCGAATCGGCGAAGGTCGCCGAACGATTGGGCGTGACCAGCGAAGTCTTGGACATCCACGACGGGGAGTTGGAACCGACGCTGGAAAACCGACGCAAGATCACGATCTTGATCCGTGAATGGGATGCGGACATCGTGATTTCGCATCGCCCTTGGGACTACCACCCCGACCACCGCTACACCGGGGTGCTGGTCCAGGACGCCGCCTACATGGTCGCCGTGCCTTTCTTTTGCCCGACGACTCCGCCGCTGAAGAAGAATCCTGTGTTTCTGTATTCCAGTGACCGCTTTCAGAAACCGTATCCCTTCGAAGCTGACATCGTCGTGGATGTCGACAGCGTGTTTGAGCAGAAAGTCGATGCGTTGACCGCGTTGGTTTCGCAAACCTTCGAAGGCGGCGCGCTCGGCGATGCGGACAAGATGGCGGCCGCTCCACCGGAGTCTCGTCCGGAACTTCGTCGCGAGTGGATGCGTGAAAAATGGGTCGGCCGCCAATCCGCCGAAGCCAATCGGTTTCGCAGCGGGTTGATCAAATGGTACGGCGAGGAACACGCCCAGCAGGTGAAGCACGCCGAAGCGTTCGAAATCTGCGAGTACGGACGCCAACCCAGCGATGATGAGATCCGACAACTGTTCCCATTCCTGCCGGCAAAGAGCCAATAGCGGTGTCTGGCGGGCTCCGCCTACTTCTTCCCAGGCTCCGCCTGGGAACACACTATCATGGAGGCTTCCGACTCCTGGCTGCCATCGGCGTGTGGCGAGCGGCCACACCCGCCTTGTGTTCCAAGGCGGAGCCTTGGAATGAGGCAAGCAGGATGCTTACCCACTTCCATTGTTCCCAGGCTCTGCCTGGGAACGAAAACATATTGCCCCCACCCGAAAACCTCCCCAAAGCGGATTTTGTCATGCGTTACCGATTTGCCATCGCATTACTGGTCGGACTGGTCGCGCTGCCGGTCAATCGTGGCCTGGCCGAAAAACCCAACTTGTTAATCGTGACTGTGGACGACATGAGTTGCGATTCGGTCGGCGCCTTCGGTTGCGAACTTCCCGGCACGACTCCCAACATTGACGCGCTGGCGGCCGCAGGGCTGCGGTACCATCACGCGCATGTGCAGGTCGGCAATTGTTACCCGTCGCGGAACGTCATGTTCTCGGGCCGCTACCCGCACAACACGGGCGTCGAAGGGTTCTACCAAGTGAAAGACCCCGACTACCCACACATGGTCGATCTGATGAAACAGGCCGGCTACTTCGTCGGCATTCGCGGCAAAGTGTCTCATTCGACACCGTATCAGCCATACGCCTGGGACACCGATCTGACGACCCTGGACGGTGAGAAGCAGGACATGAAAAACGCCGAGTCGTATTACAAATCGACTCGACGGGGAATCGAGATGGCGAAGGGCGCCGGAAAACCCTTTTGCCTGAACATCAACATCTCCGATCCCCACAAACCCTTCTACGCGATGGGAAAAAATGGAGCGGTCGTCGACGACAAGAATGTGCCCACGCGCGTGTTTACGCCGGATGAGGTTCCGATTCCAGGTTTCCTGTTTGATCATCCGGACGTTCGACTGGAACTGGCACACTACTATTCTTCAGTGCGTCGCGCCGACGACTGTTTCGCCGCCGTCATGAAAGCGCTCCGCGAGTCGGGGCAAGACGAAGACACCGTGGTGATTTTCCTGTCCGATCACGGCATGCCCTTGCCGTTCGCCAAGACCGCCTTGTGGAACCACAGCACACGGACGCCATGGATCGTGCGCTGGCCGGGCGTGACGAAACCGGGAACCGTCGACACGACCCACATGATCTCCGCCGTCGATCTGCTGCCGACTCTGTTGGATATCGCCGGGATCCGTCATCCCGATGGGTTTGACGGCCGATCGTTTCTGCCCACACTGCGCGGCCAGCAGCAGCCCGGCCGCAATCTGGTCTACAAGGTCTACAACGAAAACTCGGGCGGCAATCGCAGCCCCATGCGGAGCGTTCAATCCAAGCGTTTCGGTTACCTGTTCAACCCCTGGTCGGACGGTAAACGCGTCTTCCGAACCGCGACGACGGGAACCCTGACCTATCGCGCGATGGTCAAACTTGCCCCGACCGACCCGCAGATCGCAGCCCGCTTGGAACTGTTTCAGCACGGCGTGCTCGAAGAGTTCTATGACTATGAAAACGATCCCGACGCTCTTGTCAATCTGATCGACAACCCCGACTACGCCGACGAGGTTGCCAAGCACCGCGCGGCGATGCGTCAATTCATGGTCGATTCCAACGACCACATCCTGCCGGCCTTCGACAACCGTGACGACAAACAACAGGTCAGTGCGTACGTCGACAAGGTGCAAGCCGAAGCGGACGCCCGGCGGGCCAACAGGCGAGGCGGAAAAGCCAAGACGAGCGGAACAGCCAAACCGAATCCCAAGCTGTTTCAAATGCAAGTTCCCGATCGGGCCACACCCGGTGCCCCGTACACCGTCTCGATCATCCACCGCATTCCCAAACCGTTGGGCGAGCAAAAGTTTCACGTCACGATCAAGGACGCGGGCGGGAAGCGGATCGAGCGAATCATTCAACCCGTGTCCGGCGACGGAGAATTGAAAGTGACATTCACCCTCCCCGAAAACCTGTCGGGAAAATCCATTTCAGTCGCGGCCTTCGTCGGTGAAGAGTTCGCCAACAACCTGATGTACCGAACCGCCAGCGAGATCAAAGTCAGCCGGCAGGAGACGCCATGATGGGGCGGGCGAGAGTTGTGGATGGCCGTTGGCGAGTACGTAGCGCAGGTCCTCACTAAAGTCGAAGGCCGATTGGCCTTGAGCGCCGATTGGAATTGAGCGCCGATTGGAATTGAGCGGTGGAGCGCTCACGTGCCAGAGTGGGCGCCATCCACTTTTTCAAAACGAACGACCCGAGTGTCTTGTTCAATGCCGGTGCGTTCGGCCAGCGGGCCGTAGAGTTCGGGGCGGCGGGATTTCAGCCAGCGACGCCCCGTGCTGGTGGCTTGAATCGAGGGATCGAGCCGGGCAACCACGATGTCGTCTCCGGCTTTCCAGGTTTCCGCCAGCGTTTCTCCGTAAGGCCCCAAGATCATCGAATTGCCGGTGCGTACTTCGTCGTCGTCCACGCCGACTCCGTTGCTGAACACCACGAACAACCCGTTGTCGTGCGCCCGCGCGGGTAGCCAACGGCGCAACCACTCGCGTCCCTTGGGCCCGCGAAACTCCGCTTCGATCGCTTCGGGATTCGTTTCCCGTTGCTCCCAAAGTTGCGGATCGATCACGCCCATGCAATGCGGACTGGGCGAATTGCAGCCGCCGGTTTGATGCGGCGCGAGCAGGATCTCCGCCCCCAGCAACGCGTTCATGCGAACGTTTTCGCCGATGTTGTTGTCATAACAGATCAACACACCCACGGTCGCCCCTTGGGGAATGTCGAACACCGTGTAATCGTCTCCGCTGTCGAGGTGTTCGCTGATGAAACAGTGCAGTTTTCGATGCACGGCAACCTCGCCGTCAGGCATCGCGACGACATAACTGTTGAACAGTCGTCCGTCGTCGCCGAGTTCGATCAGCCCGGCGCCGATGGTCATGTCCTGTCGCGCGGCAAGTTCCAGCAACGCGTCGGTGCATCGACCGCCTCGGATCGGTTCGGCGAGCTTCCTGCACTGCTCGGCCGAAAGGTTTCTCACGTGCCAATAACCGGTCAAACACATCTCGGGGAACGCGATCAAATCGACTCCCTTTGCTTTGGCTTCCGCCGTCAGCGACTCGACGCGACCAAGGTTAAACGTTTTGTCACCCGGACGATGGTTGAACTGAACAGCAGCGACAGTGATCGGATTCATTTGCGAGAGGATCGTAGGGGAAAGCGTTGGAACAAGACGCGTGAGACGACTGGCTTTGCATTGTAGCGAAACGTGCTCGCGGCAAGGTGCCTCGGACCGTCACTGCGAACCCAACGTGCCAAAGGGGTCGTCATCCGACGCGTCCTCGGTCGACTCCATCGCTGGCGTTCCCGGCTCGCCGAACGGTGACTCTGGTTCACCGAACGGGGATTCTGGCACGCCGAACGGGGATTCCAGCTCGTTCGTTTCGGGAACAAAGTACTCCACGCTGGGCGATGCACTGGCGCGGTCGCGGGCCTCTTGTTGCCGCAGCGCGATGTACGACCCCGACATCATCCGATCTTCTTTTCCTTCCCCCGCCTCGACGATGATTGCCGACTCGCTTAATAAACCTCGCTCCTTGACATTGATCGCATGGCAACGCGTCTGGCACAGCCCACAGCCCACGCATTGGTCGGCCAACACGACCGGCGCCGAATAGCCCGTGCCTTCGATCGGAACTCCGTTGTCGTCGACTTCCGTTCCGACCCGTTTGAATTCGATCGCGTGGTATCCCGCCGCGTTGCACTCTTGGACACAGAGATCACATTCTTCTTGACCGGCGAACGGCAGACAGGTCGACTCGTTGACGATCGCCAGGCCCATGCGAGCGACTTTCTTCTCGGCCAACGGCAACGCGCGAATCGCACCGGTCGGACAGACTTGCCCACAGGCGTTGCAACTTGATTCGCACCCCGCCCAATCGGCGTTGACCAGCGGCGACCACAATCCCTCGAGTCCTTGCTGAAATCCCTCCGGTTGCAGCACATCGTTGGGACAGGCCTTGAAACACTCGCCACAGCGAATGCACATCTCCAGAAACTCTTGCTCGGGAACACTGCCCGGCGGGCGAACGGGCAAGAACGCATTGGGATCGTCCAAGCGTGCACCAAAGGCTTTCGTCGCCAATGAGACCCCAGCGCTGCCGACCACAGCCGCGGCCGTGCCACCGGCGAGCGACATGAACCCGCGTCGCCCCAATGCCGTCTCATGCGTCGGCGGATCGTTCTCGACCTTCAACTCGACCACGTTCCACCGTTCGACGAACTTGATCGCGTGCGTCGGACACACTCCGCCACAGGACTGACACATTGTGCAATCGGTGGTGCGAGTGGTGAAGTCGGGTTTGATGGCGTCAAACGGGCAGATCTCGACGCACTTGTTGCAGTTGATACACGACGATTCGACCTTGCGTTCGGTGATTCGAAACAGATTTCCCAGGGAAAACACCGCTCCACTTGGGCAGACGTACTTGCACCAAAACCGCGGCCGAAAGAACCCCAAACTCAACACGCCCAAGAACATCGCGATCGAGATCAGATGGCCGATGTTCATCGCGGGAACCAAATGCCAACCGCGCAACGTTCCGGTTTGGATCGGATCAAACAGAAACAACATCCCTCGCGTGATCACGGGAATCGCCGAAACGAAGCCTGAGACCAGCACGCCGAACACCGCACACAGCAGCGTCCCGGCCAGCAGATAGTATTTGATGTGAACCCACCAACCGTCGTCGGGAACACGAAACCGCTGGACGCGTTTTCCGACCGCCCAGTCGAACAAGTCAATCGTCGTGCCCAGGGGACACAGGTAGCCGCAAAAACCTCGTGGAATCAACACGCAAACGATCAAGATCGCAGCCGCCGACACCAGCGACCAGACCCAGCTTCGCGACGCGACCGCCGTCGATAAACTGACCAGCGGATCGATCATCAAAAACGTCTCCGCCGGGATGATCTCCTTCGCCGCCAAGTTGTCGCTGTAGTGCGACGGCCACTGCTCGGCGGAGGTATTTTCCACGCCCGGAACTCCTGTCGCCGGTCGGGCATCGTAGGGCCAGCAGACATAGAAAAAAAGAACGGCGAACGTGACCAAACAGAGGGTTTGCACGATCCGCCGCACCGGAGACGCCAGCCACGACAAACCGAAACGCCGCAGCGTCTTGCGCAAGAACCCTCGCTGTTTCGACATCCTGTCGGATTGCAGCCCGTCGGGCAACAGCCAACGTAGTAACCGCCCGGGCAGGGAATGGGAGGCGTATTGATCCGGTTTGAGACGACGAAGGGCGGGTGAAAACCAATCCAGTCGCAGCACCGCGCGGCTGCCGCGATCGAAGCTGGTCAACAGTGTCAGCACGGCGGCGGCCAGCACCACGCCGGCGATCGTGACCGCCAGTGCAGACGGAACGCCGAACCGGGCCGCGATCCAGTGGTTCTCAGCGACGGCCACCAAGATTGCGGCGGCCAACAAGGCGACGGCCAGTGCCAAACCGCGTCGTTTCATCGGGTTCCCTGGGCCAGCGCCTTGGCGGTCGCGTTGACAATAGCTTGCGACGTGATCGTCGCACTGCTGGTGCCATCGATGCCCTGCACACTTTGACGAGCGATCAATTGCGCCGGCGTGTCGGTCAGCGACGAGTAGAACTGTTTCTCTTTGTGGTCGGTGATTTTGACCGCTTCAAGCTTGCCGCCCGCTACAGTGACTGCCACGGTAAGCTTTCCGTTGTAACCCGTGCTGCTGTCGCGATAGGTCCCGTCGGCGACGCGACTCACGTCCGCCTGGTCGTACAGTCGAATCGTTTCGATACTTTCCTGGGCTCGCGCTTTAAAACGTTTCGCGTATTCATCATTTCGAAATTGTTTCGAGGCCAGGACGCGTTGGTAATAGTCGATCGCCTCGTCGGGTCGCCCGGCAAGCCGCAGCGCGTCGGCGGCCAGGATATTGGCCTGGTAATCGTTCCCCGATTTCACGAAGGCGGCTGTCAAACTCAACGCCCGATCGATCTCGCCCATGTCGCCGTACAGTTTGATCGCAGCAAGATTCAGACGCCGTCCACGCAGCATCTGCATCGCCATGTCCCGGTTTCCCAGACGCCAATAGCACTCGGCCAGTCGCACGCCTTGCACCTTGTCGACGGTCGCCTTGCCTTGCTGGAACCAGAACGCGGCCCGCGGATAGTCCTGCAACAACCGAAAGTAGGCGTCGCCGAGGGCGTTCATGTCACGCAGCAGCAAAACCCGGTCGTCTTTATGCAGCGCGACACAATGGTGTAGCAGTTTGATTCCCGAATGCCAGCGGCCAGGGTTTTCGTTGACGACCGACCAAATGTACTGGCCCATGTTTTTATGGCTTTGCCACGGCCCCTTGGGCGGCTTGATCGGCCAGGACAGGTCCAGCGATTTGGGATAGTCCAGCGGCACGGAATCGAACCAATCGGGCGACGTTTTCCCGGCGGCCTCGATCAGCGCCAAGACTTCTGCCTTGGAGCGTTTGACCGTCCCCGAATCGTCTCCGTCTCCGTCCCCGTCGTCGCCGGCCGACGACGTCGATTTGGGCGTCAACACGAACCATTTGCCCTGGTAGGAAACGCGAAAAACCTCGTCAAATCGATAGACGTTCTTGGACGACTTCGAGTCGTCGCGGGGGTCAAAATCGAATTCCTTTTCGGCTTTCCGAATGGAGGTGATGGTGCCGACCAATTTCGCGCCGTCGGCAAACTCGATCACATCCGCCGCCGTCGCGCCGGTGCCCGCCAAAACCATCATCAACAAAACCAAAGACTTCATCACGTCTCCTCGAGCTTCTCCGTCAACCACACCGCGGCAGCCCGCGTCAAGCCTACAGGATACTAGATCACCGCCCTCAAGGAACGTCTCCCCCGAGACATTGCGGAACAGATTCTGAAATCTGACACTGATGGAGCTCGACTGGAATCGATGGACGCTTCTTGGGAAGTGGGGAGAGTGTCGAAGCAAATCGCGCCCGAGCCCTCGGACCAGGCCTGCTGCCCCGATTGAACCCGCATCCCGATCCACTCCTTCGGCAAGGCGAACTGCGCCGCCGGCGCAGGATTGATTCGCTGCGACCCCGCCGGGGTCGAGGGGATTTTGGCGATCGCCGCCCCGAAGGTGGCGCTGCGCTGACCTCCGGCTAATTGCTGCAATCCCTTGGGACGTCGATTGTATTACTGAGCGACTTTAGGGCAGGCACCGCTCTGCGGTGCACACCGCAAAGCGGTGCCACAACAAAGCCCGGAGTCGCGAAGCGCACTCCGGGTGGGGGCGCAGAGGACAGGGGAACCCCAGCGGGGTTCAACAAACGGCGCGGCACAATCCGGGGTGCGCAAACGGCGGCGTGAATCAGGCGAACCGTGTTGCTCTGTTCAACCCCGTTGGGGTTGGCGGCCTGTTGGCGACAGGAACTTGGGGTGCGCGGGCGCGACCCCAAGCTTTGATGTGGCACGCCGCTGGCGTGCGGGCCGCAGGAGCGGTTGCCGCTCGCGAGTCGTTCCCACAATGCGGTACGGCGAGAAATTCGTCAGTAATACAATCGACGTCCCAAGGGATACTCGGTTCGCTGACGCTCTCCCTTGGCACCAAACGAATTGTTGTTGTCAGCGGTAGGGCGCGAGCCCTCCGGTCCGTCAACGCGTATTCAACGCAGAAACCGGCCCGCTCGCGCCGCTCCGCTAACGCCTGCAGTCCAAGCCATTCGCCGGAGGTGGTCGCAGCAACAACTTCGCAATATCCTACGGCGAACTCGGGCCTGTTTACTGGTCTGCGTTTTGACGTCCTGCGCCGGACGATCGGTCGCCAAAATGTGCCTCAATTTGCTATTAACAACTTGGTAGTCAAGAGATCTTCATGTCTGTTTATTGCCCAAAATGTCTGATGCCGGTAACAGCTACTTCAGATGATACTTGTCCGATTTGCAAGACAGACCTGAACCCGACGCCAACCGAGACATCGAAGTCCTCCGATCCAAACCAACTATTCCCGACTTGGTTTACCAAATTGCTGATGATTGGTTTCGCACTCGCAGTCGCGAAAGCGCTCTTCGGACCCTAATCGTTTCGTGGCTTCGGTTGCTCTGCGTCGAAGGGCCAACGCCTAGGATGTCGAGCTGCAGAGTACGTGGAGAATTGGATTGCTGAGTGCACCGCTGCCGTCTCTGATGGCAGTTGCGATCGGGTACACTAGATATCGTCAAGGGTGACGAGGAGGCCGTCAACTTTCGGATTTAGGCTGCCCCCTTGTCCGCTCGCATCAATAAGGTGATGACGAATGGATCTGATTCTCATTATCATCCTGGCCTGCATCGGAGCCTTGTTGGGGTTTGGGATCGGCCTCCTGGTTCCCGGTGCATCTGTGTCGTTGGTGGTATTGACCTCCTGCTCGTTTGCGGCGATCGGCCTGGCCGCCGCATACGTCTTGTTGATGATGGCGAAATCACACTCGATGAAAGCCCGGCGAGCGACATCCGTGCCGGCCCGCAAACCGCGGCCGCCGCAAACACGTCGCCGATTTGAAGAACGTCTCAGGAGGTTCGTTGATCAAACGGGCGTTACAGGTGTGCGGCGTCATGAGCAACACAACTCGACGATGCCGTTTTGGACGTCGGTCACCCAGTTCGCCAGGACTCCGCCGAGATCTTCGTTGTCCATCCGTCAATTCCTGTGGAACATTCGACGTATCCTGCGTCATTAACAACGCCGACGACGATCGTTTCACAAATTCTTTACCGCCCATCCGCCCTCGGTTTGAACCATGAACGTTGACGCGTACCTGGAACAACTCTACCGCGAAGGTTGTCGCAATGGCGATTTCGCTCGCGCTATCAGGATTGGTCATCGATAACGATCGCGCACTTCAGGAAACGATGACCAATCCTTACGCACCTCCCGCCACGCCGCCCGAGCCGCCAGCGGAACTGCCGACTTCGTCGGACGACCGAGACCGCTACCTCGCTCGTGCGGCGAAGATCTACAGATGGATGGGTTGGATCGGTTTGATCTATTTCGGCATCATCTATCCGATCGGGCTTTGGTCAGAACTCTCCGAATCGCCCGTCAGCTTGGGTGCCGTGATCGGCATGACGGTGACGACCGCGGGGTTTGCGTTTCTATTTTCACAGATGATTCGGCTTTCGCGGCGGATGCACACGGGACTTGAATCGGCCTACAGCAAAATCCGGTGGGTCGGTCTGTTGGCCGGCGCCTTCAGTTTCCCGCTGCTGACGTTTCCCGCGTTCTACGCGGTTTGGTTGGTTGGCCGGGCACGCGGATTGGCGAATGATGAGGAAATTGTAGAGAGGCAAACCGAAGGCGAGGGATAAAGAAACAACTCGACAGGCTGGAAGCCTTTCCCACTCGTTACGCCGCGCGATGCCACGACACAGTCGATGAAAGAGCATCAACAATACGTTGTACGTCCCAAGGCAATGTGGTTGACGATGTGTAGCCACCAATGCCCCCTGGGAGAGTGTCGCTGAAAGCCGCACGACCTCGAAAAGGGGGGAGGCCGGAGCCAAGAAGGATCCACCTCGGATCGAGCTGCGCGACCCGCGTCGTTCGCAATTAAGTTGCGACGCAGTACACTATTCGCAAAGTGGAGTACGCATGCTGCTTGCCGTGTCGTGCAGCCGCAAGCTGGAAGCTTACTCCACATCTCGCAAGCTGGAAGCTAACGCCACGCTCTATCCCCCCAACCACCTTGAGCCATGATTTGTTTTGTCCGTTGGTCCGTGACCGCTGCGCTGTTGTTTTGTCTTGTTGGACAAGCCCACGCCGCAGAGTTCATCTGCCGCTACTGTGCCGATGGCCGTTCCCACGCAATGCTGCCGCTGGGACTGGAACTCGACGGTCGTTACCAATACGCACCCGATCGCCAAGTCGATGTGCTGCACTTGAAGCTGGACGTGACGCCCGACTTTGACGCGCGAACGGTCGCCGGCACGGTCTCCATCACCGCTCAACCGATCGCCGAACCGGTCGAAATCTTGCGGTTGGATGCGATCGACATCCACATCCAACAAGTGCGTTGCCAGGAAGCGACGGTTGAGGATTTCATTTCCACCCGCGACGGGCTGCAGATCGCGTTCACCGAACCGATTCCGGTCGGGACTGAATTCACGGTTGAAATCGACTATTCCGCCCAGCCCAATGCGGGGCTGTATTTCCGCACCGCCGAAATGGGGTACCCCGAGCAAGACACTCATATCTGGACCCAAGGAGAAACTCACGAGGCGCGGCACTGGTTCCCCTGTTTCGACTACCCCAACGAACGGTCCTCGACCGAAGTGATCTGCCACGTCCCGAAGACCATGCGTGTGCTGAGTAATGGAAAACGGATGGGAGAAACCATCGATGCAGCAGGCCTGAAAGCCGTCCGTTGGTTGCAAGAGAAACCGCATGCGAACTACTTGATCTGTCTGGTCGCCGGGAACCTGGAGAAACTCGAGAAACGTCATCGCGACATCGCGCTCGGTTTCTACACGCAACCGACGCTGGCCGAATACGCCGCCAACTCATTTCGTGACACGCCCGAGATCATGGCGTTCTTTGAACAGGAAATCGGTGTGCCGTTTCCCTGGTACAAGTACGATCAGGTCACGATTCGCGACTTCACCGCCGGCGGCATGGAGAACACGTCGCTGACCACGCTGACGCACACGACGATCTTTTCCGAGGCGACCGAGAACATTCGCACGACCCGGCGACTGGATGCCCACGAGATGGCGCACCAGTGGTTCGGTGACTACGTGACCTGCAAAGACTGGAGTCACCTGTGGCTCAACGAAGGCTTTGCGACCTATTACACCCATCTGTTCGAAGGCCACAAATTCGGACGCGATGCGCTGCTGTATGGACTCTACAACGATGCGACCGGTCGGGTGCTGCCCCAAGACAAAGACACCAAGCCGATCGTGTACAACGGCTACCGCAACCCGATGCAGCAGTTCGATTACCGCTCGTACCCCAAAGGCAGTTGGGTGCTGCACATGTTGCGAAGCCAACTGGGAGCCGATTTGTATCGCAAGTGCATCAAGGAATATCTGCAGCGGCACGCGTTGACCAGTGTCGTGTCGGACGACTTGCGACAGGTGATCGAAGAACTGAGCGGTCGACCGATGGACCGGTTCTTTGATCAATGGCTTTACCATCCGCGGCATCCCGATCTGAAGATCACCTACAAATGGATGCCCAAAGAAAAACTGGCCAAGGTCACGGTCAAGCAAACCCAAAAGCTGAGCGAGGATGTCCTGTTGTATCACTTCCCGACGAAGCTGCGTTTCATCGTCGAGGGCGAAACCGTCGATCGCGAAATCGAAATCAGCCAGGTCGAGGAAGATTTTTACGTTCCCCTGACCGCGAAACCTTCGATCGTCCGCTTTGATCCCGACTACACCGTCTTGGCAACTGTCTCGTTCGACAAAGCCAACGATCTGCTGGAATCGCAAATCAAAAACACCGACGATATGATGGGGCGTTTGCTTGCCTGTGTGGCCCTGGCCGATCGCAAAACGGATGCGTCGGTCAAATTGTTAGCCGAGCGACTGAACACCGATCCGTTTTTTGGTGTGCGGATCGAAGCGGCCAAGGCACTCGGCAAACACGGCTCCGACAAAGCGCTCGAGGCATTGAAATCGAGTTGGCAGGGTCAGTCGGACGCACGTGTGCGGCAAGCCGTCGTGCAGCGTTTGTTTGGACGCTTCACCCCGGAGACGCTGGAGCTGGCTTTGGACGTGTTGGAAAAAGAATCCAATCCCGCGATCCAGGTCGCTGCAATTGCAGTCTTGGGGCGATTCCATGGAGACACGTCGAAACAGAAATTGACGGAACTGTTGCAATCCGAGTCGTTCGGCAATGAGTTGGCTGATGCGGCGATCTCGGCGATCGGAAAAATGAATGAACCCGCGTTTGCCCCGGCGTTGCTGTCCGCCCTGGAGAAACGTCACGGGGAATTCGACGCACGCGATTTCGGACGCGGGTTGACGGCGTTGGCCAAGACCGCCCGATCACTTGAAAACAAGGATTCAGTCTTCGAATTCCTCTGCTCTCACGTTGAGCATCCCAAGTCCACCGTCCAGACCTCTGCGCTCAACGCCCTTGGCCAACTGGGTGACCTTCGCGCCGTCGCGGTGATCGAGTCGTACACCGATTCGGGAGACAGCCGGATCGCCGACGCCGCAAAACGCGCTCTGACGGAACTCAACGCGTCTCGACCGCTGGTCCCGACCGAGATCGTCGAGCTACGTAAGACAATGACCGAACTGAAACAGGAAACGGAGAAACTGAAGGCCGAGCTCAAAGACTTGAAGGCCCAAGAAGCGGCAAGCGAGAAGGACCAGTAGCAGCGTCCGGCCCGTTGCGGGAGTGCTCGAGAGGGCGGAATGACGAGATGATCTGAAGTGGCAGAATGATACGGGGCAGAATGATGTTCTAACCGCTGAGATGGCGGAACCAGAATCATTCTGCCACTCCATCATTCTGCCATCCGTCTCGCCAAGGCTGACGACGGCCGCTGGGCAATGCGAGACAGCCATCCGACGCTCGTTGCGAAAGGCGGTACGCGGGCGGCACTCCCGACAGCGCTGCGCGATTAGTTATCGAGCGCGATGCAGGCGGCTTCTTCGGTGCTGCGGACATAGATGCGTCCGTCGCTGTAGGCCGGTGTGGACCAGCACTTGCCGCTGAGCACGTCGTCTCGGGCCAGTTCCTGGTACACATCGGGCGTCGCCGCGGCGATGACGACTTCACCGGCATCCGACAACACGACCAGTTTTTCGCCGACCAGGATGCAGTTGCCCGGGCCGAATCCGTATTCCTTCCATTTGATTTCGCCCGTCGCCAGCTCGACACATTGAAGCGGTGCACGGCCGTACTTTTTGAACTCGAAGATCCCGTACAGGTGTCCGTTGTGGACGATCGGGGTGCTCCAGTGATTCATCAACTCGTTGGCCTTGAACCAGACTTCATCGACCTTTCCGTTACCTTGAACCTCGAACAGTCCGGCACCAACGCCGTAACCGGCCGAGCAGTAGACCAGATTGCCGTCGACGACCGGTGATGCGGCGGTGGAGACACTGAACGGAAACTTGGCTCGCCAACGTTCCGTCCCCGTGGCCGCATCGACTCCGACCAACCCGGATTGGACGAAGAAGACCAATTGTTTTTCGCCCGAGATCGTCGACAGCGAAGGCGTCGCGTGGGTGATGGTTTCGTCGCCGCTTTTCCAGACCAGCCGACCATCGTTCTTGTTGAATGCGAGGAAACTCTGCCCCGCTCCGCCGCCGCTGACATAGACCACGTCTCCGTCGACGATGGGGCTGGTGGCATTGAGCCACTTGATGTTGCGGCCGGCAAAGTCATTGATGATGTCTTGTTTCCAAATCGGGTTGCCCGTCTTGGCATCGTAGCACTGCAACACCATGTAGGAATCGTAGACATAGACGTTGCCGTCGGAGACCGAGGGCGTCGAGCGTGGTCCATCACCGCCTTTGTTTCCCGCCGCCCCGGCGTTGCCTCCGCCCTGTTCGTATTGGCTGCTGCCCATCGGCTTCCGCCACAGTTCGTCACCGGACGTCGCGTCGAGCGCCAACAGCACTTCGTGTTGGTCGGTGGCGATCACGGTGAACAAACGCCCGTCGGCGACGGCAAAGGAGCTGAAGCCCAACGGAGTCTCGGACTTCCAAATCACGTTCGCACCGTTGCTCCAGTCCGTCCGGCCGATCGATTCGGCCGACTTTCCATCGGCGTCAACGCCACGGTACTGCGGCCAGTCCTCGGCAAAACCGATCGAAGAAACAACGCTGAAGCAGGCGGCCGCAAGAAGAACGACGTCTTTCATTTTCATTTTGGATTTGCAGGTGGGATCAAACAGGCGGGAATTCGAACCGTCCAGAATAATCGATCGAATCTGTTTCTGAAAGGAAGCAAAACCGTGGCATCATCGCCGCGAATCCGTCCGAAACTCGCGGGTGCGTGGGAGCCCATCGGTGTTGTCGGCACTGAAGGAGGTAGCGGAACGGCGCGAGCGGCCTGTCGATTTAGTTCCTGGGGACGGTTGATTCGATTTTGGTTCCGGACGAGGCTTTTATGGTGCTATGCGGGGCATCCAGAGTCGTTGGTAAGCGTGTTGACGGGATCGTGGCGTTCGCTTGTGGCGGATTTCGTTCGAAATGCCCCCTATCTCCCCTAGTTTGCTGTTCCGAGCGATTGTGTCGCCGCGGCGGCGCGCAGCTTCGCCAAGTAACTCATGATTTTCTTCAGATTGAATCCGGTCGCCGCCCAGCGCCATTCTTGATTCACACCTGCGATACCTCGAAGCAGGAATCGCCGCATATCAAGCGTGCTCTTGATCACGGCGAAAGGCGTTTCACCGAAATGCTGACGACGAGAGTAAGCCTCTTTGGCTGCAGGCGTTTCCATTCGCGCACGCTGCCGACGTCGCGCTCCTTCATGCTCATCATGCATCGTCTCGCGACCACGTGGCGGGCCAGGCTTGCGACCACGTCGCTTGCCCGCTCGCTTGTCCGACGAGGTCGCTTCGCTGGACTCCTGGGACGATGCCTCGCTGCTGCTTGCCTCGTCTTTTGGCTTCACGTTCTTGCGACAACGCCCAGCCAGCGTGCAGCCCTCGCATTCAAAACAGGTGTAAACCTTTCGCTGCACCGGAGAGCCGTCGCCATGCGTCGTGTTCTCGGTCGTCCGATGTGAAAGCACTTTGCCTGCCGGGCAGTAATAGCAGTCGTTCGCTTCGTCGTACACAAAAGCTGCTTTGTCAAATCGTTTGGTTTGTGGATTAACCGGCAACTGATCAATCTGATCGGCGGCAACGGGCTCAGTCAAATCCGAACGCTCGGCAGGGTTGTTCTCGCGATTGGTTTCGGCAAGCGGGCCAATCAGTTCGATCTTTTTTTCCTCAGCCGCAGTGAGGTTTTTGCCCGTCGTGTAAGCCGAGTCAGCCATGACTCGCTTAATGTCAATTCCAAAGTCGTTGGCCACACAGTCGACGATGGTGGCAAATTCGTGGTGTTCGACGTTGCCGATCAAGACGTCCGCCGCAACGATCAGGCCGCTCTGCGTTTCGGTCGTCGCCATCGGAGTAAAGTTGGCTGCGTAACCACCCTCCTTATTGGGAAGAATGCGACTGTCCGTGTCAGTCTTGGGTAACTGGGCGGGGCCCTTCGTCCCATTTTTCCTGCGGACTTCGTCCATCGCATTGACCGTCTCCAGATGAGCGGCCAGTTGTGAGCGGCGTGACTTCAAGTTGGCGACGGCGGCGGGGAGGCGGTCCGCCGAAACGTCCTGGCCGATGAGATCTTCGTCGCATGCGTCGTTGACTTCGAAGGTTTCCAGGGCCTCATCAATTTGCGCGTCAAGTTCTTCGAGTGCTTTGGCTAATCGTTTGGCCGTCCAAGTCTTGTATTTGTTGGCGTCAGCCAGGATGCGTGTGCCGTCGATGCACAGTTCCGAGAGATTGGCGATCCCCAGGTTGATCGCCAGCTTGACCATTTGTTTGAAGATGCCTTTGACTGCATCACTATTGTTTCGGCGGAAGTCGCTGATCGTGCTGTGATCGATGCGGCGACCGCTGCTAAGCCAGATAAAATCGATCGAATGCTTGAGTTCGTATTCAATGTTCCGGCTGGATCGGATTCGCCGAATCATGGCAAACAGCAGGATCTTTGCCATTACGCTGGGATGGATCGGCGGCTGACCGAATCCGCCGTTGTAGGCCGCCTCCCAATCAGTCCAGTCCATCTGATCGAGAATCTCGTCGACCAAGCGAACGGGATGATCCTGAGGGATGAGTTCCTCCAGGGCGGTGGGAATGAGGACCAGTTGCCCGCGTGGTGTAGGAGCTTCCTGCCAATAGCTGGTCTTGGGTTGTCTCTGGCTCACTGGGCAAGCCTCCCTGCGTGAGAAGTGAATCGCGACGACGATCCGCCAAGAATAGCAAACATCGTGACGATGCCTACTAAGCCACCTCCCCTCGTTTTGTGGATACACTAAACCGACAGGCCGCGAGCCGTCCGGTTCCAGTTCCCAAATACCTTGACAGACCGGACGGCTCGTGCCCAATACCACTCTCTCGACATTGAGGGGTGCCCGAACGCTGGCGCGAACCGGCTAATAACAATTGATGATCAGCCGTTTGGCGCGAGCCTACGGGCCCTGCGCTGGTCAAAACCTTCTCGATTGAGCGGTATTGGGCTCGCGGCCTGTCGATTTAGTCAATGTGCCGAAATCAACGCGACGATCTTAGCCCGACGCGTAAGCGAGGGGCGCCCGGACGCTGGCGCGAACCGGCTGATAACAATTGATGATCAGCCGTTTGGCGCGAGCCTACGGGCCCTGCGCTGGTCAAAACCTTCTCGATTGAGCGGTATTGGGCTCGCGGCCTGTCGATTTAGTCAATGTGCCGAAATCAACGCGACGATCTTAGCCCGACGCGTAAGCGAGGGGCGCCCGGACGCTGGCGCGAACCGGCTGATAACAATTGATGATCAGCCGTTTGGCGCGAGCCTACGGGCCCTGCGCTGGTCAAAACCTTCTCGATTGAGCGGTATTGGGCTCGCGGCCTGTCGATTTAGTCAATGTGCCGAAATCAACGCGACGATCTTAGCCCGACGCGTAAGCGAGGGGCGCCCGGACGCTGGCGCGAACCGGCTGATAACAATTGATGATCAGCCGTTTGGCGCGAGCCTACGGGCCCTGCGCTGGTCAAAACCTTCTCGATTGAGCGGTATTGGGCTCGCGGCCTGTCGATTTAGTCAATGTGCCGAAATCAACGCGACGATCTTAGCCCGACGCGTAAGCGAGGGGCGCCCGGACGCTGGCGCGAACCGGCTGATAACAATTGATGATCAGCCGTTTGGCGCGAGCCTACGGGCCCTGCGCTGGTCAAAACCTTCTCGATTGAGCGGTATTGGGCGCGAGCCCAACACCGCTCAATCGACAGGCCGCTAGCCCGCCATCGCTCCGCCACGTTTCTTGACGAAACCGACGACGACGGCGATGCCATACACGACGATCAATCCGATGATCACGGGGAAGGATTTCGGATCGTTGGCCTTCTCGCTGATCGCCGACACGGCGGCCACGATGGCTCCGATCACGGCAAACAACATCAGCACGTTCCAAACCATCATCCGCGCCCCGGTCGGTTTTTCCGCGCCCAGAATCCGCTTGTTGTTCATCATCAGGAAGAACGTCACGTAGGCGATCGGCAACAGCATCATCCCGAACGTGCTGGCAAAAATGGCCAGCCAGAACTTGGCTTCACCGTCCCACAAATACCACCACGTCGCCCCGCTCAGACCTGCGACCAAGCAACCGACGACGAAGGGGGCCGCACCGTCAGGCCGCCCGGCCATTTCACGAAACGCGTAACCGTTGATCAACATCAGAATCACGATCGTCGAGAACCCCATCCCAAACACACCGAGCCCGAAGACAAGATTGGAAAGCGATTGACCGAGCAGCGGTTCCAACGTGCCGGACAATTGAAAGGCGTTGCGTTTGACCAAGGACAAGGCGACTCGTTTCTCTTCCACACTGAGCGCGGCGACACGCTGCAGCTTCTCTTCGCCGGACATCGATGCGGCTGCCTCGGCGCCCAGTTCGTGCTCCACCCGTCCCAACAGGATCGGTTCGACGCCGTTGTAGTACGGACTCTGCTGCATCGTTGCCAAATCCTTGCTGGCCAACGAATCGTCGATCTTGTTGTGCAGCGAGAACGCCGCGGCGATCACGACGCAACTGGTCACCAGCACGTAGGGAATCGCCATGCCGGTCGACAGGTCGAACCGTGCCAAGCCGCGGAACGGCTTGTCCCAACCACGAGCCAGCATCGAGTACGGCAACAGGAAGGTCATGTTGATCCCGACCGCGGTGGCGGCCGCGGCGATCATCACCGAACGCTGCGTGCTGACCAGTTGACCCGTCCAATAGGATTGTTCGGATTGCCCCAGCGATGACACGACGGCCGCCATGTCGCCGGTCGGGTTGTTCCATTGCGACAGGTCGGGGATGAATCCGGCCAGGATACTTCCGAATTCAAGTTCGCCGTTGATGGCCAACAACACCACGACGCCGAAGAAACAGATCACCACCATGCCGACCAACGATTTGAGCACGATGTCAAACAGCTTGGCCGCGCGGCCTTGCTTGGTGTTCAACAGCACCACAAATCCGGCGGCGAAAAACAGGATGGCCGTAACGATGATCTTGGTGCTGGTGGCATCACCGAGCCCGTCGCTGCCGGCCAGGTTGGCGAGGTTCTTGTCGATCGCGTCATAACAGAGGCTGAACTGTGGCATGCACCAAATGATGTTTGCCATCACTGTCGCGATGATCCATCCCCACCCCAACGCCGGATTGATTTCACTGTTGATCGCTTCGAACGGACGCCGCCCGGTCGACAGCGTGACGTAGCTGATCGCCGACAGCATGATCACGCCCATGGTGATCGCCAGCAGCTGCAACCACAGCATGCTGGTTCCGCCCAACACGCCCAGGAACAACGCCCCGGCCAAGGAACCGCCGCCCAGCGTGATCGCCGCTTGCAACCAGCCCGGCCCGGACAATCGCACGTACGTCGACAACGTCTTTCCACTGGCCTGGGCGTCGAGCAACAGCTTGCGGTCGGCGAGCACTTTTTCGCTGACTTGGGGAGCGGACGCGGACGGGGCGCCAGAATCAGAGGTAGGTTGATCGGTCATCGAATACGCGACAAAAGAGAAGGAGGTGGGAGCGGGGGATCCAGTCGCGAAATATAGCCGATGACGCGGCCGGCGTGTGAGCCGGCGGCTGGTGAGAATCCGTAGGTCACGCTGGGGACAAGGGGGCTGGTGATCGACGGTGAAGCTATCTCACTCGTTGTAGGGAAGACGATTGGGCGGCTGCCCCTGATACCATTGCGGCCCAAACTCGCTGCCCCTCACACCCGGCAGGCCGATTGGCATGCACAGCATGCCCTACATTTCCTGTCACCGAGGCGAGCCGCGTCGCGGGTGCCCGGACTACTCCATTTCGACCAAGTAGCGTTCGGCGTCGAGTGCGGCCATGCAGCCGGTCCCGGCCGACGTGATCGCTTGGCGGTAGTAGTCGTCAGCCACATCACCGGCGGCAAACACGCCTGCGACCGAGGTGTTGGTCCGAAACGCCTTGGCCCACTGGATGTAGCCGGCTTCGTTCATTTCGACGGCGCCCTCCAGGAACGACGTGTTGGGCGTGTGGCCGATGGCGACAAACATGCCGCCGACTTTCAGATCGCGAACCGAGCCATCGACGGTACTTTTGACGCGGAGATTGTTGACCAGGTTGCCGTCGCCCTGGACTTCCTCGACGACCGTGTTCCACTGGATGTCGATGTTGGGATGATTGATCGCGCGGTCTTGCATGACTTTACTGGCCCGCATTTCATCGCGACGCACCAGCAGGTAGATCGTGTCGGCGCCTTTCAGGTTCGCCAGATAGGTCGCTTCTTCGACCGCGGAGTCGCCGCCGCCGACGACGGCCAGCGGTTTGCTGCGATAGATCGGCAGGGCACCGTCGCAGACCGCACAGGCGCTGACGCCCTTGTTCTTGTATTCCTCTTCGCTGGGCAGGCCCAGGTAGTTGGCCCGGGCGCCGGTGGCGATGATCACGGTGTGAGCCTGGACGGTCGCGCCGCCGCTGGTGGTCAGCTTTTTCACCGGCGCGCTGAAATCCACGCTGACGATGTCTTCACCGATCACACGGGTCCCGAAATTGAGCGCCTGTTGCTTCATCAATTCCATCAATTCGACGCCTTGCACGGCGTAATGCGGCTGTCCGTCTCGCTCATGGCCCTGGGGAACCGGCGGCAAGTTCCAGTGGCGATCCTTGTCGACGGCGGATTCGACGAACGCGCGGATGTTGCCAGCCGGAAACCCCGCAAAGTTCTCGACTTCGGTCGTAAACGCCAATTGCCCCAGCGGAATCATCTCCGGCTTGACGGTTCCCTCGTAGACGACCGGGTTCAGATTGGCTCGGGCGGCGTAAATGGCGGCGGACCAGCCGGCAGGGCCGCTGCCGATGATGATGGTTTTTTCGATCTCGTTGCTCACCGTGTGAGAACTCCTTCAGAGATGGTTCTGGCAAATGTTCGGGGGATTATAGGACCGCGTCACCGGCTGTTCCATGGCAGGGCAGGCATTACATCCGGCGGAGTGAGTGCGGCGGGACGTGGAACGGACAAACCGCCGCCGATCGGTTAAACTGCCCGTCTCTTTCCATTGCCTTCCCCCTTGAAATCCCGCCATTGTTGGCCGCTCGGCCGAATCACCTATGAGCACTCTTTTTGTCGCCGTCTTGTCGATGGTCGGTTTTGTCGTCGCCTACAACACGTACGGCCGCTGGCTGGCCAAGCGTCTGTTCGGGCTGACCGACGATCTCACAATGCCGAGCGAGGAATGCCGCGACGACGTCGACTTCGTCCCGACCCGCAAATCGATCGTGTTCGGCCACCATTTCACCAGCATCGCCGGGACGGGACCGATCGTGGGTCCGGCCCTGGCCGTGTTCTGGGGCTGGCTGCCGGCGCTGCTGTGGGTGGTGTTCGGGGCCATTTTGATCGGCGGCGTGCATGATCTGGCCGCCCTGGTGATCTCGATCCGCAACAAGGGCCAAACCATCGGGCAAGCCGCCGGCCGATTGATTTCTCCCCGCGCCAAGGTGCTGTTTTTGATCGTCCTGGCGCTCGCCCTTTCGATCGTCCTGGCCGTGTTCGGGCTGGTCATCGCCAGTATCTTTGCGATCTACCCCGAATCGGTGCTCAGCGTTTGGATTGCGATGCCGATCGCGGTCGTGATCGGGCTGCGTTATCGCAGCGGAGGCGGGTTGGTGATTCCCAGTCTGGTCGGTCTGGCCGCGTTGTACGTCGCCGTTTACTTGGGTGCCTATCACCTGCCCGTCGATTTGACGCCCTACTTGCCCACCGACAGCCTACTCTGGACCCCGACCGTCGTCTGGACCATCGCGCTGCTGATTTACGCGTTCATCGCGTCGGTGCTTCCCGTTTGGTTGTTGCTACAGCCGCGGGACTACATCAACAGCTTGCAGCTGTTCGTGGCGTTGGCGCTGTTGTTGGCCGGTCTGGGCATCGCGTCAGTGACCGGACAAGCCCAATTGACCGATTCGGCTCCGATGATCGCCAGTGAAGTCCCGGCCGATGCGCCGAGCATGTTTCCGTTCTTGTTCATCACGATCGCCTGTGGCGCCTGCAGCGGGTTTCATTGCCTGGTCAGTAGCGGAACGACCAGCAAGCAACTCGAAAAGGCGAGCGACGCGCAAGCGGTGGGCTATGGCAGCATGTTGCTCGAAGGCATGCTGGCGGTTCTGGTGATCTTGGCCTGTTCGGCCGGCGTGGGCATGGGCCCGCTGACGCGGAGCGTGACCACGGTGGGCGAAGGGGCTGCAGCCCGGTCGGTCGTCGCGATCGAGCGGGCCGACGTTTCGGGGAACCAGGCGTGGCGAGAGTATTATCGAACCGGAGCGGATGGAGAGCCGGACGCGGGTTGGAAAAAGCAGAACCTGGCGAAGAAACTGCGGGCTTTCGTCGACGGCGGAGCGAATTTCTTGTCCGCACTCGGGCTGCCCCTCCGCATGGCGATCGCGATCATGGCGGTCCTGGTCGCCTGTTTCGCCGCCACCACGCTGGACACCGCCACCCGTTTGCAACGCTACGTGATCAGCGAATTGGCGCTCTCGGCGGGCGCGAAACCACTGGCCAACAAGTACGTGGCCACCGGGATCGCCGTCGGGGTCGGATTAGCCATCGCCGTGTTCGCCGGCGACAGCCCCGGCAAGGGAGGCTTGGTGCTGTGGCCGTTGTTCGGGGCGACCAATCAGCTGCTGGCCGGATTGGCGTTGATGGTCGCATTGATCTTTTTGGCCCGACGCAGCAAACCACTCGCGTCGGTGATGATCCCGATGTTCGTGATGTTGTTGATGCCCGCCTGGGCGATCACCTACGACCTGTTTTACAACTGGCTGCCGTCGGGCAACGTCGTGCTGACCACGTTCGGGTTTTCGATTCTGGGGCTGCAGATCTGGATGGCCGTCGAAGGCCTGATGGTCTGGGGCCGCTGCCGAGGCGTGCTGGAAGCGCCGGCCGAAGCAGCCGCCGGCTAGTGGAGATCTCTCTAGTCTTAAAATGAGATTGCGACTATGATGGGGGGCGGTCGGCTGCGGGAAAATTCTCCGTCGCAACAGGGGCTTCGAATCGCGGTTTGATCGCCAGATCCGCGAGTTTGTCACGAAATCTCTGAGCACGGCAGGGGATCGTGGTCGTTGACAAGGCGAAGAACGCTTTGAGTCGGCCGTTACTCCCCCCCACGACGTGAATGAATCATGGTCGCGTATCTAGCGGTCGAATCCGGGCCCGAGAAGGGCCGCCATTACCCGTTGGACCCCGAACGGCCGATGCACGTCGGTCGCGGATCGAGCTGTGAAGTGATGTTGTCCGATCCGGTCTGTAGCCGGTTTCACGCTGTCGTCTTTTACGAAGATGACCGCTGGCAGGTTCGCGACACGGGCAGCCGGAACGGGACGTTGGTCAACGGACAAAAGATCGATACGGCTCAAATCGCGGATCAATGTGTGCTGACCATCGGCGGCACGGAACTGCGTTTCATTGATCCCTCCTCCGACAGCGCCGAGTTGGACGACGCGTTCCAAACCATCGTCCAAGACGTCTCGTTGATCGACACCAAGACGACCGACGATCCGATGCGCGACGTCGCCCACGCCGGGTACTTGTTCGATCTGTATCTGCTCAGCCTTTCGATGCTGCGGCTGGAAAACCCCGACGAAGTCATCGATTCGGTGCTCAAATTGCTGCGTGACCGAACCAGTGCCGACGCCGTGGGGCTGTCCTTTGACGGCGGCGACGGACGGCAACGACCGCACAAGGTCGAACCCGCGGATGAAGTGGACAAAGTCAAAGTCAGCCGCGCGATCTTGCGTCGCGTCGTCGGCAGCGGCGAAGCCATCTGGGTCAACGACAAGCGTTCGCAGGACACCGAATTGCAGGAAAAACTGCCTGCGAAATCGGTCTGGTCCGATGCGATCTATGTTCCGCTGGACACCAACGAAGCGAACATCGGCATCCTGCATCTGTACCGCAACCGACCGTCGTTCAACGAAATCGATTTTGAATTGGCGATCGCCGCGGCACGTTTGTTGGCCGTCGGTTTAGATCGCGCGTTGCAACACGATCAATTGCGTGTCGAGGCCAAGCAAATTGCCAAACGCAATGCCGACGGAGACGAATTGATCGGCGAAAGCCCCGTGATGCTGCGGCTGAAGGAAAAAATCACTCGCGTCGCGGCGGCCAACGGATGCGTCTTGGTGCGCGGGGAAAGCGGCTGCGGAAAAGAACTGGTCGCCCGCGCCGTCCATCGCAACAGTAAACGGGCCAAGCGGCCGATGCTGACAGTCAACTGTGCGGCGATCCCGTCCGAATTGATCGAAAGCCAATTGTTCGGCCACAAGAAAGGCTCGTTCACCGGCGCCGACAGCGACCACGAGGGTTGGTTCCAACAAGCACACACCGGCACGCTGTTTCTCGATGAGATCGGTGAACTGACGCTGGAAGGACAAGCCAAGCTGTTGCGGATTCTCGAAGGCCATCCGTTCTTGCCGGTCGGTGGCACGCAGGAAGTCCATGTCGACGTCCGTGTGATCGCAGCGACCAACCGCGATCTGGCTGAATTTGTTCGCGAGAAACGTTTCCGCGAAGATCTGTTTTACCGGTTGAGCGTCTTTGAATTGTTGCTGCCGCCGCTGCGAGAACGCGGTGACGATTTGGATCTGTTGATCGACCATTTCTTGGAACACTTTCGACTGCAACACGGTCGCGCCAAGCTGACGCTTTCCAAAGCCGCGCGGGACCGGATGCGCCAGTACATGTGGCCCGGGAATATCCGCCAACTGCGAAACGTCATCGATAGCGCGATCGTGATGGCCGACGACGCCGAAATCCAACCCGATGACCTGGGGCTGCGAGATGCCGGGATCAGTCGCTTGGACACGTTCCGTATCGATGAGTGGGAAAAACGTTTGATCGTCAAAGCGCTTGAACGAACCAGCGGCAGTGTGCCCGAAGCGGCCAAACTGCTGGGGATCAGCCGAGCCACCGCGTATCGTAAAATCTCTGAATATGAAATCGATCGCTGAATCAAATTGAACAGTTCCCCTGACCGCCGGCTGGCCATTCTCTCCGCGCCTGGCTCGCGCGGCGATATCAATCCGATGCTCGCGATCGGGATGGAACTCAAACGCCGTGGCTACGACGTCGCGATCTCGTTGGCCGAACCTTACGCGAAACTCGCCGAAGCCGCCGGCTTGGATCCGTATCCGTTGATGGATCGCCAAACGTTCGACACCATGCTGGCCGATCCGTCGATGTGGACGCTGCTCGGCGGCATGCGGAAAGTGATCGGCGGCGTCGCGGCGGAGCTCTTGCGGCCGCTCTTCGATCTGATCGAGTCGCTGCACCGGCCCGGACGAACGGTCTTGGTTTCGCACCCGCTGGATTTTGCCGCGCGGATCTTTCGTGATCTCGATCCGACGACGCCACTGGTCGACGTGCATTTGGCACCCGTCATGTTGCGAACGCCCGAGCAGCCTGCGCGGCTGACGTCTTGGCGATTCGAACCGACACGCCATCGCCGGACGTTTCGACTGGCGTATTGGTTGGGCGACAAGATCATCCTGGACCCACTGCTTGCCGGGCCGATCAACCGAATTCGAAAAGAACACGGACTGTCCCCCGTCAGACGGATCATGCACCGGTGGTGGCTTTCACCCGACCGGGTGTTGGCGTGTTATCCGGATTGGTTCGCGCCGTCGACGGTCAACGCGATCCCGCAGTTGCGGCACGTCGGTTTCCCACTGTTCGATGGTCCACGGTTGGATGGGGCCGACCAGCCTCTGGATCTGCCGACGGACCGACCGATCGTGTTCACCGGTGGTTCGGCCAACTGGCACACGCGTGAATTTTTTCGCGCCGCGACAGAAGTGTGCGTGAAACTCGACCGCCCTGGTTTGCTGTTGGGTGGTAATGAGAATTGCTTTCCAAAAACCTTGCCAAGTCACGTTCGCCCGCAAGGCTACGTACCGCTGGGCGAGTTGTTGCCGCACTGCAGCGCCATCGTGCACCACGGCGGGATCGGCACGACGTCGCAAGCGTTGCGAGCCGGGGTGTCGCAGATCATTCGCCCGCTGGCGTTCGACCAGTTCGACAACGCCGATCGGGTGGAAGCCCTCGGGTGCGGCGTTTGCTTGCATCGCGATCGTGACCTTGCCGGCAAGTTGGGATTTGTCCTAAACGATGTCGGTATGGCGGAATCGACGCGCCGGATTCGAGATCGGTTTGGTGGTTCGTCCGCCCCGCAGCTTGTGGCGGACGAAATCGATGCTGCTCTGACCGGCACAACCGCGCAGCTTTGACACCCGCTGCGGGACTTTGCGGACTGTGACGAAGATGCGACAGGAAATCATGGTCCGGTTATTCCAGTTCTGCCGTGCGGATGGTCGATAGGACAAAAACCAATTCGACCCGATGGCGGGTTCGTCCGGATAATGCCGGCATCGCCGGCTGATCGCCACCCTACGCGGCAAACATTGATGACCAGATCCAACGTGCGTTCCACGAACACCAAGCGTCGACTGTTGCGAAACCTCGTGACCGCGTTGACGATTGCGACGACCCTTCCGGCCAGCGTCGGCTGTCACGTCTGGGATCGAATCGGCCCCGGGCCCCACGATACCACCACGTCGTACCATCGCGGCGTGGGGCTTTCGATCGAATACCCCGAAGTGGCCGAATGTGCAACGGCGGTGACGATCGCGGCCGAAGCGGCCAGTGCGCCCCATTCATTGGAAGACCCCTCGAAACTTCCCACAATCGAACTCTCGTTGGACGAAGCGGTGGCAATGGCGATGCGGGACAGCCCCGTGATCCGATCGCTTCCCATCGGCGCAACGTTCTCGACCCAGAGCGCGACGACGGTCTTTGACCCGGCCCAAATGGCCTCCTCTACTCAGGGTGTCGAAGCGGCATTGGCGGAATACGACGCTCAATACAGCAACACGCTGAATTGGTCGGGCGCGGACACGCCGCGAAATGTGTTGGTCAACGCATTCACGCAAAACTTCCAACGCCAAGTCGACGAGGGCACCTCGGCAGCCTATGCAAGCTCGCTGAGCAAGAAAACTGCGTTTGGGTCTCAATTCACCATCCGTCACGTCGTCAACTACACCCGCAACAATAACCCGAACCGAAATTTCTCCAGCGACTTCGTCGGTTGGGTCGAAGCGGAGTGGCGTCAGCCGATCCTGCGCGGGTCGGGTCTGCAATACAACCGCATCGTCGGATCCAGCCAAACGCCGGGTGTGTACAACGGCGTCCTGATCGCGCGGACCAATGAAGACGTCGCGCTGGCGGATTTCGAAGATTCCGTGACCAAACTGGTCGCCGACGTCGAACAAGCGTATTGGGATTTGACGACCGCCTATCGACTACTTGAAGCCAATATCAAAGGCCGCGAATCGGCGCTTCGGACCTATCAATACCAAAAGGTGCGGCTGGATGTCGGTGCAGGACGCCAGGACGAAGAAGCACAAGCGCAGTCGCAGTACTACCAATTCGAAGCAAACGTCCAGTCGCAACTCGGTGGTTCCACCGGCCTGTACGCGACCGAACAAAAACTACGCTACCTGCTGGGTATGCCCGCGTCGGATGGAAAAATCATCAAGCCGACGACCGACCCGCTGGATTCCAAAGTCGTCTTCGATTGGAACTCCGCCCTCTCGCAAGCACTCGATCGCCGCGTCGAAATCCGCCGACAACGCTTCCTCGTCAAGCGGCGTGAGTTTGAACTCTACGCATCGCGGCTGAACAAACGCCCCCAACTCGATTTCGTCGGACTGTACCGCTATCGAGGCCTGGGTGATCACCTTATCGGTGACATCGATGACGGACGCTTCGATGGTCTCAGTTCCTCCATCCTCAACGGCGAATTCCAAGAATGGCAGGCCGGCGTGGAATTCACGCTTCCGGTCGGCCTGCGTCAAGCCGGTGTCGCGATCGCCAACGCAAAGTTGCAGCTGCAACGAGAGCGTGCGGTCTTAGCCGAGGTGGAACTGCGGGTCAGCCATGACCTGGCCGAAGCCGCACGGAACATCGACGTGACCTATCAATTGGTTGAAACCAACTACAACCGCTATCAAGCGGACCTGCGACAAGTCGAGGTCCTGGTGCGTCGCTACTTGGATGGCACCGATAACATCAACTTCTTGCTGCAAGCCCAGCGATCGGTGGTTCAAAGCGAAGTGGCGTTCTATCAGGCGCTTGCCAACTACAACGTGGCCGTCCGCGATCTGCATTGGGAAAAGGGATCCCTACTGGCATACAACCAGATCCAGCTGGCCGAAGACGCTTGGGAAGCCGGTGCCACGCGTGATGCCTACGAAAAAGGCTTGTTCTTGACGCCGCGTCAAGATCCCAGCGAGGTCACGATGACGCCGCCGGTGACACGTCGATCGTTCGATCCGTCGGAAGTCCAGGCGACCGGAGTCGGGTTCTCGATGCAAGACGGGACGATCGTCACCGAGCACGCTTTGGTGCCCGCTGAAGTCCCCGTCCCCGTCCCCGTCCCCGCAGAGGCAGACGTTTCGCCGATGATCGATGAAAGTGCCTTGCCGGCCGATGGGTTGCAGCTGAGCGAATAGGTGTGGCCGCCGGCGGGGCCGGCGATTGTATTACTGACGAATTACTCGCCGTACCGCGTTGTGGAAACGACTCGCGAGCGGCAACCGCTCTGCGGCCCGCACGCCAGCGGCGTGCCACACCAAAGCTTGGGGTCGCGCCCGCGCACCCCAAGTTCCTGTCGCCAACAGGCCTCCAACCCCAACGGGGTTGCACAGAGCAACACGGTTCGTCTGATTCACGCCGCCGTTTGCGCACCCCGGATTGTGCCGCGCCGTTTGTTGAACCCCGCTGGGGTTCCCCTGTCCTCTGCGCTCCCACCCGGAGTGCGCTTCGCGACTCCGGGCTTTGTTGTGGCACCGCTCTGCGGTGTGCACCGCAGAGCGGTGCCTCCCCAAAAGTCGCTCAGTAATACAATTGACGTCCCTAGCCGGCGGGGGTGGCAAGCAGGATGCTTACCCCACTTTTTTGTTCTTGAAATCGTTGCGTTTGCAGACAACTTGTCTTATTCTGGCGTGATTGGCAAATCATCACACCATGAAGCGGGGAGTTCGATGCGTACACGGACAACGGCGGTGGCTTTTTGCGTTTCGTTTTTCGTCTCGACCTGCGGTGTGGCCCAAGAGGCTGACAATGCGGCGGCGTTCGCATCGCTGGCCGATCGGATCGCCAGCGAGTATGCGATCTCAGCCGACGGCCGCCCGTTGAGCCTTCGCCGAGACGCCGTGCTGACGTGGACCAATCCGCTGGTCGGCGAAATCTATGGGGGCGTCTACGTCTGGACCGACCAGGGACGCCCTTTGGTGATCGCTTCGTTTTACAAGTGGTACCGCCCGCACACGCACAGCAGCCACGAGTTCCAGTCGCTAACGACGGGAAACATCGTCGCCACGCGAGCCGGACAGAAAAACTGGCAAACCTCCTCGCCCGGCGTCACCTGGACGCAGGTTCCCGATGCACCGCCGCCGGGACGCACAGCGGCACAACGCTTGGTTCAAATGCGCGGACTGGCAAAGCGATTCGAGTTGGAGATGACCGAAAAGGACGACAGCAAGACGCGACTGCGTTTGTTGTCACAGCCCCTGTTGCGCTACGACAGTCCAGCGTCAGGCGTGATCGACGGCGGACTGTTCGCCTTTGCCAAAGCCACCGACCCGGAGGCGTTGTTGCTGATCGAAGCACAGAACCAAGCCGGCGAAACTCGATGGCATTACGCGATCGCACGGTCCAACTTTCTGGCCATGCGTGCTCAATACAATCGATCGGAAATCTGGGACGTCCCGCAGTTGAGTTCGACAGAGAGCTATTCCGCGACTGGTCCCTACGCCAAGTTTCAGTTCGACGACGAGTGATCGCGGAGCGGAACACCGTCGCCCGTCATTGCGAAGCGATCTTCAATTGGTCCGCAGCGCGCTGATCGTCAAAAATCGTCAAGTCGACTTTGGCGTGCAGCGTGTTTTGGTCGAGATCGAATCGCAGGTCCATCTCGCGGAGCCAATCCAAAAACGGGAACTTCCAAGTCTCAGGCGTTTGATTCAATTCATACAGGCTTGACTCGTCCCACGAGGTGCCGACACAATCGGGAAGCCCGGCAACTTGTTTCATTTGGTAGGCCCCGCCCAGCGGGCAGGCGATCTTGGCGTTCAACAGGTTTTCAATGACCGATTGAGATTCCTGCGGTGGCAGATTCAGCCAGTGAGTGAGTTCCGCCAGAAACCGCGCGTTCTGATACGAGACGCGTCGCGACGCCAGATACGTGTACGCTTGAATGTACGGTTCGATCTCCGCCCCGGAAAGCGAACGCATCCGCATGCGGACTTTTGGCGGATCGACAATGTTCTCCTGTGAAATCTCGTTGAACACCTCGTTACGCAGTTTCGATTGCATCGCGACCGTCGTCAAACCATTTCGGCTCTCAATCATCCTCAAATATTTCGCCGCCGAAGCACCTCCGGGCGGCAGATTGGCAATGCCCCAGGCAAAGTAATAGAGCAACTGCCCAGAGGGTGGCGAGCCGAATGGCAGTGCCGCGGTCGACCATGGCAAGGGTGCCCGCGGCGGCGGTGTGCGTGGGGTGGGGCTCTCCGGCAACGGCTTGCCGTGGAGCAACACCGAGCTGAGCATCCGCAGAATCTCGGTGCTCGGCGGCGAGATCACACCAAACGATCGCAGCTTGGCAAATGTCGTGCCTTGTTCCTGGTCGAGTAGCTTGACTTGGCCATGATTGATTTCAAACGAAAGATCCTCGTCGCGCAGCCCGATGTAGAGCAGATGAGGTGGGCTGCCACGTCGCATCCTCACCGCCGTGTCGACACTCAACAGGTCGCGGCCACTGGCCGCAAAACGACGACGCCCGGGATCGGCCAGATGGCGTTCCAGCAAGGCATATTTCTGTCGTGCATACGGAGTGATGACGATTTCAATGCCGATGCGGCGCAACCCCGTTGCGTCCGTTTCTTTTTGGGTAAAGACTACCGTCACCGGATCGACGCGCCGCCATTGCTGGTTGTAGTCGCGCAGAAAGCCTCGGTAGGCGATCACTTCACTGCGTGTCGCTCTGTCGATGGGGACGTCGGGAATGGGAAGAAACGCACCTGGGATGCCGCGAAGCGAGTCTTGGAAACGATCGTTGACGACGATCGGCCGACTGCCATCGGCGCGATCAGCGAAGCCTCTGGGCAGTAGTTTCGCGCTGATGAACCCGCCGATCGAGGATTCCTCGATGCCTTCCGAGGCTGCCAACCATTTTGCCAATTGAATCTGCTGAAGCTCCCGCGCCGCGCGCGACCGGCGGGTCAGCTCAATTCGGTAGTGCGGACTGACCAGGTTCTGAAAAAACGGATCGGAGAGGTAGAGAAACGCAAATTGCTTTCCTGCGGAATCCGCTTTGCGTCTCGCATAGCGAAACTCTCGCAGTGTTCCTAATGACCGATGACCGCGTCCGGCTTGGAGAAAGCGATTTAAAAGGGTTTGCGAGTTCGTCACCAAATGATAATTCCCGTCGATCGCGTAGAAGGAACGCACCCGGTTATCGTCGGTGGAAAGCAGGGAAACTCGATGATTGGAGACCCTCAGCAGACGTTCGGAAACATCGGGAAACCTACTGAGCATCGTTCGGCGCTGCCGCTTGATGGCATCGGCGAGTGGAAAACTATCCGACGCTTCAAAGACAACACCGACTGCCGCTCCTTCACTGAACAGTGGATCGCAACCGACCAAGGCCATGTCGGAAATCAGCTGATCAAAGGGACCTGATGCGATTTGCTCGGGAGACAGCGCGAGTTGAAACTCCACCTTGTCTCGGGTCTGTCGAACCAGAGAGCCCGAATCGACGACGTCGCTGAGGTTGCCTCCCCATCCGGTCAGAAACTGCCGCAGATTCTTGTAATTGGCCAAGCTGCCCGTCCGCAGATAGAAGCATTCTTCGGGCACGTGCATCGCGATCGGTTCGATCGCAATGTCGCGAAACGGGGGAATGACCACACTGGCCATCCGGGGCTTGGGCGGCACGGGCTCGTCGGCGGGTTCGGACCGCATGGATTCATTGAGTTTGACGTCCTCTTGAATCGCCAGTTTGACAGATTCCATTCCAAAGAGCATTCCGACGGCACGTTCAAATTGTGCTTCCAACACGCTGTCTTCTTGCCCATCGCCTTTCTGCGGCACCGGCCAAGGACTCGGCATCCCGTAGCGTCTGGCAAGCATCGCGGCCAATGACCTGCGGAGCAGTTTCTGATCGTCACCGAGCTCTTTGGGTATCGTTGAAAAGGATTTCCACCAGCGATGTTTCAGCGCGGCGAGCGCCGCCGGTTGGCCAACGAGTTTGATATCCAGTTGCCCGAGCAATACCGCATCGCGAGTCATCAACTTCACTTCCAGAGGCGTTTGTCCGTTCACCAGGAATGCCGCCTCGATGCGATCCACTTCAAAAGGCGAGCGTTTAGACGACTGCTGGTAGGTGATGTCGAACGCGGCATACTTGGCGCGACCTTGCGTTTCGACGAGGAACAGCGGCTGGTCCGGAAAAAGAATCGGCCCGTGTCCTTGGGCGTACACCAGTTCCATCACGACGGCTCCGGCCGGTGTCCCCTGTTGTGCCTGTACAATGACGTCCTGCAATCGAACGGCGACCGGCCCCTGATCGAAGGGTTCTTCCGGATCGCCCCCTGCGCCGATGCCGGGAATCGGGGTCGGCGATTTCCCAGATCGCGGGGTTGTATCGACATTCGACTCTGGTTTGACGAGGGGTTCGGGCGTCTTGCGGTGATCCCTGCCCAATCGATCGGCGAATTCACTTAACAGCAACTCATGTAGGTCGGCACCGGTCATCTGAAGCTGCTCGGCCAGCGCCGCCGAGGGTTGCTCGCCACGAGCCAGCGCCGCCAGTTGTGCGTCGGTCAGTTCACCAATCAACTCTGCCGGGCCACCCGCGGACGATGCCCCTGGCGATCGATGCGATCTCGAATCCTTGGTTTCGTCTTCGGCATCGAGAATGTCCACCAATTTCGGCTGCTGGTGGGGCACGTCATCGTCAGTTTTGTCGCCGAGTGGCTTGTCGCCGAGTGGTTTGTCGCCGAGTGGTTTATCGATTGAACCGGCGGGGGTGTCCGAGTCGGACTCGGTCGCAGTTTGTACAACCGCATTCTGTGACGGCTTGACGGTCGGCTCGGCCCGCTCAACAGCAATCAGCGGCAGCGTCGAAAGGGCCAGCAGCGTGGCCACCGACGCGACAAGTAATCCGCTGACCAAGACGTTTTGGGCCACCGATTCTCGAAAAGAGAGACGTTTCATGGTTCATGAGCCGGAATGGGTTGGATGGCGCGCTTCCTAGGGTTGCAGAAATCTCCTCATTCAACGGGGTACAATTCATTAGACAGCAAGCCCACACCAATCGAGCGGATTAATTTTTCAGCCCCGTCGCTTTTTCCCAAACGACGGCGGCGACGGGATCTCGATCGACCGAAGGGGCCATCGAGACACAGCGCGGCCGAAATCCGCTGCGCAGCATTTCGGTTCCGACAACTTGGACGGTGCGAGGAGATTCTCCGAAGATCAGCCGCGTTGCGACCCCCTTTTCGTCGCTCCGCCAGACACCGGAGTAGATGGTTGCGTTTTCATCATGCGACCGTGACACTTTGAACGATCGGCACGGATAGCGGTTCATGCCGGCCCGTCTGATCTCGCCGAAGATCACGTCATATGAATTGGCGTAGGCAAACCATGGTTCGAGCGCCGGTTCATCAAACCGTTCCCATAGCTCGCAATACCGTATCTGGTTGTTGGCATCGTAGTAGCATTGCCGCAAGATCGGTTCGTAGTCATTCATCTTGTCATAAAACGTCTTGCGCGCCTGTTCCTCCGATTCGCCAAGGACCAACCACTGTTTTGCGGTTCCGGGCAGATCATTTCGCCAAAGTGCAAAGTAACGTTCCTCTGAACCGGGGCGATCTTCGACGTAACCGCCGACATCGGCCAAACGGTATCCCGACGCAATCTTTTCTTGCTGCTTTTGGTTGAGTGATTCCTCACTAAAATCCAGTTCCCAAATCGCATCAAATTCTCCGCTTTGCCAACCGGCCGAGACGACGACCTGCCCGCCGCTCCACACCGGTGAAATCGACGACAGACGGTATCCAGCGGTGGCGAGTTGTTGATCCAACCGGTCGAATTCGGCAACTGGGATACCGAGCACGAATGCCCCGTTTAGGCTCGCACCTCCATGCCATTGCTTGATTTCTTCACGAATTGATTCATCCAGCGGAACATCGATCAATGGCTCGTCCAGGCTCGAGGGCTCTGGTTGCGATTCGATTCCCCACGTCGCCAAGTACTTTTTAGCTTGGACGTCGTCGATCGAAACCACTTTCGTCGGCTGCCAGACCTGCTGCGCCATTTCGGACGATGGAGGAGCCTTGGCCGTGTCGCCAGGATTTGCAAAACGCTCGAGCCCCGACGACAGTCCGGCATAGACCAATTGTTGCGAGATGCGCGTCAAATCCCAAATCGCAACGCCTCCATCTGTCAGTCCGATCGCCAATCGTCGACCTCCAGGCTCCCACCGGATCGCATTGATCGATGCGTGTTCATCTGCCAAATCGAACATCGTCGAACGGGTCCGCAAGTCCAACAAACGCACGTTTCGGTGGCTCGCCTGGACCGCCAGAATGTCGCCGGATGGGGCGATCGCGATCACGGGTGAACTCAGTCGACCGAGTTCCGCGATCTGGCGATTCGCTTGCCCCTTTTCCAAGTTCCACTCCAGCAAGGTTCCGTCGGCAGAAACGGCGATCAGATTTTGATCATTCGGTGACGCGACCAGATTGCTGGAAAACATCCGCTTCCCAATCGTGCGAGATTTCGAATCTGGATCGGACAGGTCGATCCATCCGAATAGTAACCTGGCATTGACGGCGATATATCTGGACGATGCGTCAAAGGCTATCGATTGGCCGAAGATCGATTCACGCCGCACCTCACGCAATTCGATCGCGCCATCGCCCACGCGTTGAATCTCCCAGACAGGAACGCCTTCGGGACCACACGAAGCGAACCATTTTCCGTCGGGGCTGAAGGCGATGTCGTTGAATGCCAGACCGTTTCGGATGAGTTGTAAAACCGTGTTCAAGTCTCCCTTGCCGGAAAGTTGCCAAACCAGGAGCGATCGTGAGGTGACGGCTGCAATCAGTGAACCATCCGGAGAGAACTTGACCGCCTTCACTGCCTCGCCGACCGGCAACTTCGAAAGCTCTCTGCCGGCTTGGGTGTCCCAGAACCGAACGGTTCCGTCTTGACTGCCGCTCGCCAACATCGCCTTTGAAGGGTGAAACGCGACGCAGCTGACCGGTCGTTGATGTCCGTGCAGGACGATGCGTTCGGGGGTATCGGCCAAATTCCAGATCCGTAACCGTTCCGCTCCTGAGGAAAAAACGCGAGTCCCACCCGGGCTGAACCCCGCCGAACCGAGTGGCGGGGAACCGGGATGGGACAACGTCGCGACCAATCGCTGTGTCAATAGATTCCAGAGATGGACCGCCCCCACTTCGTTTACGGTAATCAGCCGAGTGGCATCGGCGCTGACCGCCAAGCTGAAAATCGGATCCGTTTGAATGACGGACCACTGCGAAAAATCATCACAGCGATAGGTCGCAAACCCCTGATCCGATCCGACGACCAGGAACTGTCCGTCGCTGGAGAATTGCACGTTGGGCACCCCAGCTCCCGGTGAACGAATTCGTTTGACCAGCTCGCCTGTCGCGGCATTCCAAATGAAAACGGACTCGGGTGTATCGGCAGCGGCAACGTAGCGTTGATCCGGACTGATCGCGGTGGTCAGAAAGCCGTGTTGCCGGAACAGAAATTCATAGTCCTGAGGTACCTGAAAGCTGCGGACGGGCTTGCCATCAGAAATGCCGATCAACCGGATCTGAAATCGATCGATCAACGCGATCAGATCCTGCCCGACGCCGATGTCCATATAGTGACTGCTATAAGCCGCGGGGCACTCCCATTGTTGGATCCAGCGGCCGTCTTGCTGTCGGTCCCACCGCTCCAGGGAATCCTTGTCGACCATCAGAATCGTTGTGCCGCCGTTGGCCATGGCCATTGCACGAATATCCAACCCGATCCGGTACACGCGAGACTGTTCGCTGCCGTCGCCGACGTGGCGCACCACCACGCCTCCATTGGCGACTGCGACGGCAATCCGCTCCTCATCCAAAAACGTTGCCGCACCGGGTGAATCAACCAACGCCGGACCTTCGACGGTCGTCGGCTGATTCCCGACAAAATCTCCGAAGCACAAAATCGCTTCTTGTAGAATCCGGGCTTCGTCCTTCTGCACGCCGCTCAATCGAGATGCTTGTTGAAGCAATGCCAAGACACGTTGTCGGTAACCGCTTTGTCGAGCGCGACGCGTCGCTTCGGCTTCACCGATCAACGACCCATACAAGTTTTGCTTGGCTTCAGCGGTCGCCCGCTCCGCCTCGGCGCGACGGTATTCCGCCATCCGCCACCAGAACCCGACCGAGACGAAACCGGTCAGCAGAGCGACGACAAGCAGCGAGAGCAACGACGCAACTTCGGGGCGTCGTTTGCACCACTTCCAGGCGCGTGACGACCAACCGACAGGTTTGGCTTCGATGGCGTGTCCATTCAGGAACCGTCGCAGATCGTTGCGTAGGTCTGCTGCGCTGCGATACCTGGACTCAGGTGCTTTCTCAAGACACTTCAAACAGATAGTCTCGAGATCTCGCGGCACTCCCGGATTCAACAGACGTGGTCGGACGGGTTCGTTCTCGATGACTTGGCGAATCGTTTCGACCGTCGACTCGGCAACGAAGGGCGCTCGACCGACCAGACTTGTGTAAAGAATCGCGCCGAGCGAATAGACGTCGCTTGGGACACCGACCCGACCATGTTCGGCCGCGGCCTGCTCGGGAGCCATGAAGCGGGGCGTCCCGAGGATCTGCCCGGTGTGTGTGATCTCTCCCAACTCAGCGTCGGCATCGAACAGCGGCTTGGACAGTCCGAAGTCGGTGATGTGAGGCTCTCCGTTGACATCCAGCAGCACGTTGGCGGGTTTGAGATCGCGATGCAACACGCCCCGCTGGTGAGCGAAATGAATCGCGTCAGCCAACGTCGCGACCAATTCCGCTGCACGACGTGGCGACAATGAGTCTTCACGTAGTGTCTCAGCAAGACTTTCGCCCTCGATGAAATCCATCGTGAAGTAGTGGTGGCCGTCATGTTTGCCGATCTCATGCACGCCAACGATATGTGGATGCTTCAACGCGGCGGCCGAACGTGCTTCACGGCGAAATCGCTCCACTTGCGCATCATTGGCAAGTCGACCGCTGAGAATCATCTTCAATGCGACCGTACGACGGAGTGATTCTTGCCGTGCTTTGAAGACGATCCCCATGCCCCCGCGAGCCACTTCACCGAGAATGAGATACTCGCCGATATACCGAATCGATGCGTTTGGAGGCACGGCCGATTGCTTGAGCTGCGAGACTTGCGTGGCATTGATCGCCTCGTCGGACGTCAACTCGCAGTTCTCGACGGCTTGGTCGAGCAGATCCAAGTCCGCGAAGAATGAATGAAGCTCTTGTTCGAACCTCTTGTGCCGGTTGATGAAGACGTGCCGCGGTACCGATTCTCCGTTCTCGATCAACCGGTAGTATTCATGAACGACGCGATCAAAGGCCTCATCGCGATCTTGTTTGTCACTCGTTTCCGCCATGGTGTTCCACCGCGTTCAACTTGTTTCGAAGTTTTTTCAATCCGCGTCGAAGGAGTCCGGCAACGGCTTCGGGGGACCGATCCAGGTGCACTGCAATGTCGGAGACCTTCCATCCGTGAACATGCTTGAGCATCACCGCGTTGCATTCTGCTTCCAACAAGGAGCCCATCGCGTCGGCGAGTTGTTCGGCACGTTCCTGCCGAATCAGGTGTTGGCTCGGTGACGTCTGCTCGGCAGACGGTTCGTTGATGATCCGCAGCGCCGATTCTTGCAGTTGTTGATCGATCGAGCGTTCAAGGCGAATGTCACGCTTTTGCGCTTGATATTTATTCACCAGATTGATCAACGTGTGCGTCAAAATGGTCTTCAACCACGCTCTCAATTCGACTTCGCTGGACCCCCGAAACCCATCCAGATCCTGGTACGCCCGCAACAGCGTCGTCTGGACGACGTCGGAAACGTCTTCCTTGGAGCGGAAACGCGGGTTCAGCTGCATGTCGGCGAGGACTCTCAGGTACCGCCGATACTGCTCGAGATTCGGTTGTTTGTCGCACGACATCGCGTCAATTCAGGTCGGTAAACCGGCGTCAAAACGCATCCGTGATGGCTTGGGACTAGTCGCTGCTATCTAAGAGGCAACGGTTACCCGACATTCGACCGCCATTTTCGAATCATTTTAGTGATCGATCCGCCGCGTCGTCGTTTTCGGTGGTGAAACCCGCCCCAGGCTGCCGCGGCCGTCTTCCAAACGCATTTGCACGTCTTCGGCAAGCTGCTCGCTGTCGGCGTCCCAGTACGCGTGCTTCTGGGCATCCGCCATCGGCGCAAGCGGCGCGACGATGCGAAATCCTGTCATGCGGCTCTCCTCGGACGTCATCCACCACGAGCTGCGTGGAAAATCTGGGTCTTCGTCCCACCACGCGACCGTGGTGCGACCCACCGATTCGGCCGTGCAGTCTTCCGCGTCGCTGTCAGCGTTTCCGCCGCAGGCGACGTGCCCAAAACGCAGCCCCGTGATCGCCGTGTCTTCGATCACCAACTCAGACACATTGCCGTGGACGTCGTGCAGGCCCCAAGCGTTGGGCTTTTTCGTCCCGACGCGCAGGGTCAACGAATCGATCGATGAGTTCTCCAGATAGACGGCAAACTCGCCGAGTCGCTTGGTGTCGTCCCCATAACAATAACGCGTCCGACTGCCCGCCAACGCGGCATACTGCCACTCGCTCCGCAGCGGCAGCCGATAGGTTTGACCGGTCAGCAACGTCAGGTACTTGGTGTACTGTCGCGCGGCAAATTGACTGACCGTCGTCACCGGGGAATCTGGTGCACCGGCATACTCGAAATTGTATTGCGGGTCATAAACGTCCGTCGGTCCGGTCACGGCGTCGACATCGGTCGGGGAATTCGCTTGATTGATGCCTTCGGATGCGTCCTGCTTCTGTCGGTAGTACAACTGTCGATAGGGCAGGTACTGCTCCATCGTGATTTCGCACTTGCCGATCCAGAACGGTTCGAAAGAAACCTGTTGCGCGGTTCCCGCCGGCTGATCCTTCGCCACCGGATCGCCGAAATCGTCGAACTGTTGATACGGTGGCAGTGGCTGAAGCGTCATCGTGCCACCGGGCACCGGCAGCATCTCGATGACGACGTTGGAGCCGGGGATCGGTTGATCGTAAGCGACCATGAAACCCGTTGCCGTTTTCACGAATCGACCCGCTGCAGGTTGATCCGACACCAGTCGCGTCTCAGGTCCGCCGGCAAAACTGCAGCAAGCGAACAACGCGACCGTCAATGCAACGCGAGTCGACAGATTCATCACGAACTCTCCTCAGATACGCCCACCGCGAATCGGCCCCACCTCGTACAATCAGAATAGCCGTTCTCCGACTCTGTGGGGAACCGCGTTCGAGAGAACAAACCGCCACCAAGGATATTATCGACCTCAAAGGCAGCACCCATTATCGCGTATCCTTCATTGGCAAACGGTTGACTTTCTCCTGTCATCACAGCTCCCCAATTCGCGAATTACGGTTCTTTTCCCATAAAAATCCAATGAGTGTCCTGAGCGTTTTCACTCTCGCATTAGCGTTCATCAGTGTTCATTAGCGGTTTCAAAATTCCTCGCCAACCACGCTACCGCGCGCTGAGCTCTTTGACGGTTTCGACCAGCGCGATGGCGTTTTCGACGGGGGTTTCTTTGAACACGCCGTGACCGAGGTTGAAGATGTGGCCCTTGCGTCCGGCGACGCTGTCGAGCAGGTCTGCTGCCCGCGTTCGAATTACATCGGGATCGGCCAACAGCACCGCCGGATCGAGGTTTCCTTGCACACTCTTGTCGCGGCCGATGCGATCCCAGGCCACGGGCAGCGGGATCCGCCAATCGACACCGACCACCGTCCGGCTGTCGCCCCGAAGCAAAGGCAACAACTCGGGATTTCCGGTGGCGAAATTGATCACCGGCACGCCGGGCGCGATCCCCGCGATGATCTGATTCATCCACGGCAACACGAACTCGCTGTATTCGATCGGCGACAGGCAGCCGGCCCAGCTGTCGAACAACTGCACGCACTGGGCTCCGGCGGCGATTTGATGGTTCAGGTAAACCGTGATCGCTTCGGACAGTGTGCTCATCAATTCCGCCCAGGCGCCGCCGCCGGACTGCGAAACCGATTCGTACATCAACTTCTTCGTGTTCGTGTAAACCTTGCTGCCGCCGCCTTCGATCGCATAGCTGGCCAACGTGAACGGCGATCCGGCAAACCCGATCAACGGGATTCCCTCGGGCAGATCGGCACGGGTTTGTCGCACCGTTTCATACACGAACCCCAGCGACTGGGGATCGTCCAAGCGTTTTAGTCGCGTCAGGTCGTCACTGCTGCGAATCGGGTTGTGGATCACCGGCCCGTCGCCGGCGACGAATTCCAGATCAAATCCGAGTGGCTGCAGCAGCGGCAACAGGTCCGAAAAGATGATCGCCGCATCGACGCCCAATCGGTCGACCGCGGTGCACATCACTTCGCTGCAAAGCGCCGGGTTGGCGCACAATTCCAGGAAACTCTGCTTGGCGCGGACTTCGCGATACTCGCTCATGTAACGTCCGGCTTGCCGCATCAACCAGATCGGCGTGCGCTCGGTCGGTTCACCGCGACAGGCTTTCAGGAACAGACTGTCGTGCGACGGGTGCTTTTCCGCCGTCGCGGGCGACTCGGTGACGAACGAAATTGATTGTTGAATCTTTTCGTCGGTTTCCTTCAATCGTTTTTTAGCGGCAACCAGCTGCGCGGAACGTCTTGCCGATTCGACGACCAGGTGGCCCATCTTGGGATGCGACGGTTCCAGGTCGGCGTGCAGGTCACATTCGGCCAACATTTGCGACGTCGTCGGACCGATCGACGCGATCGCGGTAGTCCGCAATCCCGATCGCAATTGATCGGTGATGCCCATCGTTTCGGCCATCCGCATCATGTTGACGATCTGGTGGGCACTGGTCAGCAGCAACAGGTCACGCTGCCCGTCGGCGAGGGCCTGGATGTTTTCTCGCAGCGGATCGGTTTGCTCGGGAAAGTCCCAGCCATACACGCGAACCGGTTGCACCGATGCGCCACGGGCTTCCAATCCGGCGACCAGCGAGGCGTTGGAGATGCCGTATTCCTGCAGCCCGATTTCTTGATTGGCGACGGCCAGTTTGTGGTCGTCGATGTAACGCAAGATCTCACGCCACGTGTTCGGTTCGCCGATCCGGTGTGTCGCTTTTACCCCCGCCTCGCGCAGCGCCGCGACGGGTTTGGGGCCGCGGCAGATGGTGGTGATGTCGGAGAGCGAATCGAGGAAACGCTGCGTGTTGACGTGTTTTTCGATCGAACGCATCAGAAAGCGAAATCCGACGCCGGTCATGAAAATCACGGTGCTGATTTCGCCGGTCATCACGCGATAGGCAAAATCGATGGCCGCCCGGTTCGGCTCGATCGGCACCTCTCGCATCGAGGGGCTCACGTGGGGGACGCCGCCGTGCCGCTCGATCAGTCGTCGCATGTCGTCGCCGCGGCGGCTTTCCAAGGAAGCGACGTGGAGGCCGGCGAAATCAGCGTCATTGGGCATGGGTCGTTTTTCGTACTGTTCAGGTGGAGAGCGGTGGGCACCAGGATCCGTGGCGGCATTGTAGACGTTTTCGCTGTCGTTACGATTACCTCTTGACGACCAATTGACATCATCCCCCGCCGACCGGTTCCGATTTTTCCGATGCCCCGCAGCCCCATTCGCGCCCCGAAACCGACGCTCGATTTGACCGACCATTTGTTCGTTTTTCGCCAGCCCATTCCGGGCGAATTGGCTTCGGGAAGCGACACCGGATCGGAAATCCCATTCCCGCCGGTGCCCGAGACGATCCGCAGTGAAACGGTTTTCGATAACGACCGCCCGCTGGAAATCGAAGTCGGTAGCGGAAAAGGGCTGTTTCTGACCAACGAGTCGGGGCGAAATCCCGAGCACAATTTTTTGGGCATCGAAATCATCCACAAATACGCCAAACACTCCGCGGCGCGATTGGTCAAAGCGGGTCGATCCAATGCCAAGATGATTTCCGGCAACGCCGAGCCGCTGCTCGCAGATCGCGTGCCCGCCGGATCACTCGAAGCGGTGCACGTTTATTTCCCCGACCCCTGGTGGAAAAAACGGCATCGCAAGCGGCGGGTCGTCAACGAGGGCAGCGTCCAAAGTTTTTTGGCTGCACTGCGCCCCGGCGGCCGGTTCCATTTTTGGACCGACGTGCTGGACTACTTCGAAGCCACCATCGAGATGATTGCGGAAATCGCCCCGGAATTCGGCGTGCCAATCCCCGAAGAAAAAGCGCCCTCGTCGCACGACCTGGACTACCGGACGCATTTCGAACGCCGCAGCCGTCAGAATCAGATCCCGGTGTATCGGGTCCGGTACGAAAAAAAGTGAGCGGGTGGGAGGCAGAATGATTCGGGGCAGAATGATGGGGGGCAAAACGATGGGGGCAAAACGATGATTGGGGAACGAAAACTTTCGTGTTGGGTACGCCTATGGATTTCTCTAAATCCAGGACCAGAAAACAGCAGATTGATCGTTTTGCCCCGATCGTTTTGCCCCCTCTTACTTCCGGTCCGTCCGATTATCGGAGCTGAATCAGACTGCTAGAATACCGGTCAATCGTGCCCCAGCCAGCCACCCACGGAAGAGCCCTTTTCGCATGTCGGACAACGCCAGCAACGACTCCATCGTCACGCCCGCCAAGCCCTTCGTCCACCTGCATTGTCACAGCCACTACAGTTTGCTGGACGGTGCCGGTGACATCAAACGTCTGGTCAACCGCGCCGTCGATCATGGGATGAACGCGTTGGCGTTGACCGATCACGGCAACCTGCACGGGGCGCTGGAATTCTATCGCGCGGCCAAAGGCGCCGGCATCAACCCGATCATCGGTTACGAAGCCTACATCGCCCCGGGCAGCCGTTTCGACAAGGGCGGCGCCGGACGCAGCAAAGACGCCAGCTATCACCTGACGCTGCTGGCCAAAAACCGTACCGGTTTCAAGAACCTGATCAAGCTGGCCAGTGCGGCGTCCTTGGAAGGATTTTATTTCAAACCGCGAATCGATAAAGAAATCCTGCAGACGTTCAACGAAGGCATCATCTGCTTGTCGGGATGCGTGAGCAGTGAATTCAGCCGCACGGTGATGAAAGCCAGTGACACCGGCGAACACGAGAAGGAGGCGATGGAGATCGCCGGCTGGTTCCACAAGGTGTTCGGCGACCGCTACTTCATCGAAGTGATGAACAACGGCTTGGACATCCAACGCATGCAACTCGAAGGCGCCGTCGACATCGCCAACAAGATGGGATTGCCCGTCGTCACGACCAGTGATTGTCACTACGTCAATCAGGAAGACGCCGAAGCCCAAGACATCATGCTGTGCATCAACACCGGTCGTTTCCGAACGGACACGTCGCGGATGAAGATGGAGAACGATCAGTTCTTCCTGCGCAGCCCCGAACAGATGTACGAGCATTTTCCCGGCATGGAAGACTGCGTCGCGCGAAGCCAGGAAATCGCCGACAGCGTCGACATCGATATCGAATTGGGCAAGTACTACTTCCCCAAGTTCGAATGCCCCAACGAGATGAAGCCGATCGACTATCTGCGCGAGCTTTGCATCAAGGGGTTGCTGGAACGCTACGAAGGCGACGACGAACGGATCGTCGACGGCAAGCTGTCTGACGAAGTGATGGCACGGCTGGATCGGGAACTCGGCGTCATCGAAAAACTGAACTATCCGACGTACTTCCTGATCGTCTGGGATTTCGTCATCCACGCTCGCAACAAGGGGATCTCGGCGACCGCGCGGGGCAGCGGAGTGGGCGCCATCGTGTGTTACGCCCTGTACATGTCGCACGTTTGTCCGCTGCGTTACGACCTGCTGTTCGAACGGTTTTTGGACGAAAGCCGGACCGAGCCGCCGGATATCGATATCGACTTCGAAAAAGAACGTCGCGTCGAAGTCATCGAGTATGTGAAAGAACGCTACGGCAGCGAGAACGTTTGCCAGATCGGAACGTTCGGAACGCTGGCCGCACGGGCGGCGATCAAAGATACCGGGCGGGCGTTGGGGATTCCCCTGTCACGCGTCAACCAGATCACCGAGATGGTGCCCGATGAGCTGAAGATCACGATCAAGAAAGCGTTGGAAAAGAGCGCGGACTTGAAACAAACCTATGACGGTGATCCGGAGATCCGCGAGCTGTTGGATCTGGCGATGAAGATCGAAGGTCTGGCGCGCAACGTCGGCACCCACGCCGCGGCCGTCGTGATCGCCGACAAGCCACTCTCGGAATACGTTCCGCTGACGCGTGTGCCCGGCAAACAAGACGTCATCACCCAGTGGTCGATGAACGACGTCGAAGCCAGCGGTTTGCTGAAGATGGACTTTTTGGGGCTGCGCAACCTGACGATGCTCAGCCGGTCGGTGAAATTCATCAAACAGACGACGGGCAAAGACGTCGATCCGCTGAAGTTTCCGCTCGACGACAAAGCCACCTACGCGCTGCTGCAACGGGGTGAAACGAAGGGCGTGTTCCAATTGGAATCCGGCGGGATTCGTGACCTGCTGACGCGGATGAAGCCCGACTGTTTCCACGACATCATCGCCACCGCCGCGTTGTATCGTCCCGGACCGCTCGAAGGCGGCATGGTCGACGACTATGTGAACATCAAACACGGTCGGCAGAGTCCGGAATACAAGCACCCGGTCTTGAAAGAGATCCTGGAAGAAACCAACAGCATCATGGTTTACCAGGAACAGGTGATGCGGATCCTCAACCGCCTCGGCGGCGTCCCGCTGGCCAAGGCGTACACGTGTATTAAAGCGATCAGTAAAAAGAAAGAAGCGCTGATCAACCAAAACCAGGAGGTGTTCTTAAAGGGCGCCGTCGAAAGCGGGCTCGCCCAAAAAGACGCCGAAGACATCTGGAACCTGATCGTCAAGTTTGCCGGTTACGGATTCAATAAATGCGTCGTCGGCGAAACGGAAGTGATCGACGCGGTCACGGGAGAATCGACAACCGTCGAAGAACTTTTCCAGAGCAAACGGGAGTTCACGATCCATGCCCTGAACGACCGCCAGAAACTGGTGCCGCGAAAGGTCACCGATGTCGTTTGGAATGGCGTTCGTCAAACGTTCACCGTCACCACGCGCACCGGACGTCAAATCACAGCGACGGGCAACCACCCGATGAAGACCTTCGATGGCTGGACGAACATCGACGATCTGAACGTCGGAGACAAGATCGCGGTCGCTCGAACGATCGAACCGATGCAGACGGTCCAGTGGTCCGATCACGAAGTGATCACTTTGGGATGGCTGATCGCAGAAGGAAATCTTTGCCACCCGACCTGTTTGTACTTCTATTCGAATTCGCAGTCGCAAGTCGACGATTTTGTCTACCATTCGGAGCAATTCGACGAGACATCGGCGCGAAGCGACTACCGCAGCGACGGTCGTATCGAAGTCTGTCTGTCGACCGGGCGTGATACACGACTGGGCAGTTTGGACCACGATGGGGTTGGAACCGCCGTCGCCGCAAAACGCATCACCGGGCTGCGGTGCGGTGCGTATGCCTGGGTTCAGTCGCTCGGGCTGACAGGAAAGAAAGCCACCGAGAAACACCTCCCCAGAGCGGTGTTCCAATTCGATCAGCGTCAGACGGCATTGCTTTTGGGAAGGCTTTGGGCCGGTGATGGATATGTCGAACAACCGTCGCAACAATCCTATTATGCGACTTCATCCTTACAGCTTGCCCACGACGTCCAGACGCTTTTGCAACGTTTGGGAATTGTTTCTCGGGTCACCGAAAAGTCATTCGCCTACGCGGGACGGGCCGACGGAAAGCCAAGGAACGGTTACACGGTTCATCTGATCGGCCACGAATCGCGGCTGAAGTTTCTTCACACCGTCGGCCCGCAGATCGTTGACAAACAAGCAGCTGTGATGTCAGCGCTTGATCGCATCGATGCCGGCGAAGCGAAAACGACCGGAGACTTGGTGCCGGTCGCGGTGCGCTCGCTCGTTGCGGAGGAACGCGTTCGTCGAGAGATTCCGTGGCGCGAACTGGAGTCGCAAAGCGGTGTTTCGATTCGTGAGTTCTGTCGCACGGGGCAATCCTCCAAGCGAGGCTTTCAACGCTCGACGGTCCAGCGTCTGGCTGACTTCTTTGACTCGGAATCCCTCGCCGATCACGCTCAAAGCGATCTTTTCTGGGACGACATCGTTTCCATTGAGCCTGCCGATGTGGTGGATGTCTACGACTTGACTGTCGAGAACGATCACAACTTCGTGGCCAACGGATTGGTCGTCCATAATTCGCATAGTACCGCCTATGCCCTGGTTGCTTTCCAAACCGCCTACCTGAAGGCGCATTATCCGGTGGAGTTCATGGCGTCGCTGTTGTCCAGCGACATCGATGGTCGAAACTTCAAACGGAAAGACGCACTGGTCGAGCACATGGAGGACTGCGATCGGATGGGCATCGAAGTGGTGCCGCCGAGTGTGAACACGTCCGAAGCCGACTTCAGCGTCGCCGACGGCAAGATTCACTTCGCCCTGTCGGCGATCAAAGCCTGTGGCGGATCGACTGCGATCTCGATCGAACAGGAACGAAAGAAGAATGGTCCTTTCAAAGACATCTTCGATTTCTGTGAACGCGTCGATCCGCACGCCTGTAACAAGTCCGCCATCGAAACGCTGGTCAAAGCCGGCGCGATGGATTGTTTCGGCGCCAAACGCAGCCAGTTGGTCGCCGTGATCGAAAAAGCGATGCAGGCCGGAGCCGCCGTGCAAGCCGACAAGAAGAGCGGCCAAGCCAGCCTGTTCGGTGCGTTCGAAGAAGAAGAGGAAGCTGCCGGAGGTGCACCCGCGGTCGTGCTGCCCGAGATGGATGAATGGCCCGACCGCGAAAAACTGGGCAATGAAAAAGAGGTCCTGGGCTATTACCTGGATTCCCACCCGTTGGCCGAGTACGAGCCGAAACTGGCGACGTTCCGCACGCACACGACCGACTCGCTGTCCGAAATCCAGGATCGGGGCGAGGTGATTTTGGGCGGCATGATCAGTTCGATCAAAATCGCCCACACCAAAAACCCCAAACCGGGAGCACCGTCCAAGTACGCCAACTTTGATTTGGAAGACATGCAGGGTGCGATCCGCTGCATCCTCTGGCCACGTGGCTTTGCCGATCATGGCGAAAAGGTAATCCCCGACGCGGTGGTGTTGGCCAAAGGCAAAGTCGACCGGCGGGGTGGGGGCGATGAAGCCAACTTGATCATCGACGAACTCATTCCGCTCGATGACCTCGACAATCGCTACACGCACGGCATGCGCATCCGGTTGGACGAAGCCAAACACGACGGGCAGACGATCTCGCGTCTACGGGAGATCGTCCGCGGCTATCCCGGCAACCAAGAATTGCTGTTCAGCATGAAGCTTGTCGAAGGCGAATTGGTCCACCTGAAAGCCGACAAGTTCAAAGTCCAAGTGACCCCCGAAATGCGATCGCGGATCGATGACCTCCTCGGCTCAGGGAATTACCGCTTGATGATGAGCAAGCCACGCTAACGCGCCTTGTGCCCTATCGTGTTCGACACAAACTTGGCCCGTCTCAATCCTTCGGCAATCCAAGTTGCGGCAAATCAAGAGAAGTGGATCCACTGCTTCCAAGCCAGCCGGTGAATGAGGAGCAGCTCCAATTGCTGCTAGGTAGCCAATCGCCCCGATCAGTGGAGTACCGATCAGTGGAGTACCGATCAGTGGAGTACGGTACAGACTTTCAGATGCGCTCACGAAGCTGACGCGTCAACTGGGCTTCCATTGCAGCAAGCTCCTCCAATGAGCGTCGTCGCAGATCTTCGATCGTTGATTCTGCGACGCCTGCAAGCGATTGAAGCACTCTTACCCTGCCAATTGCTTCACCTCGAGCTTCACCTCGAGCTTCACCACGTTCCTCCGCCGCCTCCAGACGCGCTTGCTCGTCACGCTGCATCTTCAAACGTGATTCGTAGAATCGCTTATCTTCGGGGTTTCTGGCAATCATTTCCAATACTCCTATCGCTTCGGCAAAGACCGGATCGGGAAGCTGATGCCGCAGTTCGTCGGCTCTGGAAGTCGCCGCAAATCGGAAAAAGTGAAACCACTGACGGACCGGGTCGACGACCACGACATTATCCGCACCGGGCTCGTACTTTGGCAACTCTAAAAGGTGGATTTGCAGGCAATCTGTCAGCAATTCGCCGCTCAGGGTTCGAAGTTGGAAGTCGAGATGCAGAGGACTTGATTCGCGAAAGAGGATCGCATCAAGAACGCAAATCCCGATTGAAGGGCGTAGTTCCCGATAGCTGTCGCCCTCCTGGAGTTGTTCGACCAACTGGCTGGCCGCGTAGTAGGTCAGTCGCTCGGACAACCCAGCGGGAAGCGTCGTCTGGATCTCGATGTCGATGAACCGCCCGCGATCGTCCGTCGCCAAGACATCCAGAATCGATGCTTTGTCATCTTCAAAACTCTTTTCGATGATCGGATTTAGAATCTGCACATCGGTGATCGCCGGGTTCCCATCGAGGACGGCGTTGAGAAAGTGCAGTGTAATCGCGGGATGATCTGGGCTTCCCAGCAGTTGCTTGCAGGCAAAATCAACTTTCGGATCAATACCAATTGTCATGTCATGCAGTCCAATGCCGACGGGAAAGCGGTCAAGAGCGATTTTGGATCATGCGTCCAACGGCGCAATTCCACAAGTTGTGCCGGATCTCGCCACGCGCACAGGTGCATGCAGACGCTAGTGGAGATTGTAACGGCCCTATGGCGTCTAGCAGAGTATGACGCGATGATGATCAGTTGGGCGCCGGTGGGCAGGCCTCGTCGGCATCGTGCCTATGCAGCGCCTCGGGTCCCAGCGACACTCATCCCTCTCTCCTTGTCTCCTTGTCTCTCTCCCCTCTCGATCACTCCGACGCACCGCCGTCGCTTTGCTGCTGAGACTCACGGTGGCGGCGCAAGTTCTTGCTGACGCGTTGCAACAGCGCGCGGTCTTCGTGGCTGAGCCCCTTGGTGCCGTGCTGGCTGACGATCTGTAGCACTTGGTCCAAGCGGGCCGCGTCATTGGCTTCTTCGTGCTCGCGCCGCATCGCCGCGCGGACTCGTTTTCGCTTGTGACGCATCCGCACCGAGTCGATCCACTCACTCAGCCAAGGCGTCCGCACCGACGTGTCGTGACTGTCGGTGACATCACTGGCCCGCAATTCGGTGACGTCGAAGTGTCCCGCGATGGGGTCTGCAGCGGCGACGTGGATGGAGGTGATCCAGTCACGCAGATCGTTTTTATAGGTCGACACCCACAACAGGCCGGCCAGGAACAACAGGACCGGCCAACGGGGAAGGTGGACATCGCCGTCACCGATCAGGGTCGCGATCGCGATGACGACGGTGATCAGCGAGATCAATTGCAACAACCGACGCAGCAGTTTGAGTTGCAGGTCATCATTGGCCTCGGCGGCGAACAACGCGATCGCTGATGCGATGGCGCCACGGCCCAGGTTTTTCGGCAACGGATACGCCTGGCAGGCGGCTTGAATCCACAGCAACCAGGCGGCCGTCAAGTAGCTTTTCTCCACGGCGTCCAAACCCAAGCCCGGTGCGGCGAGTTCTTGCAGCCACAACGTGCCGTCGGCATAACCGGCCGTCCGCGTCAGCATGTGGACGGCCAAGCAGGAGGCTCCCAACATCACCAGTGCGGTCAACGAAAAACAAGCCGCCATCAGATTGGCAACCGCAGACCAGGGGTAGCGACGATACAGCGGATTGGCGGCCTCGACGCCCAGCAACCCGATCGTGATCGATTCGCTTTTGGCGTTCGTCCAGCGATGCAGCCCGAGTTGCACGAGCAGCTGGAGCCCCCAGCCGAAACACCAGATCGTCACGGCGGTCAGGGCGACCAGCGGCAGGTCACCGTTGCCTTCGCGGCCGTGGACCGTCGCGACGAGCCCCGCCAGGATCGCCAGCGCGACGAACACGGAATACGACAGGTACAACCGGATGCCGGCAATCGCTCCCAGCGGCATCGACCAATGGTCAGCCGGCTGGGGTTCAAAGGAGCCGCCCGGGCTCTGCGAATCGACGTCGAATGCGGGCATGGTCCGGACTGGGAAACAAGCGTTCCGGTGAGGGACGGGGTAGATTCAGGAGATTATACCGACGGGAAACCCGTTCTTCGTAACGGGATTCGGCAAAGTTCAGTGAAAAAGGGAACGGGACACAGGTTTAATCGTGCCCAAGGAAGCCGCGAGAAATTCGCGTGAAACTGATCTTGACGTGAAATCAGCCGATCGTGAAACTCCTCCAGCTCGTATGCGAAGCATCGCTCGTGCCCCCTCCTCTCCAGACGGGAGTGATCCCCGTCGGAGTCCGGTGGGCGGCGAGATTTGTTACGCTGCAACGGAGTGCGTGTGATCGAAATTTGCTCGAACGGCTTTCAGGAGAAAGTCTTTGCCGCGCGGCGGATGGAAAGGGTCTGTGAATTGGCCCCCTCGAATCCGCCCCACTCGGCACGAGTCGACCGATCCGGATGGTTTCGCCAATCCTGCGCGATTTCGGAATGAATTCGCAGGGACATTTTCAGCGAGTGGCTTTGTCCGCAATGATGGACCTGGACCTCAAAGAGCGAGTGCGTGCCGCCGTCGACCTTGTCGACGTCATCGGTGCGTCGTTGACGCTGGTCCCGAAAGGACGCATGCTGGCCGCCCAGTGCCCCTGGCACGACGACCGCTCGCCTTCGCTGACGGTCAACCGTGAACGCCAGACCTGGAAATGCTGGGTCTGTGACATCGGCGGAGACGTGTTCAGCTACGTGATGCGCCGCGACGGCGTCGATTTCGTCACCGCGCTGCGATCGCTGGCCGAACAAGCCGGGATCGAATACCAGACCGGCCCCAAGGTAGACGCCGGATCCAAGGACGACAAATCCACGTTGCTGGCCGCCGTCAAGCTGATTTGCGACGCCTATTTCGATCAGCTCGATGCGCCGGCAACCGACGACGCCAAGATCGCTCGTGACTACCTGGCCAGCCGCGGGATCGACGACGAACACCGACACCTGTTTCGGATCGGGTTCGCCCCGGACAGCTGGGACTTCGCCACCGGACTGCTCAAACGAAACAAGTTCCGCGCCGAGATCCCGGTCGCCGCCGGCGTCGCGCTCAACCGCCGCGGCGGAAACGGCAGCTACGACCTGTTCCGCGGTCGTTTGATGTTTCCGATTCACGACATGCAAAACCGCCCGATCTCGATGGGCGGCAGGGTGATCCCGGAGATCGCGGCGCGACACGGCGAGAACGCCGGCGGAAAGTACATCAACGGCCCGGAGACCAAACTGTTTCGAAAGTCGGAACAGCTGTACGGGTTGCAGCTCGCCAGGGAATCGATCCGCAAGGGCGGCCAGGCGCTGGTGATGGAAGGGTACACCGACGTCATCGCGGCGCGGCAATCGGGGATTGAGCCGGTCGTTGCCGTCCTCGGCACCGCGCTCGGTGAAGCCCATGTCCGCACCCTCAAACGACTGGCCGACCGCGTCGTGCTGGTGCTCGACGGCGATGCGGCCGGCCAACGCCGCGCCGACGAAGTGCTGGAATTGTTCATCAAGGCAGATGCGGACCTTCGCGTTCTGACGCTGCCCGATGCGATGGACCCGGCCGACTACCTGCATCAACACGGACGCGACGCGTTGGAGCAAATGGTTGCCGAGGCGCCCGACGCCCTGGAACACAAGCTGCGTTCCCTGACTGCGGGAATCGATGTCACGCATGACACCCACGCGGTGATGCAGGCGATCGACACAATGACCGGGATTCTGGCCAAAGCCCCGATGCTGGACCCGCTCAAACAAGATCAGATGATCCTGCGTCTTTCGCGGACCTTCGAAATCTCCCAGTCGCGGCTGGAAGATCGCCTGGAAAAGAAACGGGCCGAAGAGAAGGAGCGGAAACGCAAAGCGGCAAAATTTCGCGCCGCCGCCGGCACGGACTCGCGTTCCGGCGACGCCTCCGCCAGCCCCGCCGCACGAAATACCAGCCCCGCCGCACGAAATACCGGCCCCACCACACGAAACACGCCCCCGGCGCCGGTCGGATCGGCAACCGGACCGATCGACCCGAATCTATTGCTGGCCGAAGCCGCGGAAATGGATCTGGACGATCCATGGTCGATGGAGCATGCCGGGCCTGCCGCGACACCTGCCCCGACAACGAACGCGGCGACCGTTAAACCGAACCAGGATCGTGAGGTCCCGCTCAGCAGTTTTGATCGCGAGCTGTTTGAAGTGATGATCGAATCACCCGAGTTGGCCGGCCGGGCGGTCGAAGCGATCGATCCCGAATGGCTGGACACGCTGTCGGCAAAGATGATCTTGGCGGCCTACCAAGAACTGGATCTGCAGGGTCGTGAGCTGACCGTCGAAACCTTGCTGGCATTGATTGAAAATGAATTCCTGAAAAATGAAGTCGTCACGATGCAGTTTCGCCTGGCACAGCGTGAAGGAAAAATCACGCAAAGCCCCGAGCAGCGGTTCCAGTCTTTGCTAGAACAATTTCATCGGCGCGAAAACATTGCAGAAAAGCATCGACAAATCGCAAAACTTGAATCATTGGCCTTGGACGAAAACGAAGAGCTGGATCTACTAAAGCAGCTTTTCGATCGTGAGAAAGACCGTCAGCAAATTGACCATTAGGGAGGAGCTGAACGACCACGACCGAACGACGCCCGCAACGTCAAGCAAACAAAAGCACCGCGTCTGGATAAAAGCACCGACGCGGTGAAAAGGAACGACCCGCACGCCCATGATGGGCAACTCAAACATGAGGTTTTGAACAATGCTTTTGATGGATCGAAAACTTGCCGAATTGGTAGAGCGTAGTCACGAGCACGGATGCCTGACCTACGATGACATCAACGCCTACCTTCCCGATGAAGACGGCAGCCCGAAAAAGCTAAACAAGCTGATCGAAGTGATCGAGCGATTCGGGATCAAGCTGGTCGACGGACACAGCGCACCGGCCGCAACGACGCGGCGCCCCGAGCCCAATGTTCGTGGACTGCGCGATGTCGCCGACGGCGGCCCCGCAGCCGACGATGACGACGACCAAATGCCCGGTGCCGCGGCTGCCGAAGAACTGGCGAGCGTCGACATGCCCAGGGCGAGTGACGATCCGATTCGCATGTACCTGAGCCAAATGGCCGAGATCCCGTTGCTGGGGCGCGACCAAGAAATCTCGCTGGCAAAAAAGATCGAAGTCACCCGGCGACAATTCCGACGCTGCTTGCTGGAATCCGACTACGCCTTGCGTCACACCGTCGAAGTGCTGCATCGCGTCCACGAAGGTGAACTGCCCTTCGATCGAACCATCAAGGTCTCGCTGACCGAGCACCTGACCAAAGAACAGATTTCCGCCCGGATGCCACACAACCTGCGGACGCTCGATCACCTGATCGCTCAAAATCGCGAAGACTTTGAAGCGTTGGCTCGCAAGAGCACCCCGCCACGACTGAAGGCCGAAGTCCGACGCCGATTCATCGCCCGTCGCCGCAAAGCGTTGGAACTGGTCGAGGAGCTGAGTCTGCGGAGCCGACGCGTCACCCCGATGCTGGAACGGCTGGAAGAGTTTTCAAAACGCATGAACTACATCCGCACCCGCTTGGCCGAACTCGGCAACGATGCGATCAGCCGCGACGAAGCCGCCGATCTGCGACAAGAGCTGCGTGAGCTGATGATGTTGACGCAGGAGACGCCCGAAAGCTTGCACAAACGTGTGACCAAAGCACGCGAGCATTTTGAACGATTCGAAGCCACCAAACGCGAACTCAGCAGCGGCAACCTGCGGTTGGTCGTTTCGATCGCCAAGAAATACCGCAACCGTGGACTGTCGTTCTTGGATCTGATCCAGGAAGGCAACACGGGGCTGATGCGTGCGGTCGACAAGTACGAGTATCGACGCGGATTCAAGTTTAGCACCTACGCGACCTGGTGGATTCGTCAAGCGATCACGCGGGCGATCGCCGACCAGGCACGCACCATCCGAATTCCCGTTCACATGATCGACGTGTTGAGCAAACTGCGTCAGGCGCAAAAGAAACTGACCCAGCAACTCAAACGGGAACCGTCGTACGAAGAAATCGCCGAGCTGACCGAAGTGCCGTTGGAAGAAGTCCAGCGTGTGATGGACATCGGCCGGCACCCGGTCAGCCTGGATCGCCCCGTCGGCGAAGGCGAAGACAGTAGCTTTGGCGAGTTCGTCGAAGACAACGATAGCCTGAACCCGGTGCACATGGCCTCCGGCGGAATCCTGCGTGGAAAGATCGACGAACTGCTCAAGACGTTGACGTATCGAGAACGCGAAATCATCCGTTTGCGTTACGGCCTGGTCGATGGCTACAGCTACACGCTGGAAGAATGCGGTCGGATCTTCAAGGTCACGCGTGAACGTGTCCGGCAGATCGAAGCCAAGGCCGTCGCAAAGCTGCAAAGCCCCAGCCGCGCCGATCGACTCGCGTCGTTCATCAAGGTCGCCGCGTAACGGCCCCTCGCCGCATCGCCGCGCACCCGACTTGCCGATGCTCGCTGCTCCGCAGCGACCGGAATGCGCCTCAAGGCTGGACACCAACACGCGCTGGTGTGCAGGCTTTAGCCGCCCGTCTTGCTGCTTCGCAGCGCGTGGGGATGCGCCTCATGGCTGGACACCAACACGCGCTGGTGTGCAGGCTTCAGCCGCCCGTCTTGCTGCTTCGCAGCGCGTGGGGATGCGCCTCATGGCTGGACACCAACACGCGCTGGTGTGCAGGCTTCAGCCGCCCATCTTGCTGCTTCGCAGCGCGTAAGGATGCGCCTAAAGGCTGGACACCAACGTGCGCTGGTGTGCAGGCTTTAGCCGCCCGTCTTGCTGCTTCGCAGCGCGAGAGGATGCGCCTGAAGACTGGACACCAACGTGCGCTGGTGTGCAGGCTTTAGCCGCCCGTCTTGCTGCTTCGCAGCGCGTGGGGATACGCCTCATGGCTGGACACCAACACGCGCTGGTGTGCAGGCTTTAGCCGCCCGTCTTGCTGCTCCGCAGCGCGTAAGGATGCGCCTAAAGGCTGGACACCAACACGCGCTGGTGTGCAGGCTTTAGCCGCCCGTCTTGCTGCTCCGCAGCGCGTAAGGATGCGCCTCAAGGCTGGACACCAACGTGCGCTGGTGTGCAGGCTTTAGCCGCCCGTCTTGCTGCTTCGCAGCGCGTGGGGATGCGCCTAAAGGCTGGACACCAACATGCGCTGGTGTGCAGGCTTCAGCCGCCCGTCTTGCTGCTTCGCAGCGCGTGGGGATGCGCCTCAAGACTGGACACCAACCTGCAGGCGATCTCTCCGCACAGACGGCAGCTGACACTCGGGGGTAGCCGGCGCACTACTGTGCGTCAGTCGTTCCTTCGCCCCCTTTCGATTCGTGCCATCATGAAATTCCGCCGCCTCTTGTCCTGTCTCTTGGTCTGCTGTTCTTCCCCGATTGTCGCTGCCGACCCGGGCGATTGGAGCCAGTGGCGTGGCGAGAATCGCGATGGCCAACTGACGTCCGGTGAGTTGCCCGAAAAACTGCAGGGCAACCTGACGCTGGCTTGGGAAAAACCGCATGCCCCCAGCTACAGCGGACCGGTCGTGTTTGACGGCATGCTGTACACGACCGAGACGGTCGACAAGACGTTTGAGAAAGTCACCGCGTACCAACTCAGCGACGGCAGCGTTGCCTGGACCGCCCAGTGGGAAGGGTCGATGGCGGTCCCGTTTTTCGCGGCCTCCAACGGAGACTGGATTCGCGCCACGCCGGCCTGCAGCCCCGACGGTTTGGTCGTCGTCGGAATGCGCGACGTGATCGTCTGCCTGGATCCGAAAACCGGTGCCGTAAGGTGGCGGGTCGATTGCCCAAAAGCGATGGGAACGCCGCTGCCGATGTTCGGCGCAAATTGCTCGCCGCTGATCGACGGTGATGCGGTTTACATGCAAACCGGTGGCGCCACGGTCAAGCTTTCGATGAACGGCGGATCGGTGATTTGGCAAACGCTGGAAAACGCCGCCTCCAGTTCGCCCGGTGCGTTCTCCAGCCCGATCATCGCAACGATCGCCGGCAAGCGGCAGCTACTGGTGCAAACCCGCCTCGAACTCTGTGGCGTGGACTTGGAAACCGGCCAGCCGCTTTGGAAGCAGCCGATCCAAGCGTTTCGCGGAATGAATATCCTGACGCCACTGCCGATCGGCGATCGCGTTTTCACATCCGCCCACAGCGGCACCGCCCAGCTGTTTGAAATCTCTCGCGACAGCGACAAGTGGACGGTCCGGGAGGTATGGAACCAGAAGCAACAGGCCTACATGTCATCGCCCGTGCTGGTCGATGGGCGGATCTACATGCATCTGAAGAACGAACGGATGACGGCGTTGGACGCTCAAACTGGCGAAGCGACCTTCACCACCAGACCGATCGGCAAGTACGCCAGCTTGATCACCGATGGAAATCGCATCCTCGCGTTGACCGAGCGCGGCAAATTGATGCTGCTCGACGGCTCCACACCGGACTACAAACTGATCGACGAGATGGACGTGGCACAGAATTCCTGGGCTCATGTCGCAGTGGCTGGTGACGACGTGGTCGTCCGCGACCTGGGAAAACTGAAGGTCTTCCGGATCGAAAGACCTTGAGGGACGCCCGGACGCTGGCGCGAACCGGCTGATATCAAGTGACGACCAGCCGTTTGGCGCAAGCCTACGGGCCTTGCGCCGGTCCCAACCTTGTCGATTGAGCGGTATTGGGCGTAAACCCTCCGTTCTCTTTCGTTCCCGAAACACCGGAGGGCTTGTGCCCTACCGCTAAAAAATGCCTTACAGCGTTGCGCGGTAGGACTTACGCGTCGAGCCGCCTACGCCATCAGCTTGTTGGCGAAGTACGCGAGCAACAGACCTCGGGCGGTCCACAGAATCGTTCGGATCCAGTTGCTGCCGACGAGCAGTTGATAGTCCGCCTGGGTGAAACCGTTTTGCGTCAGCCGGTTGTGACACGGCACCTGGATCAGCGCGGTCGACAGCCAGATTGCCAACACGGCGATAAACGCCGCCACCAAAACCCAGCGTGGAATTCCGGCGGGCACAAAAGCGAGCAACATCCCTGCCGTCGCGATCTCGACCAACATGGGTAGCCCGACGATCGGAGTGATCAGAGTTGAGTGATCCGTTTCGTACTTCACAAACTCCGCTTCGCCCACCCGGTCGAACAGTTTGTAATGCACGACCTGGACCATCCAGATCAATCCGACCATGTACCAGGTTGCGACCAGATTGATCAGAAAGATCACGTTCACCTTCATTCGATCGACTCCAATCGATTCACCCCCAAGTGATAACGCAACGCCTCGTCGGCCTGGCTGAAGCGAAATTCATATCCGGTCTTTTGCAGCACCGACGGGATCACGCGCGTGCTGGACAGCAGCAGCGCGTCAGCCATTTCGCCGAGCGCAAGACGTAGAGCGAACGCCGGGGCAGGAACCAGCGACGGACGCGAGATCACTCGCCCGAGCGTTTTGGCAAACTCGCGATTGGTCAGCGGATTGGGTGCGGTGACATTGAACGGACCGGAAACGCGATCGTCGCAAATTGCGTGGTAGATCGAACCGATCACATCGTCGATCGAAACCCAACTCCACCATTGACGTCCGCTGCCCAAGGCCCCGCCGAACAGTTTGGCCGGGGTCAACATTTTTTCGAGCGCCCCGCCGGCGGGGTCCAGCACGACGCCCAGCCGCGCGTTGGCGACGCGAATGCCTGCTTGTTCGGCAGGCCGACAGGCTTGTTCCCATTCCTGGGCGACGTCTGCCAAAAAGCTCTCGCCCGGTGCACTCGATTCGGACAGCACCTCGTCCCCGCGATCTCCATAGATGCCGATCGCAGAGGCGCAAAGAAAGACTTTGGGCGGGTCCGCCAGCCCGGCCAAGGCTTCGGCCAAACGACTTGTCAAATCGACTCGACTGTCACGAATCGCCTGTTTGACCGAATCGGTCCAGCGTCGGTCCGCGATCGACTTTCCGGCTAAATGCACGACGGCATCAACGCCGGAAAGCTTGGCCGCCTGCTCGGGCGAATCCCAAGGAGCGATCGCAGCCTGACCGTCTTCGATGCGATCGATGGAACGTTCCAACCGAATCACTTGGTGGCCGAGCAGTGTCAACAACGCGCAAAGCTTCTGCCCCACCAGCCCGGACGAACCCGAGACGGCGATCTTCATCGGTGACGCTTGGTACTTCGCCGCCAATTCCAAGTCGTCGCGGGTGACGCGGTGGCGGTAGGCGAACATCGTCTCCAATTCTTTGCGGGCCAAGGTCGCGCCGAACATTCTGCCGAGCGATCCGAGCGGCAATTGATACGTGATCGAATCGCGAAGCACACAGCCGTCGGAGGATGCTGCGTCGAACAAGTGGCGATGTTCCCAGTGGGCGAAAGGCCCCGAGCGTTGGACGTCGACAAAGCAGTGGGGGGGATCGTATTCGGTGTGCTGCGCGACCCATCGCATCGACAGCGGGCCGGACTTCAGTCGCAACACAACCACGCTGTTCGGCTTCAGGCTTCCATCGGACGATTCAACCGATACCTTTTTCCAGGGCGGGATCAAACGATCGAGGGCGCCGCGTCGTTCGTGATAGGCGAAGGCCTGCTCCGCGTCGACCGGCAGCGTCGTTGAAGCCAAATAGGTTTTCACTGAGTCTCCAGTTCCGCAAGGTTGACGTCGCCCGCCATCGCACGCAATTTATCCATCGCCCGACGCTCGAGCTGGCGGACGCGTTCCTTGGAAACACCAAGGCGGTTGGCGAGCGACTGCAGTGTATGAACTTTGCGGTGCGCTCCGAGCGAAAAACGGGCGCGGATGATAAATTTCTCGCGGCGATCCAATTCGTTCAGCATCACGCTCAAACGACTCCTCAGTTCGTGCCAGCGTTTCTCGCTGATCGCCGACTCGCGACCTTCATCGGTCAAATCCAGATCCATGTCTTGCAACCCGCCCACCGTCTTCTGACGTTCTTGCTGTTTCACAACGACGGTGCGATAGGAATTGCGGCGGATGACCTGCGTCGCGTAGGTGCTGAATCGAAACCCACGGTCGAAGTCAAACTTCTCCACCGCGCGGATCAGCGCGACAATTCCGTCACTGAGCAAGTCATCGAAACTGTTGTTCGGGTTGACGAATTTTTTCACAATCGAAAAGACGAGCCGCAAGTTCGCCTCGACGATTCGGTCGCGATGCCACGAGGCCAACGCGATCAACCGGTCGATCAACTCCAACCGGACCCGCGACGGCCGCGCCGGATTCAACAGGCTGCGATGCACCGCGGCCTGTTGCAACAGGTAGTTCATCCGCTGAAACAGCATCTGCTCCTGTTCCGGGGTCAACAGCGGGGCCTCGCAAAGCCGCCCCAGGTGGATCGGCATGTCGATCCCGCTGCGTCGGATCGCCGCGATGCCCAGCTCCGCTTTGCGGGGGGCAAGATTCAACGGCTCGGCGAACAGTTGCTTGCCCAAGTCGGTATCGCCGAACTCGGGATTGGAAATGAAATCGATCTCTTCACGCAGCCGACGCTTGGTGCGGCTCTTGAGCTCTTCGCTCGTCAGTTCGCCGATCGGGGCGACCATTCCATCGGCTTCGCGATGAGCATCGTTCAATTCGTCCAGGTTCAACCAAGCCGGCGGACGTGCACGGAGTTTGGACGCATCCGATTTGGGTGCGGTTTTCTTCGTGTCAGTCGTGGGAGCGGGGGCGAGCTTGGTAGCCATGGCTTGATCCTTGGGGCGGTTTCCAGAACGGCATTTCGTTCAAAACGTTCATCACGGTATATCGGTAGATTCGTGCAACAACAATGCCCGGATGCATAAAATGGCGAAATAAGTTCCAAATCCGCTGCAGAAACGCCGAAAACACGAAAGTTTTGCGATTCCACGGTTGGCGAGGTGGAGGTTTTCGCTACGATTCAAAAACGTCCACACTGGACGATTTTCAGCCAAAACGTCCACGTTTGCCTGATTCAACGCCCCGGACCCTGCCTGTGACCGACTCGCTGCCCCAATTCTCTCCGAAACAGATCGCCAGCTCGCTGCATGTCAGCGAGTCGTCGGTCAAGCGTTGGTGCGACCAGGGTGCGATCCCGACCATCCGGACGGTCGGCGGCCACCGCCGGATCACCCTTTCGGGCCTGCGTGAGTTCCTCCAGTCGACCGAGCGAACGATCGTTGACACGAAAGCGCTGGGGATCGACGGCAGCGACCTTGAGATCGCGTCGAAGCCGACGGCCCGCCGTACCGCGGTGCGTGGAGCCGGCACCGAGCCGACGCAGCAGGAGTTCCGTGCGGCTTTGGCCGACGGCGACGAGCGTCACTGCATGCGATTGCTGGAGCAGCGGATCGCGTTGGGGTGGTCCCGCGCCGAAGCGGCCGAGGACCTGATCACCGACGCGATGCGAGGGCTCGGTGACGCTTGGGACTGCGGCGAGCTGGAGGTCTATCAAGAACGTCGCAGCTGCACGATCTGCACGCGGCTGATCTACAACCTTCGCGAGGGGCTCGCGAACCTGCCTGCAGAGGCGCCGATTGCGATCGGTGCGGCGCCGGAGTCGGACCCCTATCAGCTACCGACCGCGTTGGTGGAGCTGGCGCTGCGGGAAAGCGGCTGGAACGCGGTCAATTTGGGCAACGACTTGCCGCTGATTTCGTTGATGCAGGCGGTCCAGGATTACCAGCCCAAAATGGTTTGGTTGAGCGTGACAGCGGTTGACGATCCGGCCCGTTTTGTGCGTGAGCAGAACCAGCTTGCCGACTCGCTGGGCGATCGGGTGAGCTTGATCGTGGGGGGGCGTGCGTTGGACGATCAACTGCGTCCGAAGCTGCGTTACGCGGCGCACTGCGACAGCCTTCGGCACCTGATCGAGCTGGCTGAGATTCTGAAGCGTTAGTTTTGAAAGCGTTTCTAATTTTGTCTTTTTGCGACTGGCTTTGTTCGCTTCAGCGTTGACACATCGTCCGCGCTGTCCCTACGTTTGTAGCGAGCCGTCAGCAGCGTGTTGATGCTTTTTCACTTGCTGAGTCCCGGTTTGCTATGAACCGTTTTGATGCGACCATGATTTGGAATTCCGTTAGCGATCACGTTGCCGACGGAAAGGACAACGCCCCGCACCCCGTCGACGCACTCGATGCCGAAGAGTTGCCGGTAGAACACGACGGCGAGGCACCGAGCAGTTGGTCCGCGGCGATCCGTGCCCAGACCTTTTTTGTGCCGCTGCATTACGAAGCGAACTACCGTTACCCGTTGATCGTCTGGCTGCACAGCGACGGCTTCAACGAAAACCAAGTTTGTCACGTGATGCCCCACGTCAGCTCGCGGAACTACTTGGCCACTGGCCTTCGCGCCCCGATGGCGTCCGACGCGTCGGGCCACCGGTTTTGGTGGAGCAACTCGGCGGCAGCCTTAGAATCGGCAGAGCGAAGTGTGCTCGCCGCGATCGACCGTGCCGCAGATCAATACAGCATTCATGCCGAACGCATCGTGTTGGCGGGGTACCAAAGCGGTGGTACGATGGCGACGCGGATCGCGATGCGTCACCCCGAACTGTTTGCCGCCGCAGTCTCACTCGGCGGCGCGTTCAATCTGCCCGCCCATCCCGAGTTAGACCGGCAGCGGTTAAAGGAACGACGATTGCCGATGCTGTGGCAGCGATCCATCGAAAGCGAGTTCTACGACGAGACGCGTTTGGTTTCCGAAATTCAAGCCGCCAGCTCAATCGGAGCACAACTGGAAATTCGCCAGTATCGCAACGACGACGAAATGAATACCGTCGTTTTGTCGGATCTGGACCGATGGGTCATGAATCATGTGGTGAGCGGTGCTCCAGTTGCTAAACTAAGCCATTGGGATACAAGTCCGACTTCGTTCTCGGACAACTAAACTTCCAGTTTCACCTCCAGGTTCCACTGTATGGCCGACGAAGACTCTGACGATCTCCCCGAAGTGGTTCAAAGCGATCGCGGTGCCAAGATTTTGATCGTCGACGACGATGTCGAAATCATCGAGTCGGTGCGTTATGCGTTGGAAGACGCCGGGTACGAAGTCGTCGTTGCCCGCGACGGAAACCAAGGCTTGGCGTTGGCCGAACGCGAATCCCCGGACCTGATCATCTTGGACATGATGATGCCCAAACGCAGCGGGTTCCTGGTGCTCGAGAAGCTGCGGCGGATGTCCGAAACCATGGTGCCGGTGATCATGATCACCGGCAATGAAGGCAGCCGACACAAAGCCTACGCCGAACTGCTGGGCGTCAGCGAATACATTCGCAAGCCCTTCCAAATGGACAAGCTTCTGCGCGCCGTTGACACCCAACTGACTTCGGCATGAACCCGCCCCTCCGATTCCTGCTCGTTGCCGCCGCGATCGCCGGCGCCACGGGTGTCTCCCTGGGTGCCTTCGCAGCCCACGGTCTGGAGGGGTTGCTGCAGTCCCAAGGGCTGGAGCCCGAACTGATCGCAAAACGCGTGGGGCAATTCGAAACCGGATCGCGGTACCACCTCGTGCATGCCGTTGCCCTTTTAGCCCTGGCGGCCTGTGGCACCAACGCGTCCTCGTTGATCGTAAAATCCGGTTACTTGTTCGTGGCCGGCATCGTGCTGTTCAGCGGCAGCCTGTACCTGCTGGTGTTGACCGAAACACCTTGGATGGGCGCGATCACGCCGCTGGGAGGTGTTGCCTGGATCGTCGCCTGGATCTTGCTCGCGTTCGCGACTCCCAAGCGGCCGGATGAGTCCACCACGCCTGCGTAACCGAGACGTCACGCAACGCACGTCGTTGAGGCAATGTCCCTCGCTGACGCAGCTAACCTGAAGGGATTCTGACTCCATCGACAGGCCGCAGGCCTGGTCGCCAATCCGACAGGATGCTCGACAGTCGTTCGGCCTAGTCACGTGTCGCATGCCGGCCGTGAATCTGCTTCGACGGATCGCAGCGTGAACCCGCGGAATTTTCGCACCCTGTCATCCGTGGGTTCGCGCCGCCATCGCTGGGGAATCTTTTGGGCACGGTCTTTGCATCACCGGCAGGTGGTCACCTACCGCGTGCTTATTCGAATTGGAGATTGCCAGCGCCCTCCGAACCAGCGCCACCCAATACAAAGCCTCCTCGCCATGCCGGCCTTGCCATCTCGGCATCATGGTCTCCCGCGATTGGATCTGCACGACTAAACCCGCACGAAAAGCAACCAACGTGTTGCCACCCAAAGCCACCGAGTCGTTCCATGAGACACCAACGAAACCTTCTTTACTTCGCCGCTTACATTGTTCTGTCGATGGCGGCACTGATGACCGTCAAGGCGGAGCAACCATTGCAAACGGCCCCGGCGGTGCCTGACGGAGCGGCCCAAGAGATCAGCGACTGGGCCCTGGCAGGAGTGATTTGGAGCGATGCCAGTCTCACCAAAAAGCTGGCCATCGAGGCCGCCAAACGTAGCGAGTCGAACGAACAGAAAAAACAACTGCAAGCCATCGCCGAGCAGTCAAACCAAGTGATTGCTGAGTTGGAGGCGTTTGGTTGGACACAAGTCAAACGCTCCGCCAACTCGACCGTTGACCGCGATTCCGAACGTGCGCTGCCCGATCCGAAAACAGTCGGTGCCGCCCTGGCAAAATCGATTGATCGCCCCAAGCGTGATCAAAATGCCCGCCCGTCCAACGACGACAAGGCATCCGAACGCGCATCGTCGTCACGCCGTTCGTCACCGGCACGAACCGCTGCCGACGCCAAAGGGATTAAACGGCTCGACACCGAAACTCCGGCAGGTGTAGACGATCCGGGGCTAGATGACGAACGAACCGCCGACAGACCGCGATTGGATATCGATCAGTACCGTGTAGACGACTACATCGACGAGACACAACGTGAGGCCGGCAATTTGGCCGACGCAATCGAAGACGGGACGGAAGCTGCGATCGCTGCCGCCGCGGGACGTCGTGCCGTCAGCGGCCCCGTGGCCGGACGGATCAGCCTGCGTGAAGCCCAAACACGTTCGGCAACCTTGCCTTATTCAAAAGACTCAATCTACGATCGCGATGATTATGATCCCGATGCGGACTACAACATCGACAATCCGCTCGGTACGGAATTCACTAACCCGGAAAGCGTCGATTCGGGTGACGGTGATGATGACATCGACAGAGACAATCCGGCAATAGTCATTGACGGCGAAGATGAACTGACCGCCGCGCTGCAACGCGAGAATCGCTCCACTGCTGGCTCTACCGCCCAATCGGCACAAACCACTGTTGCTGCAGAAGCCACTGTCGATCTAGATCGCTATACCAGCGATCGCTCGGGCCATCTTCAAGATGCAAATTGGGTGCAGTTTCACTTGAACGCCAACCAAGCGACGTGGTCTCGTTTCACTACCCGGGACAACCTCGTCGAGCGAACCGGTGATGCGGTCACGAAGCTAAAAGCCGACGCCGCGGCTGCCCTGCACGCGACCGACAACCCCAAGCTGGCGAGCATCCTGAAGAAGATCGTCGAGTAATTCAGCTGGTGAACATTGCCGTCAACTCACTTTCGTCTCGGGTGGCCTTCATCACCAAACCCGCCCGAGGCGAGTTGACGACAAACCGGCTATCGAGGCCGCTTGCCTTTGGCGACAGTCTTGATCAGCCGTCGGAGTGTCGGTGAGATCACTCCCTCGCCGCACGGAATGGAATCCGAGTCTGCGACGCTGATTTGCTCCAGACACTTTTTTCCTGCGATTAAATCGAGGATGACCGAAAGAGTCGTCTCCCTGTCGAGCGGCTTTTGAAGCAATCCATCGCCACCCATCCTGCTCACGACGTTGAATGTCTGGCCATCGAGCAGGCTGGTCATCACCAGAACGGGCAGTTTCCGAATCCGCTCGTTGTCGGATTGGCGAACCTTCTCAAGAAGCTCCAGTCCGCACAACAACGGCATCTCCAGGTCCGTCACCAGCAGATCGGGCGGATGGTTTTGAATCGATTCCCATGCTTCTAACCCGTTTTCGGCCAGCACGCAATCGAAACCGCAACCGTCGAGCCATTTTCCAACCTTTGCTCGCGACGATCGCACATCATCCGCAATCACACATCGTTTGGGGAGGGCAACGTCCGTCATCACAGGCTGAAGCAGAAAGGGAGTGAATGCGGGTTCTACTGTGATTTTGATTGGGTTTTAAGAGTGCAACGAGAGTGCAACTCTCGTGCCCTTGGCGGACCGGCCTGTCGGGCATCTCCAGCGAATCGATGCCATCTCCATAGCAGTCTTAACAGCAACGCACCTCGTCCACCACTCAAGCGGGACGGTTTGTCCTGACAGACTCTGTTCCTGACACACTCTTTTCGCGGCACATCGTTCTTCGCCGTCAACCGCTGCGTTCGGTGAGTGAGACGAACGCTGTTCGAGAATGCCTCGCACTGGTCACTGATCGACCGGCGATACCGGGCCGAGCCCACCGGTTGTGGTGACGGCAATGGAAAGCCGCCTTTGGCATGGAAACTGCAACGTCAGTCAGCAACGACAGTCAATGCAACCGCTTCTACACGAACCATCGTGTCCCGTTCCGGAGAACAAGATGAGCAAGCAATCGCTCCAACAAAAACGAATCGCATTTCTCGCAACCGACGGCTTCGAGCAAGTGGAGCTGACCAAGCCCTGGGAAGCGCTCAAAAACGCCGGTGCTGAGGTGGTGTTGGTGTCACCGAAGTCCGGTGAAATCCAGGGCGTGAATCATGACGAAAAGGCGGACACGTTTCCAGTCGATCAGTCGGTCCACTCGGCATCCGCCGAACAGTTCGACGGACTGGTGTTGCCCGGTGGTGTTTTCAATCCAGATGCGCTGCGGATGTGCGAAGATTCCGTCAGTTTTGTGCGAGACTTTTTTAAACAACACAAGCCGGTCGCCGCCATCTGCCACGGGCCTTGGACGCTGATCGAAGCCGACGTCGTCCGGGGACGCAAGGTAACGTCGTGGCCGAGTCTGAAGACTGATTTGATCAACGCCGGAGCGGAATGGGTCGACGAAGAATGCGTTTGTGATCAGGGCTTGGTGACCAGCCGAAACCCCGACGACCTGCCAGCGTTTTGTGACAAGGCGATTGAAGAATTCGCCGAAGGTCGCCATGCCGAGCAAACGACATAAACGCGTTTTGCAACTGCTCCGAATACCCAACAGGCAACGCCGTGAAGCATTTATTAGCGGTAGGGCGCGAGCCCTCCGGTGTTTCGGGAACGATGAGGGACCGGAGGGCTTGCGCCCTGCCGCTAACACCTCATTTTTTAGCGGTAGGGCGCGAGCCCTCCGGTGTTTCGGAAACGATGAGGGACCGGAGGGCCTGCGTCCTGCCGCTAACACCTCATTTTTTAGCGGTAGAGCGCGAGCCCTCCGGTGTTTCGGAGACGATGAGGGACCGGAGGGCCTGCGTCCTGCCGCTAACACCTCGTCAAACGCGGGGAATCAATGCTTCACCGCGTTGCCCAGCAGGGACGCCGTCGGCCGATCAGCCGACGGCGACCCTGACAAGCTGGCGATTCAGTGACCAAGCACTCAACAAGGACTAGGACCATGAACACTCATAAAAAACTGATCGACTTACTCAAAGACTTCGACACAGCGATGCTCGTCACCCGCAGCGTCGATGGTTCAATCAACGCCCGTCCGATGGCGGTCGCACAGGTGGAATCAAACGGTCAAATCTGGTTTGTGACCGAACGCGACTCCGGCAAAGTCTCCGACGTGGCACTTGATTCAGAAGTTGCCGTGACCATGCAAGCGTCAAATCAATTCGTGTCGATCTCCGGGACTGCACATCCGATCGATGATCAATCGAAGCTGGACGAACTCTGGAGCGAAGGCTGGAAGGTTTGGTTTCCCGACGGCAAGTCCAGTGAAAAGATTTTATTGCTGCGGATCGAACCGTCACGGGGCGAATACTGGGACCACTCCGGTCTGACCGGTGTGAAGTATTTGCTGAAAGCCGGCACCGCCTATTTGCAAGGCGAACGTCCCGCGACTGACGCCGAAACCAACGCCTCTGTTTCGATGTAAACCCGCGCAAGCTGTGATGGAGACAGGGCCGGATACCGGCCCCTCATCAACAGCACCACGTTTTTCACTCCCCCAAAAATGACCGAGAAAACCATGCGACTCGCTGCCTCCCTACTAACGATGATGTTCGTCACAATCGCAATCGCCGATGACGGGTTGTTTGACGACAATGACAACACAACCGCGGCGGGCGACGTTCTCGAAGCCCGCGGCGAACTGGCCACCGGCCTCGGCAAAGGTGCCTATCTAAAATCTCTGTCAGCCGAACAGTTGCAAGAAGCTATTTCGCTACGCCTCAAGAATCGCGAAGAGCGGGTTGAGCAGTACTATAAACTGCGAGATCTACGGGACGCGGAAATCGCGGAGGAACACAAGCCGCTATCGGAAGAGAAGCGTCGTGAAATCGGCAAACGGATGGCCCCGGACCGATTGCAAGAAAACCAGATCGATCGACAGTCCGGCGAACTCTACTGGCCTCAGCCCCTGGACCATGACGCCCTTGAACCTTACCGCAAACCGATCGAAGAAACGTTTGCGAAGCGTTCCAGCCCCGGGGAAACGTATCGGCGGATGGATTACGCCAAAGTCCACCGGATGGTCAACCTGATCCACGAAGCGGTGGATTCGATCAAAGACCAACTGGATCCCCAAGAGTTCACCGCTTTAAAAAGCTATCTCCGTCAAATCGATTATGAAGCCAGGTTCAACGGCTCCGACGAGAGGATCGACTACTGATGAACACTGACAAATCCGCTTCGCCGTTGAACATGACTCCCTGTCCGCGCTGCGGCATTGATGTCCACGACCGCGCGGTCGCATGCCCCAACTGTGGCACGAAAATTTACGTGAACTCGCCCGCCGATATCACGCCGACCAGGCACCCGCCTGGTTCATCCAACGACCGCTCGGTTCAAAACCGACCAGATGGTCGCTAGGACGGTGTGACACCTCAGGGAGTGTTTTCCCCACAAACCTCTTCTTCTTCCGCTGCCAGAATTGACCTATCGAGGAACCAACAATGATTGAACAGATGCAAGAAAAGCTTAGCGATTTACGCGACACGGCGGCGGACCGCTTTCACGATGAACCGGATGGACGCAATACCGGGATCGGAAAAACGGAGAACTTGCTGGCCTACGCGGCCGCCTTGGGCGCGACACTGGTGGCACGCAACGCGCTGCAAGCCGGTTGGCGAACCACGCTCAATCGCGAGCCACCGAAGAATCCCGCCTCTCCGGAAGTGGATTGGAAAGACGCGTTGCTTTGGGGTGCCGTCTCCGGCGCACTCGTTGGCATCGTGCGAATTGCTTCGCGGCGTGCCTCTTCCGGCGCTTACAACCGCTACGTGTCGAAACGACGCTGAAGTGCCTTTTTTTAGGATCGACCTCTTAAGTCCAGGGGCTTTCACTGCCCGCAACTCGCTTCTTCGAATAAGGAAATGACGCCATGGCCCCCTCCATCCCTTCAATTGGTGTCGAAGAAGAATACCAGCTTGTCGATCCCACCAGCGGACGACTGTTACCCAATTGCAAACGGGTGATCGAACAGATCGGTAAACAGACGACGGCGGAAATCCAACACGAACTTCACCTCACTCAAATCGAGATGGCGTCGAAGGTTTGCAAGACACTGGACGAGGTGCGTCGAAGTGTCAGCATCGTGCGCGGCGACCTGATCGTCGCGGCGGGCAACACGGGCTCTGCTCTGGTCGCTGCCGGAACCAATCCATTGCCCGTCCCCGCTTCGGACTCCTTCACTCCCAAGCGGCGCTACCAAGTGATGAGCCAGCGATTCCAACAAATCGCCCGCGACATGCTGATCTTCGGTTGCCACGTCCACGTCTCAATGGAAGATCGATCCATGGGCGTGCAGGTGATGAATCAATGTCGTCGTTGGCTGCCGATTCTGCAGGCACTGTCGGCCAACTCACCGTACTGGGATGGAGAAGACACAGGATACGCGAGCTATCGACGAGAGCTATGGGCGCAATGGCCGATGGCGGGACCACCGCCGCATCTCGATGACCTCGCCGACCATGAAGCATGTGTCGATGAGTTGGTGCGAGCCGGGGCGATCAAGGATGAAAGCTTTATCTACTGGGACATCCGTCTGCCAACCAAAGTCCCAACAATTGAGTTTCGTGGTGCCGATGTGATGTTGGCGGTGGAAGAGACCGTCGGTTATGCAGGCCTGATAAGGGCCATCGTGATGCAAGCGATGCAAGACATCCATTCGAATCGAATCAACCGACCGATACGACCGAGTTTGCTGTCGTACGCGATGTGGCATGCCGCTCGTTATGGCATCAGCAAGGACCTGGTGGATCCACTAACCTGCGAAAAGCTCGCCGCCAAGGAAGCTGTGTTTCGGTTACTCGACGAGGTGCGTCCGTCTTTGGAAAGGGCCGGCGACGAGCAGTGCGTCAATGGTTACGTCCAGCGGCTCTTTGATGTGGGAATCGGAGCAGACCGACAGCGAGCAGCAGTCGGTCCGGATGGCGACGTGGCACAGGCGGTGCATTACGCTATCAGCGAAACGGGACGCAGTGCGGTGGTCAACGAATGCTGAACGTCTGAAAGCTCGGCCTACAGTTCGGATGCAAACATTCGGACGGCGGTCGCCATTGCCGACTGAAGCCTGGTCCGTTCCTTCGATTTGGATTCACATTTGTTCGCCAGCTGTTCAAACCAATCGCTCACCACAGCGATGGTCTCTTTGTCGTGAATCGCGACCGACAACTCGTAATTCAAGTAGAACGAACGGATGTCGAAATTGGCCGAGCCGACCAAGGCAACCAAATCGTCGACGATTCCGATTTTGGCGTGCACCATCCGGTCCATGTGTCGATGGATCTTGCAGCCCTTTTCGACCAGATCCTCGAAGTAGTCTTCGCGGGCATAGTCGACAGGTCTCAGATCGCTGACCTGTGGGATCAGGATTTGAACGTCGATTCCCCGCCGGCACGCCATCTCCAGCGATTGCATCGCGTGGGGTGGCGGCACGAAATAGGGCGTGCAAATCCAGATGCGATGTTTGGCTTGATTGATGGCGCACTGCCAAAAGTCGGCAAGGATTTCCTCGGGACCGTCTGGACCGATCGGCACGACCGTGATTCGTGAACCGCTATTCGAATCCGCCCTGTCGTTCTCGGTCAATTCACTCGGCGGCAAGTCTTCATCCGTCTCAAAATTCCAATCGCTGCAGAAGACAGACTGCAATTGAGTCGCCGCGGGGCCTTCGATGTAAAGGCTCATGTCAACCCACGCGTCTTCATCAGGCGGATCGGCGAGTTCGTCTTCGACGATGTTTGCCCCTCCCAAAATAGCCCGTTCACCGTCGACCACCGCCAGCTTTCGGTGGTTGCGAAAGTTCAAATAGGCGAGCCGCGAAAGTTGGGACATGCGTTTGAATCGATGGACACGTCCACCGGCGTCCTCCACACGCTGCAGCAGCTCCTCGGACAGGAAGAACGATCCAAAGCCGTCGACCAGCAACCGGACCTGAACTCCGCGACGGGCTTTGTCGCACAACAGATCGACGAGCTTGGTACTGCTATCCTTCTCATCCATGATAAAGGTCATGACATAGATGGCTTTCTCCGCACTGGCAATCAGTTCGATAAACGCATCGCGAACCTCTGGCGGATCACTGAGCAATCGAACTTGGTTGCCCCATGTCGGTGGGCACAGGTCTCTCGCGACCAACAGCCGCTCGACCGCGTCGCGTGGCTCTTCGGTGGCACCTGGAAAATTCGGAATCTCCACCAACTTGCGGGTCACGTGCTCTTCAGAAATCTTCCGCCCACCGAGCCAGAGAAAAAGCAGCAGACCGATGGGCGGAGACAGCAGAATCAGCCCCAGCCAACCGATTCGACCAACGTTATGACGTTCCTCATTACGGATCATCGTCATTGCCAGGATCGTCAGGAAGGCTCCGACGACCGAACTGATGTAAGCGACGATCCAAATCATGACGAAGTCCTTGGCGGTCCGTGTCCGGCTGAAACAGGAAGAGCAAAACTGAGCAATTGTTCGTCGGTTTGTGTAGTGGACCCCGCGTGCATGCGGCAGCAACCGTCCACCCGACGCCTGATGCTGACGCATTGACGTTTATCAACGACTCAGTCCATCGTCTGAAATGGACAGTTCGATGGAGTCTTTGACTTCAATTTTCGAATCCGATCCGGTCAAGCTTAACGTTGCCGGGAAACAGCGTTTCATGGTGATGATGGAGCGTGATGGAAGTTCGACTTCGTCTTCGCTGTCGTTGGAGGTGACGACGAGGGTTTGATTTTGTTTGGTCAGGTTGGTCACTTTGACTTGGATTGCAGCTGATTTCGGCCGTCCGAACAATTGGACGGCGTAATACGTCACGCCATCAGTGGTCGCGACCGAAACGCCGGTTTCGGTGACGAAGTCGGCCAAAATGTTTTCCCGGTGTGGCGGTGATTCGATCCAGCCTTGCACAAAGACTTCGGTCAGCGACTCTTCCGTCACCTCGCCGGTGTTCGTGCGGTAGGCGATATTCTCCCGCACCACGCAATACTGGTAACCGGCGTCTTTGGCACGCTCGGCCGGTGTGCGGCCGTCGGCATGGTGACCATACTTTCCCGACTCGGCCATGAAAGTTGCGAATTTGGATGCCGTTGCGACCAAATCATCGTTCGAACCGACCGGCGACAGGCCATGTTTTTCCCGATAGTCGTTGGTCTGATCCACGATCGCCTGCTGCACTGCTTCAACCATCTTGCTCTCGGGATCGTCAGCGTGGATCACCGTGCTCACGGCGACCAGCAGGAGGAGGGCTGCGGATTCTCGCATTTTAGAATTCCAGTGGTGGTTGGTAACGGGATAACGGTCTAACGACTTTCGAACAATCGTTCTGCGCCGATGACGGAGCCGAAGATCGCGGGTTCTATTTTGGGTTCGTCGGCGGAGTGCAAGACGGACACGTCACCCGTGGTCTCAAACACTACCGCTTTGACCTGATCGAAACTCATCGCATTGGCTTCCCGGAGCTTCGCAAAAAGATCACTTTCAGTCATGTTGGCTTGGCGAAGATTGTCGTGCAGAATTTCAGGGCCAGCCATCAGCAACAACGGCTGATTGTCGATAGCATTGCTGACCCGGTTAGAACGCACCCTGAGTGCCGCCAGGATCCACTGGCCCCCGAACAGACAGAGGATTGAGAACAGTCCCATCAAAAGCGTCGGCGACGGTCCGGAAACGGTCGACCCGAACATCGATCCGACGGCAATGGTCATTGCAAAATCGGCCGCAGACATCTTCGAAAAACTGCGTAGACCCACGATTCGTGTGTAGACCAAAATGCTGGCGTACACCACCATCGCTGACAGGGCAACCATCGCCAGGTCTTCCGCAGTGGCGGAGATCCATTTTTCAAACATCGGATCACCCTACGTTGAACTTGCGGAACCAACCCAACAGCATCGAGTGGACCGCGTAGCACATCAGTCCAAACCCGGTGATGCCGAGGAGGACCTTTCCGTAGGCTTGTGAGGCGATCGCAGCCAAGGCGTCACTCATGCCGGCGATCTCACCATCGGACGTCCCCTGGACTGCCGAGATGGTGATGAAGGTGCCGATGATTGCGAATGCGATGCCGCGCGTGCTGAGCCCCATTCGGCCAACGTGCAGTGCAATCGTGCGAGTCGTCTCGCTCATCGCGTCCAAATCATACTTGGTCATGAACTTGGCCTGATACGCCTTGTAGACCAAATAGAACGCGACCCCGATGGTGATGACGCCCGCAATCGCGAGCACGATTCGTCCCCAAGTCGAATCCAACAACCAACTGCCAGGCCCACCCTGGGAGTTCCCCGAACTCGACGTCAGCCCCAAAGCCATCGATCCGGCATATCCGCCGAGTGCAAGGTATGTCAGTCCGCTAATCACGTATCCGATGCGTTTGAAAATGCCCTTCAAGTCCCGCCCCTCGCCTTCGGTATCTTTCGCCGCTTGCACCCATCGCCATGCGGTGTAACCGAGCAACCCGATCGCAACCAAACCAAGCAACAATCTGCCAAAGGGTTGTTGCCCGATCTCTTGAATCGCTTCTCGTGACCCCGAGATTTCCCCACCCGCCCCGATCGCCAACTTGAAGGCCAGGAAGCCGATGATGAAGTAGACGACACCCTTGGCGACATATCCCGAACGCCCCAGTGTTTCGATCCACGACGGGACCTCCGGCATCGAACGGGTCTCAAATCCGTGCCACGAGGGACGGTTGGATGCACGGGACGTCGAAGCTTGATGGGTGGACATGAGACGAATTCCAATGGGAACGGAGGACGGTGGATCTGGACAGTGGACGTGGACAGTGGACGTGGACGGTCGACGTGGACGGTCGACGTGGATGGTGGCAAGAGCAACCCCAAGCCCTGTCGCTGCCTGGGGGCAAACAGCGTGCCAAGGGATGTACCCCGATTCACTGGGTCGTTTATTTGGCACAGTGTTTGCTTCATCTGCCGCTGAGCCGGCGTTAGTCGACGTCCGACTGCACGGCAAGAGAACGAAACCAACGAGGAAACCAAAATGAAGTATGCACTGAGCCTGTTGATGCTGACCGCTGGAATGACCATGGTTGGATGCAATGACAGCGTGTACGACGAACAAGCAGACGCCGTCCGCGAAAGCTCTCAGGAATACGCTGAAAGCGTTCGCGAACAAGCCGACAATCAGGCCGAACAGGTCGAAGACCGCTATGAAGCTGCCAAGCCGGCGTTAGAAGAAGCGGCCGATGAGAAAGCGGATGCGATCGAAGAACGCGGCGAAGAGAAAGCCGACGCAATCGAAGAAGCCGGCGAACAACGCGCTGACCAACTGGAAGAGATGGACGATGAGGAAGTCGTCGAAGAAGTCGAGTGATCCGTCGCCGGGATAAACACGCCCACGCGTCGACAGCTTCTTTTCCCCGTCGCTTTCTCAGAGAATTTACGGTCTGTTGAACCAGCCGACCTTGCCAATGCAACGCGATCAGGTCAGGTGCGACGTGTAAGCGGGGGGCACCACGCGGCCCCTCGCGAACGCGTGCGGGCTTCAATCGACAGGCCATTTCGACACCGGCAGTGGTCACCCCACTGCCGGTTTTTTTGTCGGGAGCTTTCACCTCACATGAAACGCACCGCCCGTCACGTCACTGCCTCGGTCAACCGAGTTGTCCCGGACTGGTCCGTTATCCGCCGGTTTACGATCCCCGCCGCCAGCCATCATTGGCCGGTAATTGACCATCTGGTCGCTGATCGTCCAACACCAACTCGGACGCGTACGCCAAGACGTCCACAGCGATTTCAGCAACGATCACACGTCCTTTCGCGAGCCAGGCCGCCGCGAACGACCACACCGCGATCGATTCCATCCACAGCAGAAAATTAAAATCGTTGAACCACTGCTTCCATCGGCCGCCGAGTAGAAACAAATACGCGGCCATGGCGACCATGCAGAGCAAGATGACCAATCCACTGGCTCGGTAGATCCAACTCCGCTCACGCAGGTGTGGCTCTTGTTCAAGTCTCGCGTCACGCGGGAAGTGGTACAGCGAGTAACACGCCAGCGTCAGAAAGAACACACCACCGCTGACGGTATGCAAATAGCCGCTCAGCGATTTTTGCACAAGCGGATCGCTGGCATAGTCCAGCGGGAACAAGGCGATTCCCAACGCTGAAACGCCGCCGACATTCGCCGACCAGTTTTCCACCCAATCGTAGCCGCGATAGCAGAATAAAAACACGCCGATCGCACACAAGGTCCCGACGAACACATCGCGCATCGGCGTGTGGTAGTAACTGCTCATGTTGTCCTGAATCGGGACGCCGGTGAGCCAACCGCCGCCGACAAGCATCACAGGGAGCGCCAGCCCGCTCAACCCCACTGCACGCCGGATCGTCAGATACGAAGCAACCAACGTGCTCGTACTCGCGGGCGCATCATGAATCACTTGAGTGCCTGGATAAGGTGATGATCGATCAGATCCGTCAATTTTAGAGCATGTCGCGTGCCATTGACAATCGCGGCTTCGCAATCGGGTCTTCGGTACTCTCCGAAGTATTCTCGACGTCGCTTGCCGATCCGCACCGTAGGCACCCGCGACTCCACCAAGGCATTCGGCATCGCGTTTGCAACTGAGTTTGAGATCAATACCGCTAAACTTAGCGGTATTGAGCTTGAGATAGCAGAACGTTTCCTCCCTTTCAAAGCGAGATGGCGATGTCCACGATCACCAATGAACTCACACCAACGCGTCTGAAAACGGGCGATTTGAAAGAACTGGCCAATACAAGTGCGAATCCTTGTGTCTCGATCCTGATGTCGACCTATCGAAGTGGCCCCGAGACCCAACAGAATGCGATTCTTTTCAAGAATCTACTCGGCGACGCGAAACGGCAACTCGAGGCGGCCGGCCATGAGTGTTCGATCGTTGCCCCCCTTGAATCGCTTTCCGCCAAGTACGATTTCTGGCAACATCAAAGCGAAGGACTGGCCATCTTTGTGACACCCGACAAAACACGTCTTGTTCGCGTCAACCGATCCTTGCCAGAACGTGTCTTCGTGGGGGAGACGCTTTGGCTGCTACCGTTGGTCAGGCAGTGGAACACGGGCGACACCCAGTTTGTTCTCTCGTTGACCTGGGACAGTGCCAGCCTGTTCCGATTCGACGGCGAATCGCTCGAACTGATTGAGACCGACGTGCTTCCAGCCACCTTTCACGACCTCGTCGTGCCGCGTGATCCCGAAGAGAGCTTGCAGAACACGAGCCACCGCAGCCACGGAGGCGCCGGGGCGACGTCGACGGCGATCTATCACGGCCATGGAGAAGGCGAAGATAAAATTGAGGCGGATCGAGACCAGTACCTTTCGCTGGTCGGCGATCAGGTTGCCGCCGCGATTTACAACACCGGCATTCCGTTGGTGTTGGTCGCGACAACCGAAGTGGCGGGCCATTTCGAAGCAACGACCGACGTGAGCGTCGACGCCAGGATCGAAGGCAGCCCCTCTCAATGGAGTGACCAGGAACTGCGGGAACGAGTCCTCCAAGCGGTTTCCGACCAACCGAGTGGTGGCAGCGAAGAGGATCTGGACCAGTTCGCCACCGCCATCGCGCAGTCACAAGGATCCAGCAAGCTCTCAGAAATCGTCGCCGCCGCGGCCAACGGACGCGTCGATTCGTTGTTGATCTCCGCGGACGAAACGGATACCGACGCGACGCAACGGAACACGGCTGTCGTCGAGACCCTGCGTCAGGGAGGACGCGTTTACCGGTGCGAGCCGGATCAGATGCCGGACAACGTAGCGGTCATGGCCATCTTCCGTTACTAAGCGACGAGCAGTCAATGGCTGGTCTATCACCAACCAAACCGGGCGGTGATTGACCGCAATGGCGGTCGCCGGAATCCTGGTTCTACAGCGTGGAGTAAATTTACAGCGTCGAGTAGATCACCAATCCGATGCCGTACACCAGCAAGACGGCAAACGAGTCGGTGCCCATCCCCAGAATCGTGCGGTCACGCCGCTCCAGAATCCCCCACAGGTACAGGCTGGTGACGACAATCCCCAGCGCGGCGAGGAAGCCGGACGGCGGGGCCATGGCGTCAAAAATCGCACCGTCGCGATAGGTCAGGTCGGCCGGCAAGAAGAGCGCGATTTCAATTGAATTGGTCCCCAGAATGTTCGCCGCTGCCATACTGTAGGCTCCGAACCGAACCGCCGAATACGTCGTGCTGACCTCCGGCAAACTGGTTGCCAACGCGACCAACGTCGCTCCGACGAGACTCTGCCCGATTCCGGTTTGTTCGGCAATCGCTTCGCCGGTTTTCGCCACGAAGAATCCTCCGATCAGGACGGCAAGTGAGGCGATCGCGAAGAAACCGACCAACGCCCCGGTCGAGGTTTCTGCGTAGTCGGATTGGTAAGCATCCTTGAGATCACGCGCCGATTCGGGCGGCTGGGCCAAGTCACCGCTCGGTTTCCAGCGTGGGTCGCCTTCGTAACGATAGATCACCCACACGGAAAAGACATAGAAACCGAAGATCACCAGCGGCCACAGGCCGACGTGCGCGATGGACCCCAATTCGCCGCTGCTGAGCGCCGCCGCCGCAAGCGCGATCAGCGCGATCAACATCACCCCAACCATCAGCAACGAGGAGCGAGGTGAGAACAATGTCAGTGCTCGGCCTCGCAGCACCACCGCGTCGATGATCCCCAGCACCGCTATCTGCATGGCGACTCCGCCAAGCAGGTTCGCTCCGGCCAGCTGCGCCGCACCTGAGTACGCGGCTGTACAGGTCGTTGCCATCTCCGGCAGGCTCGTCGCCCCACCGAGCAACAGGGCACCGGCAAAGGCTTCACCGATCCCTGTTCGATCGGCGAATAAGTCGACGTAATGGCTAAGTTTTGCGCCTGCCAGCCAAACCAGGATCGCCCCGGCCACGAAGATTGCGGCGTTGGCCAGCAACGGAAGTTCCAAGAAAGAAATCATGCTCGATCGCCGGTGCAACGAACATGCCAGTCGGGTCGTATCGAGCGTTCACGCGACCAGTACCTGTGTGATGCACCTGGGTGACAAGAACGCCAGTCCATCCGACATTGTCCCCCCAAGGGCACGCCGCGTCGCGATGCATTGGCATATCGATTGCTCTCCATCCCGGATGCAGAAACCATTCCGGGGCAGTGGAACGGGCCCCAACAGCAATTCGATTGAGCGACTGTTGGCGATCCTTTGACACTGCACCTGACACTGCATTCCCAATCGAACTGGCTGGTCAAATTTTGATCGGCTTGGTCGCTGGGGATGACCGCTTGTTTGCCGGTGACGTTGAAAAATGATTCATCAATCCACCGCAACACTCGGTCAGTGCTTACCAATGAACTTCACACAGAAAAACGAAACATGAGCAATACAAATCCGCAGATCGAAAAACAACTCGACAAACTTGCCTCGATCTGTTGCACGCGGCTGGAGCACTCTTCGACGGATCCGACATTGGAGGATTCGTCAATCGACGAACTACTGAAGTCGCTGTTGATGAGTGGCTATGCTCGCCATGCCGACCGGTCGTTACAAGTTGACATCGAGAATCGCGTCAAAGACATGTGCCGTGAACCGGCGATGCATCGGGGCGGCGGGTTGTCGGGACTGACCGAGCAATTGCAAAACAAGTTCAACCAACTGAAAAGCTGGGAATCGCGTCAACCCGACGACAAGAGCAAGGCCAAAGCGGCCAACATCAGCTCAGCGACGGACGCGTGAGCCACTCGTTGCCCCCAAAGGGACTCGCCACGCTCCCACAACAGCTCTGTTGGATCGACACGATGGAGTGATCCTACCTATGTGATCGGCAATCAAGCAAAGCTACATCCATTGGTTGCGTTGGTGACCGTGTTGGGGGCGCTCAAGTTGATGGGGTTGTGGGGCATCTTCGTCGGCCCAATGGTTGCCGCGTTCTTTTATGCCCTGCTGAACATTACCCGTGATCGTGTTGCCAACCAAAGACAGCTGGCTGCATGACCGCGGCTTGCAAGTGCGGAGTCATCGCGGCCATTCGCAGTGTCTTGGCGTTCGCAGTGTCTTGGCGTTCACAGTGTCTTGGCGTTCGCAGTGTCTTGGCATTCGCAGTGTCTTGGCATTCGCAGTGGCATGGTGTTTGCAGAGTCAAAGAGGCGTACGTTTTCTTTCCAAGCGGAGTGATTCATGTCTGTACCACGTCCTGCCGTCATCGTCACGGGAAGCTCGGGTCTGCTGGGGCAACCGGTTTGCCGTGCGTTGGCCGATCGCGGTTATGAAGTGTTCGGATTCGATCGAGTCGGATTGCCTGAGCCGCCGAAAAGCCACGCCAACGTTTATGACATCGAGTGCGACCTGACCAGCTACGAAAATGTGCGAGGCGCGGTCGCGGATGTTCGACGACGCACCGATGGCAAGCTCGCCAGCGTCGTTCACCTGGCGGCGTACTACGATTTCTCCGGTGAGGACAGCGAAGCGTACGAAGAAGTCACGGTCAACGGAACCGATCGGTTGCTAAACGCGCTGGACGAGTTTGAACTGCAACAGTTTATTTTCAGCAGCACGATGCTGGTGCACGAACCGTGTGAGCCAGGCCAACACATCGCTGAAAATGACCCGCTGTTAGCGAAGTGGCCTTATCCCGAAAGCAAAATCCGAACCGAACGGCTGATTCGTGAGGGTCACCCCGGCGTGCGATCCGTGTTTCTGCGGATCGCCGGCGTCTACACCGATTACGGGCGTCAACCAACCATCGTGCAGCAGATCAAGCGGATCTACGAAAAGGATTTTCAAAGCTATTTCTTTCCCGGCGATACCGAGACCGGACAATCGGCCGTTCACCTGGACGACGCGGTCGATGCGGTCGTGGCCACCGTCGAGCGTCGCGATCAGATCGAAGCCAAGACGGCCATCTTGATCGGCGAGCCGGATCCTCCCTCTTACGAAACGCTTCAAGATCAAATTGGGCGTCAGATTCATGGCAAGGAGTGGACAACGCTGTGCGTTCCAAAACCACTTGCGAAAGTCGGCGCGTCGGTCACCGACACGCTGTCCGATGGCGAAGCGTTCATCAAACCGTTCATGGTCAACATGGCCGACGACCATTACGCACTCGATCTCTCGCGGGCTAAAGAAATGCTGGGCTGGGAACCCAAGCACCGACTGATCGATCGGCTGCCGAAGATCATTGACGCGTTGAAACAAGATCCCGATCTGTGGTATCGCAAGAACGGTCTGAAACGATAGCACCGATGTCGCACGCAACACTTCCTGTCGACGACTTGGACCGCAACGTCCCGCCCTATCAACACAACCCCTCGGCGTGGTCACAGCGAATCCCGATTTGCATCCTGGCGTTCGTCGCCGCAGCCATCTCCGCGCACCTGTCGATGTACCAGTGGGGGCTGATCGACACCGCCTGGGATCCTGCCTTTGGCAGTGGCACGGCCGAGGTCTTGAAGTCAAAAACGGCCACGCAGATGTATGCCATGATCGGCATTCACGATGCGGCGCTGGGAGTCTTGGCCTACCTGGGGGACGCCATTTTGGGTTTTGCCGGATCGACGCGTCGCTGGCAGTACCGCCCCTGGTTGGTGATCCTGTTCGGGATTGACGTGATTCCGCTGGGCATTGTCAGTGTCGTGTTGGTCTTGATCCAGGCGTCGATTATCGGTTCATGGTGCTTTCTGTGCTTGGTAACGGCGGCGATCTCGTTGATCCTCGTCTATTGGGCGTGGGATGAAGTCCGGGCGTCGCTGATGTACTTGTGGATTGTTTGGAAACAGAACCACAATTGGCGACTACTGTGGGATGCGTTTTGGGGCAATCGTTGCGAAGCGATCGATCACGCCGCGGAAACCTTGTTGTCGCGGGGGACTGCGTGATGTGGGGACGCGTCGTTGAGATCATGACCGCGGTGTGGCTGGCGGCCAGCCCGTTTATCTTTCAGGTGCAAGGCAGCGATTCTTTTGTGCTGATCGATTCGTTGGCTGCGTTGCTGATTGTGATTCTGTCAGGGTTGTCGTACTGGCATCCGACCCGGCATGCGCACTTGCTGATCCTGGTCGTCGCGACCGGGCTGACGTTGTGGGGGCGTTTCGCAGATGCTCCCCCGCCACCGATTCACCAAAATCACATTGTCGTCGGTCTCTTTCTACTGATGATCGCCATCATCCCGAATGAAGCCTCACGCCCGCCCCACGCCTGGCGATCGCCTGCCGAATCGCATTAATCGGTCAGCCGCTGGCCAGATGTTCGTCGGTTTGATTTGGTGGTGCGAGTCGTTCCAATTGGATTTCGGAAACTCTTACTTTCGCCGTCTCCAAATAGACGCCCATCTTTCCCGTGTCAAAACTCTGGTCGGCCAATGACAAAACGACTCGGCCATTGACCGACACTTCGATGTAGCTTCCGAAAACGATCAGCCGCACGGCGATGGCGTTGCGAACCTCGGTGTACCAGAAACCGGATTGCAGCGGTTGAAACTGCATCATCTGTTCGCCACTCCCGTCTTCACCGGTTCCCCAAGCCCGCAGCTGGGCGACGCCTTTGAGGATGTCCAGTGAAAGGTAGTACCCATCGCGTGTTTCGGGATCGATGCGAAAGACCAGTCCGCACTTGCCGAGCCCCTGCATTTCCAACTTGGCTTGAAATCGAAAGTGGTCCAACCGGTCATCGAACAAGAAGGCCTGAAACCCACTTTCACAGGCCAGGTCCAGATGCCCGCCTTCGACGCGACACTCTCGCATCTGCGGCCCCACGTCATCGATCAGACTGTGAATACACTTCGCATCGAGTGATTCTCGCAAGTATTGGTTGATGCCTTCGAACGTCACCGCTCGCAGTAATCCGTGTTCGTTCTTGACCAGACGTTTGGGCGGCAGCATCAAGTTTTCCGCCGTTCGGTCTTCCCGATTCATCGAATAGAAATTCCACAGCAACCATCCTTGATCGTCACGGCAGACTCGACCTGCATAGTTGCCTTGGGGCAGCAACACGTTGTCGTGATAGCTTTGCCAACGGTGGCCGATCTCGTCGGTGTGCCAGTAACGGATTTTTGCGTCTTCGCGAATACTACCGATCAAGTAATGATCGTCGTCGACGACGATCAAATTCGGCACTTCGATATCATCGTACAATCGCGGGTGGTGCAGCGGCGGGTGCGCCACGAAATGGTTGGGTTCGACTTCCTTCATCAATGCGACGCAGCCGCGGCGCACGACCGGTCCCGTCTTGACGCGTCCGGCCGCCATCAGCCAGCCATCGTTCCCATCATGATGGTAGAACGGATCGCGAAAACTGACCCAGTGTCGGCCCTCGGTGAGCGACGCTTCGTAATACTTCGGATCCGGCTCCAACGGGAAACAACTCGTTGGATCAAACATCGCATGGCGGGCATCCGCGGACGTCGCCCGACTTTGCTGTACCGCACGCTTGACACGCTCAGGGTCCCTCGGGCCGCGGTGATCCTCCCACCGGACCGGGGCCTTTTGCCAATGAAACAGATCGTCGCTGACCGCCATCCCCAACCGCTGAAAGTTGCCTTGGTCGCGCCGCGACAGGCCGGTGTAGAACATCCGCCAGCGCCCGGGATGATAGGGATCGGGCGAAACATGCATCGTCCACAGCATCAAGTCGTCCCAACTGCCCGGATCGCCGATGAACAGCGCGTTGTTGACTCTCCGCCAATTCAACGCGTCGGTGCTGACGGCGTGGGCGATGAAGTCGTGGTTGGGCAGGACGAGGTGGAACAAGTGGTACAGGCCGTCGTGAAACAAGACGTCCACGTCGCCGATCGTTTTTCTGCTGCCATCAGTTTCTGCAAACATGGTCAATAATGTACACCAACTCGGTCGCGACGCCCCACCCCAATTGCTCTGAAGCCGACTCGGCTCCGCAGCCAATCGCAGCTCACCGCTCGCATCGCGCACTGCTCACATCGCGGTCTGCTCGAAAATCCGTCGCGAGGGTCAATGAGCGACCGGCGGACGAGTGGAGAGACGCGCCTCTGCCGGCGCGGTCAAGGAAATCCGCCTTTGGCATGGGAACTGCTTTGGTTGGCTCCGGACTGCATCGAATCGCGCAGGGCGGTTGAGTCGTCGAGTTGCCAACCGACAGAAACACCTCCCCCCCGGGCGTCCGATCGACATTCAAGAATTCTTGCCCGCCTGGGAAGCACCCTTCCAACTCAATTTTGACGGTCACCACTGAAGAGAATGAAACGCGATCGTGATTAGCAAGTCAACGACATCTGATTTCGCATGGGCTTCTTACGGTGTCCACTTGCTGACTGCGTCGGGGATCGTCCCCGCAGGCCTGGCAATGGCCGAGATCGTTTCCCCAGACTGCGATCCACGAATCGTATTCGTCTACCTGTTGTTGACCAATGTGATCGACGCAATCGACGGTCCTTTGGCGAGGCGATTCGAAGTCAAATCGCGAGCCCCGGCGTTCGACGGGCGGACGATTGATGATTTACTGGACTACCTCACCTTCGCGTTCATTCCGTTGATGTTGATCTGGCGGATGGATTGGCTGCCGCAGGGATGGGGTTGGACGGTCACGTTGGCGATGGGAAGCAGCTTGCTCGGATTCTCGCATCGCCACGCGAAAGACGAGGACGGCGGATTTTTTCGGGGCTTTCCATCCTACTGGAACATCTTTGCGTTCTACGCGGGGATTCTGTTCGTGTGGGGCGGTGGTTGGGCGGTGGCCTTCTTGATGTGGACGCTAAGCGTGATGACCCTCAGCCCGCTGCGATTCATCTATCCCAACCTGGCTCCAAGACGTTTGCGCAGAATTCTGCTCGGCGGAGCAGCGGGTTGGGTCGCGGTGATGATCTTGATGCTCTATCCATACCCCCACTCGCCGGGATGGCTTACCCTGGTTTCATTGGCCTATCCGCTGTTTTACGTCGCCGCCTCGTGGCAACTGGCTTCCAGCCACGGAAAAACAACCTGATTGGGAAGATCGTTTCCTAACCGAGTTCGGCCCGCTCGACATGGGATTGAAACTGCCTGCCGACAAACATTTTGATCGGCGCCGGCTCGACACAAAACCGGATTGGTTCCGCGTTTACGATTTCTCCGTCGAGTGTGAAACGCATCGACGGACTGGATTGCAGCTCTAGACGCTTGGCTTGTCGATGAATCACTTGATCACACTCCCCGAATGTTCCGGTCAGGTTGCGTGTCACAATCTCGGCCATGTCGGCGACCGTACCATCTTTGATCAAGACGATGTCTAGCAATCCATCGGTCGGCGACGCCCAGGGAGCAACTTCGATCCGTCCTGCGTTGGTACGGCCGTTGGCGACCAGGATTGCCCAGCTATCAAGTTCCAACTGCTCGCCGTCGATGTCGACTTGAACCCGATAGCTGATCATGTCCGCCAATACGGACACCGCACCGCGAATGTAGCTCATCGCGCCCCAGCGTTGTTTGATTTCGTCGGTCATCAGTTCCGACACTCTCACGCAATTCCCGCCGGCAGCAACGTTTGCAAAGTACTGCTGAAACCCATCGGCGTGCACCTGCACGATGTCGATGCTCAGCGGCTCGCTTTGGCGCATTTGCTGGACCGCTTCGGCGACCTCATCCGAAATCGCGAGCGTGCCTGCAAAGTCGTTGGCCGTCCCCAGTGGAATGATCGACAGACTGGGACGCGACCGAGCATCGACTTCCATCAAAGCGTTCACAACCGCGTTGACGGTACCATCGCCGCCGGCGGCGACGACGGTGCGGCAACGAGAATCGATGATCGCTTGTGGCAAATCCAACTCGCGACGGATTTTTGTCCATCGCGTTGCAAAACAAGACAGTAGTTGGCGAAGCTGGTCGATTTGAGCCGCTCTCCCCGATCCGTCATTCCAGATCACGTGGTAGTCCAGCTCCAGCAAAGCCGATCCAGTCCACTCGTCGTGGAGCAGATGGTTCGTGATGGCTGCCATCCGTTGTTCAATCCTGCGAAGAATCTGACGTTTGCTCGGCTCGGGCCGCCTCGATGCTCCGCTTAAGACGTTTGGCAGTTTCCTCGCGATACCTTTCGATCGAGGTCTCGTCGGCATCTTCGATCAGCGGAGGGCCTGCGACAAACGGGTGCGTGACGCCATGGACGGTCTGGATATTGATGGTATTGGTCATTGTCTTATGATCAGTTTTGAAGTGAGGTGAAAGGATTCTTCGGAGACACTCATGCAGATGCCGTGCCATTTCGACGTCTCGTCGCGACCGCCGTCTGGCGCCGACAGCACGAGACAGGTCCCCCGACTGATCGGCATGCGACTTGCGAAGGAAATCGAGCATGAAGACCTTCCGTAATCGCAAATTCCATCCACACCTCGTCCGCCTGGTCCGCTTCTTCCGTGACCGTGAACCGATTGTGCTGCTAGGACTGCTGGTCGTCGTACTGGCGGCATGGGGTTTTATCGAACTGACGGACGAAGTTTTGGAGGGGAGTACCGATTCGATTGACCGTTGGGTGGTGCTCAGTCTGAGAGATTCCGCTGATGTCTCCGATCCGGTCGGACCGACCTGGATGGAGGAAGCGGGACGCGACTTGACGGCGCTTGGCGGAATATCGGTCATGTTGATCGCCGTTGTATCAGCGGCCGGGTTTCTGGCGATCAATCGCGCTTATCGGACCATGGTCGTTTTGGTGGTGTCGACGTTGAGCGGAATGGGCGTGAGTTTGTGGATGAAGTCGCTGTTTGCTCGTCCACGCCCCGACTTTGTCCCCCATCTGTCGCACGTCTACACCAGTAGCTTCCCCAGCGGACATTCAATGATGGCGGCACTTGTCTATCTGACCCTCGCGGCGCTGATCGCTCCGGTGCTGCGGCACTTTTGGTTGCGGTTCTACACGCTCGCCGTCGCGGTCATGTTAACGGTGTTGGTCGGAATCAGTCGGGTTTACATGGGTGTTCACTATCCCACCGATGTCTTGGCCGGCTGGGCAGCCGGATTGGTCTGGGCGCTGGCGTGTTGGCTGATTGCCCGTGCGGTCAAGACAAAGCGTGACCGAACAAGGCCCGAGGGGGCCGAGCCACCTTGAATGACGACGGCGGAACGTCAGGCCACAAGCCTCCCACGGCGGGCAAGTCTGGCCTGGCATCTATGAACGTCACGATTGCGAAGAGAGCACTTGTCTGAGCACATCGCTGAGCACTGGCCTGAACAATGCTGGCATGGAATTTGCCCCGTTCCCGGGACATCCGCCTCACTGAAAACTGAATCCGGGGTCGCTCCACCGGCACCACGACGATGGACTTTCTGAAACAAACCTTCGAAGAGTTTATTAACGACCGCTGTGCGACCATGGCAGCGGCGCTTGCCTACTACACCGCCTTTGCGCTTCCGCCGTTGCTGTTTCTGTTGCTGACCGTGCTGACGTTCGGATTGTCGCTTGCGTATGAGTCCGAAAACGCCAAGCAGCGGGCACAGGCGGTGCTGGAAGATCAAGCCACGGAAATGCTCGGCAACGAATCGGCTGCGGAGGGGATCACCACGATCCTGCAGAACAACCGTGCATCCGGAGGGACGTGGTGGAAGTCCTTGATCAGCTTTGCGGGCATCATCGTCGGGGCAACCGGAGTCGTCGGGGCGTTGCAAGATTCACTGAATCGAGTCTGGCAGGTGAAACCCGACCCGGACACGTCCAGCATCCTGACGATCTTGATCAAACGAATCATCTCGTTGGCAATGATTCTGGCGCTCGGCTTTCTGCTGCTGGTTTCCATTGTCGTTTCCTCGGTGCTCTCCAACGCGGGAGAACAACTGGGTTCAATCCTGGGAGTCGACGTGGGAGTCGCTGCAATCATCAACTACCTGGTCCAGGCCGCGGTGGTGTTTATCGTGTTTGCAGCCATCTTCAAGTTCATGCCCGACGCGGTGGTCCAGTGGCGCAATGTGACTGCCGGCGCAGCGATCACGACGGTGCTGTTTCTGGTGGGCCGCTATGCGATGCAGTTCTATTTCTCGTACAGCGAGCCGGGGGCTGAGCTAGGCGCAGCGGCGGCATCGCTCGCAGTGATTTTGGTCTGGGTTTATTACTCGTCGATGATCGTGCTGCTGGGCGCCGAGGCCACTCAGGTGTATGCGGTCCGCTATGGGAACGGTATCCAGCCGGCGAGCAATGCAGTGCGCGTGGTCGAAGAGATCCGTCGTCCGGAAGCGGGTTAGAGCCCAACCCTGTCTTCGGCCGATGACACGACCGACATTCACTGTCGGCTTGCTGTTTCGCCGATTTTTGGCGCGCCCCTTGCAACACTTCTTCTCAACAGCGTCACTCGGGCGCAGGGCGGACGTTTCGACGATCGCCGATTCAGCGACTCAACCAAAAGGTAGACAACCATGAAGACGAACACGCAACGAAACGATTCCAACGACTCGCGTGAGCGACGACGATGGGTTCTCGCCGCTGCTCTCGGCGCGATGATCCCCATCGTTGGTCAAATTACGACCATCCAGGCCGATGAACCATTCGGACATCACAACCAGTACTACGAAGAAGATGCTTGGTGGGACGTCAGCGAATGGCGTTGAAGCAGTAACGTGCCTCGACCTGTTGGTTTTACCGATACGCGTCCAAGTACTCGCTGGCGTCGGCCCGACGGCGTCAGCGAGAGGCTTTCCTAAGCAACGAGCGGGAAATGAGAGTCGCATTGTCTTGGATCGCTCGTTGCTAACACGACTTGATGGGTTCGACCAATGCGCATCTGCCCGGCGTCGGGCAGGTGGTTTTCGCCGTGTAATTTACCCACGGCCGGATCGCCGAACGACCGGCCACTTTTAGGATGACCTGCTGATGAAGATCGATCTGAACGACCGGGTGATCATGATCACCGGTGGAAGCGAAGGGATCGGAAAGGGAATCGCGGACGTTGCCGCGCGATGCGGGGCAACCGTCGTGATCGCCAGTCGTGACGAAGACGACATGCAAACCGCCGTCGAATCAATTCAATCTGAAGGCGGCAATGCATCGTGGGTCAGAGCCGATGTGACGCAGGACGATCAAGTCGCCGATGCCGTCCAAAAAACCATCGAGCGATATGGTCGACTTGATGGACTCGTCGCAAACGCGGGAATCAACGGAACCTGGGCGCCTGTGGACGAATTAACGCCGGAAGAGTGGCGAAAAACGATCGAGGTCAATTTGACCGGCACCTATTTGAGCGTTCATCATTGCGTACCGCACCTCCGCAAGGCGGGCGGCGGCAGCATTGTGATCATGTCTTCGATCAATGGAACGCGGACATTCAGCAATGAGGGGGCGACGGCATACGCGGCGAGCAAGGCTGGCCAATTTGCGTTGGCGAAAATGCTGGCCCTCGAACTCGCCCCGTCAAAAATTCGCGTCAATGTGATCTGCCCCGGCGCGATTGAATCAAACATTCACGGCAAGACCGAACGTGAAAACCTCGAACGCATCGAAACTCCGGTGATTTATCCCGAAGGAGAAATCCCACTGACCGGAGGTGACTTCGGCACTCCTGATCAAGTCGCCAGCCTAGTGGCGTTTTTGATGAGCGATTTGGCCAGTCACATCACCGGCACCCCGGTGTGGATCGATGGCGGCCAATCACTGATCCGCTAACCACACCTTTGAACCGTCAACCCCAAGGAAACCCAACCGTGACTCAGAATTGCCTGATTGCCGAATTTAATAACGAAGAAGACTTTCGAACCGCGATCGAAGTGCTGGACAAGGCACATTTCACTGAAGACGAAGTATCCATTGTCAGGCATGCCGACGACGAAGGTTTGTCAGAGCTTGACGCCGCACAAGACAAGACGCCGGTCTCGCCGTCGAGCGAGAAGACGGCGGCAGCGTCGACGGTGGCGGGTGGAACACTCGGCGCTGCACTCGGTGCGATGACTTTGATGGGCCCCATGCTCGTCGCCGGGCCGATTTTTGGAATGACAGCCGGGGCCGTCGGCGGCGGGCTGCTCGGTGCGGTCGAAAGCTGGGGCGTTGATGATCAGGTCGCCGAGAGTTACGAAGCCAAGGTTCGCGACGGGGCGAGACTCTTGATCGTCACCGGTGACGACATCCGATTGGCCGACGCTGAGAGCATGTTAAAGACCACCGGACCGACCTCGCTGGAAACGTTTCAACGGTGATGCGCCGTCGAAGCGGACTTACGGCGCGTCACCTGACGTCGCCTCGCGTATGACACGGAGCATCTTTCCCGCATCGATCGGTTTGGACAGGTAGTCGTTGCAGCCCGCTTCCAAGCATCGGTTCATGTCACCTTGCATGGCATCGGCCGTCAAGGCGATGATCGGACCACGGTATCCGATCTCGCGCAGTTTTTTCGAAGTCGAGTAGCCGTCCAAATTGGGCATCTGCATGTCGAGCAAGATCAGATCCGGACAGTCCCCCGTTTTCAAACATGCGGTCAGATGCTCGACGGCGAGCAACCCGTCCTCGCACTCATCCACCGTCGCGCCGGCTTTGGAGAGGATGTGCTTGCTCAAATAACGGATGTCTTGTCGGTCGTCGACGACGAGGACATGGCAAGAGAGTTTATGCGGTTGTGAATCCTCAAGCGTCGATTCCGAACCGTCGTCTGGGCGGGGTTCGACGTAGCGGACCAGATCCGATTGAGAGACATCGCCCGTTGCGATACGCAGCGTGAAGGTACTGCCGACGCCTTCGGTGCTGCTGGCGGTGATGTGGCCACCGAGCATCTCGGCCAGCCGTTGACTGATGGCAAGGCCCAGGCCGGTGCCACCGAAGTGGCGGGTGACGCTGGCATCGCCCTGTGAAAACGGTTTGAACAGTTGCGACATCTGATCGTCTGAAATGCCGATCCCCGTATCGATAACATCGAACTGCAACTGCTGCAATGCAAGATCGAACCGAATGCGAATGTTCACCCGGCCATGCTTGGTGAACTTGATCGCATTGCCGACGAGATTGATAAGAATTTGTTTCAGCCGTTTCGCATCGGACCGGATCATCTTGGGCAGTTTACCGTCATACTCGATATCCAGCGTCAAGCCGCCCTCTTTCGCCCGGACTTCCATGATGCTTCTGACGTCTTCGATCAATCGGCTGGGTTCGAAACATTCCTGTTGGACCTCCAGTTTCCCGGCTTCAATTTTGGACAGGTCCAGAATGTCATTGATGATTTCCAGCAGGTAATCCCCGTTGCGTCGAATGGTCTGCAGGTATTGCAGTGACTCCTCGTGATCGACCAGCTCTTTTAACAATTCGGCGTACCCCAAGATGGCCGTCATCGGCGTACGGATCTCGTGAGACATATTCGCCAGAAACTCACTTTTGGATGCACTGGCTTGATGGGCTCGCCGTTCACTCTCGCGGAGAGCTTCGGCCTGCAAATGCTCCTCGGTCGAATCCCAGTTGACGCCGTACATTTGAATCACTTTCCCCTCGTCACGAACGACTTCGCCGAGTCCGTTCATCCAGCGAACTTCACCGTCGGGGCGAATGATGCGGAACTCGCTGTCGTAGGTGTCCAACCCCTCGATCGCATCTTGCCACGCCTGTTTGAGCGGTTCGACATCGTCGGGATGCACCAGGGAGAAGAACAGATCGGGACATGCTTCTTGGTCCGCTTGGATGCCGAGCAGCTCGTACAACGCGGGCGTCCAGACGCTCTTCGTCGGAGTCCATTCCCATGCGGCCATGCCGCCGGCACGCAACGCCATCTCCATCCGGCGAGTCACTGACCGCTGTTCCTTTTCGATCTTGACCCGTTCGCGAATGTCGACACCCGATGGGACCAAAAATTCGATATTGCCTTCGGCGTCAAAGACCGGCGCGATCATGAAATCGATCATCACTCCGTCGCTGCCGTGTGCGAACAGTGACACGTCATACCGGACGACCTCCCCGGCAAAGGCACGGGCCATGGCCTCTCGCGTCTGCTGCACCACTGCCGGGTCGTAGTTCCACCAAGGTGCTTCGGCAAAGGGCTTGCCGATCACATCCTCTCGCCGAGCCCGAGCGATCTCCAGCGACCCGTCGTCAATTTCTACCAACAGCCCCTCGCGGTCGATCACACCGACCAAGCCCAATTGGTTGTTGATGACGCGACGAAGGTGCGCTTCGCGGTCGGCAAGGTCCAGTTCGCGACGCTTCCGCTCGGTGATGTCGACGACGACGCCGTTGAAATCCTCGGCCACACCCGACGCCGACATCCGGACACGGCCACGAGCGCGCAGGTGCCGCACCTCTCCACCGGGTAGATGAACGGGATACTCCTCGTCATAGATATGCCCCGTCGCGATCGCGTTTTCGATCGCCGACGAGATGTAGTCTCGAACCGACGGATCGATACGTTGCAAAAAATCATGGAGCGTTGGTTCCTCGTTTTCGTCAAACCCGAACAACCGGTTGAGAATCGGGTTGCTGATCGGATCTGGCGACTGCAAGCTCCAGGTCCAGGGCGCCACGTCGGCGACCTCCAAGGACAACTCGAGCCGGTCCTTGGCATCGGCCAGTGCGGTTTCGGCGTCTCGACGCTCGGTGATATCGATAAAGGTGACCACACATCCGACCAATCGCCCGTCTCGAATCTGCGGATGTGACCAATACTCCACATCAAACGACGACCCATCGGCACGCCAGAAGCGTTCGTCATCGACGTGCACCTGTTTCCCGCTGCGAAAGGCCCGAGCGATTTGGCATTCCTCGGCAGGGTACGTTGACCCGTCCCGATGCGAGTGGTGGATCATGTCATGCATGCACTGCCCAAGAAACTCGTCCGCACTTTGATAGCCGAGCAATTTGGCACAGGCAGCGTTCGCAAAGATGCATCGGCCCTCGAGATCAATGCCATAGATGCCTTCGGCGGTCGAACTCATCAACGATGCCAACATGGCCTCACGCTCGACAAGTTCGGAAACATCGACGAAGGTCACGACGATGCCATCGGTTTCACCAGGCTGGGATCGGTAGGGCGAAATGCGACGAATGTAGGATTTGCCGGATTCGGCAACAATGGTGTCTTCAATGACACCGGTCGAGTCAACGGAGGCAGGATCGGGTAGCGGGGGCATGTCGTGGACGCGCGGGACAAAATGTTCCAGCGGTCTGCCGACGTCCGTCGGGATCAGTGAGTAGATTTCCGCTATCGCCGGCGTGAAGCTTCGGATCCGCCGATCGTTATCGAGAAACACGGTCGCGATCTGCGTGCTTCGCAGCAGGTTCTCCAGATCGGCATGGGCGCGTGCCACGGCCTCACTGCCGGCTCGAATCTCCTCCTTGGACGTTTCCAATTCCTCGTTGGCCGATTGAAGCTCTTCATTCATCGACAACAATTCTTCGTTGGACGATTTCAGCTCCTCGTTGGCCGCTTCCATGTCTTGGAGCGTCCGCTCCAGATCGCTTCGAGTCGATTCGAGTTCACGCTCCAATTGGGCGATGATGACATCGGCGTCTTGATCGCCGGTGGAGGTGGCGTCCGGTGGCTGATCGAATTCTTCACGCCGCATCGGTTCGCCGACGTCATGAAACACGACCATGAACAACTCATCGTCCTCTCCCAACTGGGGCATCGGCTGGACGGTCAACATGACCCGTTGCATCAGATCATCATCGCGGATGGAAAGATTGTCGTGCGTGATCCGTCGACGCAATTTCTTCGCCTCGTTGAGAGCGGCTCGCAAGCCGATCCGCAAACTGGGCAAGGCCATTTTGACGATGTTGTTGTGAAAATCTCCGCCGGAGACTTCCAGATACTTCGAGATGCCATCGGAGGCGTTCAGAACCGTCCCGGTCTGATCGATCACGACGGCCTTGGGCGTGAACTCGTCCAACAAGATGCGTTGACGGATGACGTTCAAATCGATCGTCGCATCGGATTGTGTCTCGCCGCCGTAAACCGGCTTGACTTCTCCGTGGCGTGTCACCAGCGCACTGATCGATCCCGTCGCAGTGCCCTTGCGTTGTGAGATGCGGCACTTGGTATCGAATGGCTTGAACAGTTCGCCGTGAGACGAAACGGTTTCGCTGGGGCCGAGAAACAGGAACCCCGCCGGCCGCGTGGCGTAGTGAAACAGCGGAATTAATTTTTCTTGTAAATGCTCGCCCAGGTAAATGAGCAAATTCCGACACGAGATCAGGTCCTGTCGCGAGAACGGCGGGTCACTGATCAGATTGTGCTTGGAAAAGAGCACGAGTTCGCGGATCTCTTGAGTGACCTGATATCGCTTGCCGCGTTTGATGAAAAACCGTTTCAATCGCGACGAGCTGACGTGATCTTCAATTCCGGTTGGATAAGATCCCACCCGCGCGATCTGCAACGCGCGATCGTCGATGTCGGTCGCAAAAATCCGGACTTCCGGCGGTTCGTCCAGTTCGTCGATCTGCTCGCGACAGAGCATGGCCAAGGAATAGGCTTCTTCACCGGTGCTGCATCCGGCCACCCAAATTCGGACGACGTCTTGGGGACTTCTGCCTTCAAAGATTTTCGGCAGGACCGTGGTTGCGATCGCGTTGAAGGCTTCGGGGTCTCGAAAAAATGCGGTCACACCGATCAACAATTCGCGAAAGAGCGCACGCGTTTCCTCTTCACTCTTTTGCAAGTGAAACAGATAATCGCTGGCTGTTGCAATCTTCAAAACGTGCATCCGTCGCAGGATACGACGCATCAGCATGGTGATCTTGTAATGCTGGAAATTATGGCCGGTCGCTTCCAAAAGGTGCTCTGCGATCCGCGGAACCGCCTCAGCGATTTGGTTTCGGACGCGACCGACGGATTCCTCGTCGCCGTATTGAGACAGATGAGCCGTGTACCGTCTCACTTCTGCCGCCATCTCGCTCGGACGGCAGACGTGATCGGCCACCCCCATCGTGGCGGCGCTGCGCGGCATGCTGTCATATTTTGCCGACGCGGTGTCCTGGGCAAACGTCAGCCCTCCGGCATCCCCGATCGCCTTCAGCCCGACGGTTCCGTCGCTACCGGTTCCCGACAGGACGATCCCGATGGCACGCTCGGCTTGATCCTGGGCTAACGAATGAAAAAAGTGGTCGACCGAGGTGAGCTGACTTTTGGCGCTGTCGGGGACGATCGGCAGAAGACCGCCGTGCGTGACGTCCAGAAAGCGTTTTGCGGGGGCGACATAGACACAACCGGGCCGGAGTTTCGTCCGCTCGGTGACTTCGACCAACGGCATCTCCGTCGCCGCAGCCAACAATTCACGGAGCAACGTTTCGCTGGCAGCATCATGATGCAAGACGAGAACGATCGCCAGATCCTCACACCTGCCCAGGTGCTTCAGGAACTCGCAAACCGCTTCCAGCCCACCCGCCGACGCACCGATACCGACGACGAGTGGTATTTTGTTCGCTTTCATTGACTGGCTAGTCATGATCGGTTTCCAAACCGCCGGCGCCACTGCCGAGGGTTGTCATCTTGCCGCCAGCAAATCGCTCTCCAAACACGTTGACACTGCCCCGGATGACCTTCATTGGCGATACTCCAAACAAACAGAAACGACACGCCGGTCAATTGGAAGCGACTCAAGCGGTTTGGTCAATCTGGAAACAGGCAATCACCCCGGCCTGACGCAGAGAATGTTTTTACAGTTGGTTTAGGCGGAGTTCGTCCGTCGGTCGGTTGTCATGCGTTAGAGTGGTAGAAAACCTCTTCTGGCCCGGCACGCTGCTTCGATTGGCGGTCGGACGCCTGCTACTGTGGAGTATCGACAGATGGCTCGAATCGGCTCGAACGTGTTGCGTGGGGTGTTCCTGGTCTCGCTCATTTGGGGTGGCGTCGGGACGGGCGTCGCCGCCGACCCCGGCGGTCCGGTGGACTCCGACGGACGCCCCTCCATCACCAGCGTGGTCCGCATTCCGACGGCCGTTCACGACGCAATGCAGGCGCGACGGTACCAGGACGCCGTCAAGGCGATCGAGTCGGAATTGCAGAACGACGCGGTCACCGCGCCGGACTACTTGATTTATTTGAAAGCGCTCGCGCTATCGCACGCCGATCAACGGGACGATGCCGTCGCGGCCTATCTGGAACTGGAAAACCGGTTCCCCAAAAGCGAATGGGTCAGCCGATCCAGGTTCGGGCGTGCGGCCGTCGCGGTCATGAATCGTCAGTACAACGTTGCCGGCGAAATCTATCAACGCGAAGCCGAACGATTGCTCTCACGCGGCAGAAAAGACGAACTCGCAAAAATCTATCTGGAGTTTGCCGACCGGTTCTTCGAGGGTGTCCCCGCCAACGATCCCTCTCGTGCCAAACAACCCGATTACAAACAGGCGTTGGAATACTACCGCGAGGCCAACAAGCTTGGACCGACCGTTCGCCGCCGGCAGCAAATTGAATTTCGCGTGGCCCGCTGTATCGAAGCGCTCAATCAACTCGATCAGGCCGCCAAAGCCTACCAAGACTTCCTCGCCCAGCACGGCGATCCGAGTCCAAAATCCGGGGTGTCCGCGTCGATCGAACTGCAGTCCGACGCGATGTACCGACTCGGGTTGGTCCAGCTCGAAAACAAGCAGCCATCGGCGGCGCGTCGGACCTGGCAAGACTTTCTGTCCAAACACGGTCCACCGCTCGACCCAAGCGACGCCTTGGCCGACCGACTGGCCAATGCGACGTACCGACTGGCCCACACCTACGGGCTGCCGAACCCGGCAACCGACGGGAACCTCGAACTCGGCGTCACACTGGCGGAACGGTTCCTCAAAGCCTACCCCGACCACAAACTCGCTCCCAAGGCCGAGCTGGAGATCGCCCAAGGCTACGAATCGCGGCGACGCAACGTCCAAGCGATCGACCGGTTGGAAAGTTTGATCGCCAATCCAGACTATCGAGGATCCGACCAACTGGCGATCGCACGACGCATGCTGGGGCAGTCGTATTTCGCCCAGAACGAATTTGACAAAGCGATCGAAGCGTGGAAGGAATTCCTTGAAAAACATCCGACCGATTCACAGTGGCCCGACGTTCAACAAAAGATCATCGGGGCCGAATTCGCCGCCGCCCAATACGCGCTCAACGAAAAAGACTTCGCCAAGGCCAGGGCGCTCTGGCAAACCTTCCTGAACAAGTATCCGCTGGACCAACGGGCGCCGAGCATCCTGTTGCAGTTTGGCGAAATGAACAAACGCGACGCGCTGGATCGACATCAACAGCGTGTCGACGCGGCGATCAAGAAGGGCCAATCCGGGGCCGAGATTCGACTCAACCAAACCTGCCGAGACCTGCTGGAAGACGCGATCGCTGATTGGCAGCGTCTGGTCGAAAAGTACCCCGACACCAACCAGGCCTCACTGGCGTCGTTGCGGATCGGGATCACCTTGGAAGAACAACTTGAGCGCCGCAAGGAAGCCCTCGAGTCGTACAATAAGGTCAAGGGAGCCAGTGAAGGCGCCGCCAAACAGCGGATCGCACGGTTGACCCGCCCGGAGTTGCAAGTGATGACGAAACGCAAATTCCGCAGCGACGAACAGGCCGGAATTCTGCTCACGACGCGGAACTTGGAAAAGGTTTCGGTCGCCGTCTACACGATCGACATGACCGATTACTTTCGAAAGATGCACTTGGCCACCGGCGTCGAAAAGCTGGACATCGCATTGATCGACCCCGACCAGCAATTTGAACATTCGGTCGATGATTACGAGCCGTTCAAACGGATCGATCAGGAGGTCACGATTCCGATCGATGGGCCGGGCGTCACCGCGGTCACCGTCAGCAGCGACAAGATGGAAGCAACGACCATGGTCGTCGTCAGTGATTTGGACATCCTGGTCAAATCGTCTCGCAACGAATTGTTTTTGTTCGCGCAGAACATGCGAACCGGGAAACCGGCCGAGGGAGTCAGTGTGCTGGTCAGCGACGGTGCGTCGGTGTTCGAGGAACTGGTGACCGATGCCGAAGGGATCGTGCGCTCGCAGTCGAAGCGTTTGCGTGACATCAAAGACTTGCGCGTGTTTGCCGTCCACGAAGGCCAGATCGCATCGACGGTGACCAATCTGAACGGCCTGGATTTCGCCGTCGGCTTGGTGCCCACGGGATACCTGTTTACCGATCGTCCCGTCTATCGACCGGGGGAATTGGTCAACATCAAGGGCATCGTCCGGTGGGTGGATCAAGACCGATTCACGTTTCGCGAAAGCGAGACGTTCTCATTGGACGTTTACGATGCCCGCGGTCGAAAATTGAAGACGGAAAAGGTGACACTGAACGCGTTCGGTTCGCTTCACACCAACATGGTGCTGCCGCCCAGCGCGGTGCCCGGACGATGCCGGATCCATCTGCATCGACGCTCCACTCCGAATCAACCCGAGTTGTCCTTTGAATCGCAATTCGAGGTCAAACAATTCAAGCTGGAACCGGTACAGCTGACGATCCAGACCGATCAAGACGTGTACTTTCGTGGCGACGCAATCACCGCCACTGTTGCGTTGAAGTATTATTACGGCGCACCGCTGCCGGGTGAAGAAATCAGCTACTCCATCGGCGGCGAAAGTGAACGCCAGATAGCGAAAACCGATGCCGACGGGAAAATCGAACTCAAATTTCCGACCCGCCGGTTCAGCGAATCACAAGCGATCACGATCGATGTCGCGTGCCCCCAACGCAACGTCGCCGAATCCCAACGGGTCTTTCTCGCCACACGCGGATTCAACGTCAACGTCACCACAGGCCGATCGGTCTACATCGCCGGTGAAACCTTTGACGTAACGATCAAAGTGGTCGACCCGGCGGGCAAACCGGTCGGAACGGCGGTCCAGTTGGAGGTGTTCGAAGTCACAGGGGCAGAGAGCGCGAACCAGACTGGCAACCAAGTGACCGCGCGACGCAATCGGAGCGGTCGAACGGGAGAGCGGCGGGTGGAAGCCTTCGACCTGACGACCGATGCCGAAGACGGGCAAGCCAGCGAGACGGTCCAGATCGAACGCAGCGGTACCTACATCGTGCGGGCAACGGGCAATGACCGATTTGGGAATTCCGTCAGCGGCCAGGCACGGCTGCAGATCTCGGGCGACGACGACACCACGCGGCTGCGGATTTTGGCCGACCAGCACAACTATCGCGTCGGCGACAACGCCAACGTGCGGTTGCACTGGCGCGATGCCCCCGCATTGGCGTTGATCACGTTCGATGGAGCGTCGGTGCTGGGCCACCGCTTGGTGCAACTGAAGCAGGGGGAAAACAAGATCGACATCCCGATCGACGCGGATCTGGCGCCGAATTTTCATCTGTCCGCCAGCGTGATGCAGCGCAGCAAGTTGCATCATGCCCTCAGTGGTTTCGTCGTCACCAAACGATTGCAGGTCAAACTGACGCCGTCGACAACGGATCTCAAGCCGACCGACCGCGTCAAGGTCGACATCGAAGTGACCGACTCGAGTGGCCGTCCGGTGGCCGCGGAGCTGGCGATGTCGTTGGTTCAGTCGAGTTTGCTCGATCGGTTCGGCTCCGCCGGCCCCGAGATCATGACGGCGTTCACCAGCGGGCTTCGTCAACGACGAATGCGGCAAACCTCCAGTTGCGAATTCAGCTACGCCACCCAGACTCGCTCGATCAACGAAGCCTTGCTCGTCGAAGCGGAACGCCGATCACGGCGATTGGCCGAGGCGGGCGCGATCGTGGACCTGTTCGCTGACAACGACGTCTCCTTGGAATTCGCGGAGATCGCAGGCGACGTCATCACCGAGGATGAACCGTTCGATCGAAATCAAACCGTCGACTTCGGTTACGCCGGGGGCGCGACGTCTTGGCGCTCTCTCGACGCCAATTTCGACGTGGACAGCGACGGTGCAGTGGAGCAGATGCAGCAAGAACTCATGATGCAGCGGCAATGGTCGCGTGGATCGACGGCAACGTCCAACGCATTGTCGTTGTACGTCCAAATGAACGGCCGGGGCGGCGCATCGCGAGGCCGCGGCATTGAAGCGGCCCAACTGGGTGACCGCCCCTGGAATCAGGATGCGTGGTTCTGGGGTGCAAATGCCCCCGCATCGATCAGTCAATTCGGTCGTGTCGACAGCAAGTCGTTGCAACGCCGCGATGTCACCATCAACGGGTTGACCCTGGATGGAAAACTGGTGGTGGTCAATGGAATGAGTGACGATGAAGTCAACCGATTGAACCAGTTCACCGGCGTTCGAATGTTTGGCCAAGCGATCAGCGGCGAGACCGGGTTTTGGGACCCCGTCATCGTGACCGACCAAGACGGCAAGGCCGAGATCGAAATCACCATGCCGGCCGTCTCAACCGCCTGGAAACTCAGTGCAAGCGCAATCAGTAAGGACACGCTTGCCGGCTCGGAGTCGGTCGAGCTGACCACGCGTAAAACGTTGTTCGGACAACTACGCGTTCCGCAAGCGTTTACTGTTGGCGACAAAGCGGACATTCAGGTCGAAGTGCACAACTCGCTGGAAGGCCCGCGGACCCTTCAAGTGGCGCTTAAAGCAACGATGGGAAACCAGTCGCTGGAACAGAACAAGACCCTCGAAGTCAAGGATGCCGGGATCGAAACACTGACGTTTCCCATCGAGATCGTTGAATCGGACCAAGTGGAATTGGAATTAACGATCGCGAGTGAAGGCGTCGCCGGGGACACCCATGTTTCCACAGCCGAGGTCCTGCCGTATGGATTCCCGGTCTATCAAACCGCAAGCGGGGCTGCGTCCCAAAACACGCTGGCATTGATTCAATTGGAACCGAATCAAAAAGCGCGCGGTCAGTCGCTGGAATTGATGATCGGCGGTGACCGACAGCAGTCATTGCTGGACAGCCTGTTGCGTGGCGAGACGTATTTGCCGCTGCGTTGTGTGCCGACCAGTTTGCTCGCTCGCAGCGTGTCGGATTGTCTCGGAGGCGTCGCGATGCTGAACCATCTCCGCCGATCCGCCCAACAAGATTCACCCGAGGGCGCGCAAGTCAGCGGCATCGTCGCCGCTGCGGTCAGCCATCTGATCGCGTCGCAGCGGGACGATGGCGGTTGGAGTTTGGCGGGTCATTCGGCCGGCCCGGCTGATCCGATCAGCACGGCACGCGCGATGTGGGCGTTGGTCCAGGCACGACGCGCGGGATTCGCGGTGCCGGAGCGACAATTTGAATTGGGTGTCGCGTCACTGAAAAAGGCGTTTGCCGGCGAAACCGATTTGAACCGTCAAGCGGTGCTGTTGGCGGCGTTGGCCGAGTGTGGAGCCGGCGATTTTGCACTGGCCAATCGGTTGTACCGTGAACGCAATCGATTAGACGATTACGGCCTGGTGCAATTGATGTTGGCTCTGACGGCGCTTCAGCACGACGAGATGGCGGCGGAACTACTCCCGCTGGTCAATCTCGACGCGGCCGGCGGGCGACCGAGTGTCGGCCGGACCTCGGTGGAACTCGCCGCGCTCGAGTTGATCGCGTTGCAACGGATGGAGCTGCGACCAGAGCTGAGGGTAAAACTTGCCGAGCGGCTGATGGCCGCGCGGGCCGGTTCACGCTGGCCGGTGGAATCGGATAACGGTCCGGCAATCGCAGCGTTGGCGGCGCATTTCGGCCAAAGCCCGCCGCAGCGGGAGCGGGTTGAAGTGACGATTTACGTCAACGGTGAACCGCTGGAACCGTTGACGCTGGATCCAGGTGCGGAGAGTCGCCGTATCCGCGTGCCCGATGAGATGCTCGTCGACGGCCAGCAACGGATCGAATTTGAGTTGGAAGGTCGCGGCGAATTTTCTTACAGCGCCGTCCTGACCGGTTTTTCAGATGCCGACTCGATCAGCAGCACCACAAAAGACTGGTCGATCGGGCGACGTTACGAACCCGATCAATTGCGCGTCGACGGCCGGCCGATTCTCCGCGGATACCGCGTGATCGATGGCAGCCACCCCTGGGCGCCGAACAAGTTGAGCCAGCTTCCCGTCGGAGCGCGTGCCCTGGTCACGCTGACGCCACGGGTCCGCTACCAGAATTCGCGTCCGCTGCGGACGTACTTGATGTTGGTCGAGCCGATCCCGGCGGGTTGCACGATCTTGGAGGAAACGATCAGCGGCGTGTTCGATCGCTACGACATCACTCCCGGTGCGATCACGTTTTACATCGGCGATTCGAAAACCCCCGGTGACATTCGTTACTCGTTGGCGGGCTACTTGCCCGGCAACTACCGGACCGCTCCTGCGGTCTTAAAAAGTTACTATTCACCCTCGGAGATTGCCGTCACCGAGCCGCAATCGTTACGCGTGCTGCCACTCGGTGAAACGTCCGCCGACGAATACAAGCTGACCCCCGACGAGTTGTTCGAACTCGGTAAAGTTCATTTCGACAAGGGCGAATTCCAGAAAGCATACGATTCACTTCACCAATTGCACGAGAACTGGCAGCTTCAGACGGCCCCCTATCAAGAAACGGTGTCGCTGCTGTTTCGCGCCTCGATGAAACTGGGCAACGATGCGGAGATCGTCAGATTCTTTGAGATCATCAAGGAACGATTCCCCGAAGTCGAGTTGTCGTTTGAGGAAATTTTGACCGTCGCAAAGTCGTATCGAGAAATTGCCGAGTACGAACGCAGCTACTTGGTTTATCGCACGACCGTTCAAGCGAGTTTCGAAAAAGAGAATCAGGTCGCCGGTTTTTTGAATGCGCGCGGCGAGTTTCTGCGAAGTGTCCAAGCGATGGAGTCATTGCTGCGTGATTACCCCGCTGAATCCTATGTCGCCACCGCCAGTTATGCGCTCTCCCAAGAGGTCTATCGGCGAGCCGAGACGGTCGCCGAGGATGAGAAGTTGATGGAGTCGGGGGTCACGCGTGTCGATTTGATCGACAGTTCGATTCGCAAGCTCGACGACTTTGTCACCAACTGGCCCGAAGACCCGTCCAGCGATCAAGCCAGCTTTGCGCTCGCGACGGCATTGATCGATCTGGAGCAGTACACGCTGGCGATTCGACGTGGTCAGCAATACGCCCAGCGTTATCCCGACAGCCGGTTGCTCGATTCGTTCTGGTACATGATCGGATTCTGCTACTTTGAACTTCAGGATCACGAGCAGGCGCTTCGGATGTGTCAGAAGGTTGCCGAGGCAACGTTTACGGATCCCCAATCGGGTGCGTCGCGCCAAGCGGATAACAAGTGGGAAGCCGTCTACATCATGGGGCAAATCCATCACAGTCTCGGTCAGGCGGCCAAGGCGATCGATGAGTACGCCAAAGTAAGCGACCGATTCAAGGATGCAGCGGAAGCGATCGAATTCTTCAGCCGTCAATCGGTATCGTTGCCCGATGTGACGACGCTGTTGGCCAAGGACGAGAGTGAAGTGTTACTGCAGCACCGAAACGTCTCGTCGGTATTAATCAAGGTGTATCGGATCGACTTGATGAAGTTCGGGTTGACGCAGCGGAATCTGGACAAGATCACCGCGATCAATCTGGCGGGGATCAAACCGTATCACCAAGAGACAGTCGAACTGGGCGACGGAAAGGATTACCGAGACCGCGAAACGAAGATCGCATTGCCGCTGAAAGAGCAAGGCGCCTATCTCGTCGTCGGACGATCCGACAATCTCTACACGTCCGGGCTGATGGTCGTCAGCCCACTGGCTTTGACGGTAGAAGAAGATTCCGTGTCGGGCCGGGTCCGCGTCAGCGTCAAGGATCAAACCGCGGATGCGTTTGTCGGCGACGTGCACGTCAAGGTGATCGGCTCGGCCAACGACCAGTTTGTCTCCGGGCAAACGGATCTGCGCGGGTTGTTCGTCGCCGACGGGATCGAAGGGACCAGCACGGTGATCGCGGTCGGTCAAAACGACCAGTATGCGTTTCACCGCGGATCGGTCTTCCTGCAGCAGCCGCGCGAAGAAGAACTGAACCGACAACCCGCTCAGGCCAACGACCCGTTCGGAGGTCCCGCCGATGCCCTGCCTCAACAACCCGCCGCGGGGCAAAACGTGAAAGGCGGCAAGGCATTGCTGAACAATCTGTTCAATCAGAACGGCGTCTTTCAGCAGGAGCAAAAGATGAACATCGAGGGGTTGATGAACAATCGTCGCGAAGGCGTGCAATCCAAAGAAGCGTATTGATCCCGCTCTGGTGTGCAGGCTTCAGCCGCCCATTTCGCTGCTTCGCAGCGCGAGCAGATGCGTCTCAAGGCTGGACACCAACCTGCGCTGGTGTGCAGGCTTTAGCCGCCCATTTCGCTGCTCCGCAGCGAGCAGATGCGCCTAAAGGCTGGACACCAACATGGGCTGGTGTGCAGGCTTTAGCCGCTCGTTTCGCTGCTTCGCAGCGAGCAGATGCGCCTAAAGGCTGGACACCAACCTGCGCTGGTGTGCAGGCTTTAGCCGCCCATCTTGCTGCTTCGCAGCGCGAGCAGATGCGCCTAAAGGCTGGACACCAACACGCGCTGGTGTGCAGGCTTTAGCCGCCCGTCTTGCTGCTTCGCAGCGCGTGCGGATGCGCCTAAAGGCTGGACACCAACACGCGCTGGTGTGCAGGCTTCAGCCGCTCGTCTTGCTGCTTCGCAGCGCGTGCAGATGCGCCTAAAGGCTGGACACCAACCTGCGCTGGTGTCCAGGCTTTAGCCGCTCGTCTTGCTGCTCCGCAGCGCGTGCAGATGCGTCTCAAGGCTGGACACCAACACGCGCTGGTGTGCAGGCTTTAGCCGCCCATCTTGCTGCTTCGCAGCGCGAGCAGATGCGCCTAAAGGCTGGACACCAACACGCGCTGGTGTGCAGGCTTCAGCCGCTCGTTTCGCTGCTTCGCAGCGAGCAGATGCGCCTAAAGGCTGGACACCAACCTGCGCTGGTGTGCAGGCTTCAGCCGCTCGTTTCGCTGCCTCGCAGCGAGCAGATGCGCCTAAAGGCTGGACACCAACACGCGCTGGTGTGCAGGCTTTAGCCGCCCATCTTGCTGCCTCGCAGCGACCCGGATGCGCCTAAAGGCTGGACACCAACGGCATTCACGCTTCCCTCGCCAATGACGGCGAGTCTCACGCGTGACGGTTGTCCCTCAGTCTTGGCGATCCAACGTCAATGGTTTGCGATTGAGGGGCAATCGTCAGTCATGCCGGCGAACTTCTGGCGCCCCGCTTTAACCGCGAACTACGCTTGCGAGACCTCCAAGATAGTGCTTCCCTACCAAGTAGATGATGAGATAAAGCCTGATGGCGACAGCATCGACGAATGCGAATCCGGTTCGATCATTCCTATACAACAACTCCATGTTCCTGGTCCTGGGATCGTTGGCTGCCTTGTTATGGGCCAACGCCGATGGCTTGTTTTCCGGGCATTCGTATCACAACTTTGTGCACGTCAACCTGTGGCCGTTTGCCGGATCGGGGCACGGCGATCACGGCGGTCATGGTTTGACATTCCACTTTGTGGTCAACGATATTCTGATGGCATTGTTCTTTGCCATTGCCGCCAAAGAAGTTTGGGAATCGATTTTGCCCGGTGGGGCACTCTCCAACATGCGGACCGCCGCGACACCCCTGTTGGCAACCGCCGGCGGTGTGGTCGGTCCTTCGGTGGTCTATCTGGTCGGTGCCGTTGCCGTGGGGCAATACTCCGAACTTGGAAACGGATGGGCGATCCCCTGTGCGACCGACATTGCCTTCAGCTATCTGATTGCGCGTTTGATCTTCGGCAACGGGCATCCGGCGATTTCGTTCTTGCTGCTGTTGGCGATTGCCGACGATGCCTTGGGGCTGGCGATCTTGGCGGTGTTCTATCCGTCCAGCGAGGTCAACCTCGCGTGGTTGGGCCTGACGGCGATCGCCGTCACGACAGGCTTGGGTTTCAAACGCAGCGGGATACGAAATTTCTGGTGGTATTTGGCCATCCCGGGAATCATGAGTTGGATCTCGTTCTACATGGCCGGCATTCACGCGGCACTCGGTTTGGTGCCGATCATCGCCACCTTGCCCCACGCGAACACTGATGCGGGACTGTTTGCCGAAACCGGTGAAGAAACAGATACATTGAACCAGTTCGAGCATTGGTGGAAAGAACCCGTCGAGCTGATCTTGGGTCTGTTCGCCTTGGTCAACGCCGGCGTGGTGTTGTCGAGTGTCGGCGCGGGAACCTGGCTGGTGACCATGGGGCTGTTCGTGGGCAAACCCCTCGGGATTTTCGCTTTCAGCTACTTCGCCGTTCGCGTGTTAAAACTCGATTTGCCCGGCGGAATGAACCTCAAACACGTCGCAGTGATCGGTTGCATCGCCAGCTTAGGGTTCACCGTGGCCCTGTTCGTCTCGACCGCTGCATTCCCGAATCCGGGTCCGATCCAAGACTCCGTCAAGATGGGCGCGTTGCTGAGCTTCCTGGCGCCGGTCAGCGCCTTGGCGACGGCCTGGTTGATGGGCATTCGCCCGGCGTTCCTGGGCGGTGGCGAGGACGTTAGCCCGGACGCGTAGGCAAGAGTCGCCGCGTTGCCCCTTCGCAACGCACGTGTGCTGACCTGATCGCGTTGAAGCGTTAGATCGCCGAACGCATGCGATTGACGAAGTTCAGGATTTCGGCGACCGCCTGGTACAACTCGAACGGGATCGCGTTGCCGATTTCGACATTCTTGAACAGGAATCGCGCCACCGGTTTTCTCTCGACCACGGGCACACCGTTTTCCTTGGCGATCGCGATGATCTTTTTCGCCACGAAGTCCGCTCCCTTGGCGATCACGATCGGTGCTTCCATGTTGTCGCGGTCGTATTGAACCGCGACGGCGAAGTGGGTCGGGTTGGTGATGACGACGGATGCCTTGGGCACGTCCGAAAGCATCCGCTTACGCCCCATTTCGGCTTGCAGTTGTTTGATCCGTGCCCGAACCATCGGATCACCCTCGGACGATTTGTGTTCCTCCTTGATGTCTTGCCGGCTCATCTTCATGTCTTCCAGGTGTTTCCATTTTTGGAATCCCAAGTCGACCATGCCGATGAAGGTGATCGTGGCGGCGATGGCCAGTGAGCATTGGACCAACAATCCGCCGAGAAAGAACATCAGTTCTTGAATCGAACCGAATCCGGAGGTCGTGATCTGGTCGATCTTTGATTGACCGACAAACACGGCGATGGCGACGATGACGGCGGCTTTGGCCAGCGAAAGTGCTCCGCGGACGGCGCTCTGCATCGAGAAGATTTTCTGGAACCCCTTGATCACGCTCAGTTTGTCGACATTCAATTCCAAGGGTTTAAAGCTGAGGTTGAAACTGGTTTGCAGCAGTCCGGTGGCTGCCGCGAGAATGCCCAGGGGAGCGACAATCGCCATCACGGCCGCACCGATGCGAAGGGTTTCGTCGATAAAGGCTTTGACCAGCAGACGAGGATCAACCACCACTTCCTCAAATTCGGTCATGCGGTGTTCGATCGATCCCGTGAGGGTGCCAAAGAACCAATCTCCCAAGGACCAATAGAAAAACGCGGTCGTCGCCAGAATCACTCCGCCGACCAGCTCCGCGCTGAACCCGATTTGGCCGTCCTCGCGGGCTTTGCGCAACCGCTGCGGTGTTGCTTCCTCGGTCCTCTGATCGCGATCTTGATTCTCGGCCATCGATCACCCCAACAACGATTGCATCAGGTATTCGATGTCTTCTTGCACGCGATAGAAATAGATTTCGACCGCACCGAACAGGATCGGGCAAAACAGAAACAGCAACAGGCCGCCGAAACCGACGCGGATCGACATGCCGACCGAAAACAGATTCATGGCCGGCGCGGCACGATTGAGAAATGCCAGGACCAGCGTGACCAGCATCAGCAGCACCATCAGCGGCGCGACGATCAACAGCCCGTAATCGCTGGTCCGATTGAAGGCAGTCACCAATTCTTCGGTGGGCAATTCGAGCAGGCCCACCCGCGTCATCGTCTCGTTGAACGAAAGGTGCAGCGAGAGGATGATGAAGTGATGCAGATTGAGAGAAAAGAACAACAGCATCGAAAAGGCTTCGAAAACGCGTGAGACCAGCGTTGACGAATCCTGGCTGCCCGGATCGCTGATCGCAGCGAGGGAGAGCCCGAGTTCCTGGGCGATGTAAGACCCGGCGATTCGCGCCGGCCAAAAGAACAGCCCCAGCACCAGGCTGAGTAACAAGCCGATACAAATCTCTTTGAACACCAGGAACAAGAACAGCAAGCTGCCGACGTCGTCGAGTGATAGTTGGGGCATCACGTTCTTGGCGTCGGCCAACCAAAAAACAGAGAGCGCTGTCGCCAGTCCCGCTTTGACCTGATTGGGAAGTTGTTTTTTGCTGAACAGCGGAAAAAACGCAACGAATACCGAGACGCGGGCGAGCACCAATAAAAACAGGACAACGTCGCCGGTCATTTCACAAATTCGACCATTTGTGTCATCAAGCCCAGCGTGTAGTTCTGGAGCGTGACGAGGTACCAGTTGGACATGAAGATCAGCACGAAGACCACGCAAACGATTCGGGGTGCAAACGAGAGTGTTTGTTCCTGGATGCTGGTGACGGTTTGGCCGATGCTGATCAGCAAGCCGACAACCAGGCTGACCACGACGACCGGCGCGGTCAGCAGCAACGCCATCGCGAAAAACTCACGACCGATCAGTACGACGTCTTCAATTTCCATCCTTGGATCCGGTTGCTATTTGTTTGTCAAGGCTTCGATCAACTGGTCGACCAGAATGGGGTCGTTCATGGCGCCCAGGATCTTCGACTTTTGGCGGTCGGGCATCTTCTGCAGCAGCGAAGCGGCAAAGCCCATCTTGCCGTTGTTGGAAAACTCGCGAATGTATTCGGCGGCCTGTTCGGGTTGCAGGCCTTCGAACCAGCCTTTGACTTCATCGGCTTGGGTGTCAGCGCTGGACACCGTGTTGACCTTCTTGGTGTCCGCCTTTTTGGTCAGTTTTTCGAGTTCTGTTTTTTTCTGTTCGACGTCGGACAAGGTCGATTTCAATTCTTCGGTCATCCGGCTCAGCATGTCCAATTTGGTGTCGATGCCTTCGCTGAACGCACGCAATTCGTCCTGTTCGGTGGCCAGGTCATCGAAGATCAATTTGACCCTCATCTCGTCGCGTTTGACGCGTTCTTCGCGCTCGGCGAGTTCCTGCTCCATGCGTTTGATCGAGTCGCTCATCTGCAGCACGGCTTCGACCGAGACGTTGTTATCGGGGCGAAAGGAGACGGGGACGGCATCCCCCTGGGGATCGATCGCCTCGTCGGCGGCGAGTTCGCCCCGCGGTTCGGTCGGATCGGCCGAGTCGGTGGCTTCCAGATCGGCGGGCGTCTTTTTGAGCAGGAACTGGGTTGCACCGGCAGACAAGCCGAAAATGACGGCGCAGGTAATCATCGCCGTAATGATCGCTTTCATGTTCTAATTCCTTGCGTACTTTTTAAGCGCGTTTTCATCTGCCAATAACATTTGTTGCGTCATGGCGTCTGCATCAAATTCGAGCCTTCGCTGGTCCATCAGGATTTCCAGTCCGCGAACCCGCGTGCGTTGATCCATCACGCGCGAACGCGCCTCGGCACGCTCGGATTCGCATTTGGAGAGGACTTCGCGGACGATTTTGATGGAACGATCGATGCTGTCGATCCAGAGATTGGTTTGCGTGAGCGATTCAATCGAACAGTCCTGGTTGATTTCCAGTCCCTGCCGTTTTAGCGCTTCGAATTCATCGAGTCGTTTTTGGTGCGACGCCAACATCGCATCGATGCGAGCGAGTTCTCCGATCAAAACATTCAACTGGCTGGTTTCCAGCGAATGAATGCGACGAATTCGATCGATCTTTTTCTTTAATTCGCTCATTGTGGCTGCCCGATCAGTTGGTGCAGCCTACTGAGACCGGCTTGGGTCGACGCCAAGGTGCTCGGTGCGTCCATGGCCTGTCGCAAGAACCGGTTGACCTCGGGGTAGGTCTCAATCGCGCGATCGGAATCCGGCATGGCGCCTTTTTGGTAGGCGCCGATTTGGATCAGATCTTCGACTTCGAAGTACTTTGCCAAGACCCGGCGGATGCTGGCGGCTTGCTGCTGATGCGGTTTGTCGGTGACCTCTTTGAACAGCCGGCTGGCGCTCTTGAGCACATTGATCGCGGGAAAGTGGCCTTCGTGGGCGAGTTTTCGATCCAGAACGATGTGTCCATCCAGGATCGCCCGCGCCGAATCGGCGACCGGTTCGTTCATGTCGTCGCCGTCGACCAGCACCGTCAGTAAACCGGTGATGACGCCCTTGTCGCTGGTCCCGAGCTGTTCGAGCAACTGGGCCATCTTCTGGAACACGCTGGGGGTGTAGCCGCGAGACGTGGGCGGTTCGCCGAGCAGCAGCCCGAGTTCGCGTTGTGCGTGTGCCAAACGGGTCAGGCTGTCGAGCATGAACAGGACGTTCATGCCTTGCGAGCGAAACCAACTGGCGATCGCGACGGCGGATTCGCTGGCACGGATCCGGGCCAAAGGCGGCTGGTCGGAGGTCGAGACGATGACGACGGATCGGGCCAGGCCTTCTTTTCCCAGCGTGTCTTCGATAAAGGGACGGACCTCTCGCCCACGTTCGCCGATCATGGCGACGACGTTGATGTCGCATAAGGCGTGTTTGGCGATCTCGCCCAACAGTGTGCTCTTGCCCACACCGCTGCCGGCGAACAGTCCGACCCGTTGGCCTTGGCCCATCGTCAGCAACCCGTCGATCGAACGGACGCCGGTGACGAAAGGCTGGCGGATCAGCGGACGTGTCAGTGGATCGGGTGATTCAAAGTGCAGTTCGGCCGTCGCGTCGCAATGGATCGGACCGAGTGAATCGATCGGGCGTCCCAGCGAATCGATGACACGTCCGAGCAGTTGGCGACCGACAGGGACACGCATGCGTTTGCCGGTGGACACCACGACGTTGCCACGTTGAAAATCGACGCCGGAATGATACGGCATCAACTGCGCTTTGTCGTCGTTGAACCCGATCACTTCGGCCAACACGCTCTGACCGGTCGACGAGGTGATTTGCACCAGCTCACCGAGCCCGGCATCGATGGTCGCACACATCCGGCCTTCGACGCTTTGCAAGCGCCCGGTCGCTTGAAGCCATTGGTCGTTTCGCAGCGTCGACGTCAGCATGCTAGGCGTCTCCCCTGATCATCGACATCTGTTTCCCCGCGGCGTCGAGGAACGATTCCAGTGACGCGAGGAACCCCTTGCCGTTGGATTCGATTCGGCAGTCGCCCGGCTGGACCGTGGCATCGGCTTGAATCTCGATCGCCTCGTACTCCACTTGGGACAACCAGGATTCCAACGGCGTGACACAGTCCGGGTTCACGAAGATGACCGCGGATTGGCTGGGGTGCACTTGGCGAAGCAAAATGTTTGCGAAGTGTGCGACGCGTTCTTCGACAAGGCTGCTGTCGCTGCCGAGAGCCTGTTTGGCCAATTGCGTGGCCGCCGCGGTCAGCTGCACACCGATTGAGGAAAACTCTTCATTGAGTTTGGCGTCGAGGTGCTGCAGTTGCTGCTCGATCGATTGCAGTGTCTTCAGTGCGGAGGCGGCGATGTCGTCGCGGGACTCCGCGGCGGACCGGGCGTTCGGATTTGATGCTGCCGGAGCATTCGCCGAGACATTCATCGCGGCGCTGGACACGCCACTGGTCGACGGCATCGCAAGTGGGCCGCGTGCGACGGTGACGTTGGCCAGGGATTGATCGAAGGGGATTTGAATCACAGCCATATCAATCGATTTTCACCTCACCGGCTTCGCACAGGCCGGCCAAGATTTTGGCAATCGAGCCCCGTGCCTCCATGATTTCCTCTTCGGTCGCGTTGGTCTTGAATTCCATTTCCTCTTGCAGCGACTCTTTGGCCCGTTTGGACATGTTGGACAAGATGAACGTCAGCAAGGATTCATCGACCTGCTGGAGGGCACAGACCAGGGCATCGGTCTGGCATTGTCCGAGCAGTTTTTGCAGGTCTCGGTCACCGAGTTTCTCGATGTCTTCGAAGCGGTAGAGTTGATTTCGAACGGTTTCGGCCAGGTCGCTGTCGCGTTTTTCCAGTTCGTCGAGCATCGGTTTGCGGAGCGCCCTGGGAAGCGAACGCATCAGGTTCGCCATTTGGGAGGTGGTTTCCTGTTCGGTCTCACGCTCTTCGACCTGGAGCGACAACTGCAGTGCTTTGGCGAGAATACGTTCTTGGATCAACGATGAAACGGTCAGCGGCTGGGCCAGTTGCAGGAACACGTTGGGGCGAACCGCTTCGGGCAGGAATTCGAGTGTTTTCGCGGCGTGTTCGTTGGCCAGTTTGCGCAGCACGATCGCGGTGGCGACCGGGTTTTCGTTCTTGAGCGCCTGGGCGACTTGATAGGGGTGCATCAAGTTGAGATCGCGAACGGTGTCGCCGGTCAATTTTGGCGGTGTGAAGCGTTTGGTCGGTTCGATTTCGACGTCAAAGCTTTCTTCGGCGATCTGCAGGATCTTGGGGCCGTCGTCGTCGTGCTGCTCGTCTTCCGGCGTGGGGTCCTTTTTATCGACCGTCTGCAGAGCCATGTGGAAGTAGTCTTCAAAGTCGCCGAGGACCATATCGACTTCTTCCTGACTGGGCGGATAGGACTCAAAGTCCTTGAGTGCCTGATCGAGTTCGTCCAAGGCTTCGCCGGAGAGATCTTGCCGGGCCATCTCGGTGGCCTCGTCCCCCATCAGGTGCAAGAGCAGCGCGAGACGCTCGGGTCGAGTCAACATCATCTTCATCGTTGCCAACCCTCCTGTGGTCACGCGGCGTTGCGTTTATCGGAATCTCGATCGGAATCGGCTCCGGACCAAGATCGAACGACCTGTGCAAACACTTCGGGGTTTTCTTTGATCATCCGGGACAATTCGCTGACGTTTTCCAGGCGGGTACCGTCGATTTGTTGATCGGCTCCGATGCCGCCCGGTTTGCTGGCCGGTCCGAACCGGCGAAGCAGCATGAGGCCTAACACAAAGGCCAGCAGGGCGGCAATCGCAAGTGATGCCTTTTCAACAATCGACGTGATCTTGGTCCAGTCAAACGTACTTTCCGGAGCCGTCATGGTGAGCAAGGGCTCGGGAAATGGCAGGATTTCGACGGAAATGGTGTCGGTGTCGTCGCGAAAACCGACCGCATTCTTGACAATCGCGCTGACTTTTTCGTTCAGCCCCGGCGTCAACGCGCCGTCTTCGCCCTTGATGCCGTTGGCTTCGGAGTTGACCAGGACACTGACGCTGAGGAAATTGCGGACGGGCGTGGAATTGGCTTGCGTTTCTTCGGTGATCGGGACCAGGTAGCTGGTTTTGACGTTTTCGGTCTTGTTGAGAATGTTGCTGGTGCCGGTCGCCCCCCTGCGTGAATTCAAATTGGACGCAACTCCCGCGGCACCGACGGCGGCCGGGGCGGTGTTGGTGGTCGTTTCGGAGATCAAGTCCTCTTGGCTGGGGACGGCGCCGTCGGCGTCGTATTTGGTGGTTTTGGTCGAACCCTGGGTGAACGTCATGTCCAAGCTGACTTGGACACTGGCGTTGCCATAGCCAAGGAACTGCAGCAGTTGCGATTCGGCCTTGTGGGCCAGTTTGCGTTCGGCCTCGGCGATGTACTCGACTTGGCTACCGATTTGCTGTGCCTGCTCGTCCGGCACGGTATAGCTGCGACCGTCTCGGTCGGTGATTTGAACGGCTTCGGGACGCAGGTCTTCGACGGCATAGGCGACAAAGGAAGCGATCGACGCGGCTTGCTGGTCGTTCAACCGGGCTCCGTAACGCAGGGTCAGCATGACGCTGGCCGAGGGCGGAGAGGTTTTGCGTTCGAACGGGCCCTTGTCGGGAATGTTCAGGTGCACGTCGGCGTTTTCGACGATCTCGAGTTTCTTGATCGTCGAGGCGAGGCTTTGTTGCTTTTGCAAACGCGCTCGGTTGCGGCGTTCGGTCGGGCTGCCGAACGCACCCCCCATGGGCAGATCGGCGACGGCCCCGGCGTCTGCAACGCCATTGGTGCGTGCCAACAAACGGGCTTTGGCGAAATCGCGTTTGTCGACCAACAGATTCCCGCCGGCTCCGGAGAGCTGGTAATCGATCCCGGCCTTGTCCAAGGCGTTGATCACACGATCGACTTGGTCCCCTTCGGCCTGGCTGACCAGCACGACGTAGCTGGGTTGGACCGACCAATAGCCCACGCCTCCAACGGTGACCGCACACAGCACCGCCAACAGCAGGATTCCGATCCTTGCTGAAGGAGAGCTGTGCCGCCAGATATTCAGGAGGGCATCGATATAGGGCTGGATAACGTTCAAGGCAAATCAAGCAAGCGAAAGTCGCGTTTGGGAGGTAACACGAAGGTCGTCTAAAACTGCAGGGGGTTGGCTAGAATTGCATGCGCATCAGTTCGTTGTAGGAATCGACGATTTTGTTGCGGACTTCCATAAAGACTTGAAACGACATCTCGGCCTTGACGACCTCCATGACGACTTGCTGGACGTCCTGGTTTTCACCCGAGACCAGGCCTTGGATCGCTTCTTCGGATCGGATCTGGTCTTCGTTGGCACGGGCCATCAGGTCCATGAACAGATTGCGATCCCCCGCCTCGGGCTTTTCGACCGCGGTGGGGAAGGCGATGTTGGGCGACCCCGTCGTGGTGACGGGGTTGGTGGCCAACGGATTCGGACCGATGGGGGGCAGGGCAGACATCACTGGCCTCCTTGGAGCAGTGTGAGCGTTTGTTCGACCATCTCTTTAAAGACGCTGATCGCTTTGGAGTTCGCTTCGTAGGAGCGACTGGCCGTGATCAGGTCCACCATTTCTTCAGGAATCTTGACGTTGGAGAGTTTCACGAAGCCGTTCTCGTCGGCGTGTGGGTGCGCCGGGTTGTACAGGGTCGGAAATTCGCTGCTGTCGCCTTCGACGCCGACCACTTCGACCCCGTGCATCGCCGCACTGCCATGTTTTCCATGGGCGTGATCCAGCCCCGCAGCAAACACCACCGCCTGTCGACGGTAGGGCTCGCCGGTGTCCGTCATCGTGGTGCCGGCATTGGCGATATTGTTGGCCGTCACCTCCATCCGAAACCGCTCGGCGGCGAGGCCGGAGGCGGCGATGTCAATCGTTGGAAATCGAACCATCAATGCGTTCCTTCGTCACTGTGTTTGATTGTCGGGGTAACTCTCAAAACCACCCCTAGCCTGAAATGGCACGCCGCATGGTGGATACCCTGGATGCCAGTAAGTGCGAAAAGGCTTGAAACGCCAACGCGTTCTCCTTCAGTTCCGCCACTTCCTTCTCCAAGTTGACATTGTTCCCGTCCACCCGCTCTTCCAATCCCTCCAAATCCTTGACCGGCAATTCAGTGCCAGCCCCGTCCTTGGCCTCGGAGGATTGAAGCTGAGCCAACAAACGCTCAAATTCCAAACGCTTGGTCTTGTATCCAGGCGTGTTGACATTAGCGATGTTCTGGCTGACAACGCGATGGCTTTTTTCCGAAGCGTTGACGGCCGAGCCCAACAGATCCATTTGGTAAAATATTCCAGACATACCGTTTGTATCGGCCTGTTAAGCTGTCCGGGTTAAGGACAAGTTGCGGAGAATGTTGGCGAAACCCCGTCTCGGCGCCGTCTGTCGGTGAGGGTGTTCCCTCAATTAGGCCATCCTGTGGGGCTGAGTCGATGGCAATTCGGTCGATCTCTACCGGTGAACTAAGAATCGAAAGACGGTTTTGATACTCGATTCCAACGCAGACCAGGATGCCTCCGCACGGGCCCCGGCTGCGAACACTAAGGGGCGGCAATTCGGTGTCGCGGGGGAGAACTCGGCTGTAATGGATATCGCAACAATCATCGGACTGATCCTGGGGTTCGGTCTGATTCTGGCCTCGATCGCGATGGGTGGAGGCGGCCTGGGGCCGTTCATCGATCCCCCCAGCATGATGATCGTATTCGGGGGTGCGACGGCGGCCTCCCTGATCAACTTTCCCCTCAAGTACAACCTGGGCGCCTTCGGCGTCATCTTGAAGTGCTTCCTGTTCAAGTTGCCCAGCGCCCAGGAAACCATCGCGCAATTCAAAAAGTTCGCCGAAGTCGTTCGTAAAGACGGCTTGCTAGCATTGGAAGATCAAGCCGCCGAGATCAAAGACGACTACATGCGACGGGGCTTGGAATCGCTGATCAGCGGCGTCCCGGCCGAAGACGTCGCGCGGACGCTGGAAACCGAACTGGCGTACATCGAGCAACGGCACGTGACGGGCAAGAAGATCGTCGACTCGGCCGGTGCAGCCGCGCCCGCGTTCGGCATGATCGGCACCCTGATCGGTCTGGTCCAGATGCTTCGCTCGTTGGACGACCCCAGCAAGATCGGTGGCGGGATGGCGACCGCGTTGTTGACAACACTCTATGGAGCATTGATCGCCAACGTGGTCTGTATTCCGCTGGCCGGAAAGCTGGAAACGCGCAACCAGGAAGAAACGATGATTCGTGAATTGATCATTCGCGGCATCGCCCTGCTCGGTGAAGGCGAGAGTCCACGGGTGGTCGAAGAAAAACTACTCGGGTTCCTGTCTCCGAAATCTCGCCGATCGATTTTGGCAAAGGCTTAGACCGATGGCGAGCGATACCCCAGACGACCCGCCGGAAGACATCCCGGCGTGGTTCATGACGTACAGCGACGTGATCACGCTGTTGATGACGTTCTTTATTCTGTTGTTGACGTTTGCCACGACCGAGCCGGAGCGGTTTGAAAAGGTCACCGCCAGCGTGTTCGGCGCTGCCGGAGCGACGGGTGTGGCGGGTCATGAGCATGACAAGTTGGATCGCAACTCGTGGAGCCAACGGATCCGTCCGCGGGCGGCTCGGATCGCGATGCAGGGCAGCGAAATGCCGCCGATCGAAAAAGAAATGACGACCAAAGCGATCGGACGCGGTTTGGAAGCAGTCAGCGAACAGGCCAGTCAAAAGGACGTGATGAAGTCCTACGCCTTTGAAATGCCGCTGGACAAACTGGTCGATCGCAATCTGAAACTCACCCAACGCGGGATGCAAGTCGCCGCCAAGTTGTCTGCTCAATTGAGGTCGCTTAGCATTCACTGCACGTTCGAAATCTCGGACCGTGACATGGACCAGCGGGTCTGTGCGCTGGCAGACCATCTGTACCACGTCGAACGCGCCCGTCCGGGGCAAATCGGAACCAGCGTCGCCGACAACGTGACTTCGCGAATGGTTCGAATCGTGATTGAAAAATACGAGGGCAACCGATGAGCAAACGGAAAAAGCTGGCGCCGAGCGTTCCCAGCAAGGCGTACCTGGTTTCGTTCGGCGACACGATGACGGCACTGCTGGCGTTTTTTATCGTGCTCAATTCATTGGCCAAGGAACAGACCGGGGCGAACATGCACTCCGGTACCGGCTCCTTCGTCAACGCATTCTCCAGCTCCGGCCAACCCGGTCATCTCAGTGGCAGCCGCTCCAACGAGGTGATTCAGCAAGAAGCGCAAAAGCCGATCTATGCCCTGGCGGAGAACATGGAGGACAAGTCGGATAAGAACGTCGGCCCCGACGACGTCAACGAACACCAGCGGGTCATCGACCGCGAGAAAGAGCAATTCCAAAAATTCCTTACCGAGTTGGAATCGCAGTTGGACCTGGACGCGCTGCCGAAAATCGAAGACCAGGTCGTGTTCGATTCGTTCGAGCCACCGGATGCGGCCACCGGGAAACTCAGCTTGCACGCCGTCCAGCTGATTTCCGAAGCGGTGTCGAAGCTGCGTGAACCCGGCGTGACGCTGGAAATCGTACTTTGGGCGGACATGCCCCGGGCGTCCAGCTTAAAACGAAAGCTGGACAAATCCGTGGAACTGCGTCGTGAAGTCGAGCGGACGTTCTGGATGAAAGCCACCCAAAAGACTCGAATTCGCTACCGCGTCAAACCATGGCTGTTCGCCGACGCCAAACGACCGTACTTGTCGGTAATCCTGGGCAAGACGTCCGAGGCGCCCTGATCACTCCTTCGATTCATCGAGCAACGTGATCAGCTCGTCGATGGCACGAGTCAGTTCGGGGTTCTGGTCTTCGTCCCGGATCTGGTGAAGCCAATCGGTTGCTTGGATCGTTTGCTCATACGTCAACGTCGCATCAGCTGTGGTGACGATCGCGGATCGATTTGCGGACGTGCCGGCGATGGCCGGTGCATCGTTGATCGGGCCGCTGGTGTTCTGGTTTTCGCCGCCCTGTGATGGGTCAGCCTGTGGTGCGTTCACCAAGGGTGTGTTTTGCAAGGGCAAGCCGGACGGGGCGCGGTCGGCAGGAGAATTTTCGGCGGTCCCTTGGTCGTTGGAATCACCAGCATCTGGCCCGGTCGCGGGACTGTGGTTGCTGCCGCCGACGGTTCCGCCGTTCTGGAGCGTGTTGAGAATATTGATGACCAGCAAGGCATCCAGCGCGGTGACTTGTCCGTCGCCGTTGACGTCGTATCCGTAGCCGGGGTCACCGGGGCCGACCGGACCGGGACCATAAATGTTCAGATAATTGATGATGGCCAGTGCGTCGAGCGGCGTCACGGTTCCGTTGCCGTCGACGTCGTAGGGATTGTCATCGTTGTGGAATGGCGTTTCGTTCTCCAGGACTTCGATCACAAACGTGGCCGTGACGGCATCGAAGACGGCCGACGTGTCTTGGGCGGTGATCGTCAGTTCGATCTGTTCAGCGGCCGAGCGACGGACGAATCGATCGTCCAGGAGTTTCAGCTGTGATCCGTCGATTTCGAAACGTGGATCGTCGACGGTCAGTTCGTAACTGTCAGCGGCCGCGAGACCATCGAGATGGACATCCCCGACCTCCGCCCCCGATTCGAGTTCCATCACCGTCTGGTTGGACAAGGTGATTTCGGTGACCGCTTCGGGGACATCCACGATCGGGACGCGCATCTCGGTCGACGTGGTGCTTCCCGCATTGTCGCTGGCGGTGACCGTCAGAACGACCACGGATTCGGCTTCGTAGTCGATCGATTCACCTTCCTTGAGCGAAAGTCGGTCCCCGTGGACGACGAATCGCTCGTCATCGACCGAAAAGGTCAGGGTCTGACCGCGATCCTGGTCGAACGCTTCCAATTCGGCCACGAACGCTTGTTCGTCGTTCTCCATCACCATCGTGTAGTACGCCATCAGATCCATGACCGGATCGTTTTCATCCAGGACCGGGACCACCAGGTCGTGGCTGAAGTACTGTCCGGCGTCGCGGTCAAATCCCGCCACGAGCAGATAGATCTCTGGTTCGACCTCGTAGTCCAGGCCTCCGTTGACGAACACCAGCATGCCGTCTTCAATCATGAAACGCGGATCGTAGACTTCCAGGTCGTAGTCGTTGTTGATGTCGGCGTCGTCGATGTGAAGCGCACCGACTTCGTAGCGGCCTTGGGCGTGCTCGGGGACACCGTCACCGAGGAGTCGGATGCCGCGCGGCAGATCGGGTTGGGGGGCGATCGAGACGCTGAATTGAATCGGCTGGGAGGGGGCTTGTCCGTCGTGGAACCGGACAGAGAAGGAGTCGATGCCGTTGTAGTCGGCATCGGGCTGGTACTTCAGGCCGCCGTCGGGACGGAGCGTGACCGAACCGTGGGCGGGTTCTTCAACGATCAATGAAATCAGCCGGTCTCGATTGGCGTCGGCAACCAACGCGGCGATTTCAGACGCATCGATTTCGAACGTCGCGTCTTCGCGAATGGACGCATTGAATCGATCGGGGACGCTCGGATGGTCGTTCTCGCCATCGACTTGCACGCCGAATTCGATCTCGACCTCGTCGTCGTCACGTTCCACCACGACGCGGTGCGCCACCGGTTGATTTAACTTGACCGATGAGGTTCCGGAGTCACCCAGCAGGAACAACGAATCCAGCGACGGACCTGGGACAATGCCGACCGGATTGCCCATCGATTCGGTCTCGATCGGAAGGCTCGTCAAAAGCTCGCCGTCGCGGATGTCGTGTAGCAACAGCACAAAGCCCGAATCGCGGGAGGTGACTGTCGCAATGGCCTCTTGTCCGGGAATGAAACTGGACGGGCCGGGCATTGGGGCAAAGCGGTGCAGGGGGGCGAAGCCGGCGTCGACATCCAGGATGCCCACGTCGCCTTCGGAATAACGCACCGCTAGCAGTCCCAAGGCATCATCGAAACTGAGCAACTCCGTCGCGCCGACGATTACCGTTTCGGTGCCGGAGATCCAGCTGGCCGCTTCGTTGCTCCACAACGTCGCCATCAATGCCGGCGTGAAACCGTCCTCGCCGGCGGCCATCGAGCCGGTCGTCGCGACCTGAGGCCACGCCATCACGCTGCGGCTGCCGATTTCTCCGGGAGCTGTCGACAGATCGACCGAGTGGACCGACGCGAGCACTTGGGTGCTGGCCGGGACGGTGACACGGGTCGGCGTGACTTGTGCGTAAACCGGCAGGTCGCCGGAGCTGGACGGCGTGATCCGCAGCGTATGAATCGTACCGGGGTCGCCCTGTTCGCTGCCGGCAGCGATCACGACGCCATTGCCGTCGGCTCCGACGGCGGATTGGGGAGCTGCGAACGCACGCGGGTCGGCCGAATATTGGATCAAACGCGGACCTTCGCCGCCGGCCGGCACCAACCAGATGCCTGATCGCTGTTGTCCGACTTCGGCGAAGGTGCCGGTGATGATCGACGCCGAAACCCCACCGGTCGGGCCGTTGGCGGTGGCGGTGACCAGTGCCGTCGCGGTAAAGCTCAGGGGGACCTGTGACGTTCGGGTGCCAGCGGTATCGACCTGCACAAGCGTGTCCTCGGTCAACACGCCGAGCTGATTGCCGGCCAGGATCGCATCGATGGGCGATTGAAACGACGCCGGCAACGGCGTCTGCACGGCGCCCACCGGAAAGGTTTGTCGTTGCTGCTGCGATCCGTCGAACAACCGCACCGGATACGTCCCGGCCGCCAGATCGTCGAACCGGAACTGGCCCTGGTCATCGCCGATCGCGTAGGGTTCGCCCGGGTCCAGGTTGGCGTTCTCGTTGGCATCGATGTACGCCAGTCGCGAGTCGAGCCGGACTTCCGAAGGGTCCGGACGCATCGAGCCGTCGAGGTCGTGGTAGACCGACCCGCTGATGACCGCCAGCAGACGCCGCTGTCCCAGACTTTCAAAAATCAGTCGACGACGACGGCGTGACGACCGCGCCTTTTTCAACTCGCGTTCGCCGGTGGCTGATTCGTCGCCACCCTCCTGCTGGGAAATTCCAGCATCCAACCGACGCGAACGATTGCTCGCGTTGCTACCTTTCGTTGATCGCCGGCGGGATCCCATTTCGTTCCGGTGAATTCCTAAATGGTGGAAGGTTCGGCACACCCCGTGCGGGTTCAGCTGCCCGCGCGCACAGCTCGATGCCGAGACCTCAGCGTTGACTTCGACTGATCGTTTGGCGATTGGTTCCCACCGAGGGGGGTGTTTTTCTGCACATTGAGAAACTTTTTTACATTCTCCCAACTTGGTGGAGATGCAACACTCGCCGCTGAAGGCGTCTATGATACGCTGTAACCGGCAATTGCGGTTGAGAAATTGACCGCTTTTGAGCCGATTGAGGCACCACTTTTAACGCGTCAATCGTGGCTCCGCCCCGCAGACTTCAGCCCCGCAGATGAGGGACGGTCGGCCGTCTCCTTCGTCGCAACTTCTGACGAGATCGCACATGGCTACTCTTTTGATGAACGTTCCGCAACGGTTCGGGTACCTGTTTTGTTTGCCGAAGGCCGCGGCAATGCCGCTGGTCGTGATCGCGATCGCCCTGGCCGGGATCGCCTACTCCGCCCCCCCCGCACATGCCCAAACCGAAGGCTACGAGGACGAGATGGGGATGGAGGGGTACGAAGACGAGATGGACATGGAAATGGGCATGGAGGAATACGACTCCGACATGTACGGATCGTCGGGTCCGGGTGGACGCTCCCGGTCGGGACGCGGCATGTCCACCCAAGACCTGGTCGCCGCACGGCTCTCCGCAGCCCTGACTTCGGCGTTTGAATCGACGAATTTCGCGACCTTGGCCGATCCGGCTGCCGCGCCGCCGGTCCAAGCCGGCCCCGTGTTGCTCAACGATGCCATCGTGGCCTACGCCAAAGGCAAACACGAACTGGCCATGCGGCTTTACTTTGGCCACATCGTCGCCGAGTACGAATCGGCCCAGAACCAGCTTCAACTGGTCAAGTACAGCCCCCTGATGAAACGCCCGACGTGGCAATTGCGTTGGGGCATCTCGTACGCCGTGCGCGGCGACGCGACCGATCCGCAACCGATCGGTGACGTCAATCCGGCCGGACGCGGCGGATTCGGCAGCGGCTTCGACGACAGCGGGATGGAAGCCGGCATGGATGACTTTGGGATGGAAGAAGATTTCGGCGTGCCCGGCGGAAGTCGTGGCCCCCGCGGCAGTGGCGGACCGGGCATGGAGGGCATGGAGGACATGGATAGCATGGAAGACATGGACGGCATGGATGAGATGTACGAACAGGAAATGATGATGATGGGCTCCGGCCGTGCCCGCACGCGTGCCGCTGCCCCGGCCGCCCTGAGTCCGGCCGACAGGCTCGCCGCCCTCGACGTGACCATGCTCAGCGAAGAAGCCGAAACGAGCCTATCCAACACCTTGGGAATGGTGACCACCATCCTGGGCGAAGAGTTTGATCGACGTTACACCCAGGGCGACTTCGGTCGAGCGATGACGGATGTCACCGCCGAATCGGGCAGCGTGGAAACGGTCTCCGAAGAGTTTGTCCAGCTGATCGAAAGCGCAGGCGACTCCCTCCCACTGTGGCGGCCGGGAATCGTGTTTCTCGGCGAAGGCGACTCGTCGGACAACGTCCGACGGGCTCAAAAGGCCGGCTTGGATCTGATCATCCATCTCGATGTCCTGCTCAAACCGCTGCGTGGCGAGTACACCCAAAACATCAGCCGCTGCCGGTTGCTGCACGTGCCGACCGGCAAATCGCTGGGGGTCTCCAAGACGATTGATTCACTCGAATTCGCCCAGAAAGCTCGGACGAAGAACATGGCCTCCAGGGACTACATCGGCGAGCAGTTGGCCAATTTCTTCGGAATCATCGATCGGGAAACCATCACCACGGAACTTCCCAGCTTGACCCCTGCCATCGCCAGCAAACGAATCGGGTCGCTGTTGGCCAGCGGAGGCGGGCTGAATCTGCGAACGCTCGCCGAAGTTCGCTTGTTCCAATCCCAGCAACTGCTCAACGAAGATGAAGTGCTGACGGCCTTCGACATCGTCGGCGGCGAGGAAGCGATGGCGCTGATCTACGGATCCGAAGAGGAACGTTTGCGGATCGTTCGCAAATGGGCCGCCGGACGCACCAGCGACGAGGAGTAGCCGTCGCTCCGTCCGCTCGTTACCAACGCGTTCTCGATAACCGAATCATTGGAAGTGGCAGAATCATGCGGGAGAATCATTCTGCCACCCCCGTCTTGCCAAGACCGCCGTCTGGCGACGGCAGCGACGCAGTCATCGTCCGCTCCGTGCTATCCGCTCCGTGCTATCCGCTCCGTGCTAAAAGCTAATAGCTAATAGCTAACACCTACCAGATTCGTACGCGGTCCTCGGGAGCAACGTACAACTCGTCGTCTTCGCTGACCTCGAAGGCTTCGTACCAGGCATCCATGTTGCGGACGATTCCGTTGACGCGAAACTCGCTGGGGCTGTGGGGATCGACGTTCAGTCGCCGCACCAATTCGGGGTCGCGATACAACCGTCGCCAGATTTGGGCCCAGCCCAGGAAGAACCGTTGGTCACCGGTCAGGCCGTCGATGACCGGAGCGGGGGAGTCGCCGAGGGACAAGCGATAGGCGGCATAGGCGACACTCAATCCGCCCAAGTCGCCGATGTTTTCCCCCAGCGTCAACTCGCCGTTGACGTATTTCCCTTCGATCGCTTCGAAACCGTTGTACTGCTCGACCAGCCCGCCGGCGCGTTTCTCGAATTCCGCCCGGTCTTCTTCGGTCCACCACATCCGCAGGTTGCCGTTGCCGTCAAACTTGCTGCCCTTGTCATCGAACCCGTGGCTGAGTTCGTGACCGATCACGGCGCCGATCCCGCCGTAGTTGACCGCATCATCGGCAGCCAGGTTAAAAAAGGGCGGCTGCAGGATTGCCGCGGGAAAGACGATTTCATTCATCGTCGGGTTGTAGTAGGCATTGATCGTTTGCGGGGTCATATGCCATTCGTTGCGGTCGATCGGACCGCCCAGCTTGTTGAGGTCACGCTCGTATTCGAACCGGGCCGACGCCAACAAATGATCGCCGAGCACGCCGTCACCGATTTTCAGTTTGTCGTAGTCCTTCCACTCGTCGGGGTAACCGATTTTGGTCGTGAACTTGGACAGTTTTTCGAGCGCCTGTTTCTTGGTCCCTTCGCCCATCCAGTCGCGTGACTCGATGCGGCCTCGGAAGGCACGAATCAAGTTGTCGACCAATTCGTTCATCCGTTTCTTGGCGACGGGTTTGAAGTGTTTTTCGACATACAACTGGCCGACCAGTTCGCCCAGCACACCGCCGGTGACGTCCACACCGCGTTTCCACAGTGGTTGCTGGACGTCGATTCCGCTGATCGCCGTGTCGTGGAAATCGAAATGGCGTTTCTCGAGTGTTTCGCTCAGCCCCGACGCCGAACCGTCGATCGTGTGGTAGGTGAAGTAGTCTTTCCATTGCTCGATCGAAAACTCGTCGAACAGCTCCGCCAACGCTTCGATGTAGGACGGCTGTCGGACGACGACGGTGTCGAGGGCGTCGATCCCCGCGGCTTGGGCGTAATCGAACCACTTCATCGTCCCCAACATCGCATCGATTTCGGCATGCGTTCGTTGGTTGTAGGTGGCGATCGGATCACGGTTTTCCGTTTTGGTCCAATGAATCTTGGCGATCCTGCTTTCGATGTCGACGATCGATTTCGCCGCCGCCTCGGGGTCGGGGTGGTCGACAAACCGCAGCAGATCGGCGATGTACGTGTGCAGTTTGTGGCGCAGCTCGACGTAACGTTCTTCGTTCAGCAAGTAGTAGTCGCGGTCGGGCAGCGACAGGCCCGATTGCGTCACGTAAACGGTGTAGGCATCGCTGTTTTTGGCGTCGATCGACACATAGGGAACCAGCGGCGCTCCGACGCCGGCGCGGCGCAGCGAGCCGATCGTGGTAGCCAGCGAGGTTTGTGAATCGACCGCCGCGATCTCCGCCAGCAACGGTTCGATCGGGCGGAGCCCTGCGGCGTTTCGCGCTTCCAGGTCGAGCACACTGCCGTACAAATCGCCGACTTTCTGTTTCGGCGTGCCCGGCGCCGCGTTGGATTCGGCCGCCTGTTCGATCAGCGTTCGAACTTGGGCACGCGTGTTGTCATCCAGAACGGTGAAGATACCGTAGTTTGATTTGTCCGATGGGATCTCCGTTTCGGTCAACCAACGATCATTGGCATAGCGATAAAAATTGTCACCCGCAGCGACCGAATCACTGAAGATCGACAGGTCGATGCCGGAGACTTTTTCGGCGGACTTTTCTTCAGCGACAACAGGCGAGAACGAGGCACAAGCGGCGAGCGTGACGACCGACAAACTCTTGGCGAAAAAACGCATCGGGAACTCCGTTTACGGGACGAGTCGGGGTGCAAGGGTTGCGACGCACGATTCTACGCAGAAACCCGGCCAGGTCGTACCCGCACGACTGGGTGCTGTCACGGAATTTCGACGCACACGCTGGTGACCAGCGTTCAGACGATTCCCGCTCGCTGCGGAGCAGCGAAATGGGCGGCTAAAGCCTGCACACCAGCCAAACGTTGGTGTCCAGCCTTCAGGCGCATCCTACTCGCTGCTCCGCAGCGAAACCGGGCGGCGGTTGCCTGCACCCCAGCGCACGTTGGTGTCCAGCCTTCAGGCGCATCCTACTCGCTGCTCCGCAGCGAAACCGGGCGGCGGTTGCCTGCACCCCAGCGCACGTTGGTGTCCAGCCTTCAGGCGCATCCTCACGCGCTGCTCCGCAGCGAAACCGGGCGGCGGTTGCCTGCACTCCAGCGCACGTTGGTGTCCAGCCTTCAGGCGCATCCTACTCGCTGCTCCGCAGCGAAACCGGGCGGCGGTTGCCTGCACTCCAGCAAACGTTGGTGTCCAGCCTTCAGGCGCATCCCACTCGCTGCGGAGCAGCGAAATGGGCGGCTAAAGCCTGCACACCAGCGCACGTTGGTGTCCAGCCTTCAGGCGCATCCCGCTCGCTGCTCCGCAGCGAAACCGGGCGGCGGTTGCCTGCACACCAGCGCAGGTTGCGTCACCCTCGATTACCGATGGTCGCGGCACCAGTCTTTGGTGTGCACGCCGCTGCGGATTCGCCATTCACGCAACTCGTCGAGCAATCGCCGTCGGTGCAATTGAGCCGACGGCTCGTCCCAGAGGTTGTTCAATTCGTCGGGGTCGGCGACTAAATCAAACAGCTGGCCGTGGGGTTCGTCGAGAAAGTGGACCAGCTTGTGGGTCTTGTCACGAACCATCGTCATGAACTCACAACCGGTCAACACCGCATCTTTGACCTGTTCGCAATACACAAACGGGCGTCCTTGGAACGAGTCGGGGTTTTCCAGTGCACCGGCCAACGAGACGGCTTCCAGGTCCGGGGGCACGTCGACGCCGGCCCACTCCAGAATCGTCGGCCCCAAGTCCATCTGCTGCACCAGACCGTCGACCCTCCGGCCCTGATCAAACCGGCCGGGTGCCCAGACGATCATCGGGACGCGGGTGATCTGTTCGTACATCGTCCACTTTTGGCTTTGGCCGTGGTCGGTCAAGCAGTCCCCGTGGTCGCTGGTGAAGATCACGATCGAGTTTTCTGCGTAACCGCCCGCTTCGAGTGCCGCCATGATCTGGCCGACCTTTTCGTCAATCATCGTCACGTTGGCCAAGTAATACGCGCGCTGACGCTGGCGCTGCTGTGGCGCCACGTCCAACGGCATCACCACCGAATCATGGTCGACCTGCGAATTGTGAACCCGCAACTCTTGGAGCGCCGGAGGTTGCCCGTCCAGTTCCTCTCGGGTGACTGGAATCAACGGCAAGTCCTGTTTCAGGTAACGTTCGGCATAGCGTGGCACCGGATCGTAGGGGGGATGCGGTCCGGGGAACCCGATCTGCAAAAACAGCGGGTCTTTCTTGGGCGTGGACTCGATCCACCATTTGGCCATGTCCCCGACGAAGAAGTCCGGGTGGGTGTCGTCGGGCAATTCCCAGTCGAACGCGCCGAGCGACTCGTTGTAATCGGGAAGTTTGCGGTATTGCTCGCGTTGCTGCTTGACCAGTCCGCGAAAGCGAAGCGCCTTGTCCCATTCGTCAAAGAAGTAGCGACCTTCCAGATAGCGGTCTTTGTTTTCGACGACAAATCGCTCGTGAAAGCCCAGTTCGGTCAAAAACGGCCAGGTGTGCATTTTACCTATATTCGCACAATAGTAACCTGCGTCGTTGAGCCGCTCGATCCAACTCCTCCGCCAGCGATCGGCGTTTTTGAGGATTCCGGTCGTGTGGGGAAAGTATCCCTTGAACAGGCTGGCGCGGGCGGCGGCGCAGGATGCTGCGGAGACGTGGCACTGATCGAACGAGACGCCTTCGCGGACGAGTCGATCCAGGTGGGGCGTGTGAACGTGCGGATAACCCAGCTCCGCGATCGTGTCATAACGTTGCTGGTCGGTGATGATGAAGATGATGTTGGGGCGTTGCACGTCGGCGAGTCTTCGTCGGGGGATTCGATGGGGACGGGAAAGGATCTGCGATGCAGCCTTATTGTCGAACGTGATCGCCAATCTTGCCACCGCAGTGCGGCGGGTCGGCAGGATTGGGATTCGACTTGAGGCGAAACGGAAATTTTTCTACTTTCGCGGGTCAGTCGACCGGACCGAGTAGTTTTCCGGGTCGATTCCCGCAACGCATGACCCGTGCGAACGATTCAAAGGAGTGATCGCCATGGTTTCTACGAATAGGCAACGCAACATCCGTTTTGCCGTTGGCTCCGCCCTTCCCACCCAAGGCTTTTTTGCCGCCCTCGTTTTCTCTGCCGCGCTCTTCTGTTCGGCCGCTGTGTCCGTATCGTCCGCGGTCGGCCAGCAAAGCAATTCGGTCGTCGCGGTGGTCAACGCCGATCCGATCACCCGCCAAATGCTTTCAACGGCAACCTTGGAACGTTACGGCGAAACGGTTTTGGACAACGTGATCGTCAACCGCCAGCTGATTCTGCAGGCCTGCAAAGACCGCGGTCTGGAAGTGACGCAAGCCGAAGTGGGACAAGAAATCCAACGTTTGGCGACCAAGTTCGGCTTCAGCGTGCCGGACTATTTAGGTCTGTTGCAAGAAGAACGCGACATTGATCCGGGCCAATACGGCCGCGAAATCGTGTGGCCGATGTTGGCACTGCGAAAACTGGTGGCCGATCAAGTGGAGCCGACCGAAGACGAATTCAATCGCGCGTACTTGGCCCAGTACGGCGAAGCGGTGAAGTGCCGGATGATCATGGTGGCCGACGAACAACGAGCACGCGAGCTGCACCAGCAAGCGACGACCACACCGGCTGCCTTCGGTGCACTCGCCAAAGCGCACAGCGAGGACGAGGTCAGCGCCAGCGTCGGCGGATTGATTCCCCCGATTCGACGCTACACCGGCGATTCCCGTCTGGAAGAAGCCGCATTTGCACTGGCCAACGACCAAATCTCGCCCGTGATGCAATTGGCCGATCAATGGATTTTTCTACAAGCCGTTCGACGCATCCCGGCCACGACGCCGCCGATGACGGCGATGCCGACGATTCGCGAACAGATCAGCGACCGAATCCGTGACCAAAAGATGAAGGGTGCCGCGAGCGAATTGTTCGCGAAACTGCAACGGGACGCCAACCTGGTGAAAGTCCTCGGCAACGCGGAGCTGATGCAACAGTACCCCGGCGTCGCGGCGATCGTGAACAACCAACGCATCAGCATCGCCCAATTGGCCGCCGAGTGTGTCAAGCGACACGGCAAAGACGTCTTGGACGGTGAGATCAATCGAAAGCTGCTGACCCAAGCCCTTTCCAAAGCCAAGAAGACGGTCGCCGAAGCGGATCTGCAAGCCGAGATCGCACGCGCGGCGAAAAGCTATGGCTACATCCGCAGCGATGGGTCAGCCGACTTGGCAGCCTGGACCGAATCGGTCACCAGCGACGGCGACACGACCTATGACATCTACGTCAAAGACGTCGTTTGGCCCAGTGTTGCACTGAAGAAGCTGGTCGAAGATCGCGTGGCCGTCACCGAAGACGACATGCAGCAGGGCTTCGAATCGAATTTCGGTCCCCGCGTGGAAATCCTGGCCTGTGTCTTGAGCGACCAGCGGACCGCACAAAAGGTCTGGAAGATGGCCCGCGATAACCCGTCGGAAGAATTCTTCGGACGTCTGGCCGAGCAGTACAGCATCGAGCCGGTTTCGGCCAGCAACAGCGGCAAGGTTCCGCCGATCCGTAAGTACAGTGGCCAGCCAACGATCGAGCGTCAAGCGTTCGCACTCAAGCAAGGTGAACTCAGCGGGATCATCGCGACCGGTGACAAGTACATCATCATGAAGTGCCAGGGGCGGACCAAACCGATCGTCGCCGACATCGAAGCGGTTCGCAGCGAACTGGTTCGAGATCTGACGGAAAAGAAGTTCGCCGCCGAGATGGCCAAGGAATTCGATCGACTCAAGGACACCGCCCAAGTCGATAATTTCTTCGTCGCCGCCAAAGAGATCGCTTCGGTCGCACCTTCGGGACAATCGACTCGGTAGCGTCAGACCACTACCGCTAAGCTAACATCAATGCGTTGCCCGGACGCTGCCGCGAACCGGCTGATGTCAATCGATTATCAGCCGTTTGGCGCGAAGCCTACGGGCCCTCACCTGAGGAAGCAACGCTTCACTGAGCAGGAGTGAGATTGAGACAGAGCGAACGCTTCGTGCGTTGTCTCCATTGAGGAGGGGAAGTCGCGTGTTGACGGAAGGGCGCGAGGCCAATACCGCAAAATCGAGAAGCAAAATTAAACACCATGGCTCCCCTCTCCCCCGATTCCTGACGAGCCTAAGCGAGTCAGGAATTGGGGGAGAGGGGCTGGGGGGTGAGGGGGAATCATTCTGTGCGCGGCTGCTGGATGACGGCGACGATGCGTTCTCGAAACCCGGTTGGATTTGGCGGGATGTCGTACGCTGGATTGCGAACTGCATCAAATCGACTCAGCAGAAATCAACGGTGTATCGCCCATCGGATGCTCACGTCGAAACTTTCCTCCGGCGCAACCACGATTGCGCGCCATCAGCTAAACCGAGTTTTCAAATTCATTCGATCGGCCGCGCTGATCACGAGCAAACCCGTTGGCCTTGTGATTGCACCGTTGTCTGGTCATGCGGATTCCCCCTCACCCCCGGCCCCTCTCCCCCAAACAAGCCTCTACCCTTCGCAACGTTTTCGTTTACTAAAATCAGTTGGCGCGCATGATCAATCCGAATCGACCAAGAGGCTTGTTCAGGGGAGAGGGGAGCCATTTTTGGGTAAGTCGCTTCTAGAATGAGCCGTATGGATCGTTCGCACGATCCACTCCACCCTTCGAAAACCACGCCGTGGTCGGATACAGTGGGTGGGATGTGGCAACAACTCTCTTCCCAAAAACGATGCCAAATCGTCGGCTCGGTCGCCGCGGCTCTCTGTGATCGATCCGACGAACTGATCCAGGCTTGCAGCTCCGATCAACGCACCGATCCGGTCGAAACGATCACCAGCGAGTTGCTTCCGCTCTGTGCGGCGCTGCGTTTTTTGGCCAAACGCGGCGCTAAGATCCTTGCACCGCGACGTGTCGGGATGTGGCGGAGACCGGCTTGGCTGATCGGCGTGCATTCGGTCGTTCATCGTGTGCCGCTGGGCAAGGTGCTTGTGCTCGGCACATGGAACTATCCGCTGCTGTTGCCGGGCGTTCAACTGGCCCAGGCACTCGCCGCCGGCAATCGAGTTCTGCTGAAACCCGCCGTCGGCACCGAACAAGCCTCCACCATCCTGGTCGAGTGCTTTCATGCGTGTGGCGTCCCGGCTGATCAACTGGTCTTGCTCGACTCGGATCCCTCCGCGGCGGTCGGTGCGATCGCCGATGGAATGGATTTGATCGTGCTGACAGGGGCTGCGGAGACGGGCCGAAAGGTGTTGCACGGCGCCGCGGACACGTTATCCGCTTCCATCATGGAACTGAGTGGCTGCGATGCGGTGGTCGTTTTACCGGGCGCTGACGAGCGGCGGTTGATCGATGCGCTGCGGTTCGGATTGAGTTTCAACGGCAGCGCGACATGCATCGCGCCGCGGCGATTGATCCTGCCGCGCACCGAACACGACGCGATCCTCGACCGGCTGCAAAAAACGCTTGCGGATCAACCACCGGTGATCGTCCACCCCGCGGCCCGTCAATCGGTCGCCGACCAGATTGCGAAAGCGTTGCAGGCCGGTGCGGTTGATCCGATGGGGCGATACTGCGAAACCACGCTGCGGGACGAGGGAACGATGTATCCGTTGCTGTTGGACCGGGTCTGTGAAGACCACGAGATCGCGTCAGCAGACATTTTCGCGCCGGTGCTGTCGGTGATCTGTGCCGATGACAACGATCACGCGATCCGACTGGTCAATGATTGTCCCTACCGGTTGGCCGCCAGCGTGTTCGGACCGAACTCGGCGGCCGCTGACGTGGCCACTCAACTGAATGTCGGAACCGTCACGATCAATGACTTGATCGCGCCGACGGCGGATCCGCGATTGCCGTTCGGCGGACGGGGGCAAAGTGGATTCGGGGTGACGCGTGGGCCGGAAGGCTTGCTGGCGATGACGGCAGCGAAGGTGATCAGCCGACGCCGCGGGCCGATCGCGCCGCATTTGCGGCCCCGCTCCGAATCCGACCAGCAGATGCTGCACGGTGTTTTGCAGGTCTTGCACGGCGGCGGAGTCCGAAAACGACTCGCCGGGTTGCGGCGGATGGTCGGGGGCGTCAAAAAGACATAAGCCACCCGTGCAAGCGCCGCAGGCTTCCTACCCGGCTATAGTCCAGCGTATCCATCCAATCGAGAGCAAAGATGATTGCAGCCGATTCCAAGAGTTTGAACGTCATTGTCGTCGGTAGCGGCCTGGCGGGTCTGTCGAGTGCTTGTGTGTTGGCCGCCCGGGGACATCGCGTGACCTTGTTGGACAAGAACGATTGGGTGGGTGGAAAAGCGGCCCAGCACTGCGCCGACGGCTACCGATTCGACATGGGGCCGACGATCTTGACTGTGCCGAGCGTGTTGAAACGCGTCTTCGCCGAAGCCGATCGCAAGATGGAAGACTACTTGGAAATCTTGCCGCTCGATCCGCAATGGCGCTGCTTCTTTGAAAGCGATGGCAAGGGCGGCAAAGTCGAAGAAAACACGGTCCTGGACCTGGTCTCCAGCACGCCGGAGATGAAAGCCCGCCTGAAAGCGTTCACCGGCGGCGACGTCAATTCGGACGGCTATGAGAAATTCATCCAGTTGAGCGAACACCTGCACGGCGTCTCGGATCGGTTTTTCTTTTGGCGATCGATCGGCGGTCTGGGGGACACGATGGACGTCGGCGGAGCGTTTTCGTTGAAAGTGCTCAAGGACGTGCTCTCGCTGAGGATGGGTAAAAGCGTCGCGTCGGTGGTGCGGTCACATGTCCCGGATGCCCGCGTCGCTCAAATGATGGACCACTTCACCCAGTACGTCGGCTCGTCGCCCTACGCTTCACCGGCCGTCCTGTGCAGCATCGCCCACATGCAAACCGAAGAAGGCATTTGGTATCCGGTCGGCGGAACCCGCGCGGTCCCCGAAGCGCTTTGCAAACTGGCCCTTGAACTGGGCGTCGAAGTCCGCACCGGGGTCGACGTGATGAGGATCCAAACCAGTGGCAATCGCGTCACCGGAGTGATCACGGCATCGGGAGAGACGCTGCCGTGTGACGCCGTGGTCAGCAACTGCGACGCCGTCCGAACCTACCGCGAACTGCTGCAAGACACGCCGCAATCGACGAAGTTTGAAAAGAGCAACACCTACTCCCCGGCCTGCAGCGGAGTCGTGTTGTACCTGGGGCTCAACCGACGCTACGAACAACTGCTGCACCACAACTTTGTGTTTTCTAAAGATCCCGAGCAGGAGTTCGAATACATCTACGATCGCGGCGAACCGGCGCCCGACCCGACCGCCTATGTCTGTGCCCCGGCAATCAGTGAGCCGGAGGTGGCGCCGCCGGGTTGTGAGTCGTTGTACATTTTGGTCCACACGCCTTACCTGCGCGAGCATCATGATTGGAAAAAGATGCTGCCGGAGTATCGCGAAGTGATTCTCGACAAGATGGAATCCTGCGCCGGGACGAAGGGCATTCGCGACGCGATCGTGCACGAATCGGCGTTGACGCCCGAGGGCATTCACAACCGGTATCGAGTGCTCAACGGTGCGATCTATGGGCTGGCCAGCCACGGCAAGTTTCTCGGCGCGTTCAAGCCGGGCAATCGCCGCAAGGATCTCCGTGGACTGTATTTGGCCGGCGGAGCTGCACACCCCGGCCCGGGCATGCCGATGGTGATGATGAGCGGCTGGATTGCGGCCGATTCGCTGGACCAGGATGTCCGCGGTGGCAAACTGACGCCGCTTCGATCCGGTACAACTTGAATCAGCGATGGGACGGATTGCCGACGTGGGACGGACTACGAATCCGTCCCACCCACCCCAACACTATTGCCCCATCGGACACCATGACGAAGGCTGATGTGCGAGAAACGCAAGGCGACCAATTGCTGGTCAAGAAACCGGCCGCCTGGTTCCTCGGCGGTTTCCACGCGTTCTTGCGACCGTACCTACGTCGTCACTTTCATTCCATCGCCATCGATCGGTCGACGCACCCGGCGGCCGACTTTGCCAGTGACGCACCGTTGATCGTCTACGCGAACCATCCTTCGTGGTGGGATCCGTTGATCGCACATTTTCTGCACCGGACGCTGTTCCCCCAACGCCATTTCTTTGCACCGATCGATGCCGAAGCCCTGGAACAATACAGCGTCTTTGAAAAGCTCGGCTTCTACGGCGTTAAACTCTCCAGCACATCGGGGGCCGCGTCGTTTCTCAAGAAAAGCGTCTCGATCTTGAATCAACCGGACTCGGCCATCTGGATCACTCCCGAAGGCCGGTTCGCGGACGTGCGTGACCATGGCGCTGAATTGATGCCCGGCCTGTCGCACCTGTGTAAACGTTTCGACCATGCCGTCGCGCTGCCGTTGGCGCTGGAGTATGTGTTTTGGGAGGAACGGTTGCCCGTTTGCCTGATCTCGCTGGGCGTGCCGATGCGAACGGGAGACCATCCGCAGTGGTCCAAGCCGGATTGGGCCAAACACTTAGCCGGCGGGCTGCGCGACGCCCAGACGCGGTTGGCCGAATTGACCATCTCGCGATCATGCGAACCGTTCGACAACCTGCTCAGCGGGACACGTGGAGGAGGCTGGGTGTACGATTCTTGTCGACGTGTCAAAGCGATGCTGACGGGCAAGTCCTTCAAGGCCGGTCACGGAGACCATTTTCAATGACCCTGTTTTTGGCGATCGCGGCTTTGGTGTTGACGAGCTTTCCAGCCGCGATGTTCGTGGCCAACCTGCGGTTGTTTCAATGTCTCGGCACCATCAACACCAATATCAACCGTTGGTGTCCAGGCTTTAGCCGCATTCTCAGCCGCGCCCACCGCCGTCAGGCGGAACGCCAACCTATCCTGACCGATGCCTCTTCACCGCCGAGCGTCTCGGTGTTGATCCCCGCTCGCGACGAAGCGTCCGGCATTGCCGACTGTCTGCGAGCGGCCCTGTCGAGTGAAAACGTCGCGGTGGAAGCAATCGTGCTCGATGACGACTCCTCCGATGCCACAGCGGAGATCGTGACCGAGTTTGCACAACGCGATCAACGTGTTCGGTTGATTCACGGAAAACCATTGCCATCCGGTTGGAATGGAAAACAACACGCCTGCTGGCAACTCGCCGGCGCCGCTACTAGCGAACGATTGGTGTTCATCGACGCCGATGTTCGCCTGGCGCCCGGCGCGTTGTGGCGGTTGATGCAGTACCAGGATCAAACGGATGTCGGCCTGCTGAGCGCGTTTCCCCACCAGATCACCGGGACGTGGTTGGAGAAATGGTTGATCCCGATGATGCATTTTATTTTGTTGTGCTACCTGCCTTTCGCGCGGATGCGTTCCCATGGTGACGCAAGTCTCGCCGCCGGTTGCGGGCAATTGTTTCTTTCCACACGCGATGCCTACCGAAAGGCGGGCACCCACGAGGCGATCAAACCATCGCGACACGATGGAGTGAAATTGCCGCGCGCGTATCGATCCGCCGGCATCATGACGGACGTGGTCGACGGGACGGAACTGGCGGATTGCCGGATGTACCGGGGAGCGGCCGAGGTGGTTCGCGGCGTGCTGAAGAATGCGATCGAAGGGATCGCCAATCCACGCCTGATCGTCGTGTTTACCGTCTTGCTGCTCGGGTGCAGCGTGCTGCCGTTGGTTGCGTTGGCCGTTTCGGTCGCTGAGCGGAATCCGGTTGCGATCACGATTTCAACACTGGCGGTGGTGTTGGCCCACGTGCCGCGTTTCATCGCCGCGGCGCGGTTGAGACAGTCGTGGTTCGGGGCGTTGTGTCACGTCCCGGCGACGATGACGTTCGTGGTGCTGCAATGGATTGCGTTGGCCAATCACCTCGCCGGGCGTCAAGTCGCCTGGCGCGGGCGAACGGAATCAACGTAGTCGACGACACCGTAAAATCGGTTGCCAAATCCCGCAGAAAAAGAATCGACGTCCCGTACCTCCACGCAGGCGTGTTCCCAAGCGGAGCCGGGGAACAAGCCGAAAAACGCTCAGCCCTGCGGCTCGGTCATCTTCCAGGGGTCCAGGGCATCGGCCAAAACGTCTTCGGCCAAGATCCCTTTCTCAAGACACAGTTCGCGAATCGTCTGACCGCTCGCGAAGGCCTCTTTGGCCAACTTCGCCGCCTGTTCGTAGCCGATCAACGGATTCAAGCTGGTGCACATCGACAGGCTTTGTTCGACCGCCGCGTTGCAGGATTCTTCGTTCGCCTCCATCTCCTCGACACAGAATTCGACGAACGCATTGGAGCCGCTGCTGAGCAAGGCGATCGATTCGAGCACGGTGTGGGCCATCACCGGCATCATGATGTTCAGCTGAAAATTGCCGCCGGCGGCGCCGCTGAGCGTCATCGTGCCGTCGTTCCCGATCACGCGGGCGGTCAATTGCATCATCGACTCGCACATCACCGGATTGACCTTGCCGGGCATGATCGAGCTGCCGGGTTGCCGCGACGGAAGCTGCACCTCGTAGAACCCGCAACGTGGACCGCTACCCAACCAGCGAATGTTGTTGGCCAGGTTGAACAACGTTTGTGCAATGCATTTCAGTTCGCCGTGCGATTGAACCAAGGCGTCGCGTTGGGCGTTGGCTTCGAAATGGTTGACCGCGTCGATGAACGCGATGCCCGTTCGCTGTTGCAGTGCGGCAGCGACACGGGCGCCGAATTCGGGGTGGGTGTTGATTCCGCTGCCGACCGCGGTTCCGCCGACGGGCAATTCCAACACGGCATCGCGAGCCACCTTGGCCCGCGCAATCGACAGTTCCACCTGCCGCGCGAATCCGCCGAACTCTTGACCGAGCCGCAGCGGAGTGGCGTCCATCAGGTGGGTCCGTCCGATCTTCATCACCTTGTCCCAAGCTTTCGCCTTGGTGATCAAGGACGCGTGCAGAGACTCCAGTGCCGGGATCAGCGCGGTCTGGATTTGAACGGCGGTCGCGACATGAATCGCGGTGGGGAAGGTGTCGTTGGTGCTCTGCCCCATATTGACGTGGTCGTTGGGGTGGATCGGTTTTTCCAATGCCATCCGATCACCGCCGGCGATTTCGATCGCGCGATTGCTGATCACTTCGTTGACGTTCATGTTGCTGCTGGTGCCGCTTCCGGTTTGGAAGACGTCGACCGGGAATTCAGCAGCGAGTTTGCCTTCGATCACTTCTTCGGCGGCGGCCAGCATGGCTTCGACCTGAGAATCCGTCAGCGGGTTTTTGCCGCTGCCGGTCAATTTGCCGAGGTCTCGGTTGGCGACGCCGCAGGCGTGCTTGACCATGCCCATGGCGCTGATCATGGTTTGCGGCAGCCGCCACCCGCTGATCGGGAAGTTTTCGACGGCGCGTTGGGTCTGGGCGCCGTAATAAGCGTCGGCCGGTAACTGAACGTCACCCATGGAGTCGTGTTCGGTTCGATAATCCGTCATGGCAGCTGCGGTGGAGTTGGTGGGAAGAAATGAACGAACCGAAGTTTACCGCCACCACAATGACTTGAGAATTGGTGTGCGGGCACGCACGCCCGGCATCTCGTCAGAGCATCACTCGAGCGATGTTGATGTAGATCACGATGCCCAGGATGTCGACGATTCCGGCGACGAAGGGGTTGCTCATCATGGCGGGATCCAGGCCGAGTTTCTGGAAGATCAACGGCAGCGCGGCGCCGAAGAAACAGCCGACGATGATCACGGCCAGCAAGGTCAGCGGGATCACCAGGGCGGCAAACGGTGTCGGCGCCATAAAGATCGCGACCGAATAACCGATCGTCGAAAGGAAAACGCCCAACACGCAGGACACCACGATCTCACGCTGAATCACGGTCCGCCAATCCGTCAATTCCAACTGGCCGCCGGTCAGCGCCGTGATCACCAGAGTCGCCGACTGGCTGCCGGAGTTTCCGCCGGCGCTGATGATCAGGGGAATGAACGAGACCAGCCAAATATAGTTTTGTAGCTCTTCGTGATAGTGTTCCAGCGCGAACGCGGTCAGCAGCGCGGCGAAGAACAAGATGATCAGCCAGATGCCCCGCTTCCACGACAGCGTCAGCAAACCAATCCGCAAGTAGTCTTGTTCCAGCGGTTCGACGGCGGCGATCCGATGGGCATCTTCGGTCAGCTCTTCTCGAACGACGTCGATCACGTCATCGTGGGTGATGATCCCCAGCAACTGACGTCCCGAATCGACGACCGGGATGGCGAGCAGGTTGAATCGCTCGACTTTTTCGGCGACCGATTCCTGATCCTCGTCGACTTCAGCGACAATGACATCGGTCTCCATCATTTCGCCGAGCGTGCGTTCGGTACGGGATAATGATGAAACGAGTTGTCGCGTCGACACGATGCCTCGCAGCAGGTTGTCGTTGTCGACCACGTACAGGTAGTAGATCGTTTCCAGCTCGCTGGCCTGTTTGCCGAGTTCCTTGAGCGCCTCGGACACCGTCAGCGACTCGGCGAGCATCGCGACTTCCGACGTCATCAACGCGCCGGCGGTGCCCTCTTCGTAGGAACACAGTCGCAAGATGTCGCGGCGGTCTTCGACCGGCAACAGCGGCAAGATCGCCTTGACGCGTGCCGGAGAAAGTTGCTGAATCAGGTCGACGCGATCGTCCGATGCGATCCTGTCGACCAACGTGGCGACTTCGCGCGGCTCCTGACTCTGCAACAGATCGACTTGTCGCTGCTCGTCGAAGTAGGAGAAAATCTCCGCGCGTCGATCCAGATCCGCGTACTGCAACACCGACCACAGGTCGACGTCATCGAGCCCCTCCATGAATTCCGCGGTTCGTCCGGCATTGAGCGCCGTGCAGAACTCGACCAGCTCGGCCGAATTACTTTCGGCCAACATCTCTCGGAGTTCGGGAAGCAGGAGAGGGTTGACCATTTAGTTACTGACGCGTTCGCTGTACTCGCCCGTTCGCGTGTCCACTTTGATCACATTGCCGGTCTTGATGAATCCGGGAACGATGAACTCCGCACCGGTCTCGACCGTCGCCGGTTTGGTCACGTTGGTCGCGGTGTCACCCTTGGCGCCGGGGGCGCAATCGGTGACTTCCAATTCGACCATGGTGGGCGGTTCGACGATGATCGGGTTGCTGTTGTACGTCGTCATCGTGCAGATCATGCCGTCCTTGAGGTACTTCCAAATGTCCCCGGCGACGTTCTCGGGCACTTCGTATTGCTCGAACGTCTCTTGATGCATGAAGACGTAGTCCTGACCTTGGCGATACAGGAACGACACGTCGGTGGTCTGGACGTCGGCGGCTTCCAACGAATCGCCGCCCTTGTAGGTTCGATCCAAGGTGGTGCCCCGAATCAAGTTTTTCAGTTTGCACTTGTAAAGCGCGTTGCCTTTGCCCGGCTTGACGAACTGCATGTCCGTCATCAGGTAAGGTTCTCCATCGATTTGGACTTTCAGCCCTTTTCGGAAATCGCTGGTGTTGTAAGTTGCCATCGGTTTGTCCGGCTCCGTGATACAGACTTCTGCGGGGGCGATCAGGAGTTTCAATGACTCCCATCGGGGCGAGAGTTTACCGAGCAGGGGCGGTTTTGTCCCGACCGGGTAGAAGCTAGTTTTCTCGAACCCTCCAGAAACCGCCCCGGGATCGGATCCATGTCACCTTCTGATTGTTCGCCCACCGCCACTGCACCGAAAAACGGCGCCCGCTGCTTCGCCGCGAACCCCCGCCAGGTCGGCTGGCAGACCGCGATGAAACGGGCCATCCGCTCTCAAAGCGAGCTGCGACGGTTGCTGGGCCTCGCGGCGGACCCCCAGGCGGAGCGGGCGGAGGCGTTCCCGACCTTCGTGCCCCTCGAACTTGTTTCCCGAATCACCCCCGGCGATCCCGACGATCCGATCTTGCGCCAGGTCCTGGCCACCGCGGACGAACTCGCCGAGCGGCCCGGGTTCGTGTCCGACCCCGTCGGTGATTTGCCGGCCCAACGAGGCGGCGGGCTGTTGCACAAGTACGACGGGCGGGCCTTGATCGTCACACATGGGGCCTGTGCGGTGCATTGTCGCTATTGTTTCCGGCGCGAATTCCCCTACTTGGAAAACGGATCGCGGAAACAGTCCTGGGCGCCTGCCTTGCAATACATACAGGACGACGAATCGATCGAAGAAGTGTTGCTCAGCGGGGGCGACCCATTGACGTTGACCGATGACGTGTTGGCGGAATTGATCGACCGAATTGAAGCGATCGACCACGTCCGCCGGCTGCGGATTCACACCCGACTTCCGATCGCGATTCCGCAACGGGTCACCGCCGAGCTTGTCGACCGACTGGACCACTCGCGTTTGGCCGTCTGGGTCGTCGTGCACAGCAACCACGCCCAAGAAATCGATTTCCGCGTCGTCGCGGCGCTGGATCGGTTGAGGCGTGCGGGGATCTCGGTGCTCAATCAGGCGGTCCTGTTGGCCGGAGTCAACGATTCGGTCGACGCACTGGCAAGTCTGTCGCTGAAATTGGTCGATTCGGGCGTCGTGCCGTACTATTTGCATCAACTCGATCGCGTCCGCGGAGCCGGCCATTTTTGGGTCGACATCGAACGCGGCAAGCAGCTCCTCGAGCAACTGCGGGCCAGGCTACCCGGCTATGCGGTCCCAAAATATGTGATTGAGCAGGCCGGCGAAAACTCCAAGACTCCGATCGCGTAGAATGTCGGAGCGGAAAAGGGGTCAGAGCGGAAAAGGGGTCAGGCACCGTCGAAACTGACAGGGCAATCAGGAATTCCCGCCCACTTCGACCCGCCCACATCGATTTGTGCGCAAGCCCCCGTCGGCATGTCCCGTGATACGGAAGTCTTTTCATTCATGTACGTTTTCGAAAACCCGGTCCTGCAACGTGAATTACTGGTCAATCTGCGCACCAAGCGAGCGTTCGTGCTGCTGGCCGTCTACCAGTTACTGTTGGCGACGGTGGTCGTCGCCGCCTGGCCCTCGGACCAGCGACTGGACCTGACGTCCAACCCGCCCTCGGCGACGAAGTTGGTCAACCTGTTTTTTCTGGGGCAATACGTGATCGCTTCGCTGATGGCCCCCAGCTTTGCGGCGGGCACGATCGCGGGTGAAAAAGAGCGCAAGACGTATGAGATGTTATTGGCCAGTCCGTTGCGGCCCGGCGCGATCATCATCGGCAAGATCGTCGCTTCGCTGACCCACATCGGTATGCTGATCATCGGTTCGCTGCCGATCATCGTCTTGTGTCTGCCGCTGGGCGGCGTGAGTGTTTACGAGGTGTTGGCCGCCTATTTGGGATTGATCATTTCGGTGGTCCTGTTCGGCGCGATCGGCGTGATGGCCAGCAGCTATTTTCCGCGGACGAGCAGTGCGTTGGTGGTCAGCTACCTGGCGATCTTGCCGTTGGTGATCGGCGCCTGCCTGTTTTGGGCCTCGATGGCCAGCGAGGGTGATTTGCGGCTCAAGATCTCCGCGATCGTCTTTCCCGCCTTCGGGTTGACCGCCGTGATCTTGATGGGAGCCGCCGCAGCCGGGCGCATGCTCTATCCGCCGGACGTGGGCAGCGAAGGCAAAGAAGTGATCGATTTGGAACGTGAAGCCGAAGAGGCGGTCGGGTTGGTGATCCAACCGGACCAGTTTCCCGACCGATTGTTTGCACCGCCACGGAAAGACGAAATGATGGCCGATGGTGCGAATCCCGTCTACGACAAAGAACTGCACAGCGAGATCTTCAGTCAGGGCACGTTGATGCTGCGTCTGGTGATCCAGATCAGCATCTTGTTGGCGATCCCGATGATGGGCGTGTTCTTGTTCTTTAAACAAGAGCATGCGCCCTGGTTCGGCGTTTACGTGATCGTGTTCAACATGCTGGTCGGGCCCTCGTTCTTGGCCAGCAGCATCACCAGTGAACGCGAACGTCAGACCTTGGATCTCTTACTGACGACGCCGCTTTCACCCGTGCAGATTCTGTGGGGAAAATTTGTGGTGCGGTTTCGAATCAGCTTTGTATTGACGTCGTTTCTGATGTGGCCCTTGATTCTCGGTGCGGTGTTGAACACATCGTTTTGGTCCAACGGCTTGACGGTGCTGGGCATGTTTTTGATCATCGCCGTGGTCTGTTTGGTCAACTGTGTGATCGCGCTGGCGTGCAGCCTGTTCACACGCAAGTCTTCGATCGCTTTGTTGACGACCTATGCCGTACTGCTGTTGCTGTATGTCGCACCGCCGGCGCTCTCGACCTTGGCGAGAACGCTGGAAATGTCCGCCCCGGTGATCGCCCAGGCCGATTGGACCGGAGTGGCGAGCCCGTTTTCGGCGCTGTTCGCGTTACCGCTGAACGAAGAAATCGCGCCGGAGAACCCGGAGGTGAATGCCGGGAAATTGCACATCGTGGTCGGCTACTTTGCCTTCAGCGCGCTCATGGTGATGGCGGTCACCGCAGCCATGGTGCTGCGACTGAGGGCGCGGCAAGGTTTGTCCGACGGCTAAATCAGTGGTGGTAATAGAACATCGGCCGACGCCCGTGCCGATAGTGCGGCGGCGGATAATGCGGCAGCGTGTGGTGCTCGATGATGATCGGCGCCGGGCGATAGATCCGTTGCTCGACCACCGTTGGCGCCGCGGGAGCAACGGTGACGGGTGCGGGCGAACTTGGTGGGCCGGCGGATTGCAAGGCCGTGATCACGCTTTCGCTAACGCCCTGCTGGTGCAAGGCAATGATGTCGGCGACGACGAGTTTACCGAGGTAGCCGCGCTGCCGAACTTGATTGATGATCACCTGATCGCTGAGTCCACTGCGCGACATCGAGATCACGTCCTGTAGCGTGACGGCGGATTGCTGGACCGCGGCCTGCTGCTGGGCGGCATACTGCTGCCGTTGCGCCTGGTAATACGCCGCCCGCTGTTGTTCGAGCGCCGCTTCTTTGTCGGCCGCGTTACCCAAGATGCCTCCGGCCACCGCACCGACCACGCCACCGATCGCCGCGCCCGCGCCGGCTTCATCGTTGTGATCCCCGATCAGCCCTCCGGCGATCGCGCCGGCGATCCCGCCGAACGTCGCCCCGCGTTGCTGATTCGCCTGGGCGAGGGCATCGCGAGGGGTGCAAATGGCGATCAATACCAGCGAAAGCATCAGGCCGAAGGGTCGTGTGGAAGTCATCCTTGAAATTCCGTCTCCAAAAGGGAAGTTGGCGGGCTGGAAATAGCAGAAGGGACGCGGCGGCGTCAATTGAAAGTTGGTTGGAACGAAGCTCCGCAAACTTCCCCTGGTTTTCCCAACCGACAGGCCGTTTGGGTCGGGACCCGTAGGCTCGCGCCCAAACGGCTAATCATCGTTTGACATCAGCCGGTTCGCGCCAGCGCCCGGGCCTCCTCGTTGATGTTAACTTAGCGGTATTGGATTTAAGCCCTCGCGCCGTAGCAGGGGGCCGGCTGGCGCCCCTCGCTCACGCGTTCGGGCTAACATCCTCGCGTTGATTCGGGTACATCAACGAAATCGACAGGCCGCTCGCCGGCTTCGCCTTCCCAAGATCCGCCTTGGGGGCCAGAATACGCGCCCGGAACGCCCGTTTTTCCTCCCAATTGAAAAACCACCACCACACCATCACTCCCTGGCACTCCCTGGCACTCCCTGGTGCCCAGGACTGAATCCTGGCGTGTCGAACCGCGTCAAATCCCTGCCGGTGGACTTCCCTCCATCTCAACCCAACCGGATCGATCGTGGATCGCCGCACCTACACGTTTGTCGTCGCATCGGCGGCTTTCCTCTTTTTTTATCTGTCCCTCCGCGCCGTCGTCGCACCGCCACAGCCCGAACAGGCACCACTGGCCGAACAAGCTGCCGAGGTTGCCGAGGCGACCGACGACAACGCCGCGGCCACCGCCCCGGTCGCCCCGACCAGCGAAGAAGTGCTGGGGGGCGGCGATGCAGAGACAGAAGAAGAGGGAATCCAGTCGACCAAGGGTGCGACAAAATGGTTCACCATCGGATCCATGGATCCGGCCGACAAGCACAATTTGCTGATCACGTTCCGCAATCAGGGCGGTGCGATCGAGCGGATTGAGATCACGACCCGCAACGAAGAAGGCAGGTTTGCCTACCGTCGCGTCGACACACGCAGCGGCTATCTGGGCTACTTTGCCGGCCGGGCGAACGCCCAGATCGACGGGGTCACGGTCAACGTCGTCGGCCCGGGCACGCCCGCCGCGCTTGCCGTCGCCACCAGCGGTGAAAAAGGAATCGAGGTCGGGGACGTGATCGTGGCGATCGGCGAAACCCCGATATCCTCGGTCGACGACATTCAAGAATCGCTGGTGACCACGAAACCGGGCGATACGGTGACCGTGGAAGTCGTCCGAAACGGACAGACGGCAAAAACGTTGCTGTTTGAAGCCAAGCTGACCGAGCACCCCTTGGATCTGATCCGGCTGGCAGACTACGGCGGCGAAGACGAAATCCCGGGCAACCTGTCGCGTCTGTCCTGCCTGGTCACCCTGGCTCAAGTCGGCCGCAAGGAAATCCCCATCGGCGAGCGTTCGCTGCAAACCTTGGCCGACCCGGAAACTCAAATGTGGACGGCCAGTCAACAAACCGGTGACGACGGAAGCGAAACCATTCGGTTCGAGACGACGATCGGCTCCAAAGCCCTGCAGCCGATCGGCGGCGAAGCGGTGCGGATGACGCGATCGTTTACCCTGAATCCGCAAAGCTATGTCGTCGACATGGACGTCGAGGTCGTCAACCTCGGCGAGACCGCACAAAATCTGGCGTTGAGACTGGAAGGCCCCAACGGGATCACGCCGGAAGGGTGGTGGTACAGCAACAAGATCAGCCCCAACTTCAGCGGTGCGGCGGCCCGCGATGTGGTTTATCGCACCACCGCCGATGGACATAGCCTGGTCAGCGGGATGACGCTGCTGAAAGAAGCGCGCAATGACCCCAAGGACCCCAACTACGCGATCTTTGCCTCCGACAGCGGCGAGGCGGGGCGAGATCTAAATTACATCGGTGTCGACGCGCAGTATTTCGCCGTCGCCTTCATGCCGCCCGAGGAGAAGACGTCACTGGGGGCGTACGACCGGGCCAGCGCGACGATCGTTGCCGATGAATCGGACGTGGAAAAACACAAAGAGCGCGCGATCAACGTCTCGTACTTCTTGAACGGCAAGACGATCGAGGTTCCTCCGGGCCAGGCCTTTGGTCAGTCGCTGCGGATGTACGCCGGCCCCAAAGAACCCGAGTTGCTGGAGCAATATGGCATCGGCGACTTTGTGTACTATGGTTGGTTCTCGTTCTTTTCCAGCCTGCTCTCCGGACTGCTGCACATTTTGCAAAGTATCGTCGGCAACTACGCCGTCGCCATCGTCCTGCTGACGGTGATCGTCCGCGGTTGTATGTTCCCGCTCAGCCGTAACGCGGCGGTCAACGCGCAGCGGATGCAAGAGCTGGCTCCGGAGATGAAGAAGATCGCGGAGAAATACAAGGACGACATGGAAGGCCGTTTGAAGGCTCAGCAGGCATTGCAAAAGCGAGTCGGGTTCAATCCGCTGGCCGGCTGCTTGCCGATGTTTTTGCAGTTGCCGATTTTCATGGGGCTGTACCGCGCATTGTCAGTCGACATCGACCTGAGGCAAAAACCGCTGTGGTCGCCCAACGGCTGGGCGTCCAACTTGGCCGCCCCCGATCAATTCATGTACTGGGGCGACTGGATGCCGGAATTCATCGCCGGTCGCGGCACGGGCTGGCTGGGACCCTATCTGAATATCTTGCCGATTTTCGTCGTCGTGCTGTTCATCACGCAGCAGAAACTGTTCATGCCGCCGGCCACCGACGAACAGACCGCGATGACTCAAAAAGTGATGACGATCATGACGCTGTTCATGGGTCTGTTCTTCTTCCGAGTCCCCGCCGGCTTGTGCATCTACTTCATCGCCAGCAGCATGTGGGGCATCGGCGAACGCTTGCTGGTCAAGAAGACCCTGCCCAAGGGCAAGCACTTTGACCTGGACGCCGACGGCGAGGTGATCGACGCGGTGGCCACCAAAAAATCAGGCAACGGCAAGAAAACGCTGACCGAAAAATTGCTCGACCAGGTGAACCAGAAAACGCCGGAAGCCCCGGTCGCGCCGCCGAGCAAACGCAAGCGTCCGCCGAACAAGAAGAAACGTTAACGGCCTGCCTTCCACGTCCCCCCAAGGCCGCCGTCTGGCGACGGCAGCTACGCAATCAGCATTCGTTACTTTGACCAGCCGACCGGCTGGGTCCAAGCCTGTTGCATCTGGTCTTTGAAAGACGGGTCGACGTGCGGCTGGTCGCTGGTGACCAACGCCCTCACATACAGTTCCTTGCCGGTCATTTGGTAGCTTGCCGAGGTTCCTTCGTGCGAGCTGACGACGACGCCGATCCGATCGTGATCGGTTGCCTCGCCCTTGAGCGTGGCGATGAAATCCGTTCGGTAGTTCACGCCGTCTTGAGCCTGTATCTCGAGCGTCAATTTCCGAGTCGATTCGTCGAAGCGGACATCGTCCAATGTCACGCCGCTGGAGGCATAAAAGTCGCCACGCTTCATCGCCTGGATCAAGTGCTCCGGCGTCAGGAAGCGACTGCGAACCATCACCCAGCCGCGTCCCGGGCGTGATCCCGGTTTGCCGTGGTACTCGTGAGAGTCATCGGTGGCCAGCCCCATGATCGGTGCGACGCCGGCAATTCCACAGCGGATCGCGTTGATCTGGTCCCACATCTGCTCGATGCTGGGGTGGTCTTTGTCACCGAGTTGATTGACGCCGGGGTGACCGTTGTAGACTTCAAAGAATCGCTCCGACACCACCGCGGCCAAGTCTTCGGCGGTCATCGCGTAACCGAAATTCGGGTGATTGATATGCGGCAACACCTCTCGTCCGTGCGCCTTTTCATGTTCCAGGATGATTCGCAGGTTGTTCTGCATCGCTTCACGAACCGTCGCGCCGCCGGCCGGCGCGATCACTTCGGCCAGATTGGTCGCGTTGATGTGAACCGGCTTTCCTTCGGACCGATCGCTGATCTCTTCGGCGGGGATCATGATGAACCGCCCACGCTCCTCGACCAGGTGGCGAAACTCATCGAGTGGTTTTAAACGCACTTCTTGGTCGCCGGTCTCAGGATTGGCACGCTGCTGCACCCAATGATCCCCGAACCGATCTCGATAGCGATCGACGATGCCGTCATCGCTGCGGGCGACGATCGCCTGGACACTCATCCAGCGTGTGCCTTCACTCAGCACGTTGTGATCGGTCAAGGCCAGGAATTGGTAGCCTTGCTCGCGATACCAATCCGCGATCATCTCCGGAAACTGGTCTCCGTCACTCCACAACGAATGGGTGTGCAGGTTGCCCTTCCACCACCGCACCTCGTCGTTCATCACGGGGTCGCCGGCGGTCGCGATGACGGGGGACACGCCCAGGCAGGCGATCATCAAACAAAGCAGTCGATTCATAGTCAATGTCTATTCGCAGTAAAAGAAAACTCAGGTTTCCCACCAGTCTACTTGAGATTGCGATGACGGTGATTGGGCGCAGCGTGGCTTCGTCACGGCACCAGCGTCAATTCGACCGGGCAGTGGTCCGAACCAAAGACATCGTGATGGATTTTGGCACCGGCCACACGATTCCAGAACCGTTTCGACACCCAAAAATAATCTAAACGCCAGCCGATATTCTTCTCGCGTGCGTTGGAGCGATAGGTCCACCACGTGTACTTGCCGGGGCTTTTGTCGAACTGACGAAACGAGTCGATGAATCCCGCTTTGGCGATGTTGTCCAACCCCAGACGCTCCTCGTCGGTAAAGCCCGCGTTTTTGCGGTTGGACTTGGGGTTCGCCAGATCGATTTCCTGGTGAGCACAATTCACATCACCGCAAAAGATGACGGGTTTTCGACGATTCAGTTTTTTGAGGTACGCCAGGAAGGCGGCATCCCACTGCATGCGATACTCCAACCGCACCAGTCCGCGTTGCGAATTGGGCGTGTAGACATTGACCACATAAAAATCGTCAAACGTCGCGGTCACCACCCGGCCTTCTTGGTCGTGATCCCCATCACCGATCCCCAGCACGGTCTTGTTGGGAGCGACTTTGCTCCAGATCGTTGTGCCGCTGTATCCCTTTTTCGCCGCGCAATTCCAGGTCTGGTGGTAGCCGAGTCCATCGACCCAATCCAAATTTACTTGTTGCGGTTCGGCTTTCGTTTCCTGCAAACACAAGATGTCGGGCTGATGGTCTTCGACAAATTGGCGAAACCCCTTGTCCATCGCTGCACGGATGCCGTTCACATTCCAAGAAACCAGTTTCATTGTTCAATTCGTTCGAGTTCGGCTGAGCGGGCGATCGGAGCAATACCGCTTCGTTACGCGTCGCTTCCTTCTGTCGGGGCCCGTAGGCTCGCGCCAAACGGCTGATCATCGTTTGGTATCAGCCGGTCCGCGCCAGCACGAGCGGCCTGTCCATTTGTCTTAACTTAGCGGCATTGGGCGATCGGGCGGAAATCGGACGATGCTAAGTCAGTCGCGACGCGCTGGCAAGAACCGAACGCCGTGGCCCCCACGATTAAGCCATCGATCGATCAGGTGGCTACAATGGCGATCGCCATTCGTTTTCGCCGCTGCCCCACCTTGTTTCAATCATGACACTTGCCGGACGCCTTCCCTCGACGCGCTGGAGTTTAGTCATTCGCGCCGGCGAGACCTCGGGGGATTCATCGGTTCGGCGTCTGGCACGACAGTCGCTCGAAGAACTCTGCGCGATCTACTGGCCCGCACTCTACGGATACCTGCGCCGTCGCGGACGATCGCGTCAGGATGCCGAAGACCTGATTCAAGGATTCTTTGCCAATTTGCTTGAGCGGGATTCGATCGCGGCCGCCGATGCTTCGCGAGGCCGTTTTCGGGCGTTCTTGTACGCGTCGCTGGACCATTACGTGGCCATCGAACATCGTCGCGAAAACGCGTTGAAACGGGGCGGGGACGCGACAACGTTTTCTCTCGACCGCGAATCGCTGGACCACTTCGACCGCTCGTTCCCTGCCGACGCCCTCGCCGACTACACCGGTGACCCCGCCACCCTGTTCGATCGCCAGTGGGCGTTTTGCCTGATCCGCCAAACGCTTGCCGAACTCGAGCGGGATTACCAGGCCAAGGGCAAAGGGGAATGGTTTTCTAAACTTGCCCCCATGTTGACCTCGACCGAGGCCGACGGGCCGTCGCGTCAGCAAATCGCTTCCGAACTGGGGCTGTCCTCGACGGCCTTGAAAGTCGCGATCCATCGGTTGCGCGCGACGTATCGAAAACGCTTGCTCGATGCGGTCGCCCAGACGGTTGAAAACCCCGCGGATTCGGGGCGGGAGCGACAATGCTTGTTCGACGCACTCGGCGGTGAATTGCCAGGGCCAAGCCTGCGTTGAAATTGTTTTAATTTTTCTGTAACCCGGCGCAACTACCTGTGTAGGAGACAACAGAGAGCCCCTCGATGTTCCTCCGAACGGACGATTCCACGATGACTGACGCACCCTGTCCCCGCTGCGGCACGCCGATTCCCACCGACCCAGCGTCGCAGGATGATGACGCGCTGTTGCAATGCCCCCGCTGCTTGCTCAGACCGCCGTGGGACAAACCGCATCCCGTGGCCATCACGCTCGGCCCTGGCCAGAGCTTTGTCCCGCCATCGACCGAAGAGTTGTCCGAACAGATCACCGGCTATGAAGTCGAAGCGTTGATCGGTCAGGGCGGCATGGGGGCGGTTTATCTCGGCCGGCAAAAGTCGCTCGATCGCGCCGTCGCCATCAAAATCCTGCCTCCGCAAATCGCCGAACGCGCCGGTTTTCGCCAACGGTTTGCCCAAGAAGGCCGGGCATTGGCGAAATTAAATCATCCCAACATCGTTGCCGTCCATGACTTCGGCCAAGCCGGCCCCTACGCCATGCTGGTGATGGAACTGGTCGAAGGGGCGAATCTGCGCGAGGTGCTGGCCCAAGGAAGGCTTGCGCCGGCCGAGGCGTTGGAAATCATTCCACAACTCTGTGACGCGCTGTCCTACGCACACGACGAAGGCGTCGTGCATCGCGACATCAAACCAGAAAACCTGCTGTTCGACAGTCGAGGCAGATTAAAGATCACGGATTTCGGGCTGGCCAAGCTGGTCGCCAACAAGACCGCCGCCGACGCCGAGGATGCCACAACGACCGATGAGGATTCCCGTTCGCCCGACCCGACACAAGGCGTGGTGGGAACGGTGCACTACATGGCACCGGAGCAACTGGAAAACCCGCGTTCGGTCGATCACCGCGCCGACATCTACGCGCTCGGCGTGGTGTTTTATGAAATGCTGACCGGTGAATTGCCGATCGGTCGATTCGAACCACCCAGCCAATGCCTGCAGAGCAATGGCCGCGAAAGCACTCCCAAGGTCACGATCGATGTCCGGCTGGACGAGGTGGTGCTTCGAGCGCTCGAAAAACATCCCGAGAAACGCTACGCCTCGGCCTCGGCGGTGATGCACGACATCGATGAAATTGAAAAGCATCCCCGATCGCCCGGTCGTGACCACACGCTGCCCGATGATCACCCTCACCGCGTCCGCGAAACGATTCACCGCGCGGGCCAAACACTGGGTGAATTCGCCGCAACATCGATCGCATCGTCGGGCCATTGGATCTCACAGGCCCGAACAAGCTGGCTGCGTGACCCTCGCGTCGAGACACCGGCTTATGTCGGCGCCGGGATCCTTGCCCTCGGTATTGTCGGTGCGTTCTTCGTTGGAAGTGGACCCGGCAATGGCGAAGTCGGGGCTGTTTGGTTTGCCGTGGCTGCAATCTTGGCGATCATCTTGTCAAGAATCTCGCTGGCCCGCGAGTCGGGGTCCGAGGGCGGGTATCCGATCCTGACCAGCCGGTTTGTCCTCGGCGCTCTGTACTTGCTCGTCGCCGTTCCGATCCTGATCGCCCCGGCCATCGCCACACCAGCGCTTTGGATGGAGATCTACGACGATCCCAGGGACATTGGACGGCTGGGCTGGCTTCGCGACTGGGTTCAGTTGGTCTCGCTGACAGTTCTCGTGACCGCGACAGCCTGGCTCGTGTTGCTCGGCGTGCACGTCGCGTTTCCGCGGCTGTTCACGACCGTCTTTCGTCCCTTCGTCGGCGCCTGCTCCCGTGTTGCCGCGATTTCGCTGGCCGTCTTTTTGGTCACACTGATCGCAGCGGCAGGCTTCCTACTTCGCCAGATGCCCTACCAAAGCTACACGCCGGGCACTGAAGTGGCCGAAGCCGACTGGGACAAACTTTCGCCGCGAGATTTCAGAGACATGCAGAATGAACTCGCTGATCGACGACGCGCCGAACGGACCTTCGAACGGACCTTCGAACGATAGCGGGCCACTGCTTCAGCAGCGACTTGCGCGCAGCAACTTGCCTGACGTTACTTGCCGGCTGCCCAAACCGTTCCGTTGACGATCAGGTTCAGAAACACCTTGTCTTCAAACGTCTCATTGGAGTGGCCGTACGTGGTGCCGAACACGCGGGCCTTTCCGTACTGGTTGGTCCAGATGACGGGATGCTCCTTGCCGTCCTTTTCACTTTTGCTGGTCGCCAAAGCGGTCGCGCTGGGCCACAGTTTTTCGATGATGTAAAGCTCATCGAACTGGATCACGTGGCCGTCGGGAAACGACTTCATGATCGGATGATCCTTGGCTTTCACATCCACCTTGTACGAACTCTTGTGGTCATGACGCTTGCTGGTCACGCCCAGCAATTGCCGCCAGTCATCGATCGTCGCGTCGCGATAGGTGTGCATGGCACAGTGGATCACGACTGCGGGCAATCCTTCGAAGTGCGGTCCGGTGATGGTGCGGATGTACTCGGCATCGGTCGTCTTGGCGAAGCACTCGTTATGAATGCAGACGTCGAAGTTTTTGGCCCAATCCGATTCTTGATAGAAATCAATCTGCGCGTCGGTGCCGTTGCCGCCCTCGTTGACCACCGTCCAATTCGCCGCGACGCCTGCTTTTTCAAACGCCAGCTGCAAGGACTTGGTTTGAAAGTCATAGTCGTGACAGCAACCGCTGGTGATCAGCAGAATACTCAGCGGTTTGGAATCGGCAGCGGACGCGGTGACGGCGCCGACGAGAAACAGACAAACAAAGCTGATCGAAGCGAGAAGGTTGCGCGGCATGGAGGTGTCGGGATTGATGGGTGAAAAGAAAAGTAGCGGAACCCGCCAAGCGTTCCGTCGGTGCGGTGGACACCGAAAGTCTTGGCGGCTTCCGCTACGAGAGCCATTAAGCGTGTGATGCTGAGCGCGTGATGCGTTGAACGCTACATGTTGTCCTTGACGTCGACCGCTTCCATCACCTTGGTGTTGCGTTCCACGGCGATCACGGTGGTCCGCTGTCGCATCCCGTCGCGGCTCTCGGCCGTCACGGGCAACACTTGGCGCTTATCGGGCAGCTTCATCCGAACGGTAAACGTTCCGTCGCTCTGCAACTTGACGGGGCGTCCACCGAGTGAGACCGACGATCCCGAGGCGGTTCGGCCGAACACGATCAGTTCCGCGTCGACTTCAAACGGCAACTTGCTTTGCCGCAACAGCGTCGGATCGGCCGTCAATTGGCCCTGTGAACCACGCGTGGGCATCGAACGATGCAGCCGCTCTTCGAAGATCTCCTTCAAGTCGCCGCCGTCGGTGTCGTAGCCACCGCTGAGCGAGTAGATTCGCTCGTAATCATCGGCGATGTCATGCCAGTGCTCGTCCAGTCGCTCGCACTCACCCGGGCTGGGCGTTTCGACGATGTTGCTGCGGCAGATCGAATGAAACTGATCATCGGAGGTGATGTACCCGATCGCGACGCGGAATCGAGTCGGCGGATTTTGGACATCGATGTACCAGGTGTCGACGCCGCCATGAATCGGGATGTCGCGTTGGACGGTTTCGGCGATGTTGTTGGCGACGTCTTCGACTTCCATCACCCGCAGCACGGGCTTGGCCGTGTGCCAACGCTCGGCCAGCGACGATTCGGCTCGGGCGACACTCGCCCGAGTGATCTCCCAGGTGGCTTGCAACCAATAAGAATCGCGAACCATCAAGACGATGCGGTCGCGATGGGGCTCGCCGGCACGCGTCCGCTGGGGGCCATTTTGAACCGCCGAGCCGCCGACGAGTGTGCCGGTGGAAAGGTCGCGGTGCTTTTCCGCCTGCTCTTTCTGGCGACGAAGCTGCGCCCGGATGCGAGCGGTCTTTGCCGAAACCTTGGGGGCTCGCATCTCCGGCAGTGGGCGGTCGTTGAGTGAAACGTTTCGCCGCGATCTCGGCTTGACGCTGCGTCCCGGCTTGCCGGCCCCAGCCTGTGAACTGGACGCCTGCGAGCTGGACATCGACTTGGCTTTGGAGGCACCGCCATCACCGCTCTTGTCCGCCTGGGTCTTGGGTCGCCGCACGCTGCGAGGTGATGCGCTCCGGGCTGAACTCGATTTCGCCGCCACCCCATTGCCGCCGGAGGTCCGCGACGAGGAAGTCGCGGGGGATTTTGATTTGCGACGCAGCCGCCGCTGAGTCTTGCTGATCGCGTCCACAAGCTCTTCCTTCCGCATGCCATGCCATCCGGCGATGCCATAGTTCTTGGCCAGAGAGGCGAGTTCACGCCGCGTCTGTGACTTGAGATCTGCCGTTTTGATCAAAGTACTATCTCCAGATGTGCTAGTCGTGCTGGCCAGCCACTCGTGAACATCGCTGCAATCCACAAGTTAAGTCGGCGTTATCGTTGTGACTCGTTCGCTTTCCGGCGGGGCAACGCTCAACGCTGCGACGGCCTGGGACGAAACGATTGGAAAAGCCCTGACCTCGAGGGGTCGGCTCGTCCGCGTCTTGGTGGGTGGTCTGCTGCCCATCTGATTTCCAGAAACCGGTGCGTCTTCCCCCGTAGAGAGGGGAGTTGGCGGGGTCACCTTGCCGCTCAGGAACCATTAACGGAGCAATCAACACCGCAGTCATTATGCCAACGCTTTGAAAAAGTTCCAGAGTCGTCCGGTAGGATTGCCGGGCTTGCGACGAGATTTTGGCCGGAAACCGCAGGAAAGACAGGGAAAACGATCGCAAATTTTCTGCGGATTCCAGACGCCATTCTAGACACAAGGTCTACTTCAAGTCACCTGGGGGGGTCCGTTCGCGACCGAGGGCACACGCATCAGGTTAAGCCCTCGGTTCGCCATTGAGGTGAAGTCACCCTCCCTTGGGGAGGGTCGCGGAGGAGTTTGCGACGACGCGGGGAGGGTGCTTTGCCGTCGTTGTTGGCACCGGTGGGCACGCCGGCCGCGGAAAACCTCCCCTCGCTGCGCTCGCCCCTCCCGCACACAGGAGGGTAACTTCGAAACTTGATGGTCATGGGCCCGTTCGCGACTGAGAGGCGCCGAATTTGAGCGGCCGGCGGGTGCGGCTATCGGTCGCCCCTCCTATCCCTCTCCGGCTCACCAATCACACTCTACCGGCGTCACGTGATGAAAGCAGACTCCGCCCGGGCCGTGATCGAACAACACGTCGATGCGGCGCGGGAAAGACAGGACGACTGAAAGACAGTCAACTGGACTTGAGAACACTGAACAAAGGTGCAAAATGCCGCAACACGATCGGTCGCCAGAGCGACCGGACCGGCGGCGAGATGCCACCGGCGAAGTGCCCGGCACGACACTCGGGCGGTCTCCGGTTTGGATCCGCCTGTCCGGTGCCGGCTTGGAGCTCGCCTTCATCACGATCGTGTTTGGTGCCATCGGCGCTGCGATTGACCGCCACCTGCAATCGGCTCGACCGATTTGCTCGGCCATCGGCGGACTACTCGGCTTCACCCTTGGCATGATTCGATTCATCCGTTTGGCGACTTCGATTTCGAACCGGCAACGACAGATCGAGCAAAGCCAGCCGAGCGACGACAAGCCTGACGAGATACCGCCAGCGGAGAATCCGCCGCACGATTGAAAGGTGGCGACTTCCGCCACGGCGACCTGAACTCCACCATCCATGCCCATACCAGTTCCGACACCGTCGGACCGATAATCCGTTGACCACCCTTCGCACTCCCATCCTGAATGCCACCATGGTCAGCTGCCGGCCTTACCTGTGCTGTCTCGTCGCGATTGCGATCGCGTGGGCGATCGGGATGCTGGCGAGCTGGACGCTCGTTGCCAGCGGCGTGCTGACGGCCAATGCGTCACTGCTGGTGGTCATCGGCCTGGGCAGTGGCACAGTCGCCGTTGCCGGCGGATTGCCAGGGGTTGCGACGGAGATGTTGCCAAGCCGGGACGAGTCCCCGGCACGAATCACGTTCGGTTTTTCTGCCGGAGTGATAATTCGGTTGTTTGGCACTGTTGCACTCCTTGGTCTGTGTAGTTATCACTTGCCCGCCGCCAAGAAGGAAATCGCGGGAATGATTCTCGCGTGGTATGTCTACCTGACTTCGATCGACGTCGTCGCCCTGGCGCTGCTGTTGCCACGCCGAGATCGAGCGGCCACCACAAGAAGCTAAATAGCCAAGCATTCAAATCAATGAATCTGTTATTCGCATCTGCCGATGATCCACTGTCGCACGTCGTGCCCCACGCGTTGCACCACGAGCCGCTGTTTACCGTGAACGTGGGTGGTCCGGAGACGAACATTCCGGCGTTGTTCATCAAGGACGGCCAATACAGTTTTTACATCACCAACCATTTGATGATGACCGCCGTCACGGCGATCGTGGTGATGTTGGTGTTCAGCTACGTCGCAGCGAAGATTCGCGTCAAGGGTGAAGGCCTGCAAGCCTACCAGACCAAGGGTCGACTGGCGCAGTTGTTCGAGACCGTTTGCTGGTTCATCCGAGATGAGGTGGCGCGGCCGAACTTGCACGAGCTGACCGACAAATACATTCCGTACATTTGGACGGTGTTCTTCTTCATCCTGTTCTCCAACGTGCTGGGCCTGATCCCGTTCGGCAGCGGTCTGCACATGGCCGGGCTGATCTGGAGCGACCACGCCAGCCACTACGGCCATTTCGGCGGCACGGCGACGGGCAACCTGTCACTTAACGCGATGTTGGCGATTTGCAGCTTTGTCGCGATCTTGTTCATCGGGATCCGAGAGACCGGTGCGAAAGCGTTTTTCTCCCACTTCAATCCGATCGGCTGGGACGGCCCCAAAGCGATGTCCTTCGGCCTCGGATTGCCACTGTATGTGCTGGAGTGGTTGGGCTTGCTGATCAAGTGCGTCGTCCTTGCGATGCGGCTTTTCGGGACCATGATGGCGGGACACCTTGTCGTCGCGGCGATCGTCGGCCTGGTGTTTACGGCCGCGTCGGTGTCTCACCTGCTGGGCTATGGCGTCGGCATCGCGGTGATCATCGGCTGCATCGTGCTGACCTTGCTGGAGCTGTTCATCTGCATGCTCCAGGCCTTCATTTTCACCTTCCTGACGGTCCTGTTCATCTCGACCGTTGCGGCACACCATGGCGACCACGGCCATGAACACGAACACGATCCGTTCAGCGATGAATCGCAGATGGATCTGGATAAGTTGATTGAACCGTCGCGGCTGGCCGGATTGGCCGATGCGTAACGAATGACTAACCCTTTGACCTTTCCCCTTTTTTGTGCGTCCGTGCCTTTGCGAAAAGACGGGCGACGAGAGAATTCTAGGAGCGAACCTGAGATGTTTGAATTCGCAATGATGCTGGCTCAAGAGGCTGCAGAATTTGGCAAGATGGGTGTCGGTATCGGCATCGGCCTCGTGATTTTGGGTGCCGGCTGGGGCATCGGTCGTATCGGTGGCGGCGCCGTCGAAGCGATCGCCCGTCAACCCGAAGCAAGCGGAACGATCAGCACCCAGATGCTGATTTCGGCCGCACTGATCGAAGGTGTGACCGTGATCGCGTTGATTTTGATGTACCTGCTGTAGTTCGCACGAACTGTAACAACTAGAGAGATCGGCCGCGTGTTTCGGTCGGTCGCCTCGCTTTCGCGGCAGTGAAGCCGAGGCGGCACTCCGATTCCGGTTGCCCACCCTTAGGTAATTTGATGTCGTATATGCGTTTTGCCGTGATGGCTATCGCCGTTTGCTTTGTTGCCGTGGGCCCGCCCGTGGCGCTGTCCCCGATGTCGGTGCGAGCCGACGAGGTCGCTGCGGAATCGCACGAAGGCGAGGTTCATGGTGACGGTGCGCACGAAGCATTGCCGCCCATCCTGTCGTTCGATCCCGGTGCGGCGGTCATCAACCTGGCGATCTTCCTGGGGACCTTTGCGGTGCTCGCGAAGTTCGTCTGGCCGGTCATCCTGGGCGGCTTGAAGGCGCGCGAGGAAAAGATCGCTGGTGATCTGGAGCAGGCTCAGGCATCCAACCGCAAGGCGGAAGCCACCCTAGCCGAGTACCAGAAGAAGGTGCAGGAAGTGGCCAACGAGGCGCAAACGATCCTGGCCGACGCGCGGCGTGACGCCCAGGCGAACGCGACAAAAATTGTCGAAGAAGCCAAAGCCGACGCGCAGCGACAAGGCGAACGTGCCCTGGCCGACATCGAAACGGCCAAAAAGGTGGCGCTGGCCGAAATCGCCAGCCAAACTTCCGTGCTGGCCATGGGAGTCGCCAAACAGGTCGTCGGACGTGAACTGAACCCCGAGGATCACGCCGAATTGATCAAGAAGGCGCTCGAGCAAGTCCCGAGCAACAACTGATCCGAGCCAGGCGAAACACCTTTGGAAATAGCGATGGATACTCCCGACGACGTAAAACATGAAACGGTGATGGACACCGGAGCCGAGCAGCTGGGGAAAACCTACGCGCAAGCTCTGCTGGCTGCCGCCCAAAAAGCGGGGCGGACCGAACAGATCGTCGACCAACTCAATCAGGTGGTCGACCAGTACCTGCGCAAAAGTCCTCCGCTTGCCGCCGCGTTTGCTTCGCCGCGAATCGATCTGCACGAAAAGCAACGGGTCATCGACCGAGTCTTCGGCGGTGATTTCGATCCGCTGTTGCTGACGTTTTTGAAGGTGATGGCGTCGCGTGGTCGGCTCGCCCATGTCGCAGCGGTTCGCGAGGGCGTGTTGACGCTGTTTGACGAAATGAGCGGCCAAGTGCTGGCGAAAGTCAGCACCGCCGTCCCGCTCAGCGACGGCCTGCGTGCGTCGATCAGCGAAAAACTGGGGACCGCAACGGGAAAGAAAGTTCGACTTCAGGAAGTCGTCGACGCCGACTTGATCGGCGGCATGGTGATCCGAATCGGAGATACGGTTTTCGACAATTCCGTCGCCAATCGCTTGAATGGCATCGCCAAACGAGCCAGCGAGGGATTTTCGGCCAAGATCGCTGAGAAATTCGATCAATTGACCCAATAACACTCGGAAGCAGCCTCCGCCTGATCAGGCCCCGCTTCCACAATCGACCTATCAAAACCACAAACACTCTGACGCATTAGATTGCCATGAAATTTAGCAGCGATGAAATCGCATCGGTCTTGCAACAGGAGATCGAAAACTTCGACAGCAAGATCGACGTCCGCGAAGTCGGTACCGTCCTGGAAGTCGGTGACGGGATCGCGCGTGTGTATGGTCTGTCCGGTGTGATGGCCGGGGAGATGGTGGAGTTCCCCAACGGTGCGATCGGCCTGGCGTTCAACCTGGAAGAGAACAGCGTCGGGGTGATTATTCTCGGCGACTACCTGACGATTCAAGAAGGCGACGAAGTCAAGGCGTTGGGAACGCTGTTGAGCGTGCCGGCCGGCGATGCGGTCATCGGGCGCGTCCTCGACCCGCTCGGCAACCCGCTCGACGGCAAAGGCCCCGTGCAATCGGACGTCACCCGCCCGGTGGAAATCATCGCGACCGGTGTCGCCGAACGGCAACCGGTGACCCAGCCGATGCAAACCGGCATCAAAGCGATCGACGCGATGACGCCGATCGGTCGCGGTCAACGGGAGCTGATCATCGGCGACCGAAAAACCGGTAAGACCGCGATCGCCATCGACGCGATCTTGAACCAAAAGGGTCAAGACGTGAAATGCTTCTACGTCGCCATCGGCCAAAAGGACAGCTCGGTCGCCGGCGTCGTCGACGTGTTGGAAAAATACGGTGCGATGGAATACACGACCGTTGTCGTCGCCGGAGCCAGTGCGCCCGCCCCGCTGCAATACGTCGCGCCCTACGCCGGAACCGCGATGGCCGAACACTTCATGTTCAATGGCGGCCATGCCCTGATCGTCTATGACGATTTGAGCAAGCAAGCGGTTGCCTATCGTCAAATGAGTCTGTTGATGCGTCGCCCGCCGGGCCGCGAAGCATTCCCCGGTGACGTGTTCTACTGCCACAGCCGTCTGCTGGAACGCTCGTCCAAGCTGTCCGACGAACTCGGCGGTGGCTCGATCACCAGCTTGCCGATCATCGAAACGCTCGAAGGCGAAGTTTCGGCGTACATCCCGACCAATGTGATTTCGATCACCGATGGCCAGATCTACGTCCAGCCCGACCTGTTCTTCTCCGGCGTTCGCCCGGCGATGAACCCCGGGATTTCGGTCTCTCGCGTCGGTGGTGCGGCCCAGATCAAGGCGATGAAGAAGGTCGCCGGCGGTTTGCGATTGGACCTCGCGGCGTTCCGGGCCTTGGAAGCGTTCGCCCAGTTGGGCACCGACCTCGACCCGGCCACCCAAGCCCAATTGGACCGTGGTTACCGGATGGTCGAACTGCTCAAGCAACCCCAGTATCAACCGCTTTCGGTCGCCGAACAGGTCGTCAGCTTGTACGCCGGTACCAAGGGCCACCTGGACGATGTTGAAATCAAAACCGTCCAACAATGGGAAAAGGACTTCTTGCAGTACATCAACGACAAGCACGCTGCGTTGCTGGATTCGTTGATGGAACAAGGCGATTTGACCGACGACGTCGTCAATACGCTGGAAACTGCCATCAAAGAGTTCAAGGCCGGCTACACGCCGACCGCCTGATCTCATTCACTGAAAACATTCCGTCCTCGTTTAACGATTCATGGCCAACGCAAGAGCGCTTGATAAACGACGCAAGTCGATCCGCAACATCCGCAAGATCACGCGGACGATGGAGCTGATCGCGACGGCGCGGTACAAGAAAGCGATGGACCGGGCCCAAGCCGCGACCGCCTACACCGAACAGATCACCCGGATCGTCGGGCGTCTCGCCGCTGCCGGCCTGGATGTCCAGCATCCGTTGCTCGAGCAACGTGACGAAGTCAAGAACGCACGCGTCCTGGTGCTGACCAGCAACCGCGGCCTGTGCGGCGGATACAACGGCTCGGTTCTGCGTGAAGCGATGCCGCGGATCAGAGAATTGAAGGAATCGTTGCCGAACGTCGATGTCGACGTCAGCGGGAAACGAGGCGTCGATGGGCTCGCGTTCCGCGGCGTCACCACCGACGAAAAACACCTCAATTTCGAAGACCAACCGGCCTACGCCGAGGTCGAAAAAATCGCCGAATCGTACCTGTCCCGGTACATCACCGGCGAACTGGACCGGCTGGACGTGATCTACACCAAGTTCATCAGCACGTCCAAGCAAATCGCCACCGTCGAAACGCTGCTGCCGCTCGGTTCGCTGGGCGATGACGCCGATCAAGACGATGCCGGCGGCACCAACGTCGAATACGAATTCCTGCCCTCGGCGGAAAGCATTCTCGAAGAAGTCGTGCCGACCAGTTTTAAAGTCCGCCTGTTCAAGTGTTTCTTGGACGCCGCGGTCAGCGAACAAGTCGCGCGGATGATCGCCATGAAGGGCGCCACCGAGAACGCCGGCGACATGATCAAACAACTCTCGATGACTTACAACCGGGCCCGACAGAGCCAGATCACCGGCGAGATCATGGAGATCATCGGCGGCGTCGAAGCTTTGGAAGGTTAAATCCACACACTCTGGTGACCGGTCGCACCAGGCGGCCCGCCCCACAACACGTTTTTAGCGAAGAAGAATAGCATGTCCACCGCAACCGAAACTCGCGTCGTCGGCAAAGTCACGCAGGTCATCGGGTCGACGTTCGACGCCGAATTCCCCGAAGGCCAAATGCCGAAGATCTACAACGCTCTGGAAGTCAAGAGCGAGCACAAAGGGGTCTCGATCGACTTGGTCGGCGAAGTCCAACAGCACCTCGGCGGCGGACGTGTCCGTGCGATCGCACTGGGCAGCACCGACGGCATGATGCGTGGCATGGACGTCATCGATACCGGCAAACCGGTGTCGGTCCCCGTCGGAAAAGAAACGCTCGGTCGCGTCTTCAACGTGCTCGGCGAACCCATCGACAAACGTGGCGAGGTCAACGCCGAAGATTACTGGCCGATTCACCGTCAAGCACCGCCGGTCAACGAGCTGTCGACCAACACCGAATTGTTCGAAACCGGGATCAAGGTCGTCGACCTGCTGACCCCCTTCGTCCGCGGTGGGAAAGCCGGGCTGTTTGGTGGTGCCGGCCTGGGCAAGACCGTGATTCTGACCGAATTGATCGCCCGGATCGCCAGCAGCCACGGCGGTTACTCCGTGTTCGCCGGTGTCGGTGAACGGACCCGCGAAGGCACCGACCTGTGGTTGGAAATGCAGGAAACCGAAATCGGTCAAACCGGACGCAAGGTCATCGAGCAAACCTGCATGGTGTTCGGCCAGATGAACGAGCCGCCGGGATCCCGTCTTCGCGTCGCCCTGTCGGCGTTGACGATGGCGGAATTCTTCCGCGACACGACCGGAGCCGACACGCTGTTGTTCGTCGACAACATCTTTCGTTTCTCCCAAGCCGGTTCGGAAGTGTCCGCGTTGCTCGGACGGATGCCTTCGGCGGTCGGTTACCAACCGACGCTGGCGACCGAAATGGGTGCCCTGCAAGAACGAATCACGTCGACGAAAAAGGGTGCGATCACGTCGGTTCAAGCCGTCTATGTGCCCGCGGACGACCCGACCGACCCCGCCCCGGCAACCGCCTTCGGCCAGTTGGACGCGTTCATCTATCTGGAACGATCGATCTCGGAAAAAGGGATTTATCCCGCCATCGACCCGTTGGCGTCCAACTCGCGGATTCTCGATCCGCAGTACGTCGGTGATCGCCACTATGCGATCGCACGTCGCGTCCAGACCACGCTGCAACGCTATCGCGAACTGCAAGACATCATCGCGATTCTGGGTGTCGACGAATTGAACGAAGACGACAAGACGATCGTGCACCGTGCACGCCGAATCGAACGATTCCTATCCCAACCCTTCTTGGTCGCCGAAGTCTTTACCGGAAAGGCCGGTGAGATCACGCCGCTGGAAGATACGATCCGCAGCTTCGAAGAAATCTGTGACGGCAAGTGGGATCACCTGCCCGAACAAGCCTTCATGTACGTCGGTTCGATCGAACAGGCCGAGGCACAAGCCAAGAAGATGGAGAAGAAATAAGCCATGGCGATACGCTGCATCGTAGTCACGCCCGAACGCACCGAAGTGGATTGCGAAGCCGATTCGGTGACGCTGCCCATGTACGACGGATCGGTCGGCATCCTGCCCGGTCGCGCCCCGATGATCGGTCGGTTGGGTTTCGGCACGCTCCATCTGGCTACCGCGGCGGGTCCGCAGCGGTACTTCGTCGACGGCGGCTTCGCCCAGGTCGAAGGCAACGTCGTCAGCTTGCTGACGTCACGCTCGATCTCTGTCGATCTGCTCGATGTCGGCAAAGCGGAGGAGGCGCTCGAAGTCGCTCAAGAGATGCCGGCTTCGACACCCGAGTTGGCACAACTGAAGGACACCGCCGTCCGACGCGCCCGCGGTCAACTACGCTCAGCCCGCTAGGCTTTGTCCAGGACCGCTCTTAGCACGTAGGGCATGCTGTGCATGCCTGCTGTCACGCACAGCGTGACCTACACGCTATCTCGATCTCGTCCTTCATCCGGCGAGACCACCGCCACGATCCCGGCGAGATCCTTGTGTTGTTCCTGCCGGAAAGCACACTCGTCAAATGCGACGATCTGCCAACCCGCCTCGACGATCACCCTGCGCACATAATTCGGTGAGTGGAGGTACCGATGATTCCGTGAAACGACAACGTCATCGGAGTTGCTGCATTCAATCGTGAACGCGAAATGGCCGCCGTCCTTGATTCGCCCGCGCGCCGCAGAGAATACCGGCAGCAAATCGCCAAAGTAAATCAAGACGTCGGCGGCGAGGATCAAATCATACTGGGCTTGCCGGGACAAGAAATCCAGCACATCGGCACAATGCAGCTCGTCATAAACGTTCTTGACCTTGGCCTTCTCCAACATCCGCGTCGACAAATCAACGCCAACCAACCGTTGGGCCATCGGTCGGAACGGTCGACCGCAAAGTCCCGTGCCGCACCCCAGATCCAGAATTTGCAAGTCGTTCCGCGATTCACAACGATCGACCGCGCGGTACAGCAATTCGGGGCCTGAATACTGCAGCGCGCCCAGGTGGGTCTCGAACGTTTCCGCGTAATCATCGAACGTTTGGGTGACCATTGTCGCGGGCGTCGCCGGCGGTGGATCCTTTCCTGTCAGGGACGACAAGTTAAAACAGTTTTCAAGATTGTCGGGCTCGCGTTTAAACAGAATCTTGCGCGCGGTGATGGCATCATCGAGATCCCCGTGTCGCTCCGCCGTCTCGGCGAATTCCAACAGTAGCTCGCTGTGATCGATTCCCGCCACGATCAGCTCGCGATAACACTCCAAGGCCCGAGCCAGTTGCCCCGATCGTCCGGCGACGGCGGCCAAACCGCGGAGGGCGTCGAAATACTTGGGACGCAACTCGATGGCACGTTCAAAGGCAGCCGTCGAATCGTCAACGTCTCCGGCATGGGCGCAGATCACCCCGAGCAAATAAAACGCTCGCTCGAACGAAGGATCAAGGGTGGTTGATCGTTGGCAGCAGCGGCGTGCTTCCTCCAGATCGCCGCAGCCGAGATGCGCTTCAGCCAAGGCACGAAACGCTGCCGCCGATTGGGGCGACAACCGAACGGCCTGCTGCAAGACCGCAATCGCGTCTGGGTGCCTCCCCGCCGACAGCAGGTCGAGAGCCGTTTGAAGCATCGCGTCATTGGTTTCCGGCATGGCTTGCTAGATTAATTGCGGGCTGGATTAAACGAGGACGGCGGCTAAGACAAGGATCACAATCAGCAGCCCCGCACTGACTTTCCCGAGCGTGCCGAACGTTCGGCCCCAGAAAGTCGAGTGTCCGACCGACCAGTTTTCTTTCCAGGACCTGCCGTCGGACCATTCGCCGTACATCGCACCGGCGGCCGCGCCGATTCCGCCAAACAGGATCGCCGCGATGACCGATCCGACCACGGGCACGGGGACCCCCACAACAGCGCCGGTGATCGCGCCGACCATCGATCCGATGATCGAATACAGCGTCGATTTACGACTCGCCCCGGCCCGCTTGGCGCCGGCGGCACCGGCAAGAAACTCAAACAGTTCGCCGACCAATGCGATCGCAAATCCGGCCAACACCGGACCGTAACCGATCGCCAAACGCCCCGTCGCCGGTCCCAACCAAGCGTACAACGCGATCAACAACACACAGATCCAATTGCCCGGCAGCGCGATCAGGTTCGTGATCCAGGCCGCCAAGCAACCGAGAACCAGCCCGATTGCCAACAAAATGACGCCGGTCGTTTCCAGCCACGGAGTCCACCCGTCGGCGGTTTCAGCAAAGAGCAACACGGCGGCGGTCATGAAACCTGATGTAAACGTGAACGGTGAAGAGGTTGGAATCCTGGCACGTATTAGACACCGATTCATCCACCGTTCCCAGGCAAGGCCGTTCCCAGGCAAGCTAGACGCTTACCCCACACTGAAACGGTACAATGGTTGCACTCCTTTCGTTCTTCACCAACCACGCGTTCGGGAGCCAGCACCATGTCCACTCCAGTCCAAGCCACGTTCGCCATCGCATTGCTCGCGATGGTTGTCGGATGCGGCGGCAAGCAATCCGTCATGACCACCGAAGACGGGGAACAAGTCACGGTATGATCGCTTCATGGCGGATGAGGCCGCGTCGGATCTAGCAAGAGAGGTGATCGGTGGAACGCTCGATGAATAAACAACCTGACGACTTGGTCCGACTGGACGTCAGCGTTCCGATCTGGGATCGCTTCTTTAAGGTCGCTCCATTGGTCGTGATCGGAACGCGGGAATGGGACGCCGAATCGTGAACAAAGCAACCGCAGGAAAGCTCTTCAGCTGGTTGACGGCACATCAGGAATCCATGGTGCGGCTGGCCCGCGAAACGGCACTGATCGAATCACCGTCGGCCGACCCCGCGACTCAAGGCCCGGTGTTTGATCGGTTCGAGGCCGAACTGAATTCCATCGGATTCCGCTGCCGGCGTTTCCCGGGCAAGACCTCCGGCGGCCAGCTGTTGGCCATGCCGGGCGACCCGAGTTCGCACACCGACCGACAGCTGCTGTTGGGACACTGTGACACAGTCTGGCCGGTCGGCACCCTGGCCAAAATGCCGGTCGAATCTCGTGACGGACGGCTGCATGGTCCTGGCGTGTACGACATGAAAGCGGGTCTCGTCCAAGCGGTGTTCGCCCTACGTGCGCTGCGTGAACTGGGGCTCACTCCGTCGGTCACACCGGTGTTGTTCATCAATTCCGACGAAGAAATCGGCAGCGGCGAATCGGCTTGGCGAATTCAAAAACTGGCCCAATGCGTCGACCGCGCGATGGTGATGGAGCCGTCGCTCGGCCCGGAAGGACGGCTGAAGACGGCTCGCAAGGGCGTCGGCCGATTCGTGATCACGATCAGTGGCAAAGCGGCCCACGCCGGCTTGGATCCCGACAAGGGGATCAGCGCGATTCTGGAACTCTCGCACGTCGTCCAAACGCTGCATGCGTTGAACGATCCAGAAGCCGGCACGACGGTCAACGTGGGCACGATCGATGGCGGTGTCCGCCCGAACGTGGTTGCCGCCGAAAGCCGCGCCGAAGTCGATGTTCGCGTCCGTACCGAAGCGATCGCGCGGCGAATGGAACAGGCCATCTATGCGATGCAGCCCACCGTGGCGGGGACGCAAATCAAGGTCACCGGACACATCGGCCGCCCGCCGCTGGAGCCGACGCCACGCAATCGAGCGCTCTGGCATCGCGCCCAAGCAGCCGCCGATGTGTTGGGGATTGAAATTCGCGAAGGCACCGCCGGTGGTGGTTCCGACGGCAATTACACCAGCTTGCACACCGCGACGTTGGACGGTTTGGGTGCAGTCGGTGACGGAGCCCATGCGCTGATCGAACATGTCATCGAAGACAAGATGCCTGAACGCGCCGCGCTGTTGGCGTGCTTGCTGATGGGAGCTCCGATCTCGGATCGCGACAGCCCACCAGACCCCAACGCCTGGGCCGAATCGGTGGCGTTCACGCCGGACGATTCCATCAACTCGGAAGTGACTTCAACGGACCGACGATGAGGTGCCAGCGATGTGTGAAAACAAATATACGTTCGGATTGCCGACGGACGGCTCTGATTCACCCGGCGTCCTGCAGAATCCGCTGGACCGCACGCTCAATCTGGTCGGAAAAGTTCGGTGTCCACCAATCCTGAAAACGCTGCTCCACCTGTTCCATCATTCGCTTTTCCTTTCTCGCGAGCGATCTGAATTGCTTTGCACGACTGGATCTGGTTTCCTTTCGCGCCAACCGTTTCATGCGCTCACGCGCAATGGCATGGTCGTGCAGTTCCCCCAGCACCTCTTGGACGTTGCAAAGGACCGGATAGATCCGGGTGCGAACCTCGGCGGGCAAGACGTCACCGAGCAGCTCGATGGTGTATCGGAATCGCTTTGCCTGGATACGAAATCGGTGCAATTGGTCGACGCGGTCAAGATCGCGATTGGCGTGTTTGAAGAAACACCGTGAATGATGGGCGAGTTGCATTTTTGCAAACCCATTCAAGTCCTGTTGCGATTGGCAGCGGATCGCGCCGAGCAGTTTCTTCACGCGTCTTGCCAAATGGTCCTTATCCATCAGTGCGCGATTCAAGTCCGCGATCGATCTCCGAGCCTTTCGCCGCAACGGTGTTAATCGTCGCATCAACCGCTTGTGTTTTCGCGAATCCGAGTTGCGATAACGGAGGGCGAGCACGTCCAGATCACGAGCGACACCGGCAACCTGACGAATGCCTTTCATCCGCCGCTCCATCCGACGCGCCAATTTGCCAGGCAAGACGTCCTTGTACAGATGCAACGCCGCGATGACCCGTCGCGTGCTGACGCGTAACTGATGCACGTGTTCGATCGATGCGTCCGACCGCGCACTCGCCCGGGGCAGATAGTACAACACCGCCGCGAGCCGGTTGGAGAGGGTCAGTCGAGCGGCGGTGGCGACGCAGCCTTCGGCGTTTTCAAGACGCACCCATTTCCCTGAATCCTGAGCAGCCAGACCGCGTTTTGATTTGTCACGCTTGGAAGACATGGAGCAGATAAAAATCGCAGTTTAGGATGCAGCATGGCGTCGTCTCTCGAGCCGCCATTGTACTCCATCCCATGCAGCCCCTTCGGGCAACGCTGTGAAGCATTTTTAGCGGTAGGGCGCAAGCCCTCCGGTGTTTCGGCAACGATCAGCGACCGGAGGGCTTGCGCCCTGCCGCTAACAACTCGTCAAACGCAGGGAAGCATTTTTAGCGGTAGGGCGCGAGCCCTCCGGTGTTTCGGGACCGATCAGCGACCGGAGGGCTTGCGCCCTGCCGCTAACAACTCGTCAAACGCTGGGAAGCAATGCTTCACAGCGTTGCCCTTCGGGAATCGGGTAGTTGGTCGACGTCCCGAGTCACTGGAGGTCCGAAAACCGCTTTCGAATCCTGTCCAGCTCGCGGCGGTACCCTTCCGCGTCACCGAATTGGCAATACAGACACTGCCGCGTATGGCAGCCCTTCGCCCGCCGCGCATGCTTGATCGGGCACCAGTACTGTTCGGTCCGGGAAGCGATTTCCCGGGCATAGGCCAGCACGCCGTTGGAGTAACCGCAGTACACGCAGTTCAGTTTTTCGATCCCATTGAGATAGGCCAACTGGTACCGATCGATGACCACGTATTCGTGTCGGTAGACGCCGGGAATCCGATAGACCGGAAAGCAAAGCCACTGGTAGACCGTCACGAATAGATCCAGCATCGCGATCGGGATCAACAACGCATAGATCACCGGCGCGATGAGCACCGTCATCACCGTCGAACCGAGCAGGTAACGCCAAAGGGAGGTTGCGAAGGCGCGATGGCGACGGCGGAGATCCGCGTCGAAGACCACGTTTTCACGTTGCCGCTGGTCGGGAGGTTCACCCGCCGAATGGTGGATTTTCTCCGCCACGCTGCGCTCGAGTGTTTGGATCTCGGCGATCAGCTTTTCGAGGGGATGACTCATCCGCGTCGGACTGCTGGTTAGGGGGAATCGAGCACGGATCAGATCACTCGAACGACTCGTGCCCAGACGGTGCCTGGGAACAAGCAATCAAAGCGTGCCCGAGGGCACGCTTTCGTTTCGGCCAACGACAACAACGTGCGATGACGCACGTCCCGTCATTCCCATTCAATCCGTCATCGCCATTTTTGCGAATTGGATTCTCTCATATTCTTCGTCGGGCGATTGCAGCAACGCTTGCACGGACGGATCGATCAAGCTTTCCAGCCACTGCCCGGGGGGAATGTCATGGGACCGTTCGGCGAAGCAATCGAAGGCATTGAGGAAGACTTCTTCGACGATGTCGGACACTTGAAAGGGGTGCTCCAACCGCGAGCCGATTTCGGGGTAGCGTTCGATCCAATGGCTGATCCGCGAGGCCAGCGAGGACTCGAAGACATCCATTTCATGGCGAAACTGCTGGTAATCGTCATCGCCTACGGCTTGGACGATGGCCTCGACATTGATTTCGCCCAGGGGGGCGACATCATGTCGGGTGCCCGCGGCGAGTTTCTCGGCCTCCTCGCCGACCCGCATCTGGCGTTTGTAGGCGCGAACCTTCTTGGTCAGTTTTCGGATACAGCTTTCGAACGCCGGATGCACCTTGTGGTGACGTTCGCCGGTGAACAGCATTTTCCCGGAGAGCCCTAGACTGGTTTTGACGTGGTAGTCACGCGCTTTTTGATGATGGACGACCGTGATGTGCAGATCTGACACAGGGAAGTCCGCCACCAGGTTGCGCAACGTGTGGAGATCGAGTTCCATGTCTTCGATCTGGTCGGCCGACAATTCGCAGCCTTTGGTGTCCAGTTCAATTCTTAGGTTGTAGCTCTCGTCGGAAAACGTCATTGTTTAGCTCCTCTGCAACAATTGGATGCGATGGTGTACCGGTCAAACGTCGTCGAAGTTGCACGTTCGATCCGATACGTCGCGCGACAGCAACGCCTGCTGTCCGTGATCGCACTCAGGTAAGCAAAGCCTGTGCCGCGTTGGGCGAAACCGCACGCTTTAAGAGCTTTTCTGAACCGGGCGATTCCGATCGTGATGGCAGCGTCAATGCGACTGCGATTTCGAATCGGTTTGCTGCAGGTGCGGTTTCCCCGGCCGAGTGGCCTCGCTCGCGGTGACCAGGTCGACCCGTTCCAGGTTCTTTGTGCCGGTCACGATGTAGGTATCCTGGGCGTTGACCTCGCGTTGATAACGGCGGCGATACCGGTCGCCGTAGCCGTAGCCGATCGACTGGTAGCTTCCGCTAGCACTGCTCTGGTAAGACGCGGTGGAGTGGGGCGCGGTGAACTTGTTGATGACCACGCCCATCACCCGTGATCCGGTCCAACGCAGCATCGCGACGGCTTCTTTCGCGTTCGGTTTGCAACGACGTTGGATCCGCATCACCAAGATCGCGGCATCAACATAGGTGGTCACGATCGTGGGATCGCTGACCATCAGCAGGGGAGGCGTATCGACGATGATAAAGTCGTAGTTGGCCCGCGCCCATTGGAAGACGTCAGCCAGTTCGGCCAACGTCAGCGCCTCGGCGGGGTTGGCCGGCAGCGGACCGCAGGGCAGGATGTCAAGGTTCTCGATCGGCGTTTGATGGACCGCCTGGGCGGCGCTCAATTCACCGTTGAGCACGTTTGCCAAGCCGATCTTGGTCTCCAAATTAAAACGCAGCGAAAGTCTCGGGCTTCGCAGATCCAAGTCGATCAGCAGGGTGCGTTTTCCCGACTGGGCGATCGAGCAACCGACGTTGGCTGCCAGCGTACTTTTTCCGTCACCCGGCAAGGGGCTGGTGATCTGAAACACCTTGCTGTCGGTTTGTCGACGATCCAATAGCATCGCCGTCCGGACGGCGCGCACCGCTTCTGCCGCCGGTGAATGTGGCCGATGGATCACCGCCAGCTTGGGATCCAATCGCGCAATCGAGTTGGTGGGCATTTGCTTTCGTTTAGGGCTGCGTCCCCCGTCAACGGGAATGTGCGTCAGCACTGGGGCCTGCAATTCGTGTTGAATCGCTTCGGCGCTGCGAAAGGTCTTCGCGCCGGCTTCAAACAGCAGCGCCAACAGTCCGCTCAATCCGAGACCCAGCATGGCGAACACGGCCAAATCTTTCTTCAAATCGGGACCGGTCCGGTGGGCTTTGCCGGTCGCCAACAGCGGTTCGACAAGGATCCCGCCGTTGATGTCGATCAATTCCAGGGCGGCCAATTGCTGTTCCAATTGGATCAACATGCCTTGCAGACTGGCGATGCGTCGACGGAACGAGGCGTCGGTGTCTTCAAATTTTTTCAGCTCATCGGCGGCCAGTTTTTCGGCATCAATTTTCCGATCGACTTCGGCGAGGTCTTCGTTGGCGACACGCAAACGTTCGCTCAATCCGCGAATGTAGGCGTCGACCGCTTCACCGGCACGCACCACCTGGGCTTGGGTCGATCCGTTTGCCTCAGCGATCTGTTGGCTCTGCTCGCTCAGTTCTTTGCGGCGTCGGTCGACCTGGGCGATCAACTCGTTCAATTTGCTTTGGGAACTTTCGATCTGCGTCACGATCGATTTGACTTCGGGGTGCGATCGACCGTACGCCATCTCCAATTGTTCCCGCCGGATCACCAGCGGAACAAGCTTCTTTTCGACCTCGATCTTTTGCATCTCCAGATCGTCCGTTGCCAGACGGTCGGTTGATTTCCCATTGAGCATCAAACGCGAGTCTTCGAAGACATCACTGAGTTGGCCGATGATCATCGCCACCATCAGCGGATTCTTGTGACGGCTTCGCATGCTCTCTGCGAATCGCAATTCACCGTCGAGCTGACGCTGCTTCTGCTCCAGTTGATCGCGAAAGGATTGCAGTTGAAACTGACGGTGACGGTGAGGATTGACGACCTGGCCATTGGGATCCCATTCCAACGGGGCGCCTTCTCGAAACGTCTTGTAGGCTTCTTCCAATTCAGCCTGTTGCGGCAAGAGTTTTTCTTGAGCTTGGCTGACCAATTGCTCAAATTCATTGACCCGCAACTCACGTTCTTCTTGGAAATGGGAGCGGATCGAATCGCTGACCGCGTTGACGGCGGCGACGCAAACCTCTGGATCGTGTCCGTCAAAATGGACCGCTGCGATCAAACGGTCGCGAGAGTCCTTCAGATCTGTGATCGTTTGAAATTGAATCCCGCCCCGCACCATGGCGATGAATTGATCGTTGGTCAGTTCCCGCAAGGCCGGAATCGACCGCAGCTGTTCGTTTAGATGGACCCGCCCGGCGATCGCATCGGAACTGATCAGCGATTGCATCAGATTGCCGCTGGGGATTCCGCCGCGGACGAGACCGGTGGACGTGTCGAGCGTCAACGGTGTATCGGTCTTGAACATCAGCCGGGTCGTGGCACGATAGGTCACCGTTTTCTGCCGGTTGACCCAATATCCCAATAGCGTTCCGATCGGCAGCAAGATTGCGATCAGCCATTTGTAACGCCACAAGACCGTTCCGATCGCCTCCCCCTGTAATCGTCCACCATCACGTTCCATCGCATGACCGGTGTCAGAATGAACGTGTGGAGGCTGTGGTTCCAACATGGAGGGTGGCGGAGGCTAGAGGCAGCGAGGCGGGAGCGGAGCAGGGGTGATGATCTGGTTGACTCTAGGGCGGAATTAGTCAAAACGACGACGTTCGAGCCGCCCAATTGATGGCGGACTTCCCTCGTCGGCCGTTGATCAGTCCAACGCATCCACATCGACATCGCAGAGCACAAACGTCCGCGTCGCCTGTCCGCGGTCGGCTTTCAGCCATTGCCTGCGTTCTTGTGCGATTTCGCCTAAGATTCGCTGTGCGTCGGCCGGGGCGATGGCCCCCGCTTCGCCGGCGTAGGCGAGTTGAATCCCACGCCAGCCCAGCGCTTCCAGGGGACGATGGAGTTGTTGCAGCAGTTCGGCCAGCTGCGACAACCCTGCGGCATCGCGGGTCTCCTCCGATGCCATCGCGGCGCCGATCGTGGTGGTTTTCCGGATCGTCTCGGCCCTGCGGCTGGTCGCCTCCGCTTCGTCGACCGCCCCTAACTCACGCAGCGACTGGCTCATCAACGCATAAGCGTGAGGATCGGTTGGATCGCGAATCACACATTCGCCAAGCGCTTTGACGGCTGCGGCGTGCTCGCCCTGAAGCGCCGCCGCGACGCCTCTGGCCAGCCAGGCGTCGGGGTATCGATCAACCGCGTCGGTGCTGCCGGCGATCCAGTTCCCCAGCGCCTCGCCGTCGTCGAGTTGGGCATAGGCACGTCCCAGCAAAGCGTCTTCTTCGGCGCTGCGAACTTGAGATGCTTCCAGACGCGATCGAACCGATGCCCATTGATCGCGGCTCACCTCCACCCGCGCCTTGCCCAACGTTCCGATGGGATCAAAGCTGTCCTTGGTCACATCACCGGGGAAGGGGTGCGAGATGGAGAGCAGCGCCCGGAGTTCGTCTTCCATGATGTCGCCGAGAGAACAGAGCCGGCTCAGGTGCTCGGCGGCTTCGATGCGTCGCCCTTGCCGCAGCATCAACCGTGACAAGTTACGGTGCACCAGGGCGGCATCGGGTACCTGGTCCAGCAACTTTCGATAGCGTTGTTCGGCTTGGGAGTACTGCCCGAAGCGGACCATCCATTCCGCCGTCTGCCCCAACACGGGCAGCCGAACATCGGGAGTCGTCGTCGCCAATTCGTCGAGCATCATGATGGCCTCCGGAAAACGCTTGCGATTGCCCAAGACCAGCGCCATCAGAAAAACGACTTGCGGGTCATCGGGGGCCAGCCGCATGGCCTGCCGCGCCAAATGGAATGCCTGTTCATCCTGTCCGGCTTGCAACGCCAGCATCGCTTGGCGGTGAAGTGTTGCGGGATCCGGCGCGGAGGGCTGGTCCGCTGCCGCGATCGACTCGGCAGGTGTCGGCGTCGCCTGATTCGACGGTGCGGGTGCATTGTCCGCAGGTGCATTGTCCGCAGGTGCCCTGTCCGCAGGTGCCCTGTCCGCAGGTGCCGTTTCCGCCCCGCTCGGATTCGCCGCGCTCGGATTCGCCGCGTCGGTGGGAGCTGCCTGCGACGGCGTGGGTGACGCCTGCTTTTTGTCACAACCGCTCCACACGGCAACCGACAGGACGAGGCACGCGGAAACAACGATGCTCTGGTGAGGTCGCACTTTCAATCGACTGTTCCCCTGCGCTGGTATACTTGCTTTCTGGCGTTTCATTGATTGTCGGTCGAATCGCCTTGCGGCACAATTGGGAAGTTCGTCGTCGACTCGGCGGATGAACGTTGGCCGTGACAAACCATTGGTGCCCCTTGGGAGTGAGACGGGTGAATCGTGGACTGATCCTTCCCAGCGCGGGCGTTTGCTTGATTCTAATCGCGTTTGCGGCGTTTCGCGGACCACAGGATCTCGCGGACGTCGACGCTCGGATGACCGTTGCCGCGGATGATTCGACGGGCAAGGCGTCATCCGCCCCCACGCTCGTCGGTCGTCAGGTCTGTCGCGAATGCCATGCCGAGAATTTCGCTTTGCATGCCCAGCATGGTCATGCATCAACGTTTCATCTGGTTTCGCAAACCGATCTTGCCGAGACGTTTGACGGCCAGTCGTTCGACGCAGGCGAGCCGTACGGGACGTACCACTATCATGCCGAGGGAGAAGGCAGACTCTCGGTCTCGCTACCGGAGCGGTTTGAACAGGATCGTTTTCCGCTGCAGTACGCGCTGGGCTCGGGACACCATGCCCAAACGATGCTAACGTTGACCACGGCGGTCGACGGCCAAACCGAGGGGATCGAACACCGTGTGACCTGTTATTCCGATGGACGTCTCGCTCTGACGCCGGGACACGCGAACAAAACCCCCCACGATGCGTTGGAGTACTTTGGCGATTCATCGCGGGGCGAACCACTGCAGCGGTGCATCTACTGCCACACGACGAGTGCGAAGATTGTCGGTGAAACGATCGTCGACCTGGTCTCGAGTATCAATTGCGAGAAGTGTCATGGCCCGGGCAGCGAGCATGTGCGGGCGGCGCGATTGAACCCCACCTCGCCGCCACCCTATTCGGTCGGCGAACCGAGTTGGGACACCGAGTCGGAATTTCAGCTCTGCGGAGATTGTCACCGATTGCCACGCAGCATCTCCGAAAAGGAGATCCGAGACTACCCGAAACTGTTGGCGCGGTTTCAGCCGGTCGGACTGTTGCGCAGTCGCTGTTATCTGGAATCCGATCGCCAGCTGAAATGCACGACCTGTCACAACCCACATCAAACCATCCACGCCATCGAGCGATCCGAGCACGAGCAACACTGTATCACTTGCCACCAGCCTGAAGTCGCCGAGCATGTCGCCTGTCCGGTTTCACCAACAACCGGCTGCATCGAATGTCACATGCCGGCCGTCGAACTGGACGAGGGGCTGCAGTTCCACGACCACTACATTCGAGTGCATGAACCCACGCTGCGAAGCAGCCAAGCGGGCGGGTAAAGCCTGCACACCGGCCGCACGTTGGTGTCCAGCCTTCAGGCGCATCCCCACGCGCTGCGAAGCAGCAAGACGCGCGGCTGAACCCTGCACATCGGCGCGGCAAAAAAAAATCCTCGCCCATGTTTGATGGGCGAGGATGCGATTGAATTCGAAGCGAACGCGAAGCCGCTTACTGGTTGAGTTGCTCTTGGATCGTTTCGCCGGAGGCTTTGGTTCCCAACGCGCCCCACAAGCCATAAGGGCTGACTTGACCGGGGCTTCTTGGTCCGCCGCCTGCGTTGCGTCGCACTGCACCGGCGTGAGAGTCACCCGCTTCGACCGAATCGGTCATGAAGACCACGGCACCATCGACCATCAAGATGTGAGCTCCGCCTTGGTGGTTGCTGCTCGGCGGCATCGTTCCGGGACCATCGATCCACTGTCCGACACAAACCTCTCGGTTCGGTGGCAACACCGTGAACACCTGCGTGCAGTGGGCACGGAAGTTCGCCCAAGCGGCACCACGAGCTTCGTGGTTGTTTTGGCTCAGCACTTCGGGATTGTTGCAGTCCGCACCACCGTTGCACCAAAACTTGGGACGATCCGGATCGATCTCGTTGTTGTCCGCACACAAGGACGGATTGTTGTTGACCTGGTTTCCGCCACGACGGTTCCAGGACGCCGCGGTTCGAATGTCACGGTCACCCAGGTCCGTTTTGATTTCGCCCATCGCGATGGTGTTGGACAAGCCGTCCAGGATGTCACGGAACTTCGCCGCCCTGCGAATCATGAACGCACCCCGGCTGACGGAATTAAAGTTCCGGACTCCACCGGCCCCATTCGGCGTCAGATCTCCACGCTTCAACGCGTGGTGCCAAGGACTCGGCGAGTCGCCCATGCAGACCGCATAGTTGGTCCGTCCCAGTGCGGGCAGCCCAGTGCCGGGGTCGCTGGGGCAACGCAGCGTCGGAATCTCCGTCGACCACGGGATGTACCCTGGGTTTCGGGAAAAGTTGCGAGGGTTGGGCCCCATCGCAGGCCAACGCTGCGGGTTGGTCAATCCGGTGGTGCCGGGAGGCGCCGCGCCGGTGACCGTCTTGGTGCTGGGGTTGGAAACTTCCGCCCAAATTCCCTGCTGCTCGAAGAACGCCGTCAGCGGGACCAAGGCGCTCAAGCACTCGTGGTTGGCATCGTTACCCGTCCGCCACCAGCGATTGTTTTGCAAACCGATTCCCGTTCCGCCGCCATGCACGGGTAACTGCTTGAAGGCCGAATGATAGTTGTGGACCGCAATTCCGATTTGCTTGAAATTGTTACTGCAGCTCATCCGACGAGCTGCTTCACGGGCGGCTTGGACTGCGGGTAACAGCAATCCGACAAGAATACCGATAATGGCGATGACGACGAGGAGTTCGACAAGCGTGAACCCTGAAGTCCTTCTGAATCGTTGATTCATAGACCGTTCCTTTGGATAAGGGGATAAGAAAAGCGATGGCGCCAGCCTAACAAAGAAATCCTTCCCGTTAGCAAGAAAAATCTCGTTTTCGGCGAAACCAGCCCCCCGGAATAATGGAGGGGGCCATCAAACTGCCCCTCTCCATCACATCTGTGTGGTCGACAATGGGGAACGGCTCGGCCGACGCAGCGGCTACACATGGGTGCAGTGCCAAGAGAGGACGCGTCAGGCCCCGTCGATTCCCGCCCTTCGTCCCGAATGAGCGTAGCGAACGAGACGACGCGATCATGGCATGCCACAATCGACGCCAGGACAAGGCGTGCGGCCGTTCGCCCGAAACCTCGTCGTGTGGTAGCGGTGAATGCCTGTTTTAGAGGGCCTGTTGTAGACCAGGGCAAGGCCCATAGGCTCGCGCCAAACGGCTGATCATCCATGGAAATCAGCCGGTTCGCGCCGACGCGAACGGCCGCTTCGCTGGTCTTGACCTAGCGGTATGGGTCTCTCGCTCGGGACGGCACCGGCGTGAATGCCTGGGCGCCGTTTTCGGAAAGCGATCCGCTGCGTCGTTTCGCCGCGGCAACGAAACGCGGACGCGGCAGCATCGGCCCACCGGCGCCGCCGCGGTTCATCATCAACGATTCAGAGCGACGTCGCCGTTTGGCAGCGACATCCAGCCCAGAATCACTGCATCGATTTTTCCATTTCAGCGTTATATTCTTCCTCGGTCATTCCCGCCATCGCTGGGTCTTCCTCTTCAACGGGAGGAGCTTCAATCACTTGAGTTTCGCCGCTGCCACCGCAACCGGTCAGCGAAAGCGTCGTGAAACACAAAGCAGCCATCCACAACCAAGCAAACTTTTTCATCGGTTAAACCTTTCAGAATAAAATGAGTCAGAACGCGCGTGCTGGGCAGTGGGGCATCCTTGAACAGATGCCGTCTGCGTCAGCCGCGTTTGCACTCACCATAACTCACCGCCGGCCGCAACGCGAGCAGCGTGCCGATCCGACCGGGACGATTTTTTTTCAGTCGCGGCAACCGGACAGGTTCAGTCTGGCCCGAAGCGTTGTCGCCCCGTTTCGGTATCGTCAGCCCGCCTTCAGCAATTGCTCCGCGGCATCGATCAGCAACGTCTTGGCTTGACGGATCGTTTCGCCCACCGATCGGCCCGGGTCGTGAATCTGTCGCACTCGGGTCAGCCCCAGGTCCTCGACCGATGCATTCTCAAGCGCCAACACGCCACACAGCGCCGCGACCGGCACGTGATACTTTTCTCCGACGTCGGCAACCCCGCGAACCAGTTTCCCGTAGGCGGTTTGATCATCGATCTTGCCTTCGCCGGTGACGATCCAGTCGATGGTGCCGCCGGACAACAAAGATTCCACCCCGGTCAGCGAGAGCACAAACTCGATCCCCGAGAGGAACTCGGCGTGCAAAAACGCCTTCAATCCGTACCCGGTCCCTCCGGCAGCGCCGGCTCCCGGAACGTCGGCGACGTCCAATTGCAACTCTCGTTGGACGGTTTGCTGCAGTCGATCCAGGCCGCGATCGAGTCGCACGATCATCGTTTGGTCGGCACCTTTTTGCGGCCCGTAGACAGCAGCCGCTCCTTCAGGACCCAGCAGAGGGTTGGCGACATCGTTGATCGCGAAAACGCGAGCCGACGAGAGTTCAGGCAGCACACCGGACGCATCGATCGAAGCGATTTGCTCCAGCGCCCCGCCGGTCGACGGCAGCGTCGCACCATCGGCATCGAGAAATCGGTAGCCGAGGGCCTCGGCGATTCCGATGCCGCCATCATTGGTTGCGCTACCGCCCAATCCGATGTAAAGCGTTTTGGCACCGCGGCGCAAGGCGTCGGCGATCAGCGTGCCGGTTCCCAGCGTCGATGTCCGCGAGGGCTCGCGTTCTTCGGCCGCCAGCAGTTCCATCCCCGATGCCCGAGCCATTTCGATGTATGCCGTGCCGCGACTCGCGTCAAACCCATAGTCCGCCTGGATCGGACGACCGAGTGGATCGGTCGTTTGGCAACCGATCGCTTCGACGGACGCATCGCTCTTGCGAATCGCATCGAGAAACCCGTCGCCACCATCGGACGCCGTGATCGAATGGATCTGGATCCCCGAGTCGAACCGCCGCAGCCCCGTCTCGATCGCTTCGATGACTTCGGTTCCCGTCAGCGAACCTTTGAACTTATCGGGGATGATCAAGACATTCATTGGAGCCCACGCGGCGGAGACGGATAACAAGTTTCAAATTTCAAGTTGCTAATCGCTAATCGCTAACAGCTAATCGCTAACAGCCTCACCGATACCGCATTTCACACGTCACACCACCGGCGGCCCAGACGTAGGATTTCGCGGTGTAATCGGCCACCATGCGATGGCTGCTGAATCGCCACGCCAGTGTGCTGATGCTGTTCATCATGCGTTTGATCCAGAACTTCGGCAGCCCATCACTGTCACGCGTGTAGAAACACGGGATCACTTGTTCTTCCAGCGTTTTGTAGAGGGCTTCGCCATCGCGTTGATCAGTGATTTCGTCACTGACGTGTGAGCGGCCGTTGCCGATGGCGAATCCGTTGGATCCGTTGAAGGCTTCGCCCCACCAGCCGTCCAGGATGCTGCAATTGAGACCGCCGTTGAGCACGACTTTCTGGCCGCTCGTCCCGCTCGCTTCCAACGGGCGACGGGGGTTGTTCAACCACACGTCGACGCCTTGAATCAGATGACGGCAGACGTTGATGTCGTAGTCTTCGACGAAGGCGACGCGACCGGCGAAACGGGGATCATGCCGCAGGTTGGCGATCTCTTGAATGAATTTCTTGCCGGGTTCATCTTTCGGGTGGGCCTTCCCCGCGTAAATCAACTGTACCGGACGGTCGCTGTTGCCGAGCAGTTCGGCGATCCGATCGATGTCGCTGAACAACAGATTGGCACGTTTATAGGTCGCGAATCGGCGGCCAAACCCGATCGTCAAGATCCGCGGGTCCAGGATGTGTCGCGCCGCTTCGACCACGCTGTCACTTTCGCCACGCCGTCGGCATTGTCGGCTGAAGCGACGTCGCACGAACGAAACCAAGTTGTGTTTGAGTGAATTGTGCGTTTCCCACAGTTCGCCGGGGTCGACGTCGTGGATCGCTTGCCAGGCATCGGGTTCCTGCAGCCGGTGCTTCCAGTCGGTGTGGAAGTGCTTGTCGTACAACGTCTGCATTTGAACGGCTAACCAACTGGCCACGTGCACGCCGTTGGTGATGTGTCCGATCGGCACTTCATTCTCGGCGCGGTCGGGCCACATCGATTGCCACATGCGGCGCGAGACGACGCCATGCAGACTACTGACCGCGTTGGCGCATCGGCTCATCTTGAACCCGATCACCGTCATGCAAAACGATTCGTTGTCGTTGTCGGGATCGACACGGCCCAGGGCGAGCAATTGTTTTTGGCTGATGCCGAGGGAATCGCGGAGCGGCCCCAAGTGTTCTTCGACCAAGGCGGGCGGGAAACGGTCATGTCCGGCGGGAACGGGAGTGTGCGTGGTGAAGCAGGTGGCGCGGGCCGACAACTGAACGGCGTCTTCGAACGTCATCCCGTCGTTGTCCATCAACTGTTTGACCACTTGCAAGGAGCCGAACGCGGAGTGTCCTTCGTTGAGATGATAGACGCCGGGGTCGATCCCGAGTGCGGCCAACGCCTTGACGCCGCCCACGCCCAAGACCAGTTCCTGACGAATTCGCGTGCGTTCATCGCCACCGTACAAGCGGCTGGTCAATTCGCGGTCTTCCGGCTTGTTTCCATCGACGTTGCAATCGAGCAGATACAAACGCACTCGTCCGACATGCATCAGCCAGACTTTGGCCAGCAGTTGTCCGTCGCGGGTGTCGATCGCCACCGTCAACGGTTGGCCGTCTGAATCCAACGCCGCTTGGATCGGCAGATTTTCGATCTTCGTTTCCAGGTAATCTTCACCTTGGAAACCGTCTTCGTCCAAGTACTGGCGAAAATAGCCTTGGCTGTAATACAGCCCGACGCCGACCAACGGGACGCCCAAACCCGAAGCACTTTTAATATGGTCGCCCGCCAACACGCCCAACCCGCCGCTGTAGATCGGAATCGATTCGTGAATCCCAAACTCGGCCGAAAAATAAGCGACCGGCTTGGCCCCCAACACACCGGCGTTGGTCGACGCCCAGGTTTGAGAGGAATTGAGGTACTCTTGCAGGCGACGGTAGGCGTAATTGATGCGGCTGTGGAGCACCAACTCGCCGGCGCGGTCGGCCAGTCGCTCCGGCGTCATCTCACGCAACAAGGCCACCGGGTTGTGTCCGAGTTGTCGCCAGCGAATCGGATCGACGTCACGAAAGATCGCGTCGCATTCCGGATGCCAGCTCCACCAAAGGTTGTTAGCAAGCGTCCAGAGCTTGCCATACAAGTCGTCTGCATGACTGAGTTCGCTCACGAAATCCGACGTCCCCGCCGCAGGGCTAGACGAGATATTTTTGGTGGGCGGCAATTCGGTTTGGCTCATAGCGTTCCCGTCGCACAATGTAGAGAAGTCAGTGTCGCACTTAGCGAACGTTCCTGAAGGGCTCAGGACTCTGTTGTCGACCACTTGCCCCCACGAATCAAGCAACGGTCGTCGCAGGGGCGGGCAATCTTCCAAAGTTTCCGGACTGGGGTGTCGTCAAACGGTTTGGTTTTCCCCTACAACCTTGCCAACTCGCCGCAAAACGTCCAACCTAACGATCTCCGTCCAGGCAATCTCGGCCCCTGGCTCCTTTTGCAACACTCCCGACATGCGTCATTCCACCACAAGCGCCGACTTCGAGTCTTTGTTGGAAACACTCGCCTCGCAGGCTTCCAGATGGCGGACGACGAGTGATTGGCCTGCGGACTCGCTGTTGCGATGCGGCCAGCACGGCATCTTTGGCGGCCTTAGCGGGATCTCTCCGACGTGGACCGACCAGCCGATTTGGACTGCGGTCGATCAAATCGAGACGCTGATTGGTCTGGCCCGGGCGGACTTGTTGACCACCTTTGTGATCACTCAGCATGTCGGCGCGATCAAACGGATCGCGGCGTCGGATCGGCTGGCCGCTGGCGGCAACGCTGCCAGCGTCTTACAAGAATCCGTGCTACCGACGCTGATCGATGGCACGACGATCGCGTCGGTGGGCATCAGTCATTTGACGACCAGCCGCTTGCACTTGGGACGCCCCGCCGTCGTCGCGACTGCGGCCGAGCAAAGCGGCGAATCGGGCTATCGCCTGTCGGGCACCATTCCCTGGGTCACCGGAGCGCCCGCGGTCGGGTACGTCGTCGTCGGCGCGACATGCGAGGACGCGACGCAGATCCTGGTCCTGATCCATCCGTCGGACGAAGGCGTCCAACGCGGCCGCGGCGCAGAAATGGTCGCCATGTCGGCCAGCTGCACCGATGCGATCGAGCTGCACGATGTCTTTGTCCCCGAGGGGCGAGTGCTTTCAGGTCCTCGTCAAAACGTTTTGACTCCGGCCAAACCGAACGGATCCGCCCCGACCGGGGCCGGCGGACTGCAGACCTCCGCACTCGCACTCGGTTTGTCCTACGCGGCGCTGGAGTATCTGCGTGAGGAATCCAGCCGGCGTGGCAACCTGATCCCGATCGTGGACCGATTCAATGACGAACACCAACGGCTGCACCAAACGATTCGAGCAGCCGCGGGAGGAGACAGCGGTCAGGATTCAGCAGCCATCCGGACACTGGCCAACGGCTTGGTCCAGCGGACGACCAATGCCGCCATGACGACCGCCAAAGGAGCCGGAATGATGATCGATCATCCGGTCGGTCGCTGGTGCCAGCAGGCATTGTTCTTTCTCGTCTGGAGCTGCCCCCAACCGGTCGCCGACGCACACCTCTGCGAATTAGCTGGATTGGACTAAAGAAAAGGCAGAATAATAGAAGCGGCAGCCGGACCACCGCACGTCCTCTCCTTGTCTCCTCGTCTCCTTGTCTCAAAACTCCGCACTCCCCGGCGTCCTGGGAAACGGGATCACGTCACGGATGTTTGCCATCCCGGTGACGTATTGAACGGCGCGTTCCAGCCCCAGGCCGAATCCGGCGTGCGGGACCGTTCCATACTTCCTCAGGTCAAGGTACCACCAATAGTCGTCTTCGCTGAGTGATTGTTCAGCCATGCGTTTGCGGAGCATGTCCAAGCGTTCTTCGCGTTGGCTGCCCCCGATGATTTCGCCCACGCCCGGCACCAGCACATCCATCGCGGCGACTGTTTTTTCATCCTCACTGACGCGCATGTAGAACGGTTTGATCGTTGCGGGGTAGTCGGTCAGAATCAACGGGCCGCCGACGTGCTTCTCGGTCAAGTAGCGTTCATGTTCGGCTTGCAGGTCACTGCCCCAGGCGATCTCGTAGTCGAACTTCTGCCCCGACGATTCCAACACCTTGATCGCTTCGGTGTACGTCATGTGTTGGAACGGTTGGTCGATCACGCCGCGGATCTGGTCAATTTTTCCCTTCTCGATCCGTTGATCAAAGAACTCCATGTCTTCCCCGCAACACTGCAAGCATTCGGAGAACACCTGCTTGAGAAACTGTTCGGCGAGTTGCATGTTGTCGGCCAAGTCAAAGAACGCCGCTTCGGGTTCGACCATCCAGAACTCCGCCAGATGCCGACTCGTGTTGCTGTTTTCGGCGCGAAAGGTCGGGCCGAAGGTGTAGATCCGTCCCAGCGAGGTCGCATAGGTTTCGCCTTCGAGTTGCCCGCTGACGGTCAGGAAGGTCGGCTTGTCGAAGAAATCGAAAGAAAAATCGACCGGCCCGCCGGACTTGGCCAATCGTTCCAAGTCCAGTGTGGTGACGCGGAACATCTCTCCGGCACCCTCACAGTCGCTGGCGGTGATGATCGGCGTGTTGACGTACAGGAATCCGTTTTCGTGAAAGAAGCGGTGAATCGATTGACAGATCTGGTCGCGGACTCGCATCACCGCGCCGAGCGTGTTGGTGCGAGTACGCAGGTGTGCCCATTCACGCAGTTTTTCGAAGGAGTGCCGTTTTTTCTGCAGCGGATACGTTTCCGGGTCAGCCCAGCCGAGGACGCGGACGGCGCTGGCGTGCAGTTCCGTGGCTTGCCCCTTGGCCGGGGAGGCTTGCAATTCGCCGCGAACGACGACGCTGCAGCCGGCGGTCAACTTTTGGATTTCGCTGGCGTAGTTGTCCAGTTCACCCGGTGCGACGACCTGCAGGTTGCCCAGCGAAGATCCATCGTTGATTTCGATGAAGCTGAAACCGCCTTTGCTATCACGGCGTGTCCGAATCCAGCCGCGGATCTCACAGGGACGGCCGGCCGACTCGGCAAGACGAGCTTGTTTGACGGGAATCCAATCACTCATTGCGGCGCACTTCTTCTAGGGGATGGAGTCGTGACGGGGTGGAGGAAAGCGGCTGGGGAACACTACCGGCCCATCGAGTCGATGGCAATGTGGGAATCGATCTTGCATCGATTTCCCCGCCCCACCTATGTTGCCAAAGTATTTTGTCGCACACCCCTCCACAAGATGATTGCGCCATGGACGGCAGTTGGAACGAAAATCGAACTCGTGTTTCGAATTCACGTCATTCACTTCTTCGTCGGCGACGCACGGGTCTTCGTCGGCAAGGCACGGGCATCACCTTCGCCGCGCTGATTCCCTTGATCGCGTCGATGGTCCTGGCCGGTTCCGGCGACCTCCGTGCCGACGAGGCGGAATGGATCTGGGCGCACGGCACGACGGCGGAACAGCCGATCGCGTTGGGCGCGCAGTGTTTTTTCCGCAAACCGATCAACCTGCGGGTGCCCGCCGAAGCCCGGATCGAGATCGCTGCGGACGACCAGTATGAATTGTTCGTCAACGGGCACGCGATCGGCACGGGCCAATCGTCTCGGACCGTCGACGAGTATGACGTCAGCGAGTATTTCGAGGTCGGACGCAACATCGTCGCGGTGAAAGTCCGTAATCGTCGCGGCGACACCGCCGCACTTGCCGCTCGCGTTTCGGTCCGGCCGGAAAATAGCGACAAGTGGTTCACCTTTAGCTCCGACGCCTCCTGGAAAACCAGCACCGACGACAGCGAGCTGTGGGAAACCGTCGTCTTCAACGATCGCTTGTGGGGATCGGCGGCGGCCTTCGGACCGCTCGGCGACACCGCCCCGTGGGATCGCGTCGAAACCGAACCCGAACGCTCCGTTGCCGCATCATCCAAACCCGCCCCATCCGCGCCTCCGACTCCACCGGCACCGGTCGCCGCCAGCACCGGCCGATCGATCATGGCGTCCGGTGGACTGGCCGGGCCAAACCAACCGAACCAAACGCCCCCTCCGGCCGCACCCACGCCCCAACAGCGGGAACGGTTTCAAATCCAAAAAGGCTTCGGCGTCCAACGCATTCTGTCCGACGACAAGATCGGATCGGTGATCGCGATGACCTTCAACGAATTCGGCCACCTGTTGATCTCCAAAGAAAACGGGCCGCTGCTGCTGGCCTATGATGACAACGACGACGGTGTCCCCGAAACGGTTCGCACGTATTGCGACAAAGTGAAATCATGCCAGGGCATTCTGGCACTCAACGGCCAAGTGTTTGTCACCGGCGATGGCCCCGAAGGCCCGGCGTTGTACAAGTTGTCCGACAGCGATCGCAACGGAACGCTGGAGAAGGTTGAAGCGATCGTCAAATTCGTCGACGCGGCCGGTCGCCCGGCACGTCCCGGTGAACACGGTCCGCACGGTTTACGATTGGGTCCCGACGGCATGATCTATGTCGCACTGGGCAGCCACGTGCAAGCGGTCGGCGAAATCGGCGACGGACAAACCTATCGCGATGCCTACGAAGGCGACTTGCTGCCGCGTTACGAAGACCCCGCCGGTCACGGCCAAGGCATCAAGGCGCCCGGCGGAACCATCGTTCGAACCAACATCGACGGCAGCGTCATTGAACGCGTCGCTGGCGGACTGCGAAACCCCTACGACATCGTCTTTCACTCCGGCGGTGCCATGTTCGTGCACGATGCCGACATGGAAGCCGACGTCGACACCGCATGGTATCGTCCCAACGCCGTCTTCGATGTCACCGAAGCGGGTGAGTTTGGCTGGCGCACCGGTTGGGCGAAATGGCCCGAGTACTATTACGACCGCCTGCCCGACATGCTCGACACCGGACGCGGCAGCCCGACCGGAGGCGTCTGCTACGAACACTACGCGTTTCCCGTCCGTTACCAAAACACACTGTTCCTGGCCGACTGGAGCGAAGGACGCATCCTGAATGTTCGTCTGAAACCACGTGGGGCGAGCTTTGTGGCCGACAGCGAAGTCTTCCTGCAAGGCCAACCGCTGAACGTCACTGACTTGGAAGTCGGCCCCGACGGCGGGTTGTATTTCTGTACCGGAGGCCGGTCGACCGCCGGTGGCGTCTACCGCGTCATCTACAAGGGCGAGGTGCCCGACCGGATGAACAAACTCGGGACGGGAATCGCCGCCGCCATCCGCCAACCGCAAGTCGAATCGGCATGGACGCGTCAAAAGATCGCCTCGATCAAAAGCGAACTCGGTGACAGCTGGAACCAACTGGTCGCCGGTGTCGCCTACAGCGATGACAACCCTCCGGACTACCGTGTCCGAGCGATGACGCTGATGCAACTGTTCGGCCCCATCCCCAGCGAAGACCTGTTGCTGGAACTCAGTCAAGCCGAAAGCGAACTCGTGCGTGCGAAGTCCGCGCTGATGCTGGGCCGAGCCCCGGGGCCGCGCGGTGAAAAACGCCTGGCAGAACTTTTGGTAGACGACGCGCCGGCAGTCCGACGGGCTGCATGTGAAGCGATGCTGCGAGGCAACATCACACCCGAGAATGTCGACGGCCTGTATGAGGTGATCGCAAGCGGTGACCGGACGCTGGCGTTCGTCGGCCGCAAGCTGCTCGAACGAATGCCCGCCGAAACCTTCCGCGACGAAGTGCTCGGCACCGACCAGACACGCGTTGCCATCGTCGGCATGCTCGCCTTGGTCGATGTCGACCACAGTGAAAAAACAGCCTTGGCGGTCTTGGAACGCTGCAGCGAAATGATGACCGGCTTCCTCAGCGATGCCGACTTCATCGATGTCCTGCGGCTCTGTCAGGTGACGCTGCATCGCAGCGGCCTGGATCCCGCAAAGGTCGCCCCGCTGGACGCACAGATTGCCGAGGAGTTTCCTGCGGGCGAACCGAGAATCAATCACGAAGTCATTCGGCTGGCCACCTACCTCAGTTCCGAATCCTTGGCCGATCGCGCGATCGAGTACCTGGAATCCGACGCGCCGCACGAGACGCGCACCCTGGTGGCGATGTGCTTGCAATCGATGTCCGACGGATGGAACGCGAAACAACGCTTCGCGATCCTCAAGTTCTTTGAAAAAGCGGCCAACCGATCGACCGCCGGCTCGCTGCCGATGTACATGACCAACGTCACCCGTGACTTTGCATCCACGCTGTCCGCCGATGACTTGCAAGCCATCTTGGAACAGGGACACGTTTGGCAGAATGCGGCCTTGGCGGCGATCTACAAGGTCAAACAACCGATCGATGCGCTCACGACCGAAACCTTGATGTCGCTGGACAAAAAGATCCGCGATGACCAAAACGGACGCGACGTCCAGCGACGCCTGCGGACCGGCATCGTCGCCTTGCTGGCTTCGTCCGAAGAGCCCGAAGCCCAAGAGTACTTGCGTGAACTTTGGCGCGATGAACCACAACGCCGTGCCGTCATCTCGATGGCCTTGGCGGTCCACCCCGAAGGCGAAAACTGGGACTACCTGGTCCGCAGTCTGAACATCCTGGACGACGAAGCCGGTGAAGAAGTCGTCGGCGCGCTGCAAAAAGTCGACGTCGCGACCGATGACCCGATGGCGCTGCGTCACCTGATCTTGCTCGGTGTCCGCGCCGAAGCAGACGAGCGGCCGTTTGAAAAAATTGAACAGCTGCTCGAACACTGGACCGGGATGGAACGCCCGGCCGGCGGAAAACAATCCATGCGTCCGTGGCAAAAATGGTACGCCAGTGTCTACCCCGATCGTCCGCCGGCTGTCTTGCCCAAGGCCGATGAATCACGCTGGGACTTTGAGCAATTGGTCACGTATCTCGATAGCGACAAGGGTCGCGTCGGAAACCCCGCCGCGGGCAAAGCGGCGTACACCAAAGCCAGCTGTGCCCAATGCCACCGCTTCGGCAACTACGGCGAATCGATCGGCCCGAGTCTGTCGGGCATCGCACGGCGATTCACCAAACGGGAAATCGTCGAATCGATCCTCTACCCGGCTCACGTCGTCAGCGACCAATACGCCAGCAAGAAAGTCCTGACCTTGGACGGCAAAATCTTTGTCGGCATGGTCAGCGAACAATCCGATGGCACGCTGGTGGTTCGTGACGCCAGGAACAACACCGCGATGATCGAAGCGTCGGAAGTGGACCAAATCCTGCCGAGCACCAGCAGCATCATGCCCAGCGGGCTGATCGATGAGCTGACGCTGCAGGAGATCAGCGACATGATGGCCTACCTGGGAGTCGTCCCCTCGGCCGAAATCGCCACCCGCCCGTAACGGAACTCGGGGAGATCGGGTGACCCACGAGACGCGACCCCGACGGGCAATGCTGCGAAGCAGTTGTTAGCGGTAGGGCGCGAGCCCTCCGGTCCGTCAGCGCGTTTCCAACGCCGAAACCGGACGGCTCGCGCCGTTCCGCTAACACCAGCAGGCAACGCTGCGAAGCAGTTGTTAGCCGCAGGGCGCGAGCCCTCCGGTCCGTCAGTGCGTTTTGACGCCGACACCGGACGGCTCGCGCCGTTCCGCTAACACCAGCAGGCAACGCTGCGAAGCAGCTGTTAGCCGCAGGGCGCGAGCCCTCCGGTCCGTCAGCGCGTTTTCAACGCCAAAACCGGACGGCTCGCGCCGTTCCGCTAACGCCAGCAGGCAACGCTGTGAAGCAGTTGTTAGCGGTAGGGCGCGAGCCCTCCGGTCCGTCAGTGCGTTTTCAACGCCAAAACCGGACGGCTCGCGCCGTTCCGCTAACACCAGCAGGCAACGCTGTGAAGCAGTTGTTAGCGGCAGGGCGCGAGCCCTCCGGTCCGTCAGCGCGTTTTCAACGCCAAAACCGGACGGCTCGCGCCGTTCCGCTAACACCAGCAGGCAACGCTGTGAAGCAGTTGTTAGCGGCAGGGCGCGAGCCCTCCGGTCCGTCAGCACGGTTTCAACGCCGACACCGGACGGCTCGCGCCGTTCCGCTAACACCAGCGGGCAACGCTGTGAAGCAGTTGTTAGCCGCAGGGCGCGAGCCCTCCGGTCCGTCAGCGCGTTTCCAACGCCGACACCGGATGGCTCGCGCCGTTCCGCTAACACCAGCAGGCAACGCTGTGAAGCAGTTGTTAGCCGCAGGGCGCGAGCCCAATGCCACCTATTCTGGACCCTATCGGGTGGCGCGGTCCCAAAAACCCGGTTTTGGCACGATTTTTGCGCCTGGCAGGTAAGTTTACACTTACTGCCTTTCTGACTGGGAATCGCCATGGTCGACCCGACGACACTCGGTGCCGATGAAGAGTCTCGCTTTGGCAAAGCCAAAGCGTTGCTGGCTGAGCTTCTTGAATTACCCAAACTACAACGGGTCTTTGAAGATCACGATTGTGCCAACGCGCGGATGGTCTATACGCAGGCCCCGACCCTCTGGCTACTCGTTTTACAACGGCTCGAAGGAGGCATCTCACTAACCGATGCCGTCGCAGATTTGCTCAAAAATCATACGGATATTTTGCCTGACAATCGAAGGGTTCAAGAGAATCGCCTTTCCGAAAACAATTCGGCCTACAACGCCGCCAGAAAAAGGATTCCGCTCGCTGTCGTGGAAGAGTTTTCCCATCGAATCTGCGATCACCTTGCTTCCCGCGCTCCCAAAGCCTTTCTCGATCGACGTGTATTCATTATCGATGGGACGACGATCACGCTTCCTCCGACCGAAGCACTTCAGAAAGCGTTCCCGCCGGCGTCCAACCAACACGGAGAGACGGTTTGGCCTATTGCGAGATTGCTGGTCGCAAATGAAATGCAGACCGGGTGCGCGTTGTTGCCGCAAGTCGATCCGATGTACGGAGCGGACAACAAAAGTGAACTTGAGCAAGCCAAGCCGATTATTGAACGACTCCCGAAACGCTCGATCGTTCTGGCTGATAGCGGTTTTGGGATTTTTAATGTCGCCCACCACTGCCAATTACATCATCAAGACTTCGTGCTGCGGCTGACCAAACAGCGATTCAGGTCGTACCGCAAGTCGGCTACGTTGGTCGACCAAGGGGACGGGTACAAGACGTTTCACTTGATTTGGCGGCCGACACCGAAGGACCGCCGAACCAATCTCGATCTTAGTAAAGACACGTCTATCGAAGTCTTTCTCCACCAAATTGAACTTGAAAATGGAGACACGCTGGAGATCGTGACGAGCCTTGAGACGGACGCTCACTCGGCCGCTGCCCTGTACGTTCGTCGCTACGATGTGGAGTTCGATATCCGCGATGTCAAAGTGACGATGGACACAGAAAACATTCGCGCCAAGAGTGTCGACACGGTGATGAAGGAGCTAATGGGATCGATCATCGCTTATAATCTTGTCGCTCAGCTACGCAAACAAGCAGCGAAATTGATTCGAGTTGACCCTCGCGAGCTCAGCTTCACGGGAGTTTGGACGACGTTCAAGCATCATCTGCTACGTGAAAAGCTTACGACCCTGGAGGAATGGAGGCTGGCTTATCACGGCGCTTTGGTGAGCGCAGCGGGCCGCAAACTTCCCAATCGAAAATTGCCTCGCAGCTACCCACGCATAGCCCACCCGCGGCGCCAAAAGACAACGAAATTCCAGAAGTCACTTCGAAGAAAAAAACAGCAGCCCGATGATATACCACCCGAATGACCACAAAGTAGGTGGCATTGGGCGCGAGCCCTCCGGTCCGTCAACGCGTTTCCAACGCCGACACCGGACGGCTCGCGGCCTGTCGATTTAGTTCCTGGGGACGGTTGATTCGATTTTGGTTCCGGACGAGGCTTTTATGGTGCTATGCGGGGCATCCAGAGTCGTTGGTAAGCGTGTTGACGGGATCGTGGCGTTCGCTTGTGGCGGATTTCGTTCGAAATGCCCCCTATCTCCCCTAGTTTGCTGTTCCGAGCGATTGTGTCGCCGCGGCGGCGCGCAGCTTCGCCAAGTAACTCATGATTTTCTTCAGATTGAATCCGGTCGCCGCCCAGCGCCATTCTTGATTCACACCTGCGATACCTCGAAGCAGGAATCGCCGCATATCAAGCGTGCTCTTGATCACGGCGAAAGGCGTTTCACCGAAATGCTGACGACGAGAGTAAGCCTCTTTGGCTGCAGGCGTTTCCATTCGCGCACGCTGCCGACGTCGCGCTCCTTCATGCTCATCATGCATCGTCTCGCGACCACGTGGCGGGCCAGGCTTGCGACCACGTCGCTTGCCCGCTCGCTTGTCCGACGAGGTCGCTTCGCTGGACTCCTGGGACGATGCCTCGCTGCTGCTTGCCTCGTCTTTTGGCTTCACGTTCTTGCGACAACGCCCAGCCAGCGTGCAGCCCTCGCATTCAAAACAGGTGTAAACCTTTCGCTGCACCGGAGAGCCGTCGCCATGCGTCGTGTTCTCGGTCGTCCGATGTGAAAGCACTTTGCCTGCCGGGCAGTAATAGCAGTCGTTCGCTTCGTCGTACACAAACGCTGCTTTGTCAAATCGTTTGGTTTGTGGATTAACCGGCAACTGATCAATCTGATCGGCGGCAACGGGCTCAGTCAAATCCGAACGCTCGGCAGGGTTGTTCTCGCGATTGGTTTCGGCAAGCGGGCCAATCAGTTCGATCTGTTTTTCCTCAGCCGCAGTGAGGTTTTTGCCCGTCGTGTAAGCCGAGTCAGCCATGACTCGCTTAATGTCAATTCCAAAGTCGTTGGCCACACAGTCGACGATGGTGGCAAATTCGTGGTGTTCGACGTTGCCGATCAAGACGTCCGCCGCAACGATCAGGCCGCTCTGCGTTTCGGTCGTCGCCATCGGAGTAAAGTTGGCTGCGTAACCACCCTCCTTATTGGGAAGAATGCGACTGTCCGTGTCAGTCTTGGGTAACTGGGCGGGGCCCTTCGTCCCATTTTTCCTGCGGACTTCGTCCATCGCATTGACCGTCTCCAGATGAGCGGCCAGTTGTGAGCGGCGTGACTTCAAGTTGGCGACGGCGGCGGGGAGGCGGTCCGCCGAAACGTCCTGGCCGATGAGATCTTCGTCGCATGCGTCGTTGACTTCGAAGGTTTCCAGGGCCTCATCAATTTGCGCGTCAAGTTCTTCGAGTGCTTTGGCTAATCGTTTGGCCGTCCAAGTCTTGTATTTGTTGGCGTCAGCCAGGATGCGTGTGCCGTCGATGCACAGTTCCGAGAGATTGGCGATCCCCAGGTTGATCGCCAGCTTGACCATTTGTTTGAAGATGCCTTTGACTGCATCACTATTGTTTCGGCGGAAGTCGCTGATCGTGCTGTGATCGATGCGGCGACCGCTGCTAAGCCAGATAAAATCGATCGAATGCTTGAGTTCGTATTCAATGTTCCGGCTGGATCGGATTCGCCGAATCATGGCAAACAGCAGGATCTTTGCCATTACGCTGGGATGGATCGGCGGCTGACCGAATCCGCCGTTGTAGGCCGCCTCCCAATCAGTCCAGTCCATCTGATCGAGAATCTCGTCGACCAAGCGAACGGGATGATCCTGAGGGATGAGTTCCTCCAGGGCGGTGGGAATGAGGACCAGTTGCCCGCGTGGTGTAGGAGCTTCCTGCCAATAGCTGGTCTTGGGTTGTCTCTGGCTCACTGGGCAAGCCTCCCTGCGTGAGAAGTGAATCGCGACGACGATCCGCCAAGAATAGCAAACATCGTGACGATGCCTACTAAGCCACCTCCCCTCGTTTTGTGGATACACTAAACCGACAGGCCGCTCGCGCCGTTCCGCTAACACCAGCAGTGCCAGCGTCGCTGGTATGCCCCCGACGGACGTCAAATCATTGACATCGCCACCCGCATCCGTCATTATAGACATGCCGACTTAATTGTGGCGTGGGTTTCAAATTCTGTGTCTTTCGAACTCGGGGGCAAGCATGGCAACCGCAACGACGCTCGTTCTGTTACTGCTGGGGAGTCAGGTTTCAGACGCTGGAAGAATCGCGAGCGTGAGCGACAGTGCGGACGAACGATTGGCTTACATGCAGAAGACGGGCTCGTCTTACCAGGTGACCGTTGGAGAAAAATCGAGCCGACAACCCGTGACGTTTCGCAGCAAGCCTGTGCTGCGATTCACCAACCCGGTCAGCGGCGTCGTTGACGGCGGGTTGTTCGTTTGGGAAGACAACGAAAAACGCCCCGTCGCTGCGGCGCAGATTTTTATCATTCCGCAAACCGATGATGTCTGGTTGCACGAATTCCAATCCCTTTCCACACGACCGTTGAGGTTTGAATACAACGGCCGTGCGGCGTGGGCGCCCGCCGAGGCCGGCGTCAGTTTCAAGCCGATTCCCGCCGCGGCAAAGCCCGCGGCGACTGAGCCGGCGCGTCTGCTGCAAATGCGCCAACTCGTCCGTCGCTTCTCGGCAAGCGATGATTTCGAAGGCGGTGACGAGGACCGGTTGCGGCTGATGACGACACCGATCGCACGCTACCGGGACCAGACGACGATCGACGGCGCCGTGTTCGTGTTCGCCCACGGCACCGACCCGGAATTGTTCGTGATCATCGAAGCACGTCCGCCCCAGGACGACCAGACAGCGACATCGGACGCCACATGGCACGTGGCGTTGGCCCCCATGACCTCTTACGCCCTGCAGGCCCATTTGGACGGAAAGCCCTACTGGAGCGTTCCTTGGCGCCAGGAGCCGATTCCCGTGACCGCAACGTTCAAAAACTTCGTCTTCCCACCGAAGCACTGAGCGGCAATCCATTTGCGGATGGTTGCTCGATCGAAAGCAACGGTCTGATTGCCTGCGGCCGGCTTAACCCGCCGAGTTGTACTGCGGCGGGGGACTGGCGATGTCGATGACTTCGGCCACCGGCAGGACGAAGATCTTTCCGTCGCCGATCTGGCCCCTCGACCCGGTCAATGCGTTGCGGCTGATCACGTTGATCACCGTTTCCAATTCGTCCTCGTGCACCAACACTTCCACCGCGACTTTGCGCAACAAGTCGACCTTGTATTCGTTGCCGCGGAACAGTGCGGATTTTCCATGTTGGCGGCCATAGCCCATCGCATCACAGACGGTGATGTCATCGAGCTGCAATTCGCGCAAGGCGTCTCGCACGGTGGAGAGTTTGGTGGGTTGGATGATCGCGACGACGACTCGCATGATGAAATCACTCAGCGGTGTATTCTAGATCGTTGGTGAACGATTCAGCGGGACGGGGAAGGGGCGTCGGGACGCACGTCACACTCTACCACGACCGGCTGCTTTCGCCGAGCCGATTCGGCCAGGGCGTCCAAGACCGTTTGAGTTCGTAACGCCAACTGATTGAATTCATCCAGTGGCTGCTGGCCGATCAGTGCTTGGATCATCCGTTGTTCTTGACGATCGGACGATTCGTGAGACTGAACCTCGCCGTTGGCGTCATGCACCCAAAACCGAGTCGGTCGTTCCGCCCAAGGCCGTGTGAAGTCGTCGCAGATGACCGACGCGTCACTGCCGGCGACTTCAAACCACTTTCGGGTCGCCGTATCGTAGCCGCATGAAAAACTGGCCGTCAGATCATCGTCAAACCAAAGCATCGCGTTGGTGCGCAGCGGCACCCCGTTCTCTTCGATGCAATCGGCAAAAACGCGGTGGGGGCTGCGACCGGCAAAGTAACACGCCAGTCCCGCGGTGTACCAACCGAGGTCTAACAAGCAGCCGCCGCCCAAGGCGGGATCCAAGCGATGCTCGCCGGACTGAAAGGGTCGATAAAACGAAACCGCGGCGGTGATGTGTCCCAACCGCCCCAGTCGCCCGCCGCTGGCGAGCGCCCGCATCTCTGCGGTTCGTCGATGGTGCAGCCAACCGGTTGCGTCCAGCCAGCGGACGCCGTGTCGCTCGCACGCTTGAGCGATCTGGTGGGCTTGGTCGGCCGAGGTCGCCAAGGGTTTCTCGCACAGGATGTGCTTGCCGGCCTCCGCCGCTCGCACGCACCACTCGGAGTGCAAAGACGGTGGCAGGGACAAGTAAACGGCATCGATGTCGTCGCGGTCGAGCAACGCTTGATAACCCTCAACTGCCGCGGGGATGCCGTATTGCGAGGCAAACCAATCCGCCCGCTCTTGCGATCGACTGGCGATCGCAGTGACGGACACCGCATCGGTCGATTGCAGATCGGCAACCAAACGACGCGTGATTCGGCCCGTGCCCATCACGCCGAAGCGGGTGGGAGCGGAGTCGGTGGGAGAAGCAGTCATCGAGACTTGGAATCCGGGGTGGGATGGTTGGCGTTAGACGCGTGCGTTTACACGAGGGTGTCTAAACAGGGACGGGGATGCCGCGCAGCAGTTCCGCCATCAGCTGTTCAACGGTGTCACGGCTGGAATTGGCGGAGAAATCATCGACGAGCACGCGGTGGGAAAGCGTGGTCACGGCCAGCGATTTGACGTCATCGGGCGTGACAAAGTCGCGTTGCTCGGTCACCGCGCGGGCCTGGCAACCGCGGTAAAAACTGAGCGCCGCCCGGGTGCTGACCCCCAACCGAAACACGTCGGTTGTCCGCGTCAGTGCGACGATTTCCAGCAGGTAGTCTTGCAGCGATTCGTCGACACGCACCGAGCGGACGGCCGCTTGCGCCGACACCACCTCGTCCGCCGTCACGACGCTCTTGATCGAATCGACGGGTTCGCCGGTGCGATGCGATTGCAACACCATGCGCTCACTGTCACGCTCGGGATAACCGATGCTCGTCCGCATCAAAAACCGATCCATCTGACTTTCCGGCAACACGTACGTGCCTTCGAATTCAAACGGGTTCTGGGTCGCGACGACGATGAACGGTTTCGGCAGGGGGTACGTGGTACCGTCCGCGGAGACTTGTCCGTCACTCATCGCTTCGAGCAACGCCGATTGGGTCCTCGGTGGAGCGCGATTGATTTCGTCGGCCAAAACCACATTGGAAAAAATTGGCCCCCGGGTGAATTGAAATTCACGGGTATCGCTGCGATAAATCGAGCTGCCGGTGATGTCGCTGGGCAACAGGTCCGGTGTGAACTGAATTCGGCTGAATTCGGTATCAATACTGCCCGCCAACGCCTTGGCGGCGAGCGTTTTGCCCACGCCGGGGACGTCTTCGAGCAGTAGGTGTTCCCCGGCCAGTAACGTCAACACGATCGAGCGAACCGCCTCGTTTTTCCCCAGAATGACCGTTTCCATGTTTTCCCGCAGCCGTCGAGCGGTCTCGTAAGCATGCTGCATCATCGATAAAACAAGATCGGGGAAGGGACGGCGAATCAGTGGTCGCCCATATTAACCCAGGTGTGACCGGTGGCGGAACCCACGGCCGAGAACGCTGCTGCCGAAATGATTTTTGGAGAAAAGAGCCCATGGCGGAGTCAATTCAACAGGCCCCGGACGAAAATCGCGACGATTCATCGACCGAACCCGATCGGCCCGCCGATGTGCCTGCGACCAGAAAGCCGAAATTGGTCAACGCTGCAATCGCGTTCGCCCTGGCCGTCGTGATCACGGCCGTGGCGCAATACTTTGCACCGTCGTTCGATCACCAGAACGCCAACTTGATCGGATTGGCCTGTCTGTCGCTCGCCTCGCTGTACGTCTTGTTTAGTTTCCATCGGTTGGAAAGCTGGTCCGGCCACCGCTGGCGAGTCCCAACCTTAACCGTGGCCGCTGTCGCGGTTTTTTGGACGACCTTTCAATTCGATGGTTTTAGCGGCGAAATGCTTCCGCTGTTCCGCTGGCGGTTCGCCAGCGAATCGCCACACGAATTGAAATCGGTCACGCCCGGCGCCGTCGACGTGGGCCAAACACAGAGCGAGCCCCCGGCGTCCGAAACGCCGACCGAGACACCGATCACCGTCGCTGCGTCGCCCCAGTTTTTGGGTCCGAATCGCAACGGCGTCTATCCCGAACGCAGATTCGCCACGCCGACGTCCGAATCCCAGGTCGATGTGTTGTGGGACCAGGGAATCGGTGAAGGCTGGTCCTCCTTCGCGGTGGCCGGCGAGCATGCGATCACGTTGGAGCAACGCGACGACCAGGAATGCTTGACATGCTATCGGCTTTCCGACGGCGAGCTGGTTTGGATGCTGCAACACGCCGGGCGCCATGAGAACCCGCTCGGCGGGATCGGACCTCGTTCGACCCCGACGATCCAGGGCGATCGAGTCTACGCGACCACCGCGACGGGGTTCTTGTGGTGTGTGGATCGATCGACCGGGACCGTGCACTGGACCGCCGACCTGTTGGAGCTGGCCGGCTGGAGCGATCAAGATGCGTTCGAGGTCGCCGCACCCTGGGGCTATGCCTGCTCGCCGCTGCTGGTCGACGGTTTGTGTGTCACCAGCCTCGGCGGCCCCGGCGTTGACCAACCCGTTCGCTCACTGGTGGCGCTGGATGCGGAATCCGGAAATGTGGTCTGGCAGGCCGGTGACGACCAACTCAGTTACGCGTCGCCGATCGTGGCGACACTCGACGGCGAACGCCAAATCGTTTCGGTCAACGAGAAAACCGTCAGCGGACATCAGATTCACGACGGATCGGTGCTGTGGACCTTTTCATGGCCCGGCTCGACCAACACCAGCGCGAATTGTTCGTCGGCGGTGACCGTCAGAGAAAATCGCGTCTTGGTCGGAAAGGGCTACGGCGGCGGCAGTGCGCTCGTCAGCGTGACCAAGGACAGTACCGGCTGGACGACGTCGGACGTGTGGCGAAGCAACCGTGTGTTGAAGACCAAATTCAATCACACCTGTGTCGTCGGCGACGTCGGCTACGCCATCGGCAACGGCTCGCTGCAGGCGGTCAACTTAGAGGACGCGACGACGTATTGGACGCAACCGAGACGAAGCCGCACCGGGCAGGGACAAGCCGTGCTGGCCGGTGACGTGTTGGTCGTCCAGGACGAAACGGGTGACCTGGTGTTCGTCGACGCGTCCATCGATGACTATCACGAATTGTTTCGCATGCCCGCACTGGACTCAAAGACCTGGAACATTCCCACCGTCGCGGGCCGCCACGTGCTGGTCCGAAACGACCGCCAAGCGATTTGTTTCCAATTGCCGGAGAAATAAAAAGTAACGCCAGCTTTCAGTTTGCAATTGGACCTGCCATCGCAAGCTGGAAGCTGACGCCACTGGGGTCCAGCCATGACGTCACCAACCGCATCTGCCGTCTCGTCGACGCCCTGGCTGTTTAGCCGGTCGGTCGACCTGATGACCTTCGGTGGCAGTGCGCTGCTGGCCCTGGCAATGCTCGGCGTCGGGGGTGTGTTTGGCTGGCTGCACCAAGACACGCCCAGCTGGACCTGGGTGGTCGCGATCCTGTTGATCGATGTCGCCCATGTTTACGCGACAGGCTTTCGCGTCTATTTCGATCGCGCCGAACTGGCACGACGTCCATGGTTGTACGCGTTGACGCCGGGATTCGCGTTTGCCATCAGCTGGGCGCTGTACAGCGAAAGTGTCGATGTGTTTTGGCGATGCCTGGCCTATTTGGCGGTGTTTCACTTCATCCGCCAACAATACGGCTGGGTGGCACTGTACCGCAACAAAGCCGGCGAAACGAATCGCTGGGGCCGCTGGATCGACACCGCAGCGATCTACTTGGCGACCGTGTACCCGCTGGTCTATTGGCACTGTCACTTGCCCCGAGAATTCTGGTGGTTTCGCCCCGATGACTTCGCGTCGTTTTCGCTGGACTGGTCGGCCTATCTGGCACCGTTCTACTGGTCCGCGATGGCGGCGTATTTCATCAAAGCGATCGGGTTGGCGGTGACGAAACGTCAATTCAACCCGGGCAAAGATCTGGTCGTGGCGACGACGGCATTGTGTTGGTACCTGGGAATCATCACGTTCAATTCTGATTATGCCTTCACCGTGACCAACGTGATCATCCACGGGATTCCCTACATGGTGCTGGTCTACTGGTACCACCAGACATCCACACCAACGCAATCACGACCGCTGCCGTCGGTGGCGATGCGACTGTCGCGGTTCATCGGATTGATTTGGATCTTGGCCTACGTCGAAGAATTGGTCTGGGACCGCGGCGTTTGGCACGAGCGGTCCTGGTTGTTCGGCGCGCCGTGGAACCTGGATTCGGTCGAGACGATTCTGGTGCCGTTGTTGGCCGTTCCGCAGATCACACACTATGTACTGGACGGCTTCATTTGGAAGCGGCGAACGAGCAGGAAGTTCGCGACGTTGGCGAGCCCGACCGGGGCCGGCTGAATCCGCCACAGGCCCTACAGCGTTTCGGTGCTCGCCCAGGACGCCGGCAATCCGTCGATCGTTTGACGCAGGATCGCAAGGATGGACGCACGGTCGTCCGAACTCAAGTGACGATACTCGTCGGAATCGTCTTGCCCGCTCAACACCCGCCACAGCCGTTCATAGACCTTCGCTTGCAGTTGCTCATCGAGCGCCGAAAATGCCGGGGAATAGATCGTGTAGCTGCAGGGAAAACGGAACAGACGCTTCTTCAGATCGAACTGTCGCAATGATTTTCCGTCGGCGGTCGTCGGGCCTTTGGCGACAAAGTCCTGCTGAAACTGATCAGAACCCTTGATCTCCGATTCCAACCTCGCTTCATCAACAAACAACAGATGGTCGACGACCAACTTGGCCGATTCATCGATCACCGTGTCCAACTGCGCCCGTTGGCCCGGTGAATCCGTCGACGTGTAGCGTGCCCGCCGCACGGCATAGTTCGCGTCGGTCAAACGATTGTGCATCTCCACCTGATGCTCCAAGACCATCAAGGCCACGATATCGCTGCCGGCGACGGGCCACCGTGAAAGGTCGAACTGGCGACGAAGGGTGTCCGCGTTCGACTCGCCCAGCGAAACGAGTTCGTCGCCATCGAGAAACGCGTTGCCCATGTGTTTCATCGATCCGTGGTGGCCGGTCACGTACCAACCGCCCCAGCGTTCTTCGAGGGGACTGGTGTGGTCGGTCACGTACGTCTCGAGCAACAAATTAATCTTGCCGCTGCTACGTGCCATGACACTTTGAACCGTGTGCACGGGGATCTTGCCGTGATCGACCGTTTTTTCATGGCAGCCCAAGCAGCGAAAGTTTTCCCGCCGCATGTACGGTCGTCGCGGAGTCATCTGGATCGTGTAGTAAACGGCGCCGAGGTTGGGGTCGGCCACCGAGATCTCCAACAACGAACTGCCGCGCACCCATCCGACGTACACTTCATCCCCAAAGTAAATCGCTCGGGGGTTGGTCGGTGAAATCCGCCCGGTCTGTAAACTGGTCTTGGAAAAGACGAGGGCTTGGGACGAAATCGGAACGTCCAACTCGCTGAGGATCGATCGCAGGTAGCCGTACCCGTCTTCATAGACCAATTCCAGCTCCCCCGAATCCACTTTGTCGATCATCGCCGTGACGCGATTGTTCCCCTTGGTTTCGGTGTAATTGATCGGCGCTTCGTCCAGACGTGTTTGGGCGTGGCACAGCGACTGGGCGGCCACGAGCAACACGAAAGCGAGAAACCGCAGCTTGATGAGGTCATGCATCGGAGGTGGGATCGATTTGAACCGAAAGGCGGGTGGGACAGCAATCCAGGGCGAGTTCACGAGCGAGTCTACGCCCCTTGGTGGGCACTCGCCAGTCTATCTTAGCGACACATCGAATGTGCGCGGACGGAAAAGGCGGCGATCACTTGGACGGGAAGCGTCCTGGAGATTCGGGGGTCGCGCACACCGGATCGGTGTGCAGACTTGATGGGTCAAAAAATTGATGGGTCAAAAAATAGGAAACCTCGACGAATCCGGTCGTCACCAACCCATTTTTTGACCAACCCATTTTTTGACCAACGCATTTTTTGACCAACCGCTCCCCGCCGCCCAAACGGCTTCGGCACGCCAACGCCATGCGTCCTCATTCCGGAAACCACTGACCTCGTGCATGCGATCGAGTCGAGCGAATTCTGTCGCGAAATTGGCCGTCTAGTTGAGAACGCTCCCTGGTCAACTTATGATGCATCCAGGCACCGCCTTCGAATCTCTCCCAGCTCTCCCACCCGATCGCTCTGGATCACCTACTGATGCGCACCGTCGTCGCCGTTCTCATCGTGGCCGGTTTCACCGTCACGTCATTCGCTTCCAATTGGCCGGAATTCCGAGGGCCATCGGGAGACGGTCATGCCGCTGACGCCAAGTTGCCCGTGGCGATCGACGAGTCGGTGGTCAAATGGAAAACACCGATCCACGGCAAAGGCTGGTCTTCGCCGGTGGTTTGGGACGACCAGATCTGGCTGACGACGGCGACCGAAGACGGGACGCGGATGTCGGTGATCTGTGTCGATCGCAACAGCGGCAAGATCCTGCACGACAAGGTGCTGCTGGAAAACGACTCGCCCGCGTTCTGCCACCCGATGAACAGCTATGCGACGCCGACGCCGGTGATCGAGGCCGGACGAGTCTACATCCACTTCGGCAGCTACCTGTCGGCCTGCCTGGAGACGTCGAATGCGGAAGTCATCTGGAAACGCGAAGACCTGGAATGTGATCACCACCGCGGCCCCGCGTCGTCGCCGATATTGCATGACGGCAAGTTATTCATCGCCTATGACGGATACGACGTTCAATATGTCGTGGCACTCGATAAAGAAACCGGCGAGACGATCTGGAAAACCAAACGCGAGATCGACTATGGCACCAACGACGGTGACCGGATGAAAGCCTATTGCACCGGCCAGGTCATCACCGTCAACGGCCAAGAACAATTGGTCTACCCCAGTGCCGTCGCGACGATCGCTTACGATCCATCCAACGGCCAACCCCTTTGGACCGCCTACCACGAAGGCATGAACGCGTCGGCCCGGCCGCTGTACGGCGAAGGGTTGGTGTTTATCACCAACGGAATGGGGTCCATGATCGCGGTCAGCCCCGATGGGAAAGGAGATGTGACGGGGACACACATCGCATGGTCGGCTACCAAGAGCGTCGCCAAGAAATCGTCCCAGTTGCTCGTCGACGGCTTGCTGTACATGAACAGCGACGACGGCGTGATCTCGGCACGCGATCCGAAGACCGGGGATGTCCTCTGGCAAGAACGGGCCGGTGGATCCTTCGCCGCCTCACCGATCTATGCCGATGGCCGGATCTACGCCTTCAGCACCGAAGGGGACATTCTGACGTTCAAACCCGGCGAGACCTACCAGGAACTGGCAAAGACGACACTCGGCGACGGATTCATGGCCTCACCGGCGGTCGTCGGAAACCAATTGATCCTCCGCAGCAAATCCGTTTTGTACCTCATCGAGCAGTAGCGTCATGCTTCATGCCAACAGGCCGGAGTAGCGGCAGGCGGCAGGTTGGACATGTTACTTACCGGCCGAAAAAATTGATTGGCCGAAAAAATTGATTGGTCAAAAAATTGATTGGTCAAAAAATTGATTGGTCAAAAGATTTGTTGGCCATTAGACGGCGTTGGCGGTGCGTTCTTCGTTGCCGCGGTGGCATCAACGTGGGGCTGCCAGATCCAGGAAGACCATGTGCGATGGGTTGCCGACGGCGGCGTAGTGGCCGGTGAACTGCAACTCGCCTGTCTTGCGATTGACGTTGAAGATCGCGATGTGGTCGGCTCGCTGATTCAAGCAGTAAAAGAATTGTCCGGTGGGATCAAAGCTGAAGCTGCGTGGGTAATTCCCTCGCGTCCACTCTTCGCCCACAAACGTCAGCTCTCCGTCGTCACCGACGGCAAAGATCCCCACGCTGTCGTGCAAGCGGTTGCCGGCATAAACAAACCGGCCGTCGTCGGACACCAAGATCTCTGAACAGAAATTGCTACCGACGAACTCCGGCGGCAGCGTCGAGACGGTTTGCCGCGCGGCCAAGCGTCCCGCGTCGGCGTCGTAGTCAAACAAGACAATCGTCGAACCTTCTTCCTGGATCGAATAGAACCAGCGACCGTTAGGGTGAAAATGGAAATGCCGCGGCCCATCGCCCGGTGGCAACGAAATCGCCGCCGGATCGTTGGGGGTCAAGACTCCGGTTGGTTCGTCGAATTGCCAAACAAAGATCTTGTCCAAGCCCAGGTCGGCGTGCAGCACATACTTTCCCGAAGGATCGGATTGGATCATGTGGGCGTGGGTGCGATCGTGGCCGCTGATGGCAAAGCTGCCCGCCGGCGCGTGGGTCGCCTGTGTCGGCCCGATCGTGCCGGCGTCCTGCTTGACCTGAACCGGTTCCCCCAATCGCCCGTCCGCGGCGACCGGCAGTACCGCAACGCTGCCGCCGAAATAGTTGGCAACCAGAACAAACCGTCCGCTGGGATGAATGCTGATGTAGGTCGGGCCGGCACCGCCACTGCGGACGGTGCCCATCAAGGTCAACTTGCCGCTGGATCGATCGATCGAAAACGTACTGACCGAACCTTCCTTGCCTTCACCGACCCGATCGGTTTCATTGGCCGAGTACAGCCGCGTTCCCGCAGCGTTAACGGCCAGACAACTGGGACTTGTCCCCATCCGCTCTGTGCCGACCTCCGTCAACTCTCCCGTGCCGCGATCGACTTGAAACAGATGGATCCCCCGCCCATTGCCCGGCGGCAGATCGACTTGAGTCGGCAGCACGTCCTGAAGCGGCGAGCTAAACGTGCCGACATAGGCGATCAACGGTGGGGCATCAGATTCTGCCTGGGCAACACCGTGGGCCACCGGGCCGACCGCGGCCAAGGCGACCGAGGTTTTTAAAAACGAACGTCGAGATCGAGAGAGTTGATTCATTACAACAAGTCACCGAGGGCGGGTAGGAGGGCGAGGACAGGGCGATCATTGTGATCGAAAGTCGATGGCTGCAACAACCCGCTTGGGGCCTGTTGATGAAAGCGGATATCCGCCAGCGCAGCGGTGATTCGCATCCGGGTGGATGGAGGAAACGCAATTGGGTCAAAACATTTTGTGGTCAAAAAATGACAGCACCAACGCAATCATCTTGGCATGCACAGCATGCCCTACGCGGCTAACGCAGCCCTATTGGCATGCACAGCATGCCCTACCCGAATGCACCCCATTTTTTGACCACCCCATTTTTTGACCAACAAATCTTCCTACCCCAAAATCTTCCTACCCCAAAATCTTCCTACCCCAAAATCTTCCTACCCTCAAAGCCTGTCGATCAGTGCCGATCGCAACCGCTCGGTCTCGCCGCGATCCAGTCCCGGTGGATCTTTTTCCAACAGCCATTGGACGTCCTCCAACCCCAGATTGATCCTTCCCGTCATCCCGCGCAACTGGGCTCGCAGCATGCGATATCGGAACTCTTCTGGATTGACCGCAACGATGGCGTCACAGTAGCGGAGCATTGCCTCGCCGTCGTTCTGGCGTCCGGCGACGCCGATCAAGTTATTCAGGATTCGGCTCAGGATTTCGATGTCGGTGGTGGCTTGTAAATCGGAAGGCCGGAGTGCTCGCCCGCCATGCAGCGCGACGATCTCGACGGCATCGGCGCGGCTGAGCAACTTGCCCCGCTCGAAGACGTCGATCAACTGTTCGTTCTCGTCATCGATAACGTGCTTGGACACGAAGTGCCCCGGCAAGCCGACGCCCTCGACCTTCATCCCCAGCCGACGTCCGAGTTCGATGTACAAGACGGACATCGTGATCGGCAGCCCTTCGCGATCGTCGATGACGCGATTCAAGTGGCTATTGGCGGCGTGGTAGTACTCGCTTCGACTGCCGTGGTATCCGTTTTCTTCAAACAGATAACGATGCAGGGCGTCGCGTTTCTCGGTCGCCGACGCGTCTTCCTTCAGTGTTTCCTGGATTTCTGCTGCCATTTCGTCGACGCGAGCGCGATAGGCATCGACATCCAAATCGGGGCTGTCCAGTCTTGCGATCAACAGCGATCCGACCAGCAGGCGTTGATCGGCGTCGGTTTGATCGAGTCGACTCAAACGATCGATCGTCTCGGCACGTTCGACGTCGTCGGCAAGCTGATGAAGTCGCTTGGCCTGTTTTTCGAGCTCGATCGCGCGTCGCGTCAATTCGCGTGATGCCAGTTCGCCCGACTTGCCGAGTTCGCGAATTTGATCGGTCCCGATTGAATCGAGGGGCAGCGCGGCGATCTCGAGTTCCGCGAGCGTGTTTTCGGCGGCTTCGGACAACATCGGTGAGGGCAACGCGGTGCCGAGCTGAAAGCCCGAGAATTCCGGCTCGGTCTCGCGAAACTTTGCCAGCCCGACTTGGCCTTCGGTGAGTTGTTGGTCATCGGATTCAATCACCATGCGTCCGTTGACAAAGCACATAATCGTGTCCGTCTCGATACGCACTTTCAATTGGTTCCATTGCCCGGGCAGATAGTGTTCCGTTTCCACTTCTTTCAGGATATCCCAGGAATACACCGACGCGCCGCGAAAGCACGTCAATCGCAACCGTCCGGCACTGGCGTAGAAACCGTAATGCTTATTTTGGCCGTCGCTGTGGAACGCCAATCCGGCGGCGCCGGATTCGTCATCCAGCCGAACCATCACGGCGACTTCAAAGGGGCGCTGGGGAACCTCTCGTTTGGACAGCAGCAATGAACGTCCGCCGAATCCATTGCCCTGGCCCAAAGCGACGATTCGTCCGCCGCGTTGCTGCCAGCGGGATCCCATCACGGGCGTCCATCGGTCCGCGTTGATCCGGCCGATCCGAACCCAGCGATCGATCGCGACGGGGTTTGGGTTCTCACGCAACGCGACCAGTTGGCTGACCGGGATGGCGAAACCCAAGTTATCATCGATGGACGATTTCATATTGATGATGCCATGCACTCGGCCTTCCAGATCGACCAGGGGGCCGCCACTGTTTCCCGGTTCGATCGGCATCGCCAACTGCAACAACTCGCGGCCTTCGACTTCGCGTCTGGCCGACACGATGCCTTCGACCACGCTGTTTCGCAGCCCCAGCGGATTGCCGAAGGCCAGCACGCGGATGCCTTGCTGAGAGGTATCGTCCTCGGCGAAAGGGAGCGCCGGCAGCTCGCTGGATCCGGGATCGACGCGAATGATGGCCAAGTCACTGGCGACGTCGGAGGCCTCAACGGCGAGGACTCTCAATTTTTTTCCGCCGGCCGTCTCCACCGTAAACGGACGTCCCTCGTTGATCACGTGAAAGTTCGTGGCGACCAGTCCGTCGGAATCGATGATGAATCCGGTGCCGATTCCCAATGGTTCACCGTCGCGGCCCCGGACCCGAATCGTTGTGACCGAAGGACGGATGTTGGCAATCAGTGATTGGTGGGATTGGTCGTCGGCCGGCAACGGAGACGCCGTGAAGACCGCGGTGATCATCAGCAGCGTCAACAGAATCAAATCGAATCGGTGCACTGTCACTCCTTGCATAAAAGAATCGTTCATGCCCTATGATAGCGGGATGCCAACGGATCATCAGGTTTCGCGTCGGGAAAAACAGCGGCGCGGACCGATTCTGCATGCGTTGCTTCGTGGGCACCGACAAGTATCAGGAGGTTGAGGATCGATGAGTGAGTTTCCCAAAGAGATGTTGCATCGGCTGAAAACGTGCGGCGTTGTCGCCGGTTTTTCGGTCGACAAGGTGGAGCATGCGGTGCCGCTGACCAAAGCGTTATTGGACGGGGGAATCAACGCGATTGAATTGATGCTCCGCACGCCGGCGGCAATGGCGGCGGTGATCGAAATCTGTGCCGAGGTGCCCGAGATGTTGGTCGGGGTCGGGACGATCCTGAGCCCGGCTTCGGTGCGGGAGGTCAAAGCCGCGGGCGCGGATTTCGGTGTCGCACCGGGAATGAATCCGCGCGTCATCGCTGCGGCTCAGGACATCGGCCTGCCCTTTGCCCCGGGGATCGCGACGCCGACGGATTTGGAAGCGGCCATTGAACTGGGCTGTCGCTTTGTCAAATTCTTCCCCGCCGAAGCGATGGGAGGCGTCACGTACCTGCGCAGTTTTGCCGCTCCCTACAAACACCTGGGCATCCAATACTTTCCGCTGGGCGGCATCAACGCCGACAACATGTCAGAGTACCTTCGCGAGCCCAACGTGCCGGCGGTCGGCGGATCGTGGATCGTCAAACAATCATTGGTAGACAACGAAGACTGGGCGGGAATCAGCTCCCGTGCGGCCGACGTCATGGGTAAATTGGAAAAGGATCAACGAAAATGAATCAAGTGGTCGTCAGCTTTGGAGAAATCATGGGTCGTTTGGCAGCACCGGGACATCTGCGGCTTCGCCAAACGCGGGAGTTGGAAGTCACCTATGCCGGGGCGGAAGCCAGCGTCGCCGAATCGATCAGCAACTTCGGCGGTGCGGCCCGCTTCGTCACGGCGCTACCCAAGCATGCATTGGCCGACGCGACGATCGATTCGATCCGCGCCCTTGGCGTCGATACCCGCTACGTGTTGCGGACCGACGAAGGGCGGCTGGGTCTGTATTTTTTGGAAACCGGCGCCAATCAACGCCCCAGCAATGTGATTTACGACCGTGCCGATTCGGCGATCGCGATCACCCCGGCGCAGCGCTACGACTGGGACGGGATCTTTGACGGCGCCCAGTGGTTGCACTTGTCGGGGATCACGCCGGCACTCTCCGAGAGCGCCGCCGAGGCGACATTGATCGCGGCACAAAAAGCCCAAGCCGTCGGTGCGACGGTGTCGATCGATCTCAACTTCCGCAGCAAACTGTGGAAATGGAACGCCACCCAAACACCGCGCCAACTGGCTCAGGCGACGATGCGAACGATCTTGCCTTTCGTCGACGTGGTGATCGCCAACGAAGAAGATTGCCATGATGTGCTCGGCATCCAAGCGGGCGAGACCAACGTCCACGCCGGAGCGTTGGACACGTCACGCTATCCCGATGTGGCGCGCCAGCTCGCGACGCAATTCCCCAACGTTTCCAAGGTCGCCATCACGCTTCGCGAAAGTCTCTCGGCGACACACAACAATTGGGGCGCGATGCTGTATGACACGGCATCCGATCAGCCCGTGTTCGCGCCGCTCGATGCGGACCACCACTACCAGCCCTATGAAATCAAAAACATCGTCGACCGGGTGGGCGGTGGCGATGCGTTTGCCGCGGGACTGATCTTTGCGCTGACGACACCTGACTTGAGCGAGTCGCAAACGGCGTTGAACTACGCCGTCGCCGCATCCTGTCTCAAGCATTCAATCAAAGGGGATTTTAACTACTCCACGCGAAACGAAGTCGAGGCCCTGATGGGTGGCTCTGCGTCGGGACGCGTGGTCCGATGAAACGGATAATTGGTCCAATGAAAAACGTACTCCTGATTCTATGTAGCCTGCCCCTGCTGTGCCTGTCCCAGACCGATTCGGCCCATGCTCAGCAGCGAGGCGTGATCAACAATGCGGAAAGCCCCCACGTCAAACTGAAAAGCATCGACATCGGCGATTGTCAGTGGACGTCAGGCTTCTGGGCCGACAAGTTCAAGCTGTGCGAAGAGGTGATGGTTCCGCACATGGGGATGCTGCTCAAGGGTGACCGCGGGCATGCGTACAACAACTTCAAGATCGCCGCGGGTCTCAAACAGGGCACACACCAAGGCATGCACTGGCACGATGGTGACTTCTACAAATGGATGGAAGCGGCCATGTATGTCTATGCCATCAACAAGGATCCGCAGATTCTGGAAGAACTGGATGAAATCATCGCGGTCATCGGGCAGGCCCAAGCAGACGATGGCTACTTGTCGACGCAAATCACCATCCCCGGACTCGAGCGGTTCTCCAATCGACAGTTTCACGAGCTCTACAACAGCGGGCATCTACTGACCAGCGCCTGCATTCACCATCGGGTCACCGGCAAGACCAACTTTTTGGACATTGCCGTCAAGCATGCCGACTATCTGTATGACCTGTTCGAGCCGCAACCGAAGGAACTAGCGCGGTTCGGATTCAATCAGACGCAAATCATGGGACTGGTCGAACTCTACCGCACCACGAAGGACAAGCGGTATCTGCAACTCGCCGAGATTTTCATCAACATGCGAGGAAAATCTCCGCCGGTGCCCGATGACACCGTGCGATACAAAATGGTCGGCGACATGGTTCAGGAACGCAAGCCGCTGCGGAAAGAAACCGAGGCAGTCGGCCATGCCGTGTTGGCGTTGTACTTTTATGCCGGTGCCGCCGATGTCGTCGCGGAAACGGGAGAACGGGCATTGATCGATGCCCTCGATCGACTTTGGGACAACGTGGTCCACAAGAAAATGTACATCACCGGTGCTTGTGGCCAAACGCACCATGGTGCGTCCAGCCGCGTCGACTTTGTCCACGAAGCATTCATCGGCGAATACATGATGCCCAACTTGACGGCCTACAACGAGACCTGTGCAAACCTTTGCAACGCGATGTTCAGCTTGCGCATGTTGGGGATTCACGGCGAATCGAAGTACGCCGACATCATGGAACTGGTGATGTTCAACAGCGGCCTGTCGGGGATCAGTGCCGACGGGACGCACTACATCTATTCCAACCCGCTGCGTGTGATCCACGGCGCCCGCGACTACTCGGCGCTGGTCACGGAAACCCCCGATCGCCAACCTTATCTCGAATGTTTCTGCTGCCCGCCGAATCTGGTCCGCACGGTGGCCCAGTTGTCCGGCTGGGCGTACAGCCTGTCGCCAGACGGTGTGGCGGTAAACCTGTATGGCGGCAATCGACTCGACACAACATTGCTGGATGGATCGACACTCAAACTGACCCAGGACACACACTACCCGTGGGAGGGCGCGGTCAAGATCACGATCCAGTCATGCAAGCCAACACCGTTTGAAATCATGTTGCGGATTCCCGATTGGGCCGAAGCAACCGAACTGCGCGTCAACGGCAAGGACGTCGGTGTCACGGCACGACCGGGAACGTACGCCAAGATCAAGCGATCATGGAAATCCGGCGATGTGATTGCGATCGACATGCCGATGGAAGCCAAGTTGATGGTCGGACACCCTCGTATCGAAGAGATTCGCAATCAGGCGGCGATCAAACGTGGGCCGGTCGTGTACTGCATCGAGTCACCCGACCTGCCAGAGAACACCAAGATTCTAGACGTCTTCCTGCCCACGGACATCGAACTGAAAACCAACGACGAGCCAACGTTCCTGGGCGGGATGACGACTTTGACCGGAAACGTGTTGCTCAACGCCAATCCACAAGTCGCCCTGTACCAAAATTTGGAAAAGCCAGCGTGGAAAAGCGTGGAAACCAAATTCGTGCCCTACTATGCCTGGTCCAACCGAGGCCGAAGTGAAATGTCGGTCTGGTTGCCGCTGGTTTGGAAATAGAGTCTTGAATCCTCGGACCAGCTCGGAAAGCGGCCAGAGCCTGATTTCACCGACGGATTCTGCCGATGAGGCAAAAATTGACATGCAAATGTCAATCTTGGCTATGGGATTCGACACCGCCTGTGCGACAATGTTTGCCCCGCCAAGCTGCCGCAAACCTGTTTCCCCATGAGTCCGGTGATGTTCCCGAGAAGGCTTCTAAGTACCGCGATCGCGCTGCCTACGATTTTGCTGCCCGCGATGATGTTGTCCGCGTTGATTTCGTGCCGTGGGTTCGCCGAGCAACCGCACCCGGCGACCCTGCCACATCCGGCGGTCGCCCCGGCCCTGAAATCCATTCAGTCGGTCAACGCGAGCGGAAGATTCAAACCGGAGTGGAAGTCGCTCGAGCAGTACCAGATCCCGCAGTGGTACAAGGACGCCAAGTTCGGAATCTTTATCCACTGGGGAGCGTACAGCGTTCCCGCCTACGGCAGCGAGTGGTATCCCCGGCAGATGTACATCAATCTTCCGCGACGTGGCGACAATTTCTTTGATCATCACATCAAAACGTACGGACCGCAGAGCAAATTTGGATACAAAGACTTCATCCCGCAGTTCAAGGCGGAGAAGTTTGACGCGGCCCGCTGGGCAAAGTTGTTCAAGGAGACCGGTGCGCGGTACGTCATCCCGGTGGCAGAACACCATGACGGATTCCCGATGTATGACTGCTCGTTCACACGCTGGGATGCCTCGGAAATGGGACCGAAGCGTGACGTGATCGAGGAGCTGTCGGTCGCCGTTCGCAACGAAGGCATGAAGTTTGGTGTCAGCAGCCACCGAGCGTTCAACTGGATGTACTACGTGCGTGACAAATCGTTCGACAACGCGGATCCGCAATATGCCGATCTGTATGGGCGTCCGATGCCGTTTCTCTTTAAAGCCGACGCGTGGGACTACAAGAGCCACTTCGTCCCCCAAGACGAACAGTTCAAGGATGACTGGCTGGCTCGTTCCTGCGAGTTGGTCGACAAGTATCAGCCCGACATCTTCTGGTTCGACTTCGGGATCACTCCCGGATTGCAAACCACCAACTACGAAGACAATCCGTTCGCCGGACACCTGAAGCAGTTTGCGGCCTACTACTACAACCAAACGGCAAAGCAATCGGGCCAGCCCGGGGTGATCAATTACAAGTGGGAAGCGTTCCCCGAGTCGGCCGCCGTTCTGGACAAAGAACGATCCAAGATGGCCGAGATCCGCAAGCCGTTCTGGCAAACCGACACCGCGGTCAGCGCCAGTTCATGGGGATACACGCGGAACCAACGATACAAGACGCCGGAACGATTGATCAATGATCTGGTCGATATCGTCAGCAAAAACGGTTGCCTGTTGCTGAACGTCGGCCCCCGCGCCGACGGCACAATCCCCGAAGAAGACCAAGCGATCCTCAAAGCCATCGGAAGCTGGCTGAAGATCAACGGGGAATCGATCTACGAGACCACCTACTGGAAAACGTTCGGCGAAGGCCCGACCGCAGTTTCCACCGGGCACACTTCGGAAGCCAAGGACAAACCGTTCACCGCAGCGGACCTTCGGTTCACCGCCCGCGGCGACGACACGCTGTATGTCACCGGGCTGAAGTGGCCGTCCGGTGGACGCATCACGGTCAAGACATTGGCCAGCGACAGCGAACACTATCAGGGTGAAATCAGGTCGATCACGATGCTGGGGTCCGACCAGAAACTGGAGTGGTCGCGCGACGAAAACGGGCTCACGGTGCAACTGCCGACGACCAAACCGTCCGAGTTTGCCTATGTCTTGAAAGTCACCCAATAGCCGAAGGAATCGGGCAGCCTCAGGATGAGCCTGTTGTGGCGTACGCTTCCAGCTTGCCAATCGAGCGCAAGCATCGGGAGCATCCAGCCTGCGAATCGAGTTGGAAAAAGATTTGCCAGTGGATCAACGGCCTCTCCGTTTGTCTTCATTTAGCGGTGTGGGGTTGCATCCCGCACACGCTAGCACGGGCCACGCAGCGTCTCTCGCTGACGCGTCGCACTTGATGTGATCGCGTTGAGTTCGCAAGATCGACGAACTCGACAGGCAGCCAAGACAGGGGCGAAAAACCGTTCCAGTTTATTTCCCCCAAAGTTAAACGAATTCGTATCCCTTTCGATTGACGGGTTCATCGGCCCTCCAGATAATCTGCTTCGTGGTGACCATCTGTCGATTGGTCACTGGCGTTCAATCTAAGGTGCCATGCCATGGGTACGGTAGTTTCCGGGTTGGGTGCTTCTCTCACTTTGCCGAGGCGGCAGCGAGCAAGCAAGTGGAAGGGTTTTTCGAAGACTCGCCGTTCCATCAATCGCCGTTCGAGGGCGCTGCATTTAGAGCGGCTTGAATCACGGCAACTTCTTGCCGCGGTGATCCAGGACGCGAGCGTCTCGGGCAGCGGTTGGAACTCGGTTTTCCAAGATCACCTCAGCTCACAAGGACTCGGAACCATTGGGTTTCGTCTGCTGCCCGGACAAACCGCGCAGGTGTTGCCCTGGAAAAACTTGAACCAGGTCAAGTTCAAGTTCAGCGAACACGTTAACGTCCGTTTCGATGACCTTCGTATTCAAGGGGTCAATTCCGGCTTGGCCATCGTGCCGCGTGCGGAGGACTTGCACTACGACGGCAACACTTTCATCGCAACCTGGACGCTACCGAGCGAATTAGGCAAAGACAAGTTTGCCATTCGATTAAGTGATCGCATCACCAACGGCATCGGGACGTCGCTCGATGGAGACTTTCTGGGGGCTTACCCGACGGGCAATGCCACACCAGGCGGCGACTTCGTCTATACGTTCGACGTCGTCCCCGGGGACGGGGATCGCAACGGTGTGACCAACGTGATCGATGGGATTGGACTTCGCAGCCGACTGTTTGCCCGCCCGGCCAACGACAACTATTCCGCCTACTTCGACTTCGACGGATCTGGACAAATCAACGTCTTGGACGGATTGAGGATTCGCGAAAACCTGTTCGCGCGGTTACCGGCGGGGTCACTGGACTTGACAGGGCCGACGCTTCACGCCGCCCTGCTGAACGACACCGCACCGGGAGGGCTGACGAACACCGATCGCCTGACCTTTGATGCAACCATTTCGGGAACCGTTTCGGATCCGTTGGGGTCCCTTTCGGTGGAAGCCCATCTGGACGGCACGACGACGATCAGCGTCCCGGTCAATCCTGACGGCTCGTTCTCCTTCGATCCCAAGACGATCCCGGGGTTTGCCGATGGCGGCCATCAGGTTCGCATCGTCGCCCGCGACGGTTTTGGCAATCCGACCTCCCTGAATCTCGATTTCATCCTCGACACCTTGCCTCCCGCAGCACCCGCGCTCGATCTTTCCGCGGGCTCTGGCGCTGTCGGGCCGCGAACCACCAACGCATCACGCGTCACCTTGGTGGGCAGTACCGACCCCAACGTCTCGGTCGCACTCGCCCCGGTTGCTGCGACATCGCTTAGCTCTAATACCGGTGCCGTTCAGTTCGCGTCCGTTGAACTTCAGGTTGGCTCGAATCCATTCACAGCAATTGCCACCGACGCGGCCGGCAACTCGACTGTCGCCAATTTTAATCTCGAGCGAGTGATTCAGACCGGCTCGCAGGATCCGGTCTTGCGTTGGAATCAAGTCACCCTCGATGCGATTACCTTTGATGCATCGTCACCGACCTACGCGTCACGGGCAATAGCGATCGTTCATGCGGCGATCTATGACGCGGTGGCTTCGTTGGAGGGACGTCCCGGATACTACGTTTCGTTGCTGCCGCCGCCGGGCGCCTCTTTGGAAGCGGCCGTCTCCGGCGCCGCCTACCACGTTTTGAATGACTTATATCCGGGGCAACAATCCTTCCTGGATGCCAACCTGCAGGCGGCACTGGCGGTCGTTCCCGAGGGCTCTGGCAAGACTGCCGGCGTGACGTTCGGCCGGTCCGTCGCCGATGCGATCCTCGCCATGCGGGCGGGTGACGGCTGGAATGCGTTCGTGGACTACGTTCCCGGCACCGTTCCCGGTGCCTGGCTTCCCACCGGCCCGACCTATGCCCAGGCACTGCATCCCCAATGGGCAAACTTGACGCCGTTTGCGATGACGACTGCCGACCAGTTCTTACCGGCCGGGCCGCCGGACCTTTCCAGCCAAGCGTGGGCGAACGCTTACAACGAAGTCAAGTCACTCGGTCAACTGAACAGTCCCTCTCGAACCGCCGATCAAACCGAGATCGCCCGGTTCTGGGCTGACGGCGCGGGAACCTCAACCCCCGTCGGTCACTGGAACGTGATCGCCGGCGACGCCGCACTCACGGCGGGCAACAGCATTTCTGAAAACGCGAGACTGTTCGCTGCGCTCAATCTCTCCCTCGGTGATGCCGCGATCGTCGCTTGGAACGCGAAATACCGGTATGACTTTTGGCGCCCCGAGACGGCGATCCGCGCGGGCTCCAGCGACGGCAACGCCGCAACGCTCGCGGATCCGTCGTGGACGCCGCTTGTGATTTCACCACCGTTTCCCGAATACGTTTCCGGACACAGCACCTACAGCGGCGCAGCAGCAGCGATTCTGACGGCGACGTTCGGCCCCGGCTTTTCCTTCGTCGCCACCTCGGCGAGCCTGCCCGGCGTCAGCCGCGCGTTCAACAACTTCGACGAGGCGGCTGAGGAAGCGGGCCGTAGCCGCGTTTACGGCGGGATTCACTACGACTTCTCCAATCGAGACGGGCTGGAGGCGGGCCGGTCCCTGGCTTCTTATGTGCTCGGCACCTTCACGACGTCGGTCGATCAAATCGCTCCGACGGTCATTCTTGTTTCGCCTAACACGGCGATCGCGACCCAACAAAACGTGACCGTGACCGGCCGGGTGCTCGACAACCTCTCGGGCGTCGCGACGTTGGAGGCACAACTGGACAACGGTGCGTTTGGCCCCTTGAGTTTCGATGCCGATGGAAACTTTTCCGTCCAAACCACCTTGCCATTGGACGGCACGGCAGACGGCGCGCACGCGTTGAAGTTGCGCGCGACCGACTACGCGGGCAACACGTCCGGCATCAAACAGTTGGACTTTGTGCTGGACACCATCGCCCCGGCCTTGACGGTTGACCTGCCGCCGGCCGGCGCAACCCTGGCCGCCGGGGCAAGGCTAACCGGCAGCGTTTCGGGTACCGGCGCGGCACTCGTGTCGCTGACCTACAACTTCAACGGCGGAGCCGCCCGCTCGTTCCTGACATCGAAGGCGGGTGGTGCGTTCAACACGGCACTTGATTTATCGACGTTGACCGCCGGGACGCACACGTTGAACGTGGTCGCGCGCGACGCGGCAGGCAATGTCACCACCGTTTCTCGTTCGGTGACGCTGCCCGAGCTGATTCCGCTAACCATCACACACGTCACCCCCGCAGCGGGCTCCAGTGATGTGGGGTCGACCTATCGACCACAAGTCTTCTTTTCGCGGCCCGTGAACGTTGGCTCGCTCAATGCGACGAACTTCTATGCCACCGACACCACCGGAACCAAGATCCCAGCGAGGATCGTTCCCGCCGCCGATGGTCGTTTCGCGTGGCTGTTCTTCAACCAACCCCTACCGAGTGCATCGACGGTCACCGTGCACGTCGTCGGTGACACGATCTTGGCGGCCGATGGTGGTCAACCGCTTGATGCCGACGGAAACGGAACAGCCGGAGGAACGTTTTCTTATCGCTTCACGACAGTCAGTCTGGTTCCGCTGGCGGGCACCAGTCTGTCCGGGCGGGTCTATGATCCGGGCGTCGATTTAAAACCGATGACCTTTGACGATTTCCGTGCCGGACCCGATGGTGCCTTGCACACCGCGGACGACATCTTTTTGAATCCGCTCGCGGGTGTCAAAGTCTTCATTCTCGGTCTCGAGAACCAATCCGTGACGACCGATGCTCAAGGCTATTTCAGCTTTGCCTCGGTGCCGGCGGGAAACATCAAATTGGCGATCGACGGCCGCACGGCGACCAATGCCCCGGCAGGATTCTATTTCCCTGAAATGGTGATGGACCTGGAAATCCTGGTCGGACAGGCGAACACCGTGATGGGCACCATGGGAACGCGGGCACAGCGCGAAGCGAACCTGGATCGGTTAGAAACCTACCTGCCGAGAATCAAGTCTTCGATCCTGCAGTCGGTCAGCGATTCGGCCGCCACCACGATCGGTGTCGACGCTGAATCCGCACCGAATCTGACACCACAGCAACGGCAGTACTTGCAACTGGAAATCCAACCGGCAAGTCTGATCGGACCAGACGGTCAACCGATCACAGGTGGACAGGTGGGGATCAGCGCCGTCCCGCCGGAACTGGTCCGCGACATGTTGCCCGCGGGGCTGTTGCAGCACACCTTTGACATCACGATTCAAGCACCGGATGCGGCGGCCTTCGCGACGCCGCTGCAGATCACGTTTCCCAACGTGTTCAACGCGGCTCCCGGCACGAAGCTGAATTTCTTGAGTTTCGATCACACCACGGGACGACTGGTGATCGAAGGCACGGCGACGGTTTCCGAAGACGGTCTGTCGGTCACCTCGGATCCCGGAACGGGAATCACCAAACCGGGTTGGCATGGACTAACACCGCCAATCACGCAACCAAAAAAGCCTGATGATTGCACACCATTTCGAGGATACAACGCATATATCGTTTGCGCGAAGGCCTACTTCTCAACGTTCGTTTCAAATTTCAAGAACACCTTCAACTACGCATCGTCAAAACGCGCGGCGGAGGCAGCGAGGGATGCCTGTGTCAAGGTTGCTGAATTGTGTGCTGGCGGTGGTTCTAGTGGCGGCACGGACGGGAATGCCCCTCCGCCATTTGAACTGAACACGGAATCGCAATCGAATCTTCCGATCAGCGATCCTCTGTTGCAATTGATTGCGAATATGAGGGCAATCCAAGACTCAATCCAAACAGATCTTGATCTGTCGCAGGACATTGCAAATCAGATTGAGCAATTGATAGGAAACGCCCAAAGCGAAGCGGAACTAACCCAACAGCAGCGTGATCAATTGGCAACGCTGGAGTCAAATCTGATCGCTCTGTTTGAGGGGCAAACTCCGGCAGAGAGATTCGCAGCCAGAATGGCTGAATACGAAGACCTGTTGTTCGATGCGGACCTGGAACTTCAACATTTTGTCAGTGAAAAGTACTTTTACTATTTGGAGAACTTGGATAACGGATTTGTGATCCGAGGCACTACGGAACGCGACGGATCGATAACTGACATCGCCCTGCAGCCAAACTCGCATTATCTCCTGCGTCTGGTTGGTGCATCCAGTTTTCAAGTCCGTGAAACGATCGTCATTACAGCCTCTTCGGGTGAGTCAACTTCGATCTGCTTCCGACCGATCGTTGTTGACTCAAGCGTTGATTCTGATTTTGATGGCTTGACCGACCTAGTCGAATCGATCATCGGCACCAATCCGACGAATGCAGATAGTGACCTCGATGGTATCTCTGACCGAGCCGAGATCGAGCAAGGTCTTGACCCGCTCTCCGGTTTGGCGTTTCCAACCGGCGTGGTTGCGTCTCTGCTGATTCAGGGGGAAGCCACTGAGATCAGACTGGTGGGTTCAGTTCTTGACACCGGTGACCAAATGGCATACGTCGCCACCGGTAGCTATGGCCTTGCGATCATTGACGTCAGTCAACTGCAAATGCCGGTCGTAGTCAGTCAGCTCATGCTCAACGGCAATGCCCTTGATTTAGACATCTCGCCATCACAGAATCTTGCCGCGGTCGCGACTGGGATCTACGGGATACAAATCGTCGATGTCGCCGCTGCGACTTCGCCGACGTTGCTGCAGTCGGTGCCATTGCCGGGCGGCGCCACTCGCGTCGAAATCTATGACGGCCTCATCTATGCAGGGTCGCCGCAAAGCGACCGACTGCACATCATCGATTTAGCTACCGGCGAGTTGCTCGAATCGATCACCATCGGCGGCGGCATCGTCGACCTGGCCCGCGAAGGTTCCCTCCTGTACGCGCTGACCGGCAACCAACAACTTCGTGCCATCGACATCAGCCATTTCAGCGCGGTCGTGCGCGGCTCTCTGACGTTGCCGCAAGCCGGCCGCAAAGTGTTCGTCGGCAACGGGGTCGCCTACATCGGCGCCGACCCGGGTTTCGGACAAGGGTTCATGACGGCCAATGTGGCCGATCCCGACAACCTGATTCTGCTGAGCGATGTCGACGCCAATAATATCGCCGGCACCGCAATCGTCGCCAACGGTTCCGGTTTGGGCATCTCCGTCGGCGATCTGGGCTTCGGCGTCGACAGCGTGCTGCACGTCGTGGATGTCTCCGATCCGACCAATACAAGTGCTTTCGTAACACAGTATTCGTTGCCGTCCGATCCACGAAGTGTCGCCTTGGGCGCCGGCATCGCCTTTGTCGCCAACGGTGTCAACGGATTGCAAGTCGTGAACTATCGTTCGTTCGATAATCTCGGCCAAGCTCCCGTCATTTCGATCTCAAGCCCGGTTCAGGATATTGATGGGGGCGCTGCCGGCATTCAGATCGTCGAAGGAACTTCGATTCCGATTCAAGTCTCGATCACCGACGATGTCCAGGTTCGAAACGTCGAACTCTTGGTCAACGGACAAGTCGTGCAAAACGACGTGGCGTTCCCCTTTGACTTCATCGCCATCGCCCCCGCATTAGCCGGCGGCCCCTCCTCGGTCTCCATCCAAGTTCGGGCAATCGACACCGGTGGCAATACCTCGCTCTCGAACATCTTGTCCTATGACTTGGTCGCCGACTCCATCGCACCATCGGTGGTCGGCACGACCCCGCAATCCGGTCAGAAGGTTTTCTTCACCCCGTCGATTGATGTTCGCTTTGACGAACCGTTGAACACAGCCCTTGTCAACGCGGGCGGTGTCTCACTGATTTTCCTCGGCGCCGACGGAGTGGTTGGCGGTGGCGATGACCAGACGGTCCCGCTGCGATCCGTCGAATCCCGAGTGCTGGGACGTCGCCTTTCGATCTATCCGGCCAATCTGCTGGACACCGGAAACTATCAGGTCACCCTCGACCCGTCGATCGTCGCCGATCGCGCCGGGAACCACCTTGCCGCCCCCTTCAGTTTCGAATTCACAATCCGTCCGGCCAGTGATTTGAAGGCCCAGAGCGGGTTCCCAAGGGTCGGGCGTGCACCGTCGGCCAATGCCGGTCAAGAAATCGGATTCCATTTTCCCGGCGGTGTCGATGAGAACTTGCGAGTGACCTTTCCCACAATCGATGTCAATGGCAACCTCGGATCAATTGAGGTAGCCCCGTCACGATTCGACGGCATCGTCAACAACGCCTTCTTTGTCGTCCCGATGAACGCCACAACGGGAGACATCAACAGCACCGCGTTTGTCGACGGGCCATTGCCATTGCAGATCGTGCCGACGCTTAACGACGTGCGGCAGGATTCGACGCCTTACCACAACGGACAGCTTGTGTTGTTCGGCAGCGGTTTCGCCGAAGGCGGGGTGACGATCCACTTCGGTGCCCAGTCGTTGATCGACGGCAGTACCTTCAGCGGACCGGATGTGTATTACAGCGCCGACTTCAGCTTCGAAAACGGCAGCATCTACTTGACCGTTCCAACCGCAGTGCCCTTCGGTCCGATCAGCGTCAGCACCCTCGGTGGCACCAGCGCCGCGTTCCCGTTGACCTTCAGCGGCATCACTTCGACCGCCGACAGCGGCACGCCCGCCGACGCGTTGGCGGCTTCCGCCAACCCCGGGCAGGCCATCACACTCTCCGGCAGCGGCTTCGATGCGTCCAGTGACGTCGTGTTCCAAGTCATCGACATCAACGGCATCGTCAGCCAACAAGTCGTTCGCCCGCTGGCCGTTGAACCCGATGGATCGCAACTGACCGTCGTCGTCCCGATGAACGCCTTCACCGGAACCGTCGGCGTCGTCGGCGACCAGAACAACACCCAAGCACGCTTGCAGATCGTGCCGGTGCTCGACAACGTCGACTTCACCTCGATCGCCGCCGACCGATCCAGCGGACAAGTCATCCTGTCCGGACGCGGATTCGTCGAAGGCAACAACAGTGTTTACACGTTCGGTGGCATACAGTTGACCGATACGGGTGTCAGTGAGGGTCCCGACGTGTACTACAGCGTCGATTTCGGCTTCCACAACGGCACTGTGCACCTGGCTTTACCGACCGACGGCAACTTCCACGGCGCCGTCACCGTCATGACCGCCGGGGGAACCAGTGCGGCCTTTGCGGTCGGTTACAACGATCTGATCGCTCTGGCTGCCAGCGGAACGCCCGCCAACGCGGCAGATGCTTCCGCCAACCCCGGACAGACCTTCACGGTCAGCGGAACCGGACTGAGCATGACGACCGATCTGCTGGCCCAGTACCTTGACCTCGGCGGAACACTGCAAACGCAGTTGCTCAATCCGCACTTCGTCAACGTTGCGGGAACCGAAGCCACCTTCCTGGTGCCGAAGTATTTCAACGGTGCGTTCTCCGTCCATGTCATCGGTTCGGCTGCCGAGCACCTGCTGCAGATCGTGCCGATCGTCACCGGCCTGAACGTCAACGGCAACGGCGCAGTCGAAGTGTTGGGCAGCGGTTTTGTCGAAGGCAACAACAGCCTGTACGTCTTCGGAAGTTCACAGCTGACCGACATCGACGTCAACGCCGGACCGGACGTCTACTACAGCAGCGACTTCAGCTTCCAGAACGGACGCGTGCTGTTGAGTCTGCCCAGACACGGCTTTGAATCCTTCACCGCAACAACTACAGGCGGCAGCAGCGTCGCGATCTCGACCCACTTCCTGCATCCCGCCGCAGGCATTCTTTATGACGTGGCCGTCGATCCGACCAACGGCAAGGTGTTCGTCGTCACCATCTCACAAATCCTGCAAATCGATCCGGCCAACGGCCAGACCCTGGCGGCGTTCAGTCTGCCCGGCGGCAACAGCGGCAACACGGGGCTGCAGGTTCTGCCGACCGCGATGACGCTCTCCGGAGTCGCGATACCGGCCGGAAGCCTGCTGGTCACCAACGGCGGCGCAAGCACTGACAAGGTCTATGCGGTCAACCCCAACACCGGCGTCATCCTGGCCACACGCGACCTGGGACTCAACCATGATCCGGTCGCCGGAGTGTATCACCCGACCAGCGGCAGCCTGTTCCTGCTCGACGGCAGCCCCGATCAGTTGCTGCAGATCGATCCGACCAGCGGCGCTGTGTTGAACAGTTTTGCACTGCCGATCGACGTCAACTACGGCGGACTGGCCATCGATCCGGTCACCGGCAACCTCTGGATCGGATCCAGCCAAACGACCTCGGTCAGCGAATACACCACCGCCGGCGTGCTGGTCCGCTCCGTCAACCTGTCCGCTCAAGGACTCGGCAACGAACTTTCCGGACTGGCCTTCGATGCGGCCGGTCGACTGTTCGTCAGTTCCAACAACGGCGTCGTGTACCGTCTGGACCTCGCGCCGATCGCCGCTCCCGCTCCCGTTTTGTCGTCGATCAGCGCGACCGCCAAGGACGGGAATCCGGCAAGCGGTGCCACCGCATCGGCCAACGTGGCCCAGTCGATCGAACTGATCGGAACGAACTTCACCGCCGCCACACGCGTCGTCTTTTCGACCCGTGACAACCACGGTGTCGTCGGCAGCGTGGAAGTGCTACCGACGGCGGTCCGTGGTGACGGCACGCGATTGGAAGTGATCGTTCCGGATCTGGCGCAGACCGGATCGGTGTCGCTTCTCGGTGGCAGCGGCGGTGTCGACTTGCACATCGTCCCGGTGCTCAGCGGCATCAGCGGTCGCGCCGGAGTGGACGCCTTCTTCAGCCTGTTCGGTTCGGGATTCATGGAAGGTGCCAGCACGGTCACGATCGGAGGCGTCACGCTCACCGATCAGTACACCAACGCGGTCGACGGCGATGTCTCGGGCAGCCGCAACAGCCAGTTCGATTTATTGGCCCGGTTTGCCGTCGAAGGCACGATCACGGTGGCGACCGCCGGTGGTTCGTTCAGCTTTGTCGGTCCCGTGGACGCCTTGCCGCCGTTCGTTGAATTTGGCGGCATCAGCGCCAATCCCCAGAGCGGTGTCGCGGTCAATGCGTCGGTCGCGTCGGCCAACACCGGTCAGCCGATCACGCTGATCGGCCGCGGTTTTACCAGCAACACGCTGGTCCAGTTTGAAGCGGTCGATGCGAGCGGCGTGGCCGGACGCTTGGTCCGCAGCGGCACGATCAACAGTGACGGCACACGGTTGACCGTCACCGTCCCCGCGCTGGCCCGCAGCGGGATGGTGAAAGTCATCGGCAGCACTGCCGAATTCCCCCTCCAGATCGTGCCGACGCTGCGTTCGGTCGGTGGATCGGTAACAGCGGGCAACTCGATTTTGTTGGAAGGTACCGGACTGGTCGAAGGCGGCTTGACGGTCACGATCGATGGTCAGGTTGTCAGCGGCCTTGATGTCTTGGTGATTTCCGATCAGGGACTCGACCAACAAGTCGTCGACCTGACCGTGCCCGCCGGAGTCTCGGCCGGAGTGGTCGTGGTCAGCACGGCCGGAGGCAGTTTCACGCTCCGTCCGGCCGCGACGATCGTGACCGAGTCCGACCTGTTCCTCGGCCCGGACACCGGCGACACGCTGGCGACCGCGGAGGTGCTCGTCGACCTTTTGATCAACCGTCGGCTGAACGTCCACTCGCAGAGCATCGGTGACAATGATTTCATTGCCCAAGACGTGGACCTGTATCGATTCACGGCCAATGCGGGCGATGTGATCGGCATCGATGTGATCCGGCAGGCCCCCTTCAGCCTGGTCAACTCCTACGTTCGCCTGTTCGATGCCACGGGCAACGAATTGGCATCCGACGTCAATAGCGGACCGGACGGCAATTCGCGTTTGACCGATGTCCGCTTGCCCGCCGCCGGCGATTACTACATCGGCATCAGCAGCTGGGTGAACAACGGCTACGATCCCTCAGTCGCTAATAGCGGCGCAAACGCCTTCTACACCGGCCCCTATCAGTTGACCGTCCAACGCGTCGACGGCGGCAGCACGTCGCTGACGGGCATCGTCGCTGCGGCAGACAGCGGCACGGCGGCACGGTCGGGCATCGCCGCGGCCAATGTGGGTCAAACCATCACGATCCAAGGTGCCGGGCTGCAGGACGGAGACCGGGTCGTGTTCACCACCATCGACCTCAGCGGCAATCTCACCACGTCAGTCGTGACGCCGACGTCGGTCGCCGCTGATGGCCTGAGTCTGGAAGTCCAGGTCCCTTTCAACGCGGCCAGCGGCATGGTCCGTTTGGAACGTGAAAACGTCGGCCAGTTCTTGCAGATCGTGCCGACGCTTCACGACGTGCGTCAAGATTCGACGCTTTACCACAACGGGCAGCTTGTGTTGTTCGGCAGCGGTTTCGCCGAGGGTGGCGTGACGATCCACTTCGGCGCCCAGTCGCTGATCGACGGCAGCACCTCCAGCGGACCGGATGTGTATTACAGCGCCGACTTCAGCTTCGAAAACGGCAGCATCTACTTGACGGTTCCAACCGCAGTGCCCTTCGGTCCGATCAGCGTCAGCACCCTCGGTGGCACCAGCGCCGCGTTCCCGTTGACCTTCAGCGGCATCACTTCGACCGCCGACAGCGGCACGCCCGCCGACGCGTTGGCGGCTTCCGCCAACCCCGGGCAGGCCATCACACTCTCCGGCAGCGGCTTCGATGCGTCCAGTGACGTCGTGTTCCAAGTCATCGACATCAACGGCATCGTCAGCCAACAAGTCGTTCGCCCGCTGGCCGTTGAACCCGATGGATCGCAACTAACCGTCGTCGTCCCGATGAACGCCTTCACCGGAACCGTCGGCGTCGTCGGCGACCAGAACAACACCCAAGCACGCTTGCAGATCGTGCCGGTGCTCGACAACGTCGACTTCACCTCGATCGCCGCCGACCGATCCAGCGGACAAGTCATCCTGTCCGGACGCGGATTCGTCGAAGGCAACAACAGTGTTTACACGTTCGGTGGCATACAGTTGACCGATACGGGTGTCAGTGAGGGTCCCGACGTGTACTACAGCGTCGACTTCGGCTTCCACAACGGCACTGTGCATCTGGCTTTACCGACCGACGGCAACTTCCACGGCGCCGTCACCGTCATGACCGCCGGGGGAACCAGTGCGGCCTTTGCGGTCGGTTACAACGATCTGATCGCTCTGGCTGCCAGCGGAACGCCCGCCAACGCGGCAGATGCTTCCGCCAACCCCGGACAGACCTTCACGGTCAGCGGAACCGGACTGAGCATGACGACCGATCTGCTGGCCCAGTACCGTGACCTCGGCGGAACACTGCAAACGCAGTTGCTCAATCCGCACTTCGTCAACGTTGCCGGAACCGAAGCCACCTTCCTGGTGCCGAAGTATTTCAACGGCGCGTTCTCCGTCCATGTCATCGGTTCGGCTGCCGAGCACCTGCTGCAGATCGTGCCGATCGTCACCGGCCTGAACGTCAACGGCAACGGCGCAGTCGAAGTGTTGGGCAGCGGTTTTGTCGAAGGCAACAACAGCCTGTACGTCTTCGGAAGTTCACAGCTGACCGACATCGACGTCAACGCCGGACCGGACGTCTACTACAGCAGCGACTTCAGCTTCCAGAACGGACGCGTGCTGTTGAGTCTGCCCAGACACGGCTTTGAATCCTTCACCGCAACAACTACAGGCGGCAGCAGCGTCGCGATCTCGACCCACTTCCTGCATCCCGCCGCAGGCATTCTTTATGACGTGGCCGTCGATCCGACCAACGGCAAGGTGTTCGTCGTCACCATCTCACAAATCCTGCAAATCGATCCGGCCAACGGCCAGACCCTGGCGGCGTTCAGTCTGCCCGGCGGCAACAGCGGCAACACGGGGCTGCAGGTTCTGCCGACCGCGATGACGCTCTCCGGAGTCGCGATACCGGCCGGAAGCCTGCTGGTCACCAACGGCGGCGCAAGCACTGACAAGGTCTATGCGGTCAACCCCAACACCGGCGTCATCCTGGCCACACGCGACCTGGGACTCAACCATGATCCGGTCGCCGGAGTGTATCACCCGACCAGCGGCAGCCTGTTCCTGCTCGACGGCAGCCCCGATCAGTTGCTGCAGATCGATCCGACCAGCGGCGCTGTGTTGAACAGTTTTGCACTGCCGATCGACGTCAACTACGGCGGACTGGCCATCGATCCGGTCACCGGCAACCTCTGGATCGGATCCAGCCAAACGACCTCGGTCAGCGAATACACCACCGCCGGCGTGCTGGTCCGCTCCGTCAACCTGTCCGCTCAAGGACTCGGCAACGAACTTTCCGGACTGGCCTTCGATGCGGCCGGTCGACTGTTCGTCAGTTCCAACAACGGCGTCGTGTACCGTCTGGACCTCGCGCCGATCGCCGCTCCCGCTCCCGTTTTGTCGTCGATCAGCGCGACCGCCAAGGACGGGAATCCGGCAAGCGGTGCCACCGCATCGGCCAACGTGGCCCAGTCGATCGAACTGATCGGAACGAACTTCACCGCCGCCACACGCGTCGTCTTTTCGACCCGTGACAACCACGGTGTCGTCGGCAGCGTGGAAGTGCTACCGACGGCGGTCCGTGGTGACGGCACGCGATTGGAAGTGATCGTTCCGGATCTGGCGCAGACCGGATCGGTGTCGCTTCTCGGTGGCAGCGGCGGTGTCGACTTGCACATCGTCCCGGTGCTCAGCGGCATCAGCGGTCGCGCCGGAGTGGACGCCTTCTTCAGCCTGTTCGGTTCGGGATTCATGGAAGGTGCCAGCACGGTCACGATCGGAGGCGTCACGCTCACCGATCAGTACACCAACGCGGTCGACGGCGATGTCTCGGGCAGCCGCAACAACCAGTTCGATTTATTGGCCCGGTTTGCCGTCGAAGGCACGATCACGGTGGCGACCGCCGGTGGTTCGTTCAGCTTTGTCGGTCCCGTGGACGCCTTGCCGCCGTTCGTTGAATTTGGCGGCATCAGCGCCAATCCCCAGAGCGGTGTCGCGGTCAATGCGTCGGTCGCGTCGGCCAACACCGGTCAGCCGATCACGCTGATCGGCCGCGGTTTTACCAGCAACACGCTGGTCCAGTTTGAAGCGGTCGATGCGAGCGGCGTGGCCGGACGCTTGGTCCGCAGCGGCACGATCAACAGTGACGGCACACGGTTGACCGTCACCGTCCCCGCGCTGGCCCGCAGCGGGATGGTGAAAGTCATCGGCAGCACTGCCGAATTCCCCCTCCAGATCGTGCCGACGCTGCGTTCGGTCGGTGGATCGGTAACAGCGGGCAACTCGATTTTGTTGGAAGGTACCGGACTGGTCGAAGGCGGCTTGACGGTCACGATCGATGGTCAGGTTGTCAGCGGCCTTGATGTCTTGGTGATTTCCGATCAGGGTCTCGACCAACAAGTCGTCGACCTGACCGTGCCCGCCGGGGTTTCTGACGGAGTGGTCGTGGTCAGCACGGCCGGAGGCAGTTTCACGCTCCGTCCGGCGGCGACGATCGTGACCGAGTCCGACCTGTTCCTCGGCCCGGATACCGGCGACACGCTGGCGACCGCGGAGGTGCTCGTCAACCTTTTGATCAACCGTCGGCTGAACGTCCACTCGCAGAGCATCGGTGACAATGATTTCATTGCCCAAGACGTGGACCTGTATCGATTCACGGCCAATGCGGGCGATGTGATCGGCATCGATGTGATCCGGCAGGCCCCCTTCAGCCTGGTCAACTCCTACGTTCGCCTGTTCGATGCCACGGGCAACGAATTGGCATCCGACGTCAATAGCGGACCGGACGGCAATTCGCGTTTGACCGATGTCCGCTTGCCCGCCGCCGGCGATTACTACATCGGCATCAGCAGCTGGGTGAACACAAGCTACGATCCCTCAGTCGCTAATAGCGGCACGAGCGCATTTTACACCGGCCCCTATCAGTTGACCGTCCAGCGCGTCGACGGCGGCAGCACGTCGCTGACGGGCATCGTCGCTGCGGCAGACAGCGGCACGGCGGCACGGTCGGGCATCGCCGCGGCCAATGTGGGTCAAACCATCACGATTCAAGGTGCCGGGCTGCAGGACGGAGACCGGGTCGTGTTCACCACCATCGACCTCAACGGTAATCTCACCACGTCAGTCGTGACGCCGGCTTCGGTCGCCGCTGATGGCCTGAGTCTGGAAGTCCAGGTCCCTTTCAACGCGGCCAGCGGCATGGTCCGTTTGGAACGTGAAAACGTCGGCCAGTTCTTGCAGATCGTGCCGACGCTTCACGACGTGCGTCAAGATTCGACGCTTTACCACAACGGGCAGCTTGTGTTGTTCGGCAGCGGTTTCGCCGAGGGTGGCGTGACGATCCACTTCGGTGCCCAGCCGTTGATCGACGGCAGTACCTTCAGCGGACCGGATGTGTATTACAGCGCCGACTTCAGCTTCGAAAACGGCAGCATCTACTTGACCGTTCCAAACGGAGTGCCCTTCGGTCCGATCAGCGTCAGCACCCTCGGCGGCACCAGCGCCGCGTTCCCGTTGACCTTCAGCGGCATCACTTCGACTGCCGACAGCGGCACGCCCGCCAACGCCCTCGAGGCTTCCGCCAACCCCGGTCAGGCCATCACGCTCTCCGGTAGCGGGTTCGATGCGTCCAGTGACGTCGTGTTCCAAGTCATCGACATCAACGGAATCGTCAGCCAACAAGTCGTTCGCCCGCTGGCCGTTGAACCCGATGGTTCACAACTGACCGTCGTTGTCCCGATGAACGCCTTCACCGGAACCGTCGGCGTTGTCGGCGACCAGAACAACACCCAAGCACGCTTGCAGATCGTGCCGGTGGTGACGTCATTCGACCTAACGGGAGGCAACGGGTCCGTCACGATCTTTGGCAGTGGATTGATCGAGGGTAACGATAGCGTGTACACCTTTGGAACGACGCAGTTGACCGATAGCAGCGTCAGCGGCGGTCCCGACGTGTACTACAGCGCTGACTTCAGCTTCCAAAACGGACGTGTGTTCTTGAACCTGCCACCGCACGGCTTTGGGGAACTCATCGTGACGACCGCTGGCGGCAGCAGTGTGCCGATCGCGATGGGTTTTGCGTTCCCGGCTGTGGGTACGATTTACGATGTGGCGTTGGATTCGGTCAGCGGCGACCTGTTTGTAGCGACGTCTTCGCAGATTTTGCGTGTCGACGCGGTCAGCGGCCAAACGTTAGCGGCGTTCAACCTGCCCGGCGGCAACAGCACCAACACGGGGCTGCAAGTTTTGCCGACCGCGATGACCCTCGGCGGAGTCGGTGTTTCCGCCGGAAGCCTGCTGGTCACCAACGGCAGCGTCAGCTTTGACAAACTGTACGCAGTCGATCCCACGACGGGTGTGATCCTGGCGACACTCGATCTGGGACAAAACATCGATCCGGTGGCCGGTGTCTACGATCCAACCAGCGGCAGCCTGTTTCTGCTTGACCGCAACGCGAACCTGCTCTGGCAGATCGATCCATCGACCGGCGCCGTCCAAAACAGCTTTGCATTGGCAATCGACGTCTTCCACGGCGGGCTCGCACTTGATCCGGTCAGTGGCAACCTGTGGATCGGTACTAGCCAAAGCACAACGGTCAGCGAGTACACCCTGACCGGATCGCTGGTTCGCACGGTCGATCTGGCGGCGCAAGGACTCGGCAACGAGCTCACCGGTCTGGTCTTCGATTTGGCCGGCCAGCTACTGGCGGCGTCCACGCTGGGCGTCGTCTATCGATTCGATTTAAACGTCTAACCCCTTACTCATGAAGCAACGATAGAGTCCATGTCCTCAACATTCTGGTCAAAAACATCGCGTTATGCGATTTGCGTTTTTTTGGCGTTCAGTTGGACGGAGTCCCGTGCGGCGATCGTCACCATCGGGGATTTCAGCACAACACCTTCTGGCGTTGCGCAGTCGGGCAGCGTCGATATCTTCATCGAAGATGATGGATCGTTGCCGATTGAAGTCGCGGCATTCCAGCTCAAGGTCACCGTCGTCGGCGGAGACGCGGGCGCCGTTCTGACCGGTTTTGGAGCTCCATCGAGTCGCCCTTACGTCTTTTCCGGTGCGTCCTCCATGCCGGCCGGTCTGATCTCGAATGATTTCAAAATCGTCGAACTCGGTGACTTTTTGCTGTCCGGAAGCAGAAATGTCCTCGGTGGCGAAGGGCTCGGAAGTCTGCAATTTTCGATCCCAGCCAACGCAACGAAGAATTTCAAACTGGACCTCAGCCTGAATCCGCAAGACACGTTCCTTGCCAACGGTGCCGGTCAAAACCAGCCGTTCACCATTCGAGGAGGATCCATTTCTGTCACGGCCATTCCCGAACCGAGTGTCGCCGCGCTGCTGCTTTGCGTCCCCGCAATGTACGTTTGCATGACGAGGCGACGGAGGAGAAGTGCCTGAGACCGGCGAGACGCGTCGGCCAACGGCGTCCCCGGGCGACGCATCGGGAGGATTTAGGAGGAGGAAATTAAGATTGCTGCAGGGAAACGGACGACGGGTTTAGAATTGACATGCAAATGTCAATCTGGGCTATGGGAATCTGCTTCGCCCATACGACGATGTTTGCCCCTCCAAGTTGCCGCCAACCTGTTTCCCCGTGAGTCCGGTGATGTTCCCGAGAAGGCCTCCAAGCGCCGCGGTCGCGCTATCCGCGTTCGTTCAGTCCGCGTTGCTACGTTCATCGATTCTGCTAGTCGTCTCGCTCGTCTCTGTTGCGTCGGCACAGGACTTGAAGATCGAATTTGCCAAGGTGCTGCGGCAGTCAACCTTCAAGAGCGAATCCCATAGCATCTGGGGCGGTTCGCTGGTCAAGGGTGACGACGGCTGGTACCACTTGTTTTACAGCCGCTGGCCCAAACACCTCGGCTGGGCCTGGGTCACCGATTCTGAAGTCGCCCACGCGGTCTCCGACAGCCCCTTCGGGCCCTTCCAATTCAAAGACGTGGCGCTGCCCCGTCGCGGACGTGAGTTCTGGGACGGCTGGTGCACCCACAACCCGACGGTCCACCGTTTCGGTGACAAGTATTACCTGTATTACATGGGCAATACCGGCGACGGAATGGTCACGGGCACTCCCGGCAAAGAGAAACTGAATTGGAATCATCGCAACAACCAACGCATCGGCGTCGCGGTGGCCGACAGCCCCAATGGCCCCTGGGTTCGCAGTGACAAACCGCTGCTGGATGTCAGCCGCGACGAGGCCGCAATCGACTCATTGATGACGTCGAATCCGTCAGTCTGCCAACGCCCCGACGGCGGATTCTTGATGGTCTACAAAGCGGTCGGAAAAGAATACCCGATGCCCAACGGCGGCCCGGTGGTCCACGGTGTGGCAACGTCGGATCACCCCACCGGACCGTTTAAAAAACACGACCGTCCGATCTTTACGTTCCAAGGCGAACGTTTTCCGGCGGAAGACCCGTACATTTGGCACCAAAACGGAAAGTACCGGGCGATCGTTAAACGGATCAAACACGAAGGCAAACAACGCGTGTTCTCGTTGGTGCACTACGATTCGGTTGACGGTTTCGATTGGAAACCCGCTAAACACCACGAGATCTCCGAACGCATCGTTCAATGGGAAGACGGAACGGTCGAGCAGTTTGAACACCTGGAACGGCCGCAGGTGTATTTGGAAAACGGCGTCCCGATCGCCTTGCTGTGTGCCGCCGATACCCGCGACGCCAATCGCGTCCGGCATTCCTTCAACATCCAGATTCCGCTGCGTGTTTCATTGATGCCGGCAGCGGCCGATGAGCCTGCGGCCAATGATGCAGCGGCGGGATTCCCCTATGTGTTGCCAAAGCAGAAACCGGACCGCCCACTGAGCGAGGCGATGCGGCGCAACTACGACGCCTATCCCGCGCCCCGACCCGAAGACAACGAGTTGTACACACGATTCAAATACACGCCGCTGAAGGGCTTGGATGATCACGGCGGCGATGGAACCGTCTCACGTCGTGATCCATCCAAAGTGATTTTCGAAAACGGCAAGTACTACGTTTGGTACACCAAACGCAACACCCCCACTCCGCCCCAAGGGCCCGACGGGTTCACCGACACGATTCCCTCAAGCGACTGGGATCTGGCCGACATCTGGTACGCCACCAGCGAAGATGGATTCAGCTGGGACGAACAAGGCGTCGCCGTCGCGCGGCCCGAAAAGCCGTTGCTCGGATGGCGATCGGTCAGCACACCCGACATCCTGGTTTGGAAAGGCAAGTACTACCTGTATTACCAAGGGTTCAGCGAGGCCAGCGGGACGCGTGGCGATGACTGTCCCGTTGCAGTCTCCTACGCTGATTCGCCCGACGGACCGTGGACTGCCCATCATCAAGTCGTCCTCCCCAACGGCGCCGCGGGACAGTGGGACCAGTATTCAGTCCATGATCCCTACCCGTTGGTCTATCGCGGAAAGATCTACCTGTATTACAAGTCCGACTTCGACGGCGACCCAAACCTGGTCCGGATGCAGGGGCTTGCCATCGCCGACGATCCGTTGGGCCCATTTAAAAAACATCCGCTCAACCCCGTGATCAACTCCGGGCACGAAACGACGTTGTTTCCGTTTCGCAATGGGATCGCCGCGTTTGTCATCCGCGACGGTCTAGAGCACTCCACCATCCAATACGCCCCCGACGGCGTCCATTTCAAAATCGCATCGATCGTTTCGCTGATGCCCAACGCGGGCGGACCGTTCATCCCCGACGCGTTTACCGACACGCAAAACGGCCGCGGAATCACCTGGGGACTGTCACACTTCACCAACGTCTCCACCTGGGACAAGAACCACGCCATTCTTGCCAGATTTGATTGCGATCTCTCGCTCGATGTCAATGATCCGGAGATGAAACGCACCGGCGATTATCACAAACCGGACGTGTTTTTTGAACAACGTTTAAGCAGCAAACAAAAGGCACGGATCGAGGACGAGAACAAGACGCTGATGAAACCGTAGTGCTCTGTTCAGATTTGAATTGAGGGTTGTGCTTTTGGAGCAGAAAAAAGTCAGGCTGTAATTTGAAGTCAGGCTGTAATCTGCGGAGTGATGAAATTGTACTGTGTCCTCGGATGCACTTTGCCCACGGATGGCAGCGCGAACCCACGGATGACAGGGTGCCAAAAATCCGTGGGTTCGCGCTGCCATCGGTGGGTATTCTTTTCGATAGTTAGCCTGGCAAAATTACTGGAGTGCTTCGTCGCGATGGAGTCTCTACAATGGCTGCACTCCACTCAACCTTCCACCCACGACTCTCCCACTGATGTTCCGCACCTTTTTGCTCGCTTGCCTGCTGACAGCTTCGCCTCTGCTCTTTGCCGACGATCGGCCCAACATCGTTTGGATCATTCCCGATGATATGTCGGCGAATTTCTCGTGCTACGGCGAGACCGCGATCCAGACGCCCAACGTCGACCGACTCGCCCAGCGCGGTGTGAAATTCAATAACGCCTTCGTTACCGCGCCGGTCTGTTCGACCTGTCGATCGGCGTTCATCACGGGCATGTATCAAACCAGCATCGGTGCGCATCATCACCGCAGCGGTCGTGGGGAACTCAAGATCAATCTTCCCGACGGCATCGAATTGGTGCCCAAGTTGTTTCAACAGGCCGGTTACCACACGTCGATCACCGGTTGGCCGCTCAACGGAAAACTCGGCAAAACGGATTACAACTTCCAGTGGGATGAATCCGTCTACGACTCCAACGATTGGGCCACACGAAACGAAGGGCAACCCTTCTTCGCGCAGATCCAAACACAAGGCGGAAAACTGCGTGGCAAGGACGCCGAGGGCTGGAAAAAAGTTTCCGCGGCGGCGGAGAAAACACTCGGCAGCCGCACACCGAACAGCGCCGTCAAGTTGCCGCCCTACTACCCCGATCATCCGGACGTCGTCCGCGACTGGGCGGCTTATCTGGATTCCGTTCGCATGACCGACGTGATGGTCGGCGAAGTGCTGGCCCGCTTGGAAAAAGAAGGCGTGCTTGAAAACACGATCGTGTTGTTCATGACCGACCACGGGATCAGTCACGCGCGTGGCAAACAATTTCTGTACGACGAAGGGCTGCACGTCCCACTGGTGATCGCCGGCCCCGGCATTCCAGCCGGCACCGTTCGAGAGGATGTCGTCGAGCACATTGACATCGCCGCGTTGTCGCTCGCCGCCGCAGACATCGCGCTCCCCAACTCGATGCAGGCCCGCGACATTTTGGCCGATGACTACGCCCCGCGCGAAGCCGTTTTTGCCGCCCGAGATCGTTGTGACGAAACCGTCGACCATATTCGCAGCGTCCGCACCAACGATTTCAAGTACATCCGCAATTTCCTGCCCGAGCGGCCTTACTTGCAACCCTGTGCCTACAAGGACGCCAAAGCAATCTTGATCGCACTGCGCGCAGATCACGCGGCCGGCAAACTGAACGACACCCAGGCGTTGCTGTTCCGCCAGACCCGGCCGACCGAAGAGTTGTACGACCTGAAAAACGATCCGCATGAAATTCACAATCTGGCGGGCGATCCGCTGTTTGCCGCAAAGTTGACAGAGATGCGTCAACGGCTGGACGTCTGGATGCAAGAAACCGACGATCAAGGGCGACAGGCCGAATCGGAACAGATGTACGACAGCGACATGAAGGTCTACACCGACCGCCTGAGCTTGCCAAAATTTGATCCCAAGCAGCTGACAACCGTCCAGAAAAACATCGCCCTGATGAAGCAATGGGCCTCCGAAGGAAAATAAATGACTGACTCATCGATTGATCGGCGTCAATTTGTCAAGCGATCCGCCGCGCTGGCTTCGGCGGGAATGACCCTCGCGCACGCCGGCTTGGCGACCGCCGCATCCAAGTCTGGCGTGACCGAGATCACCTTCCCCCGGCAAGACTCACTGGTTCATCCGCCCGAGTGGGAATCGTTGAACCCGGGTTATTGGAAAGTCGAAAACGGTCGCTTACGTCGCCGGTTGTCGAACGTCGGTGATCGCGCCCGCCGCACCGGATTTCCGTTTCACGCTGAATCCAAGGGCGGTGTGATGGAGACGGAGTACGATCCCTCACTGCCGGCGGGGATTCTGTATCGGCGCGATCAGTTTTTGAGCGGCCGGTATTCGATCGACGCCCAATTCGTCTACCACGCCGACGCTGCCGATCCGGCCCCAGGGGACGACCCTGCGTGGAAGATGTACCAGCGCGGTAATGGACTGATGGGGATTGCGATCGGAGCGAAGAATCTGCTGGAAAGTTTCAACAAAGTCACCAATGCGACCCAAATTGCTTGGTCGGACGACGGAAAACTCCATGTGATCTCTCGTGGAAAGGCGAAGAAGGGGGCCGGGCGGCAACAAGCCGGTGCCGAACACGATGCGTTTGATTTGTCGCCAGGCGATGTCGTCCACTTGCGAGTCGACGTGGTCCCCGCCGGCCAACACGCCCAGTTGTCTGTCGTCCTGTCTCGTGGCAGCGACACGGTTCGATTGACTCAAAAGGTTCCCGTCGGCCAAACCGAAGGCTATGTCGGAGTGCTGGCGCGTGGGCTGATCGACTTTAGTGTCAGCGCGCTGACGATCGAAGCGGAGGAAGCGCCACCGCTCGCCGTGCAAACCAGCCCTTGCCTGGCCTGCTACGCACTCGGTGACACGCTGCAGAAAAACGACGCCGGCGAGTGGACGGTTCGCTTCGTCGGGATCTTCGAAAGCGATGGGGAACAAGCGGAACTTCGAATCGCAACGTCCGAACGCCCGGCCGGCGGATGGAAGTCGGTGACCGTGGCGGGTCAGGCAAAAATCATCAACAACGACTTTCGTCGCAACACCGCCGTGATGGAAGCCGTCTTGCCTGAGAACCCCGGCGCGACCGACCTCTACTACACCGTTTGGAAGGATGGGGTCGACGTGACGGCGGATCCACGCATCGGCACGGCCGCCGTCGGCCCGGGGACGGGATTGGTCGGCGATGTACCGGACAGTGGAAGCTATGTCGGACGCCTGCCCCGACTCGTCGCACCGTATCGGCTGTGTGGTCTGTCCTGCCATGCCATCACCAGCGGTCTGCAACAGAAGACCGACAACGGGTACACGATCACCGGCGGCAACAACGTTTGGCAATTTCGCGACCAACCGACCGAAGGCGCCTACTCCCATTTGGAAGCGTACGATTTCCAAGTGATGGTCTGGGAGGACGACGTTTGGTACATGGAACTGGTGTTGTATCCGCCCAGCACCGATGACGCCTACAAGATCGTCACCCAATCGATTTGTGGCCCGACCAGCCGTTGGCAATTGATGCGCCACTGGAACGTGATCAATCCCGGTGACCATGATTACGGCATGGACGACGTCAAAGGTCCCGAACAGATCATCATTCGGCGACAAGATGGACTGGGGCAAGACGCGTCGTACATGCGACGCAACTTCCAAATCGTCCACCACCTGATCACCGGCGACGAAGAGGTTGATCCGTTGGCCAATCCGAAGAAGTGGCGGGCTTGGAAAATGCCAAATCGCGACTTCACGTTCGTGATCACGGATTCACGATTGTGGCGAAGCAGCCAGAACGTCGACGTCTGGCGCGAGCAGGGCTGGGGTGCCTTCAAGAGCCTTTATGACCGCACCGACCCGACACGCAGCCTGCTGGGCGAAGAACAATTCGCCTGGTTACAAGAACTGCTCGCCACCGATTCGTCTCGATTGATTTGCTTGACCGGAATCAACGGCTTGCACACGATTTGGACCGGCGGACGGGGCGATTTCGAAAGCGGCAAACATCCGATGAAGTTCAGCCAACGCGATCGGGTGACCGCCGACTATGCCGGCTGGGTCAAAGCCGGTGCCGATCGCGTGCTGGAATTGCTGGGCGGGCGCGACGGCGTCGTGACCGTTTACGGCGACGTCCACAACGGTTCGATCATGACCAACCAGACCCATCGCGTGATCGAATCCAGTTTTGGTCCGATCGGTCGCAGCGGGGGTCGCGGCGTGATTCCGGGGTTCGGACCCCAGATGAAAGACGTCGATGGACGCGATCTGACGATTCATTGCCTGTATCACAAAGAGTTTTCCGATCCGAACCTGTCGCCGCACGCCGACGGTGAACCGTTCTACTGGAACTTCCTGGAAATGGAGTTCGATCCTGGAAAAGAAGATCCGTCGATCGACCTGCGGATCCGCAACTTGGTGGATCCGCCTCAGCAAACGCCGCGCGGAGGAGGATCGCTGCAAACGACCGCGTCGCAAACGGGGCGTCATCCTGCCAGCCGGCTGCCTGAAATCAAAACGATTCCCGGTGCCGAAGTTCAGATCCTGGACCTGAACGGATGCCCGATCCGGGGCACCACCAGCCTGGATGATGGCAGGATCGTGGTCGGCGGATTGGTCGACATCGATCCGGGCGCAGAAGTCCTGGTCCTCGCCCATCGCGGCGAACTGTCAGAGGTCAAAAAAGTTCAGACCCTGCCCGTTGACGCGGGATAAGCCGCCAGCCCGCCATCCGCACCAGCCTCTTCAACACGAACTCGCACGGGCAGGTGCGACCGATCGCAGTACATGGATGCGCAGTGCATGAAGGATCGATCCGTGACACGCTTGGAACCGGTACCGCGCAGCTGTCTCATCGGTCCTGTTGGACTTGACGAGCGTTCTTCAGAATTGCGTCGGGGAACGTCAAAACAAAGTCGATTCGTGATCGTCTCCGTCTTAAACGCTCTCGTTTTGTTGCAGCGGACTCTCCAAGGGTACATACTCAACGAGTGACCCCAGCGCGTCGTCATGCGAAACGCAGGTGGTCGGCTCCCGTGCCTGTTTTCGACAAGGAGTGCTCCGATGGCGTCTGCCAAGGTTTTGCTAATAGAAGACAGCCAAGTCGACCGCATGGTGATCAAGGGGCTGTTGTCCAAGGCCGTCGGCGTCCCGTTTCATGTGGAGACGGTCGAAACGCTGGCCGAGGCCCTTTCCGCCATTTCACGCGGTTCGTTTGACGTGATCCTCTCGGATCTAACGCTGCCGGATAGCCAGGGACTGGACACGTTCATCCGAGTGTCCCTGGCCGCCGGCGATGTTCCCGTGGTCGTGTTGACCAGCAGCGATGACCTGACCCTGGCCGCCAAAGCGGTGGAAGAGGGTGCGGAGGCTTATCTGGTCAAAGGAAAAATTGATGCCAATCGACTCGGGCGCTCGCTTCGCTATGCCATTCAACGCACCGCGGCGGAGCAGGCCGAGTGGCAATCTCCCATGTATCACTTGGCCAAACAGCAGTTCTTGAAGGCCGCACAGATCGTCGGACTCGATGACAATTTGCGCGAGCGGCTGCTGTTTCCGCAGCGAACCCTGACCGTCACGTTTCCCTTCCGACGCGATGATTATCAGGAAGTTGAAACGGTGTTTGGTTATCGCGTGCAACATCTGCTGACCATGGGCCCGACCAAGGGAGGCATCCGATATCACGAAGACGTCAACTTGGGCGAGGTCTCGGCGTTGGCGATGTGGATGACCTGGAAGTGCGCCCTGATGCGTTTGCCGTTCGGCGGGGCCAAGGGAGGTGTCCGCATCGACCCGACGATTTTGACCGGCCACGAACTGCAACGATTGACGCGTCGCTTCACCACCGAAATCCTGGACATGATCGGCCCGGACAAAGACATTCCGGCCCCCGACATGGGCACCAGCGAGCGTGAGATGGCGTGGATGATGGACACGTATAGCCAGCAGATCGGCTACACCGTCCCCACCGTCGTGACCGGCAAACCGGTTGTCCTCGGTGGATCGCAAGGTCGCAGCGAAGCAACCGGGCGCGGACTGGTGTACTTGATCGCTGCAGCGGCCGAGCACCTGGAGCTGAATCTCAATGGCAGCACGGTCGTCGTGCAGGGATTCGGCAACGTCGGCAGCAACGCCGCGCGGTTCTTGGAAGAATTGGGGGCTCGGGTGATCGCGGTCAGCGATGTCACCGGCGGAATCTACAATCCACACGGCCTGTCCGTGTCGTCGCTGCTCGCCTACACACGCGAGAACCGTGTGTTGGCCGGCTACCCGGATGGTGAAGCGATCAGCAATGAAGCGATGCTCGAGTTGCCCTGTGACATTCTGGCTCCGGCGGCAATGCAGAACCAGATCACGCAGGCCAATGCCGATCGCGTCAAGTGCAAGATCCTTGCCGAGGGCGCCAACGGACCGACCACGTTGGAGGCCGATGAAATCTTGCACGACCGAGACATCTTTGTGCTGCCGGACATTGTCGGCAACGCCGGCGGCGTCACCGTGTCGTACTTTGAATGGGTGCAGGGGACGCAGAACTACACATGGACGCTGGACGAGATCAACAGCCGGTTGCACACGATCCTGGTCGACGCGTTCCGCCGCGCGCTCGACCGCTCGGCACGCCAGAGCATCGACTTGAGGACCGCCGCACTGATCGAAGGCATCCAGCGTGTCGAGCAAGCCAAATTAGCCCGCGGCCTGTTTCCCTAGCGGTCGCGTCGCCGTTCGACGATGGCTCCACTCCATTCGCCACCAACCGCACGCATCTGAGTGTTGGTGTCTAGGCTTTAGCCGATTCTCCTTGACACGCCGGACGCCCAAGGCGTCACGGGGATGCGCCTAACGGCTGTACACCAACACGTCTGCCCGTGCCATCAGACGTGAGCGGCTCCTCCATTGTTCCTACCACCAAAATCTCGCGTCTCATTTCTATTCCCCCACATCTTGCCCAACATGGCGCATTGCAGCAATCTTGCAATTCCACGCAAATTCGGAAGTCTACTTTCGGAGGTGCTGTGGCTATATTCGGTAGAGTGAACAGCGTCCTGTTGTCTGTTCTCACTGCCCGCAATACGCCGGAGCAATGTCGACCGTGTCTGATTCAAGTGTCACCAGCCTTCTTCACAGAGCCAGCGCGGGCGAACGTCGTGCGGTCGAACGGCTTCTGTCGAAGTACCGAGACCGGCTGAATTTGATGGTGAAGGTGCGTTTGGACAGCCGATTGGCGGGACGACTGGACGCCTCGGACGTGGTTCAAGACACGCTGTTGCGCGCCGCACAGCGATTGTCGGAATTCGAAACATCACACGTTCCGTTTTATGTCTGGCTTCGACAGATTGCCAGAGACCGTCTGTCGGAACTCTACGAACGGCATGTCACTACGAAAAAACGTTCGGTGTTGCAGGAGCAAGTTTGGGGTCTGTCCCAAGATTCGATGGCCCGCATGACGCAGCTGCTTGGCGGGACAACCGGCGGCCTGATCGACGGTGCGATCAAGAAAGAAATGCTGCTGCGTCTCGATCGAGCCCTCGACCAATTGCCCGATCAGCAACGTGAGATTTTGGTCATGCGATACCTCGAACACATGAAAGTGGCGGAAATCGCGGTCGCCTGCGGTCTGAGCGAAAGCGCGGTAAAAATGCGTCAATTACGCGGCGTGGAGCGTTTACGAAGCCTGCTTCGCCGCGACGATTCTGGGTCGGCCGCATCCGTTCGAGGAACTTAGGGGAGTTTCAAATTTACCCATGGGTTCATCGGCCGACGCATCGGAATCCGAATCGGATCTCGCGGATCTTGTTGACGAAATCATCGATCAACTGCGATCCGGGGAGAACATTGACACCGCTGAGTACGTTCGACGCTTTCCCGGGCATGCCGACCGGATCGAACGATTGATCCCCACGCTGCGGTATCTCGGTGAAGTCAAGGACATCACGATCGGTGATTCCTTGACGAACGATGCCGACCTCAGTGCGAATCTTGGCGGCTCGGACGACGCGCTGCTGTTCGAGCAACTGGGCGACTTCCAGATCGTTCGTGAAATCGGCCGTGGCGGGATGGGGATCGTTTACGAAGCGAACGAGGTCTCTCTGGATCGACGGGTCGCGCTCAAGGTGCTTCCGTTCGCGTCGATTTCGAGCGAACGTCAGCTGGCCCGATTCAAGGTCGAAGCTCAAGCGGCCGCCGGATTGCACCACTCGGGAATCGTTCCCGTCTATTCGGTCGGGTGTGATCGTGGCGTGCACTACTACGCGATGCAGTACATCGATGGCACCAGTCTGGCCCTGGTCCTGAAGGAGTTTCGGCTCGCGTCGACGCGGCATTCCGTTTCGATCGGCGACCCGGGATCCGCCGAACGAACCGAACCGTCGACTCATTCGCCCGCCGAACAGCCCTCCGGTCCGTCAAACCGAGCCGGCAGCGGAGACGTGAGTGGTTCAGAATCTGCAAGTGAAGCTCGGCAACACTTTCGATCGATGGCGAATCTAGCGATCCAGGCCGCCGAGGCGCTTGAGCATGCCCATCAAAGTGGAGTGATTCATCGGGACATCAAACCGGGTAACTTGCTATTGGACGGCGAGGGCAAGTTGTGGATCACCGATTTCGGGCTGGCTCGTATCGAGCAAGATTCCGAGTTGACGATGACAGGCGACCTGGTCGGCACACTTCGGTACATGAGTCCCGAGCAGGCGACATCAAAGAGTTCTGCGGTCGACCACCGCTGTGACGTGTATTCGCTCGGCGCGACGCTCTATGAATTGCTGACGCGTCGACCTGCCTTTGCCGGAGACGACCGACAGGATCTGCTTCGCAAGATCATCAGTGTCGATCCCGTCCCGCCATCCAAATGGAACCCTCGCATTCCGGGCGACCTGGAAACGATCGTGATGAAGGCGATGGAAAAAGATCGCGATGCCCGATATGTCGACGCGCAAGCGATGGCGGACGACTTGCGCTGTTATTTGGAAGATCGACCGATCGCCGCACGACGCCCCACCAGCCTCGCCCGCATCCGTAAATGGGGGCGACGGCATCCGGCAATCGTCAGATCCTCGTTGGCAATGTTGTCCGTGATCGCGCTGGCATGGATGATCGGCAGCGTGCTGATCGTTCGGCAGTCGGCAAAGACTCAGGCCGCTTTGTCTCGGGCCACCGAAAACTTCAAACAGTCCGAGTCGAACCGAGCCAGAGCGGAAAAAGCGATCGACCGCCGCGAGCGACTACTGTATGTCCGTGGTCTCGGGCTGGCTGCCAAAGCCTGGCGTGATGGTGACGGAGCGGGTGCGGCGGCCTTGATGCGTTCCAACCCGGCCTATCAATCGCAGCCGGGATTGCGAGGGTTCGAGTGGCACTTTCTGGACTCGTTGTTGTTGCCGCCCGACAACGTTGTGTTCCAGTCCGATCAAGAACTGACCGCATCGGCCGTTTCCCGCGACGGTAATCTGATCGCGATCGGTGACGCCGAAGGGACAATTCGCTTGATCCGTGCATCCGGGAAACCGTTGAGTCTCGATGGACACCGTGGCCCCGTTCAGTCGCTGGATCTGGATAGCAACGACCAGCGGTTGGCAAGTTGCGGCGAAGACGGCACCATCCGCATTTGGGACGTGGCAAACGGACAAGCAATCGACGTGATCCAATCGGGGCATGAAGGAAAACCCGTGTTTGCCGTCCGCTATTCGAACGACGGAACGTCGTTGGCAAGCGGCGGTGGCGATGGCAACGTTCGCCTTTGGGAAGTCGTCACGATGGCGGTGCTGGTCGGGCACCGTCGCGATGTCCGCACGGTCGAGTTTGCTCCCGATGATGCGACGATCGCGTCGGGAAGCAACGACCGCGACGTTCGAATCTGGCGTGTCGCGACCGAAAAGTCGATTCGAAGGCTGCGCGGCCACACCGGGATGGTACTTTGCACCACGTTCACCGCTGACGGCCGCTACCTGATCAGCGGAAGCAACGACCACACGATTCGGTTTTGGAATCATGCCACCGGCGAGGAAGTCTGCGTCGTCCGCGAACACCGCGACGGCGTTCAAACGCTCGCGATCCTCGCCGATGGAGGAATCGTTGCCGGTGATCGAGGCGGGAATCTGCGGATTTGGCGGATTCGCGGCAGAAAACCCGTTGATCGATTCCAGAACGATGGATTCTGGAGATTCTTGTCGGTCCAACTGTCGCCCGATGGAAAATCATGGGCTGGGCTGACCGAGGATGGCAATTTGATCCTACGTGATCTGGCGTCCCGACGAACCCGCGTCTTGCTGAACGACATCGCGGTTCAGATCCCGATTGCCGAACGTGAACAATTGGCGTTTTCGCCGGACGGATCGCGACTGTTCTGCGTGGATCGAATCGTGACACTCCCGTTCAATTGGGGCGACGAACTGCAACCGCCGCTCAAGCTGCAGATCCCCGTGGGTGCCCCCGGTTGTTTTGCGCCGGAGGAAAAGGCTATCGCCGTGGGCAGAGACGGATCGATCCAATCGTATGATGTTGAAACAGGGAAACGACTGCGAGAATTTGATTCGCCGATCGGAGCGATCACGGGTCTGCGTTTCTCCGATGACGGCAATCAGTTGTTCGGCTGGGCACTCAAGGGGCCGATCGTCCGTTGGGATTGGCCGGGCGGGGAGATCGCCGAGACGATCGATCATCCCCACGATCAAATCATCGACCTGGAACCCTCGCCCGACGGAAACTCGATCGTGGCGTGCGGAACAGATGGTGCTGTCACCGTTCGGGACGAGGACAGTTTGCGGTGGCGGGAACTGGACCTTGGCGAGCGTCACTGCAGCAGCGTCAACTGGTACGACCGGGGAACCACACTCGCGTTGACCGCACCGGGGCTGCAAGATTTCCTTTACCGATTGGGGCCGGACGGCTTCATCGAAACGCTTGCGGACAATCAGGACGCAACGCAAACGGAAGTCTCCCGGAAACGCCGTCTGTTCCTCAGCAACGTTCGAGGCGTCCGAGTTGAAGTGCTGGACCTCGACCGGCTCGATGTCACCTCCGACACGAACGAACTGCTGCAGGGTCACAGCGATCAGATTTGGTCGCTCTCGGTCACGGGTGACGGAGAGCACACGCTGACCGCCAGCCGCGACGGAACGCTCCGCCGCTGGTCCCAACCGGTCGACCGCTGGGGATGGCTTTCGCGACGCCGTCACGTCGACTTTCGCGTCGATGACTTCGCCTGGTCAGACGGTCAGAAGACGCTGGGAATCGCAGAGATCGGCCGCGGCCTGATCTATCAATGGCCCGGTGGGAAGCTGCGGCACCATTATCGATGGTGGGGAAACTCCGGGCCCAACGCCATGGGATTTGCGTTTGAATCGGTCGCAATGGCGCCCACAGGCGGTCGACTTGTCACCGGGCACCGTGACGGTTCCCTCCGCTTTTGGTGGCCTTCGCCGGGGCCGCCGACTCACATCATCCAGGCGATGGAAATCGATTCGGGCGTGACGGCGATCACGTTATCGCCGGACGGACGATGGCTGGCCGCCTGCAGTCGGCGGGGAAACGTCGTCAAGCTCGTTGACACGGCAACGTGGCAATCGACATGGTCCGCGCCGGCGGATGATTGCGATGACTTCGCGTTTTCGTCCGACGGGCGATGGCTGGCGTACTGCGACGGAACAGACGCGGTGTTGGTCTCGGTCTATCCTTTTCGCGAAGTCCAACGATTCAGCGGCCATTCGCTGACGGTGAACGGGTTGGCGTTTTCGCCCGACGACCGCCTGTTGGTGACGGCATGTGAAGATCGCAAATTGCGGATCTGGAATCCGGAAACGGGGGAATTGCAGACGACGCTCCGGGGGCACGCCGCACCGATCGGCCGTGTCACGTTCACGCCCGACGGCACGACCATGGTGTCCGGTGACGCCGATGGCGTGATCAAGTTGTGGCACTTGGCGACGGGCCAGGAACTCTACACGCTTGCCGATCTCGATTTCGGGATCGACAAACTCTCCTTCGATGCCGGCGGCCGCGTCCTGGTCGCCCTCTCCTCCGACGGTCACATCCACGTGTTCGATGCGGAATCGCGGCAGTAGCGTCTGTCACAGCGCGACTTGGACCGTGGGATCGGCTTCCAGCCAGGCGTGTCCGGAAATGACAGGCTGGAAGCCTATCCCACTGATTTTCGCGTCATCTGACAAAACGCGACATTTTTCCGGTGACGTTCTGGTTTGCTTTTCCCGGATCAGTCTTGGGGCCATTCCATTCGAACGATCCGGTGTGCCGCGGCATCTCGGAATTGTCGACCTTCGAGACTCCTGATCGATGACACAAGAAACTCTCCCACGCAAACCGAATCGACTCGTTTTGCGACGTAGTCGGCATGGCAACCGAAGACGAAAGACGCGGCGATCGTTGATGCAGGCGCTGGAGCCCCGGATCGTTCTCGATGCGGATCCCGGCAATGTGTTTGCTCACCTGTACGGCGAGATCGAACGGCCATCCGGAAGTTATGAAATCCCGTTCCAGATCAACTCCGATACCTTTCTCAGTGCCCGGGGAACTCAGGTATTGGGATTCAAGGTGGATTCGGGCGAGAGCGGAAGCCTTGATCCTGCGTCGGCAAAGATCCGCCATTCCAATGGCACGTACCTCGCACTGAACTTTTCCGACGATGATCTTTCACCAGGCACATCCAGTCTGGTCGTTGCCGAACTCGTCCCTGGCGACTACACACTTGAGATCAGATCCCAAAACGAGACATCTGGAGCGTTCGACGTCTCAGTTTTCTTGGCGGGAGACTTGAATGGTGACGGTGCGGTTCAAATCAGTGACCGCTACGATCTGATTCGACTGCTGCGATCTCGATCGTATCGGGTAGAAGCCGATGTCAATCTGGACGGATTGCTGACATCGTTTGACACCGCTCATCTACTTCGCAACTACGGCGTAAGCACTTCGATTGAGCCGCTGGCGTTGGCGGCGGGACTCGATCCCGGGGCTCAGCAGACGCTTCCCGATGGAACGCCTGTGACGGCACTTGACGCTCAGCGCGTCTCGGGACTGACGAACCCGGGAGCCAACATTGGCGTCGACTTTGACGCTGATCCAACGATCGACGTGAATCTGTTAGTCGACGCGACCGGTGAATTCTCGACTCCGGTCACCTTGACCGAAGGCCCCAATCGGATCAGCGTCTACGCCACGGACAGCTTCGGGCAATCCGCTTCGGTCGTGCTTGATGTGGTCCTGGACACCACCGCTCCGGCTTTATCACTCTCCCTTGCGGCCGACTCGGATAGCGATCCGATCGGTGATCTGCAAACAACCGCCGAATCGGTCACCCTCGAGGGTAGGACGGAAGCGGGGCAGCCGGTGCAATTATTTCGCAACGGCGACTTGATCAACGTTGTCGCTTCGATGACCGCGGACGCCGATGGAGTTATCCAGTTCGGCGGGCAACCACTACAGCTTGGAGGCAATCTCTTTACTGCGATCGCAGTCGACTTGGTTGGAAACTCCGCCCAAACCAATCTGGAAGTCACGCGAATATCTGGCGATACCACTGCACCGTCGATCGATCTGTCATTGGTTGACGACACGGGCGTCAGCCGTACCGACCACATCACCCGCGATGCGCGGGTCATCGGGCAAATCAATGACGATAGTGACCTCGCAACCGTTCAAGCAACTGTTGACGGCGTGATTTCTGGTTCGCTGGTGGATGTCACGTCGTACCTGCAAAGCGACGGCAGCATCTCGTTTGATTCGACGCTGCTTTCAACGTTGAATGGTGGTCCGATTCCCGACGGCGACTTCAGTCTTCGCGTCGTTGCGGCCGACGAGTTTGGCAATGAAAGCAGCCATTCGATCGCGATCACGCTCGATACGGTCGCTCCCAATGTGGACATCGCGTCCCCGATCGATGGAACGATCACAAACACAAGCGTAACGGTTTCCGGGCAGGCCACCGATGACGGATCCGCGATCGTCTCTTTGGAAGGCAAGTTGGACCAACGTGATCTGTTCTCGATCGGTTTGGACGCGACGGGTCAATTCAGTTTCAATAGCGCAATTGTCGGCGGCGCGACCGATGATGGTCCGCACACCTATGCGTTGCGGGCGACGGACTTGGCCGGGAACGTGTCCGGCTTTCAAGCCGTCAACTTCACACTCGACACGCTTGTACCCGTTGTCGCCATCACCGCGCCTGTCGACGGATTGCTGACGGCCACCAACGTTTCGGTAACGGGGCAGGCGTCGGATGTGGGCGTGGGACTGCAATCGGCACGGGCGAGGATTGACCAAGGAGAGTTCTTTGCAGTGTCGCTCGATGGTGCGGGGAACTTCAATTTCCCGACGACGTTTCAGGTCGATGGCAGCAACGACGGTACGCACACGGTCGAAGTTCAGGTGAGCGACCGGGCGGGGAATGGGTCGGAACTTGCCAGTGTTTCTGTCCTGCTGGACTCCACGGCTCCGGGTGCCATTTTGTCTTTGGCCGAGACATCCGATACCGGTGTTCTCGGTGACGGTTCGACTCATTTGGATGTTGTCACCATCGAAGGCCAAACCGAACCGGACGTCACCGCCGTGTTGTTGGCTGACGGTCGGACGACCCAAGCTGACACGATCGGAAAGTTCACTTTTGCCGATGTCCCGCTGGGGCATGGCGAAAACCGTGTGGAGGTTCGACTAACGGATGCGGCTGGGAATTCTGCAATCGTGGCGGAAGAATTCGTGCGAACTGTGGAAGTCACAGAGTTGGTCGAACGCACGGATTTCACGGTCTCCAAGGAGTTTGCGATCACCGTTCCCGCCGAACCGTCTTATGTCCAACTGACCTACAGCGACCTGCACTTCGATCAAGCAGACGACTTCATCAACGACGCTTTTGAGATCGCTCTGGTCGATGAAGCGGGAAACTCGCTCGTTCATGCGATCACTGGATCCGCCGACGCGGCTTTCAATTGGACCGAAGGCGAATCCCCCGCGCTCGGTGCCAACACCTTGCATGCAGGTCAAACCGTCAAGATCGACTTGACGCACATTGCCGCCGGCACGAGCGCGACATTGATCGCCAGGCTTGTCAACAATGACAACGACACGATGACGTCGGTCACCGTCCGGTCGGACGGGATCTTTAGCGGATCACTGGGAACACCCGTTGGGACGAATGTGGTCGAGTCGATTGGTGGAGGTGCTTCGGGAGGTTTCGCTGCGGAGCAGACAACCGCCGCCAACCTCACAACACGGAGCGGACCAGCGCAATCGTTCACCGGTTCCTTTGACGTCAGTGTCGATGCCGCTGGCAGTGAAATTGGAAGCGGCGAGCCGTCGCAACCGATCGAGATCGTGGGCTCGCCGGCGTTCGCAACGAACGTGGTTGCTGGAACGTCGAATCCATTGAACTATTCCGGAACCGATTTCTGGTTCGCGACGGAGAGCTCCGATTGGGGAACGTTCTTGATCACCAGCGATACCGCAGTGACGGGAACGTTCGAGGAGGATTCTATCTTCGGGTCTGATGGCACCGTCCTCGTACCGGGCTACACCGAAACATTCTCGGCTTCTCCCGGGAATCCAGCAAAAATTGTAGCGCGGTCCAGCGGACATGCTCGGATCACGGCGTCCGGTGACGTCTCCGTTGTTGCACTTGATGCGATTTTCGGCAAAGCGACGGCGGTCATTCCGACCGAAGCACTCGGCACGGACTACATGGTTCTCGGCTGGCCCAATGAGGACAACTGCCCTTGCATGTCGTATAGCCAATTCGAAATCAACGCAATCGAGGATGACACTTCGGTCACCATCACAACACGTGAAACACTCGCAGACACCTCCGGTCATACGGCATTCAATGGGTCACTCCGGCACGAAGTTCCCAACCGAACGTTGCCCACCGGAGTCCCTGTCACAATGACCTTTAACAAGGGTGACAACCTCTCTGCACTCGTTAATTATGACGTCAACTCCACGATTGTCACGTTGGATGATCTGACAGGCACGACGATTCAATCAGACAAACCGATCTTCGTCACAGCGGGAAGCTCTGGGGAGCTCATGGAGCAGATGCCTTCGGTCAACACTTGGGGAAGTCATTATTTCACGCAGCCAATTCCGGCGTTCGATGCACCCTATACGATCCGGGTGCTCGCTGCGGAAGATGAGACCGATGTTTTTATCGATGGGCAACAAGTTGCCACGCTTGACTCCGGTGAACTGCACCAGCAACAACTTTCGGAGACTGTCGAAATCACCTCGACGAACCCAGTGCTGGTCGGACAATTAACTCACGTCCCGCCAAACGAACCATTTTCGGGTGCAGTCTCGACGCTCGTTCTGACGCCGGTTGAGCAATACGTCGACACGCACCGCATTGTGATGCCGACTCACGAATGGAACTCGATCCCCATTCAGAATTTGGGCATCGTCGCCCCGTCGGCGGCGATCGGAACACTGACGATTGACGGTGAACCGGTGCCGGCAGGACTCTTCGAACCGATCGGAGACAGCGGATTTGTTTCGGTTCCCCTGGAGGTAGAATCAGGGGATCACTTTCTGACGGCGGCTGTGCCATTTTCCGCAGCCGTCTATTTTTTCGGCACGTTTGATTCAGAACGTCGAGTTACCGCCTATTTCTACGGATCAGGCGGCGGGCTAGCTCCGATCGCTTCGGTGGATTCTGTGCTGCTATCCACCGACACCGCTCTCAACTCCGTTGGTCGCGAGGCGACGTTGCGATCGGTCGTGTTGGACGAAATTCAGAATCCATTGCCCGGTGTGCGCGTCGACCTGGTCATCGAGGGTAGCAATGAATCAGTCGGACATGGCTACACGGACGAGAACGGAATCGCGACGTTTACCTACACCGGAGGGTTGCCCGGACTGGATCAAATCCGGGCATCCGTCGGGCAAGTCCATGACTCGCTCGAGTTGGAGTGGGCGTTTCTCGCTCCTCCGACGATCACGATCGACAGTCCCGCATCGGGAGGAACGGTCACCGCAGGCAATTCCGTCCTGGTCACGGGAACGGCTTTATCGCACGCTGACGGAGGACCGATCACGCACGTTACGGTCAATGATGGACCGGTTGATGTACTGGACCCGAGCGGAAACTTCTTTGCAGCCTTGGCGATCGAACCCGGACTCAACACGTTTGCATTCACGGCCTACGACACTTTCGGTCAATCGGATACCGAAACACTTCACCTGTTGGGCGTCTCATCGGGGCAACCTGACCCGATCTTTGACGTCGTGTCCGACGTCTCTGGTAGCTTGGTCGGCCGTTATGGAAAGACAACCTATAACGCCCGGGCGAAATTGTTGTACACCGAATTGGCCATCGAAAACGACGGCGACTATCCGGTCGATGTCCCGCTGGTCGTCGGAATCACCAACCTGAGCGATCCATCCGTCCGAGTGCGTGGATTCGACGGTCGGACGGCCGACGGCGTTCCGTTTTTCGATCTCTCCTCGCGAGTTTCCGATGGCACGCTCGAACCGGGTGAATCCTCTGCCGGGCGAATGATTTCGTTCTTTGATCCCAACCAGACGCCTTTTACCTATGACGTGGTCGTCCTGGGCAAACCGAACGAGGCTCCGGAAATCCTGACGACCCCAATCGTGCAAGCAACACTCGATCGACCCTACCGCTACGACGTGGACGCGATCGACCCGGAGGGCAGCGCGATTGCGTATCGGTTGCGGTCGGGGCCGTCTACTGCGGCAATCGATGCGCAAACGGGCGTCGTCACCTGGACGCCGCAAACCGGCGATGCAGGGACACATGTCATGATTGTCGGCGCCGAAGACGGACGCGGCGGATCAACGGAGCAGCGATTCTTGTTGTCGGCCGTTGCCGCACCTCCGAATCGACCACCGCAAATCCTGTCATCGCCCGTCGTCGACGCCTACGTGGGTGAGACCTATCGCTATCAAGTCAATGCGGCCGATCCCGACAACGATTCGTTGACCTATCGATTGCAACCGATTCCGCCCACCGATGTGTCTGTACTTAATCCGGGCTTCGAAGACGATGTGCTCATTTCAGGCGGCTTCCGCCAAGGGAGCTTTTCGGGTTGGGAAGTCGTCGGACGGGGTGGCGTGTACAATCCGACGAGCAGCGATTTCCCCAATGGCAATGCGTCTGAGGGCAACAACGTTGCGTATCACTTCGGCGGAACGCTTTCGCAAACGCTCACATCGCCACTGGAGGCAGGCAAGCTTTACACCCTTGAAGTGGATGTCGGCAGGCGAATTCGGTACGAATTTCCTGGCTATTCGGTTCAATTATGGGCAGGGGACAACCTGCTCGCAGAGGACCGTTCTCTCTCGCCTAGTGAGGGAACCTACGAAACTTCAACGGTCCAGTATCACGCCGCCCGCGACGATGCCGACGCTGGGGCACTTCTCAAGATTGTGCTGGTCTCGGAGGGTTCCCTGGCAATCTTTGACAACGTCCGATTGACGGCGAGACCGCCGTTTCCGACCGGAATGGAGATTGATCCGATCAGCGGACAGATTGAGTGGACGCCAACGCTTGATCAACTCGGCGCCGTTGAAGTGTCCCTCATCGTCGACGATGGCAATGATGGCGTGATCAATCAAAACTTCGCCATCAATGTCCGCCCGAGTCCAGGAACCTTTGCGCCCTTCATTTTATCCACTCCCGTTGTACAGGCAGCCAGTGGTAGGTCCTATCTCTACGACGTGGACGCGATTGACCCAGACGGCGGCGGTGTTTCTTATCAGTTGATTCAATCGCCGAACGGGATGATGATCGACCCAAGCAGCGGCGTGATCACGTGGAGCGCTTCATCGTTGACCGGGGGTGATCACACCGTGGTCGTTCATGCAACCGATGAGTTCGGAGCGTTCGACAGGCAGGAATACGTTTTGTCGGTGATCGACGGAGGTTCGATTTCGGGTTTGAAGTTCCATGACCTCGATGGTGACGGTCTGCGTGACTTGTCCACCCATCATGAACCCGGTCTGATCGGTTGGACGATCTATCTGGACGACAACGACAATGGAATCTTAGACGGCCAAGAACGATTCACGACAACGGATGCGACAGGACGATACCAGTTCGCCGGCCTTCCGGCAGGGGACTACGTCGTCCGCGAAACGCATCGGACTGGGTGGCAACAAACCGCTCCCATTGAAAGTGTCTATCGTGTCCAGGTCGCCGCATCAGGCCCAGTGGAAGGAGTCGATTTCGGGAACGTTCATGTCCCCTACGGAGCAAATCTGCCGCCACAGTTCACGAGCACGCCGGTCGACTCGGTCCGCCTGGGCGACGATTGGCTCTATCAGGCCACCGCCGATGACCCGACCAACGACCCGCTGACGTATCGTTTGTCGGTCCGCCCAGCGGGCATGGTGATTTCAGAATCGACCGGCTTGATCAGCTGGACGCCGGACGCACAGCAAATCGGGTTGCATCAGGTGATCGTCGGGGTATCTGACGGACGTGGAGGCGTTGATCTCCAGAAATTCCAGCTCAACGTCACGGGCAATACGCCGCCAGTGATTTCCAGCTCGGCGCCTCTGCAAGCCGTCGCCGGACTTCCCTATCGGTATTCCGTCTCGGCTCAAGACGCTGACGAGGAAACCATCGCCTATCAGCTCCAATCCACGATCCCCGGGATGACGATCAACTTGGGCACCGGTGTGCTGGATTGGTCTGCGCCGACACTGGGAACACACGAGGTCACGCTGACGGCAGCCGACGGACGTGGAGGCATCGCGACACAGAGCTTCACCTTAGACGTCGTCGCGGATGCTCCCAATGTGCCACCGGAAATCCGATCCACGCCGCGCGAAATCGCCGTGATCGGACAGAACTATCGCTATCGGGTCGCGGCGGAAGACGCGAACGCGGATCCACTGGAATACCTGCTTGAAACGGCTCCGGCAGGGATGAGTGTCAGCGAGAATGGATTGGTGCAGTGGGTGCCTGCGCGAACACAGTTCGGACTTCACGACGTCGTTTTACGTGTCGACGACGGTCGGGGCGGAGTCGCCCGCCAAGAATTTGTGATCAACGTCCAGACTGATTTAGTCAACGACCCGCCCGAGATCATCTCCAATCCCAGGCAACTGCTGACACTCGGCGACGACTATGTCTATGATCCGCGCGGCTTTGATCCCGACGGCGACGGGCTTGTCTGGTCGCTTACGACCGCACCGCGCGGCATGTCGATCGATACCGAATCGGGGTCCATCCGCTGGACACCTGACGATGATCAGCTCGGTTTTTTTCCCGTCACCGTCGTCGGCGAGGACGGGCAAGGCGGTATCGGGGAGCAGTCCTACTCGATCCGGGTTCAATCGAACAACCTTCCGCCGTTGATCACCTCGACGCCGCCGACGATCGCCTACGTCGGCCACCCGTTGACCTACCACGTGGATGCGGACGATCCCGACGGATGGGTCTTGAGTGTCTTTGAGTATAAAGTCAACGGACCGGATGGGATGAAGATTTCGAACAGGGGTGTCCTGCAGTGGACACCGACGGCGGATCAAGTCGGCAGGCAGAACTTCATCGTCGTCGAAGTCTCCGATGGCACGTCCGCTTCGCTTCAACCTTTCATCATTGAAGTTCTCAATGAAGCTCCGAACGCATGGCCGGTGATTACGTCGACACCACCGCCGCTCGCGACGATCGATCAGCCCTACCGCTACGAACTGGCGGCTTCGGATGCGGACGGCGACGCCACCGTGTTTGAACTGATCGACGGACCGACGGGCATGCAACTGGTCGGTGGCGATGAACTGCAGTGGACGCCCACCGAAACCCTGCTCGGTTCACACTGGGTCACGGTTGCCGTCAGCGACTCCAAAGGAGGAGTCGGCCGACAGCGATTCAGCGTCGAGGCTGCACGAAATGAGCCGCCGGAGATCACCTCAACTGCGGTGACCACGGTGTCCGCCGGAGCACGCTATCGATATGACGTTCAAGTCGATGATCCGGACGAGGATCTGATCAGCTTTCGTCTCGCCTCAGCTCCAGAGGGAATGACGGTCGATCCACTCGGCCGTATCCAATGGAATCCTACCAACGCTCAGATCGGGTCTCATCCGATCGAACTTGTGGTGACCGATGGTCGCGGAGGAGAAGACCGCAGCACGTACACGATCGATGTCACCGCCGACTCCAATGCTCCGACCGTACGGATCACGCTCAGCGACAATCCGGTCAACCTTGGCGGACAAGTGGATCTGATCGTCACGGCGGTGGATGACGTCGGCGTTGATTCAATCAACGTGACCGCTGGCGGATTGCCGATCGTGCTGGACAGAAACGGAAGGGCGACTTTACCGGCAGACGTGGCCGGATCGCTTGATCTTGTGGCGACCGCAACCGACGCCGCGGGCAACATCGGCCAAGCAACGGAGACCTTGCTGGTCGTCGATCCGAACGACACGGATGCCCCCGTGGTCAGCATTGATTCACCAGACTACGGAGGCCTGCTCACCGGACCGATCGATGTGGTAGGCACCGTCGCGGATGATTCACTGCTCGGATGGACGTTGTCCTTCGCACCGTTTGTCGGTGGACCGTTTGTCGAAATCGCCAACGGAGACCAACCGGTCGTGGGCGGCGTCCTGGGCCAATTCGATCCGACTCTGTTGAGCAACGACAGCTACGTGCTGCAGTTGTACGCAGAGGACGCCAGTGGGAAATCATCCCTCGAACAAATTCTGGTCGAGGTGACCAGCGATCTGAAAGTCGGCAACTTCACGCTTTCCTTTACAGACTTGTCGATACCGGTCTCCGGCATTCCGATCGTTTTGGCGCGCACCTATGACTCGCTCAATGCCCAAACCAACGATGACTTTGGGTTTGGCTGGAGAATGGAGTTTCGCGATACGGACCTCCGATCCAGCGTCGCCAAGACCGGTGCCGAAGAGGACCTGATCTACAATCCGTACTACGACGGCGCGCGGGTGTACGTCACCGTCCCCGGCGGACGACGCGAAGGGTTCACGTTCCGCATGACGCCCGCGCCCGGCATCGGCGCGGCGCTGCTGGGGATCTTTCGCGGCGAATTCGTGCCCGACCCCGGTGTCGACAGTGCACTGACGTCCGGCAATTATCAATTGCGTGCGGGCACGTTCGGCGAAGCGATCGACTATACCAGCGGATTGCCATTCAACCCGGCCTCGCCGCTCTTCCATGGCGGATTCACCCTGACCAGCAAAGAAGGTATCGAGTACGAAATCGCCGGCGACAGCGGCGACCTCTCATCCGTCAAAGATCGCAACGGCAACACGCTAACTTTCACCGACCAAGGCGTCTTCAGTTCGACGGGGCAAGAGATCGCCTTTGAACGGAACGCCGCCGGTCTGATCAGCGCCGTGACCGATCCGGCAGGTGGCCGCATCGAGTATCAGTACAGTGCGGCCGGTGACCTAACATCCGTCACCGATCGCGAAAACAACACGACAACGTTCAAGTACGAACAACCCGGTCGGCCGCACTACCTGACCGAGATCATCGACCCACTCGGACGGACCGGGATCCGCAGCGAGTACGACAATGCAGGCCGTTTGATCAAAATGATTGACGCCGACGACGAAGCGATCGAGTTGATTCATGATCCCGCCAATTTCGTCGACACCGTTCAGAACCAACTCGGTCACCAAACGACCTACGAGTATGACATTCGCGGCAATGTGGTCACGGAAATTGACGGCGAAGGCGGCATCACTCGCTATACCTACGACGACCCCAACGATCCGACTCTCGAAACGTCGATCACAAAAGTGCTCGCAGACGGCACCCAATTGACGACAACGATGCAGTACGACGCGGATGGAAACCTGATTGTCGAGACCGATCCGCTGGGTCGCCGAACGTTCAGCACCTTCGACAGTTTCGGCAACGTGCTGACCACCACCGACGCGCTGGGCAACACGACGGCCAACGCCTACGACGCCCGCGGCAACCTGCTTTCGATCACCGATCCGGTGGGCCAGGTCACGAGTTTCACCTACGACGCTTCCGGCAACCCACTGACGATGTCACTGCCCGGCGGAAACACACAGAGCTTCACCTACCATGGCACGGGATATGTGCTGACGCAAACCGATGCGTTGGGGCACAGCACAACGTTTTCCTACGACGCTCTTGGCAATCAGTTGACCGAAACGCGTACACAAACCACACCGACCGGGACGCGGACGATCGTGACGGCGTCCGAGTATGACTCCGAAAGTCGCGTGCGATTCCGTCGCCTGTACGAAGACGGTCAACTGCAGTGGCAGACCGAAACGCAATACGACGTTGTCGGAAACCGAGTCGGTGAGATCGATGCACTCGGACGCTTCACCCGGTCGGTTTACGACGATCGTGGATTGTTAGTGGCGATGGTTTATCCCGATGCCACACCCGGCGACGACAGTGACAATCCGCGAACGATGACGGAATACGACGCGGCGGGCCAAAAGATCGCCGAGATCGATGAACTCGACCGTCGCACAGAGTACGTCTACGACAAGGCTGGTCGTCAGATCGCGATGATCTATCCCGATGGCACACCTGGCGATCCCACAGACAACCCGCGCACCTCGACGGCATACGATGCGGCGGGCAGGACGATCGCTCAAGTGGACGCGCGTGGAAATCGCACCGAGTTTGTGCTCGACGCAGCGGGACAGCAGGTCGAAGTCATCTTTCCCGACGGGACTCCCGGTGACTTGAATGACAATCCGCGCTCACTGACGGAGTACGACATTGCTGGACGAAGCATCGCGCAGACTGACCCGCTTGGCAACGTCACGCGATTTGAATACGACGACGCTGGCCGCCCCTTGCAAACTTTCTTCGTCTATAGCAGCAGCACGAAAAGCGTCTTTGACGATGCCGGACGCCTTACCAGGCGAATCGATCAAGCCGGACGGGGCACCGAATACGAATACGATGCAGCAGGCCGATTGACCGCGGTGATTCTGCCGGAGGTTGATGATCCGATCACCGGCACCCGCGTTCGTCCGCGAACGGAGTATGAATACGACGAACTCGGCAATTTGGTTGTCCAGCGAGACGCGCGAGGCCGAGAGACCTTGTTCGAGTATGACGGCCAAGGCCGACGGACCGCGACGGTGCTGCCGCTGGGTCAACGATCAACAACGACCTACGACGCGGTCGGAAACGCGATCAGCACGACCGACTTCAACGGCGACACGATCGGATTCGAATACGACGCCCGTGATCGCCTGGCCATGAAAGACTTGCCGGGAACGTTCCCCGATGTCGCGTACAGCTACACGATGACCAGCCAACTAGCGACGGTGACGGACGGCCGCGGCAGCACCACCTATTCGTATGACGCACAAGATCGATTGATCTCGCGTACCGATCCGGACGGAGCCGCGATCGGGTACTCCTACGACTTGGCGGGCAACCGCACATCGGTCACGACGCGAGTCGGATTGAATCCGCCCCGCGTGACCGGATACACGTTCGACGAACAGAATCGCATGGCGACGGTGACGGATCCCGAGAGCCTGGTCACGACGTACCGCTACGACGCGGCGAGTCGCTTGGTCCAGACAGCGTTTCCCAACAACACGGTCGAAAACCGTAGCTATGACGACCTTCACCGATTGAAGTTGGTGGAGACCCGCAACGCGACGACCGATGAGGTCTTGGCGAGTTTCGGCTATGAGCTTGACGAGGTCGGAAACCGCATGGCGATGATCGAACATGACGGCCGCCGAGTCGAGTACGAATACGATGAACTGTATCGCTTGACCGGCGAGACGATCTTTGACGCCGGCAGCGCAACGGCCAACCGTGACGTGGACTACGTCTACGACATCGTCGGGAACCGAATGGAGCGAGACGATTCCGCCGAAGGAGCAACGACCTACACCTACGATGACAACGATCGGTTGTTGACCGAAACCCTCGCCGGCGACGAGACCCGTTACGCCTACGACGACAACGGCAACACGCTTTCCAAAACATCTCCGACCGACACCGTCTTCTACAGCTGGGATCCCGAGAACCGTCTGATCGCCGCCGACACCGACGGCGATGGCAGCGACGATGTGACGTATCAGTACGATCACGAAGGCATGCGAGTCAGCAAGACGGCAGACGGCGAAGAGACCCGATTCCTACTCGACAAGAACCGCCCCTACGCCCAAGTCCTGGAGGAATACACGCCCGGCGGCATCGTTTTGAAAGTCTCCTACGTCCACGGCCACGACCTGATCTCCCAAAACCGCCACCCCGACACCGGTAAGTCCTTCTACCACGTCGATGGGATCGGGAGCACGAGGGCATTGAGCGATGCGTTAGGCATCATCACCGATTGGTATACCTACGATGCGTACGGGCAGATGGCTGGGCAGGCGGGGACGACAAAGAATGAGTTTCTGTTTACTGGCGAGCAACGAGACTCGGAGATCACATTCGACTACCTAAGAGCTCGGTTCCTCGACCCCAGTCTCGGGCGATTCATGAGTCGCGATCCGTTTCCTCCGATAGTGAGTCTTGCAGCCAGCATTCATCGTTTCGCCTATGGATATGGAGATCCGATTAATCGAATTGATCCGAGTGGCAAATTCCCTAGTTTGCTTAACACAACAATCGCTACAAACCTGCGTGCATTCTCATTCGGCGACCTGCAAAAAGTCGCGGTTGGAGTTGTGAAAGTTGCCGCTGTGCGTGTCATCGGAACAGGGATCATCGAACCTGCCAATTCGCTTCGCAATCTAGCACTTCTTGAAATCGCGAATGGGAATGATTGGTTTGCTCTTTTCAATGAGGCATCCGCAATCCGATCGTTCGGCTTTGCACTTGTGCATTCAGTTTTGGAAGCGGCGTCTCTTGGCGAAGGATTGATGGGGGGGATTCGTTCACTTACAGGGTCCGTTCACAACCTTGTGAAGCTCTCTCAAACACCCGGAGCTTTGATCGGCGACTTGGTCAATGATGCGCGGGCCGCGGCAGATGCGATCAACTCCCTCCTGGATCACGCGGGCCCGCAGAAACCCGGGGAGTAGAAAAGAGGGGGCAGTAAGTTGAAATCAAAGCGGTCAGAAGATTCAAAGGGGCCAGAAGATTCAAAGGGGCCAGGCCTCTTTGTTGAGGCGAGGGTGGCGTTCTTTCCGTAGCCGACCGCGTTGACTGAGGAGAGAGAGATAAATGGCAGGCGGAGCACGCCGTGCCGGGGTTATCAGGATTGAGAGTTTTGGTTCGTACTTCACTGTTGGGATTTGCATCATGAATTGTTTTCGTTTGATGGTTTGTTTGGTTCTGGGGGCGTATGTTTCAACGAGTGCGAGTGCCGGGGTGATGTCGCTGACCCTGGACTCACGTGGTGTGGATTTGAACGCACTGGAGCTTGGTGATTCCGTCACCATCGATGTGTTACTTGACCGCTTGGGGATTGGCAAACTGACGGACTTAGGCGCGACGGTGACCTTGTCCTCGACAAGTCATCTGAGTGATCCTGCGGTCAACCCGATCGCCGGCGACATCGTTCCCGATCCGTTGGACGTCCTTTTTTCCGGAGGTTTTTTCAATGACTCGGTCGATGCCCAGTTCACGACGTTCTTTAGTTTCGTGCCGGACCCTGAGATCAATTCCGATGGCGTGTTCTTCTCCTTCGATTTGACCGCCATCGCGGCCGGCAGCGGCAGTATCGGGTTCGACCTCTTCAGTCCTTTCGCGATTGCCGCTGACGATCCGCTGAATCCGATTTTTGACATCGATACGAGTGAATTGAACTACACGGTCACAGCCAGCAACGCCGTCCCCGAGCCGGCTTCGTTGCTCTGTTTCGGTTGCATCGCAGTGGCAAGTCTGACGCAACGGCGGCGATGCCGCAGTCGACGGTCACGCCCCGCATGAGATCGCCATGAGTACGCGTGTTGGAGAACAGGGGCGTGAACAACATGCCCTAACGGGAACGAGCCACATGAGATTTGAAACGCTTGAATCACGGCGACTGCTTGCCAGTTGGATGAGCGTGTTGCCCAGCGAGCTCCGCTTCGCATCGGTTGCGCAAGCGTCAAGCGGCGGCAACCTTTGCCTCGCGTACGTGAGCGCCGACGTTATCGGTACCGCAAAAATCACCCCATCATCGACTTCGGAAGTCGACCTGATTCCGATCGAGCCGCAACCCGAATTCCGCTCTCCCTTCGACGTGACCGATGCCGTTTTCCGCGAAGACGGCCTATTCGAAATGGTCGGCTCTGCTGTCACTGATCGATCTCTTCGCGGCGGCAACGGAGAACCGACCTCGTGGACCGAGGAAGTTCCCAACGCATTGGGGCTCGATTCGACCATTGCCGGGAATGCCGGTGCGTTCCACGCAGTCCATCGTGATGGTCGGTCGGTGAAGACGATCTGCAACCGATCATTCACGAGTCGGGGCAAACCTCGCCGCTACCGCTGGGTGAACACCACGCCATCGGCGCCGCGCTGGACCTGAATGATCACCGTGTCGTCGGATTTGCTGATGATGTAGCGGTCGTTTGGAATCGATCGGCCGAAGGTTGGACGCTGCATCTTTTGGATCAACCTGACGATTCGACATTCGGATCGGCCAATACAATCTCAGACTATGGAATCTCCGGAGGATCGTATCAGCGAAATGGGGACGGGCGAACGGTCGGCGTGTTGTGGAATCGCGATGGCAGCATCTTGCGAGAATTCCCCTCTGACGACGACACGGCGGTGACGCACGTGATCGATTCGCTCGCCGCGGTCCGAACCGAACACGGCAGCCAGATCTATCACCCGACAGACGGATCGCTGACGGACGTCGATGACTTCCTGAGAGAACTTGGTCAACTGAATGTCCCTGACGGGCCGCTGATCTTGATCGACCTGGAACTCAGCGGTGATCGGGAACAGATCTTGGTACTATTGGAATCAGCGTCAGAATCGAGCCGCCAGCAATACGTGGCGAGCCTCGATGTGAATCGACTCGCCGTCAGTTGGCAACACCCTTGGAACCGCTACGACGTCAACAGCGACGGCGTTGTGAGCCCAAGGGACGCACTGACGGTCATCAACCGTTTGGCTCGTGACCCATCCAGCGAATTACCCAGCGGTGGGACTCGTGAAAGTCCCTACTACGACGTTACCGGCGATGCCATGGTCAGCCCACGCGACGCGCTCGTTGTCATTAACAATTTGGAGGCCACGTCTTATCCAGTGACAAGTTGATCACATCGTGCTCGATCGTGATGTCGATGGACAAGACGACGGACGATTCGGCCTACGGTTCCTGAAGCAGATCTGAGACGGGAAATGAGAAACGAACGTGGATTCGCAGACCAAAATTCAACCCAAGGTCAACGCACCTTCAAAAACATAAAGAGGTTTCGTCATGAATGAGATTCCCAGTCGGGGTTCGTATTGGATGTTTCAAAAAGTTGCATTGGCGATTGGAGTCGCAGTTGCATTACTCGGCTTCTTGATCCAGAACTCCATCGTTTTGGGGGCCGGCCTGTTGACGCTGGTTCATGCCTTGGTCGCGACTGCCATCATTGCCGTCGAAGATCGACGTTCGCTCGCGGCTGCGACGCGAAACCAGACGGAATCTGAAACCATGTGAGTTCGGACAGTGCGACTCACGCGGCGAGTCAGATCCACTGTGGCGGCAACGGAATTTGCCGGCAACCTGGATCTGTCCAGACGGAGTGAGCCGGGGCTTCACTCGCAAATTGGCGGGTTTCACGTCGTTTGGCTCGATCGGGCGACTCGATCGGTTCGTGCGATCCGTCGTAGATCTTGCCGAGAATTCTCGAGAAGTGTGTCGGGTCGCGGCAGACGTGATGATGATCGAATATGATGATTCGGTTCGTTGTTTCAACATCTTTCGGTTGCCGCCCCATGCTCCCACGTCATCTGCTTCACCGAATCGCTCGTCTCGCGTTGCCAGCCGCGGCATGTCTGTTGATGCAAAGTCTAGTTCCCACGATCCTGAAGGCCGAATCGGCGAATCGACCCAACATCGTCTACATCATGGCGGATGACCTGGGTTGGTCGGACGTCGGCTACAACGGCGCGGAGTTTTACGAAACGCCGAACATCGACGCGTTGTGTGCATCCGGCATGGAGTTCACGTCCGCTTATCCCGGGGCAGCCAATTGCATGCCATCACGCGCCTGCATCATGTCGGGCATGTACGTGTCCCGCACCCAGATGTGGACACCCGGGATGAGGGCCAAGGGAGACTCTTCGAAGATGAAGTTTCTGGTCCCACGCAACAAGGACAAGAAGGGTGATGGCGTCTTCCCCTCCAAGGGCGCCCTCCCGCCGAGCGTGATTTCGATCGCAGAAGTACTCCATGACGCCGGCTACAAAACCGCCCATTTCGGCAAATGGCACCTGGGCCCCGATGGACAAGGGTTTGACGTCAACGACACCAATGGGTTGGGCGCCGGGCTTGGCCAAAAATTCTACGGCAACATCGACGTCGCCGAAAACCTGACCGATGCCGCCTGCGAGTTCATCGACCAGAATCGCTCGAATCCGTTCTTTATTTATCTATGCCATTGGGACGTGCATTCGCCGATCCGGGCACGCAAAGAGGTTGTCGCGAAGTACAAGAAAAAACTGGAAAGTCGCGATTGGGATCGCAAGTGGAACCCGACCTATGCGGCGATGATCGAAGCGGTCGACACCAGCGTCGGCCGTGTCCGCGAGAAGCTCCAACAACAGGGGCTGACAGAAAACACGGTGTTCATGTTCACGTCCGACAATGGCGGTGCTTCCGGGGTCACCTGGTGTGAACCGCTCAAGGGAGCCAAGGGTGCATTTTACGAAGGCGGGATACGCGTTCCGGCTTGCGTCAGTTGGCCCGGCGTGGTCAAACCGGGCAGCACGTGCGACACGCCGAACACGGGTGTCGATTTGATGCCGACGTTCGCGAAGTTGGCCGGTGCGATACTGCCCACCACCCAGAGCGTCGATGGCAGATCCTGGGTGCCACTCTTGTCGGGTCGATCCCTTCCCGAGCGCAACATTTTCTGGCACTATCCGCTGTACCTGTCCGGTGCCGGATACAACCAGGTCATCCCGGTCTTCGGAACGGAGCAGATGCATTGGCGGGCGACGCCTTGCAGCGTGATCCGTCGCGGCGACTGGAAATTGATCCAGTTCTTCGAGGACGATTCGGTCCAGCTTTACAATCTCCGTTCCGATCTCGGCGAGCAAAACGACCTTTCCAAGTCCGAGCCCGAAAAAGCGGCCCAGATGCTGGAAGAGCTTCGGCAATGGCAGAAAGACACCCAGGCGGTCATCCCGACCAAGCTGAATCCCGATTTCGGCAAGTCCAGCGGCGGTCAACGCTCAGCCCCAAACAAGAAGCGATCATGATTGGTCAGCCTCACGATTTGAGTAGCGCAATCTGTCAACGTTCAATACAACATTCCCATTTTACAATCCACTCACTGGAGCGACATCACCGATGAAAGCTTGGATCTTATCACTCGTCACTTTGCTGGCCGTCTCCCCGACGATGGCCGAATCGCTCGTCTATGAAGGAACCGAGGGGATCGGCAAAGGCAAGCACCTTGTGTTTATCGCCAACGACCACGAGTATCGTTCGGAGCAGACGTGCCCGGCGCTGGCAAAGACGTTGGCCAAACACCACGGATTCCGCTGCACGGTTCTGTTCGGCGTGGATGACCAGGGGGCGATCAAGCCGGGTGCCCGATCCGTGCCCGGCATGGAAGCACTCAAGGACGCCGACATGCTGTTCTTTTTCACGCGGTTCATGAACCTGCCCGACCAACAAGCGGATCTGCTGGTCGATTACTTTGAACGTGGCGGACCGGTCGTCGGGGTGCGGACCTCGACGCATTGCTTCAACGGCCAGAAAGGGAAATGGGCGAAACTGAACTTCAACTATTCCGGCGATGACTATCACGGCGGCCTGGGCGAACAGGTCTTTGGAAACACCTGGGAGAAGGAACGTGGGCAAAGCCATTATGGAACCAACCATCAAATGGGCAGCCGCATCACACCGGCGGCTGGCGCGGCGGACCATCCCATCCTGAGGGGCGTCGAGCAGATCCACGCCTACTCCGGCGCCTACAAGTCGCACCCGCCCGCCGATGCCGTCCCGCTGCTGGAGGTTCAGGTGCTCAATACGTTCGGCCCCAGCGATGACATCAACACCGAAAAGCCGTTGGTCAACGCGGGCTGGGCGCGCGATTGGTATACCGCTCCGTCGGGAACGAAGCAGGACGCCCGTGTCGTCTACGCCTCCTTCGGCGCCTCGGAAGATCTGCTCAGCGAAGACGGGCGTCGATTTTTCGTCAACGCATGCCTGTGGGCGTGCGGGATGGAAGACGCCATCAAACCGAACCTGGACGTCAGCATCGTCGGCCCCTACGCACCGACCCCGTATTCCAACGGCGCCTTTTATTACGAAGGCGTCAAACCGGCGGACCTGGCCGGTTGGGACTCGCGCGTGATGCCCGCTTCGGCTCCGCTGGCGGGAGTGGATGACGCCAACAACGCTCGCCGACGCATGGGCGCGCTGGCCAATCGTCCCGAACTGAAAGCGCAACTTGCCGAGAAGTATCCCAACCTTTACGGCCCCGACGCCAAATTGCCACAGGCACCACCGCGAAAGAAAAAGAAATAGCGACATGAAACGCTTCAAGACCGTCGATGACTTCATCGCCGGATCTGAGAACTGGCAAGATGAATTGAAACGACTTCGCGAGATCTTGCTGTCGACCGAACTCGACGAGACGGTGAAGTGGGGCGCGCCCTGCTACACCTTCCAGGGAAAGAATGTGGTCGGGATCGGCGCGTTCAAATCCTATTTCGGGTTGTGGTTCTTTCAAGGCGGCTTGCTAACGGATCCGGCCGGCGTCTTGATGAATGCTCAAGACGGCAAAACGAAAGCCATGCGTCAGTGGCGTTTCCAGACCAAGCAGCAGATCAAACCTCGCACCATCAAGGCCTACGTCAAGGAGGCGATCCAACTGCAGCTTGCCGGGCACGAGATCAAACCCGTCCGCGGGCGACCGCTGATGATTCCACCGGAGTTGCAGACCGCGTTCGCCGACGACCAAGCCGCGCGAGCCGCCTTCGACGCACTGACCCCAGGCAAGCAGCGTGAGTACGCCGACTACATCGCCGACGCCAAGCGCGACGCGACGAAAGCATCACGCATCGCGAAGATTTTGCCGATGATCACCCAAGGACAGGGGCTCAACGACAAGTACCGATCATGAAACGTGGACGAGGGTGAATGGCACTGGGATGCGTGTTGGTGTCTAGGCGTTTGGGATGTCGATTCAATTATCGCGGATATGGCAGTAATAAAATCGACTTCCGTAATCCATGCTCCAATATCAACGCGACTGCATCAGGGCTCCCATCAAATCGCTTCGCCACTGTTTCTTGTCCGGATCGTAGAGTCCGAATCCGGCAGCGAATTCCCAGTACGCCCAACTCATCTGATGACGCTCGGCTTCTTCGACGACCGCCCGGGTCCAGCGCACACGGCTTTCTTGCGGTGCGGCACCGTAGGCTCCGAACTCGCCCAGGAAAATCGGCCGGGAGTGTGACTTGCCCCACTCGGAGGCTTGTCGAATTTCTTTCGCCAGCGCCGCCCGCTCTTCTTCGCTGCCCCATGTTCGTCCGCGAATCGCCCGCACCCTCGGTCCGGCCCAGGACGCTCCCTGATGGGTAAACTCGTGCGGGTTGTACATGTGAACGGTAACGATCAAGTTGGGATCGGCGGGAAGATCCAGCTGCGGTAAGGTGGCGATGTTATTCCACCGAGTTGGGCCGACGATCACCGGTCGTGTCGGATTGCTCGCCCGCACGGCGGCCAAACCTTGACGCAAGATGTCGTTCCAATGGTCATTCAATTCGTCGTGCGGTTCGTTGTGCAATTCAAAGTACAGCCAATCGCCCCGCGACCGATATCGCTCGGCGATCTGCTTCCAAATCGCGCTGAACCGTTCCGCATGCGATTGAGGCTGACTGTCCAGTCCATCGTAGTGATGAATGTTGAGGACCACGTTCAGCGTTTCCTGTTCGGCCCGATCGAGCCAACGGTCGACGCGAGCGAAGAAAGCGGGTTCGATGGTGTAGGGTGCTTCGGTGGCGGCGTAGTCCGACCATTTGACCGGGATCCGAATGCTGTCGAATCCTGCCTGACGGATCAGCTTCAGATGCGATTCCACGATTTCGACGCCCCAGTTATCGTTGCGTGGCACTTCCAGAAAGTTGCCAAGATTGACCCCGCGACCCAACCGGCGGTTGGCCTCAAAAATGTCGTCCCGTTGAGTCTCCTCGTTGGGGCTCTCATTGGGCTCCACGGCGGCCAGCGTGGATCCCGCCAACGCAACGAGCAGGACCGTGAATCGGATCCATCGACCAAGTGTGTTCATCATTTCGACCTCGAAACGGTCACGAAGGCGTCGTCTTGGCGGCCAGTGTGCTGGCCGACGTCACCGGAATCGGTTCAGTATAACCATCGTCCCCACCGTTTTTCTGGGGGAGTGGTTCATCAGGCAAAACGGCTGGGCAAATTGATTTACAATCGTGATCGGACTCCAATCGCGGATCGAACTCGTTACGAACGCCGACCACCAAGATGCACCGATGAAACTCTTTCCCTTGTTCCTTGCGTTGACCGCGATTTCCAGCCTGTGGTGTGGTCCTGGCGTTTCGAGCTTGATCGCCGATGCCCCGCGGCCCAACATTCTTTACTTCTATGTCGATGACATGGGTTGGGGGTCGATCGGACCGAACGGCCAAGCCGATCGCCGCGCAAAGGATCTGCCTTCGGTGCGAACACCCAACCTGGATCAACTCGCCGCGCAAGGATTGAACTTCACACGCGGCTATGGATGCCACGTGTGTTCGCCTGCCCGATCGTCACAGCAATCGGGTTTCCACCAAGGGCACACGTTCGCCGATCGCAATGACCCCGATAACGCCAAGAAGGCGATGCGGGCGGATGACATTTTGATGGGCGATGCGTTGTCGGCGGCCGGTTACGTGACGGGATACTGGGGAAAATGGGGATACGGAGGCTCGAAGGATCAGGCCAACCCCGTCATCGACAATGTGCAAACGCTGCCGACCTCGCATGGATACCGACACGTCTTGGCCGAACTGCATCACGTTCGGGCGCACACGTTCTTTCAGCCCACGTTGTGGAGCGCGCCTGCGTCAGCCGGTGCCGTCGGCGGCATCGAACTGGTCCCCAACTCGATGGCTCGCTACCAAGGTCGCCCGGACTATCCGGCCGTCCCGGCGTTGCAGGATCACGCCGGCTATCCCAAAACGGCATACTGCGATGACTGCTACGCCTTCGCCGCATTAGACTTCGTTCGCGACCAGGGACAAAACTACAACCGATCCGGTCAACCGTTCTTCGGCCTGCTTGCCGTGCAAATCCCCCACGCCCCGTTCGGTGAAATCGAGCGTCTGCCTGAGTGGGACAAAGCCTACGCCGACGACCCGCACTATGCGAATCTTGCCGACCAGACACGTCAATGGGCCGCGATGGTCACGCGCATCGACGCCCACTTCGGCAATATTTTGGCGGCGTTGGAAGACCCGAACAACGACGGCGACAAATCCGACTCCCTTGCCGACAACACGCTGGTGATCTTTCAAAGCGACAACGGCGGTCCGGGCGGCAAAAACCTCATCGAGCTGGACGCCAACGGCGGACTCCGCGGGACCAAGGGCAGTATTCAGGAAGGCGGCATCCGCGTGCCGCTGCTGATGCGTTGGCCCGCCATGATCCATGACCAATCGCCTTTGAAAGCCGGCACCGATGTTGATCGCGTCGTCGACGTGACCGACTTGCTGCCGACGTTCTGTGAACTCGCCGGCGTCGAGGCGCCGCTGAGCATCGATGGCGTGTCCCTGGCACCGACGCTGACCGGCAGCGGCCGACAACGCACACGCGACTTCATCATCCACGAAGCCGGCAACGGTCAATCGATCATCCGTGGCACTCAGAAACTAGTGCGGACCAAGAAAGGTCTGGAACTCTATGACCTCCAATCCGACCACGCCGAAGCCAATGACATTGCCGCCGCGCATCCCGAACTGGTCAAAGAACTTGAAACGCTGCTGTTGGGCGAGCGGGTCGATGAGCCACGTGGATTCGCCAACACCTATCATCATTGGACGGGGAAAGACGGTGCGTCGACCTCTGACCCGGCCAACTGGTCGGACTACCGTTATGCCAACGCGGGCATCACGTACATGACCGACGACGGTGCCCCGCAATTGTCCTGGACCGCTCGCATCGACAACAAGGGCGATCATCCCAACACCGCCCACGCCGACCGCGACGTGGAATTCCTGGGTCTGGCAATCCGCGGTGGGGCTTCAAAAAACGCTGCCCAGTCGTTGGCGCTCGGACCAAACGTGAACCTGACCGGACGCAACGAAATTCGAATCGGGCCGAATGGGGCGGTGAAGTTGAACGGGGGAACGATCTCGACGCTGCGCTGGATCGAAGTTCAAGCGGAAGGCGCGGTCGAGGGCACCGGCACGATCGAGGGCACGGTGTACAACGAGGGAACGGTCAGCGTGGCCGGAACCGACCGGCCGCGATTGAACATCCAAGGCGACTATCACCAACCCGATCAAGGCACACTAAGCCTCGCCGGTGTCGGCCAAACGCAACCGGCAGTTCAAATCGCCGGCACTGCGTCACTGGCGGGCGAGCTGGTCGTGGCGACCGGCGACAGGTTCAAGCCGATCCCCGGTCGTTCCTATGTGGTCATCACGGCCGACCGAATCAAGGGATCGTTCAGCAATCCTGAAAACGAAGTCGTTTGCGCCGACGGAACACGATTCACGATCGAATACTCTGACGATCACGTCTCGCTACGGTCTCGATGAACGCCTGAGCACAACGGGAGGACTCTGTTTCATGTCGAATGGCTCGATCGAAGACGCTTTAAGAATCACGCTGGCGGACTACCGTTTGACGCGTGGCGAGAAACAATCGCTCGCCAAAGTCGTCGAAAAGGTCGGTGGCGATGAACGGCAATTGGCGTTCGCCCGCAACTTCGCATTCAAGCTGGTACGAGAACAGCTCGGCGGTCCAAACGATGCCGAACTGATCGACTGGTTGGAAAACGTCCTGAAGGTGCTGGTGCCGAAAGACGCCCCGGATACCAGCAAGGTTCGATCCGAAGCGTTTTTCAGTCCCAACGACGAATGCGTCGCTCGAATCAATCGTTTGTTCCGGTCATCACGCAAGTCGGTGGATGTCTGTGTTTTTACAATCACCGACGACCGGATCAAAGACGCGATCCTGGCGGCACACCGCCGACGCGTCGCCATTCGAATCATCTCCGACAACGACAAGTCCACGGACCTGGGTTCCGACATCGACCAGCTGGCACGGCTGGGCGTCCCGGTCCGCGTCGATCGTACCGACTATCACATGCACCACAAATTTGCAATCTTCGACAGACGACAGCTGCTGACCGGAAGCTACAACTGGACACGAAGCGCGGCGAAGTACAACGAGGAGAACTTTATCGTCACAGGCGACGCGGCGCTGCTGGGGTCGTTTCGCAAAGCATTCGACAAGCTTTGGCAGGAGCTGGGGAGTTAGGGACGCGGTCAGCGGGGGAAGGAGATGGCAGAATGATACGGGGCAGAATGATGAAGGCAGGGAGGTGGGGAAGCAGGGAGACTGGGAGATCGGGAGATTGGGCCGCGCGATAGATTGGAAGAAGAACCGCGGAGTCCCTACTGTCTTCCCATCATTCTGCCCCCATCATTCTGCCCCCATCATTCTGCCCCCATCGTTTTGCCCTGCTCCAACCGTCAATCCCCTTCGTACCCGCGCCACATCCAGACCAACGTATCGGCGAGGGTGTGTTCGAAGACGCGGCGGTCGCAGTGTCGTGAGGCGCGGCTGAAGACGAATCGATAGTCATAGCCTTTGGCCTTCAGCGCCGCGGCGGTCCGTCGATTAGCCATCACCCAGTTGTGATACGTCTCTTCAGGGTCGTTGGCCCGATTATCGTTTTCGGCCACGTGGGTGAAAATTCGCAGCGGTTTCTTCTCACTGTTCTCAATCAACTTCAAGCCCGAATGGTATTCCCAGGCACCCAGCGGGTACGCGGCCTCTTCGGCCGCGTCATCATCTTGCTGGTCGACAAAGGTGCCCGAATACGTGATCAGACGACGAAAGAGATCGGGACGGAACCAGCCCATCGTCAGCGCCGCGGCGCCACCGCTGCTGCATCCCATCACCGCCTTGCCCCAGGGGTTCTCCGTGAAGGCGATGTTCGGGTAGGCGGCTTTGATTTCAGGGTTGTTGAGCACCGCCGGCAAGACTTCGTCGTTGATGAAACGGGCCAGACGATCCGACATCGTGTCATACTCCAGCCCTCGTTGGCTGCCGTAACTATCGTTGCCACCGTTTTGCACGGCGATCGTGATGAAGGCGGGAAGTCGACGCTTCGGATCCTTGGAAATCGTCAGGTTGTCCAGAGCATTGCGGACCAGATCCAATCGACTGGGGCCGTCATGCGTCACCAGGATCGGGGCTTTGGTGCCGTCCCGATAGGCAGCCGGAACGTAGACCCAAATCTTCCGCTCGGTTCGGACCGGCTTCTTCGGGTCCAGGGTTTTGTCGTCACCGCGGAAGATCTTGCTGTCGGCCAATCGCATCGAGAACTCGAACAGCTTGCCCTTGGGGTTGCCGCGATCGGTCAAGTCGGGATCGAGTTTGTAGTCGGGGCCGATGGTGTAATCGCCGTTGCCTTCGCTACCCGGTGTCTCGCGATCATCGTCGGCGACGCCGGACAAGGGGAACGTGGTCGATGCAAGCAAGATCAAGAGGAAAACGTGGAACGGTGCGAGGCGAAGACGTGTGGGACGGTTCATGTTGCAGGACGTGGGTTCACAAAGGCGGGAAGGGGACGGGAATGCTTCCGTGCGGAACAAATGTAGCGTCGATCCAACGGCCCGTTTGGTTCGGAGGAAGCGAGGGTTTAGGTTTTTGGAGATTTGCGACGGGGGGGATTGGAGGTGGCAGAATGTTCCAGTGGTCCAGGTGGGTGACTCGTTCCATTTCCTCTATCCTCTGAGAGTCTCCGTCGAACCGGAGATTGATCTTTTACGTAATTCCGTCTGTAATACCGTTTCAGGCCGCCCGGTCAGGATGCCGGCCGAATTGACACGCACCGTTTTCATCGCGGAGACCATGAACGCACCCCAAATAGACGAACAGATTGCCAAGTACTCGCAAATGTGCAACCGGCTGGCGGACGAGGTCGGGCGACTGCTGGTCGGGCAGGAAACGATGGTTTCACGTCTATTGATCGGATTGTTGACCGGAGGGCACGTGCTGCTCGAAGGCGTCCCCGGATTGGCAAAAACGCTGACCGTCAGCAGTCTGGCCCAGGCGATTCGGACCGACTTTTCACGCATCCAGTTTACCCCGGATATGCTGCCGGCGGACGTCATCGGCACCGAAGTCTTCAACCCCAAAGAAGCGACGTACAGCGTCAAACGCGGACCGATTTTCGCCAATTTAATTCTGGCCGACGAAATCAACCGCGCCCCGGCCAAGGTCCAGAGCGCCTTGCTGGAGGCGATGCAGGAGCGACAGGTCACCATCGGCACCGAGACCTTCAAGTTCCCCCATCCGTTCTTGGTGATGGCGACACAGAACCCGATCGAGCAAGAGGGGACGTACCCGTTGCCCGAGGCTCAGGTCGACCGGTTCATGCTCAAAACCAAGATCGATTATCCGTCCCGTGAGGACGAGCGAAAGATCGTCGACCGGATGGCCGGCGGCAAAGCGATCCCCGAAATCTCGGCCGTCACATCGCCCGACGAAATCATGGAAGCCCGCGCGGTGGTCGAGAAGATTTGGTGCGACGACAAAGTCCGCGATTACGGCATCGACGTGGTCCGTGCGACACGTGATGCCGTCGGATCCGGAGTCGCGGCGCTAGAAAACATGATCGAAATGGGGGCCAGCCCACGCGCGTCGATCTTTCTGCTCAAAGCCGGCAAGGCGCACGCGTTCTTGGAAGGACGCAGCTATGTGACGCCGCACGACATCAAATCGTTGGCCCCGGACGTGTTGCGGCACCGCGTCGTGTTGACATACGAGGCGGAAGCCGAAGGCAAATCGGTCGACGACGTGATTCGCCAGATTCTGGACAACGTCCCGGTGCCCTGACCGGCACGCGTTCGTCACGGCAGTGGGAGGAAATTACTTTACGCGAAATCATCGCTGATTCTCGCAATTCTGGAAGCTGACGCCACCGATCATGTTGCCTCGCGAAGTCATTCGAAGAGTCCGAGAGATCCAAGTTCGAACCGGTCGCCAAGTGGCCGATGTTCTCGCCGGCCAATACGTCTCGGTGTTCAAAGGCCGCGGCATCGAGTTCGACGAAGTTCGACCGTACATCCCCGGCGACGACGTACGCACGATTGACTGGAACGTGACCGCTCGAATCGGTGAACCGTTCGTCAAGCGATACGTGGAAGACCGACAATTGACGCTGATGGTCATGGCCGACGTGTCCGCGTCCCAGGATTTCGGTTCGGGCCAGCGGAGCAAACGTGACGCGACGGCGGAACTGAGCGCGCTATTGGCGTTTTCTGCCACACTCAACGACGACAAGATCGGACTGACGCTGTTCCACGGCGCGATCGAACAATACATTCCGGCTCGTAAAGGCCAGCGGCATTCGCTGCGGGTCATCCGCGAAGTCCTGGCGCACGGAAAGGTGGAAACGCAGGCTCCGCGAAAACGCCGCCGTTGGCTGCCGATGGGACGCCGCCGCGCCTGGTGGCGAACCGGACGCCAAGCGACCAACATCGCCGGGGCGATGCAGTTTCTGATGTCCGTCACCTCGCGGAAATCGATCTGCTTTGTCATCAGCGACTTCCTGGGTGATGGATATCTGGAAGCCATGCAAAGTGCCAATCGCAAACACGACGTGATCGCGGTGTTGGTCACGGACCCCAAAGAACTGGAGTTTCCCAGTGTCGGCTTGGTCAATTTGGAAGACGCAGAAACGGGGCATATGGTTCAATGCGACGCAGGATCGAAAACGTTTCGCGATCATGTGGCCGCGGCCGCCGAAAAGCGAGTCGACGACCTGCGCCGCAGTTTCGGTCGTTCCGGAATCGATTTCATCCACATCGACGCGCAAGGCGACGTCGTCGATCCGCTGGTGAAGTTTTTCCGCATGCGTCAACGGAGGATGCGATGATGAACGTCAAGGGAGAAGATTGTGCATGGCCATTGGCCAAATCCGACCGTGTTGGGATTTTTCCCCTGGGGCGACGCAACCTCGCAAAAGCTCGGTTGGCTTGCCCCAGGCTATGGATGTGCATGCCCGTTGGGCAAAAGGCGACTCGCGTCGACACCAGTGCCTGCCAGGCGTTGGTGTCTACACCTCTATCACGCGTCCGAGCTGATCTGAGCGAAGCGTTTCGGCCAACGGCCATAAACAAATGCTTTCGATTTGCACTGCTCCTCGTCATCCTCGCGACCCTGACGCCGTCCGCCGCTGCCGAATCGATTCAGCAGCAGCGGCAATCGGGACCGGTGTCCATCGAGGTGACGCTGGAACCGAAAGAGCCGGTGATCGGGGACACTCTCACGCTCTCGATCCAAGTGACGGCTGAGAAGGACGTCGAAGTCTTGATGCCAGATTTCGGTGACGCGTTGGACCGTTTTTCCATCGTCGATTTTGCGCCTCGCGAAACGATCGATGATGCGGGGCGAACGGTAGCCAAACAAACCTATCGACTCGATCCGCCCTCCTCGGGCCGGCACGTGATTCCGCCGATCTTGATCGAATACGTCGACCGCCGCCCCGGCCAGCAACAGGCCCCCGAGGGTTTGGACGCCTACGAAGTCCTGACCGATCGCATTCCATTCGAGGTCGCATCCGTGCTGCCCGACGATGCGGCGGTTGATCTGAAGCCGCCGATGGAGCGGTTGGCCCCAATCCAACCACCGGCGCCATCACGATGGCCGCTCTTCGTTGCGATTTTGGTACTTGTGCTGGTGTCGCTACCGTTTGTCTGGCGAGCCATCGCGGCGGCACGGCGACGCAAGCGCCGGCGATCGGCCTACGACGTCGCAACGGCGCGACTCGAAAAGCTGTTGCGGGAACCACGATCGACGGGACCACAAATCGATGAGTTCTATGTCGGGTTGTCCTACATCATTCGCAAGTACATCGAAGACCGATTCGAAATGCGCGCGCCCGAGTTGACGACCGAAGAATTCCTCGCGTCGATCGGACAGTCACCGGATTTCTCGGCCGACCACCAAAGCCTGTTGCGCGAGTTTCTTCGCCAAGCCGACTTGGTGAAGTTTGCCCGCGCCCAACCGTCGGGCGACGAGATCGAACGAGCGATCGGCAACGTCCAGCGTTTCCTGGAAGACACACGCGAAAACGCCCCAATGATCAGCGACGAGTCTGCCGAGTCGGACTCCGAGGACGACACGCCGCCGGAAGGTGCAGGGCCGGAACGCCAGATCGAGGAGGCCGCACATGGGTGAGATCGAACTGCGTGACCCCGCGTTCCTGCTGCTCGCACTGCTGGCCCCCTTCGTGTTTTGGCTGGCCCGCCACAACCCGTCGCGGATTCGTTACTCCTCGGTCGCGATCGTTGAGGCCGCACCACGATCGCTGCGGGCGAGACTGGCGGGACTGCCCGCGCTGCTGATGGCGCTGGCGGTGTTGCTGATATCCGTGGCGATGGCGGGACCGCGGACGCCTGACGCGGAAACGAAGGTCAGCCGCGAAGGCATCGCGATCATGATGGTGCTGGACCGCTCGGGATCGATGCAAGCCCGCGATCTGGTGCAAGACGATTACAGCGTCGATCGGTTGAGCGTGGTCAAGGATGTCGTTCGCGGTTTTGTCTTGGGCGAAGGCGAGTCGGCCGGAGAAGGGCGTCCCGATGACACGATCGGATTGATCGCTTTTGCGGGCTACGCCGACAGCCTGTGTCCGCTGACGTTGGACCACGGCAATCTGACGACGATGGTCAATGATCTGGAAATCGTTTCGACGCGTGAAGAAGACGGCACGGCGATCGGAGACGGGTTGGCGCTGGCGGTCGAGCGGCTGCGGCGGAGCGACGCCAAGTCGAAGGTGGTGATCATGCTGACCGACGGGTCTCACAACGCCGGGGTCGTCGATCCAAAACAGGCGGCGGAGGTCGCTGCGGCGAGCGACGTGAAAGTCTATTGCATCGGTGCGGGAACCCAGGGGCGGGCGCCGTTTCCCGTACAAGATCCCTTCACCGGTCGGACCGAATTACGGCTTTTCGAGGTCGATCTGGATGAAGACACGTTAAAAATGATTGCCGAGACCACGGGCGGTCGCTATTTCCGCGCGACCGACCGCGAATCGCTCGGCGAAGTGTACGCGGAGATCGACGCATTGGAGCGAACCAAGGTGACCGAGTTTCGCTACTTGCAATACAACGAACACTACCGATCCTTCTTGCTTGCCGGGCTGTTGTTGGTCGGCGTCGCGGCAACTTCCAAGGCCAGTTTGTTCAGGACGCTTCCGTAAGATGTCGGATTTTCGATTCGCAACGCCAGGTTGGTCGGCGGCCCTGTGGGTCGTCTTGGCAACCTTCATCACGCTGCTCTACCTGGAGCAGCGACGTGGTGATGCGCTGGCGAGATTCCTGTCGCCTGTCATGCAACCGCGACTGGTCTCACGTTCGTCGTTGATGCGTCGCTCGATGACGACATTGCTGTTGGGACTCGCATCGGTTTGTTTTGTCCTGGCACTGATGCGACCGCAATACGGATTGACCTACGTCAAAGCGCCACGCGTCGGTGCGCAGATCATGTTTTGCCTGGACGTCAGCAAGTCGATGCTGGCCGAAGACGTCGCGCCGAACCGACTGGAACGCGCCAAAGCCGACATCACCGACTTGCTGACGTTCTTGGATGGGGATCAAGTCGGATTGATCGGGTTTGCCGGACGGGCGAGTGTGCTGTGCCCACTGACACCAGACTACGGCTTCTTCAAATTGGTGCTCGACGGCGCCGGTCCCAACAGCGTCGGACGCGGCGGCACCCGATTGGAAGAACCTCTCCGCAAAGCCTTGGACGGATTCCGTTCCGAAAGCGATGTCTCGCGCGTCGTGTTTCTGATCACCGATGGCGAAGACCACGATTCGCACCCGTTGGATGTGGCCAAGGACGCGATCGAACGCGGAATCAAAATCGTCGCCGTCGGCCTGGGCGATGAAGCGGGCAGCGAGATTCGCATCACCGATCCACGAACGGGCGTGCAACAGCAGGTGCTCGATGCGGACAACCGTCCCGTCGTCACGCGTTTGGACGGAGAAACACTTCGCGAACTCGCCTTGGCGACCGAAGGCGTTTATATCCCCGCGGGAACGGGAACCCTGGATCTGAAATCGATCTACGACGCCCACATCCAGCCGCTGGTCCGCGGAGAATTGTCCACCGAAGGTCGCGCGATCCGGCGCGATGCGTTCCAGTGGCTGATCCTGGCCGGGCTGATCCTGCTGGTCGCCGCCGTCGTCCTGGGCCACCGCCGTGCTGCCGATGCGATCGTACAGCCAGACGGACTGCCGGATGGAAAGCGGGAAGTACCGCAGCAAGCAACGCCGAACGATGCGGCCGCGAAAGTCGCGTTGGTGCTGCTGATCACAGCGACGCTGTCTCCCGGTACCGCGATCGCCGACCAAACCGCAACCGATCAATCCGCACCGGCGATCGCTCCAGCGGACAACGCGTTAGACAACGAGGCGACCGACGCAGTCGCGATCGTCGACGCCGACGAACCGATGGACGCTCGGGAAAGCTACAACCGAGGACTCGATCGGCTGAGTGGCGATTTGGATGAAGCCGAACGTTTGCTCAGCCAAGCCCGTCGAGACGCCGGCAGCGACGGTGAAGTTCGGTTTCGGGCGACGTACAACCTGGGCTGGGTCGAAATCAACCGCGCCGATGCAATCATCGAAGAAGAACCCGAACAGGCGCTCCAACATCTGCAACGAGCCGCGGGGTGGTTCCGAGACGCGATCCGATTGCGCAGCGACGCCGACGACGCACGTCACAATCTGGAAGTCGTTCTACTGCGAATCACGCAACTCCGCGATCAACTGATGAAACAGGACGATCAAGACCTGACGGCCCAATTGGACGCCTTGATCGCCGCTCAACGCCAGACCATCAGCAATCTCCGCGCGCTCGTCCAACAGATTGCCGAGAGCGACGATCCAAACATCGCTGATCAGCACCGAACATCGTTCCAACGATTGGCCATCGATCAACGCGTCGCACTGTCGGACCTGCAGGGTTTGGTCGAACAGGCTGCCGGCGAATTGGAAACATTGGAATCCAAAGCAGAATCCGAACGAACACCGGAAGAAAACATCCGTATCGCACAACTGGCCAGTTTATTGAGCTACCTGAACCAGGGCAGCCAACGGATCGGTCAATCTCGCAGCCAACTTCGTCGCCGTCAGGCATCACGCGGGTTTCGCCGCGCCGCGACGGCATTGAACCAATTGAAACGCGCCCGCGATCAACTGCGCCAGCCGTTGGAAATCTTGGACGCTCTTTCGAGAGACATCACCGAGACGGCACAGCACACCGCACTCAAGGCGATGGAAAGCCGAGGGATCGGCGGACAAGACGATTCACCTGTGATCCCCCGATGGATCGATCAGGAGTTCTTAGCCGACTCCCAAGCCGATCTGACCGGCCGCACCGAAGAGCTGACCAACCGGCTTGCGGCCGGCCTGGACAGCACCTCCCAAGACGATGCAGCAGCCGACATCGACGCCGAGCAACAAGCGTTTTTTGAGAAACTCAGCCGGGCAATGCCGCACCTGAACGCGGCCACCGATGCGTTGAAGACCGCGGACGAGAAACTTGCCTTCCCCGATTACGCCGCCGCAAGCGAACAGCAGGTCAATGCGCTCAAAGAATTGCAACGGGCACGGGAACAGTTTGCGGACTTGAAAACCCTGATCGAATTGGCCTACGCCGGTGAACAGGAAATCGGTGCTGCGTTGGCGGAACTGATCGGTCAACCGGAGACGGCTGAATCACCGGCTTCCGAATCAGCAGCTTCCGAATCACCGTCCGCCGAGGCACTGCCCGCCGACGCCGTGAAACAGCTCGTCGATTTCATCAGCGAGCGTCAGGCGGAAAACCTGCGACGCATGCAACGGTTGCGAGACGAGATTGTCGCCGAGACCGCCAAAGCTCAAGCCTCGCAAGACGAATCCGCCGAACAAGAATCGGCCGATCCAGCAAGCGATGAACCGTCTCAGGAGATGCAACGACTCACCCTTGCCATGCAACTGGCCGAACGCGCGAGCGAACAGATGAACGCCGTCGTCGCGAATTTACCAGACGAGAACGCTGGCAAGCCCACAGAGCCTCCCCTAGTAGCGGAAGGGCGCAAGCCCTCCGGTCCCCCACAGGCCCCGCCTTCCACAGAGCCTCCCCTAGTAGCGGAAGGGCGCAAGCCCTCCGGTCCCCCACAGGCCCCGCCTTCCACAGATCCGCCCCTGGTAGCGGAAGGGCGCAAGCCCTCCGGTCCCCCACAGGCCCCGCCTTCCACAGATCCTCCCCTGGTAGCGGAAGGGCGCAAGCCCTCCGGTCCGCCCCAGGCCCCGCCTTCCACAGATCCTCCCCTGGTAGCGGAAGGGCGCAAGCCCTCCGGTCCGCCCCAGGCCCCGCCTTCTGAAACGCCGCAACCCTACGCACTCTCCCAAACCCATGCCGAAGCAGCCATCGAGACGCTGCAGGATCTTCGTCGCCTGTTCTTTTCGATCGTCGAACACCTGCGAGAAACCGCGCAGCGTCAGGCCGGGATCAACGACGAAACCGAGCAAATGGCTGCTCTGCAATCAGAATCAGACTCCGAACGCCAACGCGCCGATGCAGCCGAGTTGGCGTCACGACAAAATGATCTGTCCGAGATTGCCGGGCAGATCGCATCCGCGTTAGAACAGCTGGCCGATGCATCGACAGATCCGCCGGCCGACCCCGGCGGACAAGCGGCTCCCGTCGATCCCCAGCAACAAGAAATGATCCAGCAGAACGCCGAAAAAGCAAAGAAAGCAGCCGGGCTGGTCAGGGAATCCACCCAACAGATGGACAAGGCATCGGAACAACTCAGCCGTGAGGATCCACAAATCGACCAAGCGCGACCGCCGCAGGACCTGGCGCTCGAAAAGTTGATCGAAGCGCTGCGAGAACTGCAACCGCCGCAGCAAGACCAATCGAATCAGCAGCAGAACCAACAGCAGCAACAACAAGACCAACAGCAACAGCAGTCCGACCAGAACCAACCCCAAGAGCAGAACGAAGAACAAGACGCGCAAATGGATCCGTCACGCGTTTTGCAAGCCGTCCGAGACCGTGAAGCGCAACGACGGCGTGAGCGGGACCAGCGTCAGCGCGCCGGACAGATACCGGTGGAAAAGGATTGGTGATGCCCATGAACTTGCAAGTCAACAACGAACCGAAAGCAAACTTCGTCGCGATGTCCACTCCGGCGCGGCCCGCTATCGCCATCGCGACGTGCGCCAAAGCGTGGAGCCCCCGCCGTCTCACGCTAGCAGCGGCGCAGTCAGTCCTGCTCCGCAGCTTGCTCACCTCGACAATGGTCCTGCTGTGGTGGGCGACATCTGCCGCTGCGCAAGACGTGAACGTCCAGGTGGCGACCGAAGAGCCACCACACTATGTCGGCGTCAGCGTGATCGTTCAGTTGACCGTCGATGGACTGGAAGCAGATCCGCAACCGCAATGCGTCGCCGAGTCCTCCTCGCCGGACGTACGGGTTCGATTGGCCGGGATCAGTCCGCGAATCGTTCAACGCATGTTTCAGTCGGGCACCCAGATTCGACGAATTCAACAAGTCACCCACACCATCCAATTTCGCGTCACGGCCAACCAACCGGGAGACTACGAAATTGGCCCGTTCGTGATCACCCAAGGCAATACCGAAAAGCGCGTGGACGCGATCACGATGTCTTTCGCCGAAGTCCCGACGACGGACGACATGCGGATCCAATTGCAACTGCCCGAATCCGCTTATCCCGATCAACGCGTTCCCGTCACGATTCAGTGGTGGTTCGCTGGCGACACCGACAACGTCAATCAGCTCCGAATCGATGGGACGATGTTGGACGAATTCCGATTCGCCCCCGACCGCACGCCTGAGCGGGGCGGATCACGATTGCCGATCGAGACCGAGGAGGGCACGATCGCATTGGCAGCCACGGCGGAACGCAAAACCGTCGACGGCACGGAATTCACCGTCGTTTCGGCACAGCGGACATTGATCCCGAACCGGCCGGGTACGTACGAGATCGCGCCGATCACCGCGACGATCCAGTGGGTCACGCAGTGGGACCAGCGTCGGCGATCCCCGTTCGGTGATTTCGGGATCGGCGGTTCGCTGCTGGAAGAAGCCTTCGGCGGTCGCCGTCGTCCGGCGAAAGTCGAGTTATTTCGCGCCGAAGGCGAACCGTTGACGTTCGAAGTCAAACCGTTTCCCAGCCAAGGCCGTCCGGAAAGCTTTTCGGGGGCCGTCGGGAACGGGTTTTCTCTCGATGTCTCCGCCGATCGCACTGTTGTTCGAGTCGGCGACCCGATTCGTTTGACGCTGCATCTGCGTGGGGATGGGAATATCGAAGGTGCGACGCTGCCACCGCTGTCCGCCGATGGTGGTTTGGATCCCGGGCACTTCCGATTGCCCGAAGGCGACGTGACCGGCGTTCTGCAGGACGATCAAGACGGCAAGCAGTTTGTCGTCTCGGTCCGCGTACTCGATGAGAGCATCAACGAAATTCCGTCGATCGCTTATTCATGGTTTGACGCCGAAAAAGAACGTTACCAAACCACTCGATCCGAGCCGATCGCGCTGCGTGTGATGCCGGCACAAGTCGTCGGAGCGGACGCGGTCGTCAGCAGTCAATCCGCTCCCTCACCGAACGACACCGTAGCCAACGATCCAACCGCCCAATCAGCTCGCTCGAGCGGTCCGCGCAGTTTTTCGCTCAGCGGTGCCGACTTGGCGATCGAACGTGATCCGCAGCGTTTGCTGACGGGATCCACCAGCCTGCTGGCCCGTCCGTCATTGCAAGTTGCCGGATACGCTTTGGGATCGCTGTGCCTGATCGTCGCCCTGGTCGATCGAAAGCGGCGTCAAGTCGACCCTGCGATTCGGCAAGCGTCGGCTGTCGTGCGGACACAACGGGGACGCATTGCCGCGGCCGAACGGTTACCGGAAAAGCAAGCCGCCAAACAGATCGCCGAAGCACTCCGCGTGGCCCATCTCGAAATTCCCGAGACGGACCGTTCAGCCATCCAACCGATCATTGCCGAGTGCGAAGCGATCGCTTACAAGCCCGGTGACGACGCCGATGCAAGGATTTCGCCGGACCTGTTGGGTCGCGCCTTGGCAGCCATCGACTCCCTGAAACCAAGCCACTCCACTGCATGATGCGGCCGATCGCTCTTCTGTTCGTCTTGATCCAAGTCCTTTGCGGCGTGGCAACGTCTGTGGCTGGAGACACTGCGCCCGGTGCGACTTACTTTGGCACTGATGGTGCTAGCGGAACGGCGCAAGCCGTCCGGTACCGACTCGACAACATCCTGGCAGACCGGAGGGCTCGCTCCCTACCGCTAACAATAAGTGGTAGCGGAACGGCGCGAGCCGTCCGGTTCCGGCTCGACAACATCCTGGCAGACCGGAGGGCTCGCGCCCTACCGCTAACAATAAGTGCTAGCGGAACGGCGAGAGCCGTCCGGTACCGGCTCGATAACATCCTGCCAGACCGGAGGGCTCGCGCCCTACCGCTAACAATAAGTGCTAGCGGAACGGCGCGAGCCGTCCGCTTCCGGCTCGACAACATCCTGGCAGACCGGAGGGCTCGCGCCCTACCGCTCACAATAAGCACTCCGATTGGAATGAACGTACGTGGCTTTGACACTGCGTCCGCGGCCGGGGACACCTTGCAGCGGGCGATCCAGGCGTACCGGTCGGCCCTGGACGAGGTGCAGCGCGATCGACGTTTGGAATCCTTTTCCCGCGCCGAAACCCTGTTCACGCAAGTGATTGCTGACCAACGGTCTCGAACGCCGAATCAGCTGCCGAGTGCCGACCTGTATTTCAACCAGGGAAACGCGGCCTTGGGAGCGGAACATCTTGGTGCCGCAATCCTGGCCTATCGGCGTGCCTTGGCGATCGCACCCAATCATCGGCGTGCGCGCCAGAACCTCGAATTCGCCCGCACGTTGCTGCCCGATTGGGTTCCCGTTCCGGAAGGAGATGCGATTTCATTTGGATCCTTCTTTGATTGGATGCAAACGATTCGGGCCGGCCAGTGGAACGGAATCGCCGCGATCATGTTTTTGCTGGCGATGGCACTGGCGGCGTTTTATTTGCGAACGGACAAGACCGTGGCACGCAATTTGGCCGTCGTGCTTCTGATCGTCTGGATCGGCGTGCTCGCACGATCCTGGATGCATCGAAGTGATGCGACCGAGAGGATCGCGGTGGTGATTCTTCCCGAAGTCACCGCGCGGTCGGCCGATTCGATCCATTCGCCGGCAACGTTTCGCGAACCCTTGCCCGGCGGCGTGGAAGTCACCGTGGTGGAGGACCGCGACGAGTGGGTGCGAGTGCAATTGTCCGATGGCCGCGAAGCCTGGCTGCCGGCATCGGCCATCGAAATCGTGGAACCGTAGCGGACGCGGCCAAGGCGTTCGGCACCGCCCCGTCCCGAACGAAACTTTTGGCGGCCTGTCGATTGAGCGGTATTGACCGACAGCCCGCCAGCCCACGGACGGCAATTCAACGTCTCCGCCTGAGCCCAACCGATGCGACGTGTCTTAATCGATCACGCCAGCACCTTTTCGACCACGTTGCCGTGCACATTGGTCAGCCGAAAGTGAAACCCTTTGTAGCGAAACGTCAGCCGTTTGTGGTTGATCCCCAGCAGGTGCAACACCGTCGCGTGAAAATCGTGGACATGGAAAGGATCTTCCGTTGCGGTGAATCCGAAATCATCGGTCACACCGTAGCTGCATCCCGGTTTGACGCCGCCGCCGGCCATCCATAACGGACCGCTTTTGGTGTGATGATCGCGTCCGCTCCCTCCCTGAGACATCGGCGTGCGACCGAATTCGCCGCCCCAAATCACAAGTGTGTCTTCCAACATGCCACGTTGTTTTAGATCTTTCAGCAAGGCCGCACATCCTTGATCGACCTCCTTCGTTCGCGCCGTGATACCTTTGACGACACCGCTGTGATGATCCCATCCGGTATGATAAAGCTGGATGAAGCGGACGCCCCGCTCGGCCATCCGGCGTGCCATCAAACAATTGGAGCCAAAGCTGCCATCGGGTTTTTCATCGACGCCGTAGAGCTTTCGCGTGGTCACCGACTCTGAAGCGAACTCGGCCAATTCCGGTACACTGGTCTGCATTTGAAAGGCCAGTTCATACTGATTGATCCGGGTCAAGATCTCGGGATCATCGACCTGATCATGGTAGAGTCGATTCAGCGATTCGATCGATCGGATCGTTTCGGCTTGACTGGTCGCGTTGATGCCACTGGGAGATTTGAGATAGTTCAGCGGTTGCTCACTGCCGTAGAATTCCACGCCTTGATGTTTGCCCGGCAAGAACCCGTTGTGCCACGCCGTGGTCGGAATGGGTTGGCCCAAGGGACCACTTCGCATGACCACAAAGCTTGGTAAATCGTCTGTCTCGGCGCCCAAACCGTAGGACAACCAGGAACCCATGCTCGGTCGTCCCGCGATACTGAACCCCGTGTTCATGAAGGTGTGCGCGGGGTCATGATTGACCTGATCGGTTTGCAAGGTGCGAACCACGCAAAGATCGTCGGCGACCGTCTGAAGATGCGGCAACAGGTTGGAGATTTTTTGGCCGGATCTGCCACACGGCTTGAATCCGACGTCTGTCCCGAAACATTTGAGCGCCTCGTATTGAAGAAAGGCCAGCTTCACGCCATCGGTCAACGACTTTGGAATCGCTTTCCCGTTGAGTTCGCGGAGCATGGGTTTGTCGTCAAACGTTTCGAACTGACTCGGCCCCCCAGACATGTACAGGTAAATCACTCGCTTGGCTTTGGGCGGATGATTCGGAAACGAAAGCTGCGACGAGGATGCGGCGGACGTTGACTCGCCGAGCATCGACCCGAGCGCCATCGCGGCGATACCGCCGGCGGACCGCCCAAAGAAATGGCGGCGTGTCACATCCAAAATGGCAGAATGATTCATGGTTCAGGACCGGCTCAGGAATTCGTGGAGGTTCAAGATCGCACGCGCGACCGCGGTCCAAGCCGCGATTTCGGGTGCGTCGGCGAGCGAAGGAGGCGAGGCTTGACCGATCGCAACCAGCCTCTGTGCATCATCGACGGCGGTCTGATAGTGGGCTCGTTGACTGGTCAACAGCTTTTCCAACACATCGATCTCATCCGCCGAAGGCCGGCGTTGCAGCGACAACAAGAACGCCGATTCGATCCGTTCTCGATCACTGCGATCCGAGGCGTCGCAGATCCGCATCGCCAGCACGCGTGCCGCTTCGACAAAAATCGGATCATTCAACAACGACAGTGCCTGCCCCGGCGTGTTGGTGATGTTCCGCTTCGCCGTGCACTCTTGACGCGTCGGCGCATCGAACGCCAACATCGTCGGATGGATGTTCTGACGCTTCCAGAATGTGTAAAGGCTGCGATCGTACTGCGCCGCGTCGGGACTGGTTTCCCAAACCATGTGACGACTTCCATACATGACCTTGTCCGAACGTGACCAATAGGGATCCGGTTGATACGGAAAGAAACTCTCGGTAGGAATTTGCTCCGTGTCACGCAATAGCCCCGCGGCGTGCAATGCCGAATCGCGGATACTTTCGGCGTTCAACCGAAAACGACTTTGCCTGGCATGCCAACGATTGCCCGGGTCACGCTCTCGCAGATCTTTCGATGGAGTGGACCTTAGTTGGTAGGCCCGGGTCGATGTCAACAATCGCACCATGTGGTCGCGGTCCCAACCGCTGTCGCGAAACTCACACGCCAGCCAGTCGAGCAGAGCCAGGTTGGACGGCCAATCGCCTTGGGTGCCGGAATCTTCCAGCGTCTCGCTCAATCCCCGGCCAAAGAATTGGTGCCAGAGCCGGTTGACAGACACGCGTGCGACCAGCGGGTGAGCGTCTGAGAAGAGCCAGCGTGCCAGATCCAGACGCGTCAACGGTTGGGAACGTTCGGCAACCTGTACTGCGTTGAGAAATTCTGGAAACGCCGGCGAGACGATCGGACCAGATTCGTCTTGATAATCACCGCGGTTGAGCAGCCGCGTCGTCTTGCGCTGACGTGCCTGCCGTGACACGAGGACCGGCATCGCTCGAGCACGCATCAAAAAGAGTTCCGATTCCAAGCGTCGCAACTTGGTCATCTGCTCGTGTTGAGTTTGCTCACGAAACGCATCGATGACCAGTTCTCGCTGCAGTTCATTCCGCTTGCTCGCGTCGGCCTTGAGCGCCGAAGCGACGAATTCAGCCCGGCTCTGATAGACCTGTCGGTTCATGGGTTGTTCCCACCAGCGGCGGATGGCGGTTTCGCCCAGCGCGAGTGCGGTCGCCTTGTCCGTACGCAGTTCCAACCCGCTGTCACCCCAGCCCACCCGGCCGCCGCTGTGCAACCAAGCCATGCCGCAGCGTTCGAAGGTCTTGCCGCCGACCGGTGGAATCTGTTTGCTAAAGGGGACGCGCAAACGTACCCAACCCGACTGCTGCGGAAGGTCACCGAGCCGCAAAACACGCTCGGGATCACTCCAGGTGTGTCGCTCGGCCAGTTGGCCTGACGTGTCATCGCCCCAGTAGTAGGTTTCGTAGTTGGCGGTGTTCCACCCCAGCCGGCCGTAGTCACCATTGGAGACTTGAAACCCGATCATGTCCGGGAGATCCTCTTCATCAATCCAAACGTCGACGTACCAGGCGTCTTTCGCCTCTTCTGTTTTTTGCCCACCAGGATTGACGTAACCGGTCATCAATTCCGCGGCGTGATGCCGGTGAAGTCGCTTGGGCTCGCTGTGGGTCTGGCGAGCGAATCGACCATCCAGGTTCGCGGCGAGAAACTCTCCTTCCAAAACGCGGGCTGCCGGTAGCTGGGCGGGAATCCAGACGAAATCCGATCGCGATTGAGAATCTTTCAGTTTGCTGAGGATGGCGGTTTCCCATTCCGAGATCTCGTCGATCGGTTTGGCAGCGATGGCCTGCTTCAACTCGTCGATTTTTTTCGCGAGCTGGCGATCTCGGCGTGCCGCTTCAGCGTCATCGTGGACATAGTGCAGGGGTTCGCGGCGATCGCCGGGCGTGTACACGCCGGCTTCGACCAAGTCATCAAAAAACGCGGCCAAGCTGTAGTAGTCTTTGGCAGAGAACGGATCGAACTTGTGGTCGTGGCATTCTGCGCAGCCGGTCGTCATCGCCATCCAAACCGTGCCCAAGGCTCGGACATGTTCTCCCTTGAGCTTGTACAGTTGTTCGGTCTCAATCGCACCGGCTTCGCAATTGGTGTTGACGATGCGGTTGTATCCCGACGCGATCAGTTGGTCGTCGCTGGGATCGGGAAGTAGATCGCCGGCCAACTGCTCGATCGAAAACTGATCGAATGGCATGTTTTGATCAAACGCTTTGATGACCCACGCCCGGTAGGCGCCCGACGCGATCGGTTCGTCGCTGACAAACCCGCTGGTGTCGGCCCAGCGCACCAGATCCAGCCAACGGACGGCTTGGTGTTCGGCGTAGGCAAGCTGTGACATCCAGCGATCGCGAAACTCAACAAAGTGTTGCTCGCTGGGATCTTGCTCAAACGTCGCCACTTCCTCGGCCGTCGGCGGCAATCCGCGCAAGTCAAAACTGAGCCGGCGCAATCGTTCACGCGGAGTGGCGATAGAAACCGGCGCTGCGCCGTGTTCGGCCCAACCGGATTCCAACAGTGCGTCGATCGCAGCGGCTGCCCGCCCTTGCTTTGACAGCCCCGTGCCGTCTGCAGAAGCGGAGACTTCGGGGCGTTCAAGAGACCGCCACGCCCAGTGTTGCTGGTACTCGGCCCCCTGATCGATCCAGCGTCGGAGCAGGTCGATGTCAGCGGGCGAGAGTTGTTTGTCGGAGTCAGGCGGCGGCATGATTTCGTCCGGCGAATCACTCAGGATGCGACGCACGAATTCAGACTCATCGGACTCGCCGGGGACGATCACACCGCTGTCGGTCGCACCGTCGTAGGAATCCAGTCGCAGATCGGCTTCACGACTCGATTCGTCGGGGCCATGACAGAGCAAACAGTTCTCGCTCAGGATCGGTCGGATGTCGCGATTAAAATCGACGCGTTCTTCGCCGGCCGCCACAACGGGCAGGGCAATCATCAACGTCAACAGCACTCGTGTCAGGGGATTCATCATCGTGGCGTAAGCTTCCAGCTTGCGAATTCGGTACTCCGCAACCGGGAGGCGTCCGCCACCGGCCTGCGTGTTCAGCAAAAAGTCTACCCGCTCCGGCCAAGAACTTCTTGGACGGATCTCGATGAGTTTGGTACATTTTGACCATGGCCGAACCACTGTCCCACCTAGTCCAACAGCGGTTTTTCCGAAAACAACCTCTCGCGGAATCGTTAATTGCATTGTTTGACGCGCTGCCACAGACGTACTTTTACGCCAAAGACGTCGACAGCCGTTTTGTAAAGGTTAACCAACAATTCCTGGACAACCATGGGCTTGCCGATGAGTCCGAGGCGATCGGCAAAACCGACCATGATCTCCATCCACCGTTGTTGGCCAAAGCCTACATCGAGGAGGATCGACGTGTGATGTCGAGTCGCCAGCCCCTGCCCGGACAGGTCTGGCTGGTGCTCCATCGCCGTCAGACCCCGCGATGGTATGTGTCGACCAAAACCCCCCTGTACAATGCCTGTGATGAGGTCATCGGCATCGCCGGCGCGATGTACCGCATTGAGCATCAACAAGAGCTCACGCGGCACCTTCAAGAATTATTGCCCGCGGCACGGCACATCGAATTGCACTACAACGAACCGATCTCGATGGCGGAGATGGCGAGTTTGACAGGGCTTTCCTCGACGCACTTCAATCGACGCTTTCGGCAATTACTGCGGATGACCCCGATGCAATACTTACGCAGCATCCGCGTTCAGGCGGCACGTGATCTTCTGACGACCTCCTCCAGAACGCTTGCGGAAATTGCAGTAGCCGTCGGATACACCGACCAAAGTCACTTGACCAAACGGTTTCGCGAAGTCACCGGCATCACGCCCGCCGCCTACCGCCGCCAGTTCGTGAAATCCAGTAACGAGTGATGTTGCGATCGGATTCCGAAACACTGCGGCAGTTGGTACCCTTTAGAAATGCGAGCGTCGTCGGCTCAATCGGCCAACACCTCGCTTTTCAATCCCTGTATTTGCTGAGACGTTGCGATGGTGAATGATTTGACACCGATCTCGGAGATTCTGGTCCCCGTTGACTTCAGCGAGTGTTCCAGGCGAGCATTGCACTATGCCATGCGGATCGCCGCAGCGAGCAATGCCCACATCCACCTCTTGAACGTCATCGATGATCCCACGTTGATTCACCAATCGACCGATCAAAAGTTTCGTGACCGGCAAGCTCATGAAATCGAAGAACAGTTCCTGAATGTGATGAGCCCCGAGGATCGCGCGCGTTTCCGGACGACGACCAGCATTCGCTTCGGAACGGCCTATCACGAAATCGAAACGTACGCCAAAGAGCACGAAATTGAATTGATCGTGATGGGAAACTCCGCCCGCTCCAGTCTCTCCAGCGCCATCCTGGGCAGCGTTTCCGGACACACGATCCGTCACGCAGTCTGCCCCGTCATGACGGTGACGAATCACTGCGAGTGACGTAGTCGCTTTTTGCCCAAAGGGCATGCATATCCATAGCCTGGGGCAAGCAAACCGAGCATTTGCGAGGGTTGCGCCGCCCCAGGAAACGCGGTGTAGATACCAATGCCCTAGCAGGAGGGTCGAGCGAAGCGAGGCGAGCGTTTCCGTTGCACCGCATCAACCGATACGAACACCAAACGGGGTGCTCCTAGTCCGCCGTCTCGCGTTCAAAGCGCCTTTTCGAAGGCCTCTTTGCCGCCGACGATCGGCAGCGAAACGGAGGTGCCGCCCAAGTCGATCGTCAACTCCGTCCCGGGTGTCGGGTGCAGTGTGAAATCTTTGTCGCTGGACAAGATCATCAATCCGATCTGCTGGCCTTTGGGGATGACTTGATCGTCGGGCTGAAGATCAAACGACACCTCGTAAAACGTTCCCGGCTCCAACGGTTCGCTTTCAGTCATCGAGTTGCGGTTTTGCGGGTCAGCCCAACCACGGGTAATGATGTTGTCGGTGATCTTGGCGTTCTTGTCATTGTTCCACGGCAACGAGACCAGCCAGACCGACAGATTGGCAACGGGTTTACTGCTGGCCAGTTTGATCGTGATGCGAGGCGTTCCGGAAAGATGAATCGGCTCCTTGAATTTTGGAGTCGTGTAGATCAATCGGTGCTCGGTCCATTCGGCTTGAGCCAGCGAGGCACCATCGAACGAAAAATTGTCGACCAGCGTCTCGGTGCCGGCGTCCTGAGTCGCTTGCGTGCTCAGCGATCCCCGTTCGGGTGCGCCGCCGGACAAATAAAACGTGACCGGTGACGCGTCTGGATGGGGGTAGTCGGGATAGGACGTCGGTTTGTCCTGCTTGTCGCCTTCGCGAACGATCCACGCACGCGGGTCCTTTTCGACACCGTTTTCGACGCCGTGCAAGTAACGTGTGAACCAGCGATTCATCATCGTCATCGGCGGTGGTCCCCCGTGTCCGCCCTGATGGAAAAACGCTTGCGTCGGAACACCTTTCTTCTTGAGCGCCTCGTAGATTCGAACGCTGTGCTCGGGGACCACATTCCAATCGTTGAAAGCATGAGCCATCAAGACGGCGGCCTTCAACGGTTCCAGATCATTCAAGTAGTCTCGCCCCGCCCAGAAATCGTTGTAGTCACCGTTGACCCGATCGAACTGGGTCAGCATCTCCTGATCACGGACAGTGCAATCACAGTACTCACGTCGCGCTTCGTTGCCGCTGTGGATGAAGTCGTACAGGTAGTCGATGTCTTCGCCCAGATAACCGTAGGGATGCCGCACCAGCCCGTTGGATCGGTAGTAGTGATAGTACGATGTGTTGGGCGCGACCGGGATGATCGCTTCCAATCCATCCACGCCGGTCGTGGCCGCCGCCAGCGGGATTGTGCCGTTGTAACTCGTTCCCGTCATCCCGACTTTGCCGGTGCACCAATCGGCGGTGACTTTTTCATTTCCATCGGGAGTCGTAAACCCATCGGCACGACCGCACAGCCAGTCGATCACGGCCTTGGGTGCCAGCGACTCGTTGTCGCCGCCCACAGTGGGACACCCCTGGGACAGTCCGGTTCCGGGAGACGAGGAATGAACCACGATGTAGCCGCGTGGCACCCAATCTTTTTCGTGCCGCTTGGAGATGATCGGACGCATCCCTGTTCGCTCGACGGCGTCAAAGTGTTTTCGTTCCGGTGGGTCCTCGCCGAGTTCCTGTCGCGGGTTCCAAAAATACTCGTCTCCCTTCGCGCCGGTACCGGCAAAGTAGGGACTGGAGTTATAAACGACGGGCAACTTCAACCCTTCGCTCTCGGTTTGCCGTGGACGCGTCACGCTGACATGCATCCGATCCAGTTTGTCGTCTCCGTCGGAATCAAACTCCGTCTCGACCCACAGATCGTGCCGAATCCAATAGTCTGAATCTTCAAACGCTTTGACCACCTGGGCTTCACCGTCCTTGAACACCGGCTTGGCCGGTTCCTTGGCCGTCGCGATCGATCGCCCGGCAACGAGACAGGTGACCAGGCTGATGCAAGCGAATGCAGTGCGCGTCAATCGAGAGGTGTGCATGACGGATCTCTTTAGAAGTCAAACTTGAAGTTGGCACAGAAAGACGACACGATTCGTTCAGGAATGCCGATTTGCCGTCAGCTATTGCATTGTCGTAAAAACGGAAGTTTCATCCAGGTGCTGGAGACGAAAGGGTCAAAAAATGGAGTGGTCAAAACATTAGGCCTCTCAATAAACCCTCTCCACCTTCCTGCGGCGATCTTCCTACCCAACAAATCTTCCTACCCACAAATCTTCCTACCCACAAATCTTCCTACCCACAAATCTTCCTACCCACAAATCTTCCTACCCACAAATCTTCCTACCCACCATTTTTTGACCAACCAATCTTCTTCCCCACCTCACGACCGGACAATGTCGTCAATCACGTTGCCGTGGACATCGGTCAGGCGGAAATAGCGTCCTTGGTATCTGTACGTTAACTGTTCGTGGTCGATGCCCAATTGCGCCAGAATCGTGGCTTGCAAGTCGTGGACGTGGACGGGTTTTTCAACGACGTTCACGCTGTATTCGTCGGTCTCGCCATACGTCATCCCCCCGCGGATGCCACCGCCGGCCATCCAGTACGTGAAACAATTCGGGTGGTGATCGCGTCCGTACACCTTGTCCGTCAGTTTGCCCTGGCAGTAAACCGTCCGCCCGAATTCACCGCCCCAAATCACCAGAGTCTCATCGAGCATGCCGCGTTGCTTCAGGTCGCTCAGCAAGGCCGCGGTGGGTTGATCGGTGTCACGACATTGCGAGGGGACTTGTTTGGGAGCGTTGTTGTGGGCGTCCCAACCGCGGTGGTAGAGCTGAATAAACCGCACGCCGCGTTCCGCCAAGCGCCGTGCCAACAGACAGTTGTAGGCGTACTTGCCGACTTGCGTCGCCTGAGGCCCGTACAGATCCAGAACCGATTGCGGTTCGTCGTTGACGTCAATCAATTCCGGCACACTCATTTGCATCCGGTACGCCAATTCGTACTGGGCGATCCGAGTCGCGATCGTCGGGTCATTGAACTGATCGGCGCGGTCTTGGTTCAATTTCTCCACTGAATCCAACATGCGTCGGCGCTGGGTGCGGGTCATTCCGGCGGGGTTGTAGAGGTCCAGGATCGGATCCCCCTGGCCGCGGAACTTCACGCCTTGAAAGCGGCCTGGCAAAAAACCGGCACCCCACAATCGGTCATACAGCGGCTGGCCGGCTTTGGCCGATCCGTTGGACGTCATCGCGACAAACGCCGGCAGGTTGGCGTTCTCGGTGCCCAAACCATAATTCACCCAGGCACCCATACTGGGGCGACCGGCGATCACCGATCCGGTTTGGAACAAGGTTGCCGCCGGATCGTGATTGATCGCTTCGGTGTGCATGCTTTTGATGACGCAGATCTCATCGACCACCTTGGCCAAGTGCGGCAGGGTTTCGCTGAGCCAAATACCCGACTGCCCGTGTTGCTGAAACTTGAACGTGCTGGGCGCGACGGGAAACGACGTCTGGCCCGATGTCATCGTCGTCTTTCGCTCGGCCGGATAGACCGACAGCGGCACCTCTTCGCCGAAACGCTTGGCCAGCTCCGGTTTGTAGTCGAACAGATCCATCTGCGACGGGCCGCCCGACTGGAACAAGTAGATCACACGTTTGGCTTTGGGAGCGATCGTGGCAAAGGCCGACGCGTCTGCTGCGGGTAGCGCGTTCGCTTCGGCCGCCCCGACCAGATTCCCCCCGCCGGTCAGATTCCCGTCGCCCAGCAGGGTCCCTGCAGCGATCGCCCCCAGCCCCAACGTGCTGCCGGACAGAAACGCTCGTCGGTTGTGCCGTCTCTTGAATTCTTCCAAAGGGTTCATGTCAATTCTCCGCAATGGCCTCGTCGAGGTTCAAGATTGTATTGGCGACCAGTGTCAGCGCAGCCAATTGGCTCGGGTCTAACCCCGGCGTATTGGGCGTTTCTCCGACGGACAGCAATTGCCGCGTCGCCTCGGTGTGCTGTTGAAACTCATCGTGATAGACGTTGAAGTCATCGACCAGGACGGCCAGCTCTTTCGGCCTTGGTTGTCGACTGGTCACCAACCGGAACGCCAAAGCGATTCGCCGGGCGGGTGTTCGTCCGTCGGGTTTCATCACCCGCTGGGCCAGATGCCGCGCCGCTTCGACGAAGGTGATGTTGTTCATCATCGTCAACGCTTGCAGCGGCGTGGTCGTTTCGTCGCTCCGTACGATACAGGTTTCACGTGCGGCGGCGTTGAAGGCCATCATCGTGGGTGGCGGAACCGTGCGTCGCCAATACGTGTACATGCTGCGTCGATACAGTTTTTCTCCCGTGTCCTGTTTGTACTTCGCGTTCGAGATGCTGCTCCAGATCGCCGGCGGCATGTACGGTTTAACCGAAGGCCCGCCGATCGTATCGCTCAACAAACCGCTGGCGAAGAGCACCGAATCGCGGATCGCAAACGGCGAGAGACGTTTTCTTGGGCCTCGCGCCAACCAGCGGTTTTCTGGATCGCGTTCACGCAAGGCGTCGGACGCGGAAGACTGCTGACGATAGGTTGCACTGGTCACGACCAACCGGTGCATCGCCTTGACATCCCATCCGCTACGGATGAATTCCGTTGCCAACCAATCGAGCAACTTCGGATGGCTGGGCAGTTCGCCTTGCACGCCAAAGTTCTCGCTGGTCTTGACCAACCCGACGCCGAAGTGGTGCTGCCACAGTCGGTTGATCGTCACGCGCGCCATCAGTGGGTGATCCGGATCGACCAACCAACGAGCAAGCCCCAGCCGACTGCGCGGCCAGTCATCGTTCCAGGCTCCCAAGACCGCCGGCGTCGCGGGCTGCAGTTTTTCCGACGTGTCCGGGTTGTCGTACTGTCCCCGATCGAGTCGATACGTGTCGCGTGGTTGATCCAGCTCGTGCAGCACCATCACGGTGTCTTCGCCGCCGGGTTGCGGACGCGGTACCGACGTCTGCACGACTTTGATCTTGACGGGTTCAGGAACGACGAATTTCAAGTCAGCTTCGGATAGGTTCGGCCATGTCTGGGGTACCTTGATAAACGGCGGGCTGTTGCCGTTATTGGGACCGAGCCCGGCTTCATCGATGTTGTTGAAGAACGCGAACAGACGGTAGAAATCTTTCTGAGAGATCGGGTCGTACTTGTGGTCATGGCAACGCGAACAGGTCATCGTCAGCCCCAGGAACACGGTGCCGGTGGTTTCCACGCGGTCGGCGACGTATTCGACGATCCATTCGTCCGGGATCGAGCCGCCTTCGGAATTGATGCGGTGATTGCGATTGAATCCCGTTGCGACTTGAGTCAGGAAATTGCGGTCAGGGATCAAATCGCCCGCCATCTGCTCGATGACGAAGCGATCGAATGGCATGTTGTCGTTCAATGCGTTGATCAGCCAATCGCGCCACACCCACATGTAACGCAAACGATCGTTCTGGTAGCCGTCGGTATCGGCGAACCGAGACGCTTCGAGCCAGTCGACGGCCATGTGTTCGCCGTAGCGAGGTGACTCGAGCAATCGGTTCACCGCGCGTTCGTACGCGCCGCCGGATCGATCGTTGATAAATGCATCGAGTTCTTGAATCGTCGGAGGCAAACCGGTCAGATCAAAACTGACGCGGCGCAGCAACGTCGCTCGGTCCGCCGGCGGCGAGGGACTCAATCCCTCCGATTCCATTCGCGCCAGCACCAATCGATCGATCGGGTTTTGTGGCCATTGATCATTGGCGACCGCTGGCAGATCGGGACGCAGCGGCGGAATGAAGGCCCAGTGTCGGTCGTCCTTGGGCCAGTCCGCTCCCTCGGCCAGCCATCGTTTCAACGTTTCGCGATCCCGCCGCCGCAGGCGTCGATTGGAATCCGGCGGCGGCATCCGCACATCCGGATCGTCGCTGGTCAGACGCTCCAGCATGTCGCCCGACGTCAACACATCGGCGGCCAAAGCGGCCTCGCGATCATCCAGTCGAAACCCGCCCTCGCGCGCATTGGCATCGGGGCCATGGCAGTGGTAACAGGCATCGGACAGGATCGGCCGGATGTCGGCGGCAAAATCGAGCTTGGCGGCTGTCTCCGGCTCCGCGGCCGGCACGGACCCGCGGAGCCCCACCAGCAGAACGGACAATACCGCGACTGGAAGTCGAAATGCTTTCACGTTCAAAAAGGCTCTCAGGGATGGAGTGCAACCGGAGCGGTCGGGCAGGGCCCGCTCGGTCGCAGAGCGGGAGGGGTGCAGGCGAGGCATCACGAAGGGGCGGCTTCCTCGCGATACACCCATGATACACCTCGACCGATTGGCGGACACGCTAATTTTGAGGCACGCGGGGCGAACAACTAGCGAATTGAGTCGGTGCGGAGCCGAGCAGGCGTCCATCCCATTGGGAGACATCTCCCGTTCCATCGCCGGCAACTCCCGGCCTGCCAACCTTTCTGGAACCGCTGCACCGTCGCGTCACCAACCTTGCGTCGCACCTTCACGCTGACCAGGAAACGGCACTCTGGCGAGTGAATGATTGCACCGTCCGGCACGAACCCGTAAGATTGGGTGGCAGGAGGTATTCCGCGGTCCGACCGGGGAATATCGGCTTTTTACCTCGGTCGTACGACCAATCAGTGCTCCGCAGTCGACGAGTCGAGTTTGTATTGGAGTTTGGTCCATCGCGCCGACGCGGTGACCACCGCCGTTATCCCATCTAAATTTCGTGAATGCGTCCGATCCACCACGCTTAACATTCGCGGCTAGTCGATGGCGATTCTTTATCGCCACTACGATGAGCAGCTTGTCCATTGGTATCGTGATCTATTGCCTTACCCACTGGTTACAAATCCCTTATGGCTGGGCGTTGTTCATCGTCGTGATACGTGCGGCGTTCTGGGCCTGTGCGGTCGATATTCACAACTTCGACATCAAGGTAGATGGGCGGACGCTTTCTGGACCCACATTGATCTTCAGCTCTCAGCCAGTATCCATTGATCTTGGCGACGTCGATCCGGAATTTGTCAGCGAGTGGATGGGTACTTTTTCAGTGCACGATTCCACTGGCAACGATGTGATGGCACACTACCGGTACTACTTGCCGGAAGACCGTTTGGTTCTTCGTGGTCTGATCGAGCGTCTTCGTCGTCCACGACCCACAGCGTCTGTGGGATAACCAGGGTATCCACACGGAGCGGGGCTTGCGGTCGAGTTTGAAATGGACAACTTGACTCTTCCCGCCCAATACTGCCGGCCGTTGAACTTAATCGAATTGCTCTCCGCTTCAGCGGTTGATCTGCGGTGGTGGTAGGCCGGCGATGCGTGAGACTCCGGGCTGTAAGGCTGACGCCAGCTTCTTGAATCTTCTGGCCGCAGTTCGTCAGCGTGTTCATACAGTCGCCGTCTTGAACTCTTGTGGCCCATTGTGTGATCCGCAGGCGCATGACTCCCCCGTCACTTGCGTTGTGTGGTCCGCGGCGTTTTTCTTTGACTCAAAGACGAATCCGACCGAACGCACGCTCACGCCGTCCCTGGGGAGTCGAGCGCCCACGGATATTGGAGGTGCACCCATGAGATCAAGACGCCGTTACCAGCACAGCGCTGATGAACTGCGTGCAAGAGAGTTCGGAAGCGGACGGTACGGAGTAGGGGGGGAGCGTTGTGACCGCGGGGACTGGAATTCGCTACGACCCCGTCCGGGGTCGTGGAGTGGGTTGGGGGCGTGTCCCGGAGGTGACGCTGCGCTGACCTCCGGCTACTCGCTGTGATCCCTCCGGGATCAAGGCGGGACTCCCCCGCCACTCGCGAGTGTGAACGGGTATATTGGCAGACTGCGGCGACCGCTTGGGCGGCCTTCTTGGCCAGACGCGCGAACCGACCAGTGCGTCATAGCCGCGGAAGCGACGTCTCCTGCGTTCTACGATCAATCCTTCGTCGCGCCACGGTGACTGCAGGCGTTCGCCACTGAAACTCATGACCAACAACCCCTACTCCTCTCCGACGACCGACGCGACCACCGATCATGCAGCTTCCACGGTTGAGTCGGGAGCGTCGGTTGTCGAGCTGGCAAAACCTGTGTTTCTTGCGTGGGAGCGGCTTCGTATCGCCTACATCCTGCTGCTCGGCGCGTTCACCGCGATGCTTGCGATGCCCGGCGTGATCTCCAATGGGCCGCAACTGCTCACGTTTCGCGGCCTGATCATGATTGCGGAAGGTGCGATTGTCGCAAACGTCCTCTACTTCGCTGGACCGATTGTCGAGACTTACGTACGTTGGCTTGGATACGATCGCACGTGGGTGCGATGGTTCTTATTTGCCGGCGGGACGCTGTTGACGGCACTCTTCGCACTTGTCTCGCTGGCGTCCGGGTTGATCCCCAATCAAAATTGAGAGCTGTCACGCACGCCTTTTGCTGACGAAGCATGAATACACTGCCAACGTTGTTAATCGTCGCATTCATGCTTGCCTCTGACGCGAGTGCCGAATCGACTACATTTTTCATACACCACACTTCACGACCACAGAATCCAAGATTGTCCGCCGGGACGGGTCTGACCATGCTCTGGTGGTTGCCGAGCTCAGACGTGACGAACCGACGGATACACGGAAGACCTCGGCACAGTCAATGCTCAAGCCTGAGTCAACCGCTCGCTCCCCGTGATCTGAGTCACATTGCTTGAGATGCCTCAGGCCGACAGGCTGACGCCAGCATCTTGAATTATCTGGCCGTGAGTCGTCAGCGGTTCGGTGCGATCGTCGTCTTGATCTCTCCTGGCCCATCGTGTGATCCGCAGGCGAGAGACGCCCCCGTCACCCGCGACGGGTGGTTGAAGGTGTATTTCTTTGACTCAAAGACGAATCCAAACGAACGCACGGCGCGCCGATCCTTGGGAGTCGAGCGGCTTGGGAGGTTTGAAGTGCACCAATGAGATCAAGACGCGGCTTGCAGCTCGACGCCAATGAACGGCGTGCAATATATTCATGAAGCGGACGGTTGGGACGTAGGAGCGACGAGCGTCGCGAACGCGTGCAGTCAGCGGCGGGCCTGGGTGATGCCCGGAGGGCAGGCACAGTGTTTGCCGGCGGCGTGAGCCGCCGGTGGAGAGTCCGCTCCGACGCAACAGCCCTGGAAGGGCGACAGAGTTCGTCATGCAGCGGCCTCGACCCGATGCACGCTCTGTCGGCCTTCCAGGCCTGCGCCGCCGTGGCATCGGACTGCCGGGCCCTGACGGACCCGGCAACACGCTCGGACGCGTCGCCGCAGCCACATGCCTCGGGTGAGCGTTTTATACTTGCGTTGGTCCAATACGAAGTAAATGCTGGAATGTGGCACTGTTTTTTCGCCAAGAGTTGCGTCCATGGCACGAATACCAGACATCGAACAAACGCTGGAGAAAACCAATGAATCATGAAACCGAGAACGCTGAGCAGCTCCACTACCGCAGATCCCGTCGTGCGGCATGGTGGGCTTCCGCTGTCTGCGGCGTCTTGGGCATGGTCTCGTTCGCTGCGGGGCCATTCGATCAAGGCTTCGGTGGTCTTTGCCTGTTCGTTGCGGTTGCGTTGTTCGTGTGGGGGCTAGATTATCATCGGCGACTCAAGCCCGTCGGTGCGGAGACAACGCCAGCACGGCGATAAGTGGGGAACGCGGATCATCGCGAATGACTCTGTCATGACTTGCCCCATCTAAATTCGTGTGTTTAACTTCTTTCGTGGTTGCTTTCTTCTCCGGATGCTCGCGACATGAACATGCCAGACGTCGACACCTTGATCGAACTGATTCGCGACCACCGCAGTCGGGAAGCGTTGGAAATGCTCGATGCATGTCCGGGCTTGGCTAAGGAACGCTCCAGGCGATCGGGACAACTTCACGGCGCGACACCACTTCATTGGGCCGCGCATCGGAATGCCACGGAAGTCTGCCAACGCCTTGTCGAACTGGGCGCAACGGTGAACGATTCGGCGAGTGATTGGTGGCTGACGCCACTCTCTTGGGGCGCCGACGCGGGAAGCGCTGATGCGGTTGAACGACTGCTTGAGCTGGGTGCCGATGTCAATCAAGATGCCATTGTCGGTACGACCGCTCTTCACGCCGTCGCGATGGGTGGGTCCACTCAAGGAAAGGGTGATCCGGACGCGTATGAACGAACGGCGGAAATCCTGATCCGTCATGGTGCCGACATCAACCGACGGACAAACAAACAGCGAACACCGCTGGATGAAGCCATCGACAACCAAAATGTTGCCGTCGCGAACGTGCTGCTGCAACACGGCGGTCAGCGCTCCGAGACGTGATTCCGGGCCCTGACGGACCCGGCAACCACTCTGTCAGCCCGCTGGGCTGGATCAGCGACTTCCTTCGACGATCACGTTGGTGGTTCCGTTTTGCAAATCCGCCAGCCAACGCGCACACGAACGCGTCCATTGCGCGAAAGGGCCTCCCGATTCACGCAACCCCTTGCCGTGGCCGCCGCTGGCGTACACGTGTAGTTCTGCCGGCACCTTGGCGCGGTGCAGATGCAACAGGTAGTGCAACGAATCGGGGGCGAACCGATCATCCGCCGCGACCGCCAAATAGAGGGGCGGATAGTCCTGGCTAGATTTCAAGGGTTGAATCATCGGATCCAAGCCGTCCGCGGTGTCTTCGGCGGTCAAGTAGGCGGGATAAATCAAGATCGCGAAATCGGGATCGGCCCGGACCGCATCGATCGAATCAGCCGGTGGGTAGCTTTGCCGGTCCGAATGATGAACGGTCAACGCCGCCAAGTTGCCACCGGCGGAAAAACCGAGAACGCCAATTTGTTGCGGGTCGATGTTGAACGCATCTGCCCGACCGCGCACCAGTCGGATCGCACGCTGGGCGTCTTGCAGCGCGACCGCGTGCTTGTCCAACCCGTCGCGGCGCGGGACGCGGTACTTGGTGACAAACGCCGTGATGCCTTGGTCGCACAGCCACTGAGCGATTTGAGTGCCTTCGTGTTCCGCCGCCAAGGCGTTGTAGGCCCCACCGGGAAAGATGACCACGGCCCGACCGTCGGGATGTGCAGGGCGCCAAACATGGATCGTCGGGCGAGAGACGTTGGTGATGCGAACCAGCCCATCGGGCCGCTGTGGAAGCTCCTCCTGCAGCGCCGCTGCGGGATCGTCATCGCGTTTGCCGTCGCCGGGCCAGATCGAGATGATTTCCGGTGCCGGTTTGCGGAGCGCCGCCAGTTGCCGATCGCCCTCAGTCCAATCCGACGGGTGCACCTCCGCGTCTGATTTCGTTGCCGCTAACTTCACCGTTTCCGTTTTCGACACCTCCTGCTGCCCCACGCGTCGTTTTAAGAACGTGGCTTCCAGGCGATCCAAGAATGCGTTGCTCTCATGTTGCATGGCCTCGGTGAACAGCCCTTGGTCCTTCAAGAAGCGAGCGGCCGGACGGACGAACTCCATCAACGGATACTTGTCAAAACAGCCGCCGTGGCCGCCTTCGGGGTACACGTGAAGCTCCGCCGGAACTTTCGCTTGCCTCAGTTGCAACATCGTGTTGACCGCTCCCCAAGTGAATTTGTCGCTTCGGGTGACCGTCATCAACGTCGGCGGCGTCCGTTCGGGGCTCAACTGATCAAGGTGCAGATGCGGATCGGCAGTCAACGACTCCGTCGGCTGCGTCAGGTACGCCGGGTACATCAAGACGACCGCGTCGGGGCGCGCGCTGATTGTGTCCGTCGCGTCTTGTGCCGCGTACGTCGACTCGCCGTGATTGTTGGCCAGATTGAATGCCAAGTGACCGCCCGCGGAAGATCCGATCATGATGATCTTGTTCGCATCGATGCCGAGGTCTGCCGCGCCCGTCCGCAACAGTCGCACCGCGCGTTGGGCATCGCTCAATGGCACCCGATGACCGGGATCATCCGCCGCTCTGGGAACGCGATACTTCAGCACGGCACAATGGGCGCCGATGGCTCCGGCCCAGTGACAAATATCGACGGCGTTGGGCAAGGAAAGCCGTCCATAACCTCCGCCGGGTGCGAACAAGATCGTGGTCCCGGTCGCTTCGACGCCCGCCGGCGGCGCAAAGAGAATCATGCTCGGTTCCGTGACATTGCTAATCGCAGGCTTCCCGCTCTTCGAATCGCCCACGGTATCGGCCGGGACTTTTTGAGTCTGTTTTGAAGCTGCCTCCTCGTCGGGCCAAAGCGGGATGACGACGGCATCGCGATCGAGCAGTTGTTGCATGGCTTGCTCGCCGGGGCTTTCGGCGTGGGACCGTTGGCCAACGAAACAAGTTGTCAGCAGGAGCGAGCTAAAGAGGATCCGCAACATGATGGTCGGGCTTTATGATCAAGGTGTGAAACGTAGCACAAGGCAGATGTCATCCGACAGCAAGTGCACGTCATGGATGCGATCGCCACGGCGTCGGCATTGTAAACCAGATCGCATCGTTGCGTTCGGCGCAAATCCGATCATCTCCCGCTGGGGCATTCTGCCCCGCCGCGACTTTTTGGGACGGATCGACTGGATCGAGTCAATCGCCCGAGGCCAGCAATGAAAATCGTTTGGTGCCGCAAATAACGGGACGAACGCAGATTCCGAGTGCAACCATGCCGCTCTGGTACGGGGCGTGCCTATCAGACGGATCGATGACGCGGCGTGTTGCCGCTGCAACCTCCTCCGTCTGATTGAAGGACATCAAACCATGAAGAAGCACAAGAGCCGTCTAAGGACAGCACTCGTCGCGGCACCATTGACGTTGGCAGCAACCGGTCTGTTGATGGCAGCTGCTCCGATGACCAAAATTGATACCACACCGGCCCCGGCCGCGGTGACACGCCCCGCGCCGTCACCGGCGATCACGCCCGAACAGCTGAACATCGCCAATTCACTCTCGCAAGCGTTTCGCAATGTTGCCGATCGCGTCTTGCCGGCCGTCGTGGCCATCGAGAACCGCCCGGACACGTCCTGGCGTGCCGCCAAAGCTGCTCCCGACGGCAACTCGAAGAATACGCCCAATCCGTTCAAGGGGACACCGTTTGAAGACATGTTCCGCGACGGACAAATCCCGATGCAACCCGGCATGACCCCGCGTCAGGCTCCGCGTTCGCAAGGCGGCATCGGATCGGGCGTGATCATCGACACGTCGGGGATCGTGTTGACCAACAACCACGTCGTCGAAGGCGGCGGGACCGTGATCGTGAAGACCCACGACGGCCGCGAATTTGAGGCGGTCGAAGTGTTCACAGACCCGAAAACCGACATCGCCGTGGTCAAGATCAATGGCGACGATTCGTTGACCGCCGCGAAACTCGGCGACAGCGACACGACGTCGGTGGGCGACTGGGTCGTCGCACTCGGACAGCCATTCGGGCTGGAAAGCACCGTCACGGCAGGGATCGTGAGCGCGAAGAATCGCGGCATCGGCATCACCGCCCGTGAGAACTTCATTCAAACCGACGCGGCGATCAACCCCGGCAACAGCGGCGGCCCGTTGGTCAACCTGTACGGCGAAGTGATCGGGATCAACACCGCGATCTCGTCTCGCGGCGGCGGAAACAACGGCGTCGGATTCGCCGTGCCGTCCAACATGGCCCGTTGGGTCAGCGATCAATTGGTTGCCAGCGGCACGGTGCAGCGGGCTTACTTGGGCGTCGCCATTCAGCCGGTGTCCCATGAATTGGCCGGCCAGCTCGGCGTCTCTCCCCGAGGCGGTGTGGCGGTCACCAACGTGTTCCCCGACACGCCGGCGGCCAAGATGGGTTTCCAGTCGGGCGATGTAATCGTGAAGTTCGGATCGACCAAGGTCGCCACCCCGCAACAACTGCAACTGGCTGTCGAACGATCGGCGATCGGGCAGACCGTATCGGTGGAGATCGTGCGTGACGGGAAAACGGTCGCGTTGACCTATGAACCCGAAGCGGCACCGAATGACTTTGCCGATGCCGGACCGAAACAGAAACCCGACGGTGTGAAGATGCAGTCGCTGGGCATCGAAGTCACTCCGTTGACCGCCGACGTCGCCAAGCAACTCGGCCTGGATGAGTCCGCGGGCGTCGTGGTCACGCGAGTCCAGGAAGGCAGTCGCGCCGAGCAAGCCGGACTGAGCCCCGGAATGGTGATCGCCCAGGTCAATCGACAAGATGTCTCGACGATGGCCGAGTTTGAAAACGCGGTCAAATCGGACGAGGACGGAACCCTCCTGTTGTTGGTTCGCAGCGAACGAGGCTCCCGCTTCGTTGTCATCGAAGGATAAGATTCCCCACCCGAGCAAGGAGGCGCGAACCACATGCGACCAACGTCCCCGCGGCGTTGGTCGCTGTTTTTGCTGGCCCACGTTTTGACGGCCGATGCCAAAGGGTATCCTGGTGACTCGCTTCGATCGACGAGGAATGACCGATGAAACTTGCCGCCAAATTAATCCTCCTGTTCATGCTGGGCGTGCTGGGCATCGTCGCCCTGTTCTCCTGGCAAACCATTCGACGACAACTTAAGTGGGACGAAGAGCTACGTGCCAATCACGTCGATGACGTCGTCGGAGCGCTCAAGCCCGCGATCGACGACGCCTATCGCAACGGCGGTGTGGTGACCATTCAACAGGCCATCGAAGTGACCGCGCGTCATATTCCCGGCCAAGAACTGCGTTGGGTCGAAGGCGTGCCGGCCGGCGATTCGGAAACCAAGATCACGTCGCGAAAAGTCTCTCGAATCTCCGTTTCCGACAAAGACGGCGAAACCGTCGCCCACACGTTTGTCCCGTTGGAAATCGACGGTTCGCAAGCCGGCGGCGTGGAAGTGTCTCAATCGATGAAGCACCAGGAACAATTCATACGCGATTCCATGATCGCATCTCTTCTGTCGCTGCTCGGCGTTGCCGCCCTGTCCGGCATGATGATTTACTTTGGCGGCGTCCAACTGGTCGGCAAACCGCTCGAAAAGCTGATCGATCAAGTCCACCAGATCGGAGAAGGCAAGTTGCCTCAACCGCCCGCCTTAAAACGCAGCGACGAACTCGGTTCGCTGGCCGAAGCGATCAGCCAGATGAGCCGACAGCTGGACCAGCAACAGAACACGATTCGGCACACCGATCGGCTGGGAACCGTCGGCACGCTGGCCGCCGGCATGGCGCACGAGATGGGCACGCCGCTGAATGTCGTTGCGGGCCGGGCCAGTCTGATCGCGAGCGGAAAACTGTCGCCCGAGGAAGTCCGCCAAAGCGCTCAAACGATCAAGTCCGAAGCCGAACGCATGACAACGTTGATTCGTCAGTTGTTGGATTTTGCACGCCAATCGCCGACCACCCACACACGGATCGACATCGGCCAAATCGCGCGGACCACCTGCGATCTGATCGAACCGATCGCGGATAAATCGTCCGTAAGAATTGATCTCCGCCGCGACGATCAAGCCTACCCGATCCGCGGTGACGCCACTCAGATCCAACAAGTGCTGACCAATTTCCTGACCAATGCGGTCCAGGCCATGCCCGACGGCGGCACGGTCACCGTGGCCCTCGAGCGACGACAGTCCTCGCAGGGCGATCGGATGGTGGTCCACGTGACCGATCAAGGCCGAGGCATCCCGCCGGAACAACTCGATCACGTCTTCGAACCGTTCTACACCACCAAGGATATTGGACAGGGGACGGGGCTCGGACTGTCGATTGCCTACGGGATCGTGCAAGAACACGGCGGGGACATCGACGTTCAAAGCAAAGAAAACGCGCAAACCACGTTTAGTGTCTCCCTGCCCGCCGCCGAAGAACCATCAGCCGCCGCCGAAGAACCATCAGCCACCGCCCCATCATGAACGGAACCATGTCTAACCCGAACGTCTTGATCGTGGACGACGAACGAAACATGTGTGAGTTGATCGAAACCGATCTGCGACTGCGCGGGATCAACAGCCGATGGTGCCTGTCGGCAGCAGACGCGGTGGAGGCCTTGCACCAGGAAAATTTTGATGTGGTGCTGACCGACGTGAAAATGCCGGGCACGACGGGTTTGCAACTGTGCCGGCAGTTCACCGAAACCAGGCCCGATGTGCCGGTGATCGTGATGACCGCTTTCGGAACGTTGGAAACCGCGATCACGGCGATGCGCGCCGGCGCATACGACTTCATCACCAAACCGATCGAGATGGATCTGCTGGCGATCACCTTGCGGCGGGCGATCGAACATCGCCAACTGTCCGAGCAAGTCCGATTGCTGAACGCATCGTCGGACGACATCGGCGCGTTCGGGGAAATGATCGGCAAGAGTCCCGCGATGGTGAAACTGTACGAACAACTGCAACGTGTCGCACAATCCGATGCCGCGGTTCTGATCTGCGGCGAAAGCGGAACCGGTAAGGAACTTGTCGCCCGGTCGATCCATGCCAACAGCCGGCGCAGCGAGCAACCGTTTGTCGCCGTCAACTGCGGCGCGCTCAGTGAAACATTGCTCGAGAGTGAACTGTTCGGCCACGTCAAGGGAGCCTTCACCGACGCGCGGAGCGAACGTCGGGGGCTGTTTCTGGAAGCCAATGGTGGAACGCTGCTGTTGGACGAAATGGGCGAGATGCCGATGCCGATGCAGGTCAAATTGCTTCGGACCCTGGAAGAACGATCGGTCCGTCCGGTGGGCAGCGACAAGGACATCCCCTTTGACGTTCGTGTCTTGACGGCAACCAACCGTGACTTGGAAACTTCGGTCGCCGAGGGGCGATTCCGCGAGGACCTGTTTTATCGGATCAACGTGATCGGCATCCAGTTGCCGCCGCTGCGAGCCCGGGGAACCGACACGCTACGACTGGCAGAGCATTTCTTGAAACAGTTTGCCAGATCCGAACGCAAATCGGTGGACGGGTTTGCCGAAGGCGTGGCCGAAAAATTGCTCGCGTATTCTTGGCCTGGTAACATTCGCGAGTTGCGCAACGTGATCGAACGCGCCGTCGCGTTGACGCGTTACGACAAGATCACGATCGAAGACCTGCCGGAAAAAATCAGCAACTTCTCCGCCGGCACGCTGTTCATCGGCGGCTTGGATCCGAGTGAATTGGTCCCGATGGAAGAAATCGAACGCCGCTACATCAACCATGTGCTCGAAGCGGTCGGCGGCAACCAGACGCAAGCCGCCCGAATCCTCGGACTGGACCGAAAGACGATCTACCGCAAGTTGAAACAGGACACGTAGGTCACGCGGTGCGTGACGATTGGCCAGACACGTAGGTCACGCTGTGCGTGACGGTCGGCCAGACGCGTAGACACGTAGGTCACGCTGTGCGTGACGATTGGCATGCACAGCATGCCCTACTTGCTCGGGGTAATGCATGACGGACCACGTCACACCCTCGCCCTCACTTCAACGGTAACCCGGTCAGTTTTTCGCCGTTGGTGTCGAGGATTTGAAAGTGGTGGATGCCGACTTTCTTGCCGTCGGTGTATTTCCAAACCACTTGTTTGTCGCGTGTGACTTCAAACATCTTTGGTGCCGCGGGATCCTTTCGTCCGCCGGCATAGCTGGTGATCACCACGTTGCCGTTGGGCAACACTTGGCTGCCGCAAGGATCTTGCAACCAGGGTCCGGGCAGGTCGTCGTTGGTCAATTGCCAAACGATTTTTCCAGACGCATCGAAGTCGACCACTCGGTTTCCGTGTGTGCAGCACACCAGGGTCTGGCCGTCGCCATGGCGGATCGCGGTGAACGGCCAAGTGTGGATGGCATGCTCGGTATCGCCGGACACGGTTGTGTCGAGCTGACCGAGGACTCGGCCCTTGGCGTCGTAATGAAAGACCGCGAAATCAAACAGATGCGGCGCCAAGTACGTCCCGTCGGCCAGCTTTCTGGCCATCCGCGTCTGCATGTGATGGTTTTCTTTTTGACAGGCCAACGGGAACTCAACCCGCACCGCTCCGGAACGATCCACCTCGATCAACCGCGGGTTCGTGCCGGCTTCGGTGATCACGAACGTCCCATCGGCCGTCGGCTGGGCGCTGTTGACTTCCGACTGCGTGCCTTTCCAGATCAGTGTTTCCGTTCCGTCGGGAGTGATTTCAACGACGGCACCGCCGGAGTATCGTTTCCCCTTGTTGAGTGTCAGGACGATGTTGCCGTTTTCCAGAACGTATCCATCGCGAGTGGCGTGGGGGTAGGTCCATGTTTTGTTTCCATTGCCATCGACGATATACGTCGCTCCGCCGCAAGCGAGAAAACCATGGGTCGTCGGCTCGGCGGCATGGGACGCGGAGAAGGTGATGACGCAGCACAACACGGCGGTGATCGATCGAACGAGATTTCTGCAGCGTCGGACGGGCCCGGTCTCCGTTGTTCCGTCGAGGGTTTGGGTGACAGCGCGTGGCTGTTGGTCAACGGACGTGATTGGGTGTTGGAGATTCATTTCGCACTGGGGAATGTTGGGCGTTGGAAGGGGTAAGAGCGGCAGGGCGCGAGCCCTCCGGTCTTTCATGGCGAAACCGGACGGCTCGCTCCGATCCGCTAATTGTTTTAGTGCCAAAGCAAGTGGCATGGGGTTACTGGTTTGTGGTCGCCGGCGGAGCCGGCGGGGGTGGCAAGCAGGGTGCTTAAAACGCTGTCTGGTCGCCGGCGGAGCCGGCGAAGGTGGCAAGCAGGATGCTTACCCCACTGTTTGGCCGGCGAGGATGGCAAGCAGGATGCTTACTCCACTGTCTGGTCGGTGGGGGTGGCAAGCAGGATGCTTGCCCCACTTCGGAGCATCACGCGATGATGTCATGGACCACGTGGCCCTTGACGTCGGTCAGCCGCATGTCGCGTCCGCCGAATCGGAAGGTCGACCGGGTGTGATCGACGCCCATCAGATGCAGCATCGTCGCGTGCAGATCGTGGACTTCGACGCGGTTTTCGATCGCCTTGTAACCGAACTCGTCGGTCGCCCCGTACGTGGTGCCGCGTTTGACGCCACCGCCGGCCATCCAGACGGTAAACCCAAATTGGTTGTGGTCGCGTCCGTCCTTGCCTTGGGCAAAGGGTGTGCGTCCGAACTCGCCCGCCCAAACGACCAATGTCTCGTCCAGCATTCCGCGCTGGCGAAGGTCTTTCAACAGCGCGGCGATGGGCTGGTCGACGGCGCGGGCGTTGTTTTCGTGGCCCTGTTTCAGGTTCCCGTGTTGGTCCCACCGGTCACCGCCGACCTTGGGGCACGTCAGCTCGACAAACCGGACTCCACTTTCGATCATTCGACGAGCAATCAAGCACTGCGCCGCATAAATCCGTGTCGGTTCGTACGTTGATTCCATCCCATACATTTTTTGGACGTGGGCGGGTTCGTCCTTGATCGACATCACTTCCGGAACCGCCATCTGCATCGCATAGGCCAGTTCGTAATTTCGGATTGCAGAATCCAGGCTATCGTGCCGGCCGAACTGTTGGGAGGCAAAGCCATCCAACTGGCCGATCAAATCGAGTTTCTCACGCTGGCGCTGCGGAGACGACTCGGTCGGCGCGATGTTGGCGACGCCACTTCCGGAAGGTTTGAACACCGATCCCTGGTAACTGGCGGGCAGAAATCCGCTGCCGAAACAATCCAGTCCGCCGGGCGGGATCAGTCCACCGTTGATGACGACAAAACCGGGCAGGTTTTGGCACACGCTGCCCAGCCCATAATTGACCCAGGCCCCCATGCTCGGACGACCCTGCAGACCGCTGCCGGTGTGCAGAAAGTAGTTGGCAAAGGTGTGTTCGGGAAACTCCGACACCATCGATCGCACAACCGCCAGCTCATCGACACAGGTCGCCACGTGGGGAAACAGGCTGCTGACGGGGATGCCCGATTCACCGTGCTGCTGGAACTCCCAGGGGCTCGCCAGCACCGTGCCGTTGTTGTTGAACTGAGTCGGTTCGACGTCGAACAAAGTGCCGGGGTCTTTGCCGTTGAACTTGGTCAACAGCGGTTTCGGATCAAAGGTATCAACCTGCGACGGTCCGCCATCCATGTACAAGAAGATCACATTCTTGGCACGCACTTGGTGATGCGGGCCGTGACCGGCTTTGCCGAGTTCCTCCGATTGAGTCGACTCCAAAGAATAAGCGGCGTCCTGTGCCAAACCGGCCAACGCGACGGCCCCAAAACCGCTGGCGCAGCGTCGCAGCATGTCGCGACGCGAACTCGGCTGGGCTTGATAGCGTTGGCAGGGAAAGAGAGAGTGCTTGGTCATCGCAGAAAAATAAACTCCTTGGTGTTGATCAGCGCGTGGGCGAAATCGCTCCACAATTCGGCGTCGTCGGGATCCACTTGGCGGGCGTCGCGTTGGGAATCCAAGAACGCCTGGGCGACGGCCAGTTCTTGTTCGGTCGGTTGTCTGGCAAAGGCCGACGTGTACATCCAGCGGATCCGCGGCTCACTGGACGAGTGCAACGAGCGAGCCCGGTCGGCCCATTGGCCGGCCAATTGAACCACCAACGGGTCGTTCATCAGAATCAATGCTTGGGCGGGGACGTTGGACACGTTGCGTCGCCCCATCGTGCTGAACGGAACGGGCGTATCGAACGTCAACATGAACGGCGAGAGAAAGTTGCGTCGCACCGCGGTGTAAATCGATCGTCGACGTGCTCCATCAAGCGGGCCACTCCGTCCCGGCCGGCCACGTCCATCCATGAACGCCGTCAGGTGAATCGGAATCGGCTCGCCGAATTGCACCGGGTCCAAGGCTCCGGAGATCGACAACAGTGCGTCCCGAATGACTTCGCCTTCGAGGCGTTTCGGGGGTCGGTGGTGAAAGAGCAGGTTTTTGGGATCGGCGGCCACCGCGGCGGGATCGGCCAGGCTGGACATCTGATAGGTGCGAGAGAGCACGATCCGTCGAATCATCCGCTTCAGACTTTGCCCATCCTGACGGAATTGGGTGGCCAGGTGATCCAACAAATCCGGGTGCGTCGGTCGCTGGCCCAGCACGCCGAAATCGTCGGTGGTGGGCACGATGCCTCGGCCGATCAAGTAATGCCAGATTCGATTGACGATGACGCGAGACGTGAGCGGATTGCCGGGATCGTTGATGTGTTCGGCCAGTTCCCGTCGTCCACTGCCCGATCGAATTTCCATCGGGTCGTCACCGGAAACCGCGGTCAGAAAATGTCGCGGTTCGATCTGGCCGGGCTTCGATGAATTGCCACGAATGTAAACCGATGCGTCTTCGCCTGTCCCATCGAGCATCGCCATGGCCAGTCGAGATCGGTGCATGATCTGAGACTGCAGTTGTGATCGTTCTTGAGACCACAGGCGGGCGATTTCGGAAAGCTCGTCCGCCAGGATCTCGCGGGCCTGGCTTGCCATCTTCTCCACGCCGGCGGCGATTGACTGTTGTCGCTGCTGGAGACGTTGTCGATCCGATTTCGATGCCCCTTGCGTGATCAACGAAACTTCCAGCTGGGCATTTTCGTCCGGGGTGAATTCCAGGTGCAGCCGATGGCCGACGTAACGATTCAGATTCAATTGCACCCAATCATCGGTCGCTTTGATCGCCTTGATCGTCTCGCCGTGCAGCGGGCCGGCGATCAAACGGTGGGAGTCCACGCAGGCGACGACGTGACCGGCACCACGCACCCGACAGGCGACGTTGCCGTCGGTCAAGGTGAACGTCGGCGTCCGCAAGGTGCGTCCGCTACGGGGCAGATTGGCCAGCCGACTGCGGTTGTTCATCCCTGTCTCGCTGACCGACTGCAAGCCGTTCCAAAAGGGATCACTGACCGCTGCCGAAACGGAGGTGAATTCAATCACCGGCTTGTCGTCCTTTTCGGCAACGATGCTTTGTCCGGCACGCCGCGGCCGGTCTCCGAACAGAAACCCGTCTTGATAGAACTGGTCCGCGGAGAGGGTTTCGTAGTCGAACACGATCGCCGCGGCCAACTCCGGTTTCATCGGGGCGACGGGCTCGGGCGCTAACTGACGTTCGACCAGTAGTTGTTCGACCGAGCTTTGATACTTGGCATCGACTGCCGACAGGCTATCGGCGATCTTGCGATTGTGTTCGATCGATTCGAAACGGACCTGCCGGTAATCGCTGCCTTGCAGGAAGCCGGTCAACGAGTAGTAGTCGGCGGTCGAGATGGCATCAAACTTGTGATCATGACAGCGGGCACAGGACACGGTGACACCCAGGAACGCTTTCGACATGACATCGATCATGTTGTCGAAGCGGTCGCTCTCGTCCTTCAAAATATCCACCGGAGAATGGACCCATTCGCCGAGAAACCAAAATCCGGTGCCCAGAATCGATTCATTGAATCCCTCGTCGGGGTTCGTCCGTGGCCGTTCCAGCAGATCACCGGCAATGTGTTCGCGAATCAATTGGTCGTAGGGCACATCGGCGTTGAGCGCGCGAATGATGTAGTCGCGGTACTGGAACGCGTTGGGTGCATCGTTGTCAAACTCGTGGCCGCGCGATTCGGCGTAGCGGACCAGGTCCAACCAATGACGGCCCCACCGTTCGCCGAAGTGCGGAGAGTCGAGCAGTTCGTCGACGAGTCGCTGCAACGCTTGGGGAGACTGGTCACCGAGAAATCGTTCGGCCTGTTCGGGGGTCGGCGGCAAGCCGATCAAATCAAAGCACACGCGTCGCAGCAGCGCCGATCGGTCTGCGTCGGTGGACGGTTTCAGCCCCGCCTGTTCGAGCCTGTAAAGCACGAAATGGTCCAGCGACTGTCGCGGCCAGGTGTCGTGTTTCACCTCGGGAGGCTGGGGCGATCGAATCGGTTGCCAGACCCAGTAGTCCTGGGAACGTTGTTCGAGATCAAACTCGGGCCGTGTCGCCGTCTCCTCCGGAGCGTCTTCGTGCGGCCAAGGTGCCCCGATCTCCACCCACCGCTCCAGCGTCTCGATGTCCTCCGCGGGCAATTTTCCCTTGGGCGGCATCTCATACGATTCATACCGAACCGCTTCAATTAGCAAGCTGCCGTCGACATCGCCGGGAACGACCGCTTCGCCGGAATCGCCCCCCCGCAGCATCGCCGCCAAACTGTCGACCCGCAGCCCCGCTTGCAGTTTCTTCGAATCCGCGCTGTGACACGAATAACAATGCTCTGCCAACAGCGGACGGACTTCCTTTTCAAAGAATTCCAATTGTTCCCCGGTCGGTGACACCGCCGGCGACTCGGCCGGAGCAATCCCCACCCATGGGCAGGCCAAGAAACCGAGGGTCAACACACAGCGCCAAACAAATTGCCGAATCGAAGTCACTTCTTCTCCACGTTGATCGAACCGGGACACGCAAACCAGACGGTATTCTACCTGAAGAAGGACGTCGAGCGGAAAAGGGGTCAGGTACCAAAAACGAAGTGTCCCAACGGGGCTTTGCATTTTTGGTACCTGACCCCTTTTCCGCGGCACCTGCCGGAGTGCTGGGGTGGGGTTTGCATCATAGTGATGCCGATGAGAAACCGTGAGGGGAAACTGCGACAGCGGGCCAACCATTTACGACGCAGCGGCACCCCACGCGACTCAGCCTGGACGCATCACGGAGCGTCCATCACGATCACCTTGGCACCGCGCACGTGGCCCTGCTTTAGTTCCAAGAGTGCCCGGTTGGCCTGTGCGAGCGTGTACGTCTGCACCTGCGGTCGGATCGGGATCTCCGCCGCGATCGGCAGAAACTCGGCGATGTCGTTGTGCGTGATATTTGCCACGCTCTTGATTTCTTTTTCCATCCACAAATGATCGTGGTAACAAAGACGGCTGAGGGAGTCCTTGTCCGCGTCCTCCTTGCCGATCGCGTTGATCACCAATCGCCCGGCCGGTCGCAGATTCCGCAGCGCTTCGACAATCGGCTTCCACGCCGGCGTGGTGTCGATGACTGCGTGCAACCGTTCCGGCGCACGGTCCTCGATCGCGCCCGCCCAGTGTGCCCCCAGTTCCAACGCAAACTCTCGGGAACGTTGATCACGGGCAAACACATAGATTTTTGTTCGCGGATATAAATGCCGAGCCAACTGCAAGACCAAGTGTGCCGAGCCGCCGAACCCGGTCAGCCCCAGCAGTCCGCCGTCAAACAGATTGGCCAGCTTGAGCGTTCGGTACCCGATACCCCCGGCGCACAACAACGGTGCCGCTTCGGCGTCGCTGAAACCGTCGGGAATCGGATACACGTATCCCGCGTCGGCGCGCATGTATTGGGCGTAGCCGCCGTCGACATCACGCCCGGTTGCACGAAATGAGCCACTCAGGTTCTCCAGCTTGCTTCCCGATGAAGAGTAGATCCAGCCGACGCCGACTCGCTCTCCGACGGTCCAATCGGTGACTCCGTCTCCCAATGCAACAATCCGACCCACGACTTCATGCCCGGGCACCACGGGCAAACGCGGCGGAGCGGTTCGGCCTTCGATTTCATCCAGTTCCGTGTGACAGACACCACACGCCAACACCCTCACCAACACTTCCCCGCGACGCGGATCGGGAATCGGCAATTCGACCGGCTCAAGTGGCGTCTGGCACTCGTCGAGCGACACGATCCGTGGCAGCACCATTGCATTCATCATGTCCATCAGTTTTTCTCCGGACGTTCCCCATCCAAACCCCATGCCTTGTCAGAGAGCAACTGACATGCCGCTGATCAATGACCGCCGTTCGGCACATGTTTTGCTTCCAGAAACGCTGATTCGACGCACGACGTTGCAGCGTCGTGCGTCCGAGCCGAGAGATCCAATCGGCCTGGTTTGATGGGGAGTGAGCAACATGATTGAGTGGCCGATCGGTCTTTCCACGGGGTGTTTTTATCGCCACAGCATTTTCGATTGCCTGGAACGAATCCGAGCCGGGGGATTCAATCTGATCGAAATCTGCTCGTTTCCGTCGCACCTGGATTACCACGATTTTGAGATGGTCAAACGTGCCGGTGATCTGATTCAGCAATTGAAGATCGAGCCGTATTCGTTCCACGCACCGTTTGCCGAACAGATCGATATCACATCCCCCGATGCGAACATTCGCAATCGATCGATCGAAGAAATTGTCACCGCCGCCACGGCAGCCGCAGAGATCGGTGTTCGCTATTTCGTGATCCATCCGGGCCCCGAACAACATGACCTTCCCGAAGAGGAGCGAATGCACCGCATGGAACTTGCGGCCCACTCGCTGAATCTGATCACCAGCGAGTGCGTTGAACTGAACGTGGGACTGGTGCTGGAAAACATGATGCCACACCTGTTTTTCGGCAAACCGCGAGACGTTCTTTGGATCTTGGGCGCGATCGAAAGCACCGATGTCGGGATCTGTCTGGACACCGGGCATGCCTACCTTTCCGGCGATCTGCTGTCGGTCGCCCACAAGCTTTCCGGCCACCTGTGGATGGTGCACGCCAGTGACAACGGCGGCGTGGAGGACGACGATCTTCCTCCAGGCGACGGCACGATTGAGTGGGAGCCGTTCATCAGGCAGCTCGATCGCGTTCACTTCGAAGGCCCCATTATCTTGGAACTCAACGGCAACTCCGATCCCGAAACCACGCTGGATGGGGCACAGCGAGGCAGTCGCTTCATTCGCGAAGTCAAACGTCGCGTCGAAGGTGCGAGTTCGCACATAACCGTCTGAGGGCACGAATCCGGCGTGCGAATATGACCAGAGGTGTGCGGGTCGCCGGAGGGATGAACGTTTGCGATGTGGCTCTCAAAATTCCACCGGTTGTCCGATTTGCCTCAACAAGTGTCTACGCCCACAGGCCGAGAACGATGCCTCGGGGACCGTGGAGGCGCCTTGAAAGCGGTGCGGCGAGCACGGGGCGAAAAAAGAACAGAATTTGTGTTGTGGAAGCGATTCCGCGACCCCCACTCGGCACAAGAGATGCATCATTGATGGGGCGCAAACTGGGCCTCCCGATGGAGTGGGTGTCATCGTTTGACGTTTTCCTTTATGCAGGAGCGTCCCGGTCAAAATCGCACCACGTTCGCGCAACTTTCCCCTGGCGTTGGACTCCGATCGCGCCAAAAGATTGACCAGGTAATTCGATGAGCATCGATCTGAGTACCAACTTTGGCGGCTTGCATCTCAAAGCCCCCATCGTGGTGGGCTCGTGTCCCATGACGGCAGAGGAACCGAGTCAAGTCGCGTTGGTTTCCGCCGGCGCTGGGGCGATCGTGCTGCCCTCGCTGTTTCAAGAGCAGGTGTTGTTGTGGAATGATCGTCACGGGATTGCGCTTTCGCAACAGGATCAATCGTTGCTCAAACGCAGCCGCCGCGTGCCGGTGGAGAACGCCGGATTCGATGCCGAGTCCTATTTGAAAATGGTCACGCGGGCCAGCTCACAGCTTTCGATTCCGGTGATCGCCAGTCTGAACGGGGAGAGCGGCGGCAATTGGTTGGACTTTGCCAAGGAAGTCGAACAGGCCGGTGCGGCGGCCATCGAGTTGTGTTTACAGCCGCCTCCACCAAGCGTGTACGGCACCGCTCGCGAGGTCGAAGACGCGGTCGTCGAGGTGGTGACGAAAATCGATCACGCCATCAAGATTCCGCTGTTTGTCAAGCTGCATCGCAGCTACACCCGACTCAGCCAACTTTCGTGCCGGTTGTTGTCCGGCTCCCAGGGTTTGATTCTGTTCGGCCGATTGCCCGACACCGACATTTCGCTGGACACGTTCGAGCTGAAATCGGAATGGACGCTCACCGAACCGGGAACGGTCAGCAAGATCATCGGGCCGGTGATGCAAGTCCACAGTTACTGCCCCGGCATGCCGTTGGCTGCCTGTGGCGGGATCGGTACCAGCATCGATGTCGTGAAAGCCTTGCTGGCCGGAGCCGACGTCGCGATGGTCACCTCGGCGGTCTGCCGCGAAGGACCGACGGTCGTTCGCACACTAATCGATGGACTGCGGAATTTCATGGAACGCCATCGCATGAAATCGCTTGATGACCTGTTCGAAAATCGCCCGCTGGAATTTGACTCCGAATCCCAACGCAATGATTACCTGAAAGGATTGACGGCACGATTTGATCCCGCCGAAGTCCGCAGCAACGTCTCGCGTCTCCACGGCGACCGCTGGGGCCATCCGACCAGCGATGTCGTGGATGGCTGAACGGCCGGCCGATCAAGCGTACTGGCATCGTACCTGTTAGCGGAACGGCGCGAGCCGTCCGGTTTCGACGTGCAAGACCGGAGGGCTCGCGCCCTGCCGCTAACAATGAACAACCCGTTTGGTGTCAACGGAGGCGGCACTAAACGCAATGCCTACTCGACCAGCAACGCCGACAGCACTTGGGCGTAAACCCGATGCCCGAAGTCGTTGGGATGGTTGACGCCGTTGCCGGTCAGGTCCGAATCCTTTTTTCGCTTCATGAATTCGCCCCAAACGCTGGTAAGATCCGCCAGCGCGATGCCGGGTTCACAAAGGGACGCCAACTGATCGCGGTACTGCGGAAACACGTCGTGATTCAATCGCACCCAATCGCGATTGCCGAGCATCGGCGAGATCAAGATGAATTCCGCATGGGGGCATTGCGCTCGGGTGTTGTTGATCATCGTGGCGGTATTCTCGCCAAACTCCTCGGCCGAACGCCCCGCCGAATCGTTCATCCCAAAAGCCAAGATCACCAGGTCCGGCTGGCACGCGGTGACTTGATCGATCATGGTGATGCCCCACGGGGTCGATTGGCCACCGACTGACAGGTTCGTCAGTTCGACGTCCGATTGAAAATGACGGCGAAGATGCTCCGCGAATAAATCCTGGTAGGCCGGTTGAAACGGTGCCCCACCGCCCCATCCGGATGCGTTGCAACCGGTGGAAATACTGTCGCCAAGTAAAACAATGGAAACCGCGCGGCGGTCACGCAATTTTTGCAGCGTCTTGGGAAGCGAAGCGGGGTCGAACGATGGCATCGAAACCGGCCACGCTGTGTCGGCTTTCCTGTACGTCACATGGGTTTGCATCTGGTGATATTCCAACTTCGCGCCGAACAGGATCTCGCCATTCCCGTCACGGTGCGTCAGTTGATGTCGTTGCGACTTGGCCGGACGACGCAGCGCCGACGGCGGGGTCGTGACCACACGTGACCCCACCGGGATCACGATCTCGCGAGTCCCGGGAACGAATCGATAGTCAACGCCTTGTTGATACGTCATGTCACCCGATGAGCTGCGCACCGAGACGATTTCGCGGATTGGAAACAGCACCAAACCGCGAGCTTCGTCCGACTCGGAATCTCGCACGAACAACACGGATTCCTGATCGACAACGTCACCCCTCCAGAACGGTCGCAGTTGATCCGCGGAGTACTGCCATCGGGTCGCTTGCCCCACCTGGTCCTGAGCTGGCGAATTGCCCGCCAGAATAAGTGTGCTGACGAGGACGAAGGGATGAAACGACAGGGATTGCATGATGACCACGTGAAGGGGTTGGCTGAATGAACACAGAGCGGACGTGCCATTTATACTTGGTCTCGCCGCGTCGGTGGGCAGTCGCCAACAGCGATGAAATCAACAAGCCGCGAGTCCTCCGGCATCCTGGCGTTGACCGGTTTGGGGGCTTGGACACTAAACGAGGTGTTCTTTGTTAGCGGCAGGGCGCGAGCCCTCCGGTCTTTCAACGTGTTGTTGAGCCGAGACCGGGCGGCTCGCGCCGTTCCGCTAACGAGTAGGTAGCATTGGTCACGGGCGAATCCTCGCCATTAGCCCGCATTTCGAAAGCAGCCCCGGTCAGCCGGGGGTGATCCCACGAGCCATCGCCCACGTCCGCGGCAATTAGACAAAGTGTTCCCTGGATCTGTCGATTCTATTGCGGACAACGGGCCGCGGCACGATACAATCCAAGTTCGATTTGAATCACCTCGACATCCTGCACAAACACGGTCGTGTTCTGCGACCTCATCATCGAACCATCCATTCGAGCACGATCATGACGAAACGATCATTCCCCGCGCGGATTCGGCTGACTTTCTTGACACTGGTTGTTGCCGTCACCAGCGCGCCGGCTCCATTAGAATTGGTCCAGGCATCCGAGCCGACGACGGCGTTGCAGTTGTTCGAAGAACGGATCATGCCGATCTTTCGCTCGCCCAATCCGTCCAGTTGTGTGCAATGCCACCTGTCGTCGGTCGACATCAAGGACTACATCCTGCCCTCACATACCGACACGTTCCTCGCGCTGCGGGCGGACGGCTTGGTTGATGTGGAGGCTCCCGAACGGTCAAAGATTTTGACACTGATTCAGATGGGCGAAAAAGATTCTGATCCGTTGGCCAAGCGGATTCACGCGAAAACGCGGCAGGCCGAATACGAAGCGTTCTCCGCGTGGATCAAAGCCTGTTGCAGTGACCCCGTTCTGGTTTCACGCTCGGCGCCCGAGCAACTCGCGGCGGTCGGACCGGCCAAACCGTTAGAAGTCGTTCGCCATGCCCGCAAGAGTCGCGTGCTGGAAGCCTTCACTCGAAACGTTTGGTCGCAGCGGATGCGTTGTTTCCCCTGTCACACGCCTGATGAAATTGACGCCGACAATCCAAAGCATCAAAAGCCGGCCGAGCGTCACGGTGAACTCGTCAAAACCTACGGCGCGCGGATGAATCTGTTTCGCGAAACCCCCGAAGCGACGCTCGCGGCATTGGTCGCCAGCAGCCGCAAGCAAGATGGGAAACGATATCCGTTGATCAACTTGAAAGATCCGGCCAAGAGCCTGTTGGTACTCAAGCCGACGGCCAAATTGCCACCCAAGCAGGACGACGGCACACTGGGCAAGCCGTCTTCGGCCGACCCGGTCTCCCACATGGGAGGCATCAAGATGCACGTCGATGACCACTCCTACAAATTGTTCGTCGCTTGGCTGGAAGACTACGCCGCGGTGGTCGGCGACCAATACGCGACGGCTGACGAATTACCCTCGGACAACTGGATCCCGACCCAGCGGATCTTGCGGGTCAAAGGGACGCCGGCGGATTGGAAACCGGGCTCCGTCGTCCAACTGTTCGTTCACGGCAAAGATCCGTCAGGCAATTGGTCTGACGATCCCGTCGCATTCACGCAATCGGTCGTGACCCCCAGAGCGATGGTCAACGGAGCGCTGTTATTGATCGCGTCGAACCTCAGTCCGGAACAAGAGGCCGCCGAGGATGCGTTTCCGCTGGCCGCGGGCGAGTACCTGGTCAAGGCGTACGTGGACACCGAAGGCAAACTCAAAACGGCTCCATCGCAGCTGCTCGAATCGTCCGACTTCGCCGGGCAAGCCGTGATCGACGCAAAATGGTTACTCGGTTTTCCCCAGGCAGAAACCTTTGAAGGCGCCCGGTTGGTCAAGCACTAGTGCTTCGCCGCACCTTGGTTCTCGGGTAGGCGGTAGTGGACGAGGCGACGAGTCCCCTGCCAATATGCCGACGAAAGAGGACTCGTCGCCTCGTCCACTACAGGGGACTCGTCGCCTCGTCCACTACCCGAAAACTGCGCTGCGATAGACCACTAGGTTTCCGTGATCGCGTACAGCCCGCCACCGTCGTGGCGTAGTTTTCCTTGGCGGGCGAGTTCTTGCCAGACCGCCTTGGGAAACTGATCCGGCGGACGGATCGCGGCAATGCTGGATTTTCGGCCCGATGACATCGGTCCGTGCCCAAGGCTGGATTCTTCATCCAGTTTCATCAGCTTCAATCGTTTGCGAAACGCCTTCATCGCCAACCGAAGCTCTTCTTTGGAAGGGGCTTCGGGCTCGGGCGTGGTTTCCGGATCAGTCATCGTTGGTTCCTGTGGAGAGTGGATCGGCGCTGCCTATTTTGGTTTGTAACGCTCATCATACAGCTGTTGGTGCGTCTTGAGTTGGTTGCTTGAAATCGAGAGCGTTCCGACGTCGACGCGTCCCGACCGAGCTTCCGGAATAGGTGTCTGCCAATAGAAGTATTTCGTTTCCGTCTCGGCATCCTGGCGAACGGCGACGGCGTATTCCAGTCCGGCGACGGCTTGGACTTGGAAGCTTCCATCCTCTCCGATCGGTACGGTGTCCGTTTTAAATTGGCCGAAATCGCCCGATCCGATCAAACGCGTGGTCAGGCCGACCGTAAGCCCGGTCGCCGGCGTACCGTCGAGCATCACGCGCCCGCTGACGAGCCACGGATCACGCAACACCAGCTTGATGGGGGCGTCGGAATCCGGGTTGATCGTTGCCTGGGCTGCCGTGAATCGAGGACGCGTGGAGGAGCTTTCGTCGTCAATCTTCGTCACGCTCACTGTCCCATGTTCCCAGGTTGATCGATGCAGCAGCAAGGCACACCGACCGTCCGGCCCCGTCTTCGCCGACTCTGCCAGCGTCTGCGGCAAGTGATACGTTCGGTTATCGCGCTTGAGCGTCTCAATAAAACCACAATGAATCCAAACACCTTCCACGGGTGATCCGCTGGTGTCGACCACCGTCACCCAGCGGACGGGAATGCTTTGGACCTGGAAGTCCGGTACCTTTAAATCGAAGCGGTCGTCGGCTTCAATCGCTTGAGTCATTTGCGGTGGTCTCGAAGTCTCGGCATTGAACCGATCGGTCATCCACAGATCCAGTCCGGGTGAACTGCCAACGACCGTTAGAAAGCCCTTTTCTTTTGGAACCACCATTCGCCACTCGCCTTGTGCGTCGGTCGTGGCGCGGAGCAACGTGTCCTCGAGATGGTCCGCCTGACGATGCCAGCAAACTTGGACATCCGCGACTCCCTCGCCATCACTCGCCCGGACGACCCGCCCAGATGCCCGAGTGCCCTGCAGCGTCTGCAACCGCAAGCTGCGCCGGTCGATCACGGATTCGGCCTCCGCCGACGTTGCCAACGGCAGCAATCCGGACTCAAACGGGAATCGCGCGACGAATTGAACCCGGCCGTCGTCTCCTGCCGCCTCCCGCAAAAACTCCTTCGTGGTGCGCAGCTCTCCGTCATCGGAAACTTGAAATCGTTGCGACTGCGCTTTGCCCCGCGGCGTCAACGCAGAAAGCGAGAATTGTTTCACCGCTTCACCGGCTTCATCTTCAACGGCGACCGAGACGAGCAGCAGTCGTCGCAACTCGATCGTTGCGGGTGAGACATACTCATCGGCAACATGTGTCGCCATGATTCCCCGCTGATACTTCGGCGCAGAGAGCCGAAGGAGTCGTGGGAACGATTCGCTTTGGCGAAGGCCTAACACCAGTGAAGCGTTCTTCGGCATCTGAAAGGCAAAACGCCCGTCGCTGTCGGTTCGCGCCAGCAATTGGAGTTCATCGGTGGGAAAACGAAAGACGTGGGATTGCTTCGGAAAGCCTTGCTTGCTGCCGCGGAAAAACGGCCCCGCGTCAAAGTCGACACTTTCCGGCACGTTGATTTCTTTTACTGCGACACGGACATCGCCGATTCCGCTTCCCGCCGGCGTCACCACCTGAGCCGCTATTTCTTCGCTGCCAGGCAGTTGAATATCGATCGATGCTTTCCACGGAGTGGGTTGTCGGCGATCGAATGAGGACAGCGCGTAGGCCCCTAGTCCAAGCCGATCGTTTGGATCAGCCACCAGAACCTCCCATCGAGCCAGACCGAGTGATTTGAGCCGAACGATCGGAATGCCCCGGATGTGGTAGCGGCCCTGCTGATCGGTCGTCGTTCGGGCAACAATCGGCGGAGGCAGGTAGCGGCCGCTCGGACCGCGGAACGCCACGAATTCGCGAATCAAGACAACGGCGTCGGCAATCGGCCCCGACGGGTCAGTCACACGGCCTTGGAACTCGATGTCGATCCTGTCTTGGTCATCGTCATTATCCGACGTCGCAAGTTCGACCGCCTTGAATTGATCATACAAGCCGACATCGGTGGATCGTTCGTCAGTCGTTGCCGCAACGTCCGCCGCAACGTCCGCCGCAATGTCCGCCGCAATGTCCGCCGAAACGTTGTCGGACTGCTGCGTATTCGACCGTTGTGGGCGCGGAGTTTCCGCTGTCGTCGGCGTTTGACCCGTGACGACCTGGAAATGAATCCCCGTCAACGTGATCAACGAGAAGACGATACCAATCACCGGCACAGTCCACCTCGATTGTGGGTCAACATTCAACCTCGGGTCCAACAGACGTCCAATGCGGTTTTGCAGATTCGTACCCGAATGGACCGCGGCGACTGGCTGTGAATCCGAGGCGACGATGTTCTGCGTGATCTCCAAAAGGCTGCGCGAGTACGCGGACGCCCGTTCGCCGGATCGTACGACCGCATCATCCGCGGCGTCTTCTCGCGATCGCCGCAGTTGCCATCGAGCCCAATGCACAGAAGGATGAAACCAATACACGGCAGTCGTGATTTCTGCCAACCAATTCCAACAGGCGTCACGTCGCGCGACGTGTGCCATTTCGTGCAACAGGCAATGCCGCTGCTGATCGACCGTGAAGGATTCAAAATCGATCGGAACCAGCACGATTGGACGAATCACGCCGAATGTCAGCGGCATGGAAACGTCCATGGAGACTCGACATTGCGGCGGACTCCGTAAACCTAAACGAGCTGCGCACGACTGGGCGAGTGCCCGGTGCTCCTGAGAGAACGAACTTGCATTACTCGCAAATCGTCTCAATCGAAGCCCGCTGACAACGATTCTCGCCAGCCAGGACAGCAATCCAACACCGTAAACAACGATCATGATGAATACGATCGATGACTCCTTCGGCACGATCACGCCGGGACGCTGACGAGTCGACGCCGCCGCTACCACGTCCGACATGGGAACGGCTGGTGCCGGCGATGCGGCCGTCCGGGGTGCTCGATCGAGGCCAGAAGCGTTCGCGTCCGTCGCATTCCACGGTCGATCAATCGGGGCTTCCACTGCGAGACTTCGTTCGCTGCTGTTGCCAGCACGATCCCTCAGCACTTGAGTCTCGTTTGGCGTCGATGATTGGACCTGAACCGGAATCTGAATCGGAATGGCGGTCAGCAGTTGTGGGATCAACAGCACCAACGCACCAAACGCGCCGATCCAAACGCAATGACGTACGCTCGATGACCGCGATCGGGCCAACCTCTGGATGATCCACGCCGTCAAAACCACCACGGCGGCACGGATGATCCAGACGCAAAGCAGTGCAAACGATGGATGGGAATCGCCCCACGCCATGAATTGCTCGATCCACACGCTCATGGCATCTCCCTCCGCTCTGCTTCGGCAATCAATTCACGCAGTCGGTTCAATTCGTCTTCTTGAAGACTCGTCTTCGGATCCGACAGATGCGACGCCAGGGCTTGCTCGACCGAGCCGCCGAAGAAAACATCCAAGACATGCTGAAACGCCTGCTTCGCGGCGCGCTTTTTGGGTTGAACCGGCCGATACCGGTAGTGCCTCCCCTGGCGTTTAAACTTGACGAACCCCTTTTCGCCCAAGATCCGCAACAGCGTTCGGACCGTGGCATCGGACGGATCACCGGTCATGGCGAGCCGCACCTCAGCCGCGGTCGCTTCCTCCTTGACATACAAGATGTCGACGATTTCCCGCTCGCGACGACTGAGTTGTTCCACCCCCATCGACACCACCTCGACCAAAACGCCGACAAGAAATTTTTAACACTTCAAAGTCAGTCTGACGGTCGGTCGATCCGCTGTCAACGATTTTTTTGGACATTGCGAAAAAGTTGCAAGTTGCCGATGCCGTCGCTTGGGTGGCACACGTTACTCGCTTGCCACGATTGAACCATGCGTGTCACAGCGGCCACTGCAATAGCGGCTTGGTCAGCGTGACCGGTTCTCGCCTGACGGGTTGCTCGGGCAACTCGATCGGCAGACGTCCGGCCTTGAGCACGGCGATGATCGTCTGGACCTCGGCTTTTTCGAAGTCGCCTGTAATCACTGCCTGCTTGCGGATCGGTTGCAGAATCTTCGGCGCGGTGATCAAGACGTCATCGAAGATGATCCCGAGCCTGGTTTGCCGCTGACCGACCGGTACATAGCGTTTGGTCAACGTTTCCAACGCGGTGCTTCCCTGCGTCGTGAATTCCAGCGAAACCGCCAGTTGACCGTTTGCATCTTCGGTTATCGCGGCGAAGCTGAGCGAATCACCGTCCAGCTGAACGTCCGGTTCGACGATCGCCAAAGCTTCCAATCCGGTGACGTTGTTGTCGAACATCCATTGTCCCACATCGACTTGCCCCTCGGAAGTTTGCAGCGACGACGCCAAGTCGACGAGCGCACCGGTTTTAAAATCTCGCAGGATCAACCCCTGCGGTTCGATCTTCGGCTTCGGCCAACCCGTCATCGGATCGATGGATTGATCGATCAACGCCCATCGGCCGACCAGGGCGTCCGACGCGTCTCGAACCTCCAGCGAACGATCACCGCTGTCGATCTGAGCGCTCGCCGCATCGATCACGGCGTCGTGGCGTCCTGGTTGGGCGAGCGCCAGAAATCGCAAATGTCCCTCGTGGTGCAGCAGGGTCGCGATCGCATCCAGCTGCGCGCTGTCGGTGGTTTCCAAGTCGATCTGCAGTTTCCTGCCGTCCTCAATCACTCGGATCTCTTTCGCCCCATCGAAGAACCCGTTTAGCCGCCGCTCGACAGCCGAGACGATTTGATCCGCACGAACATCCGATGATTCGATCTGATACTCGATCCGCGTCCCTTCCACCGAGGTCTTGGCAAAGAACACCAGCCCGACCGCAATCGCGACCCAGACCGTGACGGCAACCGCGAGGATGGTCTTGCGGCGTGAAGGGGGATGATGTTGGTTCACCAGTCCTCTGCTCTTCGGGTAGTGGACGAGGCGACGAGTCCTCTGCTTTTCGGGTAGCGGACGAGGCGACGAGTCCTCTGCTTTTCGGGTAGCGGACGAGGCGACCAGTCCTCTGCTCTTCGGGTAGTGGACGAGGCGACGAGTCCTCTGCTTTTCGGGTAGTGGACGAGGCGACGAGTCCTCTGCTCTTCGGGTAGTGGACGAGGCGACGAGTCCTCTGCTCTTCGGGTACCGGACGAGGCGACGAGTCCTCTGCTCTTCGGGTAGCGGACGAGGCGACGAGTCCTCTGCTTTTCGGGTAGTGGACGAGGCGACGAGTCCTCTGCTCTTCGGGTAGTGGACGAGGCGACGAGTCCTCTGCTTTTCGGGTAGCGGACGAGGCGACCAGTCCTCTGCTCTTCGGGTAGTGGACGAGGCGACGAGTCCTCTGCTTTTCGGGTAGTGGACGAGGCGACGAGTCCTCTGCAGTCGGCATCTTGGCAAGGACTCGTCGCCTCGTCCACTACCGCCTACTCGAAACGCAATGCAAGGACTCGTCGCCTCGTCCACGACCGCCTACCCGAAACGCAAGGTGACAAGGAATACCAGGACACTGTCCCGCTACCGCAACGCCGTCAACAGATCTTTGACCTGTTGGTGCACATCGCTGGTTGCTCGGACGACCAGGACACGCCGCATGGCAAAGTAATGAATGGATCCGACGCCGCCGCGTGATTCCCAGAAATCGGGTGCCACGATCCGCTCGATCAATTCCACCAGCTGCCATCCCGCACCCCCGACGGCTCCTCCGCCGGATGCCCCAACGGCAGATCCCGTCTCGGTCGCGCGCGATGTCGACTCGGCTGAATCGTTAGACGCCGTGTTGATCGCCGACTCAATCGCCGCATCGACTTGTTGAGACAGCCCCGCGGGACGGGGAATCTCTTTGCGACCGAGTTGAATTTCTTTTCGGCGTGCGATGGTCAGTAGGCGTCGCCGTACTTTCGCGGCGTCGCCTTGGAGCATTTCGCTGGTCGCGTAACGTGGATCGCTTCGCAGAACGACATACAAATCACAAAGCGCGGCGACGGCATCGTCATTGGCTTGGCCTGCGGTAGCGTTCGCTTCCAGACGCAGTTGTGTCCGGGTTTGTTGACGCAGCGACGTGGTCGAAACCTCGGCCGCAGCGACGCTGGTCAAACCGATGACGCTGGTGAAACCGACGAGGCAGACCATAGCCGCCAGCGCAGCGGTCTTAATCTCTTGAATCATTTGTGTACCCCGCGAGGTGATCAAGAACGAAAAGGCGTCCGGCTGGTCGATGTGCGCCGACAGACTGGCAGCGTATCCCACATCCCAGCCCCGACAAAGGTTTCGGGCCAGGGCCTAACGTTGCAGTCCTCGCAGGATCGCGTCGACGTTTTCCTTGGCGTCACCGAACAACATGTACGTGTTGTCTTTAAAGAATAACGGATTTCCGACACCGGCGTATCCGGTGGACATGCCGCGTTTCATCACCACGCAGGTTTTGGCCGTCCAGACTTCGATCACCGGCATGCCCGCGATCGGGCTATTGGGATCATCCAGTGCGGCTGGATTGACGATATCGTTGGCCCCGATCACCAGGATCGCATCGGTATCAGACATGTCTTCATTGATTTCGTCCATTTCCAAGACGATGTCGTACGGCACGTTCGCTTCGGCCAGCAACACGTTCATGTGCCCGGGCAGGCGTCCGGCGACCGGGTGAATGGCAAAACGGACTTCCTTGTTGCGTTTGAGCAGCGTCTTGACGACTTCGGCAAGGGAATGTTGTGCTTGAGCGACCGCCATGCCGTAGCCCGGGACGATCACGATGCTTTGTGCTTCTTCGAGCATCGCGACCGTCTCGTCGACGCTGAATTCCTTCGTCGTCCCCTCGACCACGGCGGCCGGCCCGCCCGCGCCGCTGCCGAACCCGCCCATGATCACGCTGAAAAAACTTCGGTTCATCGCCGCGCACATGATGTACGACAGAATCGCTCCCGAGCTGCCGACCAGCGCGCCGGTGACGATCAGCAAGTGGTTCTTCAGCATGAATCCGGCCGCCGCGGCAGCCCAGCCGGAATAGGAGTTGAGCATGGAAACCACCACCGGCATGTCCGCACCGCCGATCGCCATCACCAAGTGAACACCGATCAGCGACGAGATCGCGGTCATGATCAACAGCGGTATCAGCGCATCACCACCCTCGACACGGCAGTACCAGATTCCCAGGCCGACACAGGTGAGCATCAGGACGACGTTCAAGACGTGGCGACCGGGCAGCGTCACCGCTCGACCACCGACAAGTTCGGCCAATTTCAAGAAGGCGACGATCGATCCGGTGAAGGTCAACGCGCCGATGAAGACGCCGACGTAGATCTCGATTTTGTGAATCAGCATCTCGCCGTCGGGGACAGCGATCCCGGGTTCGATGTGGCTGGAGATGCCGACGAAAACGGCCGCCAATCCCACAAAGCTGTGCAGCATCGCCACCAGTTGTGGCAGATGATCCATCGATAAACGCGCGGCCAACCGGGCACCGATCAAGATCGCCGGCAAGATCGCGACCGCCATCCAGAGGTACCCGCCGTTCATCACTCCAAAGACGGTCGCCCCGACCGCCAGCACCATGCCGATGATCCCGAGCAGATTGCCACGCTTGGCACTCGTTTGGTGGGACAACCCGGCCAAGGAGAAAATGAACAGGACCGCCGCCACGATGTACGCGACCGTGGCCAGGGACTGGTTCAAGGGAAGCGTCTCGGAAGCAATCACGAGTGGGTGAGAAAACGGCATGTCTTTCATGTACGGGGGCAAACGATCATCCAAACAACAGAACATCCAACATCAGACGTGCAGCCACATCACTTGCGAAATAGGCTGAGCATGCGGTGCGTGATCAGAAAGCCGCCGGCAATGTTGAGCGTCGCGACAAAGATTGCCAACCCGCCCAACCATGCTGCGACCGGGTTGGTCGCCCCGATTTGAACCATCCCGCCGACGATGATGATGCCGCTGATCGCGTTAGTGACACTCATCAACGGGGCATGCAGCGAGGCGGTCACGTTCCAAATCACTTGCCACCCGATCAGACAGGCCAGCAGAAAGACGGTGAAATCGGTGATGAAACCCTGATCGCGCGTCAACGCGACTCCGACCAACAGCACCGCCGCGATCACCATCAGGGCGATGTCAAAGGTCCCGATTTTCTTTTCCACCACGGCGGACGGTGCGACCGACTCCACCACTTTCTCTTTGGGGGCTGCGGAGACGGAAACCGGCGGCGGGGGCCAGGTGACCTGACCGTCCTTGACGACCGTCGCACTGCGGATCACGTCGTCGGTCATGTCGACGCTGAACCTCTCCGCGCCGCCCATCTCGTCCAACAAGTGATAAAGATTGGTCCCATACAGCTGGCTGGACGTGTGTGCCAATCGGCTGGTCAGATCGCGGTAGCCGACGATGTGCACGCCTTCGACCTTGGTCACCTCATCGGGAATCGTCGCCTCGCAATTACCGCCTTGTTCGGCGGCCAAATCGACGATCACGCTGCCCGGACGCATCGAACGGACCATTTCGTGCGTGATCAATTTCGGCGCCGGTTTGCCGGGGATGAGTGCCGTGGTGATGATGATGTCGACCTCTTTGGCCTGGGCGGTAAAGAGTGCCATCTCGGCATCGATGAATTCCTTGCTCATCGTTTTGGCATAGCCGCCCGAAGTGCCGCCGTGCTCGTCGCCCTCGAATTCCAACATCAGGAATTCGGCGCCCATGCTTTTGACCTGATCAGCAACTTCGGGACGCACGTCGAAGGCGCGTACGATGGCCCCCAATCCCCTGGCGGTCCCGATCGCGGCCAGTCCCGCGACGCCCGCGCCGATGACCAACACCTTGGCCGGCGGGACTTTTCCGGCCGCGGTGATCTGGCCGGTAAAGAAACGCCCGAACAGCCCGGCCGCTTCGACGACGGCCCGGTACCCCGCGATGTTCGCCATCGAGCTCAATGCGTCCAACTTCTGTGCCCGGCTGATCCGTGGCACCGCTTCGATCGCCAACGCCGTCGCCTGCCGAGCAGCGATCTTCTGCAACAACGCTTCGTTCTGGCCCGGTGCCAAGAAACAAATCAGTGTTTGCCCCGCCCGCAGCTGTTCGATCTCTCGATCCTGCGGCCGGCGGACCTTCAGCACAATGTCGGCTTCCGTCCAGATCTCGGCCGCTTCATCGCAAAGGGTACAGCCGGCTTCGCGATAGCTCTCGTCATGAAAACTCGCGGCATCCCCCGCACCGGATTCCACCAAAACCTCGAACCCGAGCTTCTGGATCATCCGTCGTGCCGTTTCAGGTGTCGCCGCCACACGACACTCCCCGGGATCAATTTCCTTGGTGATGCCAACTTTCATTTGCCGCCTGTCCCTTCGAATGCAACGGATGGGAAACCCCCAACCTTCTGGCGCATCTAGGATACCATTTCCATCGGAGTCCGTTCAGCTCGCAAGTGGCGTAAGCTTCCAGCTTGCGAATCCCGTTACGTCGGAAGGTAATGCCGGGCAACAGCCTCAAACGCCGCGAGTTGTTCGTCACGCCACGCCGAATCGGTTCCCAATTCGTCGGACAAGATCTCCGCGACTGTGGGTGCCGCATCCAATGCAAGCTGGGCGTTGAGAAACAGTGTCCGGGTGCGGCGGGCCAGGACATCTTCGACCGTTCGTGCCATTTCGTTGCGGACCGCCCAAACCACTTGGGAACGACGCATGTCCAGCGACGGATGAACCGGCTGGGCCAACGCGGGATCGTCCTGTTCCAACTGGTCGATCGAAGATTGATCGGCCCCCTCCATCCGCAGCGATTCGGTCACGCACGGCGTGGCGGACAGATCGCCCGTTTCAATCGCCTTGTCGACACAGTCCTCGGCCATCTTTCGCACCGTGGTCCACTTCCCTCCGGTGATCGTGATCAGTTTCGACGTCGAGAGCCGGATCACGTGATCTCGCGAAAGCGATGCCGTTCGCGAGGACTTGTCGCCTTTGACCAGCGGTCGGATGCCCGTGAAAATGCTCAGCACGTCGTGGATCGTCGGAGGTCGCGACAAGTACTCCGCCGCGGTCTCCAACAAGAACTGTATCTCTTGCGGTTGGGGCGACGGTTCGGCAACGGCGTCGGGGATCGCAGTGTCGGTGGTTCCGACCAGAATGTGATCGTGCCAGGGGACAAAAAAGATCACGCGTCCGTCGGAGGTTTTGGGAACGATCATGGCGGTTTCGCCGGGATAGAGTTCCTTGGGCAACACCAGATGGATCCCTTGGCTGGCGGCAACCATTGGCTGGCACTCCGCATCGTCGAGCAATCGAACCGCGTCACAAAACGGGCCGGCCGCGTTGACGACCGACCTGGCCGCGATCTCGAACCGTTGCCCCGATTCCTCGTCGGTCGCAACCACGCCGCCGACCAAGCCCTGGTCGTCTTTGATGAATCCGGTGCAAGCCATGTGATTGGCCAAGGTGGCTCCGTGCTGTGCCGCCGCACGGGCCATGTCGATCAATAATCTCGCGTCATCAAATTGGCCGTCATGGTAAAGCACCGCGCCACGCAAACACTCTTTCCGCAACGCCGGCGACAGTTCGAGCGCCCGCCGCGCGGAGATGCGCTGGGAACGGCCGAACCGGTTGCGTGTGGCGAGCAGGTCATAGACTTTCAGACCGATGCCATAAAACATCCATTGCCAAAGGTTGCGGCAGGGAATCAAAAATGTTTGGTCGTGAACCAGATGAGGCGCGTTTTCGAGCAACAACGATCGTTCACGAAGTGCGTCACGAACAAGCGTCACGTTGCCTTGTTTCAGATACCGCACGCCGCCGTGCACCAGTTTGGTGCTACGGCTGGACGTCCCGCTTCCGAAATCGAATCGCTCCAGCAACACGACGTCCAACCCACGACTGGCGGCGTCGAGTGCGACGGCGACACCGGTCGCCCCACCGCCGATCACCGCGATGTCCCACGGTGTTTGACGGTCACGGATTTTGGCGAGCGATTCGGGCCGATCAAGTCGCGTCATGGTGCTGCTCCGGTTGCCATGATTTGGAACGTTCAAGCGCCTCGGCCCATCGCTCTCTTCGCAGCGACACGTCCGCGTCCGACATCGCCGGTTCAAACACACGTTCGGTTTTCCAGATCGAAGCGATCTGGTCCAGATCCTGCCAAAAACCGACCGCCAGTCCGGCCAGATAGGCCGCCCCCATCGATGTCGTCTCCGTCATCTGCGGACGGACCACGGGAGTCTTCATGATGTCGGCCTGGAATTGCATCAACAGATCGTTCGCCGAGGCGCCGCCGTCGACACGCAGCTCCTCGATCGAGATTCCGGCGTCCTGCTGCATCGCGTCCAACACGTCGGCAACTTGATAGGCGATCCCTTCCAACGTCGCCCGCGCGATGTGCCCGCGATTGGTCCCACGCGTTAACCCCACAATGGTTCCGCGGGCGTAGGAATCCCAGTGCGGAGCCCCCAGTCCCGCCAACGCCGGAACGACATAGACGCCGTCGCTATCGGGCACGCTGCGGGCCAGGGGTTCGATTTCAGAAGACGACTGGATGATCCCCAACCCGTCGCGCAGCCACTGGACGGCGGCACCGGCGACGAACACGCTACCTTCGAGCGCATACTCGCGTTTCGCAGACGTACTGGCGGCAACCGTCGTCAACAGCCGGTGCTTGGACACCAGCGGTTGGTCGCCGATATTCATCAGCATGAAACAGCCGGTTCCGTAGGTGTTTTTAGCCATCCCATGACGCGTGCAGTTCTGACCGAACAGCGCAGACTGCTGGTCACCGGCGGCACCGGCGATCTTGATCGGTCCTCCGAACCACTGCGTTTCGGTCTCGCCATACACATGGCTCGACGGAAGCACTTCGGGCAAGATCGCTGCGGGAATTTTCAACAATTCCAACAGCTCATCGTCCCACTGACCGGTCGCGATGTCCAACAACATCGTGCGTGAAGCGTTCGTGATATCGGTGACATGAACACGACCGCCGGTCAGTTTCCAAATCAACCAGCTATCCATCGTGCCGAACGCGATCTCGCCGCGTTCCGCCCGCGCCCTGACGCCCGGCACCTGGTCCAGCAACCAACGAATTTTGGTCGCCGAAAAGTACGCATCGATCAGAAGCCCCGTCTTGGACTGAATCAGATCTGAATGACCTTGGTCGCGGAGTGCATCACAGAATTCCGACGTCCGCCGGTCTTGCCAGACGATCGCGTGATGAATCGGCTCGCCCGTGGATCGATCCCACAGCAAAACCGTTTCGCGTTGGTTGGTGATCCCGATTGCCGCCAGGTCGTCTGCCGCCAGACCACAGGACGCCATCAACTCCTGGGCGACGGCGAGCTGTGATTCCCAGATTTCGTTGGCATCATGTTCGACCCAACCGGGCCGGGGGTAATGTTGCGTGAATTCACGCTGGGCGACGCCCAACACCGCCCCCGATTGCTCAAACGCGATCGCTCGTGAACTTGTCGTCCCCTGGTCCAATGCAACAACAACGCCCATCGTGTCCGCCTGAAAAAGTGAAATGGATGACTGGAACGGTAGTTTAACAGTTCTGGTGACGAAGACGGATTGAATTGATTTGCCTTCTCTCTTTCAGTGGCGTCTGGTCGGAGATTGGAGGTAGGAAAATCTTGGAGGTAGGAAGATTTCGTTCCTTCCCGTCAAAGCCTTTGGCCGCAGACACGTTCGTGTGCTAGGTCTCGGTCCACGTCGGAGAATGGTAAAAAAATGGTGGTGACCGAGGAATCGTCGCTGCGAGGTGACTCCATTTTTTGACCAACGAATCTTTTGACCCCAGCCATCTGCCCCAGCTCTGTCTGCATGCCGACGGGGACAATTCAAAGAACTTACTTGTTGAGTGGGACCAATTCGCCCCAGCTAGATTTCACCGCTTTCTTCTAGCGATCGCACATGAAATCGGGATCAGGAGCAATTCAAATTCGGACAGGCAACTCCAAAACACCCCATTCTACCAAAACGGCTCCTGACCCTTTTTCACCTCCGTCATCGCAACGCTTCGAGACAGGGTCCATCCGCCTACATCGGCACGCTTGGTTGTCGCTCGAAACCGACGACGTGAAGCAAATACAGGTCGTGGGTGCGGTCGGTTTCCGGCTCGATCAGGACCATGAAGTGTTTGCCGACGGCCAGATTCTCGGGGTGCTTGACCTCCCATTGCTCCCCGTTGCTCATCTTGATGATAAACGGCTGAAATGGGATCGCGGTCAACAGCTTGGTCAATTGCTCTTTCATGCCACTATTCTAGCTTCCGAACGTCCGGGAATCCAACTCCCGTATCAATTCAGAGAGCTCGGCATCGTCCAAGTGATCGCGGAGTCGTTGCTGCAAGGTTGCTCCATTTTTTGACCAACGAATTTTTTGACCCCCAGCCATCTGCCCAACGTCTGTCTGCATACGGACTGGGACAATTCAAAGAACTTACTTGTTGAGTGGGACCAATTCGCCCCAGCTAGATTTCACCGCTTTCTTCTAGCGATTGCACATGAAAGAGGGATCAGGAGCAATTCAAATTCGGACAGGTAACTCAATAACAACCCACCCTACCAAAATGGCTCCTGCCACCTTGTTCCACCTGCACCGGAAACACATTACGAGAGTGTCCCGCCGACGAGTTGCGCTCGCAGCGTTCTGAGCTGGGCGAGGCGTTCTTCCAATTGAGCGATCTGTTGGTCGATCGATTCGACGTTCCTCGCTTCGACCGGCATCAGCAGATCGCCCCGGTTGGCGTCGGTCTTGCTGATCCGGTGCAGGATCGGAATCACAATCGAGATCGCGGCGACGACAATTGAGTGGGCTGCGAGAAATCGCCACAACAGTTCCGAGTTGATTTCGAAGACGATGACCGTCGCGATCAACAGGGCCAAACCAAAGATGATCTGGGTTCCGAGGAAATAAACCCAGCGAAATCGGCTGGCCAGCTTGGCGATCGACAGCAGCGAAACGTGGATCGTCGCGATCCCGATCGAAATCAACACCGTCGTCGTTTTCCAGTAGGCTTCCGAACCGACTTCGATCCAGATCCCAAACAACATCAACGCGGTCGTCACCGCCGTTAGCACCAACCCGGACTTGGGCATCAGGTTCAATCCCGACGGCGTCCGGGAAAGGTCACAGGCCAACCCGCAAACGCTGGCCACCGCGAAGATCACCGTGGTCAAGATCACCCGGACCTCCAGCCATCCCCAGTTGCCCCGCAGGACCAATACGATCCCCAACAGCGCGCTCAACAGGACGGATCCGATCAATAAATACAGAAGCGGCTTCTTGAGATTGCTACGGGGGCTCATGGGAGAGGCTCCTAGGCGATTGGTACGTTCCCGACGCGGTTGCAAATCATTGTCTACCGGTCAGGAGAGCCCGAAGCGAGCGGGGACGTGCACAAAAAACCGCAAAAGCCCTTTACGCCGAACCCTCGGCATCGAGTTCCCGCGTCAGGAATTCGGCGAATCGTTCCAGCGGCGGGGTTTTCAGGCCGGCGACTTTGGTCGTACCGCGACGCGGATCGGGCGATGCTCAATGGAGTATTCGATCGCCGCGTTGGTCTCCGACAGGTCAAACGTCCGTGCAACGAGTTCGGCGAACGGGTACTTGTGGTGGCATCGGCTGATGAAATCGATCGCGCTGCGCAAATCAACGGGCGCGTAGTTGTGGACACCGATGATCGACAACCACTTGCGAACGATGCTGGTCGGATCCAGCTGCACCGGCCGTGATTCCATCACCGAACCGACCAAGATCACGCGTGCACCGACGTCGCCGACTCGACACGCCGTTTCGATCGCGTCGGGCGAACCGGAACATTCCAAGATGACATCAAAGGGTACTTGGGTTGCCCCGATCGAGTCCACTGAAAGGGCGTCCGTCGCGCCAAACCGTTTGGCAAGCTCCAGCCGCTGCGGGTCGACGTCGCAAATCGCCACCTGCTTCGCGCCCGATTCTTTGCCCAGTGCGACAGCCGTCAATCCCAGCATGCCGGCGCCGAATATCAAGATCCTTTGATCGGAAACGTCGCCCGCCATCCGATACGCCGCCGCGATGGTGGACGTGGCACAATTGATCGGGCTGGCCACTTCGTCCGGTAGCTCGGCCGGCAACCTGGCGATCGTCGTGCCGCGTCGCAGCAGAATGTACTCGGCCAGCCCGCCGCTGAGCGCCTCGCGACCGTCGGCGACCGAATGGCCATATTTCACCACCTGACGGCACTTTTGCGGCATCCCCGACAGACAGCGGTCGCATTCAAAGCAGCTGACGCAGACCGACCACGTGACACGATCACCGATTCCAAGCGGTTGCCCCTCCACGTCCCTCGGACCGGGATCGGCGAGTTCGACGATTTCACCGACAACCTCATGGGCCAAGATCGAGGGCGTTGGTTCGATGCGCAACCCTTTCAACGTATGAAGATCACTGCCGCAAATCGTGCAGAGCCGAATCCGAACCAGGGCTTCACCGGCCAACAGACTCGGTCGCGGAAACTCCTCCATCGAAAGAGGTTGACCGGCGCGGTGAAAGACCGCCGCTCGACACATTTGGGGTTGCATCGGTGATGGCGTGGTCAGACGACGTTCAGACATGGCCGCGTCCCACTTCGACGGTTTCCACCGGTTCGGAATTCGACGCCATCCGATTCCGCCCCACGTCCGCTGCCGTATCGTCGACCTCGATGACCGCGCGGAAATAACGTAGCGATAAACACAAAACGGCGATCGAGATAAAGCTTGAAACCAGCAGAAGCATCCGAAAGGACGGCATGACCGAATCCGGCGAGGGGAGCGTCATTCGGATCGACAACACCAATGCGTAACCCAGATACCCGACGGCGTCGGCAACGTACATCAAAAACACCACATTGGCAGGATGACGCGACGCCGCGACCAGCCGTTCGAAGACGGTGGTGTGAAACGCGACGTAGGGGACGTACATGCCCACGCCGCACGCAACCATGAACACGAACGGAGAGATCAGACCGCCGGACTGCATTAGCGCCGACGCACCGACGATTGAAAATGCACCGCACATCACGATCGTCACGATGCGCACCGCCGCCATGTTGTGACGGATCCAAACGGCAAACGCGTTGAACATCGTGACCACCAAGGCGACGACCATCTCCGATCGGGCAAAAATCGAAGGCGTATCGCCGACCCCCAGGTCGCGCCAGATTTCTACCGCGAAATCGTCTCGTACGGTTCGAATGATGGTCAACGCCACGTAGACAAAAATCAACAGCGACAACCCCGGCCAGTACTCCAACCAAAATCGACGACGATCCTGGCGGGTCATCGCATTTCTGTCGTTGCGGTGTCGGCGATCCGTTGGATCGGGAGGCGGTGTGGACTGGAGCAACCAGACCGAGACCAACAGGGGCAGCAAGAAAATCAATCCGACCAGCATCGGCATCTGAAACTCGCTGACGCCCCAGTCCTGGATGATCCACCGTCCGACGGACTTCACCACACCGGACGCGATGATGAAACTCGCACACAACGCCGCCGACAACGCCTCGGTCTGTTTCCTGCCTTCCAAATAAGACAGCACCAGCCCAAACACCATCCCCAACGGAAAACCGTTCAAGAACAACAAGGGGGCCTTGAGGACGAGCGGCGCGTAGGCAAAACCGACCAACGCCAGTTCCGCCGTTACGATCAACCCCACAATGGCGACGGCACGTCGATGACGCCGCATCTCCGAGACGACTTTGATGCCGACAAACTTGGAAATCATGTAGCCGGCCAGTTGTGAAATGACCAGCACCGATTTCAGCCCCATCCCCAGCAGCTCCTGCCCCTCGTACGTTCCCGCGGTGAACGGCTTGCGAAACGCGTACATGCAAAAGTACGTGCTGAACGCCGCAACCGCGGCCAGCAACAGTCGCGAGCGGGGGTTGCTGCCGTCGGAAGGAACGTCTGCCGAGGCGATGTCAGAATCGGTGGAGGGCACGGCAGGGAACTCGGTGGACCGGATTGATCACGTCGATGTCGCGACAACCGCTCGGCAAGAAAAAGGGCGACACGACCGGGCCGCAAGATACCGGATTCGGATCAAAGGTTACCAATCGAGCGTCCCCGGAAGGAACTCATTAATCAGTTCTTCATAGAAGGGTCGCAAGGCGTCAACATTGGGCCGGCTATCGCTTTTGGTATACAGGTCATACGGGTTGAAGGCCCGCACCCACTTGAACATCCGATGGTCGTGATCACTCATCAGATGGTCATACGCCGATTCTCGATGACCAGGATAAAATGAATGGTAACGGATCATTGCCAGTGCTTCTGGGGGCAACCGATCTTTGACGACGTGGTACAAGTACTCGTCGTGTCCCCAGGAGAGAAACACGTTGTCGAGCCCGATGCCTGGCGAATAGACGCCGTACTCGGTGTTGTATCGCGGATCGCTCGAATCGGGGTTCTCGGCAAAGAATTCGGGGAACACGATCCGATCGGAAAACCGGCAACCGACAGGAAACGTGTCTCCGACCACCGCCCATTGGGGTTCACCGAATAGGCACAACACTTTGCCGAGATCGTGGATCAATCCCGTCAGGATGAACCAGCGGGGATGACCGTCGGCGCGAATGGATTCAGCGGTCTGCAACAGATGTTCGATCTGAGAAAGGTCCGTGTCGGGATCACTTTCGTCGACCAATTGGTTCAGATACTCCATCGCCTCCCAAACAGTCATCTTGCGATGTCGCAGCGGCAGAAACTGCTTTCGTTTCTGTTGCACAAAGTCGTAGGTCTGATGCCGGTGATTGAGCTGATAGAATTCACGGACGCCGGGCTTCGTGTCTTCGCCATAATTTCGAAACGCTTCGGCCGGCTTGTTCGGTTCGGGATAGCGTCGCACCAAGTCCGCCTCCCAGTCATCGAGGTCCTCGAGCGGTTTGGCGGGATCGGTCGGATGATTGGCGGGGTTGGTGGGCAGTGACATCGTCGATTGCGGGCGAGAGGATCAAGGGTCGAGCGGAAAAGGGGTCAGCGGAAAAGGGGTCAGGCACCAAAAATGCGAAGCACCCTTTGGGCCATTTGGTTTTTGGTGCCTGCCCCCTTTTCCGCGGCCGGTTTCACGGCGTCATCCAGTTTACACTTTAGCGAAGCGGAGAGAGTGTCGTGGTACTTGGGGGAGAAAAAACAATGCGTGATCATGGCGACTACGAATCCTACCGTGGCATCCCGCCGCTGGCCGGACTTTGTTCGATGGCGCGTGCGGTCGATGGCACGTGGGATCTCGATCAAAGCTTGCGACGGCTCAAACGGCTTCACTACGTCCTGAAGCGTTTGCATGAAACGTTGACCGCCAAGATCACCGCGGAGCCGATCTACGAATTGAAGACGGCGTTCAGCTACCACGCATACCTGTGCGCCGAACAGGTGTCGTTGATCCGTCGTCGTGTCGGTGAGATGCGAGAACCGCCGCTGGGACTGGACGTGATTCCCGATCCGGCACTTGAGCGTTTGATGGACGAAGTGATCGCGGCACCGTCGACGCCTGATTTGCTCGCCGGCATCTATGGCGTCGTCCTGCCCGCGGCGTGCGACGCTTGCCGGCGATTGCAAACCGATGCGCATCCGCTGGCCGACGCGCCGACCGTTCGCGTCGCCAAGCTGATCGCGTTTGAACTCCAAGACGTCGTCACCTTCGGCACCGAAGCACTCCGCTGTTTGGACGACGATTCCACGCAAGCCGACCGCGAGCCCTGGATCGGACACTTGAACCGGTGTCTGCAAGCCGCAGGTCAACTCGACGGCGTCGAAGCCAGCGACGAATCGGTCCCCGAGCCTTGGCACAGCGCCCAACCCTACCAGTACGACAAGGAACCGCGCCGCGACGAACGCTTTCGCGACCCCTACAACGCCGGCGTCAACCCGGAAGTCTTCTTGTACGACGAACAGTTCTCGGCGCAAGACAAGACGCTGATGATGTACTACAAACGGCTTCGCGAAATCGATGTGCCGGAAATGATGGCCAGCATCCTGGTCGAACTGCGCGACGAAGAACCCTGGGAATTCCACATGGAGATGTCACGTCAACTGTGGGACGAAGCCCGACACGCGATGATGGGCGAAGTCGGCTTTGTCGCATTGGGAATCGATTGGCGAACCATCCCGATTAATTTCACCTGGTCGCGCAATCTGAATCTGCAACTCGACGCTCGCCAACGGCACGGGGTCCTGTTTTTCATCGAACAAAACCTGATGCCGCGCAACGGAAAACGCTACGAATGGGAGGTCGCCAACGAGAGCGGCGATCCGCTGTCCGCCCTGTTCCAAGATTTCGATTGGGCCGATGAAGTCCTGCACGCTCAAATCGGCCGCCGTTGGTACGTGCCGCGATACAAGACACTCAAGGAGGCCCTCGACTACGGCGATGATTGCTGGTCCAAGGTGCTCAGCCATTGGAAGTCCTACCGCGACCAAGGCCTGACGCAGCATCACAACTGGTGGCCGGAACTCTACGCAAAAGCCTGCCAGATCTGGGGCAAAGATCCCGATCCAAGGGCGTTGGAGTTCCAAGCGACGTACGAAGACACACGCGCCGATTTGGCAAAGCTGGATTAGGGCTGGATCTTGCGAGCGGAAAAGAGGTCAGCTCGTTACAACTTTCCCAGATCCCTCAACCAAGCCACCAGGTCGGCGAGTTCTTGTTCGCTGAGCGTTGTTTCCAGACCTTGGGGCATGATCGAAACCGTGCTCGGTGAAAGTTCGTCGATGGTGTCGCGTCCGATCACGATCGGATCTCCGGTTTGCTGTTGCAGATGAATCGAATCGCGTGTCTCGCGAGTGATCACGCCGGAATAGACCTGACCCGAATCGGTCAAAACCGTGTGCGATTCATATTGCCGCACGATGCTTGCCGACGGAAAAACGATCGACTCCATCAGATCATGCACCGACCGGTTGACTCCAATCGTTGTCAGATCGGGACCAATCGTCCCGCCAACCGCTCCGACGCGATGGCACGTGGCACACTTCGATTTTTCCGAAGCGAACACCGCTCGACCACGCTCCGGATCGGCGTCTCGCACCAGCGGAATCAATCGATCCAGTTTCTGTATCCGTTGATCGTCAAGCGATTCCAGCCGATCGAGCAATGCGTTTGCGCGAGGCAATAATTCGGCGGGGAATCGCTTGATCACGTCGGAGACCTCGGTGGCGGGCAGACGATCGAAGCTGCGTGCCGTCTCGAGCGCCTCCAAGAAGGCTTCGGCGACGTCGACTTGGAGCGCGCGGCCGTAGGGTCGGATCAGGTCACGCAGTGCGGCCGGGCCGGCGCTCGACAGGTAGGGGGCCAGCGTCTGCAACTGATCCGGGCTAAGCCGAGACGTGGAGATCATCTGCGCCACCTGGCTCGCTTCGGTGGGCGCACCGCCGCTGAGCAATTCCAATAGAATTGCCAGCCGATCGCCGCTCAAGGATGCCGCGTTGTTTTCCACCGCCGCCAAGGCGCTGACCCGTTTGATCCCCGATTGCGTTTCGTCACGGCTGATCGCAACCAACGTCTCATCAAAAGCGTCAGTCTGGATGGCTGCCACAGCAGCGATGGCAAGGCGTGCGACCTCCGTCTGATCGGATTGCAACGCACGGGTCAACGGTTCCTTCCAACTCGGATGAAGACTCGGATCGTCGCTTCGGGCGATCGCAGTCAACAGCAACTCGCGAGATTGGAGGGGCTCCGAATCGCTGAGTCTCCGCCCCATCTCTTCGGCCACCGGTTCGGTCACCGCGAAAGCGGACGCGAGTTCGATGATCAGCGACGAGCGGGACGACGCCGCATCCGGCTCTGCCAACCAGTGACGGATACGTTCAGCAACAAGCGTTGCGGTCGCGGCCAGTCCCGCGTTTGGATGCTCGTCGAGTGTTGCCGCCCGCGCCCGTTGGGACAGGATGGCGGCCGCTGTCCGTTGCAAATCTGTGTCGTCGGTATCAAGCATCTCGGCTGCCGTGTCAGACGGGACCACAACGCCATCGGTTTGATTGAGCACCACCAAACACACACGCCGCACGCGCGGTGAAGCATGACTCAATCCGCTCTGCAAGGCGTCGAGATCATTGATTTCGATCAGTGCGTAGGTGATGGCGTGTTCGAGTGATCGATCCAGTTGACGACCTTCAGCCAACGCGGTGATCAATGCGTCCGCGGCATCGGCATGCCCGATGCGGCCGAGTGCTGTGGCAGCTTCACGGCGTACCGGCGGCACATCGCTGGCCAGTCGCTGGATCAATTCAGCAACCGCGTCGGCGTCGGGGTAGGTGGCGATCGATCGGCAGGCGATTTGACGGACGCTCGGGTCACGATCGTCCAATGCAATGCGAATCGCCGCCCGTGCGGCACTCAGCGAACCATCGTCACCGACGATTCGCGTCAACGCCCAGAGCGCGTTTTGGCGGACCCGGATGTCGCTCTTCATCGATCTCGCCAATGCCGGCACGACCCGCTCGCCGCGCCGCGCACATTCGCTGATCGCCCGCTCTCGCACCCGGTGCCGGGTGTCATTGAGATGCCGGATCAAAGCGGTGTCCGACAAGGACTCCCACTTGATCCGCTTGCCCCAGGGATCGACTTGCGTCGTCATGCCATCGCGACGAACGCGGTAGATACCTCCCAGGACATCGGGTTTCGACATTTGAGATGTCGGGCAACCGCGATAAAACCATCCGCCGGTGTCGACGACCAGCAAGCTGCCATCGGCGTCTTCGATCACATCGGTGGGATGGAAATCGTCACTTGTCCCCGCCAGCAATTCCTGCTGAGTTGCTTCGAATGTCGATCCGCTACGTTGCAGTTGCACGCGAACCACTTTGCCGGAATTGAAAAACGTGGCGAGGAACTGATCACGCCATCGATGATCAATGACGCCGCTGCGGTATCGGGTGATCCCCGAGACGGCGACGTGACCGAAACGATGGATCGGACCGAGTAAATCGCCGGTGACTTTCAATTCCTCCAACACACGCTCTCGGTGGGGATAGGCACCGCCATAAAGCCAATGCACCAGTGCGTCGACGCGTGGGCGGTTGTAGAGAATATTGACGCTCCCGATCATTTCGCCTTCCTCGGTAAAGTCGACTTCGACCGGGTTGTCCATGCCGCCGCCACAGTGAATGCGAACATCTGATCCATCGGTGCGACACGAGAACAAATACGAACCATCGCGTTTGCTGGTGATGTTGCCGTCTTCGTCTTTGAATTCGTGGCCGTGATAACCGTCGCACCAATACAAACGCCCGTCGGGTCCGAAGAAGCATCCATGGATGCTGGCGGCGTTCCCGGTGTAGCCGAATTTCGTCACGATCTTTTCGCGGAGATCGGCGACGCCATCATCGTCGGTGTCTTCCAGTCGCCAAATGTTGGGCGGCGAGGCGACGTACAACGCTCCATCGTGCCAGACGCCTCCCATCGGGTACGTCATTTTGTCGGCGAACACCGTCGACCGATCAAAGTGTCCGTCGCCATCGCTGTCTTCAAGCATGCGGATGGCATTGGGCAATTGTTCCTCCAGCTCTTCCGCACTCAGGTTCACCCCGGCGTTGTTGCAAATGAACAGTCGCCCTCGGTCGTCCAGACATCCCATCGTGGGATGCGTGACCAACGGAGGCCCGGCGACGAGTTCCGCCGAAAAGCCTTCGGGCACTTGGATCTCCGCCAGTTGAAACGCCGTCGGTCGTGGCGGTGGCGGAACCGGTTCGGACTGCGCGAGTTCTTCATCGATTCCGACGAAGAGTCTCGTTTGCGAACCGCCGCCGTTCCACATGTCGTATCGTTCGACGGCGTGACGATCGTAGAACGCATCGAGCTGACTTTTTAATTCGGCGGCTGTTGCACGATGCGTCGTGTCGTCGACCAGATTATAGAACTCATCGGGATCCGATTCCAAGTCGTAGAGTTCGTGGGGGCCGTTGGGATGACGGTGAATGTACTTCCAACGTTCGGTGCGGATGCAACGCAGACCTTCGAACTCGTAGAAGACCGGTTTTTCAGACCCCGTCCCGTCCGACGCGCCGGTCAGTTCTGCGCTGAAATCGTTGCCGGGCGATGGCGGACTGGACGGCATTTTGTCCGCCAAATTCAAATACTTCAACAACGTCGGCATGAAGTCATAGTTGGTGACCATCCGATCGGTTTTGGCATTGGATCGAATCCCGCCCGGATGACGCCAGATCATGGGGATCCGCATCGTGCCGTCGCGGGCGGTGACGGGCCGCGTGTGGTCGCCCATTCCGAAAAAGCCGCCCTGGCCACCGACCCAACCTTGGTCGGCGACAAAGACCACGATGGTGTTGTCATCGATTCCACAGCGTTTCAGCGTTTCCATGACCGTACCGACGCCGTCGTCGATGCCACTGACTTCCGTCGCGACACGCCGGATGGAAACCGGGTTGTTGTGGTAGTCACGGTTGCTGAATTGCCAAGGATGCGTCGGCTCGCGTGGGAACGACAGCAAGTCCTTGTCGGCATAATATTCCGCGTGACGATTGCGGCCTTCGCGAAGCAGCAATCGGCTCAGTGAATACGGACCGTTGTAAGAGAGGAACAGAAAGAACGGATCGTCTTGCTGTGTCTGTGACTCGATGAAACCAACCGCGTGCTTGGTCCAGAAATCGGTCAGGTATTCGGGCTCCTTGCGGATCTTTCCGTCTTCGATGATTTGCGCATCGTAAAACGTACTCGTGCCGCCGTGGGGCATGGTGATCCAATAGTCGTCGAAACCTTCTTGGGGACGCAGGTTGTCACCGAGGTGCCACTTGCCGACCAATCCGCAGGCATAGCCCGAATCGCGCAAGACCTCTGGCAGCGAGGTCACTTGATCGAGCGTGCAACGTGCATCGGGACCGACTTGCAAACGCCCGCCGCCGAGAAAGCAATGCACGCCGTGTTGCGAGGGCAACAACCCGGTCAAGAACGTTGCACGCGTCGGCGAGCAAACAGGGTTGGACGCGAACGCGCGGGTGAACAACGTGCCTTCGGATGCCAGACGGTCAATGTTCGGCGTGCGGATGTCGCGATTGCCGTAACAGCCAAGTGTCCATGCGCCGTGATTGTCGGTCATGATCAGCACGACGTTCGGGCGATCACCCGCGACCGACCGCAGCGGCGAGAGTGCTAAGACGAACAACAGGATGACGGGCAGGTTTCGCAGTCGCGGGCGTGGCATCGTGAAGGACCGTTCTCTGGCAATGGTGTGGACCAAGCAACACGCAGAGAGTTTAGCAGCTAGACCGGCGACGCGATGATGACTTCGCGTTTTCCGCCCACCGGCCCGGGAACACGTTGGACCTGCCATCCGGCCTGCTCCAAAGCGTCTCGAACGGGGCGGCTGCAACTGTAGGTGGTCAGTTTGCCGGTGTCACGGATGACCCGACGCATTGATCGAAAACAATCGCACGTCCAAAGTTCCGGTGCGCTCTCGCAGCAAAACGGATCGTAGTAGATCGCATCAAACGGGCGTTCGGATTCATGACTCCATTGGCGAACATCCGCAACTTCGATCGTCACGTTTCGACGTGCATCGAGTCGCCAACGGTATGTTCCCGGCGGCACCTCGTCTGGAAGCGAGCGGCGAAAGTCCAAATAGGCATCCACGAGGCCGGGCCGGGAGGTCCAATCGTGAGGCTTCAGGTATTGCAGTGTCGCCGCGCCGATCCAGTCCGTTTCGATGGCGACATAATCCAGCACCGCGTCTTGGACGACGGCGGCGTCGAGCGTCATCAACATCGCCATCGAAGTTCCCAGGCCGATCTCCAGCACCCGCGTCGGCTGTTGACCGCCCAGTCGCTCCGCCACACCGCTGTTGCGCAAGTAGACGTGCCGGGTTTCCGACGCCGCGCCGCACCCGCTGTGAAAAGCGTCGTCGCTGCCGGCACGCACCAGCGTCAAGCTGCCGTCATCGGTCACCTGGACGATCAAGTCCTCGCGGTCGCTGGGAAAGGTTTCGCGGACGGGAATCGGCATGCGCGGAGGAGGCTGAGGGTCAGGCTGTCACTTGCGGGACGATGAAACCATTATTGGGCCCACGGATGGCAGCGCGAACCCACGGATAGTTTGTGGGCCGCGGAAAAGGGGTCAGGTACCAAAAATGCGAAGCACCCTTTGGGCCATTTGGTTTTTGGTACCTGCCCCCTTTTCCGCTCGACCAACGCAACCCCCAACATTAAGAATGTCAGAGCCCTAAGCCAGACAGGCCACGCCGGCGTTGCAAACGCTGGTGGCGGGAACCGCGGGAACGGGCGTAGCCGGTTCGATCGTCTGCATCGGCATCGGCATGATGACTTCGGCGGCCGGGATCAGCCGCACATCTTCGCACCGCGACAAGTAGAACTGACGAGGTTCTTCGCGGCACAGACACAGCGCTAAGAAGCGATCGGTCCCGACGAATCGAATCGGGCTGACGATTCGTCGGGTGCGGTTTCCTTTGGAATCGGAATAGACCATTTCGATGACAAAAGTTTCCGAATCGAACATGGCGCGTCGTAATACGTTTTTCATGGCTTGTCCCCCTGAAGGTTGGTATGCAAACCGGACACGGCATTTTGGGTCGGCCGAATCGTCCGTCGCGGGCAGTTGTCTGCTTGCGAAAGAAGTATCAGGGGGCGCCGGACACATTCGGTCACGCTAGTAACGCGGCGATCGGATCGCCGTTGCCGCCGATCTTGAAGGGGCGTCCGTTGGGTGCGAATTGCTCTTTCTGCAGCGGTAAACCGGCCGCCGCAGCGATCGTCTTGTTGAAATCGCTGACCGAAACGTGGTCCTTGTCGACCGAGAATCCCTTTTTGTCGCTCGCCCCGTAAACCTGGCCGCCCTTGATGCCGGCCCCCATCAACAGCGAACAAAACGCGCCGGGGTGGTGATCACGCCCGCCGTTGACGTTGATCGACGGTTTGCGTCCGAACTCGGTCGTCAGCACGACCAGGGTTTCGTCCAGCAATCCGGTGCGGTGCAAGTCTTTCAGCAGGATCCCCAGCGCGGTGTCCAAGTGTCCGGCTCGATCATTCAGCCGCGAATAGATGTCCTGGTGCATGTCCCAGCCCCCGTAGGAGACTTCGACGAACCGTGCACCGCCTTGGACCAATCGTCGCGCCAGCAGACAGCCTTGCCCCAGCGTGTTGTTCCCATAGGCATCGCGAACGGCTTGGGGTTCTTCCTTGATATCGAACACTTTCAAGTGCTCGCTGCCCATCAGATTACGGGCTTCATGGTACAGCTGGTTGTAGGCTTCGATTCTCGTGTTGCCGCGATGCGACGTTTGGAAATTGGTGTCGAACCGTTCGGCCAGCATCAACCGTCTGGCGAACAATTCGTCCGGCAGGTACTTGGGCAGTTTGATGTTTTGAATGCCCGCGTTAGGGCTGGCGACGGGGACCGGTGAGAGCGACGGTTCCAAGAATCCCGCGCCGGGATGCCGATTGGCCCCTCCGATCACGTAGTTGCCCGGCAGCTCACGATTGAGTCGTCCCTGTTCGGCCACCATCCAACCGCCCATCGCCGGGTGCTGGATGCTGTTGATTTTTTTGTAGCTCGTCCGCATCAAGTACTGGCCTTTCTCGTGAGCCCCCGTTTCGGTGCTCAGCGATCGAACGACGGCAATCGCGCCGGCCAGGTACGCGAGTTTGGGAAAGCGATCACCGTAGGCGATGCCGGGAACGCGGGTCTGACTCGGCTTGGTTTCGCCGGCTTCGGGGACACCCGTCTTCGGATCGAACGTGTCCAGGTGCGTCATCGCACCTTCCATGAACAGATAAATGATGTGCTTTGCTTTTCCCGTTGCGGTGTCGGCCGCCTTGGCTTCGCCGAGCGACGCCATCGCGCCGGATCCGACGGCGCCGCCGAACGAGACGCCGAGGCACTGATTGGCCACCTTGCGCATGAAGTCCCGGCGGCACTCGTTGGTCGTTTCTGGAAGAGGCATATCGATCGCTTTATTACAGACAGGTGACAGGTTATTGAACGAACAAGAATTCACGGGTGTTGAGTAACGCCCAAATGATGTTGCCATAGCCGACGTTGTCGTTGGGCGTCCGCGACAATTCTTTGGCGGCCAGCAGTCGGTCTTTCGATGACGGCCGTCGCGCCAAAACGCTCATGAAAATCGCATCGATGCGGTCGCGCGTGCTATCGATCGCCAAGACGTCGTCGACGATCGCCGAGCCGCGTTCGAGCATCACGTGGGTGATGGGGCCGTTGAACATGGCCAGAATCTGGGGCACCGTCGCTTCTTTCTCCGCCCCGTCAATCGTTTCTCGATCACTTTGACCGAACTGACGCAAAAAATGGTCGGCGCGTTGCGGCGCCGGCAACTCGCTGGCCCGACACAGAATGTTGCCCTGGTAGGCGTGCTTGTTCAGTTCACGGTTGTACGCCGACAGAAAATACGTCTTCGCAAACCGCTCCGATTGGGCTTTAGCTTGCTCAAACGTCAGGCTCGTGAAATCGACGTCCAGGTACGGTTTCAGTTCTTCGGCTCCGGGACGTTGAAACGGCATCGGATTGCGGACCGCCAAGGTCAACATCGAATCCCAAACCTGCTCGGCCGTCATGCGGCGAATCGTCGGTCCGGGAAAGTAGTAAGGCTCGCCGCTGGTCAAGTCGTAGTCTGAGGCAGCGCTTTGGTAGGTGCGGGAGTAAAGGATGATCCGAATCAGGTCCTTCAGGTCAAAGCCCGATCGCACCAGTTCCTTGCCCAAGAATTCCATCGCCGGTTCGTTGACGCAGGGATGTTCGTCACGAAAATCGTCGATCGGTTCGACGAACCCGACGCCCAAGAAGCGTTGCCACAGGCGGTTGACGATCATGTTTTGAAATCGTTGATTGTCCGGGCTGGTCAACCAGGCGGCGAACTGGTGGCGTGGCGAAGCGTTTTTTGCTTTGGAAGGAATCTCGCCCCACAAAACAGCCGGCTCAATGACCGCTTTCGGCTTGGCATCGGCGTAGGCATAGTCGTGGGGCAGTCGTAGCGTCGCCTTGAATTCCGAAACGCTGTAGGTATTCGCACGGATCATGCGTTGGAACGCGCCGGGCACACGCCCCTTGTCATAGTGCTTCCGAGCTTCATTGATCATCGCGTTGGCGGGGTTCGTTTTCTCGTAACCCGGATCACCCTTCTTGATGCGAGTTCGCGTTCCGGCCGTCAACGCCGCCAGTTCGTAAAATTCGTACTGCGTCCACTGGTCGAACGGATGATCATGACACTGGGCACAACCGATTTGGGTGCCCAAAAAGACCCGTACGGTGTTGTCGATGTACGGCAAGGGCATGCCGTCGTCACGCAGCTGATAACCGGTCGCGGGATTTTCCCAGACCTTGCCGTCGGCCGTTAGCATCTCATAGACCCACTCGTCATACGGCTTGTTCGTGCGGATCGCGTCCTTGACGTACGCCAGAAACGGCTCGGCAACGATGTTCGGCTGCGGACGTTCTCTCAGCCGAAGGGTGTCGGCCCAAAAGTTATACGTGTGGCTGACGTAGTCGGGGCTGCTGAGCAACGTGTCGATCAGCTCGATGCGTTTGTCGGGGTCGCTGGAATCCAGAAAGGACTGCGCTTCGGCGAACGTCGGAATTCGCCCCGCGACGTCCAAGTAGATCCGCCGCAGGAAAACATCGTCTTCGACATAGGAATTGGGAGACTGTCCCAACTCGGTCAGTTTTCCTTCGATCAGCGAGTCCAGTTCCGCCGCGGCCAGTTCCAGTTCCGTCCGTCGCTCACGTGACGCCGGCGCGACGTCCATCAAATGCGACGGTCGCTGGCGGACACTTTCGGGAAGCCGGATCTTTGGGGGGGCCGGTTTCGCTTTGGGTTTCGGTTTCTGCGCCGTTGCCATCAGCGGCCAGAGGCTTGAAACCACAACGATCAGAACCAGCAACGAAATCGGCCGTCGAATCACTGAGGAAGACATCAAGAATCGCGAATGCATGAACGCCAGACCTAGCCGTGTTTTGAAGAGAAATCCGTCACCCTTGAACGGGTCAAAGGGACGATTTGTACCCCATTTTAGCTCAAGACATGGCGAATCCCCAACGGATTCGCGTAAGCCATCCGGCCAGGGGGTGCCGGCTGCTCGCGTGAGGAGGTCGTGCGGTTTTCACGATTCAACCTCCTGGCAGGACGGTCGAGCGAAGCGAGGGGCAGACGCACCAGGTTCAGCCGTCGGTTCGCCATTGAGGTGAAGTCACCCTCTCTTTGGGAGGGTCGCGGAGGAGTTTGCGACGACGCGGGGAGGGTGCTTTGGCACCGGTGGGTGCGGAGCCGCGGAAACCGTCCCCTCGCTACGCTCGACCCTCCCAGGGGGCATTCGTATCTACACAAGTCGCTTTTTGCCCAAAGGGCATGCATATCCATAGCCTGGGGCAAGCAAACCGAGCATTTGCGAGGGTTGCGCCGCCCCAGGAACCGCATCGCAATGAGGTTAGATTTGGCCAACGGCCATGCACAACCTTCGCGTTTGTGCGAGGCATTTGTATATGGCCGTTGGCCAATCCCTCTCGTTCTCGTTTGAGGACCTTGGGCGATGCCCAAGGCTATGGATGTAAACGGCCGTTGGCCGAAGCCATCCACTCAGAACAGATCTGACATGCAAAAGATGTGTCGATACCAATGCCCAGGGGCAGAGTGACGAAAACCCCTTGTGATCCACGACTTAAAAACTGCACGACCTCCACACGGGAGGGTTACCTCTTAACTTGATGCGTATGGGGTCGAGCGAAGCGAGGGGGGTCGAACGGTCAATCGCAGTGTTCACTTCGCCGATCTGGCAACGCTGTGAAGCATTTTTTAGCGGTAGGGCGCGAGCCCTCCGGTGTTTCGGGAACGATGAGGGACCGGAGGGCTTGCGCCCTGCCGCTAACACCTCGTCAAACGCAGGGAATAAATGCTTCACAGCGTTGCCGACCAGAGTCGCGACCCGAGCAGCGAAGAAAACCCGTTCCTGGCTACACTGGACGGGAAACGCGTCTTTCGACCGCTCCCCCCGCTGTGCTACAACCGGTGACATGTTGGGTGAAATCAAAGTTGGCCGATGTAGCCGCCAGTGCTACCGCGAAAAGCGACCGCTGAAAGAAGGCGAGTGGTACTACAGCGTCGTGCTGCAGAACGACGACGAGGATTACGAGCGCCGCGATTACAGCGCCGAGGGCTGGGAAGGCCCCCCGGAAGGCAGCCTGGGGCATTGGAAGTGCCGGATGCCGATCGCCGGAGAGAAAAAACTGGTGCTCGCGCCGCGCGCCGTGCTGATCGGCTTGTTGCGTCAGATGGAAGACATGCCCGAACAGGCGAAGACGCGGTACCTGTTGGCGTTGATTCTGCTTCGTCGACGATTCGTCCGCGTCATCACCGGACCGCCGCTCGCCGCAAACGATCCCGGCACGCCGAATTCGGAAACGCCGAATTCGGAAACGCCCGGCCCCCAGATGATGCATTTCGAAGTCGTCGATGACGGTTCGACGATCGACGTGGCGGAGTGCCAGATTGCCAAGAGCGAAGCGGAATCGCTGAGTGAATCGCTAAGCGAGTTGTTGTATTGCGAAGCGAGCGAAATTCAACAGGAATGATCGATGAGATTCATTGACGCAAGGATGCGTGCACTGACTTGGCTGCTGATGCTCGGCGTCTGTTTCGTCTCCGGCGGGGCGACGTGTGCCCGACGCGATGCGACGCTGCAATTGCCACCCCCGCCACCGGTGCTGCCGCAAACGCCGACTTTGGAACTCGTCACCGCGGCCGTCAATCGCACTTCGGCAATCCGAGAACTGTCGACCAACACCGCGTCGGTCGATGTGCTCAGTATGCCCGCGCTGCCGAAACTGTCGGCGACGATCAACCTGCGCAAAGAACGCGACTTCCGTCTCAAGGCGAGTCTGCCGATCGTGATGGGGTCCGGATTGGACATGGGCAGCAACAACTCCCTGTTCTGGTTCGAAGTCCCGGAGGGGATGGGGCGGTTGTTGTACTTCGCCCGACATGATCAATACCGCCAGCAACTCGATCGTGCCGTGTTGCCGGTCGATCCGACCTGGGTGACCGACGCGCTCGGGCTGGTACAGATCGATCCCAATCAAGTCGTCGCCGGGCCGGTCGTGCGTCCCGACGGAAAGCTGGAGATTCGGACCGTCTTGCCGATGCCCGCCGGAACGTTCCAACGTGTTTGCTACATCGACGCCGCCGCGGGTCATGTCACCGATCAATTTCTGTACGCCCCCGCGGGAGGCCCACCGATCGCCGAAAGCCACGCCTCGAATCATCAGTTCTATGTCGACCACAATTGCTCGCTGCCGCACACCGTTGAGTTTTCACTGACGCCCCGAGCGGGAGAACCCTTGTCGATGCGGATTGACGTGGGCATCTATGCGGTCAATCAAATCTTAAGCGGCGATCCGAACTTGTTCGTGATGCCACAAGGCGCCGCCAACGCGATCGATCTGACAACCCTGTCACCGGGCAATGCCGCCATGGTCGCACCGACCCACTATCAAGTCCCCGCCACCTACCAATCCGAACCCGCCGGCCCAATGCCCTACCGAGGCCTGGTTCGATAACAACGCAATGCCCTCCTCCCATTCCACCAAACCTGCGCCGTTTGCCAAAAAGGTGACGGACACCTTTTTCTGTGTGGTGGCTCTCTGGGGACTTGGGGTGCAGCCGTGTTGCGCTCAAACCGTCAGTCATGTGAGAGACCTGCAGACGCCCGCGGTCAGCGATGGAATGCCGGCTGCAGGAAAACGCGTCAAACAAGTTCATCCGGACTATGCGGGCTCGAACGTCTACCACCTGCTGTATCTGCCGACGGATTGGAAACCGGGTCAGTCCTATCCGGTGATCGTTGAATACGCCGGCAACAAGTACCGAACCAGCCCCGGAACGGTCGAAGGCAGCAACCTCGGATACGGCATCTCCGGCGGCAAGGGTGCCATCTGGGTCTGCATGCCGTACGTCAACAAGACAGAGATGCGGAATCAGGAAACCTGGTGGGGCGATGTCAACGCGACCGTCGATTACTGCAAGGACATCGTCGCGAGCGTCTGTGATGACTACGGCGGCGACCCGGACCACGTTTTCATCGCCGGTTTTTCACGCGGAGCGATCGCCTGCAACTTCATCGGCCTGCATGACGATCAAATCGCGTCACTGTGGCGAGGCTTCTTCTGCCACAGCCACTACGATGGCGTCAAACAATGGCCGTATCCCGGCAGCGATCGAGCTTCAGCGGCGGAGCGGTTGAGTCGACTGGGTGATCGACCGCAATTCATTAGCCATGAAAACTCGGTCGATGCCACACGCAATTACTTGGCGAAGGCGATGCCCCACGGCAACTTCACCTTCCAACCGTTGCAGGGCTGGGATCATACGGACACCTGGGTGCTGTACGACGTCCCGGAACGAAAACGACTCAGAGACTGGTTCCGCGCACAGCTTTCGGCGGACAGTGCCGAATGAGACGCGGCCGCGCGTTCGCCATGCGCGTTCAACGCCACTTGTCGGGGAACTGACCGATCTCGATGCCCCAGACCACCGGCAAGATCCAGTAGACGAAGGCCGTCAACAGCAGGATCGAAATCACGTTCATCCAAATTCCCGCGCGCACCATGTCGGGAATCCTCAGGTATCCCGATCCGAACACGACCGCGTTGGGCGGCGTTGCGACCGGCAGCATGAACGCACACGACGCGGCAACGGTCGCACCGACCATCAATAGAAACGGGTGCACGTTCATTGCAACCGCCATCGACGCCAGGATCGGCAACAACATCGACGTCGTCGCCAGGTTCGATGTGATTTCGGTCAGAAAGTTGACCGACGCGACCAGGATCAGCACCAGCAACAGCATCGACACCGACTGCAACAACGTCGTTTGCGAACCGATCCAAACCGCCAAGCCGCTCGACGTGAACCCTTCGGCGAGCGCCATCCCACCGCCAAACAGCAAGACGATCCCCCAGGGCAACTGTTTGGTGTCTTCCCACACCAGCAGCGGTTCTCGTTTTCCATCGGCGTCCACCTTGCCACTGGGAATCAAAAACAGACACAGCCCGCCGGTCATGGCGATGATCGTGTCATCAAGCAGCGGAAAAAGCCCTAGCTGGTTTTGAACAAACGAACGGCTGATCCACGCAAACGCGGTGAGCGAAAACACGGTGAGCAGAAGTTTTTCTTCGAGCGAAAACGACTTCAACGCGTCGAGTTGCTTTTGAATCTCCTGACGCCCGCCGGGAAACGTTTTGTGGCGGAAGTGAAAGGCGAAACGCGTCAGATAGACCCAGCAGAGCGCGAGCAAGATCAGGGAGATCGGCAGTCCAAACTTGAACCACTGCAGAAAGCTGATTTCCACCCCGTAGACTTCTTGCACCACACCGGCCAACACCAGATTGGGCGGCGTTCCGATCAGGGTCGCGATGCCACCGATCGAAGCGCTGTACGCGATCGCCAACATCAATGCCTTGCCAAAGATCTGGTTTTCGCTGGCGTCGGTTTGTGGATTGTCACGCAACTGGGCGACGATCGCCATTCCGATCGGCAACATCATCACCGAGGTCGCGGTGTTGGAAATCCACATCGACAGCCCCGCCGTGGCGACCATGAACCCCAAAATGATGCTGGTAATGTTCGTCCCGATCAGCTTGATGATATTGAGCGCGATCCGCCGATGCAGATCCCACTTTTCGATCGCAATCGCGATCAGGAATCCGCCGATGTAAAGAAAGATGTACCGGTGGCCGTACTGCGACGTGGTCGCCTGCAACTCCACCGCCCCGGTCAGCGAGAACAGCACGATCGGCAGCAGCGCCGTCGCGGCAATCGGGATCGCTTCGGTCACCCACCAGACGGCGATCCAGGTCGTCGCGGCGAGCACCGCGTTGGCTTCCGGACTCAACCCCTGCGGATGAAAGAACAGCAGAATCAGAAAGAACAGAACGGGCCCGGCGATTCGTCCGACAAGCTTGGCTGAAAAGATCATGGAGTGTAGTTGTCTCGCCGGTGAACGCGACGGCCGCAAATTGACGGGGGCGTGTGATTGGACGGGCCGGACACTTTATCAGATCACGGCAGTCATGACACACTCGTTGGACCAGGACCGGAAATACAATCACGCGATTGACCATCGGCAAGCATTGGCCGTCGGCAAGCAATTCCGTTGAGCCAATCTTCCTACCTCCAAAATCTTCCTACCATTCCCCGATTGAGTCGCTGGGAATCTGGGGAGGGATGGCAGAATGATTCGGGGCAGAATGATGGGACTCGAAGGCAGGCGCCCGATGCGGGAAGGAATGAGACAATCTTGCGCAGTCCTTGGGGGAGCCTGAGGGGCAGTGCGTTCCTGAGCGGCACCGGAGAACGTGGGCGAAATCGATCCTACCGCTCACGACATCGGTTATCCTAGTAAGCCCTTCCCAGGCGTTCGGCCGCGGAAAAGGGGTCAGGTCCCTAAAATGCGAAACACCCTTTGGGCAATTGTTTTTTGTACCTGCCCCGTTTTCCACTCGACAATAAGCCCGCCTGCCTTTGCACTCCCTCCCACGATTCAGCCCCCGCCCGATCTCCCGATGAAACGTTCTTGCGAATTGCTCTCGTTCACGATACTGGTTTCCTTCGTCGCCGCCTTGGTGCCGCCCCCGCTTGCCGCCGAGACGCCAACGCCGCGATTCCAGAAACTCGTCCTCAGCGAATCCTTTCACAGCGAGGGTGCCGACGCCGCAGACTTCAATCGTGACGGGCACCATGACATTGTTTCGGGGCCATACTGGTACGAAGGCCCCGACTTCCGCACGCGTCATGCTTATGCGGCGGTCAAGGACTATTCGATCAAAGGCTACTCCGATCACTTCTTTTCCTTCGCACGCGATTTCAACGGCGACGGACACATCGACATTTTCTCGGTCCCGATGCCTGGGACGGCCGGAGTCTGGTACGAAAACCCCGGTGACGCGAACGCATCCTCTGTTTGGGCCAGCCATGTCGCCTTGTCGAGTGTGGACAACGAGTCGCCGACGTTGGCGGACATCGACGGCGACGGAATCGACGAACTGGTTTGCATTCACCAGGGTCGCTACGGTTACGCCCAACCGGACAACGCCGACGCGACGCAGCCGTGGCAATTCACCGCCGTCAGCGACAACCGAGGTTATGGGCGATTTACGCACGGCCTGGGTGTCGGCGATGTGGACGGCGACGGACGCCCCGACCTGTTAGAGAAAGATGGGTGGTGGCAACAAACCGAAACGGCGGGCGCTCCCTTTACGTTTCACCCGGTGAAATTTGCCGCGTCGGGCGGTTCGCAAATGTTCGCCTATGACTTTGATGGCGACGGCGACAACGACGTGCTGTCCGTCCAGAACGCACATGGTTATGGATTGAGTTGGTTCGAACGACGCGGCTCCGGCGACGAGTTCCTGTTCGTCGAACACCAAATTCTGGGACGCCAACCGTCCGACAATCCGTACGGTCTGGCGATCTCGCAGATGCACGCGGTAGCCTTGACGGACATCGACGGCGACGGCGTCTTGGACATCGTGACGGGCAAACGATTCTGGGCGCATGGCGGGAACGACCCGGGTGCCAGCGAATTGCCGGTGCTGTATTGGCTGCGAACCGTGCGGTCCGATTACGGCGTCGACTTTCATCCCCATCTGATTGACGTTCGCGTCGGCGTTGGGACTCAGCTGACAACGGCGGACATCGATCGCAATGGTCACGTCGATGTGATCGTCGGCAACAAACTGGGCACCTACGTGCTACTCAATCGCGGCACCACCGAACCGACTCCGACGCCCTCGACAACCGCGCCGCATCTGGTCGGCAGTGACGAGTTTAAAAACGCGGTCCGGACGACGCAGCCACTGACCCCGGAACAGGAGCGACAAGCCTTCGTCCTGCCGGCGGGGTTCAAAGTCCAACTCGTCGCGTCCGAACCTGAGATTGCCAAACCGATGAACATGGCGTTTGACACCAAAGGCCGGCTGTGGGTCAGCAGCAGTGTCGAGTACCCGTTTCCCGCCGCCGAAGGCCAGGGACGCGACACGATCAAGATCCTGGAAGACACCGATGCCGATGGTCGCGCCGACAAAATCACCACCTTCGCCGACGGACTGAATATCCCGATCGGGTTGTATCCCTATCGTGACGGAGTGATTTGTTACAGCATCCCGAACATCTGGTGGTTGCGTGACACCGATGGCGATGACAAGTGCGACACACGCGAAATCTTGTACGGCCCGTTCGACTACTCGCGTGACACGCACGGCATGTGCAACGGATTCACCCGTGGACTCGACGGTTGGCTGTATGCCTGTCACGGATTCAACAACCAGTCTTCGGTGACCGGCAAAGATGGCCACACCGTCACGATGCATTCGGGCAACACCTTTCGCATTCGAACCGATGGTTCGCGAATCGAGCACTTTACCGACGGCCAGGTCAATCCGTTCGGGATGGCGATCGATCCGAACGGCGATTTGTTCACCGCCGATTGCCACACCAAACCCATCACCTTGCTGATGCGTGGCGGCGTGTACGAGGGTTTCGGCAAGCCCCACGACGGACTCGGATTTGTCCCCAACGTGATGGACCATCTGCACGGCAGCACGGCCATCGGCGGGATCGCGTTGTATCACGACGATGCGTTTCCGCCCGTCTTCCACGGCAACGCTTTTGGCGGCAACGTGATGACCAGTCGGGTCAACCGCAATTCGATGCACCATACCGGATCAACCGTTTCGGCTCGCGAAGAATCCGATTTCATGATCTCCGGCGATCCCTGGTTTCGTCCGGTTGATTTGCAGACCGGTCCCGATGGAGCCCTGTATGTTGCCGATTTTTACAACCGCATCATCGGCCACTACGAAGTCGGACTCGATCACCCCGGACGTGATCGCCATCGAGGCCGTATCTGGCGGATCGTCTATGACGATGATGCGGGGACGCGTCGCGATATGCCTGCCGTCGCCTCATCGGATCCGCCCAAGCGTGAAGACATTTCCCCGCTTGCTCGTGCGATCGAGCAACTGGAATCGGCGAATCTGACGCAGCGATCGATCGCTTCGGATCAACTGGTCGATCAGTTCGGTGCGGAAGCGATCGAACCTGTTCGTCAAGCGCTGACGCGTTGCCAGAACCCCGACGCCAAGATTCACTTGCTGTGGGTGTTGCACCGTTTGGCAGCGATCACCGATGGCGAAATCCAAGCCGCTGCGCAGGACGAAAACGCCCGGGTGCGTTCGCATGCGATGCAGATCATCGGTGCCAATGACAACGCTGGCGAATCGTTGCAGGAATGGTTGGCCGTCGGACTTCACGATTCCGACGCACTGGTCCGCCGTCGTGCAGCGCTGGCCGCGGCAATGTTCCCCTCGCTGCAGTTGACCAAGGAACTGATGGAAACGCTGCATCGAACGCCGGCGTCGGATCCACACTTGAGGCATGCGATTCGCATGTCGTTGCGTGACCACTTACGTGACGCCGAACGCTTTCGCGTCTTCACGGCGTCGCTACCGCCCCGCGATACGAAGGCTGTGATCGATCTGTGCCTGGGCATCAAAACCGACTTTGCCGGAGAGTTCCTGGCGCCCCATGTGACCGAACTGCAAGGCTCGGACCCCGATCAGCTTTCGACCTACCTGTCATTCGCCGCACGTTATGCATCGCCGGAACACCTGGGCACCATCTCGCAAATGGCGCAAACGCGTTTCGCGGACAACCCTGACTTCCAGCAGGAATTGCTGCGGTCGATCCAGACAGGACTTCGCCAGCGCGGCATCGTGTCTCCACCGGTCGTCGTCGCTTGGGCAACCCGATTGGCTCGGTCGTACCTGGGCATTCCAGGCGACGGTGATGCGCTACCCGAACGCCCCCGGCAAATCGGTTGGACTTATTTCCCGTACCCCGCAACCCCCGACCATGGCAACCCCTGGGTGCTGTCGACCAAACGCAATTCGGCCGACGGCGAGCAAGCGTCGAAACTGCACAGCAGCTTCCCGACCGGGGAATCCAAAACAGGGATCTATCGAAGTGACTCGTTTCGGTTGCCAGAGGAATTCTCGTTCTATTTGGCCGGCCACGACGGGTCCCCCGACAAACCGATTCAGCGATTGAACCTGGTGCGGGTGCGGGACGCCGCCACTCAAGCGGTACTGCAAAGCTGGAGTCCTCCACGGAACGACACCGCGCAAAAGATCACTTGGAACTCTGCTGACGCAGCGGGACGCGAGGTGTTCGTCGAGTTGGTCGATGGTGATACGGCTGGGGCTTACGCATGGATGGCCGTCGGACGTTTTTCGGTCGAAGGTTTGAACCCGAGCAACGAAGCGGCACGTTTCACTCAGGCGGCCCGGTTGATCGGAGAGTTTCGCATCGCCGAACTCGCCGGCGTGGCGAAACAGATTCTCGCAGATCCGGATTCCAGCGGTGCGTTGGCAGCGGAATTCGCCGCCGCGTTGGTCGCCTTCGACCCCACGTCGCAACGATCCGCGATTGCCGAGTCGCTCTCGATCAACGGCATTCATCGAACTGTGCGTGGCGAACTCGCCAACGTTTTGTTGAACCCCAAAGACGACACGGTGGCCGAGACGCTGGGCAAGGTCACCAAGCTGGCGACCGCGGCGGAACAATTACAGATTGCCGGAAAGCTTTCGTCGGATCAAGCCGGCGTGGAAACGCTGTTGATGCTGGTCGAAGCCGGTCAGGCGTCACCCCGTTTGCTGGTCGCTCCGGCGGTCCGCGGCAAACTGGATAGTCTGGCGACACCGGAACAATCGCAGCGGATCTCCGAGTTGACAAACGATTTGCCGACCGAAGATCAGACCTTGATCGCTGCGATGAACACTCGTAAAGCCGCGTATCTGGTCGGCGGCGGTGACGCGACCGCCGGCAGCCAGTTGTTCGCCAAACAGTGCGCCGTGTGCCATCAGGTCGCGGGCAAGGGAGTCGCGGTCGGACCGAACCTGGACGGCGTCGGCAATCGCGGTTTGGACCGGTTGATCGAAGACGTGCTGACCCCCAATCGAAACATCGACGCCGCGTTCCGCGCCAGCGTGGTGTTGACCGAGGACGGGCAAGTTTACAGCGGGTTGATCAAACGGACCGACGGAACACAGCTGGTGATCGTCGATCAGACCGGCAAGGAAATCAGCGTTTCGGTCGACGAGATCGTGAGGCAAAAAACGGTTGCGACCTCTCCGATGCCCGCCAATTTTCATGAAACGCTGGATGAAGGGCAAACCAGAGATCTGTTGGCGTACCTGTTGTCGTTGACGCATTAGTATCCGCGTCCCGCTCATATTCCGCGTAGTGGACGAGGCGACGAGTCCACTGCGGTCGGCATATTCCGCATAGTGGACGACGCGACGAGTCCATTGCAGTCAGCATATTCCGCGTAGTGGACGAGGCGACGAGTCCACTGCACTCGGCATATTCCGCGTAGTGGACGAGGCGACGAGTCCACTGCACTCGGCATATTCCGCGTAGTGGACGAGGCGACGAGTCCACTGCCGTCAGCATATTCCGCGTAGTGGACGAGGCGACGAGTCCACTGCAGTCGGCATATTGCCAAGGACTCGTCGCCTCGTCCACTACCGCCTACCTGGAGCGCGAGGTGACACGAAGCCAAGGACTCGTCGCCTCGTCCACTACCGGCTACCTGGAACGCAAGCAGGAATTTTACCGGGCTACCTGTCGCACTTCTCATACCATTACAGCGGCGTGAATGAATCGGTTACGATGATGGGTTGGCGGACTCTTTTTGAGGTTCTAGGCATTTGCGGAGCAAGACGATGAATCGAACAGCAGGCACCCCACGGCGAAGTTTTTTGGGCGTGTGTGGCGGGGCAACCGCCGCGTTGGCGTTGAGCGAGCTTGACATCATCAACCATTTGCCGCGTGTCAGCGCCGCCGAGGCGACACTTGGCCAACAAGCCGTCCGTTTTAGCGACGATATCGAACCCTTGGTGCGATTGCTCGAAGAGACGCCGCGCAATCGGGTCGTGGAAGTGTTCGCCGACAAAGTCCGCAGCGGCACTTCCTATCGAGAAGTCCTCACGGCGTTGCTGTTGGCCGGCGTCCGCAACGTCGAACCAAGGCCGAGTGTGGGTTTTAAATTCCATGCCGTGCTAGTCGTCAACTCGGCGCACCTGGCCAGCCTGGCATCGCCCGATCAAGACCGTTGGTTGCCGATCTTCTGGGCGCTCGATTACTTTAAATCGTCCCAAGCCCGCGATGTCCAGGAAGGCAATTGGACGATGGCAGCGGTGAACGAATCGTCCGTCCCGGCACCGCACCAGGCACGTCAAGCGTTTGTCGATGCGATGGACAACTGGGATGTCGATGCGGCCGACGCCGCGGTCGCGGGACTGGTCCGTTCCGCCGGCGCGAACGAAGTGTTTGAATTGATGGCCCATTACGGATGCCGCGACTTTCGCAGCATTGGGCACAAAGCCATCTTTGTGGCCAATAGCTTTCGCACCTTGCAATGCATCGGCTGGCGGTATGCCGAACCCGTGTTGCGTTCGCTGACCTACGCGCTGTTGAATCACCACGGAGAGCCCAATCCGTCGACCAGCGACTTGACACCCGACGCGGCGTGGCGGGTGACCGATTCATTCGTCGACGGCTTCGATGATCAATGGAACAGTGGCAAACTGGATCCGTCGGTCACCGTGGCACACTTGCAAACCTTGCGTGACGCCACCCCCGAACAGGCAGTGCGCGAGACAGCCAAACTGCTTCAGTCCGGCATCCATCCCCAATCGATCGCCGATGCGTTGTTCCTATCGGCCGGTGAGATGCTGATGCAGCAACCCGGCATCATTTCGCTGCATTCATCGACGACCACCAACGCGATGCAGTACGCCTATCGGACGGCCCGCGATCCGAAGACCCGTCTGCGGCTGCTGTTGCAGAACGCCGCGTTCATTCCCCACTTCCGATCGTCGATGCAGTCGCGCGGGAAGGTGGCAACAAAAACCATCGATCAGTTGCAAGACTTGGAAGCCCCCGAGCAGGCGACCTCGGTCACCAAGATTTTTGAACTGATCAACGACAATCGTGAGGAAGCATCACGCGGCGCGATGGCGTTTCTGGCAACCGGCGGCCAGGCCGAACAAATGATTCACACCGCCCGCCAATTGGTGTTCCTCAAAGGCAACGATTCCCACGATTACAAATTCAGTTCAGCCGTGCTGGAAGATTTCTACGCAGTCTCGCCGAAGTTCCGCAACAGCTATCTGGCCGCGTCGACCTATCTGTTGCCCGGAAGCCGTGACCGTGATAACGGACTGGTCGATCGCATTCGATCCGCGGTCGGGTAGGGGGCGCCCGGTGGGCCGTCAACTGCTACCGAGGGTCTTATTCGGACTCGCGGATCGTTTCACCCTGCAGCAAGCGATTCAATTGCTCGGAGAATTCGTGCAGATCGAGTGGCTTGACGAGCACGCAGTCCGGGCAGACGCCCGACGCCAGCTCACGGCTCTCCATGTCGATGCTTCCGGTGATCACGATGACGGGCGTTTCCGGTACGATCTTTTTGATTTCTTGAGTCAGCAGCAGACCGTTCATCTCGGGCATATTCATATCCGTGATGACCAGGTCGAAGTCTCCGTTGCGGACCATTTCCAAACCCTCGGCCGCGCTTTCGGCACAATCAATTTGATAGCCAAGGGTTTGCATCAGCACCGTCAGCGACTTGAGCCCGAGGACGTCGTCGTCGATGCACAGTAACTTGATACCGCCGTGTCGATTCATCAGCTCAGCTGAATTTACCACCCCGAACTCCTGTCTCGGATCGATGTGTTCCGAATAAATGTGACCGCTATAAATGCGACCGCTTTGAAACGGCAGCGGGGAAGTGGTTCCCGTCACCGAAACGTGATCGTGCCGAAGCTGTGATCATACCTTGTTTGTCACACGGCGGCGCCAGTTTTTTTGATAATCACAATCGGCGATTGGACGGCTCATTCTGTTTGTTAATGCGTTCAACGACAACCGGTCGCGCACTATCGCAACTTGTCTTACTTATTCCGGGGGGAACTCATCGCGATGGCCTCACGAGGAAAACAATCGGCGTGGTCACGTTGGCTGGACCGCCGGAGGAAAGCTCGTTCGCAGAGCAACTTTGCTATAGTGCAGTGGATTTGAATACACCGACGTCATCTCTTCGACTCTTCATAAGTGCCATCATGAGCTTCACTTCGTTGCGGCATTCCGCGGCCAATAATCCGGCTTTCGATCACGTGGTCCCTGTGCGTTTTGGTATCACGTTTGCAGCTGCATGCGTGGTATTGATTGCGACCGTTTTCGCCCAGTCTGCGTGCGGTGCTGACGTGGGGACTCGGCCCAACGTCGTCGTGATCATGACGGACGATCAAGGGTATGGCGACATGTCGTGCCACGGTGACCCACATCTACAAACACCGCACCTGGATGCCCTTCACGCGCAATCCATTCGATTCACTAATTTTCATGTCTCACCGTATTGCACGCCCACACGTGCGGCCTTGATGACCGGTCGCTATCCGGCTCGCACGGGCGCTTATCGCACCTCGTCCGGCCTGACGTCGCTGCACCCACGCGAAAAGACATTGGCGGATCTGTTCTCGCAAAACGGTTACGCGACGGGGATGTTCGGCAAATGGCACCTCGGTGATTGTGCTCCGTCGCGTCCGATGGATCGCGGGTTCGATCGATCGGTTTGGCATCGCTGCGGCGGATTGACTCAGATTTCGGACTATTGGACAAACGACTACTTCGACGACACCTATCTGGTCGGAGATCGCTGGAAGCAATTCGACGGTTATTGCACGGACGTCTGGTTTGACGAAGCGATGAGCTTCATGAGCGAAGCCGCTCGCGATGCTGGCGGCAATAAACCGTTCTTCGTCTATCTGGCAACCAACGCGCCGCACGGTCCTTATCTGGTTGCGGACAAATGGAAACAGCCCTTTCTGGATGCGGGGCTGCCGGCAACCCAGGCGGCTTTCAAGGGGATGGTCGCGAATTTCGATTGGAATCTCGGCCGGCTGCTTCGCTGGATGGACACCGAGCAACTCGCCGACGATACCGTGCTGATTTTCTTGACCGACAACGGCACCTCGGCCGGAACGATCTTTGGCAAGGGAGGACGCATCACCGGCTGGCCCGTCGACGCCCGCGAGAATGCCGGTCGGCGTGGCGGAAAGAGTTCCGCCTACGATGGCGGCCATCACGTCCCGTTGTTCCTTCGCTGGCCGAAGGGCAATCTCGGCTCGCCACGCGGGATCGACACGCTGTCGGCACACCTGGATCTGACGCCCACCTTGATCGATCTGTGCGGTCTGAAACGCCCAGCCGATTGGCCCGCACTCGATGGACGCTCGTTGCTGCCCCTGATCACCGATCCCAATCCGGATTGGCCGGAGCGGATTCTGCATAGCCAGATGCATGGCGGAAACGGCTTCGTCAAACCGGGCGATCCGTGGGAGATCGGTGTCGCGATGACCCAGCGATGGCATCTCGTCGAAGGTCGCGAACTGTATGACATGCAGAACGACCCCACACAGCGAAATAATGTTGCCGAAGACTATCCGGACGTCTTCGCGAAACTCAACCAGGCCCACCTCGACTGGTTCGATTCGGTCAAGGCGGGAATGCAACCAACTCGCATCTTGATCGGATCGGAGTTGGAGAATCCGACCCCTTTGACCAGTCAGGAATGGGTGATGCCCGGTGGAAACCCGCCGTGGGCACACGCCCATGTCGTCAAACGGATGATCGCCAATGGTCCCTGGTGGATCGATGTGGCCAAGCCCGGCAACTATCGGTTTTCACTTTCGCGCTGGCCGGACTACCTGGAACAACCGATCGATTCCACCGCGGCCGGAATCGAGATTGCCGGCCGAACGATGGAACGGCCGATCGAGGCTCCCGGAAAGACGACGTCGGCCGAGTTCGAAGTGGAATTGCCGGCCGGCCCGTGCGAATTGTCGACTTGGCTGGAAACCCCAGACGGCAAGCGACACGGCGCCTATTTCGTGACGGTCACGCGTTTGCCCAACACGGACGATCAGACCCCGGCGGTCCTTTGGACGCAGTACGGATTGAGCGACCGCACCGTCAAATTGACCGCCCACACTGACGCCGATCCGCTCAATCCCAGCGATGCGACCGTCAGATTGCAACTTTATCGTGAGAATCAGTGGTCGACCGAAGCGGAGGCGCGCGTTGATCCGCTCACTGCGATGGCAACGTTCCGGTTGGAAGATTGGGATGCAACACAGAGCGTTCCATATCGCGTCGTCAGCGGACAGAGCCGTTGGCAGGGTGTGATTCGAAAGGAACCGACGGACCAGCCGGTGTTGAAATTGATGGTCGTGGCCTGCGTCAATGACAAGTTTTTTCCGTACACCGAAGCCGTCGCCCAAATGATTGGGCAAGACCCCGATCTGGTGTTCTTTGCCGGAGACCAAATCTATGAAAGCAACGCGGGCGGCGAAGTGATCACGCCTCAAGACGAATCCGAAGTCCCCGCCGGCATGGCCAACTACCTGGCCAAGTGGCGAAAGTTCGGACTGATCTTTCGTGATCTGCTGAAAGACCGGCCGTCGATCATGATCACCGATGACCACGACGTGTATGCCAATGACTTGTGGGGCGACGGTGGGCGTCGGATGACCGGCGACCGCACCACGGGCGGCTACCCGGCCGATCCGATGTGGGTCAATGCGGCCGAGTTGACTCAAACCGCCCATCTACCCGACCCCGCATCGCCCGGCCCCTGGGGAGATGGCATCAACGCGTACTTCACGTCACTCGACTACGGCGGGGTCTCACTGGCGATACTCGAAGATCGAAAATTTAAATCTCCGCCCAGCGAGGTGCTTTCGGCGGCCATCGAGGATCCCGAATCCGACGCCCCCAATCGGACCCTGGAAGTCATCATGGATCCTGCCTTCGACGCGGCTAAGCTGGACCGGCCCGACCTGCAGTTACTCGGCACAGCCCAAGAGGACTTTGTCCGCGCTTGGGCCCGCCGGGTCGAGCAACGCAAACAGTTGGCCGCCGTCCTGAATCAGTCGCCGTTGGTCAACATCGCAAACTACGACACACGCTTCGGCGACATGGATTCCAATGGCTGGCCGCAATCCGCTCGGGACCGGGCGTTGCGTGCGATCGCGCCGTCGCAGGCCGTGATGCTTTCCGGCGACATCCATTACGGAACTCTGGCGCAATTAGGAATCGATGACTGGGGGGACGGTCCGTGGTCGTTTTCGGTGCCCGCGTTTGCCTCCGAACAGAACCGTCGCTGGGGGCCGAACGAGCCAGCCCAAGGCCGGGAGATCCCTGGGATCGAAGGCTCTGGAAACCACCACGACCGCTTCGGCAACAAGCTGACCGTTGCCGCCACTGCGCCGGGCAAGCAAGGCTATGGAATGGTGCTGTTCGACAAACCCAACAGCCGGATCACGCTACAATTACACACGCTGGATTCGGACCGCAAACCGGATCAGGAACAAATCCCGGGATGGCCGCTGACCCTGGATGTCCGGCATTGACAGGTGGATTGATGTGCAGTGTTCGCAACCCGCAGCGTGGACGAGAGGTGAGTTGAAACAGAATGACGAGTGAATCGGAAACGACAAACGCTTATTTCGTCTCGGATCTGCATCTGTTCTCCAATCGGTCGACCGGAGACCTGATCCTGCCGGAACTGCGTGACAGGGTTCGCCAAACACACACGGTGGTTCTGGGTGGCGACATCTTTGATTTCAAATGGAGTACCCACGAGAGCGATGAGCGGTCGGTGGAAAAGGCCGTCGAGTGGATCGAAGACCTGTTGGAGCAAAATGCCAATTGCGAGTACCACTACATTTTGGGCAACCATGATTCACGCCCCGAATTCGTCGAGCAATTGGACGCGTTGGCGTCGCGACATCCAAATTTCACGCGGCATCGCTACTTTGCCCGTCTAGACAACTGCCTGTTTTTGCATGGCGACGTCGCCGACGGACCGCTCGATCACGCGCGACTGGATTCGCGGCGACAGAAATTCGAGCGGAAGAAGAAAAAGACCGGGTTGTGGCACGTCGCCTATGACATGGCGATTCATGCGCGGCTGCATCGATTGGTGGTGCTCTCGATTCGAGAGATGAAAGTGCTGCGGCGGATCAACGCGTACGTCGAACGAATCGGCCACGGACTTGACGATGGCGTGACAGATGTCTACTTCGGACACACGCATGTCGATCTGGATGGCATTCAGTACCAAGGGCTTTGCTTTCACAATGGTGGTGCAGCCATCCGCGGCATGAAGTTTCGAATCGTCGAAACAACGCTCAGTGCCCCTGCCACCGTCCGCGCCTAAGTCCAAGCACACGAGCTCACGCGTGCTTGGTATGCCACGTGCACGACAACCAAGTCACGGGCGTCAGGCGAATGGGGATGCGTATCTTGCACATTAAGTCGAAGTTTTGTGCGTTGCTGCGCATCAAAGAGCGCTATAATCAAGAGTCGCCAACCACTAATCGCTGGTTCCGCTGGCAACAATCTACTGTCCCCTGAGCATCCGATGGCAGTTACCAACGCGTTGAATGGTTCTACGCAGATCCATCCCAGCCTGGACTTGGCGGCAAAAGTGCTCGATTCGCTGACGGTGTCGTTGGCGGTGATTGATTCAACCGGGGCGATTGCTGCGACGAACCAGGCGTGGGACGATTTTGCGCTGCAAAACGGCGGCCGGCCCGCAGCGACCGGTGTCGGGGCAAACTACCTGGATGTCTGCCGATCGACTCAGGGGCCTGACGTGTTTTACGCCGAACAGGCCTTCCAGGGAATCAGCGATGTGCTGCACGGCAAGCGACAGGTGTTCACGCTCGAGTACCCATGCCATTCACCGACACAGCAACGTTGGTTCATGCTGCATGTTTCACCCTTGAGATACGATCCCGACAAAGCGGTGACGGCCCACCTGACGATCACCGATCGCAAGCTGGTGGAAAACAAATTGGTCGAGTCGACTCGGTTGGCGGCGATCGGCGAAGCGATGAAGGGCTTGAGCCACAAGGGCCGAAACTCGCTCCATCGCGCCCAAGGTTTCATCGATTTGCTGCGATATTCCATCAAGCAAGACGCCGAGGCGACAAAGTTGCTTGACCGCATCGAACTCGCCCAACAACGCTTGGTCGGTTTGTACGAAGAGGTGCAACGCTATGCCGAGCCGATTCAACTGTCGTTCTCCACCGGCCGGTTGGATCACGTGGTCGAGGAGGCTTGGGCATCCCTTTCCCCGTTTGAAGATCGATTAAGGCTGCAGCACCTGGTGCGAGGAATGGAGTTGGATTGCGAAATGGACCGTGACGCGATCTGGCAAACACTGAAGGTGATCTTTAGTAACGCGGCCGAATCCGGCCCATCGACCACGCTGGTCGATGTTTCCTATCAACCGGCCCAATTGAGCGGCCGCGCGGCGATCACCATGGTCATCAGCGACAACGGCCCAGGGATCCCTGGGGCGGATCAGGAAAAAGTTTTTGAGCCCTTTTACACAACCAAGACCATGGGTACCGGCCTGGGTCTGGCCACGGCCCGTCGGATCGTCGAAGGGCACGCCGGCCGACTGGCTGCCGGCGCTTCCGTCTTAGGCGGTGCGTCCTTCTACTTGACGCTGCCAGTTCACCAGTTGGTTCGCTGACAGCGTCGCGCTGCATCAACGTTGAGATTTAGGATGCCGCGTCGCGAGCAGAGGAGGATTCCTCGTTGAGTCGATGAAAAACACGGCGGACCACACGACGCGAGTGACGGGGGAGCCGTGCGCTTGTGGATCGCAAAAGGGTCACGAGAGATCAAGACCGCGCCGTTCCGCCGCGCGGAAGCGAGATGCTTATCCCGAAGGGATCACAGCGAGTAGCCGGAGGTCAGCGCGGCGCCACCTCCGGACAATGGCCCCGATCCTCCCCACACCCCCGGGCGGCAACGCTGTGAAGCATTTATTCCCTGCGTTTGACGAGGTGTTAGCGGCAGGGCGCTAGCCCTCCGGTCCCTCATCGTTCCCGAAACACCGGAGGGCTCACGCCCTACCGCTAAAAAACACTTCACAGCGTTGCCCGGACGGGGTCGCGGTGAGGATCCGAAAGCCCGGCGGGCTGACCGAGTGATTGCCGGGCCCGTCGGGGCCCGGGCAGCAATGCAATGTCGGCGCAATCCTGGAAGGCTGACACAGCTCGCACCGGTTACGTCGTGGCAGCATTGACTGTGTCGCCCTTTCAGGGCTAATGCAACAAAAAGAGTCTCTCAACCGGCGGCTCACACCGCCGGCAGACACTGTGCCTGCCCTCCGGGCATCACCCAGGCCGTCCATTTCACCAATCACCCGCACGCAGTTCATCGGCGCTGTGCTGGCCACGGCGTCTTGATCTCATGAGTGCACTTCAAATGTCTGGCGGCGCTCGCCTCCCAAACTTTGCCGCGTGTGTGTTCGGGGCTGGCAGGCGAGCCATGGAAACCTCCGGGCTGAGCGGGTGCACGCACGCATTCTGCACCTACTGCGATTCGTCGGCCAGCTCGGCAGGCGTTTTCCATGGCGTCCCCGTCATTACCCCGCCGGGTTTGCCGTAGCTGTCAAAGTAGAACTCGTAGAGCGGAGAAAATTGGGGGCGGAAATCATCCAGCGAGCAGCGAAAGAAGTCGTCGGGAATCTGTTTGCCGATCCGCCAATCGAAGACCCAGTGATGATGTTCTTGTTTGTGCCCGTAGGGGCTTCCTGAAGCCGCCTTGATCAGGTGCGGCAGGTACTTGCCCGACGCAGCATGTTTACGCCACTCGATTTCTGTTTCCGCGAACAGCCTGGGCATCTGCTCGATCTGGCTGACATATTTAACTTTGACCGGCAGGTAGTCGAATGCTTTGGACTGCAACAGTTCGATTTCGAAGTCGAGTGTGTAATGCTTCCAACGCCACCGGCTACGCAGATCGCCTTGAGTAATAGTTTCGGCTTCCAACAGTTCACTTTGCTGCAGGTAAACTTGTTCGATCCAGCCGTATTGATCTTCGGGGTTGCGAAGAAACATGGCGTGCAATACCAAGTCGTCGAAAGGATCAAAGCGGACACCGGACAGCCGTTGCTGCTTAATGAAGTCGGGAATGCTCTGTTGCTGTTCGCGAACTTTGTATCCATGTCGTGAAACTGACCCGGCTCGTCCTTTCGTTTCTCCTTTGCACTCGTACAGTTCGACCCAGTACTGAAATTCGTAGGTGCGGCTGGACGACTCAGGTCCCATCACTTTGCCGGACGCACGATACGTCAGATTCTTTTGCTTGTCGGCTGCCTGCAATCGGTAGATGCGATCAATCTGCAGTGGTGGTCGCTTGACCTTGGCGTCGTAAATCGTTTGGCTTTCTCCTGTGACCATCAGTGTGTAGCGTTTCAGCACACTGTCGCGGAGCAGCGTCAAGTCGGTCAGCCCCTGAAGCACCTGCTCTTTGGCGGAAGGGGAAATCGCAGGCTCGTCAGCGGATAAGGAGCCGTCGGACAGCAAGCCGTCGGACAGCAAGCCAGCGGCTGCGAACAGCATGGTGAAAACAATGGAAGGGTTAAGAAACCGCATTTTCAGATCCTGCCACAATCAAGATGCATTGCCTCACGGACGTGGTTCAGAAGGGCCACGCCCGGTTCAATTCTACCCTCACGCTACATACCGAAACATTGGACGCCACTCAGTTCGACAATCTCTACCGATTCTTCGTGACTTGCGTTATCGATATCACCTGTACACTTCCAATAGGTTTCAGCCCATTCGCAATCGCAATCTCCCTCGGAATAGCAAATGTAGGTATCTGGATTGGCTTCATCAGGTTCTCTTCCTTCTTCGTTAAAGCCTGCGTCCCGCTGCTCCTTGACGGTCGCGTTGTAGTCATCACCATGGTAGAGCCATGTCTTGCCCGCGCAGACCGCTGCTGTTTGGGGGTTTCCGCATTGATACGTCTTGACGCCACCGCTTTGGCCAGTCCAACACGTTTCTGTGTAAGTCGTATCGCACACGCGAATCCAATTGTATGGAACGACGTAGCGTACACAGTCTCCCTGTGCTATGGCCCCGCCTCCTGTGATCGCGATCAAGCAAGCCAACGTAAAGAATCTCATGTTCTACCCCTTACTGATTGAGCGTTCGAATTTCAACCTGTCCGCCAACAACCTGTAAGGTCGCGTAAAGTGGAAGCTTCGAGACTGTCTTGTTTGTCAACAAGACTTCATTCTTTCCACCTTCGCTATTTGGATCCGCTGAATATAAAATGCCTGTCAAACAGGTCAGCAAGGTAGCGAAGAAAACCCGTACGATCATGCCTGCCCCCGGCGTCACGACGATCGCACCAAAATCTGGTTTCAGTATTCGTCGAAGCCTTGCCTCAGTGAACCCCTCTGCCAATAAATTCAGCCAGACTGGTTTTTCACTGCCCTGTTATGGAGATGGCAATGGCTTCCCAAATCGATGTGTTTCACGAGTGTTTTGATCAGGTCGGCGACCCGCGAGTCGCAGGCCGGACAATCCATCCACTTAACTCGATTCTGTTTTTGGTTGTCTCGGCGGTCATCGCAGGCGCGGACGGACCTGATGAGATCGAAAGCTTCGGTGGTGAGAAACTGGATTGGCTATCCAAATTCGCCGACTTTGATGCCGGCATTCCGTCTCACGATACCATCACGCGAGTGTTGTCCCTGATCAAACCAGCCGAGTTTCAGAAGGCGCTGCTTCAATGGCACGCTCATCTCTGCGAGATTAATTGGGATCACGCCAGCAAGGACGACAATCGTCCCGTTCACGTTGCGATCGATGGCAAGACGGTGCGCGGATCCTATACCGATGCGGAGAAATCTGATGCGATTCATATCGTCAGTGCCTGGGCGACCGCAAATGGTGTCACGCTTGGGCAAACCGAGGTCGACTCAAAGTCCAACGAAATCACGGCAATTCCCGAATTGCTCGATCTAATCGACTTACGCAATTCGATCGTGACGCTCGATGCCATGGGATGCCAAAAGTCGATTGCTGAAAAGATCGTCGAGGGAGGTGGCGACTATCTGTTCGCTGTCAAAGACAACCATCCCAAGCTCTGTGCTGCCATCGCCGATCACTTTGAGATGGCCCATAACGATGGGCTCACAGCCCACGGTGTTCGGGCAATGACGACCACAGGAAAGCAGGCCGCGCGTGAAGAGGAACGCTTCTATGCGACCTGCCCAATTCCAAAAGCACTTCGCGAACTGACCGACCAGTGGAAAGGAGCAAAAAGTATCTGCCAAGCGAATACTTGCACGACTCGTGGTGACCGGCAATCAAGCGATGTTCGCTACTACATTTCGAGCCGACCGGCGCGGGTGCATGAATTCTCAAATTGTGCTCGTAGCCATTGGAGTATAGAGAGCATGCACTGGGTCCTCGATGTCGTGTTTCATGAGGACTCCAGTCGGCTCCGAACCAAGAACGCGACATCGAACATGAGCTTTGCTCGTCGGTTTGTGACGACGCTTCTCAAGCGAGACACTCGGAAGAAGAGCCTCAGGCGGAAGCGAAAAATCGCTGGCTGGAACAGCGAATTCCTCGAGAAACTCCTGTTTGCAGCCTAATTTTGGTGCGATCGTCGTGCCCCCGGCGTCGTGTGGATGTTACAGTCGAGACTGCTTCTACTGATGTGGGGTGAACTTATTGGTTTGCCGAATTGCATCCAAGAAAAATTTAGAAATATTTTTAGAAAAATCGAGTGTGACCTGAACCTGATCGAAAACCAGCGCTCGGAGAAAGTACGAGAACGTTCCTTGCAGTGATGAGGGGATGAACGTCGAGCGGCGAGGTCAAGGTGTGTACGAAGTGGCCAAGCAAACATCGCCGCGGCACGTTTGAAGATCATGCCGAGCTTCGTCACCAGCTCGCACCAACCGTGACTGTCCAAGCCGATCCGTCTCAAGATCGGAGCGAGATGCTCTGGGATCTGACCCGCCTTCTGCTTTTCCCATTCCATCAAGTTCAACGGTGGGCGTCACCGGGTGTAAACTATGTTTCGCATCACGTGCATCATGACAAATTTGCAACACATTCCCACTTTGGCATTCCTTTCATGAACTTTGGATTTCGACTTTGTTGTTTGGCATTCCTTTCGATCGCGGTCTCTGTCTGCAACGGAGCACCGCCTGCGGGCTCGACGACTGAATCGCTGTGGCCCGACTTGCCGCCGGGCACCACGCTCCGCGGTGAAGGCGACGTTCCGCAGTTGATCGTGACGCGAGTCGAGTCGGAGACGCCGACCGCGGCGGTGGTGATTCTGCCCGGTGGCGGATACGGCGGGCACGCGATGGATCACGAGGGCTATCAATTCGCAGAATGGTTCCAGTCCTTGGGCGTCAGCTCGGCGATTTGCACGTACCGGCTGCGGGGAAAAGGCAATGCCGGCAAAGGCTACGGGCACCCCGCGCCGATGATGGACGCACAGCGGGCCATTCAAACCTTGCGAGCCCGCGCCGAGGAGTGGAACATTGATCCGCAGCGGATCGGCGTGATCGGATTTTCCGCCGGTGGCCACCTATGTTCGACGGTCTCGACCCACTTTGCGGACGCCGATCCCGCAGCGGAAGACCCGATTGCACGGGTTTCGTCACGACCGGATTTCAGCATCTTGTGCTACCCCGTGATCGCATTCGGCAAACCGTACACCCACAAGGGCAGCCAACGAAACCTGATCGGCGCGGAGCCAGACGCGGCGCTGTTGGAATCGCTGTCGAACGAAAAACAGGTGACCGAGAACACACCGCCGGCGTTTCTGTTCCATACCGGTGAAGACACGGCGGTTCCGGTCCAGAACAGTCTGGATTATTACCTGGCGTGTGTCCAGAACGGCGTTGCGGCCGAGTTGCACGTCTTTCCGGAAGGCCGTCATGGATTGGGACTGGCGCAGCAGTTGCCTGGGGCGAAACAATGGCCCGATTTGTGCGCCGATTGGTTGCGGCGGTTGGGCGTCGTGACGACGAAGTGACGGATGCCGGTCCACGCCAGCGCCCAGGTTTGCACATTGTTCTCAGCGTAGCGGTAGGGCGCGAGCCCTCCGGTGTTTCGGGAACGATGAGCGACCGGAGGGCTTGCGCCCTGCCGCTAACACCTTGTCAAACGCAGGGAATAAATGCTTCACAGCGTTGCCCTCCGGGGTCGCGGCAGATGGGAGGTCGGATATCCGGAGGTGTCGCTGCGGTCACCTCCGGCTACTGGCTTTGCCCCCGTCCGGGGTCCTGCCTGCGACCAGAGATTGCCCGTTGGCTCGCACCCGATCACGACGTCCCTTACGCCGAGGCGGCGGCGCCGAAACCGAGTTCGACCAGGTGGTGCGAGGTGCGGGAGACGGCAAAGCGAATCTGCTCCTCGGAGTGTTCGCTGGTCAGGAAGAAACGCAGGCGGGCGGCGGATTCATCGACGGCCGGATAGAGGATCGGTTGGACGTTGATTCCATCGGCTTTCAAGCGATTGGACAAACGCAAGGCGACCATCGAGTTGCCGGTGATCACCGGCACCACGGGTGTGCCTCCGCTGGCCCCGGTATCGAGTCCGGCTTCTTTGCAGAGCGTTAAAAACAATTCGCTTCGTTGCCGCAATCGCTCGACGCGTTCGGGTTCTTTTTCCAGAGTTTCAATCGCCGCCAACGCCGCGGCGACTTGAGCCGGTGGCATGCCGACGCTGAAGACAAATCCGGGGGCGGTGTAGCGCAACAACTCGACCAAGGCGTTGGAGCCGGCGATGTAACCGCCGCAGGACGCGGCCGATTTGGACAGCGTTCCCATCCAGATGTCCACGTCGCGGGCGTCGATGTCAAAGTGCTCGGCCATGCCGCGGCCATGCCGCCCCATCGTTCCGAAACTGTGCGCCTCGTCGACCATCAACATCGCCTGGTGCCGTTTCTTGACCGCGATAAACTCGGGCACGTTGCTAAAGTCGCCGTCCATGCTGTAGACGCCTTCGACGATGATCAGCACGCGACGGTATTTCGAACGGACTTCGGCCAGCGTTCGATCCAGGGCTTCGTAGTCATTGTGCGGGAACGGCCGGCGTCGGGCGCCCGAGAGCAACGCGCCTTGGACGATGCTGTTGTGCGACAGCGCATCGTGCAGAATCAAATCGCCTTCGCCGACCAAGTGACCGATGGTGGTCTCGTTCGTGGCGTGACCGCCGACCATCAGAATCGAATTGTCGACACCGATGAATTCCGCGATCTTCCGTTCCAATTGACCGTGGATCGGTTTTTCACCGGACACCAGTCGGCTGGCCGAGACGCTGGTGCCGTACCGTTTGACCGAATCGGCGGCGGCTTGGGAAACGTCCGGATGGCCGCTCAGGCCCAGGTAGTTGTAGCTTGCAAAGCTGATCAGTTTTTGCCCGTTGATGACGGTTGTGTCGGCGACAATGCTGTCGTGGACGGTGAAATACGGGTTGGGCACGCCCGTCATCCGCATCTGCTCCATCGTCGCTTTCAGCCGGCGATACTCGGCGAATTGCTCCACGCGATCCTCCGGCTCCACGCCCACGTCTTGCGGGGCCGGTCGTGATTCGGCGCCGGCGGAGAGGGTTTCGGTGGAAACCTCGGTCGTGCCGGAGAGCATGGCTTCGGCGCGTGCATCGGCACCCGGCGGCAGGTAACGCTGGACGGCCAGCGCGGTTTGGCCGATCGTCTCGATCTCGTCGAGGACCTGTTCGGGGAATCGCCCGCCGAAGGTCCGTTCGAGGTTCCGTGCGATCTCCAGTCGCTCGAGACTATCGAGCCCCAGATCGAGCACGATGTTGGTGTCCAGTTTCAGCGACTTGGCGCGTTCACCGGCGACGCTGCGCACCTGATATTGAATGGCCGCGACGACCAGCGGATTGACGTCGGCATCGCTGATGCTCTCGCCTCGCCCTCCGGCTGCGGCGGCTTGCATCATCGGCATCGCTTCGTTGACCGCCACGCCGATCCCGGCGACTTCTTCCCAGCGGACCCACTTGGCGATCAATTTCAGTTCGTTGTCACGAACAGCGTGCAGACAGGCATGTCGCTGAATTTTTCCGCTGCTGGTCTTCGGCACGCTGCTGTTGCGGACCAGATAAACCGCGTCGGGCGGCAGATCGTGTTCGTCGGTGACGGCACGTCGGATGGATTGGATCTGGGCGTCCCAATCGACATCGCGAACCCGTGCCGCTTCGGCAACGATCGCCAATTGTTCGCGACCGTCATGTTCCATCGCAAAGGCGCCGACCGCTCCGGCCTGGACGATGGAGCTGGCCCGCTCGACGGTTTCTTCGATGTCCTGGGGATATCGATTGACCCCACGGACGATGATCATGTCCTTGAGCCGACCAGAAACGTAGAGCTGACCGTCGAACAAGAATCCCAAATCGCCGGTGCGCAAGAACGGGCCACGCCCGTCTTCGGTCATCGCTTTGAAGGTTCGCTCGGTCGCCTCTTTCCGCTGATAATACCCGGCGCCGACCGAGGGACTGTCCACCCAAATCTCACCGATCTGGTCATCGGCGAGCACCTGTCGGGTGTCGGGGTCAACGATCAGCACCGTTTCGTTGGGAAGCACGGCGCCGCAACCGACCAATTTGCGCGCCGCGGGGTCGTCTTCGGCACGCGGGACGACGTGTTTTTTATCGAGTTCGAAACGATCAAAGCAGCGCATCACGGGACGCGGATCGCTCGGGCCGCCGGTCACGATCAGCGTCGTTTCGGCCATCCCGTAACACGGCAAGCTCGCCGAGGAACGAAACCCGTACGGTTCAAACTTGCGCCGAAACGCTTCCAAGGTATTGGGGCGAATCGGTTCGGCACCGTTGAACGCGATCTCCAACGTGCTCAGGTCCAACCCGTCCATCTCCCGTTCGGCGATCTTGTCGACACACAATTGATAAGAAAAATTGGGGCCGCCGGTGACCGTGACGCCATAGTCGGTGATCGCACGCAACCACCGCACCGGCCGTTGCAGGAACGTCATCGGACTCATCAGCACGTTGGTGCAGCCGAGGAACAGCGGCATCAGAATGCCGCCGACCAAGCCCATGTCGTGGTAGGTGGGAAGCCAGGACAGTCCGATCGTTTGCGGCTTGGGTTCGAACGCGTGCCAGATCAGTTCGGCGTTGGCGACCAGGTTCCGCTGGGTCAACATCACGCCCTTGGGCGATCCGGTCGAACCGGAGGTGTATTGCAGCACACCCAGCGTGTTGCCATCGATCGCCGGTTCACGGTAGCGATCCAGGTCGCGGCAACTGGGACTGTCGGTGCCCAAGATCTGCACGCCGACCAGGTCTTCGTGCCAGGTTTGGCCGGTCAGACGTTCGGCAATGCCGCACGTCGTCAACGCCCACTTCGCATCGGCATCGACGACGATCGAACGGATCCGAGACGCTTTACGATTGGATCGTGGCGGAAACGCCGGGACGGCGATCGCGCCGGCGGCATGACAGGCGAAGAAACCGACGATGAAATCCAAACCGGGCGGGTACAACAACAAGACCCGATCGCCCGGTCGAATCCGACACTTGCCTTGAAGGTACCCCGCCAGCGCGCGGACTTCCTGCCACAGCTCATCGTAGGTGAGCGAGGTGTCGTGTGTCTCGACGTCTGTGAAACGGAACGCCACCGAATCGCTGCGATGCTCGGCCCAATGCCGGAGAATCGCCACGTAGTGATCCGTTGGGGGAACGACGCTGCCAAAAAATTGCTTAAAATCCACGAACCAAACCAACGCGTGAAAACGTTTTGTCGAACAGCCCTGGCATCCTGCCAGTGTCCCTTCCCGATCCATGGGACGATCGACGAAATAAAGATCGGTCGACCGTCGGTCTCCATCGGACGTCCCCACCCCTGTCGCCCAGATTCAATGGACGACAGTGGCGTTCCCGGTGGGGGGGAGATCCAAATATGACGGTCAAACGGCTCCTGACGCGACGATACAGGATAGTCTGTCGGCACCACCCTTTACGACGCCCCAATTCTACGAAAAATCACCAGCACTCGCCGCGGCCGCGCCATTCACGGCATTTTCGGGGGGGATCCCCCACGCAAACGTCGCCTCGGCCCCTTCCACCCTTCCGCTCGTCCCGCTTTCGGCATCCGTCTTGTCTTGTGAAATGAAAACCGTTGTCTTGCTGACCCTGCTGTCTGTGACCGTTCCGACTGCACTCGGTGCCGCGGAATCCGCGGCGACCGTGGAAACCAAAATCGACCAAGCCTGGACGGTCGTTTGGGACCGGTTCTTCCAGCCCGATTCGCAAACGTTCATGGATTACCTGAGCAGTTACGAACCGGGCAAGGAATTGTCGCATCTGCCGACGGCGGAAGAGGTCGCCCGACAATACCCCAATCCCTGCGGCTACAGCACGGGGATGGAAGACGGCATGATTCTCGGTGGTGCGATGCTGAGCACGCTGTGCGATCGGTTTGCCGTCACGGGGGAAGCGAACCTGCGCGGGCGGGCGGCCGAAGTGTTCGCCGGGATACGTCGCTGCGCGACAGTGCATGGGGTGCCGGGATTCATCGCCCGAAATGTTTGCCCGGAGGACCGCAAAAGCGTCTACATCAATTCGTCTCGAGACCAATACACTCACTTCGTCCATGGGCTCTGGAAGTACTACCGCAGCCCGCTAGCCGACGAGGCGACCAAGGTCGAGATTCGCGACATCTTGGCGGCGGTGGCCGAGCGGATGATCGAGTTCGTCACGCCGGAGAACAACTATGACTTCTGCCGGGCCGATGGTTCGCGTTGCCCGCTGGGCATCTGTCGGATGTGGAAGGTTCAGGCTCACGAGGCCGCCCGGCTGCCGATGATCTATGCCGCCGCCTGGGAGACGACCGGCGAACCGCGTTACCGCCAATTGTGGCGTCAGTATGTCGCCGAGGCCGTGAAGCAATCCGCGGCGCCATCCAAACACAACGCGGCCTACGCGCTGTTGCAAATGCAGTGTTCGTTGGAAGTGCTCTACGAACTGGAACCCGACAGCGAATTGAAAGCCGAGATCCATCACACGATGGAACACGTCAGCTCGCTCGCCGCCCCCCGACTCGACCATGTCATGCAATCCATCGCCGGTAAAAGCGAGCAACAGCTGCAGATGCTCGGCCCCGATTGGCGGCAGGTCAAGGAGTGGATCAATCAAGCCGGCTACCCCAATCCACAATGGGGACCGTATCGCGAGATTTGGCATCTGTTCCGCGAAGCCGGCGAGTCGGCACTGATTCCGATGATGGTGCACGACGCCTCGATCGACGCGACGCAACAGCAGCATTTGGAACGCCTGATTCTGCAAACCGACTACTTGCACAATTCCAGCTGCGGCATCGTCTACCACCTGGCGGCGTATTGGAAAGCGCGACGCGTTGCGATGCTGCCGTAGTGTTTTGTCCGGATTTGAAATGAGGGTTGCGTCTGTCGGACGGAACAAGCCCATGCTTTGCCTTGCGGGGCCAGACGGTGATTTGGTTGCGGGTTTTGACGTGACGATAGGGCGGGTTCAAGGCGGCGGACCCCACCGCTACTCTGGAAACCGCGGCCGGCTGTGATGACAAAGATTTCGATGGCCGCCACATTTGAGTCTGATTCTGCCTGATCCCCGTCACTTTTGTCCGACACGGAAGGACTTATGGAACTCTGGACGATTCTTCGAGACATCGTGGTGCTGTTGGGGGCATCCCTGATGGTCGGCGGCGTGTTCTCGCGATTCGGGCAGAGTCCGATTGTCGGTTACCTGTTCGCGGGCATGATGCTAGGCGGGCCGGGGAGCCTTCACGCGGTCGGTTCGGAACATGAGATCGAGGCGATCGCGGAATTGGGGGTCGCGCTGCTGCTCTTCAGTTTGGGGCTGGAGTTTTCGGTCCAGCGGCTGAAGAAGCTGGGTACGAAGCCGCTCATCGGTGGAGCCTCTCAGGTCGTGCTAACGATCGCGTTGGCCTTTGCCGGTGCTCGCCTGTTTGGTTTGGGTGGCAAAGAATCGGTCGCGTTTGGTGCGATGGTCGCGCTCAGCAGCACGGCGGTGGTGCTGAGAATTTTGTCCGAGCGCGGTGAAGTGGAGATGCCGCATGGCCGGAACTGTTTGGGCGTGTTGCTGACCCAGGATATCGCGGTGGTGCCGTTGGCCTTGTTGATGACGATCATGGGCGGGGAGGGCAGTGCCAACGAGGTCCTTTGGAACATCGGCCGTCTGCTGTTGATGGCGGGCGGATTGATCGTCGGCTTGATGCTGTTGACCAAGATCGCAGTGTTGACGCTAGGCACGTTGACCTTGCACCGCAATCGCGAATTGACGGTGATCTTCGCCGTCGTGACGGGCTTGGGCGCCGCCTGGGCTTCCCACGCGGCCGGGATCTCGCCGGCGCTGGGAGCGTTTGTGGCGGGCATGTTGCTGGGCAGCTCCGCATTCGCCACACAGATTCGCGCCGACATCTCTCCCTTGCAAGTCGTCTTGTTGACGTTGTTCTTCGGCGCCGCCGGGATGGTGGCCGACCCGATTTGGATCGTGACGAACGGTCACATCGTTGCAATGGTCGTCTTCGCCTTGGTCACCGGAAAGATGCTGGTGATCTGGGTGATCTTTGCCCTGTTGGGACAAACGACTCGTGTGTCCGTCGCAACGGGGCTGTGCTTGGCCCAGGTCGGTGAGTTTGCCTTCGTGCTGGGAAGTATCGGTCGCACGAGCGGGGTGGTCAGCGAAGACACTTATGCGTTGGTCGTCTCCGCGTCGATCGTTTCGTTCTTCTTCAGCGCGTTCCTGGTGCCGGCGGCACCGCGTTTAGGGAACTGGGTGGCCAACCTGACGGGGGCACAGCGGCAAGTCGCGGACGAAGCCAGCGAACGCACGCCGCCACCCGATGTTGCGATCATCGGATTCGGCCCGTCCGGCCAGATCGCGGCACGACCACTGGTGGACAAAGGGCTGCGGGTCACGATCGTCGAATTGAACCAAGTCGGCGTCCGCAAGGCCCAGCAGTTGGGCTTTCACGCGGAGATCGGCGATGCCACTCAGAGCGACGTGCTCGAACACGCACGGCTGAATGAATGTAAAGCCATTGTCATCACCGTCCCCCATCACCAATCCGCGATGACGATTCTGAAGCATGTCCGCCGCAACGCACCGTTCGTTCACGTGATCGTTCGGTCCCGCTATGAAGTTCACACCGACGACTTTCTGTCCGCCGGTGCTCATGTGGTCACGGGCGACGAACAGCAAGTCGGTGAAAGCCTAGCCGGTCACCTCCATCAATGGCTGGTGACTCAGGAACCCGGATTCGAACCGCCGAGCAGCGACTCAGTTCTTTGACCGGAGCTGGCGATCGAACTGCACCTGGACGCGTCGGCTGCCCGCGGGAACAGCACCCGCTTGTTCGATTCGGTCGCGCAAGTGTGCTGCCAGGCGACGGCGTTGCGTTTCGTACGACGGATCGTCGGCCACGTTGTTCATTTCGGCAGGGTCCTTTGCTACGTCGTACAGCTCGACACCCTCGCTGCCATCGTTTCCCCAACTGGTGTAGCGAAAATCCGGTGTTCGAATGCTATAGCCGATGTCGTATTGGGTGAAAGCTGATTCACGTACGATCTCGCTGGGATCTCGGAGCGCCGGCACCAGGCTGACACCGGAAATCGACGGGGGAACCGGCAGGCCGGCCAGCTCGGACAGCGTGGGGTAGAAGTCGACCATTTCCGCCATCGTCTCGGCAACGCCACCGACATGGACGCCGGGTCCGGCGATCACCAAGGGGACGTGCGTGGCGTTTTCAAACAACGTCGTCTTTTGGTAGTGGCCATGTTCGCCCATGTGATAACCGTGGTCGGAGGTGAACAGGACGATGGTGTTGTCGTCGAGTCCGGTTTGCCGGAGCGCGTCGAGTATCGATCCCAATTGTGCGTCGGCAAAGGAGATCGATGCGTAGTAGGCTTGAATCGCTTGTCTGGCAACGATGGGGTCCAGGTTGAGTTGTTCCTTTTTCCGACTCAACGACTTTGCCGCAGGCTTGGGGATCGTTTCCAAATAACCCGTCGGCACGGTCGGCACATCAATCTGATCGATCGGGTACAGGTCGAAGTATTTCTTGGGCGCGACGTAGGGCGTGTGGGGACGATACAATCCGACGGCCAAGAAGAAATTTTCGCCGGTTTGGGCGTACCGTTTCAATCGTTTGATCGTTTCGGCCGCCGCGATGCCATCGGTCTGTTCGGCATCGGTGCCTTCGGCCGCAAGCCAACTGAGCGTCCCGCCGTATTGCCCCGGTCGCAAGGTGATCACTTGGTCTTGATCGATCACGTCGCGACCGCGTGGATTGATGGTTTCGTTCCACGAATAAGGATCGTCATGGCCACCGGTGCCGATGTGCAGCGGAACGTTGTAGTGATAAATTTTTCCGATCCGTGTGGCGAAGTAGTCGGCATCGCGAAAATGCTGTGACAGCGTGTTCACGTTGGGAGCGCGTTCGCGAAGATGGATCGCGTTTCGATGGATCAGCGTTTGATCCGGGTACCAGCCCGTCATGAACGAGGCTCGGCTGGGGCCACAAAGTGGATATTGGCAATGCGTATTGGCGAAGCGGACTCCGCGTGCGGCCAACGCATCGATGTGCGGCGTTTTCACTTGGTCGTGCCCATAACAACCGATGTCGCAATTCAAGTCGTCGCAAATCAGAAACAAGACGTTCGGCCGTTCGGCGCCTGAGCAGATTGCTGAGCCTGTCAGGCACCACGCCAAACAAGCGGCCGCGACGAGCAACGCTGGCCTGATTCGAAGGTGGTTCATGGTGAGTCCGATAGGGAAGGTTTCGATGTGGGATGGACTGGAAGGGGAATGGCGAACCAATTATTGCAGAAACCGTGTTATGATGCGGTGAGCGCACTGCCCACGTTTCATTCGATCAGGAACAACCGTCATGTGGAAATTCTCGCTCGCTGTCTCCTGCCTGATTGCGTCGACAATGCTTGCCGAGTCGACAGCGTTTGCCGAGCCGATCCCAGAGTTTTCGTGGAAGGCGGTGGAGATTGACCAAATCCAAATCGGCTACGGCATCCAATTGGCCGACGTCAACGGCGACGAAAAAACCGACATCGTGCTGGCCGACAAGAACACGATCCAGTGGTACGAGAATCCCAGTTGGACGAAACACGTGATCGCACGGGACCTGACCCAACGCGACAACGTGTGCGTGACCGCACGCGACATCGACGGCGATGGCAAATGTGAAATCGCAGTCGGCGGTCAATGGAATTATCGCGAAAGCGTCAAAGACGGCGCCGTGTTCTATCTCGTTCCGCCGCAGGACCGGACGGAAATGTGGCGAGCGGTCAAGCTGCACAACGAGCCGAGCACCCACCGCATGCACTGGGTCCTCGGAACGAACAACGAGTACCAATTGGTGGTCAAACCCTTGCGTGGCAAAGGCAGCGTTGACGGAGACGGGCCAGGGTTGAAGGTGTTGGCCTATTCCAAGCCCGAGGATCCCGACGCTCCTTGGCGTTACGATGTTGTCTGCGATTTCCTGCACCTTTCGCACAACTTTCATCCGGTCAATTGGGATGACGATGTCGAAGAGGAACTGATCATTGCGGCCAAAGAAGGTGTTTGGCACTTCGACCGGCAGCGTGATGGCTGGACGTCGACTCAGCTGACCGACCAGTTTGCCGGGGAGATTCGCGACGGTCGCCTTCCCGGCGGCCAACGGTTTATCGCCACCGTCGAGCCCAAGCATGGTCAACGCTGTGCCGCGTACCGCCAGCCGGATCAAAAGGGAGGCCTTTGGACGCCGCTTCCGGTGCTGAGCGATGAACTCAAAGACGGGCATGCACTGGCGGTTGCCGATTACCTGGGCGTCGGGTCCGATCAGATCGTCGTCGGCTGGCGGGCGATGAATGAGCCGGGCGTGCCGGGAATCATGATGTTTACGCCGACCAACGACGAGGGAACCGAATGGCGTCCAACTCGGATCTCCGGTGAACGGATCGCCGTCGAAGACCTGAAGGCCGGCGACTTGAACGGCGACGGCAAGGTTGACCTGGTCGCCGCGGCACGGCAGACGAAGAACCTGGTGATCTTCTTCAACGAAACGAAATAAAACGCACACCCATCGGCGATGGTCCGAGACTTCGATCGGGCGTTTTAGCCAATGGGTTTGGAAACTTTCGCATAAACGTCTATGCTTGCCGATCATCCTTCCGCCGGGATGCTTGAAAATCGACCGGCAGAAGTCTCCTCGGAATGACACGCCTGGTGAGGACGGGGTATTTTTCCCGTCCAAGCCACGACGCTGGCCTTTGCAAACGGACACCGAAGCAGTGAAGTATCGTATCGGCATTGATGTTGGTGGCACGACAACGACGATCGCAATCGGCAATGATGCACGCGAGGTCGTCGTGGTATCGGAGCAATTTGAGTCGCTAACAGCGTCTGGCCCGCAGTCCACCTCCCAAGCCATCTTGAATCAGATCGAAACGAGTCTGACCGCGATCGGCGGAACGACCGCCGACATCATTGATGTGGGATTGGCGACTCCGGGACCGGCGACGCTGGACGGCGTGCTCCGCAATACGCCCAACTTGGACCCCGCGTTGTGGAACGGATTTCCCTTTCGAGCCACCCTGGAAGAACAGATTCGCCAGTGGTCTGCCCGCGCATCGGTTCATTACATCGGCGATGGCCAGGCAGCGGCGTACGGTGAGTATTCGATTCGCAGCGGTGCGGTGACCTGGGACCGCGTCGGACCGATGGCCGCCGGCCTCAAGCCGCTGTCCTCGCTGTTCATGTTGATCGTCGGCACGGGACTGGGCGGCGGACAAGTCCAAGACGGCCGCGTGGTGCGTGGAAAAGAAGGACGAGCCGGGCATGCGGGACACCTGCTGCTTCCTCCGTACGCGTTTCGCTACGAACATGACCAACAACTGCGCGTCGGCAACGCCATGTGCACCGCCGAGTCGGCGATCTCACTGACCGGATTGACTCACCAGTTGGAGTATCGGTTGACGCTGCCGCAATGGGCTGACCATCCGCTGCAGTCGGTTGCCGGATCGACGCGCGACAAAGCCAAATCCTTGCGGGGACTGGCATCCCAAGGCGACCCCTTGGCGATGGAATTGTTTGATGACCAAGCCCGTGCCCTCGGGATCACGCTGCTGGACCTCAATTACGTCGGCGACTTTGATTTGCTGATCATCGGCGGCGGCGTTTGCGACCTCTCCGCCGACGTCAAAACGCGTTACAAGCGGATCGCCGAAGAAGCGTATCAGGAATACGCACTCGATGGATTCAGGGACCTGGATTGCCTGGAATTTTCAAGCTGCGGTGACGAGTCCCCCGTGATCGGTGCGTTGGCGTTTGCGTATACCGCGGCGCTGTAGCAACTCAGTAAGAGTCGAAGTGATAGCGGAACGGCGCGAGCCGTCGGGTGTCAGCTTGAAAGAACGGAGGGCTCGCGCCCTGCCGCTAACACAGATATCCCGCCCACCCCGAATCAATTCAACTTGTCTTCGGGCACGATCTTTTTGTTTTCCCAATAGAAACCGTCGGCCCGTTTTTCAAGGATGCGTGCCGCGCTGCCAGGGGCCAAGGGGGCTTCCTGTTCGGGCAAATACGCACTCAGTCGGTCGATCACTTTTCGGTATCGCGCCGACTGCTGTTCGCTGAGGTCACTTTGGGCCAACAGGTTGGTGTACTCAAACGGATCAGCGACGGTGTCGTAAAGTTCTTCGGCACCGTCGGCGTAGACCACGTAGCGCCAGCGGGTGTCACAGACCGAGTGGTTGCCGGCGTTGTGCGTGCAAATGGCGGGGCGTTCGCGGGGCTGGTCGGGATTGACGAGCTGCGGCACCAAGCTGAGTCCTTGCTGCCCCTCGGGGATCGGCAATCCTGTCAACTGAGAAAGCGTCGCGTACAGGTCGAGCAACTCGGCCGGCTGATTGCACTTGGCGGCTTCGGGGACATCGAACGCGGTCAATCCCTCGGGCACCGAGATGATCAACGGAACGCGCGTGCTGTGACGCCACAGACTGTTCTTTCCCGAGATCGCTTTTTCGCCCATGTGATATCCGTGATCACTCCACAACACGACGATCGTGTTGTCGGCCAAACCGGAGGCGTCCAATTGATCCAAGATGCGTCCCACTTGGCTGTCGACGAAACTGACCGACGCCAGATACGAACGCGTCAGGTTCTTCAGCTGGTTGTTTTCTCGCAACCAACTCGTTCTGGGTTCGGGCAGGTACCAGTGGATGTACCACGACGATTCCGACGTGTCGTCGCGATCACCTTTCCGAATCGGCGGCAGGATCAACGATTCTTCCGGGTACATGTCGTACCACTTTTGCGTCACGTAGCAGGGCACGTGCGGCAAGAAGAATCCGGCGGCTAGAAAGAACGGTTGGTCGGGCGTTTTAGACAACTCATCCAGCTGGTCGACCGCCCAACTGGCGATCGCCCAATCACCCTTGTCTTCGTCCTTGTGCGGAAACGTTCCCCAGTCCATCAGCGGATTGTTGCCGCCGGGGGTAGGGCCGATCAATTTCTGTTTGGGTCGGGCACCGACCGACGACGGCGGTCCCCACACGTCGGCCTCTTGTGCGGGCTTGTTGCGACGTCCATTTGCCCCGTGGTGAATCTTACCCCCGATCAAGCTCTTGTAGCCGTGGGCGCTGAAGTGTTGCGGCATGGTGACCAGCCCGGACAATTCATCAACGTCGCGAATCCAGGGCCTCAACCCGTAAACGCCGGTCGTGGTGGGCCGACGCGCGGTCATGATGGCGGTTCGACTGGGATTGCACAGCGGAGCCTGACAATGGGCGTTGGTGAACGTGACGCCGCGGGATGCCAGTCGAGCCATGGCGGGTGTTTTGACCTGCGGATGGCCGCCGAGAGGTTCGACCCAATCGTTCAAGTCGTCGATGGCGATCATCAACACGTTGGGCCGCGCCGCTGGCGTCGATTCGGCGTCCGGGTCCGCCGAGGACGCTGCGCTGTAGCTAACGAAAACAATGCAGGCGACCTGCATGACTTTTAAAAGGGACGATCGAAAAAGATTCACGGTGGATCGGGCGGATACGAGGTGGGAAGCGGGGGACTGGGGACGACGAAACGGTCCGCGTGGCTCATATTGTACAAGCTGGACGTGGGCACTGGTGGATTTGATTCCGTCTTGCGTTTTTCGTTTTTTTTGGAGCAGACACCCATCTTGGACACACCACTGATTGAAATCGAAAACGTGTCGGTCTTTCGGGAACAGACTCAGATTCTGCGTGGGGTCTCGGTCCGCATCCCGCGCAAACGCCACACCGCGGTGCTGGGGCCCAACGGGTCAGGAAAAAGCTCGTTGCTGAAATTGCTGACGCGTGATTTTTATCCGTCCGTCGAAGCGCAAGGGCACCAGGGCACGGTCCTGATCTTGGGGGAATCCGATTGGGAGGTCAGCCGGCTGCGTCGTCGCATGGGAATCGTGACGCCGGCACTGGATTACGAGTTCAGCTCCGGCCGGACCGGTCGGATGACGGTCAGCGAGGCGGTCGCCAGCGGATTCACAGCGACACGTTTGAAAGAATTTGGCCCCCGCGTGGATCAAGCCATGGCCGATGCCATCGCCGGCGCGATCGAGACGGTCAAGATGTCGGACCTGAGCGGTCGCACGCTGAGCACGCTGTCGACCGGTGAACGACGACGGGTGATGATCGCCCGGGCCATCGTGCACGATCCCGATATCTTTGTGCTCGACGAGCCGACCAACGGATTGGACATGACCGCCCGCGCCCTGTTTTTGGAGATCCTCGATTCGATCACCAAGCAAGACGCGATGATGATGGTCTTAGTCACCCACCACATCGACGAGATTCCGCCGGCGATGAATCACGTCATCATGCTCGATCAAGGACGCGTGACGTTCGACGGTCCCAAGGCGGACGGGCTGACCGCTCCGCGGATCTCGTCGTTATTCCGTGCCGACGTACACGTCGATGCGCGACGTGATGGCTGGTACCGTTCGGAGATGGTGGGATTGTCGCAGGGGTGAGGCACGGCCGGTAGGCTCGCGCCAGACGGCTGATCATCAATGGACATCAGCCGGTTCGCGTCAGCGTCCGGGCGTCCCTCAATTTCGATTTAGCGGTAGGGCGCGAGCCCTCCGGTGTTTCGGGAACGATGAGGGACCGGAGGGCTTGCGCCCTGCCGCTAACACCTCGTCAAACGGTGGGGGAAAATGCTTCGCTGCGCCCCCGTCCGGGGTCGAGGGGTTATTGCGCGTGCTCAGCATGCCCTAGGGGGCCAAGACGATTCCGTCACACTACAGCGGCTTGATCTTCAAGTTGCGCCAGCGGACTTCGTAGGTCTCTTTCTTCTTACCGATCCCGTGGACCTGCAACCCGATCATCCCCTTGGGATGGGTTTTGTAGATTTCGTCATCGGTCAAATCAGCGATCATTTCGCCGTTGATCCAGACTTTGATGTTCGGCCCTTGGGCGATGACCAGGTACTGATTCCATTCGCCGTTTTTGAAGTGGTCGTGTTGGTTCACCGCTGGGTCTTTCGACTGGGGCTCGGGTGACAACCAACCCCGTCCGGTGGCTTCGCCATAAATGAAGCCGGCTTGTCCCGGTCCGGATTCGATTTCGACTTGCGGTCCGTACAGACGACCACCGTAGGAGTTCTTGGCGTCGGCGTCTTTCAGCAGCGAACGGATCTGGACGCCGGAGTTGAGTCGGTCATCGACCTTGACCTCGAACATCAATTCGAAATCGCCGTAGTGCTTGTCGCTGGTCAAGAACGAGTTGGGGCTTCCGTCGGCGGTTTTACCAACGATCACCCCGCCGTCTTCGACCTTGTACGTCGCGAAGCCGCTTTTGACGGACCAGCCGTCCAAGGTTTTTCCATCGAACAATTCCGTCCAACCGTCTTCGGCATGGGACACGGTGGTGGACAACAGGGAGAAGACGCAAACGGTCAGCAGGGACGTAACGGATCGGCGAAGCATCAGGTGTCTCAAAAAAGGTAGGTACAAAAGGAGAGGGCCAGATTATAGATCAACGGATCGCAGCCGGGTCAAAACTTTCTGGTCAACGAAATCCGCTTTCGGGGGATGTCAACCTCCAGCACTTTGACCCTGACCACGTCCCCGACGGAAACGACCGCGTTCGGGTCGGAAACAAACTGATCGGCCAACTGGGAAATGTGAATCAGCCCATCTTGGTGGACACCCAGGTCCACGAACGCGCCGAAGTGGGTCACGTTGGTGACGACGCCTTCCAACACCATGTTGGGTTTGACGTCGCCGATTTCGCTGACCGAATCATCGAACTTGACCGCCCGAAACTCGCTGCGCGGATCGCGTCCGGGTTTGCCCAATTCCGCCAAGATGTCTTTGACCGTCGGAATGCCGAACGTTTGATCGGCAAAATCTTCGGCCTGGATCTTCTGACAAACCTGTGGATTCCCGATGATCGCCGACACGTCGGATTTCAGTTGCTTGGCGATTCGCTGGACCAGCGGGTAGCTTTCGGGGTGAACCGCGGACTGGTCCAACGGTTGGTCACCGCCGCGAATCCGCAAAAAACCGGCCGCTTGCTGGAACGCTTTCTTGCCCAATTTGGGGACCGACGTCAGCTCCGATCGACTGGAAAACCGACCATGGGAATCGCGATAGTCCACGATCCGTTCGGCCAGCTTCGGTCCGATCCCGGCGACATGCGACAACAGCGAAACACTGGCCATGTTCAGATCGACACCGACTTGATTGACACAGGATTCGACCGTGCGGTCCAGGCATTTTCGCAGCTGGGTTTGATTGACGTCGTGCTGGTACTGTCCCACACCGATGGATTTCGGATCGGTTTTGACCAGTTCGGCCAACGGATCTTGCAGACGCCGGGCGATACTGATTGCGCCGCGGACAGTGATATCCAAGTCCGGAAACTCCTTCACCGCGATCTCGCTGGCCGAATAGATCGACGCCCCCGATTCGCTGACGGTCGCTTTGGTGATGTCCAGTTGATGGTCTCGAATCAAAGCGGTGACAAACGCATCGGTTTCGCGTGATGCCGTCCCATTGCCGATCGCGATCAGTTCCACGCGATGCTTTTTGATCAACGCCAACAGTTTGTCGCCGGCGGCTTTGGTATCGCTTTTGGGTGGCGTGGGATAAATGGTAGTGTTTTCACGAAACTTTCCCGTCCCATCGACCACGGCGACTTTGCAACCGGTTCGAAACCCAGGATCAATCCCGATCGTCACGCGCGGGCCTGCCGGTGGAGCCATCAGCAGCTCACGCAAGTTCTTGCCAAACACCTCGATCGCTTCGGCATCGGCGCGTTCTTTCAATTGTCCCAAGACCGACGATTCGGTGGCCGGCATCAACAATCGCTCGTAGCAATCTTCGACACAATGGTTGAGTTCGGCGGAGAATTCCGAGTTCCGGTTGGGCACCAGCTTTCGTTTCAAATCCGTCAGCTCTCGATCGCCTTCCAGTTCCACGCCCAGACGCAGAATGCCTTCGGCGGAGCCCCGCAGCATGGCCAACAGTCGGTGCCCGGGAATGCGATTGACAGACTCCTGTCGTTCGAAATACTGGTCGAACTTCTCTGCACCTTCGGCAGATTTCTTTCCTCGTTTGACGACCGAAGTGACCTTGCCGAACTTGGTGGCCTGGTCGGCCAGCCACGTCCGCGTTTGCGGGTCGTCCGACCACTGCTCGGCGATGATGTCCATCGCTCCGGCGAGTGCGGTCTGGCCATCGGGGACTTCTTTGTTCGGGGCGACGAAGTCATTGAGGACGTCTTGCTTGGAACGATTTAATTTTTTCTGGCTGAGGATCAGATCGGCCAGCGGTTGGAGGCCGCGTTCCCGCGCGATCGTGGCCCGCGTGCGTCGTTTCGGTTTAAACGGCAGATAAATCGCTTCGAGTGTGCGAAGATCGACGCATTGTTCGATCTGCTTTCGCAGCGCGTCGGTCAGCTGCCCCTGTTGATCGATGGTTTTCAGCACCGTCTCCTTACGGGCGGCCAGCGCGTTGGCTCGCTCGAGCGCGTCTTCGATCGCCCGTAACTGGATTTCGTCGAGCGTGCCGGTCGCTTCTTTTCGATAGCGTGCGATAAAGGGGATGGTGTTGCCGGCTTCGAGCAATTCGATCGCCGCACGGACCTTGTTGAGCGGCAGATCGAGTTCGTCGGCAATGCGTTTCAGTGTTTGTTCGTCCATGGCGTCGCGACCTATTCCTTGTGCGTCTGAGGCGGTTTTCGAAGCGTGATTCCTTGGATCGGCATTTATAGCGAAACTTTACCGGCCGGCCAGCACGCGGTGGTTTTCTGAATCGGAAACGAAATACACGTCTTCGTTGCCTTCCCGCGACAGCACGGCGGTTCCGTGGGGGCGTTTCATTTTGAAAGGAATCTTCATCGTATCGATCACGTTGTTTTCCAAGTCGACGTATCGCATCGCTTGGTTTTCGGTGTCCACCACCAACAGGTTGCCCGCCGAGTCCACGGCGATGCCCTTGGGGCCCCGGAACGTTGCCGACAACGGATCGCCGCCGTCGCCGCTGTGTCCCTTTTTGCCCGTTCCCGCGACACGACGGATCCGGCCTGATTGACGATCAATGCTCCACACGCTGTTGCCTTCGCGCAGCACCAACCAAATCGCCTGCTCGTCGATGGCCAGCGATCGCGGACCAAAGACAGAAACATCGGATGCCAACTCGCCTTCTTCGGGAAGCTTGCGTTGACCGTCGCCGGAGACGGTGGTCACGATCCGGGTTTCCAAATCGATGCGCCGCAGACGATGATTGGTGGTGTCGGCAACCAACAAGCCTCCGTCGCCATCGAGCACGATGCTGTGGGGCTGGCTGAATCGGGCCTTGTCCCCGGTCTGCCCATCGCCACGAAACCCTTCGACTCCGTCCCCGGCGAGGGTCTCGATCACTCCGGTGGCCGCATCGATTCGACGGATGCAATGATTGCGTGTGTCGGCGACAAACAAATTGCCGTCGCGATCGGCGCGGATTTCGTGCGGCGCGTTGAACGTCGCTTCGATTGCCGGGCCGCCGTCGCCACTGAGTCCCTTTTCTCCGGTGCCGGCGATCCGCCGAATCGTCGTGCCGTTGTGATCTGATTTCCAAATCGAATGGTCGTCGACGGTGCTGAAAAAGATCCCATCGGCGGTGACCTCGATGCCGTAAACGTTTTGCAATGCAACCGTCGTGGGATCCGAGGGTCGGACGGCGATCGGCGAATCCGGTTTTCCGGTTCCGGCGAAAACGGACCAGGATCGGGAATGGGACGTTTGCGCGTGGACCGCCGATCCGGCTGCGGCGAGTTGAATGATGAAGACGGCTGTAAAGACAAGTCCGAAGGAAGGGAACCGAAGGGTGAATCTCACGGTGCTTGAATCCTGAAAGCGATGTGATGGGCGGGCGATCGGCGCCCATTCTAGTCGTCGGCGGCCGCGCCGTCTTTGATCACAAATTTCGCTTTCAACCGAGCAACCTCTTCGGCCAAGCCGGCCTGACGCACGCTCCGGAGCACCTCTTGAAAATCCTTGTACGCGTCGGGTGCTTCGTCGCGGGGATAGGCACTGCAATTGCTGATCACGTCATGCTCGGCAAGGCCTTGATCGATTTCGTGTTGCACTAATTGTTTCTTGGCCTTGGTGCGACTGAGCCGACGTCCCGCGCCGTGATTGACGCTAAAGGCCGCTGCCGCCGCTCCCGCGTTTGCCACCATCACGCTGGACCCATCGCGTGGATTTCCTGGCAGCAGGATCGGGTGTCCGGTCGATTCAAACCGCGTGCCGACCAATTGTGAATGCCCGGCCGGCAACGCGCGGGTGGCGCCCTTGCGATGGACCCATTGGACCTGTCCATCGATCGGTTCTTGACGGGCGATGTTGTGCGAAATGAAATAAATCAAATCGCCACGCACCCCGGGAAAGACTTCGCGAAACGCTTCCAGTACCAAGTCGTTGATTAGCAGATGATTGACGGTGGCAAAGTTGGCTCCCATCGCCATGTCACACAGATAGTCACGGCCTTCGGGTGAATCCACCGGCGCATAGACCAGTTGGGGATCACCAGCGGGGAACGCCAAACCCTGTTTTTGGAATACCGTTTTTAACGAACGGAACTGCGCCACGGCCAAGTCGTGCCCGAAACCACGTGAACCGCAATGCGATAAAAAGGCGACGCAGCCAGCTTTGAGCCCGAACGCTGCGGCGAGATCGCGTTGCGAGTCGACCAGCTGGACCACCTCGGCTTCGCCGAAATGATTGCCGCCACCGTAGCTGCCCAGTTGGCGATACTTGGATTCGATGCGATCGAGTTTATCGCGGGTCCGTCCCATCCATTCCAGCCGCGCCGCCAACGTGTCGGAGCTGCCATCGGGTGCCGTGTGAGACGCATCCTCGCAGGCGTCGGCCCAGGATTTCGAGATCCCGAGTTTCTTCAGCACCTGTTTCGACGCCCCCTCGGTCGCGATTTGAAACCCCAGTTTGCCGTCGACACGTCGCGACTTGGGGGCATGGCGTTGCCCGCGTCCGGCGCCGGTGGGAACACGTTTGCAAATCGCGCGAATCAGTTTTTTTCGAACCGGCAACGACTCGATTGCGTCGGCCGGCAAATCCATCTGCAACAGACTCATGCTGCACTTGATGTCGACGCCCACCGGTCCGGGATAGATGTGGGTGGGAGAAACCATGACACAGCCGACCGGCGCGCCGTAACCGACATGGGCGTCGGGGTTGAGCACGACGCGTGAAACACCCGGTGCGCGGCGGCTGTTGATCGCCTGGGCCAGCGTCTCGCCGCCGAACGACTGACGAATGGGCTCGGTACCAATCACGGTGATCGGCGAAAGGTCATCGCCGACCGGAAGGGTCGCCAAGGCGTCCCCCGTGACGGTCATCATCTCGTGCGTCGTGTCCACGCGTTAATTCAGCGGTGCGGCGTGCAGGTAAGTCGACCAGAAAAACGGTTCATCTCCGGTCAGTGTCTCCCGTTCTTGATCGGATCCGGACAGGGTAGGTTCGCCTAGCGGCGAAATTTCACTGCGGCGGAGGACACTTTTGGCCCGCGTCAAAGCATCGGCGGCCCCCAAAAACGGCAACTCTTGGACATATTCACGCAACAGGATCGCCGTCGATTCTCCGCCCACCGCCCAGCGGCTGAGGATCACATCGCGGACACCGCTGTACTGGAACGCGGCGATCGTGTGCATGATCTCGTGGCCCGAGACGCCTTGGCTGGTGTCCAGGTTGGAACGAAAACCGGGCAGAAAAACAGTGGCGGGCGTTCCCGGGGGATACCCCAACCAGGATCGCAGCCGGCCTTGCCGCAGCGACGCTTCGTAAGCGGCAAGCGGCGAATCGAGCACCGAAGCGGGGTTGGGCGTCACCGGTTCACCGACCAGCAGATGCCCGGCAACCTCGCCGCTGCGGCTGGTCGGGATCGACGCATCGGCGGGCAGACGGACGGCGGCACCGGCGTGAATGGAATCGAGGATCGATTTCACCAACGATGCATTGGTTTCCGCGTCGCGTGGGGCGAAGAATTTTCCGGCCGTCATGGCGATGACCGGGTTGGTGGTTTTCGACGCCGTCGGATAGATCGCCAGTGAAGGCGTGGCGGCGTAAGACACGTTGATCGAATCCCCCAGCAACGGCGAATCTCGTTCATCAGTCGGAAGCAGCTCAAAGGGCAGGTACCAGAGCAGCGAATCGGGGATCACGACCAGGTGTTTGATTCCCGCCAGTCGTCCGGTGATCAGCGGCCCGGTGCCGGTCGCGATCAAACGGTCTCGCAACGCGACCGCGTCGTCGCGCCAGCGGTCGTCTTCGGGCAGCCGCGCGCCACGCGTCGGTGCCGCCCCGATCCCGCGCGTCAGCTTGGCGATTTCGCCGGCGATGCGGCTGGAACCCTTGATCGGCCAATAGGTGGATTTCTGTTTGGTGCACAGCACGACGTGGAGCACACTTCCGTCCTCGCAAAACGCCAGGATACCGACGTCGTCGGCCAGCACCGCAGTGGGTTGTTTGTCATCGAGCGGATGGGGCATCACGACGGGCAGCTCGTTGCGATCGATGGCAATCGCCCAGGCTTGGGCATCGAGTTGATCGATGCGGTTTTGAACGAGCGCCGGATCGGCGCCGGCGGCGGGTTTGGCATCCAACGCGGCTTTGGCGGCGTTGCGGAGGTCACGAATGGATTTATCGGCTGCGTTGCGAAATTCAACGACTTTCTTTTCCAGCAATTCGTCCGGCATACGCGAGAGCGCCCGCACTTGCATCACGCGTCCGCCCAACGGCAACTGGCTGCGAATCCGTCCCGCTTGCAGGTCTTCGATGCGTGCGAGCACGTCTTGGCCGCTGTCGCGTGAGGCCGCGGTACGCAATCTGGCCAGCCGCAGCATATCGCGATCGGCGATCACGCCGGCGATTGCATCGACGGGGTCGCGTCGCCAAACTTCGATCGGGGGATCATCGGCATAGCGAGACAGCAACACATCGGCAGACTGGCCATCCAGATTTCGCCCCAACGCCAACCGCACACGCTGCAGTTGATACAGTCGCGGCATCGAGATCAGCGACCGTTTCCGCAGCCGGCTGTTGGTCGCAAACTGAAAGATCTGTGACAAGCTCTCGTCCCAGGGGCGGGCCGCACCGGTATCAGCCGACGTGTTGGCCGCGCGGGTGGCCAAGCGGGCTGCGACGTAGGCGCCGTAGGCATCCAGCCGGGGTTGAAAAACGTCGCGCCGCATCGCGATCGATTTCGCTTCGCCCAATCGCGCTTGGGCCGAGGCAAAATCGCCCGCCGTGACAGCGGCATCTGCCGAAGCGATCAGGCAGTGCAGGGCGGCCAGTCGCGATTTCCGCAGCAGGTTGGTCGCGGCGACTTGTCCGGCCTGTTGGACCACCGCGGCGTCTTTGGCCGTCGCGCAACCGGCGGCCAACTGCAACGCTTCGCCGACCCATTCGAAATAATCCATCGACGCGGCCTGGTTCGTGATCGCCAAACACAATGGGATCGCCGCGGCGGGTTTGTCCGATCCGGCCAGCGCCGATGCGGCACAGAGCCCGGTGATCGGGGTGATCGGGTGAACGCCCCCGTTGTACATTGCCTTGGTCGCGGCATCGGTCACAGCCTCTTCATCTTGCATCGCCCCGAAACGCTCGGCCGCCCGCATCGCACCGATCAAACTGCGCGCGATCGGCAATTGCAGCCCGGCAGGATACTTGGTGCTATCGAGCAACTGTGTCGCCAACGCGTCGCCTTCGGCAAGCGGCCCTAGGATGATGCGTCGACGGTAAGACGCGATCGCCAGCCCGCGCAAAATTTCGATTGCGTCGATGGGCTTGATGTTCAACTCTTCGATGGTGCCGCCCTGAGCCAATCGGGCCTCGGTCAGTTGCTCACCGGAGTAAAATTTAATCGTTCGGGTGACGGGCAATCGATTGACGGCGTTGGCCTCAGGCCACAAGTACTGCTTCGGTGCATTTTGGAACTGCGACATCAGGACTTCCGACCACACCGGACGCCCCAGCCAACCGCGATAGCGAATCGCGATCTTCAACGACATATCCAGACTCTGCATCGCGCCTTCCAAGTCGCCGAGTCGGTACTGGCATTCGCCCATCATGGCGAACACCGGAATCGCATCGATCCAATGCCCGTTGATGTCTTTGCGGGTGCGCGAGATCGCAACGTCAAAGGCATCCATCGCCCGTTCCAAATCACCGCTGCGGTAAACTTCCAAGGCGAAGTAATACTCCGGTGACGGATAACCGCCGCCCATCGGCTCGCGGCCCAAGCTCGGCCCAAGCCCTGCGCCTTGGCCCAGCGCCGTCTCCGAGACAGAGAGCGACACGAGCAACAACAACATCGCGGAAAACATGCGGCCCGAGCGGGTCGAAGAGAAGAATCGCGCCATCATGCTGGTGTGCCTTTTGGGATTTCGGCTGGGGAGAATTCGGTTCACCGACTCAATCCGGGGCAACGGTCCAGGAACGAGATCGGTGCGTGCGCGTGCGAGGCAACACGGCGCGGGGGCTTTTAGTTTACGCCACGGTTAGGCTGCGGTCGAATCTGGACCGGGGAAGTCGCGGGCAGAGCAGCGGGACAGATCGAGCTGCGGGAGAGCCGGTCCACGAAAGCGGCGGCCCCCCCGAAGAAACGGGACACTCAAAGATTGGTGGGTTTCTTTTCATCCTGACGGCCCATGAACGCCTGATCGGCCGCTTTCCCATCATTCCTTGCGACTGACGCGTTCCCAGGTGCGCTGTCACAGCGTGGGGCCGACGGTCCAGGGAACGAATTCATGGTCGCCAAAACCGTTTCGTTCGCTGGCCGTTTGTTCGCCGCTTGCCACCCGCAAGGCGAACTCAAAGAATTCGTCGCCGAGTTGCTCGATCGATTTGCCGGCGATCGCTTCGCCGGCATTCAGATCCATGTCGTCACGCATGCGGTGAAACAGGTCGCTGTTGGAGGCGACCTTGATCACCGGGGCCGGCTTGCAGCCGAAACAACTGCCGCGGCCGGTGGAAAACATCACCAGATTCGCTCCCCCGGCGACCTTTCCGGTCACGCTGGCGGGGTCGAACCCCGGCGTGTCCATCACCGTCAGCCCCTTGGCGGTCACGCGTTCGGCGTAGTCATACACCGCTTCCAATGCCGTCGAGCCGCTCTTGGAAACCGCGCCGAGCGATTTTTCGGTGATCGTCGACAGCCCGCCGGCTTTGTTTCCGACCGACGGGTTGTTGTTCAGCTCGCCGCCGTAGTGGGCCACGTACCGCTGCCACCAATGCAACAGGTCGACCAATTTCTGCGCGACCTGCGGTGACCGACTGCGATCGCACAGCAAGTGCTCGGCGCCATACAGTTCGGTCGTTTCCGAGATGATCGACGTGCCGCCGCACGCCACCACTCGATCGGAAACGATTCCGATGGCCGGATTGGCGGTGATTCCGGAATAGCCGTCGCTGCCACCACATTCGACGGCGATCGAAAGCGCCGAGGCATCGGCGGTGGTTCGGGTGGCCTGGTTGGCCAAATCCAACACCTGTTCGAGCATCCGTTCGCCCCGGGCAATCGTGGCCTGCGATCCGCCTTCGGTTTGCATGGTCAACATCGGAACGCCGTCGTCGCGGGTCAGGGGCCGGCCGTCGGGAGCATGCAGCGGAACGATCCCGTGATGTTGGGCGAGATAGGCGGGCGTGTTTTGTTCGCAACCCAGGCCGATGATCAGCCGTCCGCCGACGTTGGGATGGTCGGCGTAACCGGCCATCGTTCGAGCGATCATCTGATGCTTGCGTCCGTCGAACTCGATCGCACAGCCGGTGGTGTGCGAGGCCGCGAACACGCCGTCGACATTGGGCCAACGCCGCAGACGCTGTTCGTCAAATCGCGCCACGATCTTGTGACAAACCGTCGCGCTACAGTTGACCGTTGACAAAACCGCCACGTAGTTGCGTGTGCCGATTCGCCCATCGGGTCGAACGTAACCCTGGAAAGAACGTCGCAGGGGCGAAGGTTTTGCGGGCGGGTTGGTCGACGTGATCGTCACGGCCACGCGATGCCGGTCTTGCAAATTATGGGTGTGGACGTGGCACCCTGGTTGGATGGATTCTCGAGCGATTCCGATCGGTTGGCCGTACTTGCGAACCGGCGTCTGGGCGGGGATCGGGCCGATGGCAAACTTGTGCCCGGTCGGAATCGGGCCGGCCAGCGTGATCGGGTTTCCGTCGACCCGCAGCACCTGGCCGGCGACGAGTGGCTTGGTCGCAATGACCACGTTGTCGTCGGCGTGCAATCGAAGGTAGTCGGGCATTTCTTTGACGTTGCTCATCACGTAATCACGCTGCCTATGGTTCCGGCGCCAGCGGCGCGAACGTATATTCGCGGACCCGTAGCCGGAGCACCAGGGTACAGCATTTGCTGGGATGTTTGCCGCAGGGACAGTCTTCCTTTGCGAAGGGAGTCTGTCACTGACGACCTGTCCTTGCAATCAAGCTTTGGGGCTCACACGCTTCGGGGCGTCTCGGCAGCTGGAGCTGTCGTGAACAGGGGTTCGGGCTGACGAAGCCGTCCCACCGATACATCGTCTTCCACGCACGCGGATCGAAACCTCGATGAAAATCCACGAATATCAAGGCAAAGAACTTTTCCGACAGGCCGGAGTGCCGGTCTTGGACGGCATCGTCGCCACCACGCCCGACGAAGCTGCCGCGGCGTACGAAAAACTGGGTGGTAAGATCGCAGTCGTCAAGTCACAGATCCACGCCGGTGGACGGGGCAAGGGCACGATCATCGACAACCCGAAACAGCACGGTGTGGTGCTGACCAAAAGCGCCGACGAAGCTCGGGCGGCCGCGGAGGGATTGCTGGGAAAGAAACTGGTCACCATCCAGACCGGACCGGCCGGCCAAACCGTCAACAAGGTGTTCGTCGAAGCCGGCTGTGACATCGCCCGCGAGCTGTACCTGGGAATCGTGCTCGATCGCGCCGTCGCCAAACCCGTGCTGATGGTCAGCACCGAAGGCGGCATGGAGATCGAAACGGTTGCCGAAAAGACCCCCGAACTGATCCACAAAGAACACTTCGATCCGGCCGTCGGGCTGGAAGCCTACCAAGTGCGAAAGCTCTGTAAGAAGTTGGGCATCAGCGGCGCAGCAGCCAAGGCGGCGGCGAAGTTCATGCCGGCGATGTGCCGGTTCTACGTCGATTACGATTGCGAATTGGCCGAAGTCAACCCGCTGGTCATCACCGGCGATAACCAAATGATCGCCCTGGACGCCAAGATCACCTTCGACAACAACGCCCTGTTCCGCCATCCCGACTACACCGATCTGCGTGACCTGGCCGAAGAGGAAGAGAGCGAGCTTCGCGCCGGCAATGCCGGACTGAGCTATGTGAAACTGGAAGGCAACATCGGCTGCCTGGTCAATGGTGCCGGGTTGGCGATGTCCACCATGGACATCATCAAGTACCACGGCGGCCAGCCGGCAAACTTCTTGGACGTCGGCGGCAGCGCCAACACCGAACAAGTCACCGAAGCGTTTCGGATCCTGTTGTCCGACCCCAACGTCAAGGGCGTGCTGGTCAACATCTTCGGCGGCATCGCCCGCTGCACCACCATTGCCGGTGCACTGATCGAGGCGAGCAAGACCGTCGGCTTTGACGTTCCACTGGTGGTTCGTTTGGAAGGCACCGAAGTCGAAGAGGGACGCAAGATGTTGGCCGAAAGCGACGTCGATGTCATCAACGCGACCGACATCACCGACGCGGCAAAGAAGATCGTCGCCGCGACCGGGGTCTGATCCCAATTTTGAAACCTGAACTCTCAAGTTTCATCTGGGAAGCTTGAGATCGGAAATCCGAAGTGCTGCACTTCGTTTCAACCATTCAACCAATCGCACACCTGACTCGACTGAGACGAACCTTCCGATGAGTATTTTGATTGACGCGAGTACGAAAGTCATCTGCCAGGGCATCACTGGCAGTGCGGGCAAATTCCACACCCTGGGCTGCCGCGATTACGGCACCCAACTGGTCGGCGGCGTGACGCCGGGCAAAGGCGGCCAAGACGTCGAAGGGATTCCCGTTTTTGACACCGTCGAAGAAGCCGTCGCTGAAACCGGCGCCGACGCGACCATGATCTTTGTCCCCCCGCCGTTCACCGCCGATGCCATCCTGGAAGCACTCGATGCCGGCATCAAGGTGATTGCCGCGATCACCGAAGGCGTGCCGGTCATCGACATGGTGCGGGTCTACGAAAAGGTCCGAGCCAGCGACGCAGTGTTGATCGGTCCCAATTGCCCCGGCTTGATCACCCCCGGCCAGTGCAAGATCGGGATCATGCCCGGCTACATTCACAACCCCGGCAAAGTCGGCGTGATGAGCCGCAGTGGGACGCTGACTTACGAAGCCGTTTGGCAAACCTCCGCACTCGGACTCGGGCAGAGCACCTGCGTCGGCCTGGGCGGCGACCCGATCGTGGGGACCAGCTTTATCGATCTGCTGAAACGCTATCAGGCGGATGATCAAACCGAAGCGATCTTGATGATCGGCGAGATCGGCGGATCGGCCGAAGAGGAAGCCGCTGCGTTCGTCAAGGAACACGTCACCAAGCCGGTCGCGGCGTTCATCGCCGGCCGGACCGCACCTCCCGGAAAACGCATGGGCCACGCCGGTGCCATCATCAGCGGCGGAAAAGGCACGGCAACGGAAAAGGTTGCCGCACTGGAAGCCGCCGGTATCACCGTCGCCCCGACCCCGGCCGACATGGGCCAAGCCGTCGTCGACGCGATGAAAGGCTAGCCGTCTATCGCAGCTCCATCTTCGAGTAGTGGACGAGGCGACGAGTCCTCTGCTCCATCTTCGGGTAGTGGACGAGGCGACGAGTCCTCTGCTCAATTTTCGAGTAGTGGACGAGGCGACGAGTCCCCTGCCAATCTGCCAACTACAGAGGACTCGTCGCCTCGTCCACTACCGCCTAGCCGAAACACTACCGCCTACCCGAAAAGCCCGAGGCAACAACGCTTCGCTTCGCAGGGTCGAGATACAGCATCACCCGCGGTGCGGTTGGCGGCCCCGACACCGGCATTTCACTGCGAGGGACGACTGCGGCGTTCATCACCGACGACGATGACACTGCCCTTGTGAATTGACTGCGGGGCGACGAGATAGAACGGCTGGTCGGCAACGATTTCTCGGCCGTCACTGAGGAACAATCGCATCCGCACGCACCACCGCAGACGGATCAGCCGGCCGTGATAACTCAACGGTGTCGCTGGCAGCAAGCAGGAGAGCGAGTGCTTGTCGGCCAGCCCGAAGCGGCGAATCTGCTCTTCCTCATAACGCTCAAAATGGTGCACATGCAGGTCGGTGTCGCCCTTGCCCTCGGAATACCAGAGCACGGAGATCTCGATCGCACTGAGCGAATCCAGCGTGACGCGGGACACCCGCCAGGTCGCTGAGAGCTCTTTTCCGCCCTCGTAGATGCCGTCCTCGCGGCACAACGACACGCTCACCGCGGGCTGCGTTTCGGAGGCAAGCCTGGAGGATGAACGACGACGGGATAGCTTCGGCAGAACGATGGCCACGGACGGGCTTCTCCAGAGACGATCACTTTCCATCGCACCGCGTTATGCGATGCCACAAAGGAATGCATCACATTGGATGGAAGGTCGATAGTGAATTGTTGCTCCCAAGGTGCCTGCGGGTCAACTCGAACATCACGTTCGGCACACAATTCTTGCGTGAAAACTTCATATCGTTCCACCCGGACATCCGTCCCTTGGCGATAAACCGTCTCTTCCTCGCATGCGACACGCACACGCAGCCGTCGCAGCCGCAGCCGTCCGGATTGTGAAACGAACAGGCGGTATTTGCAGCCTGGGTAGAGCGGATGGTCACTGATTTCGACAATCGTCGGCCCAATCCCCGCCGATCGACGCAGCTGGGCCAAAAAATACCGAAACGACCAATAACCGACCCCGCCAAACGGTAGAAGCAGTCCGGTCAGAATATAACGCGGACTCGAATGCCAGAATCCGAGCACGACCACGGCCAGCAAGACGAACCAAACCGCGTTCCAGAGCAATGCCAGCAGCGCCGGGCCGACCAGCTCGTTGCCCGATGTCCCCTCGGCGGCTAAACGGTACGTCAAACGCTCGCCCGGACTGTCCGTCAGCGCGTTGCCGCGTGGCACCGATGGCATCTTTTCGATCTCAGTCGCCGACGGAACGATGATCTCGATCGACGACGCCCGCTTGGCCATGGCCGACCGGCGCTCATTGCTGGCCCCCACGCGAACCAGGCGATAAATCAATCCGCCCGCGCCGGAACCGATCGCTGCGACCCCCAAGATGCCGAAAATCCAGCTCGCCAAGCCGCCCCCCTCAAGTTCTTCGGGGGTAACGGCTTCGGGCTGGATTTGCGTTAACTCTTTGAGTGTCTCCAGCTGGTCCCAGGAAGACAGCTGGCTGATCACCACCAACGACACGACAAACACGCCGACCAAGAAAACGCCGCTGTAAAAGGCGGTTTCCCAGAGCAGGCTGCGGAGCTCCGTGCCGATGAACCGCTTTCCCCGTTTCTTGCTCCAGGGTCGAAGAAAGCGCGCCATATCAACGGGGTTGCTGAGGTCGTCGGCTGGGGCGATAGAACCCAAGCTCTTCCAACGCTGCGTAAACTTCACCGAGAGTCTTCTCGCCGAAGTTGCTGATCGACAGCAAACGCTTGGGCGTCGCGCCCAACAGATCACGCACCGTCAGGATACCGGTTTCTTCAAGACAATTCGTCGTGCGAACCGACAACCCCATCTCGGCGATACTCAAATCCAAACGCTCGTTGCGCAGACGAGCTTCCTCGTCGGCGCGGCTCAGTGGAATTCGCGTGCTCATTCCAAACTCCTTTTGGTCGGGCAAATGAAGGGTGGCAAGATTTGTCGAGAGAGTAAGCGATGATCACGCAGTTGGCAAAGAGCCTGGATCGAAAATCCCACGTTTTGCGGGAATCACTGTTGGCTTGTGGGTGCTACGGTTTGCAAGCAAACAAGAAAGCACCGACACCTACGCCGCAACCAATTCGCGACTCAACGCCGCGTACTGAATCCACTCGGTGACCTCGTCCAGATCCGGCAACTGGCCTCCGCGGATGATCCGCTTGCCTTCGTTGCTTCGGGCGACCGGGTCGATCAACGCGAACAATTCACTCGGGTCATACTCCGCGACTTCCTCCGCCGTCGTGACATCCGCAGCCACCAACAGCTGCGCGTCGTGCCCACGCAACATCGGGACTCGGCAAACCAAGATCGCCTGGTTTTGCCACGCCGTGATCACCTCCGCGTCGATCCGTCGGTGATCCAAGCGATCGGCCAAGTCGGCCGCGTCGGCACGGAGCAGGTCGTCCACGGTGACGATGTCGACCGCTTCAAGTCGTTCAGCCATTCGTGCTCCGATCGACGGCGCGTCCACGATGGGACTGTCGCGTTGGAGATAAAAACGAAGTTCCTTGTCGCCGGTTTCGGAGTCGAACGACTGAGTCTCGTCACGCATCCGCTCCCGTCGTCGCGAACGCTCCGAGGAAGAACGCCCCGAAGACGACCGCTCGGATCCGCGTCGTGACGAGCGGCTGCTCGAACGTCGCGACCGCGACTCGCCGTCGCGACGGCTTCGCGTGCGGTCGCTTCGCTCGGTTTCAGAATCGCTGGTCCGGTAGTTCTGATCCGCGGTTTCCGTCGAATCCGCTTCGCGGCGCGAACCCGACTCACCGACGCGACGGCTGCGTCCGTCGGCACCGATGTCGTGGCTGCGGGCGGTGCCGTTGATGGATCGACTGCCGTTTCGAGCCCCATTGGAATGCCCATTGGTTCGACCATTGGACCGGCCCGGCAGTCCGCCACTGCGTTGTCGCGAGCCGGATGAACGCCGGCCTGTTCGGGATCGATTGGATGAGGCACGGACGACGTTTCCGTTGTCATCGACGAATTCGTATTCATACCGATCGTCGTCCAGCTTGGCATCGAGCGGCTTGCGATCGCGTGGCTGGCGGAGCACCCGACCGTCGACCGTTTGGTGATCTCGCGCCATGCCCAGCGGGTTGTCGTCGGTGTCGACGTTTGCCGCCGCGATCCAGCTGGTGATCCGCGAAAGCTCGTAGCTGGTGCCGCTGAGCAGGATCCGCTGCCCGCGTTCGGTCGCCAAAAACGCTTCCACGCGGTCGAGCAGATCGGCCGGGTCGATCGACGCCAAGTGCCCCGCATCGGCGATTCCGCATCCGACCAGCACCCGGGCGTCAAATCCACGCAGCTGGGGGACATGGCAAACCAAGCGGCTCTCGGCCTGCCAACGCCGAATCGTCGCCGCGGTCACGCCGGCCAGCCCGAGCGAATCGGCCAGCCGGTTGGGATCTTGGTTCATCAGATGATTGATATGCGTGACCTGCAATCTGCGCAGACGCGCCGCGGCAACCGCGTCGATCGAAGGCGCTTGATCGATGGGGCTGTCGACGGACAGGAAAAACGGGGACACCGGTCCGCGATGGCCGGCCGCCGGGTCGCCTGATGGCTTGGATTGCAGGTGCTCCGCCGCCGACCGAGACGCGGCCGCTGGAGCACGGTGACCGTGCATCGCTGGGGCACTGCGCACCGATTGCGTCGCCGGCGCGGTCGTGTAGGAATCGGCGAAATAATATCCGTCGTGCCAATGCCCCGCATCGTGTTGCGATGGATCAACGAACGTCGGATCCGGAGATCCCGCCGGCATCGACGCCCGATAGTCCGTCGCCTGCGTGGCGGGAGCAACCGGTGCGGCTAGTGATGCCGGCCCCATGTAAGCAGATCCCATGTAGGGCGTGTCTGTGTAGGGCGAGTCTGCGTAGGGAGAGCCCGGATACGGCGCCGGTGAATGAGCCGAGACGTGAGCGTTGTGTCGACCGGACAGCGATTCAGCGTAGGGTGAAATCCCGTACGCTTCCTGCCAGACTGCGTCCAGGTTGCGATTGATATCGGCCAGCGAGGCACCGATCGGCAGGTGATCAAAGTACTCGTCGTGATAGCGGTCGACGAAGGCATCGCTGTGCGACATCGGATCATGGGAAGCGACGCCATTGGAACCCAGACCATGGGACGTTGGCGGCAAGTGCGGCGGCAAGTGCGGCGGCGTGTGGGGACCGGCGTACGCTTCGTCCGAAAAATGCGGGCTCCAAAGCGGTCGGTGCTCGTGTCGGACGCGTTGACCATGGATCGTAAACACCTGGCCTCCGTGGCGAGCGACTTGGTCGGCAAACATCGAATCGCTGGCCAACAAGACGACTTGCCGTCCATTTTTGGCAAAGTCGTCCAGTGCGGCGAGCACCGAAAGGTTGACGCCCGCGACAGGCGAACCGCCGGCATCGATGGGGTAGTCTGCGGGAATCGCACCCAACGTTTCGCCGACCTCTTGATGCCGCAACAGTTCGCGCGGGACTTCGATCACCAGCGGGATGGCGCGTCCGGTCCGGGCCAGCAAGTCGGCGGCGGCCATGCGTAGTGCCAGTGCCGCCAGCGCTCGATCGGCCGCGGGGCAATTCGCTTCTTCACGCCCATCGATCTTGGCAAACCCGACTCGCGTCGCCGTCTCGACTTGATCGGGGGCGGTGGTGAAATCGGCGTCGTTCCAATCCAGCCGCGACAACCGGCCGCCGGAGAGCCGGACCAACCATTGGCTCGCTTCATCGGCCAACGGAGACGCCGAGCGGGACACCGCTTGGGGCACGCCGAGCATTTTGATCAATTCGGCCCGACGACGTTTCAGCCATTTCACCCGCGGCGTCTCGCCCAAGCTCGGCTCGGCAAGCGAGTCGAGGGCTCGCAATTCAGACTCAACCGCGTCGATCTCCCGTTGCAGCATCGCGGGATCCCACGCGGCTCCGCTTTGCCCCAGATAATCGCGGCCCAGGTCGGTGTAGCTAACGTCAACGCCAGCCCATGGGGAAGCATCCAGTCCCGGGTAGGCGGATTGTGCGGCGGGGCTGATCGGCTGGGCCAGCATCTGACGACGCAGCCGCGCCGCCCGGGCGACACAGCGATCGAGTTGTGCGGTGACTTGATCGAGTTCCTTGCTCCGCGCGATCGCTTCACCATCTAGGTGATTGATGTACCAGGCCGACCAGGTTTGCCGATGATAGGCTTCGTCCAACCAAGACGGATAGCGGAGCCGTTCTGCCAACTGGCGATTGCGAACCAAGCCTTCGCGATAGGCCAGCAGCCGCTCGATCGTCGCGACGACCCACTGTTCGCTGCGTCGCAAGTCGTACAACTCGTGGTCTCGACGCACGGCCAGTGCCTGTTCGGCGGCGCGTGCTTGTCGCGACGGCTCGGTCGCGGGATAAGCAAACCGGAATCCGTGCCGACGAACATTTTGCAAGTCGTCTCGGATCGCGCGGAGCGAGTGCACCAGCGAGTGGCTTCCCCGATAAGCCAGATCCGCAGGCAGATCGCGATACCAGACCGGAGCCGCCGAGTGGGGGTGATCGTAGCGGGCCGCAAGCCAATCGACCTGGCGCACGATCGCTTCGATCCGCAGATCGATTTCATCCGGCCAACGCGACGGGCGGGCCCCGGTGGCAAACGCCGCCCACGACGCAGCCATCGAAGGGTCATCGGCGTAGTGATCGAGCGAGGAAAGAAAGTGGTGCATGCGCTCGCGGCGCAGCATGTGTTCCGACATCGGCAATGCCCCGGCCTCACGCAACGGCCGGTCGAACGCGTCGCGGTGAACGGCGGAGGAGATGATTTCGCGCAGACCGGACAACTCCGTCATCACGCGACGCCAGCGAGTGATTTGGGCATCGACGTCAATTAATTTGCGGCGCAACTCGGCGTCGACGTCCAATGCCGCCCCGTGGCTGATCGCCCGGCCGCCGGCCAGTTCGGCACCTGCGTCGCGGGCATAGGGCGACGCGGTGATCGGTGCGGTGTACCGAACGCGATTGCGATCGAATTGCAGATGGGCCAGCCAGCGAGACAGTTCACTGTGCCGGACACGAAGCTGCCAAATCTGATCGTGAAGCTCGGCCAGTTCGGCACCGATCGGCGCGTTAGAGTCGGGCCGCTGTGCGGAGTGCTGTGCTGATCGCTGTGCCGATTGCAGGGCCGCCAGACGGGACAGCAACTGTCGTCGCCGCGTCTCGACGGATTCGGCGTCCAACACGGAGGGATGCGGGCCGGCGGAGGTCTGCCGAATCGATGCCAATTCGGCTTCGATGCGGGCCAGTTCGTCGCGCATCGCACGTCGCGGCGCGTGCTGGTCGGCCGATGCGGCCGGCGAGAGCCCGCTGACGGTCGAACGATTGACGGGCAATCCGGCGAACAAGGCGGGATCGCCCAGTCCGCTGCGGAGGCAGGCTGCGATGACTCGAGAAATGCTGATCACGGCGGTGTCGGTGACGATGCCGTCGACGATCGACTCGGGAATGCGAATCGATTCCAAGGCGCGGGTCGCGTCGGTCGAATCGGCGATCCCGTTGATCCAGCTGCCGTGCAGCCAATCGAATCGATGCGAGGCCTCGCCGCGGGATTCGAATTCGATGGTCCGTCGTCCGCTGGGCGTGCCGTCATGTTCACGCCGGCAATGGATTTTTCCGTTGCGGTCGGCCCAGACCACGCGGCCGGCCGAGGAACTCATCATCCCCAGCGGGTAGTCGCGTCGGATCAGCGAGTCCCGGATGAAGCGGACGATCGCCGTTTTCCCAGAACCCTCCGGCGTGCAAATCACGTTCAAGCATTCTGAGAATGGCCCCAGCTCGACACGAGTCAGGGGGCCGTGAGTGTCGATATCGATCCGGTCCAACAACATGGTCGGGCTCCTCCTTGGCCACAGCAACAATACATTTTCAGCGGCCCGAACGACGGCCAAAATTCATTTCGACGTTGCGGGAAACGGGCAGCTGGGATGCGGGATCGGGGCACTTTAGTGAAAGTCGTGTTTCACGAAAAGAGGAATCTGCGGCCGCCTTGTCTTGACGCGCCGCCCGCAAAATTCGTAGTCCAGGGGCGTGAAACGACGCCTGATCGCGGTCGCCGACGTTCGCCATGACGCTGACGGGCCGATGCCGTTTTTGGCCCCCGACACATCCGATTCTTTTCCAATATGCTGCCCATGCCGCGATGCCACCTCCCGCCGCGATCGAATCGACCGCCCGGCAATCCCCGCCGTCGTCGCCCCCTGGCGATGCCCCTGTGGCTTGTCGCGCCCCTTCTGGCCGCCCCGATCTTGCTGGCCGGCTGTGCCTCGTGGTCCAGCTGGCCCGGCCATGACGATCCGCATCAAGAAACCCGCGCGGCCGCATTACCGCTGAAAAGAATCCCACGCTCGATCGAGCTGGAAACGCGTTTTGTCCAGATCCGCTTCGACCCGACCGATCCCGACCAGCTGCAATCGATGTGGCAATGGGTGGACGAAACCGTGCTGCCGCCGGAAACCCGAAAGGTGCTCTATCACAACGGGTTACGGATCGGAAAAGCGGCTCAGACGGACCGCTTGGTCGGCAAACTCGATTCGCTGCAATCGGCCCAACCGCCCGACGTCGTCGCCGAATTCCTGAGCTCGGTCTCGGTTTCCAGCCACCAATCCGAAGGCTCCAAGACGATCCCGATGCGGCTGGGAAAACGCTACGAATTGCCGGTCCGATTGCCGGTGCAAGGCGACCATGTGGTGATCATCCACGAGGAACCGCAACCGGTCGGCCAAACGCTGCGAGACCCCCAGTTTCTGTTGGCGGTCACGCCCCAGCCGGGCAGTTCCGCCGCCCAAATTCGCCTTCGAGTCCGCCCCGAAATCCAGCACGGCGACATGCAGCAAGACTGGGTCCAGGGGGATGCGGCCTTGCGGATCGACGTTCGCCGTCAATCCTGGTCGCTCGATGCGATGGAATTTGAACTGATCGGCGGCGAGGGCGACCTGTTTGTGATCTCCGAAACGGCCGACCGGAAGGGGCTGGGCACGGAGATGTTTGGGGGCAAAAACGTCGACCAAATGGAGCAACAAACGGTTTTGCTGATCCGCATCGCCAACGTCCCGACGCCCGCGGAAAAGCTGTAACGCTCCGTCTACGAGAAATCGGATCCATCCGATATCATCGGCGGCACTGCACTTCTTTCAATCTCCGTGCGTTGACCCATGAAAACCGACGAACTCCGCGAAAAATATCTCGAATTCTTTGAATCCAAGGGCTGCGTCCGAAAGCCCAGCGATGTGTTGGTCCCCACCTGGGACCCCTCGGTCCTGTTCACCCCGGCCGGGATGAACCAGTTCAAGGATCACTTTCTGGGCAAAGTGAAACTCGATTTCACCCGCGCGACAACCTGTCAAAAATGCCTCCGAACCGGCGACATCGATAACGTCGGCCGGACCGCCTATCACCATACCTTTTTCGAAATGCTGGGGAATTTCTCCTTCGGCGACTATTTCAAAAAGGAAGCCATCGCGTGGGCCTGGGAGTTCTTGACAGCGAAAAAGTGGCTGGCCATCGACCCGGCTAAATTGTCCGTGACGGTCTACAAAGACGATGACCAAGCCTATGACATCTGGAAAGAGTCGATCGGGCTGCCGGACGATCGGATCGTGCGGATGGACGAAGACGAAAACTTCTGGCCCGCCTCGGCACCCAGCGAAGGCCCCGACGGGGTCTGTGGGCCGTGCAGCGAAATCTATTATCACCTGGATGATGGCAGCGACGTCGAAATCTGGAACCTGGTCTTCACCCAGTTCAATCGCGTCGGCGATCCGCCGGACAATCTCAAACCCCTGCCCAGCCAAAACATTGACACCGGCATGGGCCTGGAACGAACCGCCAGCGTCCTGCAAGGCGTTTCCACCAACTTCCACATCGATTCACTGCGGCCGATCGTCGATGCCGCCGCGGACGTCGTCGGCGTGCACTACGACCCGGACAGCGATAACGGTCGGCGCCTGCGGCGGATCACTGACCACGCACGGGCGTGCGCCTTCGCGATCCACGAGAACGTCTACCCCGGACGCGACAAGGCCAAGTACGTCGTCCGTCGTCTGATCCGACGCGCGGTGTTGGACGGCTACCAGATGGACCTCCGCGAGCCCTTCCTGCACAAGCTCGTTGCCGCGGTCGCCGACGCCAGCCGAACCGCGTACCCGGAACTGAGCGAAACGATCCCACGCGTCAGCGAAGTCATCGAGTCGGAAGAGAACGCGTTCTTCGGAACGATCGACGGCGGCATGAAACGTATCGGTCAACTGTTCGAAGAGATGAACGAAGAAGACGCGGTGATGGTCCCCGGTAAAGAAGCCGCGGAACTGAACACGACCTATGGCGTCCCGCCGGAGTTGTTGCAAACCCTCGCCGCCGAGAAGAATTTCACCTTCGATTGGCCGGGCTATCGCGACGCGATGCACGAACACGCGATCGCCAGCGGTGCCGGGCAAGTCGAATTGTTCCAGACCGGTCCCCTGGAAACACTCAAGGAAGCTCTGCGTGAAACACCGTTCGTCGGCTATGACACGACCGAGACGACCGCGACGATCAAGGGCATCATCACCGGCGACGGCAAAGACAAAGACGACGAAGGCCAGTTGCTGAGCCGCATCAGCCGCCCTGGCGACGCTGAATTCCGTTTGGTGCTCAGCGAATCCCCGTTCTACGGCGAATCGGGTGGCCAGGTCGGCGACATCGGTGTCATCCGCTCGGATGATTTCGAATTCATCGTCCACGATACCCAGAAACACGGCGGCCTGATCGTCCACCACGGCAAGCTGACCAAGGGTGAAATCAAAGAAGGCGCGAGCTGCAAAGCCGTCGTTGATACCGAGCGACGCGGCGCACTCGCCCGCGCCCACTCCGCCACCCACATCCTGCACCACGCACTGCACACCAACATCGGTGACCACGCCCAACAACAGGGCAGCAAGGTCGAAGAGGATCGTTTGCGTTTCGATTTCACCAACCAAAAACCGATTCCCGACGACGTCTTGGTCAAAATCGAAAGCGACGTGATGACGCGGATCGACGAAGACGCCGAGGTCTCGTGGCAGACCATCCCGCTGGCCGAAGCTCGCAAGGCCGGTGCGATGATGTTGTTCGGTGAAAAGTACCCCGACCCCGTCCGCATGGTCTCCATCGGCGACTACAGCAAAGAGCTTTGCGCGGGGACGCACGTGACCCGTTCCAGCAGCGTCCAAACGTTTGAATTGATGGCCGAAGAAAGCGTCTCTGCCGGCACACGTCGAATCGTTGCCCTGACCGGCGCCCGCGCCGAACAGCATCGTCAACAGACGCAAACGTTGCTCGCTGATATCGCCGCGCGACTCGGTACCGACCCGGCACGCGCCGGCGGTGCGATCGAACAGTTGGCCGGCGAAGTCCGACAACTGAAGAAGGAACTCACCAGCGGTAAACCGTCCGAGCATGCCGACACGTTTTCCGTCGCCGCGGATTGCCCCGCCGCGGACGTCAGCGATTATCCCAGCGTCCGCGCCAGCGTCCGTGAGATCACGCGACGGCTGAACGTCTCTCAAGACGAAGTGCTCGCGCGTATCGATTCGATGCTCGCCGACCGCGCCGGCTTGGTCGCGCAATTAAAAGAAGCCACCGCCGGCGGAAAGATCACCGCGGATGACTTGATCGGCAAAGGGGAAAAGGTCGGCGACGATTTGATCGTTGTCGCGGAAGTCCCCGGTGCCAACCCGAACGTCATGCGAGGCTGGATCGATCAGATCCGAAAAAAATCCTCCGGCGGATCGGCCGTGCTGCTCGGTACCGTCCAAGGCGACAAGGTGGTCCTGGTGGGAGGCCTCAGTCACACGCTGGTCGACAAAGGCTTGAAAGCCGGCCAATGGGTCGGCGCGGCCGCCAAGATGGTCGGCGGTGGCGGCGGTGGTCGCCCCGACATGGCCCAAGCCGGCGGCAAAGACCCCAGTAAACTGCCCGCCGCACTCGACGCCGCGAAGTCGTCGATGCGGGAACAACTCGGCGCGTAAGCGTTGTGCCTGACGAGACTTTGGTCGTTCTGGTTCCGTGGTGGATCAAGAATCACTCGGCTCGGTTCGCCAAAGGCGATCAACAACATAGCCTGGGGTGAGACCGGATGAGCCCCGGCGAATCCGGGCGTAACCCCAGGCTATGTTGTTCATGCCCTTTGGGCAAATGCTGCGGAACGGTTTCCGCCTAAGAGTCGGACTGGGTGCAACATTCAATTTTTCGAACGCCAGGCGGAGCCTGGCCACGACACAGGACACGCTGAAAGCCTATCCTCCTCCGCTCCCCTACTCCCAGGCGTTCAGTTCATCGATCTGCTCATTCAACGTCAGCAGGTCATAGACGAACCCGACTCCCAGCAGCCCACCGGTCAGCAGGTACAGCACACCGGTAAAGATCTTGCCCATGTACAAGCGGTGCACACCGAACAGCCCCAGAAACGTGTGCAGCACCCAGCAAAGCGTGTAATCGAACCGTCCCCTGCGGTACCGCCGTGACGCGTCTTCGGCCATCGACGGGATCAGGAACAGGTCCACAATCCAGCCGATCAAGAACACGCCGCCGGTGAAAAACCAAATCACCCCCGTGATCGGTCGGCCGAAATAAAACCGGTGAGCACCAAAGATGCCGAGGATCCAGTAGAGATATCCGATCAGCACCGGGTGGGTCGGCGACGTTTCAGTGGCCACACTGTGGTCGGGGTGGGGATAACTGTCAGTAGCAGCGTGCATGGCTCGGCGATGCGGTGGAAAGGACGATTGGGTGACAGCGGGAGGTCTTTTTGGCACAACACTCGCCGCCGTTGCTGTGATTCGCAAATCGTGTTCCAGTCTTGGCATCGGCCGGAACCGTTTCACTGAACTTCCTCCAACCGTAGGAACCCCACACCATGCCTGCGACACTCGAAGACGCAATCGCTTTGGCCGCGACACACTTCACCGGAATCACCGACAAATCGGGGCAGCCCTACATTCTGCACTGCATCCGTGTGATGATGGGCGTGGAGTCGCTGGACGCCAAAATGGTTGGCGTGCTGCATGATTTGGTCGAAGACACACCAGTCACCCTGGACGATCTTCGATCACACGGATTCAGCGATCGGGTGGTCCAAGGCGTCGATCTGATGACCCACCGCAGCGAGACGTCGTACCAGGACTACGTGATTCGGTTGCGAGAAAACGAACTCGCCCGGCAAGTCAAATTGTCCGATTTGCGCGACAACCTCTCCCTGGACCGCGTGTTGCTCCGCGGCGAACGCTTCCAACGAGACCTCTCACGCGTGGGCAAGTACGTGGCGACCCATCGATTCCTGATCGACGAAATCGACGAAGCTGCCTACCGCGAAATCATGGAGCGTTTGTAGCCGCGCTGCCGCTGTTCGCGGAACGGCGCGAGCGGTTCATGCTTCACAGTGGTGTTAGCGGCAGGGCGCAAGCCGTCCGGTCCCTCATCGTTCCCCGAAACACCGGAGGGCTCGCGCCATGCCGCTCAAAAAATGCTTCAAAGCGTTGCCCGAAAGGCGTCGAAGCAAAACGCGCTAGAACCCTCGATTTCCGCCTGCGGCCCTGTCCGGGACAAAACGAGCGCATTTCTGCTAGGATGCTCCGTCCCCCTTTTTGACTGGTCAATCGCTTGCTGAGACAGCTTTGATGAATGGTTTTCCGGGATCCGCGACGTTCGTGATCCCCACAATGGACGAACAAGACACCGTGGGCACGTTGGTCGAAAAGATCGGCGAGGCCTGTCGCGGCATCGACTTGCCCCACGACGTGCTGTTTATCGATGACGGCTCCACCGATCAGACCTGGGCCCGGATCGAATCGCTGGCCGACCAACACGATCACGTTCGCGGCATCCGGTTTCGACGAAACTTCGGCAAAGCGGCGGCGCTCTCGGCGGGGTTTGCGCAGGCCACCGGCGAGGTCGTGTTCACGATGGACGCCGATTTGCAAGATGATCCGGTGGAGATCCCCGCGTTCATCGACAAACTGAACGAGGGCTTCGACGTCGTCAGCGGCTGGAAACAGAAACGCAAAGACGCGCTCGACAAGACTCTGCCCAGCAAAGTGTTCAATTGGCTGGTCAGCCGGATGACCGGCGTGCACCTGCACGACCACAATTGTGGGTTCAAAGCGTACCGCGGGCCGGTGACCAAAGACGTCACGTTGTACGGCGAGCGACACCGCTTCGTTCCCGTCTTGGCCGCCGCCCGGGGCTGGCGCGTCGCCGAGATCCCCGTCGTTCACCACGCCCGCCAATTCGGCCGATCCAAGTACGGCGTCTCGCGACTGGCCAAAGGGTTCCTGGACCTGCTGTCCATCTTTTTCTTGACGACGTTCGGCAAGCGGCCCTTCCATTTTGTCGGGGCGATCGGCTTGCTGTTCTTTTTGACCGGTGGCTTCGGGCTGGTTTATCTGTCTGCGATGTGGGTGATCTCGCGACAATTGGAATCGATGAAAGACGTTGATCTGCACGCGTCGGCGTTGTTTTACTACTGCATCACCGCGCTGCTGCTGGGGGCACAGATGTTCCTGGCCGGGCTGTTGGCCGAGTTGATTGTTTCCTTGTCTGAACAGTCCAAGCACCCCTACAGCATTCTGCAAGACACCGACGCGACTGCGAGATCGGCCGGCGGAGGTCAGCGATGAAAGATGCAAGCGAAACGGGGATTCCGATCGCAGGTGTCTACACGCTGTTGATCGTGATCGCACTGTCGGTCGTCTCGGGCCGCATCGCCACGGTCATCAGCCGGGAAGGCGACACGCCGTTCTTGAGCGCGAACGATCGATCCCGCTGGTGCACGATTGCCGCGTTGGTCGAAAACGGAACCTATCAAATCGATCCGTTCCTGGAACGTCGCGGGATCAAACAGAATCGCCGTCCCTGGGCGACGATCGATCTGGTTCGGCATCGCGGCAGCGACGGACAGTTGCACTACTACAGCAGCAAGCCGCCGCTGCTGCCGACGATCTACGCCGGGGTGTATTGGTGTGTGTCGCGGACCATGGGGATGTGGCTGAGCGATTACCCGATTTATGTCGGCCGAGTGATCCTTTGGCTGGTCAACGTCCCGACGCTGTTTGTGTTCTTGATCTGCACCATTCTCGCCATCGACCGCGTCACGCACTCGGTTTGGGCAAAGTGTTTTCTCGCCGCATCGGTCTGCTTCGGCACGATGTTGCTGCCGTTTTCGATCGCCCTGAACAATCACTTGCCGGCGGCCGCGTCGGCTGCGGTGGTGCTGTACGTCTTCGTGCGATCGCTCCAGCAGCCGACTGGCCACGGATGGTGGTTGCTAGCCGGACTGGCGGGCGGATTCACCGCCGCCAATGAATTGCCGGCGCTGTCGATGACCGTTTTCTGGGGCGGACTGTTGTTGCTGGTCCAGCGGCGGTCACTCCCGGCCTACTCCGCCGGTGTGCTGATTGTCGCGGTGGCATTTTTTGCGACCAATTGGATCGCCCACCAAAGCCTGCGGCCGCCGTACACGCACCGCGGCGACGGGGAACTGATCACCACACTCGACCACGCCAAAACGACTGACGATCAATTGCGATCGGCATTGGCGGCGCACGATTTGGCCTCGGACCAATCCCGGATCGAAACCGGCCCGTCACGCGATCCCCAGCGGACCCGGGTGGTCGTCGACGGGAAACAACAATTCGGCCTGATTCGCAGCGCCGACGGACCGTCGCAGCTACGGCATTGGGACGATTGGTACGACTATCCATCCAGCTATTGGGTCGACGGGAAACGCCGGGGCGTCGACGTCGGCGAACCGTCGCGACTGGTTTACGCCGCCAACATGACGGTGGGGCACTACGGGATTTTCTCGCTCACCCCGATCTGGTTGCTGATGCCGATCGGATTGCTCGGATTGCTGTCATCACGCTCCACGGAACTGCGTCTGCTGCTCGCCGTGATCGCGTTGGCGACGGTTGTTTGTGCGGTGTTTTACGTGCTTCGGCCGGAGATCGACCGCAATTACGGCGGGGTCAGCGTGAGTTTTCGTTGGATGCTGTGGTTTGCACCGCTGTGGTTGTTCGCGATCGCCGGGCCTGTAGAGTGGCTCAGTGGTCGTCCGTGGGGGCGGTGGCTGGCGTATGTTTTGCTAGCAGCCAGTGTGACTTCGATGTCGATCTCGCTCGACGGTCCCTGGCAGTCTCCTTGGCTTTACCGGTTTTGGCAGTATTTGGGCTGGCTCGCCCCGTAAATCAGGCACTACTATCGTGTCGTCGGACGGACCGCCAATCCGTCTGGCACCCAACAGAAAGACGGATTGGCAATCCGTCCCCACGCTGGCTCGCATTCCACCGGGGCTAGAGACTCGTTGAGCGGCAAGGAAGCCGAATCGAAAGACATCGCAACATCGGGAAAGTCCTCTCGATGGATGGTCGTTGCGCTGTTGATTGCGGCGATCGTTTTCATCTTTCGCTTCATCGCCCCGCAGACCGTGGGGGAACAGGTCCGACGTCATGTCGAGCAGACGTTTCGCGACCACTATCCCGATCTGGAAATCTCGATCGGTCGTGGCCGTGTCGAACCCAACATCGGATTGATCCTGGATGACATCCGGATCTTGCAGCCGAGCAAATCCGAGTCGGCGGCGACGCGGCGGGCGCGCACCTTGAGTGACCGTCTGGGCATCACCGCCGACGCTTCACGCGAGCTGGTGCGGATTGGCCAAATCGTGGTGGTGGCGAGCGCCGACATCTCAAAACTGCTTGAGAAAGAAAACCCACTGGTCACCCGTCGGATCGTGATCAGCGGCGTTCGCGCCCACGCCTGGCTGGATGAAGACGGCAAGCTCTCTCTAGAATCGCTGTGGCCAATGCCGACGTTTGGCAAAGTCGCTTGTCCCAGGATGGAGGTTCGCAACGCCAAACTGGTGCTGGCCAACGAGTCCGCGGATTCACGCCCGATCGAAATCGATGTCGCCCAAGCGGTGATCTTGAAGCAGTTCGCTTGCGAGACCGATCCCGCCGGATCAGTCGACATCGGGTCTTCGGCCGGATCCGCCAGCTCGTGCTCTTCGACGATCACCGCCAATGGCACCGCGGCCTTTGCCGAGCATTTTGCGTTGCAGATCACCAGCGACGGCAAGCAAACCGATGTGCGGGGTGAAGTCCGCGGCGGAAAACTGACCGGCGAACTGATCGATCGCTTGCCGGCGCAACTGCAGGAAAAACTAAAACCGCTTCGAGGTCTGGAATTGCTGGCCGACACGACGGCGATCGCGCGGATTCAGCCCGGCCATCCGATCAACTTCGCAACCCGCAGCCGCATTCACGACGGTCGGTTTCGGCACCCCAAGTCGTCGATGCCGGTCAAAGAGATTCGTGGCGTGCTGAGTTGTCGTCCCAGCGGCGTGCAGCTGGAATCCTGTCAGGCGTTTTGGGGCGACGCGCGGATCAAGCTGGACGGCTACACCGTGGGTTATTCCCACCCCATCGAAGCTCATCTCGATGTTTCGGCCTACAACCTGTTGCTGGACCAACGGTTCGCCGCCGTGATTCCCCAGCGGTTGGAAGCCGGATGGAAGAAATTCGAACCGCGCGGATTGATCGACGTCACCAACGCACACTTTGACATCGTCGGCGAGCAGATCGAAACGACCGCTGAAATCACCTGCAAGGGCGTCGAGCTGAACTATGAAAAATTCCCCTACCCGGTCCGGCAGATCACCGGAGAGCTGTTGATCAAGGATCAGCGTGTCCAAACAAAACTGGCCAGCGGGCGGATCGGTGGCCAGCTGATGCAGTGCGTGTTCGACCTGCCGCTGCGTTCCGACTCGCAACAGCAACGCGTGTTCTCGGTGGCGATGGCCGGACCGATTGCGATTGATGGCGAACTGTTGAACGCGTTGTCGCCGCGCGGGGGCGAGGTCACGGCGCTGGAGCGTTTCATTCGCTCGCTCAACCCGCTCGGAGCGATCCATCTGGTCCGTGGCACGCTGCGGACCGACGCGGATGGAATCAAGCATCAGGACATGGAATTAAAAGTCAGCGATGCGACGCTGCGATTCGACGCCTTTCCCTATCCGCTGTACAACGTCACCGGCGACATTCGGGTCGTCGATGATCACGTGACACTGACGGGATTCCAAGGCTCCAATGCCAACGGCGGAGTGATTCGGTGCGAGGGCGACTACCGAATTCCCGCCCGCCGCGACGAACCGGAGAAAACAGAATCCATCGCGTTAACTTCGCGGCCGTCGTTGGTCTTGGAGTTCGATGCCACCCGCATTTCGCTCGACGAAGCGCTTCGCAGTTCGCTTCCGCCGGCGTCGCAACAGACCTGGGACAACCTCGCTCCCAGTGGAGTGCTCGATTCGCTGAGCATTCAACTGGTTCGCGACGCCACCGAGAGCCCGTTGAAGCTGAACGTCGCTGCAAATCAATTTGATTCCAAGCGAATCGGCTCGGACACCTTGCGATTGCAACCGATCGCCCTGCCGTATCGATTGGACATCGTCGAAGCCGCGGTTCGATACGAAGGCGGACGTGTGATGATCGACGCGATTCGCGCCGAGCACGGTCGATCGGCAGTCTCCGCCGACGGTGGCTGTTGGCAGCTCAAGGACGGTCGCTGGTTGCTGAGTGTCGACGTGCACAACGGCAGTCGATTGATTCCTGACGCCGAATTGATCAACGCGTTGCCCGAACAGATGCGTGGAGCCATGCGTGGGTTGAACCTCCGCGGACCGGTCGGCCTGAGTGGACTGACCGAAACGCTGCTCTCCGACGACAGCCACCCCGACCCGATCTTTGGCTGGGACCTGCAGTTGCAATTAGAAGGCAACCGAATCGGCGACGTCGGGCCGGTGCACGGGCTGCGCGGGGAACTGTCGGTCAAGGGTCGCAAGGACGCCCGCGAGATCGCCGCCGAGGGCGAAGTCCGGATCGATTCGCTGCACATCAATGATCTGCAAATCACCCGGCTGCGCGGCCCCTTTCAGATGCTTGACGATCGTCTTCGACTGGGAGGCATGGGTCGCAACGGCGAGTTCCAACAACCGATCGAAGGCCGATTGTTCGACGGGACGATTCGCATGGATGGCAACGTGACGCTCTCGGACGCCAATTTTGATGTGCGGCTGGCGCTGATCCAGGCCAAACTGCCGGTGTTGCTGGCCGAACTGGGCCACGGGATGAGCGATTTGACCGGCTCACTGGTCGGCAGCATGAACCTGGAAGGCGTGCTCGGGACCACCGACTTGCTGCGTGGCCAAGGCCATGCCGTCATCACCGATGCAAACCTTTACCAGGTCCCGGTGTTGATGCAATTGTTGAATGTGCTATCGATCACGCCGACCGAAGACGTCGCATTCACCAACGCTGACATCAACTACCGGCTCAGCGAAAACGAGATCTTTTTTGATGACCTGAAACTCTGGGGCAGCCTGATCGCGCTGCACGGAAACGGCATGCTCGATCGCCGCCGCGAACTCGATTTGACCTTCAACACCCGCGTCTCACCCCGCAACACCTTCACCCGGATCTTGCGTCCGCTGATGGACCAGCGTTACACCTTGTGGACGGTCGACGTGACCGGACCGCTGGATGACCCCAACATCGAACGCCGGGCGCTCGACGGAGTCGGCCAAACCATTGAGCGGTTATTCCAAGGCATGAACACCGCCCCCGACGCGAAACGCAAAGACCGCTCGGCCGGCATCGGACGGATGCTACAATAGCGTGGCCCAGTCACAACCCATAGTACCGCTCGAAACCACTTCATGCAGATCTCGATTCGCAGCGTACTGTCACACGTTGCCTTGTTCGCTCTCTGCATCGCTGGCTTGGTTAGCGGCCCGCCCATCACTTGGGCTGGCGTCGCAGCGATTGCGATCCTGTTCATTGTCTATGCAATCAACTTTGCGGTCACCGGGCACGAAACGCGTACCTTTGCGATCGGGGTTCTAATTTCGGCAGGCGCGTATCTTGCGCTCACCATGTACGCAAGCGAGAACGAGTACGCGGCACGAGGCGGACGGCTGCCAACAACCGTGCTGGCGCAATCGATGCTGCAAACAAGGTACAGCGGAAAGTCGATGGCGATCGGCGCGTTTTCGGATGCACTCGACGGCGTTCGTGATACGCTCCCCCTCGTTCACCTCTCGGTTGCACTCCTCCTCGGTTATGCCGGTGGTTTCTACGCGATCTGGGTTTCCCGTCGGCACCGGACAGACGGCGGATGACGCTGGCTTCGTCTGGCAGGATCCGTTCTACTTCAGTCAACACCGCGAAAGATTTTCCTACAGTCTTGCTGACACGAACTCAGCAGAGTGGGTGACCCATCATGAACCGCACCAACAACCCCGACGAGCGAATCGCACAGATGACGTTTGCGTCGGTGTATCCGCACTATCTTGCCAAGGTTGAAAAGAAAGGCCGGACGAAGGACGAGCTGCATCAGGTGATCAGGTGGCTGACCGGATTCACCGAAAAGACGTTGCAGAAACACATCAGCGGCGAAACGACGTTTCAACAATTTTTCCAGGCGGCGAAGGTCAACAAGAACGCGCATCTGATCACGGGCGTCATCTGCGGCTATCGGGTGGAAGAGATCGAGAATCCGTTGACGCAGCGGGTCCGCTACATGGACAAGCTGGTCGACGAATTGGCGAAGGGGCGAAAGATGGAAAAAATATTGCGAGCGGAATGAAAATCCCTCGCATGCCTCGGTTCGCGAAGATTCAAGGAACCTGCGAATTTCTGAAAAAACTGAAATCCGGATCGGTTCCCCGCTCGTCTGATCGGTAGTGCAAGCCCGTACGGCCCCCTCCGAGGACGAAAACGTGATCCTTCAAGCGAACTGGAAGACCTTGCTCGCCGCCGTCACTTTCTGCGTGCCGCTGTTGGGGTGTGCTCAAGACCACGGCAACGCGGACTTTGACCAGATGCTCGAGCATGCCGAATCGTCTGCGGCCGCCGAAACCACGCCCGTCGCGTTGGCGACCGGAGGCGAAGCGGTCGAGCGATCGGTCTCCAACCGCAAGATCATCTACACCGCCGATGTCGAATTGGTTGTCGACGATTTCGCCGTTTTCGAACGACAGATCTCCGGCGTGATTGGCAGCCATGGCGGCTACGCCGCCGAGCGGAGCAGCGACCGCCGGCACGGCGACCATCGCGGCGGGACCTGGGTGATTCGCGTTCCCGTGGCGAACTACGACGCCTTCCTCTCCGGCTTGGATTCGCTCGGTTTTGCCCGATCCCGCAGCGAGACGTCCGACGACGTCACCGAGGCCTACGTCGATTTGGAAGCACGCATCAGCAACAAACAAAAATTGGAAGAACGCATCCTCGCGATGCTGGAAGAACGGCCCGGCAAGCTCACCGATTTGATGGAGATCGAACGGGAACTTTCACGCGTCCGCGAAGAGATCGAACGCATGGAAGGTCGAATGCGTGTGTTGAAGGACCAAACGTCGCTGGCCACGGTGACCCTGCGGGTGGTCGAAGAAGCGACCTACGAACCGCCGGCAGCACCGACGTTCAGCGACCGAATCGCTGCCACGTGGGGCGGTTCGCTCCGATCGATCGGCCAAATCGCGACCGGATTGGTGATCGTCGCGGTCGCCTTGGCCCCGTGGGCCGTCATGCTGGTGCCGATCGCGTTTCTGGCGTACCGGTTTCGAACACGCTGGCTGGGCGCCCGCTCGGTGTTCGTCCAATCCCGCACGCGTTAGTGCAATGCCACCCACTTTGGCACTGAGGGAGGTAGCGGAACGGCGCGAGCCGTCCGGTTTAACCTTGAAAGACCGGAGGACTCGCGCCCTACCGCTAAAACAAAACGAACGTTGTTAGCGGAACGGCGCGAGCGGCCTGTCGATTTAGTTCCTGGGGACGGTTGATTCGATTTTGGTTCCGGACGAGGCTTTTATGGTGCTATGCGGGGCATCCAGAGTCGTTGGTAAGCGTGTTGACGGGATCGTGGCGTTCGCTTGTGGCGGATTTCGTTCGAAATGCCCCCTATCTCCCCTAGTTTGCTGTTCCGAGCGATTGTGTCGCCGCGGCGGCGCGCAGCTTCGCCAAGTAACTCATGATTTTCTTCAGATTGAATCCGGTCGCCGCCCAGCGCCATTCTTGATTCACACCTGCGATACCTCGAAGCAGGAATCGCCGCATATCAAGCGTGCTCTTGATCACGGCGAAAGGCGTTTCACCGAAATGCTGACGACGAGAGTAAGCCTCTTTGGCTGCAGGCGTTTCCATTCGCGCACGCTGCCGACGTCGCGCTCCTTCATGCTCATCATGCATCGTCTCGCGACCACGTGGCGGGCCAGGCTTGCGACCACGTCGCTTGCCCGCTCGCTTGTCCGACGAGGTCGCTTCGCTGGACTCCTGGGACGATGCCTCGCTGCTGCTTGCCTCGTCTTTTGGCTTCACGTTCTTGCGACAACGCCCAGCCAGCGTGCAGCCCTCGCATTCAAAACAGGTGTAAACCTTTCGCTGCACCGGAGAGCCGTCGCCATGCGTCGTGTTCTCGGTCGTCCGATGTGAAAGCACTTTGCCTGCCGGGCAGTAATAGCAGTCGTTCGCTTCGTCGTACACAAACGCTGCTTTGTCAAATCGTTTGGTTTGTGGATTAACCGGCAACTGATCAATCTGATCGGCGGCAACGGGCTCAGTCAAATCCGAACGCTCGGCAGGGTTGTTCTCGCGATTGGTTTCGGCAAGCGGGCCAATCAGTTCGATCTGTTTTTCCTCAGCCGCAGTGAGGTTTTTGCCCGTCGTGTAAGCCGAGTCAGCCATGACTCGCTTAATGTCAATTCCAAAGTCGTTGGCCACACAGTCGACGATGGTGGCAAATTCGTGGTGTTCGACGTTGCCGATCAAGACGTCCGCCGCAACGATCAGGCCGCTCTGCGTTTCGGTCGTCGCCATCGGAGTAAAGTTGGCTGCGTAACCACCCTCCTTATTGGGAAGAATGCGACTGTCCGTGTCAGTCTTGGGTAACTGGGCGGGGCCCTTCGTCCCATTTTTCCTGCGGACTTCGTCCATCGCATTGACCGTCTCCAGATGAGCGGCCAGTTGTGAGCGGCGTGACTTCAAGTTGGCGACGGCGGCGGGGAGGCGGTCCGCCGAAACGTCCTGGCCGATGAGATCTTCGTCGCATGCGTCGTTGACTTCGAAGGTTTCCAGGGCCTCATCAATTTGCGCGTCAAGTTCTTCGAGTGCTTTGGCTAATCGTTTGGCCGTCCAAGTCTTGTATTTGTTGGCGTCAGCCAGGATGCGTGTGCCGTCGATGCACAGTTCCGAGAGATTGGCGATCCCCAGGTTGATCGCCAGCTTGACCATTTGTTTGAAGATGCCTTTGACTGCATCACTATTGTTTCGGCGGAAGTCGCTGATCGTGCTGTGATCGATGCGGCGACCGCTGCTAAGCCAGATAAAATCGATCGAATGCTTGAGTTCGTATTCAATGTTCCGGCTGGATCGGATTCGCCGAATCATGGCAAACAGCAGGATCTTTGCCATTACGCTGGGATGGATCGGCGGCTGACCGAATCCGCCGTTGTAGGCCGCCTCCCAATCAGTCCAGTCCATCTGATCGAGAATCTCGTCGACCAAGCGAACGGGATGATCCTGAGGGATGAGTTCCTCCAGGGCGGTGGGAATGAGGACCAGTTGCCCGCGTGGTGTAGGAGCTTCCTGCCAATAGCTGGTCTTGGGTTGTCTCTGGCTCACTGGGCAAGCCTCCCTGCGTGAGAAGTGAATCGCGACGACGATCCGCCAAGAATAGCAAACATCGTGACGATGCCTACTAAGCCACCTCCCCTCGTTTTGTGGATACACTAAACCGACAGGCCGCTCGCGCCATTCCGCTGGCTACCTCGGTGCCAAAACCGGGCGTGGCGATCGGCGTCACCGGGGTCGGGCCGCTCCGCCTGCGGGGGCCGGAGCCGCCCATGCGTCTCGCGGCCCGAAAATCAAACAGCGACAAAAAACCTAAGTTTCGGGCACTTCGAAATTTGATTCCCAGGCGGTAAGATGGTCGGTCCGGCAAGTTCTGTTCCGCCCCGATTCATACCAAATCCCTGAAAGCAATGACGCCTGCTGAAATCCGCGACGAAATCCTGGACATTCTCGAAGACATTTCGCCGGACGAAGACCTGGACGATTTGAAGGACGAGGTTGCGTTCCGGGAGCAGTTGGAGCTCGATAGCATGGACTTTTTGGACATCGTGATGGAGTTGCGAAAGCGGCACCGTGTCCAGATTCCCGAGGAGGAGTACGGGGAGCTTGCCAGTATGGCGTCCACGGTGGCGTATCTTGAACCGAAGATGCGTGACATCGTCAAAACCTGATCCTGCGGTCCGTCGACTCCACACGCGTCGAATTATCTGTGACCGACCCGAACGCAGCCAAGAACAGCGCCGACCACTACGACACGATCATTATCGGTGCCGGGATGAGTGGTTTGGCGGCCGGGATCCGTCTGGCACACTACGACCAGCGGGTCTGTATTCTTGAGCGTCACTACACCATCGGCGGGCTGAATTCGTTTTACCGGATGGGCGGCCGTGACTATGACGTCGGTCTGCACGCGATGACCAATTTCGCCAAACGTGGGACCAAGAAAGGTCCGCTGGCAAAGCTGATTCGTCAGTTGCGGTTCCGCTGGGACGACTTCAAGCTTGCCGAGCAAATCGGTTCGTCGATTCGGTTCCCCGGCGTGTCGCTCGATTTCAGCAACGATATCGGGTTGTTGGAAAACGAGATCGCCGAGCGGTTCCCCGGTCAGGTCGATGGCTTCCGTTCGTTGTGTGATTCGCTGTTGGATTATTCCGACATGGATGGAGCCGATGAGCGTTTCATGCGTTCGGCCCGCGAGGTCATGGCCGAGCACATCAGTGAGCCGTTGTTGATCGAAATGTTGCTCTGTCCGCTGATGTGGTACGGCAACGCTCGCGAAAACGACATGGACTTCGGTCAGTTCTGCATCATGTTTCGGGCCTGTTATCTGGAAGGGTTCGGGCGTCCGTTCAAGGGTGTGCGGGTGATCCTGAAGAACCTGGTCCGCAAGTTTCGCGGGCTCGGCGGCGAGTTGAAGCTTCGCAGCGGCGTGTCGAAGATTCATGTCGAAGGTGGACGTGCGGTCGGCGTGGTCTTGGATGACGGGACGGAATTGACGGCGACGCGCATTCTTTCGTCGGCCGGCAATGTCGAAACCATGCGGATGTGTGACGACATCACCGAAGTCGACGTCGCACGCGCAGGAAAGCTGTCGTTCATCGAATCCATTTCGATCCTGGATCGAATGCCACAATCGTTCGGGTTTGATCGCACCATTGTTTTCTACAACGACAGCGATGCGTTTCATTGGAAACGCCCAGACGACGAGCTCTGTGACGCGCGGACCGGCGTGATCTGTTCGCCGAACAATTACATCTACGAAGACGACGAGGGCGATCTGCCCGACGGCGTGTTGCGGATCACGACGCTTGCCAACCATGATCGATGGTGCGAGTTACCCGAAGCAAAGTACCAAGCCGAAAAGGTGCGGCAGTACGATCTGGCGGTCGCGTCGTCGGTGCGTTTCATGCCCGACTTTCGCCAGTACGTCGTCGACACCGACGTGTTTACGCCCAAGACCATTCGGCGATTCACCTGGCATGACAACGGTGCCGTCTACGGGGCGCCGACCAAGCAACTCGATGGCACCACGCACCTGCCGAACGTTTTCTTGTGCGGCACCGACCAGGGGTTCGTCGGCATCGTCGGCGCGATCGTCAGCGGCATCAGCATGGCCAATCGGCACTGTCTGCAGCCGTAGCGGGTTGCATCAGCGGCCTGTTGGTTGGGTCGTTGCCGAAATCATGGTGAGCCGATGGCGCTAGCCCAATGCCATCTACTTTGGCGCCAAACGGGGGGCTTTTGTTAGCGGCAGGGCGCGAGCCCTCCGGTCTTTCAAGGTTAAACCGGACGGCTCGCGCCGTTCCGCTACCTCACTCAGTGCCAAAGTAAGTGGCATCGTAGGTGGGTCTTGAAACTTGAAACTTGACCCGCAGGCTTTGCGAAAGGCCCATAAAAAAAGACTCGGCTGAAGACAGCCGAGTCTTTTCAGTGTTTGCTTGGCGGGCAGGTGATGCGATGCATCGCACCTGCCCGGCGTGCTTCGCGTGCTAGCTGTTGGTGATCGCAGCTTGAGCGGCGGCCAGTCGGGCGATCGGGACCCGGAAGGGGCTGCAGCTGACGTAGTTCAGTCCCACTCGGTGGCAGAACTCGACGCTGCTCGGGTCGCCGCCGTGTTCGCCGCAGATGCCGATCTTCAAGGCCTTCTTGGTAGAGCGGCCTTTGGTGACACCCAGCTCGACGAGTTGTCCGACACCGGTTTGATCCAGGGATTGGAACGGGTCGACATCCAGGATTTCTTGCTCCAGGTAATCGGGCAGGAAACCGCCGATGTCGTCGCGGCTGTAGCCGAACGCCATCTGGGTCAAGTCGTTGGTGCCGAAGCTGAAGAAGTCGGCGTGCTCGGCGATCTCGTCGGCGGTCAAGCAGGCGCGGGGAATTTCGATCATGGTTCCGATCGAGATATCCAGGTCGCCGTCGAACTTCTTCGCCGCAACGGTCGAGGCAATCGTCTCCTCGACTTTCTTTCGCAGCAGTGCGAGTTCTTTGTAGGTTCCGACCAGCGGGATCATGATCTCGGGGTGAGCCTTGATCTTTTTCTTGCCGCAGTTGATCGCCGCTTCGGTGATCGCTTGGACCTGCATTTCCAGGACTTCGGGATAGGTGATGCTCAAGCGGCATCCCCGGTGTCCGAGCATCGGGTTGGCTTCGTGCAGCGCTTCGATGCGTTTCTTGATGTCCGATGCTTTGACGCCCAGTTCAGTGGCCATCTCTTTTTGAGCGGCCGATTCGTGGGGCAGGAACTCGTGCAACGGCGGGTCAAGCAAGCGGATCGTCACGGGCAGTCCGGCCATCGCTTTGAAGATGCCTTCAAAATCTTTGCGTTGGAACGGCAGCAACTTGGCCAGTGCCTGACGGCGTTCTTTTTCTTCTTCAGCCAGGATCATCGACCGCATGTGAATGATGCGGTCCGGCTCGAAGAACATGTGCTCGGTACGGCACAGTCCGATGCCTTCGGCGCCGAAGTCACGGGCTCGCTTGCTGTCGGCGGGTGAATCCGCGTTGGTGCGAACGGCCAGCGTGCGGTACTCGTCGGCCCATTTCATCAGCTTGGCGAAGTCGCCGGACAGCTTGGGCTCTTGTGTTTCCACGGCACCCAGCATGACTTCACCGGTGGTTCCGTCCAGGCTGATGACGTCGTTGACGCCCAGGGTTTGCCCGTGGACCTTCATGCGTTTTTTCTTTTCGTCGATTTCGACGTCGGAGGCACCTGCGACGCAGCACTTGCCCCAGCCTCGGGCGACGACGGCTGCGTGGCTGGTTGCACCGCCGGTGCTGGTCAGGATGCCGACCGCGGCGCTCATGCCATCGACGTCTTCGGGGCTGGTCTCGCGACGAACCAGGATGATGTTTTCGCCGGCGTCTTTGCGTTCACGGGCTTCTTCGGCCGTGAAGGCGGGTTTGCCGACGGCGGCACCCGGTGAGGCGTTGATGCCTTTGCAAAGCACTTCGGCGGCGTTGCGGGCGGTGGTTTTGAAGCTGGGCAGCAGCAGCTGCGTCAGCGCGTTCGGGTCGACTCGCATGACCGCTTCTTTTTGGTCGATCAGCCCTTCCTTGACGAGGTCGCAGGCGATCTTGACTGCGGCGATGCCGGTTCGTTTGCCGGTTCGCGTTTGCAGCATGTACAGCGTGCCACGTTCGATCGTGAACTCGATGTCCTGCATTTCGGCGTAGTGATTCTCGAGCGTCTTTTTGACCTCGAGGAGTTCCTTGTGGATCGCGCGATTCCACTTGGGCATTTCGGCGACCGGTTGCGGGGTGCGAATCCCCGCGACGACGTCTTCACCCTGAGCATTGATCAGGAATTCGCCGTAGAACTTGTTCTCGCCGGTGTTGGGGTTTCGCGTGAACGCGACGCCCGTTCCCGAATCTTCGCCCATGTTTCCATAGACCATCGATTGGACGTTGACGGCGGTTCCGAGCAGGTGGCGGATCCCTTCGATCTCGCGGTACTTGACCGCCCGATCGGTGTTCCAGGAGCCGAAGACGGCTTCGATCGACAGTTCCAGTTGTGCGACCGGATCCTGCGGGAACATCTCGCCGGTGTGCTGCTTGTAGACTTCTTTGTAAGCCTCGCACAGTTCTTTCAGGCCCTCGGCCGGCACTTCCGTGTCATCGGAGACGTTGTACTTTTTCTTGATTTTGTCGAATGCGACTTCGAACTGGTGGTGGTCCATCCCCATCACGACGTCGCCGAACATGTTGATCAGGCGGCGGTAGGCGTCGTAGGCAAAGCGTTCGTTTTTGGTCGCCTTAGCCAAGCCTTCGGTGGAAATGTCGTTCAGGCCCAGGTTCAGGATGGTGTTCATCATCCCGGGCATGCTGACCGCGGCTCCGGAGCGGACGCTGACCAGCAGCGGGTTGGAGTCGTCGCCGAACTTCTTGTCGAGTTCTTTTTCGAGTTTCTTGATCGCTTTGCCGACCTCGTCCATCAGGCCCGCGGGCAATTGCTTGCCGGCCTTGTAGTACTGGTCGCAGACTTCGGTGGTGATCGTGAACCCGGGGGGGACCGGGAGTCCGATCGAGGTCATTTCGGCGAGGTTCAGTCCTTTTCCGCCGAGTAGAGCTTTGGGTTTGCCTTTGCCTTCGGTTTTTGTTTTACCGAAGTAATAGACCATCTTGTTCGCCATGGTTGTTCTCTATCGAAACCGTCTCAGAAGGGGCGTGAGCAGGCGGTGGGTTCGTCGCTATCCGTAGTCAAAACAAGGACTTACGTCTATCGACGCCGCTTGAGCTCGTGGAGAATTAAGGAGTCACTCGGGAGTCATCGGGGGCGTCTTGCTCGGCATGGTGGTGCCGCGAATCGCGGTCGCAATTCGCCTGAAGTGCCCGATTTATTTCACCTCGGTCCGGCCAAGCGGGCGTAAATCTATTTGCGACAAGCGGTTTGGTCAATGAGAGGGGCACCGGGAACCTGGGCAGGGCCGCGGTTTCTTTGCACGCCGAGGCAATGTGCGGGATCAATCGGGCTCGGCGAGATCCGCTCGCGTCCCTACAATTCGCTTCTTTCCCCGAGTCACTCCACTTTGCCCGCCGACCACCGTGACAAAGCCAACCAGCCAACTTCGCGTTTACAACACGCTGACGAAAACCAAACAGCCGTTCGAGCCGATCGCTCCGCCCGCCGTCGGGATCTATCTGTGTGGACCGACCGTCTATGCCGAATCCCACATCGGTCACATGGTCGGCCCCGTCATTTTTGACACCGTCAAACGCTACCTGCGGTACAGCGGCTACCAGCCGACCTGGGTGGTCAACATCACCGACGTCGACGACAAGCTGATCAACAAGAGCAAAGAGCGGGAGCTGCCGGTTTCTCAGATCGCCACGGAAATGACGGCCGACTACTTGGCCAACCTTCGCGAACTGGGCGTCAACCAGATCGACTACATGCCGCGGGCGACCGATCACATGCCCCAGATCATCTCGTTTATCGAGCGGTTGATCGAAAAAGACCACGCCTACGAAGTCGATGGCGACGTTTTCTTCGACGTCGTCAAAGACCCCAACTACGGTCAGCTCTCCAACCGCAGCGTCGACGACCAGCAGGGTGAGGGCGGCGAGGCGGCGGCGAAAAAACGGTCCGCCGGCGATTTCGCGCTCTGGAAATCCGCCAAGCCCGGTGAAATCTCCTGGGACAGCCCCTGGGGCCGCGGCCGACCCGGCTGGCACATCGAGTGCTCCGCGATGAGCCACGAGATCCTGGGCACGACCTTTGACATCCACGGCGGCGGGCTGGACCTGATGTTCCCCCACCACGAAAACGAGCTGGCCCAAAGCGGCTGCTGCCACGACGCGCCGATGGTCAAGTACTGGATGCACAACGGCCTGATGCGGTCCGAAGGCAAAGGCAAATTGGGCGGCAAGGGCGATCGCGAAGAATCGGCCGAAGAAGCAGCGGCCGGAAAAATCAGTCGCTCCAAGGGCGACGGCGGCCTGAGCGCGCTGATCCGACGCCACACCGGAACACGGATTCGATTCTTCCTGCTGCGAACCCATTATCGCAGCACCATCCTGTACAGCGAAGAAGGGCTGGAAGAAGCCGGCGCGGCGCTGGACGGTTTTTATCGATTGTTTGATCGGTTTAAAGAGATCTCGGGAATCTCCTTCTACGGAGACGGCGATCTGAAACCGGCGAAAACACGTGCCGGCGGCGAGTTCGATCCCGGAAAGGACACCTTGCTCGACCAGGTGCACCAGCTACGGGAAAAGTTCATCACCGCGATGGACGACGACTTCAACACCGGTGCCGCCATCAGCGTGCTGTTCGATTGGTTGCGGTTGCTCAATCGATTCATCGACGAAAAATCACTCGCCGCCGGAGCGGATGCGTCCTCGCCCGAAGTCGTCTCGCTGATCGCCGCGATGCGATCGTTGAAAGAGCTGACCAATGTGTTGGGATTGTTCGACAAGCCGCCGGTCGCCGGTGGAGGTGATGAAGTCGCACAAGAGTTGCTCGACAAGACGATTCACCTGTTGATCGATCTTCGCAAGGAAGCCCGTGAGCGCAAGGACTATGCGACCGGTGATGCCATCCGCAATCGACTCAGCGAACTCGGCGTTTCCCTGTTGGACAAGAAAGATGGCACCAGCTGGGAATTGACCTCATGAGTTCGCGGGCGGCGGTCAAACTGGGCGGCGCCGCGGCCAGCCAGGCGCCGGTCACGATTCTGGGCATCGACCCGGGATTGAACACGACCGGTTACGGTGTCATTCGCGTCAGCCGGGGGCAATTCCAGTTGATCGAAGCCGGGATCGTCCGCAGCAAAGCCAAAGCGTCGATCGAAGAGCGGCTGCTGGAGATTCACACCGGCGTCACGGAGGTGTTGGAGCAGCACAAGCCGGATTTTCTCGCGCTCGAACAATTGTTCTCCCACTACTCGCGGCCCAAAACGGCCATCCTGATGGGGCATGCGCGAGGCGTGATCTGTTTGGCCGCGGGCACCGCCGGCATTGCCGTCAAAAGCTTCGAACCGACGAAGGTCAAGAAAGTGATGACGGGCAATGGGCACGCCCCGAAGCATCAGATTCAATTGGCGGTGAAATTGCAATTGAACCTGTCCGAGGTCCCCGAACCGGCCGACGTGGCCGATGCCTTGGCGATCGCCGTCTGCGGTTTTCACCTCAGCCACAATCCATTGTTGGCATGAGGTGGATCGAGCGAGCCAAATCGGCAATGATCATCTCGTTCCAATGCTCGGATTTCCATCGGCGAAGAATAATCACGGTGGAATGCTTCACCGCCGCATCACCTGCCACGGAAGGTCTTCCGCACAGACCAGGCGGAGCCTGGAATCGATTCCTTCCCCCCCTTTCAAACGGCCACAACACGTGATTCTGAACATCGCCGGAAAACTGACCCAAGTGACCGAGTCGTCGATCGCGATCGAGTCGGCACCTTTCGAGTACGAGGTCTTGGTCGGCGACTACACCCGTCGGCAGTTGCAATCCAAGGTCGGTCAATCGATCCGTTTGCACACGATGGACTACATCGAAGGCAATGCGCAAGGTGGCGGCCGGTTGACGCCGCGGCTGGTCGGGTTTGCGACCGAGCCCGAGCGTCAGTTCTTTGACCTGTTTTGCAGCGTGGACGGTGTCGGCGTGAAGAAGGCGCTCCGCGCGATGGTTCGGCCGGTCAAAGAGCTTGCTGTGATGATCGAACAGCAAGACGCCAAGGGGTTGTCGGCGCTGCCGGGAATCGGGCCGGCGACCAGCGAGCGGATCATCGCCAAATTGAGGCGAAAGATGCCGCGGTTTGCGTTGATGGTTGATCAGGCCGGCCCGACCGGCGAGACGGATTCGGAAAGCAATCACGTTGTCAGCGAGACGTTCGACGCGCTGATCACACTCGGTCACGCCGAAGCCGAGGCGCGGCGATTGATCGATGAAGCGTTGGCGACGAAGAAGAAGTTCAAAGACACCGAAGCGTTGCTGACGGCGATCTATCAAAAGTCGGTTTAACTACTTGGCGACTTCGGTGAACGCGGTTTCTCGGAGCACGGTGACTTTGATTTCACCGGGGTACAACAGTTCGCGTTCGAAGGCTTTGGCGATCTCGTGGCAGACGACGGCGGCTTGCTCGTCGCTGGTCGTGGTGCTGTCGATGATCACCCGCAGTTCGCGGCCGGCGCTGATGGCGTAGGCTTCGCGCACCCCTTCGAACCGCCGGGCGATCGATTCGAGTTCTTCCATGCGTTTGATGTAGCGTTCCAGCGATTCGCGCCGCGCACCGGGGCGACTGGCACTGCAGGCGTCCGCGGTCGCGACGACCATCGTGTAAGGATGTTCGACGACGATTTCATCGTGGTGTCCCAGTGCCGCATGAACGACTTCGGGGCTTTCGTTGTGGCGCCGCAGCAGGTCCGCACCGATCTTCGGATGGCCGCCTTCCAACTCGTGATCGGCTGCTTTTCCGATGTCGTGGAGCAAGCCGCAGCGACGGGCCACGTCGCCGCGCATCCCCAGCATTTCGGCGATCATCCCGGACAGGAACGCGACTTCGACACTGTGCCGCAAAACGTTTTGGCTGTACGAGGTTCGGAAATGCAATCGGCCCAGCATTTCGATCAACCGGTCACTCAGTCCGGGAACGTCGACTTCATCGGCCGCCTCACGTCCCTTTTGAATGATCAGCTCGTTGATCTGTTGTTTGGTTTCTTCGACGACCTCTTCGATCTTTGACGGATGGATGCGACCGTCGGCGATCAAGTTGGCCAGGGAGCGACGGGCGATTTCGCGGCGCACCGGATCGAACCCGCTGACGATCACTACACCCGGTGTGTCGTCGATGATCACGTCGATGCCGGTGGCTTTTTCAAACGCGCGGATGTTGCGGCCTTCGCGACCGATGATCCGGCCCTTCATGTCGTCGGTCGGAACGTCGACGGTGCTGGTCGTCGAGTCGGCGGTGTAGGCCGAGGCGTACCGCTGGATCGCGGTCAGCAACATTTCGCGGCTCTTTTCCTTGATCGTCTCGTTGATCTGTTTCTTTTTCTTCAGCAACAGCTTCCCGCGTTCGTGTTCCAGTTCCTCGTCGAGCGCTTTCATCAATTGCTCGGCGGCTTCGGCTCGGGTCATCCCCGAGACCGCTTCGAGAACCTTTCGTTGCTTGCGTTCGAGCGTCTTCAGCTCGTCGCGTTGTTCGGCGAGCGATTTGAGTCCCGCGTCCAACCGTTGCTGGCTGTTTTCCAGCCCGCGTTGCTGCTTGCGTAAGTCCGCCTCCTGGTTGTCCAGCTGTTCGGCTCGGCGATCGAGGGTTTGTTCTCGGCTCAATTGCAGACGCCGAGCTTCGGCCAGTTCGGCCTCTCCCCTGGTCTTGATTTCCAGTGCTTCTTCCTTGGCCTCCAGCAGAATCTGTGTCTTCAGCGCCTCGGCTTCGCGATTCGCCTCGTCCATCAACTTGTCAGCTTTTTCCGCCAGCCGAATCTTGTAGGCGGCGGCTTTCCAGCGTTGATACCCCATCATCAACACTGCACCGGCTAGAACGCCGGCGAGTGAATACAGAAAGAAAAGTTCGTCGAGAAATGATGCGAGGGGCAGGACGTGGGGCAAGGGAGCCTCGGATAGCATATGAATTGCGCAGTCGCGTTCGGGCAGTCACGCTCGTGCAGGTGCGCTCAGGTGGATGGAGGAGACCGGTCGACGAGGTGACGATCGCAGGTGAAAACTCGGCGACGGTTCGAGGAAGATCCTACCAAATTTCCTTTCGCCGTGGGTGGTTGGTTGGGCAGCCACACCGGTTGCGATTGCCGGCCGTGATTCTGCGGCTGAGTCTCCGGGGTCCCCCCGAATCGGATTGTTTTTTACAACTATGAGCCCGCCCGGCCAGGCCACCAGACCGGCTTTCTCCAGCCCCTGATTCCATGACCAATCCACCTCCCTGGCAGAACGTTCGCGACGCGATCGAATCGGCGTGGCCGGCGTCGGGTTATCGGGATCTGGGCGTCGTGGTCGGTTGTAGCGGGGGTGCCGACAGCGTCGCGCTGCTGCGGTCGCTGGTCGAATCGGTCCGCCAACCCGCCGCCCCCTCGCCGCCGCGGGGCTTCCTCGTCGTCGCTCATTTCAACCACCAGTTTCGCGGCCGGGAATCCCACGCCGATGCCGAATTCGTCCGGCAATTGGCCGGTCAACTCGCGGTGCCGCTGGAAACGGAATGTGGCCAGGGGGCGGAGCAAGACGAGGAGTCTGCGCGGAATGATCGCCGCGAGTTCTTTCGCACCGTCATGCGGCGACACGGTGCCCGCTACTTGGCCCTGGGACATTCCCGCGACGACAACGTTGAAACCGTCTTGTATCGGCTGATGCGTGGAACCGGACCGGCGGGGATGGCGGGGATCGCGTCCTTTCGCCCCTTCTCGGACGATCCCTCGGGTAGCGATTTTGTGATCGCGCGACCGATGCTCGACCTCGGCCGCGACCAGATTCGCGAGGCCCTGCGGTCGATCAATGCTCCCTGGCGAGATGATGCCTCGAACCGATCCAACGCCTATCGGCGGAATTGGATTCGAAACGAGTTGCTGCCGACCATGCAATCACAGTTTCCCCAGGCCGTTCCCGCCATCGCCCGCGCGATCCAAGGCCAACGCCAATGGCTCGACGCCTTGCAGCCGGTCATCGATCGCTGGTTGGCGACGGTGCAAATTCGGGAAAAACCGCTCACGCTGCGACGCTTGGATCGAATCGGCGGCGAGGCGGAAACGGAGCTGACCGCCACACCGCTGCGGGACCAAGCCGTCGCGATCGAGGCCCTGCGGCGGTGTTGGCAGCGATCGGGATGGCCGCTGCGGGACATGGGCCAGTTTCATTGGACGCGCGTTTTCGAAATGCTCTGCGGTCGCGGCCCCGATGCTTTGACGTTGCCCGGTGCGGTCGAAATCCGTCGCGATCCGGAATCGTTGACGCTAGTCCGGCGTCACTGAGCATGGATTAGACTACCGTCTGCCTGAGTTTCTCTGCCTGGGCCTCGCTGCCTGGGCCGGCCGGACGTGTTGATTCGCTCGGCTCGCCGGACCGCGACACCCCACCATTCCTGTCCTTCTTTCACCAAGACATCCGCCCATGAAAACGAAATTCTTGATCGCGTTGGTTCTCGCAATTCTTCCCCAGGGTTTGGCGGATGCCGCCGAGCCGGCCACGGCGGACGTGGTGATTTATGGCGGAACCTCGGCTGCGGTAACTGCCGCGGTGCAGGTCAAGCAGATGGGCAAGTCGGTCGTCATTGTCTGTCCCGACAAACACCTCGGTGGTCTTTCCAGCGGCGGGCTGGGGTGGACCGACACGGGTAAAAAAGAAGTCATCGGCGGATTAGCCCGTGACTTTTATCATCGGATTTATCTGGAATACCAAAAACCGGAAGCATGGAAATGGCAGTCCCAAGACAGTTACGGCAACAAGGGACAGGGCAATCGGGCGATCGACGGCGAGAATCGGACGCAATGGATCTTTGAGCCCCACGTCGCCGAGAAAGTCTTCGAAGACTACGTGAGCGAGTTCAACATTCCGGTGCACCGCGACCGCTGGCTGGACCGCCAATCGGGCGTCGAAGTGGTGGACGGCAAAATCGCCTCGATCCGCATGCTTAACGGCGAAACCTATCGCGCCAAAGTGTTTTTGGACGCCACCTACGAAGGGGATCTGCTGGCGGCTGCCGGCGTCCCCTATCACGTCGGCCGCGAGTCCAGTGCACAGTACGGCGAAAACTGGAACGGGGTGCAAACCGGAGTCTTGCATCACCAGCATCACTTCGGCGATCTGCCACCGATCAGTCCGTACCAGACGCCTGGAGACCCTAGCAGCGGCGTCCTGCCCCGGATCAGCACCGATCCGCCCGGTGAGAAAGGTGCCGCCGATCACCGAGTTCAAGCGTATTGCTTTCGAATGTGCTTGACCGATCATCCCGACAACCGTGTCCCGTTTGCCAAACCCGACGGTTACGACCCGTCACAGTACGAGTTGCTCGCGCGCATATATCAGGCCGGCTGGGATCAGACGTTTCGCAAATTTGATCCGATCCCGAATCGAAAGACCGACACGAACAATCATGGTCCGATGAGCACCGATAACATCGGATTCAATTACGACTATCCCGATGCCTCGTACGAGCGCCGCCGGGAAATCATTCGCGAGCACGAAACGTATCAAAAAGGGTGGCTCTATTTTCATGTCACCGACCCGCGCGTTCCCGAAGAGATTCGCACGAAGATGCAATCGTGGGGGTTGGCCGCGGATGAATTCACCGACAACGGCAACTGGCCGCACCAGATCTACGTGCGTGAAGCGCGGCGGATGATCGGCCAGTATGTGATGACCGAAAACGAGTTGCAAAAACGACGTGCGACGCCCAAGTCGGTCGGAATGGGGTCGTATTCCATCGATTCGCACAACGTCCAACGCTACATCACGCCCGAGGGCCACGTGCAAAACGAAGGGGATATCGGTGTGTCGACCGGCGGTCCGTACCAGATCTCCTATGACTCTCTGATCCCCAAGCGATCCGATTGCACCAATTTGCTGGTGCCGGTCTGCGTCTCCAGCTCGCACATCGCGTTCGGTTCGATTCGGATGGAACCCGTCTTCATGATTCTCGGTCAAAGTGCGGCGACCGCAGCCGTGCTGGCGATTGAAAATGGATCCGACGTCCAGGATGTCCGCTACGAAGCGTTGCAAGAACGGCTCTTAGCCGATGGTCAGGTGCTCGAGTACGAAGGCAGTGGCAGCGGCGGCGCGGGGTTGCGGCCCGGTGATTTCTCCGGGGTCGTGTTGGACAACACGTCGGCGAAACTGGACGGTTCATGGCAGACCAGTCAAGCCAACGGTCCGCATTTCTTGACCGGCTATCTGCATGATTCCAATGCGAACAAAGGTAATTCCCGCGCGGCGTTTGAAATCAAGCTCGATGCCGGAACCTACGACGTACAAGTGGCATATCCGGCCAACAACAATCGCGCGACCAATGTTCCGGTCCAGGTCACACATGCCGATGGGACCGATTCGCTGACGCTCAATCAGCGAAACAAACCGGCGATCGAAAACGCGTTCAGCTCGCTGGGGCGATTCCGCTTTGATGCCACACAACCGGCCCGCGTCGTGATCGGCAATCAGGCCACCGACGGGTACGTGATCGTCGATGCCGTTCGATTCTTGCCGGTCAAAACCGGTGAATGAACGGCCTGTCGATTTAAGCCCGCATGCGTGAGCAAGGGGCTGCGTTAGCTAGGGTCCGCGTTAGCTAGGGGCCACGCAGCGCCCCTCGCTTACGCGGCGCACCTCGCCTGCGCGTCGCACCTGGCGTGATCGCATCGAATTCAGAAGATCGACGAAATCAACAGGCCGTGAAGCAGCCGCACGAATGCCCAATACCGCTAAGGTCTCAGCCCTGCCTGATCCGCGGCGTCTTCGAGGAAGTAGTTGATGTCGGCGTGCTTGTCCGCGTGCAGGACCTCGTAGGCGTGGGCTGCGCTACGGGCATGATAGAGTTGCTCGACGAGGTTGGCGTCGCGGGTGATGGCCGTCGCGAAGGCGGAGAGCACCTGCAGGTGGCGGTTGCGTTCCAGTTCCGGTGTCGCCAGCAGCAACACGGCGTGGACGCGACGGTCGTCGAAGGTATCAAATTGCAGGCCTTCGGCGCTCAACCCCAAGACGCCGCGTATCTCGTCGCCTTCGCCATGGTCCAGGATGGCGTGGGGGATCATCAGCCCTTGTCCCAGGTAGGTCGACAACTCGGCGTCACGGGCCAGCACTCGTTCAACAAATTCATCCTGTGGAAGTTCCATCTTGGATGTCGCGTAAAGTTGCGACACAAGTTGTCGAATGGTCGCTTCGCGATCGCTGCCGGTCAGCCCGACCGTAATCCGCTGCTCCTGCAGGAAGTCCAGTAGCCGGGGGCGGTCCTTGTGGTCTTCGCCCGATCGGACCAGTGCGAATCGTGTGGCGCTCGGTCCGAGCAGCTGATTGATCGCCAGTGCCGACAGTCCGACCGTGTTGACGACCGTTCGGACCTCTTCGCTGAAGCCCGAGTTTTCACCCGTCACCAGCAGGATCAAGCCGACCGCGACGCCGCCGTGTGGCAGCAGTGCGATGCCGAGGTAGCCGCGGACGTTGTCGGTCACCCCGGACAACGACATCGCGGAAAACGCGCTGACGCATTTGCCGATCAATCGCGCGGTGAAATACAGTCCGACCAATGCGGCCGCGCTGGGAACCAAACCGAAATCCAGTCGCATGCCGGCGAACGTAAAGAACAGGGCGAACAGCGCGCCGCCGATGGTTTGCAAATAGGCTTCGCCCGATCGCACCAGGTCGTGCTGGAAATTGGTCAGCACGATGCCCGCGAAGGTGCACGCCAAGATCCCTCCGGAGGTGCCGAAGCCGGCAGCCAGCCCCCATGAGCCCAGCACGGCGGCGACGATCGTCGGTCCTAAGAACGCCGGGCTGACGACCGTTCGCGTCAAGAGGATCGCGATGAATGCACAACCGCCGCCGATGACCAGTGTCACTCCAAACTGAATGAACACACTTTGCAACGCGTGTGTCCAGCCTGCCTGATTACCCAGAAACGTGGTGATAAAAACAAACACGGCAACGGCGACCATGTCGATCAAGCCGATCGCAGCCAGCAAGGTGCGGGTGAGAATGCCACGAGCCCGAGCTTCTTGAATCACCAGGACCGTTGTTCCCGGTGCCCCCGCGATCGCGATCGCGGCCAACAACAGCGCCGGCTGAGTCGTCATCACGTCGCCGCCAGGGACCAGTGGCCCGGCAAAATAAAGCAAGGCACCGACCAACACCGGCGTGATCAACGTCTCGCCCAGCAATAACAGCCCGATGCGTTTGCCGGTGTTGCGTAGGCTGGCAAAATAGAGCGTTGCACCCACCGTGAATGCAATGAACCCCAGCACGAAGTGCATGTAGGGCAAAAAACGATCCAAGGCTTTGGGGTCCACCCCCGTGTCCATCCCCGGAAGGGCGATCCAGCGGAGCAGAATGCCCGTCGCGATCCATCCTGTCACCTTCGGCAAGCGGAGGAGGGCGAACAGTTCGCCGCCGATGATTCCGGTCACCAAGACCGTTGCCATATTCAGCAGCGGATCTTCGAGGTGAAGGTTTACCGAAGCGTGAAACATTTTAGGTGTCCTCGCCGATGTAGTTCAGGACGGACGCCCGCCAACAATACGAAAAGCCGATCAATCTACAAACAAAACCACAATGGCACCGCATGTTTCACAGCAGGCGGATCATCTCGCCGCATCGCCGATTCAGCCGCCAATTCAGGCACGGTGCGACACTACTTTAAAGCCTTCGGTTGTCAGCCGATACCGTACCGGCCTGTCGATTTAATCGATGTGGCGGATTGATCCGGTGCCCGATTACATTGGTAGACGTTCCCTTGCGTTGCGAGCGATCGAATCGAAACGGAGGACGGCGGGGCATGGCGATTACCATCAAACCAACTGAAATCGCAGACATCGACGCGATCTTCGCCCTGCGAAATGACCCCGATGTGTTGCGCCATCAGTACCAGCCCCGGAAAGGCGAGACGCCGGCGTCGTTCGAAAAAAAACTGGCCGGTCACCCCAATGTCCTGGGCATCTCCTTTCGTTGCACGTCGATCTTTGACGACGGCGTTTTGGTCGGGCACGTGATGCAACATTTTGGTCCGGGGCCGGAGGGAGGACGCCGTTCCTGTGAGTGTGGATGGAACCTTGCCAAATCGCATTGGGGCCAGGGGGTGATGCCCCGGGCGCTGACTGAGTTGTTCGCCCAACTGTTTGATGAAGATCCCCGGTTGATCGTTTTCGCGTGTTGCTTTGCATCCAATCACCGTTCGCGCAGGGTGATCGAAAAACTGGGATTCCAGCCTGACCGAATGCACTGGATGGTTTGGTTGACCCATCTGGTTCGCAGTCATGGGCGACGTATCGAACAATATCGGCTCGATCGGCTACGGTATCGTCGAGCGGTTGCGCGGATGGCCCCGCCGAGCGAGTCCGATGGATGAACACGTGGCGTCAGCTTCCCGCTTGTGCGTCCTTCGACACCCTTCGGGGTCGCGTCTGACGGGGACCGGATGTCCGGAGGTGTCGCTTCGCTCACCTCCGGCTACTGGCTTGGACCCCGTCGGGGTCATGCCGCGCACGTTGGCACGAAAGGGTGGTAGCGGAACGGCGCGAGCCGTCCGGTGGCAGTGTCGAAAACGCGGTGATAGACCGGAGGGCTCGCGCCCTGCCGCTAAATCGACAAGCTTTGACCAGCGCAGAGCCCGTAGGCTCGCGCCAAACGGCTGATACTCGTTTGGCATCAGCCGGTTCGCGCCAGCGCGAGCGGTGCCCCTCAATCTCGATTGAGCGGTAGGGGGGCGCGAGCTTACGGAGCCAGCCCGGATCGCGCAAGCGTAAACGAGAGGGTTTGATCGCGTCGTTGCTGTCGCCAAAAAAAAAGCGGAGCCGGTGTCGGCTCCGCTTTGGGCAGGTTTGATGTTGAGCCCGATCGATCTCGGTCGGGCTTTCGGGGGCTGGATCAGCCGCCGGTCGGGAACAGTGGGCCTTCGCCGCTTCCCAGGCCACCCTTCAGGTCGCCTTCTTGGGACGGCATGCTGCCGGTTTCGGCGGCTTCGGCTTCCGCCGCGGCGCGTTCTTGCTCTTCGCCCCAGTCGACGCGTTTGAGCGAAAGGCCGATCTTGCGCTCGTCGGTGTCGACACGCAGCACCTTGACTTCGATCTCGTCGCCGACCTTGACGACTTCTTCGGGGTTCTCGACTTTGTGCTCGGCCAACTCGCTGATGTGCAGCAAGCCTTCCAAGCCGTCTTCGAGACCGATGAAGACACCGAAGTTGGTGATCTTGGTGACGTTGCCTTTGACCAGTTGGCCGGGCTGATACTTGTCCGGAATGTCGCCATCCCAGGGGTCGTTATCGAGCTGCTTGAGTCCCAGTGCGATCCGGCGACGTTGTTCGTCGACGCTCAGCACGCGGCACTGAAGCTCTTGGCCTTTTTCCAGCAACTCGCTCGGATGACCGATCTTGCGGGTCCAGGACATGTCGCTGACGTGCAGCAGTCCGTCGATGCCTTCTTCCAGTTCGATGAAGGCACCGTAATTGGTCAGGTTGCGGACCTTGCCGGTCACGTCGGTACCCTCGGGGTAACGTTCCAGCACGTCGTCCCACGGGTTCTTTTGGGTTTGCTTCATGCCCAGCGACAATTGCTGGCCTTCCGGGTCGACGCCCAGGATCTTGACTTCGATCTTGTCGCCGATGTTGACCAGTTCGCTGGGGTGATTGACCCGTTTGGTCCAGCTCATCTCGCTGATGTGCACCAGGCCTTCGATGCCCGGTTCCAGTTTGACGAACGCACCGTAGCTCATCACGTTGACGACTTCGCCGTCGTGATTGGAGTCGACCGGGTACTTCTCTTCGATGTTTTCCCACGGGTTGCGGTCTTTCTGCTTCAGTCCGAGCGCGATCTTTTGTTTTTCGCGATCGATGTGCAGCACCTTGACTTCGATTTCCTGGTCGATCGACACCATTTCGGTCGGGTGCGAGATGCGTTCCCAGGCCATGTCGGTGATGTGCAGCAGGCCGTCGATTCCGCCCAGGTCGACGAACGCACCGAAGTCGGCGATGTTCTTGACGATCCCTTTGCGGATCTGGCCGACTTCCAGTTCTTGCATCAAGTACGCGCGGTCTTCTTCGCGTTGGTTTTCGATCAGCGAGCGTCGGCTGATGACGATATTGCGACGGGTGTCGTCGATCTTCAGCACTTCGGCTTGGATCACGCGGCCGATGAAATCGCCGATGTCGCCGGGGCGTCGAATGTCGACTTGGCTGCCCGGCAAGAAGACGTTGACGCCGATGTCGACCAGCAAACCGCCTTTGATCTTTCGGATCACGGTCCCGGTGACGACCTGGCCTTCGCCGATCTTCTTGATGATGTGTTCCCACTCGATGATCTTTTCCGCTTTGCTCTTGCTCAGCGCGATCATGCCGTAGGGGTCGTCGGCGGCTCCGTAGTTGTCTTCCATTTCCTCGATGAGGACCTGGACGGTGTCGCCGACAGCGGGTTTCGCTTCGTCGGGGCCCCATTCGTTCAGGTTGACCGTGCCTTCGCTCTTGAAGCCGACATCGATCAGGGCCCATTCGTCGTTGATCTCGACGATTTTGCCGTCAACGATTCGCCCTTGGGCGTAATCTTGCTGCTCGGCGTGCTGCAGGAAATCGAGCAGCCAATCCTCCGTTTCCTCCTCTGGCGCCAAAACGGCCAGATCGTTGAGCATGTCGTCGTCTTCGAGGGAACGGATCAGATTGCGGTTGACCATGAAATTTTCCGATTCGGAATCCGTCAATGAGTCCAGGAGATGCCGGCGGACCGAACGTGCTGGTCCGGTGGGAAGGCGGCGAAACATCACGCCGCGGCAAAAGACTCTTCTGCCGTCAAACGTCCCGCAGGTGAAGGGCGGTCTGGATTTCGCGGGCGACAGATTCGTGGGTTGGAGGAATGAAATAACATCCGCTGCGGACGTCGCCCCTAAATGATGAAGGTCACGACGCATACCGGCGGTGAATGCTGACGCGCCGCCCGTCGTTGACGGACACACGTTCACTCACACCAGGCGCAGGGTCGGGCAACATGCCCGAAAATGGTAGCGCGGAAGATTACCAAACGCCGGCCCCCCCCACAACAGCATTTCTCGGGATCTTGCCTCCGTTTGACAGAGATGTGTTAGCGGAACGCCGCGAGCCGTCCGGTTTCGGCGCGAAAGCACCACGATGGACCGCAGCGCTCGCGCCCCATACCGCTCAATCGAGATTGAGGGGCGCCGCTCGCGCTGGCGCGAACCGGCTGATGTCAAACGAATATCAGCCGTTTGGCGCGAGCCTACGGGCCCTGCGCTGGTCAAAACTTTGTCGATTGAGCGGTATTGGGCTCGCGCCCTGCCGCTAACAAGGGCAGCTCGTTCGACAGAGCGTCCATCAGCCCTCGGCGATATTCACAAACACCTTCAATGCGTCTTTGTCTTCCACTAGCAATCGCATCATTTCTTCGTATTGGTCCAGTCCGTCGACCGGGTGCGTCAGGATTTTGTCCAGCACGCCGGGGAACATCATGTCACCCAACGCCAGGTCCCGGATGCCGCTTTCGAAGTGCGTGCGGTTGGCGTTGACGCTGCCGAGCAACAGTTTGTTGCCGAGCACCCAGTTCAGGTTGACGCTGTCGGAGGGGATTTCGATGTTTTCGTCGCCCCCGGTGATGCTGGTCCAGACGACCACGCCGTTGTGGCCGACGTGTTGCATCGCCTGGAACGCCAGTTTGCTGCTGCCGGTCGCGTCGACGATCAGGTCCGGTTTGCCCGTGTTGGCGACCAATTCGTCCATGTTGGTTTCCCGCGTGCTGATGTAGTTGGCTTCCATCCCCGCGACGATTTCACTCTTCAGGTTCGGGGCTTTTCCCCGCGCCAGTGTGTAGACGTCCAGGCCGCGAAGTTTCAGGATCAACGTCGTGAGCAAGCCGATTTGGCCGGAGCCGAGCACGTACGCCAGCCGCGGTCGCCAGACCTTCATCCGGTGCTGGGCCTCGTAAGCCTGTTGGACCGCTTTGGCCGCACAGCTCATCGGTTCTTGCAGCACGTGCAAGTGCTTGAGCCCCTCCGGGACGCGGACGATGTATTCCTCTTCGTCGGCAAATTTCTCCGTCATAAACCCGTGACGCAGGTTGATGCCGCGCTCGTAGTACGTCTCCTCGCTGGTCATGTCGTTGGTCCCGATCACGTCATAGATCGAGCCTCCGGGGCGGCGAACCGTTGCGGTGACATAATCGCCCGGCTTGACGCGGCGGACGTTGGGGCCGACCGCTTCGACGATTCCGAAGGACTCGTGGCCGATCACCAGGTAGTCATCGCCCTGGGGCGCATTGCCGTACAGCGCCTCGTTGATCTCGCGGTCGGTCGCGTCCACCCCGACCTTCAGGGTTTTCACGAGCACCCCTTTTCCGTCGGGGAATTGGTCGAGGGAGGGTTCTTCGATTTCGGTCAGGTGAACGCTATTGGGGGTGCCCGGGGTAACCGCGACAGCTTTCATCGTTATTGGCTCGGGGGGAGAGTCATTCGTCAGGTGGTGGGCCGTCGGCAAGGAGATGGCCTTCGGCGGACGCGGAATCGTACCAATCGGACGGATCGGTGTTCAGGGGGCGCGGGGCTTGGCATCGCCGTGAGGCGGTCGTCAGTCGAAACCCTCCTGGCGAGGTTGTGTCGTTTTCGGCGTCACGCTCATCGGGCACCCATGCCGGTTGCAGCGGGCTAACGGCGTCGACGTTCCCGTTGACGCGGTGCTGGGGAGGTTCTGTCTTTCTTTTTTAACAACGATGGTTGTCAAAAATCGGTTGTGCTGTAACAGTAAGGGTGTCGTTTTTGTGTTTTCCCGTTCCCCGAAAAGGCCCCGCGATGAAATCTGAGCCGCACCCGGACAGCGGACCGATCCGCTCGGTCGATCGCGACTTGTTGCTGGCGATGCGCAGCGGCGAGCTGATCGGAATTGGGGAATTGACGGAAAAACTGGACGTCACGGCGACCGCCGTCCGTCAGCGGATCGAGCGTTTGCTCGCTCGTGGGCTGATCGAGCGGGAGAAGGTCGTCGCCGGTCGGGGGCGGCCCACGTATCGGTATCGGATCACCGACCAAGGCAAGCGGATCAACACGGCGGATTCGACCGAGTTGGCCGAAGCGATGTGGCACGAAATGCTGTCGATCGAGGACCGGGACTTGCGAAACCGCATGCTCAGCAGCGTGGCGACGCGGCTCGGTCGCGAATACGCCGCGCAGCTGGACGAGAGCGCGCCGCTGGAGGAACGCATGCGTGTGCTGTCGCGGTTGTTGTCGTCGCGTCGCGTGGTCAGCGATGTCCGTTCGGCCGGCGAGTTGCCGGTGCTGGACATCAACGCCTGTCCCTATCCGACGCTGGCCGACGGAAGCGAAGATCACACGATGTGTCACCTCGAGGAACAGGTGCTCTCGGAGGCACTCGGCAAACCGGTGCAGCTCAGCCAATGTCGTCTCGACGGCGATGCGTGTTGCCAGTTTTCACCGGCTTCCAATGTCCCGGCTTCCAATGTCCCGGCAGCGAATCTCACCTCCGACGGCTCGACGAACTGACCCGAACGTTCCAATCAACCATTCAATCACCCTTCACCACCCACCATTGCAACCATAGTCATGACTCACGTTCTGAAAATTGAAGACCTGCACGTGTCGGTCGGCGACAAGCCGATCCTCAGGGGCGTCAACTTGACCCTCAATCACGGCGAAACCCACGCGCTGATGGGCCCCAACGGCAGCGGGAAAAGCACGCTGGGTTTGGCGATCATGGGCCACCCCGGATACGAGGTCACGTCCGGTTCGATCACGCTGGATGGGAAAGACGTGTTGGAGATGGCACCCGACGAGCGGGCTCGCGCGGGGATCTTCATGGCGTTCCAACGACCGATGGCGATTCCGGGTGTGAAGATGGCGGACTTCCTCCGTCACGCGACCACCAACGTTCGTCGCCCGGATCGAAAAGAAGGCGAGGAGCTGATTCCGATGCGTGAGTTCCGCAAGGAGCTTCGCGAGAAGATGGAGCACCTGCGAATGGACAGCGAATTCGCCCGACGCTACGTCAACGATGGTTTCTCCGGCGGCGAAATGAAACGCGCCGAGATCTTGCAGTTGGCCATGTTGCAACCCAAATTTGCCGTCTTGGATGAAACCGATTCGGGGCTGGATGCGGACGCCGTCCGTTTGGCCAGTGAGTCGATCGCGGACATCGGGCACCAGAAAATGGGACTGCTGATCATCACCCACCACGACAAGTTGCTCGAGCACAATCCGCCGGATTTCACGCACGTCATGCTGGGCGGACGGCTGGTCGAAACCGGCGGCAAAGAACTCGCCGAAGAGCTGCATCAACACGGCTACGACCGGATCCGAAAGGCCTATCCGGATGCCGAAGCCCTGAACCAAAAATTGCTGGCCGAGGAAGCCGAAGAAGCGCTGGCGTGATGAAACGCTGGCTTGGTTAAACGCTGGCTTGATGAAACGCCGGCACTGCCCCAGAAGACCCGGCACCCTGAAACTTACGAATCACTTCCATCTCCATTTTGGAGCTTTGATATGTCAACCGACGCACCTGCCGAACCCAAGTCGGAAATCGGCGAAATCAACAAGTACAACTTTCGCACCGAGACCACCGGCGTCTTCAAGGCAAAAAAGGGGATCAACCGCGACATCGTCAACCAGATCTCCGATATCAAGAACGAACCGGATTGGATGCGAGAGTTCCGACTCCGGTCTCTCGATATCTTTGAATCCAAGCCGATGCCCAAGTGGGGCGGATCGATCGATATCGATTTCCAGGACATCTTTTATTACCTCAAGCCGACCGATCATCAGGGAAAGACTTGGGATGATGTGCCGCAGGAGATCAAGGACACGTTCGACAAGCTGGGCATTCCGGAAGCGGAAAAGAAGTTCCTTGCCGGTGTGAAGGCTCAGTTCGAAAGCGAAGTCGTTTACGGATCGCTGGAAGAGGACCTGGCGAAAAAAGGAGTGATCTTCACCGACACGGACACCGCAGTCCGCGAACATCCCGAACTGCTGCGAGAGTACTTTGGCAAGATCATCCCGCCCGAAGACAACAAGTTCGCGGCGCTCAACAGCGCGGTCTGGTCCGGCGGTTCGTTCATCTACATCCCCAAGGGCGTGTCGATTGATTTCCCGCTGCAGGCGTATTTCCGGATCAATGCCGAAAGCATGGGGCAGTTCGAGCGGACGCTGATCCTGGTCGATGAGGGTGCCAACGTGCACTACGTCGAAGGCTGCACGGCGCCGATGTACAGCACCGAGTCGCTGCACAGCGCGGTCGTCGAGGTCGTCGTCAAACGCAACGCACGTTGTCGCTACACGACCATCCAGAACTGGGCCAACAACATTTACAACCTGGTCACCAAACGGGCGTACGCTTACGGCGACGCGACGATGGAGTGGGTCGACGGCAACTTGGGCAGCAAGTTGACGATGAAGTACCCCGCGGTTCACATGATGGAGCCCGGTGCACGTGGCGAGATCCTGTCGATCGCGTTCTCCAGCGCCGGTCAACACCAAGACGCCGGTGCGAAGTTGGTGCACGAGGCGCCCAACACGACCGGTCAAATCATCAGCAAGAGCATCAGTAAAAACGGCGGACGCAGCAGCTACCGCGGTTTGGTCTCGGTGCATCCCGGCGCCCACAACAGCAAGAACAATGTCGTCTGTGACGCGCTGATTTTGGACGCGGAAAGCCGTAGCGATACCTACCCGTACATCGAAGTGAGCGAGCAGGATGTTCAAATCGGTCACGAGGCCAGTGTGTCTCGGATCGGTGAAGAGCAGATGTTCTACTTGCTCTCGCGTGGGCTGACCGAGCAGGAAGCGAGCACGATGATCGTCAACGGATTCATCGAGCCCCTGGTCAAGGAGTTGCCGATGGAATACGCGATCGAAATGAACCGTCTGATCCAACTGCAAATGGAAGGCAGCGTCGGATAGCGGCGACGGTGTGGGCTCGGCTTCCAGGCTCGTCGGGCTCCGGCTCGATAGGTTCAACGCCACCCCACCGGTCTTTCCAGCAAATCAATTGACCTCGTTCCTGGGCTCCCGCCCGGGGACTCACTCAATCGCAGGCTCCGCCTGCCTTCCCCATTGGCACCTCGGGCCGGCAGCCATGTCGCCCCCACAGAATCAAAACCAAGCAAACGAATTTCCATGTCACAAACCATCACACACGCTTTTGATGCCGCCGGGTTTGACGCGTTACTTGCCAGCCAGTCCGAGCCGGATTGGTTGACGACGCTGCGTCGCGAAGCGTTTGAACACGCCGAGGCGATGAGTTGGCCCGAGCGTCGCCACGAGGAGTGGATTCGAACCGACATCCGCATGTTCCAACTCGGTAAATTCGGGTTGCCCGTGCTCGACCCGGCCGATTGTGATCTGACCGAAACCGAGCAGCTGCACCAGTTGGTCGAAGGTGTCGAGTTGGGCGGTCGAATCGAGACGGTCGACGGTTGCATCACGAAGGAGTCGCTGGACGAAGAGTTGGCGGCCAAGGGCGTCGTCTTCGGCAGCCTGTCGAAACTGGCCCAGTCGCACCCCGAACTCGTTCGTCCGTACTTGTTCACGGCCTTTGATCCCGATCACGACAAATTTGCCGCGCTCCATGCGGCGTTCATGTCCGGCGGGCAATTCCTGTACGTGCCCCGCGGAGTTGTCGTCGATCGTCCGCTGCACATCGGGTCGATCTTGACCGACGGCGGCACCGACACGACGCACACGTTGGTGGTTCTGGAGGATGGTGCCGAAGCCACCTTGCTGCACGAGTCCAACAGCACCGACGCGGGTGGTGCGGGTCTCCATCTGGGGTCGATCGAATTGGTTCAGAAACCAGGATCGAACCTTCGCTACGTCAATCTGCAGGAGTGGGGGCACAAGACCTACCACTTCGCCCAGCAGAAAGCGGTGATCGACCGCGATTGCTCGCTGCAATGGACGATTGCGGCAATGGGCTCCTCGCTTTCGAAGGTCAATCAGTCGGTGGATTTGGTCGGTCCGGGGGCCCACAGCCAAGTCAACGGCGTGATGTTCACCGAAGGCCGTCAGCATCTTGCCTACCACACCTTGCAGCACCACAAAGCGGAGAGTTGCCGAAGCGATTTCCTGTACAAAGCGGCCCAGCAGGACAAAAGTCGCACGGTCTGGCGGGGGATGATCAAGGTCGACCCGGCGGCTCAGAAGACCGACGGTTACCAGCGCAATGACAATCTGGTCCTGTCCCACCACGCTCGGGCAGATTCGATCCCGGGATTGGAGATCGAAGCGGACGATGTCCGTTGCACCCACGGCAGCACGACGTCCAAAGTGGACGAGGATCAAATCTTTTATGCCCGTTGCCGCGGTTTTACTCGGAAGGAAGCAACCCGTATGATTGTGACCGGGTTCTTCCAGCAGATTTTCGACCGAATCACGATCGATAGCGTGCGGGAAGCCCTCGGCGCGGCCATCGCCCGCCAAGTCCGAGAATACGAATAAAAAATTCAGTTTCAAGTTTCTGGTTCCGTGTTTCATGCTCCAGCATGAGACTGCACAACTTGAAACCTGAAACTTGAAACCTGAAACCCGATACTTGAAACCTGAATCGCCCGGAAAGAAGACATGGCACTTGCAGAAGACAAGGTTCGCGAATCGCTCAAGCAGGTGATCGATCCCGAGTTATACGTTAACATTGTGGACTTGGGGCTGATCTATGTCGTCGCGATCGGGGACGAGAAAGAAGACGGGCGTCACGATGTGACGATCGAGATGACGATGACCAGTCCGATGTGTCCTGCGGGACCGCAATTGGTTGCCGGGACGAAAGCGGCTGCCGAGGAACTTGAGGAAGTTGATTCGTGTGAAGTCAAAGTTGTGATGGAACCGGCGTGGTCGCCGGATCGGATGACGGACGAAGCACGTGATCATTTGGGCATTTTTTAAGGGATTGTGACTTGAAGGTTTTCGTCGGGGAATACATCTGCGGCGGCGGCGTCGCGGATCAGGCGATCGACCAGATCCCGCCTTCTTTGCGGAAGGAGGGAGAGGCGATGCTTCGCGCCTTAGTGGAAGACCTTTCGGCGTTCTCCGAAACGACGGTCGTCCTCGAAGACCGCTTCGAAGTGTCCGTCAACGCCACGCATACCGTTGCCTTCGATGCCGAACGCCCGCTCTGGGCGCAATGGGTCTCCGCCGCCAAAGACTGTGACGCGGCGTTGATCATCGCGCCCGAAAGTGACGGGTTGTTGGCCAAGGGCGTGGCTTCGTTGCGCAGCAGTGGCGTGGATGTGATCGCCGGAAGCGGTGATTTTCTTCGCGTGGCCAGCGATAAACTGCTGACCGCCCAGGTGTTGCACAGCTCCGGTGTCGCTCATCCGCCGTACATCGCCGTCGGCGACGAACGGATGGTGGGCTTGGTAGCTGGCTGCGAGCGATTTGTCGTCAAACCTCGCGACGGTTGCGGCACGCTTGCGATCGCGACGTTCGACGATTTTCGCGAGGCCCGCAAATCACTCAATAACAATTCGCTGATGCAAGGCTGGGTCCCCGGTCGCAGCATTTCGATTTCACTGCTGTCCTCCGGCAACTACCAGACGTTCTTGCCGGCGGTGTCCCAAGAGATCAGCGATGGAATCTGTGAGTACGTCGGCGGTTGCGGACCGCTGAACAACAACGCCCAGCGGCGTGCCACCGCACTGGCCGCCCGAGCGATCGCCGCGATGCCGCCGACCGCACGCGGCTTCGTCGGCCTGGATTTGATCTTGGGCGAAACCCCGAGCGACGACTACATCATCGAAATCAATCCCCGGCTGACGACGTCCTACGTCGGTTTGCGCGAGATGATTCACGGAAATCTTGCCGCCCGTTTGTTCGACATCGAAACCGGGCCGGTCAGTTGCAAGGCCAGCGTGAACTCGGTCCATTGGACGGCCGACGGCAAAGTGAAAATCGACACGCCGCAAACGGTGTGAAGCGCCGAGATTCTCTCATTGAGGCCCGTAGGCTCGCGCCAAACGGCTGATCATCGTTTGAGATCAGCCGGTTCGCGTTAGCGTCCGGGCCTCACGTCTTAGGGTGACTTAGCGGTAGAACGTGAATTTCTTCGGGTCACGAACACAACCAACCGCTGGCTCTTACCGTCAGCATTCCACGCCCCATTGCGCAGCCAATGTCGAATCCCACCCCCGCATCGGAACCTGTCACGTTGGGGGTCGACATCGGCGGGGCGAACTTGAAGTACGCCGACACGCAAGGCAATGTGTCGTCAGTCGAATTTCCGCTTTGGATGCGACCGGATGATCTCGCCGGCCAGCTGAAAGCTGACTTCGCCGCCTTTCCCGATGCCTCACGCGTCGTGGTGACGATGACCGGCGAGCTGGCGGATTGTTTTCTAGATCGTTGCGTCGGCGTGCAACACATCGTCGATCAGGTCTGCCGTGCGGTGAAGCAATGTGGAGGGTCGTCGCCGCTCTTTTATGCCGTCGATGGACACGTTCATTCCGCGGCGTGGGCGATGGAACACGTCGATCTGGTTGCCGCGGCCAATTGGCATGCGCTGGCGAAGTGGGTCGCCCGACGTTTCGCGTCGCAGTTGTCCGGGGGCGGATTGCTGGTCGATATCGGGTCCACCACGACCGATCTGATTCCGCTGTGTGACGGTGGAGTGGCAACCGCAAGCCGGACCGATTTTGATCGGTTGTCCGAAGGCGCGCTCGTTTACCTCGGCGGCGGACGGACTCCGGTTTGTGCGTTGGTCGATCACTTGGATTGGCAGGGGCATCCAGTTGCGGTGATGCGTGAAGTGTTTGCCACGATGGATGACGTGCGGTTGTTGTTGGGTTACCAGCCTGGCGACGCTTCGGATTGCCGCAGCGCCGATGGCAAACCACGCGACGCCTTTCATGCCGCCAATCGAATCGCACGGATGATCGGGCTGGACCACCGAACCGTTGACGTGGAAAACGCGAAACAACTGGCGATCCAAGTGCACCAGCGGGCCCAGGCGATCGTCTCCGAGGCGATTGCGGCGTTCGGCGGGCGTGGACCCCTGGTCGTCAGCGGGCACTGCAGCGATTTACTTCCCATCGATAGCGATGGCCGCCAACGGATTTCACTTCCCGCGATTTTGGGTGATGATGTTTCTCGTTGCGCACCAGCCTTTGCGGTTGCGCACCTTGTGGGATAGGCTTCCAGCCTGTGCATTGAATCTGCCGCGGGCAGAAAACGTCTTCCTTCCCATTTTCGGTAGCGGTTGCCACCCTTTTCATCGCCACCACCAACCATGCGACGAGTCATCAAAATCGGCGGGAGTCTGTTGTTGCGAGACGCGCTCTCGGATTCGATTCAGGCATGGGCCGTGAGACAACCGCCCGCACAAACGATCGGGATTGTCGGTGGCGGTGAATTGATCGATGCGGTGCGTCGTTTGGATGCCGCCTTCCCCAGTCCATCGAGCTGGCTGCATTGGCAGTGCGTCGGGCTGTTGCGGACGACGTTCGAGTGGCTGGGCCCGCAGTTGGATGGATGGCAACTCGAATCGACTCCCGAGCAGTTTGAGCGACTGAAACGCAGTCCAGAGTGTCACAGCCATCTGGTCGCGGTCGACGCGTTCTATCATGCCGCGACAGAAACACCCTTGCCCGAAGACTGGACGACGACGACGGACGCGATTGCGGGTTGGTTGTCCATTTTGGTCGGTGCCGATGAGTTGGTGCTGCTAAAATCCTGTGACGTCGACGCGTCACGTTCGCTGGCTGAATTGGCCGGCCAAGGTGTTGTCGACGCAGCTCTTGCGTTGTTGGCCGACCAGTTGCCGCCGATTCGCTTTGTCAACCTTGCCGCCGAGGCCGATCGATGACGGCAATCTTGGGTCTGTCCGCTTTCTATCACGATTCCGCCGCGGTCCTTTTGATCGATGGCGAAATCGTTGCCGCGGCGCAGGAAGAACGTTTCACTCGCAAAAAGCATGACGCGGCATTTCCGATCCACGCGATCGAGTTTTGTTTGCAGCGGGCGGGGATCACCGCCGACGAACTGGACCATGTCGGTTTTTATGAAAAGCCGCTGTTGAAATTCGACCGACTGTTGGAAACCTATCTGTCGTTCGCGCCGCGGGGATTCCGGTCGTTTTGGAAAGCGATGCCCGCGTGGATGACAGAGAAGCTACATCTGAGACGCGAGATCCGACGCGGACTTGGAAATGGTTTCAAACGCCGCATCGCGTTCTGTCATCACCACCAGTCTCACGCGGCCAGCGCGTTCTTTCCATCGCCCTTTGATCAGGCCGCGATTTTGACGATGGACGGCGTCGGTGAATGGGCCACGACCACGATGGGCGTCGGACAGGGGAACAAGATCCAACTGACCGATGAAATCCGGTTCCCCCACTCGCTCGGATTGCTGTACTCCGCGTTCACGTACTACTGCGGTTTTCGCGTCAACTCCGGCGAATACAAATTGATGGGCTTAGCACCCTACGGGCAACCGAAGTACGTCGATGTGATCAAAGACCGGTTGTTGACGATTCATGAAGACGGTTCGTTCCATCTGAATCTGGACTACTTCGGATACTGCCAGTCGTTGCGGATGACGACGCCGAAGTTTCATCGATTGTTCGGCCGACCGCCGCGGCAGCGCGACAGCGAGATCGAGGATCTGGACCGCGACTTGGCCGCTTCGATCCAGGTGGTGACCGAAGAGATCGTGCTGCGTTCGGCGCGGCACCTGTACGAAAAAACAAAGTCCAGCAACCTGTGCTTGGCCGGCGGCGTGGCGCTCAACTGTGTCGCCAATGGACGCGTGCTTCGCGAAGGCCCGTTCGATTCGATCTGGATCCAACCGGCTGCCGGTGACGCCGGCGGCGCGTTGGGCGTCGCGCAGTTCATCTGGCATCAATTGCTGGACAAGCCGCGACAGCCGACCAAAAACGATTCACAACGCGGCAGCCTGCTCGGGCCGGAGTCTTCGAGCGATCAGGTGCAGTCGGTGCTTGATCGGCAGGGGGCGGTCTATGAAGTGATCTCGGATCCGGCAGAACTCGATCGACGGACGGCCGCGCTGCTGGCTGAAGGGCTGGTGGTGGGACGGTATGCCGGTCGGGCGGAATTCGGACCGCGGGCGCTGGGCAATCGCAGTATCCTCGGCGACCCGCGTTGCAGTGACATGCAGTCGACGATGAATTTGAAGATCAAGTTTCGTGAGTCGTTTCGTCCCTTCGCGCCCGTCGTCTTGCTCGATCACGTCGGTGAGTTTTTTGATTTGGCCGATGGACACACCAGCCCCTACATGTTGTTGGTTTGTCAAACCAAAACCGACGCGCTGCCGGCGGTCACCCACGTCGATGGATCAGCTCGCGTGCAAACCGTCGACAAAGAAAAGAACCCGCGATTCGAAGCGTTGCTCGCTGAATTCCATCGGCAGACCGGCTGCCCCGTGCTGATCAACACCAGTTTCAACGTCCGCGGTGAACCGATCGTCGGATCGCCGGAGGATGCGTTTCGGTGCTTCATGAAAACCGAGATGGATGCGCTGGTCATTGAAGATTGTTTGCTGGTGAAGGAAGGGCAGCGCGGGGGGCAGGCAGAATGATGGAGAAAGAATCCCAGCGGGAAGCGTCAGCGATCGGCGCGTGCTCGGGATTACACGCAGTGGGAAAAGGGGCAAAACGATGGGGGCAAAACGATGCGGAACTGCCGAAGCCACAAGATATAAATAGGCGTGGATTTGGAATCGTTTCTGCGGGGGCAGCTTTCCTGTCTTTTATTGTTTTGCCCCCATCGTTTTGCCATGCCTTTTAGCCTGCGACGTCAACCAACTCCACGAAACCTCGGTTCCACGGCAATTCACAATGAAACCACCCACAGATTCCCAACGACGCTATTTCGGCGTCGCCATTGCGGCGGCGTTGTTGATGCTGGCCTGGATCGCGTGGCGTGCGATCGCCTCGCCGATTGTGTCCGGTGGACTGGCCGTGGCCGCGTTGGTCGTCGCGATGGTGTATTATTTAATCCCGGCGTCTCAGCCGAAACTGATGGCGTTCTTCCACGCGATCACGTATCCGATCCGCTGGACCGCCACCCTCGTCGTCCTGGCGATCGTCTACTATGCAGTGGTCACGCCGATCTCGATTTGGTTCCGCGTGACGGGAAAATCGATCCGCACGAACGCGTCCGATTCCAAATCGAATTGGCGATCGATCGACTTACCATCCGACCCGCAATCCTATTTTCGAACCTTTTAGAACCGTGAAGACTCCACCGGCCGATCCCACCGAGAAACCTGAAGACGAAGTCACCGAGTCCTTCGATTCGATGGCTGACGGATCGGATCCGGGCATCTTTCAGGAGTTCATCTGGTTTGTGAAGTACAACAAGAAATGGTGGCTGACGCCGATCCTGGTGGTGTTCTTACTGCTGGTCGTCTTGGCCTTCCTGACCAATTCGCCCGCTGCCCCGTTCATCTACACCCTGTTTTGAGTCTGCGTTTTCCTCCAGAACGTCGCCGACGATGATGGTCGACGGAGATTGCGGAGCAGCAGATTACACGCAGGAAATCGGGGGATCTGTCAGCAGAACCGGGGATTCGGTGTGAAAAAGGCAGAATGATGGGGGCAAAACAATGGGGGCAAAACAATGGGGGCAAAACAATGGGGGCAGAATGATACGGGGCAGAATGATGGAGTAGCAGCAGGGACGTCGCAGGCCTGACTCAGATCGATTGCCCCACCGCTCGACTCCCACTCTCCTTGTCTCCTTGTCTCCTTGTCTCCCCGTCTCCCCCAAACGCGGATGCAGGAGCAACCGTGACCACGCCGACCGCCACACGGCACGCCGCGTGTGAACGTGCCCGCGACGACGGTGCTACTTCAACCCCAGCCCGCTGCCGCGTTTGTCGAGTGCTCCCTTGACGCCTAATTGGCGTGGGTCGCGGGCGATTTTGTCGCTGAAGATTCGCACGTCGTCCAGGATCGGTCGGATCTTGGCGGTTGCCAATTCGACGTTTTCGATCGTGCGTCGGATCTGCCAGTAGATGTCTTCATCATCGAGCAACCGGCGGATCGTTCCGTTGCTATTGTTCAACCCGACGCCGAATCGTTCAACTTCCAGCAAGGTTCGGTCCAGGTTGGCCAAGCTTTTCAGGACTTGGACCACCAATTGATCGCTGTTTTCTGCGATCGGATCGGTGATGGTTTCGATGTTTTCAATCGCTCCCTGAGCGGATTCGATCGCGTCGCGGACGCTGTCGATAGTTTGGTCGACGTTCTGAACCGTTTTCTCCGCCGCGACGCCGACGTTTTCGAATCGTTGTCCGACGCGTTCAAAACTCTCGAACGTCTTTTGTGTCGATTGCAATGTGGTTTGGGCTTCGGTCAGCACGAGCGGAAGCTCACGAAGCGCTTCGGCCAGGCTGTCACGCAGTTCCGGATTGCCGATCACGTTGCGAATGTCACGCATCGCACCCTGAAACTCGATCAGCGCGTTTCGGGCGTCTTGTGCAACGTTGCCCATCTGGCCTTCGGCGTTCTGGACCACACCGTCCGCGTTCTGGACGAGTTGATTGACGTTGTCACCGACCGATTGCAAGGCTCCGCTTGCGGACTGTACCGCCTCCAGTGTTTCACGGACTTCGTCTTCCAAGTTGAACACCAAACTGAAGGGGTCGGAGGCCGGTGTTCCATAAGAGATTAGCTGTTCGTCGGTGTACTTTTCATCGCGAATCGTCTGCAATCGTTCTTTATGGATCTCCTGCAATTCGTCTTCGGTTCCTTTGACGAACTCCAGTTTCGCATCTCCGGTGATGATCGATTTCGTTTTGATTTTGGGAAGGTATTCATGTGTCAAGTTGTTCTGGTATTTGGGATCGATGCCGATGGTCAGCAAGACATCGTTCTCACGCAGTTCTTTGTCGATGACGCGTCCGATTTCAACACCCCGCAACAGCACTGGCGAGTTGGAATTGATGCCCTCTGCGGTCGGAAACTGAACCAGCAGTCGGAATTCACCGGTCAGCACGCGCGGCACGGCCCCGAACAAAAACGTCAAGATGATTCCGATTCCGATGGCGGCGATGACCAGTACGCCGACGCCGAATTTCAGTCTGCTATCGTCCATGATTAACCCGTTATCTCCATCAGACGCTGACCGGCTTCGCCGCGAACGAATTGACGCACCCGCTCGTCTTTGCATTGATCCAGCCCAGCGGGTGGACCATCGTAGAGCACCTGTGGTTCGTCTTTGTCCAGTCTTGCTCGCGGGTAAAACATCAACACGCGGTCAGACACCTTTTGGGCCGTTCGCATGTCGTGCGTGACGATCACACTGGTGACCGGATAGCGACGGCGGACGTCCAGCATCAGTTCATTGATCACGTCGCTCATGATCGGATCCAGCCCCGTCGTCGGCTCATCGTAGACGACCAATTCGGGCTGCAAAATAATCGCGCGGGCAATCCCGACACGCTTGCGCATCCCGCCGCTCAATTCACTCGGTCGTTTCGAAATCACCGTGGGCGGCAGTCCTACTTCTTGAAGGTGTTTTAAGACGCGTTCGTGAATCTCGTCATCATCGGCGGTGGTCGATTGCCGCATCGGAAACGCGACGTTGTCAAAAATCGTCATGCTGTCGAACAGTGCCGCATTTTGAAAGACGAACCCGAACCGTCGGCGGACGTCGCTGAGCGCCGGCGGCGACAGTGTTGAAAGGTCGTGCCCGTCAAAACGAAGCGTTCCCCGAGTCGGTGGGATCAGCCCAACGATCGTTTTCATGAACACGGTTTTGCCGCAACCGCTTTCACCGATCACCGCAACCGTCTCGCCGGCTTCGATCGAAACACTAATGTCTTTCAAAATCTTTTGGCCGTGAAAATCGACATGCAAATGCTGTACGTCGATCAGATGTTCCGCCGCAGGGTCACTCATAGGATGTTCGCTCCCGCGGGGTACATGGCGAAATAGATTTTGTCCAAGATGATGTTCAAGAACAAATCAATGGCCAAGATCATCACGAACGAATACACGAACGCCTGCGTCGCCGCTTTGCCGACGCCCTCGGCGCCCGGTTTGCAATGAAATCCTTGGTAACAGCTGATCACGGCGATCATCCCGCCAAAGAAAACGCTCTTGAAAATCCCGCTGAATAAATCGAATCCGACCACGCCGTCGCGGGAGTGCGTCAGATAGGCCGCATGATCGATGTCCAACACCATCACGCTGTAGAAGTAACCGCCGACGATGCCCATGAAATCCGCCATGATCGTCAGCGCCGGAATCAAAAAGATGCAGGCCAAGAACCGAGGCACCACCAGGTAGTGAATCGGATCGGCACCCATCGTCGTCAGCGCGTCGATTTGTTCGGTCACACGCATCGTCCCCAACACGGCCGCCATCGCGCTGCCGACCCGGCCGGCTAACATCGTCGCGGCCAGCACTGGACCCAGCTCACGGACCAGCGAGGTGTTGATCACGACACCCAGATGGCTTTCCAATCCGATCGCGTGAAACTGGTAATAACTTTGAACGGCCAGCACCATTCCGATGAAGGTTCCCGTCAACGCCACCACCGGCAGACTGAGCACACCGATTTGATAAAAGTTCACCAGCAACGTGCCACGCTGCGGCAACCGTGTGAAAATCCAAACCAGCATCTGCCAAGCGAACAGGGCGATGTCGCCGACCGTCGCCACGCCATTGACGACCGCCGCTCCCCACTGAACCACCCAGGCGTAAAGCATGTCCCGTATCGTGACGGACCCGTTCTCGGGCCGTCGTGGCGCTGGATCGTTTTGTGTGGAAACCGAAAGCGACATCAACTGGACAGCGAGAGTTTGGGGGGCGGAGCGTCGAGTCGAAGCTACACAAACAAGTTTATCGGCAAGGTTGACTTTGCGGATGAGTGAAAATGTGCGGGGGTGGTGGCGGCAGTCGGGCGGCGAGCCGCCAACAGGAGTTCGTGCCGGGATAGGACCCATGCGACCGATAGGACTCATGCGTCCTATTTGTCCCATTGGTCCTGTTTCGTCGCTGGCTCATCAGGGGCACGATGATCCCGCCAAAACCGATCCGCGTTCCCCCCAATACTCCGCCTACGTCAAACGCCGAAATCCCATTACAATCCCGCTTCGCATTCGCTCCGAAAAACCCGTTTCAGCTTCCCATGACAACGATGTCTGACTCCGCTGCCCCGTTTCGTGCCGCCCCCGCCAGCCCCAAATTTCCGGCTCTGGAAGAGCAGATTCTGGAGTTTTGGCAGCAAAACGACGTCTACAAGCGATCCTTGGAGCGCCGCGCTGATGCACCTCCCTTTGTGTTTTTCGAAGGCCCCCCGACAGCCAACGGGATGCCCCACCCGGGCCACTGTCTGACCCGCGCGATCAAGGACGTCTTTCCCCGCTACAAGACGATGCGGGGCTTCCGTTGCGAACGAAAAGCGGGCTGGGACACGCACGGGTTGCCGGTCGAAGTCGAGGTCGGCAAAGAGTTGGGGATCCACAGCAAGGAAGAAATCGAGGCCTATGGTGTCGAGCCCTTCATCCAAAAATGCCAGCAATCGGTCTGGCGTTACATGCAGGAGTGGCAGCGGCTGACCGAGCGACTGGGATTCTGGGTCGATCTCGAACAGGCCTACGTGACCTATCACCAGAGTTACGTCGAGAGTGTTTGGTGGAGTCTGAAAAACCTGTTTGATCGCGGGCTGCTCTACCAAGGCCACAAGATCGTCTGGTGGTGGGCTCAGGGTGGCACGGCCCTCTCGGCAGGGGAGGTAGGCCAGGGCTATCGGGAGGTCGCCGATCCGAGCGTGTATGTGAAATTTCCGCTGGTGGATCAACCGGCGCGAAGTCTGCTGGTCTGGACGACAACCCCGTGGACGTTGCCCAGCAACATGTACGCCGCCGTTCATCCCGAACTGGAGTACTCGTTGGTCAAGCACGGCGAAACCGGCGAAGAGTTTTATCTGGCGTCGGCGTTGGTCGAAAAAATCGCCGACAAGGCGAAGTGCGAATTCGAGGTTTTGGAAACGTGTCGCGGCACCGATCTGATCGGTCTTCGCTACACGCCGCCGTTTGACGGCTACCTGAAATCGACCGGCGACCCGATCGGGACATTGAAGGCCGCCAGCGGTGACTCCAAAACCGAGCACCACTACTGGCGCGTCGTTGCGGCCGACTTTGTCACCACCGACAGCGGTTCGGGCATCGTCCACCAAGCGGCGGCGTTCGGCGAAGTCGACTATGAAGTCTATGACGAACAACGGCGACGTTTTGTCGAAGGCGAACAACCCGAATTGCTCTGCGCGGTCGGCCCGGACGGAAAATTCAACGAAGCGGTTGCGGACGCGTTCCTCGGTGTCTGGGTCAAAGACGCCGACAAAGCACTCGCACGCGACCTCAAAGACCGCGGGTTGATGTTCTTGCAGGAACAGTACCTGCACGATTACCCGTTCTGTTGGCGGGCCGATCAAGATCCGCTGATCCAATACCCACGCCGCAGCTGGTTCATTCGCACGACCAAGTTCCGTGACTTGATGCTGAAGAACAATTCCCAGATCGGTTGGCAGCCCGAACACATTCGTGACGGGCGGTTCGGGAACTTTCTCGAATCGAACGTCGATTGGGCGCTGTCGCGCGAACGCTACTGGGGCACGCCGCTGCCGATCTGGGTTTGCGAAGAAACCGGGCGGATGGAAGCCGTCGGCAATTACGAGGAATTGCTCGCCAAACCGGGGATCCAAGGCACCGAAGTCTGGCTGGAAGCCAAAGCGGCCAATCCGGAACTGGTCGACGATCTGCGGGTCCACAAACCGTACATCGACGAAGTCACTTATGATTCGCCGTTTGCCGATGGCAAACGGATGCGACGGGTCAGCGAAGTCATCGATTGCTGGTATGACAGCGGTGCGATGCCGTTCGCCCAGTGGGGGTGGCCGCACACCGGTGACCAACAATTCCAGTCACAATTCCCCGCCGACTTCATCAGCGAAGCGATCGATCAGACCCGTGGCTGGTTCTACAGCCAACTGGCGATCGCAACGATGCTGTTCGGTGAAGGGGCATCGGTCGCCGAACCGGGGACCGACGTCGAAGCGCTGAAGGTCAAAGAGCTCGACTACCCGCTGCCGTTCCGCAACTGCATCGTGCTCGGTCTGATGCTTTCCCAGTGGTGGGAGCATGAAGACGACCAGAAAAAGAAAACGATCCTGTTGGAAGAGTCCGAGACCAAGCAACATCCCGGCAAGAAATTCAACAAGCAAGTCGGCAAGATGTCCAAGAGCCTGCGGAACTACCGTAGCCCCGAAGAGATCTTTGACCGCTACGGGGCCGACGCGCTGCGGTGGTACCTGTTTGCCAATCAGGCGCCGTGGAATTCCATCATCTATGCCGAGCAGTCGATCAAGGATTCGATCCCTGAGTTCCTGCTTCGACTGTGGAACACCTTCAGCTTCTTCACGATCTATGCAGAGATCGACGGGTTTGATCCGCGTGACGCCGTCGCCGCCGACGAGCAACTGACGCCGGGGTCGCTGGCGTCGGCGCCAAAATACCGGCCGGCATCCCAGCGTAGCGAGATCGATCGTTGGATTCTGTCGGAACTCAACCAGGCGACCGCCAAGGTGATCGACCGCATGGACGCGCTGGACAACTACAACGCCTGCCAAGCGATTTCGACGCTCTTGGACGGATTGAGCAACTGGTACGTCCGCCGCAGCCGCGATCGGTTTTGGGCCGCCGACAAGGATTCGCAAGAGAAACATGACGCCTATTGGACGCTGTATGAAACGCTGTTGGAGCTGGTCAAGCTGGCTGCGCCCTTCACGCCGTTTCTGGCCGATACGCTTTGGCAACGTCTGACCGAACCCTTCGGCGACAAGACGTTGTGCAGCGTCCACCTCTGTGATTTCCCCGAGGTCGACGCCGAACGGATCGATACCGATCTGTCCGACTCGATGCGACTGTTGCGCGAGATCGCTTCGCTGGGACGCGCCGCACGGGCCAGTGAAAAGTTGAAGGTGCGTTTGCCGCTGTCGGAAGTCACGGTGATTCTGACCGACGATTCCCAGATCGCTTGGCTGCAAAACCACGACGCCCTGGTGCGTGAAGAGTTGAACGTCAAAACCGTTCATTACACGACCGAAGGCGACCAGTATGTCCAATACACGGTCGTGCCGAACTTCAAACGACTCGGTCCGAAAGTTGGCAAGCAGGTGCCGGCGGTCAAGAAGGCACTCGCCGATGCCGACGGAAACGCATTGCTGAGCCAGTTGCAATCCGACGGCGTTGTGAAACTGCAGCTCGGCGAAAACACGATCGAGTTGGACGGGGACGACATCGAAGTCCGTTTGCAAGCCAAAGAGGGCTGGGCCGCCGCACAGGGGCTCGGGTCCGTCGTCGTGTTGCACACCGAGGTCACCCCGGAACTGCAACGCGAAGGAATCGCCAACGATCTGATTCGCGTGATCCAGAATCAACGCAAGGCGATCGATTGCCAGTACACCGATCGGATCCGCGTCGCCGTCGCTTCGGCCAGTGATGAGGTGACCCAAGCGATCGAGGAACACGGGGCGAACATCTGCAACGAAACGCTGGCCGACTCGTTGGAGATCGGCTCGATCAAAGGTGGCGATTCGGCTGCGTCGGAACACGGTGAAGTGTTCGTCGCTAAGGCGACCGCGTCATGAGCGGAGACCCGACCCAACTGCCGATCGCCGTGTTTCTAAGCGGCGGCGGCAGGACGCTGGAAAACCTGTTGCGGCATCGCGACGAGCACGAGCTGCCGATCGATGTCCGTTTGGTGATCAGCAGTCGTGACGGTGTCCGTGGCATCGACATCGCTCAGAACGATGGCATCGAGACGCTGGTGGTTCGCAAGCGTGACCATGACGATGCGAGCTACAGTGACGCGATGTTTGAACCGGTCCGCTGCTGCGGTGCGAAGTACGTGGTGATGGCGGGGTTTTTGAAGCACGTGTTGATTCCCGACGATTTCGAAAACCGCGTGATCAACATTCATCCGTCGCTGTTGCCGGCGTTCGGGGGCCAAGGCATGTATGGCCACAACGTTCACGCCGCGGCGATCGAGCGTGGTGTCACGATCAGCGGTTGCACCGTGCACTTCGTCGATAATCAGTACGACCATGGTCCGATCATCTTGCAACGCGCCTGCGAAGTGCGTGCCGAGGACACGCCCGACAGCCTCGCCGCCCGGGTGTTCGAGCAAGAATGCGAAGCATTGCCGGCGGCGCTGCGGACGCTGCTCTGAGACAACGTCTTTCACAATTCACAGTGCAGTGGGGTAAGCATCTTGCTTGCCTTGCTCGTCGGCTTCGCCGACGACCCCGCGAGGCGGGTGCTTCTGGGCCAGGGTGTTGCCAGGCAGAGCCTGGGAGCAGGACTGCAGTGGGGTAAGCATCTTGCTTGCCTTGCTCGTCGGCTTTGCCGACGACCCTGCGAGGCAGGGCCTCCGGGCCAATGTGTTGCCAGGCGGAGCTTTGGAGTAAGATCGGGAGGTCACGCGGAGCGTGACGTAAGGCAAGCTGGAAGCTTACCCCACTTTTATCTCCCGCTTGTTCCCAGGCGGATTGGAGGAAGAGGACCGGGAGGTCACGCGGAGCGTGACGTAGGGCAAGCTGGAAGCTTACCCCACTTGGTTAGCCTTCCAGGGCGAATTGCAGCCGTGGATCGTCCAGACCCAGACGCTTCATCTTTTTGTAGAGCGTCGTGCGATTGATCTCCAAGGCATCGGCCGTTGCGGCTCGGTTCCAATTGTGGCGGCGGAGGGAATGCAGGATGATCTCGCGCTCGGGGCCTTCGAGTGCTTCGCGTAGACTCTTGTTTTGATAACTGGCCGGTGTCATCGCGAACGGCTTGACCGTGTTTTCGCCGGCGGCCTGTGGGATCGCCGATGCCAGCGGATCAGCCACGCGGCCCAAGATCTCCGGCGGCAGATCTTCCAGTGTCAGCACGTTGTCGCGAGAGAGCAGCACCGCACGTTCGACGACGTTTTGCAATTGTCGAACATTGCCGGGCCAACGATACGATTGCAGGGTCGCCATGGCGTGTTGATCAAAGCCTTCGATTTCCCGACCGCACGTTTCAGCCGCCTCGCGCAGGAAGTGGTCGACCAACAAGGGAATGTCGCCGACACGCTCACGCAGTGATGGCAGGACGATGTTGACGACGTTGATCCGGTAGTACAGATCCTGTCGAAACGAACCCTCGGTCACCGCACGGGACAGGTCTTCGTTGGTCGCCAGGATCACACGGGTATCGACCGAGTGTGTGTGCGTGCCGCCGAGTTGTTCGAATTGAAATTCCTGAAGCACACGCAGCAGTTTGACTTGCATCGCCGCGGTCGCGGTTCCGATTTCGTCGAGAAACAAGGTGCCCTTGTCGGCCAATTGAAACTTGCCGACCCGGTCGCCGCTGGCACCGGTGAAGGCGCCTTTGACGTGGCCGAACAATTCGCTCTCGAGCAGATTGTCCGGTAGTGCCCCACAGGCGACTTCGACGAACGGTTTGCCACGGCGGGAACTACGTTCGTGGATCGCGCGGGCGATCATGCTTTTACCCGTTCCGTTTTCGCCGGTGATCAGGATCGATGCCCTGGCATCGGCCACACTGTCGATCACATCGAAGATTTTCATCATTCGATAGTCGTGACTGAGAATGTTCTCCAGCCCGCTTCGGCTATCGAGCCGCTGACGAAGCTTCTGGTTCTCCAGCGTGATGTCTCGTTGAGAAACGGCGCGGCTGATCGCCAAGTTCAATTCGTCGTCGATCAGCGGCTTGGTCAGCAAGTCGAACGCGCCGGCTTTGATCGCTTCGATCGCCGTGTCGGGGGTCGCGTATCCGGTCATCACCAGCACCGTGGTTTCCGGGTGCTTTTGCCGTGTGTGGTGAATCAGCTCGAACCCGTCTTCGTCACGCAGGCGGAGATCCGTGATCACCAAGTCGAAGCGATGTTCATCCTGGCTCGCCTTGGCGCCGTTTAAACAGTCCGCAATGTGGACCGTGTGCCCGATTTCCCGCAGCCATTCGGCCATCGACTGGACCAAGTGCCAATCATCGTCGACAAGCAAAATGGAGGCGGGTTGATTCATGTCGGGCGTGGGGATCGTGCGAGGAATGGGGCCGAGCGCGGTGCAGCGCGTTCTCTCTCACGTTTTCCTAGGTCGCCGTTAGCGTCAGGGCAAAATCCAAATCACGCGTTTCATTCTGCCTGCCCCCCGATCTTACCCCTGCCGTAGTGAACTTGTACTTATTTTAGGGGGTAGGGGTGGGGCGATATGCGAAAAATTCTCGTATTAACCCCACACTCCAGGCGCAAATACGCCATTTTTAGGAGTGTTCGCTCCTGGCGTTTGCAGGAGCGGTTTGGAATCAAAACAGAGGCACGTAGGATCGCAATGTCGTTAAAAACGCTGGTCGTCGACGACCATGAAGCAGCTCGTCTCGGGCTCATGGAATTATTGGTCGGGACGGCGATCAGTGTCGCGCAAACGGTTCCCGACGGTGAGAGCGCGCTGCGGTATCTGGACGAAGACCGCTTCGACGCGGTGCTGATCGATGTTCAGATGAAGAAGATGGATGGTTTGACGCTGTTAACGTCGATTCGCCAAGCGCATCCCAACTTGCCGGTCGTCCTGATCAGCGCGTACGACTACCCCGTTTACCTTGCCCGCGCGGTTGCCAATGGGGCTCACGATTACGTGCTCAAGAGTGATTCGGCAACCAAGATCGAACAGACGCTCAGTCATGCGTGTGAGAACGGATCGGCGTACCCGGGCGGTCGTCTGGACAACGTCCGCAAAAAGATGTCCGAGACGATCCGCTCGACACAACTTCCGCCGGAATTGCCGGTGACGTCTCGCGAGGCCCAGGTGCTCCGTCACATCGCGTTCGGGTTGAGCAACCGGGAGATCGCCAAGTCGTTGGGGATCAGTGTCGAGACCGTCAAGGAACACGTGCAGAACATCTTGCGCAAGACGGGGGCCTCGGATCGCACCGACGTTGCGGTCCGGGCCGTTCGTCTGGGGTTGGTCGACTAGAAGTCTTAATACACGTCGCGGACGTAGCGTTTCTCTTTGCTCAGTTTCGCGACATAGTCGGCGGCGGCCTGTTCGGACAGCCCGCCTTGGGAGGCGATGATCGACTTGAGCGTGCGATCGACGTCGACGGCCATGCGGCTGGCGTCGCCACAAACGTAGAAATGGGCTCCCGCTTGCAGCCAGCTCCACAGTTCGGCAGCGTTCTGCTTCATGCGATCTTGGACATAGACTTTTTCCGTCCCGTCGCGACTGAACGCCGTGTCCAACCGGGTTAACAATCCGGAGTCGAGGTACGACTGCAATTCCTGCTGGTACAAGAAGTCGGTGGCGGCATGTTGGTCGCCGAAGAACAACCAATTCTTGCCCGTCGCCTTGGTCGCCTCTCGATCTTGCAGAAACGCCAAGAACGGAGCGATGCCGGTTCCCGGACCGACCATGATCATCGGCTTGGTGGGATCGGCAGGGACGGTGAACCCGCCGTGATTGGCTTGCGTGAACACGCGGAGGGTCGCTCCGGGTTCCAAGCGATCGGCGAGCATCGTGCTGGCGGCGCCCTTTCGCAATCGTCCGTTTCGATCGTAGGTGACTTTGCCAACGGTCAGATGGACCTGGTTGCCGACGCACGCTTGGCTACTGGCGATCGAATACAGTCGCGGGTTCAAGGGCGAGAGTGTTTCGAGAAACTCGGTGGCACTGATCGGCACATCGCCTGCCAGCTGCAAGACATCCAAAACGTCAAAGCCCTCCGGTGCACCTTCTTCGAGCATTTGTGAGAGCTGCGATTTTATTTCTGGATCGGAAACACGGCTCAGTGCCAGTTCCAATAACTCGTCGCTCGGGTCTCTCAGGCAAAAGTCTTCGCGGAGCGCGTTGGCGAGTGATTTGGGGTCGCCCGCCGGGGTGACGGTCAGCAGATTGGGATCGGCGCCGATGGCCGCGACGATGGTTTCGACCAATTCGTCACAGTTGGTCGGGTAGATTCCCAGCGCGTCACCGACGTCGTATTTGATTCCTGAATCTGCCAGATCGATGGCGATGTGTCGTGTGTCTTTGGCCGAGCCTTCACCGTTAAGCGGTCTCGATTCGATCAACTTGGCTACGTACGGCGTTTTCCGCGAGTATCCCGGTTGCGACGACCCGTTGGCCGCGCTGCCGTTGGCCGGTTTGACGGGCGATGCGCCGCTGTCACCGGATTCCTTGAGCACCTGTTTGATCATTTTCGCGGTTTCTTTCCCGCCGGGACTGCAGAGCGTCAGGTTGGTTTCTTCCCCCGATGCGATGGCTTCGCTGTAGGACTTGCAAAGGTAGCCGCAGGAACCACAATCCAATTGCGCCATCGCCGCCATCAAGCGTCGCTCGACGGGCTTGCCGTCGGCCAACTGCATGCGATCGACGATCGGCAGTGAATCGTCGTGCCAGGGAAAGTCTTCCTCTTCTTCCTTGTTCTGTTCGACAACACCCGGCAACGCGTCGGCTGAAAGGCCGGCGGCGTTCATCACGGCCGAGGCGTCGCCGCCGGGTTGCATGCCCATCATGCCTGAGAAAAAACCGTTCAGCCAGGCACGTTGTTCGTCGTTGAAAGGTGCCGTTTCAGGAATAAAGCTGGTTGTCATGGCGGTCAATTGGGGGAAGGAGTCGAATCTTCTTGGGTTGTCAGTGGAGAGCGGTTCAAACCAAGGCTCTGGCGAGGGCCTTCAATTCGTCATCGGAGGATCGAGACGTGAATTCAACAAACGTCTCGCCCTCGTGTCGTTGTTCCAGATAACCGCCGATGATGGCGGAGACCAGGTCAGGCAAATCTTCGTACGCGACCGATTCAAAGATCAGCCGAGCGATGCCCTGGCGGTCGCCCCAGCCGCCGCCCAGGTGCACGTGGTACCCGTCGACCATGTCGTCGCCTTTCTCGACCTTGCAGCCGAGCAGACCGATGTCACCGATGTAGTGCTGGGCACAACTGTGATGGCAACCGGTCAGATGGATGTTGATCGGGCTGTCGAGTTTGAATTGAGACTCAAGGTGCCGGGCCAACGCCATCGCCTGGGTTTTGGTTTCTGCCGCGGCGAATTTGCAGCCGCCGCTACCGGTACAGGCCACCAGTCCGGCTCGAAAGCTGCTCGCTTCGTAACCGAGTCCGAGTTCGGTCAGTCGTTCCTTGACCGCATCGATGTCTTCGTCGGCGAGATTGGGGATCAACAGGTTTTGCCAGACCGTCAGACGGATCTCACCGTTACCAAACTCGTCGGCGATTTGCGCCAGCCCGCGAGCCTGGTCACTGGTCATGCGTCCGACCGGCAACACGACGCCGACGTAGTTCTTCTTCGTTTGGGCTTGAGGGTGAAACCCGATATGGGCCAAACGGTCCTCCGCGACCGATCGGGTCAATTTAGATTCGTCGAAACGGCCCAGTGTCCAACCGAGTTGTTCTTCGACGGCGGCGACAAATTTGTCGAATCCCCAGTCGTCCAGCACATACTTCAGTCTCGCTTTCTTGCGATCGGTGCGATCACCGGATTTGACGAAGACGCGAACGATGGCGCCGGCGACGGCCAGGCATTGGTCGGGGCGAAGCAAGACGCCGGTCGGACGGGCGAAGTCTTTGTGCCCGGTGATGCCGCCGAGGGTGAGTTGAAAGTACACGCCGGCGGGAAAGTCGGCCGTCGCGTGTTCTTCGTCGATGCGGACCGCGTGAAAGCCGATGTCGTTGGTGTCGTCCAGGGCGCTGATGGTGCCCCCGCCGTCAAACGCGATGTTGAATTTTCGCGGCAGCCCATACATTTCTCGACTGTTCAAAATGTAGTGGTGCATCCGCTTGGCCAAAGGAATCGTCTCGATCAATTCGCACGTGTCGATACCCGATAGCGGACTTGCCGTGCAGTTGCGGATGTTGTCACCGCCCGAACCGAGGCTGACGATATCCAATTCACGCAACCCGTACAGAATGTTCATCGCTTGATCGGCGGGGATCTCGCGGTATTGCAGGTTGGCCCGAGTGGTCACGTCCATAAAACCGCCGGCCGAACGATCGGCCAGGTCAGCCAGCCCTGACAGTTGCCAGGCCCGAAGCGATCCACCCGGAATCCGCATGCGGCACATGTAGCTGTTCTGTGCCGGCGCGACGTAGAACAGACCGTGGAATTTTTGCAGGAACACGTCGGTCCCTTTGGGGAACTCGCCGGCATCACTACGGGCCTGCATCTCGTCCCAGATGTCCAGCGGGTTCTTCTCTCGTTTGGCGAGTTCTTCCTTGCAGAGTGTCTTGCCGGCGGACTCAGTTTCTTGCTGGGCGATCAGTGCGATCTTTTCGGGGCCGACCGGCAGCGTCGTCGTCGTGGTGCTGCCGACGGTGATCGATGCATCGCCGCCGCAGCTGCTGCCGTTGCTGATCACCGGCAATCCGCTGACGGCGCGCGCCACATCCGCGCCGAACGCGAATCCGGAAAGAAATTGTTTTTGTTCCTCGGTGAACGCTTTATCGTTGGACATGGTCAGACGGGTCGTTGATCAGTGGGTTGAGGCGGATGAGGCTTTGCCGATCGCCACGGCACAGTCCTTGAAACTCGGTTGCCGTGAATGGGGATCGAAATGCCGCAGTGTCAATTCATTGATGATGTCGTAGTGCATCGGGATGAACGCTTGATTTTGCTGGACGGTGGGTGTGACCATCGCGGTGACGAAGACTTCGCCGCGACGCGAACGCACCGACACCATGTCACCGTTGTGAACACCGATCAAACTGGCGTCGGTCGGATGGATTTCGACATACGGCCGCTCGGGGTAGAGCTTTCGCAGAACCTTGCTCTTGCTGGTTCGTGTTTGCGTGTGCCATTGGCTGACCGTGCCGCGACCGGACATCAACAGCGTCGGGTAGTCTTGGTCCGGCGGTTCGGGCATCGGAGTGATGTTGTCCACGATCAATCGCGCCTTGGCGTCCGGATGACAGAACGATCCGTCGGCAAACAGTCGACGTTCCTGGGGCGGCGTCGCGTGTGCCGCTGCGTCTTCACGCGACCATGGCCACTGGATGCCGCCGCATTGATCCAGCTGCCGATAGCCCTTGATTCCACTGATGTCACAGGGGCGGCCTTCGCTGGCCGCTTGCATTTTTTCGAACACGGCTTCGGGGTGTGTCCAATCAGCAAACATGGCTTCGACACCCCAGTAGGCGGCGATGGCACGAAAGATCTGGAAATCCGCCAGCGCTTCTCCGGGGGCTTTGCGGACTTTCTTGAGCAGCCCGTACCGCCGTTCGCTGTTGATGAACGTGCCTTCTTTTTCGCCCCAACCCGCCGCCGGCAACACCAAATCGGCGTGTTGTGCGGTCGCGGTGGATGCGTACATGTCTTGCACCACCAGGAAGTCGAGCTTGTCGAGCAACTCCTTGAAGTCGCCTCGGTCGATCCAGCTGTGTGCCGGGTTGGTGGCAATCACCCACAGCCCTTTGATTTCGTCGTTGCGGATCCCTTCGACGATTCGGTCGTAGGACCAACCGGTTTCGGTGGGGATTTTGTCCACATCGATCCCCAAGATGTCGGCGACACGTTGGCGATCTTCGGCCGATTCGAACTTGTGGTGGCCGAATAGGTTGGTCGTGCTGCTCCACAACCGCGAGCCCATCGCGTTGCACTGTCCGGTGATGCTGTTGGCCCCGGTTCCGGGACGTCCGATGTTGCCGGTGATCAAGGCGATGTTGATCATCGCCTGGGCGGTTCGAGTTCCCTCGTAACTTTGATTGACGCCCATCGTCCACCATAGCGACGCCGCCTTTGCCTGACCGATCGATTCGGCGGCGCGACGAATCTCGTCGGCGGAGATGCCGGCAGCGGGGCCGACGGCGTCGGGGGTAAACGCTGCGACGTGGGCGGCCAGATCATCGTATCCGGTCGTGTGTGCCGCGATGAATTCGTGATCGATCAAATCCGATGCGATCAGGTGCTGGGTGATCGCATACAGAATGGCCAGATCGTTCTTGGGACGCAGCTGCAAATGCTGGGTCGCGGCCATCGCCGTTTCGGTCCGGCGGGGATCCAGCACAATGATCTCGGGCGAATTGGGATTGCGGAGCACGCGTTCCCACATGATCGGGTGCCCGATGCAGGGGTTTGCGCCCACGAAAACCAGACAATCGCTCTGTTGGAAATCGTCATAGGTGTATGGCGGCGCGTCGAACCCGAACGATTCTTTGTAGGCGGTCACGGCGGTGGCCATGCACTGCCGCGTGTTGCCGTCGCCGTGCAACATTCCCATCCCGAACTTTGCCAGCGCGCCGAGGAACGCCATCTCTTCGCAGGGGATTTGCCCGGTGCTGAGAAACGCGACCGAATCGTTGCCGTGTTCGGATTGGATGGCCTTGAAACGTTCGGTAAAGGTCGTCAGTGCGGTGTCCCAATCGACTCGTTTGAGTTCGCCATGGGAGTCGCGCAGCAACGGGTGGGTCGCTCGGTCATCGGCGTCGAGCACCTCCAGGGCTTCCCACCCCTTGGGGCAAGCCATGCCCAGGTTGACCGGGTAATCGGTTTCGGGAGTCAACCCGACGGCTTGTCCGTCGCGGACGTGAAGCCGTAGTCCGCAACCTGTCGCACAGTAACCGCAGGCGGCCACGGTGGTTGTTTCGGCCCGCAACGACTCGGGTGTCATCCCCAGCCCATGATCGCCCGGGTTGAGCAGCAGTTCGCGGGTCATCTTGCCCGTGCGAGCCTGCAGCAGCTGGGGAAGCTCAAACGACTTCGGGCGACGCTCTTCGCTTAGTTGCGTCAATGATTTGGGGGTTCCAATGCTCATTGCGGTGGTCTCTTAAAGTGTGCCCGGCATGCGGTCGTAAACAACGCTTTGGAAATACAGCAGACGTTCCAGGTTTTCACCGGCGATCCAAACGGCGGCCGACAGCGCGGCACAGCCCGCACCGACCAGGGGCAAAAACGGACACAACATGAACGCCAGCCCGGCCAGCAGCGTGGCGACGACGGCACTGAAGTTTCTCATCCGCAACGTCTCGCCGAGATGCTGATGCACCAGCCGCCGCGAACGCCGGTCATAGGGATCCTCGGAACCGTCAGGGGCGCGATACAACCGACGTTCACGCGTCCATTTCCACCAGCCCGCAACGGCACCGGCCAAGCACAACAACGCGGCGGTGACGCCGAATCCGGTCAACGCAAACACGACCGCCGCGACGATCGGTCCGCAGGTCAGCGACGTGCCGAAGAAACGCGGCAACGTTCGCCCGCTTCGCCAAGGCCGCCGCTTGGTGGCGATGTAAATCATCGCGCTGCAATACAACCCCGCCAGCCCGACCGGAATCGACGCGACCAGCAACGCCCGTCCGGCCCAAGCGGGGATCCATTCGGTCGGAATCCATTGTTGGATCGATGTCGGGATCCAATCCCAGACCACCGGCAGCAACAGCAGCGCGATGGCACCCGCCAGCAGCCCCATGAATTTGCCCAGGACGACGGCTTCGCGACTGAGCCAACTGGTTTTTAATCCCAAGAACACACGCCACATGCGAAGCGGTTGTCCGAGGTGCAGCGGTGCGATCCCGAGGCCCATGTTGCCGATCGCGAATGCCGAAAGCGCCGCGGCGATCGGCACGGCGTCAGGGACGCTGATTCCCACCGCGGTCAACACCAAGGTGGCGAGCGATTCGGCGATCAGAATGCCGACGGCGATCTGCGTCGCGACCAGCATCACGGCCAACGGCCAATGACTTTCGGCAACCTCGTCGACGTTCTCGTCTTGGGGACGTGTCAGCGCGGGATCGAGCGAGGTTTCCGCAACATAACGTGTGGTCGGTCGCGTGATGACTGACGACGGTGACGAGGGGACGAGCGTGTCTTGCCCGGCAACTTCGACATCCCCGGTGGGAACCACGGTGATGCGAATCGCCTCGTTCGGACAGGATTGAACGCAGGCCGGTGCTTCACCAACGCTCAATCGTTGGTGGCACATGTCACACTTGCGAACGATGCCCAAGCGATCGCTGTATTGCGGCACTTCGTAGGGGCACATCATCGTGCAGTATTTGCATCCGATGCATTGGTCGTCCAAGTGGCGCACGATCCCCGTGACCGGGTCTTTGTCGTAGGCCTTGACCGGGCACCCGTTCAGGCATCCGGGGTCTTCGCAGTGGTGGCAGGCGGTGGTGACATGTTGGATCGCGGCGGCGTCGGCATAATCGGGATCGCCGATCAGCAGCGTCCCGACTCGGCGCCAGGATTCGTCTTCCTCCAATCCGTTCAGCGTGTGGCAGGCCACCACGCAGGCTTTGCATCCGCTGCACGCATTCAGATCAACTTCGAAGGCGAATTGTTCGTTCGGTCCTGGGGCCGTCGCCGGCAACAGGCTGCGATAGTATTTTTCTTGTGCCGGTGCGGTCGTCGTGCCGGACGACTCGTGGTCGGTGTGCCAGTCGCTGAACTGTTCGACGGCGCTGAGCTGTTGTTGCTCATGCAGCAGTTGCCCGACCAGTTCGGGTTGTCGGTTGACGACGGGAAGCATAGTGCTCATTGCGTTTCTCTTCCCTTACAGCAACAACGTCAGGATATTCGTCATGCGATCTTGTTCAAAAAACGGGATCGCGACACCTTTACAAGGCGATCCACCGCGGAAGGGACGACCCGAGTAAACGATGTCGGGATCCTCGCTGATCGTGGCGACACCGGACGTGTAGGCCAGACCGGGAAGCGTGCCTTCCAACGGTACGGTCTGGTCGACCTCGTACATCAGCGATTGTTCCAGGCGTTGATAGGCGCGCGATTCCAACAGCAAGTGGTCCTCGGCGCACCGCCAGACCTCGTACCCGCGAGCGATCGGGGCGGAGTCGGAGCTGATCAGAACGGCCGTCGCCAGAAAGTCTTCGCCGAAGACCGGGAGTCCGATCGCGACTTGCAACGATTCGGCGGACGCACCGGCGGCACGCAGGAAGCCGGGATGACTGGGAAGGTTGTCGTGGATGACAAAGCTGAGGTTGCGCCAAACCTGTCCGGGCAATCCCATGCCCTTTTCGAAACGCACGAACGAGCTGACGTTTTGGAATCGATCCAGCGGACCGTAGTAGCCCTGCGTGAGGTTCAGATCATCGAATTCGCTAATCGGCTGCCAGATCTCCATCACCCCGACGGTCTCGTCGCTGGCGCTGCCGACCCAAACGATCACTGAAGCGATCTCTTCGCAGCGATAGATGGGAACGCACATCGCGACCGCGTCTGCTTCGCCCTCGACGGACTGTTTGATCGTGGGCAATCCTGTCTCGAGCGAGGCGGCGATCGCGCGATCGGCGACCGGGATCGAGCAAGTTGGTGACGCACCGCTGTCGTCGATCTCCAACACGATCATGTTGGTCAAGAACGAATGATTAGATGTGGCTGTGATCATAGTGTTCCTACGGCTTCGCGATTAAACGCCGACCGCTTCGGGCTCCTGCTCGGCTTGTTTTTTCGCCTCCAACGCTTCCGCATCGGCTTTTAATTTCTTGTGGTCTTGGTCCTCGAGGAACTGAATCATGTCGCCCCGCAAGTCGTAGTACTGGGGATGATCGAGGACTTCGGCGCGGACCCTTGGTCTGTCAAACGGCATTTCAAACACCTTGCCGACGCGTGCCCGCGGACCGTTGGTCATCATCACGACCCTGTCGCTCATGAACAGCGCTTCGTCGACATCGTGCGTGATCATCAACGTGGTGACTTTGTCGCGGACGAGGATCTCCAACAGGATTTCTTGCAGTTCCATCCGGGTGAGCGAGTCGAGCATTCCGAACGGTTCGTCCAACAGCAACATCTTCGGTTTCAAGGCAAACGCCCGCGCGATCCCGACGCGTTGCTGCATGCCCTGGCTGAGTGCCGAGGCCCGCGTGTGGAGGCTATTGCCGAGACCGACTAGGGTCAGGTAGTACCCGGCGATGTCGTGCCGTTGGGCCTTGGTGCCGTGCGGATAAACCTGGTTGACGCCCAGCAGCACGTTCTCCATGGCCGTCATCCATGGCATCAAGCATGGCGATTGAAAGACCACGCCACGGTCCGGACCCGGCCCTTCGATTTCGTGGCCGTCGATGACGATGCCGCCGTCGCTGATCGGGTTGAGTCCGGCGGTCATGGTCAACACGGTGCTTTTACCGCACCCGGAATGGCCGAGCAGACAGATGTACTCGCCTTTCGCCATGTTCAAGTTGAATTCTTCGACAATGACCGCGGGCCCATTGGGCGTGTCGTAGGTCTTGCCGAGACGAAACATTTCTACATAACCGGCCATGGGTCCGCCTTGTGGGGTTCTGTGGTTGTTCGTGTTGGTGTGTGGAAGGAGTCAAGCCGGTACGGGGCCGGATGACAGGCGGGAAACCTTTCCCGCGGGAGTCAGCCCAATGCCACTTGCTTTGGCACGACAGGCGTTAGCGGCACGGCGCGAGCCGTCCGATTTGACCGTGAAAGACCGGAGGGCTCGCGCCCTGCCGCTAACAAAAGTTCCCCGGTTGGCGTGAAAGTAAGTGGCATTAATGATTAACCGGCCCGTCCGCGAGGAACTCGCAGACTTCGCGGTTGCAGTTCGGGTAATTCGATGGGCGGCGCTTCGGACGCCAACGCTTCGTCGTCACGCGACTTCTGTCGCACGGCGACCAGGTAATTGGTGACCGCGTTTCGCAACCCCTTGAAGGTCTCGTTGTGGTTCAGCGCGGTCTTGTCTCTGGGACGCTCCAGCTCCACCGAAAATGCCGGGCCGAGCGATGCGTTGGGTCCCGGGTTCAGCGGGACAATCCGATCGGCCAACAAGATCGCTTCGTCGACGTCATTGGTGATCAGCAAGCATGTCTGCCGTTCTTCTTCCCAGATCTTGAGGATCTCTTCCTGCAGCACGCTACGGGTCAGGGCATCGAGTGCGGACAATGGTTCATCGAGCAGCAGAACGTTGGGTTTCATCGCCAGGGTTCGGGCCAACGACACCCGTTGACGCATCCCACCGGACAACTCGTGGGGACGACGATGCACGGCGTGTGACAAGCCGACCATTTCAATGAATTTTTCGACATGGTCGCGTCGCTCGCCGCGTGACCAATGCTTGAACACTCGATCGACCGACAGGGCGATGTTGCCGCGAACGGTCAGCCAGGGCAGCAGCGAATAGTTTTGGAACACGATGCCGCGTTCTTGGCTCGGCCCCTTGATGATTTCGTTGTCCATCACGATCTCGCCACTGTCCGGGATCTCAAGTCCGGCCAGCAACTTGGTCAACGTTGTTTTTCCGCTGCCGGAGAAACCGACGATCGCCAGGAATTCGCCCTTGCGCAGATTCAGATTGATATTGCTGAGTACTTCGTTGCGCGTGACACCACTCCCATACCCTTTGCAGACCGCCCGCATGGAAATCAGCGGGTCGGGCGGCGCGGGTCTGGCAATCGCTTTGGATCGGGGTCGATCAAGAACTGCGACGCTCATCGTTTTTCTGGGGGTGTGAGGATTCGAGAGAAAAGAATGGGTTAGGCAGCTTGCGGGTCACCGAAGCTGACCAGGTTCCGCATGAAGATCATGATTCGATCGAGCAACAGTCCGATCAAACCGATGATGATCACGCTGAACGCGATGCGGGCGTAGGTCTGGCTGCTACCGTTTTGAAACTCGTCCCAGACGAACTTGCCCAAACCGGGGTTTTGGGCCAGCATGTCGGCGGCGATCAACACCATCCAACCGACACCCAAACTGATCCGCAGTCCTGCGAACATCAGCGGCAAACTGGCCGGCAGAATGATCTTGAACAGTTGTTGGCTCCAGGAAAGTTTCAGCACGCGAGCCACGTTCATGTAATCCTTGTCGACGCTTGCCACGCCGAGCGTGGTGTTGACCAGCGTCGGCCACAAGGAACACAACGAGACCGTGATCGCGGAAATCAAAAACGCTTTGTCGAAAAAGTTCTCGCCGGGTTTGGTGCCCGAGTAGGCCCAGACGATGATCAGGAAAGCCAGTGGCAACCAAGCCAGCGGGCTAACCGGTTTGAAGATTTGGATGAAGGGTGTGAGTGCCGCGTTGCACCAGGGGCTCATGCCGCAGAGTACGCCGATCGGGACGGCGATCAACGTCGCGATGGCGAATCCGACGAAGACGGTTTTCAAACTGGTGATGATCTGGTCGACGAACGTCGGGGCGCTCGACGGACGATAGTTGGCTGCTTGAACCGCTTTCTTCTTCAGCACCAAGGCGTTTGCCAGCAGTGTTTCCTTTCGCTCGCCGGTTGCCGATTCGGCCTGCTTGGTCACCGAGTTGGCTTGGGCCAGCAACGTGACCGCTTGCATCGTTTTTTCCTGCTTGACCTTCAGGTCCTCGGCACGCTGGGCCGAATGCATGGCGAACAATTCCTTGCCGGCCGTCCAGGTGTCGGTCGGGCTGGGCAGTTGCATGCTGTCGGTGACCACCGTGCGGGCGGCAGCCGACCACAGCAGCAGGAACACGGCGACGGCCGCGACGGGCAGGACCACGAATTTCGCGATCCCTTTGAGTTGTTCTTTGACGTCTTCGCCGGCGAGCAGTCTGACGAACGGTTCCAGCGCGGGAAGCCCCGCGACGTCACAGAACTTCAGTGCGTTTCCTCTCCAATTCATACGATTCGCTACAAGGTGGTTGGGTATAGGAGTGTGGGATGGTTTCAGTGTTCGGGATCCACGGCCGGGTCGGACGTCTGGCACCGGACCGAGACGTCCGACCCGAATGGCCGCTTCCCGAACATGCAACGGCGAGGCGGTCACCGCGGCATGCACATTTCAAGAGGCTTGGTCGGCGCGACCGACGTCCGTGCAACGTCGATCGCGCCGAAGGGTGATTCACTGCTTCGCCAGCGATTCGGGATCTTTATTGCCGATCTCAAATCCGTTGACGTAGCCCACCGGGTCTTTGGCGTCGTATCGAGTGCCATCGATGAATTCCGTCGTCGCAGCTCGGTAGCCGTCGTAGTCCTCGGCGGGAAAGTCTTCGGCAGACGCTTTGCCCTCGGCGACCAACATCGCCGCGGCCTTGCGATAGATTTCGGGTTTGTAGATCTCCTTGGCCGTTTCCGCGTACCAACTCGCGGGTTTGCCTTCGGTGATCTGGCCCCAGCGCCGCATCTGCGTCAAGAACCAGATGCAGTCGCTGTAGTGCGGGTAACTGGCGTAGTATTTAAAGAAGACGTTGAAGTCGGGCATCGGGCGGACGTCGGTTTCCTGGAACACGAACGTGCCGGTCATGCTGTTGTCGATCACATCTTCGTCCGCTCCGACGTAATCTTTCCCCGACAGAATCTTGGCGGCTTCTTGGCGGTTGACCAGCACGCCGTTCTCATCGGTTGCGTCGAGCCATTTGCCGGCGCGGATCAAAGCCTTGATCACCGCGAGGTGCGTGTTGGGGTGTTTCTCGTCCCACTCTTTGGTCACGCCGAAGACTTTCTCGGGGTTGTTCTTCCAAATGTCATAGTTGGTGGTGACGGGAACACCGATGCCTTTGACGACGGCTTGTTGATTCCACGGTTCGCCGACGCAGTAACCGAGGATCGTCCCTGCTTCCAGCGTGGCGGGCATCTGGGGCGGCGGGGTCACCGAGAGCAACACGTCGGCGTCGACGGTCCCTTGGATGTTTTCTTCGGTGTACATCCCCGGATGAATGCCCGCGGCGGCGAGCCAATATCGAATTTCGTAGTTGTGCGTGCTGACGGGGAAAACCATCCCCATGTTGAAGTCCTTGCCCTCTTGCTTGTACGAATCAACGATCGGTTTGAGCGAGGTCGCGGGAATCGGATGCGGCGGGGTATCCGATTTCAGTGCCGGGTCATTCTCCTGCATCTGTTCCCAGATTTCATTGCTGACGGTGATCCCGTTGCCGTTGTAATCCAGGCTGTAGGCGGTGATCACGTGAGCTTGGGTGCCGAACCCGATCGTCGCACCGATCGGCTGACCGGCCAGCATGTGGGCGCCGTCGAGTTGGCCGTCGATCACTCGGTCCAGCAAAACTTTCCAGTTCGATTGCGCTTCGATTTCGACGTTCAGACCTTCTTCTTCGAAGTAGCCCTTCTCTTTCGCAATCACCAACGGGGCGCAGTCGGTCAGTTTGATGAAGCCGAATTTTAAGTTTGGTTTTTCGACGTCCAGTATTTCCATCACCGCGGCGCCGGCTTCGCTGTCGTCGCCTGGGGTGGTTTCAAGTTTCGCTGCGGCGGCTTCGAGGTCTTCCAAGGAGATGTTGGAATCAGAACAGCCGACCAGCAGGGTGCTAATCGAAATCAGCGTGCAAGAGAACAACGCTGTCGAGAACAGACGCCGCAAAAGTTGAGAGGGAACGGATTTCAAAGGCACTTGGATATACTCCCAGTGGAGAATCATGGAAAAGGTGTGGCATTTTCCGATTCAGCCGCGCTTGGCATCGATGGGATGAATCAGAGACGCAGGACTACTGCATCGTCTGTCGGGGTGGGCGAGGCACGCCTTGTGCCAAAGCCGATGTCAAGATCGGGGGGGATCGACAACGTGAGGGAGGTGCGACACAGTGGCCGAGCAAGGTGGAACGATTCACCATAAAGCCAATTGGCGTGAATTCACTTGACAGGGTGTGGTGGTGGTGATCTGCACCCATTGCGAGCAGCTTCTTGGAGCCCCTGCCCAAGAATCGTGCGAGGGGATTGCTGCTCGTTCCTGAACGTTCGGCACGCGACTTTAACGATTGTCGTGACTGTTCACGGTTCGAAAGATTCTTCACCAATCGACGTCATCGATGAGACGATAGAGCACGACATGACGCTCGGATTCGCCGGAGCCGACGCAGATGTTCACCTGGATGGATTGAAACCGATTGCGACAGGCGGTTGCACGGCTGGTTTCGACCCATCAGGGAGCTTGACATTTCATTCATCGTCACCTTCATGGTGACTTACCGTTCCGTAAGGAAGGAGTCCTACGTGATGCCTCCACATCAACACGCTCGCCGGCGCACCCTCGCGTTGGCGCTACTTGCCGGCTTGACCGCCGCCCCCGCGGCATTCGCCGAAACCCCTCACGGCCTCGTCGAGACCGTCGTGCTCGACGCGACCGACACGCCCCAAGGCAACGTCCAACTCGTCGTCGACGCACAGTACGGTGATGAACAGTACGATGGCGCACGGTACGATGGTGCACAGTACATCGCATTTCAGGATGAGCCCGCGCCACTGGTGGATGCCCCCCAAGCGGCCCCGCCGGAGCCCGTCGCGATCGACGAGCCGGCTGCCTCGGCGACGGTCGATGCCGCTTCGATGGCCGCGCCCGTGGTGACGAGTTGCAATTGCTGCACCACGCCGTGTTGCACCAAGGCCAAGAAAGCCGCCGCGACCGCAGCGATGAAAAGTGCTTATGCGGGTGTGTTCTACGCCAACAACTTTAGCTATCTCAACGACCCCTGCTACGACGGCCCCTCGTTCTTTGGCGACTCGCTCAAGGGCATGATGGGCGGCAAGTTGGACATCGGTGGTGAAGCGCGGATGCGTTACCACTACGAGAACAATCACCGCGGTCTCGGGCTGACCGGGGTCGACGACGCGTTCTTCCTGACCCGCTACCGCATGTTCGCGAATCTGCGAATCAACGAGTACTTCCGTGCCTACGGTGAGTACCTGTACGCGGATTCGGGCGGCGAGACCTTCAACAACCGACCGATCGAAGAGAATCGCGGTGAAATCCAAAACCTGTTCTTGGACACCAAGCTGACCGAATCGCTGAATCTGCGCTTGGGACGGCAAGAATTGTTGTTCGGCGACGAGCGATTGATTTCACCATTGGATTGGGCCAACACCCGACGCTCGTTCCAGGGCGTTCGCGGAACGTACAAGGGCGATGCCTGGACCGTGGACGGATTCTTCGTCAACCCGCTCAATCGCAATGCCGCCAACGAAAGCAAGATCGACGACGCCAACGAAGATGTCGACTTCTATGGCGTTTACGCCAGCAACAGTGGGACCGCTCTGGGGACCGTTGACGCCTACTACCTGGGATTGAACAACCAGGTGCTCGATTTCGACTACCACACGCTCGGATCTCGCGTCGCCGGGGCGTCCGACGCCGGCGTGCTCTATAACGTGGAAGGTGGCGTCCAGTTCGGTTCCAACAGCCCCGGCTATGGCGACCACAGCGCCGGATTCTTTACCGGCGGCTTGGGCAAGCAGTTGAGCATCTGCACCGGTTGTGGCGAGTGGAAACCGACCGTTTGGTTCTGGTACGACTGGGCGTCCGGCGGTGACGATTTCCCGGCCGCACGTGGCGACGACAGTTTCGACCACCTGTTCCCGCTGGCTCACAAGTACCTGGGTCTGATGGACTTGTTCGCACGTCGAAACATCAATGACGTCAACTTCCAGTTCATCACGCCGGTTTTGGGTGACAAGGTCAAGCTGTTGGTGTGGTACCACCACTTCTTCCTGGATCAAGCGACCACGCCGTATGGTGTGACCGAGGCACCGTTCAATGCCGTCGCCGCCGCCGGGGACAAGGAGCTGGGCCAGGAGATCGATTTGGTGCTGACCTGCGGAATCAACCCGCGGACCAATGTCCAGATCGGCTATTCGCACTTCCGCGCCGGCGACTACTACGACACCACGGCGGGAGTACCGACCAACGCCGACGCCGATTTCTTCTGGACGCAGTTCCAGTGGCGATTCTAGGCTAGACAGTCGCTGATCAATGAAACGTTGAAGCCGCTTGCGAAGTACGATTCGCAAGCGGCTTTTCTTTTCGCAGTGTTTGCCCAAAGGGCATCGACAACGCAGCCTGGGGTCAGGGAACGAGCGCAGCGGAGTGACCGCCACCCCAGGAAAGAAAGCCCAAACGGCCTCTCCCCCATTCGATCGGCCGGCGGCAAAGCCGCCGGCCGATCGAATGGGGGAGGTTTTCGGTTGGTCACAGACCTGGGGTTACGCCCGGATTCGCTGGGGCTCATCCGGTCTCACCCCAGGCTATGTTGTGGATGCCCTTTGGGCAAACGTGTCCCCCGCAATTAGCCGGCCGCTGCCGTGGACGCATCGCTTTCATGTGCGGCGTCCAACATCACGTTGCTGAGCGTGACGTAGGTGATCGTCCAGGCCTGCTTGACCTCGTCGGTAAAGGCCTCGGCAAGCCCTTGCTGGAGCGTCCAGAGCAACGCCTCGCCGACCGTCTGGTAGCTTTCATCGGGGACGCCGTACTTCACGTGCCGCCGCCCCAGTTCTTGGACCGCCGGCAGGATGTCTTCCAGTTTGGTCAGTGACGTGACGGCCAAATTTAACGTCGCCATCAGCTTCTTGCCCTGCTCTTTCATGTCACCCTTGAAGAGCGGTTTCAGGGAGGGATCGAGCTCAAACAGGCGGCCATAAAACAGTTCTGCGGCTTGCTCGGAAATCGGTTTTACCTTTTCCCAAGAAGACTGAACCAAATCGATTTGCTGAGGAGTCATACGTCGTTCACTTGTGGTTACGAGTTAATAACAGAGGGTGGGATGCATCCATGCGATTGATGTAGCGAAGGTTGGGTTGAGTGGCGATTAAAGTGGGACGCGGACCAGCACACCGCCCATCACGTCGTCTTTGCCGAATTCGGGATAGTCGTCGCCGCGATTGGGGTGTTCGTTGTGGCAAGACCAGCAGGCCTCGGCGACGGCACGGTCGGGGTAGACGGCGACGAAGTACTTTTGGTCGCCGAGTTCTTCTTCTCCGTAAAAGTTCTCACCGGGGTTGTCGCTCAGGTAATCGAGCGCTGTCTGTTCCAACTCAGTCTTGGCCTGGTGCTGTTCGTTGAGCGGCCATTTACTGCGAAGGGCGTAGGTGAAACCGGCTTCCGGATTTTCGTCGACCAACTCGGCACCCATGCGGAACATTTGCGCCGGCAACGGAATCGAGTTCTCGGTGTCTTCCCAGTATTCGAACGCTTTGACGGGGGCGTCCTGTTTTTGCAGATTCGTCACGACGTGCGTCGCGTACACGGTCCGGTCGGCCATCATCACCGCATGCACGCCGTCGGCAAATTGTTGGGGCGTGATTCCACCGGACGGTGTCGAACTCGCTTCGCTGCTGGTGCAGCCCGGTAGCGCGGCCAGTGGCAGTAGCGTGCACACCGAGAGTGCCGCCGCGGCGAGTTGTTGGTTGCGATTCAATTTCATCATGAAAATCCTTCAAGGGAACGAGGCAAAAAAAGAGAGAAAAACAGGGTCATGGTTTTTGAAGACGCGCCTCGCGTTTGGCCCGACGCTGCTCGAACCACTGGTGCGCCATCTGCACACTTTCGATTCGTTCGGTCGGGGCATCGCCGAAGCACGATGTGATCGATCGGGGATCGGCCAACGCGCTGAGTGAATATTCCAGTCCGTGGCAGTGGGTGCAGACCTGTCGGGCCATCGTTTCATTGGGACGCAGGCTCGCGTTCTGGTCATGGTTGACCCAGATCCCGGTCTCGCCGTCGATCCGGGGCAGATGACAGGTGGCACAGGAAACGCCGCTGCCGACGGCACCGCTGCCGGCCAATTCGTCCTGCCACAGCGTGGCGTGTGAGCTGTCGCGGTAAGCCAACGAATGGTCATCGGCGTGACACTGAAGACAGGCTTCCGCGGCGGCGAATTGCGTGTCGAATCGATGGCCGGGATGACAGGCGTTGCAATCGAGTTTGGCATGGGCCTGGCCGGCATGCATCGGCAATCTCGCCTGGTCGGGCGTCATCGCGGGCATCCCCACGGCCAACCGCATTCCGTGTTTGCCGGTTTGGAAGCTGGCGACTTGGTCGGCATGGCATCGCTGGCAGCTTTCCATGGCGACAGTCTCGGACCATTGTGAATCATCCTTCCCGCCGTGGCAGTGCGTGCAGTTGACGCCTGCGAGTGCGTGGGCGGTTGTCGCCCAGTCGTCCAGCACGCGTTGATCGACGGCTTCGGCGGGAGGATGGTCGGCTTCATCGATCCCCAGCGGGCGGTCAGGACGAAAGACGCCCGAGAGCGATGCAGCGGTCGACCGTCGGGGCAGTGAAGCGAGTTCTAGATGATCGGGCTGTCCGTGATGATCATCGAGGTACTTTTCATAAAGCGCACGGTTGTCGTGGTAATTGTGACACCCCGCGGTCGCACAACTGTCGTACGCCATGTCGCGGTGGCTGGGGCGTGAATCGGCGACCTCTTGATGACAATGCCAACAGTAATCGGCCGGCATGGTCAGCCCCATCGTGAGCGTCTGTTCGGGCACGTGTTCTTGATGGCAACTCAAGCAGTTCTGTGCGTCGAGCACCGCCAGTCGCTCGGCGTTGGTCGGGTCGCGGAATTTCTTTGCCGGGTGTGTGTCCTTAGCAAGATCCAACTGTTCGCCATGACAGCGGATGCAGGCATCTTGCATGACGTCGGATCCACTCGGCCCGTCCGCCGATCGCCCCGGGTCATGACAGGCGTTGCAGTCCAATTCGATCTGATAGTGTCCGTGCGTCGTTTCACCGGGCAGCCAAGCGGTCGAGCTGATCGAAGCGGGAGCGACCAACCCGAACCCGAAGTAGACGGCGATCGAGAGATTGATCGCCGCCCACGTCAACCATTTCGGTGCGTGGGGAGACTGGCGAAACGCGTTCCAGATCGATCGGATTTGAATGCTCATGATCAATCGCTGAACCAATAAAAACCGAGCACATGAAGCGCGATCAAGATCGGCAACGGCCAGGTCACCCAGAGGTGAATGCGGGTCAATCGGGGACGCCAGCGGCGAATCCACATCCCCAGATTTCCCGACGCGCGGCTCTCCATGCTGCTGGCGATTCCGGCCACCGCGCCCAACGCCGCGGCGGACAAGAAGCAGACCGCGAGCAAGAAATTCAGGTTGTGTCCCAGCCGCATCCCGGTGTGAATGGCGACGCCGAACAGCACGGCCATGCCCAGCACGCCGTGCGCGGCCCGCCAAAACCCGTACGAGCCCCAATGAAACCACGTCAGGCGTTTGCGGAGCGAAAAGACGAGCCCCAGCAGCGTCAAGCCGACCAAGGTGAATCCACTGACCTGGCGACCGAGATCCCCGCGCCAAATTGTCTCGATGTTTCGCCACGACGATTGCACGCTGTCAGTCAGCGGGATCGGCGGAACGACCAGCCAAGCCAGACTGGCCAACAACGCGATCACGCTGGCCACCCACATTGTCTTGGCCCCGGGGACCGTGATCGGTTCCGCCGCTGCGGCGCCCGCCAACTGGCCGACCAGACCGCGACAGCTGCCGCAGGCGGTGGACGCACCGCATGCCGACGCGATTTGTTCGACGTCTTGTTTGCCGTCATCGATCAATTCGACGATCGTTGATTTGCTGACCGACAAGCACGAACACACGATCGCGTCGGCCGGCCAATCGGTGACCGGCATCGCCCCGCCGGGGGACCACGGGGATCCCGTGTTTAAGAATCGTTTGCGTTGCCAAGGCCACAGTCGCGCCCGTTTGGCGATCGCCTGTCTGACTTGTGGCAATTCATCCCACGGGCCGACACACGACGCGCCGACGATTCGCCCCCGCTCGGTCAACAGTTTTCGATATCCCGATTCGTCATGGTGTGTCACTACGTTGCCGCCGGCAAATTCACCGATCGTCGTGCCCAGCGTGGCGACTTGCACCCCCATCAGTTTCAGTTCTGCCGATTCGTCGGCACCCGCGAACGTCGTCTCACCGCCGGCCAGTCGCTGGGCCAAGACATCGGCCATGCGAAAGCAAGGTGCCGCGAGTCCGAAGACGTGGTCGTGGAACGAGGCGCACTCGCCAATCGCAAAGATGTTCGGATCGCTGGTCTGCAAACACTCGTTGACCTTCACGCCGCGGCGCGGTCCGATCTCAAGCCCCGCTGATTCGGCCAGCATGTCGTTGGGACGCACGCCTGCGGCGATGACCAGCAAGTCGACGTGCAGATCACTTGCGTTGGAAAACTCAATGCAAATCCCGTTGTCGACGACAGCGATCGATTCGGTGCGGCGGACGAGTTGAACGTCCACGCCCATGCTTTGAATCTTGCGTTTGAGTAGCCCGGCCGCGTCGGCATCGAGTTGCCGCGGCATCAATCCCGGTGCCATCTCAATCACGCTGACCGACAAACCCAGATCCATCAGGATTTTGGCGGCTTCCAATCCCAGCAAGCCTCCGCCGATCACGCCGCCGCGACGCACGTTTCGTGACGCGCAGTAGTCGCGAATCGATTCCAGGTCGGCGATGGTGCGATAGACGAAAACTCCTTCGCTATCAGATCCCTTGATCGGAGGCACGAAGGCGTGGGATCCGGTCGCCAACACCAATTGGTCGTAGCTATAGAACGAGCCGTCCTGATCGAACACCATGCGCTGCTCGCGATCGATCCGCTCGATGCGACGCCCTGTGATCAGTTCGATGCGATGTTTTTGGTACCAATCCCGCGGTGCCAACAGCAGTTCATCGGCCGATCGACCATCAAAGTAAGTCGACAAGTTGACTCGGTCATACGCCGGCAGCGGTTCGTCACCGATGATCGTGACGTCATAGCCCTGGATCACGCCGCTGCGGACGAGGCGATCGCAGAGGCCAAAGCCCGCCATTCCGCCTCCGACAATCACCAACCGGGGGCGTTGTGGGGGCGTGACGTGACGCTGGGCGGCGGTTGGACCAACCTGTTGACGATTCGCGAGAGGGGCGTTCAGCGCGGCAACCATGTCCGGGTGGAGGTGAAACCGGGGGAAGAACCGAGGAGATCGACTTCGGTTGACCTCCATGGCCAGACCCGCCTTGCCTAGCAAGGGCCGACCGAGTCACCGCCGCACGCAATCGTTGCGCCAATCCGCACAACTAGGAAAGTTCATTGCTGCGGCGCTGGTCGAATTCGACACAGAGCAAGGCGAAGGTTTTAAAAATATCCCTTAGCGTGCAGGTTTTTGTGAGCGGCCGGGAGACGGCGTCCGTTCTCACCAGCGCGAAACGAGTGCAGGTCCGGGCGGGTCTGCCTAAGATCGCGGCAGTGGATGGTCGATGACCCGGCGTTGGACGGGAATTCTCGCAAACTGATCTGGAAACGCGGGGGAAGATTCCGCTAGACGTGATCCTTGACCGTTCACCCGCTTGATTTTCGCACGAATCCGTCATGGAGGACTGTCGTGCAAACGATAAAAACCGCCGCTGTTGTCGTTCTGATGCTGACCGTCTTGTACGGCGGTTATGTGTCGTTGACCACTCCGCCCGAACCGCTGCCCAATGAGATCGAGGAGATCTTGGTCATTGAAGAAGCCGGCGGATCGGCCTTTGGGTCCGGCGAAGCGGTGGCAAGCGGATTGCAACTCGATGAGCCCCCGCCGGGCGTTTTGACTCCGTCGACCGACGCCATGGCACAGCCGGCTCCGCTGCCGAGCCCAGCCGCCAACTCGGTCGTCAGCGGGCCCTTCAACCCGGCACCGCGGCCGACTCCCGCAGCCAATCCCAATCCCAACACCTTCGGCAGTTCCTTCGCGGATCTACCTCCGAAACTGGAATCCTCCGCCGATCGCGAGTCGTCCGGCTCGGCGACCATCACCAAGCTACCCGCGGTCGATCCGAATGCACCCGGCGTGACACCCGGACCGGTGGACTCGTACGCTACGACGCCCGGTGAGTTCCGCTTGCCCGATCCGACGGCCGCCGCTGCGACCTTCGATCCGACGCGTGGTGCTGCGTTTGAAGGGGGGCCGGCCGGATTCACGATGACCGACAAATCGCCTGCGACGGCGGTCGAAACGCTGGGGAATCCCCCCGCCGAGGAAAACCGTGGATTGATCAATGCGTTCAAGACGGCCGACACGATGTTTGTCAAGGGCCAGCTGAAAGAAGCGCTTGCCACGCTGAGCGTCTTTTACGGGATGCCGAACTTGTCGCCCGATCAGCGGCAACAATTGCTCAGCCGACTCGATCCCCTGGCCCGCGAAGTGATCTACTCGCGTCGGCACTTGCTCGAGCCGCCGCACCGCGTGACCGCCAGCGAAACGTTGCTGGAGATTGCGGACAAGTACCAAGTGCCCTCGCAATTGCTGGCCAACATCAATCAGGTGGATGATCCGGTCACGGTGCTTCCGGGAACGGAATTGAAAATCGTCCGCGGACCGTTTCGCGCCGAGGTTGATTTGAGCGGCCAACAACTGACGCTGTTCCTCGGCGATCTGTACGCCGGGCGTTTCGAAATCGGTGTCGGCAATGATCCGGCGCCCAAACCGGGGACCTACACCGTCCAAGAGAAACAGACGTCGCACGTGTACTACGACCGGACCGGTGTGCCGGTTCCCGCGGGTAGCCCCAACAACCCCTACGGCAAGATGTGGCTGGACCTGGGGGGACAGATCAGCATCCATGGCAGCCCCAACACGGTGCAGCCGACCGACGCCGGGTGCATCAGTGTCGCCGGTGACTACGCCGATGACATCTACGGGATTCTCAGCCAGGGTTCCTCTGTGACGATTCGCCGATAACAATGCCCACACAGGCAGCTCGTTTGCCTGGTAAAAGGGGTCAGGCCTCTTTTTGGCATCCATCGGGATCGGTCAGGCCGGCAACGGCCTTGACTGACAGAACGTAGGCGCCCCCGAGGCGCCAAAGCACGTAGGTAATCATGGCATGACGTACAGCAAACAAGCATTGATTGAACTCCTGGGTTCCGAGGCACTTCAGCGTGGCGAATTCACGCTGGCGAGTGGAAAGAAGGCCTCGTACTACCTTGATTGTCGGCGCATCACGTTGCATCCCCAGGGCGCCAATCTGGTCGCCGCCGGGATGTTGGCGGAGATTCAGGCATCCGGTCCGCTGCCGGCCGCGGTTGGCGGGATGGCCATCGGCGCCGATCCGATCACCGCCGCGATCGTCACCGTGGCCGGGCAACAGAATCTTCCGCTGAAAGGTTTCATGGTCCGCAAGGAGCCGAAGGGACACGGCACGGGCAAACAGGTCGAAGGACCGGTCGAACCCGGCCAGGAAGTCGTGATCGTCGAAGACGTGATCACCAGCGGCGGCAGCGCGCTCAAAGCCGTCGAGGCGGCCGAAGCGTTCGGTTTGAAGGTCCGTGAAGTGATCGGAATCATCGACCGGCTGGCCGGTGGCGAAGCCGCGTTTGCGGCCCGCGGATTGAAACTCAAGACGCTGACCACCATTCGCGATTTCGGGATCGAGCCGGAATAGTGGAAACGTCGCTGCATCAACAGTTGAAACTCCACTACGCCTGCGACGCGTCGCAAACGGAAGTCGTCGTCGGGCGTTATCGGATTGATGCAGTTCGAAATGATGAATTGATCGAAGTGCAATGCGCGTCGCTTTCGGCGATCAAATCCAAAATCAACGCGCTGTTGAATCGCCACACTGTTCGGGTGGTCAAACCGATCATCCTGCGAACTCGGATCGCCAAGAAGAAGAACGCCCGCGGCAAAGTGACGTCGCGGCGGATGAGTCCCAAACGCGGTGACACGTTGGATCTGTTCGAAGATCTGATCTATTTCACACGTGTGTTTCCGCATCCGAACCTGATTTTAGAATTGGCGTTCCTGCACGTGGAACAAACACGCGTCCCCGGTCGCCGACATCGTCGCCGCTGGCGCAAAGACTATCGCGTCGCGGATGTTTCACTCGAACAGATCGAATCGACGTTGGAACTTCGCAGTGCCGAGGACCTGTTTGAACTGGTCGGACTCGATCGCCAGACCGAGTCGTTCACGACCGAAGACATCGCCCGCGTGACCGGCCGCCCCAGGTGGTTCGCCCAAAAGATCGCCTACGTGCTCAAGCACACCCAGGCGATCGAGCCGATCGGACGCAACCGATCCGGCATTCTGTATCGCGCGGCGTAGCGCATGCCAATGGCTGGCATCCCTCCGCGACCCTCTCAAACACGCAAAATTCGCGTCGTGGCCGGGAAAAGCTTATGAAATAGCTTGAAACGTCGAGTGAAAGGTGGGCTCTTTCCAACCCGTGAGCAACGTTTTGGCTTCTGACGTTCCGTCGAGACCCACCGTGATGACCGTTTTTATCGCTATCACCATCGTTTGGATCATTGTCACGCTGGTCGGCCATTTGTCATGGCTGGCCGTCGCGGCACTCTTCCACGCGATTGCGGGTCGCGACGAGGCGGCGACAACAGTGATCGATCGCGGCGAGGATGCTCAGGCCGCAAACCGTGTGATCAGCCGCATGGCCGCGGCGCTGCTGATCAGCCCCGCCGAAGCGCAGAAACTCCGCGGCAAGATCAACCAGCTCGATCACGCCACCTGGCAGAGCACCGCCCAGCCGACAGAAGTCCAGCGGGATCTCGAAGGTCAAACCCCGGCCGCGGCGTCTGAGGTTGCCCCGATCGCTTCGTCCGCGGCTGCACCGTCGGCACGCATCAAAAACGATGCCGCCGGCGCGCGACAACCTACCCTCGACGAGTTTTTAGCGCCGCGTCCAACTGCCGCCGCCGCCACGCCCGCCGCCGCCGACACGCCCGTCGCCGAACATTCCCAAGCGACGGCCCAACCGGTTTCTCAATCGCCGACCGTTTTTTCGCCGCGTGCGTCGCTCGGCCAATCGCTGGCCGAATTCTTGGCGGCACACAACATCCGTTGGGGTGAGTTGATCGCGGGGCTGCTGATCGTCGTCTGTTCGATCGGACTGGTGATGAGTTTGTGGACCACGATCACCCAAATGCACCGCGTGATCCCCTCGTTGATTTTTCTGACCGGCAACACCGCGATCTTTGGCGCCGGGTTGTACACGCTGTTTCGCTGGCGGTTGCAGGACACCAGTCGGGCGACGCTCGTGATCGCGATGCTGTTGGTGCCCTTGGGGATCTTGACCGGGCTATCGACCGGAGGGATCGACGATGCGTCGGTGATGCTCAACGATCCGATCACCGTGTTGTCGATTCTGGGTGCCGGCGCGATCTACATCACGTTGATTTGGCAGTCGAGTCGCGCGCTGGTCGGTTCGTCCGGCGCCCTGGCGATGACGCTCGGTGTCGCCGGCCCGGCCGCCGTGCTGCCCCTGGTGCCTGCCGCGGTCCGCGTTTGGGACGCGTCGGCTGGATATGTCGCGTACGGGGGATCGATTGCCGTCGCGCTCGCGATCACGTTGTTGATTCCACGAAACGCCGACGGGCGACTGAAAGGCAACACGTCGTGGCGCCGCGCGCTGGTGATCGGTGTTTCCACGTTTACCCTGGCCGTGCTTGCCGGATACGTCGCCTTCATGTTGCGGAGCTTTGAATCGGGTTGGCTGGGGATCGCCGTGTCGACGCTTCCCGGCGTGGTGCTGTTGGCGGCGGCGGCAGGCTCTTTGGCGGGCGATCGCCGACGCCCAAAACTGGCGCTCGCGGGAACGGTGATGGCGTCACTGGGGCTACTGGCCGGCGGTGCGCTGTTGATCCCGATGATGACATCGTCGCAGTGGCTTTGGACCTGGGCGGTTTCATTTTCAGTTGCCGCTGTGCTGGCGGCCTTTCTTCTGAATGCTCCGCGTTGGACGGTGATCGCATCGGTCCCGGTCTCGATGGCGTTCTTGCTGAGTTCGCCGGCGTGGGCCACGGATCTCGCCTGGTCGCAGTTTCCGATCTGGAAGCGTTTGGTCGGTGGCGAACCGATGTTGGCGTCGCTGTGCATCGGTGTGGTCACGATGGGGATCGCGTTGCTGTTGCGTCCGGCGGATCAACGCAAGGCAATGACCTGTACCGCGGGCGCGTGGTTGGCCTACGCAACCGCCAATGCCGCCTTGTTGACGGTCGCTCCGACGAGCTGGATGGGAGCGATTCCCGGTTGGGTGTTGCCGGTGTTGCTGGGGCTGGCCGCCGTTGCCCTGGTCGTCGCTGCCACCCGGATCACGTTGCCGATCGATGCCAAGCTGGTCGCGGGAATCGGTTCGGCGGTGATGTTTGCCTTTTGGTTATCGATACTGAAACCGCTGGTCATCGGACAACCCTTTCCGGGTTGGATTCCCGCGATGTGGACGCTGCTGGCAACCGCGGGTGCGGGGATGGTTGCCGCGGAGACCTTGTGGAAACAAAGCACGTTGGCGACGGCGTTTCGGGCGACGGCATCCGGATTCCTGCTCGGTGCCGCGGCGGTTTCGATTTTGTTGGTGTTTGAGGCGACGGACGTTGAGGCCGTTCATCATGCCAACACACTCAAAGCGATCGCCGTGTCGTTTTCCTGTGTGCTCGCCTGGCTCTGGATCGGACTGACCGATCGTAACACGCTGCATCTGTCTTATGCCCGGTTTCACCTCATCGTGACGGCCGTCATGGTGGGCCATTATTGGTTCAATGATTCCTTGCTGACCGTTGCGGCATGGCGCAGCGGCGAGGCCTTGTGGGCGTGGTCGGGACTGGGTTGGTTGGTGGTCGTCGCGATCACCGGCCGGGACGCCCTGATCGGAGCGTTGAAAAACGTTTCGGAGGGATCGCGAGTTTCATCCTTCGTCGCTCGTTTCAGTTGGTACAACTCGGCCGAACACCCGTGGGACGTCCTGACTCGAGGGTTGGTCATTCAGACGTCAACGGTGTTATTGGGATTGGGGGCCGCGTTGGGGTTCGGTTCGTTGGTGGTCACCGTCGGTTCGGGAACGGCGACGAGCCTGTTCAACGGATTGACACTGCCGATCGCCGTGCTGTTGGTCAGCGGTCTATTGTTGCACGGGCCGGTGTTGCACGGGCCGGTGTTGCACGGGCCGGTGTTGCACGGGCCGGTGTTGCACGGGCCGGTGTTGCACGGGCCGGTGTTGCACGGGCTGGCGTTGCATGGGCCGGTGTTGCGTGGGGGCGGCCGCCGCGACGCAGTGTTCTTCGGCCAGCGATCGGTTTTACCCTGTCTGCATTGGGCCAGCGGATTCGGTTGGATCGGATGGCAGGTCGGGATTCGGATGTTGGTCGACCCGTCGGAACAACTCGTTTTGGCGACTTCATTGGCGGCGGCGGGTTGCTTTGCCATCGAGGTATTGCGACGTGAATCCGAATCCGGCGATCACGCTTTTGTGTTGGGCGGTTCGACCGCCGGCGGTGTGTTTGCCGCCATTGGATTGGCGTTCCTCGCTGTGTCGTCCGGTTGCCTGTTGAGCAGCGGTTGGGTGCCGATGGTGCAGCAACGTGTTCGGCCAGATCAATTCGTCACGCTGTCGGTCGCGGCCTGGTGGGCAACCGCTGCGATTCTGTCCGGCTGGCTCGGCCACCGCAATCGCAGCGGCGTGTTGGCGATCGTCTCGGCAATGCTGGTTCCAGCGGTGGTGATCCTGGTGATGCCGCTTTGGGTACCGGCCCAGTGGTGGGTTTGGATTCAATCCGCGGCGATCGCCAGCGGCGCGTATGCCGTCGCGTTGCGATTCATTCCTCCGCGTTTACGATCCGATCCCGATCAACCGATGCTGCCTCGGGCGATCGATGTGTCGCTGGTGGGCTGTACCGCCGTTGCGATGGTGACTTCGCTGGGCTTGATCACGGGCATCGTGTTGCGAGACGCATCGTGGATGCAGTTGCATCATCCGACGGGATGGGTGCTGTCGACGATGACCGCATGCCTGATGCTGTTTTGGAATCGACTTGCCGGTCCGGCACTGCGGCTGGCCGGGCCGATCTCGTGGCCGATCATGCTCAGCTTGATGTCGGGCCACGTCGCGATGTGGTTCTCGTTGCTCGCGGCGCCATCGATGTTGCCGCATCAATGGTTGCCGATGGTCTGGACGACGGTGGCAGCGGTTTCGATTCTCGAAGCTTGCCGCGTTGCGTTTTGGCAGAATTCATCGGTTCGTCTGGACCGATGGCACGCCGGGCTCTTGATCGTTGGGGCGACGCTGTTGTGTTTATTTGACGGTTCGATGACCCGTGATGCCACGGTCGGTTTGATCGCCAGTATCGCCGGCGGGATCCTGGTCACGACACGTGCCGTGTTGGCCAACGGGGAGGTTCGACGCGGGCTGTCGATCACGAAACGATCGACGGTGATCACGCGGATGTTCAGTTGGTACGCGGTCGCGAGCGGGTCGGTGTTTGTGTTTCAAATCGTCGAAGCAAATTCTCAATCGGAGTTTGTGCTTTGGACGATGCTGCTGTCGTGGATCGCGGCCTGGGTTTTGGTTTGGCGATTGGGCTGTCCCGACCAAGAGTCGGTCGAACCGGATGCGCGGCGGAGTCGTGCGATGTTGCCCGACAGCGAGGCCGCGATGTTGGTGCTGGCGGCGTTGTCACTGGAGTTGTTGGCCGTGATGATTTCGGCGGTCGATTTCGCCCCGTTGGCGGTTGTGGACGACCCCTTGCTGTGGCTGCGATTGGGGATCGGTCTTGCCGTCGCCCTCTCAGCCAGTTTTCGGCAGGGACGTGCCTCGGTCGGCGAGACAGCGGTGGCGACCGTTCTCGTTTCGGCGACGCTGCTGGGGATCCGAATCGGAGTCGACCGGTTCGCCCGCAGCGAAACCTTGCTCACCCTCGTTTGCCTGGTCGCACCGATGACGCTGGCCGTGATGGTGTTTTCCGCAGCGGGAATTTGCCGCGTGATCAATCGGATCGGCGTCCAGTGGAGCGGCTTGGTGGCCGAGGGGCAGCGACCGGCGTCGATTTCGATTCCGCGTTTCGCAGGCGTGTTGACCCGTGTTGCGACGGGCACGGTGATCTTGGTCGTCGCACTGACGAGTTATTTGTTGTTCGAATACAACTCCAACACCATGGTTCCGGTTGCGATCTGCGGCGTCGCCTTGTTGGCCGCTTCGCTGGCGGAATTGGCCGAGCGGACGGGGCGTGAGATCGTTCGACACGTGGCAATGTTTGTCGCGTTGGCATCGATCGCGATGTGGGCCAGTGTGAACGTGGGCAATGATGCTCATCCGATGGTTTCGCTCTCCACACGTTGGTTCGTGGGCTGGGTATTCGTCGCGATCGGATTGTCGTTCGGCGTACCCAAGTTGCTCGGTGCGGACATCTTGGAACGATGGAAGAACGCCGTTCGAAGCGGATTTGTTTTGGCGATCTCACTGGCGATGGTGTCGTTGGTCGCGACGTTGGTCCAAGAAGCGGTCGTTCGGGTTGCCGGCCAAACTGACCAGCTGGTCAAACCCCTGATGTTGGGAATGGCGGCGACACTGGCGCTGTTGAGCGTGATGTCGACGTTGGCGGGGATTTTGAGTGGACCGGGGTATTCGTACCGAGACGCCTGGAAACTGACGGATCGGCAACGCGCCGCCTTGGTCGTTGCGGCGCAGGTGTTTGGCGGATTGACCTGGTTTCATCTGTTCCTGTGCAAGAGTCCGTTGGCGAGTCTGGGGTTGCGAGCGTATTGGCCGTACGTCGTGATGACGTTGGCGTTTGCCAGTGTGGGAATCACCGAATGGGCGCGGCGCCGTGGCGATGAAGTGCTTGAGAAAACGCTCAAGCAGACCGCTTTGTTTTTGCCCTTGGTTCCCGTGATCGGGTTCTGGCTGAGCGGATCGTGGGTGTCGTCACTGTTCGGCGAATCCGACGGCAGTCGATGGACCTACATCCAGGGCCGCGTGTCCTATCAAGGTTTGTTGATTGCGGCGGCGCTTTACTATGGCGTCGTGTCGTTCCTGTGGAAGAGCGACCGGGCGCGGCTGGTTTCGATCATGATCGGGAACGTGGCGTTGTGGGTGATCTTGGTCCAAACGCCGAACTGGGACTTCCTTTCCCATCCACAGGCTTGGTTGATCCCGCCGGCGGTCTGCGTGTTGGTCGCGACGCATTTTCACCGGGATGCACTGGGGGCAAAGACCGCGGCCGCGATTCGTTATGCGGCGACGTTGACGATCTATGTGACCAGCACGGCGGACATGTTGGTTCAAGGGGTCGGTTCGACGATCCTTGGCCCGATCGTCTTGATCGTGCTGGCCTTGCTGGGAGCGGGCGCCGGTGTGGCTTTGCGTGTCAAACCGTTCCTGTACCTGGGGACGACGTTCGTGTTAATCGGCGTGACCAGCATGGTCTGGCATGCCCAGCAACAAATCGGTGCCGTTTGGCCCTGGTGGGTCTTCGGCATCAGCAGCGGCGTGATGCTGATGGTCGGGTTGATGGCGATCGAAAAGAACAAACCGAAGCTGCGGCGCATCGCGACGGCGATGCAGCAATGGGATGCTTAACGACATTGATCGATCCCCCAACGCTGCGTGATGAATCATTCGCAAGGCCATCTCTGCTGAGACTCGCCCTGTGACGGCTGTTCCGAACGAACGTTCGCTGCAAATCACATGCCCTCGATTTCGGCTGTGGGGGCAGCCCGAATCACGTCATGGCGGAGAGACAACGTGCATTTCCGCACGCGATTGATTCCACCGGGCACAGTGGACGCGGCTGCGAGTACAAGGCCACGGGATCGCTACTGAGCTAACCATCCCGATTCGGCTGCGACGAGCGCTTCGTATTGTGCGATGCGTTCTTCGTCGCCCAGTCGCCTCAGGTTTTCCGCCAACAGCACGTTGTCGGCGACCCGGAGAAAGCGATTGTACTTCACGTTTTGCTTGGTCGAATCCGGTTTGGGCGTATCGGCCAGTTCACGATACCGTTTGTAGTCTCGATGCTTCTCGATCGCTGCCACAAACTCCCCAGCACGTGACGTCATCAATTCAATCGAAACGGGATTGACAACATTGGCCAGTTCCGGCCACCTGCGTTTCAAATTGTCGGCGATCTTTCGTCGTAACTGTTCCGACGACGATTCGGGGGCACGGCGGCGGGAACGTCCGCGGCGGCGTCCCTCCTCGAGCGCCTTCCAGGCGTCGACCAACCGATCGTTTCCTGTCAGGTTCAGCTGTTCGGACAGGCCTTCGAGGATCGCTGCTTGCGTCGTGGTGGCCAGGCTGAGTACCAAGTCATACGATTCTTCGTTGGAGAGAAGTTCTGAATCCCCTTCCGCGAATTTACTGTACTGGCTTAGAAACTCGCCCGATGTTTTGATCGGCAAATCAATCGTGTCGGCGGTCAAAATCGTGTAAGCATGGGCCTCGTCGAACGAAACGACGCCGTCGTGGTTGTAATCGGGCGGGTTGATCGGATCGCCCGTTCGCGACCGGCCGGACAGTGCTGCCCAAAAATAGGTGCTGTATTCGACATAGCTCGATTCGTCGACTTCCGGTGTGCAACCGGCCGCGGGGCGATCGTGGACGGTTGCGAAGAACGCGCAGCGACGTTGCGGAGAAAGCCCCCGATCGGGTTCACCGCCGTTGTAGATCAGTTTGGCGAACCCGCCGGAGTGGCACTGAACCATGATCGCGACCACGTCCACTCCGACCGCAAGCCCATCGAGCAGGCTAACAAACTCCCGCATCTTGATCGATGAATTGTTCCACGTTGCGATCGTCGTGTTGTACGGATCCTTCGAGTCGGCACTTCGGTTGCCGTGGGCGGTGACGAACAGCAGCAGCCGATCGCCAGCGGTCATCGTGACGCCGATTTCGTCGAACCACTTGCGAATGTTTTCCGGTCGTGTGCTGCCGCGCACTTCTGGGATGCGATGATTGCGATACGACAATCCCAGTGATGATCGACTGCCGAAGAATTCTGCCATCAAACGATTCGCTTTGGGAATCGTTTGTGGATCCATGACCTGTACGTCCGCGCCGTTTGCGCTGCCGTCGGAGAAATAGACGTCGTTGTGCGTCTGGTCCAGATTCGTCTCGTCCAACACCCGCTGAAAGAACAGCACGTTGTTTTCCAGCGACGCTTGATTGCCCGACGGGGAGTATCCGCCGCCGATGGTCAGAAAGTAATCGGCCGCCCGCGCCGGCAGCGGTGCCAGCAGTGCCGACGCGACCGCACAACAGGACAACCGAATCGTTCGAGAGGACGTTCGTCGCATCGTTCCGCCGCTTTTGTATCGGTGAGGGTTCTGGCCAAAAGGTCGCGTGAGTCGCGTCTCCGATCCCATTGTAACGCCAATTCAATCCGCGTTGCGCCGAAATGATCCAACAGCCGAGTCGCCAAACGGTCGTTACCGAACGCTCCGATCGGATTCGCGACGGAGCGGGACGATCTGGATCGCGTTGAACATGGAATAGGAACTTCCGTCGCGATGGCTGATGAATTTGACGTCGTTTCCACGCCAAACGTCGAAGTCGAATGTCACGTATTGAATGCCTTCGGTCATCGGCTGCGACCGATAGCCGTGGGAGCCGTCGTTTGCCGTCGCCTTTTTGCCGATGCTTTCATCGGCGATTCTCAACTCGATGTTGGCGTTCTGATCGGGTGCGTCGCCATGGGCATACACGTACGCCCGATAGTGTCCCGGTTCCAAATCCAGGATCGTCACTTCCAAATCCTTGCAGCGGCAATTGTCATAGATGTAGCCATGGAAAACGCCCGACTGGCCTGCGATCCCCCACGCTCCGTCGTGTCGTGAAATGCGCAGACGCGCCGTGCTCGGACGCATGTCACTCAGCCGCATGAAGTCTTTGGCCGTGGTGCCGACGCTGACGAAGTTCCAGACGTCTCCGCTTGATCCGACGACGCCATCGTAGTGCCCGACGCCGGGGTCATGGGCAAAGCCGATATTCAACATGCCTGTCGACCGTGACTGGGCCGACGCGCCGACGCCGCTGACGAGCGACGTGATGATCGCGAGCCCAGCGTGTAACAAGCCGTGGCGTAACTTGAAGGAACACAACATTGCACCAACCTGTTGAGCGAGGTGTCAGAAGAAGTGAGGTCCGGCCAGTGATCCACGTCCGGTCTCCAGTTCACACCCTTTTTTGATAACAAAGTGCATTCGATCTGATGGGCCCGAAAGCTCTAAAATCAGAAAGCTTTTACATTTCACCGCCAGTCCCGAGTCTCCATGCGGCGTGCTCAGTGCGGCATGCTCAGTGCGGCGTCTCAGTGCCGAGTGAGCTTGATGCCCGAGAGGACAGGAACGCCTTGCTTGGCGATGAAGTTGACCTGCAATTCGTTGCGGATCTCGACGTCGTGGAACGTCAGCGTGGACGTGGTGTGGTCGACGCCGTCGATCGTGACGTTTTCGGCGACGCGTTTGTTTTGCAGATGGACGTCAAACACGCGAACCTCTTTCTCGCCCGGTTCGGGAGCCGCAAAGACCAGTTCGATGGCGTAGCGTTTCGCTTCGCGCACTTCCTGCTGCTCGCTGGGGGCATCGTCTTTGTCGGTCAGCACCAGTGCCAACCGCAGTTCCGTGATGCCGTCGGCTCCCGAGGCTGCGACCCACGGCCGATCGGCGAAGGGGGCGGTGGACGAGTGGCGGGAGAAATAACGTGTGTCCGGGTTCGTTGTGACTGAAAGTGGTGGTGAATCGCCGGCGACGACGGGGTGTTCCAACCACAACATGCCGTCTTCGTCACGACGATCGCCGGGGGCGCCAAAGTTGATCGCCAGGTTGCGAATCATTTCGCCGGGCCGGGTGTCCGAGGCGCCATTGTGCACGCTCCACGTTTCGATCTCCGGCATGTGGACGAGCGCCAACGACGTTTGGTTTTGATAGGCGCAGCTGCACGTGCGGGTGTAGTCGGGGGCGTTCAAGACGCCGTTGGCAACGACCAGATTGGCCGTGCAACCGGATTTGAATCCGCCCAAGTTTCCCGTCCCCGAATGGGTCAGTAAATCGTAGAAGCCCGCCGCGCCGGAGCGGAACGTTAGCAGGTTCTCGCTGGCGATGATGTTGTTGCAGCCGTACGCACGGGTGATTTTCCACGGTTCCGATTCACCGGTTAGCGGATTTTCGAGCAGCTTGGGCTTGCCGGTTTCTAAGAAAAAAGCACCGGCGGATTCGGAGTAAGAGTTGGCGTTGGTGATGATCAAATCGTTGTGCAAGATGCACGGTCCGGAATACTGCAACGACGGATTGCTCCATTTCACCGATCCGTCGTCGCCGTGGTAGACCGCCATGCCCGCGGCGACCTCGTCGGCCAACCGGTCGCTGGCCTTGGCACCGGCCTGGAGCAGCAAGTCATGTTGCTCGGAATAACCCAGCCAACTGCCGAAGATGTTGTCGCTGATTTCCCAGGCTTGCTCTCCGGTTTGAAAGTCAAAGGCCACGATGCGGTAGGTGTCGCTGCGTGACCGACCGCGACGCAGCAACGTGTCGGCGATTTGTTTGGGCGTGCGATCGAGGCAATAGACTTTACCGCCACCGGCGACGATTCCGTTGTGCCAAAAACTGTGACGGGCGTCGACTTGCCAGAGTTGTTTGCCGCTGTGCCGATCAAATCCGACGAGCGCCACGCTGGCGGCGCGATCATAGCTTTTGGATCCGAAACCGGCTTTGTTGGATTTCAGTTTCTTGTCGGAATCGAAGGAGAGATTGTTTCGCTCGCGATACATCGCGAATCCGAGGCCGCCGATCAAGACGTCTTTGTAAACCCCCAGATAACCCCACTGCTCTTGCGCGCCGGTCGGTGACGGTGGAAGCTGGAAATCGGTGATCAACTCTCCCGTCGCCGGATCAAGTGCGTGGCAAACGCTTCCTTCAACGATGTAGACACGGTCCTCGGTGACGACGTAATTCGTGCCGCGAGCATTCGCACCAGGGATATGCACCTGGTTGTACTTCGGATCAAGCGGCAGGTTCTCGTAGGTCTGGTCGTAGTAAACGTCATAGGTGCCCAGGTCGGCGAAGTCGCGTTTCCAGAGGACGCGGCCGGTGTAAACGTCGCGGGCGCTCAGCGAGTTCATGCCCTGAATAAACAAGCGGCCGCCGACCACCTGTTCCGGTGGACCGTGCCCGTGTCGCGGCAGCACGTCCATGTTGCTGCTGCCCCCGAACCACAGCACACCCAACGGCAGCTTGACACGGGAGTCGTTGGATTTGACGGTGTTGGCGATGTCGCCGTATTGATGGGTCCAGTCGGCTGATCCCGGCAGGGCACCCGCGCGGCGCACGACCACGCCGTGCGAGCCGGTCGTGACGACGGCTTGTTCCAGATTCATCGCATCGACGCGTTGTGCGATCGCAGCCTGATTGTCGCGACCGAGCAGATGCATGACGCCGCCGTAGGGGCGTACGGATTGATAGATGGATTGGATTTCGGCTTCGTTGAGCGTTTCCGAATCCGCAACGAATGCCATGTTCGCGACGTAGTTCGGTGGTTGGAATGATCGGGGATCGCCGTGGTGGACCGTGACGCGGCCGTAATAGCCGGCGGCGTCCAGACGTCGGCGCGTCCGATCGATCGCGGCGGCATCCGTGTCGACGATCGCCAGTTGCACAAACGGTGACTCGGCCGCCAGGGCCATCGCCGTCGGATCGTCGCAGCGACCGAACCAGAATGCGTATCCGGAGGCATCGCCGGTGGCCAGTAGTTCGTGAACGATTCGATGCGCGGAGTCGGAAACGTTCCGCGGACCCGTCGGCAGCAAGTTCAGTTGCACACGTCGCGGATAGGTGTTATTGCTGCGGCGACCGTACGCCAGCAGTTGCCCGTCGATCGAAACGGCAAACAGTTTGCCATCGGCAACGATCAATCGCTCGATCGGCTTGTCGGTCGGAATTGATTTCACGATCCTTGCGGGGCGGTCTTCGTCGGGCAATTGAATCACGGTGATCTGATTTGCCCCGGCCGCGATCAATTGGTGGCCGGCCAAAATCAAATCGCCGCTGCCGTCGGCCTCGATTTCCCAATCCAGTTTTTGATCGGCTCGGTAGGCTCGTACAAGGCTGCGATCGTCTTTGGATTCCGCGGAATAGACGGTGCCGTCGTGCAGCACGGGTTCGTTGGGCATGAACGCGGTTTTGACGCCGTCGTCCAGCTTGAAGGCACGCGTTCCTTTCTTGCGCGTGTGAACATAGAAGTGTTGGTGGTCCGCGGCGACGAAGGAACCACCGGTTCCTTTTCCCCCGGCGTTTAGTTCGAAGTAACGCATTTCACCATCGCTGCGCTGAAACACGGCGGGGACAGAGCGACCTCCCGGCACGATCAACAGCGACTCGGTTGCCACCAATGCCCCCTGTGGCGCAACCCCGGCAAACGACGGGGCGCTGTGCGGCTGTTTGATGTACTGCGAGCCGGTGCGATCGTTGACCCAGCGGACTTCGCCGGTCTGTGCATCGAGTGCGTAAATGAATGTGCCCATGAAGGGCCAAATGCTGGCGGCAAAGTAGACGGTGTCGTCACGCACGACCGGACCACCGCGGGCCGGCCAGGCCGAGGTCAGCCGCCGATTGCCGATCGCGTGCTGTGAACTCGGCGCGCCGTTGAATTTCCACCGCAGTTTTCCGTCGGCGGCATCGACGCAGTACAAGTAGCCGTCGTCGCTGGTGAAGTAGACCTGCCCTGCCGATCCCACCGGTGGCATGCGGACGGGGGCTTCGGTGTAAAACGTCCAAAGCTCTCGGCCGGTCTCGGTATCCATCGCGACCACCTTATCGCGGTCGTTGAATCCGATGATCAGGCGACCGTCGATGACGATCGGTTCGAAGACCCGGTCATACGTCATCAAATCCAGGTTCAGCGGATCATCCCAAGCCTGAGTGCGTTCGGAGAACTGTTTCTCCCAAATCAGGCCCAATTCGCTGTCCAGCTCGTTCGGGCTGGCAGCCGAGCGGGCGGCGTCGTATCGCCACATCGGCCAGTCGTCGGAGACAACGAGGGACGACGTCAGGATGATCAGGAGGACCAGGCGGGAGACGTAGTTCGCGAGCCTGCGAGCGGTCATTCGAATTCCAGGAGGGTTGAGTGGCGGGAGCGCCAATGTGATGGCGCTGGCTCTGAGGGTCCGTCCGCATTCTCGGCCTTTCAAACAGGGCAGGAGCGGACAACGGCGGGAGGAAGGACGGGTGGGCGGATAGGCTGTCTGTCACGTATTCCTGCCACCGATCTCGGACATCTTACCCGGCAACGACTTGGCAATCAGCGCGAAACCTTAAGAATGAAGGCATCTTCATTCCAATTCGGATGCCGTCGACACATCAAGCGGAATTTCAAATGTTTTTTTCCAGATCCCTTCTCGTTGCGATCGCGATTTTCGCCTTGTGGCCGGTGTCGCTATCGGCCCAGTCGGCCGGCGACTCCGGCAGAGATTCCTCCCCGCCCGCCGTCCGAATCAACGACCCGCAGATCCCGATCGATCGATTGCAGATCAAGGTCAAACCGATGACCAAATCGGAGCTCCAACGCGAGGCCGACGCGTGGTTTCGATTGCTGCGAAAAAAGGGCGGGCAAATCGCCGAGGCTCGCTTGGGGGTGAAGCAGGTGATCAGCGATCTGGAAACCACGGCTGCTGAAGCGACCGACGCTGCCGGAGCGACGACGGGTTCGGAAACGGCGGACGCCGGCGCCGAAGTCGAGATGGCGGAAGCGAAGCAAGGTCTGCTGGCAGACGTCAATGTCCTTCAGGATGAGCGGACGGCACTGAGCGACCGGCTGGAAGTTGTGCTCACGTCGCTGGAACGAAAGGGAGGCGACGCTGAAGAGTATCGCAGCTACATCGCCGCGGTCTCGGGAATCGAATTGGACACCTCCGATATCGAAGCGGCTTGGTCGGGGTTTGTCGGTTGGTTGTTGTCCAAGGAAGGCGGTCAGCGTTGGGCTTGGAATCTGGCCCAATTTGTTGCCGTACTGCTGATCACGGCCATCGTCTCGCGAATCATCGCCAAGAGCGTCAACTGGGTGCTCGATCGCAGGGTCAAGATCTCTCAGTTGGCTGAGCGGATGATTTCCAATTCGATCAAGAATGTGGTGTTTGTGATCGGGTTTGCGGTTGCACTGACCACGCTGGAGATCGATATCACGCCGATCGTGGCGGCGATCGGGGCAACCGGACTGGTCGTCGGTCTGGCCCTGCAAGGCACGCTCAGTAACTTTGCCAGCGGATTGATGATCCTGGTCAATCGTCCTTTCGATGTCGGCAACGTCGTCACGGCCGGCGGCATCACGGGGACGGTCGACAAAATGAATTTGATCTCCACCACGTTCCGGACCTTCGACAATCAAACGATCCATGTGCCCAACAATTCGATCTGGAACAACGTCATCACCAACATCACGGCCAACGAAAACCGTCGCGTCGACATGGAATTCGGGATCGGGTACGGCGATGACTTCGAGCAAGCCGAACAGATCATCCTGGAGGTGGTCAAGTCGCACGACCTGGTCTTGGAGGATCCCGCACCAGTCGTCGTGACCCATGCCCTGGCGGATTCGTCGGTCAACATCGTCTGTCGACCCTGGGCCAAGACGAGTGATTGGTGGCAGGTCAAAACCGACGTCACTCGCGCCGTGAAGCGTCGCTTCGACGAAGCCGGTATCTCGATCCCGTTCCCCCAACGAGACGTCTACGTGCACCAAGTCGATGCGTCGGCGAAGTAGTCGTGATTGAGGGGCAGCGGAACGAACCTCGCAAAACACCCGGGAAAAATGCTTCATCGCGTTGCCCACTCGCGATCAATCTGAGAGACGCGTTTCTAGGAACCCGTTTGTGTTAGCAATTCGCCGTCGTTGGAAATCAGCTTGGAAAGCTCAGGAAGCTGTCTCGTCCTGAGCTGATCGTAGAGCGTTTCGCGATCGTCACCTAGCGACTCGAGAAACGTCTTCCGCGTCGATTCAAAGACGCTCTCGGTGCCTTCGGTGACCGACCAGCCCGACTTCTTCCAGATACCTGGGCGGATACATCTTTGCTTCCTGCAGGCAAATCGCCGCGGCGCGTGCCTTCCCAGACTCGTCGAGCGGTTTGAGCACGTCGTGGTATCGACCGGGCGGAAGTGCATCGCGATGAAAGACAAGCGTAGCGCCGGAATAGTCGCGGAACGATCGCAGCAGCGAATCGAGCGTTGGTTCGCTCGCGATCGTCGATTCGAACGCCAGCGATGCAAACAGGAATACCAGAAAACCGATTCGTTTCATCGTCGTCTCGGCAGTCGAAATTGATGAGATCAGGTGACGTTTCCATTGCATGGGCACCCAGCACGTTGCATGGGCACCCAGTTCGCTAAAAATTATAAACGATCTTTGACGCTCCAAGCCGTGCTTCGTGCAACGGTTACGTCGACTGGGCTTTTTGATTTAGACAAAGCGGCTGGATTATCGGCCGCACACCGTCGATTAACGTTATAGTGTTCAGTGTCGTGATTCATGGTGCAGGCCGACGAGTGTTTTTACACAGCCTGCACCTCCGCGACCCAGGAAGATTGAGAGAGCTTTGGAAAAGTAGTTTCGGACAGTTGTTGTAACGGATGAGTTGGATTTTCGTTCCGGGCTGAGCTTTTCAAGTTCTCTGTGATTGATCCTTTCGATTCTTCTGGCGCTCGAGGCTGGAAATATTGGGTGCACCGCACCTCTTCTGAGTCCACGATCCATCGATCGCGGACCTCTCTTTTGACTCCTGAAACGTTTCCGTGAACACGGATAACACCTCAAAAAGGAGTTCAAGTATGAACATTTATGTTGGAAATCTTAGCTTTGACGCTACCGAAAACGACGTCGAAACAGCCTTCGGCGAGTACGGCGACGTGAAGTCGGTCAACGTGATCAAAGACCGTGAAACCGGTCGTTCACGCGGATTCGGGTTTGTCGAAATGCGAGACCGCGAAGCCGGCTTGGAAGCGATCAGCGGCATCGACCAAAAATCGATCTGCGGCCGCGACGTGACGGTCAACGAAGCCAAACCGCGCGAAGAGCGTGGCAATGGCGGTGGCGGACGTTGGTAACGACCGCTGAGGAAAAATTGAACGCGACGTGAATCGTCGCGTGGCATTCGCGTTTTGGGCGCCGCTGGCAAACGCCGCCGCCCACCACGCATGCCGACCGCCTGATCACCCGTGTGTGCATCAGCGGACTTCTTTTGTCAAAGCAGGTGCCGTCTTGGTGCGTCGCCGCGACAACGAACGATCGCCGAGTCCGTCGTCCAGCGACGCCTCCATCGCGACGTTTGACGGGCGTGTCCGATCGACCGCCCGCAACTTGTCCGTCATGGCCTGCGAGCCGGCGGATGTACCCGAATGAAGAGATTGGCCATGGCAAAATACCGACACCGAACGTTTGAAATGTTTGAGTTCCATGACGAGGCCGCGGCCGCCCTGGCGGTCAAACCGCGTGAACCGGTGCGTCCCCTCGGCAACCTGGATGGAGAACCGATGGAGAGCCTGAACATCGCGGTTCTGGGGCCGATTCTCCATGTCCGGTTCGATCCCGACGTCCTGGACGGCGAAGAAGAATCGGAGAGCCAACTGCGCGGTGACCTGACGCGGCTGGCCAAATGGCTGCAGAACGACAGCCGCGTGATCGTGGATTTCGACGGGCTGAGTCTTTTCTCGCCGGCGTCGATCGAAGCCCTGGAAACGTTTTATCAGCGGCTCAAAGCTAAGGGCAGCCGGCTGGTGCTCTGCAATTTGGACGCCGACGTGAAAGCCTCGTTTTATCCATCGCGCCTCCCGCGCTGATGTCGATGCCGATCGAGTTGCCGGCGCGGCTGAGAAGGGTCTGCTAAAATCGGCTCTTGCTTTAGCCCGATTCCCTTCGATGCACTGTCCGACATGGCAACTGGTACCCCATCGCCTGCGTTCTCGTCATTCCAGCTGCGAGATTCCTGGAAAATTCTGGCGTACGTTGTCCTCTGGTGCGTTTTGACACTCAGCGCCGCCGACGTCGTCGCGCAGGGAGCATCGATTCCTGAAGCACAGATCGTTCTGTTCACGCCCAGCGATGTTCAGCCGCCACCGCGCGCTGGCTATTTGAATCGTCTGAATCAATTCGGTTTATACGCCGAACAGTTTTTCCATCAAGGGCTGACCGATTGGGGGTATTCGCCGGCACGGAAGGAAATCTTCAATCGCGATGGTGACGGCAACATCGCGGTGATTCACGTGAAGGGAGAGTTGCCGGCCGCCGGCGGCGCCTACAAGAAACAGTGGATCAGTCGGCAGGTCCACGACAAACTGAAACGCGACCACGGCATCAAGATCGCCGGGAACCTGTATTGGATCTTCGTCTACGTCGGTGATCCGCCGGTCAGGCATGACAGCTATCGCGGATCGGGCAATTCCAAAGACGGCGGCTGGGCTGTCTTGAACTACACCAACCTGCCGGGAAAAATTTCACCGCGCAGCCCAATGGTCACGCCGCTCAATGACAAGCTGACGCTGAAGGGGTGTATCCACGAGTTCGGTCATGCTTTCGGGTTGCCTCACATCGGACCGAAAGTTGAACTGGGCAAGGGCAATACATTGATGGGACCGGTCAATCGAATTTACGCCTCCCATAAAATGCCGAACCGGACCCAGGCGTACCTGTCCGAAGCCAGCGCCGCGATTCTTTCCACCCATCCCGTCTTCACCGGTGACCCGACGGCGCGAAGCACGCTGCCCAAGACGAATTTTCGGCAAGTGAAGGCGGACTACGATCGCAAGTCCCACACGATTGAAGTTCGCGGGCGACTGGAAACCGATTTCCCGGTTCATCGTGTCGTGGTGATCGATGATCGCGATGACAAAATCGGTGGCTACTGGGTCAAGGGCTTTGTCGCCGAAGTCGACCCGCAATCGCGTTTCTCCGTCTCGATTCCCAATCCGGGTCGCAAGGGACAACTGAAAATACTGGCCGTTTACAAGAACGGTGCCTTTACGGGTAACGGGACCAAACGCGGGATCGACAGCGCAACGCTCGTGCCGTATCGCTTTTAGTGCTCGTCAACGTTTAGATTGAGGGTGCCGCGGAACAGGGGGCAGGCTGTAACTTGCGGAAAGGTGAGACGATTGATGGGCCCACGGATGGCAGCGCGAACCCACGGATTTTTGCACCCTGTCATCCGCGGGTTCGCGCTGCTATCGGTGGGTAAACTTTTCGATCGATAGCCCGGTAAAATTGCCGGATTTCTTCGTCAGAGTTGAATGTAGCTCGAGCAAGAGTCGTGGCAATCTGCGAGCTTTTCCGCTCCGGTCAATCGCCATCGGTTAGGTGTTGGATTTGAACTCGCTGGTTCTTTTTCAAGACCAAAGCAATCCACGACGCGATTTCGTTGTTGATCTGGTTGGGGACATAGGTCAGTTTGACGAGATGCTTTTCGGACGGGTCGTCGCCGATGATCGAACCCACGACGAGCTTCAATCCCTCGGCTCGCGTTCCATCGGCAAGCTGCCAGTGGTAGTGAAAGTGGCGTTCGAATTGGTATCGGCCGTAGCGCTGCGATTCTCCGGAGACCGAGTGCCCCATGGCCATCGGCGGATCGATGGGATTGGCGGCCTGGAGTTGATCCATCACGCTGGGGATTTGCATCAGACGCCGACTGAGTTCGCTGTCCAGCGCTGCGACCTGATCGTCAAGTTCCTCGAAGGACGTTTGATGAAGTCGGCGTTTTTCCTTTTGGTTTGCGATCAGCAGGCTCCAGGCGACCGCAAGGCCACACACCGTGACCAGGACGAGCAACGTGCGTAATCGAAATTTCATCGGTTCTGCCGGTGGTTTTTGCACGGATTCCGCTACTGGAACGAACGGTATTACGGTCCGTTTTAGCGGGCCGGCCGGCGGGATGACATCTTGATGCAGAAAAAACATCACTCAGCTGAATAGACAAAGTGTCTTGAATGCCTGTCGCGCAGCGGGTAGGCTGAACACGAATCTCATCGAGGTCTGAATCAGAACCGTCCCCATCTGCCGGAGTTTCGTGATGAGTCAAACAACGTCGCCGTGGCTTGTGGCGGGCGGGCTTGTCGGGCCTCGATGCGTCGTCGGGCCTCGATGCGTCGGGGCCGGCTGGTTGGTGCTGGTGTTGGCCGTTTGCGTGATGGGGCCTGCGGAAGCGGACGATGCGACACTTGATGCGACGGGGACCGAGGCTCGTGTCGCCGATGCCCTTCGGATCACCACGGACGCGGCTCGTCAGTATGACATGCAGATCGCCGGGTCATCGCCGCGGACCCTTCGACTGCATCCGGCATCGATCTTAAAGTGGTCCAATCCGGTTGCCGGAGAAGTTTACGGCAACGTTTATCTGTGGACCGATCAGGGGCGTCCACAAGTCATCGGCTCGCTCTTTCAATGGTATTCGCCGATGACACACGGTTCTCACGAATTCCATTCCGTTTCGAGCGAACCGCTGGTCGTCTCACGTGGTGGTGTGCGCGTTTGGACGACATCGGCTCCAGGGGTGCGATGGCATCCGGTTGCCCAGTCGCCTTCGGTTGCCGATTCTCCGGCGGTCCGACTGCGTCACGCGCGGGCCATTTCCAGGGACTTTCAAATTGAAAAGACGGACCGGGATGGTGTTTCGCGGCAGCTGCGTCTGCTCGCTCAGCCGGTCTTCCGCTATGGCGGTGACGCGTCCGATGTCATCGATGGCATGCTCTTTGTCTTTGTCCAAGGCACCGATCCGGAGGTGTTTTTAATGGTCGAGGCAAAACGGGGCGGAGCTAAACCACAGTGGCAATTTGCGTTGGTGCGAATGAACAGTGTCAGGTTTGTTGCCAGCTATCAGAACCAGGAAGTTTGGCGCACCGAGATCTGGCCGTGGAGCAAAGTCAAGAACGGTCGAGAAACCTACACGTCCATCGGCCCGTTCGAGCGTGACTCCGTCGGGCGATAACAAACGAATCTCAGCCGTCTGGCGCGAGCCCAATACCGCTAAGTGAACATCACTGATGGGGCCCGGACGCTGGCGCGAACCGGCTGATATCAAACGAAGATCAGCCGTTTGGCGCGAGCCTACGGGCCCTCCCCTGAGGAAACGACGCTTCACTGAACGGTGTCGGGGACGGCACGCTGGCGATGCGGAATTCGCTTCCGACTGCGGCGTGTGTTAGGTTGAATGCGACTCGCGGTCTCAATTGCCCGCGAAAGCTTCTGCTGCGTGACAGGTTTCAGACTCTTTCCGGAGAAGAACGATGCAGTTTGACGATCGCCGCCGATTTTTGGCCAAGGTTGGAAGCGGGATGTTGGTGGGCAGCCTGGGAGCCTCTCTCGCCGGGGATTTGGGAATCTCGTCGGCTTGCGCGGAGGATCACGACGGTCGGTTGACGTTCGGCGACATGGAGCCGTTGGTCGCGCTGATGCAGGAGACACCGTTGAATCGATTGCAGCGTGTTTTGCTCGATCGCATCGACGGGGGCACTGAGTTGCGGACATTAATCGCCGCCGGGGCTCTGGCAAATGCACGTACGTTTGGAGGCCATGACTATGTCGGATTCCATACCTTCATGGCGCTTTCACCTGCCCTGGAGATGTCGACGGAGCTGCCGAGTGAACGACGGGCGCTTCCGATCCTCAAGGTTCTCTACCGAAATACCGATCGGATCCAACAATTCGGCGGGTCGAGCCGTGAAGTGCTCAAACGTCTCGATACGTTAAAACATGAGGGGGCTCGACCGACCGGGCACGCATTGCAAGCGGCGACGCGCAAGGCGGATGTGGAGCAGGCGGAGCGGATCATGGCGTCGATGGCGGACCAACCGGCTCAGCGGATCTTCAACAAGGTGCAGTTTCCCGTTCAAGATGACGCGAACGTCCACCGCGTGGTGCTGGCGTGGCGAGCCTGGCTGGCGATCGATCTGATCGGCCAGCAACATGCCAGTACGCTGTTGCGTCAGTCGGTCCAGTTCTGTTTGCAGGATTCCAAGAATCGTCTCGAAAAGGGACGACCGGATCCTGAACTATGGGTGCTGCTGCCCAAGCTGCTCGATCAGTACAAGTTGATCGGCAAGCCCGTCGGCACGCGGCGAGGAGACGACCAATGGATCGAGGAATTGGCGTGGACGTTTTTCCGGAGCAATCGCAGCCAAGCGGCGGACGCGGCCGCCCAAGTGTTGGCCGAAGGCTACGAGCCGGACCAGATCGGAGAAGCGATGTCGATCGCTGCCAATTTGCTGTTGCTGCACGACCCGGGACGGTCACGGGATCAAGACGGTGACAAGGTCAAAGGGTCCGTCCACGGCGCATCGGTCGGCGTCCACGCGTCCGATGCCGCCAACGCGTGGCGCAACATTGCCGCGGTCAGTGATCAACGCAACACGATGGCCAGTTTGATCGTCGGCGCTTATCACACCGCCGGTCAGAGCCCGCATGTCCGCCCGGAACGGTGGCCGTTGAAACAAGACGCCGTGGAAGCGATCGACGATCAATCGGAGCTCTTAAAGATAACTGAAGGTGCGGTCCGTGGCCGCGATCAAGCGCTCGCCGCCGCTGCCGCACAGCGGTATGGAGAACTTGGTGGTTCTCCGCGGCCGCTGTTTGATGTGCTGCTCTCCTTTGCGACCAGCCAAGACGGAGCGTTGCATGCGGAAAAGTACTACCGCACGGTGACCGAAGAGTTTGCCAAAACGCGACCGTCGATGCGGTGGCGTCATTTGGTCGGGTTGGCCAGGGTTTCGGCCAGCGAATACGGGACGCCCGCGCCGGGGTACGAGGAAGCCTGCGAACTGATGAATGTCGACGCCTAGTGCGTTGTCCGAACGGGTTCAGGTACGAACATCACAGGCTCACGTCACAAGGGATGCAGCGCACGTTGGTGTCAAGCCTTCAGGCGACTCCCTGTCGCTGCTACGCAGCGAACCGAACGGCTAAAGCCTGCACACCAGCGCAGGTTGGTGTCTAGCCTTTAGCCCGGATATTGCATCCGCTGACTGGTTGACTCTGATTTTAGACTGAGTTACGGCGAGGCTGTCCACGATAGCCGGTTTTTGCTGCAATCGATTCGCTGCGGGCAGAGGGCCCCCTACCCCCAGACGACCGGAAGTCGCTGCGCGGTGCCACACGATGCGATGGGAGTGGCTAATCGCTACGGCACAGACGTGCCAGCACCTGATTGAACAGCGGTTCCCAGGGGCAATGGCTGCAAAGATGAAATACCACCCGACGACAAGTCACTCGAACTCGGGCTGCTATTTTCAACAGTCGCAATCGAATCGTGTCCACACGTAGACGACTCTGTTTCGTTCCACTCAGGCCCAGGCGACGCAACCCATCGAGTAGAACGTAAGCAAATGATGAAAGCATCACGCGGAACTGATTGGCAATAAAACGGGTGCAACTGGTGCGATCAGCGAACAGACAAAGCTGTTGCTCTTTGATCCGATTCTCCATCTCGCCACGCATGCAGTAGTGCTCTCGATAAAACTTCTCCGGGTCATAAGCGACAGAGCACCATGTCCCTGGAGTCTTAACTTGTAGCGGCTGCCTTTTGCCATCGACCATCGGTCGATGGTAGGTCGTGTCGACAATGTCGTCACTTGAGAAACAGTTTGTTACGACGAAGCGAGGATTGGGGCCTTTGGCGGTATACTCTGCTTTGCCGACCACCCAGCGATGGCGGTCCCACGTCCTGCCGGTGCGATAGCGAAACCACTTGTAAAAGGCTTGTTTGCCACCACGGTGGAATCTCTCGACTCTTGCGCGAGTCATTTCGCAGGCAATTTGCTTGACCAAAACCTTATTCTTGGGCAAACCAAAGACGTAGTGGACATCGTTTTTGTCGCACCAGCGCATGAGGCGTTCGATCGCAAAACCTCCGTCACCACGAAGGGTGATTTTGACCCGAGGCCATCGTTGGCGGATCCTTGCAACAAGCAATTTTGTGATTCCGCGTGCGTGATGGCCATCACCGAGGTTGGCTGGACGAAGATACGAGACGAGAAGTTGGTCGCCGCAAAACACGTACAGAGGTTGGAAGCAATAGCTGTCGTAGTAGGCATTGAAAGCCTTTTTATCTTGATCGCCGTGTACCTTGTCGTCCGTTGCGTCTAGATCGAGTGTGATTTCATCAGGCGGGGTGTCGAAGCTGTCAAGAAAAATGTCGACGAGGATCTTGCTGAGTTCGAAGAGTTCTTTTTTGGTGATTCGGTTTTCAAATCGGGAATGAGTCGAGGGGCTCGCCAGAGTGGGATCCCAATCGTCATCCGACCTGTCATTGATTCGAGGGGGCCGTCCGGCGGCGACTTGAAAGGCGGCATCATCGCGAAGCTGCTGTTGATCGTTTGCGTCTTCGTATCCGGCCGCGATCGCAAAGATTCGACTGATAAGGATTTCCGCTTGAGAATGAACGGTGTGAATCGGATCACGCGGGTCGTGAATCGCTTGGTCGATCCGCTTGATCAAATTGAGCTTTTTGTCGACTTCGCGAAGCAGGACGAGGCCCCCATCGGAAGTGAGCGATCCGCCGTCGAAATCTACCTCAACGGCCTGCCTTCTGAGGCGTTTCAATGCGGGACGATTTCGTTTACGCTTTGTCATTGCCGAAAGCCTTGGTTTTGTGGTCTATGAAGTGTCGTAACTCCAATAGATACACGAACTAAGGCTTTCGCGCTATAGGGGCAGTCGAATAAGCGGATGCAATATCCGGGTTAGGCGCATCCCCACTCGCTGCGGAGCAGCGAAATGGGCGGCTAAAGCCTGCACACCAGCGCACGTTGGTGTCTAGCCTTTAGGCGATTCTCGGTCGCTGCGGAGCAGCGAAATGGGCGGCTAAAGCCTGCACACCAGCGCAGGTTGGTGTCTAGCCTTTAGGCGATTCTCGGTCGCTGCGGAGCAGCGAAATGAGCGGCTAAAGCCTGCACACCAGCGCACGTTGGTGTCGAGCCTTCAGGCGATTCCCGGTCGCTGCGGAGCAGCGAAATGAGCGGCTAAGGCCTGCACACCAGCGCAGGTTGGTGTCTAGCCTTCAGGCGATTCCCGGTCGCTGCGGAGCAGCGAAATGAGCGGCTAAAGCCTGCACACCAGCGCAGGTTGGTGTCTAGCCTTTAGGCGATTCCCGGTCGCTGCGGAGCAGCGAAATGAGCGGCTGAAGCCTGCACACCAGCGCAGGTTGGTGTCTAGCCTTTAGGCGATTCCCGGTCGCTGCGGAGCAGCGAAATGAGCGGCTGAAGCCTGCACACCAGCGCAGGATGGTGACGTCGCGATTCTACCAGCCGGAATGCGTCATCCCGAAGGCGTTGGCGACGGCCGCGTTGGTGATGGCGCCTTGGTGCACGTTGACGGCTTCTCGCAAGGGGCCGGCGGCGTCGATCGCGGCTTGGCCGCCGAGTTCCGCCAGGCGGATCACCCAGGGCATCGTCGCGTTGCACAGCGCGAACGTGCTGGTGCGGCCCACTGCGCCGGGCATGTTGGCGACACAGTAATGCACGACATCGTCAACGATGTAGGTCGGGTTGCTGTGCGTCGTCGGACGTGTGGTTTCAATACAGCCCCCTTGATCGACGGCGACATCGATCACGACGCTTCCCGGTTTCATCAAACGCAGGTCTTCCTTGCGAACCAGTTGAGGCGCTTTGGCACCGGGGATCAGCACCGAACCGACGACCAGATCGGCTCGCTGGATTTGATCCAAGATCGTGTGGCGATCACTGTACAACGTATTGACGTTGGCGGGCATGATGTCGTCGAGATAACGCAACCGATCCAGGTCGACATCCAGAATCGCGACATCGGCTTGAAAGCCTGCCGCGATCTTTGCCGCGTTGGAGCCGACGATGCCACCGCCGAGAATCGTGATGTGTGCCGGCGGAACTCCGGGCACTCCGCCCAGCAAGATGCCGCGACCCATCTGGGGGCGTTCGAGGTACTTGGCGCCTTGTTGAATGCTCATCCGCCCGGCCACTTCGCTCATCGGCGTCAACAGCGGCAAACGCCCCTTGCTGTCACGCAAGGTTTCATACGCGAAACACGTCGCGCCGGTGTCGATCATCGCATCGGTCAACTCGCGGCTGGCGGCGAGGTGAAAGTAGGTGAAGAGCAATTGGCCCGAGCGGATCAAGGCAAACTCTTCGGGTTGTGGTTCTTTGACTTTCACGATCAGGTCGGCCTGCTCGAACACGTCCGCACCCGACGCGACCATTTCCGCTCCGGCCCGCAGGTAGTCGTGATCGGGGAGCCCCGATCCCAGTCCCGCGGAGGATTCGACGATCACACGGTGACCGCGGGCCACCAATTCTTCGACGCCGACCGGCAGCAGGGCGACGCGGTATTCATCGGATTTCACTTCCTTGGGAACGCCAATAATCATCTATCGAATCTCTGGTGGTTGGTCCGCAATCTTCGCCGCGACAACAGGCATCCCGTAGGAGAGCACAGCAAGTCGATGGAGGTTAAGCGTAGCGAGACGCGGCATCGGTTCCAAGGCTCCGCCACAGAACCGCAGGCGAAGTAGGATGGGATGCCGTTGCGTCCTTCGTAGGGCGAGGCGACGGACGCCGTGCGGCCCCTCGCTAACGCGTGCGGGCTGAAATGGACAGGCCGTCCCTCACTCCACCACGTGCCAGCGGACGAGCATGGCCAGGTGCGACAGGGCTTCGCCAGACGTGATGCTGGAGGTGGGGCTGGTGACGGCCACACTACCCGCCAAGGTCCACTTGTCGGCAACGGTGGCGATGGAAGTGGCCAGCTCGGCGGTTTCCAGTTCTACACGGTCCATCGACTGTCCGGTGCCGAACGTCGCCGCAACGACTTCTTCGGGGCCAGAGGCGAGTTGGATTCCCAGGTGGAGTCGTCCCTTTTTACCGTCCGCGTCGATCTCCGGTTTGATTCTTCCGAACAGTCCCAGCAGCGGTGAATAGGTTTCGGGACGGTAGGCGGTCTGATTGCCGGTGTTGACGTCGATGGTTCCGTTGGATCCCACCACGGGGGTCAAGGAAACCACATAACTGCGACGCAAGCCCGATGAAACTTTCGCGACCCGGTGGTTATCGCAACGCAGCGACAGCCGCGCCGCCGAAGCATCGTTGGCAAGTTTTTCGAGGGACGCCGCGTCCGAGGCGAGCGCCGTCGCCGATTGCTCGGACCCGACTTCCACGATCCGCACGTCGACTTGAACCGTGGGGCTGGTGTTGTTGCCCACTCGCAGCAAGTCCAACAGCTGCGTGACCCTGGTGTGGACGGCTTGTGTGTGCGTGACGATCATCATCGATGCGACGATCGACAGTTTGCCACCGGCGCCGTCAATGGTCAGCCACGCGGTGTCATCATCAGACAGATGGTCAAGCACCACTTGTTCCAAGGCTTCGCGGGTCATACGACTGGGCAGATAGGTTGGACTGGGACCGGGCATTCCCCCCATTCCGCCACCCATGCCTCCGTCGAGCTGCGGCAGGATGTTGTCGGGGATTCGGAAGAAGCCACCTCCGCCTCCCATGCCGCCTCCGCCTCCGCCTCCCATGCCGCCACCCATGCCTCCCAATCCGCCACCCATTCCGCCGCCAAACCCGCCGACGGACGTCCGAACGGTCTTGCCGGCTTCTTCCGCGTCGTCGGCCAACATGCTAGGGGCGTCCAGTAGATCGGCGATGTTGTAGACCTTGGTCACATACGGTGCCGAGGGGGCGCCCCCGCCGACTTGGGCGTCAGCCGATGTCATGCCGAGTGTCAGCCAGGCGAGCACAGCGGTAGTCGTCCAGAGCATCCGAGAATTGTTGCTGCGAAGTGTTAGAGCGTTCATGAGGGGTTCCTTTGGAGTCTTCGATCCATTGTTGAAGGGTGGGTTGAATGTTGGCGAAGTGCATGCGGGCCGAAACGAGTGCCGGCGTCAAATCTTGACGAGCAGCGGCTTGTGCCAAAAACGCTCGGGCCTGCGGCGTGTTTCGCGACAGCAGCACCAGGTAGGCGGGCTGGCGAAATCGGCCGCGCAGGATCATGGACGCGAGCACTTGATCGAGCTGTTCGCCTGGAACCGATGCCAACACAAAGGCCGCGGCGGTTCGTACCGGCGCATTGCGTTCGCGCATGCGCATGATCAGTGTTTGAAGGTGTGACCGATGGAGTTCTCGAGACGCTGCCCCGACTGCGGACCTCCAACGCGCGTCCTGGGCCAGTTCCAGCAACACCTCGACGCCTTCGGGATTCGGAGACGCTGCAATGTTTCGGCACAGTCGCGTTCGATCGGGATCGTCTTGCGCGTAGCGAATCAACTCGATCGACTGTCCCACCGTGGCCTCGGTGGCCAAGCGTTCGAAAGCCATCGCCCGGACCGACCGATGCGACAGCCAATGAAACAGAACCGCGCGTTGCGAATCGGCGGCAGCGGCGCACACCAGATCAAACGCCTTTCTTCTCTGCTGCGGGTCGACCAGCTGCGGCACGAGCGAAACCGCGGCGCGCTGCGAGCGGGCGTCTTGATGAGCGAGATAGTCGCGTGATTGACGCCACGAATCGCTGTCGACTTCTCCGGCTCGATCGACGAATGCGGCGAACTCGGCCAATCGCTGTTCATGATCGATGACGGGCTGACCGGGGCGCGCCGGTGTGCGGGCGAGCTTGGCAGGTTGAGGGACCGGTTCCGGTCGGGGCGGACTGGATTGAGTCCGTTTGCCTTTGGGGCTGGGCGACGGGGACGGTGAAACGACACCGGCATGCGTCTTGGGCTGATCGGGGGCGTCGATCGGACTCGGCCGTCGCTGCGCGGTGGCTGCGTCTGCTAAGTCCGTCGGGGCGTGGTTGGTCGACGAATCCGGCACGGTGACGGCGGCGACGGAGGTGTCTTGTTGTCCGGGGTCGTTTCGAACCCACATGGCCGCCCCACCCAGGATCACGAACAGCCCCATCGCAGCCAAGCAGAGCGTCACACGTTTTCGCCGCACGACACGTCGTCGCGACAACACCGTCCACTGTTGCTCACTTTGACGCAGCAATGGATCGACGGCGCCGGAGTGGTCGGGGGCGTCCGCCGGATCGCTGGCGCGGAGCAGTTGATCAAGTTTATCTGGATTCATAGTGGTCAATCCCGATCGTCGAGAACAAAGGGCTCGAGCAATTCACGCAGTCGTTTCCGCGCGGCATGCAAATTGGCGTGAACCGTTTGCGGCGTGATGTCCAGCAATTGCCCGACTTCACGTGCGGTCATGTTTTGCCACACCATCAGACCAAACACCTCGCGTTGTCGATCCGGCAGCTCTCGCACGGCCGCCGCAACCACGCTGCGCACCTCGGCGTCGAGCACCTGTTGAGTCGGGCCGCGTTCCGGGGTGACCAGATTCTCGCTTTGCGAATCGCATCGGCTGTGTCCATCACGCTGGATGTCTGGTGGCGGAGGCAGGTTTTCTTGCCGGCGTCGTTGGGCGGCCATCCCATCGCGAACGGCGTGAATCACGATTTTGGTGAGCCACGTGTCGACATGCGATTGGCCTCGAAATTGGCGCCATGATTTGGAAGCTTTCAGCAATGCGTTTTGAACCGCCTCGGCCGCGATGTCCTCATTTCCGGACAGCCGTCGTGCGATCGCGATCAGTTTGGGCAAACCCGCCGAGACCGCTCGGGAAAATTCGGGTTCGGTCAGCGATTCTTGCATCGACGCCCGCCGCGTGGATGTGCGTTGACAGACCCGACGATCTTCGAACAGACTGTCAAACGCGGCATCCATCATGAAACTCGGTGGTTAGCGACATCCCCTTAGACCGATCCGGACCCCAAAACCTCAAAAAGAAAATCGGCTGGCAACCGATTTTAAACGACTATTCTATGTCGCCGCGCGCCGCTGTGGTGTGGCAGCCCCGATCCGGCCGATGACGGCACTCTGCGGCGGGCTGCCAGAATCGGGCTCGCGAACCAGCCCCATCCAGGCCACGAAAGACTCCTCACAATGACCCGTGCGATCAAAGCTGTGGCGAAACGAACGAATCAACGACCAAGGTAATCCCTCTCGTGAGCAAATACGTACTACAACTTTCGTTTGCGTTGACAAGCTTGTTCCTCGGTGGGCAAGCGGTGATGGCACAAGCTCATCCCCTGAGAATCGGATTGATCGGTGACTCGACCGTCGCGACGACGTATGGATGGGGTCCCGCGTTTGAAGACCGCTGCACGGAGCAAACGAAAGTGCTTCATTTCGCAAAGAATGGAGCCACACTTGAGTCCTTGTCGAAAAAATTTGACGAGTTGCTGCAGCAGAAGCCGGACTATGTCATCATTCAATTCGGCCACAACGACCAGAAGCGTTACGGCCCGGACGTCTATCGAACCAAGCTGACTTCATACGTCGAAAGGGCGAAGCTGGCCGGCGTCAAGCCAATCGTTTTCAGTTCGGTCACGCGTCGGAATTTCGGCGACGACGGAACGATCCTGCCTCGGGAAGCAACGTTGAAAGCCGCCCTGCCGTCGTACGCCGCAACGGCTCAACTCGTTGCGAAGCAGCAGGGGGTGCCGTTTGTTGATCTGTATGGCATCAGTGTGAACCATCACAACACAATCGGCCCCCAGGAAAGCCGGCAGTACAACTTCAATCCTAGCGACACCACCCATTTCAGTCCCGCAGGAGCCGCCGCGACCGCAGAGCTGATCATCAAGGCGCTCAAAGTCGCGGTGCCCGAACTCAATGGCTGTTTCAAATGAGCCGATGAATCTTCCGGCGGGACGGCGACCACTCTGTACGTGTGGAGCAACCGTTCGCGTCGCGACGACGAGTTTCCCCAGGTGACTTCAATTATTCTGGGCCAAACGTCGCCAGATCAGCGCGACGAGCCAAAACGAAAAAACCACGGTCGGGGAGTCCCAGTCGGACGTCAGAATCTCCATCTTGCCGCGGCGGGTCAACGGATGATTGGGCCGCATCGTGGCGATTGATTCTTCGCCTCGCCGTAGCGTATAGCAGCGTGTGAATGCCGAATCAGTGGCCAGCAACAGCGGACCGCCCGGCGCATCGATGTCAAAGGATCGCCAGAACACCGATTGTTTTTGCGCCGAGGCGACTTCGGTTCCCTCATGTTCCAGCGTCCAATGTCCACTAAACACGCCCTGTTTCTTGACCGCGAAAACGACGCCGTCGACTACGATTGAACCCTGCTCGCTGGACGATCGCAGCCTGGTTTCTCCGTTGAGAACGTCTCCCTTCAGATAATAATTCCACGAACACACGCCTTGCGGCAGACATTGGATTGTCGTGCTCGTCTGGTTTGAAGTCGTGCTGGACATGGACAACGCGCCGACAGGGATGGATGGTGGATGGGATTCGTGACCGAGACTTTGTCGACCGGCTGTTCTCACTGGGCCGATTCCAATCGGAAAGGGGGCGCACCATTGCAATGCAGCTTTGGATTGACTGTAGCCGGGGATTCAATGCGCGAGCAACCGCATCGTACCAGGCTGCGCCGGCACGCTCACGTCGTTAGAATGGTTCGGACACCAATCTATCGAATCGATCGTTGCAAAACGGGTTGCCCCCATGGCGTCTGACGCATCACCCAGATCATCATCGTCAAGCAAACGAACCCTCATTGCGCTGATGGTCTGTCTCGGACTCGCCGTCTTGCTGTGCGGCGGTCCGCTGACATGGTGGGCCGCACGACGCTCGGCCGCCAGCGCCGAAGTTGCTGATCGCCGCGAAGAAATCCGTGCGCGGGGGCTGCCGATTGACGACGCATCCATGGAAGCCTTTCGTGTCCGAACCATGGGGCACGAAAAATCGCAACGCTGGATGAACGTCTTGGAGGAAATCCAGTCGCAGGCGTTTGAGAATTCCTGTCGTGGCGTCCCCGTGGTTGGCATTACCGAAGAGGATGCCGATTACGTTTATGGTCAACCCTATCGCTTTGACGATGAAGTGCGACAGTTTCTTGGCCAGTGGGCGGAGCTGCGTGAAGAGATTCATGACATCACCGAGGGGACGGGCCCGATTTGGACGGACATCCAGATGGATTCCTTCAACACCCTGTTGCCATACGTCCAGTCTTCACGCAGCGTGGCGAGATTGCTGTCACTGGAGTTTGAAGACGCGCTCCGGCGTGATGATCGCCGGCAAGCGTTCGGCAGCATGATGGCCATGCTCGGCGTGGCTCGGGCGTTCGAAAAAGAGCCGCTCATCATTTCGCAACTCGTGGTGATTGCGATTCACTCCATGGCGTTGAAACACGTCAAGGTAGCGATCGAGCATGATCTGTTCGACGAGATGCAGCTGAAAAAAATCCTCGAGCAATTGCGCGCCTTTGACGATTTCGGGACTCGTTACCGGCTCGCCATCGTGGGAGAACGCGCCATGTCGCAACCGGTCTTCGATGATTTGCAGCGTCTTGGGGAAGACGTCGGGATGCCGCCGGGAGGATTCAACCAACGGCCGATCGATGCCCTCGCTTCATTGGAGATCATGGAGAAAGCCGAATCGATCACCACCGATGACCTGTCTGACTTCTTTATTCACACGGCCGCACTCGATTCGGATTTCAATCAGCAAATCCAACGGGCCGGCTGGCTGAAAAAGCTGGAGACGATCGTGACCAGCCTGACGGTTCCGGCGCTCGGTGCGGCCGGCAAAGCGTTCGTGCGTTCGGCGATGGAGAATCGGATCGCCAAGATCGGCATCGGGCTCCGGCTGTTCGAAAAACGTCATGACCGCTGGCCCGCCAGTTTGGACGAACTGACTGCCGCGGACTTGGACGCTACCTTGGGCCCGATCGATCCGACCGGCAACGTGCCCTTCGGCTTCCGCGTGATCGACGGCAAGGCACAGGTTTGGGGATTTGACCCGCAAAGCCCCGGCGACAGCACGCCGTCCGAGCCGATCGATGTCGACCAACTCGACGCGCATGAGGAACACCTGAAGTACTGGTCTTGGGAATTGCAGCCGGCCGAGTCACCGTAGGTGCTGCGGGTTGATCCCATAGACTCGGATCGCGTTGTCACGCATGCCCTTTCGCAGCGCCGAGTCTCCTTTGGATGCCAAGAACTCCTGCACGATTCGAACCACATCGTCGACGCTGCCGAAGTGCGTGCTGACGCCCCAGTTGGTCGCAAAGATCACTCGGTCTTCGCCGAACGCCGCAAAGCAGGGTTCCAGCACAGGGAGGTACGTTTGCAGATCGGTGGGGGCTTGTTCGACGAACGGCTTGGTGCCGGCGAAGTTGACGATGCTGGAGATTTTCATGAAGACGTTTTCAAACGTCGCGCAACGGGCGACCGCCTGTTTCCATTGATCGCTCACCTTGCCATCGACCATGTTCGCGCGAAAGCAGTGATTGATCACAATCTTTAGCCGTGGAAATGTGGCGGCCAACTCGGCGACGTCGTCTGCGTGGCTCGGTTCGATCAGCAGATCAACGACCATTCCATCGGTTTGGAGCGTCGCAAGATTCTTGCGCGCCGTTTCGTTCTTGAGGTAACCGGAAAGTTCATCGAACCGAAATCGATAACCGTTCAGGTAGCCGGTCTGCTTGTACCGCCGGTGATGCGTTTGGAAATCTTCCGATGAGAGGTCAGCGCGAGCGACATAGCCGCAAACGAGATCGGACTTGGCTTGATCGAGCAGCCAGTCGTTGAATTGGGGTTGGTCCTGGTCGACGGCCTCAACGACCAACGTGGATTGAATGCCCAGTCGATCGGCGAGTTCGCGGTAGTCCTCGGGAACGACGACGTGGCCGAGCGTGTTCTGAGGTTCGCGTTTGACCGTTTGATTTTCCAGGGCGATCTGCTCGCGACCCTTGAAATGGGTGTGCGGGTCGATGATCCACGGCTGTTCGGCGATCGCCGTGATGGAAGTCAATGCCAGCACCGATAGCGATGCCGCGAACTGCAGAACGTTCATGAGGGGGGCCAATGTTGGAATACCGGGGCAACGACGGGCGAGGCGATGCCCGTCTCGACGCAATGATAACCCGAATGCGATGAGTTGGTCCCATTTTGGTCGATCCCGCCCCGACGGACCATCTCACCTCCCAAGTGCAATTCGCGGAACATCGATCCGGCGGCGGGGTTACACGGGAGGAAGGTCGCATGCCCAAGGAGTCCCAATGAATCGTTGCAGCCGATATTTGTGTTGTTCAGCACTGTTGCTGGCGTTGATTGTCGGGTCTGGAAACACATCGGCGCAGGAGCGGTCAGAGTCGACGTCGACGGTTGCCAAGCTGCAAACCCATGCGATTCCCGATGGATTTCCACCGGACGTTTTAGCCCAGTTTGCATCGGTCGTCCCCGTCGAGAGGATGATTTATTTTGCCGAACGACGCCAACTGGTGGTCTATGGGAAACCAGAATTACAATTGGAGGTGATGAAAAGGATAGTCGCCGTTCCCCGCGAACAGCGTCCGCCAACGACAGCCGCAGTAGAACCTCCTGGGCAAGTCAAGGCCCTGTCGTTGCCGCGCCGCCCCGTGACGATCGTTCATCTGAAAGACCTGGATCTCTTGCTGATTCGATTCGGTCGTTGACCAGAGTTCCACGTGGTGGGACACACCGCACCTGCCGAGCGAGCGCGATGTGAGCATCACCGCGCGTGCCCGGTGGCATGCACCGCATGGCCCACGCTGCGACTCGACTAGCCGGCGGATCGGAGATCGTTCACAATTGCGTTCATGCATGAAACCTTTCGAATCGATCCGAATGTGTCCGAACAGGGGCTCGGTGAGCAGATCGCCGCTGCTTGCGAGCAGATGGAGGAAACGTATGCCGACGGTTTCTATTCCAAGTTGACCGTCTATCGGCATTGGTCCAAGCACAATCCCGAGTTGTCCGGCAAGATCGCCCGGCCGCGCGCCTATCGCTGGTACTTGCGCCGCGAGTTACTGAAGCTGGCCCGGCGTGGTGCGGAAATCACGATCGCGCGTTCGCGTCCGCGGGTCGATTTGAATTCTCCACAGTTGTTGGAGATGATTGATGAGACCGATTTTGATTTGACCCGCAAGAAGGTCTTTTTGTTCGGCCCCGAACGCAGCGAGTTGTCGATCAAGCGGCTGGAGCATTACACCGGGACCAATGCGGAAGACTTTCAACGTTACGTGCTGTTGACCAACTACAACATGCACATCGCGGCGTTCATTCGTCAGTTTCCGGATTGCGAGCGGTCCAAGCGTGACGATGTGCAGATGCCGACGCTGCATCATCGGGAACCGGACAATCGCGGCATCAGCATCGTCAACATCGGGGTCGGTCCGTCCAACGCCAAGAACTTGACGGATCATTTGGCGGTGCTGCGTCCGGACGCGGTGTTGATGGTGGGGCACTGTGCGGGGGTACGGAACCATCAAGAGATCGGCGACTTTGTTTTGGCATCAGGCTACATGCGGGGCGATCACTTGCTGGACGAAGCCTTGCCGCCGGCGGTGCCGATCACGCCCAGTTTTTTGCTCAATCGCGCACTGGCCAGCGCGCTCGACGAAGCGGAATTGCCTTACCGGATCGGTGCGGTCTACACGACGGCGGATCGGAATTGGGAGCTTTCGCTGCGCAAGGCATTGGATCATTTGCGAGTCAGCCGCAGCATCGCCGTCGACATGGAATCGGCCACGGTCGCCGCCAATGGTTTTCGATATCGAATTCCCAACGCCACGCTGTTGTGTGTCTCGGACAAACCCTTGCACGGGCAACCCAAACTGCCTGGTGCGGCGAGGGCCTTTTATGACGAAACAAAGAAACAACACTTGGCCGTCGCGACCAATGCCATCGCCAGGATCAAGCAGGAGTATCCCGATGGATTGCCCAATAGCGATATTCGAGCGCCCGAAGAGTCGCTGCTGGAAGGTCCCGACGGGAGTTCCAAGGAATCCTGGTAAGGAAGCCGATCACCTGCGATTCTGGGCGACGGCCAGGTAACCCGCCGCGACCTGCAGTCCGATGATGCTCCAGTTGAAATTTCGGAACGCTCGGGCCAGCGGGACGCCGCTGTCTTGGGCGACCGATTGAACGACGCCGTAGACCGGAAGCAGTCCGACCAGCAGCCCCAGTCCCCCGATCAACAGACCGCGTTTGGAGGTCGGCATCGCAAAGGCGGCGGTGACCGGGACGCACATCAGCGTCCAGTAGAACGCGACCACGGCAGCGGCAAACCAGCCACCGATCGCAATCGAGTAGATCGCCCCGCCAGCGGCGCAGATCAAACACGATGCCACCAGATTGGATCGCCAGATCATTCGAGACGTCAGCAGGTGACGCCCGAAATGGTGAAACCGCAGCAACGTGTTGAAGATCGCGTCGGAGGTCCACGTCAGGACGGCAAACACCATGTATGCCATCAAGATCAGCGGGATGAAGGGCCGAATCCATGGCACGCTGTCGCCGGCACCACTGAGCACTTGGATCAACAGCCAGGCTCCGAAGATGATCGCGAATTGATGTTTCCGAGAAAGTCGGCTGAGCGCGATGTGGAACTTTCGGACCGAGCGAAACAGCAGGCTGCGGCTGCTGATCGCGTCGATCATTCCTTCGCGGGCCAGTTCGTTGGTCGGGTCCAATCGCAACGCTTCGCGGAACGCATTTTGGGCTTCCTGGTACTTGCCCGAGTTCAGTAGTGCCCAGCCGTGCGACGAGTGTGCGTACGAATCGTCGGGGCTGTTCTTCAGGTTTTTGGCGGCCGATTGAAGCGCTTCTCCGGTGCGGCCGAGACGTTCCAACGCGATCGTGCGGATGTTGTTGCAGCCGGCGGATTCCGGGTCGATGGCGAGTCCCTGTTCGGACAGACTCAGCGCGGTCGACCAGTCGCGGGTCGCCAATTTAATTTGCGCCGCTTGTGCGAAGTAGTCGGCGTCGTAAGGGTCCAGCCGGATGGCTTGTGAGATCGCTTCGTAGGCTTCGTCAAAATGGTTCCGTTTCCAAAGCACTCGGCTGCGGACGAAATGCACAAACGGGGCGTCCGGTTCCGCCGCGACGGCCAACTCGGCTTCGCGGGTTGCGTCTTCGTAGCGTGATTCATCGGTGGCGGCGCAGATCGCCAACAGCGCATGGGCGAATCCGTCATCAGGATTCTCGGCCAGCATCTGACGGATCTCACGCTCGGCCATATCAAATCGCCCTTGGCCGATCAGCAGCTGGGCGCGGTCGTAGCGTTGTGTCATCGCTTGATCTTCAGGTAGTCCAAAATCGGGTCATAAGCACCGCCTTCGTTGGAATAGAGCGCGTGGTTGCGTGCGGTGGAAAACCATTCGCCGGTGCTCGGTCGACAGCGTTTGACGGCCGACATCAGATCACCCGTCGTGATCGGTTTGGGCAATCCCGTTTTCACTGCTTCCTTCAATTTCGTTTCAACCGCGGTGTCGACGACCGAGTTCAAATCCGCACCCGAAAAGTCCGCGGTTTTGGCGGCGAGTTTTTCCAGGTTGATCTTCTCCGTCGGCTTTCCGGCAAGTGCCAGTTTCAAGATTTCGATGCGAGCTTCCGCGTCCGGCGGCGGGACAAAAATGATTCGATCGAATCGGCCGGGGCGACGAAACGCGCTGTCCAAGTGCCACGGTGCGTTCGTGGCGGCGAGAAACAAGACGCCGTCATTGTCCGTCTCCACGCCGTCCAGCTCGGACAAGAACTGATTGATCAGATGTCGGCCGCTGCTGCGACGCATGTCCGATCGGCTGGCACCGAGCGCGTCGACTTCGTCAAAGAACACGACGCAGGGACGGTTGCGACGGGCTTGCTGGAACAGATTGTGGAGGTTCTTTTCGCTGTTGCCGACCCACATGTCCAAGACATCGCTGATTCCGATGCTCAAGAATCCCGCATCGATTTCTCCGGCCGTCGCCCGCGCGAGCATCGTTTTGCCACATCCCGGCGGCCCGTACATCAAAATGCCTCCGCCGACTTTTTTTCCGTAGGCGGCAAACATCTCGGCATGTTGCAGCGGATAGATGATTTTGACGCGGATGTCTTCTTTCACATCGGTCATGCCGCCGACATCGTCGAACTTGATCGACGGGGTCTCCAGGTCCGCGAATGATTCGTCGTCGATGTCCTGTTGGTCGAACCCCGCTTCGTCAACGTCGTCCAGCCAGCTGGCCGGTGTACGCTGGGCGGACTCGTCGGACTCGGATTCGAAGTTCAGGCCGAGCAGGCTTTCGAACGCCGCATCCGACAGATCGGGGTCGGCGTCGATCGCGTCTTTGTATTGATTGATCGCCGATCGAGTTTCGCCCTGGCCATGGAGCACACGGGCGTGCAGCAACAACGCCTCGGCCGGCGGATTTTTTTCGGCGACCAATGTTTCAAGGATTGCCAGTGCGTGCGAAAGCCGATTGGCGCGTCGGTAGCTGTCGGCGAGCCCGAGTTGCAGTTGGGTGTTGCCGGGGTGATGATGGAGCGCATCTCGATAGACCTGGGCGGCTTCCTCAGCCCGCGACATTTGCAGCAGCGTTTTGGCGAGGTGGTCCGCCAACGCAATGTTCTCAGGTGCCAAACGAACGGCTTGGAGCAAGGCATCCAAGGCGACTTGGTTGGGGTCATTCATGACGTTTTTCTTGGTGGGTCGATGAACGTGGGCTTGGGCTTATTCACCCAGACCGGCGATCGAGTGCACACAGGCAATGGTGGCAATCAAGCCGATCAGGGACAGCACGATGATCGGCAACCATGACGGGCCGGCTTTGTCGAATCGATCGAAGAGTCGTTGGGAAGCGTTCATGGATCGTTAGCGGTGGGAAGTTGCCGAGGAAAGGAAACCCGGTCCACGACATGCTAACAGTTGAGCATGCCAAGTACGACCGGCGGATCGCAGGATCGGTGATCCCAGGCGATGGTTCGACCGTTTTCCACCTGCAGGCCATTTTATGCTTGAGATCGGCGGTTAGAATGACACACCGGCAGTGCCCTTTCACTCAGTCCAGAGGTCTTGGAAGCGGGGCCGTGAACCACGGTCGCTGATCGCCCCATGATCTATCAACGTCTCCTTCGTCCACTGTTGTTTCGCTTTGATCCGGAGTGGGCGCACGATCAAGCGATCGCCTGGGGGGCGGTGGCCACGCGAATTCCCGGTCTGCTTCGCTGTGCGTCACGGATGCATCGCGTCGAAGATTCGCGGCTAAACATCCAGGTCGCCGGAATCTCTTTCGAGAATCCTCTCGGTCTGGCCGCGGGGTACGACAAATCGGGACGCGCGGTCGCGGCGATGGCGTCCTTGGGGTTCGGCCACCTCGAAATTGGATCGGTTTCGGCGATGCCCTCGGCGGGAAACGCCAAACCGCGTTTATGGCGATTGCCGATCGATCACGCGATCTGCGTTCATTACGGATTACCCAACGACGGTGCCGCCGCGGTCGCGAAACGATTGCAAGGCCAGTCGATCAGCACTCCGTTGGGGATCAACTTGGTCAACACCAATCATGGCGAGTGTTTGGGCGCGTTGAGCAACGACGAGATCATTCAGGACTACGTCACCGCGGCCGAAACGTTGCAGGCGTGTGCGTCGTATTTCATGCTGAATCTGAGCTGTCCCAACACCTCTGATGGCCGAGCTTTTTTTGACACGCCGGGACGCCTCCGCGAGCTACTTGATCGACTGGCATCGATTTCCATCGACGTCCCCCTGTTTCTGAAACTCTCGCCAGACTGGGACGATGCAGCAATCGATCGGATCTTGCAGACCGTTGATGGCTTCGATTCGGTCGCCGGGTTCATGTTCAATTTGTCGTCGCGGCGGAGGTCGGGTTTGGCGACGCCGCGCGAGATTTGGAACGATTGGCCCGGCGCGATATCGGGTAAGCCGACAAGGGAATGGATGGACGGGCGGATCGTCAGTCTGTACCGGAAAATGGATCGCCGGCGTTATCGGATCATCGCCGCGGGCGGAGTGGTGACCGCCGAGGATGCCTATCGCAAACTCCGCGCGGGCGCCTCGCTGGTTCAGTTGTTGACGGCGCTGGTGTACGAAGGTCCGGGAGTGGTTCGCCGGATCAATCGTGGGCTGCTGAAATTAATGGAGCGGGACGGCGTCTCGCACGTCGCGGACATCGTGGGCACGGATGCCGATCCATCGTAGCGCATGCCGTGGCGTACGCTTCCAGCTTGCGATCCGGGCCGAAGGCCCGTGGCGATGTAGGGGATGCTGTGCCCGCCATGGTTGAAGCACCGCGGTACCGACTCACTTCAGTCGAATCCAACGCAGTCCGTTAAACATCTCGACGTCGTGCGGCTTGACGCGGAGCAGCCAACGACCGTCGCGAAAGACAACGGTCGATCGCGTGCGGCCGATCGGTTCGTCAAAGTGATTCGTCTTTGTTGTCTTGTAAGAAAACCACTCGGAGCGATGGTTGGCCTTGCAGATTTCCACCTGGATTCCCCTGCCCACTCGAAACGATTGCATCGCACATTCCTCCCTGGTTGATTGACGCGGCAATCATCCGTCGGGTGTGCGACACCCTTGGTCACTGAGCTTGGACGCGATGTCTACTCGGCGGCCGGCTGCAGAACCAACGTGCCGAAGTTTGACGTGTCTTGCCAGGAATCGTCGTCGGTGTGATTCCATTTGGCGACCGCGCCGCGTTCGCCGCTGCCCGGGTCGTCGTTGACTTGCAGTTCGACGCCCAACTTTCGGCCGGCGGTCAGTGGTTCGCCCTGGATCTTGATCGCCATTTCGACGACGTAGCCCGTTTTGGTTTTGCGAGCAGCCGCTTTCAAGTTGGATTCGTCAAAACCGGCGACTTGCCCCGACAGTTCGCCTTTGTAATTGACCCGGTATTGTGCGTCGTCGGATTCATAATAGGTTGTTCGTTTTTGGTTCTCATCCAAGAAGAATTCGACCGAATCCTGGGCCCATGAATCACTCGCGTCAGCGGACAGGTTCGAGTCTTTGACCTGCCAAAGTGCGTAGAGATGATCTTTGTCCCACAGCACGCGCACGGTCGCCGTCGCCATCTCGTCTTCGTCGACGGCAAGTAACCCTTCGACGGGCTTGTTGACGTTGACGCGGGGCGCCTTCTTCCACGCTTCGTCGACCTTGCCATCGATCTCGGGAGTTCCCTGGATCGCCTTGATCGTCGGTTCCTGTGGTTTGGGTTTCGCGTCCTCCTGGGCGACGGTCGGGCTGACAAAGGCGAGGCATACGGCGGAGAGTAGGGTCAGGCGGTTCATGATTGGAATTCCAATGACGAGGGGAGGTGAAAAGTGGAATGCCCATCGATGTTATACTGTCGCCAGGGGAGACTCTGTGTCCGAAAAGGCGTCCACTGGGGCCAATCGATGAACTATTTCCGTTTGCTTGTACTGGTGCTCTTGGGCGCGTCGTGTGTCGCCGCGGACGAGCGACCCAACATTCTGTTCATTTATACCGACGACCAGTCGTCGCGAACGGTCGGTTGCTATCCCGATTCGTTTGACTGGGTGGAAACGCCCAATCTCGACGAACTCGCCAAGACCGGAGTCCGGTTTTCACATGCTTACATCGGGTCCTGGTGCATGCCTTCGCGGGCCACGCTGTTGACCGGGTTGCACCAGCACGGGATCGAGTCCATGCGGATGGTCGGCCAATATCCCGGCAGCGACTACGATCCGAAACAGTGCCGATTCTGGCCAAGCGTGTTTCGTGCCAACGGATACACAACCGCTCAGATCGGCAAGTGGCACACGGGGATTGATCCCGGTTACGGCCGCGACTGGGATTATCAAATCGTGTGGAACCGGCCACGTCATCCCGAGAATTCGCCGAACTATTACGACAACCAGTTGATCAGCAAGAACGGCGGCCCGCCGAAGATGACCAAGGGCTATAGCACCGACAATTACACCCATTGGGCGGTCGAGTACATTCACGGTGAAGGCCGCGCGGCGGACAAGCCCTGGTACCTCTGGCTCTGTTACGGAGCCGTGCACGGACCGTTCACGCCGGCCGACCGCCATTTGGACGAGTACCCCGGCATCGATGTGCCGTTCCCCGCCGATGTCTATCCGCCGCGGCCGGGAAAGCCGAAGTACGTTCGCGAAATGGAGTTCTGGGAACCCGGCCCCGACGGCGTGCCGGTTGAACGCAAGGTCCGCGACTTAGGCCCTGTCGGCATGAAGGACATTCCTGGACGCCCGCTCGCCGATTGGATTCGCCAATACCATCAGGGCGTATTGGCCATCGACGAGGGAGTCGGCCGCCTGATGAAAGCACTCAAGGATTCCGGACAAGATGAAAACACCCTGGTCGTCTTTACGTCCGACCAAGGGTTTGCGTGGGGCCAAAAGGGGTTCAAGTCCAAAGTCGCTCCGTATCGGGGGACGGTCGAAGCGCCGTTGATCATTCGTCCGCCCGGAAAGATCGCTGATCGTTGTGCCGGACGGGTCATCGAGCAACCGGTCAGCGGCGTCGACTTGCCGCCGACGTTCTTTCGGTTTGCCGGAATCGATCTGCCCTGGAAGATGCACGGGTTTGATCTCAGCGAATTGTTTCAGTCGAAGGCGGAAAACTGGAATCACCATGCCATGCTGGTCCATACCGCGAAACAATACGGATCGGCGACCGATCAAATTCCGGCAAGCGATGATCCCGATTTGTACCATGGGCCAGGCGTCCCCTGGTACGTCATGTTGTGTGAAGGGCGTTACAAGTACATCCGTAATCTGGTCGCCGGTGAAACCGAAGAGTTGTACGACACGGAAAACGACCGCGAGGAATTGATCAACCTGGCGCACGACCCGACAAACGATCCTCTTTTGGAACGATTGCGGAACGCGACGGTCGATGAATTGAAACGCACCGAAGCGGGATTCGTCGATCAGCTTCCGCCAGTCGGGACCGAGCAAATCCGAAAAACGATGAAAGGAACTGAGGAATGAATCGCAGTGTGTTCGGCAATCGATGCCGTGTTGGGTTGTGGGTCGTGGTGGCCGTCTGTGCAATAGGACGATCGTCGATCGCACAAGATTATCGTCCGCCCCGGTGTGAGATCGTGCCGTTGGCCGATCATCAAGTCTCGCTGCGAATCGATGGTCGTGAAAAGCTGCGTTGGCACTATGGTGAGCAGTACCCGCGACCGTTTTTTTATCCGTTCAACGGACCATCGGGAGAAACATTGACGCGGATGGGGCACCCGGGCGCCCAGAATCATGATCACCATCGATCCGTCTGGTTTGCCCACCACAAAGTCGACGGAATCAATTTTTGGGCCGACGGCACCGGATCAAAAATCCGACAAACCCACTGGTACCGTTACCGAGATGGAGATGAAGAAGCCGTCATGGCGACACACTTGGTGTGGATCGACGGCGAAGGTGTTGAGCGGATGCAACAGGACGTCGTCGTCGCGCTGATGGGCATCGACAACGATGCGGAATCCGCCGAGCATGCGGTCGAGTTTCAGCTCGCGTTTCGTCCGGGCGAGGGACGAGACAAAGTAACGTTGGAGCAAACCAATTTCGGTTTCTTGGCCGTCCGCGTTGCCGCCAGTCTGTCAGCCTATTTCGGAGCCGGACGGCTGACCAACGACGCCGGGGTTCAAGGCGAACCAAGCCTGCACGAAAAGCGGTCTCGGTGGATGGATTATTCCGGACCGATCGCGGTTCCGGTCCCGGAAGGACGCAAGCTGGTCGAGGAAGGGATCACGTATTTTGATCACCCCAGCAATCCAGGCTTTCCGACGCATTGGCATGTTCGTCAAGACGGCTGGATGGGAGCGTCACCGGGGATGAAGTTCGCGATTGAGGTTACCAACGAGAATCCGCTGGTCCTTCGCTATCTGCTGTATGCCCATTCAGGTTCCGCTGATTTGGAACGCGCCGAAACGGTCCACCATGCGTTTGCCAATCGTCCGGGGTTTCGAATCCGTAAACCGAATCAAGATGAACCGCACCGGCAGTATGAGGTGGAGCGGATGCGGTAGTGGAAGGTGTTGGGGCAAGACGATGGGGGCAAGACGATGGGTGGCGTCGGGCATGAGGACGAGGTGATCCAGGAGACTCGCAAGCTGGAAGCTTACGCCACTGGTTGGGGATCGTCGGCAAACGTGTTAAAAGAATGGCCGGTCGGATGGACTGTTATTCTTTCTAGTGAGCACCTCGATGCAGCAACGTAGACTTGGACGCAGCGGAATCGTCGTCAGTGATATTTGTATGGGCACGATGACGTTCGGGCTTCAGTGTGACGAACCGACCAGTCATCGCATTTGCGACACGGCGTTCGACGCCGGAATCGATTTTTTCGACGCCGCGGAAATCTATCCCGTGCCGCCGTCGGCCGAACGATTCGGAGTGACCGAAGAGATTGTCGGTCGCTGGTTGAGCACCAAACCACGCGACTCGGTGATCGTGGCGACGAAGGTGACCGGGCCCGGGCACGGCTGGTTCAAGCCGCCGGTCCGCCACGGAAAAACCGCTTTAGATCGCAATCAAATCATCCGCGCCTGCGAAGATTCGCTGCGCCGGTTGGACACCGATTACATCGATTTGTACCAGACGCACTGGCCCGATCACGGCATGCCGTATGAAGAGGTGTTGGGCGTGCTGACGGAACTGCGTGACGAAGGAAAAGTCCGTGTCATCGGCGCAAGCAACGAAACCTGTTGGGGCATGATGAAGGCTTGTTGGGCGGCGGACGTTTACGACGTCGATCGCTACGAGACGGTGCAGAATAACTTCAGTCTGATCAACCGTCGCTGTGAAAGTGAGTTGGCGCAGGTCTGCCGCCGTGAAGGCATTTCGTTGCTGCCCTATTCGCCGCTCGGCGGTGGCGTGCTGACGGGCAAGTACCAGGATGGACCGCCGCCAGGGGCTCGCTTTACCGACTACCTGACCGGCGACGGGGAACGTCAGAAACGGATGGCCAAACGCTTCGTCAACGATCGCACGCTGGAGACCACGCGACGTCTGACCGAGATCGCCGGCAGCATCGGTGTCAGTGTGACCGCACTGGCGGTGGCCTGGAGTCGCCAGCATGACTTCGTCGCGTCAACCATCATCGGCGCCACGTCCGTCGAACAATTGAACGAATCGTTGGAAGCACGCGATCTGATTCTGTCCGATGAAATCTTGGCCCGCATCGACGAGGTCGACTTCGAGATCCCGACGCCGATGACCGAAGACGGCCTGCGGCGTCTCTAGTACGCAGGCAATTCCGAATGGTACGGGCCTACGTGCTGGTGTGCAGGCTTTAGCCGCATCGTCTCGCTGCTCCGCAGCGACCGGGGATCGCCTAAAGGCTAGACACCAACGTGCGCTGGTGTGCAGGCTTTAGCCGCATCGTCTCGCTGCGTCGCAGCGACCGGGAATCGCCTCAAGGCTAGACACCAACGTGCGCTGAATCCCGTGTCCGCTCAATTTTCGAACGTGCCGTAGGACCAGGTGACGGTTGTCGGCGGATGCAGCACGGTTTGGCCGATGCCTTGATTGGCGAATGCACCGTCGACTTTAAAGGTCCAGCCTTGGCTGGCATCGGTTTTGATGTCGCCGATCGAATCGACAAACGCGGTCGACCCGCTACCGGAAACGCTCACCGGCACTTGCTCCACCATCCGCATCACCGTCTCCAGCGTCGTTCCGTCGGCGACGTCAGGAACCTGAATCGACTGCGTCGCCGCATCCGCGGATTGGATTTCGAGGGTCACCACGCCGACAGCCGCATCGGACCCTGGCGGTGGAGGCGTTTGGCCGCAACCGACGGCGACCAGTCCGATCAACAGGCAGATCGATAACGTAAAAAAAGATCGCACGAAGACAAACTCGCTCATTTAGATGCCAGGGAAGCCAGTGACCGACTGCCACTGACTTTAGCACATGGCTACACGTGGCGTCAGCCAGTGGCGCGCGATGGCGGCGGGACACTACAACGCGCCGCTCGCGAACGCTTCCCGCTGGGATGTGTTGCCGCGCTGGGGGCTCGCGTCAGTTCGTGTGGATCGAACTTCCGTCGGAGAGTTTGCTGAGGAAATCGGGCAGGATGCCGACGTAGCAATTGCAGTGTTTGCACACGCTGGCGGCAGTGCTGATGGCAACGCCACAGCGTGAACAGGGACGCAGCTTGGGTTCACGCTCGACCGCCGGGGCGGGAGCCGCGGGGGCGTCACCGAGGATCCGCACCACGGCCGTGTCCGTCACGTCCTGACGCACCTGGTAGCCGAATACAAATTTCTCGCTGCAACGCGGACAACGTACCGTCTCGCCGATCAGATTCGTGCCGCCGCGCAGCTTGTGTCCGCGCGGGCATCGGCAGGTGATTCGTTCTTGATCGTTTTGTTTCATCTAATCTTTTCCCCTCGTTGAAGATGCGATTCCCTTCACACTCATTACAAACCCCAAGGACCCAGGCGGGTTCCGAATCAATTCGGGGCGCGAGCGAATTCGTCTTTCGCGTCGTCTTCTTGGCGGATTCAACCAGAACACGTTGACAGCCCGCAAACCCCCGCTCGGGTGTCGGCTGCCCCTTTCCTTTATCGGACGCTCGGCGCTGGATTCTTTGTGGTGCTAAACTGAATTAAACTGACGGAATCTATCCTGCCATTGCACCTGCCGAGTCACGTGATGAAGACCCGAAATCGCACTTTACCCGTTGCCGTCTTAGTGGGTGGTTCGGTGCTCTTTTCTGCCCATTCGTACATCGCGTGGGGCGAAGAAAAACGTGCGCCGGCGCCAAAGTTTTCTGCCGACGCGACCAAAGGCGTCTTCTTTGATTCAGTCGGCGATGCGATCCGCGGACAGCGGCCGACATTGCAAGCGTTGCGAAAGAAAAATGCCCAGGCGTCGAGTGTGGTTGTGGACGCACCCGAAGGCGGGGGTGGTGCGACAGCCGGACCCTGGGACAAGTTGATCTCCCCGACCTCGATCGAAGACGAGATCAAACGGATGAAGTTGCACTACGATTCCGTCGTCACTCAGCCCGGGCCGTTCAAGAGCGGAGGTTATGAGGAGGCTCGCTTGGACTTGATGGTGATGAGCAGTTTGTTTGCGATCATCAGCGAGTACGACGGCGATGTTCGCTGGAAGGAAGATGCGGCGGTCGCACGCGACCTGCTGGGGCGGACGGCGTTCAACTGCAATGCGGGAACGAATCAGGTGTTCAACGAAGCGCGGGCGCGAAAGGACGACTTGCAAGACCTGTTGTCGGGCACCGGACTGCGCGGCGGCAAGGCCGCCGAAACCAACGACTGGGCTTCGATCGCCGACCGTGCCCCGTTGATGGAATACGCCGAATTGCTCAAGGAGCAACTTCGCAATGCGACCAGCAACGCCGATGACGTCAAAGCGGAACCGAACGATGTCCGCCGCCCGGCGGAGTTGCTGGCGATCTTGGGCCGAATCCTGGTCAAGGAAGGCATGGACGACTCGGACGATGCCGACTACGTGGCGTTCAGCGAAGCGATGACCAAAGCCGCGCAGGGAGTGACACGGGGATTGGAGCTGGATGATTACGATGCGATCGGCAGAGCCGTCGGCGCGATCACCCAGTCATGTGATGATTGTCACGGCCAATACCGTTGATCAGCCTTTCTTCTTCAGCGTCATCATGTATTCCACGATGTCGATCAAGCCCTGCCGGCCGGTGATGTGGTGCAGGTTCTCCGGCATGATGGACTTGTCGCTTTTCTTGATCGTCACGACGTCTTCGGATGGAATCTTGCGATTGATCGCATCGGCCGTTCGGATCACCACTTCATCATCGGTCTGCGAGATCTTTAGTCCCGTGATCACTTGGCCTTCTTCGGTCAACACGCTGAAGTTTTCGTAGTTGTGGCTGATGCCCGCGCTGGGCGCCAACACGGCCGTTAACATCGCTTCACGCGAAAGCTTGGTTCCGATCTCCGACAGATTCGGGCCGACGTCCTTGCCGTAGTCGTTGACGATGTGACAGTTGGCACAAGTCCCTGCGCCGCGAAACAGTTTCTCGCCTGCGGCGACATCCCCGGTCATCTTGGCCAGTTCGTCGATCGGGGGTAAGGGCTGGGAATCTTTTTGGGCCGGTTGCGGCAACACGTTCGCGGCGGCTTTGCGAATGCCGCCGTCTTTGCTGCGCGCCAACAACGCGCCGGCAATCAGGACGGTGTCGCCGACCAGCGTTTTCTCGGTCGCTAAATCGATCAGCCGTTTTTCACCGTCCTTGGTTCGCGCCAACCCGGCGACGGCCGCGCGGCGCTGATCGTAGGGACGCTCGGCATCGGTCGCGACCTCGGACAGGAAATGATTGGCGCGTCCGTTACCGAGTAACCCGAGCGTTTCGATCACGCCGCGGGCCTGGTCGGGCGAGGCAAGCAAGTTGCGGATTTCTCGTCGTCCGGCATCAAGTTCCAACAACAACTCCGCCGATTCCACCGCCGCCGATCGATCATCACCGACCAACGCCACCGTCAGTTGCGATTCAATGCCATCGGGTTTGAAACGTTTGACCAGTTTCATGAATTCCGGCGTGCCCTCGCTGCGCCGGATCTGCCGCATGACGGCCTCCGCCACCGCGGGGTCGGAGCGGTAGTCATAGCCATCGATCCGCTCGATCGCCCGCACGACGATGGCGTCGCGACGAGCCTGCGCGGCATTGTCGGCAGCAGGCAAGCTTGATGGCGCGGTGAGGAGATACAGGAAGCCGACGGTCAGGATCAACGCGTGAAGTTTCATCGGGGGTGGGCAAAGAAGTGAAGGGAAAGGGGGACCAACAAAGCCGAGGCGTTCAGGGAAGCAGCCGTTTCAACGCGGCGCTGCGGACGTCCGAATCATGGAATTCGAGACTGCGAAAGTATCGATCCGTTTCACGCAGCGGTCGGTTCGGATCGGCGATCAATGAGACCATGGCGTCTGCCGCTTTAGGGGCCCGGATTCTCCAGACCACGTCTCGGCCGGCCGCCGTGTCCCAGCGGCCGTTGACGGCATCCAGGTAGGCTTCGAAACAGGCTTCGGGGCGGACGTCGCTTCCGATCCCGAGGGCTTCCAGATACCAGCGGTCCTGGCCGTCGTAGGCCGTTGCCAGCTTGGCCCACAGCGTCGGCATGGTGTCGCTGGTGTCGTAGCGGAGCGCGACAGCCAACTCGCGTCGCACCGCCGCCGATTCATCGTCGGCGGCGTCGGCCAGCCACCGAGACGGTTGGGCGGTCAGTTGCTTGGCCAAACGGATCGCCGTGATGCGAATGTCTGGATTGGAATCGGCCAAAGCCTTGGTCACATAGTGCTCTCCGCGTCCGTCGATCTTACCGAGCAACCACAGCGCGCGGGCTCGCAGTCGCGGATTGGAATCAGCGTAGAGTTCCAGCAATTCGGGTTCGGCATCGCGGCCCATCGCGTGCAGCGTTCTCCAGGCTCGCGAGCGGACGGCCAAGTTCGGGTTTCGCAGCGCTTCGACAGCGCCGTCGGCGGTGGTGAAGTCGAACGTCGGAATCGTGTAAGCCGACCCGGGAGGTGCCAGTCGAAACAGCCGTCCCCGGTCCGAGTCGCCTTGATTGTGACCTCCCACGCCGGGATCGTACCAATCGGTCACGAACAGCGAACCGTCCGGTGCGGTGCAGACGTCGGCCGGTCGGAACCAGCGGTCGGTGGTTCCCGTCATCAATGGCTCGATCGTCGCGGTGTATCCGGCGCCATCGGGCTTGGCGGGGTAAGCGCGGACCATGTTGGGGCCGGGGTCGCAGTGGATGATCTGGTCCCAAAAACGTTGCGGCAACAACCGGCCTTCGTAAAAGCAGATGCCGCTGGGCGAGCCGGCACCGGTTTGCAGCATGTTGGGGACGACACCGGGATCGTTTAGGTGCCAGTGACGGTGCATGATTTCGTCTTCTTGGTTGATCCGTTCGTCGCGCCAACCGCCGCCGGTGATCTCATCGCGATAACCGTAGTTGCCGTGTTCCATCACAAAGTTGATTCGCGTGCCGCGGTTGCCGTCATCGTCGTTGTCACTTTGCCAGAGTGTGCCGAACGAATCGACGGTGGTTTCCCAGTTGTTGCGAAAGTTGTGCGCCAGGACTTCGAAATTGGAACCGTCCAGATCGCATCGAAACGGCATGCCGCCGTACAACGGTGCTCCGTTGTCGATGACGGGGCGGCCGTGAATGTCGATGACCGTTTCGCCATCGGCGTCTTTGACTTGCTCGCCGGTGTTGCCGAAGTTCCAGTAGAGTTTTCCGTCGGGGCCGAACAGGAACGAATGGCCGGAGTGGTCGTGTTGGGGGTTGCCGACTCCGGTGAACATCGCGGTCTTGCTGTCCGGCACGTCATCGCCATCGGTATCGACGAAACGCCAGACGTTGGGCGAGGCGGTGACGATGACATCGGTACCGGTCGCGTTTTCGAGCACGCAGATGCCCATCGCTGAATCGATGTCGCGGCCTTGGTAAAACGTCTTGGCATCGTCCAAGACTCCATCGCCGTCGGTGTCCTCCAGGATCATGATCCGATCGCCTTCGGGGCGTGCGCCTTGATTGCGTCGATAATTCATCACGTCACAGACCCAAACGCGTCCGCGCGAATCGATATCCAGGTTGGTCAGGCTGCGGAGCAGCGGTTCGCTGGCCGCCAGGGTGGCTTCCAGACCTTCGGCGATCGTGATTCCCTTGATCGCGTTGGCAGGGTCGCGCTGGTCACCGTCGCTGGAGTTGTCCGGGGCGCTGCCCAGGGACGCCGGTGCGGCGCCGGCGTAGACGGCCAATCGGACGCTCGTGCTGGTGCCGCCGTTTTGACGCGTCCCCCCGGTGTCCAGGGCTCCGGTCGCCGTCAGCCGCGTGTAGCCCTCGGGGACCTTGAAGTGGATGACGCTGTTGGCGTGGGTCCCGATGGCGTGTTTTCCGATCACCTGGCCGTCGACCGACCAGGGGGCTCCACTGCAGTTGAGATCCTTGCCAACGCTGCCCCAACCGGTCGTCGCGGACTGCCATCCCAAGTCGACCAGTGACAGCGATCCGGCAGGACCGTGCAGGGTCGGGTCCACCCAGTCGACCCAATCGCATGCGAATCCATCTCCGCCGTCATCGACGATCAGAAACAAGTCCGACACGCCAGCGATCGAAGTATCGATTTCGACGCGATGGCGTTTCGTTTGGCTGGTCAGCGTGCCGGAAAGGAAGATCGGTTTGGCGGATTCAGTCGACTCTTTTTTTTTTGCGCCGTCAATTGAAACCGCTTGGCGGTTTCTTCTTCATCGAAATCATCGGGGCGTTCGTAATCTTGATCTTCCAGCAGACGTTTGATTCCGATCGGTTCTTCGCCCAACGAGGAGCCCTCCGGACCGATGGTTTCACCCGCGGTCCAGAGGATCGCGTTGGTCACCAAACGTCGCACGTCATCGTTGCCCCAGTTCCAATGGTAGTGTCCGCCGGTGAAGCCGAAGGACCGGCCGCCGTCGGGACGATCGTAAGCCCAGGCGACCGTTTGGGGTTCGCCCGCGGCAACACTCTTGCGAACGTGGGGATTGCCATGGTGTGGCCCGTCAGGCCGCTTCATGGTGTGATCGGGGGCGACCGCGGAAAGAATTGGCGTGACTTTGCCGAGTTCCGTAAACCGCAGGTGGAAGTACCACTCGTCGTCGGTTGCGAAGGGCTCGACGCCGCGTGTGATCGGATGGTCGGGCAGCGACTTGAATTCCGCCACCCAATGCGGATTGACGCTGTAGTTGATTTCGAAGTGGCCGCCGAGAAGCTCTTCCCAGTCTTTGCCGGGTTCACCGGGAACCATCTCGACCGCGTAGTGCAAGCACACCAACCCCGTTCCTTCGCCGAGACGTTGACGCAGTTGGTCGCGATGGTTCATCGCGACATGCCGCCCGCCGCCGTCGCAGTAAATGACGATCGTGTCGGCGGCGGCGATTTGGTCATCCGACGGCCAGCCGCGAACGAGTGTGACCCGAGCGGTGTCGCTGCTCTGTTGGATCGCGTCTTGCAGGATGCGAAGTCCCGCAAAGTGTTCATGAGCGCCGAATCGGTGCGACGGCGGACCGGCGACCATCAGGATCTGTTTGATCTCCGAGTCCGCGGCTGTTACCGGGGCGGCGGTCAAACCGAGGGAAAAGCAAACCGTCACGGATGCCAGGACGGTAACGAGCCAAGATCGATGTCGACGCATCATTTCGAAAAGCCTCGGGAGGCAGGCGGGGCAGGAAGCGGGCAGAAGGGAGCAGTCCGACGGCACCGCATTAACGGCACCGCAACCGCCCTAGTCTAGCAGCAACGCCCGCGCCGGGGGAGTCAGAGGGGCGGTACCCAGTACCCAGTACCCAGTACCCAGTACCCAGTACCCAGTACCCAGTACCCAGTACCCAGTACCCAGTACCCAGTACCCAGTACCCAGTACCCAGTACCCAGTACCCAGTACCCCAAACCCCAAACCCCAAACCCCAAACCCCAAACCCCAAACCCCAAAAACATTCCCCGTTGGGGGGGCTGAACCCGTCTGGTTTTCTAGTCTGTTGACGTTCTGTTTCGAATCCATGCGGGAGCGATCAAACATGGCAGGTGTGAACCGGTTTACAGAACTCTTGTTTTGGCAGAAGTCGCGAACGTGGTCGAAAGAGATTTTTCAACGAACCCGCCGCGATCCCTTTGCCTTAGACCGTCGCTTGGTCGTCCAAATCAATGACTCCTCCGAGTCCGTGATGGCAAACATTGCCGAGGGGTTTGGCCGAGGAACTCAAGGTGAATTCGTCCAGTTTCTAGGCTACTCCCTCGGCGGCCTGAATGAGACTCAGTCGCACTTGGTGGCCGCATTCGATCGGGACTATCTGGAACGAGAGGACTACAGGACGCTGTTCGCCCAAGGCACCGAAATTCGCAAGATGATGGTCGCCTTCATGCGCTCGATGGTGAAGACAGGCTCCGGTGTCAAACACATCCGAAAATACAAATCGTGGTCGGATGAAGTCTGGGAGATGTATGAGAAGTTCGCCGGAAAACAACGCCCAGAGCTGTATCGGTCGTGAATCGGGGAACTCCACCCCCCGAAACCTGCGTTGTGGTTGACTTTGGGGGCGGGATGGGTTCGAACTAATGCATGGAAATCGACCGACAACGCATTCAAGACGATTTGCGGGGCATCGTGCGCGGCGACGTGATGTGCGATGCCGTGTCGACGACGTTGTACGCCACCGATGCGAGCATTTATGAAATCCAGCCGGTCGGCGTGGTGCGGCCGCGTTCGGCCGCCGATGTGGTCGCGTTGGTGCAGTACGCCGGCGAGCAGGACTTGCCGATCCACCCGCGCGGCAGCGGCAGCGGTGTGGCGGGGGAGTCGGTCGGCCCAGGACTGGTGGTCGATTTTTCGCGCTACATGCGTCGGATGCAATTCGATCCGCTCAAGTCGCTCGCGACGGTGCAAGCCGGGCTGCCGATCGCGGAACTCAATCGCAATCTAAAACCGCTGGGCCGCTGGTACGGACCCGACCCGGCGACCCGCAGCATCACAACGATGGGCAGCGTGCTGGCGATCAACGCGTCGGGCAGCCACTACTTGCGCAGCGGTTCGGCCCGCGACAACATCGAATCGCTGCGTTTCGTCACCGTGGACGGCGAATTGCTGGACGTCTCGAAGCATCATCCCAACGATCCGGGAACGGTCGGCCGACTGGCCCGAGGGTTGCTGGAGATTCAGACGCAATATCAAGACTGTTTGGAAAAACTAAAAGACGCACCACCGGCCCGTGGCGGCTATCGGTTTGACGGCCTGGTCGACGACCTGGGACGCGTTGATTTGGCGAAATTTCTGGTGGGGACACAAGGAACGCTGGGGCTGATCGTGGACGCCACGGTTCAGACGGAGCCGATTCCGAAGCATCGTGGGGTTGTGATGCTGTTCTTCCATCGCTTGGAATCAGCGGCGCGGTGCGCCGTGCGGTCACTGGGTTATGGGCCGGTTGCATGCGACCTGATGGGGCGGCGGTTGCTGGGGATCGCGCGGGAAACCGAGCGGCAATTTGAAGCGGTCTTGCCGCAGGAGGCCGAAGCGATGCTGTTGCTGGAGCTTCAGGGGGACTCGCTCGCTGAACTGACCGACCGCATTGAAATCTTGCGCGATGATTTATCGCGTGGACCAGACGCCGCATTCGTCGCCAATTCGGCCACCGACCAGGCCACCCGAGACCAGTTCTGGGCGTTATGCCGTCGCGTCACGCCGCGGCTGAGTCGATTGAAGGGCCCGGGAATGCCGATTCCGTTCACCGAGGACATCGCGGTGCCGGCGGAGAAATTGCCGGAGGCGTTGGCGGCGATTCAAAAGACGTTGCGAGACAACGAATGCACGGCCACGATTTTTGCCCATGCCGGTCATGGTCATCTGCACGTGCGGCCGTTTGTCGATTTGTCGTCCGCCGCGGAACGCAAGAAAATTCGTCGGGTCGCCGAACAGGTCGCCGAAGTCGTCTGGCAATTCAACGGGCACGTCAGTGTCGAGCATGCCGCCGGGCTCAGCCGCAGCGCGTTGTTGCCCAAGCAGTTCGGTGAGTTCTGGCCGGCGATGGGACAGGTCAAGCGGCTCTTCGATCCACATCATCGGTTGAACCCGGGCAAGCTGTTCGGGGCCGTCCTGCAACAGCCCAACGAAAACATTCGTCCGATCGGTGAGACGATCGAAGTCACTTCGGATACGCGAACGCTGATCAAGGCCGCCGACCGGATCGTGCAGGCGGCGCGGATTCAAAACACCGCCGTTCCCGAATTGCCGGTTCTGCAGCAGTGGTCGCCCGGCCAGATGATCGACGTGGTGGCCGAGTCGTGTAACGGGTGCGCCCGCTGCAGAACGACGGCGAATTCCGAGCGGCAATGCCCGGTGTTTCGCACCACGCGGAGCGAAGAGGCGTCGCCACGTGCGAAGGCAAATTTGTTACGCGGCGTGTTGAGCGGCAAGATCGATGTCGAAGCGCTGACCGGTGATCGGGCCAAAGCCGTCGCGGACCTGTGTTTCAATTGCCATCAGTGCCGATTGGAATGTCCCGCCAGCGTGGATATCCCCAAAATCGTCGGTGAATTGAAGGCCCAGTATGTGGCGACCAATGGCCAACCGCTGTCGGATCGATTGATCTGCCGGCTCGATATCATCGCCGCGATCGGCTCTCGGTTCCCTTGGTTGTCCAATCTGTTGATCCGCAACGGACTCTCACGGTGGCTGGCCGACAAGTTGTTCGGGTTGACGGCCTCACGCGAATTGCCGCCGATCGCATCGGGCAGCTTCATGCGGTATTCCGCACGTCGCCGCTGGACCAAGCAGCCGGCCGGCGAAGGCGCCAAGGTGCTTTATTTTGTCGACCATTACGCGAACTATCACGATCCCGACCTCGGTCGCGCGTTGGCCGAGATCTTGCAACAAAACGGGATCGCGATTTACGTCCCCACGTCGCAGTCCGGCAGCGGCATGGCGCGGATCACGGCGGGGGATTTGAAAGGCGCCCGCCGTATCGCACGCCGGAATGTGCGGATGTTGGCCGAGGCGGTTCGATCGGGCTACCAGATCGTTGCCACCGAACCGGCGGCGGTGCTCTGTTTGAAACACGAGTACCCCAACCTGCTCGACGACGAAGACGCCCATCTGGTCGCCAAGAACTCTTTCGAAGCGTGCGAGTTTCTACGTGGCCTGCACGCCGAAGGAAAACTGGATCGCGAGTTTCAATCCATCGACCTGGAATTCGCCTACCACCGGCCCTGCCATTTGCGTGTCTTGGATCCGGACATCGCATCGATCGAATTATTGAAATTGATTCCCGGCTTGAGTGTTCAACATGTTGAAGCCGGATGTAGCGGGATGGCCGGAACCTGGGGATTGCAGCGAAAGAACTATCGCAATAGTCTGCGAATCGGTTGGCCGATGATTTCGGCTCTGCGGCACAGCGGGGCGCAACTTGCGTGTACCGAATGCAGCGCTTGTAAAATGCAGATCCAACACGGGACCGACCTCCAGACCCTTCACCCACTCAAGCTGCTCGCGTATGCCTATGGCCGATTGCCGAAGGTCGGTGAGGAGCTCGGATTGCCACCCGGATGACTTCCACCGCCCCGTTGCGTATTCTGCTGTTTGCCGGTGTCCGTGATGCGGCCGGTTGCGACGTCGCCAACGTCTCGGTCGATCACCCCGTCACCGCGGCGAAAGTCATCGAGACCGTGGCGACCCAGATCCCCGCGGCGGCCCCGTTGATCGGCGTCAGCCGGTTGGCCGTTGATGGCCAGTACGTCGCGGCGGATCACGTGATCGAACGCACCGACGTGGAACTCGCGTTGATCCCGCCGGTCAGCGGCGGTTAGCCGAGACGGTCCGCGACGTTGTTACGCGGACGGCGGTTTGCGCCGGCTTTCATTTCCCGGAAACGTGTTGATGATTTTCATTCGCCTTGTTCACACAGCGATCGAACTTTCCGATTGGTCGTCCAAAATTGATGATCCGGATACCGGGGCACATGCCTGGTTCGCCGGAGTGACGCGGCGAAAAACAACGACGGCTTCGGGGGCCGTGCGGATCACCAAGACGCTTCATTATCAGGCCCATGAATCGATGGCCGAAACACAACTGCGGCAACTCGCCGAACAGGCCAAACAAAGGCATTCCCTGGCCGCCGTGGTGATCGTGCATCGATTGGGTGAAGTCCCGATCGGCCAGGCAAGTGTCTTGGTCGGATGCAGCAGCGCCCATCGCAGCGATGCCTTCGCCGCCCTGCCGTGGATGATGGACCGATTGAAAGCGGACGTGCCGATTTGGAAACGGGAAACCTACATGGACGAATCGACCGAGTGGATTCATCCATGAATCGTCGCATCTACCTGGACCACGCCGCGACGTGTTTTCCCAAGCCAGCGGTCGTGCTTGATGCGATGCACGCGTACTCGGTGCGTGATGAAGCCGCCGCCGGTCGGGGAGCGTACCGGGCTTCGCGAAACGCCGGCGAGATCATCGCTCGGTTGCGGCGCGAACTTGCGGCATGGACCGGTGCCGCCAGCGACCAAGAAATCTCGCTTCATACCGGTGGCACGTCAGCCTTGAACGCCGCGCTGTTGGGGATGCTACGACCCGGCGATCACGTCGTGACCACCGCGGCCGAGCACAACAGCGTGCTCCGTCCCCTGCAGCACCTGGTCGCGAACCAAACCATCACCTGGACCGTCGTACCGGTCGATCCGCACGGTCAAGTCGATGCGGCAGATGTGATCGCGGCCATCACACCGCAGACACGGATGGTGTCGATCGTTCATGCCGCCAACGTCAACGGAACGCTGCAGCCGGTCGAAGAGATCGGGCGACGGTTGCACGGTCAGTTCGCCGCTGCCGACAAGCCGCTGTTGATGAGCGACGCGGCGCAAACGTTTGGTCATTTACCGCTGAGCGTCTCCCAAGCTCACCTCGATGTGCTGGCCGCTCCGGGACACAAGGGCGGCGCCGGACCGTTGGGAACCGGGTTTTTGTATGTCCGTCGCGAGGTCCAGGATCGGATACGTCCGACGGTGTTCGGTGGGACCGGGACGCGTTCGGAATCGCTGGAGATGCCGCAGGAGTACCCGGCCAGTTTCGAGGCGGGCAACATGAACGTTCCGGCCTATGCCGGATGGTTGGCCGGGCTGCGTGAACGTCGCGGGGACGGCTCACCAGAGCTGGCATTAGAACAATCGCAAGCCAAGCTGGCGGAGCTTGCGGCCGAACTCTACCGGGGGCTGGAGTCGATTCATGGCGTTCGCGTGATCGGTCGTCCCCACGATCCGGTGTTGCCGGTTGCCAGTATCGCGATCGATGGCTTGCCGGCCGCTGACGCCGCGATGATTCTGGACAGCGAATTCGGCATCGAAGTCCGATCGGGGTTGCACTGCGCGGCGTTGATCCACCAGGCCATCGATTCGCCGCCCGATGGAACCGTGCGGATCAGTTGCGGTGAAACGACGACCACGGAGGAGCTGGACTGTTTGTTCAACGCATTGGCCGAGCTGTGTCGGTGATGTTGGCGGAGCTGTGTCGGTGATGCTGTGCATCACATTCCGGCGTTCTCCCATCACCGCCGGCCTGGGTCGGCAGAAGAAGGCGGGCTGAAAAAAACCAGCGTAAACAACGAGACAAGAAAATAAAATGACAGGAAAATAGTTACTCCTCGCTAATCACCACGAACCCCGACTGCGGAAATTCAGTTCCGCTCGACAGATTCTGAGACGTCCCTGAGACCGATCGGCGTTGTTCGTCGCGATGCGATGGACAAGAAGGTTGGTCAAAAAATAAGAATAGCGGCACTGCACACGTGTACGAGTGAATCAATGAGAATCAACCACATAGGCCGTGCGGAACCTCAGTGGTCGATTCACTGTCGCGTTGGGGTTCCCGACGGATACCTCCGCCTCCCCCTGACGGAACTCTTCATTTTTTGACCACCAAATTTTTTGACCGATTTCTCGTCGTCCAACGGGCGTGATGAATGAAATAGGGTGGCGTTCAGCGAGAATTGTCGGAAAAAAGCATCGAAGTGTCTGACCAAACCGGCACCGGATCCGGGTCATTTTCTTGTCACCCATTTTCCTGTCGAACCACTTCCAGACCGCCGGGATCTGATTCACTCGCCGAAGACGACGGCCTGATACAGGTGGAAGGTTCCTTTGCCGTCCAGTCCGATCCGGATGTACTGCCCCTTCGTGCCTGCGGGGAAATCGATCATCCACTCGCCCTTGAGTTTGTCGGCTTTCCAAACCTGTTCGTACGACTGGCCATCCATGCTGACCCAGACCGTCAGCCCTTCGGCTCGGGAGTAGAACTGCTGGGACAATCGGTTTCGCAGCAACAGGTGTTTGAGCGTCGCGGGTTCCTTCAGCCGAATGGTGACGTATGGCGACTGCACGTCGTGGTCGCTGTGGAAGGCGAAATCGAATCCCTCGCGGCCGACGGGAGTCAGCAACAGGTGGGGGTCGGAGTTCCAGGTGCCGTTGCCGAAATTCTGTCCCAGTTTGATTGCTGCATCGTGAGAGATTTCGGACACGCCGTTGTGCGACCGCAGTTTCGGCTCGGTGCGGTACTTGGCACTCGTCCATCCGCCACGCTGTGACACCTTGCTGATCGCACGTTGTGAGGACAGGTAAGCGAGCAGGTCCAACACTTGGATCGGCGCGATTTGTTTGACCAGCCCTTCGGGCATCGAGCTGGCCTTCATCGGTTTTTCGATTTCGATGTCGTCCAGGGGGATATCGACCTGTTTGCCGTTGGCGATCCCCAGCGAAAGGGTGTCATCGGTTTTCGCGATCACGAATCCGTTGAAGGTATCGCCGTCGACGGTCAGGATATTGACCGTCTCGTAGCCTTTGCTGATCTCGGCATTTGGCATCACGATCGAGCGGATGATTTTTTCTTTGTCGAACCGCGATCCGATATCGGACAGGTCCGGTCCGAACTTCTTGCCCAGGTCGCCGATCTGGTGACAGGCCGAGCAGACTTGTTTGAATACGTCTTCGCCGCGGCCGGCGTTTCCACCGCGCAGCCCGGCCAGGGTCTTGATGGCCGCGTTTCGGTCCGCTTCGGATGCATCGACGTCGTCGGCGATTTCAAGCGGAATGACGGCCGCGCCGCCTGGGCCGGCCATGCGTTGAAATCGCAAGAAGTAGTTCTTGGCTTGCTCGGAACTGTTCGCCAGAAAGTTGTCGGATTTTTGAGCTTCCGACCAGGCCGGCTCCAGCGCGTACAAGGTGTGTTCGAGCGTGTAATCGATCCAGTAGTCGACCGGATGATCGGTCACCGCCAACGCCAATTCGGTCGCGTCGGGGGTTTCCAGGAAGCTGATTCCACGCAGGGCTTCCAGTCGAACACGCGGGTGCGGATCGGAGGTTGCGGCTGCCAGATAGTCGTGGGCGGCATCGATCCGCAGCATTTCGTTGGTGACGGTATGGATGGCCGCGGCGCGGGCTCGATAGTCGTCCGATGCCAAGACGCGGTCGATCAGATCCGTGTCGACGCTTCGAAGACTCTCTTGAATCCACATCGCTTCGCACAGCCGTCGCGGATCCTCCGTGTCGGCGATCCAGTTCGCCAGCGCTGCAAACACCTTGTCTTGCGGGCGGTCGCGCAAAACGCGTCGCACGCGATAGCGGGTGCGCAGTTCCGGCACCAACAGCTGATCGAGCAATTCGGCTTCGCTCAGTTCGGTCAAATCGACGATCGGTAACAGCGGTTTGTTCTTGTTGACCAGACGATAGACACGGCCGTGCGTGTGGTCTCGGTTGGGGTCCCGTTGCGAGTACTGCATGTGACCGATCAACGCGTTGCACCAGTCGCCGAACCAAACCGCTCCATCGGGTCCGATTTTGGGATCGACGGGGCGAAAGATCATGTCGGTCGAGGACAGCAGGTCGGCGACCCGTTCGCCCTCGTAGCCCGCCCCGTCGCTCTCGTAACGAAGATTGAATCGCGGCATGCCGTGCATGTTGATCACACAGGCATAAATGAATTGTCCCTGCATCTCGTCGGGCAGATGTCGTGACAACAGGAACTCGTTGCCGACCGCCGGACGCATGCCCTCGTTATCAAAGACCGGTCGCAGCGTCTTGCGGGTGTCGACCTCTTTGCCGGCCAAGGGGGCGATCCAATGTTGTTTCGCGTTCGTCCCGTCGCCGACGATCCCGTTGCCCCACTCGTCAAAGACCAGGCACCAGGGGTTGCCGTAGCCCGGTGTGCGATAGTGGAGGACACGTTGCGAGATCGGATCGAACACGTAGGCACCGGCGGTGCTTTTGTTGCGGAACGGGCCCCAGGGCGTTTCCAGCGTGGTCGACAACGAGACGCCTTCGAGCATGTGCAGCTGGCCGCCGTGAGAAAATTCCCAGGCTCCCATGGTGTGGTGCGTGTCGTCGGTGGCGATGCCGTCGATCAATTGAATCACTTCATCGGCCTGGTCATCACCGTCGTTGTCCTTGAGAAACAGAATCCGCGGTTCGTCCACCACCAAAACGCCGCCGTCATAGAACTCGAATCCGGTCGGGCAGATCAGTTTGTCGTAGAACGTCTTGCAGACGTCCGCTTTGCCATCGCCGTCGGTGTCTTCGAAGATCAACAGCCGGTCGTTCGGCGCCGCCGCGCCGGGTTGCCATTGCGGGTAGTTGGCCATGCACGAGACCCACAAGCGGCCCTTGGCGTCGAAGGCGATTTGATTGGGATTGGCCAGTTCGGGGAATTCACGTTCGGACGCGAACAGCTGGACTTCCATCCCATCCGGGACCGTCATCATGTCGATCGATTCTTCGGGCGTCGGATAAACGAGTTCCTGCGGTTCTCGCATCTTGCGAAAGTTCTCGTCTCGCGTTCCGAACATCGTCTCGGGGGTGACGACCTGGCCGGTACCGGAATCGTCCGGCCGGTCGGCGACGGGGTTGCCCTGGGCCAGATCCCAAATGTACTGATCTCGTACCGCGACCATCTCTCGAATCTTGCGGTATTCGCTCGGGAAGGTCTCGGTGTCCCAGGTGCGGCGACCGCCGTAAACGTACCAGCCGTTGAGCATCCGGTAGTCTTGCAGGTGCAGCCACGATTTGTCGTTGACCCACTTTTGCACCAATTGGAACCGGTCGTCATCAAACGATTGCGAATCACGGAACAGCGCGCGATCGAGCAATTGCGACACCCAACGGTCACCGCGTTCGTTCAGATGCAGCCCGTTGATCGTGTATTGGGTTCCCGGTTCGGCATCAAAGGCCGCTTTGGATTCGCTGAACAGGTCGATAAACGGCAGGTTTTCTTCGTCAGCGAGTTTCTCGATGGCGTCGCGGTAGATCTTCAGCGCCGCGTTCCGCTCGCCGGCATCGGGATGCAGGGGATGGCCGGTCGATTCAAACGCGATCGGGCTGATGAGCACGAATTGTGCTTTGCCGCCGGAATAGGTCGCGTTCATCTGGGCCAAGTAGTCGCGATAGGCAGCGACAAAGGCGGCGACGGTCGCGTCGTCCGTGCCGGCGTAGGATTCGTTGGCGCCGAAGAAACACAGGTAGGCCTCGGGGCCGAAGACGGCCAGTGGGTCGTCGATCTTGGTGTAGCTGCCCGGCCGTTGGCGGTTGCCGACTTCATCGGCCGGCCAACAGAAGTTACGAAACCGGATGTTTGTTCCGGCGTGCCGCAACTGCAGTCGGGTTTCAAAGTTCCCGTACAGGTTCATCCGCTCGCCGAGCGAATTGCCGACCAGTGCCAGTTTGATTCCTTCGCGCAGCTTCAGTGCTGGGGCGTCTGCCGCTGCGATCGGGGACGCGATAAACAGCGGGCATGCCGCCAGAAAGACAAAGAGCGATGCCGAGAGATAGCCGAGACGTCTCATGGGGGACCTGAGATTGGAAATCGGGGGCGGAAATCCGAGTCAAAACCACACCTGACCGTCCGCCGGTGAGTACGGTGGGCTGAATCAGAACGACGAAGACGAACGCTCTGGAGCGATTAGTATAACCGGCCGCTGAAAAAAAACGTCACCCGAACGGGCTTGGTGATTCCGATTTCCCGGCCCGTGGATCGGAAATGCAGCCCGATCGGTCGACGTGATGGGCGGCTACCGATCACAGTTCACGCACGCTGAACGTATCGCCCTGGCTGAAGTCGCCGGTTTCCAGTCCTCTCCTGAACCAGCGCAGACGTTGTTCACTCGTTCCGTGAGTAAAGGATTCGGGGACCGTGTAACCTTGACTCTGCTTTTGCAAACGATCGTCCCCGATCGCCGCTGCGGCGCGGAGTGCCTCCTCGACGTCGCCCGGTTCAATGATTTGCTTTGTCCTTTGGGTGTGATGCAACACGACACCGCCTTGTTGTGCCGCCTGCTGTTGCTGCTGCAAAAACTGCTGCGGATTTCCACCCAGAAGCATGATCACCACGGCGACGACGATGACTCCGAGCCCGCCGCCCGCTGCAGCCACACGACCTCCCGATCCACGACGGTCTTCGACATTGGTGCTTCGTGCTCTACCTCTCCAACGCATGATGATCTCCTCGACGGGGGGACAGAACCTGAGATGGCCGGTTGGTCCGACGATTGGTCCGTCACCGGTCTATTCCTATCGTATGGTTGAGGCAATCATGAGATTGGCGACTCGAGCAGGATGCAGCAGGTATACTTCCCCCGGGCGACTGGCTGAACGTCGGATTGGGGTAACGTCGTTGGTCGACATCTTTCAACTTTCTGTGCAAGGAAACACTACCAACGATGGAGTCTCTTGAGGTTCCCAGTCATCAACACGAGCGGTCGCTTGAGCGTCGGGGGATCGGCAAGGCGCTCGTCGTCGGAATCCTTGCGGCGGGATTGCTGGCGGTTTCGCTGGTCGCCTTGACCGGCATTCAAGCAGGCAGGTCTCCGGCCGAGCGAGCCGCGACCAGTCTCGCGATGCCGATCGCGTTGATTTGGTTGCTGTTGTTCGCCGGTACGATCGCATGCTTCATCCGCAGACGTGTCCCGCTGGCGACCCTGTTGGCACTCGCCTGGTTGACCGTGGGGATTGCGTTCAATGGCTCGGTCGCCGGCCGATGTTTGCGTTCGCTGGAATATCCTGCGGCGTCCGATCCGGCAGCGAATCTGGAGTCAACGCTGGACGCGGTGGTCTTGCTCGGTGGTTACGCCGCCGACAATCGCTTCGAGGTTCCCCAGCTCGGCGACGACGGACAGCGGCTGTTGTTTGCCGCCCAGCTCTGGCACGCGGGGAAGACAAAAACCCTGATCAGCACCGGAACGGCAATCGGTGATGCCCGAGATCCGTCGCTGATCGGGCGTGAACTGTTGACCTCCATCGGTGTTCCCGACCACGTCATTTTTGAGGTGCCGGGCGTCAACACCGATGCGGAAATGGTGCAGTTGAAAGCCTTTTTTGAGGATCCGCCGGATCAGTGGCTGCAGCTTGTCGGGGCGACGAGGAACAAATTCAGTGCGGGCCCTCAGGCTGGCGGCCCCTCGATCGGGCTGGTCACCTCAGCCGTCCATCTGTCCAGGGCCATGCGATTGGCGGACAAGCGGGGGCTGACCTTTACCCCGCTGGGCTGCGATTTCAATGGGAGGCCGGCTGGTCGGTTCGAGTTCCGCGATCTGATCCCCTCTTCCGGCGCGGGGAGAACGTTTGCAGTCGCATTAAAGGAGCAACTGGCGCGAATTGTGGGAAGGTGAAAGGGGGGAGAGTAATACCCGCAAAACTCGCGATCACACGAGATTTCGATTGGAAATTCAGTTGTCACACCCGTAGAATGAGGTAGCAACAAACCATTGGGGCCTCTCGCGAGGTGTCATGGAGCCGCTCAGTGAGCATTTTTGGCAGGTTTAGCCGGCGGCGGCCCGCCAGCACGGATTTTTTGATTCACCAGATTGACATGTTTTCGAGAAAAGAGTGGGCATTTGGCGATTTTTGAGTACTTCGGTGACATTTCTTGCCAACTTGCTCCCCCTTGGGGTGTGACAAGACCGTCCAGACGTAGTGACAGTATCTATTTCTGTGTGCGAATATCGGTCATACTCCCAGCCACTCGAAATTAGTAGCAAAACACGCTCCAGGACGGATCGAGTTCCAAACTGGTGGTGTGGGGGCGGTGAGTGGCTGCAAGTCGACATTGTTGTTTTAGTAGACGAACGTTCCGGCAGGAACGAACGACACAGGACGACGATGTGGCAGGATGCCGAGTGGTCAGGATGTTGTTCGGTTCGCCAGCCTTGGGCGGGCGAGACGAGCAGCAAAAGAGAAAGGGGTGTGGTTGGACAACAACCGAAAGCGCCCAAGCATTTGTAATTTCACATTTCTTGTCCCGCGAATCGAATTCCCCCTACTGAAGTAAGTGGTAGTGTTCGCAGGGTAGAGAGAACCCAAACCCCTGGAATCAGAAAGGAGATTCTATGAGTAAGAATCTATTAGTTGTCGACGACCATTTGGTCATTCGGATGGGCCTGAAGGCGATGTTGGAAGGCACCGATTTGGTCGTCGCCGAAGAAGCCTGTAACGCGGCAGAAGCTTTGGCGGCCGTGGAGCGATCGGTACCGGATTGTGTGCTGATGGACATTCGCATGGACGGCGGCGATGGCCTGAACACGCTGGGACGATTGAAACTGGATCATCCCGATCTGCCGATCGTTCTTTATTCGGCTTATGACAATCCGACCTACATCGCCCGTGCGGTCGCCCTCGGGGCAGCCGGCTACGTGCTCAAATCGGCACCGCGTGACCGATTGATCGACGCTTTGAACACGGCCGCAAGCGGTGAATCGGCATGGACGCGCGAAGAATTGCGACGCGTCACCGGTGCCCTGGCGACGCCGCGATTGAGCCAAGAATTGGACGTTCCGTTGACGCATCGCGAAAGCGAAGTGCTTCGTCAGATGGCCCAGGGCTTGACCAATAAAGAAATCGCCAAGATGCTCGGCATCAGCTACGAAACGGTCAAGGAACACGTCCAGCACATCCTGCGTAAGATCGGCGTGACCGACCGCACGCAAGCAGCGGTTTGGGCCGTGCGAAAGAACTTGGTCTGACCCTGACGTCGAACCATCGAACACAAAACGGCCGTCTCTGCCGATGCAAGACGGCCGTTTTTTTATTGGCGGTTTCGCCAGCGATGGCTGGCCGCACGGTACACCGTTTTATCGCCCAGCTGTTGCGAGAGTTGATCGACGACTTGGTCGACCTTTCGTTCGGCTTGCTGTTGCTGGAGATCGTCGAACAAGGAAAGCTGCACCGGTCGGTCCGAGGCGACCAGCGATCCGAGTGACACCCCCAGCAGCCGCACCGCACGCGGCTCGCTGTGGCGCATTTGATCGAGCAATTCCGAGGCGATTTGAATCACGTCACCCGTCCGGTCGGTCGGTGATCCGGTGCTGCGTGATTTTGTGAACGTCTTGAAGTCTTCTCGACGGTATTTCAGCGTGATCGTGGCCGTCTTTTGTTTACTGGTGCGCAACCGCATCGTCGTCTGTTCGCACAGGAAACAGAGCACGGCGTGCAGCAGTTCGGCATCGGTCTGGTCGTCTGAGAATGTTCGCTCGTGGCTGATTTGTTTGGCGTGGCGGTCCGGCACGACGGCACGGGCGTCGATGCCGTTGGCCAATTTCCACAGATGGTCTCCCCAATCACCGAGATGGGACACTAACAGCGTGCGATCGTAGCGGCGGATGTCGCGAATCGTCTTCAGTCCCAAGCGATGCAGCCGATGCCGTCCGACGGAGCCGACGCCCCAAAGTTTCTCAACCGGCAGCGGGTCCAAGAACGCCGTCAATTCCGACTCGCCGACGACAACAAACCCATTCGGTTTATCCAGGTCGCTGGCAATCTTGGCGACGAACTTTCGTGGCGCGATGCCGACGCTGGCGGTCAGTTGCAGTTCGTCGTGAATCGCATCCTTGATCCGACGCCCGATCGTTTCGGCATCACCATGTAAACGCTCGGTGCCGGAAACATCTAGAAACGCTTCGTCCAGTGACAACGGTTGGATGATCGGTGTGAACCGCCCAAAGATCTCACGAACCTGTCGACCGACGTCGACATAATGAGACATCCGGCCGCGGACGAAGACCGCATGCGGGCAAAGTTCGGCGGCACGACGGCCCGGCATCGCGCTGTGGATGCCGTACTCGCGGGCTTCATAGCTGGCCGCCGCCACCACGCCGCGCCCCGTCTTGCTGCCCCCGACGACCACCGGTTGACCCGTCAGTTCCGGGTGATCGCGTTGTTCGATCGACGCATAAAAGGCGTCCATGTCGATGTGCAAGATCATCGTGCGGAGGATCCATTGGAGGATGCCGAAGCATATCGGATTCGACCTCGCAGGACCGTGGTCTCGAGCCAGCGGTCGTCCCAGGCAAACATCAGCGTCGACAACGGCTGGGGAGAGTCTCGCCAGGGAACGTCGGGCCGAATGACCAGCAAATCGGCGGAGCAACCGACGGCGACGCGACCGACATCGGTCCAACCCAAGGCATCGGCATTGCCCGCGGTGATTTGGTGCCAAGCCTGGGCCGCGGTCGGGATCCACGCCGAATCATCGACTCCACGCCCCGCGTTCATCGAAACCCGGACCGCCGTTTCAATCATCGCGCGGCCGACACGAACCATGCTCCGCTCAAACCCGGCGCCGATGTCGCTGCCGAGTGTCAACGTGATTCCATGCGAAAGGTGGGAATGACGATTCATCAGCCCGCTGCCGAGAAAGGAATTGGCCGTCGGACAATGGGCGATGGTGCCGCCTTGCCGTGCCAGACGCGTTTGTGACGCCGAATCGAGGTAGATGCCATGGCCGAAAATGCTGCGTCGCGTCGCCAGTCCGGCGGCGGCGTAGACGTCAAGATAGTCTCTGCCGCCAAAACGCTGGGCAACGGCGTCGCATTCGGCGAGCGTTTCCGCCAAATGGGTTTGAATGACGGCTCGGTGCGATGCCGCCAGTCTGCCGGCATGCTCCATCAGACGCTCGCTACAGGAGAGTGCAAAGCGGGGTGTGACGGCGGCCGCCATCCGCTGGTCGGCCGGAAACTGTTCCAGCGTGCGAGCGACCTCGTCGGCCAGCTGCTGCGGCGGACGCAAAAGTTCCGGCGGCGCGTCCCGGTCCATCATCACTTGGCCGACCACGCCGCGAAATCCAATCTCACGAAATGCTTTCAAAGCGGCCATCGTGGCGTCATGGGCCACGGTCGCGTAGGCACAAACGCCCGTGGTTCCCACTGCCAGGCACTGTCGCGCTACCCGATCGATCATCGTTTGAGCAAAATCGAGATCGTTCCAACGTTGTTCGGCGGGGAAAATCACTTCCTGCAGCCAGGGCAACAAACGCAATCCGGCCACACCGATGGAGTCAAATTGGGGCAGATGAAGGTGGGTGTCGATGAATCCGGGGCAAATCAGCGTGTCGGGATCACCGTGGTCGACCCGGCTCGGCACGTTTGCGAATTCGACGCCGACGATTCGGTCGTCGGAAATCTCGACGACTCCCGGTCGGATCGTGGCATGCCCATCGGGCTGGGACTGCAGGATTTGGCCGCCAAGGGTGATCATCGTGACCGGATGGTTCAGTGAAAAGGGACGATTGGGAGCTTTGATGCCGGGTGAATGTCTTTCCGGATCAGAATAGTTTGCCAGGCTTGCCGAGGCTTTGGGGTCGTTACTTGTTGTGGCAATCATGCCTGATAGACGGATTCGCTACCAGTATCGCGGTCAGTTTGACTGTAGGGGATGCAAGGGGCACGACGATCACCAGGGATGAGCGGAGGAAGCGCTCTTGGAGTTCCGTTCTGTTTGCCGTTGACCTATGTACGCCTAAAGGTGTTGCCCGTGCACCGTTTGAAAACCGTTGTCACCCCCGTCGCCGTCGGTCTCAGGCGAGCGATGAGTCTGAAGCTGGTCGCGGCGATTGCTGTTTCGACCGCTTGTGCCCAATCGCCACAACTTCCTCCACCCGGACGAGTCACCGGCACCGCGCCATCCCGAATGCCCTCGATGGACGCCGAAGCCTACCAGCGGTATGTGCAGCGGTCGGTGCAGGGAGCGACCCACGGGGCTGCCAACTCGATGGTTCGGACGGTTGCCGCGACGACTCCGGCGACTTCGATCGGCGATTCCCCGCAGTTGCGCAAACTGGCCGTACCGGCCGCCCACGCCGACGCGATCGCGACGACGCTCAGTCTACGGTATCAAGATTTACCGGGCGTCACGATTTCTCCCGACCCGGCGAACAGCCAATTGGTGATCATGGCGCCGGCCAAGACCCAGGCGGTGATCGCATCGCAAGTCAAAACACTCGTCGCCGGCGCGGTTCGCCAAGCATCCTCGGTGACCGCCAGCCCCGTCAGCGTGCGACTGCAGAACATCTCCTGGCGCGAATTCGAACGCGACTTGAAGCAGGCCGCCGGACAAGATGTTCCGATGACGACCCGCAACAACGGCAACCAGGTGACGTTCCAGATGAACGTGCCGCCGATGCAGGGGACGTTGGTCGAAGTCGACCGCCGGCAAAACCAAGTCACCGTCCGGGCACCCGATCCCGCCATCCCCGGTTGGGAAAAAATGATTCGTGCCCTCGACCGAGTGCCCAATCGCTACGACGACGTCACCCAGGTGCACCGATTGCAACAAGCCGACATGGCACCGGTGCAACGCACCATGCGATTGCTCCGCGCACTCCGCGGCGATGGGATGTCCCCTTCCAACCCCGGTGTGTTTCGCAACGCAGTGATGCAAGCCGATCAGGGCAGTGCACCGGGTGCGGGTGACCAGGGCGGATTGCCCGCCGACGTTGAAGCCGCCGTCGAAGGGGCCGGTCCGCTGGGTGATGTGCAAATCGAATACGTACCCGAACTGGGTCAGATCATCGTCAAGGGTGCGACCCGAGACGTTCAACGCGTGATGGAATTGATCAAGGAGATCGAATCCAAAGCCCAACTGACCCAACCCGATTCGAAGGTCGTTGCCCTTCAGCATGCCGATGCCAACGCGGTGGCCGAGTTGCTCACGCAGCTTTACGACGACGTGTTGTCGACGCGCCAAGGCGACGTCAGCATCACTTCGCTGGACAGCCCCAATGCATTGTTGTTGATCGGTCGCGCCGAAGCGATCGCGTCGCTGGAAGACTTGATCAAGAAGATCGACCAGCCCGTGGAAGAAGCCAGCCGCCTGCGTGTGTTCCGGCTTCAGAACGCCTCGGCCGTGGATGCCCAAGATGCGATTTTGACCTTCTTCAGCAACCGTCCCGGGATCGAAGAAGACGTTCGCAACGGCTTGGGACCGCGTGTTCGAATCTCGGCCGACTATCGAACCAATTCGCTGATCGTCAGTGCCGCGCCGCGTGACATGACCGAGGTGACTCGGTTGATCAATGAACTCGATGTCGAAAAGACTCCGGCGACCAGTGAGTTGCGAGTCTTCCAGCTCAACAACGCCGTTGCCGAAGACTTGGCCACCACGCTTCAAGACGCCTTTGCGGCCGGCGAAGTCGCCACCGCCGGCGACGCCACCGCCCCGTCGACCTCGCTCTCGATTCTGACGGTCGATAGCGACGAGCGACGGATGGTGGAATCCGGCATCTTGGCCGGAGCCACGATCACCGCGGAAACAAATTCGAATTCAATCGTCGTTCGCGCCCCTTCCTCGAGTATGCCGTTGATCGCGGAACTGATCCGTCAATTGGACAAAGCCCCCGGCATCGACTCGCTGGTGAAGGTGTTCACGATCGAAAACGGTGACGCGGCTCAGTTGGCCGCCTCGTTGGAGACCCTGTTCGGGTCCGACGCAGCCACCAGTGGAACCAGCGTCGGTGGTGCAAACGCCGCCGGATTGCCTTCGGCCACCGCGTCTGCCGACAGCTCGCTTGTGCCGCTACGTTTCTCGACCGACATCCGCACCAACAGCATCGTGGCCAGCGGATCGTCGTCGGACTTGGAAGTCGTCGAAAGCATCTTGCTGCGATTGGACAGCGAAGGGTTCGCCGAGCGGATCACCGAAGTGATCTGGCTGAAGAACAACGAAGCGACGTTGGTCGCCGCGGCGATCACCAACTATGTCAACGAACGTCAACAATCACAAACCACGATCCAGCAATACCAACAAGGCCTCGGCCCGTACGATCTTCTCGATCGCGACATCGTGGCGATCGCCGAAGAGAACTTCAACAGCATCCTGTTGAGCGTCTCACCGCGACTGTACGAAGAGGTTCGATTGTTGATCGAGCGACTGGACCGTCGCCGCCCGATGGTGCTGATCAAGGTCTTGTTGGCCGAGGTGTCCTTGGAAGATTCGTTTGAGATCGGCACCGAACTCGGGTTGCAGGACTCGCTGGCGTTCAGCCGTGGTCAAGCTGTTGTGGATGTTCCGGGCAGTGTGGCGGCTGGAACGCCTGGCTTTAACTTCAATAATGCAGGTGTGCAGAACGTGAATGATTTGAATCAGAATAGTCTGGCCGCCAGCACCGTCTCGACGTTCGGGCTTGGCCAAAGCAACCCGGCGATCGGCTACGGCGGATTCGTGCTCAACGCCGCCAGCGAGTCGGTCAGTCTGTTGTTCCGCACCTTGCAAGACGCCGGTCGGGCACAGATTCTCAGCCGCCCGCAGTTGATGACGGCCGACAACACGGAATCGCTGATCAACGTCGGACGACAGATCGCCCGATTCCGTGGCAGCACGGTGACCAACAACACGGTGACGCAGAACATCGAAGACATCACCGTCGGTCTGATTCTGAACATTCGACCGCGTGTCGGAAGCGACGGAACGATCTTGATGGAAGTCAACATCACTCGGTCCGATCGTGATACCGCCAACGGGACGACCGTCCCGGACGGCGACGGAGGTACCGTTGTGATCGACGACATTGTCGACACCACGGCTCAAGTCACGCTGTCGACCATGAGCGGCCAAACGGTGATCATGGGAGGACTGATTCAAAAGCTTCGCGCCAACAGGAGCCGCCGTCTCCCTTACCTGTCCAACATTCCGATCTTGGGCAACCTATTCAAGTACGACTTTGAGACCGAAGAACGCCGAGAGACGTTGATCGTGTTGACGCCGATGCTGGTCACCGGCGAACAGGACTTGGAGTACATCAAGCAAACCGAGTCGAGCCGGATGAGTTGGTGCTTGGCCGACGTGGTGGAAGCTCACGGCGACGTGGGCTTGAGCGGCGGCTACGGATTGTGGGGGCCGGCGATCGGACCGACGATCTATCCCGACGTGCACCCGACGATCGATGGAGAAGTCGTCGTCGGCGAACTGCCCCCGGGTGTCATCACCGACCAGAACAAGCCCGTCATCGGTCAGCCCGCCGGCGAATCGATTCTGAATCCGACCTTCGGAACCGAAAACCTGGCACCGGCCAACCGCAGCGATTCACTGCCTGCACCGCGGCCCGACGTGAATCAGTCGTCGTTCCAGATGCCCGCCGGCATGATCGGCAGCGAAGCCGACCAGACGCTGCCGGCCGGTTGGGTCAACCAGATCAGCCAGTAGGCGATCGCCATTAGCGCAACGAGAGTGGGAGAGGTTTCCAGCCTGTCGAACCTGAACCGACAGGCGGAAAGCCTCGCCCGCTGCGTTGATCCACCACTCACTCTCCACCCGATCCTTCACGAACGATCTGAATCGATATGTCACACACAGCACGCAGCACCAAAGCATTGGCCGTCGCCGTTCTCGCTGCCGGGTCGCTCGTCGCCGGCGGATGCACCAGCCCGGCGACTCGGGGCGATTCCAAACTCGCCAACTTTTTCGAAACGCCGGGTTGGATGAAGAAGGCTCCCTGGTCCAAGAGCCAGGACGAGCCGCCGACTCCCTATCCCGGTCCGGTCAAGATGGCGACGACCTGGTCGCCCGATGTGCTGGTCCAAACCGGCAAGACGCCGACGCGTGGTTTCGGCGGACGCTTGTTCTTCTTTGATGAAAAGACGAAAGCGGTTCCGGTCGAAGGCACCCTGACGGTGCACGGTTTCGAAATCGGCGCCGACGGCAAAGACGCTCAGGTCAAGCCGTTTAAGTTCACGCCGGAACAATTCACCAAGCATTTCAGCCAAAGTGATTTCGGCGCCAGCTACAGTATCTGGATTCCGTGGGACGCCGCCGGCGGAGAAGAAAAGCGGGTCTCGCTGGTTCCCACCTTCCAAACCACCGAAGGCAAGATCGTGCAGGGTAGTCCGACCAAGGTCATTCTGCCCGGTCGTAAACCCAACCACGAGTCCGGCGTAGCCAACAGTTATCTGTCGCCCCAGTACCGCGGGCACCAAGATGCGATCGCGCAACATGCGACCCGTCCCAGCGGTCTGGTGACCACAACGATTCGGCGTCATTCCGCATCGCCTGACGGAACAACCACACTGCCCAGCGGTTCGTTGCAAGACCGCGTCAACGCAATCGCAGCGACGTATCGCAACGCGACCGGCGAAGGCAGCACGCCGTTCATCGATGTTCCGCTGACCGCCCCGTCACTGGCCGGTCAGACCCCCGGTAGGGTGTCGACACCCGGCGTGATGCCGGCCAGTGCCGTGATGTCGGACCAGGGGGCCAACCCGGTGCGATCGGCCGGCGCTGCGGTCACTGCACCGCGTCGCATCCAATCGCCCGTCGCAGGCAGCGACAGGTAACCGATGAGCCGACGCCGATCAAAAGCCGAGCAACGTCCCGATGGTCCGCCCTGGCGCGTGACCATGCACGACGTCATCTTTGAATCGGACACGCCGGCCGGTTGGGTGTTCGACGTCGCGCTGTTGCTGGCGATTTTGTTGAGCGTCACGGTGGTGGCGGTCGAAACAATCCCCTCGGTCGCCGAGCGAAACTGGCTGATCCTGGGGCGGTTCGAATGGTTCTTGACCGTCCTGTTCACGATCGAGTACACCGCGCGGCTGGCCTGCGCCCGACACCCGCTGCGGTACGCCGTCAGTTTCTGGGGTGTGATCGATCTGCTCAGTATCTTGCCGACCTACATCGGGTTCTTTTTCGTCGAGAGCGACGCCAACTCCTTCGTCATCCTCCGCAGCATTCGTCTGCTGCGGGCGTTCCGCGTGCTGAAGCTGTGGCGGATGATGGACGATGCCGAAGAGTTGTCACAGGCGATTTGGAAGGCTCGGCACAAGATCATCGTGTTCCTAATCGTCGTCTTGGTCGCCGTGACCATCAGCGGCACGTTGATGTACTTCGTCGAAAACGTGATTCCGCGGATGACGCGGGGAGAATCACCGGCGGACGATTCGGAGTTCATCGCCAGCCAGTTCGATTCCATTCCCCAGGCGATGTACTGGGCCATCGTGACGATGACGACGGTCGGCTATGGCGACATCGTCCCCAAGACCACGATCGGAAAGTTCATCTCCGCCACGCTGATTCTGCTCGGTTACAGCCTGATCATCGTGCCCAGCGGGTTTGTCACCGCTGAGCTGACGTCCAAAAAGTCCGCAGAACCCGCCGGCGAAACGAAGTGTCCACGCTGCACGTCCGCCGAACACCATGGCGAAGCCGTCTACTGCTACCGCTGTGGCGAAAGGCTGACGGCGGAGGGCTGACGGCGGAGGGCTGACGGCGGAGGGCTGATCGGCGCTTGATGGGGCGGACCATGATCGTGGGAAAGGCGTCCAGCTTGCGACGCGGACCTGGCTGGAAGCCCATCCCACTTGGTTTCCGCTCGTTGCTAGACTGGTGGTTTATCAAACCGACGAACCGATCGAAATTGAACCCCATGAAGCCTGTGTTCCGAATCCTTTCCTCCATTCCGCTGCTGTTCTGTTTTTGTAGTTTTGCGTCGTGCGATCAGCCATCGACGACGAAGGTCGTCGGCGAGACGCCGGATGCGACTGCGGCGATCCCGCCGATGGAGCTGGAAGGTTCCGACTGGCCGCGTCTGTTGGGGAAACACTTCGACGGCGTCGCTGAGGTATCCGGCAAGGCATTCGATTGGAGCAAGACGCCGGAGATCGCCTGGCGGCTGCCCGTCGGCGATGGCTATGGGCTCGGCTGCGTCGTCGACGGACGCTACTACCACGCCGACGCCGTACGCAGCGATCAGTCGTCCGGCGGGCGGCAGACGGTCGAGCGGTTGCGGGCGTTTGATCTGAACGATGCCCGTTTGATCTGGTCGGTCGAGCGTCCGCTGGAGTACCGAGACCTGTATGGTTATGAAACCGGTCCGCGAGGGACGCCGACCAGCGACGGCAAATCGATCATCACGTTCGGCTGTGACGGCGAATTGTGCTGTCGTGATCTCGCCGACGGAACGTTGAAATGGAGCGTCTCGACAAACAAAGCCTACGGCGTGGTCCAAAATTTCTTCGGCGTCGGATCGTCGCCGTTGCTGTTGGATTCGATGGTGATCGTTCCCGTCGGTGGCAGCCCCCCGGAAGATCAACAGATCGCGCCGGGGCGACTCGATCGGGTGATCCCCAACGGATCGGCGCTGGTCGCGTTTGATTTGGCCAGCGGAGAGGAGGTTTGGAAATGCGGTGGTGACTTGGCCAGCTACAGCAGCCCTCGCACGATGAAGATCGGTGATCAAACGGTGGTGCTGTTGTACGCCCGCAATCATCTGTTGGCCGTCGACCCTGCACTCGGCAAGGTGCTGTGGAAGGTGCCGCACCGAGCGGACATGCTGGAAAGTGTCAACGCGATGATGCCGGTCGTGGACGGCGATCGCGTGTTCATCAGCGAGTGTTATCAGGTGGGCAGCCAGCTGTTGGAGGTGTCGTTGCTGCAGCCGACCACGCTCTGGTTGGATCCGCCCCGAAATCGTCGCGCCCAGGCGATGCGTTGCCACTGGTCGACGCCGATCTTGGTGGACGGTTTCCTGTATGGCTGCAGCGGGCGAAACAATCCGGACAGCGATTTTCGTTGCGTCGAACTGGCCAGCGGCAAGGTGCAGTGGAGCGACGATCGGGGGATGCGAACGTCGGTCACCCGCGTCGGCGAGCACCTGGTCGTGTTGGACGAATACGGGCGGATCGAAATCGTGCGTCCCAATCCCGAGAAGCTGGAGATCTTGGCGGAATATGATTTCAGCGACCAGATTCGGACCCCCTGCTGGGCGGCACCGATCGTCGTCGGCAATCGAATGCTCGTCCGCGGCGACCGTCACGTCTTGTGCCTGGCGATCCCCACCCGCTGACCGGTCGCCCGGCGGCCGGCATCGGTACACCAATCGGATCGGGCATGTTACGATCGGGCGGTTCCAACTAAACCGCTCGTTGTTATTGATTTCCCGCCCTGCCCAAGCATTCATGTCCACCCACGAAGAACACGTCCTGGTCATTCCCGCATCGGTCATCGACGAGATCGGTGTGATCGACGGATTCGAATCCGACATCGATCGATTCCTCGGACCGATCCTGCAGAGTGACCAATTGTCCTATCGGCCACGCTCGGCGATGGAAGTCGATCCCAGTTTCAAACAATTGATCCCCTACGTCGTCTTGGAATGGACCGACAAGTCGGGCCGACTCCATGTGTTTGCCTACACCCGCGGCGGCGGTGGCGGCGAAGAACGGTTGCACGCCAAACGAAGTATCGGAATCGGTGGGCACATCAGCCGCGAAGACGCCGCCGACGGCAACGACGCTTACGCCACCGGCATGCAACGCGAACTGGCTGAAGAAATTCAATTGGATGCCCAGTACACCGAAACCCGCGAGGGTTTGATTTACGATCCGTCCAACGAAGTCGGACAGGTTCATTTGGGCGTGGTGCATCGGTTTGTGCTCGATTCACCGCAGGTCGCCAGCAACGAAGTCGAGTTGGCCGAAGGCGGCTTCGTCTCCATCGATGAATTGCGCGAGCAACACGAGCGACTGGAGACGTGGAGCCAGTTGGCACTCGATGCGCTGTATGGACAAGTGGGGTAAGCTTCCTGCTTGCCTGGCAGGTTGGGGCACGACAGGTGTTAGCGGAACGGCGCGAGCGGCCTGTCGATTTAGTTCCTGGGGACGGTTGATTCGATTTTGGTTCCGGACGAGGCTTTTATGGTGCTATGCGGGGCATCCAGAGTCGTTGGTAAGCGTGTTGACGGGATCGTGGCGTTCGCTTGTGGCGGATTTCGTTCGAAATGCCCCCTATCTCCCCTAGTTTGCTGTTCCGAGCGATTGTGTCGCCGCGGCGGCGCGCAGCTTCGCCAAGTAACTCATGATTTTCTTCAGATTGAATCCGGTCGCCGCCCAGCGCCATTCTTGATTCACACCTGCGATACCTCGAAGCAGGAATCGCCGCATATCAAGCGTGCTCTTGATCACGGCGAAAGGCGTTTCACCGAAATGCTGACGACGAGAGTAAGCCTCTTTGGCTGCAGGCGTTTCCATTCGCGCACGCTGCCGACGTCGCGCTCCTTCATGCTCATCATGCATCGTCTCGCGACCACGTGGCGGGCCAGGCTTGCGACCACGTCGCTTGCCCGCTCGCTTGTCCGACGAGGTCGCTTCGCTGGACTCCTGGGACGATGCCTCGCTGCTGCTTGCCTCGTCTTTTGGCTTCACGTTCTTGCGACAACGCCCAGCCAGCGTGCAGCCCTCGCATTCAAAACAGGTGTAAACCTTTCGCTGCACCGGAGAGCCGTCGCCATGCGTCGTGTTCTCGGTCGTCCGATGTGAAAGCACTTTGCCTGCCGGGCAGTAATAGCAGTCGTTCGCTTCGTCGTACACAAACGCTGCTTTGTCAAATCGTTTGGTTTGTGGATTAACCGGCAACTGATCAATCTGATCGGCGGCAACGGGCTCAGTCAAATCCGAACGCTCGGCAGGGTTGTTCTCGCGATTGGTTTCGGCAAGCGGGCCAATCAGTTCGATCTGTTTTTCCTCAGCCGCAGTGAGGTTTTTGCCCGTCGTGTAAGCCGAGTCAGCCATGACTCGCTTAATGTCAATTCCAAAGTCGTTGGCCACACAGTCGACGATGGTGGCAAATTCGTGGTGTTCGACGTTGCCGATCAAGACGTCCGCCGCAACGATCAGGCCGCTCTGCGTTTCGGTCGTCGCCATCGGAGTAAAGTTGGCTGCGTAACCACCCTCCTTATTGGGAAGAATGCGACTGTCCGTGTCAGTCTTGGGTAACTGGGCGGGGCCCTTCGTCCCATTTTTCCTGCGGACTTCGTCCATCGCATTGACCGTCTCCAGATGAGCGGCCAGTTGTGAGCGGCGTGACTTCAAGTTGGCGACGGCGGCGGGGAGGCGGTCCGCCGAAACGTCCTGGCCGATGAGATCTGCGTCGCATGCGTCGTTGACTTCGAAGGTTTCCAGGGCCTCATCAATTTGCGCGTCAAGTTCTTCGAGTGCTTTGGCTAATCGTTTGGCCGTCCAAGTCTTGTATTTGTTGGCGTCAGCCAGGATGCGTGTGCCGTCGATGCACAGTTCCGAGAGATTGGCGATCCCCAGGTTGATCGCCAGCTTGACCATTTGTTTGAAGATGCCTTTGACTGCATCACTATTGTTTCGGCGGAAGTCGCTGATCGTGCTGTGATCGATGCGGCGACCGCTGCTAAGCCAGATAAAATCGATCGAATGCTTGAGTTCGTATTCAATGTTCCGGCTGGATCGGATTCGCCGAATCATGGCAAACAGCAGGATCTTTGCCATTACGCTGGGATGGATCGGCGGCTGACCGAATCCGCCGTTGTAGGCCGCCTCCCAATCAGTCCAGTCCATCTGATCGAGAATCTCGTCGACCAAGCGAACGGGATGATCCTGAGGGATGAGTTCCTCCAGGGCGGTGGGAATGAGGACCAGTTGCCCGCGTGGTGTAGGAGCTTCCTGCCAATAGCTGGTCTTGGGTTGTCTCTGGCTCACTGGGCAAGCCTCCCTGCGTGAGAAGTGAATCGCGACGACGATCCGCCAAGAATAGCAAACATCGTGACGATGCCTACTAAGCCACCTCCCCTCGTTTTGTGGATACACTAAACCGACAGGCCGCGAGCCGTCCGGTTTCAGTTTGAAAACACGCTGACAGACCGGAGGGCTCGCGCCCTGCCGCTAACTGTGGCGCTGAGGGTGATAGCGGAACGGCGCGAGCCGTCCGGTTTCAGTTTGAAAACACGCTGACAGACCGGAGGGCTCGCGCCCTGCCGCTTACTGTGGCGCTGAGGGTGTTAGCGGAACGGCGCGAGCCGTCCGGTTCCAGTTTGAAAACACGCTGACAGACCGGAGGGCTCGCGCCCTGCCGCTAACTGTGGCGCTGAGGGTGTTAGCGGAACGGCGCGAGCCGTCCGGTTTCAGCTTGAAAACACCGTCCAAGACCGGAGGGCTCGCGCCCTGCCGCTAACAAGTAACACGCCGATTGGAGTTAAAGTATGTGGTGTTGCGGCGCAGGCCACTTGATCGCAAGCTGGAAGCGTACGCCACTTTGGAGGGTCGATGATTTATTTGGACAATCACGCGACGACGCCGTGTGATCCACGTGTCGCCCAACAGATGATGCCGTGGCTGGTCGAGCATTTCGGCAATCCACACAGCACGTCTCACGAGATGGGGCGAGAGGCTAAGTCAGCGATGGATGCCGCGGTGGCGATGATCGCCTCGCATCTTGGCGTCGCCGCCGATTCGGTACTGATCACCAGTGGGGCGACCGAGAGCAATAACTTGGCGATCGATGGGATCTGCCGCCACCCGCGACAGCGAAGGCGTCATGTGGTCACCAGCACGATCGAGCATCCCGCCGTTTTAGATGTCGTCGCCAGACTGGAAAAGGACGGTTTTCGGGTCACGCGTGTTCCGGTCCATCGCTTCGATCACCCGCTGGCCGGACAGATCGATCTGGAGCAACTGGCCGCAGCGATGGACGATGACACCGCACTCGTTACGGTGCATTGGGCGAATAACGAAATCGGCGTGATCCAACCGATGTCGCAGATCGCCGCCATCGCTCATCAAGCCGGCGCACTCGTCCACAGCGATGCGACCCAGGCGGTCGGGCGGATCGCGGTTGATTTGCAACGCGTCGATGTGGATCTGATCAGCGCGTCGGCCCACAAGTTTTACGGACCCAAGGGTGTCGGCATGCTGACGATGGCCGGCGGGATTCCCGGACGTCGCGTGCGATTAAAACCGATGATCGTCGGCGGTGGTCAACAACGAAATGTGCGCAGCGGCACGATGTCTCCGGCGAACGTCATCGCGCTGGCCACCGCGCTCGATCTGGCCGTCGCGGAATCGGCGCAGGTCGCCCGGCGGGTCGGTGACTTGCGCGGCCAACTTTGGGACGGATTGCGACAGGGCATCGAAGGCATCTGTCTGAATGGACCGCCGCTCGACTCGTCGATGCGAATGGAGGGCAATCTGAATTGCAAGCTGCCGGGGATCGAAGGCGAATCGTGGATGGCCGCTTGCAGCGACGTCGCGTTCAGCAGCGGGTCGGCCTGCAGCAGCGTCGACGCCAAACCCAGCCACGTGTTGACGGGATTGGGGTTGAGCGAAAGTGAAGCTCGGCGGAGCGTCCGGTTCGGAATCGGGAAATTCAACACGTCCGAGCAGATCGATCGGGCGATCGAGATCCTGGTTTCAGGCTATCGGAGTCTGGTGTGAGCTGGACCGCCGGAGCCGGTGGGCGTTGCGATTGCAGAGCAATTTGCGTCGCCGGGAAATGAGTTTGCGTCATCGACGCCGGCCGTCGTTCTCCCGGGTGTCACAAAACGCGACGGAATCTCATTAAACCGGTGTGAGAATGCGGGATACTCCGCGCAACCGACGATTCTTCGCTACCGTCTTGAGGGTCGACGGTGCATAATAGTGCGGCAAGAATTCAGCGGAGAGCATGCAGGTTGAACTCACGACCGGTCAACGCCTGTTTGACCCAGCGGTGTCACCGGCGTCTCCCCGCCCCCGCGTGCTTGATCCAGTTTGAATGGGTCTGTCACCGCACTGTGTCCGTCACCGTGCTGTGTCGGTTGCACAGTCCAGGCTCTCGTGCAGCCCAGGCTGTATCGCAGCCCAGGCTCTTGTGCAGCCCCTGCTGTGCATGTCGGCGTTCGGTCAGCCATGGCTTGGCCGACGTCGAGACTCCCACCTACAAAAGCTGGATAGAAAACTCAAACGGTGTTGCATCCCGACCGGATGTGGCGCCCCGCTTTTCAATCCCACCGATAGATCTCCATCATCCGACGGACCCTACCGACAATGAAATCACTTTCCCGGAATATCTGCCTGGCTGCTTCGGCGGCGCTGGCCTGTCTGCTGCTTTCCAACTTCACCTTCGCCGCTGATCTGAAACTGCAAAAAGGCGACCACATCTGTTTGGTCGGCAACGCTCTCGGTGAGCGGATGCAGGTTCAAAATGAATGGGAAACGCTGTTGCACACCCGCTTTCCCGAGCTGGAATTGGTGGTGCGAAATCAGTGTTTTCCCGGTGACGAACCCTACACGCGAATTCGTTCGAAAAACTTCGGCGATCCGACCAGCCACCTGACGCACAGCCAGGCTTCGGTGGTGATGTATTTCTTCGGATACAACGAGTCGTTTGCCGGCGAAAAAGGTCTTAAAAAATACAAGTCCGACCTGACCAGGTTGGTCACGGAGACAAAGACGGCGGACTACGGCAAGGGACGCCCGCAAGTCGTCTTGGTGTCGCCGATCGCATTCGAAGGATCGGACGATCCGAATCTTTCCGACGGCAAAGAACAAAATAAAAACTTGGCACTGTATACCGAAGCGATGTCGGACGTTGCGTCGCAAACCGACGTCGTCTTCGTCGATTTATTCACGCCGACCCGGGCGCTGTTCGAGAAATCACCCCAGCGTTTGACGATCAATGGGTTTCACTTGAACGACGTCGGATACGAACGGTTGGCGCCGATCTTGGATCAGGCGTTGTTTGGCAACAAGCTTGCCGCGGCGATCAATCCGGATCTGAAAAACGAAATCGACGACAAGAACTTTCATTGGTTTCACCGCTATCGTGCCGTCAATGGATTTTCCATTTACGGTGATCGTGGCTTGGCGGGACAAGACGGAGACCGCAAGTACAACAACCGCATCGTGATGGAACGCGAACGGGCAATCCTGGACGAGATGACGGCGATTCGCGATGCCCGCATTTGGGCGGTGGCCGCCGGCAAGCCGGTTCCGGAAACCATCGATGATTCGAAAACGTTGCCGTTCCTCAACCCGACCACCAACGTCGGCACGCCGAACGACAGGAACGCCAAAGCTGGGAAACTCGGATCGTTGGAATACCTGCCCGCCGCCGAACAAATCAAATTGTTCGATTTGGCCGACGGGTATGAAATCCAGTTGGTCGCATCGGAAGAGCAATTTCCCGAATTGTCCAACCCGGTCGCGCTGAATTTCGACAGCAAGGGACGATTGTGGGTCGCGACGATGAAGTCGTATCCGCACTGGAAACCCAAGTCTCCGATGAACGACAAACTGTTGATCTTTGAAGACAACGACGGCGACCATGCCGCCGATGTTTGCAAAGTCTTTGCCGAAGGGTTGCATCAACCGACCGGATTCGAACTCGGTCACGGCGGTGCCTATGTGTCTCGCCAGCCCGACATCTGGTTTATCAAAGACACCGACGGTGATGACAAAGCCGACGAGGTGACGCGACAATTGATCGGTTTCGATTCGGCCGACTCGCACCACGGCATCGCGGCGTTCGAATGGGGACCCGGCGGCAACCTGTACTTCGAAGAAGGCACGTTCAAATTCTCGGCCGTCGAATCACCTTACGGCGTGCGTCGTTTGGCCGAGGCCGGGATTTGGAAATACAATCCACGAACCGAACGCCTGGACGTTCACGCCTCGTTCGCGTTCGCCAATCCCTGGGGTTACTGCTACGACAAATGGGGACAAGACTTCATCGGTGATGCATCGCCTGGAAATGCCTACTGGGCCGCACCGATCACCGGGCATGTGGAGTTCCCCAACAAGCATCCCGGCGGAAGCCAACACCGTCGTGTCGCGTCGATGGCCGGCGGAGACCCCAGTTACAAGTTCCCGACGTTCTATCCCAAGCGGATTCGACCGTTGGCCGGATGTGCGATCGTCTCCAGTCGCCATTTTCCCGATGACATGCAAGGCAACTTCCTGGTCACCAACGTGATCGGTGAACGGGCGATTCTGAATCACAAGATCATGCCCGCCGAGAACGGCAGCGGGTTCGTCGGCGAGGAAGTCGAGATGTTGCTCTCGTGTCGCGACGGCAATTTCCGCCCGGTCGATCTTCAGTTCGCCCCGGACGGCTCGCTGTACATCGTCGACTGGCACAACGCCTTGATCGGTCACTTGCAACACAACCTGCGAGATCCCAGTCGCGATCATTCCCACGGTCGCATCTGGCGTGTCACGCACAAGGAACGCCCGTTGCTGGAACCCGCCAAGATCGATGGTGCGACGATTCCCCAGTTGCTGGAATTGCTGAAATCACCCGAAGACCGAACGCGTTATCGGGCACGTCGTGAATTGGCCGCACGCGACAGCGAACCGGTGTTGAAAGCGCTCGACGCTTGGGTGGCCGGTTTGGACGCATCGGATCCCAACGTCGAACATCAGCAAATGGAAGCCCTGTGGATGTACCAAACGCACAATCAGGTGCGGACCGATTTGCTGGACAAGCTGTCGGCTTCGGAGAACGATCGTGCCCGTGCGGCATGTGTCCGGCTGACGTCGCACATGATGCACGCGATCCCCGATCACGCCGATCGATTCGCAAAAGCCGTTCACGATGAGCATCCGACGGTTCGCTTGGAAGCCGTTCGCGCGATCAGTTTCCTGAGCGGAGACGACGCGATCGAAATGGTTCTCGGCGTGCTGGAACACGACATGGACGACTACTTGCAGTACACGCTCGATGAAACGATGCGTCAACTGGAACAGTAGGGCTGGTGATGGAGTAATCCTGTCGGGAGCGAGGGGGGCTTGAAGATAACAAGCCCCGGTTCTCAATCTGGACGGAGTACTACGGCAGTTTTGCCGGTCCAGCCAGCTCAAATCATACCCACCGATGGCAGCGCGAACCCACGGATGACAGGGTGCTGAAAATCCGTGGGTTCGCGCTGCGATCCGTGGGCTCAGTGGCCATTCTCATCGCTCTGCCTCCCGCATCAATCGACATCCCTCGGGATCCGGCGCTCACGCCAACATACCACCCCACACCACCACCAACACCATTCCAAACCAAACCATGCGTTTGCTCTCACGCCTGTTGTTGCTTGTCGTCATCGCGCAGATCGCCTTCGTCGCATCTTGTCTGGCCAAGGACGCCGAGCCACCGACAATCTTTTTGGACAAGTCGCCACGCATCGTCGCGTATCAATTGGGGCGGCTCAACGACGAGCGATTGTTGCTCGTTCCTCGGTCAACGGAGGACAAGAAGTACATCCCGGTCTATGAAGCCATCGTGGGGCGACCGGCGATGGCGGCGGGTATTCGGGACGAAGCGTTTGCGGCGCTGGCCAAACTGAAAGACAGTACGGTTGCGGCGGAAATGCTGGCGACGATCACCAAGTCGAAAATGGACACGCCGGACGCGAGGCGGTTGGTCGATCTGTTGACCGGGCTGATGTTGAAGCGTCCCGCGGCGGAATTGACGGCGCTCCAACCCGTGCTGTCCGAGCTGGCCCGCGATGACGACCCCGCGCTGCGTTCGATCGCGCTGGCGGGACTGATCGTCGCCGGCGACACGGACACGGCGCGATCGATCGCCGATACGGACGCCGACGCCACCATCGCCATGTTGGCCGCAATCCGCAAACTGCCCAACAAGAAATTGAAAGTGGCGCAGCGCGACGACGCAGTGTCCCAATTCGAATCAGCGGATTCGCTCGACGTCAAACTCGCCGCGATCGACGCGTTGTCCCGCATTCCCGCCGATCAAGACGACACCTACCAGCGATTGATCACGCAGGTCGATGATCCGGCAACGCGAGTCGCCGCCTGCCGCGGTCTGATGCGATTGCCACCGTCCGTTTTTCAAGCCGACAGCTCACTCGAGGCAGCCGAAGCCCTGGTTGCGTTCGCCGAAGTCACGCCGGCGGCCGAGCGGACGACCGACGCGTTCATCGATGCGATGCAGTTGGTCGATCGGCTGCTGACGAAGATCCCGCCACAGCAATCCAGAGCATTGCGGATCCGGCTTCGCGAAGTCACCGTCCGGGTCGTGAAGATCGGGACGGTCGAAGAAGAGATGCGTTACGACGTTGCGTACTTCGCGGTCGAAGCCGGGCGTCCGGTGCAGATTCTTTTGGAAAACCACGACCTGATGCCGCACAACCTGGTGATCACCCAACCGGGCGCACTCAAGGGAGTCGCGATGGCAGGGTTGGCGGCCGGCCCCGAAGGCAGCGGCGGATTGCCGTATGTTCCCGATTCTCCCAACGTCATCGCGGCCAGCGAGATGGTTGCGCCAGACAACTCGACACGGATCACCCTGACCGCTCCGTCGGAGCCGGGCGAGTATCCGTATGTCTGCACGTTTCCGCAACACTGGTATCGCATGTACGGCGTGATGGTCGTGGTCGACGACCTGGATGCCTGGAACCAGAATCCGGTCGAACCGGCCAATCCTCTCGGCAGCACCCGCTCGTTCGTCCAAGCGTGGACACTGGAAGATTTCGCCGGCGACTTTGATGCGGACCTTCGCGGCCGATCACCGGAGATCGGCGAGAAAGTCTTCAATGAAGCCTCCTGCGTGGGATGCCACAAGATCAACAACGTCGGCGGCGCGGTCGGACCCGAACTGACCGATACCTACACCAAATGGAAGTCCGATCACCTGGGGATCCTACGCGAGATCTTGGTCCCTTCGCATAAGATCGACAGCAAGTACGCGATGCAGATCATTCTGACCGTCGATGGTAAGACTCTGTCGGGTATCGTGGTCGATGAAAATGACGACACCGTCACGTTGTTGACCAACCCCGAAGCCAAAGAACCGGTGATCATCCTGCAGGACGACATCGAGCTGATCAAACGCAGTGCGACATCGATGATGCCCAAGGCGTTGATGGACCAGTATAGCAAAGACGAAGTGCTGGATTTGATGGCGTACCTGAAATCGGTGGCCGAGGCGAAGGTGGAATAGGCAGCCCTCGGTTGGTGCGGGGCATGCCATCACGGCGAACGTTAAGAGGGCGTGGCCGAATGTGATGCACAGCATCACCTACTTGCTGCGATGCTAAGCGTAGCTGGTAGGGCATGCTGTGCATGCCATCACGGCTTTCAGTTATAGTTGCCCAATGGCCACCGACAAAACCAATCCGAACGACACCCCGATCGAAGGCGATGACGCCTTGGACGAGATCTTGGCGGAGTATCTGCAGCGTCTCGAAGACGGGCAGTCGCCCGACCCGTCGGATTATTTGGCACGCTACCCACAGCATGCCGACGAGCTGTGTAGCTTTTTTCGCAACCATCACTGGATGGGCGAGACGCCGCCGCCGCAGATCCTGTCGCTGTGTGGTCAGGAGATCGGATCGTACCGGATCGAATCCGAGATCGCTCGCGGAGGCATGGGGGTTGTGTACCGTGCGCGTCAGACGGGACTCGATCGCCCGGTCGCGGTGAAGTTGATCAGCAACGGAGTGCTGGCCAGCGAGGAAGAACGCAAACGGTTTCGCATGGAAGCCGAATCGGCGGCCCGCTTGGATCATCCGGGGATCATTTCGATCCATGAAATCGGGACGTGGAACGGCCACGAGTACTTTTCAATGACATTGGTCGACGGGCCGACGTTGCAGCAGTTTGTCAATGACCAGTCATTGGCGGACACCCGCGCCGCCGAACTGGTCCGCGAGATCGCCCGAGCGGTCGCCTACGCGCATCGGGCGGGGATCGTGCATCGTGACCTCAAACCGGACAACATTCTGATCGACCAGGAAGGCCGACCGTTGGTGACCGATTTCGGGCTGGCCAAGTGGAGTCGCGAGGGGACGATGTTGACACGGACGGGACAGGTGTTGGGGACTCCCAATTACATGAGTCCCGAACAGGCGTCCGGTAACGCGGGATCGGGAGTCGCCTCGGACGTTTATTCTCTCGGCGCGATGCTCTACGCACTGATCACCGGCGTGCCACCGCACGAGGGCTCCAACCCGGCCGAAGTGATCCGAAGCGTGTTGCAAGATGAACCGTGTTTGCCACGCAGCTACCGTCCGCAATTGTCACGCGATCTGGAGAACATCTGTCTCAAAGCGATTCGGTACGAACCGGAATGTCGCTACCAATCCGCCGACGAACTGGCCGACGATCTGGATCGCTTTCTTGCCGGTGACACCATCAAGGCGGCCGGCAGCGGTTTGATCGAACGGGTGGCCCGCGAGATCGGACGTGACCAGCATCAAGGTCATTTTATGCATTGGCACGGCACGCTGCTGTTGCTGGGGGTGATCATCTTCGTCACGCACGTGTTGATTTTTGTCTTGCTGCAGATGAATTTTCCACCATCGATCGCCTATTGGATTCCGCGATTGACGATGTTCGCGCTGATCATCGGAACGATTTATCGAGCCCGCGACGGGGCCCTGTCGCCGCGCAGTATCGCCGAACGCCCGGTCTGGTCGATCTGGCTGGGCTACCTGAGCGCATTGGCGGTCATCAATATCTTGTTGGTCATCGGCGGCATCAATCATTCCGCGTTGTTCCCGCTCGCCTCGGCACTCAGCGGATTTGCCTTTGTGGCGATGGCCGGTCACATCTGGGGCGGCTCGGCTCTGGCGGGCATCGCGTTTTTTCTGGTTGCTCCGCTGATGGCCTGGTGGCCTGAGATCGCGCCGCTGCTGTTCGGGACGATGTATCTGGTCGCGATCTTGGCGATCAGCCAGCATTACCGCCGCCAGAACAAATGAATTGGTCTACCGCCGGGCCGGACGGTTTCGGTACGCTGCAAAGTAAGCATCCTGCTCGCCCCAAGTGGGGTAAGCATCCTGCTTGCCATTGGCTGAAGAAGAATTCACAAGCTGGAAGCCGACACCACGCTCGTAAGCTGGAAGCTGACACTACGGATCGCAAGCTGGAAGCTTACGCCACGCTCGCAAGCTGGAAGCTTACGCCACATGAGGGGATGGACGATGGACGCACGATTAATTCGACGATGCCTTTGTGGCGGTTTGGGTCTTGCCTTGACGATGACGGGCCTGACGGGCTGTCAGAGCTTGGTCAACCGCGGCTGGGTGGCTCCGCCGGGGCCGATGAATTACCAGCAAGCCAACGCAGTCGTCCACGACCCCTTTCCACAAGCCGACATCGGTCCGGACGATAAATCCATGCGTCCCCCGGACTACCAGAACCCGTTGGCCTTGCCGGTGCGAAACCAGATGAAAAACCAAGTCACGCCCTGGTTGTTGCCCTAGTGCTCTGGCTACGGTTGATTTTGCGGTAGCCCTCCAGCAATCTTACCGGGCTATCCATCGAAAATTATGCCCACCGATAGCAGCGCGAACCCACGGATGACAGGGTGCAATAAATCCGTGGGTTCGCGCTGCCATCCGTGGGCCCCGTCATCGTTTCGTCGTTCCGCAAGTTGCAGTCTGGCCACCCTATGGGGCCCGTAGGCTCGCGCCAAACGGCTGATCATCGTTTGTTATCAGCCGGTTCGCGCCAGCGCGAGCGGCGCCCCTCAGTGTCGATTGAGCGAGACGCGATTCAAGCTCACCTCAGCGCGTCGAGAACTTGAAGATCGTCTTGGTCGCGTATTCGTCGTCCGGTTTCAGGATCGTCGAGGGGAAGTTCGGCTGATTGGGGCTGTCGGGATAGTGTTGGGTTTCCAGACAAAAGCCGCCGCGGTGGACGTAGCTCTTTCCCGACTTTCCGGTCAGTCGTCCATCGAGAAAATTTCCACTGTAGAACTGAATGCCCGGTTCGGTGGTTGAAATCTCCAGCACCCGTCCGCTCTTGGGTTCGTAAACGGTCGCGGCCAACGTCATCTCGCCGGTTTGGCCGCCCTTGTCCAGGACCCAGTTGTGGTCGTAACCGCCGCCGAATTTCAACTGTTCGTTTTCAGCGGCGATGTCGCGGCCGATCGGTTTTGCGGTTGTGAAATCGAACGGGGTTCCCTGCACGGCCGGGGTCTTGCCGGTCGGGATCAGGGTTGCATCGACGGGGGTGAAACGGCGGGCGTTGATCATCAGTTCGTGGCCCAGAATCGTGCCCTCGCCTTCGCCTTTGAGGTTGAAGTACGTGTGCTGGGTCAGGTTGATCGGCGTCGCTTTATCGGTCGTGGCCGAGTAATCGATTTCGATTGCGTTCTCGTCGGTCAACCGATAGGTCACCGAGCAATTTAGATTTCCCGGGTAGCCTTCTTCACCGTCCTTGGCCAGGTAGGTCAGCGTCACCGCGTTGGCTTCCTCGTCGACGCTTCCGTTCCAGATGACTTTGTCAAAGCCGATGATTCCGCCGTGCAAACTGTTCGGCGGGTTGTTGATCGCCAGCGAGTACTCTTGGTCGTCGATCGTAAACTTGCCTTTCGCGATTCGATTCCCATAACGACCGACGACGGCACCAAAGTAGGGTTTGTCCACGGCGTTGGTGTAGCTGGCGATGTCGTTATAACCGAGTGCAATGTCGGCCATGTTTCCTTCGCGATCCGGGACCACGATGGACATGATGATCGCACCATAATTGGTGATTCGCACCGTCATGCCGTTGGCATTTTTTAGTGTATAGAGCTGAATGTCATCGGCCGTTTCGACTTCAACCGCCTTGCCGACCTGAGGAAGCAACAGGACGGACATCAGGACGAGGCCGAAGCACGGCCGAAGGAGCGCGGAGATTCGTTTCATGATCGGAAGAATTGGGAGGGATAAATTGGGGAGAGACTACGCCGACACGCCCGGTTGAATGACCACCTTCATCGCACCCTTCTCACCGGCATAAAGACGCGAGAACCATTCGGGGCCTTCTTCGAGTGTTGCCGTCGCGGTAATCAACGGTGCGACCTGAATCGCGCCGCTCCGCATCAATTCAATGCACGCAGGGTACTCACCACACGAGGCACATGTGCCAAAAACGTTCAATTCTCGGGTGACGATCGCCTGCAAGGGAACTTCAACACGAGGTGCCAGGTTGCCGACCAGCGTGATCGAGCCGCCTTTGCGCAGGCAGGCGATCGCGGTGTCGATCGTCGCACTGGCGCCGACGACTTCCAAGGCGACGTCGGCGCCGCGGCCACCGGTCAATTTTCGAACCTCTTCGGCGACATCGACCTCGTCGGCCTTGAGTGCCACGTCGGCCCCCAGTGACAACGCGGCGTCCAAGCGGTCCTGGTCCAAATCCACCGCGATCACTCGGGCGCAGCCGGCCAGCCGGATTGCTTGGATCGTCAACAATCCGATCATACCGCTGCCGACGACCACCGCCGTGTCGCCCAATTGAACCGGCGTTCGGTTGGCCGCGTGGACGGCCACCGAGACCGCTTCGATCAATGCGGCATGTTCAAACGGCATCTCTTCGGGCAAGCGGTAGCAAATGTGTTGGGGCACCGAGACCAGTTCGGCGAACGCACCGTGACGGCGGTACTCGCCACACGAGACGCCCAGGACGGTGCGGTTGTCGCACAGGTTGATCTCGCCGCGGCGACAATGAAAACAATCGCCGCACGAAACGGTGGAATCGAACGTCACGTGATCGCCGACGGCAAAGCCGGTCACCTCGCTGCCAATCTCGGCAACGATCCCGGACGCTTCGTGTCCCATCACCAAGGGCGGAATCCGACGTCCGCTGCTGCCGTCGTACCCGTGGATGTCGCTGCCGCAGATGCCACACGCTTTCACTTGAACCAGCAGATCTTTCGGCCCGACCGTGGGGTTGTCCACTTCGGTGACTTCCAAGTGTTTGTATTCGGTCAACAGCATCGCTTTCATGCGTCAAGATCTCGGTCAGGGGGGAGGTGAAACGGATTCGGACCGTTAGCCTAAAAGATAACGGATTTAACGCAATGAGATGCAGCTTGGAGCGTTTGCGAGTCTTATCCAAACAGAATCGCGATCACGACCGAAATCGTGATCAACAGGGCTCCGCCGAGGCGAAACACCATCGTTTTTCGCGATAAATTCGCTTCGCTGCCGCCCCAGATCAACGCCGCCCCCCAGGCCAGCAAGACGCCCCAAATGCCCCGCATCGAATAAACCACGTTCACCCGCGGTGCGTCGCCGAAGGCGGACAGGGTGAAGACGATGCACAACGCCTGTAAACCGATCAGCAGCCCGCCGATCAGCAGGGACCGCCGGACCGCCGGGATCGCAAATTTTTCCCGCTGAAAGCCGACCAAAAAGACGGTCGAGAAGCTCGCGACGAACCAGAACATGATCGGCAAGAAACGCCCCGATGACCACGCCGCGGTCGGCGAAGAGCAGAACCGCTGGACCAGTACGTCGAAGATCGAAAACGACGTGCTGGCAACCATTGCACTGAGAATCGTGTAGCCAATGCGGCTGTGCGTGCCCGACCCCGTCCACTGAACCAGGGCGATGCCGATGGTCGCCAGTGTGGCCGCCAACCAAATCGCCGTCGGCAGACTTTGGCCACCAATCAACGTCGCCAAAATCGCCACCAACAATACTTTGATGCCGAACAGCGGCGCCGCGATCGAAACATCGCCGTGCGTGATCGCAAAAAACGTCCCCATCTGGCCGCTGATGTAAAACACCGCTACGAGCGCCGGTTGCCAGAGCAACCAAACGTTGACCGGTTCGCTTTCGAGAAACCAAAACCCCGAAAACAGCGTCGCCGCCCACAGATTGGCGACCAAGGACACGGTCCACGGATTGGCCCCTTCGAGGGTTGCCCGTTTTAGAAAAAGCAGGCCACAAGCGAATAGAACGCTGGCGGCGAGAGGAAACAGCAGGTGATAGGAGTCGTCGAGCACGGCAGGCTGGGGGTGGCGGAGGGACCGATAGCCTAGCGGACCGGCGGCAAAGGGGAAGTCACGCTGCCGCGGGAGATCGGCAACGACTTGGTGATGCCATACAATCGAGTCATGAAACGCTTCACCGCCGCTGGCATCCCTGTCGTTTGGTCCGCCGTGGTTTGGACCCTGTTGATCGGCTGTACCGGCTGCGGCACGTCCGCGCCGCCGGAACCGGTGGTCGTCATCGATACCCAGTCGGATTTGCGGCACGATCACAAACATCTTCACGGTGATCCGCATCGCCATGACCACGACCATGGCGAGAACTTCAGTGGCGCTCACACGCATCCCCACGCCCATGGCCACCGCCATTGGCCCGCTCCACACGGAGGACACGTCGTGAGTTTGCGCTGGCGGGGCGAGCCGACTTCGGCGAACCAGCCAGCGACGCGTTCCGTTCCATTGGGGCCACATTTGGAGATCGTCGAGGGGTTTCCGGAACGATTGACGGTTCACTTCCTCTCGGAAACCGACGACGGTCGGTGGGAATCCTGGGATGTCGGTCCATCGCCGCCCGTCCTTCGCCTGACCGTCGACACCGACTCATTGACTCTGACTTTGGAAAAAAACGGTCAGGAAGGCGGATACGAAGCAACGTTGCCGCCCCAAATACAGACGCTGTTCGTGGAGGAAGACAGCGAAATCCGGCTCACGGAATGGACGATGGACGCGGCAGGCCACACATTTGACGTTTCAGAAAATGTCGTCTACCGGATGGGTGAACTGGTCGTGGTTGTAGAGTAATCTGTTCAGTCGCTGAGGAAATTCAGCCGCCAGATTCCCCGCCATTGTCCAACTTTGCGATTGAAACGACATGACTCAAGCATCGCCCCGTCGGTCTGCGTTCACCCTGGTCGAATTGCTGGTTGTGATCGCGATTATCGGAATCCTGGTCGGATTGTTGCTGCCGGCGGTCCAGGCGGCGCGGGAAGCCGCTCGGCGCATGTCGTGTCAGAACAATCTAAAACAGCTGGCGCTCGGGCTCCATAATTACGAAGCGACGTTCAAAGTGTTTCCCTCCGGCTACTTGCACAAGCCCGGCCCTCAGGGAACTCCCCTTCAGCCGGCCAACCACATGGGACTGGCTTGGGGAGCGGCGATGTTGCCACAACTGGAACAGGGGCAAGTCGCGGTGTTGTTTGATTACAACCGACCGATTTGGGCCCCCGAAAATCAAGACGCTCGAGAGATCCCGTTGGAAGTGTTCTTGTGCCCCAGCGATACGTATTCAGCCGATGCGTTTGTGATCCGCGACGAGTCGTCCGACCCGATCGAGAAGTACGCGGCGGCCAGTTACGCGGCCAACTGGGGACCTGCCGATGCATCGACCAACCTGGACGATACCCCGACCGCAAGTCGAGGCGTCTTTTATCGCAACAGCCGGACTCGGGTGGCGGCCATCCTCGATGGACTGTCCAACACCCTGGCGTTCGGTGAACGACACAACGGACCGATCCCATTGAGCCAAACGACCGCGGGAGGTCACAGTTCGTTTGAGAACGCTTGGAGTGCGGCGGTTCGTGATATCGATGAACTGGACGACGATCACGGACACATGGTGCTGTTCGAAACCCAATTTCGACCCAACCAGAAAGATGGCGATGACAAAGGTCTCGCCGCTCCCCACGTCGGGCTCTGCCAATTCGCCCTTTGCGACGGATCCGTCCGAGCGATCACCGAGAACATCGACGCCGAACTCTATGACGCCCTGGCGACACGTCGCGGCAATGAGATTATCGAAGAGTTTTAGTGACTCGGCGCGGCTCGGTTTTGCCGTAGGGGACAGCGAGTCCTTGGTTGCTTTTTCCGTTTCTATAAGACGTTGACGATCCGAGGGAGTTGATGGAGGCATTGATCAGGCTTGCGGCGGACTCCGACGCGGCCGCCATCAGCGAGATCTACAACTACTACGTTCGCACTTCCACGTGTACGTTTCACACCGATCCTGAATCGATCGAGGATCGGCTGGCCTGGCTGAGGGCGCACGGCGAGCGGCATCCGGTGACGGTCTACTGTGTCGACGGGACCGTCGTCGGCTGGGCTTCGCTGTCTCAGTGGCATCCCCGCCCGGCGTATTCCGAAACCGCCGAAGTTTCGTTTTACATCGACAGCCGGTGGCATCGACGCGGGATCGGGCGGGCGCTGCTGATGGATCTGATCGAACGCGCGTCCTCCCTCGGGTTTCATGTCTTGATCGGTGGGGTCTGCACTGAGCACGTGGCCAGCATGGAACTTCAGAAGTCGCTCGGTTTTAAGGAAGTCGCCCGATTCACCGAAGTCGGTCGAAAGTTTGATCGCTGGCTGGACGTCGCGTACTTTCAATTGACCCTGGACCAATGAAGCCTGCAGGCCTCGGTGGGGTTGTGTCACGCGCCACTGGCTAACGCGGCGTGCTGAGATGTCAGCGGGACGCGTGAGGGACCGGCGGGTGTTGCTAAACCGGTGATTCCCAGCCCTGGCGATAATCGCGGCGGACCAGTTTGCTCAGGTCATCGCGTCCTTGGATGGTCATCGATCGGGAATCCCACTGCAGTGTTTCATCGGGGTTGCGCTGGGCGATCACGCCTAACAAGATCATCTCGGTCATCGGACCGGAGTGGCCGAAGTGCGATTCGGCTTGATCGATCTTTCCGGAGACCGCGTCCATCCATTCGACGTAGCTGTTTTGTCCGCTGGCCCGCGGCAGCGACGGGGCCGGCCAATCAAACCCATCGATCGACTCGCCCGTTTCCAACACCCAATTGTTGCGGGATCGATTGAAGAACAGTTTGCCAGCGTCTCCGATGATCACGCTTCCATAGCGTGAAAAATCGACGTCCCCCAAGACTTCTTTGCTGGGATGGTTGTACTCGTCACCGTTCTTGATCAATTGCCAACTCTGGCGATCAAATTTGGCGTCGATGTAGCCGTCGTACCAGTGAAACGCGAACCCGTCTTTGGCGGAATACGGTGTCGCATCAAATTCCCATTTCAAGACCGAGTTGATCGGCGGAGAAAGATCGGTGGCGCCGGCCTGGGTGGCCCGAACACTGCGCGCCGATTTGGCATCCATCGCCCAGAAACCCATGTCCATGATGTGGCAGGCCATGTCGCCAAGGGCGCCAGTTCCATAGTCCCACCATCCGCGCCAGGCGAAGGGTGCAATGCGTGAACTGTAATCGACAAACGGAGCCGGCCCGCACCATTGTTGCCAATCGATCGCATCGGGGACGGGCTCTTTTGCGGGCGGCATGGCAAAGCCTTGCGGCCAGATCGGTCGGTTGGTCCAGGCGTGGATTTCTTGGACCTTGCCGACGATGCCCGCGCGGACCAGCTCGACGCAACGTCGCATGTGGTCGTTGGCGTGGGCCTGATTTCCCATTTGCGTTTTGACGCCGGTTCGGGTGGCCAGTTCGTTGAGCATCCGTGCTTCCCAAATCCCATGCGTCAACGGTTTTTGGCAATAGACATGTTTCCCCGCCAGCATCGCCATCGCGGAGGCGTGGAAGTGGTGGTGGTCGGGCGTCGAGACGGTCACCGCATCGACCTTGTCTCCCACGTCGGCCAGCATTTCACGGTAGTCGCGATAGAACGAAGCGTCGCTGTATTGCTCTCGCACGCCGGAAAGTTTTTTCAAACGTGAGGCAGCTTTCTTGTCACCCGGAAGATCCGCCAAACGTCGTGCATCGACGACGTCCACCAGCGATACGACCTGAAACCCTGCCTTGGCGGCACCGTTGATATCTGACAATCCCTTGCCGCCGGCACCGATCGCCGCCAGCGTCGGTTTTTCAAGTTTCTTGTCGGCCAGCGCGGGAAAGAAGTGAAAGCCGGCGGCCGCCCCGAACGTCGCCGCCGCGGTTTGATGAAAGGTCCGCCGAGAGACACGCGAGGGCTTGGGGGATTGTGGTGACGTCATGGGGCAATCCTGTGGAGAGGGAGGGGATCTTGAAGATAACAAATGCCGACATGCCGTGCGTCATCTCGTTCCTCGGCTACGCCATGGGACTCAAGTCCGGACGAAGCACTCGAGCAGTTTTCCCGGACCCACCCTCGCAAAGATTAACCCACGGATGGCAGGGCGAACCCACGGATGGCAGGGTGCAAGAAAATCCGCGGGTTCGCGCTGCTATCCGTGGGCTCAGAGTTCCTTTCATCGCTCCGCAAGCGACAGCCTGCCCCTTCTCACGCTCGACAACCACAACCCTAAATTCAAATTTGGCCGAAGCATGAGAGTTCTGGAAGTCCTCCGTCCGACGGCTACCATTGCCCGGAGGGTTTTAAGCCTTCGGTTTGCCAGACGTGGACAGCGCCGGTCTGTCCGGTGGCAAACACGCGCCCCGCATCGGTGCTGATCCCGAGCGTGAACAGGAAATCGCCCGGGGCTGCCGCCGCGGCGACCGCACCGCCGTTGTTGGTTTCGTGAATCCGCAATTGTCCGTCGGCACAGCTGCTGGCCACGCGTGTGCTGTCGCCCACAAATTCCACCGCGGTGACTTCATCGGGGAATCCGCCGATGGTGCGTTTTTGTTGGCCGGTTTCCACGTCCCATGTCTTGATCGTTCCGTCTGCGCTTCCGCTGGCGATCAGGCGACCGTCCTGTTTCCAGGCCACCGAGAGGACATGATGGGTGTGTCCGTCGAGTGCGCCGACGACTGCTTCGGTCTGCACATCCAACAATCGGATCGTCTTGTCGGCCGATGCGGTCACCAGCAGCCGGTCATCGGGCGAAAAACGAACACACAACACCGAATCACTGTGCAGATCGTCGAACCGACGTAACACGTCACCGCTGGACGTGGCGACGATCAACACTTGTCCTCGGCGACTGGGTGTCCCACTGCCGATCGCGATCGATTGCCCGTCACCGCGAAAATCCAATGACGTCACGCGGTCGGAAATAAGATCGGACTCAAGCCCACCGATCGTTCGCTCAAGTATCCATCGCTGCCGTCGATCAATCATCAGGGGAGGTCCGCTGCGACGATGGACGACCAGCTGATGTTGATCCAGGAAGTAGGCGTCGGCGAGAACGTCGGAGCCTGTGGAGTTGGCAAACTGGATCCGTTCCAGCGGCTTTCCATCGGTCAATTGATAGGTCCGCGCGCCGCCATCGACGTCTACCACGACGACCGACGACTCGTCGTCGGACAACGCGATGGATGCGATCGCGGCGGATTGATTCTGGCGATCCACGGCGCTGGCGTGGCGATGTTCTAGATCCGTCAGACGATTGTTTCGCTTCCGCAGAATCTCTTGGTGCTTGGGCAGATTCGCAGACGCCCGATCACGCGTCTTTTTTGCCGTCACCAAAGCTTGCTCTCGCTCGGCTGCGTCGGCCTGTTTCTTTTCAACCTCTTTCTCCACCGCGGCAAGGGACTCAAGCTGTTTGGTGAGTGTTGCTTTGGCGGATTCGAGTTGCTTGGCCGATTCAGCCGCCGCCGCTTTGGACTTCGTCAGGGTTTCACCGGCGACGGCGCTGGATTGCGTGACGCTGGCCAGTTCGGTTTTCTTTGCTTCGACTTGCTTTGCAATGACCTCGGCGGACTGTTTCGCGGCGGCCAGCATTCGATTGGCTTCGTCGACTTTCGCCTGGGCCAATTGAACTTGCGTGACGGCCGTCGCGGATTGTTGTTCCAGCGGTTGCAACGCGGTTTTCAACGCTTCCATTTGAGCCTGATTCTTGGCGATCAAGGCTTCGGCATCCGCAGCGGCCCGCGTCGCTGCGTCGATCTTCGCTTGGGCCTCGACGATGTTTTTTTCGGTGCCCGCGATCTGCGTGGCCGTTTCGTCTCGCTGCTTGGCTTTTTCATCGAGTTCTCTGACCGCTTTTTCACGAGCCTCGGTCACTTTGGCCAACGCCGCTTCTTCCTTTTCCAGCAATTGATTGAGTTCTTTCGTCTTGCCCTGGAGTGTTTGTAGCCACGACTGTTCGCGTTTGACGTCTCGGTCCAGCGAGGCGATTTGAAGCTGCGATTGGCGGTCACCGAGATACGTCTGCATCAGTTTTCCGTCAGCGAGGTCCCAGCGTTTTGCGATCCCATCGCTACCACCGGTGACGAGCGTCTTTCCCGCTTTGTCGATGGCGAGTGCTTGAATGCTCGAACCGTGGGCAAGTTCAAGCACAACCTTGTCAGACGCTGCGTCGATCAGTTTGACAACGCCCGATGCGGTGCCGACGACCAAGGTGCCGGGAGCGGAAAACGCAATCGAGGTGGCATCGCTGATCGCATCGATCGTTTGCGAGGGATGCGGTTGGTCACCGTCAAACAACCGGACTTGACCGTCAATGCCGAGGGAGGCGACGAAGTTGCTGTCACGGCTCTGTGCGACCGCAGCGATGGCATGATCCAGCTTCAGCCGTGCGATGGATGCTCCGTCTTGAGCACCGTAAATGCCAATGTCTCCGCTTTCGTATCCCACGACCAGTTGTTCGCTTTGCGACCAGGTGATCCCGGCGACCCGTCCAAGACTCGGCAGCGTGTGCCGCAATTCCTGTGACGCGGTCTGCCAGATTTCGACGTCACCGATGGCATTGACGACTGCGACCGAACCCCGGTCGGGGCTGACGGTGGTTGGCCCGGATGCGTGGCGAAGGGCGAGCGGAATGGCGGGCTCGGTCGGTTGTCGTTTCCAGATTCGAACGGTTCGGTAGCCGCCGGTGGCGATGCGATCGGCCCAGGGGGAAAATGCGATGGCTTGGACGACGTCAAAGTCCGCGACGCCGGGCTGGGGAAGGCTTTCGTCGATCAGATTTCCAACGTGCTGACCGGACTGTGCATCGCGCAGTTCAACGCGATTGGCGTGCCCGACGGCGACCAAGCGGTTGTCCGGTGAAACGGCGAGTGAATAGCTGTTGCGAATCGAATCGGGGATGGGTTGCCAATCGATCGCATTGTCAACGGAGTGTGCGTCCAAGATTGCGCCCTCGTTGATCCAGGTCCGCAGCAACGCAAGTTCCTCCGGTGTCAATCGTTTGGCGCCCACCGTGTTGTCGTCCGGTGGCATCGGATCGTCGTCATCGCTGGCGCGCAGATACAACGCACTCGAATCGGGTTGCTTGGCCACGAGTAACGATCCGCTGTCGCCGCCGGCCTGGATCGCCTCGTGTGTCTCCAGCGACAACCCACCCTCGGCTTGTTTGACGCGGTGACAGGCGACGCAGTTGCGTTGCAAGATGGGAGCGATGTCACGTGCGAAACTGACGGACTGGTCTGGATCGGTTTGCTCGGCAAACGCCGCGGAGCCAAGGCAGCAGAGCAAGAAGACGAGAGGCAGCGATGAAGCACGCATCATTGCGGTGTGTGGGGTGGGAGGGAGAGGGAGGGTGTGGGCCTCATGCCGCTGAAGGAGCGTCGTCGTCCCAGGGGTGGGGCCCGAAGGCTGGCGCCAATGCTACTTACTTATACACCAGTCGGGGTGTTTTCTTGTTAGCGGCAGGGCGCGAGCCCTCCGGTCTTTCAAGGTCATACCGGACGGCTCGCGCCGTTCCGCTAACTCCCTCAGTACCAAAGTAAACGCTACGACGAGCTCCAATCCGAATCCACGCTCGGCTTACTGAATCTCTAGTGTGATCAAACTCATCGGGACGTAGACGGTAAAATCTCGGGCGGCGACCTGTTTTTTGATCGCTTCGATCCGCTTGTCCGTTTCCGCGATCGCCTTGTCGATTTCTGCATGATCGCCGGAGCGGTCGGGATCGGCTCGGATGGTTTTCAGGGTGTCGCGGTACTGGGTTTCGCGCGCCAGTGCCTGCGGGTTGACGGAGAACTTGACCTTCGTTTCGCCCTGGCCCCAGAACGAGTAGCTGCCGACGGCGGTGTTGTTTTTTACATCGATCGTCCACTCGGCTTCCGATTTGTCTTTGGCGATCGTCAGGTCACCGGCGCTGACGCCCGGTGGCAGGTGTTGAGCCCTCAAGACGACGGCCTCGGATGCTCCCTCGCGACGTGTCACCTTGATGGGGACCGTGACCTTGGTTCCCTTTTTCGCCACCACCACGTCCTGACTGGCGGGGGCGATGCTGAGCGGACAGGTGTCGAGATCGGATGACGCGACCTTCAATGGATCGGTCAAACGCGTGTGTGCGGTGGGGCGATAGCCGTCTTGTTGCCAGATCACCGATGCCGCCTGCGCCTGTCGCGTTTCGCTTTGCCCGTCACGGGTGACTTCGCCGACCACTTGCAAGGGACTGTGTTGGGTCGGTGCCTGGTCCGTCGCGGTGATCACCAAGTCGGTGTGGTTTTGGTTGGCCGCGATCCAGGCGGGACGACAAACCAGTCCGGGAGGCAACTGGGGAATCGAAACCTGAATCGGCGCCGACATCTGGTTCCGGATCACGAAGACACGAATCGTCGTCGCCCCGCCGCGCATCAGATGCGTTCCCGAAGGTTGAGACGTCTTGGGGTCTTTGTGGAGATAGACGTGATAGGCCAGCAGTTGCCAATCCTGGTGGGGTGGGCCGATGGCAAGTTGATACCGCTGGCGTTCGCCGAGTGATTGGCCCGTGTCCAAGTCGGCGACCGTGATTCGATAGTCGCCGTCTTCGGGTGGTTGGAAACGCAGCACGGGATCACCCGTGGCAAATCGGATGACGGAGTCCGACAGATTGGGGCCGTCTTCGGCGGTTGCGACCCGTTGCCAGGTCTGCGTTCCCGCTGCGTCGACCAGCGATCGATCGATGATCAACCGCGCATCGGTCGGCTGGCCGATCCGATCGGACACCACTTCGATGAAGACCGGTTGGCCCTTGGACAACTTGCAAAGGTATTGATCGGTGTCGCTGGCCGAATCAAAGTCGGCTTCCACACACGCCGGGACCGTCAGTTCGATGGGGACATCGGTTTCGTCGACTTCGACCGTATCCCGCGTCACCACGCTGACTGATTTGGGGAACTCGGGTTGCAAGTCGGGCTGTGTCTGGATGCCTTCGGTCACCAGCAAACCGTAGGGATAGGCTGCACCGCCCCGGAACAATGCGTCGTGCACTGCGACGGTCAACGGGCCGTTGTCGGTTGCCGTCAGCGTGAGTTGCATGTCCGAATGGTCGCTGCCGATCGCACTTTCCAGCGTTTGCCCCTTGGCATCGGCGACCGAGACGGCGCCGATCAGCTGGGAATCGATGGCTTGTGCGATCACCCGAATGCTGTATTGCTTGCCGGCGACTGCGTCGAACGCATAGAAATCTCGTCGCTGTGGCGAAACGCGCCGGCAATGCGTTTGTCCAAGTTCCAGGGCAGTTGCCGTCGACGGATCGGTGCCCACCGAGGGGACGATGCGAATCTCTTTTTGAACGACAATCGAGCGCGGATTGGAGATCCCGAAGCGGCCAACCGCGCGGACTTCATAGCGTCCTACGGGAACGTCGGGGGCGACCGTCACACTGAAGCTTCCGTAACGCGGTGCTTCGATCTTGGTCAACGGTCTGGCCGGGCCGCTCAACAAGGTCGCCGTGATGCCCGGATGCGAGAAAACAAGCTCGCGAACCTCTTCCGTGTTTGCACCTTCGGCGATAGTGACCTCGTACGATGCTCCGGGGGCAAAGAACGATTGGGAAAGCGCCCGGAGTCCGATCACGGGCAACTGTGCATCAACGTTGCCGCCTGCCATGCAGATCATGGCGAGCAGGGCGACCAACACACGGCAAACGTAAGGCCGGTCGCCGCGCGACCGATCGGCGAAAAAAGGATTGGATGGGTGGGGCATCAGTGGTTGAACAAAAACTCTTTGGAGTTCACTAAGGCCCAGATCAAATCTTCCCAGGGCTCTTTTTGATTCTCGCGTTCCCCCAGATAGCTCAGCGTCGACTTGAGTTCTCCGTCGTTCGGTTCGCGGCTCAACGCCAGCTTGTACAGTTCTCGAATCTTGGCTTCGATCGGCCGTGAAGTGTCGGCGGCAAACGCGGCGGCTCGTCCCTGGTCATGCGTCAGCTTTTTCTGCATCTCTTCTGAATTGAGCAGGTGCAGACTTTGCGCAAGATTCGCCTCCGAGGATCGCTCGCACTCGCAGGCCGTCTTCGAATCGGGCTGACCAAACACGGACAAGAAATACGAATTGAATCCGGTGTCGGGCAGTTCGACGGCGCGTGTTCCGGCCGGCATCCCGGCGAACGCCGTGGACGCTCCGGTGACCACATCGATCGAATCGAGCAGCGTTTCGGCTTGCAAGCGTTTGGGGTAGTAGCGCGAGTGGCTGCGACGATCGATGACGTTGTCGGCGAGCGCGTCGGAGGAGGCGTTGTAAACGTCGGAGTGACAGATCAACCGGATCAACGCTTTCAAGTCGTAATTCGATTCGACAAACGATGCCGCCAAGGCATCCATCAGTTCAGGATTTGACGGCGGATTGGTGACGCGCATGTCGTCTTCCGGTTCGACCAATCCGCGTCCCAGAAAGTGTTTCCAGTACCGATTGACGAGTGCTTTGGCAAAGAACGGATTTTCTGGCGACGTCACCCAGTCACTCAAGTCACCACGCGGGTCGGTCGCCGCATCGGTCTGAATTGCTTCGGCATCGAGTCCGGCCGGCGACACGTTCTGGCCCGTTTTCGGGTGTTTGGCCGACGGTGCGGCGATGCGGGTCACGAATGTGACGTCGGTGCCCTGTGTTTTCTTTGAGATCGTCGAGAAGAACGCCGACATTCTCGCGTAGTCCTCTTGGCTCCACTTCTCGTACGGGTGGTGATGGCAACGTGCACACTGAATCCGCTGACCCAGGAACAATTGGCTGATGTCTTCGACCCGTTCGTTCTGGTCGGTGACTTGCGATAGCCAAGCGGTCGCGGGGTTGCTGAACAGCGAGCCGCTGGCGGTGAGCAATTCGTCGACGAGTTGGTCGTACGGTTTGTTGTCGCGGAACGACTCCTTCAACCAATGATGAAACAGCATGTTCGAGACTTGCAGCGAACCGCCGGTGCGTCGGTTGCGCAGGATCACGCCCCACTTGCGCGCAAAGAACGAGGCGTAATCGTCGCTCGCCAACAAGCGTTCGACCGTCTGGGCGCGTTTGTCGGCCGCGTCGTCGGCAAGGAACGTGTTGGTTTCATCCAGGGTGGGAAGCCGACCGGTCAGGTCCAGCGTCACGCGTCGAAGATACGTCGCGTCATCGCATGGCGGCGACGCGGGAATTCCGAGCGAGTGGAGTTTCTTGCGGACAAACCGGTCCACCACGTTGACCGATTCGGGTGCGGCCGGATCACCATCGGCGGCGATCGACTCGGAAGGCATCTCAATTCGCAAGGGAATTTCGGCGCGGAACACCGTCACGTGACCTTGGTAGCGGGCCATCACGGCGACATCGCCGACCAACTGGCCGGTTTGCACCAATCCCGTGGCACTGACTTCCGCCATTTGCGTGTCGTTGGATTCGTAGACCGCCGCTCGGGTGACGTCTTCGACCGAACCATCGCTGTACGTCGCGATCACTGAGAGTTGTTGCTCGCTGCCGCCTGCCATTCGGCGAACTTGGGGATAGCAGCGGATCGAACTGACCGTCCGGATTTCGCCTTGGTCGTAGGGCATTCCCTGTGAGATCCATCGCCGCAGGACGCGGTACTCGTGCGAGTCGCGATCGGTCCGGGCTCCGCCACCGTGTGGCATCGCGTTGATCGTTTTCATCAACAACAGACTGCGATCGGGCGAGGCCAACGAAACACGACGCCCGCGAGATTCCGCCACCAATCGTTTGTGATCTTCGCCGGGTTCAAAACCGAGCAAGGAAAGCCGAAACCCGTTTTGACCGGCGATCTTTCCGTGGCATCCGCCGCCGTTGCATCCCAACTTGGTAAAGATCGGAACGACTTGTCCGCAAAAGCTGACCGGTTGAGCCTGGCCGGTGCCGGAAACGACCAGCGTCACGGTGGCGTTTGCGCCATCGTCGCTGGTCGCTGACAAATTGACGGTCCCGTCGGCCAGCGGAGTGACCAATCCGCTCGGATCGATCGAAACCAAACCGTCGGGCGAAGCTGTAAATGTCACCTGCCGCGTCCAGTCGGTCGTCAGGCCGTTGGATTCAGATCGAGAAACGATCAGTTGCAGCCGAGCGTCGGTGCCGACCAACTCGGTGGCAGCGGCGCCTTCGGTATTGTCGATCTGTAGGGTGTCGGCAACGCAATGGAGGGCGGGCAAGCAGAGCATTGCGAGGAGAGCGAGGGCTCGGATCGCAAGCTGGAAGCTTTGGGGATTGGTGGGGGTCATGCGATCAACTCGGCGATCGGATCACTGTCGACCAGAAATTGCGGGCGTCCGGTCGGATCGGCAATGGTGGTCGAGTGGGTGTCGATGCCCAGGGTGTGGTACAGCGTCGCGACGACCTCTTGCATGTCGACCGGGCGTTCGACCGCCTCTTCGCCCATTCGATTGGTCGCACCGATGGCTTGACCGGTTTTTAACCCGCCGCCGGCCAGCCATGCGCAACTGACTTTGGTCCAGTGATCGCGTCCGGCGTTGGCATTGATCTTGGGAGTGCGTCCGAATTCACCCCAGACCGCGATCGCGACATCGTCCAACATGCCCCGCTCGTCCAAGTCATGGACCAGCGCACTGAGGCACTGGTCGAGTTTGCCACCGTGGTCGCGGACCAGGTCAAAGTTTTGGCCGTGGCTGTCCCAACGCCCGTAGCTAAGGCTGACGACACGGACGCCGGCTTCGACCAACCGGCGCGCGACCAGCAATTGATCGTTGCACGTCGGGGCTCCGTCGTACTGATAGTTGTACGGTTTGCCGTCGCCGTAGCGGGCAACGATTTTGGGGTCTTCTTTGGACAGGTCCAACGCATCGACCAACTTGCTGCTGGTGAGCACATCGAGTGCGCGTTGGCCGAACGCATCCATACCTTCCATCGCCCCGCTGATGTCGATGTCCCGGCGCATCGTGTCCAGTTCGTTCAACAACTGGCGGCGATCTTGCAACCGATCAAATGAAATCCCTTTCAGCGTCATGTTCTGCATGCCCGGCCCGTCGGGCTTGAAGGGCGAATAGGCCGACCCCAAGAAACCGGCTTGACCGGAGTCGGACCAGGGGACGTGACGCGTCGGCGCGGCGAGGCCGACAAAGGGCGGCACTGAGGGATCGACCGGGCCGAACAACCGCGCCGCAGCCGCACCGATCGAAGGACGGCCGCCGAGGTTCTTCAACGAGTTGCCTTCCCAACCGGTAAAGCATTGCATCCCGTCGTGTCCGCCGCGGCAACCGACGACGCTGCGAATGACCGCCGACTTGTCCATCAACGCGGCAAGTTTGGGGAACACCTCGCAGATCTGAATGCCGGGCACGTTGGTGTTGATCGGCTGGAATTCGCCCCGGACTTCACTAGGTGCCTCGGTCTTGATGTCCCACATGTCTTGGTGCGGTGGACCGCCGGCCAAGAAAATGTTGATCACTGATTTGTGTGATCGAGGAGACGGAGAGGAAGCTTCGGCGCGGTACAGGTCGGCCAACGAGAAGCCGCCCATGCCGAAGGACAGGCCGCCGATCTTTAGAAAGCTTCGCCGGTTTCGTCCGTCGCAATAGCGACTGGAAGGACCCTTGATCGTCAACATGATCAGGCCGGGGTAAGTGGTGGGATGATTCAGGTGGGACCCGGGCGGGATCAATCCGTTGGCCCGAGCGATGCATCGATCCGCAGTATAGCCGTCTAAAGGGAGTTTACGCAACCTTTTTGAGGTGCCGGCCCAATCGGGGCCTTGTCCGTCATTAGAGGGGGTTGGCGGCATCGCACCCGCCACGCGAAGAGATCCGCTTTCGGTTCAACGGGTGGGCAGGTGAAGAAACGGTGCGCCGCGTTGATAGGTATCGTTTTTGTTCTCCGCCGGGCTTTCGATCGGCATCGTTTCGGTCATCCAACTCATGTCTTGGACTTCTTGGATCGACGTGATTTTGTCACGGACCTTCATCAACGCGTCTCGTACCAGGCCGGCCCCGCCGGCGCGGATGATCGATCGGATCTCTGATTCCGGTTTGCGAGTCTGGATCGCGTCGATCAGTTCGTCATCGATCACGACGGCTTCGAAGACTCCGACTCGGCCTTTGTAACCGGTGCCGCGACAGTGCTCGCATGATCGGGGTCGGGCGATCGTCGTCGGCACGACCAGGTTGTGGGCTTCGAAAAGCGCTTGCTCTTGCTTCGTCACCGGACTGATCTGACAACAATGCGTGCACAGTCGACGGACCAGTCGTTGGGTGATCACGCCGGCCAGGTTGCTCGCCAATGTGGTCGGATCGATTTCGAAATCTTGCATCGCCGAGAGCGTCGACGAGACGTCGCGTCGGTGAATCGTGCTGAACGCGCGCTTTCCACAGGACGCGGCATGCATCGCGACCTTGGCGCCTTCACGATCGCGGATCTCGCCGACGAAGACGACGTCGGGATCCATCCGCAAGATGGTCGACAGCCCCGCCTGCATCGTGAATCCGTGCCGCTGATCGACGTCGATCTGTCTCATGAACGGAACGATCAATTCGACCGGGTCTTCGATCGAAATGATGTTTTGTTTTTCCGAAAACAGGACATTCAGCATCGAGTAAGCCGTTGTCGTTTTGCCGGCCCCCGTCGGGCCGCTAATCAAAACGACTCCGGACCGCCGATGCAGCATGCGGTAAACCGAGGCGAAGGAATTTTGGGAAAGCCCCAGCTCGCTGAGCGGTTTGCGGGATTGTTCATAATCGATCAATCGCAACGCGATGGCTTCGCCCTGGGCGACCGGTGCCGTCGTGATGCGGACCTCGTGGGTCGAGATCGAATCGGGCAGCTCCAGGCGGCTTTCGGAGGGCCGGAAGGGATCCGACAAGCTGACGTTGGCCATCAGTTTGAGTTGCTTCATCGCTTGAGACGCGATGTTCTGATGCATGGTGCAGAACTGCTGCATCTTTCCGTCGACACGAAAATGGACGACGTATTCATTTTTGGAGAGCGGGTCGAGATGAATGTCGGTGGCTTCGGCTTCGATCGCTCGACGCAGCAAGCTGATCGCCGTCGTCGTTTCGGCGAAGTCTTCGGCAGCCTTGACCGACGCGGGGGCGTCCTCGGTTTTCTCCACGTGAACCTGCCAGTGTCCGAGATGCTTCTCCGGGTCGTCGCCATCGGCCGATTCCGTCCAGGTCAAGATGCCTCGCGTTTCCATTTGTGCGATCAGGCGTTCGGCTTGTTCGCGAGGCAATTGCAATTCCGCTTCAACGGCCTCGCGCAGCTGGACGAGCGTTTGATGGTGCTGGCCGGTCCGGGGCTCGTCGCCGAGGGCTTCGACCACCTCGGCGGCGCGATGGATCTGACCCGATTGGGCCTGGTTTTCGAAGGGTTTGATCAACACCGGGATGGTCACCACGTCGAGCACGCGATTGACGATCGAACGAAACTCCTTTTTGTCCGTCGCGCCGACGCCTTCCGGGGCAAGGTACAGCATGTTGATGCCGTGATCGCGGACATAGCCGGAGATGCAATCGGTCAGCGTTCCGCGTCGAATGTCGCGTTTGACCGTAACCTGATCGTTGGGGATTTGCAGAGCGACCAGTTTTTCGCGGGCCTGGTGCAAACGTTTCTCGCTGCCGAAGCGTGGAATCGCGTGCTTGGCCACAACGTGTAGCAGATGCAATTCCGCTTGGTTGCGTGCCGCCATGGCCAATGCATCGGTCAGCGGTGAATCCGCAGACGTCTCAACGTCAATCACGGTGAGTATTCGGCGTAGCTTGATCATCGGCATCACTTCGGTCGGATGATGGGGTGGCAGCACATCGGGTGATTAGTCGAGTTCCATCGGGTTGGCTAACCGTCGGCGGTGGATCGAAAGTCTCTCACGAGCGTGACTTCATTGCCCTTGGCATTGAATGACACGTCGTCCATGAATGAACGCATCAGTCGAATGCCGCGGCCGATGCCGCCTTCAAAGGGCGACAAATCGTTTTCATCGGGTAGTTGAGCGACATCAAAGCCGGGGCCTTCATCTCGGATGACAAATTTCATCGCGGCGCCGGAGACACTGAGTCGGACGAAAATGGTGCGATCGCAGTACGGCGGTTCGTCGGACCGATTGCAAAACACGTCGCTGGACGGGTTGATGCCGTTGCTGGCCACTTCCGCGGTTAATTCGAAATTGCCATGCACCAATGCGTTGAGTAACGCCTCTTCGAGTGCCAGGCTGATGCGGATCGCTTCGGTCGCATCGCAAATGGCCAACCCCGAAGTGGTCCTTTGGACCAAGTCGACGAATTGGGGGATCAGATTGATGTCGCTGCGCAAATGAAACGTCAACTCGGCATCGGAGAGACAACGGACGACGCCGCCATAGGGATGGACGGCTTGCTTGAGCATCAGCACTTGCCGGACGGTATCGGACAGTCGTTCGGTCAACTGTAATTTGGGGACAAAACTCGCCGCGCCGACTTCTAACGCTTCGATGGCATTGCTGGCCGACCCCATCGCCGTCATCACGATCACCGGAATTTCCGGCCGGTCCTGTCGAATCCGACGGACCAATTGCAAGCCATCCATTTCAGGCATCATCAGATCGGTGACCACCAAGTCGGGGGCTTGCTGTTGGATCGATTGCATCGCCTCGACGCCGTGTCCGGCAAAGCGAAGTTCCAGATCGTGATGATTCGACAAGATCCCCTGGACCAGCGTCTGATCGACACGTGAATCGTCCACGACCAAAATAGTTGTCATCGTCAATCTGCGCGTTTCAGGATCTCGATTGTGAACGTCAGGATGGCCCCGCTCTCCAAGTGGGCGGTCCCCACTGCCCTACCGGGCGGTCGACGGCATCGTTTAGTCTATCGATCTGCACGGTCGGGTGCGGGCATGGTGGCCCGATCAGCGGGCGGAAATCAAGAATCGCCAACCGCTTTTCCGCGGGGATTGCCGCTTTCCGGATGACGCCGCGGACTGCCAATGCGGCGGGGCATGAGGGCCCTCATCTGGACCCCTGCTGATGGATCGCCGGTTAGTTGACAGCAGCGTTGAAGTAATCAATATTAGAAGTCCTCGATTCCACCCGTCCGCTTTGGTCTGGTTACTGGAGACGACCAAAGGATGGAAGAAATAAACATTAAATCCGTGGGCCGATTTGAGCTGAAACAATTGCTCAAACGTGAAGGGCGTCAGTCCGTCTATTTGGCGTATGACCCACATCTGGATCGCAAGTTGACGGTCCGAATCGCCGATTTCTCCGGCTTGGATGCACAGGTCCGCAGCGACTTTGATGCCCGTGCACACGCACTGGCGGGGCTGCGGAACGCGCATCTGTCGGCCGTTTTAGATTTCGGCCAAACCGACGGCGTGGATTACCTGGCGACGACCCTCGTCGAAGGTCCGAATCTACGCGAAATCACCGCCCAAAACGCGACGGTCGAGCCGAAGCAAGCCGCCCTGATCGAACCCCGGCAGGTCGCCCTGCTGGTCGGAAAGCTTGCGTTGGGTGTCAGTCAAATGCACGCGGCCGGCTTGGTCCACGGATACCTTTCTCCCGAATGCGTGGTACTGGAAAAGAACGGCGAACCGGTCATCGCGGATCTCGGGATGCCCGGGATGCTGTTGTCCGAAGAGGACGAGGAATCGGCGGACTTTCGCAACGAGTTCGCCGCCCCCGAGGTGTCGGTCGGATCCGGTGACGCGATCCGGCCCCAGTCGGATGTCTATTCCCTGGCTGCCATCGGATTCTTCGTGCTGACCGGTCACGCGCCCCAGTCCGCCGAGGAAGTGTTCCAGACTGCGCTGTACGAGGGATTGGACAGCGGTGCGGCCGATCAGTTCAAAACGACCTTCGCCAAGGCATTGTCGTTCGGTGCCAGCGAGCGTTATGCGTCGGCACGTGAATTAGCCGAGGCGATGGAAAGCCTGTTTCGGGTGACACCGCTGACGCAGCCGCGCGAGACGAAGTCGGCCGAAGAGGTCGCGTTCGACGAAGTGACGGAATCGGAATACGAACAATTCGATCTGCAGGAAATCGAAGGCGCCCACGTCGTGCATCTTCACGATGCCAGCGTGCTGTCGACCGAATCACTGGTGCAGACCAAGCATGAGTTGTTCGCGATGGTGGAGAAATGCGATCCGAAACGATTGATCGTCAATTTCGCTTCCGTTCGGTTTTGTTCGTCCGAAACCGTCGGAATCCTGATTCAGCTGCACACCGAACTCAAGCCCCGCGACACCCGTCTGTATCTTTGTGGGATGCGTGAATCGATTCGAGAGGTGTTCCGGGTGCTAAACTTGGATGGAACGGTCTTCGAAATCCGCGGCACCGTCACCAACGCACTCAAGAGCGCCGAATGATTCGGCCTTCGCGATGACGGAGCGTGGTTTCACCACGCCGCTCGGATTTGCATTTCTGTCGATCGATCAACGTGTCTCTGGATGATGGGAACTCAACCAAGCGAATCGGCTGCAGCGGGCGGGGACCGATTTCTGATTCTGGTCGTCGAAGATTCTCTCGTTGATGCGATGGTCGTGCGAGAACGATTGGAACGCGACGGGCGTTTTAACGTCACGCACGTTGCGACCTTGGCAGAGACGCTTGAGCGGTTGTCGCAAGGTGTCTTGCCCGATGCGGTGATCCTGGATTTGAACCTGACCGATTCGGCGGGGCTGGAGACGTTTTGTCGGATCCACGATCCGTTTCCCAATCTACCGATCATCATTTTGACCGGCGATCACGATGAGTCGCTGGGGATCAAGGCGATGCGGTTGGGCGCTCAGGACTATGTCGGTAAATCCAATTTGGACGGACAGGTCCTGGTTCGATCGCTGCTCTACGCGATCGAGCGAAACAAGCGGCGAATGGTCGAGCACCGCCAACGGGCGGTGGACCGTGAGCTGCAGTTTGCCAAACAGATCCAAGAGTATTTGCTGCCCAATGATTCACCGGAGATCCCCGGGTTCGACGTCGCGGGCCGTTGTGTCGCGATCGATTCGACGTCGGGAGATTTCTTTGATTTCATCGACCACGGGGACGGCAAATGGGACATCGTTCTAGCCGACGTCTGCGGACACGGGATCGGCCCGGCCATGATCACCGTCGGCACGCGTCGTTTGTTGAGATCGACCGCCGAACTGTATGAAGACGTAGGCCAACTGGTCACGATTGCCAATCGTGGAATTTGCGAAGACACGTTCCAATCACTCTTCGTCACGCTATTCTTTGCCAGACTCGACTCCAATGCGATGCGATTGACTTACGTCGGTGCAGGTCATCTGGGGTTCTTGATCGACTCCGATGGCAAAGTCGCTGAGTTGAGAACGCGTGGGATTCCGACCGGGGTCGATCCGGACTACACCTACCAGGTGGACGGATCGGTCGAGCTTTCGGCCGGATGCATCGTGTTGCTGATGACCGATGGGATCTGGGAAGCCCGCGGAGACGATCACGTTGCGTTCGGGAAAGAGCGCGCCGCCGAAGTCGTTCATCGCAACCGCAGCAAACCGGCTTCGGAAATCGTCGCCGAATTGATCTCCTCGGTGACGTCCTTTTGCCATCCCCATCCGATCAAGGACGACATGACGGCCGTGGTGATCAAATCGTTTTGACGCCCGCGGTGCTGGGCAGCGTCAGCGAGAATCGGGCGCCTCCGAGTTCACTTTCGGTCACGCTGACCCCGCCTCCGTGCCGCTCGGCGATGCGTTTGACCAACGCCAAGCCGAGTCCCGTGCCGGTCTGGTCCCCTTTCGAATCGGTTCCGCCGGTGAGCCGCTGAAACGGTTCAAACACCGTTTCACGATCCTCGGGTGCGATGCCGCCTCCGTCATCGTCGATGCGGATGCAAAGTTCGTGGTCGGATTCGTCCGCCGACACGATGACTTTCGATGCGGCGTATCTTCCGGCGTTGCTGATCAGGTTGCCGATCGCACGCGAGATGGCGGCGCGATTGCCGGTCAATTCGGCGCTGCCCCCGTCGTCGCTGCTCCCGTCGATGCCGACCCCTTCGCTGTCAGCCCCTTCACTGCCGGCGAGCGAGACCGCATTGTGGAATTCCACGTTCCGGTACAGCGGACCGTGCACCTCGATCAGTTCCGTCACCAGTTCGCGGACGTCAAAGGTCTCGATGTGCTTGGCGCCGCAATCCGCTTCAGACGACTGCGCGTCCAGACGCACGTAGGTCAGTAGTTCGCCGACGAGCGCATCCAACTGATCGGTAGCCGCTTCGATCGAGGTCAGGCGTTGCTTTCGTTGCTCCTCGTCGTCGGCCGTCTCGATCAGCTCGGTGGCGAATTTAATGCGAGCCAAGGGGGTGCGTAATTCGTGCGAAACCGTCTGCAGTAATTCCCGTTGTGACCGCAACAGATTTTCGACGCGATCGGCCATGGTGTTGAAGGCTTCGGCAAGAGGCCCGCTGTGTCGAAATCTTCCATAGTCGATCCGGGCACCGAGGTCACCGCCGGCGATGGCGAGTGCCGCTTTTTCGACGCCCCGCAGTTGCTTGCTGACCGGGTGCAACAGGATCGCGATGCCGATCGCGGTCAACAAGAACACGCCTCCCAACGCGAACGACAATTCGGTCTGGCTCGGCTCGTCAAAGCGGGGCAGCGGTCCCAGTTCAACCAGATAGGGCGTGTCTGCAATGGCCGTCTCCAGTCGATCGTAATACAAGATGCTTTCACCGCGGTCCAACCGCGCGGTCGACGCCTCATCCATCGGGCGCTTGTCTCGACGCACCACGCGGATCGGATAATCGAATTGATCTTCCAGGTACTCCATCGTTTCGGAAAACCCTTCTTCGCCACCGTCAACGATCCGATCACGAGCCAGTCGCCCGCTGCTGGCATAGATGTCTTCGATGACGTGGATGTTCTCCTGAATCGAACTTTTGCGAAAAACGGAGGTCTGGATCAACCAAGCCGCGATCAGAATGCCGATGACGCCTAAGTAGAATCGCAGGAACAGTCGCGTCATGTCATCACATCATTTGGCAAAAAGATACCCGACACCGCGAACCGATTTGATGCGGGTCGGCTTGTGGGGATCGTCGCCCAATTTGCGTCGCAGTCGTGAGACGCGTAGGTCGAGCGACCGGTCCATGCCATCATACGGGATTTCCAGCAATTCGACGTACAGTTCCTTGCGGGAGACCACGCTGCCGGCGCGGCGGGCCAGGTACTCGATCAAGTCGAATTCTGCGGTCGTCAACTCGATCAGTTGATCGCCGACCACGACGCTGCGACTGCCCAGGCTGATGCTCAGGTCACCGACAACGATGTCCGCCGGTATGGTGCTCGAATCGGCAGGGTGCAAGTCGAATCGACGAAGGTGGATTTTCAGGCGTGCGAGCAGGGCATTGGGACGCACGGGTTTGCTCATGAAGTCATCCGCCCCGGCTTCCAATGCGACGACTTCATCCAGTTCCTCTCCCCGCGCGGTGAGCACGATGATCGGGCCTTTGAAATGCGGTCGGACACTCTTGCAAACACTGAATCCGTCCGTCCCCGGAAGCCCGATGTCCAAGATGACCGCATCGTAGGCTTCGGATGCGATTCGCCGGATCGCCGACAAACCGTTGGCCTCGACCGCGACGTGGTATCCCTTGCCGGTCAAGAAATCCTTCATCATGCCGGACAATTCGGCATCGTCTTCGACGAGCAGCAAATGATGGAGGGTGTCACTCATGCGACATTTCCTTCGGCAGGTTGAGGGCGTTCGGCGGTTGTGATGGGTTTAGCGTCCATTGCGTCTGATGCGGCTTTGGGACGAATCCGTTTGCCATTCAATAACGTTCCGATGGGCGTGTAGCGGATGCACAGCTGATAGCTGAGCAGTAGCAGGGCGCTCGTGACCACGCAAACGATCCAAAATTTCAAAATCGGCGACAGCGAATAATCACGAACCCAGTACTGTGCGTAAATGATAAGCGGGATGTGAGCCAAATACAGCTAGTCGTCGTTGGTGATGCAAACCAGTTTCGTCAACGTGCGAATCAGCAACCGTCCGTCGGCAATGCTCGGCGTCGCGATGCAAAGTTCGTCGAGCGGATTGGTGTGCAGGATTTCAAAGTCGCGGCCCGCTTGGACCACGTACGTCAATCCGTCTTCGCTGAGGCAAAAGACTTTGCCGTCATACGCCCACGGCGATGCGGTGAACGAACCCGACGGCGAGAACCGACGTTTGCCATAGACCTCCTCGCCGGTCTTGGCGTCGTGACAGGTCATGAATCCTTGGTCGTAAACGGTATACAAGTAATCGCCGTAGACGATTTGGGAGGTGTTGTAAGGCGACGCGGTGGGCTGGTACCACTGAATGAACTCGCTGTCGGCAAAGTCGCCTTCGGGGGTGATGTCACCACTGGCGCCTGGACGAACAGCAAACGTCGGTCGGTGCGAATCGCCAACGTATCCCGAGGCGAGGTAGCAATAGCCGTGTGAGGCAAACGGCGACGGGATCACCAACACCGACATGTCGCCATCGAATTCCCACAACAGGTCGCCGCCGAGCGAGTAGCTGCGATTTTTCTTTCGACCCGTCACGACGATTTCGGTGCGTTGATCATGTTCCCAGACCAACGGCGTGGCCCAGGAATGCGTTTCGTCGCGCGGCGTTCGCCATTTCTCCTCCCCCGTTTTCGCATCAAAGGCGGCGATCCATGATGATTCCAAGTTGTCATAAACGACGATCACTTGACCGTCATGAACCACCGGTGACGCGGCGGCACCATAATCCAGATTGGTTTTGCGCGGTTCGATTTCACGTGACCAAAGCGGTTCGCCATCCAGGCTGTAGCAATACAGTCCGACGTCACCAAATAACACGTACAGGCGTTCGCCGTCGGTCGTTGGTGTTTCCGCGGCATACGAGCTTTTGGGGTGACGCGGTACGACCGGGCGTCCCGTCTTAGCTTCGTGCCGCCAGAGTTCTTTGCCGCTGTTCAAATCGAAACAGTAAACCATCCAGTGATGAATCCCCTTGGCCGGATCGCGAACACCCTTGCCGAGATACAGTCCCTTTTGAGGCTGGATGTTTTCTTCATCAGCGACGACCGATGACACAAACACGCGATTGCCGACAACGATCGGACTGCCCCAGCCCTGACCCGGCACTTCGATCGACCAGGCAACGTTTTCGGTTTGATCCCACTTCGTCGGCAAACGCGGGTCGTCGGCCACCACGCCGGTCGCATCGGGGCCGCGAAACCGACTCCAATTCTCGTCGGCGTTACTGGTGGAGTTGAAAATGCACCACACCCCGATCAGTAAAACGCACGACACTGATGGTCGATCGAACAGAGGTTTTGTCATAGAAGACCACGCGACGGTGAATAAAGGTGAGAAATGCGGGGACGAGGCGACCGCATTGTGAGTGACACCCACGTCCATCGCCACGCCGGAAACAAAAGCGTTTAGTATCATTGTGTAACGCAGCCCAAAGTGGGGTAAGCTTCCAGCTTGCCAATCCAAAACCGCAGGTAAGCTTCCAGCTTGCCAATCCGACGCCAATGGCAAGCTGGAAGCTTACCCCACGTGATCAAAGTCATGTTGAAACTTGTTTGCTCTGTTGTTGTTCTGATGACGATCTCGGTCGCTCTTGATTGCGGCGCCGAACCCCCGATCACTTCGATCGAGTTTGCTCCCGATGGATCGTCGGTGGCCACGTGTTCTCAATCTGGAGTCGCGGTGTACGGTTGGCCGGATCTCAAGCCGCTGACAACGATTCAAACGTCGTCCCCGAATCTTCACGACCTCGCGTTTTCACCCAGTGGCGATCGCCTGGCCGTCGCCGGTGGGACGCCCGCGGAAAACGGCACGGTCGAAATTCTGTCGTGGCCGGATGGGAAATCGCTGCGCGTCCTCGATGGGCATTTCGATTCGGTGATGGACATCGACTGGCTGGACGAAACCAGACTTGCCTCGGCCGGGCTAGATCACAACGTTTTGATTTGGAACACCTCGACCGGCGCTCGAACAGAGACGCTGAAGGGACATTCACGCGGGGTTTTGGCGGTCGATCATCTGGCCGCATCGGGGTTGTTGGTCAGTGCGGGAATTGACCAAAGTCTTCGTGTCTGGGAAACCGAAACGGGCAGCCTGGTTCGCAGTCTGGCAATCCATGTCCAGCCGGTCGGAAGTGTTGCCGTTCGTCCATCAGACGCGGGTTTGCCGATGATCGCATCGGCCAGCGACGACGCGACAGTGCGGTTTTGGCAACCGACGATCGGGCGGATGGTGCGATTCACGCGACTGCCGTCCAAACCGCGCCAACTCCGCTGGCTCCGCGATGGATCGCTCGTCGCGACGTGTTGCGACGACGGACGCGTCTATTTGGTGAATCCCGAGACCGTGGAGGTCACCGCTATCGACGCGGCCATCAACGGACCGGCGTACGCGATCGCGATTGCCAAGTCCGGCGGCAGTGTCCTCGTCGGCGGTGTCGACGGCCAACTCATGCGAATCGATCTGCCCTGACGACTTGGCATTCCGCAACACATCATTCTGCCCCGTATCATTCTGCCACATCTCCTCCCCACACCAATTGGCCGAACCGACGCACCGCGATGTCGCGAGGGAGGCACGCTGTGCGGGACAGCGCGCTAATTTGCATTGCAGCGCTGGCACGGGTATGTTCGCGTGGTGCGACAGCTTCGATTCAGGAGCCCCTCCTTCTCTCCAGGAATCCAACCATGACCCTCTTTCTCAGCGCGTCAGTCGGGCACCGTGGATCCAATCAGCACAAAGATGTCATGGAGGTGCAAGACGCCATCAACAAGGTTCCACTGGACGAAGGCGGCTCCCCTGTTCCATTGAAACTGGATGGCAAGTGCGGGCCGAAGACGATCAAAGCGATTCAGCGTTTTCAGCTCCATCATTTCGGTTGGGGTGGATGCGACGGATTGATCGAAGTGGGGAAGCAAACCTACTTGAAGCTGGTGCTCTACACGCTGCCGGAACTCAAACTCCCGCCACCACCGGCCAAACGGATCGAACCCAAGTCGCTGAAATTTATCATCATGCGTGAGAATGCAAATGATTCCTTCGGGGCTAAGAATCGAGATCACTATTTCGAGATTCGATCGGTCCCGCATAACTTCGCCAGCGTCTATTTCTTGGGGCGCCAGCAAGGCATGCACCCTCATCCGATTCCGACCCGCTTCGACGGTCATTTCAGTATCTTCAGAGCGAAACGCGCGATCACAACGAAGGAATTTGAATGCCAGGCGGTCTATTTCACGCGGGAGAAAGCGGGGAACACTTCAGACAGCCACCTGACGCTGTTTCTCGAATCGGGCACGATCCAAATTCCGATGGACGCCCATTTGATCGGTCCCCAAGGAATCATCTCCGGCGGTCACCCTGGGACCAGTACGTTCCGCTCCGGGATTTTTGATTTTGTATCCTGAGTCGTTCCACGGCCACGTCGATAAACTGCTTTGCGGCTTCCGTTGTTCCCTTTCCAACATGAGAAATCCTATGCGAGTTGCTTCCGTTTCGCTGATGTTGCTCTCGGCAGCCGTGATGGTGCCGAATTTGACTGCCGCCGATTGGCCACAATTTCGTGGCCCCGGTGGTCAGGGTGTGACGAGTGACACCAACCTGCCGCTGGTCTGGAGCGAATCAGAGAACGTCGCCTGGAAGACAGAATTGCCGGGGTATGGCGCGTCGAGTCCGATTGCGCTCGGGGATCGCTTGTACGTGACTTGTTACAGCGGTTATGGGATCGACCGCGAGAATCCCGGGCGGATGGAAGACCTGACGCTGCACGTTGTTTGCCTCGGTAACGACGGAGAGATCGTTTGGGACCAACATGTCCAGCCTAAACTCCCTGAATCCGAACGCGTGCGTGACCACGGCTACGCGGCTGCAACACCCGCAACCGACGGAGAGTTTCTGTACGTCTTCTTCGGCAAGACCGGTGTGTTGAAATTCGACCTGGACGGCAATCAACTTTGGCAAGCCGACGTGGGTGATAGGACGCACGGTTGGGGCTGTGGGACTTCACCGGTCTTATACAGAAATCTGGTGATCGTCAACGCGAGTGTCGAGAGTGGTTCGCTGGTGGCGATCGACAAGGAGACGGGCGAGGAAGTCTGGCGTGCCGGCGGGATGGACGCTTCCTGGAACACGCCGCACCTGGTGGACGTCGGCGGCGGTAAACAGGAACTGGTGGTCAGCGTCAAAGACAAGATCCTGGCGTTTGACCCGGCAACCGGGGCCCCGTTGTGGAACTGCGACGGGATCCCCGACTACGTTTGCCCCAGCATTGTCTCGCAAGACGGCGTCGTTTATGTCATCGGTGGGCGAACTTCGCGTGCCATCGCGGTGCGCGCTGGTGGCCGGGGCGACGTCACGGACACCCATCGATTGTGGGAAGCCAAGGCGGGGGCGAATGTCGTTTCGCCTGTGATCCACCAGGGGCACCTGTATTGGGTCAGCGATCGCAACACGATCGCCTACTGCGTGCGACTGGCGGACGGCGAAGTGGTCTACGCCGAACGGTTTCGCGGCCAGCCTTACGCGTCCGCTTTGGCCGGTGATGGCAAGCTGTACGTCGTCACCCGAAACGGCGGCACCTATGTCTTGGCTGCCAAGCCCGAGTTTGAGCAACTCGCCCACAACCGACTCGACGATCGCAGTACCTTCAACGCCAGCCCGATCGTCGCCGACGGCAAACTGTATTTGCGCAGCGACAAATACTTGTATTGCATCGGCGAGTAAGTCAAGGGTTGACCGCGCCGTTCAAGTCACGGCTTCGCGACGCCCGCTTGATGGCGGCGAGTTCCTCGCGCAGTGAATCGACCAGTTTCGGATGCTGGTCGACCAAGTTGTTCGTTTCGCCGAGGTCTTCGGCCAGGTTGTACAGTTGGCCTTTGGGGTTCTTGGGCTTGCCCTTGGCTCCGCGGTCGCTGAACCCTCCCGATCCGTCTCCGTCGATGAACTTCCAATCCCCACGGCGAATCGTCATCAGGCCTTTGCCGCTTTGAAGTGCGAGCGAGGGGCGTTGGGGCGCCGTGGAGGGTTTTCCGGTCAGTTCGCCGAGAAAGCTGAAACTGTCCGGTCCGACATCTGTCTTGTCTTTGTTTTGAAAGACCCCCGCACCGGTCAGTTCATCGGCGGTGGCGAGGAAATCGACGAAGCTGATCGTTTTGTCGCTGACCGAATTGGCCGCAACGGTTCCCGGCCAACGCGCGATCATCGGCATCCGGTGGCCGCATTCCCAGGCGTCCGCTTTCATCCCGCGCAGTCCACCCGAACTGTCGTGTCCGAATCGCTGCACGTCGGTTTCGTACCAGACCGGCCCGTTGTCGCTGGTGAAGATCACCAGCGTGTCGTCGGTCATCTTTGCCGCATCGAGTTGCTTGAGGATCTTGCCGATCATCGCATCGACCATCATCGCAAAATCACCGTACATCCCCGCGCCCGACTTGCCGGCAAACTCATCGGCGGGCAGCCACGGTGTGTGGGGCGCCGGATAGGCCACGTAGAGCATCAGCGGTTGATCGCGTCCGGCGTGCGACTGGATCACCCCGCAGGCCTCGTCGGTGAATTTGGGCAAGACGTCTTTCAGTTCCATCCCCGGGGCGATCCCACCGGCCCGCCAAAACGCCCCTTGGATCGGCGACCAGCCTTCACTCTGATTCGCCTCGATCGAATCCGACGGCGGCGCGACGGCCATCCGGTCTCGGATGTAGAAGTACGGTGGAATATCCGTCGACGCCCGGATGCCGAAGAACGAATCGAATCCACGGTCGACGGGACCACCGGGCAAGGGTTTGTCATAGCCGTCCTCATCGAACCCCACGTGCCACTTGCCGACCATCGCGGTTCGATAACCGACGTCCCGCAGCAGCGACGGCAAGGTGACTTCGTCGGGCTCGATCAACGCCTGCTTGGGCCAGCGCCCCACATTGATTCGAAACGGATAGCGTCCCGTCATCAACCCGTAACGCGACATGTGACACAGCGGTCCCGACGCGTGCGCGTCGGTAAATCGCATGCCTTCGGCCGCCAAGGAATCGATGTTCGGCGTCGGGATCTTACTGTCGGGATTGAAGCACCCGGGATCCCCGTACCCCATGTCATCGACCAGGATCAGGACGATATTGGGCAACTCGGCCGATTGGGCCTGGCCTGAGAAACCAACGATGAACAAGGCGATCATCGCGAACGATGCGATCGATTTTTGAGCGGCAATCATTGTGAGATCTACGCGGGGAGAACGTGGCGGGAGCCTCTCGTCGGGGAAGGACAATCGCAGCATTCTAATCGACAGCAGTTGGACGCGTGCCGATAGCCAACAAAGGGGTCAGGCAGCCAACAAAGGGGTCAGGCCTCTTTTGACGTTAAAAGGGGCCACCCATAAGTTTTGACAGATGACCGTTGTTTTGGTCTACTTTCCTCTGGCTTCATTCACCTTGGGGAGATTGCTATGGCTCGGAAACCTCGCTCCGAAGTTGTTGATCCTGCCGATGTTCAGGTGTTGCACTGCGTGCAACGCTGTGTCCGCAGGGCGTTCTTGTGCGGCAAGGACCACTTCACCGGCCAGTCCTTCGAACATCGACGGGAGTGGATTCGCAGCCGGCTGGAGTTTCTCGCGTCGGTCTTTGCGATCGATTGCCTGACCTTTGCTGTAATGAGCAACCATCTGCACGTGGTGCTCCGCAGCCGGGCCGATGTCGCAGCGACCTGGAGTGATGAAGAGGTCGCTCGACGTTGGCTGCGTTTGTTTCCCAAACGTCGTAACAAAGACGGTTCGCCGGCGACGCCGACTAAGCCAGAGATTGACATGATTGTCAATTGTCCCGAGGTGTTGGCGGAGCGACGGTCTCGGTTGAGCGATGTCAGCTGGTGGATGCGATGCACCGCCGAGAACATCGCCCGCCGCGCCAACGCGGAGGATGAGTGCACCGGCAGATTCTGGGAAGGACGCTACAAGGCTCAGGTGTTGCTCGATGAAGCATCACTGTTGGCGTGCGCGGCCTACGTCGATTTGAATCCGATTCGGGCTGCGCTCGCCGAAACGCCTGAAGAGAGCCAGTTTACCGGTGCCAAGGCACGGATTGATGACCTTGTTGAGCAAGAGACGGTCGAGCCGGAGCCGAAAGCAGGCCGCTTGCGGGACCGGAAGTCCAAGGCAGCGGCTTGCGCAGGCGATCAGCCTAAGTATGGTCGGCGTCGGACGCATGACTGGGAGCGAAGTCGGCGTCGCAAGCGAAGCGGATGGATGAGTCCGGTCGAGGTAGACGAGCAGAATGACTCAGCGGGTCCGGATGTGGAATCGAGTGGCCGCAGGGCGAGCAAGAAGGGGTTCTTGAGTGTATCGCTTGCCAGATACCTTGAGCTGCTTGATTGGACTGGTCGGCAAGTCCACAAGCAGAAGGCGGGGCAGATCCCAGAGCACCTCGCTCCGATCCTAAGCCGGATCGGTCTGGACAGTCACGGTTGGTGCGAACTGGTGAAGAAGTTCGGCAAGATCTTCAAGCGTGCCGCGGGGGCGACTGACAATCTAGCGGCTGAAGCCACACGTTGCGGCCAAGGTTGGCTCTGTGCGCCGGGGAACCCGCTGCAGCCGTCAGGCTGATTCAAGCCGTCGCATCTTCAGGGCCGATAAGTCAAGCAGTTGGTGTTGGCTGCTGCGCTGACGATGGCAACTCGTTCGGTTTTCGACCGCAGTTCGATCCATTGGCAGAGAAAACGGAATGTGAGCGACCTGCCTGCCACTCCGCGCTGCTGTGGAGTTTGGGTGGCCCCTTTTGAGACCGTCGGTTCGATCCATTGGCAGAGAAAACGGAATGTGAGCGACCTGCCGTGCCGCTCCGGTGGAGTTTGGGTGGCCCCTTATGAGGGCCGGCGCGTTAGCGCCGGTACTCGTTCAAGAATCCGCCGCGGGATGCGGTCTCGGTGCGGGGGTTGAAGATCTTTCGGGTGCGTTGTGGGGCGTAGGGTTGTTCGCGGACAGGATACGCGGCCTGACCGGGTGACTCGATGATGATCTCGCCCGCCGGTGGCCCGTAGCTTTCGGTCATCCCTCCGCCGCAGTTGCAGCCGCCTTCGCATCCGCACGCCGGTTCGCAACTGCAAGGGCCTTCACACCCACAGGCCGGTTCAAAGCCACAGCCGGGTTCGAAACCACATGCCGGTTCGAAACCACAGCCCGGCTCCATGACGGCGCAGTCGCAGGGGCCTTCGCAGCCGCATGCCGGCTCGATGCCGCAGCTATCACAACCATCGCATCCGCTTGCACAGGCCGGGGCGAATCCGCGTCGGGTCGTGGAGATCGGACCCGGGTCGCAGCCGCAGCGGTATCCCCAAAGTGTTCGGACGCCTGCAAACACACTGCGGCACTTGCCGCAGCTTTGTCCGTTGTAATTGCCACAGGCATCGCAAGGATCGGTGCAGTCGGCCGGATGATTGATCCATGGATCGACATACAACTCGCCGCATCCGGTGCACGAGTTACAGCTGCCGCAAGAGGAGTCGCTGCAACCGGCGTCGCAACTGCCGCCCCATCCCGGTCCGATCGACGTGCCGCAACAGCCGGCTCCCATCGGTCCGACGCATCCGGTCAGCGAGACTGTGATCCATCCAACGAGTAACAAGCCCAACACGCGTGACATCGTGATTCATCCCTGAAACGAAATCGCTTGCGAATTCCTTTGCAAAAAGTTCTCGCATGCCTTGTGATCTAATCCAACAACAGGCGACCGGCACGCCCTGCCTGCTGGCACGCCTGTCTAGAGTCGTCATCGTCAACGCAACCGTCAAAGTTGACTAAAACTGCGTAAACGGATTCTTTCGTTTCCCGGCGGGGTTCACGTCTCGGTTCCAGGCGGGTTGAAAATGCGTCTTTCATTCTCGGAGGAGATTTCGCTAGTGTCCGACGTTGAACGTGGATGGCCGGTCGAAATTAGATTGGCACCCGGCGATCCTGTTTCACGAACCGATGTTTCACGGACACCGCTCAACGCCCGAGAGTTGCCTTCCTCATGCGATCTGCAGCACCACTCCACGAGACCCCCAGCGGCGATGAACCCGGCCGGCCGACACCGCGGCCCGAACCCGCGGTGGGCGATGCAAGCTTGCGTTTGGTCTATCCGCAGACCGAGGGGGCTGTGGCCGCGTTTCGGGTCAGCGCCCTGCTCTGGTTCGCCGGAATGCTGTTGCTGTCGGTGCCGATGATCACGTTGATCGACATTTCCGTGGCGCGGTGGTTTTCAAATGATCCGTTGCCGCGCGAGCTTCGCAACGGACTGGAGTTGATGCAGATCTTCTCGCACGGCAGCGGTGTCTTTTTGGTGCTGTTCGGGATCTTTTTGATGGCTCCCCAGTGTCGCTGGCATTTGCCTCGTCTGGCGACGCTGGCGATCGGTGCCGGAGCGATTGCGACGTTGGCAAAGATGTTTGTCTTACGTCCGCGTCCGTCGGGATTGAACTTGGACGTCGCGTCGATCGATTCGGCGTGGCTGTGGGCGTTCGACTGGACGCTCTCCCAGGTCGCCACGTTTGATGCCAGCACGCGCGCCTTTCCCAGTGGGAACATGGCGACGGCCACCGCGTTGACGGTTGGGTTGTGGATGGTGTTGCCCCGAGGTCGCTGGTTGTTTGCGGCGATCTGTTTTGGGACCGGGGTGCAACGACTGGCGAGCATGGCTCACTTTCCCAGCGACATCCTGGGTGGTGCGGCGTTCGGGTTGATTTGGGCGTTCGTGTGTTTGCACCCGCGGCTGCTGGGCAACTTGTTTGACAAGATGCAACCCGAATCGGAACCACGTCGACGCCGGCGGACAGTTGGTGAGGCGACAGAGCAGGACACGTCCAACGCAGCGGCCTAAACGCCCGATGCCGCGAACAACAGGCACCCCATTTGTCGCGATGCGTTACTCTTTGAAACGGTAGCCGACACCGCGAACGGTTTCGATCAAGTCGGCGGCGCTACCCATCTTTTTGCGGAGCGCGCGGACATGGACATCGATGGTGCGGTCCAGGACAACCGTGTCTTCGCCCAACGCGGCATCGACCAATTCGCTACGGCCGAAGGCGCGTCCGGGTTGTCGGATCAGGGCGTCGAGCAGCCGGAATTCACTCTTGGTCAACTTGAGCGGAGACTCTTCGACCGTGACCACGAAGCGTCGGCGATCGACGGTCACGTTTTGGTGGCTGACCGATTCATGGTCGTCCAACATCGGTTCTCGTCGGCGCAGCAACGCTTTGATTCGTTGCAGCAGCACCTTGTAGCTTTCGACGGGTTTGACGACGTAGTCATCGGCACCGACGGCGAACCCGACCACCTGATCTGACTCTTCGCCCATGGCGGTCAGCATCAGAATCAGCGTTTCCCGGGTCTTGGGATCGGCACGCAACTGTTTGCAGACTTCGATGCCACCGAGGATCGGCAGATCGATGTCCAGGATGACGAGATCGGGAAGATAGAGTTTCGCCTGATCGACTCCCTCACGTCCGTCGCTGGCGCGATAGACTTCGTAGCCGGCTCGTTTGAGTTGATACTCAAGCGACTCCGCCAACGGGCCGTAATCTTCGACGACCAAAACCTTGGTATTGGTGGACATGCCTCAGCGTTTGACTGGATCCATGCGGACAAATCTCGAAAGGAGGCTGGCCGCCGTTTCCGCGTCTGGGGCGGTCGGCGGGCGGACAGCTCGCAAAACGACATCCTGGTGGAAATGCCTGAAAAGTACACCCTACTGAAGCACTTTTTCACCATGAAGCTTTCGTGAAGGCGTGGCGGGAATCAGGGTTTGGGCAGCCAGACTTCGAACGTCGCCCCCTCCCCGGGGCTGCTCGTTACCGAAACCGTACCACCCAAGGCCCGGGTCAGGTTCTTGACGATCGCCAAGCCGATTCCGGTCCCCCCGTCGGCCGCCTTGCGGGCCCGCTTGACGCGATAGAAGCGTTCAAAGATCCGCTCCTGGAACTCCGGGGCGATGCCGACGCCGTCGTCTTCCACGGCCATCATCCAGCCCTCATTCTCTTGCCGGCAGGACACGCTGACGTGCCCGCCGGCATCGGTGTGCCGAATCGCATTGCTGATCAGGTTTTGGGTGATCGCCAAGGCGGCTTCTTCGTCGGCCAGGACGTGAACCGGGGCACCGCTGGGACGCAGGGTCAATTCGATTTGCTTGGCTGCGGCGACCGGCAGAAACGAACTGAAGGCCTGCCGGATCACTTTTTCCAGATCGATTGTCTGGACCATCAGCGTGCCCTTGCCGGATTGGGCGCGGGCCAATCGCATCATGTCCGCGATCAGGTCTTCCAGTCTCAAGCATTGTGTGTCGATTTGGGCGATGAAATGCTTGGCCGCTTCGGGGTCGTCCTCGATCGCCAATTCCACGGTTTCGGCATACCCTTTGATGGCCGCCAGCGGGGTTTTCAGTTCATGCGAAACGTTGGCGATGAATTCACGCCGGATCGCTTCGACACGATGGGCGTCGGTTTCGTCGCGCAAGACCAGCAACAGGTGCGGCGGATCGGCGTCATGGATCCGGCTGATGCGGACGGCCACAGGTCGAACGATGGAGCCGTCGACGATTTCGACGGAGACGTTTTGATCGACGTTGTCACGTTGAGTCTTTCGAGTGGCCTGAATGATTTCGGGCACGCGAACGAGTTCTGCCAGGCGACGCCCCAAGTAGACGCTATCGATCGGGATCGCCAGCAACCGTGCTGCCGCTTCGTTGATCAGCAGGATCTCGGTCTTGGGGGACAGCATCACGATCCCATCGGACATGTGAGACAAGACCGCGCCGGTGCGTGTCGATTCAGAATGCAGCTTTCGAAATCGCGCGTTCCAAGTCTCCGCACTCATGCGTTGTTTCTCGTAGGCGTTCTCTGCGTTCTCCCAACGAAGCAGGTTGTTGATCACTAGCGCGGTGCCGACCAGAAAGCAACTCGCAGCGGTCGCGACGAGGGTTTCGGTCGTGCCCGCATCCAACAGCGTGGTCAACCAGACGGTGAGGAACACGAACGCGATGCCGGTCACGATCATGCCCGAACGCGGTTGATAGCCGACGCGGGGAAACGAATCGACGGTCGCTTTTGTCGCTCGCGACGGGCCGGGTGGATCGTGCGTGGGCAAGGGCGCGGGCGCGACGGCGATGCCGCCGGAGCGTGTCGGCATCGCAGTGGAACCCTCTGCTGCGCCGTCTGGTGGCGTGTTGCTCATCACTCCGGTTGATCGCCGGGTTTCGGCGCGTTGAGAGGTTCGGCGGGGATTGGCAGTTCCATCGGGCGACGTTTGGTGATCAATCGGTGGACGAATTTGAACGAATCTGCAACGAAGAGCAAAAACGCCGCCGCCGGGACTCGCCGACGGAATCCCTTCTTGTCCACTTGGATGATTTCATTGGTGGCCACGTTCATGCCGGTCAAGAAGCCGTTGCCGAAGCAATAGGTGTCGACACAGACCAGGTAGCCTAGATCGAGCACGATGCCGCTGGGTTGGGGCGTATGCCCGACGAAGACTTTCTTGCCTGAAAAGTGCGGGCCCGGTGTCGTGTTCAGGTGGGTCCAGTAACGCAACTCTTCGGGCTGCTCGTCCATCGGCGCTCGCGCATCGTAACAGGCGTGCACGAAGATCGACTCTGGCGTTTCGTAGTGCGGCAGCAACGACAGCAGAAACTTCTTGTGGGCGGCGGGAATCTTGTCGAGCGATCCGCCGTAGCTGGTCACGGTCGCCTTGCCACCGGCGGACAACCACATCTCACCGTCGAGCCCGCCGAAGGCGACGCCGCACAGCATGATCTCATGGTTGCCACGCAGCGCGACGACACGGCAACGCGATTGCAGTTCGATCAGCTGGTCGATCACGCCGCGGCTGTCCGGTCCGCGATCGACGTAATCGCCCAAGAAAATCAGCTCGTCGTCCGGCTCCGGCGCGATGCATTCGATCAGCGTTCGCAGAGCCTTGTCGCAGCCGTGAATGTCTCCGATTACAAAACGCCGCATTCGCCCGACCGCTTTAATTCACCGACGGATCGTTGAAACGCAATCCGGGCGAGAGTGAAGAAAGGATTTCGTGGCCGCAGCGTTTGACCGCCGACTCCCAAACCTGTTCCGGGTCCTCGAACACCACGTCGGCATTGGCCACGCCGACCAACCAACCCCCGCACTGCATTTCGTGATCCAATTGACCCGGGCCCCAACCCGAATACTGCGACACGAACCGGACGCGGGCATCGACACGCGATAACAGTAACCGCAGGTGATCTTCGTCACCGGTCAGCCACAATCCGGACGAATCTTGGCCGACCGGTGATCCGATGCCGACCAAATCGTGCAGCGCCAACAGCGGGCCGTCGACCGGACCGCCTTCGAAAATCAAGTCATCGTCGCGGACCGAACCCTGCGGCATCGACAGTTCCACGATCTCGCTGAGCCGCTGGTCGGTGGGCCGATTGAGTGACAGGCCGAACGCCCCCTCGTCGTCATGGCTGACAATCAAGACGACGCTGCGCAGAAAGTTCGGGTCGTTTAAATACGGCGACGCGATGAGCAGTTTTCCGCTTAAAAATTCGACCATGGTTGGATGCTACCTGTTCAGTCCGACCCGATGCTTTGTGGACCAGACATGGTCGTTTCTCGGGTGACGGTCACAACGCCATTGTTCAGCCTGCAGATCGAATCCGCAGTTCAAATCCGCAGTTCAAATCCGCCAATCTCTCCCCGCCTGATTCAGTCCGCCCGTTCCGCCTACCCGTTCAGCCCGCCAGATCTTGCCAGACGCAGCCTGCCCAGGACAGGCCGACGCCGAAGCCGATCAGCATGTTAACGGATTCGCGGTCCAGTCGACCAGACTTGCGGAGCTGGTCGATTAGGATCGGCAGCGTGCACGAGACGGTGTTGCCGATGTCCGCCAATTCGATCGGAAGCCGCTCGGGCGCCAGATCCAGTCGGATCCGCAATTCGTCGAGCATTTTCCAGGTCGCCTGATGCATTAAGTATTGCGAAATATCGGCGTCGGTCAGCTGCTCCTGTTGCAAAATCTGGTCGATCAACTGGGGCACGGCGTCGACGGTGAAACTGATCAGGCTCGGCCCGTCCATGTACAGCCGGCTTTTCCAGCGTTTGCGGTGTCGCGGTGGGATCGCGTCTTCGGGGGGGCGGGCGCCGCCGTCGCCGACGATCAACATGTCCGCACCGCTGCCGTCACTGCCGAATTTGAACCCTCGCAAGGAGGGCGTGTCGCCGGCGGTGACCAACGTCGCCGCGGCTCCGTCGGCGAAAATCGTTCGCAAACTGCGGTCCGCCGGGTCGATGTATTTGGTGTACGTTTCTGCAGTCAGAAACAGAATTCGCTTGGCCACCCCGCTTTGGATCAGACCGTCGGCGACGGCCAGTCCGTAAACGTAACCGCTGCAGCCGAGGTTGAAATCCAAGGCCCCACAGTGTGTCGGAAGCGACAGCCGATCCTGGATCAGGCAGCTGGTCGTCGGCAGCGGGTAGTCGGGCGTTTGTGTGCAAAAGAGCAGGAAATCGATGGAGTTCGGGTCGATTTGCTGTTCCGCGAACAGTTTCTCGGCCGCGGCCACTGCCAAGTCGCTCGATGTCTCGCCCTCGGCGGCGATGTAGCGTTGGCGAATCCCCGTTTTTTCTTCAATCAGGGCCAAATCCCATCTCGGGAATTCTCGCTGAAGCTCCTCGTTGGTTTCTACCTTTTCCGGGAAGTGAACGGCGATAGGGCCAATTTGGGCGTACGGCACAGACGGCATCCTAAAATTGCCAAGTGAATAAAGACGTTCAAAAGGAAAGCCTACCAATGTTCGCCGCCAGCGCGGACCCGGGGATCGCCCTGACAGCCTATCAAACGCTTCTCGGTGACCACCCAATCCATCGAGACGTCATGATCGTCCAGCGGGACGTGTGGCACGATCTGGCACTCAAAGGCCACACCGACGAGCGCCGTTTCAGCCCGCACGCCGGCCAACAGACGGTCGTAAAATCCGCGGCCGTGCCCCAGCCGCCCCCCGTCGGGGTCAAAGGCAACGCCCGGAACCACGATCAAATCCAATTCCGTCGCGGCAACCGAACGGTCCGCTCGGCCACGGATCTCGGGACGCGGTTCCAAGATGCCGAATGCCCCGGGTGACAGATCGTCCCACCCTCGCAAATCGAACAGATGTAGGTCCTCGCCGACACAATACGGCACCGCGATCCTCTTGCCGGCCTGCCGGGTTCCCCGCAGCGTCTGCTGCAACGCCTGTTCGGTGCGGACTTCGTCCCGGACGTGGACGTACCACAGGACGCAGCCGGCTGCGGCATACTGCGGCATCGACTGCAGCCGATCGGTGATCTGGCGGCTGAGCCGTTCTTTGTCCCCTTGTTCGCGTCGTGCAGCGGCGGCTGCGCGTCGGATCGAATCTTTCGTTGGGGCGCCCATCGGCTGGTTCTCCCGCGGGGCCGGAGGCATCAATCGGCCAGGCCGACGAATCGCTGGGCGGGCTCGTCCCACTGGGCCGCATTGTGTGGCGTGTAGGTCTTCACCGCAAAACTCTCTCGCACCAGTTTGCGGGACTGCAGCACGGCGGTGGTCAGCTCTTGTGGATTACCGCTGCCGATCACGCCGGTGCCCACCATTTGCATCAACAGGTTCCCGATCGCCGTCGCTTCGACCGGCCCGGTGATCACGGTTCGATTACAGGCATCGGCGGTCATCTGGCACAGCAGCTCGTTCATCGTTCCGCCGCCGACGATATGAATCGTCTCGATGCGGTTGTCGACCAGTTGCTCCAACATGCCCAAACAAACTCGGTACCGCAGCGCCAAGCCTTCCAGTGAGGCGCGATAGTAGCCGCCTTCGGCATCCGGTTTCGGCTGTCCCGTTTTCGACGCAAACCCGTCGATCGCATCGAGCATGTCGGTCGGAGCGGCGAAGTCGGGATGGTCCGGGTCGATCAGCAACTGAAACGGTGCCGCCGACTCGGCTTGGGTGACCATGGATTCCCACGTCACCTCGTTTCCGCGGCGTTGCATGGACTTGCGAAGCTGTTGGAAAATCCACAAGCCGCCGAGGTTCTTCAGCAAACGCGTGCTGCCGCCCACTCCGCCTTCGTTGGTGAAGTTGAATTCCGAACATTGTTCGGTGACCCGTGGTGACGCCAATTCACAGCCCATCAGGGACCAAGTCCCAGAGCTGATGTAGCACCAGTCCGGCTTCTCCGGCGCGAAACCGTCGACCGGCACCGCGAGCACCGCCGAGGCGGTGTCGTGCGTGGCCGGCAAGACGACGGCCACATCTTTCAAACCCGTCACCTCGGCAACCGAGGGTTGAACGTTGCCCAAGGTAGTCGCGGGCAATGAAACCGGACCGAGCAGCTTGGTCGGAATGCCGAGTGCCTCGATCATCTCCGTCTGCCACCGGCCCGTTCGGGGATCGAGCATCTGGCTGGTGGAGGCGTTGGTGGCTTCGATGCTGCGTTTGCCCGAGAGCAACCAGTGAAAGAAGTCGCCCATCATCATGAAGCCATCGGCAATTTGCATCGATCGCTCGTTGTGTTCGACGGCCGAAAGCAGTTGAAAGACCGAATTGATTTGCATGAACTGCAATCCCGTCGCTTCGAACATCCGTCGACGCCCTTCTTCGGCACCGCCGAGGATCTCAAAGGCGCGTTCGACCATGCCGTTGTTGCGGGCATCGCGGTAGTGCCGAATCGGCGACGCGATCTGGTCGTTTTCGTCGACCAAGACATAGTCGACGCCCCAGGTATCGACGCCGACCGATCGAATCGACTCGAAACGGGTCGCCGCGATCCGCAGACCCTCCAGAATTTCGGCCCACAAACCGTGAACGTTCCACTGCAGCGAGTTTTGAATCATCACCGGATCGTTGGCGAAACGATGCACCTCTTCCAGCTGTAGCTTTCCGCCGTCGATGCGTCCGGCAATCACGCGGCCACTGGAGGCTCCTAAGTCGACGGCCAAGTGAACGGATGTGTTGGGCATGGAAGTGGCTCAGGGGGGAAAAGAGGGAGTAGGTGTGCAGAATTCCAGGTCCGGCGTGGGAATTGCGTCAATATAAAACGTTGGGCGCGCCCCGAGTAGCAGTCTCCGGCCGCATGCGGGCTCAGGGCCTGCCGACAGGCGTCGATTCACTTCGGATCCTCTCGCCAAGACCGGCAAGAAAATGTTCGCGTTTTTCCGCCCCGTGCGAGACAATGAGGTGCCGGGTAATCAGTGCATCGACCGCGGCCACTTCGCGGGCGTGTTGACTTCTGGCCACGAGCAGTCATGAGCTGAGCGATGAAAATTCTTGCCAATACCGGTCGCGAGTGTGTCGAGCACATTTTTGAAGGGGGTGTCTCGGCTTGGGACATCGGCGCGTCGGTCGGACAGGGCGGTCGAAATGACCGCGACGACGTCCGCACGATTCAACGGCTTCTCAACTTGATTGGTCCGCAGGACGGCGGTCCTGTGATCGCGTTGGACGAGGACGGCTGGATCGGTCCGAAAACGAATAAAGCGATTCTTGATTTCCAACGCTTTCAACGGACCGGCAGTGATGGCCGTGTCGACCCGCACGGGCCGACACTCAAACGGATGAATGAGATTCCGAAGCATCGCATGAAAGCTCAAAATGCCGCGCTGCTTGCCAAGGTCGTCACTGCGATGCCGGATTTGAATCAAATGTCGCTTAAGGCGCGGCGTACGATCGAGGGCGCGATCGACTATGTGCGTCTGGGAGAGGGATTGTTTACCTCCAAACGCAACTACGAATTGGCCGATCTCTATTTCGATTTCAGCAAGCTGTCAGACTCCGAAACGCTCAGCGAACTGGGCCTCATTCGAACCACGCTCCGGCGGGCCTACGCTGCGCTCCAGGTTCCCCCGATCTCACTGACAGGCTCGAATCCTGCTGGAATCTCGATCTTCACCATCGATCCGCTTGGCAAAAATTACTATGCGTACGTTCCCCGCACAGAAACCAAGAAAAACAAACGCAGTCCAGGATCCGATCCGGCGTATATCTACGTGTGTCAAAAAATGAGCAAACCGGTGATGGACAAGTTCACCCACATTCTGATGCATGAGTTGTTTCATTTCATCGACGATGAAACGTTTCTGTACATCAGAGACCACTGCTATCGAGAAAAGATCTTCAACCTGACGCACAAGCAGCGGATGCGCAATGCGGACAACTATGCGGTGTTTACTTCACATGTCCATTTCGGACGTGAACGACTGTTGAAGAGCCAACCAAAACTCAGGCCACACATCCCGGTGCATCTGCACTAAGGTCGTTTTGGGACATGGCCGTCAAGCTTGGTTCACATCAGGAATGAGGATCCAGAAGATGACGATCCAGAAGATAACGGAGGTCGCCAAGACTTTCGGCAATTCATCAAACGGCCAAACCGATTTCCGCGTTCACTTCACGGCCGCGTCGCAATAGCAGGCTGATGGTCAGAATGACGCCGGCGTATTCAAAAAGTTCTTCGCCAACGGCAATCAATTCAAAGGTCAACGAGTAGTGCTTGTCTCCATCGTAATCGTGACCCGCCGTTTCGTATTCGACGTAGGTGCTAGCCATTTCCAGCACGATGGCACCAAAGACGAAAAGTCCTGCGGCGGTGATCAATCCGACGGCCAGCCACTTCGGCTGTCGGCTCAAGAATCGGACAAAGAAAACGGCGACAAGCAGACAGAGAATGGCGGCCGGAATGACCCAAGCATTCATCATGATGCCACTGCGGTTGCCGAATAGCTCACCGACAATGCGACTGGGCGCATTGTGGATCGACGCGACTTCATCGATTCCCATCAGCAACAACAAGACCGCGATCGCCTGCCAGCTGAGTCGATTTTCGGGTGCGTCTTTGATCGAAATCGACCCGGCCAAGAGCGCAGCGAGGTGCAACAGCGCGGCAGCGAACCAGGTTGGCAAATTGCCCTCGGCATCCACGTCAACCAGCTGTCTAAATCCCATCAGGGACGCTGTCCCCGGCCCGAGCATCAGATGGGCCGTTGCGGTCAACACCAGAAAAACTGCCGCGATCAGGGCAAGGAACCAAGGCGTTCGCTGACTGATCGTGACCGTTGTCGGGCGTGGAGGTGTGTCTTCTGGCACTGGAATGTTACTGCTGAACAAAAATGAAGCCTTCCGCAGGCAATCCCGGCGGATTTCCGGCGACGTTTTGGGCTGCGTGGCGACTTAGCTTTGCCTGATTGTAGTTTCTTAAAACGGTGTGTCAGCGGATTTTCGAAATCTCTGACAGGAGTTGATCGGCGCCCTTTTCCTGCTCCAGGATTGAGAGGGCATTGGGTCAAAAAATGAATGGGGCAAAAAATGAGAGTGCTGGACCGGATGGTTGCCGACGAGCTGGGCCACTTCATTTTTTGACCACCCCATTTTTTGACCAACACTCCGTCGTTGGCACGAAGATCGAGTCGATAGCGAAAGTCGTCTCCCGTCGCTCCGGCACACCATCAGCTGCCGGCTTTCTAGCACAACCGATGTTGGGGTCTAGGCTGCTACTCTTTGGACCGCATGTGTGGCAGTCGTCGGCCTTGGGATTGGGCGATGTCGAGTTGGTCGTTGAGGTCATCGACGGCCAGCGGAATGATTGGGATGGTCATCAATGATTCGGGATCGATCTCGCTGCTGGCGCTGCGTTTGGCGAGTTGCTCGACTTCCTCTTCCAGTGCCGCCAGCCAAGCGGGCACGTCCAACCCGGCGCCGGTCGGCGTGCGGGCGAGTAACTCGGCTTCTTCTTCCAGCAATTCAAATCGCGAACTTTCGCGGCCGGCTTCGGCATCCCGCATGGCGGGTTTGACCAAGGCGCGCATCCGCGCGATCGTCATCGGTTGGACGAAGCGTTCCAGGATGCGATCGGCGACGGTGGGCATTCGCATCGAGTAGTTCTTTTGCATCTTGCGAAGCCGCATGACGAACTTTTCGGCTTCGGCGCCGATCCGTTCGCTCAGACTGCGGCGCCACATCATCGCCGCGTTTTCCAGTCCGTTTCCGACCAGGACTTCGTGGGCCCACATGACGGGTTTCAGGTTCCATGCGATGCGTTCATAGCTGGCCCGCAGACGCAGGAAGTCCATGAACATGTAAACCAGATCGCCGCGGTCGCTTTGCGTCGTCGTGCTGTTGTAATCTTGGTACTCGGCGTGATGATCGATCAGCGTTTCGTAGACCAGTGTGATCCAACGATTGGCTTGGTTCATCGACAGCTTTCCGCTCCGCAGATCCTCGAACAATTGCATGTCGGCGATCTGGGCGTCGTCTTCATCGATCACCCGTTGCAGCCAGTCGGCGACGCCTTGGTGCAGGATGGCGCGGACGTTGCCGAGCTGCAAGAACACTTGGGTGAAGATCGGGTCACCGTAGCGGCGGATGAACTCGACCAATCGTTCCCAGCTTTGCCGATCGTTGACTGTTTCGAGCGGCGACAAACGCAGCGTTTGGCTGTGGGCGAGCCACGAACCGAGCATTGTTTCGGTCAATCGTTCGACCAGCGGAATCAGGACTTCGCCGATCGCGGTTTCGTCTCGGTTGAGTTCTTCGTAGTCACGGTCTTGGCGCACCGCGGCGGTCAACGCGTCGACCAAAGCCGTGAATCCGTCGCGGAACAAGCTGTCAAATTCCGTGACCGCGCCGATGCCGACGCTGTTTTGCTGTTCCATCAAACGCGACACTTCGATCAAGCGGCACGCTTCGCTGACCAGCCCGCGACGTGGCAGCCAGTGCATCAGGTGACGCAGAACACGTTGACGCAATCGGGCCAAATAGATTTTGACCGGGTCGCCGCCCCGCGAGATCGGAATGTACAGCAGGTTTTCGCGGCTGATCGCGTCGACGTATTCGGGGAACAGTTTGCGAGTTGATTCGACATCGCCGGCGATCAAGGACGCATACAGTTTGACCGCTTGGACGTCGTCGGCGGACATCTCGTCCAGGCCGGCCTCTTCGCCGGCCACCTGATCGGTCGACGATTCGCTGTGCTCGGCATCGCGACGCAGTGATTCGTGGCGGCCGACGTGAGCAATGATCGCGCCGCAGATCAATCGCCGCGCGTCGGACATTTCGACCGCCGTGCCGATGATCCGTTCCATCAGCGAATCGCGCAGCACCCGCGAGCGATCGTAGTCTCGCATCGACTCCTTGTCGCTACCGCCGGGCGTGATCTTGTATTCGCGGACGGCATCGAGCAGTTCCAGCAATCCGATCCGGTTGACCTTGGCCCGTTGGGACCAATCGCGAAGCGCGACCAGTTGGTCTTGGGCACGTTCGGCGTCGTCTTGGTCGTCGGTGATGACGATATCGGCAGCGACCGACCACATGCGGGCGAGCGACTGCAGGAAGGTCAGCCGATCGACCAGTCGTTTCCATTCGGCTTCCAGTTCGTCGCGGCTTCCGTCGCCGGAATACTCGAAAACGGCGCCGTCGACTCCGTCGTCGGTGGTGTCGCGATAGGAAACACCGTCGTAAGCGGCATCATACAATCCACCGGATTCGGAGTCGTCTTCTTCGTCCGGGGTTTCGCCGGCGAGTTCGCGTTCCCAGTCGCGCGGCGGTTTTGCGTTGTCGGCGAGTTCGAATTGGGGGGCCGACCAAAAGTCTTCGGCGTTGGCTTCCAAGTAGTCGAAGCACTTCCGCGCCAACGGCCAAATCTCCGACGGCTCGCAACCGGCCCGCTGGGCATCGTCTTGGGATTCGTCGTCGAACTGGCCACGCAGTCTCATCAGCCAGCGTTCGGCCAACCGCGGCAACGAGTTGCCGCCTTGGCGAAGTCCGATTTCGTTGGCGTTGCCGAGCCAGTGAATCAGCAGTGCCATCGAGGGCAGGAAGTCGTAGCGTTCCAACAGCGCCGAGATCACCAGCGAGTAGGCTCGGGGAGAATCAAAGAACTCGGCGTGAGGCGCCCAAAATTTCACGTCGCCGGCCGCCGCACCGCCTTCGTGCCAGACGCGTAGGGCTTGGGCGACCAGGCGTGCCGAATCGTAGGATTCCAGCGGATCGGCCGCTTCGAGTGATTCGACCGTGTGGGCGCCGAATTGACGCCACCACTCGGCGACTTCGCGGTAGAGCTTGCTGATCGATTCGTAAGCCGCGGTATCGTTGCGTGCCGCCGCTTCGCTCCAGACCTTGGCCATGTAGCTGAACAGCTGGTCGATCAAGTACAGCAGATCGTCGGCTCGCGAATCGTGAACGCTGCATTCGGGACTGGGGTGCAAGCTGAATTGGCCGGCAAAACCGATCAAGTCCCAGGGATCGGCCAGGGCGCCGCACTTGATGGCCCGTTTGATTAAGTCATAGACGCGCTGCGGCACTTCCATCGCCTGATCGAGCTTGCCGAACCGTAGGGCGCGCAGACCCAGTGTGGTTTCGCAGTCGATGCGGCAAATCATCCGCGCCGAGGCGGCCGGAACGACGTCGATTTGTCGTCCTGCGGCGTCGGGGTATCCCATGCGGGCGTACAGCCGCGCCAATTGGACATGTTGAACTTGCGCTGCACGGCGTTCGGCCAATGCCGCGTTCAAGTTTTGGCGGGCGGCACCAAAGGGCTGTCGGCGAACCTGTTGCTCGGCGTCCAATCGTTCGCGATGGTCACCGGTCAGTTTGCTCAGCCGGTCCAAGTAAAACGCGTCGCGATACTCTGCGATCGGTTTCATCAATGTGCTCAGCGTAACATCGCTGGAATAAGCCGTCGGTCCCCAGCCGCTGATCCCGCTGGCCATCAGGATGGTGCCGGCCAGAACCGTCGCCGCTTCGGTCATCAATTCGTCGGGGGCCAGCCCTTGGATTTCGACCTGTTCTTGATCGTTGACCCGTTTGAGCAGCGAATCGAGCGTGACCTGTCGCAGCACGAACCGATCGTAATACCCTTCGGGATTGACGCTGTGCTCGTCCCAGCCACCGAAGTGATAGTTGGGGCGTCGATTGACCGGGTGGTCGAAATCATAGGCCCGCGGGTCGAGCGACAATTCGGCCAGTTGTTCGAAGTCGAACGAGGCGCTGCGGAGGACGTCGGGGTCGCTGTCTCGCAGGATCTGGATCGTTTGTGTGATCAGCTCGTAATAGGGTCCTGCCGAGACGCCGGCCCCGCGGACATAGAGCGGGATCGGACGGACAAACTCGTTCGGGTAGGGCTGGCATCGCCGGTTTTCCAAGACCGCGACGGGGCGATAGCCGACGAAGTCATTGAGTTCGCGAATCGCTTGATAGACCAAGTCGGACGTTGCGTCCTCGTCGGCCGAGGCGTCCTGTTCGCTGTATAGTCGCAACAGGGATTCTGCGGCCCGGGCCAAGAAGAACCCATTGAACAGGACTTCGGGTTCCTGGTGGAACAGCAAGTCCCGGTGGTAGTCCATGTAGGCCGGCAGCAATTCGCTGAGCAACAGTCGCGAGACGTCGCGTGCCTGGGTGATGTCGGCAAACGCGGACGTCGACTCGGTCAGCGTGACCAAGGTTTGCTCGATCCAGTTATTGAGCACGAGCCAAGCCGGCGTTCCCGTCAGGGGATTGCCTTGGCTGGCGTGGTAATACGCTTCGTTCCAAAGCGCAGCGATCTTGGGATCGCTGCTGCCGCTGGAGAAATTCAGGTACCCCGCCAACCGCTTGAGCGAATCGCAGATCGATTCCGGTGGTGGAAGATTGGACATGGGGTGGGGGCAGCAAAAAGTAGGGCGACTCACCGAATCAGAGGACAAACAACCGTGGGCGGAATTCGACTGGAACTCGCCCCACGGCGGGGATCACTTTTTGGTCGTCTTTTTCTTTTTGACGCTCTTTTTCTTGGTGCTCTTCTTCGGAGCGGTCACGCTCTTGGCGACGACTTTCTTTGCCGTCTTCTTGGCGGCTTTCTTTTTCGCCGGCTTCTTTGCGGTCACGTCGGCGGCGGCAGCCTTTTTCTTGCTGGCCTTTTTGGCGGCTTTCTTTTTGCCCGCCTTTTTCTGCTTGCCGCCAAAAATGTCTTCCCAATTGTTGGAGTACTTTTCGTTCGTTCCGATACGAAGAATGGTCATAGCTAAGTTTGGTTAGGGAAAAAAGGGAACTGCCGCATCAACGGCATGACGGATTGGGGAATCAAGGTGTACGGCGTGTCGGCGGATGGACCGACCGGCGGTTAACCGGCATGGATGCTTTTGTAGCGGGCCTGTTTGATTTCGTTGGGGTCCTCGCCCATCCGCTCTCGCAGTCCTCGGTCGTAGACTTCGAAGTTGCCTTCGCACCACGTGACTTTGCCGTCGCCTTCGAATGCAAGGATATGCGTTGCGAGGCGATCAAGGAACCAGCGGTCGTGCGAAGTGACCACGACGCAGCCGGCGAAATGCATGATCGCTTCTTCCAGAGCACGCAGCGTGTCGACATCGAGGTCGTTGGTCGGTTCGTCCAGCAGCAGCACGTTGCAGCCACGCCGCAACAGTTTTGCCAAGTGAACTCGGTTGCGTTCACCACCGGACAGGTTGCCGACTTTCTTTTCCTGGTCGGGGCCTTTGAAATTAAAACGCGAGACATAGGCCCGCGCGTTGACGTTGCGGCCTCCCAGTACGATCGTCTCGGTTCCGCCGCTGATTTCTTCAAACACGGTGTTGTCGTCGGCCAGCGAATCGCGGCTTTGATCGACGTAGCCCAAGTCAACCGTCTCGCCGACGCGGAACTGACCTTCGTCGGCCGGTTCTTCGCCGGTCAGCATTTTGAACAGCGTCGTCTTGCCGGCACCGTTGGGACCGATCACGCCGACGATGCCACCGGCGGGCAAGCGGAACGACAGGTCGTCGATCAAGACCTTGTCGCCGAATGCCTTGTGGATGTTCTTGCCTTCGATGACCAGTTCACCCAGATGACGATTGGAGGGAATCTGGATTTCCAACTCGTCGGGCCGATCCTCGAATTTCTCGGCCGCCAAATCCTCGTAGGCCTTGATCCGCGCCTTGCTTTTCGCCTGGCGGGCTTTGGGGCTCATGCGGATCCATTCCAATTCGTTGGCCAACGTGCGTTCGCGCGCCTTGGCCTGGCGTTGTTCCAGCTGCATCCGTTTCTGGCGCGCTTCCAGCCACGCGGTGTAGTTGCCTTCGAACGGAATGCCGCGGCCGCGGTCGATTTCCAGGATCCACTGGGCGACGTTGTCCAGGAAGTAGCGGTCGTGGGTCACCGCGACGACGGTACCCGGGTACTTGGCCAGGTGTTGTTCGAGCCAAGAGACCGATTCGGCATCGAGGTGGTTGGTCGGTTCGTCCAACAGCAGCAAGTCGGGCTGGCGGATCAGCAGTTGGCAAAGTGCGACACGTCGGCGTTCACCGCCCGAGAGCGTGGTCACGGTGGAATCGCCGGGGGGCAGATTCATGACGGCCATCGCCATTTCGACTTGTCGATCGAGTTCCCACAGGTTGTAGGCATCGATCGTGTCTTGCAGCGTCGCCATTTCGTCGCACAGCTTTTGCATCTCGTCGTCGTCGGTGACGTCGCCGAGCAGCATGCTGATTTCATTGAATCGATCGACGATCGCGCGACGCTCGGCGACGGCGGTTTGAACGTTTTCAAACACCGTCTTGGTTTCGTCCAGCGGCGGTTCTTGTTCCAGGTAGCCGACGGTGAAGCCTTTGGTCAGTTTCGCGCTGCCGTCAAAGTCGGTGTCCTGGCCGGCCATGATCCGCAACAGCGTCGACTTTCCGGCACCGTTGGGACCGAGGACGCCGATTTTCGCGCCCGGATAAAACGCCAAATTGACTTCGTTGAGCACCGCCTTTTGACCGTGCTTTTTCGTCAAGTCTTCGACTTGGTAAATGTATTGCCTGCCCATGCCTTGCTTGTTCCTGTCCTATTCCCACTCGATCGTTGCGGGCGGCTTGCTGCTGATGTCATAGCAGACTCGGTTGACGCCCTTGACTTCGTTGATGATTCGTGTGCTGATCCGCGCCAGCAGCTCGTACGGCAATCGGCTCCAATCGGCCGTCATGAAATCGTCGGTGTTGACGCTGCGGACGGCGATCGCATTGTCATACGTTCGCGCGTCGCCCATCACCCCCACACTTTGGACCGGCAACAGGACCGCAAAGGTCTGGCTGGTCTCGCGGTACAGTCCCGCCGCTTCGATCTCTTCGATCACGATCGCATCGGCGGCTCGCAGCACGACCAGTTTGTCGCGTGTGACTTCGCCCAGGCATCGGACGGCCAAACCGGGGCCGGGGAACGGATGTCGCCAGACCAGTTTTTCCGGCAAGCCCAATTCCAAACCCAGTCGTCGCACTTCGTCCTTGAACAGGTCGCGAAGCGGTTCGATCAGTTCAAACCCCAGTTCTTCCGGCAGCCCGCCGACGTTGTGGTGCAACTTGATCGTCGCGGCCGGTCCGTCAGGATCGGCTCCGCTTTCGATCACGTCGGGGTACAGGGTGCCTTGGGCGAGGAAGTGGGCGTTCTCGATCGATTCGGCTTCCTTTTTGAAGCACTCGATAAAGTCATGGCCGATGCGTCGGCGTTTTTCTTGCGGTTCGACGACTCCGGCCAGCGACGCGAGGAACCGGTCTTCGGCGTCGACGACGTGCAAGTCGGCTTTGAAGTGATTGGTGAATTCGTCGATCACCAAGGCCTGTTCGTTTTTGCGGAGCAGCCCGTTGTCGATCAAGATGCACGTCAACTGGGGGCCGATGGCTTTGTACAGCAGTGCCGCGACGACGGAGGAATCGACGCCGCCGCTGAGCCCGCAGATCACGCGTCGGTCGCCGACGGCGTCACGGATCTGGCGGACGGTGGCGTCGGCGAAATCACTCAGTTGCCAATTGGGTTCACAGCCGCAGATGCCTCGGACAAAGTTTGCCAGCACCTTTCCGCCCAGCGGGGTGTGCGTGACTTCCGGGTGGAACTGCATGCCGTAAACCGGCAATTCCTTGTGCCGGATCGCCGCAAACGGGCAGGTGCTGGTGCGGGCGAGCGGTTCGAATTGCTCGCTGATCGCCGAGATCTGGTCTCCGTGGCTCATCCAGACGTCGATCTCGCCCGGCAGTTCCTCAAACAGCGTTCCGGGCTCGACGATTTCGCACATCGCGTGGCCGTATTCGCGGCGCGAGGTGTTGGTGACCTTGCCGCCGAACGCTTCGCAGGCGACTTGCAAGCCGTAGCAGATGCCCAGAACGGGAATACCCAGGCGGAACAATTCGGGATCGCAGCGGGGCGCCCCGTCCTCGTAAACACTGGACGGTCCGCCCGACAAAATGATGCCTTTGGGGGCGAGTTCGGCGATCCGATCGGCGGACAGATCGTGTCGGATGATCTGACAGTAAACGTTCTGCTCGCGAACGCGTCGGGCGATCAGCTGGGCGTACTGCGAACCGAAATCCAGGACAACGATCCGTTGATCCGTCAGCACCGAAGCGCCGGCCTCGGAAAGGCTTGATTCGGTGGAGTTGCCCGTCGAGTGGGCGCTGGAAACACTCATGCAGGTGTGAATGGATTAAAGGGGAGCCGAGGTGGCAGGGACGTCGGGCCAAACACGCGACGAATCGGAAACGCCGGCGGCGTCGATCAGCCGCCTGCGTTTTGCTGGATCGACTTTGTTGCGCGTGCCGTAGTCGCCAATGCCAAACCGGGAGTGTAGAAAATGCACCGGTAATCCCCAAGGGGCTAAACCGCTGACGCCGGGTAGATCGTTCGGCTCTGCCGGCCCTGGGGGGCGTTTTGACGGGCTGTCGATGCGACCGGACCGACCCGGATTTCGGCCGCCAGCCCCCGGGATTGACCGACGATTGACTCCGCCGATGGTTCGGCCGATCGCCAAATTTTCTTCCACGATGCCACCTTGATGAACCCATGCGAATTCTTTTGACCAACGACGATGGTGTGTTCGCACCCGGACTGGCCGCACTGGAACAACAACTCCGCCACCTCGGGGAGGTGATCGTGATCGCACCGGCGACCGAACAGTCGGGCGTCAGTCACTCGATCACCTTTCTCACCCCGTTGGTGGGGAAATCGATTCATCGCGATGGCCGGCACTGGGCATGGGCGGTCGAGGGTAGCCCCGCCGATTGCGTCAAACTGGCGATCGCCGAACTGCTGCGAGATAATCCGGTCGATCTGGTCGTCAGCGGCATCAACAACGGACTCAACGCCGGCATCAATGTGCTGTACAGCGGCACCGTCGCCGCGGCCATCGAAGGGGCCTTTTTCGGAACCACCAGCGTCGCCGTCTCACTCGAATACGACCCCGATGCCGATTTTCAGTCCGCAGCCGTGATCGCCAAAAAAATCATCGGTGGGATCGCAAAGCACCCCTCGTCCAAAGGGAAGTTGTTCAACCTGAACATCCCGACCGCAGCCACCCAGTCGCCCGCGGAATTGCAAATCGTACCGATGGGACTGGCCCAGTACGGCAACCGCTACGAAAAACGCCAAGACCCCGGCGGACGAGATTATTACTGGGCACTGTGGGAAGAACCCAGCGAGCCGCCGCAAGAAAAAACCGACATCACCGAACTGCGAAAAGGCAACGTGACCCTGACCAGTTTGCAGTTCGACATGACCAACCACCCGTTGACCGATGACATGGAAGGCTGGGGATTAAAATTGTAGGGCGTGTTGTGCATGCATGCTGTCACGCACAGCGTGACCTACGTCTCGTTGCAGTCGTCGCTTACTGCTGCACCAACTCGATCAACCGATCGACGCCGCTGACTTCCACCGGAACGGGGGCTTCGCCGGGCCAGGTTACGGTGACGCGATCGACGGTTTCCGCTTCGCCGAGCCCGAAGGTCAGCTCCAGTTCCGATTGGCTGAGGTAGCTGCGGGTCGGCATGACGACGCGTGTTTGCGATTGGTCTCCGATCGTCACGGTGACCGCGGCCCCGATGGCGTCGCGATTGCAACGTGTCCCCTGCAATCGAAATCGCAGGTAGTGATGTCCGCTGGCCTGGTCGTTGCGAAATAGCTTGGCCGGCCCGTCGCTGACCGAGATCACGACGTCTTGGTCGCCATCATTGTCAAAATCACCAAACGCCGCACCGCGGCCGACGATCGGTTCGCAAAACGACTCTCCGGTGCAGTTTTCGTCCAACAGCGCCAATTCGGATTGCGCGTCACGTCCCGCGTTCCAGAACAACTGGGGCGGTTGGGCGTAACGCAACGTCCGCTGCGTCTTTTCAATCTCCTCTTCCAGGTGGCCGTTGGCGCCCAGGATGTCCAGACGACCATCCAGGTCGGCGTCAAAGAAGAACAGGCCGAAGGTCAGGCCCAGTCGTGTCGGCGGTCCGAACCCGGTGAACATGGCCGCGTCGACAAACGTCTGCCGCTTCGGTGACGCCATGTACAGCGCGCTGGCTTCGTTGGCGAAGTTTCCGATGCCGATCGCCAGCGTGCCGTCGGTGCGAAAGACGGCGGCATCGATCCCCATCGCGCCGCGGGCATTGCCGCTGGCGAGGTCGTAGGCGATTCCGGCCAGCCGTCCCGTTTCGGTGAACGTGCCGTCACGATTGTTTTCGAACAGAAAATTGCGCACCGTGTCGTTGGCGACGACGATGTCCAGATAACCATCGCGGTTGACATCGACCGGAACGACTCCCATCGCTTTGCCCAGCACGACATCCGTTTCTGGGCTTCGCATTTGAATCCCCGCCGACTGGGAAACGTCTTTGAAAACGCCATCGCCTTCGTTGTGGTACAGGTACGAATGGGCGCCCGAGAACGCGTCGGGCGGGCCGTAGGATCGGTTTTCTCCGTCGATCGAAAACGTTTGCGAGAGGTCCAGGTCGCGGCTCCAGGTGACATAGTTGCAGACGAACAGGTCCAAGCGTCCGTCGTTGTCGTAATCGAAAAAGCCCGCGCTGGTGCTCCAAGCGCCTTCGGCTCCCGACACGCCGGCCTGGTCGGTCACATCGACAAACTTTCCGTCGTCATTTCGCAACAAGCGATTGGATCCGACTGCGGTGATGAAGACGTCGCGATCGCCATCGTTGTCGTAGTCGCCGACGGCGGCCCCCATTCCGTAAAGCGACAGATCGAGCCCGGTTTGCTCGGAGACATCCACAAACTTGAACGTGCCGTCCCCTTGATACAGACGACAGGGACTTGCCGACGCGTTTTCGGTCCAGGGCCAATCTGTCGAATTGATGAACAACAGGTCTTGGTTGCCGTCTTGGTTGTAATCGAAGACCGCGACACCGCTGCCCATCGTTTCGGGCAGCAATTTCTCGCCCTGCTTGCCGGCGTAATGTTTGAAGTCGACGCCGGACGCCTGCGTGACCTCAACCAGCGGAATTTGCGGAAGCGTGGCCTGGTCAACCTGCCGGCCTTCGGGAGCCTCGGGCTGAATCTCGATCGCCTTGCGGTCCTTCTGGCGGAGATTCAGAAAGGCCAGCATCCCGATGATCGGGAGCATCATCACGATGATGAAAATCAGCGACTTTCGAAACGCGGATTCGATCACCGCGTCGTTCTGCACGTCTTCGTCTTCGGCGGGTTCGGTCGGCAAATTGGTCATGGAGAAGTGGTCAGGGGGAGTGACTTGGCGGTCGAGGGGAGAGTCAGTGTCGGTTGCGAAAAGTGGGAATGGCTTCCAGCCTATCGCACTGTTTCATTCGCGATGCAAGTCATAGATCACGAGGGCCTCGGCCGCATGGCTGGCGGCTGGGTACTTGCGCCGCGCCGCTGGCAACGCGACAGCCGACGCATTGTCATCGAGTTTGTATCGATCGTGCAATCGGCGATGATGTTCTTGCGCCGCCTGGTCGCCTGCCAAACCCGCGATCTTGGCCAAGTTGGCATGTGCGGTCGCGTTTTCCGAGTCGAGTTCCAACACACGCAAGAACTCGGTACGTGAACGTTCCAGATCGCCTTGGAAACCCGCTTCGTCTCCCATCACGTCTTTCTGTTGCGCGATATCCAACAGCGTCAGTGCCAATTCATTGCGAACGACGTAGTCCAGCGAGAAATCAAACCCCCGCTCGGGGACGCGGGTGTCCAGCGTGCCCTGCAGCAGTTTCGCGGCGGTCTCCAGGTTCCCCTGCTGTCGGTTCACCACGCCGCTCAACCAAGCATGCGTCCACGACGGCGGCGGGGGATCCATTTCGAGCGCTTCGGTCAAGCTGTCGGTCGCACCGTTCAAGTCACCTTCGGCAAACTGAACCCGCGCCAGATTCATCGGGCCGTCGGAACGTCCAAGCTCACGCACCCTGGTGAACGCTTCGGCGGCTTGTTTCTGTTCGGCTCTGCCCCTGAGCAACATGCCGATCCCGTAATCGTTCCAGCGTTGCCAGGTCGGAATCGGTTTCAGATCATCGGACTGTTCGGCTTGAGCCCATTTGGGATCCAATGCCACGTGTTGATCGGTCACCGTCAGTGTCACTGCGTCACGCGCGATTTCGATGATCGGCAAATCGTTGGGATCGCCGACGTTGCCCAAGTCGAGTGGATCGCGCGCGGGATCGCGGTCGGCGCGGATGTAATCCAGGTACTCGGTGTCAAACTTTCGGTACAACAATCGCGCCGTGATCTCGATCGGCGCGTCGGAGCCTTGGGGGACGTTCAACAGGTAGTGGACCGTTTGACCGGCCCCCGGTGGGATTTGGTGTGCGTACAGCACGGTGAAGATATCTTGGGCGTTGCGTCGATTGATGCGATTGCCTTCGCGGTCGACGACGAAGTTGTTGACGAAGTGGGACCACTCGTCGACCCGCTCCCGCTCGTCACGACTGCCGCTCTTGCCGATCACCTCCCCGTCTTGAATCGCGGTGAACTCGATCCAAATCTGATTCGAATCGGTGGTGCCTTGGGTGAAATGGTGACCCAGAGTTAACGTTCGCAGCACGGTTTCGACCAGGTAGGACTCGCCCTTGACGACGCTGACGCCCTGGTTGGGCAGCGGCGCGATCAACTCGCCTTCGATCGACCCGCCGCGTCGCAGACCGAACAGGTCCAGACGCAGCGAACCCTCGAGTAACTTGCGGTGCGCCTCGATGCCGTCCAGGTCACCGGTCCAGTAAGACAAGGCGGAATTGGCACTGGGGAACCGGTGGTCGTGGACGGCCAAGCCACCCAGTTCAGCGTTGTACTTTGCACCGAACTGGTCGCTGGCCCGCGCCGGCATGTGGCATTCGTTACAGTTTTCCTGGGCTTTGGGCGGATAATAAAAACTCCGCGCCCCGTGACCGGACACGCCGCTGAGCAGGTAGCTGTCGTAGTGATTTTGACCACGCAGCCAGTCTTTGTAATGGGTCAATTCGCCGGGCAGAGACACCTTATGACAGGTGCCACAGAACTCGGCGGTCTTGTGAAACGGTTTCAACATTTCGGACTTGTGGAAGGCCGGTTTCGCCTTGACCATCAAATCGCTCAACGTTTGAAGCATGCCGTGATCGCTGTAGGCAAACGGGTAGTGCCGAGGTTCGTCGATCGTGTAATCCGCGTTGCCGACGTGTGAATCGATCGACTGAATCGCGTGGCACGAGGTGCAGGTGATTCCGGCATGGGCGGTCACGTCATCGACATCGTCGTAATTCGGGTCGTCGAACTTGCCTGAAAAGAAGGGAACCGGATCGTGACATCCGGCGCACCAACGCGAGGCTTGGACGGATCCGTCGCGTTGGGCGGCGACTCGCCGTGTCTCGCGGACCGACGCGCGATAGGCCGGGTTATTGAAACTGCTTAATTTGTGAACGCTGTGAACCCAGTCCTCGTGGATGTCGCTGTGGCAGCGCAAACAATAATCGTCGTTTTGTAAGACGTCTTGCGAAATGAATTTGCCCGTCGCCGTCGAGGCGAGCGAAGGCTGGAAGTACTTGTCGCCTTCGGCCGGCGCGATGCCTTCGCTGATCCGTGGATCGCTCGCTTGGAACGCCACCATCACCGCCACGAAACAGCCGATCGCCGCTGCGACGCGACGTCCGATGTGCCACTTGATCCGAGGACCGACCAAGCGATGCAGCCAGTACAGCCAAATGGCGATCAGCGGCGTCAGCAAATGCGCCCAGTAGATGACGCTTCGGACCGAAGGGTTGACGATGTTGAGCGAGCCGATCCGCGTCAGCAAGACGCCGCTGATCAGAATGATCAACGCGACGGCCAGCAATGCGTAACCGATCTTGACCGCGCGGCGATTGCGTCGATCCTTGGCACGCCACATGTGCGCGAATCCAAAAATCACCACCGGCAAAATGAGCAACAGACCGAGCCCGAGATGGCCCAGGAACATCAGCTGATAAAAATGCGACTCGTAGACCTGGCCGGTGAAAACCTGCAGCCACGTGACGCCGGTCAAGTACAGTCCGTTGGCAGCCAACACACCGAACAGCGTCAACACGACGTACAGCATGACCCGCAAGCGAGGCGTGATGACGCGCCGAGGTTTCTTGGTGGGAGCGGGAGATGCGGTCATGGGAAAAGCGGAGGGAGGTTGCTGCAGAGGGGGGCGGTCAAAGGGCTGATCTTTCGCTGACGCCTCGCAGGCGTTGTCCGCCAGAGTCCATGGTTGCGAAGAATCTGGTTCGCTCCACCTACTACGACGCAGCCAAACCGCTTTCGGTTTGGTCCGTCCGCTCCCGATGCGACGTTTTTCCGCGGCTGCTTCCTGCTAACCGGCATCGACGGTCGTTAAAAACGGTTTGTCGCTGGGCTGACCACGATTCCAAAACGCTCGGAACGATTGGCGGCGACGCAGCGAATCCGCGTTCTTGCGTTCGACCGAGTCAAATTGATCGGCCGACTCCGCCGTCGGGGGGTAGCCTCGCATGTCCCGAATCGGCAACGGTCCGATGGACTGCCCGGTCAGGGTGTTCAGGTCGGCGTCCTTGTCCCAGCCCACACAGTGCAAGATGAAATCGCGTTTCCAACCGTCTGGCAGCGTCTGCTCGGGGGCGCGAAACCGCATCCGGATTTCATCGCCGCCGCTGATCACGACCATCGAGTCATCCCACTCGCGTAGTCGTTCGGTGCAGTCGCCGAATTGGGTCACCGTGCCACGTAGCGGCGGCCATTTCGGTTGCGAATCGGCTTGCCCGTAGTCGTAGGTTTCCGGACGTGTCGAGTCCGCATGGATGCGTTTGGAGAATCCATGGAACGCGACTTCGGCGTCGATCATCGGCATCGGCTGAGTCACGCTGGACGCCGGATCGTTCTGGATCGCCAGCGAGGCTGTGTCCCAATAGATTTGCGCGCTGGTGCGGACGCGAAGGCGTGGATCGTCCGGCTGCAGGTGCTCGGAAACGTCGACGACGATCGTCTTGGTCTTGCCGCCTGGAAAACCCATGAACTCGATCGCGTTTCGCCAGCCCGATTCGGTCGATGCATCGGGCACCCACACCGACGGGAACTCGATCGCCGGCAGTTCGGGGTTTTGGTCGATTTGAATGTTCAACGACGTGTCGGTCGGCAAGATCCAACCGCGGAGCACGAGATAGACCGCCTTCTTGTCGCCGCCGCTGAGCTGTTGTTTGACCGCGTCACCGAAATCCAAATCGATCCAGTGCGGCGGGCAAAGTCCCTGTCGAATCCGTCGGTCAAAGCCTTGGACGTAGCGTTCATCGGCCGAGGTCAACAATTCAGTCACGTCGTTTGCGCGGGTGTCCGAGGCGACGGCGACCGGATGCAACTCGTTTTCATCAAAGGAAAAAATGGTCGGAGTCGCGACGCTGGGGGGGCCGACTTTTTCGTTGGAATAGATCGCGACGTCGGCGGGGTGGTCGACGGCGGTCAATTCAATCTTGTCGACGTAGGCGACTTCCCACAGTTCTTCAGTCAATCGAAACTCGTATTCGCCGTTTTCGTGTTGACGCACCAAGTCGCCGTCAATTTTCAGATACTCCCACGGTCGATCCGGCTGGACGACGCCGGCGGCGACTTGCAGTCCTAACGGAGCCGCCCACAAACAGTCGGTGACGAATGCAAACCGGTCTCCGTCCCAGCTGTACAGGTACGGGCACGATCCCTTCAGCGTTTGCTCTTCCTCGATGATCGAGTCGACTTCGGGGCTGCGGATCGTTTGCGTCAATCCATTGGGCATGATGACACGGATGGTGTCGGCCGAGTCGAATCCGTCCATGCCGAAATGTGTCCCCGGTCCACGGACGATCCGGCTTCGATAGTGTGGCCCGAAACGCAGTTCCAGGACCGAACCGATTGCGTAGTGGTTCACACGTCCACTCGCCGCGGCGTTGTCGGCGATGCCTTTGAAACGAACCGAAATCTGGTGGGCGTCTCCGGCAGACTGGTTGATGCCGACTTGGATGTCACTGCCGCTGAGCGCTACAAGGTCGATGCGGCCATCGCTGTTGAAGTCAGCGGCGGCGCCGGCCGTCAGGTTCTCGGGCAGGTCGGTGTCCGTGTTGACGACATTGATTCCCCACGGGCCGAGTTTCAGCGTTTGCGCCGACTTGGGGGATGACGCGGCGCCGATCCACTCGAGATAGGAATCGTTGTCAAAGTCAGCCAAGACCGGCCGCGATGGAAAGCCTGGACCCGTTTCGACACGGTCGACAGTCCAGACCCCGATGTCGGCTGAGTTTCCGAAGGCGACCATCGATTGTTGGCTGGACGTTGCGATGACATCCCAGCCGACGTTGGCGTCCACGTCTTCGACCACGATGCTCAGTGAGCGATCGTCTTCGGCGACCGGCAGCGGCGGCACGTCGTCTAGGGTTCGGAAGCGGAATTGCAGGTGCAACAGGTTTTCCAAAATGCTGACCCGTCCGGACTGGTGGATGGCCAAGACGTCCAGGTCGATGTCGCGGTCCAGGTCGGCAATCGTCATGTCGGCGATCGGATCGTCGGCGTCTACGGTGCTGGTTCCGATGGGAGCTTCGAAAAAGGTACGGTTGCCGCGATTGATCCAGACACGGATCTGGCCGTCCGCCGGCGCGACGATCAAATCCAAGTCGCCGTCGCCTTCCAAGTCGCCGGTCGTCACGGCCGAAATCGCCGGCAGATCTTCCAGCCCGGTCGTCTTATCGACCAACGTCAATCGCTTGTCGGCGGGAGTTTCGCTGCGGGTATCGATTTGAACCAGACGCAAACCGAACGGGCCGTACGCGACCAAGGCGGGTAACGTGTCGTGGCGTGCCTTGGTTGAATAGTCACGTTCGGTTTGATCGTCGGCAACCGGTTCGCTGCGTTTGATGCGATCGGAATCACTGCTGTCGACCATGAATAAATCCGCGGCCACCAAACCGCTCGGTGTAACGCCGAGATCGAGTTCGGCGACCGCTTCCCAGGCATCATCTTGTTGCGTCAGCAATCTCAGTTTTCCGTCGCTGGTGACGGCGGCCAGATCCATTTTGAAATCCAGATCCGCGTCCAACGGTAACACTGCTGCGGCGTCACCTGCGGACGAAAACTCAAACGAGATCGCGGTCTCGTCACCGGCGATCGGTTTGGCGGTGGCGATTTCGGTGCTCAACTGACGGACGGTGTCGAAGTTCAGTCGGTCCAACGGGTGGGGCGATGTTCGGCGCCGATCGGTGCGGACAATCTCCAGCGGATTCAAGACGTTCGACCACAAGACGGAGGACTGGTCGGCTTTGGCCCAGTCCCCCTTCTCGATCGCCTCTTTGATTTGATTGACCAGGTCTTCCGGTGAGAGTCCGATCGGTTTGGTGTACGCGGCCAAGGTCGGCTCGACGGCTTGGGCCAGCCGCCAGGTGCGATCGACCAGTTCGGCAGCGGACGGATCTTGGTTGTCGATCGACAAACGCAGTGCCCGCAGCGCCAGGAACAGATTGTCATCGTTTTCGTCAGAAAGTCGTCGCAGCGACTTGGCGGCCGGTTTCAAGACGGAATCTGGTAGCCCATCGACGGGGTCGGACATCTTTTCCAACAGGTCGATCAGCGGTCCGCCCAAGATGACGGCCCTGGGGTCTTCGCCCATCGGTCCATCGATGGCTTGGGTTAGACGCGTGAACAGATCGCGGCGCAGCGATTTGCCGATTGTTGTCCCAAGTAGTGCCGCCTCGTGTGCGTCGATGCGGCTGTTCAGCCACCGTTTGGTGATCTCATCGCCGGAATTTTTCTGATAATCTTCGATCGCCTTTCGCGCCGCTTCGATCGCGTCGGGAAGCCGCGCGCGTGCCGCCTGTTTTTCTTCGCTGGATTTGACCGAGTCGGTCGCCGCGGCGGTCAGCATGTCGACCGCCAGCACGGCGTTGAGGGCCCGGTTGAGTGCCACCGAGGGGTCGTCGGAAAACTGATTTCGCAGCCCCGACCAGAGCTGTTCGGCCTGCTCGGGTTCCATGTTTTCCGTCGCCGCGAGCGCCTGGTTGATTTTTACCAGGTTCGCCTCCGATTCACTGTTGAGCGGTGGCGTGGTACCGTTTCCGTTTCCGCCAGGGTCTCGAGTGCAGCTGCAACCGGCAAACGTCAACGTGATGGATGTTGCGACCGCGGCGAAGGCGAAGGTCAAGTGCCGATGCAGGTTCGGGCGGTTCGTCGGGGGTGCGTTCACGATGTATGCCATCCGTTGGGACCATTCATTAAAAAGGTTTGACATATGAAAGTAGCAAAATTCTTTGATGCTTCCGACACGATTCGCGTCGGACTGGTCCGCGAAAACGAATTATTTCCGTTGGTGATGACCGATGAAATCGCAAGCCTTTCGGATCTGATCGCCCATTCCACGCCAATTGCTGCTGCCGAATCACTGCAAACCGAAGCCGCGATCGAGATCGATGAGCAACTGCGATGGCTGCCGCCGATCGACCATCAGGAAGTCTGGGCGGCGGGCGTCACCTACAAGCGTTCGCAAACGGCACGGATGGAGGAGTCCGAAGCCGCTGCGTCGTGCTACGACCGCGTCTACAACGCCGATCGCCCCGAATTGTTTTTCAAGGCGACTCCCCATCGTGTGTCTGGTTACGGGCAACCGTTGCGGATTCGATCCGATGCCAGTTGGAACGTGCCCGAACCCGAAATCACGCTGGTGATCAGCCCCCAAATGCGGATCGTGGGATTGACCGTGGGCAATGACATGAGTTCGCGAGACATCGAAGGCGAAAACCCGCTCTATCTGCCGCAAGCGAAGTGTTATGACCAGTGTGCCGGGCTGGGGCCATGGATCACCTTGTTCGACACCTTGCCGCCGGCGGATTCGATTGGCGTCGACTTGCAGATCGTCCGCGACGGCCAAACGGTGTTCGATCAACAAACCAGCGGCGGCCAGATGGCACGAACGTTTGAAAACTTGGTCGACTGGCTCGCCAGAGACAATTCGTTTCCCGCCGGTGCATTTCTGATGACCGGGACGGGGATCGTGCCCACCAGCGATTTCACACTGCTGCCCGGCGACATCGTCAATATCACCATCGACGGCGTCGGCACGCTCAGTAATCCGATCATTCAGGGGTAGGCAGTTGTTCGCGCCCATCGGCTGATCGCCTGTCCCATTCAACACTAAACCCAGGAGCCTCAACATGACCGCAAAAGTACTCCTCGCCGGAACCTGGCGTGACGCCGATTCGGTCGGCACGTTCCAAGCGACCAACCCGAACACCAACGAAAAGCTGCCCACCGAGTTTCCGATCAGCTCGTGGGCCGATTGCGATGCCGCGCTGGATGCCGCCGCCGGAGCGGCTCGCGAAATGCGAACACTTCCCGCCGCGAAGATCGCGGAGTTTTTGGATCTGTACGCCGACAAGATCGACGCGGCCAAAGACAGTCTGGTCGAGGCGGCACACGCCGAAACCGGTTTGGCCAAGTCACCGCGACTGGCCGATGGAGAGTTGCCACGAACCAGTGGCCAACTTCGTTCCGCCGCAGAATCCTGTCGCAGCGGCGATTGGGCGATGGCAACGATCGACACCGCCGCCGGGATTCGCTCCTGCTACGAGCCGCTCGGACCGATCTGTGTGTTCGGTCCCAATAACTTTCCCTTTGCCTTCGGGTCGGTTTCCGGCGGAGACTTTGCCGCGGCGATTGCGGCAGGCAATCCCGTCATCGGCAAAGCCAACAGTTCCCACCCCGAAACGACGCGACTGTTTGCAGAACTTGCTTTGGAAGCCGCAAACGAAACCGGCATGCCCTCTGCCACCGTCCAGTTGATCTATCGCACCGGACACGCCGACGGCGAACGTTTGGTCGCCGATCCACGCGTCGGTGCGACCGGGTACACGGGCAGCCGATCAGCCGGATTGAAACTCAAGGCGGCCGCCGACGCGGCCGGCAAGCCGATCTATTTGGAACTTTCCAGCGTCAACCCGGTCGTCTTGTTGCCGGGCGCCCTGGCCGCCCGCGGCGATGAAATTGTCGACGAGTTTTGCGGCAGCGCGTTGATGGGATCCGGCCAGTTTTGCACCAATCCCGGCGTGGTGTTGGCGATCGCCGGTGAAGGCACTGACAAATTCATCGCCGCGGTCAAAGAACGCTTTGCCGGCTCGCCCGCGGGAACATTGTTGTCACCCGCCGTTGCCGGAAGCTTGAAAGACAGCATCGAGAAACTTTGCGGGTTTGGCGCGGAGTTGTTGGTCGGCGGCGGCGAGGTTGAAGCCGGCCGATGCGCGCTGGCCAACACGTTGATGACCGCGACGGGAAAACAGTTTCTAGACGACCCCGAAGGGTTCCAGACCGAAGCGTTCGGCAATGCATCGCTGGTCGTGGTCACCAAGGACCTGGACGAACTTTGCAGCGTGCTGGCCAGCTTGGAAGGCAACTTGACCGGCTGCGTTTACAGCGATCCGGCCGGCAGCGACGATGCGTCGTACGACCAGGTGGCGTTCGAATTGACGCCGAAGGTCGGGCGGGTGCTCAACGACAAGATGCCGACCGGAGTCGCCGTCTCGGCCGCGATGAATCACGGCGGACCCTATCCGGCGACCGGGCACCCGGGTTTCACCGCCGTCGGCGTCCCCGGATCGTTGCTGCGGTTCGGGAAACTGACCAGCTATGACAACGTCCGGCCGGAACGATTGCCGGCGTTGTTGGCGGACAAGAACCCGACCGGCCAAACCCCACGCCGGATCGACGGCGCGTGGACGACGGCGGATGTGTCGTGATGGTGTCGCCCGGGTGGGATAGGTTGTGGATGCCTACGAGCCTGTCCGTCCGTTTCGCTGCGAAGCAGCGAAACGGGCGGCTGAAGCCTGCACACCAGCGCCGGTTGGTGTCCAGCCTTCAGGCGCATCCCCACGCGCTGCGAAGCAGCAAGACGGGCGGCTGAAGCCTGCACACCAGCGCGTGTTGGTGTCCAGCCTTTAGGCGCATCCCCACGCGCTGCGAAGCAGCAAGACGGGCGGCTGAAGCCTGCACGCCAGCGCCGGTTGGTGTCCAGCCTTGAGGCGCATCCTCACGCGCTGCGAAGCAGCAAGATAGGCGGCTGAAGCCTGCACACCAGCGCTGGTTGGTGTCCAGCCTTTAGGCGCATCCCCACGCGCTGCGAAGCAGCAAGATGGGCGGCTGAAGCCTGCACGCCAGCGCGTGTTGGTGTCCAGCCTTCAGGCGCATCCCCGCGCGCTGCGAAGCAGCAAGACGGGCGGCTGAAGCCTGCACACCAGCGCTGGTTGGTGTCCAGCCTTCAGGCGCATCCTCACGCGCTGCGAAGCAGCAAGACGGGCGGCTGAAGCCTGCACACCAGCGCTGGTTGGTGTCCAGCCTTCAGGCGCATCCTCACGCGCTGCGAAGCAGCAAGACGGGCGGCTGAAGCCTGCACACCAGCGCTGGTTGGTGTCCAGCCTTTAGGCGCATCCCCACGCGCTGCGAAGCAGCAAGACGGGCGGCTGAAGCCTGCACACCAGCGCGTGTTGGTGTCCAGCCTTTAGGCGCATCCCCACGCGCTGCGAAGCAGCAAGACGGGCGGCTGAAGCCTGCACGCCAGCGCCGGTTGGTGTCCAGCCTTGAGGCGCATCCTCACGCGCTGCGAAGCAGCAAGATAGGCGGCTGAAGCCTGCACACCAGCGCTGGTTGGTGTCCAGCCTTTAGGCGCATCCCCACGCGCTGCGAAGCAGCAAGATGGGCGGCTGAAGCCTGCACGCCAGCGCGTGTTGGTGTCCAGCCTTCAGGCGCATCCCCGCGCGCTGCGAAGCAGCAAGACGGGCGGCTGAAGCCTGCACACCAGCGCTGGTTGGTGTCCAGCCTTCAGGCGCATCCTCACGCGCTGCGAAGCAGCAAGACGGGCGGCTGAAGCCTGCACACCAACGCCGGTTGGTGTCCAGCCTTCAGACGCATCCCCACGCGCTGCGGAGCAGCAAGACGGGCGGCTGAAGCCTGCACACCAGCGTCTGTTGGTGTCCAGCCTTCAGGCGCATCCCCACGCGCTGCGAAGCAGCAAGACGGGCGGCTGAAGCCTGCACGCCAGCGCCGGTTGGTGTCCAGCCTTGAGGCGCATCCTCACGCGCTGCGAAGCAGCAAGATAGGCGGCTGAAGCCTGCACACCAGCGCTGGTTGGTGTCCAGCCTTTAGGCGCATCCCCACGCGCTGCGAAGCAGCAAGATGGGCGGCTGAAGCCTGCACGCCAGCGCGTGTTGGTGTCCAGCCTTCAGGCGCATCCCCGCGCGCTGCGAAGCAGCAAGACGGGCGGCTGAAGCCTGCACACCAGCGCTGGTTGGTGTCCAGCCTTTGGGCGCATTCCCGCGCGCTGCGGAGCAGCAAGACGGGCGGCTGAAGCCTGCACACCAGCGCCGGTTGGTGTCCAGCCTTCAGGCGCATCCCTACGCGCTGCGAAGCAGCAAGACGAGCGGCTGAAGCCTGCACACCAGCGTTGGTTGGTGTCCAGCCTTTAGGCGCATCCCCACGCGCTGCGGAGCAGCAAGACGGGCGGCTGAAGCCTGCACACCAGCGCTGGTTGGTGTCCAGCCTTCAGGCGCATCCCCACGCGCTGCGGAGCAGCAAGACGGGCGGCTGAAGCCTGCACACCAGCGCATGTTGGTGTCCAGCCTTCAGGCGATTCTTACTTGAACACGTAGTGCATCCCGTCATGGTCGACCGTGACGGTGCTGCCTTCGGCGAAGTCGCTTTTCAGCAGCGCCGTTGCCAGTTCATTCTGGACTTCACGCTGGATCACGCGTTTGAGCGGGCGTGCACCGTAGGTCGGGTCGTAGCCGGTCTTGGCGATCTCATCGATGGCGGCATCGGTGACCTCAAGCGTCAACCCGTTGTCCTGCAAGCGACGTCCGAGATGGGCGAGTTGCAGTTTGACGATCTTGCGAATTTGCGCTTGATCCAACGGGCGGAAAATGACGGTGTCGTCGATGCGGTTAAGGAACTCGGGCAAGAACCGGGTGCGCAAGGCCTGTTCAACGGCCTCCCGCATCTCCTCTTCGTCTCCACCGTCGGCCGCGATCTGCTGAATCTCTTGGCTTCCCGCGTTGCTGGTCATCACGATCACCGCGTTGGTGAAGTTCACCGTCCGTCCGTGACCATCGGTCAATCGGCCGTCGTCCAACACTTGCAGCAAGATGTTGAACACATCCGGGTGTGCCTTTTCGATTTCATCGAGCAGGATCACGGTGTAGGGACGTCGACGCACGGCCTCGGTCAACTTGCCGCCTTCTTCGTAGCCGACGTATCCGGGCGGCGCACCGATCATCCGGGCGACGCTATGTCGTTCCATGAACTCGGACATGTCGATCCGCACCATCGCGTTCTCGTCGTCGAACATGATTTCGGCGAGCGCCTTGCATAATTCCGTCTTGCCGACGCCGGTCGGTCCGAGGAACAAGAAGGATCCGATCGGTCGGTTCGGGTCGGCCAATCCGCTGCGGCTGCGGCGGACCGCATCGGAGACGGCTCGAACGGCTTCGTCTTGACCGATCACACGGGTGTGCAAGCGTTCCTCCATGACCAGCAGTTTGGCCCGCTCGGTTTCCATCATCCGGCTCACCGGAACACCGGTCCAAGCTGAAACCACTTCAGCGATTTCCTCCGCCGTCACTTCTTTTCGCAGCAGTCGGCGCTCGGGTTCATCGGACGTTTCTTCGTTGGACGAACCTTGATCGCGTTTTTCGATTTCTTCCAGTTTTGATTCCAGCTCTGCCTGACGCGATTGGACTTCCAACATCTCTCGATACAGGTCTTCGGGGTTTTCACCGCGAAGCTGAGTCTGTTTGGCTTCGGCGTCGAGCGTCGCGAATCGGTGCGCCAGTGTTTCGGCTTCCTGGCGAATGGATTGCACGCCTTCGAGCCCGATCTTTTCGCTTTCCCATTGTTCCCGCAGGTCGGCAAGCTCTTTGCCGAGCGATTCCATTTCGGATTGAATCTCTTCGCGGCGGCTCACAATCGATGCATCACCGGAATCTTCGTCTTGAAGTTGTCGCTGGGCGAGTTCCAGTTGACGCAACCGGCGTTGGATGCGGTCGATGGGTTCGGGCACGCTTTCTTTTTCCATCGCCAATCGGCTGGTCGCTTCGTCAACCAGGTCGATGGCCTTGTCCGGCAGAAAGCGTTCGGTGATGTAGCGATCAGCGAGTGTGGCGGCGGCGACCAGGGCGCTGTCGGTAATTCGCACGCCGTGATGAGATTCGTAGCGTGATTTCAGGCCACGGAGAATCGCGATCGAGTCTTCGACCGATGGTTCTTCGACGTAAACCGGTTGGAATCGCCGTTCGAGTGCGGCGTCCTTTTCAATGTGTTGGCGATATTCGTCCAGCGTCGTCGCACCGACACAGCGGAGCGCGCCGCGGGCGAGTTCCGGTTTCAACAAGTTGGCCGCGTCGGGTGAACCTTCCGCCTTGCCCGCGCCGACGACCAGGTGCAGTTCGTCGATGAACAGGATCACGCGTCCATCGGAATCCTTGACTTCTCGCAGCACGGCTTTGAGGCGTTCTTCAAAATCGCCGCGGAACTTTGCCCCGGCGACCAAGGCTCCCATGTCCAGCGCGATGACGCGTTTGTTCTTCAGACTGGTGGGAACATCGGCTTCGAAAATTCGCAGCGCCAAGCCTTCGGCGATCGCGGTCTTTCCTACACCGGGTTGTCCGATCAGGACGGGATTGTTTTTTGTGCGTCGCGACAGGACTTGGATCACCCGACGGATCTCGTTGTCCCGGCCGATGACCGGATCGAGTTTTCCGGCGGCGGCGAGTTGGGTCAGGTCGACGCCGTATTTTTCGAGCGCCTGATAGGTGTCCTCGGCGTTCTGGTCGGTCACGCGTGCGCTGCCACGGATTTCGCTGGCCGCCTTCAAGACGTCGTTGGCGCTGACGCCACACAATGAGAGCAGGCTCTGTGCTTTCGTCTTGGCTTTGGCGATCCCCAGCAACAGATGCTCGGTGCTGACGAATTCGTCTTTCAGCGATTGCGCACTGGTGGCGGCTTCGTTGAGGGCCGATTGCAGTTCCGCGGCGATGCTCGGTTGTCGACCGCCGCTGACCTTGGGCAATTTGTCGAACTCGCTGGTGGTCAGTTCACGCAGTTGGTTCGCATCGGCGTTCATCTTGGACAACAGCGCGGCGGTGATGCCACCGCTTTCGTCGAGCATGGCCGAGAGCAGGTGCAGGGAGGTGATTTCGGGATTGCCGGCCGATGTCGCACGCCCCTGTGCTTCGGCGATCAGGCCTTGGGCTTTGGTGGTCAGTTTGTCGAATCGGAAGGTCATCGCGAATGCTCCTGCGTGGGTGACAAAATCCAGTTGGCATGCACAGCATGCCCTACGTGTCTGAATGAGTTAGCGGAACGGCGTGAGCCGTCCGGTCGCGTTTCAAAAACACCGTGAAATACCGGAGGGCTCGCGCCCTACCGCTAACAAAACACAGCCCGTTTGGTGGTGATGGGGTTCGGTAGGTGCGTAAAAAAAGACGGGCGACATGACGCCCGTCTGTCGTCGCCACCGACCGGCGGTGTGCCGGCCGATGACGTTTGATCGTTCAGACAACCTGTCGTCGTCTAGCTCTTGACTTCGAAGTCGGCGTCGATGGCGTCGTCATCGTCGGAGTCACCGGCCGGTGCGGCTGCTCCGGCGGCCGCGGCGTCTGCGTCGCCACCGGCTGCGGCCGTCTTCTCGTACAAGACTTTGCTGAACGCTTTGGCGGCGGCGTCCAGTTCTTCGGTCGCCTGCTTGATGGCGTTCACATCGTCGGTGCCCGACGCCGTTTTGACTTTTTCGATCGCTTTGTTGAGCGGTTCTTTGTCACCGTCGGAGAGCTTGTCGGCGTGTTCGGTCATCTCTTTTTCGAGCTGGTGAACTTGCTGATTCGCCTTGTTGCGGGCTTCGGCCAATTCGAACTGTTTGCGGTCCTCTTCGGCATTCTGCTCGGCATCGCGACGCATCTTTTCGATGTCGTCATCGCTCAGCGCACCGGCTTCCTTGATTTCAACCTTGGCTTCTTTGCCCGTTTTCAGTTCCTTCGCCGAAACGCTCAGGATGCCGTTTTGGTCGATGTCGAACTTGACTTCGATCTGTGGCACGCCACGCGGTTGAGCCGGGATGCCTTCGAGGTTGAACTCACCGAGCAGCCGGTTATTGGCCGCCATCTTGCGTTCACCTTGGAAGACACGAACAGTCACGGCGGTCTGGTTGTCCGCGGCGGTGCTGAAGACGTTCTTCTTTTCGACCGGGACGGTGGTGTTGCGTTCGACCAATGGGGTCATCACGCCGCCTTCGGTTTCGATCCCCAAGGTCAACGGTGTCACGTCCAGCAACAGCACGTCGGTCCGGTCGCCGGCCAGAACGCTGCCCTGGATCGCGGCACCGATGGCGACGACTTCGTCCGGGTTGACGCCTTGGTGGGGTTCTTTGCCGAAGATCGCCTTGACGATTTCGCGAACCTTGGGCACCCGCGTGCTACCACCGACCAAAACGATTTCGTCGATGTCGCTGGGCGAGAACCCGGCGTCCTTGAGCGCCTGCATGACCGGGGTCTTACATTGTTCGACCAGATCATCGATCAGCTCTTCGAACTTGCTGCGGGTGATCTTCATCGTTAGGTGTTTCGGACCGGCTTGGTCCATCGTGATGAAGGGCAGATTGATGTCGGTCTCGGGCAGGGTCGACAGTTCTTTCTTGGCCTTCTCACATGCTTCTTGCAAGCGTTGCAACGCCATCGGATCATTGCGAAGGTCGATCGCGTTTTCTTTCTTGAACTCGTCGGCGACGTAGTTGATCAACGCTTCGTCAAAGTCGTCACCGCCCAAGTGCGTGTTACCGGAGGTGCTGATGACCTGGAAGACGCGGCTTTCGTTTTCTTCGTCACCACTGTCGGCGACTTCCAAGACGGAGACGTCGAAGGTCCCACCGCCAAGGTCAAAGACGATGATCTTTTCGTCCTTGGCTTTGTCGAGCCCGTAGGCGAGTGCGGCTGCGGTCGGTTCGTTGATGATCCGTGCGACTTCCAGCCCGGCGATCTGGCCGGCGTCCTTGGTCGCTTGACGTTGCGCGTCGTTAAAGTACGCGGGAACCGTGATCACGGCCTTGTTGACCTTGTGACCGAGATAGGACTCGGCGGATTCTTTGAGCTTGCGAAGCACCTTGGCCGAGATTTCCTGCGGCGTGAAGGTCTCGTCGCCGACTTCGATCTTGACGTACTCGTTGGCGGCCCCGACGACACCGTAGGGGACCATCTTCTCTTCCGATTCGACCTCGTGATGACGTCGACCCATGAAACGCTTTGCGGAATAGACGGTGCGTTTGGGGTTGGTGACCGCTTGGCGTCGTGCGGGTTCACCGACAATCGTTTCCTTCTTGTCGGTAAACGCGACCACACTGGGCGTCAGCCGGTTGCCTTCGGGGTTTGGAATGACTTTCGGCTCACTGCCTTCCATGATGGCGACCACACTGTTGGTCGTTCCGAGGTCAATGCCGATGATTTTTTCGCCCTGAGCCATAACGCTTCATCTCCGTGAAAAGTGGATTGTTCGAGGTGGATTCGGCCGTGGCGTTTACCGCGCTGGGATGCACGCTTGGGGGCCGTCGTTGGGTTGTGCTGAACGTGTCAATGTTGATGGTGTTCATGGCAGGCGACCGCCGTCCGATCTGCCTGTCGTTTTCGCCTGCTGAGGCGTCGGTGTGATCGAAAAGCAAAGGACGTGCCAGTCGAACGTTCGTCGCGCAGAAAAACGTCGGCTGCCACTAGGAAACATGCGTATCCTCCGCGAATCGTTAGTTTTCCAGCGGACGAAACTCTCTGGAAACCTTTTTTGGCAGCGTCGCTTGAGAGCGGTTTTGGGGGCTCCAACGGGCAATGCCAGATTGACAGTTCTGGTGCCGGCAGCGGCACCTCGCCGCACCGACAGTCGCGCGCACGCACCGGGACGGTCGCTTGGCCCAACATGGCCATCTGCCAACAGGCTCGCCGCCGACCTCGCCGCCGGCCTCGCCGTCGACCTCGCCGTCGACCTCGCCGTCGACCTCGTCGTCGACGCGATCTTTTTCCTCGCCGGACAGGATTTCTTGTCAGAATCCGATTCCGATGGGGTCTATCACGTGTTCCCCCACACGCTGTGCGTCGTTCTGCGAGAATCGATTGAATGCATCCCTGGCCTGATACCGAACCGAAACTCGTCCGGCGCTTGGCCGACTCGCGAGACGATGCGGCGTGGAACCGCTTCGATACGCTTTACCGCCCGGTGATTTATCGCTACGCCAGGGGCCGTGGGTTGCAACACAGCGACGCCGAAACCCTGGTCGCCGAGGTGATGTCACGGGTGTTTCGCGCCGCCAGCCGGTGGTCCAGCCATTTCGAGCAAGACAACCCGGCCCGTCCGCAACGATTTCGAGCCTGGCTGCGACGCATCGCCGAGAACGCCTTGTTGAACTTGGTCACGCGCCAGTTGTCCAAACGCGGCACCGGAGGCACCAGCGCCCAGATTTCGTTGTCGCAACGCGCTCGCGCCGATGACGCGTCGCGGATCGAGTGGAATCGGCAGCACCAACAGCATCTGTTTGTCACCGCTGCCGGAAACGTTCAGTCCAAGGTCGATGCGGAGCATTGGAAAATCTTCTGGCAGACCCACGTTGACGGCCTTTCGATCGAACAGGCCGCCCAGCAATCGGGGCGCTCGATCGGATCGGTCTATGCCATCCGCAGCCGGATCGTCCGTCGGCTGCGCGATGCCGTCACGCGGATCGAACAACTTGAAGACGTCGGTCTGAGGGAGGGCTCGCGATGACCGATCAAGCGAACTGCCCCGATGAAATCACTTGGCGAGATTGGCTGACCGGCAGCGGCAACGTCGCCGTGGACGAAACGGTATTACAGAGCCATCTGGATGATTGCGAGCGGTGCCAGGGCATGGTGGCGCGTTTGTCGGCCGACGACCCGTTCCTTTGTCAGTCACGCGAGGCGCTTCGATCGACAGGGCTGACCAGTCACGATTGGCAAGTGGGCGATGCCGACGGTGCTGATCGGCCGAGTAGCGAAACATCCAGCCCCGCGATCGTTTCGCTCGTGCAGACGCTGCTCGGTCCCACCGAAGACGAACGGTCGCTCGGTCGGCTGGGACGATTTGAAATCTTGGGCGTGGTCGGCAGCGGCGGTATGGGAATCGTGCTCAAGGCACGCAGCGTCGACATGGACCGTGTCGTCGCGATCAAAATTCCGCAGCCCCAGTATTGGCAATCCCCGCAGACCTTGCTGACGCTTGAACGCGAAGCCCGCTCGGCCGCCGCGGTCGTTCATCCCAACGTGATTTCGATTTATCACGTCGATCGATACCGCGATGTTCCCTATCTGGTGATGCCGTATTTGGCCGGCCAGTCGTTGGAGCAGCGGATTCGCGATTCGGGTCCGATGCCGCTTGATGAAGCGCTGCGGATCACACGTCAAGTTGCGTCCGCGCTGGCAGCGGCACATGCCTGTGGCGTCGTACACCGAGATGTTAAACCCGCCAACATTCTGTTGAACGCCGGAACCGAACGTGCGGTGTTGTCGGATTTCGGCTTGGCCAAAGTGCAAACCGATGCGACGTGCACTGCGACAGGAACATTTGCCGGCACGCCGATTTATCTGTCGCCCGAACAAGCCTCCGGCTGTGGCGCCGGCCCGGCCGGTGACATCTATTCGTTGGGGACGGTGCTGTGGACCATGCTGGTCGGTCAGCCGCCGATGTCCGGCATGCACACGCACGCGATCGTTCGTCGCATCGCCGATTCCCAGCTTCCGCTGCTATCGGATCATTGCCGCGATCTGCCCGTCTGGGTGAATCGATTGATCGCCAAGCTTCACGCCGACATTCCCGCTGATCGACCGCCGGCTGAACAACTGACTCAGTGGATCGAAGCCTGCCAGCGACATCTCGCCGAAGGCGGGTCCGCCCCGATTCCCAAGGAGTTGTCCGTGAACGAAGTCAAGTCGAGACGCACTGCGGCGATCGCTGCAATTTGCCTGGCGACGGTGCTGATCGCCGGAGCGGGCTGGATGATGTTCGACGCATTCGGCGGTGGTTCCGAGACAACACCGCATCGCGAAAAGACGCGCACTGTCCAGCCCCGCAATTCCGGTCCGGTCAAATCAAACGCGTCCGCCCCGCAACCCTCTAAACCGACAACGCCGACCGAATCCGTCGCCGACGCACCATCCAATTCGATTGCGGACGAAACCGACACGTATCTCGACCAAGTCGAAGCGGAGCTGGACCTATTGAACCAAATCGCGCTTCCGCGATTGGAATCCGAACTGCAATCGTTACTTCCCGATTCACCGTGAGGTCTCACCGGGGCTAATCTTCCTGCCTCCAAAATCTTCCTACCTCTCCACGCAACCGCCGTGCCCTGACGCGTCGGTGGGACTCAGGGGAGGGACGGCAGAATGATTCGGGGCAGAATGATGGAAGCAGAATGTTGCAATGCGCGTCGGCTGGCGTCAAACGGCTGATCCCACGAAGCCTCCGTGGACTTGACCCCATCGAAATTCCCCGATCGAAACTTTTTAAATGAAAACGCTTATCAACGGAACCGACTCATGAATCGCACGACCCTCTTGATCTTCTTCGGTTGCCTGCTTGGGGCCCCGATCGCCGCGGCAGTCGACATCACGTTTGTGACACCCGACGGTCAACCGGCCCGCGGCACCAAGTTCTATCGCACCTATCAAGATCCGGGGATGGAGGAAATGGGAATGGACATGATGGGCGGCATGATGATGGGCAGCGGTGGCGGCGCCGAAGATGAGATGTATGGCATGGAGATGGGCATGGGAGACGGCATGGGCATGGGCGGGGGCGGGGGCATGGGAATGGGCATGGGAATGGGCCCTGGGGGGATGCCAACGGCAGGTTTTCCTTCCGCGCCGTACGTTGCATTTCTTGATGGGAAGCCACTGCAACCGATGACCCCGCCTCGAGGCGAACTGTTGACCGCCGGAGACGACGGCTCCATTGATCTGGACAAGGGGATGCTGGTGCGTCATCGCGGCGTTAGTGTGCACGCGGTGTCGGCGTTGGCCGTCCATGAATCGGGATTCAGCTTCATTCCGGCACGAACGACGTTCTCACCGAAAGTCACGCTGCGGCGAGGGGGCAAGCTCATTGTATCCCCGCCGTCGGGTATCGACGCCTCGCGGTATCAAGTCCTGACGTGTTGGCAAAACGGTTTCGCCTATCCCAGCCTGGAAGAATACAAACGGGAACTCAACTCATCCCAGGCGTTGGGCAAACAACTTGACGCCGACGATTGGCGATTCAGTCCACGGTTTCGATGGTACCAAACCGCCGAGTTGGGCGAAGTGATTTCGGTCCCGCCGGGTGAGGTTCGGGTGACGATCGTGCCTCGGCTTGCCAACGCACCGGACCCCTCGGATCGTGGTTCGGCGCAGTGGTTCGAATGGCTCACCGCGAGAGGCCCCAGCACGATCGTTGTGGTTTCGGGCTCGTCACCCGATCCGATCACCGTGGAGTTTCCGGTGTTGCGATCGTTGGTCCTACGTGCCCCAGGAAGGAGCGACGACACGCTTCCTGAATGGGGCGATCAATCATCGCCTCGCTACTATCTCGAACCGTTCCATCGCCAGTCGTTCGGGGATACGCCGACCCTGACAACACCTCCCGCATCGGCCGTGACCTCGCGATCAACGATGGCCAAGTTTTTGAACCAGCGACGCGACGAGCGAGCTGCCTATCAAAAGGTGCGATTGCCTTCGTCGACCGATGGTCGGAACATCCGGTTCGATCTGCTGCGGCCCGGCTGGTATGTCATCATTCGGGTCGGTGATGACGGTCTCACCACGCGGGGCATTCCCGTCATCGATTGGGAACAAGGCGATGGCGTCGCCACGGCAGTCTTGGCCGAAGAAAAAATCAAAGGTGTCGATGGGGCTCTGGAATTGGCCGTCACCAAGACCGGGCAGGCAATCTTTCGCAGCGATCGGTCCGCGGAAAGCGCCGCTGAGGGATCGGCCGACACGCGAAGATCTGACGCCGAGAAATTGAAACTCGTCCAAACGCTGCGACGCGATATCGAAGCGACGGTGGCGAGATTGGCCAAGCATCGAAAGCGGTTGATGGAACTCGAAGCCACGCTGCGCCGTAAACTGTTGCCGCCCAACCCCAATCAAGACCCCTTCGGCGGACCCGGCGTGATGGAAGACCCCTTCGGCGGACCAAGCGGCGGTGCCGATCCATTCGGAGGAGGTGATCCGTTCGGCGAGGGCGGCGGGACATCGAGCGATGATCCGTTCGGTGGCAGCCCGCAAACGGTTGAACCGTCTGGCGGCGGCGCTTCATTTGGAGCGGACCCGTTCGGTGGATGAGGCCGTCGGGGACGACGTGGAAAGTTTGGCTGATGCATTTCGCGTCCCGCGGCGTCGCGGAACCATTCACGGCCGCCGACCCCAACGGGCTACGCTGTGACGCAATTTTTAGCGGTAGGGCGCGAGCCCTCCGGTGTTTCATGTTTTTAGCGGTAGGGCGCGAGCGGCCTGTCGGTTTAGTGTATCCACAAAACGAGGGGAGGTGGCTTAGTAGGCATCGTCACGATGTTTGCTATTCTTGGCGGATCGTCGTCGCGATTCACTTCTCACGCAGGGAGGCTTGCCCAGTGAGCCAGAGACAACCCAAGACCAGCTATTGGCAGGAAGCTCCTACACCACGCGGGCAACTGGTCCTCATTCCCACCGCCCTGGAGGAACTCATCCCTCAGGATCATCCCGTTCGCTTGGTCGACGAGATTCTCGATCAGATGGACTGGACTGATTGGGAGGCGGCCTACAACGGCGGATTCGGTCAGCCGCCGATCCATCCCAGCGTAATGGCAAAGATCCTGCTGTTTGCCATGATTCGGCGAATCCGATCCAGCCGGAACATTGAATACGAACTCAAGCATTCGATCGATTTTATCTGGCTTAGCAGCGGTCGCCGCATCGATCACAGCACGATCAGCGACTTCCGCCGAAACAATAGTGATGCAGTCAAAGGCATCTTCAAACAAATGGTCAAGCTGGCGATCAACCTGGGGATCGCCAATCTCTCGGAACTGTGCATCGACGGCACACGCATCCTGGCTGACGCCAACAAATACAAGACTTGGACGGCCAAACGATTAGCCAAAGCACTCGAAGAACTTGACGCGCAAATTGATGAGGCCCTGGAAACCTTCGAAGTCAACGACGCATGCGACGAAGATCTCATCGGCCAGGACGTTTCGGCGGACCGCCTCCCCGCCGCCGTCGCCAACTTGAAGTCACGCCGCTCACAACTGGCCGCTCATCTGGAGACGGTCAATGCGATGGACGAAGTCCGCAGGAAAAATGGGACGAAGGGCCCCGCCCAGTTACCCAAGACTGACACGGACAGTCGCATTCTTCCCAATAAGGAGGGTGGTTACGCAGCCAACTTTACTCCGATGGCGACGACCGAAACGCAGAGCGGCCTGATCGTTGCGGCGGACGTCTTGATCGGCAACGTCGAACACCACGAATTTGCCACCATCGTCGACTGTGTGGCCAACGACTTTGGAATTGACATTAAGCGAGTCATGGCTGACTCGGCTTACACGACGGGCAAAAACCTCACTGCGGCTGAGGAAAAACAGATCGAACTGATTGGCCCGCTTGCCGAAACCAATCGCGAGAACAACCCTGCCGAGCGTTCGGATTTGACTGAGCCCGTTGCCGCCGATCAGATTGATCAGTTGCCGGTTAATCCACAAACCAAACGATTTGACAAAGCAGCGTTTGTGTACGACGAAGCGAACGACTGCTATTACTGCCCGGCAGGCAAAGTGCTTTCACATCGGACGACCGAGAACACGACGCATGGCGACGGCTCTCCGGTGCAGCGAAAGGTTTACACCTGTTTTGAATGCGAGGGCTGCACGCTGGCTGGGCGTTGTCGCAAGAACGTGAAGCCAAAAGACGAGGCAAGCAGCAGCGAGGCATCGTCCCAGGAGTCCAGCGAAGCGACCTCGTCGGACAAGCGAGCGGGCAAGCGACGTGGTCGCAAGCCTGGCCCGCCACGTGGTCGCGAGACGATGCATGATGAGCATGAAGGAGCGCGACGTCGGCAGCGTGCGCGAATGGAAACGCCTGCAGCCAAAGAGGCTTACTCTCGTCGTCAGCATTTCGGTGAAACGCCTTTCGCCGTGATCAAGAGCACGCTTGATATGCGGCGATTCCTGCTTCGAGGTATCGCAGGTGTGAATCAAGAATGGCGCTGGGCGGCGACCGGATTCAATCTGAAGAAAATCATGAGTTACTTGGCGAAGCTGCGCGCCGCCGCGGCGACACAATCGCTCGGAACAGCAAACTAGGGGAGATAGGGGGCATTTCGAACGAAATCCGCCACAAGCGAACGCCACGATCCCGTCAACACGCTTACCAACGACTCTGGATGCCCCGCATAGCACCATAAAAGCCTCGTCCGGAACCAAAATCGAATCAACCGTCCCCAGGAACTAAATCGACAGGCCGCGAGCCCTCCGGTGTTTCGGGAACGATGAGGGACCGGAGGGCTTGCGCCCTGCCGCTAACACCTCGTCAAACACAGGGGAAAAATGCTTCACAGCGTTGCCCGCTGGGGTTCCTTCCCTTCTTTGCTTTCACTTGCCCGGCCGCTTGTTGATCACGATCTCGGCGTCGTTGGTTTGCGGCAATCCGGGAGTGCTGCGGCCGCGTTTGACCTGTTCTTCCAGCAACTCTCGAAGTTCCTCCACCTTGCCTTGATGGTCTCTCGCCAGATTCGTCTGCTCGCCCAAGTCCCCGTCCATGTCGATCAACTGCACCATCGGCAATCCTTCTTTCTCGTATTTTTCCCAGGACTTTTTGGACGGTCGGGCGCCCGTCCATCCTCCGGAATCCGGGCACAGCGAGAGTTTCCAGTTGTGTTGGCGAATCGCAAAGTAGCCGCTGACGCTGTGATGGATGACGTCCTGTCGATCGTGTTCGGTTTCTCCTTTCAATAACGGCAAAAAGCTGATGCTGTCTTCGGCGGCGTTGTCGGGCAGTTCCAAATCCAAGATGTCCGCGACCGTGCGTGTGACGTCGGTCAAGCAGACCAGCCCGCTCGATCGGGAACCCGACTGCACCACGCCCGGCCAGGAAACCAGGAACGGGACGCGGTGGCCGCCGTCCCAAATGTCTGCTTTGGATCCACGCAGATCGCCGCTGGGAAAGTGTCCCATTTCTTGAAGCTGACCGATCTTCGATGTCGGTCCCGAGGTTCCGTTGTCGCTGCTACACAAGATCAACGTGTTGTCCAACAGGCCGTTGTCACGGAGCGCGTCAACGACTTTGCCGAAGCTGTCGTCGGTTTGCATGACGAAGTCCGCGTGTGCATTGAGCCCGCTCTTGCCTTGCCACTGTTTGGTCGGAATGACCGGGCTGTGCGGCGAACTCCAGGGCACGTACAGGAAAAACGGTTCCGATTGGTCTTTGCGCGATTCGATGTATTCGACGGCCGTTTTCGTCAGTCGCGGCAGCATCTCGATCGGCTCGATCGTTTCGGTGACGACGTCGTTGTCGATCCAGGTTTCGATTTGTCGGGCGTGATGAAAGCCATGGAACTCATCAAATCCGCCGCGGTCGATCGGGCCGTGAGTGACCTTGGCGCCGACCGGGACCGCTTTGGCAATGTGTTGTCCATCGAACAGCATGCCGAGGTGCCACTTGCCGATGACGGCGGTGTGATACCCCTGAGACGACAGCAGTTTGGCCAAGGTCAGCCGGTTGGTGTCGATCAAGGACGGACCGCCGGTCAGCACACCGCTTTGCAGGCGCGTTCGCCACGCGTAGCGCCCCGTCAACAGACCGTAGCGGGTCGGTGTGCAAACCGATGAACCGCTGTGGGCGTCGGTAAAGACCATGCCGCCGGCGGCGATCGCATCCAATTGCGGCGTCGGGATTTTGCCACGTCGGGGATTGAGACACTGCAGCTCGCCGAACCCCATGTCGTCGGCCAACATGATCACAATGTTCGGTCGATCGGCGGCACGGCCGTTGGTGGTCAGCACGATCGAACACGCAAGTAGAGCAACGAAGGCTCGAAGGGTTTGGTTCATGACGAGTCACCAAGTGGGAGTCAAAGGAGGATTGATAGTCGATGTTTAATTTCGCGCAGGTTGGTGTTTAGCCTTTAGGCGATTCTTTTCGCTGCTCCGCAGCGAGCGTGGGCGGCTAAAGCCTGCACACCAGCGCGGGTTGGTGTTTAGCCTTTAGGCGATTCCGTTTCGCTGCTCCGCAGCGAGCGTGGGCGGCTAAAGCCTGCACACCAGCGCAGGTTGGTGTTTAGCCTTTAGGCGATTCTGTTTCGCTGCTCCGCAGCGAGTGTGGGCGGCTAAAGCCTGCACACCAGCGCGGGTTGGTGTTTAGCCTTTAGGCGATTCCGTTTCGCTGCTCCGCAGCGAGTGTGGGCGGCTAAAGCCTGCACACCAGCGCGGGTTGGTGTTTAGCCTTTAGCCCGGATATTGCATCCGCTGACTGGTTGACTCTGATTTTAGACTGAGTTACGGCGAGGCTGTCCACGATAGCCGGTTTTTGCTGCAATCGATTCGCTGCGGGCAGAGGGCCCCCTACCCCCAGACGACCGGAAGTCGCTGCGCGGTGCCACACGATGCGATGGGAGTGGCTAATCGCTACGGCACAGACGTGCCAGCACCTGATTGAACAGCGGTTCCCAGGGGCAATGGCTGCAAAGATGAAATACCACCCGACGACAAGTCACTCGAACTCGGGCTGCTATTTTCAACAGTCGCAATCGAATCGTGTCCACACGTAGACGACTCTGTTTCGTTCCACTCAGGCCCAGGCGACGCAACCCATCGAGTAGAACGTAAGCAAATGATGAAAGCATCACGCGGAACTGATTGGCAATAAAACGGGTGCAACTGGTGCGATCAGCGAACAGACAAAGCTGTTGCTCTTTGATCCGATTCTCCATCTCGCCACGCATGCAGTAGTGCTCTCGATAAAACTTCTCCGGGTCATAAGCGACAGAGCACCATGTCCCTGGAGTCTTAACTTGTAGCGGCTGCCTTTTGCCATCGACCATCGGTCGATGGTAGGTCGTGTCGACAATGTCGTCACTTGAGAAACAGTTTGTTACGACGAAGCGAGGATTGGGGCCTTTGGCGGTATACTCTGCTTTGCCGACCACCCAGCGATGGCGGTCCCACGTCCTGCCGGTGCGATAGCGAAACCACTTGTAAAAGGCTTGTTTGCCACCACGGTGGAATCTCTCGACTCTTGCGCGAGTCATTTCGCAGGCAATTTGCTTGACCAAAACCTTATTCTTGGGCAAACCAAAGACGTAGTGGACATCGTTTTTGTCGCACCAGCGCATGAGGCGTTCGATCGCAAAACCTCCGTCACCACGAAGGGTGATTTTGACCCGAGGCCATCGTTGGCGGATCCTTGCAACAAGCAATTTTGTGATTCCGCGTGCGTGATGGCCATCACCGAGGTTGGCTGGACGAAGATACGAGACGAGAAGTTGGTCGCCGCAAAACACGTACAGAGGTTGGAAGCAATAGCTGTCGTAGTAGGCATTGAAAGCCTTTTTATCTTGATCGCCGTGTACCTTGTCGTCCGTTGCGTCTAGATCGAGTGTGATTTCATCAGGCGGGGTGTCGAAGCTGTCAAGAAAAATGTCGACGAGGATCTTGCTGAGTTCGAAGAGTTCTTTTTTGGTGATTCGGTTTTCAAATCGGGAATGAGTCGAGGGGCTCGCCAGAGTGGGATCCCAATCGTCATCCGACCTGTCATTGATTCGAGGGGGCCGTCCGGCGGCGACTTGAAAGGCGGCATCATCGCGAAGCTGCTGTTGATCGTTTGCGTCTTCGTATCCGGCCGCGATCGCAAAGATTCGACTGATAAGGATTTCCGCTTGAGAATGAACGGTGTGAATCGGATCACGCGGGTCGTGAATCGCTTGGTCGATCCGCTTGATCAAATTGAGCTTTTTGTCGACTTCGCGAAGCAGGACGAGGCCCCCATCGGAAGTGAGCGATCCGCCGTCGAAATCTACCTCAACGGCCTGCCTTCTGAGGCGTTTCAATGCGGGACGATTTCGTTTACGCTTTGTCATTGCCGAAAGCCTTGGTTTTGTGGTCTATGAAGTGTCGTAACTCCAATAGATACACGAACTAAGGCTTTCGCGCTATAGGGGCAGTCGAATAAGCGGATGCAATATCCGGGTTAGGCGCATCCCCACTCGCTGCGGAGCAGCGAAATGGGCGGCTAAAGCCTGCACACCAGCAACCGTTGGTGTCCAGCCTTTAGGCGCATCCCCACTCGCTGCGGAGCAGCGAACCTGGGCGGCTAAAGCCTGCACACCAGCAACCGTTGGTGTCCAGCCTTTAGGCGATTCCGTTTCGCTGCTCCGCAGCGAGTGTGGGCGGCTAAAGCCTGCACACCAGCGCAGGTTGGTGTTTAGCCTTTAGGCGATTCTTTTCGCTGCTCCGCAGCGAGTGTGGGCGGCTAAAGCCTGCACACCAGCGCGGGTTGGTGTTTAGCCATCGTACTGCAAATTATGCCTGTTTCAGCACCTCGGCGATGTCCAGCAGATAGACCTGGCGGCCTCCATCGTGTGGGCTGTCGATGGCGACTTGGGTTCCGTCGTTGCTGCTGCGGGGATGCGTGTCACAGCGCCATTCGCCGGTGTACGCCGGTGGCGAGGGGAAGTGGCCGAGGTCAAACCGTCGCCCGCTGGGGACGTGATACAGATAGACCGTTTGTCGCCGCGTCTTGCGGTCGGGATAGGTGTCGTTGAGGATCCAGTCTTGATAGGGGGCCGGCAGATAGGTGTTGTGTCCGTTGGTCGGCATCTTGTCATGGCCGACCGGGCGAACGTGATCGGTTTGGTCGACGAATTCGTAGAACCCTGCTTTTTGTCCGGCCGGTTTGGTCCACATCGTGACCGCATCGCTGCCTTTCCAGATGAAGTGCGAAGTGTAACCGGACGGATCGAGCACGTATCGGTCCGTGCCGTCGATCGCCGCGGTCAGCATGCGTGTGACAAACCCGCCTTTGAACTGCAACGTCTTGGGATCAAACTCGGGGCGATAGCGATGCAAGACGATGAAGCGTTGCGCGTCCGGGCTGATCAACAGATGGTTGAAGTAGTGCCACGCTTGGGCATGGTTGTCGCCGTCGGGCCAAGGCATCGCCGCGACATCGGCCAACGACAGGATCAGTTCCTCTTGCCCGGTTTCCAGGTCCACCCGCCAGATCCCCGAATCAGCCGGCGCACGCACGGCAACATTGGGATCGGCCAATCCGTCGTATCCGTAACCGGGACGCAGATTGTCGATGCGTCGAAAGTCAGCCGACAAACCAAAGCTGCCGTCCGGCGACACGGTGTAAATCGGTTTGTTGATCGTGCGTGTCGTTTGGGTGTCGGTCGAATAGATGCGGCAAACGAACGAGTCGCCTTGACGGTCGTTCCACAAGATCCGTTTGCCATCGTCGCCCAACCATTGCAGCATGCAGCCCTGCTGCCATCCCCAGGCCTTGCTGGTTCCGATGGGGTGCCAGCGATCGCCATTGCCGGTGTCCGCGTAACCCACGGCAATGCTGTCGTCCGCGGTCGGCGAACGGCCTTCGAAGGAAACTTCGTTGGAAAGCACGAGCGTGTTGGTCGGATCAAACTCGCGTTTGTCGTAGTAGCCGAACCAATGGTTCTTGGGGCCACGGGTGATCGCTCGGCACGGAACGAATGTTTCCAGCGGCCCGGTTTCCGCGGCATCGATTGCGGCGTGGTTGACAGCGATCGCGGACGAGGCGGCGATCGCACCAAATTGGCGTCGAGAGAGTTTCATGAAGGAATCGGATCGGTGAAGCTGGGGAAGCAGGTGGGACAGAGAAGATCATAGTCTAACAATCAACCCGGACCCGTTGGATCGACAGACGATCGCACTGAAGTTTGGTATGTTGGCAGGGCGTGTTTTCGGGGATGATCGATCAAACCTCTCGCCTGCTCCCCGCGCCCTTTTCGTCCGGTTCATCGTTTTCAGCGTTCGTCGTTTCGTCACCTCGCAACTTTCGGCCCACTCATGTCTGACGCCAATCCTGATTCCACTCCGGCTTCCGACGATCAACCGCACGGGAATTGGCTGGCTTATGCGATTTTCTTTTCGATCGTCGCTGCCATCGCACTGGCGCTGATCAGCCCACACCTGGCGGCGTCTCTGGAAATCGGCGGTGAAGTCTTTTTGCGAATGTTGAAGATGATCGTCGTGCCGCTGGTGTTGACCTCGGTGATGTGCGGCGTGTTGGGCATGGGCGATGTTCGAAAACTCGGACGCCCCGGTGCTGCGGCGATCGGGTTCTATCTCGTCACCACCATCTTGGCGGTCGTGGTGGGGCTGGTGGTCGTCAACATCGTGCAGCCGGGCGTCGGCACGGTTGACCAGGCGGCGGTCCAGGCGATGAACACCGAGGGGCAGGGTTCGCCGAAATCCAAGATCGTCGATGCGCTCGCCCAGACGACGGGGCTGAGCAAGGTCGAAGTCGGAGGCGTGTTGGAGGGTTTGCCGCAAGGCGAGAGCGTGCAGCCGAACATCGGCACGATCTTCAAGAACCTGGTGCTGATGTTGGTGACGGACAACCTGTTTGTTTCGGCCGCCCAAACACAGTTGTTGCCGATCATCGTGTTCGCGATCGTTTTTGCGGGCATGCTGACGACGATGCACGAGGACGTCAGCAGCATCACCCGACTGATCACACAAGCAAACAAGGCGCTGATGCAATTCGTGATGCTGCTGATGAATTTTGCCCCCTTGGGTATTTTTTGTCTGGTCGCGGCGCGTTTCGGTGAGGCTCAGGCGGAAGGCAAGTTTCTCGAAGAGCTCTCCCAAATCGGCTGGTACTTCGGGACGGTCGTGGGAGGCCTGGCATTCCACGCCCTGATCACGTTGCCGGCGATTTTTTATCTGGTCCGACGGGAAAACCCGTATCGGTTTATTCTGGCGATGTCCAAAGCCCTGTTGACCGCGTTTTCGACGGCCAGTTCTTCGGCGACGTTGCCGGTGACACTCGAATGCGCCGAGGAAGCCGGGATCTCCAAACGTTCAACCGAGTTTGTTATTCCCTTGGGCGCGACGATCAACATGGACGGGACCGCACTTTACGAAGCCGCCGCCGCCATCTTCATCGCCCAAGCGGTGCCGGGAATCGATCTCGGGTTCTGGGAACAGGTGATCGTGGCGGTGACCGCCACGTTGGCCGCGATCGGAGCGGCGGGGATTCCCGAAGCCGGGCTGGTCACGATGCTCATCGTGCTCAACGCCGTCGGGTTGCCGCTGGAATACATGGGGCTGATTCTGTCGGTCGACTGGTTGCTCGATCGCTTTCGCACCACCGTCAACGTGTTGGGAGACAGCGTCGGCGCCGCGGTGGTCGAAAAAACGCTTCCCGATCGGCCCTCCCCCCCTGGACTGGCCGCCGGGGCGTAGACGGGCGGGGCGTCGAAGTGAACCCCGCGATGGACCGTTCGACCTCGCTTCGCTCGACCCTCCTGCCAGGGCATTGGTATCTACATAAGTCACTTTTTGCCCAAAGGGCATGCATATCCATAGCCTGGGGCAAGCAAACCGAGCATTTGCGAGGGTTGCGCCGCCCCAGGAACCTCATCGCAATGAGGTTTAAATTGGCCAACGGCCATGCACAACCTTCGCGTTTGACGAGGCATTCGTTGATGGCCGTTGGCCAATCCCTCTCGTTCTCGTTTGCGGACCTTGGGCGATGCCCAAGGCTATGGATGTGAACGGCCGTTCGCCGAAACCATCCACTCAGAACAGATCTGACATACAAAAGATGTGTAGATACCTATGCTGCCAGGAGGGTGACTTTAAAAACGGCACAACCTCTGTGCGGGAGGGTGGCTGCAGATGCGTGGACAACAGCGCGTCCGGCGAGGTTGACTAACGAGGTGCGACAAGCTGGAACGCTTGACAGTTCGGGTGCCGCCTGCCATCCTATTGAGATTGATTCTCATTTCCGGCCGCAGCCTGCCTTGCGGCTCCCGCCCGCCCACGATCGGATGGTTCAACTCGATGGCAATCGTCCAGGTTCCCCCGGATCAGATTTACTCGACCACCCTCGCTGACATCCAACCCGGTCAATACGTTTGTAAGGATGTTCACGCCGCAGGCCAGGACGCGGTGCGGCTGAAGCGTTTGGGCGTTTGCCAGGGCCGAACGATCGAACTGGTGGGGCGAGGCGATCCGATGATTTTGAAGATCGGGACGTCACGTGTCGGCCTCTCGCGTCAGCTGGCCAAGTTGGTCTTGGTCGATCCAGCGTCTGTTTCGCCTTTGAATCCCGAGTCCGCGCCGGTTTCTCTCCCGGCTTCGGCCCTCTAAGCCAGAGTCCGCCCCTTGAGTCTTCCGACGGTTCGTTCGATGCCCGGGTCGGACGCTACGGCTACGAAACCGGTGGTGCTGCTGGTCGGCAATCCTAACGTCGGCAAGACGTCGTTGTTCAATGCGCTGGCGGGGATGCGGGCCAAAACGGCGAATTACCCCGGCATCACGGTCGACCTGCGCAAGGCGATGATTCACGTCGCGGCGGTGGACCAGGATGCACGCTGCCAGGCGACCAGCGAAATTGAACTGGTGGACCTGCCGGGCTTGTACAGCATGGAAACGGCGAGTCCGGAAGAAGAGGTCGCCGCGCGAAGCATTCGGGGAGAATTCCGGGGCGAGCTTAGTCGTCTGCCCGACGCGGTCGTGGTGGTCGTCGACGCGACGAACATCGCCCGCACGTTGGTGTTGGCCGGCGAGATTCTCGATCGCAATCTGCCGACGATTGTCGCAGTCAATTTGATCGACGCGGCCGAGTCGTCGGGAACCGAGATCCGGTTCGACGAATTGAGCGAAAAATTGGGCTGTCCGGTGATTCCGGTCAGCGCCCGCAAAGCGCGTGGGCTGGGCGAGTTGCGTGAAGCGATTTACGAGATGACCAAGCAGGCCAACCCGCTGCTGCCGATCGCACGCGAACCCTGTGTCGCCGGTTGCGGCGGGTGTCCGTTCGCGGCGCGTTTTGAATGGGCCGACGGCGTGGCGGGCGCGTCGGTCCGCCAGACCCCTGGCAAGGGCGTCAAACTGGAGTGGCTCGACCGATTGCTGACCTCGCAAGGGGTCGGATTGGTGACGCTGTTGGGCGTGATGCTGTCGGTGTTCTTTTTGATTTTTTCGTTGGCGGATCTGCCGATGTCGGCGATCGAAGACGGATTCGGTTGGGCCGGTCGGGTGATCGACAATCTGTTGCCGACCCGTCCGCTGTCCACGGCCATTTGGCTGCCGCTGGCGACCGCGATTTCGTTGTCGGTGTTTGCGGTCGCGTACTGGTTGAACGAAACGAAATGGACCCGTTGGTCGGCGTCGGTCGCGGTGTTGACGTCGTTGGTGATCGGCAGTTTGCCGCTGGAGGATTTTCGCTCGTTGGCGATCGACGGAGTGGTGGGTGGTATCGCGGGTGTCGTGGTGTTTTTGCCACAGATCTGCATCCTGTTCTTTTTCATCACGCTGTTGGAAGATTCCGGGTACATGGCCCGTGGGGCGTTTGTGATGGAGCGGTTGATGCGTCGTGTGGGGCTGCCCGGCAAAGCGTTTGTGCCGATGCTCTCGGCGCACGCGTGTGCGATTCCGGGGATCATGGCCGCCCGCACGATCGAGACATGGCGAGACCGGTTGGTGACGATTCTGGTGTTGCCGTTGCTGACGTGTTCGGCGCGTTTGCCGGTCTACGTGATGGTCGCGGCGTTGCTGTTTGGCGATAGCCCCTGGAAAGCATCGCTGATGTTTGCCGGTGCCTATTTGTTGGGGCTGCTGGCCGCGTTTTCCACGGCGTTTTTGTTGAAGAAAACGGTGGTACCGGGCGAAGCGGCGCCGCTGGTGCTGGAGTTGCCTAATTATCGGATGCCCAGCTTTCGCAATGCCTGGTTCACGACGGTGGAACGGGCGACGGTCTTCTTGCGTGGCGCGGGGACGACAATCCTGTTGATCTCGGTGGTCCTGTGGGCCTTGGCAACGTATCCGAAGCTGCCCGATGACCGGACGTTCGCGTCAGACAGAGAACAGGCTCAGGCGGCGCTGGAGTATTCCTTTGCGGGGCGTTGCGGCCGGATGGTCGAACCCATTTTTGCGCCGCTCGGGTTCGATTGGAAGATCGATGTCGGGATCATCACCTCGTTCGCGGCGCGTGAGGTCTTGGTGTCAACGCTTTCGATCGTGTACGGTTTGGGCGAAGACGCCGCGGAGGAACCGGCCGGTTTGGTCGAGACGCTGCGGCGGCAACGACGTCCTGACGGCACGCTGGTGTTTTCAACGGCCACCGGGTTGAGTTTGTTGGTGTTCTTTGTGTTGGCGATGCAGTGTTTGCCGACACAGGTGGTGACCAAGCGTGAGACCGGAAGCTGGAGATGGGCGGTCTTTCAATTCATCTACATGACCGTCTTGGCCTACGTCGCGGCGTTGATCGTTTTTCAGTCGCTCTCCGCGGCGGGATACGCCTAGATCACTGGTCGGCCAAACTGACGACGATCTGTGTCACTTCGTCCAGTCGTGACAGGAACGCGTCCAAGACCTTGGGGTCAAAATGTTTGCCGCGTTCTTTGCGCATGATTTCGATGCATTGATCCAGCGGCAAGGCGTCTTTGTAACAGCGTTTACTGCTGAGGGCATCGAAGACATCGGCGACGGCGGTGATCCGGCCGACGATCGGAATTTCCTCGCCGGCGAGTTGTTCCGGGTAGCCCGTTCCGTCCCAGCGTTCGTGGTGTGTTTTGGCGATCACCGATGCCATCCGCAACACGGGCGACCGCGTCACGGGACGACGGGAATGGAGAAGAAACGGTTCGCTTTCGTCGCTCGGTTGGGCTTTGAGAATTTTTTCTCCGAACTCACAGTGACGCTTCATCATCGCGAACTCGTCCTGGGAAAGCTTGTCCGGTTTCAACAGAATCGAATCGGCGATCCCGATCTTGCCGGCATCATGAAGGATGGCGGCGTGTTCGATCAGCTCGGAATCGGATTCTGAGCAACCCAGTTCTCGGGCGATGATTCCTGCGAATCGGCCGACCCGAATGACGTGGTTGCCGGTTTCCTGGTCGCGGTATTCCGCGGCACAGGCCAGCACGTGGATGACCTCTTCACGCGATTGGGCCAGATCGGCGGTCCGCTGGGCGACTTCGGCTTCGAGTCGTTTGGAATAGGCGGCCATCTGGTCGTGGTGCGCCTTCAGCACCAACGAGTTGCGGACCCGGGGCAGCAGTTCGGTGGGCTTGACCGGTTTGTGCAAGAAGTCGGTGGCGCCCAATTCGAGTGCATCGATCTTAGTCTGTTCGTCCGTCGACGCCGTCACGATCAGAACCGGCAAATGCGACTGGTCGGGCGTGTTGCGAATCGTCTCCAGGATTTCCAGGCCCGTGACGTGCGGCATCACCACGTCTAACACCAGAATGTCCGGACGGGTCGAACGCACCAAATCGACCACCTCGCGAGACTCGCTGGTGGTGACAAAATCATGGTACCCCGAGCTGCGCAGATACTTCTGAATCAACTTGATGTTGATCGGTTCGTCATCGGCGATCATGACACGACCAGACTTTGTCGCCTCGGCCTCCTTCGACTTCAACGAAGCAGCACGTGTCATGGGTGCCGCGGCACCGGCTAACGTTGATGGAGTCGTCGCGTTCATCCGCCCTTCGGGTTGGCTAGAAAACTTCGCAGGTACTGTGCTCAAACTAAAACCAGTCTGCAGCAAACCGTAAGTCAATGTGTTGGTGTGAGAGGAGATGTTGGTAGGGCAGGCCCCGCGAACAAATTGGATTTTCGACACGGGCCCCTCGTTATCGTTAGATTCGATAGGATCCGATGAACGCGTCCGAACATGAACCTACTCCATCCACTCGGCCAGCCGTTTCCACAGGTGCGATCCCACGGTCTCGTCGAGTGATCCGATCGAAACTTGTGCCCGCTGTCCGCTATACAAATCAACGCCTTGCGACGTGCTGAGCGGCACAATGGCCTCGAAATGCGGCACCAGCAATTCGAACTCCGGGCCGGATTGCGACGCATCGTTGGCAACTTGTTTGACCGGCAAAGGACCCCCGTTGGAGGCCAGTAGGGACGGATAATCCACACCCGTTCTGGCGCGGGGAATGATCTTGGCCAAGGACGAGGTGTTCGTCGCGAGTCCGCGGGCGCGATAACGCACCGGTGCGCCCACCTGGTCACGAAACTGGTCGAACCGATCCTGCGAGATCAGCACACGCAACTCCTTTTGGGATTCGTCACCGATCACCAGCAATTCATCGCCTTGGGCGACGTAGGTCCCTTCCAATTCATTCAACCGGCGACGGACCACGACACCGCTGCGGGGGGCACGGACGATCAGCGAATCGAGTTGTTCCTTCGCGTCCAGGTGTTGTTTTGTCAGAGCCTGCAGTTCGGTTGCCTCGGCCTGTGCGGCGGCGTGCCGACCTTGCAGCGTTTGTTGGCGGGTGCGGAGAGTCGATTGCTGGATTTTTGTTTCCAGCTTCCCTGCCTCCAGGACGAGGTCGGGGTTGCGAAGCGTCAACAGTTTTTGGCCCTCGGATACGCGTTGCCCCGCGGCAACATGGATCGTGTCCACAAAACCCGGCACTTCGGCGCGAATCACTTCGTGCGGTGAATACTCGACCACCGCGGGGACGGGGGCGGCGCCCGGCCAGGGGATTGCCGCCAACAGCGTCGTCAGCAATGCCGCCGATCCGGTCGCCACGCACGTGAATCGGCGACGTCCGCTGCGGGGAGCCTGGCGGAACAACTTGGCCACGCGCCAGGCGGGACCACCGATCCAAACGATGCAGGCGACGACGGCCAACAGTGTGCCCAGGCCATGGAACAGTTTCGTCGCGGCAATCGTCAGCCCGAAACAAACGAAACACTTCCACAGCAGTGCCAGCCAAGCGTAGACGGCAACCGCGATCCGGTAACCATCTTGCCAATTCGGTTCTTTCAACTCACCGCCGAAGAACCACCGCCGGGCCTGACGGGCCAAGTAGTTTTGGCTGTCTGTGTACAGATTCGGTGCCCGAACCCAATCGGTCAGTACAAAGTAGCCATCGAACTTCATCAGCGGATTGGCATTGAAGATCAACGTCGCTACACCGGCCGACAACATCACGCTGATGCAAACGTGTTTGACCAGCGGTGAATCGGCCGATTGCCAAATCAGCATGGCGGTGGCGGCGACGAGCAGTTCCACATAGATCCCGGCCGACGCAACGTGAATGCGTTGCCAGCGGCGACGAAATCGCCAAACCGAACTGACGTCGACGTAAGCCAGTGGCGCCAACAAGATGAACAGGACGCCCATCTGTCCGACATCTCCCCCGTAGCGTTTGCACACGATCGCATGCGCAAACTCGTGGAAGATCTTCAAGACGATTGTGACGGCCAGCAACAGAGTCAGTGCCGACGACGAAAACAAGTATTCCGAGGAATGCGTCAACTCGTTCCTGTGCAGGATCGCCAGGCAGCCGCCCAGCAGGATCAGCAAGATGCCGGCGGCGGTCGCCGGAAGCCCGAAGATCCAGCCGACGTACTTCATCATCTGTCCGATCAGGCGATCGGGATGAATCAGTGGGACACGAATCGCGATCGGATTGGCGTGCTGCTTGATTCGATTCGTTTTCGCTTTTTCGGTGGAGCGGTGAAGTCGAGCGGAGGATTTGGAGGACTCGGTGTGCGCCAGTTCGTTGTCGATCAGCCACCGACACAGGTCCGCCGCATCCTCTTCGGACAATTGATGGTCGGGATACTGTTCGCAGACTTCGCGATAGGCTTGGGCGATCGTGCGTGAGGCGGTCAGCCGAATGGCCAGCGCGTATTCGATTCTGCCGAGCCGATAAAACGAGCCCGCGACGGGGTCTTCGACGATCACGTGCGGTTGCCGTGCATCGTCACACGGTGTCAAACGCAAATCTTGTCGAAAGACGACGGACGTGGTGCTTTGGTCGCTGGCAAAATGCTGGTGGTTGTCTCGCATGACGTTCACCACCAGAACCATTGGGAGAGGGCTTCGATGGGTCGGTGAAACAGAATCCAGCCGAGTGCACGACGACCACAAGCGATCTTCAGCGTGCCCTTCATTCCCGGACGCAACAGTTGTTCGTCGTTGGAAAGTTTGCATTCCGCGATGAACACGTTTTCTTCGTCACGAATTTCACTGCGTGGATTGACGATTCCGATCGTCGTGTCCCAGTTGCGATCGGGATAGGCGTTCAGTCGCAACTGGGCGGTTTGGTCCTTGCGGACGTACGCGATCTGATCGTCTTTCACCGCCGCCTCGACGATCATTTCCAGCAGTGGCGCGATTTCAAACAGAGATTGACCGGTGGTCAGTGGGGCACCCTTGACGCGTTTTAGATCACCGGCGACGACCATCCCGTCGACGGGGCTGCGCAGTTCGAGTTCGCTTAATCGGAGATCCAGCAATTGAAGTTCGGATCGAAGCCCGTCGATTTCCAACTGGGCGATCCGCTGATCCGCGTAGGCGCGTGAGGCCTGGGCGGCGTCTCGTTTTTTGATCGCCTGGTCATGGTCGGCCTGCAGCGACTCTCGTTTCCACCTCAATTCGCGGCCGTCGAGCGTCGCCAGCAGATCGCCACGTCGGACAAGGTCGCCGGGCGCGACGAAACAGTCTTTGAGTGTCGCTTCGAAGGGCGCGGCCACGAAACGTTTGAAGCGGGGTTCGACACGCACGTCACAGCTTTCGCGGTGACGGAGCGGAACAAACATTGCGGCGATCAATGCGATCATGACCGTCAACGCAATCACGCCACCGCGTGATCGGACCGCTCGGACGCTGCGACGAAGTAAATCGGTTGAACGACGCTGATCGTGTGCGTGCAACACCGCCCCGAGTGACGGACCGGCCGCTTCGAAGAATTGTCGCATCGGCTGGACAGGCGATTCGGAATCCAAGATCGCCAGAAACACGGCGCACGTGTCTCTGGATTCATCGACGAGCGGCACGGCCAAGACGCTGGCGGCATGTTGACGCGCCAATTCGCCGACGCTGCGCGACGCGTCCAGTTGGGTTGTTGTCGGTTCGACGATCGAGATGGACCCCTGCATCAACGCTTCGTCCATGGCGTTTTCGATGGACCGTGTCTGGGCGGTCGTCGTATCGATTCGAGTCGAATCGCTGAGTGCGACCAATCGGCAACTGCCCGCCCCCGATGTCGCGATTCCGATCGCAGCACGGCAAAGGTTCCAGTGATCGGCCAGTTCGGTGACGATCACCTGACAGGCTTCGCTGCGAGTTTTCGAATCCAACGCCCGGGTGAGCAGGTCGACCGTGGCGGCGGCATGGGACGCGACGGCGGACTGTTGATCCAGGCGATGTTGAACGTTCCAGAGGGCGAACTGTTGGGCCAATGTGTGGACCGCTCGGGTGAAACCGTGCAAGTCCGCGGGCAACGCTGCGATCAAGCACAGGGCATCGGACGGTTGCCGCCCGGTGTCGATCGGCACGGCCAGGATGACTCGTTCGGGCTCAAGTTGTCGGCGGGAATGAATCTGGCCGCTGAGAGCAGATTGGTGACAGACCGAAATCAATTGCGTCCGTTGCGATGGGGACCTTTGTTCGGCCGGGTCGATCCGCAAGTGATGGAGTTGCTGCGACTTGTCGTTTGCGTTCGGCTGACAACGCACCACCGCAAGGATGGTGGAGAGTTCGTCGAGGCGTTCCAGCAGGATCTGGTCGGCTTCCTGGAGTGTGTTGGCCGATTGAAACGGAGACACGACCGGCGGATCGACGGTCGGATCAGCGACGTCGCGCGGCGTCGCGTGAATGCGGGTCGGCGTCGTCTCACGCGGGACCGATTCGTGCGTGACGGCGCCCACCAGGATGGGTGCAGCGAGGCCTGATCCGGCGTTGGGGATCTCGGTCGACACGGGAAATCAATCCTTCAATTGGATCGTGCAGCGGGCACCGCTGCGGAGGGTTCCGTCCGGATTGCTGATCGCAATTTTAACCAAAACGGTTCCGCTTTCGGCATCGGTCACCGGCGAGATGTAGTGGACGCGGCCGGAGATGGATTGCCCCGATTCGGTGAATTGAAGTTCGATTTCTTGGCCGGTGGTCAGCTGTTCGGCTTGGGGGCCGAGCAGTGAAAAATTGGCTAGCAGCGTGTCCAGCTGGACGAGCGTGATGACATCGGGTTTATTGGGCGCGACGAATTCACCGGGTTCTTTATGAAGTTCAGTGACGACTCCGCTGACCGGAGCCTGAATCTCGCGTCGCTTCATTTGCGTGAGCAATCGTTGGTGTTCCAAACGACGCGTTTCCATTTCTTCGACGACGCTGCGAAGGTTGGCTTGGGCGACTTGGAATTCTTTGGCCGCGCGTTGCAATTCGGCTTGGCGGGCGTGTCCTGACTGACGCAGCGATTGGAGTTTTTCCAACCGTTGAGAGGTCAATTCGACTTCCGCCCGGGCCGCATCGAGCCGTCCCTCGGCATTCATCTGCTGTTTGGCGACCTCCAACTGGGCCAAGTGGACTTGGCTGTTGAGCCGCAGCAACGGTTGGCCTTGCTCGACGGTCTGGCCTTGCCGGACCAACACTTCGGCGACGGTCCCTGTTTCGTCCGATGCCACTTCGATCGTCCGGATCGGTTCGGTGTATCCCAGCACCTCGGTGGCGAGGGAATCCCGACATGACAGTGCGATGATCGCGATCAAGACGGATTGGAAGGAGCGAATTCGCAGCTTAGAGGGGTGGTGGCAGAGTTTCATGGCGTCGCGGCAAGCACAAATGGAGACCGGGAAAACAAAGGCGGGCGGCAAGAATCACTTGCTCTGGGCAAGCTTAGGTCACCAATAAGTTGGCAGCACCGAGAAAGTCGCCCCCGTGAGAGGCGAAACAGCGGGATGCGCCTGAAGGCTGGGCACCAACCTGCGCTGGTGTGCAGGCTTCAGCCGCCCCGTCTTGCTGCTTCGCAGCGCGTGGGGATGCGCCTGAAGGCTGGACACCAACGGTTGCTGGAGTGCAGGCTTCAGCCGTGCCGTTTCGCTGCTCCGCAGCGAGTGGGAGTCGCCTGAAGGCTGGACACCAACGGTTGCTGGTGTGCAGGCTTGAGCCGCCCCGTCTTGCTGCTTCGCAGCGATTGGGGATGCGCCTGAAGGCTGGACACCAACCTGCGCTGGAGTGCAGGCTTTGGCCGCCCGTCTTGCTGCTTCGCAGCGCGGCACTCAAGGAACGGTGTTGGACGCCGACCCGATCGGTTCGATTTGCAGCAGCGTGCCGGTCGCCCGCTTCAGCCGTGACGTGCTGAGCGTGTAGTCGATTTGCGCCCTGGCGAATCCGACTTCCTCCACCAGCAAGCGGTCTTGGGCATCGAGCAAGTCCTCCAGCAGGGAGTTGGCGGAATAGCCGTCTCCGGGCAGTTCACGCCATCGATTGGAGATCAGTTCGACGTATTGTTGTGCGGAAACCATCGCCACGTAGCGTGCTTCGAGTTCTCGGTGGCTGGTTTCGACTTCGCGGACCGCCGCGGCGACCTCGGCATGGAGTTTGGCGATCGTTTCACTCAACCGACTGGCAAGTTTACGCAGTTCTGCTTGACGGCGAAGGATGTTGGCCTTGGCGGCGCGGCGCTGCAACGGCACTTCAAACCGCAGCCCGGCGCTGTAGCTCGGTTCGCCGACGCTGAACTGGTCGATCCAGGCACGGCCGATGTCTTGGCTGCCACGCAGTCCGCTGAAATAGGTTTCCAACACCAGGTCCAGCATGGGCAGCAGTTCGTTTTGGGCGACGTTCAAACGCACCCGAGCGGTATCCAGCTCGCGTGCGACTTCATTCATTTCACTCCGCTGTTGCAGGGCCGTGACCACGGCGTCTTCTAGCGACACGGGGACCAGGGCCAGCGAGGGGGGACGCACCGGGATGATCTCCGCCGTTTTGTCGCTGGTCAGTGCGGGAGAATTGACCAACATGCGGAGCTGATCTTCGGCGTTTCGGATCGAAGTCACCGCTCGGGCAAGTTCGGAGTTGCGTGTGGCGACGGCGGCTTCGGCGCGTTTGAGTTGGCTTTGCAAGGCATCCAAACCCTGCCGCTGTTCCAGCCAATCGTGAATCGACTTGGCTTGATTGAGATGACGGATTCGCAAGAGCAGCGAGGCGCGCTGGTAATACAGGTTCCACATGGATTCCTGGACGGAAAGCAAGTGGTTTTGGATCGCGGTGGTGGCGGCTTCGCTTGCGATTTGGGTGTCAAGCTTCGCCAACACGATCAGGCTTCGATTGAACGCCCGGCCGGCTCCGTTGAGCAGCGGTTGATTGAAGCTGAGGGTCAGCCGGGAATTGCCTTGGTTGTTCGGCGTGAAGAATTGCGAACTACTGTCGCGCAACCCGATCTGCTGTCCGATCTCAAACTCGGCTCCGGTTTGAAGTTTGCGCCGCAGGCCGCCGGAGAACGAAAAATCTTCTTCTCTCAAACGGTCGACGTTGCTGCCCGCGTCGAGGTCGCTGCCGGTGGGGACGCTGGTGCGCAGGAATTTTGATTCGACAAACGCGGTCGGATCAAAATCGGCGGCCGCGCGAGTGATTCCGGTGCGGGCGATGCAGATGTTTTCGTTGACCGCCGAGATGCGATAGCTGTGTCGCAAGGTCTCAAGGATCAGGCTGTCGCCATCGACGACGATCGAGGAAGGCGACAATTCAAATGGCGCCGTCGCGGTGGTTTCCCACCACGGACGAAAGTTGTCCGCAATCGGGGAACTTTCGGCCTGGGACTTCAAAAACTGGCGTACCGATTCGGGGGAAAGCGGCGTGTCGGTGTCGGACTTGGCGATCGATGTTTCGTTCAACCACTCGTCCGGCAAAGCACCAACCGTCAACGGAGGTGGTTCCGCACCCGAGTCGGTTGACGCTGGGGCGGAGTTTTGGGCCACGCGGATGCCGTGCTGCGCTTCGTCGCCGACAATTGGTTCGGCGAATACCTCTGTCAGTTCCGGCGATGGATCGAGGCTTCGCTGCGTCGGTGCAGAAAGCCACGACGGCAAATCATCCGTTTGCGCACCGGCCGATCCGGCGACCAAGCAGCAGGTCGCGATCGCGATGTAGCGTTTGCAAACGGTTCGATTCATGAAACACTCCGTCCGTGGAGTTGATGACGTGGGACACTTTGATCGTTCATCGGTTCGGAAGACCGTCGTTGGCTTCCGGCAGATGGCACAAGCCGGCCGCATTTCGGACTCGGTCACGCATCCTCGGAATGAAAGGCAAGCTCTTCAAGACTCGTCCAAACGGCTCAATCGTTACGCCTTGCCTTGGCGTTGTCGCCATCTCGGCTTCATTGGCGCATCTTCGCCAATTGCTGACTTAGGGTAGGGGTGAATGGATCAGTTCCTCATCTGAATTGTCGGGCTTAGGAAGTGCGCTGGCGTAAACGAAAATCAATTGGCGACTCAAGTTTCGTTCGTTCTACCGGATACCTGCTTGATGCTGCTGTGTTGGAAAAGCGTCTGTTGTTCAGCGCCACCCCGGTAGTGCCCGCCCCAGTTGACGGCGTCCCCTCCGATCACGAGTTGGCGGTACCGACCGTCGAACTGAATTTCTCGGACATGGCTTCCGCGGACACGGCTTCATCTGGCAATCCGTCCGGCAATTCGAGTGGTGATGCAGAACAGGCCGAACACGAGCGACAGCGATTGGAACTGGTCTTCGTCGACGCGGGCGTCCAAGATTATCAACAATTGATCGCCGATCTTCGCAGCGGCAACGAGCACGCCGACTTGGAGATCTATCTGCTCGACGCGACGCGCGACGGTGTTCGTCAGATCGGCGAGATTTTGGACGGATATGTCGATGTCGATGCGGTTCACGTGCTTTCGCACGGCAACGACGGCAAGATTCGCCTCGGCAACACCGTGCTCGACGAACGAAATCTGGCCGGATACGCGGGCGAATTCGCCGGCTGGGCAGGCTCACTAAGTGATGACGCGGACTTGATGTTGTACGGCTGTGAGCTGGCCGAAACGGTCGACGGCAGGACGATGCTCGCGGCCTGTCGATTTAGTTCCTGGGGACGGTTGATTCGATTTTGGTTCCGGACGAGGCTTTTATGGTGCTATGCGGGGCATCCAGAGTCGTTGGTAAGCGTGTTGACGGGATCGTGGCGTTCGCTTGTGGCGGATTTCGTTCGAAATGCCCCCTATCTCCCCTAGTTTGCTGTTCCGAGCGATTGTGTCGCCGCGGCGGCGCGCAGCTTCGCCAAGTAACTCATGATTTTCTTCAGATTGAATCCGGTCGCCGCCCAGCGCCATTCTTGATTCACACCTGCGATACCTCGAAGCAGGAATCGCCGCATATCAAGCGTGCTCTTGATCACGGCGAAAGGCGTTTCACCGAAATGCTGACGACGAGAGTAAGCCTCTTTGGCTGCAGGCGTTTCCATTCGCGCACGCTGCCGACGTCGCGCTCCTTCATGCTCATCATGCATCGTCTCGCGACCACGTGGCGGGCCAGGCTTGCGACCACGTCGCTTGCCCGCTCGCTTGTCCGACGAGGTCGCTTCGCTGGACTCCTGGGACGATGCCTCGCTGCTGCTTGCCTCGTCTTTTGGCTTCACGTTCTTGCGACAACGCCCAGCCAGCGTGCAGCCCTCGCATTCAAAACAGGTGTAAACCTTTCGCTGCACCGGAGAGCCGTCGCCATGCGTCGTGTTCTCGGTCGTCCGATGTGAAAGCACTTTGCCTGCCGGGCAGTAATAGCAGTCGTTCGCTTCGTCGTACACAAACGCTGCTTTGTCAAATCGTTTGGTTTGTGGATTAACCGGCAACTGATCAATCTGATCGGCGGCAACGGGCTCAGTCAAATCCGAACGCTCGGCAGGGTTGTTCTCGCGATTGGTTTCGGCAAGCGGGCCAATCAGTTCGATCTGTTTTTCCTCAGCCGCAGTGAGGTTTTTGCCCGTCGTGTAAGCCGAGTCAGCCATGACTCGCTTAATGTCAATTCCAAAGTCGTTGGCCACACAGTCGACGATGGTGGCAAATTCGTGGTGTTCGACGTTGCCGATCAAGACGTCCGCCGCAACGATCAGGCCGCTCTGCGTTTCGGTCGTCGCCATCGGAGTAAAGTTGGCTGCGTAACCACCCTCCTTATTGGGAAGAATGCGACTGTCCGTGTCAGTCTTGGGTAACTGGGCGGGGCCCTTCGTCCCATTTTTCCTGCGGACTTCGTCCATCGCATTGACCGTCTCCAGATGAGCGGCCAGTTGTGAGCGGCGTGACTTCAAGTTGGCGACGGCGGCGGGGAGGCGGTCCGCCGAAACGTCCTGGCCGATGAGATCTTCGTCGCATGCGTCGTTGACTTCGAAGGTTTCCAGGGCCTCATCAATTTGCGCGTCAAGTTCTTCGAGTGCTTTGGCTAATCGTTTGGCCGTCCAAGTCTTGTATTTGTTGGCGTCAGCCAGGATGCGTGTGCCGTCGATGCACAGTTCCGAGAGATTGGCGATCCCCAGGTTGATCGCCAGCTTGACCATTTGTTTGAAGATGCCTTTGACTGCATCACTATTGTTTCGGCGGAAGTCGCTGATCGTGCTGTGATCGATGCGGCGACCGCTGCTAAGCCAGATAAAATCGATCGAATGCTTGAGTTCGTATTCAATGTTCCGGCTGGATCGGATTCGCCGAATCATGGCAAACAGCAGGATCTTTGCCATTACGCTGGGATGGATCGGCGGCTGACCGAATCCGCCGTTGTAGGCCGCCTCCCAATCAGTCCAGTCCATCTGATCGAGAATCTCGTCGACCAAGCGAACGGGATGATCCTGAGGGATGAGTTCCTCCAGGGCGGTGGGAATGAGGACCAGTTGCCCGCGTGGTGTAGGAGCTTCCTGCCAATAGCTGGTCTTGGGTTGTCTCTGGCTCACTGGGCAAGCCTCCCTGCGTGAGAAGTGAATCGCGACGACGATCCGCCAAGAATAGCAAACATCGTGACGATGCCTACTAAGCCACCTCCCCTCGTTTTGTGGATACACTAAACCGACAGGCCGCTTGAGGCGTTGGCCGAATTGACCGGTGCGGACATCGCCGCGTCGGTCGATGACACCGGCAGCGGCTCGCTCGGCGGCGACTGGGAATTGGAGTTTGCGACCGGACGGATTGAATCCGATCCGATCCTTTCCGAATCCTATGATGCGACGTGGAGCGGATTACTCGCGACGCCGGAAATCGCGACAACGGGTGAACGACTTGTCAATTCGCCGGCGACGGGGAATCAATCGATCCTCAACCCACACCAGTCGGTCGCGGTCGACGGACTGGGCAACAGCATCGTCACCTGGATCGATTACAGTGCCGATCTGAGTGGATCGGCCGTGATGGCGCAGCGATTTGATGCTTCGGGGGCAAAGCTGGGCGGGCAATTCCAGGTCAACGTCACCACCGCCGGGGATCAGACCTTGCCGGTCGTCACCGCCGACGCCAGTGGGCGATTCGCGATCGCCTACGTTTCCGGCGATGCAGACGGAACGGGCATTTACGTCCGCCGATACGACGCCAGCGGAGCGGCGATCGATGCCGCGGATGTTTTGGTCAACGCGGGTTCGGAATCGGGCAACCAAACCAACGTTTCCATCGCAAGTAATAGCGTCAACCAAATCGTGCTGTCGTGGGAAAGTAGCGGCGCGACCGAGGGCATCTATGCACGTAATTTCGACTACACCTCCACGCCGGTCGGGAACGCGTTGTCCACGACACTGCTGACCGTGGATACTGATTCATCGGCAACCGACGCCGTGATCGACATCAACGAGGGCGGACGATTTGTCGTGCTTTGGAAGGATGGTTTGAGCTCGTACGCTCGCAAGTACGATTTTGGGTCGGGGACGGCGTTGAATTCGCGCCTTGACGTCAACTATCCGGGAGCGAACGACCGGCAGTTGGCGATCGCGGTCAAGCCGAACAATGACTATCTGATTGTGTACCGCGAGGACAATTTCCTGGGACTGGGAATCTGGACCCGCACCGTGAAGGACGACGGGACGTTGAATTTCCCGGACCGCATCATTTCGGTCGGTTCGGCGGAAGCGCCTTCGATTGCGATGGATGCGGCAGGCAACTATGTCATCAGCTACACACAGTTGGACGGCAGCGGCATGGGAGTGAAGTACATCTCCTTTGACGCGACCGACTTTCAGGTCAACGGTGTTGAATCGGTCAGTCAATCCACGTCCGGATCGCAGATCGCCGCCTCGGTTGCGATGCACGATTTGGACAACTTCGTCGTGGTGTGGAGCGGTCAAGGGGACCAACCAGGGCAAGTCGACTCGGCGGGCGTCTTCGCCAGACAGTACGGAACGGCAGTCGTTGCAAACACGGCTCCCGTCGCAGACCTGACCGCTGGCGCCCCCTACACGATCAATGAGGGCGACTCGCTTTCGCTGGACGGTTCCAATTCCTCCGATGCCAACGGGGACACGCTGACGTTTGCCTGGGACTTGGACAACGACGGGAACTTTGGCGAGACCAACGAACCGACGACCGCGACGGCAACGGTCGATTGGGCAACGCTGGCCAGTTTCGGGATCGACGACGACGGGACCTACACCATCGGATTACGCGTCGACGATGGAAACGGCGGTGTCACGACCCAGACCACCACCGTCACGGTTGAAAACTCCGGTCCCCTGTTGTCGATCACAGGGAGTAGCAATGCTGTTGCATCCACGGTTTACACCCTCAATCTTTCCGCAACCGACGCCGGCGACGACAGCATCACAAGCTGGCGTGTGGATTGGGGAGATGGAAGCATCGTCACGTATGTCGGTAACCCCAGTAGCGTGACGCACACCTACAACGTCGCGGGGCTTTCTCACAATCTCCTCGTCTCCGCTACCGACGAAGATGGGGTCTGGTTTGATGCAGACCTTTTCATCGCCACTGAAAACTCCACGCCGGTGTACCGATACGATGCCTTGACGGGAACGTTCGAGACCGGGATCGGCAGCGATGTCACACTGACGAAAGCGAGAAACATGATCTTCGGCGCCGACGGATTGCTTTACGTCACCGCATTCGATACAAGCAATGTGCAGCGATTCAATCCCGTGACAGGAATGTTCGTCGACGAGTTTGTCATGTCCGGAAGTGGAGGAATGGATCAAGCCGACGGGATCGCCTTTGGCCCTGACGGCAATCTGTACGTCAGTAGCCATCGCAACGACAATGTGCTTCGCTATGACGGAACGACAGGGGCGTTTATTGATGAGTTTGTCGTGGCAGGTGCGGGCGGAATGGACCACGCCGCATTCCTCGCGTTCGGGACCGACGGCAATTTGTACGTCGCCAGCGAGCGAACCGATCGCATCTTACGTTTCGACGGAACGACGGGGGCCTACATCGATGACTTTATCGATTTTCAAAGTGGTGGACTGACCGATTCCGCCAGTTTCGGGTTCGGCCCTGACGGGAAGTTTTACGTCGTATCAACCGTCACCGACGAAGTGCTTCGCTATGATGCCACCGGTACATTCCTCGATGTCTTTATCACCGCGGGACTGGGGGGATTAGACGATCCCGAAGGCTTGGCGTTTGGTCCGGACGGATTGGTCTATGTCACGTCGAGGGGCAACGACAACGTCTTGCGATTTGATGCGTCCGGAAATTTCGTGGATGAATACATAGCGAGTGCCGCAGGCCTCTCGCGGCCGCGGGCGTTTGCGTTTTCGCCAACGCATCAAGTCACCGTGTCGGCGAGCAATGTCGCCCCGGTCGCGTCGAACGTCAATCAAGTTAAGAACTATCTCGAAGGTGACGCTACGGTTGGGTTGGATAACATCGTCGTGACGGAACCCGATAGCGGAGATGCCGTCACTGCAACGTTAACGCTGAATCTTCCCGGGGCAGGCGTTTTGACGACGGGCACATTCGGGGCATCCACCAGTTCGTACGACGTGACGAGCGGCGTTTGGACCGTCAGTGGAAGTGTCGCTGATGTCAATGCAGCGCTCGCGGATGTCTCCTTCACTCCCGCAGCCGACAACGACATTGACGCGCAGGTGACCGTTCATCTCGAAGACTCCTTCGGTGCCGGACCAGCCGACGGGCTGATCCAGTTGAACGTCACGCCACAGAACGACCCGGCCTTCATCGATCTGGACAACGACAATTCGAGTGGGGCGCCCGGAACCGCTTTCAATGCCGCGTTCGTCGAAGGCGGCGGCCCCGTTTTCATCGCGGATGGGGCCGATGCGGTGATCACCGACATCGACAACTCGACATTGTCTTCCTTGACCGCCACGATCACCAATGCTCTCGACGGCGTGGCGGAATCCCTGTCGGCCGACACAAGCGGCACCAGCATTACGGCGTCCTTCACGGGCGGGACGTTGACGCTCAGCGGAGTCGACTCCGTCGCGAACTACCAGCAAGTGTTGCGGACCGTTCGCTACAACAATGCGTCATCGGCTCCCGATCCGACGACTCGGACGATCAGCCTGGTCGCCAACGATGGCTCCGCGGACAGCAATGTCGCCAGCGCGAACGTCACGGTGACGCCCGTGAACAGTGCTCCCACGATTGTCGTTCCCGGCACCCAATCGCCGACGGAAGACATTCCCTGGCAGATCAACGGCATCAGCTTTAACGATCTCGATATCGGAACGGGGACCATGCAGTTTTCGTTCGACGTCAGCCGAGGCAGCTTGACGCTGGATCTCACGATTACCGGTGGAGTGACGGCGGCAAATGTTTCTGGCAACGGCGGTTCTTCGCTGAGAGTCAACGTGTCGCTTGCCCAGATGAACACGACGCTTGCGGCCACCAACGGGCTGACCTACGCGAGTGATCCGAATGTCAGTGGAGCGGATGCTCTGGTTGTCGGGGCGAGTGATGGGGCGGCATCGAGCCTCGCCAACGTCGACATCAACGTGCTGCCGATCAACGATGCACCGGTCGCGGTCGCGGATTTCTATACCATGGACCCCGGCAGCACCTTGAGCCGCGGACCGGCGGGGCTACTGGCCAACGACTTTGATGCCGACGGCAACACTCTGACCGTGGTTCCGGTCAGCGGACCTTCGTCGGGGACTCTGACGCTGGGATCGGACGGCTCCTTTCAATTCACGCCGGTCGCATCATTCTCTGGGACGGTGACCTTCTCGTACGCCGTGACCGATGGCATCACCACGAGTGCGCCGGCTACGGTGGTCATTGAAGTCTCCTTGCCGATCCGTTCGGCAGACATTCAAAGCGTCAGATCCGATCACGAGCCCGAAGCTCCGCCGGAAGAACCGCCGGCCGACGATGCAGAAGACGCCGACCAGGTTGACGAGCAGGAGGACTTGTTGAACGAGATCTCGGCCACTGATTCGGGGACCGAGGTGCCGCTGGTGTTCACGCCGCGCGGTGTCGTCCAATCCGGTGAGGAAACTCTCCTGACCCTCAGCGTGATGTCTCCACGGGCGGCGACGCAGACCGAAGCGGTTGTGGAAGAAGAGGAGGCCCGCACGTCATCGGACAGCGAGGACGGTAGTCGCTCACGACGGGATCGCAAGGAGTCGTCGCGTGATGGAGTTTCCTTAGTGGGAGTCGCTAAATTCGACAGCAAGCTGCTGTGGAGTGACATGGAAGAGTTGGAGCAGGAACTCAAGCAGGGCGACAGCACGCCGTACCTCTTCGCCGGTTCCTTCGCCGGGGTCTCCAGTGCGCTCTCGGTCGGCTACGTGATGTGGACCGTTCGCGGCGGGCTGCTGGCGACGAGTTTGTTGGCTCATTTGCCGGCGTGGAGTTTCGTCGACCCGCTGTTGGTGCTCAATGAGTTCGAGGAGGACCAAGACGGCGAGGATGATTCACTCGAAGAGATGCTGGACAAGAGCGAGTCCGGAAAAAAGGAAGCACACAAGACCAGCCCGGAGGTTTTCGTTACCGCCGCGGACGATCGCACCGCTTCGCCCGCTACCCTCTGCGAGGGGAGGTGATTGACGCGGACAATCAGAAACACCCATTCAATTCATTCCTTCGTTACCAAGATCTCGGACGTTTCTCATTCACGCCGAGGAATCTGACCTACCTTTTTAGAGACGCGTCCCCCTTCCAGATTCCGGCTCTCCCAAGATTCCGCCATGCCCTGGCTCAGTCGTAAACGAAAGAACGATTCTTCGTTGGCAGGCCGAGGCAGGCATTTGCTCGACGCGGCAGTGTTGGAGAAGCGATTGCTGTTCAGTGCAACGCCGATCGCGCCGCCGGTTGATCTGGCAAGTACGGGGGTGGACGTGGACGAGCCCGAAGCGATCGATGTTACTGCCGCCGACACGGTGAGTGACGTCGGAAGCGGTAAGCAATCGGACGACCAGTCGCAACAATCCCGTCGTTTGGAACTGGTTTTCGTCGATGCGGGAATCGAGGATTACCAACAACTGCTCGACGACTTGCGATCCGATCGCGGAAACGCGGACTTGGAAATCTATTTGCTCGACGGGGCACGCAACGGGATCGACCAGGTCGGCGAGATCCTCTCCGGCTACACGGACGTGGACGCCGTTCACTTCGTCTCACACGGCACCCAAGGCCAGTTCCAACTGGGCAACACTTGGCTTTCGATTGACAACTTGGATGCCCACGCTGGATCCATTGCCAGTTGGAACGATTCGCTGCGGGACGGGGCCGACCTGTTGATCTACGGCTGTGACTTGGCGGCGAGTGATGATGGTAGGGCACTGGTGCGGTCGCTCGGGGAACTGTGCAACTGTGATGTCGCGGCCAGCGACGACAAGACGGGACAGCAAACGCTAGGGGGCGACTGGGATTTGGAATTTGTCGTCGGCGGAATCGACACTGACATTGCGTTCGGTTCACCGCTTCAGCGGGAATGGTACGGTTTGCTGGCTGGATCAAGAATCGACGGAAAGATCTATGAGGACGTTAATGGAAACGGCGACGTCGCAGACGATGGTGTAGGGGTCGGCGGTGTCACGGTCGATATCTACTTGGACGACGGGACGACGGTTGATGCGCCTGATTCCGGCGACAGTCTTGTCGGTACAGATACCACAAACGTGACGGGCGCGTACTCCATCAACGGTTTGGCCGATGGGACCTACTGGGTGATCGTTCATTCGCTGCAAATCGCGCCGGATGCGGGATTCAATTTCGGCTATGCCCAGGGCGATGTTTGGGCGGAACAAACGTTCGGCGACACCGGAAGCGTATCGTTCGATGGCGTTTCTTACAGTTTTTCTGGGGCAGCGGGCGCCCACTTTGGCGGCATGCAAGCGGGCGTTTCCGATGATGCGACCTCGTTGACCACGGCACAACACGTCACACGCGTCGTCCTCTCGGGAAGCAATGTGACCGTCGATTACGGATTTAGTTTTCAATCTGTCTCTCACACCGCTGATGCCGATCACGACCTTGTGAACAATCGTTTTTCACAAGGATCGTTGCGACAGGCGGTGCTGAATGACAATGCGGTGGTCGGCGCGAGCACGATTGCGCTGCCGGCAGGGACGTATACGAATGCGTTAGCGACCGACATGGGGGTGCTGGATGACCTGACCCTAAACGGTGCCGATCGCAGCACCACGATCATTGACGGAGCCGGCGTCTCCCGAAGCTTTGACGTCAACGGAACCTTGAACCTCTCCGATGCGACGATTCAGGGTGGCGGTGGTTACACCAAGGGCGGTGCAATCCATGTTAGTTCTGGTGGCGTGGTCGATCTCGCCCGAGTCGTGCTGACGGGCAATACGGCGGACCAAGGTGCTGCGATTTTCAATGGTGGAGTGCTTACCGCGACAGATGTTGACATCTCCGGTAACACCGGCGGCGGGGGAAGCCCGACCGGCGGTGGGATTCATAACACGGAAGATTTGACGCTCAATCGGGTCACCATTCGCAACAATACGGCCGAATTCGGCGGCGGGATTTACGTCGCGAATTCGTCATCGAACGTTTCGCTGACGAACGTCACGATCAGCGGCAATTCGGTGTCGGGGGCAGGTGAAGGAGGTGGGATTTGGACGCGAGCGGCCGTCAACTTGGTGAATTCCACGATCGCGTCCAATACCGCGGTCGACGGTGGCGGCATCTTCAACGATGACAGCGGGCCGGTCGTGACGATCACCAACACGTTGATCGGAGACAACACGGCCTCGGTCAATCCTGATGTGTTCGGCGGATTCACCAGCGACGGATCGAATCTGATTGAGAACACAACCGGAGGCACGGGATTCGATCCGGGCGACATCACCGGCGTCGACCCCAATTTGAATCCGCTGGCCGATAATGGTGGCTACACGCTGACTCATGCCCTCCAGAGGACCAGTCAAGCGAGAGACAACGGCACCACAGTCGGCGCGCCGGCAATCGATCAGCGAGGCAAGTCGCGTTACGCGGCGTATGACATCGGGGCATTCGAATTGCCGTCGCTGATCGTGACGACGGCCGACGATGTGCTGGATGCACCCGACTCGTCAACCATCAGTGCGTTGCTGAGCAACAAGGGCGGCGATGGGGAAATCTCGTTGCGTGAAGCGATCCTCGCCGCTAATGGCACCGTCGGGCTGGATGAAATCCATTTCGATATTGCGGGTGCCGGCCCCCATGTCATCAACATCGATGCGATCCTCGGCGCGCTGCCGACAATTACAGAAGCTGTTGTCATTGACGGCTACACACAGACGGGGGCATCTGCCAACACGTTGGCAGTGGGCAACGACGCGGTATTGAAAATCGCCATCGACGGATTTCCATCTGGTTTGAGCGTGGATGGGTTGACGCTGGCAAGCAGCGGCAGCACGATCCGCGGGCTCAATATTCGTGGCTTCAAGAAGAGTGGTATCGAGATCACCGCCAACGGCAACACGATCGTCGGCAATTTCATCGGAACCAACATCACCGGTACGTCGGCTATCTCAAACGATGACGCCGCGATCAATGTTCTCTCGGCGAACAATCAGATCGGCGGTGCCGCGCCTGCCGACCGCAACGTGATCTCCGGCAACAAACTCGAAGGGATTCTGATCGCCGGATCGGGCAACAATGGAAACACGATTCAAGGGAACTATATCGGGACGACCGCCGACGGCCTGTCTAACTTGCAGAACCAAGCCGAGGGAATCTACATCCAAAACGGATCGTCGAACAATCAGATCGGCGGATCGGGGGCAGGCGAAGGCAATCTGATCTCCGGTAACAAGAAGTCGGGAATTCACCTCAAGGACGCCACGACCACCGGCAACATCATCCAAGGAAACTTAATCGGAGTCGATCGGGACGGCAATTCATCGCTGGCGATGAGTAACGAGGCCAGTGCCATAGTGAGTGATGGGAACAATAACGTCTTTGGGGGGAGCGATCCGGGCGAAGGCAACACGATCTCCTCGTTGGAACCGCTCAAACATGGTATCGAACTCGGTGGTGGTACCGGGAACCTGATTAGCGGCAACAGCATCTTCGATGTCTCGGGATCTGGCATCTTTCTGGTTCCCGCGAGTGGCGCCAACACGGAACCGACGCCACTGACATTGGCCAATGCCGCTACGACGGGGACGACGCTGAGCATCGATGGCACGTACTCCGAAGGACCAGGAGTCACCTTGATAGTCGATTTCTTCTCCAATCCCACGTCGGCCACCGAAGAAGGGAAGGTCTATCTCGGCAGCGACACGTTCGTGACCGACGGTTCCGGGACGTTTACCTCGCTAATCACCGCCACCGTTCCTGTCGGCGATTACATCACCGCAACGCATCGCAATTCCGGCAACAATACAGCGGCATTTAGCAACAACTTCCAAGCCGTCGGTGCCGGGCCTCCGGTGATCACCGGGCTGGCCGGCGATACGCTCTCTTACAGCGAAGGCGATGGGGCGAAAGTCATCGAGCAGGGCGTCAACGCGGTCGTGACTGACGGCGATTCGGCTGATTTCGACACCGGCAATCTGACGGTGGCGATTCTCGCAGGCGGTGATGCAAGCGAAGATCTGCTGTCGATCCGTGACCAGGGCCCGGGTGTCGGAAACATTAGCGTTTCCGGCAGCAACGTCTTGTATGACTTCGGCGGTGGGCCGATCGTGATCGGTTCGTTTACCGGGGGCACGGCGGGTGCCGATCTGGTCGTGACCTTCAACGCCAATGCCACCGCCGTGTCGGCCGATGCGTTGATCGAAAACATCACCTACCAAAACACCGACACCGACAATCCCACGACCTCCGCCCGCACGATTCGATTCACGCTCAACGACGGCGACGGCGGAACGTCTGCAAACTATGACACCACGGTGAACGTTGCCGCACAGAACGACGTCCCGACGATCAGCAACCTGGCCGGTGACACGCTCAATTTCACCGAAGGCAATTCGGCAACAGTCATCGAGCAAGGCGGGGACGTGACGGTCAGCGACGTGGATTCAGCCGACTTCGCCGCGGGCAGTTTGACCGTGTCGGTCGTCGCCGGTGGCGATGCATCCGAAGACGTGCTGGCAATCCGTGATCAAGGTCCGGGCGTCGGAAACATTTCCCTTTCCGGCGGCAACGTGCTGTACGACTTCGGCGGCGGTCCGGTCGGGATCGGCACGTCTAGCGGTGGGTCTGCAGGTGCGGATTTGGTGGTGCTCTTCAATGCCAATGCCAACGCGACCGCCGTCGACGCCTTGATCGAGAACATCACCTACCAGAACGTCGACACCGATAACCCGACCACCGCGTCGCGGACGATTCGATACACGCTCAACGATGGCGATGGCGGCAGCAGCGCCGACCATGACACCACCGTCAACGTCGCAGCGGTGAACGACGCGGCGACGTTAGCTGACATCGCCGGTGACGGGTTCGCCTACATCCAGGGTGCCGGTGCCCTGGTGATCGACCAGGGCGGTGATGCGGTAGTGGCTGACGTCGATTCGGCCGATTTCAACTCGGGTAGCCTGTCGGTTTCGATCGCCGCCGGAAACGACGCCAGTGAAGACGTGCTGGCGATTCGCAACCAGGGAACAAACCCGACTGAAATCAGCGTCGTGGGCTCCAGCGTCTTCTACAACTTTGGTGCCGGATCGGTGTTGATCGGAACCTGGGCCGGTGGCAGCGGCGGCGCAGACCTGGTCGTGACGCTGAATTCATCCGCCGACGCGACAGCGACCTCTGCCTTGTTGCGGAACATCACGTACGAGAATACGGACACCGTCGCCGCGACCACGGGAACACGTACGATTCGCTTCACCGTCAATGACGGCGATGGCGCGGTCAGTTTGAATCACGACGCCACGGTCAACGTCGTGCAAGGTGCACCGGGAGGCGTGTTGAGCGGTCTGGCGTTGTGGTTGAGGGCTGACGCCGGTGTCACCATCGGCTTGGGCGGGGTCAGCCAATGGGAAAACCAGGTCACCAACGCGACGCTGTCCGATCTGCAACAAGTCCTCGCCACTCAGCGCCCCGATCTGATCGCGTCCGGCTTGAATTTTAACCCGATCATTTCGTTTGATGGCATCGATGATCATTTGGCGGACCTCACCGTTTTGGGATCCGACCTCTTTGGAACCGATTCCGCCTCCCTTTTCCTCGCCGGAAGCACCAACGGTTCCAATGGAGTGATGTTGCAGTGGATTGACACGCTCAGCAACCGGGTGAATCTCGAAGACGACATTCGATTTGACTTTGGCGATCTGACGAATGATCAATTGACCGCTTCGGCGCCGAGTGCCGGATACCACATTATCAATGCCCAAACGGCGCCCGGCAGTCCCGCCGGCCTGAGCATCAACATCGATGGTCGGCAAACCGCATCGGGAAATGCAAGCGTCGGCGCTCCACTGGACAACACTCAATTCGGGCAATTCTTCTTGGGTGAGTATCCGGGCGGAGGATTCAACGATGATCTGGACGTCGGCGAAATCGTGATCTTTAAGACGGACCTCAGTGCGACGGATCGATTAAAAGTGGACTCGTATCTGGCCATCAAATATGGTCTCACGCTCGATCAAACCACCGGCACGAACTACCTCGATTCGATGGGGGCGGTCGTCTGGAACGCTGCGACGAACACCGGATACGACAACGACATCGCCGGAATCGGACAAGACAACGCATCGATGCTGGCTCAGGGACAATCTCGATCCGACAACGGCGATGCCATCGTCACGATGTCGGCCGCGTCCAACCAGGACGATCGGGAGTTCCTGATGTGGGGGAACAACGATGCTGCGTTGGGTGAAGTGACCGCAGAGCCGGCAGGCGTGGCGGATCGACTCGCCCGCATCTGGCGCGTCGACGAGACGGGCGACGTCGGAACCACGACGATCACGTTTGATCTGAGCGGGTTGACCTACACCGGCACAACGGCGGCGGATTTTAATCTCATTGTCGATGGCGATGCGGATTTCAGCAGCGGTGCGTCGCTGGTTGCCGCAACCAGTTACAACGCGGGATCCAAGCTCGTCACGTTCACGGGCGTCAACCTGGCTGACGGAAACTATTTCTCGTTGGGCACGTCGATTGCGGTCAACGTCGCTCCGACAATCAACAACCTGGCCGGCGACACGCTCAATTACAGCGAAAGCGATGCGGCGACGGTGATCGAACAGGGAACCAACGTTACGGTCAGCGATGGCGACTCGACAGACTTCGACACAGGAAACCTGACCGTGTCGGTTTTCGCCGGAGGTGATGCCGCCGAAGATGTCTTGGCCGTCCGCGATCAAGGCCCTGGCGTGGGCAACATCAGCGTTTCCGGCAGCAGTGTCTTGTATGACTTTGGCGGCGGCCCCGTCGTGATCGGCACGATGACCGGCGGCACCGCCGGTGCGGATTTGGTGGTCACGTTCAACGCCAACGCCACAGCGATCTCCAGCGACGCATTGATCGAGAACATCACCTACCGGAACACCGACACCGACCAACCCACCAATTCGTCGCGAACCATTCGTTTCACACTCGATGACGGCGACGGCGGCACCAGCGCCGCGCGCGATGTAACGGTGAACGTGGCCTCGGTCAACGATTCGCCGGCGTTCAGTGGCCTTGACCATACACCGACGTTTGTCGAAGGCGGATCGGCGGTGATCTTGGACAACAACGCCACCATCGCGGATGCGGAATTGGGGGCGGCCGATGACTTTAGCGGGGCAACCCTGTCGTTGGTGCGAAACGGCGGCGCCAACGCCGACGACGTGTTTGACGGCAGCGGAACGCTTGATCCGTTGGTCCAGGGCGGCAACCTGGTTGTCGGCGCGACCACCATCGGAACCGTCACCACGAACAGCGGTGGCCTGTTGGTACTGACGTTTAACAGCAACGCCACTGCCGCACGGGTGAACAGCGTCCTGCAACAGATTTCGTATGCCAACAGCAGCGTCATGCCGCCATCGAGCGTTCAAGTTGACTTCACATTCGATGACGGAAATGCGGGGGCCCAGGGCAGCGGCGGTGCTTTGAATGATCTCGGTTCGGTCACCGTCAATCTCACGTCCGTCAATGCGGCTCCGACGATCGATCTGGACGCGAACAATTCCAGCGGTGCGACCGGTGCAGACTTCGACACAACGTTCACCGAAGGCGGCGGGCCGGTCGCGATCGCCGACTCGGCCGACGCAGTGCTCGCCGACATTGATTCGCCCAGCCTGACCCAACTGTCCGTCGTGATCAGCAACATGTTCGACGGGGCCAGCGAATCGCTCTCGGCGGACACCAGCGGAACCTCCATCACCGCCACCTATGCCGCCGGCACGTTGACACTTTCCGGAACTGACACGGTCGCCAACTACCAGCAAGTCCTGCGAACGATTGCCTACAACAACAGTTCGGCCAATCCGGACGCGACCACTCGGCTGATTCAATTCGTCGCCCATGACGGTTTAGCCAACAGCAACGTGGCAACGGCTCGCGTCGACATCGTGACCGTCAACGACGCGCCGACGGCAGCGGACGACAACTTTGTCACGCAAGTCGGCAAAACACTGACCATCGGTGCCGGCGGATTGCTCGCCAACGACTTCGATTTGGACGGCAATGCGTTGACGGTGATCCCTGTCTCGGGGCCGATCACGGGGACACTGACACTGGCCGCCGATGGCTCGTTTCAGTTCACGCCGGCGGCAAACTTCACGGGATCGATCACGTTTACCTACGCCGTGACCGACGGTATCGCGACGAGCGCCCCGACGACGGTCACGATTCAAGTCGCCAAGCCCAACGACCTCAGCGAGGTCACACCGGCGGACATTTTGAGTGCCGGCCCCGATCCAGAACCTGAGCCGGAAACATTGCCGGAACCGCCGGTCGACGAAGAGGATTCCGAGGGCGAAAGTGAATCAGAGCTTGCCACGGCGATTCTTCCAGACGCGATTCTGAACCCTGACGTTCCGTTGGTGTTGACCGGAGGCGCGGTCATTCAGACGACGGACGACGAAATCTTGACGCTGAGCATCATGCCCACCAGCACGCCGGACCTGACCGATGCCGTCCAGGAGTCGGAGCGAATCGCCAGTTTGTCCGATAGCGAGACTGGCCGTGTCAGCCGCCAGTCACGAATCGACTCAACCCGCGCAAGTGTTTCAATCCTTGGGATCGCCAAATTCGACAGCAAGCTACTTTGGGGCGACATGGAGAATCTGCAAGACGATATCAAACAATCGGATATCGCGCCGTACTACTTCGCAGGCACGTTCGCGGGTTTCTCCGGCGCCCTTTCGGTCGGCTATGTGATGTGGACCGTTCGTGGTGGTTTGTTGGCGACCAGCTTATTGGCTCATTTACCGGCCTGGAGTTTTGTCGACCCACTGCTTGTCCTGAACGAATTGGACGATGACGACGACACGGACGACGACTCTTTAGAAGAAATGTTGGACAAGACCGAAAAAGAACGAGAGAACAGCGGACCGGTTGAGACGGAGGGCCAGACGGTGCTCCAGCCAGTGCTCCAGCCAGTGCTTCAGCCAACGGGATCCGGGGAAACCGTTATATGAATTTTTTGAGACTCAACGCCAAAACGCGTATCTCGCTCGGGTTGGTCTGCATGCTGCTGTCGGTGCTGTCCGGAGCGATGATGCTGGGACTGGTGCCGGAACGCGAGTCGGCGATTCGTGAAGGACGCGGTAATCTTTGCGAAACAATCGCGCTGACCAGTTCGGAATACATCTCGTACGGCGAAACCCGTCGCTTGGACCAATTGCTTGAGGCGGTGGTCGAGCGAAACGATGATGTCGTTTCCGCTGGTGTTCGCCGGGCCAACGGAGACTTGGTGTCGGTGTTCGGTCATCACGAATCGGTCTGGCCGAAGGATGAATCGAGTCGGTCGACCGACACGCACGTCCGCGTTCCGATTCGTAGCGGCAAGGACCGCTGGGGAGCGGTGGAGTTGTGTTTTCGTTCGTTGCATGACGACAGTTGGATGGCAACGTTCACCGACCCTTGGATGCTGCTGACCGTATTCGTCTGCCTAGCGAGCTTTCTGCTGTTTCAGCTCTACTTGAAGAAGATGCTGGCCCACTTGGATCCCTCCAAAACGGTTCCCAAGCGAGTGCGGACGGCACTCGACAATCTCGCCGAAGGTCTGCTGGTGTTGGATCGACAGGGGCGTGTCGTGTTGGCCAATCAGTCCTTCGCCGATTGGGTCGGCAGCGAAGCCGACAAGCTATTGGGCAAGAAAGCAGACGAGTTGCCCTGGAATTTGGATCACCTGGAAGGTTCGCCGTGGCACGAAGCGGTGATCTCCGAATCGGTGGTTTCGGGGGGCATGATCGAGCTGAAGCAACCCGGACAACCGGCTCGGACGCTGATCGCAAACGCCTCGCCCGTGCAGGGCAGCGAAGGCAAGTGTCGTGGCGTGCTGGTCAGTTTCGATGACGTGACTCAATTGGAGGAAACCAAACGTGATCTGACCGTCGCCAAGCGCGCCGCCGACGATGCCAATCGCGCCAAGAGCGAGTTCTTGGCACGCATGAGCCACGAAATCCGAACGCCGATGAATGCCATCTTGGGCTACACCGACGTGCTGCGTCGCGGGTTCGACACGTCCGTGACCGATCGCCAGGAATACCTTGATACGATTCATGGCAGCGGCGAACACCTGCTCGCGTTGATCAACGACATCTTGGATTTGTCCAAGGTCGAATCCGGGCAGATGGAACTGGAACTGGGGCCTTGCTCGCCGTACAAATTGATCAAAGAAGTCGTTTCCTTGCTCCGCAGCAAGGCCGACGAGAAAGGCATCTCGCTCAAATTCCGCAATGAAGGTCTGTTGCCCAAGACGATGCAGGGCGACTCGGTTCGTCTGCGGCAAGCGATCATGAACCTCGCCGGCAACGCGATCAAGTTTACCGACCAAGGCGGTGTTGAAATCGTCGCGCGGATCGATCAAGACGCGTCCAAGCGACGAAGCGACGAAAACCTGGTCTTGGCCATCGACGTCACCGATACCGGGATCGGGATTTCACCCGAAGCCCAAGCCAAGGTGTTTGAGCCGTTCGCCCAAGCGGACACGTCGATCACCCGGCGGTTCGGCGGCACCGGGCTCGGGCTGGCGATCAGCAAGCAACTCGCCGAAGCGATGGGCGGCGATATTTCATTGGTCAGCACACCGGGCGAAGGCACCACCTTTACGATTCGAATCACCATCGGAAGCGCCGACGAACTGGAACTGGTTGACCCCGCCGACCAGGCCGAGGCCGAAGAGGAATCCGCGTCGGGCAAAGCCAAGGTGCGGCAGTTGCCGCCCTGCAAGATCCTGGTCGCCGACGACGGTTCTCCCAACCGAAAACTGTTGCAGTTGGTACTCGGCCAAGCCGGCGCCGAAGTTGTCGCGGTGGAAAACGGCCAGCAGGCCATCGACGCGACGAACGAACAGTCATTCGACATCATCCTGATGGACATGCAGATGCCGGTGATGGACGGTTACACCGCGACGCGCCAGTTGCGTTGCTCCGGGTACAGCAAACCGATTTTTGCACTGACCGCCAACGCGATGCAGGGCGATCAGGAAAAGTGCTTCGATGCGGGCTGCAGCGGGTTCTTGTCCAAGCCGATCAAAATCGATCATCTGCTGGAAACCTTGGCCGAGGAACTCGGAGACGAACCGGGCGCAGTAACCACCGAGGCCACTCAGGCCGATGGGGCCACGGCCGACGAGTCCATGGCCGACGAGTTACAGTCCGTGCCCTCACCGGAGAGTGGTGCGGTCGACCCGCCGGTTGAGACCGCCGCCGAAGACGAAGGGAGAATCACGTGCAGTTATCCCCTGGATGATCCCGACTTCTTGGAAATCGCGCAGGACTTTGTCGACGCATTGCGTTCGCGATTGCCCCAGCTCGATCAGCTGCTCGACGATTGTGACTTTGATGCCCTGGCCGCTGAATCACACTGGCTCAAAGGCGTCAGCGGAAGCGCGGGCTTTGAACAGTTCGTCGATCCCGCCTTTGCCCTCGAGCGGCACGCCAAGGCCGGTGATGCCGCCGCCTGTCAGCAGCCACTGAAACGACTGCACAACCTCGCCTCACGCATCGATCTGCCCGGTGACGTCGCCGATTCACCACTTGAGACAATCGAGCCGAGTCGCGAGACGCCCCGGCAAGAGTCGCCGCGGCAAGACGTTCCCTCAGGAGCCGTTTCGGTGCCAACTGTTTCAAGCGAATCAGCAGATCAACCCGAGCAGCCGATTCACTCCACGCTGCCGATGGATGACCCGGAGTACCGCGAGATCGTGATCGATTTCCTGCAGCGATTGGACGGCAAACTGTTGGACATGGATGCTGCCATTGATCGGCAGCAATGGGACGACGTGGCGTCGCTGGCACACTGGCTTCGCGGAACCAGCGGTTCGCTGGGGCTGCCGCAGTTCAGTACACCGACGTTGGCGATGGAGCGATTCGCCGAGTCGGCCGATCCGCAGGCAACCCGGTTGATCATGCAGGATATCCACGGGATCGCCAAGCGAATTGTGGTTCCGGTCGCTTGAGTGTGTCATAGTCGCTCGCGGCAGCCGAAGCGTTGAATTGGAACGCACACCCTGTGACGCCGACGCACGTTTCTGTGCGGTGATCGTCGGACTTTCATTTTTTGTTCTTGCTGGCACGGCATGTGCGGAAAGCGATCGGTATAACAAGTTCTGCACTCGCCGACGTTTTTTCACAAGGGACTCAACGATGGTTGCCCAACAAGATGTTTATACCCGGCCAATCAAAGACATCATGAACCGTGATGTCGTCACGATCAACGCGGCGGGGACGATTCATGAAGCCTTGATCTTGATGGAAGAAAACCGTGTCTCCACGCTTCCGGTGGTCGACAATGATGATCACTGTGTCGGAATCCTGTCGACGTCGGATTTGGTCGACATGACCCGCGATGTCGATGATGACGTCTACGAGCTGGATCATGCCGATCCGGCCAGCCAACGGTTCTTGGTGGAAAAACTGATCCACAGCATGGGCAGTGAGTCGGTGCAGTCGTTCATGAGCGAATCGGTCTCGACGGTGGACGCCAAGGCGACGATCATCAAAGCGGTGCGAAGAATGCTGAAGGATCAAATCCACCACTTGCCGGTCCTGGATGAGAACGGCCGATTGGTCGGAATTGTCTCCACGATGGATATCTTGGGGGAGTTTGCAGACGCGTCCACGGAATAGTCTAATATCAGGTGTGTCCCACCCCTGTGAAAGCGATTTGGCGAGAACAGCTCTGCAATGCGAAACGAACTCGAAGAAGCCCTCCGACAACTGCATACGGCGCTGGAGTCGATTGAGACCCTGGAGCCCGATGAGGCGGAGCGGCTTCGTCGTGCCGTGGCTGAGATTTCCGGCACCCTGGACGAACAGGAAGTCGATTCGGCGACCCTGGCCAAACGGTTGCAGGAGCAAACCGATGCGTTCCAGGAGTCCCATCCCGTGCTGACCCAAACCGTCGGCCGGATCGCCGACATGTTGGCGCAGATGGGCATCTAACAAACCCGCGTTTTCCTGGTTCCGCGGCCTCCTGCGGCTCTTTGTTTGCGTCAGCGCGCGGGCGCAATACCGCTGAATCGACATTGATGGGTGCCGCTCGCGCTAGCGCGAACCGGCTGATGTCAATTGAGCATCAGCCGACTGGCGCGAGCCTACGGGCCCTGCGCTGGTCAAGACCTTGTCGATTTAGCGGAATAGGCCACGAGCCCTCGGGCTTTCCAGCTGCCACCGGCCCCACCGCGCTCGACGGTCTGGATTCGATTAGAATACCGAGTCTGCCATGGTTCCCCTCCTTTCTCGCCCCCCAAGCAAATTTCCGATGTCCGCACGAATTGCGTTTTCTCTACTCGTCGCACTGACTTCTTGGCTCTCCTTGACAACGGCAGGCCGCGCCGCCGAACGGAACGTCATCTTTATCATCACCGACGATGAGAGTCCGACGCTCGGCTGTTACGGCGACACGGCTGCGAGAACCCCGGCGATCGACGCGTTGGCTGCCGATGGCGTCGTTTTCCGAAACGCGTTTGCGACCACCGCGTCTTGCAGCGCCAGCCGAAGTGTGGTGATGAGCGGTTTGCACAATCACCGCAACGGACAATTCGGGCACCAACATCACTACCACAAATTCGCGTCGTTTCATGACGTCGTTTCACTCGCGCTGCCGCGCGTGATGCAGCGAGCCGGCTATCGCACCGGTCAGATCGGAAAGTACCACGTCGCTCCGGAGACGGTTTATCAGTTCGAAACCTACCTCAACGCGAATTCACGAAACGCCGTCGAGATGGCCGAGACGTCCAAAGCATTCTTGACCAATCGTGACGACGAACGGCCGTTCTTTCTGTACTTTGCGACGTCCGATCCCCACCGCGGCGGCGGGGTGGATCAGTCCAGCGAGCGAGAGCTGAAACCGAACCTGTTCGGGAACAAACCGAATCGCGGATCGTTCCCCGGTGTCAACGAAGTCTTTTTTGATCCTGCCGATGTGACCGTGCCGCCGTTCTTGCCCGATACGCCTGAAACGCGCGAAGAGTTGGCGCAGTACTACCAGTCCTGTTCGCGAGTCGACGCGGGGGTGGCGCGATTGGTCGAAATCTTGAAAGAGGCCGACTTGTTCGACAAAACCATGATCGTCTTCACCAGTGACCATGGGATGGCGTTCGCCGGTGGGAAAACGACCGTTTACGAAGGCGGATTACGGGTGCCGTTTGTCGTCCGCGATCCGTATCAAACCCGCCGCGGCGTCGAATCCCAAGCGTTGATCAGTCACATCGATATCACGCCCAGCCTGCTCGATTTTGCCGGCGGATTGGACGCCAAAACCAACGGCCCCAAGAACCCACTCAATCCCAACAAGTTCTGGAAAGAACGCGACGAGGCGCTGAAGGAGAATCGAAACGGAAACAAGCCGTTTGTTTCGTACCACGGCAAATCATGGATGCCTGTGTTGGCCGATCCGACGAAGCCGCATCATGAAACGATCATGGCCTCGCACACGTTTCATGAAATCCAGATGTACTATCCGATGCGCGTCGTCCGCGACAACGACTACAAATTGATCTGGAACATCGCCCACCCGCTTCCCTACCCATTCGCGTCGGACCTGTGGGCTGCCAGCAGCTGGCAAGCCCAATTGGCCAAGGGCGATGACGCGCCGTACGGGCAGATGACGGTCGGACGCTACGTGCAACGACCGGAGTTTGAGTTGTACGACATGCGAACCGATCCGAACGAGTCGACGAACCTGGCAACCAGTTCCGGTCACGCGGATGTCCTGGAAAAGTACAAAGCCAAACTGAAGGCGATGCAAAAGGAGTTTGACGACCCTTGGATTTTGAAATGGACCTATGAGTGAGCTTAGTGTTCATCGCTGATCTGCGCCGCTTGCCACATCTCGCAAAACTTTTCGGCGACGTACGGTTCCAACTTGTCGGCGAAGTCTTTTGGCAAGCTGTTGGCGCGGACCAACTGAATGACATCATCAAGGTCTCTGGGGCGATGCGGCGCCGTCATGCCACTGGCCAGCTTCAGCTCCAGTAGCGTCTTGAGCGAGACGAACGGAATTCCGTCCTCCTTGACTTCCGAGACCTGTTCCGGTTCGGGGAACGAAACCGGTTTGGGCAGCCCATCACCTGGGTAGCCACCGACAAGGAGCGCGTCGATATCGACCGCACACACGGCATCACGAAAGTTCTTGGAGCCTTCGAATTTATTGATCCAGCCGCGTCCGATGTAATGCGTTTTAAACTTTTCCAATTCTTCGGCGCGAATCAAAATGTTGATGTCGGCCGTCGTCCGCCGGTGGCCGTGCGCATTGGAGGCCATGGCGCCGGCGATCGCGAACGGGATTTTCAGCTCGCCAAGCGCCTTGGTCAGACGCAGCATGGCCTGGTGAATCGGTGATTTTCCCCTAAAGAATTGCCCCGCACGCTCGGCCACTTTGGAGATCGATTCTGTCATCGGTTTGCTGACGAAGGGAATGGAGCCGACGCTTCATCCTGAACCATCGCGCTGCGTCCATCAAGTCTGTTTCGTCGCCGCATGCCCGATCAGAGCCCAAACGGCGCCGGCATCCGTCGTGACATCGTCCCAACGCCCCGCAAAACGCCCACAGAATGGACTCATGGGATCAGCCGTCGAAAGCGAACCGAGCGACGGACAGACCCCCATGAGTCAGACAAGCCGGGGACCGATCCGGACCCGTTCAACACTGCTGGTAGCATTGATCGCGACCGATCGGACACCTCCGGTCAATTGGGGTTCGCGCCCTGGCCGTCACAGACGGTGCGGAGGGATTCGGTGCCGGTGGCGTCTGGATCGATTACAATTCGGGTCCCTCCGCCAATCCCACCACCCCACTGGCCCACATTCGAACATGATTCTTTTTCGCGTTTTCTGCGCCGCTGTTCTCGCCGGATCGACTTTTGCAGGTCTCCACGCCGCGGATGCCGCGGATGCCGCGGATGCTGCGGATGCTGCGGAGACCGATTCCGTTGCCGCCGGCCACAGCTACCACGGGGAAGCGTTTAACGAAGGCCCACGACAAGCCGCGGTGATGATGCCGGGGATGGCGCCGATCGAGTTTCCCACCTCGACCAAGTCCGAGGCGGCGCAAGGGTTCACCGAACAGGGAATCGCTCAGCTTCACGGATTCTGGTACCTGGAAGCCGAACGTTCGTTCCGCCAAGCCGCCAAGGAGGATCCCGAGCTGGCGATCGCGTACTGGGGAATGGCGATGGCCAATGTCAACAACGACGACCGGGCGCGAGGGTTTATCGACCAGGCCAAAGCGAAATCCGCCAAAAATACTTCGAATCGGGAAAAGCTGTACATCGACGCGCTCGATCGTTTCTTGCCCAAGCAGGACAAGGGCGACGGCAAAAAGGACGGCGAGTCGGCGAAAGACCAGAGGGACCGTGAGAAAGAAGAAAAGAAGAAACGCGGTGAACGTTACGTCGCCGATCTGGAAAAAATCTTGCACGAGTCTCCCGATGACATCGAAGCCAAAGCATTTCTCGTCGTCCAGCTTTGGATGGGCGACCGCTACGGTGTCAAACTGACCAGCCGTTATGCCGTCGACGCGTTATTGGGTGAAATCTTTGCCGCCAACCCGGCGCATCCCGCTCATCACTACCGAATTCACTTGTGGGATTCGGCACGCCCGGACAACGCACTCGTTTCGGCTGCCCAGTGCGGACCGGCCAGTCCAGGCATCGCGCACATGTGGCACATGCCCGGTCACATCTATTCCAAGCTGAAACGGTATTCCGATGCCGCCTGGCAACAAGAGGCTTCTGCGCGGGTCGATCATGCGCACATGATTCGCACGCGATTGATGCCCGACCAGATTCATAACTTTGCCCACAACAACGAATGGCTGGTTCGCAATCTGATTCACATTGGCCGCGTTGAGGACGCTTTGGATTTGTCACGCAATCTGGTGTCGTTGCCCCAGCATCCGAACTACAACTCGTTGGAGAAACGTGGCAGCCACAAGTATGGGCGTCAACGTCTGGTCCAAACGTTGACCCGTTTCGGGTTGTGGCAGAAATTAATCGATGAAATGGGCGGTCCGTCGTTGCTGCCGACCGATCATCAAGAGACCCGTCGCGATGAACTGGGATGGCTCGGCGTGGCACAATTCATGGCCGGGCACAAATCCGAAGGCGCAAAAACGCTTCGGCGATTGCAGCGCGAACGAATCGAATTGCAAAGCCGCCTGCTGGACGTGGCCGATCGCGACGGCACCGAGGCTGACACGTCAAAGGTTGACGATCCGAAGGAGTTGAAGAAAGAGTTGGATTCATTGCGAGCAGTGATCGCACGGGTCGCTGCGGCTGCCGCGGCCAAACGCAAGGACGTGGCGACGTTTAACAAGCATCTCAAGGCCGCAAAACTTGACGCGACGATGGAGGCTCAGTGGCTGGGGCTGGCCGGAGATCGCTCCGCCGGGATCAAAGCCGCCGAGCGGGCGGTCAAGTCGGGACCGTCCGAAGTGCTGCCGTTGGCGGTGCTGGTCGATTTGCTCTGGACGGACGGCAAGCAGGACGAGGCGAAAAAGCAATTTGTAACACTGCGAACCGTCGCCGCCGACGCGGATCTGGACACCCCGATCTTGGCCGGGCTGTCGGAGTTGGCGAAGTCGGTCGGAGCGGAGGGCGACTGGAGGAAGAAGCCCGAACCGGCGAGCGATCTCGGCCCGCGTCCTCCGTTGGACGAGTTGGGGCCGTTTCGATGGCAGCCTTACATGGCCGAATCGTGGCAAGCGAAAACGCCTGAGGGCGACGTCATCACGGACGTCGAGTTGGGCAACGGCCCCAAAGTCTTGATTTTTTATCTCGGTTTTGGATGCTTGCACTGCGTCGACCAACTGCACGCGTTCGCGCCGCATGTGGAAGCGTTTCGCAAGGCGGGTATCGATCTGGTCGGTATCAGCACCGAGACGACCGACGACCTGATCACGGGCATCAAAGCGTTCGACAAGAAGCTCGAGTTGCCCTTGTATTCTGATGGCGAGCAGCAAGTCTTCAAGACGTTTCGTTGCTGGGATGATTTCGAAGACCAGCCGTTGCACGGTACGTTTTTGATCGACGCGACCGGTCGCGTCCGCTGGCAAGACATCAGCTACGAGCCGTTCATGGACGCCGAGTTTCTGTTACAAGAATCGAAGCGTCTGTTGGAACTGCCGTAGCTGCCTACTGTGGCGTACGCTTCCAGCTTGCGTCGCTCATGCTTTGCCTGAAGCCCGATCGGCATGCACAGCATGCCCTACCTGAATGATCAGCTATTCTCTTTTGCAAAGGTTCGCATGTCGGATTCCAGCGATTGGAGTCGCTGACCGAGTTTGGTTGCGGCGGCGTCCAGGTCTTGCGACTCGTCGGCGGCCAATTTGGTGAACACATAGAGTTTGATCTTGGGTTCGGTGCCGCTGGGACGTGCGGCCACATAGTTGCCTGCTTCGGCCAGGTCCATGATGATCAGGTTGCCGACCGGACCGTCCAGCGGCGATTGTTCTCCCGTGGTGGTGTCGGTGGCGACGCTGTTGAGGTAATCGCGAACGCGTGTGACGGGGATCCCGGCCATCGACTTTGGCGGGGTTTCGCGGAACGCCTTCATCAGCCGTTGCATCGCGGCCATCCCCTCGCTGCCTTCCATCACCAGATTGATCAAGTATTCCTGGTGCAGTCCGTGAGTGCGATACAGTTCGGCGAGGTGGTCGTGCATCGACACGCCGCGTTGTTTCAGTTCGGCAGCCAGTTCGCTGAGCAGCATGCAGGCGACCGCGCCGTCTTTGTCACGACAATACTGTCCGACCAAGTAGCCGTGCGATTCTTCGGTTCCGAAGACGAACTTGTCGGGGCCGTTGGCGTCCATGGCTTCGGCGATGTACTTGAACCCGACCAACAGGTCGCTGATGCATTTGACGCCGTAGCTGTCGCACAGGCTGCGGATCAGTTCGGTCGTGACCAGGGTCTTGACGACGTAGTGGTCGGCTGACAGCGTGCCCGCTTCTTTGCGTTTGCCCAGGATGTAGTCGGCCAACAGGGCGCCGATTTGGTTTCCGTTGAACGTTCCCCACTCTCCCGAGGCATCCAGGGTCTTGGGGGCGGCGACACCCAATCGGTCGCAGTCGGGATCGGTGGCCAGGATCAGATCGAATCCGTTGGCTTTGGCATGTTCGATCGGCGCTTCGAAGACCGCTTTATTTTCGGGGTTGGAAACGTGTCCGGGGACGTTGGGAAAGTCACCGCTTTTTTCGGCGTGCGGTCCATAGACTTCGACGTCGGAAAAACCATCGGCGGCCAGCAACGGCATCACGGCTTCGGCACCGACACCGTGCAGCGGCGTGTACAGGATCCGAACGTCACGCGATCCTTCGAATGCCTGCTCGGAGGTGACTTTTAAGAACGCCTCGTCGATTTCTTGGGTGATCATTTCGACTTTTCCGTCGGCCAGTGCCTGGTCGAAGGGCGTGACGCGAATTTCTTCGCAGCTCATCACCCTGTCGATGATCGCCTTGTCGTGTGGCGGCAGCACTTGGGCGCCGCTGGACCAATAGACTTTGACGGCATTGTCGCTGGGCGGGTTGTGGCTGGCGGTGACCATGATGCCGCAATCGCACTGTTTGTAACGGACCGCGTACGACAGCTGCGGCGTGGCACGGTAGTCGTCCAGGAAATACACCTTGAATCCCGCCGCGACCATGATGCCGGCACACAGCTCGGCGAAGTGTCGCGATTTGTGCCGGGTGTCGTAGGCGATCACGCACGACAGGTCTTTTTGGCCCTTGTGGTATTCGACGACGTAGTCGGCCAGTCCCTGGGCACTTTCGCCGATCGTTCGGTCGTTGATGGCGTTGGAGCCGATCGGGTACATTCGGCCGCGGCGGCCGCCGGTTCCGAACGGGATAATGGTCCAGAACGCATCGTCGAGCGCTTGCCACTTTTCCTGGGCGATCTCGGCGGCGACCTGATCGCGGTACAGTGCATAGCGATCCTCGGTCAGCCAACATTGGATGTTCTCGACGGCAGTTTCGCTCAGTTTTCCGTCGGACGAGGCTTGTTTTGCGGCGGCCAGGGCATCGGTAGCGTTCATCAAGAGGGTGCCTGTGTTGAAGGGGAGAGGCAAAAACGTCTTCTTGTCGATTCTGTTGCTGGCGATTCTATTTGTTTTTTGATGTGCTTTGCAACGACCGGTGGTCCGAATGACCGGTCGGTCAAGTGCCATGGGCGGTAACGGCGCCTTGTCCCGAATCTCTAGCGCAATCGGAACCTTTGGATGAGCAATTTGATCATCAGTGTCAGCGGACTACGCGGAATTGTCGGCGAAACATTGACGCCCGTGGTCGCGGGCAGCTTTGTGGCGGCCTTCGCGGCGGAATTGCCTGCCGGCAGCATCATCGTCGGGCGAGACGGCCGCAGCAGCGGTCCGATGCTGCGGGACGCGATCGTCGCGTCGCTGCGGGCGTGTGGTCGCGACGTGATCGATGCCGATGTGGCGTCGACGCCGACCATCGGTGTGCTGGTGAAGCAAACGGGTGCCGCCGGGGCCGTCCAGATCTCCGCCAGCCATAACCCGCCGCCGTACAACGGCATCAAGCTGTTCGGCGGCGACGGGCGGGTGCTCGACGCGGTCACCGGCGCGAAAATCCGTGATGCGTATCTCAACGGGACCGCCGCCTGGTGTCCGTTCGACCAAATCGGAGACGCTCAAACGGAACCCGATCCACACGCGCCCCACCTGGAGGCTGTGCTGAAGACGGTGGACGTCGATGCGATCCGGGCGGCAAAGTTCCGCGTGCTGATCGACAGCAATCACGGGGCCGGAGGCTTGTTGGGTGTGCGACTGTTGACGGCGCTCGGTTGCGACGTGACCGCGTTGGGCGAGACACCCGACGGCCAATTTGAACATGTCCCCGAGCCGACCGCCGAGAATCTGGCCGGGGTCGCCGAAACGGTCGCCCAGTCGGGATGTGTGGTGGGATTCTGCCAAGATCCCGACGCCGATCGGTTGGCGTTGATCGATGGCGAGGGACGCTACATCGGCGAAGAGTACACGTTGGCGCTGTGTGTTCAACGCGCGCTGGCTGACGACGCCACTCGCGGTCCAATCGTGATCAACGGGGCCACCAGCGGAATGAGCGAGCGTTTGGCCGCGGCGGCCGGAGTTGCTGCCTATCGCAGTGCCGTCGGGGAAGCCAACGTCGCCGACAAGATGATCGCCAGCAAGGCGACCTATGGCGGCGAAGGCAACGGCGGACCGATCGACCCGCGTGTCGGTTACGTCCGTGATAGCTTTGTCGCCATGGCCCAGGTCTTGGATCTGATGGCGTCGACGGGAAAGTCGCTGGCGGAATTAGCCGATGCCCTGCCGAAACTGGCGATCTGTAAAGACAAAGCCGCGGTGTCGACCGATGGCTTGCCGGAGCTTTTTCAGAAACTGCGCGAAAAATACGCCGATGCCAGCGCCGACGAGAGCGACGGGCTGCGTCTGGCCTGGCCCGATCGCTGGTTGCTGGTTCGCGGCAGCAACACCGAACCGATCGTGCGGATGATCGCCGAAGCCGAGTCGGAGACCGACGCGCAAGCGTTGTGCGACGCGGCCAAGCGGCTGATCTGAAAACGATCTGCCGATGCACTGCAAGAGTCACCCTCCCTGGCAGCATTAGTATCTACAGATCTTTTGCATGTCAGATCGATTTTGAGTGGATGGTTTCGGCCAACGGCCCTTTACATCCATAGCCTTGGGCATCGCCCAAGTCCGCTGCCCTGGCAAAAAGGGTCGAGCGCAGCAAGGGGAGGGTCGAAACGTGAGAAACCAAAACCCGATCGTCGCGACGCCCGACGGGTCTCTCCGTCAGCCTAACGGGCAGCGATCTCATCGCTCGGCGAACAGTGTTTCCTGGTGCGGTGCGATTGTCTCGACGATCGGCAGGCAATGCGGGGCGATTTCTTGGATCGTTTTGGGGCCGATCCCAGGCACGCGTTGGAGATCGTCGAGTGAAAGAAATGGGCCATTCGTTTGTCGGTCCTCCAAAATCCGCTCGGCGGTCCGCGGCCCGACGCCCGGCAACAGCATCAATTCGTGCACGGCGGCGCGATTGAGATCGACTTGGAAGGGATGCAGCGTGATAGGAGACTCGTCGTGGTGGCGACCTCGGGCCGCCCAACCCGAATACAACGCCAATCCGACGATTGCGATCAATGACAGCGCACGGGTCGCGTTCTGAATGGCCGGATGAAGCAGCGATGGTAAACTCTTGTTCGTTTCAGCGTTCATCCGCATTCGCCTTTTTGGCGTCTCCTGCGGCGCCTGCTTGGACGCCGCCACTGTGTCGCGTTAGAGTTTCTGCCACCGCCTTCATGTTTTTGCATCGTTGCGTGAGCCGCAAGGCGCCAGGAGTGGTCTGCCGTCGACTTTCGCGAAATAGATGTTGCTAGCGTTTTTCCCAACCCCACCAAACCGTCATGTCCGATTACGTCACCGTCACCCCCGATTCGTCCCTCGAGAACGACACCCGCTTGCTAGTTCGACTGGCGATCGCCGAGGACCTCAGCGATTCGGTCGACTGGACCAGTGTTTGCATGGTCGATGATGAGCAACGTGGCGGGTGTGAAATCGTGCCGCGGGAATCGGGCGTCTGTGCCGGGTTGGCGATCTTGCCGTGGATCGTCGATGAATTCGAAGCCGACCTAGAATTGGAAGTGCTCTCGGACGATGGCAGCGCGTTGGTTCCCGGACAAGCGATCGCGCGGTTGCGTGGGAATGTCCGCGACTTGCTGACCAGTGAACGGACCATTTTGAATCTGCTGTCCCGTCTGTGCGGCGTGGCGACGCAAGCCAAAACGTACGTCGATGCGATCGCCGGGGCAAAGGCGTCTGTTTTTGACACCCGGAAAACGACGCCCGGTTGGCGGTTGTTGGAAAAGTACGCCGTGGTTTGTGGCGGCGGTCGCAATCATCGTCGCGGGCTGTACGACGGATTTCTGATCAAGGACAACCACTTGCAACTCGGTGGTACCGCTGGCCAGCCGATGTCGCCTCGGGAAGCGGTCGAAAAAGCGTTGAAGTGGCGTGGCGGTCAGGTCCAGCGAATGACGGCCCCGTCGATCGTCGAGATCGAAGTCGACACGCTGGATCAATTGCGTGATGTTCTGTCGGCCGGCCCCGATATCGTCTTGATCGACAATTTCTCACTCGATGACATTCGAGCCGCCGTTGCGCTTCGCGATCAATTGAATCCCAACGTCGAATTGGAAGTTTCCGGTAACGTTACGATCGACACCATCGCTGCCATTGCTGCGACCGGTGTGGAACGCATCAGCAGCGGCGCGTTGACGCACCAAGCGACGTCGTTGGACCTGGGGCTGGATTGGTACGACGCAGCAGCGAGCTAGGCTTCCAACGAGACTCCGATCGGGTCTCGTTTCGATACGCCGCCCCTGTCCTGTCCAGACCTCGCTCGCCATGCCTGAACGTTCTTTCGACAAACACTCGTCCATCGCGGGTGAACGCCACCCGTTGGATTTGCTGCAACCGACCCTCGATGCGTTCTCCATTTTGGGGGCGCTGTATGCGGTCAAAATCGTGGCGCGAGGCTGGATGGACGATGCGGGAATCGTGCTCGGCTTGCTGGCCGTGATCATTTTCCTGATCCTGTCCAAGATCACCGGGCTGGCGCGAACGCGTGACCGTGGCAACGCGGACTATGAAATCACCGCGATCATGATCACTTGGGTGATGACGGTGATGTCACTATCGGTGATCGGATTTGCGACGCGTTATGGTGAGGTGTTTGCCCGCAGCGTGATGTTCACCTGGGCGATTCTGGCGCCGATGACGGTCGCGCTTTGCCGGATGTTGTTGCGGATTGTCCAGCAGTCGGCCAAACGTCGTGGATACGGGACGCGTCGGGTGGCGATCGCCGGGCTCAACACGCTCGGTCGACAAACGGCCCAGAACATCGATGCCGAGCCCGCACTCGGGTTCAACCTGGTCGGATTCTTTGACGATCGCGTCGAAGACCGCCCCTCGTTGTCCGTTTCGGACATGAAAGACAAACTCGCCGCGGACAGCGGTGACGGTGAGTCACACGACGAGGCCACTCTGTCGGGAAACCTGAGTGAATTGGTCGATCAATGTCGCGCCGGACAGATCGACACCGTGATGGTGACCTTGCCGATGCGCGCCGAAGATCGCATCCGATACCTGCTGGACCAACTCAGCGATTCGACAGTCTCGGTCTACATCGTTCCCGATTTTTTCGTGTTCGAATTGCTGCACTCTCGCTGGACCAACATGGGCGGCTTGCCCGCGGTCAGCGTGTTCGAGAACCCGTTGTTCGGCGTCGATGGTGCCTTGAAACGCATCGCCGACGTGGCGATCGCATCGGCAGGCTTGCTGGTCGCGGCGATTCCCATGATGTTGATTGCGTTCGGAATCAAGCTGACCAGCAAAGGTCCCGTTTTCTTTCGGCAAAAACGATACGGTTTGGACGGGAAAGAAATTCTGGTCTGGAAGTTTCGCTCGATGCGAACGTGCGACAACGGGCCGGTCGTCAAACAGGCGACCAAGGGCGATCCACGCATCACACCGCTGGGCGGCATCTTGCGAAAAACCAGTCTGGACGAGTTGCCGCAACTGTTCAATGTGATCGAAGGCACGATGTCGTTGGTCGGCCCACGGCCCCACGCGACCGCCCACAACGAACAGTATCGAGGATTGATTCGCGGGTACATGCTGCGGCACAAGGTCAAGCCGGGCATCACCGGGCTGGCACAGGTCAACGGTTGCCGCGGCGAAACCGAGACGATCGAAAAGATGGAGCAGCGGATTCAATGGGACCACCAATACATTCGACGCTGGTCGATGTGGCTGGATCTGAAAATTCTGTTCAAGACCGTGCTGGTGGTCTGGAAACAGGACACCGCGTATTAGCCCGCGTATTAGCCCGAGTACTCGTCTGAAATCGCCTCCAGACAAGACGCTCATGTGCGTGGAGCGGGTGTGGCCCCCCTCACGCGGATCTTTGATACACTGACGGTCGAACACAGGTCGATTACACCGTCAAGTGAGTCGTGTCGTGGCAACATCGGAACCGTCTTTGGCGTCGGCAATTGAGTCCTTGGGGCAAGGTGATTTCACGGAGGCGGAAAGCATTTGCAATCGCCTGCGGGCAACCGATCCCGAAAACGCCAAAGTCTGGCATCTGTCGGGGATCGTGTACGCACAGCAGAACGAATTGGCCGAGGCGACCGAGTGCTTTCAGAAAGCGATTCAGCTCCGCGACGATGTCGCGATCTATCACTACAACCTCGGCCTGGCCTGTCAAAACCTGATGGACCGTGACGGAGCGCTGCAAGCGTATCGGGCCGCGGTAGCGATCCAGCCGGAGTTCCTCGAAGCCCAGAACAACTTGGGGAATTGTCTGATCGACCTGGGCGAAACCACCGCTGCGGTCGACCATTTCCGGGAGCTCGGAAACGAGTTTCCCGACGAGAGTATCGTTCACTACAACCTGGCCAACGTGTTGCAGGACGCGGGCGAGTACAACGATTCGATCGACGAGTTTCGACGGGCGATCGAATTGGATCCGGATTTCGCCAGCGCGCGCGAAAACCTCGGCCGCGCACTTTCAGACGTCACCCGTTATGACGAAGCGTTGGAGGTGTGGAGGGCGTGGTTGGAACATGATCCCGACAACGCCGTCGCGCGACACATGGTCGCTTCGATCACCGGCGAAGGGGCGCCCGAGCGATGTGACGACGATTACGTCCGCGAGACCTTCGACGAGAACTTTGCAAAGTCCTACGAGAAACAATTGCAGCGAATCCAGTACCGGGTGCCGGAGTTGGTGGCTCAAGCGATCCAGTCGATCGGGATCGATGGGAGAGAGCTGGACGTGTTGGATGCCGGATGCGGCACCGGTTTGTGTGCCGAGGCGTTGCGACCGTTGGCCCGGCATCTGGTCGGCGTCGATCTGTCCGACGACATGTTGCAAGAAGCCAAGAAGCGGAACACCTATGACGAGCTTTACGAGCGTGAGTTGACGCAGTTTCTGATGTCCGGCGCCGGCCCCTTTGACTTGATCGTTTGCGGCGACACGCTGTGCTACTTCGGAGCGTTGGACGATGTCTTGTCCGGATTTTACAAGTGCCTGAAGCCGAATGGGAAGTTGGTCGTTACCGTTGAACGGATTGACCCAGAGGAGGAAACCAGCGAGCAAGTGTTTGAGTTGCAACCACACGGTCGCTACCGTCATCGCGAAATTTACATCCGCGACACGCTTTCCCAAGCCGGCTTTGATGCCATCAACATTGATATCGATACGCTGCGACTGGAACGTGGACGCGACGTCGTCGGTATGGTTGTCAGTGCGACGCGTCCGTCCATGGAATGACCGGCTCGCTCCAGACACTCCAACAGGCCTGGTCGGCGTCCAGCGGCGAGGCCTTTACGCTACCGCCTTCGTCTCCGCCGCAATCCCAACGAGGTTCCCAGGGCCACGAGTAGAAACCCTGAAGACGCTTCCGGAATCGCAGTGATGGTGCTGGTCTGGAAGGTAAACGCGTAGCCGAACGTTTCGAACTGTGTTTCTTGCAGCCAAATCGTGTAGTCGCCAGGACCGAGCGGCGCTGAAATTCCTAACGTGTCCGGCGCGAACGGATCGTCGTTGGTCAGCAAGTTGTCGTTCGCTTGCGAGCTGCTGATCAGTCGCGCCGTCAGCATGGTGTTACTTTCGGTCGGACTGATTTGAGTCCCTTCGGAGATTGCGAGAAAGTGTCGATCGCCGTCGACAGAAAGCAGGATCGAATCGAGGGCCAGATTCGTATCAACCGTGAACGTAAAAATGTCGATGTCACTTCGTTGGGCGTTCTCGATGAATCCGGCGACCAAACTTTCACCGAGAGGCAGCGATCCGAGCACTGTCGGGGCGGAATGAGTGTCGCTTAAATCTGTTCCCAGATCACCGAACTCCTCCAGATAAAAATTAACGGGATCTGCAACCGAAGTCGCGGCGAGACCGCAGCTCATTGCGGCCAAAAGCATGAAACGTAACATTTGAATAAGCGACCAACGACGAGAGGAGAATGGAGGATCGATCCCAGGTCAGGTCAACAGAGTATAGCCACCCGGCGTGGCCACGCCAAAGAATGGCCGGCGAATCGTTGATCAAAACCTGGGCGAGGGACGCCGCCATTGCAGGTCGCTGTCGCCACTGGTGGTCGTGGACGGAAAGGGTTCGGTCGACGGCAGGGTCGCGCTGTTGGGACGGCCGGCGGTTTGCACGTTCGAGCGGTCGCCAAAACTGGTCGCGTCCGAAAAGCCGTTCGCCGTTCGGACAAAGGTCGAGTTGGTCGGCTGACCGAAGCCCGGTTGGCTGTTGGGAAACTGGTTGCTCTGCGTCTGGGGGGCCGTCTGTGGATAGGGTGCGGACGCGGGGAACGCTCCGGCACCGGGGCGGTTCTGCGGAGGAACATAGCCGGGGGGGTAAGGGGCATGCGTCAAGTCGATCACCTGCATCCCTCCCGCACGAGGGCTGGCCGCCGGATCTGCCGTCGGGGTTGCTTGGTTTGCCGGGGACAGTCGCGGATCGACTCCGTTTCCGAATCCGTTGTTGCCTTGCGATGCGTCGCCGATCCAACCCGTTTGACGGACGCCACTGCCCGATCCCACGCCGCCGGCGTAGGCGGCCGGTGCACTCAGGTCGGTCAAACCACGCGTCATTCCGTTGGAGCCCAGCGTGGCTCCCGAAGGTGATGGACCGTTGGGGACTGATCCGCCGGGGGCGTAGTTACCCGTCGGGGCACCATAGGTGGAGGGTGCGCCGTAGTTGCCCGGCGAGCGATAGGATCCCGTGGGCGGCGGGGGCACGCGGGTGGGGGCTCCAAACGTTCCGATGCCCGAGGTCGGCTGAATCGGTGACAGCGTCGCGGTGCCTTGAACAGGCGACAGCGGTGAGAGCAGCGACGAGCCGCCGAGCGGCGAGACGGGCGTACTGGTCGTGTTGCGGCAGCCCGCCATGACCAGCAACGCCCCTGCGGTCAGCAGCACGCGGGTCAATGTGGTCATTGGGACTGTCCCCAAACGTCTTGGATTGTTTCGTCGCATGATCGGAAAGCCTGTGCGGAAAAGAAAATGCACCACGGCTTTAACAAAACGACAGATTTTGTTGAAAGTCCAACCAACGCGAAAACCTGGTTTTTCGGCCTGAAATCCGTAGAACCGTTAAAGTTCGCGTGAATCGGGGGGCCGAATCGTGTCGGCCTTGCGACGCGTCGGGATTCGTACGCCGCATGAAAGTCCGTGAGGTAAACCCTAAACAGTGTTCGCTTGTGATCCCAAACCACAGGTGGGAAGCCGATTGCCCGGTGATGACACCGCCATCGATTGACCGCGTTTGCCAGCTCGCCCCTCGCCGTCATCGCAGTTCCCCATTTATCAATAGACCAACCCCATGATGTTTCGTCGTAGGTGGAGAAGTGGTCCGCCACCACAACCCCACCGCCCCTTGCGGATGCAGTTTGTGATCACCAGCATGCCGGTCGGCGGTGCCGAGACGTTGTTGGTCAACCTGCTGCGGCGGATGGATCGCAGTGTGGTCTGTCCGGAAGTGATTTGTTTGAAGCAGCCGGGCCCACTGGGCGAGGCGATTGCCGATGAGTTTCCCGTGCACAGCCAGTTGATCGGCGGCAAATATGACGTCAGCGTGCTGTTCCGGCTGGTTCGGCTGATGCGGCGGCGTCAGACCGATGTGGTGATCACCGTTGGTGCGGGCGACAAAATGTTCTGGGGGCGTCTGGCCGCCTTCCTGGCCGGAGTGCCTGTGATTGCGTCGGCGCTGCACAGCACCGGATGGCCCGACGGCGTGGGGCGTTTGAATCGAACCTTGACGCCGTTGACCGATGCCTTCATCGCGGTGGCCCAATCACACGGCGAATTCTTGCATCAGTTCGAAGGCTTTCCCCAGGGCAAGGTCCACGTGATTCGCAATGGGGTGGATTGTGAACGGTTTGGACCCAATGAAGCCTATCGCCGGGAGGTGCGTGAGGAATTGAAGCTCGATCCGGGCGCGCAGCTGGTGGGCATCGTGGCGGCACTTCGCAGCGAAAAAAATCATTCGCTGTTGGTTCGCGCCGCGGCGCAACTGCGTGATCGTCATCCACAGTTGCATTGGTTAATCGTCGGTGACGGACCCGAGCGTGGTGCCATCGAACGGCTCGCCGAAGCGCTTCAGGTGGCGGATCGAATTCACCTGTTAGGAACACGTCACGACACACCGCGGCTGCTTTCGGCGTTGGACGTCTTCACGTTGTGTTCGCTCAATGAAGCCTCGCCGGTCTCGATCCTGGAAGCGTTTGCCTGCGAAGTGCCGGTGGTGGCGAGCGACGTCGGCTCAGTCGGCGAGACCGTCATCGACGATCGCACCGGCCGTCTGTTCGCATCCGAAGATCTCGATGCGATGTCCCAGGCGATCGAGCAACTGCTCGGCGATCCGGCGCTGCGGCGTCGCATGGGCCAGGCCGGACGGGACTTGGTGCTTCGTACCGGATCGCTCGAGTCGATGGTTGCCGGCTATCAAAATCTGGCCACGTCGCTCTATGACCGAGCCTGCCCACAACAAGCCCCGGTTGCCAAAGCGGACCCGGCGGTCATGCGGTCGCAGTAGGCCGGTCGGAGTCAGGCTGCGACCACTTATTCTCGCTGCAAACGATGATTAGACTTGGGGCATGACCCTCACTAGTCATGTCATCGTTCTGTTGGCGAAGCTGTTTAGCGGCTTCACCGTGCGCTGGGTGGATTGTCAGCCCGACACCTGTCAGCGCATCTATTTTGCCAATCACACCAGCCATTTGGATGCGGTGGTGTTGTGGTCTGCGCTGCCCAAAGAAATCCGTGCGGTCACCCGCCCCGTGGCGGCCAAGGACTATTGGAGTTCTGGCTGGGTCAAGCCGCACATGGCGGCCAGTTTCAACGCGCTGTTGATCGACCGCAAGGAGATCAAGGTGCACCGCAGTCCGATCGATATCATGCTGGAAGAAATGGGGGACATTTATTCGCTGATCGTGTTTCCCGAAGGCGGACGCAGTGCCGGCGACGAAATGGGCGAATTCAAAAGCGGGCTATATTACATGGGCAAGAAACGTCCCGATTTGGAGCTGGTGCCGGTTTACATCGACAACGTCAATCGGATTTTGCCGCGGGGCGAAGTGTTGCCGGTGCCGCTGTTGAGTTGCATCACGATAGGGGCGCCGATTTTCCTGGAGGCCGGCGAGCCGAAAAACGCGTTCCTGAAGCGTGCCAAAGAGGCAGTTCAGCGGTTGAAGGATCTGTGAGGCGGATGCCGCGCGATGGTGTTCGGTCTTCAGGCGGTCTCTCGGCTCTTGCCCGACCGGAGAACAACGCCTCGCACTGCGATTGCCAGAACTCAGCGAATCGCCCAAACTCACGGGTATGAGTAATTCAGAGACTTCCGCAGGTGTCCGATCCGTTTCCGTCGGCCCGTATCGGTGCGGCGACCGACAGCCGTTGTTGTTGATCGCCGGTCCGTGCGTCTTGCAATCGGATGAGATTTCATCGCAGATCGCCGACGTTCTGACCCGAATCAACGCGCGAGACGACGTCAATGTCGTCTTCAAAGCTTCATTCGACAAAGCCAATCGCACCAGCGCTGCGGCGATTCGTGGACCCGGCATGGAGCAGGGGCTGGCGATGCTCGACCGGATCGCGCGCCGAACCGGGTTGCCGGTGACGACTGACGTCCACTTGCCCGACCAGGCCCAGGCGGTCGCGGAGGTCTGTGATCTGCTTCAAATCCCCGCGTTTTTGGCCCGCCAGACGGATTTGATCGTTGCCGCGGCGGAAACCGGGCGGCCCCTGAATGTCAAAAAAGGCCAGTTCATGGCTCCCGAAGACATGCGATACGTGGTCGACAAAGCCAACGCCGCGGGAGATGGGGGCGTGATGCTCTGCGAACGGGGGACCTTTTTCGGCTACGGCCGACTGGTCAATGACATGCAAGCCCTGCCGGTCATGCGGTCGCTCGGCGTGCCAGTCGTGTTCGATGCAACGCACAGCGTGCAGCGGCCCGGATCGGGGCAGGGATCCACGGGGGGAAACCGGGAAATGGTCGAACCATTAGCCCGCGCGGCCGTAGCAATCGGTATCGACGCGATCTTTTTCGAGACCCATCCGGATCCAGATTCCTCCCCGAGTGATGGTGCCAACATGGTGCCCCTGGACCGATTCGAGGGCTTGGTCGATCGCCTGCTCCAGATTCGACACACGATCCTCTCCGTTGGCCAATTGAATGGCACCGACCAAGCTCCCTAGGTTTTGCTTCACCTTCCCCGTTCCAAACCGCAGTCGCGGTGGCGTCCATCGATGGGGAGCCCTGTGGATTGGCGTGGCGAGCCTGTTGACCGTCGGGTGTCAGGACGACACGGCGCTGGTCCGTGAAATCCAAAGTCGCCGGCAAGCCCAGCAAGAAACGCTCTCGCGACGCGATCACCTCGGTGAATCATTTGTGTTGCTGCGAAAGTACGTCGAACTCGATCCGCAAAAGGCGCAGGAGCAGATCGCGTTTCATCTCAACGGCTGGAGTGCCACCCGGCCGCCGAGTGAAGTCACCGAACCCAAGCTGGTCGACACCCTCGGCGATTTAATCTCGCAAAACGAATTGGCCGACCGTGTCACCGGCCGGACCTTTTTGCCTAGCGATGTAGTGCATCTGCGTGACAGCTACCTGTTCCACTCGCTGTACAGTTGGGTGGACGTGCCGCAGCAGGACGAGTCTCTGTTGACCGATTGGTTCAAGCAGCAGCGTGAAACGCTTCCGGCCGAGACGGTCGATCGGCTGGTCACGGCGACGCGTTTGTTCGACTGGACGATTCGCAACATCGCCTTGGAGCCGAACCAGCCGTTGAATCCCGCGCCGCAAGGACCCGACTTTCCTGCGGGCATCGAATTTCGCGGCGCAGGCTATCGTCAGACGGATTTTCAAACCGTCATGCGTGGAACCGGTGACGGACTGCAACGGGCCGGGGTGTTCACCCAATTGTGCCGACAGTCGGGGATCCCCGCCGCGGTGTTGGGCACGATCGACGGCCAATCCGGGGCCGTGACGCCGTTTTGCGTCGGCGTGCTGGCGGGTGACCAGATCTATCTGTTCGAGCCGACTCTGGGCGTGTTTGTCCCCGGTCCGGATCAGGTCGGAATCGCGACGTTGGCCCAAGCACGCCGCGACGCCGTCGTCTTGCGGCGTTTGGGAATTGCCGGTCTGGATCAATTCACCTATCCGGTGACCAAGGAAGACGTTCAACAATGTGTGGCGTTGTTGAATCTGTTGCCCGAGGCGATCAGCCCGCGGATGAAGAAACTTCAATCGGGTTTAACTGGCGATCGCAGGATGAACGTCTATGTCGATGCCGATACCCTTGCCGAACGATTTGACGCGGTCACGGGCATCAGCTCGGTTCGACTTTGGGACGTTCCGGTGAAAGCCGAGATCTACCAGTCGATTAGCCAACAATACACCCAACGTGATCCGGTGTTCGCGTTCTGGTACATGGCACGCTGGGCGATGATGGATGCCGGTTTCGAAAGCGCACGAGAACTGACACGCGGGCGATGGCAACACTTGAAGGGGCAGTTCGCCGATCTCGAAGAAGACAGCGTCACCGGCGCGCGGACGTTGTACATGAATCAGCGGGCGCCGGAATTCGAGATCGAGGATTTGAGGATCGATGTCGAGCTTCAAAAACAATACGGCATTCGACGTGAATTGGGCGTCGACGCACAAGTGTACGACCAACAAGTCGCTCAGATCCAAGGGTTGCTGCGAATGGGCAAACGCACCGCGACGTATTGGTTGAGTCTGCTGCAAGCCGACGACGGCCGACTGGAAACCGCCGAAAGCTGGCTTGAAAAACGCGTGCTGACCGAGGAGCAGCAATCGTATTGGACGCCGGCGGCCCGCTACAATCTGGCCCGCTTGCACGAGGCGCTCGGGAAGACCGAGCAAGCGATCGAGATGTACAAACGCGAAGGCGAACCCCAGGAACACGGCAACCGCGTTCGCGCGCGGTTGGTCGCCAAGCAAGTCGACGAATAGGTCACGCGGCGCGTGAGGTAAGTCTACGGAAAAGGGCATGCACGGCATGGCCGATGACAAATGGCATCGACGGCCGACGCGATTTACGGGCGATCGCGGAAGGGCCATTCGGGACTGCCCTTGGGGTCGTCGCGATGGGGGGCCTTGCCGAGTTCAAAGTCTGTCGGTTGCAGATTCAGCTCCTCCCAATACTCCTTGTCGTTGATGAATCCGTAGAAGGTCGGGTAATACGGATCCACGTAGGCGACGTCGGCTTTTTCCGGCACCGTTTTGTCGAGCAAGAAGTAGGTGGCGTTGACCAGCAGTCGGCGTAGATCCTCGTTGACCAAGTCGACGCTGGCACCGGCGGTCGTGCAAAACGATTGCCCCTTGGTCCCCGAGGGCGACTCATAGGGGTGCAGCCAAGCCAGGGGCTGCATCGGATCGTTCTTGGGTCCCTCGACGTTGGCCGATTTCGGGTCGAGCGACTCGGTCACCGCGCCACGCAACAGGATCGTGTCCTGGTCGGTCAGGTGGGTGACTCCATAAACGTCCGAGGGGACGAAGATGTCACTGACACTATTGAGGATCGGATGCCCTGCGGCCTGATCGGTGATCACCGCTCGCGCGCCTTGGCGTTTGTGTTGGCCGTGGTGGCTGACCCACTGCTCACCAAGGATCTTGCGTCCAAAGTTGCCATAGGTCACCTCACCGCCGAACGAACCCTTTCCGTTGAAGGCGTGTGTCGCGGTGCGGATCCCGATCAACGGTTTTCCGGCGTTGATGAACTTGGTGATGTGGGCCGCTTGCGACTCGCTGGGTTTGCGAAAACGCGTTCCGATGATCATCAAGTCGGCATCGTCGAGCGCTTCCCAGCCGACCACGCCGCTCTGGTTGTTCGGGTCGATGTATCGCCCATCGGCGGACATCGAAAACAGAACGGTGCAATCAAAGCCGTGTTTCACGCTCAGGATTTTGGCCAACATCGGCATCGACTCTTCGGTGCGATACTCTTCGTCGCCCGAAACGAGAACGATTTTGCCTTGGGAGTCACCCTTGGCGGGAAAGTGGAGCACGCCCGACTGGGCTGCCACGCTGTGACTGACCAGCGGAACGAAAAGCAGGGCGAGTGAAAGAAGCGTACGGTAAATCATGCTGCGGGACAGGGTTAAAGGACGACGGGGCAGAAAGGTGTCGCGACGGGAGCCGTCACAACAAGAGTTTAACGAGACAACGCCGGTTTGAGGTCCGGCGGTCGGAAAATACCCGCACGAAGCGTCCGCTCGTGGTCCTCGGACGCCGGCGCGAACCGGCTGAGATCAAACGATGACCAGCCGTTTGGCGTGAGCGGACGGGCCCAAACCGTGTGGCGGATCATTCAAATCGTTTGCAGCAAGCGAACCCAACGCAGCAGGTCATCGATCTCTGTTTCACCGCCCAACGCAATGGGGTATCCGGCGTTCGCCAGCGGTGCCAGCCAGGTCGGGCCGTCGTCGAGTGACTCGATCGGCAACATGATTTCCAGGGCGCGATCGGGCTCGTTTTCACGCAGCCGAACGGCGGGGGGCTTGGCACTTGCCGAGACCGCGATGCCGGCAAAATTCTTTCGATCCGACAGCGCCATCGCGATCACCATGGAATCGGCTGCCGAAGCCGGCGTGTCCTTGATCGCACCGTTCGCCGCGACCGCGCTAACGAGGACGGGGACTCGCTGCGCCATCAGGGTGGCCATGCGAGAGACGACGTCGATTTCTTTTTGTTGCCAACGCTGTTCATCTTCGCTGCAGACGGCGCAGACCACGACGCCGGATTTTCCGGCTGCATCGCGCCAACCCTGCAACGCTTTTTGCGGGTCGCGGGTGTCCGGGGGGAGCAACAGCACCAGCAACGCCAGTCCGTCGTCGGCCGCCATCGCATCGGGTTTGGGGGCCACGTAGGCGGCGAGATTGGGGACATCGGGAAGCCGCAATTCCTGGACATCCCAAGGGTTTTCAGGCGGTTCGCCGGACCATTGATCGATCGTCTTTTTGAGTGTCGGTCCGGCGATCGACGTGGGGATCAATTTGATTTCCAACGGTTCCCCGTCACGATCGATGGCCAGCGTCAGTTCTTCATCGGCGACCGCGGTGATCATCGTCCGACCGGCCGTTGCCACGTCTGTGATTTTGGTTTGATTGATTTGCTTGATCACATCGCCGGGGTTCAATTTGCCGTCGGCAGCCGTGTCGGGGACGACGGCGCGGACGACCACGTTGGGCTGCTTCGGTGCCTCGTCGTTGGCTTCCTCGGTGTCTTCTTGCGTCTCTTCGGTCAACCAGACGCCCAGACGCTGCGGATTCAACGGGGGAATCGACTCGGCCAGCGTGACGCTGACGGTCCGTGTTTCGCCGTTTCGACGCAACGTGATCTCGAGCGACTCGCCGGCGTCGTAGGGGCCGAGGGCTTGTTTGATTTGCTGAAACATCCGGACGGGTTTGCCGCCGATGGCAACGACGGAGTCCCCGGGCTGGATGCCGGATTTTTCCGCCGGGGATCGGCTGCGGACGGCTGCCAGTTCGGTGTCTTCGGCGTACGGGTCTTTGGCCTTGGGGACAATCCCGATCAGCCCCTTGCGGATGTCTTCTCCGGCACGCAGACGCGGCAGTTTGTTTGCCAACACCGGCGACGGGACGGCGAACGCGATTCCCGAGTCGTACCAACTGGTGTCGTCCGGCGCTCCGCCTTCGGCGACTGCGGGGACCAGGACACCGATCACGTTTCCGTACAGATCGACCAACGGGCCGCCGTAAAACGATGGGGAGACGCGCGCGTCGCTTTGCAACATCGTGCCTTCCAATCGGCCGGTGGCACTCAAGATGCCGCTGCTGACCATCGGCGATCGATCGCCGCCGTAGCGTCCGATGGCGACGACGGTTGACCCGATCGGCGTGTTCACCGCTTCGGCCAAGTCGATCGGGACCAGGGGCGTTTTGGTATCGACCCGGAGCATCACCAGACCGCGGTGATAGTCGCGGGAGACGAGGGTTGCGGCCAGTCGAGTCGCGTCGGGCAAGACGACCAAGATGCTGGCCGATGGACGACGGACGATGATGTCCGATGCGACGATGTACCCTTCTGCGTCAACGACAATCCCGCACGACGGAGCGTCTTGGGCGACTTCGCTTTGCTGGTTGCCGCCGCCGGCCACTTCGGCCACTCCGATCACTTCGATGGAAACGATCGATGGCAAGACACGCTCGGCAGCGTTGCGCACCGCGCGGGCCATCGCTTGGCGATACTCTGCGGTGTCACTTTGTGCCGAGCAGACGGTGCTTGCGAGCAGCCAGGCTGACACGAACGTGAACCAGTAGACCGTTTTTAATTTCACCACGCGGCGGGCTCCTAAGGTTGCAAACGAATCGGCAGCACTTCGTTGCCGCGCTGGATCGTGATTGACACGGCATCGCGCCGATCGATCCGACGCAAAAGATCGATCAGGGTTTGTTGGTCACCGACACGCTGTCCTTCCAGCAACAAGATCAAATCGTCCGGACGCAGTTTTGCATCGGCCGCCGGCGAGTCGGGGGCGACGGCATCGATGTAGGCCGGTGTGGATTCCAGGACGTTGGGCACCAGCACCAATCCCAGTGTCGTCAGGTTGTGTGACTGGTCCCGTCGCAGCACGGGGTTCTCTTCTTTGGGGACGGTCGTCGTGCGACCGGCGATGATGTCACCGAGTGCGGTTCGGAGCGCATCGATCGGCAAGGCATAATTCAGCCAGACCCCGGTGCCGCTGTCACGAAGCTCTTTCCCCAGCATGCCGATCAAGCGGCCCTCGCCATCGACCACCGCGCCGCCGGCGGCACCCGGGTTGTTCGCGATCAGATCCAAGATCAGCACTTTGCCGCGGTAGGGTGTTTGGAAGGTGCCGCGCCGTGCGTCCAAATTGGTCACCGCGGCAATGGTGCCTTGCATCACACTGGCCGGTTCGTTGCCCGCGGCAATGTTGAACAGATTGCTGACGGCCAAGATGGGATCACCCCACTGGGCATGGAGTTCTTTGTCGACTTCGAAGTACGGCAAGTCAGAGGCGTCGACTTTTAGGACCGCCAGCTCGAGCGCGGGCTCGATCCCCACGATCGTGGATTCGAACCGGCGTCCATCATCGAGCACCACGATCGGTTCGACGTCCAGCACATAGCTCCAAGCCGTCGCAATGTGGCCTTCCGGTGAAACCAGAAAACCGCTTTGGTAGGCCTCCAGCCCTTTGATTCCGCCGGCACCGTAAATCTTGACCACACGCTGTTGGACTTCACGTGTGATGGGTGCAGTGGGCGGCTGGGCCAACGCTTCGGCTGTGATCGGCAGCCAGGTGAGCAGGCCGGCCAGCAGGCAGGCCAGTCGGTGCAGCGGTGCAGCGAGGGTTGGCGAGGGAAGACGCGTGGGCATCATGGCTGTGCGGTCTCCGTTTGCTTCCAGTCGCTGATCGAGACGTTCAGTGCGACGTCGGTTCCGTAACGCAATTCCAATCCGCTGATCTTGTCGCCCTCGCGAAGGATCCAGAGTTCCGCCGGGTCCGAGTCGCGATCGGCGAACACTTCGACGCATTCGACCAAACCACTTTCGGGATGAGAAAGCCAGCGCACTTCCATGTCCCCGTACAGACCGATCATACAATCGCGGAGGGGGCGTTCGCCGCCTAACGGCATCGTGCCTTGGTAGTAAGCCTCGCCGAACTTCTGGGGGCCGAGTTTCAACATGGTCCGCCAGGCATCCAGCGCGGGCAGAATCCCGGCGATCGAATCGGTGTCGACCGCGTCATACAGCTCCGATCGTTTCGTCGCCTGCATCGCCGTTTCACCGACAAGGATCGCAAACTGATCGTCGGCGACGCTGAGTTTGACCTCCGCCTCGCCGGTCTTGCCGGTGATGGTCCACGCAGTGGATTTCGATTCCGCATCGGCGGGAAATTGATCGGCGGGGAATTGGTTTCGCAGCGAGTCGATGAAACGGTCCTGCTGAACTTGATTGAAGTGATAATTGGCGAATCCCCGGCGTTGGATGATCAGGTCGGAAACCGATTTGGGGATCGCCGGTTTGGCACCGCCGTGGGGTGATGGCGGCCGCGCCCGTTTTCGATCGGGCGGTTGAGGCGTCTCGTCATCGTCTTCGTTTTTGTCTTGATTTTCCTCGCCGTCTTTTTCTTCCGCGTCGTTTTCGTCTTCCGGTTGATCGGGAACCGGCGGTGGGGGCGGCAGGGCTGAGGACATTTTGGCCAGCAGTTCGTCCTGGCGATGAACGCCCATCAATCGTACCGGGACGCGTTTGGTGATTCCGTCGTAGCGAAACGTGACCGGGACACGCCATCCACTGGGCAGGGTACCCAGCACATTTTGAACATCGTTTGCGGTCATCACGGGACGGCCATCGATTTCCAGGATTTGGGCGTTGTAGCGAAGCCCGCGTCGGTACGCGTCACTGGATTCGAGAATGTTGCTGACGACGACTCCGCCATCGGGATCGGTCGTCACGGTCGCGCCGAGTGTGGCGTGGTCGACGATGCGGCCGCTGCGCAGATAGCCGAGGAAGTTTTTCGCCTGGTTGATGGAAATCGCGTAACCGACGCCGACGTTGACACGTCCGCGTTTTTCGAAGGAGCACCGCCCGACGATGCCCAGCAATTCGCCTTCAGCGTTGTAGATCGGGCCGCCCGAGTTTCCGGGGTTGATCGACGCATCAGTCTGCAGGCAATCGGCATATTCCAGCAACGTGCCGGAAGGATACTGATAACGCCCGACGCCGCTGAGGATTCCCCAGGTCACGGTGGGCTGAAGATTGGTCGCCAGCAGGAACGGATTGCCGATCACCATGCACCAGTCGCCGGCGCGGGCTTGTCGGCTGTCGGCCAGCGTGGCATAGGGAAAATCATCGCGTCCGAGCAGCTGAATCATCGCCAAGTCGCCGACCGGATCGAGTCCGACCAAGACGGCATCGTAGACGCGGCCGTCGCTCAACCCGCAACGCATGAACGTTCCGGCGGGGCTGGTGACGTGAAAGTTGGTCAGCGCGAAGCCGTCTGGTGAGATCAGCACGCCGCTCCCGCCGCCTCCGCCACCGGGCACAAACACGCTGACGGCGCTGGGACGGGCGCGATCAATCGCCGCGACACGCGCCTGTTCGACCGACTGCAGCAGCGGATCCAACTCGAGAGGGCCGGCGATCGAAATGGTATCGGGGGCAGCGTCTTGCGCGCGCGACACTCGCGCCGGGCAGAACGGCGTGATGGCAAACAGCGCCAACACCGACGCGGTGAAAAGCGCGGCGGATCGCGGCAATCGGTCGTTCACTCGTCGGCTCACTTGATCAACCTGGGTTTCAAGAATCGGACTTGGTCTCCGACGTCACCATCATCGCCTGCCAAGGCTTCCAGCCGGACGCGGTTGGCGCCCGCGACCGGAACGCGAAATCCTTTGCTGCTCGAATCGGTCAGCGACTGTTCCCATTGCACCTGGCCATCGACGACCACGCGAACGGTAACGGTGCCGCCGGCGGAGACAAGTTTATCTCGCCCGACGCTTCCGGCCAGCGTTTGGAATCCAGGCTCGACGCGATACTCGGCGTTTCCTCCGGCGACCATCACCAGATCTTCGCCCTCGGCCGCCGGTCCGAACCATTCGGTCATCAGGCTGGTCGGCAATTTTGTTTGCAACAGGGGGGACATTCCGTTGGAGGCGGGGCTTTCACGCGCCAACATGACTCGACCGCTGGACCACGTGATGCGCTGGATCTGATCCAATGCAATGCGATGGCGGACCTGGCCAGGCAACAGGATCTCGATCGCGTCGGTCGCGTCGCTGGGTTCCAGACGGGCGACCAGAAACGTGGAACCAAAGATGTCGCTGACCTTGACCGCTGCCCTCGCATCCGAGGACGCAGCCGAGCGAAGAAAAACGCCCTCCAGGCGGTCTCGCGGCGCTTCGATTTTGTCTCCGTCGAGTTCGAAGAGCAGGTTTTGCGGATCCAAGCCGACCACCACGCCTTCGATCGGATCGAGCTGGTCATTGCCGCGTCGAATCACCATCAAATCACTACGCTGCTCTTTGTCCTCCAATCCGAACCACTGCGGATCGGTAGCCGGTCCGCCCTGACGAAAGCGGATCGAACGCACCTGATTGATCGGAACATTGATTGCGGATTGACGCCGCGGTTCAATCTTGACCGTCGTGTCATCCATCGAAACGTCTTGCGCGAAGAGGGACGATCCGTTCGTCAACGTGACGTTGATCGTCGGGCCGGCCGACGTCTCCTGCGGCGCAGCCAGCTTCAGAGTGACGACCTGGTCGGCGGGCAACTTTCGCAGCGACGATCCGTCATGGAGTTGAAGCGACGAAGCGGTCGTCCCGGCCCATTGGCCGCTGACGATTTCACCCGAGCTTAATTCGATCTGCACCTCCGTCGCCTGAACAGGGGATGCAAAGGCCAGAACCAGCAAGGCGGCGCCGAAGACTGCAGTGCCGACGACTGCGGCACACGAGATCGCGGGCAACCACGGAAAAAGTTTCATAGAGCGCGGGTCGATAGGGAGCGTTGACGGGGTGCTTCGGTGGCGGCGAGCCACGACCGTCACAGTTTATCACAACATCCCGTCAAACGGATCGCCCGAATGGTGTCGAAGGCGGAGCCAGGCGTTGGCGCCCCCCGATGCGTCTGAAGAAGACCTGTCGGGGGTGGCGGCGACCGCAATCTGCTCTTGTTCGTCCGCTACGGCGTTTCGCCGACGGGCGTTTCGCTGGCGGTGGTCGTGTTTCCCGTCATGTTGCTGGTGGTGTTGCTGCCGCTGGTATTGCTGGTCACCGTCGCGGCCGGTTCGGAGCTGTCGGCAGCCGGCGCCGGTGGTTTTGGAGGTTGGCAGCCGAGTGAAAAAGTCATCAGTGCGGCTGCGGCGGAACCGGCGAGGATTCGTAAAACGTTTTTCATGGGGTTCTCCAAAATCAGAATGAGGGGGGCGGGACCCTGCAAACAGTTCGGCATGGGACGCCAGCAGGGTGGAGCGGGATGATTTGCCTGTGCTGCGTCATTCTTTGCAGACTGGCGTCAAATGACCATCCCCGAACGGGTGACTTTTCGGTTGGATCGAGCCAATGGCAGCAAAATAACCATCGATGACCCGATAACCGGCACGAAGAGACCGTTTGGCAGGGTTTTTGGCCTCACGTTTTTTGCCACGCTCATACCGCTGGACCCATGATGCCGATTCGATTCCCACCCGCCCTTCCAAAATTACCCCGGGGAATCCCATGAAATCCAACCTCAAAAACGGTCTGCTCGGTCTCGTCTGGGCCGCCATGGCATCAATCCTGACGGCCGGCTCGGCCCTCGCCCAGTTCCCGTTTCCCGAATCCTCTGCGCCGGACATCGCTCCGCCCGAGATCACCCGTCCCGAAGCCGCTGCGCCGCAACGCGTTGCCCAGAAGCCTGCCGCCGAGGACGCCGACATCATCGTCACGCCCCGGTTGGTCGATGTCGTGCCCAGTTCGTCCGACCTGTCCGCCGGCGAGCCGACCGCCGCCGAACTCCGCCAAGCCCGAGCCCAATTCCGTTCGCAACAGCGGATGGAGCGGATGGAACGAAACCTGTGGGCCGGCTACGAACCGCTGCGTCCCAATTGGAATTCGATTCCGATGATGAGTAGCCGCTACCCGTATCGCCAGACGGTCGTCGTACCGCTGTACGTTTACCCTCGGTAGACACCTACTCTCGGAAGACACACTGGTGTTGACCTCAAGACCGGATGCCTGTGAGTTGCGATCGATTCGTGCTCGCAGGCATTGTTGTTTTATCCCTCTTGTTGGATTCGGTCGTCCCCCGTCGATTCGAGTTGAACGATTGTGACGCCTCGGGCGTTTCGGGAATCACTGGCTTTGGTAGGGACCGCAACGCGACAAAACGGCGCTTGCATCACGATCGCAGCCAACGCCGCTCAGTACCGCCTCGCGGCATGCCGATAGCTCTCCCTGGGACGAATGGTCGAGATCATTTACTCGGCCGCACCACCGCCCCGAATCGCATCCGTGACTTCCGCTCAATTGCAGGCATCCCACGCAGATGGACAAAGAGATAAACGTGCTGGCTTTGGTCAAAGGCGAAGAGAAATTCATCTTCATGTTCGACGATGCCAATCGCGACCAAACGCTACGTCAGCTCGCACGGTTTGCCGCCAATCCCGAATTGGACTTCTCGTGGTACGACGCGGCGATGCTGAGTCGCAAGATCCGCGACGCGGTGCCCGTCGAAGACGACCTGTTGATCGATAACGAACTCGACAACCTTTCGGTCGAAGACTTTAGCTAGGAGCCCGCATGCACTCAGCGATCGCCCAGTTCCTGCGATACCTGGTGACCGAACGCAACGCGTCGGAGTTGACGATCAAATCCTATCGCGAGGATCTGTTCAGCTTCGTCGAGTGGCTCGAAGCGACGCGTGGCAAGGTGCCGCATCCCGATTCGCTTTCGCCGCAGGAACTGAGGTCGTTTCAAGCGGCGCTCCAGCAAGCCGATTACGCCCGTTCGAGCATCGCCCGCAAACTGGCGGCGCTGCGCAGTTTTTATAAATTCGCGATGCGTGAAGGTCTGGCAACGAGCAACCCGGCGAAGCCGTTGCGCAATCCGCGTCGGCAACGCAAGCTGCCACACGTGTTGACCGACGACGAGGTCGGGCGTTTATTGCTCGCCCCGCCGGCAGACAAGGTTGCCGGGCTTCGCGACCGCGCGATCTTGGAGACGATGTACTCGGCAGGATTGCGGGTCAGCGAACTGGTCGGGCTTCAGGACGGTGACATCGACACGCACGAACAAATCGTTCGCGTCCGCGGGAAGGGCCGGAAGGAACGGATTTGTCCGCTCGGTTCGTTCGCCATCAAGGCGATCGAAGCCTACGCCAAACGCCGCCAACGCAGCGACAAAAGTCAGGCGTTGGGACGCAAGGCGCCGGTGTTTGTCAATCGCTTCGGAAATCTCCTGACCGCGCGAAGTGTCGGCCGGATGCTGGAGAAATACCTGGCCGTCGCCGAACTCGATTCGCGAACCAGTCCCCACACCTTGCGTCATTCGTTCGCGACGCATCTGTTGGACCGCGGCGCGGATATCCGCAGCGTTCAAGAGTTGCTCGGTCACAAGAGTTTGGCGACCACGCAAATCTACACGCATGTCAGTGCCGCCAGCCTGCGCGCGGTTTACGAACGGGCGCACCCGCGAGCCAACTGAAAACGAGGCTCCTGACCCTTTTAGTCGCTGTTGGTGTCTAGCCTTCAGGCGATTCCGGGTCGCTGCGGAGCAGCGAAATGGGCGGCTGAAGCCTGCACACCAGCGCCGTTGGTGTTTAGCCTTGAGGCGATTCTCGGGTCGCTGCGGCGCAGCGACGGTGGGCGGCTGAAGCCTGCACACCAGCGCGCTCGTGACCCTTTTTCAGTCGCGTGAAGTGGGGGTGATCTTCAGCGGCACCTCTTTATCGCCCCGCCGAACGGTGATGCCGACTTCTTCGCCGATCTTCAGGGCTTCGATGGCGTAGGTGTAATCGTAGATGTCTTCGATCTTCTTTCCGGCGAGTTCGATGATCACGTCGCCGCCCTGAACGCCCGCTTTGGCCGCCGGACCCTCGCCGGCGACGCCGCTCAATTTCAGCCCCTTGATCTTTCCCGCCGCATAATCGGGCACCGTTCCCAGGTAGGCGGTCAGTCGCGCGCGCGGGACTTCGTCTTGTTGCTTCTCGCCTTCGTCGAGCTTGAATTCGGGAACGTCGGCGTCGGTCAACAGGCCGCGGGCGATCAGCGCGAACAGCCGAGCCGTGCTCGCTGCGCCTTCATAGTTCAGCTTCTCTTTGGTGTCCCGCGGCGTATGGTAATCTTCGTGGGCGCCGGTGAACGCCGACAAGATGGGAACATCGCGGGCGACAAAGGCCGAGGCATCGGTCGGCAATCGCGTGCTGGTTTTGTCCAGCGTCAGCGACAGGCCGACGGGTACGTTGCGGCGATTGACCAAGGTTTCAAACTTGGGCGACGAACCGATTCCCTGGACGACCAGTTTCTCGCGCAGTCGTCCCACCATGTCCAGATTCAGGTACGCGGCGATCGCGGAGGTCAACGGCGCGGCGTTGGTGGTCATGCCGTGAGCCCGCGCGGCACGCTCGGCCTCTTCATCGATCTCGACTTTGGGGGCATCGGGGTACAGTGTCTCGAACGATTCGATGAAGGATTGGGAACCGAACAGTCCCAGTTCTTCGCCGCTCCAACCGGCGATCACCAGGTCCCGCTTGGCGTTCAACCGTCCGGCCCGTTTTTCGTCTGCCAGGTATTGCGCGATCTCCAGCATCGCTGCGACTCCCGACGCGTTGTCATCGGCGCCTTGATGGATCAGATCGCGTTCGTCGTCCTTGGCCAGCGAGTTGCTGCCGGAACCACGCCCCAAGTGGTCGACGTGTGCGCCGACCATCACGAACGGGTACGTGGGGGCGGTGCTATCGCCGGCGGGCAGACGGGCGATCACGTTTCGTCCGGTTCCCGTTTTGCGTTCGATTTCGATCGTCGTGGCGACCTTCGCTCCTTCCAGGATGTAGCCCATCGCCAGCGATCCGTCGTCGAGTTGGGTTTGCTGTTCTTTCAGGTCGCCGTCGGACTCGGAGAACAGTTTGGACGCCATCGCATTGGTGATCGAGATCGCGGCGATGCTGACACCGGCCGAGGCGGTGGAGTCAAAGCGAATCAACTCGTTCTGAACTTTGCTGGTCGGGCCGGCGACGAAGATGATGCCTTTGGCGCCGAGATCGCGGGCGAAGGTCGCTTTGCGGCGCGGCGAGCTGAAACGCGCCAGTTGCTGTCGCCGTTCGGGGGTGATGTCTTGGGGCAAATCTCGAAACACCATCACCCATCGATTGGCCACGTTCAGGTGGACGTAGCTGTCGTATTCCGGCGAGTCTTCGCTGGCCGGGACACGCATGCCATAGCCGGCGAAAACGACCTCGGTGGGCTCGATCTGGCCGTCGGCTGAAAAGGAAAGTGGACGCCAATCTTCGTTCAAGGTTCCGGTCTGGTCCCCGATGGTGAGCGTGTTGTTGTCGGTCAGTGAACAACCCGCCGGGAACTGGAACTCATCAAAAAACGTGCCCGATTCGCCGGCCGGGACAAACCCCAAACTTTCCAGGTAAGCGGCGACGTAAGCGGTCGCCCGTCGTTCGCCTTCGGTCCCCGTCAAACGACCTTCCAATTCCGGACGCGTCAAGTAATCGACGTGGCGGGCGATGTCGGCGGGCGTGAATTGAGGCGATGATTCTTCGGCGGCATCGAGTGCCGCTTGTCGATCCGCGTCGTCTTGGTCGGTCAATCCCAGGCGTTTGCGGATCTCGGCATCGTTCCAGTTGCCGAGAAAGATCTGTGAACGTTTCTCGGCCGTTCGGTTGCTGGTCCACGCGATGCGATCGCCGCCGGGCAAGAAGACGGGCAGGCCATCGAATCCATCGGTGTAGGTCACGCGAACGGGTTGCCCCTGGCCATCGGCGCGGACGCAGTAAAGTTCAAAGTTGCCGAAGCCGTGTCGGTTGGTGGTGAAGATCAAGTAGTCGCTGCTGGGATGATAAAAGGGTGCCCAACTCATTGCGCCGATGTCGGTCAAGCGGCGGACGTCGGTGCCGTCGGTGGCCATCGTGTAGATTTCCGCCGTCGTTCCGTCTTCGGAAAATCGTCGCCAGCAGATGCGGGCTCCGTCGGGAGAAAAGAACGGGCCGCCGTCATAGCCGTTGACGTCGGTCAACTGGCGGACGTTCGATCCGTCGGCGTTCATGATGTACAGGTCGATGAAGTACGACTTGTCGGTCTTCAGCAACTCAGTCTCGCGCGGCGACAGCGTCTCGGAGTATGCGGCTCGGTTCGACGCGAACACGATCTGGGTTCCGTCGGGACTGTAACTGGCTTCGGCGTCATAGCCGACCGCTTCGGTCAGTCGGTTGTACGTGCCGTCATCGAGTCGCTCGTAGATTTCAAACTCGGGGTCGTAGTCCCACGAATAGCGTGGCTGTTTTCCGGTCCGGCGAAGCTCGAGCAGTTCGTTCTGCTTTGCGACCGAGGTTTCATCGTGGTGCGTGCTGGAAAACAGCACCCGATCGCCGCTGGGGTGGATCCAGGCGCAGGTCGTTTTACCCTGCCCGGGTGAGATCTGTTGCAGATCGCCGGTTTCGAGATCCATCAAAAAAATTTGGTAGAACGGATTGGCCGGATCGCGTTCACTTTGAAAGACCATCCGTTTGGCATCGCTGCTGAAGTAGCCTTCGCCGGCACGCAGTCCGTCAAAGGTGATCTGCCGTGCTTCGGAAATCAGTTCCGCTTCCTTTTCCGGCGACAGATCGGTGGAGGGATCGTCGCTGGGTGGCTGGGCGCTCAGTGAAGGGGCGCCGAGCAGGATGGCCGAAAGCGTGATCAGAAAGAGCAGGGCTGCGTGTCGCATATGAATTCGATCGTGGTAGGTTCGATGAAGGGAGGCGTGGAGGGTAGGACGGATTGTCAGTCCGTGCCCTCGTCCATCAGATTGTATTGCAAGTGGTGCGGTGTCGTTTCAGGGGTCGACCAATCCCTGGGCCCCACGCAGCTGGATCAAATCCTCGCTCCAGCGGAGAAACAATTCTCTTCGTTCGCTCGGATCTTGAAAGACCCGGACGGAGTTTGTTTTGTGGCGAATGTCGTCGCGGACCAACCCGTACAGGTTTTCGTAGACTGCTTCGGGATCGGGGCCCTCGGTTTCTTCGGCCTGCAGCCGCGCCGTCGCTTCGAAGCGAAACACCTGGAGCCAACCGGGGCGTTGGACGGCGACCAGACGCACATTTTGCAGTTTTGCCGAGCCGCCGTAGTAGCCGTTTTGGGTCAGGTGTTTTCGGATCTCCAATTCCATTTCGCGGTCGCCGCACCAGTCATTCCATTTTTGCTGAAGCGATTTCAGGAGTGCGATCATTGAATGCCTCAGCGGGTTGGCTGGCGATTGCGGATGGGAAAGGGGCTGCCCCGCGTTTTGTTCTGAGAGTAAGGGACGCACGTCGCGCCCGATTCACTATTGTGAGCTGTCCATCTTTTCCTTGAGCAGCCTGACTGCGGTTTGAAATTCGGGGTTGTCCGGTTCCAGCGTGACGGCTTTTTCGAGTTGCGAAAGTGCGGCGTCGAGTTGTCCGTCCAGGTACAGCAACAGTCCGTAGCGGTACTGAATGCCGGCGATTTGGGGCGCCAGCGCGGCGTCACGCGCCAGCAGCGGCAGTTCCTGTTTGCGGAGTGTTTTGACGCGTTTGAGCAAGGGCTCTCGCTCGGATTCGGGCACGTTCGGGGCAAGCTGTTCCAGCAGGCTGGCCAGATTGGTCCTGGCACCGACGGCGCCCGGTTCGACGCGAATCGCCGTCTGATAAGACTCGATCGCTTCGCCGTAGCGTCCCAATTGTTCGCAGATTCCCGCCCAGCCCATGTGTGCTCCGGCGCGGTCCGATGCGACCATGAACTCCTCGTGGACTTCATTCAACACGGATTCCAGTTGGGTCCGCTCGGACGGTGAAAGCTGGCCAAAGGCGGGAGATCCCAGCAGTGCACGGGCGGCCGAGGTTCGCACCAGACGCGAGTCGTCACCGAGTAGTTTCATCAGCTTGCTCTTGCCGGTCGACGCGTTGGCCATCGCCAGCACGGAGGCGGCGGTTGAGCGGACCAACGGATGCTGGTCGGTTTGATCGGCCAGTTCGGCAGCGACGCGTGGCACCGCGGCGACGCCTTGCCTGGCGAGTTCCTCCAGCAGCGTTGCTTTGGCGATCGCGGGGGCGCGTTCGTCGTTGATCGCCAGCATTTCAATCGCCTTCCGGGCGGCACTCGGATCGCCGCGACGCAGTGGCACGAGTGCTTCGGCGAAGTGCAGCGGTTGCTTCCTTTGTTCGCCGTACCATTGTTCGCAAGCGTCATCACACCACTGGTCGGTTTGCCGCATCAACTCCGCCAGGGTTTCGCCGTCGGTTCCGATGGGTTGTTCGCCGTCTTGCTCGGCGGCCAATAGCCATTGCGAGTATTCCTTGGACTGGAACGTCTCGCGATGCTCGGCGGCGATCTGCGGCAGTCGATCCTTGACGTGGCAGTGGCTACACGCGTTGGGGGTTCCCAGTTTGACCGAGAGATCCGGTCGCGGGATCCGCAAGCTGTGGTCTCGCCGCGGGTCGACTTCCATGTACGTGGTGTGGGGCATGTGACAGTTAACGCACTTGGCGCCTTCGGTGCCAGGGGCGTGATGGTGGTGGGCCGGAACATCGTATTTACCGGCGGCGTGCTGATGGCAGTTGGTGCAGGTCTCGTTGCCGGGGAATTTTAATTTCAGCGAGTGGGGATCGTGGCAATCGGTGCAACGGATGTCCTTGTGATACATCTTGCTTTGGATGAACGATCCGTAGACGTAGACTTCGTCTTTGATTTGCCCGTCACCGTGGTACGTCGCCTCGCCAAGTGTTTCCAGGCGATAGTGGTCAAAGTAATCGGGGCCGGCGGTGAACCGTTCATCCATCACGCCGCGGCGGCTGTGGCACGGCGCACAGGTCTGCAGTTGGGGCTCGGGGTCGGGCCCTTTCAATTTGGCCAATCCATATCCGTGGCGTCGGTCCCAGAACAGCGATTTCTTATTGGCCAGTTCGATGTGCAGGGACGCCGGTCCGTGACAGGCTTCGCAACTGACGTCGATTTCGGAGAACGTCGTGTGGTAGGTGCCCGAGTCGGGGTCGAAGTTGCGTTTCAGGTTGGTGGAGTGGCAATCGGCACACATCGTTTGCCAACGCTGTGCGATGCCGGTCCAGTGCAGCGGGTCGTCGGCGGCCAGTTTGTCCGCGACATCCGGCGGGCGGAGGTAGAACCACTTGTGGTCGCGCGAGTCCCAGCTGATGCGGAGGACTTGCAGACGAGCGACGTCACAGGATTCCATGTCTTCGCTGCGGTCAAATTCGACCATGTACTGTTGAAGCGGGTAGACGCCGAACACGTATTTGACTTCGAAGTCCTGCATCGTGCCGTCTTCGCCTTCGGTGTGAACCATGAAGCGTTCACCGTCGCGAAACAATCGATTGACCAATCCGTCGTGCTCGAACGTGACATCGTTAAAATCGCCGAGCACGGTTTCATCGGTCGCCAGGTCCATGGCTTTGTCGTGGTCCGACCCGATGAAATCCTCGGTTTGTTGTCGGTGGCATTCGATGCAGGCGTCGCGTCCGACGTAGCTGCGCACAATGCCTTCAGGTTCGGCCGACCAGTAATCGGCCAACACGCCACCGGCGATCAGCACCCCCAGGACAAGGACGGGAATCGACCACCGCCGTAACAAACCGCGGGGAGGCTCGACGGTGGGGGCGGCGTCCGGATTCGCTGGCGAGACAGTTGGGGGGAGCTTCGATGATGGGCGTCGGCGGTCGGACAAGATGTGCGGCTAGGGAGTGAGTCGAGGAGGGGGGCGAAGGCGGTCGTGGGATGTGGGCGACGGATCGCCGGGCAGTCCGCCGGATGTGTGTGCCCGCTGGTGCGATTGGGGCTGGTGATCCGATTGAGGCTGGAGGGGACGATGGGGATCGGCCGGATCTTGCAGCAATCGAACCGCTTCCTGGTGCATCTGATTGACCAAGTACGTCTGATTTTCACTCTTGGGTTCGATTTTGTCGAGCAAGCGAGCGGATTTCAGAAGCATTTCGGCGGCCCGCCGTCTGCGGCGGACGGACTCGGTTCCCGGCAAACTTCGTGGCGGCGCGATCGTGGGCATCTCCGGAGCGGCGAATTTTGGATCGAGCGAGGACCCGTCCAGGACACTGCCGGTACTGCGCAGCAGGTCCTGCAAGTCATCGGGTAACAGGGGGGCAGCGTCGCGATCGCCTTGCAGCGCCCGTGAGAGCGCCTCGCGGGCGGCCGGGTTATCCTGGGGTTGGGAGTCAACCGGCAAGGGGACATCGGGCAACGGCAGGATGCGCTGAGGTGGTTCGGCGGCAAGCGGTCCGGCGAGCAGGCCGAGGTGCAGCAGAAACCCGCCGGAAGCGAAGAACAACAGAGCGGGCCGCGCTAGCAACGTGATCATCGTCAAATCCGTTTGTGGTGGAGAGGTCGTGCGGGCGGGCAGGATAGCGTCTCAGGCGGTTGCGGGCCAACAACAATTCGGCTCCAAGGAAGCCCCCAATGTGACGAATGTTTTTTTGAAAATCGTTCTGGCTTTGGCGGAGCGAGGGTGGCGGTTGATCGTCCAAAATCTAGACTGTGTTGAGGACGATGGTGGAATCTCGGCGACGGTTCAGCAATGCGATGAACTCGCTTCGGCCGCCCGTCAATAAACGCTTGAACGCTTCCAACAGACCAGGCCCGTGATCGGCATCGGTTGATATGAATAGCTTTAGCTTGGACTACATCGACGATTTGTACGTCCAGTATATTCAGGATCCTGAGAGTGTCTCGGAGACCTGGCGGCAGTATTTTGAGCAGTTCTTGGTGAGCTCTCCCGCAACGGCAAGGAAACGCAACGCCGGCGTTTCACAAAGCCGTCGCGCGTCCGCATCAAAATCCGCTGCCGCCGGATCGTCCGCCGGCAAGCCCGGCGGAAACGGTTCCGCCCTGGCCGTCGCCCAGCGCCGGGGATCGACCGGTGACGAAGCGACCGATCAGGCGCTTTGGATGTCGCGGATGCAAGACCGCGTCAACCAATTGGTCCGCGAGTATCGCGTCCGCGGACACCTCAAAGCACAGCTCGATCCGTTGGGCATCGACCGCGGCGACCGGCCCGAGTTGAGCCCCCAACGCTACGGCCTCAGCGAAACCGACATGCAGCGCCGCTTGGATTCGTCTGCGGTCGAGCACGTCAAGGGTGACACGCTTGACGTCATTTTGACGAAGCTTCGCAACACCTACTGTCGGTCGATCGGCGCGCAGTTCATGCACATCGACGATCGCAACATTCGCGATTGGTTGCAGCAGCGAATGGAGAGCACCGAGAACCGGCTGGACCTGCCTCACGAAACTCAGCGGCGGATCTACGCGCGGTTGGCCGACGCCTCGATCTTCGAAGAATTTGTGCGGCGTAAGTTTGTCGGCGCGAAAACCTTTTCGCTCGAAGGTGCCGAAACCCTGATCCCGCTGATCGACTTGGCGCTGGAGAAGGCGGGCGAGCATGGGGTGCAGGAAGTCGTCATGGGGATGGCTCACCGCGGCCGTTTGAACGTGATGGCCAACATCCTCAAAAAACGCGCGATGAACATCTTCTGGTCCTTCGATGATCCCAATCCGGAACTCAGCCGTGGCGGCGGCGATGTCCGCTACCACCTGGGATACAGCAGCGACTGGAAAACCGCCCGGGGGGATCATCTCCACATCTCCTTGTGCTTCAACCCCAGCCACCTGGAATACGTCAACACGGTCGCGATGGGACGCACGCGTTGCAAGCAGGATCATCGGGGGGATGGCGACCGGCGACAGGTGATGAACGTGTTGATCCACGGCGATGCCGCGTTCGCCGGCGAAGGGGTCGTGCAAGAAACGTTGAACCTGAGCCAATTGGACGGCTACCGGGTCGGCGGCACGTTGCACATCATCATCAACAACCAAGTCGGGTTCACGACCGAGCCGGAGCAAGGCCGCAGCACCACCTACGCGACCGACGTGGCGAAGATGCTGCAAATCCCGATCTTTCACGTCAACGGCGAAGATCCCGAGGCGGTCGCGCAAGTCGTCGCCTTGGCGATGGATTTCCGTAACGAATTTCAACGCGACGTCGTCATCGATCTGTACGCGTTTCGTCGTTGGGGGCACAACGAAGGCGACGAGCCACGATTCACGCAGCCTCGCATGTACGCCGAAATCGATCGTCGCGCCGGCGTCCGCGAACAATACCTCAATCGACTCAAGGCACTCGGGAAAATTTCCGAAGAGGAAGCCGAGGAAATTCAGAAGGAACGAACCGAGAAGTTGGAGTCCGAATTCGACGCCAGCAAGAATCACCAGTTCGTCCCCGACACGCAAACGCTCGCCGCCGGTTGGAGCGATTACTTCGGTGGCCCCGAGCCGGTCGAACCGACCGACACGACCTTCGACGAAAACCTGTTGGGTGAACTGGTCGACGCGGCGACGCGGTTGCCCGAAGGGTTCGCGCAGCACAAAAAATTGAAGCGGTTGATCGCCAATCGTCGCAACATGGCGGCCGGCGAAAAGCCGTTCGATTGGGCGACCGCCGAACTGGCCGCCTTCGCGTCGTTGCTTTCAAGCGGGCATGCAATTCGGTTGACCGGCCAAGATTGCCAACGCGGAACGTTCAGCCAACGGCATGCCGTTCAGCACGACGTCAAAACCGGCGAGACCTACATGCCGCTGGAGCACTTGGCCACCAATCAGGCACGCGTCGAGCTGCACAATAGCCCGCTCAGCGAAGCCGGTGTGCTCGGATTCGAGTGGGGGTATTCGCTCGACGCGCCCGACAGCTTGGTGCTATGGGAAGCCCAGTTCGGTGACTTTTGGAACTGTGCACAAGTCATCGTCGATCAGTTCATTGCCAGTGCCGAAGACAAATGGAATCGACTGAGCGGTTTGGTGATGTTGTTGCCGCACGGGTTCGAGGGGCAAGGCCCCGAACACTGCAGCGCCCGGGTGGAACGGTTCTTGGCCATGACCGCCGAACACAACATCCAGGTCTGCCAGCCGACCACGCCGGCGCAGTACTTTCACCTGCTGCGTCGTCAAGTGATTCGCAAGTGGCGAAAACCCCTGATCGTGCTGACGCCCAAGAGCCTGCTGCGACACCCCGAAGTGGTCAGCGATCGCAAGGAACTGGCCGAAGGATCGTTCGAGCGAATCCTGAGCGACAAGGATGTGGATCTGTCGAAGGTTCGCCGCGTCATGCTGTGCACGGGAAAGATTTACTACGACTTGAAAAAGAGTCGCCAAGAACGCGAACTCGATGATGTGGCGTTGATTCGTCTGGAGCAACTTTATCCATTGGAAAGCGACGAATTGATCGCTGCCCTGGATGGAGTGCCCCGCGATGCCGAGATCTTCTTTGTTCAAGACGAACCCCGGAACATGGGAACCTGGCCTTATCTGAAGCTGAACTTCGGTGATGATTTTAATAGCGCCGGTTGGACGCTGGTTCCCATCACACGCGCCGAGTCGGCCAGCCCCAGCACGGGAAGCATGGCGGCGCACTTGATGGAACAAAAGGAACTGATCGAAGCCGCGTTTGCAGGGCTGTAGTCGCGAGAATCGCCCAAGCGGTTCCTACGAGTGGGTCGACGCCGACGGCGTACCTGTTGTTAGCGGTAGGGCGCGAGCCCTCCGGTCTGTTACTAGCGGTAGGGCGCGAGCCCTCCGGTCTTTCACGATGTTGTTGAGCTGGAACCGGACGGCTCGCGCCAACGGCTGATCATCAATCGACAACGCACGCCGAGTGGCGATGGCAAAACGTTTTGCCCAAAAGTGTTTTGCCATCAAACAGTTCGCGCATCGTTCGTTTTGACGATGGGTTACAATCCTGACCGACGCCACGTCGACGCTCTTCGATTGATTCTTTCTCCATGGCCGAAGCACGGATGAACACGCTTTCTGTTAGCCAGCTCTCAACACTGCGTTGGGACCTGGAGTCGGACGTTAACGCCTATGCCCAACGCGGGTTTGGCGGCATCGGACTGTATCGTCCCAAGGTCGAAGATTATGGTGTCGAGCGAACGATCGAATTGCTCGCCGAACATTCGATGGTGGCCACGTCGCTGTCCTGGGGCGGCGGGTTCACCGGCAGCGACGGACGGCCGTTCGAAGATGCCGTGTCGGATGCGGTCAGCGCCGTCATCCAAGCCGCGCAATTGCGTGCCGGCACGTTGATCGTGTTGGCCGGCGGCAAGAACAACCACATCAAAACACATCTTCGCCGAACCCTTTGTCAAGCGCTCGATCGGGTTGCGGCGGTTGCGTCGGAACACGGCGTCAAGTTGGCGCTGGAACCGTTTCACCCCGGTTGTGGTGACGAATGGTCGTTCGTCCATGATCTGCAATCAACGCTCGACATTATCGAACGCGTTGACAACCCGTCCCTAGGGATGGTGATAGATACCTACCACATCGGGATGGATCGAGATGCACTGCGCTGGCTACCCGACGTGGCTCGCCATCTTCATCTGGTTCAACTCGGTGACGGCCGCCATTGTCCGCACGGCGAGATGAATCGTTGCCTGCTCGGTGACGGGTGCGTGCCGTTGCCCGAACTGATCGAACTGTTGCACGAAAATGGTTACTGCGGGTCATGGGAAGTGGAGTTGATCGGAGAGGACGTCGAATCGATCAGCTACGATCATCTGCTCGATCACACCAAACGTTATCTCGATCACACCCTTGGTCAGTTGTGCTGATTTTCGATGGATGTGAAACCCGACATCCAATCCACGGCGGAAAACCGTAGATCGTCGCGTTTCTTGTCGATCGCCTTGTTCAGCTTGGCGTGAAGCTTCTCGTTGATGTCGTCGATCAAGATTTCATTGACGATCTTTTCAACGATCTCGCCCCAGGTTTCTGCGACCTCGCCACCGACCTTGCTGATCCGGTCGACATGCAAGGCGTCCAGATGCAATGACGCCGACGTCACCGTGGGGTCGATCACGATCGCCGGTGGAAGCACCGAATAATCGGGATAGCTGCTCAGCCGTCCGTGCACGGTCAGTCGGATTTCCATGTGTCCGCTGACTTCGACGCTGTACCACTGGACTCCCAGATTCCAGCGCTCGATGCGAGCGGAAAAGTCCAGTGGCGTCGCCAGTTCACATTCGATCGTCCAGCCGGCGCGCTGGGACGCGTCGCCGTTGCAATGCGTGACCTGACGCACCTCGGCAATGACGGGGCGAGGTGCCGACGCGTCGCCGGGGAACTGCACGTGGTAGCGGGTTTGCAACCCGTGGCGGACCTCACGCCAGCGACGATGCGTGGAAAGCTTCAACCCGTCGCGGCGGAACCGCACCCCGGCCCAAATCTTCTTCGTCTTTTCCCAGTTCTTCTTGCCGTTGTACTGGTGGGGCGTCTTGCGGATCGCCAAGTCCACGAGCGACTGGACCGTCGCTCGGGCTTGGTCGGAAGTCATCATCGAGCCGAGTCCATTCGGCTCGTTGTCCGGCAGCGGGGCTTGCGCCTCAACACGTCGTGAAGCGACAAGCAGCAGCGCGGCGGTTGCTAGCATGTAGCCGACCGCACGGCGGCTTGGTCGGCTGAGTTCGTTTAGCGATAGACCACGGCGAAGTAAACGCCATCGCGACCGGTGACCATGGCGGCGCCGGCGGCGGTCATTCTGGGATCGCTGGTGTAGCACGCGGAGACTCCACGAGGCGAAAAGGAGCTGGACCAGCCGACACCTTCGTAGCGGCCAGGTGCAAACGATCCCGGCGGATGCGACTTCAGACCCATGCTGGCCATCTGGCGTGCGCGGCGCTCGGCAACCGATTGCAATGTTGCGTCATATCGCAGGGTCCGCAGTCCTTGTCGAGAGCGCTGGTTGTTGAGCATGCTCAGAACGTTCTGAACGCCTCCGCTGGCTTTCTGATAAGCAACTTGGGCAACCGATCGGATCGGGGTCGCGGTTGCAGCCTGGGGCGCCGAAGTGGTGGTGGTCGTCGTCGCTGCCGGTTGCGAGGTCGCGTGGATGCGGCCGCATTTCGGGCAAACGTAACTCGACGCGGTGGTCACCACGCCCGATGTGGATGGCGCCGTCGATTGGGCGGTCACCTGATTTCCAGACAGGCTGAACATCAGGACGGGGCACAGAATCGCCAAGACTGCATGAAGGCGAACACGAGAAATTGCGGTTGAACGCACGTTGGTTTTCTCCTACGAAAAGGACTCTGCTAGTGCTCCGCCACGGCTGAGAAGGAGGGTTCTTGTGCCGACCAGCACTCTCCTCGGTCTGTTGGTTGAAGCTCCCATGTGTCGGCAAGGGGCCACGCGGCGCCCTCGCGTTCATGCCTCACATGATCGCGATGATTTCGCAAAATCGATTCAATCAACGGGCCGTTATCGAGTACCGCTACCCTAGGTCTCAAGCTGTGGCAAAACGCTAGTCGTGGCGGCCGACATCTGGCCGCGACGAGTGAATTGGCCGCAAAGCTTCTCGATCGTTCGAGATTGCGGAAGGGGCAGGGTGGGGAGAATGCAAAAGTTTTGCGGCCTGCGTTTCTTTGGCACGCCCGTAATCGAATCGCATCAAGGGCTTGCGGCGACGAGCCGTCCCGGCAAAAAATTTTGGCAGACTGTCAGGCCAGGAAGAATGCGTTAAATGGGAGGTTCCGTGTGGCCGTTGAAGGGCTGCGCCGCCGCGGCGGAGCGGGCTAGTTCAGGCGATCCCAAGGGTTACCGGATCGCGACAACGCCCGCGCCCTGCTCGATTCTCTCAGCCGATTCACCCCTCTCGGAGGCGAACGGCGTAGCACCAGCGATACGTGCCGCCACCGGAAAAGACGCCGTCGGGTCGGATTCGCGTGGACGCCGTGTCGGTCACGGTGTCGGCCGTAACGTTCGATGCCGCCGCGGGTTCGATCTGGATCGCGGCCGAGTCGTGGTAGGTCGTTCCGAGTTGCTCGGGGGTTTCTTTCGCGCGGCAGGCCCAATCGAAGCGAAATCCTTCGGGCGTCGGTTCGACACTCAAACTCCAGTGGCTCGTTCCCGCACAGCCGACACCGAGGGCCACGTCGCGTCCGTCGATGGATTCGATCGACAGCTGTTGGATCGGCGGCGATTCCGGCCACGCCTGTTCGCCGGTGCCGTTTCGGCAGGCGATCTGGCGGCCGTCGAAATCGATCGTGTGATCGAAGCGGTCATGGGTCCAGACAAAGTGGACGGTGCCGAGACCCTGCGGATGTTGCAGCGAGAGCGGCGTGGTGGAGGTGGGCACGATAGGCTCAGCTAGGTGTTGGGCTGGGTGCGGCCGGCGAGTTGGTGAAAGGATCGGAGCAGTTGCAGCCCGTTTGCCTGGCTTTTTTCGGGGTGAAACTGCGTCGCGAAAAGATTCTCGCGTGACACCATCGCACAAAACTCGTGTCCGTAATCACAGGCCAGCGCCATCAGCGACGGATCCTCGGGGCGGACATAATACGAGTGGACGAAGTAAAAGTGGCTTTCGTCGGCCAGGTCGTCCAGCAGCGCCGATTCAGACGTCTTGCGGACGGTGTTCCAACCCATGTGCGGGACTTTGAAGGTGTCGGGCAGTTCAAAACGAACGACGTCGCCGGGCAGAATGCCGAGCCCGCGGTGTGTTCCGTGTTCGTAACTTTCCTCGAACAGCAACTGAAGCCCCAGGCAAATTCCCAGGAAGGGGCGTCCGGTTTGGACAAAATCGTGAATCGGCTGCGCCAGATCACGTCGGTTGATTTCCGCCATCGCGTCCCCGAACGCTCCGACACCGGGAAGGATCAATTGTTCTGCGGTGGCGATTTCGTGCGGGTCAGACGAAAAGACGGCTTGGCCGCCGATCCGCTCGATCGCTTTCTGGACGCTCCGCAAATTCCCCATTTGGTAGTCAACGATCGTGATCATGGCAAAAACGACGGGTTTGAGCAGCGAGAACTTGGCAGCGAGAACTTGGCAGCGAGAACTTGGCAGCGAGAACTTGGGCAGCGAGAACTTGGGCAGCGAGAACTTGGGCTGCGAGAACTTGGGCTGCGAGAACTTGGGCTGCGAGAACACAGTGGACACGGAAACGACACACTAATGGGAATTGCGTTCGCTGCAAATCCCCAGCGTCACAGGGGAACGGATGGTTGACCGGAAGCGACCGGCGGTCTCCCAGGCCCCGCCGAAAGGGAGTTGCAAAGGCTCTCGATTGGTGGCGGAGTGGACGTCGGCAAACGTCTCATCTACGATCCCCGCTCCGACTATCGGGATTTTTTCCGCCGGGAATTACGTGCGCCCCATCCGCTTTACGAAACCGTTGTTTTTCGATGTCTGACTCGCTCCTGCCGCTGCGGCGACTGATGCAAACGTTGACCGAGCGAGCCCAGACGCGCCCGGAAGGGTCCTACACGACCAAGTTGATGGCGGGCGGGACCGGCAAGATCGGCGAGAAAATCTTGGAAGAGGCGCGCGAATTGATTGAGGCGGCCGACGAACCGGGCGAGGCCGGCCGCGAGCACTTCATCTATGAGGCTGGGGATCTGATTTATCACACCCTGGTGATGTTAGCCTATCGCGGTGTCGATCTGGACGAGGTCGCCGCGGAACTGGGGCGTCGTGAAGGGACGTCCGGATTGGTCGAAAAAGCCAATCGAAGTCAACCGAAAACGGACGAATAGACGCAAGCGATCCACCATGGGACAACTGAGTAACAATTTAAGAATCGGGCTTCCCAGCAAGGGGCGGCTCAGTGAATTGTCCGGCGAGCTGCTGCTGCAGGCCGGACTGAATTTTCGCCGCCAAAACCGCGGGCTGTTCGCCAAGGTCAAGGGACTGCCGATCGATTTGGTCTTTTTGCGGACCGATGACATCCCGACCCTGGTGGCCGAGGGCGCCATCGACATGGGATTCACCGGCAGCGATCTGGTGGAAGAAGCCAACGCCAACGTGACCACGCGGATGCGTTTGGGCGTCGGGCGCTGCCGTCTGGCGATTTGCATTCCCGATGACAGCCCGATCCGATCGGCCAACGAGCTGGACGGAAAACGCATCGCAACCAGCTTTCCCCACATCACCAAAGCCTATCTGGGACAACACAACGCGCTTGCGCACATGGTTTCGCTTTCCGGCAGCGTCGAAGTGATGATCCAATTGGGCGTGGCCGACGCGATCGTGGATCTGGTGGAAACCGGCAGCACGTTGGCGGCCAACCGTTTGCGCATCCTGGAAGAAATCGGTTCCTATGAAACGATTCTGATTCAAAACGATGCCTGTCGCGATTCTGAGATGGCCGATCGTGTGGTCCGACGGCTGGAAGGAGTGGTGATCGCGCGAGACTACTCGCTGTTGGAATACAACATTCCGACGGCCAAGCTGGCTGATGCGGAGAAGATCACGCCGGGATTCAATTCGCCGACCATCGGAACGCTCGAAGACGAAGCCTGGCGGAGCGTGCGAGTGATGGTGCGGAGCAGTGAGGTGATCGACGTCATGGAAAGGCTCGAACGACTCGGCGCCTCGGCGATCTTCCAAACCACCATCTCCAACTGCCGACTCTAGCGAGGAAATCAATGTCCAACGACTATCCGATCGAAATTGATGTTCAAACCGTCAAAGCACTGCAGGATTCGGATGAGTCCTTCTTGTTGCTCGATGTGCGACAAAACGAAGAGTATGCGACCGCAAAGATCGATGGCAGCGTGCTGATTCCGATGGGGGAGCTGGGTCAACGTCTGGATGAATTGGACCCTCATAAGGACCAACGGATCGTGGTGCATTGCCACCACGGCGGACGCAGCATGCAGGTGACCGAGGCATTGCGGTCACGCGGTTTTGACAAGGTTCAGAACATGGCCGGCGGGATTGACGCCTGGAGCCTGCAAATCGACAGCTCGGTTCCGCGTTATTAATCCGGCGTTATTGATCCAGGGCCATTAATGTGGCGCCGAACGCGGCGGAGTCGTGCGGGTCAGGGTACATTAGGGGAATGGGTTGTTGACGCCCTATTGTAAAAGCAGTTCCGTCGCGTTCCCGATTCCGGGTGACGGTGTTCCACTGCTGACGACTCTTCGATGATGATTTTGGCGACTGCTGGAGGCCCGCATGTTCACCCACGGAAACGAATCGCGACAATCAGAAACCGATGCGGAGTCGTCTGATGCCCCGATTGCCGACCAGCGGGAACCGTGTGATTCCCCCTCGGCCGCCGGCCGGCATCACACCGATCCCGACGTCGCTCGGGGGCTGTTGGGAAAAATCGAGACGGTCCGGACGCAATTGCAAAGCGTGATCCGCGGCAAAGCGGACGTCATCGATTCGGTGTTGACCTGTATCCTGGCCGAAGGGTCGGTGCTGGTCGAGGATGTTCCCGGTGTCGGCAAAACCACGCTGGCCAAGTCCATCGCGGCGCTGATCGACTTGGATTTCCAGCGAATCCAATGCACGCCCGACCTGCTGCCATCGGATATCTTGGGCAGCGCCATTTTCCAGCCCGCCAGCGGCGAGTTTCACTTTCGTCGCGGCCCGATTTTTTGCAACCTGTTGATCGCCGACGAAATCAACCGCGCCTCGCCGCGAACCCAGAGCGCCCTGTTGGAGGCGATGGCAGAGTCCCAGGTCACGATTGATTCGACGCAGTACCGGTTGGAGAAACCGTTTATCGTCATCGCGACTCAAAACCCGGTCGGATTCGAAGGGACCTATCCCCTGCCGGAATCGCAGCTGGATCGATTCTTGTTCCGATTGTCGATGGATTACCCGGATCAAGAAAGCGAAATTGATTTGTTGCTCGACCAAGCATCGCATGACCCTTCGAGCGAGCTGACGCCGGTGATGCATCGTGACGACCTGGCGACGCTGCAGCGTTTTGTTCGCGAAGTCACGGTGGATCGAAAGGTGGTCCGCTATCTGGTGGCGCTGGTCAATGCGACCCGCCAAGACACGCGGTTGCGAGTCGGTTGCAGTCCTCGCGGATCGAAGATGTTGCTGCGTGCGGCGCAGGCTCGGGCGGTGCTGGACCAACGCGATTACGTGTTGCCCGACGACATTCAAGAAGTCGCCGTCGCCGTGCTCGCCCACCGAGTTTCGATGCGCTCGGTGTCCACGTCATGGAATGATGCGGCGTCTGTGATCGACGAGCTGATGCGGCAGACGGAGGTGGTGGTGTGAGTGCGGACGTGTCGGTCAATCCGTCGGCTGCCCCCGGTGAGACGCTTGGCAGCCAGGGTAATGGCAGCCAGGGTAATGGCAGCCAGGAGTCGGGTAGCCAGGGGAGAATGGCTGGACGAGCGATGCGGCCGGAGGATGACCGCGGTCGGGGCGACCGTTTCAGCATCGCGTCGGGCAGAAAGTGGAGGCGCATGGCGCGCCGCGTGTTGCATGGTTTGGCACGCATTGTGACCGCGCCGATTCGGGCCTACTTGTCGCTCCGCCGCAGCATGACTGTCGCTTCGGTGTCGGTGTTGTTGGCGTTGTTCATGACGCTCAATGTGATCTGGGGGTTTCCCTGGAACGGCATGATGGGCGCCGCGGTCGGGTTGCTGGTGGTCGGTTTCGCGATCAATCGAATCATGTGTCCGGGATTGAAGCTGAGCGTTTCGCTCCCCCGATCCGCCGTCGCCGGGCACCCGTTCTCGGTCAACGTTCGGCTGACCAATGCCAGGATGTTGCCGGCATTGAATCTTCGTGTCGGCTGGCACCGCGAAGGTGTCCGCGACATCTACCCTCGTCGCAGCGCAACGGCATGGGACGCCTCACCGCCGGTGTCGTTGGATCTATTGCGGAGCGGCGACCAGATGCAATGGCACGGGGCGATGCGATTTCACGATCGAGGCATTCACGCGTTGCCCGACTTTCAAGTCGCATCCACGTTTCCGTTTTATTTGTTCCATTGTCGCCGTGGCATGGCCACCGACACCCAGATCGCGATCACGCCGGCACCGGCCCGTGATGACGATGATTCGACCACACGCGCGCTGCTCGCCGCGATCGGCGACTGGGCACAGCAACTCGTCGCCGGTGCCCCGGTGGAGTACGTCGGGAACCGAGAGTATGAAGTCGGTGTCCCGGTGCGGCGCTGGGATTTCGCCTCGTGGGCGCGGCTGGGGCGTCCGATCGTTCGCGAGTATCAATCTCCATCGATCCAGGCGGTGACTTTGATCGTCGACACGTCGCAGCGCCCGATCGACGAGCGTGCCGCATCACGCGCCCAACTGAAGCAGCGGAAACGCGAGGCGGAGGTCTTGTTTGAACGATTGATGTCGGTCACCGCGACCGCGATCGCCGAGATCACCAGTCGACGGGTGCAGCTTAATCTTTGTTTGACCCATGAGCCCGTCGTCGAACTCCCCTCGCGTTCGCTGGCCCAGCCGACCGAAGACGTCGAGCGGATGCTCGTTCGCTTGGCGGCCGCCACTCCGGTCGATCCACTCGTGGGTGAGGAACGTCTCCGCGACGCGATCCAATCGATCCGGTCACAACCGACGTTGATTTTTTCGATGTTGGATCTCGGCGATCAAGAGCGTGCCGGACTTGCCGGCAACCTGCCCGGTCATGTGACCTACATGAGGATCCGACCTCCCAAACGCGATGGCCACGAAGCACATTTGGGAGATGCAGATGATCGATAAACCGATCCATCGACGCAGTTCGCTGGTCGCTGCCGATCAATTGAACGATTCGCCGGCAAAGTTCTGGCTGTTACCCGGGTTGTTGTTGGTCCAGGCGATCTTCGTAGGATCGGCGTTCGAAACGATGGCGATGACGTTGGGCGCGTTTGCGTTTGCCCTTCTCGTCGTCGGTTTTTTTCTTCAGGGGATCGGGCAGCGCGCGGCGGTTCGGGCAAAGTCTGCGTCACCGAACCGCCCCCCGGGGCTGTCTGACTCGCGCTGGCCGGCAACCCCGGCCGACGCCCACCACAAGGATCACGCGGGGACGCCCCCCGGCAGCGATCACCTGATGTTGTTGCGGAAATTTGCGATGTTGCCAGTCCTGTTGATCGTCAGCGGACTGGGGGTGTCGCTGCGAATCGTGCATCACATGTCGGGCAATCTGAATCCGGTCGCGATGGTCGTCGATTCCACGTCGCATCTGGCATTTCTGGTGATTGCGACGCTATGGGTGTTCTACCCGCGTCGCGGACATCCGGCGATGTTGGGCTGTGGTCTGTTGCTGGTTCTGACGACCGTGACCGGCGGTGGTGTCAGCCAAACGATCACCGGCCAATTGGTCGCCGCGCTGGCGACGGTGATCGCATTTTCATTCGGGGCCGACCACATCCTGCGGCGTTGGCAGAGCGATGGATCCAGGACGAGACGCAAGGTGGCGCAAGAACGATTTCCCAAGACGACTCCCCTGCCCCGATCCACGGTTTCGATCTCGACCCATTCGGATCAGGCGAGCGCCGGCCGCAGTACCTTGATCTATTCGGTGCTGGCGCTTTCGGTCTTGCTGATGTCCACCAGCGCCGCGGGGCACTTGGCCAACCACGTCGTGCCGGGGCTGCAGCTGGATTTTTTCGATCGCCTCTCTCAATCGCTCGAAGCGGTCACGGCCAACTCCATCATCGGTGGTTCTCGCTACGTCAGGGGCAGCAAGCTGGGGTCGGTCCGAAATCACATGATCGGAGATCCGGGCGAACCCGCCGTTCGCGCGTTTTCGGTCACCGCGCCCGGATATCTACGCGGCACGGTGTTCGATTTGTATCTCGATGGCCGATGGTCCACGGCCTCGTATCGCAACTTCACACGCGGGGTCGAGATCGATTCGATTCTGCCGCGAACCGCCAAGGTGGAGGGGCCCGGTGAGACGACTCTGGTCGTCAGCAAAGGTGCCAGCTTGGATCGATTTCACGTGTCAAAGAATCCGCCAGAAGAGGATTCGGATGAGGACTTGTTGGGCACGATCGAAGTTCACAATGAGCCGCTCAAAGGCCGACTGACCTTTACGGCACTCTCGACCGATTGGATCGAAGCGTCAACGTCCGGCGCGATGCTTTCGCATCACGACATGGTGATCAATGGAGTGGATTCTCGACAGCCCTACGTGTTGGGCATCCGCTCGGACGCACCGCGGGAAACACTAGATCCGCTACGCGAAGCAATCCTGCTGGAATTGCCGCGGCAATTGCGGAATGCCATTGCCCCGGTCGCGCGATCGGTTTGTGACGGACGGCTGACGGCCCGATCGAAAGCACGTGCCATCGAAGACTACTTCCAAGCCAACTATCGCTACTCCCTCAGTGGTGTGACGACACCGACGAACGTCGATCCGATCGAACACTTCTTGAGTACCCAGCACCCGGCGCACTGCGAGTTTTTTGCCAGTGCCGCCGCCGTCATGCTTCGCGCCGAAGGCGTCCCGACGCGTTATGTGACCGGGTATGTCGTCACCGAACGGAGCGAAGGAGACGAGTATTGGCTGGCGAGGAATCGTGACGCCCACGCATGGGTGGAAGCGTACGATGAAATCAGCGAGCAATGGTTTCCCGTCGAGGCCACGGTCGGACGCACGTACCGAACATTGATGACCGATGAAGGTTTGGCGGATACCGGTGCCGGCGCCCAAGACGGTTTCTTGGATGGCGAGGAGGACCAGTCGCTGCTGGGGATGATCGTGGGGCGTCTGTTGTCGTTTCGCGCGACCGATTCGTTGACGTTTCTGTTTCGCATCGCCCAGTTGCCACTGTTTTGCATCGTCGTTGGACTGCTCTGGATCCGCCACCGCCAAAAACAAAAGGCCGGCAGTGATCCGATGGAATTCGAAAGTCGGCAAATGTTGCATCGGGTGGATCGAAAACTGCGCAAACACGCGCTGATTCGTGATCGATCCGAAACCTTGCATCAGTTCGCGTCCAGGGTCGAGTCGGTCGCGGGCGAGCGACCCGAAGCGGCGAGCTTGTTGGCCCGCGCCGCACAGTGGTATCGAGACTACGCCGCGGCTCGCTATCGCGGCAAGATGCCAACCCCGATGGATGCGACGGGCGGGTGAACGAGCAATTGGATTACAAACAGATCGATGCGGAAACGTTGCGGTTCCACGTCCGTGTCACGCCGGGCGCCAAAAAGGCCGGCGTCGGCGGCACCCACGACGGAGCGCTCAAGGTTGCCGTTCACACCGCGCCCGAGAATGGGAAAGCCAACCAGGCGGTCATCAAAGCGATCGCCAAGCAACTCGGGATCAGTAAAAGCCGGGTCGTGATCTTGGCCGGACAAACCGCGCGTGTGAAATCAATCGAAATCAACGGATTGGCCGCGGCCGAGGCAATCGAGCGACTGACGGCCTTGGCGTCGTCGCCGCTTCAATGAGGCGACACGCATCAAGTTAAGAAGTAACCTGGTGCCTATGCCTTGGACATCGCCCAAGGTCCGCTGATCGGTACAACCGGTACCATCGGCCAGATTCGCGAGTCGTTAGAGTTTCTCTTGCCCTATTCTGCTCCCTAAACGGACTCCTTTACCTAATCAGCGTGCTAGGTTTTTTTGGCCCAGCGTTCAGCAAACTTCCAGCGAGAACCATCGCCAACGCTAACCGTCCCTGACCGCGATCGAAGTCGCAGACGGGGCCGGTCGCAACGCAACGCACGGGGCCGGATGGTTCGACTGTTTCCCAAGGAATCCAACGCATGCCTTCTTCGAAAGCCGACACGTCAGATCGCACTGAAAGCCGCAACGCATCTTCGAAAAGCAAACCTAACGAGACCGCCGGTGCGGACACGAGCGCGGCGGCCGAGCAGATCGTCACGCTTGATCGCCGACGCCCCACCGCGGAACGTCGCGGCGGTGATCCGGATGCCCTGGACGTCGGTGTGATGAAAAACCCGCGACGAAAAAAACAACGTCGCCGGCACATCGATCCGACCACCTGCGAACGAGACTATTCCGATCCGGAGATCGAGTTCATGCGTGCGATGGATGATTACAAGCGAAAGAGCGGACGCATGTTCCCGACGTGTAGCGAAGTTCTGGAAGTCGTTCGCGACCTCGGCTACTTTCGATTGACCGATCAGCAAATCGACCTGCTCGGTTTGGGAGAGGGCGACGACGAGGCAGTTGACGCGGTCGACGCGGATGAGTTCGAGGAAGAAGAAGCGGACGTCTAAACGACAGCACCGCGGCATCGAAACATTCAACAGGGGCATCCGGCGATGGGGCAACGCCAGATGCCCTTTTTTTATTTCCCCCGAGCTTTCATGCCCGCCTTGAGTGTCTCGATGATCTCGTCGACGTCATAGATGCAACCGCCCCAGGCTCCGCCGCCGACCTGTTGCAATGCCGCCCACAGACGTGTGTCCTCGGGCATCGCCGATTCGACCGCCAAATCAGGATGTGGCGAACGTTGCTCCAGCAAGGTCGCCGCCGGCGTGCCATCGGCTGATTCAATCAACTCGACGCGACCATCCAGGCTGTTGCGGTCGATCTCGATTTCGATCACATCACCGTCGCGGACTTTGGCGATCGGGCCGCCGGCCAACGCTTCGGGACCGACATGACCGACACAGGCTCCCGTGCTGACACCGGAGAATCGGGCGTCGGTGACCAGCGCGACCTCTTTGCCGAACGACAGGTACTTGAGCGCCGAGGTGATTTGATAGGTTTCTTCCATACCGCATCCGAGCGGTCCGCGGCCGATCAACACGATGATGTCTCCGGCGACGATCGGTTTGCCTTGCTGGCCTTTGACCGCGGCGATCGCATCACGCTCGCTGGTGAAGACCCGCGCGGGGCCGCGTTTCCGATAAACGTCGTCGTCATCGATCACACTGGGGTCGATGGACGTCGCTTTGATCACCGAGCCTTCGGGACAGAGGTTGCCGAGCGGGAAACTGACCGTCGGGGTCAGCCCCTTGGCAGCCGCGTTGGCTGGTGGAACGATCACGTCGTCTGGATCCACGGCGTCGGACTCGGCCAGTCGTGCACGGCAAAACGCTCGGCGATCGCTGGAACGCCATTGATCCAAGATTTCGTCCCAAGTCATTCCGGTGACGGTCCGCGCGCTGGATTTCAATAATCCCAGTTCGCGTAGATGCCAGGCCACTTCCGGCACACCGCCGGCCAGGAAAAAACGAATCGTCGGATGGCCGACCGGGCCGTTGGGCAAGCAATCGACAAAGCGTGGGACCGATCGATTGATCCGGCGAAACAGCTCCGCATCCGGGCGTTTCAATCCCGCGGCGGCGGCGATGGCGGGGATGTGCAGCAACAGGTTCGTGCTGCCCCCGACGGCGGCGTGAATCAACATCGCGTTGTACAGCGCGTCCTCGGTCAGGATCTCGCCCAACGTGGCACCGGCGGCAACCTGTTCCATCGCAACGTCGGCCGAGTCGCGCGCCATCTGGGTCCAAATCGGGCCGCCGCTGGGACCGAGTGCCGCGTGCGGAACGGTCATGCCCAATGCTTCGGCGACCACCTGGCTGGTCGCGGCGGTGCCGAGGAATTGACAGCCGCCACCGGGAGTGCCGCAGGCCCGGCAGCCTTCCAGCGATGCTTGTTCGAGCGTCATTTCACCTTTAGCGTAACGCGCGCCGATCGATTGGACTTTCCCCGCGTCTTCGCCGACCGTTGCGGGCAAGGTGACGCCACCGGGAACCAGCACGCTGGGCAAGTCCTTCGCCCCGGCCAAGGCCATCATCATCGCGGGCAGACCCTTGTCGCAGGTCGCGATACCGATCACTGCCTTGCGTCGCGGCAGCGATCGGATCAGTCGTCGAAAAACGATCGCCGCATCGTTGCGGTACGGCAACGAATCGAACATCCCATGGGTACCTTGGCTACGACCGTCACAGGGATCGCTGCAGTAGGCTGAAAACGGCACGGCGCCCCGCTCGGTCAACTGCTCGGCCGCGGCCCGCACCAACAAGCCGATCTCCCAGTGTCCGGTGTGGTAGCCGAGCGCCAGCGGCGTCCCGTCGTTCTCTCGCAGACCGCCCTGCGTGCTGAGGATCAAGTATTGATCGCCCAGCACCCGACGAGGGTCAAATCCCATGCCCACACTTTGCGTCAACCCGAACAGATCACCGGAAGACCACGTCCGCAAGATTTCGTCGGTCAGCGGCAGCGTTCCGGCCGGCCCGTCGGCGTGGGTGACAAGCGAATCGGGATCAGCGGGAGTGTCGAAGAAAGCTGGCACGGAATTATTATCGAGACAGGGATGGGGGCGATCGTGTAGCGCAGGCAGGCACTATACCAAACCAAGCCCTGCCGGGATTGGACGCGAGGCGTTCGACGACTCTGAGATCGCTGACTCTGAGATCGCTGACATGACCCCGACGGGGTCAAAGCCAGTAGCCGGAGGTGAGCGAAGCGACACCTCCGGACATCCGGTCCCCCGTCAGACGCGACCCCGAAGGGTGTCGAAGCAAATGACGTCGGCGCCCTCGGACCCGGCCAGCCCGCACGCTCAAGCTCACCGATCGACTCGTTTACGAACGCGGACTGCCGCACCGCCGGCGGATTGATTCGCTGCGACCCGTCCGGGTCGAGGGGATTCTGGGGTCGTGTTCCCCGGAGGTGGCGCTGCGCTGACCTCCGGCTACTCGCTGAAATCCCTTCGGGATACTCGGATCGCTGACGCTCTCCGCTAACACCTGCAGGGCTCAACCCCCGAAACCCCTCCCCTACAGCTTCACCGTCACGGTTTTGCTTTCGGTGTAGGGCTTCAGTCCTTCTTCGCCGAGTTCGCGGCCGTACCCGCTCATCTTGAACCCGCCGAAGGGGGCGGCGGCGTCGAACACGTCGTAGCAGTTGACCCAGATCGTGCCGGCTCGCACGCGGGCGGCGAAGTCGTGGGCGTTGGAGATGTCACGGGTCCAGACCGCAGCGGCCAAACCGTAGAACGTATTGTTCGCTCGGCGGATCATGTCGTCTTTGTCGTCAAACGTCAGCACGCTCATCACCGGTCCGAAGATTTCATCGGTCGCGATCGACATGTCATCTTGCACGTTGTCAAAGATCGTCGGCGCGATGAAGTAGCCGGTGTCGCCCACACGATCGCCTCCGGCGACACACTCGGCGCCTTCGTTCTTTCCTTTGTCGATGTAAGACATGATCTTGTCGAATTGTGCCTTGTCGACTTGCGGTCCCTGTTGGGTGTCCTCGGCGAACGGGTCGCCGACTTTTCGTTTCATCGTCAGCGCGGTCAGTTTTTCGACGAACTCATCGTGGCAACTCTTTTCCACGAACACGCGGCTACCGGCACAGCAGCATTGGCCTTGATTGAGGAACAAGCCGATGTAGGCACCTTCGACGGCGGCGTCCATGTCGGCGTCGGCGAAGACGACGTTGGGGCTTTTGCCGCCGAGTTCAAACGTCAGTCGTTTGAGTGTTTCGGCGGAATCGCGGGTGATGATTTGCGCGGTGCGATGTTCGCCGGTGAACGCAATCTTGTCGATCAACGGATGTTTGACACAGGCCGCACCGGCGGTCGGTCCGAAACCGGGCACGATGTTGATCACGCCATCGGGGAATCCGACTTCTTTGGCCAGCTGAGCCATCCGCAAACATGTCAGCGGTGTCTGTTCGGCCGGCTTCATCACCACCGTGCATCCGGCTGCCAGCGCGGGTCCCCATTTCCAGGCCAGCATCAGCAGTGGGAAATTCCACGGAATGATTTGTCCGGCCACGCCGATCGGCTCGCGCCGCGTGTAACACAAATAATTTCCGCGAATCGGAATCGTGCTGCCGTGCAGTTTATCTGCGTAGCCGGCGTAGTACCGGATCGCGTCGATCGCCAGCGGCAAATCCGCGGTCAGACTGTCGTTGAGCGGCTTGCCGTTGTCGAGTGTTTCCAGCGCGGCCAACGCATGGATTTCCTGTTCCATCCGATCGGCCAACTGGTACAGCAAACGCCCGCGATCACGAGCGTCCATCTTGGGCCAAGCGCCGGAATCAAACGCGCGTCGGGCGGCCTTGGCGGCGGCGTCCACGTCGGCCGCGTCGCCTTCCGCAATTTGAGCGATCTCCTGTTCCGTTGCGGGGTTCAAGGTGGCGAACGTTTTTCCGCTGACCGCGGGAACCCATTTGCCATCAATAAAGCACTCGGTGTGTTTCACGTCGACTTCATTGGCCGATTTCGGTGCGGGTGAGAGTGTGGTGCTCATGGTGACCTCGGGCGGAAGGGGGGAATCGGTATCGGGACGGGAGGGAGTGTGTTTTACCGAATCGAATCGAGCCAAAGGGCGCTGAACTGCTCTTGACCTGATTTCTCCACCCATTTTAGGGTGATGATTGCCAGAGGGTAAACCGATAGCCGATGAAGGAATGTCGGCATGCGCCAACCAATTCGCCCGAGAAAAGGCTGCAAGGATGCAGAAACGAACGAAGCTCAAGCAACAGTTGTTGATCGCCGGTTGCGCCGGCATGATTGTCACGGCCAGCGGCTGCCGCAGCGCCATGCCCAAATGGAACATGTTCAGTTGGCGCAGTGCACCCTCGGCCGAAGCGCTCGCCGGTGCCGGTCCAACCGTCACCTACCCCGCGCCTCCCGGTGAATCCGCAACGCCCGAAGCGATCGCATCGGTCGCCGGCGGAACCAGCGGACCGTCAACACAGAACGTGATCGTGGCATCCGCCCAATCACCCAGTTCGCCCGTGACGGGCTTTGACGCGGTCGCCGCGGCCAACCGCACCGCATCGTCGACCAACCGGGCCGCCGCCCAAGCGAACGGCTTTAACGTCGCATCAAACCCATCAGCCGGCGGAGTGTCTGCAGCCAAATTGCCCGGGTATTCGAATCCCGATGCCGCTGCCCCGGGCAATCATTCTTCCGTTCCGGCGATCCCCGCCGGCTACCAATTCGGCACCAATGCGAAGTCGGCGGCGCGGCCCGAGGCTGCGGCCAGCAGCCGTTATGCGATGCCGTCGTCCTACCCGGCACCCGGTGTCCCTGAGTCCGGATCGGGCTCCGCATCCGGCTACACCCTGCCTGCCAACTCCAGTCCCGGAGCAAGTTCCTCGCCCTCTTCCGGCGCGGGCGGTTTCGGTTTCCCTGCGGCCGGTGCATCGAGCTCGGCAACGTCGCCCGGTGGGTTTGCGCTGCCCGATTCGATGATCAACACGGTCAAGGCCGCCGCATCGGGTGCTTCCGCGACGGGGCCAACCCAGTCACAGCCGTTCACGCCCAAGCCGTCGACAACCAGCGGGACGGCGACGCAATCGATCGCCGGATCGACAACCAACTCGGGGTTTAGTCTGCCTGGTGACGCCACGCCGTCGGCGCCAGCGAATGGTTCTGCGACAGCGAATCGCAGCGCGTCGGCACCCTCGTTTTCCACCGCCAGCGCGTCGCTGGCGCCGTCTGCCAATGGATCGTTCCGATCGAATTCCGGCAGCGGATATGCCCCCGGCAGCACTGCCGGATCGGGCTCTTACCCGACCACCAGCGGTTATCCGAGTACGGGGACCGACGGAAGCTTTTACCGGTAATCAGACCGATGAACTTGATGATCTACCTCGCGACATGGTCCGCCGTGTCGCTCTCGGCGGCCACGTTCTCGGCGAGCGGGATTTTGCCGGGCGGCCGCGATTCCAACACGACCGTGGCGGAAGTAGATCTGGTCGAGTTGAACCACTTTCTGGACGACCATGGCCGCGAAGTGTTTCGCCAAGTCGTCTTTTTTGACTGGTCCCGAAAGAACCGCCAATTCGAAGTCCGCGCCTGGCGGTTGGTCAAGCATCCCTCGCAACTGCCGCGCCAAGTCGACCAGTCATCGACCTACTTGGTCCGCTGGCAAGACAAGTCGATCACACGTCAGGTGCGCGCCAAGTCGATGCGCGAGACGTGGAGCCAAGAGGACCCGGAGCGAGTCAACCGCGCGATCTTGCCGGAAAATCAGCGTCGACCCCTGTGGCCGACGAACTAGCGTCTATGCAAGTGCTTCGCCCGACGGGATTGCCCAAAGGGCATGCACATCCACAGCCTGGGGGCACGGAACGAGCGCCGCGGAGTGACCGCCACCGCAGGAAAGCTGCGTTCAGCCTTCGACGTCGATGCCCATGCTGCGGGCGGTGCCTTCGATCATTCGGACCGCTTGGTCCATGCTGCGGGCGTTCAGGTCGGCCATCTTCTTGGTGGCGATGTCTTCGCACTGGGCACGGGTGACCTTGGCGACTTTGTTGACGTTCGGCACTCCGCTTCCCTTGGCGATTCCGGCGGCCTGCTTCAGCAGCGAGGCTGCCGGCGGGCTTTTGGTGATGAAGTCAAAGCTGCGGTCGTTGTAGACCGTGACGATGACCGGGATCGGGGTTCCGTTGTATTCTTTGGTGCGATCGTTGAACGCTTGGACGAACTGTCCCAGGTTCACGCCGAACTTACCCAAGGACGTACCGACGGGAGGAGCCGGAGTGGCTTGACCGCCGGGAACTTGAAACTTTGCCTGTCCTGTAACTTGCTTTGCCATGATCGGATGATTGGTATGATTTTGAGTTGACTGAGTGGTTCGGCGTTAGGTTAACTACACCGGTTCGACTTGCCAGTGATCCAATTCCATAGGAACGCTGCGGCCGAAAATATTGATGATCACAGTGATGCGGCCGTTGGCTTCATCGACGGCGTCGACATCACCTTCTTGGTTTTCAAAATTCCCTTCCTTGACCCGCACACGATCGCCGACTTTGAACGGGATCGCGGTTTTGATCGGGGCTTCTTCTTCGTCCTCGGCGATCGGCCGGTTGATGAACCGATCCACATCCGCCGGGTCCATCGGCATCGGCTTGCCCGCCGAACCGGTAAAGTCGCTGATCCCGCCGGTTTCGCGGACCAGGAACCAGGTGTCGTCGTTGATGGCCATGCGGGCCATGATGTAACCGGGCAAAAGCTTTCGTTTGGTGATCCGCTTTTTCCCGTCTCGGGTGAACGTGGCAATGTCTTCGCTGGGGACGACCACGTCACCGAAGTATTCTTCCATCCCTTCCATCGCGATTTTCTTTCGCAGCGCGTCGGCGATGGAATCTTCGCGGTTGAACGCGACCTTCAGGATGTACCAATCCATTTCGATGTCGCCGCTGGGGGCGTCGTCATCATCGTCGTCGCTGTCCAGGAAGACTTCGCCGGTCGATTCACTGGTTGATTCACTGGCCGCTTCGGCGGTTTCGGCTTCCTGAGCCTCGTTTTCCTCGGCGCCAGCGTCCGCGGAATCGTTTTCCTCAAGCACTTCACTGGACTCGTCAATCACTTCAGAGTCATCGGTGTTGGGAGATTTGGATTCGTCGGTCATTGGAACACTGGAAACGGCTGGGAGCGTAAAACGTGAAAAGCGGCGGGCGAGAGGTGCGGCGACCGACCAGATTGCAAATCTACCAGCAAATCGCCTCAGAGCAATCGGCTATGCGGTCGCCCACAGGGCATCGAAGAAAGCTTGCCAGAAGACGTCGAACAGGAACAGGGAAATCGCCAGGATCGCGATCGTCACGATCACGACGACCGAAGCCCGTTTGACCTCGTCGCGGCTGGGCCACGTCACCTTTTTCATTTCCGCTTCGACGGCGATCAGAAAATCGGCAAAGCGTGGCCAGTTGATCAGCCGAAAACCGATCCACAGCCCGGCCAGCAAGATGCCCGCGGGGATGCCCACCGCGATCGCCTTGTTGGACGTGGATCCGTCCAGGGTGGCGTACAGACGCCATGCGCCGAGTGCAACGATCAGCCAGATTGCCAGGACGGTCAACTGGCGGACGATGCGGCCTTGGTTCGGTTTGTATACGGAAGCGTGGAACAGTTCGCTTGATAGCGAACTTCCACTCGGGGCGGTACTCGCTTTGCTCCCGGCGATGTCTCGAGACACTCGATTGTCCTTACGTTCGGATCGGCCGGCTCATTCGGGCCGGCTTTTGTCAGCCAGTGTGGACGGAGGACCCGTTGCCTCCGCGGAAAGGCTCATCGTACATCCGCTCCCGGTCTTGGCACCAGAGCAGCGTGAAAAGCCGAAAATCAAAGCAGGAGTGGAGGGACTTGAACCCGCAACCGCTGGTTTTGGAAACCAGTGCTCTGCCAATTGAGCTACACTCCTTCGCTGCGGCCGAACCGAAATTCGGCTTCGCGTAGTTTAAAGCAGAGAACCAACGACCCGACAGGCGGTTCGTTGGTTCTCGCGTTATTTTTCATCGAGTTTGGCGTCCCAAACAGGTGCCAAACGGTCCCGATTCGGGGACTACTCGACGATTTTGGTCACAACGCCCGAACCGACCGTTCGGCCACCTTCGCGGATCGCGAAGCGGACGCCATCGTCCATGGCGATCGGCTTGTGCAGTTCGACGGTGACTTTGACGTTGTCGCCGGGCATGCACATTTCCGCACCTTCCAGGTTGGCGGTGCCGGTCACGTCGGTGGTTCGGAAGTAGAACTGGGGACGGTAACCGCTGAAGAACGGCGTGTGGCGTCCGCCTTCGTCTTTGCTCAAGCAGTAGACTTCGGCTTCGAACTTGGTGTGCGGGGTGATCGAGCCCGGCTTGGCCAAAACTTGGCCACGCTGGATTTCTTCACGCTTGATACCGCGGAGCAGGCAGCCGACGTTGTCTCCGGCACGTCCTTCGGTCATTTCCTTGCGGAACATTTCGACGCCGGTGCAGGTCGTTTTGGCCGAGTTCGGGCCGAGGCCGACGATTTCGACTTCTTCGCCGACCTTGATCACGCCACGCTCGATCCGACCGGTCGCGACCGTTCCACGACCTTCGATCGAGAACACGTCTTCGATGGCCATCAGGAACGGCTTGTCGTCTTCGCGGACGGGCTCGGGGATGTATTCATCCAGCGCTTCCATCAGCTCGGTGATGCACTTGCTGGCTTCCGGATCGCTGGGGTTGTTGTAGGCCGGCAGTGACGATCCGCGGATCACGGGGACGTCGTCGCCCGGGAAGTCGTACTTGCTGAGCAGTTCACGGGCTTCCAATTCGACCAATTCCAACAACTCTTCGTCGTCGACCAAGTCGCACTTGTTGAGGAAGATGACGATGTAAGGAACGCCGACCTGGCGGGCCAGGAGCACGTGTTCCTTGGTTTGCGGCATCGGGCCGTCGGCGGCCGACACCACCAGGATCGCACCGTCCATCTGGGCGGCACCGGTGATCATGTTCTTGACAAAGTCAGCGTGGCCCGGGCAGTCGATGTGGGCGTAGTGACGATTGTCCGATTCGTACTCGACGTGGGCGACCGCGATGGTCACCGTCTTGGTTGCGTCACGCACGGTACCGCCCTTGGCGATATCCGAATATCCCTTGGCTTGTGCCAAGCCTTTGGCGGCTTGGACTGCCAGGATTGCACCCGTCGTCGTTGTTTTACCGTGGTCAATGTGCCCAATCGTGCCGACGTTCACGTGGGGCTTGGTCCGTTCAAATGTTGCCTTGGCCATTTCTAACTCACCTGCGTCAGATCGTTCTTGCTACTTGTCGGGGGATACGCCCCTGACGAGCCCTCTCGAGTGGTGACCGTGTTCACACCCACGGTGGTTCACCGACCCAGCGGTCGCGACGATCCGACTTTGTTCTTCTAAACAGACAGAAAATCGTATCCAAGAACGCCCACCAAGGACGTCCCGGTTGTTGCTTCAGTACTCCCGCCAGAGAAGGCAATCATCAGTGCCGCTGGCGAGGGTGCGTAGTTGTTGCGAAAAGTCGCGTCGCTTGCAATTGCTGATTGCAAAAAATCAGCAAGATCCGCACCAACTTTCCAGATTCTCAGTTCCAGACGCTCAAGCTGCTGATGGGACTTGAACCCATGACCTCTTCCTTACCAAGGAAGTGCTCTACCACTGAGCTACAGCAGCGACGCTCAGAGCGGGTGAAGGGAATCGAACCCTCGTATTCAGCTTGGAAGGCTGCTGCACTACCATTGTGCTACACCCGCTTGTCGTGCTCGGGGATCGTTCACCCCCTCAACACGGTTCTCAGATTCGGAGATCGCGTCATCTCTCATCATTCAGTGGGGGCTATTGGATTCGAACCAATGTAGGCGTAGCCAGCGGATTTACAGTCCGCCCCCTTTAACCACTCGGGCAAACCCCCTCAACGTTTATCGTGTTGTCTTGCTCTTGTTGCTCGTCCGGTTCCTGTAAAAACGTGTCTGGAGTGTTCGTCGCGAAGTTTGTCGTTTCAAGCCGTCAGTGGCAAGGTGGCCAGGGCTTCGGTTGGGAACTTCCGGGTTGTCTGGTGGTCGGTGGTCGATGCCCAGGCCGGGAATCCCGTGCCAGAGCCAGCGGAGGGATTCGAACCCACGACCGGCTGATTACAAATCAGCTGCTCTGCCAACTGAGCTACGCTGGCGATTCGACCGCCCTGCCGCCAGGTTGTTCTTCCTAGCACTGCCTTTTTCCCCGCGCCGATGCCAAGCATCCATCGCTGGGAGACGGCAGAGTTTAGCAATCGATCGTTCTGGGGCAAGCCGGATTTGACCTCTCCGGTGCTCAAACACCCAGATCGACCTGATTCGCCGGACCGCGACAGGTTCCTCTGGATCCGGTCTCGCTGACATCTGGACAGTCCGCTGAAAACTTCGGTTCGCTGCGTGAAGCACTCTTTCGGCCATCTGATCGCCGATCATGAGGCAATTCGGCGGTTTCAGCGGCCGAATTCAACGACCTCGCGATCGGCGGCCAAACTGACGCAGGTTTGACGCCCCCGCAGCGCCTCGGTGACCTCGCGAAGCATCAATTCCGGCTCGGCGTCGATCGGATTGACGTGCGTCAGCATCAGATGCTTGGGCGCCGACGCCTGGGCGATTTTGGCCAGCCGGCTGCTCCAGGTGTGCCCGGTCTTGTTGGCCCACTCCGAGCTGGCGTCGGAAAAATAGCACTCGTGCATCAGCAGATCCGCCCCGGCGTTCCACTTGATCGCCTCCCCGCTGTCGTCCCCGGTCGTGTCGGTCAAATACAACAGCCGCGTCCCATCGAGCCAATCCAGTCGATACCCGACGGACATGCCCGGGTGCTGTTGAGGTCGCCAGCGGATCGTGCAGTCGCCGATCGTGAATTCGGGCAACGCGTCGATTTCCCGATATTCCGCCTGAATCGGTACCGGAAACAACAGATCTGAAAACAGGTGCTGCTCGATTGCCGCCAGCTTTTCTTTCTCGCCCCAGATTCGCAGCCGATCGACGGGCCGTTGATACAACACGTCCAGCAAAAACGTCAGCCCGGCGACATGATCTAGGTGGGCGTGGCTGAGCAGGATGTCCAGCGTCGGCGTCTCAATCAATTCGGCCAACCGAAACAGCCCCGTGCCGGCATCCAAGACAATTCCGCTCTCGGGCAAAAAGTAGCAGCTCGTGTGCCGATCCTCGTTGGGGTGATACCCGGCAGTTCCGAGGCAATGCAGTTGCATGATCGACTGTGCTGGCGGTTCGGGAGAGCGAAAAAAGCTGGCGTCGGCGTCAATTGTAGTGCAAGCGACGCCCGCGTTGCTATCTCTGCCCCCGTTTCCTCTCCGCCCGCGTCAGCTCGTACAGCAGGATCGCGGCGGCCACCGAGACGTTTAAACTGTCGACCAGCGGTCCGCACCCCGGGGCGGTGGGCATGGGAATCGTCACCCGTTCGCTCGCCGCACGCTGCACTTCCTCCGGCAACCCCTGGGCTTCATTGCCCATCACCAGGACCGTCGGCTGTGCGTCGATGGAAACCTCGCCGATCGCAATCGAATCGGCCGCCAACGTCGACGCCAGGCTGACCACCCCTTGGTCGGCCAGAGACCGTAAATCGCGGGCCGGATCGCTCATCACCAGCCAACGCATGCCCAGCACCGCTCCCATGCTGACCCGCATCGCCCGCCGAGAAAACGGGTCGACCGAGCGGTGATCGATCAAGATCTGTCGGATCCCCAATGCCGCCGCCGAACGCACCATGCTGCCCAGATTCTCCATGTCGGTCGTGTGGACGAGCGCCAGGGAGACCGGATCGGGGCGGAAATCATCGATCCCGCCGAGCGGTTTTCGCGACGCACTGGCCAGGAAGCCGCGGTGGAAATCGAACCCGGCCAGCTGACGCATCTGGTCGCGGGAAACGGCATAGACCGGTGTTCCAACAGCCACCTCACCCAACGCGCCCAAATCGCGGCCCTGTTCGACCACCACCGATCGCACGCCAAAATCGCTGGCGATCAATCGGCCCGTGATCAGTTGCCCCTCGACGACGAAGTGTGTCGCGTTCAACACGCGCCCGGTCGGCCGACGCTTCAAGTCGCGAAAGTCCGACAGGCGGGGATCGTCGGCCGAATCGATCGGGATCGGCTGGATCAGAGGGTGGCTTCGTGTCATACGACGAGTGCTTCGTCAACGATTGGATTGCGGTTGCCGCGGAAAAGGGGTCAGGTACCAAAAATGCGAAGCACCCGTTGGGCCATTTGGTTTTTGGTACCTGACCCCTTTTCCGCTTTCGTGTCCATCGGCTACGGCGTGAACACAAGCCGCTGCATCTTCGCCGGAATGCCTTCGCTGGTCACCCACACCCGCCCCTTGCCGTCGCCCGCGATCGCTTCGACTTGCTTCAGCTTTGGTAATTCGAAAATGTCGGGGATCTGCCGCAGACGAGTTTCCAGCGGAATGCGTTTGGAAGCGGGGAAGCGATAGGCTTGAAGGTAATTTGAGATCCAGAGGTCTCCCGTCAGCGGACAAAAATCCATGCCGGTCGCAAGCGGGATCGCGAGTGTCTGGATCGGCTTGGCTTCCAGTTCGATCACCGAGGGGCCCACTGCCGTCCGATCGCCTTGCGGACGCTCGGGCAACGGAATCTCGTACATCGTCGCGAGCAACGGCGACTTGCCCAGCATCAAAATCCGTCGCCGGCGGACATCGACCGCGACGGATTCACAGTTCCGTGGTCCGCCCGGGTAGCGAATCACCAGGTGCTGGAACGAATTGACGAATGTCCTTTTGCGAGGATCCGGCTCGTCGAACAAGTACAGCGAAACCGATTTGCGCTGGGCATCGTTGTCGCCCACGTCGGCAACGAGTAACCGAGCCCCGCCGTCGTCGAACGAAGCCATGTCTTCCCAGTCATGCGCCGCAACCCCACGCAGCACCAGCCGTCCACAATACTTGCCGCTGGTGGTGAACGCGTACAGCCTCGCTTTGTCGCCGGAATCGTTGTGCGACCAAACGCATTGTGGAGCGACGTGGGAAAACGCCAGGCCGCTGCTCTCGGTCAGTAACGGGGCGTCGAGTTCCAGAAACGCGTGCCCCGCCACAACGGCTTCGTTCTTCGGTTCCCAGGCGTGGATGTTCGCCGGCGTCAAACAAACAAACCCCGGTAGCCAGACTACCAGGAACGCGAAGGAACATGCGGTGGAAAATCGACGTAGCGTCGTGCGACGTTGCATGGATCAGCTTGTGGTTGTTTCCGTCTCCGATCCGACACGAGGCGATTGCCTCACCGGATGCCATTCATTTCCGGAAGCCATTAATTTACTGTGACTTGAGCTGCGACATCACCTGTTGCACGATTTTCTCGATCACTTGATTGGAAACCCGTGGCGTCGGCGCGTCGACAAATTCTTTCAACAAATCATCGATCTGCCGCTGGGCTTCGGCAATGGCTTCCTTTTGCCGCTCAGAAATCGGGACGCGTCCCGGACCGAGATCCCAACCGCGAGACCGGGCGCCGGCGCGGAACCCTTCGGGGAACTCGCTGATCGAGATCATGGCGTCGAACAGCGGCAGCAACTGGTATTGCAACTTCATCGCCTGGTCGATGTCGCCGGCAACCACGCTGCGGTGAATCGCACGAGTCAGTTCGGGGACGACACCACTGGTCGCGTTGGTCCCGCCATTGGCGCCCACCACCAGCATCGGCACCAAGGCCGCATCCCAGCCCGTCAGGAAACAAAAGTCTTCGCGGATCGGACGGATCTGCGAGATCATCCGCATCATGTTCGGCAAGTCACCCGAGCTGTCTTTGATGCCGACCACGCGAGGGCATTCCGATGCCAAACGCACCACGGTGTCGACGGAAATCGGCGACGCAAACAGGGGAATGTTGTACAGCGTCACGTCCACCGAGACGGCATCGGCGATCTCGCGGAAATACGCGTAAACGCCTTGATCGGAAAGCCGGTAGTAAAACGGGGCGACGATCGCGACCGCTCGCACGCCCATCGCACCATAGGCTTCACACGCCGCAATCGTCTCCTTGGCATTCGCCTCGGCGGCACCGGCCAAGACCGGCACGCGGCCGGCGGTCTGGTCCACCACCACCTCGACGATCCGCCGCCGCTCTTCGGCGGTGAACCGAATGAATTCGCCCGTGCTGCCGTTGGGGTACAGCCCATCGACGCCTTTTTCGATCAACCAGTCCACGTATCGACGCAACGTGTCTTCGTCGACACGACCGTCACGATCGACAGGCGTGATGTTGGGGGTCAAGATTCCGGTGATTGGGGTGGGCATCAATACGCAGCGAATTCGAGGATGAAAATGTCTTCCGAAAGAATAGTTCAGAGCTAGAGCGTGGGGTAAGCATCTTGCTTGCCATTACGGCGGAAAACCAGGCGACCGCAAGCTGGAAGCTTTGGCCGCTGGAAACACAGACTGATCGCTAGCTGGAAGCGTACGCCACGTTCGCAAGCTGGAAGCTTACGCCACGGGGTGGGTTAGGCGAGGAGTTCTCGGACGACTCGGGCGGGTTCGACGCCGGTCAGTCGCTGATCGAGCCCCTGGAATTTCACGCTCAATCGAGTGTGATCGAACCCCAGTTGATTCAGAATCGTGGCATGCAAGTCGCGGACATGCACGCGATCACGCGTCACGTTGAAGCCGAATTCATCGCTCTCGCCCAGCGTCGTGCCCGCCTTCATCCCGCCGCCGGCCATCCACATCGTGAACGCGTTGGGGTGGTGGTCGCGACCGTCGTTGCCACCGCCCTGAACCATCGGCGTGCGTCCAAATTCGCCGCCCCAAATCACCAACGTCTCCTCCAACATCCCGCGTCGCTTCAAATCTTGAATCAACGCCGCACAGGCCTGGTCGGTGTTCTTGCAATTGGTTTTCAATCCGCCGACCAGATTGCCGTGCTGATCCCATGCTTCATGAAACAGCTGAACAAATCGAACGCCACGCTCGACCAGTCGCCGCGCCAATAAACAGTTTTTGGCAAAGGACGGTTGATCGGGATCGGCACCGTACAGGTCCAGCGTCTGCTGCGATTCCGATTGGATGTCCATCAATTCCGGCGCGGACGATTGCATGCGGTACGCCATCTCGAAGGAATTGATGCGCGTCGCGATCTCGGGATCACCGGTCAATGCCAGACGCTGATGATTGAGTGCCGTGATCGCGTCCAACGCGTCTCGCTGCGCGCGTGCGTCGACCCCCGGCGGATTGGACAAATACAGCACCGGATCACCGACACTGCGGAGCTGCACGCCGGAATACATGGTCGGCAAAAAACCGCTGCCCCAGTTGCTGTTGCCACCGCTGGGCCCCTTGCTGCCGCTGCTGAACACGACGAATCCCGGCAGGTCCTTGGACTCACTGCCCAACCCGTAGAGCGTCCAGGCACCCAGGCTGGGCTTGCCAAACAATTGCGACCCGGTGTTCATCATGATCTGCGCGGGCGCGTGGTTAAATGCGTCGGTCGTCATCGATTTCACGATCGTCAATTCATCGGCGACCTTCGCCGTGTGCGGCAAGATCTCGCTGATCTCCGCACCACACTCTCCGTGGCGGGCGAATTTGAATTTCGGTCCCAGCAGTTTTGAATTCGGGTCGATGAATGCCGCCCGATAACCTTTCAGTAGTTCCGCCGGCGGCAACGTGCCGTCGAACTTGGCAAGCTGTGGCTTGTAGTCGAACAATTCCAGATGGCTGGGCGCCCCGGCCATGAACAGAAAAATCACGTTCTTGACTTTGCCGGGAAAGTGAGGCTGGCGCACGGCAAGCGGATCGGCCGTCGACGCGGCACCGGATTCTTCAGCCATCAGCTGTGCGGCCGCAATCGCACCCAACCCGACGCCACAATCTTTCAAGAACCAGCGCCGCGATCGATTCAGGTTATTCATCATCTATATCTATTCTCGTGTGATCGTTTCATCCAAGTTCAGCATCACGCGACAAACCAGCGACCAAGCCGCCAATTCCGTCGCATCCAAATCGTCCAGGGCCAGCAGCGGAGCGGAAGACAGGATGGATTCCGCGGAGAGTTCCTTCGAATCAATCCGTTCGCGTTGACGTGCCAGGTAATCAGACAACACGCGTTGTTCTGCGCCGCTCGGTGCACGTCCGACACACCGCTGGAAAGCGAACCGGATGCGTCGGCCGTCGTCGACCGATTCGTTTTCATCAGCACTATCTTCCGTAACATCACATTCACGCATCGTCTTGGCTGCCAGCGCGATCGAGCACTCCAGAAACATCGGTTCGTTCAGTGACGTGAGCGCTTGCATCGGCGTATTGGACGTGCTGCGACGGACACAGGACAGGTTGCCGGGGAGGGCGTCAAAGTTTTCCAGCATCGGATAGGGCACGCTGCGAAATCGAAACGTGTACAACGCCCGTCGGTAACGCTGGTGGTCTTGAGCGACATCCCAGACCTTGGGGCCGTAGCTGACCGGTGGGGTGAACAAGAACTCCGGCGCCGGCGGGTAAACGCTCGGTCCGCCCACGCTGCGGTTGAGCAATCCGCTGGCCGACAAGGTGATGTCACGCACCGTTTCGGCGGGCACCCGAAAGCGTGCTCCCCGCGCCAACAGTCGGTTGTAAGGATCGCGCCGGGCCAATTCAGGCGACAAGTTTGAGGATTGCCGATAGGTTGCCGAACTGACGATCAAACGGTGCAAGTGTTTTAGACTCCAGTGGTTCTCGATCAGTTCGGCCGCCAAGAAATCCATCAGCTCCGGATGCGACGGCGGCGCACTTTGTGTCCCCAGATCGTCACTGGTTTCCACCAAGCCGACTCCGAAATACGCTTGCCAAATTCGATTGACGATCGATCGGGCCGTGGTCGGGGATTCGTCCGAGGCCAACCACCGCGCAAACTGCAATCGCTTGGGCTCGGTGATGCTCGGTTCGGCGTTCGTTTTCAACGGATGCAAAAACGCCGGGACGTGCGGCTGGACTACTTCGACGGGGCTCAGGAAATCACCCCGCGCCAACAACGAGGTCGTCCGCGGCGGGTCGCGTCGGGCCAAGGTCAATTGCGTGGTGCCACGGGGATGCGATTTCCAAGCCTGCTCGATCGCGTCGTTGTGCGGTTGTGCGTCGGCCACGGTGGTCCGCCAATGAGAAAACACGGCCGCTTCCTCCGCCGGCGTCCATTGGTCCGGTGCCTGTTGAATCAATGTGGCGACGGCCTGGGGCAGCGGATCAAATTCCGGGATCGCGTCTGCGGTCAGCGAGACGCGAAAACGTCCGATGTTGAAAGTCTGGTTGTCGTCACTGTTCCATCCACCGTGTCGCTGGGCCAGATGGACGGTGACGATGGCGTGTTGCCCGTCGGGGATTTCGATCGGCTGGTCGAATTCAAACCACGCGGTTTGCGAGATGTTGCTCAGCGGCGTGTCGACTTCGTTGGTCCAGGCGGTCGTCTCGTCGCCGTCGATGGCAAAGTCGATGCCTCCGGTGATGCGTTTCTGGTCCTTCTTGTTGTCGTACCGCGGTTTCAACTCGGCGACCGCCGGCGAGCGATCGGCGACGGCGCGGCTGAATTTGATTCGCGTCGATTGCTCGGGGGCGCCCGACAATGCGACGTCGGCCGTCAATTCGCTCAGCGCCCACGTCCCGTCGACACTTCGTCCCGGTCCGACACGCGGAAGATTCGGGTGTGTCAGCAATTCCAATTGCAGTCCCGTCAGCCGCTTGCCATGAAAGGTGCCAGTGCCTTGCGGTTTGAAGTTTGTCGGCGCATAGCTTTGGCACAAATACGACCCATCGCCTTGGGGTTGGAACTTCGATCCGCTCAGCGCCGTGTCCAAGAACGACAATTCAGTCGCCGTCCAGTTCGGTTCGTCCCGTGACGCCACTTCTTTCGCCCAGCGGTGCATCTGCTCGCGCCAGTCGGGCATCGCTTGCTTGATCAAACGCTCCTGTTCTTCGATCTGCCGCAGCACTTGCTGGCGGCGTTCGAGTTCACTGTCGGTGTAAACCGGCACGATCGCGTCATGCGTGTTGTTGAGGAACGCGAACATTCCGTAGTACTCGTGCTGCTCGATCGGGTCATACTTGTGCGTGTGGCACTGTGCGCATTGAATCGTCAGCCCCAGGATGGATTTGCCGATCGCGTCCATTCGGTCAAACATCGCTTCCATCCTGAACTGCTCGGGATCGGCGCCGCCTTCCTCGTTGACCATCGAATTCCTGAGGAATCCGGTGGCGACGTGATCGGCTTGTGTGGCATCGGGCAGCAGGTCGCCGGCGATTTGGCGAATGATGAAATCGTCGTAGGGGCGATCGGCATTGAACGAATCGACGACCCAGTCACGGTAAAACCAGGCTTCGCGGGGTTTGTCTTTTTCGTACCCGTCGGAGTCGGCATAGCGGGCCGCGTCCAACCACAGACGCCCCCAGTGTTCGCCATAGTGATTCGACTGAAGCAACCGGCTGACCAGATTCTGGTACGCCGTCTCTCCGTTCTCTTGAAGACGTTTGTCCCATGTCGCGACAAAGTCCGGTTCCGGGGGCAGCCCGGTCAAGTCCAACGACAGTCGTCGGATGAGCGTGCGGTTGTCGGCGGCCGGCGAAGGCGACAACCCTTCGGATTCGAGCTTACGAGCGACAAACGCGTCGATCGGATTCTTTATCCAGGTCGCCCGTTCGACGGGGGGGATTTCCGGGCGAGCCGGTGGCACGAATGCCCAATGGGTTTCGAACGCAGCACCCTGGTCGATCCAGCGTTTCAAGACGTCGATCTGCGACGCGTCGAGTGTCTTGCCCGAATCCGGCGGAGGCATTTTCAACTCGGGGTCGGTTTCGACCAATCTGGCATACAGCTCGCTGGCCGAGGCGTCGCCCGGCTGGATCACCGCGACCGCGGAATCAGGATCGTCCAAACGCAAGTCTGCTTCACGCGATTCTTCATCCGGCCCGTGGCAGGCGAAACAGGCATCGGACAAGATCGGACGGACCTGGCTGGCGAAGTCGATGTCACGACTATCGGTCGCGTTTTCTTGAGCAACGGACAGGCCGCAGCAGCACATCCAGGCCAGCAAGGTGGCGAATCTTTGATTCATGGGCGATCGTTGCGAGGTGGGGAGTGGGAGGGAACGTCATTGTACCATCGACGTGTCGACAACGTCTGCAAGACCGCCCGTTCCGCCGTCCAGTGGCAAAGACGAAAATCTTCCTACCCCAACTTCGACATCCCGCACGGACGAGTGATCTCCCTCCAAGCCATCGCGTCGGATTGAGCAAACGGATGGACTGGTAGATAATCGCAGCTCACGCGAACGCCTCTCCTCGGACCCGCCCCATGCGAATCGTCCTGTGTTATCCCGTCGGCAAGAAACATATCGACCAGATTCAAGCCGCGGCGCCGGATTTTGAAGTGGTCAACGCCGGCCAAGAACGGATCGATGAGCTGCTGCCGACGGCGGACATCTTTATCGGTCACGCCAAAGTCCCGGTGAATTGGGATCGTGTGCTGCAGGCCGGCAAGCTGCGTTGGATTCAGTCTTCGGCGGCGGGGTTGGATCATTGTCTGGTCCCCGGCGTGATCGAATCCGACGAGATCGTCGTCAGCAGCGCGTCGGGTTTGTTTGCCCCCCAAGTCGCCGAGCAAACGTTTTCGCTGCTGTTTGGCGTGATCCGCCGCGCTCCGCTGTTTTTCCGCGCCGAAGCGAAACGCGAATTCGTGCGGTTGCCCACCGATGATCTGCGTGGCAAAACCGTCGGGATCGTCGGCCTGGGCGGAAACGGTCGCTTTCTCGCGCGCGTGCTGGCCCCCTGGGACGTTCGCATCATCGCCACCGATTTCTACCCCGTCGATTGTCCGGCAGAGGTTTCGGAGCTTTGGCCGGCCGACCAACTCGATCGGCTGCTCGGCGAAAGCGATGTTGTGATTCTGACGTTGCCGCTCAACGGGGACACCAAGGGTGTGTTCGATGCCGAACGTTTCGCGACGATGAAGCGTGGTTCGTACTTGATCAACGTCGCCCGCGGATCGGTGGTGCAAGAGCAAGCGTTGTGCGAGGCGTTGGCCAGCGGTCACTTGGCCGGCGCGGGATTGGACGTGACGGAAGTGGAACCGTTGCCGCCGGAGAGTTTGTTGTGGGACGACCCGAAAGTCATGATCTCGCCGCACGTGGGCGCGCAATCCGCTCGGCGTGTCGACGATTCGACTGCTCTGGCCGTGATCAACTTAAGACGCTATCAGTCGGGCTTGCCGGTCTACAATCGCGTCGACAAACGACTCGGGTTCCCCCATCCGTCATCAGTCTATCGCGGTCAGGCCGATTGAGTCCCCACGCGGAGATTTCGTCCCCTTTTTCCGCCCGATCCCACCGCGTGCACCTTCCACCGCGTGAATCATGAGCAGTAGCAATCGAACAGCGATCCCCTGTGAAGCGGCGGTCTATCGCAACGATCACCCCGTCGGCCCGATGAGGTTGCCGATGAAAGATCAGGCGGCGTTCATCAAAGAGTTCAATCGACTGTATCGCGATGCGGGAATCGTCATTGAGCCGATTGAGCATTCAGCTGCCAATTGTAATCCAGGTAAGCAATGCTGACGGCATTGCCCAACGCGGCGCGCTGGGCCGTGGAGTCGGGCAACCAACCGGCGATCCGCCGTAACACTTCCGACTGGCCGTCGCCAAAATCTTCGCCGAACCAATTCAAGATGGCCGACAGATAAAATCGTTTTCCCGAAACGTCGTGGCGAAAGTTTTGGCTGCGCGAGAAAAAGTCTTTCGCGTTGGTGGTCAACTGTTCGTCAACACGCTCGGGGACATAGGCTTCACTCAGTAGGCGAGGGCAACCGATCGACGCGCACACGATCGCAAAATGGATCCGTGGCTCGCCCATCTTACGCAACACCTGGTGTTCAATTTCGTCTAACGAAAACGGTTGATGGCCGACGTGCAATTTCAAGTCATGCCAGATGTGGTATCCCCAAAGCTTGGGCGTGTGATTGCGAATGCTGGTCGTCGGGTACTCACGCAAGATGCCCTTGATGGTCAATGCGTTGTAGGCGTTGATCCAAAACGCCAGCCGATGGGCATGCGTGGTTTTCTCGTCCGCGGCGATCGAAGCGGTGGATAGATGTTTCAGGTAATTGTCGAGCGACGTTTGGTCTGGTCCGCTGGCGTGCCATCGCTTGTAATCGACTCGCCCGTCTGAATCGACATACTTTGCCAGCAACTTGTTCCAGCTCGAATGATCGATGGTGTGCATCGGAACCAACTTGGCTTTGGCATCACCGACGTAGACCGGTGTTCCCGCGACGGCGTGCCGGGATGCCACGACGCTGAGCACCAGCGCGGCGGCAAGTGTCAATGCGGTCGGAACGTGACGATTCATGGGCAAAGATCTCTGGCAAGGGGGAAGCGTGATTGTAGCTGGTTGATCTCCGGGCCAGCTACAGTGGCCAATGCCCACCAACGATCACGTTCCGCCAGGAGCAGGCAATCACATCGAATTGGCGGACGAGCCGGGCCAACACCCATCTCCGGTTTCCAGTGGGATAGGCTGAAAGAGGCTTCGTTCATCGCGGCCGGCCGCTAACAACCAGCATCACCCCCTCCCCGACACAAATCCCCATGAACCAGCCCGAGACGCCAGACGACGCTTCCGAGAAACCGTCGGGATCGAAATGGAAGTTGATCGCGTTTGCGATCTTGGCTGTCGTGATCCTGTCGGTGGGCTTCCTGTATCGGGACGTGATTTCGCTAGCGACGCTCGCCCAACGCGAATCCCAGCTGCGAGCGTTTCAAGACCAGCATCCGGTCGCAGTTTATGCGATTGCGTTTGGCGTTTACGTTGCCGTCACGGGTTTGTCGCTGCCCGGGGCCGCGGCGCTGACCTTGGTCTATGGATGGTATTTCGGATTCGCCCGCGCGCTGGTGTTGGTCAGTTTCGCCTCCACCGCCGGGGCGACGACCGCGTTTTTGAGTAGCCGCTATTTGTTGCGTGATGCGGTCCAGTCGCGATACGGGGAGTCGATGAAAACATTTCAAAAACGACTCACCGAAGAAGGCGCCTTTTATCTGTTCACGCTGCGGTTGATTCCCGCGGTCCCGTTTTTCGTCATCAATCTGGTGATGGGGCTGACGCCGATCCGGGTGCGGACATTTTGGTGGGTCAGCCAGCTGGGGATGCTGGCCGGTACCGCGGTTTACGTTTACGCCGGATCTCGCGTTCCCAATTTAAGCGTGTTGGCCGAAGCAGGCGTCAGCGCCGTGATCGCCCCCTCCCAGTTGTTGCAACTGACGGTCGCGTTCGCCCTGCTGGGGATTTTCCCGCTCGCCGTCCGCAAGATCCTGGCCGCCTTCCGCGGCCCCAAAGTGGCGTAAGCTTCCAGCTTGCGAAAAGTGTGGAATTCGCAAGCTGGAAGCGTACGCCACGTCCGCGAACCCCGGTTTGTTTTTTTGCGTCGGTGTTTTAGCATGACCGACATGAAATTCACCAAAATGCACGGCGCCGGCAACGACTACGTCTACGTCGATTGTTTTTCCCAATCCGCCCCCGAAAACGCTCCCGAATTGGCTCGCCAGATCGCCCATCGACACTTCGGTGTCGGCGGCGACGGGTTGATCCTGATTCGCCCCAGCGATTCGGCCGACGCGCGGATGCAAATGTTCAATGCCGACGGCAGCGAAAGCGAAATGTGCGGCAACGGAATTCGCTGCGTCGCCAAATTCGTTTACGACCACGGCATCGCCAAGCGGGACGCTCTCAAAATTGAAACCGGTGCTGGTGTGCTGGATCTGGCGCTTTCGGTGGGCAGCGACGGGCTGGTCGATCAAGTCACGGTGGACATGGGCGTCCCCGAATTGGTCGGGCCCAAGGTCCCGACGACGATCCCCACCGCCCGCGACGACCAACGTGTCATTGCTGTCCCGGTCGAATTCGCCGGCCGCACGCTGGAAGTGACCTGTGTGTCGATGGGGAATCCCCACTGCGTGATTTTCGTCGAAGAAGCGAGCGACGAGTTGGTCCTGGGGTTGGGGCCGAAAATCGAATCCGACCCGCGTTTCCCCAACCGCATCAACGTCGAATTTGTCGAAGTCCTGTCGCCGACCGAAGTTCGTCAGCGGACCTGGGAACGCGGCTCGGGCGAAACCTGGGCCTGCGGAACCGGCGCCTCGGCGGTCTGTGTCGCCGGCGTGTTGGCCGGGCGAACGGAGCGAAAGATTTTGAATCATTTGCTCGGTGGTGATCTGACGCTTGAGTGGATCGAGCAATCCGATCACGTGATGATGACGGGACCGGCCACCGAAGTTTTTTCCGGTGAGTGGCCGACACGTTGAATGAATCATTCGGATCCGAATCGGACGCTCTGACACAAGCCGTTTCCGTCAGCGAGCTGAACCATCAGCTCAAGGCGGTCGTCGAAGGCACGTTCCCGATGATGTGGGTGGCAGGCGAAGTGACCGACGTGGCCAAGCCACGCAGCGGACACATCTATTTCACCCTCAAGGATGACGACTCGCAAATCCGTGCCGTGATGTGGCGCAACGTGGCATCGCGTTTGAAGTTCGATTTGGAAAACGGCCAGTCCATTCTGTGTTTCGGCGGGCTGGAAATCTACACCGTCCGTGGCACCTACCAGATCGTCGTCCGCAAAGCCCAGCCGCAAGGCGTCGGGACGCTTCAGTTGGCTTTCGAAAAATTGAAAGCACGTCTGAACGCCGAGGGTCTGTTTTCCTATGAACGCAAGAAGCCGTTGCCGAGTCATCCGCGTCGGATCGGCGTGATCACCAGCCCCAGCGGCGCGGCGGTTCACGACTTTCTGGTCGCCGCGGAAAACCGCATGATCGGTGCGGAGATTTTTGTGATCCCGGCCCAAGTTCAAGGCAGTGGCGCCGCCGAAACGATCGTCCGTGGTTTACAAGCCGCAGCGATGGTGCGTCCCAAACTGGATGTCGTCGTCGTCGCACGCGGCGGCGGCAGCTTGGAAGACCTTTGGTGTTTCAATGAAGAAGCGGTCGTGCGTGCGATCGCCCAATGCCCCGTCCCCACGGTGTCGGCAGTCGGCCACGAAGTCGACGTGACGTTGTCGGACTTGGCCGCCGACGTTCGCGCCCTGACTCCGACCGACGCGGCCACGAAAGTCTTCGCCGATCGGTCGGGGATTGTTCAACGCGTCAACGATTTATCTCGCCGACTTCATCGGGTGATGCACTACGAACTCGAGCGGCGACAGGTTGCACTGGACGCATTGGCCAACCATCCGGCGATGTCCAAGCCGATGGAAATGGTGCACCTGCGGTCGCGGTTGGTCGATGAACTCGATCAACGGGCCAAGCAAGCGATCGATCGCCGCCTGCAGCAATCCAAGTCCAACGTCGCAACCCTGGCAGCAAGTCTCGCGGCGCTGTCGCCACTGAACACGCTGGCCAGAGGTTACAGCGTGACCAGCGACTGCGACGGCAACGCGATCAGCGATGCTTCACGGCTCGAGATCGGTGAGCGTGTCACCACACGTTTGGCGAGCGGCTCGTTCGAATCCATCGTGGATAAGATCGATCCCGCCTGAAGTCATGTCACGCTCCTGTACAGAGAAGGGTCAAGCGAAGCGCGGGGCATAGGCACCAAGTTAAGCCGTCGGTTCGTCGTTGAACTGAAGTCACCCTCCCTCTGGGAGGGTCGCGGAGGAGTTTGCGCTCGGAGCGGGGAGGGTGTCTTGGCGTCGTTGTTAGCATCGGTGCGTGGCGGGGCCGCGGAAGCCCTCCCCTTATAGCATCTCCTCAGTGTTCGGCGTTGAGCGTCCTTGCCATCGCGCAGCCCTTTCCGCAGCGCAGCTTTGGCATGGCGGATTCTCAACGCCGCGCTGATTATTATTTGAAGCGGTAGCCAGCGGAGTGCTACGGATCCCCTCCCCAGCCGCATGACGGCTTAGCGAGACTTCCGAGCACACCGCTCGCTTCATCCCAAAACGGATCACTCAGATGTAGCTTAGCGGGCTCTCTATAAGGTTTCCGAAGTGGGTGAGGCTGGACTACCAATCACACAAGCCTTTCAACTCGGTGAGACTACAGCATGAACGACAATTCACCCACACTCAACCAATCCATCGCGCTTTTTGTTGGAATCGATTGGGCTGATCAGAAACATGACTGCCACATCATTGATTCTCAAGGCAGAGAATCGGCGATGGAACTGCCCCACACCCCCGAAGCGATCAACCAATGGATCGCCAAGATGACTGAGAAAGCCAAGGGCGGGAAAATCGCGATCATGCTCGAACAGTCCAAGGGCCCCCTGATCCATGCCTTGATGTTCCGTCAGAACATCGTTCTCTACCCGATTAACCCTAAACAACTCTCTCGCTATCGAGAAAGCTATCCGGGTGGCGATGGCAAAAGTGATCCTACCGACGCGATGTATCTGGCCAGGCTTCTTCGCGAACGAATCGAGACCCTTAAGGCATGGCTGCCTGATGATGAGCAGACGCGATTGCTGAACCGGCTTTGCGAGCAAAGACGCTTCATCGTAGGCAGCCAAACAAAACTGCGTCAGCAGCTTATCAGCGTACTTAAACAGTATTTTCCTGTAGTTTTGGAGCTGTTCGGCAAATCCCACCAGCTGGATTTGCTACTGGCTGTACTCAAGCGGTGGCCTGATCCCAGGCAACTCCGTCGTGCTGATCGTCGGTTGATTGTTCGGGTTCTGCGAGAACACGGAGTCCGAAATGAGGAGCGGCAAAAAGAAGCCCTCGATGCCATTCGTAGCTCGCCGTTGCTCTGCGATGACTCTGCCCTGATCACTCCCATGTCCATGACGGTTAAGCATTTGGCTCAGCAAATCGAAGGATCCATCAAAACGATTGAGCAGTTCGACCAACAGATTAGCGAGTCGTTCAAGGCTCACGGCGATGCCCACCTGTTCTCCTCGCTCCGAGGAGCCGGCCCAGCACTTGCGCCTCGACTTCTGTGTGCGTTCGGTTCGCAGCGTGATCGCTGGTCCGATGCCGATGAACTGGCTTCCTTTAGCGGAATCGCACCCATCACGCGTCAAAGCGGAAAGCAGCGTCATGTTCAACGGCGCTATGCCTGCCCGAAATACCTTCGCCAAACCTTTCATGAGTTTGCAGCCGCAGCCCGGACATGGTGTCCGTGGACCAAAGCTCGCTACCAAATGTTACGAGCCCAAGGAATGAAACACCACGCGGTGCTACGCAAGCTCGCACGTAGTTGGATCCGGATTCTCTACCGCGTCTGGCAGACCCGCATCCCGTTCGACTGTGGTCGATACATTGAAACTCTCAAACGCCGATTACCCGGTATCGTCCCCTACCTCGAAAATTCCTGAAATCCGAAAACAAGCCACTTGCTCAGAGCTCAGATGTCTCGCTGCGCTCGACCCTCCCGTACACGGGAGGGTTACTTCCTAATTGGATGCGTATGGGGACGAGCGAAGCGCGGGGAGGTCGAACGATTGACTAAGACCGCACCGACTTTCCACCGCATCGAATCCTGCCACAAACGCAAAATGTTGGTGCCGTCGCATCGACTCTGTTAGCATGGAACGGGTCCTCCCGCACGTTTCGTTGTCGAGCCATTGGATGGTTGTTCGACGTGGAGAGTTGCGATGCAAACAGAATCCACCACCGATGAATCCGATACCGAGCCTGTGGTCGGCGGGTCTCGATCATCGCTCCAGCGGCATCTTGATCGCCTGGATGTGTTGAAGGTCGGTTTGCGAAATTCCTTCGGGATCGATTTCCGAACCGCATCCCGACTGGTCCACAACGACGACGGTGAGGGGCGGTCGGAACGGTTTCATTATCTGCCCGAAGTGTTTCCGTTTCTCGATTCCAGGGTGCTGTCGCTGGGCAACACACGACGTCGAGCGTACGAGTCGATCAAAGAGCAGGCGGTCGAATCATTTTGGAAACTCTACTCGGATTTCCAACCGATGTTGCAAGCGGTCGCCGAATCGTCCGGCGTGGACACCGATCGGCTCGGGCCGGTGCTGGGGCGTTCGCTGCTGTTGTTTGACGCGTCGCGACGAACCAAGTTTGTGACCTACTTGGAAAAGTCACTGCGGGAATCGGTCAAAAATCTGCGTGGTGAAGTGTATGCCCGGCAACTCGGGCTGCCCTTGTCCGCCGGCCGCTTGGTGCCGCAGATGCAATGGGTGCTGCAGCGGGCGTCGATGCAGCGGGGGCGGCAATTGTCGGCCGAAGAATCGGATGCCGTCGTGATTGATTTTCTGACGCGTCATCGCGCGAAATTCAGTCGCGATTCGATGCGGCGGATCGCCGAGGTGATGCGCAGCGGTCGTCGCGAGGTGTCGCTGGACGTCTGCCATGATTGGCTGGAGCCCTCGGTCGGTCAGGGCGACGGCGTTTCCGGCCCTGGCAACGTTTCTGAAGCGGGCAACGTTTCTGAAGCGGGCAACGATGGTTGGGTTGAAGAGCAGGAGGAGCGCGAGTTCCAGTTGCGTCAGATTCATGCCGCGATCGAGCGAGCGGGGTTCGACGCCGAAGAGAGTTGTGTGGTGCTGCAGCGATTGGACTTGCCCCACGATCAGGCCCGCTACGAACGCGTCGCATCCGGCGTCACGTCCGCATCGCTGCGAAAACGGGCCACGCGATTGTTGGTCCGTCTGATGGCTGCCCGCTATGCACCCCAGGCTCCGCGATTCGGCGGATTGCTGCGTCGGACGTCGTCGCAGGCCGCGGCGGAGTTGCGGCAAACGCTGGCGGAGTTCGCAGCCGAGCGGGGCTGCCGGACGGCGGCGTTGGCGGCCGAGCTTCTCAATTGGATGTCGCTGAGCACCAGTGTTTATCGCCTCTCGATCACCCAGCGGGGACGCGTGGCGGAGTTTCTCTCGGGCGATACCGGCACCGCTCTCGCCTCGGAATCGTTTCAAAAACTCAAGGCGGCGTTGATCGAACAGGAGCGGCTCGGGTTTCCCTGTTGGAATGAAATCGCGTCGTCGCCGGAATGAAAAACACGCCCAAGGGCATCAGAATCGCTCTGACGGCGGGAGAACGCGGTGCAAAAGGCAAGCTTTCGATGGCCAAGCGTTACGAATCGACTAGAATTTAGGAGCGGGAACGCCACGACCATCGTTGGGTAACCCCTCTGCGGAGCCATTTCGGCGGGTATCGCCGCCGCTTTGAAAGCCTATCTATCCTCTTCTTCCACTGTTAATGATGAAACGAAACACCATTCTTTCAGTAATGGTCTTGTTCGCCTTTGCGCCGCAGATCGGCGCGCCGGTCGATTGCAACGCCGAGGAATTGATGTCGCCCCGGACCGCGGTTCGTTTGGGATTGGAAGAGGTGTGGCGGCGGCAAATGCGCATCCCTGCCGGAGCCGGATCCATCGTCGATCAGCAGATCATCGTCCACGAGGCCGACGCGCAAGAATTTGTCGAGGTGGTGACCAAGGCGACCGAGGGCCAAGAGTCGAAGGTGCTGTTTCGGATTCCCACCGATCAAATCGGCTCCGATGGACTGGCGATCGGCAAAGAGGAAGCCGAGCGGCTGGCCCGACGCGAAGTGACGATGATGGCGCGGCGATACCCGGATCTGTCGATCACGTCCAAAACGTTGCCCCGTATCAAGCTCTACACCGCGGCCAATAATGGGACGCTGGAATGCCGCAATGCCGAAACCGGGACTCCGATCTGGATGACACAGGTCGGCGACGGGCAGCTGAACTATGGACGCATGGGAATCGACGATCAATTTGTCACGATCACCAACGGCGGCAACCTGATCAAGATCGACGCGACCAACGGCGAACCGATCACCACGGTGCGAACGACCAGCATGCCGCTTTACGGCGCGATCCACGCCGGCGATTTTTCGTTGGTGCCGACCATCCGCAACGGTGTCGAGGGCTACCCGCTGCGGGACATCACCCGTGACCCGTTCATGGAAATCGTCTCCGGGTTGGCGCTCGAGCCGCCGACCAAATCGCCGACCTCCTCGAAAATCGCGTGGGCAACCGATCGCGGTTTCGTCTACGTGATGGAACTTTCCGGCGAACCTTCGGTCTTGTTCCGTTTGAACACCGATGGAATCGTCAGCGGACGAATCGCCTCGGCTGACGGCGATCGATTTTTCTTCGGCAGTGAATCGGGGCAAGTCTACGGCTTGCGCGCGACGCGAACCGGACGCGTGTTGTGGAGTCATCCTTACGGTGAACCGTTCTACAAGGCTCCGTTCCTGGTCAACGGCCTTGTGCTGTTGCCGTCCGCTTACGGAAACCTCTTCGCCATCGACGAAAAGACCGGCTTGGGCGTTTGGGATCAAGCGATCCCGAATGTCGACGAGATCATCGGCGGGTTCGACAATCTGCTGTTCGTCCGACTGCTCAGCCAAAGCTTTGCCGCCATTGATTTGGAAGCCGGAAAAATCGTCGACATCGACAACTCGCTCAAGCCGATCAAGTTGCTCGTCAATCGCAGCACCGATCGGTTGTACCTGGTCAATTCCGTCGGAACGGTCCAGTGTCTGCGAGCGATCGGCGCCGAAAGCCCGACGATCCGACGATCGACCGATAGCGGTGATCCGGAGGACGCCGCGGAGGAAGCCAATGCACCCGAAGCCGCGACGCCGGCCGTCCCGGCAACCGATCCGTTCGGTGCCGGCGGAGACCCCTTCGGAGCCGGCGCGGCGGACCCGTTCGGTGCCGGGGGTGCGGAAATGGCCGACCCCTTTGGTGCACCCGCCGAGGCCGGAAACGATCCCTTCGGCGGCGATCCCTTTGGGAATTGAGCATCGCTGTAATGCGTCCAGGTCGCACAATCCGACGACCTGGCAGGGGGATTCCCACTACGCATCGCAACAGCGGTGACCGACCGCCCGATGCGCTCATAGCGTTCAGAGTCCTGTTGTCGTGACGGTCGGGTCTGTTCGTCCCGCCAGCAGCGTCGACTCCTCTGCCCCCCGAGCTCCGTTCGCGGTGTCGCTATGTTTTCGCAACCATCGCCATCGACCGACCCCACACCGTCGCTCGCGTTTTGCGGTGATCCATCAGCGGTTCAAACCGGCCTCGACGCCAGCCCCGAAGTGCTTGCGTCGGAGGTTGATCAACTGGCCGATGCGTTGGCCGCCCGGTTCGAAGAGTTGACCCTGATCCATGGTCTCACTCAGCGTCTGGCCAACAGTTTGACGCTGACCGAGCAATCGCACCAAGTCGCGCGTTCGTTGCTGGATGAACTGGCGCCATGCATCGCCTCCTCGATCCTTGCGATTCATCTCTTTCCAGGAGCGGGCCAGGAGCAGACAACCTCGCAGCGGTCGGTGATGCTGCCGCTGAGACATTCCGATGAGATCTTCGAAATCGTCGGTCACTCGATTTCCGACAGCGAACTGGTCGCCATCGTGCAGGCCACCCGCGCCAAATCCAATGAGCGCACCGGTGATTCCGGTGGCGTCGCGCTGGTCAACGATTTGCAACTCGGCAACGGAATTCGGTTGCGCGCCGTCGTGGTTCCGATTCATCGCGGCAGCACTTCGTTGGGGCAGATGGTCGCGGTTCGAACCGTGGATCAGCCCGAATTCGGAACGATCGAAGCCGACATGATGTCGTCGACGTCCACCATGCTCGCCGTCCATCTGCTGAACCAACAACAGTATCAGCAGATGCAGGGCATGTTCGAAAGCATGATTCAATCCCTCGCTTCGGCGTTGGATGCCAAAGACGCCTACACCTGTGGCCACAGCAATCGCGTCGCCGATCTCTCGTTCCAGCTCGCCGCACGCCTCGGTTACGACGACCACGCTTTGGCAAACATCCGGATGGGCGGCATCCTTCACGACATCGGTAAGATCGGAGTCGACGATTCGGTCTTGCGCAAGCCCACGAAGCTGACGGACGAAGAGTTCGAACAGATCAAACGGCATCCCGTGTTGGGCTATGACATTCTGAAAGGGATCGAACAATTCCGTCCGATCTTGCCGGCGGTCCGACACCATCATGAGTCTTGGGACGGATCGGGCTATCCCGACGGACTCGCCGGAAACGACATTCCACGCGACGCCCAGATCGTTGCGGTCGCCGACGCCTTTGACGCGATGTCCAGCGATCGGCCCTACCGACCCGGTATGAAGCTCGAAAACGTCGTCAAGATCTTCCGCGAAGGGCGAGGCGTCCAATGGGCCGCCGACGTCGTCGACACGCTGCTCAGCCTGCCGAATCTAAAACAACACTCCTAGCGCCCTCGCTTCCCACTCGCGACCCCAAAGTGGCGTACGCTTCCAGCTTGCGACCTGCCCTGCCCCACCTGACGGTAAACCCTCTTCATTCCCAGAGTCCGTTTGCGTCAATTCTGCCGGTTCGAAGCAACTATCATCAACCCGACCCTGTCGTCTTTTCGACACCTGATTAGGATTGTGTGCCAAACAGGGATGACCAGAACCGCGAGCAAGGATGCTGCGATCACGGATGCGTCGAAAACCAAGATCTCTCGCTCGCTTCGGTCGACGTGAACCGATCACGGCACGTCCGTTGGCGATGTCGTCGGCGTTGTGCCTGATGGCGGTGTTCATCGGCCCGCTTGCGGCCCAGGAATCACCGTCTCGCAGCTTTCCGGAACCCGCCGCGTCGGCACAAGACGTCTCGCAGTTGGGCCGGGTCGATGCGCTGCAGGATTCGCTTCAGCAGCCGAAGGCCCTGGGACGAGGTTCCGACAACGCCGATACAAAGAAACGCGGCAATACGACGGATCTGGCGGCCGACGCGAGACTCGGCAAACTGTTCGGCGCGGTCAGTCAAGTGGACGATCTGCCGCCGTCGCGCGAGGTGTTGGCCAACTCGCCCGCTTCGGACGCCGTCTTGCGAGCCGAGGCATTGGGCCGTCGCACGTCCGACTTGGGTGACTTGTTGCGACGCTCTAAATCCGCGCACGGGATCTCCGTGCAGAACCGAACCCCGATCATCACCGACACCAGGGTTCGCGGTCAACGCGTCGGACAGGTGCTCGCGTCGGGGTCCTATTGGGCGCCCGCTCGGATGGACTTGGATACCATGATGAGCAAGATCGACTCGCGTCTGGTCCAAGACGTCGTCTTGATCAAAGGTCCCTACGCCAGTCGTTATGGGCCGGGGTTTCGTTTCGTCGACTTGGAGTTTCTTCAGTCGCCGCGTTTCGAACAGGGTTACGAGGGACACGGATCGACCAGTGCGACGTACAACACCAACGGCGAACAGCTTTATGGCCGCCAGTCCTACTGGGGCGGCAACGAAGACTACGGTTTTCATATCAGTTACGGCCATCGGACAGGCAACGACTACGAAACCGGCCAAGACGACTTCTTCATCCCCGCCAGCTACAAGTCTCGCGACCTGTTTGTGGCGTTCGGTTTCGATTTGTCCGATCACCAGAAAATCGAGCTGAACTTACTGCGACTCGATCAAACCGATGTCGAATTCCCCGGGCTGGTCACCGATTTGAACTTTCTGGTCACCGACGGCTACGAGGTCACGTACACCAACGACATGCCCCTGTTTGCCGATCGCTTCACCGCCGAGGTTTGGTACAACCGCACACGGTTCGAAGGCGACACCAGGCGTCCGGCAAAACATCGCCAGATCCCGTTGCTGCGACAGACATTTTATCCGTCGTCATTCGGGGCTGACGACGGACTCACCGTGACCGACGGCGATGCACTGTCGGGCGGGTACCGGCTGGAGTCCACGTGCTACACGAATTCCGGACAGATCTCTTGGGGAACGGACCTGATCTATTTGAACCAAGAACTCAACGAGTTTGACGTCTTCGATCCGGACACCAACGACAACAATTATCCGATCCCGCGCAGTGATTCGCTCGATATCGGGCTGTACCTGGAAAACATCTCGCAAGTCACCGACGACGTCCTGGTGACCGGCGGCGTCCGCGTCGATGGCGTATTCACCGATTCACGCGACACGGTCGTCGGCGTGGAGGATCCGCTCAGTGAACTCGAAGACACGACGCTCGATAAAGACTTCTTTCTCGGCTCGGCGTTCTTGACTGCCACACGGACGCTCGGAAACGGTTGGAGTGCCAATGCGGGAGTCGGGTTCGCCATGCGGCAGCCGACGTTGACAGAAATGTACTCCGAATACACGTACATCGGTTCGCTGCAACGCGGATTGACGTTCTTGGACGGTGACCCCGACTTGGACCCCGAACGGCTGTATCAATACGATTTAGGCATTCAGTACCAGCAAGACTCGGTTCAACTCGGGGCGCACGTCCATCACGCGTACATCGAAGACTACATCACCTACGACTTGCTCGACCCGGCCGGAACCACCGACGGGTTCCAGACCGGAGCCCGATTCGTCAACACCGATTTGGCGACGCTGTGGGGCATGGAGGCTTACGGTCAAACCGATCTGACCTCGATGTTTTCGGTCTTCGGGATCGTCACCTATCTGGAAGGCCGCGACCGCAGTCGGCTCGACCCCGCCCGGCTGTCGGCGTTCGATTCGCGCAGCGCCAACGATACCGTCGATGCCGAACCGTTGCCCGGGATCGCTCCGTTGGAGGGCCGTTTGGGATTGTTGATCCAAGACCCCTCACCCGAGCGACGCTGGGGCGTCGAACTGTTCGCCCGTGTGGTCGACAACCAAGATCGTGTTGCGGCGACGCTCGAAGAAGTCGCGACGCCGGGATTCACCGTCTACAACATCCGCACCTATCGACGTTTCGGGGCGTTGCTGGTCACCGGCGGGATCGAAAACGTGACCGACAAATTCTACCGCGAACACCTCGACTATCGGTCGGGTTTGGGCGTGTTCCGCCCCGGCATCGGATTCTACACCGGTGCGGAATTGACGTACTGAGCATAGCAGCGGTCAATGCAAACCGGCGGTCAATCGCTGTCTGATGATGCTTAGCTGCCGTCGCCAGACGGCGGTTTTAGCAAGCCGAGGGCGGCAGAATGATGGGGTGGCAGAATGATGGGGTGGCAGAATGATGGGGTTGCAGAATGATGGGGTGGCAGAATGATGGGGTGGCAGAATGATGGGGTTGCGATTTGCGCGGTCAGAACATCATTCTGCCCCGTATGATTCTGCCACCTCCAATCATTCTGTCATTTCTGCAACCTGTTGAAAGTCTCGGCGAACACCCGCCACGCGGCGATCAAAAATCATCGCCGCCCGCGTTACCGCTTCCCTCGTTGTCCGTTGACGTGCCGCTGTTGAGTCCGGTGTAGCCCTGGTCGGCGTTGTCGTTGGACTCGTTGTTAGAAAGCGTGCCAAAATTCTCGACCAGGTCGATGCCGTCGTCAAAGTTGCCTTCGGCGTAGTTGTCGTCAAACAAGCCGTTGTTCTGGTTGAAGTAGAAACCGTCCTCGGCATTGCCAATCGCCTGGTTGCCCGTCATCAGGTGATCGTTGCTGTAGAACTGGAAACCATCGTTCCAGTTGCTGATCGCTTCGTTGTCGCTGAACGTATCGAGGTTGTAGGAAAAATCGTATCCGTCGTCGTCGTTGCCGATCGCCTGATTCCGCGTAATCGTTCCCGCATTGTGTTTGAAATCAAAGCCATTGGATCCGTTCTGTTCGGACGTGTTGTCTTCGAAATCGCCGAAGTTGTTGCGGAACTCGAAACCATTGAACGAATTGGATGCGGCATAGTTTCCGCTGACTGTGCCCGCGGTATCGTTGAGCGTAAACCCGTTTCCAAAGTTGAAAACGGACAGGTTGTCTTGGATCGTATCGTAGTTGTCTTCGAACCAGAAACCGTCCAGGAAATTGTCGAAGGCAACGTTGTTGCTCACCACGCCATTGTTGGTTTCCACTTCGAACCCTGACGAAGCATTGTCGGTCGACTCGTTTTCGCTGATGTCGCCTTCGTTGTAGGACACTACGAACCCGGACATCGTGTTCTCGATCGCTTCGTTTTGGAAGATCAAACCATCGTTGTAGGCCAGCAGAAAGCCTTCTTCGCCGTTTTCCATGGCACGATTGGCCGTGACCGATCCGCTGTTGGACGCGATCACGAACCCGGCCGTTTGATTGTCTTGCGACGTGTTGCGATCAAGCGTTCCGCTGTTGTCGTCGATCCAGAAGCCGGCTTCGGCGTTGTCGAAGGCGCGGTTTTGCGTCAAGGAACTGTCTGCGTCAAGTGCCGCAAAACGGAACCCATGCTCGGCCGCGTCCGTGACTTCATTGCCAAACAGATGCACGTTGGCCAGATCGTCGTAATCCGTGCCGTTGTCGCTGGAAATGCCGTGCAGTCCGCCCTCGATGCTGAAATGGCCGACCCGGGCGTTGTCTGCCATGACGATCACCGACTGAGTGTCGTCGCTGCCGCGCAGATGGATCGGAGTTCCGAAGCGTGCCACGGCGCCCGTGTCGGCACCCTTGACCGTAAACCCGCCTCCCAGCAGGTTCTGTCCGTCTTGCACGACGATTGAGTTGCTCAGTTCCAGTTCACCGGCGGAACCATCCAGAATGACCGTGTCGGTCGTCGACGTCGCGACGGCATCGGGCACATCGTCGGTTTCGGCGTCCAGAACCGTGACCGAGCCGATGGCAAAGTCGTGCTCGGCGTGCAATGCCGCTTCTTGCCCGCCGGGCGTTGGTGTGGCTCGGGTGACCACGTCGATGTCCCGGACGATGACATCCGTCATCCGTCGTTGCATCACACACATGCGTCGAGATCGTCCGCGATCGGTTCCCAACGGCAAACGGACGGCGATCACCGCCGCGGATTGATCGCCGCGGACGTTGTCATGCTGGTATTGGGCGCCCAGCGTCAGGCGAGAATCCAGCCCCATCCAGGGTAAATCGTAGCAGCGCCATTCGGCACGCAGACGCGGTCCGGCGACCGTCTGCGCGTTGACCGAATCGGTTTCGAAATGGAAGACGCCGGCAAACCCTCGGATTTCGCTATCGAACCATTTGGGTTTTCGCCACAGCAATGCCCCGACTTCGCCGTCCAGCCCGTGATACGCCCGCTCTTCGTTGTTCTGAACCACCAGGTTGCCGTTGGAAATCACGGCCGTCGGCGCGACCGCTGTTTGGGAGCCGCCTTCGGGCAGGTAGCCATTGACCCGCAAGTCAAATCGCCGCGTCAACAGTTCCGCGCCGATCGTTCCCTGTTGAAACCAATTGCCATTGGCGGATTGTTTCAAGTCATAGAAGCCATAGGCGCCGACGATGCATTCACAATCCAACAGATGTCGAATCGCCAACCCCCAGTTTCCTTCGCCTCCACCCACGTCGGCAAACTGCCCCCGCACATCGGCGAACAGCAGGCTGGATTCATTCCAAAACAGCGGAATGAACATATCGGTGTGCAAGCGAACGTCTTCGTCACTCGGGCGAACCCCCGCCGCCACGTAAGGCCGGTAGACATCTTCGTCAGTGTCGAGGACGCGTCTCGGATCGGCGGCAGACGATGTCGCTGCGGCGCACGTGGTGATGACGAAGCAGCTGATCCACAACGTCAGTGTTCGAAGTCTGAGGCGTCCATCTTCCTTCACGGTACTTCCCTGGCTTACAATCGATCCGCGTTGATAACTTGATGCCGCCTGCTTGCCACACGTTGCCGAACGTGCTCACTTGGTCAATATCGGAATCCGACCCGGACGATTGAATCGGATCTGGCAGAGAACTCCGAATCCTTGACGGCGAGTTTGCCGGTAGTAGGACACTCGGCCTTGTGTCGCCGTCTGGCGACTGGTCCGGTTTCAATCTGCGTCCGATTCATTATTTCTCTTGAGCCGTTCGCCGAGATCTTCATGAGGGAGTTGCCTCAATACGCAAACGTGCTCCGGCACGTGTCTCTTGATCGATGGCACAACGTTCACCGCCCGTTTGAAAATTTTTTTTGACGCAAATTGATTTCGGCGGTGTCTTCTCTCTGACAGCCGACTCCTTTCCACTCGAACTTGCCCGCCAGACAGATCCATGCAACCAGAGGGGAATTCGACGCCGAGATTCGAATACTCAAATTTGGTACGCGATCTTGGCCCCGGTTTGACGTTGTTGGCCCGTCAGTGGTGCGACGTGCCAGAGGACGTCGTGCAAGATGCGTTTTTGAAACTGTTTCGTCAAACGCCGTTTCCCGAGAACCCGCGCGCCTGGATGTTCAAGGTCGTTCGGCGGGACGCGTTGAACGCAGCACGCTCCCAGTCGCGGCGCAAAAAACACGAGCAAATCAGTCGCGATGAACGCACCAACTGGTTTTGTGACAGCATCGATGAATCACTCGACGGCGAACTGGCAACACGTGCATTGATGAGTCAACCCGTTCCGATTCGGGAGATTCTGGTGTTGCGATTGTGGAATGAGCTTTCGTTTGACGAAATCGCCGAGCTGGCCGGGATTTCGCCGCGGACGGCCTCGCGTCGCTACCAATCAGGCCTTCAAGCCGTTCGCTCTCAACTCAACATCAAACTCGAAGAATTCACGAGGGGATAGTTCGAAATGACCATTCCAGACCCATCGCCGGACCCCATCGAGAACAAGATGGGCGACGGAGGACAAACAAGCGTGGAGAATTCCCTTCGGTCCTTGAAGCCCAAGGGAATCGACTCGGATCAATTGGTGTATCGGGCCGGTTTCCAGGACGGATTTCGGCACGGGCAAGCTACGCCTATCGATTCGTCCTCCGGTCACTGCGTCGAGGTTCAATCGCGATCGCGTCGTCTAAGTGGCGGTTCTGCCGTCGTCGGCGGCATGGTCGGCGCACTGGCGGCGAGCTTGGTCATGCTGATGTCCACGTACAACTCTCGCGACGACACAGGGGAGATCAGGATTGCCGATCCTTGGGTCGCACCTGACGGCGAGACCAGCATCCTACCCTCGGTGGATTCTCCATCCCCGGCTGAATCTCAAACCAAGCCGGCTGCGGTCAGGTCGTTGGTCGTGACTGATCCAGTCGACCAGACGCTGCCCTTGGGCGGCGTACTCGGTACCCGTTCACTGTATCGTTCGCCGGAAGATGACCCTCTGCGATCCGTTTCGGTAAACGGGGGAGAACGTTCTGCCGAGACACCACCGCCGGCGAACGTTTCTTTGCCGCTGCGCCGCGCTCTTCTTCGTGAAGTTGAGCGAAGTTCCTAGTCATCCGTCTCGCCCTGATGATTCGGGAAAGCCGTAGTGGACGACGCGAGGAGTCCCCGCAGTTCGCAGGTACGAGTCCTCAGAACCACTTTTTAAGAAGGACATCACAATGAAACTGAGATTCATACGCAGGTTACTCGCTTGCGTGATCGGTGTGACCGGTTTGGCGACGTCGGCCAAGTCATCGGCGCAGGAAGTCGATTCACAGACGCTTGCGGTTCGCCCCATGGCAGTCGCCGATCCGCCACTGACGTATTCCTTGTTGCCGCCACTGAGGGATCAGATTCCTGGCAATGCGGTGGTCTGGTATGGACAGGTCTACGCGGAGCAACAAGCGTTGCTGCAGAGGCATGATCTTTGGGACCAGATCGGTGAGTTGGTCAACTTGCCGTCCAATGATCTGGCCGAAAACCATTCAGAATTTAAATGGCTCGCCAGTCAACCTGTCCACAGCGGTGTGTTCGGGTCGCTTCAGAAAGCAGCCCGCTCACGGCATTGTGACTGGCAACTGCTCAACACCGACGAACCGTACTTTGAAATCCTGCTGCCGGAAGTTCAACGTGCACGTTCGTACGCGCGGCTGATTGTGTTGAGGGTGAAGTACCAAATCGCCGAAAAGCGTTTCGACGATGCCCTCGAATCACTGCAGCTGGGTTTTGCCTTGGCCAAGCATATCGCTCAAGGAGACACCTTGGTTTGCACGCTCGTCGCAATCGGGATCGAAGACATGATGGCAGACTGTCTGTTCGATTGGGTGCAGCAGCCTGACGCTCCGAATCTCGCCTGGGCGCTCGCGGAACTGCCCGACCCGCTGGTCGATCTACGCCCGGGGCTCGATGCCGAGTTGATCGGTCTCGAATCCACTTATCCGCTGTTTGCCCAAGCCAGACAAATCGAGCAGCGGCAACCCGATCGCGATGATCCATCCCGGGACGAATCTCAATCGACTCCCCAGCGCCGACAGAACTGGCGTTTCGTCGAGTGGTCCACGGATCAATGGACCGGCGCCCTTCGCGATTTCTGGGATCGATCCGATCTGTTCGGCGGCAATCGCAATCGCTCACGCCCCGCCTTGGGACTTCTGGTCATGGAGGCCTACCCCAGGGCAAAGGCAAGCCTCATCCGGGCGGGCTATCCGGCAGCCCAAGTCGAAGAGTTCTCGGTCGCTCAGGCGATTGCCGTGCAGAGCTACAACGCGCATCAACGAAAAATTCAGAATCTGGTGCGATGGGCTTACCAGCCGACGTCGGTCGCATTGGCGGGGCTGCAGCAAGAATCCGACGGGGACGCGCCGACGCCGCCGGCGCTACCCGTCGATGAAATGCTCGGCAGTTCCATTCAAACGGTTGTTCATCGGCAAGCCAACGTTCAACGGAAGATTGCAGCGTTGCGTATGATCGAAGCCCTCCGCGATCACGCCGCTACACACGGCGGCGAGCTGCCTGCCTCGATCGATGAAATCGAGGTTCTGCCGATTCCCAACGATCCCGCCACGGGAGAACCGTTTACGTATTCTCGCGATGGATCGACGATCCGAATCGCCACCCCTGATGATCCGACAACCAAATTGTCATTCCGTCCGATTGAAATCGAAATCCGCACACAAGGAGATAAATAATGCACACCACATCTTGTCGTTGCAGTCCGAAAGATCATGCGGCACGCCGAAGCGTCCGTTGGATGGGTGCGATTCTCGGTGCAGTCTGCTCATTGAACGCGATGGCAATTACAGCGAACGCGGTTGATCCATCCACAGTACTTTCCGTGGTGGATGAAAATACGATCGCGATCGTTCGCATCGACCCACAATCGTTTCATCAATTGCCAGACGCTGAATCGGCTTATCTGCGGTTGGCTGGGAACTCCTTGCCCGAACACACGCGGAAGGCGATTGATCCTGTATTGGAGATGAAGAACGTAGCCGAAGCGTATCTGCTATTCAGTGCCTCCGATACAAGTCACGTGCCGTTTACGCGCGATCCGATCGTTGTCCTGTCCGCAGACACGAATCAAACGGTCGCGGAGGAGGACGGTGGCGACGGCCTGGGGCAGACCCGAAAGGTCGGGGCAGCCATCGTCGCCGGTAATCTGGCAAGGTTGAACTTTGATCGATTAGGGAAGCCGTCCGACGCCCGGGAAGTTTTCCGCGCCGCCTTCTCGGCTCTCGATCCGGCGCCTCTGCAGTTTGCCGTTTATCTCAATGCTGATCGTCGACGGTCGATCAAGGAGTTCGGTCTGGCCGAACTGGAGCGTTTGTTTCCCATCGACACCCATCGGCTCGCCGAAGTCGATTGGATTTCCGGCTCTGCCTATCCGGCCGGAGCGGCGGGCATCGAATTCCTCTTTCACGTCGCCGACGGGGAAGACGCCAACGCGACAAAAACCGCGATTCGCAAGAGCATCGAAGACCGGCTTTCCGCGCCGCTCGAGATCCAAAGCAGCAGCGACGTCAACGACCGCACCCTACGCGTACAGTTGGGGGCCAGTGCGGGGAGTCGTCAATTGCAGACCTGGTCGGTGGAGGCGAAACGAAAAATTGCAAACTCACGACTGCGACGGATCGCGTTGGGACTTCATAATTATCACTCCGCTTACAGCCGACTCCCCTCAGCGGTGATTACCGGAAAAAGTGGTGAACCGCTACTCAGTTGGCGCGTTGCGTTGTTGCCGTTCTTGGGAAAAGCCGAGTACGCCCTGTACCAGAAGTTCCGTCTTGACGAGCCTTGGGATAGCGAACACAACCGTCCACTCGCCGATCAAATGCCGGATGTCTTTGCCGTCGATGCATCCGCCGCAAATGCAAACCGCGCAACCGTCGTGATTCCGGTCGGCGAGGGGCTGTTTTTTGACGGCGAGCAGCCGAATTTTGGCGACGTCATCGACGGAATTTCCAACACGATCATGGTGTTCGAAACGTCCGACAAGAACGCGGAAATCTGGAGCAAGCCCGCCAATCTCACGCCGTCACCGTCGAACCTGGATGAAGTGCTCGGAGGCCACTTTGGCGAGGAGGCGGTGGTGGTTCACGGCGATGGATCGATCCACTGGATCAAACCCAAAGCCTTGGGCAAATCACTCTGGGGGCGGTTCACCCGAAACGGCAAGGAACCGTACGAGTGATGCCTCGTGGGATGCCCGTGCATCAGGCACTAGATTCCGGACCGGTTGCTCGGTGATTTTCGAGCGACCGCGAAAGCGTGGTCGTGGCCTTGGACGATCACATGCGTTCGATCCTCGACCACTTGGTAGTTTTCTTCGGACGCGTCCGGCCATCGGACCGAGACGCTGATCGAGTCTCCGGGGCGGTGGTCGGGGCCTAAACCGAAGTGAATCCATCGTTCGTTCGCGCAATAAAACCCATCACCGGCGACGAGAGGGGCATACCGGGTGAGGTGATCGGTTCGAATGGTGACCGTCGCTCCGATCGCATCTCGGGCGCAATCAACACCGACCAGGCGAAACCTGACCCAGTGGTTTTCGACGGGCGTCCGGTTCATCAATAACGTGAAGGGTTCGGTTTGGTGTGTGATCGCCAAGTCTATGCGGCCGTCGCGATCGGCATCGAGTGTCCACATCGCTCGGCCGACATGCTCTTGCCCCACATAGCCGTCCGAATCATCAAACACGAACGCCTCAAAGTGAGACCCTGACGCGCGGTGGAGCACCTGCATCCGCTGCGCGTAGCTCGACGGCGGTTCCGCATCCTGATAGACATGCCCGTTGGCGATCGCCAGTTCCAGGTTCGCGTCGTTGTCAAAATCAACTGCTTGCGTGCCGAACCCCAGTTGCGAAAAACTCACGTCCATCAATCCCCGCAGGGCGGTTCGGTCGGCCCAGATTCCAGGCTCGGTTTGCTCATAGAACGTGTTGTGTTCCTGTTCAAAATTCGTCACGAACAGATCGGTGTCGCCGTCGGTGTCCAAATCGGCCGCCGCAATGCCCATACATGCCTGTGGGCGAAATCTGGCGTCGACGGCCAAGCCGCGAAGGGTGGCGGACTCTTTCGAGCTTCCCTGTGGATCGAACGTCCAGAAATGATTACTCGTCATGTCATTGGCGACAAAAACATCCACTCCGTCGACTGCGTCTAAATCGCCGACGACCAGACCCAGCCCGCGCCCAGGTTGCAACGGCGATGCCGCCCAGCGGTCCGTGGCGTCTTCCCATACTCCCCGCGGTCGCCCTCGGAAGAACACATCCCGATCGGCGGCAAATTTTGTCGGCAGGCAAGGGCTGACCGCACCGTCTTCCGTTCGGCAGGTGACGGTCGCCGCATCCATTCCGGCGCAATACTTGAGGCAGATGAAGTCCGAGATGCCGTCGCCGTCGAGATCGGCGATCGCCCCACTGGTCGACCAGGGGGATTCACGGTCAGACGAGAGCCAATCATCTCGGGGAGAAAACGTGCCGTCACCGTTGTTGATCAAAACTCGATCCGTCCCGTAGTTGAGGACGGCCAAGTCGGGGAACCCATCTTCGTTGACGTCACCGAACGTGACTCCTTGCGCGAATCCCCTGTCGCCGGCGAGCGTCGCGTGGGTCGCGTCAGCGAAGCGGCCAGCCAGATTGCGAAACATCGAATTATTGGGTGAGTCGAGTTTTCCGGGCGTGCCGCCGGCAGCCGCGACATACAGATCAGGCCATCCGTCGAGGTCAAAGTCGATCGCGCAGCCTCCCGATTCCATCTGCGCATACAAGGGAACCCCCTCGGAGTCGCGATCCGGTCGATCGGCGTTGCGTTCGATGGCCAAGCCCAACCGGTCGGTCTCGTCCCGCAGCACGGGTTTGACCGACCGTCGGATCAGTGATTCCGTCTTTTTCGATGTCGGGCCCGCGATCAGTTGGCTCTCCGGTGTCGGATAGTGCCTTAGATCCAATGTCGCCAGCAGCGGGTCTGGGGCGTGGCGCCAAGGAGTGTCCGCGGTGAGTTTGTCGACAATCGACTGCCGCATCGCGCGGACCGATGGTGCGTCGTCGTCGGGAATCGTCATGGCGTAGGCGGTCCAAGCTTCCGCTTCCCATAGGCGTCCGAGTTCGACAAGGGTCTTGGCCATCTGGACGATAATCGCGTTGGACCGATTCCCGAGTTTGTAGAGTCGTTCTTTCTCCTGGCTGAATCGACTCAGCAGTTGGGCGCGTTGATTGACCACCGTGATGATCGCTTCGTCAATCGATGCTCCGTCGCGTCGGAGTTGCTCCAGACATCGCGCCAGCTTTGCCAGGACTTCACCGACATCGGGATTTTTACGAACGGATTCTCGATAGGCTCGCGCGGCCTGTTCGAGGTTTCCCTTTTGTTTTGCCACATCGCCAAGCAGCGCCCAATACTGCCAACGGTCTTTCGTTTCGTCCGTGACACAAGCCAGCCACTGGTCGATCCGGCCGAGTTGATTCGAATACACGATGTACTGACCGAACAGGATCTGGGCCGGTATGTAGTCCGGGCTATACCGCAAGATTTCCAGTATCGTCTGTTCGACCTCGTTCCACTGTCCCGAGTCGACGTAGGAACGGACCTCGGCGATTTTTAGTCGAGGGTCGTCTGGGTTTCGCTTTTGCAGCTCCTGCATGGAATTGGTTTCCATGTTGCGTTGTTCGATCGTGGCAAGTGAAAACAATAGGACACGATCGAACTGGCGCTCGCGAACAAGGATTCTGCCGTGTGGCGTCGCGCGATGGTGGTCTTCGGCATTGACCAAAAAATCAAAGAGCAATCGTCGCGATTCGTGTCGTTCCGGATGCGCGGCGACGACTTGGTCCAACAGGTCGATCAGTTCGAACAACTGCCCCGTCCCCACAAACGCCAAGACGGCATTTTGGACCAACTGCTCATCGGCGAATCCGTCCGCGATGGCGGCTTCGGCGACCAGTTCCGCCGCGACGGTCGGCTGGCCATTGGCAAATGCGACGTCGGCCGCCAGACGCAGAATCACGACGTCGTGGGGGAACCGCAGCATTGCCTCGCGGGCCAGTTTCTCCGCCGTCGCGTACTGACGCCCGTCCATGGCTTGCCGAAGGCGATCGATCGCGGCGTCTCTGGAGTCGCCCGTCGCCGCCGCGACCGTCGACCTCGCGACGCCCTGTGACGCCGAATCGCCAGGCTTGCCGCATCCACCTGAGAGCAATAGCGCAACCAATAAAGTGGAGAGCCTGAAGGTCGTCTCGGTGATCGATCTCATTGCAGGCCCTCCTCACACTATGGTCTCGCGGTCTGCTCAGTAGTCCTTGATTCCTTCCTTGGCTGCCGCTTCCATGCCGGCCTTCATCTGGGCCTGCTCTTCCTGCAGCATTCGATTGTATTCGTCGACATCGGATTGCTGGGCGTTTTCGACGACGCTGGTGGGGCCTTCGCTCCCGCAGCCGACCAACAGGAAGCAAGACGCGGCGAGCAACAGCCCGTGAAATAATTTTGACATATTGAGTGATGTGAGTTTCGGATGAGAAAAGGAAACGACTGCCGCCCCCGACGCGGACGGCAGTCCAATGGCAACGCTGTTATTGATTCAGCTGTTCTTCAATCGTCTCGTACGCCGCGCGGCTTCCGAGTGCACCCCATAAACCGTACGGGCTCTTTGCGCCCGGGGTGCGATAGGCATTGATCCCGAGTGCGTTTTGGTCTCCCGACTCGACCGAATCGGTCATGAAGATGACTGCACCGTCGGCCATCAGGATATGCGCCCCGCCCTGGTGACGGCTCGAGGCGGTGTACCAACCCGAGTTGCCGGCGTTCTGTTCGGTGCAGATCGGATCGTTGGGAGGCGATGCGGTGAAGAAGCCGGAGGAATTCGGGATGTGCTCTGCCCAGCGAAATCCGCGGCCACTGGTGGCGCCGACGGTCGCCGTGGTCGGTGCCCAGAAACGTGGGCGATCGGGATCGACCAGGGCATCGCAATCGGTCGGCGGGAAGTTGCGGATGAACGACCAACCGCGGTTGGTCGCGATCGTGCGCGTGTCTTTGTCCCCCAGGTCGGTCGCGATTTCCCCGGCCGCAATCGTGTTGGATAGCCCGTCAAGGATGTCACGGAATTTCATCGATTTGTGCGTCACGAACACGCCACGGCCGGCCCCGTTGATCTCAATCGAAAGCGTCTGGTTCGGTCGACCCAGCGGTGCCGAGCCGTTCCCCCATGCCCCCTGGTGAGCCCGCTCGGCAGAATCGCCCAAGCATGCGGCGTAGTTCGTTCGCCCCAAGGCCGGAAGACCGACTCCAGGATCGCTCGGGCAGCGAAGCGTGGGGATTTCACTGGCCCAGGGCGTGTAGAGGATTTCATCCGGAGTCGGGCCCATCGGAGAGAAGCTGGCACCGTTGCGAAGCGCCTCGGCGCCGCCATTGCCGCTCGCGTTGGGAGGCGAATTGCCGAGTGAGTCACGATTGTTGGGATTCGAAATCTGATCCCAAATACCTTGTTGCTCCATAAACGGAGTCAACCCGACCAGATAGCTCAGACGGCCGTTATTGGAAATCTCCGAGGGACGCCAGATGTGCCGAGTGATGTTGTCGGTGGTCCCGCCGCCGTGCATCGGAAGGCTCTTGTACGCGGCGTGGTAATTGTGCATCGCAATTCCGATCTGCTTGAAATTGTTGCTGCAACTCATTCGTCGAGCCGCCTCCCGTGCCGCTTGGACGGCGGGCAGCAACAGCCCCACAAGAATCCCGATGATGGCAATCACCACCAACAGTTCGACGAGCGTGAATCCCTTGCGGGCATAGGTCCGAGGCATCATGAGAAGGCTCTCCAAATACGGAAATGAGGTGGCTGTGGACGCCGGAAAACACCGCTACAATTGACCTCTGGAAAAAGGGTGTGGCGAATGGAGCAGGGCATTGAGGCGCACAGATGTGATAAGAATGAGCTAATGTCGCCCCTTGGAGGATTTTTTACATAGCCAAGCTCAAACAGAGATAGCTATTCTTAAACTGGAAAACGACGCGGAAATTGATGGATTCGGTCGTCTTTTGTGAACAGTCGGAGGCCCCCGCATGGGACGCGATCCAGATTTCATCTCGCGACAAACCAGGGAATCCAAACGGTTTTACCTGGACTTGAATCCCCCGCCGGATCAACGGCTGTCGGTGGTTTGCGGCGGCGTGGAGCGGATGCTGCCCGACTACATCGTTGAACGATCGGGCTTTCCGTACTTCGGGATCGAATTGGTCACCGAAGGCCACGGCTGGTTGACCTTGCAAGGCAAGCGTTTTCGTCTTTCTCGCGGCATGGCGTTCGCCTACGGCCCGGGCATTCGGCATCGCATCGAGAATGCACCGCCTGGAGCGATGCGAAAATACTATCTGGATATCTCGGGCTGGGAGGCAAAGTCACTGGTTGCCGCGGCCGGCTTGCTGAGGGGCAAACCGGTGGTCACGGCGCGGGTCGGAGAATTGACGGAACTGTGGGACACGATCGATCGCGAAGCCGGTGAGAACACTCGCTTTTCACCCGAGATCTGCCAACTGGTCACCCGCACCCTGCTGATGAAGATTCGTCAGCGGCAGATCACAACCGGCGAAAAGTCGATTCCAAAATCCTTTCGAACTTACGAGCACGTTCGCGCATTCATCGAGAAGAACTTTTTGGATCTGACCACGATCGAGCAAGTCGCCCAAGCCTGTCAGGTCACGCCGATCTACATCTCACGTCTGTTCAAGAAACATGCATCGATCGGCGCCTATCAGTTTCTCATTCGATTGCGGATGCACCATGCGGCCGAACTGTTGCTGCACGAACAGATGAAAGTCCGGGATGTCGCGGAGGTGATGGGGTTCGCGGACCCGTTTCAATTTTCCAGAGCGTTCAAACGCGTCTATGGCGTCGCGCCGTCCAAACTGGTCAGTCGACACGAGAGTTCGTCATTGCCGGAAACAAATTAATCTGCGCGAACGGATGGGACCGAAGGGCATCAATTGACTGGGACATGTCAAACAGTTGCCGAAGACCTCGACGACCGCACGCGTTTGCGATGCCGCCGCTGCATCAGGCAGCAACCCGCTGCGATCAAAATCGGGGCAAACAGGGATGGCTCTGGCACCGCGGAAACGGCTACGCGGTAGGTCCCCAAGGTGTTGTCGGTAAAACGGAACGAGATGTAAAACTCACCCTCCTCGGCGGCCGATGCTCCAGCGAGAAACGAGATTTGACGACCGTCGATCACATCACCGACGCGGGCCAATTCGCCAAAGGTGGAACCCACTTTGTAGTACGTCACCAATTCCGGGTCGTTGTCCGTCACGGCACGGAACACGGCCGCGTCACCATTGACGGCCAACGAAAACGTATCGAAATTCAGAAACTCATCGTCTCCATAAGGCGTGTCGTTGTTGACCAGGGTGTCAAAATTGCCGGCTTCGTCGACGGAATAAAAGCCAATTCGATTGTTGGAGGGGTTGACCGTTGCGGCTGCGAAGTAAGCGACGTTGTTGTCGATCTCGGTATCGGCAAAACCCAGAAATTGCTCGCCGGTACCAGGCATGAAATCGTTGGTATCGAAAATCTTTTCCAGCGTTCCGGATCGGTCGGAATAGACGCCGGACAAGCCGGCGCCGTTGCTGCCATGGAACAGAATGGAACCATTCTTGCCGATGTCACCTCGCGAGGATTGAAAGCTGTCGATGTCGAAGTTTCCGGTGCCCGAGGGAACCGCCGTGTTGCGGTTGGCGATCGTTGTGTTGGTTCCGCCGGAATTCTTGTAGAAACCCGGGTTGTTGAAAACGGAGGAGGTCCCCGAGCCGTGCATCACGACGTCCCCGTTGGCCAGCACCCGAAGGTTTCGGAACGTTCGCGGCGATGTTCCCGTTTGCTCGATCAGTTGAGGTGTGCCGCCTGAACCGAGACGATAAAGGTAGTTATCCGTGCTCACCCGGCCGCTAAAGAACACGTCGTTTTCGAAAACGTCGACGGCATCAATGAAACTGAAGGTCGTCGTCCCGGAAAAGATCGGATGGGACACGATGGTGTTGTGATCGACCAATGTCGAAAAGCTTCCGTCGGAGCTGCGGCGGATGATCCCGAATTCATTTTGATTCGTTGTCGCATTGAAACCCGATGCGATAAAGACGTCTTCGTCTCCATCGGAACGCACAAAGCTTGCAGTGGTGTTGGGGCCAAATCCAGGGACCTGAGTGTCAGAATGGAGTACCTCTCTGAACTGGAGCGTCTGAGCGTTCGTCGGACAATTCCCGAGAACGAATACGGCGCCTAGAAGGAAAAGCAAGCTGGTCAATCGCATCGGTGTCCCGCCTCGTGTTGCACGTGCACTGTCTGGGTGCACTGTCTGGGTGCACTGTTGTTGTTTCGTTGTCGTCTCGAAGCTGTCAATCTAACGGGGCCAACATACAGCCCCCGCGACGCATCTGCAACAAATGAGCGGCGATCGCGGAATCGGCAGGCGGAGCAGCGACCCGGCGGCTCAAGCCTGGACACCAGCGCCCGTTGGTGTCGAGCCTTCAGGCGATCCCTTCTCGCTGCTCTGCAGCGACCCGGCGGCTCAAGCCTGCACACCAGCGCCGCCTAGCCTTCAGGCGATACTCAGATTCGCAAGCTGGAAGCTTACGCCACGCTCAGTCGGCCGCGGTGGCGTAGAGGACGCGGTCGGCGCCGGCGGCCCGGGCGGCGTCGTAGGCGGCGACCGTGCGTTCCATCGTGACTTCGCTCTCCGGGTCGATGATTACCGGTGGCTGCACGCCCAATGCGATCACTTCCGTCAACCGCGATTGCAACACCTCGATCGAGTCGATCCGCTGGCCGCCGAACTCGATCACAGGCAAGCCGTTCCGCACCAACAGCTTGACCACGATCTCGTCAAACGCTTCCACTGGAGGCGGTTGGTCGGTGTTGGCTTCGCTGCCGCCGGCGGGGGCTTCGGCCAAGGCGCTCGGTAAGTCGTACTCGGGGGTCTCGAAACTGCTGGTCCAGACGAAGAAGATCAGCAGCAAGAAAACGACGTCGATCATCGGCGTCATTTTGACTTCCAAGGCACCCGTTCGACCATGGCTGGGTAATCGCATCACGCTAGCCCTGTTGCTTGACGGCCAATTTGATGTCCAACAGGCCGAGTTCGGCCGATGCTTTCAAGATCGGCTCGATGCTTCCATAGGGGACGGCGCCATCGGTGCGGATTCGCAGCGACGCCGATTCGCCGTCACGTCGCACCACATCGTTCAGGATCGCATCGAGCGCTGCGTCGTCGAGGACTTTGCCGCCGACGAGTCGTTGACGGTCGCGGTTGACGGTGATGGTCACCGAGACCGGGTCGACGCTGAGCGGGTTGTGCGTCGACGCGACGGGCAGCTCGACGGGCAATCGCGACTCCTGTCGCGCCAGGTGGCTGGACACCAGGAAGAAGATGATCAGCAGAAACACGACATCGATCATCGGCGTCATGTTGGCACCGGTGAACGGTCGGTTCTGCTGATTGGGGATCTTCATCGGCTATCAGCCGCCGGCGGCTGCGACGACGGCGTCTTCGTTGATGCCGAAGTGCTCGTAGACTTCGGCATACGGTCCGCTGGCGCCGTAGCCGGACATGCCGACAAACTTGCCTTGCAACCCGATCCAGCGGTCCCACGACATTCTCAAGCCTGCTTCGACGGCCACGCGGTTGGTGACTTCGGGCGGCAACACTTGATCTTGGTAGGCTTGGCTCTGCTGGGCAAAGAGGTCCATGCAAGGCATGCTGACGACGCGGACTTTCTTGCCCGCCGCGGTCAGTTTTTCGGCGGCCGTGACGCACAGTCCCAGTTCGCTGCCGCTGCCCATCAAAATCACATCCGGGGTGCCTTCACAGTCCGAAAGCACATAACCGCCCTTGGCACATCCTGATGCGGCGGCGTACTTGGTCCGGCACAGCGTGGCCATGTTTTGACGCGACAGCACCATCGCGGCGGGATGATCGCTGATTTCCATCGCGGTTCGGTAACATTCGGCGACTTCGTTGGCGTCGCCGGGGCGGAACACGTTCAACCCCGGAATCGCTCGGCACGCCGACAGGTGTTCGACCGGTTGGTGGGTCGGGCCGTCTTCGCCGACGCCGATCGAATCGTGCGTCAGGATGTACAGGATCGGCTGGTGCATGATCGCCGACAGTCGCATCGCCCCACGCATGTAGTCGGTAAAGACGAAGAACGTCGCCGCGTAGCCTCGCAGGCCCGTCAGGCAGATGCCGTTGACGATGCCCGCCATGGCGTGTTCGCGAATGCCGAAGTGCAGATTGCGACCGGCGTATTGATTCGGCAAAAAGTCTCCGGCGCCCTCGAACGTCAGATCGCTCTTGTTGCTAGGCGCCAAGTCGGCCGAACCGCCGATCATGAAGGGAACGTTCTTGGCGATCGCGTTGAGCACTTTACCGCTGCTATTTCGCGTCGCGTCGCCTTTTTCGCTGGCTTCAAATTCCGGGAGGTCCTTGTCCCAGCCCTCGGGCAACTTGCGATCGAAGATCGCCTGCAGCTCGGCCGCTTTTTCAGGGTTGGCCGACTGGTACGCCGCCCAGGTTTCGTTCCATTTCTGATAATCGGCGGCGCCACGCTGTCCGAGGTTGTTGGCGAAGTGCTCGATGACGCCGTCGGGGATGTGAAATTTCTCTTCGGGCGGAAATCCGTAGGCTTTCTTGGCCAGTTCGACTTCGTCCCAGCCCAGCGGCGCCCCGTGTGCTCCGTGTGTGTTTTGCTTGTTCGGGGCACCCCATCCGATGATCGTCTTGCAGATGATGATGGTCGGCTTGTCGGTGCAGCTGCGGAAGCTTTCGATCGCCTTGGACAGGTTGGACAATTCGTTGACGTCAGAAACATGCACGACGTTCCAGCCGAGGCCTTCGAATCGTTTGCCGACGTCTTCAGAGAACGACAAACTGGTGTCGCCTTCGATCGTGATACTGTTGTCGTCGTACAGCCAACACAGGTTGTCCAGCTTCAGGTGGCCGGCGACCGAGGCGGCTTCGCAGGCGACGCCTTCCATCAGATCGCCGTCGCTGCAGAGGGCAAAGACGTTGTAATCGAACAGCTTGTGTTGGTCGGTGTTGTAGTTCTCGGCCAGCCACTTTTGGCTCATCGCCATGCCGACGCTGTTGCTGACGCCCGCACCGAGTGGTCCGGTCGTGGTTTCGATTCCCGCCGCTTCGGCGTATTCCGGGTGCCCGGCACAAACGCTTCCGATTTGACGAAAGTTCTTGATGTCGTCCAGCTTGATCGACAGTTCGTCCAACACGTTGCCGTCTTTGTCGGTCGCTTTGACGCCGGCCAGGTGCAGGGTGCTGTAGAGCAACATCGAGGCGTGACCACAGGACAGCACGAATCGGTCACGGTTGGGCCAATTCGGATGCGAGGGATCATATTGCATCGTGTGATTGAACAACTGATAGGCGATCGGTGCGAGCGCCATCGGTGTCCCCGGGTGACCGCTGTTGGCAGTCTGGACCGCATCCATGCTGAGGGAGCGAATGGTGTCGACCGCTAGGGTCTCAAGATCAGTCGATGCAACACTCATTTTGCGTGGTCTATTTCGTCGATAGAGGAAGAAAATTTCGTTTCGGCCAGCCGCAAAAGGTACCGCGTTTGTGGGGATTTCGAAAGGGTCGACGAACAACCGTCACGTCAACACCCCGCTTTTTGCGGGCCAAACGCGTGTTTTTTTTGAAATTCGGACGGAGTTTCCGATCCCCCGTTCGCCGGCGAGCAAACTCCCCAAGGCCGCGATCCCCGAACCTCCCCTCGCGATCGCCGCGGAAATGGTTCAAACCGCCGCGGTGACGTTTTCCGAGCAGGGTTCCGATTTCCGTGCGTCGGTCGATTTGATCACCCAGGTGGACGCTCAAGCCGAACCACTGTCCACCGCCATGGGCAACTGAGAGGCCTTTACCCCGTCGGTCAGGTCGGCATGGACGCCACGGTGCCTCGCGGAGCGTCGCAACAAGCCGCTCAGCCCCCATCGACTACGCGCGCCCCTCGGATTGTCGCTTTGTTCCGACAAACAAATAATAGGGTGCTCGGATCAACGGCAGATAGGGAACCTTTCCAACTCGTTCACTGAAACGCGTGACCTCAAACTTGCGGTGCAACATCGCGGTGTGATCGGGGCTGAGGTAGACGTTGTCGGCACCAAACCAATGGGTCCAGAAGGCGCGTCGTAGCCAGTGATGTTGGCGGTGAGCCTGCGCGGCGAATTTTCGTGAGACATAAAAATCCACCACTCCGATCACCCCACCCGGTTTCAAAATTCGATGCGCCCGTTCGATCGCTTCGAACCAGTCGGGAATCATGGTCAGGGAGTAGGAAAACGTCACAATGTCGGCGCTCTCGTCGGCTTGATCCCAGCGCGTCACATCGGCCAGTGAAACCTGGGCGTTGGTGATCCCGGCGTCATTCAACCGTCCGCGTGCAACGTCCAGCAAGGACGGCGAAAGATCGACCAGATGGATTTGCCGTAAGGCTGCGCAGCGATCGCTGGCTCGCAGGATGTTTTCTCCGGTTCCGCATCCCAGGTCGGCCCAAACGCCGGCGGCCGGGAAATCCAGGCCGTCGATCAATTCGTCACGTCCATGTAGCAGACGTGAACGAAACGAATCGTAGTCGGACGCCTGGCCGCTGTAGAAACTCTCCAACCGCTCGGCGTGCGTTTTTCCCCGCACCGGATGAGCCAGCAGGTGCCAGATCACGCGCAGGTCGCTGGCCCAGACCGATTTCTGGGCCACGGTCTGTCGGTTGCGGGTGGCCTTCGTGATGCCCGTGCTGCTCATGCTGCGACACCGTTTAAGTCGGCGATGTAGAAGCTGCCGTAGGTGTGGACACGATCAGTGACATGCAACTGAGCCGCCAATTCTTTTTGGTAGCGAAGCAGTTCTCCCAGTTGGACGTGGGTGCCGTTGGCGTGGACCGTCAAGGGATCGACGAAGTCAACATCCAGTGCCGCACTGCGCCATAGGATCCGCGTGTGTTGGGCCGATCGGTCGATGATGCTCTGCCATTCCGCGGCCAGCAAATCGGGGTGTCGTTCGTACAGCCAATCCATGTGGTCGAGCAAGACGAATCGCGAGACGGGGGCGTCATGGACGCGCAAAAACGATTCCACCGTGTTGTTGTAGGTCGTCACACGGTCCACCAATCCGCTGCGGAGTTGAGCGAACCCCTGAGGCGTCAGATACTCCGGGCAACAAGTCGGCGCGTAGCTGCCGGTCAGATAGACACGCCAAAAGTAGTTGTCCTTCAGCGGGATCTTCTTGAACACCGTCTCGATTCGATCTTGGATAAAACGCCCGATGCCGCCAGGATAGCCGTGGTCGATTTGCATCCGCTGGCTTCGCGGGACCCCCAACATCGCCAACGTCGTGTCGCGACGCAGCACCCACCGCATCGGTTTGGAGAACAACTGCTCCGAGACGCCGCGTGCGTCGTAGATCTCGGCTTGCTCCTGGACCGTTTCGGCCGAGAGGATTTCTTGAACGGATTCGCGCAGCCCCTGCGGCCGGTTGAGATAACCGTTGATCATCCAGGCAAAGAAGCCCGACGTTCCCCGAAAATAAAAACTTTTGCGTCGTGCCGACCCGTCAAAGAAGTCGAGTCGTCGATCCCAAATCGCACGATCGGAACCACGCAGCGCCGGACGCACACGATGGTGGAAGATCGATTGCCAGTTCGGGTGCAGGCCCTTACCGAAGATCTCAAAGAAGTCTTCGTACTCCAGCGTTCGGATGGCGGCCATTTTTAGTTCCAACAGCGCGTTTTGCAACGCGTTCATGTCGACCGCGTGCACCGCCCTGGGGGCCTGTAACGCGTAATCGAGCGCATTGCAGCCGGCCGATGTGATCACCAACACCGTGTCGTCGGGGCCGAGGTCGAGCGCGCGACGATCAAGCCGCGGGTCTTCCCAGCAGGTGTTGTAAACGAGATTTCGCTGATGCACTGCGTTGAAGCAACGTTTGCCTATCCATTCCGTGATCATTCCGGTGGTTTCCGTTGGGAAGGGTGTGTGTTGGGCGACAATTCAGTCGACAGAGGAAACGACACATTCGCGATCGGGGTTCGCTGCCGTGTCGTCAAAACGAGATTCGTTGGTGAGCGGCTCCGGTTGAAACACAGCTCGGGCGACCGGGGCCGACTGTCGTTGCCCGAGCTGCATCAGTTGCGAATCGCCGTAGCGGCTGACGAGTTCCAAATTGCCGTTGTGGCGTTCGACCAGGCCGGTGCAGTTTTCGACCCAGTCACCGGTGTTGCAGTAGAGCACCGAATCAGAACGTTTCATCACCGGCGTATGGATGTGTCCGCAGATCACGCCGTCGCAGTCTTGTTGATGAGCGTGGTGCATGATCTTGTTTTCGTAACGGCTGATGAATTTCACCCCGCGTTTGACGCGGCCCTTGATCACCGCGCACGCACCGTAGGGGTTCCGGTCGTGGTGCAGAAATCGATTCTTGACCCAGCGGTTGAAGCTGAGGCAGGCGTCGTAGAGCGTGGAACTTCCCTTGGAAATCCACTGCGCCCGGGTTTCGAAAAAATCAAACAGGTCGCCGTGCGTGACCAGAAAACGCCATCCGTGGAGCGTTTCCAAAATAAATTCGTCGGCGATGCGGACATCGGGAAATCCGGCCGGCATGACGCTGCGAAAGGACGCTTCACGCAGGAATGAATCGTGGTTGCCAGGCGTGTAGTGCAGCTGCGTCCCTTGCTGAACCAGATCCACCAAGTGGCCGATGATGGCGTCGCAGGGTTCGGTCCAGTGCCAACCCGAATTGATTTTCCAAGCGTCAAAGAAGTCGCCGACCAGGAATAATTTTTCCGGGCGATAACGCTGGAGAAACGCTAGGCATTCATCCGTGCGTGCGTGTTTGCATCCCAAGTGGACATCACTGACAAGTAATGTCCGTACTGAAAGCGGTGAGGTCCCACTCATGCCGATAACGCCTCTGCTCCTTGCGGAGTCGATGAACAACCGATTCCTCAGACAGGGGCGGAGCGTATCAGATGCGTGTTTCTATCGCGTTAATACAAAGCGCAGCTTTGGGTAAGAACTCATTTGTTTTCCATGAGGCGTTGTTGGGCGATGTCGATCAACGGCTTCAGGTCAGAGTTGTCGCCGTAGAGTTCGACCAGGCTGTACCAGATCTTGCGCGCTTCGACCACTTGGTTTTCACTGAGCAATACATCCGCCTCGTCCAGCCGCGCTTGGACGATCTTCGCCGCATCGCTTTCTTCGGCCGATTTCGTTTCCAAAATCGCGATTTGAAACCGGGCCGCATTGACGGCGGTTTCGTACTCCGGATCGTCGCCCAGTACCGTCACCATGCTGTGGTACATGTCGATCGCTTTGGCGAAATCGCCGTTGGCGGAATACTCTTGCGCCTGCTTGTGCAGCAGTTCGCCTTGATTCTTCATCGGCAGGTTGTTCTTGATCTTGACCGACAGCTGGTGCAGGAACTGTTTGACGTTGATCACGTCGATCTGCTGCTGAGCCCACTCGGCGTGGGGGCCGTCGGGAAAACGCACCAACAGTTCGCGCAGCGGTTCGTCTTCGGCTTCGGCCAACGCCTTCCGCGTGTCCATTGCGATCAGCCGTTCGGCACGCTCCCGCAGCGACTGTTCGCTGGCAGGCCAGGCGACGTAGGCCAACAGCATCAACAACAACACCAGACCGCCCAACAAGAACCAGGGCTGGTCATGCCAAACCGTGTTGTCGGGGACTTCGTCTTCTTCCTCGATGGCATTCAGATCGATGACGCCGCGTCCCAGCAACGTGCGGGCTTCGTCTTTGTCTTGTTGATTGGTGACTTGCAACGGGCTGAACCCGCTGCTGGTGTGTTCGGCAACACTGGTGCGCGAGAGAGATCGTTTGCGGACTTCGACCAACGCCATTTTGACGGCGGTCGCGCTGGGCGGGCGATTGGCCGGATCCTTTTCCAGCAATCGCATGATCAGCTTGTCGAACCAAACCGGGCATTGCAACACGATCGAGGCCGGCGTCGGCGGTTGCTCGTGTTGCACGTTCTCGCGGACCTCTTGCATCGTCTCGCCACTGATCGGCAAACGCCCCGTGATCGCCTGATACAGCAACACGCCCAGGGCATACAGGTCGGCGGACGGTTGTGGGGGGGGCACCGAGTTACCGACGGCGGCCGCAACTGATTCGGGTGGCTGTCGGGCCACTTGATCGACCGACGGTGGGCGGGCGGTGCGAAAGGGGGATCCGAACCGATCGGTACGAAGGTCCAGCAAGACCGGCGCGAAGCCGGCGACGATGATCTTGTCCGGACAGATTGCCCCGTGAACGACACCCTGGCCGTGCAGGTATTCCAATGCGTCGGCGATGCCCTGGGCAATCTCCAAGACGTTCTCCCACGACAATCGTCCCGTCCGTTCGATCTGGCTGGACAGTGTTTCACCGTCGATCAATTCATACGCCAGGTAGGCGTCGGTTTCCTCAAACCCGCCGCCATAACATTTCGCGATGCCGGGATGCGACAGCGTCTTTAAGTGCTCCCACTCGTCGGCCAATAATCGTCGCGCTTCCGGCGTGCCGCCAAAGGGCGCCGAAAAAATCTTGACGGCGATCGACTTTTTTAACTGGACATGGATCGCACGCCACACCGAGCTCGTCGACGGATGGTCGCCAAGTTTCGTTTCGATCGCGAGTGGGCCGAGGCGGCTTCGGGGCATCGTGCAATGGATCGTGCAATGGGTCGACAGCTGGGACGCAACGGACAGAATCCATAGCATAACCTCTGATGACACAAAATGGATGGTGCGACAGGGTGGCGTTGCGTGACGTAGGGTTCAGTTCCGGACAACCGACGATCGATGCGGTCGACGGCTTTGCCGAATATTCCAGTCCTGACGATCCGATCGCCACCCGACATTCCGCAACACACCATGACGATTCGCCATCGAGCCATCCTTTCGGTTTTCTTCTTTCTCGCTGTCATCACAACGACTTCGGCTGACGCGCAAACCAGTTGGGTCTCGGCCGAACACAGCGACGCGTTGTCCGCCGCCCATCATTTGGGGATCGCCAAGCCCGCCGACCCAAGTCGTGTCGTCGGACATGACGCTTGCGTGAAATGCCACGCGTCGGAAGTCAAGGTTTGGCAGACGACGCCGCACGCGATGACGTTTGACCAATTGCATCGCAAACCCGAAGCCAAGCAGATCGCGTCAAAGCTGGGCCTGCGTTCGATCAAACACTCCGGTCGCTGTGTCGCGTGTCACTACACCCAGCAAACTGACGCCGCCGGACAGCCCGGTTCCGACGCGGCGCATCACGTCATTGCCGGCGTCTCGTGTGAATCGTGTCATGGTGCCGCCAAAGACTGGCTCGACGTGCATCACCACTACGGCAGCGAAACCGTCACGCGTTTGACGGAGTCTGCCGAGCACCGCGCCGAACGGATCGCGCAAAGCGTTCGAGCAGGGATGCGTAATCCTGCAAACGTCTATCTGGTCGCGCAAAGCTGCCTGCGATGCCATACCACCGCGGACGAAGAATTGGTCAACGTCGGCGGTCATTCCGCCGGGTCACTGGACTTTGAATTCGTCTCGTGGAGCCAAGGGACGATCCGTCACAACTTTGTTGACAGTGACGGCAAGCACAACGCGACACGAACACCCGAGCAGTTGCGCGTGATGTTTGTTGCCGGCATGATCGCCGAACTCGAGGCATCGCTGCGGGCGACCGCTGTTGCGACCCAGAAAGCGACCTTCGCCATGACCGTCGCGCAACGCGCCAGCCGTGCGTCGAAGCGGCTGCAGAGCGTTACAGCCAAAGTCCAGGAACCGATCCTGGATCAAATCCTGAAGGTCGTTGCGGGCGTCAAGCTCAAGCTGAACAACGAAGCCGAGTTGACCGCCGCGGCCGATCAGATCGCAGCGCTCGGCTACCGGTTTGCCGCCGAGTGCGACGGCCAGGGACTCGCCAACCTCGACGCCTTCATCCCGACCGCACGAAAGTAAAAGTAAGCTTCCAGCTTGCGTGAGAGTGGCGTAAGCTTCCAGCTTGCGTCCCGGCAAGCTTTAGCTTGCCCCCCGTAACACACGCCAAGCTAAAGCTTGCGAAGCGGCAAGCTGGAAGCGTGCCCCACCTACCACACGCCAAGCTGAAGCTTGCGAGGCGGCAAGCTGGAAGCGTGCCCCACCCTAACACACGCCAAGCTGAAGCTTGCGAGGCGGCAAGCTGGAAGCGTGCCCCACCTAACACACGCCAAGCTAAAGCTTGCGAGGCGGCAAGCTGGAAGCGTGCCCCACCTAACACACGCCAAGCTAAAGCTTGCGAGGCGGCAAGCTGGAAGCGTGCCCCACCCTAACACACGCCAAGCTGAAGCTTGCGAGGCGGCAAGCTGGAAGCGTGCCCCACCGCAAGCCGCTACCTCGGCTGGCTGGGCAGGTTGGTGGCGATGATGCCGTCGTTGCCGTAGTTGTCGACTTCGTTGACCGCCAGATCTTCGCTGTAGTCCCCGGTCTTGACGATCACGATGTCGCCGGCTTCGTCTTCTTCGACCGCCGCGCCATGGTGCCGCGTCAGTTCCAGCGTCGCGAGGAACCAACCGATCAACGCCGACTTGTGGATGCCGCCTTCGACCAGATCCATCAACGGCACACGCGGCCGCGCCGCCAGTTGCGTGTGGATCTTTTGCATGTAAACGTGGATCGGGGTGTCGTCGTAGATGACTTCGGTCTGAGGCGGGCCGGCGGATTCGCGCATGATCCGTCCGAAGGCGCTGACCAAGTCCCAGATCTCCAAATCCGCGATCGGTTGATCGCCCGGGTCGATCCGACGTCGCGGCAGGTCATCACTCATCCGCTGGTAACGCTGTTGCCAACGTCCCGCCATCTCATCGAGCACCGCCGCCGCGTCCCGGATCTCCTTGTATTGCAGCAGTCGTTCGACCAACTCGGATTGCGGGTCTTCGATCTGCTCGTCTTCCTCGTCGGATTCAACCGTTTGGGGAAGCACCGCCTGGCTTTTTAATTCGACCAGAATGCTCGCCAATTCCAGAAAGTCGCCGATGTCGGCCAGATCCAATTCCTGAAGCAGTTCCAGGTAGTCGCTGTATTGATCGATCACCTTGGAAAGCGAGACCTCCATCAAGCTGACCTCCTGGCGTCGCGCCAGGTAGAGGAGCAAGTCGATGGGACCGTTGTAGATAGCGAGTTCGACGCGGAATGGCATGGACTCAGTTTAGCCTAAACCGCCAGTTGGACCAAATCTTTCGGCCCCGTGTGGCCGTCCGCCTGGATCGCCTTCTGTTCCAATTCTTCGTCGACGAGGTTGTAAAACACGTCTCGTTGACGCGGTTGGAATCCCAATTCTTCGATCGCCTGACGAATTTGGGTCAACGACATGAAGTGGACAGTTCCGGCTTCGGCGACGACGTTCTCTTCAATCATCAAGCTGCCCATGTCGTTGGCGCCGAACAGCATCGCCAGTTGACCCATCTTCAATCCCTGCGTCACCCAGCTGCTTTGGATGTTGGCAACGTTGTCCAGGAACAGGCGGGAAACGGCTTGGGTCTTCAGGTATTCAAACGATCCCGACGCCGGGATGTGGCTCATGTCGGTGTTGTCCGGCTGGAACGTCCAGCAGATGAAGGCCGTGAATCCACCGGTTTCATCCTGCAGGTCGCGGATCCGCTCGAGGTGCTCGATCCGCTCGGCCAAGGTTTCGACGTGGCCGAACATCATCGTCGCGGTGCTGATCCCGCCCAGCTTGTGCCAGACCCGCATCACGTTGAGCCAATTGTCCGAGTCGACTTTGCCCCGAGTCAGTTCGTTGCGGACGCGGTCGACCAGGATTTCAGCGCCTCCGCCGGGGATGCTTCCCAAGCCCGCCGCTTTCAGTCGCGACAGAACCTCTTCGATCGGCAGGTTGTTCACCTTGGTGAAGTGGTACAGCTCGGGCGGGCTGAACCCGTGGATATTCACCGACGGGAACGCCGACTTGATGTCCGAGAGTAACTCTTCGTACCAATCGAGTTTGAACTTGGGGTGCAAACCGCCTTGCATCAGAATTTGGTTGCCGCCGACCGCCACCGTCTCTTCGACTTTGCGGAGCAGTTCTTCCCGCGGCAGCACATAGCCTTCGTCGCTCTTGGGGCCGCGATAAAACGCGCAGAAGTGACAGACGGCGGTGCAGATGTTGGTGTAGTTGATATTCCGATCGACGTTGTAAGTTCGATACGGTTCGGGGTGCATCCGCCGCGAGACCTTGTCGGCAGCCGCGCCGATGGCCGCCAAGTCGTGGCTCTCCAACAGCGTTAAACCTTCCGATGCCGAAAGTCGCTCGCCGGCAACCGCTTTGTCCAGGATGTCCGTGATCATGATTCTTCAATCGATTCAGTGGTTTTCGTGTCGAGCAATCCGAGTTCTTCGCAACCGTCGCGGAAACGCCGCAGTCCATCGAGTTCGGATTCACCCAGTTGAAAGTGAAGGTTCTCGGCAAAATAGCGATACAGGTCTTCGTTCGTCAGCCCATGTGCCGCCGCATGGGTCCGGGCAATCGATTCCATCGCTTCCACACCGGCGTCGCGACAACGCTGCAAAATGTCGACCAGGTCATCGGTGTCGATCCCGGGTCTGGCCACCCACATGGCGAAAACGAAGGGGGTTTCGGTGTAGCGGCACCAGCGGTCCCCAAGGTCCCAAATCTCATTGTAGACCCCCCGCTCGGGATGCATCGCACGGTCTCCGATGATCAGTACGGCGTCGGCGTCGACCGATTCGGGTGACTGCTCCATCGACAGGACCGTCGTTTCGGGTTTCAGCCCGTGCATCTGCCACAACAACACGCGTACCATCGCCGCGCTGGTGCGACTGCCTTCGTCCAGCGCCAGCCGTTTGATCTGCTTGACGGGCACGCGGCTGACCAACCGCACGCTCCACACCGGCCCGCGGCAGGCGATCGCGGCGTCGGAGACGATTTGGTAACCGTCGCCGCGAAAGTACTCGACCGAGGGGATCAGCGCGACGTCTAATTCACCCGAACGCAGCTGGCTGGCCAATCGGCTGGGCAAGTTCAACGTCAACGAGTCACCGGGGCCCAGGGCTTCTTTGAGCCCGTGGATCAACGGCTTGGTGTTTAAGTACGAAACGGCGCCCAGGCGAGTCATGATTCCGTCCGGATTTCAGTGGTGACGACGCGCGATGGTAAGTGGACCGCACCCACGTCGCGAGCGCAACACCTTAGCCGATCCACCGCCGTTCGCCGAGGTCTGACACTCAGAACGGGCAAGGCGATTCGATTTCGATCAGACGACCGTTGGATGGGTCGTGGAACTGCAATCGGTGGGCGTGCAGCAGGATGCGGTCGGTGTGCTGTTCCGCCGCACCGTAGGTCGTATCCCCGACGATCGGGTGTCCGCGGGAGGCCGTTTGCAGTCGCAGCTGGTGCATCCGTCCGGTGATCGGGTTCAATTCCAACCGGCTCGTGTCCTCGGCGGAATCCACGGAGACCGTTTTGACGATCGTGCTGGCCAGCTTTGCACCGGCCGCGGTCTCGGCACAGACTTCCGCGCGGGGCAACGCGTCCATTTTGCGGATGAAATCGTCCCACTGTTGAGGGTCCGTTTCGCCCGCCTTGTATCGGCCTTCGACGACCGCCAAGTACTGTTTGTGCGTCTTGCGACTGGCGAATTGGGCCGACAACAGTCGGGCGGCTTTTTTCGTCAGTGCGACCAAGATCACGCCGCTGACGAACCGATCCAATCGGTGTGGAAAGGAGAGGTAGCCATCCGGGCGTGCGAGTTGACGATGCAGTCGGCTTTCCAGACTATCGATTCCAGCGGGAGCTTGGGTCGACAGCCCGGCCGGCTTGTTGACCGCCAGCATCAGATCGCTCTGCCAAAGCAATTGAATGTCCGAGTCAGCCATCAGTGATCCAATGCGTCATGGGAAAGAATCGATCAAGCAGGGTGATCGTGGGCTTGGATGGAATCAACTCGCAAGCCTCGCAGAGACTGCCAGGGTGTCGTTTTCGTATCGACCAGCTTGGCAGATTCTCTTCCATCTCAAAGCACCGCCGATACCACGCTGCGATCAGTCACGATGATCAGCCTACGTTTGCTTCAGGTTGCACGCCGTTCAACACGCGTCACCTTCTGCAGCAGTCACTTTCAGCGCATAAAAAAACGAGAGATCCCGGCCACGACAAAGAGAAGTTTCAATCGGAATCGCAACTTCGCTTCGTACACGAATCTCTCGCTCATTGAAGTTGTACGCGTTGTCGCACATCAGTCAAGAGCGACTGGTGTGATCGGATTAAAAAAAAAGCGGCGATTGGGAGCGGATTTCAACGACAATCTTGGACTTCCAACATCACTTCACGGTGTGCCGCGCGCGTCAACGGCGCGCAACCGGTTAACCTTTAGGACGGTGGTTCCGTTTGAACGTTACCGACTGCCCAATCACTTCCTGCTCTCAGCCAACGCGACATGCAACCGGCTATCGATCTCTCCGAAACATCGCACTTGCACTTCGTGACCGGAACGCTTGCCCAGCATGCGGTCCGCGAGATCGTCGACGCGCTCGCCGGGCGGCATGCGTTTGACTATTCGATCGGTGTCATGCCGATCACCGTCGCTGCGTTGATGACCCCAAAATGGCTCGCGCGCAAGCTGGATTTGCCCAAGCAAGCGACTCATTTGATCGTGCCGGGGTTCTGCGAATCGGGAATCCAAACGTTGCGTTCCCAAGTCGCGGCCGAAGTCGTTGTCGGACCGAATGATTGTCGCGACATGGCGGAACTGTTTGGCGAATCACGTTCCGAAATCGACCTCAGTCGCTATGACATCGAGATCATTGCGGAGATCAATCATGTGCCCCGGCTGTCCCGGGACGAATTTTTGACCACTGCATTGCAACTGATGCGTGACGGTGCGGATCGAATTGATGTCGGGTGTGATCCAACCGCACGCTTTGAATCGATTGCGGACTACATTGCCGCGCTGGTGTCGCAAGGCATTCCCGTTTCGGTCGATACGTTTGACCCTTGGGAAGCGGAAGCGGCTTGTCGTGCCGGTGCATCACTGGTGCTGAGTGTGAATTCTCAGAATCGCGAGCATGCCCAGCGCTGGGGCACGGAGGTTGTCGTGATTCCTGATTCACCATCCGATCTCAGCAGCCTGGATGAAACGATCGAGTATTTGTCGCAGCGGAACGTCCCGATGCGATTGGATCCGATTTTGGAGCCGATTGGTTCGGGATTGGCGGCCAGCATCGTGCGTTATTCGGAGGTGCGCAGACGCTATCCGGAATTGCCGATGATGATGGGAATCGGCAACGTGACGGAATTGACCGACGCCGATTCGGCCGGCATCAACGCGGTGCTATTGGGGATCTGTCAGGAGCTGGGAATTCAAAGTGTCCTGACCACCCAGGTGATCAACTGGGCGCGATCTTCGGTGCGTGAGTGTGACCATGCGCGACGCCTCGTGCATGCGGCGGTCCGAAATGGCATTCCTCCCAAGAATCTGTCCGACGAATTGGTGCTGCTGCGGGATCGAAGGTTGCGTTCGTTCCCGTTGGACACTCTGGAGGGGCTTTCCCAGGCCATCAAGGACAATAACTACCGTTTGTTCGCCCAGGATGATGCGATCCACTTGGTCTCGCGTCAGCTGTATCTTCGCGAGCAGGACCCGTTTTTGCTGTTCGAGAGGCTGCTGAACGAGCCGATTGCTGACAATGTGGACCGTGGGCACGCGTTTTATCTGGGCTACGAAATGGCCAAAGCGTCGATCGCGTTGACCTTAGGAAAGCAGTATGAGCAAGATCGCGCACTTGATTGGGGGTTCCTGACCCGCCGCGAGGATCTGCACCGCCTCGCTCGCAGCAGCCGCCATCGCAAGGAGCCATAATTGCATTCACCCGCAACTGCGGGATTTGGGACCAACTCTCGCCTTTTGAATTTGGGCGGGCCGTGTAGACTGTAGTGTCCAAATGTAGCTGGCCGGTCAAGACGGAGAGACCTGCATAACGCTGCATTTGATTCGCCCTCTCGCTATTCGTAAAACGACGGACCGTCGCGACGATGGAATCCACCACACGCTTCGAACCCAATCCAACGGTTACATTTCGGGGCACCGTTAACACCAGCGGTGACGCGAAACTCGTTCATTGGTATGACCACCTGATCGAACGACAGAAGGTCAGTTGGACGGGGCACCATCACATGCTTCGTCTGCTCGGCCGTGGCGGCCAGGGCGAGGTCTATCTGACGGAGTATCGCGGGACGGACGGGTTCACGGTCCCGGTCGCGATGAAAGTGTTCTCCCCCGAGCACTACCAAAGCGCCCGCGCCTACGACGAGGCGATGCGGCGGATCGCCACGATTGCATCCAAAGTCGCGTTGATTCAGCACGACAACCTGCTGGCGGTGCAAAACTTCTTCGAACGGCACCGGATCCGCATCATGATGATGGAATGGGTCGACGGCTATGACCTTCGCCAACTGCTCGCACCGAGTTGCTTGAAACTGTTGGGCCAGCATTTGGACAACCGTCGGTTCAAATACATCAACGATGTGATCATCACCAAGGGACCCGACCATTCGCGTTTCAAAGCCGGCATCGCCGTGGCCATCATGCGTGAGTGCTTGGCGGCACTGGCGGCGCTGCACCGCGAAGGCATCGTGCATGGCGACGTCAAACCCGCTAACATCATGCTCAAACGCAGCGGCCACACCAAACTGATCGATTTGGGATCGGCGATCGAATACAAGAATCCGCCCCGCGAACGCGAATGCACTCCGATGTACGCGGCTCCGGAAATCTTGGAAAACGAATTGGCGACCCCACGCAGTGACTTGGCAAGTGTCGGCTACGTGTTGATCGAACTGCTCAGCGGACGAAACATTTTTGCCGGCAAAGAAAGCCTGCGTGATCTGGTGGAAGCCAAACTCGCTTTGCCCTCGCGACTGGAAGAAGTGTTGCCGGCGGACATCAGTCGCAACGATTTGTTGATGAACTTTCTGGTCGGATTGATCTCGCCCGACCCGAATTTACGGTTCCCCAATGCCGAAGCCGCCGAGCATGTCGACACCGGTGCGGCGGCATTTCATCGACAATTGGTCATCGGTGACATGTCGACCGAATACAACAATGATATCCGGCTTTGGCTGGAAGAACTCCGACGACTCGAAATCGAATTGTGAATCAAGAACACTTGGACCTGGCGATCAAGGCCGCAAAGGCCGGCGCCGTGGAACTGCTCAGCCGATGGGAAAACCGAACCGTTTCCGAAAAGGCTCCCAAAGATCTCGTCACCGATGCGGATCTGGCATCACAGAAAGCGATTCGCAAGATTCTGATGGACGCCTTCGGCGGCTATGCGTTCGTGGGGGAAGAAGAGGGCGAAAATGACCCGCCCGCGGCGGTTCGAAGTGGTGACGCCGACGCGCCGCCGTGCTGGGTCGTCGATCCGCTCGATGGAACCGTCAACTACGTTCATCGGCTGCAATCCTTCGCCGTTTCGATCGGGCTGTACCACGCCGGCAAGATGCGTTTGGGCGTGATCCTCGATCCCGTCTCCAACGAACTCTTCTCCGCCGTCGACGGCGCCGGCGCACACCTCAATGGGCGGCCGATTCGGGCCAGCGATTGCGAAGACCTGTCGCAGGCGCTGGTCGCGTGCAGTTTTCCCGCCGGCGTCAAAGCGGATTCGCCGGAGGTCGCCCGGTTCGTCAAAGTCCTCGAACGCTGCCGATCACTTCGCCGACTCGGTTCTTGTGCACTCAACATGTGCTACGTCGCCGCCGGACGTCTGGACGGCTATTGGGCGACCAACGTCTGCCCCTGGGATTCCGCCGCCGGTACCGTGATCGCTCGCGAGGCCGGGGCGCAGCTGACCGCCTATGACGGATCCGAACTGGACGACTGGTTGCCAAAATTCTGTGTCACCGCGACCAAGCCGATGCACGAAACCATGGTCGGCCTGCTCGGCAGGGATTGATCGGGTTTGAATCCCGGGAGACCGAAATGGAATTTGACGTCGAAAAACTGACGCTGCAAGAAACCTACCTGCGTTTGGTTCAATTGATCACGCCCCGACCGATCGCTTGGGTTTCGACGCTGTCGGTCGACGGAGTGCCAAACCTGGCACCGTTTTCTTTCTTCAGCGGCGTCGGGGCGAACCCGCCGACGGTCTGCTTCGCCCCGGCCAACAACGCCCAGGGACTGCCCAAAGACACGCTGGAAAACGTGCGACGCACCGGTCAGTTTGTGGTCAACGTCGTGACCGAGTCGGTGGCGCAAGCGATGCACCGCAGCAGCGACGAAGTGGGTTCGGAAATCGACGAATTTCAACACGTCGGTGTCGAGCCGATCGAATCGGTCAAAGTCAAACCGCCCCGCGTCCGATCGGCCGTTGCCGCCATGGAGTGCACCCTGCATTCGGCGATCACACTGGGAACCGGCCCTGCCGGAGCGAATCTGGTGATCGGAAACGTCGTCTACTTCCACGTCGAAGACAATCTGGTCGACCAAAAGTCCCTGCACACGATCGCACGCGTCGGACGCCGCGAATACACGGAAGTCAAAGAGACCTTCCGGCTGGAATGAGGGCGGTTAGCGGTTAGTTAGTAGCGGTTGGGTGGGAGTGGGGACTCAACACGCTGCCTTCCCCGGGACGTTATAATTGCCCGGTCCGGCCGCTCTTCTGATCTCTCGTCGTTCCAGGTTTCCGTGCCATGCCCCAGGTCGATCGCCGCACCGTCGTCGTGCTTGCCTTGCTGGTTTGCCTTTGCCCTGTGATCGGACATGCCCAGTCGGACGCTCGGTTGTGGACCGACAAGACGGGTAAGTTCCAGGTCAGCGCCAAGCTGATTGAGCACAACGAAACACAAGTCAAGTTGCAGAAGAGCGATGGTCGAGTGATCACCGTTCCGCTGAATATTCTCAGCCCTGCCGACGCCAAATTCGTCCGAGAACTCGATGCCGAGCCGGTCAATCCATTTGCCGGTGGGGAGCCGATGACGCCTGCGACCCCTGATCGCAAACTGGCTCCGTCTCCATCCGGATCGTTCCCGCAGCGCAGCACCACCGAAGAGTTGCCGACCGATGGAACGGAAATCTACATCAACGTCGATGAGACGATGCCTGCGGTGCAGCCCGATCCGGGAGTGGGTGGATTTCAATTCGCCGAGTTCGCCCGCCCGATTGAGCAGCTCGATGCCTACGCCCGTGTTTCGCAACCGATCCTGGTCGATCCCACCGTACCCGTGTTTGCGGTGTCGACACATCGCAACGGCAATGCGGTCAGCCCGGCGCATTTTGGGCATGTCTTTCTGACCACGAAGAGCAGCAAGCAGCCGAAGTTGGCCTTTGAGTCCGACGAGACCTTTTTGTTGTTGGACCACAACATCGCTTACGATCGTTCGGTGGCCATGATCGGTGTCGATTCACCTTCGGATCGGGGCGGTGACTTGGCGGTCATGGACGGCCTGGCGACCGGTAGCCCCCGTGTGGTTGCGCGATGGCATTTGCCCGAATGGCAGAAACCGGGATTCAAACCGAAGGCGGAGTTCGCCACGATGTTGGATGGCACCCGAGCGCTCGTGCAAGTCAATTCGTCGATTTATTGTTGGTCGCTTGATGACGGAAAATGCCACTTTTTGATTCAACGGGTGCCGGCGACGGGCAAGGTCGCCGTCAGCGCCGGAGGACGTTTCCTTGCCATTTCGGTCAGCGGCGGAACCCAGATGATCGATGTCGCCAGCGCCGAGCTGATCGGCAAGATTCCCTTTCCCGGAACCCTGACGCCCGAAGTCCGTTTTTCGCCCGACGGCAGCCGACTGGCGATGGCGGCCGGCAATCAAGTGGCGGTTTGGAATCTCCAGTCCGCCGGTATAGAGATGGAGGAAACCGTCGAAACGCCGATCGGGCGGTTGGTCGGCTGGGTGGGTGACGATGCGTTGCTCAGCCAGTTCGCGTTGATCGATCTGGAGATGGCCCAGGCGGTCTGGAAATATCACCTGCCCTCCGGCGGGAAAGAAATGACCGTTCCCGGCGGATTCGTTTGCATCGACAAAAATGCGCGCCCGGCCATGATCACCAGTCTTCCGCTGCCGCATGGTGCGATCGCCAAGGTCAAGCAACAGCTGAAGAATGCCGGCAACGACATGTTGCTGCTTGGACCCGGCGGCAAAGTCTCCTTGGAAGTCAGCGGCATCAAGGGCGTCGACGAACAAGTGATGGAAGACGCGCTTCGAGAGGCGGTGGAAAAAGCAGGCTGGAACGTGGTTCCCGACGCCGACATCAAAGTCGTTGCGACGATCACGCGCGGTGAAAAACAAGTGCTCAATTACCGCCCCATCGGAGCCTCGTTCCGCAGCGAAGGCGAAACGGTCAATCTGAAACCCTATCGCGCCAGTTTGAAAGTGGTCCAAGGCGACACCACGCTGTGGCAGCGCAGTTCAGAAAACATGGTCCCTTTCATCATCCGCTTGAATGCGGGCGAGTCGATCAAGCATGCCGTGAAACGTTATGAAAAGGCCGATCCGGAGTATTTCAAACGCGTCAACATTCCGCCCAAGATCATCAAACCGGAACACCGCAGCATCGTTGGAACCAGCCGCATCCAAAACGGACGCTGGGTCGATTTCTGAAGCTCTGCCCTATCGTCTTGCCCCTATCGTCTTGCCCCTATCATTCTGCCTTCCCTCCCCTAATTCCTCACCGACGCGACAAACCGTGCGATCTGCTCGGCAATCTCGCCGGCGCCGGGGGATTTCACCATGCTGTGATGATACCCGCTGACCGTGCCCACGGTGACGTCGCCGGTCCAATGCCCCCAACCACGATCGGGACGCTCATCGGCTTTTCCGGGAACATCACGCGGTCGCAACAGCAGCACCGGGACGTCCATCGGTCGGATCTGATACCCTTGGCACAGCTCGACGTGGTGGGCGAACAAACGCCGTAGATCGGCGATGGCTTTCTGCACGACCGCCGTCGGAGTGTCTTCTTGCAGCACCCCCAAGCGTTCGGCGTGCTCGTACAGGAACGGCAACTGGTCGTCTTCGGACAGTTCACTCAGCTGCTCCAGCGATAATTCGATCCCGTACTCCAGTCCGGCTGCGGGCGCGTCGGAATCACTGCGCTCTGGTACCGTGGAATCCAACAGAATCAATCCCGCCACGTCCCCGCCGTCGGCGGCAAGCCGCCGTGCGACTTCGAAGGCGATGACGCCGCCGAGTGACCAACCGCCGATGAAATAACGCCCCGACGGCTGGCGACGCCGGATCGACCGGACATAGTCGCTGGCCATTTCACTCAACGTGCTCGGCAATCGTTCATCACCGTGTAGTCCCCGCGAACGAATCGCGACCAGCGGCTGATCGTCGGGAAGCATCCCCGCCAGTTCGCGGTAACAGACGACGATCCCGCCCGGCGGATGGATCATGAACACGGGGGCAGCATCGCCGGCGCGTTTCAGTTCCACCAACAACGCTTCGGCATCCTTCGTCGATTCATTTTCCGTTTCCGAAACGGCAGCGCGACATCCGTCGATCGCCGCGTCTCCGAATCGGGCTCGAAGGCTCGGTTCATGCAGATCCACCAACCGGATTGCGACCGAACGGACGTCGCCCAAATCAAACAGCAACGCGGTGGGGATCGCGAAACCAAGCTCATCGGACAACTCAGACGTCAACACCGCAGCCTGCAACGACGTTCCCCCGGCTTCGAAAAAATTGACATCGATTCCGATGGATTCCTGCTCCAACGCAGCGGCGAAGCGCAGCTCCAAAAACTGTTCCAAGTCGTTACGCGGCGGCAACACATTCTCGGTCGATGCGTCCTTGGACACCGGTTCGGGTAACCGCTGGCGATCAATCTTGCCGCTCGTGTTGAGCGAAAGTTGATCCACAAGATGGATCGACGCGGGGCGTTTGTACGGGGGCAGGCTGGCTGTGAGATGACGGGTCAGCGCGTCGTGTTGCGAAGCGTCGACCCCGGCAACGAAAGCGGCAAGTCGTTCTCCTGGCGTTCCGGACTGGATCACTTTGACCGCCGCACGCTCGACGCCTGGGAAGCACTCGATCGTCCGCTCGATCTCTTCCAATTCGATGCGATAACCCCGCATTTTGACTTGGTGATCGACGCGGCCGAGAAACTCGATCGTGCCATCGCCGCGCCGCCGACCGAGATCACCCGTCAGATAGACTCGGCTCGGCTTGCCCTCGCCGTCGAGGATCTGTTGCGAGGTGATGAAGGCTTGCTCGGTCAATTCAGGTTGATTGAGATAGCCGTCGGCCAAACCGCGACCGCTGATCACGATCTGTCCAGGAACGCCCACGGGAACCGGGGCCAGCAGCGGGTCGACCAGATGAATATGCACCCCATCAATCTCACGGCCGATCGGAATGCGACTCCCCGGTAGGACTTTCGTCACACGATGCGCCGTGACTTGGCAAGCGGCCTCGGTCGGGCCATAAAAATTCCAAAGTTCGCCATCGACTTGGGAACGAATTAATTCGGGCAACTCCGTCGGCATCGTTTCGCCGCCCGTCCAGATTTGCCGCACCGAAGTGCACTCGGCAAATCGGGGATGCGCTGCGAGCGCCCGCAAGACGCTCGGGACGGCTTGCAGAATCGTGACGCGATCGCGAATGATTTGTGTGATCAATTGGTCCAGATCCAGACGTCCCGGATCATCGGGCCACACCAGTGACGCGTTCTGTTGGGCGGTGGTCACGACCAGTGGCAACGTCGCATCGAACTGATGGGACAACACGATGAGCGCACGGTCGGATTGTGAAAAGGGCGTCGCACGCTGTTGCCATCGCATCGCATTGGTGATCGCGGCGTGGGAAACCATGACGCCTTTCGGACGTCCGGTCGAACCCGAGGTGTAGATCACGTAGGCAAGGTCGTCGGGCGAACAATGATGACAGGTCGGCGTCGCCTGGTGGTCCAATTCGTCCACTGAAATGACGGCCACGTCGAGAGCGTTTGCCCATGGATCGTTCGCTGTGGCCACGACGAATTCAATCGCCGCATCGCGTTGCAGCATCTCGGGCGCGACCGCCGGTTGTTCGGCGTCGATCGGAATCGGCGTCGCTCCGCAATACATCACGCCCAGGATACCGACCCAGGCATCGCGGCCACGTTTCATACAGACCGGGACCATCGCGCCGGGTTTGACGCCGCATTGTTGCAGACTTGTTGCGAAGCGTTGTGCGTCGGCGACAATTTCGTGTTCCGAATCCCCGAGCAAGTCGATCAACGTTTCACGCGGCTCGTTCAAATCGTCTGAATCGAATCGATGACCATCAGCCCAGCGGACATGCTTCACCGGACATTTTGGATCGGCGACCAGCTGACCAGACAATGCAACAAATTGATGGGCCATCGAGTCGATCGTGTCAGCGGCAAACAGGTCGCGGCAATAACAGATCATGCCGCGGAGTTCATCGCCATGCAGTTCAAAGACAAACTCAACGTCGTAATGACAGCTCGTGTGCTGGACCGGAAAACTTTCTTGCCGCATGCCGGCGAAGTCGTCAAAGACGTGTTCGTTGCCGATGACAAATCCCGCTCGTCCCTGTTCGCTGGCGATCTGTGATTTTTCAAACGTGCAGGAGACTTGAAACAGCGGATGGCGACGTGGGTCACGCCCGACGCCACTCTCGCGAACGATTTCAGCCAGCGGCAGGCCTTCGCCCGCCAAGGCATCGATCATGTTTCGCCCGACCGTCGCGATCAGTTCTTCCAGCGTCGGATTGTTGGACAGATCAACGGTGATCGGAAGCAGATTGACGAAGAATCCAACTGTCTTTTCGAACTCCCGCTGGCTGCGACCCGAAAACGGGGTCCCGATCGAGAACGAATCCTGACCTGCGAACCGTCCGACCAGCACCTGTAGCAACGCCATCACCACGACGTTGGCGGTCACGCCCAATCGACGCGCCAGCGCGGAAACCTTTGCCCCCATCTGGGGCGGAAACTTCAGCGGAACCACCGACGCACGATGCGTGAACGCTGCGGGGCGAACAAAATCCGTCGGCCATTCGATCACCGGCGGGACATCGGCCAATTGACGTTGCCAATACGCAGCGATCTGCTTTCCCCGGTCGCTGGACACCAGGTCGGCTTGGGCACGCACGAAACGTTCGTAGTTGCACGGCGCAGGCGGCAGATTCGGTTTCCGGCCGCTCGCCAGCGCTGGATACAACTGGCGGATTTCATCCATGATCAAGACCAACGACCAGAAATCGACCACGATGTGATGTGTGGTGGCAACCATGACGACATCATCGGCGGCGATTCGAAAGGCTGCCAGACGAAGCAGCGGGCCACGCGTCAAATCGAACGGGCGGTTGATCTCTTCGGTCACCCGTGCGGCCAGTTCGGTTTGGCTTGCCGACGGCGTCTCCACCACACGAAACTCCGGCGTCAACGTCGTCTGAATCCGCTGGACGGGCTGATGGGTTGAATCTGATTCGGCAAACACCGTCCGCAACGCACTGTGCCGATCGACCAACGCTTCGACGGAGCGTCGCATCGCGTCGAGGTCGATCGCCGAGCGAATCCGAGATGGCAGCGAGACGTTGTACGCAGTGACCTGTGGGGCCCGCTGGTACGCGTACCACAACGCTTGTTGCCCCGCCGAAAGCGGGAACTCGTCAGCGGAATGTTGCTGCCGTTCGCCCTGCGCGGCCGCCTTTTCCTTTAACAAGCGGGCCAGCAACTCGCGTTTTTCTTGGCCTGACAGACCATCCAACGCATCATTCACGGGGCTGTCCGGGGACCGTGCCATCGAGCAGTTGTGCCAACAGCGCGTCGACGTTGGCATCGGACATCGCCGGCAATTGCTCCAGCAATTCCGCCGCCGTTGCGCCGTTCTTCTCCGCGTCATCGGTCTCCGCATCGGGCGTCGCCGCCTGGTTCGGCTGCGATGTACCCGCGTCGATGATCGTGGTGACGTTGCGACAGACTTCTCGCAAGCTTTCGCTCCGCATCAATTCGGAAATCGGCAAATCAATCTCCAGTCGGCTTTCGATCCAGTTTCGCATCTCCACGGCCATCAGGGAATCCAGCCCCATCGACAACAGGGGCCGGTCCCAAGGCATTTTTTCAAGGGCGATCCCCAGCAACGAGGCCGCCTTGAATCCGATGATTTTAGCAACCATTGCGTTCTTTGCGTCGGCCGTCGCCTCGCGGACTTCCGTCGCGGTGGCCAAGCGGTCGCCGTCGGTCGTTTCCTCCGGCATTCCACGCAACAAATGCACAAATCGTGGAGACACTTCTCCGGTGATGCCCAGCCCCCGCCAACGCATCCAATCCATCCTCAAGACACTTTGTTGGACGGCGTCGGTTTGCATCGCCTGTTCCAAACAACGCATCGCCTCGTCGGCGGAGAACGTCAACACGCCCTGCCGCTCCAGGCGCTCGCTCAGCTCACTGCGCTGGGCCAGGTAGCCGACCTGACCGACATGTCCCCAATTGACCGCCAAGCCGGGCATGCCGAGAGATCGCCGGTAATGGGCCAGCGAATCCAGGAACGCGTTCGCCGCAGCGTAATTTGCCTGTCCGGCGTGCCCGAAGACACTCGACAGCGACGAGAACAACACGAAGTGATCCAGATCATGACCGCAGGTCGCCGCGTGCAGGTTCCATCCGCCCAAGACCTTCGGACCGAGGACCCGCTGCAACGTCGCACGGTCCAGATCGACCAACAGGCGGTCTTCAAGAATCATCGCCGTGTGAAAAACTCCGGCAAGTGGCGGACAATCGCGATCGATTTGATCGACCACCGATTGCACCGAAGCGGTCGACGTCAGGTCCACCGGCATCACCCGCACATCAATCCCGGCCTTCGTCCACTCATCCAAAACCGATTGCGTGTCCGCCGCAACGACCGCGCTGCGTCCTCCCAGCACCAAGTGCTTGGCACCGCAATCGACCAGCCATTGAGCCACACGCAATCCGAATCCGCCCAATCCGCCGGCGATCCAGTACGTCCGTTCGGCGGACAAGCGAACAGGTTCGTACTGTCCGGCAAACACGTCCGACGGGGCTTGGCGGTAATCCACGACGACCTTGCCGATGTGTTTTCCCTGTTGCATGAATCGAAACGCATCGCGTGTTTCATCGGCATCAAACGTCGTGACCGGCAGCGGCGACAGTTCACCGGTTTCGAAACGCGTGACCAGATGGCGAAGCAGCTGGCCCATCCGTTCGGGCTGTTCGCGAAACAGTTGATCCAGGTCGATGGCGAACAGCGCAAGGTTGTTTTTGAAAATCTCCAACCCCAACGAGGCGTCCGAATAGATGTCGCGTTTGCCGATCTCCAAAAAGCGTCCGCCCGTTTTCAGAATCGACAATCCTTTCGTGATCGCTTCACCGGGAAGCGAATTCAAAATCGCATCGACACCTTCGCCATCGGTCTGTTCCAGCGTCTCGCGTGCGAATTGTAGATCGCGTGAATTCATCACCACTTCGGCGCCCAACTGGCGAACAAACTCTCGCTTCTCATCTGTACCGGCCGTGGCCAATGTCACCGCACCGGCCAGTTTCGCCAACTGCATCGCGGCGATGCCCACACCGCCGCTGGCCGAATGAATCAAAACGCGTTCTCCCGACCGAATGCGGGCACACTCGCCCAGTGCATACTCGGCCGTCAAGAAAGCGATCGGGATCGTTGCCGCTTGCGGGTGTGACAGCGCTCGGGGTTTCGGCGCGACCAAGTGTTGGTTGACGATGACGTGGGTCGCGAACGAGCCCGGCGCGACGGCGATCACTTCATCGCCGACGTTGAACTCGGTGACATCGTGTCCGACACGACTGATTCGCCCGCTGCATTCGGCACCCAGCAAGACGGGACCATCGGGTAATCCCGGGTACAAATCCAGCGACTTCATCACGTCACTGAAATTCAATCCTGTGGCTAAAATCTCGATCTCAACCTGTCCATCGGCGGGACCGACCGAAGGAACCGATTCGTATCGCAATTGATCGATCGACGACGAATCACCCAGCCGCAGTACGCTCGGAGTACGGCGGCGGCTCTCGGGATGAAGCGGTTGTTCCTCGACCGGGACAAACCGCCGGACCCAACGAATCGAATCGCGAATCAGCACTTCGTCTTCGTCGTCGATTCGCCCCACCAGCTCTGCCAGCAAGTCGTCGGCAATCGGTGAAGCGACATTCGGCGTCTCCGTGGGGGCCAAGTCAATCAGCTTGGTCTTGAAACGACTGCATTCACTCGCGATCACTCGTCCAAAACCGATCAGTGGACCGGCCGCGACCGAAATCGGCAGCATCGTTTCATCCGGCGGCTGAGCTCCGCGGGTCACGAGGGACAGTCGAGCGATCTTGGATTGCCGGTTCGAATCCGCGGCCGATTGCCAGGCGGCGACCAGGTGCAGCGGTGCCAACGTCGTCAGCACGGTCGACTTGTTCAGTGTGTCGCCAGAGAGTTCGACGTTGTCGGGCGAATCCAGACCCCATAGATAGACCGCGTCGGTCACGCCATCCCCGATGTCCGTCAACAAGCGATCGAACTCGTCCCGGTTCTCGGGATCGATGATGAATGATTTGTCACGCAACCGTTTGAAATTGGCGCCGTGCTGGACGGTGACGATTTTCTCGCCGGCCGGCAATCGCTCCAGCAGTTCATCGGCAAGTCCGCTTTGGTCGCAAAAGACCAGCCATTTTCGATTGTCAGTGTCGGCATCGTTCGGCTGCGCCGGGGCTGCCGGCTTCCAAACGTATCGGTACAACAATTCGTCCACGGAACCTTCCAGGTTCATTCGCGTCACCGAAACCGATTCGAATCCGCGGATCGCAACGCAGTGGTTTTGATCGGCGTCATAGATGTCGATATCGGCGACCATCCGATAGTCGTCTTTCGAGATCAAACGCACATGCGCCGTCAACGGCGAACACGCTTTGCGAAAGACGTCGAACGATGCGATCTGTTGGGGCAGGTACAAGCCGTCGATGACGTCGTCAAAATTGGGACTGGCGATGATCATGCCGTGAAAGCAACTGTCCAAGAGCGCCGAGCCGAATCCGAGCGGATCCGCGGCATCGCCAAAATTCTCCGCGTCCGGGAATTCGACCGCGACGATGGCTTCGTACGGTCCACGCCAGGCTGCATTGACGCCGCGGAAACGTGGCCCGTAGTTCAGCCCCAACTGATTGCAATAGCGGTACAGCCGGTCGGCGGAAACCGATTCGGTGGCTCGTCGTCGGGCGTCATCCAGCGCCGAGCGATCTGACAGGCGTGCGCTGGCGATACTGCTCAAGTCCGCCACGGCCAACGGTTGCCAATTGGATTGATCGATTCCGCTGCAGGTGAGCGAAATCTGTCGACGCTGTGGTGCATAGTCGATTTGAATTCGTACCGGCGAGTCTTCGCCCAGCAGGCAAGGGTTTTGCAATCGGAATCGTTTCAGCGAGACTGCATCCTCGTCGCCGACGACTGCGCCCGCCGCGATGGCCAATTCCAACATCGCTGCGGCCGGCATCATGCACGCGTTGCGAACACGGTGATCGGCCAACGATTCCTGCAAGCGAAGGTCGATGCGAGTCTGCCAACTGGGGTCCGGGCCATCGAGCCTTTGACCCAGAATTGGTTCACCCGGGTTTGACTGGCGACTCAGTTTCGATTCGTGAGATTCGAACCAGAGCGATTGACGGTTCATCGCCATGTCTGGCAGTTTGACGTACTGGGCATCGGCCGGTGCGTTCAAATTCCAGTCGATCGGATAACCCCAGGCATACAGTTGGCCGACGGATTCGGCCATCACGGTCGCATCGTCTTTCTTTCGATTCAGCGACGCGACTGCCAAAATCGATTGTTGATGTTTGGCAAAGCACTCGGCGATCGCGTAACGCAACACCGGGTGCGGTCCGATTTCGATGGCCAACTCGATGCCTTCAGTCGCCAGCACATCCATCGCGTCGGAAAACAGCACGCTTTTGCGAACGTTCTGCCACCAATACTCTCCGTCGACTTCCGTGCCCGCCATCACAGCGCCGGTCACCGTGGACACAAACGGCGTGTGCGTCGGCTTCGGCTGAATCGTCGCCAACGATCGTAACAGTTCGTCGCGGACGGGATCCATCTGGGCGCTATGGAACGCGTATTCCACTTCCAGACGCCGACAGAAGATGCCTGCCTGGTCCAGGCGGTGAACCAGCGTCTCGATCTCGACGGCGCATCCCGACACGGTCAGCGACGCGGGGCCATTGATCGCGGCGATGGAAACACGGTCACCGAGCGGCGCAATCCAGGGTTCAATTTCCTGAGGCGACAGCCCGACCGCGATCATCGCGCCCTTGCTGGTCGCGGCGTCCATCGTGCGGCCGCGATGGATCGCGACCAAACAGGCGTCGGCAAAGTCGAGGGCGCCGGCGACGTGGGCCGCAGCGATCTCGCCCACGCTGTGCCCCACGATGATTGAGGGGCGAATGCCTTTGGATTGCCAAACCGCTGCCAATGCGACTTGCAAGGCAAACAAACTCGGTTGAGCGATCGCGGTTTCATTCAGTCGCGATTCGTCTTCGCCACGACACAGTTCGTCGATCAACGACCACGCGACGTGCTTGGAAAATTCGCGATCACAACGTTCAATCGTGTCGCGAAAAATTGAGTTGGATTCCAGCAAGCCGCGTCCCATCGCCCACCACTGCGGACCCTGGCCGCTGCACACGAATGCGACCGGAGGCGACGACGCGTCGGTTCGGCTGGAGACATTTAAACGCACTCTTTGGGCATGCGTGTCGCAATCGCTGGCGATTTCACGAAGCCGGCGAGCCCAATCGTGACGATTGCGTCCCACCACCACGCCGCGCCAATCATGATGGCTGCGTCGTCGCGCCGCGGTTGCGGCAACGTCGGCACAGGCAACATCATGTTCGTCCATCCAATCGGCCAGACGTGACGCGGTTTCGGCCAACGCGGTCTTGTCGTGCGCCGAAATCGGCAGCAACATCGGTGGGTGGTCGACCGCTGGCGCTGAACGTTTCGCTACTTCTTGGGGCGGTTGTCCCAGAATCACGTGGGCGTTCGCCCCGCCGTAGCCGAAACCATTGACTCCCGCCAACCGTGGTCCGTCGCAATCCCACGGTTCGGTCGAACGGGGAACCCGCAATCCGTTGGCGTCGAAATGAATGTCCGGGTTGGGCGTTTCGAAATTCAAATGCGCGGGGATGGTTTGATGCTTCAAGGACAGTGCGACCTTGATCACACTGGCGATCCCGGCACCCGCTTCGAGGTGTCCGATATTGGTTTTCACGCTGCCGATGCGGCAGGCGTCTGAGCCGCTGCGGCCGTAGCAATGGGAGATCGCGCGGGCTTCGATCGGATCGCCGATCGGCGTGCCGGTCCCGTGGGCTTCGACGTAGCTGATGTCGTCACCTGCCAAGCCCGCCGATTGCAGTGCGGATTCGATCAAGGCTTGTTGGGCTGATTGACTGGGCACGGTCAATCCGTCCGTGCGGCCGTCTTGATTGGTCGCCGAACCATGAATCACCGCGTAGATCGAATCGCCATCGGCAATGGCGTCTTCGAGTCGCTTTAGCAGCACCATGCCGGCGCCTTCGCTGCGCACGTAGCCATTGGCCGAGGCGTCAAAGGTCTTGCAGCGTCCGTCCGGTGAAAGTACCCCGAGCTGGCTGAAGGCGACGAAGAAGTCCGGCAGAATCAACGCGTTGACGCCGCCGGCTAACGCCATTTGATTGGCACTCGATTGCAGGTTCTGGCAAGCCATGTGGACCGCGATCAGCGACGAGGAACACGCCGTATCGATCGCGACGCTTTCGCCACGCAAGTCAAAACAATACGAAATGCGATTGGCGGCGATGCTGCTGCTGCCGCCGGTATTGCTGTAGGGGCCGACCACACCGCGGTCACGATAGCTGAGCGCACCGACGGCATAGTCAAAACTGGAGATCCCGACGTGGACGGAAATCGGCCGGCCGGCCATCGATTCGAGCGGCACCCCGGCGTCCTCGGTTGCCCGATACGCCGTCTCCAGCAACATCCGCTGCTGGGGATCCATCGAGGCCGCTTCGCGCGGCGAAATCCCAAACAGCTGCGGATCAAATTGGTCGATCCCGTCGACGTATCCCCCCCAGCGACTTTGGGTTTTTCCCGGTCGGGCGTGTCCCGGGGCGTAAAACTTCTCCAGGCTCCAACGGTCTTGTGGAGTCAAAGTGATGGCATCGCGTCCCAATTCGAGCAACTGCCAATAGCTCTCGGGGGAATCGCAGCCACCTGGAAATCGGCATCCCATTCCGATGATGGCGATCGGGCGAAAATCTGTCGTCACGGGTTTATTCAAGGGTGCAGAGTCAAGAAATCGTAAGGGGCCGAACTCGTCGGGGCATGCCGTCGCGACCACAAAATACCTTCATGCGAGGTGGATTGCCGCGTCGGCCGCATCACTCCCTGCGTCGAAAGCGGGGGAATCGCTCAAGTCATACAGACAAAATTGAAGCGATTGGGGAAGCGAGAGGCGCCGCGATGCTTGACGAACCCAGGCTCAAGAAACCCTGGCTCAAAAAATCCCGTGCCTACCCACCCCCGTTGCGGACCGCAAGTGCCGTTCCACTCGCCCGAAATTCGGGCCACCGATCCGCCGGTGACGCCCTTCAGGAGTTTCGCAGTGCTTCGGTCGGCATTACCGAAGCGGCACGTTTGGCTGGCAACAGCGCCCCGAGCAGCCCGATAAAGACCGCCAAAACCGTACCTTCCAACAACGTCGCTGCGTCGATTGCGGGCACCAGCACCCCGCGAACCGCGGGATGTCGGCTCATTGCATCGGTGGCAAGGATTGCGAGGCCGCCGCCAAAAAAACTGGCCAGCAACGCCAGCATGATCGATTCGGAGACGATCATCCGGATCACACGCCGCCGCGGCCAGCCGACAGCGCGGAGCACGCCGATCTCACGCGTCCGCTCCAAAACACTGGTCATCATCGTGTTGAGTGTCCCGATCGCTCCGATCGCCAGGGCGATGATCGACGTCATCCAGGCCATCGCCGACGCGAGTTGCATCCGTGTGTCGGTCCCCACGAATTCATCGGTCGTCATCGCGTGCAGGCGGCTGTCGACCGCGTGAATTTGGTCGACAATCGATCGCGCGTCCTTGCCGCCGACCGCCCGATCCAGCACCACGTTGATGTACGTTACTTGCCCACTGCGGTCGGAAATCGCCTGAAGCCGCTCCAGCGGCATGATCATCGAGCCGTTTTCCCAAACACTGGAACTTTCGAAAATCCCGTCCACGACGTATGGCTCTTCGAAAATCATTACGTTCTGGCCGACCGAAATCCCCGCGCGATCGGCCAGATGGATCCCCAGCGAAAGCTGCTTCGGGGGCGTTTCCGCCGAGCCGGCCGCCACCGCCGAACCTCGCTCGCGCCAGCGGAAATCCTCTCGCAGCCAACTGTCCGCTGCGATGCCCATCGTGGGGACGCCGAAAATCTGTTGGTCTTCCAGCGAAAGTGTGTCCAGCAGAACGCCGGCGGCCCGGGCTACGCCGTCGAGTCGTTCGATCTGCCCGACCGCCTCTTCGCTGACACTGCTGCTCAATCGGTCCGCGGTGCCCTGGCGGGAAACCACGATGTCGATCGAGTGGGATTCATAGATGGCCGCAAACGACTCGGTGAACCCCTTGGCGATCCCCCGCAGTGCGACGACTGACGCGACCGCCATCGTCAATGCGATCAGGGTCAACGCGGCCCGCAGCGGGCGGCGAGTCAGGTTTTTCAGGATTAACGCGCTAAATCGCATCGTGCCAGGCAAAATCGGGAGATTGGTGTTGCAGCGGACGGTCCGCAACCGGCAAAAGCAAAGTTTGGCCGACGGGAGCCAGTTTCACCGATTTCAACCCAGCTGTCGATTCACCCGACCCATGAACCTGCATCCGACCACCGACATGGAAAGGCCCCAGCAGGTCGCTACCGGCAACAAGGAAACCGACACGATACCGCTATGGCGGTGCGATTCCACGCTGTTCCTATTGCTTTTTGTCGTGTTGCTTTCCAGCGGTTGCGGAAGCAAAGTGTTTCGCCACAACGGAGCGGTCAACATGGCTGGCGGTTTCAACATGACCGGCGACATGACCGTCGACGGCAAGATGGACATGGGCGAGTTAAAAACGACGGTCAGTCTCAGCCCCAACAGCCGCGTGACACCGCTGACATCAGTCGTCGTCTCCGGCCAGGCGACGCGGAATGGGAAACTTGCGGTCTTGGACGTGGACGACTTCCTGGTCGATCGCAACGTCGGCGGGATCGGTTCGATGGGCGAAAACCCGGTCGCCCTGTTCCATGAAAAGATCGACGCGATACGCAACGACAAAGACGTCAAAGCCGTCGTGCTGCGAATCAACTCGCCCGGCGGCGGCGTCACGGCGTCGGACATGATGTGCCATGAATTGGCGAGGCTGAAGCAGGACCGCCAGCTGCCGATCATCGCCAACATCATGACCGTCGGAACCGGCGGTGCCTATTATCTAGCCAATCACTGTGACGCCATCATCGCGCACCCGACCAGCATCGTCGGTGGAATCGGCGTGATCTTGAATCTCTACAACCTGCAAGACACGATGGGGCAGTTCAACGTTTTGTCGATGCCGATCAAGAGCGGCGAAAAAATCGACGCCGGAACGCCTGAACGCCCGATCGAAGCGGACGAACTGGTGATGTTGCAGCGAATCGCCGATGGGTTCCACCAGCGTTTGATTGATCAAATCAAATCGAAGCGGCCCAAGCTGGCCGAGTCGCAAGACCAATGGTCCGACGGCAGGGTGATGAGCGGTAGCGACGCCCAGTCGATGGGGTTGGTCGATGGCGTCGGCTACATCGACACCGCAATCGAATGGGCCAAACAGCAAGCCGGCTTAAAACCTGACGACCGCGTCGTGATGTATCGACGCGAAAACGACCCCGCCTACACGCCGTTGGATGTCTCGCCCAATCAGCCCGTCTTCAGCTCGCTGATCCCGCTCCGCGTGCCCGGCCTCGACCGCAGCACCATGCCGACGTTCCTGTACCTGTGGCAAAGCGACCCCGCGATGGCGACCCTGGCGCGACCCTAACGGCGACCGGCTGCGTACCAAGCGGTTATGTCTGATTCCGAACGCCATCATTCGAGCCAACCGTCGCGCGATCCATCGCTGTTGGGCGACATTCAAAACCCCAACTTGATCTGGGCAAAGGGCACGCTTTTTCTCGCGCTGGGAATGCTTGCCGCCGGGATTCTGATTTCCCGGATGCCGGGGCTGCCAGAGATTGCATTGTTGTGCATCTGCATCTGGGCATTTTGCCGAGCCTACTACTTCGCGTTCTACGTGATCGAGCACTACGTCGACCCGACGTACCACTTTGCCGGGCTCAGTTCATTCGCCAAGTACGCCTGGACCCGCTGGCGATCAGGTGACCGCGATTCATGAGCCCCCGCATTCGTTCGCGCCGCCAGTGTCCCGTCTCACCAAGCGTCTGAATTAGACCGTAGTGGATGAGGCGACGAGTCCTCGCTTAGCGACTGGCGTAGACGGTCGTGGACGAGGCGACGAGTCCTCGCCCAGCGACTGTCGCAGACGGTAGTGGACGAGGCGACGAGTCCTTCCCTTACTGCCGACGGCAGAAAACGCGTTGCCTCGCCCACGACCTGAAATCTGAGCAGGCGATGTTGTCATGGACCAACTCTTCTCCGTTGGTTCCGTGAATGCCCAACGCCTGACATCCCGACCATAAAATGGGATTCTCAGTTTTCACACGGCGTTTCGGATGGAGTAGATTGGCCATCAACAGCGATGACTCCAACTGTCGTCGTGGCCGGACGCGAGAACCATCCGCCCGCACGCGCAGCCGCGGAGTCGGTGTCCATCGAAAACACAATGTCGTTCACCGTGCCGCGGTGACCCCGGTGGACGTTACCCGTCAAATCCTTAGGTCGACTCCTACGCAATGTCGTTTCCTGGACGCATTCTATTCTATCTCGGTACGGGCGCGCTCCTCATGGGCGGCTACAAATCGTCACTGCTGCTACGCGGTAGCGTTATCCCCGAGCGCGCTATGCTCACCAGCATTGGAAAAGTCAACGGAACGTCAAATGTCCACCTGACAGTTACGGACTTCGAGTTCGGCAAACACATTGTCACCTTAAAAGACGATGGCACTTGGCAACGCGTCTGGATACCGTTGCTGTTGCCCGATGGCTCTTGGCCCGATCGCAAAGTTGTTCTCCATTCACAACACATCAAGAATCCTGCACAACTAAATGCTGTTTTGAAACGAAAGACTGTCACGGGTGTCGCAACAAATTTCTTTCAAAGCCTCGGCAAGAATCAGCAAGAACAGTTTGCACCTCTCTACCCGAATGTAAATCTGAGCGGTGCCATCGCGCTGGAACTCGATGGTGCGATGCCGTCACCGTGGGTGGCTTACCCGCTTTTGATTTTTGGGCTCGTGGGATTTCCATGGGGCATCAAACTAATGTTTTTCCCACGACGAGAGTCGCCAGAGGTACTCACAGCAGACGATGGCCAAGCGGTAAACGGGCCCCGCCGATGACGCGAGTTTTGAAACCCAGTGTTTTGTCGGCGGCCCCGTTACCGCTGTCGTTCTGTGACAAAGAATTGAAAAACGCGAGAAGATGGCGAACGTCGAAAACCGTGACCGCGACGCACCGATGTTTGTGATCTACTGCAACGAGCGACGCGTCGCCACGATGTTTGATCCTCAATTCGAAGACATGTTTTGGTGTTCTTACCGACTTGAGCCAATAGACGAGTTTGGCGACCGAGTGATACACGACGTGACGATCTGGGAACATGTCGCGTTCGTTGTGAAGGACATGCAAGGCAATCTGCCCAATTCAAACACATTCTCGGGTGGCTTTGCAGATTTTTGTGATCGCAAAACCGACCGACTCTCGTTTCGTTCATTGTGGCCTCCGAGACCGTCACTTACCTCACGAGTCTTTGCCGCGTTCGCCGGACTAGTCGGATGCAATTCACAGACCCGAAAAAACACTGAACCAGAAACTGCACGTGGGTCGCGGGGTTGAGTTTGTTGAAGTGGCGAGTGGTCCGCGGCGACTGCGTGATCGTCAACGTTGAACACAATCGAACTGCTTGCCGCTTCGACGGTTGATCTGGGGTGTTGGGCGGCGACGGTGCATTACGTGGGACTCCGGAGCGTCAGGCTGGCGCCGGCTTCTTGAATCCTCTGGCCGCAGGGCGTCAGCGTTTTGATACGGCCGCCGTCTTGATCTCTTGTGGCCCATTGAGTGATCCGCAGGCGCATGACTCCCCCGTGACTCGCGTCGTGTGGCTGAAGGGTGTTGTTCTTTTACTCAAAGACGATTCCATCCAATCGCACGACGCGTCGATCGTTGCGAGTCGAGCGGCTTTGGATGCCGGAAGTGACGATGGACTGGAACTCGCTGCGCCCCCGTCCGGCAACGCTGTGAAGCATTTATTCCCTGCGTTTTTCGAGGTGTTAGCGGCAGGGCGCAAGCCCTCCGGTCCCTCATCGTTCCTGAAATACCGGAGGGCTCGCGCCCTACCGCTAAAAAAATGCTTCGCAGCGTTGCCGTCCGGGGTCGTGGGGGGACGTGGACGCGTGGTCCGGAGGTGGCGCTGCGCCTTAGGTTTGACCACATCTTTTTACAATCTTCATTGCGTCAACGCCGCAGAGCATCGCTTGGAGGTCGTTCCAGCCTCGCCAAATCGTTTGCCATCCCGGTGGGTGATCGGATTTGCGGTTCTGATGACCGCCGAGTCTCGCCAGTGCATAGAAGAAATCGTGAATTGACCAGTCGGGTTTGATTTGGCCATGTCGCCAAGCGCTCAGCACACTCACGTAGTCGCTGCAGATAACTTCGGTCGCTTTGCGTTTCTTTGCGTCCCAACGACGACTGGCATCACGCATTTGCAGCAGAGTCAACGCCACCACTGAAATCAAAGCGATCGCTGGCTGCAAACGTTCTTCGCTAGTGAATTGCGGGCTCTCAATGCTACATCCTGTTTTCATCCCTTTGTGATACTCTTCAATGATCCAGCGACATTCGTACCAACCGACAACCTGATAGGCATCTTCAAAATCAAGTACGGGTTGGTTTGTAATCAAAAACCATTCCAGACGCTCTTCTCCGGCGGGCGGATCTTCTTCCCAGACTCGAACAACCCAGACGGCAAGCGGATCGTTGCCGTGTTCTCCTAGTTTCTTCGCGGGTGGTTTGATTTGAACCGGGGCAAATGAGACAGCCATCTTCGCCTCACGAGCCCGTCGATTGGCTGATTTCTTTTTGCCTTTGCGAACCCGTACTTTCTTGTCGACTTTGCTCGTTACCGATAACGTCCAGTGTCCTGCTGGCGGAAGGCTGGCAGCATAGTTGCGAAGGTAACAGGCTTGATCGCTACTGCCTTGATCGCCATGTCCAGGAATGATCGCCCGATTATGAGAGGCACGAATGACGAACCTACGGCCGCTGGCCAATTCATGTTCGAGGAACTCGAACGTGTCAGCTCCTCGATCACAAACATCAACGAGTTTCTCGCTGTTAGCCAGTGGATCGGCACCGCGCAACCACAATCGACTCTCTCGTGATTCACGCTTGCGTTTCTGAGCGGTCAGTTCGTCTTTGGGAGCATCCTCCCGATGGTGCAAAACCTGATTGCACAATCCAATTACTTGCCGTGTTTTCGGGTTCACGGCCAAGCTGTTTTGCGCGATGTACCCACGGCGATTGCCGTTGCCAATTTGGCCCATGTCATCGGAAAGTGACTTGTGATTGGTAAAATCCAGCTCGGTGGCATCATGAAGAATCAGGACTGGGCCTCTGATTTGCTTGATCTTGTGCCAGGTTGCCTCACGATGAGATGCGAGAATTGCCTCATGCGTCACCTGGTCACGGTCCATCAACCGGTAGAAAGCCCTGAGGTCTTTGGGGCTATTGAATTTCTGTGGCAATGTTCCACTTGGTCGTCGAGCCATTGAGTCAGCAAGTTGTACGAGACGATTTGTTCTACGTTTGTCGCCGAGTTGAGCGTTGGCAAAGTTGACTTGTCCAAATGTTTGCAGGGGCAAAACCATGGGGGGCCTTCCGTGATACGAGTGCTGGTAGCCATTCCGTCACCAGCAACCATCTCAACCCGCCGTCGCGAATCAATCGCAGCGTGTGTTCCACGCCACGGTTCCCACAGGGAAAAAACTCCAGGCATCGCCAAATTACCAGATCAACCTTACCAAGCTTGACTCATTTACAAAGATCAACAATTGGTTTCACAGCCGCGCCAACTCGACACATCCGCCGGCAAACAAAAAGATGTGGTCAAACCTAAGCGCTGCGCTGACCTCCGGCTACTGGCTGGGATCCCTTCGGGATGTCGAGTCCCATCACCGGCCTACGTGAGGTTCGGCAAAGTTCTGGCGCCCGATGGATCCTCGTTCCTGCGCATGTGCGGATAGATCGCAATTCGTTCCCCGGCACTAATTGTCCCCACGGAAAGACAGCAAGACCAACAATGATTGCTCTATGATTTTGAGACGCTAGAATAGGTTCGTCCACGAAGTCACAGGGATCCTGATGTCAACGTCTTCAATACCGCCGCTTTCAGACAAAGACGCCGCTGCCGATATCATCGCTCGCCAACCGTCAGACGCTAGCTTTCAATCGATCTTGCGAGAGCTCGCTTATGCAGAAATGGTTCGTCGCGGACTTGCTGATAGCGACGCCGATCGAACTGTTTCCAGCGCCGAGCTTCGCGAACGCATCGACTCATGGCAGAAGTAGAGTGGACTGACGAAGCAGAGCGTCGGTTGCGTTCTGTTTACGACTACATTGCTGAACACAATCCCACAGCTGCCAGCAAGGTTGTGGTCGAGATTTATGAAAAGGTTCAGTTGCTCGCGTCGTATCCTCAACTTGGGCAACGGTACGAACCCATTGCCGACCGCGAAATTCGCGAGATCCTCTATGGACACTATCGAATTCCGTATTTGGTGGTCTCAGAGGACTTGATTCGAGTGCTTGGAGTTTTTCATTCGGCTATGGATCTCGGCCGCTACCTGGAATAAGGCAGAGCCAAGTGGTGCGCTGCAGTCGGCGAGTTAAATTTATTTTTGACTTCCGATCCATCGTGGCGACGCGGTGACCACCGACGTTGAACTTCATCGAACTGCTTGCCGCTTCGGCGGTTGATCTGCGGTGATGGCCGGCGACGGTGCTTTACGTGGGACTCCATCCCGGAAGGCTGACGACGGCGTTTGGAACCCTCTGGCCGTCCGTCGTCAGCGTTTTGATACGGTCGCCGTCTTGATCTCTTGTGGCCCGTTGAGTGATCCGCAGGCGCATGACTCCCCCGTAACTCGCGTCGTGTGGTCGGAGGGTGTTGTTCTTCTACTCAAAGACGATTCCGTCGAATCGAACGACGCATCGATCGTTGCGAGTCGAGCGGCTTTGGATGTCGGAAGTGACAGGGGACAGGAACTCGCTGCGACCCCATCCGGCAACGCTGTGAAGCATCTATTTCCTGCGTTTTAAGAGGTGTTAGCGGCAGGGCGCAAGCCCAATACTGCTAAATCGAGAAGGTGATTGACCAGCGCAGGGCCCGTATGCTCGCGCCAAACGGCTGATCATCAACTGACATCAGCCGGTTCGCGCCAACGCTAGCGGCGCCCATCAATGTCGATTTAGCGGTATTGGGCTCACGCCCTACCGCTAAAAAAATGCTTCATAGCGTTGCCCGTCCGGGGTCGTGGGGTGGATCGGGCGTCTGTTCCGGAGGTGGCGCTGCGCCTTAGGTTTGACCACATCTTTTTACAATCTTCATTGCGTCAACGCCGCAGAGCATCGCTTGGAGGTCGTTCCAGCCTCGCCAAATCGTTTGCCATCCCGGTGGGTGATCGGATTTGCGGTTCTGATGACCGCCGAGTCTCGCCAGTGCATAGTAGAAATCGTGAATTGACCAGTCGGGTTTGATTTGGCCATGTCGCCAAGCGCTCAGCACACTCACGTAGTCGCTGCAGATAACTTCGGTCGCTTTGCGTTTCTTTGCGTCCCAACGACGACTGGCATCACGCATTTGCAGCAGAGTCAACGCCACCACTGAAATCAAAGCGATCGCTGGCTGCAAACGTTCTTCGCTAGTGAATTGCGGGCTCTCAATGCTACATCCTGTTTTCATCCCTTTGTGATACTCTTCAATGATCCAGCGACATTCGTACCAACCGACAACCTGATAGGCATCTTCAAAATCAAGTACGGGTTGGTTTGTAATCAAAAACCATTCCAGACGCTCTTCTCCGGCGGGCGGATCTTCTTCCCAGACTCGAACAACCCAGACGGCAAGCGGATCGTTGCCGTGTTCTCCTAGTTTCTTCGCGGGTGGTTTGATTTGAACCGGGGCAAATGAGACAGCCATCTTCGCCTCACGAGCCCGTCGATTGGCTGATTTCTTTTTGCCTTTGCGAACCCGTACTTTCTTGTCGACTTTGCTCGTTACCGATAACGTCCAGTGTCCTGCTGGCGGAAGGCTGGCAGCATAGTTGCGAAGGTAACAGGCTTGATCGCTACTGCCTTGATCGCCATGTCCAGGAATGATCGCCCGATTATGAGAGGCACGAATGACGAACCTACGGCCGCTGGCCAATTCATGTTCGAGGAACTCGAACGTGTCAGCTCCTCGATCACAAACATCAACGAGTTTCTCGCTGTTAGCCAGTGGATCGGCACCGCGCAACCACAATCGACTCTCTCGTGATTCACGCTTGCGTTTCTGAGCGGTCAGTTCGTCTTTGGGAGCATCCTCCCGATGGTGCAAAACCTGATTGCACAATCCAATTACTTGCCGTGTTTTCGGGTTCACGGCCAAGCTGTTTTGCGCGATGTACCCACGGCGATTGCCGTTGCCAATTTGGCCCATGTCATCGGAAAGTGACTTGTGATTGGTAAAATCCAGCTCGGTGGCATCATGAAGAATCAGGACTGGGCCTCTGATTTGCTTGATCTTGTGACAGGTTGCCTCACGATGAGATGCGAGAATTGCCTCATGCGTCACCTGGTCACGGTCCATCAACCGGTAGAAAGCCCTGAGGTCTTTGGGGCTATTGAATTTCTGTGGCAATGTTCCACTTGGTCGTCGAGCCATTGAGTCAGCAAGTTGTACGAGACGATTTGTTCTACGTTTGTCGCCGAGTTGAGCGTTGGCAAAGTTGACTTGTCCAAATGTTTGCAGGGGCAAAACCATGGGGGGCCTTCCGTGATACGAGTGCTGGTAGCCATTCCGTCACCAGCAACCATCTCAACCCGCCGTCGCGAATCAATCGCAGCGTGTGTTCCACGCCACGGTTCCCACAGGGAAAAAACTCCAGGCATCGCCAAATTACCAGATCAACCTTACCAAGCTTGACTCATTTACAAAGATCAACAATTGGTTTCACAGCCGCGCCAACTCGACACATCCGCTGGCAAACAAAAAGATGTGGTCAAACCTAAGCGCTGCGCTGACCTCCGGCTACTGGCTGGGATCCCTCCGGGATGGAGACCTCGCTTCGGCGGATTGGAGTGGCATCACGTCGATCCTCGTAGGGTTGGCGGGCGGTCGACGTGGCTGCGCTGGTTCGGCGCCCGACGATGTCAACGACGACTGACGACGGCATGTCGGCTGCAGATGGGGAGGCTGGAATTTCCCTCAGCGATAGCGATCGAGTACAGTGTTCGTCACTGACAATCGATTCGACCGTTGAGCGACCAACAAAATTTGAGGCGCCGAGCGGATCGCGTTTGTCCGTGCTGGTGTTACGTCGTAAAAGCGATGACGACAGTCCGCGTTCCGAACCAGCAGATGCACGCTAGCCGCAAGGTTGATTTCTGTGGAAGTGGTGCGTCGTTCGCGGCGACCACGTGATCGTTACCGTTCTGTCTTCTATTGCAGCCAGGAATCTTTCGATGTCGATCGCATCAATGAATGGCCAATGGCAACTCGAGCGGTACCACCATCTCGTCGATGAGATTCCCTGGGGTGACGACGAGGATACCGCTTGTTTGGCCAAGATTCAGGCGTGGCTCCGCGGCAACGGCGATGCACAGATTCCTGATGCCGTTCCGATGGCCGGGTTGGTGATGAAAATACAAGGCAGCGCGTTTTCTGAGGAGACGATCGAATTCGATGCCTTGATGTTCGACGTCAGCGGCGTTCAAGTAAACGCTTACGTCCCCATGATAGGCACAGTCGTCGACCGTGATGGACTAACGATCCTTGAACCCGCAGGCGTACCGGACTGGGCAACGCCGAATGCAATGGACGCGTCCGCATTGCGATATGACGACGGAGACACCAAGGTTTGTGACAACCTGAGGCTGATCGATGACAAACTGGTACGACAGGTCTCGGTGGTGACAGATGAAATTTATCTGGAGCGAATGGTTCTTGTGTACGGTCGCGTCCGCTGAGGGAATGACACAGAACCATGTCGTGGACCGGGCCCTGATCGAGTTCGCTTGGGATGAAAACGCTGGCACCCTCTGTCGGGATCCGTTCTAATCGAGATCCATCATTGGCCCGCCTGAGGCTGAAAGCGTTTTGCATCGTGATCCATTCCCGATCCTCCGGGGACGCGGATAGATCGCAATTCGTTGCAAAATTCGAACACGGGGCCTTCTATTCGTTTGAAACTTCTCCGGAGAAGAGACGATGAAAACCTTGTCACTCCCTGCGAAACTGAGCCAAGCAATCCTATCAAGTCTCGGCAAGCTAAGCGGGGTGACCGAAGTCAAGTCTGAGTTGTTTGAGCTGTTTGCGGACAAGCGTTAACCTATGATGCGACCAATACTGACCCTATTCGTCCTGCTCACATCGCTGACGCTTGCGCAATCGCAGGACGCGGATCCATTTGGTTCCGACCAAGACGATGCCAACACTGAATCGGAATGGACGCCGACCCATCCTGATGGTGACACGCCGCATGAGCGGATGTTGTCGCTTGCCCACACCGATTCGCTTCCGCGGTTTGATCGTGTCGAGTTGTATGCGGTATCCTTACCCAAACGAGATCCTTTCAGCGACGAGGCACCGAAACGCAAGCCGACTGGCGACACGTTTCCGGTGCACCCCTACGGCGTACACGCGGATATTCATGCGCACGTTTCAATCACGGGCCGCGACTGCGACAAACTGCGGATGGCATGGCAGTCAATGACCTTCGATCGTCTTGGTGGTGCGTTCTGCCACCTCCCCGTTTACGGCTTCCGACTGTACCGCGGTGATGATTTGCTGTTCGAAACAACCGTTTGCTGGGAATGCCAGAACTTCTACGTTCCTCGGTACGATTCCGAGAAAAAACAGCATGCTCATGGCTGGTACGGATTTGTCAGCGATGACCACGCGAAGTCGCTACTGAAGCTGTTTCGGTTGCACCTGCCGCATCCCAAATTGTAGATGCGGCGAACCATCTACTTGTCGTGCAGTCAGCGGGACGTCGATTGTATTACTGAGCGACTCTTGGGCAGGCACCGCTCTGCGGTGCACACCGCAGAGCGGTGCCACAACAAAGCCCGGAGTCGCGAAGCGCACTCCGGGTGGGAGCTTTGATGTGGCACGCCGCTGGCGTGCGGGCCGCAGGAGCGGTTGCCGCTCGCGAGTCGTTCCCACAACGCGGTACGGCGAGTCATTCGTCAGTAATACAATCGACGTCCCCTGGGCATTTGTATCCTGGGGTAGCGGTCACTTTGCTTCGCTCGCTGACCCGTGCGACGGGTTTGCTGGAATTTGCTGCGACCCCGTCCGGGGTCGTGGGGTGGATCGGGTGCCTGGTCCGGAGGTGGCACTGCGCTGACCTCCGGCTACTCGCTGTGATCCCTGCGGGATGTCGGTCTAACTACTCTGGAGAGTGAGCCAGAACGTGCAATGGAGGAGACGGCGCAGGGGCTTGTCTTTCCGTCAGTCTGCTTGGGATGTAGTGGTCAGATCTTTCGCCCCTGCCAGCGCATCGTTATCGTTAGTTGGAAACCATGAATGACACATTGGATCTAAGACATGATCGACGAGGCGAACCCATCGCAAACGCCTGTGCCCCGACGATTTCAATTTTCAATCGGTACTTTGTTGCTGTGGATCGCGATTGGCGCGCTCGCGGCCAATACCGTGATCATGAATCGTCAGGTCACACGGTTGAAACAAGACCTCGCATCGCAGCAGCCCTTGTCTCCCAAGGAAGTCGCTCGGCAATTTGAGAAGAGCACCACACTCGGGACGATGACGACCACGGTGAAAGATGTTCGCTATTCGGCTAAGGCTGATGCCTACCGAGTCGATTTCTCATGGGTTGACTCGGCGAGCGGGAAAACGTGGCATTCGGATGTTCGACTGAACCATGACGGTTTCGGGGTGTACTACGGTCAAATTCGAAACGGACCGTTCATTCAACCACTGGGATACAAGGAAGCATTCCCAGTTGCCGTTACCACTCCGTCGTCTTTTGAGGACTAGCCGTCCAGAAGCCGACGAAACGATAGGCGCCTCTCAAGATGCAGATAGAAGCGAGTTGTTACCTTGCGATTGTCGCCTTGGCGAGCGTTCTTGAGCGTCCATTTGTGACCTGCTCGGGAGTCGAGAAACACGCGTTGCGGACTTCCGTGTTTTCCAATGTCATCGCATCACCGACTTGGCTTGTCTTCGGCAGTTTTATCGAGCTTTCGATGAGCCTCAATTCCTTTCGCATGCATGGCAACTTGTTGGCGGTGCTCTTGTTCGCATTCGCCTTCCAAGTCGCCGCAAAGGTGCTCGTCGTTCGGGTCTCGGCGAGAAAGCCGATCAACGTGGGGTGCGTCTTCGCGGGCAACGGCTTCGGCTTGGTTTTGATCTGGGCCCTGTATGTTTCGCTCGTGTCGTTCAACGATCAGCACCCGCATGTTTGGGTCAAAATGGTGCGTTATGTTCCACTTTTTTCCATGCTCTCGTACGCCGTGTTCTTTGGGATCGCGGTGCTGATCGCGATCGAATCCCTGTCTGCTTTCGTGGGAAGGAGGAGGATTCCGGATGACAGCGACGAATCGAGCCGTGAGAGCGACCAATAGTTCTGCGATGCAATGCAACGCTGGTGGGAGAGGATTTTTGGTGATGGGGCGAGCGGGAGGTGTGGCCGCTGTTGCGCGGGGGTGGGGGCGAGTGCTTCGCGACTCGGGGGTGGCAAGCAGGATGCTTACCCCACTTTAGATGGCGAGTGGGATGCTTAGGCCGCTTGTGAAGATGACGGGAATGTTAGCGCTGTTTTAGCGTCGTTAACTTCAGTTTGTGATTCGGGGCGGTTGAGATGTCGGCGTTTGGTGTCCGGCTGCGGAGTTTCGTCCAAACCGCGCCGGCGAGGATCAGGACCACGGGCGCTGCGGCCAACTTGCGAACGGGGAAGCGGGACGCCGAGATGTCTGTCGTGCTCGAGGGCTGAAGTGCGACGGCGGCCGACGCGGCGTGCGGCAGCGTCGTTTCAGCAACACCTTGATCCGTCGGGCGATCCCACTGCGACAGCGTCGCGAAGTCGGTCGTCTGGACATCGGGAAACGCTCCGATCTCGAACACCAAGGCAACTTCGAGCGACGTGATGGCCGCAAACAGCGGCGGTTCCGGTTGTCTGGCGTCCAACACACCGGTCGCGGAAACATCATGCGGTCGTGTGTTGGAATCGACGATCCCTGTCTCCGACGGGCCCGTCGGCTGATCGTCTTCCGTCCCGGTTTCGGCATCCACCGCTGATGATGAAACGCGTTGAATACTCGTCACGATGTATTCCGAATCCGACTGCAGTTGACCGTCCATCCAATCCGACTGGGATGCAACCCATGCGGATGTCGTCGCCAAGCGGATCACTTCGCCTTCACCCGGCAGCTGATCGGTCAATCGATCGATCGTCGCGTCGCTGCCGGCATGTGGTTCGGGATTCGATACGGTTTTAAATGACTTCGGTATGACCGTTTCCAAGGCGGGCTCGGTCACATCGCGGCGGTCCGCTTCGTCGTCGATTGAAAACGGATCGATCGGCGGTACGTGCGCGAGGGTTGGCATCACGGGCGTGGGGATGACTTCCGCCGGTGACAATTGATGGTCCGTGTCATCGGGGTAGTGGAAATACTCAACATCACCATTGCCGCGATCGACCGCGATGGTGATCGGATCATGGGATCCGGAGGAAAATTCCGCATCGATGGCGGCACCGAACAGGTCGTCCGTCAAGATGGCATCGACCATCGCGGACCTGAGCAACACACCGCGTTGGTCTGACAGATCGCTGGCGGCGAGGTATTCGTCGTTCGACACGTCCGAGATCTGCCGGGCGCTCAAACGCAGTGTATTGTCGGCTCCGTCGCGGACCGGTTCCAGTCGCAGCAGTACGGTTTGGTGATTGGCGCTGGACAGGTTGCTGATTTCCAGGTTCACCAAAAAATCCACCGCCTCGAACTCGGGACCGGCGAGCAGGTTTCGCTGTTCAAAACGTTCCATCGTCAGCCGTCGGCCGCCGCGATGATGGCGGCGCTGACGGAGACGGCGGATGTGATGATTGGAATTCGAAGGTACTTTGATCATTCTGGTGGTTCGACAGATGTGGACGGATCAGCCAACCGCATGACCTTTTGCAAGGTCGGATCCTTTCGTTTGGTCTCGACGTCGGTGAGCCCCGATGCGACGGCCATCTGCCACGTTTCAAGCGTCGGAGTGATCCAACGTTGATTCAGTGCCAGCGAGGAAGCGCCGTCCCCGTTCGCCGATTCGGCAAGCTCCAGTGCGACTCGATACAAATGATTCGGATCAGCGATCCAAAGTGTTCTTCGTTGAAGCGCCAGTTCACCGGCCAAGTCATACTGCCCTTGGCGTCTTAGAAACCGACCATACTTGACATAACTGGCACTCAGCCAGACTCGGAAGTCTTGGATTTGTGGCGCTTTTTCCGAGGCCCACGTTTGATGCTCGATAGCATCATGATAGTGTTTCCGGGCTGCTTCGGCATCCGATTTTTCCAAAAGTGGAGCCAGATTCGAAAGCACGCCGCCGAGTTGAGCTCGGTAGTGGGGCGATAATGGTGATGTGTCCACCAGTTCAGTCAGCAGCGACTCGGCTTTCTCGAAATGGGAGAGCGCATCGGCGGAAGCGGCTTCGCCAGAAGAAGGGTCGGCTGACGACTCGTTGGCTGACGTCTCTGTAGCTAACGAGTTGTCCAGCGATAGCAAGACCTGTCCCATGTTGTTGTGGGCGACGGCCAGTTGTTCTTTGAATCGGGGCGATGTCGGGGCACGCAGGACCAGCGTTTGTTGGACATCGATCGCGTCTTGGTAGGCCTGGAGTGCTTCGGCCGTTCGTCCGCGGCGGTTGAAGATGGCGCCGCGATGGTTGTAACAGGTCGCCAGTTCCGAGAGCGCGGCCAAGTCGTGGGGGCGATCTTCGACGATCGTCTTGTGCAAACCGATTGCCAAACGGTTGTATCGATCTGCCGCGTCCAAGTCATTGCCGGCAAACAGGAATGACAACTGTGCGTAGGAGACCGCCAGTTCACGTTGGTATTGCAGGTTGTCTGGATCGACTTTCAGCAGTGCGGATTGCATTTCGATGGCTTGTTCGTAGGTCCGTCGCGACTGTGCGGTTTTGCCGGCGGCGCGTTCCAGGTTGCCGACGTTCACCAGCGCCGCGATCCGCAAATGCTTGATCTGCGTTTCTTCTTTTGCTTCGCCGCCAAGCTTGTCGATGATCTGTTGCGCCTGTTGGTATTCGGATTCGGCGGTTGGGAAGTCGCCCTGCTGGAAGGCGAGTTCGCCCAGGTTGTTGTGGCAGACGGCTAAGTCATGGACGATCCGCGCATGATTGGGATCCGGATCGTGTTCGTCGTCAGCGAGTAAGTCTTGGTAGAGATTGATCGCGGTTTGGTAACAGTCGACGGACTCGGGAAACCGTCCCAATTGACGATGCATCGATGCCATTTGGGTGTTGCAAAGGGCCAACGCGAAACGCATCGAGGCGTCACCGTCCATCTGATCGGCGAAGGACTGGTAGTCAGCCAACGTCTCCTGCATGATGGCTTGCCGGACGGTCTCGGTACCGGGTACGCCGGCGAGTTTTGTTGCCAACCGCATTCCAAACCGATCGACGACGTCGATTGCGGTTTGAAGGTTCAGCTGGGATTGTTCGAAGTTGGATTCGGCGGTTTTCAATGCCGCCTCGGTTCGGCTTTTTTCTTGCGACAGCAGCATGGTGGCGGTGCCGGCGGCGAGCGAAGTCAGGATCAACACGCCGACGATCGAGGCGACCAGGGTACGGTGCCGCGTGGCCCATTGGGAAAGACGATCGATCGCGGAGGGGCGTTTGGCGAGCGGCGGTTTGCCGGCCAGGAATCGGGCCAGATCTTCCGCCATGGCGGCCGCCGATTGATAGCGATCATCGCGCGGTTTTTGGATCGCTTTGAGCACGATGGTTTCCAAGTCGATCGGGATAGCGGGATTCAGTCGTCGGGGCCGTTCGGGTTGTTGGCGTTGGATCTGATCGAGCAACGTCACACGATCGGTCGCGGCGTGGGGTGGTTCCAGGGTGAGGAGTTCGTAGAGCGTGACGCCCAACGAATACACGTCGCTGATGTGGTCGACCAAGCTGCCGCGACCCGCGGCGGCTTCAGGACTCATGTAGCGAATCGTTCCCAATAGATCTCCCGTCATGGTGATCGTGATACTGTTTTGGCAGCGTGCCAGTCCAAAGTCGGTCACCCAAAGTTTTCCTTGCTGGTCGATGAGGAGGTTGGAGGGTTTGATGTCGCGGTGCACGACGCCAAATTCATGAGCGTGCTCGATCGCGGTGGCCGCTTGTCGAATCAGCTCGGCGACGGAGTTGATATGGTTTTGGGAGCGAACGCTGCGCTGTGTGGAGAACGCTTCGTCGGGAAGGGTGCTGCCGGACGCGTTGGTGGCATTTTCGCCCGTGCCGTCACGCAGGTTTCTTAGTTGGTCGATCGCTCGGTCCAACGCCTGGCCGTCGATAAACTGCATGCTGTAATAGTGGACGCCGCGATCACATCCGACCGAATGAACGGGAACGATGTGGGGATGGTGCAGCTGGGCGGCGGCCTGGGCTTCGTTCTTGAAGCGAATGATCTGTCGTCGATCCAGGACGGCAGCGAACGGCAAGACCTTGAGCGCGACCCGACGACCGAGTGATTTCTGTCTGGCTTCATAGACCACGCCCATGCCGCCGCGTCCGACTTCACGAAGGATCTCGAAATCGCCCAGCTCGTTGTGGCTGACCAATCCCACGTCATCCGGATGCTCTTTCGGTCCCAGTTCGGCGGTGGCTTGGTGCACGAAGTCCAAACCGCGCAGATACCATCGCAGCGGTTCGGCCAATTCCGCGTGGCGTTGAATCAACGATTCCGGATCGGCCGGTCGCCCCTGTTCCAGATCGTCGAGGTAGGTTTCCAGGATTTTGGAAAGCTGTTCCTGTTGTTGCGGCGTGAGCGCGTCCAACGGGTTGGCCGCAAGCGTGGCGACGTCTTCACGTGGCACGGCAGAGGATGGTGACGGCCGGTCGTTGGTGACGACGTCGTTCATAGTACGCCTCGCGATTCAAGCCGGACCCGCAATTGTGCGATCGCCCGCATCCACAGCATCCGCACTGCACCCGCCGTGCGTTCCATCCGCGCCGCGACGTCGGGGAACGCGAGCCCTTCGATGTGCCGCAGCAGAATCACCTCGCGGTAGTCGTCGGGCAGTTCGGCCAACGCATCGGCCAGCAACAGACTGGCTTCGTGTTTTTGCGCGTCGGCACTCGGTGATTGGCCTCGGTCGGCGATGATTGCTACCAGCCGCGCGGTCGATCGTTCCAGCGTCGCACCGATGTCATCGATCGAGACTTCGCGTCGAACGTCGCGTTTTTCTGCCAGTACGTGTCGCTGGATGATGTGTCCCAGGTTGTTCACCAGTATCGTTTTCAGCCAGGCGAGGAATTGCTCGGGGCAGTTGCCTCGAAACTGGGCGAAATCTCGGTGGGCTTCCAGCAACGTGTCTTGGACCACGTCGGACGCACTGGTTCTGGCCTGGAGTTTTCGGTCCAGTTGGGTGCGGGCCAGCAGTTTCAGGTAGTTCAAATACATCTGCAACAACTGGCCCAGGCAATCGTCTTGGCCGTTTTGTGCAGCCGCCAGCAATCGATTCGCTTCACTGGTCGTGATACTGGACATGGGGGGCACACGCGATGGGGGCGATCGGCGATTGGCGATTGGCCGGGAAAACGCAAGCTGGAAGCGTACGCCACTTTAGATTTTGGCCGGGCGAGATTCCTGGCGTCACGCGGATTCTGAATTTTTTGCTTCGAAGTAGCCGCCGGCAATGGTCTGGGGACACGAATCGACGGTCAGACCGCGAATTTTGGATATTTCCTCCAATACGAGTGCGTTTTGAAGGAATCTGGACTCGTTTTACGCTTCTAAGGGTATGGTTCTGTTAGGAGACGACAGACCGGGGCCTGAACGTCTTCTTCATTTTCCCTTCTCCGAGTGCCACTTGTGATCGCTGATTCCACCTCCGACAACCTCTGCCGACGCATCGAGGCTTCGATTCAACGTGTCGTCGAAGTCCGTGATTTCTCGTGTTCGGTCGAAGACGGGAAACTGATCCTACGTGGGCAGGTTGAATCACGCGACGATGCCCTGATGTGTGTCGTCGTCGCTCGCAGCGTCCCGGGCGTCGAGACGATCGTCAGCGACATCAAGGTGCTCGGCTGAACCATTGATGTGAATCGAGCGGTATTGACCGCGAGCCGAGTGCTCCTGGTCACCTTGCGTTTCGGGTCGGAGGTAGTGGACGAGGCGACGAGTCCTTGCCAAGATGCCGACTGCAGAGGACTCGTCGCCTCGTCCACTACCGGAAAGTCGCCTCGTCCACTACCGGAAAGTCAATCGTAGCCAGGGCGCTAGGGGCTCGTGGACGCTGTTGAGGGGACGACCGACAGGATCTGCTCGGGCGCGATGACGACCAGGTAGTGATTGCGTCCGTCTTCGATCGTGACGCTGTGTCGTTGCGGCGGGGCGAACGACTGGCCGGTGAAAGCCAAGGGCGACAATTGGATCTCCTGGGTTCCGACCGGCAGCTCGGCGCGGAGGACTTGGATTTCTCGTGGTAGCAAGCCCCAGCAACGGGTGTCGGCCTTTTCCGTGGCGCTCCAGGCGTTGATCGCCGCGAATTCAAACGCCGCGGCCGCGTTGCCGCTGAGTCCGAGTGATTGGGCGGTGGCCACGACACTGGCCTCTTTGAGCACCCGCCGCGCGACGGCACGGGCGATCGTCCACGGCATTTCGGCTTCGACCTTTTCCGCCGCCAATTGCCCGATGTCGGTGATCGTTTGCGTCGCGCCGAGCAGTTGCCCGCCGAACGAAACCCCGATCGCCGCGAGGTCGCAGGGCGGGATTTCGACTTGCGGAACTTTCACACTGACCACGTTGGGTAGCACCGGTTCGTCGTCATCGCCCTGTTCGTGATTGTGGATCGATCGCAACAAAGTCGATGCGATTTGCAGTGACGTGGTGGTCGTCGGCGCGACCGTCTCCACCAGTCGTGGTCCGTGGCCGACCATCGCAAACACGTACAGCACGCCGTGGCCTGCGGCACTGTGGGCACCGCGATTGGCCCTGGCGATATCGTCGACTGCCGGAGCGAATTCGGGTTGAATGCTGCTGACGAGTCGAAAGGCGCGCTCGGCGTCGTCGTAGTTCTGGTGCGTGGCCTCGCGCAGCGTGCCTTGCAGATAAGGTGCCAGCGCGAGTTGTTGCTTGGGCGTTGGCGAGTCCGCGTCTTCGGCTTGCCGGTTCAATTCGGCTTGGCGGGTTTGGGCCTGCAAACAATAGGCTTCGGCGTCGGTGGCATCGCCGGCCAGGGAGCAGATCGCCAACATCGACCGCAACAGGACTTGTTCGTAGCCGGCCAACTGAAACGGCCGGACCCGATCATCGGCCGCCAACGAAGCGGCGTCGTTGACCGGCGCAGTGTCGGGCAACGCGTCGAAGTGGTCGCGGAGTTCACGCATCCGAGACTCGGCCGCGGAGACGTCGCCACGCGCCAGTTCGACCATCGCCAGATCCAGCTGGCTTTGGTGCCGGGTCCGTTTGGGACCCTCGGCCAGTTCGCTCAGTAGCTTGTCGGCCGATTCCAGATCGCCGAAGGCAAACGCGTCTCGGGCTTGCACGATCGAGACCTTGTTGGATCGACAGCCCGATGAGACGACGAGGACGGCAAGGACTAAGATCGCTGCCAGTGGGGCTCGCCGTCGGTTTGCTCGAGCAGCTGAGACGCAGCGCTGCACGATCACCCGTCGGCCTGATCGAAGATGCCGTAGTTCCACCATTTGCCGGCGCGTGATTTCGAGTATCCCTTGCGGATCTTGGCGGACTCTTTCAAGAAGTCACCGGTGTGCACGTTGACCATTTCCAACGTCAACGTGTAGTCCCGCTGGCTGGTTTTGTTGCGGTCGGTGGTTCCGGTGGTGATGTTGGCGAACAGCAAGTAGTCGACCGGGGTGCCCGCTTTGCCCAAGACGGCGGCGAAGGCTTCGCGGTTGGCGGGCAGGAACAAGGCATCGGGCCGCAGTCGTGTTTCGCGGAGTGCGGTTTGGACCATCCGCCGGCTGATGCCACGAAAATCGGCATTCGAGTTGATCTGGGAATCGATCTGTTCGTAGAGCTGTTCTTTGAAATCGCCCAATTCTTCGGCGCTCTTGTTTTCGATTCCGACAAAGCAGACGCTGGCCGGCCCGCCGCTGAGGGTGGATGGGACGATGACGCCGTCGAGGGAAAGGTCGGATTGCGATTCAAACGCCACCGGCTGGACGGTGGGGGGGCAGCGGGAGAGCAGTTTGGCGACCGATTCTTCCACCAGCGGATTCCACGTCGCGGCGCCGGCGGCGTGGCTGCCGACCAGATCCTTGTCGTCGCTGGCTAGCAAATGCCCGTATTGTCGACCGGCACATCCCGACGTTGTGGTCAGAATCGCGGCCAAGACGACCGCGGCGGCGGCTTTGGAAGCCCGCCGCGATGGGGTGGTAGGTTGCATGCTGAGTTGATTTGCTGGGGGCGTTTGGTCGCGATGCACTTTGGAAATCCCGTTTTCGGGGCCAGAAATGCCATCGGGGCCAAGAAAATTCGCTTGAGGCGACTTGTCCGATAGTCTGGACCTATCAAAATGTGCGTCCGCCGGACCAGATGGATCCGCTGCCGAGGTCTGTTGCCAAGCGATTTTGCGAGGCGGCAAACGCAGCGGGAACCGTCACTCCGGCGGCGCCCTGTCACTATCGGCACCGCAAGGTCCGCTGGTTGACCTGTTGCGGCCGTAAATTTTCTGACGCGTCGATGCCCGACAGGCCTAACATCCCCAGTTACCCACGCTTTACGTCATCGTGGCCTGTCGGTTATGAATCCCCTGACGGAAGCCCGCTCCCCATTTTTCTTCGCATTTCCGGTTTCATCTATGAGTGTCGCTCTCGCCGTTCCATCGGTCGCCAGTTCCGAAATCGTGTCCACGATTTCCCCCACCGCGGCTGAGAATCGACCCCATGACCGGTCGGAATCGCCGCTGACCACCATTCCCGTCGCAGCGGACGACGATGACGACGACGATCTGGACGACGACGACGATGATGATGAGGACGGCTTCGGCGACGACGATGCCAATACCGACGAAGTCGACGACGGCTTCAACGACGGGCTCGACGAAGACGACGATCTGGATGACTTCGACGACATCGACGAAGACGACTTCGATGATGACTTCGACGACGATTTCGAAGAAGAATTGAACGACGATTACGAAATCGAGATCGATGACGAAATCAGCGACGAGTTCGGCTTGAGCACCGGCAAAGACGAAGACGAAGAAGAAGACGTCGACCTGGAAGATTTCGACGATTTCGAAAACATTTGACGCGGTGGCGCGGTCATCGGAAAGAAGACCCGCGGATAGCAGCGCGAACCCACCGATGACAGGGTGCAAAAAATCAGTCGGTTCGCGCTGCCATCCGTGGGCCCAGTGATCGGCTCATCGTTCGGCATTCTAAAATCACTTGACGCCCATGCCGGGCAGCAGGGCGACGGCGTCAACGCGGCGATTCTTTCAAAAACGCCGATCGCCCCAGCCCACGCAGTCCCTGATGCATCTGCTGGTGCGTTGCTTCGTCTTTGAACAGCCACAGGATCCGCGTGCGAGTGTTCTGTGGCGTTGGCGGCACCGGGGCGTAACCGTCGGTGAAAATGATCAGCCCGTCGTAGTCGCGGTGTTGGTCGATGTAGTCGATGACCGGGGCGAAATTGGTTCCCCCACGACCGCTGACTTCAAACGCGCTGCGGGCCCGACGCAGCGTCAGCGGTTCACACCGGATGTCTTCGTCGAACCAGATTACGTCGACCGATTCGACACCGTAGCGAAAGAAGTGACTGACGACTGAAAAGCCCAGTTGCAGATCGCGGTGACCCATCGATCCGGAGACATCGACGGCGAACAACAGTTTGGTCGTGAAGTCGTAGCGGCTGCCCATCTGCGCAAACCCATAGCGTCGACTCGGTTTCATCCGCGTCAGACGCCGACGCACCGAGAGCACGCTTTGGCGAAAGTTGCGCAGCACACCGCGATAGTCTAGTTTCGGATGCAGGGTCGCCATCAACTGCTCTTTGGCCTGTCCGCCGACTGTGCCCCAGCCATCGGATTCGGCGGCTTCGCGGACCGCCGCGTTGATCTCGTCCCGCTTCAGATCGTCGTTGTCCCACTGGGTCGTGTTTTCCATGCCGACCTGATCGGGATCGCTGTAGGCGTCCAGTGTGCTCGCCGCGTCGTCGGCCCCGTTCGATGGGCCGTCTGCCTCCTCCGAAGCGTTTGTTTCTGAATCAGTCGTTTCTGCATCGTCGTGATGTGGATCCGAGCCGTCGTCGGAAGACTCTTGATTTGACGGATCGGCGCCCGATGAATCCGCTGCGGCTTGATCCTCGGGATCGTCCTCTGGCGGTTCGTCGTGAGTGGCCCGCTCGGCGAGTTCCCGGTAATAGAATTCGAAGTACTGATTGTCAAAACGATCGTCGCCCCAAAGATCGCGGGGCCGCGGGATCGGCAATTTGGTACGCAGACATTCCTGCACGGTCAGATTGCTCGCCTGGTACGACAATTCGGCCTTCGGTTGCTGTCTGGCGTAGGGATGGCCCAGCAGGATTCGCATCGCTTCGAAGCCCAGCACGGATCGCAACTGGTCGCGTCGTAGCGAACGGATAAAGTCCGGGTTGAATTCGATCTTACCGCGTCCGACACGAATCGTTGCCAGACCCGGTCGCTCGACGACGTCGTGCATCGTCCAGGCGGCAAACAATAGCGGTTCGGTGAGAAACCAGCTTTCCACCACCTGTGTGATCCGCTCGCGAGCGCTCGACTTGACGAACGACTGACTCATTCGATCCGAATGCCTTCCATGTAGCCGGTCAACAATTCGGTCAGCTCGATCGATTCGGAAATGAACTCCATCACGGATTCGAACTTGGGTTTGCCGAGCATCGAAACCAGATGGGCGACGGCTTCATCGAGTTTTCGTTTTCGCAACAAATTCAAGTAGCTCAGCAAGCCCGAGCGAGCTTTGTCTTCTCGAGCGGCCGGGCATTTTCCGCTGCTGATCCAAACGAGAATCTGTTCGTTGAGCAACAGCAATTCGCCGAGCGACATTTTGCCCAGCGTCTTGCGTTGTTTACTGAACTCCAGCAGAACGTCGGCCGGGGTCACGGGCAGCGGAGTTGCCAGACTGCGGCGGAACGCGTTGGCGGAGGTTGATCCCACGATTCCGGCGATCAGTTTGATGTGATCGGCATCGAGGCGTTCGATCGGTTCGATCAGTTTCGAGACCCGTGCCCAACCGCGTCGATCCTGCGTCTTGACCAGCCCCGAGAGCGTCTGGTCGGATTCGTCGCCGATCCCGTGTCCATCGAGGAATTGGGGCTGTTTTTGGATGAAGCTGGTGATCCGGGCGTCGACGTTTTCACGCTCGGCCCACAACAGCCAGTCTTCGACCGTCGGGGCAAATTCGTACAGATTGAATCGCGAGACCAAGGCCGGGTCCAAGTCGGTCAATTGGTATTCGTCGCCTTCGTTCACCGCCGAAACGATCACGCTGCCGGCGGGCAAGCGTTTTCCCGCCAAGGTTTTGTTGAGGGCCAATTCCATAACCGATTGCAGAATCTCTGGACGCGCCCGGTTGAGTTCATCGAGGAACAGCACGATCGGCTGGTCGTCCTGGGGCCACCAGAACGGCGGCAGAAACTCGCTGCGGCCGGTGTGCTCGTCCTTGTGCAGCAGGCCGATCAGGTCCCCGGGATCACTCATTTGGCCCAAGAAGAACGGCACGACGGTCATGCCACGTTCGCGAAAATGATCTGCGATGATTTGAGATTTGCCGATGCCATGACGCCCCACCAGCATCACATTTTGATCCGACGGCGTCAGTTCCAACAGCTGAATCAACTCACGAGCATCAACACGAACGGCCAAGGGGATCTCTCCGATGAAATGACGAAAACGGGACGGTGGGCAATGATACAGGAAAGAGTAGTGTCTAGCCTTGAGGGGGTTTTTTGTTTCGCTGCGGAGCAGCGAAATGGCGGCTAAAGCCTGCACACCAGCGCAGGTTGGTGTCCAGCCTTTAGGCGCATCCCACTCGCTGCGGAGCAGCGAAATGAGCGGCTAAAGCCTGCACACCAGCGCAGGTTGGTGTCCAGCCTTTAGGCGCATCCCACTCGCTGCGGAGCAGCGAAACGGGCGGCTGAAGCCTGCACACCAGCGCAGGTTGGTGTCCAGCCTTTAGGCGCATCCCACTCGCTGCGGAGCAGCGAAACGGGCGGCTGAAGCCTGCACACCAGCGCAGGTTGGTGTCCAGCCTTGAGGCGCATCCCGCTCGCTGCGGAGCAGCGAAATGGGCGGCTAAAGCCTGCACACCAGCGCACGTTGGTGTCCAGCCTTTAGGCGCATCCCACTCGCTGCGGAGCAGCGAAATGGGGCGGCTGAAGCCTGCACACCAGCGCAGGTTGGTGTCCAGCCTTTAGGCGCATCCCACTCGCTGCGGAGCAGCGAAATGAGCGGCTAAAGCCTGCACACCAGCGCAGGTTGGTGTCCAGCCTTTAGGCGCATCCCACTCGCTGCGGAGCAGCGAAATGGGCGGCTAAAGCCTGCACACCAGCGCAGGTTGGTGTCCAGCCTTGAGGCGATTCCCGGCTCGCTGCGGAGCAGCGAAATGGCGGCTAAAGCCTGCACACCAGCGCGGGTGACCAACCCAACGGTGGTACGGTACGCGTCAGGGCAATCGGAACCCGTCGTCGGTGTCAAAGCGTCTCGTGCTTGACCCACTGGACGTTCCACGGCAGCCGGCCGACCGGCATGATTTTGAAACGCAACCCTTCGGCGTACAACTCGCGCAGCGACTGGATCGTCACGCGTAGCTTGGGCAGCATCTTTTCGAATTGTTTGAACGGCACGCTGATTTCGATCAAATCGTGTTTCGACAACTTGACGAACAGTTTTAATTTGACGGTGTCGCCGCTGGTCGCAAAATCAAACTTCTCCTCCTTGGCCAGTTTTTTGACCTGGGCGACGATCGCTTTGGATTTGAACTCGCGGACTTTTTCGCGTTTCTTCGCACCGGCGTGACGACGGGCATAACGCTCCAGCACATGCCGGACGAACGTCTTGATCTCGTCCAGATCGCTGACCACGGCGCTGTGTTGGCTCTCGCGGAACCGATAGGAATGGATCGTCAATCGACTTTCGCTGTCGTATTCCAGCCGCAGCTCATCGCTTCGCCAATACTGTCCGTCGGTATTGGGCTCGGGGATCGTGAATCGACACAGTGTTTTCGAACGCGAATCCTTGTCGCCGGGATGCCGCGTCACGTGAACGCCTTCGATTTGCCCGAGCAGCGATTGCCAATGTTTGGATTCTTTGGAAAGATTCGCGCGGTCGACCACGATCGCAGACTGACCGGAAAAGTCTTCGCGAAACAGCTTTCGAATCGATGGCGGTGGAAGTTTCATCGCCGGTATCCTACGAAATTGATGCGGGCCTGGACACAACGGCTCCCTGGCGACTTCCAAGCGAACCGAAAAACGGCGACACTACGCCGATGAGCGAACTTTCAGACCAATTTGACGCCCCGAGCAAACGGTTCCAGCCCGGTGGTCATGCGATGGCCTATCGAGACGTCCGCCCGAGTGCAGCCGGCGAGGACGCGGGGTCGGCTGTGGAGGCACGGCCGACGATACTGTGTGTCCACGGCAACCCGACGTGGAGCTATTACTACCGCGCGGTGGCCCAGCGTTTCGGGGCGGACCATCGAGTGATCGCCGTCGACCACATCGGCTGCGGCAACAGCGACAAGCCCAGCCAGGCCGAGTATGCGTACACGCTGGCCAGCCACCAATCCAATCTGGTCGCGTTGATCGAACATTTGGATTTGGACAACGTCGTGCTGCTCGCCCATGACTGGGGGGGCGCGATCGGCCTGGGGGCGGTCGTCCGCTGCAAACCGCGGTTCCGAGGCATCATGCTGCTCAACACGGCTGCCTTCCCGCCACCCTATGTCCCGTGGCGAATCGCCGCGTGCCGGATTCCGGTCCTCGGCACGCTGGGCGTCCGCGGATTGAACCTGTTTGCCAGAGCGGCGATCACGATGGCGATGAGTCGCAATCGGATGCGTCCGGAGGTGGCCGGGAATCTTTTGAAACCCTATGACAGTTGGGCCAACCGCGTCGCGATCGACGCCTTCGTCCGCGACATCCCGTTTTCCAAGCGGGCGCCGACTTATCAAACGTTGGTCGATTTGGAAAACGCGTTGCCGTCGCTTGCCGATCTGCCCTCGCTGTTGGTCTGGGGGATGAAGGACTGGTGCTTTCGGCCGGAGTGTTTGCGACGGTTCCAAGCGGTTTGGCCGGCGGCGACGGCTGTCGAGATTGCCGACGCCGGGCACTACGTCATCGAAGACGCTGCCGAAGAAACGCTCGACGCGATCGGTCAATTTTTGGCCGACAAGATCCAGTGACCGGCGGCTTGCCCGCGATCCGTCGGGCGTGCACGCGACCGGTCGACGCGATCCGTTGGGCCTGTGTTCTGGAAGCGACCGCGCCGAAGGTCGGCAATGTTTATCCGGGCCGCGACTTTGACGATTTGACGTACCTGGATTTTGTCACCGCCGCCGAACTGACCGCGTCGGCCTTTGAACCGCCGCCCCCGTCGTTCAGCCACGGCGTGCTCGCTGCCTGCAACGCGTCGAAGAAACAGCTCGGCACGAACGTCAACTTGGGGATTTTGTTGCTGTTGGGGCCACTGGTCCAAGTCGATGCGGCCGATGAACGCGTCCGGTTGGATCGGTCGACCTGGAGCCGTGGCGTGACTGCGGTCTTGGACTCGATGACCGCCGACGATTCGAAACGGCTGTATGCAGCGATCAACGTCGCCAAACCGGGCGGGATGGGCCAGTCGGATGAAATGGATCTAAGCGGTCCGCCGCCGCAAGAGTTTTTGGCCGCGATGCGACATGCCGCATCGCGTGATCGAATTGCAAGGAACTACTCGGACGGGTTCGCCGACTTGTTTGATCATGTCCTGCCCGTCGTCCAGCAAAGCGTGCTCGATGAACACGATCTGCTGAGCGGACTGGTGCTGGCGCAGTTGCGGTTGCTTGCCGCGGAACCCGACACCTTGATCGCCAGGAAGTTCGGCGACGGTGTCGCCCGCGAGGTTCAGCAGCGGGCGCGGTTTGACCACCGCGACGCCGAGCAACGCGACGCCTTCGATCGCTATTTGCGAACCGGTACACTTGATCTGGCGGGACAATCCAACCGAATCAACCCCGGCACGACCGCCGATCTGATCGCAGCGGCCGTGTACGTGCTGTTGCGCGAGGCGGTGTAGCGCGTCATCGTTCCTCTTTCCCAATTACGTTTCCAACCAGGATCACTTCATGAGCCAGCCCACCTACCGTGTCGATGTGTCCAAGGAGCAGTTCGTGTTTTCGGCCGCCCATTTTATCACCTTCGCCGGTGACATCTGCGAACGCATCCACGGACACAACTACGGCGTCCGGGCATCGGTGGAAGGCCCGTTGGATGAAAACCGTTACGTCGTCGATTTCATCGCTCTCCGCGACGCCGTGTTGGAGCAGACCCAAGCGCTGGACCACCACGTGATCCTGCCCAGCGACCATGCGGAAATCCGAATCCGCAGCGATGACAAGGAGACGACGGCGAAGTTCCGGGACCGCCGTTGGGTGTTCCCCAATGAGGACTGTGTGATCTTGCCGGTGATCAACACCACGGCCGAAGAAATCGCTCGGGTGATCGCCGAACGAGTACGAGATAAAACCAAATCGCAATTCGGCGATGCGCTCAATTGGATCGAAGTCGCCGTGGATGAAAACCAAGGCCAGTGGGGCGTGTGTCGATTGCCATGGAAGTGAGTGGTCGATTGCTCGGCGTTTTCCCGTCTTTAATTTTCGACTCCGGTGTCGGCAAGGAGAATGGTCAAAAGATGAGGTGGTCAAAAAATGTTGGCGACGGACGAGCGGTTGTTGCGTGGTGACTCCATTTTTTGACCAATCCATTTTTTGACCCCACAGTCCGTCTGCTCGATCTCCGTCTGCATGCGGAAGAAGGCAAATCTGGGGAGATACTTGTTGAGTGGATGGATAGACGGGCATACGTGTTGGTGTCTAGGCTTCAGCCGATCCTCGGCGCTGACGGACGCCGCAAGGCGGCGTGGAGGGACGCCTGCAGGCTGCACCCCAACGATTGCCAACTCGGCGCTCGTTTGGCACCATCGATGACGATCGAGTACGCTAAGCGATGTCGATCGATTGTCGTCCGGCCCTTGAAACGCGAATCATCGGGTCAATCAGACCGGTGATGTCCGATGGAGAATCTTCGCATGTTTGACGTCTTGTTCCTCATGGGTGGGATTGCCCTGATTCTTGCTTGGGTGCTGGCGTTGGAAGCCAAACGCAGTCGCGAGTTTCGGCGACGGTGGCCGCCGATTTCGGAGGATGAATTCGTCGCAAACTGTTCGCCGGGGACGAATCGTGAGCGGGCGCTAAAGGTGCGCCGCATCATCTCCGAACAACTCGGCGTCCCCTACGAACGGATCCATCCCGACCAGCGTTTCGTCGAGGACTTGGACTGCTGCAATTGACTCGTTTCCGCAGAGGACGCATGTTGTTTACTGAGGGATCTTGACCGTGATTCGGCGGACGATGACGCAAACGCTTCGATGGATTGCGATGGCGATGATTCCCTATGTCGCCGTCACGATGGTTGTCTTTCTCTGCCAACGGTTCTTGCTGTTTCTTCCCACGCACCGCGATGTGCCCACGCTGCTCCAGCCGTGGTTGGTCGAAAACCGTACCCTTGGCTATTGTCGAGAAGTGCCCGGGGCACGGACTGTTTGGTTGATGACGCATGGAAACGGTGGTCAAGCGGCTGATCGTGATTATGTGCTCAGCCGAATGTCCGACCAGGATGCGCTCTATGTGCTGGAGTATCCGGGTTACGGGGCGCGGGATGGAAAATCGTGTCGAGACTCGTTCAATCAATCCACGGCGGAGGCCTATCGGATTTTGAAGTCACAGTACCCGGACACGCCCGTCTGTGTCCTCGGTGAATCGATCGGTAGCGGCCCAGCGTGTGAGCTTGCCTGGGAAGAAACGCCGCCGGACAAGATCGTGCTGGTCGTGCCCTTCGACTCCCTGGCGAGCGTGGCGTCAAACCGGTTTTTCTTTTTGCCGGTGCGTCTGTTGCTGCTGGATGATTGGGACAACGTGGACGCACTGAAAGACTATGCGGGGCCGGTCGAGATCTTTGCAGCCACCGGCGACGAGATCATCCCCATCAAACACGCCCAAGCGTTGGCCAAGCAAATCCCCCACGCCCGCTTCACCGCGATTTCGGGAGGGCACAACGATTGGGCTTTGAGTGACGACGTGAGGATCAGCCGATGACCGAGCGCGATAAAAAATCCCCCGTCGCGGATGATATAAGTGGCAGAATGATACGGGGCAGAATGATGTACAGACTGTTTAGATCGCGGAGCGAGAATCAGACGGCCACCCCATCATTCTGCCACCCCATCATTCTGCCATCGCCGTCTCGTCAAGGCCGCCGTCTGGCGACGGCAGCTACGCGACGTTATTCAGTCGTTGCTTCGCAGCTGTTTCGATCAATCGGCCGGAGAGCCGTCGCTTTGCCGCTGCGACAGCAAGTCACGCAGCTCTTGATCCAAGCGATCGGTGGCGCCGTCGGGATCGTACCACCAGTCGCGCGACCAGACTCGGACGATGTTCCAGCCCAGGTTTTCCAGCACCCACTGACGCGTCTTGTCTCGGTCGCGTGCGGTGGCGGAGTTGCGGTAGGTGGCGCCGTCGCACTCGATGCCGGCCAGGTAGGTGCGTTTGTCGTGGGGGTCGCGGATCGCCAACGCGATGCGAAAACCAGAAACGCCGACCTGCGGTGTGACGTCCCAGCCCCGCGATTGCAGTCGATCAGCGATCGCCGCTTCCAATGCCGATCCGAACTTCGGCGTCGCGTCGGATTCTGGTTCCGGACGATGAAATTCCGCGGCGCCTTTTTCGGCGAAGGCCAAGAACGACTTGAGGTCCCGCACGCCGCGTGATTTGGAATTTTCCGCGGGCAATTGATCGGCTTTAAACGACGAGAAAACAATCAGCTCTTCGCGTGCCCGGGTCACGGCGACGTTCAAGCGTCGTTCGCCACCGTCACGGTTGAGCGCTCCGAAGGTCAGCGGGACCTTGCCGGATTTCCCCGGACCAAACGTGATCGAAAATAGCATCAAGTCTCGCTCGTCGCCCTGGACGTTTTCCAGGTTCTTGACGACGGTCGGTTCGATTCGATCGTCGCTGAAAAACCATTCCAGCGTCGGGTCATCACGCTGGGCCTGGTCAAACAAATCCTGGATCAACGTTTGTTGCTGGCTATTGAACGTGACCACGCCGAGCGTCTTGCGATCCTGTTCGGGCAATTCCAACCATTGTTTCATCCGCGCGACAGACTCGGCGACGATCGCTTCGGCTTCGATCGGGTTGGTGCGTGTCTTCCCGCGGTCGTACTGCGAATACGGTAGGTGCCGAAGCGTGACGGCGCTGTCGGTGGTTTCGGGCGACGGAAACGTGACCAGTTTGTTTTCGTAATAGTGATGATTGGAGAACGCGATCAACGATTCGTGTCGACTGCGGTAGTGCCAATTCAACTGCAAGGTCGGCAATCCGGACGCTTTCGCTTCGTCGAGAATGCTTTCCAAATCACGCTCGTAGTCCTCCAGTTCCTCGTCGTCTTCGTCATCGTTGGATTTGCCAAAGAAATTGGTCGGCGGCAACTGGTTCGGGTCACCAACAATGATGGTTTGGCGGCCACGGGCAATCGCTCCGATCGCATCCCAAGTGGTGATCTGGGACGCTTCGTCAAAGATCACGACGTCGAAGGGCGGTTGATCGGCAGGCAAATACTGCGCGATCGAAAGCGGCGACATCAACAGGCACGGGGCCAGCGAGGCGAAGTGCTCGGGCATCATCGAGACGAGTTCGCGGATCGATTTGCTGGGACGTTTCAATCCGATCTGGTGGCGAAGCATTCCCAATTCTGACTTGCGCGGCACGTCGCTTTGATCGGGTAAACGATGAGCCACCGATTTTCGCACGCGACCGGCCGCGGCACTGCGGGCCTTGGCATCCAGTTCGATGAATTCACGGATCGTGTTCTCGTGTTGAAATCGTTGGAACTCGCGCAGCACTTGATCGGAATCGATCATCCGCGGCAGCCACCAGCGGACGTAGGCCAGACGAAATCGATCGGCAACATCGTCACAGGGGATTCTGCGCTCTTCCGTCGCGGAAACGATGGGCTCCAAGCCGACTTCACACGCGCGTCCGCGAACGGATTGCCACGCCGTCCAACGCTGCAGTTTGGTGCGGTTCGCTTGGATCCGTCGTGTCATCTCGACGGAATCGGTTAAGCAGTTGGTCGATTCGGTCGGGTGCGCGCGGCTTCCGGCGACGTGTTCGAATCGGCCTGCCGCGGTGTCAAAGGCTACGAAGTCGTCCGCGTATTGTTTCACCACTTCAAACAGCGGAACGTCAGAAGATCGCTTACGCAAAAACGGTTCCACGGTCTGACGCAGTGTCTCGAATTGTGAATCCGTTTCCGCGTTGGGCTTGGCAACTCGACGAATGACTTGCAGCAAGGCCTGACAACGTTGCAGGTGCTGGCCGATCGATGCGGTTGCCGAGTGTCGGTGCTGCCAGAGGTGGTCGCGGCTGGCGAGCGGGTTCCGGTCAATACGCGTGATGGCACGTTGCATGTCGCGGATGGGCGCGAAATCGTTCGGCGGATCCGCAACACCGAGTTTGGCAACACTCTGCAGCGATTTGATGACGGCGCGTTTTCGCAGGTACGACATCGGCCAGTACGATGCGACGGCGGTGTTCCAGTCCTGTTCCAGTTGGTCGACGGGGATGCGTCGTAGGTCGTCATCGTCGAAGGTCAGGGCACACTGGGCGGCGGCGCGATCAAAGGCGTTGATCGCATCGTCCAACTCATTGAGGTGTTCGGGCAATTCATCCAGCTGGTCGTCAAAGACGGTGCGGAAGTCATCGTTGACCGTGTCGGTCAACTCGATCGCGAGCCGATGTAGATCGCGGAGGTACGAGAATGATGTGTCGGCGGGGAGCTTCGTGTCCTGCAGTCCCAACGCTGCGCAAAAACGCTGCAATTCTGGCCGGAAATCGTCGATGGCCTCGATCAATGTTTGGCATTGATCGAGCAGTTCGCGTTCCCACTGCATCGACCATTCGGTTCTCGTGACCGCGTCGAGCGGGTCCATGTCGATGACGGCGGCGTAGTGGAGCGAGATTTCATTGGCCAGCGTTTCCAGATGCCGATAGGCGTGTTGGTCATGCTGGTCAGGGTCGGGCCAAGACAAGTCCGCCGTTTCGAGTGACTGGCCGGCGACGGAGACCCCGATGGCTTGGTAGGCGGTCCAGCCATTGGATGCCTGGCGATGAAGTGCTTGGACGTAGGCGTTGAGCTGGTCGCGGGAGCATTGCAGATCTTCGTTGATCTTTTTCCACGCCGTTCGACGTTTGATTCCACCGTTTTGCCATGCCTGATCCAGTTGGTGCAGAAAACGTTTGCGTTCGGCTTTGTTGCTGTGCAGTTCGACACAAAAATCACCCAGGCCATTTTGTTCCAAACGACGCTGGACGACGTCCAATGCCGCCGTTTTCTCGGCGACAAACAGGACGGTTTTTCCACTGGCCAGACACTGTGCGATCATGTTGGCGATCGTTTGGCTCTTTCCCGTCCCCGGCGGACCGACCAGCACAAAATCGTGACCTTGGGCCGCAGCCATCACGGCGGCCAACTGTGACGAATCGGCATCCAACGGGTGAATCAACTCACGCGGTTCAAAACGCCCGTCCATTTCGCCCTGGTCCGGAATCGACGTTTCCACTTCGGGTTGGAACGCGATTTCAGGATTGCGGACCAAGTGACGGACGACGCGGTTCTTTTCCAATTGGTCGCTGCGATCGACCAGGTCCTTCCACATCAGGTACTTGGCGAACGAGAACGATGCCAGTGCGGATTCGTCCACGACTTCGAATCCGGGCAACTCACGGATCGCGCGTCGAACCGAATCAAAGACTTGTTGGACATCCACCCCGTTTTTGTCGGTGGGCAATTCCGATTCGAATCGGGACAGGTCGCAATTGAAATCCCGTTTCAGCTTTTGAATCAGCGTCGCGTTGAAACGAACGTCGTCTTCATGATGTGCCAGTCGGTAGGCCGAATTGGCGTTTCGACGAAGCAGCTTGGCGGGAACGAGCAACAACGGGGCACGAAAACTGCGTGAATCGCTGGGGCGTTCTTTCCAGCGCAGGAATCCGACGGCCAGGTAAAGCGTATTCGATCCGCCTTCGGCCAGATCGTTGCGTGAACTTCGGTAAAGGGTGACCAGGCGTTTGGCCAGTTCTTCGCCGCCGATCGTCGCGCAGACTTCGTTGCGTGCCAGGGCGGCGTTGGCGTACTCCAGTTCCAGGTCTTCGAGATTGGTTTTTTGGTGATGGGCGGTGTCACGGCCCGCCGCGACGTTGGCGTCGGGCAACGAAACGAGTTTCAGCTTTTTTCCGCTGGAGAGCCGGTCTTCCAGCTTTGAAACCTCGGGACACAAGAACGGAATCGTCTGCTTGGTGGACTTGAAATTCAGCAGTCGATTTCGCAGCGTCAGGTCCAGCAGTTTTCGATGCCAGCGATCGATGCGTCCTTCCGGTGTCGTCGGTTTCGGTTCGAGCGGTTCGTCGATCGTTGAAAGAACAGACGGTGCTGCAGTCGACGGGGGCAGCGAGAGCGTCGGTGCGGAGGGGGCGTCGCTCGTCTCGGTGGAATCGGCCAGATCGGTGGTGGAAGGCAGATCGGTGGTGGAAGGCAGATCGGTGGTGGAAGGCAGCGGCTGGATCTTGACCATCCGCGCCCGTTCCACATCGATCGCCGCGACGAAGCGGTCTTCGTCGGATTCGGCAAGCTGTTGCATGGCGGCTTTGATCGCATCGTCGAACGATCGGGCCGGTCGGTGTGTGACGAGCGTGGTTTCAAAGACGATCAGTTCTCCCGCGGCGATCGCCTTGCGGACTTCGCAGCAGTCCGGTTCGATCAGTTGACCGAAGCAGGTTTCGACCAGCCAGGCGCCGACGAAACAGTGGTCGTGTTTCATCACGATGACCGGATGAAGTCCGACGGCTTCGATCGCCGATGCAAACAGCAGGGAACTGTCCAAGCAAGTCGCCAGTCCGTCGCGTAAGACCGTCGACGGGGGACGCGTCTTCTGGCCGCGTGATTCAAAACTCTTGGGTGGATTGGCGTATGTCAATTGTTTGGCCGCGATGGCCGACCAAAGCGACGAGACCAACAAATGGGCTCGCGCGGGATCGTGATCTTGGTAGCCGTTCATCGACGGCGAAAACCCATTCCCGGCGAGGATTTCACCGGCTTGTTTGAGCAACCCCGCAACGGCGGGATCGTTGGGCATGACGAAGGCCGACAGCAATTCGCCCATCGCCCGCACGCCACCCCATTCATCGCGGGCCAGTACACGGAGTTCCGCCTCACGTTGGCACAGCACCGTGTTTGCATCGCACAAGGTGAATCGAAGTTCGCCTCGCTCGGCTTCATTGAGTCGGTTCAGATAGCCCGCGTCCAGATGGATCTCGTTGTCATCGAGCGTCAACGTCGTGCCGGGATCGATGCGGTCGATGATCCAGGTTTTCGGCTTGACGAAACCAGGCTCGGAACTTAGTTCCAACCGTAACTGAGCCAGCGGAGTTTGGGACCGATTGCGGACACGCAGCTGACGCAGAACCGGGACGGAATTTTGGTAGCTGGCGAAGTTGACGCTGCGGGACAGTTCGAACTCGATCGACGTCGACTGGTCCGTGTGCGGTAAATCATCATCACTGACATCCAGCGAAGACGCTGGGTCGGTCGAGGAGGGAGTCATCGAAAAAGCCCGTGCGAGGGTCCTGAATCAATTGATTCGCGGCCGAAATGCACTGCCGCGGCCGAATTCTACGCTTTCAGGATGTCGGGACGAGGATCCGGAGACAAGGATCCGCACCGTTTTATCACCGCGAGCGGGTTCTATCGATTAGGGGGATTGCACGCGGACACTTAGAGACGGCAGCCCAGTTGGCCAGGTTCGTCGATCGATGACCATTCTCGGTGAGGAGAGTTTTATTGTCGGCGGGCACCCGACCAGATTTAAATTTCGAATTGCGTTTGTCGAGCGGAAATGGGGGCAGGCTGCAGTTTGCGGAGCGATGGAATGACCACTTAGCCCACGGATGGCAGCGCGAACCCACGGATCTTTTGCAGCCTGTCATCCGCGGGTTCGCGCTGCCATCGGTGGGGCTTATTTCCGATAGACAGTCCGGTGAAATTGCCGGAGTGCTTAGTCCAACGGTTGCTTCTCGAAATCGTCCGGGTTGACCCATCCGGCGGGAAGTTTTTCGCCGGACATGTAACGCTCGTAAAAGCCTGCGGTGCTGGGGGACGTGTACTCGTAGGCGTCGAAGATGTCACCGTTGCCGAACATCCGTGGATCGCCTTGCGCTTTCAGCTCGGATTCCATCTGTTGGCGAAGTTCGGCGAGTCGATCGGCGAACTTCGGACTGGTCGCCAGGTTGTTGATGCAATCGGGGTCCGCGGCGACGTCGTAGAGTTCTTCGGCGGGTCGTTTGCCGAAACAGAGATTCCAGAACGTGGTCGCGGTCCCGCTGCGACGCAGTTGCAAGACTTCTGTTTTCGTCGCCCCGCCGTCACAGTTCAGGTAACCCGTTTCGGGATTGCCGCCCGGCCATCGATCGGTGGCGTAGTTGTGCAAGTACAACAAGTCGCCTTTTCGAATCCCGCGAATCGGGTAACCGCCGCGGTTGGGGCGCCCGATGTCGTGGCGTTCTTTACCGACCAACACGTGATCGCGACCGGCGACGGGCCCGGAGGCTTCGAAGACGTCGAACAAGTCGCGACCGCTGGTGGGTTGCATGATGGGGCCGAGCGAAGTGACGCCGGCTGCCTTCAAAAAGGTTGGCGCCAGACCGGCGAAATCGACGAAGTCCTCGACCGCACGTCCGGGCGTCTTGATCCCAGCAGGCCAACGGATCGCCAGCGGAATGTGATTGGACTCGTCATAAGCTTGGCCCTTGGCACGCGGGAACGGCATGCCGTGGTCGCTGGTCGCAACGATCAGCGTGTTGTCCAACTGACCGGCGGCTTGGAGCGCATCGAGAATGCGTCCGAGATGATGATCGTAGTGTTCGACTTCGACGGCGTAGTCCAACATGTCGTTGCGGACGGTTTCGTTGTCGGGCCAGTAACCGGGCACGTTGTCGATGTCGGTCAGTTTCTTTCCCAGTCGCACACCCGACCCGTATTCATACGCCCGGTGCGGTTCAGTGGTCCCGTACCAGAACACCCAGGGTTTCCCTTCGGGTGCATCGGACAAGAAGGCTTCGAAGTTTCCGGCGTAGTCATTGTTGGAGATTTTCGAAGTCGGCGGTTTGGCCTTTTTCTTGGAATAGGCTTTGCCGGTGATCGCGCGGCGGTTTCCGTCGGCATCGTTGGCGATTCCCGGTCCCCAGCCTTTGCCGGTGAATCCGGCGAAGTAGCCGTCGGCGGCCAAGCGTTCGACGTAGCCACCAAATTTTGCCGGGAAGTAACACATGTGGTTGCCGGCTTCTTCGAGTTGCCACGAATAGCGGCCGGTCAAGATGATCGCCCGCGAGGGAGCGCACTTGGCGTTGGGGGTGTAGGCGTTGTGGAACAGCAATCCCTCGCGTGCGATGCGATCGAAGTTCGGTGTCTGGACCCACGGGCATCCGTAGGCGCTGGCGTGGCCGTAGGACCAGTCGTCGGCGATCGCCAACAGGATGTTGGGGCGGGGAGCGGATTCAGCATGGACTGGGGGCAGCACGCCGAACAAGCATGCGGCCAGCGCAAAATGACAATGAACGAAAATGCAATGACGCATAAAAGATCCGGTCGGAACGAAAGTCAAAGTGGAAACTGTTTGTCGGTCATGGCTAAGTCGACGAACGAGAGGATTTCTTCTCCGCCGTTTTCCCAAACCATGTTGCCAAGCTGACGGAGCATGTCGCGATCGACAACTCCGTTGTGAAACTTGATCATTTTGCGAAAGTCTGCCGCGTCCTGGGCTTTCCGTTCAAATTGTCGATACGGTGAAACCATCGGTGCGTATTTACATGCCAGTGCGGCTTCAAAACTCGGAATCTGATGTCCCGATTTTGGATCGACGAGCACATGATTTTGAAGGACAAACTCGTGTAGCTTTCCCCACGGCAACATCAGATCGATCACGACCTTGGGTTGGTCTTTCTCGTCCAAGTCGTCGGGATCTTTGAAGCGGACGACGAACTCCATTTCTCCGACGATCAGTGTTGGCCAGCGCTGCAAGATCGCTTTGACCGCTTTCTTTTTTTGGCTGTAGGGCACCAGCACGTCGACGTCCTGGGTCGCGCGCGGGTCACTCATGTAGCCGACGTATCCGTGCAGTCCCATCAGGACCCAGTTCTTGACGCCGCCCTGCTGCAGCGCCGCGCAGACTTCGCTTGGTTTGACATCCATGGAATCTGGCCGGTGAAGTTCGCGGTAATCGGACGTGATTTTTTCGCTGATCCGCAAGGCGTCGGCATACGACGGCGGACGCCAGGGTGGGGCGTCGGGCGGCGCCGGCATGGCCCGCATCGCGGCTTCGCGGGCCGCGAGAAACGCCGGATCGGTGAAGTCAGAAGGGGCCGGATCGGCCATGAATACGACTCGGTTCGGGGCTTGAAACGTCAGACACCATTCTACCAGAATCAGCTGGTTCGCGCTCGTGTCTGAGCGGTCTCACTCGATCGTCGAATCGCCGTCGTCATGGGATTTTCGTTCGCGGCGTTTTTGCACGATCGTCTTGATCTTGGCTTCCCGCTCACGCAGCTTTTTGACCCGTGCCTCGTACTTTTCTTCACGTTTTTTGAGCGCTCGATAGCGGCGTTTCACGCGGGCGGCCGCGGCGCGAATCTTGTCGCGTTTCTCTTTCAGCCGAGCCCGTTCGCTGGCCGACAGGTCTGGATTCTGAAGTTGCTGTGTCAATTCCTGTTCGGCCGCTTCGACGTCTGCCACTTCGTCGTTTTCGATCAGCGCCGCGGTCTCGTCGTCGGCCTGTCGTTGTGCTTTGCTTTGGAACAGGCGTGGTGAGAGAAAAATCCCGTTGGCAATGATCATCATCGAGCCGAACGTGATCATGCCCAAAAACAGGGCGATGGAGGCATGGACGCCGACGGCAACGGCCAACACAAACGGACGCGTCACCCGTGGCCAGACGAGCGCGCAATAGAAGACTTCCCAAAACAGCGTCGCGTTGGACAGCGCCGAGATGATCGCCGGGTAGCGCGACATCCATGTCATGTCCATCGACTGGTATTCATAGTTCGACACGGCGTACCAGACGGCCGTTCCGTTCCACCAGGTTTCACCACGCGCCTTGGACAATCCGCCGAACAGATAGATCACGCAGAGATGCAGTTGCAGCAACCGTGTGCCGATGTTGGCCGCGACGCTGGGCGAATCATCGGGCAACATGAACCGCCAAAACGCGGAGGTCGCACATTTGTCGAGCCATCGTTTTCGAATCAAGGCGTCGATCGAGAACCGGCTTCCGCACGGCGTCAGCGCCAAGTACATCGTCGTGTAGGTGACGATCTGGTCGAGTCCGAACAACGCGCCGGTCAATCGATGCAGGTACATCAACTGCAAGAACAGGGCCAGCGGAATGGTGATCCGGGTTCCCAGTCCGATCATGTACATTGCCGTCACCAGCAGGGTGACGCCGTGGTGCAGCCAGATCACCGTGGGGCTGTCGAAGTACCAGAGATAGCTGCGTGCCCAGTCGCTGGTGCCGAAGGCGCCGTCGTGCAACTGACGCGCCATGTCGTTGCTCATCCAGGCGTCGGGCCCGACAAACGCCAACAAGTCGCTGGCCAAGACGACGTGACAGTACAGCAACATCGCTCCGGTCAGGATTCGCAGCACGCACAAGGTGTGGGGGCGCGTCGGGGTAAACCAAAACCGATCCCAGGCTTCGGCCCACCGGCCTAGCGCGTCGCCGAACGTTTCGTCTGTGGAGCCTGCCGTCGCCGAAGGACCGCTCATGACTGGGGCTCCGGTTTGGTGGTGGTCGGCTCGGTCGATGCGGCGTCTGAAGCCGGCGAATCTGAAGCCGGCGAATCTGAAGCCGGCGAATCGGGCGATTGGCCCTCGAGCGAGTTGGATGTGGCGTCACCGTCACCGTCAGCGCCGCCGTTGACTTCGGGGGCGGGGATCACTTCCGTGGTCACCGGGGCCGGGGCGATTTCGTCACTGAAGATCGGCTGGTCGAGCAAGACGTTGTACAGCCGGGGATCGTCGAGCGCGATCGGTTCTTCGGTGTACTCTTGCAGTCCAGGCAATCCGTGCTCCAGGCGACGGATGGCGACTTCGCGACCCTCGTTGACGCTCTTTAAATGATCGACCATCGATTGACGAATCCATTCGTAGCGTCCGCGGCGTTGTTGCCAGAGTTCGGCGGCGGGGCGATCCGATTCGAACATTTCATTGGGAGGGCCGGGAGGCCAGTACGAATCATTCAGAAACTCTGCCAACATGAAATGTCGGTGATAGAGCAATCGCGGCCATTGATCATTCCGGTCGGGATACATCCGCTCGGTCAGCGTTCCGTCGGCGTTGGTCGATGCCGCTTGAATCAGGTGACTCGGTCCCGGATCGGGGGCGAAGAACGCATAGCCGCGGTCCATGTGCAGAAACTGACCGTAACCGGCGAACGGCCGGATCAACGTGCCGACCAGCGGCGAAGGTCCATCCAGGCTGAAGGTCTGAAACGCAAGCGGTGGCAGCACCACCGCCAACAGATGGAACAGGATCAGCCCGCTGGCAATCAGTTTCCAGCGTCGCGGAGCGGCTTCGTCGGCCGGCTGATCGAGCGGCCCGTCAGCCTCGTCGTGGCCGGCCAGGGGCTCAGGGCCCGACGAAGCGTCTCGTTGGGTGCGGTTGCTCGGACTGCGTCGCTTGGACATCCGGATCATGAAAACTAGAGAAGACGGGAGCGTCCCGAGGGGAAGGGGACGTCGAAAAACACGATACAGACTAACCAAGCCGGCACGGATTTGTAGAGACGCCGGGCTTGGCGGGGGGAGTAATCTACATAAAAAAACGCCTGATCGGACGGGGCCGATCAGGCGCTGAGAAAACTTGTCGTTGATTTCGAAGCCGCGTCTAGCGTTTCGCGACCGTCGACGTATCGAAGTCGAATGTCAATTCGTTCGTGCTACCGGCGACGACGTCAATCGTTCGCTCACGCGAAACCAGTTGACCGTTGACTTCAGCGGTGACACGCACGGTGTAGTCGCTCCAACGATCGCCCGACTTCAGTTGAGTCGTGCGGAACGTTCGGATCGAGCCTTTTCCGTTGGTGTCGTTGCCGGCCAGATTGACTTTCGCGCCCGAGGGCACGTGCAATTTGACGACGGTGACCGTGGTCGGCTGAACCGGAGCAACGCTGGCGCTCAAGTCATCCGCGGCGGGTTGGGCCTTGGTCGGCGGCTCGAACACGATGCGTTCGTTGTCGCCGGGGCGAAGTTTCACTTCACGGCTTTCCGTTTTCGTTTGGCCGTCGTGGTCATAGGAGACCTCGACGACGTACGTGTACAGGTAGCCTTCTTTCAGACCACGCGACATGAATTGGCGAACCATTCCATCGCTGGTCGTCTTGTGGCCGTTGACCAGCACGCTGGCTGCGTCGTTGGGCACGGCGACGGTCAGCAAGGCTGCATCGTCGTCGAGTGCCGGTTTGACCGATTCGTAGCGAGCTTCATCCGCGGCCGTCGTTGCCGGCTCGTTGTGCGACTGGGTGTTCGCGACCGAGTTGTTCAGCGGCGTGTACTGCTGATAGGACGACTCAATGGACGAGGACTCGTATCCGGCCATTGCGACGGAGCTTGAACGGAGGCGGGTCAAGGGGACGGAGTAGCCGACCGCGGGCGACGCGTAGGCGACGCCACCGCTGCTGCCACCGGACGAACCACCGCTGCTGCCACCGGACGAACCGCCGCTGCTGCCGCCGGACGAACCACCGCTGCTGCCGCCGGACGAACCACCGCTGCTGCCACCGGCACGCCGAGCGTCGCGGTTGGCTTGGATGCGGGCCGCAAGACGGCGCAAGGGACCGACGTAGCCGCCGGAGGAACCGCCGCTGCTGGCGTAACCGCCCGAAGATCCGTAGCTGCCACCGGACGACGCAGCACCGTACAGGGCCACTTGCCCTCCGCTGCTACCGCCCGAACTCGCGTAACCTCCGGAAGAGCCTCCCGAAGATCCGCCGGCCGCGGCAAGGTCAGAAAAGCCCGCCGCAGCGATCAACACTGCCAAACAGACCGAAAATCGAAAACGCGTCATAGTTGTATATACCCTCCGATCCCGCTGATATGAGTTTGCCGGACTCTCCGGCAGACTGTGGTAGGATAGCGGTACAAATGGGGCAATCAAGCAGATAAGGTAAAATTTGACGACTGCGTGCTTTTTGACGCGATCGCACATCGGCCGCGACGCAAACCCGCCGTCGGCGGCGGTTGGGAAACGCCACTTGGAATGGGACGGGTGTTCAGTTGCCGGGCGCTGGATTTAAAAATCACGGGCCCTTCTTCAAAGGATTCACCCAATCGAACACAATCCTGCCGGCATTCCTTTTGGACGTGATTTTCCCGCCCCAGTTTTCTCCGACGGATTCTTTTCGATGACCGATGTTGCAACACCCAAACGCGTGCTTTCGGGGATTCAGCCCACCGGCCGTCCGCACTGGGGCAATTACTTTGGTGCCATCCGTCAGTACATCCAACTGCAGGACGAGAACGACGGTTTCTATTTCATTGCCGACCTACACGCATTGACGTCGGTCCGCGATGCGGCGCAGTTGCGGCAAAACGTGATGGACATCGCGCTCGATCTGTTGGCCCTCGGATTGGATCCAAAGCAGGCGACGTTATTTGTCCAGTCGCATGTTCCCGAAGTCAGCGAGCTGTGTTGGATTTTGCTCAGCGGCACCCCGATGGGGCTGCTGCAGCGCTGCGTGGCCTACAAGGAGAAGGTCGACAAGGGGATTCCCGCCGACGCCGGTTTATTCACGTACCCGGTTCTGCAGGCGGCCGACATCTTGGCCTATGACAGCCAACTCGTGCCCGTCGGCGCCGACCAGGTCCAGCACATCGAAGTCTGCCGGGACATCGCCGGCCGGTTCAACCACCAGTACGGCGAAACGTTTGTGATGCCCAAGGCCAACGTGCTCGATGACAGCGCCAAAGTGCCGGGTACCGATGGCGAAAAGATGAGCAAGAGTTACGACAATACGTTGCCGTTGTTTGGTGAAGTCAAACCGATTCGCAAACAGATCATGCGGATCACCACCGACAGTCGGCCGATGGAAGAGCCTAAGGAACCGGCCGGACACCACTTGTTTCAGCTGTACAGCTTGTTCGCCGACTCGGGGCAGCGGGACGAGATGGCGGCGATGTATCGTCGCGGCGGTTTCGGTTACGGCGAGGTGAAAAAGGCGATCGCCGAAGCGAGCGAGGCTTATTTTGCCGACGCCCGCGCGCGGCGAGTCGATTTGGAGAAAAACTTGGACTACGTCGGCGAAGTGCTGCAGGCCGGTGCGGAGCGTGCCCGATCGGTGGCCGCCGAGGTCTTGTTGCGGGCCCAACAGGCATCCGGGCTGAAGTAAACTACAAGGGTGTCTATACGCCGGAGTTTCGTCCGGACATCCCTTTGTCGCCTGGATAGCCATCACCATGTCGATCGTTGCCACCGGCACTGAAATCGTCGAAACGGTGCGGATCGCAAAAATGATTGAAACGCACGGTGAGCAGTTTCTCGAACGCGTTTATACCGCCGATGAAATTGAGTACTGTGTCCAAACCGCCGACGCGCCCGGCCACTTTGCGACACGTTGGGCGGCCAAAGAAGCGGTGATGAAAGCACTGCATTGCCGACGACGTGGTGTCCGCTGGAATGAGATCGAAGTGATTGTTCGCCCCGGCGCCGGACACGAGATCGTGTTGAGCGGAAACGCGCTGCAGTGCGCCAACGAAAACGACATCGCACTGTTGCACTTGAGCGTCTCGGCCTGTCGCACCCACGCGGTGGCCCACGTGATCGCCGAATCGTGATCCGTTCGATGTCGATGGGATCGACCGTCAGTTCTTGCGATCAGGCTGTAGCAGTTTTCGATACTTTTCGATTTGCTCGTGCAGGTGCCATTCGTCGGGTTCGTCCAGCAAACAAGCCGACTCGATCGCCAACGCCTCTTCGGTTCGACCCAACAGATACAGCACTTCGGCGAGCGTGTCGCGATAGATCACGCTGTCGGGTTCCAGCAGGACGGCGCGCTCGGACAGTTCCAGGGCTTCGTCGAGGCGTCGCTCGTTCATCGCCGCCGCCCACGCCAAGTTGTTCAACGTCGTGGCATCGGTGCGGTACCGTCGGATCTGTTCGAGTCCGTGATCCATCAGGCGATCAAATGCCGAATCGGCGAGTTGATCCAAGCCCGCTTTTCGGAGTTCGGGCAGCATCCGTTCGCCGTAATCGATGTTCATCGGATCGTACGATTCGATTTGATCGATCGCATGACGCGCCAATGTTTCGTCCGCGGTTTCGATCGCGTGTTGCAGGAATGTCTTGCGCACACTCAGCGGGACGGAGATGAACGCGGTGTCGTGGTACCGGGACGTTTTTAATAATCCCAAGACAGCCAGGTCGCTCCATTTGACCGCATCGTATGAATCGATCTGCAACTCGTCCAAGGCGACCGGGTGAGTTTCTTTCAGATCATCGATCAAGCCGACGTAGGTGACCGCGACGCGAAAGAAATCGGGCGCGTCGTCACCGCCGAAACTTGCCGACACGGCAAGATCGCGGAGCGCTTCGACGGCCAGTTCGTGCTGTCCGGTATCTCGTAAATGGTCCGCCAGTTCTTTGCGAAAGTTCATCGAGGGAGACGTCAGCATCAGACGCAATCGGCTTTCCAATTGCTCGGCGATCTCGCGATGGCCGGCGCGTTTGGCCAGGATCCAACTGCCGACGATCGATTTGGCGTAAGACAGTCCGTGATCGACGGTGATCAATGCATTGGTCGGCGTGTACTGGGCGGATTGGCGGGCGACTTGTTGCCAGAGTCCTTCGGCGGCCCGATTGTCGCCCTGTTCGGATTCTGTTTCGGCAGACGAAATCAACGCGTCCAATTCTCGGGCACGCGTCAACGCGGCCAGGCCTTCGCGGGCGAGTTCCACCCGGCCTTGGCGGATGAACATGTCGACGATGTCGAGATCCAGTGAGATCTGTTCGACTTGCAACGTGCGACCGCCGCTGCGTTTGCTCTGTTCGTCGTGCAGCAACAATTCCAGCAACGATTCAAAGTCGTCCGAGTCACCAAACCCGTCCGGTTGTTTGCCCCGGAACAATTGGAATGTGATTCGGAATCGTTTGCGGAAATCATGTGCCGGTCGGATCAGTTTGATCCGATCGAGTACCTTGCGGAATGCCTCCGATTCGGTGTTGAGGGCTTGGGCGATGATGTACTGGCTTCGCTGGGTCATCGCATTTTCCCCGGCTGCGACCGCGATGTCGAGCATCCAGTCAAAGCGATTGATCAGATCGAGTTCGACAAGGGTTTGCTCTCGCAGCGAAGCACCGTAGGGAGAAATGATCACTTGGCGGGGCGTCAAGCGACGGTAAATTCGCTGCGCGTTGTCTGTGTCACCGATGTTGACCAGCAGTCGCGCCAAGGAATACAGACGCTCGATCGAGGGCGCGATGGACCCGGCCGGCAAGTTGGCTTGATCGATGTACGCGTCCTTGATCCAGCCGTCCAGGTCGCTGGCGATTTGTTCCAGCGGGTAACCACAGAGCTGCTCGGCGCGTCGGAATCGGGATGCGGCGCAAGCGATCTTGGCCGCGGCGGCCGGGTCGCGCGCGGCCATCACGTCGATCGCTTCGTCGATGCGGGCGTGCATGGCCAACGCCCGCCAGCGGAGATCATCGATGGCGTCCGGCTCGTCCGGCTGGATCGCCAACAGTTGCGATTGGGCTCGGTCAAAGCGGACTTGATCACCCGTGCGTGCGGTGGCGGCCAAGGCCCACGCGTAGGCCTCGATCCGTGCGTCCGGGGTCGCGGCGGAAGCGGCGCTTTCAAAGGCGTCGTCTGCGATCTCCTGCCAGCGGTCGCCCAGCATGCGAGCGATCCGCAACACGACAGGATCACCGGCCGCTCGGGCATGGGCGATCGATTGTTCCACGTCGCCACGCAGCATCGCGAACTGTGCGAGACAGGTTGCTCGTTCGGCCGGACTCCAGAGCGATGCGGCCGAGGGCAGCTGGTCAGCCGAGGGCAGTGGTTCAATGTCGTTGGTGGACTTGGGTTGGGCCGGGTGCAGGTAGCGTTTCAAGTCGTGCCAGGCGGTCGCGACGTTGCGATCGATGGCGACCGCGTCGAGCAGGTTCAACAGGTCCGCTTCGGTCCCCGCGGCAAACGCTTTGTCGCAGTAAAACGGATAGCGCTGGGACAACAAGGTGACGACCCGTTGTTTGATTTGATCGAACTCAATCGTCCCGGCTGATTCTTCGACGGCGACCAAGACGGCATCAAAGGCACCTTGTTCCATGACCGATGCCAACGCCGACGGGCTGCCTCGATCGAGTAGCAGTTCGGCGGGACCTTGGGCGACGCCGGGCAGCGAGGCACTGCGCCATTGTTTCAGGATCCAGGCGGCACGCTCGGCGACTTCGGGGTCCGGGTGGCGGGCCGCATCCTGGACCGCTTGGCGAGATTGTTTTCGCAGTCGCCACATCTCCAGGGTCGCCCGTTGGCGATCGACGTAACGATCCCGGGCCAAGTTGCGGGGCTGGTCGAGCGATTCGGGAAACCGTGTCCCGCGGTCCGCGTCGGATGGTGTTTCGGTGGCCGTGGGTGGCGCCGGGGTTGTGTCTTGCGATTGAGTCGGCATCGGTGCCCACGCGATGGCCAGGGCGAGCAGGCCGATGGCCGGCCCCGACGGTCCACTAAACCGCTTTGAATTTCGCAAACGCTGGAGTCTCATTTCGACGATCGTCATCAATTGGGAGTGGATGAGCCGAGTTTGCGGCCCGCTTCGGTCGACTGCTCCGCCTGGAATGGACCGCGACCCGCGGTTCCTCTGGTATTATTTCGCGACGTCCATCATAACAGATGGATCCCTGATCTCTCAGGCGATCACCCCACCCCCATCTCCGCTTTCCCAGCTGTTTAGAGGAATCCCGCCATGCGGTCGTTTCGAATCGCGTTCGTCCTGTTTGCCACTGCGGCCGTTTCGCTCGGTGTCCCATCCTATTCAATGGCCGAAGACGACAGTCCGTGGCCGCAATGGCGTGGCGGCAATCAAAATGGCGTCGCCGCGGGGGAGTCTTATCCGATCAAGTGGGGCGAGAAATCGAACATCGCGTGGACGACGGCACTATCGGGTCTGGGCGGCAGCACACCTGTCCTGGCCGATTCCAAGGCCTTTCTGACCGAAGGGGCCGAGGGGCAGAACACGCTGCTGGCGATTGATGTTCACAGCGGCCAGCGACTGTGGACGACCGCCTTGGGCAGCGATCGCGGAAACAAGCATCGCAAGGGCGGCGGCAGCAACCCGTCGGCGGTCACCGATGGCAAGGCCGTGTACGCTTATTTCCGCAGCGGAGATCTGGCCTGTGTTGACCTGGACGGCGAGATTCAATGGCAAGTCAATTTGCAGAAAAAGTATGGGGAGGACACGCTGTGGTGGGACTTGGGTTCCAGTCCGACCTTGATCAACGATTTGGTCGTCGTCGCGGTGATGCAGTCCGGTCCCAGCTATCTGGTGGCCTTTGATCGGGCGACCGGTGACGTGGCCTGGAAGGTCGATCGCCGATTGGGAGCCCCCGAAGAGGCGGCGCAAAGTTATGCCACGCCGATCGCGTTGGAAGACCGAAATCTGATCGCCGTGATGGGGGCCGACCACTTGACCATCCACGCGGCCAGCGACGGTCGTGAACTGGGACGCGTCGGCGGATTCAATCCCGACCAAGAGAAATTTTTTCGCTCCATCGCCTCGCCCGCGGTGCAAGGTGATTTGATCGTTTGTCCGTACTCACGCGGGGCCACCGTCACGACCTGTCGAATCAGTGACGTTGTCGCCGGCAAGGGACGCGAAAGCATCGTGTGGCACCGCGACGATCTTGGCAGCGACGTGCCGACACCCGCGATCGATGGCGATCGCGTCTACATCATCGCCGACGGCAAGACCGCCAAGGGCACCGTCTCGGCGGTGGAACTGGAGACCGGAAAGACAATCTGGACGGTGCAGTTGCCGAAGTCCCGGATCGGGTTCAGCAGCTCACCGCTGGTGGCCGGAAAACATTTGTACGTGACCAGCGAAGACGCCACGACGTACGTCGTCGGTCCGTTGGATTCCAGCAGCCCCGACGTCGTCCAAACCAACCGCTTGGCCGACAACGAACCGTTTACCGTGGCCAGCCCGGTGCCCGTCGAGGGTGGCTTGCTGCAACGCACCCGCCACGCGCTGTATCGCATCGGCGAGTGATCGTAACGAGCGGACTCGTCGCCTCGTCCACTACCCGAAAATTTGGCAGAGGACTCGTCGCCTCGTCCGCTACCCGAAAATTTGGCAGAGGACTCGTCGCCTCGTCCACTACCCGAGAATTTTGCTGACACGGAATACTAGTTTGAACGGGCTGCCTGACGTTGACGTTGGGCTTCGTACAGCAACACGGCGGCGGACACGGAGGCGTTCAAGCTGTCGACGTTTCCCGCCATCGGGATTCGAATCGCATCGACGGTCACGTCGTCGTCGCTCTGCCAGTGATCGCCGAGCCCGTGCGCTTCGCTGCCGATCACCATCGCCAGACGTCCCGTCAAATCCGCTTGCCACAAGGGACGCGACGATTCAACGCGCGCGGCGCAGATGCGGTACCCGTGCTCGGCCAGCCATGCTTTGGCGTGCGGTTCGTCTGCCGTGGCCGAGGGCACCGAAAACACCGCGCCCAGGCTGTTGCGAATCGCATTCGGATTGAAGCGGTCGGCTGCGGCGGGGCACAAGATGACGGCATCGGCGCCGGCCGCGTCGGCACAGCGAAAGGCGGCGCCGATGTTGCCTGGTTTTTCGATCTGGTCCAGGATCAACACCAATCCAGCATCCGGCAGCTGTAATTCGGACAGGCCCCACTCGGGGGCGGCGAATTCGGCGACCACGCCGCGCTCGGATTGGCCATAAGCGATTTTTTGCATCACCGCGGGGCTGACTTCGACCAACGCCCCGGCCGCCGATTCGGTGACGAAGCGTTCGGCGTCGGATTGCGGGTGAGTCGGCGCCGCATCGCCGCGACCTGCGACCACGTAGATGCCGATCGGATCAAGTCCCGCTTCGATTGCCCGCTGTGTCTCGCGCCAGCCGTCGACCAGCACCCGCCCGGCTCTCCGCCGCGCGCGGTTGTCCCGCATCTTGACCAGGTGTTTGACGGTCGGGTTACTGGTGCTGGACAGCAAGAGTCGAGGCAGGGGCAAAAAGAAAAACGGATCGAATCGGGGGCCGGGACCGAGGCATCCGGGTGTGCCCGACCGCGCCGGGAAGATAGTATCACGGATCCGGCGCGACGACAGGGCCATGCCACTGAGCGGTCAGGACCTTGTCCCCGGGCGATCAGGACCTTGTCGCCGGGCGGTACCGAGCGGAACGATTTACGGGATGGATGATGAACGATTCAACAGCGACGCCTTCCACAGCGAATTCCTCTTCAGCGATTCAGTGCACGCCGGTGCGGAGTTGGTTCGACCGCCGGGCGTTTTTGAAACTGGAACGTGAGCTTTATAAGGGCGATCCGAATTGGGTGACGCCGCTCTGGAGTGAACGCAAGCAGCTTTGCGGATTCGGTTCGCACCCGTTTTACAAGGATGCGGACAGCCAGGCGTTCTTGGCACGCAAGGATGGCCGGGTGGTCGGGCGTGTGGTCGCCATCGTCAACCATGCCCACAACCGGCACCACAATGAACAGCGGGGGTTTTTCGGCTTCTTTGAATGCATCGATGACGTCGATGTCAGTCGCTGTCTGTTTGACGCCGCGGCCGATTGGTTGCGCGGGCAAGGGATGACGGACGTGCGTGGCCCGGTCAATCCGAGTCTGAATTACGAAGTCGGATTGCTGGTCGACGGTTTCGACACGCCGCCGACGTTTCTGATCCCCTACAACCACGCCTACTACGGAAAGTTGATCGAAGCGTGTGGATTCGAAAAGTGCCAGGATGTGTTTTGTTACGACGCTACGATGGACCAACTGGCGACCATCGATCCCAAGTTGAAGTTCGTCATCGAGGAATCGACGCGGCGTTTCAATGTCAAGTGCCGACCCATCGATCGCGCCCGATTTGACGAAGACGTTCAGGCGTTTCTGAAGATTTACAATGAGTCGCTGCAACGGACCTGGGGCTACGTTCCGATGAGCCAGGAGGAACTGGAGCATCAATCCAAGCAGTTGAAACTGTTGATCGTTCCCGAGCTGACGAGTATCGCGGAGATTGACGGCGAGCCGGTCGGGGCGGGATTCGGATTGTTGGACTACAACCAGTTGCTGATTCATATGAACGGGCACTTGTTGCCGTTCGGATGGCTCAAGCTGATGCTGGGAAAACGCAAGATCGACCGCTTGCGGCTGGTCAGCACCAACGTCTTGCCCAAATACCAAAGTTGGGGGCTGGGGTTGGTGACGTTGGCTCGGATTTTGCCCGACGCGATCGAGTTCGGCATCCACACCGGCGAATTCTCCTGGGTTCTGGAGAGCAATCGCCTGTCCCGGGGCACGATCGAGCGCGGCGGGGCGCACAAGATGAAGACTCAGCGGATCTACGACCGAAAACTCTAACCTGCCGTAAGCTTCCAGCTTGCGAGTCGGCTCCATGGCAAGCAGGATGCTCACCTGACTTTCTGGGGATGGCAAGCAGGATGCTTACCTGACTTTCTGGGGATGGCAAGCAGGATGCTTACCCCACGTCTAGCCATCGAGTGGAGGACAAATCATACTCGCGGCTCGATTTGTGCCTTCCACCCGCTTCTCCTCGAATGCCACCTTCCACTGCTATGCCGCACGAACCCATCGTGATCACCGGGGTTGGGATTGTTAGCGCGATCGGCATCGGGCAAGCAAAGTTCTTTGAGGCACTGCTGGACGGCCGCAGCGGGGTCCGGTCGCTGGCCGACAGGACCGATGGGGAGGCGACACCGGGGCCTGACGATGCGATCGATGGCGTTTGGGTCGGGGCGCCGATCGTCGATTTCCAGCCCAAGCAATACGTCAAGCCGCGTAAGGCACTCAAGGTGATGTGCCGCGAAATTCAAACGGCGTTCGCTTCGGCCCAGTTGGCGATCGAGCACGCCGGGCTTTCCGACGCCATCCCCGCGACGGACTCCGGCGAGGTTTCTCCCCAGCGACTCGGTGCGGTCTATGGGAGCGAGATTTTTTTCAACCCGCCGGAAGAATTGGCCGATTCGATCCGCGGTTGCCTGGATGAATCGGGGCAGCTGCATCCGGAGCGATTTGGTGAAGTGGCGCGGCGCGAGGTGATGCCGCTGTGGATGTTGAAGTACCTGCCCAACATGCCGGCTTGCCAAGTCGGGATTTCGATCAATTCTCAAGGTCCCAATAACTCGCTGGTCCTGGGCGACGTCTCCGGTCCGGCGGCGCTGCTGGAGGCGGAATCGTACTTGCAGCGGGGGATTGCCGACGTGGTGCTGGTCGGTGCCACCGGGACCCGGATCGGCTCGACCCGCATGCTGTACCATCGCGATTCACCCGTCCCGGTCCGCGGCGAACTGGCGATTGAAGAGCTGTCTCGGCCGCATGATCCCGACGCCCCCGGCGTCGTCGGTGGCGAAGGCGCCGCGTCGTTGGTGGTGGAAACCCGCCGCCACGCGGAGCGTCGCGGTGCCGACGTGCTGGCCACCGTGCTCGCGACGGCTTCGCGGTTCAGTGCCACCGACGCCGTTCGCAGCGGCCACCGTGAATCGGAGCTCGATCCAGCCAACTCGCGGCAGGCCGGCCCTGCGATCCGCTTGGCGATTCAGGCCGTGTTGGACCAATCGGGGGTGACGCCCGACCAGATCGGGCTGGTCGCCAGCCATGCGGTCGGGGACCGACAGGTCGATGCGGGCGAAGCGGCCGCGCTGGCCGAAGTCGGGGTGACGTGCCCACTGGTGGCGGTTTCGGCGTCCATCGGTCACACCGGCGCGGCGTCGGGAGTGATCGAGCTGGCGACCGGCGTGCTGTCATTGGCCGGGAAGACGATTCCCCCGACGCGGCACGACCGCACGCATCCGGAAATTCAATTTCGTCAGATGCCGGGGCCGCTGACGTCGCCTTACGTGCTGTGCCTGTCCCACACCACCGACGGCAGTGCGATGGCGGTGCTGTTGGGGGCGCCCGACGCGGTGACGCGGTAACGCATCGTTTTGCGGAAGATCACGAGCCTACGGGCGCTGCGACGCTTGACTTAGCGATGTTGGGTTTGAGCCCCTGTCGGCAACGCTGTGAAGCATTGATTCCCAGCGTTTTGCGAGGTGTTAGCGGCAGGGCGCAAGCCCTCCGGTTCCTCATCGTTCCCGAAACACCGGAGGGCTCGCGCCCTACCGCTAAAAAATGCTTCACAGCGTTACCCAATCGGGGTAACCCACGACGCGCCGCCACATCGATGTTGGCCACATGAATTCTGGCCGGAAGAGCCACTCGCGTCACGAAACCGTCGAGCGTTTCGCGACCGCGGGGCAAACAAAGTGAGAGTGCTGGGACTTGAACCCAGGACCATTCGATTAAAAGTCGAATGCTCTACCAACTGAGCTACACTCTCATCGCGACGTGGGGTGTAGCCCGCGTCTGTCGTCGATGACCGCAAGACCGCCAAGGATCTAACGGCCACCGAATTCATTTTTTTGAGTGTCTCCGTGGGAGACGCTCAAGCGGAGCGGACAGGATTTGAACCTGCGGAACGGTTTGACCCGTTCACCGATTTAGCAAACCGGCGCTTTCGACCACTCAGCCACCGCTCCGTACCCACCGTTTTTCGGTGACTCGGTGGGTCTTTCTTGAGGCGAGATTGTGCGGGATAGATCAATTCTTGACAACCCATCGTTTTGCCTTCCCCGGGCGGAAATAATAGAGATTCAATCGGCCGGCCGGGTTCGGGCCATTTTGGGACGTCCGAGCCCGTGTTTGGACGGTTTTTGCTTGGCCTCGTTGGAGCTGGCCTTGACCGGTTCGGGCAATCGCCGACAGTCTTGACGACCTGAATCCCACACTTGCCGCGTTTTTGCCGCTGACGACCGACGCCACGATGCTGACCACGATTTCACACCACGCGATGGCGGCAGAATTCTCGGTGTTGCTGGCTGAATCCGACGCGCATCTGGTCGAGGCTGCCTTCGAAGCCTTGGAATTGCTCGACCGGATCGAAGCTGATTTGACGGTCTATCGCGAAGACAGCGAGATTTCTCAAATCAACGCCGTCGCCAGTGAGCGACCGGTCTCGGTTTCCGAAAGCACGTACCGTTTGATCCAGCGGTCGATCGCATGGAGCGAAAAGACGGCCGGTGCGTTTGATATCACCGCCGGCCCGCTGGTGCGGGTTTGGGGCTTCACCGAACGGCGGGGAAGAAAACCGACCGCTGCGGAGGTCCAAGCCGCGGTAGACCGGGTGGGTTACACCGCCGTCCGGCTCGACGACGAACATCGCTCGGTCGCCTTCGAGCGGCCGGGGATGGAAATCAATCTGGGAGCGATCGGCAAAGGATTCGCACTCGACGAACTCGCCGAAACTCTCACCGCGCGGGGGCTGCAAAACTTTCTGATTCACGGCGGCGGCAGCAGTGTGATCGCCCGCGGCGACCAGCTCGCCGACACCCGGCAGGGCTGGGCGGTCGGCATTTCGCATCCGACCAAGCCCAAGCAGCGATTGGCCGGCATTCGTCTCCGCGACGAGGCGCTTTCGACCAGCGGTTCGGGCAAACAATTCTTTCACCACCGCGGGCGACGTTACGGGCACGTGATTGACCCCAGAAGCGGGTATCCGGCTGGCGAACTGCTGTCGTTGACGGCGATTGCCGACAACGCCACCGACGCCGAAGCGTGCAGCACCGCCTTTTTTGTTTGCGGCATCGATGCGATCCGGGCGGCCGCCGAAAGCGATCCCGATTTGCCGCGGATGATCGGTGTTCGCTCGGAAAACCGTCAGGATAGCGTCCGTGTGCTGCCCTTTGCGGAGTTCGAGTGGGTTGACCCGCCCACCGACGACCCGTCGCACTGAAATCAGTCTGGACGCCGCCGACGCCGGGATCTTAGAAGGCAAACAAGAGAGTCAAGACCGGCGTGACGCGATGCCGATGAAGCGATCGTCAGCCGCCCGCGCGGTCCCCCTTTTTTGAATAATGAACGGATTCAACTCATGAATATGAATTTTTTTCAGTGGCTTCGAGAAGGAGTGCGCCAGTCGGTGGTTCTCGGCGTCAGCGATGCGGTCGAGCAAATCGGTCTGCCGGAGACGGAACAGGAAGTCCAGCCCACCCTTGCCGCGTTGCTGGGAAATGATTCCGCCACCACAACCACCCCGCGGCGAAAAACGACCGCAGCCGGCCGCAAACGGCTAGGCAAATCGCTCAAGGAAATGAACCCGAGCAAGTAGTGTATCGCTCGCTTGGCCCGGTCACAGGCGACCGTTCGACCATTCCGCGCAAGCAGTGATGCAGCCGAGTCGCAATCGCCCGAAGCGATCGTCATTTCAGCGGCACGTACAACTGCGTCACCAACGCCTCGGGCGGAGTGTTCTCGGGGCTATTGGCGTAGAGTTCCACGCCGGGCAGTTTTTTGTGGACCTTGCGTTTGCAGGCTCGCAAATTCTGATAGGCCGCTGCCCAGGCGTTGCCCAGATGTTCGTAGCGTCCGGTATGGGTGACGTGCATGGCACTGAAGCCTGGCAGGGAGCGCGCGGTCAAGCCCGGCGGCGTTGCCGTGCCTTCGTCGACCACCATGCCACTGGTGTATGACAGCGTTTGTGTCTTGAGGTCCATGTCGTCGTAAACCGACAACCACTGGCCATCGGTCGCGATGCCGGCGTCCTCAAGTGATTGATGGACCTGTTTGATCGTGTCGTCCATCGAGGGCCCGATGTCGGCCAGCGTCGACCGGCCGGATTTTCCGACGATGAAGTAGGGCTGTGATTGAGCGATTCCGTTGACCACGGTTTGTGTTGCGACGTCACCGGTCTCGACCCGTTCTTTCAGCATCCGCAGCCCGCGGTCGAAATCCATGCTCATCAAGCTCACCATCATCGATTTCATCCAGAACATGAAAAACGGCAGCGCTCCCTGCATCTCCCAGCGGACCAGCGTCCCGTTTTGGCCGTCTTCGTCCCGAGCTTTCTTGACTTCGAAATGAACCTTGGATTGCGACCGCCAAGGACGCGTGAAACGCAGCTGCGCGTCGATGGTGCCGATCGATTGCGTCGCGGTCGGTCGATGCAGTTCCTGGTGCTCCATCTCGCCCGCGCCCACGACGGGGCCGTCCCAGCTGTATCCGCCACCCACCGCGGTCGGATCGCCCTGCAGCGTGACCTTGGCGTCCTTGTCGGTGAGCAACCAGGGAGACCAGGTTTTCCACGTCGCGAAATCGCTGAGGATGGAAAACACGGTCTCGGGATCGGATTGGATGTGCGTCGTTCGTGAAACGGTGAAAGCCGGCATGGCGTGGACCTCTCGGACGTAGCTGGGACAATCGTGGCGGCGAGTGTCAGTTTAGCACGGCGGCGGCGTTCCGATCGGGTTACGCAACGGGCGGCTTGCGTCGGCTTTTGAACCACTCGGCAAAGCGGGTCCAAAACTTCTTGGGCATCCGTCCGGTGATCAATTCTTCGGTCCAGGTTTCGCGGCTGGAATCAAAGTTATGCCAGGCGGCCTCCAGATAGGGCTCCGACGACGCCGACAGGGTTTCGTAGAAACCTTTCTCGGAGATCTCCGTCAACGCGTCGCCGTAGTGGGAAAAGAAATGTTCATCGAGCAGGCTTCCGGCGACGCGGACGGTCGACAACGCGCCCCGCGTGGACAACGACAAGCGATCGATGGCGAACATCGTCATCGTCGTGCTCACGTCCCAGATCCCGACGTGCGCTTGGCCGGCGGCGGCTTCCATTTCGTTCCACAACCGTTTGATCTCGCTTTGCGGAATCAACTTGCGCGGGTCCACGTTCTGGATCTCAAGCGTGAGTTGCGAGATCGTTTCCGTCATCGCGTCGACACTCAACGGCGGCGCGTTGGCCGCGCCCGACGCTCGGGCGCCGGTTTTTTCGAGTGCATCGACCAGATCCGAGACATGATCGATGCTGGATGATTCGTCGATGATCCCTTCACGTTTGAGTTCGTCGCTGAGCCGTTTCAGGTAGTGGCTTGAGCCATAGGCAACGTCGTTGAACACCGCCAGGACCGTGATCGGCGAGAGGTGCAGCGTCGCAGCGCCGGCCAAATCCAACAGCCCGCCGACCGCCTTCTGTGCCAACTGGGCTTCTTCGTCGGCCGCGACCGCGTTCGGATTTTCGACGCCGCCGACGTCATGGATCATCATGTCCAACGCTTGCTGGACGAATGCCGAGTAGGTCTTGGACGATCGGAACGCGGCCGGGATCAACCAGCCTGCCGTCTCGTTGACCAATCCTCCGACGACCGCTGACGCGCTCCGCGCGGTCCGCTCCGGCAGCGACAACCCATACGTCAATGTGCCGAACAAGGAAGCGGTTTCGGCGGCCTCGGGAACACTCGCGGTTTCGACAGTCTGGGGCACGGTCGGTGGTTGGGGATCCGGCATGACAAGTCCACGCGAGGCAGTGATTGGGTGGTGGAAAGTGGATTAAGGTACCACCACGCCTGCCAACAGCTGGACCAGTGGTATGTCTTCGGTGGAAATGATTCTACCGATCGCCACACAACGTGACTCGGTCGGCACGTGGATTTCCTTTGACGATCGGATTCGAAGTTGCGACCCGTCGGCGAGTTCAAAAAACGATTCGGTTTCCCCTGTTTTCAATCGCCCGATCAGTAACATTCCATCAGTCTGACGACGCCCCCAGTTGATCCATTCGCTGCACAGTGGCTCCAACGTTTGCAACGCGTCGGACTCCATCAGTGTCTTCAGAAGTTTCGCCACACTCGGGCTGTCCGACGCAAACTCCAAGCTTCCGATCCGTGAAACCGAACGATAGGCCTGCAACTGCGCCAGCATCCGTTGCCGCGCCGATTGGTCTTTCGAATCGTCAGCCTGCCAGCGGCTGATCGCCCGGATCGCCTCGGCACAGGCTTCGGTCAATACGGCGGTGTCGAGTTCAGGGGCGGGGATTGTCGGCGTCTGGGGCGCTTCGGCTGCCAAGTTTTTCGATTTCGTTTCCGCCGTCTGGGTTGGTTCAGGAGCAGTCGGTTCAGGAGCAGTCGGTTCAGGAGCAGTCGGTTCGGGAGCGATGTTTGACTGGGCGCTGGTTTGCAACACTGAATCGGCCGAGGGAGGTTCACTGGGAAAGGTAAGCGTGGCACCGTTGAGCAACGCCCTTTCCTGCTCGGCCGCATCCGGCTGCCGTTGCGGTTGTTGATGACGCTCTTTCCACTGCTGTTTGGCCCGCATCGCAATCGTCAACGCGGACGGCTCCTCCGCGGTCGTCGACTGTTCCTCCGCGATCGCTTCCCCGGTTCGTTTGATGCTTTGGATCACCTGGTCGACGTCCATGACTTCGACGTCGGTGCGATTGGTGGTGGTGAGATCAGGGGTGGGCGTTTCCGCCGACGGTCCATCGGATGAAACCAGTTCGGCATCGGCTTCCGCTGGCGTGATGGGATCGTCGCTTTGGTCTGAGTTTGTGTGTGCCGCCGCGTCATCGTCAGCGACGACGGTGACTGGATCCATGGCACTGGTTGAATCCTCGCCGGATGAATCCTCACCGGTTGCATCGTCGCTGGTTGAATCGTCGCTGGTTGAATCGTCGCTGGGGGAGCCCGTCGCGTCCGGGGCGACGCGTCCGCCGCCGGCCGACTGCTGCGTCTTGGGGGACGCCGGAGCGGGTTTGGCAGCGCGGTCTCGGTTTTGATCGGTCTCGGATTGTTCTCGGGCCGCGACCGGGTCGGTTGATTGTCCCAAGAGATCAAACAAGGCATTGGCGCCTGACGCGTACAGAATCACCGCGATGATCGGGACCGCGATCAGGGTCGGCGAAGCGATCTTCAGCAGCCGGATCGAGTTCCGCTGCCGACGTCCCCAATGGTGTCGCTCGAAGAACGATTGATCGTCGTTGGCCAGCGGAACCGTCTGCGTCGGGGGCTGATCATCAATGACATTGAATTCGTCGTCGTCGTGATCGCCAAAGACGTCCGCATCGGAGATCGGATCTTGGGGCTCCCAGGCATCGGGCGATTCCCAAGCGTGTTCGATCTGATCGATCGACGGCCGCGGTTGGGGCCGGTCAGTCGGAAATTCATCGTCTTCGATGCCGATCATCGAGACGCCGGAAGGGGACGCGACCTCGTCGAGATCGATTTCCGCATCCAAGTCGATTTCATTGCCGTCGGGGTCACTGCCCTCGGGTTCACTGCCCTCGGGTTCACTGCCCTCGGGTTCACTGCCCTTGGGCGAAAGCACAATCGCCATCGGCGGCAGCTGTTCCAGCCATCGCTCAGCCGGCAGGGTCGCGCCGCACGACGGACACTGAACCGAACAGTCGTGAGGGAGGCATGTGGCCGGCAGACGAGCGGGGTCGCCGCAGCTGGGACATGAGACTGTGAGCATGGGGTACCCGGGTGAGATAAGACGACCGCATAGTCTAACCCGATCCCGGGCGATTCCCACCTCGTGACGAACCAGAGGCGTGTTTCATGTCCCCCCTGATGGCCGGCGGTGTCTGTCGATACCGCCAACTTTCTATCAATCTGTTCGCAATCTCTGTCTGCAATGCGAAAAACCTTTCTGGCAGGACACCCGAACAGTCGGCAACGGGCCGCCATCCTGTTCTACTCGCCGGACCGAAGATTGCGTTTTTCGTTGAACCAAGGCACAGCAAGAGACTCGGCGTGGAGATTGAAGGCAAATTTGATCTGATTGTGGTCGGGGCAGGCGTTCTCGGGACGTTTCATGCCTATCAAGCACTGCTTCGTGGCATGCGGGTGGTGTTGGTCGACAAGAACCTGCAGCCTCAAGGGGCGACCGTTCGCAACTTTGGACAAGTCGTTCCGTCCGGCATGGACGCGACCTGGCAACGGTTGGGCCGAGAGAGCTTGGAGATCTACAAGTCGATCCAAGCGGAATTTGATCTGTCGGTTCGGCAAGAAGGAAGCGTCTACCTGGCTTCGGATGCCGAGGAGGTCGCGTTGATCGAGGAACTGCACGCGATCAATCGTCAGGAAGGCTATCGATCCGAGTTGTGGACCAAAGATCAATGCAAGCGGCGATACCCGTTGTTGAACGACGGATATTGTTTGGCGGGGCTGTTTTTTCCCGAGGAGATTTCCGTTGACCCACGCAAGATGATTCTTCGCTTGCACGACTACTTGCGAGAAACGTTCGGCTTGGCGATTGCCTTGGGAACCTGCGTGCAGCGTTTGGATCGGCAGTCCGCCTCGACGGTCACGGCCCACTGCACCGACGGCCGCATGCTGCACGCCGAAAAAGCGATCGTCTGTTCGGGCGTGGAATTTCGATTGCTGTTTCCCGAATTGTTTCAAACCAGCGACATCGAAGCGGTCAAATTGCAGATGGTGATGCTCGCGGCACAATCGGTCGGGGCGTTGCCGGGCAACGTTTTGACCGGGCAGTCGATTCGACGCTATGAAAGTTTTGCCGCCTGTCCGTCGTATCGTTCCATCAAACAACGTGAAGATCCGGAAAGCTTTTGGAAAAAATGGGGCGTCCACATCCTGTTCAAACAAGAGGTCGACGGACACATCATCTTAGGGGATTCGCACGAGTATGCCCCGGCGGCTCGATCGGATGAGCTGAGTGACGAGATTCAGATGCCGATCAATCGGTTCTTCGTTTGCGAAGGGCGACAGATCATGGATCTGCCGAACTGGGAGATCGAACGGACTTGGTCGGGGATGTATTGCCAATCAAAACACCCCAAGGGTATTTTTCAACACACATTGGATCGAGACATCCATGTCGCAACCGCGATCGGCGGCAAAGGCATGACCGGAAGCGCTGGATTCGCCAAGCAACACCTTCAGGAAATTTACGGTGATTGAATTAGTCGTCTTTGACATGGCAGGAACAACGGTGGACGAGGACAACGTGGTCTACAAGACTGTTCGTGCCGCGATCAATGCTGCCGGATATCAGTTCACGCAAGCTCAAGTGCAAGCGACAGGGGCCGGGAAAGAGAAGTCACAAGCCATTCGCGATGTCCTGGCACTCGACGGCAACGCCCACGACGAAGAAGAGATCGCCGCGATCTTTGCCGATTTCAAAGTGCGTTTGCGGAGCGCCTATGACGAGTTGGATGTGAAGGAGCAGCCGGGCGCGAGTGAGTTGTTTCGACAGCTTCGTCAACGTGGGGTCCGCGTCGTGTTGAACACCGGTTATGACCGTGACACCGCGAGCAACTTGATCCGCAAGATCGGCTGGAGTGTCGGCGAGGATTTCGACGGTCTGGTTACGGCATCGGATGTCAGCCGCGGTCGGCCTCACGGCGACATGATCATCAAGGCGATGAAGGATCTGTCGATTCAGTCTGCCGAGAACGTGGCGAAAGTCGGTGACTCTCAAATCGACATTCATGAAGGCCAAGACGCCGGCTGTGCGATGTGCATCGGGATCACGACAGGCGCTCAGTCACGCGAGTTGCTCGCCCAGGCGAAACCGACACACATTATCGACCGGTTGATGGATCTGCCTCCATTGCTCGATGCGTCCGCCGGATGAGGATACGCCGAGTCGCCGTAACGCAGAGTGATCTTGTTTTCTCGTGAATTGCGTTCGCCAATGCCACGCGTTTTCGACTCCACGAAAATCGGAGAAAGCCGCAACGACGCCGCAAACCTGCTTCGGTTTGTCGTTGTTGCGACTGCGACGTCTCCAAGATGTCTATAGTGGTTGGAGACGACTGTGCAAACCGGCAATCGAGGAGTTGAGATGAACGTACGCATTCCTGCTACCTGTTGTGTGTTGTTCTGCCTGATGATGCCGCTAAGGATGCAAGCGGAGGATGGGGAGGAATCGGAAACGCACTCTGTTCGAGTTCAGGTGCTGTTAGTCGAGTCCAACGGTAAACTTGATCATGACGATCGTCTCCGGTTGTCAGGACCAATCGAAGAGGTGATGGATGCGGTCAGTGACCTCACCGCTCAGGGCAAGGCGACGATCGCCAATCACGCTGAGCTGACGGTCTTGGAAGGGCAGCAGACCATGCTTCAGGTAGGCGAAACGGTGGCGATTCGAACCGGCACCGTGCGAACCGGCACCGTGCGAACGGGTACCGTGCGAACCGGCAGCGGCCGTGAATCGAATGTCTACCAGGACGTCAGTATTGGAACGTTGATCAAGCTGACGACCGAGGTCGTGGACAACCAGGTGCTCATTGAACTGGACTTCTCAAAGTCGTTTGTGGCGCCCCGTGGCGATGACGATCAATCCGAGCGACCTCAAGGCACGTCGCAGCTGACTCATCAAACCACACTGCGAATCAAGAACGGCACTGCGCAAATGATCGGCAGAATCATGTCGCGAGAATCCGACGATCGGAGCGCTGCGGTTCAGCTGATCGTATCCGCCGATATCCTGGAGTCTTCGGAAATGGGCCAAATAACAAGATTCAGGACCAACCCCCGGCAACCCGCACGCAGTTTCTCTGCCAACAGTCGTTTCGCTGATCGGTCGAGTCGCGGAGCTTCCTCACGGACGCCGCCGGAGGAGGTCCTTCGCCGAATCGCCACGGCAATGTTTGATAGGGCGGACGCCGATCAAGATGGGATGATTTCAGAAAGCGAATTGCCTCGCCTTTCCCCGCGCGACGACAGCGCAGAGCCTCCGATCAAAAAGGAGCAGTACCAGGACTGGTTTTCGTCCCACTATCCGCGAAGCCGCAGCGGCGGGGCTCCGTCGAGCTTGGGACGCCGCCCGAGTTCATTGCAACCGCAAGCTCGGCCGCAAGAGTCGCAGCCCAAAGGGGAATTTGACGAAGAAAGCAGCGTCGAAGGCCCAGAGTCTGGCGACGAATGAAGCTAGTGCTCCTTGTCACCTTGCGTTTCAGGTAGGCGGTAGTGGACGAGGCGACGAGTCCCTGGCACCGTGCCGACTGCAGAGGACTCGTCGCCTCGTCCACTACCCGAAAACAGATAGGCTGGTTTCGATCGCGCATGAACGTCGATCTCAGCGTCGGATGGCGCGGTCGGCCAGGATGCAGAGGACTCGTCGCCTCGTCCACTACCCGAAAACAGATAGGCTGGTTTCGATCGCGGTTGAACGTCGATCTCAGCGTCGGATGGCGCGGTCGGCCAGGATGCAGAGGACTCGTCGCCTCGTCCACTACCCGAAAACAGATAGGCTGGTTTCGATCGCGGTTGAACGTCGATCTCAGCGTCGGATGGCGCGGTCGGCCAGGATGCAGAGGACTCGTCGCCTCGTCCACTACCCGAAAACAGATAGGCTGGTTTCGATCGCGGTTGAACGTCGATCTCAGCGTCGGATGGCGCGGTCGGCCAGGATGTGTGGGGTGCTCATGCCTTCGAGCAGTTTCTCGTTGCCGCTGACGGCGACTTTGCTGTTGAGATGGTTGCGAAGGTTCACGCCTGGATAGGGCGTGACGTAGGCGATCGTCAGTCCCGCGTCGTCGGTCAATGCATACGGCGGGCTGTTGGCACGCGACGAATAGACTTGGACCAGGTAGCCGGTCGCGGTGCCGGTGGCCGAATCGAGTGACGACTGGGTCGGCAGCGATGCGGCGGCCGGCGACGGACTGAACGGTGTTTGAGAGACATCGGACGGCTGGGATGCGGTGGTCGCGAGCGAGCCGGCTTGTTGCACCGCCGTGTCGATCGGTTGAACGTTGCCGGCCAGCGACGCGGATTGAATGGTTGTCGCGCCATCACGCCGGGCGGCGACGTTGCGATAGCGTTGTGCGAGGTTGAGCACCTCACGCGTCCGCGTCGCGTTGTTGACGTCGCCGGAACGGAGTAGCCGTTCGGTGTGGCGGATCAGCGGATCCAGTTCGTCCGCGGACGCGCCCTCGGCCATCAATTTGGAAAGGATTTGGCTGATCGCGTCCACGTCGGCACCGGCCACCGCATCTTCGACACGTGCGATTTGATCCACCGTCACGATCCGCGACGGCACGGCGGGTCGGGGTGGGATGGGCGCCAACGTTGTGGCCTGGAGTGCTCCGGTTTGCATCACGCCCGACGGTGCCACGGCGGGGGACTGCATTGCCAGAGACTGGTCCTGCCCGGACAGCGTGTGCGGAGCCGGCGGGGCCGGGTATTGGGCTTGGGGCAAGTGCGCCAAGCTACCCGGCTGCGCGGACGCGAGCGACGCCGGCGGCGTGTCGAGCGAACGTCCCGAGCCGACCATCCAGCGGCGATCGGCCGGCGAGTTCGGTTGAAACGCGTTGGCGTGGGAGGAATCGATTTCGACCAACCGGGGCGGGCTGATGAAGTTCGCCACGACATCGGTCATGCGGCGCAGGGGTTCCGCGATGGCCGAGGCGGCTGCCGCGGCACCGTTGGCCGGCAGTTCAGTCAATCGGTCGGCGCTGAGGATGGATTGGGAATCCGCGTCGGCGGAAAATCCGGCGTCGGCTGTTTCGACCGAATCGTCTTTCCACCCCGCCTTCAAGCCGCTTCCGATCACGGCGCCGCGGTCTTCAAAGTCCTCGGCTTGTGCACCTCGATGAAATTGGATCGCGCGATCGGCGACCGTCCGCGGTTGTGGCCGCCGGGGATCGCTGTTGTCCGCCATGCTGTTGGCTGCAACGCTGTTTTCCGGCGCCGGTTTCAATTCGGGAATCACATCGGTTTCGCGGAGTGCATCGGTCTGTGTCCCACGGCGTGTGGACTTCGCCAACGGTTGCAGGGAAGACGGCGAGCCGTCGGCGGCATGGAGCCTTGCAGGTTTGGGATCCGCGTCGGTGCTGTTTTCGGTGTCGGTGTTCAATGCGACGGCGGCGACGTCGCTGCGAGGTTGCAAGTCGGGTTCGGCACGGGCCACGCGTTCGGCCAATTGTTCGGCGCTCTCGACGACGTCACCGCGGTGAATCCAGCGGAATTCGCCCGAGGGTGGAACGATTCGCAGCCAGGTTTTGCTGCCCGTTGATCCTTCGCGTTCATTTTTTCCCAACACAAAAACGACTTCGCCGGCATCGAGCTGGACTTGCCAGCGATAACGTCGTGCTTTTCCCAGCCGGGTTCCAATCCAAGCGACCGTTTTGTCTTCGCGGATGGTCGCCGTTGTTTCGTCTGCGGACAGTTCCACCGCGTCGGCCGGCATCCAGCAAAAACTATTCTCCGGCGGCCGGACACCCAGCCAGCCATCGGCGGTCTCGACATAGACCTCCAGTTCTTGCCCGCGGCGCAGGGGTTCGGTGCGATAGTGGTCGTTGCCGGGGCCGCATCGGGTGAACGCAGCGGGCTCGGCAACAAACACGATGTAGGGAGCCGCGTCTTCGTTCTCGGCCGCGGCGGCTGCGGGTTCCTGTGCCCGTGATTCGGGGGCCAGGGCGATGGGAACGACGAAGCCGAGCGTCAGTGGAAACAGCAGGGGCAGCGCGGCTAGCGTGCCGCGGGCGCAAAATCGTTTCGTGTGTGACAAGACATCCATGTCGAGTGTGTTCCGTCGCGAGTGATGGTGTTCCAGGCGACCCGTCGGCCGGCAGAGCTGCAATCAAGCCTGGGACATAACCGACTTTGGGGTGTGGAATCAAGATAGAACCGAAACCGGCCGGTTAGTCGACCGGCGACTGAGCGATCCGCTGTTGGGGGTGATCCGCTGTTGGGGGCACCTCAGTCCTGGGAGCCTTCCGGGTGCCGGGGCAGATAGATGTCGATTTGGTTTTCCTGGAAGATTCGAAATTTGACGCCATGGGCCCAGAGCGTGAAATAGCTTTCAAACGGGTCGGTCAGCCCCGTTTGCTCGGCATAGAACGGCCACATCAGGTAGTCGCGAAGCATCGCATCGCAGGCGATGAAGTAGTAGGCCGGACGTAGCAATTCGGCGTGCGGGTCGACTCCCGCGACTTTTTCGGTCAGGGCGGGGGCGTGATCCAAGAACACGTTCAGCAGTTCGGTGCGTTCGTGTGGCTGTTTGGGGTGTTTCGGGGGGATGCCTTCCAGGACCCGGATTTTGGGTGGCGAGGTGAGTCGCAGGGCGACATGCGTGTCGCCGACGGCCTCGGCGAGTTGCTGCAAACCTTGGATCCAGGTCACGGCGTGGTGCTCGGCCAGTTCGGGCGACAGGGGGGCCGGGGAGCGGACGATGAAAAACGCGTCGCGTCCGCCTTGGGGGCGTCGATCATCACCGGCGGCCTGGTAGGCGCTCTGCAATCGGTCGGAAAGTTGGTCTCCTTGCCGCAGGGCATCAAAAAGGCCGTTGAGGTCGCCGCCGTCTGGCCGAAAGAGCTGGAAGAATCCGATCAATGATTCCGATTCGCTCAATTCCGGTCCGGGGCTGCATGGGGTTTGTTCGCCACACCCGGATCCGGCGGCAAGTTCGCGGCAACGTTCAACAAAAGCGGTGGTGGTCATGATGATCAAACACACGAGGTGCAAAGAAAGTTCATGAGAGTTGTAGCAAAGGGTCCAGCATCAAGCGTCCCCGGTGAAACCTGAAACCTGAAACCTGAAACCTGAAACCTGAGCCATCCCGCCCCTTACTCTTGTCGCGGGGCTGGCGTTCGGCTACCCTCTCCGCCCCGGCGGAAAACACGTCGTTTTTCTGCTTTGTCTACCTTTTTTGTCCGCGTGATTCGGGATGAAGGGCCCCGCTGGTCGGGGGTGTGCTGTGGATCGCTGTTGATCTGCCCCGCACATCTGTCCCTGGGAACGGTCTTTTGCCGTTTCGTGATGCCCACGCCGACACTCCACCTGGAGAAACTGTCTCGATGTCTAATCCGATCGTTCAAGAGATGATTGAAGCTGGTGTCCATTTTGGTCACCGGACGAGTTTGTGGAACCCGAAGATGAAGCCTTACATCTTCGGCAGCAAGAACCAGATCCACATTTTGGATATCCGGGAAACGCTTCGCGGGATGCTCCGTGCGAAGAAGTACCTCGGGCAAGTCGCCTCGGGCGGTTCCTTGATTCTGTTCGTCGGAACCAAGCGTCAGGCCGGCGAAGCGATCGAAGAGCAGGCGAGTCGCTGCGGAATGCCGTTCGTCAGCGAGCGTTGGTTGGGCGGCACGTTGACCAACTTCCGTACCATTCGCAGCCGACTGGGGCGTTTGGAAGAACTGGAATCGATTCGCGGAAGTGACGCGATCAACAGTTACAGCAAGAAGATGCAATCGGCGCTCAACCGCGAGTACCGAAAGATGTATCGCAACTTGAACGGTCTGCGGACGATGAACCGCTTGCCCGAATGTTTGTTCATTGTCGATCCGGGCAAAGAGCGAAACGCGGTTCGTGAAGCGAAACGGTTGGGCATCACCACGGTGGGCTTGATTGATACCGACAGTGACCCGTCCCTGATCGATCTTCCGATCCCCGGCAACGACGACGGGATTCGAAGCATCGAATTGATCCTGAAACAACTGGCGGACGCCGTCAACAGCGGCAAGGGACAAGCCGACATCGGGGCTCCCCCGGCACCGGCCGAAGCGGCGCCCGCTGCAGCCGAGGCTCCTGCGGCCGAAGCCGCCGCGCCGGCGGAACCCGCCGCCGAGGCGACCGCCGAACCCGGAGCAGCCGAAGCGGCTCCTGAAGCCTAGGCACATCCCCACTCAAACGACACAAAACACTTAGTCGAATAACGACTTATCTGGAGGAAACAATGGCGATTTCAGCCAAAGACGTAAGCGAACTGCGCAAGTCCACCGGTGCCGGCATGATGGACTGCAAGAAAGCATTGCAAGAGTCCGGTGGCGACATCGAAGGCGCGTTGGACTATCTGCGCAAGAAAGGCCAAAAGGTTGCCGCCAAGCGTGCCGACCGCGAAGCCAACGAAGGCGTCGTGGTTGCGTTGGTCGAAGGCGGCAAGGGCGTGTTGTTGTCGCTCAGCTGCGAAACGGATTTCGTGGCAAAGAACGATGACTTCATCGTGTTTGCCGAAAAGCTGGCCAAGCTTGCCTTGGACAACGGTGCCTCGACCAAAGAAGAAATCGGCGCGCTGGAATTGGACGGCCAAACCGTCGCCGAGAAACTGGTCGAACGCACCGGAACGATCGGCGAGAAGATCGAGATCGCGGATTTCCAAACGATCGAAGGCGACAATCTGGCGTCGTACATTCACGCCGGAAGCAAGATCGGCGTGTTGTTGTCCTACAAGGACGGCGGCAAGGACGATGCCGGCGATTTCTTCCGCAAGGTCGCGATGCACGTCGCCGCAATGAAGCCTTCGATCCTGACGCCCGACGAGTTCGACGAAGAACTGGTCGCCAAGGAAACCGAGGCGCTGCAAGGACAGATCAAGGTCGAAAACGAAGACCGTGCTCGGTTGGGCAAGACGCTCAAGACGGTGCCCCAGTACGCGAGCCGTTCGCAACTGACACCGGAAGTCATGCAAAAGGTCGAAGACGACATCAAGGCTGAGCTGAAGGCCGAAGGCAAACCGGAAAAGATCTGGGACAAGATCATCCCCGGCAAGCTGGAACGCTTCATCGCCGACAACACGCTGCTGGATCAAGAGCGGTGCCTGTTGAGCCAGTTCTACGCACTCGACGACACCAAGACCGTCGAAGCGGCCGTGAAAGAGTTCAGCCCCGAAGCCGAAGTGGTCGCGTTCAAACGCGTCGCCGTCGGTTCGGCGTCCTGATTCGATCGCAATCGAAAACGACATTCTCGGAAACCTCGTCGTTCCCCCTCGGGAACGACGAGGTTTTTTCGTATCATCTGGCCATTCACCTGTGATCCTCACCACCAGGACCGATCGAGCATGTCTGACGACTCCAACCCCACCCCACTCCGTTATCAACGCGTCGTCCTGAAGTTAAGCGGGGAAAGCCTGGCTGATTCCGGGGGCCGAGGGATCAGCAGCCAGGAAATGTCGGATATCGCCGAACAGATCCGCGAGGCGCACAGCAGCGGTTGTCAGATCGCGATCGTCGTCGGCGGCGGCAATATCTTGCGAGGCGCGCAGTTTTCCGGCAGCAACGCGTTGGTTCAAGAGGCGACGGCGCATTACATGGGCATGTTGGCGACGGTGATCAATTCGCTCGCCATGCAAGATGCCTTGGAAACACTCGGATTGTCGACGCGGGTGATGTCCGCCGTCCCGATGGACAAGATTGCCGAGACATTCATCCGCCGCCGTGCGATTCGGCATCTGACCAAGGGCCGGGTGATCATTTTGGCCGCCGGGATTGGCAACCCGTTCGTCACGACCGACACCGCCGCGGCCCAGCGCGCCTTGGAAATCGATGCCGACGTCGTCTTGAAGGCGACGCGTGTCGACGGCGTGTACAGCGACGACCCAGAGAAAAACCCCCACGCGGTGCTGTACGATCAGCTGACCTATCGCGATGTCACCGAAAAACAGCTCCGCGTCATGGACGCCACCGCGATCGCCCTCTGCCAGGAGCACAGCAAACCCATTCTTGTCTTCAACTTCAAGAAGCCGGGCAGTATCGTGCGGGCAATTAGCGGCGAAACGGTGGGAACCTGGATCGGATCGGAGAAGTGATTTCCCCGCTTTCGCACTTCACATGCACGTTTCGAAGCCACACTCCTGGCAGCAGGGTCGAGCGTAGCGAGAGGCATGCGCATCACGTCAAGAAGTAACCCTCCCGTGTGCGGGAGGGGCGAGCGCAGCGAGGGGAGGGTTTCCGCGGCCCCGCGCCCACCGATGCCAACAACGACGCCAAAGCACCCTCCCCGCTCCGAGCGCAAACTCCTCCGCGACCCTCCCAAAGGGAGGGTGACTTCAATTCAGTGACGAACCGACGGCATCACTTGATGCGTATGGGGTCGATCGCAGTGAGGGGAGGGCCGAACGTTGAATCGCTGCGTTCACTCCGATAAAGATGAGCCGCCCGCGGGCGATCCAATTCGACACCGGGGCGGTATCTTGTTCCAGACGGACGACGCCACACGCCGATCTAAAAAAAGCTAGACTCATAATCTGTCGACACCACTCTAACCCCAAGGATGCTCAACATGTCCGCCGAAGAAACCTTGATGGACGCCGAAGAACGTATGGAAAAGGCGATCAGCGTACTGGGCACACAGCTTTCCGGAATTCGTACCGGTCGAGCCACGCCCGGATTGGTTGATTCGCTCAAAGTCGAAGCGTACGGTTCGACGTCGCCGCTGAAGCAACTCGCTTCGATCGGGACCCCCGAACCGCAGCAAATTCTGATCCGCCCGTACGATGCCGGCACGATCAAGGATATCGAAAAAGCGATCGTTGGCAGTGACCTGGGGCTGAACCCGCAAAACGACGGTCGCGTCATTCGGCTGAACATCCCCGCGCTCTCAACCGATGTCCGCAAGAAAATGGTTTCGCGGATCAAAGAGCTGGCCGAGGACTCCAAAATCTCCATCCGCAACATTCGTCGCGACGCCAACAAGACGGCGGACCAATTGGAGAAAGACAAGGAGCTGACCGAAGACGATCGCGACAAGCTGAAGAGCGATGTTCAAGATTTGCTGAAAAAGTTCGAAGAGCAAATCAACGAAATGGCCAAAGCACGCGAAGCGGAAGTGATGGAAGCCTAAAGTGGGGTAAGCATCCTGCTTGCCTTCACGCGCCACGTCGCAAGCTGGAAGCTTACGCCACGTCGCAAGCTTGGGGGCAGGGTTACAGCGCCCCGGATTTCTTGGGCGCGAGGTCTTTGATCAATCGGCGAATCAGATCGTCGACGGTGATCCCATCGGCCTCGGCGGTGAATGTCGGGACGATGCGATGGCGGAGCACCGGGAACGCCAGTTTCTGCACGTCATCGAGCGTGACGTGGGGGCGGCCGTGCATCAACGCGCGGGCCTTGGACGCCAGCACCAATTGCTGACTGGCCCGCGGTCCCGGCCCCCACTCGATCAATTCTTTGGCCCAGGGGGCGCAGTTCGGATCGCTGGGCCGCACCGCGCGGACGGCATCGAGCACCCATTCTTTGACGTGCGGCGGCAAAGGGACACGTCGCACCGTTTTTTGGAACGCGATGATCTGTTCGCCCGTGACCACGGCTTGCACGGTTGCATCAAAGGTTGACGTGGTGCGGTCGACGATCTCGGACTCTTCTTCGCGACTGGGGTAGTCGACCACCACGTGGAACAAGAATCGGTCGCGTTGGGCTTCGGGCAGGGGATACGTCCCCTCCTGTTCGATCGGGTTCTGCGTCGCCAAGACGAAGAACGGTTCGTCCAGTTTGTACGTTTTGCCGCCCGCGGTGACCTCGTGTTCCTGCATCGCTTCGAGCAGTGCGGCTTGCGTCTTTGGCGGCGTGCGGTTGATCTCGTCGGCCAACAACATTTGGGTGAACACGGGGCCGCGTTCGAACAACAATTCACGGCGGCCGGTTTCCGGGTCTTCTTGAATGATGTCGGTACCCGTGATATCGCCGGGCATCAGATCGGGCGTGAACTGAATGCGGTGAAATTTCAGGTGCATCGATTCGGCGAGCGTGCGAATCATCAGCGTTTTCGCCAGTCCCGGCACACCCTCGAGCAGGCAGTGACCGCGGGAGAGGATTGCGATCAACAATTGCTCAATGACGTCTTCCTGGCCGACGACGACACGTCCGACTTGCTGCCGGACCGCCTGGCAGGATTTGACCAATTCGGCGGCTTTTGCGGCGTCATCTGCGGGCTCGGATGCGGTGCCGGATTCGATCGGTGGCGGTTGGACCATAAAACTCACTTTTCACGAACAGGGATGGGCCCGGATGGACGACATTATTTTAACCGCTGGGGCGACCGTGTGGCTCGGTTGCGACAAACCCGAAACAAATCTTGCCAGGGGGCACGAATTGGCCGCGCCGGGGTTAAACCGGCATCGGAACACGTTATCTTTGGGATATGGCATCGCTTTACGTTGTTCGCGGACGAGATCAGGGAAAGCACTTTGTGCTCGACGGGGATGTCGTGCGCATCGGCCGCGACACGCAAAACGATGTCCAGTTGCTCGACAGCGAAGCCTCGCGTCTGCACGCGGAAATTCGCATCGATGCATCCAGTGATTGCCACCTGGTGGATTTGCAGAGCAGCAACGGAACCCAAGTCAACGGAAAGCGGATCCGCGACCAAAAACTGCTCAGCGGTGATCGCATCGAGATTGGCAGCACGCTGTTGATTTTTACCGGCACGGGACAACCCACGGCGATCGAAGCCGCACACGGTGTTGATATTGTGCGGCAAAGCAGCGGCGCCGACGCCAGCCGGATCATTTCATCGCTGGTCCGTCCCACATCGCGAACCAGCGGCATCCGCTTGGACCCGGTGCGGCTGACCGATCACGTCGCCGAGGCGGTGGTGCCGTTCGAAACCGAACTCTCCTCGTCGTCGGATACGTCGTCCGATACATCGGACTCCTCGGTCGACTCGGTTGAACCGGTGATGAACACGATCACCGATAGCGATCGCTCACTGGAGGTCATGTATTTGACCGCGCTGGCGGTCGGCCGGACCGACGATCTGGATGAGTTGCTCGATCGGATCTTGCGGTTGGTGTTTGATTGGGTCGATGCCGATCGCGGATGCATCATGCTGCGAGACAACGAAACCAACCAGTTGCGACCGGCCGCACGATGCGATCGCCAATCGGCCGACGGGCAGCGACATGATGAAGCACCGATCAGCATCAGCAGCACGATTTTGGATTACGTTTTGGACCGTGCCGAGGGAGTTCGAACGAGTGACGCGACCGACGACGCGCGGTTTGACGCCGCGGCATCGATCGTCCAGGGCGGTGTCCGCGAGGCGCTGTGCGTGCCGTTGCAGGGACGCTACGACATCGTCGGCGCCCTGTACATCGATACCTACACCTCTCCCGGCCAGATCGTTCGCCGCGGCAAGACCCACCGCTTCACTGACGAGCACCTGCGGCTGATCACGGCCATCGGGCATCAAGCGGCCTTGGCGATCGAGGACACGTTCTACTACTCCGCGCTGTTGCAAAGCGAACGCCTGGCCGCCATGGGGCAAACCATCGCCACGCTCTCGCATCACGTGAAGAACATCCTGCAAGGCATTCGCGGCGGAAGTTATCTGATCGAAGCAGGGCTGAAACGAGACGACACCGATGCCGTCCGCCGGGGCTGGGGCATGGTCGATCGCAATCAAGAACGGATCTCCAATCTCGTGATGGACATGTTGACGTTTTCCAAAGAACGTCAGCCACAAAAGGTCGAAGCCGACTTGAACGAGACCGCGGCCGATGTGGTCGAGTTGATGGCCAGCCGGGCCGGTGAATCCGGTGTCGAATTGACCTTGCAGACCGGTGCCGAGATGCCTCCCGCGTTTTTTGATCCCGACGCGATGCATCAGGCGATTTTGAATCTGGTCACCAATGCGATCGATGCCGTCAAAGGTGACCATGAACCGGAATTGCAGGAGCAGAACGAGAATGATCCGCCGGCAGAGGTGGGCAAGGTCAAAGTCGAAACCGGGTACGACGATCAAGCGGGATGGTACATCGACGTGATCGACAACGGACCCGGAGTCTCGCCCGAGGATCGGCAAAAGATTTTTTCGCTGTTCGAATCGAGAAAAGGCGCGCGGGGGACAGGGCTGGGGTTGCCCGTCAGCGCGAAAATCCTCAAAGAGCACGGCGGAGCGATCGTGATCCTGGATCCGCCCAGCGGCAGCGGATGTTGTTTTCGTTTGCAGTTGCCGCGACAGCTAGTCGCCGAATGATTGTCGGCGGCTTTGTTTTTTCTGGCTGAGTTTGGTTTTGGCTTCCTTGCGGCGACGTTTGCTGCCCAGCGTCGGCCGGGTTTTCTTTCGCTTCTTGGCCGGTTCTCGGCATTCCAGCAGCATTTCGACCAGCCGAAACCGAGCGTCGGCCAAATTCCGCGGTTGGTCGCGGTAGCGTTCGCTGTGCAAGACCAGCTCACCGTCTTTGGTGATCCGGTTGGCGTGGCGGGCGATGAAGCGGTTTCGCCAACCCGGATCGATCGCGGTGCATTTTTCCGGTGACCAACGCAGCGTGATCTTGGAATTCACCTTGTTCACGTTTTGTCCGCCCGGACCACTGCTTCGCGCAGCGCTGATCGCCAATTCCGACGACGGAATCGTCAACCGTTGGTTCACATACAAATCACTCATCAAGCACTCGCATTGGGGGCGTGCGTAAAAACGTCCAGGGAAGAAGTGCGGACACAAAAACCTGCCATCGGGCTCGCGCGTTCGCCCGCGACATTTAAGTTTAGCTCGGTGGCGTCACTTTGAACACGAAACGTCATCAAGGGCCGATCAGACGTGGCGGCCTTCGCCAATCATCCGCTCACGCATCGCCCAGGGGCGCCGGCGTTGGCCGGTGCTTGCGGCACGCCGCTCGGTTCTGAGGTAAGATGCGTGCTTCCTGCCTGCGTTTTCGCCTTCCTTTCCCCGCCTAGAAAATGCAATTGAATCGCTTCGCTCTATCGCTCGTCGTCCTCGCTGCTGTCGTTCCGTCGCGATTGTCAGGGGCCGATGCGTTGACGTTTGAAAAGGACGTTCGTCCGATTCTAAAGACTCATTGCTTTCACTGCCACGGTGAAAGCGGGGTCAAGGAAGGATCGCTCGACGTGAGGTTGCGGCGTTGGATGATCGCCGGTGGCGATTCCGGCGAAGCGATTTTGCCTGGCCAGCCCGATCAGTCACGGTTGCTGGACCGAATCACGAGCGGCGAAATGCCGCCGGGTGATAAACAGCTCTCCTCTGATGAGATTGCTGTGATTGCAGATTGGATTCTCCAGGGAGCAGCGACGGCCCGTGCCGAACCGGAAACGCTCGATCACGGCGACTACATCACCGAAGAAGAACGAAAGTTTTGGTCGTTCCAACCGATTCGACGCCCGAGCCCTCCGGTGGTCAACGAGACCACGATCAACCATCCGATCGATGCGTTTATCCATGATCGGTTGGCTCAATCCGGATTGACTTTTTCGCCGATCGCTGATCGCTACACCTTGATCCGTCGTGCGACGTTTGATCTGTGGGGATTGCCGCCCGATCCCCAAATGGTCGATCGATTCATTGACGACGATGATCCGCTGGCCTATCAACGGCTGATCGATCGCTTGTTGGCCTCTCCACGCTACGGCGAGCGCTGGGGACGTCACTGGTTGGACGTCGCCGGCTACGCCGATTCGGACGGATACACCAACAAAGATGTGGAGCGTGAGTTCGCTTATTTCTATCGCGACTACGTCATCGACAGTTTCAACGATGACAAGCCGTTGGACCAAATCATTTGCGAACAACTCGCCGGCGATGAAATGAACGGGGGCCCGTCGGCACTGGCGAAGTTGACACGCGAGCGGATCACCCGGCTGGCGGCAACCGGGTTTCTACGCATGGCACCCGACGGCAGCGCTTCGGGTGAAGTCGATCGCGGGCTGGCTGTCAATGCAACGATCGCGGACACGATCGACATCGTCACGACTTCGCTGTTGGGTTTGACCGTCGGTTGTGCTCGCTGTCACGACCATCGCTATGACCCGATCAGCCAAGCCGACTACTATCGCTTTCGAGCGATCTTTGAACCGGCGTTGGATTCGAAGCAGTGGAAGCTGCCGATGCAACGCCGCGTGTCCTTGTACACGGCCGAGGACAAGCGTCAACGCGCCGCAATTGAAGCAACAGCGAAACAGGCCGAAGCCGCACGCTCGAAACGCCAGCAGGAACACATCGCCCGCACGCTCGCCGAAGAATTACTGGTCGCGCCCGATGACCGTCGCGAACAGCTGAAACAGGCCTTCGAGACTGAAAAAGCAAAACGCACCGCGGAACAAGTCGCTTTGTTGGAAGAGTTTCCTAATATCGGAAACATCTCCCCCGGTTCTCTCTATCTGTACGCCGAACAACGGGGCCGGCGGGCGGGCGAAATCGAACAGGCGGCCAAGGACCGCGAAGCACGCTACGTCGCAGACGTCCGACTCGATCAACTCGCCAACGTTCCGGCGGAGAAACGTGACACGCTGCGGCGGATCATCGAAACCGAAGAAGCAGCTTGGTCGAAAGACCAGCGCGCCTTGGCGGCCGAGTACCCAAACGTTTTTGTGGCCGCCACGTCACTGGAAACGCTCCGACCGGATGCCTTTGCCGAAGTCCGACGCTATCGCGAGGCGGCACGGATCTGTCGCGAGCAAGACGCCAAGACAGAGCTTGCCAAGATGCAGGAAGCCATCCTGGCGATCCGCAACACCGCACCCCAAGAGAAATTCGTTCGCGTGTTGATGGAGCCTGCCAACCATGCGCCGCCGACGCATCTGTTCATTCGTGGAGACCACAATCAGCCCGATCGTCAACTCGAACCCGCCGAACTGACCGTGCTGCAATCCTTTGCCCCGGTGCAGATTGACTCCAATGACCCCGATCGCTCCACCACGGGCCGGCGGCTCGCTTACGCTCGTCATCTGACCGACGGCGAACATCCCCTGTTGGCTCGGGTGTTGATCAACCGTGTCTGGATGCACCATTTCGGTCGCGGGATCGTCGCCACGCCCGGGGATTTCGGTTTTTTGGGGGCTCAACCCACGCATCCGGAACTGCTCGACTGGCTGGCCGACGAACTGATGCGGGGTGGCTGGAGCCTGAAACGCATGCACCGCATGATCATGTTGTCACGCACCTATCAGCAAATCTCCCTGCGCACCGAGCAGCTTGACCGCATGGACGCCGACAATCGGCTGTACGCGCGGATGTCCGTGCGGCGGCTGGAATCCGAGGCGATCCGAGACGCGGTGCTGGCCGCCAGCGGCGCGCTGATCCATCACATGCATGGTCCGCCGGTGCCCGTCAAAGAAGATGCCGTCGGCCAAATTGTGCTCGGCAAAGAAATGTTGGATGGTGAACGCAAGCCGAAAGGAGAGCAAGCGAACTTTGACGGGGTCGCTCGACGCAGCGTCTACGTTCAAGTCCGCCGCAGTCGTCCGTTGGCGGTCTTGGAAACGTTTGACATTGCCGGAGTCGTCCCGAATTGCACCAGCCGAAACTATTCCAATGTCGCGCCGCAGTCTCTGCTGCTGATGAACAGCCCGTTTGCGATTGATCACGCCGACCAACTCGCCGGACACGTGATCGACGCCGAAAAGGAATTGCCCCAGCAGCTCGCTGTCGCCTGGAAACGTTGTTTCGCAAGGCCGGTATCGAACTCGGTGCTGGTGGAACTGATGCAGTTTGTTCGGCAACAGACGGCGGTGTTTCAATCACGCGACTCAAACCTGACGCCTCCGGCTGCGCACCGACTGGCTCTCGCCAGCGCTTGCCACGCGATGTTGAGTTCGAATCAATTCCTGTACGTGGACTAGCCGATGACCATGCCCCATCAAAACTCGATCCAACGTTCCAACCGTCGACATTTTTTGGCGACCTCGGCGATGCGCGGCGGACCACTGGCCCTGGCTTGTTTGCTCGCACAGCAGTCACAGGCCAATCCCAAGAAACCGGTCATCGGGCCGCAGCAGTTTGATCTCCAGCCCAAGCAGCCACCCCGGCAACCTCGTGCCACGGCAATGATCTCCATGTTCATGCAGGGTGGTCCGAGCCAGATCGATTTGCTGGATCCGAAACCGCTGCTGAACCAAATGCATCTGCAGAAGTTTCCCGGCAAGATCAAGTATGACAATGCCGCGCAGGCAAGTTCCAAGGTGTTTGGTTCGCCCTGGACGTTTCAGAAGTACGGCGAAGCGGGAACGGACGTCTCGGAGCTACTGCCCCATTTCTCGAGCATCGTCGACGACGCGCTGGTGATTCGTTCGATGCACACCGGTGTCAACAATCATGGCCAGTCGATCCACGCCATGAACGGCGGCCGCCCCCAAGCAGGCCGACCCGCGCTGGGGAGTTGGTTGACCTACGGTCTGGGCGCCGAAAGCGACAGTTTGCCCGCCTACATCGCCATGACCGATCCAGCGGGGCTGCCGGTCGAGGGAGTCCTGAACTGGTCCAACGGATGGCTGCCCTCGCTGTTTCAGGGAACCGTCATCCGCCCGGTCGAGCCGCGGATTCTGAATCTGCAACCGCCGCCACTGTGGGACGGCGAAGTCCAAACCAACTACCTTAACTTGCTGGAATCCCTCAACCGCAGACACGCCCAACAGCGCTCAGGCGAGCATGAACTCCAAGCCCGTAACACGAATTTCCAGCTGGCTCAGCGGATGCAATTTGCCGCCGAAGAGGCAACCGATCTGAGTCGTGAATCGAAAGCGACGCACGAGATGTACGGGATCAATGACGACGCAACGCGGGAATTCGGTGAGCGTTGCTTGATCGCGCGGCGTCTGATCGAACGCGGTGTGCGATTCGTGCAACTGTTCACGCGAAACCAATATTGGGACCATCACGGTGGGATCGTCAAGTCGCTACCGGCATCCTGTCGCAAGGTCGACAAACCCGCCGCGGCGCTCGTGCGTGATCTCAAGCAGCGTGGGCTGTTGGACACAACCGTGGTCCACTGGGGCGGAGAGATGGGGCGTTTGCCGGTGATTCAAAACGAAGCCAACATCGGGCGGGATCACAACACCGACGGATTTTCGATGTGGGTTGCCGGCGGCGGATTTCGGACCGGCACGCATGGCGCGACCGACGAGTTCGGCCATCACGCCGTCGAGGACGTCGTCAATCACTTCGACTATCACGCGACCTTGCTGCACCTGTTCGGACTCGACGCCGAGCAACTGACCTACGAGCAAAACGGTCGCGAACAGACCTTGGTCGACGGGCAACCGGCCAAGGTCATCAAAGGGCTGTTGGCTTAGCGGTCCGTCCGTCGCTTAAGGCAACAGGGTCAATGTGACCCGGCGGACGTCCATCACGGATTGGCCGGGGATGTCGGTCGCGCGCAAGGTCAGCGGCCCGGTGCCGGCGGGCAGGTCGATCTGGCCCAGCTCAAGCGTTCGGAATTCTTTCATCTGGCTTTCGCCTTTGGGCCGTTCCAACGTGTCCTGGTTGGTGTACAGCGGCGGATCCCAGCCGGGCGCGACTTTGCCCGTCAGCTTCGCGCCGCTGAAGCTCAGTTCGATCGTCGAGCCGGCATCGGGAACCTTGCAGGTGTAATCGATCGTGACACCATAACGGCCCGTCGTGTTCACCTCGATCAGCCAAACCATGCTGTCGTCGGTGCTGGTCCAGTTGACGAAGTACGAGCAGTTGGGGGCGCCGCTGCTGCGTCGGACGCCGCCGCGCGGTTCACCGTCACGGGCGGGCAACATCGTGATCGGAAATTCGCGATAGCCGACGGTGAACGGACGAGGATCAATCGATTGGGCACCCTTCTTTCTGTTCGCCGGCTGCCGCGGTGCCGGCGCATCGGTTCCGAACATCTCTTGACGCCAGGCTTTGACCGCTGCGGTCAGTTCCGCCGCGAGTTCGGGGTGCTGTGCATTCATTGGAGTCGTTTGTCCCGGGTCGGCGATCATGTCAAACAAGTTGCCTTGGTGGTCCAAACGATGCGTTTGAGTTCGCACGCTGACCTTGTTCGCCCAGTGGGAGAAGTGCCGATGTTCGGTCCAGTCGGTGTTTTGCTGATCCGCCGTCGGTTGCATCAACAAGGGTGTCAGGTCGCGCCCATCGAGCGGTTTGTCACCGACTCGTTTCACGCCGGCCAGCGATGTCAGGGTCGGCATCAGGTCGATCGCGCCGCAGATCGGTGTGACGGTGTGCCCGGCCGGCAACTTGGCGGGCCATCGGAGGTAGCAGACCGATCGCAGGCCGCCTTCGTCGGTGGTGCCTTTGCGGCCCTTCATGCCGCCGGTCCAGCGGTGGCTGTTGGGGCCGTTGTCGGAGAAATAAACGACGATGGTGTTGTCATCGATGTCGTGTTGGGCAAGTCGATCGAGCACCCGGCCGACGTTCCAATCTTGGTTTTCGACCATCGCCAACGCGCAGCGCGTGTGGTCGTCGACCTCCGCCTTGGTGTCGGTGGCACGCTGCGTGATCGGTTTGTCTTTGAAACGCTGCCAGTCCTTTTCCGGTGCCGTCCAGGGGGAGTGTGGCGTGGTGAAGGGGACGTAACAAACGAACGGATGGGCTTTGTTTCGATCGATGAAATCCAGGGCGCGATCGGTGCAGACATCGACGATGTAGCCTTGAGTGCGGACCATGCGTCCGTTTTCTTCCAACGGCGCGTCAAAGTACTCGCCCCAATGTCCGGCGGTGTGGCCGAAGTATTCATCGAAACCGCGGGCCATGGGATGGTAAGGCCATTGGCTGCCGTTGTGCCACTTTCCGAACGCACCGGTCGCGTAGCCTGCTGCGTGGAAGGCATCGGCGATGGTTTTTTCGTCGGGGTCGAGCCGCTCCTTGCCCGTCGACACGCCGCTAACGCCGCCACGTGGGTGGTAGCGCCCGGTCAGAAATTCCGCCCGTGTCGGGGCGCACACCGAGCACACGTAAAATCGGTCCAGCGACACACCGCCCTTGGCGATCGAGTCGATGTTGGGGGTGGAGACTTGTCGATTGCCGGACCAGCTGAAATCACCCCAGCCCGCGTCGTCGGCGAGAAACACGACCAGATTCGGCGGGGCCGCCAACGAGCCGACTGGCAAACAGAGCAGCGAAACGAGAAACAGCAAGGCGGGCGTGATGATGGACTTCATGGGGATCCTCGGGGTGAAAGGCAACGAGGATCATACCAGCGGCCGAATCGTCCGTGGCAGGCTGATGCGTCCGTGACAGGTTGGCTCGATCTCGTCGAGGGGCCGTCTGGATGTTCCGCTCACCGCATTAGCCGTGCTCGCGACGGACGTCGCCGATCGGCGCAAAAAAAATCCCCGGATGGCGTTTGGAAACACCATCCGGGGATTGTTGCAGGTGACCCCTACACGACTCGACAAACGACCGTCAGAACCGGACTGAGCAACATACGGCGGCGCAAAAGGACAAGGAGTAGCAGGTGGATTGCCTGGGATAACCTGGATGACGATCTACTCTTGCCCCATCAACGGAGGGCGAAAATGCTACTTATCGACTTTTTCGAAACAATCTACATTCCCGCAAGGTTGCGGGGGAAATCGCCGAACACGAGCCGGTTGTACCGGTTGTGCATTCGGCAATTCGGTCGAACACTCTGCAAATCAGCGGAAGTGTCTGACTTGACCGAAATCAATGTCTTGCGTCACTTGGCGAGGCGATCCGGCGTTTCGCCCGCCACTCGCAACAAGGAGCTAACTGAATTGCTTGCGATGTGGCGGCTGGCGAACCAGAAGGGCTTGATCGAAACCTGGCCGGACATCCGAGAAGAGTCGGAGCCGCAGCGTGATCCGATTGCGTGGATGCCCGACGAAATCCAAAGCTTGCTAGCTGCCATCAACCGGCAATCGGGCGAGATCGACGGGATACCCGCTTGGCTCTGGTGGGGCGGTGTTGTCCGGGTCATACTCGATACTGGAGAGCGAATCAGCGCCGTCATGGCGGCCGAGAGCACCTGGATGCAAGGGGGATGGTTGCGTGTGCCAGCGGAAGCACGCAAGGGCAAAACCCGCGACCGATCCTATCGTCTCGCGCCGCAAACTGTCGCCGGGATTGCGATGATTCGCCAGCATTCGCGGCATAAGAAATTGTTTCCGTGGCCGTATAATCGGAATTACCTATGGCAGCGATTTCGCCAGATCGTCGCAGATGCTGGCCTGCCCACTGGGCGGAAATACCAATTCCACGCACTACGAAAAACTGTCGGATCTGCCGTCTACGCCGCTGGGATGGACCCGCAAGACACGCTCGACCACTCAGATCGGCGGACCACGCAGCGGTACATCGACCCCCGTTTTTCGCGGGAAAAGCAGACCTGTGACGTGCTGGCGGAGTTTTTGGCGAACCCTGGGAAGGCGAAAAAGAGGGGGACAGCGTGATGCGTCGTTGATGTTGACATCCCGTTCCATTTCCGTAACATGCGGGAATGATCACAAAACAAATACGCGAAAGCCTCGCATCCGCCATCCAGTCCGGCGACATCACACAGGCCGCCCTGTCTCGCGCGTCCGGCGTCTCCAAACGTGCCGTCTGTGACTTTCTCGCCGGGAGGCATGTCAACTCCGACTCGCTCGATGCGATTGCCGACGCGATGCGGTGCAAGCTGACGGTCCCGAAATCTTTTGCGCGAAATGTGAAAAAATTGAGTGGTGACGCTTGACCCTTCGTTCCGATAGTGTAACATAGGGACATCGAAGCAACCAACCGCCAACCGCCAACCGGAGCAGAACGATGACGACCACGCAAAAAGCTGACGCAATTCTGGCCGCCCTGAAAAGCACAGAAGATCGCTGGGGAGACCGCAAGTTTCCCAAGGCTCGCATCTGGACCGGTGGCGACACCGTCCGCATCTACACCGGCCACGCCAGCGAATACATCACCGTTACCGACGACGGTTGCGAACGATGCAAGGCAAACATGAGCTGGGGCGGAGACATTGACGACGCAGTCGAAAGCGTGGAGGGCTGAGCAATGGACGCTGGAAAGATCAACGCTGAGTGGATGCGAAACGCTCAGAACAACGAAACGACCGGCAGTACGATCGCCGACTGGTTCATCGAGCGAACGAACTCATCTGTCGAGATCGACGAAGACGGCAGCGTGTGGGTTTACGATTCGCAGTCATGGTTGAGCCAGGAGCGGATCGACGAAATCTGCCGAGAAATTGACGCAGCAAACTAACCCGCCAATCCCGCCAATCCCGGCATTCCCACCCCGCCCCGGCGATTGCGGGGCATTTCACACGAGCGAACCAATGACGACTGAAACGAAAGCGAAACTGTTTGCCGTTCGAGCGACCTACGGCAACCAATCAGGGATGATTTCGCATGACTACATTTTCGGCTACGACCCCACCGTGTTTCGAAATCGCGCCGACGCAGAAAATCATGCCGAGTCACTCAAGGAGACTGCTGCCGGATGCAATTGGGGCGACGACGACGCGCCGGAATACTACGTGCAAGAAATCGGACAGGATGAAATGTGGGCGTCTGAGGAGATCGCCCAATGACCCCCACCCTGCACCCCGCCGGCCGCAAGTGCCGCTGCCACGAATGCCGGCACGAGATCCCCCGCGGCGAGCCGGTCGCGAAAGTCAATGGGCGGCTGACGTGCGGGGCCTGTGCCGATCGGTGGGAGTGGGATGGGCTGCGGCTGGAGTGGGTGCGGCGGGAGGTGCGCAAGTGAACGCGGACCCTGAAAAAGTATTTGAGGCATGCGCAGAGTTCGCCCTGTCGTTTAACACTGCCGCCGATCCGCTCGGAGTGTTTGACACGCTGGCAGATTTCTTTGGTCGAGACAAAGAGCTTCGCCAATCGGTCGCGGAAGTTTGGATCCGCAGGCGAAACGAATTTCCGTTCTATTGTCCAGTTGAATTGCTGCGGCGGGATTTTCAACAAGCGGGAGGAACGAAGTGAGACCAGCAAGAGAAATAACCGACGCGGAAGACAACTGGCGAACCGTGCCACTCATCGAGGGCGACCCGCGATTCGTCACGTCTCGTCGTGATTTCGTCGATCCCGAGCCGGTCGGATCGATTGTGCTGATCCCGTTCCGGGTGACTGGGTACGACCGCGACTGCGACGGGTCCGCAATGGCGAGACTGGAGGCGATCGACAAGGACGGGGGCGCTACGGGGTGGACAGAGAGCCACATCGGACTGTTCCCCGATTCCACCCTGGTCACTTCGCCGGGCGAGCTTTTGCAGCTTTTTGAGAATCCACCCACCGAGTCCCCCGATCGTGTACAGTGAATGGCTAGGCCATCCGGCCGAGTGGGCCATACTCGCCGTGATTGTGGCGGTGGGAGTTAGGTGGTTGCGGGTTACTGATTTAGGGGATGAGTGATGCGGAGTGCGGTGCTGTTTGCGTTGGCGTTGTTGGTTGCTGGGTGTGCGAAACCGCAGCCGCTGGATCCAGAGACTGTCGAATACATGGGCCAGTGGGCGCAGGGCGTCGTAAACACCCGGCCATTTATCGACGGTTATGATTGCAGCGAAAAGGGTGTCGCGTTCATCGTCAACCGCTCGTGGCTCACGATGAGCGACGGCGAGAAGGAAAAGGCGGTCGCTGAGGTTTGGGACTATTTCAAGCCGATCGTGGGCACCAATAGGTCCGCCCAAATGTACTTCGGCGACAAGGACGGCAACATCCTGGCGTTCGCAACCGCCGAAATGTACACGGTGCACTAAAACCCAACAGGAAAGACCAACTAAAGGTGCAGGGATGCCAGCGAAATTAACCACCGAGGAGTTCATCCGCCGTGCAAGAGTTGTGCATGGTGATTTCTTTGACTACTCGGAAGTTGAATACACGGGCGCAATGGATCACGTAACGATCATTTGCCCAGTTCATGGCAGGTACAAGCAGTCGCCCAATAATCACTACAGGCAGCAAGGGTGCCCTGCATGCGAGAAGAAGGGCCGGCAATTGCAGCGAGGAGACTTTTTTCGTAAGGCTAGGGCGAAATACGGAGATGACTACGACTATCCGGTGCAAGAATTCTTTGGCGCAAAGACCCCGGTCAAAGTAGTGTGCAAGAAGCATGGGGAATTCACCGCGACTGCTGGCGAACACGTCAGTTGGCGTGGGTGCCCAGAATGCCTGAGGATCAAAAGGGTCGTGCTTTCAGATCACGTTGCTGTGGCAAGAGAATGCAAAACGCCGGTGCTTGGCTTATCAGCGGCGCCGCATGTAAAGGATCTGCTTTTTCTGTGCAAGTCTTGTTTCTCGCGAATCGATCCTCGCTACCGCAGCGGACTCTGTGGTCAGTGCAGGGCGGGCTGGAACATAACCCCGTTCTCGCAGGTTGTTGCACAGGCAAGGCGAATTCATGGAGACACGTTTACCTATGATGAAGAGACGTATGTCTCAACTGTCAAGCCAATGGCGATCAAATGCAGCGCCCACGGAACGTTCCGGCAGACGCCGCAGGATCATCTCAAAGGGCAGGGGTGCCCGGTGTGCAAATCACCAAAAGGCGAAAGGAGGATAGCGAACTGGCTGGCAAAGCACGGAGTTGCATTTAAGCACCAGCACAGGATCCGAGCAGACGGCCGTACCGTTGTTGTCGATTTTTTTGTGCCAGAAGAAAATGCGTTTATCGAATTTGACGGACAGCAGCACAGGAAGCCAGTGAAGCGGTTTGGCGGCAAGGAGGCGTTCTTTAGGCAGGTGGAGCGAGACCAGTGGCTGGACCGTTACGCCGAAATCCAAGGGATTTACCTGGTTCGATTACAGTCACTTGGCGAGATAGAGCCGACCCTTGAAAACTCATTTTGAAGCACGCACCACTAATCACGGGGGCGATAGGTCGTGCCATTATGGCACATCAGAAAAAACCCGCCCCCCGTGGTAGGGGGGGGGCGTCTCGCCGGGGCACAGCACAGCGACGCTTGGGGCAATCCCTGCGATGCGACGCGACTGCTCTGGGCATGACTCGATATAGATTTGCGTGTTGCTCTCAATGCACTGTTGGGCCTTCCATGCGGCCACGTCACCGGCCTCTCGCTCTTGCTTGGTTGACCACGGTCCCATCGTCAATCGATCGTACTTGACACGTCGCCTGCTGAGCCAGTGCTCTGTCAGCCCACGGTATTTCTCAAGCCTCGCTGTGATGATGTGCGGTAGCGTGGCCACGCCTGGGTGCCTGATGATTGGCATGGACCGCATCCGCTGCCGATACATCTTTCCGTCATCGTCTTCGGCGGGGGTGAAATCTGGGCAGAGGATGCCGTCGAAGTCGATCGCAATTCTGATGTCACGCATTAATGCAGGGTTACCCAGCATGTTCCATTCGAACCAATGAGGCAGTGGCAGGATTCGATGGTGCAGGTCCACGCTTCGCGTGCCCTGCGGTGTGGCATAGATCGCACCAAACAGAACGTTGAGTCCAACTAGCCTTGACCTCGCCTCCTTGATTGATCGACCACTCGCCGTTGAGTCCTCCATCACAAGTATCGGACCATCCAAGTTCGGGGCGTTCCGCAGACGCAACCCAGTATCCAGCTTGGTCAGCCCACTGTCGCTGACCGCGTAAAGCGGCAGGCCAAGCCGCACGGCGATGTCTGACGCGACAATCATTCCGCTACGTGGGATTCCAGCGACGCCGGACAGGGGCATCGTCGCGAGTCGTGACGAGAATGCGGCTACATCCGCGCGCAATTCGCTCCAGCTAATCCATGGCGCGTCAAACCAATTGTTTCCGTGTTCTGGCTGCGTGTACTCATCGCGTGACGGATACTTCGGCGGGTTGGCCAAGCACGGCAGCCCCTTGGCGTGGAAATACGATCTGATGTCACACGGTTTTTTGTTCGGGTGCAATTCGGGAATCAGCACACACCCCTTCGATCCATTGACGCTGCCCCAGTGCTCGCAAGATTCGTTGCAGGCGGACTTCACAACCTGCCGCCAAGTAACTTCGCTTCTGGTCGTCCTGGGTCGATCACCCTTGCATTGGTGCGCCCCAAAATAGATCCGGTGGCATTTGTCGCAAACGCTTTGGCTAGTTGATTGTGATCGTCGTTGAAGCATTGTTGGGCGAAGTGAGCGAATTGGCGTCATTCAAAACCGTGTTTGGGATGTCAACGGGGTCAGTGATGCTATCCGCTAAGTCAATTTCCCACTCTCCGCCGTCAGCTTCAATCGTCAAAATAACGTCGCCACTATCACATGTCAGTTCTGCCGCGATTCGATAGATTGAATTGCTGCCGTAGGGATCACAAACGTTCAATCCCTGTTGGGTTGCCTTGCAGAAACCATCCAGAAAGATGTAGCCGCCAATGCACCACATCTCCTCGTCAATGTTGTTGCCGTAGCCATCCCAATTAGTGATCTGCAACCTCGCTTTCAGCCAAAGCGGTTTCCTTGCTTCAAGTACGTTGCAGCTATCCGTCGGCGAAAGACAATTGCCGTCCTCTGCTTGCGGATCGGCGTTCACGCACTCTTCATCACCCGGATCGTTGACCGATTGCAGCGTGAATGATGTATCGGTTGCAGTACAGTCACCGCTTGTTTGGTATCGGATATAGACCCTCTGTGCTGAGCAACTCGGCCGGTCAAGCACCAGTCTGGTTGCCCCCAGCGACTCCACGTTTGCAACCGTTGGCCCGCCCTTCCACCAAATACTCTGGGTGACTATTCCGGCCGTCTCGATCATTACACTATCGGCGAATGTCTCGATTTGAAGCCCGTCAAAATTCGTTCTTGCGTGGTTCGCCGTGACTGGCGTCCCCATCCCCCAATCGTCGACATCGATCTCGACTGTGCCATAGGTTCGCGTTGAGTGGTCGACATTAAATGGTGACGAATTGCAGCCCCATGTTTGCCAATCTTCCCAGTAGAAATAGCTGATGTTTTTGTCGTAATAGAGCCCCGGCGTTCCGTTGTAATCAAGTGCATTTTCGTTCGTGTATGTGATCACTCCAATCGCATCAACGTCGTCGTCGCTGGGATCTTCAAGGAAATATATCTTTGCCGTTCCGTCAAAGGAATAGTCCGCCGGCGGATTTGGGTTTGGGTCCGGTTGCTCGCCCTCAAACGAAAAACGGAAATTACAAATGTCAATCGGCACCAAAATCGTCACCGTCGTGACGCCGCTAACGTCCGTTCGCTCCCACTTGTCAGTGTTGTCACCCCCAGTAACGGTCAGGTCAACGCAGCAGCAACCACAGCCCGGCGAAAATCGCATTACGAGCACGCCTCATTGAGGACGACCAGAAGCTCACCCGCGTAGCCGACCCAGACGAATGTTTCGGCGGTGATGGCAACCGGAGCCCAATTAAAGACCGTTGCAGTGATGTCACTACCGCTGGTGTCCTGCGCGACCTCTTCGTCAACGTCGGTCCCGTCGTAGGATGGGTGATAGAGCGTGCATGTGGCCTTCCCCCACGTCGTGCCGCTCTTGGCCGGGATGCCGCCGACGGGTGTCTTGAAATAGAGCAGTTCGGAGTACCGATCAGCCTGCGGGCCGATGCGAACGCCGGCCGCCATCTGCTTGAGACGCTTGGCAACGTTGCGGTCTGAAAATCCGTAAGTTGCCATCGATCAAGCCTGCAAGAATGCGCTAAAGTCCGTTTCGTCGTACACGATGAAATCGCGATAATCGGGGCTGACTTGCGATCCCTTTTTTATTCCGTCATCGTCAACAAACACGAGCGATCGAATGGGCGGCTTGCTGTCGTCGACGTAAGGCTCCCACACCGGTGCCATTGCCGTACCGGTGTTGACCTTGTTGTCGATCAGCGCAAGAGACTTTTTCCAGCCCTCATCAAGAGGGCTGTGGACGAGGGTGTACGTCACGAGTGCCGCAGTGGTCGCACCGCCGGATAGCTGAACGCTCACCGTCGACGCTTCCACGTCCTCAATCAGCCACGTTCCGGCCGCCTTCGTGCGGTACGTGTCGTCGTTGACCTTGAATTTGCGATCGAGCATCTGTTGATAGGTAATGCTCGATTCGTACTGCGTCAACTTGATCGTCAGAACAGGGATCCGCTCCATCACCGGTTCGGCGAACCATGCACCCGATGGCAGCGTGACCTTCTGCGGGGTCGTCGGCGTCTTGTCCTCGTAGAGCACCTTTTCGATTTCGCCGAGACTCGGCTGCTCTGCTGTCCCGAGATTCGTGATAGCCGCCGGCGGAGCCATCGGTGCGTTCTCGGCCTCCGTCTGGTTGCCGGTGAACGTCTTGTAGGAGCACTTGACTTTCCACTCGCCAAGGTGCTTCGGGTCCATCGTTGCCGTTTTGTTTCGGCAGATCACGAACGGGATCACCTGCCCGCCGAAATAGTAGATCGACGAATTGACCGTCGGCAGCCCCGATGCCGTGATCACGTTGTACGGGTCCACGTCCGCCAGCGAATCACCACCAGACGCCTCAACCGCCACGCGGTATTCCGTCGTCCATGTGATCGAGACGCTATCGCCCTTCCCGGCAAACGACATTTGCCGACCGGTTCGCAGTTCGTGTGGTGTGTAGGTGTACGCCATCAGACCGCTTCGGCTCCCTCCAAATTCTCAATCGCGTCTCGCGTTTGCTCTGACGCTTCCGCAATTCGCTCCGATGCTTCGGCCGTCTTCTCCGCCGCCAGCTTCTGCGCGATCAGTGCGGCCATTCGTTCCTGATGCTGTCGCAATGCTTCCTGGGCCGTCTTGTTTTGACGCTCGGCCAGGAGTTTGTATTCTTCGCGGCTGCCCTTCGTGATCGACGGCGGCAGCTCGATCGACTTGGGCTGCGTTGCGTCGTTGAACCGGTTCGCGGCACCTTTGATTGCCTGGTCACGAACGCCAGACGTCAGTTCCATCTCGTTGATTTCTTTTAGTTCCTCGATCATCTTTTGGAACGGCGACTTGAATTGCTCCTTCAACTCGTCGGTCTTGCGGGCCAGTTCCTCAGCAGCCCGTTCGGCGGCGTTCTTTCGCTCCTCTTCCAATCGCAACTGCTCTTTCAGTGCGTCGTTTTGCTTTTGCGTTGCATCGAGCGACCGCAGTTTGTCCTCGGTCGCGCCCTTGAAGAACAATTGACGCCGCTCGTACTCGCGATTGCCGTACAGAATCCGCTGGTTCTCTTCGTCCAGCTTCATGATCATTTCTTGCACCGCACGGTTGGCCGTCACCCACCGTTTCTCCGGTGGTTCGCCCACGTTCGCCCCTGCCTCCATCGCCGCGTTCAATCGCTCCTGGGCTTTCGTCGCGTTGTTGATCGCCTTTTCCTGGTCCACGACCCCGCCTTGCACCTTGCGGACGTTCTCCCGCATGGTTGCGAATAGATCATTGATCTTGTTGAGCGGCGTCGTGATCAGCGTCGAGAACTCCGCCAGCGGTCCCGTGACGATCGACGTAAGGTTGCGGCGAAGCCGAGAGAATGAATCTGATAGCTGATTCAGCTTGCCCTCGTTCGACTCGCCGAACTTGTCGAGAGCCCCGCCATACAGACCGGTCTTTTCCGTTAGCTGCCGAATGATCTCAGTGACCTCTGCCGCGGCGACACCGCCGCTTCGGATCCGGTCCCGCAATCCGGCAACACTTTCCCCCGTCTGCTCGGCCATCAGTGACAGCAGCGGGAACCCAGCGTCGGCCATCTGGTTGGCTTCTTCCTGCATCAGCCGGCCATTGGACAAGACCTGGCTGTACGCCAGCGAGAGACGCTTGAACGTCTCATCGTTGCCTTGTGCGATGTCGCCAAGTCGCTTCATCGTGTCCATCAGGTCTTCGGATGCGACCTTGGCCCCGAGCAGCCGACCGGATGCCGTAGACAACGCCTCAAACGTCAGCGGCGACTGTGCGGCCAGCCGCTCCATCTCTCGCACAAGTTTGCCGGCGGCGGCACTGCTGCCAGTAAAGACCTCCGCTTGCCGCTGGGCTTTGTCGAGTTGGAATTGGTCCCGCATCCCCTCTTGGGCCTGCCGGAACAATCCGTAGGCGGCAACAGCGGGCACGATCCGTCGCGAGAGCATCCCGAACGCAGACGCCTGCTTCGTTACGCCATCGGTCGCCTTGCCCCGCATCCCGTCATAGATTTCCTCATTCAGTTGTCGCTGCGAGAGCGTGGCCTGAATGGTCTTGGCCCGGAGTTTTGTATGCTGATCGGTCAGGATCCGCATCGTGCGATAAAACTCAGTCGCGGCAACGTTTCCGTTCTTGAACTCCTGCTTCAGCTCCGACATCTGCCGTTCAAGTCGATCGACTTCCGGCGTATGGGATGAAACCAACGCCTTCACGCGGGCCAGACGCTCGGCGGTCTTGGGGAACTTGTTGTTGATCGCCTCAAGTCCACGAGCGTACTCCTGAGCGCTCAGCGCACCGGTCAGGTAAACCCGGTTCAGCGCCGCCGTAGAATCCGCCGCCAGTTCGGTATCCGATGCAGTGGAACGCATCAACCGATTGATCTTGTTGACATCCCGCTGCACCGCACGCACGCCGGCGGTAACGCCCTCGGTGTTGGCGTTGATCTTGAGCGTTAATGCGTTGAGCGTTGTTGCCACTTACTTGACCCGTATCTTGTCGGCCGTCGGGAACATGCCCGAAAGGGCCTTTACCGACTGATTAACCGCTTGCTTCGTTCGCTTCTTTCGCTTCGATTCCCCGATCCAGTCCGATGGCATGAACGACCCGAACTCTTGAATCTCGATCTTCTGCCCGTTCGCCGCGGCGGCCATCGAAATAGCCGCACTGGCGAGCGATGCTTGTGTTGCCGATCGGTGGAACTCAGCGCCCCACGGTTCGATCCGATAGAACGCCTGCCACAGAGCCAACTGACGCTCCGATGCTGAATCAAGCCACGCCTCGGGGTCATCGATCCCGAGAGCCAAGCACAACCGGCAAGCCAGCATCAACCGCCAGTTGTGCTTTAGTTTCCCAACAGCCCTTCGACTTCCTTCCCTTCGTTCAGCTTGTCGATTTCGGTGATCAGTTTGACGGTGATCGATGAATCAACGTCTCCCCACACCTCCCACTCGCTCACCTGGAACAGCGGTTCCTTGTCGTCGGGATCGACCACGCATCGGCACAGCAAATCGCACTTCTGCCGGTGCAGCTTCTTGCTATCGAATGCTCCGGTCTTTGCGTTGACCAAGATCGTTTCGTTCTCCCCCTTTTCCCGAAGGGTCAGGGATCTGATCGTGTACGTCTCGCCGCCGGCCTCGACCACTGCAAACAATCGCTTGCCGCCGCCCTGGATCTTTGCCCGCAATTCGTCTCGCTTGCTCATTCGTCCTCGTCGTCCTCTGGTTCGTCGTCGTCTTCTTCTGGCTCATCCGGCGGTGCCGTCACTCGCTCGAACTCCTGGCCGGTCAATTCCTCAACCAGCCGCTTGACTGTCGCCTTGTCCTCGTCCGTCGCGCCTCGCACCGTGTCGAACGAGATAAATCGCGACGGGCGAAACCACGCATACCCGATTTGACGCATCCGCCCCGTGCCGTCCCAGTCGCACAATAGGACTTGCAGGTCAGGGTTGAACACGTCCTCGGTTTCACCGTCAACGAGCCGATAGCCCATCTTGATCGGCTGTAGCGCGACCTTCGTGATCTTCGCGTCACTCATTAGCTGCCCGCCGTGAATGTGGGTCCGGTTTGCCCGTCGAACTTGATCTTGGCCGATCCCATTTGGACGGCGTTGTTTTCAAAGTCCGGGTACTTCGTTCCGGTGTAGAACGCGGTGCCGGTCAGGTTGGCCGCCGTGGTCAGTCCGCCCTGCGGGTGCGTAATCACGACCGATGCCGCCGCAGCGGTGATGTCGGGCACGCCGACCTCGTCGTCAAAGACGTACTCCACTTCGACTTCGCTCCATGCCGTCAAATCGCCCTGGATCGCCTCTTCGTTATTCGTTGACGCAAGGTCCGAGATGTCCAGCGATGGGCGGGATAACTCCGTGCCCGTGATGCGAGTGATGTTTGCGGAGACTGCCGAGCCCCCAAATGTGATTGTGGCACCGTTGCCAGTGTTCTTTGCCATCTAAACAGTCTCCCTGTATGTGATTGAATAATCAGTCGCCGTGATGTAGCGCAGTTCGTGACTGCCCTCGCTGTTTTGCTCGCTCAGGTACTCCGCCCCTGAATCGATCTCGATCGCACGAACATCGACGCCGTTGTCATCGCCTTCCCAATCGAGAATGCCCGAAAGGCGGACAAGCTCGGCCAGTGCGTTTGCGGCAACCCTCGTCGACGCATAGCACTCGATCGCAATGCGAGCGGTTGCCAGTCCGACCTTGGGGCCGTTAATGTCGTGTTCGTGTGTGGTCGAGATGACGCGGTAAGTGATCGCCGGCAAGGTTTCGCCTTGCGCGAGTGAATCCGGGATGACGCGAGAGCCGACCTGTGCGACAACGCTTGCATCATCCAGCAGTAAATCCCGTAGCGATTGGCCAACATCAGCCACGTCCCAGCGTCCTTAGTTGGTTGTCAACGTCTCGCGAAACCGCCGCCACCCATGCGGCGGCGGCTGCTTTCTTGGATTCGTCAAATGCCCGCTTGAGCACGTCTTGCTTGCGTCGTCGCTCGACCATCGTCATGTTGCCCCATAGCACATGACGCGAGAGCGTGTTCTTACTTTCGATGACGACGTGCCCAATGTTTCCATCCGGCCACGTAAAGCCGACCATCCCCACGCCAAAGCCCGCCGACCCCCGCCACAGCTTGATCTTGGTCGTTTTCCAAAGCGGTTTATCGTTTGCCCGCCGCAGTTTCTCCTTGGCGCTTCGCTTGTCCCTGTCCGTCTTCTTACTTCGCGGCGTCAGTTCCTTCACCCGCTTCTGCACCACCCTTGCAGCGGGTCGCAAACCTTTGCCGAACGATGCGGCCTGCATCAGGCCCGGCAGCTTTTCAAGTTCTTTGTTCAATGCGGCAACCTGCATGTCCATCGCTTTGACTTGCGACTGCATGCGCTTTTGGCCTTGCTGGTTGGTTCGTGCTGCTTCGCTCATGCTGCCCTCGCCTTGCAATGCAACGCCAGATACCGCCGCCCACCGTCCACCGGCTCGACCCGAGTGATCCCGTATGTCACACCGTCGTAAATGACGTTTTGCGTTGTGTCGTACCCGCTGCGGTATCGCACCTCGAACACCGCGATCACGTTTTCTTCCAGCTGCCGGCCCCGGTAAGTCGTCCCGCCGCCGGTCATCAGGTAGCGTGCCGGTTCATTCGTCAGCCGATCCGCCCACGTCGAAACAGCCTGCCCCGCGGCGTCTCGCGTGTCCGCGTGCGACTGGACGGTGATGCGTTGCCGCATCGCTCCGACTCGGAATGATTTACCGGGACGCCAGATCATTCGTCGCCCTCGTCCATCGAGACAATCAGCTCAGTTTTGATTGACACCAATTCCCCAACCGCAATTCGCGCAGTCCATTCGCGGATCCCAAACGTCCGGCCTGTCTCTGGACACACAAGCCGCTTCGGCATCTGGATCGCGTCATTTGCTCGCTCGTCACGCCAGTCGACGTATTCCGTCATGGGTAGCTACTCCTTCCCAACTTCCGAGCGATCCGCTCATAAGCAATGTCAAAATTCGCTTCCGTTTGCCCCAGCATCATGTCGCGATCCTCGAACCATTTCGCGACCTGCAACAAGATCGCGCGGCGGATGAATCGCGGGCACTGGCTCGCCGCGTACCCCGCCTCGAACGTGATCACGATCGCGTCCGTTTGCGTGGTGATCGACGGCCACTCTTGCTCATACTTGAGCGCTAAAAAATCCTTCTTGCGGTCCAAGTCCGCGACGGTCGTCGCGAGTGTTTCGCTACTCGACCCGTCCAAGTACGTCACCGATGTCAGCGATGTCACCGGACGCACTGGCAACCGGATTGCCCGCGAGCCGGCCGGGAAACAATCGAGCAGGTATTCGTAGGTGGACGACACACAGACATACTGCGTGTCGTGCTCCCACTGCTCGGTTGCCGCCGCGATCAGCTCGGTTAGCTGGTCATCGTGTGCCGTGTCGTCGGTCGCAATTTCAAGTTGCTTTTTTGCGTCCGCGACGCTTACCGGATAAGCCGCCGGGGCCACGGTTCTCCGCAGCCTGCCGTTGATCATTCCGGTCGTTGTCGTCGTCGACATACTCAGCCACCCTCATTCGATTGACCCAGAGATCAGCAACGCCTGGGCCGTGTGAAAACACGCGACCCTTTTTCCAGCCCTGCCAATCCCTGCTCAGCCTCACACGCAAAACCGTCATCGGAAACGCCCCCTAGACTCGGCAGACGCCACCGTCCGCCGCTTCGGTTGATGTGGTCGGGTCGCTTCGCAGTTCGCTCAAACGAGCGATGCCCGCGATGAAACCGCCCGACGTTCCATCGCCGAACGTGGCGACGACTTTCAGATACCGCTTCGTGCCGTCCAGGTTGAGCTGGAAAACACAGGTCTGGTTGTCATCGGTCGCGCTCGGCAGTGCGAGGGCGGTGCCGTCGATGTCGGTGCCGCCGTCAAAGGTCGCACCAGACACGTCGGTGTAACTGCCGCCGCTGGTGTCGCACTCTTGAACCTTCAACGCCGTGACGGCGATGTCGGTTGCCCCGAGTTGCAAAACAATCTCGGCGTAGCGTGCGTCTTTCGTATCGATCGCGGTCGCAGCCGCCGACGTGTTGTCGAGGATCGCCGCCGGTGCAATGGCTACCGCGTAGGTAGCTCGCTGTGCATTGTGCATTTCAAAACCTTGAAAAAAGGATCACGAACGTTTGAAAACCAGAGCGATCAGGAGCCCGGCGTTTGAAGAACCAAGATTGCCCCGGCTTCGGTTGCCGTACCGGTGCTGTGAACGTTGATGTCAAACCGCTCGGTTGCTTTGATGCCGATCTGGTCTTCGTCCCAGTAGCGTTGATCCGACAAGCTCAGCGACATCATGCGACGGTCGCCGAACTTGGCACCCATTCGCAAGTCGCCGAGCACGGCCAGTTTGGTGCTGGTCTGTGCTGTCAACGTCTTGTTGAGCACGTTCGTGAACCGAACGGGCAAACCAAGGAAGCGAGGCCCGCCGCCGTTCTCGAAGTTCGTGGTGGTGTTGCCGCCGGCCGCCATCATCAAGCGGTGCATCGAGGCGTAATAACCCTCTTTGCTGATGTACCACGTCGGGTTGATGCCGGGGTAATCGGGCAACTGACCAACCATCGTCTCAAAGTCGCTCAGGTCGAGCGAACTGAACGCGGTGTTGCCGGTCGCTGCGGTGTAGATGCTGCCTGCCTTGGCCGCCGACAGGATGCCGGTGATGCCGTGGTAGGCGCTCGTGCTGTCACCGTTGAACCCGGCGTTGTCTTCCGCGTAGGCGAACGCCAGGGCGGATTCCTCGGCGATCTTGTCGCCCATCGAAACGAACGAATCCTCGTTCAGTTCGTCGGACATCTTGCACCAGGTCTTCCACTTGCGGGCGACCAGTTCGATGTTTTTCCACGTTGGCGACGACTTGGTTCCGGTGTTACTGCCTTCGTTGCCGGTGGTGGTTTCAGCAACGGGATAGGCGGTCATGCCGGACACGCGAACGGGAACGACCTTGCGATCGCTGCCCATCGGCTCAACGTCCATCGCACTGCGAATGATGCCGTAGTTTTCGACGAGCCGGATGATAGCCCGGCTCATTTCGACCGGCACGAACAATCCGCCGCCGTCGTTGTCGCCGCTGCTCAGTGCGTTGGAAAAGCCGTGCTCTTCCAGCCACTTTTTGGACGCCCGATGCCCTCGGGTTCCGTCGCCGTTTTCGCCCAAGAAATGGGCGGCGAACCATCGACCAGCGACGTAGGCGTTCTTTTCGCCCTCGTCGGAATCGTCGAAGGCTTTCAGCTTGCCGTGTAGGCGGGCCTTGGCTGGAACCGCGAAATCCTTAGGTGCGTCGACTTCGGCCGGTGCGTCCGACACGCGGACTTCGCCGCTCTTGATGCGACCCGCGAGAATCTTGGCCTGGATCTCTTGCCGTTTTTCGGCACGCTCGAGCTGCTCTTCCAGGTCGTCAATTTCGCCGGGGGCGTAGCCCTCGGTTCCTTTCTTGCCCTTGCCGACGATGGAATCAAATTCCTTTTGCTCGTCGTCGGTCAGCTCTCGCCCTTCGGCTTCGGCAAGTTCGCCGATCGCCAGGGCTGCCGCCTGCTTTTCCGCGATCTCTTCGCGGATTTCCTTTGCGTTTAGCACTCGAATCATGTGGTCGCGTCTCCTGCCGGCGGCAAGGGTTCGCGCATGAAAAAAGCGGCTATGGCTTGCCGCTCGGCGCTTTGAGTCTGTTAAAAGTCAAAACGTCCGAGCAGTGAGCCACGCCGCTAATGAGTTGCGTGAGATCACAAATCGGTGATGTCGTGTGCGGGTCTTTCTCCCGCGTGTGTCCGAATCCTAGCGAATAATCGCGAGGTGTCAAGTATAAAGATAGACGGTGATCGGAGGAGGAAACCGCACCCTCAAGCGGAGGATTTCCGTTCCGCACTCCGCGACGAGAAGCCGGCCATCGTGCCTCACGCACTTCTCGCACTCGCCAGACTCTGTGTCGATTGACGTAATCAATTCTGGTAGCTTCTTGCCAGTTGCGTCATACGCCTCGCCTGGTGGCACATTGCCCCTTGACCAATCAATGAACATTTCGCAGCCTCTGTAAAGCCATTTTGTTCCGCGCCGACATCTGCCGCCGGGCGTTCTTCACCTTCGCATCTTTCGCCTTGCTGTCGGCCTTTGGGTCGATCAGTTCATCGGCCAATCCGATCTCGACCGCTTCGGTCGCACTGAACACCGTCCCGTCAGACTTGCCAACGAGCCAGCCGCGAATCTCCGATTCCTCTCGCCCAGTCTTGTCCTTGTAGATGTCGACCAGGTGACTGTCGATCGTCCGCAACCAGTCGCCCACAGACTCCATTTCTGCCTCATTGCCCCACGCCAGCGTTGACGCCCGGTGAACCCCCAGGTCGCTCGCCTTGTACATCTGCAGCTTGTCGCCGGCCAGTGCGATGTAGGACGCCGCCGAGAACGCGATACCCTCGACCGTGATCGTCACTTCCCCGTCGTGGCTTGCCAGTGCATTGTGGATCACGAACCCGTCATACACATCGCCGCCGAACGAGTTGATGCGGACGTTGACCGGCTTCCCTTTCTGCCCTGCCAGGAACGACGAGACACTTTTGGCCGAAACGCCTTCGCCGAACCAATCCTCCCCGATCTGGTCGAAAATCAGAAGCTCCGCCGGTTCGTCGCCTTCGCCCTTGTTGACGAACACCTTGAAATCGCTGCCGTCGTTGGCGTCAACGATCGCCTTGGGTGCGGCGCGATTGAATGGTTTGACTTTCACGATACTGTCTCCGCTAAAAGGATGTCGTCCACCAATTGCTCCACGCATTGGCTCAGGTCTTCGGTTGCTTCGTCCACCGCTGCGGACAATTGCTCAGGCTGCACGCTGTCGAGCACCGACAGCATCGCATCGAAACGGTCGCTGCAGTGCCGCTTGGCTGATTCTGGATCCCCGCCGAGCTGCTCGACCGCGCGGGCCAGCGTTCTCGGCCAGGTGTCGATGTAGAACTTGTCGGCCCAGTTCAAAAAGTTCTTCTGGCTCGCCGCCGCTTTGCGAACGTGCTTCTGCTCGACGCTCATCAGGTGCTCGATCCGGCCCGCGTAGGCCTTCCGCTTCGCATCCTCGGCGGAATCCGTCTCGTCGCCTTCGTCTGTGTCGTCGCCGGTTTCTGTTGCCGAGCCCGGCGAGATCGCGGGGTTCTGGTACTCGTCGCCGCCTTCGTAGGGGTTCATGTCCAGTTTCTGGCGTGCTTCGTTCGGACTGTAAATCCGATGCACAATCCCCATGCCTAGCGTTTCCATCGACGTCTTCGAGTCCGTCCGCAGCAGTGCCTTAACTTCCATCTTGAAAAAGTGCGTGCGTCGCTCTTTCTGCCGGTTGCTCAGCAACTTTCGATCGCACTCCTGCTCCCACTTCGTCACCCATCGCATCAGCGAGTTGACCAGGTAGGCCAAGTTTTTTTGCTCGATCGAGTTGTAGGACACGCTGTCATCATCGCCAAGGATGCTTTCAAGCATGAACGTCAACGCTGCTTCCTGCCGCTGGAAAAGCCGCTGCTGCACCCACTCGTTATCCTTCGCCCCCGACCCTTCGAACGCCTGGGCCTCCATCTCGCCACGCAACAGGCCCCACTTGCCGGCGTTGTCGACGCCTTGGTGATGCCGGTTCCAGTCGGCCAGGAACTCGCGGGCCTTCGTTTCGTTTTTCAGTTCGTTGCGAGGGTCGCGGACAAACCCGCCCGGATTCGCTCCGCTGCTGAAATGCTTATTGGCCGCTTTCTCGCTCGCCAGACCCAGCCCCCACGAGTTACGGAATAACTTCATCGCATACAGTCCGGCCAGTCCGTCGCACGAAAGCCCCGGAATGTGCAACACGTATTCGTCAGGGATCATAAACGTGCGGCCTTCGACCTCGATGTAGTCAAGATCCTTGAACCGCATCAGCCGGTCATCCTCGTCGACCTCCGTTGCGTGCCACTTGTCGCCCTTGATCATCTTCGTCGTGCTGCGGTCGGGATGGATCGGCAAAAGTTCCTCCACCCGGCCCGCTCCCTGGATCATCACCGCGCGACCGTTGCCGCCGAGCAATGAATGTACCATCAGTTCCTCACGGAACACCGCTGGCATCTGGTATTTGTTCGGCTCGACGTTCATCAGGTAGTCGCCACGCTCACGTAACGCGACTTCTGCCCCACGAGGCAAGCGGCGGTGAACGTGCAACGGCATTTGGCTCATGTGTCCGCACAGCTTGCTGACGCCGTACCAAACGGGCGGATAGCCAAGGGCGGTTTCCCAGTTGACCTTGACGCCGCTCTCGGACGTGCTGCCTCCGCCGACCCAATTGATAAACCACTCCGCCGGATCGGATAACCCGGTGACAATGCCCGCTGCGTCGGTCGGCTTGCTTTGCCGAAAGATACCTTTAATCCAGTCAAACATTGTACATCCTATGTAATGAACAGCTTGCCCTTCGTGCCGGGCGGAGCAATCGACGCCAGCCGATACGCCATGATCACCGCGACGATGGGGTCAATTTTGTCGGGGCTGTTGGCTTTATCGGGGATGCAGAAATAACCCGCCGAACGCTTGCCATTAACCAGCACCATGTTTCCCGCCGCCCACGTCAGCAGCCCGTTGCCTTCGTGGCGAACCCGCCCCAGTTTCAAGTCGGCCAGGAACTTCGTAATCGGTTCGGTCCACATGCCGGCGTTTTGGAAAAACTTCACCGTCTCGATGCCCTCGGGTTCCAGCGACTGCGCGAAGTCTCGCGAGTTTGCCGGGTCATACGCCCACGATCGAATCTGGTTGTCCTGGTACTCGCGGATCACTTCCTGACGCATCTCATTGATTTCCATCGACGACACACGCAGCAGTTTTTGATCGACCCAATCGGACCACGGTTCCTTTGACAGATCACGCTCGGCGGAGGTGTTGATAAACCCGACGCTATCGACCTCATACCGGTAGAGCGGCCGGCCAGTCGGCTCGCCGGTCTTGGTGTCAATCTCATCTTCGCCCGTGTCGAACCGGGCACAGAACCCCAGCGCCGCCAAGTCGTCTTGGCCGCCCATGTCCCACGCGCCGCAGATCGCGTCTGCGTCAGACCAGTCCGAAAACTCGCCCTGTGCCGCTCGCCAGGTCTCATCATGGATTGCTTTTTCCAGCGACGAAACCAAGACGTTGCAGTGATAGCGTTTGAAGACGTGCAAGCCGGCGGGGCTTAGCTGTGCATCGTCGGCCTGCTCCTGCATAAATTCCCGCTTTGGCGTCACCGGATAGTTCGGGTTGGCCTTGGCCCAATTCTTCTCGTCGAACGGGTCATCCTCTGGGATCTCGCCCGTGCCCTCGCACTTGGGACATCCCTTGATGGCTCCGCAATCACACGGGCGTTTTTCGTCCAGTCGAGCGATGAAGCAAAAGCGGTGATCGCCCGGCGGGTTATCCAGTTTGTAGCCGTCCAGCACGCGACAGGACAGCGTATCAACTTCAATCCACAGCTTCGACTGATCGTCTCCCGCCGTCGTGATCGTGATGATCAGCGGCTGACGACGTGACCCGTGAGCGGTATTTAATTTGTCCCAAAGCCCCTTGTGATGGGTGCCCCATTCGTGGATTTCATCGAGCACCGCAGCGTGAACGTTGAACCCGTCCGACGTTCGCGAATCGGACCCGAGTGGTTTGAAGAAACTGTTTGGCTGATAGGCCCCCTTCTTCGTCACGATCGACTTGGCCAAGACCGTGACTTGCTTACGGACCTCTGGCGACCCGTCAGCCATCGCTTTGGCCAGCCCGTGGACAATCTTGGCCTGATCCTCTTTCGTGGCGGCACAATAAATCTGTGCCCCCTTTTCCAGCGGATCGTCGCACGTCAGCAGCAGCAGCCCGATACCCGCCGCCACGGTTGACTTGCCCCACTTTCTGCCGCAAGTGATGTAAGCGTGGCGAAACCGCCGGCAACCGTCCGCACGTCTCCAACCCATCAGGCACCAGACGATGAAAGCCTGGTTGTCCGTCAGTTCGACCGGCTTGTCGGCCCACTCGCCCTCGACGTGACGCAGGCAAGCCGGAAACCACATGATCGCGAGCGACGCCTTTTGTTCGTCGAAGTAGTGCCCGCGAGTGTGTGCGTGCTCCAAGTCGTAGACGTGTCGCTCGACCGCTTGGCGAACCCGTCGCCCGGTGACGATTGACCCGTCCAAAACCCCGTCGATGTATCGCTGAACTTGCTGCTTAGGTGCTTCCATCTCGCGCCGCGATAAGATCGGCCATTGATGGGGCACCGTCGCCGCTTGGCTTGCTTTGCTCCGACTCGTCCTTGGGTGCTTCGCGGGCAAGATCGGCCGCGAGTCGGTACAGCCGGTCCCAGTAGGCAGTAAAAGACAGCCGGGCCTCTTTGTCGGTTGGCTCGCCTTCGATCGCGGCAAGCAGTGTTTCGCAGACGCTAGACAGTCGCCCGGCAACGTTGCCAGCATCAATGCCAAGATCAGCCAAAGACGTGACCACCGACCCGGTAGCGTGCTCAGCCGCATCGCTGCGACACGCCTGTAGCGTCCCGAGCATCTCTTTCTCTGCGTCTGTTTTTTTGTTGTGGCCACCGCTCCGCTGCCCTTTTCGTCCTGCCATCCCTCTGGCCTCATTGATGTTCAGTTCTCTTGACGCAAAGCTTGACATTCATGTCAAAGCACGGCTTCGCGCCCATGTAGACGTGATTCCCGAAGACGTTTATCAGGCTCCACATTTGCCATTTCGACCATCCGTCATCGTCTTCCACTGGCTTCGTGTATCCCGCATCCCAAAGATTGCCGCTCATTACTGACTCAAACCATTCGCGATGCACTTGGCGTCCGTGTTCGGTCAATCGCACATAGACGTAATCGTTCAGGTTGAAGGGAACGCCGCGCTCTGACGTGTATTCCTTGGGTCGCTCGTTTTCTCTAGCCCATTCTGAAAACCGCTCCACCGCCTCAGCAGCCTCCGCAAATGCCTTGCGAATGCCGATGGTGGGGTCATGGCTACCAAGCTGGACCTTTTTTCCAGTTGGCGTTATCCATGTGTCCGATGCACTCTTTCCGGTGTGTACCGCCATTACTCTGCCTCTTTTCTCAACTGTTCCAAAAAACCGTCCAGCTCCATCCGCCCCATGCCCTCAATCTCAACGTGGCACCGCTGGCAAACCGGCACCAAGTTCGCCCGATCAAGCCGCAAGTGTTCCGCATCTTCGAACCGCTCGATGTGGTGCATGTGCTCGGCTACGCTCGTGAGCTTGCCCCGCGCGACGCACACCACGCACTCTTCCAATTCGTCCCTCAGTCGTTCGCTCAGTGTTCGCCATCGGTGATCATAGCCCCGCTCTTTCGTCGTCCGTCGGTGTGTCGGTGCCGGCGGCTTGCACTCGTCGCAAACCTTCCGGCCTTGCACGATCGCCCCGCATCGGCAAAGTCTCGCGCTAGTCACCGAGCCAGCCCACGCCCAATTCATCCGGTGGCACAAACGTCCCTGCCATGATCGCGATCGAATCCCCTGCCGCCATCGTGAAGATGCCCGGATCCGCCGTCAGCGTGACCGTCTTGGTATCACCGACATAGTTCTTGATTCGCCCGACTGCCTTTTGTGTGCTCGTGGTTTGATCCGTCACAACAATAATTGCGTTGTTGTAGGCGTCGTTATCTGACGACCCGGCGGTGAGCGTGAACACCGTCTGGCTGGTCAGCGTCGCGATCGTCGTGCTTTGCAACAGTTGCGGAGGCGACCCGCCCGCCCCAGTCGTCCATGCCGCATCACCGCGGTCGCGGATCTCTTCCAGCGTGTCGGTCGACGATGACCACCCCGCGCCCTTGATGTCGGTCAGGTGCGTAATGATCGTTGATTGATTCGCCGCAGTTGCGTCACCGCCACCACCTCCGCCGCTTGGGCCGTTTTCGAGTGCCAGCGTCGTAAACTGCCATCCGCTCGACCCGTCGTCCTCGATCGACGTGGCGAGCTTGTCAGTCACAACCTGGATCGCATCGACCACCGTGTCCACTGTCGCCAGTGCCGCAACAGTCGCCGGTGCATAGTTCGCCTGCGCGGTTGCGAGCGTCACGCCGTCGCTGCCCGTGATCGTGTCCAGATCCGCTTGGGCTGTCGCAAGTGCCGAAGCCGTCGCAAGGGCACTGGTTGCCGTTGCCAGCTTTGTATCCAAATCCAACCCGCCCGCATCACTCACGGGCAATCCACCTGCGGCGTCGGCGGCTGCGTTGGGGAGTGCGGTGCCAGCGAGTCCGCGCGTCGTCGACCACGGCGATTCGATCAGGGCATCATTGAGTGCCGACGCCCTGAAACAAAACGTCTCCGATCGCCATGCCAAAACCCCGGTGCAAATGCCAGTAAAGTAGCCATAGCCCTCGGTGTCGTTGTTGATCGACGCACCACCGGTTGCCGGGATCTCGATCTTGTACATGCCGTCGCCAACATGTGTCCAATCGTAATCGCCTGCCGTTGTCGGCGTGACTGCGGTTTGCGTAATCACCCCCGCGGGCGTGACGAAATTCCACACGAGATCCATGCCCGCCGCGTTGTAAGCAATCGCCGTTTCGCGGGTCTTGAAATCCGTGTCGTCAGTCAGCGGCAAAATATTGACCGGCACTTCAACCGCTGTGTCTACGTCTAGGTACATCATCCGATTATCGCCGCCATTTGGTTGTAGTAGTAATCTGCGCCGCCCGGCGCATCGCTAGACAATCCCGTTGCGTAGCCAAGTTTTTCTGTTCCAGTCACATCAGCGGCACCGGTGTGATAGAGAACAAAGTTCTCGCCATCGTCCCAGAGGTATGGATCGCTCTTGTATTCCCCATCAAACGCACCCACGCCGTGCCCATTGGTTAGCAGTGGATTTTTGTTGACGCGACTGAATGAAATCAGGTCAAAGGACTCCGCCATCGCTAATTCGTGCGGGTATGTACTGGCGTTGGAAACCGCGAAGTGGTGCAGCTTGTTGTATCCAGCGTACAGCAACAGATAGTGCGACTCGCCTAGCTTGTATATCTGCGGGTGCGTCAAATCCGAGCCTTCGAACCCGACCCCCGTCGGCGACATGACCGGCGAGTTAAACGAGTCATACGTCCACGAAATGCCGTCTGATGACGTGTAACGAACTAGATCGCCCTCCAGCCCCGCGATCGAGTCAGTTCGCCGATCAACAATCATCACCCATTCGCCAGACTCCTCGATCACGGCAGGCGCGCGAACATAGGCACCTGATGCACCAGTGATAACGGGGCTGGATGCGTGCTCCGTAAGCGATGACAAATCCGACCCGGTAAAGAGTCGGATAGTCCCGTTCCCTGTCGCGTCATCGAGGTACACATACCACGTCGACCCGACATAAACCAGTTCCACGGCCCGGATCGTCGACCCTGCTATGATCTGCCCCTGATCTGTCCATGTGTGCGGACTGCCTGTTGTTGACGTGTAATATCGAACATTCCCGGCGACCTCCGCAACAATCATGTGATTCGCCGCGAGCCCCGTCTTTGCTGCGCCTGCCACAGCGCATCCACGATTGCCTGTCGAAAGCAACTCGGCAGTGTCCGCGTACTCGCTATTGGGGTAACGCTCAGACATCCAGTTGTGAAGATCAGTGATGTCTGAATTAGTCACGGCGACATCGTACAAGACGAAATCCGCCAAGTGAAAAGCCGCCCCGATATCTGTCGTGGGGTGGTTGCCAATCACAAGGTCGCCCGACACTGCGGTATCAATCACCCCGGACGCGCTCACCTGGAACGCAAACTCACCGTCTATCCACACCTGCAAATTCGTGCCGTTGTGGCGAACGATGAGAGTCATCCACCCGGATGCAGTAGGAGAGTCATCCGCAACCGAGAGAGCGGTTGATGGTGCAGCAGCAAGACGGCAAAAAGCCTGAAACGCTCCGCTGAGCACTCGCAACGCAACGGTGGCCGCATTGGTCGCCACTTTGTTAAACAGCCATGTCCCGCTAGATGCCGCCTCTAAGTTTGTTAGTCGCACACGCATTGCGTATGTAACGGCTGAGCTATTGATCGTCGAGTCTGCACTGACCGTCAATCGGCCATCACCACCAGCTGCGGCAAAGCCCACGAACGGCATGTCGGAATAATACTCTGATCCATCCTGGTATGTCGGATGGTCTGTGCCGCTACCCGCTGCATCATTGCCCTCGCCGGATGAGTCAGCCCATGACGTAACATCATCGCCGTCAGACAACGCGGTAAGCGTTGACGGGTCAAGCCAAACCACGCAGCCTGAAATGTCTGTAGGGTCTGCAATGGGCATTCAGTTCGCCCCCTCAATCTCGTAATGCCAAAAGATCGGCGTCGGCTCGTATCGATTAACAGACAGATCCGCTTTCTGCTGCACGAAAACCAACTCCTGTACGTCCGGCAGCCAACACAAACCGACCTGTTCACGTTTGGGCTTGAACACCGATGCGTTGCCGTCACGCCTGCCGCCCCATCCGTACATTTCGCCGTCGAGGTACGGCAGGTTGACGACAATCTCCTGCGTGTGCCGCACTGCGGACGGGCTGCGTCCGTCGAGTGTTTTGACGTACTCGGAAAGCGGGAAAACCAACAGCCGCAATTCGTACCCGTTGGCCGCGTATCCGCCGATTTGATTTCCGTTTTTATCTCTCGGCTTGTAGTCCACCCAGCCGAGCCCAACGCCGACCAACGCAATCAGATTGTCACCGACAATCACCGCGTCCACGATGTCGTCAGAGTGCTTGGCGTGCTGGTAAGGGGCTGAATAGCTATCCCAGATCGCGGGATTGTTCAGCCGGATGCTCTCGCCGTAATCGACCCCATCGTCTGTCGGCAACAGATACGGCAGCGCGTTTGCGCCGTTCCAAAACGCCAGCGGTTCGGCCTCCATCGTGTCGAAGTCGAGCGCAAACGCAGGTGGCCCGAACGATGTTGACCCGCTGCCAGTCATCGCAACGCCGCCGACAATCGCCTCGCATCGCGAGAGCTTCGGGTGTGCTGCTTTCCAGCTATCCGGTAGCTCAACGATGTATTTAGAGATCCTGTTGTGCATTGCGTATCGGTTGCGGCCCGTGTCCGTCAGTTCGCCGCCGATGTCTGTGATTCGAAACAGTTCCCTCCCGCTGAAATCCAGATTGCACCGGCCCAAGTCCAACTGATCGTCCTCGGCAGCGGTATTGTAAAATTCAAACAGCGTGAAATAGAGCTTGCCATCAATCACCGTCAGCCCTTCGGCCTGTCCTTCGCTCGGATCACTGTCATTGATCCCGCTAATCGTTGACGTTGACGCAATCGCTGCCTTTCTCGCCTTGGGGATAGCTTTCGTTGTCGTGGCGATTCTAGGCTCGGGAAATTGCAGCAGCGCCACCGCATCAGACAGCCCGCCGTATTGACCGCCCTGCAAAATTGGTCGCTTGCCCCGAACATAGAACCGCCGATCGCCTGCATAGGCAACGCGAGCCCCAGACGCACCGATCAAGCATACGCCAGCTTCGTCGTAGCAGGTCGTGCAGCCGATGTATTGCAGCGAGATCCCATCGCCTGGCGTATCCGGTTCCGGCTCCACCGACTCCAACGCATCCAGCCGCGATTCAATCGCGTCGAGTCGCGCAGTGATCCCCGAATCGTCGTACACCGGCACGTCGATCGTCACCGGCACCGTTTGTGCCGCCGCGACCGTTGCGAGGGCGAGCCATAGTAGGAGTGTTTTCATGCGTCCTTAAATCCCCAACCCACTAACATCGTGCACGTCAAATGCTCGAATCATGCACGATCCGTGCCCGACTCGCACCCACGCATCGCGTGATAATTTTTCGTAGCCAAACAAACGCCCGTCGGCATACCGCCGGCGTACTGTATCTGCGTTGCATCCGATCTCGTCGGCCAATTGTTCGGTCGTCATGACCGCCGGTGTCGGTTCGACCGGATCGGCAATCATGACCGATACGTTACCGACGCTTTGTGTTTGATGCACCGTCGGCGAAACCGATGCGTGACGTCTGTCCCACGTGATCAACACCAGGATTCCGATCGTCGTCGCCAAAAAGACACCGCAATTGGCAAACCACGCGATAATCTTTTCATTGGTCGTCATCGTTGGTCTCTTCGAGAGTTTCGACTTGTTGACGTAGTTTTTTGTTCTCGCCTCGCAATTCGTCATTCCGTTTCAGAACGGCCCAAAAGACACGGACGAAAAAGATCCACATCGAGCCGATCGCAACGTATGTTGCGGCTAAGACGGTTTTGACAAATCCCAATTCTGACGGATCATTGTTTTGCCCCAGCATTTCATCGTTTCGCCTCGACACGGTGAATCATGTTGTAGTTTTCAGTAGCCGCAGGATGTCATCCGCATCATGCGGTTAGGCTCGGCCGATTGTGTCAGCTTTCGGTCGAGCCGCTTCTACTTCTCCGACGTGGACCGCTCCGGTACGAGACGTTCGATCAACGACACATGCCGCTCGATCGCCGCGCTGTACTCCGCACGCATCGCCGCGCGTTCGACCTGTGCGTCATTCAGAACGACGTAAAGCAACGCAAACGCCAGCCCGCCAAACCCAAGCGGCTGAACCAGTTTGACCCACCACGGGCCGACGGGCTGTTGTTGATCGTCTTCGTTCATTTATCCAGGTCGAGTACGGCTTGCGGGCCACCGACGGCGAACGCTCGCAGTTCGTCATCCGTTGCGCTTTGGATCTCGTCGATTACTTCCCGACGAGCTTCGCGAAGTTCATCCCCGGCCAAGCCGGCTTTCCGCAACGCTTGCGTCACGCGGACGCGAACAGCAAACGGTCGACGTCTGATTGCAGCGACGCGAGCTTCTTCCGTGTCGCCACATGAATCGAGCCATTTGTACAACAGGTCAAAAACCAGATCCCAAGGGATATTCATTGAGTTTTACCTACCAAAAAGGAGTTTTCTGCCGGGGAACCAAATGGTGTTGCGTTGTTGTGACGCAGCGGGTTGCTGCGATGGGCTGCGGATCGGGCATTGTCCGTCCGGGCAGTATTCGTCGGACGCTTCGCCATCGAATGACAATTTCAGAGACGCCGTCGCGGACGGACTGACGCGAGCAGCCGCCGGCGCGGACGTGTAGGGATTAATCGCTAAGCTGGAATGATTGAGGTTGTGAAGATTCCACAACCAATTCCAGTTCAACCCTTCCAGTTGCGATCGCTGATAGACGTACCGATGATCGTCTTCCGGTGTGGTCAAATGGAGCTTTGCCCACGAAGGCGTCTTGGGGCTCATGTCCGCGTAGAGATTACCGTCGTAGCGTGCTTTGATTTCGCGTTTCAACTCGTCGGGCGTCTTGAGCCGCCGGCCAAAGGACACTACCGGCTTTGAGACGGAAGCATTCCCATCACTGACAACATGCTCAACTTTCGCCGGCGAAACGACTTTGATATTTCCTTGTTCAGCACGCGTGGATTGCTGGTCGATGATGATTCGGACGACAGTTTCGCCGGGGCTTTGGTTTTCACCGGCTCCTTTCTCATTGTCTCCAATCGCCGATTGAATTCCTTTCGCTTCCGTTTGGATGCTTTCAAGTTCTTCAATACGTTGCTGCAGCTGGAAGATTCGTTTGGCATTAGGGTCGTCCTTTGGTGGATCGCAAGACTTCGGTGCTTCGAGAATCTTGACTCGAGTATCGAGGTCGCAAATCTGTTGATCGTGCTCATTGACCCTTTCGGTCAATAATTGAAGCGGTGCCGGCGTGTACGTGTCGGCGGCAACCGATGGAAGGGTGAGTAGCAGCAGGACGACGATCGCCAGTGCTGCGATTGTTTTTTGGTTTCTCATTTCGCTATCGGGAATCGAGGTACAGGACGAATACGATGATTGGGAGTGCAAGCAAGTAAACTCCGACCGCAAACGTGAATCCGACGAATGGCAGTGAAAACAGATCATTGATCAGCTTGTAGAATGCATCGCTCATCACACTTTCGGTTTTCGTGCGAGAATGAATTCACCGAGTGAACGATCGCCGTCGAATGCTTCGAAGGATCCGCGGAACACCAGCTCGTTCACCGGTACGTCCGGCTCGTCGGGCTCATCCGGCGTGTGTGGCATCGGACGGTATTGATTGTCCAGCGACGGTGGCGCCGATCCGCTCAGCGAATAACCCAGCCCGCGGGCCTGGCCAAGGTCGGTGTTGTTCGGATACCCGCGCCGGCCGAGCGATTTCGAGTGGATCGACGGGTACATGAGTGCCGAACCATCGCGGTTGTGCGGCAATCCCAACGCGTGCCCGATCTCGTGAGACGCGACGGTCGACAGAAAATTGAGCGACCACGTCCGATCGTTGTCGTAGCGTTGTTCCAGCACCGCGCGACAGTTGGATTGCGCAAGATACGACCACGCGAGCGTCGAACCACCGAGACGACCCAGCCCGGCCCAAATGTGTGCACCGGTCCGACCACGCTGCACAACCGCCGTCAAATCGCTCAGTGCGTAGTTCCAGTTGTTGATAGCACCGATGAATGCTTTCAACGTGTCATCGGATGTCATCCCCGGCGCTTTGTCGAACGCCAAACCGAATTTGATGTTTCGCCGGCAAGCCGTCGGCCAGTTCGCCTCTTGCTTGGCCGACATCGCGGCCCCAGGAACCTCGAAATCAGGGAACCCACAACGCGGCATCGCAAACAGCCTTTCAGTCGCCGGGCCAATGTCGCCGTCGGCCACGGCTAAACGTCCATGCTCTTGAAGCGTCAGTTCGTCCAGCGTTGGCCGCAAGAAATCTTGGTACGATCGCACCGCCGTTGCGAATTCCTTCGACGTCAGCGTGATCTTGTCCAGGTCGGATTCTTCAATCCCGACGGGCATTTCCGTATTGTGAAAATGCCCTTTCTCCCACAGAAACGACTTCAATTCGGTGCCGTTCATTCACTGGCCTCGTTGATGATCGAATTGGTTTTTGACACTACGGCCAAAGCCTCGCCGGGCGTGATCGATTCACTTCCACGGGCGGAATACGCTAAGCCGTACCGAACGGCTTCCAGCGTGTTCGCAATCACGGTCGCGTTGCTCAACCCGCCTTCTTGCATTTTCGCGACCAAGTAATCGCTCAGCTTGCGGCGAAACGGCTGCCAGTTCTCATCAATGACGGAATCGGCCGCGGAGTGCAGGACGTGGTAAACGGTTGCCGTGTTGACCTTGCCATCGATCGCGCCGTCGCGGACCGTTTCGAAAACGAGGGCGTATTTTTGAGCCCCCTTGGGATCGCCGATCGACGCCGACCATTCCGCCGCGTCTGCGGAGATACCCGCCGGCGGTTCGGCCGGCTGCTCGGGATCGGGCTTGGGCTCATCCGGCGATGTCGGCGGCGTCTCGTCACCGTCGCGCAGATCCACAACCGTCTCGATCCGGACCAGCGACGGAACCCCATCGGTATCCAAGACGGTCAGAAAATAGCCCGCGTCGGTGATCGTCAACGGTGGCGGTCCGGCGATGACACCGATCGACCCGACGAGAATGGCCAGCCCCAGCAAAATGTGTTGCGCAATTCGGTTCATCAATAGCCCCACGGATAAGGTCGGCTGGACGGCTCGCCATAACGGTCGTATGCATACTCCCGCACACCACGCCGCACTTGCTCCTGGCGACCGTAGGAAACGAAATCGCTGTGCAGTTGGTACTTGCTCCCGGCGCGGTCGCGGCATGTGTACGTGTCGCCCATGTGAGCCAGACCGCAGAGGGCGACCGCAATGCACGCAACCACGCAGATCATCGCGATGGTCTGGGCGTCTGATTCGGCTCGGCGGTTTCGCATGGGGGCCACGAGTGCGGGGTTGCTGATCAACTCACGCAATAATGGCAAGCCGTTTCTATGCGTCAAACGAGTTTCCGGCCTGGGCGGAATTGGGGCTAGTCGGCCTTGATGCCGCGCAACGCAAGGATTCGCTCCGTGAGCTGATCTCGCAACTCCGTGGCGGCATTGACATCCAGTCCGACCCATTCAGTCGGGTGAGCAAACCTTATGATGATCGTTCCGTGTCGATCATCGTTCGCGATTGCGTATGTCAGTTCTCCGTCGTCATCACAACCAATGCGTCCGTCGGGAAACTTTCGAGAATAGGCCCCTGTCGTCTGTTCGATAAAACGATCGCGTAATGCACCCTGCTCTCGCAGGATCCTTTCCAAGTCTTGCCCATGATGTGGGTTCATAACACTAGCTCTCCAAAGCCCCGCCGCGCCCGCTGCGGCGAGAGGTTCAAAACGCGAGCGGGCCGCGTTGGGTGCGCTAGGCAATGATCAGTCGCACTGTTCGTTCGTAAATCTCGATCGCCTTCCGATCAGCCCTTGCTTCTGCATCGGCAAGCCGGATCTCGGTATCAGCAAGCATCGCAATCTCGCGATCGATGCCGACCTGCGACATGGCGGAAGGATACGGCAGGCTCCGCTGCCGTATCTCGCTCATCTTTGCCGCAAAGCAATACCCGCAAATGTCGGCGTCTCTCGGGTCTGCGAACCCCGTCTCATCGACGTCAATGCCGCATTGCATGCACTTGTATTCCGTGTCGCATCTCATGGCTCCCACTCCTCAAAAACCTCAACCCCGCCCCTGCCCGGATACGCAACACGCGTGCCCACGTAAGACAGCGGCCTCGCTTGATCGTCAACCATCCGAATGTCACCCTCCTCTTCCAGCACGCTGACGATCTCGTACAGCGCCGAAAAGCAAACGTCGTGCTCGGTCCCTCGTATCGCCGCCGCGATTTGCTGGATCGTCATCGGCCCGCGACTGTCGACGATGCGACGGATGCGGATTGATCGGCGTTCGGCCATCCTTGGTTTTGTCATGTCAAAACCACTCCGGCGTGTCGCGGCTGTATTCATCTTTCTTGATGACCTTCTCTTCCAAGCACTTCTCGCAAAAGAAACGATCGACTCGCACAAAGTGCGTTTGGTATCCGCCGCCGTAGCAGTCCTTTTTCTTCGTGTCGAGATGCACGAAGCGATGCTCGCACGGCGGTGGTGGCGGAAGCTCTGACGGCTTCGGCACTGTCGGTCCCTTATAGTTTTCACTCATCACTCCCCATCCTCCAAAACATCACTGCACGCCAAACACACCACCACCTCGGTCGGCAACCATTGCCCCGAGTCGTTGACACAGAAGAACATCCGCGTCATCTGCAAATAGCACCGGTCGCCGCAGCCGCAGCACTCGCTGCCGTCCGGGTCGTCTTGGTCCCAGCGGAAGTCGACGTGCACCGTTAGTGTCGCCATCACTCCCAATCCCTCCGAAACTCCGGGTAACGTTTCCGATCTTCCGCCTCTGGATCCCCAACGGTCCAGGTCTCAATCACACAATCACTCGTCACACGCCACCGCTTGCCGTCATGGTTGACGATCACGCTATGACGTTCGCCGCAGCACACGGGCCGCTGTTGCTTGTCTCGCAGCATCACGTAGCCGTAGCTGATGAACCGCCGCGAGTACGGCGACCATCGCCAGAAAATTAGCTGCGTGAACACGAGCGTGCCGTCTGGCCTGTGGCAGTGGTTCACGTCGATTCTGTCGAAATGGATCGACGGGGTTTCGCACGGGATGGTCAGGGCGAGGAGGAGGAGGATGGTCATTGGTTGGCCTCCTTTTTGGCTAAATGCTCTATCACAATGTCCGCGACGACGATCAGGTGCATGTCGCCAAGCTGGGAAAAGTCAAAGCCAGCGATTGCGTCAAGGGCCGCCTGCCTCAACCCCTCTCGTCCAAGCGGTCCCTGCCTCCGTTCACTTGCCCACTCCACGAAGCTGGCGGGCTGCTTTTGGGGGTCTTGGCTCATTGGTTAGCCTCATCCAATCGAATCCCAATACACGCAGCCGTCCCTGGCTCGCCATAACACGCAATCCAATCCTTGGACCGCATCCAACGCCGTTGAAAACTTACGATCACGCCCGTGCGTCGATGCTTCTTGCCGTAGCCTTTACTCAGCGTCACACGCCGACCGACGCGACACGTTTGCTCGTTCCACCGTTTGCCGTGCTTGCGGTATTCGACCGTTTTGCTGCCGTCGCAGAATGCGTCGTAGTATTCGGTTTTCAGGGGGATGAATAGGCTGGTCATTGCTTCGCCTCCAACTCCCTCATTGCCGCATCAAAATCAAAGTCATCCCATTGGTGGATCCACTCAATCGCACACTTGCGACAGTAGCAGTCCCATTCGTCGTATTCGTAGCTGGTCTTCCGATACCAGCCGCGACTGCCGTTGCATGTGCTTTCGCAGGTTCCGCAGGTGGCGTCGTAGGAGTCGCTGTTGCCCTGGATGAAACCGTTTCGCCTTAGGTCTTCTGTGTCGCTTGCTCTGCTCATTGCTTCGCCTCCGCATCACGAATCCGCCGAGCCTCTCGCAGCACATCGACCAGTTCGCTGTGCCCGTCGTCACGAATGCCGAAGTCGTAAAGCTTGTCCGCCACAAACTGGGCAAACTCTTCCAGCGGGCTGACCGGATCGGACAGCTTCACATGCCCGCACGCACGCTCCCAGTACAGGTCCGCAAATGTTTTCTTTTCACTCACTCTTCAATCCTCACTTTGTCTTCATCAACCAAAACAACCGTCTCTCCAATAACGCCATAGATCCAGCCGCAAAACTGGTCCCTGTATTCGATCTCGACCTCTTCCCGCGACGTGTGCCGGCGATACGGAGAGCAGTCGTCGTCCTTGGCGATCTTGCAGACAGTGCCGGCGGGGATGATGTAGCGGGTCATTTCCAAAAATCCACCATCGACTTCTGGTCTGTCTGCGGCACCGTCGGCCAGCACAACTCGACATTGCCCTGTTTGTGGTATCGGTGGATCACCTCCATCGCCGTCGCGTTCTCCGCTTCGCTCACATGCCCCGCACGCAACGCCGAACCCCACGCTGCCGCGCACTTGATCGACGGGCCGAATCGCCACGACATGCTTTTGAGCGATGAGTCCGCCGGCGGTTTCGCTTGGTCTCGCAACTGTTCGGTGTTTCGCTGCTCGATGCGTCGCGCCGCTTCAACGCCGCCCCATGTGCGAAGCAGGTTTCCGAGTCGGTCGAACTCGTAGTTCTTCGGCATCTCAACGCGACCGTCTAGGATCTCATCCGCAGCAACGCGAACGTCTGACGGCTCCAGGCTTGAAAGCTGCCGGAGCCACGCATCACGCATGCCCTTTTTTTGCGTGTCGGTCAGGTTGTCGTACCACTTCGCGAACGACGGGTATGACCTGCCAATCGACTCGACGATCGGCCCCAGGTCTGATTCAGCTACCATGTGAACGGTTCCTCCTTGGCGGTGCTCCTGCCCTTGCCTGCTGACGCTTTCTGAAAATCGTTATCGCTGTCGAGAATCGACCGAGCGGATTTGCCGAGCGAAAACCGCAGGTCCGCGGCTGCCTTCGCTGGCTCCTTCGATGCCAAGTCCATCAAGTGGACCTCAGCCACAACGGGATCAAGCGGCTTTCCCATTCGAGATTCCCAGGAATCAAGCCATCGCCCCCAATCCTCCCGCCACTCATCCTCCACAGCGGGGTGATTCAAAATCTGCTCGCGCTGCGTGTGTGTGTGTGTAATACTCTTCTCTTCTCTTCTCTTCTCTGGTAACGCAGATGTAACGCTGTCCGCGTTACAATTCTTCCGGTGTGATTCCACCCGTTTTCGAGTTTGAGCCCGTGTTTTTGCAGTTTTTCCGTTGTGTCGTTCAAAGTTCGGCAACAGAAACTGCCCCCCCTCTTCTAGCAGCCAGCCGGATTCCGACATCGCTTTTGCAAAACCTGAAACGCCAGCGAGTCGATCTAGTAACGAGCGTGTAACGCTGCCAGCGTTACCGTCAACGGTCTGTTGATCGGCCCAGATCCAGATTCGAATGAGCTTTCCGGTGACAGCATCGGGGTCAATTCCAAGGGAGTCCGCCATGCGGAACACTTCGGGTTTGTCCGGCGTCGTATTCTCAATCTTGATCCAATCGCCAGCCATTACTGCACCACCCTCTCCCTTAATCCCTCGGCTTCCTTGCACTCGCAGAGCACCACAAGCCGGCGGCACCGATCACATCGGCATTTGTCGCAGATCGTGTTTTCAGTCGGGCCGCCGCAATGGTTGCAGGGTGATGCTTTCCTGGTGCTCATTTCAATTCCGCAAAAAGTAGGTTTTGCTCGTCATTCGACCGCTCCGCAATCGCTGTCCTGCAATTCTTGATTGCTTGCTGGTGGTACTCTGGCTTTAGCTCGCAGCCGTAAAACCGTCTCGGATCCGCGATCAGCTTGCGAGTTTTCGGAGACTTCCCGCCCAGTGCCACGTAGCCCTCTGATCCAATGCCGGCGAACGGGCTGAATACAATCTCGCCGGGGTCGCTGTACAGCAGCACGCAACGCCGGATCACTTCCAGTTGCAGCGGGCAGATGTGCCGTGTGTCTTCGTCTGACTTGGCTGCCTTGGTGTTGAGGGTGTCCGTCTCGTGGATGTCATGCCAGCAGCCCTCCGCCCAGTCGATCCAGTCGTTCCGGGTCACTTGATGCTTGGCGTTGATCTTCCGAGCGTTATCCCCCGGCTTCCGAAACTTGATCAAATAGTCCTGCAACGTGCCCCGCTGCCCCGCACGGTCGGATTCGAGCCCGCTGAATTGCAGTTCCCTGCTACGGGTTCTGATCGCCTGTGATTGCGGGTTCTTGCGAACAGACCAATCGTATTCGTAAACAAGCCCCGCACGTTCCCCGAGTCGAATGTTCAGACCGCGGAAATCAAACAGCCCAACGCCGCCTGATCGCTTCATGCGTGGTATCTGCATCACGTGGACAATCGCAGCCCGACCCGGCTTCAACACCCTTGCAAGGCCATTGAAGAAAAACGATAGATGCAGCTTCGCTTCGTCGCCCATCGAATCCACATTGCCGATGTCGCACTCAGAATCAGAGTATGCGTACAACGCTGGGAACGGTGGCGAGAAGATAGAGAAGTCAACCGACGACTCCGGCATCTCGTCCATCATGTGCGTGATGCAGTCGCCGTGATGGATGTCAAACTCTTTGTTATTGAAAACAGGCATGGCCCACCTCTTTAAATAATTCCTCTTGCTGCTTGGTGTCGGATTCCACGCGATCCGCTTTCCGCAGCACGTTGTCAACAAATGGCATTTCCAGTTCGGTCACTGGAATGTGAACATTCAGCGGTCGGGTTGATCCGATGCGGTTCGACCGCTTGACCGCTTGGTAAAACTCCTCATACGAATCCTTAATCCCGCTGAATACCTGCCGTGTGCAAACCTGAAGATTGAGGCCGAATCCAAGGATTTTCGGCTTGGTAATCAACACCTTCACATCGCCACGCTTAAATCGGTCAATGGCTGACTGCCGGTCTGTTTCGCTGGTCGCTCCATGAACTGACACCGCATCGGGAAACGTCCGCTCCATGCTGGTTTGCTCGTCGTTGTAGTGGCACCAGATGATGGTCGACTCATCCGGCCACGAATCAACAAGGCTGCGGATGAATGCCGGCTTATTTGTCGGTATCCCGTTCTTGCCTTTTGCGATTTGCGAAAGCTTGCCGCGGTCGCCCAGCCCGCCGATACTCGTCGGCATTAAAGTGCCAGTCACTTCCCGAGCCGCTACTCGCTGCTCTTGTGTCATCGGAACTTCGTCAATGTGGATGTGTATCGGCGGCGTTGTTCCAACGTTATCTTTCCAGCCGTATGTCGCTGGGTTCGTCAGAAAGATAGACCAGTCCGCCAGATCGCGATAAAACGGCTTTAGTGCGTGCGGCTTAAGCTCCCATCGGTTCTGCGTCTGTCCGCGATTGATGAAGTAGGACGCGAGGAACTCGTTCACCGTCTTGGCACGGTCCAGAAAGACGGCATGGTTTGCAAACTCAATCCGATCATTCGGTGCCGGTGTTCCAGTCGCACATAGCTTCCATTCGAGCCCCCTGCCAAGCTCGATTAGTCGCGTGCCCCATGCCCCATAGTGACTTTTCAACATTGACGACTCGTCAAGAATCAAAGCCCCGAGATTGCCTGTCGTCAATCCATCGCGTATCGCTTCGTAGTTCGTGACACCAATCTGTGTATCGAACGAATCAGTGCTTGTAAGCCAGTGTTGCAGATCCCTTGCAACAATCCGGCCAATGTCGAATCGTTCGCCGTAAAACGACCGGGCCTCGTCGATCGTCTGCTGCACAACCATTAGCGGCGAAACGATCAGCACCTTCTTTCCGGTAGCTTCCGCAGCGTGCTTTGCAAACTCCAGGATCATTAGCGTCTTGCCAAGCCCGCAGTCCGCAAAGATTGCAAACTTCCGTTTCTGTATCGCAATCTGGGAAATGTCCCGCTGGTAGTCGTATGCGGAATCATGTGGCGTGTAGTTGCACTTTCCGCTGATTGGTTTCGCGCCAAACATGCCAGCGTATTCGTCGGGAATCCATGCCTGCCCGCCCGTGATCTTATAGATTGGGCACTGCCGCACCTGAATGAACTGGCGATAGCTTTCTGGGCTTGATTTGTCAAAAGTCAGAATCACTGCACCACCCTCCGCCGCTCCCAGTTCTCGCGCCGCCGTTTGGCGAACGCCTCGCCCTCGCCGCCGTCGCGGTAATCAATCGCGTCCATCATTAAGCCGTATGCGTAGCACTCGATTCCAATCACCTCACGCAGCCTCACGCAGTCCGCGCAAGTCTTGTGTGTTGAACCGCCCGAGTCTTTCCAAATGCCGCTGACGTACTCGTACCGCTCGCCTGGCAGGATGTCCCGCAAGCACTCACCGCACCGGTGGACCTTGCGAGCCTTCGGTTTGGTGACGGACCCGCGGACCATCGGATTTTCCATGCAGTCGCACATCATTTGCCCTCCGTTATGTTTCGCCGCTCATCGTCGAGCCGTTGGTGCATCACACGCTCCGCCATCGTTCGCCGCCCATACTCCGCCAGCAGCACAGCGTCGGCCGTCCTGTGCGTCCACTTATGCGTCGGGAACAACTCCTGCGCCCTTGCCTTCGTGACGTTCTTGTCGCCCTTGCTGCGGCACCTCATCACCTGTTGCCACTTGGCAGGCGTGACGGTTTCAAAAGGGATCCGGTGGGCAATAAGGAGCCCGCGCAGGAACCCGTAGGATCGCCCGAACTTGAATGTTGACGACACACCCTGCTTGGGCATTGCCGAGACTTGCTCAAGGATGGCAAAACAATAGTCGTCCTTGAGCGGCTCGAATGCCGACAGCCAATCGCTAACGTCCCTTTCGGTCCAATCGTTCCGGGCGTGCATGATCTCGTTGCCGTCGATCGCCACAATCGCACCGCTCGCCCCTGGGTCCACTCCTAGATAGATCACTTGGTTTCCCTCTCCATTGTTCGCACCCTTTGCTTCACCCGATCACACAACGCCTTTCCGCTCACCGCCACCAGGTCCATGACCGTCACGTCGCCACGGTCATACAGCTTCGCCAACTTCGTAATCGCCGCACTGTCGCACTTGCTCGCACAGCCGCCGCCGCTGTCGGTGATGATCTTGCGGATCTTGGCTCTTGCTTTGTTCATTGCTCCTCGCTCGACTCCCATGCCATTTCGATACCAGGCCGGAACGACAGATCCAGCGTCCCCGTCTCGGCAAGTCGTTTCTTCGCCCACGGCTTGAACCGGACGTTTTCCGCCTTCCAAACCCGATCACGAAGCACGGTGCCACCGATCGCCCGCACATCGCCATAGGTGGCCTGTGGCTTCTGGTCGTGCCCGCTGCCAAACGTCAGATCCGCAATCCGCTTCAATTGCGTCTCGTTCATCTTTCGCCAGTCGCCGCCGCACTCGTCGATGATGCGGATGATCTTTTCCTTGCCGTTCGTCATCGGTTCCTCTGTGAATTAAAAAGCCGGTGTGTAAATCGCTCCCCCAGACTTATGTTTGGAGTTGCCACCGGCCGCCCCACGCGGGGCTGTATTGTTAGACTTCCACGTGCCCCCAACGCCTGCCCGCTCGGACATCGTTGATGGTGCTCTTGCTGACTTTCAACACCTCCGCGACTTTCGCGGACGGCAATGAGTCTCGTATGACCACACGCACCCGCATGTCGGTCATCTTCGCTTGTCTACTCTTCTCGCCCGCGGTCGATTCCCAACCGCGTAGGGCGAGTGATCCTCTCTTGCGTCGTGTCACGCCGGACGCCTCCAATACTTCGCCATGCTGCCCATCTGCACCGTCCGCGTGTGGACCATGACGATCCGACCGCACGGGTACTGGATGCGATCCCAGCGGTAATACGTCCCGCCGATGATCTCGGTGTACTGGGCTTGGCCCGCTTGGATCGCGACGAACGAACCGCAGGAAGGTCCGCCGATCAGTTCGGCTTCTTCGTAGGTGATCACTGCACAAACTCCTTCATCCGCTCGTTGAACAGCTTGCCCAACCGCTTGGCGTCAGCCGGCGGCACCTCGTCCGATCCGTCAATCTTTTTCCACGCTTCGTCGATCGCCTTGGGGTCGTCCGATTCGTGCAAGATCGCCTCGCAGTCTTTGAGCCACGATGGCGCAGCGGGTTGCTGCTCTTTCGGCTTCACGCCTAGTTGCTCCTGCCGACGACGACCGGCAAGAATGATTTCTTGACGGTGCGCGTTCTCGATCGACTCGTCGGCTTCCAGCTGGTCCTTGCACGCCTTGAGCGTTTCAACGTTCGGCGCGTTCTTCATCTCTTCCAGCAACCGCAAGACGTTCGGCGGTTTCTCCAACAATCCCACGCTACCGGGGCTGGTCGTGAACGTCGCATCGACTTGCACGTAGGGCGGTTCGGCTTCGTCGAACTCACTCACCAGACCAAGCAGTACGTCAGGACAATACCGACGCACCCAACTCCGCGCCGCCGCGTAGCTCAACTGCTGTTCCGGGTCGCAACCATCCCATGCTGCACCGCCTCGCTGCTTGCACACCGCAAACGGGTCGGTTTGCAACTCTCGGGGCTCTCGTTCGCCCGCGAATCGCCCGCTGCAAATGCACCGCTTTTGGTCGCCCTCACCGATGTAGCGGAACGACAACCGCTCTGCCAATCCGCCGCGACTGTTGGCAAGTGCCGCGTAGGTCTTGCCGTCGAAGTCCAGCTTGCCGTGAACGATAAACGTCGCTTGGGCAAACGCGAAAAGATCGACGCCGTAGCGATGGGCCGCACTGATCACAACCGTTGCGATTGCAATTTGTTTTTGACGGGTGAACCGCTCGACGATCCTGCCTTTTTCGAGTCTGCCGCGAAGGTGGGCGGGTAGCATTTCGCTATCCACGAGCACACCCGCCACGGTCGCGAAGTGTGCAAACTGGGCTGGGTCGAATACCGCGTTGACTTGCTGCGGTTGCTGTGTGGTTTCTGGTGATGCCATTAACTGATTCACTTCAATGCCTCTTCGGAAATGTGGAAATAAGAACCCTGCAGATTGAGCAGCGACTGGTGCCACCCGTCGAACCGTTCGCCGAACTCTGACGAACCGATGTAGCCGATTGGTTCAGCTTGGATGCTGGCCACTTCGTCCCGCATGTTTTCATGCGTTTCGCTTTTCATACGCTCCAGATAATCCTGAACGCGGACACAGGCGTGCTCGTTGTCGTCGGCCCGAACGATCACGCCGCGGAACTCTCCGCCAAGTGATTCAAGACGCCGGAACGTGACGCCGTAGTGTTTCCTAATCGACATGACGCCTCTCCAAAAAACGGCACAAAAGCCAAGCCGGGACTTCCACCAGCGGCACCGCGAGTGCCGCACCGATCGCGAAATGTATAAAGTCAGGATTCATTGGTGGACTCCTCGCCGCGTAGCTCGTTGGCCTCCACTGCCCTTGCAAGCCCGTGTAGTGAGCGATAGAACGCCTGTGATTCTTCAAGCGTCGTGAACTTTGCCGTCACGACATAGTGCTTGGCTGAACCGCAGGATTCACTCACGACAAAGCCAGCCCTGCCAGTGCTGACTACCTCTTTGCACCGCTCCCGCAACTCATCCCGCTCCCGCCGCAACTGCTCGACTTCATCGGGCGTGGGGTCGGTGGGGAGGACTTCGCGGATGCGAACCAGACTGCTCTTGGCCCACGATGGGGCATTCTCTGCGTCGCTGTAGAGGTGAGCCTGCTCGCCGTTGATGTCTGTCCAGATGCTCGCAAGCCACTCCCGCCGCTCACCATCCGGCACGCCGGGGGCGAGCGGGGCATGCAGCCCGTAGTCCACGACGTAATCACAGCCAACCACCGCGGTGTCTTTTTCAGGATCAACTGGGCGACGGCTGCCCTCAATCTCTCGCACGTCTCCCATGATGCACCCGTAGCAGATGTTTGTGACGCACTCGTCCCACCCGTTGTCGCTGGCTGCATCCCTCGCCTCATCCACATACGTCTCGGTTGCAGCCCTCGCTTCTTCTTCTGTCGCGTGTCGCTCCACATTGCCGTCGATGTCAATGCTGATCCACTCCCGCCGCTCACCATCCGGCGCGAGCGGCTTGCGTTTGCGTGGAACGACCAGCACATCGGCAACGTGATCGGGGGCGGGGGCGATGCGACGGCGACGGATAAGCTGATTGGTGTCGTGCGTGTGGCCGATGTCACTTGATGTGGTCCATATGTCCAAGCCGTCGAGATAAAGGTCGTCCCCCTTCTGAACCACTTCACCGTTTTGCAGGAACCGCCATCCATCACCAGCGACCAACCGTCGATGCCAAGCCAACTCCCCGTGCGGGTCCACCCACTCGCTCCCGTCCCACGACTGCTCAGCGTCGGCGATGTCGCATAGGTTGTGATGGGGGCCGGGGTCGGGGGCGGGCTCTGGCGTGTCATACGCATCGACCGGAACCTGGTCGCATCGCTCGTGTGCGTCCCACTTGCGGGCAGCTTCGATGATGCGGTCAAGATCGGATTCGAGCAGCGACGGAAACTGATCGCCGGGATAGCTGTTCGTCCGGTCCCACCTCCACTCTTCCAGCCTGTCGCAACTCGCCGCCAGCGACGTGTCGGGTTCGGGCGGTTCGGGTGGCACTGGCGGAAAGCGCGTCCATGTATCGCCCATGCTGACCTCTTCCCAGTAGATGGGCAGCCATGCACCATTTCGCAGCCACAACACATACTGGTCCGCGTCTGCATCCTCCGCAGTCGGCAGCCTGTCAGTTATCCACTCACTCATCTCGCACCTCAGTTAGTTGTTAAAAAACGCCCCTCCGTGGGCCGGATCCCATCCGCTCCGTTGCACTCATTGCCGACGGCTCCGCCATCGCTCGTATCAGTCACGCTCCAATGGCGTGAACTCCTTGCCGCTGTTCGACAGCCTGCCCTCGATCAGCAGCGGATTGCCATCCGAGTCCCTGATGTGCTCCGCGACCGCTGGCCCAAAGATTTCGCCAATGCCGTCAATGTGGATCTGGCACCATGCCGAGAACCGCTCGGGATGTCCGTTTCCTGGTGGGATTCGCACGCCAAGCGACACCGCGTCTTTATCTAGCGTGTCCTTCCAAGCCCAAAGTCTCATTGATCTCTCCTGTGTTTGATGCTCTTGATTTGCCATTGCATGTAGTCGTAGTGCCTGCTGTCCATGCTGCTGTGCTGGTCGGGCATGTTTGGTGCGTGTTTGAACCAGCAGATACAGACCAGCGCGCCGATCACGCAGACGGGCAGGATTCGGGTTGTTGCCCAGATGACCGCGTAGAATGCGATGTCGATCATGTGTCGCTCCCGGTCGGCTGTGCCCAAGTGGCGTATGCTTCCAGTGCCCAACGTGCCGCAAGGCAGGCCATCGTCAGAGCGAGCACCGCCCGGTGAACGACTTGCAAACTGTCGGTGCAGACCATCACAGCAAGCAGGATTGCACCCGCCGCAGAGATCAGGTTTCCGGCGATGGTTAATGTGGCGCGGTTCATTGCTTGTCCTCGTATGGGTTTTGCAAAAGGTCTTCAAGATGCTCCAGTCGCCAGCACCGCTCACAGCGGGCGGGAGACGTGGTGGCACATTCACACTTCGGAAAATGCGTCTCAATCAAACGCATCCCGAACACATGCACCGGCTCTGCTTGTGCGTCCCACGTCTCGTCCGGTGGCGTGTCTACGCGGTTGCCGTTGGCGTCGAGGATGCGGATTGCTTCGGTGTACAGGCTTGAGGCGTGGGGCCAGTTGGGGTTGGTCATTGGTTCGCCTCGCGATTCCGAAAGAACCACCGCACCGCTTCACGGCACCACAAGAACGCCGGCGTCCACTGCCTCAGATTCGGGAAGTCGCGGCCGTCAACCAATCCGCTGCTATACAGTTCGCTTTGAAACGTATGCTCGCAGAATGTGTATTCCTCAAGCTCCGCCGCGATGCGTGCCCGGTCGCTCTCGGTTCCTTCGGCAGTCTGTTCTTCGGCAAGGAACTCATTCGCTGTATCAGGGTCGTAGGCTTTGACGATGATGTTGTTCGGCACCTTTTCCGCGAAGTAATCAATCGACTCGACCGCCGACGGTGCCCATTCGAACATATCGTTTAACCGCTCGACAACGAGCGTGCCAACGTCACCCGTGACAATCAGCCTGCCGGGTATCGTGGTGATGTTGAACGCATAGATTCCGGTTCCTGGCTTTGCGCATCGGTAGTGCCGGAACAGGCCATTTTCCAAGTCGGTCGTGATGACGTGATCCGCAAACGCCTTTTCGGCCAGCCTCTCAATCTGCTCTTTGATCTTCATCGCATCACCTCCGGCCGACGCCCGCACTCGATCAACCACTGCTCAACAGCACCCCGCGAAACCCGCCAGCCGTACCGGTCCTGCACCCGCCGCGTACAGTAGATGTCGCCGCGGTCGATTAGCTTGCGGATGTCGTCGGGGTCGTGGTTGAGACGGCGGGCGATTTCGGGGATGGATAGGGAGTCGTTCATTGGGGGTTCCTCAGCTTCTTAGATAGGTATGAGTAAACTTCTCGGCACAGTTCGTCCTCGATCGTGTCTGGGTATCGCACCCATCGCGTGCTTGTTGAGAAGTGCGTGCCATCGTCTAGCCAAACGTCGCCGTAGCTTGTCCAGCCGCCTTCGAATTGCGTTCGATCGACACGCGGCATTTCGAACAACGCTCGACGCTTTCGCCCTTGGTTCTCTTTGCTCAGGCATGTGTCACGGGCGATCCTGAGTGACAGCAACTCGCACATGCGGGCAGCGTCTGCACAGCTTCTGCGTTTGCTCATTGGTTGACCTTTACGATTAGTGATTGCCAAACGGTGATTTTTCGGTGCCGTCGCGGTATGCGGGATTGCACAACGCGGTTCGTGTTTTTGCTAAGACGCTGCCCTGCTGCATGCGATGGAATCGCCAGGGATCTCCGAGCGGCACGCAGGGTTGTCAAAGACCCTGCCGTGCATTTCGGGGAAGTTGAGTGCGGCAAACTCGCCTCGCAACTCAATCGCCCGTTTATCAAAAGCCTCTGCCGCCGCTTCCTCGTTCTGGAAGTAACCGATCGTTTCCAGCTTTCGCTTGTGGCGTATCTGAACGCACCAGCAATTGGCGGACTTGTCCCAATGGACGCCAACAAATCGTGACGTTCCTCCGCGCGACCAAGTGTTGACGCTGTTCTGCCACGGTGTAGCTGCACGCAGGTTTTCGCGAACGTTGTTGAGTCCGTTGCGGTCCCGGTGATCAACAACGAACAGCGGGAAATCAAGAATCAGGCGGTGCATCAAGACCGGCCGCCTCTGTCCGTCGCGATCAAAGAATGACGAGCGAGTCCTTGCGTACTTCGTAGCTCCGGGGCATTTCCAGCTTCCATGGAGCTCCCACCGGAACCTCTGCACGTTGTCAATTGACGACTCGTCAATGATTGCAACGGTGTCCTTTACCGGGATCTCTGCAAGGCCGTCTCCGATGAGCCTTGCCTTCAAGTGCTCCGGTATCGCACGCAAAAAAATCCGTACCATTTCACCCGTCCATCAAATGACGAACGGTCGCGGAAGAGTCCGCAAGAGTTCGCCGGCTAGTGGTGTGCCGGCGTTTCGTAGGTCACTCAGATAGTGACCAAAAAGAAACCCGGCGTTTGTTTGACGCCGGGACTTTATCGGTTAGATTTTCATGTGTCAACAATAGTTGACACGATTAAGCAGAAATTTTCTTTCTTGTCGCCGCTTTCAGGGTAAATTGCATGCCGACAGCAGCAGCCATCTTTTCGGCGACTGGGACAGTAGGGTGTGAATCGCCGCGAAGCATCTTGTAGATGTACTCGCGCGAGACGCCGCATTCATCGGCCAAGCATTTGACCGAGATAGCCTTTGAGCTGATCGCCTGACGGACTTTTGTGAGTAGTGCATCCATGATGGCGGACATTATTGGTTGCCTCTGTCGTCGTGTCAACTAAAGTAGACACAGCAGAGGTGTCAAACAAACGCCAGGCGTTGCTTTGCGGGCCTCACGGCTACCGCCCTCTGCTGAGTGACCCCTACACGACTCGACAAACGACCGTCAGAACCGGACTGAGCAACATACGGCGGCGCAAAAGGACAAGGAGTAGCAGGTGGATTGCCTGGGATAACCTGGATGACGATCTACTCTTGCCCCATCAACGGAGGGCGAAAATGCTACTTATCGACTTTTTCGAAACAATCTACATTCCCGCAAGGTTGCGGGGGAAATCGCCGAACACGAGCCGGTTGTACCGGTTGTGCATTCGGCAATTCGGTCGAACACTCTGCAAATCAGCGGAAGTGTCTGACTTGACCGAAATCAATGTCTTGCGTCACTTGGCGAGGCGATCCGGCGTTTCGCCCGCCACTCGCAACAAGGAGCTAACTGAATTGCTTGCGATGTGGCGGCTGGCGAACCAGAAGGGCTTGATCGAAACCTGGCCGGACATCCGAGAAGAGTCGGAGCCGCAGCGTGATCCGATTGCGTGGATGCCCGACGAAATCCAAAGCTTGCTAGCTGCCATCAACCGGCAATCGGGCGAGATCGACGGGATACCCGCTTGGCTCTGGTGGGGCGGTGTTGTCCGGGTCATACTCGATACTGGAGAGCGAATCAGCGCCGTCATGGCGGCCGAGAGCACCTGGATGCAAGGGGGATGGTTGCGTGTGCCAGCGGAAGCACGCAAGGGCAAAACCCGCGACCGATCCTATCGTCTCGCGCCGCAAACTGTCGCCGGGATTGCGATGATTCGCCAGCATTCGCGGCATAAGAAATTGTTTCCGTGGCCGTATAATCGGAATTACCTATGGCAGCGATTTCGCCAGATCGTCGCAGATGCTGGCCTGCCCACTGGGCGGAAATACCAATTCCACGCACTACGAAAAACTGTCGGATCTGCCGTCTACGCCGCTGGGATGGACCCGCAAGACACGCTCGACCACTCAGATCGGCGGACCACGCAGCGGTACATCGACCCCCGTTTTTCGCGGGAAAAGCAGACCTGTGACGTGCTGGCGGAGTTTTTGGCGAACCCTGGGAAGGCGAAAAAGAGGGGGACAGCGTGATGCGTCGTTGATGTTGACATCCCGTTCCATTTCCGTAACATGCGGGAATGATCACAAAACAAATACGCGAAAGCCTCGCATCCGCCATCCAGTCCGGCGACATCACACAGGCCGCCCTGTCTCGCGCGTCCGGCGTCTCCAAACGTGCCGTCTGTGACTTTCTCGCCGGGAGGCATGTCAACTCCGACTCGCTCGATGCGATTGCCGACGCGATGCGGTGCAAGCTGACGGTCCCGAAATCTTTTGCGCGAAATGTGAAAAAATTGAGTGGTGACGCTTGACCCTTCGTTCCGATAGTGTAACATAGGGACATCGAAGCAACCAACCGCCAACCGCCAACCGGAGCAGAACGATGACGACCACGCAAAAAGCTGACGCAATTCTGGCCGCCCTGAAAAGCACAGAAGATCGCTGGGGAGACCGCAAGTTTCCCAAGGCTCGCATCTGGACCGGTGGCGACACCGTCCGCATCTACACCGGCCACGCCAGCGAATACATCACCGTTACCGACGACGGTTGCGAACGATGCAAGGCAAACATGAGCTGGGGCGGAGACATTGACGACGCAGTCGAAAGCGTGGAGGGCTGAGCAATGGACGCTGGAAAGATCAACGCTGAGTGGATGCGAAACGCTCAGAACAACGAAACGACCGGCAGTACGATCGCCGACTGGTTCATCGAGCGAACGAACTCATCTGTCGAGATCGACGAAGACGGCAGCGTGTGGGTTTACGATTCGCAGTCATGGTTGAGCCAGGAGCGGATCGACGAAATCTGCCGAGAAATTGACGCAGCAAACTAACCCGCCAATCCCGCCAATCCCGGCATTCCCACCCCGCCCCGGCGATTGCGGGGCATTTCACACGAGCGAACCAATGACGACTGAAACGAAAGCGAAACTGTTTGCCGTTCGAGCGACCTACGGCAACCAATCAGGGATGATTTCGCATGACTACATTTTCGGCTACGACCCCACCGTGTTTCGAAATCGCGCCGACGCAGAAAATCATGCCGAGTCACTCAAGGAGACTGCTGCCGGATGCAATTGGGGCGACGACGACGCGCCGGAATACTACGTGCAAGAAATCGGACAGGATGAAATGTGGGCGTCTGAGGAGATCGCCCAATGACCCCCACCCTGCACCCCGCCGGCCGCAAGTGCCGCTGCCACGAATGCCGGCACGAGATCCCCCGCGGCGAGCCGGTCGCGAAAGTCAATGGGCGGCTGACGTGCGGGGCCTGTGCCGATCGGTGGGAGTGGGATGGGCTGCGGCTGGAGTGGGTGCGGCGGGAGGTGCGCAAGTGAACGCGGACCCTGAAAAAGTATTTGAGGCATGCGCAGAGTTCGCCCTGTCGTTTAACACTGCCGCCGATCCGCTCGGAGTGTTTGACACGCTGGCAGATTTCTTTGGTCGAGACAAAGAGCTTCGCCAATCGGTCGCGGAAGTTTGGATCCGCAGGCGAAACGAATTTCCGTTCTATTGTCCAGTTGAATTGCTGCGGCGGGATTTTCAACAAGCGGGAGGAACGAAGTGAGACCAGCAAGAGAAATAACCGACGCGGAAGACAACTGGCGAACCGTGCCACTCATCGAGGGCGACCCGCGATTCGTCACGTCTCGTCGTGATTTCGTCGATCCCGAGCCGGTCGGATCGATTGTGCTGATCCCGTTCCGGGTGACTGGGTACGACCGCGACTGCGACGGGTCCGCAATGGCGAGACTGGAGGCGATCGACAAGGACGGGGGCGCTACGGGGTGGACAGAGAGCCACATCGGACTGTTCCCCGATTCCACCCTGGTCACTTCGCCGGGCGAGCTTTTGCAGCTTTTTGAGAATCCACCCACCGAGTCCCCCGATCGTGTACAGTGAATGGCTAGGCCATCCGGCCGAGTGGGCCATACTCGCCGTGATTGTGGCGGTGGGAGTTAGGTGGTTGCGGGTTACTGATTTAGGGGATGAGTGATGCGGAGTGCGGTGCTGTTTGCGTTGGCGTTGTTGGTTGCTGGGTGTGCGAAACCGCAGCCGCTGGATCCAGAGACTGTCGAATACATGGGCCAGTGGGCGCAGGGCGTCGTAAACACCCGGCCATTTATCGACGGTTATGATTGCAGCGAAAAGGGTGTCGCGTTCATCGTCAACCGCTCGTGGCTCACGATGAGCGACGGCGAGAAGGAAAAGGCGGTCGCTGAGGTTTGGGACTATTTCAAGCCGATCGTGGGCACCAATAGGTCCGCCCAAATGTACTTCGGCGACAAGGACGGCAACATCCTGGCGTTCGCAACCGCCGAAATGTACACGGTGCACTAAAACCCAACAGGAAAGACCAACTAAAGGTGCAGGGATGCCAGCGAAATTAACCACCGAGGAGTTCATCCGCCGTGCAAGAGTTGTGCATGGTGATTTCTTTGACTACTCGGAAGTTGAATACACGGGCGCAATGGATCACGTAACGATCATTTGCCCAGTTCATGGCAGGTACAAGCAGTCGCCCAATAATCACTACAGGCAGCAAGGGTGCCCTGCATGCGAGAAGAAGGGCCGGCAATTGCAGCGAGGAGACTTTTTTCGTAAGGCTAGGGCGAAATACGGAGATGACTACGACTATCCGGTGCAAGAATTCTTTGGCGCAAAGACCCCGGTCAAAGTAGTGTGCAAGAAGCATGGGGAATTCACCGCGACTGCTGGCGAACACGTCAGTTGGCGTGGGTGCCCAGAATGCCTGAGGATCAAAAGGGTCGTGCTTTCAGATCACGTTGCTGTGGCAAGAGAATGCAAAACGCCGGTGCTTGGCTTATCAGCGGCGCCGCATGTAAAGGATCTGCTTTTTCTGTGCAAGTCTTGTTTCTCGCGAATCGATCCTCGCTACCGCAGCGGACTCTGTGGTCAGTGCAGGGCGGGCTGGAACATAACCCCGTTCTCGCAGGTTGTTGCACAGGCAAGGCGAATTCATGGAGACACGTTTACCTATGATGAAGAGACGTATGTCTCAACTGTCAAGCCAATGGCGATCAAATGCAGCGCCCACGGAACGTTCCGGCAGACGCCGCAGGATCATCTCAAAGGGCAGGGGTGCCCGGTGTGCAAATCACCAAAAGGCGAAAGGAGGATAGCGAACTGGCTGGCAAAGCACGGAGTTGCATTTAAGCACCAGCACAGGATCCGAGCAGACGGCCGTACCGTTGTTGTCGATTTTTTTGTGCCAGAAGAAAATGCGTTTATCGAATTTGACGGACAGCAGCACAGGAAGCCAGTGAAGCGGTTTGGCGGCAAGGAGGCGTTCTTTAGGCAGGTGGAGCGAGACCAGTGGCTGGACCGTTACGCCGAAATCCAAGGGATTTACCTGGTTCGATTACAGTCACTTGGCGAGATAGAGCCGACCCTTGAAAACTCATTTTGAAGCACGCACCACTAATCACGGGGGCGATAGGTCGTGCCATTATGGCACATCAGAAAAAACCCGCCCCCCGTGGTAGGGGGGGGGCGTCTCGCCGGGGCACAGCACAGCGACGCTTGGGGCAATCCCTGCGATGCGACGCGACTGCTCTGGGCATGACTCGATATAGATTTGCGTGTTGCTCTCAATGCACTGTTGGGCCTTCCATGCGGCCACGTCACCGGCCTCTCGCTCTTGCTTGGTTGACCACGGTCCCATCGTCAATCGATCGTACTTGACACGTCGCCTGCTGAGCCAGTGCTCTGTCAGCCCACGGTATTTCTCAAGCCTCGCTGTGATGATGTGCGGTAGCGTGGCCACGCCTGGGTGCCTGATGATTGGCATGGACCGCATCCGCTGCCGATACATCTTTCCGTCATCGTCTTCGGCGGGGGTGAAATCTGGGCAGAGGATGCCGTCGAAGTCGATCGCAATTCTGATGTCACGCATTAATGCAGGGTTACCCAGCATGTTCCATTCGAACCAATGAGGCAGTGGCAGGATTCGATGGTGCAGGTCCACGCTTCGCGTGCCCTGCGGTGTGGCATAGATCGCACCAAACAGAACGTTGAGTCCAACTAGCCTTGACCTCGCCTCCTTGATTGATCGACCACTCGCCGTTGAGTCCTCCATCACAAGTATCGGACCATCCAAGTTCGGGGCGTTCCGCAGACGCAACCCAGTATCCAGCTTGGTCAGCCCACTGTCGCTGACCGCGTAAAGCGGCAGGCCAAGCCGCACGGCGATGTCTGACGCGACAATCATTCCGCTACGTGGGATTCCAGCGACGCCGGACAGGGGCATCGTCGCGAGTCGTGACGAGAATGCGGCTACATCCGCGCGCAATTCGCTCCAGCTAATCCATGGCGCGTCAAACCAATTGTTTCCGTGTTCTGGCTGCGTGTACTCATCGCGTGACGGATACTTCGGCGGGTTGGCCAAGCACGGCAGCCCCTTGGCGTGGAAATACGATCTGATGTCACACGGTTTTTTGTTCGGGTGCAATTCGGGAATCAGCACACACCCCTTCGATCCATTGACGCTGCCCCAGTGCTCGCAAGATTCGTTGCAGGCGGACTTCACAACCTGCCGCCAAGTAACTTCGCTTCTGGTCGTCCTGGGTCGATCACCCTTGCATTGGTGCGCCCCAAAATAGATCCGGTGGCATTTGTCGCAAACGCTTTGGCTAGTTGATTGTGATCGTCGTTGAAGCATTGTTGGGCGAAGTGAGCGAATTGGCGTCATTCAAAACCGTGTTTGGGATGTCAACGGGGTCAGTGATGCTATCCGCTAAGTCAATTTCCCACTCTCCGCCGTCAGCTTCAATCGTCAAAATAACGTCGCCACTATCACATGTCAGTTCTGCCGCGATTCGATAGATTGAATTGCTGCCGTAGGGATCACAAACGTTCAATCCCTGTTGGGTTGCCTTGCAGAAACCATCCAGAAAGATGTAGCCGCCAATGCACCACATCTCCTCGTCAATGTTGTTGCCGTAGCCATCCCAATTAGTGATCTGCAACCTCGCTTTCAGCCAAAGCGGTTTCCTTGCTTCAAGTACGTTGCAGCTATCCGTCGGCGAAAGACAATTGCCGTCCTCTGCTTGCGGATCGGCGTTCACGCACTCTTCATCACCCGGATCGTTGACCGATTGCAGCGTGAATGATGTATCGGTTGCAGTACAGTCACCGCTTGTTTGGTATCGGATATAGACCCTCTGTGCTGAGCAACTCGGCCGGTCAAGCACCAGTCTGGTTGCCCCCAGCGACTCCACGTTTGCAACCGTTGGCCCGCCCTTCCACCAAATACTCTGGGTGACTATTCCGGCCGTCTCGATCATTACACTATCGGCGAATGTCTCGATTTGAAGCCCGTCAAAATTCGTTCTTGCGTGGTTCGCCGTGACTGGCGTCCCCATCCCCCAATCGTCGACATCGATCTCGACTGTGCCATAGGTTCGCGTTGAGTGGTCGACATTAAATGGTGACGAATTGCAGCCCCATGTTTGCCAATCTTCCCAGTAGAAATAGCTGATGTTTTTGTCGTAATAGAGCCCCGGCGTTCCGTTGTAATCAAGTGCATTTTCGTTCGTGTATGTGATCACTCCAATCGCATCAACGTCGTCGTCGCTGGGATCTTCAAGGAAATATATCTTTGCCGTTCCGTCAAAGGAATAGTCCGCCGGCGGATTTGGGTTTGGGTCCGGTTGCTCGCCCTCAAACGAAAAACGGAAATTACAAATGTCAATCGGCACCAAAATCGTCACCGTCGTGACGCCGCTAACGTCCGTTCGCTCCCACTTGTCAGTGTTGTCACCCCCAGTAACGGTCAGGTCAACGCAGCAGCAACCACAGCCCGGCGAAAATCGCATTACGAGCACGCCTCATTGAGGACGACCAGAAGCTCACCCGCGTAGCCGACCCAGACGAATGTTTCGGCGGTGATGGCAACCGGAGCCCAATTAAAGACCGTTGCAGTGATGTCACTACCGCTGGTGTCCTGCGCGACCTCTTCGTCAACGTCGGTCCCGTCGTAGGATGGGTGATAGAGCGTGCATGTGGCCTTCCCCCACGTCGTGCCGCTCTTGGCCGGGATGCCGCCGACGGGTGTCTTGAAATAGAGCAGTTCGGAGTACCGATCAGCCTGCGGGCCGATGCGAACGCCGGCCGCCATCTGCTTGAGACGCTTGGCAACGTTGCGGTCTGAAAATCCGTAAGTTGCCATCGATCAAGCCTGCAAGAATGCGCTAAAGTCCGTTTCGTCGTACACGATGAAATCGCGATAATCGGGGCTGACTTGCGATCCCTTTTTTATTCCGTCATCGTCAACAAACACGAGCGATCGAATGGGCGGCTTGCTGTCGTCGACGTAAGGCTCCCACACCGGTGCCATTGCCGTACCGGTGTTGACCTTGTTGTCGATCAGCGCAAGAGACTTTTTCCAGCCCTCATCAAGAGGGCTGTGGACGAGGGTGTACGTCACGAGTGCCGCAGTGGTCGCACCGCCGGATAGCTGAACGCTCACCGTCGACGCTTCCACGTCCTCAATCAGCCACGTTCCGGCCGCCTTCGTGCGGTACGTGTCGTCGTTGACCTTGAATTTGCGATCGAGCATCTGTTGATAGGTAATGCTCGATTCGTACTGCGTCAACTTGATCGTCAGAACAGGGATCCGCTCCATCACCGGTTCGGCGAACCATGCACCCGATGGCAGCGTGACCTTCTGCGGGGTCGTCGGCGTCTTGTCCTCGTAGAGCACCTTTTCGATTTCGCCGAGACTCGGCTGCTCTGCTGTCCCGAGATTCGTGATAGCCGCCGGCGGAGCCATCGGTGCGTTCTCGGCCTCCGTCTGGTTGCCGGTGAACGTCTTGTAGGAGCACTTGACTTTCCACTCGCCAAGGTGCTTCGGGTCCATCGTTGCCGTTTTGTTTCGGCAGATCACGAACGGGATCACCTGCCCGCCGAAATAGTAGATCGACGAATTGACCGTCGGCAGCCCCGATGCCGTGATCACGTTGTACGGGTCCACGTCCGCCAGCGAATCACCACCAGACGCCTCAACCGCCACGCGGTATTCCGTCGTCCATGTGATCGAGACGCTATCGCCCTTCCCGGCAAACGACATTTGCCGACCGGTTCGCAGTTCGTGTGGTGTGTAGGTGTACGCCATCAGACCGCTTCGGCTCCCTCCAAATTCTCAATCGCGTCTCGCGTTTGCTCTGACGCTTCCGCAATTCGCTCCGATGCTTCGGCCGTCTTCTCCGCCGCCAGCTTCTGCGCGATCAGTGCGGCCATTCGTTCCTGATGCTGTCGCAATGCTTCCTGGGCCGTCTTGTTTTGACGCTCGGCCAGGAGTTTGTATTCTTCGCGGCTGCCCTTCGTGATCGACGGCGGCAGCTCGATCGACTTGGGCTGCGTTGCGTCGTTGAACCGGTTCGCGGCACCTTTGATTGCCTGGTCACGAACGCCAGACGTCAGTTCCATCTCGTTGATTTCTTTTAGTTCCTCGATCATCTTTTGGAACGGCGACTTGAATTGCTCCTTCAACTCGTCGGTCTTGCGGGCCAGTTCCTCAGCAGCCCGTTCGGCGGCGTTCTTTCGCTCCTCTTCCAATCGCAACTGCTCTTTCAGTGCGTCGTTTTGCTTTTGCGTTGCATCGAGCGACCGCAGTTTGTCCTCGGTCGCGCCCTTGAAGAACAATTGACGCCGCTCGTACTCGCGATTGCCGTACAGAATCCGCTGGTTCTCTTCGTCCAGCTTCATGATCATTTCTTGCACCGCACGGTTGGCCGTCACCCACCGTTTCTCCGGTGGTTCGCCCACGTTCGCCCCTGCCTCCATCGCCGCGTTCAATCGCTCCTGGGCTTTCGTCGCGTTGTTGATCGCCTTTTCCTGGTCCACGACCCCGCCTTGCACCTTGCGGACGTTCTCCCGCATGGTTGCGAATAGATCATTGATCTTGTTGAGCGGCGTCGTGATCAGCGTCGAGAACTCCGCCAGCGGTCCCGTGACGATCGACGTAAGGTTGCGGCGAAGCCGAGAGAATGAATCTGATAGCTGATTCAGCTTGCCCTCGTTCGACTCGCCGAACTTGTCGAGAGCCCCGCCATACAGACCGGTCTTTTCCGTTAGCTGCCGAATGATCTCAGTGACCTCTGCCGCGGCGACACCGCCGCTTCGGATCCGGTCCCGCAATCCGGCAACACTTTCCCCCGTCTGCTCGGCCATCAGTGACAGCAGCGGGAACCCAGCGTCGGCCATCTGGTTGGCTTCTTCCTGCATCAGCCGGCCATTGGACAAGACCTGGCTGTACGCCAGCGAGAGACGCTTGAACGTCTCATCGTTGCCTTGTGCGATGTCGCCAAGTCGCTTCATCGTGTCCATCAGGTCTTCGGATGCGACCTTGGCCCCGAGCAGCCGACCGGATGCCGTAGACAACGCCTCAAACGTCAGCGGCGACTGTGCGGCCAGCCGCTCCATCTCTCGCACAAGTTTGCCGGCGGCGGCACTGCTGCCAGTAAAGACCTCCGCTTGCCGCTGGGCTTTGTCGAGTTGGAATTGGTCCCGCATCCCCTCTTGGGCCTGCCGGAACAATCCGTAGGCGGCAACAGCGGGCACGATCCGTCGCGAGAGCATCCCGAACGCAGACGCCTGCTTCGTTACGCCATCGGTCGCCTTGCCCCGCATCCCGTCATAGATTTCCTCATTCAGTTGTCGCTGCGAGAGCGTGGCCTGAATGGTCTTGGCCCGGAGTTTTGTATGCTGATCGGTCAGGATCCGCATCGTGCGATAAAACTCAGTCGCGGCAACGTTTCCGTTCTTGAACTCCTGCTTCAGCTCCGACATCTGCCGTTCAAGTCGATCGACTTCCGGCGTATGGGATGAAACCAACGCCTTCACGCGGGCCAGACGCTCGGCGGTCTTGGGGAACTTGTTGTTGATCGCCTCAAGTCCACGAGCGTACTCCTGAGCGCTCAGCGCACCGGTCAGGTAAACCCGGTTCAGCGCCGCCGTAGAATCCGCCGCCAGTTCGGTATCCGATGCAGTGGAACGCATCAACCGATTGATCTTGTTGACATCCCGCTGCACCGCACGCACGCCGGCGGTAACGCCCTCGGTGTTGGCGTTGATCTTGAGCGTTAATGCGTTGAGCGTTGTTGCCACTTACTTGACCCGTATCTTGTCGGCCGTCGGGAACATGCCCGAAAGGGCCTTTACCGACTGATTAACCGCTTGCTTCGTTCGCTTCTTTCGCTTCGATTCCCCGATCCAGTCCGATGGCATGAACGACCCGAACTCTTGAATCTCGATCTTCTGCCCGTTCGCCGCGGCGGCCATCGAAATAGCCGCACTGGCGAGCGATGCTTGTGTTGCCGATCGGTGGAACTCAGCGCCCCACGGTTCGATCCGATAGAACGCCTGCCACAGAGCCAACTGACGCTCCGATGCTGAATCAAGCCACGCCTCGGGGTCATCGATCCCGAGAGCCAAGCACAACCGGCAAGCCAGCATCAACCGCCAGTTGTGCTTTAGTTTCCCAACAGCCCTTCGACTTCCTTCCCTTCGTTCAGCTTGTCGATTTCGGTGATCAGTTTGACGGTGATCGATGAATCAACGTCTCCCCACACCTCCCACTCGCTCACCTGGAACAGCGGTTCCTTGTCGTCGGGATCGACCACGCATCGGCACAGCAAATCGCACTTCTGCCGGTGCAGCTTCTTGCTATCGAATGCTCCGGTCTTTGCGTTGACCAAGATCGTTTCGTTCTCCCCCTTTTCCCGAAGGGTCAGGGATCTGATCGTGTACGTCTCGCCGCCGGCCTCGACCACTGCAAACAATCGCTTGCCGCCGCCCTGGATCTTTGCCCGCAATTCGTCTCGCTTGCTCATTCGTCCTCGTCGTCCTCTGGTTCGTCGTCGTCTTCTTCTGGCTCATCCGGCGGTGCCGTCACTCGCTCGAACTCCTGGCCGGTCAATTCCTCAACCAGCCGCTTGACTGTCGCCTTGTCCTCGTCCGTCGCGCCTCGCACCGTGTCGAACGAGATAAATCGCGACGGGCGAAACCACGCATACCCGATTTGACGCATCCGCCCCGTGCCGTCCCAGTCGCACAATAGGACTTGCAGGTCAGGGTTGAACACGTCCTCGGTTTCACCGTCAACGAGCCGATAGCCCATCTTGATCGGCTGTAGCGCGACCTTCGTGATCTTCGCGTCACTCATTAGCTGCCCGCCGTGAATGTGGGTCCGGTTTGCCCGTCGAACTTGATCTTGGCCGATCCCATTTGGACGGCGTTGTTTTCAAAGTCCGGGTACTTCGTTCCGGTGTAGAACGCGGTGCCGGTCAGGTTGGCCGCCGTGGTCAGTCCGCCCTGCGGGTGCGTAATCACGACCGATGCCGCCGCAGCGGTGATGTCGGGCACGCCGACCTCGTCGTCAAAGACGTACTCCACTTCGACTTCGCTCCATGCCGTCAAATCGCCCTGGATCGCCTCTTCGTTATTCGTTGACGCAAGGTCCGAGATGTCCAGCGATGGGCGGGATAACTCCGTGCCCGTGATGCGAGTGATGTTTGCGGAGACTGCCGAGCCCCCAAATGTGATTGTGGCACCGTTGCCAGTGTTCTTTGCCATCTAAACAGTCTCCCTGTATGTGATTGAATAATCAGTCGCCGTGATGTAGCGCAGTTCGTGACTGCCCTCGCTGTTTTGCTCGCTCAGGTACTCCGCCCCTGAATCGATCTCGATCGCACGAACATCGACGCCGTTGTCATCGCCTTCCCAATCGAGAATGCCCGAAAGGCGGACAAGCTCGGCCAGTGCGTTTGCGGCAACCCTCGTCGACGCATAGCACTCGATCGCAATGCGAGCGGTTGCCAGTCCGACCTTGGGGCCGTTAATGTCGTGTTCGTGTGTGGTCGAGATGACGCGGTAAGTGATCGCCGGCAAGGTTTCGCCTTGCGCGAGTGAATCCGGGATGACGCGAGAGCCGACCTGTGCGACAACGCTTGCATCATCCAGCAGTAAATCCCGTAGCGATTGGCCAACATCAGCCACGTCCCAGCGTCCTTAGTTGGTTGTCAACGTCTCGCGAAACCGCCGCCACCCATGCGGCGGCGGCTGCTTTCTTGGATTCGTCAAATGCCCGCTTGAGCACGTCTTGCTTGCGTCGTCGCTCGACCATCGTCATGTTGCCCCATAGCACATGACGCGAGAGCGTGTTCTTACTTTCGATGACGACGTGCCCAATGTTTCCATCCGGCCACGTAAAGCCGACCATCCCCACGCCAAAGCCCGCCGACCCCCGCCACAGCTTGATCTTGGTCGTTTTCCAAAGCGGTTTATCGTTTGCCCGCCGCAGTTTCTCCTTGGCGCTTCGCTTGTCCCTGTCCGTCTTCTTACTTCGCGGCGTCAGTTCCTTCACCCGCTTCTGCACCACCCTTGCAGCGGGTCGCAAACCTTTGCCGAACGATGCGGCCTGCATCAGGCCCGGCAGCTTTTCAAGTTCTTTGTTCAATGCGGCAACCTGCATGTCCATCGCTTTGACTTGCGACTGCATGCGCTTTTGGCCTTGCTGGTTGGTTCGTGCTGCTTCGCTCATGCTGCCCTCGCCTTGCAATGCAACGCCAGATACCGCCGCCCACCGTCCACCGGCTCGACCCGAGTGATCCCGTATGTCACACCGTCGTAAATGACGTTTTGCGTTGTGTCGTACCCGCTGCGGTATCGCACCTCGAACACCGCGATCACGTTTTCTTCCAGCTGCCGGCCCCGGTAAGTCGTCCCGCCGCCGGTCATCAGGTAGCGTGCCGGTTCATTCGTCAGCCGATCCGCCCACGTCGAAACAGCCTGCCCCGCGGCGTCTCGCGTGTCCGCGTGCGACTGGACGGTGATGCGTTGCCGCATCGCTCCGACTCGGAATGATTTACCGGGACGCCAGATCATTCGTCGCCCTCGTCCATCGAGACAATCAGCTCAGTTTTGATTGACACCAATTCCCCAACCGCAATTCGCGCAGTCCATTCGCGGATCCCAAACGTCCGGCCTGTCTCTGGACACACAAGCCGCTTCGGCATCTGGATCGCGTCATTTGCTCGCTCGTCACGCCAGTCGACGTATTCCGTCATGGGTAGCTACTCCTTCCCAACTTCCGAGCGATCCGCTCATAAGCAATGTCAAAATTCGCTTCCGTTTGCCCCAGCATCATGTCGCGATCCTCGAACCATTTCGCGACCTGCAACAAGATCGCGCGGCGGATGAATCGCGGGCACTGGCTCGCCGCGTACCCCGCCTCGAACGTGATCACGATCGCGTCCGTTTGCGTGGTGATCGACGGCCACTCTTGCTCATACTTGAGCGCTAAAAAATCCTTCTTGCGGTCCAAGTCCGCGACGGTCGTCGCGAGTGTTTCGCTACTCGACCCGTCCAAGTACGTCACCGATGTCAGCGATGTCACCGGACGCACTGGCAACCGGATTGCCCGCGAGCCGGCCGGGAAACAATCGAGCAGGTATTCGTAGGTGGACGACACACAGACATACTGCGTGTCGTGCTCCCACTGCTCGGTTGCCGCCGCGATCAGCTCGGTTAGCTGGTCATCGTGTGCCGTGTCGTCGGTCGCAATTTCAAGTTGCTTTTTTGCGTCCGCGACGCTTACCGGATAAGCCGCCGGGGCCACGGTTCTCCGCAGCCTGCCGTTGATCATTCCGGTCGTTGTCGTCGTCGACATACTCAGCCACCCTCATTCGATTGACCCAGAGATCAGCAACGCCTGGGCCGTGTGAAAACACGCGACCCTTTTTCCAGCCCTGCCAATCCCTGCTCAGCCTCACACGCAAAACCGTCATCGGAAACGCCCCCTAGACTCGGCAGACGCCACCGTCCGCCGCTTCGGTTGATGTGGTCGGGTCGCTTCGCAGTTCGCTCAAACGAGCGATGCCCGCGATGAAACCGCCCGACGTTCCATCGCCGAACGTGGCGACGACTTTCAGATACCGCTTCGTGCCGTCCAGGTTGAGCTGGAAAACACAGGTCTGGTTGTCATCGGTCGCGCTCGGCAGTGCGAGGGCGGTGCCGTCGATGTCGGTGCCGCCGTCAAAGGTCGCACCAGACACGTCGGTGTAACTGCCGCCGCTGGTGTCGCACTCTTGAACCTTCAACGCCGTGACGGCGATGTCGGTTGCCCCGAGTTGCAAAACAATCTCGGCGTAGCGTGCGTCTTTCGTATCGATCGCGGTCGCAGCCGCCGACGTGTTGTCGAGGATCGCCGCCGGTGCAATGGCTACCGCGTAGGTAGCTCGCTGTGCATTGTGCATTTCAAAACCTTGAAAAAAGGATCACGAACGTTTGAAAACCAGAGCGATCAGGAGCCCGGCGTTTGAAGAACCAAGATTGCCCCGGCTTCGGTTGCCGTACCGGTGCTGTGAACGTTGATGTCAAACCGCTCGGTTGCTTTGATGCCGATCTGGTCTTCGTCCCAGTAGCGTTGATCCGACAAGCTCAGCGACATCATGCGACGGTCGCCGAACTTGGCACCCATTCGCAAGTCGCCGAGCACGGCCAGTTTGGTGCTGGTCTGTGCTGTCAACGTCTTGTTGAGCACGTTCGTGAACCGAACGGGCAAACCAAGGAAGCGAGGCCCGCCGCCGTTCTCGAAGTTCGTGGTGGTGTTGCCGCCGGCCGCCATCATCAAGCGGTGCATCGAGGCGTAATAACCCTCTTTGCTGATGTACCACGTCGGGTTGATGCCGGGGTAATCGGGCAACTGACCAACCATCGTCTCAAAGTCGCTCAGGTCGAGCGAACTGAACGCGGTGTTGCCGGTCGCTGCGGTGTAGATGCTGCCTGCCTTGGCCGCCGACAGGATGCCGGTGATGCCGTGGTAGGCGCTCGTGCTGTCACCGTTGAACCCGGCGTTGTCTTCCGCGTAGGCGAACGCCAGGGCGGATTCCTCGGCGATCTTGTCGCCCATCGAAACGAACGAATCCTCGTTCAGTTCGTCGGACATCTTGCACCAGGTCTTCCACTTGCGGGCGACCAGTTCGATGTTTTTCCACGTTGGCGACGACTTGGTTCCGGTGTTACTGCCTTCGTTGCCGGTGGTGGTTTCAGCAACGGGATAGGCGGTCATGCCGGACACGCGAACGGGAACGACCTTGCGATCGCTGCCCATCGGCTCAACGTCCATCGCACTGCGAATGATGCCGTAGTTTTCGACGAGCCGGATGATAGCCCGGCTCATTTCGACCGGCACGAACAATCCGCCGCCGTCGTTGTCGCCGCTGCTCAGTGCGTTGGAAAAGCCGTGCTCTTCCAGCCACTTTTTGGACGCCCGATGCCCTCGGGTTCCGTCGCCGTTTTCGCCCAAGAAATGGGCGGCGAACCATCGACCAGCGACGTAGGCGTTCTTTTCGCCCTCGTCGGAATCGTCGAAGGCTTTCAGCTTGCCGTGTAGGCGGGCCTTGGCTGGAACCGCGAAATCCTTAGGTGCGTCGACTTCGGCCGGTGCGTCCGACACGCGGACTTCGCCGCTCTTGATGCGACCCGCGAGAATCTTGGCCTGGATCTCTTGCCGTTTTTCGGCACGCTCGAGCTGCTCTTCCAGGTCGTCAATTTCGCCGGGGGCGTAGCCCTCGGTTCCTTTCTTGCCCTTGCCGACGATGGAATCAAATTCCTTTTGCTCGTCGTCGGTCAGCTCTCGCCCTTCGGCTTCGGCAAGTTCGCCGATCGCCAGGGCTGCCGCCTGCTTTTCCGCGATCTCTTCGCGGATTTCCTTTGCGTTTAGCACTCGAATCATGTGGTCGCGTCTCCTGCCGGCGGCAAGGGTTCGCGCATGAAAAAAGCGGCTATGGCTTGCCGCTCGGCGCTTTGAGTCTGTTAAAAGTCAAAACGTCCGAGCAGTGAGCCACGCCGCTAATGAGTTGCGTGAGATCACAAATCGGTGATGTCGTGTGCGGGTCTTTCTCCCGCGTGTGTCCGAATCCTAGCGAATAATCGCGAGGTGTCAAGTATAAAGATAGACGGTGATCGGAGGAGGAAACCGCACCCTCAAGCGGAGGATTTCCGTTCCGCACTCCGCGACGAGAAGCCGGCCATCGTGCCTCACGCACTTCTCGCACTCGCCAGACTCTGTGTCGATTGACGTAATCAATTCTGGTAGCTTCTTGCCAGTTGCGTCATACGCCTCGCCTGGTGGCACATTGCCCCTTGACCAATCAATGAACATTTCGCAGCCTCTGTAAAGCCATTTTGTTCCGCGCCGACATCTGCCGCCGGGCGTTCTTCACCTTCGCATCTTTCGCCTTGCTGTCGGCCTTTGGGTCGATCAGTTCATCGGCCAATCCGATCTCGACCGCTTCGGTCGCACTGAACACCGTCCCGTCAGACTTGCCAACGAGCCAGCCGCGAATCTCCGATTCCTCTCGCCCAGTCTTGTCCTTGTAGATGTCGACCAGGTGACTGTCGATCGTCCGCAACCAGTCGCCCACAGACTCCATTTCTGCCTCATTGCCCCACGCCAGCGTTGACGCCCGGTGAACCCCCAGGTCGCTCGCCTTGTACATCTGCAGCTTGTCGCCGGCCAGTGCGATGTAGGACGCCGCCGAGAACGCGATACCCTCGACCGTGATCGTCACTTCCCCGTCGTGGCTTGCCAGTGCATTGTGGATCACGAACCCGTCATACACATCGCCGCCGAACGAGTTGATGCGGACGTTGACCGGCTTCCCTTTCTGCCCTGCCAGGAACGACGAGACACTTTTGGCCGAAACGCCTTCGCCGAACCAATCCTCCCCGATCTGGTCGAAAATCAGAAGCTCCGCCGGTTCGTCGCCTTCGCCCTTGTTGACGAACACCTTGAAATCGCTGCCGTCGTTGGCGTCAACGATCGCCTTGGGTGCGGCGCGATTGAATGGTTTGACTTTCACGATACTGTCTCCGCTAAAAGGATGTCGTCCACCAATTGCTCCACGCATTGGCTCAGGTCTTCGGTTGCTTCGTCCACCGCTGCGGACAATTGCTCAGGCTGCACGCTGTCGAGCACCGACAGCATCGCATCGAAACGGTCGCTGCAGTGCCGCTTGGCTGATTCTGGATCCCCGCCGAGCTGCTCGACCGCGCGGGCCAGCGTTCTCGGCCAGGTGTCGATGTAGAACTTGTCGGCCCAGTTCAAAAAGTTCTTCTGGCTCGCCGCCGCTTTGCGAACGTGCTTCTGCTCGACGCTCATCAGGTGCTCGATCCGGCCCGCGTAGGCCTTCCGCTTCGCATCCTCGGCGGAATCCGTCTCGTCGCCTTCGTCTGTGTCGTCGCCGGTTTCTGTTGCCGAGCCCGGCGAGATCGCGGGGTTCTGGTACTCGTCGCCGCCTTCGTAGGGGTTCATGTCCAGTTTCTGGCGTGCTTCGTTCGGACTGTAAATCCGATGCACAATCCCCATGCCTAGCGTTTCCATCGACGTCTTCGAGTCCGTCCGCAGCAGTGCCTTAACTTCCATCTTGAAAAAGTGCGTGCGTCGCTCTTTCTGCCGGTTGCTCAGCAACTTTCGATCGCACTCCTGCTCCCACTTCGTCACCCATCGCATCAGCGAGTTGACCAGGTAGGCCAAGTTTTTTTGCTCGATCGAGTTGTAGGACACGCTGTCATCATCGCCAAGGATGCTTTCAAGCATGAACGTCAACGCTGCTTCCTGCCGCTGGAAAAGCCGCTGCTGCACCCACTCGTTATCCTTCGCCCCCGACCCTTCGAACGCCTGGGCCTCCATCTCGCCACGCAACAGGCCCCACTTGCCGGCGTTGTCGACGCCTTGGTGATGCCGGTTCCAGTCGGCCAGGAACTCGCGGGCCTTCGTTTCGTTTTTCAGTTCGTTGCGAGGGTCGCGGACAAACCCGCCCGGATTCGCTCCGCTGCTGAAATGCTTATTGGCCGCTTTCTCGCTCGCCAGACCCAGCCCCCACGAGTTACGGAATAACTTCATCGCATACAGTCCGGCCAGTCCGTCGCACGAAAGCCCCGGAATGTGCAACACGTATTCGTCAGGGATCATAAACGTGCGGCCTTCGACCTCGATGTAGTCAAGATCCTTGAACCGCATCAGCCGGTCATCCTCGTCGACCTCCGTTGCGTGCCACTTGTCGCCCTTGATCATCTTCGTCGTGCTGCGGTCGGGATGGATCGGCAAAAGTTCCTCCACCCGGCCCGCTCCCTGGATCATCACCGCGCGACCGTTGCCGCCGAGCAATGAATGTACCATCAGTTCCTCACGGAACACCGCTGGCATCTGGTATTTGTTCGGCTCGACGTTCATCAGGTAGTCGCCACGCTCACGTAACGCGACTTCTGCCCCACGAGGCAAGCGGCGGTGAACGTGCAACGGCATTTGGCTCATGTGTCCGCACAGCTTGCTGACGCCGTACCAAACGGGCGGATAGCCAAGGGCGGTTTCCCAGTTGACCTTGACGCCGCTCTCGGACGTGCTGCCTCCGCCGACCCAATTGATAAACCACTCCGCCGGATCGGATAACCCGGTGACAATGCCCGCTGCGTCGGTCGGCTTGCTTTGCCGAAAGATACCTTTAATCCAGTCAAACATTGTACATCCTATGTAATGAACAGCTTGCCCTTCGTGCCGGGCGGAGCAATCGACGCCAGCCGATACGCCATGATCACCGCGACGATGGGGTCAATTTTGTCGGGGCTGTTGGCTTTATCGGGGATGCAGAAATAACCCGCCGAACGCTTGCCATTAACCAGCACCATGTTTCCCGCCGCCCACGTCAGCAGCCCGTTGCCTTCGTGGCGAACCCGCCCCAGTTTCAAGTCGGCCAGGAACTTCGTAATCGGTTCGGTCCACATGCCGGCGTTTTGGAAAAACTTCACCGTCTCGATGCCCTCGGGTTCCAGCGACTGCGCGAAGTCTCGCGAGTTTGCCGGGTCATACGCCCACGATCGAATCTGGTTGTCCTGGTACTCGCGGATCACTTCCTGACGCATCTCATTGATTTCCATCGACGACACACGCAGCAGTTTTTGATCGACCCAATCGGACCACGGTTCCTTTGACAGATCACGCTCGGCGGAGGTGTTGATAAACCCGACGCTATCGACCTCATACCGGTAGAGCGGCCGGCCAGTCGGCTCGCCGGTCTTGGTGTCAATCTCATCTTCGCCCGTGTCGAACCGGGCACAGAACCCCAGCGCCGCCAAGTCGTCTTGGCCGCCCATGTCCCACGCGCCGCAGATCGCGTCTGCGTCAGACCAGTCCGAAAACTCGCCCTGTGCCGCTCGCCAGGTCTCATCATGGATTGCTTTTTCCAGCGACGAAACCAAGACGTTGCAGTGATAGCGTTTGAAGACGTGCAAGCCGGCGGGGCTTAGCTGTGCATCGTCGGCCTGCTCCTGCATAAATTCCCGCTTTGGCGTCACCGGATAGTTCGGGTTGGCCTTGGCCCAATTCTTCTCGTCGAACGGGTCATCCTCTGGGATCTCGCCCGTGCCCTCGCACTTGGGACATCCCTTGATGGCTCCGCAATCACACGGGCGTTTTTCGTCCAGTCGAGCGATGAAGCAAAAGCGGTGATCGCCCGGCGGGTTATCCAGTTTGTAGCCGTCCAGCACGCGACAGGACAGCGTATCAACTTCAATCCACAGCTTCGACTGATCGTCTCCCGCCGTCGTGATCGTGATGATCAGCGGCTGACGACGTGACCCGTGAGCGGTATTTAATTTGTCCCAAAGCCCCTTGTGATGGGTGCCCCATTCGTGGATTTCATCGAGCACCGCAGCGTGAACGTTGAACCCGTCCGACGTTCGCGAATCGGACCCGAGTGGTTTGAAGAAACTGTTTGGCTGATAGGCCCCCTTCTTCGTCACGATCGACTTGGCCAAGACCGTGACTTGCTTACGGACCTCTGGCGACCCGTCAGCCATCGCTTTGGCCAGCCCGTGGACAATCTTGGCCTGATCCTCTTTCGTGGCGGCACAATAAATCTGTGCCCCCTTTTCCAGCGGATCGTCGCACGTCAGCAGCAGCAGCCCGATACCCGCCGCCACGGTTGACTTGCCCCACTTTCTGCCGCAAGTGATGTAAGCGTGGCGAAACCGCCGGCAACCGTCCGCACGTCTCCAACCCATCAGGCACCAGACGATGAAAGCCTGGTTGTCCGTCAGTTCGACCGGCTTGTCGGCCCACTCGCCCTCGACGTGACGCAGGCAAGCCGGAAACCACATGATCGCGAGCGACGCCTTTTGTTCGTCGAAGTAGTGCCCGCGAGTGTGTGCGTGCTCCAAGTCGTAGACGTGTCGCTCGACCGCTTGGCGAACCCGTCGCCCGGTGACGATTGACCCGTCCAAAACCCCGTCGATGTATCGCTGAACTTGCTGCTTAGGTGCTTCCATCTCGCGCCGCGATAAGATCGGCCATTGATGGGGCACCGTCGCCGCTTGGCTTGCTTTGCTCCGACTCGTCCTTGGGTGCTTCGCGGGCAAGATCGGCCGCGAGTCGGTACAGCCGGTCCCAGTAGGCAGTAAAAGACAGCCGGGCCTCTTTGTCGGTTGGCTCGCCTTCGATCGCGGCAAGCAGTGTTTCGCAGACGCTAGACAGTCGCCCGGCAACGTTGCCAGCATCAATGCCAAGATCAGCCAAAGACGTGACCACCGACCCGGTAGCGTGCTCAGCCGCATCGCTGCGACACGCCTGTAGCGTCCCGAGCATCTCTTTCTCTGCGTCTGTTTTTTTGTTGTGGCCACCGCTCCGCTGCCCTTTTCGTCCTGCCATCCCTCTGGCCTCATTGATGTTCAGTTCTCTTGACGCAAAGCTTGACATTCATGTCAAAGCACGGCTTCGCGCCCATGTAGACGTGATTCCCGAAGACGTTTATCAGGCTCCACATTTGCCATTTCGACCATCCGTCATCGTCTTCCACTGGCTTCGTGTATCCCGCATCCCAAAGATTGCCGCTCATTACTGACTCAAACCATTCGCGATGCACTTGGCGTCCGTGTTCGGTCAATCGCACATAGACGTAATCGTTCAGGTTGAAGGGAACGCCGCGCTCTGACGTGTATTCCTTGGGTCGCTCGTTTTCTCTAGCCCATTCTGAAAACCGCTCCACCGCCTCAGCAGCCTCCGCAAATGCCTTGCGAATGCCGATGGTGGGGTCATGGCTACCAAGCTGGACCTTTTTTCCAGTTGGCGTTATCCATGTGTCCGATGCACTCTTTCCGGTGTGTACCGCCATTACTCTGCCTCTTTTCTCAACTGTTCCAAAAAACCGTCCAGCTCCATCCGCCCCATGCCCTCAATCTCAACGTGGCACCGCTGGCAAACCGGCACCAAGTTCGCCCGATCAAGCCGCAAGTGTTCCGCATCTTCGAACCGCTCGATGTGGTGCATGTGCTCGGCTACGCTCGTGAGCTTGCCCCGCGCGACGCACACCACGCACTCTTCCAATTCGTCCCTCAGTCGTTCGCTCAGTGTTCGCCATCGGTGATCATAGCCCCGCTCTTTCGTCGTCCGTCGGTGTGTCGGTGCCGGCGGCTTGCACTCGTCGCAAACCTTCCGGCCTTGCACGATCGCCCCGCATCGGCAAAGTCTCGCGCTAGTCACCGAGCCAGCCCACGCCCAATTCATCCGGTGGCACAAACGTCCCTGCCATGATCGCGATCGAATCCCCTGCCGCCATCGTGAAGATGCCCGGATCCGCCGTCAGCGTGACCGTCTTGGTATCACCGACATAGTTCTTGATTCGCCCGACTGCCTTTTGTGTGCTCGTGGTTTGATCCGTCACAACAATAATTGCGTTGTTGTAGGCGTCGTTATCTGACGACCCGGCGGTGAGCGTGAACACCGTCTGGCTGGTCAGCGTCGCGATCGTCGTGCTTTGCAACAGTTGCGGAGGCGACCCGCCCGCCCCAGTCGTCCATGCCGCATCACCGCGGTCGCGGATCTCTTCCAGCGTGTCGGTCGACGATGACCACCCCGCGCCCTTGATGTCGGTCAGGTGCGTAATGATCGTTGATTGATTCGCCGCAGTTGCGTCACCGCCACCACCTCCGCCGCTTGGGCCGTTTTCGAGTGCCAGCGTCGTAAACTGCCATCCGCTCGACCCGTCGTCCTCGATCGACGTGGCGAGCTTGTCAGTCACAACCTGGATCGCATCGACCACCGTGTCCACTGTCGCCAGTGCCGCAACAGTCGCCGGTGCATAGTTCGCCTGCGCGGTTGCGAGCGTCACGCCGTCGCTGCCCGTGATCGTGTCCAGATCCGCTTGGGCTGTCGCAAGTGCCGAAGCCGTCGCAAGGGCACTGGTTGCCGTTGCCAGCTTTGTATCCAAATCCAACCCGCCCGCATCACTCACGGGCAATCCACCTGCGGCGTCGGCGGCTGCGTTGGGGAGTGCGGTGCCAGCGAGTCCGCGCGTCGTCGACCACGGCGATTCGATCAGGGCATCATTGAGTGCCGACGCCCTGAAACAAAACGTCTCCGATCGCCATGCCAAAACCCCGGTGCAAATGCCAGTAAAGTAGCCATAGCCCTCGGTGTCGTTGTTGATCGACGCACCACCGGTTGCCGGGATCTCGATCTTGTACATGCCGTCGCCAACATGTGTCCAATCGTAATCGCCTGCCGTTGTCGGCGTGACTGCGGTTTGCGTAATCACCCCCGCGGGCGTGACGAAATTCCACACGAGATCCATGCCCGCCGCGTTGTAAGCAATCGCCGTTTCGCGGGTCTTGAAATCCGTGTCGTCAGTCAGCGGCAAAATATTGACCGGCACTTCAACCGCTGTGTCTACGTCTAGGTACATCATCCGATTATCGCCGCCATTTGGTTGTAGTAGTAATCTGCGCCGCCCGGCGCATCGCTAGACAATCCCGTTGCGTAGCCAAGTTTTTCTGTTCCAGTCACATCAGCGGCACCGGTGTGATAGAGAACAAAGTTCTCGCCATCGTCCCAGAGGTATGGATCGCTCTTGTATTCCCCATCAAACGCACCCACGCCGTGCCCATTGGTTAGCAGTGGATTTTTGTTGACGCGACTGAATGAAATCAGGTCAAAGGACTCCGCCATCGCTAATTCGTGCGGGTATGTACTGGCGTTGGAAACCGCGAAGTGGTGCAGCTTGTTGTATCCAGCGTACAGCAACAGATAGTGCGACTCGCCTAGCTTGTATATCTGCGGGTGCGTCAAATCCGAGCCTTCGAACCCGACCCCCGTCGGCGACATGACCGGCGAGTTAAACGAGTCATACGTCCACGAAATGCCGTCTGATGACGTGTAACGAACTAGATCGCCCTCCAGCCCCGCGATCGAGTCAGTTCGCCGATCAACAATCATCACCCATTCGCCAGACTCCTCGATCACGGCAGGCGCGCGAACATAGGCACCTGATGCACCAGTGATAACGGGGCTGGATGCGTGCTCCGTAAGCGATGACAAATCCGACCCGGTAAAGAGTCGGATAGTCCCGTTCCCTGTCGCGTCATCGAGGTACACATACCACGTCGACCCGACATAAACCAGTTCCACGGCCCGGATCGTCGACCCTGCTATGATCTGCCCCTGATCTGTCCATGTGTGCGGACTGCCTGTTGTTGACGTGTAATATCGAACATTCCCGGCGACCTCCGCAACAATCATGTGATTCGCCGCGAGCCCCGTCTTTGCTGCGCCTGCCACAGCGCATCCACGATTGCCTGTCGAAAGCAACTCGGCAGTGTCCGCGTACTCGCTATTGGGGTAACGCTCAGACATCCAGTTGTGAAGATCAGTGATGTCTGAATTAGTCACGGCGACATCGTACAAGACGAAATCCGCCAAGTGAAAAGCCGCCCCGATATCTGTCGTGGGGTGGTTGCCAATCACAAGGTCGCCCGACACTGCGGTATCAATCACCCCGGACGCGCTCACCTGGAACGCAAACTCACCGTCTATCCACACCTGCAAATTCGTGCCGTTGTGGCGAACGATGAGAGTCATCCACCCGGATGCAGTAGGAGAGTCATCCGCAACCGAGAGAGCGGTTGATGGTGCAGCAGCAAGACGGCAAAAAGCCTGAAACGCTCCGCTGAGCACTCGCAACGCAACGGTGGCCGCATTGGTCGCCACTTTGTTAAACAGCCATGTCCCGCTAGATGCCGCCTCTAAGTTTGTTAGTCGCACACGCATTGCGTATGTAACGGCTGAGCTATTGATCGTCGAGTCTGCACTGACCGTCAATCGGCCATCACCACCAGCTGCGGCAAAGCCCACGAACGGCATGTCGGAATAATACTCTGATCCATCCTGGTATGTCGGATGGTCTGTGCCGCTACCCGCTGCATCATTGCCCTCGCCGGATGAGTCAGCCCATGACGTAACATCATCGCCGTCAGACAACGCGGTAAGCGTTGACGGGTCAAGCCAAACCACGCAGCCTGAAATGTCTGTAGGGTCTGCAATGGGCATTCAGTTCGCCCCCTCAATCTCGTAATGCCAAAAGATCGGCGTCGGCTCGTATCGATTAACAGACAGATCCGCTTTCTGCTGCACGAAAACCAACTCCTGTACGTCCGGCAGCCAACACAAACCGACCTGTTCACGTTTGGGCTTGAACACCGATGCGTTGCCGTCACGCCTGCCGCCCCATCCGTACATTTCGCCGTCGAGGTACGGCAGGTTGACGACAATCTCCTGCGTGTGCCGCACTGCGGACGGGCTGCGTCCGTCGAGTGTTTTGACGTACTCGGAAAGCGGGAAAACCAACAGCCGCAATTCGTACCCGTTGGCCGCGTATCCGCCGATTTGATTTCCGTTTTTATCTCTCGGCTTGTAGTCCACCCAGCCGAGCCCAACGCCGACCAACGCAATCAGATTGTCACCGACAATCACCGCGTCCACGATGTCGTCAGAGTGCTTGGCGTGCTGGTAAGGGGCTGAATAGCTATCCCAGATCGCGGGATTGTTCAGCCGGATGCTCTCGCCGTAATCGACCCCATCGTCTGTCGGCAACAGATACGGCAGCGCGTTTGCGCCGTTCCAAAACGCCAGCGGTTCGGCCTCCATCGTGTCGAAGTCGAGCGCAAACGCAGGTGGCCCGAACGATGTTGACCCGCTGCCAGTCATCGCAACGCCGCCGACAATCGCCTCGCATCGCGAGAGCTTCGGGTGTGCTGCTTTCCAGCTATCCGGTAGCTCAACGATGTATTTAGAGATCCTGTTGTGCATTGCGTATCGGTTGCGGCCCGTGTCCGTCAGTTCGCCGCCGATGTCTGTGATTCGAAACAGTTCCCTCCCGCTGAAATCCAGATTGCACCGGCCCAAGTCCAACTGATCGTCCTCGGCAGCGGTATTGTAAAATTCAAACAGCGTGAAATAGAGCTTGCCATCAATCACCGTCAGCCCTTCGGCCTGTCCTTCGCTCGGATCACTGTCATTGATCCCGCTAATCGTTGACGTTGACGCAATCGCTGCCTTTCTCGCCTTGGGGATAGCTTTCGTTGTCGTGGCGATTCTAGGCTCGGGAAATTGCAGCAGCGCCACCGCATCAGACAGCCCGCCGTATTGACCGCCCTGCAAAATTGGTCGCTTGCCCCGAACATAGAACCGCCGATCGCCTGCATAGGCAACGCGAGCCCCAGACGCACCGATCAAGCATACGCCAGCTTCGTCGTAGCAGGTCGTGCAGCCGATGTATTGCAGCGAGATCCCATCGCCTGGCGTATCCGGTTCCGGCTCCACCGACTCCAACGCATCCAGCCGCGATTCAATCGCGTCGAGTCGCGCAGTGATCCCCGAATCGTCGTACACCGGCACGTCGATCGTCACCGGCACCGTTTGTGCCGCCGCGACCGTTGCGAGGGCGAGCCATAGTAGGAGTGTTTTCATGCGTCCTTAAATCCCCAACCCACTAACATCGTGCACGTCAAATGCTCGAATCATGCACGATCCGTGCCCGACTCGCACCCACGCATCGCGTGATAATTTTTCGTAGCCAAACAAACGCCCGTCGGCATACCGCCGGCGTACTGTATCTGCGTTGCATCCGATCTCGTCGGCCAATTGTTCGGTCGTCATGACCGCCGGTGTCGGTTCGACCGGATCGGCAATCATGACCGATACGTTACCGACGCTTTGTGTTTGATGCACCGTCGGCGAAACCGATGCGTGACGTCTGTCCCACGTGATCAACACCAGGATTCCGATCGTCGTCGCCAAAAAGACACCGCAATTGGCAAACCACGCGATAATCTTTTCATTGGTCGTCATCGTTGGTCTCTTCGAGAGTTTCGACTTGTTGACGTAGTTTTTTGTTCTCGCCTCGCAATTCGTCATTCCGTTTCAGAACGGCCCAAAAGACACGGACGAAAAAGATCCACATCGAGCCGATCGCAACGTATGTTGCGGCTAAGACGGTTTTGACAAATCCCAATTCTGACGGATCATTGTTTTGCCCCAGCATTTCATCGTTTCGCCTCGACACGGTGAATCATGTTGTAGTTTTCAGTAGCCGCAGGATGTCATCCGCATCATGCGGTTAGGCTCGGCCGATTGTGTCAGCTTTCGGTCGAGCCGCTTCTACTTCTCCGACGTGGACCGCTCCGGTACGAGACGTTCGATCAACGACACATGCCGCTCGATCGCCGCGCTGTACTCCGCACGCATCGCCGCGCGTTCGACCTGTGCGTCATTCAGAACGACGTAAAGCAACGCAAACGCCAGCCCGCCAAACCCAAGCGGCTGAACCAGTTTGACCCACCACGGGCCGACGGGCTGTTGTTGATCGTCTTCGTTCATTTATCCAGGTCGAGTACGGCTTGCGGGCCACCGACGGCGAACGCTCGCAGTTCGTCATCCGTTGCGCTTTGGATCTCGTCGATTACTTCCCGACGAGCTTCGCGAAGTTCATCCCCGGCCAAGCCGGCTTTCCGCAACGCTTGCGTCACGCGGACGCGAACAGCAAACGGTCGACGTCTGATTGCAGCGACGCGAGCTTCTTCCGTGTCGCCACATGAATCGAGCCATTTGTACAACAGGTCAAAAACCAGATCCCAAGGGATATTCATTGAGTTTTACCTACCAAAAAGGAGTTTTCTGCCGGGGAACCAAATGGTGTTGCGTTGTTGTGACGCAGCGGGTTGCTGCGATGGGCTGCGGATCGGGCATTGTCCGTCCGGGCAGTATTCGTCGGACGCTTCGCCATCGAATGACAATTTCAGAGACGCCGTCGCGGACGGACTGACGCGAGCAGCCGCCGGCGCGGACGTGTAGGGATTAATCGCTAAGCTGGAATGATTGAGGTTGTGAAGATTCCACAACCAATTCCAGTTCAACCCTTCCAGTTGCGATCGCTGATAGACGTACCGATGATCGTCTTCCGGTGTGGTCAAATGGAGCTTTGCCCACGAAGGCGTCTTGGGGCTCATGTCCGCGTAGAGATTACCGTCGTAGCGTGCTTTGATTTCGCGTTTCAACTCGTCGGGCGTCTTGAGCCGCCGGCCAAAGGACACTACCGGCTTTGAGACGGAAGCATTCCCATCACTGACAACATGCTCAACTTTCGCCGGCGAAACGACTTTGATATTTCCTTGTTCAGCACGCGTGGATTGCTGGTCGATGATGATTCGGACGACAGTTTCGCCGGGGCTTTGGTTTTCACCGGCTCCTTTCTCATTGTCTCCAATCGCCGATTGAATTCCTTTCGCTTCCGTTTGGATGCTTTCAAGTTCTTCAATACGTTGCTGCAGCTGGAAGATTCGTTTGGCATTAGGGTCGTCCTTTGGTGGATCGCAAGACTTCGGTGCTTCGAGAATCTTGACTCGAGTATCGAGGTCGCAAATCTGTTGATCGTGCTCATTGACCCTTTCGGTCAATAATTGAAGCGGTGCCGGCGTGTACGTGTCGGCGGCAACCGATGGAAGGGTGAGTAGCAGCAGGACGACGATCGCCAGTGCTGCGATTGTTTTTTGGTTTCTCATTTCGCTATCGGGAATCGAGGTACAGGACGAATACGATGATTGGGAGTGCAAGCAAGTAAACTCCGACCGCAAACGTGAATCCGACGAATGGCAGTGAAAACAGATCATTGATCAGCTTGTAGAATGCATCGCTCATCACACTTTCGGTTTTCGTGCGAGAATGAATTCACCGAGTGAACGATCGCCGTCGAATGCTTCGAAGGATCCGCGGAACACCAGCTCGTTCACCGGTACGTCCGGCTCGTCGGGCTCATCCGGCGTGTGTGGCATCGGACGGTATTGATTGTCCAGCGACGGTGGCGCCGATCCGCTCAGCGAATAACCCAGCCCGCGGGCCTGGCCAAGGTCGGTGTTGTTCGGATACCCGCGCCGGCCGAGCGATTTCGAGTGGATCGACGGGTACATGAGTGCCGAACCATCGCGGTTGTGCGGCAATCCCAACGCGTGCCCGATCTCGTGAGACGCGACGGTCGACAGAAAATTGAGCGACCACGTCCGATCGTTGTCGTAGCGTTGTTCCAGCACCGCGCGACAGTTGGATTGCGCAAGATACGACCACGCGAGCGTCGAACCACCGAGACGACCCAGCCCGGCCCAAATGTGTGCACCGGTCCGACCACGCTGCACAACCGCCGTCAAATCGCTCAGTGCGTAGTTCCAGTTGTTGATAGCACCGATGAATGCTTTCAACGTGTCATCGGATGTCATCCCCGGCGCTTTGTCGAACGCCAAACCGAATTTGATGTTTCGCCGGCAAGCCGTCGGCCAGTTCGCCTCTTGCTTGGCCGACATCGCGGCCCCAGGAACCTCGAAATCAGGGAACCCACAACGCGGCATCGCAAACAGCCTTTCAGTCGCCGGGCCAATGTCGCCGTCGGCCACGGCTAAACGTCCATGCTCTTGAAGCGTCAGTTCGTCCAGCGTTGGCCGCAAGAAATCTTGGTACGATCGCACCGCCGTTGCGAATTCCTTCGACGTCAGCGTGATCTTGTCCAGGTCGGATTCTTCAATCCCGACGGGCATTTCCGTATTGTGAAAATGCCCTTTCTCCCACAGAAACGACTTCAATTCGGTGCCGTTCATTCACTGGCCTCGTTGATGATCGAATTGGTTTTTGACACTACGGCCAAAGCCTCGCCGGGCGTGATCGATTCACTTCCACGGGCGGAATACGCTAAGCCGTACCGAACGGCTTCCAGCGTGTTCGCAATCACGGTCGCGTTGCTCAACCCGCCTTCTTGCATTTTCGCGACCAAGTAATCGCTCAGCTTGCGGCGAAACGGCTGCCAGTTCTCATCAATGACGGAATCGGCCGCGGAGTGCAGGACGTGGTAAACGGTTGCCGTGTTGACCTTGCCATCGATCGCGCCGTCGCGGACCGTTTCGAAAACGAGGGCGTATTTTTGAGCCCCCTTGGGATCGCCGATCGACGCCGACCATTCCGCCGCGTCTGCGGAGATACCCGCCGGCGGTTCGGCCGGCTGCTCGGGATCGGGCTTGGGCTCATCCGGCGATGTCGGCGGCGTCTCGTCACCGTCGCGCAGATCCACAACCGTCTCGATCCGGACCAGCGACGGAACCCCATCGGTATCCAAGACGGTCAGAAAATAGCCCGCGTCGGTGATCGTCAACGGTGGCGGTCCGGCGATGACACCGATCGACCCGACGAGAATGGCCAGCCCCAGCAAAATGTGTTGCGCAATTCGGTTCATCAATAGCCCCACGGATAAGGTCGGCTGGACGGCTCGCCATAACGGTCGTATGCATACTCCCGCACACCACGCCGCACTTGCTCCTGGCGACCGTAGGAAACGAAATCGCTGTGCAGTTGGTACTTGCTCCCGGCGCGGTCGCGGCATGTGTACGTGTCGCCCATGTGAGCCAGACCGCAGAGGGCGACCGCAATGCACGCAACCACGCAGATCATCGCGATGGTCTGGGCGTCTGATTCGGCTCGGCGGTTTCGCATGGGGGCCACGAGTGCGGGGTTGCTGATCAACTCACGCAATAATGGCAAGCCGTTTCTATGCGTCAAACGAGTTTCCGGCCTGGGCGGAATTGGGGCTAGTCGGCCTTGATGCCGCGCAACGCAAGGATTCGCTCCGTGAGCTGATCTCGCAACTCCGTGGCGGCATTGACATCCAGTCCGACCCATTCAGTCGGGTGAGCAAACCTTATGATGATCGTTCCGTGTCGATCATCGTTCGCGATTGCGTATGTCAGTTCTCCGTCGTCATCACAACCAATGCGTCCGTCGGGAAACTTTCGAGAATAGGCCCCTGTCGTCTGTTCGATAAAACGATCGCGTAATGCACCCTGCTCTCGCAGGATCCTTTCCAAGTCTTGCCCATGATGTGGGTTCATAACACTAGCTCTCCAAAGCCCCGCCGCGCCCGCTGCGGCGAGAGGTTCAAAACGCGAGCGGGCCGCGTTGGGTGCGCTAGGCAATGATCAGTCGCACTGTTCGTTCGTAAATCTCGATCGCCTTCCGATCAGCCCTTGCTTCTGCATCGGCAAGCCGGATCTCGGTATCAGCAAGCATCGCAATCTCGCGATCGATGCCGACCTGCGACATGGCGGAAGGATACGGCAGGCTCCGCTGCCGTATCTCGCTCATCTTTGCCGCAAAGCAATACCCGCAAATGTCGGCGTCTCTCGGGTCTGCGAACCCCGTCTCATCGACGTCAATGCCGCATTGCATGCACTTGTATTCCGTGTCGCATCTCATGGCTCCCACTCCTCAAAAACCTCAACCCCGCCCCTGCCCGGATACGCAACACGCGTGCCCACGTAAGACAGCGGCCTCGCTTGATCGTCAACCATCCGAATGTCACCCTCCTCTTCCAGCACGCTGACGATCTCGTACAGCGCCGAAAAGCAAACGTCGTGCTCGGTCCCTCGTATCGCCGCCGCGATTTGCTGGATCGTCATCGGCCCGCGACTGTCGACGATGCGACGGATGCGGATTGATCGGCGTTCGGCCATCCTTGGTTTTGTCATGTCAAAACCACTCCGGCGTGTCGCGGCTGTATTCATCTTTCTTGATGACCTTCTCTTCCAAGCACTTCTCGCAAAAGAAACGATCGACTCGCACAAAGTGCGTTTGGTATCCGCCGCCGTAGCAGTCCTTTTTCTTCGTGTCGAGATGCACGAAGCGATGCTCGCACGGCGGTGGTGGCGGAAGCTCTGACGGCTTCGGCACTGTCGGTCCCTTATAGTTTTCACTCATCACTCCCCATCCTCCAAAACATCACTGCACGCCAAACACACCACCACCTCGGTCGGCAACCATTGCCCCGAGTCGTTGACACAGAAGAACATCCGCGTCATCTGCAAATAGCACCGGTCGCCGCAGCCGCAGCACTCGCTGCCGTCCGGGTCGTCTTGGTCCCAGCGGAAGTCGACGTGCACCGTTAGTGTCGCCATCACTCCCAATCCCTCCGAAACTCCGGGTAACGTTTCCGATCTTCCGCCTCTGGATCCCCAACGGTCCAGGTCTCAATCACACAATCACTCGTCACACGCCACCGCTTGCCGTCATGGTTGACGATCACGCTATGACGTTCGCCGCAGCACACGGGCCGCTGTTGCTTGTCTCGCAGCATCACGTAGCCGTAGCTGATGAACCGCCGCGAGTACGGCGACCATCGCCAGAAAATTAGCTGCGTGAACACGAGCGTGCCGTCTGGCCTGTGGCAGTGGTTCACGTCGATTCTGTCGAAATGGATCGACGGGGTTTCGCACGGGATGGTCAGGGCGAGGAGGAGGAGGATGGTCATTGGTTGGCCTCCTTTTTGGCTAAATGCTCTATCACAATGTCCGCGACGACGATCAGGTGCATGTCGCCAAGCTGGGAAAAGTCAAAGCCAGCGATTGCGTCAAGGGCCGCCTGCCTCAACCCCTCTCGTCCAAGCGGTCCCTGCCTCCGTTCACTTGCCCACTCCACGAAGCTGGCGGGCTGCTTTTGGGGGTCTTGGCTCATTGGTTAGCCTCATCCAATCGAATCCCAATACACGCAGCCGTCCCTGGCTCGCCATAACACGCAATCCAATCCTTGGACCGCATCCAACGCCGTTGAAAACTTACGATCACGCCCGTGCGTCGATGCTTCTTGCCGTAGCCTTTACTCAGCGTCACACGCCGACCGACGCGACACGTTTGCTCGTTCCACCGTTTGCCGTGCTTGCGGTATTCGACCGTTTTGCTGCCGTCGCAGAATGCGTCGTAGTATTCGGTTTTCAGGGGGATGAATAGGCTGGTCATTGCTTCGCCTCCAACTCCCTCATTGCCGCATCAAAATCAAAGTCATCCCATTGGTGGATCCACTCAATCGCACACTTGCGACAGTAGCAGTCCCATTCGTCGTATTCGTAGCTGGTCTTCCGATACCAGCCGCGACTGCCGTTGCATGTGCTTTCGCAGGTTCCGCAGGTGGCGTCGTAGGAGTCGCTGTTGCCCTGGATGAAACCGTTTCGCCTTAGGTCTTCTGTGTCGCTTGCTCTGCTCATTGCTTCGCCTCCGCATCACGAATCCGCCGAGCCTCTCGCAGCACATCGACCAGTTCGCTGTGCCCGTCGTCACGAATGCCGAAGTCGTAAAGCTTGTCCGCCACAAACTGGGCAAACTCTTCCAGCGGGCTGACCGGATCGGACAGCTTCACATGCCCGCACGCACGCTCCCAGTACAGGTCCGCAAATGTTTTCTTTTCACTCACTCTTCAATCCTCACTTTGTCTTCATCAACCAAAACAACCGTCTCTCCAATAACGCCATAGATCCAGCCGCAAAACTGGTCCCTGTATTCGATCTCGACCTCTTCCCGCGACGTGTGCCGGCGATACGGAGAGCAGTCGTCGTCCTTGGCGATCTTGCAGACAGTGCCGGCGGGGATGATGTAGCGGGTCATTTCCAAAAATCCACCATCGACTTCTGGTCTGTCTGCGGCACCGTCGGCCAGCACAACTCGACATTGCCCTGTTTGTGGTATCGGTGGATCACCTCCATCGCCGTCGCGTTCTCCGCTTCGCTCACATGCCCCGCACGCAACGCCGAACCCCACGCTGCCGCGCACTTGATCGACGGGCCGAATCGCCACGACATGCTTTTGAGCGATGAGTCCGCCGGCGGTTTCGCTTGGTCTCGCAACTGTTCGGTGTTTCGCTGCTCGATGCGTCGCGCCGCTTCAACGCCGCCCCATGTGCGAAGCAGGTTTCCGAGTCGGTCGAACTCGTAGTTCTTCGGCATCTCAACGCGACCGTCTAGGATCTCATCCGCAGCAACGCGAACGTCTGACGGCTCCAGGCTTGAAAGCTGCCGGAGCCACGCATCACGCATGCCCTTTTTTTGCGTGTCGGTCAGGTTGTCGTACCACTTCGCGAACGACGGGTATGACCTGCCAATCGACTCGACGATCGGCCCCAGGTCTGATTCAGCTACCATGTGAACGGTTCCTCCTTGGCGGTGCTCCTGCCCTTGCCTGCTGACGCTTTCTGAAAATCGTTATCGCTGTCGAGAATCGACCGAGCGGATTTGCCGAGCGAAAACCGCAGGTCCGCGGCTGCCTTCGCTGGCTCCTTCGATGCCAAGTCCATCAAGTGGACCTCAGCCACAACGGGATCAAGCGGCTTTCCCATTCGAGATTCCCAGGAATCAAGCCATCGCCCCCAATCCTCCCGCCACTCATCCTCCACAGCGGGGTGATTCAAAATCTGCTCGCGCTGCGTGTGTGTGTGTGTAATACTCTTCTCTTCTCTTCTCTTCTCTGGTAACGCAGATGTAACGCTGTCCGCGTTACAATTCTTCCGGTGTGATTCCACCCGTTTTCGAGTTTGAGCCCGTGTTTTTGCAGTTTTTCCGTTGTGTCGTTCAAAGTTCGGCAACAGAAACTGCCCCCCCTCTTCTAGCAGCCAGCCGGATTCCGACATCGCTTTTGCAAAACCTGAAACGCCAGCGAGTCGATCTAGTAACGAGCGTGTAACGCTGCCAGCGTTACCGTCAACGGTCTGTTGATCGGCCCAGATCCAGATTCGAATGAGCTTTCCGGTGACAGCATCGGGGTCAATTCCAAGGGAGTCCGCCATGCGGAACACTTCGGGTTTGTCCGGCGTCGTATTCTCAATCTTGATCCAATCGCCAGCCATTACTGCACCACCCTCTCCCTTAATCCCTCGGCTTCCTTGCACTCGCAGAGCACCACAAGCCGGCGGCACCGATCACATCGGCATTTGTCGCAGATCGTGTTTTCAGTCGGGCCGCCGCAATGGTTGCAGGGTGATGCTTTCCTGGTGCTCATTTCAATTCCGCAAAAAGTAGGTTTTGCTCGTCATTCGACCGCTCCGCAATCGCTGTCCTGCAATTCTTGATTGCTTGCTGGTGGTACTCTGGCTTTAGCTCGCAGCCGTAAAACCGTCTCGGATCCGCGATCAGCTTGCGAGTTTTCGGAGACTTCCCGCCCAGTGCCACGTAGCCCTCTGATCCAATGCCGGCGAACGGGCTGAATACAATCTCGCCGGGGTCGCTGTACAGCAGCACGCAACGCCGGATCACTTCCAGTTGCAGCGGGCAGATGTGCCGTGTGTCTTCGTCTGACTTGGCTGCCTTGGTGTTGAGGGTGTCCGTCTCGTGGATGTCATGCCAGCAGCCCTCCGCCCAGTCGATCCAGTCGTTCCGGGTCACTTGATGCTTGGCGTTGATCTTCCGAGCGTTATCCCCCGGCTTCCGAAACTTGATCAAATAGTCCTGCAACGTGCCCCGCTGCCCCGCACGGTCGGATTCGAGCCCGCTGAATTGCAGTTCCCTGCTACGGGTTCTGATCGCCTGTGATTGCGGGTTCTTGCGAACAGACCAATCGTATTCGTAAACAAGCCCCGCACGTTCCCCGAGTCGAATGTTCAGACCGCGGAAATCAAACAGCCCAACGCCGCCTGATCGCTTCATGCGTGGTATCTGCATCACGTGGACAATCGCAGCCCGACCCGGCTTCAACACCCTTGCAAGGCCATTGAAGAAAAACGATAGATGCAGCTTCGCTTCGTCGCCCATCGAATCCACATTGCCGATGTCGCACTCAGAATCAGAGTATGCGTACAACGCTGGGAACGGTGGCGAGAAGATAGAGAAGTCAACCGACGACTCCGGCATCTCGTCCATCATGTGCGTGATGCAGTCGCCGTGATGGATGTCAAACTCTTTGTTATTGAAAACAGGCATGGCCCACCTCTTTAAATAATTCCTCTTGCTGCTTGGTGTCGGATTCCACGCGATCCGCTTTCCGCAGCACGTTGTCAACAAATGGCATTTCCAGTTCGGTCACTGGAATGTGAACATTCAGCGGTCGGGTTGATCCGATGCGGTTCGACCGCTTGACCGCTTGGTAAAACTCCTCATACGAATCCTTAATCCCGCTGAATACCTGCCGTGTGCAAACCTGAAGATTGAGGCCGAATCCAAGGATTTTCGGCTTGGTAATCAACACCTTCACATCGCCACGCTTAAATCGGTCAATGGCTGACTGCCGGTCTGTTTCGCTGGTCGCTCCATGAACTGACACCGCATCGGGAAACGTCCGCTCCATGCTGGTTTGCTCGTCGTTGTAGTGGCACCAGATGATGGTCGACTCATCCGGCCACGAATCAACAAGGCTGCGGATGAATGCCGGCTTATTTGTCGGTATCCCGTTCTTGCCTTTTGCGATTTGCGAAAGCTTGCCGCGGTCGCCCAGCCCGCCGATACTCGTCGGCATTAAAGTGCCAGTCACTTCCCGAGCCGCTACTCGCTGCTCTTGTGTCATCGGAACTTCGTCAATGTGGATGTGTATCGGCGGCGTTGTTCCAACGTTATCTTTCCAGCCGTATGTCGCTGGGTTCGTCAGAAAGATAGACCAGTCCGCCAGATCGCGATAAAACGGCTTTAGTGCGTGCGGCTTAAGCTCCCATCGGTTCTGCGTCTGTCCGCGATTGATGAAGTAGGACGCGAGGAACTCGTTCACCGTCTTGGCACGGTCCAGAAAGACGGCATGGTTTGCAAACTCAATCCGATCATTCGGTGCCGGTGTTCCAGTCGCACATAGCTTCCATTCGAGCCCCCTGCCAAGCTCGATTAGTCGCGTGCCCCATGCCCCATAGTGACTTTTCAACATTGACGACTCGTCAAGAATCAAAGCCCCGAGATTGCCTGTCGTCAATCCATCGCGTATCGCTTCGTAGTTCGTGACACCAATCTGTGTATCGAACGAATCAGTGCTTGTAAGCCAGTGTTGCAGATCCCTTGCAACAATCCGGCCAATGTCGAATCGTTCGCCGTAAAACGACCGGGCCTCGTCGATCGTCTGCTGCACAACCATTAGCGGCGAAACGATCAGCACCTTCTTTCCGGTAGCTTCCGCAGCGTGCTTTGCAAACTCCAGGATCATTAGCGTCTTGCCAAGCCCGCAGTCCGCAAAGATTGCAAACTTCCGTTTCTGTATCGCAATCTGGGAAATGTCCCGCTGGTAGTCGTATGCGGAATCATGTGGCGTGTAGTTGCACTTTCCGCTGATTGGTTTCGCGCCAAACATGCCAGCGTATTCGTCGGGAATCCATGCCTGCCCGCCCGTGATCTTATAGATTGGGCACTGCCGCACCTGAATGAACTGGCGATAGCTTTCTGGGCTTGATTTGTCAAAAGTCAGAATCACTGCACCACCCTCCGCCGCTCCCAGTTCTCGCGCCGCCGTTTGGCGAACGCCTCGCCCTCGCCGCCGTCGCGGTAATCAATCGCGTCCATCATTAAGCCGTATGCGTAGCACTCGATTCCAATCACCTCACGCAGCCTCACGCAGTCCGCGCAAGTCTTGTGTGTTGAACCGCCCGAGTCTTTCCAAATGCCGCTGACGTACTCGTACCGCTCGCCTGGCAGGATGTCCCGCAAGCACTCACCGCACCGGTGGACCTTGCGAGCCTTCGGTTTGGTGACGGACCCGCGGACCATCGGATTTTCCATGCAGTCGCACATCATTTGCCCTCCGTTATGTTTCGCCGCTCATCGTCGAGCCGTTGGTGCATCACACGCTCCGCCATCGTTCGCCGCCCATACTCCGCCAGCAGCACAGCGTCGGCCGTCCTGTGCGTCCACTTATGCGTCGGGAACAACTCCTGCGCCCTTGCCTTCGTGACGTTCTTGTCGCCCTTGCTGCGGCACCTCATCACCTGTTGCCACTTGGCAGGCGTGACGGTTTCAAAAGGGATCCGGTGGGCAATAAGGAGCCCGCGCAGGAACCCGTAGGATCGCCCGAACTTGAATGTTGACGACACACCCTGCTTGGGCATTGCCGAGACTTGCTCAAGGATGGCAAAACAATAGTCGTCCTTGAGCGGCTCGAATGCCGACAGCCAATCGCTAACGTCCCTTTCGGTCCAATCGTTCCGGGCGTGCATGATCTCGTTGCCGTCGATCGCCACAATCGCACCGCTCGCCCCTGGGTCCACTCCTAGATAGATCACTTGGTTTCCCTCTCCATTGTTCGCACCCTTTGCTTCACCCGATCACACAACGCCTTTCCGCTCACCGCCACCAGGTCCATGACCGTCACGTCGCCACGGTCATACAGCTTCGCCAACTTCGTAATCGCCGCACTGTCGCACTTGCTCGCACAGCCGCCGCCGCTGTCGGTGATGATCTTGCGGATCTTGGCTCTTGCTTTGTTCATTGCTCCTCGCTCGACTCCCATGCCATTTCGATACCAGGCCGGAACGACAGATCCAGCGTCCCCGTCTCGGCAAGTCGTTTCTTCGCCCACGGCTTGAACCGGACGTTTTCCGCCTTCCAAACCCGATCACGAAGCACGGTGCCACCGATCGCCCGCACATCGCCATAGGTGGCCTGTGGCTTCTGGTCGTGCCCGCTGCCAAACGTCAGATCCGCAATCCGCTTCAATTGCGTCTCGTTCATCTTTCGCCAGTCGCCGCCGCACTCGTCGATGATGCGGATGATCTTTTCCTTGCCGTTCGTCATCGGTTCCTCTGTGAATTAAAAAGCCGGTGTGTAAATCGCTCCCCCAGACTTATGTTTGGAGTTGCCACCGGCCGCCCCACGCGGGGCTGTATTGTTAGACTTCCACGTGCCCCCAACGCCTGCCCGCTCGGACATCGTTGATGGTGCTCTTGCTGACTTTCAACACCTCCGCGACTTTCGCGGACGGCAATGAGTCTCGTATGACCACACGCACCCGCATGTCGGTCATCTTCGCTTGTCTACTCTTCTCGCCCGCGGTCGATTCCCAACCGCGTAGGGCGAGTGATCCTCTCTTGCGTCGTGTCACGCCGGACGCCTCCAATACTTCGCCATGCTGCCCATCTGCACCGTCCGCGTGTGGACCATGACGATCCGACCGCACGGGTACTGGATGCGATCCCAGCGGTAATACGTCCCGCCGATGATCTCGGTGTACTGGGCTTGGCCCGCTTGGATCGCGACGAACGAACCGCAGGAAGGTCCGCCGATCAGTTCGGCTTCTTCGTAGGTGATCACTGCACAAACTCCTTCATCCGCTCGTTGAACAGCTTGCCCAACCGCTTGGCGTCAGCCGGCGGCACCTCGTCCGATCCGTCAATCTTTTTCCACGCTTCGTCGATCGCCTTGGGGTCGTCCGATTCGTGCAAGATCGCCTCGCAGTCTTTGAGCCACGATGGCGCAGCGGGTTGCTGCTCTTTCGGCTTCACGCCTAGTTGCTCCTGCCGACGACGACCGGCAAGAATGATTTCTTGACGGTGCGCGTTCTCGATCGACTCGTCGGCTTCCAGCTGGTCCTTGCACGCCTTGAGCGTTTCAACGTTCGGCGCGTTCTTCATCTCTTCCAGCAACCGCAAGACGTTCGGCGGTTTCTCCAACAATCCCACGCTACCGGGGCTGGTCGTGAACGTCGCATCGACTTGCACGTAGGGCGGTTCGGCTTCGTCGAACTCACTCACCAGACCAAGCAGTACGTCAGGACAATACCGACGCACCCAACTCCGCGCCGCCGCGTAGCTCAACTGCTGTTCCGGGTCGCAACCATCCCATGCTGCACCGCCTCGCTGCTTGCACACCGCAAACGGGTCGGTTTGCAACTCTCGGGGCTCTCGTTCGCCCGCGAATCGCCCGCTGCAAATGCACCGCTTTTGGTCGCCCTCACCGATGTAGCGGAACGACAACCGCTCTGCCAATCCGCCGCGACTGTTGGCAAGTGCCGCGTAGGTCTTGCCGTCGAAGTCCAGCTTGCCGTGAACGATAAACGTCGCTTGGGCAAACGCGAAAAGATCGACGCCGTAGCGATGGGCCGCACTGATCACAACCGTTGCGATTGCAATTTGTTTTTGACGGGTGAACCGCTCGACGATCCTGCCTTTTTCGAGTCTGCCGCGAAGGTGGGCGGGTAGCATTTCGCTATCCACGAGCACACCCGCCACGGTCGCGAAGTGTGCAAACTGGGCTGGGTCGAATACCGCGTTGACTTGCTGCGGTTGCTGTGTGGTTTCTGGTGATGCCATTAACTGATTCACTTCAATGCCTCTTCGGAAATGTGGAAATAAGAACCCTGCAGATTGAGCAGCGACTGGTGCCACCCGTCGAACCGTTCGCCGAACTCTGACGAACCGATGTAGCCGATTGGTTCAGCTTGGATGCTGGCCACTTCGTCCCGCATGTTTTCATGCGTTTCGCTTTTCATACGCTCCAGATAATCCTGAACGCGGACACAGGCGTGCTCGTTGTCGTCGGCCCGAACGATCACGCCGCGGAACTCTCCGCCAAGTGATTCAAGACGCCGGAACGTGACGCCGTAGTGTTTCCTAATCGACATGACGCCTCTCCAAAAAACGGCACAAAAGCCAAGCCGGGACTTCCACCAGCGGCACCGCGAGTGCCGCACCGATCGCGAAATGTATAAAGTCAGGATTCATTGGTGGACTCCTCGCCGCGTAGCTCGTTGGCCTCCACTGCCCTTGCAAGCCCGTGTAGTGAGCGATAGAACGCCTGTGATTCTTCAAGCGTCGTGAACTTTGCCGTCACGACATAGTGCTTGGCTGAACCGCAGGATTCACTCACGACAAAGCCAGCCCTGCCAGTGCTGACTACCTCTTTGCACCGCTCCCGCAACTCATCCCGCTCCCGCCGCAACTGCTCGACTTCATCGGGCGTGGGGTCGGTGGGGAGGACTTCGCGGATGCGAACCAGACTGCTCTTGGCCCACGATGGGGCATTCTCTGCGTCGCTGTAGAGGTGAGCCTGCTCGCCGTTGATGTCTGTCCAGATGCTCGCAAGCCACTCCCGCCGCTCACCATCCGGCACGCCGGGGGCGAGCGGGGCATGCAGCCCGTAGTCCACGACGTAATCACAGCCAACCACCGCGGTGTCTTTTTCAGGATCAACTGGGCGACGGCTGCCCTCAATCTCTCGCACGTCTCCCATGATGCACCCGTAGCAGATGTTTGTGACGCACTCGTCCCACCCGTTGTCGCTGGCTGCATCCCTCGCCTCATCCACATACGTCTCGGTTGCAGCCCTCGCTTCTTCTTCTGTCGCGTGTCGCTCCACATTGCCGTCGATGTCAATGCTGATCCACTCCCGCCGCTCACCATCCGGCGCGAGCGGCTTGCGTTTGCGTGGAACGACCAGCACATCGGCAACGTGATCGGGGGCGGGGGCGATGCGACGGCGACGGATAAGCTGATTGGTGTCGTGCGTGTGGCCGATGTCACTTGATGTGGTCCATATGTCCAAGCCGTCGAGATAAAGGTCGTCCCCCTTCTGAACCACTTCACCGTTTTGCAGGAACCGCCATCCATCACCAGCGACCAACCGTCGATGCCAAGCCAACTCCCCGTGCGGGTCCACCCACTCGCTCCCGTCCCACGACTGCTCAGCGTCGGCGATGTCGCATAGGTTGTGATGGGGGCCGGGGTCGGGGGCGGGCTCTGGCGTGTCATACGCATCGACCGGAACCTGGTCGCATCGCTCGTGTGCGTCCCACTTGCGGGCAGCTTCGATGATGCGGTCAAGATCGGATTCGAGCAGCGACGGAAACTGATCGCCGGGATAGCTGTTCGTCCGGTCCCACCTCCACTCTTCCAGCCTGTCGCAACTCGCCGCCAGCGACGTGTCGGGTTCGGGCGGTTCGGGTGGCACTGGCGGAAAGCGCGTCCATGTATCGCCCATGCTGACCTCTTCCCAGTAGATGGGCAGCCATGCACCATTTCGCAGCCACAACACATACTGGTCCGCGTCTGCATCCTCCGCAGTCGGCAGCCTGTCAGTTATCCACTCACTCATCTCGCACCTCAGTTAGTTGTTAAAAAACGCCCCTCCGTGGGCCGGATCCCATCCGCTCCGTTGCACTCATTGCCGACGGCTCCGCCATCGCTCGTATCAGTCACGCTCCAATGGCGTGAACTCCTTGCCGCTGTTCGACAGCCTGCCCTCGATCAGCAGCGGATTGCCATCCGAGTCCCTGATGTGCTCCGCGACCGCTGGCCCAAAGATTTCGCCAATGCCGTCAATGTGGATCTGGCACCATGCCGAGAACCGCTCGGGATGTCCGTTTCCTGGTGGGATTCGCACGCCAAGCGACACCGCGTCTTTATCTAGCGTGTCCTTCCAAGCCCAAAGTCTCATTGATCTCTCCTGTGTTTGATGCTCTTGATTTGCCATTGCATGTAGTCGTAGTGCCTGCTGTCCATGCTGCTGTGCTGGTCGGGCATGTTTGGTGCGTGTTTGAACCAGCAGATACAGACCAGCGCGCCGATCACGCAGACGGGCAGGATTCGGGTTGTTGCCCAGATGACCGCGTAGAATGCGATGTCGATCATGTGTCGCTCCCGGTCGGCTGTGCCCAAGTGGCGTATGCTTCCAGTGCCCAACGTGCCGCAAGGCAGGCCATCGTCAGAGCGAGCACCGCCCGGTGAACGACTTGCAAACTGTCGGTGCAGACCATCACAGCAAGCAGGATTGCACCCGCCGCAGAGATCAGGTTTCCGGCGATGGTTAATGTGGCGCGGTTCATTGCTTGTCCTCGTATGGGTTTTGCAAAAGGTCTTCAAGATGCTCCAGTCGCCAGCACCGCTCACAGCGGGCGGGAGACGTGGTGGCACATTCACACTTCGGAAAATGCGTCTCAATCAAACGCATCCCGAACACATGCACCGGCTCTGCTTGTGCGTCCCACGTCTCGTCCGGTGGCGTGTCTACGCGGTTGCCGTTGGCGTCGAGGATGCGGATTGCTTCGGTGTACAGGCTTGAGGCGTGGGGCCAGTTGGGGTTGGTCATTGGTTCGCCTCGCGATTCCGAAAGAACCACCGCACCGCTTCACGGCACCACAAGAACGCCGGCGTCCACTGCCTCAGATTCGGGAAGTCGCGGCCGTCAACCAATCCGCTGCTATACAGTTCGCTTTGAAACGTATGCTCGCAGAATGTGTATTCCTCAAGCTCCGCCGCGATGCGTGCCCGGTCGCTCTCGGTTCCTTCGGCAGTCTGTTCTTCGGCAAGGAACTCATTCGCTGTATCAGGGTCGTAGGCTTTGACGATGATGTTGTTCGGCACCTTTTCCGCGAAGTAATCAATCGACTCGACCGCCGACGGTGCCCATTCGAACATATCGTTTAACCGCTCGACAACGAGCGTGCCAACGTCACCCGTGACAATCAGCCTGCCGGGTATCGTGGTGATGTTGAACGCATAGATTCCGGTTCCTGGCTTTGCGCATCGGTAGTGCCGGAACAGGCCATTTTCCAAGTCGGTCGTGATGACGTGATCCGCAAACGCCTTTTCGGCCAGCCTCTCAATCTGCTCTTTGATCTTCATCGCATCACCTCCGGCCGACGCCCGCACTCGATCAACCACTGCTCAACAGCACCCCGCGAAACCCGCCAGCCGTACCGGTCCTGCACCCGCCGCGTACAGTAGATGTCGCCGCGGTCGATTAGCTTGCGGATGTCGTCGGGGTCGTGGTTGAGACGGCGGGCGATTTCGGGGATGGATAGGGAGTCGTTCATTGGGGGTTCCTCAGCTTCTTAGATAGGTATGAGTAAACTTCTCGGCACAGTTCGTCCTCGATCGTGTCTGGGTATCGCACCCATCGCGTGCTTGTTGAGAAGTGCGTGCCATCGTCTAGCCAAACGTCGCCGTAGCTTGTCCAGCCGCCTTCGAATTGCGTTCGATCGACACGCGGCATTTCGAACAACGCTCGACGCTTTCGCCCTTGGTTCTCTTTGCTCAGGCATGTGTCACGGGCGATCCTGAGTGACAGCAACTCGCACATGCGGGCAGCGTCTGCACAGCTTCTGCGTTTGCTCATTGGTTGACCTTTACGATTAGTGATTGCCAAACGGTGATTTTTCGGTGCCGTCGCGGTATGCGGGATTGCACAACGCGGTTCGTGTTTTTGCTAAGACGCTGCCCTGCTGCATGCGATGGAATCGCCAGGGATCTCCGAGCGGCACGCAGGGTTGTCAAAGACCCTGCCGTGCATTTCGGGGAAGTTGAGTGCGGCAAACTCGCCTCGCAACTCAATCGCCCGTTTATCAAAAGCCTCTGCCGCCGCTTCCTCGTTCTGGAAGTAACCGATCGTTTCCAGCTTTCGCTTGTGGCGTATCTGAACGCACCAGCAATTGGCGGACTTGTCCCAATGGACGCCAACAAATCGTGACGTTCCTCCGCGCGACCAAGTGTTGACGCTGTTCTGCCACGGTGTAGCTGCACGCAGGTTTTCGCGAACGTTGTTGAGTCCGTTGCGGTCCCGGTGATCAACAACGAACAGCGGGAAATCAAGAATCAGGCGGTGCATCAAGACCGGCCGCCTCTGTCCGTCGCGATCAAAGAATGACGAGCGAGTCCTTGCGTACTTCGTAGCTCCGGGGCATTTCCAGCTTCCATGGAGCTCCCACCGGAACCTCTGCACGTTGTCAATTGACGACTCGTCAATGATTGCAACGGTGTCCTTTACCGGGATCTCTGCAAGGCCGTCTCCGATGAGCCTTGCCTTCAAGTGCTCCGGTATCGCACGCAAAAAAATCCGTACCATTTCACCCGTCCATCAAATGACGAACGGTCGCGGAAGAGTCCGCAAGAGTTCGCCGGCTAGTGGTGTGCCGGCGTTTCGTAGGTCACTCAGATAGTGACCAAAAAGAAACCCGGCGTTTGTTTGACGCCGGGACTTTATCGGTTAGATTTTCATGTGTCAACAATAGTTGACACGATTAAGCAGAAATTTTCTTTCTTGTCGCCGCTTTCAGGGTAAATTGCATGCCGACAGCAGCAGCCATCTTTTCGGCGACTGGGACAGTAGGGTGTGAATCGCCGCGAAGCATCTTGTAGATGTACTCGCGCGAGACGCCGCATTCATCGGCCAAGCATTTGACCGAGATAGCCTTTGAGCTGATCGCCTGACGGACTTTTGTGAGTAGTGCATCCATGATGGCGGACATTATTGGTTGCCTCTGTCGTCGTGTCAACTAAAGTAGACACAGCAGAGGTGTCAAACAAACGCCAGGCGTTGCTTTGCGGGCCTCACGGCTACCGCCCTCTGCTGAGTGACCCCTACGGGACTCGAACCCGTGTCGCCGCCGTGAAAGGGCGGTGTCCTAGACCGCTAGACGAAGGGGCCATGGCGATGAGCAACCTGGGTGACTCATCACTGGGCGGAGTTTTAGCGAAGACCCCAAGGAACCGTCAAGGGTTCGTGTCGCCCACTCGGAAAAACGGCGCAATTTTTGCTCGAATCGACGAGCGAGACAGAAATGACGCACCGTGGTGGGGGCTCGGGGGCGGCCAGATCAGGCGTCTGCTTGGGAAAAAACGCTACTGGGCCGGTCCTTCGAAGAAAACCTCGTCGCCGTGTGAGACACTATGCGTCGACGGCCGCGTCTCCCGACTCCAAACTTTTCTGAATCGCCTCGTAGACTTCGCGGCGGTGCACGGGGACTTCGCGTGGAGCCTCCACGCCGAGTCGAACCTTGTCGCCACGGATCTCGACAACAACGATCTTGATGTCGTTGTTGATGACAATACTCTCGTTCTTTTTTCGCGATAAAACCAACATTGTTTCAGTCCTTTCGTTGACCGGCCTGATAAATCGAATTGATGCCTACGGGGCGAACCAGCGTCCGACGGGAGGTCATTCGGCAAGATCGCTGTAGGCCGGTTCAATGCGGCGTCACTATTGGGAGGTAGGGACAGCCACTCCTGACAGTCAACTCTAGAACAAAATTAGTATCGGTCAAGGAATTCTGGCTTGACAAAACCCGATTTCTGGCCTTTCCACTCATCCAGGGGCTCGCCTAACCGTCAAACTCCGCCGTAAAGGGGGTGTTTTGCACCGCCCGTCGCGAACTCCCGTCCGCCAGCGACGCCACACGGGGGGGCAAGTTTCGGGTTTCGGGTTTCGGGTTTCGGGTTTCAGGTTTCAGGTTTCAGGTTTCAGGTTTCAGGTTTCAGGTTTCAGGTTTCAGTACTCAGTACTCAGTACTCAGTACTCAGTACTCAGTACTCAGTACTCCCCGTACTCCGTACTCCGTACTCAGACGCTAATCGCTAACTGCTAACTGCTAACTGCTAACTGCTAACTGCTAACTGCTAACTGCTAACTGCTAACTGCTAACTGCTAACTGCTAACTGCTAACTGCTGTTGAAACTTGAAACTTGAAACTTGAACCTTGAAACTTGAAAAAAAAAACGCGGCGTGACCCATCTGGCCGCGCCGCGTTTTCGGTTGATCGTGTTCGATCGGTGACCGCTTAGCGGTTGGGATCGAATCCGGTTTGAGCGAACTCTTCTTCCTCTTGGATGATGATCCGTGGGGTGACCATCAGCATCAAGCTGGAGGCGTCGCGTCCGACGGCGACGTTGCGGAACAGTCGGCTGATGTACGGAATCTTGCTGAGCATCGGAACACCGCGTTCGGTGCGTCCTTCGCTGAGTCGTTTGATTCCGCCGAGCAGGATCGTTCCTCCGTCCGGCACGCTCACCGTCGTGCTGACTTGGGTGAACGCGAAGGTCGGCAACTGGACGGTCGAACCGGAGATGATGTCTTCTTCATCTTCGCTGTTGACCGCGTCGTCGTCGTTGACGACACCGTCACCGTTGGTGTCTTCTTCGGCCCGACTGCTGCGTCGGGTCGTCCGTGAACCTTCGAACGTGAAGGTGTCGACGTCCCCGATTTGGCTGAAGAACGGCACCAGCGTCAGACGCACGAATCGCTTGTCATCGCTGACGATCCCTTGCACGTTCAACTGGGTGCCTTCGTTGAGGACCACGATCACGGGTTGTTGGGCGACGGCAAAGTCACCGACAACGGGCGTGATACTGGTCACGAAGGGACGTTGACTCTGGTCGGAGATCGTGGCGATCTGGCCGTCGAACAAGGTGACCTTGGGAGCCTGCATCACGTTCGTCCGCTCGTCGCCTTGGGCGGCTTGCAGGAAGAAGAACGCTTCGATGTCGCTAAGGATGGCGAAACCGATCGATGACAGGGCTCCGGGGTCGGGTGCCCCGAAGGCCGGGACGACGCCGAAGGATCCGTTGTTGAACGCGATGTCCAAGTCCGCCGTCGGCAATCCAGAGATCCCGTCGAATCCGACGGTGACACTCGGGCCACTGTCGTCATCGGGAAGCGTCTGGACGTTGTCGTCGAACTGGACGTTGAAGTCGACGCCGATCTGTTCAAAGAACGTATCGGAGAGCGTGATGAATCGCACTTCAATTGTGATTTGAAGGTTCTGCAGCGAACGCAGCGATTCGATCAAGTCGACGATCTGGTCGTGAACATCGCTGGTCGTGCTGATGATCAGACTGAGGTTCTGGGGATAGGGAGCCATGGTGCTGTTGCCACCAAGCGCTTCCCAGGTGTCCGGAACGACGGTCGTTTCGATCAGGCTGATCAGCGAATCGAAGTCCGCGAAGGAGCCACCACCACCGCTGCCGTTGGGCGGGTTCTGGGGGCCGAAGCCGCCCTGAGCGCCACCCGGTGCGTATTGGCCGAGCATGTTCGGTGCCATCTTGCTCGGCTGCAGGGCGTTGGCCTGTCGCGAAGCAAGGTCGGTCATCCGGACCGGCATCATCTGCACGTCCATCCGTGGGTTGGTCATTTGATAGGCGGCTCGCAGAGCCCCGGCCAACCCGTCTTCGTAGCTGGACGTGAAGTTCGGGATCGGAGTCACCAGGTCGGCGACCTTGTACACCCGCGTGATCACGTTGGCACGTTTGGCTTCGGCACTGGTGATTTGCAGCACTTCGTCCTTGATCTCATAGCCCAGATCCAAGGGTTCCAGAATCAGATTCAGGGCACTCTTGAGTTCGATCTGGTTTTGCAGTTCCAGGGTCACCGGAGTATCGATCAGAACGCGAACCGCTTCCATGGCGCGTTGGTTCATCACGATCGGCATGCCGGTGACTTTCTTCAAGTCTTCGATGACTTCGACCAGCGGGCGATTGCGGTACTGGACATTGACCGGAGTGCTCAACTGTTGTTTCAGTTTCTGCTCTTGGACGGTGCCGTACAGCGAACCGGTGTCACGGGATCGACGAAGTGTCAATTCGTGCCACGATTGTGGATCGCGTCCGAAGGTCATCGGTTGATTGGGATCCAAGCCGTCGGAGAGCGACGCGGAGTACTCGACGTCTTCCAGGCCCTTGTAGACCAGCTCTTCTTTACCGGCTTGGATGTCCCGCATGATTTGATCGCGAGTGGCGAACCGACTCTTGTGGAACATCGTCGTCGCGATGGTGGAGCCGGGTTTCAGCTCGCCCACTTGTTTCGCAACCACTTCCGCTTCGGAGTACCGTCGCTCGCGGATCAAGTCGTTGAACGTGTTGACCAACTCGGAGATCTCTTCATCGATTTGGGCTGTGCGAGCGGCATCGGTCGCCAGCTCGGTTCGGACCGCATCGTTTTGAAGTTCCAACTCGATCGACGCACGATTGGATTCGACGTATTGCTTTTGCTTTTCCAGTTCACGGTCGACCAAACGGGCGAGCGTGCGTTTGCTGGTTTCATCGACATTGGAACCGTCGACGCGTCGGCGCAGGCGGTTCAAGTTGTCCAATGCGTCCAACGGAGCCGATTCTCGGATTTCGGCGGCGTTGGCCATTTCGGCGGTGATCTCTCGATACAGCCGTTGGGTTTGCTCGCGTGATTCCGCATCGGCTTGATCGATCGCGGAAAGCTGAGGCTCGCCGCCGGTCCGCGGAAGCCGGGCCGGTTGCAGCAGCGTCAGTTTGTCCTTGAGCCCTTGTCGGGTCGCCAAGTCCAATTGATCTTCGTACTTCCACGCTTCGACAAAGTTCTTGCGAGCGGTTTCCTGGTCGCCGGCTTGAAGCGCCTGCAGTCCGGCTTGATACAGCCGGTTGGGATCGGCTCCCGGTGGGCCCAATTCGGCTTGAGGCAACGGTGGGATCGGCGCGCCGAGTGCTTGCACTTGGGCAACGGCTCCGCCGCCGACGTTCTCCAGTCCGGCGTTGGCGTCGGCATTGAACAGCATCTGCTTGATGAAGCCTGCTTCGTCGCTACCGATTTCTTGTTGTCCACCGGCCAAAGCGATTTGGGAATCCATCGTGCCGGAGCGTTTGGCGGCCGATTCGGCATCCAAGACGAATTGCCACACCTGGGGTGCCGCTTCGGGGGCGTTGAGCGATTGGGCCTGACGTGCCAGACGCAGTGCCGTGGCGGTGTCGCCCCGATCCAGCGTGGCGCGTCCGACGGCGATCAATCGCCGTGCTTCACGTTCGGCCGCGGACATGTCCGAGCTGCCCAACGCTGTTGCGGTGGCCAGCGGTGCGGCGTTGATCCCGGCGGACAAACGCTTGGGCGCCGGGGCCGGGATGTTGAGCAGTTCGCCGTCGATTCCGGCGATCTGCAGATCGACACGCAGTCGTGCGACATCGGCCGATAGGTTCGAATCCGACTTGGCCGCCGCCGAAGCTTGGCGGAAAGCGTTGACGGCCATTTCGTAATGGCCGCCGGCCAGCGCGGCGCGAGCCTGCTGGACGAGTTGTTTCCCACCGGCGGGGCGACTTTCGACCGTCGCGTTGGGCACCCTGTAGCCGGCCGGCAGGGCCGAGCCACCTTGTGCGTAGGAAGGAGCGACAGCAGTTGCCGCACCCGTTTTGTCGTTGGATGGCAGGCTCATGCCTGGCATCGGTAGCTGGGCAGAGACGCTGGACGCCCCTACAAGCCACGCCATTACGGCGCCGCCCCATCGATTGCGATTGAGGCCGAAAAGTTTTTCGTGGCGTTTCAACGCGACACTCCTTCTTCGCGGTGAGACTTCGTTGGATACACATGGAGTTTCCGCCTACGTTCACGAAAACCCATCGTCGGCTTAGCCCCACGGCACGTCTGTCCAACCAATGAGGACCGACCTTTCGCGAGCCCCGGACGGTGACGGACCGCGTCTGGCCGTCGCCATTCGGGCCCCGACGCTTGACCGACCAAAGTGGGCGGAAGTGCCGGGAGCTAATGGACACGGAGCCGGGGATACGGTGTTTTCGATTGCCCTGTCAAGCTCGGCCGAGCCCGGTTTTTGGCTTTTTTTCGAATTGAAACCCCCGTCGGCAGACGTCCAGTGCGACTTGAGTCAAAGCCGAAAAAAAGATCCCCCATTTGCGTCAGTCTGGGGTGTCTAGGTAAGGATCCTGGCCGATTTCACGCTGCATCTTCTTGCGTTCCTTTTCGTGATGCAGCAGCACCATCCGATCGCGAAAGTGCTTCTTTTCCACTTTGCGTTGGGCGCGGCGGAACAGTTTGGCGTAGGAGTCGACCGAATCGGTCAAACGTTCCCCGCGGGCTTTCAGCTTCTCGGCTTTGTCCGGGCCCAAGCCGCCTTTGAGAATGTCGTCATCCAACGACAGGTATTGGCGGTACGAACCCGGGTCGCCCTGGCGTCCACAGCGTCCGATCAGCTGGCGGTCGATCCGTGCCGCATCATGCAACTCGGTGCAGATCACGTGCATCCCGCCGAGTTCGACGATCTGGTCGGTGAGTTTGATGTCGGTACCGCGGCCGGCCATGTTGGTGGCCACGGTGACGCGGCCGTGTTGACCGGCATCGGCAACGATCTCGGCTTCCATCGCGACGTTGTTTGCGTTGAGAACCTGGTGCTCAATGCCGATCTCGTGCAGCATCCGCGACAACATTTCGCTCTTGTCGATCGAACGCGTTCCAATCAACACCGGGCGACCCGTCTCGTGAATCGTTTTGACCTCTTCGACGATCGCTTGAAATTTGGCATCGATCGAACCGAACACACGGTCGGCCAGTCGCTTGCGTTTGGGCGGTCGGTTGGTCGGGACCCGCAACACGGGCGTGCGGTAGATCCGTTTCAATTCACGCGCACTGGTCGCCGCGGTCCCGGTCATACCGGCCAAGTGGTTGTAGCGGAGGAACAGGTCTTGGACCGTGATCCGTGCCGCCTGGCCGGTGGGAACGCTGATCTCGATATTCTCTTTGGCCTCGATCGCCTGGTGGATTCCGTCGCGCCACTTGCGCCCTTCGGCGAGTCGGCCGGTGAATTCATCGACGATCACGATTTCATCGACGCCCTTGTCGTTGGGACGGACGACGTATTGGCGATCGAGCAGGAATTCGCGGTAAACCTTGATCGCCCGCTCGGTGTATTCGTACAGATCGACCAAGCCCATCGTCCGCACCAGGTTGCTCTTGGGCAACGCACGGACCTTCTGCCGGCCCCGCGCGGTCAGTTCGTATTGTTTGGTGTCGTCGTCGATCGTGAAGTGATCGTCCAGCTCGTATTCGGGCGCGTGCTCGGAAGCCCAGCGATAGGTTTCCACGATTTGGTCCCGGACGGTGTCTTCCAGGCTACCGATGATCAGCGGCGTGCGGGCTTCGTCGATCAAGATGCTGTCCGCTTCGTCGACCAGGCAGAAGTGCATGCCCCGCATCACCGGTTTATCGCCGGAATCGGAGAAACCGCCGCCGCCATCACCCAGCATTTCGGTCTGGATGCGGTTCTGGGCACGCAACAGCAAACGATCTCGCAGGAAATCGAATCCGAACTCTTTGGCCGTCCCGTAGGTGACCGCGGAGCCATACGATTTGCGTCGGGACCCTTGGTCGTCGGGCGTCTGGATGATTCCGACGCTGACGCCCAGCAAGTTGTAGATCGGGGTCATCCATTCGGCGTCCCGTTTGGCCAAGTAATCATTGACCGTTGCCAGGTGGGCGCCTTTGCCGACCAAGGAATGCAGGTACAGCGGCAGCGTCGCGGTCAACGTTTTTCCTTCACCGGTCTGCATTTCCGCGATGTGGCTTTCGAACAGCGAGATGCCGCCGATCATCTGCACGTCGTAGTGTCGCATGCCGAGCGTTCGGCGGCCGGCTTCGCGAACCAAGGCGTAGGCTTCGGGAAGCAGCTTGGCCAGTTTTTCGCCGGCCATGGCGCGGTACCGCAGCGCCAACGACCGTTTGCGAAGGTCGTTGTCGGACTCCGGTTGCAGCGTCGGTTCGAGCTCATTGATTTCGGTGAGCATCCGCTTCCAACGCACCATTTTGGGGTGGAAGCCGCCGCCGGAAAAGATCGACATCGACTTGGTGCCGACCGACTGAAAACGCTCTGGGGCGACGGTGGCCGGGGGCGTTCCGGCGTCACCGCGGGGCTTGTCTGAGTCGCCGCGGGGCTTGTCGGCGGGAATGATTTCGGTCGCTTGGACGACCTTGCGTTCGGCCGGCTCGGGGGCGACGTTGGGCTCGGGTTCGGTGATCGCTTCGGTCGCGGTGTTCGACTCGTGTTCGGTGACCGGCTGGTGTTCGGTGACCGGCTGGGGAGGCTCGATCGGTTCGACGATCGTATTGCGGGTTTCGGTGGGAGGCTCGATTTGCGTGTCAACGGAATCGGTCGGATCGGGCTGGCGGCTCGATCTGGCGTCGTTTTGGCCGGGGTCTTGGTCGGTCATCGAGCTGTTTAGGGGACCAATTTGCGAAAAGATTTAGCAAAAGCAGAGTGCTTGGGGAGCTTTGCGAACCCCAGTCTACCGCTCAAAACGCTGTTTTTCCTGCACTTTGGAAAGTCCAGGCAGTTTGAGTGTTGAAGTTGGGAGGGATACGCCGACTTTAAGCACCATAAGGGACGTTCTCGATCTAACGCTCGTTTTCGTCGATCGTCTTATACCAGTCGTTCCAGTAATCCCGGACTGCGCGAGACTACAATAATGAAGAAAAACTTTCGAGGCATGACCCTGGCAGCGCTGTTGCTGTCCGCCTCAGCGTCGGCCCAGGCTGACAACAATCAGTATGTACCCGCCAACGATTCCCCACAAGCATTCGTCGGCGATGTCGCCTCCGATGCCCCGGTGCACGTTGGTTCCCCTTTTGCCGCTCCCGTTGCACCGATCAGCGATTACGCTCCGGTGACCGTGGGTGATCTGCAGCCTGCCGGCTTCTTTGACGGCGGATTGAAGCGAGCGATCGGCGGTTGTGACAGTTGCGACAGCCCCGGCTGCGATGGTGTCGGCTGCGACAGCATGTGTGGCAGCAAGGGCGGCGGCTTGGCCGGCCTGCTCAACCTGTGCGGCAAGGACGGCTGGATGCGAGCCGAAGCGATGTTGATGTTCCATGCCGAGCGACAGGCACCACCACTGGTGACCTCTGCCGCACCCGGTGTGTTTCCCGTCTTGCCGGCAGCCACTGTGGAGTTCGGTGACGATCTCGATGGCGGCCTTTCCGGCGGCATTCGCACGGACGTGGGACGCTACCTGACCGACAGCTTCGGCATCGGCGGACGCACCCTGTGGATCGGCGAAAACGGCGACGATTACTCCGCCAGCGGTGACCAAACCGATGCGACTGCCCGTTCGCTCGGCCGCCCCTACTACTTCGTCCCCCGGTTCAATCCGGGCACGGCGCAAGAGGACTCGGTCATCATCAGTCAACAGAACTTGTTCTCCGGCAATGTCCAAGCGGAATACGCCACGGACTTGTTCATGGCCGATGGCTATGCCCGGATGACGTTCTGCCACAACAAATCATCGCGTCTGGAGTTCATCGCCGGTTACACCTACGCCGAGCTGGACGACATGATCTCGATCAGCAGCTTTCGCAGTGACACCAATGCCGGTACGAACCCGAACCTCGCCGGAACGGCCTTCTCCAGCTTGTTCGACACCGAAAACCGCTTCAACGGTGGTCAACTCGGTTTTGAATCGATGGTTGCTCGCGGACGTTGGACGGCCCGAGCGCTGACCAAGGTTCACTTGGGGAACATGGAGCAAACGGTCCGCAAGGTCGGCACGACGACCGATTTTCTGGCCAACGCCGCGATCTCGACACAGAATTCGAGCGTCTTGATCAACGACGAACAGGGAACGCAAACGCAAGACGTGTTCACGTTCATTCCCGAAATGGATTTCACCATCGGGTACCGGTTCCGCGATCACGTCTCGTTCACCGTCGGCTACACGTTCTTGTACTTCGACAACGTGGCGATGGCGGGCGACCAGATCAATCGCAATCGTGACACCGGCAACATCGGTGCCAACGTGACCCCGGTCGCCTACGACATCGTCGAAGGCAGCCACTGGGTCCAAGGGGTCAGCCTGGGCGCTTCGATCGACTATTAGGCTGCGGAGAATCATTTCGGCCGGTTGGAAGCTCTTTGCGTCATCCGGGATCACGACAAAGAATCTTCGCGTACCGAACCGATTTGTTTCAATTTCCAAAGACGCGTGGTCTCATCGACCACGCGTTTTTTCGTTGTTTCACCAGGCGGTTTGTTTTCGAGTTCGCCGACAGAGCCGGCGAAGGTGGCAAGCAGGATGCTTCCACCCTTTTTTCTCTCGTTTCCAACGAGCACTCATCACCATGCATTCCTCGAAACTTGTCTTGGGACTTTGGCCGATCGCCGGCATCACGACGATCGGCGTCACGCGCGATGACGCCAAAGCCACGCTGTTGGCAGCGATCGACGCCGGCATCACCACCTTTGACACCGCGTACAGCTACGGCTACGACGGAGAGAGCGATCGATTGCTCGGCGAGTGCGTTCGCGGCCGGCGCGATTGCTTCACCGTGATGGGCAAAGTCGGCCAGCGATGGAACGAGCAACGCGAACGCATTGTCGACGGCTCTCCACAACAGTTGACGCGCGACGCCGAAGCCTCGTTGCGGCGGATGGGGATCGATTCGATGGACACCCTGTTTTTGCATCAGCCCGATCCGAAGGTTGCCTTGGACGTGTCAGCCGAGGCGATGGCACGGCTGCAAGCACGCGGGCTCTGCAACCGCGTCGGGATCTGCAACGCGTCGGCCGAACAAGTCGAACAGTTCGCCGCAACGGTCCCCGCCGACGCAATCCAATGTCCGTTGAATCTGGTTCAGCGGGAGAGCCTTGTCGACTTGATTCAGCCGGCGCAATCAGCCGGTCGGGACGTCTACGTTTACTGGACGTTGATGAAAGGCTTGTTGGCCGGAAAGATCACCCGCGACCACGTGTTCGAGAAAGGCGACAGCCGGCCGGGTTACGCGATCTTTCAAGGCGAGACGCGTCGTCGGATTCACGATGCGATCGACCGTTTAAAACAGTTGGGCCGGGAGGTCGACCAGAGCGTCGCACAGCTGGCCGTCGGCTGGGCGATCTCGCAGCCTGGTGTGACCGCGGCGTTGGTCGGGGCACGCCGTGAAGAACAGATTCGAGAGCTGGCGGGGACGCGTGTGCTGTCGCCCGAAACGCTCGCCGAGGTGGAGCGGATTATGGTCGACGTCACTTAACTTCATCGAACGCGTCGTCTTCGAGCGCTTCGACGTCGCCGCCGCCGAAGTCATCTTCGAGCACTTCGTGGTCATCGCCACTGCCCTCGGCTGCCGCATCTTCCTCCAATTCCGCGTCGCCGTTGTCTGTCTTTGCAACGCGCCCGCCGGACGACATTTTTGCAGCGACCGGAACGGCGACGATCACGGCCAGCATCAAGACGGCCCAAAGACTAAAATACAGCATGACTGAAATGAAAAAGGTGTGTAACGAGGGTTCCCCAAAACGAGAGGCGTTCTAGTTTAGCTCGATCGATCCCCGGGTGAAATTTTATTCGGTCGGGGCGGGTTCGATTCCCAATTCCAGCCGCTCGCGTCCGGAAAACACCGTCTCGAACAGGGTAATCGCCGCCGCATTGGACGACTTGATGTCCGAATAGGCGGCTTTGAGTTGTCGTTTCGCTTCGTCGACGCGTAATTTGTCCCCGCTCTGTTTGGCGGCCTGGACCCGTCGGGCCAACGCGATCAAGCGATATTTCCGGTCGGTCGTGGGATTATTGAGCAATTCGACCAGCGTGGCTTCAGCCTCAGCGATTCGATCTTGCTCCAGATACAATCTGGCCAGCTGTAACTTTGCCTTGCTGACATACGCCTGCATCACGGCGCTGTCGCCGGGGGGGAAATAGGTTTCGATCGCTTTCCAACCCGGGACGTCGTCTCGCTCGGCGGCTTCCAAATACTGCTCTTCGATCGACCCCCGCTGGGGGACTTGGTCGGGGCGCAACAGGTCCGCCACGGCGGGGCGTTTGACTTGGGATGCCGTGGCGATCCCCAGCCCGACGGCCAGGATCGGAACCAGGCTGAGTGCGATCATCCGTTTTCGACGTCGAGCACGGTTTTGTTTTTCCTCATCCGCGACCCGTTGCAAACGTGCCGTTGCGGTCGCGGCGCCGGCCAAGCGACGCGTGTTGCTGCGTTGGGTCGCATCGTCACCGGTCAGCGCGTCGAGCAACGCGCCGGGTGATTGAAAGCGTTCGGCCGGATCTTTCCGCAGCAGCTTGGCGATGATCGCGACCAACCATTCCGGGACATCTTTGTCACCTCGAACGCGATCGAGCGGCTTGGGCGTTTCGTTGACATGGGCAAACGCCAGGGCGAGCGGATCATCGGCTTCAAACGGAGGGCGTCCGGAGAGCAGGTGGTACATCGTCACACCCAACGAATACAAATCGCTGCGCGGATCCACCGGCCGACCTTGGACCTGTTCCGGGCTCATGTACCGTGGCGTTCCAAGGGTCAGCCCCGCCTGGGTCAAATCGGCGCGACTGCCGTCGACGTCGTCGCCCAATCGGGCCAGGCCGAAATCGGCAACTTTGACCGACCCCGCCTTGGACCACATGATGTTCTCGGGTTTGATGTCACGGTGCGTGATGCCCTCGATCGCCGCCGCGTCGAGTGCGGACGCGACCCCGTAGAGAATCTCGATCGCCTGCTCGGGACCGACGGTCCCGTTGCGTTCGAGGTATTCGCGAAGGTTTTGCCCGGAGATCAGTTCTTGGGCGATGTAATGTCGCGAGGCGTCTTCACCGACTTCGTAGATTTGGACGATGTTGGAATGATTCAGCTTGGCGGCCGCCTTGGCTTCGCGGCGGAAACGCGTGATGTAGTCTCGGTCACGGGCCAAGTCGGGGCGCAACACCTTGATCGCGACATCGCGTTCGAGCGCCATGTCTCGGGCGGCGTAGACGTCGGCCATGCCGCCGCGACCGAGACGGCTGAGGATCAGATAGCCTGCCAGTCGCGATCCGACCAAGCTGGCCGTCGAAAGTGGCAGCGGTATGGATTCGGTGACGCTCGCTTTGTTTCCCGCTGCCGAATCGCCAACCGAATCATCGGTCGTGGCAGCTTGCTGCCATGTCGCGTCGGTGGTTTCCCTCGCATCGCCATCGCGGGAGTCTTCGTCTGACGAATCATCAGCTGCGGTCTTGTTCATGAAGTCTCTCGAAAACGTTGTGTGGGGCTCGATCGGATTGCCCCGGGCGGGAGTCACTTGCCGGGATCAATGGGTTGGCCGAGCGAGACGAGTTGGCGGTTCATGCTGCCGCTGGAAAAGCCTTGCAAGTCCAGGGTGATGTAACGAAAGCCGATTTCGACCAATTGCTCTGACAGCCGAGTACGGATGGGGGCGGCGGTCAGTTGGACGATTTGGTCCGCGGGGACTTCGATGCGCGCCAGGTCGCCTTCGTGGTACCGGACGCGAACGTCGTCCAATCCCAGACCACGCAACAAGTCTTCCGCTTTTTCCACCCGCCGCAATCGCTCGACCGTCACCGGCACCCCATAGGCGATCCGGCTAGCCAGACACGGCGAAGCGGGCAAGGTTGCATTGGGCAAACCGAATCGGTGTGCGATCTCGCGAACGCCGGCCTTGTCGATGTTCAATTCCGCCAGCGGTTTCAAGACACCGGCCTGATCACCGGCGGCGATGCCCGGTCGATAATCGCCCAAATCGTCGGCGTTGGTTCCCGAAACGATCGTTGCGTCCCGAAGCGTCGGACTCTGGCACAGCTGGTAAAGTGTTTGATACAGCGTGCTCTTGCAGTGAAAGCAACGCGAGCCGTCATTGACTTGGTACGCGGGCAATTCGACTTCGCGTGTTTCCATCAATCGATGCGTTGCCCCCAGGTGCTTGGCGACCGATTGGGCCAGTTCGAGTTGCCAGGTCGCGACACTGGGCGAAACTGCCGTGACGGCTGTGACCGCGCGGGCGGTGCTGCGGAGCGCCGCGGCCAATACCACGCTGCTGTCGACCCCGCCGGAGAACGCGACGGCGATCTCACCGCGGCCGTCGAACCAGCCAATCAGCTCGGCCTGCAACTGCGCCACCGAGCGGGCGGGCGCTGTGGGGGCAGTCGAGCGGTCGGCAGTCGAGCGGTCGGCGGGCAGTGGTGTGGAAGAATCAGTCGTCATGCATCAGGCGAATGGAAAGTGACCCGAACAAAAAAGCCGGCATCGAGTTTTCGGCCACCCGAACCGTCCAGCGTTAAACGTCCGCTGTCGACGATCGAATCAAACCGACGGGGCGAAAACGAGAACGTTTTCGGCATCTTGGATGCTAAATAGTCTACCACGTCTTCGCCGGCGACTTGCGGAGAATGCCCCGTGATGAGCAGACGAAAACCGTTCGGCGACAACAGGGACACGCAATCCTGCAACAGCGGCCAGAGGTCGCGTTCGAGTCTCCAGGCTTTGCCCGATGGCCCATGCCCATACGCCGGGGGATCCAGGACGATCGTCTGATACCGGTTGCCGCGGCGGACTTCGCGGGCGGTGAATTTGGCCGCGTCGTCGACCAGGTATCGAATCGGATGATCGGCCAGTCCGTTCAGCTGCGCCGCTGCTCGCGCGGCCGTGACGTTCGGTTTGGCGGCGTCGACGTGCGCGACTTTCATCCCCGTCGCGGCCATCACGATCGAACTTGCGCCGGTGTAGGCAAACAGGTTCATCCCGCTGGCGTCTCCACCGGTTCGGGCAGCGGTCTGACGCAGCCACCGCCAGTTGGCCGCCTGTTCGGGAAAAACACCGACGTGACCGAAGGGCGTGGGGGCGATCGGCATTTGAAATCCGTCGCAGTCGACCCGCTGGTCCGCCGGCCAAGGCGTCCGATGTTCCCAGTCGCGGGAATCGACATGGAAAACAGAATCGGCGGCCGCCCACAGATCCGGGCGGTGTTTTCGTTGGCCTTCGGCCGCCGGCGAGGGGCGGTCCAAGATCCGGCCGCCGAATGATTCCAATTTGCGTCCGTGGCCGAAATCAAGCAGCCGATAGCCGGGGCCGTTCGATCGTTCGTTCACCGTGTTGCTCATTTCTCAAGCCTGCACTTTTGCCGAACGCCTGTAAAGGAGACTACAATAGCCATTCCCACGCGTTCCCTCCCCCCCCGCTGAACACGCACGCCTCCAGGTCCCTCCATGCCCAGCCTCTCTCGATCGCGGCTCCTGTTGATTCTGTTCGCCGCCCTGGCACTCTTGTCCGCCCCATCACTCCTTGCGCAGCAACCTGATGAGTGGGAGCAAAAAAAGGCCGAGCGATTTAAACCGTTGTCGGAAAATGAGAAGCACCAGATTGCCGCGGCTGTTCCCAGCGAGTTGGCGGCCAAACCGTTGCCCAAGCGACGTGTCCTCGTTTTTTATCGCTGCGAAGGATTCATTCACACGTCGATTCCGCATGGCAACGAATGCGTTCGGATGATGGCGGAAAAATCCAAGGCCTTTGAAGTCGACTTCGCCGACACCTATGACGTCTTCCGGGCGGAGAATCTGGCGCGGTATGACGCCATCCTGTTGAACAACACCACCCACATGCAATTCCCCGAACCGGCGATGCGTGACGCCTTCATGGACTTCATCATCGGCGGCAAAGGGTTGGTCGGTTTCCACGCCGCCAGCGACAACTTCAATCGGCATCCCGAGTGCCTGGCGATCGTCGGCGGTACGTTCGCCGGCCACCCCTGGGGCGCCGGCGGCAAGTGGGCGTTCAAATTGGACGATCCCAGCCATGTCCTCAACGCCGCGTTCGACGGTTCGGGATTCTGGCACTCCGACGAGATTTACCAATACGACCCCAAGTCCTACGTCGGTACGGGCGTGCTGCGTCTGTTGGTCAGCCTGGACATGAGCAAGGAAGCCGTCTCCAGTCGCATCAACGATGGGCCGCGTGAGGTTCCTGTTTCATGGATCCGTGCTGCCGGTGACGGCCGGGTGTTCTACACCAACTTCGGCCACCGCGAGGACACGTTTGCCAATCCGGTGATCGTCAAGCACATGCTCGACGGCATTCAATACGCGCTCGGTGATTTACCGGCGGACGCCACGCCGACGGACAAAATGGAGAGCCTCGAGCCCGCCTTGGCTCCCGCTATCAGATAGGTGTCGATCCACCACGGCAGGTCCGTTATTCATCCAATGCCATGTGCCGCTTCGCGTAATCTTCACGACAAGTCCCTATGATCACAGGCCGATCGTGGCTGATGATGTGTTCTTCGTCAAACCGGACTTGGCAGTCGACTCTTGTTTCGTCTCACCCTTCTGCAGACCAATGGCTCGCGAAGAGGCAGTCGACACATCATTGACCGATCGCCCTACTTGATCGGTCGCAACGAGCAGTGCGATCTGACGTTTGCTTCGCGGTCGGTCAGCCGAAAGCACTGCAAGATCACGTTCAATGACACCGACGTCTTGATACAAGATTTGGGCAGTCGAAACGGAACCGTCGTGGAAGGGGAATTGATCGAGACTGGCGTTCCCAAGCCGCTCAGCCACCACGATCATCTGAAAATCGGCAAATACACCTTCCGCGTTTCCATACGCGACCAGGCAACCGGGAAGCCCTTTCGTTTCAAGCCGACCGATCTTTCCACGCTGTCGGGGCCACCGGTGGTTCCGGCAGACACGTCCAAAGGGGCGGCGCAACTGTTGGTCGAGCTTGATGAACTCGCGTCGGACCTGGGGCGTTCGCAGGGATCCGCATCCCCGTTGCTGCGCCGTTTCGCGGCCACCGACGAGCCGGAGATCAAGGCCGATCCGGTGAAGGCGGACGAGTCGGAACAGGACGACCAAACGTCCTCGACCACATCGATCCAGGTTGCCGACGGCGGCGTTCCCTCGACGGACCGTTTGGACGTGTCCGCGGACGACACCGAGTCGGCTTCCCCGGAGTCGCGTAAAATTCCCGATCATCTCCGCCCGAAGCGACCCAAGGATTCACAGAGCGCCGCATCAGCGGCGCTCCGGAATCTGTTCATTCGCTAGGTTCGATGGACCGTGTCGGTCACACGTGCGGGCGCGTTAGGGTTTCGGTGCGGCAGCGGCCATCACGGTCAGGTCTTCCTGTCCGACCCGGGCACAGAAATCGCCCAGCGACTCGCCTTCGTTTCGATTGGCTTTGTACGCCGAGGCGATGGCGACGATCTCGCCGGCGATCTGATCCGACGGGACCAAGTCCTTGTACAGATACGCCAATCGATTGCCCAGCCATCCGCCGCCGGCAAACAGGGTGTACTTGTCCTTGGCCTTTCCGACCAACGCCAAGTCCGCGTTGTAGGGGCGGGCGCATCCGTTGGGGCACCCGGTCACTCGAATCGTGAACCGTTCCTTGTCTAAACCGAGTTTGGCCAGGGGTTGTTCCAGGTCGTCGATCAGACTGGGCAAACGGCGTTCGCTTTCGGTGATCGCCAAACCACAGGTCGGCAATGCGACGCAGGCCATGGACCAGCGGCGGACCGTGCTGGTTTCCTCGGTCGTGCGAACGTTGTGTCGCTGGATGATTTCGATCAGCTTGTCTTTGTCGGCCGGATCGATGTCCGTCACGATGATGCTCTGGTGACCGGTCATCCGCAGTTCGGTGCCAAAGGTTCGACAGACCTCACGCATCATTGCTTTGAGTTGACGGTGATCGTTGTCGTACAGACGGCCGTTTTCGATGTTCAGTCCGTAGGACCATTTTCCGTCGCCCTGGTCTTGCCAGCCCATGTGGTCGTCGAAGCCGGTCACATCATCGGGCTCGCAATCGGCCAGCGGCTGGCCGAATTGCTCTTCGACCGCGCGGCGGAATTTTTCAACGCCCCACTCATCGACCAGGTACTTCATCCGTGCGACCTTGCGGTCGGCGCGGTTGCCATGGTCGCGCTGGACCTTGATCACCGCCTTGCTGACTTCGACCGCTTGTTCGGGCGTGCAAAACGCCATCCGCTTGGCCAGCGCGGGATAGGTTTTCTTGAGGGCGGGCGTGACGCCCATGCCGCCGCCGACCAAAACGTTGTAGCCGACGATCGCACCGTCGCGGACGACGGCCAGGAATCCCAGGTCTTGCGTGTAGATGTCGATGCAGTTGTCTTCCGGCAACGCGATCCCGACCTTGAACTTTCGCGGCAGATAGGTCGGTCCGTAGAGGGGTTCAACGACCGGCCCGCCGCCTTGGAGCGTTTTTTCACCGGTCTCCGGATCGGTCAGCCACAGCTCGTGATAGGCCGGTGTTTGCGGGGCCAGCGCGGTGACCAGTTCATCGGTCAGTTGGACCATCGCCTGGTGCACTCCGTCGGCACGTTTGGCCGGGCAGCACATGACGTTGCGATTGACGTCGCCGCAGGCGGCCAACGTCGACAATTCGATTTCGTTGATGCGATTGATCGTCGCACGCAGGTCTTTCTTGAGCACGCCGTGCAATTGCAGTGTTTGCCGGGTCGTGATCTTCATCGTCGAATCACCCAGCTCGTCGCACAGATCCAATTGGGCGAGCATCTGCTGGCTGGTGATTCGGCCACCGGGGATCCGGCAACGGACCATCATCGCGTACGCTTTACCGCCGCCGGCTTTCTTCAATTCCACCCGCTTGTCGCGATCGTCTTGCTGGTAGGTGCCGTGAAATTTCAGCAATTGAATGTCGGACTTGCCAAAATGATCGGTCTCGGCGGCCATCTCGGTGTCGATGGTGCCCTTGAGATACTGGCTTTCCTCTTTGATTTTTTCGACCGGGCTAAGCTTCGGCGCTTCGGTAGACATCGAGTCAAAAATCCTGTGTGATATCGTTTCGCGGGTCGGGGACCTGGCGAGAGAAGAACTGTGAATCTACGCGAACTATAACGCTCAATCGCAATTCCCACTATGGTAAACCCATCGGCCGATCACAGGCTGGCAGAACAGGGGTGCGACGAGCTGACGCAACACGAGGCGAACATGACGGCAGTGATTTTGGATGGAAAACAGGTTGCGGCAGAAATCCGCGCAGATCTCGCCAAGGAAGTCGCAGATTTTGTTGCCGGCGGCGCCCCGCCACCCTGCCTGGCCGCCGTGTTGGTGGGCGAGGACCCCGCCAGTCAGGTCTACGTGCGAAACAAGGCGCGTGCCTGCGAAAAAGCCGGCATCGACGGCCGCACTCATCGCTTGCCCGCCGACGCCGGTCAAGACGAACTGATGGCGTTGATCGCTGAACTCAACACCGACACCAACGTCAACGGCATCTTGGTTCAACTCCCGCTGCCGACAGGCTCCGGCGTGGAGTACGACGAGCGGGAAATTCTCGACGCCATCGATCCGCTCAAGGATGTCGACGCCTTTTCGCCCGTCAATGTCGGCCTGTTGATGCAGGGCCGGCCGCGATTCCTGCCCTGCACCCCGCACGGCATCGTTCAGCTGCTCGGGCGATCAAACCTGTCGGTCGCGGGGAAAAAGGTCTGTGTCGTCGGGCGCAGCGACATCGTCGGCAAACCGATGGCGATGATGCTGGCCCAGAAAACCGGTTCGTGCGGCCCCGACGTCGCCAATGCCACCGTGACGATCGCCCACAGCCGGACCGCGAATCTGGCCGACGTGTGCCGCGATGCGGATTGCTTGATCGCCGCGATCGGCCGCCCCGAAATGATCACCGGCGACATGATCAAACCCGGCGCGATCGTGATCGATGTCGGGATCAATCGCGTCGGCGACAAACTGGTCGGCGACGTGGCCTTCGATCAGGCCAAAGACGTCGCCTCGGCGATCACGCCGGTTCCCGGCGGCGTCGGCCCGCTGACGATCGCGATGCTGCTGCACAACACCCTGGCAGCGGCGAAACTGCAAAGCGGCCGTTAGATGCGAGTCGACGCGTTTCGAGATCGCGTGATGAACCGTTGCCTCCGGCATGGTCGAGAGAGAAAATGGGTCAAAAAATGGGTTGGTCAAAAAATGAAGGCAGCTGCTCGGACTCGATTGGCGAACCACCCCATCGCTCCTCCTGCCTCATTTTTGCTGCCCCCATCCATCTCTGGCCAACCCATTTTTTGACCAACTCATTTTTTGACCAACCCCTGCTTTACGCCCGTTTCGGCCCCATCAAGCATTGGGTCGAACAGGCTTAGCGGGACGCCTATTGCACGATCATCCGGGCCGCGGCGGGCAGGTGATTTTTGCCGGTCCCGCGAGACGCCTTCACCCAGCCCAGCGCTCGGCCCTGGTAACGCACGACGCACCAGCCCGATGCCTCGCACGGGATCGGTTCGCCACCGAGGAACCGCTGTGCCGTCGTCGCATCGACTTCGATCCCTTCCGTCGCCCGCAACGCACCGGTTCGACGTAACGCCGCACCATGCGCGGGCTTCCAGGTTTGGCCGGTGCGATAGGCCGCTTCGGGACCGCCGGCGGCAATCGATTCGACCCACGGCGGGGCGTCTTCGGGCCATGCCCAAATGACCGCGCCGGCAACTTGGTATCGCTGCGGCGTCGCGTCGAACCAGTCGCCCAATTCCTCCGGCAACCGCTCCGGCTTCTTGCGGCGTTTGCGTTTCGCTCCAATCGCCGGCGCAGCGGGAATCGCGTCGTCGAGGTCACAGCGCAGCGACGCGGCAAAACTGCCCGCACAGTCGTGGCGGTGGGGCCACAAGCGATAGCTGCATCCGGTCTCGTCGCTCGCATAGTCTGCCAGGCGATCGAGTGGTTCGGATGTCACGCCGTCTTGGTCCAATAACCAACGCACTTGAGATTCGTTTTCCGCTTCGGCGAACGTGCACGTGCTGAGCACCAATCGGCCTCCGGGGCGGAGCAGGTGGACGGCCGACGCAAGAATCCGCTTGGCCCGCAACGCGCTGTGTTCGATCTGTGTCTTCGAAACCGCGGCCAGACTTTGTTTGCCGCGTCCCAACAATGCTTGCCCGCTGCAGGGGACATCGGCCAAGACCACATCAAAGATGCCGCCGAGTCGCGATTGCAGCCGCTCGGGATCGAGACTGGAGATGGCGTAGCGGTCGCTCCCGGTGCGAGCCAGGTTGTACGCCAACGGTGCAATGCGAGATTGGATCGGTTCATTGGCCAGCAAAAAGCCGTCGCCGATCGATTCCAACAGGGCAGTCGATTTGCCGCCGGGCGCGGCGCATAAATCACAGATCAATCGGTCGCGTTGCGGAGGCCGATCTGCGTCGGCGGCTGCCAAGGCCAGCATCGAACCGGCATCCTGAATAAAAAAATCACCGGCGGCGTACGAGAGTGTTCGGCTCGGTCGGACCTCCGGGTCGGTGCACTGATAACCGAGCGAATACCACGGGATTGGGCGGACCGGGAACGCGATGTCCTGGGGATCGATGTCCTGTCGATAGCGCACCGCGCTGGGGTGTCGCGACATCAAGGCGGCCGAGAACGCGGCGAATTCTTCGGGACGCATCGAGACGTTTCCGAGTGCCGCCACCAGCGGTTCCAACATGTCAGCCTGATCCGCGCCAGACGGTTCGTCGTTCACGTTGTGGTGCGCTGCAAGTATTTCAAGGCCGAGACCACCAGCGACAGGACGCAAGCCAGCAGCAGGGGCGATGTAAACGTAAACATGATGAATGCCCGATGCGCCAGCCGACCGACGTCTTCACCACCGTCCTCCGCTTTCCCGTACAGCAGCACACTGAGTTCTTCGCGGATCGCCGGGACTTGTGATGCGTAGAACAGGGCAGCCGAAATGAAGGCGAACACGACCATCATCAACAACATCATCGACAGACTGATTTGAATCCTGGGGCCATGCTTGGCGGGGCGCGGCGAGGCATCCGATTCGGCCGGCCCGGTCGCACCGCGTGGTGAGGATTCAGGATTTATCGAAACTGGACTCATCCGTCGATCGCCTCCTTGGGCAATTCCGGCAACGGCTCCACCGGCGCTGCGGGCGGTTCCCAAAGATCCTCCGCCTCTTGGCCACCGGTGTCACTACGGAGCAACAAATAGACTCCCCCGAGTAGACCAAATGCCAGCGTGGTTTGCCAGGCAACGACGACCATGGTGATGGCATCAACGGCGGATTGAATCTGAACACCGTTCGGCGAAATCACCCACGTGACGATCCGTGCCGCCAGCACCGATGCCCCGCCGATTCCGCCCAACAATATGCCGAACAGAAACACCATCGCTCCGGAAAACGCCACGTACCAGGCCAGCGACAGCGGTCGACGATACAACGATTCGTAGCCGCGGCTGAGCGAATCGATCGGGTCGGGCGTCGGTTCACAGACCATTGCCGCGAGCGCCAGCGGTACGGCGAACAGGGCTCCAAATCCCAGGATACCGACCGGGATCGCGGCGACGCCGATCGCCCAGCCGGTGATGCCAGAGACCAAGGGCACGTCTGCCACGAAACTCGGAAGTCGGATCAGAAACACGCCCACCATCAATGCCACGATGCACAAGCAGGGCAGGATCGGCACGAACAGCGATCGCCAAAGCCGCGATCCAACCAAACGCAGCGTCTGGCCGGCACGCGGCAGAGGTTTGCCCGCAGCCAACGCCGCGCCGCCACGGCAAACGAACTGAATCACCGGAATCCAAATGATCAGCAACACGGCGGCCAGCAGCGATCCGAGCAGCGGACCGGTCCACTGAAACATCGCCACCAGCAGTTGAATGTGGGAATGCAGCTCCCAAAATCGGCCCGGCTGGAGAGGTCCCTCTGCGAAAAACGACGCGATCGTTCTGGTCGCAATGCAGGCGAGCAAGACGACTGCGACGTGACTGGGGGAAGCGAGGATCCTGGGGATGCGGGTCAGGCGAATCCAGGATGCCACGTCGACCCAGGAACGCATCCGAGAGAACATCCCGGATTCGAAGTCGTAACCGGCGTGAATCTCGCTCTTGTTCAAGCCTGGGCTCCGCTTCGTCCGATCAACCGTGGGCAATTCCGACCAGGGGCGACACGCACCGTCGTGGTCGCTCGTCTCCTTCAGGCCGCAGTATCACGTACGCGGTGCCGATCACGCAAGAAGCCCACTGCCGCGTCGTCGAGATCGATGGAGCTCCGCTGAAATCAATCAAGCCGCCTGGACGCTGGCGCGAACCGGCTGATGTCAATCGATGATCAGCCGTTTGCCGCGAGCCTTCGGGCCCAAGCCTCGACACCAACCTGCGTGTCACTGGCTCAGCGGTTGATCACGCCGCCATCGCGGACGGTTTGCTTTCGGCTGGTTTCCCGCGATCGCGAGCCCGTCGCCACAGCGCCTTGATCTCGGCGGTCAAACTGGTCGCGACCGTTCGATGATACGGCGAGTCGGCCGGCAACCCCTCGATCAGCCGACGATGAGCTTCGCCCAGGTTGTGATAGGGCAAGCGGGGGAACAGGTGGTGCAAGGCGTGGTAGCGTGTTCCGATCGGACCCCACAGTTCGCTGATCCACGGATGGTGGGGATAGTTGACCGAATCGAGCAACTGTTCTTCGAACGTCATCTCGCCGCCGTCGCCCGTCCATCGATGCGCTCCCAACGTGCGGACTTCATTCAGCGTCAACAATCCGATTGCAACGCTGTACGCGACGATCCACAACGGATCAAACCATTCCCCGGTGACAATCTTGTGGCGGAAGATCAATCCGCTTCCGACCAGAAAACAGAAGAACTCCTGCATCACCACGATCCGCATTTCCTTGTCCGACGGATCGTCACGCTCGTAAAACGGATCCACCACCATCGTCGACGCGTGGCGGTGCACGAACGCGCGGGCTCCCGGGATCAGCCAGCAAACCGGGCTCAGCACCACGAACCGAAACAGACCCAAAACGGGAATGATCAGCGCCTGGCCGATGAAGCCGACGATCATCCACGGGCTGTGATGGCTGAGCGACAGGTACTCTCCGTCATGGTCGGTGCCGTAATGTTTGCGTCGATGGTGATCGACGTGCGGATAGTACAGAAACGACGGCACAAACAACGGGATGCCGCACAAGGCATTCCACGCGAACCGAAATCCTTTGAACCCTTCTTTGGGTAAATGGACCAGCTCGTGAATGAACATCACCGAGCGCATGAACAACAGCACGGTCGCCAGGTACGACACGATCACAACGGGAATCACCCAGGGGGCCGGCCAGAACAATCGCGGCACGTGCAGCGTCGCGTTCAAGGCAATGAAGCCGCCGACGATCGACAGCAAGAAATCTGTCCAGTAGATTCGCGGATTCGGTTTCGTCAAATCACCGATTAGATTGCGCGCTTCGGCAAAGGAAAACTTGCCGTCGCCACGCGGCGGAGCAGGAACCACCTTCGGCGTTCGTTTGGGGTCTGGATTAGTGTCGCTGGCGAGTTGGGCTGGGCTATCAACGGACATCGCAGAACAATCGTGTAGTGGGTCGCGGTGGTGATCCGACACGCGGTTGGGTAAACCACGTGGTCGAACGGAATCCTCGTTTGGATTGTATCGTCCCTGGAAGTGGGCAAATCTGACTGGCCGTCCTAGTAAACCCCCAGTTTAAATCGCTTCTTACGGCCTTGCCCGCATATTCCCCAAAGTTACTGACGTCACGATTGTCGCAGGCAGACCGCACATGACCCATTCACCGATGCTCGACAAATCCGCACACTCGATCGTGGTGATCGGCGCCGGGGCGGCCGGTTTGGTCGCTGCGGCGGAGGCCGCGATGAGGGGGGCGAGCGTACTGCTATTGGAGAAGAATGGCAAAACCGGGGTCAAGATCTTGATGTCCGGTGGAACCCGCTGCAACATCACCCAGGACACCGATGCCAAAGGGATCGTCCAGGCTTTTGGCAAGGCGGGGCGATTTTTGCAAAAGTCCGTCGGTGCCTTCGGACCGGCCGATGTCGTGGCGATGTTTCACGAACACGGGGTGCAGACCAAGGTGGAGTCGACGGGGAAGGTGTTTCCGCAATCCGATCGCGCGATCCACGTCCGTGACGCCTTGCAACGACGCGCCGTCCAAGCGGGTGTGAAACTTCATTTGCGGTGTGCCGTCACCGCGGTCGAAAAAGCGGCCGACCAGTGGCTGGTCCATACCGAATCGGAATCGATCCGCTGCGATCGGCTGATCGTGACCGCCGGCGGCAAAAGTTGGCCGGGCTGCGGCACGACCGGCGATGCGTACGCCTGGCTGCACAAGTTGGGACACACCATCGTCCGGACCCGGCCCGCACTGGTTCCCTTGGTCGGCGGATACGATTGGACGCACAGCCTGTCCGGTTTGACGCTCGATGATTGCATCGCTTCGGTTTACCAACGCAGTGATTGGCAATCCAAGGCACCTTCCAAACGCAAGCCGCTGGTCAGCCGCCGCAGCAGTTGGCTGTTCACGCATCTGGGGTTCTCCGGCCCCGCAGCGATGGACGTCAGCGGCACGATCACCCGCGCCGATTCGTTCGACGACGTCACGCTGGCCGTCGACCTGGTGCCCCAGATGTCGGTCCCGCAACTTGAGAAGGCACTGACCGATCGTGGCGGCGGGGGACGCCGCACGACCACCGCCGTGATCACGGAGTGGTTGCCAAGTCGACTGGCCGAATCGGTCGCCCGAGCGAGTGACGCCGAGTGCCCGATCGCAGAACTTTCACGCACCAAGCTGCAGTCTCTCCTCAACGGGCTGAAATACGCGACGTTTCCCGTGCAAGGCACACGGGGGTTCGCCAAGGCGGAGGTCACCGCCGGTGGCGTGAAGCTGTCGGAAGTGGATCCGCGAACGATGGAAAGTCGCAAGGTCTCGGGGCTCTACATCGCCGGCGAAGTGCTGGACGTCGATGGCTGGATCGGAGGCTACAACTTTCAAGCCGCCTTCAGCACCGGACGAGCCGCCGGAATCGCCGCCGCGCAGTAACCTTCCAGCCTGCGATCCTCACCAGTGGCGTAAGCTTCCAGCTTGCGACTCTCGGCCGTCCCGGCCGACCCCCCTTCAAACCTCATCCGATTCGCGAAACCGTTCACGCCCCACAGCGTGTTGTGCCCCCCAACTCGACACCCAACCGCCGGTTCCTCGACCGACCCAAACAGACAACGTGCGCAAACACGACTCAGGACTGCGTATGGCGCACCGCGACGCCGTGTCACGCCGGTTTCTTGTGGCAGAGTCGCTCTGCTCTGCTTCGGCAAGCGAGATGCTTGCTCTACACTGCAGTTACACTGTCGACATCGAACAAGAACCTTGATCATCAGACGAGAACCCTTGGCGTGAATCGAATCCTGCTCGCCGCACTGCTGTTTGTACTCGGTTGCCATGCCGCGCGGGGACTGGCGCAGTCCGCCCCACAGCCCTCGTTGACTGATCAACTACTCGCCGAGGGCAGCCGAACATTGGCCGCCCAGGCTCGCGAGCGGGGAGATGCGGTCCGGGGAGCCATTTTGTTTTCGACCCAGTCACTCTCGTGCACCAAGTGCCATGCCCAGGGCGCTGTTGATCTGCTCGGACCGGATCTCACCCAAGTCTCCGCGGACCGGAATGACGAAACGATCGTCGAAGCCATTCTGCAACCGTCCAAATCGATCGCCAAGGGATTCGAATCGGTAAAGATCCTGACCCTGGAAGGTCGCGTGGTTACCGGGCGTCCGATCCGGCAGGACAATGACACGATTGTTCTGAGGGAACTGTCGGATACCAATCGCGTGATCGAGCTCGCATTCGACGACATCGATCTGTTGGAACCGCAAACGGTTTCTGCGATGCCGACCAAACTGGCTGATCAACTCAAAGACCGGCAACAGTTTTTGGATTTGGTCAAATACCTGATGGACATCGCCCAAACCGCGCAAGCACCAAACGTCGCCGCGTCGATGCACGCTTCACGGTCCACCTCGCTGGATCCTCGAATCCACGGATTGGTTTTGATGGACCAGTTCGGTTGCGTCCGCTGTCATGGCGACAACGCCGCGGCACCGACGATGCACGCTTCCACGCCGCCCAAACAGGCTCCGGTTCTGACCGCGGCGGCATCGCGAATCGATCCGCATTACATCCGACGATTCATCGCGGATCCCCACGGCGTGAAGCCGGGGACCAGCATGCCGGATCTGATGCAACATCTTTCCGATGAGGATCGCGATGCGGTGTCGACGGCGATCACCCACTATTTGATGTCACTGTCGAAGGATCCTTTTAAACGGGGATCGATCGACGACCAGTCGGCGGCGCGCGGTCGAGAACTGTTCCACTCGGTCGGATGCGTCGCCTGTCATTCACCGCGCGGCAAAGACGGCGACGAGTTGATGGCCGACAGTTCGGTTGCCCTCGGCGATCTGAGCCAGAAGTACAGCGTCGACGGACTTTCGGCCTTCCTGGAAAATCCGCATTCGGTGCGCCCGTCTGGACGCATGCCCGACATGAAACTGACGCACTGGGAAGCGGTCGATCTGGCAAACTATCTGGTCAGCGGTGCGGGAGACGATGCCGATCGCCGGCCGATGCAAACCGATCCCGAGAGGATTCGGTCCGGCCGCAAGTCGTTCACCGAACTCGGATGCGTCCAGTGCCATGTCGCCGAGGGCGGTCAAACGCAACAGGTGCAAGCCCGAGGGCGTGCCGATCGTTATCCGTCCCTGGCTGAATTGAACACGGCGCAAGGCTGTCTGTCGGCGAAGTCGGGGGCGTGGGCGAATTACCGATTGGACGACGCCCAGCGCGACGCGATTCGAGTCGCCCTTCAATCGTCCGCCGCCACGCTTGATGATCGAGAACACGTCGTTTTGACGATGGCAACGTTTCGCTGTGACCGTTGCCACTCGCGCGATGGCTGGGGCGGGGTGTCGGACCAACGCGATCCGTACTTCCACACGACCAATGAAAACCTCGGTCCCCAAGGACGGATCCCGCCGACGTTGAGCGGCGTCGGAGGGAAGCTACGTTCCAAATGGCTGCGCGACGTGTTGGTCAACGGTCGTTCCATCCGCCCCTACATGAACACCAGGATGCCGCAGTACGGCGCGGCCAACGTGGCCCACCTGGTCGATCGGTTTGCAACGGTTGACCCCAAGCCGTTGGTCGAAATCACCGAGACGCAGGATCCCAAGGAGGCTCGCCAAACGGGCTTGGAACTGGTCGGCAACGGCGGACTGAACTGCATCGCGTGCCACACCTTCCAACACAAACCGGCGCAAACCATGCCGGCGGTCGACCTGACCGAAATGGCCGAGCGACTTCATCGGGAATGGTTCTATCAATACATGGTCTCGCCGCAATTGGTCAGCCCGGGAACGGTGATGCCCTCTTTTTGGCCCGGCGGAAAAGCGATCCGCAAAGAGATCCTGGGCGGAGACCCGAACCTTCAAGTCGGAGCGGTCTGGGAATACCTGCTCGAAGGGCGGCAGGCCAGGACGCCGCGCGGATTGCAGTTGGAACCGATCCGGTTGTTGGCCGATCAAGGCCGTGCCGTGATGCTGCGTCGAAGCTATCCAGGCATCGGCAAACGAGGCATCGGAGTCGGCTATCCGGGCGGATTGAATCTGGCCTTTGACGCCGAACAGATGCGGTTGGCAATGATTTGGAAAGGCGACTTCGCTGATCCGGGCGGCGTCTGGCGCAGCCAGGGCCACGGAACCGTACGACCTCTGGGAAGCGACTTGATTCGTTTCCCGCCCGGGCCGGACTTGGACGATGCCCAATCACCCTGGATCGTTGACGAAGGTCGTCCGCCGCGTCACCAATTCACCGGCTATGACCTGGACGACATCGGCCGACCGACATGGACCTATCGATTCGGCGAAATCGAAATCGAAGATTACGCGATCGATTCGAAAGACACCGACGCCGACCAAGCGGTGTTGAAACGGACGGTGACATTCACGTCGAAGGACAAGCGTAACAACCTTGTCTTTCGAGTCGCATCGGGCGAGACAGTGAAAGCCATCGATCAGCAAACGTTTCTCATCGGTGAATCGCTGCGCGTCCGAGTCGACGCCCAACATCAAGCCGAAGTGGAGCAATCGGAAACGGGAATGCATTTGGTCGTTCCGCTCAGTTTGCCTGCCGGCGACACCACGTTGGAGATCCAGTACCGATGGTAACCCAGTGGGACAGGCTGCCAGCCTGTCATCCCCCGGAATGAGTCACGCGACTACGAAGCAATGATCAATCACCGAAGCTCAATGCGTCTTACAACATCCCTCATCGTCATCTTCGCCCTCATCCTTTCCGCGGCCCCATCGACGCGCGCCCAAACATTGGGTGAATACTGGGACACGGCCGAAGAGGAATCCAAGTACTACAAGATCGTCGAGATCCCGATGCCCGAAGGCACGGCGATCGAAGCGGGCAGCTTTGAAGTCCTGCCCGACGATCGGTTGGCCATCGGGACCCGCCGCGGTGACATCTTTTTGGTCGAGGGCGCGTTCGACGATTACCCGCAACCAACCTACAAACGCTTTGCCAGCGGGCTCGATGAAGTCCTCGGGATGTCGTTCAAGGACGACGCGTTCTACATCACCCAACAAACCGAAGTCACGAAGATCACCGACGAAAATGGTGACGGACTGGCGGACCGTTTTCGAACCCTTAGCGACGCCTGGGGATTCCGCAACTATCACGAATTCGCCTTCGGCTCGAAACTGGATCCCGAAGGAAACATCTGGGTCGCACTGTGTCTTTCCAAATCCTATCAGTCCGATGAACCGTTTCGCGGCTGGTGTGTGAAGGTCACTCCGGATGGAAAAACGATTCCGATTTGCAGCGGCATTCGCAGCCCCTGCGGGATCGGTCCCAACGAACACGGCGTGATGTTCTACGCCGAAAGCCAAGGACCGTGGAACGGATCGTGCAGCTTGAAGGTCTTGGAGCCGGGAGGGTTCATGGGGCATCCGGCGAGTTTTCGCTGGTACGACTTGGCGGAAAATCTGGAAAAGCCCAAGGTGGAACCGAACACGCCGTCGCGGTTGATGATCGAACGAGCCAGAGTCAAAGAGTTGGTGCCGTACGCGGTCGTGTTTCCGTACATCAAGATGGGGCGATCGATCTCAGGCTTCATGGTCGATCGCACCGGCGGCAAATTTGGGCCTTTCGAAAATCAGATCTTTGTCGGCGATTTCAGCCTGAGTGTCGTGATGCGAGCAACGACCGAGAAGATCAATGGGGTCTGGCAAGGCGCCTGCTACCCGTTCCGCGAAGGACTGGCGACCGGATTGTTGGCGTGTCAGTTCACTCCGCAAGGCGACTTGATCGTCGGCGGCACCAACCGCGGTTGGCCCGTGCGCGGCCCGCGAGAATTTGCCATCCAACGAATCGACTGGACCGGGATCGTCCCCTTCGAAATCAAGCAACTCAATGCGTTGCCGGATGGGTTTCGTGTGACGTTCACCAAACCTGTCGACCCCAAGATCGCGTCGCAACCGGAATCCTACCAGCTGGCGACCTACACCCACCTCTATCGACAAGGTTACGGCAGCCCCGAAGTCGACCAGACGACACCCACGGTGACCGAGGCGACCGTGTCCGACGACGGTCTGGCCGTTCAGCTCAAGATCGATGGATTGGTCCAGGGGCACGTCCATGATTTTGACCTGTCCCCGATCCGATCAGCCGAAGGCGGAAAGCTGGTCCACACCAAGGCGTACTACACGCTCAATGAAATCCCCAAGCGGCCCAGCGACGTGACGGCGATGAAGTAGCGGAGGAGGTAGGAAGATTTTGGAGGTAGGAAGATTTTGTGTCGTGCCACGACTCATCGTTTTCTCAATTTTCTTACCTCCGAAATCTTCCTACCTCCATACGGATCCCCAGCCTCATACCGTTTTGTCATCCTTTCATTCCGCCTCATCGTTCTTCATGATCCCGCACCTCGTCCCGATCACGCCTGTACCTCCCCGCGACGAAATCACCAAGGGCCGTCTGACATGCACACACGTGACCTGATCAGCAGCGAGGAAACGTGGGAGTTCGGTCATCACGATCGGTACGTCCGATCCTGGTTCGATCCCGATGTGCAGCCATCCTCTCATCCGCGAGAGATCGTGTTGGGAGTCGTGCATGGTTTGGGGGACCATTCGGGACGATTCGATGCTTTGGGACGTTGGTTTGCCGGTCGAGGGATCCGCGTGTTTGCTTTTGACCAGGTTGGACACGGCAAGAGCCCGGGACCGCGGATGCGGATCCCCAGCTACGACGCACTGTTGGACGACGTCGAGATCTTTTTGAATCGTCTCAGGCAGCGGCATCCCGACGCATCGATCGGTCTGTTGGGGCAGAGCATGGGAGGCAACTTTGTGCTCAACCATCAGCTTCGGCAGTATTCCAAGGTGGAGTGGATGATTGCGGGATCGCCGATGTTGCGTTCGATGAAGCAGCCGGGACCGATCTACCTGTCTCTATTGCGTTTGTTCGCGAAAGTTCGCCCGGACCACGTGTTGAACACGCCCGTCGATCCGACCCAGCTCAGTCGTGACCCCGCCGTGCAACGAGCCTTTCTCGACGATCCGCTCGTGCAGCAACGGATCAGTCTCCGTCTCGGCCGGGACTTGATCGACTCCGGCCGTTGGGCGCTCGATCACGCCGACCAACTCACCACGCCCACCCTGATCACCCACGGCGACGCCGACCAGATCACCTGCCATCAAGCCTCCGTCGAATTCGCCCAGCGATCCGGAGGCCGCGCGATCACAAAGATTTGGGCACAAGGAAGGCACGACCTGCATCACGACATCATCCGTGAAGACTATCTCAGCAGTCTGTACGACTGGATCGTCGCCGAAGTAGCGAGTCGAGGCAGGTAGTCGCGCTCCCTGCCGCTAACGGTAGCACGCCGGAAGGTGTTAGCGGAACGGCGCGAGCCGTCCGGTATTAGCGTAAAAGACCGGAGGGCTCGCGCCCTGCCGCTAAAACCTTGTTGTTCGCATCGCAGGCCTGCCGTCGCCTTGATGGTTGTAAGGGCAATCGGTGACGCGACGAGGAACACGGGCACAATGAACTCTCCAGTGAAAACGCTCCTGCGGCGAATCCATCAGCTCCATCAAGGCGCGGACCCGCCATCCGCCACCGACCCGATGCCGTCTTTGCGACTGAGTCGATTCGATGCGGTCAGTTCGTTCTTGTCCGCCTTGATGATCTTTCTCAGCGCGATGGTGTCGATGTTGTTCCTGCTGTGGTGGTTGGCAAGCGGTCCAGCCACGCAACCCGGGATGCAGATTGAGCGGACGCTGACCAGCGCCAGTCCGATCGGTTTTGCCCAAGACTTCGAACCGCCGGCGGCGTTCGGAGGCGGCGACAACGCGATCGAATCCGCCTCCCATTTGGCGACGCAACCCGTCCGTCACGTCAATCGCCAACCCGGCACCGAGCAGCGATTGTATTTTTCTTGGAAACGCACCAACCCATTTGCCCAGTTCGATCGCCAACTTCTGGCGGCGGCCAACATTCCCACCGCGGGGCGGAACGTCGTCCGATTCCTACCACGCGACCTCGAAGAAATATTGGCGTCGATGGAGAAGGGATTTTGCGAAAACAATGGCAAGTCGTTCCCGGGCGACATCGCCAAAACCACGTTCCAGAGCGACGCGACGGAAAACGGATTTGCGTTCCAGGTCGTCAATCAACGGTATCGGTCCGACCCTGATCGGTGAGCCGCCGAGTGATCCGGGAGAAGCAGACGATCGCGGAGAAGTCGAGCGATGCCCGTCCGCGGGCGGCTTCGGCACCCGTTGTAGACGATGTGTCTGTTTTGGGTTATGCTGAGGCTTGGTTTTCGCACGTTGATCGACAAACCGCATGCTCGTCTTCCGCCCACCGTCGTTCAAGGGAGTTGTGTTGATGTTTCGTCTGTTGGGAACGTTCTTTGTCATCGGTGTCGTGTCCGTTGCAGTCGCACCCGCCCAAGACGCTGCGGTGCCCGGTCAGGAAACGAACGAACGCAGCCAGCGATTGTTTGATCGATTTGATCAGACCGCAAAAGAATTGGAAATCCAGTCGCAGGACGGCCAAGTCTATCAGTGGCAAAGCAACCCACTGTTCCGGTTCAGTTCCGAAGGCAATGTTTTTGGCAGTGTCTTCGTTTGGAAAACGCCCTCCAAGCAACTGGCCTTGATCGGAACAATCGGGTCGATTCCCATCAATCAGCAAGATTACGAGTTCGTTGAACTACACCTGTTACGGCCGACACCGATCGTTCCAATGGCCGTCGGCCGGGCGCCGCGAAAACGGTGGATGCCGGAGGTCGATACACTTGAGTTGAAAACGGTGCCGTCCGGTCCAGCGGTTTCGGCCGATGCCGGACGACGATTGGTTCAGATGCGCGGCATGGCTCGTCAATTCAAGGCCGAGATGATTCATAACGGCCAGACGAACCATCTGCGATTGCTCCCGCAGCCGCTGTTCCGCTACGAGGATTCGACGGCGGAGTTTGACGGCGCCCTGTTCGCGTTTGTTTGGGACAACGGGACGGACCCAGAGCTGCTGCTCCGTTTTGAAATTCAAAGGGAAGGCGACAAGAGTGTCTGGACGTATCAAGCGGTCCGTTTCACGTGGCGGCAATTGCGGTTATTGCATCGGGGCGAGACGGTGTGGCAGGCCGAAGAATTCCTGGAACGGGACCGCGTCGAGCAACGTACGCCCTACCTGACCGGACTGACGGACGTCATTCCGCAGTGAAGGATTGGGGACGGGAGCACGACTTTAGTTCATCGTGACACACTCGCGTCGTGTTTCGGTGTAGGTCAGGCTGTGCCTGACGGCTCCTCGGCATGCATAGATCCACGGTCGCTGGAACGCGTCAAACCACCGTCTGGCGACGGTGGCTACAACGTTTCGGGACAGAGCCTAGCATTCTGGTCCGGAATGGGGGACGATGGATACAGCGAAACGAGGTTGTTTCGCGATGATCTAAACGCCAGGAGCGGATTGATGACAGTAGTCCCTCGCATCGTAGGCTTCTCGTTGTTGCTGACAAGCTTGGCTGTGGCGCAGACCGCGCCCGAGCCCGCAGACTCAGTATCGACCGATTGGATCCAAAAGTTCGACGGTGATTGGACAACGATTTCTCGTTCACCCGATCAGTCGGTGACCTACAAGGGATCGATGACGTCGCGTCGGATCGGCGACCGTTGGGTCGTCAACGAGTTTCGGACGAACATGGGCGGATTTCATTGTCACGCCCAGCAGACGCTCGGTGTTGACCAAAAGAGAAACGTGTTCACCGCGACTTGGGTCGACAATGCACTCGACTTCAAGTGGGACTACGAAGGAACGCTAGATGAAACGCAGAAACAGCTGGTCTTCGTCGCTGAAGGGCCCAGCATGTCCGTCAAGGGAGCGACGGCTCGTTTCCGAGAAATCTACGAGTTCCGTCATGCGGATCGGATCGCAACCACGTCCCAAATCCTCACCGACGATGGAAACTGGAAGACGTTCATGTCGGGCGAGATGATTCGCAAGCAGCCCGATGCCCCGATCGTGAAACCGAGCGCAGCGCCGCTACTGATGTTCGAAGGCGAAGCGGAACGGGCGATGAAGTTCTACGTTTCGGTCTTTCCCGACAGTGGCATCGAAAAGGTCTTAAAATATGTCGAAGGCGAAAACGGCAAGGCGGGTTCGATCAAACATGCGGCGTTTCGCGTCGCCGGGACCAGGCTGCTTTGTATCGACAGCCCCGTCGATCACCAATTCGAATTCACGCCGTCGGTTTCTCTTTTCGTGGACTGTGAAAGCAAGCAACAGGTTGAATCAATTTTTAAGAAACTTGCTGACGGCGGAAACGTTTTGATGCCGTTGGATGACTACGGTTTCAGTACCCGGTTTGGATGGGTGACGGACTCGTTCGGCGTGTCCTGGCAATTGAATTTTGGCGAATTGAAGTGAATCGGGTTAAATGGTGATGTAGGGCGTCTGCCGCAAACGGGGAGAGCAATCATGTCCAAATGTTTGATCGCCGAATACAAAACGCACGCTGCTGCGAAAGTCGGGCTGGAAGAGCTCGAACAAGAACACTACACGTTAAAACACATCTCGGTGGTCTCCAGTTCCACCGATCCGGCCGCGGTGCACCTCAGTGAGCTTCATGAGGAGCACGAGCACGGTTCGGGCAAGCATGGACCCGACGGGCGGAGCACCTCGTTGGGAATGCTGATCGGAGGGACGGTTGCCGCTCCGATCGCGGCCGGCACCTTGGTCGGGCCGTTCATCATGGCGGGACCTTTGGTGGGAATGGCGATCGGCGCCGCCATCGGCAGTCTGCTCGGCGTGATGGATCGCTGGGGTGTCGACCACGACGTCAGCTCCGACTACGCAGCCCGCGTGGAATCGGGATCGGTGCTGGTCATTGTGCACGATGTCGACAACAAAGCTCTCAACCACGCCGAGAAAGTGCTCAAAGCAACCGACCCCAAGACCTTGGAGAGATACGAGATGGACTAGTATTCCGTCTCAGCTCAATTTTCAGGTAGTGGACGAGGCGACGAGTCCTCGGCGTTTTCGGGTAGTGGACGAGGCGACGAGTCCTCGGCGTTTTCAGGTAGTGGACGAGGCGACGAGTCCTCGGCATTTTCGGGTAGTGGACGAGGCGACGAGTCCTCTACATTTTCGGGTAGTGGACGAGGCGACGAGTCCTCTGCAGTCGGCATCTCGGCAAGGACTCGTCGCCTCGTCCACGACCGCCTACCCGAAACGCAAGGTGACAAGGAGGACTAGCTTTATTCGTCGCCGACGTCGTCACGACGCTCGGCGATCACTGGGGTGAAGTGTCCATCGGCAAGTTGCGTTGGCCCAATGCGTTGTCGAAATCTAAAACGGCCGCGGGATCATCGGCGATCATCTTGATCCGCGCCAAGTTCGTCCGGGCGGTTTTTTCTTCTTCCACTTGTTCGGTCACGAACCATTGAAGTTCGACCAGCGACGCGAATGCCTTTTGTTCCATCGCCATGTGGAACAGCTCGTCGATCCGTTTGGTGTTTGCCTGTTCCTGCTGCAACGCACACTCGAAAATCTCGACGATCGAATGGAACGTCTCCCGCGGCGCGTCGAGCGGTGACAGTTTGACTTCAACGTCGCGATCGAGCAGGAATTCGTAGATCTTCATCGCGTGTGTGTACTCTTCCTGAGCTTGTGCACGAAGCCAGCCCGCACAACCGGAAAGTTGTTCGCGAGAACACCAGGCACTCATCGCCAGGTAAGAATACCAGGACTCAAATTCCGAGGCGATTTGTCCGTTTAAGGCGTCGTTGATTTGTTGATTTGACATTTGTGAGGGGCCTTTCGTGTGAATGGGGTAACGACCTGTTGATTTGATTCGATGCTCCTCGGTCAACGCGCTGGCATCAGACGCTTGCGGGCTTCCATCAACAGGTCGATCACCGAGGTCGCTAAGCATCGGTTTTCGCAGCGCCGCCGCGTTCTGTCGAGTCCCGGTGCCGGAGAAGGGCTCGCAACGGGCTGGAACACCTGCGTTCGGCGGTTTGTCGATCGCAGACCAGCGGGGACGCTCAACGAGCAAGCGTCCGCGCTCGGGCAGCCGCGTCCATCGGTTTTTCCCCCCTGTATGTACCCTCCTAGTAGTCTAGCGCAGCTCAATTTCCAGGTAGTGGACGAGGCGACGAGTCCCCTGTCGTCGGCATCCTCTGTCGTCGGCACCTCGGCCGTAGCGAGCGATCCTACGTGCGAAACGTTGGCGCGCCGTTTGCAATTGTCGTTGTCCAACGCGATGGTCACGCGATCAGCGACGTACGGCCATTGGCGAAAAGCATTGAAGACAGGAAGTCTTGCGACGTCTGGCGGTGAGTCTGCCGCCGGTTCTCGCATGACTCACATTTTTCAGCGGTGGCGAACGCATGCTCGACTGGTTCAACGATCTCGACCCGATTCTGCAATCGCTCCTCGCCGGTGGTTTCACCTGGCTGCTGACGGCCGTGGGGGCGTCGCTGGTGTTTGGTCTGGTGCGAGTCCATCGATCGCTGTTTGATGCCATGCTGGGGTTGGCCGGCGGTGTGATGTTGGCCGCCAGCTATTGGAGTCTGCTTGCGCCGTCGATCGAAGTCGCGGGCGAATTGGGATGGCCGAGCTGGTTTCCCGCCGCCGTCGGCTTTTTACTCGGCGGCCTCTTCTTGTATGGGCTCGATCGAACGCTTCCACACTTGCATCGCGGCTTGCCCGATGCGTCGGCCGAAGGCGTCAAGACGGCTTGGCAGAGAAGCGTGCTGCTCATCCTTGCGATAACGCTGCACAACATTCCTGAAGGCCTCGCCGTGGGCGTTGCGTTCGGGAGCGCGGGGAGTGACCTTTCCATCGCCAGCATCGGTAGCGCGACGGCGTTGGCGTTTGGCATCGGTTTGCAGAACATTCCCGAGGGCCTCGCCGTGGCGGTCCCACTGCGCGGGGAAGGCATGAGTCGCACCAAATCGTGGCTGCTCGGTCAAGCCTCGGCCTTGGTCGAACCGATCTCGGCCGTGATCGGGGCAGCGGTCGTTGTCTACGCCGCACCGGTGCTGCCCTTCGCGCTCAGCTTCGCCGCGGGCGCGATGGTCTATGTCGTCGTCGAAGAGTTGATTCCGGAAACTCAACAAGAAGGCAATGAGGATCTCGCGACGCTGTTTCTGATGATCGGCTTTGTCGTGATGATGATACTCGATGTCTCTCTGGGCTAAGCCCAAGTCTTCAAGACAAGCGTCCCTGCAGTCGGCCGTTCTGATCAGAATGAATGTCACGTGAGGCGGGATCTTGATCCCACTTGCCTTCGCTACAGTGCTGGCGGCGTCCAGTCGGGGATTCCTTTCTCGGCCAACTGTTTTTCGTAACGCACTTTTTGTGGCTGTTGCTCGGCATAGGGGGCATCTTCGTTGACCATCAACGGCACCGTCTCGGCCCACCACTGGTCGTATGCCTTGCGCAATTCCGCGATGACTTCGGGGTGATCTGCCGCGACGTCCTTCGCTTCATAGGGATCCACCGAGATGTCGTACAGTTCCTCGTTGTTGACGAACCGCCAACGCTGCGTCCGGACGGCACAGTTTTGGAACTTGCTGTTATTGGGGTCATCACCCTTTTCCCAGCGACCTCGATGGACGAACAGCTTGCGATCCGGCCACGGGGCTTTGGGGTTTTCCAAGAGCGGAATCAACGATCGTCCGTCGATCGCTTGAACACCGTCGGGGATCGAGACGCCGGCGAGCGCGCAAAACGTCTTGTATAGATCGATGTGCGCGGTCAGCGCCGGGATGTCGACGCCTTCACCCAGTTTTCCCTTCCAACGCCAAAACGCCGGCACATGGGTTCCTCCTTCATATGGTGAACCCTTCCCGGTTTTGAAACCGGCCGTGAAGACGGGTTCGACCTTGCCGTTCTTCTTGGCGGTGCGTCCGGCTTGGCCATTGTCGGTCATGAAAATCACCAGCGTGTCGTCCCACAGGTCCCACTGGTCGAGCTTGTCCATCAAGATGCCGAAGTTGTCGTCGATGTTCTCGATCATCCCGTAGCGGCCTTGCAGATTTTGATCCCAGCCCAATTCGCGGAATCGCTTTTTGTACTTCTGCGGTGCGAGCATCGGTCCGTGCGGCGCGTTGGTGGTGATGTAGGCAAAGAACGGCGTATTGGATTCGTGTTGGTGTTTGATGAAGCCGAGTGCCGCTTGAAAAAACACGTCGGTGCAGAACCCTTTGGTTTGCACGATGGTGTCGTTGTGCAGGATGACGTTGTCAAAGTACTTTCCGTTGGCGACTCGATTGGGCGGGAAATCGGCGCAACTGCCGGTATACGCTTGTCCGATCCCGCCGGCTCCATGAATGAAGGTCTCGCTGAAGCCGCGGTTGTAGGGCTGGTAGGCATCTTCATCGCCCAGGTGCCACTTGCCGAAAATCCCGGTCGCGTACCCCGATTCTCGCAACAGCTGCGGAAACGTCGTCGTCGACAGCGCCATTCGCTCGCGTTCTTTGATCGTGTGCGTGACGCCGTTGCGAAATTCATGGCGGCCGCTGAAGATCGCCGATCGGGTCGGGGCACAGGTCGGGCTGACGTGGAAATCAGTGAACCGAGTCGAGATCGAATGGAACCGATCCAGATGGGGCGTCCGCAAAAGCTGGTTCCCCATGCAGGACAGATCGCCCATCCCCTGGTCGTCGGTCATCACCAAGATGATATTCGGTCGCGAGCCGGCAAGTGATTCCGCGGGCAACCGGGCTGCGAACAGGCAACCGACAAGAACGCTCAGTAGGCAAAGGGAAAACCGGATCTTCATCGTTGGACATTGGGGGTGCGAGCAAGGTGCGGATCAGAGCAGAAGATTCTACCCACGGTGGGTTCTCAACGCCAATTCACTTGCCTTGGTACGTCCGAATGTTCCGCTGGCCGGCCGCCAGTTCTTCCAGTCGCCGCTGGAGATACTGGTGTGAAATCTCGCGTGCCTTCGCCTGGTCCGCGTCGTCATAGTCCCAGAACTCTTGCACGATCGCTTCGCACGCCGGGTAATGCGACCCGTCATCACCGACACGCTGACGGGTCTCAGCCAGCTGAGATTTCAGCTTCGCGGCCAATTTCGCGTGCTCGGGATCATGGTACAGGTTGCGCGTTTCATGGGGATCGTTGACCAGGTCGTACAGCTCCCAACCGGCGGGCGTCTGGTAACCGCCGTCGTAATTGCAGCCATAGTAATAGATCAATTTGTGCGTCTTGGTACGAATGCCCATGTGGCCGGGGTTGTCGTGATGGGCCATGTGCATCCAGTAGCGGTAGTAGGCCGCCTGCTTCCAATCGTCGGGCTCTTCGCCGGATTCCAGCATGGATTTGAACGAGCGACCTTGGACGGTTGCGGGGATTTCAGCGCCGGCGAACTCCAGCATCGTGGGACCGTAATCGACGTTTTCGACGATCGTGTCGAAACGTTGACCGGCGGGAACAGTTTTGGGGTAGCGAACCAGGAAGGGCATCCGCTGGGATTCCTCGTACATCCAACGTTTGTCTTGGTAGTCGTGTTCGCCAAGCATGAAGCCTTGATCGCCGGTGTAAATGATGACGGTGTTGTCCATCTGGCCCGTCTTTTCAAGGTGATCGAACAGTCGCCCCAGGTTGTCATCGATGCCTTTGACGCAGCGCAGGAATTTCTTCAGGTACGCGTTGTACGCCAGTCGTGTGTTTTGCTCGTCGGAGTAATCCGCCGGGTCATAGCCCTTGGGGAATTCGTTGGGATACAACTTGGGCAAATCCAGCAGGTAGGATCGACGTGGGTTACGCGACCCGATCGACGTGCCGATGTGGGGAACCAGCTCGTCGTTGTCGCCGCGTGTCGCCAGGGATCCGAACGACTCGCCACGATTCCACAGCGTTTCGGGTTCGGGAATATCGACATCGGCCAAATAGGATTCGTAACGCGCCGCATTGTCAAAGTAATCGTGCGGCGCCTTGTAGTGATGCATCAAGAAAAACGGTTTGTCTTCGTCGCTGCGTTGGGAAAGCCACTTCAGTGACAGGTCGGTGATCGCATCGGTGACATGTTTGTCTTGAAAACTGATCAGGTTCTTGCCCCACGGCTTGTCGCCCCGCACGCGAAAATCAGGGTTGTGGTATTTCCCCTGTCCGGGCAGGACGCAGTAGTAGTCAAAGTCGGCCGGCTCGGCTTTCAGGTGCCACTTGCCGATCATGGCGGTTTCGTAACCCGCCTTGCGCATTTCAATGGCCAGCATCTGCTTGCCCGGTTCAACACTGCCGCTCAGGTCGAACGATCCGTTGACGTGGTTGTATTGACCGGTCAGCACGCAGGCCCGCGACGGCGAACAGATCGAATTGGTGCAGAACGCGTTGGTGAACAGTGCGCCTTCCTCGGCCAGACGGTCGATGTTGGGCGTCGGAGCGATCTCGGCCAGGCGGCTGCCGTACGCGGAGATCGCGTGTGCCGCATGGTCGTCCGACATGATGTACAAGATGTTCGGACGCTCGGCAGCGTCTCCATCCCGGACCACCAAACAGAAAACCAACAAGAAACAAAGCAAGCACGCAACGGGGCGAAGGGTCATGATCAAATCAAACGTGGGGGAGATCGAGTGGGGTGTGATTCAAGTGGTCAAACCGGCCACGCAGTATAATGCAGCCACTGACGATGATCACCGCTCGTGATCAGATTGTGGGCGATGTCGAGAAAGTCCCTTGCCGATCGTTGCCAACGCACGCCCGAATCAAAACAATTTTGCGCAACCGGGATCGCAGTGATCCCCCCCAGCGTTGTTCATCAACCGGAGTCTAGCCGATGAAACCGACCTGCCTGATGCTCTTGTTGCTCGCGATCCTGGTCCCGCCGAGAGCGTTCGCCGAGGACTTACGACAGTCGGTCCGCGCCGACTATGAAACGCATCTGGCAGATCTGTTCGATCACTTTCACCGCAATCCCGAGTTGTCGTTGGTCGAATACAAGACCGCGGCCAGGATGGCGCGGGAGATGCGCGCCGTCGGGTTTGATGTCACCGAAGGCGTCGGAGGCACGGGAGTCGTCGCGCTGCTGCGCAACGGCGAGGGGCCGACGGTGATGATGCGGGCCGACATGGACGGATTGCCCGTCGAAGAAAAATCGGGACTTCCCAACGCGTCCAAAGTGACCCAGCAGAGCCCGATCACCGGTGAGGTGGTTCCCGTGATGCATGCCTGTGGTCATGACGTACATATGACCAGCCTAGTCGGGACGGCACGCTACATGTCCGCTCACCGCGATGCCTGGCAAGGCACGTTGATGTTGATCATGCAACCGGCCGAAGAGCGTGTGATGGGCGCCCGTGCGATGAAACAAGATCGATTGTGGGAACGTTTCGGCGTCCCCGATTATGCACTCGCGTTCCACGTCACCTCACGCGACCGATCCGGATTGATCAATGTTACCGAAGGCAGCCCGTATGCCGGTTCCGACACGGTCGACATCGTCGTCCACGGTATCGGGGCGCATGGCGCGAGCCCGCACCGGGGAAAAGATCCCATCGTCCTGGGCAGCCAAATCGTGTTGACGCTACAAACTCTGGTTTCCCGCGAGATCGCGCCGCGTGTTCCGGGGGTGGTGACGGTCGGTTCCTTTCATTCCGGAACGAAACACAACATCATCTCCGACAGAGCACATCTTCAGCTGACCGTCCGTAGCACCAGTCCGGAAACACGCAAGACGCTGTTGGATGGCATCCGCAGAATCGCAACCAACATGGGACGCGTGGCGGGGTTACCGGAAGACAAGTTGCCCGAAGTCACCGTGTCCAAAGAAGGTGTACCGCCGACAAACAACACGCCCGAACTGGCGCGGCGACTGCGAGCCGCATGGCAGAAAAACATTGGCGAAGATCAAGTCATCGACGAACCGTCCAAAGGGATGGGGGCCGAAGATTTCCCAATCTTCACCAGCGATCCGACGATCCCGTCGGTCTATTGGTCTGTCGGTGGTACCCCGCAATCCGCCTTCGACACCGAAGCAGCCGGCGGCGACGCGGTGCCGAGTCACCACTCGCCACTGTTCAAGATCGAATCCCGGCCGGCTGTCATTCGCGGCGTCGAATCCACCGTCGTTGCGCTGATGACGCTGATGGGCGGCGACGAAGGCAGCGCCCGAAAGCGCGAATGATTCGTTCGCACGAATGATGCGATGGCCGCGTTGCAGCCGACTACTCCATTTCTCCGTCGCTGATCACCGCATCATCGACGCTTCTGGCAATCGTGATGGCGTCCTTGATCGACTGTTTCAGGTATTTCGTGTTGTCGCCGTCGGCGGCTCGTCCGCTGGCGATGTAGGCGGAATAAATCTGAGCCGCGGCCTGCACGATGACGCTCTCGCTGTGTTGCAACGTGATGTGCTTCTTCGCCATGTCTGAGGGGTCCTTTAGATAAATGTCTCGGGTGGAGAGTTCAGTGAATCGCGTCAGTCTATCACAGGACCAGCGCTTCGATTGGCTCGACCGTTAACAACAAGCACCCCGATTGTTGTTCATTGAGAGCGATCGCGAACCGAGTATCCCGGAGGGTTGACAGCGAGTAGCCGGAGGTCAGCGCAGCGCTTAGGTTTGACCACATCTTTTTGTTTGCCGGCGGATGTGTCGAGTTGGCGCGGCTGTGAAACCAATTGTTGATCTTTGTAAATGAGTCAAGCTTGGTAAGGTTGATCTGGTAATTTGGCGATGCCTGGAGTTTTTTCCCTGTGGGAACCGTGGCGTGGAACACACGCTGCGATTGATTCGCGACGGCGGGTTGAGATGGTTGCTGGTGACGGAATGGCTACCAGCACTCGTATCACGGAAGGCCCCCCATGGTTTTGCCCCTGCAAACATTTGGACAAGTCAACTTTGCCAACGCTCAACTCGGCGACAAACGTAGAACAAATCGTCTCGTACAACTTGCTGACTCAATGGCTCGACGACCAAGTGGAACATTGCCACAGAAATTCAATAGCCCCAAAGACCTCAGGGCTTTCTACCGGTTGATGGACCGTGACCAGGTGACGCATGAGGCAATTCTCGCATCTCATCGTGAGGCAACCTGGCACAAGATCAAGCAAATCAGAGGCCCAGTCCTGATTCTTCATGATGCCACCGAGCTGGATTTTACCAATCACAAGTCACTTTCCGATGACATGGGCCAAATTGGCAACGGCAATCGCCGTGGGTACATCGCGCAAAACAGCTTGGCCGTGAACCCGAAAACACGGCAAGTAATTGGATTGTGCAATCAGGTTTTGCACCATCGGGAGGATGCTCCCAAAGACGAACTGACCGCTCAGAAACGCAAGCGTGAATCACGAGAGAGTCGATTGTGGTTGCGCGGTGCCGATCCACTGGCTAACAGCGAGAAACTCGTTGATGTTTGTGATCGAGGAGCTGACACGTTCGAGTTCCTCGAACATGAATTGGCCAGCGGCCGTAGGTTCGTCATTCGTGCCTCTCATAATCGGGCGATCATTCCTGGACATGGCGATCAAGGCAGTAGCGATCAAGCCTGTTACCTTCGCAACTATGCTGCCAGCCTTCCGCCAGCAGGACACTGGACGTTATCGGTAACGAGCAAAGTCGACAAGAAAGTACGGGTTCGCAAAGGCAAAAAGAAATCAGCCAATCGACGGGCTCGTGAGGCGAAGATGGCTGTCTCATTTGCCCCGGTTCAAATCAAACCACCCGCGAAGAAACTAGGAGAACACGGCAACGATCCGCTTGCCGTCTGGGTTGTTCGAGTCTGGGAAGAAGATCCGCCCGCCGGAGAAGAGCGTCTGGAATGGTTTTTGATTACAAACCAACCCGTACTTGATTTTGAAGATGCCTATCAGGTTGTCGGTTGGTACGAATGTCGCTGGATCATTGAAGAGTATCACAAAGGGATGAAAACAGGATGTAGCATTGAGAGCCCGCAATTCACTAGCGAAGAACGTTTGCAGCCAGCGATCGCTTTGATTTCAGTGGTGGCGTTGACTCTGCTGCAAATGCGTGATGCCAGTCGTCGTTGGGACGCAAAGAAACGCAAAGCGACCGAAGTTATCTGCAGCGACTACGTGAGTGTGCTGAGCGCTTGGCGACATGGCCAAATCAAACCCGACTGGTCAATTCACGATTTCTTCTATGCACTGGCGAGACTCGGCGGTCATCAGAACCGCAAATCCGATCACCCACCGGGATGGCAAACGATTTGGCGAGGCTGGAACGACCTCCAAGCGATGCTCTGCGGCGTTGACGCAATGAAGATTGTAAAAAGATGTGGTCAAACCTAAGGCGCAGCGCCACCTCCGGGAAGCATCAGTTGGCGGATTGTGATTTGATCACCAGGTAGGGCTGGTCGGGCCGGTTGACGGCCGGCCACGGCGGGGCCAGCTTCGGAACGTCCCAGATCAACTCGTCGTTTCGGTGCACGATAAAGCGGAGGCTGTTCTGTCGGCCCAGTCCATAATGCCATTGTGTTTGACCGTCTCGCTGGCGGGCTTCGAGCAACAACAGCACTTCCGGGTTGTTCGTGCTGCCTTGACAGAACGCGAACATCGCCCCGTCGACGATGCCCCGTTTTTCGCTTTGGTACCGGTAGATCGGTTTCGGCAAGCGGCGCAAATTCCAGGTCGACGTCGGATCGGAGCGATCTTCCGCTTGGGCGACGAATTGTTCCGCGATCGCGTGCATCTGTCTGGATCGCTGAAACGGGCGATCACTCGGCGCGGGGGCATCGGCAAGCAACTTCATCTCAAGCCCCTTTCCGGTCGACCAGGCCGTCGCTCCGTAGCGTGTCATCGTCAACTCCGACTCGCTGAGTGATTGCAGTTCGGTCGCCTGGTGCGTGTGCGGAGAGAACCATTTGTAAATCGACGCGATCGCTTCGGGGCGGCCGTCCAGCGTCCAAATGTAAACGTCGCCATAAATTTGACCGGAGACCGGATTGGTCCAACGCAACAGCGGTTCGGTTTCCCATTTCAGCTTTTGCGAGCCCTGGAACAGTTCCAACGCTTTCGCTTCCACCTTGGCCAGTTCGATCGCCCGTTTGGCCTGGTCCTCTGACGCTTCTTGGGCCACGCCCCAACATGAAATCAAACACGACATCATGACACAGAAAGCACGCATGGTTCACCTGCATGGAACGAGGGAGGTTTGCGTTGCGGTGTTCCGATACCGTTCCGCAATGGGGAAGCCGTCACGATAAGACGTGGTGTCTATCGCGTCAAGCAAAATGAAGTGAAGCGGGTGGGATCCGAGGTCGAATGGCGTCTACAATCAAGGGTGCTGAGATTCCTGGACTCTTTTGGGCGATTGAATTGAGAAACATCATCATTATCTCGCTGAGCATTCTCCATTGGCTTTCGATCGCGTCGATTTGGGCCGGTGATCGGTCGCCTGTTGTGATCGAAGAGGCGTTGCAGCACGTTCGGGCCACTGCAGAACGCGAATGGGCGTGGTTTCCCGAGAACGCTCCCACGCAACGCTTCGAACGAGAATTCGAATCGACCGCCAACGCTGAAGCCTGGACGCTCACACTGCGTCAGCAGAATGTCAAACAGGCTTGGGACGTCCGGCTCAACGGGACGTCACTGGGGAGACTCGTTCGCGACGAGAATGACATGCGGGTCGACTTCCCGGTCCCACCGGGCAGCGTGATCGACGGCAAGAATCGGTTGGAGATTCGCCAAAATGGATCGGACGCCGATGACATTCGGATCGGGGAAGTCCGGCTTTATCCGATTTCGGCGGAGACACGTCGCAATCGCGCCCAGGTCGAGATCTCGCTGGTGGATCCCGCTGGTGCCCCGATGCCCGGACGAATCACGATCACCGATCAAGCGGGCGCGTTGATTCCCGTCGGTGCCGTGTCCAACCACGATAGGGCCGTTCGCCAGGGTGTGGTCTACACGCTCAGCGGCAAAGTTGCCTTCGGTGTCGCGCCTGGTCAATATCGCATCGTTGCCACCCGAGGATTCGAATACTCGTTGGCGGACGTGACGATTCAACCGACGGCGGGACAACGGATCACGAAAACATTGGTGTTGTCACGCCAGGTCGATACACGCGGCTGGGTCGCATGCGACACCCACGTGCATACGGTCACGCATTCCGGGCACGGTGACTGCACCATCGAAGAGCGGATGGTGACGTTGGCCGGCGAAGGCATCGAGTTGCCGATCGCGACCGATCACAACAAAGCCATCGATTACCGGCCGATCGCCGAGTCGATGGGCGCGGACGCCTACTTCACGCCTGTCATCGGTGATGAATGCACTACGAAACAAGGCCATTTCAACATCTTTCCGATCCGTCCCGACAGCGAGCTGCCCGATCATACGCAAACCGATTGGAAATCATTGCTGGCCGACATCGCGTCGACGCCCGATGTCAAAGTCGCGATCTTGAATCACGCACGCGACATTCACAGCGGATTTCGCCCCTTCTCGCCGGCCCGCCACAACCGTTTGACCGGCGAACGACTGGACGGAAAAGCGTTGGATTTTAACGCGATGGAGATCATCAATTCGGGAGCGGTGCAAACCGAGACGTTGGAATTGTTCCACGATTGGTGCGGCTTGATCAATCGTGGACTGGACGTGACCCCGGTCGGTTGCAGTGATTCGCACGATGTCGCTCGTTTCATCGTCGGTCAAGGCAGGACCTACATTCGCTGTGACGATGCAGACCCTGGGCAGATCAACGTCGCCGACGCGATCGACGCGTTCGTTCAAGGACGTGTGATTGTCAGCTATGGCTTGATGGTGAATTTAACGGTCCACGACGACTCGGAGCCGGGGGATCTGGTTTCGCTGGATCCTGATCAGGGAGACCTGGTGGTGACCGCTCGGGTGACGGGACCGGCGTGGACACGCGCCGATTCGATCGCGTTGTACGTTTGCGGCCGCGAGAGGTTTCGCCACACGGTCGCTGCTCCGCCGGACCGCGAAACCGCAGTCGATGCGAGTGTCACTTGGCGTCTGCCACGTTCCGAGTGCGGGCACGATCTGTGGTTGACTGCCGTGGCCACCGGTCCCGGCATCACCGATCCCTCCTGGGCGACGGCGCTGCCCTACCAGCCCACGTCCCCCTCGTTTTCCCCCACCGTCTTCAGCTCCACGGGCGCGATTCGCGTTGATGGTGATGGAGACGGAACATTCACATCGTCACTGGAGTATGCGCGGCAGATCGTCCGGCGGCACGCGGGGGACGCCGCCGGATTGCTGAATCGGTTGCGTTCCAGCGATCCAAGCGTGATCCATCACGTCGCGTCGCTGTTGCGGACGTCCGCTGATGCGCTCGCGGAATTGGAGTCTTTGGCCCAGGGGGATGTGGCCAAGGCGTTGAGTGAAGCTCGCCGGGCTGACCGCATGTCCGTCGTCGCCAAGCTTGAAGGCGTCCAATAGCCGGTCCAGGGGACGACTGTCCCTTTCCAATCACTTCAGAGACTCGTAGGATCAGGTGGATCGCATTTTTGAACCGCATTCGATTGGTTTTGGCGCCCCGGTGGCGGCAAGAATTTGCCAGAATAACCGAATCGTCTCCCGCCAAGCCGCGCTCTTCACGTGAAGGACAAAACTGAAATGTCTAATTTTGTCGATCCCCAGACTCCAGGTAGCGAACCGCAAGTGCAGAGTTCCGGATCCGGCAACGGCTGTCTGTGGGGCTGCTTGATCGCAGGCGGATTGTTCATCGGATCGATCCTGTGCGCCGGATTCGGCGGCTATTGGCTGATCAGTAGCCAGATCGCCAAATACACATCAGACACGCCGGTTGACCTGCCGACCGTCGAATACTCCGAAGAAGAACTCGCCAAATTGGATGCGCGGGTCGAATCGTTTCGAGAGAAACTTGATGCCGGGGAGACGCCCGAAGAAGACCTGGTGCTGACCGCCGATGACATCAACGCACTGATCAGCAAGAACGAAGACCTCAAGGGAAAGGTCTACGTCAAGATCGAGAACAATCAGGTCGAAGGGGACGTGAGTATTCCGTTGGATAAACTGCCGATGGGCAAGGGACGCTACTTCAACGGATCAGCGACCTTCGACGTCTCGATGGACGGCGGCGTGCTGATCGTCACCGTCGACCAAGCAGAACTCAACGGCGAACCGGTGCCCGAAGAATTCATGCAGGCGATGCGGCAAGAGAACTTGGCCAAAGACGTCTACAAGGACCCCGAAAACGCCAAGTTCATGAGCCGGTTCGAAGACATCCGCGTCGAAGACGATAAGTTCATCCTGCGCGTCAAACGCGGTGGCGAAGGCGGTGTCCAGACCAACCCGATGGTCGAGCCCGCTGACGAAGCCACCCCAGACGAAGCCACCCCAGACGAAGTTTCCGAGGTGGAGCCCGCTGAGGCAGCTACCGGCGAATCGGAAACCAGCGACGCCGAAGCCGAGACCGCCGAAGCCGAAACCGACGAAGCCGAGACCGCCGAGGCGGCGAGCGAGTAGTCTCGCGGGAGCAAGTCACGCGATGGGAGAGAATGAATTCGAGGGTTCGCGAGCCGAATTCCTACAGATGTTGGCCGAGCAAGGTGAGGAGCCCGCGTTCATCACCCGCCATCGACGTCTCGATGCGGCGATGGAGCAGTTGCGTTGGGCGTGCCGGACGCATCGGCAGACCTTGTTACGCGGTCCGCGATTGCATCTCCGAAAGATCGCGTCGATGATTCGCGGTGACTGGTCCAAGCTGTCTCCGTGTCTCGCCTCGCCAAGTCAATGGCGCGTCTTCGCCTCGCTTCATGAAGAATGGAATCGGAATTCGCCGACTCCTGCCTGGGCCAACCAGGGGCTTTGGTTCGACAGACTCGACCGGCCGTTGCGAGAGCTTCGTCGGTCCGTGGATCGATTCAACCGTGATTGGCAAAGCCATCTAGACACGTTTGATTTGAAGCCGATCAACCAGATGATCGCCGGCTTCAACGACTACTACGTCTTGGAAAAAGCCTGTGCCTTCGGAAGCGAGGATATCGCGAGTCGGGGCTTCGATCCGGTTCCGCCCGTGACCCCGCAGTCCTTGTTGGATGAATTTCCGCTGGTCGAATTGCCGGCGCTTCGGTAATACTACATCCCCCGTCCGGCTTTCGTCTCGCCGACGTCCCTTGCCCGGGTTTCGTCTTGTTATACTCCCTGCTTTTCCCCAAAACAGCAGTTTTGATTCCTCAAGGCGGGCGAGACGGATGATGAAAACAATGGAGCGTTCCCCTGTGCTCCCAGCAATGTTGTTGGCGGTTGGGTTCGCCATCGGTTGCCACAGCAGTCACGCGGACGGCCCACCCCAGGTCAATGTCACGAATATCCGCCGCGTCTTTCATAACGGCGAGCACAATGCGTTCACGGATCTGGTGCGTTTTCGTGGTAAGTATTACCTCACGTTTCGTAGCTGCCCCGATGGGCATATGGTGCATCCGACCGCTTCGGTCATCATCTTGGCAAGCGACGACGCCAAAGAGTGGCATCAAGTCCACCAGTTCAGTGTCAAGCATCGTGACACACGCGACCCGCACTTTCTGGTGTTCCAAGACAAGTTGTTCGTCTACACCGGCACTTGGTACAGCGGCGAAACAACGATCCCGGTCAGCGATTACGATCTCAACATGCACCTCGGCTATGCCGCATGGAGCGAGGACGGCCGCAACTGGCACAGTCCCGTTCTGCTGGAGGGGACGTTTGGGCATTACATTTGGCGTGCCAATACCTTTGACGGAAAAGCATTCTTGTGCGGTCGCAGAAAAGCTAAGTTCGAAGCCGGTCCACGCGGCGAAGGCAAGATCGTTGAGTCGTTGATGTTGGAGAGCGACGACGGATTGATCTGGCGCAAACGGGCAATCTTTCAAGAAGTCCGCGGTGACGAAACGGCGTTTCTGTTCGAACGTGACGGAAGCGTGATCGCCGTAGGGCGGCGGGGCAGCGACACGGCGCAGCTTCTGCGTTCCAAACCACCCTACCAACAATGGGATCGTCGTGAATTGGATCGTTACATCGGCGGTCCGCTGATCGTGCGGTGGGGCGATCGCTATGTCGTCGGTGGCCGCAAGTCGATCGGCGGCAAAGGTCCCAAGACGTCGATGTGTTGGCTGATCGATGATGAGTTGCACGAATTCGCCGAGCTTCCCAGTGGAGGCGACAACTCCTACCCCGGCTTTATTGAATTGAGTCCGACGGTAGCGATCATGTCGTGGTATTCGTCTCACGAAAACGACGACGACGGCAATCCGATCACCGCGATCTATCTGGCCGACCTGGAAATTGCTCCGGTTCAGAGCCCGGAATGAGAACAAGTGGGATAGGCTTCCAGCCTGTCATTGCAGCATGGTCGATCTGACAGGCTGGAAGCCTATCCCACCTCTCGCTCGTCGCACGTCTTCCCCTCCCTTCCCCCGCCCACCTCATCTGCCCCCCAATCACCCATGAAACGAATTTTACAAGCCGTCGGTCCAGCCATCATTGTGGCGGCGGTGGTTCTCGGTCCAGGATCGATCCTGACCAGTTCCAAGGTTGGTGCTTCGCTAGGATTACTCGGTCTGCCCGTCGTTTTTGGGGCGTCGGTGTTGATGATCGCGATGGTCGCGTTGTCGGCCCGGTTAGGGGCGGTCTATGAAAACAGCCCCTGTGATGAATTGGCCAGTCGGTTGGGACGCCCCGTGGCGGTCGTGATCGGCGTGACACTGTTCACGCTGGTCGCGTTTTTTCAGTCCTCCAACAACATCGCATTGATCGGCGGCGTGGAGCCGATGTTCGGCGACGATCCGCTGCCGCTGGCTGCGCGAGCGATTGTGTTGCTGGGTGTCAACGGTTTGGTGATCGCCAGTTTGTATCTGTTAAAAAATCTGTATCGCAGCGTCGAAGGGTTGATGAAGATCCTGATCGGTTTGATGACGCTGGCGTTCTTGTTTAATTTTGTCGTGATCTTCATCAGCCCACCGGATTTCGAGCGTGTGGTTCCCGAGGCTGCGCCGGATGTGTTTGCCTTGTTGGGCATGATCGGCACCACGTTTTCGGTCGGTGGGGCTTTTTACCAGGCCTATCTGGTCAAAGAGAAAGGCTGGGGGATCGGTCAAGTGCGACAGGGGATGGTCGATTCGATTGTCAGCATGACCGTGTTAGGATTGATCACGTCGATGATTCTGGTGACGTCGTGGCGGGTCTTTTACGGCAACCCCAACGGCGTGGCATTGTCCTCGGTCGGCGATGTGGCACGGCAATTGGAGCCACTGTTTGGTGCGTCGGCCAAGCTTATTTTCTGTACCGGAATCCTCGCCGGCGCGCTCAGTTCGTTCCTGGTCAACGCATTGATCGGCGGGACGGTGATGTCCGACTCGCTGGGCAAGGGATCCAAGCTGGACGACAAATGGCCGCTGCATTTGACCACTGCCGCGCTGCTGGTCGGGATGTGCGTGGCGATCGCGTCGCTGGCCCGCGAAGGCAGCACGGTGCACCTGATCACCATCGCCCAAGCCTGCACGGTGTTGGGCATTCCGGCGTTGGCCGCGGCGTTGATCTATCTAGGCACACGGAAGGAACTGACCGGACCGCGCAAGGTGCCGCGCTGGATCATCGCACTGGCGGTGATCGGGTTTGTCGTTTCCTGTGTGTTGGCTGGTTTAACGGCCACCAAGGTCTATCAAAAAATCAATCCGCCAGCGGCAGTAGCTGAATTGCGTCAACGATGACGTGGCCGTCGGTGTCGCGGTTGTTGATCTCGACTTCTGCCTGTCCGACCGGGAAGGTAAACTTGCCGACCGTGGCGAATGCGCTGTGTTCGGGCTTGCGTCGTTGATCGACCGTCACCGTCTGCGTGGATCCGCCGGCGCGGATGATGACCGGAACATTGGTGGCGCGATTGGCGTTGGGCGAGTATGCGAGACGTAGTTCGTAGTTGCCTGCCGTTTTGATCGTTACCGGAAACCGAAGACTTTGGTGGCCCTTGTCGGTGTCGCCGTCGTGGCGATAACCGACGGCGACGAAGGGACCGACCATCTGACTGGTCGCGTGAAAGCCTGTTCGCTCGGCGGCTTCGTCATCAACGACGATCCCCGGCAGCGACTTGGGGGCGACCGACGCCGCCGCTTTTCGGACGGGGCCGGTCCAGGTCAAAATCTGTCCGTCGGCCACCAGACGTTCCTTCAGTCCCGCATAGTCGATCGCTTGAACCGGGACGTCGGCTTCGATCGCTTGCATCGCGGCCGTCGCCGACGACTGCCCGAGGACCATGAACACCGGTTCCATCCGGATTGAGCCGAAGGCGATGTGCGTGGCGCTCAAACAGACCGGGACCAATAAGTTTTCGCAATGCTCGGTCTTTGGCGTCAACGAGCCATAGTCGATGGCGTAGGGAGAAAAGCCACCGACTTGCACGTCTCCTTCATTTCGGGCGTGTCCTTCGGCGTCGACATAGCGCTGGACGTTGTGGGAATCCATCGTGTAGGCGGCCAGCCCAATCGGGGCTTCGGCAACCTTGCGACCTTGACAGTGGTGTTGTGTCATCACCGTTGCACCGATCATCCGTCTCGCTTCACGGATGTAGAGCTGTTCTTGCCAGCCGTCTTCTCGCTCGAATTCGTCGCGGCACGTTCCCCACCGGGCGACGTTGCTTCGGATCGACTCGGGCACCCGCGGATGATTCGCCAGCGTCCACATCAACCCCTGTTGGTAGTCGTGGTGACGCTGAATGATCGTTTCACGCTCGGCATAGCTGGCTTCCGGATAATCGTAGTTCTGGCCGATGAAATCCGTCGAGAATCCCGTCCGGTTGTTGGTGTCTGTCTTACGATTGGGCATGCTGGAATTGATCCACGGCATGCCCCGCTCGCCGGCCTCGAAATTGCGCAGCAACAATTCATAGTCCAGCGGATCGTAGCCTTCGGGTTTCGCGAACGGGATGCGGTTTGGGGGGTGATCGGTCAAACACATGCGAAAGCAGAAGGCCTGAACGCGGTGATCGCCACTGCCTCCTTCGCCCGGTCCGTCGGCGTCGATGCCCGGCAGCAATCCACTGCTGGCGTCGCCTGGAATCACGTACGCATCGACACCCGGCACGATTTGATGGTGCTTGGCCTGGCGGGTCTGAACGCCGTTTAAGGTTTCGTCGTACTCGGCATTGCTTTCGCGTCCGACGGTGTACGCGACGCCGGCACCGGCCAACAAGTCGCCTTCGTACGTGGCGTCGAGAAAGATGCGTCCTCGGTATGTCTGACCGCTTTCGGTACGGATCGACACGATCCGTTTGCCCTCAAGCGTGACGCCCTGCACCCGGCTGGTTGAATCCGAGATCGGTGTGCGGTCGAGCCGCTGGTTGTAGATCACCGGGATGTCGTACTGGCGGACAAAGTCGTGCATGATCGAGAGGGCCGCCGACGGTTCGAACGTCCACATCGTGTCTTCGCCCGATCCCGTTCGTGACTGACCGCTATCGCGAAACTGATCGCTCCGCTGCCACTTCCAGTGTTCCGGTTGCTCGTAGTACTTTCGCACGCGTTGATAGAACTCACGTGCGATGCCACCGATGGCGGCCTTGTTACCAATGTCGGTTTGCCCGAGCCCGCCGGTCGTCAGGCCTCCGATTCGTGTTCCCGGTTCGATGACAACCACCGAGCCGCCCATGCGTTTGACTTGGACCGCCGCGGCGATCCCGGCGGAGGTGCCACCGTAGATCACGACATCATGGACGGAGTCATCGGCGGCATGCACAGTGCCAGACGTTGTGCCGAGGAAAAACGCCAGGATCAAGGCGACGGTTAGCGGGAAGTGAGCACGATTTATCATTGTTTTTATTCCTTTGCGGCATCGTTGTTGTCATCGGTGGGTGCGGGGCAGCGGAAACCCTCCCCTTATAGCATCTCCTCAGTGTTCGGCGTTGAGCGTCCTTGCCATCGCGCAGCCCTTTCCGCAGCGCAGCTTTGGCATGGCGGATTCTCAACGCCGCGCTGATTATTATTTGAAGCGGTAGCCAGCGGAGTGCTACGGATCCCCTCCCCAGCCGCATGACGGCTTAGCGAGACTTCCGAGCACACCGCTCGCTTCATCCCAAAACGGATCACTCAGATGTAGCTTAGCGGGCTCTCTATAAGGTTTCCGAAGTGGGTGAGGCTGGACTACCAATCACACAAGCCTTTCAACTCGGTGAGACTACAGCATGAACGACAATTCACCCACACTCAACCAATCCATCGCGCTTTTTGTTGGAATCGATTGGGCTGATCAGAAACATGACTGCCACATCATTGATTCTCAAGGCAGAGAATCGGCGATGGAACTGCCCCACACCCCCGAAGCGATCAACCAATGGATCGCCAAGATGACTGAGAAAGCCAAGGGCGGGAAAATCGCGATCATGCTCGAACAGTCCAAGGGCCCCCTGATCCATGCCTTGATGTTCCGTCAGAACATCGTTCTCTACCCGATTAACCCTAAACAACTCTCTCGCTATCGAGAAAGCTATCCGGGTGGCGATGGCAAAAGTGATCCTACCGACGCGATGTATCTGGCCAGGCTTCTTCGCGAACGAATCGAGACCCTTAAGGCATGGCTGCCTGATGATGAGCAGACGCGATTGCTGAACCGGCTTTGCGAGCAAAGACGCTTCATCGTAGGCAGCCAAACAAAACTGCGTCAGCAGCTTATCAGCGTACTTAAACAGTATTTTCCTGTAGTTTTGGAGCTGTTCGGCAAATCCCACCAGCTGGATTTGCTACTGGCTGTACTCAAGCGGTGGCCTGATCCCAGGCAACTCCGTCGTGCTGATCGTCGGTTGATTGTTCGGGTTCTGCGAGAACACGGAGTCCGAAATGAGGAGCGGCAAAAAGAAGCCCTCGATGCCATTCGTAGCTCGCCGTTGCTCTGCGATGACTCTGCCCTGATCACTCCCATGTCCATGACGGTTAAGCATTTGGCTCAGCAAATCGAAGGATCCATCAAAACGATTGAGCAGTTCGACCAACAGATTAGCGAGTCGTTCAAGGCTCACGGCGATGCCCACCTGTTCTCCTCGCTCCGAGGAGCCGGCCCAGCACTTGCGCCTCGACTTCTGTGTGCGTTCGGTTCGCAGCGTGATCGCTGGTCCGATGCCGATGAACTGGCTTCCTTTAGCGGAATCGCACCCATCACGCGTCAAAGCGGAAAGCAGCGTCATGTTCAACGGCGCTATGCCTGCCCGAAATACCTTCGCCAAACCTTTCATGAGTTTGCAGCCGCAGCCCGGACATGGTGTCCGTGGACCAAAGCTCGCTACCAAATGTTACGAGCCCAAGGAATGAAACACCACGCGGTGCTACGCAAGCTCGCACGTAGTTGGATCCGGATTCTCTACCGCGTCTGGCAGACCCGCATCCCGTTCGACTGTGGTCGATACATTGAAACTCTCAAACGCCGATTACCCGGTATCGTCCCCTACCTCGAAAATTCCTGAAATCCGAAAACAAGCCACTTGCTCAGAGCTCAGATGTCTCGCTGCGCTCGACCCTCCCGCACACGGGAGGGTTACTTCTCAAATTGATGCGTGTGGGGGGCGCTGACGCGACCCCAAGCTTTGTTGTGGCACGCCGCTGGCGTGCACCTCCAAGGTTGTCGCGGATTTGACCCACCCTGCGTGAATCACCCGGGCCTTCATCAACACTACTGCGAAACCTGTTCGAGCAAGTCCAGCAAGGTCTGTCGCACTAGCGGTTCGGCATCGGCGGACAGATAGCTGGACTTGGCACGCCAGGTTTCGTAACCACCCCACGTGTGTTGCTCCGCAGTCGGCAGGTAGCCGTTGTATCCGTTGGCCAGTTCGATCGTGAAGGTCGGTTTCAAGGGGCTGTGTTTCTTGATCGCCAAGCCCGTCTCGACGAATGTTTCACAGGGACTGCTGACGATTCCCAACTCACCGATCCGGATCGCTTGAAGCTTGACATGGACCGTCTCGGGGTACTTGGCCAGATCCAGCGTTTCGTTGGCATAGATTAACCGGCGGTCGCGCCACGGGCCCGGTCCGGCTTCGGCGATCAATTCCTCCGCGCGGGCCAATTCTTCAGCGTCGGGGCGGCGCACGCCGAGTTCGATTTCGGTTTCCCGCATTTTCAACGGCACCCAATCCAGATACTCGATCCGTTGGTACGCGACGAGTGCGGATGCCGCGACATCGGCGGCGACCAGTCGGATCTGTTCGAACGGTTGCTGCCGTGCGGCGCCTTCAAAGAAATTGATGTTGTTGATGTCACCGCTGGTTCCGTTGGTCATCGCGGCGACGAACGCGGGCTTTGTGTCGTCGGCGTCGATTGATCGCGAGAACTGACGAGCGAATTCGCCGAAGTAATCCGCCGAAAGCGAGTTGGCCGGCACGCCGCCGACGTAGTGCAGCGAGTAGTTGGCCCACATCGCGATCGGGCGACCATCAATGGCCTGGACCGCCAAGACGGGGACTTGGGGATCGATCGGGCCGGCCGGTTGCAGCAGGCTCTTGCTGTTCGCGGCGGGATTCATCCGGACCTTGTCGGTGCCACGGTCGAACGGATCAGCCAAGGAATTTCCGGGACGCAGGAACCAGCGGCGGTTGAACACCTGCCGCGGATTGTTTCCGATCGCCCAACCCACGCGAGCCGGTTCCAATTGCGAATGGGCTTGGACGATCCCGTCAGCAATTCGCTGGGTAAGAAACTCGAGGTAGTCGTCTTGGACGATGCTTTGAAAGGTGGGTGTCGCCGTCACCGCGGTGTGCGTGTGGGTGGCCGAGCAAAGGATGTGATCGGTTTCAATGCCGGTCGCTTCGGACGCCCGTTGCTTGGCCGCGTCGTAGATCTCGCGCGGAATCATGCAACTGTCGCAGGTCACCAATGCGATCGTCGTTTGGCCGTTGTCCATCACCAGACACCGTGCGTGCAGCGGGTCATGTGCCTTGTCGGCCATCCGATGCGTCATGCTGCCGGCCGAACTGACGGGGAACTTGGTCGGAGTGATGTCGATCGCGAACGCACCGGCGCGAAGCAGTTTGGTCGGTGTCTCCGCAACGACGGTCACGCTACCGAAAAAGAGGCTCAGGGAACCAACAAGGGCGGCGGCAAGGTGCAGCCTGAAACGAAGCGACGAATACATGGATGGATGCTTCCGTGGGAGGTGCCGTTGCGTCGTCCGGTGGGAACAAGCAGCGTGCATGGGTGGTGGGCAATGATCTCGCGTGGTGAATCGCGAACCATGGTGCAGGCGGGCGTGAATCTGTTTGTCGACAAGCGATTGCGGAGATTATGCTATCTTGTCGGCGGGGCAGACGCAACTAAATCTCGACTTGCCCCACACCAGCCTGCCATCGGAACGGTGCTTGCGATGACGATTCTTTCGAACGAGAAAGTCGCAGGGAACTTCCTGCAGCGATCCCAATGACGATAACCAGACGCAGGCAATTTTCGATCGCTTCGTTACTTGCAATGACTGCGATTGCAACCTGCGCTGTTGCATTTCTGCATTTCAAATACGAACGGGCAATGGCTCAGCAGGCGCTCCATCGATCGACGTTCTACGACCGTGTCATCAAAGAACAAGCGACTGTCACCGGGCCTCCACTGGCCAAGGTCGTTGCGATGGATAGCGGCGAACCGGTCGCAGGTGTGATCATCGGAATGACTCTGATTGGGCCCGACGGCGGCGATGGTGGTTTTCAATGCTTCACGACTCAGCAAGCCGGGATTGCCATTCGGCACCTCCCACTCGCGCCCGGACGATACCAGTACCACTTGGATCCCGATCCCAAATCACGATTTGCTCCTACCCAATGGCGTCGAGGCCAGCCCTATGTCGTCGTTGCAAATGATGGCACGACGGCAGTGCCGGTCTTAAAGCTTGGTGTTCGTGTCGCCCGATAGCTATCGATTCGCGTTGGAACAAAAGGTCTCGCAGGCTCTGCGTATTGCTGCACCGGAAGGACTGGTTGGCGTCAAACGGCTGATCTCTCAATCCGTCGTCGTCGGATTGGACCGCAACAACACGATCAGGTCGGCGACGTCTTGTGGTGAAAGTTCTTTTTCCAACCCATCAGGCATCAGCGATTTTCCCGATGCCCGTAACTCTTCAATCTCCGATCGCAGGATCGTTTCCCGTTTGCCTTCGCCGGACAACAGCGTGATGCTGCTGCCCGTCTCGGTGCCCAACAATCCGTTTCGGACGCGGCCGTCATCGCTCAGCACGATGTACGTCAGATAGCGTGCTTCGACCGCGGCACTGGGGTCCAAGATGTTCGACAGCAGCACGTGGGGACGTTTGTCGGTGATCGACGCCAGGTTGGGGCCGACTTCATGGCCGACGTTTCCGAGTCGATGGCAGGCGGCGCAGCTCTTGGCAAACACCTTCTTTCCCCGTTCCAAGTCACCGACCAACGTCAATGCGTTTTGGTAGTCTTCGATCACCTTTCTACGGTCTGGGCTGGTCGAAGACGCGAAGGCTTTCGTCCAGCCGGCTTGAAGCGTTTTGTCCTTGGTCGCCAACAGCCGTTCACGGATCGCGGGACCGATTTCGCCACTGGAAAGTTGTTCCGAACGCACCGCCGCCAACAGCGCCGAACTCCACGCCGTGCGACCGGACAGCACGTCGAGTACACGTGATCGTAGCGCGGGACCGTAGGACGGCCAGCCGGACAGCAAGGCGTCCCCAATTTGCGGATCGGATTGGTCGGCCAATCGATCCACCACCGCCAGTTGCAACTCCACCGTCGATTGCGGCACCAGCAACTCGGCGAGCAGCCGCATGTCATGGGTGTGATCGCCTGGTTGTCGTAACAACAGACGCAGCGCACTGTCGACCATGGGGGTCAACGTTCCCGACGCTTCGGAAACCACGCTCCGCGCCTGTTGGATCGATCCGGCGATCAACTGTTGCTGAGCATCGGAAAGCTGTGTGATCGAAAACTTGCGTTTTTCCAAACCATCGAGCAGCTCGGCCAACCCGGACAGCTGCCATGGTTCTGGGGGCAAGTCTGACCGTCCCACGAGGCTGGCGATGGTTTGACCGATAGCGTCGACATCCCCCAAGGCCGCGACCTGTGCGAATAACTGTCGTTGCAATGGGTGGGCGCTTCGGTCGCGCGCCGATGAATCAGACGCGATCGCCATGAAGGCATTCAGCACCTCGGTAAGGTTGCGATCACTCAGCGAACTCATCACGTTGGCAACGATGTACGCATCGTCGGCTGACTGCCACGCCAGACTTGCGAGTGCTTGGGACGCGAGCGGATCGTCGTACGCCCCCAGCGTGGCCGCGAGCTGTAATCGCACCTTGGCGTCCTTGTCCTCGATCAGCGACGCCAATGTCTGTACCTCGACCACATGTCTGGCAGCCAATCGCACGGCTTGGCGGCGGACTCCCGGATGCGGGTCACGCAACGCCGTCTGCAAGACTTCAGCGTTCAGCGCCTGCAGCCCATCGAGTGTGCACAGGGCTTGCAGTCGCTGGCGTGGACGGTCGTCGGCGGTTGCCATCGATCGAAGATGCGGAACCGCTGCCATGTCCTTCGTGCGAACCAGAGTGCGCTGTGCCGCGTCTCGCTGCCAGCCGTTCGAGCTGGCCATGGCACGCAGCAATCCTTCACGCGAGTCGTCGATCTTTGGCATTCCCGGATGCTTGCCGGAGGGTAGGATGCGATAGATCCGGCCATGGTTTTCTCCCAACCGATAATACGGTCTCAGCTCATCTTTGCCGTTTTGAGGCAGCCATTGGGGATGTTCGATCATGTAGCGATACATATCGACAACCCACAGCGCGCCGTCGGGGCCGGTGCGGACCATCACCGGCCGGCACCAGCGATCTTCACTGGCAAAGAAATCAACGACATCCTCGGCCGGGTCTCGGTGGAAGTCAAAACTGACGCCGTCCTCGGTGATGATGTTGTGTTGAACCAAGTTGTGAAACGGCTCGCAGGTAAACGCGTGCTGCTGGTCGTCGGCTTGCGGGAATAGCACGTCGTCGCGATAGATCATTGCCGAGCAGGCTGACGTGAAACGTCCGGATTGGTTGAAGCTGTGAAAACGCTTTTGCAGTTGTGCGGCGGGAAACACCGGAGGATTGACCGGTGTGACGACCAGATGCTTCGGATCCGGCGGGGCGAAGTGCGGATTGCGACGGATGTCTTCATCGGCCAAGACGTAATGCCAAAGCGGTCGACTGTTTTGCACTCCGAACCAGTTGCCCCAGTCGTCTCGATTGCGTCCGTATTGTGAGGGACCACTCTGCGGATCGATCTCGCCGGTGTCAGGCCGAATGCGAAAATCACGGCTGCCGATTTGATGACTCTCGCCCGTGATCACCGACGTGATTTGGTTGCCTTTGCCGTACCCCGCATGATGGCTGCCGCTGGCGCAGTGGACCCAGTTGTCCAACCCCCAGCGCAACCCGTTGACACGCAGTTGCTGGTTGCCTTCCAGGAACCCGTTGAAGACCGTTCGTTTGACGTCGGCTTTGCCATCCCCGTTGCTGTCTTCCAGATACAGAATCTCCGGTGCGGCGGTAATCAGAATGCCATTGCCCCAGACCAGGATTCCGGGCGGGAAACTGAGGTCGTCGGCAAACAACGTGGATGTTTCGTAGTACCCGTCCGCATCCCGATCTTCCAAGACGCGAATCCGGCCGCCCGGTTTGCCGTGCCCATCGATGCCCAACGGATAGTCGGCCATTTCCACAACCCACAGTTTGCCATCGAGTCCCCAGTCGATCGAAACCGGATCCTTCAACTGCGGTTCGCTGGCGACCAACTGGACGTGATAACCCTCGCGAACATGAATCTTTTCCAGGGAATCGGCCGCTGCGATCGGTGTCGGTTCCGCTTCCTGTTGGGGCTGCGTTGTGGTGTTTTCAACGGGAGTCGGTTTGACGCCAGCGGCCGCGAAATGAGATTTGGCTTCTTCCAATGTGATCGCCCGATCGTACACCGCCACCTCGTCGATCATCCCTTGCAGATTGGCGAAATTGTCATTGCGACCACCGATTTGAAGTTCTCCGCAACCATCGGGATAGGTCTTGGGAAGCCGATCCTCGATTTCAATCTCGCCGTTTAAAAAGACCGTTACCTTGGCTCCCTGTCGCGTCATCACCACATGGTTCCAGCCACCGGGGACAAGCAACGTCTTGCCGGTCACTGATTCCCCGCGTTCGTTGCCGTTGAACACCAACAATCGTCCCGTGGCAGTGTGCGTTCCGCCGAGTCCCAGGTTGTCACCGGGGGCACCGTTGGCGCCGTCGACCCCTCGCGTGAAGAGGTAGGCGGTGATCGGGCGGCTGGTGATCGGGAGCTCATTCCGGAACCAGAATTCGACGCTGTATTGATCGTCCAGCTTGGAAACGCCCGCCAAGACTCTGCCGCCGGAAAAGTTCGGCGTCGCGGTGCCAGGTTTTCGGGGACCGGCATGGGGTTCGTAACGGGCGTGGTTGCCGCCCAGTTCGTCTCGGGCGGACTGGCGGTCGGCGTCATGCAACCGCCAATAGGCGATCGGTTGCGAAGTCCGAACCGCTTCGGCGTACCGTTTCAGCGAATCGTCGTTGGACGGTTTTTCGCTTTGAATGAACGGCCGTCGAGGACGCGCCGGAGGTTGCATTTCAGAGGTGCGAAACAAATCGCCAATTTCGTCTGCGGAGAGCGTTCGCGCGAACAAGGCAATGTCATCGAGCTTGCCGTCGAATCGGCCGAATGAGAATTCCTCTGCCGGTGAGCCGTCCTTTGCCGGGAGTGGCCGTTCCAATTCCGGTTTCGGGTTGCCGTCCAAGTAGATCTTGATCGAATCGACATCAAGCACCAACGTGACGTGATGCCATGCTTTGGTCGACAGGGGTGTCGCAGCGACGTGCCGTGTCGAGCCATCGCCGAACGCCAGCAAAGTCATGCCTTGATCGCCACCGACGATCGATAACGATTCCATTGATTCGTCGCGGCCACGCGAAAACAGCGTCCCCGTTTGGTCATGTCCATCGGCGGGCAAACCGTTCCAAAACCACATCGACATGCTGTAGGTATTCGACAGCGAGTTCACGGTGGCTTCTAACGAGCCGCCGGCGAAGTAGACACTGCGGTTGGGAGTTTCACCGAATCCGTGGCCGCTCGGTCCCGGCAAATAAAGGGCGACACCGCCCTGGAACGTCGCATGATGATTGCCCGTCGCATCGGTCGCACGGTCGACCACCATGTCGCCCAATCGCCAGTACGCCGTGGGCTCGGCATCGAGGATGGCGCGGGAATACGCGTTGGGAGGATCGACCAGCGGACGCCGCTTCTTTCCCGAGACGGATTCCAACAGCGACAGCACGCGGTCGACGATCTTCGGTTCCGCATCGATTTCCAATCCAGCCGTACGTGCCGGCCAGGTTGTGTATCCGCCCAAGCGATGCTGTTCGGGTGGCGGAATGTAACCTTCGGCGCCGTTGGCGAGTTCCAAGTTAAACGTTTCGCCGAGCGGACTTTGCTGTTTCAGTTTCAATCCCGTGATGCCGTAGACTTCATTCGGCAGTGCGGTGATGCCCAGGTCGCCGATCCGCACGGCTTGCAAAACCACTTCTGTTTCCGGATTCTCGTCAATCCACTCAGCCTGTTGCGCGTAGACTTCCGGGCGATCTTTGGGTGGACGCTCACCCCGTTGTTCGTTGATTGTCTTGGCCCACGCCAGACGTTGGGCGTCGGGAACTCGCCTGCGGAGTTTCATCCGTGATTCGGCCATCGCGATCGTCAGATCCGACCGATGCTCGATTTGTTTCCACGCCGCCAATGTTTGTTCGGCGATCGCTTTGGCGTAGTCTTTTCGATTCACAGGTTGATGCGGTTTGGCGTAGTTCATCCAATGCAGATCACCGCTGGTCCCTTGCGACATGATGCCGACGAAGGTGTGATCGGATGCGTTATCCGTTGGAGCGATTTGCGATTCCAGCAAATCGGCGACTTCACCGAAGTAGTCCGCCGAGAAGCCGGAACTGCTGCCGAAGTAGTGCATCGAATAATTCGCCAACACGCAGATCGGCGCGTCGTCCTGGGCGGAAACGACGCTCAGCACGGACAGTTGAGGATCGACCGGGCCGGCCGGACTGACGTAATCGGGATTCAGGTACCCCGGATGCATCATGGCCCGCACCGTCGTTTCGCCGAATGGATCGGGTCGGATCCGATCGCTGCGGGTGATCCAGCGACGACAATTCGTGTGTTCTTCCGCGTCCACGGACGTCCAGCCGAGTTTTGCCGGTCGCAGGTTCCGGTGCGCGGACACGATCGCCTGGGCGATTTGCGGCACGACGAATTCGACATACGCCTCATCGCGACTGGTGCCCAAGCAGTACGACATCACCGAAGGGGCTGAATGGGTGTGGGTGGCGCTGATCAGGATGCGTTGGGGCGGTAGCGAAATCTGATCGGCCACCTTCGCTTTGATGGCGTCGCAAATGTCGGTGGGAAGCATGCACGAATCGACGATTGCGATCGCGATGGTTTCCTCGCCATCGGACAACACCAGACAACGAGCGTGCAGCGGATCGTCGACACGATTCCATTCAGCTTGTAAGAAGCCACCGTTGCGAATCGCCGGCAGGCTGCGGGGAGAGATGTCCACCGATGCCGCTCCGGCGCGCAATTCACCAGCCCACACGGGTTTGTCGTCGAGCGTTCCGGCGGCCAGGGAGACCAGAAACAACCAACACACGAAGCCGTTTCGATTCATAAAATTCACTCGTGGAAATGATCGCTTGTCAAAAGTGGGATAGGCTTCCAGCCTGTCAATTCCGCATTCGTTCAGTCGTGATCATTGAGGGGTGCTGGATCAAGGTGGGCAATGGAAGCAGCACGTCGGGGGTGGGGCAATCGACATCGATCGATGTCCACTGCGGTGCGGGAGATTATTGTAACATACCGTTACAGCATCAATCGCGGTTGAAATCCTGCGGTCTCCATTCCACGAAAGCTTCACATCCATCGTCAAGATGCTTACTCCATGAAACCACTCCTGGGTCATCACTCTGTTTGGGTATGCGCGCTGTGTCTGTTGTCCGCTAGCTTGGTTCCCGCGACCTCCTATGCGATGGAACCCCAGGCAGAATCTCCCAACATCGTGCTGATCGTCGCCGATGATCTCGGTTACGGTGACCTCGGTTGCTATGGTCAGCAGTTGATCGCCACGCCCAACATTGACCGACTGGCACAGCAAGGAATCCGTTTCACCCAAGCCGATGCCGGAGGACCGGTGTGTACGTCGTCACGGAGTGTATTGATGACCGGGCTGCATGGCGGGCACACTCCGGCTCGCAACAACATTCCGCACTATCCGACCTACCTCGATGACAACGATCACACCGTTGCTGAACTGCTTCAGGACGCCGGTTATCGATGCGGTGATCTTGTCCGATGGTCGGCATCTGCTGGTCTACAACCACACCATCAAACGCGGCCCGTTCCCCGCCGGCCGCTCGATGTTGAATGTGGCCCTTTCCTCTGACGGGAAACAATGGAATCCCGTGCTGACGTTGGAACGCGAACGCGGCGCCGAGTTTTCCTATCCGGCCGTCATTCAAACCGCCGACCACAAGATTCACATCACTTACACGTGGAAACGCACGAGCATCCGTCACGTCGTGCTGGATCCCGACCGATTGTGAACGCGGCTTTGGACGATGAAGTGCACGCCGCGATTGACGGTTCGACCTCCCCTCGCAACGACCATGGATTCGGTCGACTTGCCGAGCGACAGGAGTTACTGATCAAACGGCGGCTGCTTAACCTTCGAAGCGGACCTTGGCCAAGTAGATGTTCGTCTTGCCTTCGTGTGACGAATAGTAGCTGATCCACAGCATCTCATCATGCCAAACCAGCCCTGCGTAACTGGTGTCTCCGCCCGACGGCAGCTTAAGTGCTTCGGTCAGCGTGCCGGTCTCCGGATCGAGCCAACAGAGCGACGTACGGACGGGCGAATCGTATAGACGAACGACGGCGACGAAACGACCGTCGGGCAGCTGGATCATGTCGGGACCGCCTATCCGCACTCCCAGGGGCTTCCAATCCCAATGCGTGTACGGGGGACGCGACGTACCGAGGTTGCCCGAGTTGGGTTTTCCGTCCTGTCGCAATAAGCAATACGCCGTGTCATTGGGAAGGAAAACGATGGACGTTTCGTTGGGGTACGTGCCTTCGACGTCAACGTTTTCGATCAGAGTTTCAAACGACTTTCCGTCGGAACTTTTGAACAGCCGCAGGCATCGATCGCCCTTGCCGCAACCGTAGCCGAAGCCGTACGCATTTCCCTTGTGCCAAGTGATCCGCCAGAGCCAGTTGTCTGGATCACCGACCGCGGTGGGGGCACTCCAGTGGGTGCCGTCGTCGGAGAACCAGACCAGCGATTGATGGTGTCGTCCCTCCGGCGTGTCGGCCGCTCCGGCGCCGGCGAGCATCAGCCGGCCATCGGGAGTGACGGTGATTTTGGCATCGCGCAGATCGTAGTCTTGCGACGTGACGAGCGCCGCGGACTTCCAATGTTCACCGTCCGACGACGTCAGAACTCGCAACGCGCCGTCGGGAGAGACGTGTTTTTGACCCTCGCGAAAAACGCAGTACCAACGCTCGTTAAACCGCACCAGATCGGTGAACGCGTTGTGTGGAGCCGCGTCCCATATACGCTGCGCGTCGACGAGAACGGGTTTAGGAAAGTCATCGGCCGCCAAGAGTGCGACGGGGAGGAGAAGCAATGCAAAGAGGGAAGCGGCACGGTTCATGATGCATGTCCTGGGTGGGCTGGGGAGGGTGGGAGGCGTGCATTCTAACGAACCGGGACAGCGACGGGGGAAGATGACCTGGCCAGCACCCGACTGCCATCCTCCTAAAGCCTCTTCAGGAAATTCAAACCGAAGCGGCCATAATCTTGTCCATCGACATCGCCATCGCCGTCGGAATCCATGAAGGGGTCGTAATTTGGGTCATCGGATTGGCTGAGGAAGGCCCGTCCGAAACGACCATAGTCCTGGCCATCGACGTCGCGGTCGCCGTCGGTATCGCCATAGAGTCGAAAGAACTGGTCGAGTGAAGTTTGGCCGAACTGATAGGGGGCCGTCATTTCACCCTCGGTTGCGGCGCGGACGTTGCCGGCGGTGATCTCCAGGCGATAGTTCCCGTCGGCCAGAGAGTTTGCGAACAGTCCTGAACCGTTGCGTGGCACCGTGGAATCGCCGGCAAAGGTGAGTGTCGCAATCGTTTTGCCAAGCCCAGGATCGTCCACGGCCGACACATGGATCACACCGACACTTTGCAACCGATCGAGATTGACCAGTTCGAACGCATCGCTCAGCAAGCCATGGTCCAAGATCGTGTTGAATTGAATCGTCAACGACGTGATCTGGGAGCGATTGTTCGTTCCATCGTTGACCGTGATTTGCTGGACACCGGGCATCACCGTGATCGCTCCGTCGACCGGATCGTTGGCGCCGTTGGTCGGTGACGGAACCAGCACCAACTCTTGGACGTTTGCGTTGGTCGCATTGGTCGTCGTCCGGCTGATCGTGTCAACGAAATTGGCTCTCAAGTTGATCGTCGAAGCGCCGATCAACGCGTCGCTTTTGACCGTCATGTCGAACACCAGCAGCGACCCGGTGGTCCCGTTGGCAAGCAGCGGTGTGCTCGCGGCGGTGGACATCGTGACCCGGATCATTCCCGGACGCTGGACATTGACGGCGGGGGCGCTAAAGCCCGCATCTTGGACCAAGTCTCCCAGACGGAAATTTGCAACATCGAATCGGTCGGGATCAAACTCGATGACCAAGTCGACACTGCTGAGCGTGATGCCGTCACCTTCGGTCACGGTCAGCATCACGGGTGTGGCGACGGTCGTCGTCGGCGAGGCTTTCAGGTCGGTCGGAATGAAGATCAGCGGATCGGGGCCGTCGGCCGCTTGTGGTGTAATGCCACTGGGGATCGCCGGCACCACGTCGACCGGAACGCCGATGATCACGCGTTGCAGCAACGTCGCATCGCCACCGGATAGGTCGCCGCTATGGTTGAGGTCGGCGATCACCCGCGGATCGGCAAGTTTGTAGTCGGCAAACCCCGAAGCGCTGCCCACCACGACGCGTTGAAGCAGGGTGACGTCGCCACCGGTGTACGAACCGCTGGCGTTGTGGTCGCCGACATAAGCCGCGACGTGCAATCCATCATCGTCACGCGTCGGACGCAGCGCAGGCAATGGGGCGCTATCGCGGACCTCGACGGTCCGCAGGTCCAAGACCTGTTTGGCCGTGTAGGGTGCGGAGGCGGGAACCGATGCGGCGAATCGTCCGAGTTCCATCACACCCTCCACGGCCGCAAACTCGTTCGGACTGCTGACGGTGACGCGTGCCAATCCGGGGTTGACCAGATGGAACGCCGCAACCGCGCCGGAGATGTCGGTGGAAAACCCACTCAGCGTCAACAGGTTGGGATCAAATGCCAGTTCAAAGTCGACGCTGGATACATCGTGCCCGGTGCTTAGCGTCACAGGGATTCCGGAGTCGGCGTTGCCGGGCAGATTGACCGTCTGGCCGGCTCCGCGGGCGAATTCGGGGATTGAGATGGTCACGTCATTGGCCGCCGGCGTCGCGATCACAAAGCCGCGAATGAAATCGTCCCCCACGGTTCCGTCTTCGTTGCCGTCGAGGCGTTCGCCCTGGTCGTCTTTGAATCCGTCGGTTGCACTGCGCAAGGTGACGGTGTAGTGGTCCGGTTCCAAGGGACCACCGGTGCGGACAAAGGTCACGCTGCGCCCGGTTTCAGCGACGACCAGTGATCCACTCACGATTCCCGTTGCGGCACCTTGCACGACGACATCCGCCGGCCCGAGGGATTGGGCAAAGTCGTCGTACAGGTTTAAGTCGGTGTCATCGAGCGAGCGATTGAAGTGCGCGACAAAGCCGTTGTGGTTGGCCATGAAGTGCGTGACCACCAGCGTCGGCGTTGCTTGGTGATTGCCAAAATCGATGGCGCCAACCACCTCGTCTTCGCCAAGATGCACCAGATGCGACTGATCGTTCGCAGTGCTGGTGAATGTGAATTGATCTACCACACCACCGCTAAACACGATTCGCGAAATCGGATCGGTCGGATCGAGTGTGACAAAGTTCGCCGGATCGGCGTTGACCGTTGCCAGCCGGCTGGTGACCTGTCCCAACACGGTCCCGTCCACACCGTAGGCCGTCGCCGTCGCAGGGGTGGGGCCGGCATGAACGAAGAAGAACCGCGTCGAATCGATCGGGCGGTTGAACTCCACGCTCCCCTCCGTGTCGTTGATTTCGTAAGCGAACAGCCCCGACGCGTTCAATGCCGGCATGCCCGTGTTGAGGACGGTTCCGCCGGCGAAGTGCGCCCCGGAAAAACTGAAATCGGTCACGCCGGGAAGCGTGATCCCCGACTCCGGCCCAGTCGCATCAAATTCAATCGTGCTCGAAACCGCCGCCGCGATCGGAAAGGTCTGTTGGAATCCCGTCGGCACGACTTCGCGAATGACATGACTTCCTTCGATCAGGTCGATGATCGTGTACCGGCCGGTTTCATCCACGTCGCTCGTCGAGGGGTTGTCCGCCGATGAGATGGCAAAGGGCTCACCGACGTCGTACTGTCCGTCACGGTCCACGTCGACGTACATCCGGACACCCCCGAGTCCCGGTTCGCCGGCGTCGCGTTGTCCATTGTTGTTCAAGTCATTGAACTTGGTCCCGGTGACTTCACCGAAACCGGCTCGCGGCGCGGGCAACGGCGGCATGTACACAGCCAGCGGGCGGCTGGGATTATCGACCTTGTCCAGGATCTTGGCGTCAATTTGTGCCGGAGTCGTCGTGCCCCAGAAATTGTAGCGCAAGTCGACTTCCGCATTCGAATCGCCGACCAGCACGATGCCGGTATTGTTGGACGCCAGATTGCTGAAGTCATTGATGCGAATGTTTGTCCGGGCCGAACTGTCGATTTGCAGCGGAGTGTAGAACTCATTGCGGTCAAACACGACGCTCGCTGCCGGATCGATCTCGATCTTGTCCCAGGCAAAAAGCGACTTCTCGGCGAAGAAGTTCCCACGGACAAAGATCCGAGCGATGTCTTGGAGGTTGCCCGTGCTGATGCGGGTGAAATCGGTCTTGATCACGTCCAACGTGCCTGTCGCGCTGACTGAAATGCCCGAGGTTTGCCCGCTGTATCCATCTTCAAGTACCAGGGACGCGGCGTTGTCGAATCGCAAGGTGCCATTCACGTTGAATTGCTGATTTTCCTTGAGCAGTGTTCGCACATCATGATTGACCGACAGTAACGCCTCCTCTTGGATCGTGAATCCGCTCGGGAACACGTAGCGAAGATCAACCGTCGTCGCCGTACCGATCAGATTCAGATTCAGCGTTTCCCCGGTCGGCAGTGAGCCGGCCAGGATGTCGATGTCTTCAAAACGGAGGTTGTCCGCAAGTCGTGAGGCATCGTGCAGGTGTGGATAGGGCACCGAGATCGGCTGGGTGAACTCGTTCCGCAGGACCCAAGGCGTGGCACCGTTGCTGATCACACTGCCATCGCTCAATCGGATGGAATCCCAGTCGAATTGTGAGTCCGTTGCTTTGAATTTCCCACCGGCGGCGACGTCGATGCGAATGTCGTCTTGAAAGTTGCCGGTGTTGGTACGCGTGAAGTCCGTATTGATCACGTCCAGCGTGCCCGTTCCATTGACCGAAATCCCGGCGAATTGACCGCTGTAACCGTCTTCGGCGACCATCGATGCCGCGTTGTCAAGCTTCAACGTGCCATCAACCGAAATCTGTTGGTCTTCTTTCAACAACACCGAGACGCCCTGATTGACCGACAGCGTCGCGTTGGATTGGATCTCGAATCCGCTCGGGAACACGTAGCGAAGATCAACCGTCGTCGCCGTACCGATCAGATTCAGATTCAGCGTTTCCCCGGTCGGCAGTGAGCCGGCCAGGATGTCGATGTCTTCAAAACGGAGGTTGTCCGCAAGTCGTGAGGCATCGTGCAGGTGTGGATAGGGCACCGAGATCGGCTGGGTGAACTCGTTCCGCACGACCCAAGGCGTGGCACCGTTGCTGATCACACTGCCATCGCTCAATCGGATGGAATCCCAGTCGAATTGTGAGTCCGTTGCTTTGAATTTCCCACCGGCGGCGACGTCGATGCGAATGTCGTCTTGAAAGTTGCCGGTGTTGGTACGCGTGAAGTCCGTGTTGATCACGTCCAGCGTGCCCGTTCCATTGACCGAAATCCCGGCGAATTGACCGCTGTAACCGTCTTCGGCGACCATCGATGCCGCGTTGTCAAACTTCAACGTGCCATCAACCGAAATCTGTTGGTCTTCTTTCAGCAACACCGAGACGCCCTGATTGACCGACAGCGTCGCGTTGGATTGGATCTCGAATCCGCTCGGGAACACGTAGCGCAGGTCAATTGTCGTCGCCGTACCGATCAGATTCAGATTCAGCGTTTCCCCGGTCGGCAGTGAGCCGGCCAGGATGTTGATGTCTTCAAAACGCAGGTTGTCCGCAAGTCGTGAGGCAACGTGCAGGTGTGGATAGGGCACTGAGATCGGCTGGGTGAACTCGTTCCGCAGGACCCAAGGCGTGGCACCGTTGCTGATCACACTGCCATCGCTCAATCGGATGGAATCCCAGTCGAAGTGCGAGTCTGTTGCTTTGAATTTTCCACCGGCGGCGACGTCGATGCGAATGTCGTCTTGAAAGTTGCCGGTGTTGGTACGCGTGAAGTCCGTGTTGATCACGTCCAGCGTGCCCGTTCCATTGACCGAAATCCCGGCGAATTGACCGCTGTAACCGTCTTCGGCGACCATCGATGCTGCGTTGTCAAACTTCAACGTGCCATCAACCGAAATCTGTTGGTCTTCTTTCAACAACACCGAGACGCCCTGATTGACCGACAGCGTCGAGTTGGATTGGATCTCGAATCCGCTCGGGAACACGTAGCGAAGATCAACCGTCGTCGCCGTACCGATCAGATTCAGGTCCAGTGTTTCCCCGGTCGGCAGTGAGCCGGCCAGGATGTTGATGTCTTCAAAACGCAGGTTGTCCGAAAGTCGTGAGGCATCTTGCAGGTGTTGATAGGGCACCGAGATCGGCTGATTGAACTCATTGCTTTGGACCCAGGTCGTGGAGGCATCGGCAATCAGACTGCCGTCATCGAACACAACCGTATCCCAGTCGAAACGGGAATCGGTCGCCATGAATTTCCCGCCCGCCACGACCGCGATGCGTGTTCGGTCAAACGCGTTGCTGATCGTGCGACGCGTGAAGTCGGTGTCGTCGATGTCCAGCGTCCCTGTCCCGCTGACGACGATTCCGGAATCCTGTCCACCACTTCCATCGGTGATCTCGACGCCGGCCGAATGGTCGAACTTCAACATTCCATCAACGGTGACGTTGACGTTTTCAAAAATCCTGATCGGGACGTTTGCTCCGACCTCGACGATCACCCCCGACGCGATCTGAGTGTCGGCGACGAACTCCACTGGATCGGACGGGTCGGTGAACGTCAGGTTGCTGGTGATCAGCCCTGAAACTGCGGCCAGCACTCGGCGATTTTCCAGTCGTTCCAAGCGGGGACGCAGGGTCGGGCGACGCAGTCGTTTCGAAAGTGCAGTGCGTTGACGCGTTGACCGGTGTGCATTTCGACGTCTCATGTCATGTTTCCCCGATGCGTGTGCAGATCAAAAAATGTCCCAGTGTTGGCTGCTCGCAAGTGAAATCGCACCAACACACCGACGGCGTCCTCGTCACCCTCGCGACGTCGGGCCGGCAATCCGTTGATCGATTCCCAGGGGAGCATGTCGAGCCCCCCAGATAGCATCCGCCAGGCAAGAGCTTATGCTTGTCAGGGGGTGGTGTCTATGCTCTTGCGAGGGGATATCCGACGGGATGATTGAGGAAATGGCAGGGCTGAGCGGATCAATCAGCCTGGCGTCCGAGGCGTCGAACTTGTTCAATGCAGCCTGACCCACCATGCGGTGCAGGTTCATATCCCTCGGATAGGCTGGCAATTGGCACTGCGTTTGCTCTTCTGAGAAACTGCGATGGAGATAGAGAGAGAAGGAGAACGAGCAGAAGTGCCCGTTCGACAAAAAGTCGTCGATCCATCGATCGGCGTTCCCAGCAGACCACGTTCAGCATGCCCATGAATTTGAAAACAAACTCGACGGTCACGACGCTCGCCACCGACTTGGATGGAACGTTCATCCCAGTTCATGAAACTCCAGAGCAACACGCGGCGGTCAAGCATTTGGGCAGTCTGGTTGAAGAACATTCCCTGCAGCTGATCTTTGTCACCGGACGTTCGTTCGAGCTGACGTTCGAAGCGATCACGCAATTCGACTTGCCGCATCCGGCTTCGATCCTGTGCGACGTCGGGTCCACCATCTGGCATCGCGGCGAGGATGGCAGTTACGAGCAGGACCGCGATTACGAACAGGCCTTGCTGGATCGGATGGGACGCTGGACCAATGCGAGCATCCAATCCGCGCTCTGCGAGCGTGTCGAATGGTTGACGCCACAAGATCCGCGTCAACAGACGCCGCTGAAGTGCAGTTTCGACTTTCCGCACCGGGCCGTTTCGGCGGTCCGCGAGTCAGTCGCGATGTGGATCGTCGAGTTCGATTGCCCGCTCGCATTCACCATCAGCCGCGATCCGGAAACCGGTGACGGTTTGTTGGACATCCTTCCGATCAACGTCAACAAGGGTTCGGCAATCCATTGGTGGGCAACCCGTCGTTCGATCGATCCCGCATCGATCGTGTTCGCCGGGGACTCCGGCAATGACACCGCGGCAATGACCAGCGGGGTTCGCGCCGTGCTGGTGGGGAACGCGGACGAACAATTGCGTGCCGAAACCAGGGACGCGATGCGGGATCAACAATGGCTGTACTTGGCCAACGGAATCGGCCCGGAAGGAGTCCGAGACGGATTGATGTATCACCTCGGTCGACGCGAGGAGTGATTGGTCGGCACGCGAGTCTGTTGAGCGGAGCCACTCAATTTGGCGACGAAGGCGTTCGGCCGATTCGGCCAAACCGAATACCGCTAAATCGACATGGATGGGCGCCGCTCGCGCTGGCGCGAACCGGCTAATGTCAATTGATGATCAGCCGTTTGGCGCCAGCCTACGGGCCCTGCCCTGATCAAAACCTAGTGGAGTTAGCGGGTATTGGGCTAAATCCTCTTGAGCCACAGCAGTTCATACGGCTGCAGCAGCACGGGTTCGGCGGTCCCGTACTCGACATCGTTGAGCAGATTTTTAAAGAAACGACCGAGTCCGGCGGTCCGCAATCGATTTGCGTCCAAGACCTGGGCGTGTTCGGTGAAGTTCGCCACCACGACGACGTTGGACGCTTCGTTGGAGCGGACGTAACCGAGCAAGTGATGGTTGCCGGTCGGAAACAGCTTCATTTCCTGGCCGGCGAAGGCCAGCGTGCGTTTTCGGATCGCGATCATCGATTGCAGCGAACGGAAGATGCGTCGGCGAATCGAGTCGCGTCCGGATTCGTCATCCAGCTCTTCCAAGTACTCCCACTTCATCCGCGGCCGGTGAATCCAGCGGGAATCGCCGGCCTTGGCGGGGTCGGTGGTGAAGGAGTAGTCGTTCAACATGCCCCACTCTTCGCCCATGTACAACAAGGGGATTCCGCCGATGCTGAGTGTGACGCCGTGCAGCAGCATCATCCGTCGTATCGCAAGTTCCTTGCCTTCTTCGTCTTCTTGCTCGATCGCCCGTTCTAACCCGGCCAGTGACGCCATGGTTCCCGAGATCCGCATGTCGCCGGTCTCGTGATTGTGCTGGAACGGAACACCCCTGGCGAAGGAACCTTCGAACTGACCTGAATAGAACGCATTGAGGAAGTTGCGATGGTCGTAGGCGTTGATTCCGATCGACGCCGCGTCGTCATCATCGAACGTCCAGCCGATGTCGTCGTGGCAGCGCAGGTAATTGACCCACGACGTGCCATCGGGCAATGAAAAACGTCGCGAGAGTGTTCGCACCAACAAATCGGTTCGCCGGGTCGCCAGGGATTCCCACAGCAAAGCCATCAACGTCGGGTTGTAGGAGACCTGGCATTCATTCTTGTCGATGTACTTGACGACTTCATCGGGGTGCACGATCGCTTCGGATTTAAACACCAGCGCCGGCGCGGCCAAACGCACCAACCGATTGAACGCGCGGATGACCAAGTGTGCTTGGGGCAGATTTTCGCAACTGGTGCCCATCTGTTTCCAGATAAACGCCACCGCGTCGAGACGCAGAAAGTCGACGCCCAGGTTGGCGATAAACAGCATCTCATCGAGCATCGCTCGAAACACGGCGGGGTTGCTGTAGTTCAGATCCCACTGAAAGCTGTTGAACGTGGTCCAGACCCAGCGTCCCATGCCGTCGTGCCAGGTAAAGTTACCGCGGCGAACGGTGGGAAAGATCTCGCGCAGGTTGCGTTCGTATTGCTCCGGCACCGATCGATCGGCGAAGGTGTAATAGAACTCCTGGTATTCCCGTTGTCCGGCCTGGGCTCGCTGAGCCCACTCGTGATCGTCCGACGTGTGGTTGAACACGAAATCCAGCACCAGGCTGATGCCGGCTTCGCGAAGGTCATCGGCCAGCAGCTTCAAATCTTCCACCGTTCCCAGGCTGGGCGCGATGGTTCGATAGTTGCTGATCGCATAGCCGCCGTCGTTGTTTCCCGGACGGACCGCAAACAACGGCATCAAGTGCAAGTAGGTCAGCCCCAGGTCCTTGAAGTACCCGACGTGCTCGCGCAACCGGCTCAGATTGTCGCTGAACAGGTCGACGTAGAGGGCGCCGCCGACCACGTTTTCGGACTGGAACCAATCCGGCTCGATCACCCGATGGCGGTCGATTTCACACAGGTCCTCGCTGCGCTGGGCGAATGCCAGCGCGCAGGTCAATAGCACCTGTTCGAGATGATAAAAGAAATCGTAGCGTCCGCTGTAGAGTTCATGCAGCTGCGCGAACAACGGTCGCCAATGCTCTCGCAATCGCGTCTCGAAGATCTTTTGTCGCTCATCCGATGTCGAATACTGTTCCCAAACCTGCTCCAACCGCGGCTTGAGCCGTTGCAGTGATAGATCGGCCTGAAATGACAGCTCATCAAGCTCTGCCTGGGTGTCCGTACCGTAGTCAATCAATCCGATCATTGGGAATTACGATTTTGTCCAAAAAGTTGTAGTACTCGATGCCTTCCAGAATTCCGCCCGCGTGCGGCGTGTTTGCGAAATAGATGCGCGGTCGATTCTTCAGTCGATCCAGTTCGCGGCTGTGATTGGCGACCACGACGCCCAAGGTTCGCCCCAGCAACATGCCGGCATCGTTGCCCGAATCACCGGCGACCAGGACATGATCCGGCTGGAAGCCCCATTTCCAGAGCACATGCCGCATCGACAGGTCACTGCCACCCCGGACCGGGATTACATCCAAAAACATTCCGAGGGACAACACCACCTTAGCCCTCAGTCCGGCTTCTCGCAGTTTCTTTTTGACGTTTGTGACCGTGATTTTACTCGGGTCCATATCGAAGCTGACTTTGAATTCGGATTGTCGGTCTTCCGACTGCGGGGTCAACCCTTCCAGCTCCTCCAGACAGGCGAGGATCCCGTCCCGATCCCAGGCATAACCGATCGATTTCTGCCAGGTCCGGTCAGGGGTCATCGACTCCCCGTAGTGCAATTGAGTCCCCGCATCGGTGTCGAGCAGATCCGGTTGCGGCAACCCGAGCGACTCGATCAATTCCAACGCGCTGTCGCGTCGCCGTCCGGTCGCGATGCCGAATCCGATGTGATCGTTCTCGCGAATCAGGTCCGCAAACCGTCCCAGGGCCTCGTCGTCGCCGGTCAGCGTGTTGTCCAAATCGGTAATGATCATGCGATCAAATTGCGGCAGCCGACGTACCGGACGGTTCACCGAACTGGGGTACGTTGCCCGTTCCAGGATCTCTTTCACGTCGCGGAGATAACGCGAGGCGTGGTTGCTCCAGGCATAGTGCTTGCGCGTCCCCGCGATCCCCGCCTGCGAGAATTTTTGCCAGACGTCTTCTTCGGTCAGCACCCGCAACAACGCTCGTTCGATCTCGCCGGCGTCGAGCGGATCGATCAGCAGCCCGTTTTCACAGTTGGAAATGATGTCCCGCGGTCCGCCATCGTTCGTCGCGACGATCGGCAGCCCGGTCGCGCCGGCTTCCAGCAAGGTCAGTCCGAATGGCTCGGTCAGCGCGGGGTTGATGAAGACGCCTTTGGACTGCGCCGCCATCCGGTACAGATCGGGCACGTCGCACGGGCGATGGGTCTTGGGATAGGCCACCTTGCCGTACAAGTTGTACTTGTCGATCAAATGCAAGATATTCGTGATGATCGTCTGCTGCCCCTTGGGGAGCTCCCGCAAATCGTCTCGCGTGCCCAGGATCAAGACCAAGTTCGCGATCTTCTGCAGTTCTTCGCTTTCGCCGTAAACCTGGACCAGCATCTCCAGATTCTTTCGCTCATCCGGGCGCGCCATCGTCAAGATCATTGGCTTGTCGCGATCGCGCAGAAACGGCTCGAGCGCCTTGTGGATTTCCGGTTCGTGATTGGGGGCGGCCTGCGGAGAAAAATTGGACAGGTCGACGCCCGGCGGGATCACTTCCATCCTCGCCGGGACGTAATGATCGTACAGCTCGTACTGCTGCTTCACTTCCTGATTTGTACTGGTGACGACCATCGCGGCCGTCTCCAACGCCGTCTCTTCGGCCTCGATCCGCTGCGTGAACTTGTACTTCTTTTCCAACGCTTCGGGGTTCGTTTTGCCCCCCGACAACCGCTGGCGTTTGACCCGGCCGAGCGAGTGCCCGGTAAAGATGTAAGGCAGATGCAGCAGCTGCGCCAGGTGCGCCCCGGCGATGCCGGCGTCGGCGTAGTGGCCATGAATCACATCGGGTATCCCGTGGCGTTTGAAGTGCGCGAGTGTCTGGTCGATGAACATCTCGATGTAGGGCCACAGCGATTCTTTCTTCAAATACCGTTTCGGCCCGAAGGGGATGCGAACGATCTTGGCGCACTCACCGATCGGCTCTTCCAGAACCGCATAGTCCTCCGAGACCTTGGGGTCGATGATCTGTCGGGTTAAAAGTTGCACCTGACGGACGTTCGACCGCGCTCCCAGCTCGCGAGCGAGTTCCAAGACGTATTTCACCTGGCCACCGGTGTCGGCGTCGCAGCCGAGCTCGGGGTCGGTGCCGCGGATCAGCCCGTGCAAGCTGATCAGGCAGATGTTCAATTCGCCGGCCGCCTCAACGTTCAAACTCTCGCTGGGCGGCGCAAGCACCTGAGGAATCGTGTCATTGGGTTGGGGATGGTTTTCAGATTCGATGATCGAGCTCATTGATTCTTGGATCCGTGTCAGTGGCCGGGCAGACAGCCCGCCTGTGGTAGGTACAAACAACGCCCTAAGGAATGGCAAGTGGTATGCCAAAGAGAATCGCGGCGGCGCCAGGCCCCCTTAAGCGTCGCTAAGGTGCTCAGAAAGCGTTCGAGATGGATGCCCCACCCGCCGGTTCGGGGGAATCTGATGGGACCTGGGCCTGGAATGCAAATCCGTCTTCGCGTCGATTGATTTGACTGCATTGAAGACCTCGAGATGCGAACACGCGTCGTGAATGCTCGGCTGCTTCCTTGCCTGCGGTGCGAATCCGCCAGCTCTGTGTTCCGGTCGTCGTGACGACAATTTTCGGCGTTTTAATCGTTTTCCTGTTGGTTGAGGGCACATCGAATGGACGTCGGCCGGCGCGATTCTCCACGGATGAACGATTGACGCGCCCCCTGGGGCGATCCCCTTCAGGCTGGTCGATTGCCGACCAGTGTGGTCGATCGTCGTTCATTGCGGCGCAGGCTGTTCAATCGCCGACAAAGGCTCACTTCCCCAGAGCGCATTGGGGCTCGCTCGCCGCCTGTCGACCCACCAATGACGGGCTGGAAACCTCTCTCACGGGCTTCCGCTGCGCAACTGCGTCACCGGGGGAACGGCTAGTGTGAAGTGTCGAGATCGTCTGACCGACGTGGTGGGATATAAGCGTGCAACTGTCATTCCAACCCGGGCCGCTCACTCGGGCAAGAAAACGGCGCTGACGTTTTTCGACGTCAGTCCCGCGTCCCCGGTGATCGTCGCAAAGGGGACATCGGCGGCATCGCGACCGGTCGCAATGCGGACCAGACCGTCGACGGCGGCCAGCTCGGTGGGATCAAAAAAGTACCACTGACCGCTCAAGAACACTTCCATGAATCCATGGAAATCGGGTGGCTGCAACTGGGCGGCATAGCCGGACACGTACCGCGCCGGCACGCCGATGCCCCGGCACAGCGCGATCGCCAGGTGTGCGTAGTCGCGACAGACCCCGGTTCGTTGCAAGACAACGTCCGCCGCCGTAGTCATCACGCCGGTGCTTCCCGGCGTGTAATCGAGATGTTCGTTGACCCAATCACAGATCGCTTGGATTCGCAGCAGCCCGGGCTGAACCTGACCGAACTCTTCAAACGCGAATCGGCCCAGCAGATCACTTTCGCAGTACCGGCTCGGGTTGAGATAGGGCAAGACCTCCATCGGCAGACTGCCCACGTTTGATTCGGGAACATTGCCCAGATCGGTCGGTTGAGAAATCGAGACGACCTCGGCTTCATATTCGATCGTCAGTTGGCAGGGTTGCACGGACAGACGCTGCATCGTGTTCCCTTCCAAGCCGACGTCCAGCGTTTCCATCTGGATCTCCGGGTGGACCGTCAGACGCTCATTGTGCACCTCCTGCCGATCGGTGCGAGCCGCTGCGATTTTGAACAACATGTTGGTCGGCTGACGCACGTCGTATTGAAGCTGGCTTTCAACTTTGATGGTCGGCATGGCACGCTTAACTCTGAGTTTGATCTTGGTTCGGCGGATTCAACACACCCGAAGGGCCGGCAGCATCAAAGCTGGCAGAGTTGAGCAATGGATCGGCCCAGGACATCGGCAGTTGCCCAAGGATGTCTTTGAGCCCCTGTGCCCAGCTGTCGGATGTTTCGGCAAGATCCGCCTGGGTCAAACGTTGATAAACAGGAAGCCGGCTTTGCGTTGAAATCACCGCAACGTCAATCGGATAGCCGACGTCGGTGACACTGGCACGCGTCGCATCAAAGGCCAGAAAGGCGAGCGCCAGGGCGGCACGCAAGGGAGTCTCGAACGTCAGCAGGCGATCCAAGATGGGTTTGCCGTAGTACGTGCGTCCGATCATGAAGTACGGCGAATCGATCGCGCACTCGACCCAATTCCCTTCCGGATAGACATAGAACATCTGGGGGCGATCATCGGCGGGCAAACAACCGCCGATGATCGCGTGCAGGTTGAACGAGTGCCCGGTGGAGGTTAGGGAGGGGCCGTCTTCCTCTTTCACCCGCCGCAGTTGTTGACCGAACAGGTTGGCAAATTGATACAGCCGATCCTGCGTTTCTCCGCCCCCACGCAGCGATTCTTCGACGTAAACCAGCGTCTTGTCGCGGACCGACCGCAGTCCACTGGTCATCGTGAACAAGGCGCTGTTGCCGTGCTGAAACGCGGCCAGCTTTTGCTTGTTGACCTGCTCACTGCCCCGAACAATGCGGGTGTCCGCCAGGGCGATGATCCCTTCGCGGACTTGGATTCCGATACAGAACGTCATCGTTCGGTTAACACGTCGGTGGATGAATTCAATGATCGATCTTCCACTCGCGGCACAACGCCGACGCCGCGATGATCGCTGTCTTCGAATGATCTTCCTGGTTGCCGGCCCGCTTGGCAACCACACGACCGGTTCACGCCCAGCGGCTGGAACAACTCGCCGGGGCTGGGGCGTCCGTCGAGCCCCCGCGGGCGGGCGCCTTTCGGTCGCGTCTTTATTTTCTCTGTCGCGGAGGCTGCCATCGGCTAAAGTGAACGGTCGGTCAGCAAGCGGCCGCCGGTGAACGTTCAGCGGCACGCGATCACCGACTCCGCCGACCGCCGACTGAAATGGGAGCCGACTGAAATGGGAGACCGAACGATGAATCCTTCGCTGGACCGTAGACGATTTGCAATGGGCAGCGGGGCGCTGATCAGTGGATGGCTGCTCGCTGGTGATCGCCAATCCAACGCGGAGGAACGCAGCTTGACCGAGAAGCGTCTGGTGCGGCTTGGTCTCAATGCCCTCGCGCGAGCGCCCGAAATGAACTACTTCGCCGACGGCCATCGCGGCGCGTCGATGATTTCGGCGCACCTGATGTGCGTCGACAACGGCTTCGATGATGTGGCCGCCGGCAGAATCGTCCAACTGTTCGACCTCAATTGGGCACCGTCGAAGCTGTGTGAACCGTTCCCCGAACAGGATCCCGTGCCCGACGCGGTCGAACAGGTCGGCAAGGCGCTGGCCGAAGGCGGCGGGGTGTTGCGCGAAGTCGGCCACGACGCGATCTTTGCGATGCACGCGATCAAAGCGTTTCGCATGCTGCCCGAAACCGCCACGCCCGAGCGGGTTGCCGGAATCTGCAACCTGATCAAAGCCTTCAAGCCCTGGCGCGACATCCAACCAGACGACGCCGTTGACCCGCCACCTTTCGATGATTCGCAGGCTGCATCGCGATTTATCTTGCAAGAAGCCAGCGATGCGATCGATCGGTTCGTCGGCTATGGACAAGGGTTCGCCGGGCACATGCTGACCTTCGGTCAGTCGCTCGTTGAACTCGCCGCGATGGGAGATGTCGAATGGGCCGAGAGTTGTCGCACCGCGTTTCGAAAATACGTGACGGTCACGCGGTTGGGCCCCCAACCAGGCGACCGCAAGATCAAAGATCACCCGCTCAGCCCGCTGCGTCCCCGAGACGCGGAATACTGGCAAAAACGAGGCGACAAAACCTTGGGCATCGGCCACGTGTTCAAGTATCCCTACGGCTACTATGACCTGCTGGCGCGAGCCAATGACCCCGAATTGGCGAGCCGCTTGGACGCCAAGGCTTACCATTTGTTTTAGTCCCGGCCCACGCCAACCTTTCGGTTCGGCCTTTGGCGTGGGCGGGGGACGGCAGAAGGATACGGGGCAGCGTGAGATCGGGGCGAGATTGACAACCCGTTGACGGGTTTTGCCCTTTTTCGAGGCCTTGGGGTTAGCAGAACGGCTTTCAGTGGCGACACTACACGACGCTTTGTCGTTTTCCGTTTCACGTCTCACGCCCCATCGAGCGTCCCATGTCCATCCAGTGGTTTCCCGGCCACATGCATAAAGCTCGGCTTGAAATGCAGGCGACGTTGCCGAAAGTGGACGTGGTCATCGAGATCCTCGATGCGCGGATTCCGTATTCCAGCGAGAACCCGTTGCTGGCCGAACTGCGCGGCGACAAACCCTGCTTGAAGGTGTTGGCCAAGAGCGACCTGGCCGATGAAGCGATGACGGCGACCTGGCAAGCTTATTTTGAGCAAACCGTCGGCGTGCGCAGCCATGCGGTGACCACCGACGACGTGCCGACGATTCGACGCTTGAAATCCATCGCGACCCAGATGGTGCCCCACCGCAGCGGCCGAACCGTGACCGCCATGATCGTGGGGATCCCCAACGTCGGTAAATCGACGATCATCAACTATCTGGCGGGGCGAAAGATCGCCAAGACGGGCAACACGCCCGCGGTCACCAAGCAACAACAACGCGTCAACATCGGCGACGGTGTCACGCTGCTCGACACGCCGGGAATGCTGTGGCCCAACGTGCTCAACGCCAATAGCGGTTACCGGTTGGCATTGCTGGGTTCGATCAAAGAAACGGCGATGGAGTACGCCGACATCGGTTTCTTCGCCGCGCGGTACATGCTGGCCGAATATCCCGACAAGCTGACCGAGCGTTACGAGTTGAATCCCAAGCCGACGACGGAATTGGAAGCCATCGAAGCGATCGGACGCAAACGCGGCTGTTTGGGCAAAAACAATCTTGTCGACATTGATCGCGCCTCGCGAATCCTGGTGACGGAATTTCGATCAGGCGTCTTCGGCCGATTGACGCTGGAGACGCCCAAGATCATGGAGCGTGAGAAAACGCAAACCGCAATCCTGGCCGCCGAGAAAGCGGAAAAGGACGCCGCCAAGGACGCCAAACGCAAGAAGCGATTTCGCGATCAACAGCGCGCCAAGCGAAAAGCACGCGAACGGCGTTGAGTCCCGTCGGCTCGCGCCAAACGGCGGATCTTCGTTTGCCATCCGCCGGCTCGCGGCCAGCCGCCATCAAGTGCTTCACCGCGATGTACCCGCCCCGCACGTCCGATCTCCCTCAACGAGGTCGTGAACGTGACGGTCCTGAGGGGAATCCTCCCTTTGGCGGGTTTGCAAAAGCGGCCCCTTCAATCGCGGTCTACGCTCCCCACAATGGCTAGAGACTGCCTTTGCCCCGGCGAACGATTTGATGACCCCAAGACCTTCCGACGACCGCGACGCCCCTGCCGGCCAGGGGACGGCGTTTGACCACGTGGCGCGTCGCCCTGGTGGATGGACGATCCCCGTGTTGGTGATCGCCTGGAGCGTGATGGTGGCGGCCGGCCTGGGCATCGTCTGGCGATACGAACACACCGCAGGCCCGCTGCACGTCGCACCGGATCGTTGGCCGAGCGACTCGCAAATCGAACGGTCACCGGAGCGTTGGACGCTGGTCCTGTTCGCCCATCCCAAATGCCCTTGCACTCGCGCCACGCTCGGCGAACTGGCCCGAATCATGACGCAATGCGCGGATCGGGTGCAGGCTTCGGCATTGTTCGTCAAACCCCCGGCCTGCGCGTTGGAACCCGGTTGGGAATACTCCCAGCTCTGGCAGGCCGCCGAACAGATACCGGACCTTAGCGTGTATGCCGACCCCGGTGGCGTGGAAGCGAATCGGTTCGCCGCAGTGATCTCCGGTTTGGTCTTGCTGTACGACCCGGCCGGTCGATTGAGGTTCCGCGGCGGCATCACGGCCTCGCGCGGACACAGCGGCGACAACCTGGGACGATCCACGATTGTCCAATTATTGAACCAAGGCTCTGGCGACGTGGACAGCACCAAGGTCTACGGTTGCGAACTCGGCACCAACCTTCAGGAGACCCATCAATCATGTCATCAACCGTAGCTGCCACGCCGGATGCGGGCGACCGCCGCCGTGCGGACGAAATATTGCGCGAGCAACAACAGCTCATTCACGTGCGCACCGATCGACTGTTCGCGGCGCTGATGGTCATCCAGTGGGTCGCCGGGATCATGGCGGCGCTGTGGATTTCGCCACGGACCTGGTCGGGCGCGATCAGCGAAACCCACGTGCATGTGTGGGCCGCGATTCTGCTGGGCGGAGTGATCACCGCATTGCCCGTCCTGTTGGCTTGGAAACGACCGGGACGCGTCGTCACGCGACACATCATCGCGATCAGCCAAATGCTCACGTCGGCATTGTTGATCCACTTGACCGGCGGACGTATCGAAACGCACTTTCACATCTTCGGTTCACTCGCGTTCCTGGCCTGCTATCGTGACTGGCGGGTCCTGTGCACCGCGACGGTAGTCGTCGCCGCCGATCATGGGCTACGCGGTTGGTTGTGGCCCGAATCGGTCTACGGTGTGATCGGCGGAGCGCCGCTGCGTTTGATCGAACACGCCGGGTGGGTCGTTTTCGAAGACATCTTTTTGATCGTCACGATTCGACAAAGTCTGGCCGATATGTCCCGCAATGCCTGTAACCAGGCGCAGTTGGAATCGACCAATCAACGCATCGAAGCCGAGGTGCATCGACGGACCGAAGAGCTCCGCGAATCGGTGGAGGAGACGGCGCGAGCGAGCCGTCAATTGGTTCACGCCAACAAGGCTCTCGAAGAGCAGAACAAGGAACTCGATCAGTTCACGTACATCGCCAGCCATGACCTCCAAGAACCCGTTCGTAAACTGGTCTCCTTCAGCCGCTTGTTGGAACAAGACATCGACGGTGACTTGAACGAAGACGCCCAACGCGACTTGCAATTCATCGTCGATGCCGCCAAACGGATGCGTAGCCTGGTGCAGGCGTTGTTGGAGCTTTCTCGCGTGGGCCGATCGGCGATGAAACACGAGCCGGTCGATTTGGAACAATGTGTCGATGACGCCCTCGATTCATTGGAGCTGCGCATCAAGGAGACCGGCGCCGTGATCACTCGGGATGAATTTCCCACCGTCATCGGTGACCGTACCATGTTGACGCAGCTGTACCAGAACCTGGTCAGCAACGCGCTCAAGTTCACCGACGAAGTGTCTCCCACCATTCAAATCTCCGTCACGCAAAACGATGATCACTGGGTGCTCGGCGTCCGCGACAACGGCATCGGCATGAAACCCGAATACGCCGAGCGAATCTTCCAGCCCTTTCAGCGATTGCACAACCGTGGCGAATACGAGGGCACCGGCATCGGACTGTCGATCTGCAAGAAAACGGTGCAGCGACACGCCGGTGAGATTTGGGTGGAATCCGAACCGTGCCAAGGCGCCCATTTTCGGTTCTCCTTGCCGATCGCCGAACCGCAGATCGAACCAACGGCCCCGACCGAATCGATCGAAACCGAACCCGTTGAATTAGCGATCTGCTAATCCCGCCTCTCAATCTCCTACCCCAATCTCCTACCCCAATCTCCTACCCCAATGGAACTCTGATGAGCGACCAACCCCAACGTCGACGACCCGCGGTGATTCTTCTGGTCGAAGATGACCCCGGTGATCAAGAGCTGACACGCCGCGCACTCAAACACGACTCGATCCATGTCGACCTCCGGATTGCCAACGACGGCGTGCAGGCGATGGAGTACTTGACGCGCCAAGGCGAATTTGAAGATCCGGCATCCTCCCCCACCCCGGATCTGATTCTGCTGGACTTGAACATGCCCAAACGAAACGGGCGCGAAGTGCTCGGCGACCTGAAAGAACACGAGCATCTGTCACGCATCCCCGTCGTTGTCCTGACGACCAGCGAACAGGAAGCGGACATCCTGCGCAGTTACGACTTGGGATGCAATTCCTACATCCAAAAGCCGGTCGACATCGATCAATTCACCGAGTCCGTTCGTCGGCTCGGCACGTACTGGTTCAATGTCGTCACCTTGCCGTCGGCAAGCGTCCCCGCGTGATCCCAATACCGCTGAGTTAACTTAGCGGCATTGCGTTTGAACCCCACCGCCAATCACTCTCCGACGCCAAGCCGATCCACATGGGCCACACCTCCCTCGACGCCGCCAAGATTCTGCTCATCGAAGACGATGAAGTCGACGCGTTGCTCTTTCAACGGACGCTCGCCGATTGCACCGGTCGCTACGAACTGGACGTTTGTGTCACCCTGGATTCGGCGATCCAGTGGATCCTGAACCATGAATGCGATGTCGTGCTGCTCGACTATTCGCTACCCGATTCCTTCGGGATCGAAGGCCTGCGCAAATTGCAGTCTCGATTCGCCGATTTGCCGGTCGTCATGTTGACCGGATTGGACGATCCCCAGACGTCGCTGGATGCCCGCGAAAGCGGCGCCCATGCCTACGTCGTGAAAGGACAGTTCGATCCCGTCGAGTTGGACGAAACGCTGACCAGTGCGATCCGGAGCGGCCGACCGCTTCATGGAGATCAATCGAGGACTCGCTCGCGCCTGCGAGAAACGGAAGATGCCAAACGATAGTCTGTCGATTGGGGCGAGCCATCGGGACCCACCCTAGTACTAGTGTTCCGCCGCACCTTGGTTTTCGGGTAGGCGGTAGTGGACGAGGCGACGAGTCCTCTGTAGTCGGCATATTCGCAAGGACTCGTCGCCTCGTCTACTACCCGAAAATTGAGCTGCGATAGACCACTAAGGTAGATTGAACAATGCGCGGCACTCTTGCCGAAGCACGTTGGGATAGACGGTAATCTCATCGCTGCTGCGATCAAAAATTTGGCGGCTCGGTAATTGCAATTCCGAAAATCCCGCCTCCTGTGCATCTTCCACCGAGGCACCATAGACGACGTGACGCAAGCCCGCGAACACGGCCGCGGTAGCACACATCGGACAGGGTTCACAGGTCGTAAAGAGCCAACAGCCCGTTAGCGTTTGCCGGTCAATCAAACGACAGGCCAATCGGATCGCGAAGACCTCTGCATGGGCGGTCGGATCCAACATCTTTCTGACCTGGTTGTGCTCCGCGACGATCAACTCACCTTGCTCGGTGAAGATCGCCGCACCGAACGGAGCTTGCCCGGCAAGGATCCCATGACGTGCCGCGTCGAGCGCCGCACGCATTCCGCCGGCGCGTCCTTCTTCGGTTTGAAGCATGTTTTCGCTGGCAGACATGGAAACAGGCGTTGGTAAGATCGAAAACGGAAAGAGTCGGCCGCACAAGTTGTCCTTGCCCGGTTTAACGAATCATCCAGTACAACAGGGCGAAGGCGAGTGCTGCCAGCAGCAGTATCCCCAAATAAGAAAGGGCCACCAGAAGGAAGGGGCTAGAGGGTGCCTTCTTGCTCAGCGGTGCGTCTTGGCTGGTTGTCTCAGTCGAATTGTGGGTCTTTGTTGTGGTATTCATCGGAAAGCTTGTAGCAGCATGGTCAAGGGATTGGACCGAAAAGGAATGGTCCTCGTGGCCGCATCCAATTGCCGCAGTAATCATGCCAAACATTTTCGGCGCCTCGGAATAGCCGCTAATAGCGTATCGCTGGGTCAACAGGGCTCCGCGGTTGGTCGCCAGGGCTCCGCGGTTGGTCGCCAGGGCACCACGCTGTTCGATAAGCCAGCACCCCGATGACGTTACGTTGACGTCAATGAAGAGGCCGCTTGCGGGCGCGCGAACCGGTGGATCTCAAACGATGATCAACCGTTTGCTGTGCGCCTCAACCGGCTGCTGTGAGCCTATGGGCTCCAACCCGTGGGTTGGGTTTCGTGCTCAAACCGCCTGCGGGCGGAGTTCCTTGAGCGTCATCCGCAACTCACTTCCCGTCTCGTTGAACAAGACTTCGTCCATAAAGGTTCGGATCAGTAGCAGGCCGCGGCCGGATTCCTCGTTGATCCGGTCTTCGGCGGATTGGGGCCAGACGCTTTCGACATCAAATCCTGATCCGCCGTCACCGACAACCAATTGGGCTCGGCTGCGATTAAAATCAGCCGCCACGTGGATCTTACGATCGGCATAAGGCTGTTCACTACGACGCTCTTCCACAATCGTCGACGTCTTGCCTTCGTGCAGCAGATTGCGGATCTCGAGCAGTTTGTTCGACGGCACTTCGAGGTTGCCGTGCAGCATCGCATTCAACAAAGCTTCTTCCAAGGCGATCCCGATGTGCATTCTCTGCGTTGCCGAACAGAGATGCATCGCGATCATCCCTTGCTGGATGCGGTCGATGACCGGAGAGATCAACGTCGGGTCGTTGTCGAGAACGAATCGGTAACGCGTGTTGGTGGTTAGCTGAACGACTCGTTCGTCATAGTGATCGGCGTCGCGGACCGCCAACACCTGTTCGACGGTTTCCAGCAAACTTTCGGCGAGCTGCTGTTTGGGGACAAAACTGGCGGCGCCGTGACGCAGTGCTTTGAGTGCAATTTCCGAATCGTCTTCTCCGGTCACCAGAATCACTGGCACTTCGGGAAAGGATTCCGCCATGTGCGAGACCAGTTGCAAACCGTCCATCTCCGGCATGTTCAGGTCGGTCACGACGACGTCGGGCAACGCATAGGTGACCATGTCGACCGCTTCGACCCCATTCTTGGCTTGAGACACCAACCAATCCACGTCGGTACTGAGCAGCCCTTTCATCAACAGGCGATCAACGTCCGAATCGTCCACGACTAAAATGATCGGCATCCGAGTCACCCGCCTTTTTGCGCGCAAGAGAAGTTTCAACAGGACTGAAACTAGCATCTCGGCTGGCGCAATTCCAGTTCCACACGGTTTTCCGATCCTGAAACGGCAAACTTCATCGCCGCAGATGCAAAAAGCGATCCACCCCATGGCAAATCAAGTCCAGCTTTGCCGGCCACGGGGCTGCCCCGGGTGATGACGAAGACGGTCGGCCGCGAACTTTCCCCCAAAACCGTGCCCTTGGAAAGTCGCCGGGCCGTTGGCTCATCGAATCCCCCGTCTTTGGCATGAGACGTGCAACTCTTAATGGGTCCTACCGCTAAAAAATGCTCACAGCGTTACCCACTCCGCAGCCAGAAAAACAATGATCGCCGTCGAAGGAGTCAAGCAGGATTCCATCCGCAGCCACTACCAACTCGGCACGCTGTTCTACCGATTGCTGTGGGGCCCGCACATTCACCATGGGCTGTGGGACGAAAACGTTTCCGAGGACGACACGTCGGCTTACCAAGCCCAATGCCAATTGACCGACACCCTGGCCGATTTGGCCAGCATCACGTCCGTGGACCGGGTGGCGGATATCGGTTGTGGGATGGGCGGGTCGGCCATTCGACTTGCCAAACTGCGCGGATGCGACGTCACCGGCGTCACGCTCAGCCCGGTCCAACGAAATTGGGCTGCGTTCTCTTCACGCCTCAAACGGGTCGCCGGCCAGACACGCTTCTTGGCCGAAGACGCCGAGCGTGTGATGTTTCAGCCCGCCAGTTTTGATGTCGTGTGGTCGGTCGAATGCACCGAGCATCTGTTCGACAAACCCCGATTCGTCCGACGCGCCGCCGAGTGGCTTCGGCCCGGAGGACGCTTGGCGATTTGCGTGTGGTTCGAAGGCGAAGACACGACGCAACCGGGGCACCGAAGGCAATGTGAAGAGGTTTGTGAACGTTTCGTCTGTCCCTCCTTGGCGACCCGCCGCGACTATGCCGAGTGGATGGTCCAAAACGGATTAGAAATTCGACACAACGTCGAATGGACCGATCGAGTGGCTCGCACCTGGGAAATTTGCAAACGACGTGTCCAGCGGACCGGCGTTCGACATCTGGCGCGTGTCCTGGATCGTGAACAAGTCGACTTCATTGACGGTTTCGATGCATTGCTGAATGCCTATCGTAGCGGTGCGATGCAATATGGCGCGATCGTCGCGGAGAAACATGAATGAGTGCGCGCGACTGCTGACCGCCGCCCCGGTTGGCGATTCGATCGTTTGGCCCGCGGTTTTGCTCCCTTCGCTGGGCCGGGAATCGGTATTTGCCCCTGGGAGCGAGACGGCGTGTCAAGTAAAACGGATTGGCGTGTTGGAACAAAACGATCGGTCGAAGTCGGTTACCGATCAACATCAGATGAATCGGATAGGAACATGAGCATGATCATTGACGGCCTCGGCACGGCGACGCCGGCTCATGGAATCTCCCAGAGTTCCGCCGCGGAGATCGCGCAAACCCTGTGTTGCGACAACGCCAAGCAAGCGCGGTTGCTATCGGCGCTGTACCAGCGATCCGGGGTCCGCTATCGGCATAGCGTTGCCTTGGAATCCTCCGAACCTCGATTCGATTCATCCGTCTCGCAAAATGGTGACTTCGACACAGGGGATCATCGTGTTTTGGCGATGACCGGCGTCGCGGAAAAGACGCAGCCGGTTCGCCAAACGTTTTTCGCACCTGCAACGAGCCCCGAGGATTGTGGGCCGACGACCGCACAGCGGATGGAGCTTTACGAACGTCACGCCGGCCGCTTGGGTTCTGAATCGGTCTTGCAAGCGTTGGATCGATCGTCGTTCAACGCCGCAGACATCGATCACCTGATCACGGTTTCCTGCACCGGATTTTACGCGCCCGGGCTGGACGTTTCGATCATCAAACGCTGTGGGCTCGCCCCGTCGGTGAGCCGCACGCACATCGGGTTCATGGGATGTCATGGTGCCCTGAACGGACTTCGGGTGGCCGAGTCGTTTGCCCGTTCGAATCCCGAGTTGCGGATTCTGATGTGTGCCGTTGAATTGTGTACGCTGCATCAACAATACGGATGGCACCCCGAGCGTGTGGTGTCCAACGCACTGTTCGCCGATGGGGCCGCCGCGCTGGTCGCCTGCGCGGCGCCGTCATCATCGCGAGGCCCACAGGTGATCGCGACCGGATCCACCATCCTGCCCGACAGCGAAGACTTGATGCGTTGGCGGATCGGAGACCACGGTTTTCAGATGACTTTATCACCGCGTGTGCCGGCGTTGATCCAGCGGACGTTGGAACCCTGGCTACGGGATTGGCTTGGCAAACATCGTCTGACGATCGACGACATCCGCGGCTGGGCGATTCATCCCGGCGGCCCCAAGATCTTGCAGGCCTGTGGGGACGCGTTGCGATTTCGACGGGGAGAACTCTCCGTGTCGCAAAGCATTCTGGCTGAATACGGAAACATGTCCTCGCCGACCGTGCTGTTTATCTTGGAGCGGTTGCTGCAAGAACCGGAATCCTTGCCCTGCGTGATGCTCGGTTTCGGCCCCGGCCTTTCGATCGAAGCCGCGTTGGTCGGTTAGTCCGGCGAGCTTGCACGCGCGGTCAGCCGAGGCGTTCTTGCAAATGGTCGATCACGGTCTGCAAGACCTTCAGGCGGGCGTACTGTTTGTTGTTCGCTTCGACGAGTATCCAGGGGGCTTTCTTGGTGCTCGTGTACTGGATGATGTCCTGGCCGTACTGTTTGTAGGCCTGCCACAGTTCGCGGTTGCGCCAGTCTTCGTCGGTCAGCTTCCAGTGCTTATACAGCGACTTCTCTCGCTTCTTGAATCGTTTAAGCTGTTCATCCTCGTCGATGTGCAGCCAGAACTTGAGCAACAGGATGCCGTGGTCGACGATCTGGTGTTCGAAGTCGTTGATCTCGTTGTAGGCCCGCCGCCATTCGTCCTCGGTGGCGAAGCCCTCGGCGCGTTCGACGAGCACCCGCCCGTACCAGCTTCGATCGAACACCGAAACATTTCCCGCCCGCGGCAGATGACGCCAAAAACGCCACAGGTAGTGATGCGCACGCTCTTCTTCGGTTGGTGCGGCGAACTGGTAAATGCGGTAGGTGCGGGCATCCAGGCTCCAGACCGTGCGGCGGATCGCGCCGCCTTTGCCGCTGGCGTCGGGACCTTCGAACACGAGCACGGTCGACTGCTCCATTGCCTGCGCCTTGCGACCGAGTTCACCGAGTCGAGCCTGGCCGGTCTTGATCTCTTTCTTGTATTCCGACTTCGGTACCGAACGCGTCAGGTCCAACGCATCGAAGACCGTGTCGACCTTCGGCATGTCGGGGCTGGCGACCCGCACCGGCGCCGACTGATTGGCCGCTTTCTGCTCTTGTGCATCCAGATGGCGAGACAGCTCGGCAGCGATGATTTCGCCGACGCGGAGGTGTCGATAATTCTCGTTGCCCCCTTCGACGATATGCCACGACGCGGCGCCGCGGTTGGTGCGGGTGATCAGCCGCTCGGCCGCCGCGATGAAATCGTCGTAGTGCTCGTGGTTGTTCCAGTCTTCCTCGGTGACCTGGTAGCTCAGCAGCGGATCGGCCTCGAGTTCTCGGAGCCGCTCTTCCTGCTGGGTGGAGCCGAGGTGCATCCAGAACTTCAAAATCAGTGCGCCGTCGTCGACCAATGCGTTTTCGAAGCGGATGATTTCGGACAGGTGATTGTCGAATTCCCGCTCGTCGATCTCGCCGTAGACCCTGCCCAGCAAGGGCTCGGAGTAACGCCCACTGAGGTACAAGCCGATGCGGCCTTTGGGTGGCATGTCGCGCCAGTAACGCCAAAACCGCGGGCGTGCCGCTTCGACGTGCGTCGGTTTCTGGTACCCGATCGTCCGGATCCAACGCGGATCCATCCACATGTTGAGCATGTTGATCGCGGTGGTCTTGCCAGCCCCTTCCACGCCGGCAAAGTCGATCAACACGGGGAATCTCGCCAATTCGCCCGTGCGAAACTGCAAGGTCAGCAGCTTGGTCCGCAGCTCGAGCTCCCGTTCCTTGAATTCTCGCTGGCTAACACGTTGTCCCAGCTCTGCCGCGTCGAACATGAATGCTCCTTAAGCTCCTGTGATCCCCAACCCTGACGTGCCGATCCTGAGCGACGACCGATCGCCGGCCCGATCCCTGGTTCCAGGCCAAGAGTACCCGAAACCATCGATTGCTTCCACTCCGCGCCTCGGTCGATGCGATCGACTGAAGCTTTGGTATTCAGTGCGGGTTGCTCGGCGAGGCAATGATCATCCAGTGGGACGAATGGGACGCATCGGACACATTGGACGTATCGGTCCCATCGAGAGCGACAGGATTCGCAGCAGTGGTCGGACCAACACCCGCGGTCGCTACTCGCCGCGGTGGACAGAAACTGTCCACTGCCGTGGCGAATCTCTGTGCATTGGCCGGCCGTGGCCACTCCCGCCCGACCCAAACGGCCCCAAAACCTCGTCTTCTCGCTCCCGGTGCACTCTGGCACGGTGCGTGCTTCTGGGTTTCGGCAAGACCCGAATCCCAACCTTCCGATTGCTCCCCGCGATGTCCGAGCCAACGAGCCCCGCCGCCAAGCCGAATCTCTTGCACACACTCTCGCAGGGGCTTCCCACACTGCTGGTCTTGGTCGTCATGGCCGGGGGCTGGCTGGCGATCCACACGATCAACAACCCCGCGGCGACCGAAACACAATCCGAGCAGGTCCAGGAACCTGTGGATCCGGACACCGTGATCCTGCCCGAGGGGAAGCTGGCGGTCGCGCGGATCGAAACCATTCCGGCCCAGCAGCAAATGGTTCAACATGTTCACACCGTCCCGGGCCGATTGCGTTACGACCAAACCCGGCACGTCGACGTGAAGGCCCCGATGGATGGGATTTTGTCGGAGATCTTGGTGACCCCCGGTGACCCCGTCGCCAGCGGTCAGCTGATCGCCGTCTTGCGCAGCCCCGAAATCGGACAAGCACGCGCCGAAATCTTGAAGCGCCAGAAAGAGCGTGAGATCGCTCGGCAGGTGCTGACGCGTGAAACGACATTGTCCAAAAATCTGCAACGGCTCTCGGAGATGCTCGATCGGGGTGAAACCGTTGAGGTGATCGAAGCCGCGTTTGCCGACGAGGCCTTGGGCAGCTACCGCCAGGCCATCTTGTCGAGCTACTCGAAAATGAAGTTGGCCGACGCGTTGATCACCAAGATTCAGCCCTTGGTCGAATCCGGCTCGGTTTCTGGACGGACGGTCCGTGAACGCGAGGGCGAGCGACAACTGGCCGAAACGGCGTTCCGAACCGCTCGCGATCAAGCAACCTTCGACGCCGAACAAGCAAAACTGCAAGCCGAAGCCGGGTTGTCGCAGGCCGATCGTCAACTGAATTTGGCGTGGCAGTCGCTCGAAACCCTGCTCGGATACAAGGAGGACAAACGAACCGCGAATCTGAGCAACGAAGAAGCGTTGTCGCGATTGGAAGTCCGCGCCCCGTTTGACGGTACGGTTGAATCGCGGATGTTCGCTGACAACGAACGCGTCTCACGTGGCGACTCGCTGATCGTGCTGGCCAACACCGATTCGTTGTACGTCGAAGCGAGTATTCGTGAAAGCGATTGGTCCGCGGTGTCGCTACGACCCGGAACCGAAATCGCGGTCCGCGTTCCGGCGCTGGAAAACCAGTCTTTCGGCGCGACGATTCACTACGTCGGCCGCGAAGTGCAACCCGACACCAACTCGGTCCCGTTGGTCGCAAGAATCGACAATCGAGACGGCCTGCTGCGACCGGGCATGTTTGTCCGCGTGACGATTCCCATCGGTCAAGCGCGGCAGGCATTGTCGGTCAAACCGGAATCGGTCATCCAACACGACAACCAGCAATTCGTGTTCGTCGACGTCGATGGTGGTGCCTTTCGACGCGTCGACGTGACCACCGGCGACGTGTCGGACGACTGGGTGGAAATCACCGAGGGATTGTCGCCGCGGCAACGGGTCGTGACCGAAGGGGCGTTCCTGCTGAAGTCCGAACTGTTGCTGCAAGGCGAAGCCGAGTGAGAGCCGGTGGAAGCATTGGCATCCACTTCGCTCCCACTGAACCCACCTCCACACGTGAATCAACTCCGATCCCGGCACCATGCTCACTCGCATCATTGAACTCTCACTGACCAACCGTGGTCTGGTCATCATTCTGACGTTGTTGATGGCCGCCGCGGGAATGTACTCGGCGTTGCACTTGCCGATCGACGCGGTGCCGGACATGACGAACGTGCAAGTGCAAGTCGTCACCGATGCCGGTTCGCTCTCGCCGGTCGAAGTCGAACGCTACGTCACGTATCCGGTCGAGAACACCATGGGAGGGCTGCCGGACGTCGAAGAGCTCCGCAGTGTCTCCAAGTTCGGGATCTCCGTCGTCACAATTGTGTTCACCGAAGGCACCGATATCTATCGTGCTCGACAACTGGTGACCGAACGCCTGGGAGATGCCGCGGCCAGCATTCCGCCCGGTTACGGATCACCGACCGTCGGTCCGTTGACGACCGCGCTGGGAGAAATCCTGCAGTTTGAAGTCCGCAGCGACCGGCATACCCCGATGCAATTGCGCACGCTGTTGGAATGGGACGTCGCGCCACGCTTGCGCGAAGTCAGCGGCGTGACGGAAATCAACACGCACGGCGGTTACTACAAGACGTTCGAGGTGCAGCCCGACCCCGACCGCATGACCAGCTATGGCATTTCGATGGAATTGCTGTTTGAGCGTCTGCAGAACAACAACAACACGTCCGGCGGCGGCTACGTAATCCACCACGGCGAACAGCGTTTCATTCGCGGGGTGTCGCTGTTGGAAAACGCGCAGGACATCGAGGAGGTGGTGGTTCGCCGCGAAAGCGACGGCAATCCGATTTTGATTCGCGACATCGCTGAGGTTTGTATCCAGCCGATGACTCGTCAAGGTGCGGTCACACGCGACGGACGGGGCGAAGTCGTGACGGGATTGGTGATGATGCTGATCGGCGAAAACTCACGCGAGGTCGTCACCGCGGCGAAACAGCGACTGAAAGAGATTGAGGTCACACTGCCCGAAGGCGTGACGCTGGAAGTGACGTATGACCGCGCCGCGCTGATCGGTCGAACGCTGAAAACGGTTCTGACCAATCTGACCGAAGGCGGGATGTTGGTGATCGTGGTGCTGTTGCTGATGTTGGGCAATCTTCGCGCCGGGATCATCGTCGCCTTGGCCATCCCTCTGTCGATGTTGTTTGCCACCAACGTGATGGCCTACACCGGCGTCACCGCCAGCCTGATGAGTCTCGGGGCGATCGATTTCGGATTGATCGTCGACAGCAGTGTCATCATGGTCGAAAACTGCATCCGCAAACTCTCCCACGATAATGGTGACACGACACACGAAGACGTGATCCGTGACGCCGCGGTCGAAGTCCGAAAACCGACCATGTTCGGCGAACTGATCATCGCCGTCGTCTTCTTGCCGATCCTGCTGTTGGAAGGCACCGAAGGAAAACTGTTCCGGCCGATGGCGTTGACGGTGCTGTTCGCGCTTGGAGGATCCCTGGTGCTTTCCCTGTCGTTCATGCCCGCGATGGCTTCGATCTTCCTTCCCAAAAAGATGAAGGAAAAAGAGGTCTTTCTGGTGCGTGTGGTAAAGTTCTTCTACACACCACTGGTCACCCGCGCGATCAAGCACCCCGTCGTGACGATCGCCTCAGCGCTGACGATCTTTGCGGTCAGTTTGCCGATGGCACGGCATTTGGGTGCGGAGTTCATGCCGCGGTTGGAAGAGGGCGATTTGTTGGTCGAAGCGTTGCGATTGCCCAGTGCGACGCTGGAGGGATCGATCGAAATGTCGACCCAGATCGAAAACATTCTGAAAAAGTACCCCGAAGTCGAAACCGTGTTCTCCAAAACCGGGCGGCCGGAGATCGCCAACGATGTGATGGGCGTGCACCAGACGGACGTCTGGGTGCTGCTCAAGCCCGTCGCCAGTTGGCCGGAGCCGAAGACGCGTGACGAGTTGATCGAACAGATGTCCGATGAACTGAACACAAACGTTCCCGGTGTCGCCTTCGGTTTCACCCAACCGATCGAAATGCGGGTCGATGAATTGGTCGCCGGCGTCAAGGCCGACGTCGCTGTCTTGCTGTACGGGGACGACATGGAAGAACTGGGGATCAAGGGCAAAGAGATTGAGTCGGTGCTGCGATCGATTCCCGGCGCCGTGGATGTCAAAGCGGATTACCAAGCGAACCTGTCGACGTTGACCATCAAAACCAAACCACAAGCACTGGCACAATACGGCATCGATGCGCAAACCGTGCTCGACGTCGTCTCGTCGCTCGGCGGACACCAGGTCGGACAGATTTTTGAAGGCCGCGCGCGTTATCCGATCATGGTGCGTGTGCCGGTCGACTGGCGGGAGAACCTCAAGTTGCTCGAACAGGTTCCGGTGGCCGATTCAGCCGGCCAATCGATCCCACTGAAGGAGCTTGCGGACATCCGGCTGGAAGAAACACCGCCGACGATCGAACACGAAGGCCAACGGCGGCGGACATTTATTTCTGCCAACGTGCGTGGGCGTGACGTCGCGACGTTCGTCAACGAGGCACAAACCGCGGTGGAAGAGCAGGTTGAATTTGCCCCCGGCTACGAAATTCGTTGGGGCGGTGACTTTGAAAATCTGCAATCGGCCAGCCGCCGACTCGCCATCATTCTGCCGATTGTGTTGATCATCATCATGCTGCTGTTGCACACCAGTCTGGGATCCCTGCGATTGGCACTGCTGATCTTCTTGGCTGTCCCGATGGCGGCTTCCGGCGGCGTGATCGCGCTGTACTTGCGTTCGATGCCGTTCAGTATTTCCGCCGGCGTCGGGTTTATCGCGCTGTTCGGTGTCGCGGTTCTGAACGGGTTGGTTTGGGTCAGTGCCGCAGAAAATCTGCGTCATACCGGGATGCCACTGTGCGAGGTCAGTGCCGAAACCGCCCAAGTGCGACTGCGGCCGGTGCTGATGACCGCCTTGGTGGCGAGCCTGGGGTTCTTGCCGATGGCACTGTCAACGAGCGACGGTGCGGAAATGCAGCGTCCGTTGGCAACGGTGGTGATCGGGGGCTTGATCACATCGACCCTGTTGACCTCACTGGTGGTGCCTTGCATCTACCCTTGGTTTGCGCGCGGATTGAAGGACATCGAACTGACGCATCATGGCGAACCGGAACCGACACTGCACTGACCGATCGTGCATCGACGAGCCAGGAAGCCTTTCCCGCTCGCAAACACTTAGGTGAACTGATTGATGTCGATGCCCAGCGATTTAATCTTGCTGCGAAGGGTCACCCGTGAGATGCCCAAGATCGTCGCGGCCTTGAGTTGATTGCCCGAGGTGTGGGTCAGCACTTGCGTGATCAATTGCCGTTCGGCGATCGAGATCGCTTCCGCGTACAAGTTGTCCGTCCCCTCTATTAAACGTCGGGCGACAAATTGTTCGGACAGAAAACTCGATATGTCGGCCTGCGAATCCGCTTGCGTGCTTCCGGCGCCGAGTGCGGGTAGGCTGAGCGGTGGCAGAAAGTCGGGCAGCAGGATGTTGCCCCGGGCCGTCAACAGCGACTGCTTCATCACGCTTTCCAGCTCTCGAACATTGCCGGGCCAATGATATTGATCCAGAATCTCGAGCGTCTCGGGCGCGATCGTCCGGATGTCCTTGCCGAATTCGTTGCTATAGCGTCGCAGAAAATACTCGGCCAACACCTTCAAATCGTCCTCACGCTCGCGTAACGGAGGCAGATGGATGGTCACGACGCTGAGCCGAAAATAGAGGTCCGATCGAAACAGGCCTTCGGTGACGAGCTTTTTCAGATCATGATTCGTCGCCGCGATGATCCGCGCGTCGACTTTGATCGGTGTGTTGCCGCCGACACGCTCGAACGTCTGGTCTTGCAGCACACGCAAAAGCTTGGCTTGCGTCATCGGTGACATGTCACCGACTTCGTCTAAGAACAATGTGCCGCGGTCGGCCTGCTCGAGTTTGCCGATCCGCTGGCGATGGGCGTCGGTGAACGCTCCTTTCTCGTGGCCAAAGATCTCGCTTTCCAACAGCGCATCGGGAATCGCCGCACAATTGATCGCTTGAAACGGTCCGCTGGCTCGGGCGCTGTGGTGATAGATCGCTTGGGCGACGACTTCCTTGCCGGTTCCACTTTCGCCCAACAGCAGGACGGTCAGGTTTTGCGACGCCACGCGGCCGATCGCCTTGTAGACTTCTTTCATCGCGTGACAACGACCGACGATCGCGTCGGCAACTGGTTCACCCATCGGGGCATCTTCATCGGCCAGCACGGGTTGGACCCGCACCATGCGGCTGAGGTTAAACGCCTTTTCCAGCAGCGCACGCATCTCATCCAGCTCCAACGGCTTGAACAGATAGTCGTACGCCCCCAGCTTGGTCGCTTCGATCGCGGATTCGACGGTGCCGTGACCGGTGATGAAAATGAACGGGATGCGGGGATCGATCTCGCGCAGCCGCTTGAACAATTCCAGTCCGTTGGTGTCGGGAAGGCTGAGGTCCAAGACCACGACGTCGGGTTTGGCCTGGATGAACAACGCTTCCCCGTCGGCGCCGTTTTTTGCGGTCATGACCGCGGTCGTTTCTGTCGCGAACGCACGCTCGAACGCCTTCAAGATCGAGGCTTCGTCATCGATGACTAACAGGCTTTGCATGATTCCTCGCTGTCGGACGTGTCGCCGGAATCTCGGTCCCGCTCGCAGTCCGTTTGACCGGCGATTTGACCGGCGATCGGCAGCGTCAATCGAAACTGTGCCCCCCGCGGGATTCGGTTGGAACCGACCAAGCTGCCGTGATGTGACTGGGCGATCCGGCGACAGATGCCCAGCCCCAGACCGACGCCATTGGGTTTGCTGGTCGCGAAGGGCGTGAACAGTTTGTTCAACATCGCGTCGCTGATCCCGTCGCCGGTGTCGGCAACCGTCACTTCGACTTGCGAGTCATCGGACGTCACCGAGATCGCCAATTCGCCTCCCTCGGGCATCGCATCGAGTGAGTTGAGGGTCAGGTTCAAGAGCAGTTGTTGAAGCTGTGCGAGGTCACCATCGATGTAAATTGGCGCATCGGGGCAGTCCAGCGCCAGGTTGACGTTTTGGGTGCCGCACCGTCCGTCGATCAATTGAACGGTGCGACCAATGGCGTCTTGAATCGGAAACGTCTTCGACTCACCATGTTCGGGGCGAGCATAGTCGAGCAGACCATTGACCGAGCGTTCCATCCGCCGAATCTCGTGTTCCACCAATTCCAGATCGTCGGTCGGCAGTCCCTCGTCGGCGAACTTGCTGCGATTGACCTGGATCAACATTTTGATGGACGTCAGCGGATTGCGGATCTCGTGCGCGACGCCGGTGGCCAGTTGAGCCAATGTGGCCATCTGTTGTGCACGCAACGCTTCGGTTTCGCGCGCCATCAACAATCGTTCTCGTTCGGCCCGTTCGAACTCGGTCAAATCACGGAGGATCGCGATCCTTAATTGCCCGGTTTCAGAGGGGTATTCGCTGACGGAGACCTGGACCGGAAACGATGTCCCGTCTTGCCGATCGACGTTGAGACGAAACTCGCAGGGAAGCGTCTCGAACGAACGGGGAAAGTCCGGCATCCGTGATTGCGTTGTTTTTCCGACCCAATCGGCGGGGTCGACGCCCAACAGTTCCGAACTGGCGCGATTGCACGACGCGACACGCCCTTCACTGTCAAACGTGATGATGCCCTCGCTGGCGTTGGCCACGATCGTTTCAGAACGTTGATGTTCCTGGATCGCGATTCGCCGCAAGGGGCCGATGATGACCCACCACAGCACAGGCGCGCAAACCATCGTCAGCAACACCGCATCGAGCACCGCGGTCCCCGATTCACCCAGAAACTCGGGCATCACGTGGGGCAACAGAAACATCACGCCGACTTCGGCGGTGAAAACCAGCATCAAGACGATCCCCAGAATTCGCGTCGGTGAACGCAGGATCGATGACAGGGCGGACACGCGGTTGGACATGCGCAAAAACTGACGGAGGCTGGGAATTCGAGGCACCCGCGCGACCCGACACAAGCCGGCCCGCGGCTTGCAAACCTGATTCTGGCGGTTCTGGAATTCCCATTCTATCAGCGATTTCGACATCAAACATCTCGGCCGCACGGCGGACACCATCCACTTGCCGTCGACGGGATCGGCGGATCGCGCCGCACGATTGATCGACCCCTTCAAGGCTACGCTGCGAAGTATTGATCCCCTGCGTTTGACGAGGTGATAGCGGCAGGGCGCAAGCCCTCCGGTTCCTCATCGTTACCGGAACATCGGAGGGCTCGCGCCCTACCGCTAAAAAAGACTTCACAGCGTTTCCCTTCAAGGGATTGCAACCGATGTGCCAAAACCACCACGCAGCGATTTCATCACCGCACCGACGCATCACATGCCAGCGCAACGCGTTTCTCGCCTGAGTGCCAAGCTGTGGCGGAGAATGTCATGGAAAGAATCTGTCCATCACGTGAACAACTCTTGCCTTCGGTGCGTGTTTGCTGCTCAGAGCGGGTGGCAAGACAATGGGGGCAAGACAATGCCGAGGGGAGGTGAGGAGAAGGCAGAATGATTCGGGGCAGAATGATGAAGATGGGATGGGGAGATGGGGAGACAAGGAGATGGGGAGGATCGGTACAGAACAGCAGACTGCCACCCCACTATTCTGCCACCTATCGTTTTGCCACTCAGCTCCGACACCATTCAAAATCACTGTCCGCCGAAGGACGCGCCGCGGATTCCATCGCCGTCGGTGTAGTCGGCCGGGGCGTCCAGGCCGCCGGTCAATAACAGCCCTTCGACTTGGGCGTTGGCCTGTGCCAGTTGACCTTGGGCGGTGATCAAACGAATCGCCGATTCGAAATAGCTGCGGCGAACGACCAGGACTTGCAAGAACTCCAGTTCACCGGCTCGGTAGGCTTCTTCACTCAGGTCCAAACTTTTCTGCGTCTGGGGAATGATCTCCTGCTCGTACTTCGTGACCGCCGCCAACGAGGAGTCGAAGGCTTGTGCGGTCCGCGCCAGTCTGGCCTTGATCGCTTGTTCGATGCGTTTGACATTCTCCAAGGCTCGCGTGTAGTCGGCGTAGGCGGCGGAGATGTTGCCCGCGTTCTTGTTCCAGACGGGAAGGGGCGCGTCGAACTGCAGATTGATCATGCCCGAGTCGGTGGCGTTGTCATAGCCGGCACCGAACTGAGCGGTCAGGTTGGGAACCATTTGCACGCGTTGTCGCTTCAGCAACGCGTACTTTTCACAGACCAACGCGTTGGCGGCGGATAACTCGGGGCTCTCGGACAGAATCTGGCTGTAAGCGGCTTCCCAATCGCGGGATGATTGCGGTGTCGCGGGAGCGTCGACCAATCGCGCGGGGGCTGCATCGCCCAGTCCGGCGACGGCGGCCAGATCTTGCCACGCACCCCGATACTCGATTTCCGCTTGCTCGGCGGCGAGCATGATTTCGCTGAGCAACGTCTGGGCCTGCAAGACCTCGATCAGATTGCCCTCTTCGGCTTCTTGACGCTCCTTCGCGATCTGAACCCCGCGACGGGCGACCGTTTCAAAATTGCGCGTCGCGTCGGCTCGTCGCTGCGCCGCAACGGCCTCGAAAAAGCGGACACGAACATCCGTCAAGACGCGAAACCGCTGGGTCTGCATTTCCCAACGTTGGGCCGACATCGTGTGGCCCAAGACTTCTTGATTGAGTTCTAACTTGTTCCCGCGAACAAATTCCTGTTCCACAAACACGCCGTGCTGGTCGGTATTTTCATCGGCGAGTTGTTGCCCGAAATAGCCCAACGTCGGATTCGGGCGCGTCCCCACTTGGTTCCGCAACCCGGCGGCCTTGGTGGCCGTTGCGCCGGCGGCGATGATCGCGGGATTGTTGCTGAGCGCGAGTTGTTCGAGTTGTTCGAGCGAGTAGACGTTCTCGCCGACCGTTTGAGGTCCGTCGGCCGTCACCAGATCGCTGAACGATTCCAATCGCGATTCAACCGCCTGGAGATCGACCGGCTGCAATGCGATTCGTTCCAATTGATCGGCAAAACTGATCGCCTCTCCGTCCCCCTCGTCCGCGTAGGCGACCGTGTCGACGGCACCGGTCGTTTCACGTGTCGCTGTGGATCGCACCGGCGTGGCGGCGCCGGACTGCATGCCGTCGGGCGCTGCGGGCGCCGGGGTGGTCAGGGACAAGGCATTGATTGTCGCAGTCGCCGGCGGGTCGGGGTGCGGACCGACTTGAGCACAACCGACCAAAGACAACAAGCAACAAGCCGATAGCGACATCTTGCGATGTCTAATGGCATCCGTGCGCACCGCTCAACTCCCAAATGAGAAATGATCAACGGGCTTCCCTGCCAAGTTGATCCAAAGCACATCCGATCGACATGCAATACGAACGTTCTATCGGAGCGATTGTCGCGATGCTCCGTCTTGTAGTGGGGCTGAGCCTCAAAAGCACGGCTCTCGTGCCGGGCAATCCGTGCAACCGGTAGAGATTGACAGGGTGTGATAAACTCTCTTCCGAACAGTGATCTACCGCAGGAGAGAATGCGTTTGATGGACAGGTTTCTATTGCTGCAGATCCGCAATGCGGACGACCTGATGCGCGATCAAGAGATCGGGTGTTTCGCCAGGGCGTTGAACTGCGACCGATCTCAAATCGGGGTTCACGATTTGCTGGCCGGCGCGCCGACGATACGAGAACTCGATGCCGTCGATGTTGTTCTGTTGGGGGGCAGCGGTGACTACTCGGTCGCCGAGGGCGGGGACTGGCTGCCGCCGGCTCTGCTGGCGATGTGGGAGTTGTATGAATTGGGCAAGCCCACGTTCGCGTCCTGCTGGGGATTCCAGGCGATGGCCAAGGCGCTCGGCGGCGAAGTCGTGACCGACGCCTCGCGGGCTGAACTCGGTTCCATCGAAGTTCAATTGACCCAGGCCGGACGTAACGATCCACTGTTCGGGCCATTGGGCGACCGCTTTCTCGCCCCGATGGGACACCAGGACTGCGTCGTCCGATTGCCCCCCCAAGCCGTCTTGTTGGCGCGGAGTGAAACGAACCAAAACCAGGCCTTTCGAGTCAAGGATCGGCCCATCTACGGGACTCAATTTCATCCCGAACTGGACCGCGTCGCCTTCATTGAACGGATCCACGCCTACCCGGCCTACGTCGAATCGATCACCGGAGACTCGCTGGAAGTGTTCGAGGCAAGCGTGCAAGACACGCCCGCGACCGACCAATTGCTCAGCCGGTTCATGCAATGCTTGCGCGAATCGTAGGGCAGGCCGATGGTCACAGTGTGACCTACCTGCCGCGATGACAACTGCAACCGACCGATTCGGATGCCGTCGCCAACACGCCCGCACCGGCGTTGGCTTCCCAAAAGAACTCCGCCCGGGGCGCGTTGTCTCCGATGCGATTCATCCGATCGGCTTCGAACAGGTTGCCGTTGGCGATCACGAATTGGATCTTTTCCGAGTCACGAATCTGCTTGGTCGGATCGGCGCCCCGGCGGATCACGATCAGGTCCGCCAACTTGCCCGCTTCGATCGATCCCAGATCGTCATCCAGCCCCAAGTACTTCGCTCCGTTGATCGTTCCACAGGTGAGCGCCTGCATGGGAGTCATTCCACCTTGCACAAAACTCCACATTTCCCAGTGCGTGCAGATTCCCGGAAGCTGACCATGACCACCGGTTTGAACCAGCCCGCCCTGCTCGACCACTTGCCTGGCGATTTCGGCGACCTTGATGTGGTTGTAATCTTCCAACGGTGATTTTTCGCGGCGGCGGGCGCGGGGGTTCAAGATGTGCGGCGGGATGAACGTTTTCAACCGCGTGTGCAACCACAGGTCGTCGATCTCGTACCAATAACGCTCGCCCGAGAGCCCCCCGTAGGCGACGTTCAACGTCGGCGTGTATCCCACGCCGGTGCCTCGCCATAGATCCATGACGTCGTCATAGGCCGTTTGCACCGGTAAGGTGTGTTCGATCCCCGTGTGTCCATCGACGATCATCGTCATGTTGTGCATGAACGTCGAACCGCCTTCGGGGACGACCAACATGTCCAGCTTTCGAGCGGCCGCCAAGACTTGCTGTCGTTGATCGCGTCGTGGTTGGTTGTAGCTTTTCACACTGAACGCTCCGACGGCCTTCATCCGTTTGAGATGAAACTCGGCGTCGGCCAGGGATTCGATTTCGGCTTTGTAGGAGCCCGTCGCACCGTACAGAATCTTGCCGGTCGAAAACGTTCGTGGGGCATGGATCACGCCCGCCTTGGTCATTTCGCTGGCCGCGAAAATACTGTGCGTGTCGTTGCTGGGGTCATGGATCGTGGTGACGCCGAACGCCAGACGGGCGTAATCGATCCAGTTCTGTTGAGGCGTGATCCCGTCGGTCGCTTGGGCCCCGTGGGCGTGCGTGTCGATCAAACCCGGCAACACGATTTGGCCCTTGAGATTCGTTTTGATCGCATCGTCCGGCAACTCGACCTCCTCGCGACTTCCCACGGCAACGATTCGATTGCCGCGGATCAAGACGACGCCGTCTTCGATCACACCAGCCGGGCCCATCGTGACGATTTTTCCGCCGACCAACGCACGGGTTTCATCGGGTTTGGCGTGGGGATGGGTGAAGCCGATGTGGACGTTCTGGACAGCCGGCGGGGAGGTGTTTTCGGTTTCCTTTGCCTGGGCATCTGCTTCCGCATCCGCCTGATTCGCTTCCGCCTGATCCGATGGAGCATCGTCCGGTTCAACACCGACGCTTGCCAACTTGACCATTGCTTGAGAAACGTCGCAGGTGAACAGTTCCGGTCCGAGGGACCAGTGCAATGCCGAACCGTCACCGGAAAAATGCACAAAGTCGCCGGCTTGTTCGCTCACTTTGGCGATCGGCAAGCCCTTTCCGCCGGGACCGACTTTGATCGCCGACGGGGCGTGAACAAAGCGAGTGACATAGACATGAAACCGCTCGATCAGCGCCAGCGACTTTCCGTCCGGCGAGATCTGCATCTCGGTCGCCCAGTCACTCGTGTAGTGATCGCGGGCGTGTTGGCCGGAAAGGTCGACCGAATACAGGGTGACGTTGTCGGATTCTTTTCCGCCGCTGCGTCGCGTCAAGAAAACTCGATCGCCCGAGGCGGCGAACTGTGGATCGCTGCCCGATTGGGTGATCTGCTCTGCCACTCCGTCACGCCAATTGATTTGGTAAATCCCTTGTTCACGTGACCACAGCGCCGACCGCAGGTGGCCGCCGCCGCGGCGTTCAAACACCACCCGTTTTTCATCGGGCGAAAACGTCGGGTTGGTGTAGTGCCCCGGTTGATCGGTCACGATCCAGTTTTCGTCGGCCGCCGGATCGGTCGATGCGATTCGAATCGTTCCGAGATCACGATCATTCCATGTGGTGTAAACGATGTAGTTGCCGTCACGGGAGAAACACGGTGCAAATTCAAAGTGCCGGGTTTGTTCGGTCAAACGAACGGGTTCACCGTCGGGCAAGGATTTGACGTAGATGTATCCGAGTGCTTGATAGGCGACGCGGTCACCGCTCGGCGACACACAGACGTCGCGTAACATCTTGACATCGAAATCGACTTCGGCGACCGGCGTCTTGTGGCGAACAACGGTCTTGACGGTTCGCTTGTCGCGGATGCGGAACGGGATGATTTCGGACGCGCCGCTTTCCAATTCGATCCGGCGGATTTTCCCTTTCGCCCAAATCACGATGGATCGCCCGTCGGGGGTGAAATCAAACGCGCTGTAGACGCCGTGGATCGCCCACGATTCTTGCATGTCACGTTCCAGGTTGTCATCGACCAATCGAATTGCGCCCGATTCCAAATCAAACAAATGCAATCCGGTCTTCGCCCCGACACGGCGAACGAAGGCCAGTGTTTTTCCATCCGGCGACGGTGTCGGGCGGCAGGCTCCGCCGGGCCCGCGGATCAGGGTTTCCGTCGTGCCCTCGATCAGGTCCAACCGCTTGATCGCATAAATGCCCTGGTGCGAATTCTTGTCGTATTCAAAGGTGTCGCCCGGTGTCACGTCTTGGCTGTAATACAGGTAGCGTCCGTCGGGTGAAAAAACCTGCTCGTTGACATCCTTTTGGTCGTTGGGACGCTTGGTCAGTTGCACGCCCGCGGTCGCCCCGCTGGCAACCGCGTCGCGGTGGTACATCCAAAACTCGCCGGCACCGAGCGACCGCCGGCTGGTGAAGTGTTTGCGACCGACCAGATACTGACCGTCGGGCGACCAGACGGGATTGCAAACCAGACGATACGTTTCGCTGGTCACCTGGGTCGGTGAGGATCCATCGAGAGGGAGGATCCAGAGGTTGTCGCCGCCTTTCTTGTTTTTGCCGGTGCGGTCGCTGGTCATCGCGATCTGGCTGCCGTCCGGGCTAAAGCGTGGCTGCATTTCCCAAGCAACGGTGTTGGTCAAATTCTTGGGAAATTGCTTGCCCGTCGCTTCGGTCCCGTCAGCCCCCGTGATCGGCATCAGGTACAGGTCGCCGAGCAGATCAAAGACCAGCTGGGTTCCGTCGGGACTGACATCCAGGTTCATCCAAGTTCCCGTGTCGCAGTCGATCGCCTGTTGGCGACTCGGGCCGGGGTAGTCCTCAACGGCCCATTCTTGCGACGTGTCCGGGTCGGCGGCGACGGCGGGGAGTGTCACGACGACGAACCAAAACGCGAGTGAGCGAGGGAGCAGCATCTTAAAGCGGGGGAGCATGGTGCGATGAAAGTTCAAGGGGCGGGTGGCGGGACGGCAGGGCGACGCTGGACGCGAACGAGTGCTGCCGACGGACGATAGTGTAGCTGGAGCCCCGTTGTCTTGAAGGATCACCCGTCGCAATGGCTCGCTGTTCCGCGTCTCGGTGCGATACGGGTTCTCGGTGCGCGACAAGTTCCCGGTTGGCGACAAGTTCTCGGTGCGCGACGGGCACGCCAGTTGCATAGGCGACGATCCGATGGGGGCAATCGTCGCCTGAATGATCTCGGCAATTCGTTTCCCTTTTCGTTTCCTTCCCAGAGCATTGCAGATCCCGATTCGCCAAGCATACGTAGAACATCTGGAGGCTGCGTCGTTGACGCGAAATCAACCAGCTTGGCCGATCAACTGCAGCCAACTCGCTTGTGGTGTGGGAATGCGAATCAAGACCTACAACGCAATTTGAACAACTGGAGCACTGAATCATGAGACCAAATCCTTTCACGCACGTGTTGCCCCCGGTCGCACTGTTGGCGCTGACAATCTCCCCGTTGGTTGCCGAAGACACTCCGCCGCAACCGTCAACCCTTTTGGTCCGCTCCAACACCATCAGTTCCCATCAGCCGCGTGTCGGGATCGAGAAGGCCGCCGCCCGCCAGTCCGATTCGCTGAACCCGCTACGTGCGATCTTGATTCAGGGACAAGAAAGCTTGGAACGCTGTCGTCGCGACATTCAAGATTACACCTGCACGTTGATCGCCCAGGAACGGATCGACGGACAGCTTCAAAGCGTCAAGTGTTGCCAAGCCAAAGTCAAACATCACGATGAACCGGGCGCGGACGGCAATGGCTCGGTCAGCATTTACCTCAAGTACAAAGCACCCGAATCAATCAAAGGCAGAGAGGTGCTTTGGGTCGCCGGTCAAAACGACGGCAAGATGCTTGTCCGCAAAGGCGGGTCGCGGTTGGCGTTTATCACCGCACTGATTGAACCGACCAGCGAGATGGCGACGCAGAATAGTCGGTACACGATTCACGATTTCGGAATCCAGCGTCTGGTCGAACGGATGATTGAGTTCGGCAGCATCGAATTGGCCGGCGGCGAGTGCCAGACCAACGTGGTCGAAGATGTCGACGTCGATGGACGTCCATGCAGACTCTTCGAAGTCATCCACCCCGAGCGGCGGGACGATTTGCCGTTTCATTGCGCCAGAGTCTACATCGACAAAGAACTGCAATTGCCGACTCGGTTCGAAGCCTACGATTGGCCCAGCGAAGACGACGATCAACCCGTCTTGATCGAACGCTATGCCTACTGTGATCTACAACTGAACGTCGGTTTGACTCCGGAAGATTTCGACAAGGACAACTCCGAGTATCAATTCCGGTAGTCAATTCAGCCAATCCAATTTTCACCCTGCGAATAAGGAACCACAGGCAACCACGATGGCAACCAACGTCGACGAGCGGATCCAGTTGGTCGATCCGCGACCAATGTACGCGCAACCGCCGTTTGATCAGCAGTCAAAATTTGATGTCCCCGGATCGACGGCCCAGATGTCGCCCCAGCCGGATCACGGAGAACAGTCCTACCAAGGGTCGGGAAAACTGCGTGGCCTCTCGGCGCTGATTACCGGCGGTGATAGCGGCATCGGGCGTGCCGTTGCGATTTGTTACGCCCGCGAAGGCGCGAACGTCGCGATCAATTACCTTTGCGAAAATGACGATGCCGAGCAAACGGCCGAGTTGGTGCAGCAGGCCGGCGTCCGCGCCGAATTGATCCGAGGCGATGTGCGCGATGAATCCTTTTGCGCGGATTTGATCGAGCAGTCGGTCAGCAAGTTTGGCGGACTGGACATTCTGGTCAACAACGCGGCTTACCAACAGACACGGGATGGAATCGATGACTTTTCAACCGAAGTGTTCGACCGCGTTTTCAAGACGAATGTGTACGGGACGTTCTGGTTGTCGCGGGCGGCGATGAAACATCTGCCACCGGGAGGAAGCATCATCAACACGGTGTCGATTCAAAGCTTCCAGCCAGCCGGTTATCTGCTGCCATACGCCGCAAGTAAATCGGCGCTCGCGGGCATGACCAAGGCGATGGCAGAACTGGCCATCAAAGAGGGCGTGCGAGTCAACGCGGTTGCTCCCGGCCCCGTCTGGACGCCATTGATTCCCAGCACGATGCCTGCGGAAAAAATGGAAACGTTCGGCGGCAACACGCTGTTGAATCGTCCCGCCCAACCGATTGAGCTCGCGCCACTGTATGTTTGGTTGGCCAGTCCAGAGGCGAGCTGCGTCACCGGAGAGATCTTTGGATGCACCGGAGGCCGCACACCGCTGTGATGAAGCTGGGATTTGACTTGCGGGTTGGGAGAGAAGAAACTGTCGGCGGGACCGTGTTCGGTTCCGTGCCGCCAGAGACACCCGCATTGAGACCAAATCGGATTCGACATGATTCAATTCCTTGCTTCGAAGCGGGCCGGTTGCCGCCAGTCATTCTCGCGTCCTTTGCGAAACAGAATCACTCCGCTCGCTCGGATGGCAGTTGTCGCTCTGTTGACGCAAACCCTGTCTCTGTCCATTGCAAACGCGGAGTCCGCCACTCGCCCGAATATCCTCTACATCATGTCCGATGACATGGGCTATTCGGATATCGGATGTTACGGCAGCGAGATCGAGACGCCGAATTTGAACGCGCTCGCCGAACACGGCCTGCGGTACACACAGTTCTACAACACGGCGCGGTGCTGCCCCACGCGGGCAAGTCTGCTGACGGGGTTGTATCCGCATCAGGCAGGGATCGGTCACATGATGAATGATCGCGGCTACGACGGATACCGCGGCGATCTGAATCGAAACTGTGTCACTTTGGCCGAAGCTCTCAAGCCGGCCGGTTACCGGACCTACCTGTCGGGAAAGTGGCACGTCACCAAAATGATCCGACCGGAAAACGAGGCGGACAAGCACAACTGGCCTCGCCAACGCGGGTTCGATCGCTTTTACGGCACCATCCACGGCGCCGGTAGCTTCTTTGATCCCAACACGTTGACCCGCGACAACCAATACATCTCGCCATCGGCCGATCCCGAATACGGACCGGAGGAACAAACCAACGGTACGTTCTACTACACCGATGCGATCGCCGATCACGCCGTTCGTTTTATCAACGAGCATCATTTCGAAACCGGCGATCAACCTTTCTTCATGTACGTCAGCTTTACCGCCGCCCACTGGCCGATGCATGCCTTGGAAAAGGACATCGAAAAGTACAAGGGGAAATACGATGCCGGGTACGACGCCATCCGCGCGGCGCGGTACCAAAAAATGATCGAGCTTGGCGTCATCGATCCGAAGGCGACGACGAATTTCCCCGTCCCCGAAGGTGCCAAAGAAACCGAGTTCTGGGAGTGGGACAAACGCAACATGGAAGTCTACGCTGCGATGATCGACAACATGGACCAGGGCATCGGACGGATCGTCGAAGCGCTCCGCGATACCGGCGAGTTTGAAAACACACTGATCTGTTTCTTCCAAGACAACGGCGGCTGCGCCGAAGGCTATGGCCGGGGCGGCAAGGGCAAGCAACGCAGCGAAACGGCACCCCTGCCCGAATTGCCCGACGATTATCTGCAGCCCGACATGCAACCCAAACAAACCCGCGACGGATTCCCGGTCCGGACCGGCAAGGGCGTGATGGCGGGACCGGCAGACACCTACATCGGCTATGGACGCGCCTGGGCGACCGTCTCCAACACACCGTTTCGAGAATACAAACACTGGACCCACGAAGGAGGCATCTCGACGCCGTTGATCGTCCACTGGCCGGCAAAGGTCACTCGTCATGGCGAACTGGAACACACGCCCGGGCACCTGGTCGATTTAATGGCGACCGCCGTCGATGTCTCCGGTGCAGAGTATCCGACCGTTTTCCACGGCGGTCGCAAGATCAAGCCGATGGAAGGCAAGAGTTTGGTGCCGACGTTTGAAGGAAAACCCATCCAGCGCGAAGCGATCTACTGGGAACACGAAGGCAATCGTGCGATTCGCGTCGGGGATTACAAATTGGTCGCCAAGAGTGCCAAGGGGAAATGGGAACTGTACAACATCGCGAACGATCGCAGTGAGCAGCACAACCTTGCCGACGAGCAACCCGAGCGCGTCGAACAGCTGGCGGCGATGTGGCAGGCCTACGCCCAGCGGGCCGACGTGTTGCCACTGAATCCAATCAAAAACGCCAAGAAGAAGCATTAGATTGTCGCGTCCGGAGGATGATCCGGGCACGCAGAGGGTCCGGAATGGGTAGGAAGATTTTGGAGGTAGGAAGATTTTGGAGGTAGGAAGATTTTGGAGGTAGGAAGATTTTGGAGGTAGGAAGATTTTGGAGGTAGGAAGATTTCGGAGGGAGGAAGATTTTGGAGAAGTCCACCATCAAGGCCAATCCAATTTTCCTACCTCCAAAATTTTCTTACCCTAGATCTCGCTCTCGCCCGACCGCCCCAGCGACGCACTGAAAAAGCCGATCGTCGATTCGAACAGTCGCTCGCGGGCGGCATCTTGATCATCCCGTGACGTATCCGGATTGAGTTCGTCCAGGTTCGCGCGGCAAAAACCGCACCCCAGAGTTCGGACGTGAAAATCGACGTATTCCGCCCACGGCGGTGGCAGAATGCCGAGCGTGAATTTGCCCAACGTACTTCGCTTGGGGCAACTCGGTCGCTGCGATTCCCAGACGCGACTCAACAGGTCACTGGCCAATGTCATGTCGTTTCCCCAGTCGGCCAATGGCTCGGTCGATTGACTCACATCGTCTCGCAGCCGCCCGATCAAGCGTCGTTTGACCACGGCAATTTCGTTTTCGCTGCTGTTCATCACTGCGGCCAATTCCCGATTGCGTCGCCGCGCGAAGAACAACCCTTCGGCGATCTGCAATTCTTTGAATCGCTCGCCCGATTGAAGGAATTGCGCCAGACGACGCACCGCGCCGGCCAGCGCACGGATGGCCCGTTCGTCTTGCTCGTCGCGGCGGACGTACCAACTGACGCCCGGTTCGGTTGACACCGCGTCCGTGACGACATCACTCGCATCGGACCCGATGAAGTCACACACCGGCACCTCTCGATGGATGCCGCTGCGACGGTAATGGTCGATGATGCGATAACGCAGAATCTGAAACAGAAACGATTCCAATTCACCGTCGGCACGATAGTTTTCCTGCGACGACAAGAACGAGACAAACGTCTCTTGGACCAGATCCTCTGCGGTGGCCACCGATCCAACGCGTTTGACCGCGAACGCGATCAACCGTCGCTGGAAACGATCAACGAACTGCCGCCATCCCTCTTGATCACCGGACTGGACTAATTGCAAGAGATGCCCGTCAGCTTCGTTCATTTTTTGACTTTACGCGATCATCAACGCGGCGAGCAGAAAGCCCATGACCAAGACGCCGGCCAATCCTAACACGAGCTGGCTGCGATAATAGCCTTGGGTGACCCAATTCAGCGCAAGGCACAGCAAGATGGTCGCAATGACCAGAACCATCATTCCAACGGCTTGCGTCAGCTTACCCATGTAGGATCGTTGAAAGGATTCTTCGACGGTCATTCGAGCCACACTGACCTGTTCCTGGCCGGGGACTTCGACCAAAACGGCCTCCCGCCAAACGTCACCGTAGGAACGTGAAAGCCGCTGAGCGAATCGATCGATGACATGCCGCTCGTCGATGATCGCATACGGCTTGCCGCGAAAATGGATCGCGGCCTGGCGAACCGCATCGGACAACGCCTGTTTGCGGGCTTGCCCCTCGGAAGACTGAAGTTCGCCGGAGTAGCCGACGACAAAATTGCGTTGCGGATACATCGAAACGAACTGATCCAACGATTCGACCCAAGGCTTTTCGGTGACAAAGGCTTGAAACGACGTTTGTCGCTGGGCGGATTGAATGGTGCAGGTCAACAATCCGTTCTCGATAACTTGTTGACGATCCCAAGTCGCCGGTTGCGAACTCGCCGCAGAGACGATCAGTTGAACCGAAAGCTGGTTCTCGGTGGGTTCCGCCGGCACACTGCCGACCGACCGGACGACGACGCCGGGAAACAGCTTGCTCAGCTGTTCGGTGATCTGAGGGACCAGAGACACGGCGCTCGAGCCCGACGCGCTGACGACAATGGATTCGGGATCGATCACGCCGTCGATCTCGTCGCGCTGGAGCACTTGCTTTTCTGCGAGTTTTTCTCGCAGTCCAGCAGTCAGCGGCCTGATCGCGGCGGAGTAACTGGGATACACGTTCGCCGTGAACGCTTCGGTGTCAGCCGTTCGCCATTGCCCCGGCGATGGTTCACTGGTGGCCGGTTCCCCGGCCAACTCGACGATCGGCGGCGGCACAGGTCGCTCGGGGGCGGACGCAACGGCGGCAGGAGCCGGTGCCTGGGCCGCGGTGGGAGCAGCCACCTCAAACGATTGTGGCGACGGCACGGACTCCGCCACGCCGGTCACCGTCGAGTGACCGGTTCGGGGCGCCTCGTGGTTCGATTCCATGCGAAGGGTGAAGGTGGCGACCAGGAAGAGCATTGGCACCACCAACAGCAAAAACAGTCCGGCCAAGATTGATCCGACGCGACCGGCGGTCGACTTCGCGTTGACGGCAAACACGATCGTCAGGATCAAGACTGCGAGGTACAAGCCGGCAATGATAAACAGGGCAAAGGTCGCAATCGTCATGAGACTCGCTCGGCGGTTGGTGGTGTGGAGGCTGTGGATTGATCCAAGGAATGCACACGTGGTGCCGTCCCGTTGGCCGAGACGTCTGTCCCGGTCGTCTCATGTCGGTTCAGCGGAAACGGGTCCGGGGGCATCCATACCGCCGTCAATTGAACCGTGATCGCGGCCGTCATCGTTGCCGCCATCGATAAGATGACGTAGTCCAGAACGGCAGAATGCATCCCCAGCGCCCAACCACTCAGTCCGGCAACCACTCCACTGATCGTACCCGCGACCAAGGTTCGCGAGATGGTCACGCGTTGGGCTCGATGTGGGTCACAAAAGCAACGCCAATCGATCAGCATCGTTGCCGCCAGCGCACCGAGCCAGCAGCCGACATACACTTCGTATTGTGGGAAATTATTGAGAAAGTTGGCGACGAAAAAGTAGGCCACCAGCCAAATTCCGATCAACCAGGTTCGCGAGACCAGCGCTGTGGAGATGCCGGGATCTTGAGGCACGACCAGAACAAGCGTGACAGCTAACGCCATCGAAATCAGCCAAATCCCGAGTGTCATCAGTACGGCGGTCGATCCGTCGAAAAGCCCAGAGCAATACTCCGTGGCTGCGAAGGCCACCATCATCAAAATAGCTGTTGAACCGATGGACAGCCCCACCCGGGCCAAGTAACGAACGTCGGCCATCCGTTGCAGTCCCCCCGCAAGTACTTCGTCGCGATTTGATTTATCGGCCGGCGTTTCTGATTCGGTGGTATCGCTAACGGCGTGTCTCGCACCGACGGTGTCGGCCAAATCTTCGACTCCGATCGATTCAATTTGCGACGGCCTCCGGCGTGATGTCGATGCCGGTTTCCGTCCCACCAGCGACAGACTGGCGGGAATGGAATCATCCGTCACGTTCTTCGTTTCGCAGCCCAGTGCGGTGGCCATCTCCCGGGCCGACTGAAATCGTTTTGCCGGATCTCGGTCCATGGCTTTTCGCACAACACCGGCAAACGGTTCTGGCAATTCACTGACGTCGACTTCGCCCTTGAGATGTTTCATCAAAATCTCACCGACACTTTCTCCGACGAACGGAGGCTTGCCCGTCAGCATTTCGAACAGCATGACGCCCAGCGCGTACAGGTCGACGGTTTTGTCGTACCGTCCCATGCTGATCTCCGGCGCCATGTAGTGCACGCTTCCCACGGTCATCGTATGACCGCTGGCGTGACTGACCGTGATCACTTTGCTCAAACTGTAATCGCCGATTTTGACGATGCCGTCCTCAAAGAAAATGTTGTGCGGCTTCAAATCCCGGTGCACGATCCCGGCCTCATGCAGGTAGTCGATTCCTCTGGCCAATTCGCGAACAAAGAACAACGCTTGCTCCGGTTCGATCCCCTTCGGGGACGCATCCAAGATCTCACGTAGTGAGGCGCCCGAGACAAACTCCATGATCACCCAAGGCGTTCCGTCGAGACCTTGTTTGACATCGAAAATCATCACCAGATTCGGCGACTTGAGATTCATGCAGTGGCCGATGCCGCGCAGCTCGATGTCTTCGTAATTCTGCACTGCTTTCAAGGCGACTTCGCGGCCGGCATCGCTGGTGGCAAAGTAGACTTCGCCGAACCCGCCACGGCCGAGGGCGTGCCCGATCGTGTAACCCTCCAGCGGTCGATCGCCCGGTTGATAGTGAAAAGCTGCCATGCGGCGATCCTACGACAAATGGATTTGATTGAGTGTAAACCGCGTCTCGCCGAGCAAGACCGAGCGATCGGCCTCCAACTGGTGGACGTCGCCACCGGATCCGGCGTACTTGATCGCGTAACCGTCCGCAGCACGAAAAACGACGATCGGGCGTTCGCAAACGGAAATCGAAAAGTGTCCGCCCCGCGGGGAAAACAGCAATGAATCCGCCATCAGGGCCGCACAGCGAATCTCTCGCTTGGCCAGCCCCGCACCGGACAGCTGCAGCACCGCCGACCCGCTCGCCGGCACCGGCTTGCGAAACTTCAATCGACCGCGTCGCCCGAAACCGATCGAGTCGCCGTTTGCCAGCAGTCGCCGTTTCGTCGGCTGGTCATTGACACCAAATTCGGCTTCCGACTCGGCAAAATAGTCATCGCCCGCCCGGCGGATGAACAAGGCTGCCGAAGGGCCTTCGGTTTGCAGCGGCAGATCGTAGCGTTGGGATCGCGAGGAGGAACCGACCGAAATCCGATCGGCATCGAGCAACAAGACCGCCCCTAGCCCATCCACCCGCAATACCCAAGCCCCGAAACAGGTGTCCGACACCTTTTTGGGGGCTTGGGGGGTATGAGGGGCGGAGGTGGTGAGTGAGAGGCTGCCGTCGAGTAGTCCCAGTGGTCCCGATCGCACGTTGGCGGCGTGACGGGACAGTTCCGCGAGGGTCTGCCGCGTCTCGGAAATCCATCGCGTTGGGCCGACGACCTGGCCGACCAGGGCCAACTGATGATCGGCATCGGTGTACTTCCCCTGGCCAATCCGCTCCAACGCGGTGATGCATCGATTGAGACTGGTTCGAAGTTCATCCAAACGAGCATCGGTCGGTGCCAGCTGGAGTGCCTCGCGCAAACATGCGGCGGCGCGATCCAATCGACCGTTTTCCAAGTCGCCGACGACGCGTTGGGCAATTTGAGGAATCATCGCATTAAGCTTCTCGGCCACCAGATGATGGCGTCGGACATCGGCATCAAGCGACTGAAGGATCGCGATTGCGGTGCTCCAATCGTCTGAATCCATCGCCCGCTCGATCCGAGTGGCTGCATCGACCGCCAAATGGCGTTTGCGTTCGATTTCGGCGGCGAGCCTGGAATGGGATGGACCGGTCGGCAAAAGATTTTGTCCCAAAGTGAAGTGCCCCAACTGAGCTTGGATTTTAGCTGCTTGGGAGGAATCTTGCTCTGTGACGTCCCGCGAATGCTGCTCTGACTGCATTCGATTGATTTGCTCAGCCAAATCAGCGACTTGCTCGGTTCGCCCGGCCAGCATTTGTGCTTTGTCACAGTCGGCTCGTGCATCGCCGTAGCGTTGTTGCGCAAGATGCTGTTGTGCACGGCAGACCAGTTGGTCGATCAGCACGTCCGTGAGACGTTGTCCCTCGCGATGCTCTCGCTGTGGCGTCGCCACGAGTCCGTCAAACGCTTCCTCCAAACGCCCTGCAGCGATCACGGTTGCGATACGTTTGAGTTGAACTGGAAGCACGGTATGGGTGTCCCATGAAGGGAGAGGCGGACGGGAGGAACGAGCGGCTTTGGCTGGAGTTTTGTGGCGGGGGAATTGCTCAGCGATGACCAACGACCCTCCCCTTGCTTCGCTCGACCCTCCCGCACACGGGAGGGTTACTTCTTAACTTAGTGCCTATGTCCCTCGCTTCGCTCGACTCTCCCTGCCAGGGAGGGTGATACAAGCTGTTTTGGCACCAATGTCTGGCAGACCGGTGACGTCGATTCAGTCGGATCACGTCACTCGGTTTCAACGGTCACCATCGTTTTTGCGTCTTGGCCGTCGCCGAAGTACTCGTCGAACTCTGCCAGTACCTGATCTTCACTTTGATCCTGGTCGATCAGGTCGATGGCGAAGACGTCTTGTTCGTGATCCAAGACACGTTTGGCAACCGCCAGTCGCATTTCGATCTGCTGCAACAACTGATCGGCTTGGGACAGTTGGCTGCCGTCGACGTGGATACTGGATTCCAATTTGGACGCTTGAACCAATCGAGCTTGCGCGGCCAGCGACGCGACCTGCTGTTCCAATTCGGCTTTCCGGTGTCGCATCGAATCCAAGGACGCCAGCGCCGCGGCCAGCGATTCCTCGCGTTTTTCCAGCAGTCGTTCCTTGCTGGCCAGCGCGAGTTGTCCGGTTTTGTAACGGTCCAGCCGCCTGGAGAGTTGTTCGGTGATTTGGGAACGGGTCCAATTGCGGCCGCCGGCTTGGAAGGACACGGTTTGCGTCCGCAACTGTTCACGCAATTGGGAGAGCGTTGCCAGTTCGTTTTCCAGACGTTCTTCGGTTTCCGAAACATCTCGCTGAAGAGCCGCGATCTCGACTTCTTCCTGTGCGATGGTTCGCACTTGGGCCTGCAAATCGGGCAGGATGGCTTCGATCAGATCACGGGCGCGTCGCAGTTCGAATTCGACAGGCACGTGCTCGTTGACCGAATCGCGAACCGAACGGGCCGACGTGCGGACATAACTGAAAAAACCGGGCCCCAGCAACAGCACGCCGCCGATCAGGACCGCCAGGAATGCGGCGACGGAATATTTGACCGCTCGTAACATGACAACCAACCTTCAAAGAGGGAATGCGACCTGAAAATGACCGATTGCACGGTCCTCAACAGGGCAGTCGTTGGTTTGCGAAAAATGTGACAGAGAAATTGAAAAAGTTTTTTGCCGCCGCCGGTCGGCCCTCCGCTCACCACCGATTCCGGATCACGAAAACCAAGGATCGCGAGTCCGGTGCTGCCATCGTTTTGTAGCGATCTCGCAATCGGAGCGGATGTGTCGTTCAATTATCGATCCGGTACACTGCGGCACGTGACGCCCCGCTGACACGTGATCACCTCGCCGGACGCAACGACACTGCCGCGGCGGTGCATGTAGAAACTCGACCCCCGATTGCAAACGATGGCCTTTCTCAAGCGTATTCACCCAACCCCGCCGACGCGGAGCGGCCTGCGAGGGGCTCTGCTGTTGGGCTCCTTGCTGATGTTGCATGGGCTACCGGGATGTGGGTCGGCCGGTTCGGATGGGGCGAACGATGCTCGGTCGCCGGTCCGCCATGCGACCGACGACGCCCCGAGCGAGACTGGCGATGGCTCCGGCGGTCGACAACACGATGCGTCGCAAGCGTCGCTGTCTGATGGCGACGATGGTTTGGCCGCAGCCAAAGCGGCGTGGCGAGCGGGGGATCTGGATGTTGCGTTCAACTTGTTATCGAAGCAATTGATCAAAACGCCGGAGGATCCCGCGACGTTGCTGCTTGCCAGCCAAGTCGAACTCGCACGGGGCAACCGATCGACCGCGATCGAACTGGCCGAGGCCATTGATCCCAAGTCACCCGAGGCCGGCGAGGCGACGAAGTTCCTGGTGCAGCAGTCCATTGAAGCGAGCCGACCCGAAGACGCGATCGATCGGCTGATCAAGGCGTTGGACCAAAATCTCACGTCGCCCGACCAGACAGTCCAATGGCGGCATCAGCTTTGGGCACTACTCAATCGCACCGGACGTCGCCAAGAAGCATCCGCTCATGCGGATGTGCTCTGCCGATCCGGCCATTTCAACCGTGCGCTGTTGATTTCGTTGTTGCGTCGAAACGAATCCTATCCGATGGCGCTGAAGGACAAGGCGCCGCAAAGCGTTTTCTATCCGGGGTTGGGACTGGCACGCTGGCATTTTTCGCAAGGGGAATTCGAACAGGCCCTGGACCAATTACAGAACCCGGTTCCCGCAACCTTTTCGCCCGCAGCCAAATCGCTTGTCGGACGACTGTTGGCCGAGACTCAAGCAACCGAGGCGTTCGTCCAATGGTATTCCCGTTGCGATGACGCGACGATGCAGTTCAGTGATTATTGGGTGGCCTTGGGGATTTACTTCTATGATCAGCATCAATTCCAGGCGTCCGCCCGAGCATTGCTGGAAGGGATCGCGATTGATCCAACCGACGATGACGCCTGCCACCGATTGTCACGCGTTCTGGCGGCGTTGAATCGCGCGGAAGATGCCGCGGTGATGCGGGAGCACGCGATTCGCGTCGCGTTGCTAAGAGCCGTCGCCAAGCAACTCGCAGTGCAGCCGACCGATTCCGATCTGGTCGAGGCGCTGCCCGAAAAACTTCTGACACTCGGCAGGCCTTTCGAATCCATCGGTTGGGCGCTGCTGGACGTGTCGCGTTCCAACACCGCGAAACAAAACGCGTTGCTGCAACAGCGTGAGATGTTGCGCAACCAGCCTGATGTTTTACGGATGCCGACCGAGATCGCACTCGCGGAAATCGATCGCAACGAGTTTTCCATGTCCGAGGCGATCGACGCATTGGCTGCAGCGGCGTCCTCGTCGACCATCGCTGACCGACCGGATCTGGCGGGCGACAAACGGAATGAAACGCCGCAGGCCATTCCTGCTGCGGCGCCGGCCCCGACGCTGGAAAACGTTGCGGCGCAGGTCGGCATCGATTTCCAGTGGTATCACGCGGCCGAGATCGATCTGGCATCGATACCGCTGCACCAAATGATGGGCGGTGGGATCGCAGTGTGCGACTATGACCTGGACGGGGATCCGGACGTTTATTTCGGTCAAGGTTCCGGTGATCCGCCGAGTGGGCGGAGCACGCGTTCGAATCAGCTGTATCGAAACCTGGATGGGCATTTCACGAACGTGACGACGGATTCCGCCGTCGCAGATGAGCGGTATTCCACCGGCATTGCGGCTGGCGATGTCAACCAAGATGGCTTTCCCGACCTGTTTCTCGGTGCCTTGGGGGACAATCGGTTGTTGCTTAACTGTGGAGATGGAACGTTTCGCGATGCGACCGCGGCGCTCGGCACGTGCAGTCCCCAATTCACCAGCTCGGTCGCCATTGCTGATTTGACCGGCGATGCGATTCCGGAATTGTACGAATGTGTGTACGTGGAAATGGAAGGGGGTTTTCGGCTTCCCGAACGAGATCCCCAGGGACGCGAGCTGGTGCCGAATCCGAACGACTTTTTTGCCGAAGCAGATCGCTGGTATGCGGGACGTGGTGACGGTCGTTTTGAATTGAGAGAACTGGACCGCAGCCAGATCGAACCGGGGACGTCGTTGGGGTTGGTCATCACCGATATCGATTCCGACGGACAAAACGATGTGTTTGTCGCCAACGATGCACGGCCGAATCACTTGCTGGTCCATTTTGGCGAGCCGCCGGTCCGCGACGTCGCCGTACTGAAAGGACTTGCATTCGGTTTTCGAGGTTACAGCAATGCCTGCATGGGGATCGCCACCGGAGACTTCAATCGGGATGGGCGTTTTGACTTGGCAATCACCAATTACGCCGACGAACCGAACAACCACTTTCTGCAAGGCGACAGCGGAGTGTTCAGCGACTTTGCCACGCGATACCAGATCAATCAACCGAGCGAACCCTATGTCGGGTTTGGAATCAAAGCGATCGACCTTCATCGCAACGGTTGGCTCGATTTCTGCGTCACCAACGGACATGTGTTTGATCAGCGCGACCGCGGCAAGCAATTTCAGATGCCTCCGCAGGTGCTGGTCAATCAAGCGACGAAGTTTGTCGCCACTGACGTCACCGACTCTTCGGGATATTGGCAAGGCCGCTACGTCGGACGGTCACTGGCCAAGATTGACTTCGATGGAGATCACGATGTTGACTTCCTGGTCGGGCACCTGGACGCCCCGGTTGCACTGCTGGCCAACAAAACCGAGCGGATTGGAAACGGGATCCAACTGGAACTGGTCGGAACGCACTGCGAACGTGACGCGATCGGCACCCGCGTGGTCGTGACTGCGGCGGGGCAGACGTGGACGGACTGGGTGACGGCCGGAGATGGCTACTTTTGTTCTGACCAACCGGTGTTGGATTTCGGCATTGGCAGCGCCGAGCGGATTGATGCAATCGAAGTGCACTGGATCTCCGGACACCGTCAGGTGTATCGCGATCTCGCGATCAACCAACGACTTTTGCTCGTCGAAGGCTGTGACGATCGATGGGTGCGGGACAGCACAGTCCGTCCCGGTCATTGATCCGCCCGGCGACGCCCCAGCTCACCAGGACGGTGTTGGGACGAATTTGGTAATTCTTTTGGGGGGCTCGCATCGGTTTTCGGCTCGTTTTTTTTAGATTTTTTTGCGGGAAGTTGCCCAGATACACGTGCTTCGGTCTCAGCCTGCGCATACTGGCGACCGAGTTAGACGTCAGGTCAGGTTTGTCACAGTTTGTGTCAGCCCCATCGTTTGGCTTTAGGGGCGTCTGATTTATCAGTGTTTGTTCTTGGTGTTTTTACTTCTTGTTGAGTGAGGTGTACATGTTTTCTCGCAAAAGGGGCTCGCGGGGTTTTACCCTGGTTGAGCTGTTGGTGGTGATTGCCATCATCGGAATTTTAGTTGGATTATTGCTTCCCGCTGTTCAGGCAGCGCGTGAAGCGGCTCGTCGAATGAGTTGCAGTAACAATTTCAAGCAGCTTGGGATTGCGATGCACAATTACCATGCGGCGTTCAAGCAACTGCCGCTGCAAGGTGCCGGCACGGGGATTGGGTTGAATACCCCGAACTGGTGGCAGCAGGGCAATGACGCTAGTAAGCAGTGTCTCAGTGCTCTGGTCGGTTTGGCGCCGTTCTTCGAACAGCAAGGATTGTGGGACAACATCTCCAATCCCAGCACGCAGACGGTCACGGGGGCAGCTCCGCCCTCGAACACCAATTTGACCAACCCGCAACGGTGGCCCGCGATGGGGCCGAGCCCCCGGAACTTCTCGACGAGCCCAGGCTACGTTCCGTGGGCGACCGAGATTCCGATGCTGCGTTGCCCGAGTGATCCGGGTGTCGGCTTGCCCGCCTTGGGACGAACGAATTACGCACTCTGCATGGGTGATTCGCCAAGTCCTTGGCACAACAGTTTCAAGAACGGAAATCTGACGGATTCGGGATCATGGGCACACCGCGCGGCCCGGTCGGTCAATCGCGGGATGTTCATGAATCGTCGCGCGTCAAAGTTTCGTGATGTGCTCGATGGGTTGGCCAACACGATTGCCATGGGCGAAATTCGCACCGATTTGGGCGACCGTGACATCCGGTCGGCCGCTTCGTGGCGTGCACGGGGCAGTCAGGACGTCAACGACAACCCTTCGTTCTGCCGGGACGCGGATGAAATCGATCCCGACAAGCCGACCAAGTGGTGTAGCGGTGGCAATTGCACCAACCCACAGCAACTGGTCAGCGACAGCAACAGTTCTCGAGGCGCCAGTTGGGCCAATTTCCGCGCGATCATCACACAGACGTTTACGGTGCTGCCACCGAACAAAGAGGTCTGTGTCGGTCAGTGGATCGATGGCCCGGGCACTTGCCCGCCCAGTAGTAATCACCAGGGCGGTGCGCACGTGCTGATGGGTGACGGTGCGGTCGTCTTCATGACCGACTCGGTCGAAGCGGGCGATCCCCGTGCCGGCGGTGTGCGGTTGGGACAAACCGGTCCGCGTTCGCCGGGCGCGGAAAGCCCCTATGGTCTGTGGGGCGCCCTCGGCACCAAGGCCAGTGGGGAAACGATCGAAGAGCAATTGAACCAGTAAGCGGTTCGATTCAACCAAATGCTTCGATGCGACCTCGCCCACCGAAACGGTGGGCGAGGTTTTTTGATCCCGATTTCGTTTGGAAGGATCGATGCGCCTGAAATTGGTAAGCCCCAGGCTCGCGGGCTGTCGATTTAGTCGATGTTCTCAACTCAACGTGATGATCTAAGGATCGACGCGTCAGCGAGGGCCGCCGTGTGGCCCCTTGCTAACGCATGTGGGCTTAAATCGACAGGCCGCTAGCGGCCTGTCGGTTTAGTGTATCCACAAAACGAGGGGAGGTGGCTTAGTAGGCATCGTCACGATGTTTGCTATTCTTGGCGGATCGTCGTCGCGATTCACTTCTCACGCAGGGAGGCTTGCCCAGTGAGCCAGAGACAACCCAAGACCAGCTATTGGCAGGAAGCTCCTACACCACGCGGGCAACTGGTCCTCATTCCCACCGCCCTGGAGGAACTCATCCCTCAGGATCATCCCGTTCGCTTGGTCGACGAGATTCTCGATCAGATGGACTGGACTGATTGGGAGGCGGCCTACAACGGCGGATTCGGTCAGCCGCCGATCCATCCCAGCGTAATGGCAAAGATCCTGCTGTTTGCCATGATTCGGCGAATCCGATCCAGCCGGAACATTGAATACGAACTCAAGCATTCGATCGATTTTATCTGGCTTAGCAGCGGTCGCCGCATCGATCACAGCACGATCAGCGACTTCCGCCGAAACAATAGTGATGCAGTCAAAGGCATCTTCAAACAAATGGTCAAGCTGGCGATCAACCTGGGGATCGCCAATCTCTCGGAACTGTGCATCGACGGCACACGCATCCTGGCTGACGCCAACAAATACAAGACTTGGACGGCCAAACGATTAGCCAAAGCACTCGAAGAACTTGACGCGCAAATTGATGAGGCCCTGGAAACCTTCGAAGTCAACGACGCATGCGACGAAGATCTCATCGGCCAGGACGTTTCGGCGGACCGCCTCCCCGCCGCCGTCGCCAACTTGAAGTCACGCCGCTCACAACTGGCCGCTCATCTGGAGACGGTCAATGCGATGGACGAAGTCCGCAGGAAAAATGGGACGAAGGGCCCCGCCCAGTTACCCAAGACTGACACGGACAGTCGCATTCTTCCCAATAAGGAGGGTGGTTACGCAGCCAACTTTACTCCGATGGCGACGACCGAAACGCAGAGCGGCCTGATCGTTGCGGCGGACGTCTTGATCGGCAACGTCGAACACCACGAATTTGCCACCATCGTCGACTGTGTGGCCAACGACTTTGGAATTGACATTAAGCGAGTCATGGCTGACTCGGCTTACACGACGGGCAAAAACCTCACTGCGGCTGAGGAAAAACAGATCGAACTGATTGGCCCGCTTGCCGAAACCAATCGCGAGAACAACCCTGCCGAGCGTTCGGATTTGACTGAGCCCGTTGCCGCCGATCAGATTGATCAGTTGCCGGTTAATCCACAAACCAAACGATTTGACAAAGCAGCGTTTGTGTACGACGAAGCGAACGACTGCTATTACTGCCCGGCAGGCAAAGTGCTTTCACATCGGACGACCGAGAACACGACGCATGGCGACGGCTCTCCGGTGCAGCGAAAGGTTTACACCTGTTTTGAATGCGAGGGCTGCACGCTGGCTGGGCGTTGTCGCAAGAACGTGAAGCCAAAAGACGAGGCAAGCAGCAGCGAGGCATCGTCCCAGGAGTCCAGCGAAGCGACCTCGTCGGACAAGCGAGCGGGCAAGCGACGTGGTCGCAAGCCTGGCCCGCCACGTGGTCGCGAGACGATGCATGATGAGCATGAAGGAGCGCGACGTCGGCAGCGTGCGCGAATGGAAACGCCTGCAGCCAAAGAGGCTTACTCTCGTCGTCAGCATTTCGGTGAAACGCCTTTCGCCGTGATCAAGAGCACGCTTGATATGCGGCGATTCCTGCTTCGAGGTATCGCAGGTGTGAATCAAGAATGGCGCTGGGCGGCGACCGGATTCAATCTGAAGAAAATCATGAGTTACTTGGCGAAGCTGCGCGCCGCCGCGGCGACACAATCGCTCGGAACAGCAAACTAGGGGAGATAGGGGGCATTTCGAACGAAATCCGCCACAAGCGAACGCCACGATCCCGTCAACACGCTTACCAACGACTCTGGATGCCCCGCATAGCACCATAAAAGCCTCGTCCGGAACCAAAATCGAATCAACCGTCCCCAGGAACTAAATCGACAGGCCGCTAGCGCCGTTCCGCTAGCACCGTGAGCCGAATGTCGGCGGCATGACCCCGAAGGGTGTCAAAGCCAGTAGCCGGAGGTGAGCGCAGCGACACCTCCGGACATCCAATCCCCCACATGACACGACCCCGGAGGGTGTCGAAGCAAATCGCGCTCGAGCCCTCGGACCCGGCCTGCCGCCGCGATTGGATCGGCATCTCGATCGGAAACACGGACTACCCCGCCGCCGGCGGATTGATTCGCTGCGACCCCAGCCGGGGTCGAGGGGAATTTGCGACGGGCTCCCCGGAGGTGGCGCTGCGCTGACCTCCGGCTACTCGCTGCAATCCCTTCGGGATAGTGGATTCGCTGGCGCTCTCCATTGACACCCAACGAAGTGTTTCTTGTTAGCGGCAGGGCGCGAGCCCTCCGGTCTTTGAACGCTAAAACCGGACGGCTCGCGGGCTGTCGATTTGAACGATGTTCTGAAAACAGCGCGATGACCTTAGGCGCGACGCGTCAGCGAGGAGCGCCGTGTGGCCCCTTGCTAACGCATGCGGGCTTCAATCGACAGGCCGCTAGCGCGACGGCGTTGCACCCACGCCACTGCACTCAATCGCGGACGCGAATCCAGTGATCATGAAACTTGATGCCCTGCTTCTGGTCGATGGCCGGCATGTGGCAGTCGATGCAATCGGTCTGGGGGGACACCGGGCAGATGACGTGGCTCGACTGAGTCTGGTCGTGGCATTGGATGCAATTTTTGATCTGGCGACTCATCTCGTCGGGGCCATGGTGGCTGACGTGCGGGGAATGGCACGTCGTACATCGCAGGCTCTGTTCTGATTTCAAATAGCACTTGCTGCGTAACATGCCGACCGGTTGAAACCGAACCAACGTATCGGGATAGTCACGTAGTTCGAGTTTCGAGATGCTGCGAGGCAGACGGTGGCAATCACCACACAGCTGAAGCTCCGATTCTCGGTCCCAGGTTTCCATGCCGACCGAATACGGTGCCGGTTTGGGGGAAAGGCGAGCTGATCGGACATGTTCACTGCCCGGACCATGGCATTTCTCGCAGTCGACATTCGGGGTCAGATCCGCGATGTGTCCCTGCCGGATCGTCGCGGTGGTGGTGTGGCAGTAAACGCAACGTTCCAACACCTCGCCTTGCAACGGACTGCCGAATCGCTCCGCTGCCGAATCCGGTGTCTTTTCCTCGTGTCCCACGGTCAGTCCCAATCGATCGCCGGCATAACAGCTAACGCGATGCTCGATCGCTGTCGTCTCGCCGCCCGGTGTCGCCTGCAGCGTGAGAAACGTTTGGGCGTTGAATCCAGACCCCAACGCGTATTGCAACATCAGTGATGCCGGGGGCTCGGGGCCATCGAGTTTCGCGATCAGGTTTCCCTCCGCGTCACGCTGGTAGGAGTAAATGCCGTACTGCGGTCCCCCATCGAACGTTTCTCCGGCAAAAATTTGGGGCAGGTCGGTGTCGGCCACCTCGAAGAATGTCGAGGCATGACCATGGTGGGCATGGGCAGCGAAGTTTTCGCGATGACACTCCCCACACACCTTCCGCCCCACGTAGGTCAATCCAGTCGCGCCGGTCAACCCAGCTCCGTCGGTCAATCCAGCTTCGTCGGTCAATCCAGCTTCGGGCGTCACGTCGGCCGGCTCCGCACGTTCGCGTGGATCGGGGGCAACGCCGTCGGCGGATGATGGGGGGAAGACGACCGCACGAATCGGACGCTGCACCGATCCAGGATCTGAGAATGCTTCGTCCGACCGCTGCGACAGCTCACCGAAACTCGCGATTGTCAGGACCAGAACGAGGATCAGCGAGATCAAGACGAGGGGCTGGAAGCGGTTCAAGACGTGGCTCCGGAATGGGGCGAGGTGGATCCTGGCGATCTGCATCGTTTGCATCATTGTGAGAGACGTCGGTGCAAACAACAACAAGCGTTCCCGCAATGACGACGGATGCTCTTTTTTATCTCGCTCCGGCCAGACCGATCGAGGGTTCGTTGCGACTGGCCGTGATCCCATCTATGCTGGTTTCGAAAGCGAATCTTTTAAGCTGTGGCCGCGTCAGCAAGTTGCCACGGCGAAGGTGCGAAGACCCAGTGGGAAAGACCCCGTGGCAAAGCGGGTGTTTCACGCCGGATGTTTTAACGGGTGCCAAGTGAATGTCGGACAATTCAAATCGGCGAGACGCCGTCGCGGAGGGATCGGTTGGTGGCACCGTGGTGATGCTGATTTGTGTTTGCGTACTCGGCGTGTGCTCACTGTGCGGTTGTGATCGAACGCAGACCGCCGCGGAGGTCACCCCACCCTCGCGATCGCCGCGTGACAGCGTCATTCAGGACGGCATCGATCAGGACAGCGTCGATCAAGACAGCGGATTCAGGTCGTCATCCGGCGGTGACGTCGACGCCCCTGGTCCATCAACGACCGACGTGGCGGATGGACGTGATCGCGGCGCACCCGGTGAACCCGGTGATTCCAACACCCCGCAACCTGCCACCGCGGAACAACTGCGCGAAACCGCGTTGCGCGCCTTGGAGCAGGGGCAAGACGATCTGGCGTTCCAACTGGTGCGTCAAGTCATGCGAATGACGCCCGATCATCCCCAAGCGATCTTTTTACACGCGTTGGTACTCGGCGATCGTCATCGATTCCACGAAGCCATTGAGATATTGGACGATCTGGCCGCTCGCATGCCGGCGACCCGTCTACCGGCAATGGGCCAAACCGCCGAGTGGTTGGTGCTTGCCGGGAACTACGACCAGGCCGAAGCACGCTATCGTACGATCCTCGACGAGATCCCTGACGCGACGATGGTGCACCGTCACCTGGGACAGTTATTGCTGCAGCAGGGCAAACGGATCGAGGCGGCGTCGCACTTTCGCTACCTGGCGCAGCGCGGTGAGGTCAACCAGGACGAGCTTCGGTGCCTGCTGTCGCTGGTCAAGCCGTTGCCGAAGCAAATGGAATCGGGCAGACTGGAGCCGCTGAACCGATTGGCCCAGTCGAGAAACCAAATGGCACTCCAAGATCTCGACGCCGCCTTGGAAATCTTGCAGCCCGAGGAGCACCAAACGTCTCGCGCGGGAGCTGACGCAAACCGCCAAGCCGTCGCCTGGGCGGAAGCCTCGTTGCGGGCGCGGATTCAGGCCTTGAGAAACGAGTGGGACGCGGTCCGACAGTGGGCCGAGTCCGTTCAACCCGATGCGGCCGACGCGGACGGTTGGTTTGCCGCCGGATGTCACGCCGCCCATCAGCAAAACCATGACCAAGCGATTCGATGTTTTTCGCGAACGCTGCTGATCGATTTCACCGACGTCGATGCGTACGACAGGTTCAGCAAGTCGTTGCGCGCGGCGGGGCAAACCACCGTTGCCGATGAAGCCGACAGGCGAGCCAAGTGGATTCGACAGACTCAAGACATCGGTAACCGACTGACAATGAATCAAAGTCGCGATCGAGCTCTCGTGGCAACTTTGGTGACCTTGTTGCAACAGCTGAAACGTCCCGTCGAAGCGTTCGCTTGGCAGAGCATCGATCTCGTCTTCGCGGTCAACGATGCCGCGATCAGCGAAGCAGAGGCGGAAAACGCGTTTTTGGCCATCGGGGAACAACGTGAACGGTTGCTGAGATCCGGCGGGCATCAAATCGCTCCGTCCTTTATTCTGTGTGGTCTCCAAATCGATGCGTTGGAACTCCGCCAAGGTGACTGAGGGCAGCAACGGCATGGACAGCATTGGATTCCTCGCTCGTTGCCGATGGGCGACCCTGTCTCGCCTGACCGACTGCGTTTGTTTGACCCATCGCGTTTGTCTGACCCATCGCGTTTGTCTGACCCATCGCGGTCGCGTGGCTTCTTGGGTGTGCCTGAGCCTGCTTGGTCTGGCTCTGGTCTCGGGGTGCGGATCCGAGCCATCCCCAGCCTCATCCCAATCCCGCCCGCCCGCTGTTTCCGAGGACCACGTCGCTGCCAGCGATCGCGACAGCGGTGATCCTAACAGCGGTGATCCTAACAGCGGTGATCCTAACGGCGGTTCCAACGAGGTCGCCGACGGCGTGGCGGATCGCAAAGGCATCATTGAGCGAGCCGATGCGTTCAAGGCCCAGGCACGCTATCGGGAAGCCTCTGAGTTGTTGAAGACCTTGTTGATTGTCGACCCGGAGGACACCGAGATTCTGTTTCGGATGGCCATGTTGGCGGCCGCCGATGGTGACTTGGCCGCGGGCGTGGAATTGTTAGGTGAGATTCCCGTCGATCATCCGCAAGCCGGCTTGGCCGCGCAGGGACAATCCGCCGATTGGTGTCTGTTGCTGCATCGTTACGACGAGGCGGAGCAGCGATACCGTCGGCTGCTGGACCGGATGCCAAATGCGGTCACCGCCTTGCGTCAACTCGCTTTTTTATACAATCGTCAGGGGCGTCGTCAGGAGGCAGCCGAACTGGTCAGGCGACTGTGCTTGCTAGGCAACGTGATGCAGGACGAACTGCACTCGCTGATCTCGCTGAGCGATGCGATGTACAGCCCGCCGGACGATCAGCGTTCGGCAACGGACCAACCGCAGTTGCCCCCGGGCGGACCGCAGTTGCCCCCGGGCGGTCCGCAGTACGTGCCCATCTCTCCCTACGGCGACGCCCGGCTGGCGTTCCAAGAGCGGCGGTTCGACGACGTCATCGAACTGCTCAGGCCGGCCATCGAACGATCGCAGGCGCCGCCGGCGATGGTGGCATTGTTCGGTCGCGCTGCCGGCGAGCTGCAAAGTGATTCGATGCTCGCCTGGTGGCTGACACAGTTGCCGCCACAAATCACCGAGTACGCCGACTACTGGGCCACGCTCGGGATGATGGAACTGATGGAGCGACGCTACGACTCTGCGATTCGCGTTCTCGGTGAAGCCTTGCAGCGCGACCCGACCGATTTTGCATCGACCAGTCGGATGCGTCAGGCCCTGGGCTCGTTGGGCAAGGAAGACGAAGCCCAGCATTGGTTTGACCATTGGACCCGATTGCGAGCGTCGATCGATGCAAACAATCAAGTCGCCATGCAGCGGCCTCCGGATCCAACGTCAGTTGAATCATTAGCGAACGCGCTGGATGACCTGGATCGACCGTTGGAAGCGATTCTGTGGCGTGCGATCGTCGCTCACGGTGCAGGCGACCGGGAACGTCTGGTGGAGCTGAACGAGCAGCGTGAAGAGCTGCTCGCCGATGGCAAACCGTTTCCCGATCGTCAATCGCGATTACAGGGAACGGACCTTGAGCACTATCCGCTGCCGGACCTGAAGCAGTGGGCGCTGGGCGAAACAAACGAGACCCCGACGGCGGCCGCTGCGATACGCAACGATTCTGTCCCGGCGTCCTTTCGCAATTTGGCCAATGCGATGGGCATGCGGCATACCTACCGTGTCGCGGATCAACCGCAAAGACAGCGCTACGCGATCTACCAGACGCTCGGCGGTGGGGTCGCGGTGTTGGACTACGATCTCGATGGCTGGCCGGACCTGTTTTTTGCACAGGGCGCCGCCGATCCGCCGGGTTTTGAAAGCCGAACGGGCAACCCGTCCGGTGGAACGTCGCTCTATCGAAACGAGGCGACGAGGCTGGTTGAGACATCGGCGCTCGGTAATGCGTTGCACCAAAGCTACACATTGGGTGTCACGGCGGGGGATTGGAACCAGGACGGGCTGCCGGATCTGGCCGCGGCGGGAATCGGCAGGTCGGTGTTGCTGATCAACAACGGCGATGGGACGTTCGCCATCGACCCACTGGAAAAACCGGCGGGTGTTCATCGTGTGCCCGCGTCGATCGCCATCGCCGATCTCAGCGGCGACCACCTTCCCGATCTCGTCGAGATCGGTTACGTCGATGACCCGGACATGACCGTGAAACCGCCTGTGGACTCCGAGGGCAACGTGCTGATCACGGTGGCGCCGAATAACTTTGCCGCCGCTCGTGACTTCCTCTTCACCAATCAAGGAGACGGATCCACCGGCTTTCGCCCGCTGAGCGACCAAGACGATTCTCGAACCGGGCTGGGATTGGTGATCGCTGATTTCGACGGCGAGCCGGGAAACGAAATCTTCATCGGCAACGATTCGCTGCCAAACCGACTCTGGAAGCTGGGGCACCAAAATGATCCCGTGGATCTGGCGTCGATTCTGGGCTGCGGCTATGGATTCAGCGGTGGGGCGACCGGTGCGATGGGAATCGCCGTCGGGGACTTTGACCGAAACCACGAAATCGATTTACACGTCACCAACTATGAAAACGAAAACGCAAATCTTTACTTGATGAAGCATCGATCCTTCCAAGACCGCAACCGCCAATTTAATCTCGGCGAAGCCTCCAAAGAACGCGTCGGATTTGGCACCCAGGCGATCGACTATGACAACGACGGTGACGAAGACTTGGTGGTGACCAATGGGCATCTCGACAACGCCAAAAGCATTCGAGGCGGCCACGCCCAGCCGATGCAATTGTTTGCCAACGTGGGATCTGAATTTCGCTTGATGGACGTCGCTGACCCCTCCGGGTTTTGGAGCGAGCCCCAGTTCGGCCGCGCATTGGCCACGCTCGATTTGAATCGAGATGGACAAATGGACTTTGTCGTCACCCAAGTCGAGCGGTCATCGGCGTTGCTGGTCAACCAGACCGATGCAGGGCAGCATTGGATGCAAGTGGCGCTTGTCGGAACTCGATGTGAGCGGGATGCCATCGGTGCTCGTGTCGAATTACACACGGCGGGTCAGACGACGGTGCGGTGGATGGTTGCAGGCGACGGGTATTTGTGCCGCAACGAGCAGACGCTTCATTTTGGGCTCGGTTCCAACGCAACGGTGGACCGGCTGCGGGTTCAATGGCCCACCGGGCAGGTGCAAACGTTTGAAAACATCCCGGCCGATCGACGCGTGCTCATCGTCGAAGCGGAACCGGAACTGTTCACGTTGCCGTGACCCGTGACGCACGTCGTGACGCGTGAGTGGTCGCGAACCTTACGACGTCTCCAGGTGCCCAAAAACCGATCGGCGGATTTCGGGATCACGGATCTTCCAGATGACCGCATCGATAAAGTAATGGTGCACATTGACGATCATCATCGTTGCCGTTCCTAGGAACAGGAACGGCACCGAGACCGTCGACATCGTCCACCCCAGGATTTGCGTCCATTCAAACACCACGAATCCGATCATCACCAAGGCGGCGTAGTAGATCAGCATGTGCAACTTCATTCGTCGCGTGTTCCCGCGCGCGTTCATTTCCACCCGCGCGGGAAACATCAGGTATTGCACCGCGTGGAAGATTTGAAGCAGGAAGAAGGACTGCGGATAAATATCCACCATCACATACCAGCTGAACGTCGCAACCCAGGGCAGCCACACCGTCGCCGGCACGGCACGTCCTTGTTCGACCGACATCAGACGAAATCCCCACAAACCCAACAAGAAACAGACCAAGACGACGACGCGACAGATCTGCATCAAGGATTCCATCAAGAATTCACCGGCACGCTGTTGCGGAAACCATGACGTCAGCAAGCCCATCGACTCGACGCCCCAGGTGACGTGATACACAAAGAGCGCATAGAATCCACAACGGATCAATCGCCGATCCCTTGCCGTCATCTTGAATCCGGCCAAGTGAGCGAAACAGGCGGTCGCGCCCCAGGACTGGCCGACGTAGTGCCAGCCCAGCAGCACAGGCGCCAGCCAACCCAGCACGATCATTCCGGTGGGCCGTCTGCCCTGCATTTGCTCCACACTCGATGAGCCTTCCTGAAGACTCCAGACCGCGATGTAAACCAAGAAGGCGAGGGCCAACAGGGGCGCACCGATCGTGACCATCGGGTGCAGCCGAAAATTCTTGCGTCGCGAATACAGCACGCGATACGACGCCATGAAGTGTGGCCCATTGATCAAGAGATCGCTAAACAGATAAGCGTTCACCGCGATCAACATGTTGTCCATGCCGCTGGAACTGATCGATCCATAGGCGATCACGACCAGGGCGATCACCAACGATAGCCCCCCGCCACAGATCGCATCGATCCTCGGACTGATCAACGCTTTGGCGGGAGCGGCGGCTGAATTCGCTTTTTGCAACACGACAAAAGAACCTGGTGCACTCTCCGCACGGGCGAATTCGAATTAATTTCGTTCCTCGAACATCGATCCGAATAGTCTACATCAACCGGGCGCGGTCGGCCACGGAGCATTGGGGCGTTCCGTCAATGCCGCGAACTGTCTGCGGGAGCCTTTTCCGATCCACAGTGTGACCGGTCGCTCGCCGCACTGGCGGTAACGTTTTTCGAGCACGTTGGGATTCTGGGACACGCCCCTGGTCTTCACCCGCCAGGGATAACAATTCATCGATCGCAACGTCTTGCGCAGCTTGCGGTCGTCACAGGCCCCCGACCAGATCACGGGTTCACAGATCGCCAGATCACTCTCGATCGCGGTGTCTCCGGTCAGAAAGCCGCTGGGACCGCCGATCATGTCGTAGCCGTATTGTCCGGCAAACGATTCGGTCAGTCCGGCCGCTCGAATCGCGGCGTCGGGGTCGGCCAGATACTCCATCGGCTTCTCAACTCGGCGGCCAGTCTGGCTGTCTCCATCGCCGGTGTAGGTCGTCGCGGTGCCATCGGTGCGAACCAGCACGGCGGTGCGTGAAGCTTCGATCAGCGGGTGGCCGAAACACGCGGCGGCCCGGTCGATCGCCTGCCCCGTCAACAACGTTTGCTCGCGGACACTGCCGCCGAGCGAAATCCATAGCCGATGCCGTTCCGGGCGATCTTCGATCACCGCGGCGGGCGCCAGTTTCACGATCCCGGCGGCGCAGCGGTCCAGGATGTGTTCGACGACGTCCCACGACGGCGAGTAGTCTTCCGGACGCACCTTGCGGCCACTGTCGTCGCGTCGATCGGGGTCCAAATGAATCGTCGCGTCGGCGGCGATGGACACCGCCGCGACGTCATCCTGGCGAACCGCAACCTGTGATTGAGCGGGCTGAACATTCATCCGTAGATTCTCCGTGGCCATCGCGACCATCATCGGATCACTATCGACCGCGGTGACTTGCACCTCGGCCGAGCCGATGTGCTTGGCGATCGCCATCGTATCGGCACCCAGACCACAGCAACCGTCGAGAACCGAACTGGAATTCATCCACCGCGCTTTCAACTCGGCGACCGGAGCGGGCGTTGCTTGACTGAGCGAGCGTTCGGTGCACCACCAGATCCCCTCTCCGAGTTTTGCACGAGCTTTGGATTGCAGATTCAATGACACGAGCACGACGGCGGCCAGATCCTCGCCGACCAGCGAGCGAATCTTGGCAGCCAAGGCGGTGTCCCAAGTTCCATGCGCCGACGCGATCCGCAGTGCGTCCTCGCAGCGTTCCAAATCGTCGGCGGTAATCGAAGAAGTCATCGTAAGGCAGGGATCGGTGGGGAGAATCATTCAGACCGGCACGTGGGCCATTGCCGCACGCGGCCAAACCAGCACGTGGCGTCAGCCAGTGGCGCGCGAGTGGCAGTGGTTTCGCCACGCGCCGCTCGCTAACGCTTCCCGCTGGTGTGCGTCACGACGTCAGCGTTCGCTTGAGGAACCGTCGCAGCGCCGGTTTGGTGGCTTGGCCGAGCCGATTGATCGCCAGCGTGGTTTCCTGTTCGTCGCTGGAGACGGTGATTTTTGCATCGCCGAGATCGTCGGCTTCGGCCGGATCGAGTGGCTCATTGGCCACGATCTTGACCGCATCGAGGTCGCGCGTGCGAATCGACAGTTTGACGTCACCGTCGGCACCGACCACGTCGACTCGGTTGGCAGCCGACATCCTCAAACAATCTTCACCGCCGATCTTTTCGATTTGATCGAACAAACGGTCGGGCAGTTTGATCGGCCAGTCGGGCGTTGCGTTGTCGTCGAACCCCTTGGGCATCGAATGCCATTTCCGCCCCAGCGTTTTCCAGATCGTATTGGCGTCGTGTTTCTTCTTCTTGCGTTTCGGTGTCGCCTTTTTCGCTTGCCCGTTCGACTTGGCTGCCGTTTTCGATCCTCGAGAACGGGTCTCTGGGCGACTGGCTGCGTCGATTCGCAACCGTCCGGAACCGGACTCGGCGACGGATTCGGCAGTCGGTTTCGACTTTTTCGCCGACGGCTGGAGCGCCTCGGCGACGAAGGGCGCCGTGACGGAAACCGGTTCGCCGTTTGACCGTTCGGCCGTCGCGGCCAATTGTTCGGGTGTGCCTTCGAAGACGATCTTGCCGCCGTCGACGCCGGCACCAGGCCCCATGTCGATCACCCAATCGGCGCATTTGACAACGTCCAGGTTGTGCTCGATGACGACACAGGTGTTGCCCAAGTCGACCAGACGCTGGATCACGTCCAGCAGTTTCGCGATGTCGTCAAAGTGCAAGCCGGTCGTCGGTTCGTCCAGCAGGTACAACGTTTTGCCGGTGCCCGGACGGGCGAGTTCCGACGCCAGTTTGACCCGTTGGGCTTCACCGCCGGACAGCGTCGGAGCGGATTGGCCCAGCGTGACATAATCCAATCCGACGTCACACAGGGTTTGCAACACGCGGGTGATGCGGGGTTCGGAGGCGAACAGCTCCACCGCCTCGCCACAGGACATCGCCAACACGTCCGAAATCGACTTGCCGTGATACTTCACCTGCAACACGTCTTCGTTGTACCGCCGCGATCCGCATTCCTCGCACGGCACCCAAACGTCCGGCAGGAAATGCATCTCGATTTTACGTTGGCCACTGCCCTCGCATGTCTCGCAGCGTCCGCCGGGGACGTTAAAGCTGAACGTTCGCGCGGTGTACTTTCGCTCGGCCGCTTCGGGGATCAACGCGAACAGGTTTCGAATCGTATCAAACACGCCGGTGTACGTTGCCGGATTGCTGCTGGGCGTGTTGCCCAGCGGTGATTGATCGACACGAATCACTTTATCGACGTGGCGGAGGCCTTCGATTTTTTCGTGACGTCCGGGTTTCATCCTTAGCCGATGCAAACGCTTGCCCAGGATCGGGTACAGGGTGCCTTCGATCAACGTGCTCTTGCCACTGCCGCTGGGCCCGGTCACGACCGTCAACACGCCCATCGGCAATTTCAGATCGACGTGATCCAGGTTGTTTTCCGACGCGCCGATCAGGGTCAGGTAATCGACCAGCGGCTTGCCACCGTCGGTCATCACCGGGCGTCGTACCGACGGCAACGGGATGTGTTTGGTGCCGTTGATGTATCCGGCCGTCACGCTTCGTTCGACCGGCGACAATTTTGTCGGTGGGCCTTCGGCCACGATTCGGCCGCCATGCCGACCGGCGCGTGGCCCGAAATCGCACAGGTAGTCGCTGCCGGCGATCACGTCGCGATCGTGTTCGACCACCAACAGCGTGTTGCCCAAGTCTCTCAATCGATGCAGCGCCGAAAGTAGACGCAAGTTGTCACGGGGGTGCAGCCCGATCGTGGGTTCATCCAACACGTACAGCACCCCGCACAATCCGCTGCCGAGTTGGGCGGCCAATCGAATCCGCTGCGCCTCGCCGCCGGACAGCGTCGCCGCACCGCGATGCAGCGTCAAATAGTTCAGTCCCACGTCCAACAGGAAACGCACTCGCGATTGGATTTCACGCACCAATTCGCCGGCGATCTTTTTCTCCCGGCGATCGAGTTTCCAATCGGTGACGACGCCATCCAAACGATCCAGCGGCATGTGAACCAGATCAGCCATCGTCCAACCGCGAAACTGACAGGCGGCCGCTTCTTCACGCAATCGCGATCCGTCGCAGGCACTGCAATTGATGTCGTCGACGAACTGTTCCAGCTTGCCGCGCAATCCCGGTGTCAAACGCGACGCTTCCTCTAGCGCCGGATAAAAGCCTTTGAATCGAAAGCGGAACAACTTGGCGGTGGACGTTGAATTCGGTTTCGCATCGCTTTGCCGGACTTCGATCCAGCGATCGCCCAGCCCGTGAAACAGCAATCGGCGGTGTGTGGCGGTCAACTCGTCGAACGGCAGATCGATCGGGATGCCGGTCTGCCGCGACAGCGCCCGCAACAACCACAACGAGACCTCGTGATCGACACTCGGCCACAACAGTGCGGCACCGTCGGCGAGCGTTTTGCGCGGCGAATCGATCAGGGCGGCTGGGTTGGTTCCGGTTTGCTTGCCCAGTCCTTCGCACTGCGGACACCAGCCGACGGAGCTGTTGAACGAAAAGTGGTGTGGTGTCAGTGTGGGAAAGGATCTGCCGCATTCACCGCAGACGAGATGCTGGCTGTGCGTGATCGTTTCCCAGTATTGTTCGTCGCGATCCGGGTTGGCGATCGCGACCTGGATCACGCCGATCCCCAACGATAGCCCTTGTTCGACGCTGTCGCTGATCCGCGAGCGCTCCTCGTCGTTGACCGCGATCCGGTCCACGACGACTTGAACGGTTTGTCGTTTCCGCGGGTCGAGTGCCGGTGCTTCGTCGAGCGAGACCGTTTTTCCATCGATTCGAATCCGCTGGAAGCCTTGGCTACGCAGCGATTGCCAGGTGTCCTTGGACGCTTCTCCGGCCACTACTTCGATCGGCGAGAGCAACAAGGCTCGCGTCCCTTCGGGCATCGACAACACTTTCTCCGCGATTTGCTCGGGAGTCTGCGTGCCGACTTCGACGCCGCAATCCGGACAGTGTCGTGTCCCCAGCCGCGCCATCAAGATTCGCAGGAAGTCATAAATCTCGGTGACCGTGCCGACGGTACTGCGCGGCGAATGCCCGAGGTTTTTTTGTTCCAGCGCGACCGCCGGTGATAACCCTTCGATCCGTTCGACCTTGGGTTTTTGCACCTGGCCGATGAACTGTCTTGCGTAGGACGAAAGCGATTCGACGTAGCGACGTTGGCCTTCGGCGTAGATCGTGTCCATCGCCATCGAGCTTTTGCCGCTGCCGCTGGGGCCACAGAACACGGTCATGGCGTCACGGGGAATTTCCGCGGAGACCGATTTCAGGTTGTGTTCCGAAGCCGCCTGGACCACCAAGTGGGTTTTGGCCTTTTCCGGCGGCGGTGCCAACGCAGCCGACGCTCTCGTGGCGGTCGCGTGGTGCTTGGCCGGCTTGCGACGTTTAATGCCCATCACCTTGGCCAATGCCGCGCCGGTGTAGCTGTCCATGTTTTTGGCGATGTCGATCGGTCGCCCGGCGGCCACAATTTTTCCACCGCCGGCGCCGCCTTCGGGACCCAGGTCGAGCACGTAGTCGGCCGTTTTGATGACGTCCATGTTGTGTTCGACAATCACCACGGTGTTGCCGCGATCGGCCAAGCCGTGAATCACGCGGAGCAACAATTCGATGTCGGCAAAGTGCAATCCGGTCGTCGGTTCGTCCAGCACATACAGCGTCTTGCCGGTTTCTCGTTTACTCAGCTCGCGAGAGAGTTTGATCCGTTGGGCTTCGCCGCCCGAAAGCGTCGGGGAGGGTTGGCCGAGTTTCAAATACTCCAGACCGACGTCGACCAGCGTTTGCAGTTTTTCGGCAACTTTGGGAACGTTCTGAAACAGCTCGAGCGCCTGGGCGATGTCCATTTCCAGCACGTCGGCGATCGACGCGCCTTTGAATTGGACCGAAAGCGTTTCGCGGTTGTATCGTTTGCCGCCGCAAACGGGGCACGTCACCCAGATGTCGGCCAGGAAATCCATTTCCAGCTTTGACGCGCCGTTGCCGTCACAGGCGGCGCAGCGTCCGCCATCGACGTTAAAGCTGAATCGACTGGCGGTGTAGCCACGCGTTTTCGCTTCGGTCAGTTTGGCGAACAGGTTGCGGATTTCGTCAAAGACTTTGACGTACGTCGCCGGGTTGCTGCGTGGCGTTCGCCCGATGGGTGATTGATCGATCGCGATCGTCTTGTCCAAAAATTCCAGACCGCTGATTGAATCGTGGTCACCGGGTTCGCATTCGGCACCGTTGAGTTCACGCCGCAGGGCGGGTTCCAAGATGCCGCCGATCAACGAACTCTTTCCGCTGCCGGAGACACCGGTCACGCACGTCACGGTTCCCAGCGGAATCGTCGCATCGACGTTTCGCAAGTTGTGAAACCGGGCGCCGTGAATCGTCAGTTGGGCTTCGCTGTCGATCGGCCGTGGCGTTTCTGGGATCGCGATCTGACGATCGCCGGAAAGAAACTGGCCGGTGACACTGCGCTTGTTCGCCCCCAATTCGTCCGCCCCGCCGATCCCGACGATTTCTCCGCCGCGAACTCCCGGGCCGGGACCAAAGTCGACGATCCGATCGGCCGCCCGCATCGTGTCTTCATCATGCTCGACGACGATCAACGTGTTGCCGGCATCGCGGAGCCGCACCAGCGTTTCGATCAATCGGTCGTTGTCTCGGGCGTGCAAGCCGATCGACGGTTCGTCCAAGATGTACAGCACGCCGACCAGCCCGCTGCCGATCTGGCCGGCCAAACGAATGCGTTGTGATTCGCCACCGGAAAGCGTCGGTGCGGTTCGGCCCAATGTCAGATAATCCAGACCGACGCCGAGCAAGAAGCCCAGTCGCGTGCGGATCTCTTTCAACGCTTCGGCCGCGATCTTGGCGTCGGTTTCTCCCAAGCTGATCTCGGCGAAAAACTGACTCAACTGATCGATCGACAAGTCGCACAAATCAGGCAGCGAGAGCGCGTGATTGTCTTCGAACGCGTCCGACGTCGTCGTGATCGTCGCCGCACTGGCCTGGCGATTCAGCCGACGGCCTTGGCAATCGACGCAATCGATCGTGTTCATGAACTTCTCAAGATGCCGCAACTGCATCTTGTTCTTGGTCGTGCGATAGCGATCAAGCAGCTCAGGAATAAACCCGTCGAACGACCCGGTGTACTTGCGACTCTTTCGGCCGCCGCGCCACGTCAATTGATACGTCGAGTCGCTGCCCCACAACCACATCTTCTGGGCTTCGGCGGGCAGGTCCCGCCAACGTGTTTCCAGCATCGAACCCGGCTCGAGTTCGAGCAGCTTGTCCATCGCGGTCGCGAAGCCCTTGTAGATGTGCCGACGATAACGACCGATGTCGCCCCATTGGCCCAGCAACGTGATCGCTCCCTTGCGAATCGACTTGGATTCGTCGGGAATGATCAACTCCGGAACAAACGTGTACAGATGCCCGAGCCCGTCACAGGCTTCGCACATCCCTTGCGGACTGTTGAACGAAAACAGTTGCGGCGTCGGCGGGCGAAAACTTTCACCGCACGAGCCGCACGAGTAACGCGAAGAAAACAGGATGTCTTCTTTGGCCGGTCGCGCCGAATCGCTGTTGGGCTCCGACAGCGACACGATCACCGACGCATCGCCGAGTTTCAGCGCCAGATCGACCGCTTCGTTGATGCGTCCGCGGTCGCGATCATCGATGCCCACGCGATCGACCACCACTTCGACATCGTGGCGACGGGCCCGATCCAGTGGCGGAGGATCTGACAGGCGAATCGTTTCGTTGTCCACGCGGGCGCGTGTGAACCCTTGTTTACGCAAATCTTCGAACAGGTCTTTGAATTCGCCCTTGTGCCCGCGGACCAGCGGCGCCAGAACCCAGATGGTCTCTTCGGGGTCCAGATCCAAGATCCGCGACGTGATTGCGTCGGACGGTTGGGCGGCGATCGGGACGTGGCAATTGGGGCAGTTGGGCGTCGCGACACGGGCGAACAGGACGCGCAAGAAGTCGTAGATCTCGGTGATCGTGCCGACGGTGCTGCGGGGATTGTTGCCGGTCGATTTTTGAGCGATCGAAATCGAGGGGCTCAGGCCGCTGACCAGATCGACATCGGGCTTGGGCATCTGCCCCATGAATTGCCGGGCGTAATTGGAGAGCGACTCGACGTACCGGCGCTGGCCCTCGGCATACAGCGTGTCGAAGGCCAGAGACGACTTTCCACTGCCCGAGACACCGGAAAAACAAACCAGTTCACCACGCGGCAGGGTCAGATTGACGTCACAGAGGTTGTGCTCGCGGGCACCCTTGACCTTGATTTCGGTCGTCGACATTCGGGGCAATTCGTGGTCAGTAGAAGACGGCATTCCTTTCCCCCGTAGTCTAGCGGGCACGGCAATCTGGCGAAATGAGAGGTTTTTGCGGGTTCCGGCGGAATCGACCGGCAAAAATGGACTCCAGGTGAGTTGAAATCGGGGCAGTTCGTAGAAACACAGGTCGCGCCGGAGAGCGACGCAACAATACTGATGGCCCGAACCGTGGAATCGATTTCCAGTCCGTCGCCTTTGAATTGACAGTCTGGAAGCTTCTCCCGCTCTTCTTTCTGCCGTTGCACCCCCCGGCTTGTCGACGATTTTTCCGATGCAACTCTATTACTTCCTGGCCGTCATTCTCTCGCTCAGCTTGGGCTCGCTGCCGGAATCGAACCAGCCCTTCGGTCATGCAGTCGGATTCAGCGGGCTGGTGATCGTCGCGTGGTGGGGGCTGTGTTATCTGGCGGTCCGGATGGTCGCCGGGCTGATCGACAAGGGGGAAGTCGAGGCGACGGTGGGCTACGATTGGTTTGATCGTCAAACCGAGTGTTTTCGCTGGTTCTCGCTGGGGCTGATCCTGCTTTGCCTGGGCGGATTCGGGCTGGGCCGGAACTTGGACCGGTTGCCGCTGACTCAACACTCCTTGGCGCTGCAGTCGATCGTTTTGTTGTTTCCCGCGATCGCAATGATGGCCGGATTGTGGGCCGGGGAGTCGCTTTTTGCGGCGCGCATGGGCGTGGCGCGACGGGGGTGGTGGGCGACGTTGACGTCCACGTTTTCGGCCCTGCGATGCAGCGTCGGTTGGCTCGTCGCACCGATCATCGGCTTTCTGGCGATCATCGATCTGATCTCATTGACGGCGGTCGGGGACCAGATCCCGAACTGGGCGGCGTGGATTGCGTTGGTCGCCGTGATGGTCGCCGGCATCCCGATCTTGGTACGGCGAGTGTTTCCGACCCGTCAGATCGATGCTGACACCAAGCAATGGATCCAATCGGTCGTCACCTCCGGCGGCATCCGACGCTGCAAAATCGTGATGTGGGACACCAATCACCAAACCCACAACGCGATGATCGCCGGCCTCTTCGGGCGTTTTCGCGTGTTGCTACTGAGTGATCGATTGGTGCGAGACCTGACACGAGAGGAGTTGGCGATGGTGATTCTGCACGAAGTGGCCCATGCCAAACGGTTTCACGTGCCGCTGCGAATTCTGGCCCTGGTCCCCGCTTGGTTGCTCGGGGCGGGGCTCGAACGGGGGCTGATGCATGATTCCATGCCGGTCGGGGCGGCGGACTGGGCAGCGGACTGGGCGGGCACGCTGGGCAGCGTGCTCAGTCTGGTGGCGACCGTGTTGATTCTGCGTTTGGTCAGTTATCGCAGTGAATTTGACGCCGACACGGTGGCCTGTTGGTTGGCGCCGGCCGTTTCTCGCTCGTGCGAGCGGGTGCCCACGACCGAGCCGGAGGCACGTCGCCAACTCGCGTCGGCGCTGCTGCGAGTGACCGAAGGTTGCGCGGCGGCGCGCAGGCCGACGTGGCTGCATCCCGGCATCGCCGATCGGATCAACGCCTTTTCCCCACCCCAAGTGGCCTAAGCATCCAGCTTGCGGCTCCTGAATTTCACCGAATTTTTGCCTTCTGATCGCACTCCGTATTGGTTTTCTGCAGAAAATTTGCCTATGTTGAATCGTTCACGGCCGGGCAACCGGTCTGTCCCATTGTCGATTCTAACCCCAAAATTGAGTCCAGACATGAAACGATTTTTAGCCTCCGCGGCCGCCGTTTTGCTCGTCGCGACCGCTACCACGTTGACCGCCGACGTTGACCTGAAAGACATCCAATGCGTGGTGGCAAAGAAAGCTGCTGACGCCAGCAAGTCAGCCGACTACAAAGACGCCAAGGTGTATTTCTGCTGCAACGGTTGCGCCGGCAAGTTCGCCAAGGATACCGAGAAGTATGCCGTCAAAGCCAATCATCAATTGGTCGCAACGAAGCAGTACGTCCAAAAGAGCTGCCCGTTCAGTGGCGGTAAATTGAACGAGTCGACGGCGATCAAATTGGCTGGCACCGAAGTCGCGTTTTGCTGCAACAATTGCAAAGGCAAAGCGGAAGGCGCCGAAGATGACGAAGCCAAGTTGAAGCTGATCTACAACGACAAGGCCTTCAAGAAAGGCTTCGAGCTGGCGAAGAAAGAATAGTCGCTCGTTTTAGAATCTGATGCGCTATCGCCTTGTCGTCCACCTCGACCCGTTGACGGCGATCGCAGTTTTTAACGCGGCGTTGCTGTTGATCGGCATCGCCGCGTTTTTGTTTTACCTGGTCCTGCGCCGTAGCAGGCCACTGGCGGACTGGGCCAGAACGCATCGCAGATCCTTTCAGGTTGCCGGTGCTGTTTATCTTGCGTCGATTCTGATCACCGCGTGTTTTCAAACCGGTTGGTATCGTCACGGGATCGGTCTGTTTGTCGCCGGACTTTCCGGGCTGATCTGGAGCCTGTTCGTTGCCGCCCTCGCGGCCCAGCGCACGATCCGTTTGCAGACGTTACTGTGGCTGACGCTCTGTCTGTCGCTGGTCTTTGCAGGCTGGACGACCGGCGTCAATCGGTCCCGCAGTCGGGCCCGCATGATTCGCGCGATTGAATTGGCCGGCGGCAACGTCATCGTCGATCGATTGGGGAAACACGCCGCCGAAGTTCAGTTGCCCAAGTGGTCCTTCGCATTGTTTGACACGTCTTGGGATCGCGTCAGGCATGCGACGATTCCGATCGAAGCGTTCACGCCGAGCGCCGTCCGATCATGGTGCCTGGACGAAGTCTCAGAGATCTATCTGTTGGACGCGAAGAACCAACGAGCGGCCGTTGATGCCGATGCGATCGCCGCGCTCGATCGAAGCGGCCAGTTGAACGATTTTGCAGTCTACGGTGGAACCATCGACCAGCGTGGGCTTCAGTTGCTGGCGAAGTTCTCCGCCATCGAGTCGCTGGCGTTTGATTGCGATCACTCCCCATTGGACGACGAAATCAAACAGTTCAAAAATCTGGAATACCTTTATCTGACCAACCCCACGGTCGATGACGTCTTCATCGAGCAAATCGATGCGTTGCCAAAGCTCTATCACCTCGGTCTGACCGATCCGGTTTTTGCGTCCGCCTTTGTGACTTCAGCTACACCGTCGGTAGATATTGTTTTTGTCTCAGGCGGCAAGATCGAGACGGGCGCGCTGTCCGCGCTGGGACGGTTCCGGGGGTCACTGGGATTGTCTGGCTGCTGGTTGAGCTTGTCGCGGAATGAGCCCCCGGACATGCCCGAAACGAGCGGGATCGGTTTCTATCAATGCAATCTCACCGATGAGATGTTGATGCAGTTCTCCGCGCTGCCCAAACTCAAGTGGCTGTCCATCAAAAAGGGAAACGTGACGCGACCAGGACAAGAAGCCTTTCATGCGTTGCAGCCGGACGTGGCGATGGATTTTGTCTGGTAAAAATCTTTCCGCCGATCTTTGGTGGCAAAGCTTGCGAATGATTTCGGCGCGAGAAGGACGGCATCATCTTGCAGTCATTGGGGCGACGTCTTCACGCCACCGCAGTTGCGGTTTGGCACATTCTTGTCAGATTCCACCGCACTTGTTTTGCCACGGCGCTGGCCGATTCGCTATGGTGTACGAACCTTATCCCGCTTTTTGAACGATGTGCACGAGACAACCTGCGAGCCATGATGTTCAGCCGACCCTTGACTCTACGCGTGGAATTACAATCGGGGCCACGGTCTGCCGAGCGACCCGCCCGACGATCGCTGCTCGCGTCGGCGCGACGTTTACCGCTCGCTTGTTTGGTGTTGGTGCTCTCGACCGGCGCTGTCGCGATCGCAGACACAACCACTTCTGATTCGCCAACCACTTCTGCTTCGCCAACCGCTCCTGCTGCGGCGGTGGCATCACGAGCCTCGTCCGCCGGTCCCGACCAAGCCGAGGCCGCGGCGCAGGCGACAACCGACACCGCACCGAACAAACTGGATCAGCTGAAACGCGAAGTCGGCGCCGTGCGTGAAGCCTATCAGGGTTGGGGAATGAAACGCAGGATCGAAGTCTTTGAGACGGTGCGTGAGGAACCGTCGATCGAGGCTGGACGATCGATCGACTGGTCGAAACAAACCCTCGCATACAGTTGCGTCGACGACTTCCTGCGACTGGGCGAGCGGTTTCGGGCGGAACGTCGAGAACCGGCCCTGCAGAAGATGATCTTTGCCTATGACGGTCAAGTCGGACGGATCCGGTATCTGCACGGTGCCACCAACCGCCCGCTGTCGGCCAACGCCAACGCCTATGAACGCAACGGCGCGCCGCGGTTACCGCACGCCGTTCTCGTCGAATATTATTACTCGCGGCATCTCGACTGGTTGCTCATTGACGATTACCAGACCCATTTGTTTCCACCGCAAACGGTGATCGGTGAACCCAAAGTCGAAGAAGTCCAGCTCGATGGCCATCCATGCTGGAAAGTGCAGTGGTATGGCATCAACAACGAAGACCTGGACGTGATGACCGACTGCGAGGTCTATCTGGCCAAAGATCGCTTCCTGCTGCCGCTCCGCCAGAATTACGAGACACCGGCCGGCGACAGGTGGCCGGAACGGAAGACGATTCACATCGATGCCTTTCAAATGGATTCGGCGACCGGATTGTGGTACCCCGAACAGGTAACGACTGCCAGGAAATGGAGTTCGCAATCACAATGGACCCGGATTCGTTTTGAGCTGGACGAACGATTCGGCGACGTCGAGGTTTACTCTGACGCACCGGTCGTCGCCCCGCAACATTCGAAACCGCCCACCGCGGTCGTCTCCCAGTTTGCCCCGGCCGCCGTGTTGACCGAACTCTCCGGCCCCAGCGCAAACTCGATGGTGGTGCGCCGCGCCTTTGAACCCAAGACCGCCGGCGGCAGTTCGATCGGGTTGCTGCTGGTCTTCGCCACCCTGGCGATCTGGTTCAAAGCGACGCGTCTGGGCCGCGCGCTGCGGCAGTTCCTCGGTCGGCATCCGACCTTCATGGGGCTGAGCGGAATTTCGTTGACGGCCGGTGTCGGCTACATCAGTTCGTATCCGCCCGGTTGGACGACCTACGGTTTGGCGATGATGTTTGCCGGACTGTTCGGACTCATCTGGATCACGCTGACGTTTATGCTGATCGGTGATAAACAGGTTTCCATCCGAACGGTCCTCTTCGCCGCCGCCTGCACCGCACTGTGTTTCGGCGGCTATAGCAAGGGGATCAAGCGGATCCAAGTTCGCCAGCGGATGATCAGTGAAGTCCGCGACTTCGGCGGACGCGTCGAGATGGGGCTGTGGCACCTCGATGAGGAAGGCTTGTATCTTCCCAACCGTCTCCGCGAGTTGCTCGGCGAAGCCTGGTCGGGGAGGGCCAATCGAGCCGCGATCTCCTACGAATCGTTCTCCGAAAAGAACATCGACCGTTGGTGTTTGGATGAAGTCAAATGGCTCGGATTGGCGTCGCGAGAGGACGCGGCGTTCGAAGTCGACGGCGACACGCTGTCTCGGCTCGGTGCGACCGACACCCTGTGGACGCTGCACGTCGAGGGCGGCTATATGGACGGCGAAGCCCTAACAGCGGCGGCCAAGTTTCCGCGGCTGATCGACTTGCACTACGACTGCCAACATCGCGCGGTTGCCGAAGAAATCGCACTGCTGGGCCAGTTAGAACGCGTCTGGTTGACCAACGCAGTCGTCGATGATGAATTGATCAAGTCCCTGCGCGGCATCAAGAACCTGGATTTCGTCACGCTGATCAAGCCGCGTTTCGGAAACTGCGATCGCCCCTATCACGATTGGAGCATTGACGGGGTGGAGGTGCAGCATGCCACCGTCACGCCGCAAGCCGTTAACACGCTGGGGCAGCTTTCAACGAATTTGACGTTCGTCGATTGCAACGTCCAACTGCCCACCGCCGCCGAAGTCACGTTGCCGTTGACCACCGGTTTTTCGTTTCGCGACAGCAACCTGGACAACCGGTCGTTGTTGCAGCTAACCAAGGCGCCTCGTTTGTTGTCGGTCGGTTTGACCGGTACCGACGTGTCGATCGACGGCATCGAAGCCTTCTCACAACTTCGCCCCGAAGTCGCCTTGGCGTTGCGATCACCCCGCGAATGATCCCCTGTGTTTCAATCGTGTGGCGGTTCAATAGTGCGGTGGTTTTTCATCCTGCGGATCCGAGGTCGGTTCGGAGGCATTCTTGAGGCGGTCAACGGTCTGTTCCCACTTGGCGACACGTTTGTTGACGCGATCCAACAACATCGCTTGTTCGGTCACGACATCGTTGAGCACGTCGTATTGACGCTGCAAGTGGGCCAATTGGATCTCCAGGTGGGTGATTCGTTCGATTTCGTTTTTCATCGGTAGCGGTGTCCCGTGTAAAGGTGACGCGACAAGGGGTTCGGCGGTCGAAGCCGAGACGGGTTTCGCGTAGAATTCTCAGCCATGTCTTTGCCAGCCAGCCCTTAACCTGTCAATATCCAAGATGGTCTCTCCACTTCATCCTCGACAACGATTGCTCATGGGGCCCGGCCCCAGCACCGTGCCGGCGCGTATTTTGCAAGCGATCTCCGCTCCCACACTCGGGCACCTCGATCCCCAATACATCGGGTACATGGATGAGACCTGCGAGATGATTCGACAGGTCTACCGTACCCAAAACGCACTCACCTTTCCCGTCTCCGGGACGGGAATGGCCGGGATGGAAGCGATTCTGGTCAACCTGCTGGAACCCGGCGACGAAGCGATCGTGATGATCAACGGGGTTTTCGGTGGCCGCATGAAAGACAACATGGAACGTTGCGGCGCGACCGTCCATGCCGTCGAGATCCCTTGGGGCAAATCGTTCACGCTGGACCAATTCGCCGAAGCCGTTGCGGCCCACCCCAAGGCCAAACTGCTGGGTGTGGTCCACGCCGAAACCTCCACCGGTGCCCTGCAAGACCTCAGCGGCGTCGGCGACTTGTTGCACGACGCCGGCATGCTGTTCGCCGTCGACGCAGTCACCTCGCTGGGCGGCCATGACCTTCGCGTCGACGAGTGGGGCATCGATGCGATCTATTCCGGAACGCAAAAGTGCCTTTCCTGTCCACCCGGGTTGTCTCCCGTCTCGTTCTCCGACCGCGCGATCAAGCGAATCGAAACGCGATCGACCAAGTCTCAGTCTTGGTACTTGGACGTTTCGATGTTGAAAAACTATTACACCGGCGGCGGCGGTCGGGCCTATCACCACACCGCGCCGATCAACATGGTCTACGCGCTCCGCGAGGCCCTGGCGATTGTCTTGGAAGAGGGCCTGGAAGCACGCATCGCACGCCACCGTGAAATGCACGAACTGCTCCGCGATGGGCTGCAAAAGCTGGGCCTGAGTTACATCCCGGATCATTCGCTGTGTACGCTCAACTGCGTCACGGTCCCCGAGGGCGTCGACGAAGCCGCCATCCGCCGACGCCTGCTTGATGAGTTTGATATCGAAATCGGCGGCGGTCTGGGGGTGTTCGCCGGCAAAGCATGGCGAATCGGATTGATGGGCGAATCGGCCACCCAAAAGAATGTGCTGACCTTGCTGGCCGCGTTGGAAGCGTGTCTTTAGCCATTGATGATTGCACGCTTCCTCGGCAACGAAGCTGTTAGCGGAACGGCGCGAGCCGTCCGGTGTCAGCGTGAAAGACCGGAGGGCTCGCGCCCTTCCGCGAACAAAAAGAACCCGGTTTGATCAAACTACGTGGCATCGGGCCCCGCGCCCCTTGGCTGCTGAACGATCCGCCGTCAACACAAACGATTCCCCACCCTCCCTCCCAACGGTTTGCTTGCCATGCCATCGGTCGATCTGCAAACGCTAAGCGACCTGCTGCCGCCCGGTCGGCTCAGCGACGACGCTGCGTCGCAAGCCGCGTTTGAATCCGACGGGCTGACGGCGTTTCGCTGTCGCCCGCTGGCAGTGGTGATCCCGCAGAACGAAACGGAAGTCGTCCAGACGGTGCGTTGGTGCGACCAGCATGCGGTGCCCTTCGTCGCCCGTGGCAGCGGCACCAGTCTTTCCGGCGGCTCGATGCCCGTCGCCGGCGGCATCGTGATTTCGCTCAATCGGTTGCGGCAGATCATCAAGGTCGATCCCGACAATCGGATCGCGGTCGTCCAGCCCGGTGTCATCAATCTGCACGTCTCGGCGGCCGCCGCGCGACACGGCTTGTACTACGCACCGGATCCGTCCAGCCAAAAAATTTGCACCATCGGTGGCAACATCGCGTTCAATTCCGGCGGTGCGCACTGCCTGAAATATGGCATGACGTCCAACCACGTGATCGGGATTCGTGCGGTCACGGCCAGCGGAGAAATCGTCACGTTCGGCGGCGAGTCTCTGGAATCGGTCGGACCGGATTTCACAGGGCTGTTCTGCGGCAGCGAGGGACTGTTCGGGGTCGCGCTGGAAATCACGCTGCGCCTGCTGCCTCAACCGGAGTGTTTTCATACGGTGCTGGTCGGATACCGATCCCTGCGTGCGGCCGGCGACGCGGTCTCCGCAGTCATCGATTCGGGCCTGTTGCCCGGCGCGATGGAAATCATGGAAGCACTCGCGATCGAAGCGGCCGAGGCCGCCACCCAGTGTGGTTACCCCAAGGGTGCCGCCGCCGTGTTGATCGTCGAATTGGAAGGACCGCGCGAAAAGATCGAAGCCGAAAAGCAGCAACTCGAATCGATCATCGCCGCGACCGACGCGTTCGAAACGGTGGTCGCCGCCGACGACCAGCAGCGCGCCGGGATTTGGGCCGGGCGCAAGAGTGCGTTCTCCGCGGTCGGAAAGCTGAGCCCCGACTTTCTGGTTCAAGACGGCGTCGTTCCGCGAAAACGCTTGGGCGACGCTTTGGAAGCGATCGAAGGCTTTTCCAAAGACTCGGGGCTGCGGGTGGCCAATGTCTTTCACGCCGGTGACGGTAACTTGCATCCGCTGATTTTGTTCGATGATTCGGTCGACGGCGAACTGGAACGCGCCGAAGCACTGGCCGGAAAAATCCTCGACCTGTGTGTCCAGATGGGCGGGTCGATCACCGGCGAACACGGTGTCGGGATGGAGAAGCGCGAGTTTCTTCCCAAAATGTACGACGAACCCACGATGGAATTGATGCACCGCTTGAGAGCCGCGTTTGATCCCCAGACGATCGCCAACCCCGGGAAAATGTTCCCCGGCGCCGAAGCACCCGCGCTGTCGTCTCACGGATTGCACCCCCTGGAAAAGGCCGGGGTGATCAGCCGTGAGTGAACTCGTCGACGTCGAAACGATCGCAGCCTTGCAAGAGTTGGTCCGCCACAGCGAATCGATTCTGGTCGTCGGCAATCGCACCAAGCCGGCGCTTTCGTCGGTCGCTGCGCCGACTCAACGGGTCACCACGCGATCGCTTTCGGGGATCATCGAATACGAACCCTCGGAGTTCACGTTCACCGCGTTGGCGGGAACGACGCTGGCCGAAATCAAGGCGGCCCTGGCGTCGAAAAACCAGTACCTGCCGTTCGATCCGTTCTTGACTGAGACAGACGCGACGGCTGATGACAATGCGACGACTGGGGCAGGCGCGACGATCGCCGGCACGCTGGCAGCCGGGCTCAGCGGTCCCGGTCGACATCGCTACGGCGGCGTCCGTGATTTTGTCTTGGCCGCCCAATTCGTCGCCGGCGATGGAAACCTGATCCAGTCCGGTGGCAAAGTCGTCAAGAACGCGGCCGGATTCGACATCCCGAAACTGTTGGTCGGCAGCTGCGGCCGCCTGGGCGCGATCACCGCATTGACCTTCAAAGTCTTCCCGCGGCCTGTTGAATTCCACACCTACCAACTGCAATCGGCCGACCACGAAGAAGCGGCGCGGCTGATCGCAGCGCTGGCGCGAGGCCGATGGGAACTCGACGCGATCGACTACCGATCCGAGTCCCGTTCGATCTGGATCCGCATCGGTGCGGCCAAAGCCGTCTGTGATGCGATCGCGACCGACATCAGCCGCTCCCTTCAAACGCACACCGTCGCACCGATGACCGATGAACAAGCCGTCCAGTCGTGGGCACCGTTGATGCAGCTTCGCTTCGGCGGATCCAATCGACGCTCCATCGTCAAGATTCCGATGGTGTTGCAACAGATGCAACGACTGGCAACATGGTGCGACGACCGCCGCGACAAAGTCTCCTTGCACGCCAGCGTTGCCGGCAGCATCGGCTGGCTAGCCGTCGCCGACGACACGCTCGCTGACGTCGATGCGTTCCTGGCGGACGCATCGATGACCGGATTGGTCATCCGCGGCGATCAACAGTCAACCGGTCGCTGGATGTTGGGCACCCGACGCTCCGCCCCGATTGACCAGAAAATCAAAGACGCGATGGACCCGCCAGGGCGTTTCCCCAACCTGGGAGGTGAATGATGCGACACGAGATCAAAACGTCCCAGCACGGTCCGATGGGCCAGACGATGGCCGACGCGGTGAGCACCTGTGTGCACTGTGGTTTTTGTCTGTCGGCCTGCCCGACCTACCAAGAGCTGGGGCGCGAAACGGATTCCCCCCGTGGCCGAATCATTTTGATGAAGGAGGTGCTCGAAGGCACGTTGCCGATCGAGACCGCGGCTCCGCACATCGACGCTTGCTTGGGTTGCCTGGCATGCGTCCCGGCCTGCCCGTCGGAAGTGCCTTACGGGGATTTGATCAGCCCGTTTCGAGCGATCCAGGAATCCAAACGTCGGCGCTCGCTGGCTGATCGTTTTAAACGCACGCTTGCCCAGTGGACGCTTCCCTATCCGAAACGGTTCCGCCTAGCAGCCCTCTCCGGGCGATTGGTGAAACCACTTGCGCGATGGATGCCCAGCCCGATTCGTGTGATGCTGGATCTGCTGCCCGAATCGCTGCCCCAGGCGGCGCCGCTGCGTGAAGTCTACCCGGCGAACGGCGAGCAGCGCGGACGCGTCGCATTGTTGGCCGGATGCGCCCAAACGGTGTTGGATCCCGACATCAACGCGGCGACGATCGAAGTGCTCAACCGAAATGGGATCGAAGTGGTCGTCCCGAAGGCGCAAGGGTGCTGCGGAGCATTGTCATGGCACGTCGGGAATCTGCAGCAAGCACAAAAATTCGCGAAGCAGAATCTGGACGCGTTTCCCAGCGACATCGATGCGATCGTGACCAACGCGGCCGGTTGCGGCAGCGGGCTGCACGAATACGGTTTGATTCTCAAGGGCACGCCAGATGAAGCCCGTGCGGTGGAGTTTACCAAACGGGTTTGTGACGTCTCGGTGTACCTGACCGGGCTCGGTGAGCTTGCACCGTTTCCAGCGTCTGCGGCACCACAGACGGTCGCTTATCACGACGCCTGTCACTTGGCCAATGCCCAAGGGGTTCGGTCGCAGCCGAGGCGTTTATTGGAGCGAGTGCCTGGGGTGACGTTGGTGGAGATCGCCGACGGGCATCTGTGTTGCGGTTCGGCCGGAACCTACAACATCGACCAGCCCGAAATCGCCGATTCGCTCGGTCGTCAAAAAGCGGACAACGTGGTCGCGACCGAAGCGGACGTGGTGGCGATGGGCAACATCGGTTGCTTGACACAGATCGCCAACCACCTGCGCCGCCGCGGGTCGCCGATCCGGCCCCGACACACGATGCAAATCCTCCGGGATGCCTACCAGTCGAACTAACTCGGCCTCCCGTCGCGCAGGTCGCTCACGCCTTGTTGATCGAATCGGATCACCCAAGGCACACATGACATCACCCGGCTCGCGTTAGCGCCCGGGCCACTCCTCGTGCTGGGGCACGCAGGCACGCGCCAAACGGCTGATTCAGCCACCCGCCGACCCGTTCCGCTACCCACACAACAGGCGCCCGCGCGACGCTACGCCCAATCGTCGGCCGATTCGAAATCGTCTGCCTCGCCGGGTGCCGTTTCGTCTACCGCGGCATCCTCCTCCAAGGCGTCGACCAGGTCGCTCAGCTGCAGACCGACGTCGCCTGTCGGCCGGCCCAAGGCGATCCCGCTGCCTTCCTTGGTGCCGTCCGCAGTGCCGTTCTCGCCACCGGGCTCAAGCCCCTTGAGGACTTCGGAGAGCTTGGCGTCCAGTTCGTCCAGCTTGTCGAGCACGTCGTCCTGGCGTCGTTCAAGTTCCCCCAGCAATCCCCCCGGTTGCGACTCAGCGGGTTCGTCGTCGAAGTGATGCGGGGGGACAGCCATCGGCGAATACTTTCGATGCGGGGACAGGGGAATCGAGCGACGCGAGCGAACGAAGCGGTCGCACCGTTGCCATCGGACGAAACGGGGAGGGATCGTTCGTGCTGCTCCAAACAAACCAGTCAGCTCAACTGGGCAAAGATTGCCGGTTACTGCGGCTCTGCCGGATTCCTGGCCGTTTGCCGGGGTGGCGGGGAATGGCGGTGATGATTTGTGCGTTCCTGTCGCGCCCGACGGTGGAACATGGGGGTTGGCGGGGGAAAAATGCCAGAAACCGTGGGAAATCTGATCAATCCGAAAAGGATGGCCGTTGCGGGAGTGGTATGCCGATCGTTACACTCCCGCGTCTCTCAATTGGCCCCTGCGCGAAATCCACCCAAGTGTGGCTGACGGCACACTCTGGGGGGCCGATCTGGGTTTGGTAGCGATTCCAAGTCAAAATCAGAGGTTCTAACGATGCAGATGGAGAAACAATGGTTAAGTTGATGGTCCGTGACAGCGAAACAATCCAAGAGGCAGTCCGAAGATTCCGGAAATTGGTCGAACGCAGCGGAATCAAAAAAGAAATGCGTCGCCGCGAGCATTACCAAAAACCCAGCGAGATTCGTCGCCGCCAGAAGATCCAGGCGGAGCGACGCAACAAGCGAGCCCGAATGCTCGGCCGCTAACTGCGACCGAGGAAAACGTTGCCCGTTTTGGCGGAATTCTGTCACCGCCCGGCAGCTCCTGGTCGATCCTATCCACCAAACCCCGGGCGTCTGAAGCGCCCAAGGCCGATGCGACTCCAACGTGCCGCCGCCGCGTCCCCTGCTGACCCGCGGCCAGACTCGCATCCCTGCAAGGGCGTTTAGCTCAGTTGGCTAGAGCACCTCGTTTACACCGAGGGGGTCGGGGGTTCGAGTCCCTCAACGCCCATTCCTAAGTCCTTTCAGAGAAAGGGCTTAGGGCGACCGCAAAAAGGCCCCTTGGGCCCCTTCAAGACAGGCCCCTATCGCGGGCCCCTTTTCCGACGGTTTCATTCCGGGTTTCCATCACTCGGATATTAGAAATTCACGAGTATCGATGTCGGGAAGGGTCCATCCATTTTCTGCGTAGGCTCGATTCGATCGGCTAGCCCGCGTCGATTCGCTCCAACCCGCGCGGATCTTAGCAGCCCGTTCAGCGATCTCCTCAGGGGACGGCATCTCAGAGGCACTACGCCTCCTAGGACGCCCCGAGACGAACGCGGGAAAGCGGGGCGGGGCAATCGCCGCGAAGTCTCGGGGGCGCCTTAGGATCGATCGGGGCATGGGCTATCAATCCTCAAACCGGGGAAGATCGGAAAGCCTCACGCGGGCCTCAGCGGATCGCTTTCGGCGTTCGCCCTCCTTCGCCCTCGCAATCGCACTACCTAGGTCGTCGTTCCGAACCGGCTTCAATTTCGCCAGCTCACTTTCAATCTCTCCGATCGCACCGGCCATCCGTTTCAGCGCGTCAAAGTCTCGGTCGTCCGGAGGCGCGACGGCCAATCCCTTTTCGACGTGGCCTAAGTTTTCGATCACGTCATTCCGGAGCGCCGTATACCGTTGCTTGGCTTGTCGCAGTTTCTTGGTTAAGAAATCCAGTTCAGCCTCACGCCGTTCGTCCGGATCGGTCGGAGGTTCAACGTAGGCGTTATAGCGACGGTTCCACCGGGCACCGTCTCGATAAAGATCGTCATACGTCCCATCCATCGCGGGGACGCTCTCGCCGTGTTCGTCGTCGAATTCGCAGCGCGTATAGGTCTTAATAATCTGGGGCATGGGTTTTCCTTTAAGGGATCAAAGGGTCACGACTCGGAAAGCGGGATCAGCAGCGGTTATCTCATCGGAGGCGACGAGCGCGAGGCAAAGGGCAGACGCCAAGTCACCGTGCCCGCGTTTGTCTCGGGGAGAACGGAGGCGGAAACCGTAAGCCGTCTCGACAAGCGTCAACCTTTCGATATCGCTCCGAAGTCCGTCCACGTCGGATAGTTTTATGCGGCGGTCGGTAAAGATCTCGCGCAGCTTCGTCGCCATCTCTCGCAACGCCTTCGCCGTCGGGGCAATCGATTCGACGTTTACCCCATCAAAGCTAAGGCGTTGGCCTAGTAGCTCCGCCTGCCACGGGTCGACGGCGACGGAGCAACCGAACCGATCAACGCACTCGCGCAAGTCTTCCTCGACTTCCATCAAGTCAACCTTCATCCCCTTCGGAGGTCGCCAGCGTCTCGCGTAGGCCAACCGGATCTGGTCGGTGTCGTCGCGGTACTCGTTTCGACGAACGGCCAAGACAACCAATCCGGAGTGGTCGCGCGAGACGCCCAAGTCCAGGCCCGCTACGTATCCCCAGCACGGTTCGCTACCGAACAGCGGTACAAGTCTCCGCGAGAACGCGGCGGCAACGTCCGTCGGACAGAGGGCCGGTTCAACTTCGCCAGCCGACCATTCGTTCCACCACAGCCGACGGTACGCGCTATTGGGTAACAACCGACGTTGTTCTTCCAAAGCCGAATCGGCAATCCAACTTGCGGGTCCGTCCTTGCGGGAGAAGATCCAAGCCGGGTCCGCGCTTATCGCTTCGTAGAGTCGGTGCTGCCACGTGTCGACAAAACCGGCGTTACTAATTCCAACGAGCACGCACGACGCACGCTTCGCTACCGTCGACAGGATCGAAGCCCAAAGCGCTTCGGCGGATTCGGTCCAGTGGGTTATCTCGTCGAAGAAGATCGCATCGGCCAGCAAGCCATACGACGAACCCACGTCACTCGTTTCGATCGAAAGAGTCGAGCCGAAGCCGGGATGGTCGACGGCGACGTTCACGACGCCAACGCCCTTCTTAACTTCAAGGATCTTCCCGAGCCACGGGTTCAATCGTATCAACCGCTCGCACGCGTCACGAAGTAATCCGGCCTGGTCGCGGTCGCAAGCGAATGCGTAGGTGCGGAGGACGCGCGGGGCGAACGCGAGAAGGTAACACGCCATCACGGCAATGTCCGTCGTCTTAGAGGCGCCCCGCGCCCTTTCGAAATAGGCGCGCATCGGAGGGGCGTCACCCTTCCAACGGTTCAGGCAACGGAGGACCGAAGGGTCCAAGGCTTCGAAGTCACGACGCTGCCAATCGTCCATTACTTCGCCAAACCGTTTCGGTCGACCGTCTACGTCAACAACCAGCGACTCGCGATATGCGGCAGGGTCTTGCGAGAACCGGCGATACAACGTCACGTCAATCATCCGTCGCCCCTTTCGTCGTCGCCAAGGGCATCGAGCCAAGGCGCGTTCGACGACCTTCGATTCAGGCCAATAACTCGGGACAGACCGATCAGGGAGTTAACGGCTTGGGTCCAACGCGCGAGGCCCTTCGTGCGGTCGATCTTCCCGGAGGCGAGATCTTGCTCAATCGATTCGAGGAGGCATTCTAGAAACGTAAACCGCTCGGCCAGCGAGTTGCGGACATACGAAACCTCTTCGGGACCGCCCATGTCGGAAACAATCGCTTCGTAGTTCGCCTTCAGCGCCCGAACCAACCGCGTCCGCGCGTCCATCGTCCCCAGGAATCCCGGCTCAATGCTCTCGGCCTCGGTCAGCGTTTCGGGCAGGCCCTTCGGCTTCGGAGGCGGGCAGTTCTTTAGGCGTCGTCCGGTCATCGCTACTCGCGCGGGGGTATCTCTCTAGAGCAAATCTATACGTAAAGGTATAGTTTTAGGATACCCTAGAACCGAGCAGGTAAATAGCCCCTTATTCGGGCCGTAGGCTCACGAAAAGACGAGGGGGAACTATTTTGTGGGTCTACCACTCACGATTCCGCATCCGTTCGGCACGCGCTTCGGGGTTAATTCGATGCAGGTAACGGTTCGTAATTACTGGCGAGGAGTGGCCTAATTGGGCCTGGATGTCCGTTAGCGGCACTCCTTCGTCGACTAGCTCAGAGGCGCCCGTATGGCGGAGACCGTGTGCGTGGACACGCTTCTCAATACCCGCTTTCTTCGCCAGCCGTTTCATCTTGGCTCGGATCTGGGCGGTCGCGAGTTCTTTGCCCAGTGCGTTCTTCGATATCCCGCAGAAGATCGGTTTACGCCCGGAAATCCCCAGGGTTTTCCGATAGTCGAGCCACCTGTCAAGCTCAGCCGCAGCCGTCCGATCGATCACCGCCACGCGATACTTCTGCCCCTTTCCGACGAGCACACGTAGAAAGCCCTTCTCGGCATCGTAATCGCTCGGTTTAAGCCTTAGGGCCTCGGACAGGCGGAGTTGCGCCCGCCAGAGAACGACGCATAGGGCACGATCTCGACGCCCACTAGCCGACCGTCTAGAGCAGGCATCCAGCAACCGTTTCGTTTCGTCCTTCGTCAGTGGTTCGGGCGGAAGCTTCTTGCCCTTGTTCGTCGGTCGATCGGCCATCGTAAATCCCCTCCACAAAACGGTTTAGTTACGCTTAGTTACTATTACCGTAACTATATCGTAGCCATATTGGGGGGTAAAGCTAAAAGCGTAACTATTCCGCGATTCCCTTGGCGTTCCACCGGACGGCTCTAGTCCTTCCCGAAGGCGCAACCCGTAGCCGACCGGTAGGGCGACTACCCGGCCAATACTATACCCCTAGGTATAGAGTTAGTATACTTACGCTTTCCCCTCCATCCATTCGACGCTTCGTGCCATGTCGCTCACCTTCACCCGCACCGACTCGTTCCAGATCACGACCAACCTCGTTTCGACCGAATCGCGTCACGTCGTCGTCGATGCCGTCATCCTCGTACCCGGCATCCATCACGGATCACTCGGCCCAATCAACTATCCCGCTCGAATCCTCCGCAAGCGCGCGAGCGAATGGGACGGTATCCCCGTCACGCTCTACCATCCCCAGCGGAACGGCAAGAACATCCACGTCAACGACGCCCCCGAGTACGTCATCGGCTTCCTCTCCAAGCCTCGCTACGTCAGCGGACGGCTACGCGCTCGCGTCCATCTCGACATCGCCAAGACTCCCCCCAAAGTCCTCCAATCCGTCCAGGACGGGAAACGTATCAACGTCTCGACCGGACTCGGCACAGCCACCGACTCCCAAGGCAACCTTATCGACTTCGAAGCCGACCACCTCGCCATCCTTCCCGACCAACCCGGTGCGTGCTCTCTCGACGACGGGTGCGGCCTCAACCTCAACGACCTTCACGAGGAACCCCAAATGTCCTTCCAACCAACCGTCCATCAACGCGGACTCGCCGCGCTCCAGCGTTTTTATTCTCGGGTCGACGACGGCAATTGTTCATGCGCGGGCGAGTGCGAGAGTTGCTCGGGTTCGTACTCGGTCAACTCAGTTCAACCGCTCGGCTTGCCCGATCTCTTCGACGACGACATTCAGTCAAACGGTGAGACGGCTAATTGGTCGGCGCCCTACGATTACGACTTCGAAGACGACGGCAAGTATGCCTACGGCGTTCGACCACTGGGCCTCCCGTCGTAGTGCGATCTTCGGTAATCAATAGCCAACGCCAGCGACTAGCTAGTGTATGCTGTACCCCCTCAATGGGCCAGTTCGTAAAACAGCAATAAGCGGAGCCAAGCTAGTGTTACTCCAATGTCCGGTATGCAATAGAGACGTCGACCGAAGCAAACTGACCAAAGCCCCAGACGGCAATATCGCTTGCCCGTCCTGTGGTTTAACGTCAGCAAAAGACAAGTGGGTCAAGGCGGCGCCCGCCAGCCCCCAACCCGTCGCCCCAGCCCCAACTCCGATACCTCAAGAATCAAAACGCAACGCGGGCAAGCTGCCTGCTTTTCCTGTGCGTCCATTCTTTTCGTTTGGCGTATTCTTAATCGCTCTCGGGATTTTCTTGTCGGCGTATTTTGGGTTGTTCTACGATACGTCCGTTCCAGTTTCGAGCTTCGATTCAACGACTGGCGTCACGTCACCAAAATACGTCAACAATATTGGCTTACAGCAGAACCGGCTGCTTGGATTTGTTTCGGGTGTTGGTTGCTTCCATGCGGGCGTCACTCTAATTGCGGCCTACGGGGTTATGGCGTCGTCGACAGCGAAGGCGGCGGAGTAGCAATCTCTGGTCGTCCGCGTCGGGAATCCAAGGCCCGATCTCGGAGAGACCTACGGCGTTAGTCCGTTGGGGATCCTCCAGGATTAAATCCAGAATGTTCTAAAGCCACAAAAAGAATGCAACGCACAGTTAAACTTTTCAGTTCTTGCATCTCATCCAGCAGGAATTCCCTAAACGACACTGGTGCCGTCATCTTCTGCAAGCTCAGATCTTTATCCGGTCGTCCAAACGAGTCCTGTTTAGTTTCGAGCCAATCCTTATCCCGGAATTGGACCAATTTTTTAGATATTTGATCAAAGTAGACGAAGTTCAATAGATAGATGTCTTCAAAGTTGACTTGGTCAAGTTTGCTCGCAGCACGAAAAGCAAATTCTAAGCAACAGTTGGTCAGTTCGGTTGCAGAGCACTTCATAAGGAAATGTTGCTGGACGTTGATCTGTTCTAGCAGAGTCATCATAGCGCGGCAGCCTAGGCACTCTAAATCCGGTTCAGAAATCAGGGGCAAATTATACTCTTTGATCGTGTCGTGATGCTTCAGCGAGTCAATGATTTTTTGCAGTAGCCTTCGGTGTTCAAAATCGCGAACGATTCTCGACACCTGGGTTGGATGGCACGCGCTAATATCGATGGTTTCAAGTGGCCGTACTACTCGCTCATTCAAAACTGCTAGGGTGGAGATTGCGTCAATGATCGACGAACGTTGCTGAAGCTGCGCGACGGCCTGATGCGCCTCGCGTGCGTCCTGTTGTTCCTCGAATGCTTGTCGAAGTTCACGCGCCTGGATTAGTATCGCCGTGATTACGCCAGCGAAAGCGAGACCCGAAAATAACGCGTTCACAAAACCGAATGAATCGCCGAACGGCGCAGCATATTGGAGAGGCTGATTGGCCGCCCACAAGATGCCGAAAACAAGAAAGACGACCACTACGATTCCGATCGGAATGGAAGCGGCAGCGAAGTAAAAGAGGGTATCGTTTCGGTCGTCTCCGCTTTGATCTGGATTGTTGGTCAAGGTTTCAGATTCCAGATATGGGTGTCTTGGTTTCTTGTCATCATAGCGGATTGGCGGAGACGCTCAATCAGAGCGGGCACCGCCCAACGCCCGTCTCGGCGGTCAGAGACGTGGGCATGGGAAGATTTTGGTCGACGAACGACGACGCTAGACGGACGCTACCGCGTTTACGGTTAGGTCGGTCGGGGACGCTCAGACATCAGGAATCAACTTGCGGCGTTCCTCGTAATCAGCCAGCGCTCGGTTGTAGAAGACGTTGTCGTCGGCGTTCGGAAGCACCAGTTCCAGGTACACCTGGGAGCGAATAGGCTTTCCAAGTTCTTCGTCCCAATCAGGCGAATATTGGATCTGCATTTGCAAGTACGGCAACTCGACTCCGTTGTCAACGAGATCAATGTCGATCCCCATCGACTTGCCGGCCAGATCATGATTGATCAGTGTCCAGAAACGCCTGCAGTTGAACGATGGACGAACAGATCTATAGTCTTGCTTCAAAAATTCCTCGGCCTTGGGCGTGGCGTATCTAGCGCCTCGATCATTCAGCATTTCATCGAGCGCAAGCCAGTCGGCCAGTCTACCAATAGACATAACAGGATTCCTTATCGAAAGGAGGTTTACGGTTGGCGTCAGCAACATCGCCGACGCCAACCCCATTTTACCAATCGACTTTCGCAATCCCGCGTCACGACGGCCGTCGATCAGGTACGCGCGATTCATAGAGAGACTGGTTGTCCGGGAACACCGCGCGTCCACCCGAAGCATAAGAGTACTTGTTGCCTCTTTCGCCGGGCATCGGAGTCGCGTAGACGACCGGCCCACCGAGTTCAAACAACGTAGCGATCGCGCGTTCAACAAATTTTTGCGTACGCCCAAACAATGCTTCTAAATCCTTTACCGAAGCGGGGCCGTGCTTTATCAGCGTCAATTCGAATCGTTCGAGATTCCGCCAATAGTCGACGAATATCGTATGGTGCGGCTCGGCCATCTTCGCGGGTAAGCCAAGCACGCGCCAAGCATCGGTCAAATCCGGGCGGGCGTCAGACGCCTTTTCCCGTCGCTCCTTCCGTTTCTTCTTTCGATTCGCGTTGGCTCGTTTCTTCTTCAACTCAGGGGACGGTTTCGGCATCTCATCGCTCCGATTCGCGTAGGCGTCGCACGACTTTGGGCAGGTTGTCGTTCAGTCAGTCGGGAACATTTCTAAGGGGACAAGGGAGTATTTAACGGGACGGTTTTCCCCGGACACAAATCTCGTTGCGCTCGGCAATTTCCCGGTCTATTCTCGACGGATCGAAATAAACGGGCCGCCCCGAATAGGGGGCCAGAAAGGCGTTGGACGCCTTTGCCATTCCCTATCCTACTAGCCTCGCGCCCCGATCCGCGATGGTCTGCGCCGATAGGACTCTCTGGACGGTCGGGCGCGGGATGCCCGTGCGTTGGCTTATTCCCCGGACGCTTTCCCCGGTTCGGCTTAGGAAACAAATCAGGGATCGTTCGCTATTGCTCACGCGGAGGTGGGCGCGCTTCTTCGGTCGACCGGGCTGGCGCCGTATTCCGATCTCAGACTCCAACCTCTTCACTTCGCCCGGAGTCAAATCGGGATGCCACAACGTCGCCAACGGTACTCCGTCGGCAAGCTTCATCAGGGCGCGGTAGTGCGGTGGCTTGGGGCGGGCGCGGTAGTTGTGCTTTCGGTCGGAGGTCGAACCCGGACGCACAAACCGATCAACGCTATGGGCGACGACAATGCCGCGTATCCTTCGCGCGTGCTCGATGGCCTTTTTCAATTCGGTTCGACGACGAAGGTTGCCGACGGTCACGAACCCTCGGATCAATTCACCATACATCGCGTCGGGAGTGCGGTACCCGTTCGCTTCAATCGCTTCGGGAAGATGTTCCAGGCGAACACTCAGTTGGGCTGCCTGTTTCGTCGCATCCGAGCAGCGACAGTAACCGACGATCGGCGTGTCCGGTTCGAAGTCCGCCAGCGTCCGAAACGGTTTTAACTCCGTCGACCGATCGGCTATAATACGGTTGGTTCGTTCATCCATCTTAAATCCTTCACGGGGGATTCAACGTTGGTCCAGCGGGCCAGTTTCTAGCGGTGCGGCTCGACAACTTTCGACGGGAATCGAGACGCTAACCACCGATCGGTTCGCCATACCGGTCGGTGGTTTTTTCGTTGGTGCGTCACACGCGCGAGATCGCGGCAACGAGTTGTTCTCGGTCGTAGTGTTTCAGGAGTTTCCGCGCGGCCGACTCAACGTCACCGTCGATACAACTAAAGTAGCGGCGAATTATACCAGCCCGAATCGCGGCTTCCTTCATCGACAGTTCGCCACACTCAACGCGGCGGAGCAGAGGAGGGTTCTCGGCTTTCAACCGCTTGGCGAGATACGCATTGCTTCGGTCGATCGATCTCATGGTTTGTCTCCCGGAAAAGAGGATCAAGGAAGACGTAGGTATAGACCGACTACCGGGATTCAGAAAGCGAATTCCAGGTCATTAAACGCTCTAGGGCGTCTAACCTTTTTTCACGCCCGAGAGGTCCGGCCATTGGGCGCCGAGCCAGAGCACGGCTTTGTCGAATTGGTCTTGGCTGGGGACAACGTAGTGGCGGTCAGCTACGGTGCGTCCGGATTGCGCCAAGAAGTACTGGGCGTAACGAGCGTAATCCGGATGCGATCCTAGCTTCGTCGCGCCGGTCGCCCGAAGAAGTTTCATTGGTTTGCCGACGTCAGTGCCTCGACGTTTCATCTTCTCGCGTAGTCGACGGTACGCACTCTTCACGTTATCGATTACGCGCTCGTTTCCGTCAACGATTTCAACGGTCTTCAATGGTCGTCCATTTTCGTTGGTCAAGAGCAAGTCTTCACTCTTGTCTTTGTTCCGATGCTTCTTCAACAACGTCAACGTCTCCGGCCACAGCGTCCACGTCACCGTCGGTACGGAGTCAGAATGGTTCGCGGAAGTCTTCGAACGTTGCCGCGTTATCGTCCCGGCACGAGCGTCAAACTGGTCTTTCCGTAGGTCGGCAAGGTCTTTCTGGGTCGCCCCGATATTCAACATCAACAGTAGATACAGACGCAACCGCTCCGACGGCTCGCCAGCGAACAACGTCGTCAATTCAGTGTCATTAAATACCTTCGGGTTCGGAGTCGATGCCCGGATATTCATGTCCTTGGAGTCAAGGTTTCGAGGTCGCTCGATGGTCCCTCGTTCATAGGCCCAACGGACGAATTGCTTTAAGGCTTGCAAGCGATCTCGTCCCGACGACGGGGCTAGGTCCTTAGCCAAAATCGATTGCTCCAACTCATCACGATATCGCTCCAACCACAAGCCGTTAAAAGCTTCGATCGGAGAGGACTCATCCAAAATCTCGCACGCATGGTTCAGGGCTGCTTTCAGCGCGCCGTACCTCTTGGCCGATAGCTCGCCTTTTTTGTGCTTGGCCAATTGCCTACCGAGGAAGGTATCAATGGCAGTCCTCATCGTTTCCCCAGCGGCATCTCTCGCGGGTTTTTCAATTTTCAGATCCCACGGCGCGGGAACGGATTTCGGGCTAAGCAACTCCCCGTTCGCGTCAAGGGGCAACGGCCGTTCAGCGAGGATGGCGCGCTCCTCGTATAGTTGCCGCAGTTGTTTTAGCTTCAGCCACTCGGCATGTTCGGTCGTTTTTCCAACGGCCTTCGGATCGCTCTCAACCGATTCGATAACGGCTTCTAATTCGGCCACTCGGTTCGTCCAGTAGGCTTCGGCGCGTGCCGCGATGTTCGCCTCATCTTCGGCGGCGGAATCCAACTCGGCTTTCTTCTTCTGCCACGCCGCCAGGGCCCTTCGATAGGAAGCGTCCAGCGACTCACCGTCATTCCGAGGCCAAGAGTATTCCTTCCCCTTGTGTCGCTTCCGCCACCGTGGTCGTTTCCCTTGCTTCTCTTGGTAGGTCAGTTCGGGATAGTTGCTCTGGTTTACTTTGCGTGGCATCGGTGGGACCTTGGGGGAAGGGGCCTAAACGAGGGCGTCTACCTACGCGAAGTATACCCGACGACAGGCCCCTTCGTAGGCCCCGTTTTCGACCGATTAGATACCTTCTATGGGGGCCTGGATGACACGTTTTCTTATAAGAGGTTTGCGGGACCTTCCTCGTTTACACCGAGGGGGTCGGGGGTTCAAGTCCCTCAACGCCCATTGACCCTCAGTCTGGTCCCGTCCCATTTCTCCTTTACCCCGGTTTTTCCCGTGTTTCTCGCATGGCTGACCGGGTGTGACTGAATGGGAATCCTCCTGAATTGGTCCACAAATTGGTCCACACTCGGAATCAGCCTCTGCCGGTGCCTGTTTCTTGACCGGCTGCTCTCCATCGGAGGGGGCAGGCATGGCTGCTGCCCTGCGTCGGTTCTCTGATCTCGCGAACACGTAGAAATCCCAGATCGTCTTGGGGCTGTTCCCGACCCATTCCGCAACGTCCGCTACCTCATGGCCTGCGGCCAACAGATCCAGAATCGCACTCTTGCGGCAATTGCTGAACAGGTTCGGCCAAGGCTGGATCTTGGCCCGCTTCATGATTTTCAGGACGGCTGATCGAATCGCTGTCTCTGACGCATCGGCGAACCTGGGGAACACGGGGCTGTCCATCGGCGTCTCGCATCCCGGCTGGGCCAGATCCCACAAGTCTTGCATGTAGGGCCTGACGCTGGCGAGTAGCGGTGCCTTGCGGACGCCTCGGGTGTCGTGGTGCTCAGTCTTGGGGGCAGTGATCCGCAAATGGGGATCGCTGGTGGACAGGTCCACGTCGCACCATCTCAGTGTCTTGATCTCGCTGGGAATTCGAAACCCAAGCTGACGGCTCAGCGCGATGACGGCCCGCATGGTGGCGTTCGGGGAGAAGTCCATCAGGCGTTTGTACTCGGTATCCGAAACGTAGTAGAACCGCTCTTTGTTGGCGCTGACCGTGGTCGCCAGTCCGTCAAAGGGATTCTCTGTGATCCAGCCAAGCTTGATCGCGTGCCGAAAGAATTGGGAACAGATCCCGGTGCGTCGTCTGACGGTGTTGCGGTCCAGCCCGTCAACGTCCTTGTTCCTGTCGTTGCCATGCTCGGTCATCCAATCGACGAACAGTTCTGCATCGATCGACGTTACGGAATCCACCCTGCGGTCTTCACCGAAGCGACGACGCAAAGAGTTCCACGCGCGTCGGTACGTCGCCAGCGTTGACTGTTTCTTTGATCCCTTGAACGCCTTGAACGACACGTACAGATCATTCAGCGTCGGTGCCGCTGTGGCCTGTTCTCGGGCCTGTACTCCGCACGGGCTGACTAGCTTGCTGTGGTCGCTGTCTGGCAGGCTGCTGAGCCACTGGACCGTCACGCCGTCTAGCGGGTGCTTGGCCTGACGGCAAACCAGGATGTGCTCAATATGCCGCCGGGCTTCCTCTACACGCTCCGCGTCACCGGTCCATGTGACCGTCCATCTCTTTCTGTTCGCTGTCCACCGAATCTTCCAGGTGTTCGGCCGCGACTTGTCTTGAGTCTTCGAAACTCGCATCGTGTTCATCTCCACGATTCATCAAAGGATTGAAGGAGCAGCGGCGAGCCGGTGATGAAGCCGGTTTTCGGATGTACGGTCCTAGCCGCTGCGGGAACCAGTGTACCAAAATCCGAGACGGGATCAGTTCTTCAAGGCTTCGACAACGTCTCGGAGGTCGTAGAGCCTGCGCTTCGCGGCCTTCACCGAGGGAATCCGGCCTGCTCGCGTCATTCGGTCGATGGTCGAGCGACTGAGGCTGATCCGGTCAGCCAGCGTGTCTGCGTCGATCAGTTCCAGTTTGTCTGCTGACGGTTCATTGCCGCGATCCCCATAGAATTCCCCGCGAAGCTTCGATGCGATTCTCTCGGCGATGCGGTCTATCAATTCGTCGTCCAGAACAATCATCCAAAAACTCCTGACTCTTTGTGACTATGAGTGATGCTGCCAGAATCTTAGGGCCTCTAGCTGACTTGTCCTTGAGAATCTTGGATCGGTCAGCGGTGTGGTCCATTGACCCAAGGTCACCGAGCCTCATTCGCGGCGCGCTGTGCCGATGCAGGGTCGGCACCTCGCGCCGTGTTGCCTGCAGTCTCATAGGTTGCCTCGGCGGTCGCCTCGGCAGCGTCCGCGCTGCGGTTGAGTACGTCCAGCATCTTTTCAAGGAGCTCGTTGTTCTTGGCCAGGATGTCTCGCTCGATTGGTGACAGACTTCCGTCTCGCCTGAACGTCTCGGTCTGCTCTCGCTGGATCCGCTGGAGATCTCGATATGCTCCCTGGACCTCTCGACGTGGGAACACGCTCAGATCAGCGAGCAGCTTCTCGTTAGCCGCAGCGGCCTGCTTGAAGGCTTGAGCCTCACGTAGCTCTCTGTCGGGGATCTCGGCGAGCGGTCGGTCGACCGTGATCTTCGATCGGATCCCGAGAGTCTCGGCACCGTCACTGACTTCGATCTGTTTGGTGTGATATCGCCGCTGTTGTCGCTGCAGGAAGTCATGAGCGCGTACCACGTTCTGCAAATCGCTTCCGCCGAATCCGTCACGCTCGATCGAACCACCAAACCCCAGCCATTCCATTAGCGGATTAGGTCGATAGCCCTTGGCCAGCAGATCAACCGACTCTCCCATCGTGTCCTCGGTCGCCTTGACCGCTGATTTGACGATGTCGAGCGAAGCTTGCGAGACTGCCTTGCCTGTCGCGTCCAGGGTCGCGAGTTCACCCGCAGACTCACCGGATTTTGAAGCCTTACTGACGTTCATCGGGAGCGTCGGCTGCAGGCCGGCTTGTTGCTTGATCAGCGTAGCCGCGTAGCTTCCGGCCTCCGCCCCCGACATCTGCGACCAGATGTCTTTGCGGGTTCTCATGACGTCTTGGAAGACTTCTCCACCGCGAAGCAGATCCTCGATTACGCCCTTGAACGTCGCGTCCCCGAAGGCCCCAGAAACAGCCTGGAAGTCGTCCTGCAGTTTCATTCGGTGGATCGCCTGGAGACGCGCCAGCGGCGTGCCTGGGGCCTGCCCCTTGAATCTCTTCAGGACCTCAGGCCTCGCGAAGTACTCGTCGAGCTTGCCGGCCATCTGGGCCGCGAACGTGCTGGACCGATCGCCTGCATCGTCGCCGGTTTTCTGCGATGCCGCGCCGGCGATCGCAAGGGCATCGAACGCCCCGATCGCGGACGCCATCTTGCCGCCATCTGACGCGAGAGCACCTGACGCCAGAGCACGCGGCGCGGTCTTTGCAAACGATCCCAGGTCAGTTACCCCTGACCCCTTCATGCCCGCGATGATCGCAGAAGCCGTGTTTCGTACGGCTGACGCGTCGTCCTGCTGCCCGCTGGCTTTCATCGCGCCGGCAACGGCCTTGGCAAACTCGCTGATCGAATCGGGCGATAATTGCATCACCTCAGCGGATGCCGCCATGACCTCTTTGATTACTTCGGGCTTGCTGACACCTGACGACATCACGATACCAGCTGCCTCGGCCAACTCCTTAACCCCGAGAAGTCCCGTGCCCGTGTCACCCGCAATCTTGCGCGGTGCCGCGTCGATCAAGTCGTTTTGCACCTCGGGTGCCAAGCCGGTGAGGTTCTGGAGCGCGGTCGCTTGGATCGTCGCGAGGTCCGTGTTTGCGTTTTTCGCGGCAGCACGCAGTTCGGCTTGGCGCTCGAGGGCCTTATTGACCTCGGTGATGGCAGTTCGGATGCCCTGCGTGACAGCCGCAACGCCACCGAGCGCCCCGGTCATCCTCGTCGCGAACAACAACCAAGACTTCGTTGACTTATCCGCAGCGCCGCTCAGTTCCTTCTGGACATTCGCGGCAACGGTGGCAGCCTGGGCGCTGAGGTTGCCCAGCGGCCCTACGATCTTCTTCATCGCGGCTTCGCTGACCGTTCCAGAAATGACGAATTCTCGCTTGACCTTGTCGGCGGCCTTCTGGCCTGCGGGACCGAGTGCTCGCAGCTCGTCAAGCGGTCCCTTGAATTCTTTCTCGACCGCTTCAAGCGATTGCTTGAACCGCTTCTCGATTGCGTTTGCCTGTCGCTCACCCTCTGGCCCGATCTTGCGCAATCGGGTCAGCATGTTTTCGATCGATCGTTCACCGCCGGAACCAATCTTTGAGAGATCCGAATTCGCGGCATCGACAACAGCCTGCATCTCGGGGCTGATGCGTGAGATGTTTCGTACGATCGAATCGACGTTGCGTTTGTTTTGCTTTGCGGCCTTCTCCATCTCGGCGGCTTCGGCAGCCTTCTTCAGCTTCTGCCGCATACGCTCAAGCTGACCCTCGGTGAGGCTCGTCGTCTGCCGCAATTGATCAATCGTTTGATCGATCTTTTCGAAGGCCCCGCGAGAGACTCCCGTCTCTTTGGCCAGCTCCTTGAACTGATCCCGCACGGACTTGGGCAATCCCGCGAGATTGCGACCGGCTTTCCCGACGACCTTATCGAGATCGACAATCGCCGCGTCTGTCTTCTTGACTGCCGCCACAGCTTCGGCAGCAGCCTTCTTCGCGTGTTCGCCGAACGCGCCGATCGATTTGGTCAGTTGGCCTTGGGCCTTCTCTGATTTTTGGAACGCTTGGACTAGGTCTTTCTCGTCGCCCTTCAATTTCACGACAATTTGTTCGCTCATCAGTTCCCCTTCCTCAGTTCATCTTGCAGTGCTTTCTCGAAGACATCAGCCAAGGTCTTCCGCTCGGCCTTGGTGGTTCGCAGGAACTCATCCCGCATGTTGATGTCTGTGAATTTGGATTTACGGTTCAAGCCGCGCGCTTGCGGATACTTCACTTGGACTTCTCCACCATCGCCATCGGTGAGGATTCCAGACACGGCGTCAACGCGATGCGTCTCGGTCGACTGGCGAGTCTTGCCGGAGAACTCGAGCGGGCGCGTGTGGCCCTTCAGCTTCAGCTTCCGACCAAGGTACGACTGTTTGAACTCTTTGGACGCGCGGTCGAAACTCTCGCCAGCACGGGGCAGATAGCCTGCCTCTTTTGCATGCTTCTCTGTGAACCGTCGATCCTTAAGTCGCTCGTGGAAGGTATCACCCATCTTACGGTAGGCGTTCGTCGCAGCGAGTCCCGCGCGGTCCCTTGCGGCCTGCACGGCATCGCCGATGATCTTGGCGTTGGCAAAACTCATTGTTCGCCCCCAACGGTAGCGCGGGGCTGTTCCCAATGCCGCGTACGGAATTTCATTCCGTCGAGTTCCTTTTGAAGAGGTCGCATCTTGGCCTCGATCTCGATTCTCTCGCGACCCCTTGCTTGTTCGCGCTGACGCTGCAGGCGGTCCAGTTCCTTCTCGAGGTTCTTCATTTGCTCCTTGACGCCTGCGTGTTTCGCATCGCCGTGATCGGACGGGTTGCGAAGCTCCGATGACCATGCAGCAGGGCGTTTGCTTGGGACATCGGGTGCCGCAGGATCAAGACCGTACGGGAGCTCTCGCCGGCCCTGCTCGAGCAGGTAGGCGTTTGCGTCGACGTATTCGGTGAGCGACTCCCATCCAGCTGCCTTCAGGGCCTTCTCGTTTCGGATCCCTTCGCACGCGAGCGCGAAACGAACGGGGCTCTTGAATTCGTGAACCGATCCGGCCCAGCGTGTGATTTTCTTCTTGCTCATTGGTTTCTCCCTTGAAAATGGATAGAGGTCTTGCCGACGAAGTGCCGGCGTTTCGTTGGTTTGTTGTGATCGCCGAGTGGAAACGGCTTCACTTTTCGTTGCCGCAAGTCATCGCGGATGTCTCGGCCGGAGATCTCGGCAGTTGCGTCGAAGTCGATCGCGATCTCGGTGGTGCCGGGCTTGATCTTCATCACGACGAGAGAGACACCGATATCGTCACGAACAGCCTCAAGATCGTCGCCAGTGACTCGCACAGCTTCGTTTGGGGCAAACTCCATGGTTCGCAACACGTTGCCGTCAGCATCGCGTACAGAGCGTCTGAACGGCGTTCGTTTTCGTTTTGGGTGAAGCATCAGGATCATTGGTTGTTGACCACGTATCGGGGTTCTCGGATGAAGGATGCCCCTGGGCCGCGCGAGGCCTCGAGTCGGCGATTGGCCTTGGCTGCAAGTCCTTCGCGTTTCGGTTTGTGCTTTGGTGCAATGGGGCGTGTTGTAGTTGTCGTGCGGCGCGGTCGCGCGTTCATCGCCCAATCACCTCCTACGTACGCCTCAATGCCGACGCGGGCGTACCGCACTGCATCGCGGAAGTCGACTGGCACGGTCATATCAATGCGGGCCCAAAGCCCTGTCTTGGGATCCCATGATTCGTTCAAGAGCTGCTCGAACAGCGCTCGGCTTTCCGCCGCCCACATCGGGAAGATGATCGAGTTGCGGTCACCGGGCTTGCGATTGAACAAGGAATTGTTGAGCCAATCTTGGCTGATCGCGGTTCCAACCTTGACTAATTGCAGACCGTTAATCGCGCGGGCCTGTTTGCGGTCAACGTTGTTGTTCGCGTCGACGTTCGATCGGACAAAGAACGCACCATTGAATGATTTGGCGTTCATTCCCATGCTTGGCCAGACGAAGGGGCCGCGCTCGTTGTTCATGTCTCGACAGTTGTCGATCACCTCGTCCTTGCGGTTCCCATCTTTCGCATCGATCAGCGTCAGACTCGGTCGAATAGGTGAGTGCCCCTCGTGGTCGTATGACCGAGAGATCCACTCGGCAACGTCCGACCAAGTCGACACGGTGCCGAAGTCGATCAGGTGCCCGACCTTGTTGAGGTCCCAGGCGAACGTCACGCAGACGAAGTGATCGATCTGGACATCAACGGCACAGGTCAGCGCGAAGCATTGCTCGGGCACGGTCCCGCGCTCCCAAGTGCCAACACACAGCTTCGCCGCGAGACGCTCCCAAGACATACTGACGCGGATCGGCGCATAGGGCACGCCTTGCCACGAATTCCTGAAATCCTGTTCTTGCTCAGTCCCGACTTTCGTCACGCACTCTCTCGCGTAATCGGCGAACGTGAACGTCGGAGCGTACAGACGTGACAGGTTGAATGATTCGTCAGGTCCGTCGTTGTGCGGCGTGCCGGTCACGTTGCCGTTGACGTCGATCGATTCGCCAGGGGCTACCCATACGCCTTTGCGTACCTGGGCGAGTCGGTGCTCATCACCCCACTCGACTTTGCAGCTGGAGCACACGTACACGGCTGATTTGTAGGCCCGTGACGGCGTGCTGGACCCGTCCTTGTCTCGGTCCCACCATAAACCGCCTGTTGACTTCTCGTGCGTCTCGTTGGCGTACAGCGGGCTGTAGTCGCCGCAGTGCGGACAAGGGACGAAGTACGATCGATTGGTCCCTTGCTCGACCAGTCGGCTGATTGCACAGGTGCCCGCAAGGGTCGGCGTCGATTCCGCGAACACCTTTCTATCCGGTATTTCAGATCCGCGCTGCAAGACCAAGTCGACCGGATCGGCTTCGTCGCTGTCGTCGCGGCTGTATTTGGAGATCTCCAAGAGGTGAAGATACTTGGGGTCGAGATCGCCCAAAGTGACCGGTGATCCCGACCAAGCACCGTGGGTGATGAATGTCGAAGCCCTACACTTCGTTGCGGCTCGCAGGTGCTTTGGTGGCAAGCCCGGTCGCGTCTGACTGTTCAGGTCAAGCATCGGCCAGAGACGGTCCTTTATTGTCTTGCGCAGTAGGCCCTCGGTCGGCGTGGCGATCAGCCCGGTGTCGGGCTCGCGGTGCTGCGCTGCAATGTGCAAACCAAGGTTGATCTCTGTTTTGCCCACTCGCGAGCACGCGCGGAAGAATACGCGGCGGACCTTGGGGTCATCAAAAGCATCACAGATGCCCTTCAGGTACGGGTAGCTTGCACCGTCGAACGGATCCCCCTTGTGCGTCACTGCATACTGAGTAACCCATTCCCAGCTCGACATATGCTTGGGCGGGTCGAACGCGGTCAGTACCACTGGCGATAACGACAAGATCGGATCGGAAGCGCAGGTCAGCACGTCGCCACCTCTTCGCCATTGATCTTCAGCACGATCGCGTAATCGGTCGCGTCATCGATCGAGACGTTGAACGTCTGCTCGATGTCGGACTGCTCGACAGCCTGACCAGCGAGCACTGCGGCCTTCGTGCGGATCCCCTTCAATGCGGTTTCGATTTTCACGCTCAACTCTTCCGTGAATTGTTCTAGTTGCTCTGACGGTGCGAAGCCTGCCGATACCTTTTTAGGCAGCGCTCGAAACTGTCTTGCGGCCTCGCGGAACCAAAGCGAGGCAAACAGGTTGACCTGCTCTTCGGCAATGAGATTTCCGACAACGCGGTCGCGCTGATGGCTCTTGATGTCGGCCTCGGCGGTTCGCTTGCGTACATCTTGTCGGAGCAGTTCCTCTTGCAAGTCCGAAGCTTCGATCTGGTCGGGGCGCTTCGGTTGCAGGGCTCGCCATGCCGCGATAGCGTCGAGGTCGTATCGTCCGCGCGTTTCGAGTCCGGGACACCCCTTGACCTTCCATTCGCTGACGGTGCGCGAAGACACATTGAACGCGCTCGCAACTTCGGCGAGAGTCTTTGCGGTTGTAGCTGTAGCATCCATGCTTGCTCAAAAATGCCCGGTCGTGACAGTTGAGACGTCTCAGCCAAGATGACTGCCCAGCCTGCCACGACCGGGTGATGATCACCGATCAGGCCACTGGATCTGATGCGGTGATTTTTGTTCCCGACAATCGCTCAATCGCATCTCGCCGAAACCGAAGCGAGCCACCGACGCGCACTGCGGGGATGTCTCCTTTGTTCGCGAGTTTGCGCACCCCTGAATCTGAAAGCCGCAGAAATCGCGCGACTTCTTTGACGGTTAACAATGCTGGTGGGCTGTGTGTTGTTTCGGTCTTCATGACACCATTGTGAGATACGCGATATTGGCTGCATCCAAATCCTAGAGCCGCAATTCCGTCTGTCCGCGAAGTACGTCCTATATGCGAAAAAAATACTGATAAAGCAGTGATAGAGGAGCGACCGAGGCGTTTTGGCGCGAGCCCCGTGACACGTCTGGTCAAAGACTGATGAAGAAGGCCAAAAATTTTTAGGCGTCGGCGAGAACGCTTCGGACACGCCCTCGCAATGGCACCCCCGCCGCCCTCCGGAGGACCCGCAGACCATCTCAGAGGCCTTCAGGTGGCCCCTCGCGGCCTGCGATCGGGTGCGATGATCACGCGAACCATGGCGGACATGGAGCGTGTCAGGCGCGGACCAGGACTGTTGTATACAACACCAGCATCCACTAAAAATGCGATCCGATTATCAGCCACGCGTCTCGACCTTCGCTTTTGCATCTCAAAGCTGAGCCTTGCCCCATATCGAACGAGAGCCTGTGAACAAGATTGAAGAAATATTGATACCAGAACAAGTAGCGAACGATTACGCTTCTGGAGATCCCTTGGGCGCAATTGGGAAGATCCGAAGGCTAAATGTTTTTGTTGGGCCAAACAACTCTGGCAAAAGCCGATTTCTCAGAGAGTTGTTTGTACAGGGAAAGAATCTACGGATCTCGACTGGCAATTCTCTTGAAACTGAGGCCCGCGAGCTGTCCCGTGAGGCACTGAATTTCTTGAACGCCGTTGATGCAGACAAGCATATTCACAAGGCGCTTCATGAAGAAGCCAGGCAGGTTCTGAGTAGTACAGCATGTGTATTTGATCCATGCGCAAGTTATCCGGCTCCCATCGACCGGAACCCCGCTGGTCTAACGCAGATAGCTAGTAAGATTCATGACACGTTCCGCTCGCTCGCCCCAGGGTCTCCATGGATCGAAGCAGCCGAAAAGTTTCGCGATATCTTTCAATGCATCAAGAAACTTTCACGCGAGAGGAAAAAAGAAGTTTCGGAGGAAGACGACAAAACGAATCCTTTTGCGGAAGCAATAAGCGTCTACGTTCCCACGCTGCGGGGAATGCGCATGCCTTTCGATAGTGATAATGCAAAATACAGATATTTTGATCGAACGTGGTCAGACTACTTCCAGGAACGAAGCCAAGACCTTGGTCTTAGTAAGTCCAAGGACTTTGATGCCGCACGCAAATCACACTGCGGAACGCGAATTACAACCGGTCTAGATTTCTACGGATTCTTGACCGATCACCTGCTCGGCTCTTTGGCCGAGCGTCAGTTTGTCTCCGAATATGAGCAATACTTGTCGCAAGTGTTTTTTGAGGGCGAGCCCGTGGCGTTGATCCCAAGACGCGAACACGACACGGTAAACATCAGGATTGGAACCGAGGCCGAACGCCCGATCCAAAATCTTGGAGACGGCCTTCAGCAGCTCATCATAATCACGCTGCCACTATTTCAGCACAAAGACAAGCCGCTCTTGTTGTTTGTGGAAGAGCCCGACCTCTTTTTGCACCCAGGATTCCAGAAGGTGTTTATCGACTCAGTTCTACAAGACAAGGAACGGGAGCTATACGTCTTCGTCGCAACGCACTCGCCGCAGTTCCTCGACATCACCTTGTCAGAAGTCGACTGCTCAGTCTTTCGATTTAGCAAAGACCACGCTGAGGGCAACCATCCGGAACGCGACCCGCATTTCACGATCCAATGTGCATCCCAAGGCGACAGGGAGTTGCTGACGTATCTGGGCGTCAAGCCATCATCGTATATGTTCTCCAATTGCACGATCTGGGTGGAAGGGATTACGGATCGACTTTACTTCTCGCGGTTCATCGAGATTGTCCTCAATAGCACGGGAGATACGTACATCGAAAACCTTCATTATTCCTTTGTCGAATACGGTGGTGGGAACATTACTCACTGGTCATTTCTCGACGAGGATGGAATCGACGTGGAGCGGTTGTGCTCAAAACTGCTCCTCATTAGCGATGAGGACAACGCAAGGGCTGGCTCGGCGAAGGCACGCCGCCAAGAAGCATTGCGTGACGCGCTCGGGGAGCGGTTCTTGCCCCTTACCGTACGGGAGGTCGAAAACTTGCTTTCACCTGACGTATTGCGCAGAGTGATCTATGACTACGAAGGCGGTGAAGTTGAGCTAAACGACTTCAAACAAGCTGACTATTCGAAAAAGTACCTTGGATCGTTTATCGACGAAAAAGTCCTTGTCGACAGAACGAAGTCATCGAGGTGCAGAGAACGTGGCACGGCATACGCAGGGAGCTCAGGGACAATCAAGTCCAAGGTTGAGTTTTGCAAGAAGGCGCTTAGGCACCTAAAAAGCATGGATGACCTGAGCGACGACGCAAAGAAAATCACTGAACGAATTATTGGCTTCATCCGTGACGAAAACGCCTGAACGGTCGGTAGTGCGGGTGGGATTTTCCTGCTGCATTAGTTTGAGCTGAGCCTTGGTGCTCGCTCGGCCTGAGGGGCCTATGTTTAGGCCATCGCTCTGGTCGTTTGTCCGTTGGCCGATCTCGGGCAGCAATTTCACCAGCCTCCAATCGCGGCGTTCGTTGCCGCGACTAAGTTCGACAACTTCAAAACTCAAACTTCCGCACGCCTTTCACCCGCAGGATCTCCTTGAGTTGCTCCTTCGACTCGTCGGACAGTCGATCGATCGGAACCTTGGCGTCGGCCCCATCTCGTTTGACCAACGTGACGTGATCGGTGGCAAAGGACTTGAACGCAGCCTCGACCGAGAACTTGCCGGTCGCGTCCGTCCACGTCACAAACTCTGGCGTGATTGGTTCAGTATCGGAAGCGTCTGATGCAGAAGCGATCGCCCGGTCGATGGTGGATCCCTCGGGCCTGATGCTGTCCAGGTACTCGTCGCGCTCCTTGACAACGGTCGTGACGTAATCGCGGAACTTGCGATCGTCGCGCTTGATCAGCAGCTGCTCGACATAGCCCGCAACCGATCCAACAACGAGCCGGGCGTGCATTGGTTCTATCGATCCCGATCGACTGCTGAGCGCTGCCGCCTTTGTGCTGAACTCTCGAGCGAACTTGCCCCATGCCGCATCGTTTTGGATCAGGCCTCGAGCCAGCGCTCGGTCGATGTCGTCAAGCAGCTTGTCAGTCTCGTGGGCATACTGACGCAGCTGTGCGTACGACGTGGCGGGCTTCTGCTCGGTCAATCGCGTCAGTCCATCTGCTACCTGCTCGACGCTCATCATGCCTTCAGGTGCCGGGACCGTAGATTCGTAACCGTACACCAGAACCAGTTAGCGACGTCTGGTTGACTTGTTGAGGAGGCGGCGGCGGGCTCGGCGGGTGCGTTTGCGGTCGGCGGCTTGGCGGCGTTCGTCCTGCCTGTACTCGCGAATCGATTCAGGGTGCTCCGCTTTCCATGCGTGGGGAGTCAGTACGGACCAGTCTGTCTCGCCGGCGAGCGCCCTCCGTAAGACATCGTCCAAGTACGCTCGCACGTCCAAGTCGTTGCGGATCGCGCTGCCGATGATCGTTAGCAGGTTTGCTGCTCGCTCTCCTGAAGCCACCGAGCCCTTAAAGAGCCAGTGTCTAGCGACAATTGGTTTTCCCGGTTACCGACAATTAGCTTTCCCGGGTTGAGGCGATCTCATGTTGGCTTGTTTTCGGCCAGCGACAATTAGAATTCCCGGATTTTGGGATTCGGGTCATCATCGTAACTCCTTGTTTCCACGGAGATTGCGATGGTCACGGACGGACAAGTTAAAGAACTGCGGCGGTTGCTAGCATCAGGCAAGTCGCTGGCCGCCTCGTCAAGGATGACTGAAATGGATGAGAAAACAGCAAGGCATTATCGAGACGACGACCGGCTCCCTTCGGAGTGCAAGAAGCCGCGGACGTACCGAACTCGAATCGACCCGTTCGCCGGAGTCTGGGACGAGGTGCAACGCAAACTCGAGGCCGAACCTCGACTCCAAGCGAAGACCCTTTTCCAGTGGCTGCAAGATTGCTATCCCGGCCTCTATCCGGACTCGACTCGCAGAACTTTCGAACGGCGTGTGAGGAAGTGGCGCAGCATGCATGGCCCCGGAAAACCGGTCATGTTTCCACAAGAGCATCACCCTGCTCGCCTTGCCGCGAGTGACTTCACCGTCATGAACGAACTTCATGTCACGATTGCGGGAGTGTCTTTTGAGCACATGCTGTACCACTGCGTGTTGACCTACTCCAACGTCGAGTCCGTCACGCTCTGCTTCTCCGAATCATTCGAGGCACTCAGCGAAGGCATCCAGAATGCGTTCTGGGAATTCGGTGGCGTCCCCGAGCGTCATCGCACCGACAGCCTCAGCGCCGCGGTCAACAACCATTCATCACGCAAGGAACTCACGGCGCGGTATGCGGCATTGATGGATCATTACAGAGTCGAACCGGAGCGGATCAACGTTCGTTGCGCCAACGAGAACGGTGATGTCGAATCGTCTCACGGTCATCTCAAGAACCGAATCGACCAAGCACTGCTGCTACGCGGCAGCCGCGACTTCGCCAGCCGCAAAGCCTACATGGACTTCGTGCGAGCTCTGATCACGCGAAGCAACCTCGCTCGCAAGGACCGTTTCGAAATCGAACAGTCGCATTTGAGCCGACTTCCCGATCACAGGCTCGATACCGATGACATCCAGCGGGGGCTCACCGTTGACAGTAGCAGTACGATCAAGGTGAAGAAGAATGTCTACTCCGTCCCCAGTCGTCTGATCAAGCACAAGGTCGACGTGAGGATCAGTGCCGAATGGATCGATGTAACGCACCACGGCATTGAAGTGCAGCGGATGCCTCGACTGATCGGTGTCGGCGGTTCGGCGATTAATTATCGCCACGTGATCGATTCACTGGTCCGCAAACCGGGGGCATTTGAGAACTACAAGTATCGGCAAGACATGTTCCCGACGAGTCACTTTCGGATCGCGTATGACATGTTGTGTGATGCTCACAGCGGGAAGGTTGCGGTGCGAAACTACCTGCAGCTCCTGCAAATCGCGGCTCGCGAGAGCCAAGACGCAGTGCAGGATGCGCTGCGTCACCAAATCCAATCGGGGCAATCCATTGATGTCGAGCTTATTCGGCAGATGGTGCGCGAAGCGATCGAAATCAAGCCGGCGACCGACATCGACGTCGATCCGCCCGACTTGAACGACTTTGATGTATTACTTCACACGTTCGACAAGGAGAGTCCAAACGATGAACCGCCCTACTACCACCAGCAAGCGTCAAACAAAGGCGACCCAATCCCCATCAAAGCGGACCTGCAAGACGACCCCGCCAGAGACGGCGCAAGTCGACAGCGGCCCGATGGAGGAACGCCTGACCGAGCAGTTCCGCAGCTTGCGACTGCCGATGTTTCGCGACCAGTTTCAATCGTCGGCCGACCGCGCGGCAGCGGAGGACCTGAGCCATGTCGAGTACCTGGCGGAACTGACGGACCTGGAATGCCAGGCCCGCCACGAGAGTCGGATCAAGCGTCTAATGACGAATTCCCGACTTCCGTTGGGCAAGACCTGGGAGACATTCAAGTTCGATCGTTTGCCGTTGTCGGTGACGCGGCAACTGGAAAGTCTTCGGGAAGGATCGTTCTTGGACCGTCGGGAGAACGTCCTGATTTTTGGGCGGCCCGGTGCCGGGAAAAGTCATGCGCTTTGTGCACTTGCGAATCAACTCGTGCAGCAAGGCCGAAGCATGTTGCTGACGACTTGCAGCCTGCTGGTGCAACAGTTGCTGATCGCCAAACGGGATCTTCGGTTGCAGAAGTTCATCAAGAAGCTGTCACGCTACGAAGGTCTACTGATCGACGACTTGGGTTACGTGCAACAGGATCGAGAGGAGATGGAGGTGCTGTTCACGCTGTTGGCGGAACGCTACGAACGGGGCAGCGTGTTGTTGACGAGCAACCTGGCGTTCAGCAAGTGGGACCAAATTTTCAAAGATGCGATGACGACGGCCGCGGCGATCGACCGATTGGTTCACCACAGCGTGATCATCGAGTTGAACGTGCCGAGCTATCGCGTGGAGACCGCCAGGCAAACCAAATCAGCTGGACAATCACGAAAGGGTTCGAAACAAAAATCGACTTCGTGATCGGGAATTCTAGTTGTCGCTAAAGCGGAGAACCAATTGTCGCCGAACAAGCCAGTTCTTCCTTCCCGTGGCGACGCGTTTCATCAACTGCTCGCAATCGTTATTGTCCAGCGGAATCGTCGCGTCCTCGGTGAAGCGGCACAGTGCTTCCCAGTGACGTCGCACATAGCCAGCCGCCACACCGAGATTGCTCTTGGGAAGAACCGACGGTGACTGCATCGCTTCGCTGTCGAGGTACTCCGCGATCTGGTCGAGAACATGACGCGATAAGCTTTGACGTCGCGCAAGACGCGCTGCATCGTCAAGCTCCTTGATCTGGTCTTCTACGTCGTAAAGCATCCGAATCAGCGACTCCAACTTCGCCACTTGCAGAGGGAACGCACCGCGACACTCATCGATCTTGCGACGCGCATGCGCCCAGCATGCCGCGAACGTGATTCGCGAGTCACTTCGTAGATCGATCTTTTGAAAACCCGACCAGCAGTCTCCTAGGACGTTGCCTTTAAAATCACTCAGTACATCATCCGGTCCATCGCGGTGACGACTCACCGTAAAATCGAACACCACCACCGGAAGACGTGAGGCGTAGTAGCCCCACATGTTTGCGTTGATGCTTGGCTTGCCGGACTCGATCGCATTTCCAAGCACTTCGCCGATCCGCTTGCCGCGGGGATGTTCCGATAGGTCAGGCATGGCCTTCGGTGTGATCAACAACACACCGGTGTCGTCGCAGCCGACCGTGCGATCGTGCTTCAAAACGCTTCGCAAGTAATCAGCAAGCGGACGAAGCGCGAACTCGACGGCCGTTTCGATGTTCCCCAATGTGCTGCGACTGGGCGTCCAGCCACTGCCGGCGAACAGATCTTGCTGACGATAAAACGGCAGGTGATAGAAGTATTTCCAGGCCACAACTTCGACTCCAATCGAGGCGTCAAAGCGATCGCCTTCGACCAGACCGGTGGGACGCTCGGGAGTGACGATTCCTTGTGATTTGTCGGTCGGGTGAGCGTACTTGGCATACTTGGTCACCCGGACTTTCAGTTCACCGGCGGTGCTTTCGAGCGTCTCGACTTCGTCATAGCCGATCAGGATGAGGCCTTTGCGTTGGGCTTCGGGCAGGTCGACGATCTTTTCGTATCGCGGCAAGTGTTCGGGGAACTTGCGGTCGCTTGGTTCCGGACGTTTCTTTCTGCGTTTCTTGTTTGCCTCTTCGGCGTCATCGACAATCTGTTCGGCCTCGCGAATGGCTTCTTCCAGCGCGCTGACCACCTCGGGCGTGGGCTCTTCTCCGAGATCCAAAAACAACTGGCCTTCGCCATCGACGCGTCGTTCACTCTTGCGCCCGTAGAGTTGTTTGAGCAGTTTTTCGATCTTCAGGTTTAGCTCGATGACCTTCTCGTCGAGCTTGTCGTGATCGGCTTTGAGTTCCAGGACGCTATGAGCTTGCTCCTCGATCAGCTTGTCTTTGAGCGATAGCTCGGTGGCCTGCTTGCCAATGATCTGTTGATGTTCGCCGACCTGCGATTGCAGCTCTGCAATCAGTTGATGGCAAGCGTCGATGTCGTTTGGAAGAGGCTTCGAATTCATGATGGCGACATTATAAATTTCACTCCAAATCGCGCAAAGCAAGGCGCAAAAAAACCGACTCCGCGAAACAAATTTCGTGGAGCCGGTTCGTTTCGAGTCGATTGGCGATGGGCTAAGCTGCCATTCGTTTGCGTCGGGTCTTGGCCGCTTTCAGTGACACTCCTGCGATCCACATGGCCAGTTCGACGTTATCGATCACGATGTGCGAGCTGCCGTCCTCTGCCTTTGGTATTTCGACGGTGCCTTGTTCGAGCCTTCGATACCAGAGCGTCAGTCCGCCGGTTTCCCACCACAGGGCTTTGATGCGATCGCGTCTGCGATTGACGAACAGGAACAACGAACCATCGGTCACGCTGTGATTCATCGCAGTGGTGACGATGCCGGTCAGTCCGTCGAAGCCTTTGCGAAAATCGACCGGTTCGGTGCAAAGATAAATCGGCACACCGGAGGGCAACCCGATCATGGCCGGGCCTCCGGCTGTTGGCTTGGTTGCCGATCCGTCGGGACCTCCACGCGGATTCGAATGCCGCCGGGAAGTTCGATGGTGGTGCAGGCAGTCGCCGGGCCGACGACCCGATCAGGCTCGCCAGCCTGATCGCCGGGCAGGCCAGGTAGGCGAAGCGGCACGAACTGGACGTTCGGCTCGCCTGGCTCTGGCTCGAGGAGTGCTGGCGACTGGCGCAGCTTTTTCTTCCATTGATAGAAGGACGGCTGCGAGACGCCTTCATTTCGACAGAACTGGGCGACGGTCATTCGCGAGCGATCAAATCGACGCAACCGTTCCTGCCAAACCTTGGCAGTTTTGGATCGGGGCATGAGTTTTCTCCGTTTGGTGAAACGAAACAAAACCCACCACGGTAAACCCCGCGCCTACAACGGTTCTGGTGTACGGTTACGTAGATTCCGCCTGGACCAGCTCTGGGCTTGGGCTGGGGTCTGGCCCAGCCTGCTCGGTGACGTCTTGTTGGTTTGGTTGGACCCGAACAGGGACGGAGACAGCCGTTCGCTCCTGCTTTCGATCTGGGGCAAGCCAATTGCTGATGCCGCTACACAGAACGATTACCACAATGAATCCAATGACCGATTTACCAAGCCTGCCCACTTCAGTTGATCTCCGCCTTTGTGCCTGACTGTCCCATCGGGCAGCGTGGAAAACTGCACCGCAAGGGGCAGTTTAACCCGCCATCACGGAGGGGTATACTGCGGTCCATGAGATTCACAGCACTAGCACTGATCCTGATCACGACGCAGGCCGTCACCGCTTCCAGCGTTACGCGTGTATTGGACGGGGACACGATCCAAATCGACGGCGAGACTGGGTGTCCGTTCGGATGCAGCCGATGGCTGACTTTGACATCGGCTCCCCGACTTCTCTCAGCTTGCTAATGATTCGATCCTTGGCTGCCTGAAGATCTGCCTTGCGTTTCTCTTCCTGCTTGCGACGAGACTTCGCTGTCTTCTGCTCCCTGTTTGCTTGCTTCCGAGATTCGGCCTCTTCCACCGTCAGGACCTCGGGTTTCCAGATTCTGGGACTCGGGTAGACACCCTCGGTTACGTCAACCGGCGCGATCAGTGAGTGACCGTCGTTTCCTCCGATATTGAGCCAGAGGTTGTGTCGACCTTCGTAGTCGTAGGCTTCGCGTCTTCCCACCATGATCCACTGTCGGGCAAACGCAGCCCAGCCAGCCCACGCGAGATCAGTGAAGACAGCGGGGGCATACCTGTCGCTCTTGAACCCTTTCTGCTTCGTGTGGTGAACAAGCAGCAGAGTGACGCCGAGGTCGTTGCATACATCAACCAGCGGCTGAATGCGTTGTCCCTGGATCATCATGTTCTCCGCACCGTCGCCGGACACGCAAAGGTAGAGCGGATCCACGACCAGCACCTTGGCACCCGTAGATGTCAACATGGATCGCATGTGCTCGACCCCCGATTCGCTGTCAACCTTGACCACCTTGTCAATCACGTTGAGGCGTCCCGAAAACGAGCCGATCCCCCGCGAGTCCTTGATTCTCCGAAAGAGGTCATTGATGTTTCGGCCCCCAGATTCGCCCGAGACGAAAAGCACGCGGGTCGGCTCGGGGGCGGGGAAGTGACCAAGGAACCTTGAGCCTGTTGCCAGAGATGCCGCGAGGTCTGCAGCAATCGAGGTCTTCAGACACTTCTCACCCCCTCCGATGAAGCCCGGCTTGCCGCGTACAAGGACACCAGGGATCAACCAGTCAACAGGGGGTTCATCGACCGACAAACGCTCGTCGATATCTTCGGGCGTAGGCATCTGATCGATCGGTTGAAACTCTCGACAGAGCTTTTGGGCGGATACTCGAAACAGCACCGGAGAATCCGCCGTGTACTCCTTCAGCCTTGCCCTGACATCGAGTTCCTCAAGCTGTCGGATGATCTCACGATAGTGCTCCCGCTTCCTCTCGATATCCGCATCCTTGCGAGTGCCGCTTTGTTTGGCGTAGTTGGGCACGAGGACAATCGACGCGCCTCTGGAAACCTCCATCAAGATTCTTGCAGTCTCGTTAATCCCCGTGGAGAAATCGATCACATTGAGCGCGATCGCGGGATACCCGAGCTGGTTGATCTGCCCCGCATCCTCTGGCTTGCCAGTGACAAACCAAAGTTCGCCCGCGTTCGGGAATCGAGGGGCTCCGCTGCAGTGCGGCACTGCGATACAGACTCTGTCCTCCATCACTCGTCCCCTGTCGTCGATGTAGGGTGCTTCGATCGCTGTCCCGTCGATTTCATAAGCGGGAACGAAGGGCGGCCCACCATCGGAAGCAGCGTACGCTCCCATTTCGAGCAAGCGAGGGTCGCTAATCACATTGACACGAGGAAGAGCAGGCGTTGATGCGTGCGAACTACACGAAGACTGGGGCAGCGCAGCGCAGAGCAGCGACGGATTCTCCGCCGGGAGAGTTGATGAGATGGATGTCATCGGTCGTTTAGGGTCCTTCCGGATCAATGCCGGATGCTGGGGAACAGAAGATCTGCATATGGGTGCTAAACTTCTGCAGGAAAAACGAAATTGCTCCGATGCATGCCGCGTATCGCCGGGGGCCACAACGACACTGCGGAGAAGTCCGTTTCCGCAGCGCCGCTGATGACCTAGACCGATGGCATGCAACCAAGAGCAGACCCCGCGAAGTGCGGGCAAGGTGCGCGAGTATCGACAGCGAGTGACGGTCGCTGGCACCGATGAATGGCAGGTGGACGCCCGCCTCACAATTCTAGATCTTGCCGAATCTCTGTCCGCGAGTTCGTTACAGCTGGTCCTTCAGCGTCTTGATTCGCTGCTCGACCTTGGCCAGCTCACGACGGGCGAATGCCTCGCGATCGGCAAACCGTGCGACATCACGGACAGAGTCGCGAAACGCGTCGATCTCGGCGAGTCCGACACCCGCCTTGGGCTCGCCCCAGCGATCAAAGACATGTGCCGCGTTTTGTCGTTTCTCTGCGTCGGCCTTGGCTTCGAGGTGCGAGCGGATTTCGGACCAGATCCGAGACTTCTCTGCTTCGAGCTCCGCGATCTGGGCTTCGATCGCTTCTTTGCGCAGTCGCTTGTCGCATCGGTCGACAGCCTGCTTGATGAATCCTGCGGGGTCGTCGGGTGCATTCTCGCGGGCCCACTGCTCGACGAATGCGATGTCGCAGGGCTTGCCGGTGCAGTTCTTGAGGATCTCTCCGTTGAACCGGTCTTGATTCGCCTGGGCTCGGCGATGATCGCTTTGTGCTTCGTCGGCGAATTTGGTTAGCAGTTTCGTCAGGTTCATTCTTTCATCCTTGATTGAGTTGGTGGGTCAGTTCGATTTCACTTTCTAAGCATCGTCGCAACGTCGACCGCTCGAACCCTGACCGACCCGCTGATTCGAACGCTCCGAAGCAACCCGCGACTGATCCACCGATAAACGGTGCTCGGCGAGATGTCGAGCGTGTGCGCGACGGTCATGGGCCTAACGTACTCCATGCCTGGGAACAGTTCTTGAGCGAGTTTCGTTGGCTTTGTGTCATCCATGGTGGTCACTCCATTGAGTACGATTGCTTGAAGCACTGAAAAGATTGAAACGCATGATTTGCGTCTTGGAATTCTTATGCCTCGAGACATCTTGTCCATGAGATTTTTTGGTCGAGACGGTCAGGCGAAAAGAACCGCGCGACCGTAGCACCTCTGGTCACAAGGTGGACGGTCGCTGACTCAGACGTGAGCCAACGACCATGACACCGTGGTGAATCAGAGCGGGAATGCTTGCGGTCGACGATCTTCGAACTCTCGGTGCAATTTGACCGCAACGATTCGCCCTTCGTCATCTCGACCGACCGAACAGTCAAACCACCCGTCGCCGATCCCGGTCGACGCTACCACTCCAGACGACACAACGCCCCCGATGCCGTCACCGAATACATCGCGACATTCGTGAAGCAGCCCATCGCTTCCATCTTCGTAGGTGATCGCATCGAACAGACCAAACAGGCCCGCATCAACTCCTACTTGAAGCGGCGTCAGTTCCCACTGGTCCGCATCGGAAGGCTGGTAGCTTTCATGGTAGGCCAGCAGGGTGTTTACACCGGGCAGGATGCCGGAACCGGGCTCGGTTTCAACAACTGCGGACCACATCCCACGGGGAACCGCAAGCAATCCGTCGCAGCGTTCGATTTGCCAGCACGGGTCGGCGGCAACCAGTACTCCAGTTCGGACGTTGAATTTTCCCAGGCAAACCCGGTTAAGCTTGGCGATTGACAAGTCCATCACTCGATTCTCCATTGCGACAACGTGTTGATCCCCTGCCGACGTCGCGATCGGCTCGGTTCGCAGTTGCTTACTGCTTGGTCCCACAGTGCGTCTGTTGGCAGCAGTGGGGAAAATGAGACGCATGACTAGCGTCTGTTGGAATTCTTATGCCTCGAGACATCTTGTCCATGAGATTTTCGGAGTCGAGACACAACCAGCAGAGACATCCGCTCGCGTGCGTGACACGGTTGGTCAATCGCTCGCGACGATCGGTGCTCGCAAGTCGCATTGATGCGGAAGATCGAAAAGACGTTGATCAGGGTTCGCCAGCAGGATCCCCAACACGCCCCTTCGATAGATGGCGCGCATACTCGATCACTCGTTGGCGGTCTGCGTTGGTCAGCTTTTCCCAGATTGATACCAGCACGCGACAATCTGCGCCCGACTGGTCCACGCAATGGTCCACATCGTCAGGTGAGGCAGTTTGGCTTATAGACAAAACCGGGTTTGTCGAGTCCCTCAACGCCCATTGTTAAGTCCCTTCCATTGAACGACTCATCCTCGCGGCATTGTTGGGAAAAAACGCGTCGGCGAAGCGAGCCAGCATGAGCACTCCGAGTAGGTAGTTTTGGGGCGACAAAAACCTCCCTCTCCATTGGACGAAACCGACGGGAGTTCGCACGGTCAATCGCTGCCCACATGCTGATCGAGGAACTTGTACAACTCTTTCGTGGCCGGATCGTCGGGTTTGCCCAAGTCATTGTTCAGCCGGCTGTGGTTGCTGTCGCGTACTCCAAAAGCCTTTGCCGGAATGTCGGCGCTTTGCAGCACTTCCTCCAAACGCCCCGCCTGGGCCCGGGTATCGGGATTGCCAGAGAAGTAAAGGATCAAAAACGGCGGAATGCCTTTGCCTTTCTCAACATGCGTCACTGCGGAAAAGTCGACGTGTTTTCCCGGATCATTTCCGAACTTTTGGCGATGCCCAAACGTGAACATCTTGCCGCCGTAGAGCATTTGCCGCAGCTCGGCCGTCATGATGATCTTGGGAATGTCGTAGGTGTCGCCATCGACAGGAATGCAGCCCTTCAGGATATCCAGCGAAGCCCCCACCTCTTCGGCATACCGCTCATCGATACAGATCAAGGCTGCCAGTTGCGCACCGGCTGAATGGCCACCGACAAAGATCCGCTGCGGGTCACCGCCATACGTCGCGATGTGCTTCTGTACCCAGCCCAGCGATTTCGCGACGTCCCGGATCAGTTCCTCCATGCTGACCTCCGGCAATAGGCGGTAGTTCGTCGAAACGAAGATGAAGCCACGCTCGGTCAATGCCTGCGGTTTGACTCCCACGTCGCTCTTGTCGCCGACCTGCCAGCCACCACCATGGATCCAGAACACGACGGGCAGCGGTGCCGATGACGCCACCTCGGGCGTGTAAATGTCAAGTTTGTGACGCAGATGGCCGTTGTCCACATAAGCAACGTCCGAATCGACATTCTGGCCCACAGCCACGTTGCCACAGGCAAGACCCATCAATAGCGTTACGCTCAATCTCATCTGCATCATTGAAGCCGCCCGGGAGCAAGAGGAATCTGACGAAGGGAACGCCGTGAAGCATGACGATCACACGACAGTATCGAGTCAAGAACATCAGCCAACAGCTCAGGGTATCCGACGCAAATCGCATCTGCCACCATTTCGAGAAAAAGGGGCAGGAGCCTTCTTGGTCGACTGGGTAGTTTATGGGTGTTCGCTTGGCGGCTTTGGATCCAATGCTTGAGATCCCTTCGGTTGCCCAGGCCACCTCGTGCTGATGTTGCCGGTGCAGTTGATCGCGCGATGAACTACGAAACGCATGACGCAACCCACCTATTGCAATTCGGCGGCCACCTCGCTGGAGCATGAATGTCAACCAGTCCCTTGAGATAGCTCGAACGACACAGCAACAATTGGCAATCCAACGAAGCCAAGCTTTTGGAGGCCCCGGATGAGTGGAAAAGTCGGCCGGCAAATTCGATTCGGAATCCAACCTGAGAAAACGAGGTCGCCCCCGCCAACTTACCTATTGTGAATAAAAGGCTCCTGACCCTTTTTAAGATCGGTGGCCAGCAAGGAGCCCAGGAAGTCTTTCTCGCAAAGCAATTGATCGATCGCTGCTCCGTTTGTCAGCGTCTCTTCGCTCATCGAATGCGGAACGACTTGCGGGGTGGCGGTGGCTGCGAACCGGCGTGTCGCTGCCGCAGTGTCAATCAGCCAGTTGCGCTCATTGTTTTCGTTCTCCGAATCAGACGGTTCCTCCCGTGCTACAAAAGCCGGTGCCTGGTGAGCGGCGGCGATGCCCAAGCTACGAACGGAAGGGATCGACTCGCCTTCCACGGAACCGCCCTCAATCATCTGCGCGAGTTCGTTGATGACCAGCAACGCATCGCGCGGAGTCAAATGGCCGTCTCCATTGGAGTCGACATAAAGATCGGGCCACGAGGTCACCGTCAGTGGATCAACCAACAGACGGGATATCGGGTTGAAAAAACGCTGTCGTGCCAATTCATTGATGATTGCCAATGCATCGGTCGGCGAAATACCACCGCTATTGTTGACGTCGTTCGGGAGAACAAGATTCTGCCACGGCCGTGGCAGATCCACATCGATCCGTTCGTTTCCGCCGCCGATGTGTAGCGCCGAACGCAGGAAGACGCCGTCGACGATCGAGGTCGGCCCCATTCGCCAATCTTCGCGGTCGACAAAACGAATCGCATCACCGTCTCCTCCAGCTACGCGTATCACTCGATCATCAGGTGCGATGGCGCGTTCGGCGGCGAGATCGACGACGAGCGTGTTCGCGTTTTGGTCGCCGAGATCAATGATCGAAAAATTCTCGAGGCTAACCTGTTGGGTTGTCAGATCCAGTTCGCCATCAGATTGGATGACAAGCAACGTATCCGTCCCATCGGCGGCATCGATCACCAACGGGCGTGAAAACGATAACGCTCCCAGATCCAATGAGATGGTCTCATCCGAATCGGTACCCAAGACTCGTAGTGCAGCGACCTGATCCGCCGGCGCTGCAAAAAGATCGACAGTCCCGTCAGTCACGACGATCTCTGTCTGTCGCTTCAAAATAGAGGTCTGGGTGTCCAGCACATCGACTAAGACCTCGGGATTAAGCGAACTGTCGAGCACCGTCTCGATGTAGTCCTCCACTTCACCGTCATCGGCGCGCCCGGTCGGGGGAAGAAAGCCGGCCGAGCTGATGCGGAAACGTGCTGCATGAGGCCCCGGCACGGCGGTCGCGGGGACAGCAAACGACAAGGTGTTGCTGCCCGCGGAGAACGCAAAATAGATCGCGATCTGTTCGCCCGCGTCGCTCCAGTCACCGTCGCCGTTGTAGTCGACCCAGGCATCGAGTCGTCCGGCCTCCGATGCAATGATTTCGAAACTGGACGTGGTGGCCACGCCGCTGACCCCTAACAGACTCGCAATCGGCAACACACCGTCATCTCCGTTATCAGAGCTTGCATCCACAGAAGAAACGCCATCGAGCTCGCTATCGATTTGTGTTCCCAATCGGAGCGTCCCACTGATGTGATGCGCACCCGCTTGGGCACGTGTCACCGGGAAGGTGTCAGGGGCGTCGCCAAAATCGGCCCCCACGACGTTCAGAGTGAACGTTTGAGCGACCGAGGTGTCGACCCCTCCGTCATCCGTTCCTCCGTCGTCCTGGACAGACACTTGCAAAGTAGCGGAGCCTACCAAAATATCCTCGCGGACCGCGTACGAAAGATTTCCCTGATTGTCGATTCGGGGATCGGAAGCGAAAAAATCACCGCTCGCACCGGTCACTTCCGTGACGTTGATGATGTACCGAGCGACCGATTGTCCCGATTCATTGGCCGCTCCCGGATCAAAGTTGGTGATGAATCTCGGCACCACTTGGCTGCCGGCACCTCCGCTTACCGGCGGTAATTCGGCAGCCTCCAACGCGGGTGCGTCGTTGACCGGGGTGATCGTGATGGTCAGTTCTTGAGCTTCTGAAGTGTCGACACCGCCATTGGCGTTTCCCCCGTCGTCTTGAACCGTGACCTCCAGCGTGGTGAAACCAAAGGCGTTCGCAGCCGGTGTGAACGTCAGCGTTCCATCGGCGTCGATCGCCGGCGGATCGCTGAACAAATCCGGCTGCTGAATGTGATTGATGTGGTACGCCAAGACACTCTGGTCTGACTCGCTCGGATCGCCAGGATCAAATGTCGCGAAGCGAGCGAAAAAATACTGACCACTGTCTTCCCGCGCGACCGGATTGGATCCCAAGGTCAACGTCGGTTGACGATTGACTGCGGTGACCAACTCAATCGCTCCGGCATCAATGATCGATGTGCCGTTCTCATCGCCATCAAAGATTCGGCCAAATCCGACCCCGCGCTGGTCATACGGGATGGTGGAATCGTTCATCGCGGGGTCACCCGCGTCGATTGCCGGACTGCCGGCCAGAACGGCGTGTGTCGGCGTCGAGCCGCCGTTGTCGGCGAGCGGACCCAACAGCGGCTCGTCCGTCAAGACGTCGTGCGTACCACCAGTCATCTCTCCGGAACCGATCACGTTGTAGTCACCCGTGATCAAGATTTGAACTCCATCGCTCAAATTCTTGTCGCGATCTGATTCATTGCCGGAAACAATCGATTGATGCACAACGCCAGAGCCCTGTATTACGGCGATCCCGCCCCCGCGTTCAATTGCCGTGTTGTCGGTAATCGTGCTGAGCTCGACATTTAACGTTCCGACGATCGCAATTCCGCCGCCCAACATGGTTGCGGTGTTTCCAGAAATCGTGCTGTTACGAACATCGACGGTGCCATTGGACAGGCTGTAGATCCCCCCACCGAATCCGCCGTCATCGGCGGTGGCAATGAGTTGAGCGATGTTGCCCGATACGGTGCTGTCGAACAAATGGACGGTGCCACGCTCGTTGTACAAGCCGCCACCGTCGACGGCGGCATTGCGAAACAGATGGACACCTTGCAGCGTCAGGTCCTCACTATTCTGAATCCCACCACCGAAGCGAAAACGAAACGCGTCTCCTCCACCCGACGATGCTGCTTCGGTGTCACCGCCGGTGATGGTCAAACCACTGAGAGTGACCTTGGTGAAAACCGACCTATCCCCATCATCGACCAGAAATACCTTGTGTCCGTCAGCAGTATTGAATTGTTTGTCGATTCCATGACCGGCATCGATCGTCAGCAAATCGGCTCCCGGTCCGATAATGGTCACCGCAGAACTGATCACCAAGGGGCCCTCGGTCAAAACGATTGTCGCGGCGCCAGCAGTCGTCAGAGCGGGGGCAAACTCAATGGTATCGTCGTCGGGACTCGCAACGGAAGAAAGAATCGCTTCGCGAAGACTGGTGACACCATCACCGGAGTCGACAACGTCCGCCAGCGTCGTCACTTCGATTCCCGCCAAGAGATGTCGAGATTCCAGTTGCTCGATGATTCCAAGTCGGCGACGAACTCGATGAGTTGATATCGGGTAACTGCCGGAATGTCGGACTCGGTTTCGCTGGAGCATGATCATGTTGCTTGGGCGGATGGACTATGCTCCGTCACCCCATCAAGTCTAGCGTAACCATTGATGGATGACAAATTTATCGCGGGCAAGTATTGTGCCAGCCCTCCGAGGCTTCATCGCGAATTCCTCAACAGACTGGAGCAGCGAAAGAAGTCGATTTTCCCTTCGCAATTCCGATCGAGTACATTGGCAACGAGCGGCGGTGGTTCGTGCTGTCGTTGTGGCCGGACGCGCGAACCATCTACTGCACCACAGTCAGCGGGTCAAGTTTGTTTTCAATTCAGGTCGATCGCGCCGAAGCAGTTTCCGCCGACGTTGAAGTATAATCGAATTGCTTTCCGCTTCGACGGTTGACGTGCGGTGTCGATGGGTTGGGCAAACGCGTCACTCCAGCCCGGTAGGCTAACGCCAGTTTCTTGAACCCTCTGGCCGTAGGTCGTCAGCGTTTTGGTGCAGCAGTCGTCTTGATCTCTCGTGGCCCATCGAGTGATCCACTGGTGCAGGACTCCCCGGTCACTCGCGTCGTGTGGTCGGAGGGTGTTTTTCTTTGACTGAAAGACAAAACCGACCGAACGCACGACGCGCGGTTCCTTGGGGGGCGAGCGCCTTTGGATGTTTGAAGTGCACCAATGAGATCGAAACGCGGCTTGGACCACGACGCCGATGAGCTGCGTGCGAGAGACTTCTGAAGCGGACGGTTTGGAGGAGGGAGCGACGATCGCAGCAAGCGTGGCGTGCGGGTGATGCCCGGAGGGCAGGCACAGTGTCTGCCGGCGGTGTGAGCCGCCGGATCGGAGACTTACTTTGCCGCAACAGCCCTGAAAGGGCGACACAGTCCATGCTGCGGCCTCGACCCTCTGGACACTGTGTCGGCCTTCCAGGCCTGCGCCAAAGGTGCATCGGAACCGGGCCCTGACGGGCCCGGCAAGCACTCTGTCAGCCCGCCGGGCTTGCACATCTTGGGACAAGATCAGGTAGCTTCGCTTGTTCCCTGAACGAGAAAAAGCAAGTCGGTGCTCGCGTTCACGGCGGACTCGAACGGCTGGATATCGGCCGGAAGCTAACGCCCGCCGGATCGATCTGGCCAGCGGCCGAGTTGCCGCTGCTGGCAGTCGTGAACATTTGACCGGGCTGGTAGACGTCGGTGATCTCGGCCGGAGTGTCGAATTGGGCGAGCGATGTGCAATCGAAACCAAACTCGCGGAGGATGCATCGCCCGCCAGTGGTCGTGCTGAATCGTTCGACGCGGTTTCCATTCCCAATAAGCTCCGAGCTTATTGAGGTGTGCAGTCGTGCTTCCGTTGGACGTGAAGATTGTCGGGAGCTATGCTCTTTGCAAAAAGCTTCGGTGTTTCCAAATGAACGTTGATCGAATCTGCCTTTTGCTTCTCTTCGTTACCGCCAGCGTCCTGAACACGCGCGATGCTGACGCTGCCGAGCGACCCAACATCGTCGTGGTCCTGATTGACGACCTGCGATACGACGTCTTTGGCTACATGAACCATCCGTTTGTCGAGACACCGCACATCGACGCGCTTGCAGCGGGCGGAATGCGGTTTGACAGCGCCTTCGTGACGACGTCGCTTTGCTCGCCCGCGAGAGCGTCGTTTCTGACCGGCCAATACATGCACCACCACAAGGTCGTCAGCAACGCGGACCTGATGCCACAAGGGACCGTGACCTTTGCCCAGCTTCTACAGAAGGCTGGATACGACACGGCCTTTGTCGGCAAGTGGCACATGGGCGGCTCCAGTGATGCCCCGCGGCCCGGCTTCGATCATTGGGTCAGCTTTCGCGGGCAAGGTAGCTATTTTCCCAATGGGCAAAAGTTGAACGTTGATGGTCAGCTGAAAACGCAGCAGAACTACATGACGGACGAACTGACGGAATACGCGACGCGTTGGCTGGCCGGCCGAGACCCGTCGACGCCGTTCCTATTGTACCTTTCGCACAAGGGAGTCCACGGCTTGTACGATCCGGCGCCACGGCATCGAGATCGTTACAAGCACCAGAAATTCACACCGCCCGCCAGCATGACAAACTCTCCAGCGAACGGCGCCGGCAAGCCGATGTGGGTGCGTGACCAGCGGAACAGCTGGCACGGTGTCGAGTTCCCCTATCACGGACGCTCCGGTCAAACGCTTGCCGAGATGTACTTGCACTACTGCGAGATGATCCTGTCCATCGACGATAGCGTGGGTCGGTTGATGACGACACTCGGAGAGATCGGAGCCGACAGGAACACGCTGGTCCTGTTCACCAGCGATGGCGGACACTTGTGGGGCGAGCATGGACTGATCGATAAACGCTGTGCCTATGAAGAATCGATCCGAATTCCGCTTCTAGCTCATTGGCCAGAGACGATCGCACCCGCTTCGCGCTGCGACGCGGTCGTCACAAACATCGACGTCGCCCCAACCCTGTTGGAACTCGCCGGCGTCGCGATCCCCGAACAGATGGACGGACACAGCTTTCGCCCCTTGCTGTCCGACCCAAACACTGACACCTCTCGAAACACATTGCTTTATGAATACTACTGGGAGCCGGCCTTCCCGCAGACGCCCACGACGTTTGCGCTGCGCGATTCACGTTACAAATTGATCCAGTACCACGGCATTTGGGATACGGATGAGCTTTACGATTTGAAGACGGATCCCCAAGAAACCCACAACCTGATTCACGAACCGGACCAGCAAGCTCGCGTCAATCGCATGCGGCGCGAGCTGCATGAGCGTCTGCAGGAGTCGGGTGGACTTGCCATTCCGCTCGGGTTCAAACGCAACCATGGCTCCAGTCTGCGCAGCCCAAGTGGAACAAAGCGTGCGAGTTTTCCAGAGCACATGATCTCGCCGTGATGATCTGAAATCCAGGATCGGATTCCTGGAAGAACGCCACGTGCACGCGATCATTCAGCCCCCAACAGCCACGCCTCCAATTCCCGGGCGATCATCGAGGTTCACCCGCGTGGTCGTGACGGCGCCCGCACCGCTTCGCAGTCTCACGTTCCAGTCGTCTGGTCGATGGCGACTCTGGAGGTCGATCGCATTGAGATAGAGGGGACCAAGAGGTCAGATCTCACTGTCACGGAACGAATTGCACAGACGGCAGTTTGGTTGTTGGTTCTTGGGCTGCTCATTGGTATCCTGCTCGGCATCCGTTGGCTTACAACGATTGCCAGTCGTATGGTCACGCCAGACTGTGCTGGTCAGGAACCGGCGACTCAATGTTGCCACTGACTCGAATACCGACTGACGTTAGGCTGACGCCAGCTTCTTGAATCCTCTGGCCGCAGGTTGTCAGCGTTTCGATGCGGTCGCCGGCTTGATCTCTTGTGGCCCTTCGTGCGATCCGCAGGTGCATGACTCCCCCGTCACTCGCGTTGTGTGGTCCGCGGTGTTTTTCTTTGGTTGAAAGACGAATCCGACCGAACGCACGACGCGACGATCCTTGGGAGTCGAACGCCCGCGGATATTGGAAGTGCACCAATGAGATCAAGACGCCGTTGCCAGCACGACGCTGATGAACTGCGTGCAAGAGAGTTCGGAAGCGGACGGTTAGGAGAAGGCAGAAACGATCGCAGCAAGTGTGTCCGGATTGGCACCTGAAGCGTGAAGAAGAAAGTGCCAAGGAGTCGAAGCTCGATTCGGACTCGGCCGTCGCCACCCAACAGGAGTTCGCCTGGGACTAAAACGCTGGCACGCACTGGCTGAATCCGTTCTAATCGGGTCCGATCACCGGCCCAAGTGAAGGCCGACAAAGTTCTGTCGCCCGATCTATCCCCGTTCTTCCGCATACGTGGATAGATCGCAATTCGTTCGTCAGTCAGAGTCCAGCACCAAGTTCAACACGAACCCCGACGATGAATCAGTCTCCACCACCCAATGACCTGCCGTCCGGCTCTCAAGGAGAAGGCGACGTTGATGAAGGCAGCCGCACCTTGTCGACCGATTCTCACGAGACTGTTAAGCATGCCGCGACCGGTGCGGCGCAATTCATCGCCTGGCTTGCAATCGGTTTCGCAGTCACTCTGGCCGGGGCTCTGATTGGTCTTGTACTTTACGTTTCGTTTGGGTTGGAGGGAGACGAACGGGTTTGGGGCGGCGCCGTAGTCGTCGTTGGAGTATTTTACTCTCTATTGGGCGCCGCAGGTTGGGCTGTTGTTCCTCCGATCGCCGCTAGGGTTGATCGAAGAATCGCATTCGGAACAGTGCTTCTTGGATTTATTGCTGGAGTCCTTTCCTTTTCCGTCATCTGGTGATCTAGGCTGAACAATCCATTTCACGGGTCAGACTGCACCCAAGCGATGATTGGCCAATGCTGTCGCCTCAGCCGCTACAATTGATGACGAACCCTGTGGCGCACCGGAGGGCTCAAGTATATTTTTCCTGATGGTGAATTATCCGGTCGTCCCCGGTGCTCACCGACGTTGAACTTAATCGAATTGCTTTCCGCTGCGACAGTTGATCTGCGGTGATGGTGGGGCGGCGTTGCGTGAGACTCCGTGCCGGAAGGCTGACGCCAGCTTCTTGAATCCTCTGTCCGCAGGTCGTCAGCGTTTCGATGCGGTCGCCGTCTTGATCTCTGGTGGCCCTTCGTGTGATCCGCAGGCGCAGGACTCCCCCGTGACTCGCGTCGAGTGGTCTGCGGTGTTGTTCTTTTACTCAAAGACGAATCCGACCGAACGCACGACGCGGCGTTCCTTGGGAGTCGAGCGCCCGCGGCTACTGGAAGTGCACCAATGAGATCAAGACGCCGTTGCCAGCACGACGCTGATGAACTGCGTGCCAGCGAGTTCGGAAGCGGACGGTTCGGAGAAGGGGGCAATGATCGCAGCAACTGTGTCCGGACGGGCCCTTAAAAGGAAACAGAATGTGCCAAGGAGTCGAAGCTCGATTCGGACTCGGCCGTCGCGAACCAACAGGAGTTCGCCTGGGTCTAAAACGCTGGCACGCACTGGCAGGATCCGTTCTAATCGAGTCCGATCACCGGCCCAAGTGAAGGTCGACAAAGTTTTGGCGCCCCTTCTACCCCCGTTCCTTCGCACGTGCGGAAAGATCGCAATTCGTTCGTCGAGCAGAGTCACAGATGCCACGATTTACTATGTCGCGAGCTCGGAAGTTTATCGAAAAGGCGTTGGCCGCGCCGCTGTTCGAGCATATCGGAGACCCGCTAGAGGACGAAGGCGTTGTTCGCGTGAAATCCGCTGCATAAAACAGGAGACGTACAATCAGTTCTCGATGGTCGCGTTTGACCATGCACTGGGTTTCGGACCCGAAGACTCCTTTGAGCGACGATTCGCGGAACCATGGTTACTCGCGGGCCATTTGCCGTGTGGATGGAAAGGAAAGGTTCCGCGGGAACCGAAGAGATGGTCTGATGTTTCGCTTGACGATGTTGTCGGCGACGGGAAGTTGGTTGTGTTTTGACGTCGAACCAAGAATTGCACCGAAGAACGCGGCGCCGTTTTATTTAGATCGATGTCCACTGCACATCGTCGGTAAATTCTGCCGTTCGCCAATCGAAGAGACATGGTAGCTCAATCGGATATCGAATCGAAAGCGGCTATTTATTGCCCAAAATGCCGAAGCCCGACGTCGACCCAAATCGTCTATGGCTTCCCGCTTCAAGAAGATTTGCCTCCTCGCTGCGTCTACGGTGGTGATGAGTGTCCAACTCACGCACCAACTCAATTCTGCGATCGCTGCGATTTTGCGTGGCGACTTGCGGACTCTCAGCCGCTTTGCTTTGCATTCCCTAGAAAGTGCTACTTTTGCTCGCAATCGCTTAATGTCGATGACAAGTTGAGCTACAGCATGGAATTCGAGCGTTGGATCTCAAATGATCGCTCTGGTCTGAATCTGACTGACGACACTTTCAGTCAAAGTCTCTATCCTGTTTGCGGACAATGTCGCGAAAGCATTCGCGGCAACATAGGCGATCTCCTAGATCAAGAACGTCTCGAAGAGAGAGATCGGGTTTTCGCTGTTCGGTATTGGTTCGCTGGTATTGTTTTCTTCATTTTGGTTTTCTACTTCGCGACACTGGTCAAGAATTGATGGCGAACCATGGCATGGACTGAAGACGTGAAGTCGAGATTTTGGAGTGGTGAGTTATTGCCGCGTCTCGGCGATGCCCACCGTTGAACTAGATTGAATTGCTCTCCGCTTCGACGGTTGATCTGCGGTGATGGTGGTTCGGCGGGGCGGCGGGGCGTGAGACTCCAGCCCGTCAGGCTGACGCCAGGTTCTTGAATCCTCTGGCCGCAGGTCGTCAGCGTTTCGATGCGGTCGCCGTCTTGATCTCTGGTGGCCCTTCGTGTGATCCGCAGGCGCAGGACTCCCCCGTGACTCGCGTCGAGTGGTCTGCGGTGTTGTTCTTTTACTCAAAGACGAATCCGACCGAACGCACGACGCGGCGTTCCTTGGGAGTCGAGCGCCCGCGGCTACTGGAAGTGCACCAATGAGATCAAGACGCCGTTGCCAGCACGACGCTGATGAACTGCGTGCAAGAGAGTTCGGAAGCGGACGGTTCGGAGAAGGGGCACGACGATCGCACCAAAATCTGGTTTCAGTATTCGTTGATGTCTTGCCTTGGTGAACCCCTCTGCTAATAAATTCAGCCGGACTGGTTTTTCACTGCCCTGGTATGGAGATGGCAATGGCTTCCCAAATTGACGTGTTTCACGAGTGTTTTGATCAGGTCAGCGACCCGCGAGTTGCCGGACGGACGATCCATCCGCTCAACTCGATTCTATTCTTGGTTGTCGCGGCGGTCATCGCAGGCGCGGATGGTCCCGATGAGATCGAAAGCTTCGGTGGAGAGAAACTCGACTGGCTCTCCAAGTTCGCTGACTTTGAAGCTGGAATCCCTTCTCACGACACCATCACGCGAGTGCTGTCGTTGATAAAGCCCGCGGAGTTTCAAAATGCGCTTCTGCAGTGGCACTCGCACCTTTGTGAACTTGCCCATGCATCTTCCGATTGCGATTCCAAAAATCACACAGGTCCCATCCACGTGGCGATCGATGGCAAGACGGTGCGAGGGTCCTACACCGATGCGGAAAAATCCAACGCGATTCACATCGTCAGTGCCTGGGCCACCGAGCATAGTGTCACGCTCGGACAAACCGAGGTCGACTCCAAGTCCAACGAAATCACGGCGATTCCCGAATTGCTCGATCTGATCGACGTGCGCAATTCGATCGTGACGCTCGATGCCATGGGATGCCAAAAGTCGATTGCTGAAAAGATCATCGAAGAAGGTGGCGACTATGTGTTCGCCGTCAAGGACAACCATCCCAAGCTTTGCGCCGCCATCGCTGACTACTTTGAGATGGCCCACAACGAAGGGCTCAAAGACCACGGTGTTCGAACCATCACCACGCTTGGAAAGCAGGCCGGGCGAGACGAAGAACGCTTCTATGCGACTTGTCCGATTCCCGAAGCGCTCCGCGAACTGACCGACCAATGGAAGGGAGCCAAAAGTATTTGCCAAGCGAATACATGCACCACTCGTGGCGACAAGCAATCAAGCGATGTCCGGTATTACATATCAAGCCGACCGGCAAGGGTGCGTGAATTTTCAAATTGCGCGCGTAAGCATTGGGGGATTGAGAGCATGCACTGGGTTCTCGATGTGGTGTTTCATGAAGACTCCAGTCGGCTCCGAACCAAAAACGCGACGTCGAACATGAGCTTTGCTCGCCGGTTTGTCACAACGCTCCTCAAGCGGGACACTCGGAAGAAGAGTCTCAAGCGGAAACGCAAAATCGCTGGCTGGAACACTGACTTTCTCGAAAAACTCCTGTTTGCAGCCTAATTTTGGTGCGATCGTCGTGGGAGAAGGGGCAACGATCGCAGCAAGTGTGGATCGGAAGAGAAAGAGGGTCAGGAGCCGAATTGGCAGGTTGGGCAATTTAGTTTCATCGTCCTCAACTCTCCCTGCCCACTTGCCGATCGGTTGCCACGCTCAGCGAAGGAGCTCTCACCGTTGCTCCGGTGCAACATCTGAAACCCGGTGGAGCCAGAACGGATTGTTGACGAACGAGATAAAGGTGCCCGCACCAGCGGGACTCGCCGAAAGAATGGTCGAGTTCAAGCCGTGAATCGGCATGGGGATTTCAATCGGTTCGGACTGGGAAGGCCTTCGCACGGGGATCTGTTTTCCGCCAGATGCGAAAACCGTTTGTGAACTGGGGTCGAAGGCAAATCCTTCATTGTTGCCGGGCAGGGTCGCATCAAGTTTTAGCTCACCCAGATCCGCAGACGACACGACGATTGTCCCCGAGTGATGTTGGCCGACCAGCTTTCCCTTTCCGTTACTTGCACATCCAATCTGGGCAACCATCGAGCCATCGGGACTGACATAGATGGGTTGGTAAACCTGAGCGTCACGGGAGGGGCCTGCGCAGTCAACCAACGTGATCGGGTCGCTTTCGATGTTGAACTTGCAGATTCCTAGGTATCCCACGTAGAGCGACTTTCCATCCGGCGAAAGCTGTCATCGAACTTCAGGCAATAGATGTTTCTGTCCCTGATATTCAGACGCACGGCGATGTTTGAGGTGACGAATCCGTTCAAGCTGACCACTGCGATGCGGTCCAAAAAATCGATCGCCGGACCATCTTGCGACGTGTTGGGTTTTGCCAAAGCTTGAATCGCTTTGATGCGTCGAGCCAGTTCCTCGCTACTGGGCATCTGGAAATCGAGCTTGGGTCGCGAGTCCGATCGGGCAATCACGGGCGGAGTCGGTTGGTAGAAGCGTGACCCTTGCGCCAGAGATTGACCGCTGAATCCTAGAATTGCGACGATCACGAGTAGAGTTCTTGACGCCAGAGTCAACATGCCTAGCCTCCCGTTGTTCTCAGCGGTGTAAAATCAGTTCGGTGCGTGACAAGTGTAACGCAACTCGATGCTCAACAAATCGTATCGGTGAACACACCGACGCAGATTGAGTCAACGCGTTTCGGTCGATTCGACGGTCATGCGACGAAGGTCTAAACGAACTCCGCGACGATCTCTGGGCGAGGCCAGGGGATGACGACCTTTTCCACGAGCAGGCCCTTCGTCGCGACCACCGCGGCGCCCACATCGACGGCCTCGGCGACCGAGGCGACGTCGCCCGTCATCGACACCCATCCTTTTCCGCCGATCGCCATTGCCAAGTTGACGGTAATCAGTTGCACCGGTGCTGCTTTGACCGCCGCATCGGCAGCTTCGATGACCGACGCGACGCTGAACGTTTCGATCACGCCGAGCGATTTGAGTTCCGGCAGATGGCTCACGCCACTGATGGCAGGAAACACCGATGGGTGCAGATTGGGAATCATAAAACTGTCGACAACGGTGTGGGCTCCGACCGCCAACCCAGCTTCGACACTCGATTTAACGGCGTCGACATCGCCACCAACCAACACCATGTACTTTCCCGGGCAGATCGTGCGGTTGACGACCATGCGGACGTTGGCTGTCTTCAGCATTGTGTCAGCGATTTCGAAACCCTTGGCAATGCTGGAGGTTTCGACGATGCCGATTGCGGTGCCGTTTTGCATGCGTGCTGCCTTTTCAATTTCTACTTGGTAATGGTCACGCCGCAGCGCCCGATGCTCGTGACGCGCCCGTCGATGCTTGCGTGGACTGGGCAGCCTAGTTGGTGGTCGTCGACGCGGCCGATCACCTCCCCGCGCCGCACCGACATCCCCTCACTGACAGTCGGTTCAGCCGGCGCGCCGATGTGCGTGTTGAGCGGAATGGTGACGCAATCGGGTAGCCACTCTGTCTTGACGAACTTCGCCTTGCGGTCGTAGGGCTTCAGACCTAAACGCGTATAAAGCGTACTGATTGGAATCTCGCGTCCTTTGCGAACCGGATGGGCAGGCCGGAACAAGCTTTCCAATTCTGCTTCGGTTCGCCCGTCCTGGTTTTCTCGCAGGAGTGCTTTTGCATCGACACAGATGCTCTTTGGATCCAATTGCTCCGGACACGCGATCAACGAGCAGACGTTGCACTCGCAACAATACTGCGCCCATAAACTTCCACGCTGCTTTTGCTCGCCGGTCATCAACAGCGTTCGCATGACCTTGTGTGGTTCGATCGGGTAGCCCAGGATGTATCGTGGACAAAGCTCAGTGCACAGGGAACACTGATCGCACTGGCCGTGCCCGATCCGGGTGTAGGTCGCCTTTGATTCCGTCTTGCGGCGGACCAGGTAATGATCCGACGGCAACACGATGATGCCGCCCAGTGTCTTGCTAACCGGTTCCGAAAAATTGCTCGTCACTCCTCCCATCATGACGCCGCCGGTCAATGCAACGGGATCCTCGCAGGTGGGGCCGCCTGCCAGTCGAATGCAATCCGCAATACTGGTTCCCACGGGAACGACGGTCGTCAACGACTCTGCGACGGCTCCCGTGATGGTGATGTACTTTTCGGTCACCGGGACGCCCTCAGCGGCGTGTGCAATGTTGATGATCGTTTCGACATTGTCCACGACACAGCCAACCGATAAAGGGATGCCACCAGGCGGTATCTGTCGACCCGAGATTTCATAAACCAGAATGTACTCATCGCCCGCAGGGTAGACGTCTTCGTAGACGAACGTTTTGAATCCTGCTACCTCTGCCTGATCCTGCATCCCCGCGGCCACGTCTTCGTTTTTTCGCTTCACGGCGATGGTCACTTGTCGAGCCGACGTCAGTTCCTCCATGATCTGAAGTCCGCGAAAGAACGCATCCGGCTCCTGCAACATCGACTCGCGGTCTTTCTGCAGCAGGGGCTCGCACTCGGCACCGTTGGCGATGACGTGCTCGACTTGAGCATCCAGCTTCTTGTAGGTTGGAAATCCAGCACCGCCAGCGCCAACGACACCAGCTTCTCTGATTTGCTGAAGGATTCTTTCGGTTTTTGCAGTCATCTTGGAACGGTCTCTCCTGCGTACGGCCTAGTCTATCTTACTTAGGCCTAACGAGTGGTGGCGGTAGCGAGATAAAACGCCGTGCGACAGGTGACCGCAGCGTTTCGAGCCGGCGCACCCGGGAAACACTTTGCGGATCCGCTCCGCAAGTCGCCTGACGTATTCCTCGTCCAACAATCTGCGCTTCAAAACCTGCCGAATCCTGACTACGACTCTGGCCCGCATCGGAAGACTCCTCTCGACCAATCAGGATCATACCGGCACCTGTGAAAAGAATTCGGAATCGCCAATCCTCACTGGCACAGGAGCAGGTGCTTCTGCGCGCTTCGCGAGTACGTTTGTCACGATTCCAATTGCAAAACACGCCACTGCGTAGACGATCGGCAGCGTCTGGTAGGAAGCATCCTTGGGATTGAGCATCACAAGCAGAAAAGCCGCACTGCTCATGAAAGCGGTCAGCGAGATACCGAGAAAGACCAAGTATTTTGCATCGTTCATGATGAACTCCGTTGAGACAGAAAATGGATCGGACGATTCCGGTTGATGGTTGGTTGCAATTCCAAGGCTCAGCTGGATGTCTTGGACGAGACCGCATGTCCACGCCGAGAACGCGCTCGAAGCGAAGCGAAACTTGGGGATCGCGATTCGACCTTGCAGTACTTGGTAGTCGCATCGACGGATCTGCATGCCGATTTCGCGATAGACGGCAGCGGCCACGCGAATGCAAGGGCGAACGGCGGAAGGCAGGTAGGCCATGCCTTGGTTTCCAATCTCGTAGTACTCTTCCGCGAGATCGAGGATCCGGCGTACAGCTGCTTGGCACTCACCAACCCTGTTCGAAGTCGTCACCAAGATCGAGAAATCGATCGCTTAGCGGAGGTCGTCCAAGCTTACGGTGGTACGTTTCTGATCGGTGGAAAGAACGCGAACTCCTACGAAGGCGAGATTGCAGAAAGATGCGGGACGATGACCGAATTGAATCGCAGAGCCGGGTCTCTCGCAGCACGCGCAGTCAATGGCAAAGCGTAGAAACACATGGCGCGATGAATCGTCTTGCTCGCGCGTTAAGGCTCGACGACAATTCGAACTCCAAACATCGATCGGCTATCACGAAAAGGGATGCGAATCACGGATTTCGATTCGTCGCGTCCGGTGTGCACATCTTCCCACGCCAGCCTGAGGAACGGTCGCTAGCTGCCTGACGCCATATGGAAGAGATTGTCGTCTATTCCGTTCCGGGTTTTCGCGAGCCGGTGAGTTGCTGGACACACCTGTTCGCCGTGCCCGTTTTCGCGGTTCTCGGATACTTTCTGGTACGCCGCGGTCGCGGCCACTGGGGACGCACGATTAGCCTTGCGGTGATGGCGTTCTCATCCGTCTTTCTGTTGTCAATGAGTGCCGTCTACCACCTGCTCGGTACAGGTACGGCTCGCGACGTGATGCGGCATCTCGATATCGCTGCCATCTTTGTGTTGATTGCCGGAACAGAAAAAGGGTCAGGAGCCGAATTGGTAGGTTGGGCAATTTAGTATCATCGTTCGAATGGCATTGCCCTGGACCTGAAAGCTGTGGAATCCATCTCCCGTTTTCGTCCGCGACTCTCCCGGCCAGGCCGACCATTGTCGCAGGTTGGTTGGCGACTCCTGCCGTCAGACACTTTCGCTTGCCGTCGCCGCAGAGGTTTGAGACACCGACGCGCGCTCGAAAAGTCATCTCGGCGCGGCGGTTGGTCCAACGTCCGCGCCGAACGAGATCTGGAAAATGAAGGCGGTGTCCGCCACCGATGCGGCGAAGGAAAGTTGCTTCAAGCCGGCGGTTGGTCCAACCGACCGCAGTGGTGAGTGAGCGAGCGGAGTTGAGAGTGAGCGAGCGGAGTTGATTATGGGTAATTATCGCCCCGCTGGACTCCGCATCAATCTCAGAGATTGAACGCGACTTGCTCCGAACGAGGTGCTCTCACAGAGTGAGCTCCTTGTCGGCGAAGTATCTTCGATTCTCTTCGCGATTGCTCGACAGCTTCGGGAGGAAACGTCGCATTGGGATGCATGGAGTGATTGTGATTCAATCGCACCTCTAAACTTATGCTGCTATCCTGTGACGCATGGCTGACGTTACTCAGATCCTAAATCAAATCGAACGTGGTGACCCAGCGGCGACGGAACAACTCTTGCCGTTGGTCTACGGCGAGCTGCGCAAATTGGCCAATGCGAAATTGCTGCACGAAAAGCCGGGGCAAACACTGCAGGCAACCGCCCTGGTCCATGAAGCGTACATTCGGCTGGTCGACGTAGACCGCGTCCAACGCTGGGACTCGCGGGGGCACTTCTTTGCCGCTGCCGCCGAGGCGATGCGACGATTGTTGGTGGAGCAGTATCGACGCAAGCAACGAATCAAACACGGGGGTGAGATGCAGCGGGTCCCACTCTTGGACATCGTAGCGGATCGGGCGGAAGACGATATCGAGGCGCTCGATGAAGCCCTCACCGAACTCGCGGCCGAGGATGAGCTGGCGGCCAAAGTCGTCGAGTTGCGGTACTTCGCAGGGCTTGGGCACGAGCAAATCGCCGAGTTTACAGGCGTCACGGTGTACGAGGCCCGCAAGAAATGGACCTACGCCCGAGCATGGCTGCGTGAAAAGCTGTCCGGTCAGTGATCGCAGAATTTAGTTCACTTTTTTCGACAGCTTGAACGCGAGACGTCGCATTGATTGATAGGAGCTCCCAAAATAGCGGTTAGCGCCAAGCTTGCCGCACGCAATCTGCCGCGAATCGGATACCGGACATGCCCAGCGACCCACAACAAGTCCAAGCGATCTTCATCGACGCCGTGCAGAAATCGGAGTCCGAGCGGGCGGAGTTTCTCGATCGCGAATGTGGCGGGGACAGCGAGTTACGTCGCCGGGTCGATGCGCTGATCGCGGCACATGACCAGTCGGGAAGCTTTCTCGACTCACCGCCCAAGGACCTGGCGGGGACCAGTCCGACCATCGCGCAGTCATTGCCGGAGCAGGCTGGCAGCTTGATCGGCCCGTACAAGCTGTTGCAGCAGATCGGCGAGGGGGGCATGGGTTCAGTCTATTTGGCTGAGCAAATCGAACCGGTCGAGCGGCGCGTAGCTCTTAAGATCATCAAGCCGGGGATGGACACCAAAACGGTGATCGCCCGTTTCGAGGCCGAGCGGCAAGCACTGGCGATGATGGATCATCCCAACATCGCCAAAGTGCTCGATGTCGGCATGACCAACTCCGGCCGACCCTATTTTGTGATGGAGCTCGTTCGCGGCGTTCCGATCACTCAGTACTGCGACGAGCATCAACTGACTCCCCGAGAACGATTGGAGCTGTTCTTACCGGTCTGCCAGGCAGTGCAGCACGCACATCAAAAGGGAATTATCCACCGCGACATCAAACCATCCAACGTGCTGGTCGCCGAGTATGACGACCGCGCCGTCACCAAGATCATCGACTTTGGCTTGGCTAAGGCGATGGAGAAGCGGCTGACTGCCAAGACGATGTTCACCGAGTTCGGTCTGATTGTGGGCACGCCCGACTACATGAGTCCCGAGCAGGCCAAGTTGAACCAGATGGATATCGACACACGCAGCGATATCTACTCACTGGGCGTTTTGCTCTACGAGTTACTTTCGGGGAACACGCCCTTTGACCGTCAGCGGATGCGAAGTGCCGCGTTTGACGAATTGCTGAGGATCATTCGCGAAGAAGAGCCGCCCAAGCCGAGTCTACGTCTAAGCACAGTCGACACACTACCCTCGATCGCCGCCAACCGCCACATCACCCCCGCCGAATTGACGCGGCAGCTCAGTGGCGATTTGGATTGGATCGTAATGAAGACGCTCGAGAAGGATCGTTCGCGACGTTACGACACAGCTAACGGGCTGGCCAACGACCTAAGGCGATACTTAGATGACGAACCGGTTGAGGCTTGTCCGCCTTCCGCTTCGTACCGATTCAAGAAGTTTGCTCGACGGAACAAGGCTGCGATGTTGACCACGACAACAGTCGCGGCAGCGTTGATTTTGGGTCTCGTTGGAACTGCATGGCAGGCGGTACGGGCAACCCGGGAACAAAGGCGAGCGGTAATGGCTAGCCGCGAAGAAGTGATCCAGCGGACGCAAGCAGAACAGCAGCGAGATCGAGCACAGCAGGCAGAGACGCGTGCCGAAGAACAGACCGCAATGGCTCGGGCAGCAGCTCAGAACGAACTCCAGCAACGGACGGAGGCGGTGGCAGCAAGCGAGCTTGCAAAGAAATACGAACTGCGTGCGCGGCAGAACTTGTATGCTGCCCACATGAATCTCGCCCACCAGGCATGGCAAGAATCAAATATCCCTCGTGTGTTGGAACTCCTCGAACGTCATGTTCCATTGCCTGGCGAACCAGACTGGCGATCCTTCGAATGGTACTATTTGCTCGGCTTGTGCAATCGAGATGAGCTTACGATTCCGTGTGGACATTCTTGGCATGCACCCGCGTTTTCACCTGATGGCAAGTTAATCGCCGTTGCCAAGTATCGGAAGTCCATCGAGCTATGGGACCTGTCTCGTCGCGAGCGGATCAAAGTTTTCGAAGACAACGCCGTCGAGGGTCCGCTTGCATTTTCAGCTGACGGTACGCTCTTGGTGTCTGCAAGTGAAGACATAGCGACACTTTGGGACGTGACTACCGGACAACCCATCAGACGTTTTGGACCGCATGAACCGAAGCTGAAATTCGTCGCCTTCACACCGGATGGGCAAACGCTCGTCACTGTCCAAAGTGGCACTGCGGACGGTACTGGGGCAGTGCCATCTGTCGTTCGGGTGTGGGATGTGCGTACAGGTGAAATGCTGCATGATCGGATTCGTGATCCTGAGGCAATCTGGTCATTTGCAATGTCTCCCGATGGTGAAAAGTTGGTCTTGGGAGCATCGGATGACTTCCCCGCTTGGGAAGTGTCGACAGGGAAGCGAGTCAGGCTAAATTTGCGTGGAGTGGGTAATAACGTTGCTTGGGCGCCCACCGGCCACAAGCTCGCGACCTACGATCGGCAAGAGATTGTGATTTGGGATGCAGCGACCGGGCAAGACCTCAAACGTTTCGAAGCACCTAGTCCTTGGGAGATGGCCTTTTCACCGGATGGTCGTTGGCTCGCCACTCCCCACAAAGACAGCACCGTTAGGCTCTGGGATGTCGAAACTGGCGAACAGCTAAGTCTTTTTCGCGGCCATTCGCAATGGATCTTCCGCGTGGTTTTTTCTCCAGATGGAAAGCGAATCGCATCGGTTGGTCGCGATCGCAGCGTCAAAGTTTGGCGCCTCGATGCTCCGAGGCTTACCGGCGAACTCAAAACGCATTCGGCGAGTAGGCACTTCCAGCACCCAGGACGCGACCGGGTGGCGATTTCTCCAGTTGGCAATTTGCTTGCCGGAGTCAGCAATGACTCCAACGTCGTCATCAGGGACCTTCAAACAGGCGGCGAATTAGCAACCAGTGACGTGGGCAGTTCCATCCATGCGATTCAATTCTCGCCCGATGGGGAGCGTTTGGCGATCGCGCACTCGGGCGGCATGCAGATTTTGGATCCGCAAAGTGCCGAAGTCATTCAAACACGTGCGGGCGGTTCGGCGGTTTGGACGGTTAGCTTCTCGCCGGACGGTCGATTGTTGGCTGCCGGTATGGAGAACCGCAAAGTCGAAATACTGAATGCTGACACACTGACCACGCACTTCGTTTTCCCCGAGCAATACGATTGCCACATCCGCAAAGTCGCGTTCTCTCCCGACGGAAGTTCGTTTCTCCTCGCGACAATCGGCACGGATAAAGGTACAAATAGCCAACTCGAGATTTGGGACGTCAAAGACTGGACGCTGCGAGCTTCCCCCAGAATCACAAACCGATGGCTCACGGATCTTGCATTCTCACGAGACGGCCTCACATTTGCCGTTTCTCAGGGTTCTTTCTTTTTACCCCGAACCGGTGCCACGACAACATTGTTTGATGCTTCAACCGGGAGTCAACTCGCCAAGCTGACTGGAGACGATTCATACCATATGGCAGTTGCGTTCTCCAACGACGACAAGACGTTGGCAACGGCGAGTTCACAAGGGGAAGTTACTCTCTGGGACATTGAAACTCTCGAGGAACGCATGACGATCACCTGGGAAGGAGGCAACGTCACGTCCTCGGCATGGTGGCCCTTCATCGTCTCTTTGGCATTTTCACCGGATGGACGCACCCTAGTAAGTGGCGACACAAAGGCTCGAATTTCAATGTGGCGTGCGGCTAGCGACGGTCACGTCGAAACGCTGGAGCGGGCAGGACTGTACCAGCGCGCAGAACAGCATATGTCCAATGGGCAATGGCTGCAGGCCGTGGAAATCATGACACGTCTATTGACGCAGAACGATGACTTGAACATTCGCCATCACAGAGTAAACGCGCTTGCGGAACTGGAACGGTGGGACGAAGCAGTAGATGACTTGGAGCATGTCGCGGAAGCGGGGAGACTCGACATCCGTGTGTGGTATGAATTGGCGCTGGCACATTTGGGCAACGGCGATCGCCGGGGCCACCAAGACACATGTAATCAGATTCTGGCCAAATTCAGTAAGACAAAGGACCCGCTCACCGCTGAGTTCGTCGCATGGACTTGCGTGTTGGATCCTCAGATGGAACTCGATTGGGGCCAACTGATTGCTGTGGCGGGCCTGTCCAAAACTTTGTGTCACCGGTTCAGTTGTTTAGTATCGGTGGCTCGGCGGTAGGCGGTCCTCAAAGAGGATTGCAAAGTGGTTGAGTGCTTGCTTCCAATACTTGATCGGGCGGGTCCAGCGTTTGGATGCCTCCATGATCGCCATATAGATCAACTTGGTTGCTGAGTCCTGGCTCGGGTAGATCTTGCGGTTCTTAGTAAACTTGCGAATCGTGCTGTTGACCGACTCGATTGCGTTGGTCGTGTAGATCACCTTACGAATCTCGGGCGGGAAGTCAAACAGTGTGATGATGTCCGTCCACTTGTTTCGCCACTGCCGCGAGATCGTCGGATACTTCTTGTCCCATTTCTCCGAGAACCGCTCCAGTTCGCTTTCAGCCTCTTCGGTTGTCGATGCGCGGTAGATTGATTTTAGATCACCTGCGACTGCCTTGCTGTCTTCATGCGAGACGTAGCGAAGGGCGGCGCGAACCAGGTGCACCAAGCAAAGCTGAATTCGAGCTTGTGGAAAGGCGGCTCGAATGGCTTCGGGGAACCCGGCAAGGCCGTCGACACAGCATACGAAGATGTCGGAAAGTCCACGGTTTTTCAGGTCGGTTAAGCAGTTCAACCAGAATTTCGCCCCCTCGGTTTCAGCGATCCAGAGGCCCAAGAGCTCTTTCTTACCATCCAGATTGATTCCCAAAGCAACGTAAATCGTGTGGGGGCTGACCTTGGCCGATGCACCCCGAACGTTGACGACGATCCCATCGAAATAGACGATCGGACACACCGGATCGAGACGCCTCGACTGCCAAGTCTTTAGCTCGGCTTCCAGGTCCTCGGTGACGCTAGCGATCAGCGTTGGTGAAACATCCACGCCGTAGAGGTCTTTGACGATCTGCTGGATGTCGCGGGTGGTCAATCCTTTTGCGTAGAGGGCCAGGATTTTGTCATCGAATCCATCAATGCGACGCCGGTGCTTTTCAATGATCTTCGGCTCAAACGTCGAGTCTCGATCCCGAGGTGTTTCGATCTCCAGTTCCCCAAAGTCACCCTTGAGCTTCTTTGAAGAATGTCCGTTGCGACAGTTGTTTCGTTTTTCTTTGGAAGGCGTGCTGCCGGAGGCCGGTTCGGATTGTTCTTGATCGAGATGGTGATCGAGTTCGGAGTTGAGCATCGTTTCGATGCCCGACTTCATCATTGTTTTGACCAATGCATTCAATTCACCGATGCTCGAAGCATTGCGAGCAAATTCAGCAGCAAGTTGTTCGACTTGCTCTTTCGTCTTGGAATCCATGGGAAGGGGCTCCTGCAGGAGAAGGTGTTTGGGTCGAATGGCACGGGCATAAGTGGAATCAACTAGATGTGGTGCGATTGCGTTCGTGCTAGCACAACGGGCAGTGATATCAAATCGCAATCGCACTTTGCGTGCCGTAAATGAATTGAAAACACAGCGAGCCTCCGGTGCAATGGAGTTATCAAGCACATCACTTCACTGGAGGGCTCACCGTGAACGATCAGTCTACCGATGCAGGCTTCGAAGTTCAAAGCAAATTGCGAAAAGCCTCATCACTCGTTTTGGACCTCCTTCTGCCTCAGGTTGAGGTGGCAAGGGTTTGCGCTGAACTGAAGCACAAATACCGCGATTGCCCCTACAACCCGATGATCACCGTTTGGTTGTTCATTTCACAGGTCCTTTCGGCAGACCACAGTTGCCAACAGGCCGTCACCCGCTTCAATGTGTACCGCGTCGCGAAGGGGTTGCTTCGCGTCAGCAGCGAAACAACATCGTATTGCAAGGCACGCGGCAGGCTTCCTGAGCAACTCTTCGAAAGGCTGCTTGCATGGACCGCGAAACGTTGCGAAGAGGCGACCGACCAAGCTTGGCTGTTTCAAGACCGGATTGTCGAAATGGTTGATGGCTGGACCTTGACGATGGCTGACACCGACGAGAACCAAGAAGAATACCCCCAAATGAAAAGTCAAAAGCCTGGCTGCGGTTTTCCGATCGCCAGGATGATTGGCTTGTTTTCCCTTGCGACAGGTGCAATTCAACGCACGGCAGTGGGGCCGTACCGAGGTAAACAGACTGGTGAGACAGCGCTACTGCGGACGTTTTTGGACTGCATTTTACCGGGGCGAATCTTGCTGGCTGACCGCTACTACGCAAACTTCTGGTTGCTTGCCATGGGGCCGATGCGAGGTATCGACTTGGTGGCCAGGGCGCACCAACTTCGCAAAATCGATTTTCGCCGTGGGCTCAAACTTGGCTACCTGGATCAGTTAGTCGCCTACCGCAAACCGCCACGTCCCAAGTGGATGAGCAAGAAAGAATACGATCAGTATCCTTGTTTGGTCATTGTCCGTCACCTGAAGTACAAGGTTGAGCAGCGAGGTTTTCGAACCAGGGAAATTACCCTGGCCACGACGTTGGTGGATGCCGAAATCTATGCCGCGGAAGATTTGGCCGAACTGTTTCGCAAGAGATGGCAGGTGGAGCTTCACATCCGAAGCCTGAAAACTCAAATGCAGATGGAGCACTTGCGATGCAAGAGCCCGCAAATGGTTCGCAAGGAAATCCACTGCCACATGATTGGATTCAATCTAGTCCGCGCTGCGATCATGGCATCTGCGTTGAAGTTCGGGCGATGTCCGACAAGGCTGAGCTTTACCGGCGCGATGCAGGCGATTGAAGAGCTTGCAGCATTTCTCCGACTCCGCTGCGGAAGCCCGGGCAAACAATTCGACAACCTGCTCGAAACGATCTCCGAACTGGTTGTCGGCAATCGACCAGGTCGCCAAGAAAAACGGGAACTCAAACGCAGGCAGAAAAACTACAAGCTCATGAAAACGAGACGCAACCCGAACCGAAACCGTTACGCCACAGCAGCTTAGGCTTATGCCCGTGCCATTCGTGTTTGGGTCAGCTTACAGTTATTGCTGGCAAACACAAAATTCCTGACAGGCCCCTGTGGCCGCATTACCGTTTTCCCACGGCGATGTTGGTCGCTTTGCAAAAACAATCATCGGTGCAACGCTATTTCGTGCGGGTCTCTATGAAGATGCCCTTGCGCAATTGACCGCAGCCGACGAAAGCCAATCACTCGAACTGAATCGTGCACCAAGGGAATACCACCTCTACCTCTTGGCAATGGCTCACGCAAAACGCGGAGATTCCCGGAAGGCGCAGCAGTATTTTGATCTCTGCCATCATGCTCTGAAGGAATCACTTGCAGCAGAGATTCACGATTCAGCGGACAGAACGCCACAATGGGTCCGCCGAGTCACACTTACGATACTGCGTGAACAGGCGAGTTCACTATTGAACTTGACGGCAGGCACCGCGTCGAATGCTTCGAAGCAGTCCCCGCAGCAAGCTTTGCCCCTCTACTCAAGGGCACTCTCGCTACGAGAGGACGCCCCCCTTTTATGGAAACTGCGTGCCGAAACCTACCTGCAATTAGACCAGCCGCAACGAGCTTCCTCCGACCTCGCTCGTCTGGAGCGGTTAGGCCAGGAAGCCCCTCTTCGTCGATTGAATCGACTGGTCGGTGATGGAGAACGAGACGTCCAGCAATTCCAACTCGAACGAGCGGAATATCTACTTACAGAGCTCAAGGACTTTGATGCGGCCATCGAGGATTGCTATTGGATTCTTCGTGCAAAAGATGCGCCGATCAAGGCATTTCAAATCCTGATTCGGGCTCATCGAGCCCGCGGAACGGTCGATCAGGCCGTCGACGACTGGCGACTGAGGTTAGGAAACACATCCAGGTTCTTCCGCCTCCTCGACGAGGTTCCGACTGAAGATCGATCAGCATTTGACTCGCTAATCGAGGAATACAACACAGATGGCTTCCCAGAATAAGCTTTCCTCAACGATTGGTACGCCCGGGGCGGTGGCGGCAAAAGCGAAGTAGGCCAGCAACGTAGGGCAGAACTGTCCTGGCAAGCTCGTGATTCCCACCACGACAAGGCTTGGTCCTCGGCGATGGATCAATCTGGTCGGATTATTCAAGAATGTTCGACAGCCCTCCGGCTCGACGGCGCATTGATAGGTAGGAGCACAACTCAATGTAGCCAGGACTTGTCCTGGCAACGATAGCTCTTAACTGGTCGTGGTCTACACACAACGAATCCGGAGGACACATGTCATGAGATTATCAACTCGCACGATCATTCCCGCCGCCGTCGTGGCGGCATGCCTTTTCTGTTTCTCGATTGCCGAAGCCAAGAAACCGGTGAAGCCGCCAGGTGGTGGCGGTGGCGGCAGTAGTTTTCAGCTTGTGGAACTCCAGCCTGCAGGCGGCACTGTAAGTTCGGCCTATGCAATCAGCGACTCTGGAATTGTGGTCGGAACAGTGGACGACATGCCTGGAATATGGGACAGCTCTGAAACTGTACCGGCTTTCATCCCGCTCGTTGGAGCATACGGAGAGGCCCTGTCGATCAATGAATATGACGAAATCGTCGGGTGGGGCCCGAACGGTCCTCGGTATTGGTCAAACGCAATTGCCAATCCTGTCGAACTGCCGTTGCCGACCGGGTTCGATTCGGGGACCGCGAACGGGATTAGTCGAGATGGCATTGTGGTAGGGGAAATTTGGGGCCCTGCCTCCTCAGGAAATGAAATTTGGGCTGCGGCCTGGCGTGTCACAGAGGGACTCGTTTTCGGCCCGATACTCCTTGATGCAGGAGGCGCTCACGACGTCGCATCCATGGGAGCGGGAATCAATCGGGCTGTCGGTCGATCAGCCGATGCTGAGTTCGGGCACGTGGCTACGGTTTGGGATCTGCTTTCCAAAGACGATGGCACTTTCACAGTGATCGGATCAACGGTACTCGTCGCGGGGGTTACAGCCGAAGCATATGCCATTACCAATACTGGTGACGTGACTGGAGGGATCAAAGAGTGGAGCAAGGGAGAATGGGTCCACACAGCGTTCGTCATCCGTGACGGTTCGTTCGTTCGTCTTCCCAGTGGTAGAAGGAATAAATTCGATGTCGGCTACGATCTAAACGCGACGGACGTCATCGGTCAATCGGGGAAGGTGTGGTACTCAGACAACTTGGGTGCAACACAGTGGAACCTTCAGAACAAGCATCAGGATCTAATGGGGAGCTACTTTGACGCGAGTTGGACCTACACTGCGGCGGAGGGACTCAACGCTACCGGAGGCGTCGTTGGCGGCGGTTCCGGCGGTGCTTGGTTATTGCGACGATGAAAACGTCTCTAGTGAATACGGGATTCAACTCAACTAGGGATGCTTGTAATCATGTTTTTTCACAGTGTTCCAAGTAACGATTTCGGTCAAGGCTTGTTGGACGACCTTCGACCAGAACTGCAAATGGCCTCCTTCGCAATCGTCCTCAGATTGCAGACCAGACACAGCGCGAAACGACCGATTTCGGATTGTATTAACGCCACTCCCTCCGCCATGACCGCGTTGTGATTTATCCTCATCCAAGTTGCCGAGCTCCCGAAGACCTCTAGCGCCAAGCCGAAAACGTTTGTGCCTTCGGTTGCATCGCCCGCTGTGTCAAACCAAGTCTGCTTCAGCGCAGAGGTCAGATTCACCGCCAGCAGTTGAACGGATTTCTTCGTGCACGAGGTCGCATTGCCAGGCGCGAGTTCGGGAAATTGCTTCGCCGCGGTCTTCCAGAAATACGGGACGAGAATCTGGCGAACGTGCCCCGAATTATCGAATCTATATCGGTACCATGATCGAACCGGATCGGCCTCGTGCAGCTTGGGTCGTATGTTTCCTTGAGGGGCCGGATCGAATTGTGGGAACCAGCCGGCCCTCCGGAAAATCACGGCTGAAAGGTGTGCTGTTTGACGATCTGCTCGCCACAGTACATACAGCTCATGCGTCGCTTGCTAATCGTGCGTCCGCACTTGCTGCACGACCCCGTACCGCTTCCCATCTTTCCGTCGGCCACTCCATCACGCAAGTCGATCTCACTCACTTTGGCCAACAACTCCTCGTCGCTGAGCCCTGAATGGTCACGAGCGACTTCCCAGAGCGCTTGGCACGTCAGGGCCAAAGACTCGATCTTGTCCTCCAGGCGAGCGACCTCGTAGCTCATGTTGTTTGATTTCGATTCCGCCCGGGTTGCCGTTGCGCCGGCGTCGCGAATCTTCGATTGTTGATACAGTTCCCACAACATGAAAGTCTCTCCTTTATCACGGATGGGCAATGGTCAATGACCCGTTAGTCACTTCTACTCGATTCATCATGCAGAACTTGGTCGATCACTATGCAAGCGCAAAGCACCGCAACTTCAACTTCTCCGTCATCAATTTCTACGCCGTAGCTGTCTGTCCACGACCACAACTTCTCTCTGATGCGAAAGATCATAAATTCTCCGACCCATGTGTCATTCTTCAGATAGCTCGGGGCAGGAAAACCGACCGATCAGGGCGCTGAAGCGAGCCAGTTTCCGCTGAGGGCGGCAAGGTTTTGGCATTGATGGGGCATCGACTACGGAAACCCTCCCCTTATAGCATCTCCTCAGTGTTCGGCGTTGAGCGTCCTTGCCATCGCGCAGCCCTTTCCGCAGCGCAGCTTTGGCATGGCGGATTCTCAACGCCGCGCTGATTATTATTTGAAGCGGTAGCCAGCGGAGTGCTACGGATCCCCTCCCCAGCCGCATGACGGCTTAGCGAGACTTCCGAGCACACCGCTCGCTTCATCCCAAAACGGATCACTCAGATGTAGCTTAGCGGGCTCTCTATAAGGTTTCCGAAGTGGGTGAGGCTGGACTACCAATCACACAAGCCTTTCAACTCGGTGAGACTACAGCATGAACGACAATTCACCCACACTCAACCAATCCATCGCGCTTTTTGTTGGAATCGATTGGGCTGATCAGAAACATGACTGCCACATCATTGATTCTCAAGGCAGAGAATCGGCGATGGAACTGCCCCACACCCCCGAAGCGATCAACCAATGGATCGCCAAGATGACTGAGAAAGCCAAGGGCGGGAAAATCGCGATCATGCTCGAACAGTCCAAGGGCCCCCTGATCCATGCCTTGATGTTCCGTCAGAACATCGTTCTCTACCCGATTAACCCTAAACAACTCTCTCGCTATCGAGAAAGCTATCCGGGTGGCGATGGCAAAAGTGATCCTACCGACGCGATGTATCTGGCCAGGCTTCTTCGCGAACGAATCGAGACCCTTAAGGCATGGCTGCCTGATGATGAGCAGACGCGATTGCTGAACCGGCTTTGCGAGCAAAGACGCTTCATCGTAGGCAGCCAAACAAAACTGCGTCAGCAGCTTATCAGCGTACTTAAACAGTATTTTCCTGTAGTTTTGGAGCTGTTCGGCAAATCCCACCAGCTGGATTTGCTACTGGCTGTACTCAAGCGGTGGCCTGATCCCAGGCAACTCCGTCGTGCTGATCGTCGGTTGATTGTTCGGGTTCTGCGAGAACACGGAGTCCGAAATGAGGAGCGGCAAAAAGAAGCCCTCGATGCCATTCGTAGCTCGCCGTTGCTCTGCGATGACTCTGCCCTGATCACTCCCATGTCCATGACGGTTAAGCATTTGGCTCAGCAAATCGAAGGATCCATCAAAACGATTGAGCAGTTCGACCAACAGATTAGCGAGTCGTTCAAGGCTCACGGCGATGCCCACCTGTTCTCCTCGCTCCGAGGAGCCGGCCCAGCACTTGCGCCTCGACTTCTGTGTGCGTTCGGTTCGCAGCGTGATCGCTGGTCCGATGCCGATGAACTGGCTTCCTTTAGCGGAATCGCACCCATCACGCGTCAAAGCGGAAAGCAGCGTCATGTTCAACGGCGCTATGCCTGCCCGAAATACCTTCGCCAAACCTTTCATGAGTTTGCAGCCGCAGCCCGGACATGGTGTCCGTGGACCAAAGCTCGCTACCAAATGTTACGAGCCCAAGGAATGAAACACCACGCGGTGCTACGCAAGCTCGCACGTAGTTGGATCCGGATTCTCTACCGCGTCTGGCAGACCCGCATCCCGTTCGACTGTGGTCGATACATTGAAACTCTCAAACGCCGATTACCCGGTATCGTCCCCTACCTCGAAAATTCCTGAAATCCGAAAACAAGCCACTTGCTCAGAGCTCAGATGTCTCGCTACGCTCGAGCCTCCCGCACACGGCAGGGTGAAGGGATTTGAAATCTACGACATCGAAAACGTTAGAGTCAGAATATTTGCAGTTGCGTCGACAGCGCAGGTAACGGCTGGTTGAGTGATTTCTTTGAACCGTTTACACCGAGGGCAGTTGCCATGGATCGCGGCGCGGTCCATCAAGCCACTTGTTCGCCTCGGCATCGGCGAATTTCCAATTCTTTGGATCCCAGTTCAACGTCTGTCCGTGCCAATACGCCAGATTTCCCAAGTGGACAACGGTCACGCTTCGTGCGCCGATCTCCACGTCGGCGACGGGGCGCTTTCGTTCTCGAATGCAATCGAGCCAATTGCGATGATGATCGTTCGACTCGTACAAGTGCACTTCATGGTCCGCGAGTTTTTCCTTGATCGCATCAGCCGGATCCGCACTCAGATGACCGCGATCGATTCGCAACGTTCCCTCTGTGCCGGTGAACGTGCAACCGCTCGGGCCACCGTGAATCATTTCGACGCCATTGGCGTAGATATACCTCACGCCGGTCCCTGTGGAAGGATCATCCGGAGGAATGATTTCGACCGGTCCCGATTCGTCCATGCCGAGAGCCCACTGCGCGATATCGTAATGATGAGCGCCCATGTCGGTGTGACCGCCGCCGGAATACTCGCGATAAGCCCGCCACTGCGGCCACGGTTTGGAAACGCCGTCGCGGGCACTGAGAATTGAGTTGTACGGTCGCTCGGGTGCTTGTCCCAGCCACATGTCCCACTGGAGCCCTGATTCCAAGTCCTCTGCCGGCAAGTCACACCATTTGCTTGGTCCACCCACACCAACCGTCACCGATTTGATCTTGCCGATTCGTCCGCTGCGAATCAACTCACAAGCTATACGAAACGGCCCGAAGACACTACTGCGTTGTTGGCTTCCGGTTTGCACGACGCACTTGTGCTTTCGCGCCGCCTGGATGCAGCGTTGCGCTTCCAGGATGGTGAGCGTCAAGGGTTTTTCGCAGTACACATCTTTGCCAGCTTTACAGGCTTCGATGACTGGAATGGCATGCCAGTGGTCGGGCGTGGCGATCAGAACGGCATCAATATCGTCGCGGTGAATGATCTCGCGAAAGTCGGTGTACTCGTTTGGGATTTTGTAGTCGGACTTGCCTGAGTACGTCGCCTGGATTTTGCGTTTAGCGGATTCACGGCGATTTTTGTCGACTTCACAGATTGCCGCAAACTGCACATCAGCGTACTTCAGTAGGGCATTGAGGTGATAACCGTGGCACATCTTGCCGGTGCCGATGACACCCACGGAAATTCGTTCCCCAGCCGGAGCGCGACCATCCTTGCCGATGGCGGTCGATGCGATGATCGTTGGAAAGACGGCGGTGGTCGTTTGTAAGAACGATCGCCTGTTAGAGCGAGACATCGGTGTAGACACAGCGGATACTCCAAGTGCAAACTGAATTGACAGCCAGAAGTATAACCCAACGCCGCGTGCCCGCGGCTTAGGACTCGTGTTGAGGCATCGGCCGCAAACGGTTGGAATCGGACATCGGTGAAGTTATCTTTGATGCACTTGCGTCAACGCACCGTTATCATGACCATTCGACCCGAGGCGGCTGGAGTGCAGTGCGAGTTGTTGATCTTCGAGAAAATCAGCCGCATTCGAGAGGGTCAGGCTTATACGAAATCAAAAGACAAGACAGGGAATCCCATGCTCACTCGAATGGCTCGTACCTTTGCGGCCTGTTGTTGCGTGATGGCGTCTACCAGCCTCGCTGACGGTCCGAATTGGCCGCAATGGCGAGGTCCAAACGGCTCTGGAAAGACCTCCGCCGATGCTGCTCTGACTCAATGGGGTCGGGATCAGAACGTCAACTGGCGGATCGACTTACCGGAACCAGGCAACTCGACGCCAGTGGTGTGGGGCGACCGGATCTTTTTGACGCAACCGCTCTCGGAGTCGAACGAACGGGGATTGATTTGTGTGGATCGCAAAACCGGGCAAGAGCGCTGGCGCAGTGGCGTCGTCTCTACCGAGGAGGAGTCGACCCACAAGACGAACCCGTACTGTTCTGCATCGCCCGTCACCGACGGACAACGAGTGATCGCCTGGTTTGGGTTAGCCGGGCTGGTTTGCTGGGACATTGATGGCAACGAGTTGTGGCGTCGCGATCTTGGCCGGCAGGAACACATGTGGGGTTACGGTTCATCGCCGATCATGCACGAAGATCTTTGCATTTTGAACTTTGGACCCGGCAACCGTGAGTTTTTGATTGCTGTCGATAAGAAAACTGGCGAGACCCGCTGGAAAGTCGACTCTATGGACGACAAGGCGGAACGCGAACTCAGCGGCCCCGAGAACGACGGCAGCGCCGACGAGTTCGGTAGCACCAAGCAACGCAGCGAGCGACTTCGCGGTTCATGGAACACGCCGATCATTGTGCAGGTCGACGGTCATTCCGAATTGGTTGTCGCTTTGCCTCGTCGAGTGAGCGCATTTGATCCGTCCACTGGTGAGCGACTTTGGACATGTGGCGGTGGTGCTCCGCTTGCCTATGCGTCTCTGATGGAATCCGATGGCGTGATCGTCGCCCTGGGTGGTTACCGCGGCGCTTCGCTTGCCGTTCGTGCAGGTGGACGCGGTGACGTGACTGAGACCCATCGGCTGTGGCATAAGCCCAATGACATTGGCTGGCTGGGCACCGGAGTGGCTCACGAGCGTACGATCTACATTTGTGATACGGGCGGTGTGATCTATTGCATCGACGTTGAGACAGGTGAAACGCAATGGAAGAGCCGGAGCGGTGGAGGGGGCACTTGGTCCACCATCACGCAAACCGCCGATGGGTTGATGTACTTGCTGGACAAGTCTGGCACAACGATCGTCTTTCGCCCCGATCGTGAAGCATTAAAGCGAATCGCGGAGAACGAACTGAAAGAATCAACCAACGCGTCGGTGGTCGTGGCGGGCGGTGAAGTTCTGATTCGCACGGATGAGGCACTTTGGTGCTTCGTAGCGCAATAAGAAACGCGCCAACCGATTTCGCCAGATGGGAGCGACGCTTCTCGCGACGGAGAAGATAATCGCGCAAGCGTTGAGCCAACAACTTCATCACGGCAATCCCTTGAAGGCGACTGCCGGTGCAAAGACTCCGTGAACCGACTGTGCTGGTTCAACAGAGAATCGAATTGTCAGTCCGGCGCGTAGAACGGAATGGCGTTAACCTGCCGGCAGTTCTCGCATCCCGTCGGTAAGGTTTTGTGCATTGTGGAACGGGTCGAGAACTACGGTCAAAGGATCGGCCTCAGGCTTACTTGGTTTGCCGTGCTTGCCTCGTCATATTTCGGCGATCTTGGCCCGTCCGAGGATCAAGGTGCCGATGAATGCCCTCGCTGCGTGCTTAGGGTGCCGAACGGGCGCAGCAGTCCGTCACGCCCACTCTCTTGCCGAGCCTGCCATTGTGGGGCAGCGGGAACACCCCTAGTCTCTGTTGCGCAATGCCGGTCAATCGGGGCCAACCAGACGGCCGCTCAATTTTTGGGAGAGAACAGTGAAAGACGATGCGATACGGATTCTTCGCCTTCTGTTGGCTGTCCTTGCGGTGACCACCTCCGCGTCTACTTTGCACGCCGACCCCGATCCCGTGGCGAACACCGTCTCCGGCAGCGTGGCGGATATCAACCACACCACGCACGTGATGGGTCGGGCATTCAGGGTCCAATTTAAAGAGATCAAGTACGGCGGAAAACTGAAAAGCGTCGAGGTTCTCGATGACGCGTCCGTGCAAACCATCGTTCAAGTCCGATTGAGTGACGTCAAACTCATGATCAATCGCACAAACGTCCAGGGCTCACGCCAGCACGCATCCTGTGGACCGATTGAAATGAAACTCGGTACCCTGCGCGATCTCGTGGTCGAGTTTGAAGTCAAGCGAAACAAGGACGCTGAACTCACCTTGGTCGATTCCAAACTGAAGCTGGATTCCGACAACCTGCAAATCGGCGCACCGCGTTGGGTCCAAGCTCAAGGAATCGGCATGAACAACAGCAACGTTGCCAATGGGCTGCGTAGCGGACTGAATTCCAATCTACCGCTACTCAAACGATTGCTGTCGGCTGAACTTCCCAAGGTGTTCCGCCAAATCGAAGACCAGATCGCGGGCAAAGTCAGCGCCAGTGACAAAGTCAGCGCCACTGAAAAAGTCAGCGCCCCTGAAGTCGTGAACGTCGCCGAGCTGCCGACCCCCTAACGGCAACTCCTGGAATGATTGATTCGTGTCGGTGACGAGCGGCGATTAAAACCGTTCAATCGTCCGTGCCAACATTGCCGCCGTAGTCTGCGAAGATCGTTTTCACATGGGCCGCCAAGGTGTCGACGAGCGCCGGATCATCGGACGACAGTGGCGTGTTCCGATCAAGCTGTCCGTTCCGGGCAGCGAGCACGATTGCGGCCAATACATGCTCCACATCGACGGGCAGATTCGTCCGTTCTTCTAGCTCGAGCGCCAAGTCGAACAGCACGTCTGCGACGGAGGGATCAACGCTCGCTTGTCCCGATGCGGTGACGGAAATTCCCGGCACAAGTTGATGTTGGTTGGTGCGGTTCATCAACGCTCACAACGCTCCACGGGTGGACACCGCGATTGAACGTTCAATCTCCGCTCGACCCTCCTGCCAGGAGGGTGACTTCCCAAGCTGGACGGTCCCTGAGGGCTGGGCACCGATGATTGCTGAATCCGATTTTTCTGCCATCTCTCGACCTCTGTCGCCCCTAGCGTTCGAAGTCGGGTTTGGGGCGACTTTCCACCGGTCCCCAGTAATGCGGTTTCCCGTTCTGGCCCGAATCGCCGTCTGGGGAAGTCCATGTTGTGCCGTCGGGTAGATCGACCGAAATTTGATAATCGCTGAACGGTGCGAGCGCGTAGAACCAAGCAGGCTGGTCGTCCGTTGAACGTGCTTCGATCGCGACCAGCAGTTCCGTATCGGTTCCCTGACAGAAACCGAAGATCGCTCCGTAATCGATCTCCGCGTCGGCGTCGGTGTATTCGTAAAACGGCTTCGGCACCGATCGTAATTCCCAGCTCTGGCCTTCCGACGTCGTCGTCTTGACGCTCAATCCGCGGGGGAACTGTCTGGCTTGAAGCTTCATCCGTCGAAGGTCCGACGCGGGGGCGGGAAGGTTGTCCGAACGGTTCCATTGCAGTCCGGCATCAGGACAGTTCCAGGTCGGGTGCCCGTCGGCTTCGCGTCGGATCGGCCCGTTGTGGAACGAATGAAACTCTTCCATCACGTTTCGCATTCGGCCCTGAGACCAGGCAAAGAAGACACCGACCGCGGCGGGGCGATCTGATGAGGAAGGCGTCCACAGATAGACCGCTCCGATATCGTCGCCGCGTACCGATTGGGTATGGCGAAAGATCGCTTGTTCGTGAAGCTTGAACGGCTCTTTGGGCGAGTTGGGGTCCAAGAGACGCTGCCGTTTGGCGACCTCCTCCGCAACCCCGATCCAGTGGCTGGTCGTCTTGCGATTGCGGTCTTCGGCGGTTTCTTCGGACCGCAAGACCGCTGATCCACCAGCGAAGAGAACGACAGCAACAAGCCAAGGGATTCGTCGATTCATGATGAAGAAGGGGGGTAGGAAGATTTTGGAGGTAGGAAAATTTAATCCGGTGGCGGTGCAAGCGTTTCGTCAATTTTTTTACCCTTCAATCTTCTTACCGTTCCTCGGCGATCACCCCACGCGTAGAAACGTCGTCACGCGTTTTGCTCGGCCTTGGAGATCAATTCTCTGGCGTTGGCGAGGTGTTGGTGAGCGCGTCGGAGACTCGTGTCGACTTCGTCGACGTAGCCGTCGGCAGCTGCCGACCAGGATCGATTGACGTAGCGTTCGGCTGACGCGAACTCGGTCATCACGTCGGCATAGACGGTCATCCCAAATCGTTTGACGAGAGCCTGACGCGAATCGGCGAAATCAGCCAGTGGCTCGGCGCAGCGGTCGTCGATGAACTTGAGTGTGTCCGCGGGCGGGTGCTGGGTGTTTTGGCAGAGTGTTTCCACGGCGCTGGAGAGTTCGGCCAGACTGCTCGTGATGACCGAGTACTCGGCATCCGTCTTGTCGTGATCGTGATGGTCTTCGCGTTTTGCACGCCGCAACAACACGATGCCAACGATCCCGACGGCCATCGCCGCTGCATACCAAAGCCAGGGGACCGTTGCCCATTTGTTGTCCTGTACCTCCAGTTGTGAAACCGCAGCGAACGAACCGCCCAGGAAGCCCAACCACATCAGAATCTGTCCGAGTGCACGCATCGCCATCACATCCACCTGGAAAGTTGTTGGCAACCGATCATCGCCGCGTCGGCGACTTCGGGGGCGGCAAAGAAGACTTGGTAGAGCGCATTGCCGACTCCCACCAGGGCTTCACCGACGATCAGTCCCGCCGCGATCGGAATCCCGACCTCGTGGCCGAACTTGGTGCCGAGCGATTTGTCGGAGACGATTCGCAACACGTTGCCGATGGTGTAGGTCAATGCGATCTGAAACGGCATGTAGAACCCCAGCGCGATCAACACGCCGATACCGCCGAGTCCGCTGATCGCCAGCAACAGCCCCAGTCCCGCACCGGCGGTGTAGCGATAGGTTGGAACGTTGTCGTTCAAGATGCCTTCGGTGACCGACGCCAACGCCTGGGCCTGAGGCGCCGGTAACTTGTCCGACCCGATCTGGTACTGGTTGTTCAATAGGAACATCAAGGAGATCACGATCACCGGCCCCAGCCAGGCACCGACGAACTGTGCATACTGTTGGCGTCTGGGAATGGCGCCGACCAGGTATCCGGATTTCAAGTCCAGCATCATGTCGCTGGCCTGAGAGATCGCCAAACAAATCGCTGCGCCGACGACCATCGAACTGGTCACCGTCGCGGCTGCATCGAGTCCACCCTTGGCAACCAGGATCAAAATCGTGACGGCGATCAACGTCATGCCTGACAACGGCGACCAGTTGGTCCGCCCGATGCACTCGGCGACGACGACGCCGGCGACCCAGACCCAAAGCGTCCCCAGGACCGCCATCGCAACCGCCCGGCCGAGCGTCATCTCGGGCACCGACGTGAAGGCGATCAACACCATCACCAACAGCCCGATCCCGATCGCCGCGTACAAGAACCGAATGGGCATCTCGTCGTTGTAGGCGGTTACGCCCGAGTCTTTCTGCTGACCCGCCGCGTGCATCGACTTGAACGCGCTGGCGATCAGCGGAAACGCTGCAACAATGCCGCCGACCGCGGCACCGATCAGCATGCCGATCCCCAACGGCTTGTACAGGACGCCACGCATTTGATCGGGCGAGGACACCATCGCCGCAACGCCTTCGCTGCCGAATTGGCTCAGCAGCGGCGAGAGCAACAGGTAGCAGATGAACCCGCCGCAACCGAACCAGAACCCGCCTTTTCCTGAAAGGTATCCGACGCCGATCGTCATCACGGAGAGATAGAAACTGATGTTCAACATCGCCGGCAATCCGAATTGTGTGCCCGCGTGCCAGTCGTGGTCTTCGCCCATCAAGGCCAGGACCAATAAATGGGCGACGCCGGAGAGCAACGCTCCGCCGAGCAGCAACACGGCTTTGCGAACCCCCGCGCCCGGTGATTTTAAAATCGTGGCGACGGCGATCCCGCCCGGATACGCCAAGCGATCAAAGTCGATCATCTGCTTGCGGAGCGGAATCACAAACGCCAATCCCAACACGCAACCGGTGATGCAGGCCAAGATCATCAGCGGCGTGTTGAAATTCGCGACCGACTCAAAGCCTTCGGTGCGGCTGAGGATGAACAACGCCGGCACGGAGAACATGATGCCGGAGGAGGCGCCATTGACCGCCGACGCGATGGTCTGGTTGATGTTGTTTTCGACGATGCTGGTCCGCCGCATGACGCCGCGCAAGACGCCCCAGCCGAGAATCGCCGCCAACTCGGATCCTTCGATTGCAAACCCCAGGATCAGCGCGGCGTAGCCGATCGAAACCGCGATCAACGCACCGATCGCCCATCCGACCAGAACAGCGGTCCAAGTGAACTCGGGGTACGGCCCGTGGCGCACCGGGATCGACCCCTCCGCACTGGGAATCGACCGGGCGTCTTGTTGAGAATCAGAGTCCGACATCGGCCAGCACAACTCCTGGGGCGGCATGAAGTGGCATCAGCCTATTGCAATCTGATTCGTGTCGCAAGTTACGTCCGTCATCAACCCGTGCAGGCAACGCTGTGAAGCATTTTTTAGCGGTAGGGCGCGAGCCCTCCGGTGTATCGGGAACGATGAGAGACCGGAGGGCTTGCGCCCTGCCGCTAACACCTCGTCGAACGCAGGGAATGAATGCTTCACAGCGTTGCCGTGCAGGCGTGATTCATTGCCAGGGGCACCCTCCAGATTGCATAGCGCAGTAAGGCAGCTTTGCGGTAGACTTGCAGCACTACGGTTCCCGTCGCCCAGACCACTCTTCCGGCAATCATCTCTCCCATGAGCTACAACTTCACGCACCTGACCGATTTGGCTAACGGAGTGTTCGTGACGTTGAGAAGGTAAGTGTGTGGATCGGCACGATCTTGGTGATGTGGGGCACGCCGAATTCGTTGGACCAGTATTCGATTTCATCCGCAAAGTCTTCCGCTTGTGCACGCTTGGCGAATGTCGCCTCGTAGGTCCACTGCGGCTGGACGGCCTGTTCGATGATTTCGTAATCGGTGATTTTGCCATCTTCGATTTGGTTCTCGGCGGCATGGTAGGCACTCCACCAGCTGGAGAATTTCCAAACGCCCATGTCCGACCATGAACCGTGGTCCACGCTGCCGGTCCACTGAAAGCGGTGAATGAAGTCCCAGGTGCCGGTGTCGGCGTCGCGGCCGACGATGACAAATTCGGTTTGCCCGGTGACATCCGGAGCCGAGTAGACTTCGTAGTCGTACATCATGTCCAGGAATGCGGTCCTGGAGATCGTGGGCTCGGCGGCGATCACGCCTGGCTTGACCGTGGTGATCGGCTGGATGGAGTCGCCCCGCGGGGCTTCGGCGTGAGCCATTGAGCCGAGGCAGGTCAGGATCACAGCAAACGACAGGCAGAGAAAGGGTTTCATGGTCACCGCTCGTGGTTCGGGGTTCGGAAAGACAGGCGCCCTGTCCTGAACTCCAAGCGAAACAGCGGCGGCGGTGTTACAGGAATCCGCGATCGCCCTCGAAAGGAGTCCGGTTGACTACGAGTGACGTCAAAATGGTGTCATCCGGTGATCGGCGAGGTGTTGTCGGTCGGACTGCGCCTGGGCTGGCCCGGGGTTTTTCTTGGCGAATCAATTTTTTTTGAAACACCGTGAAACATGGGGTGAAACCTCGGTTTTGCATGCATTTTTGGCCTTTCGATCGGCTCTCGGCACGCCGGCTGCGTTTGTCTCGTTCCAGCGGAAACTGGTTCCGCTGGTTTGGACACTTTTCACGGAGCCCCCTTCAATGACCCTTCTCTCAAAAACGTTTGCCACTTTCGGATTGCTCGCCGCGTTCGTTTCCCCGTCTGCTTTCGCCGACACCTACCGGCACATCGACGACTTGGCCAGTGACATCGAACGAAAGTCGCGTCAGATCGAGAAGGAAGTGCGGCACTATCGCCATATGCCAGAGTACCGGCATCTGGTCGAGGACGCGCGTGACATGCGTCGATTGGCTGATCATATGCACGACGTCGCCCATGACCATGGAAGTCTGGCGCACCTGGAGTCGGATTTGCGGGAGTTGGATGCGAAGTTCCATCACTTGGAATCGGTGTTCGACCGTGCGGAGCGTCGGGCCTATCACGGTCATGGCCATATTCATGGTGAAACCTCGCATGTGAAGCAATTGCTGCATGCGATCGAAGACAACATCCATCACCTGCAAGACGATCTCCGTTCGCTGCGAACGCCTGATCGTCACTACTCCCGCGAGTTGGTTTCGCGTCCGCCCGTTTTCTCCGCCCCACCGGCCAGGGCCTGGGACGACCATCGCTCGCGCTCGAGCGGCTACGGTTACGGTCGCGGTATCACGATCGGCGGCGGAAGCTCACGCTTCACGATTCGCTGGTAGTCGCAGTGCTTCGCACGATTGAGCCACGAGGGCAACGCTTGAAGCATTTATTCCCAGCGTTTGACGAGGTGTTAGCGGCAGGGCGCGAGCCCTCCGGTCCCTCATCGTTCCCGAAAAACCGTAGGGCTCGCGCCCTACCGCTCAAAAAGCTTCACTGCGTCGCCACCAGGGGCGGAAAAGGCTGACCGGTCTTTTCCGCCCTGTTTCGTTTTCTTCGCTGCGGACGCTTCCGCTGGGGACCGATTTTCGTCACGATAGATCGCCACTGTATCGATTACCACTGGATCGATACCACAGCGGCGCCCCTCGCGGCGTCGTCCCCCCCTATCTCGGCGAAACGGTCTGTCACCGGCACGATCGCACTCGAAGTCTGCATGGCCAAAAAACAACGCATCCCCCACAAGTTCTTGCCTTGGATCGATGCCCGCAAGAAGTTTCGATTGTCCAACGCCCACATTCAAATGGCTCGTGAATTGGGGCTCAGTCCCAAGCGTTTTGGCGTTTACGCCGACACCACGGACCAGCCTTGGAAGGTGCCGCTGCCGCAATTCATCGAAAACCAGTATGCAAAGCAATTCGGCAAGGAACGTCCGGATGTCGTGATGTCGATCGAAGAGATCGCGGCGGCCCATGTCGCCAAGCGTGCCCAACGCAAGGCGGAAAAACTGAGCAAGGCGGAAAAGCTGAGCAAAGCGGAAACGCTGAAAGCCAGCCAGAACGAATCGCCGCAAGACCTCCCTCCAAACGCTTCCGAATGAGTCCGCATGGATCCCACCTTGATTACCGAAGTGATTCGCAACCGGCGTACGGTCAAGCCGGGGCAGATGTCTGATCGACCGGTCGACCGTGACATCATCGAGGAGATTTTGCAAAACGCGAACTGGGCCCCGACGCATGGCATGACGCAGCCGTGGCGGTTCAAGGTCTACCAGGGGCAATCGCGACACGAATTGGCCGATTTCCTCGCCGCGACCTACAAGGCGATCACGCCGCCGGAGTCCTTCAAGCAGGCCAAGTATGACAAGTTCTGTGTGAACCCCACGCTTGTCGGGGCCGTGATCGCGGTCGGCATGAAACGGCAAGAGAGCGGGAAGATCACCGAGTTGGACGAGATCATGGCCGTCGCGTGCGCGGTGCAGAACATGCACCTGACCGCGACCGCCCATGGTGTGGGCGGTTTCTGGTCGACCAATGTCGCTGCGATGAGCGATGAAATGCGCGACTACATCGGACTGGCCCCCAACGACCGAGCCTTGGGGTTATTCTACTTGGGGTATCCAAGCTGCGATTGGCCGTCGAGTGCACGAGAAGACATCACGACCAAGGTCACCTGGGCGTAGCGGTTTGTCGGGTTCAGCCCAATACCGATAACTGACGCGTCGTTTGCTCGGGTCGGGGCCCGTAGGCTCGCGACAACGGCTGGTATTCGTTGGACATCAGCCGGTTCGCACCAGCGTCCGGGCGGACTCCTCGTGGAGGTTGGCTCCGGATCATCGCATTGATCGACAAACCGTTGACGCGCACCCGGGAGAGTTTGACATGAGCGAGCGGACAACAAACCCTACGACGCCCGCCAAAGCGTGGACGTTGCGGCGTCTGGCGACGGCAGCGACGCAACCGCGGACCGTCTTTCTCTGCTTGCTGCTATTCGGGCTGAGCTACACCCTCGTTGATCCGACTTCGATACGGCAATGTGTCGGCGAGTGGACGTTGTCGCGGTCTCAAGTTCCTGGCGCAAGGCAGGCGTCGGCGTCGAACGTGGGTCGGCCATTGAACGTCACGCTGGTGGTCGACGCGGGCCAAACCAGGTTGCCGCGTGAAAACTTATTGCTGTATCGCGATCCGCACGGCAATCCGGTTCCCGTCCAAACCCCAGACGACTGGTCCAAGCGGCGGCGAGCGATCGTGGAGGGGATGCAATCGGTGATGGGGCGACTGCCGGGTGCGGAGAAACGCTGCGCGCTGGACATGCAAGTCGTCTCAGCGGTCCAGCGGCCGGGGTACTTGGAGCAACTGATCACGTACCAGTCCGAGCCCGGCTCGCGGGTCCCCGCCTACCTGTTGATTCCCGACTCGGTTCGCAAGAACTCTGCCGGCAAAACGTCCGCCGTCTTGTGCTTGCACCCGACCGACAACCAGATCGGACACCGCGTCGTCATCGACGGCGACGCCAGACCGAATCGCCAGTATGCCAGTGAGTTGGCCGAGCGGGGGTATGTAACGCTAGCGCCGAGCTATCCGTTGCTGGCCAACTACCAACCCGATCTCCGATCGTTGGGGTGGCAAAGCGGGACGTTGAAGGCGGTCTGGGACAACATGCGTGGATTGGACTTGTTGGAATCGCTGCCGTTTGTCGATGCCCGCGGATTCGGTTGCATCGGTCATTCACTCGGCGGACACAACGCTGTCTACACCGCCGTGTTCGACGACCGCATCAAAGTGATCGTTTCAAGCTGCGGTCTGGATTCGTACCTTGATTATTACGGCGGCGATAAGGCGCGTTGGTTGCCCGAACAGGGTTGGTGTCAAACCCGCTACATGCCCCGGCTGGCCGATTATCGTGGTCGGCTGGAACAGATCCCCTTCGACTTTCATGAGATGATCGGTGCACTCGCTCCCCGACATGTTTTGATCTCCGCTCCACTGCATGACGGCAACTTTCAGGCCGCCAGCGTGGACCGAATCGCCAAAGCGGCCGCCGCGGTCTACACGTTGCTGGGCCATCGCGATCGGCTCCGCGTCGAGCATCCTGATTGTGACCACGACTTCCCGCACACAATCCGGCAACGGGCCTACCAACTGTTCGACCAGGTGCTGCAGCGTTGATCCCAAGTGGCGTACGCTTCCAGCTTGCGATTCTCTGCTGCGGCAAGCACGAGACTTGACCCCACGTTCATTCCGCGGCGAGCATTTTTTCGACCGCCTGGCGGCCGGTCATTCCGATTTCAATTCCGAGCGCTTTGGCTTGTGGCGTCGCGTCCACGATTCTTGCATCGAACAGGTCTTCGGGTTCGACCAGGGGATCGCTCGGGGTGCCCTTGGCGATGGCGATGGCTTGGTTGAACTCGGCGGGCGTCACCATGTCGTAGATGCCACATCCGACGATGCCTCGACGCGTGAGGATCGAACAGTACTGGCCGTTTTCCCAGCGATTGCTGATACCGATCGCCGAACCGTTGCGGAAGGTCAATTCGCGCGCCGTTGATCGGGGAAGCGTTTCATCGTTCATCGCTGCGACCTCGAATCGGGCGTCGAGCCGGTGCGATCGAAAACCTCGACACAATGTCCGTCCGGATCGTAGAACCAGAGCTGCATGCATCCATCGGGACGCTTTCGCGGACCGCCTTGGATCCGCACGCCGGCTGAGAGAAGGATTTGGTGTGCCAACTCTGCGTCGTCGACTTCGAACGCAAAGTGATGCGTCAATCCGGAGGCGACTTGATCCGGATCCAGGCCTCCACCGGGTTCGGAACTGCCTTCCATGGTTTCGATCAGATGGACTTGGGTGGCGCCGGCTTGCAGCCAGTGCCCCGGAAACCCGAAGTCCGGCCGATCGACTTCCACCATCCCGAGCAGGTCTCGATAGAAATCGCGACTGCGTGACAGGTCATCCACGACGATCGTCACGTGGTCAATCGCTTTGACGCGGATCACGGACGCCGCGTTATTCGTTGGAGTCGATGAGATCATCATGAATCGCGCAGAATTGAAAACCGAGCAGAGGTGGAACTAGGTACTGTAAACCATCGGCGGGGCCGTGTGCTCAACCGTGCCGGATTGTTTCGGTTTGAATGCCGGCCGCGGCTACGATCCGGGAGCGGCTTCCCGCCGTGTCGATACACCGAGAGACGGTCGTTGCCAATTTCGATCGGACTTGTGACAAGAAAAATTGCCGTTGGCACCGCAAAATCCTTGCTCTGCTGGAACCGAGTCCGGACAATGACTGGTCCTCCGGAGGTGCCATGATCCAGCCCGTCCTCTCGCCCGTCGCCCCGCGTGTGGTGTCGCCCATCAGCGGAGACGTCACGCCGTTGGTCGATCAGATCGAAGGATTGTTGGGACGCGGAAAACCGATTCGCGTCCGACTGGAGGGTGAAGGAAGGACGGGGGCATTGAAGCATCTCGCCGCGGCGTTTCCCGAACCAATGGCAGCGGACCGGTTGCATCTGGATGATGAATCGCAACCGTTCGAGTTGGGCGATGCAGTGGTCACTGTGGTGACGAGCAAGCTGATTGTCTGTGACCTGGTCTTGAAGCTCTGTGCATGGTCGCGGGACGATTTCATCGAGTATCTGTTGGCCGTGCACCCCGACCGATGTCGCAGCGTGATGAGCCGACTGAACGATGCGAATCTGCGATACGCATCAGGGTCGCCCGCGGTTTGGCGATTGATTCTGGACCGGATGGCGGCCGATCCGAACGTTTGCGAGATCGAGTCGATCGTCGTCGACGAAGTCCACCGCAGGATCGGCGATCAGGTTCGCTCCCGAGCACTTGCGGACATGATGTTGATGCACTCGGCCGAGGCATTCGGGATGTTTCCGCTGGCCGATGTCTTACCCGAGTCGGTTGGCCAGATTCTCAGCCAAGCCGATGTCGCGATGGCGTTTACGAATGAGCGTTTTGTCGGGCGTTTGCGTTCGTCCGATGTGGCGGATGTACAAACATTGATGTCGTATCGCTGGCCGTGGGAGCGATTGCAGTCGATTGCGAAGTTGATCGACAAGAGTGATCAAATCCAGGGCAATCTGAGTAAGGCCTTTGCCGACGGACGGTCTTCGTCCGCGGCAACGTCCGCCACGTTGCTGTGTCTTTGCGATCCGCAATGGAAGCCCTCCGGCCAGCAGCTGTGTCTGTGCGGAGGTCGGTTCGACAATGCGGTTTGGCCGGAGATTGATTTGCGTTCGGCAGATCTAAATGGTGCCAGGTTTTGCAACGCGAACTTGACGCGCGCCCGGTTCGACGGGGCTTGCCTGCGGTCGGTCGACTTTTCCGGTGCGGTGCTGCGTCATGCCGATCTTAGCCAACCGTCCCGCAACCCGGATCATCCTGCGGCAACGGGAGTTGAGGCTGGTGAAGACAGACATCGTCAGCGGAAAGCAGCGGAAGAGGTTCGTCCCGCCGTGCGCGATATCGTCACGGGCAGTTTCCGCAACGCGGACCTGTCTCATGCGAATTTGTCTGGCCGTTGTTTCCGTCATTGCGATTTGATCGACGCCGATCTGACCGGTGTCCGCGCGCACGGCGTCCTGTTCGAGGAGGCTGCCATCGACGGGGCGGACGTTCGCAGCGGGGATTTTTCTCAATCGCGGTTTCTGAAGATGGACTTTCAAAACACAACGATCGATGACGCAAGCTTTTATTGCTCGGATTTTTTGCAAGTGAACTTGGACGCCGTGACGGCAGCGAATGTCAGTTTCCAGCACTGCGGATTGTCCTACGCATCGATGACGGCGTCGACGTTGACCGCATGCAACTTTCACGACGCGACACTCGTCAACGCAAAGCTGGCGGAAATCAATTGGCAGGACTGTGACCTTCGCGATGCCGATCTGCGTGGCTGCACGTTCCATCTCGGATCCACACGCTGCGGATTGGTCGGCAGCCCGTATCCGTCGCACGGAACACGGACCGGGTTCTACACCGACGACTTTGACGAGCAATACTTCAAAAGCCCCGAGGTGATTCGGAAAGCCAATCTGAGCGGTTCGGATTTGCGGGGGGCAGACATCTCCGGCGTCGATTTTTATCTTGTCGATCTGCGGGACGCCAAGTTTGATCCCGATCAACGCAAACAGTTCGTCGCCACTGGCGCAATCTTGGATGACTAAGTGACATGCCAACTGAGAATGGCTCGGCCGGATTCAGCCTCAAAGACCAGTTGTTCAATCGTGAACGGATTGAATATCTCGCCGGCTTGTTTGCCGATGCGGATTCCCGTTTTGACCGCGGCGGATTTGTCCGCGAGTCGATGAAGGGGCTTTCGCGGTTGGAGTTGAAAGAACGCATCGTCCACCTCGCCGAGCGTCTGGAAAAACAGCTTTCGCCGGATTTCTCAGTCGCCGCGAAACAGATCACCGACGCGTTGCCGCCGCCGTTGGATCCGAATAAGAACGACGATGATTTTGGCGACTTCATTTTTGCTCCGTTGGGCGAATTCGTTGTTCGCAATGGACTGGAGAAGAAGCACGTCCATCGATCGCTGCGGACACTCAAGGCACTGACCCAGCGGTTTTCGATGGAGGATGCGATTCGCGCGTTCCTCAACGAGCATCCCGAACGGACGCTGAAGGAACTGCAAAAGTGGTCGACCCACAAAAATTATCACGTGCGACGCTTGGTCAGCGAAGGCACTCGTCCGAAACTGCCGTGGTCCAAGCGACTGACGATTCCTGTGACCACTCCGCTGCCCTTGCTGGAACCTTTGCATGCCGATCCGACCCGTTACGTGACACGCTCGGTATCAAATCATCTCAACGACGTGACCAAGTCGCACCCGGAGCTGGTTCTCGAAACGCTTGACCGCTGGAAAAGATCCGGAAAACAGGATCAGCAAGAGCTCCGGTGGATGAGCAAGCATGCCTTGCGCACGCTCGTCAAACAAGGGTCTGCCGACGCACTCCGATTCTTGGGGTTTCGGCCCGATCCGCAGATCGAAGTCACCGGTTACGCTCTCGAAGAAACAAATCTTCGACCGGGTGAAGCGATCGAAATGTCTTTCGATGTTGCAGCGCTGCGTGATGAATCGCTGATGGTGGACTACGTGATCGATTTCGTGAAGGCCAACGGAAAACGCGGGCCGAAAGTCCACAAGCTGAAACAATTGGAGCTGAAACGAGGGGAATCGAAATCCATCAGAAAGCGGCATGTTTTGCGGGCCAACGCGACCACCTACACACTTTATCCTGGGACGCATCACGTCACGCTGCAAATCAACGGAACGCCGTTCGGGACACAGTCCTTTGAGCTGCTGCCCTGACCATGTTACCCGTTGCAAAACGTGTCAGATATGAATAAGTAAAAAGGGATTCAGCGCATGTTGGTGCCTAGCCTTGAGGCGATTCCCGGGTCGCTGCTACGCAGCGACAGCGGGCGGCTAAAGCCTGCACACCAGCGCATGTTGGTGTCTAGCCTTGAGGCGATTCCCGGGTCGCTGCTACGCAGCGACAGTGGGCGGCTAAAGCCTGCACACCAGCGCATGTTGGTGTCTAGCCTTGAGGCGATTCCCGGGTCGCTGCTACGCAGCGACAGTGGGCGGCTAAAGCCTGCACACCAGCGCATGTTGGTGTCTAGCCTTTAGGCGATTCCCGGGTCGCTGCTTCACAGCGACAGTGGGCGGCTAAAGCCTGCACACCAGCGCATGTTGGTGTCTAGCCTTGAGGCGATTTCCGGGTCGCTGCTACGCAGCGACAGTGGGCGGCTAAAGCCTGCACACCAACACTCAGTCGCCTGCCGTTTTGTTAGGATCCAAGGTTGGCGGTCAGGCAATGGAGGGCGCCGTCGAGTTCGATAATGCGTGAACAGTCGATGAACACGATGTCCCAGTTCGGCAGGAGCTGTTGGTAAGTGTCGCGGACCTCTGATTCCAGGCTTTCGTGGCCGGCGTAGGATGGTACCAATAAGACCCCATTTGCGAACACGACGTTGGTGTAGGTTCTGAAATGGTTGTCGCCTCGTTTCGGCATCGGGACACGATGCACATGCAGTCGTTGCCCCTGGTGATCCATCTCCGAAAGCTGCCGGGCGACTTCATCGAGAACCGCTGCGTTGGGATCGTCCGGGTCAGAATACTGGCCGACGACCACGGTGACGGGGTCGACGAACGTTAGAAACATATCGACGTGGGCGGTCGGTTCGTCTGCCAGTGATTTGACGACGACCAGCTTTTTCGCCCCGCAAATGCGCTGCAGTTCACGTGTGATCGCATCGGATGAAAAACCGTAGTCCTGGTTCTTGTGCAGGATCGCTTCGGAAGTGATCGTCAAGCCTTGTCCGAGTCGAAAGAAGACTTTTGCCGCCTGATCGCTTTTTCCGTAGTGCTGATTCTGCACGTACTGCGAATACGTCACGTCCGATGCCGAGAGAAACGAATGGGCAAAGGTCGGATTGGATTCTTCGCCGTACGCTCTCGCGAGTTCAGTTAACACGGCCTCTTGCGATGCCATCGTTTCATCCAGCGATCGCCTTGCGAATGCGTCTGCTGCCGTCAGGCTGAGTTGCAACGCATCGACATGCGCATCGGCGGACGCATTGGCGTGGGGGATCTCCGATTCTGGTGCATGACTCGGCGTGCTCGCCTGCTGAGACCGGAGGAGCAATCCATTGGCGGCTCCGATGACGAGCAGGAGTAAGGAGATTGTAAGGCCAAAAAAAGACCACTGTTTCACAAATTGAACCCCATCACTCGTCGTGACAGCTGGCACCTGGATCCAGTGTTAAACCGATCCGGTCCGGTTTGGGTTCCGCCGGAAACCCTCCGGGTGGATAAAGATTCGGTAAATGGCCTGCCCCGTTTAGCGTCTTGCCATCCCCCGAGCCGACGGCATCGCCGCGCCGACAGCCATTCCGATGGGACCGGTCACCGTCGCTTTTCAGGGGAGGCCCGGCAACGGGAAGGGGCGAGGCGGAGGTGGAGGCTGGAGTGACGGCGGCATTGGTTTTCGAGTATGCTAACGGTTCAATCGAAACTCTCGAGCCGTGCTGATTCGTTCGGCCGAGCGTTCCGATCCCACCCCACTCGCGCTCTCGAGATTTTGACGATGACCCGCACATCGTTTTTGACCGTGCTGCTGTTTTGCATGCACGCTTCGTTGATCGGCGTTTGGTCGTCGTTGGCCGAAGAACCATCGACGAAGAAGCTGACCTACGAGCAGCACATCCGGCCGATCTTTCGCGCCCATTGTTTTGATTGCCATGGGGCGACGGAGGAATTGGAAGGCGGCTTGGACTTGCGGCTTGTCCGGTTGATGAAAGCGGGCGGTGACAGCGGGGCGTCGATCGTGCCCGGCGATCCTGAGGAAAGCTTGCTGCTGCAACGCGTCATCGACGGTGAAATGCCTCCGGGAGATCACAACGTCCCCGACCATGAGACCGCGATCCTGAAGCAATGGATTTTGGCGGGCGCTCCGACGGCACGGACGGAACCCGATTCGATCGGCCCCGGCCTGGGAATCACCCCCGAAGAACGGGCGTATTGGGTCTTTCAGCCGATTGCGACCGAAAAAGTCCCGCCGCGGGTGGACCATCCCCGCGTCCAAAACCCGATCGATTCCATCGTGTTGCGAGACGCAGAGGAGCAGCGCCTGCCGCTGGAACCCGAGGCGGATCGTACGACGTTGGTCATCCGCGTTTATTTTGATTTGATCGGTCTGCCGCCGTCGGCCGAGGAGGTGCAACGTTGGTGCAACGATTCACGGGAAGACTGGTACGACCACCTGCTGACCGAACTGCTCGATTCGCCGCACTATGGCGAACGCTGGGGACGCCATTGGCTGGATGTCGCCGGCTACGCCGACTCCGAAGGCTATACCGTGGCAGATCCCGAACGTGCCTGGGCCTGGAAGTATCGCGACTGGGTCATTCGTGCACTCAATGCAGACAAACCGTTCGATCAGTTCATCATCGAGCAGCTCGCCGGCGACGAACTTGCCGGCCCCCGCAACGGCGACCTGACAACCGAACAAATTGAATTGCTGACCGCGACCGGCTTTCTACGGATGGCCGCCGATGGAACCGGCAACGGAGCCAATAACGACGAAGCACGCAATCAAGTCATGATCGACACGATCAAGATTGTCGGGACGTCGCTGATGGGGTTGAGCTTTCACTGTGCCCAGTGTCACGACCATCGCTACGATCCGATCCTGCAAACCGATTACTACGCGCTCCGCGCCGTCTTTGAACCCGCGTTGGATTGGAAGGCGTGGAAAACACCGGGCGCGCGTCTGGTTTCGCTGTACACCGCCGCCGACCGCGAACGAGCCGCGGAGGTGGAAATCGAAGCAAAGAAGATCGAGCAGGAGAGAAGCCAGCGGCAGGCCGAGTACATGAAGCAGGCGCTCGACAAAGAACTGCTCAACTACGAGGAACCACTGCGGACGTCGCTTCGCCAGGCGTACCAAACGCCAGCCAAGGAACGTGACGAAGAGCAGAAGAAACTGTTGGCGGCCAACCCCAGCGTCAACATCACCCCCGGCAACCTGTACCAATACATTCCTGATTCGAAACCCAAGCTGGCCGAGATCAGCAAACGGATCGCCGAAGTGCGGGCCAAGAAACCGACCGAAGAATTCTTGCGGGCGTTGGTCGAACCGGCCGGCCATGTCCCGGAAACCAAACTGTTTCACCGCGGTGATCCCGGCCAACCGAAGCAAACCGTCATGCCGGCTGCACCGGAAGTCGCTTCACCGGAAGGCCGGCAGGTCGAGTTTCCGGTCAACGATCCCGAGATCGCGTCCACGGGACGTCGACTTGCCTTCGCACGCTGGTTGACCGATCGCGACAACCCATTGCTTTCGCGTGTGATCGTCAATCGCGTTTGGATGCACCACTTCGGCAAAGGCTTGGTCGCCACGCCCGGTGAGTTCGGCAAGCTCGGTGCGATGCCTTCGGATTCCCGCCTGCTCGATTGGTTGGCAGCTGAATTTGTGCAGCAGGGCTGGAGTCTCAAACGGCTACATCGCCTGATCCTTTCCTCGGCGCTTTGGCGGCAGAGCGTTGTTCCCACGTCAGCGAACCCCTACGCGCGGACCCTGCGACGACTGGAAGCCGAAACGATTCGTGACCGGATGCTGGTGGCGTCGGGATCGCTTGATCGCCGATTGTTCGGTCCGCCGGTCGCCATCAAAGAAGACGAAACCGGCCAGGTCGTTGTGGACGGGCCGCAATCGCGACGCAGTTTGTACGTCCAGGCTCGTCGCAGTCGCCCCGTCGCACTGTTGCAGACCTTTGATGCGCCGGTGATGGAAACCAATTGTGAAAACCGAGTCAGTTCGACGGTGGCGACCCAGTCGTTGATGTTGCTCAACGGTCAATTCATTCTCGATCAATCCGCCAAACTGGCTGACCGCGCGGCGCAAGAAGCGGTCGCCTTGTCGGAGCAGCGGTTGGCGTCGCTTCCCCACGTGCCGACTCCCAAGCAATCACAGTGGCAGTATGGTTATGGCGGGTTCGATGAGGACAGCGGACGCACCAATTTCACGCCGTTTCCGCACTGGACGGGAACGCATTGGAGTGGTGGCGAAACGCTGCCGGACGCGCATCTCGGTTGGGCACATTTGAACGCCGGCGGCGGGCATCCCCATGATGCCGATCGATCGGTCGTGCGTCGCTGGGTGGCGCCGCGTGACGGTGTGATCGCGATCAGCGGATCCTTGCATCACCCGTCCACCAACGGCGATGGTGTACGGGGGCGAATCGTGTTGAGTCGGTCCGGTTTGATCGGGGACTGGGTCGCACAGCACGGCACGGTCGAGACAACGGTCGACCGCATCGAATTGCAAACCGGCGACACGATCGACTTCGTCACCGATTGCCGAAGCAACCACACTTCCGACTCGTTCACTTGGCCGGTGACGATCGCGTTGGTGAAATCGTCTGGGCCGGAAGAAACGTTTCGCTCGCAAGATCAATTCGCCGGCCCCGCCGAGTCGACCGGTGCGGTACCCGGCCAGATCGTTCGGGCCTGGGAACTCGCCTACAACCGCCAGCCTCGCGGCGACGAACTGGCGCTAGCCGTCGAATTCGTCGCCGACCAAATTCGGATGATGGATGCGATGCCCGAAGCCATCCCGCCGGGCAGAACAAGTGTCTCTCAGGCGATGACCAATCTGTGTCAGTCGCTCCTCAGTTCCAACGAGTTCTTGTATGTGGAATGAAACCCTCACCCGCCGCTGTTTTCTAAACCGCCAGGCATTGGGGATCGGATCGGTCGCGCTGGCCTGGTTGTTGCAACAGGAGCAATTGGCGGCGAAACCGAAAAACGTCCCCATGCAGCCGCCCACGTTTGACTTGGGGCTGAAACCGACGCATCATCCGCCCAAGGCCAAGGCGATGATCTCGCTGTTCCAGCATGGCGGGCCGTCACACATGGACTTGACCGACCCCAAGCCGGAGCTGACGAAGTACGACGGCACCGAATACCAAGGCGAAGTCGGTTACAGCTTTGTCAACGAAGCCAGCAAGAAACTGATGGGGACGCGGTGGAAGTTCGCCAAGCATGGCCAATGCGGGACCGAACTGTCCGAGTTGCTGCCTGAAACGGCACAGATCGTCGACGACATCTGCCTGATCCGCAGCATGCACACCGGCGCGAACGGCCACGAAGTGTCGATCCGCTACTTTCATGGTGGAATCCCCGGTGTGACCGGTCGCGCCCACTTGGCGTCATGGCTGTTGTATGGCTTGGGCAGCGAGACGCAAGAGTTGCCCGCCTACATGGTGTTGACCGACCCGGGCGGGCATCCCGTCGACGGCACCAACAACTGGTCCAGCGGGTTCATGCCGGCACTTTATCAAGGCACCGTCTTGCGTCCCAAGGAGCCAAGGATTTTAAATCTGGATGCGCCGTCGCACCTGCAAGGATTGCCGCAGCGTCAGAACCTGGATTTCCTGCAGACGCTGAACCGAAACCATGCGGACCGGTTCCCCGGTGCCAGTGATTTGGAGGCCCGCATCGCCAGTTATGAATTGGCCGCGCGGATGCAAACGGCCGCCCGTGAAGCTCTCGACATTTCCAAGGAAACCAAGGCGACCCACGATTTGTACGGCATCAACGACGACGCAACGCGCGAGTACGGAACGCGTTGTTTGATTGCGCGTCGGCTGGTCGAGCGGGGCGTGCGTTTTGTGCAATTGTTTCTCAACGGCCAACCCTGGGACAATCACAGCAACCTGGGTACCGCGTTGCCGTCGATTTGCCGCAAGACGGATAAACCATCCGCGGCGTTGGTCAAGGACCTGAAACAACGCGGCATGTTGGATGAAGTGCTGGTTCATTGGGGCGGTGAAATCGGACGCCTTCCGGTGACACAGAACCAGGGGGCGCCCGAAAAGGATGGGCGCGACCACAACGGCCAGGGATTCAGCATGTGGCTTGCCGGCGGAGGCATTAAACCGGGGATGACATTCGGCGCGACCGATGAATTCGGCCATCGCGCGGTCGAAAACAAGGTGACGCCCAACGACTATCAAGCGACGCTGTTGCACCAATTCGGATTGGACTGGAACGAGTTAGTCTTTCACCACAACGGGCGCCAGGAACTGCTGACCGCCGGCCGACCGGCACGCGTCGTCAACGAAATCCTGTCGTAAAGAATGTCCGACTTGAATGGCACGGGCTTAAACGCATGTTGGTGTCTAGCCTTGAGGCGATTCCTGGTCGCTGCTTCGCAGCGAGTGTGGGCGGCTAAAGCCTGTACACCAGCGCACGTTGGTGTCTAGCCTTGAGGCGATTCCTGGTCGCTGCTCCGCAGCGAGTGTGGGCGGCTGAAGCCTGCACACCAGCGCACGTTGGTGTCTAGCCTTGAGGTGATTCCGCCTCGCTGCTTCGCAGCGAGTGTGGGCGGCTGAAGCTTGCACACCAGCGCATGTTGGTGTCTAGCCTTGAGGCGATTCCTGGTCGCTGCTTCGCAGCGAGTGTGGGCGGCTGAAGCCTGCACACCAGCGCACGTTGGTGTCTAGCCTTGAGGCGATTCCTGGTCGCTGCTCCGCAGCGACCGTGGGCGGCTGAAGCCTGCACACCAGCGCACGTTGGTGTCTAGCCTTGAGGCGATTCCTGGTCGCTGCTCCGCAGCGACCGTGGGCGGCTGAAGCCTGCACACCAGCGCATGTTGGTGTCTAGCCTTCAGGCGATTTCCGGGTCGCTGCTCCGCAGCGAGTGTGGGCGGCTAAAGCCTGCACACCATGGAATTGCCCACGAAAAGTTGACAGTGGATTGGCAGATGTCAGACTTCTCTGACAGGAGAACCGATTCATGGACAAGCGTCGAAAATTCAGCCGAGAATTCAAACTGGCCGCCGTCAAGAAAGTGATGGAACAAGGACTGTCGTATACCGTTGTCGCCCGAGACCTTGGCGTTGGCGATAACCTGATCCGCAATTGGAAGAAGTCTTTCGAGGAAGATGGGACTCTCGCAGACGGGGTCGCTGGTAATCAGTCGGTTGAAGCTGAACTCAAACGACTGCGTGAAGAGAACCGGCAGCTCAAAATGGAGCGAGACATTTTAAAAAAAGCGACGGCGTTCTTTGCGAAAGAAAGCAACTGAGGCTGCAGTTTATCGGCGAACATCGCGATCGATGGCCGATCGCGGTCCTCTGTCGAGTCCTGGAAGTGACGCGTGCGGCATACTACCGGTTTGTCGCCCGTGATCCTAGCGAAACCAAAGTCAAAGAAATGCAGGTCACTCAGGCCATCCACGAAATCCGGTTGGAGAATCACTTCGATTCCTACGGAAGTCCGCGGATGCATCGTGAGGTCATTAAGCAAGGCATCCAGTGCTGCCGAAACACCGTAGCCAAATACATGCAGAAGGCCGGAATCCAGGCGAATCGGCGGACTAAGTTCCGAATATCGACAACCGATTCCAATCACGATCAGCCGATCGCCCCCAATCGACTCAACCAAGATTTCTCGACAGAAGACATCAATCAAGTCTGGCTTACCGACATCACCTACATCCCTACAAAAGAAGGATTCACCTACCTGTGCGCGTTTGTCGACCTGCATTCACGAAAGATCATCGGATGGAAAACCAGTCGTAAGATCGATTCCGAGCTGGTGATTGAATCGCTCGATCAAGCGATCGCGTTTCGTTCCCCAAGTGCGGGGTTGATCGTCCACAGCGATCGCGGTTCTCAGTATGCGAGCGCAGCGTTTCGACGCCGGTTGGCCGAACGTGAACTTGTTCAGAGCATGAGTCGCCGCGGGAACTGCTACGACAACGCACCGATGGAATCTTTCTTCAAGAGCTACAAGACCGAGGAAGTCCAAGAAGTCTACGGCACCCATGAACACGCCACACGCGGCGTGTCAGAATACATCGAACAATTTTACAACCCTCGCCGCTTGCACTCGTCACTGGACTACCGAAGTCCAATCGACTTTGAGCAAGCGATTACCAGAACGTCACTCGTTGGTGAAACCTGATCCATCAGGGCTCGCTATTTACCTTCCCGTTAAGATCGGTCCACTGTCAACTTTTCGTGGGCAATTCCACCAGCGCATGTTGGTGTTTAGCCTTGAGGCGATTCCTGGTCGCTGCTTCGCAGCGAGTGTGGGCGGCTGAAGCCTGCACACCAGCGCATGTTGGTGTCTAGCCTTGAGGCGATTCCTGGTCGCTGCTCCGCAGCGAGTGTGGGCGGCTGAAGCCTGCACACCAGCGGACGTTGGTGTCTAGCCTTGAGGCGATTCCTGGTCGCTGCTACGCAGCGACAGTGGGCGGCTGAAGCCTGCACACCAGCGCATGTTGGTGTCTAGCCTTCAGGCGATTTCCGGGTCGCTGCTCTGCAGCGACCGTGGGCGGCTGAAGCCTGCACACCAACACGTAGGCTCGCGCCAGCGTCCGGGGCTCCAGCCAATGTTGCAGGCTTCAATGACCCACCGGTGTGAAGTGGATGGCTTTGAGGCTTGCCGAGTCGACGTTTCCGTCCAGGCACGAGACGGACACCTTGTAACGACCGGCTCGGGGGAAGTTCAGCCAGCCGATCGGGAACGATTGATAGTTGTGCGATGCGTTTTGCTGGTTCTGAATCTGCTCGCCACCTTCGACGTTCACGCTCCACACCAACCGCCCTTCACCGGAATAAGTCAGGTCCACGATGTAGTCGCCCGGTTGCAGGACATCGACGTCCCAGGTCGCCTTTCCGCCGGAACCGAAACCGTGTGCGTGAACGATCCCCTTCCACTCGCCGAACTTTTCCATCCATCGCTTTGCCGATTTTTCAATGCCGGTCACTTCGGCAAACTCTGTCAAGATTTCCGTTTCGGTGTTCGGATCGAGCGACCAAATCGGATCGACTTCGGGTTCTGATTCCAGTTTCAACTCAATCACCGAGACCAGTTTTTCCGGTGCTCTCGGTGGAAGTTCCAAGAACCGCCAGTCGCCTTGACGACCGTGCGCGATCGAACGCTTCTCTTTGCCGACCAGCAATTCCGCCGACTCGATTCCCGTTTTCAAGTTCGGCAGATAAAGTTTGCCGGAGGTCGGCCACTGGAAGACACACACAAACAGCGTGTTGCCTTTGCGAGTCACGTCGCCCCATGGCAAAGCGTGTTGCCAGGGCGACGCTGCGGTGCCGTAGACGACTTGTGGGTATCGGCGAATCCACTCGCCGGATTGCTCGAGTGTCTTGACGGCCCGCTCGGGAACGGTGCCGTCGCCGCGCGGTCCGATGTTTAGCATGTACGTCCCGCCGCGGCCGACGCATGCGATCAACCGTTTCAAGATCTCTTCCGGCGTCTTCCAATACTCGTCGTACCAGGCATACGCCCAGGAATCATTGGTCGTGTCGACGCTTTCCCAGAGCCCTTCGATGTTCTCGCGGGGGACTTCCATGTCGCCGAGCGTTTGGTAGTCGCCCAGTCCGTGCCCGGCGCGACCGGAAACCATCGCACGCGGTTGATTCTTGTGTACGACCTCGACGAGTTGTTCGACATAGTGCTTGGGCATTTTGCCGGGGGTATCGAACCAGACGATTTCGATGGGGCCATATTCTGTCGTGATCTCTTTGACTTGCGGCAAACACTTTTTGGTGAAGTAGTCGTCGAAGGTCGCCGGGTTTCCGTCCTCGTCTTTCTTTGGTCCGCCACCGCCGCCGGGGAAGGTCCAGTCTTGGTTGTGCGAGTAATAAAAACCGAAGCCGAGTCCCGCCTCACGGCATGCGGCGGCGAGTTCTTTCATCGGATCCTTGTTGAACGGCGTCGCATCGACGATGTTGAAGTCATTGGCTTTGGAGTGATACATCGCGAAGCCGTCGTGGTGTTTCGCCGTGATCACGATGTATTTCATGCCTGCATCCTTGGCAATTCTGGCAATTTCTCCGGCGTCGAACTTGACCGGATTAAAGGTTCCGGCGAGCTGTTTGTATTTCTCGACAGGGATTCCCGCCATGCGTGGATTCATGATCCATTCGCCGATACCGTAGTACGTTTTGCCATCGACCTTGTTTCCGAGTTGGGAGTAAAGCCCCCAGTGGATGAACATCGCGTAATTGCCTTCATCAAACAATTGACCTCGCTCGGCGTTTTCGGCCCGCAGTTTGACGACGCGATCGCCCCAGAGCTTGTCCATCGATTCCTGGGCCCGAGCGACCGCTGGGAACAAGACAAGGGAGATGAACAGAATGACGAACGGTCTTGGATGTCGATTCACAGTGGTGTCCTCAGTGGGGAAAGTTTCAATGGGTGCGGTCGGATGAATCGCCGTAGAGCAGGCGTTCGATCGTCTCGAACACGGTGTCTTGTCGAATCGGTTTTGCGATGTACGCATCCATGCCGGCGTCCAAGCAGCGTTGCTCATCGGTCGCCATGGCATGCGCGGTCATCGCGATAATCGGCAGATGGGTTGAAGTGCCGCGTTCTCGCTCGCGAATCAGCCGCGTCGCCTCGAGCCCGTCCATCTCGGGCATCTCGACGTCCATCAGAATCAGGTCGAAGGCATCGCCGGCGGAAAGTTCGACTGCCTCGCGGCCGTCCATGGCCACCGAAACGTCGTGTCCCAAATCCGCAAGCATCATGGTCGCAACCTTCTGATTGGTCACGCCGTCTTCGGCAAGCAGGATTCGCAGTGGATTCCGAGACTTGGCGGCTTGGGTTGATGTTGCCGACGGGGCCTGGCCGGATGGTTCGTTTCCGGTGGAATCGACGACGGGAAAATTGAGCGTGAACGAAAACGTGCTTCCTTGTCCCACCTCACTCTGCACGTCGATCTGCCCGCCCATGAGTCGGACCAGGCGTGCGGTGATCGCCAGTCCAAGCCCCGTGCCTCCGAACCGTCGTGTCGTCGACTTGTCCGCCTGCTCGAACTCCTCAAAGATCACGTCCAGTTTGTCGCTCGGGATGCCGATGCCCGTATCGCTGACGGCAAATCGAATGCTGACTTGATGGTCATCGCGATGTGACTCGTCACGCTCAACCGGCTCGACACTCAACATCACTTGTCCCTGCGAAGTGAACTTGAGGGCGTTGCCGATCAGGTTGACGAGAACTTGCCGCAATCGGACAAAATCGGCGAGCACCAGTTTGGGAAGATTTGGGGCAACCTCGCAATGCAGGCGAATCGCTTTTTCGTCGGCCCGTACCGAAAGCATTCTGATCGTGCCGCGCGCGCATTCGGCGACGTCGCCCGGGGTCGGGTCAAGCTCAATGCGGCCCGATTCGATTCGCGAAAAATCCAAGATATCGTTGAGCAAACTCAGCAGACTTTCACCGGATTCGAGAATCGTCTTGGCTTGTTGGGTTCGCAAGTCGTCGAGTCCTGCGCGGACCAGTAACTCGGCCATTCCGATGATGGCGTTCATCGGCGTGCGAATTTCATGGCTCAAATTCGCGACGAATTCGCTTTTGGCACGGCTCGCTGCTTCCGCGGCCTGTTTGGCTCGTTCCAGAGACTCAGCGGTGGATTTTAGTTCAGAGATGTCGCGAGAGATGCCGAACGTGCCGACGATCTGGCCGTTTTCATCACGAAGCGGCAACTTGGTCGTCGCGACCCAGGTCTCGCTGCCGTCGGGCCAAACCGCATGTTCTTCCCGCCCAAGGATGTTCTGGCCGGTGCGTATCAGTTTCAGCTCATCGTCTCGAGCGGCCTCGGCATACGCTTGGGGAAAGTAATCGTTGTCGCGTGTTCCAATCGCATCAGACGGCGTCGCCAGGCCGAGCCGATAGGCGTGAGCGCGGCTGACGCGTAGGAACCGGCTGTCGAGATCTTTGAAATAGATGAAGTCAGGAAGGTTGTTCAGGATCATGTGAAGCAGAAATCGCTCCTGCACCAACTGGGCTTCGGCCATTTGATGATCGGTGACGTCCCAAAAGATGGCCTCGATCCCAACGATGTTGCCCTGAGGATTGCGGATCGGCGATTTGCGGACCTTGACGAGCCGGCTTTCCGAACCCGCGTCGTTGTCTTCGATCTCCGTGATGGTTTGACCGGACTGGAGCACCCGTCGGTCGTCGTCGTGATACTTTTGTGCCAGATCGTGGGGAAACAAATCAAAGTCGGTCTTGCCCACGAGTTCGTCGGCAGGCAATCCCAATCGGTTTGCCAATCGTTTGTTGACGTAGGTGAACTTACCGTGCAGGTCCTTCAAGACCACGTAGAACGGCAATTCGTCGATGAACGAAACACGCAACCAGTCTGGAATCCCAGGTGGTAGTTCGTCATCGGACTGTTCGGTCATAGCTTTAACGCTTGTTGGCGGTAGTGTTCGTCGATTCGATTGGCGATCCGATTCACTTCATTGGTGTCCATGAAAATCGGTCCGCCGAGTGCGGCGGCCCCGGCAAAGATCTCGGCCGCTTTGTGAGCCATCAACATCGCGGCTTTGACGGCACCGGGCGTTTTGCCGATCGTGATCAGGCCATGGTTGTGCAGCAGGATCACGCGCGGCGGGACCCCGAATTCATCCAGGAACGCTTGCGTCTTTTGACGAATCACCTGCGACAATTTCAGTCCGGGGTCGACGTACGGGATGGAAACAGACTGTGCCCCACAACAAACGACTTCGTCGGGAAACAAACGCTGCGTCGCGAATTGCTCGGCCAGCGGCGAGCAGAGGATGCGGTTGACCGCGATACTGTGCGTGTGGCCGACGAATTCGATCCCCGGCAGCGACAACAGGTAGGCGTGAAAGAGTGTTTCGACGGACGGTTTCTTCGCGGTCGAATCGACGCGACAGCCGAGCAACCGATCCTCGATTTCCTGGTCACCGATCGCGTCTTCGTCCAGCATCGGCAGCAGCGCATCAAACCGGCAGGCGACCGCATCGTCGACGCCGAGTGTTCCCAGGCAACTGCCACTGGCTTTGACAAAAAAAGTCTCCGCGTCGATCTTTGCCGACGTGTTGCCTTCGCCCAGGATCGCCAGTTGCCGATGTTCCTCACCCAGGAAGTGAGACAGTTCGAGCATGGATTCGAGGATCTGTTGTTGATTCATCACGTCTGTTGCCCAGCATGGGGTGGTAAAAGTATATCGTAGCCACGCTCGTCGGAGCGTGGTGGGGCCGCCGCCGGGTGACGGCAGCGACGCTGTTGTCAGATGATCCGGCATCGACGACGCTTCGCAGCAAGCGGCGCTTTCGTGCTGCGTTCGCAACGCACGGAAAACCATCCGCAGCGGCTATTTTCGTCCGTACAGCGGTCCAAAGTTTTCGCAGGCACGAAAGTCGGCGCCCTCCAGATCGTCGGTCCCGAATGCATTCCAAGCACTCGGCCGGAAAACACGGGCCCGATCGACGTTGTGCATGTAGACGGGAATCCGAAGGATCGACGCCAAGGTCATGAACAGGTGGCCGACGTGACCGGCGGTCATCACACAGTGGTTGGCGCCCCAGTGATTCATCACTTCGTAGGTCGATGTGAACGCGCCGCGACCGGTCAGCATCGGAGCGAACCAGGTCGTCGGCCAGGTCGGATTGGTACGCTGATCCAAGGTGTCGTGGACGTCGTCGGGCAGTTCGATCGTGTGTCCCTCGGCGATCTGCAGGGCGGGGCCAAGTCCATCGACCAAATTGATTCGCGTCATCGTCGCCGGCATGCCGCCGCGTGTTTTGAAGCGGGTGCTCATGCCGCCGCCGGGGAAGTACTCGGTGATCGACGGATGCCACGTCGTCGCCTTGAGGCACTTTTCGACTTCGTCGTCGGTGATTTCCCAGAACGGCTTCATCGTCGGCGTGCCATCGGCGGCGGATTGTTGGCCGGTTCCGTCGAGCGCCGCCGGACCGGAGTTGATCAGGTGCAGCAGACCGTCGCTGGCCGGCCCATCAAGCTGATAACCGTCACAGACCGACGCCACCGCGTCAGGGCTCCAGTACGTCCGCAGGTCGGCAAACACCTGAGCCGAATTGGTCAGCAGGTGACCGAACAACATGGTCGCCGCATTCATGGCGTCGTTTTCGGTGGCAACGATGTACGGGGCGCGTTTGCCGTTCCAGTCGAACGAGGTATTGAGGATCGCTTCCATGAAGTCGCCGTTGGGAAAATGATCCGTCCATTGACGCTGGCCTTGGAAACCGGATGCGATCGCGCCGTGCCCGTGAGCCTGTTCATTCAGTCCCATCTCGGCCAGTTTCGGGTTGCCGACCATCAAGTCGCGGGCGATCAACGCCATCTTCACACCATCGGACCACTCGCTATCGAGTTGTTCGCGCGAGCGTTTGGTGGCATCGCTGTTGTAATCGTCGCCTTCGGGGCAGTTCTCTTTCACCCAGCCGAGCGCCGTTTCGTATTCGGCTTGATCGAATTGGCCCTTGTTCATCCGCCCGATGAACTCGCTCATGTCGATGTCTTCGACACGCATGCCCAGCCATTTTTCCCAGAACGAGTAGTCGACCATCGAACCGGCGATGCCCATCGACGTTCCGCCCATCGACAGGTAGGACTTGCCACGCATCAACGCCGCGGCCAGACCGCAGCGGGCGAAATCTAGAATCTTCGTTTGCACATCGGCAGGCATCGCCGCGTCTCCGGCGTTCTGAACGTCACGTCCATAGATGCCGAATGCGGGGAAACCTTTTTGAGAATGTCCGGCCAGGACCGCCGCCAGATAAACGGCTCCGGGGCGTTCGGTGCCATTGAAACCGAACACCGCTTTGGGACGTAGCGGGTCCATGTCCATCGTTTCCGATCCGTAACACCAGCACGGGGTGACCGTCAACGACAGCCCCACGTTCTCGCGACGAAACAGGTCTTCGCAGCGACTGGCTTCCGCGACGCCGCCGATGCAAGTCTCGGCAATCACGCACTCGGCCGGTTCGCCATTGGGGTAGCGAACATTGGTGGTGATCAATTCGGCCACTCGTTTCGCCAGATTCATCGTCTGGTCTTCGAGCGATTCACGGACGCCGCCGAGTCGTCCATCGATCGTGGGTCGGATACCGATCTTGGGGAGGTTGCCGTTCCAAACGCTGGGAGATGATGAAGGTGTATTCATGGTGGAGGTTTTTGGACGATTCCCTTTTGCCGGAGAACAGGTGGACCGCGAATCCGAAGATGGCGATGTTGGTAAAGCAAGCCGTTGCGAATCGAATGATACAGCAACGGCTGTCAAAGCTCGACCGGTGATTGTGGTCGCGTGGCGATCAATCGACGTCGGTTTTGCTCACGCGTTTCAATGTCAATTGTCTCAGATTCATTGGCTGCCACGAGCCGGGTGTGGGGATGACGCGGACACTCTTCCGCCCGGCCTTGCTGATCTGGATCGTGCCCAGATCTCGTTGGGCGTAGCGACCATAGCTGCCGGTCGAAGGGACGGACGCGGAGAGCTGTGAATCGTTGACCGACACTCGGAATTCGGTCTGCGCTTCTTGCACGGACATCACGGCGGAAACCTGGTAGACGCCGGGGTCGCGAATTTCGATCTCCCACTCGACCCAGGCTTGGTCGTCCAGCCAGTACCCGACGTGCGGGATTCCGTCGTGTTCGCGAAGGCCGGCATCGCGACTGCCTTCGTTGTTGTGAATGAAGGCTTTGTCGGCAAACAGTTCCAGCACACCGTCTTTTCCAGGTGTGGGCAGCAGCGATCGGACTTCAGGTGTTCCGCTGACGATCAACTTGATCACGCTGTTGTTGTCGTCCGGCGGATCCGCAGGCACGCTGACCAGAATGCCGTCGTCGACCGTCTGGGTGGAAAGGTTTTGACCACCATCAAGAAGACTGGCCGATCGGACGTCGTTTTCCAACCCGCGGACGACCAGCTTGCCGTCTTGCGGCCAGTCGAACACGTGCAAGTACAGCACCGTGCCGTCACCGGTGGCTTTGGCTGTGCAGCGTCCCCAATCCGGCTCGCCGATCGGGCTGGCCGTCGTGCCGTAAATCGATTCTCCGTTGGTTTGCATCCATTGTCCGATTTGCTCCAGTCGTTCGACCGCTTGGGGCAACAACGTGCCCTTTCCCGTCGGGCTCACGTTGAGCAGATAGTTTCCGCCCTTGCTGGCGATGTCGGCCAGATTTCGAATCAGCGTGCGGGTGGATTTAAAATTCGTGTCGGACTTTTTGTATCCCCAGCTGCCGCTGATCGGCATACAGACCTCCCAGTCTTTGCCTTGCGGGGCTTGCCGGGGAATGTTGCGCTCGAACGTTTTGTAGTCGCCGGGAAAGTCTTCCCCCAATCGATCGTTGGTCAAAACGTCAGGTTGCAGCTTGGTCAGCGAGTGCAAACTGTTGAACGCTTCTTCGCTCATCGCCCGCGGCGTGTCCCACCAAAAGATCCCGATGGGCCCGTACTCGGTGAGCAGTTGCCGCACTTCCGGAACCGCCTTCTCACGCACGTATTGGTCACTGCTGACGCGTTTGATGCTCTTGTCCCAGCTGTTGCCGAAGCCACCCGGATGATGCCAGTCTTGAGCCTGGGAATAATAGAACCCAAACTTGATGTCCTGTTTTTGGCAGGCCTCGGCCAGCTCCTTCATGATGTCGCGGCCAAAGGGGCTGAAGTCGACCACGTTGTAATCGGTCGCTTTGGAGTCGAACATCGCAAAGCCGTCGTGGTGCTTGGCCGTGATGACCAGGTACTTCATGCCGGCTTGCTTGGCCAGTCCGACGAACTTGTCGGCGTCAAAGTCGACCGGGTTGAATTGCTTGGCGTATTGTTCGTATTCGGCGATCGGAATCTTTCCGCGTGCCATCATCCATTCGGCGCTGTTGGGCAATTCCTGGCCTTTGTATTGACCGCCGACGACTGAGTAGACGCCCCAGTGCACGAACATGCCGAATTTTGCTTCACGCCACCACGCGATCCGCGAGTCGTTCGCGTCCGGCGTTACTTCGGTGTGCTGCGCAGGCGGTTGTTGGGCAGTTGTTTGTTGGGCGTTTGCCTGCTGCGCGTTGACATCGTTCTGAGCCGTGTGGCAGTTGACGAGGACCACAGCAAACGCGGCGAGCAGTCCCTGTCGCGCCGAACGCAGCAGACGGGACGACGGATGAAATCGCGACTGGTTAATTCGATCAGGCATTCGCTTCACTTTACGAGGATGGTTTCGTCGGATGCGTCTCGGTGGCAGCAATCCGGTGGTTGCATGAACAAGACCGAATGTAGCCGCCTGACGGTGTTTTTAAAGAACGTTTTGCGTCAATTGAGGCGGTGAATGCGACACCGTGGGTTTCGATCAAAGCCCGCCTTCGGGTTGCAATCTGGTTTTGCCCGACGTCTTGAGCTCGACGCGAAGCCCAACGTCGCGGCGTTTTCGGTCGATCGAAAAGGTGATCGCATGCCGACCACGCTCCAAATGGATCGGGGCTGCAAGGTCATCGATCCGCCCGTCGTCGACCCACAGCCCTAAGCCGTCGCTGGAGTTCAAATCCAGCTGAACGTCGCCTGGGACGAGCACGTTGACGAATCCGCGGGCGAAGACCGTTTCGGAATCGGGCCAATCGGCAACCGGCAGCTCGCCACGCACCATGCTGTAGGCCGGCAACCAATCGGCATCGCCGTCAGGCAGCGTCGCTTGGTCGGGATCTGCAAGGTCGGGGGCTGCAAGGACACGCCATTTGCGGATGACGGGACTCTCGTCGTTGGCATAGTCACCCGGCTTTCCGAGAACCGAAATGAATTTGACCAGATCAAGAAACTCATTGCGGTCCTTCAGCTGGTCCGCCAATCCCGCCGGCATCAGCGACTTGGCGGAGATTTCCGCTTCAATTTCATCCGTCGCGAGACGGACTTCTTGGCCGAGCGCCGAGGAATCGCGCAGCACCACTTCTTGCTCGTTGCGGAACGTCACGATCCCGGTTCGCACGTTGCCGCTGTCCAGCAGAAACGCTTTGGTTTCATAGTGTTCGGCGATCGCCGCATTGGGACTCAGAATCGACTCGACCAAGTACTTGGTTTTGGCGGCGGCACCGACCGCAACCAAATTGGGACCGATGACCGGTCCGGCCGGTCCGATCGCGTGACACTGGGTACAGGACAGCGATTTGCGGCGGTAGATCAGCTCGCCGCGCGCGGCGTCGCCAAGTGTTTCCGCGTCGGCCGCCAGCGACTCAATGTCTTCGGCCAACAGTTCGTTCGTCAGCGAGCCGGATGTCGTCGAGGGCTGGAAGACGTTCTCAAGCGTGTCGCTCAGCAAACCACTTTCGCGATGGAACTGGCTGACACGGTCGATGACCAACGGATGAATCGTGACGTCGGCCAGCGATTCGCCGAGCCGTGCTCCGCCGTTTTGTCGATTCAAGAACGCTTGCACGACGGGCACGGGATTCGCCCGGCCGGGGTCTTCGCTCATCAACGTCGCGGCGGCCTTGGCGGCCCGATCCAAATCGATGTGGGCCAAGCCCGCGACGGCGGCATAGCGAGTTTCCAAATCGCCATCGGCCGCCAGATTCGCCAGCGGTTCCGTGTAAGCCTTGGCGCTCGTTTGGGCGAGCGCCACGGCGATGGCTTGCTTGACCGCCGGACTGTGCGAACCCTCTTGCAGTGCGGCCAGCTCGTCTCGTCCGGCGACACGCCAGGCGCCCAGGTTGTTGGCGGCGAGCACGCGTACGGTTTCGTTGTCGCTATCGAGCAGCGTCCTCAGACCACGCATGATGCGTCTCAGTCGCGTCACCCCTTTCCGCTTTGCCATCTGTTGCAACGTTTCCAGCATCGCGATGGACGTGTCATCCGACCGGATTCCGTTCCCCTTGGTGAAGGCGGTCACGATCATCCGAATGTCGTCTTCGGTTCCGACCTTGATCAACTGGGCTTGGATACTCTGCAGACTTTGCGAACTGGGAGATTTCTGTTTTAGCAAATCGGCAAGTGTGCGACCCAGACCGATGCCGAGACCCTGTTCGACATAGTCTCGGTGATTGGGCTTGGCGAACTGCAACTCGCCCGACTCCATGGCCGGGCGCCAGTGGTTTTCGAGCGCTTTCATGGTTTGCGAAAGCGCGTTGTCAATCAACTCGTCTCGCGGATGGTCCAACGCATTCAAGCACGCCAGGAGCGCCTGGGAGCTGGGGATGAATCCGGCCGACAACACGGCTTCCATGCGGGTCCGCGGGAACGCATCCGCCGACGCTTTGGCGACCATCGCGATCGGATCGGACAACTGAGCGTGCCAGTATCGAATCACCCTCGCTCCGGCGGAACGCGCGTGTCCGTCTTTCGCATCCAGCACGCGGGCGAGGATGGATTCACTGACGCGTTCCACGTTTTGGCAAGCCCACATGGCTTCGACCAGATGATGGTCGTAATCGGGGTCTTGATCGGGCAGTGATTCAACCCAAGCTTCCACCGCGGCGAGCACGCGGTCCGGGTCCCGCTCGCTGAGTTCTTTTCTGGCTTGGTGACGGATCCAATCTTCCGGGCTTTTCAGTTGGTTGACCAGCGACGGGATCGACGCTCCATGCAGCTTCGGTCTTTCGACCAGTGGTCGCTGTTTGTGAGTGATCCGCCAAATGCGTCCGTGGTCGTGATCACGGCGCGGGTCGCGAAAATCATGTTGGGCGTGATTGATGATCGAGTTGTACCAATCGGCGACATAGACCGCGCCGTCCGGTCCGATCTTGACATCGACGGGCCGAAAGTTGGGGTGTTTTGATTTGACCAGCGGTTCGAGGACGTTGGCCCGAAAACCGGCACCGTCTTCGATGAATTCGTACCGGACAACAGTGCGGCTTTTGAAACGACCGGTCAGCAACTGGCCGCGAATGTCATCGCCGACATGGCTGCCCGTCGCCAGATCGCCGCCGCATTGCTTTTCCGTACTGATCAAGGGCGCGATTCGAACCGCTTCGCCGCTATTGCCGCTGGCCGGAGACAGGTACAGGATGCGAGGGTTGTTGACCATGAAGGATTGGCCCCAGCGATCAAAGACATGGCCCCAAGGATTGCCGCCGGTGCCGCGACAGAACATTCGCAGTTCCAGCGTGCGAGGATTGAATTGGTAGACGCCGCCGTTGAAGTTTCGCAACACCCCATACTGCGTTTCCACTTGCGCGTGCAGAAAAATGCCTTCTTGGAAATAGATCCATCCACCGGGGCCACGCCGCCACGCGCTGATGCTGTGGTGGCTGTCTTCGATCCCGAATCCAGTCAACACCAGTTCCTTTTCATCGGCGACGTCGTCTCCGTCGGTGTCTTTCAAGAAAAACACATCCGGCGATTGCGCCACATAGCAACCTCCGTTGGCCAGTTCGATTCCGGTGGGCAGGTAAAGTCCGTCGGCGAACACCGTGGACTTGTCGGCGGCGCCGTCGTTGTCGGTGTCTTCCAGGATGATGATCTTGTCGTTGGCGACTTCGCCGGGTTTGAGCTGCGGGTAAGCCCAAGAGCAGGCCACCCAAAGCCGGCCCCTGCTGTCCCAGTGCATGTGGACCGGGTTGGCGAGCATCGGATCGGCCGCGAACAGGTTGGCTTGATAACCGTCCAGCAGCTCAAAGTTTTCCAGCTCTGAGGACGGGTCATGGTTGTTCATCAGATCCAGGTCGGCATCTTTCAGATTCTTGATGCCGCTGGCGTCTTGGGCGGCACCTGTTCCCGCCAGGCTTGCGACGACCGTGGCAAGACACAATAGGATGCGTAGGGATCGTTTCATGGGTTCAACACGAGAGAAAAGCGGTTGGGAAAGATGGTTCTTCAGCGTTCGACGCGTGCGATTCGCCATTGACGCGATTTCAGTGGGATTCCACTTTGCAGCGCTTCGTCACGTTGATTGGCGAGTCGATTGAATTCGATCACTTCACCCGGCAGGGCTCGACCGCTGGGGGAGTGTTTTCGTTCTCCGACGATGTGAACTTGATTCAGCGCTTTCCAGCTGTAGGTGAATTGCAGGTTTTTATCGTTGACGTCGGCGCGATACCGTTCTGCCTCGCGGTGGGCGGGTGAATGGTCGATCGCGATGCCTTGTCCCCAAGCGTCGGCCGCCGCAGTTGCGACGTGTTCTCCGTCGATGGTCAATTGGTACGTGCCGGCGGGCAAGTGTTGCACCACGATCGTATCGCGATGAAAGGCCAGCGGCGGGGGCAACGGCTGGTCGGTCGGCGGCGGCAACCGCGGCGCGGTCGTCTCGGCCCCGCGAAACGTGATTTCGGGATCAGCGGCTTGAAAAACATCGACCGTCAATTCCGAGACTTCGACGCCTCGTCCCTGCCCCGTCTTGGCTCGCGCGTCGATCGTGATCCGCCACGGCCGAAAATGATCCGGCTGATCCGATGCCAGCAACTGGCCCGCAAATTCGTGGCTGATCGCCCAGTAGCCGAATCGATTCAGATGAATGCCGTTGGTGGTCAAATTTGGACCGACCGGTTCGTCCATCAGGTAAAGCGACGTTTCAAACAGATTGACGAACGGGATTTCCGCAGCCGCTGCGACCTCGTTTGCCGCCTGCGTGTATGCCCTCAAAACATCGTTGCGCGCGTCTCGATCGGGCGTCAGTTTGCCGAGGTCTTCGCAAGCGATTGGTGAGACGAGAATCAGACGCACCTCCGATTCGCCGTTGTATTGTTTGCCGGCATGCGAGGCGATGAAGGATTTTAAATCTTGCCGGAACTGGTCCAATGCTTCGATTCCGCCGAAGGACTCACCCATGCCAAAGCAGGCAATGATCACATCGGTTTTGTGATCGCGGAGCGTCGACTCCTCGGTTGGGAAATTTGTCGGTCGGTCGCGAGCGGTCAACATGTCGCCGCCCCAACCCAGGTTGCGGATCGAGATGCCTTTGGCGTGTTGCAGCAACGCCGTTTCCAGGTAACCGTGAATCCGAAGCTGGTCGGCGAACGTATTGCCGACGATCGCGATGCGATCACCGGGACGGATCGGAGACTCGGCATTTGCGACCGAAAGGGTCAAGCCGCCGAGCAGGATCGCGACGATAGCAATGGGTTTCATCGTACGTTTTGGGGAGTTCACTTTTTGGGTTTCTTGTCAACACGCTGGATTTGCCAGGTCGAAACAGTTTCGTTCGCGTCGGGCACCGGTCGGCCGACTGCCCAACAACATCCATTGATCAGCATCCGAACAAACGATTCTTCGGCAAAGTCACCGGGGTGACCGAACGACGTCCCGAAGACTTTGCCGCCCCATTCGTTTTCCCACGCCCAAGCGACCACATCGGACTCGTGCTGTTTGACTTCGATCGTGCCGAACGCCTTTTTGAGTGTCCGCACGCGTCCCTGTCCCGAACCGGTCACCAACGGAATGCAACCGTCCTGCAGTCGCGTCAGGTAGAGCGTCCCCGGCGAGACCCACTTCGTTTTGGTGATGTTGGACATGACCGGGTGATCCAATGACTTCTCGACCACGCTGATTTGCGTTTCGCTGGTTTGGTGCACGATGTAGGGCGTTCCCAAAACCCGTCGGCCGAAGTCATCGTTCCATGAAAATCGCGGATGGTCGGCCGGATACTTGAACGAGTGGTTCGCCGTCCGCAGGCCGATGACGGGCTTGCCGGATTTGATGTAGTCTTCGATCGGTTGCCATTCATCGTCGGGCAACTTCAAGAAACGCATGAAGAAGATTGCGAGATCGGCGTCGGCCAACGCTTCAATGCCCGGCAGCACGTTTTCGGTCTTCTTTTCTGGGTTTCCTTCCCCCATCACAATCGTCATGCGAAATCCCAATCGCTCCAGTTCTTTGGCGAAGACCGGCATCGTCAACTCCGGCGAATAGTGGAGCGTGCCGACGACGATCACCGCGTGGGGTCGTTCCACCTCGGCCGACCAGGCGTGACCCGATCCGACGAAGGACAGGACAGACAGGGCAATCAAGGCGAGATACTGAATCGGCCCTGTGATTCTGCGCGCCGCGGTTATCGCGCGTCGGGCGACCGGATGGCTGGTCGATGGCGTCAGTGAAATCGGTTGCGTCATCGTGGAACTCTTAAGGAGGGAACGGATCGGGACTGGGGAACGGACTGGCGCTGCTCAGTTGGTGCTTTGGCAATATTTAATTTGGGGGTAGTGGAACTTGCCAAGCGTTTTGGCTCCGTCTGCGATCCGCCGAATGCATTGGCGGGCCGTACTCCGGCAATTTTTCCGGACTAATCATCGGAAATCATACCCACGGATGGCAGCGCGAACCCACGGATGAAAGGGTGCAAAAATCCGTGGGTTCGCGCTGCCATCCGTGGGTCTAGTAAACGTTTCATTGTTCCGCAAGTAATAGCCTGACCCTTTTCCGCTCGACAAACGAAACCCTTAGTTCAAATCTGGACGGAGCACTACTTTGCGGTGTCGTCTTGAAAGGCGAACGTCACCCGATCAAGGATCGGTTTCGATTGATTCTCGGTGCTGTCTTTGATCTTGACCTCAAACTGAAACCCATAGCCGGCGGGTAACTCGGACAGGTCCAGTCGAGCCGGAGTCTTGGCGACCTGCTTGGCGAACCCCGGCATGTAGTCGTATGTCTCTTTGACGGCTTGCCACTCGGTCCACTTGTCGATCGATCCGTCGTTGTCCTCGTCGACTCCGACACGAACGACGACCTCCTCGACCCAAGGTCCCGGGCTGACGAAATCCATTTTCTGTTGCGTGGCGAGATAGAATTGTCCTTCGGCGAACATGATGTCGGGATCGGGATGGCCGCGACCGACGTTGCCGCACCAGGTAAAGGGTTCATTGATGCTTTTCGAGGTAAACCGACCGACGCTCATCGTCTTGCTGTCCGCCGGGTCATAGTCGCAGAACAGATAGTACTGTCCGCCGATCGAGATCGCCGCCCAGTCACCGTACGCGTTTTGTTCCGGTTCGTGGATTTCGTACTCGGCAACGTTTGTCTTGAAACGTTCCGGGTTTTCTTTTACCCAGTGGGGATGCTTGTAGGTTCCTATTCTGCCCGTCGGTTGAGTGCGTTCGTCTACCGGCGGCGCCAGCAGTTTGAAATCCTGGATTCCATCAGGGCTGACCGCATGTGCCGCCAAGGGAGAATCCCAGGCATGGCGTTGGGCATTGATCGGGCTCCAATCTTCCAGGATCAAGTGGAACTGACCGTCCAGGTCACGAATGATTCCGCAATCAGAACCGTGCGAGGGATCGTCGTAGGCCATCCCTTTGTTCTCACCGGGCCGGCCATCGAACAGATCGTCATCGACGTAAACGTGTGGATCCTGGTCGTTGGGAAAGTCGTAGTAGAAGTACGCTTTGCCATCGGCATACTCGGCGGTGGTCATCCATGCGGAAGCTTTTTCGGTGATCGGGCCGTGATGGACCCAGTTGACCATGTCTTTGCTTTGCCAGGCGTGGTATCCGCCCAGTTTCGGTTGGAGTCCACCGGCGGCATCGAACTGATTCGGAAACCTGGTTGTCTGCAGGGGAATGTCGAAACCATCGAGCGTTGCCGGTTCAGGCTTGAAGGGCGGCAGCTTGGACGTGTCGCCCCTTTTTCGGCCGCTACCGCAACGACCAAACATCCAGTAGTTGTCCGGACCGAGGCTGAGCATCACCGGGGCGTCGCCGAGATTCACCGGACCCAGATCGTCGGTTTGATTCCAGTTGGACCATTCAGGGGACTGGTCGAATTGAATCGCGTCGGCCACCCGTTTGGTCTCAAACGTCTTCAAGACGCTCACCAGTGAAGCGTTTTGCTCGGTGGGGACTGCCATCCCGTCGTTGATCTGAATTCCCTTTCGTTTCGTCGTGTTTTGCTTCCATTCGTCTGGCGTGTCGATCACCCACGCGTGATCGTTTGCATGGACCGCAGCCGCTTGGTGCATGGCAACGCCGGTGAACGATAGCAGGGTCAGCAGCAGAAGTTTCATTCGGTGATTCATGGTGTTGATGTTCGTGCGATTGCGTGAGCGTTGATTCGTAGCAGCTAATGTTTCGTTCAGTCACGCAACGACGAAAAATTCTTGGGGTTCGGTTTGGGCGGAAGCGTGGCTTTCCAGGCGGCAAGTTTTTTAGTCAGCTGCGCGACCACGTCCGGGTGCGATTCTTTCATGTCTTGCTTTTCATAGGGATCAGCGACGATGTCATACAACTCCACGTACGAGGATGCTTCGTCGCTGATGAGTTTCCAGTTTTGGTCGACGATGCAATAGTCGACCCAATGAAAGGAGTCGGCTTGGCCGGGTTTGCCGTTGCCCTTCATCTTCCAGAACAGCGGTTTGTCGCGGCCATCGCTGACATCACCCTGAAGCGTTTTGAGCTGACTGATTCCATCGGGCTGATACGACTCGGGCAACTCGGCGCCGGCGATTTCGCAAAACGTTGGCAACAGATCGACGGCCGAAATCATCGAACGTTTATCAATGTTGCCTGCGGCGATTTTGCCCGGCCAGCGTGCGATGAAGGGCACGTTGATGCCGCCTTCGAACAGCGACGCTTTGTAGCCCTTGCGTCCGGCGGTGATTCCCTTGGCCGCGGCGATCCCGAAGCCCGCACCCGTGGCGGTGTCGTAGCTGAGGGCTAGCGGCGTGCCCGGCCGGCTGCGGGCAGGCCCGTTGTCTGAACTGAAGATGACCAGCGTGTTGTCCACCAGGTCCAGCCTTTCGAGCGTCTCGAGAACCTCGCCGATGCGATCATCGGCGTGCGACAAAACTGCGGCGTAGATCTCATCATTTTCATCGAGCCCGCTGTTTCTAAATCGCCAACGGTACTTCGGCAGGACATGAAAAGGCGTGTGCGGTTCATGGATCCAAAGGTTGACGAAAAACGACTTGCCGGCTTGGTGACTCTTTTGGATGAACTCGATTGCATGATCGGCGTCTTCGTGCACCGGCATTTGCTCACCCGAACAATTGAACGCTCCGTAGGTGTCGTATCCGTATTCTCCCGGCGAAGGGGAATCGGGAATCATGTCGTTGGCCAAGTGCCATTTGCCGAAATGCGCCGTGGCGTATCCGGCTCCCTGTAGCAACCGAGGAAGCGTGACAGTGTCGGTGTCCAGCCAATCGGGCATGTTGCGTTTGGCGTTGCTGGGCACCCAGGCGAAATGCCCATCGATGTTGTAGCGGGCCGGGAAATGTCCTGTCATCACCGCCGTTCGACTGGGCGAGCACACGCCGCTGGCGACAGTAAAGCGATGGAAATCCGTTCCCTCACGCGCCAGTCGGTCGATATTGGGCGTTTTGACATAGGGATGCCCGTGGCAGCTCAGATCACCCCAACCCCAGTCGTCGGCAAAGATAAACACGATGTTGGGACGCGGTGAATCAGCGGCCGCGAAGGATGTCAACACGCACGCCAATGCGATCGCCGCTAAGCAAGAAGACTTCATGGATACGACTTGAATCTTTATTGGGGGAATCGTTTTCAAATGAATTGTACTCGATGCCGGATCGTCGCCTTTCGCGGATCACCGCGTCGGGCATGCTGTGGATGCCAATGGGTCTGGCGAGCGTTGCACCGAACCCATGGCAACGACGGAAAAAAGAGACACCACCAGAACGGTCGTGACCGAACGCATGATGCAGACACTCAAACGCGTGATGCAGGCGGAGCAACCCTGGACGGGCAAGACGCGGAGCATGGGGTGGGGCCGGTGCCGGAGGGGACAATGAGGGTTGAGGGGACCCTCGTATCGGGAGTGCAACACAACATCTTTCAATTGTGGGGAAAGTCAATCAAAAGCTGCGTCGAGCGGCGAACGATTTGCGACACGGGCAGGCCGCTGGTCGTTCGTCGGCAAATGTTTTCCCGGTCCCCTCGATCCAGGTGCGGTCGCGAGTGCTACGGTGGCGAGCTGGAAACTGGCGCGACGAACACGCTTATTGCGCACGCAATTCTTGGAACGCGGTGTTTTCCGCTCGATCGGTCACCGGTTGGACACTCCAAACGATCCAGCGGAATTTCCCCAGGGGCTGCCCCGGCTTGGATCGCAACGCAACGGCATTGAACACGTCCTGCGCTGCTCGACGGGTATCGATCGAGGTCAGGGGCGTGAACTTGGATCGGTCGGAAACATCCCAACCGGGGTCGGTGGATGAACCGCTTCCATAGAGCGTCAGCCTCTGTGGGCCGCGGAGACCATTGAGGTTCGTCGACCAGCTGGTGATCGAAGAGATGTTTTTTGATTCACCCAGGTCCAAGCGATAGGCTCCGGTGGTCACGCCGTTGGCGAAAACCGGGCCGTAGCTGTGTTGCAGTTTGCCGTCGATCAGCGTTGCCGGCGGTGCGTTGCGGGGCGATGGGGTGGCGTCGACCTTGCCCGATGGTCTTCCTGTCAGCGCGAGTGCCAAAAAGTCGTCGGCAGTCCCTGCGGATTCCATCACGATGCGGGGTGCGTTTTGAAGTGACAGTACCACAGGCTGCTGGTTTCGAATGACTTTCACCGTCAACACTGCGTCGCCGACTTGCTGGTAGGCCGACAATAAATCGGAGACCCGTTTGACCGGCGTTGCGTTGATGCCTTGGATCAAGTCTCCCTCGGTCAGTCCCGCCTTGGCGGCGTCGCTACCGGAATTGATTTCTTTGATCGCGACACCGCCCTCTTCTTGAGACACTCCATAGGCTGAAAACTCGGAACCGGTCAGGTCGCTCACGCGGGCACCCAACCAAAACGACGGCTGCGATGTGGCGACACGCCCGCGGTCCGATCGGGGCGTTGCCGTTTCACCTTTGATCTCCAAGGCCGGGATCTCGGGCGTTTCGGCGATCTGTTTCAACGAAGGTTTCTTGACGCCGAACTGATCCATCGCAAAGTTTTCAAAGCCGATGTCGAAGGCTGGCGAATCGGGCCGGACACGGAAATCACCGCTGGCCGGATCGATGAACTGGGGATCGGCGACGATGGAATGGCGGTCCCAACCAAATTCGGCGTAACGATCTTTCATCGCCGGATCGTGCCCGAAATAGAGGTTGCGATCGACCCGTTTTCCCTTGGCGGTCGGCGTCGGGGCACGGACACCTTGTGGTGCGGCCATGAAGATGTTGCTGAACACTTCGTCGCCGCTGTTGTTGTACCAAACGTGCGGGTGCAGACCGTTGTTGACGGTGATGTTGTTCCAGGCTCGACGGCGAAAGCCTTCACGAAACTTCAAGCCGCCCGAAAGCATCAGGTTGTTGTAGATGTCGTAGTTGGAGGAGCCGTCATCCAGATCGATGTCCCAACCATGATCACAGCGCCAGCGGCTGTTGCGAATCACGGTCGTCTCGACGGCGTCCAAGAACGGGAACTGCGGTTCCTGGTCGATGATTTTTTGGCTGGCGTTCCGGTCACTGCTCCAAAAACGGTCGCGTCCCCAGGAGTTGAACGAGCCGTGGTCGTGGGTTTCTTGCACGGTGTCGAAGACATCGCAGCGTTCGATCAGGTGGCCGCCCCAGGCACCGTCGCCGATGTTGATGCCCGCGCGGGCGCAATCATAGATCGAGCAATCGCGAACGGTGATGCCTTGTGCCATCGTGATTTGCACTCCGGCCGGTTGGCGTTCGACTCGGCCGATCCCATGAATCAAGCAGTCTTCGACGACGCAGTCGGCCGGGTACTGGTTCGACTTCGGCCCCGGAGTGCGATCGACCTTGCTCAGATCGTTCTTCTGGCGGTATTCGAATAGCGGATCGCGAACGGCGTCGGGGGCACCCACAAAACAAACACCGCTGGCGCCACAGTCGTGGATGTGGCAACCCTTGACGACAACACGGCGGTTGAAACGGCTGACAAAGATCGCATTGCCGCCGACCTGATCAAACTCGGTGTCGAGCAACTGAATGTCCTCGGTGCCGGAGAGCAACACGGCGCCGCCGCGATAGATCGTCCAATCCGATCGCAACAGCGGTTCTTTCGTTTCCATGAAGGTCCGCGCGGCATGCCGAACGACGAATCCTTGGAGGGTCATGAACCGCACGGGGGCGTCGGCGGAGCCGTTGAATTCGATCAGGTGTCGCAGTCGCACCACTTCGATCGTCGCTCGGCTCAGGTCGACGCCAGGGGGCGGGATGAAGTACAAGCGGTTCGCGCCGGCGTCGTGATACCATTCGCCGGGCGCGTCCAATTCTTCGAAGATGTTTTCGACCATGCGAAAGTCGTTGTGCATGCCCATTTGGCGGTTGTTTTGCCAGCCGCCTTCATAGGTCACTTCGCCATCAGAATCCTTGCCGGTGATCCGGTAGTGGTATCCTCCCCAGCGGGCCCGATGCATGGCGTGAATGAACCCGCCGGTGGGATCGGTCCAACCGCTGGCACGTTGTTTGGAGAACGCATCGGCGGCATAGCCTTGATAGGCTTCGGTTTTTTTCCCCGCGTCGTAATTCGGATAACGAGCCATTCGTTGTTGGCGTCCGGCCAGGAACAGCTGGTCGATCGCCAGTCCCGGTTCGGTGGATGCCACAAAGATTCCGTCGCGAAAGGGTTGCCATTGCAGGTCGAGTTTTGTGCCGCCGCTGAGCACGGCATTGCCTTCGTTTTCTGCACGGTAGAGGACCGGTCGATCGGCCGCGCCGGAGTCGGCGGCGGTGAACTGGAGCGTTTCGGGTAGGTAATAAACGCCGTCTGCGACGGAGACCGTCACGGGAGCGGTTCCGGCCGATTGACGAGCGAGAGTCTGTGCCCGAGCAAGCGTCGCCACCGGAGCAGCGGACGAGCCGTCGTTGGCATCGTCGCCCGCAGGACTGACGAAGATGTCGAGGGCCTGCGAACAGGTGACACTTGCGCCGAAGCAGATCAGAATCAAGAAAGACCGAAGCATGGGAACGAATCGTGAAGGGGGCATCAGAGGGAAAGGTGGCACGGAATGCTAGCGGCTTTTTGACGGAACTGGCGGAGTTTGCGTGGGATCGCCATGGGTTTGTTTCGATCGAAATTCGCCGGGTGACTCGCCGGTCTCGCGTTTGAAAACTGCGCCCAAGCATTCTTTATGGCTGTAGCCCGTCTTCGCCGCGATTTGCTCCAGCGTCATGTCGGTCTCCAACAGCAACTGCTTGACGCGTTCCAATTGGGTGATCGTGATCTGTTGGTGTGGTGTTCGGCCCAGGACTTCCCGGAACCTCCGCTCCAATTGACGGCGGGAAAGGGAGGTGAATTCGGCGACGTCGCCCACGTTGATTCCAGAACAGGCGTTTTGGCGGATGAATCGGCACACGCGGGCGATCTCGACATCGTCGACGGCCACGACTTTCGTCGAGAGGCGTTCGGAGACGGAGATGGGCGGAACGTACTCGATTTCATTTTCAGGCAGTAAACCAGTCATCATTTGTTGCAGAATCTCCGCGGCCCGGTAACCGACCTGTTCCGCGTTGGGCCGGACGCTTGAAAGCGGCGGGTCACACAGCAAGCAGATCGCGTCGTCGTCATCCACGCCGATCACCCCCAGGTCATCGGGGACGGCGATATTGGACAGCCGGCACGCGTTGAGAACCTGTTGCCCGCGAATGTCATTGCAAACCAACAGACCGGTCGGTCGCGAAAGCGTCGATAACCACTTCGCCAACGATTCCAATTCCAGCACCCCCGCCTCCTCCAGTTGTGTCAACGTGGTGCCGGGGACGCCGGGCGATTGGTAGACATCGAAGGGGCATTCGGCGGCATCGACCAATTTTTGAAACGCGGCCAGTCGGGCGTCGGAATACGTGGCAAATCGAAACCCACAGAAAGCGAATCGTCGAAACCCACGCTCCCACAGATGCGAAAACGCCATTTCGGCGACACGCTGGTTATCCGTTTCGACTTGCGGTACGCCGGTGAATTTTCGGTTGCAGCGGACATCGATGATCGGCACTCGCAATTGACGCAGCGGTTCAATCGTGTGCCAGTCCACGCGGGCGATCACGCCGTCGATCCGCGAGCTGAAAATCCAATCCGGGATCGCCGAATCCAGCGTCATCTCTTGATGCAGCAACGACCACTCCACACGCGTCCGCGAGAACAACGCCACTCCGCGAAGCAATTCACGTCCGTAGGCGCGCGACGCTTCGACAAGGAGTGCGATTCGGGGACGTTTGGTTGAATTCACTGCAGCTGCCTGTTGCATTCCAAGTGGGCAAGTCACGAACGGCTGCTCGCGCGTCGCAAATCATTTGAGCCGAAGACAAGGTTTAGCCAAATGCCAGTGGATTCGGCAGGCTACCAGAAACACACGCGAGTCGCAAATTTTAAGCCCGCCACCGACCAGCGGGGCCGGCCGCTGGGGGCGGTTCCAGCCTTTTTCGCACCTCCCGTGCACCACCACCGCCGCGAGGGTGCCACAGCGAACGAGGTAACGCGTCGCTGGAATCCGTTGTCGAAGATCGCGTCGCGTGATCGGCTGGGCTACCGATGGTATTCAAAAGTCGTGGCACTGACGCAAATGATTGCCCTGACGATGCGAAATTGCACGCCTTTTTCTGCTTGCGTCGGGGGGGAGGTTGACGCAATCGTGTCGCCTTTGCCTCGAGCCGGCTTTCCCTGCCGTTTCTACGCTCGCCAAGCGTTTCGGGCGTGCCGGCGGTCGAGCGGCCTGTTGATTGAGTGATCCGTGATGGTCAACGGTACGGGGGAGCGAGTCGCCGGAAGCAGTGAAAGAGTACGATGGCGAGGAAAAGCAGATTGCGGACCACGACCGCAATCGGGTTGATGTTGGGTGCCCTGGAGACGCTGTTGCGCTCAAGCGAGTCGGCAAGCGCCTCACCAAGCTCACGCATCCAACGGACGCTTCGTGGGTACTCGCGGATCCGATCGAGCCAGTCGGTGGGAATCCCCTCTGGCCCCACGCCCGCTCCGATGATTCCGCCAACGATGGCTGCCGTTGTGTCTGCATCACCGCCACATTGAATGATCGTGGTGACGGCTTGCCGGAAGTCCTGGGGATGAGAAAGCCAGGTGTGGATTGCAACGGGAACGGTGTGATAGGTGTAACCGGTGACGCCACGCTGGAGTCCGAGTGATTTTGCGAAGGCCAACGTCGATTCGTTCGCTTGAACGCTGTCGATCGCCCGGCGGAGCAAGTCGATCAACTCCGCCCCATCGTCGCCCACTGCATCGACCACTTCGCCGAGCCAAACGTCTGCATTGATCGACGCGCCTTGGCGAGCGTGTTTGGCCGCCAATGCGACCGCGATCGCTCCGTCATCCGCTTTCGGGTCGCTGTGCGTCAGTCGCGAGGAAGCACGTACCAGTTCACGCAGCAGAGAGACGTCATCAATCGCCGCGCCGAAAACCGCGGTCCGCATCGCCGGACCATTCCCGGCTGAAAACACACCGGCGTTTTCTGGTTTCCAGCCCAGCCAGAGTTTGATTCCAGATTTTGCGGTCGCCTTGCCCACGCCGGCCGGCAGAGCCAGGATCCACCACCGCAGACGTCTTGCGAATCGTTTCGTGAACGCATCAACGTTGCCACCCGCTTCGATCAGCGATTGAGCCGCCATGCACGTGTGCTCGGTGTCGTCGGAGATCATTCCGCGACCAAAGAAGAATCGGTGTCGGTCCGGTGTTCCCAGCAACCTCTCGGCCCGTTTCGGTGAAAGGCCTTCGTAAGGAAGTCCAATCGCATCACCCACGGCGGTTCCCAAGATGCATCCGACGATTGCGTCGCGATTCATTCCAGATTCTCCAAGACCGACGGTTGCATGCGATTCAAATTATGTCGATGGCGGCGATGGCTTCGTGTAGCAGGTCGAGCGTCAAAGGCATACCATGCTTGTTCGCAGCGATGGTCCGTTCGTCTCTGATGAGTGCCTGAGAACTAATACTTAGGAACTTACTCATGGACACGAGTGTTTGGTTAGAGTTGACCGTTCGCATTGTACCGGAAAACGAGAAGCGTCTGCGAAAGAGGCTGCCGGTACGGGTGTCTCGTTGAGCTCGGGTTTGAAACGAATGCCGAGCGTCCGCTTTCCAACCGATGGAATTCAACATGATTCAGTTGCTTGCCGACAGGATGCCCCGTACCCGAAAGACTGGTTGCCGCCGAACATGCCGCCGACCATACCGCCGAGCATGCCGGGCTCAGATGCATCATAAAGTCGCTGCAATCGTCTGTTCGGCGTTTGCAGCACTGCTGACACATGCCCTTCATCCCGACGTCGTGGGGGCCGAGTCGACGGAGCGACCCAACGTGGTTTTGATTCTTGCTGACGACCTGGGCTACGGTGATTTGGGGTGTTACGGTCACCCGGTCGCGAAGACACCGAACATTGATGCCTTGGCAAAGCAAGGGGTTCGTTTCACGCAGCACTATTCCAATGGGCCTGAATGCAGTCCGACTCGGACGGCACTGTTGACCGGACGCTATCAACAGCGAGTGGGCGGCCTGGAGTGTGCGATCGGAACCGGGAACGTGGGACGCTACGACGATGCGATCCGCTTGGCCGAACAACATGAGTTGGGGTTGCCGGTCGAAGATGCCGTTCTGCCGGCGCTGCTCAAGCCGGCCGGCTACCGTTGCGGCATTTTTGGCAAGTGGCACTTGGGATACGAACCCAAGTTCAATCCGATGCAATACGGCTGGGACGAGTTCGTCGGATACTTGGGTGGCAACGTCCACTACTTCAACCATCGTGAACTTAGCGACTTGCACGTGTTGTTTCGTGGTCGGCAGCCGATCGAACGTGACGGCTACATGACGCACTTGATCACCGATGACAGCATCGAATTTATCAAGCGTCACAAAGACCAGCCGTTCTTCGCGTATGTCTCGCATGAGTGTCCGCACTTTCCCTATCAAGGTCCTGGCGACAAAGACAAGGTCGTCACGGAAGAGAATTGGATGGCGTTTGATCCGCCGGCGTACATCGCGATGCTGGAGGATCTTGATTCAGAAGTCGGCCGGATTCTGAAGACGCTTGAGGATTCGGGAGTTGCCGACAACACCGTCGTCCTCTTCGTTTCCGACAACGGAGGGTTCGCCGGTGCGGGGAACATGGGGCCGCTCCGCGGCAGCAAGGGCACGACGTATGAAGGCGGGATTCGCGTGCCGCTGATTGTCCGCTGGCCCGATCGAATTGCCGCCGGGACGGTCAGCGACCAGGTTTGCGTCACGTTTGATTTGACGCGATCGATTCTGACGTTGGCGGGGGCGGATGTTCCGGGTCGCAAGCTGGAGGGAATCGATATCCTGTCACATGTCGCCGAGCAGCGCGACGACATTCCGCGGACGCTGTTTTGGCGCGGCCGCCGTGGCAACAGGACGTGGACGGCGGTGCGGGATGGTGATCTAAAGTTGGTCCGCAAGCGTGAGGGCACGAACACGGCACAATGGATGTATAATCTTGATAGCGATCTTGGCGAAACCAACGACCTTGCATCGTCGCGTCCCCAAACGTTGGAGCGGCTCGAACACTTGCTTCAGTGGTGGGAAGGGGATGTCCAGCCGCGTCGTTAACCAGAGGAAGTGACATGAATTGGGTCTGGATGACGCTCATCATCGCGGTGGTTCTGCTTGCCTTGGTCGCCTACGACGTTCTGCAAAAGAAACACGCGATTCTGCACAATTTCCCGATCATCGGCCATTTTCGATACTGGTTGGAAGCGATCGGCCCCGAGTTGCGGCAATACATCGTCACCAACAATGATGAGGAACGACCCTTCAGCCGGGATCAGCGGCGCTGGGTGTACGCCTCGTCCAAAAAGGACAACAACTACTTCGGATTCGGGACGGACAACGAGTTGGAATCGTCCCCGAACTACTTGATCATTCGCCACAGCCCGTTTCCGCTCAGCGATCCCTTGCCGGGCGAAGACGATTTTGACCCGAATCATTCCGCGGCGTGCAAGAAAGTCATGGGGGCGTCTCAGGGCCGTGCCAAGGCGTTTCGGCCGGATTCGATTGTCAACATTTCGGCCATGAGCTTCGGCTCGCTCAGCGGCCCGGCCATCGAAGCGCTCAACCGGGGCGCGGCGCTTGCCGGATGTTTGCACAACACCGGCGAAGGCGGCGTGTCACCGTATCACTGCAAAGGCGGCGAGCTGATTTGGCAGATCGGTACCGGGTACTTCGGTTGTCGAACCCCTGACGGAGGCTTCGACATCGCGCAGTTCCGCGATGTGGTCCAATCGCATCCGATTCGCGCGATCGAAATCAAACTCAGCCAGGGAGCCAAGCCGGGCCGCGGCGGGTTGCTGCCGGCGGCAAAGATCACCCACGAGATTTCAAAGATCCGTGGCGTGCCGATGGGGAAGGATTGTGCCAGTCCGGCGTCGCACCGTGAGTTCAGTGACGTCGACTCGATGCTCGATTTTGTCGAACGGCTTGCCGACGAAAGTGGTTTGCCGGTCGGCATCAAATCCGCCGTGGGGCAAATGGAATTTTGGCACGAATTGGCCGGCCGGATTCAACAGACCGGTCGCAGCGTGGACTTTGTCACCATCGATGGGGGCGAAGGCGGAACGGGCGCGGCACCGTTGGTGTTTTCCGATCACGTCGCCATGCCCTTCAAGCTGGGCATGAGTTCGGTGTATCGCATCTTTCGCGATGCGGAGTTGCATGAAAAAATCGTCTTCGTCGGATCCGGGAAGCTCGGTTTCCCGCACAACGCGCTGCTGGCGTTCGGATTGGGTTGCGACATGATCGCCGTCGGTCGTGAAGCGATGTTGTCGATCGGATGCATTCAAGCACAACGCTGTCACACCGGGCACTGTCCGGCCGGCATCGCGACCCAAAATCGATGGCTGATGGGAGGGTTGGATCCGACCGACAAGGCGCATCGGTTTGCCAACTACGTGGTGACATTGCGCAAGGAGTTGTTGCAGCTCGGCCGGGCATGCGGCGTGTCGCACCCCTGCGACGTGGAGCTGAAACATTTTGACATCCTGACCGATTCGTTCGGCACCAGTTCGGCCAAGGAACTGTTCGGATACCGTTGGGCGACGAAGGTTTAGCCCTGTTAGTTACCGGGCGAATCAGCGGAAATCATACCCACCGATGGCAGCGCGAACCCGCGGATGACAGGGTGGCAAAAATCCGTGGGTTCGCGCTGCTATCCGTGGGTCCAGCACCCGTTTCGTTGTTCCGCAAGCTACTGCCTGCCCCTTTTCCGCTCGACTAACGCAGCCCGAAGATCCAATCGGGAAGAAGCGCTACGCGGCACGACGTGGCCGGGCCGGGACGATGTGTTCGCCGAGCGTGTCGATTTCCATTCGCAACAAGGTCGCTGTCACCTCGTCAGCGGCTGGACGGTTTTCGGGTGCCGCGTCGACCATGCACTCGACCAACTCACACGCCGGACTGAGGATTTGTTCGTTGGTGGTTTCCACCCGCGCCAGCCATTCCCACAACATTCGCCCCGTGGCAAAGATGTCGCTCGCCGGGCTTCCCGAGGATGCATTGGTGAGCAGCTCGGGCGCGGCGTATTGCCGCGTGCCGCGGAACGGTGCCGACTGGTCGAGCGTGCCTTGATGGGCGAATGCCAGGTCGATCAGCGTCACATGTCCGTTGCTGCCTACGATCACGTTGTCGGGTTTGACGTCACCGTGAGTCCAACCGGCGGCATGGATCGCGCCGAGTCCCTGACAAATCTGTCGGATCAGCCAGAGGGCGACTGGCAAGGGTTTTCGCGGACCGCTGGACAGATGCCATTTCATCGTCCGCCCCTCGAGCAGCGGCATCGTCACGTACGGCCACGCTCCGGAGGCGTTTCCGTCCAGAATCGGGACCACGTTGGGATGCCGGATCTGGGCTCCGGCGGCGATGGACTCGGCGATTCCGTCGCGGCCGTCGGGCAACGTCGCCAGCTTCATCGCGTAGTCCCAACGCGGGCTACCGACGGCATCGACCGGTTGGGCGAAGGTGACGCAAAACGCCGAATTGGTACACAGACTTGATCCGAGTCGCCAAATTCCCAATTGCTCAGGCAGCTTTGATTCCATTTCGCCTTCGATCGGATGATCGCGCCAGGGGTCGTAAGAGATCGCACTAGAAACATCGACCAATCCATCGCGGCTCTGTCGAACCGTTGGACCAATCGGCAAAGTCGACGTGGATTAACGGCCCGTTGCGGACGGACTGGATTTCGGGAACGTTCGCCTTTCGTGTAAACTGATCGGTGCCGCTTTGCCGGTCCCCCCTTTCTTTCTCGCCACTTCCAGCCGTTGGTCTCTCGCCATGAATCGACATCGTCCCAATCCACGGGGCGTCGGTCGCCGATCCATTTTGCAGGCCGCAGGGATTTCCATCGCTCTGCCGGCGTTCGATTCGCTCCGCAACCGGGCCACCGCAGGCGAATCGGATTCCCCGTCCCCGCCGTCTGCCGAATCCTCGCAACCGCCCCGCCGAATGGTCTGCATCGGCAACATGTTGGGCTTTTATCCCGAGGCATTTTGGCCCGGCAAGCCATCGGCGGATCAATCCACGACCGCCCGCGACAACGCGACTTCGCTGTCGACGACACTCGCCTCGCTGTCCGAGCATGCCGGGGATTTCACCGTGATCGGCGGGTTGGACCACGGGCTCAAGGGCGGCCATTTCGCGATTCATGCGTTCCTGTCCGGGATTCGCAGTGTGGACGCCAAATCGATGCCCGACGGGAACATCACGCTGGACCAATTCGCCGCCGAAACGATCGCCGGCCGCACGCGGTTCGCCTCGTTGACCGTCGGCAGCGATTCGGGAATCCACGGCGGATGCCAAATGTCATGGAGCCGCTCGGGCACCCGCGTCCCTCCGATCACGGGACCGCGGGAATTGTTCGAGAAGCTGTTTGTCGGCGTCAAACCGGCCGACAAGCAGCGCGCCGCGGATCGGTTTCGCATGCAGGAATCAATCCTCGATGCGGTCAACGGTGACGCCAAGACCATTTCAAGACAACTCAATCGCCGCGACGCGCAAAAGCTGGACGAATATCTGACGTCGATTCGCGACGTCGAAAAACGGTTGGGCAATCGAAAACAGTGGATCGACATCGAAAAACCTCCGGCGCCGTTTGCCGCACCGGCCAACACGAACATGGTTGACGATCTGCCGATGCTGTACGAGTTGATCGCCCTGGCACTGCAAACCGATTCGACTCGAATCGCAACGCTGGAAATCGGCGGCGACTTTGAAGCCCGTGATTTCGGTTTCAAGAGCGGGTATCACTCGCTGTCGCATCACGGCCAACGCAAGGAGTCGATCGACGCGTTGAAGAAGATTGAATCGTATCAGGTCGAGCAGTTTTCGCGGTTCCTGACCAAGCTGCGTGAGACCGAGAGCGGCGATTCCAACCTGCTCGAAACCACGTCGGTGCTGTTTGGCAGCGGCATGGGAAACGCGAACTCCCACACGAACACGAACCTGCCGATCGTCGCCGGCGGCGGAGGGCTGCGGCATCGCGGAACGATGTGGTTTGATTCGTCGTCTTCGCACCGTCCCCCGTTGACCAACCTGTACCTGACCTTGCTGCATCGGTTCGGGATTCCGGCCGAACGTTTCTCCACCAGCACCGGCACCCTCTCGGGATTGGAGTTGGCGTGATGCGTTTTTCCACGATGGCGCGCGCCCTTTGTGTCGGGTTTGCCATGCTGGTCGGGTTTGCGCAACCGCGAGGCCTGGCGGAGGATGCGATCGCGTTCTTAGAAACCTACTGTGTCGATTGTCACAATGCCGATGACGCCAATGGTGAGCGTCAATTTGATGCGCTCGATTTGTCGTCCACCGATCACGACACGCAAATCATCTTGCAGGAGATCATCGACCAGTTGACACTCGGCGACATGCCACCGGAGGACGCGGAGCAGCCGACACGTGAGGATCGTCAGGCGGCGATCGATTCGTTGACAGCGTCGTTGCAGCAGCTGCGACAACAGTCATCCAGCACCGGCGGCCAAACGGTGCTGCGTCGATTGACGCGTCGCGAGTACCTCGCCACCGTCAGCGACCTGTTCCAGATGGACATGTCGATGTTCGATCCCAGCGATCGATTCCCGCGGGACAACACCGTCGAACAATTGGACAACGTCGGTGACGCCTTGGTGACGTCGGGGTACTTGCTGGAACAGTACCTGGACGCGGCCGATGCGATCGTCGAAAAAGCGCTGGCCAACCGGACGCAACCCGAACAGCGGACGTGGCACTTTGACGACCATTTTCGCCAGCAACCCGAGCTGGATGGGGCGCACCGGGCGGCGTTTCAATTTCGTTATCTGTGTTTGTATGACAGTCCGCTGGCGGATCGGCCGGAGGGGGCTTACGGGCCGCTGGAAGCGTTTGCCGAAGGCGTGCCGTCGGACGGCGTTTATGAAGTTCGTGTGCTCGCCCAAGCCCTTCACCGTGACACGCCGTATTCGGAAGCCGACCTGAAGATCGACTTGAGTGAAAAGTATCGCTTGGGCATCCGTCCCGGCAACGCCAAGGCGGGCAGCTTGCACACGATGCAGCCGATTCAACCCTTGCTGGCCGAGCGCACGATCGAAGACGGCGAGCCGCAGTGGTACACGATGGAGGTGCCGCTGGATCGCGGTTTCACTCCGCGATTCACCTTCGAAAATGGCTTGCGCGAAGTGCGTCCGCTGCACACGCGGCTACACCGTAAATATGCCGACACTTTGCCTGAACACGCCCGCGGCGGCCAGGGAATCGTTCGCGCACGAAACGTGATGTTGCGTTACGGACAGGTCCCGCAGATCCGGATTCACGAAGTCGAGATTCGCGGTCCGATTTTTCGACAGTGGCCCAGCGCGACCCTGGCAAGCGTCTTGCCCGGCGGCCGGTTCGAGCCCGGGGACGCCAGAGAGTTGACCGAAGCGTTCGCCCGCCGCGCCTATCGCCGGCCCCTGAAACCGGGTGAACTGGATCGGTTGATGTCGGTCTATCAAACGCGTCTGCAGCACGGTCGCGACCCGTTTGGTGCATTCAAAGACACATTGAAGACGGTGCTTTGTTCGCCGGCGTTTTTGTATCTGCATCCCGATTGCGCTCCCGAAACCGATCCGATTTCCCAGCACGCGCTTGCCGCCCGGTTGTCGTACTTTCTGACCGGATCGATGCCCGATGCGAGCTTGCGAGAGATGGCCGATGCACAGGGATTGGACCGCGAGGCATTGCTCGAGCAAACCCGCCGATTGCTGGCCGATCGCAAGTCCGACGCGATGATTGCCGGGTTCACCGATGCCTGGTTGAATCTGCGCGCGTTGGGCGAGATGCCGCCGGACCGGGATCAGTTTTGGCGTTATTACGCGTCCAATCTGCAGCCCGACATGAAACGGGAAACTCGCACCTTTCTGCGTCACCTGATCGATGAAAACGCGTCGGTCGTTCGCTGGCTGGATGCGGACTATTCGTTCATCAATCGAGACCTGGCCAAGCTTTACGGCGTCGTGGATCAGGTGCCGGCCGAAGGGGCCGACGCGTTTCGCAAAGTCGTGTTCAGCGACCGGCGACGTGGCGGACTGTTGGGGCAGGCGAGTGTATTGACGGTGTCCGCCAACGGGATCGAAACCTCGCCCGTCGTCCGCGGTGTCTGGATGTTGGAAAACGTGCTCGGGACTCCCCCGCCGCCTCCGCCGGACGATGTGCCTGCGATCGATCCGGATGTGCGGGGGGCGACGTCGGTGCGCGACTTGTTAGTGAAGCATCGGACCTCAGCGGCTTGCAACGAGTGCCATCGCAAAATTGATCCGCTCGGTTTTGCGCTGGAGTGTTTTGATCCGATCGGTGAACTGCGGACCCGTTATGAGAACAAGGCGGCCATCGATACGTCGGGGAAACTTCCCAGCGGGCAAGCCTTTGACGGCGTCGCGGAATTGAAGACGCTGTTGGTGCAGCGCCGAGCGTTTTTCGCACGAGCGTTCACCGAAAAGTTATTCGCCTATGCACTGGGGCGGCGAATCGAGTTGAGCGACCGGGCGACGATCGATGCTATTCTGCAACAGCTGGCCGAGAACGAGTATCCGACGCGAGAGCTGATCGAACACATCGTGACCAGTGATCTGTTTTCGCGGCGATAGAAGGGCATGCCGGGTTTGCAGCAAGTAGGGCATGCAGTGCATGCCGGGATTGCGGCAAGTAGGGCATGCTGTGCATGCCGGGTGTCAACGCCATCGTCACGCACAGCGTGACCTACCTTCGTCTACCCATCGTCACGCGCAGCGTGACCTACCGGGTTAGAACTCACTCAGCTCCATCCAACGCTCTTCGGCTTGTTCGAGTTCTTGGCTGATCTCGGTCAATTTGTCGTGCAACCGCACCGCTTCGTCGGGGTCTGTTTCGGTCAACAGTTTTGCGTTGACGGCTTTCTTCTCGTCATCGAGCTGCGCGATCTTCTTTTCCAGGTTCTTGATCTCCTTTTCGGTCTTTCGCGATTGACGCTGGTTGGCCCGGTAGTCTTCGGCACTGGCGATTTTGGTCGGAGGTGGCGGGGAGGCTTTTCCGGCGATTCGGTCGCGTTCCCGTTCGCCTTCGTCCACCTCGCTTTCGACGCTCTGTAGATAGGACTCGTAATTGCCGAAGTAATTCTTGACGGTTCCGTCGCGAACCTCGATCACGTTGGTCGCGACCCGTTGCATGAAGTGTCGGTCGTGCGAGGTGAAGATCACGGTGCCCTGGTAGTCGATCAGGGCATCGGCGAGCGATTCGACGGTTTCGACATCCAGGTGGTTGCCCGGTTCGTCCAAGACGAGCACGTTGGCGGTACCCAGCAGCAAGCCGGCCATGCACAATCGCGCGCGTTCTCCTCCGGAGAGTACCTTGATCTTCTTGTTGATGTGCGAATCGCGAAACAGCAGCGCACCGGCCATCGCCAGGCAATCCTGTCGCGTGGTGTCCGCGTTAGATTCGTACTCCAGGTGCTCCAGCACGGTCCGCCGATCATCCAGGCTGGAGTAAACGTGTTGGGCGTAGGTGCCCAATTCCGTCGCGTGGCCCCACTTGATCTCGCCACGGATCGGGGCGAGTGAATCGACGAGGGTCCGCAGCAGCGTCGTTTTCCCTTGGCCGTTGTCACCGACGATGGCCGCCCGTTGGCCGTGTTCGATTTCCAGGGAGATGTTTTCGGCGACGGTGTGGCCCGGATAGCCGATCGCAAGCTCCTCGGTCCGCATCACCGTCCCTTGCCGCGGGGTGACACGCGGTGCGCGGATGTGAACGGTCGGCTCATCGACCTCCACTTCACTCGTCTGCAGACGTTCCAGTTGTTTCGCCTTGCTCCGCGCCTGGCTGGCCGTGGAGGCGTTGGCTCGGTTTTTCTCGATGAACCGCTGCAACTGTTTTTGTTTGGCAGCGACGGTGGCATTGACGCGGCGGTCGTGTTCGCGACGCTCCTCGCGGAACTCCAGAAACCGATCGATCTTGCCGGGGTACATCGTCAATTTGCCCCGCGACAGCTCCAAGGTTTGGGAGCACGTCGCTTTCAAAAACGCGCGATCGTGGCTGACGATCAATGCCGCCTTATTGAAGGTCCGCAGAAAGTGCTCCAACAAAATCTGGGTTCGCAGGTCCAGGAAGTTGGTCGGTTCGTCCAACATCAACAGGTTGGGGTCGTTGAGCAATAACGCCGCCAGTTTGACCCGCGTCTGCCACCCGCCGGAGAGCGCTTTGACCGGGCCGGTCAGATAGTCTCCCTTCAGCTCGAATTGGCCGGCCACCTCACCGCAACGCCAATCGGGCTGGCCGCTTTCCCGCATCAGAAAATCCAACGCCGATTCCCCCGGTTGGAACGGGTCGTGTTGGCGGAGGTAGCCGATCCGCAGCGAGGGATGGTGAATGACCTCGCCCTGTTCCAGTTCTTCGTCGCCGAGCAACGCCCTCAAAAACGTACTTTTGCCGGCGCCGTTTCGGCCGATAAAGCCGACCTTGACGTCGTCAACCAGGGAAACGTCGGCACCATCGAGCAGGACTTGGTCGCCGAAACGCTTGTGGGCGTTTCGCACTTGAATCAATACGGCCATATCGGCGGACAAAGGGGGGGCTGGAGGGCGCGAAATGGAAACGCCGGTGAGGTTACCAAGCCGACGCCGAATCGTCGACTGCGGTAGGCCGCCGGTGCCGTGTGGGGGACGGGAGAACGATCGCCCGCCGGTCGCTGACGCGTCCCGCCGGGCTGCGTCTCAGCACGTGGCGTCAGCCAGTGGCGCGTCAATCGACGAAACGCTCACGACGACCGTTTGGGGGCGGCGACGTTCTTGGTGGGGCGGCGTTTGATGGGGGCCAACGCGTGCTGGACTTGGAACGCGACGTCCGCGATCAGCGTGTCGACGCGGTTGCGGCTGACGGCATAGGCCGCCAACGCGGGAATCGCGACGACCAAGCCGCCGACGGTGGTCACCAACGCCTGGTAAATCCCTTCGGCCAAGTCACCGGCACCGGCCGCTCCCCGCGTCGTGGCGACTTGCTGGAACGCAAAAATCATCCCGGTCACCGTGCCCAACAGCCCGACCATCGGGGCGATGTTGCCGATCACCGACAGGTACTCGATCCGCCGCATCATTCGAGCGGACTGCTCGGCGAGCGCGTCTTCGACTGCCTTTTCAACGCCCTGCCAGCCGTAATCGACTTCTGCAATCCCCGACAGCAGCACCACGCTCAGAACGCTCGGTTCACGCCGACAGGCCGCATCGGCTTCCTGCAACCGGCCGGTCAGCAAGGCCTGGCGGACGGTTTCACTCAACCCTTCCGGCAAGACTTCACCACGACGCAGCGTCATTACCTGGTCAAACACCAGATAGGCCGCCAAAAAGCTGAGCGAAAGCAGCACCACCAAGATGACCGCGCCGACGATCCCACCGCTGAGCACGATGTCCAGCAAGCCCGCGCCCTCGGCCGCCTCGTCGGTATTTCCTTGGGCAAGCAACACATCAAGGTGGAGGGGCAATCCCTGCGGCATGATCGGCTGGTGGATGAGTGGTCAAGAAGCGGTGAACGAGGATGCACAGTGTATCAGTTCACCGCCGCCGCGAAACACTGTCGGCACGGAAGGCGTGAGCGGTTTTGGTTTCCGCGGTGCGCAGCTTGAAAGACCGGAGGGCTCGTGCTCAAAACCGCGAGGTTAGTCTAAGGACGAGGAGGCCCGGACGCTGGCGCGAACCGGCTGATGTCAACCGATCATCAGCCGTTTGGCGCGAGCCTACGGGCCCAAACTAGAGGGCACCGCGTGGCCCCTTGCTTACGCATGCGGGCTTCAACCGACAGTCCGCTAGCGTCGACCGGCAGACACCAGGAACTCCGCGTCGGTCAACAGCGGATCGTCCCAGCGGAGTCGGAGCACGCGGTCTTGTTGCAATTGCGTGATCGCTTCTTCATGACCCTGGCGAATGGCTTGTTGGGCGCGCTGCGTTCGGCCGTTGGACTGTGCGACCGACAGCGCGATCATGGCGAAAATCGCAGTCGGCAATAACGACAGCACCAGGCTGGTGAGCACCATCGCAAATTCCGGCTTGGGAAAATGTTCCAACGGATGGTGCGGCTCTCCGGCTTGTTGCGCCGAGACCTGGATCAGGGTTTCGTAACTGGCTTTCAGGTATTCGCCGTACAGGGCGACAAACGGGCCGGCCATCAGCAGCCAAAAGATCAGCGTGCCGACGATGGCCATGATCGTGGCGGTCGACTGCGAGATCGAGTTCTGCTCGACCGCGTCTTCGAAGATCTTGTGCGAGCGTTCTTGCAGGGCATCGATGCCGGCAAGCGAGGCGACGTGTTGGGTTTCGGAGTGTGACGTGACGCGCAACGGTTCGCCGGGGAGAGATTTGCCGTCGTCACCCTGATCGGCGTTTCTCAGCAACGCCAGCTCCTCTCGAAACTGTCCCGCCAGCGGCCCGAGTCGATCGGTGACTGCCGCGGCGCTACGGCGTTGCAGCCCGTCGCGAAGTTCGTCGTTGGCATTGCGATCCGACGTCAGACTGCGCGTCGAGGTCCAGATCGTACTGACCAGCGAGGGAAGCGATCCCGAAAGCGACAACAGCACGCGATCCCAGGCCCCGTGCGTCAGGTTCAACAGGCCCAGGACCGAACGGTAGGGAAACCAAATGGCACCGGTCGAGGTTAAGAGTTTCAAACGCAAACGGCTGCGAACGGCGGCCTGCATCGGCCCGTCGGGGCCGATCAGCGTTTGTGCGACTTCGCCCGGCAGTTTGGTCGCCTCGTCGTTCAACCGATTGACCGCCCGGGTCAGGCCGGGCAGTTCGTCGGCCAACAGCGCGCTGAGTGCGGATCGGAAGCGACCGTCCAAGGCAGCCAGTCGAGTCGATTTGCGTCGATCGCTGTCGGGGTTGTTTTCCAATTCGATTTTCAATTGGCGGAGCAGCTCGGTGGCCGCTTGCGCGCCGATCTGTTGCTCGCTTTCGCCGCCCAGTTCAAAATCGGTGACCTGAACCGGACGGGCGATGACGCTCTCGGGTGCGGCGGTCCGCAGGTTCGCCAGGAAGGCATCGATGTCCGCATGCAGCGCCGCGTCGTCGACACCGATCGTATTGATCACGGGGATCACGATGGTGCCTTCACTGGCCACCGCAAGTGCGGCGGGGGTTTGCCCACGGATCTGATCGCGACGGACGACCAACACGATGGCCGAGGCCAACGAGAGCGCCCGTTTGGCGACGTCGGCGATCCCTTGCCGGTTGTCGGTCGCCCCCGGTGCATCGACGAGCATGTAAGGCGTGCCGATCGGTTCCATGTCGGCCGAGGAAACTCGCACGAACCGTTCAAAGCGAGGGTCCAAATCCACCGGCGGATGCGGGCCGACCCAAACCAGTTCCTCCGTCGCCTGGTCGGCATTGTTGCCGCTGCGGATGGAAGCGGCCAGCGGCGAGCGGCGAATCAATTGCCGGATCAACCATGATTTGCCTTGTCCGGTCGCGCCCACGACCGCCAACACCAGCGCCCCGGCGGCCCGATCTTGCGAGATCAAGAGACGCGCGCGGGCGTGTTCCTCGCAAAGCGATCGAACTTGACGTCCCGTTTCGCTGTCACCCAAGACCGAGGCGCCGGCGCGACGAACCCGGTTCAAAAACTCGTCGTCAGGGGTCACGGTGTCTGCGGAGGATTCATGCATGTTTGGACTCGCGAGGCAGGATCCCGTTCAATTCTTGACGAAACGTTTGGTTCATACGATAGACCGCGAGCGTCGCGTTTGCTCCGCCATCGACGCCGACCTTTACATTCGGAGTCGGGAACAGAATGTTGGTCTGTTTGAGACGGATCGAGGGGAGCGGATTGCCGGGATCGATTCCGATTTGGTGGCACAGCAAGACGTAGAACATCGACATCTGTTCGACCGCGGCCTGGGTGCTGAGCGTCTGGGCCGTCTTTCCGCCGGCCCAGTAGGCTGAAAAAGCGGTCAGCCCGGCGGCGGCCAGCAGTTCGACGACCGAGGCGTTGGCAACCAGAACGGTGGCGCCGAAATCGACCGGCAACATCAAGACGCTTCCGAACGTGGCCAACAGTGCCGCCAGCGGCGTCAACCCGAAGGCCAACTTCTTGTGACGCGGGATCTGACGCCACATCTCTTCGGCCACGCTCCGCAATTGATCGCTGTCGAACACCACGCGATCGTTCTCATGAAACGTTCTCAACACCTCGTGCATCGCCTGGGTCCACTCGGCGGGATCGATCGGATCATTTTGACCTTCAAACCAATGGGGCAAGGTCAATGGCGCGCCGAACCGTCGAAGGGACGTGTCCAGGTCTTCCGGATCGACGAGTTGGCCGACCTTCTTCGACTTGAATTTTTCCTTGATCGATTCGGCATAACGCTCCGCCATCGCGGTCGGCACGTACTGCTTGAACAAATCGGACGCCGCCTTGGTGCGGCCTTGGATGAACGTGTTGATCTTGACCCCCCAGCGCGCGTACCAGGGCGCCGCTTCGCAGAACGCGTCGGCCAACTGCCGGACGATGCGTTCGGATTGGTGCATCCGAACCTCCGTGATCGCACCCCCGGTCGTCTGTTTCGTGAACAGGCTGATCGTGGTGTCCAGCAGCGTTTGCCGCGCCCGCTCGGTCAACCGCAGCGATTGCTCGGCGTCCTTTTCGACCGCGGCCAACCCCATGTCCCAAACCGCGCGACGCAGTGCGGCGTGACGTCCCATCAAAAAACGATCCGACGATTCCGGGCGATCCAACTCGCGCGTCAGATGGGTCAATAAACGATCGCTGCCGATTTCTGCCGGCGGGTTCTCATCAGGCTGCGTCGAGAGCGAAAAGAAAATGGGCAGCGGATCGTCGCTGGGGTTTTCGATCGTGATTTCCTGGTCCCCGTCCTTGGCCGATTTCGGGATGAAGGGTTCGCTCTTGGGCAATTCGTAATCGTAGGCCCCGTAAACTCGCTCGACGCCGAACTTGCTGGCCTGGGGTTCGAACGATTCCAACACGTCTTCGGGGGTCTGTCCGGGACGAATTTTGTTGACCGCCAGCAAACGTGGAATGCCGGGCATCAAATCCGAGATCGTTTGCAGAATGTCGCCGAGTGAACGGTCGCGGGCCATGCTGGGTGTCGACACGACCAGGAAGGCGCTGCAGAACGTCGATGCCTTGCCCAGCAGTTCACGTCTCCGCTCCGGCGACCCGACTCCGAAGACTTCATCGGAAACGATGTCGGGACAATCCAGCAATCCGATCCCCAAATCATCCAACGCCGGATCGGTCGCGACCAGCGGGACGCCCAACGCGTCGACGCCGCCGCTGCGGTTGTTGTATTGTTCGTGCGCCTCTTCGGGCATTTCGGCCAACAGCTCGGGGGAGTGACCGACGGCATCACCAAAATCTTCCAGCAACAACTGCCACAACGCGGGTTCTTCACGCCATTTCTGGGGCAGCCACAAAACGAATCGGTGGGTGCCTTGGCGGTTGGCGACACCGCGCAGCGTGCGGGCACGACCGTGCCGGCTGAGCAACCCCGCGACCAGGCTGGTCTTGCCGCTGTTGAGCATCCCGGCGACGGCCAGGGTCGGGTAATCGGCCAAGCGGGCACCGTGAAAGACTTGACGTCCCAGTGAAACCACATCGCCGGCCAGATCGGGTTGGACGCGGCGGAGTGCCGAGAGGTAACTTTCGTTGCGTGGGTCGGGGTACAGGCGTTCGACGGCGGCTCGACGATCATCGTCTTCGAGTAACGCTTTCAAACGAGGCCAGTCGACCTGCGTCGGGGGTTTTCGTCGTTTTTGACCAAACATATCCGGTGTTCAGCTCGCCGTTGATTGGGCCAGTGGGCTTGCCGCTGGACGTTTTTCGTTCACGGCGGTGTCACCTTGGGTGCCTTCGGCCGATGGGTTGTCTTCGCTCAGTTCAAAATCGTCCAAGTACGGGCCGTCGAAAATCTCACGCCACCATAAAGCAGCATCCGCTTGCGTCCAATGGGGACTGTCCGCACAAGCTAGCAGTTCGCCGGCCAGTTGCTGAGCGGACTGGGGCCGGGCTTGCGGATCCAGATGCAGGCAGCGCAGCAAGACCCGTTGCAGATCCTTCGCCAGCGGCACGCCGATGCGTCGCTCGGGAGATTCCGGTTCCTCATGCAACTTTTTGGCGCACACGTCGGTCGCCGATTCGCCTTCCAACGGAGCGAGACCGCAGAGCAGATTATAGCCGACCGCACCGATCGAATAGATGTCGCTGAGAACGTCGGCCGAGGCGGCATCACGGATCGATTCGGGGGACATGTACAGTGGCGTGCCGGTCAGCGAATCGACGCGCGTCAATTGCATCGAGTCGTGGTCGATCTGTTTGGCCAACCCGAAGTCGAGCACTTTGATCAAATCGTGAATCCCGCTACGGGAGGTCAACAGTACGTTGGCGGGTTTGATGTCGCGGTGAATCAAGCCCGCTGCATGGGCTTCGGCGATCGACCCGCATATTTGTAGCAACAGGTAAATCACCCGCTCGGCCGGTTGGCGTCCGTAGTAGTCCACCAACTGTTCCAGCGAGATCCCTTCGACATACTCCATGACGTAAAAGAACGTGCCTTCGTCGGTTCGTCCGAAGTCATAGATCTCGACGGTATTGGGATGTTTCAAGCGTGCCGACAGTTGAACTTCACGCTGAAACCTGGCCAACGATCGCTCGGTCGCATCGGCATTTTCAAGGACTTTGATGGCGACTTTGCGATCCAGTAAACCATGCTCGCCCAAGTACACGGTGCCCATGCCGCCGCGTCCGATCCGCTGTTGTAAATCGTATTGTCCCAGTCGTCGTTTCAGTTCTTCTACTCGGTCTGCGTTGATGTCGCGAGGTCGTGTGATCCAAACCAATCCCAACAGAATCGCCGCGGCGATCGAGACGGCGCCGAAGAGTGCGAGGAAGGAATTACGCAGAATTTGCAGCGATGCAAACGCTTCGTCGACCTCCAACTCGCTGGCGATGCCGAAATGATATTCGGAAAGCCAAGTCCACGCGCCGACCACCCGAACGCCTCGATAGCCGTTGTATCCGACCACATTCGAACCGACCCCTCCACGCGTCGCGTTGTCCGCCATCAACGTCAGCGGCCACGTCGCCGGTTCTCCGGGCACCGAGTTCTGCACGCGAATGTCGACGCCGGGATCGCGGACATGAATCTTCAGCGGGCTCGTTTCGCCTGACGACAACAATCCCGCCTGGGTCAACTGGGATTCGAAACGGCTGCTCGAAATCATCACCCCGTGACGATCAAACGCATAGGTTTCACCCGTGCTGCCCATCTGCGCGACCGACAAGATCTTGCTGAACTGTTTCGACGGATCGATCATCAACGCCACCGAGCCGGTCGTCCTCAGGTCGTCTCGAACGGGGGCGACCGCACACATGACCGCCATCGGACCGGACGGCGTCTCCCCATCGCTGACGCGGCGCGTTTCGATTTCGAACGGGCGTGTCACGGACACGGTACCGGCGGTCAATCGCGCGAACAATTCTTGGCCCAGTGGGATGGTGCCGCCGTTGAATCGGGCGTCACTGGAATCAAGCACGCCACCCAACGGATCCACGATCGCCCAACCCAGGTAGCCGGCGTCATGGAGTCGAGCCGTCAGGGCTTGCAAGTATTCCGAACGGTTGGACGCCTGCTTGATCGCTGACTGATGAGGGCCTGACGGTTGGGTTGCTTTGGAATGCTGTTGCAACAATTCGATCGCGTAACCGCGCAGTCCTTCTTCGGCCGCGTAAAGCTTTGCCGTTTCACGCTGGTCGGCGAGCCACAGTTGCAGCGCGTTGATGTTGGCCGCCAGCACGGTTTCCAACGAATTGCGAATGCTGCCCCGGACGCTTTCACGCACCAACCAGCCGACATACAGAGTGACCCCTAACAAGACCGCCACGACCAGGGATGCAATCACCGGCGACAAGGGGCCGACCGGGGCCTGCCGAACGACGCTCATGATCGTCGACTGGCCGAGGCCCCGCCGCGCGCGGGGGGAACCGTCCAGTGTTTTCCACTTCGAGCGTGTTTCTTGACTGCGTGTTCCGTTGTCTTGGGGCATCGTCACAGTATACGAACCGGAGAGGACCGCGCGAGCGGCCTGCCGATTTCGCTTGTCCCCCACCAAGGCCAAGCACTCGCGAGATTCGACTATGATAGTCTGCTGCAACCCTCCCAGCCCGACTCCTCGTCTGCCCCGGCCATTTCCATGACTGCTCGGTTCGTCTTGAACGATCGAAAACCGCGACTCAAATCACCGCGAATCAAATCACTGACGTTTTCGATCGGCTTGTCTCTCAGCGGCTTGATCGGCTCGCTGTGCCTCGGTTCATCGCAGGTTTTCGCCGAACAACCCAACGTCGTGCTGATCCTGATGGATGACATGGGGGCGATCGACTTGTCCGGTGAAGGAAGCAGGTATTACCAATCGCCGCGGATCGATAGCATCGCCGAACGAGGCATGCGTTTTCGTAACGGCTACGCAACCTGTTGTGTGTGCAGCCCATCCCGCGCGAGCATTCAATTGGGGACCTTTCCCGCACGCAACGGCATCACCGATTGGATCGGGGCCAAAACGGGACTCGATTGGAAGCGGCCCGACCGCCTGTTGTCGGCGGAGTACGTGCACGACTTGCCGCATGACGAGGTGACGATCGCCGAGGCGCTTCGCGATGGCGGGTACGCCACGTTTTTTGCCGGTAAGTGGCACCTGGGTGACAAGGGGTCTTGGCCGACCGACCACGGCTACCAGGTCAACAAGGGCGGACACGACAAGGGCAGTCCACCGGGAGGCTACTTTGCCCCGTACGACAACCCGGTGCTCAGCAGCGGTCCCGACGGTGAATCGCTGCCGATGCGTCTGGCCCAAGAGACGGTCAATTACATCAACCAACAAGACGGAAAACCATTCTTCGCGATGCTGTCGTTCTACAGTGTGCATGGTCCCGTGCAGACTCGCAAAACGCTGTGGGAGAAATACCGCAAGCTCGCCCCGGAGCTGCCCGAGGGGCAAGGACGTTTTCAAGTCGATCGCACGTTGCCGGTCCGCCAAGTCCAAGACCACCCTGTCTATGCCGGTATGGTGGAAACCGTCGACAACGCCGTCGGACTGGTGCTCGATGCGATCGACGCAAACGGTTTGACGGACAACACGATCGTGGTCTTCACCAGTGACAACGGCGGTGTCTCGTCGGGGGATGCGTTTTGCACGTCCAATTTGCCACTGCGGGGCGGCAAGGGGCGGCAATGGGAAGGCGGGATTCGTGAACCGTTTTACATTCGTTATCCGGCCTTGGTGCCCCCCGGATCGTCCAACGACACGCCGGTGACCGGGGCGGATCTCTACCCGACGCTGCTGGAATTGTGTGGGCTGCCGCTGCGGCCGACCCAGCACCAAGACGGCGTCAGTCTCAAGCCGCTGTTGACCGGTGGCACCATCCCCAACCGACCGTTGTATTGGCATTACCCCCATTACGGAAATCAAGGCGGCGAACCGCACGCGATCATCCGCCAGGACGGCTGGAAACTGATTCATTACTACGAAGACGGACGCAACGAATTGTATCACCTGGCAAGTGATCCCGGCGAACAAAGTGATCTGTCACGCACCCAGCCCGCCCGCGCCGCTTCCATGTGGCAGCAACTGGACACTTGGTTGAACGATGTGGACGCGAAACGGCCCGAACCGGATCCACGCTACGATCCGAAAACCACCGAAGCCTACTACGCGGAAAAACACACCAAATTGAAACAGCGGCTGGAGGAATTCCATTCTCGGATTCTGGAGGCCGATTGGCAACCAAATCCGGATTGGTGGGGAAGTCTTCGTGCGAACGACTGATTTTTGAGTATGCTAAATTGGTCTTGACGGCATCCAGGCCTTGCCGCTAGCTGTCGAAAGACGACATCGCGAAAACGGGTAATTCGCACTGTTCTATTTCGGGAGATCCATCATGGCGTCAGATTCCAGTCACGGTCCTGATAGGCACGGTAACGATGAACAGGGTGGGGGCGGACCTGATCATGATGCACTGTGTGGTTCAACGGTCGAGCGATTCTTTCGCGGCATCAGTGAGTTTATCTTTCACACCAAACTCGGTGTCGCGGACGTCCAACTGGTCGACTACGTCAGCGATTTGATGTTGCGATTTGTGCGAGTCGATTCGCTGTATTCGTTACGACAAAGCGACGGCATGCGAACCAAGCACGTCGTGCAAATGATTTCCGAAGCCGAACGCCGGATCGGTCTGGCCAAGCGCGAAGTCTATCGGCATGTCGGCGATTTCACGTTGTTCTGGTCGGGCATGTATCCGGAAAGTTTGTCGGCCAAGAAGAATCGCGGTGAATCGCCGGATCAGTTGATCGATTACTGCCGCCAAGGCAAACGCGCTTACGCGATTGCCGCGGAGATCGAGGGCGGCGCCGACCGACCGTCTTCGGAGCTGATCCACCGCATGAGCGAGCACTTCGAAATGTGTGCGTATGGACTACGCGAAGTCCGACGCCACTGGGAAGAAGACGGCGACTCGAACGGTTTGTTGACCTGGTGAGACGTTGACGGGGAATCCCTCAAGGCAATGTCGGTGTTAGCGGAACGGCGCGAGCCGTCCGGTGGCAGCATCGAAGATGCGTCGACAGACCGGAGGGCTCGCGCCCTGCCGCTAACAAATGACACGAAGGCTTGCGCCAAACGGCTGAACGTCGATTGACATCAGCCGGTTCGCGACGCGTCCTGGCGGCCTTGGCAACGGCGGTGTTAGCGGAACGGCGCGAGCCGTCCGGTGGCAGCATCGAAGATGCGTTGATAGACCGGAGGGCTCGCGCCCTGCCGCTAACATGATGCACCCCGTTTCACGGAATGCCCGTCTACTCGGGCAAACGTCCCGTTTGGATCTTGGGGAACGTGCCGGTCAAGCCTTCTTTCATGAAGGCGACGAGATCAGCTTTCTCCTGGTCGGTCAAGTTCAGCACCTTCATCTTGTCGCTCAACCAAGGGTTCTTGTGTCCGCCCTTGTCATACCAGTCGACGACCTCTTGAAGGGTCTTCTGGCTGCCATCATGCATGTAAGGCGCCGAGAGCGCGATGTTTCGCAGCGTCGGTGTCTTGAAGGCTCCCTTGTCCTTTTCTTCTTTCGTGACCTCGTAACGTCCCAGATCGGGTTCGTCCGCCTCCATGCCGACACCTAAGTTGTGGTACTGCTCGTCGGTGAAATTCGCCCCCGCATGACAGGTGGCACAGTTCGCTTTTCCGGCAAACAGCTTCATCCCCCGCTTGGCCGATTCGCTCATCGGGTTCTCCGCGATCGCGGCCTTGATTGCATCGTATTGGGCCTTCAACTCTGGTTCTTCGTCCAAGTACTCCAGGTCGTCGGCGAACAGTTTCTCAAACGTGTCCAGATCGTTTTGGTAGTCGTAGGGTGCCGGTCCGGTGACGAGCGCCCGTTCGAACGCGGCGATCGCTTTGCCGACATTGTCGATCGTCACGCCGTCGCCAAACACCTTCTCGAACTGAAGCTTGTAGATCGGATTGGCGGCCAAATCGGCGACGCAGGTTTCGTGGTTGTTGCCCATCTCGATGGGGTTGGCGATCGGGCCGACCGCTTGCTCTTCCAGGGTGGCGGCGCGGCCGTCCCAAAACTGGGCCTGGCTGACAATGCGGTTGTAGGCGACCGGTGAATTCCGACCGCCTTCTTGACCACGCACCCCGACGCCGAACTGGGTCTGGGCGCCGTATCCTTGGGCGGGGTCGTGACAGGAGGCACACGAAATCGTGTTGTCATTGGACAATCGGGGATCGAAATACAATTGACGCCCGAGTTCGATCTTCGCCCGCGTCAGGGGATTGTCTTCCGGAATGAAGATGTTTCCTTGGGCGGCGCTGAGCCCCTTGGGCAGTGTGACCGATAACGTTTCATGTTGCTTCGGTTGGGACAGCCAGTCGCGGACTTCTTGCAACGTCAGTTTTCCGCTGCCCGGGATCCCCATCAGCAGCGAATGGTCTTCGCCGAGTGTGATCGTGGCGGATGGGGAAGGGGCGGACTGGGATGGGGCAGAACTGTCCAGCGGCTCGGCGTTGGCGATCGAAACCAGGCCGACCGAAACCAGGCCGATCGAAGCAAGGCAAATCGGTGTCAGCGAAAACAGGGATCGCAACAAAGAACGTTTCGGTTTTGACATCGTGAATGTGGGCTCTCGAAGGTGGGATGGAAAGCGGATGGAGTCGTTGGCGTTAGCTTTCAGCTTGCGGTCGAGCTGGATTGCAAGCTGGAAGCTTACGCCACGTTCACTCTAACTGAGCGGCAAAATTGATTGGTCGTCATCGACCAGGAAATCGGCGATTTTTCGGCCCGTGACACTCAACGGCAGTGTGCGGATTTGGTCAAGTGAGACCCATTGCCACGGTGCCGGTGATTTTGGGGCTGCCACGGCATTTGAAAATGCTGCTTGGTGCACGTGCAGCGAAATGCGAAACTTGGTGACCGCATGACGAAGGGTCTGCAGCCGAACTCCGGCGGCAACTTCTGCGCCCAATTGCTGCGACAGCCAGCCGGCCGCCGCGTCGACCGATTCGGTCGCCGCGTCGGTGCAACGGGGGAAATCCCAAAGCCCCGCCCAGCGTCCGCCATCGGGCAGCGGGCGGGCAAGGTACTGCGTCGCCCCTCGTTGTTCGCGGCTGAGGATCAGCGCGAATTCCGTTCGATCCTCGTAGGCGATGCGTTTGATCTTTCCTGGGATCTCGGCCTGTAGACCGAGTTCGGCGGCGCGGCAGTGGTTGTGAACCGGGCACTGGTCGCATTTCGGATTCTTGGGCAGACAGACCAACGCGCCCAGTTCCATCGCCGCTTGATTGAATTGTCCGCTGCCGCTGCGGGGCAGCATCCGAGTGGCTACGTCCCATAACAGTTTGTTGGCGTCGCGATCGGTGGGCGGGACCCGCAGTGCGATCCATCGGCTGTAGACACGCTGCGTGTTCCCTTCGAGCACCGGAAGTTTTGCGCCGGCTGCGATCGAGAGCACGGCACCGGCGGTGTAACGTCCGACGCCGGGCAGCGCCAGCACTTGTTCATAGTCCAAGGGAAACTCGCCGCCATGCTCGGTCATGATTTGCTTGGCGGCGGCGTGCATCGATCGGACGCGACGATAATACCCCAGGCCTTCCCAGTGACGCATCAACTCGGACTCTTCGGCGGCGGCCAAATCGGCGACGGTGGGAAACGATTTCATCCAGCGTCGGTAGTACGGCAACACCGTCGCCACCTGGGTCTGTTGCAGCATGATCTCGCTGACCCAAACGTGGTACGGCGTCGGATCGCTGCGCCACGGCATTTCCCGGGCATGGTTTGAAAACCAGGCGAGCAGCTTGCGACGCAATCCGGTTCGCCAGCGGGTCTGCTGCCAATCGTCGTGGTGTGGCGGGGTCTCAGTCGGCAAGGTGTCGCGTCGTCTGGGGCTCTATTGGTTTTGCTGTTTCTTCAGCGTTGCGATGGTGTCAAACACTTCGTTGCCACGCCGGTAGCGGATCGCAATCTCGTCGCCGGGAATGTGCGTGTTGATCTGTTGTTGCAGATCATCAAACCGAGTGATCTTGGCGTCGTCGATTCGAATGACCACGTCCCCGGCTTGCAAGCCGGCGTCCGCGGCGCCGCTGCCGGGCGTGACTTGGCTGACTTCACAGGTGTCCTGCAGCGTCGTGCGACACATCACGCCCAAGAAACCGCCGCGACGCAGCGTGATGTCCAGCCCCGGCATTTCGACACGCAACCGTTCGACACGCTGTTCGGAAACCCCCGTGCCCATCAAGTGCAGGGCATCACGCAATCGGACGCGGGTCAGTTCGGTCAACAGTTCTTCATTGAGACGCACGTACCGCAATTCGATCGCATCGAGTCGCGAACGTTGTTGCAACGTCTGGACGGCCGGCACCGTCAGCTCGCAATCGGCGATCACCAACGTCGTCAAGTCGGGCATCTTCATCACCGCGGCCAGTGTTTCCGCTGTCGCCATCGCGTCTTCGATGACGACAAAATCGATCTCACGAATCCAACGCAACCAGGCCAGCGCTTCGATGTCGCCGTTGAATTGCCGGTTGATCCGAACAATCTCGTGCGAGGTGCTGCGAGAGGCCAAGGCGACGGTGTCGATGCCGATGAAGACGCCGGCGCCGGAGAGCTGGACCCTGGCTTCGCGGCCACGCGATTCGGCGAACGATTCCAGTGTCGACTTGGCCAACGTGGCTTTGGTGCCAAAGCTTGTCGCGGCGATCGATTCCAGCGTTGCGAGCGCCCCATCGGTCTGCCACGGCGGTTCGTCTTCGGCGACTTTCGCCAAGATCAGGATGACGTTTTCGACCGTTTCCAAATCGCCGCCGTCGAGCATGTCGCGCAAGACCGGGACGGAATCCAGTCCGCCGTCGATCAGGTGGCGGCGCGCCGATTGGCGGCGGAGAAAGCGTTCGTGGGACAGCTGGCTGGCCCAGTACTCGAGCGTCCGCTCATCGCGGGGAACCCGGCGCGGCGGCTCGTCGGCCGCCGGTGGCGTGTCGTTCTGCTCGGCGTTCTGCTCAGCCAACGCTGCCGCGGCGGGCGGCTTGGATGACTGCGCTGCAGCCGGTCCGGTGGGAACCTGAGCTGTGGGAACCTGAGCGGTGGCCGGAATGCCAACGAGGATCAGAGACGCCGCCCAGACCAAGCCGGCGACGTAGCGGTCAAGTCGATGCTTGCCAGGGGCGTCCAAGATCAAATCGTTCTCCGCTAACCGATGCACCAGCGATCGTTGAACCACTCGACACGGTCCGCACGGCGCGGGTTGTATTTCGTCTCGGGGTTGAACTTGTGGGTTTTCAAGAACGACATGAACGCCTTGCCCGGCACTTCGGCGTGCTGGGCGATGATGTCGACATGCTCGCTTTCCGGTTTCCAGTCGTACAGGATCTTGTTGTCGGATTCGAATTTTTCGTCCAGGTACTCGATGTTGGCGGAACTGCAAACGACAAAGTCGCAATCGCGTTTGCAAAGGAAATTCAACAGTTTGCTGGCCAAGGCGCGGGTCTCGGCGAGCTGACCGTCACAGGTTGCCGACGCGATGTTCCAAATGGAGACGAAACTGTGCTCGTCCTGGTCGTCCGGTGAAATTTTGAAATCGATTTCGTCTTCGGCGGCTGCCATGCTGAAAAGCCTTTTCAGATTGGGAATGATTGGGGATGTCTGTCCCGGAGATTCTAGACGATTTTTGTGGATTCGCACAGAGTCACGTTGGGTGTGACCGGACGTGTCATGCCGCTCTCGATGATTCAGCCAACGAATGAGACATCGCTCATTCGAGACGTATTTGGCCTGTTTCGCCGGAGCTTTTGCCATGACTCAAATGATGCTGTTCGACCCCTGCTCGCTCGCCCCCAGCACCCCCGTCGCCGTGAATTCCGCTGCGGTGGCCGCCAGCCCGGTTGCCGCCAGCCCCGTCGTTTCCCACTCCCGAACCGCCACGTCGACGGTTGTTGATCGCACCCCCCGTGAGAACCGCAATCACGCCGATGCCGACGACGGGATTCACCACATGGGCGATTTGGCCCGCCTGGTCCTGCTCCGTTACCAACTGGTCGCCAAGCGACGCCAGGAAATGGCCGCTCGACGCGGAAAATAAACCCCGCCTGTCAGCCGCTTAGCTGCCACCTGCCGGTCCCTCCGGCTGGCTGTCTTTTTTACCTGATTTGCCTAGCCGCTCTTTTTTCCGGTGCAGCATCCAAGCCGTCCACATCGCACCGACCATAAATCCGATCAGGCCCGAAATCGCCAGCAACATCGCCAAGGGAACTTCCCGATGAAACACCAGCGGCATCCGCAGCAAAACACTTTGAGTGTTGGAAAGCGAAAAGATCATCAGCACCAACACGCCGGAAATGATCAAAAACCATCGAAATCGCGCCATGATGCAAGTGTCCAGTGAAGTGCGAAAGGTTGAGGGAAGTGCCGAATAGCCGGCGAAGTGCCAACTGTCCAGTGAACTAGTCGTGCCGAGCGGTCAGCCCGCTGAAACGGGAACGGTAAAAAATGAGCCCGAAATGCTAGCATTCGTTATGCTAGCGTCGGATGCGGGCCCAGACTTTCTTTGCATCCATTCGTTCGGGATGAATCGTAATGGCCAATCAGCAGCAAGTTTTTTCGTTCATGGAGGCTACCGCGGTCGCCCCGCCCCAAGCGAAGGGTCGGGCTGCCGAGGGTCGGGCTGCCGGCGCGAACCTTCACATCTCTAGCGAACCTGCGCCGTTTGCCGCCACCGGACGGGCCCAGGATCTTCCCCCGGCTGAGGAAAAACAAGCCCCGTCGGGTCGGAGTTCGGCGGTCGACACGCGGACCTGCCATCAAGAATCGGCGACGGGCCCGGACGCCGCCGCAAGCCGGGGGATTTCAAACGAATCGGAGCCACCCAGCCGCGAGGCGATCTTGAAATCATTGCGGGCCAAGGTCGGGTGCATCAGCACGGCGCGGCAAAGCGATGGGAGAGGATTTTCGACCGGCTGCGAAGCGATGGATCAGTGGTTGCCGACCGGCGGTTTGCACCCGTCGACGCTGACTGAATGGATTGCCGCCCACGACAGTGCCGCCGCCGGATCGTTGGCGATGGCTGCCGCGGCGAATCGCTTGCGTCAAATTCCCGGTCGACCGCTGGTGATCGTCGATTGCAGCGGCACGTTCTATCCGCCGGCGGCCGTCTCGATGGGGGTGCCGCACCAGCGGATGATTCTGTTGCGTCCCCGCAGTGGTGCCGATGCGATTTGGGCGATCGATCAATCGCTGCGTTCCGGCGCCGCCGCGGCCGTCTGGGCTTCTTTGCCCATGCAAGTCGACGATCGTGACGCAAGACGTTTGCAATTGGCGGCCGAAAGCGGTCGAACGCCGGGGTTGCTGGTGCGTGGGTTTGCCGCGCGGGGAAAACCCAGCTTCGCCGAAGTCCAGTTTTATGTGTCGCAGCAGCGGCGTGAACTGGCGCGTTCGGTCACCCGCCGCACGCGTGATTTCGAAGTCATTTCGGTCACACTCGACCGTGTTCGTGGCGGTGCGGTCGGCAGGCAGCTTGCGCTGCAAATCATCGATGCGGCAACGATCCGTCCGCTTTCCACCACCACCGGCCCACAGACGAAACGGCATGAAACGGCTGCTGAGCATCTGGCTTCGCAACTGGCCCATCCAGCGATTGCAAAGCGAGTGGCGGCGCGACGCGACTCTCGAACCGCTTCCTAGTGATGCGTCACCGGACAACCGCGCGGCACCGCTGATCCTTTGGAAGAACGATCACCGCCGCGGACGGCTGGTCGTCGCCTGCTGCGCCGCGGCGCGGCGGATGGGCGTTCGCACCGGCATCGCGATCGCCCAAGCGACGGAGCTTGCCGGTTCCGCCGGCGTGACCCCGATCACCGCCGAGCATGATCCGATCGCGGATTCGATGGCCTTGGGACGCGTTGCCGATGCCCTGCAACATCAAATCAGCCCGCTCGTCGCGATCGAATCACTCGGCAAACGACTTTGGGCCGGTCAGGTTTTGCTGGAACCCGACACGTTGTTTTGTGATCTGTCCGGGGTCACGCATCTGTTTGAAGATGAAGCCGGGATCCTGGACGCCACCGGGCGCTGTCTGGCCGAACTCGGATGGGTCGGCAAACTGGCCATCGCCGATCACGCCGCCGCCGCTTGGGCGCTGGCCCATTACGACGTCAACGACCCCGTGATTTCGACACGCGGTGTCGATGATTTGCTGCACTTGAGCGTCAACGCGCTGCGGATCGAATCGGAAATCAAACACACCCTTGACCGATTGGGGATCGAAACCATCGGCGCATTGCTGCGACTTCCCCGCGGCGGACTGGCCCAACGCTTGGGCGACGGAATCGTCAAACGGATTGCCGAAATCTTGGGCGAAGTCGAGATCCCGTTGGAAGTCCACCATGCCGAACAACAGCACCTTAGCAGCCATGAATTGGAATACCCGACGGATGATCTTGAGATTGTGATGGATCGGGTGGGGCGGCTGGCGGAGTCCATCGTGGCGAGTTTGGCGGCGTGTCAGCGCGGAGCGTTGCGTGTGGCGTGTCGTTTAGAACTCGTCGACCGGGCGCCGCTGTCTACGGTGATCGGCATGTTCGCCCCGACCCAAGATCAACAACATCTTCATTGCTTGATCAACTCCAGTTTGGAATCGTTGCGTGTCGCGTCACCGATCACCAAGATCACCTTGTCGGTCTTGCAGAGCGGCCCGCTGCGGACACAGCAAAACGCGCTCTTCGCCGACGAAGCCTTTGGGTTAGGTGACAATGCAGTCTCCGATCGTTCCCTCGCCCGGCTCGTCGACACGCTCTCCGGTCGCCTCGGTCGCGATGCGGTCTTGGGTGTTCGATTGAGTGAAAATCCGTTGCCGGAGAAAGCGTTTCGAACCTATTCCTTGACCGATCATCGGACCCGCAAGGCGCTGCGGCGGTTGCCATCGAAACAACCCGCTCGGCGAAAGACGGCGGGCGAGCGTTCCACCTTTCACGCTCCCCGCCGTGACGATGCACGCCGCCGCCCGATGCAATTGTTGCGCAAACCCGTTCGCTTGACCGCGGTCGAAAAATCGCCCGCCCACGCCGCCAATCCTTTTCAAGCCCTGCCACCGTTCCGATTCGAAGGTGCGCTGCACCGCGTCGCGTTTGCCTGGGGCCCCGAACGCATCGAAACCGGCTGGTGGGACGGCCCGACGATTCGCCGCGATTACTACCGCATCGAAACCGAAACCGGAAACGTTTGGTGGGTGTTTCGAGAGTTAAAGAGCGGGGAATGGTTTTTACATGGACGTTTTTTTTAGTTTCAACTTGAAACTTGAAACTTGAAACTTGAAACTTGAAACTTGAAACTTGAAACTTGAAACTTGAAACTTGAAACTTGAAAAAAACGCACACGCTGCAAAACAAATTCCTGTCAACAGCTAACAGCTAACAGCTAACAGCTAACAGCTAATCGCTAACCAACAACCGAACTCTCTGCGGCAGCGTTTTGATTTCCAGTGGCAGTCGTCCGGCGTAGTCACCGTCGAGTTCATAGGCGACGCGTTGGTCGGATTCGAATCGCAGGCTTAGCACGTGATTCTCTTGGACGCCGCCGAACCTTCGGTGCATTCCCGTCACGATGCCTAGCGCGTAGCCGAATCCGCTCAGCAGCCCGCGACCGGCGAAGGTGATCAGGTCCAGGTTTCCGTCGTCGCCGGCTGCCGAAGGATGAATCCGCAGTCCCGCGGCATAGCACGGCAGGTTGAACGCCATCGCCCAGCCGACCTGGCGTTGTTGAATGACTTCGCCGGAGACGTCGATCGCCGCGACGCGGATGGCGGGAAATCGATAGGCCCGACAGGTTTGCCAAATCGGTTTCAGGTAACTGTGGCGACGGATGTGTCCTTTGCGTCGCAGGTGCACTCGGCGGACGACTTCGGCATCGAACCCGGCCGTCGCCATGATCAGAAACAGTCGTCCGTTGGCTTCCCCGGCATCGATCTGGATCGCGCGTCCTTCGGTCAGTGTTTTCATCACTGCTTCGGCGGCGTTGGATTGCCCCAGGTACCTCGCCAGAAGGTTTTCGGTGCCCATCGGCATCGGCAGCAGTGGCGTTTCGGGGAACGTGCTGGACGCGACCAGGCTGATCGTTCCGTCACCGCCGGCGGCCACCACGACCGGTTGTGAAACACCGGTTTCACGCCGACGCGTCGCAACGGCGTTCAGTTCGCGGGGGCAGGTCACCGTCTGGTACTCGATCCCGGCGGCGGCGAGCAGCTCGGCCAACCGGGGCAATTGTTCGCGCGCCGCACCGCTGCCCGCCTTGGGGCTGGTAAACAAAATCACGTCCAACGTCATCGCTCTCGGTGCGGAAAATGTGCTTGACTCTCGGGTACCTGACCCTCTTTGTCGCATCATTCTTCGAAGATTCCAACCAGATTCACGCAAGATGCTGGGGGAATCTGCCTTGTCTTGGCACTTGCCCCGTTGGTAACACCCTTTCACGCCATGAATCGCGCGAGCTGTGAATGACCGCGCGGTGGCCCAAACACGATCCACGGACGGATTGCGTTTTCCTCGTCGAAACGGTTTGCCTTCGTCTAATGACACAACGAATCAATACGCACGGATGCCCCGAGACCGAAATCCGCTGGTGCAAGATCGCCGGCGGCGCGTCGGCATCCGCGATGATCGCGGGGCAACGCGGTGAAGCATCTATTGCCGGTCAATTACGAGCTCTCAGCGGCAGGGCGCAAGCCCTCCGGTCCCTCCTCGTTGCCAAGACACCAGAGGGCTCGCGCCCTATCGCTAAAAAATGCTTCACTGCGTTTATCGCGGGGGTTGTCTGTTTGGCGTTTTCACTGCCTGCGGCGGCCCAAATGGGCGGCGGCATGGGTGGCGGAGGTCCTCAGAGCGGCGGTCCGGCAGGACCGGCCGAGCGTCCCAAGTTCCGCGATCACGTCCACAACCAGGATGCCCTGCCGATCGGCCGCGAACACGGCGACAAGGTCGTCACCAGTGTTCGAATTGTCGGCAATCGAGCGCTCAGCGAGCATGAGATCCTGCAAAAGATGCAGACCAAGAAAGGGCGGTTTTTCAGCCGCGAAGTCTTGCTCGGCGACGTCCATCGGTTGAACGAAATGAAATCGTTTGACCATGTCACTTTCAAAACCAAAGACAACGATGCCGGGGTCGACGTAACGTTTGTGGTGCATGAACGCGCCCTGATCTCCGCGATCTCCTTTCACGGAAACAACCGCGTCAATGACCGCGATCTGAAGGGTCGCGCCGGATTGGAAGTCAAAGATCCGCTCAGCGAGTTCTCCGTCGAATCGGCCCGCCGGCGATTGATCGACTACTACAAGGACGAAGGGTTCAACCAGGTCGCGATCACGTCGACGATCGGGTTCAAGAACAAACCCGGCATGGTGATCTTTCGGATCAACGAGGGACCCAAAGAACGAATCGCTAGCATCAATGTCATCGGCAATACCTTGTTGAGCGAAGCCCGGCTGAAGAAACTGATCAAGAGCCGTGGACCGTTTCTCAAATTCGGCTACTACACCTTCAACGTCGCCAACATGGCCAAGATCGATCGCGACGTCGATATCTTGGCCGCGACCTATCACAACCTCGGCTACCTGACCGCTACCGTCGGTCGGCGAATCTCCTACAGCGAAGACGGCAAATGGATGGACGTGACGTTTGTGGTCAACGAAGGCAAACGTTTCAAAATCAACAGCGTGCAAATCATCGGCAATCAATTCGTCACCGAGGATTCACTGCGGCAGCGTTTGGAACTGAAGGCCGGCGACATGTTTGACGGCACCATCTTGAAACGCGACGTGGGCGAGATCGTTTACGGCTACGGCGAACTGGGATTCATCTATGCCGATGTCCAGCCCAAGACCGTGATGCGTGACGAAGAGAACACCGTCGACTTGGTCTATCAGATCGAAGAAGGTGACCGTTGGAAGATCGGCGAGATCCGCGTCAACATCGAAGGCGAACCGCACCTGATGCGGGAGACCGTGATGTTGAACATGTTGGAGATGCGCGAAGGTGATTTCATCGACCGCAGACTGCTGGAAATCGGTCGACGACGCATGAGCAATAGCCAGTTGCTGGAAACCAATCCGCAAATCGCCGACCCGCCTGACATTATCGTCGATCCTCGGGAGGATGCGTTTTAATGAATCATCCCTCCCGCACCGACACCGACCGCAACGTTTTTCCATCACCCCTGACACCAGCAAGCGAATCAACCCGAATGGAATCGATCGATTTGCCGAAACGATTGGCCAGGCGAGCCGCCATCAACACGCCGATGGCACGTGCCCTGGCGGTTCCAATCGCCGTGCTCGCCTGCACCGCGCTGGCCTGGACCTCCTCGGCCAACGCCCAGAACTATCCGCCGGGATACAACCCGCCGACGGGGACCTACGTTCAGCCGCAACAAAACTACGCGCCGCAACAAAACTACGCGCCGCAACAAAACTATGTGCCGCAGCCGGTGCCGCAACAGGCGGCGCCGCAGACGACGTTTCCGCCGACTCAGTTCGGGCCGCGTCAACGCGTGCTCCAACCCGGTCAATCGGTTCCCGGAAGTGGCACCGCGTTTCCGCCGATCGGCACCGATCCGGTTTACACGCCTAACGTTCGCGTCGCGGACTTGATCGTCAACGGATTTCCCGCACGGACCGGACGGATCATGTTCGGCGGTGCGGTCAACAGTGACGCCGGGGTGACCGGACAGATCACGATCGACGAACGAAACTTCGACATCATGCGTTGGCCGCGCTCGTTCCGAGACCTGTTCGGCGGGACCGCCTTCCGTGGTGCCGGGCAAACCTTTCGCTTGGAAGCCGCACCGGGCAGCGACTTTGATCGATACAGTGTCCAGTTCGCCGACCCGAACTTGTTCGGTTACTTGCCGATCAGTTTCTCAGCCAGCGGATTCCTTTACGACCGGCGTTACGACGACTGGGATGAGAACCGACTCGGCGGTCGATTCTCGCTGGGCTATCGCATCACGCCCGACTTGTCATTGGCTGTCGGCATCAGTGGCCAGAATGTCGACCTCAGTCGGGTTCGGACGCTCAACACGGCGATCCTGTCGCCGGGTGATGCGGCCGAATACCAGGAGCTGACCGACGCCCAGGGTGACAACGAACTGTACAGCGGCAGCATCACGCTGACGCACAACACCCGCGACAGTCCGATTCAGCCCAGCCAGGGTCACTATTTCCAGTTCCAGTTCGAAGAAACCTTCGGCGATTACGACTACTCCCGGATCGAAGTGGAGTATCGCAAGTACTGGTTGCTGGCGTCGCGAGCCGACGGCAGTGGTAAACAAACTTTCTCGTACAGCACCCAAGTCGGATTCAGCGGGAACGACACGCCGATCTTCGAAAACTTCTTCGCCGGCGGTTACGCGACGCTGCGAGGATTCGATTTTCGCGGTGCAGGCCCCGTGGTGGGCGGTACGGGCGGAAATCCCTTCGTTGCCGTTGGGGGGGAATTCCAATTTCTCAATTCCGTCGAGTACATGTTCCCGATCACGGCCGACGACGCCTTTCGCGGTGTCGCATTTTGTGACTTTGGTACCGTGGAAAGCAGTGTTAAACTGGACGCCGACTCGTTTCGTGTCGCGCCCGGTTTGGGTTTGCGTGTGGCAATCCCGGCGCTCGGGCCGGCCCCGCTCGCGTTCGACTTTGCCTACCCGGTCAACAAGTCTGACTTTGACAACGAGCGTATCTTCAGCTTTTACATGAGTTTGATTCGGTAACCTTGCAACAGCCGACCCAACCGTCCGCCGCCTCGGGGTCTTGGACCGACCAGATCCAAGCGAGGTTTCGATGCGTCCTTTCCGACGACTTATCGCGATGGTTCGACGACGAGATCTGGCGCTTTGCCGACGGCAGCGTCGGCAACCGGTTCGCCTCGGCGATCCCGCCCCAGGAACTCATCGACGAGGCACCCACGGCGATCTGGCCGGCGCTGATGCCCTGTGACTTTCTGCCCATCCTGACCAACACGATGGGCGATTGGTTGTGCGTCCGGATCGCCGCCGACAATTCGGCCGGACAGATCGTCCATTGGTACCACGGCGGCGGCGACTGGATCCCCTGGGGCGACTCGCTGGCCGAAGCCATTTACTTTGACCACGTTCGGCACAAGCTGCCCGGCAGCCGTCGTGACCACGCGATCTCCGCGGGTTCAGCGAGCGACGAAAGCGATCGATCCTGCCATCGATTGAATCAATGGGCGATCACTCGCCTGGAACATCGGTCGGCCTCCGAATTGGAACCACTGAGCGGTCTTGAGCTGGCCGGCGAGATGAACGATCGCCACATCAGCCAAGCGGCGGTCTTGTGCCAAATGGTGATCGATGCGTTAGAAAATCCGCTGCTCGGCGACGATGTCCTTCGCGGCTTGGACATCGACGATCCCGAACAACTCCAGCGCGGCTTGTTCGACAACCGGCTGATGGACCAGGCCTGGATCGACAAGGTGGTCGCGGCAAACGTTTCCCGCCAGCAGGTGCTCGACCAGCAAGATTGGGAGGCGGCGATGCGCTATTGCCGTCGCGCGATCGAGTTTGCGCCGGAACTCGGTTGGGCCTGGGACGTCTTGGGGTACGGCGAAGAGCAATCGGGGAATCGCGCCGCCGCGATCGATCACTACCGAAGCGGGCTGAACTGTTCCATCTTCACCGATCAGACGGTGCGCGTTCGGACGCACGGGTTTTGCGGTGAAGGCCAAAAGTTTTCTGCTGCGCGGTTGATGACGCTCGGCTACGAGCCCTGCGATTCGGTCGAGCAAGGTTATTTCGAAAGCCTTTGCGTGCCTTCGGCCAGCGATCGACGCGATCGAGTCCGTGAGCACTTCGCCGCATTGGCGCAACAAGCGCCGCCCGCCCAAGCCCACGAATTGTGGGTCCGTGCGGGATGGGATTTGGGCGCCGAACCGATGCTGGCGTTTGCGGAACTGCTCGAGCAAATCGCAGTCGCGGCAGACGCCGCCGGCAGAACGGCCCAGAGTGAACTGGCCCGTACCCACCGAAACTGTTTCCGAGATCGCTACGGCATCTAGTAGTCCTTGTCACCTTGCGTTTCGGGTAAGGCGGTAGTGGACGAGGCGACGAGTCCTCTGCAATCGGCATATCGGCAAGGACTCGTCGCCTCGTCCACTACCCGAAAAGATAGCGGACACGGAATACTCGTGCTTCACGAGCCGCGCGCCGATTCGTCTATAATGGCGCCCCGATTCATTCCCCATCGGGCCCCGGCTCTTGCCATTGCATCGGTGCACCTGCGGCACCATCGGGTGCACACGGCTCCTTCCCAGCCCCATCTGGCCCGTCATGCCAGGGGAGATGGGAGCGATCACTGGTATCGGCGCGTCCTGAACTTCCCATCCTCCTAGGCATTCCCCATGAGACCTTCTCGATCATTCCTTTTCGGAATTCTTTTTTTCTCGCTGGTCGCACCCGATGCGGTGCAAGCGGAAACGTGGACGGACAACACTGGGCAATTCAAGATCGAAGCCGAATTCGTAGGCGTCGAAGGCCGATCGATCGTCTTGCGTCTGGCCGACGGTTCGACCAAGAACGTTCCGATCGAACGGTTGAGTGACACCAGTCGCGAGCGCGCCAAAGCGTTGTACGAGGCCGCGAAATCGAATCCGGCCGCAGCCCAGCCGGCCACTGCCACCAAGCCCATGGTCGCCAAGCCCGCGACTGCAGGTGCATCATCCGGATCGGCGTCACCGTCGATCGCTCGCGGCGACAACGACTTCGCACCCGCCGTCCCGCCGGTCTCCCCGATGCCGGACTTCCCCGACAACGGTTCGCTGCAGCAGACCGTCGACTTCGTGATCGAGCAAGTCGTGGCGGGGCATCCCGAAGTCTTCTGGTACGCCTTGCCGGCCGAAGTCCGTCGAGAAGTTGACAGTGACGAGGTCCGTGCGGCGATGCGTCCGGCGATCGAAATGCAAGTCGAAGCGCAACAGCCGATTCACGAGGTGGCCAACAAAGTCTGTGAGATTCTGATTCGACAAAAGCAGTTCATCTTGAACACGCCGATGATGAAAATGGCGCCGCCGCAAGTGACTCAGATGGTTCAGCCGCTGTACGATCCCGCCAGCGGGCTGATCTACGAGGTGGTTCAGTGCGTGTTCGATTCCAAAATGATCGTCGACGATTCGGTCACCAGCTTTGTCGATCATTACGGACCACGGATCGGCGGACACCTGCATGTCTTGGTCCAGGCAGCACCGCCCGGGATGATCGATCAGTTCACCAACACGATCGTCGTCAATCAGATCGACGATTCGAGTGGTACGATCACGGTGCCCAAACAAGGCGGCGGAACAACAGTCGTTGAAATGGTTGCTTATGGCGGACGTTGGATGCCGAAAGACTTCGTCGCGACGTGGAAAGAAAAAGGCGGCACGATGGCCAGCGGAATGGCGGAGCAATTCGAAAGCAATCAAGCAGCCTTTCAAGCCTCGCAGCAACAGATGGCCCAGGCGACCGGGATGATCGCCGGCATGGCCAACCAGTTCCTCCAGCCGATGCTGGACGCCAAGACCCAGCAAGAATTCGACACCGCGCTGACCCAAGCGATGCTCACCGCCAGCATGATGCAAAACAACGGAGCCCCCGGCCTGGCACCACCGCCCGCGGCACGAAATCCGGCGTTCGGGCAATAGCGAAGTCGCAGTCCAATCGACAGACCGTTAACGTTTTCCCCACCGTCGCACGTGGGGAAGGTTGCGGTACAGGAACCAATTGTAAAAACGTCTCGGCAGGACACGACGCAGGGCCGAAAACAAGACCGCGTCGAGACTGCCGTAGACTCTCAGCGGTGGAGACCTCCGCCGCATCACTCGGATGACTTTCAGCGCGACCGAATCGGGCGTGGCGAGCGCCCGATGCATTGCCTTGGCAATGAATTGTTCCATGTGATGATAGTGCTCGTGGTACGGATTCTGGTGATCGTCCGAGGCGTCAGCGCTCAATGTCGTGTACGGCACCTTTTCGAAAGCGTCGGATCGCATGAACCCCGGTTGGACGAGCGTGACGGAAACGTTCCACGGTTTGACTTCGTAATACAACGCTTCACTGGCTCCCTCCAAGGCGAACTTGGACGCCGAGTAGACGGACATCGTGGGCATCGCCATCATGCCGCCTACCGAGGAGATGTTGATAATCTTGCCACGCCGTTTTTGACGCATCCCCGGTAACACGCAACGCGTCAATTCGATCGGTGATCGAAAGTTGATGTTCATTTGGTGCAGCCGCTCCGGTTCGGTGACGTGCTCCACACAGGATCGATAGACCACACCGGCGTTGTTGATCAGCACATCGACACCGCCCAGCGTGGACGCGATCTCGTTGACGATGCAAACCCGTTGCTCCGCGTCGGTGATGTCCAGAGGGCGAATCCAGACGTCGTCGCGCTCGACAATCCCCTGCTCGCCGAATCGATGCAGCGACCCTGCCCGCGCCGTCAGAACCAGGTGCAGATTCTGCTTGCGTTGTTCGTGCAGCAGACGGCGAGCGATCGCGAGCCCCAAGCCGACCGAAGCGCCGGTCACCAAAACGACTTGCCGGTCACTCATGAGTCGGTCGTCCGTATCCGCGCGGGAGGAACGGTGCATTGACCGAATGTCTTAACGTTTTCTGAGTTTCTCAAGGTCGTCCCAGTGGATCGTGGTGAGGCTGATGAGCTCGATACGACCTTTCCGTCGCCCGTGAGCGGGAGAGTGCTTGTCCGGAGACGGGGCAAAGCGTGTACCTGACTCGATGATGGGCTGGATACATGACGATTAGAGTGTCGATGTTTTCGTTAAATCGCCTTCACGGGATCGTCAGGGCCTTTCGCCCTCCGTCGTCGCCAGACGAGATGCGAAATCATCGTGCAAGGTGCCAGGAATTCAGGCACGATCGTGGTTCGCGGGCGTTTCTGCCCACCACGCGCCGGGACGTGCCGGCAACGATGGATGCATCGTCGATCGACGGTCCGAACCCGAAAATGAGGCTGTGGCAGAACGCGAGTTTCAGGTTCCCTGGTGCCGCCGGCAACACGGATGCTTGCACAGCGCTCGACAAGGGTTTAAAAATAGACGGTACGCCTATTTTGGAGGCGGTTCCTTTCATCCATCTGGGGAGCGTGCAGATGTCGCCGAGAATTCATGGGTTTCTGCTGGTTGCGTTAGCCGTTGCCGTCGGACGAGCGAGCGGACAGGAGGTCATTCCGACGACGGATCAACGCGAACGTTGGAACGCCGTGTATCAACAGGAAGCGGCGCAGTACCAGATGTTTCGACACGGTGACGACACCGAAGAGCTGCAACTCGTGCCATCTCCCCTGCTGACCTTTACCAATCCGGTGCGGGTCCGCGATACGCATGGAGCCGCGTTTGTCTGGACGAGTGATGGACGGCCGGAAGTCGTCGGCGCGATCTGGTCGGTGATCTCCCCAGACGATCCCGACAAACGACGTCTGTCGCATGAGTTTCACTCGCTTTCGCTTGCCCCGATCAGCTCCAAGCACGAGCCGCGTCAAAGTCGACGTGGCGTGGTCCCTGATTGGAACGCGCGCGACCCCGGTATCAAGCCCGCTGCGATCCCCGACGCGTCTCCGCCGGCGCCGACGGCAACGCTCCGCTTGACCCAGATGCGACGTTTGGCAAGAAACTTTGAAGCGACCATTCCTCCGGGACTCGGCGACGGACAAGGTTCGCTCAGGCTGCTCGCACAACCGATTTATCGTTATCAGAGCGAACGCCATGAGATCATCGACGGTGCGGTGTTTGCATTCGTGATGGGGACGGATCCCGAGTTGATTCTGTTGATCGAAGCGGTGGAGTCCGACGGCGGTCACCAGTGGCGGTTTGCCGCTGCCCAATTGAGCCAATTGCCCCTGCGTCTGGACTACAAGGGCAGTCGGGTGTGGGAATGCGAACGCGCGGTGCCGTACGTGGGAGATCAGCCGCACTTCATGTACTGGGGCGTTTCCGCCCGCGACCGCCTGGTTGACTAGTAAAATCCGACCTTGCTGGGCCATCTGCATTCCCATGCCGACGATCAGTCCGCGTGGCAGCGTTGCGGTAAAACTGATTCGGCCCGACCAACTGGCCATGTTGCCGGCCGACCGGCGTGAAGTCTGGAAAGAACGTTTTCGCGCCGAAGCAAAAGCAAAAGCCATGGCACGTTTGGATCACGAACACGTCGTCACGATCTGCGACGTCGGTGAAGTCGAGGGGACGCTGTATTACTCGATGCAATTCATCGAAGGCCGCAGCTAGTCACAGATGGTCGGCGAGAGCCCGATCGAGAACCGCCGTGTGACCGAGTGGCCCCGCATGTTTCGCAAGATGAAAGCGAAGATCAAAGCCGGCCAGACGCCCGAAGTGACCAACATCACAATCGTCGTGATCGAGCCTCACCCGTTCTGCGTCCCCGGCTTTTTCCCGAACAGTGATCGCAAGCCCTTGATCTTCGTGAGCACCAGTTGGCCATTGCGCTGTGTCCCGTCGCCGGTCAGCTCGATCGGTGTCCCGCAGTGGTAGGCCAAATTGAAATCGTGGAAATCACGGAATTCGATCTCCACGCGAACCGGCAATCGGCCCGGGACGTCGACGTAAAAGATTTTGGCTTCGTTCAAGTCCTCGGACAGCCTCAATCGCCCCTGGACCGTGATCGTTCCCGATTCGTAGCGCACCCAGCTTTCGAACGAACGCTCGCGGAACGGCGTGTAATCGGATCCGTCGAGCCCGGGCAAGGGCTGATTCGATTGCCCGAACGAATCGATGTTGATACCAAATTTCTGCAACAAGACCAGGTGAAGCCGACCGAGTTGTTGATTTTCGGCATAGCGGACATAACGCCCGGTCTTCAATCGGCCGCCGCCCTGACCGGCAAGGATAATCGGCACCCGTTTGACCGTGTGGTTGTCGCTGTGTCCCATGCCGGAACCGAACAACACAACACTGTGATCCAACAAGGAGCCGTTGTGGTCCTTGTAAGATTTCATTTTGTTGAGCAAGTAATCGAATTTCTCCATGTGCCAAAGGCTGATCTTCAGCAACGCGTCCAGGTTGGACCGTGAAAAGTTCCGGAAGAAGTGCGACAGGTAGTGATGCTGTTCTTTGATGCCCAGGAAATCAAAGATCATCCGACTGTTGCTGTTGCCGAGCATGTAGGTGACGCACCGCGTCGAGTCGGTCCAGAGCGCCAGGGCGATCAAGTCGATCATCGATTCGACCTGTTCGTTCAGGTTGGCCGGGGCAAGCGGCCGCTCGATCGTCGAAATCGGGATCGTTTTCTTCGTTTGCTGCAGATTGGCGATTCGCTTTTCCGTTTCGCGAACGACGCTCAGGTACTGATCCAACGTTTGTCGATCTTCCAGACCCGCACGGCGTTGCAGTGATCGGGCGTCCTCGGCGACGCGATCCAACAGGCTGGTCATTTCGGCTCGTTTGGCCGGATTGGACATCGGATTTCGAAACAGCCGATCATAAATCAATTGCGGATCGCTCTCACGCGGGATCGCGTCTCCGTTTTGATCGTAGGAGATATAGCTGCATCCGAATTGATTGGGAAACAACCCTTCGGTGGTCAATTCCAATGATCGATGCGCGGTGTCGCCGCCGATCTGGTCTGCGATCAGTTGGTCGATCGACGGACTATTGGTGCTCTGATGATGGCCGCACAAAAACCGCCGCGTCGAATTGGCATGAGAGGAAAAACCGAAGTCGCCCATGTTGTCCAGAATCAGCAGGTCGTCCTTGTGCTTGGCAAAGGGCTGCATCAACGGGGACATGCGAAAGTCAAACTCGGTGCCTCCGTTGATGTTCCAGCTGGGCGGGTGCACGCCGTTGGGCTTGAACAGCGTGACGAACCGGAGCGGCGGCGCGTCGTCGGTTGCTCCCGATGCCGACGATTCCATCAAATTCAAAAACGGCAACGGCAACAGTGGTCCCGCGGCCCCACGAAGAAACGTGCGTCGATCGATGTGCCACTTCATCTTGATCCCTACTGGCTGGTTGTCGTTTCGCCCGTCGCCGCACGGCTGTCACGGTTTTGATCACTGCGAACAAAGGCCTGACGCATCGGTAAACACGTGCAAACTTCATGAATCAGATCGCGAAATGTTCCGTCGGATTGCAGCAGCTTGGCATGGATCCGATCGACGGTGGGACGATCATGATACTCCAGTTTGCGACACAGGGCGTATGCCAAAAATCGCTCGACGACATTACGGATGACCGGTTCTTTCCGGCTGGTGGTGAGAATCTGTTTCAATTCCTCGAAGTCATGAAAGGTCTCACCCGATGGCAGGCGACCGCTCGCATCGATCTGTTCCACATCCACCGCCGTCTCAATTTTCCGACGTTTGTTGCCGGGTTTCTCCAGAAGCAAGTGCGCCCCGGAATCGTCGTAGTACTGCAGCGCAAAACCGAGCGGATCGATTTTGTCGTGGCACACCGCGCACGTCGTGTTGCTGCGATGGATCTCAAATCGCTCTCGAAAGGTCAGGTTGTCTCCACGTCGATTGCGCGGTACTTGACCGACATTCGCTGGCGGTTCGGGCAAGTCGTCGCCAAGGATTCGCTCCAGCATCCAGGTCCCGCGCAAGACCGGGCCTCGGTTCATCGCCAACACACCGGGAATCGTCAAAAATCCGCCGCGATGGACACTCTGCACCAAGTCGATCTTCTGATTCGGCAGCCGCTCGACCTCAATCCCCTTGCCCTTTTTGTAGGCAACCAACTGTGTGCGATCCCCGGGGTAGTACTTCGCCGTATGAGCATTGACAAATGCGACGTCGGAATCAATCAGTTCCAAGACCGGCCGCCCCTCGGTAAACAGATAATGCAGGTAATCGATGGGCTGGCTTTTCAACGCATCGGCGACCGGCGGATTGTTCGAAACCTGATCGATTTCATCCAACGAGAACCACTCGACGCCCAGGTGTTCGGCCAAGCTTCGCGACTTGGGCGAGGCAAGCATGCGGTCGATTTGTCGTTCCAAGACCGACCGGTCTGTCAGCGACCCGACGGCCGCAAGATGCATCAGTTCTTCATCCGGCATGTCGGCCCACAGGAAATAGCTGATCCGTTCGGCTAGCTCAAATGCGTCGACCGGCTCGATCCGGTCACGTGGGATCTGCATCATCAATCCCCGATAAAAGAATCGGGGTGACATCAGAACCGTCTTCATTTCCTGACGGGTGACCCGCTGGCGCTCACTCGGTGACGCGGCGGCAAGATTCGCCAGCGAACGAGCGATCACGTCATCGCTGATGTGGCGTCGATACGCAGCCCGCGCGACCCGGCGCAGCAGCGTTGCCGCCTGCTCGTGCGAAAGCGTCCCCTCGGTCTCCGAACCGACCAGCCTGTTTAATTGCGGATGCCCGCCGACTGAGAATAGTTTTTCGATGGCGAAATCGACCAGATAAGCATATTGATCCCAAACCACGGGGGTCAACGGGTTCCCCGACGTGTCGTTCTTGAAACCGGAGGCACCCGGCGGATCGGTCGGCAGCAACTTCATCACCAACGACTTCTCCGAAACCGTCTGTTCGGCTTCGATGATGGCCACGTCCAATGAAAACCCGAACACGCTGTGCAGGGTGTTGCGATACTCGTGTGCCGAAAGCCGGCGAGGACGGAAGTGTCCCGGGTGCGCCTGGACGGAATCGACGAATCGGTTCTGGTACCAACGGAGGATCGTCTCCTTTTCCGCTACACTCGGCTGCGGTTGGTCCTCCGGTGGCATGACGGAGTCGCGGATCAGTTCGGTGGCCGATTCCCAGACTTCGAACTGGTCGAGCGCTTGTTGCTGGGTCCGGATCTTGAGCAAATCGACATCGCCGCTGACATCATCGCCGCCGTGACAGCTGAAACAATATTTCTGAATCAGCGGTCGGATCGTCGTCTCGTAAACGGTCTCGGCGCGGACCGGCCGAACAAAAACGAGGAGGACGGCGGCGCAGAACAGGCATGCTGAACTTCGCTTTTTGGATATCGTCGTGATCATCCGAACGGTTTTCTCGCTTTCGCGCGGCTGGCGTCTCGGTAGCGGCCTGGCGTCTGGTTGACTTCACGTTTGAACACGACGCTGAAGTACTCGGCGTGTTTGAAACCGGTCAGGCGTGAGATCTTGACCAGACTCAGTTCGGTGTCTCGCAATAACTGGCAGGCGCGTTTGATTTGAACGCGACGGATCTCCGCCTGCGGTGAACGCCCCAGGTATTGGCGAAAGCGACGTTCCAAACTGCTGCGCGCGATCGGGACTTCGGCCAAAATGTCCGAGACCGTTAGCCCTTCGCAGGCTCGGAAACGAATCATTTGAATCGCCGCGGCCACGTCTTCATCGTCGATTGCCATCACGTCGGTGCTCAACCGCTCGGCGATCCCCAACGGTGCGATCTGGACGTGTGGTTTGTCCGGCGTCTGCCCCCGCATCATTTGGTCCAGCATCACGGCCGCTTGATAGCCGATGCGTTCGGCCGCCGGGATGATGCTCGAAAGTGGCGGGTCGCAGAAATCGCACAGGACATGGTCGTTGTCGACGCCCAACACCGCGATCTCATCGGGAACCGACACCTTGGCCGTTTGACAGGCTTCCAGGATGTGTTGTCCGCGAAAATCGTTGCAGGCCAGGATCCCGATCGGACGCGGCAGACTCTTGACCCACGCGACGATCTGGTCTTGTTGCTGTTGCCATCCGCCTTGGCTGGCCGAGGACCAACCGGATTGATGCACGTGCACGCGCTCCGGATCCTCGACACCACGTTCGGCAAGTCCGGCGAGGAATCCGGTCAGCCGCTGGGAGGACCAATGGTGATCGCTGAATCCCGCAAACGCGAAATGCTCGATTCCCTTGTCGGCCAGATGCGATGCGGCAAGACGGCCGATCGCTTCATGGTCATTGATCACCGAAGGCAGACTTTGGTCGTCACGGATGTCGCCCAGATTGACCGTCGGAATCCCCGTCTCGCGAATGATCTCGATCATCTCGGGAGTCGTGTCGCGGGTGATGATGCCGTCGCCGTCCCAAGAGCGGAACCAGGCCGGCGGTCCGGCCATCAATTCGCGCAAGTCCAGTTGCACCGACCAGGGTTGTCGTTCGATGCGGTAACGGCTGATCCCTTCCAAGACGCTGCGCCCGAACGCCATCGTCGTTTCGACCAGCAACAGCACCTTGGGGCGCGCTTGGCCGCCGCCCGCTACGCCGCCCGTCGCGCTGCCGGCTTGGGGGGCCCTGTGTTTTGGGAGGCCGTTGGCGGCGGCGTTGGAAGGCGGAACGGGCATCGCGGAGCAGGAGTTCGGTGAATCAGAGTTGCAAAACTGGCCCGAAGTGGGGGCCCGGACAATTCCCTTCACCGTGGAATATCTCTCAATCCCGCCCCCGTTGCAATCGATATGTCAGCAGTCGACGTCAGAAACCACCGGTTTTCACGCCACAATGAAGCAAGTTCCACGCTGTCGACGCTGGAACATTTCTTTCCAGGTGGTCTGGGGACAAGGGAAGCAGAATCATACGGGGCACAATGACAAAGAACGACCACGACCGGCCGCAAGCACTCTCGTCCCTCTCCCTCTCTCCTTGTCTCCCGCTCTCCCTCTCTCCCGCTCCTACCCCAACGATCCGGCGAACACCTTTTCCAAACCGCGTTTGGCGGTGTCGGCGGCGTTGCTGCTGATCACGGCGTTGACCTGCAATTCGCTGGTGCTGATCATGTCGACGTTGATGTCTGCGCCGGCCAGCGTTTCGAAGAGCAGCGTGGCGACATGGGTGTGGCTGCGGAGGCCGATTCCGCTGACGGTTACCTTGGCGATTTCGCGGACACCTTGAACGCCTCGCATGCCGTGCGAGGCGGCGATTTTTTCAGCGACTTTCAGACTGGCTTCCAGGGCGTCTTGGGGGACCGTAAAACTGACACTGGTCGATCCGTCTTCGCCGTCATAGCCCTGGACGATCATGTCGACCGAGATACCCGCGGCGCCGATGCGTTCGAACATGTCCGCCGCGATTCCCGGGCGGTCGGGCACACCCATCAACGTCACCCGAGCCTGGTGATCGAGCACGGAAATGCCGGTCAAGGTCAACGCTTCGAGGGCATCATCGCGGAGCCGGCTGATCAGTGTTTCGACTTCGACGCCCGATTCCCGATCGGCTTTGATCTGGCTCCATGACTTGGCGTCATCGGGTTTGACGTGCAGCTTGAATCCTTCGTGGACGGCGCGGAGTGCGATCGAAGCCTGGTCACGCGGCACCAAGGCGCTGATTTTGATTTCGCTGGTGGTGATCATTTGAATGTTCACGCCCGCACCGGCCAGGGCGCGAAACATTTCGCTGGCCACGCCGGCTTGGTCGGGCATGTTCGCCCCGACGACGGAGATCTTGCTGACCTGGTCATCGTGGGTCACGCCTTCCACACCGATCTTGTCGACGACCGGCGCGAGCGCTTGCAGGGTTGCCGGCAGGTCATCACGTCGGACGGTGAAGGAGACGTCTGCTTTGCCTCCGTCGCCGACGTTTTGGACCACCATGTCCACGGCGATCTTTTTGTCCGCGATCGCCGAGAAGATCTGCAGGCTCATGCCGGGGACATCGGGAACACCAAGGATCGTCACACGGGCCTCGTCGGGAGTCATTGCGGCTCCGCTGACCGGTGCCGTCGCGGACTCTTGCTCGGTGACGATCATCGTTCCTTCGGTGTCCGAGAAACTGCTGCGGACATGAATCGGGACACCAAATTTTTTGGCGAATTCGATGCTGCGGTTGTGCATGACGCTGGCACCCAGGCTGGCCAATTCCAGCATCTCGTCATAACTGATCACATCGACGCGACGTGCTTCGGGCAGCAGTCTCGGGTCGGTCGTGTAAACGCCGTCCACGTCGGTGTAGATTTCACAGGCGTCGGCTTTCAGCACCGCGGCCAATGCGACCGCGGTCGTGTCGCTGCCGCCGCGCCCGAGCGTGGTGATGTTCAGGTCGTTGTCGATCCCTTGGAATCCGGCCGCCACGACGATCTTGCCTTCGTCCAACAACCGTTCGATGCGTTCGGTGGAAATCGAACGGATCCGAGCCTTGCTGAAACTGCTGTCGGTCTGCATCCCGATCTGGCCGCCGGTCAAACTGACCGCTTCGCTGCCCAACGCGTTGATCGCCATGGCGACCAGGGCGACGCTGACCTGTTCGCCGGTGCTGAGCAACATGTCCATTTCGCGCGCCGGCGGATTGGGGCCGACTTCTTGAGCCAGTTCCAACAACCGGTCGGTGTTCTTTCCCATCGCGCTGACGACCATCACAACTCGATGGCCTTGGCGTTGGGCACGAATGGCTTTGCGCGCCGCGGCGCGAATCTTTTCGACGTCGGCGACGCTTGTACCGCCGAATTTTTGAACAATCAGAGACATGGGGTGTGGTTTAGAAAAAATGCGGTGGAGTGATCTCTAGCGGCGGATGAACGCATCCATCAAATCCCAGCCGTGGTCAAAGCGACGTCCCGACGCTGCGGCTGCGATTTCGTCGTAGGTCGTTTGCGAATCCGATTCAATTCCCGTTCCGGCCATGACCAAGGGGACCATGCCGTGGGTGTGTTTCTTGGTGCTGCAAAAGGTCGGGTGATCCGGCGTGACCAGAATCCGGTGGTCGCCGTGTCCCGCGAGCGCCTCGGCAAGCGGCCCGACGATGTGGCGATCGATCTGCTCGAGCGCTTCGATCTTGGCGTCGTGACGCCCTTCATGGGACGCCTCGTCGGGAGCTTCGACGTGCACGCAGACCAAGTCGTACTGGTCGAGTGCCTTGATCGCCGCGGCGCCCTTGGCCGCGTAATCGGTGTCCAGGTATCCGGTCGCCCCTTCGACTTCGATCCGCGGCCATCCGGCCAGCGCCGCGATCCCGCGCAACAGGTCGACTGCCGTGATCATCGTGCCACGAACGCCAAACCGTTCTTCGAACGTGGGCATCGACGGTGCCCCGCCCAAGCCCCACAGCCAGACGTGGGTTGCGGGGCGTTTGCCGGCGGCTTGTCGGGCCTGGTTGACCGGATGATCGGCGAACACATCGGCCGACCCGTTCATCAGTCGCACCAGCAGATCGCTGCCGGGGCCGCGCGGAAAATCATCGGTCACCGACAGGTCGGTCAGATCGTGGGGCGCCGTCGATCGCGTCTCCGACGAAAACGGCGCCGGCGTGTTGTCGTCGCCGCGGTAGATCAACAAGTTCCGGTAGCTGACACCGGGGACAAATTCAAAGCGGCCGCCTTCAGTACCCAGCAACGCCTCACCGGCGGCAGCCAGCAATTGCCGAGATTCCTCGGTGCTGATGTGATCGGCGGTGAAGTCCACCATGACCTGGTCTTCGATCGTCACCAGGTTGCAGCGGACGGCGAAATCATGCTTCCCCAGCGTGATCCCGCTGGCGGCCGCTTCCAACGGTGCTCGACCGGTGAAGTACTGGTCCGGGTCGTATCCGAACAGGCACAAATTGGCCACTTCGCTGCCGGCGGGCAGGTGTGCCGGCGTGTTGTTGGACAGGGCACTGGCCCCGGTCGCCGCGATCCGGTCCATGGCCGGAACCGAGGCCGCCTGCAGCGGTGTTTTTCCTCCCAACGCCTCGATCGGTTCGTCCGCGCATCCGTCCGGGATTACGATGACATATTTCATATTGTTTCGATGGGGGGTTCGGGAGTCCGGTGGTGTGAAGGCCTGTCGATTGAAGCCCGCACGCGTCAGCAAGGGGCAACACTGCGCCCCTCACTAACGGATCGGGATGGTGTGATCGCGTTGAACTCGGAAAATCGACTCAATCGACAGGCCGGTGAGGGGATTGCCCCCTAGTTTCGTTCAGAGACGGGGATCTCGGAAGGGGACGCAATTCTGGGGGGCCGCTGGGAACGGAGCCGCCGGGAACGCATCAAATCGGTTCAGCATGGACAGGCTGGAAGCCTCGCCCAGGACTGACCGGCCCGTTACGAATTCGCCTCGTCGGCCAACTGGTTCAGCAGCGCGACGCCCTTGGCGATGGTCTCGTCCGACGCCGCAAAGCTGATGCGAAAATGGCTGTCCCGGGCGCTGAAAATCTTGCCCGGTATGATCAACAGGCCCCGTTCGATCGCCCTGTGGACGAACGCCTCGCCGCCCGCATCGCCGGGAGCCTTGGGAAACAGGTAGAACGCGCCACCGGGACGCGTGAATTCGAATCGTTCGGCCAATCCGTCGCAGATCAAATCACGTTTCTTGCGATAGTCGTCGATGTGGCCTTGCAAGTTGACTTCCATCGCCCGCAACGCGCCCCACTGGGCCGGCTGGGGCGAGCAGACAAACGAGTACTGTTGGATCTTCAGCATCGTCGCGATCACTTCGCCGGGACCATGGACGTAGCCGACGCGCCAGCCCGTCATCGCATGGCTTTTGCTGAACCCGTCGATCACGATCGTGTCGGGGTTGAACTGAGCCGGTGAAACGAAGGCGTCGTCGTAATGAAACCGCGAGTAAATCTCGTCCGAAATCAACGCGATGTTTTTCTCCGCGGCCAATCGGGCGACCGCTTCGAGTTGCTCGGCCGTCGCCGTGACCCCCGTCGGGTTGGCCGGGCTGTTCAGCAAAATCATCTTCGTTTTGGGCGTCACCGCCGCCGCGATCGCGTCGGGATCGAGCTGGAAACTGGGGTACGAATCGATCGGCACCGCGACCCCGCCGCACATCTTCAACAGCGCCGGGTACATCACAAAGAACGGGTCCAAGTAGATCACTTCGTCGCCCGGATTGATCATCGAAAGCATCGACAGCATCAGCCCGCCGCTGGTTCCGCTGCAGACGAACACCTCACGGTCGTCGTGGCCGTAACGAGAATCGATTTCTTGTTGCAAAGCCGACCGCAGCGGCCCGATGCCTTGTGTCGGCGAGTAGGCGTTTTTGCCGCCGCGGATCGCATCGATCGCCGCATCCTGGATCGACTCGGGGACATCAAAGTCCGGTTGTCCGATCGACAGATTGATCGGATCTTTTAACTTGGCCGCCAAATCAAAGACTTTACGAATCCCGCTGGCGTCAAAGGTCGTGGTGCGGTCGGCGATCCAAGGATGCATGGTTCTGCTATGCTCTGGGCAATCGGTGGTGACGCGGCGTCAGACGTCGCGTCGAAACGTGGGTACGCAGATTCTAGACGAGAGACGACTTGTGGCCGAGGTGCTATACGTTGAACCGGTGATTCGGTTTTGTGCGGTGATTTCCGGCGACGCCCAGATTCGGCGGCGGGCGATCGAGACATTGGAAAGCCACTGGGGCGAGATTTTTCATCAATCCGACCCCCTGCCGTTCGAAGCCGGCGGTTACTACGCCGCATCGATGGGCGAGCACCTGCAAAAGGAACTGATCGGGTTTCGCCAGCCCTGTGACGCCGCCGAACTGGCCGACTGGAAACATTGGACCAACGCCCTGGAAACGCAGGTCGCCGCCGTGCAGTCCGCAGTGAAATCCGCAGTGGAGTCCGGTCCGGAACGCCCGCTGAACCTGGATCCCGGCTACATCACCCAGGCCAAGCTGGTTCTGGCGACGACAAAGGATCGTGATCATCGCGTTTACCTGCGCGACGGGATGTTCGGCGAGATCACGCTGACGTACACGGCCAAAAAATGGGTGCACCATCGTTGGACCTACCCCGACTATCGGACCGCCGCCGTGGCCGAGTTCGCGACCACCTGCCGCAACCACCTGCGAGCGAACCTACAAGGCGGCGAAGGATTTCGGCGACGAGGGTGATCGAGTAGCTGATGCTGTGCATCACATCTATCTACCGCGAGCGCACCAACGTGGCCAAGTCGATGTTTTGTTCTCGGACGATTGCTTCGATGTCTTTCAAGAAACGATCCGCATCGACGGGGTAACCCGCGGTGGGGCGAAGCGGTTGGGGTGCAAGCTCGGCGAAGTACGCGTTGAATGATTCCATCGCCTTTTCCCGGACGTACTTGGCGACCATCGACGAGAACGCCACCGGCGTGAAGGAATCGCCCTTGACCGTGAAGCGGATCGTGAACTCGCCGCCTCGGTAAGGCACTGCGTAATAACTTTCGTCCTTTGATTCCGCGATGACACGAACCAGCGTACCGTCGAAGACCGCTTGCAGGGGGCCGGCGTAATAGCGGCGGCCGCCATGCCGGTCGCAATACACTGTGACCTGTTCGTCGGGGACCTGTTGGTCGGGGACCTGTTGGTCGGGGGCGATCGCAAGCTCGTCCAGCAGCGACTTCACCAGCTCGAGCGTGGTTTGTGACAACAAGTCCGACTTGTTCGCTCCGCCGCGGCACGACCGGTTGAAGGCGGCGGCGGTGATCACTCGCGTTTTCATTCCCGCCAACTGTGCCGGACCCGATTGCCAGGCCGTGACCAGCGGATTGGCCGATTCCGTGTCGATCGCCTGTTCCAGCAAGCGCGCAAGCCACGGTGTCGCACCGATCGAGTCTCGATCGTGTGCCGCCAAATCATCGACAAGGTCCAAACGCGCGTCGGCCAGGCCACACCATCGGGCTCCGGCCAACGTCACGCATTCCAGCTTGCCGTAGCCGCCGGACTTCTTGGTGACCGATTGGGGTTGAAACACGGCTTTGGAATCGTTGACGACGATCCGCCGGCCGGACACGGTGACGGGCTTGGCGACGGCCGCAAAGGCTTCCGGCAGGTCGCCCGGGCTGGCCTCCCCGAGTGGAAGTTTCCAGGCGGAAGCCGACACGACCAGCGGCCCCAGTTTGGGCCCGTATCCGGCTTCGTCGGTCGCAATGAGTATCATGGGTGGTTTCCGTTCCGGTTGGCATTTTTGCCCAGTGTAAGGAGACGCGTTCGATTTCGCGATCCGCCGCTGCCTGTCGATCGATGTTAGACTAGTCGTCATCGGTGAGGCCAAGGCGATGCGCGGCCTACCGTGAGCGCGAGCCGATCCCACCTACACACTCCATTGGCGGATGATTTATGAAACTCTCTCGACGCGATGTCATTGCGGCCTCGGCCGGAGCGTTCTCCTTGGCGGCCTGTTCTCCCGCGTGGGCGTTGTCCGAGCCCAAACGCAAGTTCACCGTTGACCTTCGCTGGGGCAGCATCGGTGTCAAGGCGAACCAGACCGAAGCGATTGAGTTGGCGGCAAAACATGGCTTCGAGTCCGTCGCCGCGGCACCCCATGATTTGGCCAAGCTGTCTGATGCCGAAAGTGAAGCGTTGGTCGGCGACTTGAACGCGAAAGGGTTGGTTTGGGGCTCGTCGGGGCTGCCGGTCGATTTTCGCAAGGACGAAGCGAAATTCAAAAGTGATCTCGCCGCCTTGCCCGCTCTGGCCGCGGCGCTGCGTCGCGCCGGTGTCGACCGGATGGGCACCTGGATCTCGCCGTGCCACGACGAACTGACCTACGTCGCCAACTTCAAACAGCACGCCGATCGTCTCCGCGAGTGCGCGAAGGTGTTAAAAGACCACGGGCTGCGATTGGGGCTGGAGTATGTCGGCACGTCGACGCTGCGCAACTCCAAACGATTCCCGTTCCTTCACACCATGCGCGAGACGGCGGAACTGCATTCGGCCATCGGCGTGGACAACATGGGGTTCGTGCTCGATTCCTGGCACTGGTACACCGCCGGTGAGACCGCCGACGACGTTCGATCGTTGAATGCACAGCAGATCGTCGGCTGTGATTTGAATGACGCGCCCGCGGGGCTGGCGGTCGACGAACAGATCGACAACCGACGTGAATTGCCGGCTGCGACGGGAGTGATCGACGTGAAGTCTTTCCTGCAGGCGCTGATCGACGTCGGTTATGACGGCCCGGTTCGCGCCGAACCCTTCAATCAAGCCCTCAACAAGCTGGACAACGACGAAGCCTGTGCGGCAACGTCCAAGGCCATCCACAAAGCGATCGCGCTGCTCTAGTGAAGTAAGCTTCAGCTTGCACCAGTGGGGTAAGCATCTTGCTTGCCTCCCCCTGAAAGCTTTAGCTTGCGCCAGTGGGGTAAGCATCTTGCTTGCCTCCCCGTGAAAGCTTTAGCTTGCAGCCGTTGGTAAAGTATCCTGGGGGCAAGCTAAAGCTTGTGGGGGTCGCAAGCTGGAAGCTTACGCCACTTTGGAAGCTTACGCCACTTTTCAGGCCGCTTTTCGGAAGCGGTGGGGCGTTTCGATGCGTCGGCGGATGCTTGCCAGGGGGCCGATTTCCGACGGGGCGGCTTCGGCGTACCAGGCCCGGCGGGCGATCGCGTCGAGAATCTTTTCGGCGATCGTGACGGCTCGGGCGCCGGCCAGTCCGCTGACCGTCGGCGAGATCCCCGACTGGATGCTGATCACGAAGTCGTGCAGTTCGTCCAGAATCGCATTCCGCGATTCCAGCTGCTTGGTTTCCAACTGCAGATGGTCGGTGAACAAGGTGTCGGCATAGCCGAGTGGGTTGTCGGTCGCTTCGTCCAGGTCGAAATCGCGATCGACCAGCGACTCGCTCGGCCGCACGGCGTGCAGGGCGGGGCCGGAGAAATCGATTTCGGCGAATCCGCCACCGCCATAGACTTGCATTTGGCGGGCCGGTGCGGGGCTGACCCGCGACGCTTTCAAGTTCGCGACCAGCCCACAGGCGAATTCAAGGCGTGCTTCGGCCAGGTCTTCGTGATCGCTGACGACGGCGATCCCGCTGGCGGAGACGTCGGCGATGGCTGCGTCGGTCATCGAGCAAACCAGATCGATGTCATGGATCATCAGGTCCATCACGACGCCGACGTCCAGGCAGCGACCGGGAAAACGTGAGGCGCGGACGGCTTCGACGTACTTCACATCGACACCGATATCTCCCAGCGCGGTGAACGCCGGATTGAATCGTTCCACATGGCCGACTTGCAGGGTCAGCCGTCGTGACGCGGCGAGCATCGCCAATTTGTCGGCGTCGGCGGCGGTCGTCGCCAGCGGTTTTTCGACCAGCAGGTGCTTGCCGGCCTTCAACAGATCCGTTGCGATCTCGGCGTGCGCATCGGTGGGGGCGGCGATGATGGCGGCATCGATTTGGTCGATGCAGTCGCGGTAGTCGGCAAAGGTCGGCACGTCAAACAGTTGTGCCGCATTGTTCCGGGCCGCCTCGATCGGATCGCTGATCGCGACCAGTTGGGCACCATCGACGCTGCCGAGAAGCTTGGAATGAATTCGTCCCAGATGTCCGGCGCCGATGACGGCTACGCGCAAACGTGTCATGCTGCTTTCTTGCTCCGTTGGTCTTGACCGCGGCCGTGGCGTCCGTTGCACGAACGATCGACACAATCAAAAAGGTGTTTGATGACGGGCCGGATCGGGCCTTGCGAATATACGATCTCACGAGCCTTGTCGACGCCGACGCGTGCCCGATACAACAACTTGAAGGCCTGGGTCAGCACCGCAATGTCCTCGGTGGTGTAACCGTGTCGTTTCAAGCCGATCGTGTTGACCGCTCGCGGTTTAGTCGGTTGTCCGTCGACGATCGTGTAGGGCGGGACGTCGTGCAGCACACGACTCATCGCGCTGACAAAGCTCAGTTGTCCGACGCTGGCGAAGTGTGACACGCCGACGCCACCGGCGATGGTGACATCGTTTCCGACTCGCACGTGACCGCCCAACATGCCGTTGTTGGCGATCACGATCCGGTCACCGACTTTGCAGTCGTGGGCGACGTGGGTGCCGGCCATGAAATAATTGTCGTGGCCGATCTCGGTCACGCCGTCTTCCTTTTCCGTCGCACGGTTGACGGTGCAATGTTCGCGGAACACGTTGTTGTCACCGATCACAACTTTTGTCGGCGAGTCTTTGTAGCTGGTGTCTTGGGGATGGGCCCCGATCACAGTGCCTTGGAAGATGTGGTTGTCTTCGCCGATCGACGAGTGTCCGGTGATGACGACGTGTTCTTCGATGAGCGTGCCGTCGCCGATTTTCGCATGCGGCCCGATCACAGAAAAATGGCCGATTCGAACGCCGTTACCTAGCTGAGCTCGCGGATCAACGACGGCTGTTTGAGCGATGACAACACTCATGGCAAACCAATATGGATAATTGATAATGGAAGTTGCGATCTGAAAGCGAAATCAAATCGCGGATCATTGGGAACGTAGCGAATTACGGTCTTCTGGATCGAGAGGAATCAGGCTGTTTTTTCGTCCACCGATGGAAAGTTTTTCGCACCGCGTTTCAGGCCGCATGGCGTCGATCACTGAAGCATCCGACTTGGCTGCGGGACTGTGATTGCACAGCCAGGTCATGCAGCGCTTGGGCCATCCGGCCGTTCAGTCGATGGCCGCCGCGATAGGAGATGAACTTGCCCACCAATTCGATTCCGACCAGGGCCAGGTCACCGACCAGGTCCAACGCCTTGTGGCGGGCGCATTCATTCTTGAAGCGGGTGGTGTTGTCGATCGGGCCGTCGGCGCCGAAGACCAACAAGTCTTCGTAGGAAACATGTTGGGCGACGCCGCGGGCGTGCAACGCCTTGGCTTGGCTTTCGGTCACGAACGTTCGCGCCGGTGCAACATCGCGGCTGAAACGCGTCGGTGTGCAGGCAAAGCCGTAACATTGGTTGGGGATCTCGCCTTCCTGGTCAAAGACCAACTGGTATCCGAAATGGCTGACGCCGGTCGGAACCGGTGCCGCGGAGATCCAGGAGGAACCTTCACGCAGCGTGATCACTTGGTCGATCACCAAGCGGCGTCGCTCACCGGCTTGGATGACCAATCCGGCGGTCGCCAACGCGTCGATAAAGGGTTTGCTGCTGCCGTCCAGACCCGGCAGTTCGCAGCCGTTGATTTCGACGATGCAGTTGTCGATTTCCATCGCGTAGAGTGCCGCCATCAAGTGTTCGATCATTTCGAACTGGGCGTCACCCTGGGCAACGTTTGTTCTCAGTTGGGCGTCGGTCCGTTGGCTGACATGGGCCGGGCACGAGGGATGGCCGGGCAAATCGGTGCGGACAAGCATGACGCCCGTGTTCACCGGGGCCGGATGGATGGCGACTTCGACTTCCTTGGCCGTCCAATAACCTCGACCGGTCAGCCGGCAAGACGAAGCGATCGAATGCTGGTTGCGTGATAACTTCACGGCGTGCCTCCCTGCCGAACCAAGCCACTTTTTAAATCAGGAAAATAAAAACGACGGACATCGCTGTCCGCCGTTTCGCGTCTTAGCCGAGCCAACGCCATTGCCCCTGACGTGGCTCATTGCCTTTCGGCGTGACCCGCTGCCTACTGGCGTTGCGAGGTGCCGTTGCGGCCGGCGATTGCCGGATCTGCTTTGATCACCTTGTCCAGGTACTGCATGACGCCTGGGGTCATGTCCAAGGCGGCATCGTGGTAAACGATGTTTTTCATCACGCCACGGATGACCGATTCGCCTTGAGCCTGATTCATTTCTTCGCTGTTGTAACGAAGCACCAAGTTGATCTTGTAATGATTGGCCAGAAACTTCACGCCGGCGGCGATCTGTTGATAGTTGTCATAGTAAATCTTGGCTTCGGCATCGGCCAGCTCTTTGCGTTTGCGAGCCATGTCCAGGCGAAGCTTCGAATCCATGCTCGCCAGTTGCTCTTCCAATTGAGCGTACTCGGGCGAACCCGGCGACAGCGTCTTCAGCTTTGCAGCGGTGTTCTGCAGTTGTTCACGCTTTTGTTTCAGCTCTGCATCGTAGGCCTTCAGATCGCCTTCGACGTTCGCCACCTGGGTTTTGATGCCCGGGTGATTTTTAAAGATGTACGCGACGTCCACGACCGCAACGCGGTGAGGAGCCGAATCCTGTGCAGACGCAGTACCGGTCATCAGACACGGGGCCAACACAGTTGCCAATCCGATGGCAATTCCACAGACTTGATGGCGAACGGTTCGCACTTTCGCTCTCCTTGCGTATTGAGTCGCAGTCCTTTGTCTCAGCGTTGAAACGAATCGTGTTACGGTATCGATTCGCTCGGAATGGCTCGACGCAGACATCCGTTGCCTGTACCAAATCACTCATTCGCTGACGTGCCGAAATCGCTCCGGCTTTTGTTCACTGTTTTCCGATTGTGGCAATCGCCCTGAGCCACGTAAAGATTGATCACGCCATTTCTAGGAGCGTTTTTCAAGCTTTCCACGCAACGTCACGGTGCTTGCATTTCGACGGACTTCGATTTCGAAGCTGTCGCCCGGTTCGTGCGCCCGCACCCAGGACAAAACGTCACCCGAGGTGCGAATCGCCTGCCGGCCGATACGCTGAATTTGATCGTCGATCTGCAATCCCGCTTTCGATGCCGGACTCCCATCGGTCACCTCGGTGATTTTCACCACGCCGTTTTGTTCCGAAATTCGAATGCCCAGGTACGCTGTCATTTGACGACGAATCTGAACCTTCGGATCGGTCTCGGCATAAATGGGCCGTTGGGGGAGCACCGCCAGGCGGAATGCCACACCACTGACCATATCGGTTACACGGGTTAGGTTCCCAAAATCGATTTTGTCGAAATCGTCAGAAGGGCGATGATAATCGTTGTGCAGCCCCGTAAAGAAAAACAGCACGGGAACGCCGACCCGGTAAAACGACTGGTGATCACTGGGGCCATACCCGCTGGCCACCTTGAACAGATTGAATTGGAATTCTCGATTGACCGTGTCGACGACGCGTTCCAGTTCGCTGGCCGACCCCGTTCCGTACACCGTCAACTCGTTGTCGCGAAGCCGGCCGACCATGTCCAAGTTGATCATCGTGGTCGTGTTTTCGATCGGTCGCACCGGGGCTTCGACATATCGCTGGCTGCCCAACAACCCACGCTCCTCGCCGGTAAACCCGATCAATAGGATCGTGCGATGCGAGTCCACTCCTTCGAGCCGACGCTTCAATTCCGCTCCGCACGCCAGCATCGTTGCCGTCCCGCTGGCATTGTCGTCGGCCCCGTTGTGGACCGCGATCGTCCCCGGAGCCATCGACGCAAATCCGCCCATGCCGACGTGGTCGTAATGCGCCCCAATCACAAGGGTCTGATTCGCTAGCAAACCTTTGCCGGGCAGCCGGCCGATCACGTTGTCGCTGACCGCAATCGCCGGCTTCAGATCAACCGACAGTGAGACCGTGACCGAATCCAATGCTCGGCTGGCCGGGCGAAAGGTCTGGTTGATTTGCGTTTCGAGTTCTTCCAGCGACGCGTCGGCACCGGCACGCAACATCCGATCGGCCAGATCGCGCGCGATCGAGGCGACGGGGATCTTTTCGCTCTGCTTGGACTTCGTGCCGGCGTCCGCGATTCCCAACACGCCGCGGCGAGCTGACTCAAGCTCGGCCTGCATCGCCACGATCATTCGCTCGGTGCCGGCAATTTTTTCAGCCGTCGCGGCGCGGTTCTTGACAGCTTGTTGCGGCAAATTGGACAGCATCTCGACCAAGCCTTCCTTGCGGCGCTGTTCCTGGTCGATCCGATTTTGAACCTTTTGCACCGCTTCACGCGTGCTGTCGGGATCGTTGACGATCAGAACAGCGACGGCGCCGTGCTCGATCGCGTTGAGCACCTTGGTGGCAAAGTAGGCGTGGCGCGTGTTTTTGACCCCATCAAAGGGACTGTCCGGATCGCTGGCGCCGGGTTCTTTCCGCAGCAACATCACGATCGAGCCGCGCGCATCGATCGATTGATAGTCGTCGTAATCATGCGTTTTGGAGGTGATTCCGTAGCCCGCAAATACAACGGGGGCCGAAACGGAATGCTTGTCGCTTCCGATCCCCAGCGGCCCAAACCCTTCGCCCAGTCCGGCGTCGACGACCGGCTGATCGGCGATCTGAATCCGGCAAACATTGCCCGACTCATTGCGGACTTCGCTTCCGACCGGGATTTCCACACGCTGGAACGGACCGCCGGCGACGGAGTCGAGTTCCAAGCCGATGGATTCCATCCGCTCACGCAGATAATCGCGCGCCACATCGATCGTCTCGTCGGTGATGCTTCGCCCGCGAAGTTCCTCCGACGCTAAGAATTGGATGTCCCGGCGAAGCGTCTCGGTCACCGTTGCCGAACGGACGTCGCCGGATTCTTGGGCCCTGCAATGGGCCGCACCGATCGATAGCAATGCGATTTGCACGAATGCCACGAGCATCGCAGGCGGCGCGGAAACTGTCATGATGTGGGACGCCCAACGAAGTTGCGAGTACTTTCGGGTGATCATGTGCCAACTATCAGAGCGGGCTTAGGGGGCAGGTGCCAATGGCACGGGCATCAGTGTTGGTGTGCAGGCTTTAGCCGCCCAGGTTCGCTGCTCCGCAGCGAGTGGGGATGCGCCTAAAGGCTGGACACCAACGGTTGCTGGTGTGCAGGCTTTAGCCGCCCAGGTTCGCTGCTCCGCAGCGAGTGGGGATGCGCCTAAAGGCTGGACACCAACGGTTGCTGGTGTGCAGGCTTTAGCCGCCCAGGTTCGCTGCTCCGCAGCGAGTGGGGATGCGCCTAACCCGGATATTGCATCCGCTTATTCGACTGCCCCTATAGCGCGAAAGCCTTAGTTCGTGTATCTATTGGAGTTACGACACTTCATAGACCACAAAACCAAGGCTTTCGGCAATGACAAAGCGTAAACGAAATCGTCCCGCATTGAAACGCCTCAGAAGGCAGGCCGTTGAGGTAGATTTCGACGGCGGATCGCTCACTTCCGATGGGGGCCTCGTCCTGCTTCGCGAAGTCGACAAAAAGCTCAATTTGATCAAGCGGATCGACCAAGCGATTCACGACCCGCGTGATCCGATTCACACCGTTCATTCTCAAGCGGAAATCCTTATCAGTCGAATCTTTGCGATCGCGGCCGGATACGAAGACGCAAACGATCAACAGCAGCTTCGCGATGATGCCGCCTTTCAAGTCGCCGCCGGACGGCCCCCTCGAATCAATGACAGGTCGGATGACGATTGGGATCCCACTCTGGCGAGCCCCTCGACTCATTCCCGATTTGAAAACCGAATCACCAAAAAAGAACTCTTCGAACTCAGCAAGATCCTCGTCGACATTTTTCTTGACAGCTTCGACACCCCGCCTGATGAAATCACACTCGATCTAGACGCAACGGACGACAAGGTACACGGCGATCAAGATAAAAAGGCTTTCAATGCCTACTACGACAGCTATTGCTTCCAACCTCTGTACGTGTTTTGCGGCGACCAACTTCTCGTCTCGTATCTTCGTCCAGCCAACCTCGGTGATGGCCATCACGCACGCGGAATCACAAAATTGCTTGTTGCAAGGATCCGCCAACGATGGCCTCGGGTCAAAATCACCCTTCGTGGTGACGGAGGTTTTGCGATCGAACGCCTCATGCGCTGGTGCGACAAAAACGATGTCCACTACGTCTTTGGTTTGCCCAAGAATAAGGTTTTGGTCAAGCAAATTGCCTGCGAAATGACTCGCGCAAGAGTCGAGAGATTCCACCGTGGTGGCAAACAAGCCTTTTACAAGTGGTTTCGCTATCGCACCGGCAGGACGTGGGACCGCCATCGCTGGGTGGTCGGCAAAGCAGAGTATACCGCCAAAGGCCCCAATCCTCGCTTCGTCGTAACAAACTGTTTCTCAAGTGACGACATTGTCGACACGACCTACCATCGACCGATGGTCGATGGCAAAAGGCAGCCGCTACAAGTTAAGACTCCAGGGACATGGTGCTCTGTCGCTTATGACCCGGAGAAGTTTTATCGAGAGCACTACTGCATGCGTGGCGAGATGGAGAATCGGATCAAAGAGCAACAGCTTTGTCTGTTCGCTGATCGCACCAGTTGCACCCGTTTTATTGCCAATCAGTTCCGCGTGATGCTTTCATCATTTGCTTACGTTCTACTCGATGGGTTGCGTCGCCTGGGCCTGAGTGGAACGAAACAGAGTCGTCTACGTGTGGACACGATTCGATTGCGACTGTTGAAAATAGCAGCCCGAGTTCGAGTGACTTGTCGTCGGGTGGTATTTCATCTTTGCAGCCATTGCCCCTGGGAACCGCTGTTCAATCAGGTGCTGGCACGTCTGTGCCGTAGCGATTAGCCACTCCCATCGCATCGTGTGGCACCGCGCAGCGACTTCCGGTCGTCTGGGGGTAGGGGGCCCTCTGCCCGCAGCGAATCGATTGCAGCAAAAACCGGCTATCGTGGACAGCCTCGCCGTAACTCAGTCTAAAATCAGAGTCAACCAGTCAGCGGATGCAATATCCGGGCTAAAGGCTGGACACCAACGGTTGCTGGTGTGCAGGCTTTAGCCGCCCGGTTCGCTGCTCCGCAGCGAATGGGGATGCGCCTAAAGGCTGGACACCAACGGTTGCTGGTGTGCAGGCTTTAGCCGCCCGCTTCGCTGCTCCGCAGCGAGCGGGGATGCGCCTAAAGGCTGGACACCAACGGTTGCTGGTGTGCAGGCTTTAGCCGCCCGGGTTCGCTGCTCCGCAGCGAGTGGGGATGCGCCTAAAGGCTGGACACCAACGGTTGCTGAATCCCTTGTCGCTTTCGCCCCGCCTCGTACCGCGACGTCACGCGTTGCGTGATGATGTTGTAAGCGATCAGGCCGCTTCGGCCGGCTTTTCGCCTCGCTTGACCAGCATCAGCAGGATCGGGCTGGCGACGAACACGGAACTATAGGTTCCGACCAAGACCCCGATGACCAAGCAGAATGCGAAGGCATGGATGCCCTGGCCGCCGAACAGATACAGCAGCACGACCACGATCAAGGTCGTGATCGAGGTCAGCAAGGTTCGGCTGAGCGTTTGATTGATGCTGGTATTGATCATCTCACCGGTCAAACGAGGTGACTTGCCCTTCGTTTCGCGGATCCGGTCAAAGACCACAATTGTGTCGTTGAGCGAGTAACCGATGATTGTCAGCAAGGCCGCGACCACGGTCAGACTGATCTTAAAGGGATCGATCAACAGGAACCCGAGCGCGTCGGCGACGTAGTAGCTGATCGCGATCGCACCCAGCGTGATCAAGACATCGTGGACCAGTGCGGCGACGGCTGCGAAGCCGTAGATGACGCGTTGGAATCGGAACCAGATGTACAAGATGATGACCATCAAGCTGGCGAACAGGGCGACCGAGGCACGGCCGACCATTTGACCGGCGACCCGTGCACCCACGCTGCTGCTGCTGACCCAGACCGGTTCGTCGCCGAGCGATCGCTCGACGGCTTGCATCACCTGGTCGGCGGCTTCGTTGCCCATCGGCAAGGTCACCCGCCATTCGGAAAACGGAACACTTGATCCGCTCTTCCAGTCTTCGGCACCTTCGCCGCTGGGCAGCAAGTCCACGGCCCGTTCATTGAGTGGGATCTTCAATGCTTCGGCGGCTTCCTTCATTCGCTGGATCAACGTGGGGCCGCTGATCGAGGCACTCGTGTCGCCGCCGCCGATCCCCAGGCTGATGCGGCGAACGGCCGATTCACCCGCGGTCAGGGAGGGTTGAGCCGTCGAGGCTTGCGAGTCGTTGTCACTGGCTGCAGCATCACTGGCTGCAGCGTCACTGGCTGCAGCGTCGTCAGCCGTTTCCGCTTGCATCGCGACCAGCATCACGCCGTTGGAATCGCGATCGATCGAGGAGGTGCCGGATCCGCCGGCCACATCGGAGATGGTCACGTCATAGGTGACCAGATCGGTCTCCGGTGCCGATGCAAAGGATTCGACGATCCGCTTTTGCAGGTCATCGACCGACACCAGCGACGAGTCGACTTTGAAAACGGTGCCGTCGTCGGCACCGTCCATGGTCACGCCGTTGACGGTGAATTGAACAGGGGTGCCGTCTTGCTCACCGATTCCCGTGCCGACAATGTCACGAATAGTTTGCGTGGTGGTCGATTTGCTGACTCGGAACTGCACCGACGATCCGCCGGCGAAGTCGATGTCCAAAATCGTCTTGCCACGAGCGACCAGCGATCCGATGCCGATCACAATCAACACCGACGAGATCGCGAGGGCGACTTTGCCCTTGCCGATGAAGTCCAGCATGCCGCCGCCGGACACCGAGTTCTTCATCGCATTGACCATGTCGGACATACCGAGAGAAACTTTGTTGTGTCGTTCAGCGATATCGAACAGCGTTCGCGACATGTAGATCGCGGTGAACATCGAATACAGGATTCCCAAGATCAACGTGACGGCGAAGCCACGGATCTGGTCGGTTCCGATCGCATACAACACGATCGCGGTGAACAGCGTCGTCAAGTTGGCGTCGACGATGGTGACGGTCGCTTTGGCAAACCCGTTTCGAATCGCCATGCGGTCCTTGGCGCCTTTGTTGATTTCCTCGCGTATCCGTTCAAAGATCAACACATTGGCATCGACCGACATACCGACGGTCAAAACCAGGCCGGCCAATCCCGGCAAGGTCAGCGGTTGGTGGATCAACACCATCGTCGCCAAGATCATCGCCAGGTTCAGCACCAGGGCAAAGCAAGCGATGGCACCGGCGAAGCGATAGTAGAACAGGATGAAGACCAGCACGAGAGCCAGCGACACGCCGATCGCCATCACCCCTTTGCGGATCGTGTCGGCACCGAGCGTCGCGTCGATCTGGTTCTTTGCGATCGGCTGCTTCGTCAACGCGGCGGGCAACTGGCCGGCTTTGAGGATGTCGACGAGCGCCTTGACTTCTTCGGTTGTGAAATTGCCGGTGATGCGTCCTTGTTTGCTGATCGGCTGCAGAATGTTCGGCGCCGACAACAGACGGTCGTCCATCACGATCCCGAGTTGACGTTGACGCGTTCCTTGGGGGGCGTTTTCGGTCGTCAGCACGCGGAATTTGTTGCTGCCCGAGTCGGTCAGGTTGAACGCGACGGCGGGTGCACCCTGCTCATCAAAGGTCGTCGAGGCGAACGCCAGGTCTTCCCCTTTGACGTCGATCTGGGGGTCGATGATCATCAGCACTTCCAAGCCCGAGAGCCCGTTGTCGTCGACCCACTGGGCTTGCAACGCTTGGTCGCCACGAACCTGCGGGGGCAACTCGACGAACGCGCCGGTATCGGGATTGCGAACAATCGCGTTGCCGATGTTGACCCGAAACGCTCCGTTGTCACCGGTCTTGGTGGTTTCACGGTCGACGATCGCCCAGCGACCGACGGTGCTTCCATCGGCGTCGGAAATCACTTCGCTCATCCGGATCGCACGTTCGGGCGAAGCGGCTTGCTCGGCCGCCAAGTTGATCACCCGCTGGTGGTCGGTGCGGTTGGCAACGATCGCGAAACGCAGAATCCCGGCTTGCTTGAGCGTCTCTTCGATCAGGGCGACTTCGCGCTGGTCGACTTCGGGAATGATGATTTCGATTTGCGAATCACCGTACGGGCGAATCACGATCTCGCGCGTGCCGCTGGGGTTGATTCGCTTGGTCAGCGGTCCGACCAGATCCTTCGACTTGACTCCGTTGCCCTGCTGCTCGGCGTCCGGATTGCTTTTGCTGGGGTCGATCTCGTAGACCAAAATCGTCCCGCCGCGTAGGTCCACCCCTTGATCGGGCAAACGATTCAACAGCACCGTCACGCTGACTGTGATCGCCAGCAAGATGAAGCCGATTCGCGTCGAGTGGGTCGGCATCTTGAGCCGCTTGGCGAAAAAGCCACCCACGGTGAACGGCAAGATGATCACCGCCAAGGCGATGGCCAGCAATCCGTACTGCTGCCATGAAATACCTTGTTCGGCTTCACCTTGAGCGATCGGGCTGGCCGAAAGCAGGTCGCCGAACCATCCCGCGATCGAAGCGGTGTCGATCGTCGAAAGCAGACCGGGCAGCAGACTCGGGTCGGTCAGACTTACATCGGCCAGGGGCTGAACGAGAGAAAAGCAGTCCATCGTTGGTTGTTTCGTAGTCGAAAGGAATGCAAACGTGACGAATGCAGTGATCGGGAACGTGGAAACCGCAACCCCAGTCGGGTCACGTTACCACCTCGGGTGTATTTGGGCAGTCTTGGTTAAATCTGTTAGTGCGGGCAAACGATTCGAAACGCTCGCGTGTCAGGCAGGGGGATTCGATGTCGAATCGATGTTCTTTAGTCCTTCGCGTCGTCCTTCGGCTTTTTTTCTTCGATGACCGTCAGCGCCCACCGGCTGACCTTCACCCGTACCGTCCCGCTTTCGTCCAGCCGAAGCGTCACCACATCGCTATCACTCGGTGCACTGACCACCGTTCCGTGCAATCCACCGCTGGTGATCACGCGATCATTTTTCTTGATCCCCGCGATCCGCTTCGCCTCTTCCGCCTTGCGTCGACGCTCCGGAGCGATCAACGTCAGGTAGAAGATCAAAATGATTCCCGCGATCGGGAACAGCGGATTCTCCATCAATTGCAAGACAAACGGCTTCGGCTCGGCGACCTCCGGGGCCACATCGTCGGCCAGAATCGTCCACGGTACGAATTGAAGCAGGGGTTGGATCACAATTCGGACCGAATGGGTTCTAATCTGGTTGGGTAGGCAAAATACAAGAGCGGCATGATATGGAAGGCCAAAATTGGTCACAAGCCCAGCCAGCAACGAACTTTCGACGCTTTTGCCAGACTCTTGCCACCGCAACCCACTTTCCCCCGCAAACTCACACGTCGGTTTGCCTGACTGACAAATGATGCCACGTCTGCCCTCGCCCTGTCAGTGAAGCGAACGCTTGACCCCTGCCGATCGCGCGATCCATGCCAACTCTGACCGCAAATCCATGATGTTCCCTGCCTGGCCCCCCCAATGGCCCGAGATTACCGAGTCGATTCTACGGAGCGTCCGCCGCGGCGACTGGGGACGCTACCGGGGGGAAGCGACCGCCGCGCTGCAGGAACAGATCGCCCAACAGGTCGGCTGCCGCCATGTCCGCTTGGTCAGCAGCGGGTCGCTGGGCGTCGAGTTGGCCCTCCGTGCCGTCGGGGTCGCGCCCGGTCAGCAGGTCGCCCTGTGCGGCTACGATTATCCCGGAAATTTTCGGGCGATCGAGCTGCTGGGGGCCAGACCCGTCCTCGTCGACGCGGATCCGACCAGCCATTCGATCGATCCGCAGGCGCTGCAACGCCTTTGGCAAGATGCAGGCACGAAACACGCCGTGAAAGCCGTTGTGGTATCGCACCTTTACGGTGTTCCCGCCCCAATCCGCCGCCTCCGCGAACTTTGCGACCATGCGGACTGGGCGCTGATCGAAGACGCCTGCCAGACGCCCGGCATGCAAATCGATGGCCGCCCTGCCGGGGCCTGGGGCGACGTCGGTGTGTTCAGCTTCGGGGGCAGCAAACCGCTGACCGCCGGCAATGGAGGCGCGGTGCTGACCGATCGGGACCCGATTGCAAGCCGCTTGAACGCCTGGCTGGACCGACCCAGTGACTCGGCGCCGATGAGCGAATTGCAAGCCGCGGCGCTGCTGCCCCAGCTGGATCGTCTGGCCGAATGCAACCAAATTCGATCGGAGACCGTTTCGGCAATCACCGCAGGCGTCGACTGGATCCGACAGGCGACCGCGGATGGCCAGCCGACGCCTCCTGCGACGTTCTACAAGTTCGCGTTCTTATGCGAGCGACGTGATGCAATGCTGGAAACACTCCGCCGCGCCGGACTGCCAGTCGGTCCGGGCTATCGATCGATGCACCGCAGCAGCGACCGACGCTGCGACAAAGTCGGCCCGCTGGACCGCTGCCGACTGCTGGGCGAGCAACTCTGCCTGCTCGACCACTCCGCCTTGCTAGCAACCGGTCCCTTGCGGACGCAGTTGGTGCAACGATTGTCCGAGGCGTCGCCGTACTAGTGATTTTACCGGGCTAACGATCGAAAAGTGAACCCACGGATGGCAGGGCGAACCCACGGATGACAGGGTGCTAAAAATCCGTGGGTTCGCGCTGCCATCCGTGGGCCCCGTTTCCGTGACGACCATAACCCCGAAGAGTCAACTCTGGACGAAGCACTGAGTTGCGTCCTGTCGGGCCGTGAGTATCAAGCGACGACGAAACTCCCGCCGAACAACACGCCTACGACGCGACAAACTCCAGGATTCGAACCGCGTTGCCTTGGCTGGCACCGTTTTTCTTTTTCGAAACCCTCAGCTTCATCTGGTGTGGGCCGTCCTCCAGTCCCGACATCAGCACGACGGTTCTCGGATAGTGCAGTCCCTTGCTGAAGCGGTGGAACAGGTCAGCGGCGTGCCAGTCTCCGTCATCGATGGAGAATTCGACGACGCCGGCATCGGGGCCAGCCAAGACGAACAGTCCGATCGCGGTTCCGGTGAAGGTGACCTGCAGTTCCGCCTCCGGAACCGTGGCGACCGTCAGCGGCCGCCCGGCAAACCGCTCGCGAAACGAGCCCTCAATGTCTTTCCACTTCGGCTCGACAAACGACCATCCGCTGCCCATCGCAATCGCGTCGCGGGGGAGGAACCGGCCGCGCCAAAAGCTGGTCGGGTTGATCGGCGGCGGCAGCGGGTGGGGGGCGAACGTCTGGCGGTTGGCCGACTTCGCTTCGGCCAGCGAGAATCGGGTTTGGCGAAAAACGTCTTCGATCAGATTCGCCGCGATCCGATTGCCTGCCGGTTTCGGGTGGACACCGCCGTAGATCGCCCAGGTGGTTTTTCCTTCGGCGATCTGCTTGGCCAACTCCACCGCCACGTTGCAGGTCGAAACGTTGTAGTGCTTCGCGACCGCCTCGTGGGCGGCAATGCTTGTCGGTACCTCGCCGTTTTGGACCTTTTCCAACATGGATGGATTGACGAAGTAGGTGATGACGATGTCCACCTGGGGCAGACTGGACCGGGCCGAGCGAATCACGCCTTCCATGCCCCGTAGTGCGTCTTCATAGCTGTGGGCGGCATCTTGGTCGTCATTAACGGCGAACTCGACGAACAGCAAATCGGGCTTGTGGCTCAAGACATCCGACGGCAGCCGAAATGCCCCAGTGTGCGAGCAAGTGGATGACATTCCCGCATTGATGAAGTTGAACTCGGTGCCGGGGAAGCGAGCCACTAAGCTATCCATGACCATCGGTCGATAACCGTTCATCTCCGTGATCGATCCGCCGAGAAACGCGACACGTCCTTGCCCGGTCGTGGTGAAGACTTCGCGGCTGCGATGCAGGTCCCCGCGGACATGCACAGCGGTGGGGGGCAATGAACCCGCACGCTCCGCGCTCGAGGGCGGGTCATCGGCCCGGCAAGTCACCGCGGCGATGAAAACGGTCGCGAAACTGCAGGCGATCCGAACGGAGAGTGAAAGATTCATGATGTCCTTGCGGTATTGACGACTTCGGTACTGACGAACCGAGTGAGTTAAAGGAGAGTTAAAGGATTGTCCAGATCGTAATTTCTGAGAACATAGAGTGCCAAACCGGCTTTCTCCGTTTTCCTATTCATCCCCCGTTATGGCAGGTCGCATGGATTCACCATTGATCCTCGTTGACGACAAGCACGTCCCACTCTACCGCATTGTCTGGGTCGCCGACCTTCCCCACTGGTGTGGCGACAAAGATTGCGAGCGCGAGGGCGAATACGAAATTCGACTCGATGTGGAAGAATCGGTCTGGACCAGTCTGCGTGGACGCGACGATGTGCTCGCCAGTTTGAAAAAATGGTGCGGCGATCCCGAAGACGACAACGACCCTCTGTTTTAGCACCGTGGAGTAAGCATCCTGCTTGCTGACGTAGGGCATGCATCCTGCTTCGGTCGCAAGCTGGAAGCGTACGCCACTTTTATTTTCATCACACCAGCCTTCAACGTGTCTATGTCCTCAGCAGATCCCGTCCTTTTCGAATCCCACTCGCACACGCCGCTTTGCAAACACGCCGACGGTTTGCCGACGGAATACGCTGCGGTGGCCGAGTCGCGCGGGTTGTTGGGCATGCACGTCACCTGCCACAACCCGATGCCGAATGGATTTTCGTCCGGCGTCCGAATGGCGGAATCGGAATTCGACCAATACGTTGATTTGGTTGCCCAAGCGACCGACGACTGGAAAGGCCGTGTCGAGGTGCGATTGGGGCTGGAAGCCGATTACTTCGAAGGTCATGAAGCGTATTTGGAAAAGCAACTCGCCGGCGCAGACTTTCACTTCGTGCTCGGCTCGGTGCATCCCCAGATCGGCGAGTTTCGCGAAAGGTATTGGCAGGACGATTTGGTCGAAGTCCAACGGATCTATTTCAACCTGTTGGCCAAGTCGGCCGAAACGGGGTTGTTTGATTCACTGGCCCATCCGGATTTGATCAAGAATTTCACCACCGACGCTTGGGATCCCGATTCGATCTTGGACGTGATCCGCCCGGCGCTGGACCGGATCGCCAAGACCGGTGTGGCGATGGAACTGAACACCAGCGGCGTCAATAAACGCATTTCGGAAATGAACCCCTTTCCCGACATGCTGGCCGAAATGAAGTCCCGTGACATCCCTGTCACGCTCGGCGCCGACGCCCACACGCCCGAACGCGTCGGCGACGGTTATGAAACCGCCATGCGTCTGCTGCAAAGCGTCGGGTACACGCACGTCAATTTCTTTCTCGGCCGCAAACGACAATCGGTTGAAATTAAAACTGCACTGGCATCGATGATCCCGGTCGATGAACCAGCCGCCATCGAACGTTAGCAACGAGCGGGAAAGACGCGTCGCATTGTCGTGGATCGCTCCGCCGATCCACGACACTCATTAATCGACAGGCCGATCACTCGCCGGCGTCCGCCAGCGCCCGTTGCAACGGGCATTGTGCCGCGTCGATTTGTTTTCCGCTTCGGTAACCTTGCAGCAACCGTCGCGATTCGGCGGCCAGCATGCGGCGGACTTCGCGCCGCTTTCCCTTGACGCGTGGGATCGACAGGTTGTCATAGGCGGTCGTCTGGTGACGCATCCAAGCGATCACGGCAGACTCGGCGCGGCGTTCGACCGGGATGCGTTGCGTCCGTGCAACCGTGCCGCTGCCGACGGGCGTCGCATGCGTGGTGACGGCGACGGCCAATCGTTTGGCGATGCTGTCGTGGGACGCATGGAAATTTAGAAATGTGATCACCGCGTTTTCAAACTCGTCGACGTACTCGGCTTGCTTCTTTTCGCGCCGGGCCGCGTCGCTTTTTCGCTTCCGCGCATACGCGTCGGTTGATCGTTCGGCATCCAACTTTGCCTTGGCCGCGGCGATTTGAGCGGCGTCTGCCCAAACGCCCTTCGAAAACACCCGTCGCCCCCGGCGTTCCTTCACCGTCCACGTCGGACCGGCTGCTTTGACGCGACGGGTCAGCCCCGCATCCCCGGGCGGCAGCAATTCCCAGCCGGTCGGAATCGAAAGCTTCGTGCCGTCTTCGTCGACGACCTGTTGGGCGGAGGGGCCGGGAGCAACAACGCGAGTCTTTTCGGGCATCGGGGAGAAGCGGCACGGGGAAAGCGGTCGAGCACAACGCACTCCGTTTTAATCGGCGGGTTGCGCGGGGCATCTTGATACGACGAATCCGGTTTTGCATCAAGCGTTCAGGTCCCCCGTTTTTGAGCCGCTGCGAAAGGCGGGTAAGAAGATTTAGGAGGTAAGAAGACGTTGAGCTGCACCATCCATTCCATTTCACCAATTTTCCTACCTCCAAAATCTTCCTACCTTCCCACCCAGCCACCGTGACCTGTCAAGCCGATGAGAATCAGGGGAGCCATGGCGGAATGATTCGCGGCAGAGTCTCGGGAACACGGTCCGTACGGTCGCGGATGTCTATACTGACACCATGAACGACAACGTCGCGCCCCCATCCGCCACACACAATCCACCTCGCATCAGCCCTGGCAAGCGACTGCTCTTTTCGTTGGTGCTGTGTTTCACATTGTTCGGCATCGCGGAATTGCTGCTGGCTTGCTTTTGGGTTCCTCCGCCGCCGACCGACCCCTTCGTCGGCTTTTCTTCCAGTGTCCCGTTGCTGGTCGCCGATGAACGATCGGATTCAGACGGCGACGCGGCGGAATCTGGTTTGCGAATCAATCCGGCAAAGCTGGTGTGGTTCAACGACCAATCGTTTCCGGCATCCAAACCGGTGGGGACTTACCGGATCGTCTGTCTGGGCGGATCGACAACGTTCGGCCGTCCCTTTGATGACTCGACTTCGTTTTGTGGTTGGCTGAGAACGTTGTTGCCGATGGTCGACCCGGAGCGAAACTGGGAGGTGATCAACGCCGGCGGCGTCAGCTATGCCAGCTATCGCGTCGCGAGCGTGATGCAGGAATTCGCTCGGCACGACGTCGACCTGTTCATCTTGTACACCGGCCAGAACGAGTTTTTGGAATGGCGGACGTACGGCGATCTGATCGAATCGTCAGACACACCCGGTGTGCCGGCCGCCCGTGCACTCTCCACGCTTGCGACGAAAACGCGCGTCGGCCAATCGATTCAATCGTTGGTCGGTCGCCTCCGTTCAACCGGTCGACCGGACTCCAAGCAAATTCTTTCCGGCGAAGTCGACGAGATTTTGAACCACACGATTGGTCCGGCCAGTTACCAGCGGAATCCGTCCTGGTATCGCGGCGTCGAAGAACACTTTCGCATCAACCTGCGGCGGATGGAGCGGATTGCCCAGGGGGCCGGAGCGACGTTGGCGGTCGTCGTGCCCGCGTCCAACCTTCGCGACTGTTCGCCTTTTAAAGCCGACTTCGGCGACGGCATTGATGATGCGGCCCGGCAACGATTGACCCGAGATCTTGAAACCGCTCGCGAGCTGCTCGCCGACGACGCGGCGGCTCAGTCGTTGCAGGTCCTGGAGCTTGTTCTGGAAGAAGACCAGGCCAATGCCGACGTCCATTTCTTGCGCGGTCGCGCGCTGTTGGAAGTCGGTCTCGAAGACGACGCCGCGAAAAGCTTTCAGCGTGCGATCGATGAAGACATTTGTCCCTTGCGGGCGACCACGCCGATCAAGCAGATCCTACGCGAGTTCCTGGCGGAAAGCTCGGTCATTCCGGTCGACTTCGAATCCCATCTGGCGGCTCTGTCGCAGCGCGAACAGGGGCACGTCTGTTTCGGTGCCGAGTCGTTTTTGGATCATGTCCACCCGACGGTGGAGGTGCACGGCGAAATCGCGTTGGCGATCCTTCACTCGCTCGCCGACCAGGCGGTCGTGCCCACGAAGCCGACCGCTCAGCAAATCGTCGCAGCGACGGGAGTCGTGGAGAGCAACATTGATCTGCGGACCCAATCGGTCGCGTTTCGAAATTTGGCCAAACTGACCCATTGGGCGGGGAAATTTGAGGAGGCTCGGAGAAACGCCGACGACGCCCTGCGGCTGCTGCCGTTGGACTTGGAGAGTCGGTACATCGTGGCGGACTGTCTGGTCCACGAGGGACAAATCGACGCCGCGATCGAGCAGTACACGGAATTGTTCAAAATCGGAAACTTCGATCGAGCTTGTCGTCCGTTTGGTGAGCTTTTGGCCATGCAAGGCCACACCGAGGCGGCGAAGGGGTATTTGATGCAAGCCGTCTTCGTCAGTCAGGGGCTGCGGCAAGCGTCGGCCTACGAGTCACTGGGCCGCTTGCACGAGTCCCTCGGCGAGAATGAGCTGGCCGCAGAATGCTTTGAAAAAGCGGCTCAATTGCGTCAGTAGCGAGAGAGGTGGGGTCCGCTTCCAGCCCGTCGGTTTGGTGAGCCGACTGCGCTGCCCCATTGCCGCTTACTTGGACACCACATGGGGTGCTTTTTGTTAGCGGCAGGGCGCGAGCCCTCCGGTCTTTCAAGGTCAAACCCAACGGTTCGCGCCAGCCCGAGCGGCGGCACCACCGGACACTTGGACAGTGATCAAGGCCCCAATCTGGCCGATTTTCCGACGCATTTTCCCGGTAAATCAATGGCGTTTTGCGGCTCCTCGCGGGTCAGCCATTGTGTAGGGGTTGCCGCCACGTCACACTGGACGAGCCGGGACGACTGCGCTTGCAAACGGCTCGATCGCAATTTGCGATTTTGAGCAACGTACTCCCGCCAGCTGGGAAAGGCTCGCCCGCGGTAGCCGCCTTTCCCCGCTTAACTGTTTAACCACCGCCAAACGATTTGGACGACTGCGCCAGCGTGTTCGCTCGGCACAGTGACTCCGAAGCAACTTTTTCGGTTCGCGGATGCGTCCGCAGTCGGAGCGATCCAATCCGATCGCTCACCACCGATCACCCTTTTGTATAGATACAAACAGCCCATGACCGAAGCTTCCATCACCGCGACCCCGTTGCCCGACATCCAATCGACCGGCGACGGACGAAAGGTCGCGATCAATAAAGTCGGCGTGACCAACGTGCGGTACCCCATCTCCTTGCGGACGCCGGGCAAAGGAAAAGGCAACGAGTTCATTCACACCGTCGCGACGATCAACATGTTTGTTTCGCTGCCGCACGATGTGAAGGGAACCCACATGTCGCGGTTCCTGGAGGTGCTCAACGAATACCACGAAGAACTCAGCAGCGACGCGTTGCCGTTGGTGGCCAATCGGATGAAGGAGAAACTGGAATCCCAGGACGCCTACCTGGAACTCAGCTTTCCTTACTTCGTCGACAAAAAAGCCCCCGTCAGCGGCCAGTCCGGAAAGCTGGACTTTGACGTCGCCTTTGAATTGGCCAGCAACGGAACCGATGACTTCGTGATGACGTTGAAGATCCCGGCGACCAGCCTGTGCCCCTGTTCCAAGGAGATCTCAGACTACGGCGCCCACAACCAACGCTGTGACATGACGGTCAAAGTCCGAATGGCCGAAGGCGTCCACTTGTGGATCGAAGAACTGTTCGGGATCGTCGAACAATGTGCTTCGACACAGGTGTTCAGCGTGTTGAAACGACCCGACGAAAAATGGGTCACCGAACGAGCTTACGAGAACCCCAAGTTCGTCGAAGACATCGTGCGTGACTTGGCCGTTGCCCTCAACAACGACGACCGGATCGTCTGGTACCAGTGCAGCAGCGAAAACTACGAATCGATCCACAATCACAATGCGTACGCATTCATCGAATGCGATAAACGCGAAGAGTGATCGTTTCGCGACCCGCCATCGAACACTGCAATCGGCTTCCAGCCTGTCGGTCGCGGGTCGGTTAGAATGGTCGGCTGCTGTCCCTCGCCTCCCGCTCAGCCGACCATGTCCTCCAAACTGATCCTTAGCGAACGAGCGATCGTCGAAACGGTCGCGGCGCTGCACCAACGCATTTCCGATCGCTTTCCCCGCAGTGGACTGTCCGATCTGTGCACCCAGTTGCTTGAGGTCGCCGAAAAGTCAGCCGTTCGGGCACAGGGGATTGGCGAGTCGGTCTGGTGGATTCGTATTTGCGGCTATGTGCTGGCCATCATGGTGATGGTGCTGGTCGGTTCGATGATTTGGTTCGTCACCCACTCGGTCCGATTCAAAGATGAAGCGATCGGCTGGACCGATCTGATCGGAATGTTCGACGCGGGCGGAAACACGCTGATCGTGCTGGGCGCGACGCTCTACTTTCTGACAAGTCTGGAAATTCGCATCAAGCGTCGCCGCGCCTTGGTGGCCGTGCATGAATTGCGATCGATCGCACACGTCGTGGACATGCACCAGTTGACCAAAGATCCCGAACGGATGCTGGAACGTTATCGTCAAACCGACCATTCGCCAGCCGAAGCGATGAGCCCGTTGGAGCTGAACCGCTACCTGGACTACTGCACCGAAATGCTGTCCCTGATCGGCAAGATCGCAGCGCTCTATGTCCAGCGATTCAATGATTCCGCATCCGTCGCCGCAGTCAGCGAAGTCGAACAGCTGACGACGGGACTGTCGCGAAAGATCTGGCAGAAGATCGTGTTGCTGAGCGAAATCACCGAATTCCAGACGCGACACATTCGGATGGATCCGCCTGCAACCAAATCGGCGATTGTCGATCCGGAACCAGATCCGGACCAAGGCGACGACGATTCCCAACGACCGCCGGATGACGGCGGATCGAATCGGTGATTACCAACTGACGTCAGCCGGGTCACGCACGTTCGCGCCCCCCGATCTTTAGCCGTTGCGGAAAGCAGGTAAGAAGATTTCGGAGGTAAGAAAATGATGAAGGACTCCATCAACTCGATCGAGCCAATCTTCCTACCCCAGAAATCTTCCTACCCCAAAATCTTCCTACCCCTCCACCCAGCCACCGTGCCCTGCCGAATCGCACCCCACACCTGGCTGACTCATTCAACGAAATCACAAAAACGCGTCTGCAGGCCACAACCGGCTGCCCTCCAATTCCTCCGCATCCTCGAACACCCCGCGAAAAACAGACGTCCGGCAAACCGACTCGGGTATAATCGTCAGTCCAGCCCTCCCCGCCTGTCCCACCTGATACCGTCATGCTGCGACTGATTCGCTTCTGTTTCCCGATCATCCTCTTGGGTCTGACGATCCAGTGGGCGTCGACCGACACCGCCTTCGCCGACGAGCCGCTTCAGTTCAATCGCGACATCCGCCCGATCCTGTCGGAAAACTGTTACCACTGTCACGGTCCCGATGCTTCCGCTCGACAAGCCGAGTTGCGGTTGGACACCGAAGAAGGGGCGAAGGAATGGGCCGTCGTTGCAGGGGATGCCGAGTCCAGTGAGTTGGTGGCGAGGATCTTGAGCGACGATCCCGAGGCGTTGATGCCTCCGGCGGACAGCGAACGCGCGTTGACGGACAAACAAAAACAATTGATTCGCCGCTGGGTCAATGAAGGCGCCTCCTACCAGGCCCACTGGTCCTTTCAAACGCCGCTCGCCCGCCCCGTGCCCGTGGTGGCCAGCGACCGGGCCGTCAACCCGATCGATCACTTCGTTCATCACCGACTGCAACAACATTCGCTTCCACTCGCACCGGCCGCCGACAAAGAAACGTTGCTGCGCAGAATCACGTTCGACCTGATCGGGCTGCCGCCGACGATTGCCGAACTCGATGACTTCCTGGCCGACACCTCCACCGGAGCCATCGAAACAGTGATCGACCGGCTGTTGGCTGATCCTCGCTACGGCGAACGGATGGCCGCCGATTGGTTGGACGTGGCGCGGTACAGCGACACGTACGGCTACCAGGTCGATCGCGATCGCTTCGTGTGGCCCTACCGTGATTGGGTAGTCGATGCGTTCAATCGCAATCTTGGCTACGACCAATTCCTTCGCCAACAGCTCGCCGGTGATTTGTTGCCCGACGCGTCACGCGATCAGATCCTGGCGACGACCTTCAATCGCCTGCATCCGCAAAAGGTCGAAGGCGGCAGCGTTCCGGAAGAGTTTCGGATCGAGTACGTCGCTGACCGAGCCCAGACCGTCGGAACCGCGTTCCTGGGGTTGACGATGGAGTGCTGTCGATGCCACTCGCACAAGTACGATCCGATCACGCAAACCGAGTACTACCAGCTCTCCGCGTTCTTCGCCAACATCGACGAAGCCGGCTTGTACTCCTTTTTCACGCCGTCGATTCCGACGCCGACACTGCCTCTGCCCAGCGATGCCCAAGCGATTCGTTTGTCACAACTGGAACGGGAGATCGATTCACATCTGGCACGCTATCGCAAAGCCTGTAAAAAAGACATCGACATCCAGGCCTATCGCGATCTGCTGGAAACAAACGCTGCGCCGGCGGATGCGCCCGAAACGGCGGCGTCTGGCGAATCGAACAGCGAGGGCAACGTTGCAACCGATCCGGTCGATCGGCTGTATTCCACGTCCCTGTATGCCACGCCGATCGAATCGCTGGACTTTGAATCGCCACCGTCGGCGCCCAATCAATCGGCGCCCAATCAATCGGTGCCGGGAATCGCAGGCAACGCCGTTCGCTTGACCGGCGATGACGTCGTCAATCTCAAGACTGGGAATTTCCGTCGCGACCAACCGTTCTCGGTTTCGTTGTGGATCAAGACGCCAAATGTCAAAGACCGCGCCGTCATTTTCCATCGTTCCCGCGCTTGGACCGACGCCGCCAGCCGCGGCTATCAGTTGTTGATCGAAGACGGACACCTGAGTTGGTCCTTGATCCATTTCTGGCCCGGCAACGCGATTCGCATCCGCACTCCCGATCCCATTCCCGTCGATCAATGGGTTCACGTCGTCGTCACCAACGACGGCTCCAGTTCGGCGGACGGGTTGTCGATCGCCATCGACGGGCAACGTGTTCCGGCCGTGACGGTGCGTGACCATTTGACCAAACAGATCACCGGAGGCGGTGGCGACCACCTGGCGATCGGGCAACGCTTTCGCGATCGCGGATTCACGTCCGGCGAAGTCGATTCGTTTCACGTGTTCGATTGTGAATTGACCGACCTGGAGATCCAGCGTCTCGCCGAGCCCGACGAAACGTTGACTTGGGTCCACTCGGCATCTCAGGACTGGACGCCAGCGCAACGGCAAATTGTGTCCGACCATCTGCTGCGGCGACACGACACCGAACTGGCACAACACCGCGAGAAACTCGGGCAAGCCAGACGCGCATCTTGCCAGTTGCAGGATCAGATTCAAGAGATCATGGTGATGAAAGAGGCACCGGGGATCCGCACCACGTACCGATTGGAACGCGGAGCCTACGACGCGCCGGCCGAAGCGGTCACGCCCGGCACCCCCAAGGCGATCCTGGGCTTGGACGATTCCACGCGAAAGGACCGATTGGGGCTGGCGGATTGGATGCTGCGCCCCGACCATCCGCTGACCAGTCGCGTCGCCGTCAATCGATTTTGGCAGCTCTGTTTCGGTGTCGGTTTGGTTCGAACTCCCGAAGATTTTGGCAGCCAAGGCGAACCGCCCACGCACCCGGAATTGCTGGATTGGTTGGCGATCGATTTCGTCAACAGCGGGTGGGACATCAAACGCATGATCAAACAAATCATGATGTCGGCGACCTACCAGGCAGCCAGCGAGCACCCGGATCCGGCGGTTTGGAATCACGATCCCGAAAACCGATGGCTGTCCCGCCACAACGCCTACCGGCTTCCCGCCGAGATGTTGCGCGACCAAGCCCTGGCACTCTCGGGACAATTGGTTTCCAAACTCGGCGGCCCGCCTGTCAAACCCTATGAAGTCGAAGCGTCGTTCAAACCTTCCAAACGCGATTCGGGCGAAGGCCTTTATCGCCGCAGCATCTACACCTATTGGAAACGTACGGGACCGGCGCCGGCGATGATGACCCTGGACGCTGCCAAACGTGATGTCTGTCGCGTCCGGCGTGAACGAACCTCGTCGCCGCTGCAAGCGTTCGTGTTGCTCAACGGTCCCCAGTACGTCGAATCGGCACGCGTCTTGGCCTTTCGTTTGATCACCGAACAGGGTGACGATTCCGACGCCGTGCTGTTGGCTGCCTTTCGGACGTTGACCAGCCGTCATCCGACCGATGCGGAAACCCAGGTCGTCAACGAGCTGTACTCCGACCAGCTCGCCTATTTCCGCCGGCATCCCGACCGCGCCAACGAATACTTGTCGGTCGGGGAGATCAAGTTTGACAAACACGACAGCGTCCCGTCATCCGACCAAGCCGCGTTCGCCGCGACCGCTGTTGTCATCGGGACCCTCATGAACTACGACGAAAGCGTGATGAAACGATGAAAGAAAACTCACCCCTCCATCCGAGTCAAACGTCGATGTTGCGCCGCGAGTTCTTTGCCGCAGGCGGACTGGGAATGGGCAGTCTGGCGATGGCGGCGATGGCCAGTCGTGATGCGATTGCCGCTCCCGCGACCGACCCGTCGCATCGCGCGTTGGGGTTGCACCTGCCGCAACGCGCCAAACGGGTCATCTATCTGTTCCAATCGGGTGCGCCGAGCCAATTGGATTTGCTGGACCACAAACCGCTGCTCAACGAACGACATGGAACCGAATTGCCGGCCTCGGTGCGTGGCGGGCAACGATTGACCGGGATGAGCGGCAATCAATCCAGTTTGCCGCTGGTCGGTTCGCCGTGGAAATTTTCGCGTCACGGTCAGTCGGGCGCGCAACTCAGTGAACTGATGCCGCACCTGGCTGGCGTGGCGGACGAATTATGCATCGTGCGGTCGATGCACACCGAAGCGATCAACCATGGCCCTGGCGTCACGTTCGTGCAAACCGGCAGCATGTTCCCCGGGCGTCCCAGCATGGGGGCGTGGCTGGATTATGGACTCGGCCGCGAAAACGACGACCTGCCTTCGTTCGTCGTCATGGTCACCAAAAACAAGGGCGGCCAGCCACTGGTGTCGCGGCTTTGGGGCAGCGGCTTTTTGCCCAGTCGCCATCAAGGCGTCCGTTTTCGCAGCGGTAAAGATCCCGTGTTGTACTTGAACAATCCCGAGGGGATCGATCCAGACAGTCGACGCAGTGCCATCGGTGCCCTTTCCAAGTTGCACCAAATCAAACTGGACCAAACCCACGATCCGTTGGTCCAAGCCAGGATCTCGCAGTACGAACTCGCCTATCGCATGCAATCCAGTATTCCGGATGCGACCAACTTGAGCGACGAACCGGAAAGCACGTTCAAGCTGTACGGCGACGACGCAAAGAACCCCGGCACGTTCGCAGCCAACTGTGTCTTGGCTCGGCGGCTGGCCGAGCGCGGCGTACGGTTCATTCAACTGTATCACCCGGGTTGGGACCACCACGGCGGAATCCAAAACGGCTTGCCCCGGCAATGTCGCGAAACCGATCAACCCTCCGCGGCACTGCTGGCCGATTTGAAACAACGTGGCATGCTGGACGACACGCTGGTGATTTGGGGCGGTGAATTCGGCCGCACCAACTATTGCCAAGGCAAACTTTCGCCCAACAGCTTTGGGCGAGACCACCATCCACGGTGCTTCAGCGTTTGGATGGCCGGCGGAGGAATTCGGCCGGGCATGACCTACGGTGCGACCGACGAGTTCGGATACAACATCGCCGAGAACCCCGTCCATATCCATGACCTGCAGGCAACGATCCTGCATCAACTGGGCATCGACCACGAACGATTGACGTTCAAGTACCAGGGCCGAAACTTCCGCCTGACCGACGTCCACGGCAAGGTCCAACACGCCCTGATCGACCCGATCCCGACCGTGGGATAGGCAATCGTCACGCACAGCGTGACCAACTTCGCTACTTTGTTTCCATCGCTTCACGCAAGGCATCGGCCAACTCGCGCAATTCCGTTTCGGTAAACGCTTTTTTGCCAGCCAGTCGTGCCGCCCGCTTGGTCCATGCGACGTCGATGCCCGGCGGCAGGTCTTCCAGCGCGAACGCCAATGCCCCCGGCACACCTAAAAAATTAAACTCGTCGGCGTCGACATGAATCTGACGTGTTTCGTGTGTGTTCCACTTCGTCACACGGATCGGCTGATTGATGATCGCCATCGGATGCTCGTCGTCGCTCGGCGGGACGAGCAACCAGGTCACCAAGCCGCCTTCGCCGGTGGCTTGATCCAGGTACACCAAATGGCGTGTCAGGTACTTGCGGTGTTGTCCGTTGCGCAGCATCACCGATGGCGCATCGAACATCGCCAACGCCGGGCTGTGGGCGATCAACGACACGTCGGCGAGTTGTCGCTCATTGGTCTTCAGCACTTGGCGAGCGATAAAACCGAGCGGCACGTCCAAATCCGACGCGGTGTCCGAGGAGATGATGATTCGGCCGGCGGGACCTTCGACACTGTAGCCCACACCGATCTGCTTCAGTTCGTACTGACCCTGTGGCGTCGATTTCTCGACCCGCGCCATGATCGTCAGCGCGCACTTGGTTGCCGCGTCACGGATCGATCCGCTCAGCGAATCGATGTCGCCGCTGTTGATCTTCGGCGATGCGACCAAAATCTGCCGATTCCATGACACCGGCTCGGATTCATCCGTCACCCGCGTGCCGGGATCGACCACCGCAATCGGGGTCGGCTGAAACAGCGCGTCGTTCGCCGCCGCGGGACGATGAATTGAAATCAGAGATGATGTGAACCACACCCCGATCAAGGTCCATGTGAAACGCTGCGCCGGCGAGAGGGGGTGTGGGATCATTCGGCGTCGCGGCGCTGGGCCGTACTGCATCGATTCAACATCCGTTAGAGTGTGAGTTTGTTTCATGACCACGTCGATCACTTCCAGATGTCCCAGCACCGTTCCGAATCTCCATCCGCCCGCGTGGATGAAATTCCCTCTCCACAGTCGAATCCATCGGCTCCGGGATCAAGCGTTTCCGCACCAGTGCTGATCGAGGGGCGACAGGTTTGTCGCCATTATGACGAAGGAAAAGTCGATGCGCTCGCCGATGCGACTTTTTCCATCGGCAGGGGACACTATGTCGCCATCGTCGGCAAGAGCGGAAGCGGAAAAACGACGTTGCTCAACCTGATCGGTGGCCTCGATCGTCCCACCTCCGGTGAAATCGATTACGACGGACAGCGTCTCGACGCCCACAGCGACCTCGATCGCCATCGTTCACGCAACGTCGGCTTTGTGTTCCAAAGCTATTATTTATTGCCCAATCTGACGGCTGCTGAGAACATTCAAATCCCGATGTTCGAATCCGACTACGGTCCAGCCGAGCGTGCCGAACGGGCCAAACAATTGCTCGATCAAGTCGGCTTGTCGGGCCGCGAAAACCATCTGCCCTCCCAGCTCTCCGGCGGCGAATCACAGCGGGTGGCCATCGCCCGGGCGCTCGCCAATGCGCCCCAGTTGATTCTGGCCGACGAACCGACCGGCGCCCTCGACAGTGAAACGGGCGACTCGATCTTGCGGCTGCTCGAAGAACTCAATCGCAACGAATCGATCACCTTGATCGTCGTCACGCATGACGAAGCCGTGGCCGCCCGCGCCGATCACCAAATCCGCCTCTCCGACGGCCGTCTCGTCAGCCCCTAACGTCCACGCGCTGGTGTGCAGGCTTCAGCCGCCCGCTTCGCTGCTCCGCAGCGACCCAAGAATCGCCTCAAGGCTGGACACCAACGGCGCTGGTGTGCAGGCTTCAGCCGCCCCGCTTCGCTGCTCCGCAGCGACCCGCATCCCCTCAACGCTGCACGCCAGCACTCCTCACGCCACCTTCTTCCCACACGGCGCCCGCAAATCAAACAGACCGAAAATTTCTTCCCGACTCAGCCCCACGTTTCGCGTCGGCGTTTCGCTGGACGAGAACAGCGTGTCAAACATCTCACGCTTTTGATCCAGCACATCATTGATCCGCTGTTCGATCGTATTCATCGCCATCATCTTCGTCACCGTGACGGCCCCGGCGGCGCCCAATCGGTGGGCACGGTTGATCGCCTGATCTTCGATCGCCGGATTCCACCAGCGGTCGAACAGGAACACGTATTCACAGAACTGCAGATTCAAGCCCACGCTGCCGGCCCCGTAACTCATTAGGATCACGTGACTGTTGGGGTCCGACTTGAATCGGTCGATCACCGTGTTGCGTTTCTTTTGCGGGATCTTGCCGTGGTATTCCAGCGGACCGAAGGGCTCGAGCGCGTCGCGGATTTTATCGAGGCTCTTGACCCACTGGCTGAACACGATCGCTTTCTTACCGCTCGCTGCCACTTCTTCCACGTCGGCGACCAAGCGTTCCAGCTTGCAGCTGCTTCCGGTGACCGGATCGAAGTTGCAGATTTGCTTCAGCCGCAACACCAACTCGAAGACATGCTGAATCGTCAGCGACTGTTCCAGGTTTTCCAGATACAGCACGCCTTCCTTTTCCGCCGCTTCATAAGTCGACCACTGTTCCGGCGTCAGATCCAACTCCGCGTCGCGATACAGTTTCGGAGGCATGTCGTCGAGCACCATGTCTTTGGTGCGACGCAAGATATAGTCACCGGCCTGTTTCGCGATTTGATTCATCGGCATGCCCGGTTTCAGGTAGCCCGGTGAAAGGAACTCGAAAATGCCGACCAAGTCATCGGGGCAGTTTTCCACCGGAGTCCCCGTCAAGGCCCAGGACCGGGTTCGCGGAATGCTGCGGACGACCAGGCTGGTGGTGCTGCTGCGATTTTTGATCCGTTGTGCTTCGTCCAGCACGACCAGATCAAAATGCATCGAATCGTCCGTCAGGATCGATTGGTCGCGCATCAACAATTCATAGTTGGCGACTTTGACCGGAACCTGGGGCGAACGCCACTGGAATTCCCGTTTGGCCGAGTTGCCTTCGATCGCCGCGATCGGGATCTCCGGCGCCCAGACGCTGAATTCACGCAACCAGTTCGTCACCAGCGGTTTCGGACAGACCAACAGCACGCTGCGAACTTCGCCACTGCACAGCAACAATCGGATCGTGCTGATCGCCTGCATCGTTTTCCCCAGTCCCATTTCGTCCGCCAAGATGCCGGCATAACGGGGGAACAGAAACGCCATGCCGTCCAACTGGTACGGAAACGGATCGAAGGGAAAATTCAGTTGCCCGCTGCCGACCAACAGGTCCAACGGGGGTTGCAGCAAGTAGTACAGCCGGTCTTGCAGTTTGACGATGTCCGACGGCGGCTTGATCCGGTTGTGCTTTCGGTGGGCCTTCGACTTTTGTTTCGACTCGCCGGCTGCTGGTGGACGCGCTGATTTGTCCGGGGACGCCGTTTGGGGTGGAATCCAACGCGCCGAATCGGGGAATTGAAAACCCCGTGCCTGGGTCACCAATTTGGGCAGCCGGATCGGGATCGAGACCGGTTCAATCGTCGGCAGTTCCAGGCCACAGACTTCAGTTGGGAACATCGAATCGGCGACCCAGGAATGGACCGGATCGATGGCCGCAACCAATTCCGAAGCGTCGGTGGCCGTGTCGCGTCGTCGGGGAGAAAAGAAACTCATCAGGCCGCTTCCGAACCTTGCCGGGACAGTTGCGAGTGGGCTTCTTTGACCGCTTCGCGAATCCGTTCAAAGGGTTCGACCGCGTCGGGCAGGTCGATGTAGAAATTTGCGATGGCATCCAGTTCGGCGTGGCGTTCCATCGGAACCAGAAACGTCGATCCGGCCAGCTGAACCGCTTCGGAGCCTACGAAATCGTTCGCCACGACCGGCTGCCCGTCCACCGTCGTGGCTTCCAGAACGAGGGCGACCGGTGATTTAGTGAACGATTCCAGTTTCAACCCTTCCGGCAGATCGCAACAGATCAGTGAGAGCGGCGTTCGGCACTTGGAAATCAACAGCTTTCCGATCACCTGGGCGACCAGATGGGAACGCAGTGTGGGGCCGAACAAGATTTCGTGGGCGCGTGTGGGGCGGACCGGCAGGGTGCATTGGAACTCCAGCGGTCGGCCGGCTCGGTCCAAGACCAGCAGTCCGCCGGTCCAGCCGGTCCGCGGGTCATCCACGACGGTAAAATAACCGATCGTCGCGTCATTCTTCTTAGGCAAGTTGTCAGGCATTCGTTCCGAAACCGCGAACAGAAACTGGGAGGTTGGCGGTGTTTCGATCGCGAGAAGGCTCGCGGCCGAATCAGTGGTCACCGCACCGATAGACTTCGGCTTTCTGCTTGGGTTGACTTTAACGGTCACGACGCCGCGGCAGCGACTTGTTGGAAATGAAGAAAACCCGCTTCTGACGATTTTTCCTGGCGTGCGGGGGGAATTTTTCCGGGCTGTTTCCGATTAATCGACAAGCCCATTTTTGTCGGGTTATACTCGGGGCTTCATCGAGACACGCCGGCGGGAAGATTTTTTTTGGCTCCGCTAGCAAAAGCAATGTCGCAGCTCCCCAGGATTTATTTCACATGTCGTCATACGAGCACGAACCGCTTTCGCCCGTTTTCCGCATCGACGTGACCGCCGAGTCCGACAGCGAGCCTCGAAAATCCAAGGATCAGGTCGTGGTCGACTTATTGCGTCATTTGGTTGCCGGTCAGCAGCAACAGAATCAATTGCTGGAGCGATTGATTCAGCAGAACAACGCGATGAACGAGCAGCGTGCCAGTGAACTGCAGCAGTGGAAGGAAGCCAACCCGCGGCTGGCTCGATCGTGTCGCGCGGCGGCGGAGACGCTCAGCCGGGTGCAGACGCAATTTTTGGACAATTTGACCGAAGAGATTTGCGACAGCGAAGAGGGATTGGAGGAGAGCGAATTCATTCTCAACGAGTTTGTGGACCGTTTCGGCCCCCGCTTGGCCCATCTCAACGGCGTCCTGCAAGTCCTCGCGCAACTGGGCAACGGCGAACCCGCCCAAGTCAGCTAAGCCGTGGAAGCATCCTGCTTGCCGCTGCCAAGTCGGATAAGCATCCTGCTTGCCTCTGCAAAGTGGGGTAAGCATCCTGCTTGCCACTCCTGTTCGCTGGCGAACACCCCACCCCACGTCCCCCGCTCCAGGCCCGGACCAACATTTCGGGCGGGCAAGCACGCCCACAGCGGGAGGCGGGCGGAGGTGCAACGAACGTCCCATCGGCGGAGAAAGTCGATGGAAAGGAGTCGGGTGAAAAAAAGCGTCCCGACTGAACCTTTCGCCGGAGCGAGAACTCCGTTATCTTGCCGCCACAATCGCCATCATCGGGGCGTAGCTCAGCCTGGTAGAGCGTCTGGTTTGGGACCAGAAGGTCGCACGTTCGAATCGTGTCGCCCCGACTGTTAAAAAAGACTACTTTTTCTTATAGCCGAAACCGCGATTTTGGGTTCCGCTTGATGGTCAAGCGTGCGGCGTTTCCACCGGAGCCAAAACGGTACATACCGTTTTGGCATTCAGGAGACCAAACGTATGCCCAAGTTGACCACATCGCATCCCAAGTACCGCAAGCATCGAGCGAGCGGACAAGCCATCGTCACACTCGACGGACGTGACTTCTATCTCGGCCCCCACGGCAGCCGAGCCAGCAAGCTGGAGTTTGACCGGCTGATCTTGGAATACTTGGCGAACGACCGTTCGCTCCCGCGCGAAGACCAGGCGTCCCTCACCGTCGCGCAGGTCCTGAACAAATACCGCAAGTTCGCCGAGCGGTACTACAAGAAGAATGGCACTCCGACGAGCGAGGCGTACGCGATCAAAACGATCATCCGCCCGATCCGGCAACTCTACGGGACAAAGCCCGTCGCGGAATTTGGTCCCCTGGCGCTCAAAGCGATTCGGGAATCTTGGATCCAAGCCGGCCACGCGCGAGGAACGATCAACAAGAACGTCCAGCGGATCGTTCGCATGTTCCGCTGGGCAGCCTCCGAAGAACTGATCCCAGTCTCGATCCCGCAAGCGCTCGCAACCGTGGAGGGACTCAAACGGGGCCGCACGGAGGCTCGTGAGACCAGTCCGGTTCTGCCCATCGACCTATCAACGGTCGAAACGACGATGGAGCATCTTTGTGACGTCGTCCGCGACATGATTCGCGTTCAATTGCTGACCGGAATGCGCCCCGCGGAGGTTTGTTCGCTTCGGCCAATCGACATCGAGCGTTCGGGGGATGTCTGGGAGTACCGGCCGGTAGGACACAAGACGGAACACCATGGACGTGAACGCACCGTCTACATCGGCCCCGAAGGCCAAGCCATCCTGACGCCCTACCTTCGCCGATCCGAGGACGCCCACTGTTTCTCGCCACGCGAAGCGGTCAAGCAGCAGCAAGAGACCCAACACGCGGCGAGAGTGACGCCGCTTCACCACGGCAGCCGACCGGGTTTCTGCCACGCGGGTCTGGCCGGAAAAAAGGCGAAACGGCCGCCGGGAACACGTTACACAAGCGACAGTTACCGACGGGCAATTCATCGTGCCTGCGACGTCGCATTCCCTCCCGACACGCCGCTTGAAGGCGACGCACTGAAGATCTGGCAATCAGAACATCGATGGTCGCCGAATCGATTGCGGCACACCCGCGGGACGGAGGTCCGAAAGCAATTTGGCTTGGAGGCGGCTCAGGTCATTCTCGGTCATTCCGTCGCGAATGTGACCGAAATCTACGCGGAGCGTGACGCCGAAAAGGCCCGTGACGTTGCCCGCAAAACGGGATAGATTGAAGGTGTCAACGGCGACGGCTGTTGACGCACAAAACAATCGCCGCGCGACGGTGCGGCCGATTGGGTATCGCGTGCCGGCGGTGGTTTTCTCTTTGCACCGCCGCCGGCCGTGATGCCACTAAAGCAAAGGGACGAGAGAATGGACGAGGATTTTGCGGTTGCCGCGATCGGCATCTACCGCGCGATGGCAACGCTGGAACATTACCAATACGTTGTCGACACTCAGTGTGATGTCAGGCCCCAAGAAATGGGGCATCTGCTTCGGCAATTCGGCGAAATCAGTGAACATGTCGCTGAGCTCAATTATTGGCATCACGATACCAAGCGAATCCTCGAATTTGCCCGTGCGGCAAGACTAGTCGGTCTGCATCACCGATTGCCGACGTACGCAAGTTCAGCGACCTCTTATGCGCTCGAACTTGGCCAACAAACGCTCTCAACTGCTTCTTTCTGGTTTTTCCACAATGAACCAGAAAAGATGGCGCAGGTCTTGGCCTACCCGGTGAAGGGACTGCTCAAACGGACCTCTGAAAACGATCGCGACTGTGTGAGAAAGTATGAGGAGGCGCTCCAGACTGGCTGCAATCAATGGGAACCATTGGCTCAGCGTGCTGAATCCGATCAGCAGTTTGCCAAACAAGTGGAGTTCCACGCTCACTACGCGCTGCAATCCAGTTTGGAAACCAAATTCCCGTACCACGAGTTGGAATCCCACGTGTTGAGTGAATTCGCTGAATTTGCAGAGCAAAACAGGATCGGGGAGCAACGGTTTCGCAGGCTTGTCGATTTCACAGGCAGCGAGCAAGTCACGGCCAGCGAGCAAGTCACGGCCAGCGAGCAAGTCATGGCCAGCGAGCAAGTCATGGCCAGCGAGCGAGCCACGGCCAGCGAGCGAGCCACGGCCAGCGAGCGAGCCACGGCCAGCGAGCAAGTCACGGACAGCGAGCAAGTCACGGACAGCGAGTCAGTCAGGGCCAGCGAGCGCGTCACAGCCAGCGAGCGAGTCACGGACGTCGACCAAGTCACGGACAGCGAGCAATCCGAGTCGCGCTCGATCATCGACGAAGAGTTCAAAACCAGGCCAATGTCGAAGGTGGCAGCCGCACGCTACCTGGGACGCCATGAAGATGACTCAAGATGGATTAGCGCCTGCATCAAAGACGGAACCATCGTCTGCCAAAAGCTCTCCCGGCAAAAATTCGTCTTTGATATCAGGCAGTTTCCTAAGAGATCGCACCCATCCATCGCCCCTCGTCCAGGTGGCAAGCAAAGGAAAAGGTGATGGCGAGTCAAGATAATGGTGGTGGCGAGTCAAGAAAATGGTGGTGGTGAGTCAAGAAAAAGGTGGTGGTGATTCGGTCAACTCATACCAACTCATACCAACTCGAACATATTTTGAGCCAACTCATACCAACTCATGCATATTTTCAACAAAACTCAGGTCAACTCGGAATACCCTGCTGAATCTCTCTTAGCCTGAATCGCGTTGGCAATTCCGTCATCGCGATGAGACGCAAAGACTCGCGCGATGGCACCCACCATTACGCGAGTTTTGTTAGTTATGGAACGAAGAGAGAAGTCAGGCGAAGGTCTGGACGATCCGCTCCGAATGATCCGTGTCTCTGCGGCAGCCAAGGTCGTAGAAAAGATCACCGGGGAGCGACCGCACGTGGCAACCCTGCATCGATGGGCGTCGCGCGGACTCAAGGGCGTCAGGCTTCGCACGGCCTATGCCGGCGGGCACCGTCGGACAACTGAGAAATGGATCCGTGAATTCTTTGAAGCGGTCACCGCATCCGCAAACGGCGGGAGAAAGACAAAGCGTCTCGATCAGGACGCTGCGTCGCGTGCCAATGATGAATTGGCTGCGGCCGGCTACTGACTGCTGACGACGATCTGTGATCGCCCTCGGGCGATCAGTACTCCTTCCCAAAAAGAAAGCCCCGCGCCGCCCAGGATCGGTCGGCGGGGGCACTGGTCGAAAGTTTGGCGACTGGACCAGTATCAACGAGGTTCATTGATGATACAGAATCAGGATGCTGTGACAAGGCAAAACAGCCTTCGCACAGAACCGCGCGAAGTGCGCAAAGCAGCTCCCGGCCAGCCCGGAACACTCGGGGAAATGTTGGCTTGTATCGTTCTGTCGATCCAATACGGCGAACGAACCGAGACTTCCGCAGCACAGCAGTGGGAAAAGGCCAGAAGCGTCGTGTTAGGCAGAGCCGACGCCTGGAACGATGATTCGGGTCGAGGGGCAATCTCGGGGTAACCAATGAATGGATTCATCAAGTTGCATCGCAAGATTCTCCAAAGTGACGTTGCAGCCGACGAAGGAACGTTTCACACGTTTGTCATGATCATCATGACCTGCAATTGGAAACGCGCTCGCTTCAAAGGCAGGGAGATCCTGCCCGGCCAGATGGTGTTTGCCTGGCGCACCCTGCCGGAACGCCTGCAGGGTGCGATGCCGAGACCTGTCGCGATCGGCACGCTACGAAAACGCGTCGGCGAATTGGTCCAGATCGGTGCCGTCGAAGTCGAGTCGACTCCAAAGTACTCCATCCTGACCGTTGTGAACTGGGCAAAGTACCAAGGCAGCGTGTCAAGATTTGATACGCAGGACGCTTTCGGCGTGTCAGAAATTGACACGCAGAGTGACACGCTGGATGACACGCTGATTGACACAGATAGAAGAAGCAAATCTAAGAATGAAAAGAACGTCGACGATCCCATCGCCAACAAGGAGAAGACTCTCGACAAAGAACTTGCAACTTGGATGTTTCGCGAAGTTCAACGTGTCGTGCCCAAGGCGAAAGCACCGAACCTGGAGACGTGGATCAATGACATCCGCTTGATGCGAGAACGTGACGGTCACACTCGCCACGAAATCCGGACCGTCTTTCAGTGGGCCAACGCCGATTCGTTTTGGTCCAAGAACATCCTCTGTCCTGGCAAGCTTCGAAAACAATTTCCACAGCTGCACGCGAGGATGGGCGGTGGAAAAACGTTGCCAACGACACCGAGGAACGACCTCGCAGCCGAGGCCCGTCGCCGTCGAGCTGAGAAGGAAGCGAAGCACGGAACCCGGCGGGAGGCGGTCGCATGAGTCGAATCAAAAAACACTCCGCGGAAATCGAACGCTCGCTCTTTGCAGGCGTGCTGATCGATCCATCAATGCTGGACCGTGTTTGTGAGCTGACCACCGGTGCCCAATTCACCGATTCAGTTCTTGGACAGGCATTCGACCTCGTGGCTGACCGGTATGCGGCTCGCTTGCCGGTCAACGATATCACCGTTCTCGTTCCGGAATTCCGAAAAGCGGGAATCCTGGATGCGTTGGGCGGCAGTGCGGGGCTCGCCAAGTTGGCGGCGGAAGCGCCCACGGCGGCACACGTCATCTACCATGCCGGCGAGGTGAATCGTCTTTTCCGGCTCCGCAGAATTGCAGGACTCGTCAGTGAGATTGATTGCCAGCTCGATGACCCGGCGGCAGATCCCGACGAACTCATTTCCAAGATCGAAGCCAAATCGATCGACGTCACGGCCCAGGGCCGCGACGAGGTTGTCTCGCTATCTGAAATGATGATGCATCTTGCCGACAAGCTGGATGCGGATCGAGCCCAGGGCACGATCTCGGGTGTTCCCACGGGATTCGAGTCGGTGGACGAGACGACCGGGGGAATGTTTGCCGGTGATTCCATTGTCCTGGCGGCGCGAACGTCGATCGGAAAGACGGCGATGGGGATGCAGATTGCGATGAACGCGGCAACTTCGGGACAAGTCGTCTTGGTCTTGTCGCTCGAAATGAAGGAGTTGCAGCTTGCCCAGCGGATCGCCGCGGGCCAGGTGGGCGTTTCCTTGGTTGACCAACGCACCGGAAACCACACCTCGCAAGACAGCGATCGAATTCGTGATTTCGCTCACGTCCACCGCGAAACCCGACTCATGATCAAACCGGCTCGACGGGCCACGGTTGCGCAAATCGGCGGATACGCTCGATCGGTCAAGGCAACGATCGGGTTGGACCTCATCGTCATCGACTACCTGCAACTGATCGCACCACGCGATCGCAGGCCCAACCGGACGGAGCAGGTGACTGAGATCAGCAATGAGATCAAGACGCTGGCGACCGAGTTGGACATCCCGATCCTGTCGCTCGCACAGCTAAACCGGCAGGGCGAAGGCGAGGAGCCAAAGCTGTCCCACCTCCGCGAATCAGGAGCGATCGAACAAGACGCCGACGGTGTGTGGTTCCTTCACCGCCAACGTGATTCGGCCGAAACTCAATTCATCATCGAGAAGAATCGGCAGGGACCGCGCGGCGTCGTCCAAATGGTGTTTGACGCAAATCGGTGCGAATTCCATGAACCGGTTGTGACGGAACATCCCGGTTTCCACACCGAGTTTGAGTCATACGCATCAAGTTAAAAAGTAACCCTCCCGTGTGCGGGAGGGTCGAGCGCAGCGAGGAGCATACGCCACAAGGTAAAGAAGTAACCCTCCCGTGTGCGGGAGGGTCGAGCGCAGCGAGGGGAGGGTTCCCGCGATTGATCATCCATCGTTGCCAACAATGTTGGCATCGCACCAGCCCTCCTCGCTCCGAGCCCAAACACCTCCGCGACCACCCCAGAAGGTGAATCCAACTTCGATGGTGAACGCACAGCTTAACTTGATGCAAAAACTTTACTTGATGCGAAAGGGGGAGCGAGAATCAACACCCCTCTTTCCAGAGTGCCATTTCGTATCGCACGTTTAACGGATCGACGCACCGACACAAACGAAAAAAGTATGGAATGTTGACGTGAAGAAGCCCCGTGCGTTTGCCCGTATGCAATTTGCACCAACCGTCACGCGAAATCACTCGGTCTGAAATCCTGCTACACCGCACCCCTGATAGGGGGCGGATTTTCGGCCCGATTGCGCGCGGATCTTCCCCGCAAAATTCGCGGGAAAGTTTTTCAAGAATCCCGCAAATAGTGGGCGATGCCGGCGAATTGTCCACGTCGATGCGCAGCGGTAGCGCAAGACACGCGGCGGGGGCGATCGGTGCGCGTCGTGGTGGTGATCGGCCGCGGCGGTTTGGCGGTCCGCGCGTTGCTGCAGCTGCAGGCGGGGCGCGTACCGGTGGCGGTCCGCGCAGTGGGGGCAACGCTCGCGCAGAATCGCGAGAATCGGCCGCTAACGGCCGCGGCGATTGTGGGGGCGGATGCATGGGACGCGCATAGAAAAACGGGGGAGCGTAGCCGATACGCTCCCCCGTCAACGAAACGAGGGGGCGCATCGGCAACCGATCCAATCGGACCGGAAACCAACACGCCCCCAAGCGCTTGGGGTCTCCCCTATGGTTTGAAGCTAGCCGCGGCTAGCCGTTATTCCTCTTCGTCGTCACCCTCCCGGTAGTTACCGTTGATGGCATCGTCTACGTCGCGCTCCAGCTCTTCAGCTACTTCACGCGTTTCGGGCATCGTTTCGGGCGCGTCGATGATGTGGCGCAGGAACACCGAAACGCGTTGCAGTAGATCTTTCATTGCTCTCTCTTGATTGCGAAACCGTTGCGACGTGCACGCGACTTTGCCGCGTTGGTCCCTTTCAACCGCAGACCGATGACCACGCCGCGGCCGTCGATTGCTGGAATTCGGATGTCGTGCTTGTCCCCGTCGATCACCGGCCATTGTCGGCCATGAATGCGGACCGATTCGGGTAGGTTTCCGATCCGTCCGGATTGCGGATGATAGTCGATGTCGAACACTTGGGCGACATTCCCACCGCGGCGCAAGTAACTTGCGATGGTGGCGGGATGGTGCTTTTCATGCCGGCTAAACGTCAATGCGTAGTTCGCGGGGAGCTCCCCCGCCAAGTAATCGCGAAACCGGGAGCGTATCTTCGTGTAATCGTAGAATTGAACCGTCGGCCATCGCTCGATGAGGTCAAACCATTCTAGATCACTCGCGACGTTCAACCGGATCGCCGGCGTCACGCGTTTACGCTCCGCCAATCGCACAAGATTGACGATATCGCGGTTCAATTGGTCGATGAAAGATCGACGATGGCCGAACAACCATTGCGTGTCGCGCAGCGCCGCGTGGCGTGACGTCGACGAAACACGCAACCCGGCAAACCAGAGGACACACGACGCGGCGCAACCATTCGATGCGCCCGCGCATACGTTGTGCCCGGACAGATTGTGCGGCGCGAGTGTCAATCCGGCTGACAAGTAGGGCAAACCGTTTAGCTTTTCAAGCTTGGCATTGGTGCGTAATAACATTAGGCCGCCTCCCGAATGCTGGTTGCGCTGTCGGCACCGATCACGAGGTGATCTAGGACGTTGATGCCCAACGTTTTGCCGCATTCGGTCAATCGGTCCGTCACCGCGTGATCTTCGCGGCTAGGCGTGGTGTCGCCGGACGGGTGATTGTGAATCAGGATGATGGCCGAAGCGCTCGCAGCGATGGCCGCGCGGAACACTTCCCGCGGGTGCACGAGCGACGCGTCCAACGTCCCGCGGGTGATGCGTACCACGCCGGTCGGTCGGTGTTTCGTGTCTAACGTGACAATCGCGAATTCTTCGCAATCGCAACGGTCCGCGAAATAGTCGCGCAGCAATGCCGGCAGGGTATCGCATGCGATGCGGGTGGATGTGATCGGCGTTTCATAGCGGCCCGACCCCTCTTGAATCTTGGCCAGACGCGTTTCGAACACGGGGAGCGCGTTGGTTGTCTTGTTGCGCTGTCGACGTAGTTCGACGTTCAATAGCACGTTGCGTCGATCCCACGCGGCATAGCCGCGGATTCGGGACGCGTTGTTGGCCGGGGGCGCTTCGGTGATGGCGGGACGTTTGCCGCATGCGGCCGTGTAGGCTGCGATGAACGCGGCCGCGTCGCAATCCTCTTCAAGGTAGGCGACCGAATCGCGGACGTAGCTGCAATGGCTGATGTCATTTTCCAATCGCAGCGCCACGATATCGGCCATCGGGACGCGTAGCCACGCGTGGGACGGGTCGGACAAAAAACGGTAGCGGCGCTTCAAAAGACGCTTTCGGGTATCATCGTTCACGGTTTGCACTCCTAGTAAGTGCGAGCAAGTCACCCGGCTAGCGTTGGCGCGCTTCCGGGTGGCGTTCTTTACACGCCGCGCGGCGTGTTTCCGCGGGCATCATCGGCCGAATCCGGCCCCCGTCAACAACGCCCCACGCCGCGGCAGACGCGGCGAATCCCAAGCAATGCCGGCCATTCCCACCAAGCACCGGACGGGTCCTTCCGAGGGGGCGGGGGTGGCCATCGCGGGTTCCGCCTCGAACACCTCTCGCTGGCACGTGCAAAAAAGATCATCACCACCACCACCACCTTTTGAAATCCGTGACGGCCTGCCCACCTCATGCGATCAGGCACGTCCCCGGTGACGCGTCGGTGTACGCCACTCCAGCGACCAGGCGGACAGAGAAACTCGCCGCGGTTGCTCCAACCTCCGCAGTTTGTAGCTGATAGAGAAGAGCTTCTTTGCGTCGGCGTCCGTTCCCTTGTTCTGCCCCAATCGAGCGAAAACTGAGTCGCCGAGCCGTGCGTCGCCCGCGGGATGACTGGGCATGTATCTCGCTTCGGTTTGCCCTCCTGGACAGCACGAGGCAGGACCACCTCCGAATCGTGCCAGCTCCGAGCTGAATTCACGATGCTATTCAACGGCAGATCGGCCTGGCTGAGAGAATTCATCGTGATGACATGGGCAAAAATCCCAGGGGCGTTCCGGTGCCTCACGAATAGGAACGCAAATGCCCATCCGCCCCAGATGATTTTCTGTGGATGTGGCTGCTACAGGGCGAGTCACTCAGTCGTGCATCCTCTAAAAAAGGGGGCGACGCGATGCCGCCGCAACGACGGCCATCTGCGCCGGATATATCGAGTCGCCGCCAGGCCAACCGGTGCCACACGTCGAATCCCGCCGCACGAAATTCCGGGCGCAGCGGCCACTCACCTGTACCCGGCTCGTATGCCGGTCGAACGCCTGCAGGACATTCCTGGGCACAACTCGCTTGAGTTAACACAACTCAACATTTTGGAGGACGAAACCGCAATCAACGGATCTCACAGCCCATTCGACCCGCTCATGGGCTAGACTAAATATCCGGCGCTCGCGCCGGAGAATTACTAGTTCTGCCGCCCAAGACAACGAAAATGAGATTCTCACTTCGATCAGTGATGGTTGGCGTTGTTGTCGTGTCTTTAGCGATGGCTTGGGTGCGATACAAACTTCCGGTATGGCAAACTCAACGTAAGATCGATTCCGCGTACTATGCCCTGGACGTGAATAATGACGCCGCCATTCGCGCCGGTTCATCGATCATGCTCAATATATCACAGGCAACGTTCGAGTCGCTTGAGCAAACGAAGTTGGTGGGGGCCTGGGTGAACGAACCAAATCGCACGTTGCACCTTGCAGCGCTTTCCAACGACTTCGACGCATCCGAAATTGAGATTCGAACTTTGGGCGGCGACGTGGTTTTCCTGCCAATTCCCGCTGAGCAACTTGCCGAGAGCGAAAAGCGTGAAAGACACACAATCGATCACCGTGTTTCTGTTGCTTTACCCGAAGGCATGAATGCAACGGATTTGTACGACCGAGCAGCTGTTCGCTACCGTGAGTCAGGATACGTGGTTTCAGGTTGGTTTCCAGTGTTCGCAATCTTCACAGCGAATGGCAGAACCATGCGTTCCTGAAAGAGTTTAGGCCTTTCGATTGATTTTCCATGCTTTTTCAACTTGATCGTGAGTGCGGATTCACGATAGGGGCGACAGCACCATCTTGGTGCCTTCGTTGTGGTTCGACTGACAGATGTTGTTGACGCTTTGAACGTCGATGGTTGGATCTGATTTCGGGCAGTTGCGGGTCGTTCTTTTCAGAGCCCTCAGCGTTGAAGACCCAGCGACCGCACCCCATACATTCCTTCGTGGGTCCCATCAATGCGTTTGCAATGATGCCTTGGCACGATCGGCCAAGCACAGATTTTTCGATGCGATCCGCCCACCGCAATCCAAGGCTCCTAATCAGTGCAACGTTCGACTATCAGGCTGTGAAGTGAATCACAACGAGGTCGGATCTACACATGGTTCCGGGCGAATTGGATAGGGTGAGCAACTCGGGTCCACAAGACTTGTCACGGTTGTGTCAAGCAGCAGAGGCCGAGCCGATGCCATCTCTGTTTCAAAGCTTCATGAGGCAAATTCGTGAGGGTGATGTATGAGTTGGGTTGTGAATTAGATTTAAGCTGCACGCTTGTTTCTTGTCTTCAATTGACTTTTACGGCGAGCGATCATGGCGTCGCGGCATTCGGTGTAGGATTGTTTCTCAACGAGCATGTTCCGGATGATCACCGACATCCGTCGCATTACCGCGGTCCGTGCGATACGACTTCCACGACGTGCACGAATCGGCTTGTACCACTGCTTCATGACAGGGTCGCGACGCAACACGTGTTGCGTGACTTGAGCGAGCAACCAACGCGCCATCGTGCTCCCCGTCTTGGTGATATGTCCGCGTCGCCCTTTGGCGTCCCCGCTGTCGCGAACACCGGGAGTCAATCCCCAGTAGTTTGCAAGGCTCTTGCCACGTGGGAAGCGTTTTGCATCACCGATACGACTGGCCAATGCCAGCGCGGAGTAGTATCCACATCCGGGGATGGTGCGAAGCAATTCGACTTCTTCGATTCCCTGACCACGAGATACAATGGTTTCTTCGAGTGACTTCATTCGCGTCGTTAAGCGTTCGAATTCCCCGAGGTGATAGTCCATTTCAGTTCGATCCCACGAAGGTAGTTTGACCGTTTTTAGCCAGGCGATGGCCTTCAACGTCGGGAAGGTTTTGGTCGGCATAGACCACTGCAGGTTGTGACGTCTGAGGATGTGTTTGATTTGATTGGTCGCACGGGTTCGCTGCCTCCCGGCTTGTTGCCGCAGTAAAGTGATGCGTTGGTTCTCGGCATCAATTGGAGAGGCGGCAATGACCTGTCGAACACCTCGAATCGGAATCCGATTGGCGATGCGCTCGCGATTGATCCACAGCAGTTCGCTGAGTGCGTGAGCGTCGCGGCGGTCTGTTTTTACTTTGGGCTTCTTCTCTGGTTGGATCAGAATGACTTCGGTGCATCCGAAGTTTGGCAGGGCCAGGAGCAGCCAATCGTTGAATCCACAGACTTCGACAATCGCGAAATATCCATCTGCTTCGGCCCTGGATTTCAGTCCGTTAAAGAACTCCTCGAATCGTTTGGGCTCCGTGCTGACTTGGCGATTGAGGATGACGTTTCCGTCGGATCCACGAAGTGAAAGAGTGAGTTGCTTTGCGTGTTGATCGATTCCGAGGTACAACATGGGTTCGGTTCTCCGAGAGGGACTTTGTATCAATTTGGGCTCGTGGGCTTAGCTCCCGATCACCCGACTCCCAGCATCTCGGAGAGCCGTTTTTTTGAACACCCAACTCTTTCATCGAAATCGATGCACCGGAGATCGCGAGCGAGCGTTACTCGAACTTGTTGAGTCTTCTGCGCGATCCCGGTGATCGCTACCTTTCCCCCAATGAATGATGGACACTGAATGGTTTGCATCACGTCTAGCGTCGACTGACCGTCGATCGCAATGGTGGGCTGCCGTTCAACTGATGAACGCTGGGCCGGAAGCCACGACGATCGCACCAAAATTAGGCTGCAAACAGGAGTTTCTCGAGGAATTCGCTGTTCCAGCCAGCGATTTTTCGCTTCCGCCTGAGGCTCTTCTTCCGAGTGTCTCGCTTGAGAAGCGTCGTCACAAACCGACGAGCAAAGCTCATGTTCGATGTCGCGTTCTTGGTTCGGAGCCGACTGGAGTCCTCATGAAACACGACATCGAGGACCCAGTGCATGCTCTCTATACTCCAATGGCTACGAGCACAATTTGAGAATTCATGCACCCGCGCCGGTCGGCTCGAAATGTAGTAGCGAACATCGCTTGATTGCCGGTCACCACGAGTCGTGCAAGTATTCGCTTGGCAGATACTTTTTGCTCCTTTCCACTGGTCGGTCAGTTCGCGAAGTGCTTTTGGAATTGGGCAGGTCGCATAGAAGCGTTCCTCTTCACGCGCGGCCTGCTTTCCTGTGGTCGTCATTGCCCGAACACCGTGGGCTGTGAGCCCATCGTTATGGGCCATCTCAAAGTGATCGGCGATGGCAGCACAGAGCTTGGGATGGTTGTCTTTGACAGCGAACAGATAGTCGCCACCTCCCTCGACGATCTTTTCAGCAATCGACTTTTGGCATCCCATGGCATCGAGCGTCACGATCGAATTGCGTAAGTCGATTAGATCGAGCAATTCGGGAATTGCCGTGATTTCGTTGGACTTTGAGTCGACCTCGGTTTGCCCAAGCGTGACACCATTTGCGGTCGCCCAGGCACTGACGATATGAATCGCATCAGATTTCTCCGCATCGGTATAGGATCCGCGCACCGTCTTGCCATCGATCGCAACGTGAACGGGACGATTGTCGTCCTTGCTGGCGTGATCCCAATTAATCTCGCAGAGATGAGCGTGCCATTGAAGCAGCGCCTTCTGAAACTCGGCTGGTTTGATCAGGGACAACACTCGCGTGATGGTATCGTGAGACGGAATGCCGGCATCAAAGTCGGCGAATTTGGATAGCCAATCCAGTTTCTCACCACCGAAGCTTTCGATCTCATCAGGTCCGTCCGCGCCTGCGATGACCGCCGAGACAACCAAAAACAGAATCGAGTTAAGTGGATGGATTGTCCGGCCTGCGACTCGCGGGTCGCCGACCTGATCAAAACACTCGTGAAACACATCGATTTGGGAAGCCATTGCCATCTCCATAACAGGGCAGTGAAAAACCAGTCTGGCTGAATTTATTGGCAGAGGGGTTCACTGAGGCAAGGCTTCGACGAATACTGAAACCAGATTTTGGTGCGATCGTCGTGGGCCGGAAGCGAGCGTCCACCTTTTTCGCCTTCTAGATATCTGCGATGGAATCGACATCGATGCCGAAGTATCGGAACTTGAGCACTGGATCACGTTCTACGCCGCACGCGCATCTGGACGGATTGTCCAGGCGATAGGCTACGACGCTGGCAACCGCCTCCACAAACGTGTGTTCGAGTGGATTGAACGGCTTGCCTTGCACCGAAACCCTGAGCGTGCAATCGGAGGGATTTGGGGACTTGCTGACCTTGGCACGCCACCTCCCGCAACCATCGATCTCCTTGTCGACCTGATTTTAACCGACACACGACGCGACCCGACCGGCGAGCATTCTGCTCGTTCAGTCGCTTTTCGCATGCTTGCGAGAATCGACCGCACGGCTGCGGTACGCTATGCTGACACAGACGCGGGTCGTGAATTTGTCGCGGACGTGCGACGTTGGTCCGAGGCCAATGCAGAGCGTGCCACGGGACCAAACGGCATACTGACCGAAGCCGGTTGGTTGATTTCGGAAATTGGGGAACAATGACAATCGGGATAGGTGTCCGGATCGCTCCGGAACCCCTCCCACACCACCGGACATGCGGGTCCGCATCCGGCGGCCCGAGCACGAGTTTTAAATCTTCGCGTTGCCGCGAAGACTCGGGGCCATTGAATCACGACCAGCGCCGCAAGTGGTTGACCGCCATACGGCGATTTGTCTCCGAAGAGACAACAGCACGAGCTACCCACGATACGTACTTGCTCGTTCCCTTCGGGCCTTCGCGGGCCACAAGGGTCCGCTACGATGCCCTCTGCTGACTTCCAGTCGGCACCGAGTCACTTTCGAATGCACGGCCCTGGCTTTCGGGCAAGCCCTACTCCCAGGTACGCCAACTGGATCTCCCCAGATAAGAACGCAATCTGTCCCTGGCTAAGCTCCCCATTTACCTACGCCCAGAGTTTTTTTAAGGCATCCGCCGGGCTTCCGGTTCGGCTTCGCGGTCAGCAGCCCGCTGGAACGCTTTGGGTCGCGCTGCGACGGGCCTGGAGTCGTCGGCCTCGTATGAGGTTTCTGTTCGTAACAAACGCAGGTCTTGGCGAGAATGTGGTCAACGGCGTGGTTCAGGCTGACACTTACGCACACATTCCTAGGCTTCCTCTCCACGGTCTGTTGCCTCGCCGCAGTTGCCCTCGCCTCGTACTGTCTTTCGTTAGAATTTCATTTGGTATACTGACTCCAAGAAAGAAACCGGAACTAAGTACAGGGGACTTTCACCCCACAAGATCACGCCCATGCTGGGCGTACTGCAACGGAGCGGCGGAGTTGACCTTTTATGTGATGGCTGAATCGTTCGCCGCCGCCCGCTGAACCGTAACGACTATGAAGTCCGACATATGCAAGTGGCGGGTGCCACAATTTTTGGATTTTTAATTCGACATGGTCAGTGGTTCCTTGGGAGTGTCTTCGTTGGTGAGCGTTGAGGGAGTGGCCGCCTCGCGGTGATTCGTCGTGACGTTTCGACAAGGATGTTGATTAAACGACTATTCGAGGTGTGAACGCAATTGAACTTCTCGTAGATCCGCACTCGGCGGACTGCGTTCCCTCAGTGGTCCTTACACGGTTCAACCATCATTGATCGGTGGTGTGATTCCGCGCTGGATGCAGCTTGCCTGGAGGCTTCTTTGACTGGAGGCGTCATTGAGCAGCAAGCTACCTTCCGTCGGTGTGGCACATTCTTTAGGGCGACGTGTCTGAACCCTCTGCCGATTCGCTGCAGCGAATGGCTCCTATTGCGAAGGTCCAGTGTCAACTTGTCTCGGTACTCACACACTCGGGTAGGTCTTCTCCTTGATCGATCGTCTCGGCGAGTCTCGCGGGGGCTCCCCGTCGGCTCGTGATTGGTCTTTGTGGTTGTTGGTGGAACGGGACATGGTGGGTTTGAAAGCGAGGAGGTCCGATTCGTTACGCCGGCATCAAGTTGCCAGTCAGCCGGTACTGGTTGTCCTCGTCGCTCGGTGATTGATAAAGCGAGCAGGGCTGATTCGTTACGCCGATGTCAAACGCATCAGTCACGCGATACTAGCTTTCCTGCTCGCCGTGGCTTGGAACGCGACTTCGTCGCTGACTTGACGGGAGTGGACTTTTTCTTCGGTTTGGTCGCTTGTGGCGTCGCCTTTTCAGTTCGGCTTGAAGGGTTCGATGACGGACGCGTCTTCTTGTTCGTTGGCTTGGCCTTAGAGGTTTGTTTCGCATCTTTGGCTTGACGGGCCTCACGGCGCAGTCGGGCTTTACGTTGGTCGCTGTTCTCCTTGGGTTTCATGTTGAGCAGGGACTCCTTCAGCTTGTCTGGCATTTCGCCATACGACTCGGTGACCTCGACCATCCGTTTCGGTTCCCAGTCCTTTTCGTCACGCAGCATCGCCCAAGCGATCACGGCGATCTTGCGTGCCAGTGCGATTCCGGCCTTCTTTTTGCGGGTCTTTTGTTTGCCGCAGATTCGTTCGTAGATGCCTTTGGCCCATGGATTGTATCGCAGCGATGCCCACGCACACTCGACAAGGATGGTTCTTGCCAGCGGGTTGCCGCGTTTGGTGATCCGGCCGTTGCGATCGGTCTCGCCGGATTGATACTGACGTGGCACGAGCCCGAAGTAGGCGGACACTTGGCGTCCATTTTTGAATCGATGGGGGGCGTCGATACAGGCGACGAGGATCTCTGCGGTCCGCGGTCCGACCCCTGGAATCGTGCGCAGACGCTTGATGCGTTCATCGTTCTTGCCGAGTTCTTCGAGCCTCTTGACGATCGTGTCGAGTTGCTCGGTCAGTGAGTCGAGGATGGTCAACTCGATGTCGAGCTGGCCTTTCCAGAGTTCATCGGGAGTGCAGTCTTGGATCCCTTTGCGGAACGAATCGATGCGTTTTCGTCCGGTGTGCCAGGCCTTGTCTCCTTTGTCGATTTCGATCCCATGGTTGACGAACCACGCGCGAATGGTGTTCTTGGTTTTGTTGATTCGGCCGTCGAGCGTCTTTCGATACTTGACCAGTGATCGGAATTCTCGGTGCTCGGGCGAAGGCATGTGGACGGACTTGAGTTCCCCCATGGCAGCCATACGGGCCAGCTTCAAGGCGTCGTCCTTGTCGGTCTTTCGTTTGACGTTTGCCCAACGCCAGGCTTCTTCATTGGTCGAACAGACGAGTGTGTTTCGCTCGAAGGACTGCGCCAGATCGTTGATCCATCCGGAAGGCCCGCAAGATTCCATGACGACCAGATCGGCCAGCCGGCCTTCGTTTTGGAAGACACTCTGCAGGTGTTCGCGTTTGGTAGGCGTCGTGAGGAACGTTTTCTTTCGAGTTTTTGAATCGTAAACGCAACAAACAGAGTTGAATTTGCCGAGATCAAGGGCGAGAATTTTCATGGTTACTGTGTCCTTGGTTTTGGTGGGTGGAGCGAATGTGACTGGCAGTCGCAAGCTGCCAGAATCACGGGTCCGAGTCGCCAGTTTACAAACAAATGACTCCCGCCCACCAAGCCTCGGACTTACATGGATTCTTTCTGTCGCTAAGGAGACGTTTTCATCGACGGCAACACTATTCGGCAATTGATCGCCGATTGGAACACACATCGGGATGCGGCTGCGGCATTACTTGTGGACCAACTCAAACTTGAATGTCCACGAGACGTGTTGCGTCGGGAACATCGCGGACGACATGACCTCGCAGGAACGGGATGGTCGTACCGAACGCACGGCATAGGCGTTGACGTTACTCGAACAAACGGACATGGCGGGATCGATTTTGATTTCTCCACATTGGATGGACAACTATTCGCACCGCCTGACTTCTGGCGACTCATGCTGTTTGCAAAACGCTCGGTTCACGACCGGACGATTGATTCTGCAAAATACGAACCGATAATTGACGACGCGGAACGATATCGCGACCTGATTGAAGCCGAACTCAAACGGCAATTTACAACGTAACGAACGCGACAGAACAAAGCGGTGAACGGGAGCCGCCGATGACGTAGGTTTTGAAATCATAGTTTTTTGGCGGCGGCCCCGTTACCGCCGCCGTTCTGCCACGAACGATCTGTTGTGAACCAACAGCAGCGAATCCTACTCGTTATCGCGCTGTTCATGTTTTGTGCATGGCTGATACAGTGACGATACGTTACGTTTCAAAGAGACTCCAGCCAAAACACCGACCAAATGGAACTTGGATACAAACCTCCTTTTTTTGAAGAATGGCAACGCAAACATGACGTCTATCCATTTGAATGCTGGACCGACGACGGCTATGACCCATCGCGCTCCAATGTAGCGCGCGACCTTCAACTTCTTGCCGGAATGGATTGCGGCAAGTCCGACATTGACAACGGCGGGTTTCATCAATTCTTTTACAACGGGACCGGGGTTTTAGCGCCGGAGATGGTTGAATGGTGCGAACGGTCGGGGCTCGACGATGTAGCGGACGTTATTCGTCAGGCCATGTCAACGCTAACGGATGGTGACTATCCACGGTCCCGCGAGGATCGACTCACCGCACTAGCACGTTTTACGGTGGGAGGCGACCGAAAACACTGCGACCTGTTCTATCAAGAACACTGCGACCCGTTCGATCAACTGGATGAGAAGTTCTTCGCTTTGCTTTCGAACAACGGTACAAGGTATCATGACGCTGCCAATAGGTGGTTGTGCGAGACTTGCGGCATCACCGAACTTGCCGATCCGCCGAAGGCAGAACCAAGCGATGGACGCGGAGCCGCCGAGCCGTGATTATTGAGGTGGATGATCGTCCGCGGCGGCCCGGTCATCGCAATCGAAATCCGACTTACATGTTGAGCAAAATGGACCGCATCGCATCTTTTACCCTTGTTGCAGTGTTGCCGCTTTGCGTCATTGCCAATGGCTCAGCCGAAGACTCGATGCCGATCTCGGTTACGCAGTTTGGCCGTGCGAATGTTATTGGCTACCTTGGCCACCCGCTGGGGACTGTCGTACGCGTTACCGGCGTGTGCGTGGACGGGAATGTCACCCATGCACGCATCGACGCAAACAAAATCTTGCTCGAAGTTCGTGCTGTAAATGGGACGGTCCTCAAGCGCCCGGTTCGATTTGACCACCCGTATGTTCGTGATCGCTCATCACTTCCGAAGCCGGACACACGGTTTGATTACTTTGTGCATGAGCATGGCGCGTTTTCCGGCTTGGTTGAAATCCCTGCCAATGTCGATTCCAGTCAGCGGGTCGCTGCAAACGACGGCTTTTACTACCATCCGGCACTGACGATCCATTCCAAGAATGGACACGATCGACCACTTGAACCCGCTAACCCTACGCAACGAGTTCTGGACAAAATCCAAAAAATGGGAATGCCGCCAATCTCCGACTCCCCAACTGACGGATAACCAGGAAATGCTCACGAACGGCGAAGTCGAGTTTGCACTGAGTTCATGTCGCTCGTCGCCGTCATGAGATTCCTACCGTTACCCGACTGAGATCGCCACGAATTGAACCCGAATCCATACGAGCCGAATTTCTCGCGTGTCAGCGATGCACCGTCGCTCGTTTGGCGGCTCATCCGCTGGAGGACGATCCCGACACTGGCATTTGGTATGCTGGGTTGCGTCGGACTCATGGCTGGAGTTTGGTGCTCCGCGTATTTTTACTACTGCACCTTCGCGTACGAGCCGCCACTCATCTACCCCGACAACTACAAGCCTCTTGTTCGCTGGCCCGCCTTGATCGCAATTGCTGTCGTTTGCTTGCGCGGCGCTCTTTGCGTGTGGCGCGGACGCTACGTGCTCGGTTCGTTGCTCGCAATTGGATCGTACTTCGCGGCAACGGGACTGTTCTACGCTATCGACAACTTTTGGAGCTAGCACGGACTCGAAAACGGCGGGTAACCATGCGATAATACGGAGCGACGGTGGTCGCCGTTTTTCCAGTGGTTGATTCTCTCGCCGCCGCCCGCATACCGCCGCTGTTCGCCGAATGAAATTGCTTGGCCGAATCCGCTTCATCGCATGCCGCACAACGAAGAACTCGTCGCCTTTTCGATCTATATTGTTTTTAGCGGGTTGGCCGTTCCGCTGGTCGCAAAACTGAACGTTGCGTATCCCAATGCTTCAGCGATACTTCTCGTCTTAATCGCCACGCCAATGCCTTTCTGGGTTGCAGCAATCCGATACAACATTCACGAGAGGTTGTTTTCCGCGTTGAGATGGCACTTGATGGCATTGGTCGCCGGAGTGCTGATCGCGATCCTCGGCATTGCATTACTGGCACTTTGCAACCACGTGGTCTAAACACTGCGTCCGTGATCAACCAGTTCTTGATTGCATGCGACGGCATGAATTAAGATTGATGTCATCGGGTGGACAGATCGACACGACAAGTCTCGGCGAACAACGGGTGCCACTGAAATCATGACTCCGCTCGACGTCTCAACGATACTTGGCAACAAAACTCGTCCGTGGTTTCACGTTTGCCAATTGAGCATTGACCGACAGGCCGCAGCAGACTTCTTCGATGTCGATGCCGTTGTTGCAGACGAACCCGGATTAGGTGATGGCGACTATTGGGCCGTCAAATTTGACTGCGGACTCAAACTTGCATTCGAGTTTTTTCACTGGGGCAAAGGTGGATCGGTGTTTGCGGACCTTCCCTGTTCCCAACATGCTCGCCGCCATTTACGTCACTGGGACTCTGAACTCGTTGACGTGCCTCGTGACATGCAAGAGCCTGATCGTGGCGCGATGATCGAGCGGTTCGCCGGCGAAATGCCAGAGCTGCTTGAACTTGATGCCTTTCAAGTTTGGCGACAGGGTGACGATGGCAATCAGGTGAAGATTGGTATGCCGACAACCAAGCGCGACGCAGATTGTTGGGTCGCGGAACTTGAATCACACCACCACAAACAGATATACTGGGTTTCCCGTGCGTCAGCGCTTCAACGTGACGCATAAGAGGGCAGAACAATGCCGTGCACACGGAGCACGGCTTGCAAGGTTTCACAAATGGAAAGTCGTCTCCCAGTGCCCGGTGACGGCTGCCGTTCCCGACTGAAGCATTTTCAAACCGCCAACCGAGGCTGAGCCATTCCACGACCATCGCCTTATGCTCGCCAGATGGGCGCGTCGATTCTCAAACTCGTCGTGCTGTTCGACAAGTGTGCTCCTGACCCAGACATTCAATCCGACCTCAAGGCGATTGTTACGGACTACAACCGTTGGCCAACCGCTCATGCATATCGCGACATCGTTCGCGCTCGAATGTTACGCACAAAGGACGACGCAAAACTCGCACACTATTCATTTGCCGAATCGTGCCTCGAATCGGTGTACAACGAAACGAACCCGGTTGATCCGTTTGATTCAGTCGCGCCGTTCTGGGTAGTGCCGTCTGCAGCTTCACTTGCTAGACTCGTAGGTGTCTCGACCGATGCAGTCCTTCGTGCTGTCTAACGCACTACGCTAGGAAATCACGGGGAACCATCGGTTGCAACGGCGGCCGCGAGTTGACGTTCTTGAAGCGGAAAGTCGCTCGCGTGGCCCAGCTGAACCGCACCGTTACCCCTGCGTATTGCGTTCCGGCAAACGCAACCGCTCACCTTCCTCCAATGACAATCATTTGCTGCCAGATTCAGATTGATCGGCTGTCCTTCATGACCGAGAAGGACATCACGGACATCTGCGGCAAAATAGAGGGCAGTTGGCCGGAAACGATTTCGTACGAATCGGGCAATGACGATGGGCGATACGTCAATTTATTCGCAACAACATCTGACCGCGTCATGACATGGGATCGGATTCGTGCGCAAATGATCGAATCAAAACTTCCCGGAGGCGAACTGCGGGACGCGATGATTGTTACAATGACCGGAGATGAGGGTTGGGACGACTACCTTCTCCTGCACCATTTTGACCGAGCTGAACATCTCGACACGCTCGAACAACGATTGGGGTAATAATCGCGTGCACCCGAGTACGCGAGTCGGGCGGTCTTGAGGTTGAAAAACTTTCGCGCATACCGGGTGACGCGGTCGTTATCGCAATTAGAAATCCGGTACTTCCCGGCAAAGCCAATGCTTTCGCAAGATGATCGAGACGAGCTTGACTTCGACAAGATCGGTCCAGTACTCGAATCCTTGGTCGGTTCCGATCGGGTCACCGATGCCGAACGCCGAGCGATTGATCTGTGCGCGCGAGCAGCTGTTGATTTTATGCACGCTAAGCACAGCGTGACGATGGATGCGTTCTACGCACGCAACGACATCCAACAACATGCCGCGAAATCCAAGTCGGATTGGCTGAACCGTCACCAAAATGCGAAGGCAGGTGAAATGGCCTTTATTGCGACGAAATGGTACGTTACTTCCTACGACCCCGACGGACGTCTTCAGCTGACGGAAGTTGCTGACGCTTGGTGGCCCGAAGGGATTGACGAGAGGCGATAAACACGCCATCCACCGAAGCTCGCGAGTCGGCGTTGCCGAAGTGTCGGATCTGCCGCGCGATCTCGGTGACGGGTACAGTTCGCCGACTGAATGCCAGAATTCGATGTTTGTGCCTGATTCGAACAACGCTATGTTGTCGTGGACTGTTTCGGGTATTTTTTTATACGTGGGAGAATCAAATGGCAGGGCGTAGACTTTTGGTTGTTGGCGTCGTTGGCGCGGTTGCGTTGGTATTGGGATCTGTCGGAATTGCTGAACAGTCATCCGATGCCGCAGACCGGCAGGCAGAAACGCTCGTTACGAGATCGTATCGGACGGCTGACCTGCCGATTTGGATGGAGGGTGGTAAAGGATACGACCACTCCATTTTGATCGCGTTGATCAAAGCAAGCATCGACGAAGACGCATGGGATGACTCTCACACCATCGCCCCATACCCCCAGAATGTTTCGCTTGTCGTATCGACGACCAGCGAGAATCATGATGTCATCGCCAAAACGCTCGACCAACTTCGACTCGATCGATTTAAACGAAGTCCAGAATTCAAACGTTCCGCTAGATAGCGGCGAACTAGGCGATGTACGGGAGTTGCGGGCGACGTTGTTTGACTCGTTCCCGACTTCTGGCCACAACTCCGTGATCGCAATTCGTTCTGCTCAGTAGATGAGTTTCAACCGAATGTCGAAATTTTGCGAGGTGGTCATCGACCGAAATGCTGTCACGATCAATGGACGTTCACTTGCTAACGCGGTCCCGATTGACTCGTTCGAAGACTTTTTGGGAAAACCAAATCGAACTGGTTCATCGATTGGGCTCGCATACGTATTTGGTCACTACGGCGAGGCACATCTCTACGACGACATTGGTTTATTGATGCTCGAACATCACGAGACCGCTCTGATCACTTCCATCGAACTGTGCGGCGAGGATCCAGATGGTATTCAAACGACTAAGACGCCGTTCAGCGGTAAACTGACCATCGGTGGCATTCCCATTCGAATTGGAGATCCGGTGGGACTCTTGGACAATTCGGAGATTCACTTCTCAACACGCCTTCCACAGATCCCGTTCGCCGATGTTCGATCGTCTGAGAAAGGTGGATTTACAATTGGAGTGTCGATTCGGCCACGAGGGTCGATTCGACAATCGACCCATCCGCGCTCGGATGGTAGCGTCGCCATTGGAAGCGTCTTGTTGATGCTGCACCATCCATCAAAGCTCGATCGAGCAGGACCAAAGGATGCGCGTGAGTCGCCGAGTTAAGTTTAATACAGTGGAACGTCGTTTGCGGCGACCACGTGATCCCAAGAGTTCGCCGCAGAAAAGCCCACCCCCAACATTCAATGGAACACCAATCGGCAATTCGATCACGAATCGTACGATACAGTCTCAGGACTCTGGTCGTATTAGTTGCCGTTGCGGCCCTGCTATTCGCGATAGCGCAGCCATTTTACGATTGGCTCAATTCGACTCCGCTTTCACAGTCGGTTGCGCTATTCAACGACCAAGTTGCGTCGGGCCAAACGGCAAAGAATCGTCCGCTCACTGAGGAGACGGTTCACGCAGCAATCGAGTCTGAACTTGCTCGTCGTGAAATGCCGGATGATGTTTCCGCGATCCTTGAGAAGATATCGAAACGGCACCGACTTCCACGAAACGTTAGCTTGACGCACGACATTTACTACAAGGGCTCAACTCCTGGAAATCCACCAATTGAGGTACTTGATGTATCCTTGGTGATCTCGAGCGAGCCGAGTGAGCAGTACTCTATCCCCATATGCGAGATTGAGAACGGCATGCTTGGCGAATAACCGGCACGGGGAACCATGGGTCCCGGGATAGGGGTCCGGATCGCTCCGGAACCCCTCCCACACCACCGGACATGCGGGTCCGCATCCGGCGGCCCGAGCACGAGTTATAAATCTCCGCGTTGCCGCGAAGACTGGTCAGCAGCCCGCTGGAACGCATTGGGCCGCTCTGCGACGGGCCTGGAGTCGTCGGCCTCACATGAGGTTTCTGTTCGTAACAAACGCAGGTCTTGGCGAGAATGTGGTCAGCGGCGTGATTCAGGTTGACACTTGGGCACACATTCCTAGGCTTCCTCTCCACGGTCTGTTGCCTCGCCGCAGTTGCCCTCGCCTCGTACTGTCTTTCGTTAGAATTTCATTTGGTATACTGACTCCAAGAAAGAAACCGGAACTAAGTACAGGGGACTTTCACCCCACAAGATCACGCCCATGTTGGGCGTACTGCACAACGAGTCGCCGAGTCGGCGAGTCGTGGTTGTTGAAGTGGAGGATTGCGCGCGGCGACCGCCTGATCCGCACCGTTACGCCTACGATCGTTGCTCTCCGCTATGGCTGAGTCGATAGCCAGTCCATCACGAATATTGATCGCCGGGTGTTCCGAATCGGAGGTCGAGTTTGTTGCCGATGCCACGTCATCTCGTAACCGAATCATCGAGACTGCCAAATCCGGTGCTGAGTGCCTATCGCAATTACAACGTTTCCAACCGCATCTCGTACTGATAGACACCGCCATCACTGGACCGGACGCTTTTCAACTCTGTCATCACATCAAATGCGACCACACTGCGATGGTTGTAATCGTAACGACGGTGACCGCACTTGGGGACATCGAGCGCGGAATCGATGCAGGGACGGACGACTTTCTATCGAAACCGCTGAAGAGAACGGAACTGCTGCCGCGTGTGGAAGGTCTTCTCACGCTGCGTGGAAATGAACGTTGACGCACACGTGCAACCAAACGAAAATTCGGCGTAACCATGCGATGATACCGAGCGGCGGTGGTCACCGTTTTCGCAATGGTCGAGTCGCTCGCCGCCGCCCGCATATCGCTACCGTTCGCCGACAGACCGTCATGCCCAGCTCTATCACGATGCAGAACAGCGCGGACAACATGGACGTGGTCGCCCATGACCAAACGTTTGTTGATTGCATTGCCGAGGGATCGCACTTCGAGAGTGCAACGCTTACTCGTATCACGTTCACCCGCTGTGACTTGTACTGGGCATCATTCTTCATGGCACAACTCACTGATGTGACATTCGACCGTTGCGATCTTCGCGGGTCCGACTTCAAAGACGCCACGATGCGTGACTGCCGATTTCTCAACTGCGACGTTGGGACTGATGCACTTGGGGGGCATACGGAATTTGGCGACACCGACCTCTCTACGGTAAAATTTGTGAATTGCCGTGGGCGTTGATCCAGAGAGAATGCGTCAATGCAGACCGGAGTCGAGCGGGGAACCATCCCGTGCACCGGAGCCGGGCTTGCAAGTTTTTACGAATGGACACTCAGCTTTCCCGGCCCGGTGACGGGCACCGTTCCCATTGGAGTGTTTCCGCTGAATGAATGAATCGGACGTCAAACGAATCGAGGGTCAGTTCGAGTTTTCATTGCCGTCTGACTATCGCCACTTGCTTCTACATTTCCCCGTTCGCTTTAGCGCGGGAACAACGGATCAACCGCTGTGGGACAATGCTGATGCACTCATAGCGCGTAATCAGGAACTCCGCACCGAACGAAAAAGCCTGGGTGTCACCTGCCAGCCGCTTCCCGAAAACTACTTCTTGATCGGCGAGGATGGCGCTGGGTGGCAGTTTTTGATCGACGTTTGCGATGATCGATGCGTGGTCCACATCATGGAGTTTGAGCGTGTCGACCAAATCGGACCATCACTTGGAGACGACGGCCAACCTGAACGCATCGCTGATTGGCTACACAAATACCTGCTTGATCTGAAGAATGACGGGATTGACATCACATCATCAACGGCTCCTGAATACAAAATGGGTTGGGGGTGTATACTTGGGGGACTGGGATTCTGCCTTCTCTTGGCTCTCGTGATCTCGCTAATGGCAGCCGGTATCGAGTCGCTCACAGGTCGATAGGAGGGAGGGCAATCGGATGCACGACGAGTCGCCGAGTCGTAGTTATCGAAGTGGAGAATCGCGCCGACCGCGCGATCCGTGCCGTTACCCGACCGGAGAAAAACAACTGCGACGCTGGCTGATCGATTACATTGCACACGCTTTTCGCGAGGTCCAGCTTGGCGATGGCATGACGATTTATACTGGTGAATCGCACGACCGCTATGGTGACGTGGGCGAGGATCGCAAGTCATTGTCAGCTGAACGCGCTGACTGGCGACGGGTCCCAACCTCTGATCTTCTCGAACGTCACTGTGCGCTTAGCTTTCTCGATGCCGAGGGGCTTCGCTTCTACACCCCGGCGATCATGACGATCATCATCGGTGACGCCGATCCAAAGGGTCTATTGACTGAAGCATTCCTGTTTCATCTACACGACGTCCGTGCTTCTTGCAAAGTCCGTGAGGTTCTTTTCTGCGTGCTCTACAATCAAGCTCAACGCTCCGCGATTATTCGGTTCGTCAAATACTCGGTACACAACACGCCCGGCGGCGGAATCGACCCCGCGATGCGAAAGACACTCGACAAGTTACCGCGTTGTTGTTCCGAGCGTCACGATCGCGGGTAACCATCACGTGAACCGAAGGACGGCTTGCGCGATTACTCGAATGGAAAATCAACCGACCGCCCTCGGCGACGGCTACCGTTCTCCGACCTATTCACTATGGAGCTTGAATTGCCTGCCAACCCGTACGCACCGAGCGCAACTTGCGATTCTGTGGTTGCGAGTATGGCAATCTGGCATCGTTTCCTCATCACGACCTCATGTCTCATCGGTTGCATCGCGTGCCTGATCGCGTGCTATTATGTTCCGCTTATCTGGGATGCAGTTGTCAACGGCACTCCTGTGTATGGACCCAGTGGAATCACCCGTTTGTCTCCAATGGAGTTCCTTGCACCTCCAGCAGGTTGGTTGGGACTTGGGCTCTCATGGGTTGGTGCCGCGAAGCTCTATCAGGAAAAACGATGGGTGCTGGCTATCGCGTTCAACACTGGGGGCTTACTCTTGCCAATTATGATGGGATCAGTTCGATGACCGGTCAAAACGAGGTGGAATCTGGCCATCGCGGATAACCAGTAAGGATTTAGGGCGAAATTTGGTGCCGCCCACCAAACCGGGACGGCAACGAAGACCAACGCTCCCGCTAGCAAGTCAGCAGGCGGGCCCTACAGATGACACGTGGTGGGTAGTGTCTTGGAAACGGCGGCTCGACTTCGCTGTCCACGATTGAATTCGTTTTCAAGCTGGGCTTACGCGTGAGCCATGATTCGAAAAGTGCCTGCCGGTTAGCTGCCGGCAGGCACGCGGACTCGGTAGATCGTTGTGGGTAGACACCCGATGTCGTGTGCCATCTAGATCGCCGGTCCGTTTCGTTCTCAGCCCGAACAGCCGAGGGAGCCACCGACAAGTGTGAGCTCGCACTACTATCCAGGGACCAAACGATGACGACAGTTTACAAAAGATTCATTGGGGTTGACGTCGCAAGCCGCAAACTTGATCTCTTCGATTCGGTGGCAAAAGTACATCAAACGATCGATAACACACCGGAAGCAATCAACGCGTGGATCAAACTTCTCCGCCGCAAGCGTGCCAAGACAATCGTGGTGATGGAAGCCACCGGAGGCTACGAAAGCAATCTGGTGGACGCTTTGCACGAAGCCGACACGGATTGTTGCGTGTGCAACCCCGCGCAGGTGCGATCGTTCGCCAAAGGGATCGGACTGATCGAAAAGAACGATCCGATCGACGCCAGAATGATCGCCCGGTTTGGTGAGGTCGTCACGCCAAAGTTGCGTGAGAAACCTTCTCCCGAAGAACGCAAGCTCAAGGCGCTGGTGCATCGACGTGATCAAATTCTCTCGCAACAGTCGGCCGAACGGAACCGCCTTGCCCAAGCCCGCGACGAGGAAGTGCGTGAAGTCATCCAGGAAGCGTTGGACTTCTATAAACGGCAAATCGCGGGGATTGAGAAGAAAATTGCCGCGTTGATCGATGCCAGCCAACCCCTGTCAGAGCGAGCAGCGCTACTCGCTTCGTGCCCCGGTGTCGGCACCGCAACGGTCGCGATGTTTCTGGCCGAGCTCCCCGAACTAGGCTCGCTCAACCGCGGCCAAATTGCCAAGCTCGTTGGCGTCGCGCCGATCGTCCGTGATAGCGGCCAAAAGGAAGGCAAACGCAGCACGTTTGCCGGTCGCTCCCTGGTCCGCAAAGTGCTTTACATGGCCGCTTTGGTTGCCACGCGACACAATTCGATCATGAAAGCGTTCTACCAACGCCTGCTGGCCAAAGGCAAGCCGCCGAAGGTGGCGATCGTGGCGGTGATGCGAAAGCTCTTGGTAACGCTGAATGTCATGGTGCGCGAAGGAACGCCTTGGCGTGAATCCACTCTCGCGCCTGCGGGGTAGGCCTCTGGGGCAACACTGGCATCGGTCCGACATGGCAAAGTCCCACATGCATACGTGTCGCATCTGAAGTCACTCATCCCCTTCATACAACAAGACGTTTGGTGAGCCCCTTTCGCGTCGCCGTCACATTGGCCTGCGCAAGCAGATGAGGCCGATGTGACGGCGATGCGGAATGGGGCGGCCCATTTCGTTGAGTCCCGAACGAGCGTCAGCCCCCCTCAATACCACCCTGAGCTGAATCTCACCAACCAGAGCCAAAGATGCAAAACCAAGAAAACTTCCGGGCGAGCCATCACTCGCCATTGACAGAAACTAAGACAGCCGATGGCACGATTCATCCGGCCAAAGCCGGGCCACCGGTCCGCCACGATTTTCCGCCGCAAAACGGACAGAATCTCAATCAACGATCGCTTGATTGAGGTCTAGTACTTTTTCGATCAGAGTGGTCATTTGGTATACTGAGCTCCTTGAGATCCCCAGTCTCGTACAGGGGACTTGCACCCCATTTCAATCACGCCCATGTCGGGCGTACCCATGCGGTGAACGGGAGCCGCCGATGACGCGGGACTTAAAATCATAGTTTTTTGGCGGCGGTCCCGTTACCGCTGCCGTTCTGCGATTGAAAGTGAGCCACGATTGAACAACGCACCACGTGGCATCAGCCGAGCTGAAAACGTTCTTGCGTTGCTGGCTTATGGTAGCTCGTCACCTCCATTTGCTCGCCTGATGTTTGCCGCATTTGATGATGGCACGATCATTTGGGCCCGCAACAGGATTTCGGGTGGGGCACCGTATTTCACTGCGAACCTTGGCTGTGGGCCCCTTGCTCGTGTACTTGATCGACTTGAGAGTGACGGCCTGTTTTCCGATCTTCACCTCGTAGGCGGTGCCGTCCCCGGTTCTGAATGCTCTTGTTTCGTCGTTCACAAAGACGGAAACTCGTTTGAGTTCGAGTCGTGCCACGAACAATTTGAGGAGTCAGGGGTTTGTCTCGCGGAACACGATGCAATCACTCCGGTTGGGAACCGTCAGCGTTTCGACGTCCTGGCTCGGCAGCCACACGGTTACATCTTTTCGCGCATGATTTGGCTTGAGCTACGCCGCATCATCGAATCATTGATTCCTGATACTGGTCATCGTTGCGATGGAGGACTTGAGATGCTCGGCGGCGAGTTTTGCTGGTCGCCCCATAAACAAGAGAACGCAGAGCCATGAATTGCACGGGAACACGAGAGTCGTGCTCAATGGTCTGCCGGTGTGTCTTTCGCCCGTTCCCCGTGAATTCTACCGTTCCCAGACTGAATCAATGTCGCTTCAGCCATACGCACCACCGAACTTGATGGTTGCTGATCCGTCGCCACCCAAGAAGCGTTCAGCCAAAATCGGTAAGGTGCTGACTTTGGTGTCGGCTGCTGCCTACCTTCTAGGTGCGGCTACGTTTGTCGCGGTATTGCTTCGGCATTCAGGTGGCGGGATTGCATCGCTTGGGCCGGCCATCACCGCATGGCTATTTGCACTAGCCTGCTTGGCTCTGTCATTCACGTTATCGCTAGTTGCAACGTACTGGTTTCGCCCATCTATACTGATGCTGGTTTTTCAGCTTCCCGCTGCATACATTCTGCTGTTCATTGATTGATTGCTTTTGCAGGCTTTCGTTGCCCTCAGTATGGTGGTGTTGATGTCGATCATCGTGGTCGGCGTTTCTCCCCTGGGCATGATTTAATGCCACCCACCAAGCCGGGCAGGCAACGAAGACCAACGCTCCCTCCAGCAACTCAGCAGGCGGGACGCACAGATCACACGTGGTGGGTGGCACAATTCATTCATTGGCTGATGCAGACGTGATCCGTCGCTCACGCCAGCTCCTGTGCCAAATCCTTGTGGCCTACTTGAACGCTTCGGACGAGGTTCCGCAGAAGATCAAGGCATCGCTGCACCAGGCGGCCGAGATCGCATGCGGCAACGTGCCGGATTTGCCGGGTCCGGTGGTGATCGGTCTCGACACGTCGGGTTCGATGGGATGCCCGGCAACGGGAAACCGTGGTCGGGGCGGAACGACGAAGATGCGTTGCGTCGACGTCGCGGCACTGTTCGCGGCAGCGATCCTGCGTCGCAACCCGGGCATCGTCGTGATTCCATTCGATACTCGATCCTACCAGGCCAAGATCGATCCGAGTGATTCGATCCTGAGTCTGTCGGCGCGGTTGTCGAAGTACGGGGGCGATGGAACGGACTGTTCGTTGCCGGTAATTGAAGCCAACAGGCGTTACACCAAGCGTGCGTTTGCCGGCATCGTCCTGGTCAGCGACAACCAGAGTTGGATCAACTCGGGCCGCGCCTTTGGCTACGGCCAGGGCGGATCGCCGGGCGTGATGACGGAGTGGGAGAAGTTCAAGAAGGCGCAGCAAAAGAACGGCATCGCCGATCCAAAGCTGGTCTGCATCGACATCGTCCCCTACGGCAACACTCGATCCCCCGACCGCCTGGGCACCCTGAATGTCGGAGGCTTCAGCGACGCCGCGTTCAACATGGTCAACTCGTACCTGTCAAACGACCAGATACGCTTCGTCCGCGAAATGGAAAGCAGCGAACTGTAAGACCTGTGCCATCCCCAAGGCGAACCAAATGAGACGCCCGCGGCGGAGCAATCGATCGCGGGCGAGTTCGATAGTATTCATCGAAGAATGCCCAGCCTGCCGGTCATCTGTTAGCGCTGTGACTTCAGCGATGGAGCAACCTTCTAGCTTCTGTGACAAACCCGATTGAAGGACCAGCGAAGAACGTGCGACACGGTGCACGGAGGACGCTCCGGCGTCGGCCACCGGAGCACGGAAACAGCCTCCTCCCTAAAGAAGCAGCAGTCGCCGGCAAATTTCGAGCAGCCGATTTCTTTCCAGATCTGCGTATTCGGTAGCGCACAACCGTCGCGGCGAGCTGGCAATCTTGAAAAACCGCGTTAACAGTGTCGACCCGCGATGAGAGTAGGCTGGTCGCAGTTACGTGGCGATATTCGTGTTGGCTCGCGGCCGGATCTTCGTTCCTCGGCCACGAGCTTCAAATCCCTAAGCCTCCTTCAGCCTCGCTACTTCTGCCTATACAAATCTGAATTCCTCATCGGACAATGTCAGGCTCCGAGATGCCGTATTTCAGTCGGCGAAGTGCGAGTGCTCTTTCGCCGCCATCAAGAATATCGACAACATGTGAGGTAATTTTAGATTCCTCTCCGGAGAGAAACCCACGTTCGAGAACTCCACCTTGATCGCCTTTTCCCTCAAAGGTGACAATGTGATCCGCATCACTCAAAACAACAAGATTTGCGTTGTGCGACGTCAGTACGATTTGCCTACTTCTTTTGTCCTCGAGCAATACAGGGGATATAGAGGAAGCTATGTGCCGGTTATCCAAGTTGTCCTCTGGCTGATCTACAACCAAGGGGCCCTCACGCAATTTTAGCAAAACCGGGAAGAACGCTGTACAGCGTTGACCTGCGGATAGCTGGTCGATCGGTTTCTCTGCACCATCAGGGCCGTTCGCCCGAAAGAAAATGTGCAAATCGTCATCTTCGACATTGTCAATGAAGTAGCTGAATTATGGCGACTGAAGAAACACGGGATAGTCGTTCGCAAGGTCGTCAAGTAGCAGTTCGTAACGGCCTTTCATTTTGCGGTACAACAGTCGTTCGGTCGAATCCGTCGCTAATTCAGTAAATGCCTTCCATCCATCAGGATGCGTGCTCTGGAAGGTCGAGTACGGCGATTGTGAATATTGCGACAAGGATAACCTTACTCCAAATTCTTGCAGCCGGTCTGAAAACTCCGCTACTCGCTTTCCGCGAAGCTCGCTTCGTGCCTCAACTTTTGCTGCCGCCGAGTCGCAAAGGCCGATCAGCTCTCGAACGAGCTGCTCAGTCTCGATTTTCAGCGTCGCCAACTGTGCTTCGAGAACTGGAAGTTGCTTTGTCTCTTCCATTACTCGGCGGTGAGACTCCAGCAGATTTTGTTGTTCCGGGGTGAGCTTTCCAATCTCCGATCTGTAATGCTGAGCAAACTGCTCGAATGCAGTCAAGGCTGGGTGCTTAGCCTGTTCTAGACCTCAATCAAGCGAACGCTTGATGGTGAAAAATTGAAAAAACTCGAAACCCTCGGCGTTTTGCGGGTGTATTGGAGATAACGACAACTTCAACGCACTCACTCAACGGAGGATTTCGAGTGAACGACAACTTACGCCGTCGGTTGCTGCGCCGCAAGCGAGTTCTTCTACAACGTATCGACAAGAAGAAGGGTAAGACACATACGCCCATGATTCGCCCCTTGCGGGCAAAGTACGAACTGGCCGAGAAAGTTGAGGCGGTTTCCTGTGGCGGTATCGGCATGGTCATGCAGCTTGTCGAGCAACTCGGATTGCGAAAGCACATCAACCAGTCCGCACCGGTGTTCAAGCTTCACGCGCCGTACGACGAAGCCGATCACGTGCTCAACATTGCCCTGAATCTATTGGCCGGTGGGACCTGCCTCGAACATTTGGAGCATCGCCGCACCGACGAGGCGTATCTGGACGCACTGGGCGCTGAACGGATTCCCGATCCGACAACTGCTGGTGACTTTTGCCGTCGTTTTGATGGCTTCAAGCTACTGCTATTGATGCAGGGAATCAACGTGGCACGCAAGAAGGTTTGGAAACAACAATCCGATGCGTTCTTCGAGCAGGCCACCATTGAAGCCGATGGCACGATGGTCGAGACTTGCGGTGAAAAGAAAGAGGGCATCGGAATCAACTACAAAGGACAATGGGGCTACCATCCACTGGTCGTTACGCTCGCGGAAACCAACGAGTTACTGTACCTGGCCAACCGCAGCGGCAATCGCCCGAGCGGTGAAGGCTCATCGTTCTACTTTGACAGGGCGATCGAACTATGTCGCAATGCTGGGTTTCGAAAGATCCTGTTGCGTGGCGACACGGACTTTTCGTCAACCCAACATCTCGATCGATGGGACGCGCAGGATGTCCGTTTCGTGTTTGGCTATGACGCCAACAAAACACTGACCGCAATTGCCGACTCCCTCGACGAATCAGCATGGAATCCGCTTCGGCGGCAGAAAAAGACTTCTGAGAATCCGCGTGCAAAACGACCCAACTACAAAGAGGAAATCGTCGTAGAAAACGGCTACGAGAACAAGAAGCTGCGTGCTGAAAGCTATGCCGAGTTCCCGTATCAGCCTGGCAATTGCAAGCGTCCCTACCGGATGGTTGCCGTTCGCAAAGACATCGACGTCACGAGTGGGCAGCAATTCTTGTTCAGCACCGAAAAGTACTTCTTCTACATCAGCAACGAACCAAAGGAAGAAAAACAGTCGCGTGAACTGATCGGAGACGGCAACAATCGCTGTGATCAGGAAAACACGATTAGCCAGCTCAAGGCGAGTCACGCATTGACCGCGCCGCTGGATTCGCTGGAAAGCAACTGGGCGTACATGTTGATTGCTTCTCTTGCCTGGACGCTGAAGCTTTGGAGTGGAATGATGGTCCGCGTCAAAGGGAATCCCGGGCAGAGAAAGACGCGAAAACGCCTTCGTGATCGTGTGATCAAAATGGAGTTCTCGACGTTCTTGACTTCGTTGATCCAGATTCCGGCCCAAGTCATCCGCTCATCGCGTCAACTGAAGCTGCGGATTTTGACATACCGTCTCGGCGTCGAAAACTTGTTCACACTCAGTGACCATATTGCGATGCCGCTTCGAACGTGACACGTCGAAACCAACGAAGCCGAAGTCCGGATGCTTCGGTACCGCCGCTAACGCCTAACCCGAGAGAAGCGAATTTATGAGCACGATACCATGCGAATTTCCAATAAGGAGCAGTGCTCCCAAGCGTGCTGCTGCGCCTCAAAAATCCGAAAGCGTCACGCAAAATCCACGCTAGCGTTCGCTTGATTGAGGTCTAGAGCGTTTATCGCGGTTTGCATTCCATCGTCGAGTTCTTGGCGAGCCGATTCAGTTGACGTGACCAAGCCACGTATTGCTTCTGCTGCTGGCAGAAGCGCTTGCTTAAGTGGTGACGCGAGGTCGAATTCGGGAGCATTTATACCTGCCAACACCTGCGCAAACCGTGTTGGGAGCTGTGACTTTAAGAGCGCGAGTTGAGCTTGCGTTGTTGCAACGAGGTCACGATGCCGAATCGCTGTCTCATATTCTTCTTTCAGCGCTACGAGACTCGCATCTTTTAGCTTTTGAAGCCCTTCGCGACGCTCACGCAACCGCGACACCTGCGATTGAGAGTCTCGAAAGGTCTTGAGCTTGCTTGATGCTGTGTCGTGCGTTGCGTGAATCCGCTGCGAGTAGCTTTTGAGTTCTACATCATGCTGGCGAATAGCTTCGCGACCAGAGATCGCGTCAAGATAGACTTTCCGGATCCGAGAATCCGTGGCAGCTTGCTCGATTTCGTGCCACCCCAAAATAGCTGCAGGAAACTGAATCGGGTCTGACGAACTTACCACCTGTTGACGATCGTCCTCAAACGTAAGGGCGTATTGATTGGATCCAAGCGTACGTTGAACAAGCACCCTCGCCCCGTCTGCACGCTTCACGAGTGCTTTTACCGATCCTCCCGGACCGAGAATTGCGTTCAGATGACCGTTGACTTCCTCAGTTCGACTCTCAGGAACTTCAACGCCCAGCACAAAACGCAGGCACTCTAACACCGAAGTTTTCCCGGAACCTTTCACTCCCATAAAAACGTTGCAATTCGGTGAAAGCGAGAGCCAAAGATCAGAAAAGAACTTCCCTGTGATCTGCAACCCTACGATGTACGCTGATGGTAGGTCCGGACGCTTCAGCTTGACCCGAAACGGCAATTCGAGGGCGTGCTTCAGTTCTGCAAACGTCACTTGCTCCATTTGAGCATAGCACGGCCGTACCCCAAGTTGCTCCGGACTGTGACTGTCACTCGATCGTATGCAGGCAAGTTCTAGATTGTTCGTCTCTTGATGTTTGCCGTCAAAAAATTCGGCTGTCTTGGGATCAGTCACTTCAAGACACGTGAAGCATTTTTTGGCGGCCTTCAGGAACTCTGGGTCTGCGTATATGTCATCGACACTTCGTGATGCAAATGCGTTATGGTCCGAATGCAAGTGAGCTGGAATCACGATAGCGTTTGATCCCTGCAGTTCTTCGCAGATCCGATCAATCGAATCTGTCACGCCCTTGATGGCCGTGCCACCCGACTGTCGTTCCTCAGTGTGGCATCGCTTGTAGAGATGGGTGATCCAGTAATCCGGTGTTTCGGTTGCATCCGGATCAAAACCAATGAGCAGATGAAAATAGAGATTCTTTGTGATCTTGCTGAGCGGCTTCGTCCAAGCGTCGACAAAAACGTTCAACTCGACACCGCGTAGTATCAGTCTCCCAGTGCGCCGCTGCAACTCATCAACAAAACCAGCATCCGGGAGTCGAACATGGTCCGTAAACATGACCGCGGCCAGGTCACGGGCAAGGATCTGCTGAGCAGACCGTTCCAACACGTTTTCGCCGCCTGCCTCATAGTCAAAACTGGCCGGGGAATGGTTGTGCAAGTCAATCGAGTGCCAAGTCGCAAAAGTCGGTGGCGATTTTCGATACAGCTCGCGTTCAAACTCTGCAATGATAGCCATATTTGGTTGCCCCAATTCATTCGCGGTTAGAGTCAATCTAGTTTACCAGTTGACAGCTACTTGCGCTTCAGGGTTCAACCGGTGCACAAATTTTATTCCGTCAGAGGCGGTTCGCCTTCATGCCGACGCGAGTTAGCCATTCGCTCAATCACATTTTCTCGCTCCGGTGGCCGACACCGGCGTGTCGTTTGAATTGCATGATTTGGTGTTGGTTTCATCAGGCTGCGTTCTGCTCACAATCAATGAAGCGTTGAGACGTGTTCGGCGAACCAGCCAAAGCATGATCACGGGTTCAACGCTTGCCAATCACCCGCATTCTGGAGTGTGCTTGCGCATCGCAATGGTGGTGAGTGACGGTGGTTGCTGCCACCGTCCCAACCGGTCGCTATCATTCAGCCTTGGATGATTCAGCCTTCCATTTTTGTGAGGATGATCGGTCGCGATCGCGTCGTTTAGGGGAAAGCCGATCATGGCAGCAGTTGCCTGCTGTTGAGACAAGAAGCTTTTGATCGATGCGTGCATAGCGTTTCGCGCCGAGTCCTGCATGAGTAAATGACGTTCAGCGGTGCTGAAGACGCATCAGGCAATTGCCATCAAGCTCCGCTTGGGATCGCCGAGCCGGATGCGACGAAGAGGCTGCCGTCACGGTTTTCGATGGCCTGCATTTCTACGAGGCGTTTGATTTGCTCTCGAACGTGGGCGTGCAGGGACTTGCTCTTGCTGATCCCCAGCAATTTTGCCACCGACGATGCAGTCTGATCTTCGTCGGTGCCGATCTGGTGTTCGACAACCGCAAAGATGGCTCCGCGCAGCTCCTCCGGTGAAATGAAATCGACGTTTCGAAGTTTTGCGTTGTCGAGGTGTTTGCGATAGCGGACAGGAAACATCTGTTGGCCGGCGGTGTAGACAAAGGCGTCGCGATGTTCCACGGTTCCCGCTTCACGAAGCAACCGGATGGAATCGGAAATGCGTGATTTCAGCGAGGAAACAAGACGCCCCTGACCACAAATCCGAATCATTCGACGCCCGATCTCGTCGATGTGAATGGGCGATTCGATTTCGATAATCTGCTTTGCAAGGGCAGTCAGCAGCGCATCCGAAAGATCAGCTGGGCCCCCTTCGAAATGCTGATTCGGCATTCTCGTTTCTAAATAGTCTTCGCCTTTCAGTTCGCGCTCGGTCACCGCTTCAGGTGAATCTTCTCGGGAAATCGGCGGATGAATGTCTGCTTCAGTGGGTTCCCCCGGCGTCGCGGAATTGAATGCACCCTTTTCGTCGTCGGCGTCGATTCGCTCCCAATGCCGTTTGGCTTCATCAAGTGCCTTGAGCGTCTTTTCGATTTGTTCCTCAGGACGCTGGAACCAATCGGTGCTCCAAATCCGATGGATGATCCAGCCTCGAGCCTCTAGAACTTGCTGCCGAATCCGATCGCGGTCACGAACCCACCGGGCGCTATGGTATTGTGCGCCGTCACATTCAATCCCCAGCAGGTAACGCCCTCGCCGCTCCGGATCTCGGATCGCGAGATCAATGAAGAATCCTCCGACTCCGATCTGGTGATCGACCTCCAGCCCGCGGTTGCGGAGTGCTTTTGCGACCTGTTCTTCGAAAATGCTGTCCGCTCCGCCGTGGGACTGCGTCGCATCCAGTCGCCCGTGTTCGGCGTAGTTCAAATACATCTTCAATGCGGCAACGCCTTCACTCTGCGTATGTGCGAGGTCGATATCATCTGCCTTCAATGACGTGAAAACCTCGCAGGCAGACGCCGCACGGCTGATCAAGACATTGAGTCGACGCTCTCCACCTTTGCGGTTAAGCGGACCAAAACTATGGGCGAAATAGCCGTCTTTGTCCTTGCCGTATCCAATCGAGATGAAAATCACGTCTCGCTGGTCACCCTGCACATTTTCCAGGCTTTTCACAAAGAACGGTTCGGCACCGCCGCTGTTAAAAAATTCTTCGACAGACGCGTCTTCCTTTCTTCGCAGCTCAATCTCATTCCGAATCGCGTCGCGCTGGGCAGCACTGAAAGTGGCAACACCCAGCGAAAGATGTGGTCGTTGTCGAGCATGCTCGAGCACGGCCTCTGCTACTGCGATCGCTTCGTTGCGATTTGCGCGTGATCCTCCCCGGTCGTAGCACCCATTAGCGATGTACCGAAGCTTTAACCCAAGAGCTCCGCCGCTGAGGACCGGGCTTGGCACGATGAACAATCGATCGTCATAGAACTGGCGATTGCTGACGGCGATCAACGACTCATGCCGGCTTCGATAGTGCCAGCTCAGCATGCGGCTGGGCAGACCTTGAGCCTCGCATAGTCCCAAGATGCTTTCCAAGTCGCTTGCATTGGTTACCGCGTCGTCATCGTCTTCGGGCTTGTCATCGGACATTCGGCCGAAGAAATCGGTCGGCGGAAGCTGCCGCTGGTCACCGACAACAACGATCTGCTTGCTGCGGGCGATCGCGCCCAACGCGTCGACTGGCTGGACCTGACTGGCTTCGTCGATGACCAGCAAGTCAAATTCGACTGCACCCGGCTCCAGATACTGGGCGACCGAAAGAGGACTCATCATGAAGACGGGCTTAATCTTTTGGATGGCGTGCCCCGCTTCCTTGATCAGCCGTCGGATCGGCATGTGCCTTCGTTTCTTGTTGGTTTCCCGCATAACCACGCTGACCTGGCCACCGTCCGCAGATCTGGCTGGCAGGTTTTCGTGATGCTTCTTCGCGACATCGACGCGGCTTTGTGCGATACGTGCCGTATCCAATTCGGCAAACCGGCTTCGGAGCTTTTCGTACGTGTCACCGTGAAACTCCGCCAAGTCGCGACGGTCGCTCCACGCCTCTGCAAGAATCGCCTCGCTGCGAATCAACTCAAGTTGCTCAGCCACATCGCCGGCGGCCAACGCGCCACTTTCAATCTCACCGGCTAATTCACGAAGACCTGCATTTTTTAACGTTGTTACGCGAGCCATCGTCGCGAGATAATGACTCAATTGCTCGGCAGACTCTTGCCACGCGCCCATGCGAGCCCGCCAATCAGCCAAGGTGGTGGTTCGAGCATCCGGGGAATTGAACGCTCGTGGGAAATCAATCTTCAAAACAGAACCGACCTTGCCCAATTCACCATCGACGGTCTTCAGCAGTTTCGCGATTCGGTTCAGGGGCTCTGCTATTGCAGGTGCCTTCGCCGCATCCCCGGCGAGGCGACGGCCGTGCTGCTTGAGCAGTTCCGTCTTAAGCCCATCTCTTACCCAGCCCACGATCGCGTCGAGATCCTCAACCGGCGAACCAGCTCCAGACCAAACCCGCCCAAAAACCGAGCGACACATCGCGTCTTCGGCATCGATTGTTTTGGAGGACTTTTGCAGTGAAAGAATACTGTCGACCAAGGCCACTCGTTCGTCGGCGTCCTTGGGCAAACCATTGACGCAAACGCCGCGCAGCGTGGCGACAGCGTTTCGGAATGATGAATTAAAAATGCGAAGCCAACTCTTGCCATGACCTGCCAGAGCAACGCGGGTCGCTGACCAATCGAGGTTCCAGGCAGTGTCGCTGATACGTCCATCGAGAGACCGACGCGATTCCTGCAGTGCTCGGACTTCGCCAATAAGGGCTTCAAGCCCTGCGATTTCCGTCTGCCAAGACGCATGGTTGATTGCCTGCCTGTCGACCATGGCAGGACATCGCCGGACGTAAGCTGCAAGCTGAGCCAGTTCTGCGGTTTCCTTAATGTTCTTCGCCGCTGGCAATTCTAGGATCTCAGCCAGAGCACCATTTGCGGCATCAAGCTTCTCAACAGCAGCCTGAACGGCCTTCAGGGTGCCAAGCAGCCGCTCGACGTTGGCTGGTGTCATCGGCTTGCACTGCACACCGCGCCACGGGTTCGACGCTGGCGTCCCCGACGCCAGCAACAATTGGTCTAGCTCCTTAGCGACGTACTGGCATTGTTGGTAGATTTCTGGTGTCCATTGACTCAATTCGGCAACGCGATACGCGGGAGCCGGCCGCCCCTGCTGCCGAATGTTCAGTAGACTGCCCATGGCCTGGAAAGGCGAACAGCCCGACTCACCGACTTGACTGTGCAAAGTCACATCATGGTGACGCAAACGCTGGGCCGTTTGGCGGAGTTCGTCAATGGGAACGTGGTTGGCAGCGGTTGGGGCCCCCAGGTTCATGGTCGCTTTCAGATCCTCCAAAACTTCGCTTTTGCGCGCCTTGTGACTGTGCAACTCTAGCGACATGGGGCCAAGTCCGACGGCATCCAGTCGACGTTTCACCACATCCAACGCGGCCATTTTTTCTGCAACGAACAACACCCGCTTTCCGGCATGAACAGCGGCGGCGATCGCGTTTGTAATGGTTTGCGATTTCCCGGTTCCCGGCGGTCCCTGTACAACCAGATTACGGCCGCGAACAATCTCCTCGATGACCACCGCTTGGGATGAATCAGCGTCCGTCACGTGCACAACATTCGCAGGGTTTACAATCTCGTCGATCGGTTCGTGGTCACCGCAAATGGGAGGCAAGGCACTACCGGAGGCAAATGCATCGCCGAGCAGTCCTGCGATCAGACCATTCTCCGTCAATCCGGAACCTTCCGGCCACGCTGCTGGGGAAAGATCTCTGAACATCAGAAACTTGGTGAAGGAAAAGAACCACAGGAGGATCTCGTTATCCAGGACCTGCCAGCCCTCGCGACCCTCGATCAACTTACGAATTTCGTCAAAGTAAGCCGTCGGCGTCCACTCTGCTTCATCCTGGATGTCTTCAGGCAGATCAGGCAGTCGGATGCCAAAATCCTGTTGCAATCTTGCTTGAATCGACAAATTGGTCACGATTTCGTCATCGCGAAAATTCACGCGAAACTTGCTGCGCACGGAATTGCGAGACAATTCCACCGGGATCAACAACAGCGGCGCATAACGGTCCACTGCGGAGTTCCCCGATTCACGCCATTTCAAGAATCCGCAGGCAAGATAAAGGATACTGACGCCCTGTTCTTCCTCTGCCGTGCGAGCTTCGTAGTAAAGCTTCAGCAAGCGATCATTCAGGGCGTCCTGAGAGAACATTGTCTGCAGAAACAGATCCGTGTAACGTTCGGGAATCTCACCCTCGTCACCGGAGCACTCCGCATCCTCATCAAGCTGTCCGTCACTCGCTTCGTCGAATTCGCGGAGAAACTGTTCGCGATCATCCTCGTTCACTTCGGGTGCAATCGGCAGAAAGGACATCGTCTTGCCTTGCCGCACAAGCAGATCAAAGACGTTGTCGGTGCGTTCGTCGTGAACCTGAATCCAGCTTTTTCGCTTGCCATCAAGTGGCGTATGAACCAACCGATTCCGCGCCGTCAGTTCCAACAAGTCACGTCGCGTCTTCTCAATTATCGCTTCAAGATCCAAGATCCGGTCCCCCAATTTTCAAGTTCATCGCACCGAAGAACATACTATCAAACCACCCCCTCTGCGTGTTGGGGAGTCTCTAGGTCCGTTCGAAGATCATGAAGGTGTAACGGTTAGAACGACTTGGCGGAGTATCAAGATTATTCGCACAAAGGGTGGGAAGCCAGAATGCCTGTCCCCAGCGTCGCTAATGGAAGTTTGGTGCCACCCACCAAACCGGGACGGGAGCGAAGACCAACGCTCCCGCTAGCAAGTCAGCAGGCGGGCCCTACAGATGACACGTGGTGGGTAGTGTCTTGGAAACGGCGGCTCGACTTCGCTGTCCACGATTGAATTCGTTTTCAAGCTGGGCTTACGCGTGAGCCATGATTCGAAAAGTGCCTGCCGGTTAGCTGCCGGCAGGCACGCGGACTCGGTAGATCGTTGTGGGTAGACACCCGATGTCGTGTGCCATCTAGATCGCCGGTCCGTTTCGTTCTCAGCCCGAACAGCCGAGGGAGCCACCGACAAGTGTGAGCTCGCACTACTATCCAGGGACCAAACGATGACGACAGTTTACAAAAGATTCATTGGGGTTGACGTCGCAAGCCGCAAACTTGATCTCTTCGATTCGGTTGCAAAAGTACATCAAACGATCGATAACACACCGGAAGCAATCAACGCATGGATCAAACTTCTCCGCCGCAAGCGTGCCAAGACAATCGTGGTGATGGAAGCCACCGGAGGCTACGAAAGCAATCTGGTGGACGCTTTGCACGAAGCCGATACGGATTGTTGCGTGTGCAACCCCGCGCAGGTGCGATCGTTCGCCAAAGGGATCGGACTGATCGAAAAGAACGATCCGATCGACGCCAGAATGATCGCCCGGTTTGGTGAGGTCGTCACGCCAAAGTTGCGTGAGAAACCTTCTCCCGAAGAACGCAAGCTCAAGGCGCTGGTGCATCGACGTGATCAAATTCTCTCGCAACAGTCGGCCGAACGGAACCGCCTTGCCCAAGCCCGCGACGAGGAAGTGCGTGAAGTCATCCAGGAAGCGTTGGACTTCTATAAACGGCAAATCGCGGGGATTGAGAAGAAAATTGCCGCGTTGATCGATGCCAGCCAACCCCTGTCAGAGCGAGCAGCGCTACTCGCTTCGTGCCCCGGTGTCGGCACCGCAACGGTCGCGATGTTTCTGGCCGAGCTCCCCGAACTAGGCTCGCTCAACCGCGGCCAAATTGCCAAGCTCGTTGGCGTCGCGCCGATCGTCCGTGATAGCGGCCAAAAGGAAGGCAAACGCAGCACGTTTGCCGGTCGCTCCCTGGTCCGCAAAGTGCTTTACATGGCCGCTTTGGTTGCCACGCGACACAATTCGATCATGAAAGCGTTCTACCAACGCCTGCTGGCCAAAGGCAAGCCGCCGAAGGTGGCGATCGTGGCGGTGATGCGAAAGCTCTTGGTAACGCTGAATGTCATGGTGCGCGAAGGAACGCCTTGGCGTGAATCCACTCTCGCGCCTGCGGGGTAGGCCTCTGGGGCAACACTGGCATCGGTCCGACATGGCAAAGTCCCACATGCATACGTGTCGCATCGGAAGTCACCCCCCCCCTTCATACAACAAGACGTTTGGTAAGCCCCTTTCGCGTCGCCGTCACATTGGCCTGCGCAAGCAGATGAGGCCGATGTGACGGCGATGCGGAATGGGGCGGCCCATTTCGTTGAGTCCCGAACGAGCGTCAGCCCCCCTCAGTACCACCCTGAGCTGAATCTCACCAACCAGAGCCAAAGATGCAAAACCAAGAAAACTTCCGGGCGAGCCATCACTCGCCATTGACAGAAACTAAGACAGCCGATGGCACCATTCATTCGTGCCAGCGACGGAAAAAGCGAACTCACTTAGACGTAAGCACAGCAGCGTGCAAGGACTGATCAGATTGCAGAAGTTACCGGCCAACTTTGGCAGACGGCCAATCGAAACGGTGCACGCCGTTATAGTAGTTTCGTTTCAGCCATTCAAGATCATCCCGCCAATCCTCGATCGCTTCTTGATAGCTCATTGAATTCGCGCGTTTAGCGCAGTTATTAATGTTCGACGCAAGCAACTGAGCGATTCGTCGGAGGCGTTTACTTGTGCGTGGACCGCCCCACTCTTTCATATACGAATCTGACTTGATAAATGGAATCTCTCCTGTGAAAGCATTTGAGAGAATAGTTCGCCGAGTCGATGTGCTGACCCCTTGCTTGCCCACACGGTAACCCAATTTGTGAATAGGGCTCGCTGCAACGCGATCAATTTCACTTTCCTTCGCGTTGCTCGAACGTAGATTGCGGGTATCGAGATCGGTTTGAACCCACCCTTCCCATCCTTGAGAAACGTATTCAAGACCGGGATGTCCAACCCGAAAGGGCTCAAGATACAACTTTCGCTGCCGAACGTTTGGGCATTGGAACGGATCCGATTGCCCACGAAGTATTGAGACAAGCATTTCCTGAGAATAGAAACGCAAGAACCGTCCGGACGCCGATTCGATTATCTCGTCAATGTCGGACGGCGACCAGTCATCACGTCCTAGGACTACGATTTCTGTCTTGCAATCAAGTTCACAAATCCCAATCCCGTTCTCCGACAGAATCCGGCCCAAGCGACTCGGATGGTGTGGTGTACATCCTATGAGAGCTACTGGGCCGATAAAGTCGAACGCGGGCACTGGTGCAGCAGTGTCTTTGTGTGCCTTACTAAAGCTTTTCTTTACATTCTCGGATTGTTTCCGGATCGCGTCGTCGGGAGACCGATTTGATGCAATGGGTCGCTTCACAACCGTCTTGCCACGCCGTTGGGTTTCTGCATTGGGGCTGTCGCTTCGCCGTTGAGTGCCATACCAGTTGACGGAAAATGACTTGCGTTGAAAGCAGTCTGCACACGCACGACGATCGCACCAAAATTAGGCTGCAAACAGGAGTTTCTCGAGGAATTCGCTGTTCCAGCCAGCGATTTTTCGCTTCCGCCTGAGGCTCTTCTTCCGAGTGTCTCGCTTGAGAAGCGTCGTCACAAACCGACGAGCAAAGCTCATGTTCGATGTCGCGTTCTTGGTTCGGAGCCGACTGGAGTCCTCATGAAACACGACATCGAGGACCCAGTGCATGCTCTCTATACTCCAATGGCTACGAGCACAATTTGAGAATTCATGCACCCGCGCCGGTCGGCTCGAAATGTAGTAGCGAACATCGCTTGATTGCCGGTCACCACGAGTCGTGCAAGTATTCGCTTGGCAGATACTTTTTGCTCCTTTCCACTGGTCGGTCAGTTCGCGAAGTGCTTTTGGAATTGGGCAGGTCGCATAGAAGCGTTCCTCTTCACGCGCGGCCTGCTTTCCTGTGGTCGTCATTGCCCGAACACCGTGGGCTGTGAGCCCATCGTTATGGGCCATCTCAAAGTGATCGGCGATGGCAGCACAGAGCTTGGGATGGTTGTCTTTGACAGCGAACAGATAGTCGCCACCTCCCTCGACGATCTTTTCAGCAATCGACTTTTGGCATCCCATGGCATCGAGCGTCACGATCGAATTGCGTAAGTCGATTAGATCGAGCAATTCGGGAATTGCCGTGATTTCGTTGGACTTTGAGTCGACCTCGGTTTGCCCAAGCGTGACACCATTTGCGGTCGCCCAGGCACTGACGATATGAATCGCATCAGATTTCTCCGCATCGGTATAGGATCCGCGCACCGTCTTGCCATCGATCGCAACGTGAACGGGACGATTGTCGTCCTTGCTGGCGTGATCCCAATTAATCTCGCAGAGATGAGCGTGCCATTGAAGCAGCGCCTTCTGAAACTCGGCTGGTTTGATCAGGGACAACACTCGCGTGATGGTATCGTGAGACGGAATGCCGGCATCAAAGTCGGCGAATTTGGATAGCCAATCCAGTTTCTCACCACCGAAGCTTTCGATCTCATCAGGTCCGTCCGCGCCTGCGATGACCGCCGAGACAACCAAAAACAGAATCGAGTTAAGTGGATGGATTGTCCGGCCTGCGACTCGCGGGTCGCCGACCTGATCAAAACACTCGTGAAACACATCGATTTGGGAAGCCATTGCCATCTCCATAACAGGGCAGTGAAAAACCAGTCTGGCTGAATTTATTGGCAGAGGGGTTCACTGAGGCAAGGCTTCGACGAATACTGAAACCAGATTTTGGTGCGATCGTCGTGCCTGCCCAAGGCCCCGTCTGACCGCATCCGACTACGGCATGGAGTGATTGAAAATCGGGCCCATGCATGCTTCTACCTGGCGGTGACCGCTGAGGACGGTGCCACACTCCGCTGCGTCGATGTCGTTGATGACGCGATCCCCGACCCTTCGCTGATCGCGATCGCTCAGACAGTTCCTGACTTTCTCAAGCTTGCTCAAGTAGTTCCGCCGCGTCGGGAACAGCCGCCAGAATGGCAAAGTCCCCCACGGAAGTCGATCAGCCTCGCTAACGCAATCGATCGACTGAGTGACGCCATTGAACCGTTTGTTCCTAAAGCCTCTCCGCCCCCGAGGAATACGGGCGAGTCGTGATCACAGCCCTGGCTGAATACTGCCGCTGACCACCGACTCGGCCAACGTGCCCTAACTCGTGCTTCTCGCGGCCAAAATACTCGGTAGCGACACATCCTACGTTGAGGTGTCGCTCTCTCGACAAGCCGACCGTCTTAACCAGGTCGCTGAGATCTAAATGCCTACGCGCAAGCTCGGAAACGCTCGATTGCCTTGCGCTCATGGGCGTTACGCGCGTCCAGCGACTTGGTAAATGTCTTCAGCGCGGAACCTGCTGCAGAACCTAAGCTGAGATCTGCTACAGACCTGGTCCAGACCACTCGCGTCCCCACACATCTGATCCAGTGAGCGAGCCGCATATGCCGGCCCGACTTAAGACACTCGCTGGCGGTCAAACGATCAATAAACGAGGCGCTGTTGACTTCTGACGCCGGGGCCCATCATCGTGACTTGCAAGTTGATTCCCCGCCTTGTCTGTTACCGCGAGATCCATGCCATGATCGTCAGTGACTCCTACATCGCCAATGCCTTCGTCGGCTTCCACTACGGGCGTATCTACCAACTCGGAGACGGAACCGTTTGGAAGATCGTTGATGTCCGGTGCCGACTGGGCAGCCAAATCAAACCCAAGGCCACCGTTCGGAAGCGACGCAACGACTACGTGCTCAAGGTGAGTGGGATCGGGCTGGCAGTTGAGGTGGTCCCCGTTGAAACGCCGTACTTTCAGGACCCGATCGAACAACTGCCTGAGAACCCTGCTGGCTTTCAGCAATGGCTCGCCAACGCGATTCAGACCGAAGTCGCCATGCTCAAGCGAGCACGGGCCAGACGGTCACACCGTTAGCATGCGACGGCAACCTCCAGTGCCAGGCCGGCTGCTCGAATTTGGTCGATTGACCAAGAAATTGTGTAATGCAGATGTAGTTTTTTTTCCGGCCAACCACACCACGCATACGACACAACAAACATGACCTGCATGGCGACGAACCGAGGTACCAGGCGACGCTACACGGCAACCAACGGCCTCCGCGATCCGGACTGGCGTTGGCAGCTCGCGGTGGACTCTGCGCCTTTTACCGCTGCCACACGGCGGCCTGACGCGATCTGCTGGCATCTCATTGATTATCTCCTGCACGGCGACGAGTGGATCACTTCGTTGGATTGCACCCGTCGTTTCTCAATCAGGCCGCTGCTCGTGATCTATCACGATCGGCTGCAGCGTCTGACGCTTGAGAGCAGAATCCTTGGATTACGCGACATCACACTTGCCGCCGAGGCATCGCGTGTCCCAGTGCAGGTCGCCCACGACTACTGCAGCATCTTTTTCGATGTCGGCGATCGTCTGCACGCGGTCCGGGCGATCGACGGCAAGATCATTCACGCGGACAGCCAACGCGATGACATCGTCCGCCGCGAACTGTATTGGCACGCGTACTTCGGTGGCCCCTTGGTTGCCGAACACTGGCTGTTGCACCTGCCCTTCGTCGGGTGTGAAGCCGAGCACGACTTGGAGACCCCGGAAGGACGACAGCGGGAGCAGCTTGAGCTGACGATGGCGTCACGCGAACCGGGCCCTGAGTTCTACGACAGCAAGCTCTTGCCCGTCTACCAGCAATTGCTCGACCGGCAGCCAAAAGCTCGTCCCTACGCCGAATGCGTCCAGGATCACGTCACAGACGCCCTGGTGGCCCACTGGCGACGTACGCCAACCGAGGCCGCTCGCAGAATCCTTGACCCACAAATCGCCGCCTAGCCATCGACAGAGAGCTCGCATGTCCATCAACCTCCGCCGGATCGGGGTCAACACGTTTGTGACGGAAACCTCACGCCAACAGGGAAAGGTCGTCACGCGTCACCTGGGGAGCTACAAGAACCCGTTCGTACGCTTCCTCTACCGGAAATCACAGCTGACAAAGACGCTCGCCAGGGGGCTCCGAAATGAAACAGCAGCGATCCGCCAAGAGTGCCGCCTGATCGAGCAAACCATGTCGCTGCTTGAATCGCTGGCAAAGCACTTCTTTGTGTTTCTCCGACTCGCCGATACTCGTTTTCATGAACCGTCCTCGATGTCGAAGCCAGATTCACCGGGCCAAGCAACGCAGCCCGCCGCAACTAAGCCCGAACGGGAACGTATCGACGAAGCCCTGAAGGTCCTTCCCGCCAAATACGCGTTCGGCAAGCTGTGCCGGCGGGCCGACGCGGGAGATCCCGAGGCAATACGGCGGCTCGATGAGCTGATCGAGCAAGCGCCCGAGATTCTCGAATCGACGGCGGACCTGATTCGGTTTGCCAAGCAGGCAGTTTTGCGTGGGATCTCGCGCGACAGCGTCGTATTTACCAAAGCGATGATGGCCCGACTCCAGGGGATCGAAGACAAGATCAAGGCGGATCACAGCGAAGATCCCATCCTGGGCCTGATGGCAGAGGTCGTGGCGATCAGCCAACTGGACGCGATGCGCTGCGCGATGCTGGCCCTCAACGGGCAGGAAAAGAAAACCGACGCCGATCACATCCAAAAACTTGCCGACCGATCGGTGCGACGCTTCGTCGGAATTCAGCAGACGTACCAGCGTCTCGCCCGGCAAAGCAAAAGCAGGCGGGCTGTTTCCTACTCGCGCAAAACCAAATAGTCAGTCTTCCGTCGGCCCGAACTGCACTCAATCCCATCACGACCACTTCGTCTCAACCGGCAGGCCCACGCATGCATTCTCCAAACACAGAATCCCAAAACCATCTTGCGGCGATAACCGACGCCGTTGTTGTCGTCGAGAAGTCGCTCGCGGCGATGCCGGGGAGCCGTCACAGCAGCTGCGTGTACGAACTGGGGGAACACGCCGCCTATTTTCGCGACGATCCCTCGGACCGCGTGTGCCTGAGGTTTGGCAGGATAAGAAACCACGCTGGCGAATGCCTGCACGTCGAGGTCTCCGACGAGCATGGTGAGCCGTTCTATACCGTCTGGATCGGCGACGAGGCTCTCCCCGCTGGCATACGGGTTGCTTTGGCCGGCAGGGCCCCCACGCTGATCAGGCTGGCCACTAATGACGGGGACGACGTGAACGCCGAATTACTCAAGAAGACTGCCAGAGCGGTCATGCAAGCGTCTAAGGACGTATCCGGGTCAGCTCACAAACGTCACTTCCTATGGTAATGACCGAGTAGATCTCACTGGTTCAGTACGCCGGCTTCAATGACACCGATCGAGCGAACACTTACAGTAGCTCAGCGTGCCGGGCGTTTCGAAATCGCTCGACAAGAGACTCCCTGGCCAACATGATGGCCGATACGACCGCCACGCAAATTGACGCACCCCAGTTGTCGAGCACTTCGGCGAGCCAGGATCACCACGACGTTCAACTCGGCGTCTCACTCGTGCGGCGGCGCCTTGATCGCTGTTGTGTCTATAAAGAACGCCCGCGACCGGCCGACCCGACGCCTGGGGCAAAGGCGTCAGGAAGGTGAGCCCAGTCGCGAGCGTTGGGCTGCATCATAGCGTAAACGGTTGAGTGCTCCAAAGTTTTGATTCACTGAAGTCGGATCCTTTGAAGCCTGGCTCACCCAAAAAACACAGGCGACACACCAATCGCCGAGTACTTGAGGTCAAGGTCGCCGAGCCGAGATCTCGCTGCGCAGCCGTCATCTTAGCGCGGCGTAAAGGCCACAACGCGGAAAACGCCAACTCTAACTGATCTCTGAATCGCTCGGATATCGTCGTGCTTGTTCCGTCACCAGATGCCGAATTTGGTGCTGTCAACGGGATCCTGTCAACTTGAGATGCAGCAGATGCATTAGGCGACAGGGTAACGGCCAGTCGTTTCGATATTGACCGTCCGGGCACGCCTGAGACTAACGTCTTCAGCACAACGAACAAACGATTTCAGCAAGCTTTCGACGGAGGGCATTGATCTTCGCACGGGATCCTCAAGGCAGCGGCCGCTGGTATTTGACGCGGGTGGATCAAGATCAGCGTCCGCGTTGAGCGGGCGGGGCCAGTCGCGACCGCTTTCCCAAGCATCAACGGGCCGACGGACGTGCCGATTTTTTGGTGATTTGGACGTTGCGATGTCAATTGGATTTGACGTTTTTTGACATCCAGAACTTCGAATCAGGACCTAGCATGTTTTTCCTCAATCAGCTCGTCGACCACAAACGCTACGTCGACCACGAACGCTACCTCGACAACGATTCCCATGACGACGACGAGCACTACGTCGTGAGCAAGTCCCATATCGTAGGCCAGTTCTACGGGTATATCAGCGGAGAGGACTATTGCCTCAGCGATGGAACCATCTGGCAGATCACAACGCCGATCTACAGAATTCGGAAGAAGCAGTCGCCGCGTGCCACCGTTTTCCGCAAGGGAGAGCAATACTACATGTCCGTCCGTGGAATGGGGCACGAAGTTGAGGTCGAAGCAGTTTATCTGCCCCCCTGTGTACTTGAGACGCCGATCGGACACTTCGAAAACCATGAACTGCAGGAGCAGTTATCGATCCCTACGCTGACCAAGAGAGCCCTGGCAAAGTGGAAGTGGTACACGGCGGTTAGGGATAGTTAGCGTCTGATGTCGTTCCGGAGAGCGCTTCGCGGATCGAAACAAGACTTATCACCGCAGACGAATCGGCGGACCGCAAAGACGGACTCACTGACGTTGAAAGAACTGTGCTTTCTTGCGTTCAACCAATGGGTTGGACTGATCGTCCGTACGAGGGCCATTCGCCTTGGATACGTCTGACACGCGTCACTGCGGGTTCGCAATTGCAGCCCAGTATTTCCGGAATCAGGTGTGCAGTTTGGCGAAATTGTAGCGAATTGGCTTACGAACGCGCGGGCGATGCAACTGCCCGCGCGGACCAGTACCGAGTGGTGACCGTATCAGGAGCTGGTGCGATGCCCCTGGATTTCGCCAATCACGACTCGGGAACGCGCTGTCAAGAATCCGCCCAAGCAGGTCCCGGATCGGACTCGGTCGATCGTCGAACTCTGAACCAAGCACGCTATTTGCCGCTGCCGCTGCGTTCCATTATTCAACTACCAATTTTTTCTTGATCGGCCACGGCTGAACCCCTACGCGCTCGGCCCAAGCTTTCCACTTCGTTTTCAGTTCCAAAGTCTGGTCGGGATGCTGTTCGGAGACGTCAGCGAGTTCTGTTCGATCCGCTTCCAGGTTGTATAGCGTCCACGGCTGGCGATGTGCGCGGACGAGCTTCCAATTACCTAGACGTACGGCAGAGTTGCCTTGATGCTCAAAGTACAAACCTTCTGGACGCTCCAGGCTGTTGCCGTTGAACGCTGGCTTCAGACTCCGACCTGCAACTGGCGTTACAGCTCTGCCTTCAAAGACCTGCGGATAGATCGCTCCGGCAACATCCGCACAGGTTGGCAGCAAGTCGATGACGTGCCCCACTTCGTGTGAAAAGCGTCCATTGAGTTTGGCGGGGATTCCGTTCGGCCAATGCGCGATCAGTGGCGTGGCGATGCCGCCTTCATGCACGAACATTTTGTACTTGCGAAACGGGGTATCACACATGTTCGCGCCGGCTATTCCGAAACTGTTGTACGAATTCGGCGTGCCAGTGCGGGCCTTGGGATCCCCTCCCCGGGCGCCGGTAAAACCGGTTGGGCCGGACTCGGCGCTGGCACCATTGTCGGATAGAAACAGGATCAATGTATTGTCTAGCTGCTCTAACTCGTTCAGCTTCGAGACGATGCGTCCAACACCGCGGTCAACCAAATGGACCATTGCGGCGTGCGTCGCCATTCGCAAGTCCATCTCTTCGGGGTTTTCGACTTCGTGCCAGGCAGGGACGTTTGGATCCTGATCGGATAGCCTTGTGTGGCTGGGAAACATCCCCATTTTCAACTGACGCTCGAAGCGGGCTTCCCGCACCGGTTGCCAGCCTTTAGTGTAGCGTCCACGGAACTTAGCGATCTCTTCGTCGGGGGCGTGCAACGCCCAGTGCGGCGCGGTGTACGCGACATACAGAAATACGGGGCGGTTCGATTTCACGCCTTCGTCGATGAATTGCACCGCATGATCAGTGAATGCCGTGGTGGAATACCATTCCTTAGGCATGGGAATGATCTTGTCGTCCAGCACCAGGTCACGCCCGGGCAAGTTGCGGTAGTGGTGTCCGCCACCTTGAGGTGTCCCGTAGAAGCGGTCGAATCCACGCCTGAGCGGCCAATGCTCCGGGGCGGAACCGACGTGCCATTTGCCACAGATTGCAGAAAAATAATCCGATGTGCCGAGAACTTCGGCGATCGTGACACATCGAGCGTTTAAGAAACCACGGTACGAGGGGTGTCCGTCGTCACCAGTCATGTGGCCGACGCCAGCCTGATGTTGGTACAACCCGGTCAGCAACGCGGCGCGCGTCGGACAGCATCTCCCTGCATTGTAAAACTGCGTGAAACGAAGTCCGTTCTTCGCTAACTGGTCCAGGTGGGGCGTCTCAGTCTCAGCACCATAGCATCCGATGTCGCTGAAGCCCATGTCATCGACCATGATCAGCACGATGTTGGGCCGCGATTGCGAAGCAGCAACCAACGTCGTGCCGCCGGCCGCCAACAACACAACAGCGAACGAAAACGGCCAAAGACGGGGATTTGGATTCATGTCAGTTTTCGCGATCTGTTTTGAGAGCGTCGGATATAGTCTGGACTTTCAGCAATCGTGAAGCCCGTCAGCCCCGTATTCTCGTCTACCTTGATTTCCTGTCGGCTTTCTTGCGTTTGCCACCAGCTGCCCTGGCTGGCTCCGCATTGGTATCGGGAAAGAACTCTGCCAGTTCAGCCTTCAGGTTGGCGAGCGATTCGTCACCGGCAAGATTATTCCACTCGTTGGGATCGATTCGCAGGTCGTAGAGTTCCTCGCTGCCGTCGCTGTATCGGATGTATCGATGGGTTTCACTGCGGACAGCGTGGTTGTTTTTGCCGAAGGTCGTCAATGCCACGTTCGGCCACGGTGCGGAGGGGTTTTTCAGCAACGGCGTCAAGCTGACTCCTTCCAGTCCCTCCCGGGGCGGCAAGCCACACAACTCGATCAGAGTCGGATAAATCGACAACAATTCAACGGGGCGCTTGCACGGTTTGCCCTGATCCATTCCCGGGACACTGATCATGAAAGGAACGCGAGTCGCTTGTTCCCAAAGCGATTGCTTCGCCCAGCGTTCCTTCTCACCAAGAAAAAAGCCATGGTCCGAGTACAGCACGACGATCGTGTCGTTTGCGTGCGCACTCGTTGCAAGGGCATCGAGGACTCGACCAACCTGTTCATCGGTCCAACGGATGCAGGCCAGGTACGACTGCACGGCCTCTTTCCAGCGTCCGCTTTCGACAAACCACGAGTGAGCTGGCGCGGCGGGAGCCTTTGTCAGAGTCGTGGCAATGCCTGGCAGGTCGTCACGGTCACCGACTTTCACCTCTGGCAGTTCGATCGTGTCTGCCGGAATCTCATCGAATACGCGGGTCGGAGAATAGAACGGAACATGGGGCCGATAGAACCCAACCGCAAGAAAAAATGGTTGCTCGGATCGTTTGCTGATGACATCGATCGCCCACGAAGCATCGACATAATCCTGGAACAATTGTTCGTCATAGGACTGGCCGCCAAAATCCCACAGCCCTTTTGCCCCGTCGGGCGTCTCAGGGATCAGACGTTGATCGATTCTCTGTCGCTGCCCAGGTCGCGGTCCGACTTCGTCAATGTCACCAGGAGGCAATCCAGAACCGTGGTAGATCTTGCCCGTGGTGTAGGTCCTGTATCCGCTCGCCGCGAAATGGCGAGGTAGCGTGACACGGGACTTCAGGGCGTCAACGGTCCAGGGCTTGGGCGAATTCATGTAAACGCCGCTGCTCGATGGCCGCATTCCATACATAATGCTGGTTCGGGACGGATTGCAGATCGGTGCCTGGCAATGAGCATTGCTGAACAACGTCTCTTGCTCAGCAAGCCGATCGATGTTGGGCGAACGAGCTTGCGGATGCCCACCCAAACAGCCAACCCAGTTGTTCAAATCGTCAATCGCAATCAGTAACACGTTCGGCGGTTCCGCCTGTACGGCCACAGATGGCCAGGACAAGATCAACAGCGCGAGTAAGAACAGTATCGATTGAGCACGAGTCACGTGAATTCGCCTCAGCGGGATCGAGGTTGTGGAGAATACGAGAGTGTAGCCAAAAATGCGGACGAGCAGGCTTTGACCGACGTAATCGCAGGTAGCCAGCAGTAGAAATCTCGGCGTGATAAAGTACGCTCACGCAACCGATACAGGCCGTAACAGCTTTAGGCCTGGTTCGATCGGCGGCTCAAAGCATGACACGAATGGATTGGCTACATTCACTCATGTCGAATTTGAACTCCGCCTCACGGAACGAACGAAATGGTGTCAAGTGAAACAAACGGACGTCCCGTTACAGAGACTGTTCCGCGGGCATTGTGCCTCCTGATCGTCGCATCTTGTTTGACCCTCGGTCGTCCCGTGTCGGCGAAAGACCGGTTGATATGCTGCGGTGGCGCGGAGGTCTTTATTCTTGAGATCGATCCAGACCAAACCAAGGCTCCGGAGCTCGTTTGGTCGTGGAAGGCAGAAGATTCTCCCGAAATTCCGGAGGCGGGTAAAAGATCGTTCGCGACGACCGACGAGTGCAAACCGATTGGAGGGTCTCTTCTGATCACATCGTCCAGCGGCGGTGTCGCATTGATTCGAAGGAGTGACAAACGTTGCCAATTCTACACGGAGGCGAAGAACGCCCACAGCGCCTGTCTACTGCCGGGTGATCGGGTTGCAGTGGCGTCAAGCTTTGGTGGCGACGAACTTCTCGTTTACAAGCTGGCCAGACCCAGCGGCAGCCCGGCAAAACCGGTCGCCAGAATTCTCCTTCGAGGTGCTCATGGAGCGATTTGGGACGAGGAGTCGAAACGACTGTGGGCCCTGGGATCCGATGAACTCCTGTTGGTCGATCTTGGAGACGAACCGACGGGTTCGACACTCAGCGTTGACCAACGAATCGAGCTTCCGACGCCCGGCGGCCACGACCTCTCGCAATCACGCGAAACGTTTGTTTTCTTCGTGACGACGAACGAGCACGTCTACCGTTTCGATGCCAGAGACGCCCGCTTTACGCCACACCCGATTCTTGCCGACCGGCCCAAGGGGAAATCGGTCAGCGAACATCCTCAGACCAGTGAGATCGTTTATCACCAGGGAACGCCAGAAAATTGGTGGAGCGACAGAATTCGATTTCTCGGCGACCGAGAGGACATCCAGATACCAGGGCGACGACTATACAAGGTTCGGTGGGACAGGTAGGTGAATGACTCTCGTCCCACTCATGTTGGGTGGACCAACCTCTGCTTCAATTCAGCTTTTTTCTGGCGAGCGTCTGTGTCTTAGGCTATAGCGGCGACGGCAGAAGAAGGTGCCCGTCTGTTGGGTTCGCCTGAAAGCTCGCGCTGATCGCCAACCTCGCACGAAGATTCGCGAACGAAAACGGAATTTGACGCCACCACTTCCAGGTCCAAGGCGACACCGACAACGCGGGTCACTTTTAGGCCCACATAGCTGCCAACCAGACTGTGACCCTATCGCGTGCCGACCGGTCGGCACGGGCAATGACCGGGCCTCATTCGAATTGGCCTCGCCACCTAATCCCTGGCTCCCACTTCGGTATCCAGGAGTGCCTTAAACAAATGGTGCCATTTGTTTTGCACCTCCAGGAATACCGAGGTGCGAGGTCTGGATTGGGCGGTGTGGCTTGCTTGAAGAATGCCCAGTTTGTCGTGTGTGCCGACCGGTCGGCAAATCAAATTTTGTCGGCCTGGCTTCCGATTGCGGCGCCCAACCCATACCGATCGAGCACCTTCGCTCTGTATCCGGATTCCATGGAGCCCACCCCTTTTTCGTCCGCGACTTTCCCAGCCAGGCCGCCAAACGGTGGATCTTTTGTCTTCCCTGGCGCCAGCGTTCGCAACGTCGTCACACCCGGGTAAATACGTTGGGGTTTGCAGGGTCACGGGAACGTTCACCATGCCCGGCTTAAACGGGACAGAGAGAGCGAGCGTGGTATTGGCTGGGTGCGTTGGGCGACAGCGTTCCCGCCGATTACATACAATCTCCCGGCGAGTTCTTGATTCTGGAACTGCGGTGAGACCAGAGGGGCGTACGAGCGCGTCGTCGGTCATGTTCGCATTCTGTGCGGCAAGAGCTTCGGACCGTCAATCCACTGTCATCGGCTGGCTTCGTCAATTCCAATGCTGCCCCCGATTCTGACGAGTTGGGGTGATCGTCGACCATGTGGAAATCCGCGTGCGAGTGGAGTAACCTCGCCTTCGTCTGATTAAATGCACAAAATCGAGATTGCTGGAGACTGTTTGGCTGATGAATACTTGCGGGAGAGGATCGATGAGATGGCTGCTTGCCGTTGGGCTGATGACGGCCGCCGTGACCATGCGGGCCGCCGAACCGCGACCGAACTTTCTGGTAATTGCCATCGATGATCTGAATGACTACGTCGGCTGTCTCGGCGGGCACCCGAATGCGATCACGCCGAACATCGACCGATTGGCTGCCCGCGGTGTGCTCTTCACGCGGGCGTATTGCAACTCGCCGGTTTGCCAGCCGTCACGGACGAGCCTCTGGACCGGGTTGCGCCCCACGACGATCGGTATCACCGCGAACCGGTCCAAATGGTTCCGCGAGCAGTCGCGGCGGCCTGACGCTGTCTCGCTGCCGCAGGCTCTGGGGTCGGCCGGGTACAGCACGTTTGGGTTCGGCAAACTGTTCCATGTCGGCCGGCCCGACGAATCGGCCGTCGAGTGGCAGCGATCCAACGTCTTCAGCTACGGTCCCCGCCAGAAGCCGATGCTGAACTATGACCAGGGCGATGCAATCACCGATTGGGGTGTTCCGCCAAAGGACAGCGACCACGCCGCCAGCTTCGACCCGATTATCGCCGATCGCACGATCGCGGCGCTAAGTGATCGCCACAGCCGGCCGCTGCTGCTGGGGGGCGGATTCTACCGACCCCATACGCCGCTCTATGCGGCTGGCGAGTGGTTCGACATGCATCCAAAGGCGACGATCGCACTGCCCGAGACGCCGCCGAACGACAATGACGACTTGGTGTACTTCGGCCGACGCCCCCGGCGGCCGCAGGACGTCGAAGCACCTGGGCTCTTCACACAGGACTGGGCCGAGAAGACTGGCAAGTGGAAGGACGTGCTGCAAGCCTACTTGGCATGCACCAAGGCGATGGATTTCCAGCTGGGTCGCGTATTGGAGGCGTTAGATCGCGGGCCGCATGCCGACAACACGTACGTGATTCTCTTTTCCGACCACGGTTGGCACCTGGGCGAGAAACGGCACTGGGGCAAAGCCGCGTTGTGGGAGCAGACGACGCGGGTGCCGATGATTGTGGCCGGGCCGGGAATCCCCAGCGGCGTCCGTTACGATCAACCGGTTGATCTGCTAACGATCGCCCCAACCATCCTCGATTACGCGGGCGTCCAGCCGCCGGGCAAGTTGGACGGGAATTCTCTGCGGCCGGTGCTGGAAAACCCAAAACACGACTGGCCGCACCCGGTGCTGACGACGTTCGTCGATCACCACGCTTTGCGTACGCCCCGCTGGCGATACATCCGTTATGCGTCCGGCGAGGAGGAACTCTACGACCACTCCCGTGACTCGGATGAGCTGGAGAACCTGGCCGTCACTCAGCGTGACTCCGACGAGGTCCAGTCCGTCCTGGCCGACCTACGCAAACAAATGTCGGCGTTGTTGCCGCGCTGAAACGAGTTGCCCATCGCGACCAGGCTTCGGTACACGACAGCTGCCCATTTGACGCGTTTCTACTGATTTTGCGTCGATTTTTCGGTGCCAAGACGAGAGGAAATGTTTCCCCATAGACATGCATCGCAGTTTTTTGCCTACCTCGCGGCGGTCCGAATTGCCTCGGCGCGACCGAGGAAATCCGCCAGCGCGTCGGTCGGAGTCATGTCCGCTTCATTGCCGTAGCGCGCGGCGGTGTCCGCCACCGCCGCGGCGAAACGGAACCGATTCGTGCGTTCGGTTTGTCCAACCGATGCAGTTTCAAGCCGGTTGGTAGCAATCGCCAAGGGTAAGTTCGTCGCCATTGCGAATGGTGAACATTCCACGGCAAGATCGAAGTTGAACCACGAAATGACATCTCCATTCGAACGCACCAGACGCTGGTCCACGCGGCATTGAGCTCGATGTGTCGGGTGATCGAGTGGTCAAACCGATCGCTACTTCAGGGTTGTCGTTGTGAACAAGCATTCTAAATGCTAGCCCCGTATCTGTCTTGGTGACACGTCGCGTGCCATACCTCTTCTTCTTGCCAGGGCTACCCCGACCAATCCGATCAATGCGATCACCGCCGTGGAGGGTTCGGGCACGACCGTAGACGCCGCCGATGAGATGCGGGTCGGGTCTGCGGCAAGCGTCTCGTTTACGATGGAATCGTACTCTGTTACGGACGACAAACTGAAATCTGACAGGTTGAGTGTGTCCAAGAACAGCCCATTGAGATCGACGGATATTTCCAACTCGCCCGCGAAATTTGCGGCCGTCATGATCTGGACGTTCGCGATCTGGCCGTTGACGCCGGAAACAATATCAGTCCCCAAGACGTCGTCAATGTCGGAAATCGTCATCCGAGAAAGCGATGGCGAATCGATGACGGTGGTGTCCGCAAAATTGGTGGTGGCTGCGAACAAGTAGTTGGACGATGCGGGACTGGCATCTGCGAAGTAGTAATCGACTCCCGCCGTACCGACGTTGCTGGTGAGATGAAGACTAATTTCGTATGCAAATAGACTGATGATGTCGGGCATCTCGACCGTAAAGTCAAACGCTTGGCCCGCGGTGTACTCTGTCTCGAGAGTATTGATCGTAATCAGACCAGCTTCGGCCGGCGTGGATTGAATCGCTGAAGCGATCAAGATCAGCGATACGACAATCGTCGCGGGACTGCACATTATTGGGAATCTCAAACGACTCTCCTTTCAAATTGAAAAAATTGCAAATCGAAGTACGAATAGGTCTCAACGTGGACTGCTCGGTTCATCAACCATGCAGGACTAAAACAGTCCTTGAAGTCGCCCACTTGCCAAGACCTCCAGTGTTTCATCGGTGATTGTTCCGTCGCGTTCATCCGAGAGCAGATCCACCTGCCCGATCGCCACATCGATGTCTGCGTTCTCTCCCTCGGCGAATGCGGAGCTCGAATTCAGGCTCTGAACATAGGCCAAGTGATTGATGATATGGAGCGCATCCAACGGGCTTGTCTTGCCATCGCGGTTGACGTCGTAAGGATCGGGCGTGGTATCAAGGACCGACTCACCCTCGCCAGATAACGATGCAAGACGATTGATGACACGGAGTGCGTCAAGCGGACTGACTTCGCCATTGTTGCTGGTGTCGAATCGATTCACGACACCACCGCCTTGAGCGACCGTTAGCAATTCGTTCCCGAGACCGCGTAGCACCATGAAGCGATCGCGAACGCTGACACGCCCATCACCATCGACATCGGCGTTGGGATCCCAGTTGCCAGACGACGGCGTCGATCCCTGAGCAGCGATCACGATACTCATGTCCTCGGACGTTACTTGTCGGTCGCCGTTGGCATCACCGGCGAGCCGATGGAAGGCAAACTGGTACGGCCCTCCAGCCCCGTCGCCATCAAGCGGGGCACCACCAGCGGCGACGAGGCTTGAATCGATGGTCAACTGATAGTTGCCATCGACGAGGACCCCGCGCGAATCGACCCTGGCGCCGGGAAGGAACGTGACGTCAATGTTGGTCGCGTCATTGGCCTGCCGGATGTCAAACGCCGCATCCACCACCTGCCCGGAAACCAGATGCACGATCTGAACGACATCGGACGGCGAGGCATCAAACTGAACGATTTGGTCAAACTGGATTGTCAGTTGATCGACAGCGGACCGCTGGTCCAATTCGCCAAGTACCAATGACTCCACGACCGTTGGTGCGTTACCGGTAACCTCCACCGCATGATTTGCCTTGGCACCCACTGCACCGTCCTTGTCCGTTGCAGTCACAGCAATGGTATAGATGCCGTGTAAATCGAATACGTGTTCGACCTCCGTGGTGCTGAGGCCAGTAGTCGATTCGTCGTCGACCCCGTCCCCATCCCAGTCGATCGCATAGGTGAATTCGCCGGCCTGATCGACTGATGACGGATCGCTTGCGGAAAGTGTCAAGACAAGTTGCTGACCTTGCACTGCGGTCGACGGACCCGCAAGTGACACGCCTGGCGCCAGGTTGTCGACCGCCAGCGTCGTTGTGGTCAGATCGCTGAGCCCTTGACTATCACTGACACGAAGTGCGATGACGCGTGTTGCAAAATCGTCGGTAAAGGTATCGGTTGGACTTAGGCCGATGGCGTCCACGTCGAAATTCGATCCGTCGTAGTCAAGATCCCATTGGAACAACAAACTTTCGGTCAATTGATCTGCGTCACTAGATCCAGAAGCGTCTAAGCTAACCAAAGAGCCTTCGGTGGCTACGTAAGGTCCACCAGCATCGGCAATTGGTGGCGTGTTAGAGCGTTCGACCACGGTCAGCACCGTGCTAGCAGTGTAGGAATTGTGTCCATTGTCGATTAGTAATGCGATCGGATACGTTCCTGGTGAAGTCAATCCCAGCAGCTGCATGTGTTGCCATCGAAGCGTGAAGGTTTCCCCATGCAAATCATCAAAATCACCATCATTCGTCAGATCCCACTTCACACTTTCTACATAGTCTGGCGTCTCAGAACCGGTCGCGTTCAACACAACATCATCTCCTTGAATGACGGTGTAGGGTCCGCCTGCATCTGCGACGACGGGCAGATTCGGATATCCATCGCCGATACAATACAGTCGAGCAAGTTCGTTCGATGGTATAGCGTTGCTAGCTAGCCATCTTCCATCAGTCGCTCGCGGGTCACCGATCGTTCCGTAACTTCTGTATGACGTCCAATTTTCGGCAGTGGATCCGATGTCCCCCAGGCTCGTTGTGCCTGTCCAGGCACGGAAACCGAATGTTATGGCTTCACCGAACTCATTGTAGAGAATTGGATTATCCAGAGTCTCATACAAATCAGATTCCGAGAGGGCAACAAGTTCACCTCGCGTATTGATGATCTGTGAACGCAAGCCGCCGATTCTTGCCACAGCACGCTCTGTATCGCTGGATAGAAACGCTTTGTAGTGAATTTCTAATCCATCCCAGTCGGAGTAAGGATCGTAAACCAACCCTCCTTGTACTGCATGTTGCGTACAGTGCCAATCGGCGTCTTCCGGGCCTTCAAACGCACTTGGTGGCGGAGGGTAAAAAACATCTTTTGTGGGCGTTATTCCGCCAGATGTGACAAACATAACCTGAGGCCGAATAGCAAAATATGCGTTGAATCGGAAAGGGCTATTTTCTGCGATCGTCGCATTGCCTTCCGCGTCGTACGCCGTGACGATGACAGCAAAAGTCCCGTTGCTCAGTCCACCCACTTCGTACTCGCTGTCCGTTAAACCTGTTTTTGTGACAAAGCGACCTGAGCCGTCTTCATTTCCGCCAACTGTCAAGTCGTACGACACCGCTCCTTCGGCGTCGGTCCAGTCGACAATCGTATTAGTCGTATCAACCGAAATCGGCCCGGTTATAGAAAATGACCCTGGTCCCGCGAGGGGGCGGCGCGGTTCAAGCGATTCAATTCCCAACCGTCGACGTGCGGTCCTTGACGGACTGCCATGGGTTTTGTTCTTCGAGACGATACTTTGTGGTGACATCAATAACTTCCGTAAGTATATGGAAATGGGCAGGTGTGGCTACAGGTTCTGCCAACTGCTAGGATTTGCGTTTCCGTCCAGCGACTAAATCTTGGCGGCTACGGCGACCGAATCGCTTGGACTAACCAAACCACGTCGTCGCCGGATCTCGTTTGCGTGGTCGGACTTCCCCCGTTCCCTCGGTCTAGTAAAACTGTCGCCACGGCATTTGTCCTATACCAGCGTTCTCAGTAAAGGCTTTCTCTGGCCTTGTATCGCCCGTGCGGAAGTAATCGCGAGGCGAGGGTTCTGTTTGCGGATGAATGCCGCTGACAGTACTTTTGTCCGAGAGCATATTGTTCCCAATGCTTAATGAACTATCGTTCAATACGCTGTTGCCACGGTCCGTGCTGCCCACGGAAAAAGACCGAGATGGTTCGCCTTAGTGCTGGAAATCGTACGATCGTTGATACTTGGCAGTCGACCGTTTAAGCAGCCCCCGCCGTTCTCAGAACCACGGGTACAACCTTCGTCAATCGTGAGGTCCTGTGCGGCAAGCGTCGCTTCGGGATAAACAGGGTCAACGCGGATCAGCGTTGCTGACAGCAGTTCCAGACGCTCGAGAGTCTGGAGACGCAGCTTTCTGGGGTTTTCGCGTTGGCCTGTCGATGAATTACTAAAAAGAGTTCGCCTTGGGCGACGCGCGGGCTTGGTGACCATGGAAACCGATTTGACGTTGTCGAATTCGAATCGAAGGCGGAGGTTCATCCTTCCGCACAGCATCAATGCGTGGTTTTGCCGTTCCTTTTTTCACAAGTTTTCGATTTCTAAATGAATTTCTGTTGTCGACCTTGCCAGCGATCAGAGATCAGCCGCAGGGCGGATCTGCCACGGCCGGCGAATACGCTTTCCATCGCGCAACAAACGTTCGCTTCGTTTACAATGATGCAGGCGGATTTGCTACTTTTACTCCCGGTGTTCGTGGATCGATCATGTCCGAAGCCCCACCTCCCCTCCCATCCAAAGACGGAGAACCGGCGTGGGAAGCGGCCTACTTGCATCCTCCGCAAGGCAGTTGGTCCGAAGAAGATTTCCTGAAATTTCACACCAACCGAATGGCTGAACTCGCCGACGGAAGGCTGGAGATCCTGCCACTGCCGAACCTGAAACATCAGCGGATGCTGCGGTTGTTGCTGGGGTTGCTCGAAGACGCGATGCCCAAAGGCGGTACCGCCCTGTTCGCTCCGCTGCCGATTCGATTGTTCCCCGGCACGATTCGTGAACCGGACCTGCTGTACATCGCCCCTGAAAATCGTCCAGCCGCCGATGTCGACTATCCCGATCATCTTGATCTGGTGATGGAGATCGTCAGCCCCGGTAGTGAAGCGAGGCAGCGCGATTACACTGACAAACGCCGTGACTATGCCAAGGCGGGGGTAGCCGAATACTGGATCGTCGATCCAGTCGAGCAGCTGGTTACCGTGCTATCGTTGAACTCGGACCGATATACGGAAATCGGCACCTTCGCGCTCGGACAAGTCGCCTCGGGGGAGTTGCTGACGGGACTGCGGGTCGACGTTTCGGCACTTATGAAGGCATGATCGGTATCAATCGAAACTCATGACGAGTTCCGCTAACCGAAAAGTGAGCTGACATAGACTACTAGATAATGCACGCGACTTCACCGGAATTGTTGATTTCGCCAATGTCAACTTGATAGACACCGACCAGGTTTTCCCGGTCAAACTCACCGATCCGACCCTCGTCGATCAGCTGCTGCTGAAAACCCAACATTTGGCCCGCATCGAGTCCGGTTGACCAGCTGATAAAGGGGCGGCTGGTGAACGCCGGCTCGCTGACTCCGCTTGGCACGGTACTTCGCCCCCACATGTCGCCACTTTCGTTGATACCGGAGGTTGAGGTGAAAGGTCCACCGAGAGAACCTAACCAAGTAAAGGTAAAGGTGGGTTGTGAATCGCCCTTTCCACCGCTGCCTCCCTTACCGCCTTTGCCACCTTTCTGAGCGAAGGCCATCGGGGTCAAGGCGACTGAGAGGGTCAACGTAAGCATCAGGATTGAGCTGACGCGTCTTCGAAGCATTTCTTCTCAGTGCTTTGGTTCGTAATAGAAATCAATTCAAATAGACCCATGGTTGCTAAGCCCGCGATCACTTTTGGTTGCGAAAAAAAGAGACCCAGACACTCAGCCAACGCCGATATACTCGAAGTTTTAAACAAGAATTCAGTCTGAACCCTTTTGACGTGCCCTTCTTGCTCAGGGACTAGGACGCGAATATGGCACCCACATTAATGCGTTTTATGGCGATCCATTCTTCAGAGATTAAGGTCTTTCACCAACTTAATTTTTCAGACGCATTCGGATCCATTTGGTCTGAAACTCGCGATCCAGTCCGATCAGGGTCGAATCGTCGGCTGACAAATAGGTCCGGAAATACCCTTCCGCCGAAGGCATGACCGGAAACAGCTTCTGCATCGCCCCGGTGTGCCACAACCAAACCTGCGGGCCACGTCCGCTGGAGAATAATGTCTCGCCATCGCGGCTGATTGACAGAAACTTCGGCAGGTCGCTGGGTTGGACGCCAACCAACTCGGGAATCTCTGCACTTCGATAGTCCCAACGCTTGATGCGGCGGTCATTGCTGACACTGTAAAGCCACCGTTCATCGGGACTGAACCGCAGGTCGTTGGTGGTTTCGCTGTGGTGCTTAGAGGACGAGGCCAGCAGTCGACCGCCGTCGACCTCGTTGACAAACAATTCGCCGATATGACTGGTTGCGAGATATCGGCCGCTCGACGAGAGGTCGGCCGTGTACGCGTTAGGGACTTCCTTGCGGAACAGCAGTTCGAATCGTGGAAGGGCGACGACAATGACCACGGAATCTTTCCGCGAAAAAAGCATCATCCGATCACCGCCGTGAGAAAAACGCAGTTCGGCGTAATCCGCCGTGACGGGTGCGTCAAAGACCCGCACCGCTGCGGCAATGGAGCGGACCGTCTCATCGACGTTGTCATCCACTTCGGAATCCGGAAGGGTCAACTGTGCAATCCGGCCGTCTTTGGCTGCGAGGAACAAATCGCCCTGCGGTGAGAAGTTCAGTCCCGCGTATTCGGCTCTCGGCAACTCCGCGTCCAACGCATAGGATCTTCCGGTCGCCGTTTCGACCAACTCGACTCGGACGTAATCGTGTGCCGCAATCCAGTCGCCGTCCGGTGAAACCGCGATGCGATCGTTTTTCGATTTCAAATCGGTTGTCTCGACGGTATTCGATCGAAAACTTGACTCGACCAATCGACCGTCTCTTCCGACGGAGAAAACCGATTCGGGTGTCAGGCAAAGACAAGATTCGACACGAGTATCATGTGACTGGTGTTGTGACTTCCCAATCAGCGTCGACGCATACTCCTTGTCATTCGCGGACCGCTTAAAGTCTTCTCGGGTCAGGCAATAGACCATTCCCGTTCGACATCCTGCGACGACCGTCTTTCCATCCGCTGAGATGTCGACCGAAGAAACCGCACTGGGCACCCGAATCGTCATGGAGGACTTTCCAGTTTCGACGTCGACCAGGCGGACTTCTCCATCAACAGAACCGTCGACGAGCGTCTTGCCGGCTGAATCCAAGGCGATATCGACCAGACGGTAATCCGAACGTGAAGTTTGGTTTAGGATCTCGCCCTCAGGCCACTGCCAAACCACGGACGTTTGGTCCTTCGACGCCGTTGCGATTCGAGAGCCGTCATCCGAAATGGAAATTCCATAAATGCCTTCTTCGTGTTGCCGCAATTGTCGAACCACCTGACCAGATTCGACCTCTACGACGCTGACATCAGCGCTGCCGTCACAAACAAATAGATAGTCACCATTCCGACTCACACAGAAGTCGAGCGGTGCTGATTGGAATTCGCAAATCTTTCGCCAACTCGCTCTTTGGACCACGCTCATTGCTTTGATGGACCCGTCGCTTCCTCCGGCAAACAAATCTCCCGTGACGGTCGAAAACGTCAGTGAGCCAATGGAAGGCTGTCCGCTTGGTGGAAGTTCATGGATGCCATCTCCCTCCAGATCTAACACGCGGACAACACCTTCTTCACCGCCAAACATGATCGTTCGTCGCTTCGGATCGTAAGCCATCGTATGAAGCGAAAGAGGCGCCTGGTACCGAGAGCGTCCGAATTCTTCGAGCTTTTTTTGCAGGTACGTGTGCGCCAAGCTGTTCTTCGTCGTTCGATTCATTAGCGCAGCAGAATTCACTTCGTTTTGCCGATCCAGCATCTCCGCAGCTTCCAAAAAATCGCCATCGGAGATGGCTTTGGCGGCCAGTCGCAAATCAGCTGCTTCGACGATCTGTTGGGTCTGTTTCTGTGCAGCGACCATGCCCAACCTGAGTTGCTCGGAACGACGATGGGCTTCTCTCGTGATGCCGACCTGGTAGAGGCTGATGCCAAAACCCAGCAAAACGGAACTGATTGTCGACAAAGTCAGCAGTGAAGTCACTTTGTGACGAAGCAGGAATTTCTTCACCAAATACATCGGCGTTTGACGTCTTGCCTGCACCGGCAATCCGGCGGTCAGATTCGACAGATCATTCGCCAATGCTTCGACCGACCCGTACCGCTCTGCCGGCGTTTTTCCAATCGCCTTCATCAAGATCCAATCCAAATCGCCCGTGACGAGTTGCTGCAGGACGGGAACTGTCGTTTGGCGATCGTCAGCAATTCGCGAGCGTGCTGGGTCATCTAAAGAACAAAAAAACTTGCTCGGACGCGTGATCAAATCCGAATGGGACTCTGCCGAGCCAGCTGAGCAATAGACATGGTCAAGATCGGGCGCGGCACCGACGATTAGCTCGTGCAAGACGACTCCCAGTGAAAACACGTCCGATCGGGTATCAATTCTTGATTGGTCTCCCGAAACCTGCTCCGGACTAACGTACGGCCGCGTACCAAGCACGCGTAGCACTCGAGTCAAACGCTCGCCGCCATCGTCCATGAGTCTGGCGATTCCGAAATCAATGACTTTGGCCGCAGTTTGCTTTCCGTCATCGGTCACCAACAAATTCCCGGGTTTCAAATCCCTGTGCAAGACTCCGTGTTGGTGCGCAAAGCGGATTGCCGAACAAACGGTTCCGAAGAGCAGAAACCGCTCTTGGATGGTCAATCGCTTCCGGTTGCAATACTCGATCAAAGGTTCTCCTTTGACGAACTCCATCACAAAGTACGGCCTTCCATCATCGGCCTGCCCTGCGTCCAGCAGTCTGGCAATGTTTGGATGTTCTAGACGAGCGAGTACGGCCTGCTCCCATTGGAATCGGCGGAGCATTTCCCGGCTATCCATTCCGGGCTTGACCATCTTGATTGCCACGGTTCGCTCGATCGGATCGCGCTGCCGTGCCCGGTAGACGACCCCCATTCCACCTTCTCCGAGAAGCGTTTCGATCTGGTAAGAACCGAGCCATTGGCCGGCCGCTAAGTTCACCCGATCGCTTTCACCAAGCCTCGGTTGGTCGACTAAATCGCAGAGTGGATCTTCCACTGTGGATGCCCGCAACAAGGCTTCGACGCCGGCTCGAAGCGCGACGTCTGACCCACATCGCTCGCTTAGCCGGTCAGCCAGTCGCTGTCCGACGAGTCCGGATTCGATTGCTTCCAGAAAAATGCGTTTGGTCAGATGGTGCCGAGATTCGGGTATTTCGTTCATGCATACAATGCGAGATTTCCATCGCGTTCTTCTCACGATTCGTGAAGATTTGCCACCAAATAGGCGCGGGCAAACTTCCATTCTCGGTGCATGGTGGCGACGGAACTGTCCAATACCTCCGCACATTCCACCAACGTTAGGCCGCAAAACAAACGCAATTCACCGACCTTCGCCGCCATCGCGTCTTGCACGGCGAGCACCTCCAGGCAATCGCTCAACTCGATCAAACGCTCGTGATCGGAAATCCGGCCGACGGCAAACTCGTGCAAGGGAACAATGTTGACTTGACCTCCGCGCTTCTGGGTTCGCTTTTCACGAGCATATTCGACGATAATCCTTCGGATCGAAGTTGCTGCAGCTACGAAGAAATGACCTTCATTATCCCAGCGGGAGTCGCATTTCTGCAGACGAAGGTAGGCCTCATGAACGAGCGCGGTGGCCTGTAAAGTCTCGCGGGAGCCCTCCTCTCCCAAATAGTGCGCAGCAAGTTTCCGCAATTCCTGATACACACTGACCAGCATCGATTCGGTCGACTCACGCGGTGGCGGGCCGGGCATCTGAGATTCTTCGTGGAGGAGAGCGGACATGCACACCATATTAGCTGGTTTCAGGCCCGGATGGGGGCCCCACGGTCAAACAAACTCGACCGAGTTTCGGTCGAGGATTTGCGTTTGGTGTGAAAGCACGGGAGTTATTCACGCACCCTGTCACGGCTTCAAGACAGAGTTAATGACCCACCTCTGCCAAGGGAATGTTTGACGGGTTTTAGCCGTATCACCATATCGGACGGCGATTTGGCTCGAACTTACGGTACAAGCTAGGCCTTTAGCAATCTCCCTATTTACCTACTTTCCACGCGGAAGCTTCATCGACCGATCGGAGTTCGGTCGGAGTAAAACTCGCGCGGGTGTCTTCAGAATCCGGGCACCGACTCGCCGAAACGGCCCTCACCGAAAGTGCTCCGGTTTCATCGACCAGTGCAGCGAATTGGCAAGCTCGCTTTGCCAATCTTGGACAAGCTGCCAAGTCATCAAGATTCTGGTTCCGATCGGATTTTCTCCGGCGTGATGGTGACGGGCACTGGTCATTCGGACTTCTGGCACAACGGTCGACGCTGAAGCAATAGTGGTGGGCGAATTCCCATTGGCATCCAGCACATTTCATTGCCCAACTCGTTTCGGTCTACATGGTCTCTGCATCCAATCAAATCTGTTTCGGCGCTGCGGTCAGATTCACCGCCGCGGCGAAACGAACGACTGAAAATGGATCCCTCGCGCCAGAAGTTCCCTTTCAGTGCCGCTTTCACCGGTGCCCAACACGCCAAGCACCTGGCCTCCGTAAACCAACAGAGGTGAGCGGGATTTACTGATCGGGCGCGTGGCAAGAATGACGACATTTCGTTTCTTGCGCAACGGATTTTCGTGGTTTCCGAAATATCGTGCCGTCGGCCGCCACCGTGGAAATGGCCGTAACTCCTTTTGCACAAGTCACTTAAGAAAGACTGCCTCAACTGGCATTGAACGTGCCTTTTGGAATGTCAACGATCGGCGAACGTCGCTGACCAACCGAACCACTTTCAGAAGTCGAGTTGAACGATGTCCAGAATCCCAACCATCGATCTCAAACAAGCAACGGGCAACATGTTGAGTCTATCAAGACCAGTTCTTTCCCCTGTCGAAATGTTCGGGCACAGGATACGCAACCGGTTGGCAGTCGCTCCGATGACCCGCGTAAGTGCCAGCGGCGATGGGTTCGCGACGGATCGCATGAAAGATTACTACCGCGAGTATGCTCGCGGTGGTTTTGCGATCGTCATCACGGAGGGGGTCTACACGGACGAGGATGCCAGCCAGGGCTACGACCGTCAGCCTGGTATTGCGAATCGGCGGCAAGCCAACTCCTGGGCGCCGATCGCCACTGCGATCTCCGATCACGGGAGCTTGGCCATCATGCAACTGATGCACGCTGGCGCATTGTCGCAAAGGCAAGAAGCAGCTCGCATCATCGCACCGTCCGCTGTTCCGCCGCTCGGCGAAATGATGCCAGCATACGGAGGCAGCGATCCCTATCGCTTGCCTTCGGCCATGACGAAGACGGACCTCGCTCAGGTTCGCAAGGGTTTTGTCACAGCGGCAAGACGCGCACGAGACGCCGGATTCCACGGCGTCGAAATCCACGCCGCGAACGGTTACCTGCTTGACCAGTTCATCACCGAATACACGAATCGCCGCGACGACGAGTACGGCGGGCCGGTGTCGGCGCGAATTCGGTATCCGGCAGAGATCGTTGCCGCTGTTCGCGATTCATCACCCGATGACTTCGTGGTCGGAGTCCGTGTTTCTGAGGCCAAGGTCAATGACTTCGACCACCGCTGGGGCGGAAAGTCCGAAGCCGAGACGACGTTCGCAGCACTCGCTGAGGCTGGAGCAAGCTATATCCACGTGGCCGGCGAAGGCCGCGGTTTCCGCGAGTCGAGTACGGACAAGCGAGAGCCGCTTACGACGATGGCTCGCCGCATGACCGGACTGCCAGTGATCGCCAACGGCGGATTGCATGATCCGGATCTCGCCGACGACGTGATCCGAGACGAACATGCTGACTTGATTGCGATTGGACGCGCTGCACTGGCGACACCAGATTGGCCTCGAAGGATTGCCAATGGTGAACGGATCGTCCCATTCGAAAATGGGATGATTTCGCCAAGTGCATCGATCCAAAACACCGACGCGTGGTTCGCTCGGCAACGCGCACACGGCGTGCATGGCGATCGGTAGACTCAGCTGAAAGCGAACGGTGACGTCCGACGATGTGCGTGGATGTGTACTGTCCGCAAAATGCGAAGCTCGAGATTGTTCGTATCGCAAAAGATCTCTTCTTCTCTGGCATTCGAGACCAGCGACACCCCGATTCCGAAGCCCCCGATGGAATCACCAATGTAGCCACTGTATTATCTTGCTGAGTGCTAGCCCTTGAGACTAAAACACGGGGAGACAACGGCGAGTGATGACCACGATCCTGATGCTACTCACAGTGATTGCGATTGCCGGCAGTGGGCTGATGGCTGGCTTATTCTTTGTCTTCTCCGTTTCGGTGATGAATGCTCTGGCACAGATGCCTGCACGGGAAGGCATGAAAGCGATGCAGCTGATCAATCGCACAATCCTAAACCCGATGTTCCTCAGCGCGTTCTTTGGATCGGCGCTGGCCTGCTTGCTCCTCGCAGCCATCTCCGCATGGCAGCGGCAGCCCGACTTTGGCTGGGCGATCGCTGGAGCATGCCTGTATTTGCTGGGCGGTTTCATGGTCACTGCATTCTTCAATGTCCCGCTCAACAATTCCCTCGACAAACTGCCAGCGGACGATCCGGCGAGCCACGAAGAGTGGACGCGTTACCTTGCGATATGGACGCGTTGGAATCATTTTCGCGCAGCGGCATGCATTTTGGCGTGCGTTCTTCTCGCGATTGGGCTGCCGTAGCAGCGTCTGAAAGCAAGTCTAAACCTCAACGAAACGAAATGGAAAAGACGAAAACGGTGCTCGTGCTTGGTGCCACAGGCGCAACCGGACGACTGCTGACGAAGCAACTGCTTGACCAAGACCTGAGGGTCAAAGCAATTGTCCGATCCCCCGGGGGATTGCCGGAGTCGCTCAGGCGACACGAGAACCTGTCGGTCATTCATGCGAGCGTTCTTGATCTAAGCGATTTCGAAATGGCGGAGCACACGGCAGGCTGCGATGCGGTTGCTTCTTGCTTGGGCCACAATCTCACATTCAAGGGTATCTTTGGTCAGCCACGCAGACTCGTGACGGGTGCTGTCAAGCGTTTCTGCCAAGCCATTGGGGCGAACGGCTCCGACAAGCCAAGCAAGTTCGTACTCATGAATACGGCCGGAAACAGCAATCGCGATCTGAACGAGCCGATTTCGCGCGCCCAGAGCTGCGTGGTCGGACTTCTTCGTCTGCTAGTGCCGCCACATCGGGATAACGAGAATGCCGCGGACTACCTGCGAACGGAGGTTGGTCACACTGACACCGGACTCAAGTGGGCGGTCGTACGTCCCGACAGTCTGTTCGACGAGGACGACGTGAGCGACTACGAATTATATCCGTCGCCAACCAGGAGCGCGATCTTCAATCCGGGGCGAACCAGTCGCATCAACGTCGCACATTTCATGGCTGACCTGATCACGAACGATGATGCCTGGAAGAAATGGAACGGTCAGATGCCGGTGATCTACAACAAGGAATCCTGAGCACAGAGTGCTGGATATCCGCATTGGGTCGTAAGGTGTGAGGACGCAATCCCGATTGCACCGATGGGCCCCCACCATCTGCAAGCGGACCTTGCAGCAAGGGTGTCTCCCAGGCCCATAGTGAATTATTGATTGGTCACCGTTCGAAACAGAGGTTGCGTCGATTGCGCCAAGCAAGCTTGGGAAAGGGGGATAAGAAGATGTGAGACTTAACTTTGAAACCTTTCATCGGAGCCTTGCGGGTGAAAACCCCGTCCAGCAGAGCTTGACCAACAGTTGGAAGCGAGTCTTGCGTGGTGTCGGGTGACCGGCCCTGCGAAGCGTAGACAGCAAGTCCGAAAGCCATGCTATTGAGCGTCGAAAGACCCAATCGCGGGAGCCTCTGCCTTTCGATGACCAGGGGCCACGCTGCTGCACTTGATGGTCTGGTGCAAGCAGTCCTGCCGGCGTCGGTTTGGAACATGGCAAACGGATCATCGAGGTTCCCCAGGAACTTGGGAGATCCTGTTGTTTCCTCAGCGAGATCCCGGCCGGAGATACCGGGTCAACAACTCCAGGCCTTGGCGGTTCACTCGTCCGCCGGGGAGCGAAAACAACGAGTGAACGCCTGAGGTATCGCCAAGCGAAGGAAACGAAGTGCGGCGAGATGGGCAACAGGAAGTCATAGCGTCTTGATAGTACCGATGAAGCTGGCGAACTTCACCCTGTCGGAGCCAGTGGAGGGAAGCGAGGCGTCGAATCATGGAACCGTTACTGAGAAACACGACGAATGCATCGAAATTCGACAACCGTGTCCACGAAACAGGAACGGATAGCAACGTTGGCGAAACAGTCACCTCAGATGGCTTTCACGTCGCTCGCTTATCTGATGGACATCGACTGGTTGAAGGAAGCGTATCGACGCACCCGCAAGGACGGAGCTGTCGGCGTGGACGGAATGACCGCGGAACAATATGAACAGGACTTGGAGGGCAACCTTCAAAGCCTGCTCGACCGTGTCAAGTCCGGCACGTACAAGGCACCTCCTGTGCGGCGTGTGCATATTCCCAAAGGCGGCTCCACCACGGAGACCCGTCCGCTCGGAATTCCCACTCTGGAGGATAAACTCCTTCAGCGTGCGGTGGTCATGCTGTTGGAATCAATTTACGAGCAGGACTTCTTGGACTGCTCCTACGGTTTCCGACCCGGCCGCTCGGCACACCTGCGCTGAAGTCCTTCCGCGATCAGACGATGAACAGTCGGCCAAGAGGCGGCACCGTGCTCGAGGTTGATATTCGAAAATTCTTCGACAATCTAGATCACTCCCATCTGCGACAGTTTCTCCGATTGAGGGTGCGTGACGGCGTGTTGCTACGCCTGATCGACAAGTGGCTCAAAGCGGGCGTGATGGAGGATGGTAACGTCAGTTACCCTGATTCCGGGTCGCCCCAGGGTGGCGTGATTTCACCCCTGATTTCGAACGTGTTCTTGCACTACGTGCTCGACCTGTGGTTCGAACAGGACGTGAAACCACGACTCAAAGGGAATGCCTTCCTCATCCGCTATGCGGATGATTTCGTGATCGGGTTTCGCCATCATGGCGATGCCGATCGCGTGATGGAAGTCCTCCCGAAACGCTTTGGCAAGTATGGACTGACCGTCCACCCGACCAAGACGAAACTGGTTCGTTTTCGTCCTCCCTCGTCGCGGACGAAGGCTGACGATCGTTCCGGTGATCGTCCTGGGACGTTCGACCTTCTTGGTTTCACCCATTACTGGGGCGTCTCCTTGAAGGGTTACTGGGTGGTTAAGCTCAAGACCGCTGCCGATCGCTTCACCCGTGCCGTGCGCAGCATTGACCATTGGTGCCACGACAATCGTCACTTGTCGCTGCCGGAACAGCAACACAAGCTCAATCAGAAGCTGCGTGGACACTACGCGTACTATGGGGTCACGGGCAACTCAGAGGCAATGAACAGGTTCCGTCAGGAAGTCGAAAATCGATGGCGTAAGTGGCTCAATCGCCGCAACAACATCCGCTCGATGCACTGGGCGAAATTCTGCGCACTGCTCCGCCGTTACCCGCTCGCTCCTGCTCGCGCGGTGCGTTCCACGCTCCGTCAAGCAGCGAACCCGTGATTTGAGGAGCCGGATGCGGTAATGTCCGCACGTCCGGATCTGTGGGAGCCGTGGGTGAGCAATCACCCACGGCCACCCGGTTCTACGCGTCTTAGCCAGATCGCTTCGCCGCAGTTTGCCACAAATTCCCGACTATTCTGGACCAAATGTGCAGCGAATCAGCTGCGGTAACCATTCCCAAACATGACCGGAGGTCCAGCAGGAAGCCAATTCCCCGGCCATCGGCTGGCGAAGGAGCGGAACAATGATGTGGCTGGTCGACGGCCTTGGAGTCGTCACCATGTCCAACAGCGTTGAAGCAATCGCGGCCAAGTACCTGACTGCGAAAAAACTTTCCGGCGGGACCCGCAAGGAATACAAATCGACCGTCACCAAGTGGACCACCTGGGGCAACGGCGTCGATGTCGAACAAATCAACCGATCCCACATTCGCGATTTCCTGGATTGGGTTCACCACCAAGCTGAAGCCAATGGCGGGTCCAATCCCGGTCGGACGGCAAACAAGGCTCGTGAAAACCTTCGGGCGATCTTGGCATGGGCTTGGGAACAGGAATTTCTCGCCAAGTTACCTCCGTTCCCGAAGTCGAAGCCACAGCGGGATGTCGCCGGTCGTCACTACCTGACGAAACCGGATCTCAACGGTCTCTACTTCGCCACTTACCAGCTTCCGCGGCTGCGAGGTTGGCGGCAGCCATATACGGTGGGGTACTAATCGGAGTTGAGCCTGTCAGCAACTCGTAAAAAACCACTCCGAGCGAATAGACATCGGTTCGAGTGTCGATATCCAACGTGTTCATCTCGGCTTGCTCGGGGCTCATGTAGGCGAGCGTGCCGACGACTTGACCGTACTGCGTGAACAGCGTGCGATCGTTCAACTGATTGGTCTCGTGCAACGCCTTGGCTAAGCCGAAATCGATCACCTTGACGGTCGGCGTTCCGTCGTTCAGCGTGACTAGGATGTTCGAGGGCTTGATGTCTCGATGGACGATACCTTTCGTGTGGGCGTGTTGAATGGCGCGGCACGTCTGTACAAATAGTTCCAGCCGCTCATCAGGCGATAGTTTTTTCGTGTCGCAGTAGTTCGTGATCGGGACGCCCCTGACGAGTTCCATCACAAAGTAGGGACGGCCAGTGTCGGTGACTCCGGCATCAAACACTTTGGCGATGTTGTGATGGTCCATCATCGCCAGGGCTTGCCGCTCCGCCTCGAATCTGGCGAGGATCATCATTCCACGACGCCTCAAAACGATCGCAGAGGTGTTCTAGTCTTGAATCATTCACTTTGCAAATTCAGGATTTCCGAGGCCTACGAGACTGCCGACAAAAAGGTATGAATGGTGATCGTTCCCTGGGCGGAGTCTGGTGAACTGCTTACTTGCTTTGGGGCAGAGGATTTAAGAGCCACATCCCCGGTTCCGTTCCACAAACGGCGATCGCTTCGTCGTCAGGACTAATGGCGAGATCTGTGATTCCGCCAACAGGGCTGTCGATGGCCATCAGTTCGGCTCCCGAATCGGAATCGATGATCTTGAGTTGTTCATCGCCGCCAACCGCGATTCGATTGGAAAAGGGAAAGAATTTAATCGCCTGAACCGGCCCATTGAAGAGCTCTGTCGCACCGCCAGGTAGCCTGATGATCTGAATCGCGGAATCCTGTTTCTCAATTCGATAGATTTCGACGAATCCGTCGATCGTGCCAGCGACAAGTCGAGTTTGAGTCGCATCGGTTTCCAGCACAGCACCAGTGAGCGGTACCCAAGATTCGAGCTCACCCGAATCGATGTTCCAGATCGGGCACTGAGCTTGGCCTCCGTCGTCTGTTTTTCGAAACGCTGTCGTGCTCACGATGCGTCGGTCGTCGATCCATACGGCGTCACCATTAGGATGAAATGCTACGGCGTCATGAGACAACGCAATGGGACGAAAAGCTCCAGCCTTGAATCTCCAAGCGACCAACTTACCCTCTTCATCCAAGGTCAGGAAATCATTTGCTTTAGGGCGAAATCGCAGCGCACGTACCGGTGTTCTGGAATGACCGCTTTGTTCCGTTAGCAGGATTTTCTCGAGTTTGGATGTGCTTTCTGGACTGAAAAAAGCCGCCGTCTTACCACGAGTGATCATCAACTCGCCGTCGTCAGAGATGATGACCTCGGTCAGCAGACCATTCTTTTTCTCTGAGGTAAGTGGCTGCAGTTGGTATTTACCGCTTTGCTTCTTCAGCCAATTGCGCAGGTATCCATCCTGGTCCAGTGCTGTTAGAGATTGGGTGGAGAACGCAGCAGAACGAAAACGTCGCTTTGGTTGGAGATCCTCTTCGTTGGAAGGGAGAGCAAATAACTCGGCACGATTGTTGTTGATGAGAAGCACTGTCGCGTCTTCGCCTTCTCCTCCAAGAAAGGAAATCTCCTCCGCAGGTCCGATCGTTGCGAGACGATCTCCCGAAGACGCGTCAAACACACAGGCGTTGCCGGACAGGATCGCGGCAACATATTTTCCGTCGTAACTCAGACAGAATTTACCCGCGGGATCTGGTTCTCCCACATTGACTTTCACATCAAAATTGGTGGTCGTCGCTTCGCGATTTCTCGAAGCGACAACTAACTGTAGCCGGGAATCTTTTTCAACCATCGCCAGCACAGATTGACGGTCACCGGAAAGTTCGACGTACTTGCAGACAAGAATCTTTCGCGACTTTTCCGTAGCGCGTCTCGCCTTGCAGAATTCCTCCCCTAGTTGTACGCGTTCTCTATCTCTCGCCTGATCGACGGGGGGAAATTCGACATGCCCAGGCAGATTGTAGCGGAGCGAGAAATGACGAATTTGCTCCACCGGTCCTGGGAAAGGTTTGATGAAAAGCGGCGCGAGCCTCCAAGTAGCGGTGTTAAAAGCCTCGAATGCTCCATTCGCCGCAATCCCCACCAAACGATCTGCGCCGGTGAAAACGATCTCTTGGAAACTATCATTGGTGGGAATCTGCTCACGTGTCTCCAAGTCCCAAGTTATTACGCGATGCCCACCATTTTGCTCCTGAGTGGTCAGTGAGAGGAACTTGTTTTCCGGGTCCGTTTTGAGAGGGTTCCAGCGAACACTCGGCGGTGTCAGCAGGAAGTCGGGCTGCGCTACGCCAAGGATTGGCAATTGAGTAGAAAGCAGCGTTCCGTCCTGGACGGTCACTCCCGTTGTACCGTCCATGATTTCAACACCGTTCTCGGTCAATAAGGCAACTTGCGACACCTGATTCCCTTTCCTCCGATTAAGACAAAGGTGGCCCAGCACGTCACCATCGAATTGGCGTGTCCAGATCCGTGGGGAACTCTTAGACTTCAGATATCGCCACTCCCAACGCCTCAGTTCCTCATCGCACTGTTCCAACGCCTTTTGTGCCAACGGATAGTTTTTCGTCTTGATATTTTTCGATGCCAGTTGTAAGCGGCTTTGATATTGAACCAAGCCGAGTTCCCTCTTCGCCAATTTGAGCTTCGATGTTTCTGCTGTCAGTTCTTGCGACAATGCGTCAAGTGACGACTGAACTGCATTGAGTTCGTTGGCCGATTTGATCTTTTCTTTCTCAGCGCCAATCTTGAGTTGCTCAGCTTCTGTTTTTTCCCGGGCAAGCTTCAGACTTTCTTGTACGAGCCCTTCGTTCTTTCGCTCAAGATTATCTCTGTCTTTAGACAATTGGCTATTTTCATTTCTCTTTTGCTCGATGTCTTGCTCTAGGTCTTGCTTTGTTCCGACCAGGACTTCGTATTGCCTGACCAATTGAGCGTTCTTCAGATAGAAGCCGACGCTGATCGCAAAGGCGATGGCGAGTGATGCCGTCAAGGTGCTGACGGCCGGGTTGCGTCGGCAAAATCGATAGGTACGTTCGAGCACCGTGGACCTGCGGGCGGTGATCGGGAGATCATTTCTCCATCGTCGTAAATCATCTGCCAAGGCCTCGCAGTTCTGATACCGATCGCCCACTTGGTTGGCCATCGCTTTGAGACAAATGACCTCCAGATCTTGGGGCACCGATGACCGCCGGCTTCTCGGTGGAGTTGGTTCCGTTTGTGGATCCGCCACCTTTGTCAGAATGACATGCGACGCACCGTCATAAGGTTTCGCTTGGCACAACATTTCGTACAGGATGGCGCCCAGGCTGTACTGGTCGCTCGTCGCGGTAACCTGAACATCGTCTCCTCGTGCTTGCTCCGGAGACATATAGTAAATGGTGCCCACGATCGCGCCGTCCTGCGTCACACCCTTCCGACCTTCCTGTTTCGCAAGACCGAAATCCATAATCTGGGGATCGCCTGACGAGTCGATCAGAATGTTGTCTGGTTTGATATCGCGGTGAACGATTCCATGCTCATGCGCGTAGTGCAGGGCCCGAGCAATGGATTCCACCCAAATGGAAGTTTGGATAAAGCCTGGCTCCCCCTTCGCCAGGTGCTCCGTAAGCGGGGCTCCCTCTATGAACTGCGAGACGATGTAAAGGGTGCCTTGGGACTCTCCGGATTCAAAGGTTTGGACGATGTTCGGATGTCGAAGCATCGCGGCCGTCCTAGCTTCGGAGCGGAATCGGGTCACGCGCCGGCGATCTTTGCTGGAGAATGTCGGAACTTTGATCGCAACTTCTCGTTCCAATCGGGGGTCATAGGCGAGAAAGACTTTTCCGAAACCACCTTGGCCGATCATCCGCTTGAGCTCAAACCGGTCTAACGTCCTCCCCGACGTCACTCTGGTATTCTCGCCAACTTTTGTCTCGTTCTTGCTAGGTGCGGTCCGTTTCTCCGTTGACCTCGAAGTCATTCGATACGAGACGCTGCAAGCCGTGCAATGCAGATGTGTCTTCGATTTGCCGTCTCTCGTGGACAATCGCTCTCCGCATTTGGGACACTTCTTTATTTTCCTTGCGTTCATATTTCATTCAGCGATTGGCTGGTGGCTTCTAAGGTCGCTGCAACTTCCGTCACGATGGACGTTTGGTGTTTCTGTTCTGTTGCCAAATGGACGAGCTTATTCCGAGTACCCACTTTCGAGTTTTGCAGGTTTGAAATGGTCCTGTCATCCTTCAGATCACTTCTGCGGGGCTCTGGGACTCTTGCTACTGGGGCTGACGACCGGAGGGGGCGCCGTTAGCTGATTTTCAAGTTGGAGGAGCAAATGATAGACGTTTGATGCGGATTGGGGTCGGTCCCGCGGATCTTTCATCAGCAGCCTGTGGATCAAATTTGCGAAATCAACGTGGAACTCAGGGCAAACTTTTGAAATCGGTACGGGATCATCCTTGGCAATGGAAAGCAACGTTGAGGTCACATTCTTCTCATCAAATGCATGCTTGCCGGTCGCAAGACGGTAGAGGATGCTTCCCATGCTAAAAAGGTCGCTCGGAGCACCAACCTTCTCTCCTCGCACTTGTTCCGGTGACATGTACTTTGGCGAGCCTACCACAACTCCGGTATCAGTTAGCGAGACATGATCAAGGGATACATCACGGACGAGACCGAAATCAAGAATCTTGATGGAACCAGGGGGCGAGACAATCCATAGATTGCTGGGCTTGATATCTCGATGGACCAAGTCGCGTGAATGAGCGAACGCAAGTCCGGATGCGATCTCTTTTGCAAACTGAATGATCTTGGTCTGAGCGAATGTTTTATATTGACGCATCGCCGATTGAAGTGATTGACCCCGCAGGTATTCCATGGTGATGTAGGGAGTACCATTGATATCGCCCGACTGCATAAGTTTCACAATGTTCGGGTGCCGCAATTGTTTCGCTGCTTGGCCTTCTCTGAGAAAACGGCGCACGGCATTGGGCTGTTGTGCGATAGCCGGGTTCATGACCTTCAGGGCAATCGGATCCTTGGATTCAGGTGTCGTCGCAAGAAAGACAAACCCCATACCGCCAGCGCCCAAGACTTGTTCAATTCGGAAGTTGCCCAGTCGTCCGATTTCGTCGGGCTCCTGAGGCGGAGAGAGGATGCCATGCAAGGATTCAGGGTCACAGCTGAGATCTGCATGCCTTTCCAAGGCATCATCCGCCTGCGTGATCGTAGCGGCGCCGCATTCCTCTGTATCAGAATTCCTAAGTTGAGATGACCGGCGAGCGCGTCTAGATCGAACGGGCTCGGCGGCCAGAAATCGTCTGATATCGTCGGCAAGTTCGCCGGCGTCGCCGTATCTGCGTTCGGGCTTTTTCTGCAACGCCTTGATTGCAATCCTATCCAGGTCGCCTCGCAGCAATCGGATGAGTTTTTTCAATTCGCATCTGCGATTATCAGCGACCTCTGCCGCTGAGTTTCCAAGGTTTTTTAGGCGAAGGCTTGGCCGCGGAGTTTCCTCGTGCTGGATAGCAGTCAAGTATTTGCCAAGGGTCTTCTCGTTTGGAGTTACCTTGTGGATCGGTGTTGTTCCAGTGATCAATTCGTAAAGCAAGGCGCCCAGAGAGTACACATCGCTTCGCGAGTCGATGGCCGATGCGTTCATTCTCAAGTGTTCAGGACTTACATACTGAAATTCGACGAATGCTTGATCGAATCGGGTGAAGCGAGTTTCTTCGGTAAACAGTTGACTCCGCCGCAGCGCTCTCGCCAGACCGAAATTAATGACCCTTGCCGTTGGAAGCCGGCCGTGTTGTTCAATCAATACGTTGTCTGGTCGTAGATCACGATGGAGGACTCCTTTTTGATTGCCGTGCTGAACAGCGTCGCAAGACTGGATGAAGAGCTGCAGGCGTTTCTTCATATTCAATCTGAACTGGTCACAGAATCGGGTGATCGGATCCCCGTCAATGAATTCGGTGACGAAATACGAGCGACCGGAATCGGTTGTATCCGCATCCAGCACCTTGGCAATGTGGGGATGAACCAACATGGAAAGTAATTGTCTTTCCTCATTAAACCGGCTCACCACTTCGGCGTGGTCCAGGTCTGCTTGAACGATATTGAGAGCGATCGTTCGCAGCATTGGTTTTTGCTGTTCGGCCATATACACCGTGACCAGCTCGTCTTCACCGATCTTTTTCAGCAGCTTGAACGGCCCGATTCGTCGTCCAGGCAACCCTAGTGCTTCCTGCGTGGCATCGGTTTGTTTCGAAGGAGTGAGATCGCTTACAGTTGATTTGATGCGGCGACGAGTTTCGGCGAAAGCGAGCGCGACGATGGCGTCTAGCCCGGGGAACGGATAGTCCTTGGGCGTTGGCTGCTCCTCCGCTTGAAACCGATATTCCAGCTCGATTTCAAGCAGTGCCTTCAGCAGATGCGTTCGCTGGCTTGATGGAATCTTTTTGAGCAACCGGCGAATGGACAGCGGCTGTCCAGCTTGCCACGACGCCTCAAACTGATCACAAAGGTCTTCAAAGGTTGAATCACTCACTGTTGAACCTTGGGAGTCGCTCCCACCGCTACACGCGTTCTGTTGACAGCCTTAGAAAACAGTCACCAATCCAAATTCGGGTGTTGCATGGTCTGACGATGGGATGCCTGCCGGGAAACCGCTTCAGTTCATCTTTCCTGCGTTGATACGTGCCGCCGAATGCTGCAGATGTATCGGTTTGTAACTTTCGCGGTCCATGCGGCAAAGTTGGGCAGCATTCGACCTCAGTCAATTACCGCAATCCTGATTGCCGGAGCTCGGCTGCTCCATCGATTGGTCGAAATCGGCAATAAAATTATAGTTAGGTTTTGTACAGCTGGAATGCGATTTTCTTGGCCTCCCCGCCTCATAGTCAAATTTCCTTCCGCTGCCTGGGCCTGGCGGTTTCGAGATTCAAAATAGGTTGTTGTTTTTGGACGATTCAGGGGTGTTCATTGCGAGTCCACGTGCTCAGCAACTCATTGCCACTGTCGCCCATGTGAAGTGGCTCCGGTCTGCCGGTGTTTGGCGTCGCCTATAAGGCATCGGCACACTGGCCGACGCGGAGACGGTACGGGGAGATTACTCTCCATTGTCGCAAGACCAAATTTGCAGTCCAATTCGCGTCGGTCTGTTCACCGCTGCGATTTGCCCATAAACCTCCGCCGCGGCGGTGGGATTCACCGCCGCGCCGAATCGAATGACTGGACATGCGTGGACCAAATCAGCCGTGCGCTGTTCTGCCGGACGCGAATTCGCCTTATCGCGGTCAGAACGCAGGCAAATCGCCAACGACGAAATCACGATGCGGCGGGCGACCGTAGATGGCATCAGAACAGGACTTCGCACTGAATCTCGGTTGCGTTCATGGGAGCGTGATCTTTCGCGAGCCGAAGTCGGGCTCCCCCGCGCCCGTCTGATCAGTCGGACGACCGTGCTTGATGACTCGATCATTCGCGCCCCGGTTTGGTTCGCTCTCGTCGACTGGTCTGACGGCAACCTCCCCCATTTCTGCAACACTCATGTCGGTGATGGGGCGCTACAGACGGTCTACTGTTTCGCTTGGCGGTTCGGATTTGCGGTATCATGTGTCGATTCTTTCCGTAAGCTCACAGAGACTGTCGTATGCGTTTGCTATTTGGTGCGTTGATTGTCGTCGCGGGCTTGTCGTCTAATTCCGACTCGCTACGCGGTGAAGATTGGACTCGCTTCCGGGGTCCAAACGGTCAGGGAATATCGGCTGAACGAGGCCTGCCGCTCAAGTGGTCCGAAGAAAGCAACGTCGCTTGGAAAACGACGATACCGGGCCAAGGCTGGTCGTCTCCGATTGTGTCTGGTGAACACATCTTCGTGACGACCGCGACGGAAGAGGGGGCTTCGTGTCGAGTGATCGGAATCGATCGCACCAGTGGCGACCTACTTTGGAACACTGAAGTCCACCGACAAATTCCTGGCCCCAAGCGAGCCCAGAATTCCTACGCCACGCCTACGCCGGTGTCCGATGGCGCACGAGTGTACGCCGCGTTTTACGATGGAACGATCGTTGCCGTCGACTTCGATGGCAAATTGGTCTGGAAGAACGAAGACGTGGACTTTCACAGCTTGCATGGACTCGGTGCATCGCCGATTCTTGCCGGCGGACTGATCGTCATGCCGTTTGACGGCAGCAGTCGGGTGGATCAGCGTGTCGGTTGGAAAGAGCCGTGGGACCAAGCCGTCCTGCTGGCCGTGGACAAGGAAACCGGCAACACAAAGTGGCGGGGAAAACGCGGACTGTCTCGGGTTGGACACGTGACCGCCATCGCAATCGAAAATGGGCGGACGGTGGTCAGTGCTGGTGGCGACCGAGTCCAAGCGCACGACGTCGAAACGGGCAAGCGAATCTGGTCGGTCTACAGCCAAGGTGAGGGCGTGACACCCTCGCCCGTGCTTGGTGAAGGTCTGATCTTCACTTCATCCGGTTTCGAGGAACCGACGATTCGAGCAATTCGTCCAGGTGGTCACGGGGATGTGACCGAATCGCACATCGTTTGGGAACAGAAACGCGGTGTCCCTGCCTTACCATCGCCGCTGTATGTCGAGCCGTTCCTCTACACGGTCACTCGCGACAACATCCTGCACTGCATCGAAGCGAAAACTGGCGAAGTCGTCTGGCTGGAGCGACTCAAGGGCAACTACTCCGCGTCGCCGTTGCTGGCCGACGGCCGGATCTATATCACTTCGGAAGACGGTATCACCACGGTGCTGGAGCCAGGGACGCGATACAAGGTGATCGCCCAAAATAGGCTCGACGGTAAGACGATGGCATCGATCGCAGTTTCCCGAGGCAACTTCTTCATTCGAACTGGCGACAGCCTCTATTGCATCGGCAATCAATCGCGCTGATCAAACCTCCACGATGGCACGGGGATCGTCACCAACGCGGTACGAACTGATCATCGAATCGCGTAAAGCATTTTGGGCAGACTGATGGTCGTTCGTGCCCCTTGACCGCGCTCGCCGAAATCACGTGCGTGACCGTCCATTGCCGCGACAACGACATGTTCAAAACCGCGTGTGCGCAGGCTCTCTGCCAGTGGAGCGACGTGTGACAGATTTGCCGGAGCAATCTCCATCACCAGCTGTTTGACGCGGGCCCAATCGGATTCAATCAAACCACCCAGCACGTCAAGCTCCGCACCTTCGACATCGATCTTAAGCAAGTCAACCCGATCCACTCTTTCTTCCGCCAAGACGTCACTTAAACGGCGCAGGTGAGTGCGGCAACGCTGCCCACTTTGGAACCGATGTTTCAGAACGATTTTCAGCAATTGTCGTCGAAGGGGGAACAGCAAGAGCATTGCAGCAAACGCCAACTTATCAAGCCTCCAGACCTCTTCCATCCGAAACGCCTTTGCGATTGCCGCCGCCTCTTTCGCCTTTTCCGCAGGATGAAGTGTCGAATTACCCGGCATGTTCGGATAGAACGTCATTTCAGGCGTCTGTTCGATACTCGACAACCCAGCGTTAATGAGCGTCAACGTGTGACCTCGCCTACGGCAGTCGACCTCGATGGCGTTCACGTTCGCTTGAAGGGCTTCAAAGATGGGCCGGAGTGGTTCGAAGGCGACAATCCGCAGGTTGCAAGCTTGGTCGAGCGCAAAGAGTGAAAAGAGACCGACGTTTGCTCCGACATCCACAATGCAATCGCCATCACGGATCGTGACTCCGTGACTTGTGTAAGTATTGTCGATGAAAATCTCGCGATGGATAAAACGCAGCTCCGGCAGCGACCCGGGCAAGCCGACAAGCACCATTCCGTCAGGCATCGAGTATCGCGTTAGCTTCGGATGTCTCATGTGGACGTCGGTCACATATCAATCGAAACGAAACAACACACTCTCGACAATCTATGTGCCTGCTGGAAATGAGGCTTGGACTTTCGTAATCGGGCACCCCACACAGTTTAGCCAATGGATCACTCAGGCCGCCGATAAAGGACCTGGGGATGGTTCTGAGGCGGCCGTCATGATTTGTCCAGGTCGATTATTCCTGCGTTTCAAATCGATTCCGTGTGGGGGTCCTCGCGACGTTCGTCGGCGCAGCGATCAATTTCACCGACGCGCCGAAACGCACCATGCCAATTGCCGGCAGGATTCGGACTATTCTGAGACGGTAGTGCAGCGAAACAGCTGCTTCCACAATCCCATCCGCGACGGGAGGTCCTGCATGGAGCGAACTCGATGGCTATCGGCGGGCAATGGAAATCGGCAATGAAGGGACACGTCGATGGCCTTGGAAGTATCACCATGTCAATCAGCTTAGAAACCGTTTCAGTGAAATATCTGGCCGCCAAGAAGCTCTCAGCGGGAAGCCGAAAGGAATATCGATCTACTGTTTCCAAGTGGACTACCTGGGGCAATGGTGTCGATAATTGTCGCTGGCAGAAATGAAGCCAACGCGAGATCGTCTCAACCCAGGAATGCTAATTGTCGATGTCCGGGAAAACCAATCGTCGCTAGACAGTTGTTGCCCAACAAACCCCTTCGCCAAAAACGAATGCAGTCGAGGCCGCCCCCGATTTGGTGAAGGTCGCCGCTGTGCAGATCAGTGGCTATGACAAGGGCGAACTTCCACGCGATGAATTCGACCCGTCGGGCAAGTTGGTGCCCTGTATCGATCGCGCCGGTCGCGATGGAGCTCAGTTGGTCGTTTTCCCTGAGTATGTGCTTGGACACATCGAAGTGCCTGGGCCGGCGACCAAGCCGATCTCTGAGGCAGCTCGCGCCAATTCCATCTATGTGATCGTCGGTTGCTGGGAGGAGTCTGGCGACGGCACGTTTGCCAATGTGGCCTTGGTCTTCGGTCGAAATGGAGAGATCATTGGCCGCTATCGAAAGACACATCCGGCCATCGACCACTTCGAAGGCCACGATCCGTGGAAGCGACCGCCCCTTGGCAAGAGCCGCCGGTGGATGCTTGAGCACGATCCAGAATGGACCATGCAAGCGGGGGACGACTTGCCGGTATTCGAGCTGGACTTCGGCCGAGTCGGAATCATGACCTGTTACGACGGCTGGTTTCCCGAACTGCCGCGTGTACTCTCACTGCGTGGTGCCGAGTTGATCGTTTGGATCAACGGCCGACGTGGTACCGTGGAGGACTTCAACCGCTGTCCAATGCGTCACTTCACCTGGGCAGTCGTCGCTCTACCACTTGATTTGTCATCGCCGATTTTCCTCAATCGCGCCGCAGCGGCTTCCAGGGAACATGAAAGCTCCACTCTTCCGGGTCTGCTAGGCCTCAATCAAGCGAACGCTAGCGTGGATTTTGCGTGACGCTTTCGGATTTTTGAGGCGCAGCAGCACGCTTGGGAGCACTGCTCCTTATTGGAAATTCGCATGGTATCGTGCTCATAAATTCGCTTCTCTCGGGTTAGGCGTTAGCGGCGGTACCGAAGCATCCGGACTTCGGCTTCGTTGGTTTCGACGTGTCACGTTCGAAGCGGCATCGCAATATGGTCACTGAGTGTGAACAAGTTTTCGACGCCGAGACGGTATGTCAAAATCCGCAGCTTCAGTTGACGCGATGAGCGGATGACTTGGGCCGGAATCTGGATCAACGAAGTCAAGAACGTCGAGAACTCCATTTTGATCACACGATCACGAAGGCGTTTTCGCGTCTTTCTCTGCCCGGGATTCCCTTTGACGCGGACCATCATTCCACTCCAAAGCTTCAGCGTCCAGGCAAGAGAAGCAATCAACATGTACGCCCAGTTGCTTTCCAGCGAATCCAGCGGCGCGGTCAATGCGTGACTCGCCTTGAGCTGGCTAATCGTGTTTTCCTGATCACAGCGATTGTTGCCGTCTCCGATCAGTTCACGCGACTGTTTTTCTTCCTTTGGTTCGTTGCTGATGTAGAAGAAGTACTTTTCGGTGCTGAACAAGAATTGCTGCCCACTCGTGACGTCGATGTCTTTGCGAACGGCAACCATCCGGTAGGGACGCTTGCAATTGCCAGGCTGATACGGGAACTCTGCATAGCTTTCAGCACGCAGCTTCTTGTTCTCGTAGCCGTTTTCTACGACGATTTCCTCTTTGTAGTTGGGTCGTTTTGCACGCGGATTCTCAGAAGTCTTTTTCTGCCGCAGAAGCGGTTTCCATGCTGATTCGTCGAGGGAGTCGGCAATTGCGGTCAGTGTTTTGTTGGCGTCATAGCCAAACACGAAACGGACATCCTGCGCGTCCCATCGATCGAGATGTTGGGTTGACGAAAAGTCCGTGTCGCCACGCAACAGGATCTTTCGAAACCCAGCATTGCGACATAGTTCGATCGCCCTGTCAAAGTAGAACGATGAGCCTTCACCGCTCGGGCGATTGCCGCTGCGGTTGGCCAGGTACAGTAACTCGTTGGTTTCCGCGAGCGTAACGACCAGTGGATGGTAGCCCCATTGTCCTTTGTAGTTGATTCCGATGCCCTCTTTCTTTTCACCGCAAGTCTCGACCATCGTGCCATCGGCTTCAATGGTGGCCTGCTCGAAGAACGCATCGGATTGTTGTTTCCAAACCTTCTTGCGTGCCACGTTGATTCCCTGCATCAATAGCAGTAGCTTGAAGCCATCAAAACGACGGCAAAAGTCACCAGCAGTTGTCGGATCGGGAATCCGTTCAGCGCCCAGTGCGTCCAGATACGCCTCGTCGGTGCGGCGATGCTCCAAATGTTCGAGGCAGGTCCCACCGGCCAATAGATTCAGGGCAATGTTGAGCACGTGATCGGCTTCGTCGTACGGCGCGTGAAGCTTGAACACCGGTGCGGACTGGTTGATGTGCTTTCGCAATCCGAGTTGCTCGACAAGCTGCATGACCATGCCGATACCGCCACAGGAAACCGCCTCAACTTTCTCGGCCAGTTCGTACTTTGCCCGCAAGGGGCGAATCATGGGCGTATGTGTCTTACCCTTCTTCTTGTCGATACGTTGTAGAAGAACTCGCTTGCGGCGCAGCAACCGACGGCGTAAGTTGTCGTTCACTCGAAATCCTCCGTTGAGTGAGTGCGTTGAAGTTGTCGTTATCTCCAATACACCCGCAAAACGCCGAGGGTTTCGAGTTTTTTCAATTTTTCACCATCAAGCGTTCGCTTGATTGAGGGCTAGTTCTGACTTTTCCCGTCATTACGGAGATATCGCACTGGCCGATTCATCTTCACGACCCGCGATTCCGAAACGGCTCGGCTCAGCCAATCCTGAACCTGATTCTGTTTCGCTTGTATACGTTCGGCCACTTCAGCGAGGGTCAAAGGTTCCGCGAGGGAGTGCAGCAGCAATTCAAGCACAGCGTCATACGCCGTCTTTGGAACCGCAACTGATTCGTCAGCATGTGACGTTTCGGTCCTTACTTCGTCTTTTCCGTTCGCATTGGCTTCGCTTGTTTTGTCGTCAGCGCATGTGTCGTCGATCGGGAACAGCGGCGTCTTCTGAGCTAGCGAGTGAGACCGGGCTTTGTCAATGATCTCGTGGAGGGATGATGGATCAAGGTCTTTCCAGTGGTCAGGAAATGCAACAGCGCCCAACTCTTGTAGCCTTGCGTTCCCCACTGGCGAGCCGGGACCGTTTCGCACGAATACGGGCTGCGGCGTCTTGCGCTTCAATTCCTCTTCGGCACCAGCCCACGTGCCACCTTTCTTGTATTCGGAACTGACGACGAGCCCCGCATCTGCCATGGCGTAGATCAGTTTGTTACGCCCCATCGCTGTGCCGACTGTGAACCGAGCCTTGGGATGACAATGTGAGATCAACAGCAATTGGTTTTCCGCAATCGCTTCTCGTGCATTGCGACTTACGCTGGTTTTCAGCAAGCTGTCGGCAAGCACACCAATGACGGTCCCTCCCGCTCGCAATGCGCCTTCCATCGCAGTCTTGTCTACCCCCCTCGCTCCGCCTGAAACAACGGGATAGCTTCCTCTGGCACACCATGCTGCTACTTCTCGTGCGAATTCTTCACCCGCAGCATCAACGTTCCGAGAGCCAACAATCGCCACACCGCCTCCTGCCAATAGAGACTTGTCGCCGATTCCGTAGAGAATTGGTGGTGCCAGCGACTTTAGTCTCTTTCGATAGCGAGTTGGGTAGTCATCGTCGCTACGGCACACGATCCAAATCCCATTTCGGTTCCATTCTTCGACCGCAAAACCAAGCTGCACTCCGCGACTGAGTAGCCTCTCGAATCTTTGCTTGTCGACACCTGCTGCGTTCGCTGCGTCATGCAAGTCATCTAGTTCAAGTACGTCCGCCGGACGCATTTGATTCTTGACCAACCAACTCACAAGTGAGCTGTACGCAGTCTGACTTAACGGATCACAGCCAGCGTTCTTCTCTCCGAACCAACCTGCAAGCAGCATGATTGCCTTTGCGTCTTCGCTAAGCGGTTGAGCGGTAGTGCTCATTTCAAATTCCCTCAATCCATTCGCGGCGAGCTGAGCGCCAACGCCATCGGAAACACGGCTTCACACCCACGCTGCCGAAGCAACGCAGCGATAATGGTGAAAGTCCACTTTGAATCAACAATGTCATCCACCAAGAGGCATGCTCCGGTTGGCATCTTTTGATGCGAAATCTGAAACGCACCGTCCAAATTGCTTGCTTGTTTGAAACTGTTTCGCATTTCTTTTTGCGGCGGCGTAGAACGAATCTTCTGAACGCAGTGAACGAATGGTACTCCTAGTTTAGCAGCTAATCGCTCCGCGAAATCCGGAACAATTGTCGGATTGTTTAGAGAGGGCACGCATGCAACCCACGTGGGGTATGGCTCGGGACTCCATTGTTCGATCATTGACGCACACGCATCAACCAACGAATCGTCAAAGCGCTTCGTTTCATATTTGTCGTGAGCGACCTGCTCCCCCCAACCGGCATCCCTCCACAGACAGAGCGCCCTTCCTTCCGATGCTCGCAAATCATCAGTGATTTTCCCAGAAAATCCGTAGGCCGGAAGCGGATTGTGAGCTGGCCACGACTTTCTTGGTTCGAGTTCTTGAAAGCTACGGCGCAGGAAATGGACGGCTTTCATCGCGAGAGTTTTATCGTAGTTAACAGCGACGAGAGGCCGGCCAACGCAATTCGCACACTGACCGCACTTGGCTGCATTTGGGTCGTCGAGCGAATTGCTCAAAAAGTGCATCAGACATTCGACGCTGTCCACATACCGCTGCATCTCCGCTTGTTCGTCCTGTCGTATCTTTGTGATTGCGGCGATCATCTCAGAATCGACCCTGTAGGTTGCTGCGAATGCTGTCACGTTCCAGCTTGAACCAATTTTCGCGATCGGTGAGGGCGACTCGACAGAGAGGTACTTGATCGCGCTGGTTATCTGGCCGTTCGTGAGATTCAACGAGGACTGGAGCCTTGGAACCGAGAGTCCATCGGGGCTTTCGTCAAGTGCCTGAATAATCTTGTCAACGTGTGCCTGCGGTGGAAATGCATTGCGTATAAAGAAGTCTGCGATATCATCATCTTCCGAACCGTGGAGTAGGACGCCCAGAGCATTCTCGACTGCACGACCAGCACGTCCGACTTGCTGGTAGTAGTGATAGCTTTCGCAAGGTAATCAATGAAAAAAAGTTCTCAGGTCCAAAAACTTCGTCAAGGACTGCGCGTATTCGATGTAAGTTTTCGTCTCCAATCTGTACGAAGATCGAGCCAGTTTCATGCAACAACTCTCTTGATACCTCAAGCCTGTCCTTTAAGTATGTGAGGTAGGAGTTGATGCCGTCTTTCCATGTGTCGCGAAACGCTTTTACCTGTTCCGGTTCACGGGTGATCTGGTCGCGCTTGCCAGGCAATTAGCATCGCCATCACGGTCGTCTTTCCGGCACCGGTGGCAAGCTTCAGCGCCAACCGCATGATTTCCGGGTTGGCTTCGGCGTTCGCGTTGGCAAGGTGCGCGAGAAACTTTTTTCCAGTCACTGACTTTGGGGCGACTTCTGTTAACCAGATGGCGACTTCAACAGCTTCGACTTGGCAAAAGAAAGGCCGGATACCCTGGAAATCATGGTGCCGCCAATGCTGGAGGAGTCTCGCAGTCTCAGGAGTGACTTGCCACTCACTCGAGTTGGGCCATTTTCGCCACTCGTCTACATGGCTTCGCAATTCATTGATGATGGGAATCTCATCGTATCTTTGATTCTCGGTCGACAGGCCGTCATCGTGACCAAGACTGAGTTCTTGCTGCCGTTTGGACTGTTTTTGCTTTTTCGTCTTGGGGATTGGTGTAATAAATTCAGCACGACGACGATTCCCGATGATTTTCTCGGTCGGTTGGCCATTCACTAGTTCCCAATGCATATCGGGATAGTCGTAGGGCGAATTGAGTATCGGATCGTCAAAGAACTTGGACATTGGGAATTCAGAGCGAGCATTTCTTGACCGTATAGTGACGGAAGCATACACTCTGCAGGGGGCCCCCACAATCAGCGGAGTGCCGAGAAATGCAGTTCAGCGAAAAGGTGCGAGTACTACGCGTTTCGCGTCACCTAACCCAACAACAGTTGGCGGAGCAAATGGGCGTAAGCGTTTCGTACATTTGCAAAGTCGAAAACGACGGTTTGCAGTTCGGTGACTATCCGTCGGAGACCTTTATCCAAAGGTTGGCAGCAACACTCAATGCGGACGAATATGATTTGATGATGCTTGCTGACAAGATCCCCGAATCAATCAGGATCAGGATTCGTGAGCGCCCAACCCTCTTCAAAGCGATCGCCAAACTCGATGACCAGGGCTTGGATCGATTGACGCTGCAACTCACCAATTAGACTTTGAATTCAACCGTGATGAACGCGGCCATTTTGCTCGAATGCATGTGGCTAAGCTAATTCGGTCTCCAGGCCATGGACACATGGTTCGTCACGAATGGATACCTGCCTCTCAGCAAACCGTTCCTCAAATGCGTTATCAGAGAGAAATCTCAACGTTGTTTTATGACCTCGCTAAATTTCTTCGACCTTCGTCAGATCGTCCCTGATTCATGGTTTTTCGACCACGACTTCTGTGAGTGCCTTCGCACTCGTTGCCCCTCCTAATTACTGCTTCGTAGATCTCTTGGCAGAGCAGGTTTTAACAGCCTAGTGCCGTCGTGGCATCAAGTGGTTCAGCCGCTGGACTCCCCGGAGGACATAAAAACGCATTACAATTCTGACTCACAGCGAGTTGACATCTATGAGAATATTTCGACAGGGCACAGATGACTCAGTGGATTTTCGCACAATTGTCCGGCGCGGCGGTGCGCCGCGATCCGAACGAAACGGAACTCTTCAAAACCGAACAGGCGGGCGAAGACGAATACGCCGGGACTGATGCGTTGGTCCGTGAAGTGCTGCAAAACTCGATCGACGCGGGGAGCGACGATGGGCCGGTTCGTGTCTGTTTTGCCCTGCATCCGCATTCTTCCCTTCCCGACGACGACCGTCTTGCGACCTACTTTGCGCGACTGAAACCAGGCTTGGTGTATCGCGACGTGGAGTTCAACGGATCGGGGGTTCCTCAGCTGAATCATGGCTACCTGGTTTGCGAAGACTTTGGGACACGGGGACTGGACGGTGATCCGCTGCTGGCAACTGATCCGCAGGAAGGCAGCCATGACTGCCAGGATTTTTTTTGGTTCTGGCGAAACATCGGACGCAGTGGCAAGACTGGTGATGATCTTGGGCGATGGGGACTGGGGAAAACGGTCTATCGCGCCGCGAGTCGCGTCGGATGCATGCTCGGTTTAACGGTCCGCAAGTCGGACGGTGCACGTCTGCTGATGGGGCAAGCTGTGCTGCGCATTCACAAATACAACGGAACGGAATTTGCGCCGGAGGGTTTCTGGTGCAGCGGAAACAACCAAGCGGAAACACCGTTGCCCATCAGTCACGAAAAGGACTTGGTGCAATTCGCAAGCGAATGGAATTTGACGCGTACCGACGAGCCCGGTTTGTCGGTCGTTGTTCCCTATGTCGCCGATGAGCTGAAGGCGGAAAGCATCTTGCGACTGGTTGCGGTCAACTTCTTCGTACCGATTCTGAAACAAGAGCTGATCGTCGATGTCGCTGGGCCCGGACTTCCTGGCCGGAACTCCGAATTCCGGCTCGATCATACCTCCATCGATCACGTTTGCAGCAAGCTTAGCTGGACTGGCAAATCGAGACAAAAACTAAGCAATCCGCCACCGCTTGATTTCGCGCGCGACTGCTTGGCGAACGCCGGTCAAGCGGTGCCAACAAATGTGCTGGGCGAGTCACGCGTGCCGGTCATGGATGAGAATGCATTCTCGGCCGCGACACTGGCGGAGCTTCGCAAGCGATTTGCTCTTGAGCAGTTGGTCGCGATCCGAGTTCGTGCTGCCTTGCCCAAAAAGGTGGGTAAAGCTGACATCGGGGAGCTAACGGTTTTTCTGCAACGCACGCCTGTGGCCGACCGTTACGAGAGCTACTACGTCCGCGAAGGGATGACGATCACTCGGCTCAATTCCAAGCCATCCATGCGCGGCACAAAGGGGCTGGTTGTTGTCGATCCTGGGCCGCTCGCGTCTCTGCTGGGTGACACTGAAGGTCCGTCGCACGTCAGTTGGGATACCTCGAATGATGAACGTCCCAATCGGGTTTGGAAGACGTGGAAAGGACGAGTGAAGTTTTTCGTCAAGATCATCGATGGATTGGCTGAGTTGCTTACACCACCTCCAGACAAAGTAGACTTTGACTTACTCAGTGACTTCTTTTCGATTGAGCAGGTTACGGCACCCCAGCCGAAACGAAAGCCAAAGGAGGGCGGTGAAAGGACGAGGGATTTTGACCCGCCTGATCCAACGCCTCACTGGTACCGAATGCAGGGAAAAACGGGCGGCTTTACGATTTGCGACTCATCTAGTCTGCCAACTCCCGAGGGAGCGATTCTGCGGGTCACGGTCGCATACGATCTGCCAAGCGGAAATCCAATGAAGCACTGGAGCAAATTCGACTTTGATTTTCGAAAGCCAAAAGCTTCAAGCCTGAATTTTAAGCTCACGAACGTGAAAGCTACCGCGAAGGCAGGGAATGTCATCGAAATGGAAATCACGGATCCGGACTTCAGCCTGACCGTGTCAGGGTTCGATATCCATCGCGATTTGTTTGTGCGAATCGACGAAGTCGAACTGGAGGAATCGCAATTGGATGAATATGCAAACTCAGGAGAGGTCGCCACATGATCAAGCGAGTCAATTCTCTTGGCAGAAAACGTGTTTCACGAGACTGCGTCGCGATCGCGGTTGATGACGGTGACCCTAGATCATTTAGCGCGAACATCGATTTCGGCGAACACGCATGGGATCCAAATGCTTCAGTCGTCATGGAGGTAACTTGCGCTGGATCTTCGCTGGTTCGCAGATATCCCTGCGGCACCGTTGGACAATTGAAGCAACCAAAGCAATTACCGCTCAGCGATCTTCATGGCCAAAATGTCTTTTTCTCACTGAAAATCATCGACAGAAGCGAGCACATCGGCCGCCTACTTGGTGTCGCGGAGAATATCAAACCGCTCACAACCGGCAAGCAAACCGTTAGCGGCCGCAAGGGGATCCTGCCTGTCGAGAGAGCGCCGCTGGGTCAGGAATTATGGAAGCTGGAATTCCGCGACCACGATGTTTACCTGCTTGTAAACGAGAATGTGCCCGGACTGTCCGAGAGTATCCGATCCGATCCGGTATTCTTTTCGCTGATCTATCCACAAGTCATGCGTCAAGTTCTGACTCGAGCGATCAATGAGGGAGCCGAACCGGACGAAAACGACGACCGTTGGCCGGTACTCTGGCTGGCGTTCGGACGCAAGCTTCACCCCGACCACGAAGATCCGCCACCGCCCGATGACACGGAAGCCGCCGAGGAATGGACCGAAATTGTTGTGCAATCATTTTGCGAATTGCACGAATTGCGATCAAAGTTTGTGAGCTCAGGGTACGCGTCGGGATACGGAGACGAGTGAGCGATGCATGTACGGAGATTCAACCCATCTGGAATTGAAGCATTTCGCAAGTTCCTCAGGACATGTCGAGACGCACCGTCAACGCCAACGCCGTGGGAAGTGCTTGAAAGTGATGAATTCACGTCGCTGACAACGGAGACCATTGAGATCGAATCGAGATCGTTTGATTCGAGGCGAGAAGCAGCTGAATACCTTCACGCAAAACTTGACTGCATTTCAGCGGAGACATTGCGAAAAGACGATGGTTTATGGACTTGGCTTTCGCTTTTTTTCTTCGACCAAATTTGCCCTGCAGTTGCTGGAAATCGCAAAGTCAGAAACGACTACACGTACGTCTACATGCCTCACGAGTCACGCTACTTCTATCGGCACCTGCTGTTCGTCGCGTGGTACGTACAACACATCGCTCCCAGCCACAATCGTCTATTTTTAGATACGAGCGTCCACAATCTGGACAAATATACAAGTGACGTATTTAAGCGTTTGTACATTACTCGTATACCGTGCGTCTTTGAGGTTCTTGATCGACTCTACTGGGACGATTCTACAGGCCGTCCAAGGAAGGGTCTTACGAACCCAGGAAAAGTAGTAGCCGGCAATCTGATGCATCGATTTCCGATTAGAATTCGACAACTCGAAAAGACATACGATCTTCAAAGCCTTACAGCCGATCAGCTAATCGAATTGCTTGGTAGTGAGTTTCAGCAGTTTCGCTAATCCGTGTAAACGGTAGCGGCCAAGGTGCCTGGCTACGCCACTCTGAGAGTTCGTGTATTGGCAACATTGGGATGGTAAGCAGCGTAATTGCTTGAGTCCAAACGTCTGCATCTTGCGATTCAGCCCATCACAAATGCGTTATCGCATTCGAATTCAACATGACCACGCCGATCAAGAAAGCGCGCAAACCTGAAATCATCACCGTCAGTGACCACATCGCATGGTCGTACGCGAATCTTGCCCGCGCCGACGCGGCACTTCAGGGCGGGTGCAGGAGCTACCAACGAACCCATCACATCATTCGAAGCAGGCTTTTTAACGGACTGAAAAATGGCACCATGGCAATTCGATCGTTGTACGATGACGAACGCCTCAAAATGACTATGCCACAAGCTTGCTGCTACTGCGGTGCGACGGACAACTTATCGATTGACCACCTAATCCCTCGGGTCCGCGGTGGCGCTGACGATGCAGACAATCTTGTTTGGACGTGCCGCAAATGCAACAGTTCGAAACAGGGTCGCGACATGCTCGAATGGATGGCGAAAAAGAACGGGTTTCCCGCGATTCTACTTCTTCGGAGATACCTCAAACTGGTTGCGCGTTACTGCGACGAGAATGGTTTTCTGACAACGCCATTAGCGGAAGCACTTCAGCTTGACCTGCCCTTCGATTTATCCCTCATCCCCCATTCGTTTCCGCCGCTATCGGAGATTACGCTCTGGATCTATCCGGAATCATCGGCTGACGTCAGAGGAATCCCTAACGAGACGACTGGAGTCGAACTCCCAACGGATCAGGGTGACTGACTTCAAGACTTTTAACGTTCGGAATTCACAGAGGAATACGGAACCGCAGCTTGCTTTCAACAAAAAGTGCCGTGTCCTCAACCCGTTATGTCACGGATGAAGAATAGCACGCCAGCATACGACATTATCGGTGACGTCTACGGCCACGCGGACGAACTGAAATCTCTGCTGAAGGTTCTTGGGTATCGCCGCTATGGTGCTGCCAATCGCCATAAGGACCGGCGACTAGTTTTGGTCGGTGACTTCTTCAATCGGGGGGCGGCGATTGCCGAGGTGATTGAAATCGTTCGCGCGACGGTCGACGTCGGAGATTGCTTCGCGGTGATGGGGATGCGAACATTTGATTTGGATTCAGGGCGATGAATGAGACGCAATCACAAGCTCGTTCTTGCTGAATCGCTGCGTGATCGCCTGCCAATCTGCCGTACAATTTCGATATGAGTTCAACAAATCCGTATCGGACACCAAATCAACTCCCGGCGGACCACGTCGGCGAATTGTCGGTAGAGCCGCTGCCATTTCTCGCGTCAGTCTCGCAGTGCGCCGTTCTTTGCGGCGGTCTGGGGCTCGCCTGTGCTTACTTCGTCGATAAGGAAGACCTGCCCCTTTGGGTCCGTCTCAGTATCGCCTCGATTGGCATGCTGACGATCGGTTTGGGTGTCTACCGAGTGCGGCGTAGCAAGACCGGATAAATGTTCTTGGAACCGATCGCGTGTTTTCTGTTTCCAAAGGCAATGCTGATCTGTTGGTCTTGTCAGGCATCGGTGAAGTGAAACGCGAGAACTGCGCGGAAGACGGCTACCGTGGACGATTCGGTCCAATCCCCGAGGTGTTGAGATCTTCGTCGAGCACTGAATGGGGTGACTCGCAGAGCGGATCCAAGCGATCTGCTTGTTGGTGCGCCCATCGCAAGTACTGTGCGGTGTCGCCGTCGATTGCGATTGTCCCCTCCTCGGTCGCCAAGGAACAGGAAAGTGCGTGCAGATAGGTTCTGATGGCGCGGGCCATTTTAAAGCAGGTGGCATCGCTGACGAGTGCGTCAATCCGCTCCTGCTCCTTTTTCTTTTGCTGGCGAAGCTCCTTCTTGCGTTTTTTGATCAGCTTTTTTCGTTCTCTGTCGATCTCTTGCTGCCTCTCCAATCGGGCGGTTCGTTCAGCATCCACTCGTTTCTGAATGCGGATTTCCCCTGCTTTCTTGATCAGGCGAATGATCAGATCGTTTAATCCATCCTCGAGTTTTCTATTCGTCTCATCGATTAGCAGTTCTCTCCCAAAGCTACCTGGCCCGAGATCAAAAAGAAGAATGCCAGTTGGTACCAGCTCGATTCGGTTTCCGCCCCAGCGATCCCAAAACTCGTCCTTCTTCGTCGATGGAACCTTCTTGCGTTTCTCTCGAAGTCGGAGCGTGGTGACGTCTACGCCGGCGATTACAACGGTCGTTGCTCGCTCGCGTCGATCGTAACCGCAACGCCTGATTTCAACTTTGCCTCCCAATTGGACAATCCGCTTGATGAATGCATCCATGATGCGAAGCGCTCGTCCGGTCATTCCTGGGCTTACTTCGACGGCGAGCATGTCCCGCGATCTTGAGTAGCGGCCGTAGTCCTTTTCGGGCAAACGACGCTTTTTGCAGTCTGTCGTGTTTTCAGCAATCTGAGCTTGGGTTTTGGACACCAAACTGTGGGGGCTCCTGAGAGCCTTACCGACACGCAGGGGACCAAGCTGCGCGACCAAATCTAGTTTTTGAAGGATCTCGTCATCATATTGCGGCTCTCGCTTCGGCTCCTCGTCAGAACAAGCCTCCGCTGCGCGGTTGATCACGGTGATCATTCGGCTTGCTTCCCCGTCGCTGATCGGTAGGGGCGGGCGCTCGGGGGCTTTGCCGTGGACCAGCATCATCCAGTAGCCCGCAAAAGGCTTTGGGATGTCGTGCGATTTGCAAAGTATGCCGATCTCCGAGTCGCTGCAGCCGAGTTCTTTGGCAAGATGAGTCGCCGGCTTTGACCAAACCAACTCATAGAACTCAGCACGGGTGAACTTGGATTCTGTGCACTTGGTCCTTTGCATTGGATTGGCCTCGGTCGGGAGTCTGTTTGGTGCAGCGTGTTTGAATTTTACTGACCATTGAGGCTGGTGATTTTTGCTGTTGAGATGGCAAAACGATGGGGGCAAAACGATGGAGAAGCGTCGTGGCGGCGAGGGATTTTTTGGCCTTCATCGCTCTGCGTGTCCTCCGGAGATGCATCGATTTGAAATGACGCTCGAGTGGTAATTAACGCCCAATTTTTGGTCCATCGATTGCCTCAAATTGGTCGCGTGGGGAACAAGTCGGTGGGGAGTTCCATACCGTTTTGGCATTCGGGGGGTGCTCGGAAGTACCGCTTTTTGCCGTGTTTTAATGCGATTCTGTGTACCGGTTTGCGTCACCTCTAAAACATTGGTATTTTGCTACTTTTCGAGAGGAAACGCCGAGAAAACACGGTTTCTCTTATAAGAGAAAATACCTTTTTGGGACCAGAAGGTCGCACGTTCGAATCGTGTCGCCCCGACTGCAAAGCACCGTAAATCGCGGTGTCAAAAGCACCCGCTGACAAAAATTTTGTACAATTCCTTGGCAGTTTATTTGTCAAAGTTTTTGTCAACGAGATTCAGGGTGCAAGATGGGCAGGCGAAAAGCAGACCGATACAAGCTGTATTGGAACAAGCCCCGAAAGCCCGGCCAGTCTGGCCGTTGGTCAATCAAGTTTCGTGGCAAGTGGTATTACCCCGGCGGTGCTGCTGCTGAGGGCAAGGTCGCGAGTTACCAGCGATGCTGGCGCGATTGGCTCAGAATGAAGGCAGAGATCGAGGCAGCCGACGAAGGGGCTCGCCTGGAGCAAGTGAAAGCCAGTTGGGCCCCCGTTCTGAATGCCGTGCGTGAAGTACAGCAGGAAGTGGTCACCACTTACGACGACACGCCGGAAACCAGAAAGATTTGGCAGGCACTAGAAAGCAAGTTCGTCAAGGAGATCATCGAGCCCGCTGTTAACAATCTCGAAGTCGCAGGACGCAGTGATGCTGAATTTCTGCGGGACCAAGTCGCCGAATCCGCCGAGACACTGGAATCGGTTCACTTTCAGTTTCCAGTTGAGTTTCACGAAAACACCGGGAGCAGCCCGAAACACGCCGTGGGCATTCCACCGTGGGAACAGGAACCCGAAAAAGCAAGCGGTATTCACCAGCTTGCGAAAGCGTTTGTTGCGAGTGTCAAAGCAGAATCAAGCCTGAAGCGAGCAGACAACGTCCGGCGTGATCTCGATTCGTTTCTCGCAACACTGCCGACCAATACCGGGCTGGGGGAAGCGCTCTCATCAGCAACCCTCGACACCTACCTGCGTGACGTGAAGTCTCAGGACCTTGTGTCATCGACCAAGCGGGACAAGATTGCATCGGTCAAGCAGTTCGCAACGTGGGCATTCGAGCGCGAGCACCTGGAATCCCTGCCAAGACTCATCCAGGCCAACAAGTTCAAGGTCGAAGTGACGAAGAGACCTGTCGAGGTTTACGAGGATGCCGAAATCGCGGAAATCCTCGGCGCGGCTTCTGGACGCCCAAGGCTTTATATCCTGTTGGGGCTCAACTGCGGGTTTACCCAAGCCGATATCGCGGACCTGCGTCATTCTGAAGTTGACCTGTCGACCGGCGTGATCACACGCAAGAGGTCAAAGACGGACAACATGGAGAGCGTGCCCGAGGTTGCACGTACGCTTTGGCCAGAGACTCTCAGCCTGCTCAAGGCGAACGCATCAGAAGATGGCGACCGAGTTTTGCTGAACGCACAGGGCAAGCCGCTGGTCGAGGTCAGGGAGGCTGGCGGCGAAGTCAAACGCACCGACGCGGTGGCCAAAGCGATGTCTCGATTGCGAGACAGTATGGATCGGGCGAAGCCGATCGGGTTCAAACGCTTCCGCTCGACCGCTGCCAGCAAGCTTGGCGAACACGGCGAATACCGCGCCTATGCCCAGCATTTTCTTGGGCACGCGCCGTCCAATGTTGCAGATAGCCACTACGTGCGACCAAGCCAACAGCAGTTTGAGAGGGCGATGGCATGGCTACGCAGCAAGTACTTCGCAGTATCATAGGACACTACACATCTTAGTTTTTTGCCCCACGTTCGTGAAATAGTCAGGTATGCAAACCAACAAAGAACCATCTGGCGAGATCAATCTTGTAGACTCCCATCATGAATCCGCGAGCGGGCAATCCGACATGTTTGTTTCTTCGCGTCTATGGTGTGAAGGCAGCTACGTGATCCTAACAACCAAGACTTGCAAGAGCAGCTTTTGGAAAAGCGAAAGTCAACCAAGCACTGAAAGCTACAGGATCAGTGCGGCGAAGCTGAAGTGGCTAATCGAATCCGAGGGCGAACCCTGGGTCAGCTAGGTCAGCGTTCGTGGATTGATTCACCGCACCGCGTTGGCCGCGCGCTGCGCCCCGTTGGGATCGAACTCGTCGCGTGGCGCCGTGTTGCCTGCGGTCACAGCGGTAGCGTCTGCGGTCGCCTCAGCAGCGTCGGCGTTCCGGTTGAGCACTGATAGCATCTGCTCAAGCAACGCATTGTTCTTCGCGAGTATCTCATTTTCGATCGGAGACAGATTGCCATCGCGGTTAAACGTCGCCTCTTGGTCTCTTCGAATCGCCTTGAATTCCCGAATCGCGCTCTCGATTTCGCTTCTAGGGAACACGCTCAGGTCAGCAAGAAGTTTCTCGTTAGCGGCTGCTGCCTGGCGAAAGGCGTTCGCTTCACGTAGATCATTTTGGGGGATCTCGGAAACATCGCGGTCGACAATCTGCGTAGATCGAACTCCAAGTGTTTCCGCCCCGTCAGTCGTTTCTACCTTCTTCGTGTAGTAGCTTCGTTCCTGACCTTGCAGAAAGTCCTGTGCGCGGACAACGCTTTTCAGGTCTCCGCCTCCAAAACCGTCTCGCTCGATCGATCCGCCGAAACCCATCCACTCCATCACCGGATTCGGACGGTAGCCAGTTGCCAGCAGATTGACGGATTCGCCTACTGTGTCCTCGGTCGCCCTGACCGCCTGCTTCACGATGTCCAGGGATGCTTGCGATACTGCCTTCCCTGTAGCGTCCAGGGTTGCCAACTCGCCCGCAGATTCGCCTGCGGCAGATGCCTTTTTGATGTTCATGGGTGTGGTCGGCTGCAAACTCTCCTGCTGGACAATGAGATTTGCGGCGTAGCTGCCAGCCGATGCGCCCTTCAATTGCCCCGTGATGTCCTGACGGGTCCGCATCACGTCTTGGAAGACACTCCCACCCCGAAGTAGATCGTCGATGACACCTTTGAAAGTGGCGTCCCCGAACGCCCCCGCAGACGCCTTGAAGTCATCTTGCAGTTGATACCGGTGGATCGCCTGCAAGCGTGCCAGCGGTGTCCCAGGGGCCTTCGTGAAGTTGATGCGATTTTTGGCCCGCAAATCCGCAATGTCGGCTTTCAGTCTCGTCACTTCTTCGCTGTCGCCAGCGGCCTGGGCAGTCTTCAAATCCGTCTGTTTCGACTTGATCAGATTGGGCCGCGCGTTCTGCTCGATCACTTTGCTATCGAAATACTCGTCAAGCTTACCCACAATCTGGGAAGCGAAAGTGCTGGACCGATCGCCCTTGTCGTCGCCGGTCTTTTGCGAGGCAGCGCCCGCGATAGCCAGCGCATCGAATGCCCCGATTGCTTCTGCCATTGATCCGCCATCAGACGCGAGAGCGCCAGAGGCAAGAGCCCTCGGAGCAGTCGCGGAAAACTGCCCCAAGTCTGTAACACCGCTTCCCTTCATCCCCGCGATAACACCCGAAGCGACATTGCGAACTGCGTTTGCGTCGTCTTGCTGTCCGCTGGCTTTCATGGCACCCGCAACCGCTTTCGCGAATTCGCTGATCGATTCTGGCGATAGCTGCATGATGTCGGCAGATGCTGACATTACCTCCTTAATCACTTCAGGGCGGCTCACGCCTGACGACATCACGACGCCCGCTGCTTCCGCTAGCTCCTTGGCGCCAACTATCCCCGTTCCCGTGTCGTTCGCAATCCGACGCGGCGCGGTGTCGATTAAATCCTTCTGAACCTCGGGAGATAGCCCGGTCAGGTTCTGCAACGCAGTCGCCTGGACTGTTGCAAGGTCTGTGTTAGCATCTTTGGCAGCGGCGCGAAGTGCCGCTTGCCGCTCTAGGGCTTTGTTCACTTCATCGACTGCAATACGCACCGTCCCAGTGACAGCGGCAACGCCACCCAATGTGGCGGTCATCTTCGCGGCGAACGCCCCCCAAGCCTTCGTAGATTTGCTGGCGGCTGTCGTGAAGCTCGCTTGGGCCTTCGCAGCGGTTGCCGCTACTTTACTGCCGAGTCCAGTCAATGGCTTCATGATGCGAGACATAGCCTGTTCGCTAACGTGGCCAGCGGTCACAAGTTCCCGCTTGATCTCATCTGCTGCTTTGTTGCCAGCGGGACCAAGTTTGCGGATATCATCCAGCGGGCCTTTGAATTCGGTCTCGACTTTGTCGAGCGATACCTTGAAGCTTCGCTCCAGCGCTTCGGCTTGTCGCTTGCCTTCTGGTCCAATGCGGCGCATCTTGCGAAGCATATCGTCAAGCGACTGTGCCCCCGCTCCAAGCTTCGCAAGATCAGCATTCGCGGCGCTGACAGCTTTTTGGGCTTCGGGGCCAAGCTGACCGATATTGCGCACCATCGCGCTGACGCTTCGTTTGTTCTCCTTGGCAGCTTTCGACATCGAGGCAGCATCAGCAGCCTTCTTCAGCTTCTGACGCATACGTTCTAGCTGCGCTTCGGTCAGGTCCGTGGTCTGACGTAGCTGATCGATAGTCGCGTCGATCTTTTCAAATTCTGACTTCGCAAGCCCCGTGTCTTTGACAAGCCCTTTGAAGGCGTCCCGAACAGATTTTGGCATGCCCGCAAGATTCTTGCCAGCAACCGCAACTGCCTTGTCCAAGTTGACGACTTCACCTTGCACTTCGCCGACCGCACCGACAGCCTGCGCCGCGGCGCGTTTCGCATCGGCACCGAATGCGCCTATCGATTTTGTCAGCTTCTGTTGTGCCTGTTCTGACTTGTTGAAAGCCTGGACAAGTCCCTTTTCGTCGCCGTCCAGTTTTACGATTGTGTTTTCTGACATTGCTCGTCTATTGCGTTTTGAGGTTGTCGGCGAGAGACTTCTTGAAGACCTTGCCTAATTGTTGTTGCTCTGCTGCCGTGACGCGCTGGAACTCATCACGCATATCGATATCAGTGTGTCGGCTCTTGCGATTAAAGCCCTTGGCCTGCGGGTAACTGACTTGCACTTCTCCCTTGCCATCGCCGTCGGTCAGGATCGATGACACCGCGTCAATGCGATGGGATTCTGTCGACCGCCTGGTTTTGCCGGTGAATTCCAAGGGGCGCGTATGCCCCTTCAGCCGAAGCTTGCGACCGGTGTAGCTCTTGCGAAAGTCTTTTGACAATCGATCGAGGGCGGAGCCGCTGCGGGGCAGAAAGCCCGCTTTCTTCGCATGCGTTTCCGTGAAACGGTCATCTTTATGGTCGCGGTGGAAGACATCGCCCGTTTCTTGGTATGCTTTGGTCGCGGCAAGCCCAACGCGGTCTCGCAGTGCCTTTACGGGGTTGCCTTGGAATCGGATCTTTGCCGTAGTCATCGATCCTCACTCGCCAATCTTCTTGAGTTCGTTTTCCTTGGCTACAATTTCGGCCTTTGTCGTTTCGATCTGCGTCTTGATCAGGTTGACTTTCACAGTCTGCTCGTCAGGATTCCGAGAAGGCATTGCTTCTTGCTTGAGAAGCTTGCCTTCAAGGCTTTGGAGCCGGGTTTTCAATCGCTTGATCTCGGCAAGCTTGCTGCGAACTGCATCCATTTCGTGGTCATCGCTTAACCCGTCGGTCAACGTCGCTTCGAGGTAGCTGTCTTGGTCGCCCCAAAGTTTCGACAAGAACGCCTCATTTGCGTCCCATTCGTCGAATGCGTTTTGCGGCAATGGTACTCCCTGCGGTTTGCAGCCAATTGGATACGCTCGCTCGCCTTTTTCACAAGAAAGGGCTTCGGATTCGACGTAGTCGGCGAGTGTCGGCCAAACGTCTTTGACGGCTTGGCTGCTCAGTCCTTCCAGTGCAAGCGACTTCCGCAGTGGATCGGTGAACTGACCGAAGCTGCCAGCCCATTTCTTCGTTGATAATTGATTCATGTTTTCGGTTCCTTGGGTAGAGTTGGTTGAAGTGGGGTTTGGTCTTAGCGGAAAGCGGGGCCAGTCTTGGAGGATCTGCCAATCCACAACCGACGCGAGGGATTGTATTCGTCAAATGGCATCGGTGGCGGTTTGGGTTCGAACTCTGGGCGCAGGTCACGCCCTGACGCTCGCTCGGTTGCGGCAAAATCGATCTCTGCGGAGCCGATGCCCAAATGGTTTAGTTTCGCGATGACGAGCGCACCGCCGATGTCATGGCGGACGGCCTCCAAGTCGTCACCTGTTAGTCGCACGACTTCGCCAGGCGCGAATTCCATCGTGCGAAGGATGTTTCCCTCGGCATCACGCACCGAACGCCTGAAAGGGGATCGCTTCTGAGGGTGTCGCATTACGATCATTGGTTGTTGACCACATATCGAGGCTTGCGGATGAATGAAGAGCCAGCAGGGCGGGAAGCTTCAGTGATTCGCTTTACTGTTGCACCAACGCCTTCATGAACTGGCTTTCGCTTCGTAGGGGCGGGCGTGCGCCGTCGAGTAGCGTTCATTGCCCAATCGCCGCCAACGTAGGTCTCGATACCGACGCGGGCGTATCGAACAGCGTCACGGAAGTCGACCGGCGTTGTTCGGTCGCTCTGCGTCCAAAGCCCCGTTTTGGCGTCCCAGCATTCGTTCAAGAGTTGTTCATGAAGCGAACGAGACTCAGCCGCCCACGCCGGGAAAATGATTGAGTTGCGTTCACCAGGCTTGCGATTGAAGAGGCAGTTATTGAGCCAATCTTGGCTGATCGCGGTGCCCACCTTGACCAGTTGCAAACCATCGATCTGACGCGAACCCTTTTTGACAACGTGGTTCTGACTGTCGACGTTGACCCGCTGGAAAAACGATCCGTTGAACGACTTTGGATTTTGGCCCATCGATGGCCATACAAACGGCCCGCGATCGTTGTTCATGTCTCGGCAAGCATCAACGATTTCGTCCTTTCGGTTTCCGTCCTTCGCATCGATCAGCGTCAACATTGGCGAGACGGTCCCGCCGTCTTCGCAGTCGTAAACTTGCACTGTCCATTCCTTGACGCCCTGCCAGTCAGTAACTCTGCCGAAGTCGATCAGATACCCTACCTTGTTCGGGCAGAATCCAAGCGTGACACAAACGAAGTGATCAATCTGGACATCGATCGCAACAGTCAGCGCAAAGCACTGCTCGGGTACGGTCCCCCTGTTCCAACCGCCAACACACAGACGCTTTGCCAAGTCTTCCCATTCGAGCTGTCGGCGGATGGGAGCATACGGCAGCCCAAGCCAGCCGTTGAACAGGTCTTGAGCGTGCTCAGTCCCGATTTTGGTGACATACTCCTTTGCAACATCGCCGAACGTGAATGTCGGCGCGTACAACCGATTCAGATTGAACGATTCATCTGGCCCGTCATTGTGAGGCGTACCTGTGACTGTGCCAGTGCGGTCGATCACTTCACCTGGAGCAACCCAGACGCCTTTGCGGATCTGCGCCAGCCGGTGTTCGTCACCCCAGTTGTTCGTGCAGTGCGGGCAAACGTAGGTTGCCGTCCTGTATGCTCGCGCCGGCGTTGTGCGCCCGTCCTTGTCTTTTTCCCACCAAAGACCACCCGCGCGGCGGTCGTTTGTCTGATTCACTTCAAGAGGGCTGAAGTCGCCACAATGTGGGCAGGGCACGAAATAGTGCCGATTGGTCCCAGCTTCGACGTAGCGGCTGATTGCGCAGGTGCCCACAAGTGTGGGCGTCGATTCCATGAACACTTTCCGATCGACAATTTCAGAACCACGTTGCAACGTCAATTCAACCGTGTCCGCTTCGTCGCTGTCGTCGCGGCTAAATTTAGAAACTTCAAGGAGGTGCAAATACTTGGGGTCCAGGTCTCCAAGCGTCACCGGCGAACCCGACCAAGCGCCGTGGGTGATGAATGTCGATGTCCGGCACTTCGTCGCCGCACGTAAATGCTTTGGCGGCAAGCTCGACCGAATTTCGCTGTTAAGTTCGAGCGATGGCCAGAGCCGATCTTTGATTGTCTTCTGCAACAGCCGCTCTGTCGGCGTTACAATCATCCCGGTGTCGGGGTCATGATGCTGGGCGCAGGCATGGAGAGCCAAATTGATCTCTGTTTTGCCAACGCGCGAGCACGCGCGAAACGCGATGCGCCGAACCCTGGGATCGTCCCAAGCGTCGGCAATGCCTTTGAGGTAGGGAAAACTTGCCCCGTCAAATGGGTCGCCCTTGTGGGTAACCGCGTGCTGGTTGATCCAATCCCAACTCGATAGACGCTTCGGCGAATCCAGTGACGATGTCACGTATTTGCTCAGCGGAAGGATCGGCTCGGATACGCAGGTCAGCACGATGCAACCTCTTGCCCGTCCAATCGCAAAACGATCTCGTATCCGGTGGCTTCGCCGATTGTCACGCCAAAAGTTTGTTCAATGTCGCTCTGCTCGATCGCCTGTCCGGCAAGAACCGAAGCTTTGGTCTTCAGTCCTTTAATTGCCGTTTCCATTTGAATATCGATCTCGTTTTTGACTTGGTCTAAAAACTCGGAAGGGGCGAAGCCTGCCCCGACCTTCTTGCTGATTGACCGCATCGACCGTGATGCTTCGCGGAACCACAAGCTGCAAAAGAGACTGACTTGTTCCTCGCTGATCAAATTTCCGACAACTCGGTCCCTCTGATGCGATTTAATGTCCGCTTCGGCGCGTCGCTTTCGCACGTCTTCACGCAAGAGTGCCTCTTGCAGATCCGACGCCTCGATCTGGTCGGTACGTTTCGGCTGAACTGCGTACCAGGTCGCAATCGCTTCAATGTCGTAATGGCCTTTGATTTCGAAGCCAGGACAGCCCTTTGCCTTCCACTCGGTAACCGTTCGCGCTGACACTCCGAAGTGCTCTGCGATTTCTTGGTAAGTCGATGCGATTCGGCAGTCGTCCATGTTTCAAAATGACCACCGCGCAGCCCGGCCAATCGTCTGCCCAAAGTTCTACCAACCAGACGACGAACCAGTGCCGAGCGCGCGACGGTCAATCTCCCAGTGGCCCGATCAGGGATTCGATCGCATCGCGTCGGAATCGGATCGAGCCCCCGATTTCGATCGATGGCAGTTTTTCAGATGCAGCCAACTTTCGAATCGTCGGCTCTGCCAGTCGACAAATCCCAGCGACTTCGCGCACGGTCAATAGGACCGGCGCATTACCGCTCGATATGGCAGATTGGGTCTCTTGTGGCTCGTTCATTGGTCACTCGGTAATCGATTGCCTGAATTCGCGACTCCCGAGAACCTTGATCGTTACTCGAATAATACGCGTGAAACGCGCTTCGTCAGGCTTATCGGTTCTACTGCCAGTGAGATTTCGCGAGGCTTTTCAAATCAGGACGACACCGAACGACAGCAGGCGACAAATAGCCGAAGTGGAAGAAGAAGAAGTGCCGGAAACCGGCAGTGTCGGCGAGTGTTCTGCGGAAACGTGCCCGCGCGGCAGTTTCTGAGGCCAGGAGGGACCCGTCGATGACCTGGCGGGATGAGTTCGGGCAAAAAATCGGCGTGTAAACCGCAGCTTTCGCACTGTGTCGTTCCGAGCACGCGTCTACGGCGTTTGGGCACGCAAGCATTCTACCATTGCTATCGCAGCTAAACTTTACGCAAACGCCTCTCTTACGTACTGATTGACAGCCAGTTGGATCAAGTAATTCACACCCCACGCTCGTTGGCTATCGTTGAACCATGAAAGCATTCTCTCTTTGTCGTTCTCCCAATACCATTTTGCGCCGTCAAGCTGATTAAAGTCGCTCATTGAAATGTCTTCGATAAACCAAATGGTCATTTGCGACGCTTGATCAGCCCACCTTATCGAAACTTCCGTGTGCTCGGCAACCTTACTCAGAAGATGAACATGGAGATTGCGTATCTGCTTTAAGATATGCAGCAGGGGGCTCTGGCATTTTAGTATTTTTGAGTATTGAAGTGATGGTTTATCGTATTTGATCATTTCCTCCATCGCGACGAACTCCCCAAGGGCAGCGCGAAAGAATGCCTCCCGCATCTTGACGGATGATCCGTCGATTTCCTGCTCGGTATTAGACATGGATGCCGCAAACTTCAACGCAGCACTAGCTCGATCAAGTGTCGCGGGAAGGGGATGTAACACCGATTCAACATCGGAATCTAAACCAGCGAAGGTCGAGCCGACTTCCAACGACGGAAGAGTTGAAAAGTCGAGACACTCAATCATCTCTCTTGGCATTTGATCAGTCCCAGAAAAATAGCCTTCGGTTTTCCACTTTTCACACACAGTCGTACAGGGCATTGCGAATGAGATAATTTGGCAGTCTCTTACCCGGTGTGCTGTCCAAAAACCTCGCCGAAATCTTCGACGCCTTCCCTTCCGGAATGCTTTGCCACCATTCCGGTGAAAGGTATGTGTGCTCACAAATCTCTATACAGGCTTGCGCAAATGCTGCTCTTTGGTGATCACGGCGTATGTTGCAAAAACTATCGCAAAATCTCGAAATCTCTGCGCAATCAGCAAACCATGTGAACACACCCACTACGTCGCCGCTAGTAGTGTGGGTCGCCATGCTGATATTTTGCACAGGCGTTTCGTAGTCACTGAGGTCAAAGCACTGACGCCCCTGAAAGTCAAAGTCAGGGGCAAGACATCCGCCCACGCGAATCGGAAAGTCACGACCAAGCGAAACCGCAATAAATCGCTTCTTGTATGAGTTATTCAACAACTGGTCGTCCGCAATGCGTTTCGTGTCCCGCAGTTGCTTCAGGGCTAAGTTAGTGCCTTCTTGAAATCCTCGCCAATAATCCTGCTGGAAGCTTGGCGCGAGAGACATGACAGCCGGAAGGAACGCCTCGGACTGGTAAAGCTTCGCGAACAATTCACTGCAAATTGCCCGATAACCGAGCAGAAACGCCTGCTCTCGGCTTCCCGACCAGTCTTCGTCGTCGATAGGCTTGAAGAGAGTAAGGTCATGGTGGCTGCAAAAGCCTGGAAATGCCGATGCCTCCTTCAAAGGTATTTTTCCAAACGGGTTTCTGCTCTCAGAAAGAACTGAAGTTGCCTTTTTGTTTGTTGATAGCACAAAACCATTCTCAGCTATCGAACCAAGCTCCCGGCTTTTCGAGACAGTGTGCGACTTGATCGACTTTCTGCCGCAAAGACTTCCAGAAAGCACCGGAGCGAGGCAGCCGATCTTTGGCTCCGCTGCAATTGTCGATCGCGCAATCTTCCCCAGCAGCTTTTTTTGCTCATTGTCAAGTTGAAAACCTGACTCAAGAATCTCGCTGTAGCTAGGAATTGATGCATCTTGATGACGGCTCTCATCGCGGAAAGAGTTTTTGCAACAATACTTGAATTTCTTACCCGACCCACATGGGCAGGGTGAGTTACGCTCGGGCATGGTTCTGAGAAAAATTGGCTAGGTGAAATCGATCAAGGTATGACAGGATACCATTTCACCAGGTTCACGGCTTTTTGTGACGAGAGACGCAGTCTCAGCGATGGATTGGCTGTTACTGCGGCAGCGGCTTCAACACCGGGGTAATCGATTGGCGGAACTGCATCAGGAAATTTGACCTCAAATCACTTGATGCCGGCAATGTTGAAAGCCGTCCGGCGATTCGTCAATGAGCGACGCGCAATACTGCGAACTTCAATTGGTAGATCCCTGGACTGCGAAATCGGCATTCGCCACAATTGGCGGTGGAGGTCGTCCTTTACGCCTTGGGATTTTCTACGAAAAAAAACAACAGAATTTGCAGCACACACGCAATCATGAGCAAAAATCGCATCGCAATTCCGAAGAAGATCCGCGAAACGATATTGAAGGAATTCAATCATCGCTGTGCTATATGCGGAACTCACAAGCCGACGATTCATCATGTGGACGATGACCCATCGAACAACGATCCGCTGAATCTACTTCCACTCTGCCCGAACTGTCACTACCTAGACCAACATGATCCGACTTCACCTATCGATCCGCGCAAGCTGGCTATTTTTCGAAAACATAAAGACCCGTTGATTCTGTCGCCGCAATTTGAGCCCTTGTTTCGGCGACTCACCTTTCTTCTTGAACTGGAAGATTCGACTTTTCACACACAGCGTTCATCGGCGTCAGCACAAGATCTTGTCGACTTTGTCGCTGAATTGAAAATGGGAAGTTTCTACTCGAAAAGGATCAAGAAGTTACTGTACGCGCGAAAGCCGTCGAGGTCGCTAGAAGACATCAAGGTCAACGAGTTGCGGACCCAATGGGAGGATGAACACCGCAGCGAATTGCTAAAGCACCTGACCCTCGTCACCGATCGGGTGTTTGACAATGTTGTGGAGCTCTTGCGATACCAAGGCTGGGAATGGAAACCGAAAGCGTACAACGAACCAAGGTAGCTTCAGCCAGCGGCCATTTAAAAAACCGCGAGCAGCAAACGCCGCGTGCGGTCTATCGAATGCATGCTCCCGACGCCTCAGGTTGTTTTGGTCCGATCAATCAGGTCAATCCAATGGGAAAGACCATTGCGACGGGACTTTCAATTCGTTCCGCCCCTCAAACCTGAATTGGGGTCTCACAGACTTTCGTGAACCTTCTGAGAACTAATTCACTTTCATCTCGCCCACCCTTGAAGGCGATAACATCAGACCGGCTTGCGGTTGCTTCGATCAGTAACGGTTGGCCATCTTTCCTGTATCGGTTCAATGTAGGGAACTTTATGGCAATCTCTCGGTCTGTCGTCCAAGAAAGGCCGTTTTCATTTTGTCGGTAACACCCCCGGAAGACGCAGATGGGGAAGTGAAGTGAATCAAGGATGGCCAATTCTTCATCGTTCATCATTTCTTTGACAGGGGAATCCCCTTTACCGAGCGGGGTTCTGCCTAGCAATTCATCCCGATACGTTCCGACGTTATCTATGCAGGGCCATTCTTCACCCAAGGCTTTCAGCCATTCGGATTCTTCCACCTTGCCCACTAAACAAAGCAATGCGGGCAAACGGCTATAGCTGTCACACATTCGAAGCAGGGCTTCTATACGCGAACACGGCTCTCGGGACGCATTGACTACTTGCATTTTTAAGGCTTCGCCGCCTGCATTCAATTTTGAACCGTCAAGCAAAGATTGCATCACTTCAGCAGCGAACGAACCATCGATAACTGGCCCCCTCGTATACGGCATCCCAGCCATATAGGGATTGAGAACGCCCGGCCAGTCGCCTCTGGCAACAATCTTAAGGAACTCAAACTCGCATCTTGAAATCTTGCTTGAAGCCGCACTCGGAGTATTCATAGGTTCTACCATTCGTCTGGACTATCGGGTGCCACCCGCAAATTGAATAAGCCCAGCGTGGCTACCGCTGAGTAAGTTAAATGGCCTAGCCGTAGATGGCCTGCTTGCTTTCGCGGTATGATCACCGACCGTGCCGAACTTCCATGTACCGCGACAAGAAACGCTGCCGCGATTCGTCGCGACTCGCTCGTCCGACAGCCCGGTCTGATCGCTTCACGTATTCGCAGATTTCGGTGGTCACGGATTCGTACAGATCCAAGTTGACTCCGAACCGGATCGAAACCGCCGTTCGCATCACGGTTGCGCTGCCAAGGAGCCCCAAGTAGACGCTAGCGGCGTCCTGAAGCAAACAGGCAATCTGGGTCTTGGTGTCGAGCCCGCATGCCTCAGCGGCCTCCGAGCAAGCTACCGCGAAGTCGGCGGCGGTTGCGCCCTCGTCATCGCGTAGGCTCAATTCCGTTGCGATGTGGGCGATGTCGACGACAGGGTTCGCGGGGCTGCGCAGCGTGGTCTGGGTGCTAGAGGTCTTGAGTGTTGTTTGTGGTGTCACCAGGGGCTTCCATGTGGGAGTTTGATTTGCGTTTTCCGAAGTTGGCAAAACGCGATGGGGCCGAACTATCCAGACCGATCGATCCGCGTCAACTCAAGTCGGTGGCTGATCAAGACTGCTTGGGACTAAGCCAGACACGGAGTCTGCAACGGCGATGAACGTGCCCTACGTTGTGCGATTGCGGCTGCCGAGCGTCCGTTGTGCGACGGAAAGTATTTCCGACATTTCAGAGCCTTTTCAGCCACAGCGTTTGTTCTTTTCGGATTCGATCAGCTCGTTACTACGGGATAGCAACCCTCAGCAGAACCAGCAGCCATCGCTTCTACCCTGCTTTTCAGCTAGCTAGGGATTTTCTCCCCACTCGATTTGCACCGGCGATGGATCTCGGTACTTACAACCTTTAGGTGGTCGAACGCTTTACGCTAGTCCACCCACCACTGATTCCGGCCGGTTTCGGTCGGTACGCTCATGTCTGGCCTTTTCGCCTCACGCTCACTTGTCGACGTAACCGTTCGTTTTTCATTGTCCAGCGACTTTGCTATTTGCTTTGAGGTTTCGAAGATTGCCAAGTGTCAGATTGCGTTTTGCGATCACCGCTACCCAGAGCATCTGGTGGGCCAACAACGAACAAGCATCAATCAGCAGGCAACAGCCATCGTGATCGCCAATTATCCAGGCAGCAACTATTCCCAATCTCCGCCTAGCAGCAAGCAACATGCATACTGCTGCCTATAGGGATATAGGCAGCAGCATGTTGCCTGCTTGCCAGGACTACGAGAGCCCGCAAGGTGTTGACTGGGGAAGAAAAAACAATGTCCGCAACCTGCCGTTGATCTCGGTTTCCTTGCTGCCGATCACTCCCGAATCAAGTAGCTCAGCAAAGGCTGTCTTCTGGGTGTCGGTACGAACGCAGCCAATGGCAGATTTGGGCGAAGGGCAGCCAAGGTGGGATAGCTTCTCGATGATGCGATCCTTTGCCTCCTTTTTCTGCGAAGTCTTCCTTTCGTCTCTGCGGTATTCTGCTGCCTCTTTTCTCTGTTTATCAGAGAGCCGCTTTCGTGCGTCTGCCTCTTCGGTGGTCATTACCTCAGGTTTCCAGAACCTTCGAGCCGGATAGACGCCCTCACTGATGTCTACGGGCTTCACTAGCGAATGCCCGTCGTTCCCACCAATCGTCAGCCAAAGCTTGTGGTTCCCTTCATAGTCGTATTTTTCACGTCGTCCAACCATGATCCATTGACGCGCGAACGCAGCCCATCCCGCCCAAGCAAGGTCCGTGAACGCCGCAGGCCGGTATGGGTCGCCTTTGAAGCTTTTCGACTTCGTGTGGTGTACGAGCAACAGGGTAACGCCAAGATCGTTACAGGCATCGGCCAGCGGCTGAATGCGTTGCCCTTGTATCATCATGTTCTCGGCGTTCTCGCCCGAAACGCATAGATATAGCGGATCTACGATCAGCACCTGTGCGCCGGTGTTCTTGAGCGTCCTGCGAATATGGTCGACTCCGCTTTCGCTATCGACTTTGATCACTTTGTCGATGACGTGAAGCCTGCCTGCCAATGACTGGATGTTTCGGGATTCCTTAATCCTGCGAAACAAGTCGTTGATATTTTTCCCGCCTGACTCGCCAGAGATAAAAAGTACTCGTGTCGGCACCGGCGAAGGGAAGTGGCCAAGGAACTTTGTACCTGAAGCGAGGGACGCGGCAAGGTCTGCCGAAATCGATGTCTTTAGGCATTTCTCACCGCCACCGACGAACCCCGGCTTTCCCTTTACGAGAACGCCGGGGATAAGCCAGTCGACCGGCTCCTCTTTGATCGCGAGACGTGTTTCGATGTCTTCAGGCATCGGCATCGACTCGGAGGGGTCAAGGTCCGACACGATCCTCAAGGCCATTGAATTAAACTGCTCGGGCGTTGCGAGCAGGAAATCGTTCCAGACTGCACGGACACCGACATCATTTAGTTTGCGTGCCGTGGTCTTGAAACGCTCTTGGTGCTGCTCAAGGGTATGTTCGCTGTTGCTGTGCCGTTCCAGGTTGGGGAGCAGCACAACTGACGCTCCGTTTGCAATCTTTGCTACGTGTTCGACCAATTGGCCTGGCTTCTTTGTATCGAAAGCGAGCATGTTAGATGCAATTGCTTTGTAGCCGAATGAGTGGATCTTCGCTGCATCTTCCACCTTTCCCGTCACAAACCATACTTCGCCGGGGGACGGAAACTTGGGCGAGTCGCCATCGTGCGGGACGGCAATGGCAACCTGGGACTGAGGGACTTGATCGCAGCGAGTCGATTGACAGTAGGGGGGTGTGATTCGCTCAAAGGTCTCAGAAAATGCGGGGATCGTTTCACGGTCTCCGTGTTGTGGTCGAAACGCTGCGGACATCGCAACGGACAGTTCCTGCTCATCAATGCGTTGGCGCTCGCACTCTTCTTTCTCCCGCATCATTCGGTCTGCCGTATCGGTGGGGATTTGTTTCTGGGCAATCATTGTGGGGCGATGCATTCTTCTAAAGGCATGAAAAGAGCCGCATCAAGCAGCATGCTTGACGCAGCAACTGGGGCTTGATGTCTTTTGCTGCTAGGCGCAGCACGTCAAACGATCTTCGGGAATGAATTCACCGGCAATCAACCTGACGCCAGCGGGAGGTGAAATTCGCCCGTCTTTCATCAGGGATATTTGGCCATCAATCCAATCAGCGAGACTCGCGTACCCAACAGTCATTAAAGCCTCCGCCATAACCAGCCCGTCGTGGGCAAGCCTCGCGAGAATGTATGTCTCGAAATACTTTGCGGGCAGGTTGGCCCACTGAGAAACCGCGTCGAACGAATAGGTGTTTACAGTCATGAAAACCTCAGTCGGAAAATAGAGACAGATTCTGAGAATGCACCAAAGCCCGGCGCGATCGCAGCCAGGGCTTCACGTAAAACGAAGATTTCAGACCAACCGATATTGAACCTTGTAGCCGGTCACTTGCTCGACTATCGATGGATCGCCATCGATGCGAACCTCTTTCCCGTCACTGCCGACGTAAAACGCTTCACGCCTCTTGATCGGCTTCGGCGTCGGTTTCAGCGAATCCCTGAGGCCGTCGATCTCTCTGGTCAGCACATTGACGCGAGCCCTTGCGATGTCGTGTAGGTCGCGATGATTTTGGACCCTAGCCTCAGCAGCCCGCAGCTTGTGGTAATCTTCAATCGTGGCTCCGCCTCCTTTTTCCTGTAGCGCTGACTTCGCTTCTCGCATCTGTCGCACCAGCGTTGCATCGCGGTTGGTTTCATCGATCTCTGCACTATGCCGACGAACATTGTTCCATGCGTCCGCAAGCTCAGGCTCTCGCTCCGCGATTCTGTGTTTGACTTGCTCACGTTTCAACTCTGCTTTGCACTCTGCTTCAAGCCGATCGTGATAACCAACCGGGTCGGATTGCTTCTCTACCCACGCAGTGATGTGGTCTTCATCGCAATCTTCGCCGCGAACGCACGCACGCATGGCGGTCAGGCAAAGCTCTTGCTCGTTTGCAGATTCGTCTTGCTTAGCGCGCTGGCTTTTCAGGATTCGATCGCGGACGGATTTAAGGGCGTTTGTCAAGTTGGGGTCCTGGGGTTGGGGTGGATGTTGGCAGATCGGGAAATTGTCACGCCGTTTTCACGGTCGAATGATTCGCTTGGAATTCAGCAATCGCATCGGCTGGAATGCGAACGGTCGCGCCGATGCGAACCGCACGAAGCTTTCCGGCAGAAATCCACCGTTGAACAGTCCGCTCTGAAACAGCAAACGCTTCGACGACTTCGCCGATTTTGTAAAACTTGATCATTGGTCCCATGCCGGGTTGGATCGAAGAAATTCGCAAGCACCGATTGCTGGCGCTAGTCCGCAGTGACGGTGCGGAGATCCGAGAAAACCACAATTGGCATGCTCTGTTACGCAAGTGACGTTGGCGTGACTGAGTGTCCCTTCATGACTGTCCTATGAATAATGCCGATGGGGGCTGACTCGTCAGGTTAACGTCGCCGCAAATCTATCCAGAATTCTTGGATTCACTGATCGGCGCACTTGGTGCCGCTATATGTCCAAGCCGTTGCAAATTTTTTGTCAACTTGTTTGTCACCACGCGAATTTTGTCAGCGTGAAATCGACGCAAACCGCGTTTTCACCAGGGTTTAAGCGATTAAAACCGTGCCAAAAAAATAGTGTCAAAGACGTTCGAATCGTGTCGCCCCGACTGTTGTAAAAGACTACTTTTTCTTATAGCCGAGACTGCTCTTTCAGTTACCGCTCGACGACAGCGTCAATTTCCACTTTCGTGTATTTGGCGTGTTTCGTGGTTCCCTCTTCTGCAATGTTCTCAGCGTTTTCCAACGCCTGACATCCCGACTGCGATTGGTGCTAGCGAAGCACGCCCACTGGATTTCATTAGACCTCCGGTTCCTAGTATTCGCGTTTGATGCCAAGGTTCGATTGGTGCGCGGACGTACTTACTGGAGGGGCCTCACGCAAAGTCGCCAAGCCGCAAAGAGATGAGCCCGTCCCTTTGCGGCTTGGCGTCTTTGCGTGATCCTTGTCTTACTTGGGGCGCGGTCGACCCGACCGAAGAAGGCAAACCGACGCCCGCTGATTGAAACACTGACAGCAGACGCCCGAAATGCCGCGCAGACTAAGGCACTTCGAATTTCCCTCGGCGATTCCGATCGAGTACATTGGCCATTAGCGACGATGGCACGGGCTGTCGCGTGGTCGATCCGCGTGAGCCAAGTGGTGCACCGCAGTCGGCGAGTCGAGTTTGTCTTTGAGTTCAGGTCCAACGCGCCGACGCCGTGACCACCAGGACGCTATCACGAGAAGATGCACATTTCCTTCCTGAACATCACTTCATCTTACGTATTGAGAGTTTGATGCTGAGTTTTGCTATCGCGTTGCTCTTAGATTTTGCGACTGGCTCGACAGCAAAAATGCTCGAAGCTGTCAATTCCTTTGAGACTCCTCCTCGAACATCTGCTGCGAAAAGAGTTCGTGTAACTGCGTTAACACTCCTATTGATTGGCGCTTGCTGCGGCGTCACTGCTGGTATTCTCTTCGATGTGAACAAGCCAGATCCAATTGACGATGTTTTTGGTTTTGCGGCGCTGACGTGTATGCTTTTGGGCGTGATATGCGGGTTTCGCTACCAGATTTGCAACAATTCAATCGATCAAGCGTTTAGGATGTTGGAAGTGCACCCATGAGATCAAGACGCCGTTGTCAGCGCATCGCTGATGAACTGCGTTCAAGAGAGTTCGAAAGCGGACGGTTCGGAGAAGGGGGGCGAGCGTAGTGGTCGCGGGGGCTGGAATTCGCTGCGACCCCGTCCGGGGTCGTGGAGTGGATTGGGGGCGTGTCCCGGAGGTGGCGCTGCGCTGCGCTGACCTCCGGCTACTCGCTGTGATCCCTCCGGGATGGAGACATTGCTTCGACGCGAGGGATGGATGTCGTCTCGATCGACCGACGGAGATGGAAGCAGAACTTGGGGGGGCGTTCACGCGACCCTACGATTTGCTGTGGCACGCGGCTGGCAGGATCCGTTCTAATCGAGTCCCACCACCGGACCAAGAGAAGGGCGACAAAGTTCTGGCGCCGATCTATCCCCGCTCCTCCGCATGCGCGGATCGATCGCAATTCGTTATTGGATGCAATGAATCACGATTTTGCCTACGTCGAGAAAGTGTTTTCGTCCACCGCGCCCAAAAGGAATTGTATAGCGGCTGCGAAACTCAGGAACCTTGGCGGATCCGGCCGTCATCTGCTTCCGGTTGTGTTTCGGCTATGCCGTGAGATCGATCTCGATGGCGAACTCGATCAGGCCGAATTAGGTTTTTTGCTGTCAGCAGTCAGGTCCATCGGATGCGTCATCAATTCTATTGGGTTTGATCCAACGGATGACCTGCACGTGGAATTCGTCGACTGGACGATCTCACTGACGCACTGCTCTAACAATGAAGTTCGGGCAATTAGCATTTGGACGCTGGGAGATTTGGGGATTCCTCCCCAATCGGTACATGAACGGCTTATCGATCTGGTACGCTCGGATCGCTTCAGCAACGATCACGAACTGACGACGTGTCGCTCAATCGCTTTCCGAATGCTGGCGAGAGTTAGCCGGGAATCGGCTGCCAACTTCGTTAGCACCGAGGCTTGCAAAGAATACATTCAATCCATGGACTTGTGGCTGCATCGCAACGCCGAGCGACCAAACGGACACTATGATCGTGGACCGGAGCTAGAGGCTGAGATTGCCTGGCTACGTGTCATTCGTGCGATTCGTGGACAATCTCCTCTCCGCTGATTCCGTGAGTTCCCGACGTCTGACATCCCGACTGCGATTGGTGCGTTCGCATTGCCCCCGCCGGATTTCGTCAAATCGCTGCCTCCAGTGATTCGCTCCTGATGTCAAGGTTCGAGAGGTGCGCGGACGTGCTTGCCGGAAGGATCTCACGCAATGCCGCCAAGCCGCAAAGTTTTGAACCCGCTCCTTTGCGGCTTGGCGTCTTTGCGTGATACTCGTCTTTCTTGGTGCTCGGTCGACTTGGCCGAACGAGACGAACCGACGCCTTTCGATACCAACGCTGACAACAGACGCCTGGCATGCCGACCGCAAACTGGGACTCTCGATTTCCCTCGACGCTTCAGATTGAGTGCATTTTCAATCAGCGATGATGGCTCGTGCTATCGTCGTGGCCGATCCGCGTACCCAAGTGGTGCACCGCAGTCGGCGAGTCAGTTTGTATTTGCGTTCAGGTTGATCGCGCCGACGCGGTGACCACCGACGTTGAACTTAGTCGAATTGCTTACCACTGCGATAGTTGATGTGTGGTCACGGAGGGTCGGGGTTGCGCGTGACTTCAGGCCGCAAGGCTGACGCCAGCTGTTTGAATCCACTTGCCGCAGGTCGTCTGCGTTTTGGTGCAGCAGTCGTCTTGATCTCTCGTGGTCCATTGAGTGATCCGCAGACGCATGACTCCCCGTCATTTGCGTCGTGTGGTCCGCGGTGGTTTCCTTTTGTTGAACGACGAATGCGACCGAACACACGACGCGCCGATCCTGGGGAGTCGAGCGGCTTTGGATGTTGGAAGTGCACCTGTGAGATCCAAACGTACTGTGTCGGCCTTCCAGGCCTGCGCGGAAGTTGCAGCGGAAACCGGGCCCTGGCGGGCCCGGCAGTCACTCTGTCAGCCCGCTGGGCTTTTTGATCGCAGGGTGGCGGTCACGTCGATCGGATGCAGGCTCTTGCTGGAATTCGCTGCGACCCCGTCCGGGCAACGCTGTGAAGCATTGATTCCCTGCGTTTGACGAGGTGTTAGCGGCAGGGTGCAAGCCCTCCGGTCCCTCATCGTTCCCGAAACACCGGAGGGCTCGCGCCCTACCGCTAAAAAACGCTTCACAGCGTTGCCCGTCTGGGGTCGTGGAGTGGATGCCCGAGGCGTGTGGGCGGATCAAGAACACTTCTATACAACGCTTGGAATGATGGAACCAAACATGAAGCATCCGGCCACCGTGCGAAAGTCCGGCGAAGGGCGACGGATCGGGATCGTCGGCGATGTGTACCGCTTCCTCGCGACCGGGAAAGAGACGGACGGCAAGTACACCACGTTCGAGGCAATCGTCCCTCCGGGCAGCGGTCCTCCACCGCATATTCACAGTCGCGAAGAGGAGTCGTTCCTTGTCCTCGAAGGCGAGATGACTTTCCAACTCGGCGACGAGCGATTTGTTGCCGGGGAAGGCACTTTTTTGAACATGCCCGTCGGCAGCCTGCATTGCTTTAAGAACGAGAGCGACAAGACGGCGCGCCTGTTGATCTCACTCGCCCCGGCCGGGCTGGAGGAGATGTTCTTCGAGGTGGGGCAGCCACTTTCCGACGAAGCACAGTCGGCCCCGCCGCCCAATGAAGTCGAGATCCAGAAGCTGCTCGAAGCGGCGCCACGCTACGGCGTCGAGATCAAAGTTCCGCACGAGTCGTAACTCGACGTCTAACACCTCATCAATGACCCCGGCAACATCACAGGCATGGGGATTCAGCTCAGCGACAAACACGCGGGGCCATTCAAGCTGGAAGTTGAATGGATCAAGGCACGGAGTGAGCCGGCCGTCTCAGCGACGATGACCGTGTGTCGTGACGTCGCCTATGTCATCCCAGATTTTGAGTCCACTCGCTTCCGCAGCATCGACGCTCGGCCCCCAAGGAACGGCGCGTCGTGTCTTGGGTCGGATTCGATCAATTGAATTGTTCATGCACGTAGCGTGTTACATGCACAGAATTGGATTCAGCGTCGACGACTACCGAAATGGTCAGGAGTAGATTGCGGTTCGAGTTGTGCCACCAAGTGGAGTGGGCGGCCCGTCGATTCTCAACGATCCAATCCGGCCCTCCGCTTTTAGGTGACACGAAGCCAAGTTTACCCATCCCACGGGTCAAATGTTCAAAGAGTTCAGTCAGTACATCACGTGGTGCCGCATCACGCGATGAGCCAACGAGCCTGAGATCGTACGACGAATAAGTGTCTCCATACCACCGCTGGCCACCCCGGATCACGGAGCGAATGTGATCGTTTCCCGGATGTGTTGCAGATGCACTTGGAGGCAGAACGTGTTCAAAGCCCGGCGGTAATTCTTTCGCGTTGGCATCGAGCTTTTCGAGCAGTGCAATGCGTTGGTCCAAAAAACGGTCGAGCTGGTTGTGAGTACGGAACGTCGCATACACGACCACAGGCACGATCACCAGCGCGGCTAAAAATGCACAGAGCAGGTAGACGGTACGCTTCTTCATCTGTGTGCTCTCCGCTGTGCATTGGCCGACAAACTTGATTATTACCTGTTTAGTTGTCGTGGTTCAACGGAAAATGGGATTTTTGCTCGAGCGAGTTGAGCAGTGTGGCGGCATCATGCCGGTCGTTCTGCGGCCTGCTAGAAAGGTTTTTCGCTTGGTTGAAAAACCGAGGGGAAGAGTGGCGACACGCTACCGTGCCACGGCCTTTCGGCTTTCCAGTTGGCACGGCGCCCGATCTGGTCTCGGGTATCGTGGGGAACCCAGCGACCAGGAGAGCTCCCCCTTTTCTTTTTTTGGCCTCAAGCTTTTCCCTCAGCTGTTGGAGCCGAGCGTCCTGCATAGAGGCCTGAGCCTTGGCCGAACGTGGTGATTCAAAGGTGTGTTCCAGCTGCGAGCGTACCGTGTTGATTCAGTTGTGAATGATCGTCACCAGAACATCCATCTCGTCGGCAATCTGGGCGACGAGGACGCGAGCCTTAAGGTGCTTGCGAACAGCCTCGGCTTTCTGCGATGCCGTGAAAGAGCGGCGTTATTGTGGTGTTCGGGACATCGGAATCCTCTTCAGGTGTTGAACTTATCTCACCGAAGGCAAAACTCCAAACTCGTGAGAGGCAAGACAAAAGCGATCAGACCGATACGAGCGGCCCGATCATCGTTAAGGCCACCGGTAGCCATACCCATACGGATATCGTGGGTAAACTTGATAGGGATAGGCAGGATAACCGCGGTAGTAAGGATAGCCACCACCGTAATACCGGATGACGCGCGTGGTCCGCGGCGGAATCGTCTTCACCGGGTTGGAGTAGTACTGACGGATGCTCGAATACGATGACCGTAACCCAAAGTATTTGTTGTTGGCTCGGTGCTCATAGCCGCGAACTTCAGGTGGCGGAGGGATTCTTTGCTCCGGAGTGGTGATTTCGACGACGGTGGCATATTGCGCTTCGGCGACTGGTGCGTCGGCGAGAGAAAACGCGACAATTGCCGCGCCAACAGTTAGTGCGATCGTTTTCGTCATCGTGTGCTCCCCTGAATGGTTCAGTTGTTGGATTGCTGTCCATCACCAGTGCCACCTATTGCTAACGACATGCCAATTAATGACAACGGACATTCAATGGCCAATTTCCCGGGTAAATTGCCTGCTAATCCATCCGCAATCCAGAAGCCGCCCCTGCCGTCAAAATGACAGCAGTCGCGCTCAGAGTGAGACTGAAGCGGGGAAGCTTGCCGGGGAATCTTGTCGGGGGATTCCGCGGTGGTGGCCCGATCCCTTCGGCAAATCCTATCGCACCTCTCGCAGGACGATTGGCAATGAAGCCAAACGGCAACTCTGCAGCAGTTCGCGGCGAGGCGTGCTGTGTCCTTGCCATGTTAAAGCCAGAAGGAATCGGTCAAGCGAAGGAAGACTGGCAATGCTCAAGGCACTTGTACCCGATCGCCGTTGCGTCCCGATCCCAGTCGAGCGCCTTGAGTTTCTCGTTGCGTCGGTTGATGAACAGGAACAGGCTGGCGTCATTGACGTTGGGCAGCCGTTTTCTGACCAAGCACAGTCGACTCAGCAGCCAGATGAAGTCGAGATCAAAAAGCTGCTTGAAGCGGCGACATGCTACGGCCTGGAATCGTTCCGCCCTCATTGTTTTGCCACTCCTTTCCGAACCGGCCGCTGGAAATCGGTAAGAAGATATCGGAGGTAAGAAAAAGAATCCCCGCTGCGATTCGTCGTCGTCAGCGATTTTCCTCACTCTCAAATCTTCTTACCCTTCGTCTTGGATCGGCCTGTGGAACGAGAGACCTTGAAGAACGGCAGACACAGATTCCAGTCTACTTCGGAAGCCAACGGTACCATTTGTTTTTTTAATTTTGTGGACGGGCGCCCTGAATTTCTTTAATCTTAGACTTTCCAGGAAGGGCTCGGTACGCAGAAAGCGTCACACTTCTCGCGCCGGCTTGTCAATTGATGGTTCTTGTCAACACGATCGTAGATTCAAGCGAGGGCGGGATTGAATAGTCAACTCGAGACTGCAGATGCAAGTCACGCGGCGGAATCATTTCTGGAACAAGTCCAAAAGGTTCGACAGCAGTTGAAGCAAACGATCGTGGGTCAGGACGCCGTCCTCGATCAGCTGTTGATCTGTGCGTTGACCGGTTCACACGCGCTGCTGGTCGGCGCTCCGGGGCTGGCCAAAACGCTGATGGTCAAGACCTTGGCGACCGCGTTTCATTGGCGGTACTCGCGGATTCAATTCACGCCCGACTTGATGCCCAGCGACATCACCGGCTACGAACTGCTCGGGCGTGATGCATCGACCGGCGTCACCGACATGAAATTCAGACGGGGACCGGTTTTTGCCAATCTGGTCCTGGCAGACGAGATCAACCGGGCGGCGCCGAAGACGCAGTCGGCACTGCTGGAAGCGATGGCCGAACGCCACGTCACGGTGGGCGGTGAAACACATCCGCTGGAAGAACCGTTTCTGGTGATCGCGACTCAGAATCCGATCGAACAGGAAGGCACGTATCCGCTGCCGGAGGCGCAGTTGGATCGGTTCATGATGGAGATTCATATCGGCTACCCGTCGAAGGCACAGGAGAAAGAAATCGTCTTGAAGACGACGGCGGACCCGGTCGAGATCCCGGAAAGCCGCTTGCCCCGCGATGCCTTTTTGGAGCTCCGCCGAACCATTCGTGCCGTGCCCGTGCCCGACGTCGTCGTTGATCAAGCGGTCGAGATCGCCATTCGTTCGCGTCCCGATTCGGAGTCGGCGCCCGAGACGGTGGCAAACTATGTGGCATTCGGTGCCGGTCCGCGGGGCAGTCAAAACCTGGTGCTCGCAGCGAAAGCGCGGGCGTTGTTGGAAGGACGAACGGCACCGATTCCCGCGGACATTCACGCCGTCGCACTGCCGATCTTGCGACACCGAATCATCTTGAACCACCGCGCGATCGGTGACAATTTTGGCATCGAATCGCTCGTTGATTCCATCTTGACGACCTAGCACGTTTTCCGCTTAGCCCTGGATCATCGCTTGTCCAACTTGTCGTCCTCCCACACCCAGCCCTACGTCAGTCGATTCTTCGACGCGTCCGCGCTGGCCGGATTCGAACAGATGCGTTTTTCGCCGCGTCGCGCGGTCGACGGTAGTTTTAGCGGGCGTCACATTTCGCGCCGTCGAGGCGGGGCGGGCGAGTTCGTCGACTACCGCGAATACTCGCCCGGTGACGATGTCCGTCGCATCGACTGGAAAGCGATGGGGCGGATGGGACGCGCGTACCTGAAGATCTTTCAAGACGACACCGATTTGAATTGCACGCTGGTTCTCGACGGCAGCGGGTCGATGGCTCAAGGCGGCATCACGCGCGGCAGTCGTCAAGACTTGCGCGGCAGCAAATTCGAATGGATGCAACACTTCGCCACGGCACTGTCGCACCTGATCGTGTTCGGTCGCGACGCGGCTGGCCTGGCAGTCATCGGTCAAGGGCTCGATGACTACCTGGCGCCCAGTTCCTCGCTACAAACGCGTCAGTTGATGCACCACACGATCGAACAGCTCACGCCCGCCGGTGCGACCGGATTGGCCCAAGGACTCGAGGATTTGTTGAATCGATCGACGCGGCGTGGTGTGCTGGTGATGCTGAGTGACTTCCTGGTCGATTCGATGGACGAAGTCGTCGCCCGACTACGGAACTTTCGCGCCCGCGGATGGGAGGTGATCACGCTTCATCTGATTCACCCCGACGAGCAAAACTTGCCCGACGGCAATGCGTTTCGGTTCGCGGGGTTGGAAGGGGATGGCGTGGTGAACTGTCAGTTGAGCGAAGTGCGTCGCGCGTATCAACAACGATTCGAAGCCCTGGCGGATTCGACGAGGAAAGTGCTTTCCGGCACCGGGTGCGACTACTATCGCGTCTCGACGAGCGAGAGCTATCTGGATGTGTTGCGGTCCTTCCTGGTGGTTCGCGGAGCATAGGTGAGGACGTCTCGGCGATGGCATTTTTGAATCCATGGGCGATTGCGATCGGTGTGCTGGTTGTCGGTGCGCCGTTGGCCGTCCACTTTTTGACGCGACCACGGCCGGTCGAGTTTCCGCTCTCGACAATTCAGCTGTTGCAAGAAGTGATTCAGCAGCGCCGCGCGCGGAGTCGGCTCCGCGATTGGTTGATTTTGCTGCTCCGCATCGCTGCGATCTGTTTGTTGGTGGCGACGTTTTCGCGGCCTTATTTCGACGACGGCCCGGCGGTCGCACGAACGGCCGAAGGCGACACCGCACGTGTGGTCTTGTTGGACGTCAGTCAAAGCATGGCGGCCGGCAGCGGCGGCGCCCAACGGATCTCGCAAGGTCGAGCCGCCGCGATCGAATTCCTCGACGGCTTGCGAGGTGTTCAAGCGGGCGTGATCTTCATGGGAGCAAAGCCTCGGACGGTTTTCGATCAGATTTCTCCCAACCTGCCGTCGCTGCGCAGCGCGGTGGAGGAAGTGACGGTGCGTTCGGAACAGGCCAACGTTCACGCGGCGCTCGAGCGGGCCGCGGGCATGTTGTCTGAAGCGAATCACGAAAAACGCGAGTTGGTGATCATCAGCGATTTTCAACGCGGCTCTTGGGGCACCTCTCGCCTGGACAGTCTACCCGAAGGCACCGAGGTGCAGTTTCACGCCGTCGCTTCCTCAGTCACCGACAACGTCGCCATCACCCAAGTCCGATTCGCCGAGCAACCGATCATCGGACAACCGGCGCAAATCGAAATCGACGTGGCGAATTTCAGCGACAACGACAAAAACGTCTCTTGCCAACTTGCTGTCGATCGCTTGCAGCAGCAGTTGGACGCTGAGGTGCCTGCACGCGGTTCACGAACGCTAACCCATTCGTTGACCTTCGACCAAGCGGGCTGGAAACACGGCTTCGTGACACTGACGGCGAACCTGGACGCTCTCAGCGAAGACGACTCACGTCCGCTGACGGTCGAAGTCCGCGACACACCCAATGTGGTGCTGCTGTCGCGGCAATCGGAGTCGGCGGCACCGTCGAGCAGTTGGTTTTTGGAGCAAGCGTTGAGCATCACGCTCGCTCGATCCGATGGAGCATCTCCGCTTCGACGAATCCATCCGATGCGGATGCGTCCGAGCAAATGGCCTGCGGCCGACCTGTTCGTGATCGATCATCCGGGCGCGCTCGACGACGAAGCGGTTTCGTTTCTTGCGGCAAACATCCGTCGGGGGCGGGGGCTGTTGTACGTGACCAGTGAACTGGCCGATGCGATGAATTTGCAACGATTGAGCGAGGCCTTCGGTTCCGGGTTTCAGCCACCGGTGCAATTGTTGTCCGGCTCGGCGGCGCGATCGCGAAAAGACCTCTTTATCAGTCGCGTCTCCGGACGTCAGGAGCCGTTTCGGGTCTTGGGCAGCACGGTCGAAGCGGCGCTGCGCCCGGTTCGCCTCGGCGGTGGATTACCGACTCAAGCGATGGACGAAGGGTTGCGGGATCAGGTGCTCGCCGAACTGAGCGATTCCTCCGCGCTGCTCTATGTAACCAGCGCAGACGCGGGCAAAGTCGGCGTATTGAACGCGGACTTGGGTGAATCGAATTGGCCGGTGCAAGCGACCTTTGTGCCGATCCTTGGTGAGCTGGTTCAAGGGTTGCTGCGCGGCGGTTTGGACACCGGTGCTGTCGCTTGCGGCGACCCGTTGGTGCGACTGCTACCGGCCGAAGTTCAGAGCGTCGAGGCGTTGACGGTTCGCCCGGCAACCGACGCCACGCCGGTGGCGGACGAGTACGGACGGTTGCAGACCACGGGGGCGGCCAATGGTCAGACGCCCCAGGGCGGCTTTGTTTGGGCCTGGGAAGACCCGGCCGGACCGGGCGTCTATGAAGTCCGACAACAAAACCAGACCGTGATGGCAGTCGCGACGGCGGCGCCCGGTTTGGAGTCCGACCTGCAGGCACTCGACGAAACGGTGCTCAAGGATCGCGTCGGTGAAGGACGCCGAGTCGGTTACAGTACGCCGTCATCCGAGGACGACGAAGACGATCATTGGTGGACGTGGCTGATCGTGGTCTGTCTGCTGGGTTTGATCAGTGAAATCGCGATGCTCCGAGGGTTTCGAGTTTGATGAACGATCTGATTGAGGAATCGCTTCATGTGGACGATTGAACCTCGAATTCCGATGGGACTGTGGTGGGCGCTCGCCGCGTTGTCGGCCGCCGTGATCGCCCTGTACCTGTTGCGACGCGATTGGTCGGTGGGGCGTCTGCGGCGTTGGATCATCACGCTGATGATGCTGTTGGGTTTGGTCGGCCCGCTCGCCGTGACGCTCAACCCGGTTCACATTCAACCCATTCCGCGGCCTTCGGGAAAACCCCGTTTGACCGTGCTGTTGGACGGCACGGCCAGCATGACCGTGGAAGACGCCGACGGCGATCGCGGGCAATCTCGCTGGGCGCGCGGATTGGAACTCGCCCGCCGGGTCGATCCCCAACGCGACGAGATCGAGGTGATCAAGCAGGTCTTTTACTCCGACGAAGTCCGCACGTTGCCGGCGGCCGGTGACGAGTCAACTGCAGACGACACGGTTTCACACGGCCATCGCACCGATCTGGCATCCGCATTGGGTTCGGTCGTGCGCAACGGTTCGCCGCTCGGCCATGCGATCGTGTTGCTAAGCGATGGAGCCCACAACGCCGGCACGACCCAAAGTGTGTTGTCGCGCGCCTCCGAAGCCAACTCGCTTGCCACGCCCGTTTATACTGTCACGCTGGGCAGCGAAGTGGGACTGAAGAACCTTTCCGTGGCGTCGCGGTCACCCCGCATGATTGCGTTTCCCAATCAGGATTTGATCTTGCGGGCTCGGCTGGGGCATGCCGGATTGGCGGGACAATCGACGCGCGTTCGGCTGCTCGCCGATTCGGATGTCATCGATCAACAGACGATTCAGCTCGGCGACGATCCGAATCAATCGATCCGTTTTACGATCCCGGGAGGGCCGCGAGAATCATTGCAGCGATTCCGCATCGTTGCCTCGGGCGTCCCCGGCGAGGCGACGACGTCAGACAACGAAACGACGATCTTCGTCCAGCGATTGGATTCTCCGATCAGCGTTTTGTTGCTCGAAGGGAAACCGTATTGGGATAGCAAATTCCTGTCTCGCAATCTGAGCGGCGACCCGATGGTGCGGTTGACTTCGATCGTCCGGCTGGGCAACGAACGATTCTTGCAGCGCCGGATCACGCCGACGTTCGAGGCCTCTGATTCAGTTGCGCTCGACGACGCGTCTGATGATGAAACGACCACTCCGAATTGGCAGATTCAAACCGAGTTGGCGTCACCGCTGGAGAAGATGGAGTTACTCGACGACTATCGAATCGTTTTGCTGGGCCGCGACGCCGACCGTTTCTTGACTCCGCAAGGCATTGAGAACTTGAGGCAATGGATCGCCAAGTCGGGAGGATGTCTGGTTTGTGCCCGCGGCGCGCCGAGCAATGAAATCGCCACACGGCTCGCAGAAATTCTTCCGGTTCGTTGGGAGGGCCAATCCGAAACGCGGTTTCGCACGCGTGTCACGCAGCACGGACTCGATACCGCCCTGTTTGATCCGCTGCTCGCCAAAGGACGTGACGCGTTGGCGAGTCTGCCGTCGTTGTCATCGTCGGCGATTCCCCGGTCGCGCCTGGGGCTGCCCCAGGTGTTGATTCAAAGTGTCGCCGACGGCAGCGGCAACACGGTCCCCGTGGTCACCTACCAACACTACGGCAGCGGCCAGACCATCGTGGTGGAAGGTGCGGGCATGTGGCGTTGGGCGTTCTTGCCGCCCGATCACGCCGACAAAGACGACGTTTACTGGTCGCTGTGGCAGTCCCTGATCGCCTGGGTGATTTCTTCCCAGGACTTTCTTCCCGGACAACCGGTCGCGATTCGCCCGGACCGAGCAACGTTCCTCGCCGGCAACCGGGTGACCGCTTCGCTGCTGGTTCGCGAACCGAGTCAATTCGTAGCGGGAGAAAACGATTTGGGACTGAGTGTGCTACTCGAATCGGCCGACAGTGAATTGCCGCAGCGTTTTCATCCGGCGGCATCGGGGCTTCAAGAGGACTTTTTTCGAGTCGATTTCGGGAATCTACCCGTCGGAATTCACTCCGCACGCGTAGTCGTCGGCGAGAGCGAACGGGTGGTCGCAGAAACGTCGATCGAAGTCCGCGACCCCTGGTTTGAGCGGCTGGAGGTCGATGCACGCCCAGATTTGATGCGTGGAATTGCCCGGCAGAGCGGCGGCGAGGTCATCGATCCTGATAAGATCGAGAGCGTGGTGGAGCGTTACGAGCAACGGCTCCGTTCGAGCCAATCCGATCGAGTGCGCCGGACGACGTTGTGGGATCATCCGCTTGCCTTGATCAGTATTCTCGGGGCGTGGGTTGCGACTTGGATCGTTCGCAGACGATCCGGACTGATTTAATGAGGCAGGTTTTTTGACCGACAACGGGTTTTTGACCGACAACGGCTTTTTGACCGACAACGGCTTTTTGACTGAAACAGGGACTTCAACCAACAAGCGAACAACATGTCCTCGATAGATACGCCCAACCCTTCGACAGGTCGAACGAGTTTCTCGTCGGTACTGCGTCCGTTTCGCCGGCGTTGGCTGCTGCTCGCGTCGACGCGGATGCTGCTGTGGTCGCTGGCGGCGGTTGTTGTGATTTGGTTGACGGCGATGTGGATCGATCTGGTTTGGGCGTTACCGGATGAAGTGCGTTGGTGGGTTTCTCGGATCGCACCGCCGGCGGCACTGACGATCGCTGCGGCGCTGGTGGTGACTCGTTTGGTCTGTCATAACGACGAAACGATTGCCGAGCAAATTGACCAGGCGAAGGGCACCGGCGGGGAGATCCGCGCGGGCTTGCAATTGGAATCGCGGCCACAGCCTCGGCAAAGCGTGTTGACGCTGGGACTGGCCTCCCTGGCCATCGATCGGTCTCGACAATTGGCGGGCTCGATTTCGGCGGGAGATGTGTTTCGTTCTGAAACGCTCCGGCGTCCTTCGATCGTCTTGTCGTCCATCTTGGGAGCCGTCATCTTGGTGGCGATGATCGTTCCCGGGATTGCGAAGAACCAAGTGCAACGTCTGCTTTCCCCCACTTCCGACGTGCCGCCCTACACCGGAGTGCTGATTGAACTGCAGCTCGAACAGGATTCGGTGCTGTACGGGGATGACGTGTTGATTCGCGTCACCAGTTCGGGCGCCCGAGTGGATCGCATGCAACTGGTCACCCGCACTCGCCCCGGCGATGAAAACGTGTTGCCCATGTTACCGGCCGCCGACGCGAGCGACGACGGTTCCGAGTCTCAATGGCAAGCCATGCTGAGCAATGTGACTGAGCCGCTGACGGTGTACGCGAGAACCGGCCGTTCCCGATCTCGGTATCACGAACTGTCCGTGACGATGACGCCCCAGTTGCTGCCGCCGACGGTACGGATCACACCGCCCGCCTACACGCGTGATGCGACCTATGAAGGTCCGATTCCCGAATACGGCATCAAGAGCTTGGCCGGAACCGAAGTGGCGTGGCGATTGAGCAGCAACCGTCCCCTGGCAACCGGGACGGTCGAGCTGAAGTATCGCGACGGAACCACCGAATCGCTCCGGTTGCAGCCCGAGTCAGATGTCGCCCGATCGTTTCTCAGCGGTCAACTCGATGCCGAGTCGTCGACCGTTTACGGTTCCATGCCCTTGGTCCGGCCCGGCCAGTTCACGCTGTCGGTGACGGATGTCGACGGGATCACGTCGCGTGAGACGATCAGCGGCAACATCACGCTGCATCAGGATCAACGCCCGGTCGTGCGTATCACGTCGCCGCGTCCGGTCTCGTTGGCGATTCCCGAGATTCGCATTCCGGTCACGATTGAAGGCGCCGACGATTACGGAATCTCGCGTCTGTCTCTCTATCGTTCGTTGAACGGATCGCCGGCGAGCAAGATGGACTTGGAAAGCGACGGAACCCGACAACAACTGGCGCGTTGGAATCTGCCGCTGGGGCGATACGGGTTGACACCCGGAGACGAAATTCAGTTGTTCGCGCGGATCGAGGACAACGACCCCGCGGGCGCCAAAGGTGCCGAATCGCCCGTGACGATCGTGCGAATCATCTCGCGGCAGGAATTTGACCAATTGAATCTCCGACGCCAAGGCATCGAAAGTTTGCAGGCCAAGTACGCCGCGTCGCAGCGGCATTTGGAACAACTTGCCGAAGCGTTGCGGGCGGTCGACGAAGCCGCCAAAGCGGCCGCCGAATCCGGGACACCCGCAGCCCAACAAGCGTTGCACGAAAAACTGGCCGCCGCCGAACAAGCCGCCCAAGCCGCAGCCGAGGCGATGGAAAAATTCAGCCATGAAGCGATGCCGATCGACGTCGATCGCGAGTTGACCAAGCGACTTGCCGAACAAGCCAAGCAGATTCAAAACCTGTCCGAGCAATTGGCGAGTCTCAAGGCGGACGATCCGAATTCGCAACAACCGCTAAGCAAACAACAACAGGAGCACTTGCGCAAGATGGCCGAACAGGTGGCATCGGAACGCAACGAACTTCAACAAAATGCGGTGCAACCGCTGGAGCAACTGCAACAGGTCATGCCGTTGATCGTGGATCAACGAAGGTTCGAACAAATTGTCCGTCAACAACGAGACTTGGAACGCCGGTTGAACTCATTGAACACTGCGGAGGAGCCGGACCAGCGTCGGATCGCTGAATTGGAGTCTCAACAACAGCAATTGCGGCAAGCGCTCGATCAATTGCTGGACGACATCGAGACGCACGCCCGGGCGCTCCCCGATCAGCCGGATCTGGAAAAACTGCGACAGACCGCGCAGGAGTTCGTCGAAGCCGTTCGCGAAAGCGCCGCAGAATCGAAAATGATGTCCGCTCAAACTGGCCTGTTGAACAGCGAGTTTGATGCGGCGCACGACGATGCGAAAACGGCCGCCGACATTTTGGAAAGCTTTCTAGGGCAATGCCAGGGCATGGGCAACCAGGCCTGCGAGAACTGCAAAATGTCGTTCAACCCCGGTTCGGGCGGCGCGAACCTGGGCAATTCGATCGAGCAGATCTTGGAATTGATGGGCATGAAGCCGGGAGCGAGCGGCATGCGTCCCGGTGGCCAACCCGGAATGGGATTCGGATGGGGAGCCGGCGGAGGATATTCCCAACGTCATCCCGGTCCCAACAACGTCGGCATGTACGGCGCGATGCCGTCACCGGTTCAAAGCAACAGCCAGGGGCGCGGCGACCGGACATCCAACGGAGTCGCTTCGGTTCACACCGGTTCGCCGGGCGACGGACAGCCCGATGCGGTCGACGCCGCGCCGGTCGACGCCGGTGGTGGTCAAGCCCAACAAGCAGTCCCGGGGAAGTACCGCGACAAGGTTTCCGAATATTTTCGTCAACTCGCCGAGCAATTGGGAGAGTGAACCATGTGCTTTCAACGATCGAAATTCAGGCGGCTGCTTCTCGTCCTCGGCGGACTCTCCTTGGCGTGCCTCGTCGCGCCCTTGCGAGCCGACGAGACGGATTCTCAGGACGTAGCGAAAGGAGACACCAATGTGGTGGCCGATCCGGAGTCTCAGGGAGGCGAATCGGAAAGCATCGTCCAAGTGGCGAATTTGATCTATGCCGGTACCAAGACGAGCGAATGCTTCGCCGATGACTTTCTGCGCAAGGCGGAAATCGACTCCTCGATCAGCACGACGCGCAGACTGCACTCGGTCAAGTTGGCTTCGGACGAAATCTACAACTTTCCGATGCTGATCATGACCGGAGAAGGCGAATTCGAGTTGTTGCCTGAGGAACGCGACCACCTGCGCCGGTTCGTTGAGCGCGGCGGTTTCCTGTTGGCTTCGGCCGGCTGCTCTTCGCCCGAATGGAATCGGTCCTTCCGCCGCGAGATGGTCAAAGTCTTTCCGGAACAGGAGATGAAACCACTGCCGATGGATCACCTGATTTTTCATACCGCGTACGACATCAGTGAACTCAAAGCCAAACACGGAACGCCTCGACCCATCGAAGGAATCCACTGGGGTTCTCGGCTCGGCGTGTTGTACTCACAGGACGGATTGAACGACACCTCCAATGCTCAAGGCTGTTGTTGCTGTGGCGGAAACGAAATCACGAACGCGGAACAAGTCAACGTCAACATCGTCATCTACAGCTTGCTGCAATGAGAACGTCGTCGCGTGTGGGAACCACGCAATTGCGAAACACGATCGCCGGGCAGATCGGCTGGCTGACGTTGCTGCTGATGGCCACGGGCTGTCGCGAACGTGTGCCGGCAACGTTTGGCGTGATCTTCAGCGGTGATACAGCGGGTTGGATCACTCCCTGCGGTTGCGCCTCGAATCAATCCGGCGGGCTGGCCCGACGGGGAACGCTGATCGATCAGAATCGGAACGAGCGTCCTACCCTGTTTGTTGACGTGGGAGGTTCCGCCAGTGGCACGTCGGACTATCATCAAGTCAAACTCGAATCGATTCTTCGTGGCATGATGCGGATGGATTTGCGCGCCCACAACGTCGGCAAGCCCGAAACCGATCTCGGCCCGGCCGTGCTGCGACGACTCGCCGATGCGACCGACACACCCTGGTTGTCGACCAATCTTGTTCCCCGGGCTGGTGATTGGATTCCCGAACGACTGATCGTCGAGCAAATCGGCGGGTGCCGCGTGGGAATCGCTGGAGTGATGGACCCCGACATGATCGACAGCGATGCCTGGACCGCCCGGGATCCAGTCTCCGCGGTCATTGACGCGTTCGACCAGTCGGAAACGGACGTTCGAATCGTGTTGGCCTACATGGACCAACAGAAACTACAGTCGCTCGCCGCGGCGCTGCCCGAAGTCCACGGGGTTTTGGGAGGACCGACGGGCCAATCGATGAGCCCGAAGCAGATCGGCGACGTGACGGTGATGTCGGCAACGAACAAGGGAAAGTACGTCGGCAAGTTGGTCTTCAGGGGCTCCGCCGACGCGTCGAACTACCGCGCCACCGATGCCAACGTGATCGAAGTTTCCAGCGACTTGAAGGAAGACGATCGGCAACTCGACAATTTGAAACACTATTACGAACGCTTGTCGACGATCGACTTTTCAGCCGATCAAACCGGTTTGGTGTCCGGGCTGGCCAGTGGCCGCGACGGATATGAAATCGCCGGCACGCAGCGTTGCGCCGCCTGCCATGCCGCGGACGATTCGTTGTGGCATCAGTCCCGTCACGCCCATGCCTGGGAGGTCCTGGTCAGCAAGGGCGCGCAGTTCGACCCGTCGTGCCAACAGTGCCATACCACCGGGTACGGGCTCGAAGGCGGGTTCCGAAATGTTGCCGTGTCCGGTCAGCAAGTGCATGTCAGGTGTGAAAACTGTCACGGCCCGTCACGCCAGCACGTCGACAACCCCAAGATCAAGACCCCATGGGTTGCTGCGAGACAGTGTGTGCGCTGCCACGATCGCGAGAACAGCCCGCATTTCCAATACGATGCCTATTGGGCCAAGATTATCCATGGCGTCGATCCGATCCGGTCGGGTGACGATCCAAATTCTTCCGAGGCCAATTTGTGAGCAAGCGAACGTTGCCCTTGTGGGTCGCTGTTGTTGGGTGTTTGATCAGTTGTCTTCCCGCCAGCACCGCGCGATCGGATGACCCGCCCGAAACTTCCTCCGCCAAGACCGATCAAGATTCCGTCGATTTGATCGATGGATTTTTCGGTTCCGGTCAAAGTAAATCAATAACGCCGGGCAAATCAAAAACGCCAGAATCGAAATCGGAGTCGGTGTCAGCCGATGATGGCTCTGAAGACGTTGCGACTGGATCGAGCATCGAATCGGGGCCGGCGGAAAACGCGACGCCGAAATCTAAGAAAAGACGCCGAGTGGGAGACCGTATCGAAGCGGTTGACGGGTTCGAACCGGGCCGGCAACTGGCGTTGCTGGAGCAGCGTCCGATTCTGGTACTCTTCGGTGCCGAGTGGTGTCAGTGGTGTCGATTGCTGGAACAAGAGTTGGCGACCGAGGAAGCCGAGTCCATCCTGAAGCATTGGGTGGTGGCGTTTGTCGATGTCGATTTGAACGAAGCCGTCGCGGAACGCTTCCAAGTCGGCGCGTTGCCTTCGCTGCGTATTCTCGACGGAGCGGGCGCGGTCATCGCATCGCAATCCGGCTATCAGCCGTTGAACGAACTGGAAGCTTGGCTGGATGAATACCAACAACAGGCGGACCCTGTTCTGCAGTCGGTGCTTTTTGCTTCCGACACGCCCGACGCTGACGAGATCAAACAGCTCGCGGAATTGTTGTCCTGGCGATCGGCTTCTGTGCGGACCGCGGCCGCGAAACGGATGTCCGACCATCGGGGCGTGACTGCGGCGACTGTCGTCGACAAACTGCGTGTCGGCAACCTTGCCGCTCAGTTAACGGCGCTGGAAATCCTGACCGCGTGGCATGCTCCGACGGCCGGAATCGATCCCTGGGTACCGGACTCGATCAACACCGAAACCACCACCCCGTTGGTCAAGTGGCTGAGAGCGTTGCCCGCGGCGAACGATCCGGCGGGATCGGACGGAGACACATCCGAGGCAGACCAGCAACAGGTCGGCGAGTTGCTGCGTGAACTGATCACCGCGCCCAGCTTGCGTCACGGCGAGCTGATCCAACGTGCGGTCGCGGTCGGTCAGCCGGCGGCCACTGAATCCAAGCGAATCGAGTCGACCGTGGAATCGTTGACCGACCGCCAGCGACAATTGCTGCGGCAGGTGCGTTACAGCGTCTTCGCCGGCCGGACGACGCGACTCGCCAACGCAGGGTTGATCGAATCGCTCGCCAAACTGGACGGGCCCACGCATTATGCAGCGGCGGAAAAACTGCTCGCCGGCGTAAGCTCGCAAGACGAGCCGTTGATTGATGAACTGTCCACCGATCGCGATCCCTTGGTCCGCGAATTGTCGGTTGCCGCTCTGCACCGAATCGGGGCACTGACCAGCGATGAACGGATTCGAAAGTTGTTGTCCGATGAGAGTCCCAGTGTTCGCACGGCCGTGCTGAAACAACTCTCCGAAGATCCCGACGATGAAATCACCAAACGACTCGTCGAATACCTGCGAACCGAATCGGACGAGGACCTGCTTCTCTATGCGACCAAGATTCTCGGCCAGTTGTCGACCAACGTTGAAGCGAGTGACGCGTTGGCGGAATTGATCGACGACGAACGTTGGCGCGTCCGAGCCGCCGCCTTGGATGCGGTCAGCGAGTTCGTTAGCGAAAATCGTTACTCGTTCAGTTTCGAGGGCAGCGGTTCGGTCGTCAGCGAACCGATCGCGGATGCCGTCATGAAACACACCAGTGATCCCGACCCGTTCGTCGCCAAGAAGGCTCAGTTTTTGGTACCGAAGGTGGTCAGTAAACGGACCGCAGAGGCCGTCGCGCAATTCCTGCTCTCGGACATGGATCGCACTCGCGAAATCATAGCGTCGGTGGAAGAACACGAACGCGGGGAATTGATGGTTCCGCTGATTGAATTGAGTAAAAAATGGCTCGACGACGACGACCCAAAGAATCATGCCAAGGCGGCGTTGCTGATGACCGAGGTTTCGCCGACCACGCTCCGCTATCGCTTGGACGATCTCTTGCAATCGGGGAACCGCGATGTCCGGGTGGCGGCGATGCGGGCGTTCATTCCTTGTGTGGAAGAGTTTCGCGAGAAAAGCGTGGCAGACGAGTTGGAGCGGTGGCGTCTCGCGTTCTCGATGACCGAAGGGCGGGCGATCGCAGCGATCGAATTGATGCGACCGATCCCTGAACGCTTCAGTAAAACGGGTGAAAAAAACACCGCTCCAGAGAACGAAACGGTTGCGGACAGCGTGAATACGCCTGACCAAGACACGACGTCGGACCAAGAATCAACGTCGCAAACCGATCAACTCGACCAGATTGGCGGATTCTTTGGAGCAAGCGGATCGAACGAAGATGCAGAGCCGGAATCCGAGATGGAAACGGCATCGGAAGATTCGTCTCCGCTGGACTTGGCGGCGTCGCTGTTTGGCAACGCACCGGCGAATCCTGCCGGGCAGTCCGAAGCAGTCGACGGCGAAGACTCCGAGCGGCTTTCACACGTGGACCCCAGTCGACTCGGAAGTGCAGCTTACTGGATGACTCGGTGGCAGCAGCATGATGAGAGTCTGGCGCGGCCTACCTGGATCCGCAACTGCGAACCGATCCTGCGTCAGATTGCCGAATCCGGCGCCACCCAGAACGGCACAGTGGAAGGCACAGTGGAAGGCACAGTGGAAGGCAGCGAAACCGAACGTCGCTGGGCCAACGCGGCATTGGCGACCTGTGGGGATATTGGCCGTGCCGACGCGATCTTGCAAGCGGCGCAGCAGGCCTCCGACACGGATCCGAGTGTGGATTTGGTCGTCGACTGGTTGCCGGCGGAAGCTCGCGTGAAATGGGCGCGGGATCATCTGAACGACCTGACGTCGGAAGAAACAGACAGTTCGTTGGCAGCAAACTGGGACGCCGCCACGTTGATCGAGTCGACAGAGATTGCGAACGCGCTGGATGAGTTTCTCGGTCGATCCGAGGACCTGTCGAACGAATCGTTGATCCGATTGGTGCACTTGCTGCAACGCTCCCTCACCGGCGGACTCGGCGATCATCATGCGACGCTCGTCGACGAAGACGACTTGGCGACGGATGACTCGGGCCTGTTGGCCAAACGCAAAGTCAGTGGCATTCATCCGCACCAAGCCGAGGTCACACAATGGCTGATCGACCGATACACGTCGGCAAAATCGCCTCGACATCGCGCCGTGCTGTTGGCGGTCCTCGCCAGGGTCAGTCGCCGCCATGCGACCGCCGAAGCGCTCGTTTTGGTCGAACAGTCTGCCGAAGACGCGATACTGCGCCGCACTGCAGCCGCATTGGCGTTGGGTGACCTGTCGTCGCTCTCGGTCGATCGTGCCGTCGTCCTACTGGAACATCCGAACCACGAGATTGTCGACGCGGCTCTACTGCGGCTCAGTTGCAATAACTCGTTTGAGGGGATACAGGAAGAGAACATCGGCGTCCCCGTGGTCTATCGCAGCGCGGGCTTGCACCCGCTGCAGAGGACCACACAGTCGCTCTCGGAAGACACCTTGAACCGACTGAGCAAGACTGAGAACAAAACCTCGGCCGCGATCGCCGACACGCTGCTCGTTTCGCTGGGAAAAGAAATACCGCTCGATCCGCTACTCGATCGACTCGGCGGCGTCGAACGCCCACTGACGTTGTTGGCCATCGCGTTGGCAAAAGCGAAACGGACCGACGATGACGCGATCGAGATCTATCGTCGCTGCGCGGAAGTGGTCGAGTGGCAGGACGAGGAGGCCGTTCGGACGGCACTCCAGCCACTCCGCGACGACCGCGTCAAAAAAATCATCAAGACTCATCTGCAAGAATACGATGGCATGTTTTCCTTTTAACCCCGTCCTCACACGACAGCACTTTGGGAGTAGATCATGAAATGGGACGCGACGCGAATGGCACCGAACCGGTTTTTACGAACCACACGCCTGGCCGGGATTGTTTTGGCGATCGGCTTGCTGACCCCGGCAATCACCGTTGCTCAATCTTCGTCCATGCCTGAAGGCATCGTCGCGCGGGGGACGGCCGTCGTCGCGGTCGAGCCGTCGGCGCTCCGATTGACGATGTCGATCCAAGCGCAGGGAAAAGACGCCAAGTCGGCCGTGCGTTCGTTGGCGGCACATAAGGAACGCGTTCGTAAAGAATTAGGCGAGATGAACGCGGACACCGATTCGATTCAATTCACTTCGACACAACTCTCCTCCGGTGGGAATGAGAATTCCGAACAACGTCAGTACATGCAGATGATGCAAATGATGCAGCGGCAAATGGGACAAGCCGCTCCCGACATGGATTCTGTTCCGACCGTATACACCGCAACCACGTCACTGAAAGTCGATTGGCCGTTGCCGACCAAAGATGCCGACGCACTGTCGCTGCTGCCGCAAGGGCTGAGAGACCAAATCAGCCAGCGCGATTTCAAAGGAGAAAAGAATAAGCCGGAAATCGACGAAGAGTCGCTTGAAAAGATGAAAGAAATGCAGGCGATGATGGACGAGAACTATGGCTACTCGATAGACAGCAGCAATAGCGGCGGTCCCAACATTCTGTTCGTCGGCAAAATCAGTGACGAGCAACGGCGCGAGGCGATGAAGTCGGCGATCGAGAAGGCAAAGAAGTCGGCCGCCGTGACCGCTGAGGCGCTCGGCGTCAAATTGGGGAAATTGAAAACGCTGTGGCCGACGGAAAACGGGGGCTCGTCCGGTGCCTCTTCGTACTCCGCGTACATGGCGTCCGAAATGTACTGGTCGTACGATGAGGAGGAGGACGGAGAAGTTGGTGAGGACATCACCGCAAACGCGATCGACGGCCTTCGATTCCAAGTCAGCGTGTTCGCGGTCTACGACTTCGAATGAACGCTCGCGCGAGTGGTGGAAATTCGCGGGTGAGTGTTTTTAGTAGGTGATGCGTGCCGGGGCAACGATCATGGGGCAGCGATCATCCGATCGGACCAATCGGGCACGGAGGGCGCATCAGGTCCATCGGTCCTGTCGCGCCCCCTCACCGGCGAGACGCTTCACCGTGGGCGGTCGGTGGTCAAGTTCAAGCTGAGAAACGCAGTTTGGTCAGCGGGGGGTTGCTGCGAATGATCTCACCAGAATCCGAGACCTTTAAATAGTAGGACGACAGAATGTGGGCACGGGTTGAGTATGCGGAGTCCCCTGTCGGCTCCAATCTCTCCCAGACGTTGACCCGATAGTTGCCGTTGTGGTGACGACAGACCTCGACGCGATGCAGGCGTGGGGGCCTGCCGACTTTTTCCAGAACCTGCGACTTGATCTTTTCGGTGTGTTCTGATCCCGCCAGGGCGTTCTCTTTCTGCGGGGCTGATTGATCGACGTTTGACATGGTTTTGCTCGGCCAATGGAATGCGATGGGATGCCGAACTGTAGCGTAACGCAGATCGGTTCGATATGAGTCGAAAGTTGCCAACGCAGCGGAAACGCATTGCCCCCCGACTGGTTAGGATTCCTGAATTTGAAAGCCTGCCGGTTTGATTTCCGGTCCATTTGTCTGTGGTAAGCTGACGCGAGCGTGCTCGAAACGACGTCGTTCCTGGAGTGTTCAATCATGCGAAAAGCCATGCCACTGGCGGTGATCGGTTCACTGATCACTCTCGTCCTGTTCGCCACCATGGCGTGCCCCGCCCAGGACGTTCCACTGGTTTACGACGTTGAGCACACCGGCTCAACGGTTCCGAAGCCTGTGCTCCCCGATTTCGACGAGTTGCCTGCGATTCGGTCTCTTCCAGATCCGTTCGCCTGGTCGGATGGCAGCGGGCGTTCGACCGAATTCAACGACTGGGAGCGTCGCCGATCGGAGATCAAAGCGGAGATCGAAACGTATGGGATTGGGAAGAAGCCACCGAAGCCAAACGGGATCGTCGCCAGCTTCGAGAATAACACGCTCACCGTGAAGACGACCGAGAACGGTGAGACGCTGACGCTGACGGCTCGGGTTCGAATGCCGGAGGGTGACGGGCCCTTTCCCGCCGTCATCGGGATTGGTTTCGGCGGCGGCAGCGGAAGCCTTCCTGCCGAAATCTTTACCAACCGCAAGATCGCGACGATCGCGTTCAATTTCAGTCAGGTGATGGCTCATCAGCAGAAACGCGGCGAGGAACCGATCAATCGGCTCTATCCAGAGTTGACCGACATCGGCGCCTACAGCGCCTGGTCGTGGGGAATCAGCCGAATCATTGATGGCCTTGAACTCGTCGCGGATGACCTTCCAATCAATCGTAAGCGTCTTGCGGTGACAGGTTGTTCGTTTGCCGGAAAGATGGCCCTGTTTGCCGGAGCCTTCGACGAACGGATCGCACTGACGATTGCCCAGGAATCCGGCGGAGGCGGTGCCGCAGCCTGGCGGGTTTCAGAAACACTGGGCAACGTGGAAACCCTCGGCAAGACCAGTCGCGCGTGGTTTCTCGAGGAGATGTTTCAGTTTTCCGGCGCCGTTGAGAAACTTCCCTATGACCATCATGAATTGATGGCGATGATTGCGCCGCGAGCGTTGTTGGTGCTGGGCAATCCGGACTACGAATGGCTGGCCGACGAGTCGGGGTATGTCTCGTGCCGAGCCGCTCACGAAGTCTGGAAAACGTTTGGAATTGGCGACCGGTTCGGATTTTCGATCGTCGCCGGTCACCCGCATTGTCGACTCCCCGCCAGTCAGCGTCCGGAAGTCGAAGCCTTTGTCGACAAGTTTTTGCTGGGCAAGACGGATGCGAACACCACCGTCACCCGACACCCCTATGAATCGGTAGAGCACGAGTTCTGGTACGACGGTTGGGCAAAAGGGAAATCCACTTTCCCCACACCAGATGATGCATCCATCGAAACCTTGACCTTTGAGGCAGAGGCGACCGCTCATGGAACGGACTGGACTATCGAGCTTGACCCGCAGGCCTCTGGAGGAAAGTACCTGACGATCAAACCCGACCTCGACAGCCCACAAGCCGTCCCTGCGGGCGACACGGCCGCGTTGACGGTCCCGTTCACCACGACAAAGATCTCAACGTACTACGCGCACGCTCGGGTGAACTGCCCTTCCGCGGACGATGACTCGTTCTGGCTCAAGATCGACGACCAGGAATTCGTGGCCGCCAACGGACTGCAGACCAATGGCTGGCAATGGGGCAAACTCGCTGCATGGACGCTGGAACCCGGCGAGCACCTGTTGACGATCAAGTACCGCGAGAACGGAGCATTGCTGGACCGAATCGGAATCACGACGTATCCGTTCGGGCCGGCGGGTTTCGAGTCTTCGCAGCTCGCCCCATCACTGAAGGATGCCGTCGGTACACGATTCAAGATTGGCGTGGGTGTCGGCGTTGACGTGCTTCAGGATCCTCAAGACGTTGCGCTGATTCGGCAACATTTCCAGATGGTGACACCGGAGAACTGCATGAAGCCGCAAGGCATCCATCCGGAGGAAGATCGGTGGGACTTTGAATCATCCGATGCGTTTGCGGATTTTGCCCGTGCCAACAAGATCGACTTGGTCGGCCACTGCCTCGTCTGGGCCAAAGATGATCGCACCGACGAATGGATGATGAAGGAAAGCGACCAGCCCGTCTCCCGAGAACGGCTGCTTCAGCGAATTAAAACGCACATCGACACCGTGGTCGGTCGCTACGCCGATGTCGCCACGCATTGGGACGTGGTCAATGAAGCGATCGGCGACAGTAACGACGACATGCTTCGTGATTCGGTGTATTCAAGAACAACGGGCATCGATTTTATCGTCACCGCGTTCAAAGCCGCTCGTGCCCGAGATCCGGACGCGCTGCTGATCTACAACGACTACAACGGGCACCAGCCGGACAAACGGGCGAAACTCATCGAGCTTTTGAAACAACTGAAAGCGGCCGGTGCCCCGGTCGACGCGTACGGAATGCAGGGGCACTTTGAACTGGGCGACGACTCGCTTGCCGACTTGCGAGCGACGTTTGATGAACTTCGCCGATTGAACATCAAAGTCGTTGTCTCAGAACTCGACATCGACGTGGTCAAACGGGGCCGCTGGTGGGCCGATGACGGCAAGTACCGCGACGAACTCGAAACCTTCGATCCCTACCAAGACGGGATGCCACCGGAAATCGAGAAACAGATGGTCGAGCAGTACGTCGAGCTCTTCAAGCTGTTCAACGAATACAGCGACCTGATCGAGAGAGTGTCATTCTGGAACCTTCACGACGGACAAAGTTGGCTAAACTACTTCCCATGGCAACGAGTCAATCATCCGTTGCTGTTCGATCGGAACCGACGGCCCAAGCCAGCCTTCGATGCCGTCTATGAATTGCTCACCCATCCAACGTCCCAGGGCAACGCCACTGCCCCAGCTCCCTCGCCATCACTCTGACAACGGCGCGAACTCTAATTCACCATCGACATCCGAGTTGCCGGCTTTGGAGCCCGTTGGTTCGCCGGGCAGATCATCGTCGAAATACTTGTCATAATTCGGTTGATAGCGCTCGTTGACTTCATCCAGGTCCATCAGATCACTTGGTCGAAGCGGATCGTCAGTCAGTTGCGTCCAACCCACGCTGCCGGGTGAGATCATGGTCTGGTCAACCATCATCATCGGTTTTGCCGTCGAATGTTCTGGGTGGCGACAGGCCCGGTTGCAGCCGGAACAACGGGAACAAGTTTGACTTGCCCGCCAGAACATGAGTTCGTCCATGCAAGACCGAGCGGCGACAAAGACGCGGTCACCGGGCTGCAGTTGATAGTTGGTTGCGGTGTTGCCCATTTGGACGATTTCGCGATAGCACACCGGCAATGTGACGCGGCACTCACCGGGATCGGTTGGTCGGGCCAGCAGGATCTGACACGGGTTGGCGCTTGACGTCAGTCCACCGGCGCTGACGATCGCATCGAGGACCGTTTCGGAGCCTGTCAACGGAAAGGAACCGGGCGCGTTCACTTCACCAAAGACATAAAAGCGATGAACAGGTTCGAGCAGTCTGACGTTGATGGCGATCGTGTCGCAGTCGTCTGGAAGCGGAGGCTTAGAGAGTGATTCCTTGACGTCGGGACTGACGAACGGTTTACAGGCTGAGATCTGCTGACGAATCTGGTCGGTGATCTGCCTTTCAATCAACGCTTCAGCCTGTTCCAGATTCCTGCCGACAACGATGACGCGGCCGTAGGGACCGAGGTCGACCGTTCCGTCCGCAAGAACCGCTTGGTCGGCCGGTAGCCGCAGATCGCGGTCCTGATTGACAGGTTCAATCAGCAGTGCATCGCCCGGTTGAAGCGAATGTAGCGGCAACGCACTTTTGGCGTTCTCTCGCGGTATGCCGTGGGGGATGCGAGAGGCTTCGAGAACGGTTTTGGCTTCTGTCGTGAGCGTCGAGTTCGAAGGATACAGTGAAAGCCCCAAGGGTGCGCAGCCGCTACTCGCGGCCGTCAACAGAACTGCCAGAACAAGCAGACCTTGGTAAACAGAACGTTGCATCGCTTCACCCATTGTTATGGAACACTATCCAGAAAGACAATCGGCTCGATGAGTGGGTCGCGCGTGCTGAAAACTGTTTTGCTATGGCGACACGCGCCATCGGCAGTACCGGAACGCATCGTGTTGGCGATAGAACTATGAACCTCCATCCAATCCATTCAATACGCTCAATGAGGTCCCCGCAAGGAGAAGCCGTTGGCCTTCGCGTAGCAGGAACCGCGCGGCTTCTTCACGAAACGTTTCGATCGGTCGCAATCGCACGATCGGGTTTTCGGTTGATCCCAGCACCGCGATGACCACGGTCCGATCGCGAAACAGTTCGGTCACGCTGAAGATCGCGGATGCGGGCAGCAGAGAACGCAGTGCATACTTCTGTGCCAATTGGCTAAGGTTTGCGGCGATGTCACGATAGTCGCCGGTCGCAATCAGTGCGATCATGTCCATGCGACCGCTGCGGAGGTAGAGTTTCCCGTCCGCTCGCACCAATGCGTTGTCGGCACCCAGCCAGAATTCATCGATCACAACCACACCCTGACCGATCATTCCTTTCGCTTCCCCCACGTCGAAGGTTTGACCGGCAAGTGAGACGGGGCCGAGAAACTGCGACGCCGCGATCAGGCCTGGAATCGCGGCACCACGCGTTCGCCCCAACTGAAAATCGAATCGACCCGCGAGGTCATCCACCGATCGAACGGACTTGCCACCGAGTGAGATTTCGCCCGTGACTTCTCCAGTCGCCAGTGAACTGGATCGACCGAACGGATTGGTCAATCGAAACACGTCGACTCTCCGCGTTTTCCACCGGCTCGTCATGTCAACGCCTCCACGACGACCGGAGGCGAGGTGCAGTTCGCCGTCGAGCTGTCCGCCACCGACACTTGATCGAACCGACGGGATGCTCAAATCCCAGTGCCATGTTCTCAAATTCGCGGTGGCAACGAGCGCCCCGCGTGCCACGCCGATCGGCAAGTCGTATGCGGCCAACTCGCGTCCCTGCAGGCTGCCTCGGATTCGAACGGAGTCTTGACGCCCGGTGATGGTTGCCTTGGTAGAGATTCGTCCCTGGATTCGCTCTGCCTTGTTGCCCAGAAACCACAGTCCGCGATCGAGTTGGATTCTGGACGCAACCAAACGAAGGTCCGCACGTGGGCGAAATGTTTCGTCACGGTCAAACAAGTAGACGCGACCGTCGAGCCGTAGCGATCCATTCGCGTAGTCGCCCAATAGCGGCTGGACCACCAAGACACCTTCTTCGATTCGTCCGTTCAGAGTCAGCTTTCGCGAAAGAAGACGCGAGCGATAATTGACGTCTGACAACTCAGCGGACACTTTTACCCTGAGATTCGATTGGGACACTGGTTGCCCGTCGAAATCGGCGATGATGTCGCCGCTCACGTGGCCCGTCAGACCGACGCGACGACCGACCGACAGATCGACCAATGGGTTGATCGGCAAGTGTTCGAAACGAAAGGCCGATTGTCCGAGTCGGGACATCACATCAGACCAACGATCGGTCGTCAGCATGTTGGCGATGGTTCGCACTTTGACCGTCCCGCCCAACAGATCGCCGCTCGCTTGCAACGCTAACTCGCCTTGTTTCGCGACAAGTTCTGCGGCCAGTTCGCCGACCCTTTCTTCGTTGATCTTGATCTCCGAGACAGACAGTGTTGCAGTGCCCGCGTGTTGATTGGGATCCAATAGCTTGTCGATCGGAGCACGCCAGTCGATGTTTCCCGCGATGGTGGCGGTGGCGATTGGGGCAATCCTGCCGAGGGCCGGGATTCGAAAGTTCGGACGGATGTCGGCAATTGACAATCCGGCAACCAAATCACCGTCGCCATCACGGGGCAGCGTGGCGGTTCCCGAAATCTGTCCGCCGAAGGCTGTCGCCGTAAGCGACTGGAGGGTGAGCGCTTCGCTGGTAATTGAATACTTCGATCGAAATTTCACCAACGTGAATGTCGCCGGCAACGTTGCTTCGTCACGCCGGGGCAGAACGTCGAATTGGTTGGGCGTGAATCGGATGGTGTGTTCCAAAACGCCCAGGTCGATACCTGCGAGTTGCAGCGACGGCGATGCGACCGAACCATCGATATTCCACGTCGACTTTTCAGTCTCAGGGGCGAGGACACCGGATCCACGAACGCGAAAGTCAAGCTTGCCATCGACCACCGCCGGCGATGTCCGCCCGGTCGATCGACTCGAAAGTCGAGCGATCGCGCCGAGCGGTAGATCGTCGCCGGCAAGTTCGAACGAAAACTCTCCTTGACCACCGAGCGGCACGTCGGCCCGACCGATCAAGCGAATGCCGGATGGTTCAAGATTCGATGGGGCAGCCATCAGATCGAGTTCCCTGAATTTCAGGCGTCCGTCCTCAATCGTGAGGTCGCCGATTTTGACATCGGCAGGCGGGAGACTGGCGAGCTTCAATCCTTGTCCATTGACCTTCCCTGCAAGTTCGTACGCCTCCATCTCGCTGATGCGGTCGATGGGCGCGCGAAAGCGAATGTCACCCGACAGCCGACCTGCTTCCGGTAACAAACCGTTTTGCGACGGTAAGAACTTGGCAATCAAGTCGCTGACCGGGGAGAGGGCGATGTTGTTGATCTTGATTTTGGCTGTCGCATCTCCCCGCGGAACCAGTTGCAGACTGCCACTGCCTTCGACCGTTCCGCTTGTTTTTCGATCTTGCCCGCCGACTTGTGACTTCAGACGCGTGAGTGTTGCCAACCCGTTGCGATAGGAGATCGACGTTTCAAAGTGTTTCAGTTCGACATCATCGATCACCAATCCCGGACTGGTTAACGTGCCATCAAAACGATAGGCGGCACCATCTCTTAACGACGTCAGCGGAATCCCGACGTCCAGTTTGACGGTCGCGGTGCCGCGCAGACGGAGCCCAAGATCAATGCCGATGGATTTTAGCCGTCCAGCGAGTTTGTCGATGTCGACGTTTTCAAATTCCCATCGGGTCGTCCAATAACGCCCGGTCTTTGCGTCTTCGTTCTGAACGAGCTGTTGGGCCGGCGCCACCGACGTTTGAGCAGAAAGGCTTCCCTGTACCGCAATCACCGCCATCGCAATGACAATCCGATAGAAGTACCGGATCGCTGGGGAACGGGCGGAGGCTGAATAGGGCATGTGTACGAGGTGTTCCTGAACGAAACTCCAGTCGTGCACGACTGAAATTTGGTACTCAATGATGACGCGTTTTCCGCTTCCGACTTACATCAAATGGCCTTTTCGCTGCGGATCGACTCTCGCAATTCCCAGCCGGAAAAATCGGATATCGAAGTCTCGAATAGAAAATGCCCTGCGAAGTTTAGGCCACCGATTATGTATTGGTTCAACGAAAAAGCAGGATTTCCCCCGCGTTGACGTTATCAGCGATCTGGTCTGGTGTATCGAGAGGAACCCAGCAAACGGCTGCTTGTGCTCTGGATACATTTAATTTTGGGGCAGCACTCCAGCAAGCTTGCCGGGCTATCGATCGCAAACAACACCCACGGATAGCAGCGCGAAACCACGGATGACAGGGTGCAACAAATCCGCGGGTTCACGCTGCCATCGGTGGGCCCAGTCATCGTTTCATCGTTCCGCAAGTTACAGCCTGTCCCCTTTTGCGTGGCAGCCCAAATCCAATAGCTGATGGAGCACTTGTGCCGGGTTCTACGATGGATCCTCGGGCTGATATCACCACGATTCGAACCCCGCGTCGATCTGCTTTTGTCGTTTGATTACGTGATTGGAGATGATGAGAGCGGAAAAACTTTGGAATTCAACTCGGTCAGTGATATGTTGACGTTCTTAGACGTGGTGGGGCCATGAAGCATCGCGATTGGAAAGAACGACATGAGTATTGTGCGAATGGCGACCGGGCGTGAAGGCAAGCGACGCTCGCGTGCGAGGCAACACCGTCGGCGTCGGCAACTGATCGAGCATCTCGAAGATCGGCGGATGCTGGCGACCGTTTCGTGGGACGGCGGTGGGGATGGTCGCATTTGGCAAGATCCCGCAAACTGGGTTGGTGATCAGTTGCCCACCTCCGGCGACGATGTGGTGATCGATGTCCCTGGTTCCGTCGCCGAGATCGAGTTTCGCGGCGCGGACCAAGTCGTGCTGTCGGTGACGACGAGTGAAGCGTTGACCGTCGCGACCGGTGTGCTGGAGGTGGCCGGGACAGTCTCGGTTGATGCGGATCCCGTCAGGTTGACGGGCGGGACGATTCGTGGCGCCACGCTCGCGACGACTGCCGGGGACGGTTCACCGGCACTGATCGCGACCGCGGGGACGGTGGCCGGCGTGACACTCGCCGGCGATGCAATCGTGGCCGGCGGACTGTTGAGCGTCCAAGACGGCCTGGGCTTGCAGGACGCGACCATTCGGATCGGGCTGGACGATGATCAACCGAATCTTGGGCAGCCGGGAAATGGCACCTTGCGGTTTTCGGGGAATCAAACCTTGTCCGGCACGGGACAGGTCATTTTTTCCAACACATTGTCTGGAACGATCGATGCGATCGGAACGGGAACCACACTCACGTTGGCGTCCGGAGTTTCGATCAGCGGCGGAAAGGGAACGATCTCCTCAAACAGCCAAGATGTCACGATCATTAATCACGCCACCGTCTCGGCAACCGGGACGCTGAGTCTGAGTGCGGCGGCGGTCAACTCACAGATCATTAACCGTGGCACGATCAGCGGTAACGGCGCGACGATTACCACCGTGAATCTTGTCAATGAGTCGACCATCGAGACGACCGGTGGAACACTGAATTTGCGTGGGCAGTGGAATAACATCGGTCAGATCAACGTCACCGACACCGCCGTCAACCTGGGGGCAAGTGGTGCGACCTTCGTCGTGGACCAGCTCGGAAGTCTGAATCGATCAGGTGGCGTGGTCAGTCTGATCGGGAACCTGGACAACACCGGTCGTCGTCTGGTACTCGATGCCAACACCGGCGATTGGGAACTCGGCTCAAGCGGTCAAATTTTCGGCGGCGTCATCGACACGCTGGACGATGCCAAGCTGGTTCCCAAAGGCGGCGTACTGGATGGAGTCACGCTGGAAACAGACATCGACATCCGGGCCAGCAGCTTACGGGTACGCAACGGATTGACTCTGGACGATGTGATCATCCGCGTCGGTGGTGACGCTGAGAATGGTCTGCCTGCCGGCAACGGGACACTCACTTTTTCCGGGACGCAAACCATCGCGGGAACCGGGCAGATTCTGTTTCCCACGACCCAGACAGGCACGATCAGCGTGTCGGGCTCAGGCACAATGCTCACTTTGCCGGCGGGAATCGCGATCAGCGGGGGCAGGGTCTCGATCACCTCCAATAGCCAAGACGTCACAGTCATCAACGAGACCACGATGCAGGCGACCAGTTCGCTGAACCTGAGCCCGGCCGCAGCGAATTCCCAATTCATTAATCGAGGAACGATCACTGGCGACAACGCGACGGTGACCGGGTTCAACTTGGTCAATGAGTCCACGCTCACGACAACTGGCGGCGTCTTGAATTTGCGTGGGCAGTGGAACAATACCGGACAGATCAATGTGACCGACACAGCGGTTAATCTAAGCACCAGTGGTGTCACATTTGTTGTCGATCAGCTGGGTAACTTTAACCGCTCCGGCGGCACGGTGACGAACGTTGGGACGCTGGATAACAGCAATCGTCGTTTGCTGTTGGATGCAGCGACGGGTGACTGGGAACTGGGATCCGCCGGGCAAATTCTAGGTGGCGTCATCGACACCGAGAACGGCGCGCGTCTGATTCCGAAAGGCGGATTCCTAGACGGCGTCACGCTGGAAACGGACCTGGACATTCGTGGCAGCACGTTACAGATTCGCAACGGCGTGACCCTGGTGGATGTCACCGTCGGCGTGGGTGGGGACGCCGAGAACGGTTTGCCCGCCGGCAATGGATCACTCATCTTCTCCGGGACGCAAACCATCGCCGGGACCGGACAGTTTCAATTTCCGACGACCCAGTCGGGCTTTCTGAGCGTGTCGGGGACTGGCACGACGCTCACTCTGCCGGCCGGCATCACGATCAGTGGCGGCAGGGTGTCGATCGCCTCCAATAGCCAAGACGTCACGATCATCAATCAAGCCACTGTTTCCGCGACGAGTTCGCTGAATCTGAACCCATCCGCCATCGGTTCCCAATTCATCAATCGAGGAACGATCACTGGCAGTAACGCGACGGTGACCGCGTTTAATTTGGTCAATGAGTCCACCCTCGAGACAACCGGGGGGACGCTAAATTTGCGTGGTCAGTGGAACAACCCCGGTCAGATCACCGTCACCGACACGACGGTCAGTCTTGGATCAACGGGGGTCTTGTTTGACATCGACCAACTCGGCAATTTCGCCCGCTCGGGCGGCGAAGTTCAACTGACCGGCACACTGGACAATCGCAATCGCGACTTCGTGTTAGACGCTAGCAGCGGCGATTGGGAGCTTGTCCAAGGCGGTCGAATTCTGGGCGGCACCGTGGACTCCACTGCGGGCGGCGAACTGATCCCGGTCGGTGGAACGTTGGACGCCGTGACGCTGAAGACCGATCTGGTGATCGGCGGCAGCGGAATGAGGGTCGAGAACGGTCTGACGCTTGACGGCGTGACGGTCTTCGTGGGGCACGACGGCGTTGGCGGGCTCGCCGCGACGAACGGCTCGTTGACATTTTCTGGCACGCAGTCGTTATCCGGTAACGGTCAAATTCGATTTCCAGAGACTCGAACCGGGACCGTTCAAGTCATCGGAACCGACTCGACCGTAACACTTGCCGCAGGCGTTGATCTCGCCGGCGGCGCGGGCACGCTGTCGACAATCGTTACCGGTGCAACGCTGATCAACGAAACAACGATCACCGCGGAATCCGATGGCCAGGCGATTCGATTGACCACTCCAGGCATCGGCAGCCGGATCATCAATCGGGGCGTAGTCCAGTCGACGGGCGGTGATCTCGTGACGCAGGACTTCGTCAACGAGGGCACGCTGCGTTTGGTTCCCGGATCGAAGTGGACGGCCTCGGAGGATGTCATCCTGTCGCCGGGCTCCGTCGTCGATCTCGATCTGGCCGGGCGTGATGCTGAATCGCTGCCGCTAATCACGATCGCCGGCGCGCTGACGCTCGGCGGGGCACTTCAAACCTCGGTCTCCGGCGGGTTCGAACCGGCCGACGATGATGTGTTCACGGTGGCCACGTACACGAGCGTCGAAGGGCAGTTTTCGACTGTTAGCGGGCCGAACCTGACGGGGAATCGGTCTCTGTTTCCCCTGGTCTCACCCACGTCGTTGGACTTGATCGTCGGTGACGCCAGCAACACTGCGCCTGAAGCGGTCCTTGATTCATTCGCTGTCGTCGAAGACACCGCGACGATCCTTGATGTGGTGGCCAACGATTTGGACGCCGACGGTGATGCCCTGCAAGCGGACATTGCCACGCAACCGGCGAACGGGCAAGTGACCGCCGAAGCCGACGGGACGTTTCGCTACACACCGCGGGCTGACTTTACCGGCAGTGACACGTTCACGTACCGTGTGACGGATGGCCGTGGCGGACAGGATTTTGGCGTCGTCAGCATCGACGTGACACCTGTCAATGATGGACCGCTGGCCGGTGTTGTGCGTCCGACGTTGGACTTTGACGGGATCAATGATGTCGTCCATGTCGATGATGATGTCGCGCTGCGGCCGCCGAATCTGACTGTCGAAGCTTGGTTCCGCAACGAAGGCGGGTCGACCTTTGAAACGGTGCTGATGAAATCGTCGGCGTCCAGTTGGTCCGATGGCTATGGAGTCTACGTTCAAAACGGTCAGATTCACTTCTTCGTCACGCACTGGACGAGCTATCGTGTTTCGACGCCGTTGCCGCTCGACCGGTGGACGCATCTCGCCGGCACCTACGACGGCGATTCGCTGGTGCTGTACATCGATGGTGTCGAAGTCGATCGACTGAGCTATGACGGCGGTATTACACATTCGCAATCGCCGCTTCAGATCGGCCAAGGCAGCGGATTGACCCAATACACATGGGAAGGCCAACTGGGCGGCGTTCGATTGTGGAACACGGCGCTCGGGGCGACACAGATCGCCGACGGGCGTGATCGTGCGGTGCCGCCGGACTCGGCCGGGTTAGTCGCCGATTGGCCACTCGATGAGCGTGGCGGCATTCGGGCTCATGATGTGTCCGGCAACGGCCACCACGGGCAATTGGGCTCGGGGGTCCTGAACCAGTTGACGATATTGAATCGGCCGGGCCGGCAGGATTCGGTCGATGCCGTGCTGACGAATTCTCTGCGGCTTTCACCGACGGAGCCCTCGATGATCCGGCTGAGCGGGACGGACGTGGACGCCGATGTCTTGTCAGCGGAAATCGAATCGCTGTCAACCGCTGGGACGTTGTTTCAAACCAACGACGGTGTCTCCGCGGGGGCGGCGATCACTGCGTCGGGCACGACGGTCAGCGACGCATTGGGCCGTGTGATCTATCAGCCGAATGATCCGTCCGTCGACTCAACCGACACGTTTTCATTTTCGGTCGGCGACGGCAATTTGCAGTCTCCGACGCGTGACGTGTTCGTTCGGTTTGGCCTGCCCAATTCGCCGCCGGTCGCGGTGGACGACACGTTCGTGACGGCCAACAACACGCCAATCACGTTTAACGTGATCGCCAACGATTCGGACGCCGAGAGCGACTCGTTGGTTGTCCTGTCCCACCAGTCGAACATCAGCGGAACGCTTCAATACTTGGGTGATGGTGAGTTCAGCTACCAACCGGCGACAGACTTCGTCGGACAGGTCCGATTCGATTATTTGGTCAGTGACCGGATCAGCGGCGACGACGTTGGGACGGTGACGCTGGAGATGGTGGCGTTCGATCTGCCGAATTTGGCCGCCGGCAATCTGACCGGCCAGGCGACTGTCAGTGGCAACCCCGCTACGGTTGACTTGACGTATCAGGTACAGAACACGGGATCCGCCGCAATCGTTTCACAGCCATGGACTGATCGTGTCTTCATCAGCTTCGACACGTTGATCGGCAATCACGATGACGTCCAGATTGGTCAGTTCGTCCATGCCGGTGATCTGGCGGTCGGCGGAACACAACCGGTCTCGTTGACCGTGACGTTGCCGGAGGCGACCGACGGGCAAGTTCGCTTGTACGTGATCGCCGACGCAGACCGTCAAATCGTTGAATTTGGCGACGATCGCGACAATCGCAGCGACGCGATCGTTGTCGACGTCACACGGACCCATGCCGATTTAGTCGTCGGTGATGTTTCCGTGCTCGATCAAGACGGCAATCCCGCAACGGAGTTTTTCGGTGATCTGAGTCGAGCGGCGCCGCCCCGGTTCACGGTTCAGTGGACCGTGACCAACGAGGGCCAAGAGCCGGCAACGGGAGGCTGGGTCGATCGCATCATCGCCTCGGATGACGACGTCATCGACGCATCGGATCCCGTGATTGCTGAATACCGGCATGATCCAGCGGCAGTGTTGCAGCCGCGTGACGTCGGCCTGCCAGAGAATGCCTATCGGTATCAGCGTTCGATCGATCTGGCGGCCATCGTCAACCGGTCGATTTTTGACGGACGCGTCAACGTGTTTGTCGTGACCGATGCCGCTGACTCGATCTACGAAGGCGTGGTGGCGACGAATGATCCCCTGCGACCGCTGGTTCCCGACGAGACGAACAATGCCGCCGCTTCGGATTCGGCAATCGATCTGGTCAAGGGCGTCTACGCAGATCTACAGGTAACCAGCTTCACGGCGCCATCTGCCGCACAAAGCGGTGTCCCCACCGCGGTCTCCTGGACCGTCACCAACGTCGTCCCGCCGGACGGCCAGGCGATCGCAGCGACCAGCGAAGACCTATGGACCGATACGGTCTCGCTGGTTCGCAACCCCGATCCGTCAACGTGGCGGGACCATGATAATTTTGTCGCGACCGTGGGTCAGGTCATCCACAACGGCGGACTGGGCGTCGGCCAATCCTACGCCGCGGCTGCGACGACAGACGTCACGTTGCCCGATGGGCTGGAGGGGACGTTCTATTTGGCGTTTGAGGCCAACAGCAATTCGAACCAATCGCGAAAGCCGTACGAGTTTGTGTTCGGACCTCGCAACGATGGCCGGTTCGCGAGTTTTAACAACAACGTCGTGTTCTCGGGGCCGATCGACGTCAGCTTGCGACCGCTGCCCAACCTTTCGGTCGACGCGGCGACGATTGTGACCCCCGACTTGCCGGTCGATTCGGGGACCCTGATTGACGTGAGTTGGGCCGAACGCAACGACGGCGCCGCTGCGACCGACAACGCCTGGACGACCGAAGTTTGGCTGCGCGAGGTCGTCGCCGCCGGTGAAACCGCCGAACGGTTTCGTTTGGGAAGCATCCGACAAACGTCGGTGTTGGCGATCGGCGAATCGGTTTCCCGGACGGAACAGTTTCGACTGCCGTCGAATCGATCAGGGGTTTTTCGCGTCGAAATCATCAGTGACGTTGGCTTCGGACACGGCAGCGTGTTGGAGTCGGCCGAAGACGACAATGTGACGCTGGATGATGATGTTTTGGAAATTCGACTGCCACCGCGACCCGATTTGTTTGTGCCGTCGGACTCCATCCTGGTTCCGAACGACGTGCGTGCCGGAGGCGAGATTGACATCAGTTTTGTCGTCCGCAATCAAGGAACGCAAGCCACCGGGAACACGCGTTGGTTTGACGAAGTTTACCTGTCACTGGATCCGACGCTTGGCGCGGGCGACGTTCTGTTAGGACGTGTCGAAAACGGCCGTGCCCTGCCCGCCATCGATGCGGGCAATCCGGCGCTCAGCGAATATCGCACGACGATCACCGGCATCCAGATTCCGCTTTCGCGTGGTGGCGATCAATACATTTTGGTCAAGACCGACGCCGACGACGTGGTGGGGGAATTTCCTCGCGAAGACAACAACGTCCAATTCAAACGCTTTGACGTCCAGCCGATCCCGCCGGTTGATCTGGTCACCAGTCATGTCGTCTCCCCCGATCAAGCCTTCGAAGGCAGTCAGATTGAAGTTCGTTACCGCGTCACGAATCGCGGTATCGCAGCGACCAGCACCGACACCTGGTCGGACAGCATTTGGTTGACGACGGACAAGGATCGGCCGAACTTCAGCCGGGATTACCTGCTCGAACAGTCGGTGCATGTCGGCACTCTCGATGTCGGTGAATTCTACGAGCGCGTCGTGTTGGTCACGCTACCGACCGGGCTGCCATCACTGCAATATTTCATCACGCCGTGGGCCAACTGGAGTGAATCGCCCGATCTGATCGAGCAGACGCGCAGCCAGTACGTCAATCCGGATGACCCCACCGAAAAGAACAACAACAATTACCGGGCGCGGCCGATCGCTGTCGCGGGTGTGCCGCTGTTCCACGATTTGCAAGTGACATCGGTATCGGTGATCGATCCGAACGGAATCCCGATCGATGATTTGGTCGGCGGGGAATCGGTCACCGTTCAATGGGAAGTGACCAACGTGGGTAACGGCCCAAGCCCCGTCAACCGACCGGCTTGGTTCGACACGATTCACTTGAGCCAGTCGGCCGATTTTGACGACCCGCTCGCCATGCGTCGGCAACTCGGCATCGCTCGGCACGTCGGCGTCCTGCAACCGGGCGAAAGCTACACGGGCAGCCAAACGTTCCGATTGCCTCCCAATGCAGAGGGCAGTCACGTCTTCGTCCAGACACCCCACTTCCCGGCTGATCCTGACCGGCAAAACAATCATCTCGCCGATCCGACGATCGTCACCCCACGCCCGCCGGCAGATTTACGCGTCACCAATGTGCAGGTGAACGCAACCAGCGGGGACGGTGTCATTCGCAGTGGCGAACCGGTTCGGGTTCAATGGACGGTGACCAATTTTGGTCACGACACGTGGGACGGCACGGAGTACTGGACGGATCAAGTTTACTTTTCCGGCGTCAATCCCTTTCTCAACTCCTTGGCCGAATTCTCAGGCAGTGTGCCACATCCCGGTGATCACGTCATCGCTGCGGGCGAGTCTTACACGACCGAGCTGATCGTCGATTTGCCCGCCGGTATTCCACTCGATCAAACGACCTTCGATTATTTCTTTCATGTTCGCGCCACCACGACACCGTTCTTGGTGGAGACGTACTCGGATGGGTATCAGAACGTCGCCTATCAAGCGCCCGATGACTACGCCAACGACTGGGGCAGCGTTGAGTTTACGGTGCAGTACGCCGAACCGGACCTGGAGATCACATCGGCGTCGTTGCAAGGGGTCACGGATCCGCAACCCGGCGAAGCCTCATCGCCGCGCGGTGGAACCTTGGATGTGCAATACCAGGTCACCAACACGGGCACTCGATCGGTCCGCGAAACGCTTTGGTCGGATCTCGTTTTTCTATCGCAGGACGCGACACTGGACCCAACGGATTTGCAACTCGGCGCGCTCAAGCAATTCAGTCGACCGATGGACATCGGCCAGTTCTATGACACGGGAATCTCCGTCGAGTTGCCGGTCGACCTGGTGGGTGAGTATTACGTGTTGATTTACACCGATGCACCGGGCCGTCGTGATCTGCAATTTGCCGATCGCGTGCCAGAGTTCTTGGACGAAGACAACAATGTCGTGGCGATGCCGCTGACGATCACTCAAGTCGTCGCGCCGGATTTGCAGATTCGCGATCTCGTCGTGCCCGCTCAAGTCACGCAAGCACAACCGCTGGAATTCAGCTATCGCGTGTTCAACGATGGGGGTGCGACAACGTTGCGACAGCGATCGTGGCAAGACGTCTTCTATCTTTCACGCGATGAGTTTTTGGACACCGCCAAGGACCGTTTCTTGGGAAGCGTTTCGCACGGAAACGGTCTCGGCGCCGGCCAGGGCATTGACGTGACCTGCGAAGTCAGTGACGACCAGATGGTGACTTGTGTGGCGCCGCGGCTGCCACGGGACCTCACAGGGGCCTATTACTTGCTGGTGGCCGCCGACTTGGGATCCTTTAACAACCCCCGCGGCCAGGTTTTCGAACTGGAAAACGAAAACAACAACATCACGGCCAGCGCCCAACCGATCATCGTCAACCCGCCCGCCCCTGGCGATTTGGTGATCCAACCGGATTCGATTACATCGCCCTCTGGAAATTTCGTTTCCGGGAACGAGTTCACGGTCGAGTTCACCGTGGCAAACGGAATCGGTGCCAATGCGATCACGGGACGTTGGGCCGACGCCGTTTATCTGTCGCCCGATGGTCAATGGGACTTGGACGATATTCGTCTCGGTCAAGTCCCGCATACGACGCGGCTGACCGGATCAAATAATCATGATCCACTCGATCCCGGTGAAACTTACACCGCGACGTTGACCGGCGTGATCCCGCCGGTCAGTGCGGGTGATTATCGGTTACTGGTCCGGACCGACATCTTCGATGAAGTCGTCGAGGGTGTCGGCGAAGGGAATAACCAAGCCGTCTCCGGCAACAGCTTCAGCGTTAGCACCAACACGCTGACATTGGGCATGCCGCACAACACAACCCTCAAGCGTGAGGGCGTCCAGTTGTACGAGATCGAGGTGCCACGCGATCAAACGATTCGGGTGACGCTGGAAAGTGACGCGCCCGACGTCTTTAATAACGTCTTGGTTCGTTACGACGACGTGCCGCGACCGGGGACCGCCCAGTTCAATCCGATCGGTCGAATTGGACCAGACGCCACGCTGTTGATTCCCAACACCCAGCCCGGACGCTACTACGTTTTGGTGCGAAACTCGTCGGCACCGCAGGGGAGCGTTCAGAAGATCCGCCTGTTGGCCGAGGCATTGCCGTTGTCGATCACCGAGGTCGAAACCGATCGCGGCGGCGACGGCAAGTTCGTCACCTTGAGCGTTCGTGGGACTCAGTTTGACCCCGACGCGACGCTGAAGTTGGTGCGGCCGTTGTTCGGGGAGGTTGAAGCGGAACGCTATGAGGTGATCGACAGCACGCACATTCGCGGCGTTTTTGATCTGACCGGTCAACCCCGCGGTTTGTACGATGTCAACGTGATCAATCCCGATGGCGAAACGGCGGTGGAGCCCTATCGGTTTTTGGTGCAGCGTGTGATTGAACCGGAAACCATCGTGGGTATCGATGGTCCGCGGGTTCTCAAGCCCGGTGAGACGGGGTTCTACAGCGTCAGTGTTGAAAACGCCGGCAACGTGGATGCGCCGTACACGGTATTCCAGTTCGGCGTGCCAGAACTCGGCACCAACGCCGCGGTGTTTGGATTGGACTATGTGACGTTCAGCAGCAATCTGCGCGGCCGGCCGCCGGCAGCAGCCGAAGGGCGAATCGCGTCCGAACCGGCAGTCCCCTGGGCCCGGTTGCGTAGCGAAGTCAACACCGATGGACAACAACTCGCCCCGGGCGTGATCCTGGATTTAGCCGCCGGAGATTTTTCGGCGTTCAATTTTTCGGCTTCGACGTATCCGGGGTTGTTGCCGTTGATCGATCCGCAGCAAGCGTTCGCGGCGCTTCGCGATGAATTGTATGCACGGTTCCCGCAGTTGGAGGGTGAACTGGAAAACGGGCCGGAAGACTTGGATAAGATCATTCCGGGATTGACGGAAACATGGCGAGCGATTCATGAGCGTCAGCAGAAAGTAGAATTTGATCCCTGCGACACGATCGCGTTTTCGTTTCACGGCGTCGCTTCCGCGACACCGATGACGGCCGACGAGTTCATCGCGTTTCAAACCGATCAGGCGGACCGACTGCGACAGGCGATCTTGGATGATCCGACGGCTGATGGCGCGCTTTCTTCTTTGGCCGCCGATGCCGAGACGTGGACGACGCTGTTCGTCACGGCGCTGGCCGACGGCGGCGTATTGCGCGATCAGGACGTCCCGCCGCCGCCCCGCGAAGACGCGTTTGTGCTGAGTCAACTGGCGGTGCTCAGCAGTGGAATCTTGATTGGTCCGGCCGGTCAAGAGATCATCGCCGACGGCGATTTGGTTGCCTTTTTCGATCACGTCCGCAGCTGGTACGGACACAATGAATCGCTGCGTGGAAACAACGCGTTGGCGGATTTCGAACGCTACGATCTGAATTTGAGTCACCCCACGGCGACCACCGGATTCAACATCTATGTGCCGTACGGAAAGTGCACGTTGCTGCCGGAGTTGGGCTTCAATCAAACTCCGATCGACTTTGAACGATTCTTTGGTCCGGTCGCTTCGGGGGCACAAGCCACGATGAACGGTCCGGTCGGCGTGGGAGACGAGCAGTTCGTTCCGACCGACACCGCACTGCCATACACCGTACGATTCGAGAACGCGCCGGGTAGCAACGCCACGGCGTCCGAAGTGCGTGTGGTCACGGAGCTCGATGACGATTTGGATCCCCGAACATTCCAGCTCGGCGATCTGCAGGTGGGAGAGATCATGGTGTCGATCCCCGCCGGCCGCTCGACATTCCAACAGGATTTTGATTTCATCGACAGTCGTGGATTTGTCTTGCGCGTCAGCGCCGGCGTGGACCAAAGTCAATCGATCGCGACGTGGTTGTTGCAGGCGATCGATCCGTTGACGGGCGAGTTGCTGCAAGACGTCGACCGCGGAATCTTGCCACCGCAAACGCTTCAAGATGACGGCGCGGGATTTGTCAGCTACACCATCGAACCGAAAGCCGCCACGCCGACGGGCAGCCGGATCGTTGCGTCGGCACGCGTGTTGACCGATGTCGCTCCGCCGCAAGATACGCCGACCGTGACCAACACGCTGGACGCCACCGAACCGGCGACGCGATTGTCCGTCGATTCTGTCGGAGGCAACTCGGGCGATTACCGGTTAAGTTGGAGCAGCAAAGACGATGACGCCGGCAGCGGTGTCGGGCGGGTCACGTTGTATGTCGCGACCGATGGCGGTGACTTCAAAATCATCGGCGGTGCAGACCTCAATTCTGTCGCCGGCGCTGGCGTGCTGGGTGCCGAAACGGGCAGCGTGACGTTTAACGGTGTCGTGGGCGCGAGCTATGAATTCCTGGCGCTGGCCCGCGATCAAGCTGGAAACCGTGAACGCCCCAGCTACCTGTCGCCGTCACAGGCCGGTGGCGAGACGAACTACGTCGCCGTTCCGGCCGGCGTGCCGGTCGACGGCTCACGAGGCATTCCTTCCGACGGCGGCCAAGCCAATTTGGGAGGATTGCCCAAGGTCGACCGGCCGACGTTGCAAGACTTGCCCGAGGCGATGGCTGATTCGTCCGTGCCGACCAACGCGTTGTTCCTCGAAGCACAAAGTCAACGCCGCTCGCGTGTCTCGTCGGTTCATCCACCGGAGCTACAAACGGTACTGCGTCCGTTCACGGCAGAGTCCTTTGCGACGGGGATTGATTCAAGCGGCGCGGGCATCGGTCCGTTGGCGATCGTGCAGATCAGCAGCGACCCATCCCTTGCCGGTGGCGGCGAGTTCCTGGTCAGCGGCGGTGCGGGACGCAATGAGCTGTATCGCGTCGGCGGCTTGGGCGTGACGGCGGAGTTGTTGACGGTCCTGGAACATCCGATCTATGACTTGCAACTCGACGCCCAAGATCGACTGTGGGCCGCGACCGGTGGTGGGCCGTTGTTGCAACTCGATCCGTCGACGGGCCAAATCCTTGCCGAGTATGGTGGCGGCGTGACTCAGTCGCTGGCGATCGATCCCGCGACGGGCGACATTTATGTGTCGACGGCGGCGGGCATCGAAGTGTTTGATCCGCAGACCGAGCGATTCCGCCCACACAGCGAAACCCGCGTCGGCAGTTTGGCGTTCTCTCCTGCCGGCGTGTTGTGGGCGATCAGTTGGCCCGGACGCGACCGCGTGATTCGTTACGACGCGTTGGCCAGACCCGAACGCGTGTTCAGCAGCGGATTGCCGTTGGACTCACTCGCCTTTGGTCAATCGGGCACCGATTTGGACGGGTTGCTGTTTGTTTCGACCAACGATCCGGCCGGTGTCGCGGCGGGCCGGTTGTTGATGATCGAGACGGCGTCGCTGCAAAGTGTTCTGGTGGCCGACGGCGGCACCCGCGGCGATGTGGTGATCACGACCGCAGAGGGTCGCGTGCTTGTCAGCCAGTCGAATCAAGTTGATCAGCTGTCGTTGTTGAAAGCTCCCCAAGTTATCGCGACCAATCCGCCGGCCGATGCCGCGATCGTGCTGCCGCTGGGCCAAGTTTCGGTCACCTTCGATCGCGACATGCTGGTCACTCTCCCGTCGCAAGCCGCTTCGTCGGAGTCGGCATCGGTGATGAACGCAGACAACTATCGATTGACCCATGACAGCGGCCGAACCTATCGGCCAACCGGTGTGGCTTACGACGTCACGAGCAAGGTTGCGACGCTCAGTTTTCCGCCGCTGATCGGCGGTGACTATACCTTGACCGTTCGCGAGACCGTTTCCGCCGCCGACTCGACGCCGTTGGGCACAGACTACACGTCTTCCTTTGAAGCACTCTCGGATCTGGGGTCGGGCACACGCCTGGACTTTTCCAATTCGCGGTTGCATCGCGGCAGCGGGTTGATCTCCTACGATGTTTCGATCACCAACATCACGACGCGACCGTTGTTGTTGCCGGTCATGCTCAGCTTAGATCCTTCGGCGGATACCAGTGCCGTCCCACAGGGTGCTGCTCGAGACGATATCGGTCGCTACCTGATCGATTTGTCAGACCAGTTGACCGACGGTCGGCTGGACCCCGGGGAAACGATTGCGGGTCGAACGGTGAGCGTGTTGCTGCAAGATGGACGACGCGTCGACTTTGACCACTCACTGATCGCGACCCCGTCGGCCAATGCGCCGCCGCAGTTCGAAAGCGACCCGCCGACGAGGGTGCCGCTGAGGTTGCCGTATCGCTACCGACCGTCGGTGAATGACGCCGACGATGATCCGGTCCGATTTGTGTTGTACGCCGGTCCCGCCGGAATGAAGGTTGACCCCGATGACGGTGAGGTCAGCTGGATGCCTGCCGGTGATCTGCCGCGGGTCGACGTCGTCTTGGCGGCGGTCGACGCGTTCGGCGCCGTGACCTTGCAGTCGTTCCAGGTGGAAATCGTCGGCGCCAATCAGCCGCCGGTGCTGGAGCCGTTGCCGCTGCAGATCGATGGACGCGAGGGCGATGCGATCCGTTTTCAATTGACGGCCAGCGACGCAGACGACGACCACTTGATCTTCTTTGCCCAAGATCTACCGGCCGGGGCGACCTTGGATGCGAGCGACGGCTGGTTCCGCTGGACGCCCGACGCGCATGCGGCCGGCAGCTACGACGTGCGGTTCGGCGTCAGCGATGGACAAACCGCGACGACCTCGCTGACGCGGATCGTGATCGATCAGGTCAACATGCCGCCGCGCGTCGTCCATCCAGGACTGCGTGTGGTCAACGAAGGCCAACGGATTCGAACGCAGATTGTGGCCAGCGACGTTGACGGCGACGCACTGCGATTTCAAAGTCCATTGCTGCCCGCCGGCGCCACGCTGAATCCGACAACCGGCCAGTTCGATTGGACGCCCGAGTTCTGGCAGGCCGGTCAATACGAGATCACGATCGTGGTGAGCGATGCGGTTGACGATGCAGCGTTGATCGCTTTCGACCCGGAGCAAGCAGACGAGCCGGTGGGCTCAAACCGCTTCGGTCAGCATCAAACCCGTGTCACACTCAATGTGGAAGTCTTGCCCGGCAACGGGCCGCCGCAACTGGACCGGATTGGAACGTGGCAGGTTGAAGAAGGCCAGTTGGTGACGTTCCAAGTCGCCGCCTTCGATCCCGACCATCCGCTTTCCGCTCCCCCGCAACGGGACTTGCAGGGCCAATTGATCGTCGTCGGGGACCAGCCGCACCCGGTGACGTATTCCGTGGCCGGGTTGCCCGACGGAGCCACCTTCGATGCAGAAACCGCCACCTTCCGCTGGCAGACCGCCGCCGACTCCGAAGGCACCTATGACGTTGTCTTTCATGCCGAGGACGACGGCGGCGCTTCATCGGGACTCACCGGCCCCATCCTCTCGGACACCACAACCGTTCGCATCATCGTCGATCAGCGTAACGTGCCGCCGGTGATTGTTCCCATCGGTACCCAGCAGCTCGATGCGGGACAGTCCGTGACGCTGGATGTTTCGGCGAGCGATCCCGATGGCGATGCCGTGACACTCCGTTTGGAATCCGAGGCGAGTGGTTTTGCGTTACCTTCGATCATCAGCTTTACTGACAATGGCGATGGCAGCGGCCGCGTCACGGCGGCGACGACGCGGCAAGACGGTGGCAATTACCCGCTGACTTTGGTCGCAACCGATGCGTTGGGAAACAGTTCGGAGTTCAGTTTTGTCGTCAGTGTTTATTCGCCTAACACACCGCCCGTGATTGCCCCCATCGGCGACCGTGTCGCGGTCGTCGGGCAACCGATCGTCATCGATGTCACCGCCAGCGACCGCGATGGTGAATCATTGACACTTGCCGCCGACGGGTTGCCCGCCGGTGCGTCCGTTGATGAACCCTCGCCGGGAAGGTTGCAAATCACGTGGGTTCCGACACCTGGCGATGTCGGTTCGCAGACGGTGACGGTGACCGCGATGGACGGCGGAAATGGCGACGGCTTGCGTATCGAAACGGCCAACTCCTCGTTCGAATTGATCGCGCGATCGTCCAATCAGTCGCCGACCTTGCAGCCGATCATTGACCAAACCGTCGCCGAGGGAGCTCTGTTGACCTTTACCGTCACCGGCAGCGACCCGGATGCGGATGCGCTCTTTTATCAACTCGATCCGTCGACCAGCGGTCTGCCCGGTGGGTACCAGTTCGATTCGCTCACCGGCACATTCACTTGGACACCCAGTGCGTTTGATAGCGGCAGCTATCCAGGTGTGATCCCGCGGGCAAGCGACGGGTCTGCAATCGCCGAACAAACGGTTTCGATCACCGTTGACAACGTGAATCAGCCGCCGCGGTTCGTGGGCGTGCCGCCGATCGTCGGCACCGAAAACACGCCGCTCGAGTTTTTCCTGACCGCCGCGGACATCGATCGCGACGCGTTGATCTTTCAGCCTGCGGCCGGGACGACGCTGCCGCCGGGGATGGTGCTCAATGCAACGACGGGGCGCGTGTTTTGGCTGCCCGGTTTTGTCGATGCCGGTTCCTACCTGATGACGTTTGAGGCGTCCGACGCGTTTGGAGCCAGCGCGGTCGCCGACGTTCGCGTCACGATCATTGATGCCAATCGACCGCCCGTGGTGACCGTGCCGGATCGGGTCGCGGTCGTCGGCCAAGCAGTCGACTTTAGCGTTCAAGTCAACGACGAAGATGTCGATGACACGCAGTTCTCGTTCGCCGCCGACACGCTGCCCGAAACCGCAACACTGGATCCCGATACCGGCCAATTCCACTGGACGCCGGGGCCGGGGCAGCTTGGCGAGCACGTGATCACGCTGAGTGTGGGCGATGGGACAGATCGCACGCGGAAAGCGATGGTGATCGAAGTTGTCGCCGAGTCGTCCGACCCCCAGATCAGTATCGACTTGACACCCTCGTTTCCCGTCCGTCCGGGTAGCCGCGTTGTGGTCAATCCACGCGCCTTTGGGCTTTCGGATATCGTCAGCCTGCAGATTCAATCCGCTGGTCAAACCCTGCCGCTTGACGCGCGGGGGCGTGCTTTTTTGACGCCGACGACTCCCGGTCGCGTGACCGTGACCGCGACAGCGACCGATGCCGACGGTCGTGTGGGCACGGCAAGCAGCGACATTCGTGTCTTCGACCCCAGCGACGACCAGCCGCCCGCTGTCACTCTGTCGGGATTGCCCGCTGATGGTCGGATCACGCAAACGGTGACCGTTATGGGCCAAGTGGCGGACGTCAACTTGGACCATTGGTCGCTGACACTTGAGCCGCTCGATGGATCAGCCGGGGTCGAAATCGCATCCGGTGTCGACGCCATCGACGGCGCATTGGCCGAGTTGGATCCGGCGACGCTGGCCGATGGATTCTACCAATTGGTCTTGGCAGGCGAAGACATGGGACGCCGTCAAACCGCTGTCAGTCGGTCGGTCGAAATTCGTTCCGCAACCAAGCCCGGTCAATTGCGCCGAACCGAAGTCGACTTGACGGTCGATCTGGGCGGCTACTCGTTTGACCTGACTCGCCGCTACGACTCGCTTACCGGCAATCACCTTGCCAGTTTTGGTCAGGGTTGGACATTGGCCGGTCAAGACATTCGATTCCAGCTGCGATCGACAAGTCACTCCGGCGATGGATCGTTGCGGCAAGGGGATCGCGTGTTTGTCAGCTTGCCAGACGGCGGATCGGGATGGTTCACGTTCCAGCCCACGCAAACCGTGACGACCTCCGCCGGAGGTGGCATTACGTCGCGGTTTTATGCGCCGAATTGGATTGCCGACCCGGGCGTGCAATACACATTCAAAACACCTGCGGCGACACTGACGAAGATCGGAGGCCAGTTTTTTGTTGCGGCAACCGGCCAGGCCTACGCGCCACTGCGACGCTACGTGGGCGGGGCGGCGACCGGAAACACGTTCGAGTTGATTGACGTCAACGCTGCGTCCTACCAAGTTGACGTCAATCGGGGAGTGCTTCGGCATCGAACGTTCGATGGTCACACACTGATCTATCGCGATAGCGGAATCAGCTTGGTCGGCGGAGCGACATTACGACTGACGCGCGACGCAGACGGCCGTGTCGTGTCCGCACAGACGGATGCCGGAAAGGTCGTCGACTACGTCTATGGTGACGACGGGACGTTGGCCGCCGTCCATACTCCGACGGGCTCGCGACACTACCTTTACGATTCGGCCGGACGACTGACGGTGGAACTCAGCCAGGACTCTGGGCTGATCTTTGACGACGACACCACGGTCGGCAGCGAAGCGATCACCGCCAATTTGGGATCGACGCGTCAGTTCACGACCCAGACGTATTCTGGAAACCTGGTTGCCGATCAGAGAGACACGTTCGCGCTGACGATTCCGGATTCGGAAATCGAGTCGCTGTCTGAAGGACGTTTGTTGCTGGGTGTCTGGCTGACGCCGGCCAACGCTGCGACCGTGGCGTTGGACGATTTTCAATTGATTTCCGGCCATCGCGGTACCGCTTCCATTCTCAGCCTGGATCCCCGTGCAGATGGCAGCCTGTTTGCGATCGTTGTGATGGAATCGGCCGGACCGTTGTTGATGCGAGTGGGCGCCAGTGACGGCAGCAGCGGCGACTACAACATGGCGGTGTCGGTGATCGGTGATGTCGATCAAGACGGCGTGGTGGATGGTCGTGACAGCCGGCTGATCGATCTGGCCAAGGGGTTGTCAGCCGGCCAGGCGGGCTTTGTCGCCGCAGCAGACCTGGATCGCAATGGCGTAATCGATTCAATCGATCGTCAGTTGGCGGAGCTGAATTTTGGTTTCGTCACCAATCAGGCTCCGTTGATCCGCCAGCTTTCGTCGTTGACTCACGTCGACTTGGCAACAACCATCGAACTGGGCGACGCGGTCATCGATCTGGATCTGGATCCGCTGCGGGCAGCCCTTTCGAATGTTCAAAATGGCAGTGCGACTCTTTCATCCGACGGCAGCGCGATTACATTCGCGCCTGACAACGGCTTCGTGGGTCAAGCTCAGTTTGATTTGACGGTCGCTGACCCCTGGGGGCCAGGCGTGACCGAAACGATCACGGTGAATGTCAGCGACGCTGCACTGATCGGAATGGACTTTGTCCACAGGTTGCCAAAACTGAATGTCGGCCAAACCGGGGCTGTTCAATTGATCGGTCAGTTCACGGACCAGGCCGATGTGCCGCTGCCGACCGGTTACGCGACCGTCTCGGTGATCGACACGGCCGTCGCCAGTCTTAGTGCTGCCGGACTCCGGGGCGTCGCCGACGGAACGACGCAAGTGACCGCCAGCCGCGGTGCAATCTCCGCCGCGACCGCGATCACGGTTGGCAATCCGCCCGATCCGATCGACCAGCGCATCCTGGCAAGCGGGCTGGACGTGTACCCACGGGCCTTGACTCTGGTCGCCGGCGATCGACGAGATTTCCTGGCCGGCGTGGGCGGCGAGTTTCAGCTAAGCGATTCATCGGTGGGAACCCTTTTCATTAGTGAAGATTCAAGTCTCGTGCGAATCGATCGAGACGGCTTGGCGACCGCCATCGGCGCCGGTCAAACGCGCGTGACCATCCTGCACGGGCCCGATGAATTCATCGTTCCGGTCACAGTCACCGCTTCCCAGGTCGGCACGGTGACGGTCGATCAGTCCGGCGCTGCAGTACAAAGTGCGACCGATTCTCGGCTGCGGCTGACGATCCCTCCGGGACAAGTGACAGCACCGACCAACGTCCAGATCTCACCGATCGCGATCGACCAGTTGGAGGCGACCGTGGGGTTCGCAACGGGTGTCGGCATGGAACCGGCCGGCGCGTTCCAATTGGATCTCGGTGACGAGGTCCTGGATGTGCCTGTGCAACTGCAGGTTCCCGTCGACGCATCCGTTGCGCCGGGATCACGCGTGCTGTTCCATCGTGCCGGCCGTGCGGTTGACGAAAATGGCGAATGGGCCGACGCCTGGATTCAAGTCGAAGACGGCATCGTCGGCGAAGATGGCATCGCACGCAGCGCGTCACCACCGTACGGCGGCGTCCGCGTCGGCGGCACGTACTATTACTACGTCGTCGACGAATCTGGCAACTATCGAATCAGGAGCCAGCCTGTCATTCCGACGGTGAATACGAACATCACCGCCGCGTTCCGGTCGCTCGGCGGGGGTGCGGCAGACGGCATCCTGTACGCCATCCAAATGGCGGTCGACGGCATCTTCGGCCTGTACACGGCGCCGCCCGGAAACAACAAAATGGTGATCGCCAGTATCTCTCCCGAAGGGCTACCAAGCGTGATCGCGACACGCGACATCGAAATCCGCGCCGATCGCGTTTCTTCGATCGACGTGATGATTCCACCGATCGAGCGTTCGACCGTGGAACCCTACGATCCACCCCAGATCACATCCGTTGCCTACGAATTCGATCCCAACGATGGTCCGGTTATAACGCTGACGGGCGACCGATTTGTTTTCGCCAACAACAACGCGCCGGCGAATCGGCGGATCGGGTCGCAGATCGATGATCTTGAAATCCATTTCCGAGAACACGACTCGGACTTGTCAGTCGTTGGAAAAATCCTTGCCGGTTCGACGTCCAATCAAGTCCGCGTCGCGGTGCCCGACAGAGTCATCTTGGGCCGCAGCCTGATCGTCGCGGTTCGTCCACAGTATCAGACCGACGAGCTGGATCGTTGGGAGACATTGGTTCGCAAAACGAGTGATGCGGTCCAGTTGCCAGTCTCCCCTGAATATGTGTTCGCACCGCTGGGGATCCAGGGCAGCACTCAATCACGCGTCGCGGTCGTCAATGCAGCTGCCACGATCATCGGTCCCGATGGAAATCTCCAACCGAACCCAAGTTTGAACGAATTGGTGGCTCGGATTCCCGTGGGCGTTCAGTCGCGCACGGGTTTTGTGGTTCAGCAGGGTCCCGGGCCGACCTTGTTAGGAACAAAAGGCCTTCCACAACAGCGCAGTGGCCCCGAATTCCACCGCGGCGATTTCCTCTTCTTCCTCAACTCCATCGGATCAACCAGCCGCGCGGCAATTCAAAACGCACTCGAAGGCGACCTGCGGACGCAGATCGACACCGCAATCTTGACCGGGCAACAAGACCACGCCGAAGCTGTCAATGCAACATTCGAGGACATCTCGCCGTTCCTGCAACACTTCCTCTCGGGCGACGGGAACGATATCGCGTATCCGTTCGCTGACCCTGCGATTGCCGATGACAATCGAGATGATTTTGTCACGAAGTACTTGCTTACGCTCGATGTCGTTCAAGCCGAAATCGATCGAATTCAAACCGAACTGGAACGCGAGTTCAACGATCAGGCGTTGCAAAACCGGATCAACCTTGGCGAGATCACGGTTGAACCCGAACTGATCGATTTGACCGGCCAGAACGTGCCGCCGACATTACAATTCATCCCAGCCGGCATCGAATCGATGCGGGTGTTCTTGGTCGATTTGGAAGTCAGAGTGGATGACGCCACCGGCAGGCTGACTTACAACGCCGATCTGGTGCTCCAACTGTACAACGACTTTGGCGTCGCCGAGGACGAGGTGACGGATTCCAACGGCTTGTACGCCGCCGCGTTCGCAGCGCTGCAAAATGGTGACCTGAATGCGTTTACCGCTTACGTCCAGGACCACGGCCGCGACAATCCCGAAGCGTTGATGCATTTTCTGCAGCGTGTCGGGCTTGTGCAGCCCTATTCGATGCGATTCGACGTGACGCGGCCGATCACGGGAATGCTGGATCGAACTTTCGACGGACCGATCATCAACGCCGAGGGCCGATCTAACCCGTATGGGTCGACGGTCTCGCCCGATCACGCTAGCGTTCTGGTAGTGATGGACAGCCCCGCGGGCATCGCAGTGTTGGACGCGATCACGCTGCAACAAAAAGACTATTTTCCGCTGCCTGCCGGTTCGCTTCCGTTCGCGATCACGACCGACGATGCCGGAACAGCGTATGTGTCCGACGAAGCCAACGACGTCATCTACGTCGTGAACACGAATCGATTCGCCGCCAACCGGGGTTTGATCCGAACGATCTCCTTCGCGGGGCTCGACGACGGCATTTCCGATCCCAATCGCGTCCTCGGCGGACGAGGCCTGGACGTGACCTCCGACCAACAGTTCTTGGTCGTCGCGGCGCCCAAGTCGCGACTACTGTTCGGCAAACAGGAACCGGGCAGACTGGTGGTGATCGATATCAATCCGCGCAGCCCGCACGCTTTCCGGCCAGTCAGCGTCAATGGAAAACCGGTGCTGACGGTTGGAAACGAGCCGTACGGGGTGACCGCGACGGGCCGTCTGGGCGAAGTCATGATCACCAATCGCAAGTCCGACAGTACGGGAGTCCAGTGGATCCAACTGATTCCCAGCGGGTCGGGGACCGTCGCTGCGACCGTCAGGGATCTGAAGAACGGTTTCCGATTGGGGGATTTTAAAGACGTCTTTGACGTTAACAGTGCCTCAGGCATTGCGATTCTGCCGGCAAACACACTGCAAGCCGCCCTTTATGAAGACTTGACCGGAGAAAGTTTTGGCGATCTGCCAGCGGTCCTGGCACAAGGCGGAACCGCTGCGGAATCCGCGCGCCGCGCTCTGTCGCGTTCACAGCACCCCGCTTATGCCTTCGTCACCGCGTTCAACCGACCCATTCGCGGCGTCGCTGCTTCGGATCCCAACGCATTTGACCTCTCGATCGTGGGCAATCGGCAAACGATCAATGTCGCCGGCGGGAATGTGGCGATCATCGAATTGCCCCCCACCGGCCAACCGAATGTTGTCGCCGCCACGCGACAAATCCCCTGGTCGTTTCCGCAAAACCTGGTGTTGTCGTCCGACAAACAATTTCTGCACGCCGCGTATACGGCCCAAGCAGCCATCTTCGTGTTCGACGTCGTCGAAATGATCAAAACGCTCAGCGATCCATCACTGGCGAATCAATTGACGCGTAACCCCATCGACGACTTCAATCCCAAGATTGTTTCCGGCGATGCACGGGCAAACTTTCGCTTCCAGATGTTCTGCAATCCAAACGGAACCCAACTTCCCGATTTGGGCGAGTTCCGTTTTGTGACCCAAGATCTTACGACGTGCGAGTTGCCCAGCAATGACGCCGAACGCCGAGCCCTCGGCGGTCCGATCGGCATCGACGGTCGCCCACGTGGCATTTCGACGAAGGACGGGTTTCGCATCTTGAGTCTGACCACATCGGACACGATCAATGAAAACGAACGCGCCAGCGTGACGGTGGTCGTCAACCGCGACGGACGCGGCGGAGACTTACCTGGAAAGATTGCATGGGGTCTGAACGATGCGGCGGGAAATCCGTTGGTTGCCGATTTCACCATTCCCAACGGCCAGAATCAAATCACGCTCACGCACGTCTACCTCGATGATCCCGGACCGGAACTGTCCGACACCCTTCAAATCAGCGTCGGCATCGGCGGCCAAATCGCGATCGCCGGCCTGACGGTCGAAAACGTTGCCCCAGAAATCAAATTGCCGACGGATCAATCACGCTATTCACTGAGCCCGATCACCGCTGCCGGCTTCGATTTCGGCGGCATGAATCCGGACAACACCTATCGATTGGATCTGCACTACGACGACGCAAGCAAAGAAGATGAGTTGCGGGCGACAATCGACTGGGGCGACGGCATCATTGAACAAGGCATTCGACTGCCTCGCGCCGACGGGTTGCCCACCACCAACGAACGCAAGATCATCGCGCACGACTTCACCGCGGCGCTTGCCGCGGGAGGTCTCCAACCGATCACGGTCACCCTTTATGACGATGACGGCGGATCCGATCGAATCGAATTGCTTCCGGGGTTGAACATCGATGGCCGCGACACCATCGTTCGCACGCGTGCCCATTTGCTCAACGGAACCAGCTGTCCGCAAGACGGCCGATTCACGTTCAGCGTGAACCAGGATTCCCGCGTCACGTTCACTCTGGCGAGTAACGTCGCACAAAATCTGACGTTGCACCAATTCGGTGACGCCAACTTCATGATGGCGGTCGACCGCTTCGAAGACATCGAACTTCAGGCCGGCGGGTACTACATCGACCTACAGCCCACTGGCCCGCTTTCCGATCCTGGCGAGTACACATTCGAATTGACCGCGACGGCCCTCAGCGATGGCATGGTCGACAGCGACGAAGGCATCATCGCCCACGAATTGGTCATCGATCACAGCCTGCCGCTGGGACACACGATCGTCAAGGGCGTCGACATCTGGGACGGGCATTTGGTGCACAGCAGCCAGGACGTCTCCGTCCCCGGTCGCGGGCTGTCGTTGGACTTCAGCCGCACGTACAGCAATAGCGGCTCCTCGTCGTCCGGACCACTCGGTGCCGGCTGGACGCACAGCTACAACATTCGGTTGGTCCAAGACGCCTGTGGTGCGTTCACGGTGATCGGCGGCGAAGGATCCGGCAACACCTTTATGGCATTGGCGGACCCGATCGACGTGGACAAAGCGAATCTGTTTGGATTGGATAAACCCGACGAAGCACAGTTTTTCACGCCGCAGATCGGATACCACTCCACGCTCGTCCGTCCCGACCCCGATCGACCCGCCGAATTCGATTTCTACACCAAATCGCACAACCGCTATCACTTCCAGCGCGTCATCGGTCGCGATCGGCCCGGTGAAAACCAGCAAATCGAGTCGACTCGGGAGTATCAACTTCGTTTCATTGAAGACCCCAACGGCAACCGGATCACGCTGCTCTACGATTCCGATGACACGCGTCTGCGACAATTCCCGGCGGCCATCGTCAACGCCGTCGATTTTGATGAAACCACGCTCGATGCCGTCGTCGATTCGTCCGGCAGGGCGCTGTTGTTTGAGTACATCACACAATCCGGCCAAGACGAATTCGGAATCCAACGAATCTCCCGTGTCAGCGGATTTGATCCGACCTCGATCCGACATGATCTGGAAAAACTGGAACTCACCTATGGCTACGATGACGACGGCAACCTGATCGACGTGACCCGCATCGGTGACACCCCCGATCACAACGACACGCGAACGGAAACGTACACGTACACCATCGGTGTCCCCGACGCCCAGAAGCATAATCTGCTCTCGTACACCGATCCCAACGGCAATCAGACGCGCTACGAGTATTACGAGGACACCGGGTTTGGCGGAATGCCGATCCCCGGTGCAACCGGTTTCTTCGGAGTTTACCCGTATGAATTCATCAAGCGAATCATCGAACCGGCCGGTCTGACACCGAACGACCAGGGCGAATCCGAAGCCGTCACCGAATTCGCCTATGACATCACAGCAAAAACGCGAACGGTCAGTGACGCTCGCTCGCCCCGCCGGACGATCGATCCGACGGTGTACACGCTGAACGACTACGGCGCGACCGAGCGGATCGTCGAACCGATGGGCCGGACCACCGAAATGACCTGGTGCCTGCCGGGATCGGCCGACGTCGTGGCTTGTCCGGGAAGCCCCACACGACCGGGAATTGACGTGTTGATGACGTCCAAGACGGATGCCCTGGGGCGGCGAACTGAGTACATTTACGACGATCTGGGCAACCTGATGAAGGAAACGATCGTTTTCGCCGGCGCGGAGACGGAAGATCACATCGATGGCGTGGTCAATTCGCTGGGTGGTTCCCAGTCCAGCGTTTCGACGTCCTACACCTACAACCGCCTGTATAGCAAACAAACCAGTCGCACCGATGCTGAGGACAACCCGACGACCTTCGTGATCGACCCTGCTAACGGGAATCTGCTGGAAGTCATTGACGCGATGGGGAACTCAACCAAGTACGCCTACTCGGACGCCATCGCCTACGACGGAACCTATGGCCCAGGAGACTTGAAATCGATCACCGATCCACGAGGCCGAATCACTCGTTTCGATCGATACGACGCGTACGGTAATGTCGTCCAGTCGACCGACGCCGAAGGAAACCAGACCACGTCGATGTACGATGCGCGTAGTCGTTTGCAGCATCAATTCGACACCTGGGGGCATGATGTCAACTACGGCTACGACGGCCTGGACCGTGTCATCAGCGAGAGCAAGAAAGACAGGTTGCACTCTCTGACGCCGCAAACAGTAGGTTACGTCTTTTCGGCCAACGGCGAACTGCTGGAAATGACCGATGGGCTGGGCCAGAAAACGATTCATCGATACGACGGCCGAAATCGGAAGATGGAAACCATCGAGTCGGACGTTCAGCAAATTGGCGGCCCCGCACTCAGCTACTCGCAGCGTTTTTTCTATGACGAAAACAGCAATCTGGTCAAAGAGATCGACCCACGCGGCGTCGAGCGGACGCACATGATCGATGACCTGAACCGGACGACCAAAACGGAAATCACCGACGGTCCTTTGTCTGAATCCGTCGGCAACAACGGTGTGATTTCCGAAACCCGATTTGATCTCGTCAACAACGTACTGGCCAAGACAGACCTTCACGGCAACGAGACCACGTTTCGTTACGACGCGCTGTACCGAGTTACCGAGACCATTCTGCCGTTCCAAAATGCGGTCATCGAAACCGATTACGATTTGGTCGGCAACAAGATCCGGCAAACCGATGCCAACGGAAACCCAACCACGTATCTGTACGACGACATCTATCGATTGCGGGTGGAAACCGATGCGCTCGGCAACTCGATCACGCGTGCCTATGACGCCAGCAGCAACGTCGTTCGGCAAACGCACGCCAGTGCAGGCACGACGACTTACGAAATTAAATTCGACGACGGGGCGGAAATCAGCGATGGACTCGGGCGACCGACGACCAAGACGGAAACGGTGTTCAACGGTGATCCGACCGTGCCGGCATCAACGGTGGAGTATGTCACCAGCTACATGTACGACGACACCCGCAATCGTACCGTCGTGACCTCGCCTCGTGGCAACGACGCTGGCGACCCCGTCGGTGGCAAAACCGAAATCCTGCTCGACGGATTAGATCGCCAGCACCAAATCACCGAAGATTTTGGCGGTCTCAATCTGGCGACCACCTTCGGCTATGACGCCAACGGCAACCAAACCACCGTCAGGGACCCGCAAAACGGCGATATCGATGTCCGCGTTGTGTACGACGGGATCGGACGTCCGATCTTTAAACTCTATCCGCTGTCATTGACCGAAACGTTTAACTACGACGAGAGCGGCAACCTGGTCGAACGAGTGGACCGACGCGGGATCGTTTTCCGCAACCGCTACGACAACTTGAACCGGCCCCTCGAGCACATTGTTTTTGAATCGATCACCGATCTCGGCGAATTGACGCTGATGCGTTACGAGTACGACGACGCGCCGAGCGGGGGAAACGGCCCCTACACCGTGACCGAATTCGACGCCAACGGAAACCGATACGTCAAAACCTACGACAGCCTCGGCCGCATCGAGCGGATCGATGATCCCGATCCGGGATCGGAAATCGTGATGACTTACGACGGCGTCAACAAATTGACTGAAACGGACAAAAAGAAACAGACCAATACGTTCCAGTACGACGCACTCAATCGCCCGATCTTGGTGAGCGAATACGACGTCGCTGGCATGATACAGTCCACCCTGACAACTGTGTATCAAGACGATCGATTGCGCGTCATCAACACCGATCGCCGCGGAATCCAAACCATCAGTCAAAACGACTCGCGTGGGCGGCAGGTCCAACTGTCACGACGCCACGCCGACTTGGCCGCGGAATACGGCAGCGAAGAGATTGTTTTGGAAAGCTATCGTTACGACGGCGACAACAACCCAACCCTGTTTATTGATGCTCTTGGCAATCAGACCCAAACGATCTACGACGGCGCGGGCCGGTCCACGTCGGTCATCGAAGGGCTTGGATCGACCGTCGCAGCGACCACACGGTTCACCTACGACAACGTGGACAATGTGTTGACCGTTCAAGACCAGCGAGCGATCGACGGTGGCTGGTTTGACGTCAGCAACACGTATGATGCACTGTACCGCAATGAGACCACGACGAATGGTGAAAAGGAGACCACTGAATTCGGCTACGACCAGAACAACAATCTGATTCGCGTGACCGAAGCGAAGGGATCCGAATACACGACGACGTATCGCTACGACGAACTGAACACGCTGATTTCCGTCAACGAACGACGGATCGACGCCAACAATCGCCCCATCGGTGGCGAGACGTACTATCTGTACGACAACAACCGGAACAAGATCGCGCAGCAAGACGCCAACGGCAATCTGGTGACCTACGCCTACGACGGGTTGAACCGGATGACAGATCTGTACCAGAGCTATTTGCCCGGGCCGCTCGGTCCCGGTCGACTGGGCGCCGGATTCGACGCCGCCACCGTAGCCGGACCCTCGGCACTGCACTGGAATTTCTCCTACGATTTGAACAGCAATCAGACGCAGGTGGTCGATGCGATGGGACAGACGGTGGACACGATCTACGACTACCTGGATCGCCCCGACCTGGTCACCTACGGCAATCATTTCGCTGCCGGGCTGGACTACCAAATGCAAGACGTCGACTACGACTACGACGCCAACAGCAACGTCACCAGCATCATCGAAACCAAACAGGTCGGCGGAAATGAGGTGATCGAGCAGTCACTATTCACCTATGACCATTTGGACCGCATGCGAACGCGGGTGACATACAACGGCAAAGACATTGAATACACCTATGACGTTCAGGGCAATCGCCGCAGCATCAAAGACCCGGACGACTTTACAACTCACTACGACGCTTACGATGCGCGGAACCGATTGACGAACGTCACGACCGAGGCCGGTCCGACGACGTACGAATACTGGCCGGACAATTTGCTCCAGAAGACGACGTATGCCAATGGCACGATCGCCGATCGCAGCATGGCCGACGCGTATGACCAGGCCGATCGACAGACTCGGATCGTCAATCACGGTGGCAACGTAGACGATCCGATTTCCCGGTTCGTCTACACTTACGACGACAACGGCAACCGCGACAGCCAGTCCGAATCACACCGCGAAATTCGCGGCGGAGCTGCCGAATCAACCTCCTATGACTACGATTTGCTGAATCGACTGACCGACGTCAGCTATGGTGTCGGCGGAATCAACGGCCGGACCGAATACACGTACGCCGCCAACGGCAACCGATTGACCGAGATCGGTGTCGATCCCGTGGATGCGACGACACAGATCGTCCGCAAGTATCACTACGACCGCATCAACCGTTTATGGGCGATCGAAAACGGAATCGACAAGGCCCAAAGCATCGCCTACGCCTACGACGACAACGGCAATCGGACCGACAAATCGATCGGTGAAGTCGTGGTGACCAAGACGAACGCCGACAATCCGATTGTGGCAGTGCTCTCCCCGAGCGCCAGCTACGCGTACGACTATGGAGTACGAGATGAGTTGCTGTCCACCGTTGACGTCGCCACGGGGTTGCCGGTTCGATTCGACTACGACCACGCCCGTATGCGAGTCAAAAAGATTACGTCGGACCTGGACGATGACACGCGGTTTTACACGACCCACTATGTGTACGACGATTCGGCGACGCTGCTGGAATACAACGAAAGCGGCGACACGACGATCAAATACAATTACGCCTACGAGTTGTTGTCACTGGTCGAAGTCCATCCGGCCGGCAGTACCAACGCCGCCGATCGCTCCAGCCAATTCTACTTGCGCGACGGGCTGGGCAGCACGTCCGACCTGACCAACGAATCCGGCGCGGTCCAGCGCACCTACATGTACGACGCCTGGGGCGACCTCCGCCAGCGCGATGCAACCGGCACCCCCTTGTCCTTCGGTTTTTCCGCCAACCCCAAGCAATACACCGGCCATTACAAAGACAACGAAACCGACCTGCACTACTTCAAAGCCAGGTACTACGACGACGACATCGGATTTTTCATCACGCAAGATCTCTACCACGGAGAGGTCAATACACCACCGAGCTTGCACCGGTATTTGTATGCGTATGCGAATCCGGTAAGGTTCGTCGACGGGCTTGGTTATGCTTCAGTCGACCGAAATACACTAGATTCACTGCGGGCAACGCTTGGCAGGATGCTTCCATACAAAGAGCAAAGCGCGATGGGGGCGGTCCGCAATTCTGCCAATCGTCTCCTGACGGAGTTTGAACATGTTATACCTAAGGGACTAGTAAAGATTGCCCTTGGAGATTCGGCCAATGACACAGCACGACGATCGCACCAAAATTAGGCTGCAAACAGGAGTTTCTCGAGGAATTCGCTGTTCCAGCCAGCGATTTTTCGCTTCCGCCTGAGGCTCTTATTCCGAGTGTCTCGCTTGAGAAGCGTCGTCACAAACCGACGAGCAAAGCTCATGTTCGATGTCGCGTTCTTGGTTCGGAGCCGACTGGAGTCCTCATGAAACACGACATCGAGGACCCAGTGCATGCTCTCTATACTCCAATGGCTACGAGCACAATTTGAGAATTCATGCACCCGCGCCGGTCGGCTCGAAATGTAGTAGCGAACATCGCTTGATTGCCGGTCACCACGAGTCGTGCAAGTATTCGCTTGGCAGATACTTTTTGCTCCTTTCCACTGGTCGGTCAGTTCGCGAAGTGCTTTTGGAATTGGGCAGGTCGCATAGAAGCGTTCCTCTTCACGCGCGGCCTGCTTTCCTGTGGTCGTCATTGCCCGAACACCGTGGGCTGTGAGCCCATCGTTATGGGCCATCTCAAAGTGATCGGCGATGGCAGCACAGAGCTTGGGATGGTTGTCTTTGACAGCGAACAGATAGTCGCCACCTCCCTCGACGATCTTTTCAGCAATCGACTTTTGGCATCCCATGGCATCGAGCGTCACGATCGAATTGCGTAAGTCGATTAGATCGAGCAATTCGGGAATTGCCGTGATTTCGTTGGACTTTGAGTCGACCTCGGTTTGCCCAAGCGTGACACCATTTGCGGTCGCCCAGGCACTGACGATATGAATCGCATCAGATTTCTCCGCATCGGTATAGGATCCGCGCACCGTCTTGCCATCGATCGCAACGTGAACGGGACGATTGTCGTCCTTGCTGGCGTGATCCCAATTAATCTCGCAGAGATGAGCGTGCCATTGAAGCAGCGCCTTCTGAAACTCGGCTGGTTTGATCAGGGACAACACTCGCGTGATGGTATCGTGAGACGGAATGCCGGCATCAAAGTCGGCGAATTTGGATAGCCAATCCAGTTTCTCACCACCGAAGCTTTCGATCTCATCAGGTCCGTCCGCGCCTGCGATGACCGCCGAGACAACCAAAAACAGAATCGAGTTAAGTGGATGGATTGTCCGGCCTGCGACTCGCGGGTCGCCGACCTGATCAAAACACTCGTGAAACACATCGATTTGGGAAGCCATTGCCATCTCCATAACAGGGCAGTGAAAAACCAGTCTGGCTGAATTTATTGGCAGAGGGGTTCACTGAGGCAAGGCTTCGACGAATACTGAAACCAGATTTTGGTGCGATCGTCGTGAATGACACAGTAGGATTTACGACACGTGGGAATGCGATTAAAAGAATAGAGAACTGGTACAAACGCACGACAACACTTGCTATTTCAAAGCGTGCAGCCGACTTTAAGACGAACAATGCCATTCAAACTGGCGACAAGGCGGTTATTGCTCAGGCGAAAGTTGCATCCAGTAATGGAACTGGCGTAAACGTTGTTGATGACCTGTTTCTTAACTCCATTGAGCGGACGAACGTCGCGTTGCGTGCGACAAACGCGTCTGTGCAATCCGGTAAGGTGACGACCACTGCGTTGGACAGTCTTGGTGACCTGATGGGGATTCATAACAACGTCGATTTGGGAGTGACAGATCGAGACCTCGCGCGGGCGTTGAGCTCCTGGGACGATTTCGATGATGTTACTAAGGGGCCTATTTCAAAGGTGTCGCCAGATCTCACCTTGAAAATGTATGATCCAGCTGATGAGCTGATCGAAAGCCTCGGGAAAATCGGCAAATCAGCGAAAGTCGTTGAAGAATCATCAGTGAGTGGATTTGGTCGTGCTTTCTCCGCTATTGGGACCATTGCGTCTTTGGCTGGCGCAGCTGTGAGTGGCTATCAAATTGGGTCTGGAATCGATGACATTTCGCAAGGGAACTACGGGACTGGGATAACTAGTGTTTTATCTGGCGGTGTGTCTCTTGGACTCGATTTGGCAGTGACGTCGGCAGTTGCGGCTGGTGAGTTGACTGCCGGCGCTGTAGCGCTGCCAGTTGTCCTGGCAGGTGCGGGACTGTATCTCGCAGATGAAACGGTCAGCGCAGCAGCCAAAGGGGAAGATACTCCTTTAGAGGTTGCTGACGAATTCTACGGTACACACTTTAGCGATATCCATGGATGGGCGACCGGCGTCTATGGAGAAAATTCAATTTCGACAGCGTACAAGTACTATTTTGGTGAGGACACAAATCAACGTGGTACAGTAGTCGGAGTAAGCCGAACGCGACCTGTCACCAGCGAGGAATTGAAGACTACTTTGAGTGCCGCGATATCAAATGTGTTGAACGACATATCGCTGAATCATTCGGACTCATTTAGTGTGGTGTTTGCAGATCTTCCCGGTAACCTATTGGCAAATGCGATTCCTGACTCTGCGAGTGCAAATCATGCATTGAGCACTTCAACGATTCTGGTGGATGAAGATGCAGCCGGAATAGGTTGGTCCACCGAATTAGAGGATCCAAAACCTTCGCAATACGATCTGTTAACGGTCTTGAAACATGAGCTCGGCCACTTGCTCGGGAGGCGGCATGTGACTGGGGATGATCTTATGGGGGAATATCTGTCGCCGGGCGAGCGACGCATGGAAGATGATGGTAGCACTTCAATGAGACAGCTTGGTTCGATCTATGGATCTGGCGACGAAATTCTGGAGAAAGACGATTATAGGGTTAAAAGGTTTTCAGTTTCGTCGCGTATGCCAGTGACGCACACGTCTACATGGAATGCTAACGACGCACGTGTCAGCCAGGTAGCGATTGGTGCGTTTGCAGAAGTCGCTGATCCGATAATACTTGGCGAAGCGATTGGGGCACGGAGCCGATTTGTTGAATTGAATTCCGTTCCTGCGAACGCAGACGCCCTAGTGTTCTCAGTTTCCGATATCGGTTTATTTCAGTCTCCATTGGTTCCCCAGGATGCATTTGAGGTTGCTTTGTTTGATTTATCAACTGGACTTCCAGAGCGCACTGTCAATGCACTTCTATTAGCCGATGCGTTGTTAAATGTGCAATCTGACGGTGCGTTGTTTGCTGCGTCTGGAGTGCAGGGAGTAGATAAAGCTGCACTGCAATTCGATTCCTTTTCGCTACCCACGACCGTGTCCATTGACATTAGTTCCATTCCTGTTGGCACGGAACTGTTGTTGTCCTTTGACTTACTGGGTTTCGGCGAAGCCGATAGCTCGGTCACGATCAGCGACATTCGCTTTGTGACGGAGACGCCGGTCGGTGAGGTCGTCGGTCGGCAGTTGTTTTACAACCATTCTCAGTTCGATGGGTTTGATGCCGCGGCCGACGCGTCGGATGATCTGGCGGTCGCTCCGGATAAGCTGCCGCTGGCCGCAGACCAATTGGCGAGCTTCGAGAATGTCTCGAACTATTGGCGGGGGATCAACGGGATCTTCGTCGATGTCGACAACTTGCCCGGCACCCCAACGGCCGACGATTTTGTGTTCCGGATCGGAAACGACAGCGACTTGGCGACGTGGTCGACCGCGCCGGCACCTAGCGAAGTCACCGTACGCAGTGGTGCGGGCGCAGCGGGATCGGATCGCATCAGCATCACCTGGCCACATCAGGCGATCGCCAACAAATGGCTGGAAGTCCGCATGCTCGCCAACGAGCGGACGGGGCTGGCAGCGGACGACGTGTTCTATTGGGGCAGCGCGGTCGCCGACACCGGCGACTCCGCCTTCAATACCTTCGTCAACTCCAGTGATGTCAGCCGCATCGAAGCCGGTTTCCGAGATAGTTCCGATCCCGCGCCGCTGACGGACGCCATGGATCTGAACCGCGACAGGATCGTCGATACGACCGATGTGATGATCGCACAGGCCAACCGAACCAGCTTTCTCCGAGACCTGAACATCATCCGACCAGGCGATTTGAGTTTCAACTACGACGTCAATGAAAGTGGTACGGTGTCGCCACGGGACGCATTGCCGATCCTTAATCATCTGGCTCTCGTTGCAGAGAATCCGCCCATCGTGGATCCGCCCGCTGCAGAACCACCGGACGACGACCGGATGGGCGTCGACGCCGTGCTGACGCAGCGAGACTACCTGGACACCTACGACGTCGACGGCAAGGGCACCTTGTCACCGTTGGACGCGCTGCTCGTCATCAACCGCGTCGCACTCGACGAGGAATCGGAAGAATCGACCGCCGCGGTGGACGAATCATTGAGGCAACTGATGGTCGAAGACTTTTAGCGGCCACATGACCGACCGTTGCCGGGGGTAACTTATGGGGGCGCAGCCTGACGCCAGCGAAGTGTTTGCGGTATTGCACGGGAAACGTCGGCCATCAGGTGTTGCGTCCACTCAATGGCAGGCTAACTTGAGCAGCATCAGGCTACGCTGTGAAGCATTTTTGTTAGCGGCAGGGCGCGAGCCCTCCGGTCTTCGACGGTGTTTCCAAGCTGAAACCGGACGGCTCGCGCCGTTCCGCTACGACCCCCAGCGGCAAAGTAAGTGTCATTGGGCGCGAGCCCTACAGTGTTTCGTGAACGATGAGGGACCGGAGGGCTTGCGCCCAATACCGCTCAATCGACATTGAGGGGCGCCCGGACGCTGGCGCGAACCGGCTGATATCAATTGATAATCAGCCGTTTGGCGCGAGCCTACGGGCCCTTCGCTGGTCAATACCTTGTCGATTGAGCGGTATTGGGCTTGCGCCCTGCCGCTAACACCTCGTAAAACGCAGGGAATAAAAGCTTCACAGCATAGAACGTCCGAGCTGCGCGTTGGCGTGAAAATCTGCGCCGGCGGGTTGTTCCTCCACCACCGACACGCGTTCAACGAAAACCTCTCAAAATGCAGTTCAGATTGCGACACGCGACGGCGACGATCTTCGGTCTGTTGCTAACGACAACCCTGATGGCTCAGGACCGCACGTTTGTCACAAGCGATCGTCTTGCACTGGGGACTGACGTTTATCGCTCCGCTTCGGTACGGCTGGGTGATGTCGACAGCGACGGCGATCTGGATGTCGTCGTTGCCAATGGACGGCATTGGCCGGAACAAAACTTTCTGTTTCTCAACGCCGGCAGGTCGACGTTTTCGATCATGCGTCCCTTGGGCAGCGATCGCAGAACGTCCTACGCGTGTGAGTTCGCCGATCTGGATGGCGACGGCGACCTGGACATCGCCACCGGCAACGACATGGCGCCGGGCCGCATCTTTCTGAACGATGGAACCGGCACGTTTTCAGCACACGGGGAATTCTCAGACGTCTCCAGCCTGCGAAGCCTGACCGTCGCCGACATCGACTCCGACGGAGACATCGATCTGATTTCCACTTGTCGCGGCCGGGCCAACCGAATCTATCTGAACGACGGCGCGGCCGACTTTCGGCCGGGGCCAACCTTCGGCCGCCGCGATGATTCCACCATTGACGTCGCCGTGGCAGACATCAACGCCGATGGTTATCCTGATTTCTTGTTGGCAAATCGCGACCGGCAGGCGAACGAGATCCTGTTCGGCGATGGCACGCTACAGTTCAATCAACGCACGTCCTTTGGATCGGGAAACGATCAATCCAGAGCCATCGCGGTCGCCGACATGAACGGCGATGGCAAGCTCGACTGGGTTGTCGGCAACATTCGGCAGAGCAATCAGCTCTTTCTCGGCGACGGCAAGGGTGGCATCCAGGAAACCTATTCTTTCGGTCCCGCCGATAGTGTGACGTATGCGATTGCCGTTGCCGACACGAACAACGACGGCAACATCGACGTGATCTGCGGCAACGTCGGCCAGGCGAATTCGGTGTTCTTCAACGGCGGCGACGGCAAGTCATTCGTCGAAGCTTCCTTCGGCGATCCCGCCGCGGCAACGTACGGACTGGCCGTTGGTGATCTCGACGGCGATGACTTTGCGGACATCGTCGTGGCGAATTCCAACAGCATGAATTTTGTTTTCCTGAATCGACCTCTCCGAACGCGGACGGCCCACTGATGAGATCTTTCCCCGCAACCCTGCTGCTGGCTTTCGGTCTGTTGGCTTTTGGTTTGCTGACGCAGTGGGAATCCCTGCACGCACAATCCAACACCGACTGGCCGGCGTTTCGCGGGTCTGGCGGCCGAGGTGTCGCGGAGGGGTTTCCTGTTCGCACCACATGGAACGCTGACCCGGCGGCCGGAGCGCTCGACGGGGTGCTCTGGCAGACCGAGGTTCCTGGCCTGGGGCATAGCAGCCCCGTGATCTTCGGCGATCAATTGTTTCTGATCACCGCCATCGCGGATGAAGGGAGTGCAGAACTTGAAATCGCCGCCGGAGGAAAACCGACCGCCGCCGACGACAACGGCCGGCAGCAGTGGGTGGTTCTGTGCTATGACAAAACCAGCGGCAAAGAATTGTGGCGTCAAACGTTGCGAACGGGCGAGCCGCGGGCCACGCGGCACGCGAAAGCGACTCATGCCAACACAAGCGTGTGTGTCGACGGCCGACATGTGGTTGCGTTTCTCGGGTCGGAAGGGCTGTACTGCTACGACATGGAGGGCAAGTTGCTTTGGCAACGCGATTTGGGCGTGATCGATATCAGCAAGTACGGGATCGGCTGGGGCTACGCCAGCTCTCCCGCGATTCACAACGATCGCATCGCGCTGGTGTGCGACGATCCGACCAATCCGTTCGTCGCGGTGCTGAATTTACAGACCGGCGAAGAAATCTGGCGAGCAGCCCGGACCAGCGATTGCGAACGCAGTTGGGGAACCCCGCTGATCCACGCCACCGATGACGCGACCCAAGTTGTCGTCAACGGCTGGCCGTGGATTGTTTCGTACGATCTGGAGTCCGGCAAAGAGCGATGGCGTTTGGAAGGCGGAGGCGACAATCCCATCCCAACTCCGTTTGAAGCGAACGGCTGGATTTACATCACGAATGCGCACGGAGCAAAATCGCCGATTTACGTCGTTCGTCCCGACGCCCGCGGCAATCTTTCTGCAGACGAATCGGCGGCTTCAAAAGACGCCGTCGTGTGGAGCGTCGAACGAGGCGGATCCTATCTGTCGACGCCCGTTGTTTACGGTGACTACCTGTATCTTGGAAATTCCAACGGCGTGGTGCGTTGTTTCCACGCGAAGTCTGGCGAGAAAATCTACGAAGAGCGTCTCGGCAGAGCAGCCGGAATCGTTGCCTCGCTGGTTGCCGCCGACGGAAAAATCTACTGCGCATCGGAAAATGGCAACGTGTACGTGCTTCGAGCCGGGCCGGAATTTGACATCCTGGCGATCAATCCCATGTCCGAACCGGTCCTGGCAACACCCGCCCTTTCGGAAGGCGTGCTCTACATCCGGACGACGCGACGGCTGATCGCGATTCAGTAGACCTACGCGGGCGAGTTCATCTTTTCAGAACGGTAGCGATCGTAGGAACCGTTGCCCGAAGCGGCCGTAGTCTTGGCCGTCGATGTCGCCGTCACCGTCGCTGTCCAAGGCTTCGTTGTAACCGGGCTGGCCCTCGCTGGTCAGGAATGCAAGTCCGAATCGTCCATAATCTTGGCCGTCGACGTCTCGGTCGCCATCGGTGTCGCCGTAGAGTGCGAAAAAGCTGTCTGCTTCTGTCGCACCGAACTGTAATGCGCCTCCGGCGACGCCGTCACCATCGCCGTCAAACTCGGCCGACGTGCCGGCGCGGCGAACCTTGGAAGGATCGACGGTCAATTGATAGTTCCCATCGACCAGCGCCCCTCCGGATCGCGTGGAATCGCCGCTAAAGGAGAGCGTGACAACCGTATTGCCATCCAAGTCCGTCACGACGGTATGACTGGTGTCGACCGCGACGGGCTGATCACCACGTCGTTGCACCAGGAACGCGTCTGCGTCGATGTCGACGGCACCGTCAAAGATCAATTCAAGTTGATTCACTGTCGATCGCTGCGCCCCGGTGCCGAGCGAACGAGACATCACGTCCACCATGTCCACCAGTTCCAATCGCACCTGTTCGGTCTGGCGAATCACGTCCCAAGCCAAGCCGGCGGGAGCGGGCGGCAGCGTGTCGACGGTGAAACTGTCACCGACCGCGGCGATCGAAATCGATTCGATGTTTTCAAATTCCGTTTGAAACCCGGCCGTTTGTGTCGAGGTCGAATCGAAACCGGTGCGACGGATTCCCGAGTGGGTTGCCAAATACAGGTCGCTTTCGCTGACCGCCAGGTCCGATGTTCCGATGGAAACGTCATCGCCGGCCATTTCGACGGTCACGGCATGAAGCATCGACAGTTCGCCGGTCGCTGGATCGATCGCGTAGGTAGCGATCGTATTCTGATCACGACTGGTCAAGACCGCGACGGAGGCATCAGTCGATAGTTCGATCTGGTCAACATCGAGCAGACCACCAGCGCCCGCGTCGCCGTCGCGAATCGTTTGTACGGCTTGAATCTGACCGGATGTTTCGTCGCGGCGATACACGCGGACTTCATCAGCGACCGGGGACGCGGTGTAGATAAACTGTCCGGTGGCGGATGCGGTGACCGCCAGATCGGTCACGCCGGCTGAGGTCGCGACGGCCAACTCGGTCAGGTACTGAAGGTCCACGCCTGAGCTAAACGAGACATCTGAATAGACGGTTCCGGCGAACGTGAACCCGCTGCCGATCGTCAGGTTGGGATTTTCCGAAGCCACGAACACCCGGCCGAATTGGGTGGTCGCGCGCAGACTCCATGACCGGAAAAACGTCCGGGAAAAATCGGCGGAGTTGTCATCGTCGGTGACGATTAATCGCCAATTGCCGTCGAGCGTCAAGCCATTCAAGACAGACAGCGACTGTTCGGGGCGGTAGGTCCCGCTGCCGGTGTAGGCCAGAATCGAACGCGAGGCCTGGTCGCTCAGCGTTACCGTCCTGGAATCACGGGAACCACCGACGTCATCGAACAGTCGCACCGATCGACCATTCGGCGCGATCAGGAATACGTCCAGCTCATCCATGTCCGCATTGTCGATCTGGACCGTCACATCAAGATCGGTGATCACCGGAACGGTCAGGCGACTGACCCGCAGCGTCCCGGTGGAATCGGTGGTCAAGACCCTTGACTCTGAATCGGTCGAGTCGGTGACGAAGGCGGCCGCGGTTTCGGAACCCAAGGGCGTCGTTTCAATGACGGTCGTCAGGGATCCATCGGCAGCCCGCGACAGTGTGACAAACGACCCGCTGCCGACGATAATCGTTTCACCGTCGCCGGAAATTTCGAAGATCGGGTCGTCAAGTGACACCGACACCGCGATCGAGCCGACGAGTGTGACCTGTCCCGAGGCGGTGTCTCGATTTAAGATGGCCACTCGACCCTCGTCTGCAGCCGTGACATAGAGGTTCTGGCCGTCTGGACTGATCAAGACATCCGATGCACCGCCCAAAATGTTGATGCCGTTGACGCCGTCGCGGAGAGATTGACGAAGCGTCCCGTCAACGGCATCGATCACGAACAGCGAGTCGTCTGCAGCGCTGACCGCATACAACGTGTCGCCGTTGGGGCTGAGTGCGATCGCATCGAACTGATCGGTGACGTCATTGACGCGCAGGACGTCGCCGGACAGGGTCGCCATTTGACCGGCGGCAAGGATCTGGTTGTCGACGACGTTGCTTGCCCCTGCGACCGAAGCGGTCAGGTCGACGTCGCCTTCGGGGACCAAGGTGATCCAGACGCTGCGGGCGGGCAACGCGTTGAGAACATGCGCCCCACCGGGGCCGGTTCCAGCGGCACCACCGAAGGCCGGATCGATCTGCCGTCCGCCGAGGGCTAACGGCACGGTCGTCGCGCCGGCTCCTCCGTTGACGATCAATCTCGGATCGGCCAAGTATTGATGCGTCAGGTTGGCGACCACCAAGACATCGTAGCCGACGAAATCTTCGTTTGTCGTTTCATCGCGGTCGGTATCCAACTGGTCCAGCCGCAGAATTCCGACGATGGCATCGGTGCCGGCGAGATCACGGAAGGCGTCAAAGTCGTCTGCGTTGAACTCAGTCAACAACCCGAATGCCTCGGCACCACCGAGCACATCGGGAATGCGAGGAGTCAACGGGCTGCCCTGGACGAAGGGATTGCTGCGCGAGATCAGACCGGGCTGGGCGGTGCCGTCGAAGCGGCTGATGGTGCCATTGCCGCTGACCAAGACCGGATCGACGACGGCGGTGTTGCTGCCGATCAAGATTCGTCCGTGGTCGGACGGGACACCGCGGCCGTTGAGTCCGCCGCTGGCATCGATCAAGACATCGGCGGTCAGGTTCAGCGACGAAGCAAACCATTTGACGCTTCCGGCGGCTCCACCGGAGCCTGCCCCGCCGTCGCCGCCCTTGCCGCCGTTGCCGCCTTTCCCACCATCGCCTCCGTTGCCGCCATCGCCACCGTTGCCGGGCAAGAATGGGATGCTGTCGTCTTCGTAATTGCCTTCGAAGCCTTCATCACCCGAATATCCGACTTCGCCGAGATAGCCGACTTGAATCGCATCGGCCAACTCACCGGGCGTGCCATCACTGCCGGCGATCGAGACGGATGTTCCGAGCTGATTGGCATCGTGATCGGGGGCGAAGACCACACGGCCGGCGGCAATGATCTCCAACGCCCCGCCGCCATTTCCGCCGTCGCCACCGTAGCCTCCCTCAGTGCCCTCGCCGCCGTCACCGCCGAAACCACCGTCGCCTCCATATCCGCCTTCGCCACCTTCGTTATAGGGGTATTCGATTTCGCCTTCGTCATCGAGGAAGCCGCCGACGGCTCCACCGCCGCCACCGCCGCCGCCAGCGCCACCGCCTCCACCACCGCCTCCGCCACCCGCTCCCCCGCCTCCTCCGCCGCCGGCTCCGCCACCACCGCCGGTGATGATCAAAGCATCCAGTGGGACGGTTCGGGCGAGAGTTGCGTCGACACCTGCCACACCGTTCTCTCCATTGAGTCCGGCTTCGCCAGCGGTGCCATGGAAACCGTTCCGGCCATCGAACGCATTCCGTCCGTCGCTCCCCTCGACCTCGACCGAATCTCCGCCTTCCCCGCCATCACCTTCCGTACCGGCGATTCCTTCTCCGCCTCCGAACCCATCTCGGCCACCGGCGCCGAACAGTCCGGGATTGCCGCCGTTGATTCCCGCTTGCCCCGATTCACCTGGTTCGCCGGCGGTTCCCTGGAATCCGGGGTCACCGGCGAAGGCGATTTTCCCAAATTCGCCTTCTTCGCCCGGCGTGAAATCATCAAATAAAGCACCGAAGCCGCCACCGCCGCCGTACCCGTTTTCACCGCCAAAGCCACCTTCGCCGCCGAACCCGCTGCTGCCTGCCTCGCCTCGCGTTCCGCCACCCGGGCCCGGGGAATCCTCCGTCGCGGCGAATTCGAAGACCACGTTGTCGCCGATATAAATGTCTCCGGCGACGTAGAACGAAACGCCTCGGGCGCGACTGCCGACGACGCGGACGACCGAATTGTCGGGCAGGTACAAGTCGCCCGCGAAACGAAACTGGGCGATCGTGCCGTCGGCAATGTGTTCGGCGTAGAACCTCGTTCGATTGAAAATACTGGACGATCCCGCCAGCGTTAACGCCGCGGTGTCGATGTCGACCTGCCGGGAGCTCGCGATCGGGGTCAGCATCGGCGTGATCGGCAGCGCGTACGACTCAGGGACGATGGCGTATTGCAGGTTGTCCATCGTTACGCCGTCGGATTGCAATTCCAGCGACTTGAGTCCGGAGAAGCTTGACGGCAGCGACTTGCGAACGAACCCTTGGCCCGCCGGAATTCGCATCTCGGAAACAACCAACGACGAGTCGATCGTCAATCCCGCCCAGCGGATCAATTGTTCGTGATCGGTTTGCCAGACATCGACGGCGAACACTCCGAAACCCATCCCGTCGGTCGGGTTGGTGATGGTGACGTTTTCGACCAGCGCGGCATTGCCCATTCCAACCGCTGCGCCAAGGGTCGGACTTGTTCCGGACGCCGAAAACTGCAATCCGCCCTCGGTGTATTGCGTCACGTCGGACACCAGCGAATCGAACCCGATGCGCTGACCGACCGAGGGATAAACCATTCGGGCCGAGTCACCGATCAGCAACGAGACCGGATTCAGATCGATCGTCGGTCCCAGCAACCGACCGTCGGGGGCGGCCGCCGAATCAGCCGCTTCGACCGCGAGTGTGTCCGCCGCTGCGCCTCCAGAAATTCGAATCCGTGTGTCTGGATCAGCGTGGAACACCGTGACGGCCGGATCGGTTGTGTCCATCCGCCGCGCCGAGACGCTGCCGTCGCTGTGGCGCACCCAAGCGGTCGGTTGTGAGCTGGTTTGGTCATCCAGTGCCACGGTCTCGACACCGAACCAAACATCGTCAAATAAGTCGGCCGTGGGCAAGGGATTCATCCCCACCGACACCACGTCATTGCCAGCGTCACCGAACAACTGCAGCCCGGTCGGATGCGACGACGTGATTCGGAACTCGTCGTTTCCTTCGCCGCCGCCAAATCGAACGGGCGCGTCCAATCCCGACGCAAAGTGAAACACATCATCCCCTGTTCCCAAGCGGCCTTCGTAATCTTCAAAGTCAGCCAATCTCACTTGCGATGTCCACCCACCGGCGAGTTGTCCCCAGCCGACAACGACCTGTCCGGCATCAACATCGAACGACCCGTCGGTGATGGCGACGTCCAGTTCGCTTTGATCCAACACGAACTGATCGCGGCCCCGTCCGCCCTCGACGGTGATCGAAGCATTGACTCGGTCGGCAACGAGTCGATCGTCTCCGTCGCCCAGGAAAAGCTGCAACAACTCGTTGGGGTCGGTCAGTCGGACGTTGTCGCGACCCTGTCCCAACTGGATCGATGAAGCCAGAAGAGGAGCGTCAATGATCAGGTCGTAATCGATTTTGTCCGCCCCCAGGAACGTCACTGCAGGCGAGGGGGCCCCAGCGGCGCTGCGAATCGTGACGTTGGAACCGCCGAAACCGCGGAATGTGTCACCGCTGAACCAACCCACTTTCGTCGACCGTGCGTCATCGTGTCGGTCGTCCAAGAGCACCGTTGCCGGCAGACTGCCGGAATCGATGATCAATGGAGAATCGATGTCGGACAGCGAGCTAGGGAACCAGGGAATGTTGGTCAGTCCCGGCGTGCCGACGGTGGTTTCGGCGGTGTCGCCCGTGAATCGAACAGTGGTTTCGCCCCAATAATCCGGTGTTTGAGGAACGTAGACCTGGGACGCCGGAGTCACCAAGGTCATCGACGTTGCCGAGGACGACGCAATCAGTCGTCTCGAAGGGCGAATCGTTTGAGTGATCGGGACGGCAGAGACACCCGATCCGGTAATCAACCACGGGTGCCGTGCTTCGACCGGAACGTTCGTTTGGTTGACTTCGATGGCAAAACCATTCGCTTCGATCCATTTGTAAGCTTCGTTGTCGGCGACGAACGCACCGTCGACATCGATCGTCAGTTGATTGTCGCCCCCACCTCCCTCGACGAAATACTGTTGTGTCGAAAGATCGATGGTGTTCGGCACGGCTCCGACCGACAATTGAACGTGGTCAGCCGGCGATCCGGTGTGGACGCGAACACGCTCGACTGAGCTGTCGTATCGGACTCCGTCTGCATCGAGACCGCTGACACGATCGGACTCGATCCTGACGTCCGATGGCAATGCGGACAGCGCGGCGTCAAAGAAGACTTCGTCGTCGACGCCTGTCGCTTGGATGGTGAAGGCTTCGGTGATGTCCGCCCGTTGGCCTTCCTTTCCGATCGTCCACAAATTCACGCCGCCGCTCGTGGAGAAATCGACCGGACCGCTTGTCGCGTGAACGGTGAACTGATTCGTGCCACCGGAGTCGGTCAACGTGTTGCTGACGCCTTCTGCTGTATCGCGAATCAGCAGGTTGTCTTGTGATGCACCCAGCCGCAATTCCAAACTGGCGATTCCGGTGTAGTAAACTCCGAACGCCGATGCCAATCCGTCGATCGCGTCGAACTCCGTTTCATCCTCCAACAAGAACCCCGTGACAAACGCGTTGGGCAGATTCAGATCAAATCCGCTGGTGGTGAACAGCCGGATTTCTTCCACGTCGCCATCGACCGCGTAGTCGACTTCAATCATCACGCCGATGCTCGACGACAACATCGCATCTTCGGCGATCGAGACCACGCCATCGGTGACCACCACATCGAACGGATGGTTCGTCGCAAACGACTGGAACTCCGCCAGGGATGCGAATTCTTGAATGGCAACGCCCGGTAGAAAACGGAGTGATGTTTCTAGACCGGGGTTGGCCAGCATCTGGTCGATCAGACCGGTTTGTCGAATCCGATGTAAATCGCGGATCTTGTTGCTGACTGCGTTTTCCAACAACGCAGCAGAGATTCCGACGGGCACAATCGGTTCCAAAATGGCCAGGTTGGTCGTCAGCGATCGGGTCTCGATCACCTTGCGTTGCAGCACGCCGAGACCGCTGCCGTCGACTTGGCCATCGTTGTCTCCGTCGAGGTGGGACAGGGTGTTGTCGATGATCAATTGATCGCCGCCGGCGAATCGATTCCCATCGACAATCACCGGCCCGTCGAGACGTCCCAAGTGCCGTGCCTCGGGCATGGTGATCGTTTCCGAATACGCCGGAACGGTGATCTGTTCGGGCACCAGTAGGTCAGCTTGCGGGGTCCGAATGGTCCGGGTGCCATAGCGGGCGGACACATAGACTCGCGTATAGATCGGAAACAGTTTGAACAGGGGAATGCCGTAACCGATGATCTTGCTGTAGGAATAGGCCGGCCGAATCAGGTAAGACTCGGTCGTGATGATGTCCGGCTGCGGGATACGATTGATCCGCGTGTATGTGGATTCGGGAATCAGGATATCCAAACCTCGTTGGCCACCACCGAGGAACACTTGATCGTCGCCGCTACCCGTGTTGATCTGGATTTCCAGTTCAGCCAGCGTGCCATACACGTAGATCCTGTCGTCGCCGGCGCCGGTCAGGATGATCAACCGTTCGACGTTTTTAATTTCGGGGACGACCAGTCCGGCGCCGAAGATCCGCTGAACCGGTTCGCCGTCGATTTCTTCGGTAAAGACGATGAACTCGTCGTCGACCTGTGTGCCCAAGATGACCAGCGTGTCGATCCCGTCGCCTCCGTCGACGTTGACTTGTGCATTACGAACGTAGGAAAGCGTGTCATTCTCACCGGCGGCGGAAATCACATTGACGGTGTTGAGCGACAGCGGTTGGCCCTCGTCACCGGCTTCGTTGGTCGTCAGATGTGCTTGAATGAAAAAGATGTCATCACCGGCTTCTCCGAACAATGAAATCTCGGCAAGGTTGTGGTTGACTTCGAAGTAGTCGTTGCCGCTGCCGCCATAAAAGCTGGTGGGGAACGACACACCGTCGGTGATCTGGTCGACGACGTCGATCACGCCCAGCGTCGGATGGTTGAAGGTTTTCGTCGACAGGATGTTTCCGATGAAGAAACGGTCACTGCCGTCGTCCCCGTAAATCGACATCTCCGTTGCGGTGTCGTCGGTGATGAACAGGTCATCGCCCGCGAGGCCACGCAGCGTGACCAACTCCGTCGTGAAGTACTGAACCTCTTGCCGATAAAGTGTCGCCAGTTGAGGGCTGCGGACGACCAAGTCCGTCGTGAACTGCGTCAGCACTGCGAACAACGAATCCAGCGAATCGCCTTGTTGTGGCAGGTAACGTTGGATCGCTCCGCCGCCCAGTCGTAAGACGTCGTCGTCGTGTGTTCCGACGACCGTCAACTCGTCCAGTCCACTCGCACCGGTGTCTTCGATCCGCAAGATCGAATCGCTGGTGCCGGCGACCGTCACATTCAGCGAGATCTCATAGATGTCGCTTCCGATTCCCCCGTCGAACGTCGCGTCGCCGCTGAATCCGTCCACGACGAAGCGATTGACGTCGGTGGGTTCATTGCCGCTGACGAGATCAAATCCGAACAAGGAGACCGATGAGAAGATCGCCATCGGTTCGGTTTCTTCCAAAACGACACCGCGTTGGGTTTCTCCGACAACGCTCGGCGCCAATTCGGCGATCGTCAACGAAGCGTCACTGAGTATGAAGTTGGCGTCGCGTGATTCAAACAGCGTGTTTGCACCCCCGGCATCGAGGAACACGTCGACGCCGCGTCCGCCGGTGTACAGGTCGTCTCCCAAGCCGCCGTCAAGCGTGTCAACGAAGGGAGTCCCGATCAAGACGTCGTGACCGTCACCGGCGAACATGGAAAGTTCGACAAGCGAGGCGGAGATGTCGCCGGCGTCGATTTTGTCGTCACCGGCAAACGTTTCGATGATCAACTGATCGCCGCGTTCGACGCTGGCGTTGCTGATCGAAAACTGAATGCTGTTTTCGATCGAGCCGGAAATCGTTTGGTCATCGCTGCGAACGGTGATTGAATCTTCGCCCGCAGTGCCTCGCAGTCGCAGTGTATCGGTGTCGAAGTCGATGCCATACTCCGGCGTGATGAAGACCTCTTCGATCGCGTTGCCCTGGCTATCCAGAAGCGGATTTCCGTCTGGGTCGAAGACGGGAATGGATCGCTGGCGCGACCGTTCGACGTTGCGAAGTTCAAACAACGCCGGGATCGATTCCGAGTCCATTTCCCAGACCGGTTGGCCCGCCTCGTCGACGACTCCGTCGCCATCGATCTCTTGGAAGAAGATGAGCGTGCTGTCTTCGGTCAAACTTCCCAGGATCGGGGCGCCGCCGGCGTCGTATCGGTAACTTGCCCCTGCGGATAGCTGCTGGCGACGGAATGGCTCGGTGGTGGCGTCTGTCGACATACCTTCGTCGAGCGTTTGCGACGCATCGAAGACCCGGCGCACCTGGCGATAATCGATTTTCGCCCTGGTTTCAAAGGTCACGAAAATCGGCTCGCCATTGGACAGCACCGCGGTGCCGCCGCTGTGCGATTGGACCAAGGCGACCTGGCCATCGGGAAGTGTCTGTTCGGTCAACGTTGGCGTGCCGTCCGCTTCGAAATCGTACGATCCACCCTCGAAGGTCCGACGATAAAAGCTTGTCGCGGTTGTGGTGTCGGCGTCGAAGGGATCGTCAAGGGAAAAGATCTGTGCAAGATTCGATCCATCCTCGATCAGCGTTTCCCCCGTCTTGAGTGGTTCGGTCACCGGGACGAATTCCAGAATCTCGCCCGTACCGAAGTCGACGTCGACGTTCTGCAGGGTGGTCGAGGTCACATCATCAAGCGTCACCGAATCGGCGCCAGCTTCCAGGCGGATGATCACTCGTTGGAATTGTTGCAGCAGAAACGTGTCGGTTTGGAATTGATCCGGCAAAAGCTCCGACTGATACGACAGCATGACGTCTACCGGATTCGCCAACGACGGAGCGATGGTGACGGTATCGTCGATTCGATCTTCGATGGAAATCAGCCGGATCGTATCGAGGTCTTCGACGATTTCGCCGTCCACCGTTTTGGTCGACTGGCCGCCGAGGATCAATGCATCGGTACCGTCGCCGACCATCCATTCGAACGTATCTTCGCCGTGATTGCCGCGGAGCGTATCGACGTCAGGGCCACCGGTGATGGTATCCGGGCCGCCCTGGCCCCAAATCACGTCGTCGCCGCGACCGCCGAGCAGAAAATCTTGTTCACCGGCTGGTTCAACGGTGGTGGTACCGTCGCCGGCAATCGAGATCACATCGCCATAGATCTCGTCGTTTCCGTCCCCACCGTCGATGCGGTCTTCGCCCTCGCCACCGACGATGAAATCTTCACCGCCGTCACCGGTGATCGCATCATCGCCACTGCCGCCATCGAGGGTGTCATCGCCTTCGCCGCCACCGATCAAGTCGTTTCCGCTGCCGCCGCTGATCGAATCGTCGCCGCCCATGCCGCCCAGAACGTCGTCGCCGGCACCGCCGTCAATCAGATCGGCTTCGTCCGAGCCGATGATCGTGTCGTGTCCGGCACCGCCGAACAGCGTTCGGCTGGCGCCCAACGACGAATGAACTTCGATCGTGTCGTTGCCTGCGCCGCCGTGAATCTCGATCGCCGCGGTGACATCGGCCGAGATGATGTATTCGTCATCGTTGGGTGTACCGGCGATGAAGAGTTTCGACACCGTGGCAGGGTCAAATTCTTCGCGATTACCACGTGAGCGAACAACGATCCGCAAGTGTTGTGTGTTGTCGGTCGGATCACCGGGTGTGGCGTCGACCATCTTTTGTTCGACCAGATACTTTTCGCCCCGATTGGGATCGACCGGTTCTCCGGGACCGGGTTCGTACTTCAGCGTGACCACCTCATCGGTCTGCGAAGCGATCGTGGCATTGGGATTGGGGCAGCTGAAATTGAACTCCGCAAGCACGGCGCTGAAGAACGTCTTGCGTGCTTCGAACACCGTGACTTTGCCAAAAATCCCCAAATCCAGTCCGACCCAAAAGAAGGCATCCAAGAACGTCGAGAGCCGTCCCGTGGTGTCGAACAGACATTGAACCCCTTGGTCGAGTCGTTGATCCAACTCGCTGAATCGCAGTTTTCCGTCGTAGACGTCGACTCCCGCGATCGCTGGATCGGGAACGTCATTCAAGTCAAAACCGACATCTGCGCGTATTCCGCCTTCGACCCCAGCCTCAATCAATCCCGCGATACCGACCGACGCTCCGGCAGTGATCGTGGAGCTGAGTGTGACTTCCGGCAAATCCGAACGAATGGAACCGTCGCCGTTGAACGTGACCTGATCGTCGACATAAAACCCTTGAAAGATCGTTTCGGCTTCCGTGATCGCATAGTTGCCTTCTTCTTTCCACTGGCGAATGCCCGAGGTGTCAAAACCGAAGATGAAATCGGTGTCCGCCTGAACCCGACCGCCCAAGCGTGCGTTGAGGCCGGCGAAGATTGGAAACGATTTGCCGTACTGGAAGTTCAGGTTCAAACCCGGCATCTCGTACTTGAATAAATCGACGTCTTTGCCCAGCAGCAACCCGAACGCGGCAAAGGGATCGGTCAGCAGCGGAAACTCAATCGACCCCTTGGTGGTGCCGATCTTTTCGGTCACCCGTTTGGTCTTGGGGTTCGTCGACTGGTCCAGTTGCGATGTCGTGTCTTTGGCGCGATCGGTTGACGGTGTGCCGCTACCGCCGGGTGATCGGACTTCATCACCGATTTTGAAACTGCCGAAATCAATGATCAATGACTCACCCTGGGAGTCGTTGAGAAAGGCCTCGACGCTGTCGACCAATTCGACGACCGCCGCAATCGCCTCGACGCCCTTGGCGACCGGAGCAAACTTCGTCGGTCCCAAAACGACTTTCGCGATGTCGAGCAACGAGGTTTGGGAGGCGCCCAAACTTTTCAGCAACGGGATGTCATCAGTCAACACCGACATGATCGGCTCGAGCGGTTCGGTCACCCGAGCCACTTCGGAAATGACCGGCCCGACGAAGCCGGTGATGAATTCACCCAAGTCCAATTTCACGTCGGCGAATTCAATGATCGGCGAGCCGCCAAACGTTGCCGAGGATCCGCCGGTTCCGAATTCGATTTCGGCGAACAATTGGTCGTAATGCAACGTCGTCGTCAGATTCGGCAATTGCAATCCGTTGGCTTCGGGCAATTGCACGGTCGCGTCTAGATCGACGTTTGCATCGGCGACCAAGCGGCCTTGAATGCCAAGACTTTCCAGTTTCAGGGGCGCCCATCGTCCGTTGCCGTCTCCGTCCTGCAGGTCGATTTCGAATCGACCTCTCAAACCGCTGGAACCATCGGCGTCATCGATTTCGTCGATTTGAACTTGCAAGAAACCGAGTTCACCGGTCAGTGATGCTCCGGGGGCGAGTGTTGCCGAAAGTTCGAGAGAGAACTCCGCGCCGCTATCGGTCACGCCGTTGGTGTCGACGTAAAACCAATCGCCGCTGGAAAGGCCAAACCCGAACCCGAACACGTAATCCATCTGGATGGTGATCGCGCTGTCGTCTTCCGAGCGGAGCCCCAGACCGGGCACGCTGGCATCGAAGGTCAGCGGCACCGTGATGTCTTCAAACACTTTTCCCGAAAGGACAAGATTGAATTGGACGGCGTCGTCTCGGATCGTCAGGCCGATGTCTTCAGGCGTTTGGATGTGCTTGAGCAGCAGCCGTCCTTCGCCGTCGAACTGCAAACGTCCTTTCGAATCCAAGTCCGGCACCATCAGCGCGCCGTCCCCCAGCTTGCTGACCAATTTGAACAGCTCCGCACGAACCAAATCCAGGACTGTTTCGTCGTTCGCGATTGCCGATTCCAACGCCGCCCCCAATCGTGCGTCATAGCCGGCATCGCCGTAGTAGTAGAATCCGCCGGCGTTGGGCACGCCTTGCTTGATTCCCAACAAGTCGTCTTCGAGCGCGGCGACAAACGACGCGGCATCTTTGAGTGCATCGCCGGCCAGTGGCAGCCCGAGTTCGGCGAATTTTGCATCCAGATCGGAATTTAGACCCGCGAACAGTTGCTCCAATCCATCCAGCAGGTGTTGCGGATCATTGATCATTGCCCCCAGCCCGAACAGTTCCTTCACACCCGGGCCGGACAGGTCATAGTCAAAATCGCCGCCGCTGAAGCCTTGGCTTTCCATCGAAACACCGACGTGCAGCACGTTGTCGCCGAAGCCGTTGTCGTCGTTGTCCTCGGTCGTGCCTCCGACGGGAATATCGTCACCCAGATACACCGGCAGTGACAGATCGGCCCGTCCAGCGACGGAGATCTCTAGATCGTCCGCACTGATCTGGCCGACTTCGTGACGCCCCTCGTCGTTGTCTTGGAGTCCGTAAGACGCCCGAACATCAATCTCTGCGGTGGCCTGTTTGATCGAGAACCCGATGGTGCCCAGCGACGTGTTTTCACTCTGGCCGATCAAATCCGCCAAATCCAATCGGACATCCAAATCCACCGGCTGGGAAAGACCTGCGGTTGCGGAGACAAACACTTCTGACGCGTCGGTGAAGTACGACACCGGATTCAAGACGTCGCTCAAATCGTACCCGAACCCGAATCGGATTCCGCCCGAACCCGTCACATCCAATTTGATTTGCCCGTCCGAATCGCCCAGTCGCACATCCAGAGCGTCCAGGTCCACGGTGACTCCGTCCAGCAGCGGGCTGTTGTCGACGAAGTCTTGGATTTCATCTTGGAACAATGCATTCAGATCCACCGAGAAATCGAACTGCTTGTCGACCAACAGTCGCTCCAGGGCAAAATCGATCAAGAAGTTTGAATCTTGATAGGTGATCGTGAACGGTTCGACCGGTTCTCCAAAGAATTCGCTGACGGCGTCGTTCAGATCGTCGGCGACGCTGGCCAGATGGCTGCCTGCATTGTCCCGCACCCCTTCGATCGCGTTCTTCAACCCGACGATGAAGTCGTCGGTGCCGTCACCGAACAATTCCATCGCACTTTGGTTCAGCCCGGGAATCTTGCGGCCGATCAAACTGCCGTTGACGGGATCTTCGTCGACCAGTTTGTCCAGACCGGCGATGATGCCATTCAGGATCGCATCCAGGCTGACACCGCGGAGCTGAAGAATGTCGCTCAGCTCGGGCACATCAAAGCGAATCCCCGAGACCAGGCTGTCCAACGTTCCGACCGTTTCGCCGAACGTGCCGCGGGCTTGGATCGCAAGTCCGTCGTCGTTGAGTCCGGAGAGAAATCCGTTCAATTGGATCGGCAAGTTGATGTCGACGATCGAATCACTTCCCAGTCGGGGCAACAATTGACCGGCGAGCGAGGTGCCGTTGATCAAGTCGCGGTAGGAGAGACGTTCGTTGGTTTCCAAAATCATCCAGCCACCGATCTCTGCCGTCCCTCCGACGATGCTCAGCCCGATCGGTCCCAGGCTGACGCCCAAGTCAAAGGGCACCAGGTTCCCATCGACGTCGCGCCCGGTGTCAACTTGCAGTTCGGCCACCAACGAGGGCGAATCGACATAGAACTGCCCGCTCGAATCGATCCCGAACTGAAACGTCAAATCAATGCCGGCGCTGACGTTCAGCACCGGAGGCGTAGCACTGTTGACATTGAAACCGAAGTCGGAGGGATTCAATCCGCCCAGCCGTAATTCGTCAAAGTTAATTGCAATCGTTTGGTTGAAGTCAAACGTGGACAAGTCGACGGTGGCGATGAACGACATCGGATTGTTGCCGGCGGCAAAATCAATCTGGTCCAATCCGGCGAGTGTCACGTTGGTGACTTCGTTGCCAACCGTCGCGTTTGCAAATGCATTTTGGATCGGAGTCAGGATGTCGTTTCGCAATCCCGTTTGCAGGTCGCTGGCAAAGGCGGTTCCGTCCAGATCGATGCCGAACACATCAGCCACCGACAGTGATCCCAGCAACGGAATCGAGACGCGTGGGCTGAGCGCTTCGACGAAACGATTGGCCAGACTTTCGCCGTTGTTGGCACCCGCGACCCAGCCCGCAAAGGCCTCCAGCCCGATTTCCAGTTTCGCTTGATCGGCGGTGGCGGCCGAGACGACGTGTTGGTCCGTCGGCGGATCGATGCGTGTTCCCGGCGAAATCGTTTCGTGCATCAACGCGGCTGTGCTGGCATCGCTGCCCAGTCCGATCGACCTGCCCATCTCGTGCATGATGACGTGCAGCAGATCGATGCGATCGCTGTCCAGGACGACGTTGGTCGTGGGGCTGGGATCGACAAACCATCCGTGACCGGCCGCCGTGGGATCGATCTGGATCGTGCCATCGGGAAGCGTCCGCGAAAGCTCACCGAGCGGAAGATGCCCGATGACAACCGTCGGCGTTTCGACAGAAATCGTCGCTCCGCCCCCGGCGATCACCGTGTAGCCGCCGACCACGTTTTGCCATCGCGAGACGGCTTCGGCGATGATCGGGGTCAGATCGGTTGAATCATCCAGTTGCGTCGCAGGGGCTTCGCTGGCAACCAATGGCGGCTGATCGTTGGCCAGCGGATCGATCGTGATCGTGGCACCCACATTACGACTGGCCACACCGGGGGCCAGTTCAGTTTGCGTCGGCGTGTGCTGCAACAGCATGCCGATCTCGTGAACCAACACGGAAAGCAAATCCATGCGGCCGGCTTGGACGGTTGCTGAACCGGTGACATCCCATCCAAAATCGCCTCCGGTGTGATCGATCAGGACATCGCCCGAGTGGTTGCGGTCGGACAGTTGGCCATCGGGAAGATCCCGGATCAGAAACGGCAGATTGTCGCTGACCAGCAAAACCTGTCCGGAGTCCGATCTGATTTCAGACGTGTCACTTGACTCTGCCAGGCCGGCGGTCAGGCCGACCAAGGTTTCGCCGCCGTCGTTGTCCACCAGTCGCAGCGTTTTGCCGTTAAACGCGAGTAAAGCTTGATGGACCAACTCGGAAGGCAACGCACCGATCGGGTTGGCGATGGCCGTCGATAGCCGCCCGGAAACGCCGACGGACGACAACGGTCCAGAGACGCTTCCTGGGGTAGGAACATACACCTGAATCGGCCATTGATCCGCCGCGATCGTTCCGTTCTGGTCACGGATCCGAAGGTCAAACTTTTGGTTCGGTTCGATCGTGATCGTGTGCGGAAGCGTGGTCCCACCACCGTCGGTAAACTGAAAAACAACGTCAGCACCCGACGTCACGATTTCGTAGGTCCAGTCACGCGGAATGCGGGTCAGATCGATCGTGTCTCGTCCGACTGCATGATCGGTCTGCGACGCCGTCGCATTGGAACGCAAGACATCGTGTCCCCATCCTGCCGAATCGGTGGCGGCAAAGTAGAACACGTTGTCGCCGCTGGAGCCGATGAGGGTGTCGTCGCCTTGTCCGGAGACGACGTCGAAGCCGTCGTCCCACGTCAAAAAGTCTTCGGGCGTCGCAGCCGGTTGGTAGGTGACGCTGTGGGTATCGATGTCGATCGTCAAATTTTTGTCGACGCCGCTTTCGAACAGATTCAAAACTCCCTTGACGGTGTCACCCTGGGTGGCAACGAACTCAATTTGAAGGTTGTTGCTGATCAAACTGTCGCCATGCTTGCTGCCGATGACTTTGGTCAAACCTGAGACGCCGAAATCTTCGATGAAGCCCGAGACCGGATTGTCGTATCCAAAGACTTTGGTGACGTCAAAAACCGTTGTCAGACCTTGCAGCCGATGGCCGCCGACACCACTTGCACGGCCCGATGAGGTTGCCGCTGCGGCAAAGGATGGCGGAAGAATGTCACCGTCAAGGGAGTAGGTCTGCACCTTGTTTAATAACTCCTCGAGGAAGGGATGACGATCGCCGTCGACAACGCTGCCCAAGACCTTCTCATCGGCCAGAACATCGACGGTCGGATCCAACGGCGGCCCCGCATCGGGCACGTCGCCGGTGTAATCCGAATAGTCCAGGGTCACGGTTCCGTTGTTGCCAGAATTGATGGTTCCCCTGAGCGTCGCGTCACCGTGGAACCGAACCGTCATGTTGCCCAGTTCCGGTCCTTGCAACGACTCGATGTCCATTGCGAACAGGATGCTGGCTTTGTCGCGCAAAAAGTCCGTGATCGGACCCGTTTCAGGGTCACCGAGCCATTGATTCAAGACCGCGTCGGGCGTCACATCACGCACGACGACAAGATTCGTGTTCAGATTGGGGGCGACGGGACCTTCGAAAAACGGTTCATTTGCACCCGAGATCGAATCACGAGTTGCATCAAAGGCATCGACAGCGCGATCGTAGGAGTAGACGTCGACGACCAGGCTGCCGACCATCCGAGAGAAATCCAACGTGTCGATGGATTCCGGGATTGGCTCGCCGTTGATTTCCAAATCGGGATAGTCAACGATCGCACCGGCACCCCAGAAATTGGTGAAGCTGTAGGTGTCCGGCCCTGCTCCGCCGGCGATCATGTGAAGCCCCGGCAACGGTCGCTCATGGACGAAGCGATTCGACTGACTGTTGCCGTACAGCTTGTTGAAACCGCCGACGTATTCGACGCCGGTGATGCGTCGGGTACCGGCAGGATCCAGTTGCAGATCCAGACCATTGACGGTCCCCGTACGCAAATCGGCGAGATTGCTGAGGTTGTAAATTCCATTGGTGATGTCGACGGTGTGACCGACGTTGAGCCCGTTGGGAATGGACAACTCGGTGCGCGGGATGGGACGGTATCGGAAACCGTCTTTCAGAACGAGGTTCCCCGGGAAGTCGACATCGATCTCATGGAGGTAGGTGTTTTCATTGACGCCGCTGATGATCGTGGTGTCGGCGTCAACGTGGGAAATCCAGATCGAGTCGGCGTACCGGTCGAAAAAGTAATCGTCGATTTGCGTGGGAAGAATACTTTCAATCGTGTCGGTCAGCAGTTGTCCTCGTTTGACCCGCATGCCGACGCTGCCGTCTTCGTTTTTGAAGGGCTCGAATTTGAGCGGAATGGCCGAGTCGGAAAAGTCAAAGGTCAGCGTCGAACCGGATTGTCGTTCCGTTGAGGTGTCAAAGTGCAGGTCTTTCCAGCGATTGCCGATCTGGACGGTTTGGTTGCCCGTTCCCGTGACCACCGTCTTCACCGCCGTCCCCAATCCGCCTTCGGTGTGGAGCTGATTGCCCACGTGATCGCTGGCCGCGATTTGTTCGGATTTCACCTCGAACGTGAAATCAGTGGTCGTGCGGCTGAAGTCGAGTTTATCGGTGCGGAAATCCAGCAAGCCGGTGGTGAGGGTGTCGTTGCCAAATCCGTCTTCGAATTCGAAGGTGTCTTCGCCACCGTTGCCGGCCAACGTGTCATCGCCCGCGCCGCCGACGATCGTGTCATCACCGCTTCCGCCGTCGAGACTGTCGTCGCCCTGGCCGCCGAGCAACACGTCGTCACCGGAGTCGCCACGGATTTGGTCGTCGCCAGCTTCGCCAGACACATAGTCATCATCATCGCCGCCGTGGAGCACGTCGGCACCGGCATCGCCGATGACGGCATCGTTGCCATCGCCACCGTTTAGATCGCTGCCAGTCGTCTCGGCAAACAAAAAGTCTTCGCCGCTTCCGCCGGTGACCGCAACGACGTTGTTGACCGTTCCGCCGACGGCCGGGAAGTCGCCCGCGTCGGCCCCGATCGAAAACCGCACGCCCGAGGGATTCGTCGAAAACAACTGGGGAAACGCGGCGGTGATCGCGTCGATGGCCGCGGCGTCTTGGGGATCCAAGTTCCCGTCTGCCTCGCTGCTCGGCGGATCGTCCGGGACATACAGGTATTTCGCGCCGCCGGTTCCGCCGTCGAAGTCACCAGCCAGCCGGGCGTCTCGTTCCACCGTGACTTCGTCGCGAGCTTGGGTGCCGATGATGCTGCGAACATTCGTCACCCAGAGCTTCTTGCCCGACTCAAACGTGACCGTAACGTTGTTGTGCACGGGGCGACCAGAATCGTGTTTGGCGAGCGTGATTTTGACCTTGCTGGTCAGCCGGGACAGATCCAACACCGCCGTCGGATCCTCGCTGGGCATCAGCGGATTGCCGATCGTGAGCGTCTTGTTGAAGAATCCGTCGACGGCCAGTGAGTCACCGAACGCGTCAAGCACGACGATGGTGTTGGTCCCCGATCCGGCAATGATCCGTTCGATGTGGTTGCTCGCTGCAACTTCATGAACCTGGCCATTTTCTGCCGGCGTGGTGACTTGGATAAATTTCAACGGATTGCCAAGTGTGATCGCTAGGTCCGTCGTGACTTTCGAGAAGTAGAGGGTGTCGCTTCCTTCGCTGGCAGCCTCGTCGACTCGGTCTCTGCCCCAGCCTTCGGCGGGTGAGTTGGCTGCGAAATAGTAATTGTCATCGCCGGGGCCTCCTTCCAAGGTATCGTTTCCGACACTGAAGTCGGCCGCCGGATCGGACGAATCGTGGTCACCGAAGAGCTTGTCGGCCCCGGGACCGCCGTACAATTCGTCATCGCCCGCATCTCCGAATAGCGCGTCGTCCCCGTCGTCACCGGAGGCGATGTCGTTTCCGGGACCTCCGAAGATTTGGTCATTCCCGGCACCGCCCAACAGCGCCGCGGCTTCGAAACCGAACAGTCCTGGAATCCGATCATTGCCATCGCCGCCCAGTAGGGTGTCGTCACCGGCGTCACCACGCAGACCATCGACGAGGTCACCGCCGACGATGCGGTCGTTGCCCTTGCCGCCGCGCAGATCATTCTCGTTGGTATCCGATCGCGCGGTGAGCGTATCGTTTCCACGCCCACCGACGATTTCGATGTTCCCATCCAAGACGTCAAATCGAACGCCCGCCGAACTCGTGGTCGGGCTGGCATTCAGGTCCAAGGTCACCGGCTTGTTCACGCCGCTGGCAAACAACTTGTTCGGGTTGGCATAGTCGCTGGTGTAAGCCAACACGATCCGGTCCGGCGAAACCGGAAAGCCCTCGCGGCCGTTCCCCAGAATGGCTCCCTGGTCCAGTGTCGCGCCCTGTTCGACGATGAAAACGTTTTCCATCGGGCCGGGCACAAGATGCTCGACGTGGGTCGCTGTGGCCTTCTTGCCGCTGGCGCTGGTCACTTCCACGCGGTTCTTGGGCTGAATCCGGAAGGTCAGGTTTTCTGTGACGTTGCGAAAGTCCAGCGTGTCCAGGGACCCGGCCGCGGCGGCGAACTCGTTGATGTTCGTTCCGCTCCAGTCGGCGGTGCCAAATTCATAAACGTCGTTGCCCGCGGCGGGTGCGAAGATCTTGTTCTCCGGGCCGACCGCATTGACCGCCAGCAGTCGCCGAGGTTCAAGCGACTCGATGCTGCTTTGAAACACGCGTCGCCGCTGATCCGTCGCGCGCCTGCGTTGCACACGTCGCCTGGTTGTTGCTCGTTGATCCATCTTCTTGGGGGGGGTGTGTGTCTAGGCTGTGTGGATTTCCCGGCCCGGAGTCTAGTGGTATGCCTCCCACCAAGGTGAGGCAGGTTGGTCGGATCAACCCCCATTTCCCGTGTGTTTTCGCGTGATCTCGCCATCATGTGGGACGATCGCGTAAGGTTGTGGTGAAGTGGGATTGGTCGTGGGAGGGGGTTGGCCGCCGGTCTCGATGGCAGGACCGCATTGCACGTCTGCACCACTCCTGCGAGATCCCGGTGGCAAGCCCTTAACGAAATTTGGAAAAAGAAAACGGCTCCGTTGAACTACTTTCCCTTTCCCGTTTCGCTCCGCGCGGGCGGTGCGACGAGGGAACAACATTTGCACGCGATAAGCCTCGCTCGACATCTCTGCCCCCTAGACTGAGTGAGGTGAGTCATGCGTGCTTATTCTGATATGAACACCCACCGTCTTGAGAAGCTGGCGCGTGAGAAAGGAGTCGACTGTCAGATCAGAACGGTGGAGGCCCAAGAGGACGGTCGGTTTTTCGTGTTTGCCGTAGACGGTGTCCCGCTTCGACGTCCCGTCTCGCTCGGTTTCACCGTGGACCGTGCGATCCACACCTTGAACGTCGGATCGTGGCGGCGCTACGCATTGGTCGGCGAGCCCACGACGCTGGCTTCTGCGTGACGATTGGGTGTGCGACTTGGCACGGGCGTGGTGGCATTTGAGTGCTGTGATCGCTGTGGCTGAGCGAATGGGCACACTCTAAAGCCGAAATGCTTCTCCGTTTCGGGACAAAATGCTTGGGAACAGGAGTTGCTATCGGTAGGCCTCGGTTAACCGTTCCTCTGCTGAGTGGTGAGAGCCCATGCATGAGAGGTGCGATCGAAACATCCATCGTGTTGAGAGGTCGACACTGAGAATGAATCCCGACAAGGCAACTCGACCGATGGAGCGAAAACGATGTTGATGGACCGTCCGGGAACCGAACGAACCGCCGTGGTCGCACCACCTGACGACGATAAACGTTGGAAGATCATCGATGTCACGATGCGGCGCAATGGCTATTCGGGACATGCGTTGATCGAAACGTTGCACGCCGTGCAAAGTTGTTTCGGGTATCTGGAAGACCGTTCGCTACGCTACGTCGCGGTGTCGTTGCAACTGCCGCTGAGCAAGGTCTACGGGGTCGCGACGTTCTACCACCTGTTCACACTCAAACCACAAGGCGAGCACACCTGTGTGATTTGCACCGGAACGGCTTGCTACATCAAAGGGTCTCGCGGTTTGGTGTCAGCGATCGAAGCGCGTTATGGCGTCAAGCCGGGCCAGACGACCGACGACAATGTGTTGTCCGTGTTGAGCGCCCGCTGCATCGGTTCGTGTGGCGTGGCTCCGACCGTCGTCCTGGACGGAAACGTGTTGGGGGAACAGACGCCAGATGGCTTGATCGCCGAGCTTCAGGAGGTCATCTGAATGAACCTGGAAGACCTGGCGGAGATCGCCGAGCGATCGGCCGAAGCTGAAAAATCACAACGGCATTGTGTCCGCGTCTGCATGGCGGCGAGTTGCCAGTCCAGCGGCGCCGGCGCGGTGCTCGAAGGCCTCCGGCAGCACGCCAAACAGGACGCCGATGGCGGCGTTCACGTCAAGCCGGTCGGATGCATGGGACTCTGCTCGGCCGGACCGTTGGTCAGCGTGGACGCGACCGAGACGAAAACAGACGTGATGTACAAAGACGTCACGCCGGACGACACCGGGGACCTGTACGCCAGCCTTGGCGGCGCCCCGCTGGAGCGGCTGCGATGTCCGACGGACATCCCGTTCTTTGCCTGCCAGCAACGCATCGTGCTGAAGAACTCGGGAATCATCGATCCGGAACACCTTGACGATTACATCGCCGCCGGCGGTTATTCGTCGCTCGTGCGGGCGGTGACCGAGCTGACTCCGGCGGACGTCCTTCGCGAAGTCAAGCAGAGCGGTTTGCGGGGACGCGGCGGCGGTGGTTATCCGGCGGGACTGAAGTGGTCCACCGTCGCGATGTCGCCGGAGCCACACAAGTTCGTGATCTGCAATGCCGACGAAGGCGATCCCGGTGCTTTTATGGACCGAGCGGTGTTGGAATCGGATCCCCATCGGGTGCTCGAAGGGATGGCGTTGGCCGGGTACGCGATCGGGGCCGAGCACGCTTACGTCTACATTCGTGCGGAGTACCCGTTGGCCGTCGAGCGGCTGAAGAAGGCAATCAAACAAGCGACCAAGAAGGGGTTGTTGGGTCGCCGCATCAGTGACACGACGTTCAATTTCGAAATCGAAATCCGTCTGGGAGCCGGCGCGTTCGTGTGTGGCGAAGAAACCGCGCTGATGGCGTCGATCCAAGGGCTGCGGGGGCAGCCGCGACCCAGGCCTCCGTATCCGGCCGAGGAAGGGCTGTGGGAGTGTCCGACGTTGATCAACAACGTCGAAACGTTGGCCAATATCCCCTCCATCTTGGACCGCGGCGGAGATTGGTTCAAGGGCATCGGCACCGAGACGTCGACCGGGACGAAGGTCTTTGCGTTGGCCGGACGGATCGCGAATTCCGGCCTGATCGAAGTCCCGATGGGAATCCGGTTGCGCGAGATCGTCGAACAGATCGGCGGCGGTATCCCCGACGGACGACGGTTCAAAGCGGTGCAAACCGGTGGCCCGTCCGGCGGCTGTCTTCCCGAACAACATCTCGACATGCCGGTCGAGTATGACACGCTGCGTTCGGCCGGTTCGATCATGGGGTCGGGCGGGATGATCGTGATGGACGAGACCTCGTCGATGGTCGATGTCGCGCGCTACTTCATGGAATTTTGTATGACCGAATCGTGCGGCAAGTGTGTCCCCTGCCGCGCCGGCACGGTTCAGATGCACGGGTTGCTGGACAAAATCGCCGAAGGTCTGGCAACGCAAGCGGACCTCGATCTACTCGAAGAACTATGCGACGTCGTCCAGGCCACCAGCCTTTGTGGACTCGGGCAGACCGCACCGAATCCCGTGCTCAGCACGCTGCGCTACTTCAGACACGAGTACGATGAAAAACTGCGTCCCGAGTCCGAACGCATGCCACGTTTACCAGTCGTGACGGGAGACAATTAAATGCCTGGACCTCCCGTTACCACCTCCACCGGCGTAAAAGTCCGCGTCGTCACGTTGAAGATCAACGAACACGACATCGGTGCCCGCGAAACGGACTCCATTCTCGACGTCGCTCAGGCGAATCACATTCGCATCCCCTCGCTGTGTTTCCTGGAAGGACTCAGCACGTGGGGCGCCTGCCGGTTGTGCGTCGTCGAAATCGAAGGCTACCCCAGGCCGGTTTCCGCCTGCTCGACGACGGTCAGCGAAGGGATGGTGATCACGACCCACAGCGACCGGCTGAAACGCTACCGACGCACGATCCTGGAATTGTTGTTCGCCGAACGCAATCACGTTTGTTCGGTCTGTGTCTCCAACGGCCATTGCGAACTGCAGGATCTGGCAGCCGAGTGCGGCATGGATCACGTCCGCGTTCCCTATCGCAATCAGCCCTACGCGGTCGATTCAACGCATGAAATGTATCGCGTCGACCACAACCGTTGCGTGCTGTGCACCCGCTGTGTGCGCGTCTGTGACGAAATCGAAGGCGCCCACACGTGGGACGTGATGGGCCGCGGCATCGAATGCCAGGTGATCACCGATTTGAACCAGCCCTGGGGTGACAGCAGCTCGTGCACTTCGTGTGGAAAGTGCGTTCAGGTCTGTCCGACCGGGGCGTTGGTCAAGAAAGGAACGGCGGCCGGAGAAATGGAAAAACACGACGAATTCTTGCCGTACCTGGCGCAGATGCGGGGCAACCGATGAGCGATTCAGCCAAAATCACGTTGGCGACCGCGTGGCTGGACGGCTGCTCGGGGTGCCACATGTCGTTCCTGGATCTCGATCAACGGTTGATCGAACTGGCCGCGAAAGTCGACATCGTTTACAGCCCGATCGTCGACACCAAAGAATTACCCGTCGACGTCGATGTCGGAATTCTGGAAGGCGCGGTCAGCACCGAAGAGAATTTGCAGATCGCCAGGATGTTCCGCGAGCGTTGCAAGTTTCTCATCAGCCTGGGCGATTGCGCCGTCAGCGGCAACGTGCCGTCGATGCGAAACACGTTCGATTTGGATGATGTTTTCGATCACGCCTTCGTCGAAACCGTTCAAGCACAACCCGGCCGGCCCACCGAAAGCTTGCCGACGCTGCTGCGGACCGTCGTGCCGATTCATCATGTCGTGAACGTCGACCTGTTTGTCCAGGGTTGTCCTCCGTCGGCCGACACCATCTGGTACGTGTTGACCGAACTGATCGCCGGCCGCACACCGGATCCCACCCAAATCACCCGCTTCGGAGCCTGAAGTCCGCCATGGGACGTACGATCAAAATCGATCCCGTTTCTCGCATCGAAGGTCACGCGCACATCACGCTGCACCTGGACGATGACGGCAACGTGGATGATGCAAAATTCCATCTGACCCAGTTCCGCGGCTTTGAAAAGTTTTGCGAGGGACGGCCGTTCCCCGAAATGCCCGCGTTGACCGCCCGGACCTGCGGCATTTGTCCGGTGAGTCATCTGGTCGCTTCGTCCAAAGCCTGCGATCACCTGTTGAGCGTGACGATTCCGCCGACCGGGGCCAATTTGCGACGGTTGATGAACCTGGCTCAATTGATGCAATCCCACGCACTCTCGTTCTTTCATCTCTCCTCGGCCGACCTGCTGTTGGGCATGGATTCGAACCCGAAGTCGCGAAACATCTTTGGCTTGTTGGCCGTCGATCCGCAATTGGCCAAAGATGGAATCCGATTGCGGCAGATCGGTCAGACGATTATCGAGATTTTGGGTGGCAAGAAGATTCATCCCGGCTGGATGGTCCCCGGTGGCGTCAGCGCGCCGATCACCGAAGAGAAACGTGCCGAAATGTTGGCCATGCTTCCCGAAGGCCTGGAGATCGCCCAACGCACCTTCGAATCCTTCAAGGGTTTGATCGGAAAGTTTTCCGAGGAGATCGAACACTTCGGCAACTTTCCGACGATGTACCTGAGCCTGATCAAACCGACCGGCGGGCTGGAACACTACGACGGCTACTTTCGGATCAAGGACGCAGCCGGCGCGATCGTCGAAGACATGGTTCCGCTCGAAGAATACGAACGCGTCATCGGTGAAGCGGTCGAACCTTATTCGTACATGAAGTTTCCGTATTATCTGCCGGCAGGCTACCCCGAGGGGATCTACCGTGTCGGGCCGTTGGCGCGGTTGAATAACTGTGATTTCTGCGGGACCAAACTCGCCGACGCGGCGCTGGACGAGTTTCGCGCCCTGCAGCACGATCGTCCGGTCAGCAGCAGCTTTCACTTTCACTTTGCACGACTTGTCGAAATTATCTATGCGCTCGAACGGATGAAGGAGTTGCTGGACAATCCCCATATTCTGGACACGCGGGTGCGAGCCCGCGCACGTGGCAACAGCGACGAGGGCATCGGGGTTGCCGAAGCTCCTCGGGGAACGTTGATTCACCACTACAAGATCGACGACGACGGTCTGATCACGTGGGCCAACCTGATCATCGCGACCGGCCACAACAACCTGGCGATGAATCAAGGCATCAAGCAAGCGGCCAAACACTTCGTCGACGGCAACAACATGCAGGAAGGGATGCTCAATCGCGTCGAAGCGGTGATCCGGTGCTACGACCCGTGCTTGAGTTGTGCCTCGCACGCCTTCGGCCAAATGCCGCTGCGGATCGAATTGCAAGACTCACGCGGGAAGGTCCTCGATCAGTTGCTGCGGCAGGTTTCCTGAAACTTGAAACTTGAAACTTGAAACTTGAAACTTGAAACTCACCGCACTCGTCATCGGTCTCGGAAACACCTTGCGCGGTGACGATGCGCTCGGGCCCATCGCCGCCGAACGGGTGCGGCAGGCCGTTGATCCGCAAGTGGTCCGCGTCATCAACCGCTGCGCGCCGACGCCCGATCTGGCATTCGAACTCAGCGAAGCCGGACGCGCCGTCTTCCTGGACGCGTCGATCGAAGGCCCTGCCGATCGGGTTCTCGTCCGACGGCTGCATGAAACCAATGCTGCCGAAGCACTTGGGCACCAGCTGAGTCTCGGCAGGCTGTTGAGTCTCACGCGTCGTTTGTATGGCGACGTTCCGGAAGCGTTCGCGATCACCTTTCGAGGCCGGACGTTCGAGTTGAGCGATCGCTGTTTGACCCCCGAAGCGGAATCGGCTGTCGCGACAATGGTCGCCGAGACGCTGCGGGTGATCGAGTCGGAGAAGGTGATCGCTGATGCATGAACTCTCCATCGCATTGAATATCTTGGATATCGCGGCCGAAGAAGCCGAACGTCGGAACATCGATTGCGTCGAAGCCGTCCATATCAAACTCGGTCCGCTCTCGGGGATCGTGAAGTCCGCGTTGCTCTCGGCATTCGATCTGGCCCGCGAGCACTCGGCTCTGCCCGCGGCTCGACTGGTGGTGGAAGACGTGCCGATCGTCATCTACTGTGAACACTGTCAGGCCGAACAACCGGTCGAGTCGATCCAGGAACTCGTTTGCCCGGTCTGCCGAACGCCTTCCAACCATGTGGTCGCCGGGCGAGAAATGGAAATCACTGCGTTGGAAGTCACTGCGCTGGAAATCACTGATCCGGATATCAAAGCATGAATTCTCAAACCCGCCTTGTCGAAGTCCGCACGAAGATCTTGAAACAAAATGATGTGCTGGCAAGGGAGCTGCGGGAGCGGTTTCGACAAGACGGCGTGACCGTTGTCAGCTTGGTGTCCAGTCCGGGCGCGGGCAAGACGGCGCTGTTGGAGGACTTGTTGCTTCGTCTGCGCGAGAACTATCGAGTTGCTGCGCTCGTCGGTGATCTGGCCACCGACAACGATGCCCGACGTTTAGCCCGGGCCGAAGTCCCGACGAAGCAGATCACGACCGGAACGGTGTGTCATTTGGAAGCGGACATGGTCGCCGACGCCCTTCAGGGCTGGAACACCGACGAACTGGACTTTCTGTTTATCGAGAACGTCGGCAATCTGGTCTGTCCCGCCACGTGGGACCTCGGCGAGGCCTTGCGTCTGGTCCTGTTCTCAGTGACCGAAGGCGAAGATAAACCGCTAAAGTATCCCACCATCTTCAACACCGCCGACGTGGCCGTGATCACCAAGATGGATCTTGCGGCGGCCGTCGAATTCGATGCCGCCCAGGCAAAGCGTAGCCTGCAATCGGTGCGGCCGGGAATCGAATCCTTCGACGTGTCGGCCAAGACCGGCGAGGGAATGGCGGAGTTGCTCGAGCGGTTGCAGAGGCTGCGGGGGCTCGGCGTTGCCGGCAACCAACAGCGGACGAAGTGAAAAGGGAAGGCAGACACGAATGGCACGGGCAGACGTGTTGGTGTGCAGGCTTTAGCCCGGATATTGCATCCGCTGACTGGTTGACTCTGATTTTAGACTGAGTTACGGCGAGGCTGTCCACGATAGCCGGTTTTTGCTGCAATCGATTCGCTGCGGGCAGAGGGCCCCCTACCCCCAGACGACCGGAAGTCGCTGCGCGGTGCCACACGATGCGATGGGAGTGGCTAATCGCTACGGCACAGACGTGCCAGCACCTGATTGAACAGCGGTTCCCAGGGGCAATGGCTGCAAAGATGAAATACCACCCGACGACAAGTCACTCGAACTCGGGCTGCTATTTTCAACAGTCGCAATCGAATCGTGTCCACACGTAGACGACTCTGTTTCGTTCCACTCAGGCCCAGGCGACGCAACCCATCGAGTAGAACGTAAGCAAATGATGAAAGCATCACGCGGAACTGATTGGCAATAAAACGGGTGCAACTGGTGCGATCAGCGAACAGACAAAGCTGTTGCTCTTTGATCCGATTCTCCATCTCGCCACGCATGCAGTAGTGCTCTCGATAAAACTTCTCCGGGTCATAAGCGACAGAGCACCATGTCCCTGGAGTCTTAACTTGTAGCGGCTGCCTTTTGCCATCGACCATCGGTCGATGGTAGGTCGTGTCGACAATGTCGTCACTTGAGAAACAGTTTGTTACGACGAAGCGAGGATTGGGGCCTTTGGCGGTATACTCTGCTTTGCCGACCACCCAGCGATGGCGGTCCCACGTCCTGCCGGTGCGATAGCGAAACCACTTGTAAAAGGCTTGTTTGCCACCACGGTGGAATCTCTCGACTCTTGCGCGAGTCATTTCGCAGGCAATTTGCTTGACCAAAACCTTATTCTTGGGCAAACCAAAGACGTAGTGGACATCGTTTTTGTCGCACCAGCGCATGAGGCGTTCGATCGCAAAACCTCCGTCACCACGAAGGGTGATTTTGACCCGAGGCCATCGTTGGCGGATCCTTGCAACAAGCAATTTTGTGATTCCGCGTGCGTGATGGCCATCACCGAGGTTGGCTGGACGAAGATACGAGACGAGAAGTTGGTCGCCGCAAAACACGTACAGAGGTTGGAAGCAATAGCTGTCGTAGTAGGCATTGAAAGCCTTTTTATCTTGATCGCCGTGTACCTTGTCGTCCGTTGCGTCTAGATCGAGTGTGATTTCATCAGGCGGGGTGTCGAAGCTGTCAAGAAAAATGTCGACGAGGATCTTGCTGAGTTCGAAGAGTTCTTTTTTGGTGATTCGGTTTTCAAATCGGGAATGAGTCGAGGGGCTCGCCAGAGTGGGATCCCAATCGTCATCCGACCTGTCATTGATTCGAGGGGGCCGTCCGGCGGCGACTTGAAAGGCGGCATCATCGCGAAGCTGCTGTTGATCGTTTGCGTCTTCGTATCCGGCCGCGATCGCAAAGATTCGACTGATAAGGATTTCCGCTTGAGAATGAACGGTGTGAATCGGATCACGCGGGTCGTGAATCGCTTGGTCGATCCGCTTGATCAAATTGAGCTTTTTGTCGACTTCGCGAAGCAGGACGAGGCCCCCATCGGAAGTGAGCGATCCGCCGTCGAAATCTACCTCAACGGCCTGCCTTCTGAGGCGTTTCAATGCGGGACGATTTCGTTTACGCTTTGTCATTGCCGAAAGCCTTGGTTTTGTGGTCTATGAAGTGTCGTAACTCCAATAGATACACGAACTAAGGCTTTCGCGCTATAGGGGCAGTCGAATAAGCGGATGCAATATCCGGGTTAGCCGCCCACTGACAACCAAAAACGTGTCGGACACCTTGTCTAGGGTGCGAGGCGTTTGCGTTCCCAGCCTTGGTGTTCGTCGGCTTCGTAACAGATCCGATCGTGCAGTCGGTTCGGGCGGCCCTGCCAGAATTCGAAACGCGTCGGTTTCACGCGATAGCCTCCCCAGAAACTTGGCAGTGGCACTTCTTTGGACGCGAATCGCTGTTTCATTTCTTGCATCTTGGCTTCCAACATCGACCTCGACGAAACGATCTCGCTTTGGTGCGATACCCACGCCCCAAGTCGACTGCCCCGCGGTCGCGTCAGAAAATACTTCAGCGACTCGGCGGTACTGACCCGTTCGGCCGTGCCGCCGATTTCGACTTGTCGTTGCAATGGCAGCCACTGAAACAGGATCGAAACGCGGGAGTTGAGTGCGATATGTCGCGCCTTGCGGCTTCCGTAATTCGTAAAGAAGACAAAACCGCCCACATCGAAGTACTTCAGCAGAACCGTTCGTTGGGTCGGCTGACCGTTCGGGGCGACGGTGGCCAAAATCATCGCGTTGGGTTCCAGCAATTCCGCCGTCGATGCTTGGTGGTACCACCGCTCAAATTGCACGAAGGGACACGGATCGACACGATCAATGCCGAGAGATTCGAGTGCATATTCCTGTCGAAGATGTGAGAGATCCATCGCAAACGATTCCGTGAAGCCACAAAGACGCAACGGGTTTAGTTTAGTGGATGGGGCGACGTGGTGAGTTGGAACGACATTTGCGACACTCAATCACCCTGGGGAAACTTTGGACCAAACGCACACCCACCCCCAACTACATACCCACCCCTGGTCCCCCGCCGAGAACGAGTACCCCGACATGCCGCAACGCGGTGTCGCGAAGAGGTTGCAGTGTCCAATCGCACTGACAACACTTCCCATCCGATGGTGGCGACACGCCTGAGTTTCTCGTGCACCTTTGATTGCGGCCTGCCGCAAGAAGGAGTCATGCGCGATGTCAATACGATCATCCCTCTGGTTCATTCTGTGTTTGACGTTGGTCTGGCGCAGCGTCGCGATTGCGGATGGTCGCACGGCGAACCTCTATGAAAGTGCTGTTGCAGCAACTCCGAACGGCGAGATCGACAGAATCGTTTTTGCCGAGCTGTCTTCGTTGGGCATTCAGCCCGTCACCTGCTCCGACGCGGTGTTCGTCCGCAGGGTGTACCTGGACATCATCGGCACGCTGCCGACGGCCGACGAAGCGCTGCAGTTCATCGAAGATCCCGACGTCAAAACGAAACGCGCGGCGCTCATCGAGCGCCTGTTAGACCGGCCCGAGTTCGCCGACTATTGGTCGATGAAATGGGGCGACGTGTTGCGGATCAAGGCGGAGTTTCCCATCAATTTGTGGCCCAATGCGGCTCAAGCGTATCACCGTTGGGTGCGGGCATCGATTGTGGAGAACAAACGTTACGATCAATTTGCCCGCGAGCTGCTGACCAGTAGCGGAAGCAATTTTCGAGTCGGCTCGGTTAACTTTTATCGCGCCATGCAGAACAAAACTGCCGAGGGCATTGCCAGCAGCGTGGCGTTGACATTCATGGGCACGCGGACCGAATCGTGGCCTGAAGAACGTTTGTCCGGCATGGCCGTCTTCTTCTCGCAGGTCGGTTACAAGCCTACTGCCGAGTGGAAGGAAGAAATCGTTTTTTGGGACCCGCTCGATGCAAGCACTCTGCCAGACAACGCGGCGCCCGGCCAGGCTGCGGTCGCTGCATCGCTGCGATCGAGCGAAGCTGCCGACCGCGCACGTGTATCAAACGCGAAACCGGCGAAACCAGCGAAGGCGGAGAAACGGTCCGCGGCGGTCTTTCCCGACGGCACCAAGGTGTCGCTGAGACCTGATCGAGACCCACGCGAGGTGTTTGCCGACTGGTTGATCACGCCGGAAAATCCGTGGTTCACGCGAAGCATCGCCAACCGCGTTTGGGCTTGGCTGATGGGCCGCGGGATCATCCACGAGCCGGACGACATTCGAGAGGACAACCCACCCAGCAACCCGGAACTGATGGCGTTCCTGGAGCAGGAATTGATCGCCAGTGACTACGATTTGAAACACTTGTATCGACTGATTCTGAATTCCGCGACGTATCAAATGTCTTCGATGCCGGTTGCGGATCCATCGGAGGCTCCCTGGGCCAGGTATCCACTGCGTCGACTTGACGCCGAGGTGCTGATCGATGCGGTGAACCAGATCACCGGAACAGTCGACCTATACACCAGCCCGATTCCGGAACCGTTCACTTACATTCCCAGTGACCAACCTGCGATTGCGCTGGCCGATGGCAGCATCACCAGCCCTTTCTTGGCGTTGTTCGGACGTTCCGCGCGGGCCACGGGAATGGAGAACGAACGCAACAATCGACCGGTGGCTTCCCAGTGGCTGCACCTGCTCAATTCCGGGCACATCCAAACCAAACTGGAACGCGGCCCGGCGCTCAAAGCAGTGCTGACGTCCAGTCGCGATCCCGCCGTGATCGCCGAGCGTCTCTATCTGACGATTCTTTCACGCCGGCCGACCGACGCGGAGTTGAAGACGGTGGCGTCGTACGTGCGATCCACCCCTCTAAAAAGGAACGAGGCAGCGATCGACGCCGCATGGGCGTTGATCAATAGCCCGGAATTCCTTTATCGACACTAACTGTCTTTGGATACCGATCACCATGAACACGAACCATCGATCTGCCACCGCAACGCGGATTTCCAGACGTGACTCATTGCAGCGCGGCGTTTGCGGTGCCGCGGGCGTGCTGGCGGCCCATCAACTCGGATCCCCATTCGTCTCCGCCAAGCCGGCCAACACCACGCCGCGATCCGACCCCAAGTCGGCCAGCGCCAAGTCGGTCATCCAGGTGTTTCTATGGGGCGGGATGTCTCACAACGACACCTGGGACCCGAAACCCGAGATGGGACGCGAGTACATGGGAGAGTTTGGCGATGTGTTGTCGACCAACGTTGTTGGAATGCAGATCGGCGGATTGTTTCCCGAACTGGCCAAGCAGGCCGACAAGTATTCGCTGATTCGCAGCATGACCCACGGTATCAATGGGCATGAAACCGCGGCCTACCTGATGCAGACCGGGCACAGCGCCGGCGAACGGCTTGCCTATCCGAGCATCGGCGCCGTGTTTTCGCTGTTCAAGGGCCGGGACTACACGGGAATGATTCCGCCCTATGTCGTGTTGACCAAACCGCAGGGCCGGTTTTCCGAGGAAGGATTCCTGGGGCCGAAATTCAAACCCTTTGCAACCGGTGGCGACCCGGCAGCGGCCCGTTTTGAAGTCGAAGGCATCGTGGCTCGCGGCATCACCGACCAACGTCAAGCGGCGCGTCGCGACTTTTTGGACAAGATCAACACGATGGGCCAGCTGATGGACGGGCATCCCCAGTTGGCGGCCGCGGAGGAAGCCAAGGCACAGGCGTATGAGTTGATGCTGGGGCAAGGCAAGCAGGTGTTCGATCTAAGCAAGGAGACACCGGAATTGCGAGATCGCTACGGTCGCCATACGTTCGGCCAGGATTGCCTGGTCGCGCGGCGGTTGGTCGAATCAGGCGTTCCCTACGTCGTGATCAACTATCCCGGCGGCTGGGATACCCACAAGAATCACTTTGCGACGATGCGCCGACAATGCCCGGAACTGGATCAAGGCTTGGCGATGTTGCTGCAGGATTTGGATGATCGCGGATTACTCGACAGCACCGTTGTCTGGTGCTGTGGCGAGTTCGGTCGCGGCCCGAAGGTGGATTGGCAGCCGCCATGGAACGGTGGTCGCAACCACTACGGCAAAGTCTTTAGTGCATTGCTGGCCGGCGGTGGATTCCGTGGCGGGCATGTCGTCGGATCGTCCGATGAGAAAGCCGAAGAGGTCAAAGATCGCCCCGTGTACCCGGCGGATTTGCTGGGCAGTATTTATCAGCTGTCCGGTATCGACGCGAATGCCGAATTGCCGCATCCACTCGGCCTGGAAGCCCACGTGCTGCCTACCGCGAGCGAAGGCGCGCCGTCGGCCGGACGGTTAGCTGAAATCATGTAAACAAAACGTGGGATAGGCGTCCAGCCTGTCAACGCGGGAAAGAGGCTTTAACTGAACAAGGAACTCACCATGGACAAGTCGACTTGGATCCCGATCTTGGGACTGACCCTGGTTCTGGTCGCGGGTCCCTGGGCACCGGCTCCCTCGGCAACGGCCCAGCGGGCATCGGGCCAATCGGCACCGTACATCGGATTCGTCTATCCCGCCGGCGGTCAACAGGGCACCACGGTCGAAGTCAGACTGGGCGGGCAACGGATTGACGGCGCGCACGCCGCGCTGGTCAGTGGTGAGGGCGTGTCCGCCGAAGTCAGCCAGTTTTATCGCAAGCTGAGCAACCAGGAAGTGACGTTGCTCAGGGAGCAGCTCAGGGAGCTGCGGGGCGAAGTCGCTCAGCAGAAGAAAGCCAAACAGGAGGTGGATGAAGCGACCGAGCAGTTCATCGTCAGGCTTGAAAAGCGTATCGGCGAATGGGTCAACCGGCCGGCCTGTGAAGCTGTTTCCAGCATCGCGCTGGTTAAGGTAACGATCGACCGTGACGCCGAACCCGGGGCCAGAGAAATCCGCTTGATCGGCGCTCGGGGGCTGACCAATCCGATGGTCTTTCACGTCGGGCAATTGCCCGAGTCTTCTCGCAAACCCATGCTGACCAGTCCGTTTCAGGTGCTCGGCAAAGAAGCGCTCGCGCAACGAAAGCGACCGGCGGAGGAGATCGAGTCAAGGATCGAATTGCCCTGCACCGTCAATGGCCAGATCGCATCGGGTGAAGTCAACCGCTATCGCTTTGAAGCCCGTGCCGGTCAACGACTTGTGATTTCCACCAAAGCGCGGGAATTGGTTCCCTTCATCGCCGATGCAGTCCCCGGCTGGTTTCAGCCCGTGATGGCGCTATATGACTCTGACGGACGAGAGCTGGCGTTCAACGACGACTATCGCTTCAAGCCTGATCCGACGCTGTTTCTGGACGTTCCCCGCGACGGTGAGTACGTGTTGACGATCACCGACGCCTTGTACCGTGGTCGCGAAGATTTCGTCTATCGCATCTCGATCGGCCAGTTGCCCTTTGTCACGAGCGTCTTTCCGCTCGGAAGCCGTTCCGGTCAAACACCGGACGTCGAACTCTTCGGGCGGAATCTGGAGCAGACGCAACTCTCCCTGCCTTCACCCGATGCCGCCCCGGAAATATACCAAGCCGTTGCCGATGTCGACGGTCTTGCCAGCAACACCTTTCCCCTGGCTGTCGACGCACTTCCGGAAGGTTTGGATCGCGAACCCAACAATCGCCCGGCCGATGCCCAACCGGTGAAGCTTCCGATCATCATCAACGGGCGTATCGATCGACCGGATGATTGGGACGTTTTCAAGATCACCGCCAACGCCGGCGACAGAATTGTGGCGGAGGTCCATGCCCGCCGACTCGATTCGGCGTTGGATTCGATGTTGAAAGTCACCGATTCGAGCGGCAAACCGCTGGCCCATAACGACGATCACATCGACGCGGCAGCCGGCTTGAACACGCACCACGCCGATTCCTATGTGGCGATCACGTTGCCCGAGGATGGAGATTATTTCGTGCATTTGGGGGACACGACGCGTGACGGCGGACCGGAACATGGCTATCGCCTTCGCCTCAGCCGTCCACGCCCCGACTTTGCCCTCCGCGTGGTCCCGTCGAGTCTTAATCTACGCGGCAAATCGGCCGCCGCAGTTACCGTTTACGCGATCCGCCGGGATGGATTCGAAGGTCCGATCAACTTGAATGTCGAAGACTTGCCAGACGGCTTCACCGCGGCACCGGTAACGCTCAAGGCCCATCAGAACGAAGCCAAACTCTTTGTCAGGAGCCATCGGAACAACATGGATCAACCGGTCGACCTGACGATCGTCGGCCGCGCGAAGATGCTTCACCGCACAGTCACACATCCGGCGGTCCCGGCGGAGGATCGCATGCAGGCGTTCCTGTGGCGTCACCTCGTTCCCGCCCAAGACTTGAAGGCCCTGGTGATCAACGCCGCCGCGGGGCGTCCGCCCACACGCGTCCGCCCGCCCAAGCTGGAACCGAAGGATCTGCCGACAGGTCCGCCGCAGTTCTCCAAGAACCAAGTGGCGGGGCGATTGAGGCAGCTCAATCTGCTGTTCGACGAGTGGCTGTTGACCGACGACTTCTACCGTCGCAAGGTCGCTCAGTGCGAGGTCTTCGGGGCGGCAGAACCGGTGGTGGCGAAGAAAAAATAGCAGGGCTCCATGGCGACCTCGCAGTGCTCCATGCCGACTTCGTCATTGGGCATTTGTCGCACTGCTGAAATGGCCACCGGCGAATGCGTTCATGATCCCCATTCTCGGTCGCGAATTTTCCGGCCACCGCTTCTTTGCACTCAAGCCCCGATTGAGCAGCGGGATTCGTTGTGACGGAGGGGCGGACGTCGAAAGTGTAAAATTTACAGCCGATTGAAAAATGGGGAGGCCTCGCGGGCGGTTCCGGTTTCGTTTGACGGGCCGGCCCGATCGAGAATCCCGTTTTTTCCTTCCACGCGCGCCGTCCTGCATTTCCGCCACTGATCCTGGCGGCGGTAACTTACGGTGCGTTCGGCAAAGCGCGGGCAACTAGAAACATCGCCCCTCGCCGTTGAAGCGTCGCTACCTTCGCCAGAAGGTGGAGCTTCGCCGTTTTCCACACTCTGGCGAACGTCGAAACGTCAAAGTGGCGCTGTCCATCTCGATGGATCGCGGCCTTTGGCATGCCGGTTGCTTTCCTGGTTGCCGCTCGCCGTCGGACCGACCCACCGGGACGATCAACTCCAGCGGCCTTCGAAGAGTCAGGATGACCCGCAATCAGAATTCAGGAGGAATTCGACCATGTTTCAATCTCACCTTCTCCCCGGTGGTTCAATGGAAGTCGCACGATGTTCGGGCCAGCGATGTTCGGGCCAGCGATTATCGGCACAGCGATGTTCGGGGCACCGGATTGCAGTGGTGCACGCGTTCGCTAACGCCGCTCTCGCCTGTGTCCTGTTCGCCGTTTGTGCCTTGCCGGTGTCGCCGGTTTCGGCCCAGCAAGCGGTTTCGGCCCAGCAAGTCCCGCCATTGGATCAACCCGGCCACCGCTTCGCGGTGATTGATGTCGGCCATGTGTTCAAAACTCTTCCGGCAATTCAGGCACAAATCAGCAAGGTCAAAGCCGAATTACAGAAACACGAGGCCGAGGTGAAACAGAAGAGGGATGCATTGAATCAGGCTGCCATCCGCCTGAAATCGATGACCCCTGGCACGGCGGAATACAACCGACAAGAAGAACTCGTTGCGAGTTTGGATTCGAAGCTGCGGTTGGACATGAGACGCCGCCACAACGAGATGAGTGAGGCCGAGGCGAAGATCTACTACGACAACTATCTGAGTCTGAGTGCGGCGGTGAAGGCCGTTGCCGTCCACAACAACATCAACGTGGTGTTGCGTATCAATGGTGAAGACGTCGATTCGCAGAAACGCGATTCGGTCACGCGTCACGTCATGAGGAACATCGTCTTTCACGATCCCGGCATCAATATCACCGACACCGTGATGCGGTATTTGGAACAACAGACGCAGACGTCGCAAGCAGCCACGGGATTCGGTTCTACCGGGGGGACGCAACGTTGAGGCTTTGGCGGTACGGTCAGACAGGCTGCGGTGGGGGCAAACGGATGGGGCTACCAGATGGATTGGGGGCAAGAAGGAGGAAGGGAAACGCGAAATCGCTGGTGACGCGGAAGCGTCAGACTTGATACATCTAGGGAGTCCGTTGCGCCACGTACGTTCCATTGCAAGCATTCGATTTGATATGAGTCTCCAATCCCCCCAACCGTCTGCCAAGTATTCGGACACACAAACGTTTGAAGCCGGGACCCTCCGCGTCGAGGAAGGGGTCACGTCTTCGGATCGCCAAACGCCCAAGCGGGCGTTTTTGAATGTGATTCGCAGCCGCGCCGACATCGGCGTCAACGCATTTCTGGAAGATCGAACCGTGATCGGCCGCAACCCGACGTGCACGTTTCCGTTGCATGATCTGAAGGTGTCCGGACATCACGCGGCCATCACGCCCAGTGGCGACGGCGAGTTTGTTCTGGAAGACTTGAATTCCACCAATGGAACACGGGTCGACTCAACCCCGCTGATCGGTCGCAGGACGCTGCGGGATGGTGACAAAATCTTCGTCGGGGAAACGGTGATCCGTTTTTCACTGGCCGACGAGCTGGACATCGATTTTCACAGCGAAGTCGCAACCCTCGTCGGCAGGGATCCGCTGACCGATCTGCCCTCGAAACGACGCTTCGACGAGGCGTTGGAGTTTTCACTGCAGAGTTCGCAACGCCGTGACGTTCCGCTCGCCGTCTTGATGATGGACATGGATGGCGTCAAGCAGATCAACGACACCTATGGGCATCTTTACGGCGCACACGTCATCGGTGAAACCGGACGGCTGATTGCAAACGTGCTGGGATCTCGGGGACAAGCGTGCCGATTTGGCGGCGATGAATTCAGCGCCTTCCTGCCCGGTCATGACTTGGAGGCCGCTCTCGGGATCGGTGAACAGATTCGCGTTGCGGTCGCATCGGCGGGATTTGAGAAGAACGGGGTCGCGCTGCGGCCCACGATCAGCATTGGCGTGGCCTGTTTTCAAACGACCGCGACCGACACGCTATCGCTGGTCACCGCCGCCGACGCGGCACTCTATCGAGCCAAAGCCCGGGGAAAGAACTGCGTGACCGCGTAAGACCGCTCGGGTCTGCTGCGAGAGTGGCTCAGGGAGATTCGTTCAGGGAGATTGCCGCGGATGCTCCGCAACTTTTGCACAGCAACTTTTTCGTCTGGCTGGGGTTTAGATTAATGCCCCGGGACGTCCTTGATCTTGCTTGGTAGCCCGACGTGTGAGCCAGGGAATGGACGAGTTTTCCTCGCTCACGCGTCGGTTTGCGAATTCTCCAAGCGATCTTCGTTCGTTCTCGCGGCACCCGCATCCGATAGCACCCCGCACTTCGCTTCTCGCGGCACCACCATGACCGAACATGAAAAACCACTCGTGCAGGCGTCGTCGAACGGAACGACGCTCGTGCTCGAGATTCAAACCGATCAGATCCGCGATAGCGACACCGCCTCCGCAATCAGCCGGGAGATGATTGCGTTGGCGAAAGAAAATCAGGCGAACCGACTGGTGATTGACATGCACAGCGTTCGTTTCATGGGCAGCGTCGGCTTTCTCGCCTTGATGGGGTTGCGCCGACACCTCGACGAGCCCAGCATCATTTTGTGCGGCTTGAGCGAGCACCTGAAAGACATCCTCGAAGCCTGTAAGCTGATCTCAAGAGACCCCGATGAATCGGCGATGTTCACCATGGCAGACACGGTCGACGAAGCCAAGGAGCGGCATTAAATCGACTCGGACGCGGGACTCGTATGGTCACGTCCACGCAAACGGCGACGGCGAATCCATCCAGGTATTCACTTCAATCGAGTTCGGCGGCACCTCACCAGAGAGTCACTGAGACAGCTCTGTCTCATTGTGATAGCGTGCCGCTTCCCGCTCGATCAAGTCGAGATCAGACGTCGACCAATCGGGATACTCGGTCAATCGCTGTGCCCGACACTCAAGCCGCAAATCAAGGACTTGCAATGCCCGTTCGCTCGCCGCATAGGTCGCTTTGACGTGCTCAACGAATTCGACGAAACGATGGCTCAACAAATGGTTCTGCATGTTACAACTCCGTTGTTGTATAGAAGTAAGTTGATCAACACCCGAGATGACGGTTGATAACGTTTTAAAGCAGAGCAGACGCAGCGACCAGTTGAAGCATGTCTACCAGCTCATGCTTGCATCAGATGCATGAACGGTTGGTGAATCGATAAATGGGATTCGGTCACACAACAGATGCGCTCGACGCGATCCATCAGGTCCGGTCGATGCCAACCTGTGCGGTTTCAGCTGACCTGTGCGAATCCAGACCACTTGGATGCCAGCACGCGTTCGGCCGCTTGCTGTCCGCTGCGAATGCAATGCGGAATGCCGACGCCGTGATAGGCGTTGCCGGCCAGTTCCAGACGGGGATGTTTCGCGGCAAGCTGTTCGATTCCTTGCACACGTTGCGCGTGCCCGAGCACGCATTGCGGCATCGCGCGATGCCAACGCTTGATTCGCGAAAACAACGGCGGCTTGTTGACTTGCATCAATTGACGTAGTTCGTCTTGCACGGTTTGCACAATCGTTTCGTCGGACCACTGCATCACTTCCTCGCGGCAGGCTCCGCCGAGAAACGCCCGCAACAAGACTTTGCCTTCGGGGGCCCGACCGGCATACTTCACACTGCTGAACGTGCAAGCCAACACGGGCCGCTGTTCGACATGCGGCACGAGGAATCCAAAATTGTCGGGCTCACCGGGAAACGCATCGCGATCGTAGGCGAGATTCACTACGACACATCCCGCGTACGGAATCTCGTTCAACGCTTGCGAGAGTTCTGGATCGGTTGTCCGTAAGATCGAACCCGCGTGATGCGCCGGTACGGCCAGGATCACCGACGAATACTCTTCGCGTCGCGTTTCTCGGGATTCGGTTTGCTTGATTTGCATCGCCCAACCGTTGTCACGGCGTGACAGTGAGAGCACTTGATGGTTGGTGCGCACGTCGCATCGGCCCAACTCAGATGCCAACGCATCGATCGCGCTGCCCAAGCCGTGCCGCGGCGCGACGAACAAACTGTACTCGGGTCCGCCGGCGGCTGGATTTGGGGGCTTCGTTCGCGGGGCTGCCGCTCGTAGCGTTTTGGCACCCGCGCGCGCCGCCTTGATCAGACTGCCGTACTTGGATTCCATCTCCACAAACTGCGGAAAGGTCGCGTTGATGCTGAGCTGTTCCGGGTCGCCCATGTAAATCCCGCCGGCGAGCGGTTGGACGAGGCGCTGGAATGCTTCACGGCCCAGTCGGCGGCACGCAAAGGCAGCCAAGCTCTCGTCATCTGAACCATGACGCCTGGGAATCAAACGTTCGGCGGCGAGTCGGACTTTGCCGCGCCAGCTGAGAATCGGCGTCGTCACCATCGGCCAGATTCGCTGCGGTGCCATCACCGCCAAGCCGTCGGGCAAGCGTTCCAAACGCCCGCGACAGACCACGTCGACTCCAGGGTGCGATGAATTGGTATTGATCAGCTGGTCAGACAGGCCGATGTCGCGAAACAGGTTCACGGCCAAGGGCATTCGGCTGAGAACACTATCGGGACCGAGTTCGATGCAAAAGCCGTCGGTCTGTTCGGTTTGCAAGACGCCGCCCAACCGATCGCTCGCTTCGAACACGGTGATCTCAAGTGAAGCGTCCGATCGACTCAACTGATGAGCGGCGGCCAAGCCGCTGATCCCCCCACCGACAATGGCGACGCGATGTTTGATCTGGTTCATGAAAGGTTCGCCACGACGTCGGTTTCAATCGGCGAGTAGACGCAATCCGGTTCGCTGGCCAACGGGTCGCCGAAGACGGCATAGGCACGCGATCGGCTGCCGCCGCAAGCGTCTCGATACTCGCACACGCCGCACTTGCCACTGAATTGTTCCGGGTCGCGCAGCGAACGAAAGGTCGGATGATTTTGATAGGTGTCGACCACGCTATCGTTGGGAAAGCGTCCGCATCGCAGCGGCAGGAATCCGGCCGGATAGATTTCACCGGTGTGACTGACAAACATGATGCCCTTGCCGTCGCCGACGCCCAGCGGTGCACGCCGTCGTCGTCCGGGATGGGACGAGGCCAACGGGTCGCCTCCGCGTTCGATCACATAGCGCCGATAGTGTGGCGCTTCGGTCGTTTTGATCCCATAGGGTTGCCGTTGCGACTGCGTCCACAGTTTTTCGAAGACCTGCTCGTATTCTTCCGCCGAAATTCGCTCCTCCATCGTGCCGCGTCCTACCGGTACCAGGAAAAAGACCGACCACATCATGATCTGTTGATCGGCGAAAAGCTCCGCCATGGCATCGACTTGGTGCACGTTGCGGCGCGTGATCGTCGTGTTGACTTGGACCGGCAATTCCAACTCACGCGCATCGGCCAACATCCGCAGCGTCCGCTCAAAGCTGCCTTCCCAGCCTCGAAACGCGTCGTGCGTCTCGGCGTCGCTGCCGTCCAGGCTGATGCCCAACACACTGACACCGGCATCGCGGGCCTGCTGCAGCGCTTCGCGCGTGGCCAGAGGTGTCGCCGACGGTGTCAGCGCGATTTGCAATCCCTTGTCGCGGGCGTAGCGAATCAAAACCAAAAGATCGGCGCGTTTCAACGGATCGCCGCCGGTGAACACAACGACCGGCGGGCGAGGAAAGCTCGCGACCTGGTCCAACAACGCCCGTGACTGCACCGGTGTCAGCTGTTGCGGGTCGGCGATCGGTTGCGCAGAAGCTCGGCAATGTTGGCAGGCCAGATCGCACGCCTGCGTCACTTCATAATAAAACATCAGTGGGGCGCTGCCGAAATCGACTTGCCCGTAGTCAGCATGGGGATGGGGCATGAAAGTGGCAAGTTGCTAAAAGTGATCTGCCGGGATTCTGATTCGCAATGTGGCGTGTCCGTGACTGGAAAGTCGTTGGGGCGCCAGAACCGGAAAGGCGAGAGAGTTGGTCAAAAGCTGGGTTGGTCAAAAAATGGGTTGGTCAAAAAATGGGTTGGTCAAAAAATGGGGCGTGCAAAAATGGCGGGCTGGTGGGGTGTGACGTGACTAAGGGGCTCGCCTGGCGGGCGAGCCCATGTGTTTGGCCTGGGACTAGAGTTCGACCCACTCGCCGGCTTCGGGCGGCGGGAAGAATCCGTTTTCATCGGCTTTCACCGGCGGCGGGCTGTCTTCGGTCAGATCGTCCAGGTAGTCACAGAATTGGAAATCGGACTGGGTGACTTCGTCCCACGTCACGGTTCGATTCAAGTGCGCCGCCGCTCGGCCCATCAGCGAAGCAAAATCGGCGTACACCGCCCGCTTGCCTTCGTTGTGGGGCAGGTCGTTGCGGATACTGTGAATGAAGTCGATCCATTCGTAGTCCCAGGGATTTTCGGCATCCGGTGCCGGCGTCCATTCGATGTTGTCTTTGGCGATCCGATGGTCTTTGAACATGTGGACGGTCGCCTTGTGAACGTTGCCGGAGAACTGCCCCGCTTTCTTGCTGCAATGAACGTAGGTGGCGAAGTCGTTGTCGCCGTTCTTGGCCCGACGGAAGCCGCAAAATGCTTTTTGGCCATTGGGGAACGTGTACTCCATCGAATAGATGTCGTTGTTCTGGCCACGGTCTTCACTGTTGACTTCGCGACCGCCCATCCCGTGACAGCTGGTGGGCCAATCGTCCATCAACCAACAGCATTCGTCGATCTGGTGAATCAAGTTGTCGACCATGTGTCCGGAGCCGACCCACATCAGTTGGGCCTTGCCGAACTTGAGTTGTTCGCCGAACAGGTTGGACTTGTCACGTTGGTCGCCCAGCCAGCGCCGTCCGGTCAGTCGGTTCGCCCGGATGTACGACAGCTCGCCCATTTCGCCGCTGGCGATTTTGTCGATCAAGGCGGCGCGTGCCGGCGAGTGTCGGCATTGCAGTCCGGCCGCGATCTTGACGCCGTTTTGTTCGGCCAGTTCAGCGGCCTGGAGCATCCGCCGCAGACCCACCGGGTCCGGCGAGAACGGTTTTTCCATGAAGACGTTGATGCCTTTTTGGACGGCGTATTCGACGTGTACCGGGCGGATGTAGGCCCGCGTCGTACACAGTGCGACGTCGCCGGGACGCAGCGTGTCGATCGCAGCCTTGTAGGCCTGGAACCCAAGAAACTGTCGGTCCTTGGAGACATTGATGCCGTCGGGGAATTTTCTCGCCAGCGGTTTGAGCGAATTCTGGATCTTGCTGGCCTCCAAATCCGCAACGGCGTACAGTTCGATCGGCCCTTGATTGCTGGTGTTGAGGGCGTTGACGACGGCGCCGTTGCCGCGTCCGCCACAGCCGATCAATGCCAAACGGATCGTGTTGTTTTCACCTGCGTGGACCGCCGGAATGGTGTGCCCGAAGATCGTTGCGCCGACCGCCGCGGCACCGGATCGTTGAATGAATTGGCGACGGGACGTTTCGGAGGAGGTTTGGGGTTGGGCCATGGTTAACTCCTAACCATCAAATGGGGATGGGGGTGGGCAGCGGGCGCGGCGTCGCTGCCGGCCGAACAAGCCGGGCACGACCACGCCGGATCCGAAGGTGAATGCCGATCAAAGGATGCAAATGGCGTTCCAGGAGGCCTGGTTTGGCGAACGGGAATGTCACCACCGAGAGATCGAGCCGCACGCGTCAGACGGTGATTCGGCCATTTTTAGCGGTCTTTCGATCCGTGGAAGCGCACCGGCGCCGCTGCGACAGGACGCACACGTTCGCGTTGATCCGATGCTCCGGATCGCACGCCTGTGCGAAACACCGAATGCGCCGGGGGGCGACGGCGTGATGCCACGTGCGTTGGCACCGCAGGTCTTAGCGGAACGGCGCGAGCGGCCTGTCGGTTTAGTGTATCCACAAAACGAGGGGAGGTGGCTTAGTAGGCATCGTCACGATGTTTGCTATTCTTGGCGGATCGTCGTCGCGATTCACTTCTCACGCAGGGAGGCTTGCCCAGTGAGCCAGAGACAACCCAAGACCAGCTATTGGCAGGAAGCTCCTACACCACGCGGGCAACTGGTCCTCATTCCCACCGCCCTGGAGGAACTCATCCCTCAGGATCATCCCGTTCGCTTGGTCGACGAGATTCTCGATCAGATGGACTGGACTGATTGGGAGGCGGCCTACAACGGCGGATTCGGTCAGCCGCCGATCCATCCCAGCGTAATGGCAAAGATCCTGCTGTTTGCCATGATTCGGCGAATCCGATCCAGCCGGAACATTGAATACGAACTCAAGCATTCGATCGATTTTATCTGGCTTAGCAGCGGTCGCCGCATCGATCACAGCACGATCAGCGACTTCCGCCGAAACAATAGTGATGCAGTCAAAGGCATCTTCAAACAAATGGTCAAGCTGGCGATCAACCTGGGGATCGCCAATCTCTCGGAACTGTGCATCGACGGCACACGCATCCTGGCTGACGCCAACAAATACAAGACTTGGACGGCCAAACGATTAGCCAAAGCACTCGAAGAACTTGACGCGCAAATTGATGAGGCCCTGGAAACCTTCGAAGTCAACGACGCATGCGACGAAGATCTCATCGGCCAGGACGTTTCGGCGGACCGCCTCCCCGCCGCCGTCGCCAACTTGAAGTCACGCCGCTCACAACTGGCCGCTCATCTGGAGACGGTCAATGCGATGGACGAAGTCCGCAGGAAAAATGGGACGAAGGGCCCCGCCCAGTTACCCAAGACTGACACGGACAGTCGCATTCTTCCCAATAAGGAGGGTGGTTACGCAGCCAACTTTACTCCGATGGCGACGACCGAAACGCAGAGCGGCCTGATCGTTGCGGCGGACGTCTTGATCGGCAACGTCGAACACCACGAATTTGCCACCATCGTCGACTGTGTGGCCAACGACTTTGGAATTGACATTAAGCGAGTCATGGCTGACTCGGCTTACACGACGGGCAAAAACCTCACTGCGGCTGAGGAAAAACAGATCGAACTGATTGGCCCGCTTGCCGAAACCAATCGCGAGAACAACCCTGCCGAGCGTTCGGATTTGACTGAGCCCGTTGCCGCCGATCAGATTGATCAGTTGCCGGTTAATCCACAAACCAAACGATTTGACAAAGCAGCGTTTGTGTACGACGAAGCGAACGACTGCTATTACTGCCCGGCAGGCAAAGTGCTTTCACATCGGACGACCGAGAACACGACGCATGGCGACGGCTCTCCGGTGCAGCGAAAGGTTTACACCTGTTTTGAATGCGAGGGCTGCACGCTGGCTGGGCGTTGTCGCAAGAACGTGAAGCCAAAAGACGAGGCAAGCAGCAGCGAGGCATCGTCCCAGGAGTCCAGCGAAGCGACCTCGTCGGACAAGCGAGCGGGCAAGCGACGTGGTCGCAAGCCTGGCCCGCCACGTGGTCGCGAGACGATGCATGATGAGCATGAAGGAGCGCGACGTCGGCAGCGTGCGCGAATGGAAACGCCTGCAGCCAAAGAGGCTTACTCTCGTCGTCAGCATTTCGGTGAAACGCCTTTCGCCGTGATCAAGAGCACGCTTGATATGCGGCGATTCCTGCTTCGAGGTATCGCAGGTGTGAATCAAGAATGGCGCTGGGCGGCGACCGGATTCAATCTGAAGAAAATCATGAGTTACTTGGCGAAGCTGCGCGCCGCCGCGGCGACACAATCGCTCGGAACAGCAAACTAGGGGAGATAGGGGGCATTTCGAACGAAATCCGCCACAAGCGAACGCCACGATCCCGTCAACACGCTTACCAACGACTCTGGATGCCCCGCATAGCACCATAAAAGCCTCGTCCGGAACCAAAATCGAATCAACCGTCCCCAGGAACTAAATCGACAGGCCGCGAGCCGTCCGGTGTCGGCTTGACAGACCGGAGGGCTCGCGCCCCTACCGCTCAATCGACAAGGCACTTCGTTTGTTGTCAAAGGGTCGCGTCGGCGATTCCAGTCTCCCGGAGGGCTGACAGCTTTCGCGACGTTTGGCTGAGATTCCTTCTCTCGGAACCAGCGACGGGGAGATCAGATCGCTACATTGTGGTCTACCAACATGCTTGTCACGTTGGATTGGCCGCGTTAGACGATCGGGCGATGCGGCGAGAAGACGCCACGGGGCGGACGCTCGTGGCTGGCTCCCGATCACGCTCTCCTCCGGACTCATTCACGCCTTTCGGGCATCAGGGACAATCTTGTGTATTTGGTCACTCTTCTCTCGTTCCTTTTTTTCACGGGACTTGTCGGCCTGTGTACGTGGTGGATCACTCGCAAAGACGACCACGGCAGCAGCACCGGTTACTTTTTGGGCGGGCGTTCGCTGACGTTTCCGCTGATCGCGGGCTCGCTGCTGCTGACGAATCTCTCCACCGAACAAATGGTCGGGCTCAACGGAGCGGCCTTCACCGACGGACTGTGCGTGATGGTCTGGGAGGTCGTCTGTGTGGTGGCGCTGGTGTTCATGGCGTGGTTCTTTCTGCCACGGTTTTTGCGCAGCGGTGTTGCCACGGTTCCGCAGTACCTGGAGATCCGTTTTGACCATCAAACCCAGGTGATCACCAACCTGATTTTCCTGTTGGCCTACGTCGGCATTTTGTTGCCCATCATCCTCTACACCGGCGCGACGGGGATGGTCGGCATTTTGGATGTGCCTTCGATGCTGGGCAGTCTGCCCGAAAGCGTGGGAATGGAACCGGGCACCCTGGCGTTGTGGTTGATCGTCTGGGCGGTGGGGCTGATCGGTTCGGTGTACGCCTTGTTCGGCGGGCTGCGCACCGTCGCGGTTTCCGACACGATCAACGGCGTCGGGCTGCTGGTCGGCGGCTTCATGATCACCGTCTTTGCCCTCGCACAACTCGGAGGCGACGGCGGGATCTCCGAAGGCGCGAACCTGCTGGTGGAACAACAACGTGATCGATTCAATTCGGTCGGCGGCGAAAACAGCTCGGTACCGTTCGGCACCATTTTTAGCGGCATCTTTTTGCTGAACTTGTTTTACTGGACCACCAATCAGCAAATCATCCAGCGGACCTTCGGCGCTAGCAGCCTGGCCGAAGGTCAAAAAGGCGTCTTGTTGACCGGCGCGTTAAAACTGCTCGGGCCGCTTTACTTGGTCATCCCCGGCATGCTGGCGTACAGTTTGTTTGCCGGCGATGACATCAAGGCCGACCAGGCCTATGGCATGTTGGTCAACAAAGTGCTTCCCGCACCGCTGACGGGCTTCTTCGCCGCGGCGATGATCGGGGCGATTCTGTCCAGTTTCAACTCGGCGCTCAACAGTTCCTGCACGCTGTTCAGTCTGGGACTTTTTAAGAACGTGATCAAGAAGGATGCCAGCGAACAGGCTGTCGTCCGTTCGGGAAAAATCTTTGGATGGATCGTCGCGGTGGTCGCCATGTCGATCGCTCCGTTGCTGGCCAACACGACCAGCATCTTTGGCTACCTGCAAAAGATGAACGGCATGTACTTCATTCCCATCTTCGCGGTGGTGTTGGTCGGCATGCTGACCAAACGGGTTCCGCCGTTGGCGGCAAAGGTCGCGTTGATCGCCGGGTTTTCCGTCATCGCCATCGGGTACTTTGTGCATCCCTTCGACATCATTGTCGCGTCCCTGCACGAGTACCATTTCCTGGGAATCGTCTTCGCCTGGTTGCTGATTCTGATGCTGGTGATCGGCGAAATCAAACCGCGCGAGACGGAATTTGTGCAGGAGGATGTCGGCGCCGTGGACATGACGGCGTGGCGATTTGCCAAACCCGTCGGTCTACTGCTGATTGCGATCGTGTTTGCCATTTACACCACCATGGCTGATTTCTCGGTGCTCATGCAATGATCTGAATCGTCGGCCCGGTCGCTGTGCGGCCTGTTGATTCAATGGAGACTGTGAAACGAAGGGTGAGCCGCTGGCCGTAAGGCCCAGGCATTGCGCTGTTCCCGGCCGCTCACGCGTCACGGCGGCCGAGACGGATGCGAGTTGGCACGCAAATTGCCTCATTGATACAGAGAACTGAATCCAATCCCTTTCCCGGAGGAACTCTGCGATGAAAATTGTTAGTGCGATCATCAATCCGTTGAAATTAGATGCCGTCAGGGATGCCCTGGCCGAGATCGGTGCGAAAGGAGCAACGGTGACCGAGGTGAAGGGTTACGGACACCAACGAGGGCATACGGAGATGTATCGGGGCGCGGTCGTGGACGTGAAGTTCAACCCGAAGGTCAAGCTGGAGGTCGCGATCGAAGACGCTTTGGTTGATCCGGTCATCGAGGCGATTTCCAAGGTTGCCAAGACGGGACACATCGGTGCCGGCAAGATCTTTGTCACACCCCTCGAACGCGTCGTACGAATTCGCACCGACGAAACCGGAGAAGCCGCCCTTTAATTTTGGTCAACGTCTGGCCAATATCAGGCAACGCAGTGAGGCGGACTGCGGTTGCCGACATCCGATCCGGGTCTGAGGAAAAACATTCGTTGAGTACGCCCGATCGTGCCCACCCTCTGTGAAGCAAGTTTGCGATCAAGAATGTGCCAATCCGCGCGCCGGCAAACCCGTTCAATCGCTCATCGCACACCTCCGTTCGGGCCGCAATGAACCCCCGTGAATCTGGAATGCGAATCGGGCGTCGACTCCCGTCCGGCGAATCGGCCTGTTGTATGATGTGGATCATCCCGTAGCCTGCGTGCGACGCGACGGTGGAGTTGGCGAAGCGGGGCCGCGTTCATTCCGTGATCAAGGACAATCCAGATGGCAAAGCATGAAGTCGATTTTGATGTTCCCAAACGCCCGCTCGGTCGCGCGGACATCGAATTCACGGTCAAGGCAGACGGCAGCGTGCTGGGCACGTTGACCGTTTCCAACGGATCGCTGGTTTGGTTTCCCAAAGGCACGACGAACGGCTGCAAGATGGGATGGAGCAAGTTTGATGCGTTGATGCAGGAACATGCCACCAAGCAAGAACGACGTTAGCGGCCGACTGAGTCGGCTTGCCGATGCGGAAAACAGGTAGGAAGATTTTGGAGGTAAGAAAATGATGCGGATGCACCATCCCTTCGATTGAGCCAATCTTCCTACCTTCAAAATTTTCCTACCTCGCCAGCCAACGAAGCGAGAAACTTCGGCACTTCGATCGATGCTTTGCCCCGAATGGTCAAATCAAATTGGTCGCTTTGGGGAGTGTCGTCCAGATTGATTTCGACGCGGCGACAATGCGGGGGTGTGGCTGCGACAATGCCTGCGGCCGGATAGACGACGGCCGAGGTGCCGATCGCCAGGAACAAATCGCAGTCTGCGGCAAAGTCGGCGATGTGATCCAATCCGATCGGTACTTCACCGAACCAGACGACGTGGGGACGCAGAGTGCCGACCAAGTCGGGTTCGGTCGGGTGCGGCGTTTGGACACTCAAATCGCCACGCCAATCAAACAGATCACCTGTCAGCGAGCAGCGTGCTTTGAGCAGTTCGCCGTGCATGGGCAAAACGTTTTGGCTGCCGGCCCGCTGGTGCAGGTCGTCGATATTTTGCGTCACCAGTAGAAACGGATCGTCGTGCTGCTTTTCGAATTCGGCCAACGCGACGTGTGCCGCGTTGGGTTGAATCGATTCGTCGAGCAGATTGCGTCGTCGAGCGTTATAGAACTCGTGAACCAGATCCGGGTTGCGTTGGAACGCTTGCGGTGTGGCGACGTCTTCGAACCGATGCCCTTCCCATAATCCGTCCTCACCGCGAAACGTCGGGATCCCGGATTCAGCGGAGATCCCGGCGCCGGTGAGCACAAGAACTTTCATCGTGACGGGGCCGCGTGGGTGTGGGTCAAACGGTCGTTGGTTCGGGGCGACGCGCGATCAAACGCCGGCCAGACGGTCGGCCAAGACGGGATCGTCCGCCGCCACCCGCATCGGATCCGCGCCGAGTGTTCCGACCAAGCTGTTCAAATACGTCGACGATTCCGATTGGGCCAAACGTTCTTTGGCGTAACCAAGGCGTTCATCGAGATCGAGATTGAGCCGCAGGCCGTCGCCGTTGAGGGATTCGATCGCTCGTTCAATCCGCTCGATGCAGTCCGTCCAGTGTTGGATGTCGCGTTGTTGTTGTTCGACGAGTCGACGCCGATACCATTTGCTTTGCAGCATGTTGTCCAAGGTGAACAGGTCGCGGACTTCGGGATCGTCGATCGTTTTGCCTTCGTACTTGCCCGTGGCCAGGATACTCAGGATCGCGCGAAGCGGCGGACAGGCCAGTTCGTAGCCTCCGTCTCCCATGTAGACCTTGGCGACTCTGGCTTGAGCTTCGGCGATATGCAAGATTCCGTCGGCGAACGAATCGGGGTCTTGAAGTTCGGGTTTCAGGATATCGTCGGTAAAGACTTTGCTGGGGTTATCAAAGACGCGAGCCATGTAGGTGCGGACGAAGCGTCGGGTGATGCGATAGCCGAGTCGGCTGGCAGGGATGTCGACACCGTTGTGCTGGAAGTCTTCGACGCGTTCCAGCATTCCGTTGTCGATCATGTGTTGCGGCGATCGCTCTTCGGGGGTCAAACGGCACCAGACCTCGGGGATCAGCAACGAGATGTCGTGTCCGACTTCGAACCGCGGCCCGATGTGACCGGCGGCGGTGCTGTACCCACCCAGCCCGGTCAGGATCATGGACACGATCATGTTGTTCATGTCGGTCGACGGCATCAACGCATTGAAGGGGCCCTTGGTCAGTGCGCCTTCGCTGCCGGCACCGGTGGTGCTGGGGCTTTTGCCGGTCAATGAACAGAGGTAGTCCATCACCAACTCGGGCAACTCTTGATAATGCAGGGGTGAGTAGACGGCCAAGGAACGAATTCGTTTGGCCGGCTCCGGCGGATTGTTTCGCCGGCCTCCCAGTACTGCTCCGACCGGGATATGGATCGGTTCATCGGGGCCGAGTCCGCGGTTGAATTGGACGCCACGTCGGGCGACGTAGGTGTCGCGGGCAAACACCATGTCGGGCCGATCTTGCAGGTATCGCGGGTTTTTCGTTTGTTGGCCGTCGACCAGCCGTGGGTTGGCCGTGCTGACGACGAAGCTGTCTCCGCGCTCATAGGATTTCGTGAGCAGATCCGCCATCGGGCCGGTGAATTTGTCAAACTCGATCGCGTCGAGCACGATGTCGCGAACTTCCGAGTGGGTCAACGGGTGGAAATTGCTGATGAAGTTGGCCGGCCGCGACAAGTCCCATTCGGTCTGTTTGTCCAATCCTCGATGGATGGCATCATCGGGACGTTGGAACAAGCGGTACTCGCAGTTTTCGATGAACTTGTAGCTGGTCGCGGGCAGCACGCTGTCGCCGAGATTATCGATCCGATCGGCCGGGACGATCGTGCTGGCACTGATGTCGTCTTCACGCTGCACCTTGGCGGCCGGCATGAAATCCTGACGCACCTTGAACGTTCGCCAGCGTTTGTTGTCCAAGCCGACGCGAAGATACGTCCCCACCAGGGCTCGGTCACCGATCTTCAATTCGTGTCCGGGCGAGCCGTTGACGATGTCCACGCCGAATCGTTCTTTCCAATTCAGCGCCTCGCCTTCCTTGGTGAATCGTTTGATGATCAAGGCCATCGAGTACACGCGCTCGGGGATGCTCTCGAGCCATCGATTGTAGTCTTCGTTGTAATCGGGCGACGGTGTCAGCAGCTTGATCACACTGCCGAGACTCCGCTTCGGGCTCAACACACTACGGCTCGGTCCATCGGTGTAATCGGTGCGCCCGGAATAGGTGTCCGACCAGCGGGTGGAGTAATCCTTTTCGAAGATCTCGTCCAGTTTCGCAAAGTCATCGTCTCGGTCGCCGATAAAGATCGGGCCGTAGAGCATGTAGTCACGCAGGCTCTTGCTGATTTCGCTCTTTCCGCCGCCGCTGACGGTGCAGGGTTTGTGACAGAAAACGCCTTCGCCGACCGTCCCGACCAGTCGCCACGAGGGCGCGTTGGGGTGTTTTTCCAAGCGGATCTTGTACCCGCTCGGGGCGATGTAGATTTGTTCCGGTGAAAGCGGAATCCGGTGGTCGTTGCCGTCGCGCGTCCACTTGATGCACCGCTCTTCCAACGTCACCTTGGCATTTTCGGGAATGTAGATGATCGAATCATCATTCCGGTCCACGCCATAGCCTTCCGGTTTGGCATCGACAAATTCCGCATAGTCGCGGACGACGTCATCAAACGTCCGCCCGTTGTAGCGTTGACTGTCGACTTGAAATTCTTCGCCCAAGGAATACGACGCGAACGCGAGTGCTCCACCGGCGTGTTCTTCTTCCGATCGCCCCATCAGATTGCAGGCGTAACTGATCTGCGTCTTGACTTCTTTTTTGCAGTATCCGTAGTAGTTGTCCGCGATCAGCGTGACGACGACGCCACGGCGGTCACGACAGGTCAACTTGAAGGCCGTGCCGTTGTTGTAACACTCCGATTCGTCACTCCAACACATGCCGTCGCGGCGTTGCCGTTCGGACGCACTGCTTTCATGGGGCAATCCAAGTTCCTTCTTCGTCAACTTGGTCAGGTGGGGTGCCAAAATCACACAGCCCGTGTGTCCGGTCCAGGATTTGACATCGAGCCCGGCATCGTTTTCAGGGATCAGCGGATCACCACCGTTGCCGAAAATCGATTCGACAAAGTCCAGGTTGCTGACCAAACTGGCGGGGGCAAAGAAACGAGTCTCCATCGACAACGCGTTGGTGAATCCGGGGACTGCCGGGCAGACCAACGGACGCAACATCAGCGAGACCCAGGCGTGCGCCGGATTGGTCAACTCGCTGGTGTAAGGTAGCAGCATCAAATCTTTCGGCGGCGACATCGCCGCGCGGAACAGTTTGACAAACACGCCTTTGGGGACGGAGCGTTTGTCACCGGGGATCGGCAGCCCGCCTTCGACAACATGGAACGTTCCCGCCGTCGTCCGACGGTCCGCGCGTGGATTGTTCAGCACCCCATTGGTGCAGCGATAGGAACTGACCAGGTCGTTTTCAAAGGAGTCTCCGTTGATCGGCAGACTCAATTTGCGGGCCATCCCGTGTCGGTCCAACGTCAACGGGTTGGACGGTAGATGAAGTTTTCCGTTGCGGAGTTCATCGGCAAAGTAGCCATTGAGAAACGTTTCGATGCGTGTGTCCACCGGGACACGGTGGGACGAAAGCAAACGCGACTTTTCCCGAATGCTATCGAGAATCCCGCTCGAAAACTTGGTCATCGCGTTGCCGAGTTCATTGTCTCGACCCAGCAGCCCGGCGGCCGCCAATTGCAAGACCAAGTACGTGCGTAGATTGTCACGTTCGACCGGGTCGGTGGTGAGCGACTTGTCCCAACCAACGGCACGCTGCAGTTCGTCAGCATCATGGAACAGTGAGAGATTTTCACGAATGAGCGACATAAAAATCTTGGTGGTTGGAGACAAAATGACAAAAACACGAAAAGAATAGCAGACACGCAGCTGCCCGATGACGTCTCAGCGAAAGGAATCGCCGACACGTATCGCTCTAGCCTGGGAGAGGTTTCTCGCTCGTCAATGCCCGTGCCCCGTAGCGTTGTCTAGCTGCCCATTGTCTGGCGATGATGGCGTGATGCACGCCGCGTTCGTTCGGGGGGTGTCTCCTGGCCTTGCCGTTCGGCGTTCCGAAGGTTTTCCGGCAATCGGATGATTCTCCGCTGAAACGGCGCCGCTCAATCAACCGGTTGCAGGATCGGTTGGGGCGATTCACCGAAGGTGTAGATCAAGGTTTCACCATCGATCGTCGCTCGAACGCGTCGCAGTTCCGGTTGGGCGGTCACGAAGGTGGTCAGCCCGGTCGACTGTGGCGAAACGACTCGTTCCAGCTGTTCGTGGATGGTTTCGCCATCAGTCAGACGGATCATGGCAACGTCCATTTTGGGCGTTGATTTGTTGATCTCATAAATGGTTTTCGAACGGGCTAGCAACACCACGGGCGAACCATAGGGCTGGTCGATGGTCATGCCCCAAGGATCTTGTTCGAAATCTCGCCTCCAATTGATTTCGCCCGATTGTGTCGACACGGCGATGATCTTGTGAACGGTACGGTGTGTTTCTCCATGCTGGGTCAGCATGTCGCCTTTCTGACGCACGACGGCGTTTGCCGGTAGCACCAGGATCTGGCCGTCCATCCACATCGCGTACATCGATTGAAGATCCGGCATCTCACCGATTTCATGACGACACAGCTCGGTCGCCTGCAGCAGGTCCCAGATCACAAGCCGCCCCGTGCTGTCCAACAGCACCAGATAGCGGTCTTGCAAGATGCGTCCGCAGCCTCGTCCGGCCGCCTGGGTGAGCGGTTGTTTGATCAAGGCTTCGATTTCCAAGGCGACTTGGCCGCTGAACGGATCCACCAAACGCACCATCGCCGCGGAGGATTTCGAATCGACTTCATAGGCCAAGACGTGTTTCCCGCTGGTTGCCCAGACCTTTCCATAATCCCAGTCTGCCGAATCGAGCTTGCGGCCGTCATGCAGGTCAAACTGTGACACCGAGGCGAAGATGCCTTTGACGTAGGAAACCACGGCGACGCGGTTGTCGTCGACCACGATGTGGCCGATCGTCGGGGCCGACGAATTTCGCCACAGCGTTTCTTTGTCTCTGGTATCAACGGCAATCAAGTCACCTGCTTGCAGCACCAGGACGCGATCCCCCAGCACCGGCCCGACGCGGAACTCGCTGATCTGATTGGCCGCACCGGAATTGGTCGGGTAGGAGAAATTGGAATCCCCGAAGACGGTCGTTTCAATCTTGCGCTGGGTATTGGTTGCCCCGTCCGCCCCAAAGTCGCGCGACCATAAGGACGCTTCGCTGCGCCGACTGCTCTGCATCGCAAACAGATCCACCGCGGAGATCCGCCCCGGACGCTCCAGGATCATCAGCCCGCCGCTGATCTTGGCCTTGCGGTCTTGAATCCTGGCGGCGCGGAATTCATCCATCGGCAACGGCATCACATCGCCGTTGGGATTTTGAAACATCACCGAACCGCCGCGGTTGACCACTTTCCAGCCTTGAAAGGTTTGCCCGCCGTAGAGCGTCGGGTCGACCACCGCTTGCAGAAACGTCGACCGGCCTCCGCCCGGCAGCGATTGCGATTGCCATGACAGCGAGACCGGCGCGGTGACATCGAGTGTCGGCGTTTGCGCCGCGATCCGGTCTGCGGCGAGTGTCTCTATTTGCTGCAGCTCGGTTTTGACATCCGCCCCGAGATCGGCGGAGTCTTCGTTCGCATCGGGATTCAGCATCGCCCGACTGACGGCTAAGGCATCCTGATGTAGCGAACCGTCGTTGTAGACCTCGCCGAGCATGGCGGCACGACGGGGCGTGTACCGCCACTGTTGCTGGTCAACAAGCCGAGACGGCAGAGTCGGTCCTAGCAACAAGCGTTCGGCCGAAAACAATTCGTCCTCGGCAACGCGTCGTTTGGCCAGCGAGATGACAAGATCATCAATGCCCAGCGGGCCTAACTGCCCGGTCATGACCGACAACCGTTTAGTCGATTCCAAAGGCATCGATTCCAAGTGTTTTCTTAGTTCTTGCGCAACGGCGTCGAGTTGGTTTTCTTCCTCGGCGATCCGCATCACTTCGGCGGCTCGCGCGGACACCCAGCTGTCCAGTGCACAACCACGCGTCGGGTCGCGAAGGATCGCATCGTCTTCATTACCGACCAGGGAAATGTTGGTCATCACGTTGGAGAATTCCAGCAACCGCTTCGTCGCCGTCTGGACGGATCGGTTGCGCAGTGCCGATTGGATTCTCAATGCCACGAACTCCAAGCGTTGCGCCGGTGTATCGATCAACGCATCGAGTTCCTCTTCCAAACCCGGTGGCGGCGTCGGGTTTTCACGCAATTCGCCCAGCATGGACGAAATCGACAACATCAGCACGTCGTCGCTGTCCGGATCGATCTTGCGTGCTTTCTGCAGCACCTTCAGTGCTTCTTGACGCTCGCCCCGTTCGCTCAATAGCAACGCCTTTTGGACGAGCGCATCTAAGTTGTCCGGGTCTTCTTGGAGAATCCGTTCGACACGCGGCCCCAGCGTTTTTTTTCCGAGGGCGACGACAAGACGTGTGGGGCTCTGTGAAATGATTTCACCGTCGATGGCGATCAAGTTGCCGAGCGGGAATTGCGCCGTCACACGATCGACCAACGTGCCGTCGTCCAATGAAATCTCGACCAACTCGTTGCCGCTGGTCGGAACGATGTAGGAATGGTCTCCGAACACACCCCGGCCGACGATTTGTTGTCCGGCGGAGATCAGACGTTGGTCGGTCCGCCAGTTCAGACGCCCGTTTTCCAGATCGTGGCTGACGACTTCACGTGCACTGACCATCAACAGCTGGTCGTCGCGAATGCCGGCCACATAAAACGCGGCCTGTCGCGATTTGCTGAAACGCTTTTTGCCATCGACCAGTTCAAAGCAGTACAGGTTGTCGGTCGCGGCGGGGGTGACCAGCACACTCAACCCGCTGGCGGTCGCGACGGAGTTGTGCCAGCGCTGCAGCAACTGGTCGGACGATTTCCCCGAACGCGAGTTGAACATGATGCTGCCCATCGCCCGGCGTTGATAAGAATTGCCCCAGCGTAACGTCCGGTCGGCCAAATCGACCGCGACGGTCGCGCCGGCACCGGTCGGACAGATCAAGACTCCCTCGTGATAGCTGGGCGTCGCTCCGGAGATGCGTCGGATCGCGTCAAATTGAATCCCGGCACCCTCGATCGCCACCAGTTGCTGTTGCCACAACAGTTTTCCCGTCGCGGGATCCAGGCTGACCAGCATGATGTCACCGGCGATTTCCGCCATCGCGTACAAGGACCCATCGACCGCGATCGGAGCCCCCAAAAAGAAAGCCTGGTTCAACTCGCTTTCGATGGTCGGGTTTTGGCCCAGACGCCATAACGTCTTGCCTTCGGTTTCCAATTCCAGCGCGACCAATGTGTTGCGTCCGCCGTCGGCCGTACTCGTGTTGCGAACCCCCATCAGCGGATTGATCTGCAACATTTGAAACGGCGAGAGGTCGTCGAGCAAATAGACGCGCTGGCCGTCGCTGGTGATTTGCCCGTATGGCAAATCATTCCACACGCGGCGGCTGAGGCGGTCCGGCGGATCGGAGGATCCCATCCCCAGCATCGCGTCGTATTGTTCGTTGTCGGCCGAAACGTCGGTTTGAAACCAGGGGTACTGCCAGACCCGTTTTCCGGTTCGATAATCCACGCCCCGCAGACGTTCGGTCGTTCGCATCAGCAATTGGTTGCCGACGCGGATCGGTGTCCAGCTGGGCGGAACCAAACGACCGCTGGCCGCCAACTCGTCTTCCTTCTGCCGCAGCCGTTGTTCTTCCAGCGGAGTCGCGGTGGTTTCCAGCATCCAACGGGGCGTCGAAAGCGGTAGCTGGCCGTCGGCGGTTTCGTTTCGCGACGTCGAACCGCCCAGCATCGGATAGTCGGTCGAACGACTGATCGAATCGGTATCGGGCAATTGGTAATGCTCATCGATCCAGCTCCGCCAATCGGTCACGGTTTCGGCGGTCTGGTTGTCGCCCACGTTCCATTGCACGCTGATCGACCCTAGATCACGCGGGACCGTGCGACCGGCCAAGCGACAGGCAATCGCGTGCATCGCCGACACCTCGTCGCCGAGTTGATCGACGGCGTGTCGACTGGTCACCACATCATCGAGCAGCAACGAGCACGCCAAGGGATGCCCCAGGTACAGCTCGCGCTGTGCCAAGATCAACGACGCTTGATATCCCGCCGCGGTGTGAAAGTACTTGCGGCGGACGCTGCGGAGAAGTTTCCAATCGCGTTGCCGGGTCGCTTCATCGAGCAATTGTTTGGCCAGCGCGCCGTAACGAAGCTCGTAGGTGGCAAACGCGTCGCTGGGAAGCGCCCCGATCAAATCACGACAATGACGCAAAAAGCTCTTGTCCAACCGCTGTTGGTCGCTGTCTCGGATCTCCAGGAAAAAGTCTTGGCCGGCGATCGTCGGATCGTTCGTCGGGTCGACGTGGCGTTCGAGGATGTCACCGAGAATCACGACCGCGTCACTGTACCTGGCGTCGGCGATCGCTTCTTCGGCGTCCTTCAATTGCTGATTGAGCAAGCGAGGCGGCGGGATGAACCGCGACATGTTCTGATCAAATCCCACCCCGAAGCGGCCCTGTTGGGCCTGGGCATGATCGCCAACGCAAATCGCAAACCACAGCGAAAGCGACAGCGCGAAAAACCGAGACGTAAACGGAACGGCGGATGGGGCAGCAAAATTCATGTTCAAACGACTTGCGGAGCGGAACAGCGGAGCAGACGCGGCGAGGCAGCACGCCGCAGCCTCCATTGTAGCGCCGCAGGGCAAACAAGGCGCCCGCAGCTGACCATTTTATGGGGGGAACGCGCCGTTTACTCGGCGAGCAACTCGCGGATGGTCGCGAACACTTCGTCCGGTGTTCCCGCGGCGTTGACGTCGATGACGATGCCCCGCTGGCGGTAAAACTCCAGCACCGGCTCGGTTCGGTTTCGAAACACCTTCAATCGGGTCTGAATCGTTTCGGGGGTGTCGTCGGCTCGTCCCTCCGACTCCGCCCGGGCGAGCAACCGCCGAACCAAAGCGTCTTCTTGAATGATCAGATTGATCACCGCGTCGAGCCGCTGATCGCGCTCGGCCAAGAACCCGGTCAGCATCTCCGCTTGGTTCACCGTGCGGGGGAACCCGTCGAACAGGTACCCGTTTTCGCAATCGGGTTGTCGAAGCCGGTCGATGATGAATTGCATCATCAAGTCATCGGGCGCCAAGTTGCCACCGTCGATGTAACCGGCGATCAACTCACCGAGCGGTGAGTCGTTCCGGCAGGCCCGAAGCATTTCACCCGAAGAGATGTGCGGGATCCCCAACTCGCGACTGAGGCGACGGCACTGTGTGCCCTTGCCAGCGCCCGGTGGACCGATAAAGACGATGCGCACTGGATTGTTCGCTTCGAGCAGGGTAAGTGGCGTGAGCATCCAGCTTGCGTGAATGGGACCACGCAAGCGGTAGGTTTACGCCACGTTGATTTAGACGACTGGGCTGACGCCACCGCCGGCGCCTTCCAACAGGCCGCGGTAGTTTCGCATCACCAGGTGGCTGTCGATTTTCTGAACCAGGTCAAAGGCGACACTGACCGCGATCAACAACCCCGTTCCGCCGTAGAATCCGGCAATCGAATACGGCACACCGAGTGAACCGTAAACAATCGTCGGCACGATCGCGACGATCGAAAGGAATCCCGCACCGACGTACGTGATCCGAACCATGACCTTTTCCAAGTAGTCGGTCGTCCGTTTTCCGGGCCGGTAGCCGGGAATGAACGTCCCACTGTCCCGCAAGTTGTCCGAAATCTCTTTCGGGTTGAACGTGATCGCGGTCCAGAAGTAACAGAAGAAGAAGATCAGCGCGACGTACAGCAGATTGAAGAAATACGACGCCTGGTCTTGCATCGTCAAACTGACCAAGTTCAACCCCTTGAAGATCGCTCCGCCGGTTTCGAAGGCTCCGGCCATCAAGCCGAAGAACACGCCGGGAATCATCAACAAGCTGCTGGCAAAAATGATCGGCATCACGCCGGCCTGGTTGATACGCAGCGGCAGGTGTTGGCGGGTTCCGCCGTAGACCTTGCGGCCGCGGGTGAATTTCGCCGATTGGGTTGGGATTTTACGCTGGCCGAGGGTGATGAAGACCACCCCGACGACCACGCCGATGAACAACACGAATAGCAAGATCAACGTTTCGATCCCGACTTGACCACGGCTCAGCCCGGTCAATTGGGTTTCCATGTTGCGAATCAATTCGTACAGCGCTTTGGGCATCTGCGCCAGAATCCCAGCCATGATCAACAGGCTGATGCCGTTGCCGATCCCGTGTTCGTCGATTTGTTCGCCGAGCCACATCAGGAACACACTGCCGCAGGTCATCACCGCGACGGCGACGAACTGCCAGGGCAGGTACAGCCCCGTGCCGGCTTCGTTCAAGAAGTTGGCGTTGATGTTGCCGCCGCCCGGTCCGCTGGCCGACAGCATGACCGAGACATAGATCCAGCTCTGCACCAGACAGATGCCGACGGTCAGGTAGCGGGTGTATTCGTTGATTTTCTTCTGGCCGGCCTGGCCTTCCTTCTTCAATTCCGCCAGCGCGGGAACGGTCGTTCCGAGCAACTGCAGGATGATCGAAGCAGAAATGTAGGGCATGATGCCGAGGCCGAAGATCGTCAATTGACGAAGGTCGCTGGCGGCAAACAAGCTGACTTTTTCCAGGAAATCGGCCGCACCACCGCCGGCCGAGTCGGCCGGGGCGTTGTCCACCATCGGCAGCGGGATGTGGAAACCGATCCGATAAATGGCCAGCAATCCCAGGGTCAGGAAGATTTTCTTCCTCAACTCGGGGATGGTGAACATGATTCGCAGTTTTTCAAGCATTCGCTCGATCCGTCTTTCGTTGATTGGGACGCGGCAACTCTGGCGATCGGCCGAATTTGTGCCGCCTGCGGAAATTTAGTGTTTTTGGCGATCCATGGCGAGGGCAACGCCCATTCAAAACAAAACGCCAGTCCGCGGGGGCGACTGACGTTTTGAACGTTTCATTCAGTGGCTCGTTTGTCTCAAACGAGTGCTCGCTGCGCCGGCCGAGCGACCCCTCGATCAGGCTTGTTTCAGGGCCGCGACGCGTTCGTCGGGGGTCCGTTTGGGAGCCAATTTGTTGACGGTCCCGCCGGCAGCGGTGATTTTTTCTTCGGCCGACTTGCTGAACCGGTGCGCCGACACGGTCAGCTTCTTGGTCAGTTCGCCGTCGCCGAGGATCTTGACTTCGTCGAACGTGCCCTTGGCGACATCTTTGGCAGCCATCGCTTCCAAAGTCACTTCGGCACCGTCTTCGAAATGGTCGTTCAGCTTGCCGACGTTGACCGCAAACACGGTCACCGCCCAACGGTTGTTGAACCCGCGTTTAGGAACGCGCCGGAACATCGGCATCGCCCCGCCTTGGAAGCTGGGTTTACGACTGTAGCCGCTTCGGCTCTTGTGACCCTTGTGGCCGCGGGCGGACGTTTTGCCGGTGCCGCTGCCGGGACCACGCCCGATACGTTTACGTTTGCGGTTCTTTTGAATTCCGCGATGGACATCATTCAGGTTCATAACGAAACCCAGGTAAGCAATGTTGCAAGTTGCGTCGCGGCATGATTCGCTCCGGACGCGTCAATCTTGAGTGTTTTTTTAGGACGACAGTTCTTCGACGGTCAACCCACGCAGTGCGGCAGTTTCTTCACGCGTCCGCAGTTGCTTGAGGGCTTCCACGGTGGCTTTGACCAACGTGACCGGGTTATTGGTGCCGTAGGACTTTGTCAAAATGTCGTGGATGCCGCAGGCTTCGCAAACCGCACGCACGGCCTGGCCGGCGATGATACCGGTACCGGCCCCGGCGGGGATCAACGTGACCTTTGCGGCACCGAAGCTGCCCCAGACTTGGTGGGGGATGCTGCCTTCGACCAGCGGCACCTTGACCATGTCACGGGTGGCTTGTTTGGTTGCTTTTTGGACGCTCGGGGGCACTTCATTGGCCTTTCCGTAACCCCAGCCCACTTTGCCCTGGCCGTCACCGACGACGACCATGGCGGCAAAGCTGAAGCGACGACCGCCCTTGACCACAGCTGCACAGCGTTTGATCTTCACCACGCGATCGAGCAAGCCGTCATCTTTCGACTCTTCCGCTTGCTTTCCGCCACGACGACGATTCTGGTTACTTCCGCTACTAATTGTTCCGACCCTCGGTTAGCCGACCCATTGGGGTGCGGCAAGTTGAATTGGTTTTCGTAATCTCTGCTTTTCGATTAAAGCACGAGCCCGCTTTCACGGGCGGCGTCTGCGAACGCTTTGACGCGTCCGTGATATTTGTTGTGGCCGCGATCCAGTTTGACTTCCTTGATCCCGGAGGCTTCTGCCTTGGCAGCGATCGCCTTTCCCACTTCGGCGGCACCGTCACAGTTGCCACCGACCTTGACCGATTCGCGGAGGTCCTTGTCGCGGGTGCTGGCGCTGGCCAGGGTTCGTCCGGTGGAATCGTCCACCAATTGAACCGAAAAGTGCTTCAGGGTGCGTTGCACGCACAGACGCGGTCGGTCCGCGGAGCCGCGGAGCACGTTCCGCACGTGGTTGCGTCGACGAACACGTCTCTGTCCGAGTTTCTTGTTTTTGTCCATTGAAGTGCCGTCCTGTATCGCGGCCGATTCTTTTCGTTATTTGAAACGGGTGTGACGGGATTACTTGGTCGCCGACTTACCGGGCTTGATCTTAACTTGTTCGCCTTGGTAGCGAATCCCCTTGCCCTTGTAGGGTTCGGGCTTGCGGAGCGATCGGATTTCGGCGGCGAACTGGGTGACCATTTGTTTGTCACAGCCCTGGACGACGACGTGCGTCTGGTCGGGGCAGGTCACGGTCAGATCGCTGGGGATCTTGCGGTGCAGTTCGTTGGCATAGCCGACACGCAGTTGCAGCGTATCGCCGGAGATGCTGGCGAGGTATCCCACGCCGACGATCTCGAGTTTCTTTTCGTAGCCGTTGCTAACGCCTTCGACCATGTTGCCGATGATCGCCCGGGTCAACCCGTGCAGTTCTCGACTGGTTCGGTCTTCACCGCTTCGCGTGCAGTTGACGGTATCACCCTCGACGTTGACCGAGATCTCGGGACGATGGGTGAAGGTCAGCTTGCCCTTGGCACCCTCGACGGTGACGACACGATCGGCAACGCCGACGGTGACACCGCTGGGGATCTGGACTGGTTTTTTTCCGATACGACTCATTTCAGATCACTTGCTGAAAACGTTATTTGTACGGGTGTTAGGCGACTTCGCAAAGGATTTCGCCGCCGATCTTTTCTCGCCGAGCTTCACGGTCACTGATCACACCCTTGCTGGTGCTGATGATCGTGATGCCCAGCCCGCCCAAGACCGGTTTCAGGTCCTTGCAGTGAGCGTACAAACGGCGTCCGGGTTTGCTCATTCGGCGAATGGTTTGGATCACGCGTTCGCCATTGGAACCGTATTTCAGTTCCAGGCGAAGCACATTGACGGGGCTTTCTTCGACCTCCGCCCAATCCCAGATGAAACCTTCGCGCTTCAGCACGTCGGCAATCCCCCGCTTTACGCGGCTGGAAGGGATGTCCACAAAGGCACGTTCAACGCGAACGGCATTGCGGATTCGGGTCAACATATCGGCAATCGGGTCTGTCATCATGGCTTTTCGTCGCTCCGTTGTCTTACCAACTGGCCTTACGAACACCGGGGATCAAACCCAAGTTCGCATTTTCGCGGAAACAGATTCGGCACAAACCGAACTTGCGGTAGACCGAACGAGGTCGACCACAGAACTTGCACCGGTTCTCGCGCCGGGTACTGAACTTCGGCTTCCGATTTGCCTTGGCGATTTTTGATTTACTTGCCACTGGCTGTCTTGGGGTTGCAGCTGTGAAACGGTTCGCAAAATAAAGTGACTGTTAAAACGTCGCTCACGCAGCGTCGCTTTTTCCCGGCGCCGCTTTAAACGGCATGCCGAACAATTCCAACAACGCTCGTGCTTCATCATCGGTCTTGGCCGACGTCACGTACGTGATGTTCATGCCCTGCGGGCGGGTAAACTTGTCAGGGTTCAGTTCGGGAAAGACCAATTGCTCGGTCAGTCCCATCGTATAGTTCCCACGGCGGTCGAACGCTTTGCGGCTGATTCCGCGAAAGTCGCGGACTCGAGGCAGCACGATCGAGACCATCCGGTCGAGGAACTCGTACATGTGTTGTCGACGCAGGGTCACCATGCATCCGATCGGCATGCCTTCACGCAAGCGGAAGTTCGCGATCGATTTTCGGGCGACCGTCATCACCGGTTTTTGGCCGGCGATCTGGGTCATTGCATCGTAAGCCAGGTCGAGGATTTTTTTGTCGCCGATGGCCTGGCCGACACCCATGTTCAGCGTGATCTTTTCCAGACGCGGAACTTGGTGCGGGTTCTTGTAGCCGAAGCGTTCCACCAACTCTGAGCGGATGGATTCTTCGTAGGCCGTTTGGAGTCTTGGTTTGTTTGCCATGGTTCGGTTCACGCCTTCTTATAGCTGTCACGGGGCGGGGAGATCTTTCCCAGGCTTGCACCGCTTTTCTTTGCAAATCGTTCCTTGGTGCCGTCGTCCAAGTAGCGGACTCCGATCCGCGTGGGCTGGCCGGTCGTCGGGTCGATGACCATCACGTTACTGGCGTGAATCGGCATCTCTTTGCTCAGACGACCCCCTTGCGGGTTCTTCTGGCTTTTCCGAACGTGTTTCCGCACCAAGCCGGCGCCTTCGACGACAACTTTGTTTTTCTTGCGATCGACGACCAGCACCTTCCCGCGATGACCCTTGTCACCGCCGGCGATCACTAGCACTTCGTCTTCAACTTTGAGCAACATGACTGGAATACTCTGCATGGACTGGGCGATGGGACGCCCAATGTGATTTGTTTCGAGACTCGGAGTCTGGCGACTCCGGCCGCTTGGAGGGTTAGACCACTTCGTTGGCCAGGCTGACGATCTTCATGAAGCTCTGCTCACGCAGTTCACGGGCGACCGCACCGAAAATCCGCGTGCCGCGAGGGGCTTTGTCTTTATCGATCAGGACCACAGCGTTGCTGTCGAATTTGATGTAGCTGCCATCGTTGCGGCGGGTCGGGGTTTTCGTCCGAACGATGACCGCTCGCACGATCGCCTTCTTCTTGATCTCGCTGCCCGGGATCACGCTTTTGACGCTGCAGATGATGACGTCGCCCACACGGGCGAATCGGCGTCGGCTGCCGCCGAGCACCTTGATGCACATCACCTGACGAGCACCGGTGTTGTCGGCAACATCGAGACGGGTTTCTTGTTGGATCATGGCTGGTTATTCAACTGAAAAATTATTCGCTTTCGCTTTCGGATCCGGCCGACGCAGCCTCTGCTTGTTCAGCTTCCTTACGTGCGGCACGCAAGGCGACCAAGTCCACTTCGGTGCTCTTCTCAATCACTCGAACCAAACGCCAACGCTTCAACTTGCTCAGCGGTTCGGATTCGATGATCTCGACGCGGTCACCGACGCCCGACTCGTTTGCCTCGTCATGGACGTGACAAACCGTTCGACGGCTGATGTATTTCTTGTACTTGGGGTGCTTCACCAGGCGATTGATTTCGACGCGGCGCGTCTTATTCATCTTGTCGCTGGTGACGATGCCCGAAACTACGCGTTTTGGCATGGTGCTACGCTTCGGCTGGGGTGTTGTTGGCTGCTTTGCTTCGCTCGGTCTGAATCGTCTTGACGCGAGCAATCAAACGTCGGTTCTTGCGGATGTCGCTGGGCGTATTCAAACGCTCCGACTGAGACTGAAAACGCAGTCGAAACAAGTCGGCGGCCGCTTCGGCAGCGGTCGCTTCGAGCTGTTCGTCGCTCATCTCTCTCAGTTCGCTATTGCTGGTCATGACCAGGCCTTCGGTAAACAAAAGTGGAGGTCGGGTCCGTGGGCGGTTGATGCCCGTCGGCTACTCATTGTCTCAATCGAATCAGAGCCAATCTCTGATTCCCAATTAGAACGACCGTCGTTCGACGAATCGTACTTTCACCGGCAGCTTGCTCGCCAATCGGGCGAAACAAACCTTGGCTTGCTGTTCGGTCACACCGCCGAGTTCGTAAAGGACGGTGCCCGGCTTGACGACCGCGGCCCAGAAATCTGGTTCACCCTTACCCTTACCCATCCGTGTTTCCAGCGGCGTGCTGGTGACGGACTTGTCCGGGAAGATTCGGATGTACAGTTTTCCTTCGCCACGGACGTATTGCTGAGCCGCAATCCGTCCCGCCTCGATCGTCGTCGCCTTGATCCAACCGGGTTCCAAGGATTGGATCCCATAGTCACCAAAGACGACCGTGTTGCCACGAGTCGCACTACCTTTTATGCGCCCTCTTTGGCTTTTTCGATGCTTGACCCGTTTGGGCATCAGCGCCATCGTTGTCGTCTCCGTAAGTACCTTGGTTAATCCAGACCTGAATTCCGATGTGCCCCTGTGGCGTCATCGCTTCGGTCGTTCCGTAATCAATCTTCGCCTGCAATGTGCTCAACGGAATCGAGCCCATGCTTTGTTTTTCGCGGCGTGCCATTTCGGCTCCGCCCAATCGTCCGGCCAGTTGGATCTTGATGCCCTTGGCACCGGCGTCCATCGTCTGCTCGAGCGATCGCTTCATCGTGCGTCGGAAACTCGATCGCTTTTGCAACTGCTGTGCGATGTCTTCGGCCACCAGTTGAGCTTGCAGCTCGGGGCGTCCGACCTCTTCGACCTTCAGGTTGATGCGGCGGCCGATCAGGTTCTGCAATTCCGCTTGCAGGATCTCGATCTCTTGGCCTTTCTTGCCGATGATCAAACCGGGCCGAGCGACGTACATCATCACTCGCACTTCGTCACGCGTTCGTTCGATCTCGATGCGATCGATTCCGGCGTTCTTGTATTGGTTCTTCTTGGGGTGGTTGGTGATGAAGTTTCGCAGTTTGCGATCTTCGACCAACAGGTCCGCAAAATCTTGCTTCGACGCGTACCATCGACTACTCCAGCCGCGGGTGACACCGGTTCGAAACGCGATTGGATTGACTTTCTGTCCCATCGTTTACGACTCTTTGATTGTGCTGTTTCCGAGGGGCTTAAATTTCGTCGATCGGCGTCACTTTGACGCTGATGTGGCTGCTGCGTTTTTTGATGATGTGGGCACTGCCTCGTGCCTTGGGACGCATCCGCCGGAACATCGCTCCGCCGTCGACTCGCACATCGGTCAAAACCAGTTCATCGATTCGGTGTGGGCTGCCGCCGGTCTGGTCCGGATCGAGTGCGTTGGCAACGGCACTGCGGATCACTTTTTCCAGCATGCGGGCACCGCGTTGCGGCTGATACTTGAGCGTATCGAGCGCTTCGTCGGCGTATTGGCCACGCACCAAGTCGGCAACCAGACGCACTTTTTGTGCACTGATCCGAGCGTTGCGATGGCTTGCTACAAATGTTGACATCGTATCGACCTATTTCTTTTTGCCGCCGTGACCCTTGAACGTCCGAGTCGGAGCGAATTCGCCCAACTTGTGACCCACCATGTCTTCGGTCACTTGGACGGGGATGTGTGCCCGTCCGTTGTGGACCATAAACGTCAGATTGATGAACTCGGGAACGATCGTGCAGGCACGAGCCCAAGTTTTAATCGGCGTCTTTTTGCCTTCCTCGGCCTGCTTCTGCACCTTGAAGTACAGCTTCGGGTCGACGTAGGGACCTTTTTTGCTACTGCGGCTCATCGTTCTTCAGCTACCTGATTACTTGTGCAGTTTCAACTGACCGTATCGCTTGCTCTTGCGACGACGAACGATCGAGCTGTTACTTGGTTTACGTTTCTGGCGAGTGGCACCACCCTTGGCGCTCTTGCCCTGCGGGCTGACCGGGTGACGACCGCCCTTGGTTCGGCCTTCACCACCACCGTGCGGGTGATCGATCGGGTTCATCGCGGTCCCACGCACGTGCGGGCGACGTCCGAGCCATCGGGCTCGGCCGGCCTTGCCCAAGACCACGTTCATGTGCTCGCTGTTGCCGACCTGGCCGATCGTTGCTCGGCAACGGCTGGGCACTCGTCGTACTTCACCGCTGGGCAGTTGCAATTGTGCCCAATCGGCTTCGCGAGCCATCAGCGTGGCACCCGTGCCGGCCGATCGGCACAGCACCGCACCGCCACCGATTCGCATTTCGATGCAGCACACCGTGGTGCCCAGCGGAATGTTCTTCAGCGGCAGGCAATTGCCCAGCGTCGGTGGGGCTTCGGGACCGTTGAGCAGTTTGTCGCCGGCCTTCAGACCCGAGGGAGCCACGACGTAGGTCTTTTGACCGTCGGCGTACTTCAGCAACGCGATTCGAGCCGACCGGTTGGGGTCGTACTGAACCGAGTCGACCGTCGCAGGCACTCCGTCCTTGACGCGACGGAAGTCGACCAAGCGGTACATCTGCTTGTGGCCGCCGCCGCGATGTCGGGCGGTGATTTTGCCTTGGTTGTTGCGACCACCGGTCTTTCGTTTCGGCTTCAGCAGCGACTTTTCCACGGTGTAGCCGGGCGTCAGTTCAGCGAAATCGCTGACCGATGCATTTCGGCGACCGGGGCTGGTCGGCTTGTAGATGCGAATTCCCATCGCTGAGTTCTATCTGGCTGTTAGGAAAAAACTGGTTTCTGGAGGCCCGCCCCGGTTGGAGCGAGTGGCTGGACGACTTTGTCGGCGGCGGTTGGCGGCCTAGAAGAAGTCGATTTTGTGATCTTCGTGCAAGTGGACGATGGCTCGGCGCCAGTCGGACGTGCGTCCTAGACCGTTGCGTGTGCGACGAAACTTGCCTTTGCGGTTTTGGGTGCAGACCTTTTCGACCTTGACATCAAACAGCTTTTCAACAGCCGCTTTGATCTCAGGTTTGGTGGCCATGCGGTGCACTTCAAACGCGTATTCGTTGTGCCGTGTCGCGCGGTGAACGCCTTTTTCAGTCACGAGCGGACGCAACAGGATCTGGTGCGGCTCGAGCTTGATCTTCGTTTCCGGCTGGGCAGGTGGTTGAATTCTTGCCATCGCTCAAATTCTTCTTGTATTAGTGTGGGGGTGCGGTCGGACCTAAACGGCCTGCCCGTCGGCAAACGAGCCATCTTTGATCTTGTCCAACGCCGCCTTGGTGACCAGCATTCGCTTGGGCTTGAGCACCGAAAGTGCGTTCAGCTGGCGAACCGGCTGCACGTCAACTCCGGGGATGTTTCGGCCGCTCTTGTAAACCGCGACGTCTGCATCGGCGGTTGCGACGAGCGTGGTGGTCGATTCGAGGCCCAGGTTTTTCAGCGTCGACGCCAGTTTTGACGTTTTGGGCGCGTCGTAGCTGAGTTGGTCGATGACCAACATCTCGCCGTCGTCGATTTTGCTGCGGATCGCCATGCGGGTGGCTCGTCGCAACGCCTTTTTAGGCAATCGGTAGCTGTAATCGCGTGGTTTGATCGTCCGTGCAACACCACCACCGCGGCGAACGTTGGTTCGCTTGGAGCCGGCACGGGCGTGGCCGGTGCCCTTTTGGCGGTACATCTTTTTGTTGGTGCCGCTGACTTCGCCACGGGTTCGCGTGTTGTGAGAACCCTGGCGATTGTTCGCCTGGTACATCACCACTGCGTCGTGGAGCAGTTGCTTGCTGATTCGGTCCGCGATCGCGGCTGAATCGATTTCGTAGGTTCCGACTTCTTCGCCGGATTCGTTGACGATTGAGAGTGTTGCCATCGGGACTAACCCACCTTGTTCGTTTGACGGATCGTCACCAGGCCACCATTCGGCCCGGGGACGGAGCCGCGGATCAACAGCAAATTGTCTTCGGGGACGACTCGAACCAGTTCCAGGTTTCGCGTGGTGACCTTGGTGTTTCCATATTGGCCCGCCATGCGAATGCCTTTGAACAGGCGGCTCGGCGACGCACTGCAGCCCGTACCACCGGCGTGGCGGTGTACTTTCTTGACACCGTGGGTGGCTCGTTGGCCCGAGAAATTGTGGCGTTTCATGACGCCGGAGAAGCCGCGGCCCTTGCTGGTGCCGGTCACGTCGACGCGTTTGACGCCGTCGAAGATTTCCACCGTGACCGTGCCGCCGACCGACAGGTCGGTTTCGCCGCGGAATTCGCGGATGAAGCGTTGGGGTTCGCAGTCAGCTTTTTCAATCAGCTCGACGCCTGCGTCGGCCCGTTTCTTGGACCGTTTGCTGTCGAGTTTAGCGACGTGGCCGCGTTCGGCGCGACTGGCCAGTCGGCGTGGTTTGTCTTCAAAACCCAATTGGACGGCGCTGTAGCCGTCGCGATCAGCAGAGCGAATCTGGAGCACATTGCACGGGCCGGCCTGGATCACGGTCACGGGGACGACGGTACCGTCCTCTTCGTAGACCTGAGTCATTCCGATTTTGCGACCAAGTATTGATGGTGACATAGCTCTAGCACCCCGGCTTTCGCCGTGGTCATTTATCGCTCGTATCTGGGTTTTGAACTTCTCGCCCCGAACCGGAAGCTTGCGTTGTCCGCGAGAGGCGGTGGCAGCTAGGGTTATCGGGAGCGATATCCGTTCATGCGGAATACCGGACCTAAAAACTTTGGGGCATCGACCCGCACCGCTTCAGGCGGTGAGGCAAGGGCGAAACGTCGCGACGAGCGACGTTCGTGCTATCGAGCCGAAGCTTTGATTTTGATATCCACCCCGGCGGGTAGACTCAGTTTGTTCAGTGCTTCGATCGTCTTGGCGGTTGCTTGGACGATATCGATCAAGCGTTTGTGGGTTCGGATCTCGTACTGCTGACGAGCCTTCTTGTTCACAAACGGACTTGAAAGCACGGTGTAGCGTTCGATGCGAGTCGGCAACGGGATCGGCCCGTGGACTTCGCTGTGAGTTCGCTTGACCGTATCCACAATCTCCTGGGCACTCTGATCGAGCACGGAGTGATCGTATGCTTCCATACGGATCCGAATGACTTCGTTGGCTCCGGCTGACACAGTACGCTTCCAGTAAATAATGAGTGGCGAAACAAAGGACGGTGCACCTGGCCGCTCGGCGAGGTGTTTCCCGGGCGACGTTCGTCTCACGGGAGGGCGAGAATGTAGGGGCGGCTCTGGTGAGCGTCAACGGCTCTTCGCAAAAACTGATGAAAAGTTTCTTCAAATTGGTTGGCGTGGGATTTCACGGGGGTTAGCGAGGTCGCCGGTTCGCTGCAAAACCGCCGCCCTGGGCGATTTGCCACGTCGACACGCATCTGCCGGGCCGGTATCAGATAAGTGACAGCCAATTCTCGCTGCTGAACGGAATGATCGGTGGCGGAATGGCGAAACTGAAATCAGATGGAGTATTTGTATCGTGAATCAGCTCGGCGGGCTTTGGCGTGACACTTGGTGGGTTTGGATCGGGTTTCTCGTGCTGACGGTGGTGTTGGCCGTTACCGTTGGCAGGTTTTTCTATCTGCTGATCCCCTGTTTGCCCGTGCCCTTTGCCTATTTTGCCTTCAACCGCTACGACGAGCAGGGAAACGAGAAGGCGGATCTTTGAGAGCGTGGGGCAGCGGTCGTTCGGTACGGGGTCTGCGGGCGATTGGTGGTCGTTGGCATGGCCCCGGATGGGTCAAAGCCAGTAGCCGGAGGTGAGCGGAGCGGCACCTCCGGATATTCGGTCCCCTGTCTCACGCGACCCCGGAGGGTGTCGAAGCAAGTCGCGTTCGAACCCTCGTCCGGCCCCGCCCCACCGATTGGACCCGCCTCTCGATCGACTCTTTCCGGGACGCGAACTGCGTCGCCGCTACCGAATAGATTCGCTGCGACCCCTCCGGGGTCGGTGGGCTTCTGGCGGCGTGCTTTCCGGAGGTGGCGCTGCGCTGACCTCCGGCTACTCGCTGTCATCCCTCCGGGATACCCAGTTCGCTAAAGCGAATCGGCTGGGATCGCTCGCGCTATGAGCCGTTTGGCGCGAGATCTGCGGGCGATCGGTGATCGCTGGCAGGGCCATGGCGGGGCAAGGCCAGTCGCCGGGGGGCCGACGCAGGTGTCGTGCCGGCGTGCCCGAGAAATGAAAAAGGCACCCTCGGCCGAGCCAGGGTGCCTTTTTCGCATTTGAGAGCGGCTGATGGGATTCGAACCCACGACAATCACGTTGGCAACGTGATGCTCTGCCAACTGAGCTACAGCCGCGTCATTTCTGTCAGTGCGGGGAGATTATCAACAGATTGTGAGAATCGGCAAGCCCTCGGGGAAACTTGAGGCAGATTGTTTTCAGAAATCCTGACGAATGTGCGAGAATGGCCGGAAGCAGCGTAAAATCGCGGCGGTGACTTGCCGATTTTGACTCGACCGCGATAGATTACGGGCTTCTCCAGCAAACAGAGCATTTCGCTGCAGCGAAAAAACGCTTTGCGGCAGACACACTAATTTTGTTCACCCCGTTCCCGTCCAAGGTGCGTTACAGGATGTCCACGTCCATAGATTCCCCCGAAAACGCCGAAGAAGCGACCCCTCTCCAACTGGAGGTCCAGGTCAGTTCCCCGCAGGCGTGTGTCCGCGATGTTGTCGTGACCGTTCCCGAGTCCGAAGTCAAACGCTACCTCAAAGACGCGTATGATGAATTGGTGCCGGAAGCTCAAGTACCCGGTTTCCGCAGCGGTCGTGCACCGCGGCGTCTGGTTGAAAAGCAGTTCAAAGACCGCGTGGTCGAGCAGGTCAAAGGCAAGCTGCTGATGGACAGCCTTTCGCAGGTCACCGAAAGCCAAGACTTCTCGGCGATCAGTGAGCCGGACTTCGACTACAACTCGATCCCCGATCCGGGCGAAGGTCCGTTCTCGTTCCAGTTCTCGATCGAAGTGCGTCCCGAGTTTGAGACTCCCAACTGGAAAGGGTTGGAACTGACCAAGCCCGTCGAAAACATTGACGACGAGGCGGTCACCGCGGCGTTGCAACGGGTCCTGAAAGACCGGGCTTCGTTCGAAGCGACCGACGAGCCGGCAGAACTGGGCGACAAACTGGTCGTCAACATTCGCTTCAAAGAAGGCGACGAAGTCATTTCGACGATGGAAGAAGAATCCATCACGCTGGCTCCGGCACTGTCGCTTAGCGACGCCGTGTGCGAATCCTTCGGCGCTGATGTCGCCGGAAAGAAGGAAGGCGATACCGTCACGACGGCCGTCACGCTCGGTGATTCCGACGACGAGGCGGACAGCGCTCGCACGATCACCGCCGAAGTCGAGTTGGTCGAAGTCCAGAAGCTTGAAAACGTCGAGCTGACCAGCGACGTGCTCGAAGAACTCGGTGACTTTGAAACCGAAGAAGAGCTTCGTGAATTCGTCAAAGATTCGCTGGTCCGTCAAGCCGAGTACCGCACGCAGCAAGCCGTTCGCCAAAAGGTGACCAACCTGTTGGCCGAGTCGGTCAGCTTTGAGTTGCCCGAAGACTTGGTTCGCCGTCAAACCAATCGCGAATTGCAACGGCGCGTTTTGGAAATGCGTCGCAACGGATTCGACGACACGACGATCCGCGGCATCGTCAACGCACTGCAGCAGAACGCGCGTGCGTCGACCGAGGCGGCATTGCGTGAGCACTTTGTGCTCGAGCAAATCGCGGAAGAGGAATCGATCGACGCCGAGCCTCAGGAATTCGAAAGCGAAATCATGTTGATCTCGCAACAGTCCGGACAAAGTCTGCGGGCCACCCGGGCTCGGTTGGAAAAGACCGGTCAAATGGATGCGCTGCGGAATCAAATCGTCGAGCGGAAGGTGATCGAGTTGGTTGTCGAGAACGCCAAGGTCACCGAAGAAGAGATTTCGGCCGACATGGATGATCCGAACAAGGACTCCTATCCGGTCTCGCACAGCGTCTTCGGGACGAAAGCGGAGTCGGAAATTCCGGAAGCGAAATACGAGGACAATAGTGCCCCCGAATCGCCGCTGCCGGGATCGTCCGAGCAAGACAAGGATTGATTCGGACCTGGTTCTACGAGCACCGGCAACCTTTTGAGGGGCCAACGGATCGATGGCGTTTTTGTCAACTAGTGTCGGAAGCAGTTCACTCGATGCAGGCGTCGACTCCGCCGCTGGCGCGCTCAGCGGCGGGCCGGAACGCTTTGAACTGGCCGAAGAAGAGACGTCGATCGGACGCCATCCCGATTGCCACATCGTGGTTGATGCCGGTGCGGTCAGCCGATTTCATGCCAAGGTCGTTCGTCAGAATGACCAATTCACGGTGTTCGATCTGGGCAGCCGAAACGGCACCTTTCTCAACGGTCAGTTGCTCTCCGGCGGACAGGTACTGCGTGAAGGCGACCGCATCCGGATCAGCGACATCGAGCTGATCTTTCACGGCGATAGTTATCCCGAATTCGCCTCCAGCGGCGCGGCGGAATTGACGTTCAGCGGTTCCAGCTTCGGAATCGTGATGGTCGACGACGAATCGGATAACTCGCGCGTCGTCTCGCCGCAGGTGGAGTTCGAAAAGTCGGGCGAAGGCCTGAAGATGAGAGCGACGCCCGAGGCGAAGCTCGAAGCGTTGTTGAAGATCAACCGCAACCTCAGCAACACGCTCTCGCTGGACAGCGTGTTGCCGGGGATCTTGGACAGTCTGTTCTCGATCTTTCCGTCGGCCGACCGCGGTTTCATCGTGATGGAAACCGAAGACGGCGGGTTGCAGACCCGCTGGATCAAAACCCGTCAGGCCCGTGACGAGACCGAAACGGTGCGGATCAGTCGCACCATCATTCGCCGCGTGATCTCAAGCGGTGAAGCCCTGCTGTCGTTCGACGCCATGCAGGACAGCCGATTCGATAGCAGCGAGTCGATCGCAGACTTTTCGATCAAAAGCATGATCTGCGCACCGCTGGGCGATTCCGAAGGCAATCGGTTCGGTGCGATTCAAATCGATTCGACCCAAGGGCGTGGCCAGTTCGTCGAAGAGGACATCGATCTGCTGGCCGGCATTGCGGCCCAGGCAGGTATTCTGATCACCAATGCTCAGATGCACGAACGGGCCTTGCATCAACGCGAGGTGGAACAAGACCTGAAACTCGCGACGGACGTTCAAAAGGCGTTCTTGCCGCAGCGGTCGCCCGACGCGAACGGCTATGCCGTCGAAAGCTATTACCAGGCCGCCAATCACATCGGGGGCGACTACTTCGACTACATCCACTTGGCCGACGGAAAAATCGCAATCGTGGTTGCCGACGTCGTCGGCCACGGCGTGGCGGCGGCGATGTACATGGCCAAGTTGTCCGCCGAGACGCGGTTCTGCTTGGCCGGGGAGCCCGACGTCGCACGGGCGATCGAAAAACTGAACGATCGCATGAGTGAACTGGGCGTCGAGCGATTTGCGACGTTCTTGCTGGTCGTCATCGATCCGGCCAGCCCCAACGTGACGATCGTCAACGCCGGGCACATGCCTCCGATTTGGCGGCACGCACGCACCGGTGAGATCACCGAACCAGGTGGTGAAGAATCGGGGTTGCCGATCGCAATCTATGCGGGAATCGAATACGAAGCCGTCAGCGCGGAGGTGGAACCCGGCGACGTGCTGTTGCTGTACACCGATGGCGTCAACGAAGCGATGGACGCCGATGACAACGAGTTCGGGATCGAATCGATTCGAAAGCTTGCCGCGATGGAGAGCGAAGCCGGGGCGATCAAAGACCGCGTCGTCCAGGCGGTGATGAAGCACGTCGGTGACGCGCCGCCGTTTGACGACATGTGCATGGTCGTGATCCAGCGGACTCAGCCTGCCGAGCCCCCGCCAGAGGCCGAACCGGTGGACACGGTCGATGGCGATGAGATCGATACGGCGCTGCGATGAACGTTCGATTGATCGCACGCTACCGTGGTCGCGTTCAAGGCGTCGGATTTCGAGCGACCGTGCTGTTTCACGCCAACGGCCTGGACATCCATGGCTTCGTTCGCAATGAGCCCGACGGAAGCGTCTTGGTCGACGCCGATGGGACCAAGAGCCAATTGAAGGAACTGATTCGTCGGATCGATTCGCGGCCGGCCGGTTCAATCGACGATTGTGACGTGACGTGGGTGGATTCGTTGCAGCGGAACAGTGGGTTTTCGATCGGTTAGTGTGATTTCGTTGCGGACCAGCCAGCAGGCTCACCCGGAAGGTGGATTTGGATCATGGAACAGTCTTTTCTCGCTTATTTAAAAGGTCGCACGCGGTCGTTGCCGCAGGTCACCGTCGGCATCGGTGACGACGCTGCCGTGATCCAGTCGCCCGCCTCGCCGTCGATTGTCTGCACCGACCAGATCATCGACGGGGTCGATTTTGCCATCGATGAACACGACTTGGCGGACGTCGGTTTTAAAGCGATGGCGATCAACTTGAGTGACATCGCGGCGATGGGGGCGATCCCGACCAGCGCCCTGGTCACCCTGGCGTTGCCCAAACAAAACGCAACGAAGATCGCCGGCGAGGTTTACGAGGGGATTCTCGAGTCTGCCAAACAGTTCGATGTCGCCATCGCGGGCGGGGATCTGTCGACCTATGACGGTCCGCTGGCGATCAGCATCACCGTGCTCGGCCACGTCCCCGACGGCGATCCCTGGTTGCGGAGCGGCGCCGTCGAAGGCGATGTCGTGTTGGCTAGCGGCAGCTTTGGCGGCAGCATCGGTGGACGGCACCTGAGGCCGACCCCACGCATCGAACTCGCCTCCGCCATCCGCAAGCTCGCCACCATCCACGCGGCGATCGATGTCAGCGACGGCCTGTCCCTGGACCTGGATCGGATGTGTGCCAGCAGCGGCTACGGTGTCGAATTGGACGTCGACGCGATTCCGATCCACACCGATGCGATCAAGTTATCGGCCAAAACCGGACGTGAGCCGTTTCAGCACGCCTGGAGTGACGGCGAGGATTTCGAACTCCTGCTGACCGCCGCGCCGGCCGACGCCGAGCGCCTGCTGGCGGCGGACCTTCCCGCCCCGCTGACCGCGATCGGAAAAATCGTCGGACGCACCGGGCTGTGGAAAATCCATGAAGGCAAGTACTTGAGACTTTCGCCGCAAGGTTACCTGCACGGCGAGTGAGGCCGCGGCACTGGTGCGATGGAGGTGCGATGCCGAAGAAATCGGTTGATCGAAGAATAGGTTGGTCAAAAAATGGGAACCCGGTGGGCTGCCGCAAAACGGCTGATGTCCATTGATCAGCCACCTGACTGAGCTCTCATTTTTTGACCAACCCATTTTTTGACCATTTCTTCTCCCGCCCCGCTTCAGCGCCACATCCTTCGGGCGTACCCCGCTCCGACACTTCGCCAACGGAGTCGATAGCGTTCTTCCAGGCACCACTGGACGAAGGTGTTGCTGTTGGGGCCGGGGACGTAGCGGTAGGTGTGGCACCAGGGATAAGCGTGCGGTGCGACTTCGATTCGGCGCGCCAGTTGGTCGGCTTGCTCGCCACTCCATCGATGCAACCCATAGGCGAGGTGATTGCGGATGCCGGCGGTGGGGGCCATCAGATTTCGATGCACGTGCCCCCAGCTCTCTCCTCCGGCGTCGGCATCTTGCCAGACCTCCCAGCGGTCGCATTGGTCGCCGCGACGGACCAGCAGCCAGCAGTGCTCGGCAAATCGAAAGGGGCCCGGCAGACGGGCCGCCCAGAGTTCCACGGTGACGGCATCGGCTGTCATGCGATTGAATTGTTCGGCTTTGATGTTTGGGTGGTGTTTGTCGAGCGGAAGAGGGATCAGGCTGAAGCTTGCGGAGCGATGAAGTGATCCGTGAGCCAACCGATGGCAGCGAGCCCACCGATGGCAGCGCGGACCCGCGGCTTGATTGCACCCTGTCATCCGTGGGTTCGCGCTGCTATCCGTGGGTATTGTTTTCGGTGTTTCGCCCGACAAAACTGCTGGAGCACTAAGACCCGATTTCGCCTCGGTCACCCGTTTGCCCGGCGGCGATGTCGGCGGCATAGCAATCGATCAAGGTGGACACGTTGGCCATCCGTTCGAGTTCTCGAAGCGCGCGAACGCTGCGATCGAGCCGCGCCAGCGTGATCGGTCGAGGGGCTGCGGCGAAGGCTTCTTCACGCATCGTCTTGCGGTAGTGCCCGATGGCCATCGAGAAAACGTCGCGTAGCACGGCGCGTTTTTTCGGAGCCTCTTTGCCGGCTTCGTCCACGCGCGTCGTGACGATCCGTCGGATCGCGATCGGATCGGGGAACGGGCTCGCCAGGGCACCGATCAACGCATCGCGAAAGCGTCTCGATTCGTCACTGAGTAGACGCAGTGCCGCCGGAACGTCTCCGCCGGCGATCTCGACCGCGTGAGAGATTTCGGCCGGTTCGGCTGGGATCTGGTGGACGTCACGGATCAGCCGTGTCGCTTCTTCGGCGTTCAACGGCGCAAAGCGAATCACCTGGCAGCGGGAACGGATGGTGGGCAATTGTTTTTGTTCGCTGGTGCCGACCAGCATGATCACGGCATCCGAGGGCGGTTCTTCGAGCGTCTTGAGCAGACAGTTGGCGCCTTCTTCGTTGAGGAAATCGGCGTCTTCCAGGATCGCGACTTTGCGGCGCCCACAGTACGGGCTCAACCGGACGTCGCGACAGAACCCTTCTTGCATCCGCACTTCCGGGCGACCGATCAGCAGGTCGACGGGGATCACCGTTTTGTCTTTCGGTTTACGAATGCGGATCAGGTCGGGGTGGGTTTCGGCGTCGACTTGGACGCACGCTTCACAGGTTCCGCAGGGCTGCATCGACTCGGGCGGATTGCGGTTGCACAGCATGGTCCGGGCCAGCAGCGTCGCGACGCTGCGTTTGCCGACACCGGGCGGGCCGACCAGCAAGAAACTGCCGCCGAATCGTTGTTGTCGAATCGAGTTGCCGAACCACTGTTCCAGGTGGCGGTTGCCGATCAAATCGGTCCAGTTGGCGATCATGAGGCCTGGGAATCCGCGGCGGCCGTGTGGCCGGTCACGCGGTTGTCGCTATGGCAATTGGGGCCGTGCACGTTTTCCTTTTCGATCTTTTCGATCTTGGCGATCCGTTCGGCGTGGCGGCCGCCGTCGAATTCGGTTTGCAGCCAGCGGAGGACGAGGTCATCGATGGAACGTTCGCCGATCAGATCGCCGGGCAGGCACAGCACGTTGACGTCGTTGTGTCGACGGCTCATTTCGACCATGACTTCGTCGTAACACGGTGCGGCGCGGACGCCGGCGAACTTGTTGGCCGTGATGGCCATGCCGATGCCGGTGCCGCAGATCAGGATGCCGCGATCGGCCTGGCCGTCGCTGACGCGTTTGGCGACCACTTCGGCAAAGTCGGGGTAGTCGACCGAGGAGTCGTTGAAGGTGCCTTCGTCGAGGATCTCGTACGAGTTGGCGGTCAGGGATTGGACCAGACGCGCTTTGATCTGTACGCCGCGATGATCGCTACCGAGTGAAATTCGCATTACGCAGACTCCTGATCTCCGTCGGAGACCTCGGGAAAAAAGTCGTCGTCCAGCCGCTCGAACCATTTTTCCAGCTCGCCTTCCATCTGGTCGGCACACTGTCGGTACGCATCGACCGGCATTCCGATCGGATCGGAAATGTCGCCGCCGTCGTGACGCAAGGTGAACACCCGATCGTGCATCTCGGGCCAGGCGGCCAAGATCGCAGCGCGGTGCGAACGGGTCATGGTCAAGACGAGATCGGCGACGTTCATGATGTCATCACCAAGCGGTTGGCTGGCGTGTCCGGTTAAATCCAGTTTACGCTCTCCCATCACTTCGATCGACTGTGGACTCGCACTCCCGCCGGCGGAGGCGGCCACACCGGCCGAAAGCACCCGAACGGCGTCTTCCCGGCCCATCTTCTTTCGCAGTAGTTCACGCATCAGGGTTTCCGCCATCGGGCTGCGACAGGTGTTGCCGGTGCATACCATTACAATAACGGGTTTGACGAATTGATTCATGGCGGCTCGTTCAATCACTCCTTCTCGCAACAGTTCCCAACGTTTTCCGATCACCCGGACCACCGTCGATGCCCCACCATAACGAGTCGGGCCGTCGTCGAGCAGCAGTGGTAGGGTACCGGAGAGTTGCTCAAGCACACCGGCGGCGGTGGTTTGTGTCGGTTTTCCAGTTAAATTGGCACTGGTCAGCACCAACGGGGCGGCCATAAATCGGTGGATCGATTGCAAAATTCGGTGGTCGACGACGCGGAATCCGACCCCCCCACTCGGTCCGGTGATCCGCTGGCGGACCGATGGTGGTAATTGGTGCACCGCGGAGTGGTCGTTTTCACAGGGGGTGACCAAGGTCAACGGACCCGGCCAACAGCGGTGGCTCAGCCGACGTGCGACCGGAGACGCTTCGCAGAAAAAGTCTTCGGCCGCCTGACGACTCCGCACCGAAATCGCCATCGGTTCCTCGCCTCGACCCTTGATCTCGATCAATTTCTCAACCGCTTGGGCATCCAACGCGTGTGCGGCCAGTCCGTACACCGTGTCGGTCGGAAACGCCACCACCTGGCCTTCGGTCAACGCTTGGACGGTGCGGTGGATGATGTCGCTGGGGTCGTCGGTTTCGCGAAGATCAAGGACTTTGGTCATGAATGCCGACGAATGAGTCTGTCAAAGACGAGCAGGGCCCGCGCCCCGGATCGAGTGCCGCCATTGTAAGAGCGGCAAAATTAAGTCCACAACCGGACGAACCGGAAAAGCCCTGTAGAATGAGAACGTCCCCTGCGAAAAACGACGACGCGTCAATCCGATCCGATGAGACACCTGCGACAACCGGTCATGCAACCCACAACCTCGCTCACACGCCGCGCGATGCTGAAACGGGCGGGGCTCGGCGCTGCAGCGGCGCTCGCCGCCACCGTGCCGGGATGTGTGCCGGCCAGCGGGCACGGCCAGACCGAATTGGTCTGGGGCCGAAGGGGCCAGAGCTCGGGCCGTTTCCTCAAGCCTCGCGCCATCACCATCGATCGCAACGATCAGCTTTACATCGTCGATACGACCGGTCGCATCCAAGTCTTCGATCGCGATGGGAACTGGTTGCGTCAATGGAAAACGCCGGAGACGAAGAACGGCCGGCCGACGGGGCTGGCGATCCAACACGGGCGACGCCCCGAAGACGATTTGTTGTTGGTCGCCGATACACACTATTACCGCATGTTGGTCTACCACCTCGACGGCCGGCGGATCGAGTCCAAGGAGATCGGCGGCCAGCCCGGACGCGATCCCGGCCAATTCGCCTTCGTCACCGATGCGGTCTCCGACGACGACGGCTGTTTTTATATCGGCGAATATGGCGATTCGGACCGCATCCAGAAATTCGATCCCGATGGCAACTTCATGACCCAGTGGGGCGGGACGGGACGCGAGACGGAAAAATTTGTCCGTCCCCAAAGCCTGGTGATTGCCGGCGATGTGTTGTGGATCGCCGATGCGTGTAACCATCGGATTCAACGCTACGACATCAGCGGCCCGACACCGCGGTGGATCGACGCTTGGGGACAGCAAGGCCAACAGCCGGGCCAGTTTCATTATCCCTATGACTTGGCGCTGCTGGCCGACGGCGGCGTGCTGGTGTGCGAATATGGCAACCAGCGGATTCAACGTCTGGCCGCCGACGGCACGCCGCAGTCGATCTGGGGCGCGCCGGGATTCGAGGTCGGCCAGCTCTACCAGCCCTGGGGGCTGGTCGTTGATTCAGAAAACAGAATGCACGTCCTGGACAGCAACAACCATCGCATTCAACGCACCCGTTTACCGGCGTGATGCTAACCGGCGAGTAGTTCGTCCATCGTTGCGACGAGACCCTTGACCGCGTCGACGCTCTTTTGGAAGTCGGCCGTTTCGGATTCGGTCAGATTCAGTTCGATGACCTTTTCCACACCCGCGCTGCCCATGATCACCGGCACGCCGACGTAGTAGCCGCCGACGCCGTATTCGCTTTCGCAAAGTGCGGCGACGGGGATGCAGCGTTTCTTGTCTTTGACGACCGCTTCGACCATCTGTGCACAGGCCGCCGCGGGGGCATAGTAGGCACTGCCGGTCTTGAGCAGCGAGACGATTTCCGCACCGCCCTTGCGGGTCCGCTCGACGATTTCTTCCAATCGTGCCGGATCGATCAGCTGGGTCACCGGGATTCCGCCGACGCTGGTGCAGCTGGGGATCGGAACCATCGTGTCGCCGTGACCGCCCATCAGCAAGGCGCTGATGTCTTCGACGCTGACGCCCAGTTCCATCGCCAGGAATGTGCGGTATCGCGCGGTGTCCAGCACGCCGGCTTGCCCGCAAACCTTGGAGCGATCAAAACCGGTGACCTTCCACATTTGCTGGACCATCGCGTCGAGCGGGTTGCTGACGACGATCACGACGGCGTTGGGACTGGATTTTTTGATCTCTTCGCCGACGCTGGTGATGATCCGTGCGTTGGTGCTCAGCAAGTCATCGCGGCTCATGCCCGGTTTTCGCGGGATTCCGGCGGTGACGACGATCACATCGCTGTCCGCCGCGTCGTCGTAACTGGTCGTCCCCACGATCTTGGAATCAAAGCCCATGATCGGCGACGACTGCATCAGGTCGAGTGCTTTCCCGGCCGGCATGTCCTCGGTTTGCGGGATATCCAACAGGACGATGTCACCGAGCTCTGCAGCGGCACACCAATGTGCACAGGTGGCTCCAACGTTACCAGCTCCGATGACGGTGATTTTTGCGCGACGCATGGTTGATTCTTGAAACGAGGAAGGGGGCGAAAACGCTTTGGCGATACAAGCGCCCATCGTCTCAGCGCAGCCGTGGCGGTCAAGTAGAGGCAGTGTCGCTGGAGTCGGCGTTGACCAGAATTTCAGTCGATTCGCTCGCCGGAACACGCCGCACGAACAGGAATCAAGCCGCCAACAGCGACAAGGCTGCGAATTTTAGAAAAAACATCCGGCTCGGCGTGATTCGCTCCGCCGGCGGCGCCTTTGTTTATCGCAAGCGAATCGGCGAGACCGCCGCGACGCGATGCTCGCAGCATCGTTGAGATGAATCGCAGCAGAACCCTTGCAGGAGGAATCGAGATGGTGCGCCCTATCCGCACATCCACCCGCGTGCTGGCGGCCGGTTGTTTCGTTATGACCCTCGCCGCAACGGGCGTCACCCAACACGCTCTCGCGGCGGAACCGAGCGATTGGGCGCAATACAACTACGACAATCGCGGCTGGCGATTTAATCACGCCGAACAAAAATTGAAGGCCGGCAACATCGGGACACTCGAAGAGAAGTGGCGGTTTCCGCGACGTGGCGCGACCGACCCAGTGGGCGTCGTGCACGCGACACCCGTCGTGGTCGACGGCTACGTCTATTTCGGTACCACGCGAACGCGTCCGTCGTTCTACAAGTTGACGCCCGATGGGGAGGTCTGCTGGTGCTACGAGATCGAATCGATCGTGACCGCTGAACACGGGGATCCATACATCGAGCACGGATTAACCTTGACCGTCGATGGTGTGATGAATTCGGCCTTGGTGGACGATCAACGCGTCTACTTCGGCACGTTCGGCGGGCAATTGATCTGTCTGGACCGATTCAGCGGTGCCGAACGATGGAAGGTCAACACCAAGCATGATTCATTTCCGTTGGCGCATCCGGCCAACACCATCATGTCGTCTCCGATCCTTGCCGACGGCAAATTAATTGTCGCCGGCGGAGGATTCGAGCACGCCTTGGGAGCGATCCCGGACTATCCCTGTTGCTCCGGACGAGGCTTTGTCGCCGCCTTTGACCCGGAAAACGGAAATTGCCTTTGGGACTACGCGGTCGGTCCCGAGCCACAACAGTTCGACCCTCCCATCGCCATGGAGTTTGACAACGGCGAACGCATTGAATTTGTTGCCGGCCCCTCGACGAGTTCCGTCTGGTGTACGCCCAGTTACGACCAACAGTCAAAGACGCTGTTCTTTGGCACCGACACCCACAACGCCCCCCGCAAGCCGACCCCGGACGATCAACGTCCCTACAACAAGTATTCTTCGGCGATCATCGCGATCGGTGTCGAACACGGGAATGAAAAATGGGTGCGGCAACTCGTTGCCAACGATGTTTGGAACAATTCCATCCCGGCTTATGATTCGCGGACCGGTCGATACAAAGACCTGTCGATTGGTGACACGCCCAAACTGTATTCGATCACCGAAAACGGAGTGCGCCGAAATGTGTTGGGTGTCGGGTGCAAAGATGGAGCATTCTACGTGATCGATCGAGACGACGGACAGATGCTCTATCAAACACCAACGTATCAAGGACCGCCCGAACCCGACAGGATCGCACCGAAGCAAACCCGGATTTTGGCTCTTCCCAGCGCGCTGGGCGGGTTGCAGACCGGATGCGGATTCGATGGCGATCGTGTCTATGCCAACGGGACCGACTGGCCGGGACTCGCGATCGCACTGCAGGGCGTCGCGAGTTCCAGGACCCATCCGATCATTCCACCTTCGGCGGGACGTGTCACCGCGATCTCCCCCAATACCTTGGTCGAACATTGGCGTCATGAGCGACCGCGTCTGCATCACACCAATCTGGACGACGGTGGGAAATTCACGTGTGGTGATCCCGTTGCCTCCGGCGTCGCGTTGACCGACGAACTGGTTTTCTTCACCACCAACCTGAGTGGATCACTTTCGGCGCTCGATTCGAACACCGGTGAGTTACTCAAAGCCATTCCCATTGGTCCGGTTTGGTGTGGCCCGTCGGTCTCCCGGGGCAGAGTCTATGTCGGGTCGGGGTCGGATCTGTTCCAGGCCTGGAGCAGCAAAAAACAAGTTCAATCGCGGATCGGATTTTCGCTGCCCAAGACGAAGGTCGGAGCCGTCTATTGTTTCGGATTGCCCGACGACAACGGATCCCAGTTCTCAAACGCGGAAACTTGTCCGGAATGCGAAACCGACTGATTCACTCTTGTCTTCCTTCTGTCCAATCATTTCGGAGCCAGCTATGCCCGTTCGATGCATCGTGCCCCTCTTGCTATTCGCCTTCGTTTTCCACCGTTCGGCATCTGCGCAGCAGCCCGGCGGCGGACCGTTGCCAAACGCCATCGATCAGCACTTCAAGTTCCTGACCGGGACGTGGGATTACAGCTATCAGGACAACGGGCAAGCCTACCACGGCGTTTGGAGTGTTCGACGAAGTGAAAACGGCGCGGCGCTGTTGAGCCATTTCGAAGAAGTCGGGCCCAACGGAGCGGTCTCGGGAGACTATCTCCACGGTTGGAATGCCGGCTCGAATCAACTGATCGACAATTTCGTCAGTGGCAAACTGGGTATCGGCCGAGCGACCTACACCCTAGTCGCGGAAGAAAAAGCCGAGGGATCGAGTGAGAGCACGTTACCCGACGGCACACCACGCACGACGAAGTTGCGATCGGAGTACTCGCCCGACAAGATCATTTGGACAAACTACCAGACGGTGCTGGACGGAAAAAAACAGGCGGATCGGGTCTTTACGTTCACCCGGCGAAAACCCACCACGCAAAAGGAGAGCACCGAAACGGCGGCTGCGACGTTACCTGACGATGTGAAAGCGAAGATGGCCAAACAAGTCGGGACCTGGACGACACGCGGGACGCGCGACGGAAAACCCTTCGAAGGTTTGTACCTGGCGCGATGGAACGACGCAAAAACCGGATTGATTTTCAACAGTCGCGAAGGACATCATGTGCTCAACGGTATGAGCCACTGGGATCCGCAGACGGGCGCGATCGTCGAAGTTTGGGCGACGCCGCAGGGTACCGCGATCTTGCATTTTGAGAAGTTTGACGATGACCGTTGGTCAGGGCATGCGGATCTACAATTCGATGCCAACGGTCCAATCAATGGTGTGGGAATCGAACTAAGATTTCACGATGGTGGCTTCGCCTTCGTCGGTGATGCAGCCCCAGGAAAACTGCCTTTCTCCGTCACCAACACCAAAGTTTCTCTCGACCAATCAATGCAAGCCTTGCAGTCATTTGGCGACTTGCTCGTCGGCGGGATTTGGGTCAACAAAGACGAGGATTCGGTAGCGGAGCACACTTACACTTGGCTGCCAGGCGAAAACGTCTTGAGCCTTCAACGCGAGGGGGGGACTTTTCCAGGAACCTCCGTCTATTCGATCCATCACCCGACACACAGCGTCCGCGGGTATGAATCGGACCATGATGGTGTCATGGGCGTCGCGACCCTGGTCCAAACTCGCGATGACCAGTGGAAACTCTATGGCCATTACAGCGGAGAAGACGCCACACAGGACCTGTTGCTGACCATCACGCAGACGGGCCCTGATTCGGTGGAAGCAACCGGTTCGATTCGGATCAATGGAAACACGCAGCCATGGAACGCCTGCCACTGGACGCGCGAACAGCCCTAATATCTACCGTCGAGGCGGTGTGACCGGATACACCACGCTCGAAAATTGACCGCTCGTTCGGGTGGGTGCATGGTAGTCTGGCAAGGTCGTCTGGTCGACCGCAGATCCACCGCGAGCGGACATGGCTCATGTCGGGAACGACTTCAATTTCACTGGTTCAGCGACTGCAAGCGGAGAATCAACCGCGATCCTGGCAGCAGTTTTTCGAGTTTTATGAACCGTTTATTCGACGCTGGTTGACCAGGCAGCGGCTGCCTGAGCCGGACGCCGAAGACATACGGCAAGAGGTGATGTGCACGGTATTCAATGAGATTTCGAATTTTCGACACAACGGATCGGTCGGTGCATTCCGTTGCTGGCTCAGGATGATCACCGTCAATCAACTGCGGCGGCATCGCCGCCGGCGACGTGATCAATCCGGCGTGGACTTGGAATGGTTAGCCGCATCGCTTGCGTCCTCGGATCATGAGATCCATCAGCAATTTGACGTCGAACACGATCGCTATCTGCTGACGAGGTTACTGGACTCCGTCGATGGGGATTTTGCCTCGGCGACGATCGATGCGTTTCGCCTGACGGCGCTCGAGGGGGAATCGCCTGCCGACGTCGCCGAGCGACTGGGCATTACTAAAGCGGCGGTCATTGCGGGACGCTCTCGAGTGCTCTGTCGATTGCGTGAATCGGCAGCCGCGTTGTTTGTCGATGATTCATGAACGTTGACTGAGCAACAGTCTGAGACACGTGAGAGGGACGAACATCGATGCCGCAGTCAAACGAACACCCGACACCGGAGGAATGGCATCAGTTCTTATCGGGAAAGCTCTGTTCCGGTCGCGCCAAGGAATTGGAAGAACATTGCAATCGTTGTCCGGCGTGCGCGACGTTTCTGGAACAACAGTCGGATTCGGTCGGCAGCGTCTCGCTTGTTCCCTGGGACGACGCGGGGCAGACGCCGGGCGTCCAACCAGGCTCGACTTCTCGCGGCGAAGATTCCGCGATTCCGGATGTCGTCTACTGCGATCCGCTCCCGTCGTTCGAAGCGGGAACCGAGTTCGGTCATTATCGTCTGGAATCTCTGATCGGAGAGGGCGGCAATGGAGTGGTTTACCGCGCGGTGCAGCAACAACCCATTCGGCGTACCGTCGCCGTAAAAATCGCAAAGCAGGCGGCGAGCGATGCCAACCAGCCTCAACGATTCCTGCTGGAGCACCAAACGCTCTCGGAGTTGAGGCACTCCGGAATCCCACACGTCTACGATGCGGGAGTCACGGCGAGCGGTCGGGCTTATTTTGTGATGGAGTACATCGACGGGCAGCCCCTGTCCGATTACCTGTGTGATCATCACTTACCAGTACCCGATTGCCTCGTGTTGATGAAGCTTCTTTGCGAAGCGGTTCAGTACGCACATCGCAATGGGGTGATCCACCGAGATCTCAAGCCCTCCAACATTTTACTGGAGCGAGACGAAGCGTCGGGGATGCCCGTCATTGATCGCCCTCGGGTGATCGACTTCGGCATTGCCAAGAATCTTACCAGCGATGCCCCGTCGTTGACCAATACGAACGAGATGGTCGGAACGCTGGAGTACATGAGCCCCGAGCAATTGGAACTCAATCCACACTGCGACACACGTGGCGACGTCTATGGTTTAGGGCTGATCTTCTATGAACTGCTCGCGTTTCGCCTGCCGTATTCCGCGACCGAGCTTCGTCAAATGCCTCTCGCCGCGGCCATTCGCACTGTTCGTGATCATGATCCCCTTTTGCCCAGCCAAACATTGGTGCAAACATCCGTCTCGCCAACGAACCGCGAGGTCAACCTGCGAATTCGGCACCTTCAGGGTGAATTGGACTGGATCACGATGAAGGCGATTGACCGAGATCCGGAGCGTCGCTACCAATCGGCCGCGCTGTTTGCCGAAGACATTCAGCGACATCTCAACGGCGACTTGATTACCGCAGCACCTCCCTCGTTGCGGCACAAAGCGGGCAAGTGGATTCGGAAGCATCGCGGCTGGTTTGCGGCGAGTGTCTCGTTTGTGTCTTTATTGTTGCTGTCGGGGACCATCATCGTTTGGTTGCTCGCGGCGACGTTGGAGGTCAACCGGGAACTGGCTCTGCGAACTTACATCGGCGAAGTTCAAATCGCCGAAGAGCGTCTCGAACGCGGGCACACGGCCGAAGCGATCGAAATCCTTCAGCGGCACCGCGACGATCCCGCACTGGCCCGGCTGCGAGGACTGGAGTCGAGGTTGCTGTGGAAGAAAACGCACCCCGACGCGTTGTTGGACCAAGTCAAAGTCTTTCATGATCGCATTGATGACATGGCCGTGTCTGCTCGAAACCAAGTCGCGACGCTTTCGCGGAAATATCAGACGATCAAGTTTTACCGTGCCGACGCGGACAAGTTGCACCCGATCGGAACACTTGACTCTGCAGTGCTTGGGAAATCCGATCCCCGCGTTCGTTCGCACTGGGAGAAACATGCCGGCGAATCCGATCGACGGCGTGTCAACGCGATGACCTGGGGGCGGAATCCTCAGCCGCTGATTTCGTGTGTCGCCTACACACCAGATGGCAATACCCTCGCGATTGGGACCTGCAGCGGCATGGTGTTGTTGTGGGACGTCAAACGACAAACAGTGACGCGGGTGTTGGATTGCCAATCCGATCTTGTCTACCGCGTGGCGATTTCGGAGGACCAGCGATGGTTGGCGACCGCGGGAACCGCCGTCCGATTGTTTGATCTCAACAAGCTCACCGCGGATGACAAGCCTCGATTGTTGCTGCAGGCCCCCCAGACCTCTCGTGTCGATTTTTCTTCGGACGGTCGATATCTGGTCCTCGCGGACCACGAGAGAAATCTCAGAATTTGGAGAACACAACCAGAGACGGACGAATTGCCACAGATGCCGATGACAGTCCGTGTCGCAGAACACGCCACGATCCGTGACGTTCGCTTTTCACCGGACGATGCCTACGTCGTCTACGGAATGTCGAACTCCACCGTCGTTCGACGATCCTGGGATGGCAATCGACTTGGTGAACCCGACCAGATGACCACGACCAAGAACGGGGTGAAATCGGTTCGGTTTGCCAGCAATGGAATCTTGGCAAGCACCTGTGACGGAGGCCTCTTGCAATATTTGGATCTGACGGATCCTGAGCGGCCGCAACGGGCCGCCAACCTGGCCGGACATTCCGGTCCGGTGGGCTGCTTAGCGTACCTGACGACGCATGACCGATTTCTCACCGGCGGGTATGACGGAACTCTCGGGCTCTACCATCCCAGACCCCCTCGGCAAAGGTTTAGACCCACGACGCCGATCACCTGTCTGGATGTCAGCTCGGACGGGAAATGTCTGGTGCTCGGATTTCGGTCGGGCGTCATCGAATTGCGCCGCACAGCTTCTGCAGCGATCGAAAAGACGTTACAAGAAAGCAAGGCTTCCGTGTCGGCACTGTTTTACTCGCGCGACCAAAATGGGGTGGTTGCCGTCTGCTCGGATCGCCGACTACGGATTTGGAATGTTCAAACCGGCCAATGCGATTCGATTCCGCTGCCCGCGGCGCCGAAAGGGATTGTGGGCGATTTACCCGACGGTCGGTTCCTCGTTGCGTTTCGAGACAGCACAATCGGACTGTTCGATGCGAGTGGCCGGATGATTCGACGATGGCGGGTTAATGAGAAAGGTTTCGCCGGAGCGGCCTACTATCCTGAAGCGAAACAAATCGTTACCTGTGAAAACAACTGGATTCGATTTTGGGATCTTGGCGGAAACCCGATTCGAAAAATCCCCGTCAATCAAGATGTTCGTGCCGTGGTTGCACATCCGACCGAAGACGTTCTGATCGGGTACGGAGTCATCGGATGTATCGTTGCGATCAACCCCGCGACGGGAGCAACCCTCCGAGAGTATCGCGGTCATGTCGGTGTCGTCGAACGGGTGATCGTGCTCCAAGGCGGCAAGCGGTTGCTTTCGATCGGCAGCGATTTTACCTCTCGATTCTGGGACTACGAATCTGGATTGGAAGTCTTGATGCAGGACGGCGAATCGAGACACTACCGCAGGTATGGGACCAATGAACGTCAAGACATTTTGGTGACGGTGTTTTCGGACGATACCGTGGAAATCGTCAATTTAGAGTCGGACGGAAAATAAATGTCGGAACGATGCGTTACAGATCGATCGTCGTGGTTTGGCTGGCACGCCTGCGAACCTCAGCGTCCTCTTTGGCGTTGCGCCGCGTCCACCAGATCGTCGCAAGGATGGCCAACGCGATTCCGATCGCCAACGCGTATCCGATCACCCGCACGCCGCCATCTTCGTTCGCCGGTGGGGCCATGGAATGCCATTGCGAAACGACGATCAGCGGACCGACCTGTTTGCCGCCGCCCTCGCGGGTCATGAATTCGTTCTTGTAGCTCCACAAGCGATAAAAGAAACCTTCGATCGCGACGGGATGGCTGAGCATCGTGACGACTGCCTTTGGATCGTCCCGCTCGGCGCTGAGAAAATCGGGCAACTCGGCGGCGACCAGCGAGACCGGGTAAGTGCCGCTCATCCGAATCGGCTCGCCGGGATCGTCCGCGCCACGGGCCAATTGGATGATCGTGTTGCCCAGATCGCCGCTGGCGTCGACCTGGTAATAGTGGTCCTGACCCAGCTGCGCCCGCCGCGCCGGATCGGACACGCTGATGCGTGTGATCCGGACCGTCGACGCGTTCATCCGGATCCACTGCCCGTGATAATCCTGAGGGGATTCCAACAACTTCACCGGTTCGATTCTCAGGGGAGCCAGGGAGACGTTCCGATCAAAGGGTTCGGTGTTCAGGTTCTTGGCGGCCGCGAGCATCGAGTAAAACGCGTCTCCGTCGGCGGCTTCGAGCGATCGGCGATTCCTGGACGCCGCTTCGGCGATGCGACTCAAGTCGACGCCCTGACGGGCCAGCAGTTTCCAGCCGACGGTTTCAGCCATCGCGGGGAACCAGGCGACGCGTCCGGCCGCAAAAACTTGTTCGGCACTCGAAGCGTCGATCACAACGGCATTCGCTTTGACTCGGTCGCCCTCGGAAACCTTGCCCACCAGCGACGGCGCAAATACTGCAATCGAGTCTTCGGAATCCGGTAGCTCTAGAACCAGCTCTTGAAACGTTTCCAACTCCAAGAACTCGATCAACGATTCGGGGACATTGTATTGGCGAACTGCGGCGATCGTGCCTTCGACCTCCACCGAGTCGCCAGTCGTCAAGCGGGCTGCGATGGCGGCGTCGGTGAGCGAACCGACCGATCGCGATGCCAACGCGTCTTCATCGGCTTTGCGCAAGCGAAACAACAATCGCGCCATTTCACCGGCCACCTTGGAATCGCTGACCGGATAACAGCCTTCGATCCGCCGGGCATCAAAACCGCTGAGCAGATCGATGGCGGATTGTGCGGGCGCCCGCACACCGAAGCACAACGCCGAAAGCACGAACATCAAGTAAACAACAGAACTCGCCACCAGTGACACAGTCCGACGGGACTGACGTTTCAGCAACCGTTGGTGTCCAGCCTTGAGGCGCTCCCCGCTCGCTGCATCGCAGCGACAGTCGGCGGCTAAAGCCTGCACACCAACACTTGTGCCCGTGCCCATCGTGCCAAATACCGTTCTTGTCCAAACCAATCTCATGATGGCGTTCCTTGCGTGTCGGAGTCGTGGTCGGCGAGGGCGTCGAGGTCAAGTTGGACATCGTCGCCGGCTTGTTGCCGCAAGATTCGAGTTCGCTTGGCATCCAGGGCACTGCGGTACATCAGCCATCCGGCCAGCGCGATGCCGGCAAGCACCGCGAATAAAATCCCCGTGATCCACGCGACGTGATCAGCATCCGCATTCGGGCCGCCGTCAGCGTTCCTCGCCGGTTGGCCGTCCGTCGTCGCCGCGACACCCTTGGCTCCGACGAGTCGACCGATCACCACCGGCGCCAAGTCGGCGCCGATCGATGAGCGATAGGGTAGCCGTTTGATGAACCGACCGACTGCGGCAATCTGGCCGTCTGGGTTAGCGGGATTGGACGCTCGGTCCCATGATCCGTCGGCGGTCAATGCGTCCGCGATGGCCTCGGGCAGTTGTCGCGTCATCAGGATCGTCGGACGGATGCCGCCGTCGGCAGGAATGATCCACAGTTTCCAGTAACTTTCGACGGCGACACGATTGGTTTGAGCGGTTTTCTTTTCGGCCAGTTGCAGCCGACCGACCAGCCGAACCGTCTGCCCGCGATAAACCTCGGGTTGTTGCAGCAGCGGCAGCGTGCCCGTCGTGACACCCTGATCGACGGCAAGCCGGTCCGAACGAGCCAGCCCTAAATAAAACGCGTCGCTGTCGGTGCTGGTCCAAAAGGTTCCGTCGTTGACACGCTGGAATGCCGCGGTTTCGAGCGCGTCGAGCAGCGGCAATGCCCAGGACGAAATCTGGTTCCATGATTCCGGATCGCATTCGCCCGCGGCGGCACACGCGCGAAGTGACTTCAGCCCCGCCAAGACTTCAGCGTTCGGTTCACTGCCCTGTGAGTCACTGCCCTGTGAGTTATTGTCGGGGGCACTACTATCGGACGCATCACTTTCTGACAGAGGTGACTGCGACACCAGCCGTTCGGCCGACGCATCGAGTTGCTCGACCGACAATCCGACCCACTCCACTGGTTTGCGATCGTCACCCGATTGTCGGCTGACCGATTGCAGCTGGATCAACGACTGAATCCAGGCTTGTTGCAACGACAATTCCATCGCGCTGACCCACAGCGGGGCGGAGTCCCAAGTGGCGGCAAGTGACGTCGCCGCGGCGGATGGGGGCGATGCATCGCGAGCCGAACGATTAGCGGGCGGATTGGCGAAGGCGTCTGTCGAAGCCTCACCCGGCTGAGCCATCGCCAAGGTGGGCTTGGTTGCCGGTTCGATTTCGACCCAGGTTTCTTCTTGGGCGTCAAAAAAGGTCTGGTAAAGCCCCGGCCGGCGGGCTTCACGCATCATCACGATCACCAACAGCAACACCACGCCCAGCCGAATCAGCCGTCGCCGATTGTCTGCCGCGCCGGGCACCGACGTCCGCTTTTTTGCATTTTTCTCCCCTCGCCTGGGGCGATAAAGGCTGGAATCGTTAAATTGCGATGGGATTCGCATGACTCGTCGGACCGAAGGGGGGCGTGCGCTTGAATGACTGCAGGGACGACTTTACGCTAGATTAACCTCTTTCTTCAATCTGATCACTTTTCGACGAATCGCGGTATGACGAATCTCATGCGCCACAGGCGGCCGAAGTCGTGTTTCCATTGGCCATCGGATCCAGTTCGCCGCCTCATGGTCATGGCATCTTGCGTGCTGTTTGCGTCGGCGCTGCCGCAAAACGCGCGTGCCGAGGGTGAACCGGCCGAAGCCTTCGTCAAGCAACTTCGCAACGCCGGCTACTTTGATACCGCGATCATGTATTTGGATCGAGCGGAAAAGATGCCGGGGGTCGATTCCTCGTTCGTCGCCGCGATCCCGCTGGAGAAAGCACAGACGTACATCGAGACGGCGCTCCATTCCCGTAACCCCGACGACCGGGACAAGGCGTTCGCCGACGCCGAAGCCGCGCTCCAGGAGTTTCTCAAACGCGAAAGCCACCCGCGCCAAAGCGAGGCGCGGCTGCAGTTGGGCAAGTTGCAAATGATTCGGGCGGCACAATTGCTGGCCGGCGAACCTGTCGAAACCGAAAAGCGGCAAGCCCGCGAATCGTATTTGGCGGCCGCCACGACGTTCGACGGCATTGTCAGTGACCTGAGGGGGAAACTGGAATCGATGCGGGGCCAGAAAATCGATCCCGAGAAGGATCCCGACGCCGCCGCGCTCCGCGATCAATATCGATTCGAATTCCTGCAGTCTCAGCTCAACGCCGCCGATGCCATCAAGCTCGCGGCAAAGACGTATGCCGATCCGGCCAAAGACGGCAAAGCACAACTCGAAGACGCGGTCAAACGATTTGAGGAACTCAACGAGAAGTATGCCACCTACTCCCCCGGCGCGATCGCGCTGTCCCATCTCGGCGATTTGAACGAATTGCTCGGCAAGTCCGATGCGGCGTTGGACAATTATTTGCGGATGCTCGAAGAACCTGCCGTCGACCAACTCCGCGAGGCCAAGTTCATGTCGGCCGCCGGCGTGATTCGGCTCAAGTTGGCCGCCGACCCGCCGGCGTACCAAGAAGCGATCGACCGCACCGCCAACTGGGTCAAGGAAATTCGCCCCAACGAGGAGTCGCTGCCGGTGGTGCAGGAATTTCGCATCCAATTGGCCAAGGCTTATCTCGCCAAAGCCGCCGACGACAGTTTGAAAAAGGGTGAAATCGGCCGCGCCAAATCCGAGGGACGCGATCTGCTGCGCGCCGCCAGCAAGGTTCCCGGCCCGCACGTCGAAGAGGCCAAGGCGATGTTGGCCGACTTGGGGATCGAGCAGAAAGCCGAAGCACTGCCCACCGCGGAGCCCCCCTCCAGCTTTGACGACGCGATGGAAAAGGCCACCCAGGTGTTGACCGTGACCAGTGATCTGGAAGAAGCGCTCAAGGTCATTCAAGCCCAGACGCAAACGCCTGAACTGAAACAACAGATCGAAGACATTCAAAAGCAGATCGACGAATCGTATCGTATCGGCGTCCAAGTCTTGCGCGGCGGTTTGGCGATGGTCACGTCGGAAACCAACATCGAATCGCTCAACCAGGCGCGCCAGATTCTGGCGTACTTTCTCTACCAGTCCAAGCGGCTTCGTGAGACCGTGGTGGTGGGTAACTTTTTGGCACGCCATGCCCCCGGCACCGAACTGGGACTCAAGGGCGGCTTGATGGCGCTGACCAGCATGCAGTTGCTGTTGGCCGAGGTCCCCGATGATGCCAACGAAGGTTTGATCCTTCAATTGGAATCACTCGGCAAGTTCTTGGCCAAGACCTGGCCGGACGATCCCAACGCCGCCGCCGCCCAAGGATTGCAGATCCGATTGTTGCTCAAGAAAGATGACTTCGACGGCGCCCAAAAGCTGATCGATGACATGGCCGCCGGCAGCGAACGGGCTTCATTCAAACGGTTGCTCGGCCAACTGTTGTGGAACCAATCGATTGTTGCGCGGGCTCAAGAGAACGACGACGCCAAGTCTGAAATGTTGATGGACCGCGCCAAGCAGAATCTGCAAGCCGGGTTGGATGAGATCGAGGGCAATCTGATTGAAGTCGAGGGCATGCAGGCCGCGACGGTGCTGGCCAAGATCCATCTGATGCAACAGGACAGCGCCGCCGCACTCAAGGTCCTGGATCATCCGAAGTACGGTCCGCTGGAGTGGATCACCAAACTCGGCGCGCAGTCGGAAGCGTTTGCCGGCGAGTTGTACAGCACCGAACTGAAAGCCCTGGTCGGCCAAATGTTGGCCTCCGACACCCCGGACAAGTATCTGGACCGGATGACCGCCACCATGGAAAAGCTCCGCAAGGCGTACCAGGGAGAGGAGTCGCAAACTAGGCTGACGCAGACTTACATGCGTTTGGCCAACGACCTGAAAGAACAACTCGACACCGCCACGCCGGCCCGAAAGGTCAAGTTGATCGAAGCGTTTCGCGTGATGCTGCAACGCATCTCCGACGCGACCAACGACAACGCGACCCTGCGGTGGGTCGGCCAGACGCTGATGTCGATGGGCGAGGCTTCGATGGACCAAGGACAGGTCAAAGCGACCGGCCAAGCCGCGGACTTGTTGGCACAAGCCGTCGAAACCTTCAAATCGCTGCCCGATCAAGACAACCCGACGACCGCCTATCTGTTGGGACTCGCTCAGCGTTTGATGGGTGAGTACAAGGACTCGATCGACACGTTTGACAAATTGTTGCAGCAAAAACCGCTGATGCTGGAAGCCCAGGTCGAAGCCGCCCAGGCCTACGAATCCTGGGCCGGCACCCTGCCGCCCAACATCGCCTACAAAGCCTACCGGGCCGCGTTGGAAGGCGCCCGGCCGGGCAAGGACAAGAAGAATGTCATCTGGGGTTGGGCGGAGATCAGCAGCAAAACCAGCAAGATGATCAATCGCAACGAGAACTTTAAGGAGAAATTTTTTGAGTCTCGCTACCACGTCGCCCTCTGCTTGTACCTGATGGGAAAAGCCGGCAAGCGAGACGACGACATCAAGAAAGCGATCAAGGTGATTCGTGAAGCGGCCACGTTGTTCCCCGACCTGGGCGGCCAAAAACGACGTGCCGAATACGACGCACTGATGAAGGAGGCTCAGCGCTCGGTCGGCCAAAATCCGGTCGGGATCGCCAAGCCACAACCCAATGGAAACTAATCTTCACCGCCGGCCGCTGCCACAATCACCCATTCAACCTTTGCGTCCCACGATAACACGATTCATGACCCACCCTCGCCTACTCTGCCTCTGTGTCGTTGCCGCCGTTTTCAGCTTCGGTCTCATGACCGAGGATGCCCAGGCTCAACTCGATCGCGTCTACACCCATGACTCCGGGACCGCGTCCAGCGGAACCATCACGACGGTGACCAAGAACGGCATCCAGTTAAAGGTCGGATCGAATACGAAAAACTTTAGCGAAGACGAAATTCGCAAAGTCGCTTTCCAAGGCGATCCGCCTCCGTTGGCCCGCGCCCGTGAATTTGCCATCGATGGGCAATACGAACAGGCGCTCGACGAATTGAAGGCGCTCGATTTCAACACGATCTCGCGAGAACTGATCAAGGTTGACGCCACCTACTATCGGTTCCTCTCTCGCGCCAAGTTGGCGTTGGCCGGACAGGGCGATCGCAAAGCCGCGACGGCCGAAGGACTCAGTTTCGCCGGCAGCAATCGTGATTCCTATCACTTCTATTCGGTCGCCAAGCTGCTGGGCGATCTCGCCCTGGCGCAAAAACAGCACGCCAAGGCACTGCAGTTCTACGGAGCCCTGGCCCAAGCGCCGTCGACGGAGTCCAAGATCCAATCACGCTACCTGATCGGCGTCACGCTGTTGGAACAAGATGACATTCCCGGTGCCGAAAAAGCATTTTCAGACGTCGCCTCGGTCGAAGTCAATTCGACCAGCGCGCTGCGTTTGAAAACGCTCGCAAAGGCGGGGCAAGCCGTCGCGCTGGCCAAAGGCGGCAAAGCGAAAGAAGGGCTGGAGTTGGCTGACAAGTTGATCACCGAACTCAATCCCACCGACATCGAAATGTCCGCCAAGATTTACAACGCCCAAGGCGCCAGCTACGAAGCCGCCGGCGATATCGAAGGCGCCATCCTGGCGTATCTGCACACGCACCTGATGTTCTCCGGCCAGCCCGACGCACACGCCACCGCGCTCAGCCGATTGGTCGAACTCTGGCCCAAGGTCGGCCGAACCGAACGCGCCGCCGAAGCCCGACAAGAACTGCAAACCCGCTACCCCGGCTTCGTCAATTGACGCCTTGCGACCGGCAACCATACGCGGCCAATCCGATTGAAGTCACCCTTCCTGGCAGCAATGGTATCGACATAAGTCGCTTTTTGCCCAAAGGGCATACAGATCCATAGCCTGGGGCAAGCAAACCGAGCATTTGCGAGGGTTGCGCCGCCCCAGGAACCTCATCGCAATGAGGTTCAATTTGGCCAACGGCCATGCACAACCTTCGCGTTTGACGAGGCATTTGTGGATGACCGTTGGCCAATCCCTCTGACATGCAAACGAGGGGTAGATACCAATGCCCTCGCAGCCAGGGGAGGGTCGTCATTCATCGCAACGCGATTCTCCCGCACATAGAACCCTCCCCATCCCCTCGTTCCTCGCGTCCGACAAAATCTAAAATGGAAGTCGCGTACGCGAGGTTTCCCACGAGCCATCACCGTCCAAGCATCCCGCCGATGAACCGTCCAGTCCATCCACCGTTGGCCGTCACGCTCTTCCTGGCCGTCACAACCTTGGCCGGTTTCATCGGGAACCGTCGTGCCCTCGGCGACGAGCCACCAGCCGATTCGGCGACCCCAACGACCGTTCAAATCGCCGGCCAGTCGGTCACGTTGGCCGAGCCGACGCTCGGCGACGAATCGGATGCCGATGCGCAGCGACGGCTGATCACACCCCTGCTCCGCGGACTCAGTTTCAACCAGTTTGCGCGCGATTCGGTCGTCGCACCGGTGCGCATTTACCTGCGATACATCACCAACGAAGCCGGTGACCGTTTGGGGCACGATGTCCATGTCGTCTTCATCATCCACGAGAGCTTGCAAACATTCTCGGACCAAGACATCGCTCAGCGACTCGGCGGAGAAGTTGCCGACGAGACTGCCGAGACGCCGGCGGAGGTGGACGACGTCTCGGCCGAAACGTTACAGGGTCTTGGCATCAACGACGCCGGGCCACAGATCCGCTACCGAAAGCTGGATTTTGAGTTGCTGGACAAGGTGCGGCTGACGGGGTTGTTGCGAATTGCACAGCGTTCATCCGCCACGCAAAATCGGATCGATGTTTCGCTCGTCGATCGCTTCGACAACCGCTGGCAGGCGACCGACGGACGCGAGGCGGGAGGCGAGTATTCCGGGTTTCAGGGGTGGCTGACGGCAACCGCGCTGGCTGGGATGGACGCGGTGTTCGTCGAAGCGCGTTTTGTGATGCATGAACCGGAGCAGTGGTTCGCCGGTTCCAACTACGTCCGCAGCAAGTTGCCGTTGGTGTTGCAACAAGCCGCCCGCGACCTGAGGCGACGGTTAAAGCGGGATCAGTAAAGCGTCGCCGCAAAGTCCAGCGCAAAGCCACACTGGTCCCCGCCGCCGACCGTCCTCCAACGTGTGAACAAACCCGCACGCCCGTATACACGCATGCACGGTCCACAACAGTTTGGTTGACCAGCACATCGGGAACCCGTAAGATTGGGTGGTTCGTGATATTCCGCAGTCCGACCACGAAGTATCTGCTTTTTACCGCAGTCGGACCACCAATAATTGATTGTTCGTCAGGAGAATACGATGATCCGACACCTGATGCTTACAGCTCTGACCGTTTGCCTGCTAACGCATGCGACGGCGACTGAACCGCCACCGGTCGAGGTCAAGCATCTCGACTACAAATCGATTGCGAGAGCAAATGACTGGATTGGATTACATTTCTCGGACGCCATAACAAGAAATTCCGTTTCACGAATAATCTTGACTCGGCTAACACCCGTTGGAATTCCCGGCACCGCTGACAATGAGTCAACTGATCAGCAAACCCATGATATTGCGTCCGGATTAACTCGCACACTGTTTTCTGAGACAGGTGCGATACAAAAATGGGGACAATTGGCGGAAGAAGTGGAGACGGCAGAACTTGTCATTGTCACAAAAACAGGTGAAATCTTCTTCGTGAACGTGCTGCGGAAAACGGGAGAGGAAAAAGCAAACGCTTTCATTCTTCGTGGCTCTGGATTTTCCGTTAGGCTCCCAGTTGTCGGTGTCTCGGAATAGTAAATCTGACGAACCATCGCGTGCACCCGAGCACGCGAATCAGGCGAATTTGAAATGGAAAATCTCTCGCGCGTGCCGGGTGACGCGTAACGTTCGCCTCAAAGAATGATGAAATCCAACTTGGAACAACAGTTTGCGGAACTTTGCTCAACTTTGGAGCGAGATCACATCATCGATCAGGGCACGGTCACCGGGTGTACGGACTCTGAGATTCAGACACTCGCAGATCGCTATCAACTTGAATTGCCACTTTCCTACCGGCTGTTCCTCGCCCGGATGGGTAGGAACGCCGGTAGGTTGACCGCGTACGGAGAGTATGACTTTGACTATGACACCGTCTTGAGACTCACAGACGATACGAGACGATTCGCACTTGAAGACGGTACTCGGCAGCATCTTGACTGTGTGGTGGGACCGACGGATCTAATTGTCTTGACGAGACAGGGTGATTTTCAGCTAGTCATACGATGTGATGGGTCGCCCGATTCTAAGGTGTGGTATTACTTTTCCGACGACTTTCGGACCGAGGTTGTCCATCCCAATATCTATGCGATGATTGACTCCCTGGCCGATGAGTGCCGACGTATCAAGTATTGGTGAGAATGCGGCGAACCAACGGATGCACACGGAGCCGCGGAGTCGTCGTTACACTGTGTTCAGGTCGCTTGCCGCGGCCCGGTGATCCTTTACGTTCGCGCTTCTAGCTGACGCCGGACCGCAACGCCACGTCGTCTTTCGTGTTTTTCGCGTCTTTCGTGGTTGCTCTCTTTCCGCTGATCACAGCACTGCACAACGACTGACGGCAACGGCCCTCTTCTTCTCTATGTCCCTCCGTGACCTCTGTGATTGCTCATTCATCGACGGTTTGATTGGTGCGCTCGAAGGGCGCCCACCGGATTTCATCGGACCTCCTATATCCTGGGATTCGCTCCTGATGTCACGGTTCGATAGGTGCGCGGTCGACTCAACTGGCAAAGACAAACCGACGCCTGTCGATTCCAACGTTGGTAACCAACGCCTGAAATGCCGGCTGCTGATTGGGACCCTGGATTTCCCTTGGCGATTCGGATCAGCTACATTGGCAAACAGCCACGATGGATCGGGCTGTCGTCGTGGCCGGACGCGCGAACCATCCGTTGCACCCGCAGGCACGGAGTCGGCGTCCATCGAAAACACAACGTCGTTCGCCGTGCCGCGGTGAACGGTGGCCGTTCACGCTGCTGACCGACGCCTGACGACAATGCCGATTTCTCTTTCGTGTGATTGGTCTGTTTCGTGGTCACCTCTCTTCCGCGGTTCCCAGCGTTGTCCAACGCCTGACATCCCGACTGCGATTGGTACGCTCGAATTGCGCTCACCGGATTTCATCAGACCTCTGTTTCCTGGGGTTCGCTCCTGATGTCGCGGTTCGATAGGAGCGCTGGCGTACTTGCCGGAAGGAGCTCACGCAAAGTCGCCAAGCCGCAAAGATTTGAACCCGCTCCTTTGCGGCTTGGCGTCTTTGTGTGATTGTTATCTTGCTTGGTGCGCGGTCGTCTCGGCCGAACGAGGCAAACCGACGCCTGTCGATACCAACGCTGACAACCGTCGCCTGGCATGCCGACCGGAAAATGGGGGTCTCGATTTCCCACGGCGTTTCGGAGTGAGTACATTGACAAAGAGCAGCGATGGCTCGTGCCGTCGTCGTGGCCGATCCGCGTGAACCAAGTGGTGCACCGCAGTCGGCGAGTCGAGTTTGTATTTGAGTTCCGGTCGATCGCGCCGACGCGGTGACCACCGCCGTTCACGCTCTCGACTGCTTGAAACGGGTTCCGAGATTAGCGTTCATTCGCGTGGATTAGCGGTTCGTGTTTCCGGCGTTTTGGCACCGCTAATGAACGCCGATGAACGCAAATGCCAGTACCCGAAGTCGCGCCCACCAGATTTCAGCAGACCTCTGTTTCCTGTTATTCGCTCCTGAAGTCACGATTCGACAGGTGCGCTGACGTACTTGCTGGAAGGGTCTCACGCAAAGTTGCCAAGCCGCAAAGACTGGAACCCGCTCCTTTGCGGCTTGGCGTCTTTGCGTGACCCTTGTCTTTCTTGGTGTGCGGTCGTTTCGGTTGGACGAGGCAAACCGACGTCTGTCGATACCAACGCTGACAACCGTCGCCTGACATGCCGACTGCTGATTGCGAGACTCGATTTCCCTGGCGATTGCAATCGAGTACATGGGCCACCAGCGGCGATGGCTCGTGCTGTCGTCGTGGCCGAGCCGCGTGAACCAAGTGGAGCACCGCAGTCGGCGAGTCGAGTTTGTATTTGAGTTCCGGTCCATCGCGCCGACGCGGTGACCATCGCCGTTCGCCGACTGAAGCGTTGCAGGTGTTGTCTGGCCTTCGCACCGTTACAATTTGGGTATGGACACCATTTACATCGAAACCTCAATTGTGAGTCATGCATCGGCGTGGCCCAGTTCCAATATCCAGGTTGCTGCAGTGCAGCACCAAGCTCGCGAATGGTGGGCTGTCGAGCGGCCAAAATTCAATCTCGTCACTTCTCAGCTCACGATTATCGAGGCATCAGATGGCGATCCATCTGCAGCCGCCAACCGGCTGAAAATGCTCGATGGTTTACCTCTGGTCCCACTCGGCCCTGAGGTTGATGCATTGGCGAATTTGATCCTTTCCAACCACTTGATGCCACAAAAGGCGACCGCCGATGCGGTTCACGTTGCTGCTGCCGCGATTGCCGGTGTAAACTACTTGCTGACGCAAAACTGCAAGCACATCGCGAACGCACACGAACTTCCTCGTGTCTATCGCTTATTGAAAGATCAAGGTTACGACCAGCTGTTGATTTGCACACCGGCTGAATTTTTGGGCGGAGATAACGATGACGAAGAATCCGATACTTGACGAACTGCATGCGACGCGTGAACGACTGCTAGCCGAATCTGGTGGTACGGTCACCGGGTTGCTTGACCGCCTGCGTGCCGACCAAGCTGCCTCAAAACGTCCCGTTTTCAAACCGGCGAACCATGCGATGCAACGGAGCGGCGGTGGTGACGTTTCTGCAGGTGGTGAGTCAACTCCCGCCACCCGCTGATCGCTACCGTTCGCCGAATGAGAGACCGCGTTGACAGCCTTCTTTGATAACTTCAAGTCTGATGATTGGGACGACCGCATCGTGTGGAAGACGGAGGCCCCGCTGTTTGTAGACGCGCAGCTGATCTATGAGTTTAATTCGTTGCGAGGAGTCATCACTAAGAATCCGCGATCGCGCCGCACCAATCGCGTCGACGTTTACGCACACAATCAACTTGAAAACGGATATCAGAGATATCAGGAAGTTGCTTGGAAATACTTAACCACACGGGTGGACTCGATCGAACGAGCTGTAACGAAGAAACTTTGGCTAGATTGCCACGACAATTTCAATCGCTGCTTGGACTCCATCTCAGATACGGATAGGACTTGGAAATCGATCCGCAGTCGAGAGAACTGGAACGACACCTCGGTGCTGCGGAAACAGATAGCACTAGCTGATATTTCGCTCTTTGATACTGAACTCAACGGTCATGGGCTATTCACGCTCGACTTCGCCGTTGGGTGGGACGAAGAACACGGTGTCAGCGTCCTAATGTGCCGCAACAAAGTAATTGCGACCAGTAGTTGCGCCGACTTTACGTGTCGCGGAGACTCGTTGCTCGATCACGCGAAATGTATCCAAAACTGTAACTACACTGAAGGCGATTTACGTCTTTGAGTGGTACAAGAACGGGTAACAATGCCGTGCACGCGGAGCACGGTTTGCATGGTTTCATATATGGAAAGTCAACTGTCCGTTCCCGGTTACGGCAACCGTTACGCTACGACGGGGACTTATACTCGAAGCGATCAATGAAGCACGACGTGAATCCGTACACGCCGCCCGGCGACGTGGGCTCGGAACTGCCTGCGCTTAGAACCGCTAAGAAACACAGGGGACCGTTGCTCTACTTCGCCCTTGCCGGAATCGCGACGGCCATCATTGCCGTGCCTCTTATCGTTCCGCGGTCACTGGCAGTGAAGGACGATCCGAATCCGATCGGATACCTTCTGATATTGCTTAGCATGCCTGTTGGCGGATTGGTGTTCCGCTTACGGTCACGGAAGTGGCCGATTGACCGAACCGTAAGAAAACGACAGATCACCGCTTGCTTTGCAACTTTGTTGCTGCCACTCTCTGTCGGGGTACTCACCGGTTTGCGAGGCCAAGGCCTTCACATGACTGTCCTGAGTGGAGTCGTGTCATTGACCCTAATGGCTGGTATACTCATTTCCGGTTTGCGTCGCGGTCGAAACGTGGCGTAACAATGCCGTGCACGCGGAGTCGCCGATCGCGCGGTTTGCCAATGGAGAGCGTACTCCGGCGGCCCGGTGACGGCCACCGTTCACGCTCTCGACTGCTTGAAACGGGTTCCGAGATTAGCGTTCATTCGCGTGGATTAGCGGTTCGTGTTTCCGGCGTTTTGGCACCGCTAATGAACGCCGATGAACGCAAATGCCAGTACCCGAAGTCGCGCCCACCAGATTTCAGCAGACCTCTGTTTCCTGTTATTCGCTCCTGATGTCACGGTTCGACAGGTGCGCGGTCGACTCGGTTGGACGAGGTCAAACCGACGCCCGTCGAATGCAGCGCTGACAACCGACGCCTGACGACCGACCGCTGATTGGGATACCGAATTTCCCTTGGCCATTCCGATCGAGTAAATTGACCGTCAGCGGCGATGGCTCAAACTGTCGTGGTGGCCGATCCGCGTCAACCAAGTGGTGCACCACAGTCGGCGAGTCGAGTTTGCTTTAGAGTTCCGGTCGATCGCGCCGACGCGGTGACCACCGCCGTTACCCGATCGAAAACTTATACTTGCAAGTCTCAAATGCGATTTCTGATTGTTGCCTTGGTTTTCGCTCACGTCATCGGATGCACGCGTGACGACGACCGATGATTGAAGACAAAGAAGCGTTCGTCGATCTTTCTGTAGATCAGCAGTCATCCCTCATCGGTGATGACCCACGTCTGGATTCGCGAATCGTGGAACTGACCGAGGCAATTGAATCGATGCCAATCTCCAGAGCGTATTCGCGACGCGGTGGCGCGTATGTCTTGAAGGGGAACTACGAACTCGCAATGACCGACTTCGATACCGCGATCAAGCTTGATCATGGAAATGCGCATGCCCACTACAACCGAGGTGTTCTACACTCTCAGTTGCTCGAGCATAAACTGGCGATCCAGGACTACACATCTGCGATCAACGCAGACCCGCAATACTCGCTTGCGTACGCAAATCGCGGTATGGATCTCCTTGAGCTAAAGAACTACGCGACGGCAATCGCTGACCTTCGCGAGGCGATAAAATTGGACCCGGATGACCACCTTGCGATGCACGCGCTAGGAATCGCGTTGTTTGAGAATCCAAGCCGTGCGGGAACTGATATTGGTGCCGCTCGAGATCTACTTACACGAGCATGCGAACTCACCCATTACGAGTACGACAACTATGTGCAATCGCTTCGCTACGTCGAAGGCGCCGCCGACGTTCGATCCGATGACGGCGGGTAACCACGCGATGCACACCGAGCCGCGGAGGTGTGATTCTTGAAGTGATTGATCGTCCGCCGCGACCGCGTGATCGCCACCGTTGAACTCAATTGAATTGCTCTCCGCTTCGGCGGTTGATCTGCGGTCACCGTGGAGCGACGTTGCGTGAGGCTCCAGCCCGAAAGGCTGACGCCAGCTTCTTGAATCCTCTGGCCGCAGGTCGTCAGCGTTTTGGTGTAGCAGTCGTCTTGATCTCTTGTGGTCCATCGAGTGATCCGCAGGCGCCTGACTCCCCCGTCACTTGCGTCGTGTGGTCCGCGGTGTTTTTCTTTTATTGAAAGACGAATCTGACCGAACGCACGACGCGCCGATCCTTGGAAGTCGAGCGCCTTTGGATGTTTGAAGTGCACCCGTGAGACCAAAACGACCATCGCACCGCGACGCCGATGTACGGCGTGCCGGAGACTTCTGAAGCGGACGGTCTGGAGAAGTGGCCCGGAGGTGGCGCTGCGCCTTAGGTTTGACCACATCTTTTTACAATCTTCATTGCGTCAACGCCGCAGAGCATCGCTTGGAGGTCGTTCCAGCCTCGCCAAATCGTTTGCCATCCCGGTGGGTGATCGGATTTGCGGTTCTGATGACCGCCGAGTCTCGCCAGTGCATAGAAGAAATCGTGAATTGACCAGTCGGGTTTGATTTGGCCATGTCGCCAAGCGCTCAGCACACTCACGTAGTCGCTGCAGATAACTTCGGTCGCTTTGCGTTTCTTTGCGTCCCAACGACGACTGGCATCACGCATTTGCAGCAGAGTCAACGCCACCACTGAAATCAAAGCGATCGCTGGCTGCAGACGTTCTTCGCTAGTGAATTGCGGGCTCTCAATGCTACATCCTGTTTTCATCCCTTTGTGATACTCTTCAATGATCCAGCGACATTCGTACCAACCGACAACCTGATAGGCATCTTCAAAATCAAGTACGGGTTGGTTTGTAATCAAAAACCATTCCAGACGCTCTTCTCCGGCGGGCGGATCTTCTTCCCAGACTCGAACAACCCAGACGGCAAGCGGATCGTTGCCGTGTTCTCCTAGTTTCTTCGCGGGTGGTTTGATTTGAACCGGGGCAAATGAGACAGCCATCTTCGCCTCACGAGCCCGTCGATTGGCTGATTTCTTTTTGCCTTTGCGAACCCGTACTTTCTTGTCGACTTTGCTCGTTACCGATAACGTCCAGTGTCCTGCTGGCGGAAGGCTGGCAGCATAGTTGCGAAGGTAACAGGCTTGATCGCTACTGCCTTGATCGCCATGTCCAGGAATGATCGCCCGATTATGAGAGGCACGAATGACGAACCTACGGCCGCTGGCCAATTCATGTTCGAGGAACTCGAACGTGTCAGCTCCTCGATCACAAACATCAACGAGTTTCTCGCTGTTAGCCAGTGGATCGGCACCGCGCAACCACAATCGACTCTCTCGTGATTCACGCTTGCGTTTCTGAGCGGTCAGTTCGTCTTTGGGAGCATCCTCCCGATGGTGCAAAACCTGATTGTACAATCCAATTACTTGCCGTGTTTTCGGGTTCACGGCCAAGCTGTTTTGCGCGATGTACCCACGGCGATTGCCGTTGCCAATTTGGCCCATGTCATCGGAAAGTGACTTGTGATTGGTAAAATCCAGCTCGGTGGCATCATGAAGAATCAGGACTGGGCCTCTGATTTGCTTGATCTTGAGACAGGTTGCCTCACGATGAGATGCGAGAATTGCCTCATGCGTCACCTGGTCACGGTCCATCAACCGGTAGAAAGCCCTGAGGTCTTTGGGGCTATTGAATTTCTGTGGCAATGTTCCACTTGGTCGTCGAGCCATCGAGTCAGCGAGTTGTACGAGACGATTTGTTCTACGTTTGTCGCCGAGTTGAGCGTTGGCAAAGTTGACTTGTCCAAATGTCTGCAGGGGCAAAACCATGGGGGGCCTTCCGTGATACGAGTGCTGGTAGCCATTCCGTCACCAGCAACCATCTCAACCCGCCGTCGCGAATCAATCGCAGCGTGTGTTCCACGCCACGGTTCCCACAGGGAAAAAACTCCAGGCATCGCCAAATTACCAGATCAACCTTACCAAGCTTGACTCATTTACAAAGATCAACAATTGGTTTCACAGCCGCGCCAACTCGACACATCCGCCGGCAAACAAAAAGATGTGGTCAAACCTAAGCGCTGCGCTGACCTCCGGCTACTGGCTGTGGTCCCTCCGGGATGAGGACATCGCTTTGGGGTGGTGGATGGGTGTCGTCTTGATCCGGCAGCGCAAGCGTTGCCACGGGGCTTGAGACTGTCTTGTTCAACCCCGATTGGGGTTTGCGGCGAGGTGGTGTCCGGATCTTGGGGTGCGCTATCGCGACCCCACGCTTTGATGTGGCACGCCGCTGGTGTGACTCTGCGGCCCCGTCCGGGGTCGGTGGAATGGAGGGGGGCGTGGTCCGGAGGTGACGCTGCGCTGACTTCCAGCTACTTGCTGTGATCAATTAAGATGAGCTACGTTTTAGCGGGCGTTCATCGTGCGCAGAAGTCCGAGGCTGGACCGGATCGTGGGACTGCCACTGGACACACATTCGGCCGGAATGAAAATACTGGCACCGCTTGCCACGATCCGTTCTAATCGAGTTCCATCGCCGGCCCACTTGTGGGCCGTTAAAGTTCGGACGCCCGATCTGTCCCCGTGCTTCTGGATTCGCGGATCGATCGCAATACGTTATCCGAATGAATTGATCTCCAACGCTGTCCGGCTCCAAGCTTTGAAACGCTACTCGATCCGAACTCTGCTGCTTGCCACGCTGTTGATCGCTGTTTGTATCGCGGTCCCACTGCGCCGTGCCCGGATGCAGAGGCAGGCTCGCGAATGGGTCTCGGCACAACGAGGGCATAGCCTATTCCAATACGGATACGGACGCGACACGCAATGGTACGAAACCGATTCGGAGCTCGTTGTTCCCGACATCCTCATTCGTGCGTTCGGCATTGACGCTTTCAATCCTGTTACGGCGGTTATCTTTGATTGCGACGAACTTACCACCCTCGACCCGCTTGTTGGGATGGTGTCGCTTCGCAATCTCCATGTCAACATCGAGATGGCCGACGAGATTGATTTCACGCCGCTTGCTGAACTGCCGAAGTTGCAATCAATCCACTTTACCGAATGGTCGTTTCTGAACGACTCGCAACTCGCCGAACTCCGCGTTCTTCTGCCGCGCGTCCGCATTGTTTCTGATGCTCATTCGGATACAGACGCCAATGGTCCATGAAGCGGATGGCCAAGACGTACAGCGGAGCACGACATCAAACGGTTCGGCGTTGACATCCAATCGACCGTTGCCGGTAACGAAAGCAGGGATGAGACAACAGTCTCTGTCGATTCGAGTTGGTATAGAATATTGGTCGCCGCGGTGATGCGATGGCGATTGTGGTTTTGCTGGGCAGGGGAGACGGCACTTTGAGGTCACTGATGCAACGAAGACGAATGATCCGCCGGGCGATGATCGCCGCGTCATGTTTGGTGGTGACGGGCTTGGTCGCGTCTTGGTTTGTCGCCGGCGCACTCGTCGCGCCGAGCCCTCGTGTCATCGGCGATCCGCCACGTGAATTGAACGCGACCGCGTTCGTTGTGAAAAGCGATTCGGGGTCGTTGGTCTCGGGTTGGCAGACAAGGCCGAATGACGGAAACGGTGTAATCGTGTTGCTGCACGGGATCCATGGTTCGCGTCTGTCGATGTTGGACCGCGCGCGAATGCTGCATGACGCCGGGTATGCGACGGTGATGATCGATTTCCAGGCGCACGGCGAGAGTCCTGGAGACACCATCACCGTCGGATACCTCGAACAACACGACGTTCGTGCCGCGGTTGAATTCGCACGACGCGAACACCCGAATGAACCGATCGGCGTGATCGGTGTTTCGCTTGGTGGCGCCGCGGCGCTTCTGGCGTCGCCGTTGAAGATCGACGCGCTGGTGCTGGAATCTGTTTATCCGAACATTCATGACGCCATCCACAATCGTGTCGCCGCCAAGCTTGGCCCGCTTTCGACGGTTCCCGCGACGATTCTGCTGCTGCAATTTCAACCCCGCTTAGGGTTTTCGCCGCAGCAGCTGCGCCCCATCGACCATCTGCCGGACGTCGGATGCCCGGTTTGCGTCGCGTCGGGATCCGACGACCTGCACACCACCGCGTCAGAGACACAAGCGATGTTTTCCGTCGCCACTGAACCCAAACGGTTGTGGTTGGTCGATGGAGCTGAACACGTGGATTTGTTCGGTGAAGATCCCATGGAATACCGAGAACGGATCGTCGGATTCTTCGACGAGTACCTGCGCGGTGATCGCGAGACTCCGACGCGCCCTCTGACGGAATTGGGGACAGAGCCTAATACCGAACAATCAACTCGGTTTGCAGCCGGCCTTCGATCACGTCTTTGAATTCGGTCAACGGGAATTCGTACGCGACGCCCCATTCCGTCTTGGCGTTGGGTTTGAATTTCAAGCCGACGTTTTGCGTGACCAAATCGTTGCCGGTTACGTCGCTGGTGGACAAGTTGAACAGGTCTTGTCCGGCAACACCCAGCGCTGCACCGCCCTCGGCACTGTCAATCCAGTGCCACCAAGCGACTTCGGTGACGAAGTAGGTTTTCTCGGTCAGCTTGAGGTCGAAGTGGTTGGACCAGTGGATCGATTCCGATTGCAGGAACCCGTCGCTGGGAACGCGCCAGCCGAAGGCCGACATCAGGTGGGCCTTGCCGCACATCAGCCGTTGGCCACCGGTGGCGAACAGGTGGAATTCCCCGTCGGCAATGTCTTGCAAGGAGTCACGACTGCCTGGCAATTCATACGTGCCCCCGATCGAGGCGATCGTGCCGCTTTGCGTGTCTCGGAGAATGTTGTATTTCAAACCGGCCGTGACCGAAGCCCAACCGTCATCCAACAGCGTGTCCAACGCTCCGTTGGTGTTGTCCCAAATGTAGCCGTCTTTGACTCCGATCAGGCTAAGTCGTTCGGTCAGCGCGATGCGGAATTGCATGGCCAGCAACTGGATGGATCCGCCGGCGGGAATGTTGTTGCCGATCCGTTCGGGAACCCAGTGATTGACAAAGATCGGACGGAGTTCGGTGAGGGTACGTGGGTCTTCGAAGTGAACGAAATTGATCATCGGGCTGACAAAGTCGTCGAAGCAACGATCGCTGGGTTTGATCAAACCGCCCAGCAAGCCGGCGTCACAGCAGTCGGAGACACAGCTGACACATCCGTCGCAACCGAGGCCACTGCAGTCGGCCGCGTCGCAACCCAGCGGGTCGCCGCAAGCACTGTCACAGCAGGCCGCGTCGCAGGAGGGCATGACACATCCGGCGTCACAGGCGGATCGGTTGAACAGTCCAAGGCCGCCGGCATCAGCGACCGAGGCTGAGCCGGTGGTGGCGGCCGCCAGCCCCAATACGAGTGCAACGAATTTGGGCCGAATGAATTTGGGGGTGAGTGATTGAAGCATGGGTTCGCATCCGTGAGAAAAATTCCGTCGATTGTCTTTTCTCTTCGGAAAACGCACACCCGTTCAGGCGACAGCAAAAACTGTCGGGCTCATCAGGTACCCAAACGTTACAGTGTGATGTTGTCAGCCCGAATACCCCTGCGATCCGCAATGGAATCCGAGGCCAGATCGCGACACGCTGTGACGAAGCGGCACGTTTTGGGCTTCGCTCTCCGAGCCTACAGCTCACGGATTCGGATGTTGCGCCAGGAAACTTGGTAGGGGCCGCTCCCTTTCTTGATCGAGTGGACTTGCAGACCGATTAGACCTTCCGCATCACGGTCGTCGGTGAAGTCAGCGACGGGAACCCCGTTGACGAAGCTTTGGATCCGATTGCCTTTGGCAACGATGCGAAATTGATTCCACTGACCGGGCTTGTAAACGGCCTGTTTTTCTTCCGCGTTGACGGATTCGTCCAGCCATTTCGTCCGGCGGCCTTCGTCCCAGAAGTTCCCCGAGCATCCGTTGGCCCCATTTGTTTTCCCGGTGATCTCGCACTGGTAGCCGTACATCTCGCCTTGTTCGCGGATTCGATCAGGTTTCGATTCCTGGGGCGTCGGTTTGGGATAAAGGTGGCTGCGAATTTGCACCCCCGAGTTCAGTTCGCGATCGCACTTGACCTCGAACTCCAACTCGAAATCTGCGTAGGGTCCCTTGGTCAAGAACGTGTTCTTGCCCGGACCCGTTTTGCCGGTGATCACGCCATCGTTCAAGTGATAGCTTGCCTCTCCGCCGACCTTCGTCCAGCCGTCCAGGGAATCGGCGCCGATCAAGGACACCCAGTCGCCGGCCGAGAGGGAGATGGCGGAGAGCATCAAGAGAACGAACGTAGCGGATCGCAGAATCATGGCGGCGGCCTCGCGGGCGTGGGGGGAAATCGGATGATGGACGGCGATAGATCCCACCATCATACCGAGTTCGATTCGGCGTCGCGTTTGATCCCCCGCAACATGACGGGAAAGACCAGTCCGTGCAGCGGTAGGACGCTGTACCAATAGGCCAAACCCAGCAAGCCGCTAGGGCGAAATCTGGCGGTCATGGTGACAATGGTGGATTCATTTTCCGCCGGAGCGAGCTGGAAATCGAGTTCGGCGTCGCCGGGCAGTTTCATTTCGGCGGTCAATCGCAATCGTTCGTTGGTTTGGTGGGCCGTGACCCTCCAGAAATCAACCGCTTCGCCGAAATGAAGGTCGTTCGGGTGGCGACGTCCGCGCCGCAGTCCCGGACCGCCGACCATCAAGTCCATCCAGCCACGCACGTGCCATAGCCAGCCGGCTCCCCAGTATCCGTGGCCGCCACCGATCTTTTCGATCACCTGATAGGTTTGTTGCGGAGTGGCGTGGACGGTGATCGACCGCTCGTCGATTTTGGTGGTTCCGCCTGCCCAATCGGGATCACCCGGCATCACGCCGGCGGTCGACCAGCGGGTTTCGATGTCATGACTTTCGATCTTGCCCAGCGCCGCGTCGAGCGCTTGTTGCACGTTAAAGAGGGGGCCCGGCATCAGTTTTGTCGCCCAATCGTTGCGGCACACCGTGCGATTGCGAAGCCCTTCGGCAAGTGGTCGTCCGATCGCGCTACTGACGGGAGTGACCAACGAAATCCACAGCGAACTCAGACGCGGCGTCAACACGGGCACCGGTACGATGATGCGTCTGGGTAAACCGATCGCCTTGGCCATCGCTTGCATCAGTTCGCGATACGTCATCACGTCCGATCCGCCGATGTCGATCGTTCGTCCGCGGGTTTCCGGCACGCTGATACACTCCACCGCGTACCGCAACACATCACGAATGGCGATCGGCTGAGTTTCTGTGTTCACCCATTTCGGCGTCACCATGATCGGCAAACGTTCCACCAGGTAACGCAGGATTTCGAACGACGCCGAACCGGACCCGATGATCATCGCGGCACGCAGTACCGTGACCGGAACGGTACTGGTTTGCAAAATCTCGGCCACTTCGCGACGGCTTCTCAGGTGGCGACTGAGATCGGGACCGAGTTCACCGAGGCCACCCAGGTAGACAATCTGACGACACGGGGATTGATCGATCGCCGCGACGAAATTTTCAGCCAACTCGCGATCGCGCTGCGCGTACTTGTCGCTGGCGGCGATCATGGAGTGCACTAGGTAGTACGCCACGTCGATGTCGACGACCGCCGTGTCAATCGCTTCGCGGTCCTGCAAATCGCCCTCGAGTACCTGTAATCGCGGATGGTCACGCCAGCCGAATTTGCTCAGTTTCTGCTTGTTTCGGACCAGGCAGCGCACGGAGTGGCCTTGGTCCAACAGCAATCGAACCAAACGGCCGCCGACGTAGCCCGTCGCGCCACACACGAGGATCTTCAACGAGGGCGTATCCATCAAATCTCGGCGGCAGTTGGCGTGGTGGTTCGGCGTGGGGCAGGTTCATCAGGCTATCGTAGACGGGAAGGAAGTGGGGGCGGCGTCAGCGACCTGGACTGATTTACAGATGAATTCTTGTCGAGCCGCTGTTGCGTTTCGACGTGCGGGTGTGCCCGTCCCGCACGGACGACCGATGGTCCGCCGCTTATGTAATACGAAAGTTTTGCCAAACTCGGCAGAGTCGTGGGGAAGCGCTGATGGGCAAACTTGTAGGCAGTAGACTCGTTGGTTGTCGGGGCAATTCACGCGTTCGTGTTGACCAGCGAGGCTGTCTGCAATGGGATCTCGATTACGACGCCGCAAATCAATCGCGGAGCGTCGTCGGCGCCGCCGCGCCGGACGACTCGAAGTCTTGGAGACACGTTGTCTGTTGGATGCCGCCCTGGCGGTTGAGTCCCCTTCGCTGGACATCGACGCCGGCGCGTTTGATTCCGAAAGTGTGCTGGTGCGGTTTCATGCCGGTGCGGCGACCTCGTCGAGCAATCCGATCGCCGAGTTTTCCGCGTTGCCCGGGCTGAAGCAAGTCGAACTGCCGCAGGGCCTGGATGTCGACCAGACGCTTGATTTTTATCGACACCATCCCGGCGTGATCTATGCCGAACCCAACTACGAGATCCGGCTTTCGGTGGTCCCCGATGATCCAGGCTTTGACAGCCTTTGGGGGCTGCACAACACGGGACAAACCGGCGGCACCGTGGATGCCGACATCGATGCAAGTGAAGCGTGGGCGATCACGACGGGAGACTCGAACACGGTCGTCGCGGTGATTGATACCGGGGTCGATTATCTGCATCCAGATTTGGCCGCGAACATGTGGTCCAACCCGGGTGAGGTTGCTGGTGACGGGATCGACAATGACGGCAATGGCTTTATCGACGACGTTCATGGGTTCGACTTTGTTTCCGGTGATGGCGACCCGATGGACGACCACAATCACGGGACGCACGTTGCCGGCACGATCGGTGCGGTGGCGAACAACGGGATCGGCGTGGTCGGCGTCAGTTGGAACGTTCAGATCATGGCCGTCAAATTTTTGAATGCCTCCGGCGGCGGATCGACCGCCGCCGCCGTCAGCGCCATCCAATACGCGGTCGACAACGGCGCCACGATCTCCAACCACAGTTGGGGGTTCAACGGCACCGCGTCTCAGGCACTCGCCGATGCCATCGAGTACGCGCGGGCGGCCGATCACATCGTGGTCGCGGCGGCGGGCAACGGTGGCGGAGACCAAATCGGCGACGACAACGAGACACGGCCTTTCTACCCCGCCAATTTTCCCCATGACAATCTGATCGCGGTTGCGGCGACCGACCACAACGATGCATTGGCGACCTTCTCCAACTTCGGAGCCACCCAGGTCGACCTGGGGGCGCCCGGCGTTGGTATCTACAGCACGACACGAAACAACACCTACAGCACATTCAACGGGACGTCGATGGCGACGCCGCATGTTGCCGGAGCCGTTGCATTGCTCAGGAGTCAGCATCCTGATTGGCCGTCTGGGAAGATCCGCGATCGTCTTCTGGACACGGTCGACGTGATCCCGGCCCTCCAGTCGCGCACCACGACGGGCGGACGATTGAACGTCGCCGCGGCGGTGGCGCCCGATGAAAACGGCCCGATCGTTGTTGCAAACGTTCCTGACGGCGACGTGATGAAGGTTCAGGATCGACTGCGTGTTACCTTTGACGAACGCATCGATGTCGATTCCTTCACAACCGATGACATTGTGGATTTCCAGGGGCCGTTGGGGTCGATTGCGGTCACCGCAGTTCAAGCTGTTTCCGGTTCCGCCGGACGAGTGTTTGAAATCGTCTTCCAACCCCAAACGGCACTCGGTGACTACGTGATCACCTTGGGGCCGGACATCGTCGATCCGTTCGGCAACGCCATGGACCAAAATGCCAACGGCATCAACGGCGAAGTGACGGCAGACCGATTCATCGGCGGGTTCACGATCGTGCCCGATACCGTCGGACCCTACGTCGTCGCTGCCTCGCCCCAAGACGCCGTGGATGTTCCGGTCGATCGGGTGCGGATCACGTTTGACGAACCGATCGCGGCTGATTCGTTCACCGTCGCTCGGGTCAGCGATTTCGTCGGACCGGCCGGACCGATCGGCGTTTCGGCGATCGAGTCTGTTTCGCAGACTGAGTTCGACATCGTTTTCCCGACGCAGGATGTGTTGGGAACCTATCGGCTGACGATCGGCGGGGCGATCACCGATCTCGCCGGGAATGTGATCGACCAAGACCAAGACGGGGTCGGTGGCGAAGTGGAGGATGATCGGTACGACATCCAATTCACGCTGCAGAGATGGTTGTACGCGGATGAGGTGATTGATTTTAGTTCCCAGTACACGACAACGGCCTGGTCAGCCGCGCAGGCACTCGGGGCACCGGATACGTTCAGCTACGGTGACTTGCAAACGGCTTGGGCGCCGCGATCAGAGAACGGGACCGAAGAGTTTTTGACGGTCGGCTTTGCGGAACCCTTGTTGGCCAGTGGCGTCGTGATTCGGGAAACATTTGGAAATGGATTCGTGCGAACCATCGAAGCCCGCAACGCGACGACCGGAGAGTTCGCCACCGTGGCTCAGCCGCAAGACAACAGTTTGCCCAATGTCCCCTTTGACTTTCTCGTGACGTGGCCGCAAACCAGCTATCCGGTCGACGCGGTGCGGATCACGATCGATACCGATCACAATCTCAATGCTTACGAAGAGATTGATGCGGTCCAGTTGCGCGGGGTGACGGTTCCGGATACCGACGGTGCTCGGATCATCGAATCGACGCTGCAGGGTAGTGTCAACGGTCCGGTCAGCCGTGTCGAACTGACGTTTGACGAGCCGATTCAAGATGGTTCCTTCACGCTCGACGACGTGTCGAGCTTCGCAGGCCCGGAGGGTGCAATCCAAGCAACCGCGGTCAATCGACTGACCAGCACCCGCTACGAAATCACGTTCCCGCCGCAGACCGCGTTCGGTGACTACTCGCTGTCGGTCGGCCCAGATCTGTTGGATCTGAAGGGAAAACCGATGAACCAGGATGGGGATGGAATCGACGGAGAGCCGTTGGAGGATGCTTACGTCGTCCAGTTCACGGTCGAACTGTGGCAGTTTGCCGAAGTGGTTGTCGATTTCAGTTCTCAGTACAGTCCGACATCGTGGTCGGCCGAGCAAGCACTCGGTGCGTCGGACACCTTTGCCTATGGGGACTCGCGGCAGGCTTGGGCGCCACGTGCCATCAATGGAACCAGCGAAACGCTGACGGTCGGATTCGCGACGCCGGTTCAATCGACCGGTGTCATCATTCGTGAAACCTTCGGCAACGGTTTTGTCACGGCGGTGCATGTTCGTGACGCCGACACGGGCGAGTACCATTTGGTTTCGACCGCCCAGGACGACAGCCAAGCGGGGACGGCGGTTGATTACAACGTGTCGTGGCCGCTGACCGACTACCGCGTCGACGCGGTTCGGATCACCGTCGATACGGATCATTCTTTGTCGTATGAAGAAATTGATTCGGTGCGATTACGGGGCATTGTCCCACCGGACACGACCGGCCCGCGCGTGGTCGCTTGGTTACCCGACGCCGGGCATCCCGGCCCCGTGGACCATGTGGAATTAACGTTCAATGAGCCGATCGACGTGGGAAGTCTCTCGCTGGACGATTTCTCCTCGTTCAACGGCCCCGGCGGTCCGATCTCCATCGACTCGATCGAATCCGTTTCCGAAACGGTCTACCGGGTTTGGTTTGCACCGCAGAGCGATTGGGGAACGTATTCGTTGGCCGTTGGTCCGGATGTCGTCGATTTGGCGGGCAATGCGATGGATCAAAACGGCGACGGAGTTTCCGGCGATCCTTCCACCGACGTCTTTGAGCTCAGGTTCGATCTGGAGCTTTGGCAAGACGCGAGTTCCGTCGTCGATTTCAGCTCACAGTACAGCGCAACGTCGTGGTCCGCGTCTCAAACCCTTGGGCCGCCGGACACGTTCGTCTATGCCGATCAACGCACCGCCTGGGCGCCAGGGGCGGTCAACGGGACGACCGAGACGTTGACCGTCGCGTTTGAAACGCCCGTGTCAGCGACCGGCGCGATCATTCGCGAAACCTACGGCAACGGGTTCGTGAGGATGGTGGAAGCCCGCGACAGCGAAACCGGAACCTTTCACATCGTGTCGACGGATACCGATGACAGCCAGCCGGGGACGCCAGTCGACTACTTTGTTTCCTGGCCGATGACGACTTACGACGTCGACGCGCTGCGGATCACGATCGATACCAACCACTCCTTCTCGTACGAAGAAATTGATTCGGTGCGTCTGCGTGGCATCGTCGCACCCGATACGAGCGGCCCCCGGATCATCGCGACGGTTCCCGATGCAACGCACTCCGGCCCGATCGACCAGATCACGGTGATGTTCAATGAGCCGATCGATCCTCTCAGCTTTACGCCGGACGATGTGGTCAGCTTGTCCGGTCCCGCTGGAGCGTTGGCGGTCGATGAAGTCGTCCAGCTCAGCGATGACACCTATCAGATCCGGTTCGCGACGCAAACGGCAATGGGTGTCTATGCATACTCGATTGGGCCGGAGATTCGCGATGTCGCTGGAAACCTGATGGATCAGAACGCGAACGGTGTCGGCGGCGAAGCGGTAGACGACGTGTTTTCCTCATCGTTTGCAGTGGAATTGTGGCAATACGCTTCGACCGTCATCGACTTCAGTTCCCAGTACAGTCCCTTCGGATGGTCAGCCGCCGATGCGTTGGGCGAACCGAACACGTTCGCCTATGGCGATGCCCGCACCGCGTGGGCGCCGCGTTACGCAAATAGCGGCGATCAAACCCTGACCGTCGGATTTGAAGTTCCGGTCCGTTCGTCCGGTGTGGTCATTCGCGAAACCTTTGGCAACGGGTTCGTGCGCGCGGTGGACGTCCGGGATGCGGTCAGCGGGCAATTTCACGTGATGCCGATCGGACCCGATACCAGCCAACCCGGGACACCGGTGGACTACGACGTGTCGTGGCCGCTGACCAGTTTCACCGTTGATGCGATCCGTATCACGATCGATACAACGCATTCGTTGAGCTACGAAGAAATCGATGCGGTGCGATTGAAGGGGCAGTAGGGCATGCTGTGCATGTCGATTGTCACGCACAGCGTGACCTACTGTTAGTTCTGGCTGACCTTGATCAGTGTCAGCTCGTTTCCGGTTTCGTTGTAGGTGACCTTGTCCATCAGCGTGCTCATCAGCGCGATGCCAACTCCGTCTCCCGTCCCGAAATAGTCTTCACGCGTGAACGTGCGGGCAGAGAGGCGTTGGTTTCCGACGCCGCCGTCGCGAATGACGAACCGTGCCGTGCTGTTGGTGACATGGACTTCCAGCACCATCTGTCGATCACGATAGGGCGATTGCGAACGACGTTGCGAAATCAGCTCCTTGAGTGCTTCCCAACCGGCGGCACGACTGCGATCGAGTTCGTCACTGGTCAATTCCAGGTTGCCGTGCCAGATCGAATGGAGCAGCGCTTCTTCCAATGCCACGCCGACACGGATGTGCTCGGTCTCGTCGCTCAGTTCCAGCCCGCCAATGATCTGTTGGACATAGTCGACCAACGCGGGGATCTTGTCGAGATCGTTATCCAGGTAGAACGTCGCATTGATCTTGCCATAGAACTTGGTCGACCGGTTGCGATTGCGGTTGGCGCGGGCACGGGCCAGGACCCGGTAGACGGTTTCCACCAGCCGCTCCACCCGTTTGGCTTTGGGGACATAGCTGGCCGCACCCTCGTACAAGGCGTCAACCGCCAACGATTCGTTGCCGTAGGCGGTCATCAACACCATGGGGATCTCCGGAAACTCGCGTCGGGAAGCACGCACCAATTCCAAACCATCCATTTCTGGCATGACCAGATCGGTGATGACCAAGTCGGGAGCCGAGTGACGCATCTGCTGCAACGCGTCGAGACCGTGTTCGGCAAAGACAATCTGAAAGCCTGGCTGATCCGCAATCAGGTCGCGCGTGAAGTGCCTATCGACCGGGGAGTCGTCGACGATCAGTATCGTGGTCATAGAGTCTCACCTGCATCTCGATAGAAGGGGGGCCGTGACGTTCGCACGCAACCTCGCCCGCATCACCCTATGCTAATGGATGGCGGCCACGGAAGCACGAAAAAAGAGCGCTTTCGGCGGCCAGGAGGTCACGCTGACGGAAGTGTCCATTCGCACACTGCTTTGTTTTCGACAAAATCGTCACAACGGCACTGGCGTCGAACCGCCATGTCCACGAGCCGTCCGAAACCGACTTCAAAAAAATCGGAATTCGGTGCGCAACACGTTTACTCCGGAAGGTTCTGGTGTAGGTGAAGGGGACACGTGCCACGGGGATCACGAAAGCCTCCCCGGATCCGTCCGGCCACGTGACTTGGCATCTGAAATGCTGCCAGGATGGATGTTGTCCATGCCGGTCTCCCTCTTTCCCCCATTTGCAGGAGCCTGACGATGAGCTTTTTCTCAAGAGTGTCGGACATTATCAATGCCAACGTCAGTGACATGCTGGATCGGGCAGAAGACCCCGAAAAGATGGTCAAGATGTTGATCTTCGAAATGGAGGAACAGATCGCTGTCGCACGCGACGGTGTAGCCAAGGCGATTGCCGGTGAAAAACAGCTGGAGGCGAATCTGCAGAAGAATCGCGGTCTGGCCGAACAGTGGCGGGCGAAAGCCGGAGCGGCCGTTGGACGCGACGACGACGATCTGGCGCGCAAGTGCTTGGCCCGCAAGAAGGAATACGATCAGATCGCCGCCAGCTTGCAGCCTCAATGGGAAGCCGCCCGCAAGACCAGCGACGCACTCAAGTCGGACTTGCGACGCATCGAAGAAAAACTGGAGGAAGCGGTTCGCCGTCGCGACAGTTTGATCGCACGCCAGATGGCGGCCGAAGCGTCACGCGAAGTCCAGGGTGTTGCGCCTTCGATGAATCGGGTGCAGCGCAATTTTGACAAATTCGACCGCATGGAACGTAAGATCGAAGGCATGGAGGCGGAAGCGGCGGCCTATGCCGAGCTGTCCGATTTGTCGACGGATCTGGATCGCGATGTCGAGCAGGCCCAGCGGGATGCCGAAGTCGAATTGGAACTGGCGGCGTTGAAGCAGCAGGCGACTGTCGACGGGCAACCGTGACAGAGTGATTGAACTGCAGGTGTTAGCGGAACGGCGCGAGGCGTCCGGTGTGGGCGTTGCAAACGCGGTGAGGGACCGGAGGGCTTGCGCCCTACCGCTAACAAATAGCAGCAGGTGTTCGCGGAACGGCGCGAGGCGTCCGGTGTTGGCGTGGGAAACGCGTTGAGGGACCGTAGGGCTTGCGCCCTACCGCTAACAAATAGCTGCACGTGCATTCGTTTCCTAACATGAGCTTGCCGTTCCATGAATGCATCCGATTGTCGTTGCCCCGCGTGCGGCCATCCGACCTCCTTCTTTCGTCTCTGGTGCGACGGCTGCCACGCACCCTTGCCGCATCCCGCATTCGAACCGGCGCCCGCGGACGTCATCAAGAAAGAGTCCGAACGGAAGCAACTTTATCGACGAGTCTTAGCCGATCTGGAGCAGCTTGCTCGGTCATGCGAAGTGCCAGGCGATCAGGCCGCGACGATCCATGCGTTCTATCGAAAGCAACTGGGCGAACTCGAACATCGAAACGCGGAGCGGTCAGAGACGATCGCGATTGACAATCTGGTTCGCGGCGCAAGGGCCGCGGCGCAAGCGGGACGCTATGAGCAGGCGATCGAGTCGTTGCGGTCGTTGGACCGGCAGCATCCCGGCATCGTCCCAACCGAATCGATGTCGCGGGAGATCCAGGCCCGGGAGGTGGAGGAGCGAACCGAACGCGAAGTCGACCGACTGGTCGCTTCCGCACGAGCGTGTCTGCGACGAGGGCAAGTCGACGAGGCGCAACAACAACTTTCTCGGGCACGCGAGTTGCGCCCCAATAGCGAAGCCGTACAACAGGCATTGGCCGCAGTCCAGACCCGGCGGGCGGCCGAGTCGGTTGAATCCACTGTCGGCCCGACGGAGTCGCTCGATCAGGTCGCAGCGGATCGTGTCGAAGCGAATCAAGTCCCAGCGAATCAGGTCGCAGCGGAACAGGTGCAACAGCCGCCGGTTGACCAGCAGGTTGCCGTCCCCGACACCGCTCCAGAGTTGCCATCGGCGGGCGAGGAACCGCCCGCTGTGCAGCCGACCGATCCGATGTGGAATCCGATGCCGTCCCAACGTCCGACGCCGGCCGCGCGGAGCTTTGCGGTGGAGGACGAGGAGGTCCCCAGTGCGACGCAGCGGTTGATCGATTCGGCGTCGCAATGGTCCGCGGTACTCAAGCCGTTTCTGCTGGACAACGTCGGCTGGTTCGTCGGTGCGTTTCTAGTGATTGCCGGTTTTGTGGTCTTGATCGTATCGTTCTGGGGCAACATCGAACAGAACCAAGTGCTGATGCACTCTTTGGTTTACCTGTCACTGGCCACGACCACCGGCATGTTTTTCGCGATGGCGTACTTCATGCGATTGAAGTACCCGCAACTGGAAAGTTCCAGCAATGTGTTGCTGGTGATTGTTGCATTGTTGATTCCCTTGGTGTTCGCGGCTGCGGTCTTAACGACGTTGGTGCCCGGTGCGACCGGCGATGTCATCGTCCAAGCCGGCATGAGGTAAATGATGAATCCACTGGCCATTGTCATCGGGCTCGTGTTCGGTGTTGTTTCCGCGGCAGCCTTCTATGGCGTGTCGATGATCACGTCGGGTTTGTTCGCCCGTCCGTTTTATCGGACCTACTCGCGGGTCTTGATCGGTATCTGTTGTGTGATGTTACTGGCACCGGGTTTGCGTTTTCTCGCTGCGTCGAATCCGTTGGCCGGAGCGATCGGGTTGGCGATGACTCAGTACCTGGCGATGGCGATTCTGGGTTACGGGGTGTACCGATTCAATCGCGACTTCATCAAACGGGTCTTTCTGCGGCGAAGGACAACGACGTTCTTCATCTTTGGCACCCTGGCCTACGCGACGGTGGTGACGTTGACGTTCTTGCACGTTGCGGTCGGCGGCACGCCGTCTTGGGCGGGACACGGGCACGGCCTGATCACGTCGGCTCACTACGGGCCGCTGCTTGTTCTGTTGGCCGTGATGTTGTTCGACACAGACAACCGACTGAAATCATTGCACAACGAACCGCGTCGCTTCAGCCGATTCACGTTCGTCGGTTACGCGATTTCGTTTCTGGGTGTTTCGGTTTCCACCGTTCCGATTGTTGCCGACGCGTTCCATCGGCTCAGTTCGATGGCCGTGGATTCACCGTGGATACAGAGCGTGAGTGCGGCGGAGGCGTTGTTGATCTCGATCGGTTTGTATGGATGGCTGGTTTGGCGTTACGAATCGATTCCGCCGTTGTTCTTGCTGCTGCTGGCGATCATTGCCGAATACCATGTGCTGGTCACCCAGTGGGTGCTGCAGGCATTCGGGCCGGAAAGCTGGGGGCTGGCGTCGCTGCCGCTGTTTGCCGGAATCACGCTGCTGGATCACTACTTTAGCCATTGGGATCAGCGCAAGCGGGAGTCCGACGAACGACGGTCCATTGCAGGTGAGCGATCACTCGACACGATGCTCGAATCGCTTCGATTTGCCACGCCATTTCGGATCGTGCAATGGGGTTTGGCAGCGGCGCTGTTCGGTGTCACCTTTTGGACGCATTTCTACACTCCAGCCGTCGCGCCGGTTTGGCTCGGTGTCACATTTGCCGTGTACTGCGTTTTCTTTTTGCTGACTTCGTTTGTCCGGCGACAACCGACGCTGATCTATCTGGCCGGCGGCCTGGCGGGGCTTGCCGCGTTCTTCGGTGTCGCACCTGCCGGCGGCCCCGTTGCGACGGTGGTGCTGGCGGGTATCGGTTCGGTCGCGGGACTAATGGCCTGGGCGGGCGAGCGACGGGGGCTGAAACTCTGTTGGCGGACACCGCTGGTCGACGTTTCGATGCTGGCGTCGGTGTGCGTCATCGGACTGGTGTTCTCACGCCACATCTTCGGCGCCAATCCGTACCACTTTCATGCCGTCGGAATGTTAGACGGGATCGCGTTGGCGGGATCGATGTTGGGCTGCATCGCGTGCGCGTTGCAGTATCGATCGCAACTGCCGATGTACTTCCTGATGATCGCAGCGGTCACGTTGATCCCGGTGTGGAGTGCGGGGCTGGGGCTGTTGGCAGCGATCGCCGCCACGTGGCTTGATCACACATTTGCAGCAGGTCGACGCCTGTCGGTCGGCGACCGAGTCCGCTGGTTCGACCGTGTCGGGCTTCCCTTGGCCGATGAATTGCCGGGGCTGCTGTCGCGTCCCCTCTCGCTCGGTGGGATTCCGTTGGCGTTGCTGGGGCTTGCAATTTCGATCGTGCATGTCGTGCAAGCTGATTTTTCCGGCAGTGTGTTGTGGGGGGCCGCGATCGCTGCTTTGGTGCTGGTGTTGCTGACACGCAACTATCGCGAGCCATGGCTCTACGTCACGGGTATTCTGGCCACCTACTTCGCCGTGGGTGCAGTTGCCCAGCGATACTGGTTCACGGACTGGGCGGCCGATGAGGTCGTTGCTGGTCAGATGACGATTCTGTCGGCCGTCTCGTTGCTCGGATGGCTCGTCGCCGGTGGCTGTGCCTGGTGGTGCACGGCATGGCTGCGGCGTTGTGCGGAAGAGAAAGAGTCGTCGGTCGTCGCCAATCGGGCGTACTACAGCGGTTGGTTGTTTCACGTCACGGCGATCGTTGCTGTCGTCCCACTGGCGGGCAACTGGGGTGTCTGGCTGAGTACCGACCTGCCGTTGTGGACGATGGGTTCGGCTTCGCTGGTGGCGATTCTGTTTGCACTGGCGGCGTCGGTCTACCGGACGCAATTGGCATCGTATTGTTCGTTGACCGCGCTGACACTGGCCGTGTTCAGCGGGATGGAATCGACTACGTGGATGACGGTCCAAACGTCGACGATCCTCGCCGGTCTCAGTCTTCTCGCCGCCCTGGTGTCCTGTTTTGGGTTCAAACGCTTGTCGGATGCGGGGCGATCCGAACAGTCGTCGGCGTCGTGGATGATCGCTCTGCCGGCGCTGCCGGCGGAAGGGTTGGGGCTGTGGATCCGTCCCTTGGCGACCTATGCGTTGCTGTGCAGTCCGATTGCCGTGCTCGCATCGATGCACAGCGATGCGACATGGTCGTTGAGTCATCTTTGGATCCGGCCGGCGCCGATGACCTTCGCCCTGGCAAGCGTCACGTTTCTGTTGAGCACCCGTGCCTATCGCGTTGGCGCCATCTACGTCGCTAGCGTTGTGCTGGCGTTTGCGGCCATCCATTCGGCAGCCCAAGTCGGGTTGAACGAAGGTTGGCTAGGCGACGATGGAAACGGCGTTCACTTGTTGGTCGGATCCGTCATTGCGTTGTCGAGTTGCTTGATCGCAATCACGGTGACCTGGGCAATCAATCGGCGGCTTTCACGCGTTGACCCCTCCCGTGAATCCGATCTACGTGCCAACCGCGAATTCTATAGCGGAATCTTGCAGCATCTGGCGCTGCTGCTGGCCGCATCGTGTTTGATCGGCCTGTCCGGCATGTGCTTTTTCGATTCGGCATCGTTTGCGGCGTCAGCGCCTCTGCATTCTTTGACGGCGGTGGTTCTGACAGTTGCATTTGGGATTTCCGGAATCATCTACCAGTCGCGTTTGCAAACGTATGCGGCCTTGGGTTCGGTATTGATTGCGGTGCTGGCCGGAGTCGCGCTGTGGGTCGGTCCGTCGGAACACTTGGCCGACCAAACGCTTGCGATGGCGTTGATGGCGTCAGTCTTTGGTATCGCTTCGTGGTGCTGGCTGCCGGCGGAAGGTACCGGGGCGGACGGTGAAGGCGAGGGGCGAAGCGGTGGTATGGCGTGGCGATTGATCCGATGCTGGGAACATCCGCCGTTGCCGTTGGTTTCGCGAGACCGAACGTTGTGGACCAAGCCGCTGGCGCAAACGTCGACCGTCGTGGCAGCGGCCACGCTCGTCCCGCTGGCGATGCATTGGGGGCAAATGCCGATCTGGATGGCCGTTCAACCGATTTTTCTGGCATCGTTGGTTTGGTTGATCGCCACCTTCACTTACGGATTCGGCATGCTCGCGGTGCTGGATCAAGCCGCCACTTCATCTGGGCGTGCCGGTGGCAGGATGCGATGCGATGCGATTGAACGACGATTGCTTTATGTGGCTGCCGTTCTGACGTTCGGTGTCGGCGTTCACTTGACCACTCACTTCACCACGCTCGCGATGCTGACCGATCGCATTGCAATGGCATGGCACCTCGTCCTTGCCGCGAGTTTACTGTTGGCCGGTTGGTGCTTGGCGGCGGTGGTTTCGATGCACCTGGCGGTTTCGGCCGACGGAGACGCTGAGGACTCGTCGAGGCGGCAGTCTCGGGAACTTTACAGTGGATTGCTGCAACACCTTGTTGCGACAATCGGTGTGTTGGTTCTGCTCGGTGCTGTGATGCTGGGGCTGGCCGGAAATGAACTGTCGTTGCCGCTGGCTCTCTCATGCGGCATCCTGGTGGTCGTGTTTGCCTTGTCGGGCGGCACCTATCGGACACAGTTTGGCAGCTATCTGTCGCTGGCGTCACTCGGATTGATGGTGGTCCATCTGGTCCTGTTTGCCCCAGGGCGTTGGGACGTAGGCGGTTGGGGACCGGACGCGGCCATGGTCGCCGCGGCAAATTCGTTGCTCGGTTTGGTCCTGATCACGATCGCCGTGGCCAGCGATCGAGCGGTGAGCCATCGAAAGGGCGTCGATGGATCAGAATCCACCGGCGGGCGTCGCCTGCCGCCCAGCATCTGGACGACGTTGCGGCTGCCGCTTCAAGGCGATTCGTGGTCATCGTTGTGGTTCCAGCCGCTTTGCCACGCTGCCGTTCTGTTTGCTCAGATTGGTGTCACGATCGTTTTGGTCCAGATCGTGTGGCAGGGCACCTGGGCTGGATGGGCGATGCCGGGGTTTGTCACGTTGATCGTCGCTGGGATGGTCTGTGCGATCGCCGCGAAACTCTATGACAACGCGTTGTTGACCTACCTCGCCGCCGCTCTCGCTGTGGTGAGTATATTTCCGTGGTTCCCGGGAGGCGGAGGAACGGATCCGCGAGTGGGCGTCACCTGGTCGCTGATCGCGATCGTTTTCTGGGTGGTCGGTTATGGTTGCGAGCGGTTGGGCGGGGCTACATCGGAGCATCCGAGGAACAACGCTTCTGATTCTCCGTTGGTTCGAATTTACGAACGGCCCCTGATCCGGTCGTCGGCGGTGCTGGCGATCATCGCAATCGCTCAAAGCCTTTACGCGTGGAAGGTTGATTCGCCGACGGCTTCGCTGGTGCCGATGTTGGTCGCCAGCGGCATCGGCACGTTGACGTTATTGCTCGGTGCCCGCTCGATGAATGTCTTGCATCGGTTTTCGCTTGGGCGTCTGCTGGTCTACCTGGCGTGTCTGGCGGTCACGGTGTGTGTGTTGGTGGTTGCTTCTACAAACGCCGGTGTGCTGTCGATCGGTCCGGCGGCGGCACTGACCGCCTTGTTCCTGTCGGGGGCCGGTTTGTTGACGATGGAGTGGGGGCGAATCGAGAGCGTGACGAAACCGCATCGAGCGGCCGGTATCGTGACGTTTGCGAGACCGCTGTCCAACTTTGCAGTGGGACTTGCCATGGCGGCATCGCTGGCGGCAATCTTGATTGCGATCGGAACGGCCGGTTACGACACGGGACCGGTGCTGATCACCAGTTTTGCCCCATGGGTGCAGCGTCTGGCACTGGGCCCGATCGCGTTGACGTTGACGTTGGCCGCGGTAGTGAGTTTGCTGACCGTTCGGGCATCACGCAAGGTGATCTGGTTAGACGTGGCGGTGGTGCTGGGAAGCACCGGCCCGTTGTTGCTGGTCAACGACGCGATGGGGTGGTCGGCCGCCTCGTTGATGTTCATCGCGTTGATCGCGATGAATGGTTTGGTCGTCATGGCTCGCTTGGTCAAGTTCGGATCACAGCGTGTCCAGTCTTGGTTGGGGCTCTCGGATGCCTGCTGCGAACGCTCGTTCTATCGCTGGCCGTTGGTGGTCGCGTCGGGATGTTTGCTCGTGCAGTCGGTCAGTTTGCTGCTGATTCGTTCGGGCGTGGCGGAACCCGACCCCAACTGGAATTGGTTGTTGGGCGGCGGTCTGTGCGTTGCGTTATTCTTCCACGTCATCTACCTGCGACCTCATCCCGCGCTGGTGCACTTGTTGATTGCAAGTACGGTGATCAGCTTTTTCGGAGCCTGTCTGAAACGTGGCTGGGACGTCACCCCGGATGTCGCGTTGTCCGTGATGGGGTTGGTTTGGGGGATGATCGCGGTTCCGCTGAATCGCAGCGTCGGAAAACGCATGTTATCGATACTCCGATTGCCGATCACCGCGACCGAAGAGGCGGCGATGGGGCGCGCGTTGGTCGGCTGGGCGATGGGCATGACCAGTTTGGCCGTCGCAATCACGTTTCCGATCTTCCGGATCGTTCGTCCAGACTTTCCGAACTTGACGGTCACGTTGCTGCTGGCGTCGATCAGTTGCCTGTTGACGGGCGTGAGTTGGCGAAACGTCTACGCAACCATCGCGTCGGCGATCCTGTTGCCGATTGGCCTGGTGGCGACCGTCGTCCTTTATGGGGATCCGATGTTGTCGCGCGACTTTGCCGCATTGGCGACCGCGGGATTTGCATTGGGCTACGTCGCGATCGAGTTCGGATTCCGGTGTCACGCGAATTCCAACGCCGGGGCGTCCGATGCCTCTGTGGACGACTATACACGAGGTGTCAGCCGCTCGTTGATCACGCTTTCCCATGTGATCGCGTCGGTCGCAGTCGTGATCACCGCGGCATCGATGACGATGTTGAACCCCTCGCCGGTATTCGCCATCGCGATGGCTTTGGTTGCGGCCAGTTGGTTGTGGATGGCTTGGGAATCGGGACGCGAGTTGCTGGTCTACTTGTCGGTTGCGGCGATTTTCGCATCGTTGATTTACCTGTGCACCTCGCTGTTGGGAATCGCGTTTGAACGCAGCACCCTCGGGGCGTTTTCCGTCGTCGGATACAGCTTTCTGCTGTACGGGGCCAATATTCTGATCGGCCGCTCGCAGAATCCGCGGGCTGGCGTGTTCTTGAATCCGACCTATCACATGGCGCTGCTTTCGCCGGTCGTCTTGATGCTGGTGACGCCACTGGATCAGAAGGCGGTAGCCGCATTCACGTCTCTGGCGGCCGGCTCGTTCTACCTGGTGGTTTCGCATCGCACGCACGCTCGATGGACGGTCTACGTTGCCGCTGCCCTGTTCAACTTGGCGATCTATCTTTGGATTCCGGAGGCCAAGCAATGGACCGGGCTGGCACAGGTCTATGTGATTCCGGCCGCCGTCACGGTGTTGATCTTTGCCCAGTTGCATCGCAAGGACTTGAAGCCGCGAGCGCTCAGTGGAATTCGTTCAGCCGCCGCGGGCGCCATCTTGGCCGTTTCGACCTTCGAAGTGTTCTTTCAGGAGGATGCGGGACTGACGCAGTTCATCGTCGTCCTGATGCTCAGCCTGATCGGGATCGCGACAGGGATTTCGTTGCGGATTCGGCCCTTCGTTTCGATCGGGATCGCGTTTTTGGTGATCAACGTTCTGGGCCAACTCGGGCTGCAATTTCACCGCGAAGGAGGCGTCATCCGGGCCGTGATCCTGATCGGCTTTGGCATGCTCGTGTTGTTGGCCATGATCTTTTTCAACATCCACCGTGAACGGATCCTGCGTCGCTACCGGGGATTCGTCGCCGATGAGAATTGGAGCTGAGGTGATGCTGCGGCGCGACTGCTGTCAGTGTGAGGTTGGGGGCAATGAGGCTTTGGTGGAGGCGGATGGGTTGGTCAGAAAATGGGTGGTCAAAAAATGGGTGGTCAAAAAATGGGTTGGTCAAAAAATGGAGTGGTCAAAAAATGGAGTGGTCAAAAAATGGAGTGGTCAAAAAATGGAGTGGTCAAAAAATGGAACGGTAAAAAAATCGAACGGTAAAAAAAATTGGGTGTGTGGAGTGATTGGGGCAGCGACGAGCAAGGTCGTCGTCGCCATCATTCTGCCCCGAATCAATCACTCTGGACTTGCCACCTTGAACGTCTTGAGCAAGAAGTCGACTTGCATTTTGCGGATTTCGGGTTGGGCGAACTGGGGACCGCCGTGTCCGGCACCCTCAATGACGTGCAGCGTGCTTTGGACCTTTGCCGCTTGCAATGCTTGGTGCAGCAATTCGCTTTGGTTGGGCGGTACCGTACGGTCGTCGCTGCCGTGGATGATCAGGAACGGCGGGTCGTCTTTGTCGACGTAGGTGATCGGGTTGACTTGCTTGATTCCGTCTGGTTTTTTCAGCACTTCGCCGCCGCCGAGCAGTCTTGATTCCGGCGAACCGTCGCGGTTGTGCGCCTCGTATCCGGGTGTGGTGACAAAGGTATTGAAGTCGGTGGGGCCGTAAAGGTCCACGACCGCCTGCACGCGGCTGGATTGATCGGGCCAGCCGCCGCTGCCTTCGAGTGCTTTGACCCCGCCGGAGGTGCCGAGCAGGGCGACCAGATGGCCACCGGCTGAACTGCCGCCGACCGCGATGCGATCAACGTCGAGGTTGTACTTTGTCGCGTGGGCACGCAGGAATCGTATCGCGCACTTGCAATCTTCGATCTGAGCCGGGAACGCGGCCTCGCCGGTCAACCGGTATTCGATCGTGGCTCCGACGAACCCGCTGCGGACCAGTGGCGTGACCTGGCCGACGCCTCCGTCTTTCGTGCCGCTTCTCCACCCTCCGCCGTGGATCCAGACATAGACCGGCATCGGACGCTCGGACGGTTCTTTCGGCAGCACGAGATGCATCGTCAAATCGCGTCCGCCGCCGGTACCGAAGACGACGTCCCGTTCGACGGTGACATCGTCCGGTGCATTCAGACGACCGGCATTCGGGCGGCCAGGGTTCGGGCGGTTGGCATTCAGGCGATCGGCGATCGGAAAATCCTCGCGTGTCAGCACGTCATCACGATTGCGATCCAAACGCTGGAACAATCGCGGCGCCGCCTTGAATTCGTCCTTCGTCACTTTCCCGTCCCGGTTCGTATCCTCGCGCCGCAACACCTCGGCGAAGGTGATCCGTGGCCGCCGCTGCTGGGGCGTTGGTTGTTGCGGTTGAGGTGCTTGAGCCCCGCCGGAGTCGCAGAAACAACATGTCAAAGACAAGACGGTAGCGAAAGTAAAATGACGATTCATCGATTGCTCGTCGAGAGGTGAGAGAAAAAGTGTCGTGGTGGGACCGTGAGATCGTTCGACCACCAATATACGGCGAGATTGTGAGGGCAGTGATCAACAGGACGGGGTTGGCGTTGATTTCCAGACCTCGGGACACTTGGTGAAACGATTTTCGCCGAGTCGAATCTGTCGCAGCGCGATGATTCGTTACCATACGGTCCTTGACCGGCTACTTTCCTCCCTCCAAGTCGACGATTTCATTCGCTCCATGGCCATCGACACGAATAAACAACCCGCCAATTTCGAACAGACGGGACCAGCCCTGTTGGCTCACCGTCGAATCGCGATTCTCACCGACGGCTACTCCACGCCGTTCGTGGCCAAGACCGCGATCAGCCTGCTTCGATATCGCACGCAAGATGTCACGGCCGTCATCGATGCTGCCGCGGCGGGTTCAACCTCACAGGACTTGCTGGGGGTCGGCGGACCGATCCCCGTGGTGAGTGGGTTGTCAGAGATTCTAGACGTGGATGCCTTGTACATCGGCATCGCGCCGCCCGGGGGAAAACTGCCCGAGGAGTGGCGTCCGATCATCCTCGAAGCACTCCGCCGAGGCATCGACGTCGTTTCGGGGCTGCACGATTTTCTGACCGAGGACGCGGAGTACATCGACACGGCGGCGGGATCCGAGAGCCGCTTGATCGACGTCCGTCGCAATCGATTGAAGTCGACGGCGGATTGCCACCGGTTTCGCCCCGGCTGCATCCGCATCCATACCGTCGGTCAGGATTGTAGCCTGGGAAAAATGGTCACGTCGTTGGAGATCCACCGAGGATTGGTCGATCGCAAACTGAATTCCAAATTCCTCGCCACCGGTCAAACCGGCATCATGATCTCCGGCGAGGGCGTGCCGATCGATTGCGTCGTCGCGGATTTCATCAGTGGTGCCGCCGAACAACTTGCCCGGCAAAACGAACAGCACGATTTTTTGCTGATCGAAGGCCAAGGCAGCATTTCCCATCCGGCCTTTTCCGCGGTGACGTTGGGGTTGTTGCACGGCAGCGCCCCGGACGGATTGATTTTTTGTTACGAAGCGGGACGCACGCACGTCAAGGGACTCGATGACATTCCCATTCCGCCGATGAAAGATCAGATGGAGGCTTACCTGGTTGCAGCAAATTTGCGGCATCCGTGCAAGTTCGTGGGCATCGCGATCAACACACGTCATTTGAACGACGAAGAGGCGCTGGCGGAAATCGAGCGAGCGGAGTCGACGTTTGGGTTGCCCACATGCGACGTCTATCGCACCGGTGCTGACAAATTGGTCGATGCCTGCATCGGATTGCGAGCCGAGGTGCTGGGGCGATGAAGCTGACCGTTTATCGATTGAAGTTGCCCCTGAAGCACGCGTTCACGATCGCGCGCAGTTCGATCGAGACACAATCGAGCTTGATCGTGGAGCTGGAGCATGATGGCGTCCGCGGCTATGGCGAAGTGACCGAAGACTCGTTCTATCGCCACAGCTACGATTCGATGATCGAGTCACTCAATCGGGTCGCTCCTGATTCACTCGATCGGTACGCCTCAGAGTCTACCGCGGATCTTTGGCCGATGATGCGAGAGGAGACGGCGGGCGACATGTTTGCGTTGTCGGCGCTGGACATGGCGGCGCATGATTATCACGGCAAAAAACTGGGGATCGCGGCCTGGCAGGATTGGGGACTGGAATGGAACGACGTCGTGGATTCGAGTTTTACGATCGGGATCGACACGCCCGAAACGATGATCGCAAAACTGGATGAAGAGCCCGGATGGAGGGTTTACAAAATCAAACTTGGCACGAAGCGAGACATTGAAATCGTGACCGAGTTGCGGCGGCACTCCGACGCGGTGTTTCGCGTCGATGCAAATTGTGGTTGGACGGCAGACGAGGCGATCGCCAATTCCAAGCCGTTGGCGGATCTGGGAGTGGAGTTCATTGAGCAGCCGCTGCCGATCGACGCCTCGCGTGAGGACAAGCAGCGGGTTCATCGCGAATCGGCGTTGCCGATCATTGCCGACGAAGACTGCCAGGTGTTTGATGACGTCCAGCGATGCCGTGGTCTGTATCACGGCGTCAACGTCAAACTTTGCAAGTGCGGCGGTCTGTCGCCGGCGCTGCAAATGCTGAAGGATGCTCGCCGGCTGGGATTGAAAACGATGATCGGCTGCATGGTCGAAAGCTCGGTCGGCATCAGCGGCGCGGCGCAGCTGTTACCGCTGTTGGATTTTGCCGATCTGGACGGGGCGGTGTTGTTGGCGGACGAGCCCTGTGTCGGCGTTTCAATCGACAAGGGAAACGTCACCGCGTCCCGGTTGGCCGGTTGCGGCGGCGAACTCGATCGCGATCGGTTGGGCGAATTCCTGGTTTCGCCGCCGGTGGTGATTCATTCATCGTGAGGGCTTCGCCTGCCGAGCGACAATTTGGCCCCACACGTCGCATCTGGGGCAAGTAAACTGCGGTGATTCGTGTTCGCACCGGCTGTCCCCTTTTCTTCTTTTCGGCGAGCTGATCGTGAGTGCCCCCGCCCGTTTTATCTTGCATCCGACTGATTTTTCCGCCCAATCGCAGCTGGCATTTGCACACGCCTTGCGTCTGGCGCTCAGCAATGAATCGACGTTGTCGTTGTTGCACGTCGGCGACGACGCCTATGAAGACTGGGATCGCTTTCCGGCGGTTCGAAAGACACTCGAGCGCTGGGGGCTGATCGAACCGGACGCCAAACGCAGCGACATTCAAGAAAAGCTCGGTGTCGGTGTGGAAAAGGTCATCGCCGAGCAAAAGGACGTTGTCGACGCGATCACTGGTTTTTTTCAAGAACGCCCGATCGACTTCATGGTGTTGGCCGCTTCCGGTCGCGATGGTCTGGCATCGTGGTTGATGCCCTCCAAGGCCGAGAAGATCGCGCATCAGACGCATGTGCCGACATTGTTTGTGCCCGCCGGCGGGCACGGTTGTGTTTCGCTGGAAACCGGCGCCGTCAACATCGATCGGATCATCGTACCGGTCGATCAGACGCCGCATTCCAGCGAGGCCATCGAACGCGGGCTGCGCGCGATCTCGGCGCTGGGAAGCGAGAACGCGACGTTGACGCTGTTCCACGTCGGCTCGACGTCGATGCCCGACGTCAAGATTCCCGAGGGTCCCTGGCGAGTCGAGCAGAAGGTGGTCCCGGCGGGCGATCCGGCGTCTGAAATCATCGCGCTGGCCAGCAAAACCAAAGCCAACCTGATCGCCATGGTGACCGACGGCGCTCACGGGTTCTTGGATGTCTTTCGTGGCACGACGACCGACAAAGTCGTCCGTCACGCACCCTGTCCCGTGCTGGCTATCCCGACCAACGGATGATCTGCAGTGGCGTACGCTTCCAGCTTGCGATCCACAATCGCGAATCGCAAACGCGGAAGCCTCGCCCACGCTCTACTCAACAAATTCGACAAAGCCGAAGTAGTCGGGGTGGTGGAAGCGTGGGAAATTGCGGTCGCCTTGCGACCATTGGCTTTTGACCGCCATGTTGCCCTCGAGCCGATTCAGGTTCAACCGCCAGCGGTCGCCGACCTCGGGGCGACCGGATGGTAAGACGTGTTGAAACAATCGGAATGGAATGGCGACTTCCAAGGTCCAGCCACGGTCGGTGTCGGTCGAATCGTTTAATGTTCCGTCGACGACGACCGCGCATCGAATTCCATCTGGGTTCCATTCATCGTCGGGGTTTTTTCCTTGGGGACGATAATTGTCCAGCTGGGTTCCGAGCGCGTTCATTTCGAGATTGAAGTAGTTTTCAGGGTGAGCGATCTCGGGTGATGCGAACACCTCCACGCAATCATCGCGATACACGTCACTGTCGCGCTCGGTCCGCGTCGCCAAGACATCGCTATCGGTGCAATGGAACGAAACGTAGAGGAACTGATCGTCCCACAACAGTTTGGCGTCGGTGGGTTGCCGCGGTCCATCGCCTTCGTTCCACCAGGTAAACACAAACTCGCCGACCGATGGCGCGGATGCCCAGGCGGCTTCGTCACGTCGTCCATCGATCACGACCGGTTGGCGGGTGCGTCGAATGATCGCCGACTTGTGTTGCAACGGTCCGATCTTGCGCTGCGATCTCAAATAGGCTAACAGGTCGGCGGCTTGCTGGGGCGTCATGCCGGAGAGCAATTGGTCGGGCATCACCGACTTAGCCGACGGTTCCATCAACTCGATTTCATCGACCGCTAGCGTGCGTGATTTCCCGGTCGCATCGGTCATCGTCAATTGTTCCGCTGTCTCCTCGGTGACGATCCCGACGAACACCTCGCCGTCGCCGGTCAACACCTTTCGAGCGCGGTACTTGGCATCGATCTTTTCCGAGGGACGCACGATGCTGGCCAACAATTCGCCGGGCGTCATTTGGGTTCCGATGCCGCTTAAGTCGGGGCCGACGTTTAGCCCGATCGCTCCGATGCGATGACAAAGTCGGCAATTCACGTCCTTCGCTTGCTCGAACAAGTGCTTGCCACGCTCGGCGGAACCCTCGATCGCCAACAGTGTCTCTTCGTCGATTGTCGCGCCCAAACGGGTGACACGCTGGTCTTCGGGGAGATAGTGTTCAAACAAATCTCGTACCAGGGGATCGTCACTCCGGGTTGCCCGCTGAATGATGGCACTTCGAAGTTCGTTGGCCGCAGACAGTTGGGCACAGGCCAGCGACAATTCCAACGCTGCTCCGGGCGACTGCAGCCGTTGGTCCAGCTTGCGGTCGAAGTCGTCATCCAGTGTCAAACCGGCGATCGCTTCGGAGACGTCATCGGTCTTGTCCCCGCCCTTCATCGAGGCAATCCAGTCGCGCAGCAGCGTCACTCCTTGCACATCGATCACGTTGGATCCGAATTGCGGCATGTGTCCTCGGCCGGTTTTCAGAGCACGATACAACAGCACGCTGCGGTGCGGATCGCCCGGTGCGACGACGCGAGCGTCTGGAATGCCGAACGTGCCTTGGGCCGGTGGTTCGTCAAGGTAATTATTGAACTCCAATGACTTCGTCACCTCGAAGTTGAAGTTGGCGGTCCCGCCGCCTTGCTTGCGATGACAAGTCGAACAGTTCAGTGCCAGGTAGGATCGTGCCCGGTCCTGGATCGGCTGGGATGGGTCATGGGGTGACGCGATCGGTGGCTTCGCGGGAACCGGATCACGAAACAATCCCAGCTTGGTCAAACGGGTCAGCTGGTTGTCTTGCAGGGAGCCGATGTTCAATTGTTCTGGCCAGAAGGCGTGCACGGTTCCGGCGGCCCAGATGTGACAGAGTAGACATTCGCTGCGGCTGGCGTGTCGCCAGGTTTGGGTGCGTTTGCCGCCGGGAACGTTTTTGTCTTTGATGGTCAACGTGCGTTCGGTCGCGACGTCGTCTTGCAGCACCGCGTCGGTTTGATGGTCGTTCCAGACGTAGTTGTACGCTTGCCATTCGTCGCCGAGCAGGTGTAGCACTTGGGTTTCCAAGCGTCGCTCGGTCGCCGGGTCAGTGGGATCGGTGCGGTAAGTGACCGTTTTGGCAACGACGGTATCGGGAGGGAAACGGAATCGGCCTGCCGTTTGGCCGGTCTGCCAATCGTCGCGATCGTACAGCGTCAGTTGCTCGTCGCCGGGGATCGCGATCCACTGTCGGGACTGGGTACCGTCGGCCCAACGGTGCGCACTGATTTCGTACTCGACGACACCCGCGGCCGGCGTGAGTGATTCAACATCGGCGAACAGTCCGGTCTCGCTGAGTCGTTTCGGAAACGTTTGACTGGCCTCGGTGATCGGATTGGGCTGCAACCGCAGGATGGTGCCGTCGTAGCCGACGATCAGCACTTCGCCGCTCGGATCGAGCATGAAACAAATGACTTGCAGCGGGGTGTCAACCAATTCCTTTTGCCACAGCACGCGATCGCCTTGGGACTTCAACGCCCACACCTTGCCGGTCATCCAATCGCCATAGAGGTAGGCTCCCTTGAGTTCCGGCAATCGGTCGCTGTGCCAAAAATGGCCGCCCGAGATCGATCGCGAATCCAAGTGGGTGTGTTCGAACAAGGGCGGTGTAATCGGGATCGCCGGCTGCTCGTCCGGCTTGACCGGCTGGCTGCCCTCCATCACGCTCCAGCCATGGTTCCGACCACGGGCGACGCGGTGAATCATTTCACGCATTTCCCAGCCGACGTCGGCCGCCAACAGGTCGCCGCTGTCTGGATCAAACGCGATCTTCCAAGGGTTTCGGAATCCGTAGGCCCAAATCTCGGGGCGTGTCGAGTCGCGGCCGACGAACGGGTTGTCCGTCGGAACGCGATAGGGTTGGTCGGCAGTCGGGTTGTCGACGTCGATTCGCAAGATCGCTGATTCCAGGTCGCTTAAGTCTTGTCCGGTGTTGTTCGCGTCGGGCGGATACGGCGGTTGGCCGTCACCGATCGAAACATAAAACATGCCATCGGGACCAAACTGCATCGAGCCGCCGGTGTGGCCTGAACCGCTCCATTGCGCCAAGACGACCCGGCTGGTCAAATCGATCGTGGGGATGGTCGGGTCGAGCACCTTGAATCGAACGAGCATGGTACGTGGGTTCTCGCCACCTCGAAACGAATAGGTGACGAAACACCAGGGCTGGTCGGCCAGGTCGTGATGAAACTGTATCGCTAACCCTTGGGAGATCGGGCGGTCGTGACAGTCATTCAGGTCCAGGCACAGTTCGGCCGTTGCGTTTTCGGGATCGTTTTCGAAGGAGACGATCTGGCCCTTGAGCTGAGTGGCGATCCACCGCTCGGCCTCCGGCAGCCAGACGATGTCTGTCGGGTGGTCGAGCTGGACGTCGGCGAAGACGCGTTGAGTGATGTAGGGCAACGGTGGGGCGGGGCTGCCCTGGATCTTGGAACTGGTCCAAGGCACCTGCCGTGGCGGTGGCGTCTCCTGGCCGACCAGTGGCAGACCGACGAAACAGACAGCGAGAAGGCATGCAAGAGTGCGCACGATCGAGAGTCTCTGGCGGAAGGGGAATCCGGCGACACGTTGAACCAACCATCATACCAGGAACGCTCGTCGCGGCGCGACGAGAGACCGAGCGGTTCAGAGTCGGCCCAAGATGGCCTTTCGCAAATTGGAAAGGAGACGGACGTAACGAAGCAGCATCAGAATCATGATGACCAAGACGACGACACCGGCCAGTCCCGCGATCGAACCAATGAAAGCGACCGCGACTGCGACTGCGATCGCTAAAACAAACACGACGGCCCCCATCACGACCAGTGATTTCGCGTCGCCTTCCAAATCGGGACGTCGGATGTACGCCGAAACCCGCTTGAGAAACAGGACAAACAGTACCGTCGCGATCAACGAGAGCAGGTTCCCCAGGCGTTGAGGCCAATAGGGTATGACGAGAATGTAGGACAGCGCCCCACCCACGATGGCGGCCAGATCGAACGCGACCGCGGCGTAAATCAATCCCCTGGCTCGGCTCTCCTCGGGGATCGTCAGACAGCAAATCCGACCGACCAATCCGAGGAATACGCCAAGCATCATGCCCAGGCCCAGCATCAGGGCTAGCACCCCGATCGTGGCCACCCCCGATCCTCGCATCAACAGCGGGACCATCACGCCGGTACCGATGATCGAGATCATGATCAAGGCGATGCCCCAATAAACCAGACTCAGGCCGGTGGCCACCCGCGACATCGCTTCGGGCGACCCGAACGCCGGCAACGGATCAAACGAATCGTCGGAAGTCGCTTGCGTGGGAGCGTACGGATTGAGAGGCTCTTGGGGTGTCGTCATGGTTGAAGTCTAGAGCTCCGCTGGTGGCTCCCATGCTGTGGTGTCATGAACGGCAAGATGGGGGCGGCAGAATGATGGGGTGGCAGAATGATGGGGTGACAAAACGATGGGGTGACAAAACGATGGGGGCAAAACGATGGGGGCAAAACGATGGGGGCAAGACGATGGGGGCAAGACGATGGGGGCAAGACGATGGGGGCAAGACGATGGGGGCAAGACGATGGGGTGGCAGCCCGGGCTCGGCAGGTCCTCTTCCGATCGATCGTCCCGCCCGACTCTCCTTGTCTCCCTCTCTCCTTGTCTCCCACTCTCCCGCTGCCATCACCTTCGCGGCGGCGGCGTGACCACGGCGGTGTCGAACAGGCTCGGCTCGTCTGAATCTTGCTGTTCCAAGTCATGCGCCAGCTGTTCGGCGATCCGTTTGAAGACCGACGCCGAAGCACTGGGTAGGTCTCCCAGCGCCTGATGCGTCTCCTGCATGTGTCGGCCGAGCTGTTGCTTGCTGACTTCGCCGGGTTCGATCCGCAGAAACGTGCCGGTGGACGTGGGGGCTTTGGAAAGCAGTGTCAGGTAGCGATCCAGGCTGGTTGCGGTCAGCAATCGGGTCCGAGCGGCTTCGTCGGCGGCGACATGAAATCGCTTCGCCGTGCCCAGCCGTTGAAGTTTCAGCAAGCAGCCCAGGAAGGTGCTGTCCAGGTATTCACACCCCAGCAAGTCAACGGTCACGGTCGCATGGGGATCTTCGACCAGGCATCCCTTGACGAACTCCGCAAACGCCGGACTGTGGGTCGCAGTCCCCTTTCCCTGGACACGGACCACAAAACCATTTCTGGTTCGCGAGACACACAGATCGCAGCGTAACGTCATCGGACCCACCTCCGCCAAGGAATTTCAATCGCTCCGGCAATTGGCAAGCCTAACAGAGTTTTTTGATGGCGGCAAATTTTGTCGATGGTGTCACTGGCCGGTCTCGCGCGGCGAGCACAGTGCTGAGCCGCTTTTCTTCGGCACCGATCCGCCACCACCGCCCATCGGAGTGGCTATGATACTGCCAGACATTACCGCCAATTCACTGGAAGGCCGTTTGGATATCATCGCCAAGGCAGTGGGGAAATTTGAGCCGGATGCCGCGGCGTGGGAGGCAAGTTTGAAGGCGGGCCCCAACAGCGTCACCTCGCAGTTCACGCAACACCACATGATGCAAGGTGGAACCCGAGCCAGCGCCAAGGCGCTGATGCTGACGTTGTGGAGACTGGTTCCGTTGGCGACCGTTCTGATCTTCGCCGCCCTGTTGCTCTGCATGCGATTGATGTCACAAAGTTTCAATCGCGCAATTCGAGACCTGGTACGCGAAGAATCGGCGCGCGATTTGAGACGCATTCGACGTCGCTATTTACAAAACACCGCTCAGTCGCAACTGCCCAAATGACGCAGCTACCCAGCTGACGCAGCGGCCCAGGTGACGCAGCGGCCCAGGTGACACCCGGGCCGCAGCGATGACAACGACCGCACTTAGTTCTTGAAGAACTCGTGCTTCGGATCGCCGGCGCTGATCAGGTAGGCGACCAAATCCAGGATCTCGTCTTGGGTCATTCGGTTGAACAGCCCTTCGGGCATCGCCGACGTCTTGGAAACCATCATTTCTTCGATCGTCTTGCGGTCGATGTTGACCCGGTCATTGGGATCGGTCAGATCGGTGTTGATCGTCATCGAATCGCCGTTCAGATTGACCACCACACCGACGTGGATTCGACCGTCGTCGGTCAGGACCTTGACCGCCGAGAACTGGTCATTGATCACCTTGCTGGGATGGATCACCTGGTCCAACAAGTCGTGCGGCGAATAGCGACGTCCGGCCGAGGTCAGGTCGGGGCCGGTCATGCCGCCTTGGTCGCCGAAGCGGTGGCAGGCATAACACCCCGTCGCGGCGAACATTTTTCGACCGTTTTCAAAGTCGCGCTGCTTCAATCCGGTGCGGGCGGCTGCCGACAACTCTTCCAGCGTCCACTTCTTCTCGGGGCGTCCCTCAAAGATTTGGCCCAAGTTTTCCAACGCCGACTTCTTGACCGGCTTTCTCGCCAGCAGTTCCGCCATCTCGGCTTTTTGCGTTTCACTCAGCGAGGCGACTGCATCGTCGCGAATGAACTGAATGAACTGATCGAAACTGGCACCGCCTTTGTAGTTGGCCGCCTTCAGGAACCACTCGAAGTACGCGGTGTGCAACTCGGGCGTCCAGCCGGCTTTCAGCATGCGAATCGAACGAGCGTATTGCATCTGTTCTTCTTGCGTGGGCGCGTCCTGGATCAACGCGATCGCCTTCTGGGCGACGGTCGGCGATTGCAGCCAGGCAAGCGTCTCGCACAACAGCCAATTCAATTCCGGAGTGGACGCGGGAAACAGCGGGTCAAACTTGGCGATCAGGCGATCGATCATGGCATCATCGGGCCGGCCGAATCGATTCAAGATGATCTGTGTAGCCCGGTGAAGCGTCAGTTGCTGCGTTTCGGTCAAGCGTGCCACGTCGATCGAGAGCACCGCGTCGAGCAATTTCTCTCGCATGTCGGTGTCAACCGCGGCAGTCGAGTCGTCGCGGTGTTGGGGGCAGACGCCGGTGACGCGAGCCAGGGCAAGCAGGGCTTCGACTTGTTTCGCGGCGTCCGATTCGTTCAACGCTTTGTCGGCCCATTGATCGGTTGGTTGGTGCTCGATCGCGGTTCGGGCGGCGAATCGAATGAAGCGGTCTTGATCGTCAAGGTACGGCCAAGCGACAGAGATCGCCTGGGGGTCTTGTTGACCGTGGAAGGCTTCCAGCATGTGTCGCGTCTGGCGAGCTTTGCTTTTCGTCGCCTTTGCTTGGACGGGTTCGGTCGACTGATCGCCGACATAGGTCACGCGGTACAGGCCCGATTGCACGCGTCGCCCGCCGATCGTGAAGTACATCGCACCGTCTTGGGGGCAAATGATGGCATCGGTGATCGGCAACGGTGCACCGGTGACGAACTCTTCTTTGGTCGCGGTGTAGGACGATCCGCTTGGTTCCAAGTGGATCGCGTAGAGCTTTCCCCAGCTCCAGTCGAGTGCGTAGAGTGCGTCTTGGTACTTGGCGGGGAACTTGGCGCCGTAGCCGAACGTCATGCCGGTCGGAGACCCGGGGCCGATGTCAAGCACGCCGGGCAGGTTGTCGGCGTAGAACGGCATGCGTTTTCCGGCACCGTTTCGCCAGCCAAACTCGGCGCCGCTGGTCACCAAACAAATACGCGTGGGGCGATACCACGGCGTGTTGAAGTCGTACTCCATGTCGGCGTCATAGGTGAACAACTCGCCGTCACGATTGACCGCGGCGTCGAACACGTTGCGAAATCCGGACGCGTAGGCTTCGAAGGTTTTTCCGTCGGGCGTGACACGGTAGATGATGCCGCCGGGGGCGAGCACGCCGCGGTTGTGCCCGCGTCCGTCCGGCATGCTGGGCAACAGATGGTCTTCGCCCCAGACCTGACGCACCGGTGAGCTGTCTGCTAGCGGCGGCGGAGTCGTGTTGTTGCCGGTGACCAGATACAGCGCTTTTCCGTCGGGGGTCGGCATCACTGCATGAACGCCGTGATCGCCTCTGGATTTGACTTCGTGAAGCAGTTCAACCTTGTCCAGGGAATCATCGCCGTCACTATCACTGACCCGGTACAAACCGGAGGGGATTTTTTGTTCGTAGTCGTTGACACCGACGTACAGGGCTCCGAAGGCCCAGACCATTCCGTTGACCGCTCGGATGTCGGCCGGAACTTGTTCGACGTCCGCCGCTTGCAGGGTTTCGCCAGCCGGCGGCGGCGTGATGCGATACAGGCCGCCGAATTGATCGCTGACCAGAATTCGACCTTTGTCGTCGGTGCAGAGATTCACCCACGAGCCCTGCTCTTCGCCGGGAACCGAATACAGCAATTCGACTTCAAACCCCTCGGCGGCCTTGATCCGATCGATCGGAGTCGCGGTGTTGCCGCCGATGGCCGGACCGACGCTGGTGGGCCGCGTTCGTTTTGCCGGCGTTTTGCGTGCCTTGGCCTTTGCCTTCGCCGCGCCGTTCTGGGCAGCGGCATCGGGGACGAACATGGCAACGCAGAGGAGCGACAGGCAGATCGCAGCGATACGCCGGCCGGTCGATTGAAGCCCGCACACGCTAGCCAGGGGCCACGCAGCGCTCCTCGCTGACGCGTCGGGCTGGCATGATGGCGTTGATTCCGGAATGTCGATCAAATCGACAGGCCGCTGCGCGGCGGGGGAGAGGATCAATCGGAGGGAAGCTAGGTTCATTTCAGTTCTGGTTTCGCGGAAGATCATGGCGTGCGAGTGGGGTGGGGAGCGACGCTCTCTACCGAGTGGGAGCATTGCGTCAGAGCGTTTTCCGCTCGGGGTCCCTTATGTTACACCGTCCGCCCGTGGATGACAGACTGGAAGCCTGTTGCAGTTTTCCGCCCGGTGTCGCAGCCCGCCGATTTCGTCGATGTTTCGAATTCGACGCGCTGGTGTGAAACGCGACGCGTGGGCGCGGGGGGCGGCGTCAGCGAGCGGCACGGCGTGCACCCTTGCTAACGCGTGCGGGCTTGGGGCCCCGGGCCGCTAGCGGACGCGGCGCATGTACGTAACGAGGAACTTGTCGATTTCGGCGACCGAGGCGTCAAAGGTTTCTTCGAACATTTCGATCCGCTCTCGGGCGGTCAATTCGGCCATCGGTTTTCCGCTGCTCAATTTCCTCAGGTACTCCACGTACTCTTCCCGCCGCGTCTTGAGCAAGAAATAGGTCAACGCCCAGCTTTCGGCGTAGGCATCGGTGGCGGTCTCCGAATTGCGAAAGCGATCGTCGTCGGACAGCAAGGTGACCAGCGAGTTGGGCGGTCGCACCGGCAAGTAGTCTCGCCATCGTTTCAGATTCACTTGGTTGACACGGCCGATCCCGCGCCAACGCGAGGCACTTTTGAAATCGGGCGATTCAAAAAACATCGCCAACCCTTCGCTGATCCACATCGGGTTGTCGGCGAATCGTCGCTGCAGTCCACAGTTGTAGGCCAGCTGGTGCGTGGCTTCGTGAATGATCGTTGCGACGTTGCGTTCCAGGTTAGGCATATTGAACGTCGTCATCCGGTTGCTGGACAGATGGTAGTACCCGATGACCAATTGGGCCGTGTCCCCGACTTCCGCACCGGCATGTTTCAAAAAGTCATTGCGGTCGGCCAGCACCAGGGCGACAAGCGGGAACTTCGGCTCGGGAAGTCGCCAACGCTGATTTTTCCAGAACGTGTAGAAGCCTTTGTAGAGTTGCTCGAACAGCAATCCGACCTGTTTGACGTAGGCATCGGAGGTGTTGTGGGCGATCACATAGTGGGCGGTTTGGTAGATGGAAAAGCCGCTCGGCAATTCCTGTCGCATCCGCTCGGCCATCTGGTCGGCGGTGAGCGGTTGCAGCGGTTCGTCGTCGGAATCGCGTTGAATGATTTGATCGGGCTGGATCATCCAGATCCGGCCATCGTCACTTTGCAGCATCAAACCCCCGTCCTGGGCCTCGACCAGGATCTCGCCGACGACGGTGCGTGTCGGCATCGGCGCACCATTGACCAGATCCGTTTTATCCGATCGAAAGGTGACGGTTTCCACGCCGAGGGCCGGCGTCGCCGCAAGGGTCAGGCTGGTGAAGCAGAGAAGAAAGATTCGAATCGCAATCGCGTCGGCGTTGATCAACTTCAATCGAGCATCCTTGGAATGGGGATCCATCGGGGGGCACGTGGGAAGGGGCCATCTCAGTCTGTTCCAGTGTACGTTATCACGCAGAACGCTTCCAACGTCTCGAGCAAACGATCGCCAGAACGATGATCGAACAGACATACCAGAACGCCAATGCGGCTTCCTGATTGCGTGCACCGCTGTGCAGTAAAGCGAATAATCGCGTGCCCACGGTGACGACACCTGGTGGCAGGACGGGGAGCGTCGCCGGCACATCTCCGCTGGCCATCACCGCCGCGGCGACCGCCGCAATCGCCAACGGTTTGGCCAAAAGGGGGCGTTCGATCCACCAAACGCGGCCGATCCAGGCCAGATCGAGTTTCGCACTGTCCAGGATCGATCGATCGATCCCCGCATATCCCGCTCGCAGGATCCAGTACGCGACCGGCACGGCGCGGACTGATAGGGCGACCACGGTCGGCAGCAACGTTTGGTGGTAGAGGGTTTGCAGACCCGGTAGGGACAGAGTGAAAAACCGCACCACCGTCAGGCCGACGACCGGACCGGGAATCAGAAACAGCAGCAGTGAAACCAGGTCGACGGCTCGGCGAAGTCGGGGGCGTTGCCGCGTGATCGACGCGAGCACCCAAGCCAGCGGGACGCACACCGCAGCGGTCAGCGCGGCCAGGACCGCGGTCCAAAGGTATTCCCGGGAAAACTCTTGGGGCGCCGAGGCCAGCAATCCGATTGCCTGCCGCAGGGACCAGCCGACCGAGAACGTCGGCTCGGGATCCGCTGACACGGTGATCTGATGACCGATCTTGACCAGTAGACCGCCCAGCGGAAACGCGAACATCATCGTCGCCAGCATCACCGCGGCCGATGCGGCCAGGTGGGCGATCATTCCCAGCGGTTCGGCCGCGTCGCCGGCAGAGCGGTTTTGTTCCAGCAGTTGCACGTCCAATCGGCGTCGGCGGGAAACCGCGACGGTGGCGATGATCCCGATCGCGAGCACACAGGGCAGCACCAGGACGATCATGATGGACGTGATCGACGGTTGCACGGCATGAAACAGATAGAACTCGTCGGCGAGGGTCCGCACGCCATACAAGTCGACGACCGTCATTTCGGTGGCGGCCAGAATCGCCGTCGCCAGCAATCCCGTCACGACCCAGGGGGCGGCGATCGGCAATCGGATCCGCCACCAGGTCCAGATCGGTCCGCCATCGAGTCGACTTTGATCGATCACTTGGGCTGGGATCCGCGAGGTGCCGAACCAGGTCGCCAGCGACACCAAGGCGGACCCCAACAGTCCGTGGATCCAAACGCAGGCGACCAGTCCGCCGTATCGGCCGGCCAGCCCGGTGTAGGTGCGCGAGGCGGTTTGAGAAAACGTCAGCCAGCCGAATTTACCCGCCGTCGCCTCCCACGCGGCCGCATGCAGAATCATCGGGGTGGCGATGCAGGCGACCAGGCTGATCAGACAATACCCGACGACCGCCCGGCCGATGCGACGATGGCGTGGGACCAACGAAATCAAGAACGCCAGCGTGATCCCGATCCCCGCGGCGACCAGAACGCTGAACGCCATCAGCTGCAACGTCAACAGAAGCGGACGGATCCAATGCATGAATCAGTACACGCGGATTTCGATCGCCGTCGACTCGCTCGGGCGTTCCATGATGGTTTGCTCGTAGGTCGGCGGCCCGACCAGGCTGCGCGCGTTGTTGGAAAAACCGTAGGGTTCCACCGGGGCGTTGAACAAGGCCCGGTTCAGTTCGCCGTTGTCGTCCAAATCATGGTAGGCCGCGATCGCGAATTGTTCCGGCAAGATGCCGAGTTGGATTTCCCAGACCACAAATCCATCGATCGGAACCAGGGAGTCCTTGATGATCGCCCGATCGGGATTGCCGAAATTCTCCGCCGAATCGTAAACCGCGATCCGAATCGGGCCTGGGGAATCGAGCTGGCTGGTCACGACGCGAATCAGGATCACGTTGGGCGGCAGCGATTGGGCCTGATCGGTATTGGCCACGGTGCCCAGATCGACGTCAAACTCGGACGTGTCTGGCGGGCTGGCCCAAATCATCGCCAACCCGATCAAGAAGATGACGCCGGCGAACGAGAGCAACAGGTTTCCGTGGCTTTCTTTCCAGGCGCGGCGGTAGCGGCCTTTCTCGTTCGGGGAGCGAAACGGGAGTTTGTCATTCTGAACTGGCATGCGATCAACGGCCGGGTGAGTCACCGAAGTTGAGTTCCAACTGAGTTTCGTCGACGGCTCCGCCGAACTCACGGTACATCAAACTGGGCTGAATGTCGCGGCTGTGCTGGTACTTGTCGCTGCAATACGCGGCACCGTCACCGCTGAGCTGCTGATAGTAGATTTGGCAGATCTGCATTCCCGGGACGATCCGGACCGGTTGCACGCAGTACATCTCCAAGGTCCAGGTGCCACAATAACCCACGTCCCCGATCGACCCGCCGGGATTGATGAACAACCCCAGCCGGCCCAGTGAACTGCGGCCCTGGATCAGCGGCACCAGACCTCGCGTTTCGGTGTATTCGACGGTTCGGCCGAGATACAAGACGTTCGGTTGCAGCGTCAGCCCTTCGGCAGGGATTTCCAACCGGCGATAGCGATTGGGGGTCGCGACGTCGAGCACGATTTCCTCGTACACCAACAACTCGTCGTGCAACGCCAGGTTGTACCCGTTCGGGTTCAGCCGAGCGGCATCAAACGGTTCGATTTTGATTTCGTCATTTTTCAGCCGCCGGTGAATCTCGTCGCTCGATAGAAGCATCGCCGTTCCGAATCGATCCAAATGGAAAAACCCGAGCCGGCAAACGATGCCGAGATCGGGCTATCCAGAGTGTAACAAATCTCAGTGACGTCGAGCGAGAGGCCACTATTTTCGTCGCTTGGCGGAGACTTTTCCGCTGACGAAGACTTTCAGCGAATGGCATGGCATTTCGACGGCCCGGTTGCTGGGCGGCATCGGTCCATCCAACTCGGGATAAATGTCTCTGGGGGAATCCGCGGCGGTGTCCAGGAACAGGTTCCACTTCATACCACGTCCGATCGCCGGCAATTGCTGGGTCCGCTCGTCCCCGGTGCTGTTGAACATCATCACCAGGTCGCGGCCGAGTCCGGCGGGATCTTCCGAGCGACTCGGGGCGGCGATGTAGGCCACCATGCTCAGATGGTGTTGTCCCCAGTCCAAGGGGCTGCCGTCATCGGCGTACCACGAGACGTCGCGGATCAGCCGGCCATCGACAGGTTGGCCGGTCAGGAAATGGATCCGTCGGACAGTCGGTTGTTGGCGTCGGAAATGAATCAGCGTCTGGACGAATCGCAGCAGATCCTTGTTTTTCTCGACCAATCGCCAATCGAACCAACTCAGGTCGTTGTCTTGGCAGTAGGCGTTGTTGTTGCCGCGGGCGGTGCGTCGGACTTCGTCACCACTGACGATCATCGGAACCCCTTGCGACAACAGCAGCGTGGCGAACATGTTGCGGACTTGTCGCGCCCGAATGGTGTTGACGCCTTTTCGACGCGTCGGGCCTTCTACCCCGTAGTTGTCGCTGATGTTGTGGTTGTCGCCGTCGCGATTGTCTTCGCCGTTGGCTGCGTTGTGCTTTTCTTTGTAGCTGACCAGGTCGTTGAGCGTGAAACCGTCGTGGCTGGTGATGAAGTTGATGCTGCAAAACGGCGGCCGTCCGGCATGCTCGTACAAGTCGCTGCTGCCGGCCAAGCGGGTCGCCAACGCGCCCAACGTTCCGCCATCGCCACGCCAAAAACCGCGCACGTCGTCGCGGTAGCGGCCGTTCCATTCGGCCCAGCGGTGATTGCCGAACGAACCGACCTGGTACGCACCGGCCGCATCCCAGGCTTCGGCGATGATCTTGGTGTCGGCCAACAACGGGTCTTCGGCGATCAATTCCACCATCGGCGGGTTGGGGACCAGGTTGCCGCTGCGGTCGCGTGACAAAATGCTGGCCAAGTCGAATCGAAAACCGTCGACGTGATAGTTGTGCACCCAATGCCGCAAGCAGTGGAAAATCATTTCGCGGACGACCGGGTGGTTGCCGTTGAGTGTGTTTCCACAGCCGCTGTAGTTGGTGTAGTGCGTGCCTTCGCTGAGGATGTAATAGACCTGGTTTTCCAGTCCCTTGAACGACAACGTGGGGCCTTGCTCGTTGCCTTCGCAGGTGTGGTTGAACACGACATCCAAAATCACCTCGATCCCGGCCGCGTGCAGCGCCTTGACCATCTGTTTGAATTCGTTGACCTGGGCGCCGGGCCGTTTGTCGTGGGCGTATCCGCGGTGCGGAGAGAAAAACGCCATCGGGTCATAACCCCAGTAATTGGGGCGTTGCGGCGGGTTGCCGTAGATATCCAAGATCGGGAATTCGTTGACCGGCATCAATTCGACGGCGGTCACACCGAGCGACTGCAGATAAGGAATCTTTTCGATCACACCGAGGTAGGTCCCCGGGCATTTGATTTTTGCGGTGCGGCTTTTGGTGAATCCACGAACGTGCATCTCGTAGATCACCGATTCGCTCAGCTCGCGGCGCAGGTGTCGGTCGCCTTCCCAATCAAAGTCGTCCTTGACGACGACGCACTTGGGCGGGCGAACGACGCCGTCGGTGCTTTTTCCAAACGTTCCTGCGAGCGCTTGGGCATAGGGATCGATCAAACGGGCGGCCGAATCGAATCGTTGCCCCTTGGCCGGATCCCACGGTCCGCTGGCTTGGTAATGGTACAGCTGGCCCGCTTCGAGCCCCTTGACGTTCAGACTCCACACATCACCCCAGCGATCGGTCTCGCGATCAAACTCGATGATGTCGGCCGGCTCCTGGTCGGTGACTTTGTTGTACAGCAGCAAACGCATTGCGGTTGCCGAGCGGCTGAAAACCGAAAACTGGACGCCGTTCTCCTGCAACGTTGCACCGAACGGCGGTTGGTAGGTGAACTGAAGGTTTCCGGTCGGTTGTCGCATAAGCATGTTGTGAGTGTCTCCTGCAATCCTTTCTAAACGCGTCTGTGGGGTGACACACCATGTGTCATCTCCAATGCGCCTGCATCACGTGCCTGCACAATGCTTGCCAGAAACCCTACCACCTACCGACCGGAGATCAGAAACCCTCGGGGAGGAGATTGGAAAACAGGCAGGCAGTCGATCACGCGATGACGCCTAGCGATGGATTGCCGAAGAAACCTCAGGAAACAGTTGGTGAAACGGTGACGGTCGGGACTATCAGCCGGGTTTGGAACCCGACATCTCTTAGTCAACCGGCACAGTTTACCGTTTTTCGGCGTATTTGGCGGCCTCAATGACGGTTGACGGCCGCCCGCAGGAGTGGGCGGATCATCGCAGCGCACTACACCACGGATAATGGCGTTCTGATTGCCAGACGGCTACCAGAGCCGGGGCGAGGATGTCAAACTGGCTTTTGCTGACCAGACTTCCACTTCAATCTTGACTGCTGACCCCCCTCCATGGCTGCGACTTATAAGGACGCCGGCGTCGACCTCGACGTGTACGCCGAATCAATGCGGCGTTTACCCAAACTGATGCACCGCACTTTTTCGCCGCGCGTGCTGGCCAGCGATGGAGGGTTTGCCGGGCTGTTTCAACTCGATTTCGCCGGAAAACTGTTCGCCCGCAATTACGAACAACCCGTTCTGGTCAGCGGCACCGACGGCGTCGGGACCAAGCTGAAGATCGCCCAGACCACCGGCATCCACCACACCGTCGGGATCGATCTGGTGGCGATGTGCGTCAATGACCTGCTCTGCACCGGCGCCGAACCGCTGTTCTTTCTCGATTATGTCGCGATGGGCAAAGACGACCCGGCGCGGCTGGAAAAGATCGTTCAAGGCATCAGCGACGGCTGTGTCGCCGGCGACATGGCCCTGCTGGGCGGCGAAACCGCGATCATGCCCGACATGTATGGCGATGAGGACTACGACTTGGCCGGCTTTGCCGTCGGAGTCGTCGAGCGAAAACGCCTGATCGACGGCAAACAAATCGGAGAGGGCGACGTCGTGCTGGGCATCGCGTCCAGCGGGCTGCACAGCAATGGCTTTTCGCTGGTCCGAAAAATCATCGCCGATGCCGGCCTGACCTGGGACTCCACCCCCGACGCCCTGGGCGGCAAGACGATCGCCCAAGAATGCCTGACGCCGACTCAGATCTACGTCGCCGCCGTCCGCGCGATCCAAAATCACTATCGCGTCAAACAAGTCATCCACGGCTTGGCCCACATCACCGGGGGCGGTATTGAAGAGAATCTGGACCGCATCCTGCCCCCCGGCGTCGACGCCGAGATCGATCCCACGTCTTGGGAACGCCCGGCAGTGTTCCGCTTTCTGCAGGAAACCGGCAAGGTGGCCGATGCCGAGATGCGACGGGTGTTCAACATGGGCATCGGCATGGCCATGATCGTCAGCGATTTTTATGCCGCCAGCATCCAATCCCAGCTGAACGAGCTGGGGATCGCGGCCACACCGATCGGACGGATCACCTTCGGTACCGGCAAGGTCCGCTACCTCTAGTGCTTTGTCAACTTTTGGATTGAGGGTGCCGCGGAAAAGGCAACCCTCAGATCTGGATCGATTGCTACTCTACTCTTCCGTCTCAGCCCAATTATCCAGGTCGTGGACGAGGCGACGAGTCCTTTTCTCCTCTTCCTCTGCAGTGGGCATATTGGCAGAGGACTCGTCGCCTCGTCCACTACCGCCTACCCGAAATGCAAGGTGAAACGGAGCACTAGCGGTAAATGAACTCGATCGGTGCGTCGATGTCGGGATGAATGCTTTGGTGGACCGGGCATTTCCGCGCGGCCGTCTCCAGTCGGGTTCGCATCGCGGCGTCGTTGACCGAGCCGGCCGGCAGCGTCACGACCGTCCGTAGACCCCCGATGCGTCGCACCGGCTGCTGGATCATCTCTTTGGTCACCGTGACCTCTGCCCCGGTGAGGTCCAATTCGTGACGTTCGGCGACGAGTCCCAAGATGGTCAACACACAGCTTCCCAGGGCGGTGGCGACCAGATCGGTGGGAGAGAACGATTCGCCCTTGCCGCCGTTGTCCAACGGCGCATCGGTGGTCAATGTTTTGCCGCTCGGACCGTGGGTGGCGGTGCATCCGAGCTGGCCGGTGTACACCCCGTGAATCTCGACAGCCATGTTTGCTACTCCTCGTCGCGCTACAGTGAATCGTGCTCGCCGTTGTTGACGGCGCCCCATTGATAGCCGAACAGATCGGCGGGGGGGATCCGGGGAGAGCGATCAACCGGCCTGAAAGGTATGAGATTTTGGAAAAATTTCAGAAAACAAAACGTTTTTTCGAGCGTCTGATTAGCGTTAAGAGACGATTGCGGTAGATGGCGCAACATTACGCGTTTTGACTGAATCCGAAAACTTGACTCCGATTCGGGTCGACGTAGGTGTTGCCGCCTGATATTTCTGCGTCCCAGCAAAATTTACATTTTTGTTTGTCACTTCTGCGGCCGAAGTTCGCTTGTTCCCTTAGCTGAAACCCCCTTCTGCCGCTTGGGAGATAGCCCGATGGCTACTACACAATTTTCTGATTCGCGAATCACCAACCTGATTCAGCGAATCGACTCGGTCCTGTGTGCCCACCACGAGCTCTGCAATCACCTGGCAGACCTCAAGATTTCGATGGAGGGGTCCCGCATCGTGCTTCGCGGTCACCTGCCGTCGGTGGCACTCAAGCAAGCTCTGGTACCGGCGATCCGCCAAGCCGGTGTGCTCGGGCAAGTTTGCAACTGCGTCGAAATCGCCTGAGAGTCAGGTCGATCTCCATCAATTCAACGCCATTAAGTAGCCCGACGCGTAAGCGAGGGGCGACGCGTGGCCCCTCGCTAACGCCCAATACCACCTTCTTTCAAACCAATCGGGGTTGTTGTTTGATAGCGGCAGGGCGCGAGCCCTCCGGTCTACCTACGCCGGCACCGGACGGCTCGCGGCCTGTCGGTTTAGTGTATCCACAAAACGAGGGGAGGTGGCTTAGTAGGCATCGTCACGATGTTTGCTATTCTTGGCGGATCGTCGTCGCGATTCACTTCTCACGCAGGGAGGCTTGCCCAGTGAGCCAGAGACAACCCAAGACCAGCTATTGGCAGGAAGCTCCTACACCACGCGGGCAACTGGTCCTCATTCCCACCGCCCTGGAGGAACTCATCCCTCAGGATCATCCCGTTCGCTTGGTCGACGAGATTCTCGATCAGATGGACTGGACTGATTGGGAGGCGGCCTACAACGGCGGATTCGGTCAGCCGCCGATCCATCCCAGCGTAATGGCAAAGATCCTGCTGTTTGCCATGATTCGGCGAATCCGATCCAGCCGGAACATTGAATACGAACTCAAGCATTCGATCGATTTTATCTGGCTTAGCAGCGGTCGCCGCATCGATCACAGCACGATCAGCGACTTCCGCCGAAACAATAGTGATGCAGTCAAAGGCATCTTCAAACAAATGGTCAAGCTGGCGATCAACCTGGGGATCGCCAATCTCTCGGAACTGTGCATCGACGGCACACGCATCCTGGCTGACGCCAACAAATACAAGACTTGGACGGCCAAACGATTAGCCAAAGCACTCGAAGAACTTGACGCGCAAATTGATGAGGCCCTGGAAACCTTCGAAGTCAACGACGCATGCGACGAAGATCTCATCGGCCAGGACGTTTCGGCGGACCGCCTCCCCGCCGCCGTCGCCAACTTGAAGTCACGCCGCTCACAACTGGCCGCTCATCTGGAGACGGTCAATGCGATGGACGAAGTCCGCAGGAAAAATGGGACGAAGGGCCCCGCCCAGTTACCCAAGACTGACACGGACAGTCGCATTCTTCCCAATAAGGAGGGTGGTTACGCAGCCAACTTTACTCCGATGGCGACGACCGAAACGCAGAGCGGCCTGATCGTTGCGGCGGACGTCTTGATCGGCAACGTCGAACACCACGAATTTGCCACCATCGTCGACTGTGTGGCCAACGACTTTGGAATTGACATTAAGCGAGTCATGGCTGACTCGGCTTACACGACGGGCAAAAACCTCACTGCGGCTGAGGAAAAACAGATCGAACTGATTGGCCCGCTTGCCGAAACCAATCGCGAGAACAACCCTGCCGAGCGTTCGGATTTGACTGAGCCCGTTGCCGCCGATCAGATTGATCAGTTGCCGGTTAATCCACAAACCAAACGATTTGACAAAGCAGCGTTTGTGTACGACGAAGCGAACGACTGCTATTACTGCCCGGCAGGCAAAGTGCTTTCACATCGGACGACCGAGAACACGACGCATGGCGACGGCTCTCCGGTGCAGCGAAAGGTTTACACCTGTTTTGAATGCGAGGGCTGCACGCTGGCTGGGCGTTGTCGCAAGAACGTGAAGCCAAAAGACGAGGCAAGCAGCAGCGAGGCATCGTCCCAGGAGTCCAGCGAAGCGACCTCGTCGGACAAGCGAGCGGGCAAGCGACGTGGTCGCAAGCCTGGCCCGCCACGTGGTCGCGAGACGATGCATGATGAGCATGAAGGAGCGCGACGTCGGCAGCGTGCGCGAATGGAAACGCCTGCAGCCAAAGAGGCTTACTCTCGTCGTCAGCATTTCGGTGAAACGCCTTTCGCCGTGATCAAGAGCACGCTTGATATGCGGCGATTCCTGCTTCGAGGTATCGCAGGTGTGAATCAAGAATGGCGCTGGGCGGCGACCGGATTCAATCTGAAGAAAATCATGAGTTACTTGGCGAAGCTGCGCGCCGCCGCGGCGACACAATCGCTCGGAACAGCAAACTAGGGGAGATAGGGGGCATTTCGAACGAAATCCGCCACAAGCGAACGCCACGATCCCGTCAACACGCTTACCAACGACTCTGGATGCCCCGCATAGCACCATAAAAGCCTCGTCCGGAACCAAAATCGAATCAACCGTCCCCAGGAACTAAATCGACAGGCCGCGAGCGTTCTGTCGATTCAATCGGTGAGGAGCAGCCCAGCCGCTGGCGCGAACCGGCTGACATCAATTGACGATCAGCGGTTAGCCGCGGGCCAACGGGCCAACACGCGACGGCTAGATTCGGCCGATGATCACGACCGAGTTGATGCCGAGCATGCCGAACGAATTGTTCAGGATGTAATCGACCTTACGAGCTTCCTGGACTTCGTTAAGCACCAGCCCCGGCAGCCGACAGTCTTCGTCGAGCGTATCGACATTGATCGTCGGGTGGACCGCAGAATCACGGAACGAGGCCAGATTGCCGGCCAACTCCAACGCCCCGGCGGCGCCCATCGCATGACCGATGTAGCTCTTGGTGTTGTTGATCCGGACGTTCTCACAGTCACCGAAGACCGATCGCAGTGCGGAGCATTCCTGAGCGTCGCCGCTGGAGGTCCCGGTCGCGTGGGTGCTGACGATGTCGATCTGATCGGGCTGCAATCCGGCTCGATCGAGCGCCATCTGGACGCACTGGGCCTGTCGTTCCGGGTTGGGCAAGACGAAATCGGTCGCGTCGGTGTTCATCGCATAGCCGACCAATTCGCCGTAAATCTCCGCGCCACGTTTTTTCGCGTCGCTGAGCCGTTCGAGCGTGTACAAACAGCCGCCCTCGGCCACCACGATGCCGCTGCGGTCGACATCAAACGGCCGCGAGGCTTTGGCGGGGTCTTCGTGGCTGGCCAACGCGTTCTGGCTGTTGAAACTGGCAAAAATCCCGAACGTGTGAATGCTCTCGCTGGTGCCGCCGGCGATCGCCAAATCACATTCGCCCAACCGCAACATCTGGGCACCTTGGATGATCCCCGCGTTTCCAGCGGCGCACGCCGCCCCGATCGTGTAGTGCGGACCGGTGACCTTTAAATTCAAGGCGATCTCACCGGCCGGGTTGTTGGCAACCGTTCGCGGATTGTGATGGTGCGACCAACAACTGGTGTCATAGTCGAATCCCTTGATCACATAGATCTCGTTCTCGGTTTCCACGTTCCCGTGCTCGGTGACGCCGACGTAGATGCCGACCCGCGACTTGTCGGTGTTTTCCCAGTCGATTCCGGCATGCTTGATCGCCTCGTTGGCGGCATAGACGCCGACGCTGCCGGCGCGTGTCCCGCGACGGAGATCTTTCTTGGTTTGGTAGCGGGTCGTTTCGAAATCACAGATCCCCGCCAGCGTCTTGCCAAAATAGCGGATTTCGTAAGGCTTGACGCCGCTGCGTTTTTCCAACAGCGCTTCGCGAAACGCATCCCAATCATTTCCGTTGGGAGCGGTCAAGCCGATTCCGGTGATGACGATTCGCTGTTCGTCGGGTAATTCGGAGGCGAGATTGGGAGCGATCACGTGTTTGCTGGGGTGGGGTCGGTCTGGTCGGTCGGGTTTCGCGTGCGTACAAATCCTTGCCTGCTGGAACCGAGCGTACCAGTTAAGAAATAACCGATCAATGGTCGCCGACGACGCGATGGCTGGCTGGATATACTGAACCGGGGGGACAGTCACCGCGCAACATCCCTACCTGCTTTCGCGTCGCGGTGGTGTCGCCAGACGGCGGCCACCGCACGTCTGCTGCCGTCGCTCGTTCGAACGCCTTCCCCCCTGACACTTTTTGAGTCCGAATCGATTTGACTACGCTGTCTCCCTCCCCCACCGCAAGCGATGCGACGCGACAGAAATGCAGAGAAACGCTTGACCGAGTTCGCCGCGAATTGTTGCAGGCCCAAAACGATGCCGGGCACTGGACCGGGCAACTGGCCGCCAGCGCCCTGAGCACCGCGACGGCCGTCAGCGCGATGGCGGCGGTCCTACAACACAGCGATTCCCAGCACAGCGATTCCCAGCACGGTGATTCATCGCAGCCACAACAGCAAGAGTTGCTGCGATCGCTGATCGGGCAGGGGATGGAGTACCTGAGCGGCCAACAGAACGGCGATGGCGGATTCGGCGACACCGACCGCAGCCACTCGAACATCGCGACCAGCTACTTGGTGCTGTCGGCGTCGACATTGGCGGAAAAAGTCGGCCAGCAACCGCTGCCGTCGACCGCGATCGACAAACTGCAGCAATACATCGACCGCTCGGAAGGACTGGACGGACTTCGCCGGCGGTACGGCAAGGACAAAACGTTCGTGGTGCCGATCATGAACAACATGGCCATCGCCGGGCTGATCTCCTGGGACGACGTCGCCGCCCTACCGTTCGAAGCGGCCGTGTTTCCGCAATCGATGTATCGCTTTCTGCAGATGCCGGTGGTCAGTTACGCGATTCCCGCACTGGTCGCGATCGGGCAAGCCCGTCACTTTCTCGGCCGCCGCGCCTTCGCACCGATTCGCCTGATTCGGTCCCTGAGCGTTCGACGCACCCTTTCGGTGCTGGAGAAAATGCAGCCCGCCAGCGGAGGCTATCTCGAAGCGACTCCGCTGACCGCGTTCGTCGTGATGAGTCTGGCTGCGACGGGACGATGCGACTTGCCGGTCGTCCGCAACGGGCTGCGTTTTTTAAAGGAATCGATGCTCGACGGTGGATGCTGGCCGATCGACACCAACCTTGCGACATGGGCGACGTCGCTGTCGATTCACGCGTTGGCATGCGATCCGGACGACGATGGCCGCTGGTACAGCGAGCGTCTGGCCGATTGGCACCTGGGTTGCCAGCATTTGACGCGACATCCATTTACCGGTGCCGAACCGGGCGGCTGGGGATGGACGGATTTGAGCGGGGCGGTTCCGGACAGCGACGACACGCCGGCGGCCATCCTGGCCCTGGGACTGATGCAGCCCCACGCCGATGAAAGTCGACGGCACCAGATGCACGAGGCGATGATCCGCGGCGGCCGTTGGCTGATCCGGCTGCAAAACCGAAACGGCGGCTGGCCGACGTTCTGCCGAGGCTGGGGAAAACTGCCCTTTGATCGCAGTAGCACCGACCTGACCGCGCACGCCATGCGGGCTTTGAAATCGATTCCCTGTCGCCCGGAAGCATCTCGGGGGGCGGGACCGAGCCAAGCGGATTTCCAGCGTCCAGAGCGAAAGGCGATTCGATTTCTGAACCGTCAGCAACAGCCCGACGGCTCCTGGATGCCGCTCTGGTTCGGCAACCAAGACCGCGACGACGAATCCAACCCCGTCTATGGAACGGCGAAGGTCTTGATTGCAGGTGGAATCGGCACCCGCCCAGAAGCGGCAGCATGCGACTATCTCCTTCATGCCCAGAACCCGGACGGTGGCTGGGGTGGGGGGCCGTCGGTGGCGACAAAAATCCGCGGACTGATCGACTCCGATCCCGAGTACGCCTCGATTGCACCATTAATCCCCGACGATTTGCACAGCAGCGTGGAAGAAACGGCGTTGGCGGTCGAAGCCCTGGCGACGGTCATTCTACGAACTCGCGATCAAACCGAGTTCGCTGCGCCGCAATCCGGAATGCCGCAATCTGGCCCTGCGCTGTCGAATCCGCGATCCGATCGGGCAAATGCCGGGTTAACAGAACTACGACCAGAATGTTCTGCCGCAGTCTGCTCCGCCGCTGTGAACGATGCCGTGCTGGCGGCTATACTACGCGGGGTCGAATTCTTGATGCAGAGTGTCGAGGATCGGCGACATCAAGTGGCTTGGCCGATTGGATTTTACTTTGCCAAGCTCTGGTACCATGAACGCTTGTATCCGCTGATTTTCACTGCCGCCGCACTGGGGAAATTTCTCCGTGCGTTCAACGAAGAACACGACCCGAATTGGCCTCGATGACGACCGGTTTTCCGGTCTCAGGCTACAGTGAACCCACCTTAGATTTCCGCACCATTTCTTGCCCGAGGTAATCGGTTTGTCGACCGGATTCAGCCCCACCGATACCCCTGCCAGCCAAACCGTCACCCAAGCCTCATCGGACCCTGCGTCATCGGACGCGGGGACCGTCTCACGCAGCAAGCGACGGAAGACGAGTCATCTGAAAGAGGTCCCCGAAACGCTTGAGTTGCGGGAGAGTCTGCGCGCCCGTTGCGAGGAGGTCGCCGACCGGCTGGACCGCAGCGTTCCAATGACCAAAGATGAATTGGAACAGGTCGCCCGGCGGACACTCGAAGAAGCGGATCTCCCCGAATCCCTGGTCGGCTGGGTGATGGTGATGATCAGCACCTCGTTTTGGCGCCATGCCCTGGAAGGGGTGCCGCCGGAACGACGATTGTTCCTGCTGCCCCATTGCCTGAAACACGCCGAGGGCTGTCCGGCGGAATACGACGAGTTCGGCATGAACTGCAAAGAGTGCGGGGCCTGCAGCATCGCCGATTTCCGCGGGCTGGCTGAAGAAATGGGTTACCGCGTGCTGGTCGCCGAGGGCTCTCCGGTGGTGATGAAGATCATCGTCGGCGGATACGTCGACGCGGTGGTCGGCGTGGCCTGTTTGAACGTCTTGGAAAAAGCGATCGACAAGGTCTTGCTGGCAGGAATCCCTTGCATGGCCGTCCCGTTGTTGAGCAGCGATTGCCGCAACACCAAGGTCGATGAAGCGTGGGTCGACCAGATGATTCGCACGCCTTACACGCCGGCCAAACAAGAGACACGCAGCTACGTCCACCTGATGCGTGCGGCCGGTGATCTATTCGCGCCCGAGACGCTCGACGAGATTGCACCGCGACTGCGTGGCAAAACACCGTTCGGAACGGGCGATCTGAGTACCGAGAGTGTTGCGGCGATGGACGCGATCGAAGCCACCGAACACATCGCCTACGACTTCCTGGCTCGTGGCGGCAAGCATTCACGGCCCTTCATCACCTTGGCCGCCTACGATGCAATGACGGGCGGCGAGTGCACCGGCAGCGATGCGGCGCGTGCAATCTCCAAACTCCCCAACGCCGTCCGCCGAGCCGCACTCAGCATCGAGACCTTCCACAAAGCGAGCCTGGTCCACGACGACATCGAAGACGATGACGCCTATCGCTACGGACAGCCCTCCCTGCACAAGGTGTTCGGAGTGCCCACCGCGATCAACGTCGGCGACTTCCTGGTCGGCATGGGATATCGCCTGCTCAGCGACCGGGCCGCAATGTGCGGCAACAACGCCCAGACCCCCATCGATGCGATGGCCCAAATCGATGTGATGGATTGCCTTGCCGCAGCCCATATGCGACTCGGCGAAGGCCAAGGCGCCGAACTGCTCTGGCGCGACGGCACCGACCGCCGATTGACGCCGCTGGATGCGTTGAAAATCTATTCGCTCAAAACCTCTCCGGCGTTCGAGGCCGCGCTGTTCAGCGGCGTTCGACTGGGCTGTGGCGATGACAGCGAAGGAAAAGCGGAGCAGTACCGTGAAGCCATCCGAACGTTCAGCCGCAACCTGGGCGTCGCCTTCCAAATCCTCAACGACCTCGGCGACTTCGCCGGCGACGACGACAACAAACTCTCCGCCGGCGGTGACATCTTCGGCGGCAGACCGACCTTGTTGTGGGCACTGGCTCTGGAATCGCTGGACGAAAACGATCAACAACAGCTGCTGGAACTTGCCCACGCCGATTGTCCGTTGAGCGACGGCGAGCGACTGACCGCCGTGCGTCGGCTGTACGAAAAAGCGGGCGTGTTCGAAACCGCATTTCGCCTGGTCGACAAACATCAGCAACGCGCCGAACAGGTCGCCGATACATTGGAACCGGATGCCTTGCGTCGGCTGCTGTACTTCTTGGTCGACACCGTGCTCGAACGCCCCGAAATCAAGACTCCCAATGTGGTCGCACTGGGCGTCGCCGCATCCGCGGTCTGAATCGATGGGTTCATGAATCACCACTTTCAACACTCAAGAATTCCCCGAGCGGAAACATGGTTGTAGGGCTTTCCAAAGACGATGCCGACGTAAAAATCGAAACGCTATTGGCGGAGTTCTACGAGCCGGAAACAGGGTTCTCCCAGTGGGGGCGATGCAATTCGACGCTGCGGGTGCCATCACCCTACGACGAATTGATCAACCACCATTCGCACATGACCGTGACCGTCGAATCACACTACGGCGAAAAGGTCGACGTCGTCGTCCATCGACACCACCGCCACGCCGACGACCATGGCGATTGGTACGTCCGCGAAATCACGCTCAAGACTCAGGTGACCGGCAAGGTCGTTCAGTATGGAATCGTTCGTCTGAACGTCGCCGCACTCGACCCGAAAGTCTGGGAACGCATCGAAGCACGACAGACACCGCTGGGGCGGGTCCTGATCGAACACAACGTGCTGCGTGAAGTCCAACTGTGCGAGTTGTGGGAGATCCAGGCCGGACCGGCCCTGGCAGGCTTGCTCAACGCCAAAGAAGGCGAAACCGTTTACGGACGAACCGCACTGATCTACTGCGACGGTGAACCCGCCATCGAACTACTCGAAGTGGTCGCGAAGTAGCCCCCAAAACAATCATGACTCCACTTCGAACCACCACCCTGGCCTGCGTTTCGCTCTGCATGATGACCTTCTGCTTAGCTCAAACAAATCAGGCAGCTCAATCGAACCAGGCAGGCCAAACGATCGAAGACAACTTGCGATGGGCCGGCGAAGCACGTCAGGCGCTCGAGCGACAAGACTACCCGGCGGCGTTAAAGGCGGCCAACAAACTCGCCAAGTCGCCGGCGAGCGATGAGTTTCGACGCGTCGCCGGTGACACCTTCCTTCGCTGCGGTGAACCGAAACGCGCGATCGAGATGTTCCAGGGCTACTTGGCCAAACGCCCCAACGATCGACCGTACTTGTGGCAACTGGGGATCGCGTTTTACTTCGACGGCAAATTCAAAGAAGGCGCCGAGCTGTTTGAAGTCCACCGTGAGGTGAATCCCAATGACGTCGAAAACGCGGCGTGGCATTTTCTGTGCATCGCCAAAAACGAATCCCCCGAAAAGGCAAAACAACTGCTGTTGCCCGCGCCGAACGATTCCAGGGCTCCGATGGCCGAGGTCTTAGAAATGCTTCGCACCGGTGACCCCGAACCGGTCAAACAACGCATGAATTCCTTCACGCCCGGCACGTCGGCGGAAAAGTCGGCCAAGTTCTATGGGCATTTCTACCTGGGGCTCTACGCAGACGCCATGGGCGACGACACGACGGCCAAACAACACCTCAAACTCGCCGCAACCGACGCGCCGCGAAACTACATGGGTGACGTCGCCAAGGTCTACGCCGACCACCTCAACAAACGCGAGTAGGTCACGCTGTGCGTGATATCCAGGTAGGTCACGCTGTGCGTGACAGCTCAAGCCGTGTAGGTCACGCTGTGCGTGACAGCTCAAGCGACCGATGGCATGCACAGCATGCCCTACGCGCTCGCAGCCGACCCTAAACCCGATCCGGCTTGGCGGTCGCTTTCATGATGGTGAAGAATGAAAACGGGTTGGGTTTGTAGCGTTGGTCGATGCGGATGGGCAACTCACGCAAGACTTCTTCCAGTTCCAGATCCGTTCGCCAACCGAGTCGTTTGGTGACGTTGCCGGCCGAATCGACCACGCGGGCGATGATAGGATTATCGCTGCGAAAGTGATTGATGATCAAAATCTGCCCGCCGGGACGACAAACGCGGACCAGCTCACGCATCATCTTGGCGGGATTGGACACGACACTGACGGTGTGAAACGAAGTCACCACGTCAAATTGGTCGTCTTCGAATTCCAACTCTTCGGCATTCATCGGTTGAACCGAGATGTGGTCCCAACCCTTTCTGTCGATCAATGTCTGGGCTTCGGCCAACATCGATTCGGACAGATCAATGCCCGTCAATCGAATGTGTGTGGGATAGCTTGCCAATGAGAGCCCGGTGCCGACGCCGACCTCGAGAACCTTGGTATCTTTGGCCAGCTGCAACGCGCCGACCTCGGCACGAATATTCTTGCCCGCGACGGCCGGCCAAAATGCTTGGTAGGCGGGAACAAGGTTGTGATAAAGCTTAGCCGCGTGCGGCACACGCGACCGTTTGTGCTCGGAATCGGACTTGTCTTTTAAATCTTGCTGGTGCGGCGTAGCGGTGCTCATCAACAATTGCTCTTGGGCGACGAACGCCAGGTGGTATGGTTGGCCGGCCAGCAGCGACACCTGATCGCTTCGAACGCACCGCCCCACCCGATGTTTTCGGCTAGTCTGTAGCGAAAAGCATGGCAAATTTTGCCAAGCCGTCAAATCGGAGACCTCTCGGCAGGGAAACCCCAAACCCGTGATAGGTTAACGGTTTAGGATCGCTCGTGCCACGCCGCTGGAAAGACAATTCGCACCATTTATTACGTCGCCGTTACAAAGCAGTCGCCGATTTGCAGGCGTGGAGCGTCCCAAGCCATCTCGTCAGGTGCGGACGCGTAAGCAAATACCGCCAAGTGAAGCAGAATGGAGAGGTCCGCACGCTGGCGCGAACCGGCTGATGATCAAACGATGACCAGCCGTTTGGCGCGAACCGACAGGGCGCAAACCCGAGGAAACGAGACGCAACCTAGCGGTATTGGGCCTAAATCGGCTGGCCGTCACGTGGCGGGATCGGGCCGAAGCGTTTGACCGGTGTGGTCCTGAAGATTCAGCAGTGACGGACGACACAAAGCCGCCCACCAGGGGAGTCACCAACAGCCACTCAGCGAAATTCAGCTTTCTCGGCCGGGGCCCTGGCGGTCGCCGGGGCCGTTCGGGCGTGAAGCATCGCCTGCCGGATCGCCGACGTTTCCCGTTTGGCCACGCGAGCCATCTCGGGAAACCGCCGATGATGTCGATGGCCAAATGCCGCTGGGACCCACGACCAACGTTTCTTTCAGCCCGTGAACGGACTCGATCGTTAAGCTTGGCGGGACAGACCAGCTAGACGGAGTGATCATCTCTTTACCTATAGCTACTTGCTCGCCCTGAAGTTGCGAGCGGAATCGAACAGTGAGGCACTGCCAACAACTTCGCCCATCGATCCGATGGAATTGGGTTTGATTTGACGATCCCGTCAATCAAGTTTCGCTCCATCGGGTGATTGAGACGATTGCAGGGACCTTACATGCAATCTAACGGAAAAACCAAGACCGATTCCACTTCGTATCCCATCCCATGAGAGTTGATTTTTTAATCACCGAATTGAACGTCGGAGGCGCCGAGAAAGCGTTAACCGAATTAGCCCTCGGGATGCAACGGCGGGGCCACCGCGTCCGCGTGCTCTCGATCGGTTCGGCGCCGTCGGCTGACCGACACCGTCTGGTCGACCGCTTGGCCAACGAACACGTGACGGTTGAATTCGGTGGCTTTGATCATTGGAGCCGGATGATCTCGGCAACCCGCTGGCTGGCCCGCCGAATCCACGCGGACCCACCGGATGTTTGCCAAACCTTCCTCTTCCATGCCAACTGCTTGGGAACCCTCGCAGCCAAACGCGCCGGCGTACGACACGTCGTCGGCGGGCTTCGCGTCGCCGAAGCCAAACGCGTGCGGTTGATCCTGGAATCGAAAGCGATCCGCCGCATGAGTCACCTCGTCTGCGTCAGCGAACAGGTTCGTTCCTTCGCGATCGAGCAGCTGTCCGCTAACCCTCAATCGTGTTCGGTCATCCCCAACGGCGTCGACGCGCCAACCTATCGAGACGCCGTGGCGTTGGACTGGTCCCAAATCGGTTGGCCGAGCGAAAGCCAAGTCGCGGTCTTCATCGGTCGACTGCATCCCCAGAAAGGGATCGAGTTGATTCAACAGCAGTTCCACGAACTGTTTGCTGATCACAGTAACCGGCGACTGGTGATGATCGGCGACGGCCCGCTGCGAGAACCGTTGTCGCGCTGGGCCGATGAAGTGGGCCAGGATCGTGTCAAAATCCTGCCCTGGCAAAACGATGTCGCGCCGTTCCTGAAAGCCGCCACGATGCTGTTGCTGCCGAGCCATTACGAGGGCATGCCGAACATCGTCCTGGAAGCGATGGCCGCCGGTTGCGTGACCGTCTGCAGCCGAGTCGAAGGCAGCATCGAACTGCTCGGCGACGCGTCTACCCGACGCGGCCAATCTCAGGGGTTCGCTGCCGGCGACGGTGCCGCCCTGACACGTCTGGCTGACGCCTTTTTTCGCTCCCCCGAGTTGCGCCGCCAGATCGGCGAGGCCAATCAGCTACACGTCGAAAACTATTTCTCCAACCGCCAGATGATCGAGCGTTACGAAGCGTTGTACGAATTATTGCTATCCCGATAAAACACGCTCGGTCCACACGACGCGAGTGACGGGGAAGTCCTGCGTCTGCGGATCTCACGATGGGCCACACGAGATCAAGACGGTGCGAGCGTTTCCTCAGCGATGACCTCCAGCCGGACTCGCTTCGGTCGATGCAACCTCTGCGCCGGCGTGCTGATTCTGAATTCGGGCGTCGATTTGTCCGATGGAGTGAAAATCGAGAACGAGCAGGGGGCAAAACGATGCGGGGCAAGACGATTACTATCTGGAATTGTTTTGCCCCTATTGTTTTGCCACTCATTCCCGAATCGTCCGCTGGAAAAAGGCAAGAAGATTTCGGAGGTAAGAAAATGAATTCCGGCTGCGATCCTTGATCGTCGGCAATTTTCTTACCTCCAAAATTTTCCTACCCCCGCTTCTTCGTCGTCCGAAGCAACGAAACAACTCTCTCAAACTCGCGGAGGCTGGACCAACCGCCTGGAGTGACGCGTCTCGCCAATTGCGTTCGGTGCTGGACACGGCGTCCCCATCACACCAAGCCGTCACCGTTCTCGTCGATGCCATGCCGGTCGGTGTGGGCGGCAGATGTGGGCAGCGGTGGCCGGGCTGGAATACAATCAGCAGCTTGGCCAGACGGGTGCCGTGAGGTCCATCGGTTGGCAGCCGATTGGATCGCGCCAATTGGATTGCACTGCTCGCCTGGATTGCACTGCTCGCCGGTTCCCGTCTCGGTACCCCTGGGCGTACAATCTCGACGACCGAATCACCGACTGGCGAGGCCGGTTGCTGGCCGCCAGCGACGGCGGTTTGTCTGCCGGCGGGCCATTCGGAAGGCGCAGGCGGAACGCCCCGCCCCCCCATTCACCCCCACACAGTTTCTATGGCAATTCAGCGAAATCAAACTCGGGCGGTCGCGATCGGCAATGTCGTCGTCGGCGACGGCCATCCGATCGCGGTGCAGAGCATGACCGCGACCAAGACCCAAGACATCGACGCCACCGTTGCCCAGGCGGAAGCCTATCGCGAGGCGGGTGCGGGCGTGGTCCGGATTGCGGTCGACAGCGACAAAGATGCCGCCGCACTGGCCGAGATTCGAAAGCAAACCACCGCCAACCTGGCCGTCGACTTGCAAGAGAATTTTCGGCTGGCGGAAAAGGTCGCGCCGTACGTCGACAAGATTCGCTACAACCCCGGTCACCTTTATCACCATCAGCGCGACAAGCCCTGGCAAGACAAGGTGCGGTTCATCATCGAGCAAGCCCAACAACACGACTGCGCGATTCGGATCGGGGTGAATTGTGGCAGCGTCGACCCCGACAAAAAAGCCAAGTACGATCCATCGGACTCGATCACGCCGATGCTCGAAAGCGCCTTGGAGCACTGTGACTTCGTCGACTCGCTGGGCTTTCACCGCTACGTCGTCTCGCTCAAAGATAGTGATCCGCAACAGGTCATCGAAGGCAATCGACGTTTCGCCCAACAACGGCCCGAGATCCCGTTGCACCTGGGCGTCACCGAAGCCGGGATGCCGCCGGAGGGAATCATCAAGACACGGATCGCGTTCGAACAGTTGATCGGCCAGGGCATCGGGGACACCGTGCGAGTCTCATTGACGCTTCCCAACGATCGCAAGCCCGAAGAGATCGCGGCGGGGCGTCAGATTATCGAAGACATCTATGCCGGACGTGTCCGAACGGTGGTCAAGCTGAATGAAAAAGCGTTGAACATCATCAGTTGTCCGAGCTGCTCGCGCGTGGAGAACGAAGCGTTTATCGATCTGGCCCAAAGCGTCAAGGAAATGACCGAGTACGCCAAGGACCACGACATCACGATCGCGGTGATGGGCTGCCGCGTGAACGGCCCCGGCGAAACCGACGATGCCGACCTCGGGTTGTGGTGCGGCCCGGCCAAGGTGAACCTGAAACGTGGCACCGAAGCCTTGGGTGCATTCGGGTACGACGAGATCCTGCCGCGGCTGCGACAGGAACTGGACGCCATCATCGCGACGAAATGCTGAAGATTTTACTGACCAACGATGACGGCATCGATGCGCCGGGAATCCATGCCCTCTATGACAGCGTCCGTCATGCGATCCAGGTGCATCGCCCCGACGAAGACGTCGAAATCGTTGCCGTTGCGCCGGACCGCTGCCGTAGCGAGTGCGGACACAGCATCGTGACCACGCATCCGCTGACGGTCACGACGGTTCGCGAGAACTGGCACAGCGTCAACGGGACACCCGTCGATTGCATCCGCGTGGCCCACTACGCGATGGATTTCCAACCGGACATCGTGTTTTCGGGAATCAATGCCGGAGCGAATCTAGGTGTGAACTTGATGATCAGCGGTACCTTCGCCGCAGCCCGTGAAGCGAGTCTGTTGGGGATTCCGGCACTGGCGGCGTCGCACTATCGGCGGCCCGATGTGCCTCGGACCTGGGACCACACGCCGACTTGGCTCGAGCCGACGATCGGTGACTTTTTTCGTGCGGCGATCGACGCCCCGGCCGGTGGCAATCCGCCACCGCTGTGGAACGTGAATCTGCCCGCCGTGGCTCCAGACGCCGACCTTCGACCTGACATCATCGAATGCGAAGTCGATCGTTGCCCCATCGATCGAACGGGAACGATCGAACCGGGGGGACGTGTTCGATTCGAGTTGGATTTTCATGCCAGGCCGCGAGAACAAGGACGTGACGTCCAGCATTGTTTCGACGGCCGAATCACGGTCAGTAAACTTGGCGTCCACCTGGGCCAATGACCCATGCGGGGACGGACACCGCAAGCCCCGATCGGAACGGGCACCCTCACGCCTCTGCTTTGCTAGCGACCGCGATCGCTGCTTCGCCCATCGACGCCGTGTTTGGGGTGGATCCCGAGGGGGCGACTTGATTTTTTTGCAACTCGCCTCGCACGATTCGGACATTCCGGGGCGCTTCGATGCCGATGGCGACTCGGTTTCCCGAGATCCGATTGACGGTCAGAACAATGTCATCGCCGACCATCAACTTTTCACCGACTTTGCGACTGAGAACCAACATGAGCTTACTTCCTTGATCTATGGAGTCTGAAACGATTCGTTTGCGGAAACAGAGTACAAACCGTGTGCCAATCACTAGCCTAAATCGCGTCAACCAATCCCAAACGCCGGCGAACTTTAGAAAATCCGCTGAAAAAAGTCGAACTTTTCTGTACCACCACGGGACGAGATTGACATTGCTGGCAATTTTCGACCGTGCTTGGGTAACTCATCCTGGAATGCTTGTCGCGAATTGAGACGTCTGCCCTGGTCGGCTTGTTTCCCTGACGCTGATAGAGTTATCTGCGCTGGACCTGACACGGCTGGTCATTCGACCGCGACAAGTCCGATGCTATACTCCAATTGCAGGGCGGGCCTGGCTGATCCATCCAAGCACAGCTTGCCGATTCAGAAGAGACCGATGAAACGAACGATGCATCTAGACGATCTACTCAAGGAATGGGAATTCAACCCGCACACGTTGAATGTCCGCATGGTGAAAGGAAATGACGGACGCGATGTGATCCAGATGCGAGTGGACATGGGTGTCCTGCAGCTCGAGACGACCGGCCGCCCTGACGGCACCGTGGTCGAGGGGCATCCGACCTATCTGGAATACCTGCAGGAAGCGGTCTTGGAAGACCCCGAGATGGAGCTGGACGAAGATCAGTGCATGGAGGTCGATCGGGAGTTCATGCAGTTCTACCATCGCCGTATCTGCTGGTTGCGGTTGCAGTACTACAACCGCGCCGTGATGGATGCCGATCACACCTTGCGGCTGATGGATGTCAGCGAGCGGGTCAGCCCCGACGAGGAATGGTCGCGATCGCACGAGCAGTATCGACCGTTCGTGCTGTTCCATCGCACGCAAGCGGCCGCCCTGGGCGCCTTGGAAGAGGAGGAGTCGGGCGAGGACGCGGTGATGGCGATCAACGCCGGCCTGGAAACGATCCGACAGTTCTTTGAAAAACACGAAGCCGACGAGCACTTCGAAGAAGACGAACTGGTCGTCCGTCTGGTCGAATTGCGTGAAACCCTACGCAGCGAATATGAAGTCGGCCAAACACTGCGCGAGAAACTGACCGCCGCGGTGGAACAAGAACAATATGAGCTGGCCGCGAAACTGCGCGACGAACTCAATCAACGCGAACTGGACTGAAAAAAAACGCGTGCGAACGAGGTCGGGAACCTCATCCGCACGCGTCATCAACGAGTCGGCCGAGTCTGGGCCAACTTAATCTGGCCCAGCCGAGGGCGGCTCAAACGGCCGCCCCCAGCAAGTCCATCTCCTTGGCCAGTCGCTTTCGCGCGACGTGCAATCGTCGCTTGATCGTACCGATCGGGGCTTGGAACGCGTCGCTCATCTCGATCAACGTTTGACCGTTCAAGTAGAACGCGGTCAACGTTTCTTGATCCAATGCGCCGAGACGGTCGATGCTGTTTCGAACCGCTTCGGCTTGCTCACGATGCTCGGCCACCTCGTCGGGAGCGTCCTCGGACACGCAGGTCGCTTCCAAGGTTTCCGGATCGCAGGCGATGGCCGATCGATTGCGGGTCACGCGATTGATGGCCATTCGGTGCACGATCTGACGCAACCAACCGCCGAATGCTTCGGGCACTCGCAGTTGGTCGATCTTTTGCATCGCCTGGATGAAAACGTCTTGCGCCAACTCGTCGGCTTCGTCCGCGTTACGAACCCGGCTCATCGCACCGGCGACGATTGCGGATCGGTATCGGTCAAACAATTCGCCAAAGGCATCGCGATCGCCGCCTTGGGCGCGAACGACCAGTTCAGCGACAGTCAATTCTCGGAGATCAAACAGGGTTTCAGTGTTGATGTTCATCGCTCGGTTCCTTCCGAAAGCTGACCGGTGTGGCGGATTGATTCCGCACGGGGAAAATCAGCGTCTTCGGGTGTCAGCTTGATCGCCGCGTCGTTTCTTTGCGCTGTGCTGGAGCGCTCCGTGACGCGGCAGGGTGATCAAGCCAGGTTGATCGTCGGGGTAAGGCGAGGCCGAGCTTGTGAGGGGGTCTGTGGCAACAGGCCGCGTTCACGCGATCGACTTGGATGTATCAGTCGCGACTGCCAAACGTCTCGATGTCCGAAATCGGAGCGATGCACTTGATTCTCGAAACGGGCCGAACGGCTTTTCGATCGAGAACGGGCGATGACTTGAAAGCGCTGGGCTTCAGGTCAAAACCGTTAAACACATCTCCGAAGGTGCCTGGGGGGAAACCTGCGTCGCGTTGACGCCGGTTTCGGCTAGGACCATCGGCCTGGCATTCGCAGTGGGATTGGGAGACCTGCCTCGACAGGCTTCCAAATCTCAGCCTCTCTGTCGCAGAGCGGCCGAGCCACGTTCGGCTAGTCCCAGTAGCCGGACGGTGAGTGGTAAACGTTTCCGTTTACCCCCGGCCGTCTGGACGACGCTGGCTAGCCAAGCGTGGGATGTCGGAGCACTCGGATGGCCGCAACGGGGCTGATCTTGCATCAGCAATCGTTGTGGCCCCGAATACATCCCGATCCCGGGCGATACACACGCCATACAGAGCTGGAGGTCTGGTGCGTGTGCAAATACATCGGCGCTCGAAATCTCACGGACACCTGCGATATTCAGGCTACGTGTGACAGCTGCGATGATTTGATTAATACGCATTTCAAACCTCCCGGCACCGTTCGTGGTGCGGCGTGGAGCAAAGAATAAAAATTCAAATGGCGGACCGACCAAACCGTTCGCCCGACGGGAACGAACTGCTGCGGATGCATTAACATGCCGCTGGCCGAGGGTCTGCCGACCTGCGTTAACGGTAACGCACGTCGACCCCAAAAGCCAGTGAAAACTCACCGACCTGTGGTAGTTGATCGTACAGAGCGAGCCCTCAAAGAAAGGTTCGCGCGAAAATAAATCAATTTTTGTTTTGCCTGATCATGGGTGCAGACAGTTCCCCTCCAAACGCCGCCCCGGCCGCCCGACGGCTGCGGCTCCTCGAGCGGGGCGCCCGTTTCGGGGGTCAACTGGGCCGGCAAGCGTTGGAATTGGTTCTGCCGTCGACCTGTCGGTTGTGCGACGCCTGCATCGCGCCGGAGCGAGATTTTTGTGCCGATTGCCGCCCACAACTCGAATCGAGCGAATCACTGATGCGATCGGCCTGCCTGCGCTGCGGGCACCCTGGCGCTGGTACTGCTGGAGCTGGCACTGCGGGGGCAAACCATCGGGGGGCTGCTCCTTTCGCCCTGGCCGCGGCGGATCCGCCAGGTCAACAACCGCCCCCGCTCGACCGCTGCCCGCGATGCAAACGGGAAACCTACGCCTTTGACGGCTGTATCGCGTTGTGGAGCTACGACGGGTTGGTACGCAGCGCGGTCGTGGCGGCGAAGTACGGCAGCCAGATTTCGCTTGCCGACGCATTGGCACGACGCTTGGCCCGCCGCATTCGAGAGGTCATTGAACCGCCATCAGACGACGGCAACAACGCTGAATCCGACATTCCGAACTTGATCACGTCCGTCCCGTCGCATCTGTGGCGTCGTATTCAGCGGGGGGCCGGCGGCAGCCGTGTGCTGGCCCGATCGGTCACCCGCGCCCTGGGCCGGGACTGGCCGGGCGTGGCCTACGCGGACTTGCTGGCGACCACACGCAAGATCAACAAGCAGGCTTGGTTGGGGGAAAAGGAGCGGATTGCGAACGTGAGCGGCGCGTTTCGCACCTCGCGGACGCCCTGGCGACCCTGGCAACGGCGGTCGCTGGCAGGCAAACACGTGCTGTTGATCGACGATGTGATGACAACCGGCGCCACCGCAGGGGAAAACGCGAAGGTGCTCAAACAAGCCGGGGCACGCCGTGTGACCGTCGCGGTCGTTGCACGCGCCTGCTCGGGATGACCGAGTGTCGAGTTTTCGGGGAATTGCTACTAAGAATTCCGTCGAGGGGCCGAAGCGCCTTAATGCAGGCAGTTCGCGAAGTTTCGGCAAATTCAAAGCGTGGCGGAGGCGTGGCGGGCTGGAAGACGGGTTTTTCAATGCGATGATTCTTGCGAACATGCCGATTGTGCATACTGTGAGGGTTAGGGGCCGCTACGTCCGAAGGCGGCCCCGGGAATTCCAATCCAGACTTGACCCAGTAGCGTACAGTTCTACTCACAACCTTTTTCCATTGCTTTGCCTGATTCAACCACACCCGCTGTGACCGATCACGACGAAAACTTTCATGCTTCTCGAACGGTGAGCGTGCGAAACATTTTGGTTCGCGGCCTGGGGGTCGTTTTGCCGCCGCTGCTGACCATTCTGGTCCTGATTTGGGCGTGGCGAACGATCGAAACGTACGTGCTGCGTCCGACCGAGTGGATCGTCCAAGAGGGACTGGTGTGGGGTGCCGAATACTTTGACGGCACGCTGAGCACAGTTCCTGAAGGGGCGGTCCCCGAACCTGGCGGCGGCTTCAGCACCTACACGCTGCTGGGCTACAGCAAGTACGTCCCGGATCCGACGGGGCGACGTTACTTGCCCAAAGAAATCGTCGACAGGGTCAACGAGAACGCGGACAAGTTCGGGACCGACGCCAAACCGCTGGTTTCGGCAAACGCCTACTGGCATCGCTACATCCAGATCACTTGGATGCAGCGAAAGTACGTCGTCCCGGTCTTCCTGATCGTGTTCCTGACGGTCCTGTATTTCATGGGACGTCTGTTCACGTTTCGCCTCGGCCGCTGGTTTTTCCGCGGCTTCGACGGAGCGATCTTGCGCATCCCGTTCGTCAACAAGGTTTACGGCAGCGTGAAGCAGGTCACCGATTTTGCGTTCAGCGAACGTGAAATCGAGTTCAACAACGTCGTCGCGGTTCAATATCCCAGCAAGGGCATCTGGTCATTGGGGTTCGTCACCGGCAACAGCGTCCGTCAATTGCACGACGCCACGGGTGAAGAAATGATGAGCGTGCTGATGCCGACCAGCCCGATGCCGATGACGGGGTTCACCGTCACGGTCCGGCGCAGCGATACGATCGATATCGACATGACGGTCGACGAAGCGATCCAGTTTGTCGTCAGCTGTGGCGTCGTGGTGCCACCGAATCAGCGGGTCAACGGCGCGCCGAACAACAAACCCCGACCGACCGGAAAGCTTCGCGACGGCGCGGTGATCCTGCCCGGCAACCCGCAAACCGAACACTCCGTCGACCCGTCGACCGTTTGAATCGGCCAACGCTCCGCCGGCAGACCGTCACTTCTTACGACTTGTAGATTTCCGGGTTGAGCGACGGATCGTTGTACATCTTCATTTGACGATACGTCTTGTGTTGCTTCTTTCCGTCGAAGATGTCGACCAGTAATTCTTGCAGCGAATTGGAAAGATCCGTGTGCTGTTGTTGGCACAGATCGATTCGAGCGGCGACCATGGCGCGGTGATTCGCATCGGCATCTTCACGATCGAGTTGCTCGCGATAGTGATACAGTCGCAGCGACATGATCGACAAACGGTCGATCGCACTGCCGGCGGTTTCGGTGTTGATCGGCGCGGCGGGGGCGGGTTGGACATGCAGCGTGCGGAGCAGTTCGGTGATCGCATCATCCAGCTTTTCGATCATGTCGTTTCGCTGTTGATTGAGCTTGTCGATCGCCCGTTTCACTTCGGCAATCTTGACATCGTCGGCGGTCGGGCTGCGGGCGATGTCTTCCTGGTGCCACAGCCGATAGTTGTATTCATGCTGGGTGCACACGAGTTGCTTGAACCCGTCATAGGGATTCTCGATCGGCCCCTGGTGCCAAGCGGCCACGGTGTCGATTTGCAATTGCGTGATTTCTGAAACCGAGGGCAAACGCGTTGCGGCGAGGGTGGATGCTGACATGGTGCTGGAGGCCGGCTAGACGCCGGGGCGAGCGAGGGAGCGAAATGAAGCACCCGCATTGTGCGGATTCTGGCGGCTCATTGCGAGAGCAATCCGACGACACAAAAAAAGCCCGGGTTCCCTGCTGTCAGGAAACCCGAGCCGTTGTCATCGTCCGGTGCAGCAGGCCCTTCAGGGGGTAACGCTGCGAAGCATTTTCCCCTGCGTTTTGCGAGACGATAGCGGCAGGGCGCAAGCCCTCCGGTCCCTCATCGTTCCCGAAACACCGGAGGGCTCGCGCCCTACCGCTAAAAAATGCTTCACCGCGATGCCCCGTCGGGGCCTGGGCCGATGATCAGGAGACTTCTTTTTCTTCGATCCAGGACATCATTTTTCGCAGCCCACGTCCGATCTGCTCGACACCGTGGTCTCGTTCGCGTCGTCGGGTGGCTTTGAAGAACGCGGCGCCGCCACGGTTTTCCAGGATCCAGTTGCGGGCGAAGGTGCCGTTTTGAATCTCTTCCAAGACGCGTTTCATCTCGGCCTTGGTTTCGTCGGTGATGATGCGGGGACCGGTGACGTAATCGCCGTACTCGGCCGTGTTGCTGATGCTGTAACGCATGTAGCTGAGTCCGCCCTGGTACAGAAGGTCGACGATCAGTTTCAGCTCGTGCATGCACTCGAAGTACGCCATCTCGGGCTGATAACCGGCTTCGACGAGGGTTTCAAAACCGGCCTTGACCAGTTCGCTGACGCCGCCGCAGAGCACGACTTGTTCGCCGAACAGGTCCGTTTCGGTCTCTTCCATGAACGAGGTCTCGATCACACCGCCTCGCGTTCCGCCGATCCCCTTGGCGTAGGCCAAACCGATTTGCTTAGTGGTTTCCGACGCGTCTTCGCCCAACGCGATCAACGCCGGGACGCCGCCGCCTTTTTCATATTCGCTGCGGACCAGGTGACCGGGGCCCTTGGGTGCGACCAGCAGCGTGTCGATTCCTTTGGGAGGAGCGATCTGCCCGAAGTGGATGTTGAATCCGTGCGAACACATCAGCACGTTGCCTTTGGAAAGGTTCGGCAGAATGGCGTCGCGGTAGACATCGGCCTGCACTTCGTCGGGCAGCAGAATGTTGATCACGTCCGCTTCTTTGGTGGCGTCCGCGATCGATTTGGGCTCAAAGCCGTGGGAAACGGCCAGGTCGTAATTGGCCGAACCGGGGCGTTGGCCGATGATGACATTGACGCCGCTGTCACGCAGGTTCTGTGCCTGGGCGTGGCCTTGGGATCCGTAGCCGAGGATCGCGACCGTTTTGCCTTTGAGGTGCGAAAGGTCGGCGTCGTTGTCGTAGTAAATGGTGGCTGCCATGATGAAATGGTCTCGAGGTGATTGGAAAGGTGGTAGGGAAGGAATTCCGAGGGAGAAATCAGGCGGTCGCCTTGGCGGCTTCGTCAGCGATGGAGATGTCCGAATCGCTGCGTACCATCGCGACGCGGCCCGTTCGCACCAACTCGGTGATCCCGTAGGGGCGGACGCGTTCGATGAACGCCTGGACTTTGTTCTCTCGGCCACTGATCTCAATCATCAGCTCTTCCGGCCCGACATCGACGATGCGTCCGCGAAAGATATCGACCAGCTCACGAATTTCGGCCCGCTTGGGCCCCGAAGGGGCTTGGACCTTCAACAGCAAAAGATCCCGTTCGACGAAATCGCGACTGCTGACATCGATGACACGGACGACCGTGACAATCTTCTCCAACTGCTTGCGTACTTGCTCCAGCACTCGATCGTCGCCGACGACGACAAAAGTCATGCGAGAGAGCGTTTTGTTTTCGGTTTCACCGACTGCGAGCGAGTCGATGTTGAAGCCACGCGAGGCAAGCATCCCAGAAATATGGGCGAGTACCCCGGGAACGTTCTGGACCAGTGCGGAGAGAACGTGTCGCTGAGTGGGGCTGGGCATCAGTCCGGTTTTGACCGTGAAAGGGAAAGAAAGTCCTGAAATTTGAGCCCGGTAGGATAATTTTGAGAGGTCAGACCAGCAAGGGCCTGATCCCCAGCCCTCCCCGTGCACCTTGCACCCGGGTAGAGGGGAGCCGCTGTTTGAGCAGACAAAAGCGGGTCAAACGCGGGAAATCAATACTGCACCGCGTACACGTTGGGGGTGCCAGTGAGGCGTTCGTTCAGCGGTTTCCACAGGGAGTTTCGCTTCGGGAGATCCACACCGGGATCCCAACAGCTCTTAGAATCTGGTGGATTGGTCCTTGTTTCCGTGGAGAAATCTGATGGGTTTGAATCGTTTCCCGCTGGTCTTGTTGGTCGCGCTGGCCTTGCTGGGATCCACGCTATCGGCAGCCGAGGACGCGACGGCGGAAGGTTGGATGAGCTTGGCCCCACGGGAGGAGATCCAACCGATCTTTCAAACGTCGCCCTCCGCCGACGGGGACCCGGCCGGGCTGGAACTCATCATCCGAGCGGACGATCGCCAGGGGCTCAGCGGGCATTGGCGACGCAGCGTCCCCGTCGTCGGCGGTCGGCACTACCAATTCTCGGTGCTGAGAAAAACCGACGGGATCGAACACCCCCGCCGCTCCGCGATCGCACGAGTGCTGTGGCGTGACCCAAACGGCCAAAAAGTCAAACATGCCGCGCCGGCCATCGACGCCTTTCGCCGAGGGATTCGGCCACAGTCGGAACCGGAGTTTCCCGCGGTGGTGGGAACACGTGACGGCTGGGACGAACTGGCGGGCGTCTATCTGGCACCGCCCGACGCAACCACGGCGACGATCGAACTGCATTTTCGGTGGGGCGATCCGCATTCGTCGGTCCGTTGGAAGCAGGCTCGGCTGGAAACGGCACCGGCTCCGCCGAAGAACCTGGTTCGCCTGGCGACCATCCACTACCAACCACGCGGCGGCGAAACCTCGATGGACAAATGCCGCCAGTTCGCGCCGTTGATCGAACAAGCCGCCAAGCAAGACGCCGACCTGGTCGTGCTACCGGAAACCTTGACCTACTACGGCACGAAGGGAACCTATGCCGACGCTGCCGAGCCGATCCCCGGACCGTCGACGGACTACTTTGCCGAACTGGCCAAGCAACATGACCTGTACATTGTCGCCGGACTGCTCGAACGCGACGGGCATTTGATTTACAACGTCGCCGTCCTGTTGGGCCCCGACGGTAACATCGTCGGCAAGTACCGAAAGGTCTGCTTGCCCCGCAGCGAAATCGAAGGCGGCATCATGCCCGGAAACGAATACCCGGTCTTCTCGACCCGCTTCGGCAAGGTCGGCATGATGGTCTGCTACGACGGCTTCTTTCCCGAAGTCGCGCGGGAACTGGCCAACAACGGCGCTGACGTCATCGCCTGGCCGGTTTGGGGATGCAATCCACTGTTGGCCCAAGCGCGGGCGTGTGAAAACCACGTCTACCTGGTCAGCAGCACGTACACCAAGTCGACCGACAACTGGATTCGATCAGCGATCTACGGACTCGACGGCACCGCCCTGGCCGCCGCCGACGAGTTCGGAACGATCGCGATTGCCGAAGTCGACTTGAATCAGACGCATCATTGGCATTCCCTCGGCGATTTCAAAGCCCAGCTTCCCGCCCACCGACCGGTGGCGGTTCGGCCTGTCGATTAAAGCCCTACACCACTCAGTTAAGCGTGGCTTCCTTAGTTGAGGGCCCGTAGGCTCGCGATAAACGGCTGCCTACTAGAGCTTCACTCCACACGTTGCATCCAAGCCTCGTTGCCGATCACTTCACTGATAAACATTTGCTGCGCGACCAGAATTGATTGATGCAGCTGTTCCGCGGTCGCCTTGCCGGCTTCGTTTTCCACCGTCAGTGTGCCGGTCGCGTCACGCAAGAACTCCACCTTGTAACCGCGATGAAAGGCTTGGCGGGCGGTCGTGTCACAGCACATGTGGGTCATGTATCCGGCGATGCTGATCGTGTCGGCAGCTGTTTTCTTCAGCCAATCCTCCAGCTCGGTTCCGGTAAACGATCCGGGCCATTGCTTGTCGATCAGCACATCGCGGGGGCGCGATTGGACGTCGGGGTGCAATTGCCACATCTCTGAATCCTTGCGAAAAATCGGTGATTCGGGATCGGCTTGGTGGTGGCGAATGACGGCGGTGGGCACGCCCGCTTCGGCCGCTCGATCCATCACCTCCAGAATGCGTTCGAGGTGTCCGGCGGGATGAGAAATCGGCAGTGCTCCGTCGAAATACTCACGTTGAACATCGATCACCAATAACGCTCGGGACATGCAGCGGTCTCCTGACAGGTTCTACGGTAGAAGGAGTGTCTAATGTAGGCGTTCGATGCGTTCTCGGGGGCATTGCAATGCTGCCCCCCGACCACGCTCCACAAAAAAACCTCGCCGTTGCCAATGGGCAACGACGAGGCAATGGAACCAACCGGGAGTTTCGATTGGGCAATCACTCGGCGACGGGTGCCGGCGGGGCCGCCGGCGGTGTCGGCAAAGCTTCTGACGGAGACCGATAATAGTCCGCCGCATCGACGGGTAGCTCGACGGGTAGCTCGACGGGTGCATCCACCGCGGGCTCAGCGACCGGTGCCGGCAGCACCGATGCTTGGCTAGGCTGCAATGCCAGCGGGGCGGCGGCACATCCGCTATCGCAGCCCGTTCCGCCCCCACAGGCACCTGCACACGAACCGGGGCAGCAGCCGCAGCGATCCTTCTTTTCCGCCGTCCAGGTGTACTCGCAGGCGGGGCACTTGTACTTTTCAGTCTTCAGCACGCAGACCTTGCGGACACGGGCTCCGTTGTGCACACACGCGGTACAGCCGAGTCCGTCGCAGGCGGTGCACGACGCACAGGCAGCTTTCTTGGCTTTCTGCCACGGAAAGACAACTCGTGGAATACAGATCGCTTTGGATTCGACGGTGAAACACGTCTTTTCCTCTTCGACCTGTTCGGCATCGAGTTTGCAAACATGGTCGCACACGGGGCAGCACGCACAGCCGGTTTGATCGAGCAGTTTACCGCCGAGGGCAAACGCACTGTGGCAATCGAGCAGACAGAGCGCGGCGGTCAGCAACAGGGCGGCCTGAATGTTTTTTTGAATGGACATGACTTCTTCTTGAAATGGAGTGGTTTGTGAAAACACCCGTTGGGGCGTCTGACATTGAACGGATCGTTAGAAGTCGATCATGTAGCGGAAACCGAGGATGCTGAAGTCGCCATCGATCCCGGCGGCCAGCGGCACGGCCGAGCGACCTTGGCCGGCATTCTCGATTTCACCCATCACCATGTTGGCTTGGATCTTGGAGTACGCGGTCCAGTACCAGTTCAGACCGGCCGTCAACGCATACCCTTGTCCGCCGCGGATATCGGAATCAGACAAATCCAGGTAGTCCGCACGCAGCCCCATGCCCAACGCACCCCAACCCCTCCCGGTGCCGCCGGTGCAGCGATCGACGACGAAGAAGTTTTCGAAGGGTTTGACGCGATCGATCGTTCCCGAACTTCGCTTCAGCGGAATGTGCTCTCCGGTCAGGAAGTAGTGCGCGAACAGGTAGCCGCCATGGAATGTCAGGTTGCTGCCGTTGAACCCGCCCAACGCGTCACGCTGCATCCAGGTGGTGAAGTACTCACCGGTGATCTGAAGCGCGCCGATGTTCAACATCGACTCAAAGGCAAGTTGTTGGTAGCCCTCGGCACCGAGGATCCGCCCGGTGTCCCACCATCGCGAATCGCTTCGCGCCAACGGTCGCGTTCGAAAACGTCCTTCGTTGGCGTTTTGGTCATTGTCCAATTGGCCGTCGCCATCGGTTTGGTTGACCGACCCGGCGATCCCCCAGTGCCAATAGCCGCGCCCGCCACTGATTTCGTCGTACCAGGGACTGCCCGACAGACGACCATACAAACCGCATTCGTCAAAGTCACCGCGATAGCGTCCGTCTTGGCTGATGTTTTCCAACAGAAACGCACCGTATCGCCAGTGGAGCGATTCGTCATCGGTCAGGCCGTACATGCAAACACCCAACCGACGGGCGTCTTCGTTGAACGTTTCCACCGCCAACGGTCGTTCGGCGAACACGTTGTGACGGCTACTGTTGAGGTGATCGAGACCGATGGGTCGTTTTTGATTGCCGATCAACAGGGTTTGGTTGTGCGGAAGCTCATTGAACCCGAAATAAACGTCCTTGATCTCCGCCGAACTGGGATTGTTGAAGTCGATCTGGATGCGGTACTCCATGTTGCCGGGCACGTCGCCGGTCCAGGTCAGACGAATCCGACGGAAGTCCCAACGGTCTTCCGGATCGTCCGTCGGATCACCCGTCTCCAATTCGTTGATCCCCGCATCGCTGTCGAGGAAGTTCCAATTGTCCAGGTGAATCCGTCCGTTGAGCTTGTACGACGGCTTCTTCTTTTTGGCGTCGGAGTCGCTCTTCAGCTTGTCTTGGTACTTTTCCCACGACGACTCCAAATCGCCGACGCGGCCGAGCAACTTTTCGTAGTCCTTCAAGGGAACGGTTCCGCCGTCGACAACCGCATCGGATGCGGACGGCTCGACCCCCGAATCAATCAGCCCGGCATCATCGAGCGGATTCAATCGGGCGGTTTGATAGACCGGCGCCGCGTGGTCGGCCGGCATGCCGAAAAAAGTATCGTCGGCAAAAGTGTTGTCGGCGTTGACCGCCGCAGTGCCGAAGCACGTTGCCAGCGCCAGCGCGAGCGAGAATCGCCGCGAGCGCGCACCATGAGTCTTTTTCATCGCTTCGTTGTCGTCCGTGAACAGTCGCGACGAGCGTGAGGTACCGATCCATCAGTACCTGATTAGCCACTCGTCCTAAGTTGATGGGAGCAGGCTCGGGAAACGCCCCTCTCCCAGTTCAGCCATCGTCGCGTGCGGCATGAAACAATGCGTCGGTGTACATAGTTTTGCCGCTAACACGGATCCCCCACTCTGACGACGCGTTCGACCGTTGTTTGCCGATCAATTCGCAACACCGTCACCATCGATACACCTTGACTCGATTCGCCGTCCCGTTCCCCCGAATCGTTGCAGCTTTCCTGCCATTGGCCCGACCATGAAGATCGCGTGAAGCACAGATGAAGAACCGGTGATCACGACGCGATCAGCGCGAGGTAGCGAATCAATCGATCCGGTGACTCAGAATCCGTGTTGTCCAACGCAATCGTCAACAATTCGCCTGCCGATTTCCGCCGCTGCGGCTCGCCGACTGCCGCGGCTTCAAGCCGGCGGATCATCTCTTCACAGACCGCTTGGGTGTAAGCGGATCGCGAGGTGGATCCGTTTTTGATCGCCCGCAGCGCCCCGACCACCGCGGAATCGTTGAGCGCGGCCTCTCGTTCAGCGATGCTGAGCACGGCTTCGATCAGCAGTTGGGGGACATCGACACCGTCCGTCGGACGTCGATTCACGTCGCTTGGGGCGGTCGGCCGGTCGTGACCGCGACCGGCCAAATTTCGGCGGCGACGGCGGCGATCAGCGGCCTTGAGATTGGATCGTAACTTCGGTGATTTCGGCATGGAACGGCGCCGCCGGCGACGACAGGAAGATGCTGCAGGTTCATCAGTAGTAATAGGTAACGCGTCAAGTGCGAGTGTAATCCGTCGACCGGTCAGAAGAAAACTCGCGCGTCTGTCGCAGACGCCCCCCCATAAGCGTTGCCGTTTCTGTCGGTTGTGCCGCGGAGGATGAGTCGATCCCATCGTGGTGCCGCGGGATTTGAAACACACGGACCATTCAATGAGCTAGCTTCGAGAAGCCATTTCAGACAGACCGCACCTTGGGCCCGCTTTTTCGCATGATCCACGTTCAACATCTGACCAAGACGTATGAGGATCTCCAGCGTGGCCGGTTCGTGGCCGTTGACGGCATCTCGTTTTCGGTGCAAAAGGGCGAGATTTTTGGTTTGCTGGGGCCGAACGGGGCGGGCAAAACCACGGTGCTGCGGATCTTGAGCACGGTGCTCGAACCGACCGAAGGCATCGCCACCGTCGCCGGGTATGACGTGGTTCGCGATTCGGCCGAAGTCCGGCGGCACATCGGGTTCGTCAGCAACAACACGGCCATCTACGACCGCATGACCGCCTGGGAGATGGTGGAGTATTTCGGGCGACTTCACGGGATGAAGTCCACCACATTAAAAAAACGTTTGGAAGACCTGTTTGATCAATTGCGAATGAACGACTTTCGCGATGTCCCCGGCGGCAAGATGTCCACGGGGATGAAGCAAAAGGTTTCGATCGCACGGGCGATGATTCACGACCCGCCCGTGCTGGTGTTTGACGAAGCGACGTTGGGCTTGGATGTGCTGGTCGCCCGCAATCTGCTGGGCGTGATTCGATCGCTGCGTGAAGCCGGCAAGTGCCTGATCTTCTCGACGCACATCATGAGTGAAGTGGAACGGTTGTGCGATCGGATTGCGATCATGTATTGCGGCAAGATTCTCGACAGCGGCACCCTCGAAGAACTTCGAGACCGCCATCGCGAAGATGACTTTGAAGAGCTGTTCTTTGGGTTGCTCAGCCAACACGAACAAGAGATGCGCGTCGGCGGACGAATCGGTCATGCGTCGGCGGCCAACCATGGGGTGGGAGAACAACTGGTATGAGCGATTCGTCCCGAGCGATTCGACGACAAGCTGAACTGGCAGGCAAGCCTCGCGCGTCCGCGGTCTGGCTGATCTACATGCGCGAGATGCGGGACCAGCTGCGCGACCGCCGAACGCTGTTCACCATCGCCGTGCTGCCCATCATGCTGTATCCGCTGGTGGGCATGCTGCTGTTGCAGATTGCCCAGTTCACCCGCCAAAACCCGACCTCGGTCTGCGTCATCGGCACCGAGAACATCGAAGGGGCACCGCCACTGTTCGAGGGCGAAACGTTTGCCCCCGAATTGATCGAGCAACCTGATTCGCTGGAACTTCTGACCTATCGCTGGGACGAACTGTCGGCCGATCGACCGGTTCGTGACAAAGCCAACGAGTGGGTCAAGACCGGTGCGTTTGATTTGGTCGTGTTGATCCCGCCCGCCTTCAAAGACAACGAACTGATGGGCGACCTGGTCGGGACAGACTCGAAGTCGACCTCGGCAGAGGAGAACCGCGACTCGGACATCGAACTGTTGTTCAACGTGGGCAGCGACCAGTCCGTCGTCGCCAGACAACGTGTCGCCGGCGTGCTGGCGTCCTGGCGAGGCGAATGGATCAAAGAGCGTTTGTCCGGCGTCGGCATCGATGCCGAAATGTTACTGCCCTTTGAGTGGTCCGACACCGACATCGCGCCCGAACGGACGCGTGAAGCGGCGTTCTGGAGCAAGCTGCTGCCGTTCATCATGCTCGTCTGGGCGATGACGGGAGCGTTCTATCCCGCCGTCGACCTGGTGGCCGGAGAGAAAGAACGGGGAACGCTGGAAACGCTGCTGTGCAGCCCCGCGCTGCGCAGCGAAATCGTCTGGGGAAAACTGGGCGCGGTCGCTTCGTTCAGCATGTTGACGGCCCTGCTCAACGCCGGAAGCATGCTGCTGACCAGCTCACTGGTCTTTCAACACATGGGTGTCGGCGGTGCCGGCGCCGCATTGGGCTCACCGCCACTGGTGCCGATGCTTTGGTTGTTCGTCGCGCTCGTACCCCTGTCGTGCCTGTTCAGCGCGCTTGCCCTCGCGGTCGCGGCGATGGCCCAGAGCAGCAAAGAGGGCCAGTACTATTTGATGCCGCTGATGATGGTGACATTGCCATTGGTGATGTTGCCGATGCTGCCCGGGACTACGTTAAATATCGGCACCAGCCTGATTCCCGTCTCGGGGATGTTCTTGCTGGTCCGCGCCTTGGTCGAAGGCCAGTATGGGACCGCATTGTTTTATGTTCCGATGGTGGCAACGGTCACCGGTACCTGTCTGTGGCTGGCCGCCCGCTGGGCCCGACGCCAATTCGAAGACGAAGCGGTGTTGTTCGGCGGCGGCGAACAATGGGAACTGGGGATGTGGGTGCGGCACCTGTGGCGAGATCGACAAATCGCGGCCACCCCCGCGCAGGCCTACGCCTGTGGGGCGATCGTGCTGGTCACCTTGTTCTTTGCCCGGTTAACGATTTCGGAAATGCCGAAGGACTTTGCCGGCATCGCGAAACTGGTGATGATGCCCCAGGTTCTGATCGTGTTCCCGGCGTTGATCATGGCGACGATGCTGACGACCTCCGTCCGCCAGAGTTTGCGACTGCGGATGCCGCACTGGACCACACTACCGCTGGCGGTCTTGTTCGGCATCACGCTGCACCCGAGCTACGTGATGCTGTCCAAGATGATCAACCACGTCTATCCGGTCAGCGAGCAAGCGGCCGCGGCGATGAAACCCTTCGCCGAACAGATCGCATCGGCTCCCTGGGCGGCCGTCGTGCTGCTGATGGCGTTGGTGCCGGCGGTTTGCGAAGAACTCGCGTTTCGAGGATTCATCTTCGGCGGACTGGTTCGCGAAAAAGGCAAACTCCGCGCGGTGGTGTTGACCGCCGTCATGTTCGGCATCTCACACGGCGTGCTGCAACAATCGATCGCCGCGTCCGTGATGGGCGTCGCACTCGGCTGGATCACGCTGCGAACCGGAAGCATCCTCCCCTGCATCCTGATCCACTTCACCAACAATGCGTTATCGGTTTCACTGGGCCGCATCGCGGACAGCGGCTGGTCGGGCGCAACGGTCTTTTTATCTCAGACCGAACTGGGGCCTTCGTACCAGCCGTTCTGGACGCTGATCAGCATGGGAATCGCAGTGACCTGCCTGCTGTACTTCGGAACGGTTTCGCCGGCGACCGATGAGAGCGAATCCGAATTGGTCGGTTCGCACCACGACTATGTCGACCCCACGGCGTCACTCGCCTCGGCCTAGCATCAGTCGGTCTGGGTCCAATAACGAAACGCCCGCATGGTTTGACGGGCGGCTTCGTGGGGATCGGGCCACGGAAACGCTTCGGCGCACAAGTAGCCTTGGTAGTCGATCGCCCGCAACGCCTCGATGATGCGTCCGTACTGCATGTGACCACATCCGACCGGCCGGCGGTTGCTGTCGACGAAGTGAATGTGGCCGACGAGGTCACCGCCGTGGGTCAAGGCATCGGCGATGTCGGTCTCTTCGATGCCCATATGAAACAGGTCGCACAGCAATCGCACATTGGAGGTCGACAGCGATTGCAGCAGTTCGACGCCTTGGGCGACGGTGCAGCACTGATTGGTCTCGTAGCGATTCAGCGGCTCATAGATCAACGGCACGCCGTACTGGCTGGCATGCTCCCCGCCGTCTTCGAGCGCCTCGGCGAGGTACGCCCGGGCGGTTGGCGAATCGACCTCGGCGTCACTGCGACCCTGCATCGACCCGATGATCGCCATCGCGCCGAATCCGCCGGCCGCGTCGATGATGGTGCGAACAAACGCGCGGGCGTCGGACCGTTTCTTCGCATCGGCATCGGCCAACTGCAGCCGATGTTTCACCCAACCGGCACCGGTACCGAGTGCGGCCAGTCGAACGCCGGCGCCGTCGAGCAGATTGCCGAGCGAATCCAAGTTCAACGATTCCACCGAGGGGGCAAAGATTTCGACGGCGTCGTAACCGAGTTCGCCGGCAAACGCGATCGATTTTTCAAGTCCGTCCCACAGGACGAACGGCCCACCGCGAGCTTCTTCGACCAACGAAATGGTAATGCAAGATTTCATGTGACAGGGGGGTAGGGGGATTGGGAGAGACAGGGAGAGACGGAGACAAGGAGCGGACTCAGGACTTGAAACTTGAAACTTGAAACTTGAAACTTGAAACTTGAAACTTGAAACTTGAAACTTGAAACCTCACTTGTCGTTGTTTTCGGGACGTCCCTCGACGTAGACCCAATTGTGAATCGGTTTGAGGATCTCTTTGACTTCGGCGACCAGGGTTTCGTCCAGGGGTTCGTCGAGCCAATCGCACCAACCGGCGACGCGATCGGGGTTCGCCGATCCGACGACGCAACTGGCGAAGGATTCGTTGGCGGCGGAATACTGCAGCGCCAACTTTGCGATATCCGATCCCCGCTCGCGGCAATGGGTGGCGGCCGCCTTGGCGACCTCACGCACCTGATCGGTGGCCTTGTGCCACGACGGCAAGGGGGCGTCGGTCAGCAGCCGCGCCGAAAACGGAGCCGCGTTGATCAGCCCGACGCCGGCGTCTCGACAGGGCTCGACCAGGCTCAGCGCCATGTCGTTCTGTAGCGTGTAGTGGTTGTAGGTCAAAATGACATCCAGCTCGCTGCGCCGAATCATCTCGTGGAAGATTTTCATCGGGTATCCGCTGACGCCGACAAATCGAACCTTGCCCTTTTCCACCTCTTTTTTCAGGGCGGGGATGGTTTCATTGACGATTTGATCCAGGTCCACGAATTCGATGTCGTGACAGAACACCATGTCCAGATGGTCCAGCTGCATTCGTTCGAGCGAAATATCGATGCTTTCGGCGACACGGCGGGCTGAAAAGTCGAAGTGTTTGGGAGCGAAACGGCCCAGTTTGGTGCTCAGATAAAAGGAATCACGCGGCAGTTGCGGCAGCACGCGTCCGAGCATGATTTCGCTCATTCCGCGTCCATAATAGGCCGCGGTGTCGATGTAGTTCATGCCACGATCCAGCGCGACGTTCACACATCGCAGCGCCTCCGACACATCAATCGGGCGGAACTCGGCTCCGATCGATGAGGCTCCGAATCCGAGCACGGACAGTTCCAAACCGGTATTTCCAAGTGGGCGTTTTTGCATCCTGAATGTCTCCTTTTTGGTGCGATCGCTTGAGCGATGAACCTACCACACAATGGCCTCCGCTGGACACCACCGCCCACACCTGGCGGATCGATGCACCGACGTGCGACAGGAGGTTTCGGACGCTGATTGTGGACGATCGGTCTTCCCGTCGACGAAGCCGGTAAACCCGATCAATGGGTCAGAACCCGCACAGCCGATTCGACCGGATTGAGGAAAACGGCCAAACCCCGACGAAGCGATTGATAGGATTCGCTGGCCACCACACGCGAACCAAGAGTTCCGCAGATTCTTTCTTTCGTTAGGCGGAGTGCCATGAGTTCCAACGTTTCCTCGATCAATCATCCATCGTCCAACCAGGGGATCCCGGTCCCGGCGGTCAACGCCCCCTTGGTCCTCGACTCGCAGGTTCGCGTCGAACGCCGTCAGGATGTCCCGCCGGGCAAGATCATGATCGTCGATGACGAGATCGCCAACGTGCTGATCGCCAAGAAAATCCTGTCTCAGGCCGGGCACAGCGATTTTGAAACCACCACCGACTCGACGGTCGCGATGAATATGATTCACACGCGCGAACCCGACGTCGTGTTGTTGGACATCAACATGCCGCACGTCGACGGGATTTCGATCTTGTCGCAGATCCGCAGTGTCGAAAAATTCAAGCGTCTGCCCGTGCTGATCTTGACCGCGAACACTCACAGCGAAGTCAAATTGCGCTGCCTGGAACTCGGCGCGACGGACTTTTTGATCAAGCCGATCGACCCGATGGAACTTGCACCGCGGGTTCGCAATGCACTGCAGAGCAAGATGTACCATGACCAGTTGTTCTATCATGCCGCAGAACTGGAAAAGATCGTGTTGCGACGCACGAAGGAACTGGAAAAATCGCGTCGTGAAGTGATCTACTCTCTGGCCCGTGCCGCCGAGCTGCGTGACAACGACACCGGAAACCACGTCATCCGCGTGGGCCGTTACGCGGGCGTGATCGCCCGAAACCTCGGTCTGCCGGAACGCTTCGTCGACGATCTCGAACTGGCCGCCCAACTTCATGACGTCGGCAAGATCGCGATCCCCGACGCCATCTTGCTCAAGCCCGGCAAACTGGAACCGGAGGAGTACGAGATCATCAAGGGGCACGTCAAACACGGACGCCAGATCATCAAGCCCTTCGCCGCCCACGACGCCGCGACGATGCGCAGCCATGTGCAAACCGGTTCGGAAATCCTCTCCGACGGGACCTCGCTGATGCGATTGGCGGCCAGCATCGCGCAAACCCACCACGAGAAAGTGGACGGAACGGGCTACCCGATCGGACTGGCCGGTGATGACATCCCGATCGAAGGCCGGATCACCGCGGTGGCAGACGTCTTTGACGCCCTGTCCTCCGAACGGCCCTACAAGAAAGCGATGCCGCGCGAAAAATGCTTCTCGATTCTCGAGGAAGGCCGCGGAACCCACTTCGATTCCGACGTGCTGGACGCGTTTTTCGCCGGCGCGGCCGACATCGTTCGCATCCAGGTCGAATTCGCCGACTACGCCTGATCGCATCTACGCCTGATCGCATCAGGCCCAATCACATCCGGGCTCGGCTGCGCCTGCGGCGGTCCGCGTGAGATCGGTTATCGATTCAGTGAGATCTCTTCCCAATCCCGGCGTGTCGGCGGCGCGCCCGTCGTGTTCCATGTTATCTTCTTGGACTTCGTTCCAAGCTGCTGAATTCTCCGCTCGTAGAATCACAGCGGATGGAATCACAGCAGTGGACACGTTTAGAGAACATCAGCAGCGATGACAAATGCGCAGTGTCGTTGGGGAATCCTCAGCTCGGCTAATATTGCAAGGAAGAACTGGAAAGCCATCCGATTGAGCGGCAACGGCGTCGTCCGGGGTGTGTCCAGTCGATCGGTCGAACGAGCCGATCAATTCATCGCCGATTGTCAACACGAAGCCCCCTTTGACGTGGTTCCCGAGGCGTTTGATGGACACCAGGCACTGTTGGACTGTGCCGAAATCGACGCCGTCTACGTCCCCATGCCGACCGGCAGCCGAAAGGAATGGGTGATTGCCGCCGCCGAAGCCAAAAAACACGTGCTGATCGAAAAACCGGTCGCCGTCAACGCCGCCGACGCACAAGCGATGCGCGACGCCTGCAACGCCAACGGCGTTCAATTGATGGACGGGGTGATGTTCGACCACGGCAAGCGGATCGACGCCGTCAGCGAACAGGTCCGATCGGCGGCACTGGGCCAACTCCGCCGTATCCAAACCCACTTTTCCTTCGCCGGCGATTCGGAATTCCAATCCGCCAACATTCGCACCGACAGCGTTTTGGAACCCCACGGATGTCTCGGCGACCTGGGCTGGTATTGCATTCGATTCATCCTGTGGGCGAGCGGCTTCCGCGATCCCCTGGAAGTCTCCGGACGCACCCTGACCCGTTTGACACGGGAAGGATCCGACGATTGGGTCCCAGGCGAATTCGCCGGCGAACTGGTTTTCGATGACGGACTGACGGCCGGTTTCTTTTGCTCGTTCTGCACCGCCAACCAGCAACTGGCGACCCTCTCGGGTGATTCCGGATACCTGACGATCGATGACTTCGTATTGCCGTTGTACGACTCCAAAACCGAATACCAAATCCATCGTCACGAGCTGCAGATCGACAATTGCCAGTGGAATTTCCGTCGTCGCAGCGAAACGTTCCAGTGCGATGAATACCACAGCGGTGAATCCAACGCGCAAGAAGTCCAGATGATGCGGACGTTCAACGAGATTGCCCGTTCCGGCAATCTCGATCACGGCTTGGCTGACCGCGCGGTCCAAACCCAGCGCATTCTCGATGCCTGTCGGCGGAGCGATTCGTTGGACGGAAAACGGATCCCGCTCAGCGATCCCAACTGATACCCACGACGATCCCGCCCAACATCTCGCAACCCAGCGCAGCCCCACCTGCCCCTCGCTACGGGTCCGCCCCCTCTCTCGCTTCGGCACGGTCCATTGACGATTGCAACCTTTCTGTTCTTTACCGCCCTGGTCGCGTTTGCCACGTGGTGGGTCACCCGCGGCGGTGGCGAATCGACAGACGAGAGCTACTTTTTGGCAGGCCGATCGCTGACCGGTGTCTTCATCGCCGGTTCGCTGTTGCTGACGAATCTTTCCACCGAACAATTGATCGGGCTCAACGCAGCGGCCTTCACCGAAGGACTTTCGGTGATGGCTTGGGAGGTCGTCGCGGGGATCTCCCTGGTCGCCCTGGCGTTGGTGTTTCTGCCGCGTTATTTGAAATCCGGGATCGCAACCATCCCACAGTTCTTTGAAGAGCGTTACGGCAGTGGCGTGCGAACGTTGACGACGTTTCTCTTCGTCATCGCCTACATGCTGATCCTGCTGCCCTTCGTGCTCTACCTGGGGGCCAACGGATTGTCGGGAATGCTGGAACTGGAATCGCGGTTGAACATGACACAGATCCAAACGATCTGGACGGTGATCATTTTTATCGCAACGGTCGGTGGTGCCTATGCGATTTGGGGCGGATTGAAAGCGGTGGCGGTCTCGGACACCTTCAACGGTGCGGGGCTGCTGATCGGCGGATTGATGATCACCTATTTCACACTCTCCACGATCGCCGGGGAGGACGGCAGTTTACTCACCGCGTTGTCGCTGATCGCCGACCGCGACCCCGATGCCTTCCGTTCGCTCGGATCGGCCGACGAAGATGTCTCCTGGCCGACCCTCATTACAGGGGTCTTGCTGCTGAATTTTTTCTACTGGTCCACCAATCAACAAATCATTCAGCGCACGTTCGGCGCCAAAAACCTGGCCGAGGGGCAAAAGGGTGTCCTGTTGGCCGCGTTCTTCAAAATTTTGGCGCCGCTGATTTTGGTGTTGCCTGGGATTGCGGCCGCGTACTTGGTTGCCACGAATCCCGAGTTTGCCGAGCGCGTCGGCGCGACGACCGATGGGGCGGCCAACCGGGCCTACGGCACGCTCGTGGTTTCAGTTTTACCCGAGTCGTTGGTGGGATTTTTTGCCGCCGTGGTCGTCGGGTCGATCCTGTCAACGTTCAACTCGGTGCTCAACAGCAGCGCGACGTTGTTTTCCCTGGACATCTACAAGAAATTCATTCGTCCACAGGCGTCGACACACCAGGCCGTGCTCTCCGGCCAGCTGTGCAGTTTCGTCGTCGCGGTGTTCGCCGTGATCGCCGCCCCCACGTTTTTTCATGGCCGTGAAGAGGTTTTTGGTTTCTTTCAAAAGCTCAATGGCGTCTACTTCATCCCCATTCTGGCGATCATGTTGGTCGGCTTGACCAATCGCACCGTCGACGGGATGTCTGCGCTGATCACGCTGATCGTCGGCTTGACCGCAATGTCGATCGGGACGTTCTTAAGTGGCCAAAGCGAAACGGAGCAGGGCTGGGTGATCGGGACCTTCGGGTCGGGGTATCACTTCATGGGCGTCGTGTTTCTGGGTCTGATCGTGCTGCAGTTGGTTCTCGGCGCGGTCGGGTTCCGCCGCAGCACACCCTACGTCCAACAAGACGTGGGGGCGGTCGACCTGACTCCGTGGAAAGCCGCTCCCTACGTCGGCGGCGGGCTGATCCTGTTGGCCATTTCGCTGTACGCGGTCTTTGCGTTCTGATCGAAAGCGAGCGGCGGCGATGGGCGACAAATCGGGCCGCCGACAAAGGGAAGGCAGCCCCCCCACGATGCAACATTGCGGGGACACGATGTGCGCAAACGCCACGATTCAACTTCTTCTGGCGCACACCTGGATTTTGCCTCCAGCGGTTCGACCGAGTCGTTTATACTGCGTCTGAAAATTTGGCGGGGCTTCGCCACCAAAGAGATCAGAGGCAAACGATCAGGGCCAAGAGGGCTGCCGAGAGGCGAACGAACGGTTGTTGCCGAGCAAATGAACTCGATTCAATCGATCCAAGCATACGGCTAGCGTCATCGCGATGGATGCACCTCCAGAGAACCCTCCTGCAAATCCGTCTGACGAAACTCAGGGCCGCCCGTCACGCAACGACGAAACGCGTTTATCCAACTCGCTTGAATCGTGCATGAGTTCGCCGCTGGTGGCCGGCCAACGCTTTGGCGATTTCCGCATTCGCGAGTTGATCGGTCGTGGCAAGGCGGGATTTGTCTATTCGGCCGACGACTTGTTGGCCAAGCGGCGCTGCGCACTCAAATTGCTGTGCCGCATGTCGTCGCACGATTTGTATCGCAACAAGCTCGGGTTCCGCCGGATGTCTCCGTTTCGGCACCCCTGCCTGCTCCGCACCGACCGGATCGAGATCATCGAGAAGTACACCGTGCTGTCGATGGAAGAGATCGAAGGGGAGACGTTGTATGCGGCGGCATTGCGGCTCAAAGAACTGCCTCCGCCGGAAGCCTATCGGCGGCTTCATTCGCTGCTGCACGACTATGCCGTCGGATTGGCGATCATGCACTTCGGCGGTCTGGTGCATCGCGATTTAAAACCGACGAACATGATGGTCCGCAAGAACGGGCACGGTGTGATCGTCGACTACGGATTGGTCGCCAACTGCGATCCGGAAACCGACCCCTATGGGCTGCGTCCCTACATCGCGGGGACCCCGCGGTACTTTTCCCCGGAAGCGTTATGGGAACAAAGTTACACCCCGGCGGGCGATGTGTTCAGCTTGGGGCTGGTGATGCTGGATTGCCTGAACGAGATCTCGGGAAGCGATCGCTGGCTGCGTCAGGGCGATTTCGCCGACTGGGTGCGTGACGAAGACGAGCAAACGATTGCCGATGCCGTCTCGGGCATGGACGAAGACGTCCCACCGCTGCTGCGAATGGCCGTCGCCGGCATGCTCAATGCCGACCGTACCAAACGCCCGTCATCACTTGAAATCGTCGCGATGACGAAGACCGATGACAATCCGATTCGCTTGGTGACCACGCACCATCTGTTCGGCCGCGAACGGGAGTTGGAACAATGCGAGCGGTGGATCCGTGAAATCTATCGCGGCCGCACCGGGCGGCTGCACATCCACGGCGAAGCGGGCGCGGGCAAGACGCGACTGCTGGATGAACTGGAACGTCAACTTCGACAGAACAACTGGGGCCAGGTGTTTCGGGTCAAGTGCCGATCGCGCGAAAACCAGACGCTGCAGGTGTTGGACCAAATCGCCGATCAAATCGCCCAGCGTTACTCCCGTTCCGATCGCGATGCGTTGAGACTCGATCCGGTCAGCGCCTCAATCCTTATCCATTCGTTCCCCCAGTTGCGTCACGTCATCGTCACGGACCTCGCCGAAACGCCCGACATGTTCTCCGCGGTTCCGGAACGACTCGACGCACTTTCGGCCGCGTCTCGGCTGAGCCGTGAACTGCGCAAAGTCGGCCCGCTGATCATCATCATCGATGACACCCAGTGGTCCGACCACGACAGCGACACCGTCTGGGACGAGTTGCAAAAGGACACCGATGGCTTCCTGGGAATCATCACTTCCTCGCGAAAACCGGAAACCAATCAACGCCAGGCAGCCGACCAGTGCATTTACATCGGCCCGCTACCACCCGACGCGGCGCTGTCGTTCTTGCAAACCGCGGCGACGCGTTGGGATGCCAACATCAATCCCGCCGGCCTACAGGAACTGGTCGACGTCTCTCGCTGCAACGCCTTCCGATTGCAAGAACTGGCCGAAGAGTTTCGCCCCGAAGGGATGCTACACCAGGTCGAAGAATCCAACGACGCCTCGATCTCGAACCTGGGCGACGTCGATCGATTTTGGCGTGCCCGATTTGACCGTTTGAGCGACGATGCCAAATCCATCCTCGCCTTCATCGTGACCGCGGCGGCCCCGGTTTCGATCAGCCAGCTAGCGGATCTGACCGGACGAGGCGAACAAGTCGATGTGTCCGTGTTCGAATTGGTCAACCAACGTCTGGTCAATGACGACGCCACGGGTAAAGAATGCATCACCGTCGTTCATGACAAGATTGCCGACGGTTTGATCGAAAACCTGGACACCAACGAACTCCACCAAGCCCATCTGGCCTGGGCGGACTTGTTGTCCAAACTCAATCGACCGCGTGATTTCGCCGCCCGCATTGCCGGCCATTATTATGCCGCCGACCAGGACGGCCGGGCATTGCCGTTCGCGATCATGGCCGCCGAAAATGCCGACCGCGCCTTTGCCAAGTCCGAGGCAGGCGAATGGCACGAAAAGGTGCTACGCCAAGTCACCGGGGATGCCCGCGAGAAACACTTGCGAGACGCCGCACGGTGTTTCCACGAAGCCGATTTGCCCGAGAAAGCAGCCCACTACTATCTCGAGCTCTCCGAAGGGGCCACCGACACGCACGAACGCCTGCGATTTCAAACCCTGGCGCTGCAACTGTTGCTTCGAAGCGGGCAAATGGATCGCGCCCGTCCGCTGTTGGCTGACCTGGCCGACCAGTTTTCGATTTCCTTCGCCCCGGGCTCCGGGGAATGCTCACTTTCCGATGTTCGCTCGCAACTTGCCCGGCTGGCCGATCAACTGAGCGACATCAGTGAACTCGAGTTGCACCATCAAGACGCGGTGCAATCCGACGATCGAGAAACAGGCGATGAGCCTGCACCGCAACAAGATTCCGTCGAAGCGTGCGAACTGCATTTCTGTAGCGAGATCAGTCGTTCGATGGCGATGCTGGACTTTCGAGGCACGCTGCAGTTGGTGCTCCACGGCGCCAACCGAGCCCTGGAACATGGATCGACCAACGAGCAGATTCATTTCGCCGCGATGGCACATGTCTGGACCTCGCTGGTGTCCGCCGACCAGACCAGCGTTCAAGTTCAAAGCCGCGAATCCCTTGATTCCCTGCTGGCGTGCCTGAACCATCAACCGGCCGGCAAGATCACCGCGGAGATCCGTTCCGGGATCGCATTCACCGAGTCGCTGGCGATGCGATGGAGTGCCGTCCCCGATGCCGTCGACTCCTGCGTGCTCGATTTCATCGCCGATTCCAAACCGCTGCGTTTCGAAATCGCACACACCCGATGGTTACGTCTGTGGGCCGACTGGCACCTCGGACGTTGGAACGAAATGCAGTCGATGGTTCATGAGATGGTCGACGATGCCAAGCGTCGCAACGATTCCTACCAGCAGTTGGTCGCAACGATTGGCTATGGCGGAAACGGCTTGCTGTTGTCCGACAACGTCGCCGAACTGCAACAGCTTTGCCGGGACAACCAACGCATCAAGACCGACACCGGGATCGTCGAGCTGATCGATTTCTTGCAGTGGATGCAAACCGTTCAGCAAGCTCTTTACCTGGGCGACTTCGCCGCCGCCTCACCGCTGGTGATGAAGATGCGACGGTCCATCGAAAGCTCACCGATCGGACAGATCTTGCTGGTCCGTGTTTCCCTGGACTACTTCACGGCGTTGGTATCGCTTCACCTGCGAGGCCAATCATCCGCCGGCCCGCTGACCGACCCCGCAGTCGTTGAAGCCTGCATCGGTCGCTTGGAAAACCAGACCTCTGACTATGGACGGATGCTGGCCGCGCTGATCCGCGGAATCGAAAAACGTCAGTCCGAGGAACGGGAACAGGCGATCGAGGCATTTCAGCGAGCGGCAGAACTGGCAAGCCGACATGGTTTGTTTCCGTATCAACTGGCGGCCGAAGACGGTTTGCTGAACTGCGTCAAGCCTGAGGCGGATGCCGATTCGCTCTGTCAGCAGATGCTCAATCAGCGGATCGAGCACCCCGAAAAACTGCAACGCCTCTACACGGTCGCCCCACCGCGACCTCTGCCGGCAGCGACGGAAAACACCGACGCCTAGTGCTCCGTCAACTTTTAGATTTAGGGTGCCGCGGAAAAGGGGTCAGGTACCAAAAATGCGAAGCACCCGTTGGGCCATTTGGTTTTTGGTACCTGACCCCTTTTCCGCTCGATAAACGCAACCCTAAATTCAAATCTGGACAGAGCACGAGCCGCATCGCGATCGATGCTAGCCCGACGTGTCAGCGAGGGGCGCCGCGTGGCCCCGTGCTAACGCATGCGGGCTTCAATCGACAGCCCGCTAATGGTCGATGTCGGTTATCCCCTGGTGAGATTGATTTGCGTCAATCCTTAGCGACCTAGACTTTCGAGGCGATCGACGAATCACCCAATCTGAATCCGTTCTGCAACCCCTCCTCCTCCGACCCTGTTTCGCACCCATGACTCCTTGCCCACCGTGCGAACCGACCGTCGATTGTAACGAGAGAGCCAACTTTCAGTTCGAAATCCCTCGATTCTCCGCCACCGCATCACAACTCGTTGAGACGCTGAACCAAACCGAGGCGAACGTGCCCGCGGTCGTTCAACTGATCGAATGTGAACCGACGATCAGTTCTCAGGTTCTGGGACTCGCCAATAGCCCGATTTACGGCGCAAGTCGCGCGATCACAACGATCGGACACGCGGTCGTGGTCCTCGGTTTTCGTTGTGTCGCCCAGCAAGCGATCGCGTCGGCATCTGGGGCTCTTTTCAAGGCGAAAGACGCAGCTTGCCAAGCACATCGCCTGGACACTTACATCCAGTCGCTGGGCGTCGCCACGACGGCCCGGTTCATTGCCAAACGGACCAAGACCACCAACCCGGACGAAGCGTTTTTGTGTGGCGTTGTCCATGACATCGGCAAACTGATTCTCTTTCAACATGCCGGTGAAGCATACGCAGGCATGCTCGACGAGTCTCCACACGAAAAGTCATTGGCGCCTGAAATCGAATCGTACGGGATCACGCACGCGACGCTCGGTCGTCAATGCGGCGTGGCATGGTCGTTGCCGACCCAAATGTGCATCACCATCGCGAATCATCATCTGCCACTCAACGAGGCCACCGACCCGCTTTCCCGAACACTCATTTGTGCCGCCTATCTGGCGAAAAAATGGCAACTGGGATTTTGCGAGGACGCTTTCAGCGAAGATTCTGAGATGGAGAGCGAGCTTTGTGATTTCCAAGATCCTGACTTAGCGGCCGAGTGTCGCGAGCAGTTTGAAGCGATCCGCGACATCTGTCTTTCGTAGAGAGTGCCGTGGAAACGTACCGTCTGCAAAGAACGCTGACCGTCCTGGTCAGTTGCCTGATCGTCACCGGTTCGATCGGGTTCGTCGCGATCGAAGGCTGGTCGTTTGCCGATTCGCTCTACATGACGATCATCACCATGTCGACAGTTGGCTTTGGCGAAACCAACGAGTTGACGCCTCACGGTCGCATCTTCACCTCGTCGCTGATCTTGGCCTCGATCGTGTTGATGGCATGTTGGACGGCGGGCATCACCAGTTTCTTGGTGAACGGTCAGCTGAGTGGACAGTTTCATCGTCTTAGGACCAAAAAGAAGATCAACCAAATGAACAACCACGTCGTCGTTTGTGGCGGTGGAGCAACCGCCCGCACCCTGATTCATCAATTGAAAGTGCAGGGCAACGAGATCGCCGCGATCGTCAAAGAGCCCGCTGAAGTTGCGATGACGCAGCGTTTTTTTCCGGACATTCCGCTGATCGAGGCCGATCCCAAATCCGAAATGGCGTTGATCGATGCCAATATCCTGGAGGCAGCCCACTTGGTCGCCGCGACCGAATCCGACTTCGACAACCTGTTGATCGTGATCAGCGGCAAAGGACTCGGCACTGAATTGAAAGTTATCAGCGTTGCGGAGAACCCCGAATTGGCCAACCGAATGCTGAAGGTGGGGGCCGATGAGGTGGTCTGCCCGCTGGTGATTGGCGGCGAACGGATCGCGTCGATCATCAACGAAAACGCCAATCAAGAAGATTCCGTCGTCGCCTCGCTGTGAAACTTCGATCGGCCCGACAACGGCAGTTTCGGGCTTTCCGCATCCCAAGGGGACAATTCGCGACATTCAGCCCGTTTCCGTTGGATTCGTGTTGGCCAATCCTTGCGGCGCGTGTACTCTCCCTACATCAGCGAGACGGACAAGGCGCTTGCTGAGACGATTGATCGGCCAGATCAAAACGAGAAACGTCATGGACGTTTGCTGGCCCACGCGAGCCGAATCGTTGAGTTGGATGCTCAACAGGCCGCGACTGCGAGTTTCGAAATGAACGAATTCGCGCCCCTTGCTGCCTTCATTCGGCCACGTTGGCCGCTCTTTGAAAGCTGATTGCATCGATTCGATGCAACCCTCCCCGGGACTTTCTTGTTTGTCCGGGAGATCGAGCATTTCTTTCCATGCTGAAGTTGCGTCATGACATGACGCCATGAGCTGTCGGACATGTTTCGAAAACGCGAGTCGGTCTATCGAGACACGGCCACCCCAACACATCGAGATTCCCACAGCAAAGCTGTTCCGCGGGACTCTCACACAAACGATTGAAGAGACGTACGTTGAAATCATTTCAAGAATTGGAATTGTTCGAGTCGCTGGAAAAAAGACTGGCCGAATTGGACTACACCGTCCCGACCCCGATCCAAGCCCAAACGATTCCCGCCGCCATTGAAGGCAAAGACATCTTGGGTTGCGCCCAAACCGGCACCGGCAAGACCGCTGCGTTTGCGCTGCCGATCCTCGACTACCTGGGGCACGAAGCACCCCGCGCCGCGGCGGGACGCCCGCTGGCCTTGGTCCTCGCACCGACGCGTGAACTGGCCATCCAGATCGGCCAGAGCTTTCACACCTACGGAAAACACGTTCGGTTTCGACAGACGCTGGTTTACGGCGGCGTGGGCCAAAACGAACAGGTCCGTTCCTTAAAAAAGGGTACACACGTCCTGATCGCCACACCGGGCCGATTGATCGACCTGATGGATCAAGGCCACGTGCAACTGTCGGACGTCGAAATCCTGGTGCTCGATGAAGCCGATCGCATGCTGGACATGGGCTTCATGCCGGCGATCAAAAAGATCATCGCCAAGCTGCCCCAAGATCGGCAATCGCTGTTCTTTTCCGCCACGCTGCCTCCCAAGATCCGCGAACTGGCCGACCAGCTGTTGTTCAACCCGTTCCAGGTCAACGTGACGCCCAAAACGAAAAGCGTCGAACAGATCGACCAAAGTGTCCGCATGATGGACCGCTGTGAAAAGGTCGATGAGCTCGTCAAGGTGCTTCGCGGCGAAGACGTGCTTCGTTCGATCGTCTTCACACGCACCAAGCACGGCGCCAACGCGCTGACGCGAAAGCTCGAGAAGCACAACATTTCCGCGACCGCGATTCACGGCAACAAGAGTCAAGCGGCCCGCCAACGGGCACTCAGCGCATTCCGAGAGAACCGCATCTCCGTCCTCGTCGCGACCGATGTGGCCGCCCGAGGGATCGACATCGACGACGTCACCCACGTCGTCAACTTTGACATGCCGATGGAACCAGAAAGCTATGTTCACCGGGTCGGTCGAACCGGACGCGCCGGCGCCAACGGCATCGCGATTTCGTTTTGCACCGTCGACGAACGAGACAAGCTTCGGGAAATCGAAAAGCTGATCGATCAACCCTTACGCATCCAAAACCCCGGCGCAAAACTGAACGACACGGCAAGCAAACCCAGCAAGTCGTCCAACTTCGGTGGCCGTAACGGATCACGAAATGGATCGTCGTCGGCAAACGGAAACCGCCGCCCCAAGAAACGCTTCGGCAAAGGCGGCTGGAACAAGCGTCGCGCGACCGCAAAAGCGTAACGCTGAAGGCACTCAATCCGTGGGAAGAGGCTTCTACACGAGTCGCTTTTTTGCCCAAAGGGCATGCATATCCATCGCCTGGGGCAAGCAAACCGAGCATTTGCGAGGGTTGCGCCGCCCCAGGAACCGCATCGCAATGAGGTTCAATTTGGCCAACGGCCATGCACAACATTCGCGTTTGACGAGGCGTTTGTGGTTGGCTGTTGGCCTATCCCTCTCGTTCTCGTTTGATGTCTCTCCCACCAGCGGTCAATGAATACCGGGCTCTTGGCCCGGTGAACGGCCCTCGAGAAAATCGAAATCACAGCCCCGATCGGCTTGCGTGACATGCTTGGCATACAGGTGTCCGTAGCCGCGTTCGGGGAGCAACGTGCCCAGCTGTTTGGATTGGCGTCGGCGATCGATTTCTTCGTCGCTGACATCCCAGTGGATCCGTCGGTTGGGCACATCGATTTCGATGGAGTCGCCGGTCTCGACGAGCGCGAGCGGACCGCCGGCGGCACTTTCGGGTGCGATATGCAACACGCAGGTGCCATAGCTCGTCCCGCTCATCCGCGCGTCGCTCAGCCGCACCATATCGCGAACGCCCGCCTGCAGCAGTTTCTTGGGGATCGGCAACATGCCCCATTCGGGAAATCCCGGGGCGCCGAGCGGGCCGGCATTGCGGAGAATCAAGACGCTGTCCGCGGTCACGTCTAGTTCGGGGTTATGCAGCTTCGCTTTCATTTCCGGATAGTTGTCGAACACCAGCGCCGGACCGCGGTGGGTCAATAATTTCGGGTCCGCGGCGATCGACTTGATCACGCAGCCATTAGGCGCCAGATTCCCTTTCAACAAACACGTTCCACCGGCCGGCGAGACGGGATTGTCGCGCGTTCGGATGACTTCGTCGTCGATCGCTTCGGCACCTGCGATCTGTTCTCCCAGCGTGACGCCGCCCACGGTACGACAGTCGGTGTGCAGCAAATCAGTCAGACGAGCGAGCAGCGCGGGAAGACCGCCGGCATTGTAAAAATCTTCCATCAAGAATCGGCCGCCGGGACGGATGTCGCCCAACACCGGAGTGGTCCGCGACAGTTCGTCGAAATGATCCAGCGTCAGCTCGATGCCCAGCCGTCCCGCGATCGCGATCAAATGGACGATCGCATTGGTACTGCCACCGATGGCCAGCGATGTCATCAGCCCATTTTCAATGGACTCGCGGGTGAGAATGTCTGACGGTTTCAGATTCTCCCAGGCAAGGTCCACGGCGCGGCGTCCGGTTTGGGTGGCCAGACGGTGGTGGTCGGCAAACACCGCCGGTACACAAGCCGCCCCGACGAGCGACATGCCCATTGCCTCGGTGACCGCTGCCATGGTGCTGGCGGTTCCCATCGTCATACAGGTACCGGCCGAGCGGGCGATACAGTTTTCGATCCCCTTCCAATCCTGATCACACAAGTTGCCGGCAACTCGTTCATCCCAGTACTTCCAAACGTCGCTGCCGCTGCCGAGTGTTTCGTTCTTCCAGCGGCCTTTCAACATCGGCCCGGCAGGCAGAAAGATCGACGGGATGTCGGCACTGATGGCACCCATCAACATCGCGGGCACAGTTTTGTCGCAACCGCCCATCAACACCGCCGCATCGATGGGATGACAGCGCAAGACCTCTTCAACCTCCATCGCCAGCAGATTGCGATACAGCATCGTCGTCGGCTTCATCAACATTTCGCCGAGTGACATCACGGGAACTTCGACGGGAAAGCCGCCCGACTGCAAGATCCCCCGGCGGACCTCATCGGCTCGATCGCGAAAGTGCGAATGGCAGGTATTGAGTTCGCTCCACGTGTTCAGAATCGCGACGACCGGTCGGTTCTGATAATCGATGTCGTCCACCCCCATGCCCTTGATCCGCGAGCGATGCCCGAAGGAACGCATGTCATCGGGGCCGAACCAGCGATAGGAACGAAGTTGTTTCGGATCGTGGGAGGAAGGCTGGGTCATGGAGCGAGACACTGCTTAGGGAAGGAGTAGGGCGGGGAAGGGAAGGGCAGGCTAAATTCCAAAGCCGACAAGACACTAGTCCTCAAACAGTCCGTCAAACAGTTCGCGGTTGCTGGCTCTGGCTTGTTGGACCAACGCTTCGATCATCTTCGGATCGGATTCATTCATCAAAAAGGCCAGATCGCGCATCTTGGATTCTTGATCGGGCAACTCATGACGTGCCGATACATTCATCAGACGCAGATTGGCTTCGACGCGTCGCAGCGTGCGATAGTTGTTGATCAGTCGTAGCGACGTGTCGGCGGGCAACAGATCCGCGTCGGCCAACCGCTGGAGCGCATCGATCGTGCCGGTGGCGTGGATGTCGGGATGCAATCGAATATGTTCAAGCGTCAACATTTGGGCGACGAACTCGACGTCGACGGTTCCCCCGACGCCGCGTTTCAAGTTCTCTTCGCTGGCCGTTTGCTGCATCCGCAAACGCAATTCGCGGATCTCCCGAGCCATGGCGGGCCGCCACTCGGTGCCGCGCAGGATTCCCAACAAGGTATCGCTGGCGTGCTTGCGGACGTGTCGTGAACCGGAGATCACCCGAGCCTTACAGAGCGCCAACCGCTGCCACAACGGAGCCATGCCGCGTTGGAATCGGTTCGTGAACTGGTCCAGCGAAACCGCCAACACGCCTTCTTCGCCGGTCGGTCGCAGCCGCCCATCTAGCTCGTACAAACGACCATATTCGCCGGGGTGGTTGACCCGCGACATGATCGCCGAGGTCAACTGGTTGAAGAACTGGGCATTGGTGATCGTCTTCCGCGGCCCGCCGACGCGTCGCTGGGTTTCGCCGTCGCCGGTGTACAAGAAAACGACGTCGAGATCGCTGTGGTAATTCGGCTCGCGTCCGCCGAACTTTCCCAGCGCCACGGCAATCAACTCCGCCGGCTGACCGTCCGGGCCGATCGGATCACCGAAACGCATCGCCAGCTGTTCCTGCTCGTACTCGGCGACTCGCCGCACGCAGGCTTCGGCGGTATCGGCGAGCGACCGGTGCGTCGCCTGAACGGACTCTTTGCCGAGGATGTCACGCACGCCGATCATCAGATGCGCGCTGTTTTTGAACCCGTGCAAGACCACGTCGATGTCGGTGGCACGTCGACACAGATCGATCGAACGTGCGTCCAACCGCTGGGCCGAGGGCAGACGATTCATCAGCAACGAATCGATCAGCTCGTCGATCATGCCGGGCATCTCGATCAAGATGCTGCTCAGATACGGCGTCGCGGCACACATCCGAATCATCAACTGCATCGTTGCACGATTGGTTCCGAACAATTCCCACAGACTGGATTTGCCGCCGATCGATTCGGCCACGTCGGCCAGCGTCACCAACGTCCGGTCGGGGTCGGGCGTGGTCGCGATCTCGGCCAACAGGTGAGGCGCCAGCGAGGCAAGAAAATGACGACAACGTCGGCTGGAAAGAAACTGGATGGATTCGGTCGCCAGTGAATTGAGATGCTCCATCGCACGATCGGGATCTCGCAGCGAATGTCGCGACAGGGTTTGACGAACCAACTCGGGATCCGGTGACGGGTCGAGCACCAATTCGGTTTCGATCGCAAAATTCTGTGGCGAATCCGAATCCTCATCCGACGGCGCGTCGACCATCAGGTGATTGAGCACTTTCCGGTTCAACTGGAACGTTTCGCGCAACTGAGATTGGAACCGTTCCAGATCGCCGGATTTTCCCTGCGTGTCACGGATCCCCAAATGCCAGGCGACGCGTCGCCGCATCAGATCATCGTTCGGCAAGCAACTGGTCGAACGGCCGAACATCACGGACAACTGATGCTGCAATCGACAGAGACGGGCATAGCCCTTGGACAACAGGCTGCCTTCTTGATGCGTCAGACAACCTTCACGTTCCAACGCGTTGATCGCTTCGGCCGTGCTGCAGACTCGGACGGACTTGATATCGCCGCCGTGCAACAGTTGAAGGAACTGGATCATCAATTCGATATCGCGCCGACCGCCGGGCGCCATCAAGACATCGTCACCCTCGGCTTGCTGTGAATCAAAGCGACGTTGCAGTTTTCGTCGCAGCGAACGCACCTCGGCAAAGTCTTGTCGACTCATGAACCGCCGATAGATCCACGGTTCCAGTCGACCCAGGAAATCGCTCCCCAAGGAATGATCTCCCGCGACCACCCGAGCCTTGGTCAATTTGATCCGCTGCCACGTCCGCCCTTCCGATTCCAACCGTCGGGCGGTCAACGAACTGCTGCCGATGACGACATCCGACCCGAGCGGTCGAAACGAGGTGTCGATCGCGATGTTCAGCGCCGCGGCGTCTTCGGAGCTGACCAGCGCAATCACATCGGCGACCACCTGCTGAACGAACTCGCGATGCGATTCATTTTTTTCTTCGATCGCGTCGTACAAGAACAACAACTCCAACGGGCTGCCGTATCCCATCTCCGTTCCGCCCAAGTGCCCCAAACCGATCACGGCCAAACGGACGGTCTGGCCGTCAATGCGTCGCGGCAACCCGACGCGTTCGGTTTGACGCCGAAGCACGAATTTCAACGCCGCCTCCAAAACCGCATCGGCCACAAACGCCAGTTGTTGGCCGACGTGATCGGGACTCAGATCACGGACGAATTCGCCGTAGGCGATGCGAACGATTTCGCGGCTGGTGAATTTCCGGATCGCCAACGCGGCTCGATTGGGGCTTTCGAGCATTTCGAGTTCGGCGACCAATTCGTCGACCAGAAACTTTCGCTCGGCCGGCTGACCATCGCTGGCCCGCATCAAATCAAAACTTTCCGGATCGGCAATCAAACGATTGGCCAGCGTTTGGCTGGTGGCAAAGATTTGCAGCAAGGCCGACAACGCCGCCTCGTCGCGTTCAAACAACGACAACAGCGACGTCGGCGAACGGCTGGCCGAGATGAAGCGATCCAGGTTCTTGACGGTCGCGTCGAGATCGTCCAGTTCGTCGAAGTGACGCTGCAGACGATCGCGCAGGATTTCCAACAGATCCGACGGCGCACCACAGTTCCAGATCGACTGTAAATGTTGCCGGGTCGTTGCCCAGTGGTTCACCCGACCAGTGTCGATCCAATCGAAGGCGGAATCGTCGGCGCCGGGGTGGTCCGAGGGCTGGTTGGTCGAAGACGGCGTGGGCGGCTTCACGGAGGAATCGTCCTGAGCGAGGAATCGGAATCAATTAAGGAAGCGCCTACCGCCACACCACGACGGTTCCCCCCGCGACTGCACGACGCTATACGACAACGCTGTACGACGATTCAACAGAACCCGTCGGCCGGGCCAAAAAGCAAGGGAACTCTCCGTGGCATGCCCTAGTCTAAATTCCTGAGGGTTTTCCGTTAAGTCCGTGTCCGGTGACCTACCTTTGACAGACACCGGCTCAGCCAGGGGGCAAACGCGATCGTCAGGTTCAGTGAACCGTTCGGTCCCACAGCACCCCAGGCTTCATTGCTGCTGGCGCCAGGAGGCCCATTGTTGCCACGTTGGTTGAGTTTTTGCGACGCCCCTTCGTGGACATTTCGCAACACCCCACGCCTGACTCCTGCCGGTCTCATTGACGCAAACCCCACCCCACAAACGACTTGCAATGCTACACACGACCTCATCGACGGGGGTCGGCATCCTGGATGCTGTACCCCTCCCGGACCAGAACGAATATTCCAAGCCGGGATCAGAGGAGAAGTTGATGGGAACCAGGATTAGCGGACGTAGCTTGCAAGACGATTCCTTCGCCGCAGAAGAATCGGTGGACCGCCGCTCTCGCGTGATGGGAGACGAATTCGCCGACCACCACCTGGAAGAGGCCCCCGCAGACTCTCGTGGCGTCGCCGACGAAATGGACGGCGACACCGATCCGACCGAAGACCCGGTGCGAATGTACCTGATGCAAATGGGTCAAATCCCTTTGCTGACTCGCGACCAAGAAGTCTCCGCGGCCAAGCAAATCGAACGCACCCGCGACCGCTACCGCCACTGCATGCTGGCAACCGATTTCATGCTGCAGGGCTCCCTGAAACTGTTGCAACAGGTCCGCGACAAGCAACTGCGTTTGGATCGCACGATCGAAGTCAGCGTGACCAACGCCGTCGAAAAGAAGGCGATCATGAAGCGGATCGTGCCCAACGTCCGCACGCTGGAACACCTGCTGAACCAAAACAAGGTGGATTACTTCACCGCGATCAACAAACGATTGCCGATGCGTCAACGACGTGCGGCCTGGAAAAACCTGGTGATCCGCCGCAACAAGGCCGTCCGCCTGGTCGAAGAAATGAATCTTCGCACCGGCAAACTGCAACCGATTTTCCAAAAGCTGGAAAAATCGTCGCGTCGGATGAACGAGATTCGCAAACAACTTCGCGAAGGTTCCTCGTCGGACCTGCCCGGCATGCCCTCGGAAAAAGAACTTCGCAGCGAACTGAGCTATCTGATGCGGATGACCTACGAGTCGCCCAAAACGCTCGATCGCCGCGTCTTGTCCTGCGAAGCCCTTCGTGAAGATTACGAAGCGGCCAAGCGAGTCCTGTCGGCCGGCAACTTGCGACTGGTCGTGTCGATCGCCAAGAAGTATCGCAACCGTGGCCTGTCGTTCTTGGATCTGATCCAGGAAGGCAACACGGGGCTGATGCGAGCGGTCGACAAATTCGAACACGCCCGCGGATACAAATTCAGCACCTACGCGACGTGGTGGATTCGACAAGCGATCACCCGCGCCATCGCCGACCAAAGCCGAACGATTCGTGTGCCCGTTCACATGATCGACACGATGAACAAGATCCGCCAAATCACCCGCGATCTGGTTCAAGAAAACGGACGCGAACCGACGGCCGAAGAAGTTTGTGCCCGCAGCGGCCTGAGCTTGGACGACACCCGTGTGATCTTGAAGATGAGCCGCCAACCGCTGTCGTTGGATCAACCCGTCGGCGACCACGAGGACAGCGTCTTCGGCGAGTTCTTGCAAGATCACCGCGACGACGATCCGTTGCTGGAAACCAACCGCCAAGCCTTGAAGGCTCAGATCGATCTGGCCATGGAAACGCTGAACTATCGCGAACGAGAAATCTTGCGTCTGCGTTACGGCCTGGCCGACGGCTACACCTACACGCTCGAAGAAGTCGGACGGATCTTTCAAGTCACCCGCGAACGCGTCCGCCAAATCGAAAGCAAGGCGGTTCGCAAACTGCAACAACCGTATCGCGCTCGATCCTTGGCCAGCTTCCTCGACGGAGCCGACTTGGCACTGATCGAAGGCGGCGAACCGGTTTAAGACGTCGCTCCGACCGAGTGACGGCCTTAGGCAAGACTGACTCTACTTGCGGCGAAACGCTCTGGCCAACGCCGAAACCGTGATCAATCCTCCGACGATCGGAATCGCCGGAATGATCAACTTGGGCTGGGCGGCAAGCACCACCAGCGCGATCACGCCGATCACCGGTGCACTTGCCGGCAACCATTTGGCCGGTCGCTTCAGCGAAGGCCATGCCAACCACAACGCCCCCATCACCAACCCGATGCGTCCGCACGCCGCAGCCACAAACTCCCCGGTGCTGCCGGACCCGAACCACCACGCCAACAACGACGCGATCAGCATGATGATCGCCAGCACCAACGCCATCAGACGGCGCTCACTCGGCGGCGATTTCGGTTCAGACGATCGTTCAATTCGAGCCATCGGTGTCCAATTCATGTTCAAGTTCTGAATCCAACGGCGCCCGGCCGGCGTCAGCGACGGGCAACCAACGACGCCACGCCAACAGTAGCACACCGACGACGGCGTAGCCCGCGGCAAACTCGAACACCTTGGACCGACTTTCCGGCCCCAGCACGATCGTTTCCCAGTGCTCCGGACCCAGCGGCAGAAACAGCCGACTGCCTTCCAGCGGTGAATGCATCAGGCCGAACAGCGTGAACACGGCACAGACCAAAAACACGATTCCCGCCGTCCGCAAATTGCGATCGATCGACGCGGCCAATCCCCAGGCCCACAACAAGCTGGTCAAGATAAACCCGCTGCCCAACATCGAAATGGTCGCAAAACTTTCTTGAAACACGGGACTGAGATCGGACACCGAGATGCCCGCCTCACGCAAGGCCTGATCACCCAATATCTGCCCGCTGAAATTCAAGACCAACGCGGCCAGCGCCGGTAAACACGCGATCGCCACCGCCGCGTAGTGCCGCCTGGGTGTCGCCGAAAAACTTTGAGCGGTGATTTCCAAGCCGATGAAGACCAAAATCGGCAACACCGCCGGTTTGGGAATGATGTCGTTGAGGAACGTGAAGTACCCGATCAGTCCCGCCGACCCGATCACCAACGCGGTTCCCAGCGTGTATCCCGCCCGGCCTCCCATCGCTTTGTAAGCGGGGTGGCCGATGTAGGGCGTGGTCTGAATCACCCCACCGGACAGCCCGGCCAACAACGTCGCGACCGCTTCTACCCCGATCACCATCGGAGTGTGATAAGAATCGCCCGCTGCCGCGGCACTCTCGGTGCAATCGATTCCCCCGACGACCGTGGCGATCGCAAAGGGCAAGGCGATGGGAAGATACGGCACCGCATCGGGCCACGCGGAAATCCAACTGCCGTCCCAGCATTCCATCCACCGCGTCGGGAACCACTCGATCGTGCTCAAGCTGGGAAAGTGATAGCCGTCCACTCCCAACCCACACATCAGATAATAGATCAGCCCGGCGACTACCAAGGCCCCTAGCGTGCCGGGAACCCGGCCGGGCAGCGGAATCCGAGCGATCAACGTCGTCAACACGATCGCCAAGGCGACGAGTCCCGGCAGCGGACGACCGAGAATTTCCGACAGCGGCAAGAAACTGATCAATGCCAACGCGATCGCCGCCAACGACCCCAGCAATCCGGCGCGGGGAACGACGCGCCGCACCCAGTTGGACGCCGGCGCCATCACCAGTTTCAACACGCCGCTCATCACGATGCACCAAATCCCGATGTGCCAGGTTCGATAGGCGGCATCGATCTCCGACAGCCCCAGCGAATCGACGCCTTGGCGAAACGATGGCCCCAGGATCAACAGGCAGACGCCGAACACGCTGGGCGTATCCAACCCGAGCGGCATGGCCGTCACGTCGCTGGAATTTTTCTTCCGAGCCAACCGAAACGCGAAATACACAAAGGCCAAATCGCCGACCAGAACTCCCAACGCGGTGCCGGGCACCAGGGCCGAAATCGCGAACTCGGTGGGGAACCCGAACCCGCTCAGTAGGATGACGACCAGAAACAATCCGGTCAGATTATCCAACATCAGCCCAAAGAATGCGTTCACATCACCGGGCGTCATCCACTGGTAGCGATGGGCGTGTGGAGCCGTTTGATTCGATGCGTTCAATGGAAATCCATGAGAAAACGTTTTGATGCGACCCTCCGCCTCGCTCCAGGCGTTTTATCGGTGAAATCAGCCTGCAACTAGCCGTTTGGACACCGCCGGCCGACAATTCAGCCAAAAAGCGCTTTGACGAATGGGGCAATTGGCGAGATAATGGGTCTCAGGGTGCACAAAGATTCCCGGTGCACAGCGGCGGTTTGGACGCTCTTTTGACGCGTGCTGTGGACCGCTTGTTTCCCTTAAAACACTTGTCCGCTCATCGGAACCTCGGCCCATGTCTTCCACCACCGCTTCTGTCCATTCCGCTTCGGCCACCGAAAGCGATGAATTGAGCGACGAAGCGTTGCTGGCCGCCTATCGCAACAGCGGTGATCGAACGCTGTTCAATCAGTTGATGGGTCGCTATCAGCGTGAAATCTACAGCTACCTTCGCCGCTACATCGGCAGCACCGAGATGGCCGAAGACGCGTTTCAGGGCACCTTTTTGCAGGTTCATCTGAAGTGCCAACAGTTTGACAGCTCGCGCCGTTTCCGCCCCTGGTTGTATGCAATCGCGACCAACCAGGCGATCGATGTCCAGCGCCGCAACAAGCGGCATCGGATGGTCAGCCTGGATCGCACCCCGAACGACACGGAACAACGCAACGCCAGCTGGGCCGAAAAACTCGTCGGCGGAACCCCCGACCCCCTGGCCGCCGCGGCCTCGCAAGAAAACGGCGACTGGATGAAAGAATCGATTTCATCGCTCGGCCAGCCCATGCAGCAGGTGATCCAGTTGGTCTATTACCAAGGACTGAAATACCGCGAGGCGGCGGAAATCCTGGGAATTCCGGTGGGCACGGTCAAAAGCCGCCTGCACGCCGCCGTCCAGCGATTGGGCGTGATGTGGGAAGACTCCCACGCCCCCTCGGACGATTGAGTAGAATCAACGAGCACCGGCGCCGCTGGGACGCGCGCCAAACCGGCTTGGCCTGACGAACCGGCCTGAGTCTCGCTGAACCGGTTGAGTCGACTGTGCGTAGGATTCAACAACACTCACCCATCGCTGCGACCGCAGCAGAGTCAGACTTTCATTCGCCCGCCGCATTTCCTGCCGATGCACGAAGATCTGCTTGGATACCTTCTCGGAGCTCTTGAGCCAGACGAAATGCAACGCGTTTCCGACTGGCTACGCGACCATCCCGAGGGTCGTGAACAGCTCGCAGAAATCGAGCGGAGCCTGAAACCGCTGGAAGAAAGTTTTGAAGCGGTAGAAGGTCCCAGCGACGACCTGTTGGCCCGAACCCTGGCCGCGATCCCCGACGGCATCCCGCCGACGGATGATTCGCCCGCGGATCCGCTGGTGACGCTGACTGATGTCGATCTATCGGGTGAAGCGGGAGCGGGCGGCAACCGTTGGAACGTGATGGATTCGATCGGCGGCCTGTTGTCGGTCGCCACGTTGTTGGCGCTGCTCTTGCCGACGATTGCCGCGGGCAGGTTCGAGGCCCGGAAAGTAGCCTGCGAAGACCGGCTGCGCCGCAATTGGACCGCGCTGATGCAATACGTTTATCGCAGTGAACACGGGCGACTGCCCGAAGTCGCCGAGTCGGGACGAGAAGCCTTTGCCGGAATGTTTGCCATCCGACTGGCCGATGCGGGGCTGATGGACGACGTCGATCAACGTTGGTGCCCCTCAGCGGACCTACCGGTGCTCAGCGATGCCGGCGGTTCCGGTCCTCAGGAACCCTCCCCACTGATTTCGCTTTCGACATTGCCATCGGTGGAGTCGCTTCACAGCCTGCCGCCCGATGACCTGAAACGGGTCCAACAATTTGCCGGCGGCCACTACGCCTACACCCTCGGTGTGATCGGCGATCAAGGGTTTTCGGCGCCGCGTTTTGAGGCCCGATCGTCGTTCGCCGTGATGGCCGACGCTCCCTTGGAACACGCCATGACGGCGGACCAGCCGGCGAAGATGCGATTCAGCCACAGCGGCCAGGGCATCAACGTGCTGTACGAAGACGGCAGCGTTCGATTCATCCGCGCCGACGCCCTCAACTCGATGCCAGACCATCCATTCTTCAATCACCTCGGGGCAAGCGAAGCGGGGGTCAACATCGACGACGCCAGCCTGTCACCGAGCTGGCGTGCACCGTTCTCGATTTCCCTCCAACGCTAGCGACGCGTTGCAGCGGACAACGCGGCAGCTGGATTGAACAAAGCGGTTCGCCCGCCCCGCTACGCGCTTTGCGCCGACCAATCCACACGGTGCCAATCATCCTCGCCAAAGCGATGTTCTTATCCCGACGGGATTACAGCGAGTAGCCGACGCTCAGCGCAGCGCCACCTCCAGGACACGCCCCCAATCCACTCCACGCCCCCGGACGGCAACACTGTGAAGCATTTATTCCCTGCGTTTGACGAGGTGTTAGCGGCAGGGCGCAAGCCCTCCGGTCCCTCATCGTTGCCGGAAACACCGGAGGGCTCGCGCCCTACCGCTACAAAATGCTTCACAGCGTTGCCCGCACGGGGTCGCAGGGTCACGCCGGCGGCGTGCCACATCATAGCTTGGGGTCGCGTGAGCGCACCCCAAGATCCGGACACCACCTCGCCGCCAACCCCAACGGGATTGAACAATACGGTTCGCCCGCCCCGCCACGCCATTTGCGCCGCCCAATCCACACGATGCCAATCCTCCACACCAAAGCGATGCTCTTATCCCGACGGGATTACAGCGAGTAGCCGGAGGTCAGCGCAGCGACACCTCCGGGCCACTTTTCCAGACCATCCGCTTTAGAAGTCTCTGGCACGCAGTTCATCAGCGCTGTGCAGGTAACGGCGTCTGCATCTCATGGGTGCACTTCCGACATCCAAAGCCGCTCGACTCCCCAATAACGGCGCTTCGTGTGTTCGCTCGGTTTTGTCTTTCAGTAAAAGAAATACCCCCTCGACCACACGACGCGCGCCACTGGGAAGTCATGCGCCCGCGGATCACACAACGGGCCACAAGAGATCAAGACGGCGACCGCATCAAGACGCTGACGACCTGCGGCCAGAGGATTCAAATAGCTGGCGTCAGCCTGACGCCTCGGAGCCCCACGCAACGCCGCCCATCGCCACCACACGTCAACCGTCGATGCGGAACGCGATTCGACAAATTTCAACAGTGGACCTATCCCCTCCGATCGCCTCGGTCAGATCACAAACACACACCTCATCATGCTCGGAAGGGAGATCAACCAGTTCCAGCCGAGCAGGGTGCGGGAGCGCTTTGAGTACTTTGGCGTCACTTTCGCATTTGTCTCTGTCGTCTTTGCCCCTACTGATTCTCTCTCGGCCCTTGCACACTTGCGTTTTTAGCCAAAGCGACACGGGACCAAAATACCGAGCGAGTGCCGTGCCGTTGCAAGCCACTACCCACCCATCGCCCGCCGGATTGCATCGTGTCGAGCGGTTCGCATCGAACGGGAGATAAGCGCCGGATCTTACCAGTGGGACAGGCTCCCAGGCTGTCGTTCCGACGTTAACAAGCTGGAAGCCTATCCCTCTTATTTGTGTTCGTCGCTTAGTCGACGAAACTCAGCAATTCGTGCTGATCGATCGGTTGCAACGCGTTGCTCATGCCAGGGCCTTTCTAAGGCTGAGATTGCTTTGACGATGGGCTTGGACGGCGGAAAGCTGATTGGGTGACTGCTCTTCGACAGCCTGCTCCAACACCAGATGCGGATGGATCGATTGGTCATCCAGATAGTCAAACAAACGGGTGTAATCGATGTCGCCCTGCATCGCGAACGATTCGGACCAGACTCCGCCGTTTGATTGACGCAGGTGCAGCTCAACGATCCGGCCATGGTAGTGAGTCAACACGTCAAAGACAGCAACTTCCGAATCACCGCAACCGCGGAACACCCAATGAGCGTCCAGACAAAACTTCACATTGTCTGGGTCGCTTTCCGTCAGCATGTGGTGAAACTCACGGCCGCCTTGCCTGAATTCCGCGTCATGGTTGTGATAAGCCAAAGTGAGCCCGAGATTGCGCAGTTCCGCACCCAGCAAATCAAGTGACTTGGCTTGCAACCGCAACTGAGCATCGTTCTTGTCTTCCAGTCCACCCCACCGAATCGGCGATGGGTTAGTCACGACGATCCTCGTCCCCAGTGGCTTGGCTTTGGTCGCGATCTCTAAGACACTCGCAATGCTCTCGTCTACTCTCGCAGCGTCATGCAGCACACTGTTGACGTAGATCGACCGCATCTCCAATTGATGGGTCCGCAATCGCTCTTCCAGGCCGACAAGCTCTTGGGCCTTTTCGACGATCGGCTCGTAGCCCGTAATACCGGTCGCTGCGATGTCGCTTAGCAAGGGATCCGTGTGTCGTTCAAATTTGCGATTCGCTCGCCGCGCGAACGTGAGCCAGGGGTAGGTGTTGGTAGCGATATGACGCGTCGATGGGTCGATGTTCGCAAGTGCCGCTGACGGGCGAGTCAAAGCCGCCAGAGCCAATGTCGTCCCACAGCGGCCGAGCATCTGCCTGCGTGTGTGCTTCATCATTTTGCTTCCTTATTCCCCACGCGAACCGTTCCAATGTCAACTCTCGGGCCGCTCGAACCCCTGGCGGCTTGGCCGATCGAGCAAACCGAGGACCGTTGCGTCACCAGCAAAACGCTCGGCCTTCGGATTCCATTCTAGCGACCGAGCGAACATCCGGCAGGGATTCTGATTCGACATCGAATCTCAATTGGCATACCCCTGACTCCAACGGACTGCAACAGCGAAACAAACAGATTGTCGTCGATGACGGGTTCAGTCTTTCAACAAAAGAAAAACACCACGGACCACACGACGCAAGTCACGGGGGAGTCATGCGCCTGCGGATCACACAATGGGCCATGAGAGATCAAGACGACTGCCGCACCAAGACGCTGACGACCTGCGGCCAGAGGATTCATGAAGCTGGCGTCAGCCCTACAACCCTGAGTCCCACCTAACCCGACCTACCGTGACCGCACATCAACCGCCGAAGCGGAAAGCAATTCGATGAAGTTCAACGGTAGTGATCACGTGGTCGCCGCGAACGACTTGCCACTTCAATAAACTCAATTCGGCGGCTCACATGCATCGTCTGGTTCGCCGTCTGATGGAGGAGACGTTGGTAGGGTCATCGATCCATGAATCACAGCAAGTATACGAACCTCGCCGGGCAGTACTTGATGTATGATCCGATATGAGTCGGAGAATACTTCGCGAATGTCTTTACGTCCGTATTCGGGAACAACGGATCCGGAGTACGGGAAATCGATGAGCTGTGGCTCAGGGCGAGCGAAAATTCGCTCTGCGACCGCAGAAGCGAACTCTGGAGAAGATTGAGCAATGTAGTCGTGGACACCAATCAATTGATCCGTCGCCCTTTCGGTCCAGCGGAGCTTCATTTGGATGCATTCGCTTTAGCCGCATCCAGCCGTTTGCGAACATCTGACGTTTCAAGAAGCCGCCCAGCCTCAGCGTCTGCCAACCCAAGTTCGACTTGTTGACGGACAAAAAGGTGATACTGCACACGCTCCCACGTCACGTCGTCAGGAAGACCCTGAAGAATGGACGAAGCGGCTTGTTTTACGGTTTCTGGTTCGCTTTGCATTTTTTCGCTCGCCGTTGAGTGTCGGTTGACATTTTAGCGTGCGGCCGGAGGGGAGGCAATCAATGCCGACCCCTGCCGGCGAACGAATTGCGATCGATCCGCGCATGCGGAGGAACGGGGAGAGATCGGACGTCAACACTTTGTCGGCCTTCATTGGGGCCGCTGAGGGGACTCGATTAGAACGGACCCTGCCAGTGCGTGCCAGCGTTTAAGTCCCAAGCGAATTCGAGTTGACCGGACAAGCTTCATTGCTTGTGCGTAGAACGCCGGTCCACGCAGCGTTACGCCAGCGGCGTGCCACATCAAAACTTGGGGTCGCGTGAGCGCACCCCAAGATCTGGGACCACCTCGTCGCTAACCCCAACGGGATTGCATAAAACGGTTGCCCGCCCCGCTTCACCATTTGCGCCGTCCATTCCACCCGACGCCAATCCTCCACGCCAACTCGATGCCCTCATCCCGGAGGGATCACAGCGAGTAGCCGGAGGTCAGCGCAGCGCTTAGGTTTGACCACATCTTTTTGTTTGCCGGCGGATGTGTCGAGTTGGCGCGGCTGTGAAACCAATTGTTGATCTTTGTAAATGAGTCAAGCTTGGTAAGGTTGATCTGGTAATTTGGCGATGCCTGGAGTTTTTTCCCTGTGGGAACCGTGGCGTGGAACACACGCTGCGATTGATTCGCGACGGCGGGTTGAGATGGTTGCTGGTGACGGAATGGCTACCAGCACTCGTATCACGGAAGGCCCCCCATGGTTTTGCCCCTGCAGACATTTGGACAAGTCAACTTTGCCAACGCTCAACTCGGCGACAAACGTAGAACAAATCGTCTCGTACAACTCGCTGACTCGATGGCTCGACGACCAAGTGGAACATTGCCACAGAAATTCAATAGCCCCAAAGACCTCAGGGCTTTCTACCGGTTGATGGACCGTGACCAGGTGACGCATGAGGCAATTCTCGCATCTCATCGTGAGGCAACCTGTCTCAAGATCAAGCAAATCAGAGGCCCAGTCCTGATTCTTCATGATGCCACCGAGCTGGATTTTACCAATCACAAGTCACTTTCCGATGACATGGGCCAAATTGGCAACGGCAATCGCCGTGGGTACATCGCGCAAAACAGCTTGGCCGTGAACCCGAAAACACGGCAAGTAATTGGATTGTACAATCAGGTTTTGCACCATCGGGAGGATGCTCCCAAAGACGAACTGACCGCTCAGAAACGCAAGCGTGAATCACGAGAGAGTCGATTGTGGTTGCGCGGTGCCGATCCACTGGCTAACAGCGAGAAACTCGTTGATGTTTGTGATCGAGGAGCTGACACGTTCGAGTTCCTCGAACATGAATTGGCCAGCGGCCGTAGGTTCGTCATTCGTGCCTCTCATAATCGGGCGATCATTCCTGGACATGGCGATCAAGGCAGTAGCGATCAAGCCTGTTACCTTCGCAACTATGCTGCCAGCCTTCCGCCAGCAGGACACTGGACGTTATCGGTAACGAGCAAAGTCGACAAGAAAGTACGGGTTCGCAAAGGCAAAAAGAAATCAGCCAATCGACGGGCTCGTGAGGCGAAGATGGCTGTCTCATTTGCCCCGGTTCAAATCAAACCACCCGCGAAGAAACTAGGAGAACACGGCAACGATCCGCTTGCCGTCTGGGTTGTTCGAGTCTGGGAAGAAGATCCGCCCGCCGGAGAAGAGCGTCTGGAATGGTTTTTGATTACAAACCAACCCGTACTTGATTTTGAAGATGCCTATCAGGTTGTCGGTTGGTACGAATGTCGCTGGATCATTGAAGAGTATCACAAAGGGATGAAAACAGGATGTAGCATTGAGAGCCCGCAATTCACTAGCGAAGAACGTCTGCAGCCAGCGATCGCTTTGATTTCAGTGGTGGCGTTGACTCTGCTGCAAATGCGTGATGCCAGTCGTCGTTGGGACGCAAAGAAACGCAAAGCGACCGAAGTTATCTGCAGCGACTACGTGAGTGTGCTGAGCGCTTGGCGACATGGCCAAATCAAACCCGACTGGTCAATTCACGATTTCTTCTATGCACTGGCGAGACTCGGCGGTCATCAGAACCGCAAATCCGATCACCCACCGGGATGGCAAACGATTTGGCGAGGCTGGAACGACCTCCAAGCGATGCTCTGCGGCGTTGACGCAATGAAGATTGTAAAAAGATGTGGTCAAACCTAAGGCGCAGCGCCACCTCCGGGGGGCCTGTCCAAAACTTTGTGTCACCGGTTCAGTTGTTTAGTATCGGTGGCTCGGCGGCAGGCGGTCCTCAAAGAGGATTGCAAAGTGGTTGAGTGCTTGCTTCCAATACTTGATCGGGCGGGTCCAGCGTTTGGATGCCTCCATGATCGCCATATAGATCAACTTGGTTGCTGAGTCCTGGCTCGGGTAGATCTTGCGGTTCTTAGTAAACTTGCGAATCGTGCTGTTGACCGACTCGATTGCGTTGGTCGTGTAGATCACCTTACGAATCTCGGGCGGGAAGTCAAACAGTGTGATGATGTCCGTCCACTTATTTCGCCACTGCCGCGAGATCGTCGGATACTTCTTGTCCCATTTCTCCGAGAACCGCTCCAGTTCGCTTTCAGCCTCTTCGGTTGTCGATGCGCGGTAGATTGATTTTAGATCACCTGCGACTGCCTTGCTGTCTTCATGCGAGACGTAGCGAAGGGCGGCGCGAACCAGGTGCACCAAGCAAAGCTGAATTCGAGCTTGTGGAAAGGCGGCTCGAATGGCTTCGGGGAACCCGGCAAGGCCGTCGACACAGCATACGAAGATGTCGGAAAGTCCGCGGTTTTTCAGGTCGGTTAAGCAGTTCAACCAGAATTTCGCCCCCTCGGTTTCAGCGATCCAGAGGCCCAAGAGCTCTTTCTTACCATCCAGATTGATTCCCAAAGCAACGTAAATCGTGTGGGGGCTGACCTTGGCCGATGCACCCCGAACGTTGACGACGATCCCATCGAAATAGACGATCGGACACACCGGATCGAGACGCCTCGACTGCCAAGTCTTTAGCTCGGCTTCCAGGTCCTCGGTGACGCTAGCGATCAGCGTTGGTGAAACATCCACGCCGTAGAGGTCTTTGACGATCTGCTGGATGTCGCGGGTGGTCAATCCTTTTGCGTAGAGGGCCAGGATTTTGTCATCGAATCCATCAATGCGACGCCGGTGCTTTTCAATGATCTTCGGCTCAAACGTCGAGTCTCGATCCCGAGGTGTTTCGATCTCCAGTTCCCCAAAGTCACCCTTGAGCTTCTTTGAAGAATGTCCGTTGCGACAGTTGTTTCGTTTTTCTTTGGAAGGCGTGCTGCCGGAGGCCGGTTCGGATTGTTCTTGATCGAGATGGTGATCGAGTTCGGAGTTGAGCATCGTTTCGATGCCCGACTTCATCATTGTTTTGACCAATGCATTCAATTCACCGATGCTCGAAGCATTGCGAGCAAATTCAGCAGCAAGTTGTTCGACTTGCTCTTTCGTCTTGGAATCCATGGGAAGGGGCTCCTGCAGGAGAAGGTGTTTGGGTCAGCTTACAGTTATTGCTGGCAAACACAAAATTCCTGACAGGCCCTTCCATTGTCAAAAACGGCGACTCCGCGACTTCGGTTCATCGCATGGTTCGCTGGCTTCTTCCGGTATCAGTTGAAGAATGATGTCCCATTCTACGAGTCGTTCCATGATGGGTAAGTCAATGCCAATAGTCTGATCGATCTTTCCGCAGTATGCACGCAACCAAAACCTGCAATTCATCGCACGGAGCGATTTCAGGAAGTCAGCCTTGTCGTATAGCAAGTTGGTGACGTGCCAGATGTGCTCAGAAATTGAGTTAACCGGACCAACGTAGGTCGATGGATCTAGCGTGATCCGCCATTCGCAAGTTCGACGGCTGTCGTTGAACGTTAGTTCGCTTTCGGTGATCGGCAAACCGCTCAGTTGCAGAAATATCGCGACGTGCTCATCGGTGAACGAGCAGTCCGTAAAGACGAAAAACCGAAGGTCGCCAATCTGAGTTGAGTTCATGAGAACAAGCCACATGTCCTTCCGAAAAACAGCTCAGCACAACGAGTCCAGCGAACGTTGCGGATCACGCGGTCGCCGCGAGTGATCCTCCACTTGAAGAACCACGACTCGGCGACTCGTCGTGCATCCGATTGTTACCCGCTTCGTACGACGGTTGGCGGCAGGACGTGCCGTCATCATCCACCATTTGGTATAGGCTTGCAATCGCAGTCGTCGCTGTCCGCAAGGCCATCCCAGCACCAAAGAAAGTCAGAGCAGCCTCCATCCACGAGTGATGCGTGTGTATCAGTCGCAACGTCTTGAATTTGCAGGGGTGTCGCAAGCACAGCCGATCCGAAGATCCGACGAATCCAGCCGGGATATCGTGCTGGTGCAATCTGGAGTATCCATCGTCGATCATCTCCATGGTAACGAGAAACAACGATGTCGATGTGTGCGTGTTGGTGAACGAGGGGAATCAGAAATCCAGCGTCCCTCCAAACGTCAATCTCACCGATCGCCCATCCGCGTGATGTTAACCCATCAGCGATTAGGTGAGCAAATGACTCGCCGCGTAAGTGGTCGCTAATTGATTCGGGCTCGTCTCCGTGAAACGTTGCATTCTGAGATCGAGCCATGCGTTCACTTGGCTTGCTGTCGGGTAACGGTAGACATAACCGAGCGGCGGCAAAAGACCGACCACTTCAAAAACGACGACTCCGCCGCTTCGGTTCATGTCATGGTTCCGCCATTGTATCGGTTCAGTTGCCAACTGGAATCTGACGCGATGCAGGCCACACACCCAGACCTAACGTTTGATTTCGGGTTCAGGGCGTGAGAGACCACATTGGTTCATTGGTTATAGGGCGCCCGGTACCAACGGCCGATTCAATTGCGATCAACGGAAAGTAGAGTGTTGTCAGTGAATAGTGCGTCCATCGCCAGTTTTCACCATCACCCGGAAGCGCAAACCATACACCGTCTATTTCCCGTTCGTCAGCGTTTGCAAACGCACGGCGTGAAGCAACGACGTACGACGAAATGTAGACGATAATTAGAAGCATCCAAATGGTACGGCGGCGATACCAGGGAACTGGCGCTGACGTCCCGCGCGATCTTGGTACGTAAGGATTCATGTTTCACGCGTTGCCAGGAATCGGCGAAGAGCTCAGCTTGTTGGCGGAACGTCCACGATCACGTGGTTCGCGGACCATTGGTTTGGTGTTTGTATCGGTTTGCTTCGCCGCCGAAGTGTGAACGTTGACCATCGAGACGACGAGCGAACTCACGTGCATCGATTGGTTCGCGCGTTCAGCCGGAACGCCGGCCGCGAACCTGCGACGCTCTTTGCCAGTGTACTCGACCCGAATCGCCGTGGGAAATCCGACGTGACCATCAGCAGTCGGCTCGTCAGGCGTTGGTTGTCAGTTTGGAATTTGACAGGCGTTGGATTGTCTCGGCCGGCCGAGTCGACCGCGCACCCATCAAACGATGACATCAAGTGCGATTTCCAGGAAACAGAGGTCTGATGAAATCAAATGGGCCCAATTCAAGCAAACCCGTCAAACCATGACATCAGATGTGAGTTGGAAGGAGCGGAACGGCAAAAATCAATTGGGCCGATTCGAGTGTCCCAATCAAACGGTGGACAAATCCAAAATCGGTCAGATCAGAAGGGCGAAGACGAAACGTTGGTCCGGTCCAATCGAGCACTGCCATCTGCCGCGAACGGTAGCGATCACGTGGTCGCCGCGAACGATAAACTACTTCAACAAACTCAGCTCGGCGACTCACGTGCATCGTCTGGTTCGCCATCTTGTAAACCCAGAGCATCAGACCAACGGCGTCTCGATTCATCAGTGTAACCGACGGCGACAGTCGTGTAGGACCGCACTTGCCCAAGAAGATCGCGGTAGAGTGGTGGAAGGTCGATCAGGATCAGCTTGCGTTCAAAGAACAGGCAATTGCGAGATTTCCGTGTCGCGTACTTCATGTGCCGGATACTGCCTAATCGCAGGTTGCAGTCTGAGACCTGCGATTCAATGGTCTCACCGTTCCAAAGGACGGTGACGAGATCGCCAGTGATTCTCACGACAGGGAGTTTCGATTGCGACCAGCCAGCCCTCGTAAAACTCGTGAGGAACCGAAGAGCTAGATACCCTAGTACGCCCATCAGGATAGTAGCGAGGATCAGTACCGCGACCTGGAGAGACCCATCGTTTTGTCGAAAAGGAAGCCACGCCAGCGCCACGCCGATAGGCAGCCACATCGCGAGAATTACTCCAATGCCAAGCTGCATCCAAATCGCGGAGGCGTCTCTCCAGCGGTCAACCAAGTGAGACGGAATGTGCTCCACAAGTTGGGTTTGATCTTGAGGTGGATCTGAAGATGGTGGTTGCACAGAATTCAATGGGCGAACGATACGGATCACGTGGTCGCCGCTAACGACTCACCACTTCAATAAACTCAACTCGGCGACTCACGTGCATCCGCTGGTTCGTCGCATTCTATGTCTCAGATGCGTACCGTCGAAGGAGCGATGCGATCTCTACACTTCCCTCTTCTTCGGCAACGTCAATCATCGACCTGTCACCAGGATACATTAAAGCAGTCGCGTCAGTTCCTGAGTCAAGCAATAGACGCACCATCGCAACTCGGCCGGTCAAAACGGCAGTACCGAGGGGAGTGATATAGACGACGTTTTTCGAGTGTTCAATGTCCGCACCTCGTTCGATCAATAGTCGCACAAGTAACTGGTTGCCGCTTCCAATCGCATAGTGCAGCGATGTGTAGCCATCGAAGATGTCTTGCCAGTTTGGATCCGCGCCGCTGTCGAGCAAATCCTGGACGCGTTTCAGGTCACCATTTCGGCTTGCTTCAAGAATACGCGTCCAAAGATCGGCTGTGTCTATCACAATTTGATGTCAAAACTTCTTGTCGACGAACGTCAGCGATCACCTCGCACACGGGCCTTCACGATTGAGACGGCGTGAGCGTGATGATCGAATCTGGGTGAAAGTTTGCGTCTCGCAATAATGAGTGTGCTGGGGTGCATCGCCGGGTTCGTGGCGCCGGTCGGCACGCCGGGTTGAAACATCGTCGCGGTTTGCCAATGTACTCGATTTGAATTGCCGTGGGAAATTACAACGTCCCAATCTCCAGCCGGCACGTCAGGCGTCGGTCGTCAGCATTGAAGTCGACAGGCGTCGGTTTGTCTTTCGTCAGGTGAGTCGACCGCGCACCCGTCAAACCGTGACATCAAGAGCGAATCCCAGGCAACGGAGGTTCGACGATATCAAGTGGGCCAAATTCAAGCGCACCCGTCAGCAGCATGGACGACAGGCGTTGGACATTGGCAGTCACGTCTACCGCCACGAACGGTTGCCGTCACCGAGGACGGACGATTGATTATCCATTTGTAAAACCGCGCAAGCCGTCCTTCGGTGCACGGCGTGGTTCCCTGAGCAATGAAGCAATTAGAAATTCCAAACGGATAGCCATACGGTTTTGGTATCTGGATCGATCACGATCAAATGCCCGTTGTGCCACGGGAGTCCATCGCAACACCGCTCCTTTGCATCATAGAGCACACCCTTAGAGCTTAGCAATCTGACGAGCGAGTCATCACCGGAGTAGGTTCCCGGTTGTCCAATTGGGCCACCAAACGCCACGCCATCCGTTCCGAAATCACAATGAAATCCTATTTCACCCGGCACTGGACCTGATTGCCAACTGGCAGACCAAGGGGGCGCAGATTCGATCAGCTTGTCTATTGCGGGCTGTGTCAACTGGAACACTGCAAATGTTTCGCCATCACCAACGAGACCTCCGTGCTCGTCTTCACTATCAACCTCGCTCCATCCATCACCCATCGAAATTCCAGTTTCAGAACGAAGGAAGTCCGGCGCTGAAATCTCTCGCTTGACCATGCGAAAAGGGGAAAGCACCAATGGTAGCCCCATGCATAGCGCGATGGCGATTGCGAATCCGATCGCAAGACGGAACGCGGCGTTTCGTGAAAAGACGTCCATCGATTATCAGGATTCTGAACACACTTTCAGGGAACATCAGCGATCACCTCGCACGCGGGCCTCCGCGATTGAGATGGCGTGAGCGTGATGACCGCATCGGGTTGGAAGTTTGCGTCTCGAAACAATGAGTGTGCTGGGGTGCATCGCCGGGTTCGTGGCGCCGGTCGGCACGCCTGTTGGAACATCGTCGCGGTTTGCCAATGTACTCGATTCGAATCGCCAAGGGAAATTCCAGCATCCCAACTTCCAGCCGGAATGTCAGGCGTCGGATGTCAGCATTGAAATCGACAGGCGTCGGTTTGTCTTTCGTCAGCCGAGTCGACCGCGCACCCGTCAAAACGTGACATCAAGAGCGAATCACAGGAGACGGAGGTCTGATGAATTCGGGTGGGCGTCCTTCGAGCGCACCAATCAAACGATGACATCAATTGCGATTCCCAGGAAACGGAGGTTCGATGACTTCAAGTGGGCCAAATCCAAGCGCACCCGTCAGCAGCATGGATGACAGGCGTTGGACGATCGCAGCCACGTCTACCGCCACGAACGGTTGGGATCAGCGGGCGGCGGGAGTTGACCTTGATCTCACCAAAAAACGCACCACCGCCGCTCCGTTGCATCCCTTGGTTCTGCCATCTTACCACGGTTTCCACCATGGCTTTGTCTCTTTCGATTCCCAGGATTTGCGAACGCTGTCTCGCTGATCAATCACAGCGCGGTACATAGGCACAAGAAAATCGGTTTCCTTTGTTTCCCATCTTTTTGCGACCATGCTCGCAGGACAAACCAATACGTCGCCCATACTTGGCAGTGCGCGAACGCCGAGATCCGTACCAAATTGATCAGTGACGAGTGTCCATTCGAATTCATCATTGTCTACGAGAAACTGACCGAATGCAAATCCGATCGCGTGTACAACGTCATTGGCTTGTTCGTTGATGTCTGTTCCATTGGTAAGCCATTGCCTGTATGCGACATCGAGGACGCCAGGCGTCATATCGCAGGCGTCACCATCAGGATCCGAGGCCGCTATGAGCGAGCGTGCGTGAGCAATTGATTTAGCGATCCACTCCTGCTCGGCTTGGTTGGGCTGACTGAACTTTGGTTTCATGTCTTTGGCAGAACGTCACGCGTCACCCGGTACGCGCGAAAGATTTTCAACTTCAAAACCGCTAGACTCGCGTACTCGGGTGCACGCGATTGTTCTGTGCTCAGTAGTTGCCGACGAAGCAAAAGCGGGTGTCTCTGAGATCAGCATCATCCAGCACTGACTCAATTGTCTCCATCAGATCAATATATGAAGCGTGCGTTTGGTCGTCCAATGCGCCGCGGTTGTCACGGAGATGTTCTAAAACCGAGCGGGCGGCCATTAATCCCTTCGCCGAACTATGCCATCGAGTGGACGAGTTGCCGTATTCCCCTTCATAAACGTAGAAGTCGTTGATTCGATCTACGTCTAGATTCGCGGCAATGGTATCCCAGTGCGGATGGAAACGCGCGAACTGTTCAGGGTCAACCGCATTCATGTGATCGACACCGGGTACTGGTCGCTGCAATCGTAAGTGTAGCTTCTCCATCTTAACCTATTCATGCACAGAACGTCCGCCGTCACCTGGCACGAGCGGAAACACTTGAACTCAAAGCAGACGCGATCGAGTGCTCAGGTGCACGGCTTTGTTCCTCGAATCTAACTGTCTTCGTCATTGCTCGGGCACCTGCGTCAAATGCGGCCCGGCGGTCACAGAATAGCGTGATCGATCAGTTGAGGCAACTTTTTGGGCGTCATTGAAGAAATCGAACGCGGAGGCTCGATGGGCGCGTGACCCAACATTGCGATGCGTCCGGCACCGAGATGTCGAAGTGACCTTGCGGCGAATCACACGTCTGGTCCGTTGCGGCGGGTACCAACGTGCCAATTCACTTCGTGGGGCGTCGCGACAAAAAGAGATCTCAGTTGTCATGCGGCACCGATCAATCGAGTGATCAAGTCCGACGTCGGCAGGTCAACGGTGCATGCGCCCACCGAAAGAGTGAAACGCTCAAGCAATCTGGCCAGTAAATCCGTCAACACAAATCGATGTTGGGAGTCTCGCTACTGACGAGGAACGTTGGCGATAACCGAGTCCGAGCGGACAAGTCACCACTTGTAAAATCGTTTTCGAGGACTTCGGTTCATCGCATGGTTCCCCGCTTTGTTGAGTCAGGGCAAACGGTGAACCGTCAACCAATATTGAACCCGAGATTCATGCGTTCAGCAACATCCAGAGCAGAACGAAATCGGTTCACGTAAGTACGAATGTCTCGCGCGCCACGTACGCGAAGCCGTCGAGCGCGTTGTGAGCGTTGCACCGGGCAGAACCGATCAATTACCTCATAAGGCCAGATGTCGTGAGCGATCGCACGAGCATTCCGATGGATCATGGCAAGTTCATCGCGAAACGCATCGAATTGGTCGGGCGTCACGTACAAGTCGTTGTTCCTAAGCGTCGGCATGAACGTAGCACCACGTTCGGTCAACGAGCGAGATCCCCACAACCGTGTCCGATAGCATTCAAAACCCGCCGCGCAACGGTTCTCGATATCGGGGACGGAAACGAATTCAAGTCGTTCGGTGTCATGGCGATAGAGCGAGACGGAAAGTGTCATCGATACGCCTAGGTGTCACCGGTTGCGTTTCACTCAGTCGGGGAACGTCAGCGATCACCTCGCACACGGGCCTTCACGATTGAGACGGCGTGAGCGTGATGATCGAATCTGGGTGAAAGTTTGCGTCTCGCAATAATGAGTGTGCTGGGGTGCATCGCCGGGTTCGTGGCGCCGGTCGGCACGCCGGGTTGAAACATCGTCGCGGTTTGCCAATGTACTCGATTTGAATTGCCGTGGGAAATTACAACGTCCCAATCTCCAGCCGGCACGTCAGGCGTCGGTCGTCAGCATTGAAGTCGACAGGCGTCGGTTTGTCTTTCGTCAGGTGAGTCGACCGCGCACCCGTCAAACCGTGACATCAAGAGCGAATCCCAGGCAACGGAGGTTCGACGATATCAAGTGGGCCAAATTCAAGCGCACCCGTCAGCAGCATGGACGACAGGCGTTGGACATTGGCAGTCACGTCTACCGCCACGAACGTCGGTGGTCACCGCGTCGGCGCGATGGACCTGAACTCAAATACAAACTCGACTCGCCGACTGCGGTGCACCACTTGGTTCACGCGGCTCGTCCACGACGACAGTTTGAGCCGTCATCGCTGGTTGCCAATGTACTCGATTGAAATCGCCGAGGGAAATCGAGTCTCCCAATCAGCAGTGGGCGCGTCAGGCGTCAGTGTTGCATTTGACAGGCGTCGGTTTGTCTTATGCGGCCGAGTCGACCGCGCACCTATCGAACGATGACATCAGGAGCGAACCCCAGGAAACATAGGCCTGATGAGATCCGATGGGCGCACTTCGAGCGCACCATTCGCAACTGGGATGTCACGGGTTGGAACAGGATGCGAACAGCGGAGAAGAGATTTGTCCACGAATCACTCGAATGACACGAATCGATGTGCCGTTGCTGCTAGGCGTCGGTTGGCAGCGTGAACGGTAGAAATCACGGTGGACGGGCGAAAGACTTGCAAGCAGTCCAAGAATCGCGACTCCCGGCCTGCCGTGCATTTCATGGTTCTGTCAGTGTTTTGCTGTTGACGTGTTCAGGACGAGTTAGTGCGATCGGAACTGGTCCCATGTCTCGATGACGTCCTCTACGCTATCGACCCATTTTCCTGGTGGAACAACAAAAACTCGAGTAGGGTGAGTTGGCCCCGTACTTTGTGTCCAACTACCATCCTTCGCTTTCCGTAACCTAAAAGTCGAAACGGAGAAAGTTGCCGATGGTGTTGACTGAGTGGCAAATCTACAAGTGAAATGCGATGAACGTCGTTTTTCACCAACACCCACGTTGGTGGCCCAAACTCGAAGGTCTGCTCGAGTCCTCTGCCAACGTTTATTGTACTCCAGATTCATCCAAATTTGCGTTGCAACAGCGAGCACCGCGACAAGGATGAGCAGCGTTCGAAGGCTAAACTTGACACTTGGCAAAAAACAAAACCCTCGGAAATGATATCGCAGTAAGTGACGACAGAACGGCAGGCATAACCGAGTGGCGGCAAACGATTTGCCACTTCAAAAACCACGACTCCGCCACTTCGGTTCATGCCATGGTTCTGCCATTCTTGTTTAGTTACGGCGGCAGGTCACGAAACCGATACCTCTCGGCTCGCCGCTTCCTGCTTCGTGCCTCTTGATCAAGTTCCTTCATGTAGACCCGAGCGAACCATGTTTGAGCAAAGCCACCGACGCCAAGCATAACGAGCAACGGAATTAGTTGTGAGGGCATCAGCATGCCGAGCCACGAATGTCCGGGGATCCAAGTCCCAGATCGGTGTGGGAAAAACATCCCCACAACGAGTGCTGCGACGACGCCCACAAAGATTCCTGCGTAGCATTTTTGACGCAACGCGATCAAAACGTGAAAACCAAGCCATACCTCGATAAGGATCGCGGTCTGTGCGGCGGCACGGGGAAGTTGCAAGGTTGCGAACAAAGCGGCGATCACGACCGTTGCCCACAAACAATGAGCGATTCCAAATTGAGTGCGCATTGACGTTCCCATTACTCAGGGCACTTCATCGGCAGAACGATTGCGATGACCGAGTCGCGACGAATGACATTGTGATGGCCAAAGGACCTGATTAGCGACTTCGTGTCCATCGCCTGGTTCTGGCAAACTCATTGTCGCAGATTCGAGAATGCCTAGCGAGCAGCAGTTGCTCCGTATTTCTCGTTTAGGTCCAAAAGGTGGTGACCGTAAACACGCAGGTGCGTGTAGTCGGTGATGACGACGAGGTAGCAGTTCGGTTTCCCGTAGTAGAGCAATGCATGACCGAACGTCCGGTCTCCGTTGATGTAAACATCTTGAAGTTGCAAATCTTTCATTATGTCAGCGAGATCGAAATCAATAATGCAGTTTTCCACGTAGCCAGCCAGAGGAACGATTTCAACGTATTCATCTTCGTCGATACGCCGCATTGGTTCAACAAACGTTGCGATGTATTGTTCCTCTGTGAGCTGTGTAGTATTGGGCACGGCGTGATGTCGACTCCTGCTCTAGACCTGTCACGATTCGTGCCAGAACGTTACCCGTCACCGGGCCGGGAAAGTTGAGTGTCCATTCGTGAAACCTTGCAAGCCCGGCTCCGGTGCACGGGATGGTTCCCCGCAATCTCAGAGCCAAGGTGAACCAGGTGCGGGGTCTCCGTCGATGAATTTACGATCGATGATACCACAGATTGGAGTAAAGTACGGATCATCAATGTCGATGGGAGATCGCGTTCCGTGCATGAACACTGTACCACCATGCGCAACAAATACGCGCAATGCCTTACGCACTAGTTCGATTGCGAAACACAGAGCGGTGAACGTGTCGTGTCCACCCTGGGGGCGCCTTACGATGAACGGATCAAAGGAGACGTGAATCAGGTATTCAGTCCGACCGTGCTTGTCTTCGCGAGTTGTGGGGTCGCCAATCTGGACTGTCGCGACAAAAGCGTTTCCGTGTCGATCGACGCAATCGAATTTGGTTTCAGCAATAGGTTCGGACACAATTCTTCAGTCGGGGAACGTTAACGATCACGTGGTCGCCGCAAACGACTGACCACTTCAAAAAGCTCAACTCGGCGACTCACGTGCATCGTCTGGTTCAAGTAAGCCGCTTCGCGGCGGGATTTTGGTGGGTATGAGACCTTGATGGAAGGAGCGGTTCACGGTGAACCGCTTCACACACTCCTTCCACAAGGAACTTTCGATGTCCAAGTCTAACAATCGTCGCCGCAATTCGCAAAAGTCTGCTGCTCTGGGCCTGTCAGGAATTTTGTGTTTGCCAGCAATAACTGTAAGCTGACCCAAACACTTTCTCCTGCAGGAGCCCCTTCCCATGGATACCAAGACGAAAGAGCAAGTCGAACAACTTGCTGCTGAATTTGCTCGCAATGCTTCGAGCATCGGTGAATTGAATGCATTGGTCAAAACAATGATGAAGTCGGGCATCGAAACGATGCTCAACTCCGAACTCGATCACCATCTCGATCAAGAACAATCCGAACCGGCCTCCGGCAGCACGCCTTCCAAAGAAAAACGAAACAACTGTCGCAACGGACATTCTTCAAAGAAGCTCAAGGGTGACTTTGGGGAACTGGAGATCGAAACACCTCGGGATCGAGACTCGACGTTTGAGCCGAAGATCATTGAAAAGCACCGGCGTCGCATTGATGGATTCGATGACAAAATCCTGGCCCTCTACGCAAAAGGATTGACCACCCGCGACATCCAGCAGATCGTCAAAGACCTCTACGGCGTGGATGTTTCACCAACGCTGATCGCTAGCGTCACCGAGGACCTGGAAGCCGAGCTAAAGACTTGGCAGTCGAGGCGTCTCGATCCGGTGTGTCCGATCGTCTATTTCGATGGGATCGTCGTCAACGTTCGGGGTGCATCGGCCAAGGTCAGCCCCCACACGATTTACGTTGCTTTGGGAATCAATCTGGATGGTAAGAAAGAGCTCTTGGGCCTCTGGATCGCTGAAACCGAGGGGGCGAAATTCTGGTTGAACTGCTTAACCGACCTGAAAAACCGCGGACTTTCCGACATCTTCGTATGCTGTGTCGACGGCCTTGCCGGGTTCCCCGAAGCCATTCGAGCCGCCTTTCCACAAGCTCGAATTCAGCTTTGCTTGGTGCACCTGGTTCGCGCCGCCCTTCGCTACGTCTCGCATGAAGACAGCAAGGCAGTCGCAGGTGATCTAAAATCAATCTACCGCGCATCGACAACCGAAGAGGCTGAAAGCGAACTGGAGCGGTTCTCGGAGAAATGGGACAAGAAGTATCCGACGATCTCGCGGCAGTGGCGAAATAAGTGGACGGACATCATCACACTGTTTGACTTCCCGCCCGAGATTCGTAAGGTGATCTACACGACCAACGCAATCGAGTCGGTCAACAGCACGATTCGCAAGTTTACTAAGAACCGCAAGATCTACCCGAGCCAGGACTCAGCAACCAAGTTGATCTATATGGCGATCATGGAGGCATCCAAACGCTGGACCCGCCCGATCAAGTATTGGAAGCAAGCACTCAACCACTTTGCAATCCTCTTTGAGGACCGCCTACCGCCGAGCCACCGATACTAAACAACTGAACCGGTGACACAAAGTTTTGGACAGGCCCCTGCTCTGGGGGCCTACTTTCCCGAGGATCTTCGTCAAAAACCCAGCGAAGACCTGCAACTCTCCGGGATGGCCAAGCGGACACACGACGGATACATCCGTGCCATCCGGCAACTCTCCGATTTCGCCAAGTGCTCCCCCGACCAAGTCACTGAGAACCATGTTCGCCAATTCTTCTTGCACCTCAAGAACGACCGAGGTTTCGCCTACGGTTCACTGCGTGTCGCCCTCTCGGGAGTGAAGTTCTTTTTTACCCGCACCTGCAAGCGAGACTGGGACATCTTTTCCATGCTCAAACTGCAAAACATCACCGCACTGCCGGAAGTCCTGACCATCAGCCAAACCCACGAGTTGATCGGTCAGGCGAACACCTTGCGGATTTACGCGTATTTCTGGACCGCTTATTCGATGGGCTTAAGGCTGAACGAAGCGCTTCATCTGCAGACGACGGATCTGCAAAGCCAACGCGGCTTTGCCCACATCCACCGCGGCAAAGGGGCAAAGGATCGTTACGTCCCGCTGCCAGAATCAACTCTGAAGTTGCTGCGTGCCTATTGGCTGACCCATCATCACGACACGTGGATCTTCCCCGCCGTTTCGCCCGGGTACTGCTTCGACATCCATGGCAAGAGCAAGGCCGAGCGTCCGATGTCGGAAACCACCGTCCAAGGTGCGATGAAGCAGATCGCCAAGAAGCTCAACTTCGGCAAGAAAATCACGATCCACACGTTGCGACATTCTTACGCAACGCATCTGCTCGAAGCCGGAGTTGGGCTGAAGGTCATCCAGAAATACATGGGGCACTCCTCGCTGCAGACGACCCTCGTTTATCTACATCTGACCGAAGATGCGGAGGCCAATGCGCGGGGAGCGATCGACGGACTGTTCGGAAAGTTGCCGGGGGACGACGATGATCCCGATGCGCTCGGCTGTCCCGCACGACTGAAGTAAACCGGTCGCCGAAACGTGTCCACGCTGGCCGAAGCCATCGCCAAGCATGGACCGGCATACCTCGCCAAGCTTCCCGACCCGCTCCCCGAGTCACTGTATCAGGTTGCACGCGTGATCTCGTTGTTGCCGTTTTGCCGAACCGGTGCCCTTGGCGGAGTCCTGTATCGATGCGACGGCTGCGGCCAAACGCATTGGACGGGACGGAGCTGCGGAAATCGTCACTGCGCCACCTGTGGTCACGAGAAGTCGCAACGTTGGATCGAGAAGCATCAGAAGCGGTTGCTACCGGTTCATCACTTCTTCGTCACCTTCACGGTTCCCCGTGAAGTCGGCTTGGTGCTGCGCGCGAACCAACGTGAAGGCTATCGTTCGCTCTTTGATGCTTCGGCACAGAGCATTCGGGACGTCGGTGCCGCAACCAAAGCACTGAAAGGATGCAAGCTCGGTTACTTCGGCGTTCTGCACACTTGGGGGCGAGATCCGCTCGTCTATCATCCGCACATTCACTACATCATCCCCGGCGGTGGAGTGAAGGTCGATGAGGAGGGCGCGGCGATCGGCTGGCAGAGCACACCGCAAGGCTTCCTGTTTCGCCACGGCACCCTGGTTCGGGTCTACAAAGCGAAGTTGGCTGACGAGCTTCGCCGCTGTGGACTTTACGATTCGGTGCCGCGCGAAGCGTGGAAGAAGAACTTCGTGGTGGACATCGAAGCGGTCGGAAATGCGTGGGGCTCATTGCGTTACCTCGCGCCCTACATCCATCGAGTCGCGATCAGCGACAAACGGATCGTCTCGGTCACCGACAGTTCGGTCTCGTACACCGTCACGCCCACAAAGGCCAAGCGGACGATCGAGCGGAACGTTAAAGGTGTCAAGTTCGTCGAGGGATTCGCGCAGCACATTCTCCCCAGCGGATTCCAGAAAGTGCGGCACTATGGCTGGATGAGCAGCAATTCGGCGATCCGCCTGGATGAACTGCAACTCCTTGTGTGGATGCATCTGGGCTGGGTGTACTGGTTGGCCAGCGGGCATGCTCCACAACCGGAACGTCTCGTCAGCGAGCCTCGCTGTGCCCACTGTGGTGGTGACCTGCGTGTGGTGACGGTCAGCTTCGACCCGATGCCACTTCCTCGTGGACCTCCACCGGCGGCGTTTCAAAGGAGAGCCAATTGAACGTTCAACGGAAATCGGAGACACAAAATCAAACGTCATCGGGGAGGCGAACAGAGACGCTCTGCGCTGATCGCGTTCAAATTCGCGCAGACGTGGTGCCGAAGCGCACCTTGGCAGGCAAAACGCACATCCGCTGCCGCCGGCTCACCGTATCGAGACCAGCATGGCAACCGCCGAAGAGCATCGCACCTGGCAGATACGTCTTGAACGAGCCCGGGCCATCGAAGCAAAATCCAAGAGAGATTTAGGCGGCCGAGCGAGCGTTATCGGGCTTCTTGAACAGAGGACTTGAACTTCGGCTCGCAAGCTCGCGAAGTCAAATCCTTACTGGTTCGCCCACTCTTCGGGTCAACTATTGGCACTCGGGTCCGAGTCTTCAATATACAGCAAGTTGTCGCGCGGTATGTACACTCGGCGCCCGTCTTCTCGTTGTAGGACAATCCATCGATTGTGAGTAAACTCTTCGTACGCGGGCTGGTTGTCCTCGTCCGTCATTGGAGTAGTGAATCCAACCAGAAGGCAGCGCTCAAAAACTTGGGTTGCCGATTTGTCGTATGCGATTCGAAAATGGAAATCGTGCGGTTTCGTAAAGTCAATTTCTTGGACGTTGGCGGGCGCACGCGTACCCCCGATCTTTGGAGGACGGACCGGCTTTGGTTCTTCCGGTTTTTGCCACGGCCATCGCCATCCGGATTGCTTCATGTTGTTGGTTCTAAGAGATTACTTATTGGGCGAACGGCCGCCGTCACCTGGCACGAGCGGAACAACTTGAACTCAAAACAGACGAGATCGAGTGCTCAGGTGCACGGCTTTGTTCCTCGACTCTGACTGTCTTCGTCATTGCTCGGGTCCTAGCGCCAAAACGCTTCCCGGCGGTCACAGAATAGCGTGATCGATCAGTTGAGGCAACTTTTTGTGCGGCATTGAAATCATTGAATGCGGAGGCTCAATGGGCGCGGCACCGATCATTGCGATCCATCCGGCAACGAGACGTCGAAACGACCTTGCGGTGGATCACACGCCTGGTCCGTTGCGGCGGGTACCAACGTGCCAATTCACTTTGTGGGGCGTCGCGACAGAAAGAGATCCCGGTCATCAAGCGGCATCGATCAAGCGGACGTACAAGACCGACGCTGGCAGATCAACGCTGCATGCGTCCACTGACAGAGTGAAACGCTCAAGCAATCTGGCTAGTAAATCCGTGAACACAAATCGACGACTGGGGTCTCGCTAATGACGAGGAACGTCGGTGGTCACCGCGTCGGCGCGATGGACCGGAACTCAAATACAAACTCGACACGCCGACTGCGGTGCACCATCTGGTTCACGCGTCTCGGCCACGACGACAGCTTGGGCCATCGCCGTTGATGGCCAATGTACTCGATCCGAACAACCCTAGGGAATTCGGAGTGCCTGGCTTTGATTTGTTTCCGCCGGGCAACGGCGATGAAGCCCGAAGGGCTGGCATAGTGCATGCCGGTGGCGTCAGCCCAATGCCACCTATTCTGGACCCTATCGGGTGGCGCGGTCCCAAAAACCCGGTTTTGGCACGATTTTTGCGCCTGGCAGGTAAGTTTACACTTACTGCCTTTCTGACTGGGAATCGCCATGGTCGACCCGACGACACTCGGTGCCGATGAAGAGTCTCGCTTTGGCAAAGCCAAAGCGTTGCTGGCTGAGCTTCTTGAATTACCCAAACTACAACGGGTCTTTGAAGATCACGATTGTGCCAACGCGCGGATGGTCTATACGCAGGCCCCGACCCTCTGGCTACTCGTTTTACAACGGCTCGAAGGAGGCATCTCACTAACCGATGCCGTCGCAGATTTGCTCAAAAATCATACGGATATTTTGCCTGACAATCGAAGGGTTCAAGAGAATCGCCTTTCCGAAAACAATTCGGCCTACAACGCCGCCAGAAAAAGGATTCCGCTCGCTGTCGTGGAAGAGTTTTCCCATCGAATCTGCGATCACCTTGCTTCCCGCGCTCCCAAAGCCTTTCTCGATCGACGTGTATTCATTATCGATGGGACGACGATCACGCTTCCTCCGACCGAAGCACTTCAGAAAGCGTTCCCGCCGGCGTCCAACCAACACGGAGAGACGGTTTGGCCTATTGCGAGATTGCTGGTCGCAAATGAAATGCAGACCGGGTGCGCGTTGTTGCCGCAAGTCGATCCGATGTACGGAGCGGACAACAAAAGTGAACTTGAGCAAGCCAAGCCGATTATTGAACGACTCCCGAAACGCTCGATCGTTCTGGCTGATAGCGGTTTTGGGATTTTTAATGTCGCCCACCACTGCCAATTACATCATCAAGACTTCGTGCTGCGGCTGACCAAACAGCGATTCAGGTCGTACCGCAAGTCGGCTACGTTGGTCGACCAAGGGGACGGGTACAAGACGTTTCACTTGATTTGGCGGCCGACACCGAAGGACCGCCGAACCAATCTCGATCTTAGTAAAGACACGTCTATCGAAGTCTTTCTCCACCAAATTGAACTTGAAAATGGAGACACGCTGGAGATCGTGACGAGCCTTGAGACGGACGCTCACTCGGCCGCTGCCCTGTACGTTCGTCGCTACGATGTGGAGTTCGATATCCGCGATGTCAAAGTGACGATGGACACAGAAAACATTCGCGCCAAGAGTGTCGACACGGTGATGAAGGAGCTAATGGGATCGATCATCGCTTATAATCTTGTCGCTCAGCTACGCAAACAAGCAGCGAAATTGATTCGAGTTGACCCTCGCGAGCTCAGCTTCACGGGAGTTTGGACGACGTTCAAGCATCATCTGCTACGTGAAAAGCTTACGACCCTGGAGGAATGGAGGCTGGCTTATCACGGCGCTTTGGTGAGCGCAGCGGGCCGCAAACTTCCCAATCGAAAATTGCCTCGCAGCTACCCACGCATAGCCCACCCGCGGCGCCAAAAGACAACGAAATTCCAGAAGTCACTTCGAAGAAAAAAACAGCAGCCCGATGATATACCACCCGAATGACCACAAAGTAGGTGGCATTGGGCGTCAGCCACCGGTAGCGAATGAAATGAAACACCAAGGCCTGAAAGGCCGGCACAATCGGTCATGTGGCTACCCGGAGTTGCTAGAAGCCGGAACACTGTGTCGGCCCGCTGGGTCTGAAGAATTGCTTGGACTGCATACCCGGTGGCTGACACCACCGGCAGACACTCTACCGGCCCTCCGGGCCTCAAACGCATTACGTATCAAACGATGACATCAAAAGCGGATCCCAGGAAACAGAGGTCTGATGAAATCCGATGGGCGCGATTGGAACGCACCAATCGCAGTCGGGATATCAGGCGTTGGAGCAGGATGGGAACTGCGGAGAAGAGATTGGTCCACGAATCGCTTGAATGACACGAATCGATCTGCCGTAACGTGTCAGGCGTCAGATGGCAGCGTGAACGACACGCATCAGCGGGCCGGCGCGAGATGCTTTGACTTCAGGACCGACCCGACCGCCGGCTCCGTTGCATGCGATGGTTATTTGACGTCGTCCCAGCTCGTTTCGATTTCCAAGTTCCAAGCCCGCAGAAACTCGATCAGCCCCTGAACTGCAGCCCGGCATACGACAGTATCGTCTCCACCAACAGCGAGTATACCAAGTCTGTCAATTCGGGCATCAAGTGTAATGCCTTGGGAAATACTTACGGCTAGATGGCGTTGGGTGCCATGTTCAAGTGCGACACGTTCAGTGCAGCGAATCGGCGCGCTGTCTTCTGCCATTCCAAGTCGCTTCGCGATCTCTTTCTCGCGCTCGATCCTATCTCGGTAGTAGTCGTCCGAGATCATTCGTGATTCGGGGAAGGCACAGAAAAGCTGAGCTACGAGCGAGTCAAAGTCGAGGCTGCCATCAGTTCTACCAATTACAAACGGCATTTGTACTGCCTGCTTTGGTCAAATAACGTCCGCCGTCACCTGGCACGAGCGGAACAACTTGAACTCAAAACAGACTCGATCGAGTGCTCAGGTGCACGGCTTCGTTCCTCGGATCTGACTGTCTTTGTCAATGCTCGGGCCCTCGCGCCAAAACGCTGCCCGGCGGTCACAGAATAGCGTGATCGATCAGTGGAGGCAACTTTTTGTGCGGCATTGAAATCATTGAATGCGGAGGCTCAATGGGCGCGGCACCGATCATTGCGATGCTGCCGGCACCGAGATGTCGAAACATCCTTGCGGTAGCTCACACGTCAGGCCCGTTGCGGCGGGTACCAATGCTGCCAATTCCCATCGCGGGGCGTCGCGACAAAAAGAGATCCCGGTCATCAAGCGGCATCGATCAAGCGGACGTACAAGTCCGACGCCGGCAGATCACCGCTGCATGCGTCCACTGAAAGAGTGAAACGCTCAAACAATCTGGCCAGTAAATCCGTCAACACAAATCGATGTCGGAAGTTTCGCTACTGACGAGGAACGGCCGCCGTCACCTGGCACGAGCGGAACAACTTGAACTCAAAACAGACGAGATCGAGTGCTCAGGTGCACGGCTTTGTTCCTCGACTCTGACTGTCTTCGTCATTGCTCGGGTCCTAGCGCCAAAACGCTTCCCGGCGGTCACAGAATAGCGTGATCGATCAGTTGAGGCAACTTTTTGTGCGGCATTGAAATCATTGAATGCGGAGGCTCAATGGGCGCGGCACCGATCATTGCGATCCATCCGGCAACGAGACGTCGAAACGACCTTGCGGTGGATCACACGCCTGGTCCGTTGCGGCGGGTACCAACGTGCCAATTCACTTTGTGGGGCGTCGCGACAGAAAGAGATCCCGGTCATCAAGCGGCATCGATCAAGCGGACGTACAAGACCGACGCTGGCAGATCAACGCTGCATGCGTCCACTGACAGAGTGAAACGCTCAAGCAATCTGGCTAGTAAATCCGTGAACACAAATCGACGACTGGGGTCTCGCTAATGACGAGGAACGGTAGAAATCACGGTGGACGGGCGAAAGACTTGCAAGCAGTCCAAGAATCGCGACTCCCGGCCTGCCGTGCATTTCATGGTTCTGTCAGTGTTTTGCTGTTGACGTGTTCAGGACGAGTTAGTGCGATCGGAACTGGTCCCATGTCTCGATGACGTCCTCTACGCTATCGACCCATTTTCCTGGTGGAACAACAAAAACTCGAGTAGGGTGAGTTGGCCCCGTACTTTGTGTCCAACTACCATCCTTCGCTTTCCGTAACCTAAAAGTCGAAACGGAGAAAGTTGCCGATGGTGTTGACTGAGTGGCAAATCTACAAGTGAAATGCGATGAACGTCGTTTTTCACCAACACCCACGTTGGTGGCCCAAACTCGAAGGTCTGCTCGAGTCCTCTGCCAACGTTTATTGTACTCCAGATTCATCCAAATTTGCGTTGCAACAGCGAGCACCGCGACAAGGATGAGCAGCGTTCGAAGGCTAAACTTGACACTTGGCAAAAAACAAAACCCTCGGAAATGATATCGCAGTAAGTGACGACAGAACGGTAGGGTTCAGCGGGGCCGCGCAAACGACTCTCCACTTCAAAAACGTCAACTCGCGGCCTCCGTTGCAACCCATGGTTCCCCGCTTTGTTGAGTCAGGGCAAACGGTGAACCATCAACTAATATTGAACCCCAGATTCATGCGTTCAGCAACATCCAGAGCAGAACGAAATCGGTTTACATAAGTACGGATGTCTCGCGCGCCGCGTACTCGAAGCCGTCGAATGCGTTGTGAGCGTTGCACGGGGCAGTACCGATCGATTAGCTCATACGGCCAGATTTCGTGAGCGATCATACGAGCGTTCCGATGAATCATGGCAAGTTCATCGCGAAACGCATCGAATTCGTCGGGCGTCACGTACAAGTCATTGGCCTTGAGCGCCGGCATGAATGCAGCACCACGGTCCGTCAACGAGCGAGATCCCCACAACCGCGTCCGATAGCATTCAAAACCCGCTGCGCACCCGCTGTCGAGATCGGGGACGGAAACGAATTCTAGTCGTTCGGTGTCATGACGATAGAGCGAGACGGAAAGTGTCATCGATACACCGAGGTGTCACCGGTTGCGTTTCACTCAGTCGGGGAACGGCAGTGGTCACCGCGTCGGCGCGATGGACCGGAACTCAAAACAAACTTGACTCGCCGACTGCGGTGCACCACCTGGTTCACGCGTCCGGCCACGACGACAGTTTGAACCATCATCGCTGGGGGCCAATGTACTCGATTGGAATCGCCGATGGAAATTCGAGGTGTCTGGCTCAGACTTGTTTTCGCTGGACAGGTACGATGAAGCCCGGAGGGCTGGCACAGTGTTTGCCGGTGGTGTCAGCCACCGGTATTCAGGGCAATGAAGTACAAAGGCCTGAAGGGCCGACACAATTGTTCTCTTAGCCGCCCGGGAACGCTCAAACCCCGATTACTGTGTCGGCCCGCTGGGCCTTGAGCGTTGTATGGAATCCATCCCCGGTGGCTGACACCACCGGCAAATACTCTATCGGCCCTCCGGGCCTAAGACACATCGCCCAACCAACCAAATACGATCCATCGATTCCGTTGGACTCGGCAAACACTGAGCGGTCACCATTTCAGCCATCGGTTCTTTTCGTTCGGCCCAGTCGACCGCGTACCTGTCGAACCGTGGCATCAGGAGCGAATTCCAGGAAACGGAGGTCTGATGAAATCCGTTGGGTACACTTCGAGCGCACCAATCGCAGCCGGGATGTCAGGCGTTGGACGATGCTGAGAACATCGCAGATGAGGGAACCACGAAACACGCCAAACACACGAAAGAGAAATCGGCACTGTTGTCAGGCGTCGGTTAGCAGCGTGAACGGTAGACATAACCGAGCGGCGGCAAAAGACCGACCACTTCAAAAACGACGACTCCGCCGCTTCGGTTCATGTCATGGTTCCGCCATTGTATCGGTTCAGTTGCCAACTGGAATCTGACGCGATGCAGGCCACACACCCAGACCTAACGTTTGATTTCGGGTTCAGGGCGTGAGAGACCACATTGGTTCATTGGTTATAGGGCGCCCGGTACCAACGGCCGATTCAATTGCGATCAACGGAAAGTAGAGTGTTGTCAGTGAATAGTGCGTCCATCGCCAGTTTTCACCATCACCCGGAAGCGCAAACCATACACCGTCTATTTCCCGTTCGTCAGCGTTTGCAAACGCACGGCGTGAAGCAACGACGTACGACGAAATGTAGACGATAATTAGAAGCATCCAAATGGTACGGCGGCGATACCAGGGAACTGGCGCTGACGTCCCGCGCGATCTTGGTACGTAAGGATTCATGTTTCACGCGTTGCCAGGAATCGGCGAAGAGCTCAGCTTGTTGGCGGAACAATCAATTATTGGTGGTCCAACTGCGGTAAAAGTACATATTCCGCGGTTGGACAACGGAATATCTCCCGCCACCCGATCTTACGGCACCCTGCAGGGGTAGTCAAGCGGTCCGCGAGTCACTAAGGTTTTCGGATCGACGAAAAAACGTGAAGTGCGTTTCGATGCCTTCTGTTTGCATCGCCGGTCGCGGGCATTTGCCGAGGCCATTGGCTGACCGATAATGCGGAACAAGGCCCACAACCCTGGATCAACGCGGGAGCGATGAGGATGTCAGTGGAACGATTTCGACGGTGCCTTGGCGTGATGAATCTTCCCGAAAAGGATCGCGAGTGGTTTCCAAAGTGGTTGGGCAGCTATGCTAGCTTTCCGGCCGTCCGAGCCCAAACAGACTCTTCAGAAGAGATTGTGGTTCGGCGTGACCTGGTGATCGAGTTTCTTCAAAAACTTCTTGCCGCCAAAACTCCCGCTTGGCAACGGCTTCAAGCGGCGCGCGCGATCGAGGCCTACCAAGGAACGGTGCTGCAAACCAGCGTCGTAGACTTTCGGCCTATTCGAGACCGATTGACAGAAATCACGCGTCGCTACGACGGAGCCATCGGCGGTGGCGAGGACTATGATGCTGACCTTGTGCCGGGGGAAGGAAATGCAGGTCTGATCGATGCGACCGAACCGGAGTGCGTTCAGCGGATGCGAGCGACATTGCGTCGGTTACATCATCCCAAGAGCACCGAAGACGCCTACGTCGGCCAACTCAAAAAGTTTATCCGGCACTTAGATGACGACCGGCTTGAACAATTTGGCGAACCAGAAATTGGGGACTTCCTGACTGATCTGGCAATCGAAGGCAACGTCGCAGGATCGACTCAGAACCAAGCACTTTCGGCAATCCTGTTTTTCTACGAGAAGGTGCTTTGTCGCGATCTCCACTTTATCAATGCCGTACGAGCCAAGACGAGCGAATATCGGCCCGTTGTGCTGACCAAAACGGAGATCACTGAAATATTTCAATATGTTTCCGGGGTCTACCGTTTGATGTTCTTGATGATGTACGGCGCCGGTTTGAGACACCGAGAGTGCAGGAAATTGCGGCTGAAAGACTTCTGCATCGAAACACGCCAGATCGTCGTCCGAAACGGGAAGGGAATGGAGGATCGCGTGACGGTGTTACCCGACAACACCATTGAGATGCTGCAACAACAGATCGCCACGGTGCGCGCGATGCACAACCAAGACCTCGCCGATGGATACGGAGAAGTTTACCTTCCCTACGCATTGGCGCGGAAATACCCTGCTGCTCAACGTGACCTGGGTTGGCAATACCTGTTTCCATCCAACAAACTCTCACGAGACCCCCGCAGTGGACGAACTCGGCGTCACCATGTTCACGAGCGCACGTTTCCAGCTCGTTTCAAACAGGCCCTGCGCCGAACCGAGATCCTCAAGAAAGCGGTCCCTCATACGCTTCGCCATAGTTTTGCCACCCACATGCTTGATGACGGGGCGGACATTCGTAGCGTGCAGGAATTGCTCGGACACAAGGATGTCAAGACGACGATGATCTATACCCACGTCATGAACCGGCCGGGATTGGCCGTGACCAGCCCCGCGGATCGGCTGGGGTTGGTTTGACTCGCCGGCATCAGGTGGAAGCCGCCAAGGCTTTCGTTTTCTAGGGCGGCGGCGACTTTTGCTGCGCGGGCCCTCTCTGGCGTTTGCTTGCTGCGCAAACGCCGTCGCTCCCAGAGGGAGAGAAACTAAATGGGCTGCCGCTACATTGCTCGAGAAAAACTAGCGGTCGGCGTACACCATGATGCTCTCTTCCTTCGTCACCGGCACGTTGGATTGGTCGCTGGTGACAATCGCCTTGACCAGATGCCGCCCTTCAGCGACACCCCTGGCTTTGACCCGATAGACCATTTCATCGTTGGCCTTGAGTAGGGCTCGCGGCGAGAAGGCGATGATGCCTTGTCCTTGAGGCGTGAAGTCACCTTGTTCGACCAACTGCAACCCCTGGGGAAGCTGCAACGCGACCTTGACGTTGGTGTCGTCGCGAGAACCGGTGTTGCTGATTCGGATCTCGTAGATGGTGTCGCCACCGATTTCGATCGGATCGGCACTGTCGTTGATGGAGAACGTCAGCTCGGCCAGCGAGGCCACTGCGACCTGACTCTCGGTCATCGTCTTGATGCCCAAGTCCGCGGTCGCCACGGTTTGCAACACACGATTGCCTTCTTCGACCGGCAACAGCGTCAACGGCACCTTGCCGGATTGTCCGACCGGCAATGCGTCCAAGGACCAGAACACGGCGTGTCGAGACGCGTCGTATTGTCCTTCGTAGTCTGTTTTCACAAACGTGAATCCACGATCAAGCTGAACGCTCATCTCAACGTTCTGTGCTTCGGCCGTCCCCACGTTGGCAATCTCTACCGTGTAGGTGGCCTGTCGTTCCAAGAACCGACGCGACGGTCCGGTCAGGGTCGCCTTCAACTCCGGAGCGACCACCTCGACGGCGATCGTGTGCGTGGTTTCCAATCCGTCATCGCCTTTGACGCGAATCTGATTTTGCACAACACCGGCTTTGACCGCCCGCATCCGCAAAACTTGTCGCCGGATTTCACCCGGACCGAGTGTGCCAATCAAGTTATCCAGCTGTGTACCCTGGGGATGCTCCAGTCCGACCGGAACGTCCTCCTGCAGCATCACGCCGGTCGCGTCGCCGCTGCCCGGGTTGCTGACTTCCAATTCGATCTCCAGTTGCTGACCGATCAAGACCTTTTCAGGTGCCCGTTGGACGACGCGTAATTCGGGCCGCGTGCTGATCGTTCGGACCGACGCGGCGGCTTCGAACGTGACACGGGCGACGCTGCCCAACTCGCCTTCTTGTTCGGGAGTCAATTGCAACGTGATCGTGCGTTCTTGGTTGGGTTCCAGATCACCGAGTTCCCAATACAACTCGGGTTGGTATTTCGGGTTCGGACGCGGCGTCGCATCGGTCAACGTCATTCCGTTGGGGACACGGTCATGAACCTGGACATTCAACGCCTTGGAACCGCCGACGTTCTTGACCGTGATAACAAACGAAGCCGGCTTGCCGACCTTCACTTCCTCAGGCGCCCGTTTGTGAATCACGACCGACGGAGACTGTGGACCGTCCAGGTAACGTTCGCCGGGAGCCGCCAAGGTTGGTCCGGCGGGCAATTGACCTTCGGCAGCGGTTTGCTTGTAACCGACACCCTGATAGACCGAAGCGTTGGGTGCTTGAGCCGCGGCCGAATAGGCCTGTGCCGCAGGATAGGCGGGCGCGGTGGCGGGGTAGTTCGTCGCGGAAGCCGCCGTCGGCAGAGACTGCATCCCTTGCGGATGCATCGCGCTGGCGCCCGTCGCCGGGGTACCGAACGATGGAGCAGGCAATTGGGTTGCCGCGGGCGCGGCGGCCATCGGAGAGTGATCGGGAACACCGAAACCACCGGTCGGCTGCGCGTAGCCTTGTCCGGTCGGCGCGGCGGCGGGTTGGCCGTAGGGCGACGGTGTCGAATCGGCAACTTGTCCGTTGCCGACGATTTGAGGCCGAGACGTGATGCCCATGGTGGCGGCAGTCATCGCTGGCTGAGACGCAGCCGGTGCGGGCTGTTCCGCTTCGTCTTGCATCGGAAATTGGGTGGCGCCGATTGCCAGCGTCATCGCCGGATCGCGATGGATCCGCATCGTCGACCCCGGTGCTTCGGCCAATTGCGGCTGGGACGGCCCGGCCGCATCCTCACCGACAGGCGTCAACATGGCCGACGGCATCCCGGCGGCCGGATCGGCGGTATCGGTCAACGAGGGACCGCGATCGAATCCTTGTGGTGCAGCAGCGGCAGCCGATGCGGTGTTCGGGTCGAATGCTTCGGAATTCGCAAACGTTCCGCCGCGCAGATCGTTCGCCGGCGGTGGACCGGCTGGGCCGCTGCCAGCCAGGTCGCTGCCAGCCAGATCGCTGCCGGCCAGATCGCTGCCGGCTTGGGGTGGTTCGGAACCGTTCTCGCTGGGCGTCTCGGCGAACGTGATTTCGGACAGTCGGGGTTGTTCGGGAAGCGATGCGGCGGGAGCATCGGCGATCGGCAATCCCATTGAAAACGAAGGTCCGCCGGCGTCGGCTTGGGCGTCGATTGCGACGTCCGCTTCGGCATCCATCGGGGGCGCGTCGTCAAAACTGGGCAACCGCATTTTCATCACCGAACGTCCGCCGGTGGAGCTTTCGGGCTGCGCCGAATTCTCGGAGTCCGCGGGGATTTCCGGCAACACCATCGAATCGCTCGACTCGGTGTGCTGAACCAGACGCACCGACGGCGACGCTGAGCCTTCCGCAGGTCCGGGCTCACCGACCGGTTTGAGCAACTGGACGTCTGCGGGATCGACCGACTGCAAACCCGCCGTTGCGCCGATAGGCGAAACCGCCTTGCCGGGTGGAATTTGCTCTTCGGTCCAAGCCGATTCGGTGCTGGCTTCTTGGTCTTTTTGTGCTTGGGCAGCCATGATGGCTCCCAACAAAATCGTCACAGCACCTGCGGCGAGTCTTACGCCAAACGCTTTCATGGGTCTCAATCCGTTGGTGAAAAAACCGACTGGTCCTCCAGTGGGAACTACGGCATAGCAAATTCGCACAGGGTGTGAAAAGTCCGCTTCTGCGGAACTGCGGCCGTGACGTCGTTCCGCGCGTGTTGGTGTTTCGCCTTGAGGCGATTCTCCGCTCGCTGCGGAGCAGCGACTCGGGGCGGCTAAAGCCTGCACACCAGCGCATGTTGGTGTCTAGCCTTGAGGCGATCCTTCCTGACTCGCTGCGGAGCAGCGAAACGGGCGGCTAAAGCCTGCACACCAGCACATGTTGGTGTCTAGCCTTGAGGCGATCCTTCCTGGCTCGCTGCGGAGCAGCGAGCCAGGGCGGCTAAAGCCTGTACACCAACGTGCTCGCTGAGTGCCGCTCTGGGGACTGTCCCCCCAAGCGTTTTCAACCGCCCGCGTGGCTTCGTTCCCCATAAACACGAATGCAAAGCATGCCGCGGCTGCTATCATAGAGGTGACTTCCCCACCTCAACGACGCCCGCCCCACCTTCGATGCCTGTACCCACCCCTCCGCCGAGTTTCGTCGCCCTGTGCCTGGCCGCCGGCTTGGTTGCTTTCCACCCGCCTGCGGAGTTGTTCGCCCAAGAGCCCGCCGCCAAGTACGAACACGGCCCCGACTCCCAGCCAAACGATGCGGTTCCACACGGAACGGTCACCCAACACGTGTGGCTCAATAGCAAGGTCTTCCCCGGGACCAAACGCCGTTACAGCATCTATGTTCCGGCACAATACGACGCCCAAACGCCCGCTGCCCTGATGGTGTTTCAGGACGGACATACCTTCGAAGGCACCACCGGCGACTACCGCGTGCCCGTCGTCTTCGACAATTTGATTGCAAAAGGTGACATGCCGGTGACCATCACGGTGATGATCGACCCGGGTTACACGAGCGAATTGCCCGAGAAACGCGACTGGCGGCCCCGTCCGGAAAATCGCAGCGTCGAATACGACACCGTCAGCGGTGACTACGCCGAGTTTTTGCTCACGGAAATCTTGCCGGCCGTCGAAAAGGACTATCGGATCAGCTCCAACCCCGAGTTGCGAGCGATTTGCGGCAACAGCTCCGGAGGCATCTGCGCCTTCGGTGTCGCCTGGCATCGGCCGGACCAGTTTCGCAAGGTACTCAGCCACATCGGCAGCTTTGTCAACATCCGCGGCGGCCACCACTACGCCGCAATGATCCGTAAAACCGAAAAGAAGCCGCTGCGTGTCTTGCTGCAAGATGGTGCAAACGACCTGGACAACCAGCACGGCAACTGGCCGCTGGCGAACCAACAGATGGCCAAGTCTCTCGAATTTGCCGGCTACGATTACAAGTTTGTGTTCGGCACCGGAGCCCACGACGGGAACCACGGTGGCGCGATTTTCCCCGACTCGCTGCGATGGCTGTGGCGGGGATGGAAGGAGCTGACGCCGTAATGCTTCGTCCATCGAACCCCAAGAGTCATTCGCCCCAGCCCCCAGCCTCCGTCGCGGACTCGATCATCTCCAGCCCCCCATCTTCCCCTGCGGTGCCCCAAGGCAACGCCGCTACCGACTCATCGCTGGACGTTCCGTTTGCGGTTCCGTTCGTGCACCGCTTGCGGACGACCGAGCAAATCGCGGGCGCCGATTTTCCGACGCTGCTGGAGCTTTTAAAACAGGACAGCTTTGGCGACGCCAAGGTGCTGCTGGTCGCCGAACGCCCGGTCGCCGAAGCGGCCGACCACGTTGCCGACCTCGCGGAGCGGTTGACCGAATCCGCCGGCGTGAATCTCGTGAGCGATGTGGTCTTGGTCGAAGGTGGCGAAGCGGTCAAAAACGATTCCGTCTGCGTCGAACAGATTCTGGCGGCCATCAATGCCCATGACCTGGACCGGCGCAGCTACGTGATCGCGATCGGCGGTGGTGCGATGCTGGACGCGGTCGGGTACGCCGCTGCGATCGCCCACCGCGGAATCCGTCTGATTCGTCTCCCCACGACAACGCTGGCGCAAGGCGACAGCGGGGTCGGAGTCAAGAACGCGATCAATTACTTCGGCAAGAAGAACTGGGTCGGCACGTTCAGCGTTCCGTGGGCGGTGATCAACGATGCCTCGCTACTGAAAACACTGCCCGACCGAGACTTTTGCAGCGGATTCAGCGAGTCGGTGAAGGTGGCGTTGCTGAAGAGTCGCACCGAATTTGATTGGCTGTGTGACCACGCCGACCAAATCCGAGCACGCGACATGACCGTTGCCTCGGCGGCGATTGCGACGAGCTGCAAATTGCACCTGCGGCATATCACCGAAGGCGGTGATCCGTTCGAAATGCTGGAAGCCCGACCGCTGGATTTTGGCCACTGGTCGGCGCACAAGCTGGAACCGATCACGGACTTTGACATTCGGCACGGTGAAGCCGTCGCGATCGGAGTCGCGATCGATTGCTTCTATTCGCATCTCAAACTCGGCTTCGCCATCGAAGACGTACACCGCGTGTGCGAGTGCTTGCACACACTCGGATTGCCGCTTTGGCACGAAGCCTTGTCGCCGCTCGATCGCTTGCTCGATGGGTTGGAAGAGTTCCGCCAACACCTCGGCGGCCGCTTGACGATCACGATGCTTCAAGGCGTCGGAGAGAGCATCGACGTTCACGAAATCGACTCGGCGGCGATGGCAAAGGCGATCGAAATGCTGCGTGCCGAAGGCGACCGTATCGCTGGTAAACGTTAGCACACGGTCTTGTCTTTAGCGGGCCCTATCGCTGAGTCTCGCAAGTGATTGGGCACGAGTCTGTAGGTCGGCGGGAAAATCGGGTAGGAAGATTTCGGAGGTAAGAAAATGATGAGATGCGCCATTCATTCGATCTAGCCAATCTTCCTACCTTCAAAATCTTCCTACCTTCAAAATCTTCCTACCTCCAAAATCTTCCTACCTCCAAAATCTTCCTACCTCCAAAATCTTCCTACCTCCCCCCCAGACCACCGCACCCTGTCGTGTCGGCGGAAACCGGGAGGGATGGCAGAATGATTCGGGGCAGAATGATGGAGCAGGCGTCTTATAGAGAGATTCCGCATAGCCCAGGCTCCGCTTCGGATACCCTGTTTCCCCAGGCTTTCGACCGATACTGCTAAGTTAACATCAATGAAGGTGCCCGGACGCTGGCGCGAAGCGGCTGATCTCAAACCATGATCAGCCGTTTGGTGCGAGCCTACGAACGAGGGAATGAATGTGTATCTTGACCGGCAGGACTGCCTGCCATCGTTAACCTCGTAACGGTCTTGCCTGACATGCAGAAGGAGTTTTATCGGATCGGCGTTCTGCTACTGTCTCTGTGGCTGATCCGGATCGTCGATGCCACGATTCCGTATGACTTGACGGACCTCGGGTTGCAGCCACGGCATTGGAGCGGGCTGTTAGGGATCGTGACGATGCCGTTTCTGCATGGCAGCTTTGGGCACCTGTTTAGCAACACGATGTCGCTGGGAATCCTGCTGGGCCTGCTGGTGAGCTCGCAGAAATCCCCCTGGTTGCTCATCACGATGACCTCGCTCGTCGGTGCGTCGTTGTTATGGCTGGTCGGGCGTGACGCGAATCATGTCGGCGCGAGCGGCGTGGTGTTCGGGCTGATCGGACTGTTGATCGTCAGCGGTTTCCTGACTCGACGACTGGCCTCGGTCGGCGTCGCGATCGTGGTCGGCATCCTGTTCGGCGGCACACTGTTGTCGGGGATCTTACCGGGCGGCGGCGCCGAGGTTTCCTGGGACGGCCACCTCTGTGGCTTGATCGGCGGCAGCGCGGTTGCGTTTTTCACCAGCGGTGAAGCCGGGCGGTTGAGAATCAAAACGTGACGAGCCGGCAAACGACCCTGACGCTACCCGTCCGTGACGGACAGAACAGTCGGTATCTACACAAGTCGCTTTTTGCCCAAAGGGCATGAATAACCATAGCCTGGGGCAAGCAAACCGAGCATCTGCGACGGTTGCGCCGCCCCAGGAACCTCATCGCAATGCGGTAAGATTTGGCCAACGGCCATGCACAACCTTTGCGTTTAAAGTGGCATTTGTGCATGGCCGTTGGCCAATCCATCTCGTTTTCGTTTGCGGACCTTGGGCGGTGCCCAAGGCTACGGATGTAAACGGCCGTTGGCCGAAACGATCCACTCAGAACAAATCTGACATGCAAAAGATCCGCAGCCGCCCAGGCGGGGAGACTTCCTAAGCTGGACTGTCGCTGCGGGGCAGCGACATTGGGCGGCGAAAGCCTGCACACCAACAAAAAACGCCCGAACCAGATGGCTCGGGCGTTTTCGTTTGGGTGATTGATCTCGCGTGGCGGATCAATACATGTCGTGGTCGCCGCCGTGGCCCTTGGCACCGGCCTTCGGCTTTTCGGCAACCAGTGCATCGCTGGTCAGCAACAGGGTTGCGACGCTTGCGGCGTTGCCGAGTGCGGTCCGCGTGACCTTGGTGGGGTCGATGACGCCGGCCTTGACCAGGTCTTCGTAGGTATCGGTCAGGGCGTTGTAGCCACCGTTGCCCTTCATCGCAGCAACTTTCTCGCAAACGATTCCGCCGTCTTGGCCGGCGTTTTGCGCGATCATGTGCAGCGGGGCGCGGCACGAACGCAGGACGATGTTGTAACCAACTCGTTCGTCGTCGCTCAGGTCATCGCCGGGCTTGACGGTGCTGCTGGCACGCAGCAGTGCGACGCCACCACCGGGCAGAATACCTTCTTCGACGGCGGCACGGGTTGCGTGCAGTGCATCTTCGACGCGAGCCTTCTTTTCCTTCATCTCGCTTTCGGTTGCGGCACCGACGTTGACCTTGGCGACACCACCGGCGAGCTTGGCCAAACGCTCTTCCAGTTTTTCGCGATCGTAATCGCTGGTGCTGTTTTCGATTTCACGACGGATCTGGTCGATGCGAGCCTTGATGTCGCTGCTCTTACCGGCACCTTCGATGATCGTGGTGTTGTCCTTGTCGATGATAATCTTCTTGGCACGACCGAGTTGCGGCAGGTCGACGCTTTCCAGCTTGATGCCGAGTGCTTCGAAGATGGCTTGACCGCCGGTCAGGATGGCGATGTCTTCCATCATGGCCTTGCGTCGGTCGCCGTAGCCGGGAGCCTTGACGGCACAGACGTTGAACGTGCCGCGCAGTCGGTTGATGACCAACGTGGCCAGTGCTTCGCCATCGACGTCTTCGGCGATGATCAACAGCGGCTTGCCTTGTTGGACGACCTTTTCCAGCATCGGGACCATGTCCTTGATGCTGCTGATTTTCTTTTCGAAGACCAGGATGTAGGCGTCTTCCAGGACGGCTTCCATGCTGGCGCTGTCGGTGACGAAGTAAGGCGACAGGTAGCCGCGATCGAACTGCATCCCTTCGACCCATTCCTGCTCGGTTTGCAGGCTCTTGCCTTCGTCGACGGTGATGACGCCGTCCTTGCCGACCTTGCTCATCGCGTCGGCCAACAATTCGCCGATTTCACGGTCGTTGTTGCTGGCGATCGTCGCGACGTCTGCCATCGCGGACTGATCCTTGACCTTGGTGGCCATCGAATGCAGTTTTTCGGTCAGATCGGCAACGGCTTTTTCGATGCCCTGCTTCATCTTGATCGGGTTGACGCCGGCGACGACCGCCTTCAGGCCTTCGTTGAAGATCGCTTCGGCCATCACGGTCGCGGTCGTGGTTCCGTCACCGGCGACGTCGCTGGTCTTGCTGGCGACTTCGCGAACCATTCGGGCGCCCATGTTTTCATAGACGTCTTCCAGCTCGATTTCCTTCGCCACGGTGACACCGTCTTTGGTGACGGTCGGGCTGCCGAAACTTTTCTGCAAGATCACGTTACGGCCCTTGGGACCGAGGGTGACCTTGACGGTGCGAGCCAGTTTGGAAACGCCTCGGCGAATCGCCTCACGGGCTTCCTGCTCAAATGCAATGATCTTTGCCATGGAATTCTATTGGGGTGTGTTGTTAGAGGTTTTTGATCGGGTGGGATGCGTACGATGATGACTCGGCTGCGGCCTAGCCGATCACCGCCAGGACGTCGTCTTCACGCATCAGCAAATATTCTTCGCCATCGATCTCGACCGATTCGCCGGCGTAACTGCTGAACAGGACGTGGTCGCCTGCGGACAACTGGCTTTGTCCACGGGTGCCGTCATCGAGCAGCTTGCCGGTGCCGATTGCCACGACGGTGCCGCGGGCCGGTTTTTCGCGTGCCGAATCGGGAAGAACGATCCCGCCAGCGGTCGTTTCTTCGACTTCTTCACGCTGGACCACGATTCGCTCGCCGATCGGTTGCAGTCGAACGGAAGCCTTTTTCTTGGTGGCAGTCGCCATAGTTGCGGATACCTTTTCTGTAGTGCGGGAAATTGAATGGAGAATGTCTTGTAGGCTGCCGCCAGCGGCAATGGCCTGCCCAATCACGATCAACGCAACTGCGGCCGAAACGACCGCCTGGCAGTCCACCGCGCGACGTCGACTGTGTTGAGTCCACTGGCGAGCGGCTGTCGTTTTGGCGACCGGATGGCCGCGCCAAGTTGACAGTTTTTCTGACTGGCACGCCGAGCAGCAAACGGTGTGCCAGATCCTGACCGCGGCCGGGGCATCACACTCCTCCAACCGGAACAAGCCCTCGAAAGAGCCTCAAAATATCGGTGCAGAAAGTTTCCTGAAGGTCGCTGATCGCGGACGCGTATCTTGGTGCATTTCTGGTTTCTGCAACAGGGGCCAAATGTTCGGCCCCGGCCGGAATCTTGTCTGCCCACCGGTTTTCCGCGATTCCCACCGCAGAATCGACAAATTGGCAGACGGCTTGCCCCGAGTCGATCGTTCGCGCCGTGCCGGATGCCCAATACCGCTAAGTAAAGCGTCGTTTCCTCGTGCGAGGGCCCGTAGGCTCGCGCCAAACGGGTGATATTCGTTTGATATCAGCCGGTTTGCGGCAGCGCGAGCGGCCTCTCGGTCGGCCTTAACTTAGCGGTATTGGCCTGAAGCCACCCTCCTGGCGGGAGGCTCGAGCGATGCGGTTCCTGGGGCGGCGCAACGCTCGCAAATGCTCGGCTCGCTTGCCCCAGGCGATGGGTATCCATGCCCTTGGGGCAAAAAACGGCTTGTGTAGATACCAATGCCAAAGGGAGGGCAACCTTGCCCCAACAAATCCGCTCCCCGCTCGCCCGCCGCCTGACAAGGTCCGCCGCCGGCAAACGAACATTGACCTGCCGATAAAGTTTCTGCCGTCGCTTCAATCGACAAGTTGCCTCGCCAGGGCCTCAATTGGCGCGGCGATTGCATTTACCTCCGCGGAGACAGTTTCCCTGTCAAAAACTGCTTTTCAGCGTTTCAAATAAGCCAATACGGGTTCCTCGATGCTCCTTTTTGATCCGATCTACCTGCTTTTCATCGCCCCCCCGCTGTTGCTCGGGCTGTTCGCCCAATGGCGAGTCAAAAGCACGTTTGCGTCCATGTCCCAAGTCCCGGCTCGGATGAGCGGCGCCCAAGCGGCGCGGCAAATGCTCGATTCGGCAGGCCTGCACCAGGTCGGGGTCGAACAAGTCCCGGGCCACCTGAGCGACCACTACGACCCCCGCGCCAAGGTGCTGCGATTGAGCCCCGAAGTTTACGGCGGGCGTTCGATGGCCGCACTCGGTGTGGCCTGTCACGAGGCGGGGCACGCGTTCCAAGACGCCAAGGGCTACGCGCCGCTGATCATTCGCAACATGGCGGTCCCGGCGGCGAATTTTGGCAGCAACATCGGGGTCACGCTGGCCACGATCGGGCTGTTCCTCAGTTACCAGATCCCGTCGGTCGGAAACCTGTTGCTGCTGGCGGGAATCGTCCTGTTCGCCGGCGTGGTGTTCTTTCAAGTCGTCAACTTGCCCGTGGAGTTTGACGCCAGTGCCCGGGCGCGTCGCCACCTGGTGTCGGCGAACCTGATCGCGGCCAACGAAGAACACTTTGTCGCCAAGGTGCTCAACGCTGCGGCGTTGACTTACGTTGCCGGAACGCTGCAAGCGATCATGACGCTCGCCTACTTCATTTTCCGCTTGATGGGTGACCGACGCTAGGCGTTTCCCGGTACGATGGGGCGCATGAACGATGCGCTCCGTCAAATCACCGAAGGCCAATTCCAAGCGTACAGCAAACTGCCGTGGCTGATGCTTGTGGTTTTTGCCGTGCCGCTCGCCGTGGCGGCATGGCGGTTCCGCACGTATCCGACCAAGCTGTGGATCGGCGTGCTGACGATCACCTTGATCGGAAGTGTCTTTACCGTCTTTTCACCCGACGCGTTCATCTGGGTTGCCGCGCTGGATTGGTTGCTGCTGATCGTGGCGACGGTCGATTTCCTGTCGATCTATCTGGCGACCAATCACGGGATCCACGCCAGCCGCGAAATCGCCCATTCCTGCTCGCTGGGCGTTCCGGTTGAAAGCCACCTGACGATCGAAAACCTTTCCGGCATCACCTTGGTCGGCCACGCGCGTGACGATCTGCCGGACGATTTCGAATCGTCCCCCGACCAGCACCGGCTGCGCTTGCCGCCTCGGGGACGCGTCAGCTTTCGGCGAAAATTGACGCCCGGCCGGCGAGGGGCCTTTCGACTCGAGCACGTTTCACTTCGCTTTCTCAGCCCGCTGAGGCTGTGGCACCGCTACATCCAGATTCCACTGGAAAGCGAGCTGAACGTTTACCCGGATATGAAACAGCTGAGCGACTATGCGTTGCTCGCCCGCACGAACCGATTGAGCCTGATCGGTGTCCGCCGCACCCGACGGATCGGCCAGGACAGCGATTTTGAACGTCTCCGCGACTACAGCCGAGACGACAACTTTCGCCACATCGACTGGCGCAGCACCGCACGCCGAAACAAGCTGACCGTTCGGCAATTTCAAAGCGATCAAAGTCAGCGCGTGATCTTTCTGCTCGACTGTGGTCGCATGATGACCAACACCCGCGACGGCTACACACTGCTGGATCACGCGATGAATTCGGCGCTGATGATGGCTTACGTCGCGCTGCATCAAGGCGATGCAGTGGGGATGCTCTGCTTTTCCGATTCGGTGCACGCCTACATTCCGCCCCACGGCGGAAAGAGTCAGATGAATCGATTGATTCATGCCTGCTTTGACCAGTTTCCGCGGATGGTCGAATCCCGATACGACCAGGCCTTTTTGTACCTCCGCAACCATTGTAAACGCCGATCGCTCGTCGTCCTGGCGACCAACATCATCGATGAAGTCAACGCGGCGGCGGTTACCGATTACCTCGGCAACATCAACGGCCAACACCTGCCGATGGGAGTGATCCTGCGAGACCGCACGCTGTTCGAGGCGGCCGACCATCCCGAAGGCGACGAATCGAACCTGTACCGTGCCGCCGCGGCCGCCGACATCCTGGTCTGGCGAGACCAAGTCCTCAAAGACCTGGAACATCGCGGCGTGCTGATGGTCGACACGTTCCCCGACGAACTGACCGCCCCCCTGGTCAATCAATACCTGGAGATCAAGGCCAAGCATTTGCTGTAGCCTTCTTCAATAACGTGGCTATCGAAATCGCATGACTCTGGTAATCTGGTGGGTTCGCAAAAACCATTCACCTGACCGCAGATTGATCCATGCCCCGTCGCTCGTACAAGAATTCACCCGGCAAAAAACCTTCCGTTGGCAAGCGGACGGGGGGCAAGCCGAAACGTGGGGCACGAAAACCAAAGGCCAAAACGGCTGAAAGCGAGCCCAAATCGAAAGCCTCGGCCCCCAAGAAACGCACCGTCGGTAAAGGCGCTGCCACCGAAGGCACTGCCACAAAACGCACCGCCAGCAAACGGGCCCGGCGAGCCCCGGCGGCCGCGACGACCAGCTCGCGGGACCAACCGCAACGACTCCAACGCCTTTTGGCGGCCGCGGGATTCGGCAGCCGACGCCAATGCGAATCGCTGATCGAAGAAGGACGCGTCGAAGTCGATGGTGAGATCGCCGCGGAACTGGGCACCGTGGTCGACCCCAAGAGCAGCAAGGTGCTCGTCGACGGCGTGCCGCTGCGACAACAGAAACTTGTCTATTACGCCGTCAATAAACCGACCGGCTTTCTGAGCACCAACGCCGATCCGCGCGGACGCCAACGCGTCATCGACTTGGTCCCCAACAGCGAACGCGTCTTTCCCGTCGGACGATTGGACCAGAGCAGCCAAGGATTGATGCTACTGACCAACGATGGCGATTTGGCTCAACAATTGTCGCACCCGAAATACGGCGTCCGAAAGGTCTACCGGGTCACCGTCGCCGGCAAGATCGACGGCGAAACGATGCGGAGTATGCGAAAGGGGATCTACATCTCCGACGGTTTTGTGCGCGTCGAAGGAGCGAAGATCGTCAAATCGCGAGCCCGCGCGACCGAAATGGAAATCACGCTCCGCGAAGGCAAAAACCGTGAGATCCGTCGGATCCTGGCGCGGCTGGGACACAAAGTCCAGATGTTGCGTCGAATTGCGATCGGACCGCTGCGAATCGGCGACTTGCCCGTCGGTGCCCACCGCGTCCTGTCGCGTGACGAAGTCAGCCGGCTGAGAAAAGCGATCGAGCACAGTCGCGACGAAGTCGCCGAAGAAACACCGCGACGCCGACCGGCAGGCAAGGGGACCAAGAAACGATCCGCGAAGAAGAAATCGACCGGAAAGCGGCGGCGAGCTGAAAGCCGAAACGACGTCACCGCACGGCGAACGAGCCGAAAACCGGCGACGACCAAGTTTTCGTTCAAACCGAAAAAGTCCGACGACGGCGGCTCGATCATCGGCGGCGATTGAACCGACGACGCGAGCGTTTTTGTTAGCGGCAGGGCGCGTGCCCAATGCCATCGACTCTGACGCCAAGCGGGTGCTTTTTGTTAGCGGTAGGGCGCGAGCCCTCCGGTCTTTCACGGCGTTTTTGAAGCGCGACCGGACGGCTCGCGCTGTTCCGCTAACACCTTAGAGCCCAGTGCCATCGACTCTGACGATAAGCGGGTATTTTTTGTTAGCGGTAGGGCGCGAGCCCTCCGGTCTTTCACGGCGTTGTTGAAGCGCGACCGGACGGCTCGCGCCGTTCCGCTAACACCTTAGAGCCCAATGCCATCGACTTTGACGCCAAGCGGGTATTTTTTGTTAGCGGTAGGGCGCGAGCCCTCCGGTCTTTCACGGCGTTGTTGAAGCGCGACCGGACGGCTCGCGCTGTTCCGCTAACACCTTAGAGCCCAATGCCATCGACTCTGACGATAAGCGGGTATTTTTTGTTAGCGGTAGGGCGCGAGCCCTCCGGTCTTTCACGGCGTTGTTGAAGCGCGACCGGACGGCTCGCGCCGTTCCGCTAACACCTTTAGAGCCCAATGCCATCGACTTTGACGCCAAGTGGGTGTTTTTTGTTAGCGGTAGGGCGCGAGCCCTCCGGTCTTTCACGGCGTTGTTGAAGCGCGACCGGACGGCTCGCGCCGTTCCGCTAACACCTTTAGAGCCCAATGCCCCTCGCCCTGACAGCAGGCTGACTTACAGCGTCGCCCGGAGCTTGGCTCCGTTGCCGGCTTGCCCGAAGGCGGTCATGCGTGCGACGCATACGTCTTTCATCGCCGTACGAGCGGGTTTCAGATAAGCACGCGGGTCGAACGCCGAGGGGTCTTCGGCGAACACCTTGCGGATCGCACCGGTGATGGCCATGCGGCAATCGGTATCGACGTTGATCTTGCGAACACCGCTCTTGATGCCGCGTTGAATTTCTTCGACCGGCACGCCGTAGGTTTGCTTCATTTGGCCGCCGTACTTGTTGATGATGTCCTGCAATTCTTGCGGAACACTGCTGCTGCCGTGCATCACCAGGTGGGTGTTGGGCAATTTGGCGTGGATTTCTTCGATCCGCGACATCGCCAGCACTTCGCCGGTCGGTTTCTTGGTGAACTTGTACGCGCCGTGGCTGGTCCCGATGGCGACGGCCAGTGCGTCGACGCCGGTTTCTTCGACAAATCGCTGGGCTTCGTCGGGATCGGTCAGCAATTGGTCGTGCGTCAGTTCGCCGACCGCACCGTGGCCGTCTTCCTGCTCCCCTTCGCCGCTTTCCAGCGATCCCAGGCAGCCGAGTTCCCCTTCGACGCTGACGTTTTTGGCGTGTGCCAATTCAACGACGGCCTTGGTGACGCGAGCGTTGTATTCGTAATCCGCGGGAGTTTTTCCGTCTTCTTCCAGCGAACCGTCCATCATGACGCTGGTGAAGCCGTTTTCGATCGCCGATTTACAGGTCTCGGGGCTGTTGCCATGGTCTTGGTGCATGACGATCGGAATGTGCGGGTACAATTCGGTCGCCGCGATCATCAGGTGTCGCAGGTAAGCGTCCTGCGAATAAGCCCGTGCACCACGCGATGCCTGGATGATTACGGGCGAATCAGTCTCTTCGGCGGCTTCCATGATCGCCTGGATCTGTTCCATATTGTTGACGTTGAATGCCGCAACGCCGTAATCGTTTTCTGCGGCGTGGTCGAGCACAACGCGAAGTGGAACCAATGCCATGATCAGCTACCTTGGGGTAAAATGAGAGTCGGGGGTCAGTCTTTTGCCGGGAATTATCGCTGCGTGACCCCTGACCGCAAGGGCGGGGGATCATGATTCTGCTGTTGGACAATCAGGACTCCTTTGTTCACAACTTGGCACGCTATTTTCGCCTTACCGGGGCGGAGACCCGTGTGATCCGGAGCAACCAGATCACCGCCCGCCAGGCGATTGACCTCGCCCCCCAGGCAATCGTCCTCTCCCCAGGCCCCCACGGCCCGGCCGATGCCGGCTGCTGCATCGAACTGATCCGACAGGCCCCCGAGCAGCTTCCGATCCTGGGCGTCTGCCTGGGACACCAAGCGATCGGGGCGGCCTTCGGCGCGCAGATCATCCGCAGCGAGCCGCGCCATGGATTGGCCAGCCCGATCACCCACGACGGCGAAGACTTGTTTCGCCACTGCCCCAGCCCGATGAATGTCGCGCGTTATCATTCCCTGGTCGTCTCGTCGCAGGACCTGCCTAGCTGTTTGCGGGTGACCGCCACCAGCACCGACGACGCCTGCGTGATGGGGCTACGACACCGCTCGCGTCCGGTCTTCGGAGTCCAGTTCCACCCCGAATCCATTCTGTCGGACACCGGCCATACCATCATCCAAAACTTCGCCTCTCTGACCCAAAACGCAACGTGATCCTGGAATCAATCGTCACAACGATCGGCGTCGACGGCCGCATCAATCTTGCGCCGATGGGGCCGGTGGTGTCCGATCCCAATGCGATGACTTCCAGCGGATCGACCGATCCGGGCTTTGTCCTGCGACCGTTCGAGGGCTCTCGCACGTTCAAAAACCTGCGTGCGACGCGCCGCGCGACGATCCACGTGACCGACGACGCGGCCCTGTTCGCCCGGGCCGCGGTGAGCCAGCTCGACGATCAAGCCGCATCGGTGCGGCGGTCGGAATGCGGACGATGGGCGATCCTGAACCGTTGCCATCGTTGGTTCGCCGTCAAAGTCGTCTCCGTGGCCGAAACACCGCCCCGCTATGAGATGCCGTGCCGTGTCGTCGACTCCGGAATCATCGCGCCGTTCTTTGGATTCAATCGAGCCAAGCATGCCGTCATCGAAGCGGCCATCCTGGCAACGCGGACCCATTTGATCTCGGCCGAGGACGTCAGATCGCAACTGGAGGCATTGAAACCCTTGGTCGACAAGACCGCGGGCGACGCCGAACGAGACGCGTTCGCGACGTTGGCTGCGGTGATCACCCAGCGGATCAAGCCCCACGCCCCGAGCGGAACCCCATGATGCGCGCGGCGAAACGGATTCGAATCGAAACCGGCGCTCGGCTGCACTTCGGGTTACTCGACACGTCGCCGCCATTCGGTGGTCTTGGTGCGATGATCGACCGGCCGGCGACCGTCGTCGAACTTTCCGCGGCCGAGCAATGGACTGTCGCGAGCGGCTACCAACAACGCGCCTGCCCGATCGCCAAACGTTTTTGCCAAGCCACCGGCCAGGCGGCGTTACCCGCCGTGGCGATCGACGTCGTCAAGGCCGCGCCGCCGCACCGTGGGTTCGGCAGCGGCACGCAACTCTCACTGGCCATCGCCGAAGGGTTGCGTCAATTGACCGGTCAGGAGATGACCGATGAAACACTCGCCGTCCAGATCGCCGATCGGGGCAAACGCTCGGCGGTCGGAGTCCATGGCTTTTTCAACGGCGGCATGATCTTCGAAACCGGTGATGACGATCACCAAACGCTGAACCCGATTCGCCAACGTGTCGAATTACCCGAGCGATGGCGGTTGCTGACACTCAGCCCCACGACGGTTGCCGAAACCGTTTCCGGCAACCACGAATCCGATCACTTTGACAGGCTGCAATCCGAACCTCTCCGCTCGGCGGCAAACCGTCTTCGCGATGAGCTACGCCGGCACATCCTCGACGACATTCTGCCGGCTGCCCAGGCCCGTCGCTTCACCGAATTCGCCCGCGCGATCGAAAGCTACAACCATGCCAGCGGCATGCTGTTCGCCAAAGCCCAAGGCGGTCCGTACAACGGCCGCTGGGTCACCGAACTGATCGCGTCGCTACAAAACGCCGGCGCGATCGGCGTGGGACAAAGCAGTTGGGGGCCAGGCGTGTTCGTGTGGTGCGAAGACGAATCGTCCGCCCAAGGACTGGCGGAACAGTTTGCCAGCCCCACGATGAACATCCAAATCGCCCGCATCAAACGCACCGGGCGAACGGTGAGCCGCGCGTAGGTCATGCTGTGCATGACGACCAACCGTAGGTCATGCTGTGCATGACGACCAACCGTAGGTCATGCTGTGCATGACGATCAACCGTAGACGATTGGCATGCACAGCATGACCTACTTACTGCACCGTCAACCTGTCGGCCGCCCCGGCCGCGGCGTAAACCTTTTGGACCAATCCCATCGCCCCTTCGGCCTCGCCCTGGATCGACAACGCGTGGGGTGCCCGCAACGACAACAGCCCCGGCAAATCAAAGTACTTCGCCGCGCCCGGCACAAAGTGTTCGTCGCTGTAATCGGGCACGCTGCTCAAACGAAATCCGCCGCTGTCGAGATGAACTTCGTCAACCAAATCGCCGGCGACCACGGAGGCTGCGGCGGTGCTGACGCAACTGGATTGATTCGCGACCAGCGTCAACGGTCCATCGGGCGTGGAGTGATCGAGGTACGCCACGACGCACAACAGTTGCTCGAATCGCTTGACGGTGAGCGGCCGGTTGTAGCCGAACGTCAATCCGGAATAACTTCGTTCGTCGTCAATCAACGGTTGCTGGTGTTCACTTGCCATCGCTTCTCGCGCGTGGTCTGCGGTCGCAGCAAGCGCCGGGGTCAGGTAGGCGATCACCGTCGTTCTGCCGTCGCCCTCGGCGGCAACCGACTTCACGATCGCATCACGCCGCGCCCTCTCGCGAGCCGATGTCGTCGGCACCACGACGTGCCCCGTCGCGCTGCTGTTTTTCCCCGCAACGACGTCGAGGTCCACGACCGTCTTCCAGTCCCGATGCTCAAGCCGATAACTCACCACGCGATCGTCGCCAGCTCCTTCGCTCCTCTTTGTGACGACCAAATCTTGTGCCGCTGGCATCGATCGATCAAAGATCACGCTCCAAGCCCCGCCGACGACGCGACGATACTCGGCAAGCCGATCGGCCGCCGCGGCAGTGTCCGCCGCCGGATCAGGAATCAACGCGTTTAACTTTTGATCACTCTGCCGCTTCCACCAAGCCAGCACCTTGCGTTCGTGCGAAATGGAGACCTCCGTCGGCGCCGGATGATCGTCGTCCCAAACCTTCATGTCCGCTTCACTGAGCGGTTCGAAATCGCTTTCCACCAGCGGCACATCGGCGGGCAACCCCAGGTGCTTGGCCATCCAGGGATACATCATCGCGCGTGTGACGTAGTTGTAGTTGTGCGGGTAGGTGAGCACGTCACCACACATCACGTTTTCTTTGGCGCCCAACATCGAATAGAGTTGTTGCAACTGGGGAAAACCGTCGGTCAGCATGTCCTTGGTCCAGTCATTGGCCGCCGTCATGCCTTGCGGTTTAGGTGCGAACAGGGCAGCCAGTTCGACATTGCCGGTCCCGATCCGCAGATAGTTGCAGTTTTCGCAGTAGCAACCGCCCTGCATGGACGTCGACACCATCCCGTTTGGAAATCCGACTTTGATTCGCGGATCGATCGCGCCCAAGAGAATCGTTTGCGTCCCACCGCCGCTGCCGCCGGTCACGCCCAATCGATTCGGATCGACATCGGGTAGCTCGGCCAAGAAGTCCAACGCGCGGATGGCATTCCAAGTCTGCAGCCCCATCACGGATTGCAAATTCAAATCGGCGTCGATGCTGAACAGACAAGGCCGCTCGCGATCGGACTCTTCAGGTCGGGGCTGGGCATGGCGATGCGCGGTCTCGAATTCGACCTGCTGCGAATCGGCATAGCCGAGCATGTCAAAGATCAACGTGACGCAGCCCATGCGTGCCAGGTGCGCACAGCGAGCCAGCTTGGGGTAACGCCCTGAATTCTCAAAGACCTCGCCGCCGGATTGGATCTGCTTGGCCAGTTCGCCGTCGCTCAGTCGCATCGTTCGGCCCCCGTGTCCGTGCGGCGAAAGCACGGCGGGACGTTTGCCATCGACCAGTCCAAACGAATTCTCTGCCGCAGGACGGAACAGCATCCCGGTGACGAAGTGCCCCGGCAGCGATTGAAAGTAGACCTTTTCAACCGTGAACCCGTCGCGCCGGATTTTGCCGTGCAAGACCGGCTGCAACGGAGTGCGGTCCGGCATCGGCCAAAGTCCCGTGGCGACCAACACGCGACGACGTAACGCATCGGCCCGGTCGTTCCAGCGGTCGACGGAATCCGGTACCGCGAAGGGGAAGTGGCCGTTGAGTGTCTTGAGGTCTTGTTTTTCCGACTGGGCCTGCGACGTCATACCGGATGAAACGACGACCAGGACGACGAGCGGCCAAACGGAGAAACGCGGCATGGCGGTGGGACTTTGATGTGCGTGGCGGGAGGGGAAGCAGGCCTATAGAGTACCAAACCCGGCGGTGGCCTTGGTGAGACGGGGATGGCAGAATGATGGGATGGCAGAATGATTCCGGCTCCGCGAACGGATCGCCCAAACTATCATTCTGCCCCGTATCATTCTGCCACATTGAATCATCCTGTCCTTCCGCTCCTGCAGCACCAGCCATTCCCGGCGACTCGTTTCCTTCGTGCACGGCACATTGGCCAAAAGTGACAGATCTCCTAGGCTAGGGGCGAGACCATCGAATCCTGCCATCGTCCCCTTGGACCGTTCGCCCATGTCCGCACTGCATGCCGATTTTTACGCCGACCAGATGGTCCAGCACGAAACGGTGCTGGAGCAAAACGAGTGCATCGCCGAAGCGACCTATCGGCTGCGAGTGTCGGCCCCGGGGATCGCATCGATCGCGGTTCCCGGCCAATTCGTGATGATCCGGCTGGCGGGTGTCGATGCACCGCTGATCGGTCGAGCCCTGGCGATCTGGGACGTGCTGCCGGGCGAGGATGGCAAACCGAAATACATCGATCTGATCTATCTGAAAAAAGGCAGCTTCACGACGGCCTGTGCCGAAAGCCCGCTGGGAACCAGAGTCAGCTTGTGGGGGCCGCTGGGCAACGGTTTCTCCGCACGGCCGTGTGACCGCTTGATCATGGCCGTCGGTGGGATCGGGCAAACACCGATGTTGCTGCTCGGACGCGAAGCGATCGGCAGCCAATCGTTCGGCCGGCCGGGCGGCTGGGCGAACCACGTGGAACTGATCTACGGGGCGCGGCGTGAATCATTGCTCGCCGGCGTCCCCGATTTCCGCCAGGCCGATTTCGACGTCCAGCTCTGCACCGATGATGGATCCACAGGCCGACAGGCGCTGGTACCGGATGTCTTGGCCGCCCGGCTGGATGAACTCGATGACGCCTCTTCGGTGCGCGTCGTCACCTGCGGACCGGAGATCATGATGGAAAAGGTCGCCGACGCTTGTCGACAACGCGGCGTCGATTGCCAGGTTTCGATGGAAACCCCGATGGCCTGCGGAATCGGCATCTGTTTTTCATGCGTCGCCAAAGTCAAACAAGACGACGGCGAGTGGGATTACAAACGCACCTGCGTCGAAGGCCCGATCTTTGACGCCGACAAGATCGTTTGGTGACATCGATCCCGATGTAGGTCACGCTGTGCGTGACGGAGAGTATTGACGGACGGCATGCACAGCATGCCCTACGCCATCAACAGTGCTGCTGCGCCGAGCCCACCGGCGACCAGGAACCCGGTGGCATCGATCAACGCGATCCGCCAAATCGGTTCGGCTTCGGTTTGGTAATACGCGCGAACGCTCTCGCCGTGCAGCCAAGCCCAGATGCCGGCGCCGATCAGGATTCCTCCGACCCCCTTGATGATGCTGAATTCCACGTCGTCTGCCATCGCCTCTTGCGCCACTTCGAAAATCTTAAACGCCAGCCCCCAACCATAGCTGAGCAAGACGACATACCAGCACACCCTGCCGCGGAAGAAGCAGCAGATGCTGGTCGCCAACGACAGGGCCGCCATCAACCCCAGCATCCCGGCGATCAGGTAATAGACGAACCCGACCACGTCGGCCATGGCATCGTCCATGTTCTCCAGCATCTCGGCATCGACGAAGCCGAGAAACAGCAGCATCAAACCGCCGTAGAAGATCGCCGAGAGTCCGTTGATCAGTCCGATAAAGATCAAGAAGGGCGGCCGCGGCGCCTCCCCTTTCATCACCAACGCTTCCCCCCGCCGGTCACTTCCCGAAATCGCCTCGTTGAGCATTTTCGCCGCGTTGGCGCCGGGCGCCTTGACCGCCACCTTGGCTCCCGGAATCTGCACCGCCTTGATCGGCGCCAGATCGGTCTCGGTCAACTCGTCGAACAACCCCGCTGCCGCCGCGGGTGCGGGCGTCGCGAGCGGTCGAGACTGGGCGGGTGCCCGTGTGGCGGCGGATGCTCCCTGCCGTGCCTGTCCGGGCGGCTTGGCTTGTGCCGACGTCGCCGCAGGTCCCCCGGGTGCCCGCAGCTGTTTCCCGCACTTGCATTTGACCACCTTGCCGGCCGCCGTGTCGGGGATTTGAAGCAGAGACGCGCAGCCGGGGCACTTGATTTTCATGGATGGAAAAGCGTTCTTGGCAAAGGAAACGATGGCGATTCGGGGTGCCCATCTTAGCAACTCGGTGCCATTTGTCTGTCAAAATGCCGCGTCAGACTGGAATAAATGGGCTCGGCCGGTCCATTTCTATGCGGCAAGTTTCCTGCCCCGATTTTTCGGCCCACGCTATCTGAACAGTCGCGGCAACCCTTCCCCGACACTCTGCGCCTTTTGACTCAATGCCGCGTTCATCAACTCGATCGCGATCCGCGACTCCAACGTCACGCCGGCACGGACACCGACGCAAGGGTCATGACGACCTTTTTCAAGCTGGAAATCGATCTCGCTGAGATCTTTCGTGACCGACTGTTGCGGCTTATTGATCGTCGAGGTGGGTTTGAATCCGACGCGAAACACCAGCGGCATGCCGGTGGTCATCCCGCCGATCAGTCCGCCGTGGGTGTTGGAAACATACCCACCGCTGCGGATCGGATCGTTGTTCTCGCTGCCGACCCGCTCGATCACCGCCGCACCGGCGCCGACCTCGCAGGACTGGACCGCGTTGAGCCCGCCGAGTGCCCCCATGATCCGTACCTTTAAACTTTGATACAGCGGATCTCCCAGCAGCGGCGGCACATTGAGCGCCACCACCTCGACTCCGGCACCGAGTGAGTCGCCGGACTTGCGTGTCTCTTTGATCAGCTCCGCAGCCTCGGACGCAAAACCGCTGTCGATCGATGGGATGACCGCAGCGTCGATGTCTCGCTGCATCGCGGCGATGGTGTCGGCATCGATCGTGACCGAATCCTGTTGGGCCAACAGTGCCTGGCAGCGGTCGGCCAGCGAAACGTTCGCCCGCAACGGCCCGACTTGATCGATCGAGGACAGCAACACGGTGCCGAAGGTCTGCTGCAAGAACATTCTGGCGATACTGCCGCCGACGACATCACTGATCGTGACGCGGTAACTGCTGCGTCCGCCGCCGCGGACATCGACGAATCCACGCGACTTGTGGTACTTCACCAGATCCGTGTGCCCGGGCCGGACCTGACCCTTGGGGCCAATGAATTGTGTGTAGTCGCCCGATTTCTTGCTAGTCGACAGCACCATCGCCGCGATCGGCTCGCCGGTGGTGTACCCCGCCTCGTAGCCCTGGGATTCAAAACTCGCCCCCTCGACCTCGACGGTGATTTTTGATTCACCGCGGGTTGCGTCTCCCAGCAACGCCTCGTGATCGGTCTGATACAGGCCGGAGAGAAAGACGACCTTGTCTTTCTCGTTTCGGGGCGTGCCGTATTTATTGCCACCGGGGCGGCGGCGATCCAAGAACGCTTGGACTTGGTCGCGTCGGATCATCAGCCCGGCCGGACAACCGAACACGATGGTCGTCACCGCCGGGCCATGAGATTCGCCCGCGCCCGCGACGCCAAAGTAAGGTCCACCAAGAATTTCCATGGTTGTTTCTGTCAGGAGCAGTAAGTGGGAGAGGCGTCCGGCACCATGCCGCTAAAGCCCCAGCGCGTCGCGTCCCTGGGCCTCGATTTCCATGACTTTGTCCAAACGACGCTGGTGGCGTTCGCCCGGCGTGTAGCGTGCTCCCAAAAACGCGCGAACGATTTCCAGGGCGAGTTCGCTGCCGATGATCCGTCCGCCGATGCACAGCACGTTCATGTCATCGTGTTCGACGCCCTGATGAGCCGAATAGGTGTCGTGACAGATCGCCGCCCGAATCCCGGGAATTTTATTCGCCGCGACACTCACTCCGACCCCACTGCCACAGACCACGATGCCGCGGTCGGCGTTGCCCAAAATGATCTCGCGTGAAACCGCGATCGCAAAATCCGGGTAGTCGCACCGCGCCGTGCTGTCGGTGCCGCAGTCGATGACGTTGCCGACCAACGTCGCATAGGGTTCGGCAGCAAGCTGTTGGACGACCACCTGTTTGAGCGGGTAACCGGCGTGGTCGCCGCCGATGGCGACGCGCAACCGGTCGCCGGAGGGGTTCTGATCGATCATGAATGAATGGGCGGGAGGGGCAAAATACTAGTCAGGGCGGACAGTTTAGCCGCCAAGTTGAAAATTCGTTAGCCGCGAAAAGAACGTCGCCGCCATTTGTCCGCCGTGCATCAACGATCACCGTTGACCTGATCCATCAAAAAACCTAACCTAAGCCCCCCAAAGCATTTAGCTTCTCCTGTCCGATCCGGGGTGTGCCCAGAGCGGAGCGTAAATCTGGACTTTCGTCGGATTGGCCCCATATTGGCTGCTCTAGACGCGGGGGCCATTGCGCTGCCAATCTGACTCTCTTGCGGGCGAATCTGTATGCTCGCGACGAAACATACATAGAAACTTACTAAGCGATTCAGCGATGTCGTTTTTTGAAACCCTGGCAGATGTCACCGGCGCAGTCTTCGGCGGTGCCCTCAGCTCCTTTGAACGTGCGATCACGTCCGTGTTCGGATCGGCCAACGCGCGTCAAGTCACCGCACTCCGCGCCAAAGCGGAGGAGATCACGGCGCTGGAGCCGAAATATGAGGCGATGACCGACGACGAGTTGCGTGAACAGACGCAACTGTTCCGAAAACGGATCCGTGACGGCGAGACCTTGGACGACATCTTGCCCGAGGCGTTTGCGGTCTGTCGCGAGGGCGGAAAACGCTTCCTGGGCATGCGTCACTACGACGTCCAGTTGATCGGCGGCATGGTGCTGCACCAGGGCAACATCGCCGAAATGGTCACCGGGGAAGGAAAAACGCTGGTCGCGACCCTGCCGGCCTATCTCAACGCGCTCGAAGGCAAAGGCGTTCACGTCATCACGGTCAACGATTACCTGGCCCGCCGTGACATGGAATGGATGGCGCCGCTGTACATGAACCTGGGTCTGACGGTCAACGCGATCCAATCGGGGATGTCGACCGGCGAAAAACAGGCCGCCTATCGCTGTGACATCACTTACGGGACGAACAACGAATTCGGTTTCGACTACTTGCGCGACAACATGCGGCCGGCCGCCCAAGGCGATGACCGTTTTCCGCCCGAAGCCCAGCAATGCCAAGGCCCGCTGAACTACGCGATCATCGACGAAGTGGACAATATTCTGATCGACGAAGCGCGGACGCCGTTGATCATCAGCGGCCCTAGCGAGATGGATCTGGGGCGATATGCCGACGCCGACCGCGTCGCCCGGGCCCTGCGAAAAGAAGAACACTTCACCGTCGACGAAAAACAGCACAACGTCACGCTGACCGACGAGGGTGTCCGCGAAGCCGAACGCCTGGCCGGCGTCGAAAGCTTCTACACCGCCGGCAACATGGAATGGCCGCACCTGATCGACAACGCGCTCAAGGCCCACTACCTGTACAAGTTGGACGTCAACTACGTCGTCAAAGATCGCCAGATCGTGATCGTCGACGAGTTCACCGGTCGCTTGATGGACGGCCGGCAATGGAGCGACGGGTTGCACCAAGCGGTCGAAGCCAAAGAAGGCGTTCCGATCAAACCGGAAACCCAAACCTTTGCCACCGCCTCGCTGCAAAACATCTTCAAGATGTACAAGAAGCTGTCCGGCATGACCGGCACCGCGATGACCGAGGCCAACGAGTTCTGGAAGATCTACAAGTTGGACGTGATCGCGATCCCGACCAACCGCGTCTTGCAACGGATCGAACATCCCGACGTCATCTACCTGACCGAAGAATTCAAATACAAAGCGCTCGCCGAAGAGATCGAACGGACCAACAAGTGGGACGTCGTGGGATTGAAGGACGGAACCGAACGGTGGGGCAAGATCACCGAGGAACAGAACGACCAGGTCAAGTTCATCGGCAAGGGCGAAAAGAACCCTGACACAATCCCCAAATCAAAGATCACCTCGATCGAATACGCCGGACGCCCCGTCCTGGTCGGTACCGTCAGTATCGAAAAGAGCGAAAAACTGAGCGTTTTGCTCGAACGCCGTGGCGTCAAACACGAAGTGCTCAACGCCAAACAGCACGAACGGGAAGCCGACATCGTTTCCCAGGCCGGACGCAAATACGCCGTCACGATCGCCACCAACATGGCCGGTCGTGGTACCGACATCATCCTCGGCGGCAACCCCGAAACGAAAGCCTGGGCCCAACTGCAACACAAGTACGCCACTCGCCTGGATGTTCCCGACGACGAATGGAATGAGTTGGTCGAATCGATCGACAAAGCCGAAGGCATGAGCGAGCAGGGCGAGCACGTCCGCGAACTCGGCGGGCTGTACGTGCTGGGAACCGAACGTCACGAATCGCGACGTATCGACCTGCAGCTTCGCGGGCGTTGCGGACGCCAAGGCGACCCGGGCTCGAGCCGCTTCTTCTTGTCTCTCGAAGACGACTTGATGCGGATCTTCGCCGGCGAGTGGGTCAAGAACATGATGGAACGAATCGGCATGAGGGAGGACGAGCCGCTAGAGTCCAAGCTCGTCACGCGCCGAATCGCTGCCGCCCAAAAGAAAGTCGAAGAACGCAACTTTGAAATGCGAAAGAGCTTGCTGGACTATGACGAGGTCATGGACGAGCAACGAAAACGCGTCTATCGCTATCGCCAAAACCTGCTCGACGGCCACAGCTCTCGGACGATGATTTTGGATCTGATCCGATCCCAGATCCAAGAACAGGTCGAAACGTTCTTGGAACCAGGCTACGGCGCCGAAACGTTTGCCTCCTTCGCCGGCGCCCAACTCGGCTGCACGCTGGATCCCAAGGATTTCCAAAACATGGAAATCTCCATGGCCACCAGCTACGCCCGCGAACAAGCCGAGCGAGCCGCCGAAGTCACGGTCGAAGAAACGGTCGAAGAAAACCTGCCCGAAGGCATGGAGGACGAATGGAACTGGCAGGCGCTCGCCAAATGGTGCAACACCTCCCTGGGCACCAACTATCAAGACCATCAACTGAAAAAGATGGAACGTGATGAGCTGATCAACACCTTGATCGAGAAGAGCCATCAAGCCATCGAAAAAGTCGATCTCAGCGAAGGCGAACCGTTCCTCGATGCCGACTACGGACTCCGCGTCCTTTGCGGTTGGATGCGTCACCGGTTCGGAATCGAAACCACCCCCGAAGAGTTTCGCGATGTCGAAGATCGGCGTGCGGTCACCAAGGCGTTGGTCTCACGCGCCGAAGAAGCCTACGCCGAAAAAGAAACCGAATACCCGGCGCTGGCCGGTATCTCGCAATTCACCGTCCAGCAAGGTGCTCAAGTCATCTTGGATCGCGAAAACCTGGTCGGCTGGATCAAACGTCGATTCGAGAAAGCCGTCGACATCGATGAGGTGCCGCTGAACCGTGACGACCTGAAAGCGCAACTGATCCAGTTCAGCCGCGAAACCAGCGACTCCGCCGGCGCCATGTACGCCAAAGCCGATGAGATGGTCCAAAACGTGTTCGGTGATGTCCAGGATGATACGACCGCCGCGGTCGCAGCCAGTGGCACCGACAAATTGGAAACCCTCGCCGCGTGGATGAAAAACGAACTGGGGGCTTCGATCGAAGCGGAAGACCTGGCGCGGATGAATCGCGAAAAACTTACCCTGGCCGTCGACGGTGCCGTCGATGATCGCTTCCATCCCGAAATGCGACGCATGGAACGCCAGATCTTGCTGAACATTGTCGACGACGTCTGGAAAAATCACCTGCTGACGATGGACCACCTTCGCAGCAGCGTCGGATTGAAAGGCTATGCCCAACTGGATCCCAAAGTCGAATACAAACGCGAAGGCATGCGACTGTTCGACCACATGTGGGAATCGGTCGGTGAACAAGTCACCGGATTGATCTTCCGCATGGAATCGTTCAACCAAGACTTCATCCGCAGCACCTGGGTCGACGCCAAAGCACGACACGATGAAGTGCACTCGGTCGCCGGCCAAGCGGGCACGGCCACCGCGACCAAAGCCGCCACCCAAACGGCCGCACAGCAGGCCGCCGAAGCGAGCAACCAGCAAACCGATGCCAAGCCCGAGCCGATTCGCAACACCGGCGTCAAAATCGGTCGCAATGATCCCTGCCCCTGCGGCAGCGGCAAGAAATACAAAAATTGCTGCCTCAGGAAATAGCGAATCAATCCACCCAGACCAGGCGGAGCCTGGGCACGAGAACGAACCACGCCCCGAGAACGGAATCTCAAATGTTCGCCAACGCCGTCTACCTGATCGCACTTGCGGCGCTCTCCCCGTGGATTCTGTATCGCCGCATCCGACACGGACGATACCGCCGCGGATGGCGACAGAAATTGCTGGGCCTGTCACGTGCCGACGCGTTTCGCCTGGTCGGTGCAGCGCCGACATCGCAGTGCATTTGGCTACACGCGGTCAGCGTCGGCGAAGTCAACTTGCTCGGTGGGCTCGTCAAGCGTTTGCAGAGTCAGTTTCCGCAGACGTCGATCGTGATCAGTTCTAGCACCGACAGCGGATACGACTTGGCGGTCCGGCGGTTCGGAACCGAGCGCGTGTTCTTTTGCCCGCTCGACTTTTCGTGGGCGGTCAAGCGCACCCTGGCCCGGCTTGAACCGAAACTGTTGGTGCTCGCCGAACTGGAACTCTGGCCGAACCTGATCAAGACCGCCCGACAGCGAAACACCGACGTGATCGTCATCAATGGACGGTTGAGCCAACGCAGCGCCGCCGGCTATCAACGATTCGCCTGGCTGACGCGCCCGATCTTTACGTCATTGAGCAGCGTTCAATGCCAAGACGAATCTTCGGCAGACCGTTTCGTCGCCTGTGGAACGCCACGGTCACGCATCGCCATCAGCGGTTCGCTCAAGTTTGACGATGCCCCGCAATCGCGCGAATGCGTCGAGGTGCAGTCGCGAGCGAGATGGGCGGGCAGCGATCCCTGGCACATGGTCTGGGTCGTCGGCAGCACGCAAGACGGCGAAGAAAAAATGGCGTTGGACGTCTACCGACGGCTCTGCCAACGTCACTCCGAATTGCGGTTGATCCTGGTGCCACGCCACCCCGAACGGTTTGACCGCGTGGCGCAAGTGATCGACGCCGAAGGGCTGCTCGCGCACCGCCGCTCGCGAGACGGTTCGTTGGAAGATTTGAAATGGACCGCCGATCGAGTCCTCTTGATCGACACCATCGGTGAACTGCGGCACTGGTGGGGCGTTGGCCAGATCGCCACCGTCGGCGGCACCTTCGGCGACCGCGGCGGACAAAACATGCTTGAACCGGCCGGCTACGGCAATGCCATCGCTTTTGGTCCGGACACGCGAAACTTCACCGACATCGCACAACGGCTGCTCGATGCCGGTGGCGCGGTGCGGGTGGCCGACGCGATTGAATTGGAAGCGTTCCTCGAGCGTTGTTTGACCGATATTCCGGCAGCCGATTCGCTCGGCCGCGCTGCAAAGCAGGTCGTCGAACAACACCGCGGCGCGACCAAACGCACGGTCGACGCCATCGGCCAGTTCCTCGCCCCGGACACGCAGTCACAACGACGCGCGGCTTGAACCGCCGATTCGCTGCTCCGCAGCGCGGGAGGATGCGCCTGAAGGCTGGACACCAACATGCGCTGGTGTCCAGGCTTTAGCCGCTCCATCTTGCTGCTCCGCAGCGCGGGAGGATGCGCCTAAAGGCTGGACACCAACATGCGCCGGTGTCCAGGCTTTAGCCGCTCCATCTTGCTGCTTCGCAGCGCGGGAGGATGCGCCTGAAGGCTGGACACCAACACGCGCTGGTGTCCAGGCTTTAGCCGCTCCATCTTGCTGCTTCGCAGCGCGTGGGGATGCGCCTGAAGGCTGGACACCAACATGCGCTGGTGTCCAGGCTTTAGCCGCTCCATCTTGCTGCTTCGCAGCGCGGGAGGATGCGCCTGAAGGCTGGACACCAACACGCGCTGGTGTCCAGGCTTTAGCCGCTCCATCTTGCTGCTTCGCAGCGCGTGGGGATGCGTGAGGTGGTGACCTGATTCCGGGCGCGCCGAAGTCTTATTTTTGACCTGGGTGAGTGGATTCAAATTGTGTAGGTGTCTGGTAGCCAAGACTCGAGTGCTTTCGATCTCGGTTGTAGTAGCCGAAGTAACCTCCCAACTTACGTTCTCCTTCAGTCACAGTCTCGTATTCGGTTATCTCCAGCTCGGTCTTGATCGTTCCGAAACAACTTTCCATGAATGCGTTGTCGTAACAGTCGCCGGCACGGCTCATGCTCTGTCGGATCGAAGAACGCTTCAATATCTGACGAAACCGATTGCCAGCGTACTGGCCGCCGCGATCGCTGTGATGGATTAGGTCTCGACCAGGTTGCCGACTCCTGATCGCATCCTTCAAGCCATCAATGACAAGTTGTTCAGTCATCGTCACATCCAATTTCCACCCGATGATTCGTCGTGAGAATCGGTCCATCACCATCGACAGGTAGGCAAACCTTCGACCCGCGATGGGGATATAGGTGATGTCTGCGACCCAAAGCCTGTTGATGGTGTTGAGTTCGAATGGATCCAACAGCAAATTCGGACTGTATCCCAATCGATGTCGACTTTCGGTTGTTTTTGGTTTGAAGGATTTGGGCTGAATTGCCCTCAATCCCTGTAATTTCATCGCTTCCGCCACCGTCCTTCGGCAGACGACGATGCCGCGATCGGCCAATTCACTGACGATTCGCCGAGCGCCGTAACGTCGCCGATGCTTCCAGAAAATGTCGATAATCATGGGTGAAAGCTCCTCGGTCCGAGTCGGCTCGTCACGTCGACTCACCTGTTGAAATCCGTAGAACGAACTTCGCGAAAGTGATAGAGCGTTACAAACCTCGCTGGCCGATACGTTCGTCGAGTCAATGACTTCTGCTGCGGCGACAAACCGATCAATCAGTCGCTTCGGCTGAAAATAGACAATGCTTTTTTTAAGATGTCACGCTCTCGCTCAACTCGCCGCAGCTCGACCTCCAATTCCTTCACCCGATTGTCAAGCGACGAGGCAACTGGGCCGCTTTGCCGAAGCTGCTCTCGTTTCCAACGGTATAGCAAATTGGTGCCTGATAAACCGAGCCGGTCGACTATCGAGGTCGCCGTGTGCCCGTCGAGCAGCATCTGTACCGCGTCCCGCTTAAATGGATCGGAATACTGACGTCGTGATTTGCTGTTGTCTTTAAGAGGCTTCTTGCTCATTCTGGGGATCTCCTTGGTCGGCCATTCTAAGCCCCAAGCGCGCCCGGAATCAGGTCACCACCTCAGCGCCTGAAGGTTGGACACCAACGTGCGCTGGTGTCCAGGCTTTAGCCGCTCCATCTTGCTGCTTCGCAGCGCGGGAGGATGTGGAATTGCCCACGAAAAGTTGACAGTGGACCGATCTTAACGGGAAGGTAAATAGCGAGCCCTGATGGATCAGGTTTCACCAACGAGTGACGTTCTGGTAATCGCTTGCTCAAAGTCGATTGGACTTCGGTAGTCCAGTGACGAGTGCAAGCGGCGAGGGTTGTAAAATTGTTCGATGTATTCTGACACGCCGCGTGTGGCGTGTTCATGGGTGCCGTAGACTTCTTGGACTTCCTCGGTCTTGTAGCTCTTGAAGAAAGATTCCATCGGTGCGTTGTCGTAGCAGTTCCCGCGGCGACTCATGCTCTGAACAAGTTCACGTTCGGCCAACCGGCGTCGAAACGCTGCGCTCGCATACTGAGAACCGCGATCGCTGTGGACGATCAACCCCGCACTTGGGGAACGAAACGCGATCGCTTGATCGAGCGATTCAATCACCAGCTCGGAATCGATCTTACGACTGGTTTTCCATCCGATGATCTTTCGTGAATGCAGGTCGACAAACGCGCACAGGTAGGTGAATCCTTCTTTTGTAGGGATGTAGGTGATGTCGGTAAGCCAGACTTGATTGATGTCTTCTGTCGAGAAATCTTGGTTGAGTCGATTGGGGGCGATCGGCTGATCGTGATTGGAATCGGTTGTCGATATTCGGAACTTAGTCCGCCGATTCGCCTGGATTCCGGCCTTCTGCATGTATTTGGCTACGGTGTTTCGGCAGCACTGGATGCCTTGCTTAATGACCTCACGATGCATCCGCGGACTTCCGTAGGAATCGAAGTGATTCTCCAACCGGATTTCGTGGATGGCCTGAGTGACCTGCATTTCTTTGACTTTGGTTTCGCTAGGATCACGGGCGACAAACCGGTAGTATGCCGCACGCGTCACTTCCAGGACTCGACAGAGGACCGCGATCGGCCATCGATCGCGATGTTCGCCGATAAACTGCAGCCTCAGTTGCTTTCTTTCGCAAAGAACGCCGTCGCTTTTTTTAAAATGTCTCGCTCCATTTTGAGCTGCCGGTTCTCTTCACGCAGTCGTTTGAGTTCAGCTTCAACCGACTGATTACCAGCGACCCCGTCTGCGAGAGTCCCATCTTCCTCGAAAGACTTCTTCCAATTGCGGATCAGGTTATCGCCAACGCCAAGGTCTCGGGCGACAACGGTATACGACAGTCCTTGTTCCATCACTTTCTTGACGGCGGCCAGTTTGAATTCTCGGCTGAATTTTCGACGCTTGTCCATGAATCGGTTCTCCTGTCAGAGAAGTCTGACATCTGCCAATCCACTGTCAACTTTTCGTGGGCAATTCCAATGCGCCTGAAGGCTGGACACCAACATGCGCTGGTGTCCAGGCTTTAGCCGCTCCGTCTTGCTGCTTCGCAGCGCGTGGGATGCGCCTGAAGGCTGGACACCAACATGCGCTGGTGTCCAGGCTTTAGCCGCTCCGTCTTGCTGCTCCGCAGCGCGTGGGATGCGCCTGAAGGCTGGACACCAACATGCGCTGGTGTCCAGGCTTTAGCCGCTCGATTCGCTGCTCCGCAGCGAACCGATTACAAAGACCGCGATCGTCATCATCACGCACGCTCTATCGAGCGGCCAATTGGCTCTGCGATGGAAGGGGCGTGATATCGGCCCGTGCTTCATCGATCAGACTTCGCAGGAACGCTTTGGCTTCCAAGTAGTCGCTCTTTTCGTAGTACGCGACGTTTGCTTTCAGTTCGCGTTCGATTCGCTCAATCCAATCTCGCATCGGCAGAAAATGATCGGGGTTGATGCGTCCGACGCGGCTGCGTTGATCAAACACCAGATCGATGGGGCCACGAGCCTTTTCATAGTAGCTCGACCGCAGCAAGATCGGCCACGCGACTTGCCCGGTCATCGGGTCGACGGGGCGACGGCGCGGGACGCTGGACACCAACCGCTCCTCGGCCTGTTTCTGCTGGCGAACTTGTTCACCGCGAGCGTGCAGGTGACCGAAACGACTTTGTGAGTTGATTTGTTTTCGTTCCAAGCGGGTCGCCAGGAATTCGACACTGTTTTGCATTTCCAACCGGTCGGCATGCAGGTGTTGCGTCCGAGCGCTGGCGTTCAAGACGTTTGCCGTCGCCGCCGCCCTGAGCAATTCGGCACGCCCGAAGGCGGGGTCATAGCCGTAGCCGTGGTGGCGGTATCCGTAATGGACCGGACGAACGTAGTGGACTCGGTGGTGCGAGACGTGTCCGCTGTGACAGTGCCCCGAATCACACCCGCTGGAGCTCGACTGGGCCGCCGCCGGATCCGCTGCCGCCAAGATCGAGAGCAACACAACCGAGCAAAAAGCGACGTTTGCAAAAGCAACCTTCATCGAACAAATCCCCGTGAAATGACTGGTTTGACGTGCCAACACCCAGCCAAGCGGAGCAAACGGGGCGGTGTTACAGAAAAACGCGTCAGAGGCCCCAAGCCAGGGAAAATGGTCTACCTGGTGCCCTGTCAGAATTGAGACTTCGGATTGCGATTGCCGAGCGGAACAGGGGGGCAGGCTGTAACTTGCGGAGCGACAAAACGACTGCTGAGCCCACGGATCGCAGCGCGAACCCACGGATGGCTGGCCCCCTGCCATCGGTGGGTTCGACCTGCCATCTGCGGGTGTTATTTTCGATGGTTCGCCGTTATAGCCCGGTCGGCGCCGATTTGGACTTCATCCGATTGATCAGCGGAACCGTCACCGCGATGATCATCAACGTCACGGCTACGGGAAACGGGATCAGGAACAGCCCCAGGACACCGATGACAAACAACCAGACCGCCGGCTCTTGAATCCAACCTTGGAACCGACCGCGGAACGGCCACATCAGGATGATCGCCAAACCGAATGTCAAGAGCGTGATGCCGTTGACCAACAGGTCCTCAAGCGACTCGCGCTGCGTAAACGCCTGCGTCAACGGCGGCCCCTGGTCGATCGAATCCAAGCGTCGGATGGCGACCACATCGAAACTGGAAAATCGATGTTGTGCGAACAACGTCTGCGGCAATCTGGGATTCGATTGCAAGAAGCGTCCGGCCAATTGCAGCAGTTGGCGGTCATAGGCATCCCATCGCTTTTGGGCGTCGCGATTAAGACTCGATCCGTCCGCCGCCATCGGAGACGCCTCCGCCGGACCGGAGTCCGACGTCGGCTGAGCGGACGTTGCGGAATCCTCGGTCGCCTGCGCGGTGCGGTTGGACGCCGCATTGTCCGAGGTGTTGCCCGAGGTGTTGCCCGAGGTGTTGTCGCCCGGTTGCGGGGGCGTCTCGACCATCCGAAACACGTGGCCGCTGCGGCCTGCGATTCCGTGGTAGCGGGCAATCCATGGCAACAGCCAACGTTTGATTTCTTCGTCGCTTCGTTCGGCCAGCATGTCACGGGAGCGATCGATCGCCGTGACGACACTCTCGGCCAACGCAAAGGCACGCATCGTAGCTCGTCGTTCGAGATCACGCTCGGGGCCCTCCCCGAGACCGACCTGTTGCTCAAGTTTCAATTGTCGATTTTGATCGGCCAGGGGAGCCTGATAAAACGTGACCCAAATGTCTCGCGTCGGCACGCCCACTAAGTCGCTCAAGTAGTGGGTGATGGCTCGTCCGGCGACCGGGACTTCGACCAAGACTTCCAACGATTGCGGAAGCCGGCTGTAGGCGAGCGGAACGCGCAGCTTGGTTGGGGGTGGGGGCGTTGTCTCGTCAGCGCCCCGATCTGCATCATTCGCGTCGGGGTCGGAATGCAAATCACTCAAGTCCACCTCGCGGCCGGCAGACCAGATTCCGATACAGGTCGCCCCGACCGGCAAGGCGACCGAGACTTCACTCCGGGTTTCCGGTAGCACGTCGAATCGCTGCAAAACCAGCGCGTGATCACCATCGAGAAACACCCGGGCGTCACAGGACAGGGCCAGCGGATTGATCGTCGCCTGCAACAGTGGTTCTAACTCGATCGACCAGTTGGTTTCGATCGGGGTGTAAAAGGAATAGCGTTCGGGCGATTCCACCTCGTTTTTGAATGAATCCAACCACCCTGTCGTGGCCTTGACCGAACGCACCGACTGGGCACGCCATTGAATCGCCTGGGTCGTCAACTGGCCCGGCACCGCGATTCGGTGGTTGCGTAGCCTGGCCCCCAGCACTGTCACCGCTGGCACACTGACTCGGACCTGATCCCGGTTCTTCAGGCTACCGGTGATCTGCACGCGGCGGACTTGCTCGTCGCCACGTTCCGATGGAACGGCGTCGTCGGGCATCGCGACGCGGATCACCGTCACGACGTCATCGCTGGACTCGCGTTTCGCCCAGACCCGTGCGCCGGTCACGTCCAGGTCGGCCGACCAACGTGTCGGCATCGTTAAATCGACATAGTCGGGTCGCTTGCCGCCGGGCAATTCCAACAGCGTGTCGCAAAACCACTGCCCGTCGGAGTATCGCATCCGGGTGATTTGATCACAGGTAAAAATCGAACCGGCGGCGCGACGGCTGACCACGATCTGGTCGTCCGCCGACGGTGTGCTGCCGGAGCGGGAATCCACCACCGGAATCCGTCCGGCCAACAAATCGTCCTTCGTCAACGCGGCTGGGGTCCACTTGTCGACGGGGTCGTCGCCATCGGGCACGGCGTTGTCAACGGGCGCGTTCGGGGTTTGGGTATTCGGGGGCTGGGTATTCGGGGTTTGCGTATTCGGGGGCTGGACCACCGTCACGTCGAGCGAGCGTTCACGCGTGATGCGATACGTCTCGTGGGTCTGGCCGTCGGAAGAGATCGCAAATCGGGGCAGCGAGGTCCGTCCCCGAATCGGGACCAGACTCTCGGCAAACAACTCGATCTTGGTGGTCCCATTGATTCGGTTGTCGCCGATCGCCAATTCGGTCTGCAGCCCCGTCGGCGTCTGGACCGTCAGGGGCGTGATGGACGTGACGGCTTCGTCGTTGACAAAACAATTGACCAATCGAAAGCGTGGGGGAATCGAGACGCGGATGCGTTGCAGACTCGGTCTCAGGTCGACCAGATCCGCCTTCAACCGGAGTTCCATCTTGGTCTCGGCGACGTGCAATCGGTGATCCAGTTTGACCGTCGGGGTCGGATATTTGTCTTGCAACAGAACGAAGGACGGGAACGACTCTTCGATCACAAAGGCGCGTTGAATCTTTCCGGGGTAGCCTCGCCAAACGGCGAGAAACTCGTCTTCAGTCGCCGGTTGCGATCCCTTTGCCAATTCGGAAACGCGAATCGACGCGGCCGACTCGATGGCGAACAACGTGGGGGATGAACGCTGGGACGCCGACGCGAAGACCTCGGGGATCGGCATCGTTTCACTGTCTTCGGTCGACGTCGGGTCGTTAAGCACCGACGGGAGCCGCCACAACAACCGGATCGGCGTGCTCAGACTGGATTGTTTTTCGAAGCGGTAGATTCCATTGCCGAGTGTCGCGTTGGCGTTTGAGGGGCGGTCGGGGCTATCGACAAGATCCGATTCGGCCATCGCCCAACCGACCGACGTCAGACTCGGTGGTGGCCCACCGAGAATCGTCAATTGCACCGTGTCGCCTTCCCGGAGTGTTTCTTCCGGTTTGATTTCACACTCGACAATCGTCGCTTCGATCCCGGCCGAAATCCGGTAGGCTCGGCTCAGGTTCTGCGCAGCGGTCTGCCCGGGACGCTTGACCGGTCGACACCGAATCGACAACTCACGGATCGGCCCCAAGTCAGCTTCGTATCGCCCCAATTCGGGACGGAACAACGACCGTCCCATTGGATCACCGAGCGAATCGACCTGGATTTCACGCGGCGCCTCGACGATCAACGTTGCCGAATGGATCGCCGGAATCGCCAACCGGATGACCGTGGTCGCCATCCCCGGCAACACGTCACCGTTGGCGATGTCGTTGAACAGGTCGGGACCGCCGAGCGAGTTTCCGCCGCTACGATTCTCCGACAGCGGGCGGTCAAGGCCATCCGCTCTTGCGTCGACGTTTCCCGATTCGCCGCCGAGCGTCAACACCGACGGCAGGTACGTCAGACGCAGCAGACTCTGACGACTCGACGGAATGGCCGCGGTCACCATCCCGCGTTCGTCGACGGTGAATCGGATGATTTGCGTTTCGCCATCCCCCACCCATTCAATTCGACGCAACGAGTCGGCGCGGACGGGCAGTCGCACGCGCGTCGATTCCCGCACTAACTGAATTTGATAGTCGGCTTGAACTTCTGCCGTGATCGAACCGGACGCATCACGTGGCGGCGTCAAGACGACACGGTACTCGGCCGATTGAAATTGGGCGTCGACCGGGCGGTCAGGATCAACGACCGAACGTATCGATTCGTAATCCGCACGCGACAGGTAAACCTTGTCCCCGACGGGCGCATAGTCCGCCGCCAGCGGCACCAACAACTCGATCGGATCGTTTTGCGGGGTCTCGCCGGTACCACTGCTATCGATCTCGCGACGCGGTTCCTCGCCGGACGAATCCTGCGCCGTCGCGACACCGGGGACGGCGGCAAGCATCCCGATCGTCAGCATCAAAATGGAATGCGTCGCTGAGACCGAAAAGTCCGCCGATCGGTCACGCGCACTTCGCTGCGATTGGGTGTCGTCCGACCGTAGCGTCCCACTACTGCCGTTGCTCGTCGTCTTGTCGCGGCGGCGTCGATCGGCCACCACCACCTGCAACAACCCGGCGGCGGCAAGCGGCACCGCGATCCAAGCCACGATCGCGTGCTGGGCCGGCCACCAGATGATCGATCCACTGATCGACGTCACCACCAGCACAAACAGCGTGTGAATTCCCAACGAGAACCAGCGTGCGATCGACCAGCCCAAACAGAACAGGACCGTCGCGGTCAGCCACCCCAGTCCGATGGCCGCGTCTCGCGAAACCAGAACCAACTCCGTCCCGTCCGCCGAATCCTCCGATCCCCCGGACTGCGCCGCCAACAGGTGCGGTGCCAGCAGGTCCGACGCCGAAACGCGGTGCACGAGCAGCGTTCCCGCACCGGCTTGATAGGACGCTTGATTGCGAATCACGTTGCCTTCCACCTCGACACGAGGAATCGGGCAGCGGCGAAACCAACCGCTCGACGAGTGGCGTCGACGCATCACGACGGAGACCTGATCACTCTGTTTTTGCGGGTTGATCCAAATTTCACCGGCACCGATGCGATCGGGAACGTAGCTGGTGTTGTTTCTGGAAACCGACACGAGTTCCAACTCTTCGTCGAACAAAACATGAATCGGTTTGCGAGTCGAAACGTCGGCAACCAAGTAAAACAGATCTTCAATGCGACTGTTGGCGACGACCTCCAGACGCTGGTCCCAAATCAAGGTCGCGGCGGAGTCTCGACGCGCCCGCCGCAACCGGATCTCCGGGCGAAGCAATGGTTCGTATCGCAGATGTTGCGGTTGGTCTCCAAATGGCTGCAAGGCATCGGCCGGTTCCGACCCGGGCACCAATTGAACGCCCGGCGGGATTTCGGTCACCTCCCAACTGGCATCGATCATGACCTCGGCGGTCTGCCCGCGCGTCCGCCGCACGCTCGGCAGCGAAAGCGTCAACTGGTCTTGGACGGGAAAGTACCGTCGTCCGACCAGTTCGTATTGGCGCAGGTCACGGCCTTCGAGTGTGATGACATAGGTCCCCAGCGGATCCAACGGCATCCGCTGGACACTGGAACTGGGCAGACTGACGGTTGCCGATTGATCGGTGCGGCGAAGCGACCAATCGAATTCTTCTTGCCGAGCGTTTCCGGTCAGCACCGAGAGTTCCGAGATCGGCTGCGTCGTCTCGGCGCGGACGACAATCGTTTCGGCAACGTCGCTGCCCTCGGTTTGAATCACGTGACGCAGCGCCACGCCGAAGGAGTCATCGACCGGTTCCAAGGTGACCGCGGGGATTTCGCCGGTGGGACTGCGGATCAACAAGGTTTCCGAAGTCGGTTGAAAAAAGGCGATCGATTCTTCGTCCAGCGTGGAGGACTCGAAGCGTCCCGGAAGCATCACCGAATTGCCATCCCATCGCCGTAGCGGCGGAGGTTGGATGGAGATCAGATGAGCACCGACGTGCTGCTCGGGGCGCACGATCCAAGTCGAATTCATCGCCAACCGGTTGCGATTCCTCGGCAAATTTTTTCGCGCAATCACTTCGACTTCGAATGTCGCCTGCGCCGACTCGCTCGGTGTCGGCCAAATGACCCATTGGTTGGCGCCGACGGGCACTGTGATTCGGCGTCCGGAACCGAGAACGGTGACCGAGTCGACGTTCCAGTCCGGATTGACGTTCATGCGAAAGGGCGACTGGTGGTTTTGCAACAACCGGCATCGAATACGGCTGTTGGATCGGACCTCTGGGGCCGGGGTCTGCTGGACACGCAAACGCGTCCAAATCGCCTCGATGAATCGCTCTTCCTTTTCAATCAACCTCAGCCGCGACCAGGTGGAATCCGCTTCAGCGGATTGCGGCGGCGGACCGTCGGCGATCAATAGGGTTTCGCCGGCGCGGGTCGGAGTCTGAATCGATTGCCGCCATGTCGGCGGCAAGTCCCATTGTGCGACTTCCAAGGGGTCCATCACCGCCACGATGGTTTGCGTCGACGCTTCGGTCCACAGCACGTTCGGTTCGACCGGGATCACCGACGGCAACTCGCAAATGCCATCGTCGAGCTCCCAAGTCGACGTCCCCTCGATCGTCAACGTCACCACCTCCGACACCAGTTCGGGGCGGAGTGTTCCGCCGGCCGCGTTGGCGTTCAACGAATCCATGACACCGGCGACATTGCCGGGCAGATCGACATCGATCAACGATTGTCCGTCTTCACGACGCAACACTTGATAAGGCGCTTCGATCGAGTTGACTCGGATCGCCGTGACGGTCCCCAACGGCGAACGCAGACGCAGACGGTTGCGTTGGCGAGGGAGCTGGAGCGTCATGCGGTGGATCCACGAAACGCCCGATAAATCCACCTCGTATTGTTTGGACTCTCGGCGGATGAACAACGGTTGATTGGTATCGTCGCTGGACCGTCGCCGCGCAAAGATCTCCAGCCGATTCAGGCCACCGGCTTCTAACACATACCATCGGATGTCGCCGGTACGGGTCTGGACATCCGCATCCGGGGGCGGGCCGGGACGTTCGACCAACACTCCCTGGCTGGATTCCAGAACGATGTCGCTGGGTGTCGAAATGACCAACCGCGTCTGTGATGTCCTTGGCAATCGCAAATCAAACCGTTTCGCCGCGCCCAAGGATTGACTCCGCAGCGTCCATCCGAAACGAATTTCGGATTGAGTCCAACCGTCGGAAACGACGTCTGCCGATGAACGGTTGCCGGCAGCCCCGCCCGGCTCTTGCGGTGCCCCTTGAGACGCTGCTCCCTGAGAGACGGAGTCCTGAGATGTCGCGTCCTGCGATGCTGTTCCCTGCGATGCGGAAGGCGTGTTGGCGGTAATCGGCTTGGGGATCACCGCAATCAACTCGCCCGCGGCATCGATTTCCAGCCGCGGCAAATTCACCGTCGACGCCGACAGCGGCGAACGCAGTCCGCCGGCGGAGTCCGTGATCGCCAAATTGACCTGTCCCAGCTTTCGCCGAATGATCGGGCGACGCCGGTGCTCGAGCACCAACTTGCTGCCCTCGCTGATGAACAGATCTTCGTCGAGCCGGATGTCATAAAACCCGCTGACCAAGCGGGCCTGATCGGAATCCGCGAACCGCTCGGTGCCCGTCCCGATCGCCTCACGCAATTCACTGATCGAGACCGCACGAAAATCAGGCGGGACCAAATCGACGATCTGTGAAAGGAACACACCGATCGGTCGCAGCGGCCGACCGTCGCGGTCGCGATGCGGTAGCGGCAGCGTCAAACGCTCGCGTGGTGCCAGTACCGGTGCCAGTACCGGTGCCAGTGCCGGTGCAACATCGCCCGCCTCCGCATCGGTCACCCCAGAACCGGAGCGTTCCCCCTTCATCCCCTCCGTCTCTCCTGCCTCCTTGTCTCCTGTCTCCTTGTCTCCCGTCTCCTTGTCTCCCGCCTCCTTGTCTCCCGTCTCCTTGTCTCCCGTCTCCTTGTCTCCCGTCTCCTTGTCTCCCGTCTCCTTGTCTCCCGTCTCCTTGTCTCCCGTCTCCTTGTCTCCCTCCTCCTTGTCTCCCGTCTCCTTGTCTCCCGTATCCGCCGCGGGTTGCACGACCGCCGGTGTCGGTGCCTCGCCTTGTTCTTGTTGACCGAAGCCGGTCCCCGTCCAGAGCGTCCCGCAACCGATCACGGCCAGCACACACAGCAGCACGGATCGAATGCCGGACGAGCACCGGGCACTGCCATCGGGAACGCTCGACGTGCCCGAGGAGGACGCCCCGGCGTGCCCGGCCTGGCAAGCCTTGATGTCGCTCACCGGGCGGTTCATGAAGCCACCTCGTTGGCCGATTTGGAGACGTCTTCGGGGCCAATCGAATGCGTCACGGCGATACTGCTGGGCGGCCGATAATCGGGCGGTTGCCGACGACTTTGTGTCGATGCATCGAGCCGCGGTTCACGCGTGCTGGTCAACACGCGCGAGGGTGTGGGCAAGACCAGGTTGCGGATGGCCAGCATCACGATCACCAACACCAACGACAACATCGAGACTTGTCCGACCAGAATTGCGGCATCGGGAGCCGCGGCCAACAGGCCCGCAAAACAGACAATCGCGACGACGGCCGACAACGGATTGCGCGTCGCGGGAATGTACGTCAACACCGCGGTCACAAACACGATCACGCCGGCCACGATCATCCACAGGATGGTTCGGGTACCGACCAGCGCCCGAAACGAGCGGTCATCCATCGACGAAAAGAGATAGCGATTGCCGGTCGGCATCGGACTCAGATCGACGAGATCGGGCTGCGTCGCGGCGATCCGATTGACCAGCGTGGTCTCGGTCATCAGCGGGCTGCGAATCAACCGCCAACGGTCAACCCCCCACTGCATCTCACGTCCGACCGAAGGCGTCGCCCATACCAGATGGCAATCCGATGGCACCGTCATCTGCCATACAAGTTGCCCAGCCCCCGGACCGACATGCGCCAGCGGGACGATGGTCTGAAACAGACCGCCGCTGGTTCGGTCGACCCATAATCGCACATCGATCAGGTGCTGCTGTGTGTCGGAGGGGACACGCACGACCAGGCGTTCTCCCACCATCTTAAACGCCGCGGGTTCGCCGTTGAGCGTGACTTGGATTTCAGTTTGATCGGGATACAAAAGTTCCAATTCGAATTCGCCGGTCCCCTCCAGACTGGCGATCAATTGATCGTGCTGCGAGATCTCGCTGATCGCCGTTCGCACCACAATCTTGCCGGTCAGCAATTCGCTGCTGGCCGGTGCCCGCGGCGAGATCCGCAACGGAACCGTTTTGGTCGGCAGCGTGCGAAAGACCAACTGATCGGTCAGCGATTTCTCGGCCGGCGTGATGTCATGCGATTCGCCTCCCAACAACTCCAACTCGACCTTGCCCCGCAACGTGATGTCTTGAACCAGCGGATACGGCAAGCCGATTTCGACCAGTGTTTCGGAGGTGTCGGGATTGAAGGTCACGGTTTCCGAATGGATGAAACGCACCTCCATTTTGCCATCGGCAAGCGCATCGGAAACCAGATCGTATTGCTGGGTCTGCGACGACCCCGCCGCCGGATCCTGCTCCGCGTCCTGCTGGCTATTCTCGACCGCGGCCGACGAATCCGACTCGACCGGCTGCAGCTTCGCCGCACGGTCATTCACTTCGACGGACCATTGATTGGGCGTCGAGCCCGGTGCCGCCGTGACCTCCTCGCCGGTCGGTCCATCCGATGACGTCGCCGATGCCGCCCCGGCCGATGCCGCCCCGGCGACGGCCTTGATCGGCTCGGGGATCGCAACCTGCAATCGCCCTTCCAGGTCGACGGGGGTTTCGATCAGCCACGTGACGGTCGTCACCAACTGATCACCGATCAACTTGACGTTGGCTTGGTTTTCCAGACTGATGCGGGGCGGACGCTCGACCATTTCCCCGATGATGCGGGCGGCCGATTCGGGAGGCATCACGGCGAACACTCGGATCGCGTCGACATCCCGCGGATCGTCCACCGAGGCGCGTTCACTGTTGCCGACGCGTTCCAACCCGCTGCCGGTTGCCGAATCCGCCGTTCGCTCCAGATTGACTGAGCGTTCCAAATCGACGACGAACGAACGTCGTCCTTTACCGGACAGCCGCACGATGGCTTCTTGGATCGTGATCGGATCGCGACGGTCCCCCGAACCGACGATCCGCGGCACCGGCAAGTCGATCCGCTGATCCTCCTGTGGCGACGACGCCTCCTGGATCGGACGCCGCGCCTTGATCAACACCGGAATGCTCTCTTCCATCCCCGTGTAACTGACTTCGATTTCGATCAAGTCGTCCGATTCGTACCACGGAAGCGGAGCACCGGTGCGGGCATTTTCAATTTGGGTCACCTGCCAATCCGACAAATCGACGCTCAACAATTGCGAGCGATTGCCGTTTCCGACCGATCGAATCTCCATCGCCAGATTCGCATAGTTGTCCTGCAACTCGATGTCACACTCGCTGGAAACGCGGAACTCACGTTTGGTCGCGTCCAACCAGATCGGCAACGTGAACGCACCGCGAATGAATTGAAAGGAATAGCTCCGCTGATCGACCGTCGTTTCCTCCTCGACGGCCGGCGTCGTGTTTTTGACATACGATCGTTGGTGCCACCGCAATCGATAATCCGCGCCCGTGGTGATGTTGATCGTGCCCTGGTTGCGAAGCGCCTCCTCGACGACGGGGACCTGCAAGGACAACGGTTTCTTGACCGTCGGTGAATCACTGGGCAGCTCCAATCGGAACTCCAACACGATGCTCTGTCGACGCTCGAACTTGGGGATCGTGACGAGATACAGTTCGTCGTCGTCGGCGTCGGGTTTGGAGAGTTCGACTTGCTGACCGAATTGACCGCTGGTGATCAATTTCGGCTCGTCGCGCAACGAGGCGCCCGGTGGAAGCCGGAGTTTAAAACTGGAGATCGGACCGCGCGAATCACGCACCGTCATCTTCACGTCTTGCAACAACGGATCCTGCGGAGAATTCCATTGCATCGAAATCCCGCTGGTCGCTTCCAGCAACGGCACCGAAACAGGACGATCCATCGTGCCCCACTGAAGCGTGAAACGGCCTCCGCTGCTGATCACCTTGAACTGGCTGCGTCCCGCGTTGTCGGTCGACGTTTCAATGACTTCATCGTCTCGATTGGGAATCACGCCGACGACGTCGCGCGAATCACTGACCAAGTTGATTTCCGTCGCCGCGAGCGGCAAGCGAAAATCCAGGGCGTGCAGCACATCGGTCTCGACCCGAGCGGACATCTGCATGCGGAATCCGACGACGGTGTCCCGGGCGACGGAGGCGAGTAATTCATAATCCCCGGTGTCCTGGTCGACCGATACGGCCAGCTTGTTGCCGTTCTCGGCGCCGGAGAAGAACTCGACCGGTCCCAGGCGGTGAAAGTTCTCCATCGCCAACGGAATTTCGATCATCTCTTCGGCGGTCGCGTCGACTGCCACGCGCACCTCCACCGACAACTCCGCCCGATTGCCATCGACACGCCCGTCGATCTTGACCGTGTCATAGACATAGCGACGGGTCTGGTTCTTGCCGCCCCGTTCCAGTTCCAAATACCGCTCGTAGTTCATCCCCGGCGCATAGATCGGGTTCTCGGAGACGTCCAGAAACATCATCCCCTTGATCGGCAACTTTCCCGACTCGGCCGGCGGCGCCGAGGGGCGGAGGATTTCCGGTGGCGGATACGTGCCCGGCGGCTGCCCGTGGCTCGGTCCGCCCAGCGCCAGTGACAACCACACTCCGGCGTACACCAACACCGACGCAGCGATCGATCCGGCCGACATCAATGCCGCCGAAAAGATATTCGTTACCGAATCGGTGCGATTCATAAACCAGGTGGACTCGATACGGTCTGCGGCAACGCGGCGAGCCGACCGGGACTCGCGAGCAAGCAGCACGTGGCGGAAATAGAAAGGAGAGGGAAGCGGCCCATGCTTGCGTCAATGGCGGACCATCCGTTCAGGAAACACCCCTTTAGTTTACGCAAACCACGCAACCGGAAACAGCAAAAGCGCGCCCTTCGGGCCCGGATTTCGTCGGTCCGCCCTCGGCCCGGGACTTTAAATCATCCAACCGCACAATTCTGCAACATCGTCACATTCGTCCCAGCTGCCCCACCATTGGCCGGACGCGTCCAACAGGGCGGGCCGACCCGTCGCGTCACGGGAGAACGCGCCCCAGTTCGCCACCGGGAATTGCCAAGTGTTTCGGATCCGTCGCCGAACCGCAAAAAGCCTTGGCAGCTTCCGCTTCCGCGTTAACCCCTTGGATTGAACCTGGACGAAGCACTAGTTCAGCGGCAGCGGGCTTTCCGATAACGCGTCGCTCGCCGCGCTGATCCACTTCGCGTCGATCACCGTGCCGGCACGATTGACAATCAGCCAGGGTCGGGCTCGCCGAATCACGCCCTTTTCTAGAAACTCGCCGAACAACGTCACACGCTGCGTCTGTTCGGTGTCCATCGCCCCTGACTCTCCCGCATCCTGGGGCCCGAGAATGACCGCGACGGCGCAATCGCCAGTGTTGGCGTGATGGATACGGCATTGCGATCCAGCCACGCGCTCGCCGCGGGCCCCCTCGCCGGCGGGCAAGACCAGATCGAGCGTGGGGTGGGAATCCAACAGCGTCGTCTGAATCGAAACCAGTAACTCAAAGCAGGCGTGGGTCGGGTCGGCGGCGAACCCGTTCCATCGAACCGGCCGGACGACCAATCGAAACCCGAACTGACGGTCGTCGGATTGGGGAAAAGACAGGTGCAACTCGTCGCCGCGGACGAATTGTTCATCCAAACGCGGCAACGTTTGATCACCCGGGGCGACCAACTGGATGGACTGGTCCCCGACGTGGAGTGCGACACCGTCGCGACCTCCACGGGCTTCGATTCGCCAAACCGAATCTTCGATCTGCCAAGCCGCGATGCCGATTCGATTTGGGGCCGTCAACCACATTCCATTCAGCTCGCGTATTCGGCGCCGAAGAATTCTTTGCTGTCGTCGACGTTCGGCTTGATCGTGCGAGCACCTTCCTGCCAGTTGGCCGGGCACACTTCGCCGTTTTCTTCAAAGTACTGAAGCGCCTTGACCATTCGCAGGGCTTCATCGACGCTTCGCCCCAGCGGCAGGTCATTGACCACTTGGTGCCGCACCACGCCTTCTTTGTCGATCAGGAACAGACCACGCAAGGCCACGCCGCCGTCGAGCAAGACGTCGTAGTCACGCGAAATCTGCTTGCTCAAATCCGAAACCAAGGGGTATTCGGTTTTGCCGATCCCGCCGGCGTTTCGCGGCGTGTTGGTCCACGCCAAGTGGCTGAAGTGGCTGTCCACCGAGACACCCAGGATTTGCACGCCCAACTCGGCGAAATCCGAGGCACGATCGGAAAACGCGATGATCTCGGTCGGGCACACGAAGGTGAAATCCAGCGGCCAGAAGAACAGCAGGACGTATTTGCCCTTGTAATCGCTCAAGGAGATTTCTTTGAACTGGCCGTCGGGCAGAACGGCTTGTGCTTTGAAGTCAGGGGCCTGTTGGGTAACCAATACGCTCATAGGACCGGTCAAAACTCGCAGTCGAGGAAAGTTCGAGGTGAACGGCGACTGCAGATGAGTCGCCATAGCCGGGCGGAACGTGACCGCTCCGCCGCTTCCCCACACTATCCAGCAGGTGCAAGTTTCGGACAAGCGGGCACAGAAAAAACACCCGCCCTGATCCGTCAGTCCCGAATCGCTTCGCCCTGATCACTCCGTCGGCGGTCGACGCGGTCGTTCCCCACCGGGCGTGTCCCCGCCGCGGTCCGCACCGGGTCGATCTCCGCCGGGCCGACCACCGCCGCCACGACGCATGTTGGCCATCCGCGCTTGCATCGCCTTTTCGATCTCTTCACGCGACAATTTGCCGTCTTCGTTGGTATCAGCACGGTCTAGCATCTGGGCCATCCGTTCGGGCAATTCGTCGGCAGCCAGCAGGCCGTCGCCGTCCTTGTCCTGGGTCATCAATCGATCCAACATGGCTTTGGGATCGCCAAATCCGCCCGGACCACGTCCTCCTGGACCACGGTCTCCCGGACCACGTCCTTCTGCGGCATCTCCCGGTCCGGGCCCTCGTCCGGCCTCACCGTCGCGGGGTCCGCGCCCGCCGGGACCTCCCGGTCCGCCGGGTCCGCCGGGTCCGCGGTCGCCAAATCCACGTCCACCGGGACCGCCGCGTGACGGAACCATTTCAGCCAAATCAATTTTGCCGTCTTTGTTTTTGTCCAGTGTTTTGAGCGCTGCACTCGCACCGGCGATTTCTTCCTTCGAAATCACGCCGTCTTTGTCAGCGTCCAGTGCAGCGATCACCGGCAGCCGCAGCAGCATCTCCGGTCCCGGGCCGCCCGGTCCTCCGGGGCCGCCGAATCCGCCGCGGGGGCCTGCCTGGTCTCCCCGCTCTCCCCGTTCTCCCTGTTCGCCGCGGCGGCCGCGTGGGCCCCCACGTTCGCCACCCCCGTCTCCCTCGCGAGCCTCGGGACGACCGCGTCGCCGGCCCTCCTCGGACTCCTGTGCCATGGAATGGGAAGCGGAAATCGCGACGGCGAGCCCTGCGACACCGCAAAGGGTCAACCGCAGGGCGGTCTTGGTTCGAATCTTCATTGGATGGTATCCCGGCGTGATGAGCAAACGTCTAGCGGCCAACAACCTCGATTGCCGCTGTTTCGCAAGACTCGAAGATACTTGACCAACACGTCCATCAAAGTGACGACGATGGCGGTAGAATCGAGATTGCGAAGGCCGACAAAGGTGTCGGCCCCGTGATTGAACGCTGTGCGATCGCTATGGTTTCGCAGCACCAGCCCAATTTAGCAGTGTCAGCCGACGAACGCTGGGCCTGCCGAACGCTGGGCCTGCCGATTTCCTTCGCCGAACCACTCAACATTTCCGGGCGAATTCGATGAGTGAACCAGACCATGATCCGCCGCCAGAATTGTTCGACAATGATGGCAGCTATATTTGTGACAGTTGCGGCGAAGAAATCGTGATCCCTTTGGACCCGGCCGCTGGCCACTCCCAAACGTTCGTGGAAGACTGCCCGGTTTGCTGCAACCCGAGCGTGATTCATGTCGACTGGGACGGCTCCGAAGCACGCGTTTGGGCGGAATCCGAACAAGACCGCTTCTGAACGGCGTCTCTCATTTCCCCCTTTCCCTTTGCACTGTCCCCCTTTCCCTTTGCCCTGCGCCCCGCGAGAACACCCTCCATGCGACTTCCACCCTGGGCCATCGAAGCAATCCGTAACGGCGTTGCCGACGTGGCCCGCAAAGCGAGCGACACCGAAACGATCGTGCGAGTCAAGGCACAGGCCGCCGAACTGCTTCGCGACCTTCCCGAAAACGCCTCGCGCGGCCTCGACGCGCTCGTCAAAACGGCCAGCGAGACCGCGCGCGGCGCGATCGACCAGGGCCGCGAATCGGTGCTCCGCTGGACCGAGCGTCAGACCGATCTGGCGGTTCGCTGCCTGAATGCCAGCGGGGTGTTACTTACCCGCCGGGGCTCGGGAATTTCGGTTTCGGATCATGTCTTACAACTCGGTTGCGATGTCCTCCGCGGAGACTGCGTCGACAACGACCTGAAACAACAACTGGACCGGTCGCTGACGCGTTTGCTCGATGTCGACGGACACGCCGTCGCCGTGGCCACCAGCCTCGATGCGGCGATCGCGTCGCTGAGCGTGTTGGCGAAAGAGCGAAAACTGGTCATGCACCGCAGCCAAGCAATCCGATTGCCCTCCGGCACACCGCTGCCCGATGCGTTCCCCGGCCTGACGCTGACCGAATGCGGCGGAGTCCAAACGTTGGAGCCGAGTGACTTTGACGGCATCGACCACGCCTGCGTGATCCTGGCCGACGATGGCATTCACCCCGTCACGGCGATTCCATTGAAAGGCCGCGATGTGATCAGCATCGCCGTCCTTCCCGTCGCCACGATTCACCAAGGCCATGAATCGATCCCCAGCGCCGAATCGCTGCTGCGGTCCGGAATCGATCTGGTCGTGCTGCCCGGCGGCCCGCTGACTGGAGGCACGACGGCGGGCATCCTGGCGGGAAAAAAAACATTGATCGAATCCATCCAGCAGGACAGTCGTTGGAACACGCACGCCGCATCCGCGGGAATCGTTGCGATGACAGTCGCCGCCATGACCGCTCCCGATCCCAGCCCGTTGTCGGTCCTGATCGAGACCGGCGAAGACAACTTGCGCAGTCGCGCCGAACGGATGGCGACCCGGCTGACGGCCGAAGAATCGATCACCAGTTGTCAGATCACCGATCGATCGGCCCGGCTTGTCGCGGGCGCCCGCTGGGAATTTCCCTCACGGCAACTCAACCTCCGCCACCAAACGCTTTCGGCCGAACGCTGGGCGGATCAACTGGTCAAACAAAACCCCGCGGTGCTGACCACGATCGACGGCGAGAACCTGGTGATCGACTTTCGCTGGCTGCCCGCCGGCGAAGACGCCACCCTGGCCGACGCATTGGGTTCCAGTGAAACATCCGAGACGGCAGCCGTCCCCACCGAGGGTCACTAACCGATAACGCGTTGATTGCATCGACCGACAGCGTGCGAATTAGCGATCTTCACTCCGTGGCCGCCCCGTCCAGAATTTGCCGATCTCCCAAGCGTAACCACTCGGGATGAAGCGTTCGAATCCGGCGCCCGGATAGTTCGTCAGCTCGCCGATGTACAGCTGCTGGCCGATCACGTAGAAGTCGACGCGTAGGAACTCGAACGGCTCGGCCAGGATCTCGGCCAGCTCGATCATGCGTGGCAAGCACGCCGGACACAGATCAGGTTCGTGGTTCTGCAGCGTCCAACGCGCCGGCAGCGGGTTCCATTGTGGGTCGTACACGTTGCGAGTGTGCTGATCGAAGCGGCCGCGGTCCACCTGCAGAAAACGCACCTTGCCGCCGATGACATAGGCCTTGTAGTCGGGCGGCAGCCCGCCGCAGTCGTCGCTCAACATCGTCTCTGCCATCAACCGACGTGGCACACCACGATAGCACCATTCGCGATTGACTTGGCTGTAGCAGCGTCTCAGCCAGCGACGCATTTGGTCCCGCACCTCGTCCTCATTAAGCTCGTCCTCAGCCCGTACGATCAGCACCAAGCCACTGGCAGCGGTGGGCTTGAGCACCAACGGGCGCGGCAGGGTCGACAGCGGCACGTCTTCGGGCCGGTCCCACACGCCCAACAGCGGCACCAGCACATCAGCACCGACGCGTTCGGCAATATAATGGCGCGACTTAATCTTGTCGGCGGGAATGCTCAGCATCGGATCGCGACAGCGCAGCATGTATTCGTGGATGTGCTCGTTGAAGCTGCGGGGGTGCCGATAATCGGGCCAGGTGCCGAAGAAGACGCGATAGCCCAGACGCAGGTAGACGCTGTCGGGGAACGGCCACAGCAGGACGCGGCCGATGCCTACCGACAGCTTGTGTAGATCGTATTCCCGCCAACGGCGAATGAATGCCGTGACGGAACTTCGCAGGCCCCGCCGCCGGCGTTTGAGCGGTTCGCATGGATGATTGGACAGAGCTTCTACGCTGACGGTTGTCTTCGTTCGGCTTACATGAGAGCCCGCTCCGGCGTCGGCCGCCGGAGCAGAGTGGCGGCAAGCTGAACCATCGTTGGTTTCCTTCACAGGTCGATCAACCTCTTGGACCGATCCGGTCACTTCACTGGCGAGCATCGGTCACCGTTTCGCATCTTCCAGCGACGTCTTGATTCTGCCGGGCGTCGGGATTTGCATCGCGATCCCGATCACCGCCAACACGATCGGGATCAGGTGCGCCAAGTTGTTGTCGATGAACATGAAAATGGCGTTGATGATCGCCGGGCCCTCCACCAACGCTTGGCCGATCAGCGTGTACGTTGCGACGGTGCCGAGAAAAGCCTGGCCCGACGGTGGCAGCGGTGAATCGCCTTCCAGCGGTCGCGGCAACTCCTCCGCAGACGCCTTGAGCTGTGCCGCCGCTTGGTTCTTCATGATTCCGCGCAGCACGATCGCGGCCCCCGCGGCGCCGATGAAGATGCCATAACCGATGATCAGAAACAGCATCGCGTCCCCGTCAAATCGCAGCAGTTGCTGATCTTCGGGAGGGTTCGAGAACACCAGATAAGCCAGAATCACCGTGATCATCACCACACCGCTGATCAGCGCCAATGAAATCACGGTACCGATTCGCGCCGCCGCGTTGATCGTCCCTGCCGATCGTCCCTGGGGAAACAATCCCCCTGGTGTTGTCGAACTTGCCACGTAAGGATTCTGTGCTGGGTCATTCATGTCGTGTTCGTTCGCCCTGTTTTTTGTTTTCTGACGGATCGCCTGTGCGTCTGTACTATACCGATCATTTCGAATTGCCGTTGCCGCCGACGCACCGGTTTCCGATGGACAAGTACCGTCGTCTGCGACGTCACGTCGCGACCAGCGATGCCCATCGCAACGACGTGTTGCTGGTGCCACCGGCGGCCACGGATGATCAACTGCGTCTCTGTCACGACGCGGACTACATCGCTCGGGTGGTAGACGGCAGCCTGTCGACTCCGGAAATTCGGCGGATCGGATTCCCCTGGTCGCCCAAAATGGTCCAGCGGTCACGGCGCAGCACCGGTGCGACCATCGCGGCCTCCCGCAGCGCCTTGACCGACGGCATTGCCGCCAACCTGGCCGGCGGCACGCATCATGCATTTGCCGACGCCGGTGAAGGGTACTGCGTGTTTAACGACGCGGCGGTCGCGATACGAACTTTGCAATCAGAATCGCTGATCAAGCGTGCCTGCGTGATCGACTTGGACGTTCACCAGGGCAACGGCACCGCATCGATCCTCGCCGCTGACGCCTCGGCGATCACGATGTCGATGCACGGGGCGAAAAATTTTCCGCTCCGCAAGGTCCCCAGCGATCTGGATGTTCCGTTGGACGACGGCACCGACGACGACGCGTACCTGGAAAAACTCTCGCAAGCCCTTGGCACCCTCGACCGTTGGCGGGCCGACGGCGAATTCGATTTGGCGATCTACCTGGCCGGAGCAGACCCCTACGTCGGCGACCGTCTGGGCCGAATGTGCCTGTCGAAATCCGGACTCGCCGAACGCGACCGCACCGCCTTGCAGTGGTGCATCGACCGCACGATCCCCGTCGCGATCGCGATGAGCGGCGGTTACGCCTCGAACATCGATGAGATCGTCTCCATCCACGCCGCAACCCTGCAACTCGCCAGCGGCCTGGCGGCAGACCGATAGTGCTAAGTGAAGCGAAAACTAAGCACCATGGCTCCCCTCTCCCCCGATTCCTGACGAGCCTAAGCGAGTCAGGAATTGGGGGAGAGGGGCTGGGGGTGAGGGGGATTGATTCTGTGCGCGGTTGCTGGATGACGGCAACGATGCGCTTTCGATACCCGGTGGGTCTGGCGGTATGTCGTACGCCGGAAGGCGACCTACATCAAATCGACTCAGCAGAAATCAACTTCAAATTCATTCGATCGGCCGCGCTGATCACGAGCAAACTCGGTGGCGCGAGATTGCATCGTCGGTTCATCATGCGGATTCCCCCTCACCCCCGGCCCCTCTCCCCCAAACAAGCCTCTACTCGTCGCAACGTTTTCGATTTCTAAAATCACTTGACGTCCATGATCGATCCGAATCAACCCAGAGGCTTGTTCGGGGGAGAGGGGAGCCATTTTCGGGTAAGTCGCTTCTCGATTTAGCGGCATCGCCCAACACCTCCACCAAAATTCTTTGAAACACCCGCCCGCCCCGTCCGCTTGGTTCTTCAGTCAAGGACAACGAATGCGGCGAGTGACTCGACGGACTGCCGCCTTCTAAATTCAAAATCTCTGTCGAATCGCGTGAAGGTCTAGAACCATGTTGAAACGAATCCTGTTCGCTGTCGCTCCGTTGGTGATGATTTTTGGCTCGGTCAGTGCCGATGACGACTTGCTGCAATCGCTCGCCGCCCTGGACACGAATCTGATCGCCGCGGCGGAGGCATCGGCCGACAACGTCGCGGATGATCAAGACAACTTCGGGCAAGCCGACGTCGACGCCTTGCTGGGCGATGACGACAAAGACGAAGACACCATTGCAGCCTGCTTCCGACGCGTCGGATACGGCTACGGTTATTCGTCCAGCTATCGCAGCTACGGATACAGCTACGGTTACAGCCGCGGCTACAGCTACTACCGTCCAACCTACAACTACCACTGCTACCGTCCGGTCTCGTACACGTACTACCACCCCGTGACCTACCACGTCCCGGTCTACACCAGCTACTGGGCCTGCTACTAAGACAGCAGCGTCCCCGAACAACGGTGTCGGCATGCATTGTTACCCACAGGCCCGGCGAGTGCACTGAATCACTCACCGGGCCTGTTTTTTTGACAGCACCCAAACTCTCACGAGACAAATCTCATGAAACGTCATTCTCTCCTTTGCCGGTGGATGTTCGCGGTGATCGCGGGCGCCCTGATCGGCAATTCCCTGGCCGTCGCACACGCCGACGAAGCCGCATTGCGACGATTGCTGCACGGCCCCGATCGTTGCGACCACGTGATCCCGATGCTGCTTCGATACGGTGTCAACAACGACTCCAGTCCGGCCGCAGCGATGAACACGTTTCATCCCTACGGTCCGATTGCGATCCCAGCGGCCGAACTGGGCGATCTGGAATTGATTTCGATCACGCGTCATGCCGACACGGCGGCCGGATGTGGCCCATCGTTCGACCTGGTCATCAAGAACTGCAGCACACGTGATGTCTGCGGTGCGCACGTCACGCTGGTCGGACTGCTCGGACGCATCCGTCCGACCAGCCCCAACGTGACGACCAAACTTGATTCGATACCAGCCGGGCAAGCGATTCAAGTCACCGCGACGTTACCGATCCAGTCGCTCGCGATGGGCAATCTGAACGGGCAAGCGATCGCCATGAACCAAGTCTTGGTCGTCCTCGACAGCTTTGATCAATTCATGGAATCCAACGAAGCGAATAACTTGCGGTTGTACGATGCCGCAACGATCCCGGTGGCGGCGACCGCGGCCATTGAACCAACCGCCACGACGGAAACGGCGACACCGGATCAAGTGACCAATGTCTCGCAACCGGTCATCGAACCCGCTTCGCCGAGTGATTCAGGCGTGGGACTTTCCTCGCCCGATCTGCGTTCGGCGATCGATCAGTTCACCGATGGAACCGCCACCGGGCAAGACGCCTCGTAGCAATCCACGAAACAGGGTCGCCTCTCGTCGCGCGAAGGATCGCAATGCGACGAGAGGTTTTTTTACAACGACAAAATCGTATCCTGCTTACTCGACAGCACCGGTGCCAGCACGGAGCATTGACGCAGGATGTATCGATAGGCGGAGAACGCGGCGAACAAGCCCAACCCCGTCGCCGCAATCGCGATCAACATCACGTGTTTGGCAGCCTCGTTGCTGACCAACAATAGCGTCGCGCCGAGCAACGGCACCATACAGGCCAACAACAAGTAACGCTCACATCGACGAACTAACGTGGCGACGTGTTGGTCAAACTTTGGATCTTTCAATTTCGAACGCACCATCCGAGGATACAGCACGGAGATGGCATAGATGCTCAACCCGAAAAACGGGTAGATCGCCGCGACGCCGCCGCAGATGACATGGGACAAAAAGAAGTGCCCGACTTCGCGACGCGAAAACTCGGGGTGCATGTACGACAAGATGCTCGGATACAGCACCGCCGCCAGACACCACAGCAGACCACCGATGACGGCGGCGCGATGAGCAAGCTCCAGCGCCGACGAAAGGTCTTCTTCGGTCGCTTCGTTCCCGGCGGAGGTCGATTCGAGCCCTTTGACCACACGACTGGTGTAATAAATCGCCAGCAACACCGCCAAGGGATAGGCGACTGAGTTGATACACAGCACCAAAGTGATGAACGTCGTCTGCAACCCCTCCACTTCCTCGAACAACGCTTCCAACGTGTCCTTGTTGTTATAGAAAAACCCGTACACGCCGGCGATCGCGTTGGGCACCAGGATCAGGGTCGCGGCGACCCACCACGGCGATTGACGACTGAGCCAACCCTGCCAGCTCTCGGGTTCTGGATCAAACAACTGCGCCGCGTCGGGGTGCAGTGCCAAGATCAGTCGGGCTTCCAGTTCCGCGCCCGATCCGATCCGATCGTTGGGATCGAAGGCCAGCGTTTGACGCAGAATTTTTTCCAACAACCTCGCCAGGGCATCTTCGCTTTGCGACGACGGGGCGCTTAGTGACGAGCGGGCGGTCAGCTGTTGCTCGACCGCATCGGTCCACGATTTCGGCCGCCCTTCGGATTCGAACGGGCGTCTGCCTTGCCACAGTTCCCACAACAAGATCGCCAACGAATACAAGTCTGCTTTCGGTCCCACCTCCTCGACCGCCGAGAACGTCGTCGCGGAGATCGCGCGGAGGTGCTCGGGTGCCATGTAGCCGATCGAACCGCCGAAACTGCTGGCCGCTCCGGCGCGTCCGGCGCTGCCGGAAAAGCTGACGTTAAAATCGGCCAGTTTGGGAACGCCCTCGGCCGACAACAACACGTTGGCCGGTTTGACGTCGCGGTGCATCACGCCACGTCGATGGGCGCTTTCGAGCGCGCGAGACAATTGGATTCCGACCCAGGCAACGGCCATCGGCCAAGACATCGTCCGCAACGCTTCCCGCAGCGCCGACCGTTCGGGAACCGCCTGGGCCGTCTTCAACAACGATCGGTCGACCGCATGCAAGATCATCTCGCCGGATCGATCCCAAGGCCGCGTGTGACGCACCCGTTCGACCACGTCGGCCAACGTTCCACCGGGATGAAACTGCATGTACAACAAATGCGACGGCGGATCGTCGAGCATGCGTTGATCATAGACGCGCACGATGTTCAGATGATCAAACTGGGCCAACGCCTGGGGTTCGTCACCGGTGCCCTTGGAAACCTTCAACGCCACCAATCGACTCATCGACAGCTGGCGGGCCAGGTACACGTTGGCGAACGCCCCGCTGCCGAGCGTCTGGATGATCACAAAGTCATCGACTTGTTGCCCGATTTGAAACTCGGGCGGACGTTTGCGATGGGCAACCGCGGCGGTCGCTTCGGGTTTTGCACTCAACTGCCCGCCCAGCAGTTCGGCGATCATCGAGTCGTGTTGGGGAAACCGTTTGGCATAGTCGGCCGGATCGAGCACTTCGCCGGCCTCCTTGCGCAACTGGATTTCCTCCATCAACAAATCCAGCGGCACATCCGCCGCGGTCATCACGTCGGAAAAATGCGTCAAGTAATCTTCGACACGCGGCGTCACGCCCATCTGCGATCCCGTGACCGTGGCTTCGGAGACACTGGCCATGTCCAATTTGATCAATTCGACCAACAGGAATCGCCGGGTGGTCAGATCGACATCGGGCAGAAACCGCATCAACTCTTGCGGCGAACTCAACGGGGCGGCTTGCAGGTATTGCTCCAGCGCCTGCTCCAACAACTCATCCAGCTGGTCCAGATCGATCGGCGACGGACCGTCGGATTCCTGGCTCGGGACGTCGGTGGTCGCGTTGGGATCCACCGACCGGTCCGAACCGGCGGCCGGCCCGGATGTGTCGTCAGTAATGGGTGTCCTGTCGGTCATGGAACGGAGTAGACGAGCAGGAGAGCGTTTGCCGCGTGCAAACCGCCGGTCGTTTGATCTCCGTTATACTCGTTGGTGACGATTCACGCACCCGTTGCGGAGCAGCCCAACCGTCGCGGATCAAGCCAATCTGTGCGAATCAACACTGAGCCTTGCCAACCCTTTCCATCAAGACGATTTGAAATGTCCGATGAATCCCCTGCTGAATTGGAGCTGATCGAGCGGATCAAACAAAAAGATGCGACGGCGTTGGCGGAATACATCCGGCAGCACCACGCCCAGCTCTCCGGTTTCGTGCGATCGATCACCGGCGAACACCTGCTGGCCGTCGTCGAAGTCGATGATTTGGTCCAGGAGGTCTCCGCGGCTGCCCTTGCCGGGCTGGAAACCGCTCCGCTGGACGAGTATTCGCCGATGGACTGGCTGCAACAACTCGCCCGTCGACGCGTCGTCGATGCCCATCGCTTTCATTTTGATGCCAAGCGACGCGATGTGAATCGGCAACAATCCCTCAACGCCGCCGGCAGCGGCAGTTCGTCCGGCGATTCCGCCCCCGGGCTGGAACAATTGCTGGCCGCCAGCATGACCAGCCCCAGCGCGGCGTTCAGCCGAGACGTGCGGATGATGCGTATGCAAGCGGCCGTCGAGTCACTCGGTGAAGAACAACGACAAGCGATTCGGATGCGCTATGCCGAAGGATTGCCGACCAAGAAGATCGCCGAAAAACTGGGCAAAAGCGACGTGTCGGTTCGTGTCCTGCTCTCGCGCAGCATGCGACAGTTGGAAAAAATCCTCGACGACGTCCGCCCGACGCGGAAATAGCAGCCGTTGATGGAACGCGGGTTGGCAGAATGATTCGGGGCAGAATGATGGCATCGAGTAGGGGGCCATGCGGTGCGTGACTGTCCCGTATGGCATGCACAGCATGCCCTACTGGTCCTGGTCTTCGGACACTTTCACGCGGCCCTGCTTTTCCCACATCGCTTGCCGCTCGGCGAAGCGTCGTTTGCGTTCTTCCGAGATTTCGTTGACGCAATTGGGGCAGTGAACACCGGCTTTAAAATCCGGGTGCTGCTGATCCTCTTTCGACACCGGCCATCCGCAAGCGAAACACATCACATGCTCGCCCTCGGCCAATCCGTGGCCGACCGAAACACGCTGGTCGAACACGAAGCAGTCGCCGTTCCATTTTGACTGCTCCGGCGGGACGGTTTCCAGATACTTCAAGATGCCGCCGCGGAGGTGGTAGACCTCTTGGAAACCTTTTTGTTTCAGCAGCGCCGTCGACTTTTCACAGCGGATCCCGCCGGTGCAGTACATCGCGACCTTTTTCTGCTTGGACGGATCGAGCTGCTGGTCGACAAACTCGGGGAACTCGCGAAAGGATTCCGTGTGCGGATTCTGGGCGCCTTCAAAGCTACCGATGGCGATCTCGTACTCGTTTCGGGTATCGATCAGGACGACTTCGGGATCGGAAATCAAATCGTTCCAGTCCCGCGGATCGACATAGGTTCCGACCGATTCTTGGGGATCGATGCCCTCGACGCCCATTGTCACGATCTCACGTTTCAATCGGACGCGGCTGCGTCGAAACGGTTGTTCGGCGCACCTGGACTCTTTGACGTCCAGATCCGCGAACTCGGGAATCGACCGCAAGTGGTCCAGCACGGCATCGATGCCGTCGCGCGACCCCGCGATGGTTCCGTTGATGCCTTCAGTCGCCAACAACAACGATCCCTTGACGTTGTGCTCGACAAGCACCGCTTCGATCGACGGCCGCAAGTCTTGAAACTGCGGCAAGGCGACGAATCGGTACAGCGCCGCGACGACGATCGGCAGGTCCTCGTCGGTCCGTTGGTGTGATTCGTTCGACATCGTGATAAACAGTGAATCGGGTCCGCTGACTGGGACGCGTTGACTTGAAACGACCTCAGCGCCCCGCCTTCTATCAAGCCCCCGTTGGTGTCCAGCCTTCAGCCGCAACCGTTGGTGCCCAGCCTTTAGCCGCAACCGTTGGTGCCCAGCCTTTAGGCGCGCCCCATGCCGCCGTCAGGCGCAACCGTTGGTGTCCAGCCTTTAGGCGCTCCCCATGCCGTCGTCAGGCGACACCCCCAAAGTGAAACACCGTTTCCTCTAGCTCAACGCCCGTAGGCTCGCGCCATACGGCTGATCATCGTTTGACATCAGCCGGTTCGCGCCAGCGTCCGGGCACCTCGCCGATGAAGTGAACTGAGCGGTCTTAGGCTAACCCCCAGACAACAACGTGCAGTGATCGCCTGAAGCCTGGCTTACAGCAGCATCCGCAACGCGGCCATGGCGGTGGCGTAATCGGGTTCCTCGGTGACTTCGGCGACGATTTCCTTGTGGACGATTTCGCCGTCGGCGTTCAAGACCAAGACGGCACGGGTGAGCAATTTCAGCTCTTCGATCGTCAATCCGTAGTCGTTGCCGAAGGCGTGGGTTTGGTAGTCGCTGGCCGTCCGCATCTTGATGTCCTCGGCCCCACAGAATCGGGCTTGGGCGAACGGCAGGTCGCGACTGACCGTGACGGCATTGATTTTGTCACCCAGCGAGGCGAGTTCTTCGTTGAACTTTTTGGTCTGGGTCGCGCAGGTCGGCGTGTCCAAACTCGGGACCACGCTGATGATGCTGGGCTTGCCTTTCAGATCGGCCAACGTCAACGTTTGGATGCCGCCTTCGGCGTAATGGAGTTGAAAGTCGGGTGCCGGTGATCCGACAGCGAGCGCCTCTCCGGCCAAAGTCATCGGATTGCCCTTGAAAGTGATGACGCCAGTTTGAGTCATGATAAAAACCTTGTGTGGTGATCGGTGCGACACATTTTTACAGAACAATGTTAAGCTGTTGAAATTATGTTGCCCCGACACGCAACCGGGAATGGGTCTCACCCCGGATGCACGGACGAGAGAATAAAAATTTCCAATGTTTTTGCCACATTCGCCTCCGCCAACCCTTCGTTTCCTCGCTTGCCTCGCCGTGCTGGCCCTGGCCCCCGCGTCCCCTCGGCTGACCGCCGCCGACGGGTCAAAATTCGCCCACAGCGATGGCGACGCCCGGTTTCTGCACCAGATCCACCTCTACGATGCGAACAATCGCCGCATCGAACCGGACTCGACGACGCCCTATTCCAGTCTGAACACCTGTGGCCGCTGCCACGACTATGAAACCATCTCCCACGGCTGGCATTTCAACGCCTTTCTGCCCGAGTCCGCCGATGGCCGTGAAGGCGAACCCTGGATCTGGACCGATCCCCGCACCGGCACTCAATTGCCGCTGTCCTACCGCGGCTGGAAACAAACCTTCGACCCCCGGAAAATCGGAATCGACCAGTGGGCCATGGTCCGACAGTTCGGCGGACGCCTGCCCGGCGGTGGCCTGGGACACGCCCCCGAACCGGACGACTCCGATACCGATGCCGACGCAGAGACCGACGGCGACGCCGATGCTGCGGCCGAAACCGCCGAAGCGGACGCGACCGCATCACGTTGGCCCCTGTCGGGATCACTGGAAATTGACTGTCTGGCATGCCACGGCGTTTCGGGGTCCTACGACTTCAACGCCCGGCGGGAACAGATCGCCGAAGAAAACTTCGCCTGGGCCGCCACCGCCGCGCTAAAAATCGGCACGATCGACGGCCAGGTCTCGCGGATCAAAGAGGGTTCCGACCCCGACGACGAAGCGACCCAAGAAAAACTGCCCAAAGTCACTTACAACGCCTCCCGCTTCGCGACCGATGGCACGGTGTTCGTCGACTTGGTCCGCCAACCGCAAAACAACGCCTGTTACCAGTGCCATAGCAATCGAACCGTCGACGAATCGGGCATCCAACCCCGCTGGACGCACGACGAAGACGTCCACTTGCGAGCCGGAATGCAATGTGTCGATTGCCACCGCAATGGCATCGACCACCACATCGTCCGGGCCTTTCCCGGCGAAGAACACCCCAGCGGCGAAGACATGGTCACGCTGTCGTGCGCCGGTTGCCACCTGGGCGCCGACTTTGTCAACGAACTGAATCAACCGTCCGACGACGACGAACCGGAATCCCACGCGTACGACACACATCAATTGGCCGGGCGGCTGGGTTCACCGCATCCCGCCCACGCCGGACTGCCACCGCTGCACTTTGAAAAACTCTCCTGCACCGCCTGCCACGGCGGCCCGCTGCCCCGCGACCAGGCACTCGGAATCATGACTTCCCTGGCACACTCCCTGGGCGAAAAAGGCCACCGCACCGGGACGGAACTGCCGAGGATCGCCGGTCCGGTCTACGCCAAGGGCGACGACGGCCGAGTGTACCCGCACCGCGTGGTTTGGCCGGCGTACTGGGCCAGTCTGGTCGATGGCAAACTGCAACCGCTCGATCCCGACGCCGTTTACGAGACCACGCGCCGGGCACTGCGGGTGCGAAGTGACTTCAGTAGCGAATTACTGTCACCCAAACTCGGCAGCTCGGAACTCAAGGAAGCGCTCGGCGAAGAACGCTACCGCACCAAGCCCGAAGAATGGACCGAAGAGGAAGCCGCAAAAGTCGAAGCGGCGACCAAGGCAGCCGGGGAGCAATTGTTCGGCGAAAAGATCTCCGCAGCCATCGCCGCCCTGGAAGAAGAACTCGGCGTCGCGCAGGCTGTCTACGTGTCCGGCGGTTTTGTCTATGCCAGCGGAGACGAAGAAGAGACGGTCAAGAAAATCGAAGTCAAAGACGTCGACTCGATCGACATGGTCCGTTGGCCGATGGCACACAACGTTCGCCCCGCCGGTTGGTCGTTGGGGATCAGCGGATGTGTCGAATGCCACAGCGACACGGGCATGATCTTCGCCAGCACTGTCTCGGCAGTCGGTCCCGGCCCGGACCAGGGTGAGCCGGTGGCGATGTTCACGCTGCAAGGCATCGATGCAGACCAGCGGCTGACGTGGAACGAACTGTTCACCGGACGGGCCAGTTTCAAAATCATCGTCGCCACGTCCATCACCGTCCTGTCGATCACGTTACTGCTGGCCGCCGGCATGTGGGTCGGCCGCCTGGGACGTGCTTGATCCGGTAACAGGCTTCATGGTTGCTCCAATCACGGTCCACCGATTCAACGTCCTTTGTCTGGCGGTGTTGCTGTGCATCGCCTGCCCGGTCGCGGCCGACGCCGAAACGTTGCGTGTGGGCTTGATCGATCCGATCGATGGGTACGGTCTGCCGGTCGAGCGATTGCCGCAGCTGCGACGTTGCCTGGTGACGGTGGACGACTCGGGGTCAATCGGCAATTCCATCCACTTGGCGAAGTGCCCGCACGACGTGATTTCGGTCTCTGATCACAGTGTCCAAGGCGTGTGCGGGCGACCGATCGAACTTCCACACGACTGGGACCTGGACACCGATCTTCGTCTCTATCGCGGTGTGGCCTGCGGCCCCTGGCGTCCCGCGACCGTCGTCCGCGAACGGCTGCTCGAACAGCGACCCAACCCACTGCTGTCCAGCCCTTGGTCCAAATGGAAGCCGCTGGCTGAATCGAATGTCCCCAACGATGTCATCGCTCGCATCAACAAACGTGGGGCATGGCAGGTGGCGTTTGACTGGGACGCCAACCTCGTGATCAGCGAGGACGAGGTTTTCACGTTGCCGCCCGGGTCGCTTGAACAACCGCATCTGTTTCAGCGCGACGATGCGATCTTGATGATGCAGCCGGTTGCAAATCCGACATCCGACTCGGCGGACCAGCTTCGCTTAAAATGCTGGACGATCTCAGGCTCAACTCGCGACACCAATCGACGATCGGAACCATCGCTGTTGAGCTTGTTATTGCAGGCGTCCGGCGAACTGCCGAGCGAACGAGGCGGCATCGAGTTGGTTTGGTTGGATGTCGGCGGTCTGTTGCCTGCGGACCTGGGTGCCGCGATGGACGCGGCCAAGCGTCTCGGTTGCGAGGTCGTGTTTGCGAATCTCGATTCGCCCGGAAACGTCGCAACCGACACGGCGCAGCTTCTCGCCTGGTTGTCACACCAGACCGGTGTTGCCGTCATGTTGAATCAGCGAACCACGGTCGCGCCAGACTTCTTGGCCCACCCCGCCAAAACCTCGATTCCAGACATTGCGGAATTCCGCGACCGAGTCCAGCCTGGTTCACTCGGAGCGTTTCGACAAACAACAAAATTAATTTTGCAGGACCCAACGTTGTTGCGTCGCACGGTGGCGGAACAACCCGGCAGTGAACCGTCCGGCCCAATCAACGCGCTGTTCGGTGAATCCACTGCGGCACTCAGCACCCAGCGGTTTCAGAGGATCGACGGACGAACCGAGGTGGTGGCGCGCGTGCCCTTGGATGCGATCGACGGTCGGTTGCTGTTGAGCGATGACGGACCAGCGCTGCGGTTGCATCAAGTGGAAGGCATTCGGCTCTACGATCTGCACGGACAACGGATCGGTGGTCCGGAGCTGAATCATCTCCCCGGCGGCAATCATGGCTGGCCGACGCAAACGCTCGATCATCGGGGCGGCTATGTCGTCGCCCCCGAAGCGATCTCGTGGATGGGAAAAACTTGGAACACAACCGATCCCCAATGCCAGCTCTCCTGGACGCGAGGCACGACTGCCATTGTTGAGAAGACGACCAACCGAACGGGATCGGAACAACCTGAATCGATTCGCTTGATCGGCAGCCAAGAGACTCCGGACACGCTGATCTTGTCTGCCGTCACCCGAGTGGAGCAACTGGAGAGGAAAGCGGAATCAGAAGTCCCCAGCGCCGTCCTCCAGTCGGCAAGCCACTTGTTGAATCGCGGACCGTCGGTTCAATCTTGGTGGTATCGCGCATCGACCAACGGCGGAGCGGTGCGAGACCAGACCGTCTTGCAGGCATTCGGCGGAACCGCGGCGGCCTGGGATCAAAGCCATCTGCAATGTTGGACACTGTTGGAAACGGGTTGGCTGCAAACCCCGGCGGATCGTCTGGGAGCGTTTCGACGGTCGAGTCCGCAAGCCGGATGGATTTTTGTGCAGGCTGTGAAGCTCCCGGGGTCCCCGAATCAGCCACCACGATTGGTTCTAGCCTCTAGCCTCAAGCAAGAAGCCCCTGAAGATCCTTGGGAACGAACACTGCACCAACATCGAGCGTCGGAAACCACCTTTGCCAGCGACGGGCGTTTGTGGGTCGATGAGTACCGAGGAACGATGCCGCCGATGTCGATGGACGGCGCCGACGCCCTCTGGTACGCGTTCCATTCACCGGGCGAACGAAGTCCGGCGAGGCGGTGGCTGCGACTGTTGGGCGATCCCAGCGAGCCGGCCGAACCGCGTGATTGGCTGTGGCACTATGACCACGACCCCGCCGCCGAGCTGCTGCATCAACGGTTGCTGGCCGGATCGAGCCCGTCGGAAATTTTGAGTCGAATACCGAAGCCGGCGGATTCAGTGGATGATCCCGTCGCTTGGCGATCTTATCTATTGGCACTCGACCAACCATCCCTACGCAAGCAGCACTTAAACGAAGTGGTCGTTGCTGCCGATCACGTCTTAGAACTTTGCCGGCAGCGACTGGGTCAATTGCCCGTGCAGCCGGCGTCTGCCGCGACCGAGACTAAAACGGCTGAATCAGAGCCAGCGTCACCGTTTTCGATGCCGACCGATCCGGCCGGAATTTTGGCGTACGCCTGGGCGGCCGACGCGGCGTATCGTCAAGTCCGCGCGATCGGCTATCGCGAGCTTCCCGATGTGATCGAACGACATCCGATCAAGGACATGGAATCGCAGACCCGCGAATTCGAATCCGCCTTTGCCCGCCTGTGTGGGATCGTCGACATCCTCGACCCGCGTTTTGCGCTCGCGCTGGTCCGGCATGAAAGACGGCGTGGGCATCCGGCGAAAGCCTATCAAGTGCTTTACCACCATGCCTACGAAGGCCCGGCCATGGCATGGTACTTCAAAAAGGAACGCGATCTTTGGAGCGATTCCGGTTGGGAACCGCTGCGGCGGCTCGGTCACGCCCGATGGTTTCTGCGGCAAGCAAACGAGCCGGTCATGCATTAGCCGACCGAAGCGGATGCGGAGCTAAATCTGACCGCCGAGCTGACACTGCGCGAGCAACGCCCCGCGATCGGTAGTTTGCCGGCGTTTATCGATCTTACGTGCGCGTTACCAAATTTCGACGACTAAGCCGAGGATATAAACGAGGATTCCAAGGACCCACAAGACAAAGCACGCACCCACCGCAGCAACCTCTGCGGAGCCGACGAGGAGGATGAGGTTTCGCAGATGCGATCCATCCGTTTCTGCCAGTTGCGACCGCCAACGCCATGCAAAGCCGAGAGTGAACAACAATGCCGGAAATACGATTAGCCTGGCAACATTCCATTCCCAATCGGGAATCAGACCGATCGCACCGGCGGTGCTGACCGTCACGAAATAGATCAACGAAGGCGTGAAGGTGACGACGACAAACACGAGGGGGAAAAGAGACAGGATATCGCCGATGTAACCGAGAATCACTTCAAACCAGGGATCACCACTCAGCCTTTCCTGCTCGCGAAGCGGTCTGCCGGCGTCCGTCGTTTCCTCAAGCTCCTCCTCTTCCTCCTCCTCGTCGAAACTGAGCTCCATCGGATCCTGCAGCCCGAAGACCCCACTCGACTCGTCCTCCGAATCGTCAGCGCGGTCGTTGCCCAGCGGTATCCTGTCACCGTCGTCTCCTGTGATCGTGAGCGCCAAAAAGTGGATCCAGCTCACCAGCCAAATCACGGCGCACAGGCCGCTGACCGCCGATAGGACGTACAGTCCGACGCGTGCCCCTCCGACGACCTCATCCGACCGCGTCATCAGCCAAGCGACGAGAGAAAAGAAGCCGCAAACGATTCCCTTCAACAGCACGGGAATCGAGTCACGAGCCTGTCGGCGCGGGGACTCCTCATCGACCATTGCGTTTCGCTCGCATCCGGAAATGACAGGTTTCGGAGGCACATCGCGAGAAACGATGAATCGTCATTATACAACGCAGCGTTGCACTCGGGCGAATGCGACAGAGCGTTGATCTGCGGTGATCTCCCGCGAACCGCGAATTGTGCGTGAACGCGCGGCGACGGAGGCCGTTCGCACGGTTGAGAAACGACGCCCCGGCGTTCGGTGAATCCAATCGACACGCACAAGCTGACGTCGTTTGGCGCGGCGGTCGATACAACCTCGGCCCGACCTCGGTTTTCAATGTGTGTTGCTCGATCGGGCAAGACGATGGGGGCAAAACGATCACAGCCTGAAATTGTTTTGCCGTTCGTTCGAGGATGGAGCAACGATCGTGCAACGGGACCAATAGAACAGATAGAACTTATAGGTCCCCTATGTCCTATTGGTCCTATCGATCACGGGCCCCCTACACCACATCAGCCGGACCAACCGACACCGCTCAGCGGTCTAGCCCGAGTTTGTTCAGCAACAGATTCAGATAGCTGGAACGGACGGTCGTCACTAGACCGAGACGTTCTGCGAGCGCGTCGATCCGCTCGCCCGCTGACTTGACCGCGTCGGGCGAATTGTCCTGCAGCAGTAACTCGAGTTCGGCGAACAGCCCCACCTGATCGACCTGGTCGATGGTCAAGGTGAAATCGGCGTACTGCCGATCCGTCTGTGGCCACGCGTACGACCGTCGCTCTTTTCGCACCGTCGCGACCGGATCAAACCCCAACGCCTGAAGCAGACGTGTCATTTGGCTGCCGTCGGCGTCACCGGGTGCCAGACACCACTCGATCTCTTCGCGAGCCTTCAACGCCGATTCACCGACGTCCATCTTGGGCCCCTTGTAGGTCACCGAAGCGACCGAATCAATTAGTCGAATCCGAAACGCTTCCTTGGTCTGCACAAAGTCTCGCGACGGGTGACGATAGTAGGTGTCGGCGTGGCGTTCCACGTTGCCACCCACCGCACCCATCGCGTCGAGGCGTTTGACTAAATCATCCTTGTCGGCAAGCTCGTATTTCGTTTCGACTTCAAGCATGATGGTTTCGTTAACGCTCTAGACGGCTGAGAATTTGCTGGCGGATCTTTTCATCCGACTCGCGTTCGAAGTGCTGGTGCAACGCGGCGAGCGATGGCGGGTCGCCACGCTTGGCAAGCTCGGTGACGGCCCCTTTTCGCACAAACGGACTGGGGCTCTGCAGCTGCGCGATCCAATACGACGTTGAATCAACGTCAGCGGTCATGCGCTGTTTGGTTTGGTCGGCCAGCGTGGCGGCGGGCCGAAATCGTGGCTTTAACAACCGGGCATCCGAGCGGACCGAACCTTCATCATCGGCCGCTTGATTCAACACGACGTCGGACGGTTCGATCGGATCAAGCGTCGCGACGGTCCGGCGATACAGTGTCGGCGTTGTCGATGTCGGCGGCCAATCCGTCCAGCCGGCTGCCTCAAGATCGACCTGATCAATCGGCAACGGTTGATCCTTGTCGGCAATCTCCTCAAGCGGCGGACCGCCGGGTGTGATCGTCTCCGTCGCGATGACTTGCATTAGCCTGCGATACGTCGCGTCGTTCTCCGCACAGCCCGAATCGAGCAAGTCGCGTGCGGCCAGGCGAGCCAATTCTTGAACACGGCTCCAGCGCGGATCCTGGGCGTCGGAAATCGTGCCGGAGACGGCCGCGAGCTGATCGGCAAACATGAAACGCCGCTCGGCCAATTGATCAGACGGCAACGTCGTCCATTGCCGGCTCAGGTCGGCGAGCAACTCGGCGGACCTCGCCGAGACCTCTGGTTTTTCGTCAGCGATCGCGGCCACGATGCCGGGGATGCCATCGATCCCGGATGCTTGCAATCGATCCAGCTGCGCCAGCTTTTCCGCCGTCGTGAGCTGCGAAAAACCGCTCACGATTTCAGCCAAACGGGCGCGCTGAAGGTAGACCTGGGCCGCGCTCACAATGCCAAACAAGACAAACGCGAACGTCAAGTATTTTGCGGTCGATGCGAAGTGGCGTCGCGATTGGTTGCGAGATTCCGCAAAGGCCGAAAACGGGTTGGGCGTGCGTTCCAGTTCATAATCATCCATGATCGTACGCCTGAGGATGGGGGATGGATCGGGAGGCGGCGATCATCCTCGACAAGGCCCAGGGACCGCAAGATCAGCTTGTTTGGCGAAGGGGGACGCAAGCTGGAAGCTTACGCCACTTGTATTCCGCCGCACCTTGGTTTTCGGGTAGGCGGTCGTGGACGAGACGACGAGTCCTTGCCATTACCGTAGTGGACGAGGCGACGAGTCCCCCGCCATTACCGTAGTGGACGAGGCGACGAGTCCCCCGCCATTACCGTAGTGGACGAGCCGACGAGTCCCCCGCCATTACCGTAGTGGACGAGGCGACGAGTCCCCCGCCATTACCGTAGTGGACGAGCCGACGAGTCCTTGCCAAGATGCCGAAGACAGGGGACTCGTCGCCTCGTCCACTACCGGAAAGTCGCCTCGTCCACTATCCGAAAACTGAGTGGAGGACTCGTCGCCTCGTCCACTACCGGAAATTGAGCTGCGGTAGACGATTAGCGGACGCTTAGCTCGTCCAGTTTCTCTTGGTAGGCGTCTCGATCGGCTTCCCACTGTTGGTGGATGGCCCGCGCCACATCGACTCCGGCGATTCGGTCTTGGACGATCGCCGAGAGCGAGACGATGTCGGCCGGCGAAAACGGATCGCCGATCCAAATCACTGTGCCGCGAGAATCGACCAGCATCGCCCGCCCCGGTTCCAGATCCAGGTTGCGAATCCCGTTGTCGCTACGTTGAGCCAAGACGACCCAGAACCCGTTGGCCAGTCCCGCGTCGGTGAACAATCGCCCGGTCGAATCACTGACCACCGCGACCGGACTGACTTGGTCGCGGATCGATTCGGGCGACTGACGTAGCCAAACCGACAGCACCTCCGCCGCTTGCATGTTTTTGGCATCGGCCCCATCGATCGACTGGGCCAAACCGGCGTACCACAGCGTCAACGGTCGACCGACGCCCCGTTCGGTCACCTTCACCCGCCCGGTCCGGTCAACGACCTGAAACGCGGCAACCTGACGCCCCAACCGACGATCAGGCGGCGGCGGGGGCAGCGGGACCAGCGACCGAAGGTACCTGGGACGACGCGGCAAATCCGACTCGGGCATCTGCTCCATCCGATACGGTGACTCGGGCGGCTGGAAACTCGCCCCGCTCAACACCAACTCCAGCGAGTGAACCTGCCAGCCTTCCAGCTCGATTCGCTTGCCCGCCATCGCCACGGGAAGCTCGACGCAATGAATCAGCGACCGCTGGGGATCGATCCAAAAACGATAGACCTCATCGCCGGCGACCGTTTCCACGATGACGCACTGAACGTTCTCTCGCCGCGCCATTCCCTCGTAGCGGATCGACCGTTGCTCCGACTCCCCGGCTTCTTGGCCGGAACCCTCCTGAGCGGCAGATTCACCCGCGCGGGTGCTGCGGCCGAACAACTTGCCCATCGGGTTGGGATCGAGCAGCCATTCCAACTGGGGCGGGGGGCCGCCGAGCCCGGAGACCATCCGAGCGGTCAGAACCGGGTCGCGAAGCAGTTTCTCTAGGGCAGGGCGACTGGCGGATGGCCCGTCGGCAGCTGCCCCGGCGAGCAGCACCTGCCCGTCATGGAAATCGGTTTGCTCGTCGGCGATCCAGCCGATCATTCGTTCGGGATCAGACCAGACCCGGGCGTCGTAGGCGGCGATCCAGATCGTCGGTCCGTCCATCACCACGTGCATCGGAGCGGTGCGACGGACCAGTTGTCCGTCTTTTTCCACCCGAAGTCGCACTTCGCCGCGATCACGATAGGATCGCGTGTTTTGATATCGCGTCAGGACACGCTTCAGATAATCGGCGGCGGGAATCTCGGGCAGCGAAATACTCATCTCCTCAGCCGCTGAATCCGCCGCCGACGAGGGGGCATGTTCCTTGCCACCACAGCCTGAAAATGCCACCAACGCCGCGATCGCGAGGAGTTTCGGGAGCGATCGAACAGAGGACTTCATCGTTTTCTGGGGTTGGCCGGCTAAGATTTCTGTGGCAATGGCGGGGGGCCGCGTGCGAGTTCCGCAGTGGACGGCACCCAACCGTGTCTGATAACGACTCCCATACAACATTGCGTGGCCGGACGCGAGGCGGTTGCGTTTTTTGCCCGAAAGCGTGATAACCGCGCTGGAGGCGCATCCGGAATTGAGCTTGCCCGGAGCGGCCTGCCCGGCCGACGTCGCCTGCCCGGATGACGTCACGCGATCGCATTGCCCACAGAACCTTTCAACGACATTTTGGAACGTCGCATGCCCGACAACCAAACCGAACCCTCTGGCGCTTTCGAAGCCGCATCGGCTGATGGAGGCGTCCATTTCGCGACGAAAAAGACCGGATTGAACTCCGCTGAGATCTGGGAATACGACGCGGCGACGAACCGGACTAGCCGCGATGTGGTCGCCGACACCCTGCGGGCCCTGACGGCACCCGACGATTTCCCACCGATCGAAGCGGCGATTGTTGCCGGGGACCGCGTCGCACTGGCGGTCGATCCCAACGTCCCGGACGTCGACGCCGTGATCGAAGGTGTCTTGCGGATGCTTCGCAGCACTCCGGCCGAGCACATCGAAATTGTCGTGTGGGACGAAGCGACCGATCAAACCCTCCAGCGGATCCGCGCCGCCGCGGGTGAGCACACGGTCATTCCGCATCAAAGCGACATTCGCGAATCGCTGTGTTATCTGGCGGCCGATGTCGACGCGGAACCGATCTATCTCAATCGCGCGTTGGTGGACGCCGACTTCGTCTTGCCGATCGTCGCGATCCGCCCCTTCAACCTCAGCCAGCGGCGCGATTTGACCGGCGTGTTCCCTTCGCTCAGCGATTCAGCCACGCGGACCCGGTTTGCCGACAAGATTTCCTCCGGCGTCGCTTCGTCTCCGGCGATGAAGTCGGGAAACACGATCGCCGAAGAAGTGCCTTGGTTGCTGGGCGTGCAGTTGATTCTGGGCGTGACGGCCAACTCCGATGGGGCGGCCGGAGAAATCCACGCCGGAACGTTGGAGGCGCTCGCCAAACGCATCACGCCCACGCTTCGTCGCCCCGACCCGGTTCCGCCGGCGGCGGAGTTGGTCGTTGCGGCGCTCGACGGAGACGCCCAACAACAGACCTGGGAGAACGTGGCCCGGGCCGCCGACGCCGCGTTGGCCTACGCGTTGCCCGAGGCGACGATCGTGATCTGGTCGTCGTTGGATCAGCCGCCCGAAGGAGCGTTGCTGGCACTCGACCATGACGACAAAGCACCAACGGACACGACGCAACACGGCGATGACTCGGAAACCTTGCCGCCCCGCGATCGGTTTTCCGAACTGGCCCGCACGCTCAAGCGGGTGGCGGAAAAACACCGCCTGATGCTGCGCAGCAACCTTCCCCGCGAAGTCGTCGAACCCCTCGGGCTCGGCGTCATCGAATCGCCACACGAACTGGCCAATCTGAGCCGACATTTTCAAAGCTGTGGCGTGCTCCGCGCCGCCAGCTTTGCCGGCGGCCACTAAATCTCGATTCCAACGACAAGGTTTCTTTGATGTCGATCCCGATGGAACAGGCGTACTTGCATTGCCCGCGTTGTGGCTGCAAGCAGAGTGATGTCGGTCAGATTCCGTTTCGCTGCGACCACTGCCAATTCGCCGTGTTCTTCGGTCCGGTCGCTGCCGTCGGCGGCTTGATCGTTGATTCCGCCGACAAGTTGCTGCTGGTGCGGCGGGCACGAAATCCCGGCAAAGGCCAATGGGGACTTCCCGGCGGTTTTGTCGATCGAGGGGAAACCGCCGAAGAAGCGCTCGAGCGTGAAGTTTACGAAGAGACCCAATTGCGGTTAAAGACACGTGAGCTGCTGGTCACCCGTCCCAACCAATACAACTATCAAGGCGTCGTGACCGAAGTCATCGATCTGTTTTATGTCTGCCGGGCCGTCGATCCGAGCCACGTGGAATTGGAACCGGCCGAACTGGACGACTATGTCTGGGTTCATCCCACCGACGATTACCTGGACAACATGGCGTTTCCGTCCAACCGCTACGCCATCGAATTGTGGATGAGTGAACTCCCTTGAACGGTCTGATCCTGGTTCCGACTGACAACGAACGACGCCTGATCGAGTCGTCTCTCCGCATCAAGTCCGACCAATGGACTGTCAACACGATCGGTTTTGGTGTGATCGCGGCGGGAGTCGAAACGACACGTCTGTTGCTGAGCGAACGGCCCCGCCAAGTGATTTTGGCCGGTATCGCTGGATTGTTTCCCGGCCCAAATACCGCGTCCCATCGACTCGGCGATGCGATCTGGTTCGACTCGGTCGCGATCGATGGAATCGGTGTGGGACAAGGGGACGCGTTTGTCGACGCGTCTGACCTCGGTTGGCGCGCCGAAGGCGAGGCCGAGCCGACGGAGACGATTCACCTGGCGACCGTGCCCCAGAGCCAAGCATCGATTGCCCAGCCGGCCCTGTTGCTGACGGTTTGCTCGGGGTCGGCGGCCGACGACGATGCAGCGCGCCGGCTGCGACGCGTTCCCGATGCGATCGGTGAAGACATGGAGTCGTATGCGGTCGCCTGCGCCTGTCGGTCGGCCGGCGTGCCACTGCGGGTCGTGCGCGGGTTTTCCAACCGCGTCGGCAACCGCGACAAGTCCGCGTGGCAGATCGCTCCGGCACTGGCGAGCGTCGCCGAACAACTGCAACAGTACCTCGACGGGGAGACTCCATGAGCGAAAGAATTCGACTCGGCATTTCGACCTGCCCCAATGACACGTTCGCCTTTCATGCGTTGATGAATCGCTTGGTGGATTGGCGCGGACTGGAATTCGATCTCCGGTTGCTGGACATCCAACAGCTCAACGACGAATTGTTCGCGGGCAAATTCGACGTTGCCAAATGCAGTTTCCACGCCGCGTTGTTGTTGTCGGATTCGATGGTGGTCCTACCGAGCGGCTCGGCACTCGGCTTCGGCGTGGGCCCGTTGCTGTTGTCGTCGAAATCCGTCGCCTCGACCGGCGCCGCGCCTGCGACGGCAGACCAAATCACGCTGTGCCCGGGGCAACACACGACCGCAACGCTGCTGTTTCGTTTGTTTTATCCCCACACCACGTCGATCGAGCAGGTCGTGTTTTCCGACATCATGCCGCGACTGGTGCAGAACACCGCCGATTTCGGAGTCTGTATTCACGAAGGCCGGTTCACCTGGCAGGACCAGGGGCTGGGCTTGGTGGAGGACTTGGGGACGCGTTGGGAGAACGAGACGCAGTGCCCGCTGCCGCTGGGCGGATTGGTCGGCGACAAAACGCTGCCCGATGAAGTTTTGTGGAAAGTCCAGAGCGTCGTTCGCGACTCGCTCGACTACTCGCTCGCCGATCCCGACGGTGCCCTGGAAACGATGCGACACCACGCGCAAGAATTCGACGACGAGGTGCTGATGCAGCATGTCCATTTATACGTGAACGAATGGACGGTTGATCTGGGCGACACCGGGGCCGGAGCGCTCGACCGATTGAACGAAAAAGCCAAGCTGGCCGGCATCATTCCGCCCTCGACGGCGGGCCTGCAGATCCTGCCGTAGCGGTCGGCGCCGCAGCGATCCCACACAGTATCGTTGTGAAGCATCGATTCCCTGTGTTTTGCGAGGTTTTAGCGGCAGGGCGCAAGCCCTCCGGTTCCACCGGTTCCAGCTTCAAAACACGCTGAAAGACCGGAGGGCTCGCGCCCTACCGCTAACAAATGCTTCACAGCCTTGCCCGGCAGGCTCAATTTTGACGTTCAACGGCGCGTTTGTCGCTGACGAGAGCATTGAACTGAACGTCCGTCATCGAATAATCTATCGGTACCCGTGCCGCACCGATTTATCTTCAGCCTTCAATCCACGAATCGTCACAATGTCAAAACGCGTCCTTTTTGTTTGCATGGGCAACATCTGTCGCTCGCCGGCTGCCGAAGCGGTGATGAAGCGTTTTGCCGAGGAATTCGGGCTGGACGTGGAGGTCGATTCCGCCGGGACACACGACTATCACATCGGCAAACGCGCCGACGCACGGATGTTGAAAGCCGCCGAAGCACGGGGGTATGAATTGACCAGCCGTGGTCGCCAGGTGACCCAAGACGATCTCGCCGACGGTGTATTCGATTTGGTGCTGGCGATGGACAACGCCAATTACGAATACCTGACGGCATTGGCCGGTCGGCCGACCCAGCACATCCGGGTCTTCAGCGACTACCTGGATGACAACTGGCCCAACGATGTACCCGATCCCTACTACGGCGAAGCAGAAGGGTTCGATGAAGTGTTGGACATGCTCGAAGAGGGCTGCCCGATCATCTTGCAGACGCTAGCGGGCGAAGCCATCTTCGACGACGGCTTCGTCGAGTGACGGCATGCCGTCGAAGACTTCAAAGTCATAGCGTGCCCGATAGGTCTGGCCCGGCCGGATATCAAACGCACCGACGACGCACGGCGAGATACTGAAATACGGTTTCGTCGGATGCAATCGTACCGGATCGGGATAACGCTCATTGAGCGGCGATGGAGTGACTCGGACACCGGCAATGTGGTTCTGACCCTGCGTCCGGTCCACGATTCCGAACAGCGCGGCCCACTCGGGACGGCTGTGGTTGCCGAGTCGACGATCATGGCCTTCGCTGGTGAGAAACCGATGCCGCGTCAATTCCAACGGGGGCGCGTCGGCCTGCGGTTGTTTCACGAATGCGGCCAGGGCTTTAGCCGATGGACCGGAAAACCAAGCGTTGTTGCCACGAAATCCGATTCCGCCGTAGTGATACTCGTTGATCGTTAGCGGGTGCTCGGTGATGTTGGTTTGTTCGGTCGAAAACTGGATCAGATAACGAGTCGTTTTTTGATCCGCGCCGGAATCGTTTTCGCCGCTCACTCCGGTGTTCACCCCGGTCACGCTGACCGTCCAGACGTCGTCCAGAATCGCTTCACGCACTCCCTGGTCATCGATGGCATAGTGTCTGACCGCGACGGAAAACTCGGTGCTTTCGCCTTCGTCGCCGACCGCAATCACTCGATCGTGAAGCACCACGCCGAGCTGCTTGAGTTGATTCCAGAAATCCACCTTCTTGCCACGAAAACTGGTGTCCGTCCACGCGGCGAACAACCCATGTTGATGCGGATGATCGGCGGCAAAGTCACCGCTGACCATTCGACCGGCCGGCGAATAGATCGGGTGAATGTAGCCGCTGCGTTGGTACGTCGGATCGATCCCTTCGGGCGCCTCGGGTGCAGCGATGTTGTATCGCAAGACCTCGGATCGACCGCAATAAACGATCACGTGATCCTTGGTTTGCACACAGCGAAACAACTGTTTCGGAGGCGGTCCGGTGTCGCTCGGTGCTGGCGCCGCATCCTGGGACTGCGCCCCGTCAGACGCGATCAGCGAGGACAGGAACACGGCGGAGAGGGAGAGACGACGCCAAAACGATGAATTCAACATTGCCGGACCAGAGCTCGTCGGAGGAAAGAACCACCGGACGATTGTAGCAAACGCCGCAGTCACAAGCGTCCGGCTAAACGACTCGGTAGGCCTGCTTGGTGAGTCGCCGCGCGACGCCGGTCTCCAACGCCGATTGGGCGACGGCTTTGGCCACCTCGCCGCAAACACGACGATCAAAGACGCTGGGGATGACGTAGTGGTTGGTCAGATTTTCCGGCGAGATCACGTCGGCGATCGCGTCGGCGGCGGCCAGCTTCATCGCGTCGTTGATGGCACTGGCACGAACGTCCAAGACGCCGCGAAATAGACCGGGGAAACACAGCACGTTGTTGATCTGGTTGGCATAGTCACTGCGTCCGGTCGCGACGATTTGCACGTGTTCGTCGGCGACCTTGGGGTCGATCTCCGGGTTCGGATTGGCCAGCGCAAACACCACGGCATCTTTTCCCATCGAAGCGACATCGTCACCGGTCAACACGTTGGCGACACTGACTCCCACGAACACGTCCTTGCCCCGGATCACGTCCGAGAGCGTCCCGGATTGTCCGTCTTGGTTGGTGTTTTCAGACAACCAAACCTTGATCGAGTTATGAGCGATGTCGGTGCGTCCCTTGTGGATCGCGCCTTTGCTGTCACAGACGACGATGTCCGGGACACCTGCTTGCATCAACAACTTTGCGATTGCGGTGCCCGCCGCACCGGCACCGTTGATCAAGACGCGTGCCCCGGCGAGATCTTTGTTTAGAAAACGCATTGAATTCTTGAGCCCCGCCAGGACAACGATCGCCGTCCCGTGCTGGTCGTCATGGAACACCGGGATCTCAAGCTCGCGTTCCAGCCGTTCTTCGATTTCAATGCACCGCGGTGCAGAGATGTCTTCCAAGTTGATGCCGCCGAAGGTGGGCGCCAGTTGCTTGACGGTCGCGATGATTTCTTCGGTGTCCTGGGTGTCCAAACAAATCGGGAACGCATCGACTTCGCCGAACTCTTTGAACAACATCGCCTTGCCTTCCATCACCGGCATGGCGGCGCGCGGGCCGATGTTCCCCAGCCCCAAGACCGCACTGCCGTCACTGACGACGGCGACGGTGTTCTTGCGAATCGTCAAGGCAAACGACGACTCGGGGTCTTCGTGGATCGCCGTACAGACCCGCGCCACGCCCGGGGTGTAGGCCATCGATAGATCGTCGCGGGTCTTGATCGGCATCTTCGGATTGACTTCGATCTTGCCGCCCAGGTGCATCAAGAACACACGATCGGAAACATTGACGACTTCGATGCCGGCGATTTGCCGGATCGTTTCAACGATCCGTTGACCGTGCTCGACGTTGGTGGCGTTGACGGTGATGTCGCGCGAGATCAACCCGTCCGACACGCCGACGATATCAACGGCGCCGATGAAACCGTTCGAATCGCCGATCGCGGTCGTGATTTTCCCGAGCAGCCCCGGCTGGTCTCGGTAACGGAGGCGGACGGTGATGGCGTACGAAGGGCTGTGATGCGTCATGCTTGCTGAAGGACTCGGTCTATTCGAAGGCGCGAATGCGAATGGCGCTGGCCTGGCCCTGCGGCGTCACGTTCACGTTGATGAACTGCTTGCCTGCGGCGGTGGAGTCGTCCACGCAGGCGTTGATGGGACAATCGTCCGCCGGAGCGTCGCAATTGAGGATCGGAAACAGGTTCTCGCCGAGCGACTTCAAACTGGCGATCGTTTCGACCATGCCGCCGCCGGCACCCAGATTTCCGATGTGCCCCTTGGCGGTCGTCACCGGTGGCTGTTGATCGACCGGCCCAAAGACGTCATTGATCGCGGCGGCTTCTTGAGCATCACACTCGACCGTTCCCAACCCATGGGCGTGCACGTGCCCGATGTTCGCTTTGTCTTCGTCGCCCAACGCGGCGCGTAAGACGTTGGTGATCGCCGCTTGGTAAAAACGCTCTCCGAACGCCGGGCCGACGGCACTGCTGCCGTAACCGACGATTTCACCCAAGATCGTTGCCCCACGAGCCTGGGCGTGCTCCAGCGTTTCACACACCATCGCCCCGGCGCCTTCGCCGAGCACGCTGCCGTCACGCGTGGCCGTGAACGGTCGGCTCATCGTGGACGGATCCGATTGATTTTTTGCCAACGTCTCCTGCATGTCCGCATGCAAGGACCGCAGCGGGTGAATGCGTGAACCGGTCGATCCGACCAGCAACACATCGGCTTGCCCACGCGAGATCGTCGAATACGCTTCGGCCATCGCCGCACACGCCGAGGCTTCGCGCAACGTGATCGAATTGTTCGCTCCACGCAGGTCGTTGTAGATCGCCACGTGGCTGGCCGGCATGTTCGGCAGGTACTTCAACAACCACAGCGGATTGACTTCGGGTTTGCCGTGTTCACCCCAACGGTCAAAATCAAAGTTCCCGTCGGCGTCGATGCATTTCTGAATGCCCGCTGCAAACTCGATCGGCTGTGACATGATGTAATCACAGCCATACAGCACGCCGGTCCGATCGCGATCACGCTGGTTGACTTCCAAGCCTGCATCGGAGAGCGCCAACTGTGCGACCGCGACACCCATTTCGATCTCGCGGCACATCACCTTGCTGCCCTTGCGGATCGTCCGCTGCAGTTTCTTATCCATCGGACCGTAGTCCGCGATGTCGCCGGTGAACTCGGACGCTTCGGCACCATAGTCGACCGACAGGACGCCGTGCGGGACCTGGGTCAACGGGCCGATCCCGCTGCGGCGAGAACGCAAACCGGAGAGCAAACGATCAGAGTCGTTTCCGAGGGGAGTGACCACACCAACACCGGTGATGACCACTCGTCTGGACGTGACATTTACCATGAATCAGCCGAACGACGCGGAGCAGGGAGAATACGGGATGTCCGCATTCTAGGCTCTGGGGGAATTAGCAAAGAGGGGGTGTATCTCAGTAACGACCGCGGTGGGGCGCCCCGAAACCGGCAGAAATCTGGGGGACCAGGGGGGTGGTCGTCAAATTGTCCGACGCCCGGCCACGAAACTCGATGAACATCAACGCGTCGGCCCGGCCGGCGGTCGTCCCGGTCAGCATTTCCAAGTTGAACAGCGGCATCGCCGCCTGCGGCCGCTCGGGGCTGGCGATCACCCCACACGACAACAACAGCACCATGTCCGACGGCCAGCGAAACCGCTCGTGCAGCCGCCAGCTGACGACTTGGGGCACGTCGATTTTGGTGCGATGGACCTGGGCGTTGGGCAGCGGAAGATCCAATTCGACCGGTTTGAGCTGGTCGACTTGATCGATCGACGCCTTGATCACGCAATCGATCGCCGAACCGTCCACGCTCAAGAGCGGGCTGATTTCCAAGCGGTAGCCCTCTTGGATTTCCCCCGTCTCGGGCTCATAAGGCGGCCAGCCCGTCGCGGCGGGTTTGACGTTTTGCACGTAATTGCGACCGCGTGTGCTGGCCAGTTTTTCGGTTTGGCCATTGTAGGTGATCAGATCAAGCGCCTGAACTTGCCGTGTGTCGGTCCGCTGACGCAGCAGATTCAAGACCAACGCCGCGTTCTCTTTGCTCAGCAACCAGGCCTGGACACCGGGCGAGTCGACGTTGACGTGCTGCATCAACAAGTGCGCCCGCGATCGCCAGTTCGGATTGCCAACCGTCATCACCCGCAACGACAACACCTGGGGATCTTTTTCACCGGCGACAAACCGGTCCACGATCCCCGATACCACTTGGTGCATTTCGGGGGTGTGATACACCGACAATTGATCGCGGTCGGCATTCAAAAAACCGAATGGAGACGTGAACCAGACGTCGGTTCCCGTTTCACGAAGCACCCAGTCGACGATCGCCTGCTCGGGATGGTCGTGTTTGGTCAGGTAACCGGTGTAAGGTCGCAGATCATAGATGCGGTGCTCCTGGCCGGCAGTCTGCGGCAGATTTCCGCCTCCGCTGGCTTGCCCACCGGGAAGCGGCGTCGGCCGGTTCGGAGGTGACATCGGCTGATTTTGTAAACTCGGTGGCGTTCCCGCGTTTTCGGGCATGCCTCCGGCGGCGGCGCCGGCACCGGTAGGACCAGCCGGCCCCGTGCCGGGCAGCGGCATCCCCTGAGCATGAACCGGATCGCTCGACACGGAAAAGGCGAGGAGAAAAGACGCGATCGCTGTCGCAAGACTCGCACTGGATCGATTCGGACAAAAACGCATGGCAGACCATCCCTGTAAGACCTGACGAACGGTTTCCTCCCGTCCGCTTCTTTGACCTTGGCTATAGCCGCCGCGCGGTCTCCAAGGCAAGGTGACTTCTGGTTTCTTTCCCATGCATCTCCAGCGGGACGCGTTAGCGAGCGGCGCGTGTGCAACGAACGTTCACCATGCGCCACTGGCTGACGCCGCGTGCTGGTATGCGGGCCCCAACCCACCGGTTGGTTGCAGCAATTTCACCACCCCCGCCGCGGATGCACTTGCACCACAGCCACCAGGGGGCGATAAATGCGGTTCTTGTCGCCAGCGCATTTTCTCCGAAAGCAACCGAATCGCTGAAATGTCCGAGTTGCCGAACGAACTCCAGCCCACGTCCCGATCCCAGCCTTCGCCCAATCCCCCCACCGACCCGAACACTGATCAAACGTACCGTCATCGGCTGCGTGAACTGGAACTGGAACTCGACAGAATCCGCTGCCAAGCCGACGCAGCACGACTGGACGCCCAAGCCGCCGAGTTGGAATTGCAGATTGAGCGGCTCCGCGAAGGCCACGAACACGACGACGATGCCGATCTGGAATCGGAGTTGCCTGTCGATCATCGGCCTGTCGATTCTCGACGCAGCCGGCCGGCCAAAGCCGCCACGATCTTTCACCGCGACCAAGCCACCGCAGACGATTCCGGTGACGAATCGAGTCGTGCCGAGCGCGATGCGGGATCCCGCCCGAATCCCACCGACCGGCGCTTTGAAAACTGGAACCAGGTGCGGGACGCGCTCGGTCTCTCTGTCGTCGCTCCATCGGGCGGCGACTCGTCGAGCGGCGACTGGCTCGGAAGTCATTCGCAGGACTTGCGAAAGCGGGGTTCGAAACGAGAAGGCTCGCGGGTCGACCCTGCGCACACCAAGCGGTCGCAATCGTCGTTGCCGTCGCCAAGTCTCTCAGGCGGGCCGGCCGCTGATCGGCGTCGGCGTTCGGATCCGGCGGAGAAGCCGGCGGCGAAGATTGATTTGGCCACGCAGGCGTCCGACCCGCCGCGGCGACGCAAACCCGCCGCCTGGGTGCTCAGCGCGGTGTTTCACGGCTTGATCTTGCTCGCCCTGGCGTTCTTCACGCTGGCATCGCCGCCACCGGGAGACCAGATCGCGATCGCCGGTTCGGTCGCTGAAACGGAAGAATTGGCCATCGAATCACTCTCGATCGAAACCCCCGAACTGCCGCCGACATCGAGCGAACCGACACCGAGCGAATTGGAAGCCGAGATCAGCGACATCGGAGAGATTTCCGTGGTCGATCTGATCAACGATGTTCCGCCGGCACCACCGACTCCGTTGATCGAGTCGATGATTCAGCGTGACGTGACCAGCATGACAGCGATGTCGTTGAAATCTGATTCGGATGCGACGATGAGTTTTTGCGGCGTCGATGGCGGCGGCAACCACTTCGTCTATCTGGTCGACAGCAGCGGCAGCATGGGCGACGCGTTCGATTCGGCACGTGCGGAGTTATTGCAATCGATTCGCTTGCTGAAACCCGATCAGCGTTTTTATGTCATCTTCTTCGATGCCGACCCCGACTACATGCGGCTGTCGTCTGCCGACGAAGACGAGCCACGCAGTGTGTACGCGACGGCGGAGAACAAGCAGAAGCTGCAGCGGTGGGCGATGACGATCAAGATGGATCGCGGCCGGGCGCCCTATGACGCCTTGCCGTTCGCATTGGAATTGAACCCGGACGTGATCTTTCTGTTGTCCGACGGCGAGTTCCCCCAGCGGATCGAGGACATGCTGGGGGAGATCAATCGGATCGACAATCTTTTCGGTGACGACGGTCCGATCAGCATCGTGCACACGATCGGCTATCACAGCCGAGAGGGCGAGAGCCGGATGCGGCGGATCGCGAAACAGAACGGCGGCCAATACCGGTACGTCCCCAAACCAAGCCACTAACGCTCGATCCAGGGATTGTCGGTTTCGCTGATCGGCACTTGCGAGGTGACGAACTTGACGATCTCGGGGATCACCTGAGCCGATTCATTGACCAAGAAGGGGCCTCCCAAGGGCTGCTTGACCTGCAGCAATTCCAGCCCTTCCGGATCCTTGCCGCCGGTAAGTTTCTTCTTGGCCGCCTCGACCCGTTTGTAGATTCGATCCGTGTCGCTCTGTTCGGGCGAACCTTCACCGACAACCATCATGATCGGCAATGAGGCGACGGTGGGAACCGCGATCGAGGTTTCGATCGGCACGCCCTTCAACAAGCGTTCGGGCGACACCAGTACCAACGCCTTGACGTCTTGGCCTTGTTTACGCGTCCCGACCGGCACAAAACTCCAATCGCGTTGGGTCCAGCCGGCGGCCAACACGCACCCTTCGCGGATGCCGATGACGACCAGCGCGTTCAAATTCAGCTTGCCCTCGTTGTTTTCCTTTTCCAGGAACGCTTTGGCCGCATCCAGGTCGTACTTGACGATCGCCAGAACGTGTTGCTTGCGCATCCGTTCCAAATCGAATTCCTGCGTTTCCCCGCGTGGATCGGTGTACTCTCGCGATCCACCGTGTCCGCGATAGTCGAGCGCCAAGACGGCGCAACCGGCATCGCGAAGCGCGATACAGAGCTTGCCGTAGGGTGCCTTTTGGCCTTTCCACTCATGGACGATCATCACCGGGATCGCCGCCTTGCCTTTATTGGAACCGAAATAATATCCGCTCAGTTCCAAACCGTCCTTGGTCGGCAATTCGACGGGGCCCGGCGGAGGCGGCGGCTCCACCTTCTTCCGGGGACCTTGTGCGGACAGAGTCGACTGCGTCAACAACGTCAGTGTGAACGCAAGGATGACAACTCGTACGGACAAACGGCACATTCTAAACTCCTGGGCAGACAATCTCGGTTGGCAATCTCGGTTTGCTCATTTCCCTCTATTATGCGCTGAAACAAGCCCCAATGCCTAATTGAGAAGCTCTAAAAAGGCGCGCATCCAGGCGGGATGGGCCGGCCAGGCCGGTGCACTGACCAGGTGTCCGTGCGTGTGAGCCGAATCCATCGTCGCGGCCGGCTCGACATATTTCCCACCCGCGGCGGTGACTTCGAACTGCACCGCAGGGTAGCAACTGCAGTCTTTTCCGACCAAGACGCCTGCCGCGGCCAGGATTTGCGGGCCGTGGCAGATCGCGGCGATCGGCTTCTTTTCGACGTCAAATTGCTTGACAATCTCCAACACCCGGGCGTTGAGACGCAGGTATTCCGGCGCCCGGCCACCCGGCACCACCAAGGCGTCATAGCTCGCGACGTCGACCCCGGAAAAGTCGGCGGTGATGGCGAAGCGGTGCCCGGGCTTTTCGCTGTAGGTCTGGTCACCGTCGAAATCGTGGATCGCCGTGGCCACCGTGTCACCGGGCGTTTTGTCGGGACAAACCGTGTCGACCGTATGCCCCATCGTCTGCAGGATCTGCAGCGGCACCATCGCCTCGTAATCCTCGACATAGTCTCCGACGATCATCAAAATCTTCTTGCCCATTTGAATTTTCCTTGCGGTAAGTAGAGTCTTGCGTTTTCCGACTCCGGCCGGATTCCGGATCGAAATCGTGACCTAGAGTGGCTATGAAATTTAAACCGGGGGATACGTTTATGCGATACGCGATACTACTGAGCACACTGCTGATCACATCGATCACACCCACATCAGCGACCTCTCCGACCGGCTGGAGCCCGATCATTCTGCCGACCGGTGAGTACCGGGCGAGCATAAAATCGATGCCGATCGAGCAACGCCCGGGTCGTCTGCTGCATGTCTACGGCAACACGGTCCGGTTGTTGGACCAATCCCGTCGCGGCATGCCGGCGCGACCGATGCGACAAATCTTCTTGGGCACCACAGACCTTCGCACCGACGTGCTCGGCCGAGAATAAATCGTCCTTTCGTCGCGCGGTGCGGTTTTGGTACCGAAGAATCATGAGAGTGATTCGCCCTGATCAGCCCACCCAAACACCCTCCCCGTACCTACCGCCGACGCAGCCTGACGCGATTGTCGGATTTGACGCATTGCGCGCGTTCGCGGCGTTGGCAGTCGTCGCACTGCACGCCGGCGTTCCCTATGCGCGGCACCCGATGCCCGGTTTGGTTTGGCCCGTGTGGGATACCAGCAGCCGGATCGTCGATGCCGTGTTCTGGAGCATCGAAGTCATCATCATGCCGTTGTTCTTGATGATGGCAGGATTCTTGTTGTGTCGTTCTTCACGCCGAGACTCCCCCAACCGTCTGATTCAATCCAAAGCGAAACGGTTGCTGATTCCGTTGGCCTTTGGCATCGTCGTGATCCTGCCGATCAGCCTTTACATTTGGACCGCGGGTTTGGTGGTCGAAGGCGTTGTGCCGGCGATCAAACTGAAGAGTCTGAAATTTCCAACACCGATTTCCGAACAGATCTGGGGCCTGAGTCATCTGTGGTTTCTGCTCTATGTTTTTCTGTACGTTGTTGTCGCAGCCTGTCTGATCCAGACCGCTTCGCGAACCCCGTTTGCACGAATTTCTCAAGCGGTTTCGCGGCCGAAGGTGCTGCTGGCAATCCTGGCGTGTGTCGCGGTCACCACCTTGGCGGCGGCCCCCCAAGTCGTCTGGGGGTTCCAGCACGCATTTCTGCCGGTTCCAAGTAAGTGGATCTATAGCGGTGTCTTTTTCGCAGCCGGCTACGGCCTCGCGATACACGACGGGCAACTGCAATGGGTCGCCCGATCATCCCCCCGGCTGTTGTCCCTTGGCGTCGTCCTGCTCAGTACGTCCGTCTTGCTAGGAACCTGGTCGCTGGAGCATTCGCTCGGCGGGCCGACGCCCAATCACGCCGCCACGTTCCTGATGGCGTTGCTCACCGTCGCCGCGGCAGGCACAATCACGCTGGGGTCGATCGGAGCGAGCACGCGTTACATCACCCATGTTCCCCGTCCAATTCTGTACGTCGCGTCGGCTTCCTTTTGGATCTACTTGGTCCACCACCCGCTGCTCGGATTGATCCACTGTGACATCAAATGGCTTTGGCCCGCCGCATCACCGTTGGTGAAAATGAGCGTTTCCTTCTTCACCGCGACGAGTCTCTCTCTGTTGATGTATGAATCGTTCGTCCGCCGGACACGTTTCGGGCAATGGCTCGGGTTTAGCCACCGAGAAAAACCCAAGCCCGCAACCGTGCAAACGGACCAAGAAACGACGCTCCCGATCCCGCGCCGGGTCCCCGAGACGGAAACACGACGCGCAGCGTAAGCGGTTTCTGAAAGAGGCGGCTTCTGGTCGCAGGAAGATGGCGGCGGATTCGCGAGATGCAGGGGAGGGGTCCGCTTCAGCTTCGCTTCGGACGGCATGCGGAAACGGGCGAGCACGCTCTCGAATCCCTTCCGGCCGGCAAACTGCGGACCAACCTCGCCAATCGGCAAAGTCTGCCAAGATTCCTTAATCAGACGAACCGTCAATGTCGAAAAAGTCTGTACCGGGCGCGGTGTCGGCAAATTTCCGCGCGGGCACGGCGCCACTCAACGGCGACAATCAATTGACCTGATGCAACATCTGGAATCCTCATGATTCAAGACGCACTTCGACGTTTCGCGTTTTTGACCTGCTTCCTCTCTGTCGCTTTCTTCAGCTGCGGCTCGGGCGCCATCGGCGGCGATCGCACCCTCCGTCGCAAGCAACCCGATCGAAGTACCTATCAGCCGCCGGTGCTTGAAACCGACCACCTTGAATCCGTGACGGTCACGCCAGCCGAGGCCGGCGAACAAACCAGCCAACAAAGCAGCGGGCTGGTCGACGCGCCGTTGGACACACTGCCCCAGCCGCGACGCCGCGCCGAACCGGTCGTCAGCGAAGCGTCCTTGCCAGACCCGGTGGTCCTGCCAGAGACCGGAACGGCCCAATCGCCGGTGCAGACGGTCAGCTATGAAACATCCAACCACCGACAGCAGCACGTCGCTCCGCAGCAGCACGCGGTGGAGACCTGCTCATGTGAATCCTGCCGTAGCGGCGGTGCCCATGTTCCGCTGCCGCCGGCGATGCACCACAGCGTCGATGCGACGCCCTACGGTTTCGCCGGACAGGTGTTTGACGGCGGATGCGATGCGGCACCCATTTGTGATTCCCAGTTCTGCGACGGAATCTCCTGTGGTAGCGGCGGATGCGATTCGATCGGATGCGGTCCACTCGGTCGCTTCGGGCTGTCAGCGGATGACTGGTTCGGATCCGTCGAGTTGCTGTTGATGTTCCGCTCGGGCGATCGCTTGCCCGCGCTGGCATCCGATGGCTCTTTGGACGATACCGACACGCAAATCTTTGCCGGTCGCGAAACCGTTTTCAAAGACATGACCGCGGGCGGCCGGCTGACCGTCGGTGCTTGGCTGGACAATTACATGGACCGCAACATCGTCGCACGAGGCTGGTTCGCCGGGGAACAAACCTATGGATTCAATGCCAATCAAAACACGCACGCGACACTCGTCCGCCCGTTCTTCAACGTCACCGATGGCGTGGACCCGATCGACGACACGCGGATCATCGCGACGCCGGGTGAAGCCAGCGGCGAACTGAGCATCCGCGCCGACAGCAACACGTTTGGAGCCGACGTCTCGATTCGCCAGCTGTGGTACAAACGCCAGGGTGCGACGGTCGACCTGTTGTACGGCTACCAATACATGGGAATGGATCAATCCCTTTCGATTTCAGATCGCGCGACCGCGTTGAGCGACGGTGCCCGGCCGATCGGATCGGTCTTGGCGACGTCGGATTCGTTTGATGTCGAAAACGACTTCCACGGCGGTCAGCTCGGCGTCGCGACCCACTACCGCGAAGGCTGTTGGTCGTTCAGTTCGCTGGCGAAAATCGGATTCGGATCCGTTCGCCGACGCGCCGTGTTGGCCGGTAGCACGTTCACCAGCATCGACGGCAACAATGCGACCAACCCCAACGGAATCTTAGTCCGCTCGACGAACTCGGGGACGCACAGTGACAACACCTTCGGCTGGGTTCCCGAATTGGACTTTACCCTCGGCTGGCAAAAGTACCCCTGCTTTGACGTCACGTTCGGTTATCACATCATCGCCATGACCGACGCCTTGGAGCTGAGCGGCGTGATCGACCCTGAATTGGCCGTCAACCTGGCCGATACCGCCGTCGGTGCACAACGCCCCACCTCGAACTTTCGCCACGGGACGTTCTATGTCCAAGGCATCCACTTCGGTCTGTCGTACATCTACTGATCCGACGCCTCCAACGGAACAGACGGCCCCACCACGCAAACACCCCAAGCACCTATTGAACCAAAAAGGTGTCGGACACCTTTTTCTCGTACGTGAAGGTAATGAATGATGGCGGCCAAGGAACCCGTGGGATGTCAGCGTTTTGTGGACATGTGGGCGCTGCCGGGAGTCCACCCTAGCAACGTCGAGTTCCTTCAAAAGCTGAAAACAGCCGACACCAATCACTTCACCACGCACATGGATTGCGTCGGCACGGTCAACACGTTGGACCAGGAAACCGGTGACTGGGAAAAAACGCATCTGGTCGGCATGCGAACCGACGTCTGGAAACCGGACGACGAGGAAATGCACAGTTGCTTGGATGCGATGAAGGACAAGCGGCGCAACGAGCTGAAACGTTCGATCAAACGTTCGGGGCGATTGAATGCGAAGCAGAAGCAAAAGCTAGAAGACCAACTCGCTGACGATGAAATCATGCAGATGCAATGCGACGACATCCAAACTCGTCGCCTGGTCTTGAAGCTGTTTCGCACCACCGGAGATCGCGTCCGCTGGGTCGGCACGATCGAAGAGGTCACGGCGACGGAAGTCCACAATTCGATCGGCACCGGCAAGCCCCTGCTGACGATGGCCGCGATGCTCTCGCGCAGTGATCTGGTCACCTACGTGCAACAAAACCACCGCACCTTTCGCATCCCGTCGCTGTTCAGTTTTTGCTATCACGACGGCCAACGGATGTGGAATCTCTTGCTGCGGCGCTATTGGCTATCGATCGGCGCAGATTTTGAGATCGAAGCCGAGGGACAGGGCATCGGAGAGATCGACGGTAAACTGTTCTCCTTCGGCAGTGACAGTCATTTGGTGTTGGATCCGCACCCGCTGGCCGCCCAATCGTCCTTCGTCGATCTGATCACGCTGTTCGCCGCCTCGGTCGGCTACCACCGCGCGATGCGAAAAAGTGTCAACCGCCGCGTGGAAGCCGCCCTGAGCGGGGAATCCCACCGCAACCTGCTGCAAAACGAAGAACTACGCCTTCGCCAAAACGGCCGCGCCGCCGCCTGACACGTCCAATCAGGCCTGGGGAGTCATCACGCTTGTTCATGCCCGCGATGGCAGAAAATCGATAATACGACCGTTAGGAAAACAGAACTGACGAAGCCGGGATCAGGCCCACTCCATTTTCTTGTCACCCATTTTCCTGTCTGCCATCTCCCCAACCCGCGCCCGATCAGAAATCCGGCAGCCCCGTGTCGTGTTCTTCTGATCGCCTTCCCGCAAAATCAAACCGTCCAAGTTGCGAAAAAGGGAGCAGGTACCAAGCCTGAATCCGATTCGCGTCATTCTTTTGTCACGCAGGGACGCGCCGTTCGGCACTGCATTTGCGTCCTCCTGGAACTCCGTCTCGCACCGTTCCACAACCCCGACCGTCATGACGTTTGGCGGCAGGAACGGATCGCTGAACTACCACGGTGGTATCTGTTCGGCCAACGCATTGGCGTGAGACACATCCTCCCTCTCCATGCAGGAAAAAATTCACATGAAGACTTCATTTCGATTGATGACAGCAGGCGCCGCGCTTGCCTTGACGATCCCGATGGCATCGGCACAAAACGCAATCTCCGATGCGATCGAAGATCGGTTGAGCCCGGGGAACCGCATCGATTCGCGCGATTTCCAATCAGAAGACGCGATCCGAAGCGGAATTCGGGGTGCCACCCGCAGTGCGATCCAAGGGAACAGTTTTGACCAAGTTGTTCGCGATGGAATCAACCAAGGTCTGCAATCGACCTACTCCGATCGCCAACCAAACTATGGCCCGCAATACAACAACGGTTACGGACAGCCGTACAACCAGGGATACAACCAAGGACAGGGCTACGTTCAAGGCCGCTCCGCAACCGTCTACCGCGACGAACAAGGCCGTCTGTTTCATCTCGATGGCCAAGGCCGAGCGGTCTACTTCCCAGCGAATCAACCTCAATATTCGCAGCAACCCAATCGTTCACAATGGAACGACGGCTACAACCAATCATATTCTCGGTCGTACCAAGACCAGCGGATGCAGTCCTCCGGGCAGGTGAATGCGCAAGCCTATGACCGATCGCAATATCAAGCGGATCGCAACACGCAGTATTCCGCTCAAGCCAACCAAGGCGGGCGGCTAGGCGTCGCGATCGAGGAAACCGATCAAGGAGTTCGAGTGACCCGCGTCGCACGCGGTAGCGCTGCAGCTCAGGCCGGAATTCGCGAAGGTGACGTGATCATCACCGCGGACGGACAAAAGATCGAGTCCGCGGGTTGGTTGAGCGAGCGAATCGCTTCGGCCGACGACAATGCTCAAGTGGCACTGACAGTGAAACGCAATGGCCAAGAGCAAGAATTGACCGCCACCTTGAACGAACAAAGCCACAGTCAATCTGGCGATCGTCGTTCAAACAACAACCGTCAACAAATGGACCGCGACCAAACGCAGTTCGCCAATCGAGTCGATCGTCTTGAACGCGAAATGTCAGAACTGCGGCGTGCAATCGCTTCGCTGCGTAGCGACCTGAACCTCAACCAGGCGACTGAACAGGATGCCAGCACTGAATCGGCAGCCAGCGTTCAGGTCGACCGACGCGACGCAAACCGACGAGGACAACGCGACAACGATCGTGCCGATCAATCGAGTCGCGACGAAACCACGCTCGATGTCCAAAGTCGTGTCGACGGATCGAACGACGCCGCGGATGCACGTTCGAACCGCCGTAACAATCGCAACCAGAACGCTAACACGGACGCCGAACTCAATGCCGACGCTGAAATCAATGCGGACGCTGAGGTCACCGGCGACACCAAAGTCGAAAGCAACACCGAAGTCGAGTCCGCTGTCGAGTAATCACGACAATGACGCGTGATAGATCATCGCTTCGATCAGGCACCCCGGACATGTTTCGGGGTGCCTTTTTTGATTCCTGTCGATGACGTCATGGCTGGGATGGCAGAAAAATGTCGGGCAACAGAATAACGACGTCGGAAACCAGACAAGAAAACAAGCAGAGCACCGCAGACCAAGCCGGGGTCGGATCCCCACCCTTTTCTTGTCACCCATTTTCCTGTCGACGTTCTCCCCAGCCCTCGCCCGATCGAAAATCCGGTAGACTTGTGCCGTTTTCTTCTGTTCTTCTTCCCGCAAAATGAAACCGTTTATGTCGCTCTCCATTCGCTCTTTCGGTGGGATCACTCCGCGTCTGGGCAAACGCGTTTATATCGATCCGGCGGCCACGGTAATCGGCGACGTTGTCTTGGGTGATGATGCCTCGGTCTGGCCGGGGGCGGTGATCCGCGGCGACATGGAGCCGATCAAAATCGGCGACCGCACGAATGTGCAGGACACCGCCGTCCTGCACACCACCCATGACGGTGATTTCAATCCCGGCGGATGGCCGTTGACGATCGGCGACGACGTGGTGATCGGCCACCGCGCGATCCTGCACGGCTGCACCGTCGCCAACCGCGTTCTGATCGGCAACGGCGCCGTGGTCAACGATGGCGCCGTGATCCCCGACGAAGTCATCGTGGGGGCCGGCTGTGTCGTGCCACCCGGCAAGACACTCGAAAGCGGTTTCGTGTACGTGGGCAACCCTTGCAAACAGCTCCGCCCCGTCAGCGAAAAAGAGGTCCGCTTTTTCCTCTACTCGCCGGCCCACTATGTCGAGATCAAAGATCAGTATCTGGCCGAAGCGAAAGGCCAGTGACGCGAACCTGCCTTGCGTTGCCCCACGGAAGTGCCAAGGTTGGAACCAAGACATTTTCCTGTCACCCATTTTCCTGTCGACCTTCCGCTTGTCCCCCATCGAGGCAAGCTGGAAGCTTACCCCACGGTCATACCGGCCACCGCGTCGCGGATTCTGGTGACCAGGGAATCATCCAGGTCGCTGAGCATCGGCAGCAGCGGACCGGTCGCCGCGATGCCGGCTTCGGCGACAGCATGGTGCAGCACACGGATCGGGCTGTAGGTGTTCCGTAGGTCTTCCAGCGGCAAGAACCACTGTCGAATCGACTCGGCGGTTTCCAAATCACCGGCTTGGATCGCGCGGAGCATTTCCATGCTGCGTGCCGGCGCGACGCAGACGCATCCGCTGGTGAAACCGGTGATGCCGAAGTCACGCAGGTGCACGATGGCGGGTTGCTCGCCGATTCCGCTGACCATCCGCGAGGCCGGAAAGACGTCGCGGATTTCATTGAGATAATCGTCGTGGCTGGGATCATCCCGAACGACGGCGTACTTGATCCACGAGATGACGCCGTCGCGGTGCAACGCCTCGACCCATTGGGCATCCAGCCAACGATCAAATTTCAGGTACAGCACCAGGGGTTTGCCGTAGCGTTCGGCCAGCAGACGAATGCCGGTCGCGATGCCTTGCTGGTCCACGACATCACGCGCCGGCAGCAACATCGCGGTGGCAAAGTCATACTCGCGCAAGATATCGACTTGATCGACGGCCAATCCGTAGGCCGGGCCGATCGAGGGCACGACGGAGGTCTGGTCGCCGGCGGTTTCACTGAGCATCGTCAGGGTCTTGGCGTACTCGCTGAGCCGCATGTGATAGAAGACGGCGTTTCCACCGTACAACAACGACCGGATTCCGCCGTCTTCGAGAAACCGAATCAGTTTGGCGTTCTCGACGGAACAGACTTCGCCATCACCGTCACGCGCCAGCGGCGGCACGGCGAAAACACTTTCGGACAAATGGCTGGGATCAAACGAACTGGTAAGCATGGTTTCAGTGCAATCCGGGAATCGGCATGGTGACGCGGTACAGACCGGTGCGGGCGGTGACAAACATGGTTTTCCAATCGTCGCCACCGAAGCAGACGTTGGCCGGCTGCTGGGGAAACGAGACGACGCCGATCTGTTCTCCGGCGGGAGAAAAGATCTGCACACCGATGTGGGTGGTGATGTAAACATCGCCTTGAACATCCAACGCGATCCCGTCGGCGCCGGTTCCCGATTTCCCTTCGGGTTGCTCCACGGTGCAGAACGTTTTCGGCGGAGACAACTTTCCGGGTCCGGTGACCTCGTAAACCAGCATCTCGGCCTGTTGGCTGGGACAGACATAAAGACGTTTCCGATCGGGCGACATGCCGATACCGTTGGGCGCGGCCAAACCCTCGGTGACGCGAGAGACGGTGCCGTCGGAGGCGATGTAGTAGACCGCCTGAACGGTTTGCGGCAGCGGCGTGGGGGCGCGGAACAGCGGGTCGGTGAAATAGATTCCACCCTCGCCGTCAACGGTCAAATCGTTGGGCGCGTTGAATCGTTTGCCATCGTACTGCGACGCCAACACGGTCGCGTTGGCGTGTTCGTCATAGCGAACGACTTGGCCATCCATTTGACAGGCCAAGATGCGTCCGTCGCGGGGGATCAAGATGCCGTTGGTGTGTTTGGAGTCACCGGTGAACAGGCTGATCGATCCGTCGGGGTGGAGCCGGTGGATGGCGGAGTTGGGAATGTCGGTGAACAACAGCGTTTTGGATTTCGGCTCCCAGGCAGGACCTTCGGTAAACGCGAATCCGTCTTGAACCAATTCGACCTTGCCGGTCGGCTTGATGGTCTCGGCCGTGTCGCCTTGAGTCGTGTCATCTTGAGCCGATACGAGCGGTTGCCCGATGGCTAGCGCTGCGAAACCGACCACCAACGCGTAGAGAGCAGAATGCAGATTCATTGTGGGTGCCTCACGTTAAAAGTTCCTGTCGAAGCCGTTCAAAATAGTCCAACATTGGTCGCGGCACACCGAGCGAATCGATCACGCCGGAGTGACTTTGCACGTGCCGTTCGTTGTCCGCCCAACCGTCCCAAACGATCCCATGCACCACGTGCTTGGCGAGCAACGTGCGGACGATCGGACCGGCGATGCGAAGCTGGTTGGTCGACAATTCCAATGGATTCGTTCCGCTGATCAACGTCGACTGTTTGCACATCGCTTTTTCGTCTTCGCCGGAACCGCCGGGGATCGTCAATTGGACCAACATCGGCATCCCCAACGTCGCCCAGCGGTCAATCATCTGGCCGAAGTCGAGCGCCGACCGTGGCAACGTCGCATCGCTGGAATAATTTAATCGTACGTCCAGCCCGACGCCCGCCATTCCCAACCCGCTGCGTGCGAGTGCATCGGCAAAGTGCAAGGCGGAAATCCCATCACGGTGCTTTGCCAAGTATTCGCCGAAGGGCTGATCAAACGAAATGATCGCCGGCGTATTGGGATCGATGCGGCGGACGGTTTGCAGCACGGCGACGGCGAGCCGCATGACTTGCTCGTCGTCCAACGCGATCGGCCCGGGCGTATTCAATCCCGCGGCACAATTCCAAAGCTGCACCGAACCGCGATAACGTTCAACCACCCGCTGCGTGTAATGCGTGATCGATTGCACAAACGAATCAAAGTTGTCTTCGATCAGATACATCCACGGCGGCATCAGCTCTTTGCGAAAGTCAATCAGCGGCCCTGCCAAGACGCGAATCCCACGCTCGACGCACCACTGAATCGTTCGATCGCTGGCTTCAAATTCGAAACGCCCCGCTTCGGATTCGATCGTCCCCCAGTTCAATCGGACCGCCGCGCAATTGAATGCTTTCTGGAAACGCGAACTCAACGCGGAACGGGTCGGAGACGGCGGGATCACACTGCCGGCCAGAAGCGTGCCGAGTTGTGGTTCCCGCTGCTTGCGATAAGCGATCGATTGGAGCGCGAACGATTCACCGAGATCGGCGATGGCCTGCTCGAGTGTGGCGATGGCTTGCAAGGCATGCCGAGAACACTCCTGCAGATCCGACCGCGCTTCGGCCGCATCGAGAAACTGCGACGTCCCCCGCGCGACCAGCTCCGGAAATCGATCTCCCAGCGATAGCCCCGCCCGTTCCCAATTGCTGGACTGTTCCCGTGCCCGATAACAACTGCCACGCGCCAGTTCCAGGTACAGCAGATGCGGTTGCTCCTGCGGCATCAGCGAGCAAGTGGAAAGCGTTCGATAACCGAGCCCCTTCGTCGGACAGGTCAAATACAGCTTTCCCGAGGTGTCGACCGGTCGTGAAATCGAAAGAACGCCTCCCTGGACGCTGTTCTTGCATTCCCACGGCACACCTTCGATGCCGCAGATGTACGCATCTTTCCACAGCGTTTGTTTCAACAACTGGGTCGAATCGGATGGGACAGCGAAATGAAATTGCCCCATGGTGCGGGCCAAACAATCCGGTTGCGGGATGGAAGAGGCAAAGGTCAAAATCCAGACTGGCAGAATCCGGAATCGGACGCCAGTTTACCGACTGATCGTGTCGTCCGCGACCATGGCGGCTCGCTCGTCACGAAACGCCACTGGTTGGCAGCGGCGCCAGATTCTCGACAATACGCCGGTCCAATCGGCCGCTCCCGCAGCCGGCGCCCCAGGCGGGAACGACAGACCACTCCCAACCCCGAAGAATCGCCGTGACGCAGCCCGCTGAATCGAAGTCCGAATCGCTGTACGAATTCGACGATGCCGGAGCGCTCCTGCAGACAAATCTGCCGCTGCCTCGAAAGAGCGGGAAAGTTCGCGACCTGTACGACTTGGGCGACGATTTGCTCGTCGTCAGTACCGACCGCATCAGTGCGTTCGACTTTATTTTGCCGTGTGGGATTCCCGAAAAGGGCCGCGTGCTGACGCAGATGAGCGCATTCTGGTTCAACCACCTTGGCGTCCGACATCACCTGAAATCGACGTCCGTCCCCTCGGATTTATCCGCGTCGTTCGACACCGGCCCGCTGGAAGGTCGCATCATGGTGGTCGAAAAGGCCGAGGTCGTTCCGTTTGAATGCGTCGCGCGGGGGTACCTGGAAGGCAGCGGCTGGCGGGAGTACCAGGAGACCGGCGCGGTCTGTGGCAACAAGCTTCCCGCCGGGCTACGCCAATGCGACCGCCTGCCCGAACCGATCTTTACCCCGGCGACGAAGGCCGAAGAAGGCCACGATGAAAACGTCAGCATCGGGCGGATGATCGCGGACCTGGGCAGCGATCTCGCGCTGCGTCTGCGAGCCGAAACACTGAAGATCTATTCAGCAGCAGCCGACCACGCCCGCTCGCGAGGGATTTTGATCGCCGACACCAAGTTTGAATTCGGCCTGGTCGACGGCGAGGTTGTTTTGATCGACGAAGTCCTAACGCCCGACTCGTCGCGTTTCTGGGACGAATCCGTTTACGCCCCCGGTGCCGCCCAACCCTCGTTCGACAAACAATTCGTCCGCGAGTGGCTGTCACAATGCGGCTGGGATAAACAAAGCGACCCGCCGAAGCTGCCCGACGACATCATCCGGCAGACCGCGGCCAAGTATCGCGAAGCGTTCGAGCGTTTGGCATAGCCGCGCAGTCGGCCCGTCCGCAGGCAGCGATGTAGAACAAGCCAATGCCGCTCAATCGACATTGATGGGCGCCGCTCGCGCGAACCGGCTGATGTCAGTTGATGATCAGCCGTTTGGCGCGGGGCCTACGGGCCCTGTGCTCAACGCTGTGAAGCATTGATTCCCTGCGTTTTACGAGGTATTAGCGGCATTGAGAACAAACCCGCCTGCTAGCGGACCTTGCAGTGGTCCAGGATCTCTTCGGCGCCGGCGCGATAGCCGACATAGAACGGCCCGAATTCCGCATACTTGGCACTTGCGACGTCAAAACGCATCTTATAAACGATGTCCTTCAGGTAGTCCGGGTTGCGAGCCCACAGCGTGACCATCCATTCCCAGTCATCCAAGCCGACACCGACGGTGATCAACTGAGACACCTTGCCGGCAAAGGCGATCCCGCTCTGAGCGTGCTCGGCCATCATCTTGTTGCGATGGCTGAACGGTTCGGTGAACCAGTTGGCTCCCGGCACGCGACTCTTGTTCATCGGATAAAAACACGCCGCCGGCCAATCGGGAAACTCCGGACGCAAACGCTGCTCATTCATCATCGGCAAACGGCGCTCATAGGCAGCCACCTTGGCTTTCAGTTCGTCGGATTCCGGGTCAGCCCCTTCAGAGATCAATCGATCCCGAAATCGCTCGATCGTCGGAACATATTCGCTGACTTCGCTGATCGAGACAAATGACCAAACCCCTTCGATGAATTGCCCCAACGGAGGCGCGATCAACGACTGGTGAATCGCATCGACCTTCGCCGGGTCTGGGTCCATGACGATCAATCCGAAATCAGCCTCGTGTCCGCTGATCCAATAGCTGGCGATCCGCTCGGGAGCCATATCGTCCGGCGGCGACAGTGCCGCACAAAACTGCGTCACGCATTCCGGCGTCAACGGCGCCGCCATCGCTTCACGACGAAATCGATAAAAGAAGTGACCGCAATGCCAACCGTTTTCGGGAATGGTCGAGGGCTCGGGAAGCGGGGCGGCGTGTGGACTGGGACGACCGGACATAGGCGAAGAAACGCTAGTGGACGGGGGGGAAGGAATGGCAATCGCGAGGGCGCGGTGAACGATTATCCCAGCTTTGCCGCTGGCGCGCAAGCCCCGTACATTTTCACCCCTCAACGGCTTCAGAGCCAGCCGGCGCCCTCGCCAGAGACGATCGCGTCGTCACGGCGGGAGGCGTTGCGGGGACGCACACGTAACTCGCGCCACTGGCTGACGCCACGTGCTGATGCCACGTGCTGATGCCACGTGCTGATGCCACCGGCTGACGCCGCGTGCTGACTTGCAACTCATGGGGCGAACTTGCAACTTGAGGAAAAACTGAATTCCTCTAGCGGAATCATCGACTTTTTCGCTAACAGTGATCCCACCACGGCTCACGCTGCATCCCGAGCGGAATCGACTCCTTTAATTTGATGGTGTTGATCCGGTCGAAACGCTCGGCAACGGATACGACGATTGCTCCGGATGATTGCCTGCCAGTGGAACTCCTCATCTTCACGTAGCATCTGCGGCGATACGACCACCAAGGCCGTCCTTTTTTCCGGTCGTCCGACGCACGCGCAAGGAAGCAATCGAGATGCAACGACGTCAATTTCTCGCCCTTCTGGGCTCACTCGCAGCGACCTCCGCTGCCGAACAATCGTTCGCCACGCCGCCCCACTTGGTTGAACCGGTCCATCGCGTGGCCAACGCGGCGAGCCTGGCCCCCAGCCCCCCGGTCAAACTGTCGGCACTCGACGAGGCTCTGATGCGGGCGCGCCGGAGCCTGGTGAACTGTCAAAACACAATCAACGACTACACGGCGCTGTTGATCAAACGGGAACGAATCGGCGACACGCTCGGCCCGCACGAGTACATGTCGGCAAAAATTCGCTGCCGCAAAGTCGTCGACAACCAGATCGTCCAGCCGCTCAGCGTTTACCTGAGCTTCGTCAAACCGGCCAGCATCAAGGGCCGCGAAGTCCTGTACGTCGAAGGCCGCAACAACGGAAACCTGATCGCGCACGAAGGCGGTTTCAAAGGCCGCTTCCTGCCGACGGTGAATCTGCCGCCGACCGGCACGCTAGCCATGCGCGGGCAGCGGTACCCGATGACCGAGATCGGGCTGGAGAATCTGCTCGTCAAACTGATCGAGCGGGGCGAACAAGCCAAACAATTGCCGGACGTCAAAGCCGAGATGCGAACCGGCATCAAGGTCAACGACCGACCCTGCATGCTGCTGACCGTCACCCAGCCCACACCACGACCGGACCTGCTGTTCTACCAGGCCAAGGTGTACATGGACGAAGAACTCAACGTGCCGATCCGCTACGTCGCCTACGATTGGCCCGCGCCGAACCAAGAGAAGCTGTCGGTGATTGAAGAGTACAACTACTTGAATCTGAAGCTGAACGTCGGACTGACCGACGCCGACTTCGATCCGAACAATTCGAAGTACAACTTCTATTGATCGTCGCGTGACCGAATGCTCAAGGCTGAAGCCGTAGCGGACTGTTGATTGAATCAGCCGTTTTGGGCGAGCTAGCAGCGCAAGCCGCATGCCGCCTATTGTGGCACCAATCGGGGTGCTTTTTGTGAGCGGAAGGGCGCGAGCCCTCCGGTCTTTCAGGGCGTGTTCACGCCGACACCGGACGGCTCGCGGGCTGTCGATTTAGTGAGCCGTCGGCGCTAGCCGCGGGCCTAGTGGTGACGACGTTGCCAAATTAAGTGGCATTGGGCGCAGACCCCACGGGCCTCGGTGCGGCAGCGAACGTGCTGACGACGCACTATCCCAGCACGGGCGGCACGAGAAAGCACTCGTCATCGGCCGCGGGGGCATTGGCCAAGGCGGCGGCGCGATCCAGTCCCGGCGTGATCTCATCGCGGCGCCAGCGGTTATCGACGTCCAGCGCCGTCGTCATCGGCTCGACGTCGCTGGTGTCCAGCTCGGACAACTTCGCGACGAAACCGAGAATGCTTTCCAACTGCGGGCCGAGATGCTCGACTTCTTCGTCGGAAATTTCCAGTCGCGCCAGCAGGGCCAGCTTGCGAACGTCGTCTGCCGATAATGCCATGACTTCCTCGCGGTCGGCTATTTGGCGCCACTGACGTCAAACGGCTTGGTTCGCACTCGCTTGCGAATCGCTCCGCTGCGGATGCACTGAACGCAAACGCGCATCGATTTGTTGACGCCGTCGGGCAGTGTCACGTGGACCTTCTGCAGGTTGGGAACAAACTTGCGACGGGTGATTCCGGTGATTTTGGTACCGACACCGCCCAAATACTTCGCTTTACCGCGAGTTTCGATGCGATTGCCCATCTGCACTTTCTTTCCGCAAACTTCACATTGTCGTGCCATGGCACATTTCCCCCCATCGTATCGCGTGGGGGCTCCTCAGCCGGTTTGTTCGTTGGATTGCTATTGTGATCTAATCGACTTCGACACGGCCAACCCGAGTCCATCGGAACCGAGTCCGTTTGACCTGGGTCCATCGGAACCGAGCAGGTCTCGCTCGGGTCAGCGATGGCCGGGCGAGCCCCAGAGCGGGCCGCCCGTGTTGTCTCATTTTTCGCCGGAAACGCGTCGAAGGGTCAAGACTATACAAACACAGGGGATCCGGCGAAAGAAGTAATCCCCCACCAATCTTTCTTGAGCGAAAGAGTTCAGATTTCTCAAGATCCACGCTCGGGCGGCCGAAAACTCTTCCTAAGCCTCCTTCCCCGACGCATTTCCCGTCGATTTCGGCACTTCCCCGGCGCCGTGCGACGATCACACGGCGTCTTGCGACCAACCTACCGAGCCTTGCGACCATGACCGCCTCCGATCGCACCATCGATTCACCTCGAAAAACGGCCATCACCCGCGTTCTGCCGGCCCGCTGGGCGACCGCGTCCCTCGCTCCGCTGCTGATCGCGTTGACCACCGGGTGCTCGACGCTCCCCTCGGCACGCGGACTGGACCTGATGAACCCCGCCGCGAGCCTGCTGTCCCCCGGATCGGCGAAAAACACATCGCCCTACCAAATGCTCGACGGCACCGCGCCGGCGACGGCGCTGTCGGGTCATGCCGGGCTGACCGAGGAGGCCTATCACAAAATCCGTGAAGCCAAAGCACAAAACGCGATCGTGCTGCAAGTCGCCGAAGACGAACAGCCCGTCCGTGTGCTGCCGCTGCCGCCGGGCCAAAAGAGCGTCTTTGTCAGTGAACTGCTGACCCAAACCGGCGTGCTCAAAAAGCTCGGCAACGTCCAGGCAACCCTCTACCGCCCCTCACCGGATTCGATTTCCGGGGTGCGGATGGAGATCCAATTTGCCGACGACGGGACCGTCGACCCCACGACCGACTACGGATTGCGGCCCGGCGACCGGGTTCAGATCCAAAAGAAGACGACGACCGCCATCGAGAGCCTGGTCAACATGGCCCTGCGTCGCTAGTGCAGCTCAATTTCCGGGTAGTGGACGAGGCGACGAGTCCTCTGATTGAGGATGCCGCGGAAAAGCCTGGTCAACATGGCCCTGCCTCGCTAGTGCAGCTCAATTTCCGGGTAGTGGACGAGGCGACGAGTCCTCTGATTGAGGATGCCGCGGAAAAGGGGTCAGGTACCGTCAAACGAGCCGCTGACAAAGCTCTCGTGCGGACGAGGTGAACCACTGGAAGTCGGCTGTGGTGCTACGATAATATGAAGGCAATCCGCCGCGTTGTCTTTGCCCCACCCCTCCGTGCGATCCCGATCGGGTTGCTGGCGAGCCGTCCATGTCTGATATCGTCCATTGCCCGAAGTGCCATTCCGCCGTCACGGTCGGTGCGGCCCATGCCGGCAGACGCGTGCAATGCCCCAGTTGCCTGAAGGAGTTCCTCGCCCCGTCTTCACTCGGTGGAGCCGGATCGAGCGCGGAGGATGAGGACTGGTTGTCGCTGGCCGATCCAGAGGAACTCACCGCGACACCCACCGCATCCAAATCCGGATCACCAGCGGCCGCGCCACCAGATATCGACGACGACGACGACGATCTGTTCGGCGAGAATCCGTTCGTTGACGTCTCCGATGACGATGGCCTGGAGAGCGAATCGGATCCGGCAGACCTGTTCGCTGGACTGCCATCACTGGACGAACTGCCTGGCTTCGCGGCTGGTCCCGCAGCCGGCCCGACGACCAGTCCGGCGGCGGCCAAGCCGACCCCGACACCCGAAGCGGCCCCAACGATCGACCCGAACGAAGAGTTTCGGGTGACCTGCCCGATCTGTGGCAGCATGCTGTCGGCCAAAGCCAAGCAGACCGGAAAGACGATCAAGTGCGGGGACTGCTACAGCGAAGTCCGCGTCCCCAAGCCGCCGAGAAAGAAGACCAAGCCGCAGCGTGACGACAACGCCGAGACGTTTCAATTTATCGAAACGGGCGCAACCGGGCGGCCGGAGGATCCCTTCAAGAAAAGCGCCGACGAACTGCTCCGCGAGGCCGCTCGGGAGCCCGACGAGAAGCGGTCCGAACCGGCGTTCGACGCACCCAGCACCATCGGATGGTTCAAAACCGTCTTCGGGATCTTCGTCGACCCTGGAGTCATCAGCCATTTTTTAGGACTCTCGATCCTGCTGGCGATTCCCGCGGCCCTGACGGTCGCAGTGCCGGTCTTTGCGTTGGGCATGTTTCCGCTGGGATTACTCGGGATCACCCTGACGGTGTCCTGTGGATTCGCGATCCTTTTCGGCGTTGCCAACGAACATGACCGCATCGAAGACTGGCCCACGCTCGACCCGACCGCCTGGTTTGAATCGCTGTGGCTGGTCGTTGCGGCGACCGCGATCGCCGTGGGACCGGCCTACGTCATCGCCACGGTGTTTGGCGCCGACCCGGTGGTCAAGCTGGGTCTGGTGATGTTCTCGATCTATGCCGCGTTTCCGATCATCTTGCTTTCGATGCTGGACGAGCAATCGATCACGTCGCCCTTTTCCGCCGACATCAGCAAGAGCATCACGCGGTGCCAGGAAGAGTGGGGCGCGTTCTACTTTTCGACCGGACTCCTGTTTGCCGCCCTGTTCGGCTACTTCGTGATGTGCTCCCTCTCGCCGGCCAGCATCGCGATCGGCGTGATCCTGTCGATCGGCGTGGTGTTCATGTACTTCGCCATCCTGGGGCGACTGGCGCTGGCGATCGGTGAAGTCGTCGACCTGACGGCCTTGGACACCGAGGACGACGAAGAAGAAGATTAGTCGGCAACAAAGTGGCGTAAGCTTCCAGCTTGCGTTCTCGGTTTCACTTGTGAAACGCAAGCTGGAAGCTTACGCCACCCTTTAATGTTTTGTACTTAGGCGTTGCTGCCGTAGGGCCGCGTGCTGATGACACCTTCGGCGGGACTTGATGCGGTCCCATAAAGTCGCTTGGGAATGCGGCCGGCCCGATAGGCGTGACGACCTGCGATCGCGGCGTGCTTCATCGCCTTGGCCATCAGAACCGGGTCGCGGGCGTGGGCGATCGCGGTATTCAACAGCACCGCGTCCCCGCCGAGTTCGAACGCCTGGCTGACGTCGCTCGCGGTGCCGACTCCGGCGTCGATGATCACCGGGTAATCCGGATCGTCTTCCTTGAGATATTCCAGGATGATTCGCAGGTTGTTGGGGTTGAGCAATCCCTGTCCGCTGCCGATCGGGCTGCCGGCGGGCATCACACTGGCCGCGCCCGCCTCTTTGAGTCGCCGCGCGGTGACGGGGCAATCGCTGGTGTAACAGAGGACTTGGAATCCGTCGGCGGCCAGTTCGCGACACGCCGCCACCGTCTCGGCGGGATCGGGCAACAAGGTCTTGCTATCGCCGAGGACTTCGAGCTTCACCCAATCCGCACCGGGGTTGCCGAGCGTTTTGAGGATTTCGCGACCCAGTTTGGCGGCGCGAATGGCATCCGCGGCGGTGTAGCAACCGGCGGTATTGGGCAGCAAGGTGTAACGATCCAGATCGATGAAATCCAGGATATTCTTGCCGCCGCGGTCGTAAAGCCGTTCGCGGCGGACGGCCACAGTGACGCAATCGGATCCGGACGCATCGAGCGAGTCACGCATCTGCTCCATCGTGTCGTAACGCCCGGTGCCGACGATCAGCCGGCTGGCCAGGGTGTGAGAGCCCACGACGAGCGGTGCGTCATCGGTCTCGGCGGAAGCGTTGGATGTAGATGCGATGGACAATGGATTATCCGCCTCCGACCAGGGTTACGACTTCGACGTCGTCGCCGTCACGAACGATCGTGTCGGCATACGTTTCACGTGGGACCACGTCCGCGTTGATCTCGACGGCCAAGTAGTTCGGCGGCACATCGACGGTGTCGAGCAGTTGCTCGACACTCATTTCCGAATCGATTTCGACGCGTCGGCCGTTGACGGTGATAGAGATCATCGGTTGGACTCAGTCATTGTCGTCGTCAAAGGCCGCGTCAAAGGCGCGGGTGCTGGGCGAGAAATCCAGCTTTTTGGTGAACTGGCAGGCTTCGGCGGCGCCGAACTCGCGTTCCATTCCACTGTCTTCCCACTCGATCGACAGCGGTCCGTTGTACCCGATGTCGTTGAGCGCGCGAATGATTTCTTCGAAGTTCACCCCGCCGCGTCCTGGGCTGCGGAAGTCCCACCCGCGTCGTGGGTCACCGAAATTCAGATGGCTGCAGTTGATCCCGCTCGTTCCGTCCAAGGTCACGATCGCATCCTTGATGTGCACGTGGTAGATCCGATCGGGGAAACGACGCAGGAACTTGACCGGATCGACGCCCTGCCAAATCAGGTGGCTGGGGTCAAAGTTGAACCCGAATTCGGGCCGGTGGTCGAGAGCTTCGAGCGCTCGCTCGGCGGTGTAGATATCGAAAGCGATTTCGGTCGGGTGGACTTCCAGCGCGAACCGCACGCCGCATTCGCCGAACACGTCCAGGATCGGATTGAATCGCTCGGCCAGCAGATCGAACCCGGCATCGATCATGCTCGGCGGAACCGGGGGAAAGGAGTACAGCAGGTGCCAAATGCTGCTGCCGGTGAAGCCGTTGACGACTTCGACGCCGAATTTCTGGGCCGCCCGTGCGGTGTTCTTCAGTTCTTCGATCGCCCGGGTGTTGACCCCATCGGGATCACCGTCGCCCCAAACATATTCCGGCAAGATCGCTTGGTGGCGTTGGTCGATCAGATCCAAGACGGCTTGGCCGACCAGGTGGGCGCTGATCGCATGGCATTGCAGCCCGGCGTCGTCGAGCGCCTGGCGTTTCTTGTCGCAGTAATCGTCCTCCGCGATCGCCTTGTCGACCTCAAAATGATCGCCCCAGCATGCCAGTTCGATGCCGTCATAGCCGAATCCGCTCGTTTTTTGGACCATGTCGGTGAACGGAAGGTCTGCCCATTGACCGGTAAACAGGGTGACAGGACGCGACATGAAGCTCTCCAGAGGGAAACGGGATGGTCGGAATAATGAAAAGATGAAATTGGAAGAAATGCAATCCGATGCTTCCAGGGGTATTTTGCGCACCCGCTGCTAAAACCTGCAACAACCCTGAAAACCCTGCGAGAACCCCCAAATCGCGATTCCCGGTCAAAATGGTGGTCATCGGACCCAATTTGGGTGCCCCGGTCACCGAGAGAGTTTCGATTCAAAGCGGATCGAGCCCACGCCGAGTCCATTGAGCGTTACCATCCTTGGCCTAGAATAAGATGGCTGAAACTCCCGCAAGGCGATTTCTGACCCGTGTGCATTTCTGACCCGCGCGTTTGGCCCGGCTCCTCCTTTTTCTGTAAGACTCGAAATGGCTCATAAAAACGGCAAGACTGCTTCGGCTCCCCACCCCACCGGTTCCACCACCGCAGAAGCTGTCGCCAATCGACTCCGCCAATCGCTGCTCCATCAGCGGGAAGAGCTGGAGGTCGATAAACTGTTCCGAGCCCTCGTCAAGCTGGAAGGCAGCGACTTGCACCTCAAGGTCGGCCAGCCGCCAATGGTCCGCGTCGGCGGGTCGCTCAAACCACTCAACCGCGGCCCGATCGACTCCGAAGAGATGGTCGACCTGTTGCTGCCGATGATGGACGAGCGGAACCTGCTGATCTTCGAAGAAGAAGGCGGTGCCGACTTTGCCTACCTGATGATGGTCGACGGCGTGCGGTGGCGTTTCCGTGTCAACATGCTCAAGTCGCTGGGGAATATCGGCCTGGTCGCCCGGCGGATCAATAACTTCATCCCCGACTTTCGCGGGCTGTACCTGCCCGATTCGATCGAAGGCCTGTGCCACTACGAACAGGGCATGGTGCTGCTGGCCGGGGTGACCGGTAGCGGCAAAAGCACGACGATCGGATCGATGCTCAACTACATCAATTCGATCTACCGTAAACACATTCTGACCCTCGAAGACCCGATCGAATTTATCTTCACCGAAGACAAGTGCCTGATCAACCAGCGGGAAATGGGACAGGACGTCAAGGATTTCAGCATCGGGATGAAGCATGCGGTGCGGGAAGACCCCGACATCATCTTGGTCGGGGAACTTCGTGACGAAGAGACCTTCATGACGGCGATTCACGCCGCCGAAACCGGTCACCTGGTGTTCGGGACCATCCACGCGGCGAGTGCGTCGACGACGATCGGCCGGATTTTGGACCTGTTTCCCGAAGAAATGCACAACGCCATTCGCAGCGCCATCGCGTTCAACATGAAAGGCATCGTCGCCCAAAAACTACTCAAAAGCATCAAACCCGGCGTCTCGCGGGTTCCCACCTGCGAAGTGATGACGTTCAACCCGACGATCCGAAAACTTGTCCTGGAAGGCAAGGACGAGAAACTGCCCGACGCGATTCGCATCGGTGCCGATGACGGAATGCAAGACTTCACCATGAGTCTGAAAGGCCTGATCGATGACGAATTGATCGATCGCCCCACCGCCTTCGCCGTCGCGCCGAACAAAGACGCGCTGAAAATGGCTCTCAAGGGCATCGATGTGAAAGCCCCCGGTATCTTGTAAGCTCTTGCGGCGACCACTTCCTTTGCCAACTCAACTCATCTGCTCTTGCCCGTAATTGATGGCCGAACAACCCCCACCACAGCTCTGGCAATCCGTTGCCCCCGTCGAATTCTCGCCCAAGCTCAGCGACAACACGAAAGTCCAGGCACTGCTGATCAGCACCCGCCAGGGTGCCGGTTATGAAGTCGCCGCCGGGCAGATCTCCCACGCGATTCAGTCGCGTGCCACGCAGGTCTTGCTCGACTTCACGGCCGCCGGCTGCGCGATGCGGTACCTGATCGACGGCCTGTGGGAACAGTTGCCGGCACTCGATCGCGAAACCGGCGACGGCATGTTGTTCGCGCTCAAGCAACTGTGCCTGCTCAACCCCGCCGATCGACGGAGTGCCCAGTCGGGATCGGTCGCGGTCAAACTCAAGAAAGAAAAGTTCGACCTGGTGATGCAGTCCCAAGGTGTGCCCACGGGCGAACGCGTCCTGGTTCGCCTGGATTCGCTGCAGATCCCCTTCGAGACGCTCAGCGATCTCGGCATGCGGGACAAAATGGTCACCGCCTTGAAACAGCACCTCAATGACGAAGCAGACATCGTGCTGCTGACCGCTCCGAAAACCGAAGGCCTGACGACGACCTGGAACGTCGCAATCAACGCCGCCGACCGCTTCTTGCGAGATTTCCAGTCGTTCGAAGACCAGGCCCGACCGGAGCCTGAAATCATCAACATCAACGCCAATCTTTACGGCGGCAGCACGGGCCTGACGCCCTACGAAGCGGTCCGCAAGGCGATCCTCAAAGAACCCGACGTCTTTCTGTTCCCCGGAACCGTCGATGCCGAATCCTTCCAACTGGCGCTCGACCAAGTCAGCAAAGCGGAAAAGAAAATCATCACACGGATGGTCGCCGGCGGGGCGGTCGAGGGCCTGGTGCGTTTGATCGCCCAATACCCCGATCAACGCGCCGTGATCGCACAAAAGGTTTCCTGCGTGCTCGGCCAACGTCTCGTCCGCCGACTTTGCGATAACTGCAAGGTCGGATTCCAGCCGCCGCCTCAACTGTTGCAACAACTCGGCATTCCGCCGGGACGCGTCACGCTGTTGTACCAGCCCTTCATTCCGCCGCCGATCGAACAACAGGTCGATGAGAACGGTCGCCCCGCGCCGATCACGCCGTGCCACAAATGCCAGGGCCGCGGCTACCTGGGACGCATCGCCATTTTCGAACTGCTCACGCCCGGTCCGCAGCTGCGCGACGCATTGACCAAAACCCAGGACGTCGCACGGCTGGCGGGGATCGCCAAATCCGAAGGCTTCCACGGCGTGCAAACCGAAGCGGTGCTGACCATCGCCCGCGGTCTGACCGGTTTGGACGAACTGAAACGCGCCTTCGCCAAGAAAGCGTAACCGTAGGGTAAGCATCCTGCTTGCCAATCGAAGGCGCTGGCGGAAGCGGCGCGTGCCGCCCGGTCTCTGCCTCCACCGAAGCGGTGACCAGGCATGCCTCGCGAGCTCGGCAATCGCAAGCTGAAAGCTTACGCCACTTTAGATCACGCCTTCAAACAGCGCCGACCCGATCCGCACCATTGTCGCCCCCGCGGCAATGGCTTCGCGAAAGTCTCCGCTCATCCCCATCGACAACTCCGGCAACTCGTAACCACCGGATTCGACCAGCCGATCACGCAGCTCCGCAACGCTGCGAAACTGGCCCGCCGCCTCCGCCGATTCCGTTCCCCATCCCGCCATCGCCATCAATCCCACGACCCGCACCGCGGTGAGTCCGGGAATCTTCAACAGCTGACCGACCGCCTCGGGCGAAAGACCGGTCTTGCTCTCATCGCCGCTGATGTTGACTTCCAACAAGACCTCGGCGACGCGTTGCTGACGACTCGCTTCCTGGTCGATCGCGCGCAACAACCGCTCGCTGTCGACCGAATGGATCAGCGGATCAAAGCGGAGCATCCGCCGGAGTTTGTTGGTTTGGACATGACCGATCATGTGCCAGCGCAAGTTGCGTTGGGGGTCAGCGGAAACGGCCGGGGCGATCGCTGCGGCTTTCTGCCACAACACTTGCGGACGGCTCTCGCCCAGGTCACTGCAGCCGGCGTCAAAGAGCATTTCTGTCGTGGCGGCGTCGACATACTTCGAAACGCCGATCACGCGGACCGAACCGGGGTCCCGACCCGCCGCGTCGGCGGCGTGACGAACCTCGTCGTTGACGGCCATCCAATTGCGACGGATCCGTTGGGCGGTCTCATGGGGCTGCGACATCGCGTTCATTGCGTCAACTGGGATTGTCTTCCACCGTGATCAAGTCTTCGTAGGACTCTTCCTTGGCATCGAATCGGGCACAATAAAAGTCCGCGATCAATTGTTTGCCCATGAACGTTCGTGGCCCCGACGCTGCCATCGAACGGTACACAATCCACTGGGCCTTTCCCATCTGAATCCGATACGCCGCGGCGGTACGCTGCGGGATCAGTTTCAATTGCTCGGCAACGGTCAGCTGTCGCCACGTTCGTTTCATCGAAAAGCGGTCCCGAGAAACGTCCACCCACAGGGGCACAAACAACTGACCGTGCCCCTGTGACGCGAGCAACAGGTGTCGATCTTCGGTCTCCCGCAGCCGCGTCGGTGAAAGCGAATTTTTCCATTCCGCTGCCGACAATGGCAACACCAACGCGCGTCGACGATGGTCGCCAAGAAACAACTCCGTCGTCTCCGCTTCGGTCTCTACAGCGATTCCATCGGCCAGCGGGAAACGGATCTGATAGTCGATCAACGGCAGAGAGACCGATGCCGCGTCGTTGCTCCCCCCCTGGTCACGGTCGTGCCGCGCGTCGGCGGCGCGACGCAACTCTTCATGAAACTGTCCCCGAACGATCGCGTCGGCAAAGAAACAACAGCGATCTTCACGCAGGACCATAAACTGCCGCTGCAAGATATAACCGGCCTCGTGCAGTTGCTCCATTTCCAGATAGTGGACATCGTCATCGGTGTACTCGCAGGTCGACACCCAGTCGCCCAGGGGTTCAAGCGGCTGACCGTCGATCGCGATGGTCGTTTCGCAGCGACCACTGATCAGGGTCGATTTGCCCGCGATCCATTCCAGTCGCGACTGGCGATCGGCGTACTCGACCACCGTTCGCCCGCGCCGCACGTCCCATTCGGGAAGCAGGCAGACGACCTTGGCCTCTTCGTCGTGCAACATCGCTTCCGGCAAACTGACCTGCCACGCCAGTCGTCCCTTTGTCTGCCCTGTTCCCAAAGCGGCCTTGATGGCGGGCTGCAACGTTTCCGGATCCAGTTCGGCGGCGGAGATCAAAAGCCCGTGTTTCCCCAAGTCATCCTGAACGTCTCGCTCGCTCAAACTTGAGAACGCCTGGACACCGCCGCGGCCGGTCAACGCCGCAACCCACGTGGTCAATTCGATTGCGATCTCGTCGATCGCTTTTTCAAAGGCCGAGCAGCCGATCGACGTTTTGGACTTTGACTTGCGGTCTTTTTGCTTCGTCTTTTTCACCGGCTTGGGCGGTGGGACGAACCGCAGCAGACGACGCAATCGCAACAAGGAAGCCAACGCGAGCCGGCACTGGTGTGGCTGGGCGAGCACGGCGGAAACGGAAAGATCATCTTGCTCACACCACTTCTTGAGCGCCTCGATGCTGCTGCCGGCCAACCGACGGCACGAGGGCAACGCGGCGAGACGATGCGAAAGTGTCAGCCCGATCTCGGCAACACCGATCAAAACGGCTGGATCAGTCGGATCACATTGAAGCAGGCCGTCACGATAATCTTGAATCGTCCCCAACAGGCTCCACCAGTCGGCTTCCTCAAGGTGCTGCAACAATCCCGGCATCGCCGCCGACCAAACCAAGACGTTCCAGACCTCGCTCAACTCGGCCGGGCTGCGGATCAATGACTCTTGAAAACGTCGCACCATCACGTCCGGCTCGATCGTGCGAAATCGCTTGCCACTGGTGCTCGCGCCGGTCGCCGTCCGGGTCAACCATTGGGTTTGGATGTCGCAGGGCGTTTGCAACGCGGTCGCCGCCCCCCAACGATAAATCGTTCCCCGCCACACCGCGTCGCCAAAGACCACGTCGATCGGTTGCTTCTCTTGATCGGCGAGGATCCGTTTGCGCAACGTCGTCCACTGCGCCGACGTCAGAGGGGATTCCTCGAGCACCACCGCGTCAGTTCCGGCAGTCGATGCAGCGACCGCCGCAACGGCCTGCGGTGAGGATTCGCTCGGGTCAGGCATTTCAGGTTGTCGACGCTTTCGGGGCATTGGAGGCTGGATTCGGGCAGGTCAAAAGGCGAAGATGGAAGACAGACAGCAGCGCGACAAAAATGGCACCGGCAGATCGGACGCTACCTTACTCGCCATGCTCGACTCTTGCACCCACTGGTCTTGTACCTACTGTTCACGCGTCCCATCGCATCCCAATTCAATCTCTCCAGCGGCCTTTATGAATAAACGAATCCGACTCGGTTTAGCCTGTTCGCTACTCGGGCTGTTGATCCCGTTGGTCGGTTGCGGCAAATCGGCACCGCAAGCTGGCACCGATACTGCGACGGAAAACGCGTCCGAACCTCTCGTTGCGTCGCATTCGACGACGGTCGACGAACCCGAAACTCAAGCCTCCGATCCGGCCGTCCCCCCGGTTGATCCGAAACCTGAAACGCCCAAGCCCTCTGACCTCGTCGCGACGCCTGACGAGAGGGAGTCCGGCTCAGGCCGGCCGCTGCCGTCACCGCCGGACATGTCCCCGGACCAGAACAACGCGAACGCCCAAACAACGACTGCCGACGCCGGCCCGGAACCTGCCGCTCCCGAGGATGACCTTCCCCAATGGGAACCCGAGGGGCCGACCGCCGAAGAAATCGCGCGGAAAGCCTTTCAGCCGCCGCCGGGTGCGAAACAGCTGAGCGCGACCGGTCGGCTGTGGATTGATCCCAAACGTCAGCGTGTGATCATCGATGGCTACGTGGCGCTCAAACGCGGTGCACTGGAAATGTTTGCCTGCCCGGTCGGGACGAAAGAGCATGAGTCGATCGTTGCGGCGTTGGCGCGATCGCGTGAAGTGCATGCCGCCCTGCTGGCGGTCGACGCGACCCCGGGAACCCCGGTGCGATTTCGGCCAGAATTTGCCCCGCCGACCGGCCAGGTGATCCGGGTCTGGGTCTGCTGGTACGACGCCAACGATGAATTCCACGTCGTGGATGCCCGAGAGTGGGTTCAGGATTTACAGACGGAAAAGGCGATGACGGCCGAATGGGTGTTTGCCGGCAGCGGGTTCTGGCAGGACGAAGAAACCAAACAAGAACACTACATGGCCGACTCCGGCGACATGATCTGTGTCTCGAACTTTTCCAGCGCGATGCTGGATGTTGCGATCCCCAGCAGTGCCGACGCCGACTCGCTGAGATTTGTCCCGTTCGAAACTAAAATCCCCGATCGCGACACCCCGGTGCGTCTGTTTTTGGTTCCGATGCCCAATCCGGCGGACGCGCCGTCACCATCAAATCCGGCCGATCAAGTCGAATTACCGTCCGCGAGGGATGTCCCGCGGGCCCAGTGATCGGATCGACGACATTTGACCGGAAAACAGGCCGCCAGCGGTAAAAATAGGCGGAAATGCACAACCGGCATGGCCCCAATATCCATGGTGTCCGGGGGGGCTGATCCCAAGTCATCTGACGATTCCGGAGATGAGATGAAAAGTGCAACGTAGTGTTCGATGACGAAAACCGCCCGGTCTGGGCGATTCCAACCGTCGGAGCACAACACCATGCACGCGTTGAAACAGAAACTCTCTCGAACGTTCGGCCCGGACAGCCTGATTTTCGGATCGGCGGTCCTTTTCCTCGTCTTCATGCACCAGATGGCGTTCGAGGATCGTTTCGTCCTGATTCTGTATTATCTGGCGGCCGTCGGATCCGCCTATGCGCTGGTCCGTCGTCGCGCCTTGGGTCTGGCCAGCGCGATTGTCGCCGTGGTCACCGCGACGATGTTCGCCCAGCTCTACTACGCGGCCGAACCGACGACCTGGAGTCCGATCTTTGACGCGGTCCGGGACATGGCCGCCCTGGGAGCGGTGCTGTTTCTCACCGTCCGCGTGTTGATGGCCAGCTATCGGCTGCAACGCGAAGAAAAACAGCGGGCGTTGGAAAACCAAATCCAGGAACAACTCGTCGCGATGCGTGCCCAGGCACTCCGACAAACCTCCCATGAAGTCCGCACGCCGCTGTCCACCATCACGGCCATCAGCGAAACCTTGCTCGACGGAAGCACCGGCGAGCTGAACGAATCGCAACGTGAGTTTGTGCAGGACATCGATGACTCCGCTCAGCATCTGCTGGCGTTGGTCAACGACATTTTGGATTACGCCAAAGCCGAAGCAGGCATGATCCGTTTGGCACCGCAACCGGTCGCGTTGGCCGAATTGGTGTCCCAGTGCGTGTCGATGGTCAGCGTACGGGCGAAAGACGAAGAGATTTCGATCACCGCTCAAGTCGACGTGGAGTTAAACGAAGTGATCGCTGACCCGTTGCGACTGCGACAAATCCTGTTGAACCTGCTCTCCAATGCGATCAAGTACAACTCCAGCGGCGGCAACGTGATCGTGCAGATCCGCCCCGACGAAAAGAACATGTTCCGCATCAGCGTGCGAGACACCGGCCGCGGCATCGCTCCAGAACACATGGAGCATTTATTTGAGCCCTATTATCAAGCCGCCATCGCCGACCAAGGCATCGGCACCGGACTCGGTTTGGCGATCATCAAGCACCTGACCGAACTGCACGGCGGAACCATCGACGTCGAAAGCGTCGTCGACACCGGAACCATGTTCACGATCCGTTTGCCGCGTGAAGCAGAAATGTGCGACGAACCGGCCGGCGAACGAACGCTGCGTCCCGAAGACGCGGTGTTGAATCTTGATCTCGCCGGCGTCTAAGCCATTTCGCAATCACCACTTGCCGCGAATCACAACTTGAACCAGCACGGGAATAGATAGGTTGATCATGATCGAACGCAACGAATTGAACAAAGGATTCGCTGAAGGGTTCGCGGAATCGTTTTCACAAGCGGCCGTCGATGCCCAAGGCAAAATGCGAATCCTGGTCGCCGACGGGAACGCCACGATTCGCAAGTTGTTGCGGATGGGGCTGGCCGGAGAATCCTACGAGATTATCGAAGCCACCAACGGGCCCGACGCTTACGCCTGCGCCACCGCCACACCGGAACCACACGCGATCCTGCTGGACGCCGGCCTGGGCGGAGGAATGGACGGATTGAAGGTTTGTCGCGAATTAAAAAGCGACATGCAATACCGCACCATTCCGATCGTCATGTTGACGACCACCGGTTCGAACGAAGAAATCAACGAGGCGGTCGAGGCCGGCGCCGACGAGTTCCTGAGCAAACCCATCAACCGCGGCGAATTAAAAGTTCGCTTGCGATCGATCACGCGGCTTCACAAAGGCAATGCGGAATTGATCGGAGCCGAAAGCGTCGCCCTGTCACTGGCCCGTGCCGTCGCCAGCAAAGACGGATACAGCAGCGGCCATGTCGAGCAAGCGGCCAACTTCGCCGTCGCGTTCGGGAAAGCCATCGGCCTCGACGCAGCGGAATTGAAGATGCTTCGCTACGGAGCCATCCTGCACAACGTCGGAAAGATCGCGATCCCCGATTCGATTTTGGAAAAGACGGGCCCGCTCACTCCGCGCGAGCGCGCCCTGTTCCACCAGCACCCGCGAGTGGGCTGTGACATCTGCGCGCCGCTGAAACCATTGGTCCCCGTGCTACCGATCATCCGACACCACAAAGAACACTTCGATGGCACGGGCTATCCGGACGGTTTACGCGGCAACGAGATTCCGCTCAAGGCTCAAATCGTCGGCATCGTCGATGTCTATAGCGCACTGACCAATGATCGCCCCTTTCGACGCGCCAAGTCGCAAGCCGAAGCGGTCGAGATTCTGCAACATCGCGCCAAGCAAGGAATTCACGACCCCGAACTGGTCAACAAGTTTTGCGAAATGATTCAAGACGAAGCCCCCGAAGACGCCCCGGATGCTGTGACCGACTCCGCTCCCTCGCAACTCGCCACTCCCACCCTTTAACTTCTGGCCTGCCGAACTGCCATGCCCACCGAAAAACGAAAAGTGCTGATCGCCGAAGACAATCCCGGCTTGGCTCGCGTGTTGTCGTTCAAATTTAAATCCTGTGGATTCGAACCGATCACCTGCGGCAACGGCGGCGAGGCATGGAAATCATTCTGTGACAGCCAAGTCGCGGCGGTCGTCAGCGACCACGAAATGCCGATCATGTCGGGGATCGAATTGATCGAACGCGTCCGAGAAATGGACGCGACGGTACCCTGCTTTTTGGTCACCGGACGTCAACTGGAATTGTCGCGCGACCCCCGCGTGGTCAAGCTGAAAATCGACACGGTGTTCGGCAAACCCTTCAGCCCCGGAACCGTCGTCTCGGCCGTCAATGACGCCATCAATCAACACGCCTCCAAAGCGGCCTGCCCACCCGCCCTCGCGGCATCCACGCCGAGCGGGGGAATGCCGTCGACCGGTCTACCAGGAGCAAGTGCATGAATCCAGCGGTTGCACAAAACGGTACGCTCCCAGGCAATGCAGACGAGACAGCGTCTTCCGAGACAGCGTCTTCGATCGTCAAAGTCTGCACGTATGACCAAGGTGGGCTCGACGGATCACTCGCCCATATCTTGGCCGAGGGGATCGGTCTGTCGGTCACGGTGGTCGAAGCGCGTGACGGCGGACACCCCTTGGTCGTGCAAGCGACCTCCGACCCGCATCGTGTGCACACCGAACAAGCGTCTGGCGCCGCGACGGTTCGCCAGGCACTCGCGCTGCCTGCCGGAGGGATCGCCGTCTGGTCGGCGCCCGCAGACCATGCCGAACGAATCGGCCGCCACGCGATGACACTGCTCGAGCTTGAAATTTCACGCAACGAAACCAAACAGTTGCTGGCCGAAGTCGATTCGTTGACCAACCAGGTGATGCAGGACTTTGAAGAGCTGTCGCTGATCCGCGCGCTCGCCTCCAGCCTGGAACTGCCGCAAACCGAAGAGGACACCGACGGTTTCGTACTCGCCTCACTGATGCCCTTGGTCAGCGGCGTGGGTGCCGTCTCGATCGCAGCCATCCTGGTCGATGATTCCGGACGACAGCAACGTCGCCCCCTGTGGACCGGAACGCGACTGATCCAAGACGAATCGGTGTTGGAACTGATCCAAAGCCATGCCGCGGAACTGAGTCAGCAACCGGTCGTCCGCAATCGCAACATCGGCGATCAACATTGCGGCGTTGCCGGGCTGGACGAATATGTCATTGTCGAGTGTTCCAGCGAAGGACGGCTGCACGGCTGGGTGATGGCCTGCAATCGGGTGAAAGATGATGTCGACGACGTGCCGTGGGCGCAGCTCGGATTCACGACCGTGCAAGCGTCGCTGATGGAAACGGCGACCAATCAGTTGGCCGCGCAGCTCAACAACATTCGCCTGCTTCGTCAAAAAGAAGAACTGTTCACCGACGTCATCCGCGCACTGGTCAATGCCGTTGAAGCCCGCGACCCCTACACCTGCGGGCACAGCGAACGCGTCGCCAGCTTCGCCCGCTGCCTGGCATCGAAGATCGGATTCACGTCCGTCGAATGCGAACGGATCTACCTGACCGGTCTGTTGCACGACGTCGGCAAAATCGCGATCCCCGATGGCGTGCTCCAAAAACCCAATCGGCTCAACGACGAAGAACGCGCGATCATCGAAACGCACACCGACTCCGGCTGGCGAATCTTGCAAGAACTCGATGCCCTGCAAGACATCCTGCCCGGTGTGCTCTACCATCACGAACACTGGAACGGCGAAGGCTATCCCGATCAATTGGCCGGCGAAAACATCCCGATCGACGGTCGCATCCTGGCCGTCTGTGACGCCTTCGACGCGATGACCAGTGACCGCCCCTATCGCAAAGGCATGTCGATCGACCGCGCGGTTGCGATTCTCAACGACGGCGCAGGCACATTTTGGGATCCCAACCTGATCCAAGTCTTTCATCGGTACATCGACGAAATCAACGAGATCCGCATCAACCACCAGCCTCGTCAGCCCGCGACCCGACCGGCCCCCGTCGATGGACGCCCCATCATCGGAACCCCGGGATTTACGGTCCCCGCTGAGACGCCCCAACCCTCCACGCGCGGCCAGTGACTGGAACGTTGATGCATCGCCAGCACCACTGCGATTCAAGCGGCGCGGCGCTGCCCGAATCCGGTCTCGCCGGCCGCCCGATCGATCAGCAATGAGAAATCACCCGGCTTGGCAATCACCAGGTCGACCCCGGCCTCCATCGCCGCGGACTTTGATTTCGGCGTGATGTTTCCGCTCACCCATACATGCTCGCGGGGCGGATCCACCAAGCGGTCCATCAAGCGGTCCCAGGATTCACCTTCAGTCGCCGAATCATCCCACCAGATTTCGTCGAATCGATGCAGGGTCGCCAACTGGTCGGGCCGGCACCAGATCGCCGACGCAGGGCCGGAAGAGGCGATCGACAGCAGCGCTGACGCGTTGGCGTAGCTCGACGCAACGACCGCGATACTTTGCGGCGCGCCACTGGGCGGGTTGGCCCATCCGCAGCGTCGTAGGTACCCCGGCAAAAAGGATTCCCACTGATGCCAATGAATCGTCGGCACGTCAAACAGATCCGCCGGCGATGGTCGCGCTCCGGCGCACAGCGGCCCCAACAGCAACACCGCTTTGGCATCCCCATGCAACCGACAGAGCGTTTGGAACAGCTCGATCGATTCGGCCGAATCATTGTCGCGGCAACACAAGATCGTCCGCACCGCCGACGCCGGACGCAACAGCGCGGATTTTAAATCGACGCGATAAGCCAGCTGCGAAACGTGCGACTCGCAAAAGTCATAAGCATCGCAGTAAGCGTTTGAATCGCGATCGCCGATCCACAGCAACGTCCCGTGATCCGTCACACCGCCGTGATCGACCAAATGCATCGACATCTCCCCACCCCGAAGTCCTGTTCGCTTCCATTATGCCGACAACAAAACGTCTGCCTCTTGCAGGCAATGCCATGCTTCGCTCGGGTTTTCACAAGCCCGCAACCGGTTCAGAAAGGATTCCATTGCGATCAGTCGGCTAATCTTGGCCAGGGTACGAAGGTGTGCCGAATCGTCGTAAGAGCAGATCAGAAAAAAGACATCGGTCATGTGACCGGTGTCGGAGAACGGGATCGGCGCTTGGCTGACGGCCAAACCGACGACGGTGTCGGCCAAAATCGAGGTCTGGGGGCGACGGGGGTGTAACAGCGCCACGCCACAGTCCAACGCGGTGGGATGCATTTGTTCACGGCTCTTAACGGCCTCCGCCATCGCCGGCGCGTCCCACATCATTCCCGAAGCGGCGACCAGGTCACACATCGAGCGGATCACCGATCCACGCGTGCGAGCCCGCAACGGGATCTCGATGGTGTCGACGGTGCACAATTCATGCAACTCTCGGTCCTGCGTCTCATCGGTCATGCGGTCCACAACGCGTTGGACACGTTCCAGTTCGACGCTGTCGTCGCTGGCACCGATCTGATCCTCCAGCCAATGGTGGATCTCGGCCTCGTTGAATCGCCATTGCCCGCCCACCTTGCGCCCCGGCAGACGACCGCGGAGCACCATTTTCTCCACTTTGGCGGGCGTGATATGTAGGTATTGCGCTAACTGGGCTAAATCAAATTCTTCCATTGTCGGCCTAATCAGTTTCTTGGTTGACGCACGTGTTGGCTGATTCCTTTGGTCGACACCGTTCGTCAGTCGACACCGTTCGTCAGTCGACACCGTTCGTCAGTCGACACCGTTCTGGCAAGGGGCCCAGAAAATCTTGTTGCGTGTTGTCCGTCCACAGACGCGGAATTCGCACAACGCGTCTGATCTATTCGCACGCGTGTCGGTTTCGTTGCCGCGTATGGTGACTGACCGGCACGGGTTTAGGGAGGTCCAAAAACCGCGGATTCTCCGTGAAATCTTTCCAGATTCACTCAAGTTTCATCGCTCCGAAGCCGGTCTCGGTCTTGACCGTGATCGCCGATGGAAGCTATTCCCGAGTTCAAGCATTCGATTTTGACAGCTCCCAACGCTTTGCGGCATTCGTGTGACACTCAGCTCGCCCAGTCCCAGTCCGGCATCGACGCGGCCATTGCGGCTTGCGGGAAGGCCTCATGGTGCGCCGTCCCTGTTCCGTCTGGCGGGCGTGCTTGTGTGGATGGGTTGGATCGCAGCCGCGGCAGCGACCGCACAATCGCCCGGCAACTCGCTGGATGTTCCACAAACGCGTCTCGCCCCGATCACCACCCCGACCGGACCCGCCGCATCCCCGCCGGCAGCTTCGGGGCAGGTCTATTCGGGACAGGGCTACGGGTCGCCTTACAACGCGTCGCCCTACAACAACCCGGCAGGCGTTTCCCAGTTTGATCCGTATGCCGGAGCGCCGGCGTCAGGGTTTGTCCAACCGTCTCCTTCCTCGCCGATTTTGGGCTCATCCTCGGGACTGGGCGGCGGTTTGTTCGGCGCCCCGACCACCGTCGCGCCCCAGGGTGGATTCTTCGCGCCCGCTTCGCCACAACCCTCCTACGGAACGCCGATCTATGGTGGGCTGGCCAATCAACCGCCACCGATGATCGACGCGGGAAACCTGTTCGGCGGCAACGCGTCGGCGGGCCTGCCGTTGAATCCGTCCAGCAACTATGCCGCACCGCCGTCGTACGGCTATCCGTCGACCGCCTACCCCAGCGGCTCGCCTTCGACGCTGTTTCCCGGCGGACTGTTCGGCAACACACCTTCGTTTTCACCGCAGCTGAATCCCTATCGTTTGATCCAACGGATGCGGTTTCGCCACACCTACCTTCAGGACGGCAACGGCAGCGACGACCTGGGGATCAACGACACCGATGTGGCGTTGGCGTTTGCGATACCGAGTTTCCTGTATTCGACTCAACCGCTGTTCATCGCGCCGTCGTTTTCGCTGCACCTGTGGGACGGCCCGCAATCGATCACCGGCGCTGATCTACCGGGAAGCGCCTACAGCGCGTTTTTAGACTTTGCCTGGCAATCGGATCCCAATCGAATCCTGGGCGTCGACTTGGGTCTCAGCGTGGGCATGTTTAGCGAATTTCAATCCTTCGACATCGACGCGTTACGAGTCCGCGGCAAGGGTCTTGGCACGTTTCGCATCACCCCCGCATCGACGCTGAAAGTGGGCGTTTATTATTACGATCGCGTCGACGTTAAACTGCTGCCGGCCGTCGGGCTGTTCTGGCGTCCCAACGCGTTCACGAAAGTCGATCTGTTTTTCCCCCAGCCGCGTTACTCACGGTATCTGTCGACGGTGGGCACCAACGATGTGTGGTGGTACGTCGCCGGGGAATACGGTGGCGGGTCGTGGACGATCGAACGAGATGGCAAAGGCGAAGACCAGGTGGACATCAACGACATTCGCTTGACCACCGGTTTTGAATGGGGCGAAAGCCAACGGATGCGCGCCGGGCTGCGGACGTGGTTCTTTGAATTCGGTTACGTCGGCGACCGAGAACTCGTCTATCGTCGCAACCCTGCCGACAACCTCAGCATCAGCGACACCTGGATGTTCCGCCTGGGCCTGGGATATTGACTGGCCACACCGCGTGTTGTGAAACGGCAACATCGTTGTGCAACCTGATGTGGCGAATGATCAACACGTTCGCCGTCAACATCTTGATTTACGAGAGAAACATGGCCTGAGATGCCGCGGCACGCCGGTTGCGTGTGTCGCATCGGCATGAACACCTCTTCCATCGATCGACTCCTCGCGCCGCCACGTGCCGCTGTTGCACGTTTCCTTCTGCTCGGTTTCCTCGGGTTCAGCCTGCTCGGCCTTGGCGGCTGCTCGCCTCCCGCGTTGTTTGAAAACGAATACGGCGCATACGTCCCTGCGATCGATTCGGACGCCGTGATCCCACGCGGAATGCGGCGGACCAAAAATGGTTGGGAAGACGCGTCGTTGTGGTTCGTTTCGACGGAGTTTCAATCGCGATCGATCGAATCGTGGCTGGACATCCAGCGGCACCGAGAACCGAACTGGTTGAGGAAGTTTTTTGAACGGATTCGGACGACACCGCCGCTGATGATCGCCGTCATCCAAATCACTGCGATCGCAGCGATTGTCCATATCAGCCACGCTCACAAAGCGGAACCGGTCAGTAATTCGGCTAAAACTCCCTCTCCACCTTTGCCCTGATCTATGATGCACTGCTGCACCCTCCATCCCGTCTCCGCCACACGCACCCGGCGCAGGTTACCGTGACTCGCATTCTTATCACCGCATTTGAGCCGTATGACCGTTGGAAACAGAACTCCAGCTGGTTGGCGCTGGTCGACCTGACGAGTTGGTACGAAGGCGCGTTGGAGATCGCGACCCGTCGCTACCCGGTCGATTTGCCCAAGCTGCGCGAGATGCTCGAAGCCGACTTGGCCCGCAACTATGACTTCGCGATTCACCTGGGTCAGTCGCCCGGATCACCCGTGATCAAACTGGAATCGGTCGGTCTAAACCTGCGCACCAACGGCGAACCCTTGCTGGTCGATGCGCCGGCGGCCTATCGTTCGACGCTCGACCTGGACGGTTGCCTGGAACGGTTGACCGCGGCGGGAATCCCGGCCCAGATCTCCCATCATGCGGGCACCTACCTGTGCAACGCCGCGCTGTTTCTGAGCCAACACTATGCCGAGATGATGGGGCGTCGAACGCAGAGTCTATTCCTTCATCTGCCACTGACACCGGCGCAAGTTGCCGCCGACGGATCGGCGATGGCCAGCATGAGCACGCCGATGCAGAGCGCCGCGATCGCGGTTGTCAGCGAGCATCTCGCTCAAGCCGATCGCTAGTGCGTCGTGACTGCTACAGCGAGTTGGAGAATGCGGACTGCGTGTGCTCTTGGCCGGGTCGGGCGGTCGGCAAATTCTTGTGGCTGAATGGCGTCAATGCGCCAGCGGGAAAATAGAAAGCCTTGACATCGGGGTGGCGAGAATCCGACATTGCGCCGACACGAACAACCGTGCCATCAGATAACTCAAGCGTGTAGTCGCAGTCTTTCATTGTTCACCTTCCTGCGTGCTGCTGGACACCAAATCGATTGCCCCCATGCCTCAAGCGTTCCGATCAACAACAGTGGCTTGGACACTGAAGTAACGCGGCAGTGCGTCACAAGTCCGCATCGAACTGCAAGGATTTCTTGGAAATGCTTGTTTCCTGCTTCCCCCCCGAGACGATCTTTCGCCGAACCGGGTGAAGCGACATGGAAGTCGACACGGAAGAACCGCGTCAAAGAATCCTAGACCATGTTCAAGCCAACGCCGCACCGGAACCGCTCGCGCGGCGGTTAACCGTCAAGACCATATTCCTTGATCTTCTTATGGAGCGTGTTGCGGTTCATCCCCAACCGAGTCGCGGCTTTGGTTTGTACACCGCCGCAGGCCTGAAGCACTTGCGCGATCAATTCCTTCTCCACCACATCGACGACACCGCGATGGACATCCGTTGAGTCGCGTCCGGCTTGGTCCAATCCGAGTTGCACGACGGTCTTTGTCATCGTTTCGAAGTCAACCGGACCGGCCGCCTCCAGATCCGCCGCCGGGATCGGCTGACCACTCGTCACGCAGTCGGGCAACAGCTCAACGAGCAACTCATCGGTTTCAGCCATCACCACCGCGCGTTCGACATAGTTCTGCAACTCGCGCACGTTTCCGGGCCAATGGTAATCGCGCAGGGCCTCCATCGTGCCGGGGCCGATGTGGGCCACGTAGCGATCGTTCAGCTCGTTGTAGTAGTCCAGGAAATGCGAGACCAATGCGGGGATATCGTCACGGCGATCACGCAGCGGTGGGATCTCGATCGGCACCACATTCAACCGCCAGTAAAGGTCTTCGCGGAAGCGTCCCCCGCGAACTTCGCCCATCAGATCACGGTTGCTGGCCGCGATGATTCGCACGTCGGTTCGAAGCGTGGTGGTGTCGCCGACGCGTTCGAATTCCTTTTCCTGCAACACGCGGAGCAGTTTGACCTGCAGGGTCAGGGACGTGCTGTTGATTTCATCCAAGAAAATCGTGCCGCCCTGGGCGGCTTCGAAGCGGCCGGTGCGATTGCTGACCGCACCGGTAAAGGCGCCGCGAACGTGCCCGAACAATTCACTTTCGAGCAGACTTTCGCTGAGCGCGCCACAGTTGACGCGGACAAACGGACGGCCGCTGCGATGGCTCAACTGGTGAACCGCACCGGCGATCAATTCTTTGCCGACCCCGGTCTCACCGAGCACGAGCACCGAAGCGTTGCTGACCGCAACACGTCGGGTGATGCGATAGACCTCCCGCATCGCCGAGCCATTTCCGATGATTCCCGGCAAGGGAGCGTTCTGAAGTGTAGTTGCAGGGTTGCCGAGCATTGCCATGAAGCGATCACGGCGGAACCGGACTCTCAAGTCGAGCCTCGATCACCGCAGGCGTTTCGCCTGATCCAGGAAGTCGTAAAGATTCCGCCCGTTCCGCCAATGCATCGGAGTGCCCCAATGCCAACGAGCAATTGTGCTACCTCAGCACTGCCGCGAAAGTAGCGTTTTGCGGCGGATCCCGATACCGGGTGTGTTTTAACGAGGCTACGAATCACCTTGCAAGGCTGCTGCGCCGGTCATGCGAAAACGGGCCCGCTCACCGACCGAGAGTGGCGGCAATCGACGCTTCGACTCGACTTCGAACAACACATCGGTCAACGCCGCCGGGCTGCCCGGCAGCGGGACCAGGTAAACGGCAGGCGTGTCATTGCTGATCCAGCGATTGGAGGTGGTCTCCAACTCGGTCCGCCGGAGACTCTTTTCGCTGGTTTCGGCATCACTGTAAAACACAATCGGAATCCGCTTGCCCTTGGGCTGCCGCCGGACGCGATCGACCAATTCGGCCGGTGCCGCATCGGCAATCCTGATCTTGCTGACAACCATTCGCAGGTCACCGCCACGCTCAATCGCCCGCTCGACCTCAATCGCCGACGTCACCCGCTCGACCACGTACCCCATCTGGTTGAGGATCGATTCCTGACGCAGTGCAATGACCGGACGCGTTTCCAACAAGATGACCAGCGGGCTGGAATCGAGTGACGCCATCTCCGCCAACGTCTTGCGAACGTAGCTCGCCCCTGGAAACGCAAACCCCCTCTCGGACCTGGAAACGGCCTGCCACAGACCGTCCGCCGCCTCATAACGAATCCGCGGCTGGGGATCGCGAACCGCCTCAACCAACTCAGAAAACCCACCGTCGCGACCGACCAGCAAGTCGGAACCCGCGTTGCCTGAAGCGATGGAATCCGACAACAGACGCACGATGCCGACCGAGGCGGGAATGTCGTTTCGACTGCGTAGCTCTGCCAGTGCGACCAATAGCGAGGGTGGATCCACTTGATCGCGATACAGCTGACGGACTTGCTTGACTTGGTCAGGATCCCCCCAATTCACATCGACCATGACACGATACGCCAGATCAGCCGCCAGCACGCTGCGGCCGACCGCAGGGGGCAAACTCCCCAGCCGCCGCAATCGTTGCGCCGCGTCATAGGCCTCGCGGTATCGCCGAAAAATCTCCGTGCTGCGGTTGAACTGCACTCCCGTGCGATCGTCATTGACCGACCACAGGACCGCCGGTGACAAGTCGTTCGGCGTTCGCATCGCAACCGAGCGCAGCGTGTTTAATCGATCGGCCAACACCGCGATGGCGTCCGGTTTTTCAAAGCCTGGGGGAAACACCGAGGAACGACGCGCGACTTGGGCTTCTTCCGCCGTCGCATCGGTCGCCAATGCCGAAGCGATCAACGTGTCGGTTGCCGCTGCAGGATCGAGAACCCGCAGTGCGTCCAAGGCCGACGCGCGAACACTCGGGGCTCCGTAGAGTGCGAGTTGATTGAGTGCTTGAGCACCACCGTCGCCAAGCGCCTTGAGCACGCCGAGCAACTTGGCGCGATGACCAGCACCCACCCCCCCGGTGATCGCGGAGACGATCGCTTCAATGGAAGCGTTCCCGCCGGCCATCAAGGTTCGGTTGGCGCCCAGATTGGCATCAATCGCATCGCCGGCAAGCTGATCGATCGCGGCGCGTAGACGCTCCGGCGACTGCTGGTTCGCCTTCGCCGCAGCCGTCATTTTTTTGATCGCCGAACGGCTGGCGTCACTCAGGTCGCTTCGAAGCGAGATCCGCAACAGCAATTCGTTGCCGATCGCATCGGCGGCTTGGGCCAGCTGGGTCGAATCGCCGACGCCATCAATTTTCGCCAGCCAATGCTCGACTTCAGGCCAGGCACCGATTCGAGCCAGCGAGCCGATCGCTTCGGCCCGGTAGATCCCGCCCCGGGCGGCAGTCGATTCGAGCTGACGGACCAGCTCATCGGTTTTGGCCGGGGCCTCGGTCGGATCAGAGGCCTCCGACGGCCCGTCGTCGAATTGACCGGGAGCGCCGGCGGCCAGAAAAGCCACCGACGCAAGAGAGACGGCGATGATCAAGACGTGAAACCGCATGATGGACAAACGGGGGGGGAGAGGAGTGGAAGAGTGCCAGGGGACCCAGCGATATCTTAGTCACCGAAAGACCGACGTGCGCCCAATCCCTTTGCGTTTGGCCGAAGGGGACACCGCTTTACCTAGTGGTATTGGCACTGGGGCCGCACCGCCAACAAGACACACCAGGCGAAGGAGCCCGGTGACAGGCACCCTTCTGAGGAGCCAACCGGCATTCAGCGGCCGCTCACTCCTCGCTCGGGGCATCCGCCATGATCTTTTCCAACTCCTTCCAATTCTGCCATTCAATTGTGCCTTCCTGAGGCACCGGATCGCCCGACTCCCGGACCATCTGATTGAGTTGCTTGGTGCGTTTCTCAACGCGCTGCTGCCACTCTTGGTGCAACTCGTCTTTTGTCCGGCCCGATGTACCGGGGCGATTTTTGTCCTGGACGCGAGCGAGCAACCGTCGATCGATGTCGCGGGTGTGATTGACGTATTCTTCGGCGCTCAACCGTGCCTCATACTCCTGGCTGGTGAGGGTGGCGTGCGCCGACGAAAGGCCATTCTTCTTGCCCGTCAGAGCTCCCGAGCAAAAGGGCAGGGTGAAGGCCCATGCGATCAGTCCGGTCGAAAACAAGAACGAGCCCAGGATCGCGAACTTTGCGACGTTGCTGCGTGGCAACGCGTGATTGCGATCACTCTTACGTCGTCCACCGGCCTGCACGCCGCTGTCGTGACCGGTCCGGTCACTTTCGCGGCGGTTCATCTCGGGCGGTTCGCCCGGCGTTGCGTTGCTCTTCTCTGACATGGTTGCTTCCCCCGACAGGTTTGGACGTGGACTACTTGGTCAAGATGGTGGGCAAGTTGTTGGCGATCTCCTCAAAGATCCGCACCAGATCCTCGCCGGTCGCAGCGTGATAGTGCTTTCCGCCGCCGATCGCCGCGACTTCCCGCATGTCTTGCTGGTTGGCACCGTCGCCAAAGGTCACGGTGTGGATCGTCAACAGATAATTGTTGACCAGCGACTGGGCCACGTTTTCGGCCCACGGAGTTTGGTTCTGATTGCCGTCGGTCATCACGACCATCGTCTTTGCCGCGAACGGCCTTGCCCGGCTATGAATCAAGCCCTCGATCCCTTCTTGCATGCCTTTGCCGATGGCGGTGCTGCCACCGGTATTGAGCTGGGCGACTTTATTGCGAACAATTTGAAGATCCTTTTCCAGCAACGTGTCCAGCGTCGCACTGCTGGAATAGCTGGCCAGTGAGACCTGTTCTTCTTGGCTGGTCCCATCCAGCACGTCCAAGAACGCGTTGACGGCGACTTCAAGATCCTGCCACGCGTTGGTCGGCGGCGTGCCCTTGTTGAAGTAGTTCTCGTACATGTACTGCTGGTAGGTCACCCAGTCATGGCCGTTGGCATAAGAATAGCGCCAGCGTCCGCGGGACCACCATCGATTGAGTTGGCCTTGGCCGGCCGCCCAATCCTTGGCCGCGGTCGAGAACGGGTTTTCGCCGTAAGCCCAACCGAAATCGATGTCGTCCATGGACCCCGAACGATCCAAGATCAACGAGATATCTCGGTCCACCTGCATTGCGACCGAGTCGTGTTGTGTTTCAAAATCGTTGGTGCTGAGCAAACCGGGGATGATCAAGGGAACGTTGCCCGACAACGAGCCTTCCAGTCGTTTTCCATGAACCCGAACGGCACTGGCAACCGTTCCGTTGCGAACGGCCGGGGTCGGGATCTTGATGAAGTGGTAACGGCTTCCGTCGCCGCCGTATTGCTCCGTTCTTCCGAATTCGATTTCGCCGTCGTTGTCGCCCGAACGCAGCCGCAGCGGTTCGCCATCGACCGTGTTCAGCGCGGCGGTCGCAACGGCGGCATCGATCGCGGCGTCGACGGTTTGCACCTCGCTGAACGCACGACCGGCCGAGCGTGCCGCCGCGTCGGTGGCGATCGACAGCTCCGTGCGGGTCAGTTGCATGTGCGCGGCGTTGATTGCAAACGCGGCCAGAATTGCAAGAACGGGCAACACGACCGCAGTCATCGCCATCACCGTCCCGCGACGGTGTTGCGATCGGGCGTGGTTCGCGCGTCCTTTTCGAGCAGATTTGACGTTCATGGTGTAACTCGCGGAATTGGGACGAAAAGGAATGTCTGAGGAGTGGAAAAGAAAGACAAGGATTACTGTTCGTAAAAACCGTCGTAGCGTTCGGTCCGAATCCGAGCGGTCGATTCGATCGTCGCGTTGGGCAAGAACATCGGTGCAAACAGTGCGATTGCGTCGAAGTCGACGGTCACGGTGACCACCACATCGCGTGCATCCGCGTCGAGCGGCTCGACGCGGACCTGGTACCCCGCGTTGGTCATCATCCCCATCACTTCGTCCGCGGCCGCCTCCGCTTCTTCGGCCGTCGCCCCAGGCACCATCGCGCGGCGCGCGGCAAAGTAGGCCGCATCTTGTGCCAGGTTTCGGATCATGTTCATCCGAGCAAATTCCATGCACGTGAAGATCAACACGAAAAAGATGTTGGCGCAAATGGCGAATTCCACGGCAGCCGCGCCGCGTCGACGCTTGCCGGTGTGTCGACGTTTCGACCGAGTCTTACATCTGGAACGTGGTTTCATGGCTGGGGTCCGCAGCGGAAATGATGGGGCTAGTGAAGCGTTGTTTCAGGTGGAACGGTCAGTTGTTCGGCAGATTTTTGTACTCTTTGCGCAACGTCACATCCGCGGAAAGACTCGTCCCAGAGAACAGCGCCGAGGGGATCAACAGGTTTCCATCGCAGGGCACGGTCACGGTCGTGGTGACGTTTTCCAGCGTGTCCGCGTCGGCAAAATCTGGCGAACTGAACGTACAGGGATTTCCGCTGTATTGAATGTTCCGCTCGTCCAAGAACTGCTGCACCCTGGCGATCACATCGGCGTTGGTGCGGCCCCTCGCGACGCCGCGACGAGCTCCCTCATAGGCCGCCAACTTGATGGACTCTTTCAAGAACAACATCGAACAAAGATCGATGGTTCCGATCGTCAGCGCGATCAGTGCTGGCAAGCAAACGGCGAATTCGACGGTGGCGGCACCACGACGCCTGAATCGGCGGGAGGAACGACACGAACTCGTGTTGCGACGCTTGGAAAGAATCATGACGAGAGGCGATGGAGTGAACGAACGAGTGAATTCCGCTGTCGGAACCCTAGCTCGCAATCCTGTCGCAAGACGGACATTTCATCCGTCGCCTCTCACAAAAAAGACGGAGTTTTTCCGTCACCGGCTAAAGACAATCGGTACGGCCGGACTCGTTGAGTCGCTTGACGGCCTCGCGGACGCGCTCTTCGGCCGATTTGGGCGCCACCAGCGTCGCGTCCTTGGTCTGCACGACGATCAAGTCCTCCACTCCGATCGTAACGATGGTGTGGCCTGGTTCGCCAAAGATGATTGAACCGGTCGTATCGATCCCCAGATGTTCGCCGACGACCGTGTTGCCATCGGCATCGGCGTCGTGCAACCGTCCCAGCGATTGCCAACTGCCGACGTCATCCCATTGAAACGGAGCCTCGATGACGGCGACGTTGGAATACGATTCCATCACCGCATAATCGATCGACGTCCCTTCGATCGCGCAGAATTCTTTCTCAAGAACCTCGTCGTAGTCGGGCGAACCGATCGCGTCGGCAATGGTCTGGATGTGCGAATACATCGCCGGCTGGTTGGCCTTGATCGCCTCAAGGATGACCGATGCCCGCCACAAAAAGATGCCGCTGTTCCAATAGAAGTCACCCGACTGCAGGTACTGCGTCGCGGTTTCCTGGTTCGGCTTCTCGCGAAACTGGTCGACCTGATACGCCTTAACGCCGGACGCCCTATCGGCAGGGCTGTCAGATTCGATCGCCGGTCCCCGCTGGATGTAGCCGAAGGATTCGGCAGGATAGGTCGGTTTGATTCCGAAAGTAACGATCCGCTCGGGATCCTCGATCACCAACCGTTCGGCCGCCGAGATCGCACTGCAGAATTGCTCGTCGGTGCCGATCACGTGGTCTGACGGCATCACCGCCATGATCGCGTCGGGATCCTGGTGAGCAATCAACGCGGCGGCCAATCCGATGCACGGAGCGGTGTCGCGTTTGGCCGGTTCGCCGATCAAGTTTTTCGCCGGATGCGACGGCAGTTGTTCCGCGATCGGATCGACCAAGACTTTGTTGGTCACGATCAGTTGCCGCTCCGGCGGCACCAGCCCGGCCAGCCGATCGCTGGTCGACTGGATCATCGTCCGTTGCCCGGAAAGGGCCAACAACTGTTTCGGCCGCAACGTCCGACTCGCCGGCCAGAATCGCGTCCCACTTCCGCCTGCCATGATCACCGCGTACAGCATGTCCGATCTTCTTGAATCGTGTAATGAAGTGTCTTTGGCAAACCTAGCGAATCAATCGGCGTAGGGTAAGCCGTCAAGGCGATCAGGGTTGGGTCGCCCAAAAATCCAGCACCCGTACTTTGTCCAATACCGGCTTAAGTACTTCCACAAACGCTTGGTGATCGGGATGCGGCAGATACCCTTCGCGTCCCTCTTCACTGTCGAATGCGACCAAGAAACAGTGGGTGAATCCGTCGTCGTGCTTTTCCGGGCTGTTGTTGGTCGACCATTCGAACGCGCGAATCGTGTCGATCTTCTCCGGCAGCTCGGCAAATGCTTGTTCAACCTTCTTCACTTCTTCACGCGACGCCGAATCCTTGAACTTGAAGAACACCGCATGCTGCAACGCTTTCTCGGGTTGTTCCTGTTTCGGATCGCCCCAATAGTCCAGCACAAACACGTCTTTCATGTGCGGCCGCAACACATCGCCGAACGCCTTATGCGCCGGATGGGGCAGATAGGCTTGACGCCCCGCTTCGTCGGCGAACGTCAGTAAGAAACAATGCGTGAATCCGTCATCCAACCCTTCGGGGCTGTTGTTGACGCCATACTGAAAATCGATGATCGAATCGATCTTGGACGGCAACTCGGCGAACGCATCAACCACGCCTTGAATGTCCTCTTCGCTCGAAGACTCTTTGAACGAGAAGAAAACTGCGTGTCGTAACATGCCGCTGTTCACATTGTCGGGGTTTTCGGGGTGGACGATTTTGTCGGCCGCTGCGCTAGCCGGTTGGTCGGCCGGTTCGCTGGTTTGGTTGTCGGTCACCGGCTCCGTCGTGGCTGCATCGGCGGTCGCGGCGATCGGCTCGGCCGTCGTCACCGCGTCGGGATCGTCGGGGGCACCGCAACCACAAACGGCGATCAACAAACAACAGCCCATGACGAATTCAGAACGAAACATTTTGGCAACCTTGTGGGGAAATCGAGAACGGGAAAGAACCATCACGCGTGCCGCGGTTCAATCGTAACGGATGTGCTCGTCGCGCGGTTGCTTGGATCGCGGCCGCCTTGCGTGCCGCAAAACATCACCCCGCAAACACGGTTTCGCGGTGCGAAAGCCGACCCTGTCGCTGCGGCATGGCCCCGCTTCACGGGTGTTTCCGGTAACGCGGCGCAGCGTCGAGTTGCGGTGGTTTACCAGGTTTGAGCGACCGACCGCGATTCAGGCGGACTTCTGACCTGCCAATCGCAGCTTTGCCTGCCGGGCCAACAGCTTTTTCTGATAACGCCCCTGGACGACGTCGACGATGATCAACACGGCCAGCACAAAGTAGAACGTTGATTTCTGCATCGCTTCGACCTTATACCCGAACAACTGAATGTGGGCCAAGTGGCCGCCTTCGCTGACCAGCATCACACCGACGATGAACAGGATGAACAGCCCCAACACCTCGTACATCCGATTCTTCTTCAAGAACTCGGCCACGTGATCGGCCAGCCAAATCATCAACAGGCCGCTGATGATGATCGCAGTCGCCATGATCGCAAATGATTTCGTCAGCGCCATCGCGCTCAAAATGGAATCGAAGGAAAACACCAGGTTCATCGTCACGATCAGCGAGATGGCCTTGGTGACCGAGTTTCCCTTCCCCCCCTTGTCGCCGTCTTCCCCGAAATCCGAAACCGCCAGCAGGTGATAGATCTCTTTGATCGCCGTCCAGAGGATGAAGGCGCGCCGCCGATCACGATCAAACTGTGCCCGGAAAGATGCATTTCCAGCGGATGCGAAACCAGATTCATGAACGGGTCTTCGAGCAACTTGATCAGATTGACGACCACGAACAACAAGATGATCCGGAACACGATCGCCAGCCCGATTCCCCACTTCCGCACCATTGACTGTTTCGATTCTTCGACCCGTTTGCTCTCAATCGAGATGTATAGCAGGTTGTCGAAGCCGAGCACCGCTTGCAGCACGATCAGCATTCCCAGCGTCAGAATGCCGCCGATGGAAAACAAACTCTCCTCGGACGGTTCGGCCAACTCTCCCGTGACCACGTCCGGCGTGGCGGTCTCGGCCAACAACATCAGGGGCTCGGTGAGCATCCCCAACGATAACGAGGTGCTGAGAATCGAACTGACGGTTGAGCAAAAATCGAATTCGAGCATCGGGTCAGCCAGTCGCTGGGGTGGTTCAGATTTCCCGCGGGCACAATCCCCGCCGGAGTGGTGACGGGATTATGATGCCATCATCGATTCCACCTCAACCCCGCAAAAAACTCGCGTCACGCCATCGCACGCCAACCGTGAGAGTCAAACGATGAAAAAAACCCCACGCCGAAACCTCCTGATCACCGCCGCATCCCTGCTGACGCTCACCCTGTTCGGTCCGGGCGTCACCCACGCCGCCGAATCGGATACGCCAATGACGAAGCAGTATTATGAAGTCCGCACCTACCTGCTGGGCGACAACGGCGACGCCGCAGCGGTCGACCGCTACTTGGAGCACGCCTTGCTGCCGGCATTGGGGCGTTTGGACATCGGCCCGGTGGGTGTTTTTTCGCCGGCCGCAAACGACACCAATGACCGCGACAGCATCATCGTCGTGATTCCCGGCAAGAGCGCCGAACAACTTGCCGAACTGCCGACGCGGCTCCAAAACGACGAACAATACCTCACCGACGCCAAACCCTACCTGGAACGCGGCCCCAAAGACGCTCCGTTCGCGAGAATCTCCAGCGAACTGCTGGTGGCGATGGACTGCATGCCGACGCTAAACGTCCCCGCGGGCACCTTGGACAACAACGATCGCGTCTACGAACTGCGGCTGTACGAAAGTGCCAATGAGCGATTGGGCAATTTGAAAGTCGATATGTTCAACAATGGGGAAGTCCCGATCTTTCTCGATTGCGGCATCGCCCCGATTTTCATCGGCCAAGCCATCATCGGTCCCCAAACGCCAAGCCTGACCTACCTGACGGTCTACCCCAACGATGCGGCGCGACTGAAAGCCTGGGACGCCTTCCGCGCCCACCCCGATTGGCAGGTCCTCAAAGGCGTCGCCAAGTACAAGGGCACCGTCAGCAAGATCGACAAACACATTCTGACGGCCAAACCGTATTCGCAGATGTAGCGGCCGACGAGCGTTCTGACCACATCACCGCCCTCGCCCTGCAACTTGGCTGAAGGAATGTGGGTCAATTGAAAGGTGTTGAGAAGGATGGGATATAAAACGACCCGATGCACGCTTGGGATCAAGCATGCATCGGGCCATTGTCGGTGACGGTCATCTGACCGTGTCGCTTCGTCGTGACAGCGGGGCGTCTTAGGCAGCCGCGTTCTTTTCTTTGGCTTTCTTCTCTTTGGCATTGCGGTAGTCAACCACGTCCCAAACCAGACCCAGCGTTCGGAACAGACGAATGGCTTGCCAGGTGATGTCAAATTCCCACCACTTGTGACCGTGCTTGGCCATCCGTGGGTGAGCGTGGTGATTGTTGTGCCAGCCCTCGCCGTAGGCGATGATCGCGACCAGCCAGTTGTTTCGACTGTCGTCGGTCGTTTCGTAGTTCTTGTAGCCCCACATATGCGACGCACTGTTGACCATCCAGGTCGCGTGCAACACGCCCACCAGTCGGACGAACAGCCCCCACACCAACAACGAGGCGCCGAAGGAGGCACCGCCGAAGTAGTATCCGACGCCGAACAGGATCGCTCCGCTGGCGATGTGAATCGGCAGGAACAGATAGTCCATGATTCGCATGCCACGAAGCTTGTAGAGATCCGGAGCCCATTTCTGTAGATATGCTTTGCGATCACCGTTGTGGGTGTGGTAGGCGAGCCAAAACATGTGGCTCCACCAACTGCCGTCGTGCGGCGAATGGGGATCCCCTTCCTGGTCGCTGTGTTTGTGGTGCTTGCGGTGGTCGGCCACCCAATCCAGCGGCGTGCCCTCGCCGGCGAGCGATCCGATCCCGGCCAACACGTATTTGAACCAGGTCTTCGTTTTCATACCCGAGTGCGTCAACAATCGGTGATACCCCAAGCAGATCCCGATGCTGCCGGTCAGCCAGTGCAATCCCAGCATGACCGCCAGTCCGGTCCAGGTGAACGTGTACCAGGCAAAACCCAGCACGACGGCATGGGCCAGCCCCAACCATCCGATCGCCCACCAGGAGATGTTGGCGAAACGCTTGCGATCGTTCGCCGTCTCCACCTGACCCTCAGGCTTGGACTGCTTGACCTCCAGCGTGTTGGGATCATTCCAAGGTTCCGCTGCATTGGGTTCGAGTGATCCAGCGACCTGTTCCCCGGCGACTTGCTCCAACTCGGGTAACTCTAGCGTGGTTGAATTCTCAGATGACTTCCGGTGCGATTTCCGCGGTGTCTCTACTACGTTCGCCATAACGACGATTCCTCGATCAGGACGTTGCTTTGTGCTGAGCGGCATTCGGTTGCCGCTCGGGTCTGCGAAAGTCTAAGGATTTGTAAATCCCTGTCTGTCTCGATCGGGGCATTTGAATGTAACGGAGATGTAAAAGATTCGGCCAACCCCCTCCGGTGAGCGTCACAACACCAGTGATCCGCATGCGACAAAGCGTGTTCCGACCGATTCGAGCATGCGAGCGTCGTGAATTCGCCAATTCGGGATGACAGCATTGGCGGCGACGCGACGGGCCAACGACGGGTTGGCGACGGGGGGGACAACAGTCAGCCGGAAAACTCAACGCAGAGCGATCGACCGGACGCAAAACGCCATCGCGGAAGACGATTCAATCGCAACGGTCGTTTCAAGCGGAAGCTCGCCGTGAATATCGTCCGATGAATCGGGTTACCGGTGAGAGTCTGCTGTTCAGCGGACTCGGCGCGGACGAATAGGAGGGAGGTACGGTGGGTTCACTGTGGGAGTGAAATCGTCGTCACCGACCACTTGCGATTCGGTTTTCAAACAACGGTCGAGTTTCGCTTTCGAGTGAAACCCGGCCGTTTTTCTTTGGCCACACGACGTGGACATTCGCAACCCCGACATTGAATGGAGCCAGAGACTAGTGGTGCGTCAAAGTCTAATTTTAGGGTAGACGGATTTGAGTTTAACCCGGGCGTCGTCAATTTTCATCTGCCAGTCAACGCCTCGTTGTCTTGCATTGATGTCCGATGACCATGCTGCAATCTCTCTGGCCAACTCCTCAATACTTCCAATGCGTCGCCCGCCAACACATTGACGGGTGATGCTGCTTAACTCGTTCTCTGCGATATTGAGCCAGCTACCGTGCTTGGGCGTATAGCACCAGTTGATTCGCTTCACCAACGCCCGTGCTCGAGACGGCTCAAACACTTCGTAGAAAGCCCCGCGAGTGTGCGTGTTGAGATTGTCGCAAACCAACGTCACCGTCTCGCAATCGGCGTAACGTCCCTCAAGCAGCTCAGCCATTAGCAAGGCCCAGTCCGCTTTGGTCTTGGTCTCTCTGGCGTAGGCTTCTCGCCATCCTGCCAGCGGCTCGGTGTACATGAAAATGTTCGCTACTCCGGCACGTTCGTATTCATAGTCCACCCGGCGGGGATGTTCGGTGGTCGCTTCGATCGGAACGTTGACGTCCTTGATCAGTTGGACCGGTTGTTCATCCATGCAGATCACCGGATGACTCGAATCGTACGGTTTTTCGTAAGTTTCTAGCACATCTTCCATGCTCGCGGCGAACTCCGCATCGCACTGTGGCGGGATCACCCAGTACTCGATGTTGCGATTATTCATGCGATTTTTTTTAGCGTCTGGCGAACGGTTTCATGCGAGACCGAATCGCAGATCCCCAGTTCGACGACTTTCTCGGCGAGCAATCTCAGCGACCAGTTGGCATAGCCTGCTGGCGGTTTGCCTAGACGAGTGGCGATGATTTTCGCCTCTTCTTGACCGCTGAGGCATTTAGGTCTGGCAGGCTCCGCACGTTTCTTTCCCTGCAGTGTTTGCTCAAAGCCAAACTCGACAAACCGCTGTCGTATATTTTCGACCGTCTTGGTGCGGCAACGATAAGCTTCAGCAATCGCCGCATCGGTCCATGCCAAATCGTCTGCATCCGCAGCAAGCAAGATTTGGGCACGACGCACCTTCTGGCTAGAACCGCTAAACTTCTTGACGATTGCATCGAGCGTCCGACGCTCCTGATCGTTCAACCGAACGATGTACTTTTTCTGCATTGGAAAACCCTCCGTGTTCCCCAAAGCATGAAGCTTTTACGCGATTAGACCAACCCTAATTCTTGAAGCTGACGCACCACTAGTGCTTTGTGTCACCTTGCCTTTCGGGTAGGCGGTAGTGGACGACGCGAGGAGTCCCGCGATTTGCGGTGTTGTTCAATTATAGGAAATGTCGGAGGACTCGTCGCCTCGTCCACTACCGGAAAATTGAGCGGAGACGGAATACTAGTGCGACGGTGGTTGCTTGAACGGGTTTTCGTATCCCGGCGTGTCGCCAAAGCAGATGCCCATCGCCCGGGCGGTCTGAACGGCCGAGCCGGACGGATCGACGGTGCGAATCTGGTCGACCGCCTCGGCAATGGAGACATCGCGAATGTCCGGCGGATCGCTGCACACCATTTGCCCGAATTTGCGTTCGGTGATCAGCCGCACCGCATGGGCGCCGTATTCGCTGGCCAAGACGCGGTCAAAGGTTGTCGGGCCGCCGCCACGCTGCAGGTGTCCCAGCACGACGAATCGGACATCCTGTTCGATCATCCCCTCGAGACGCTCGGCGATGACCTGGCCGATCCCGCCCAGACGGACCTGTTTGTTTTGCACCCCGGCCTGTTCTTCGACGACCAGTCCGCCGGAAGGCAAATGGGCCCCTTCGGCCACGACGACCAACGTGAAGTACTTTTCTTGTGCCCGACGTTCGGCGATTTTCGCAATGATGTTGTCATAGGTCCATTCGATCTCGGGAATCAAAATCACGTCCGCACCGCCGGCGATCCCCCCGTGCAGGGCGATCCAACCGGTGTGCCGCCCCATCACCTCCAACACCATGACCCGCTGGTGGCTCGCGGCGGTCGTGTGCAGCCGATCGAGCGCGTCGGCGCAGCACAGCACGGCGCTATTGAACCCGAACGTGAAGGCGGTCGCTTTGAGGTCGTTGTCGATGGTTTTGGGGACTCCGACCACCGGTATCCCCGCTTCGTGAAACTGCAGTGCCGTCGACAGCGACCCGTCTCCGCCGACGACAATCAGCCCCTCGAGCTTCATCCGTTGGACCGTCTCGGCGACGCGACCGATCAACCGCGGATCCAGCTCCGCGCGGCCGCTTTCCCCAACCCGCGCCGCAAACCGGCCCTTGTTGGTCGACCCCAGAATCGTGCCCCCCTGCACCAGAATGCCTGCGGTGTTCCGCGGGCTGAGCACCTGATAGCGAATCGGATCGACAAGCCCCTCGAATCCGTCCCGAAACCCGACCACGTCATAACCCAGCCAAAAGGCGGTTTTGGTCGTCGCCCGGATCACCGCGTTCAGCCCCGGGCAATCGCCGCCGGAGGTCAGGATTCCGATCCGCGGTCGCTCCCCCAGTCGCTCGCGACCGTAGATGTGGACCTCGCCATTTTCAGTGATTTCAACGGACATCCCGCGATTGCTCCTGCCTGCCGATCGTTCTCCCAACGCCCCGCTGACGGGCCGCGGGGCGGTTTACCCTGCGAAAGTAGACATCGAGGACCGATTCCAATAGCCCAAAATGCAATTCCTGACGACGATTTCACTTGGTTCTGCTAGGGCGCCGATCTATGATGGGGTTGGCAAGAGGAACGATTTGCGATCATCCCCTGGGGAGGTTCGGGCCGCGAATCCAAACGCCTTATTCCTCTGGCCCGGTTTCATCCACCCCAATCGACGCTGCGCGCAGCGTCAGGCGGGGTGTCGAAAGGTATCCCCATTTCATGGTCGCATCCGGGCGTTAATCTCATCACCGTTGCGGCTCCAATCGCACAAGGAATTCGAACGTGTCCTATCGCACCCAATCAATCCCTGCCCGTCTTGTTACTCGCCGCGTGTTCGCCGGCCTGATGTCGCTCGGCGTTGCCCTGAGCGCCGGTCTGGCGTTGGCAGACGCTCCCGCCGAAGACGAAACCGTCCAAGCCGAACTGTTTGCCGCGATCGATGAAGGAAAAATCGACGTCAAATTCATCCCGCTGAACACCACCAAAGCGAACGTCATCGTCAACAACCTGACCGACAAGCCGATGACGCTGCGACTGCCCGCGGCGTTTGCCGGTGTCCCAATCAACCGTCAAGGAATGATGGGTGGTATGGGCGGCATGGGCGGCGGCATGGGTGGCATGGGCGGAGGCGGCATGGGTGGCGGCGGCGGCGGCCAAGCCATGGGCGGCGGAATGGGCGGCGGCGGCATGGGTGGCATGGGCGGCGGCATGGGCGGCGGCATGGGCGGCGGCGGCATGGGTGGCTTCATGCGAATTCCCCCGCAACGTCAACAAAAACTCGCCGTGACCACCGTTTGCCTGGAACATGGTCGCCCCGACCCGACTCCCAAAATGGCCTACAAAATTGTCCCCTTGGACTTCGTCACCCAAGACGACCGCGTCCATGTGCTGTGCGAAGCGCTCGGCAATCGCCAAGTCGCTCAAAACACCGCCCAAGCGGCAGCCTGGAACTTGATGGACAAGCTGCCCTGGGAAACCCTGGCCGCCAAGAACCGCGTCGAGAGCAAGTACACCGGCAACGTCCGCTGGTTCTCGCCGATCGAAATTCAATCGGCCATCGCCGTCGTTCGTGAAGCCACGCGGATCGCCGAATCCCGCAGCGAAACCGAATCTGAATCCAACGACTCTCTCTCCAGCGAGTCTCTTTCCAGCGATAGCTGAGTCCCCCCGCACGACCGAGCGTTGGATCATGCTCGGCCGCCCGTCGGATCACACCAACGGCTGACGAACTCCGGTTCGCCAGCCGTTTTTTGTGCCACCGAGTTGGTGCCCCGATGCTGAGCAACCGCCCCGCACCGTCTCGGCAACGGCCTTCCCCGCGCGAAATCCGTGATTCGCTGCCGCAGCAACGAAACTGCCCTGGCAAGTGAAAATGTGACGGTTGTATTGAATATCAAGCGGTCGATCTGCCGATAAGCCCCTGTGATGGATGCCCTGTCGTGAACTGTGCGCATGGAGGCGCACTGCAATGGTCATATTTTCGCTCAAGCTATTCAACAACGTCCGAAAAGCGATTGCGGGACGACGTTTCCCGCACCAATTGGCCGGCGGTGTTGCGTTGGGCGTGCTGCTCGGAATCATCCCCCACGGCAACTTGATGGCCCTGATCGTGTTGGCCACGCTGCTGTGCTTCAAGGTCAATCACGCCCTGATGGGAGTGGTCGCGATCGCCGTTTCCTTCGTGGCAACCCGGCTGGATCCGTACTCACATCAAGTGGGCGAATACCTACTGACGCACCCCTCGGGCAGCCAGTGGGCGGCCCAGGCCTGGTCGTTGCCGGTGGTGCCATGGACCGACCTGAACAACACCGTGGTGCTGGGCAGCTTTGTGATCGGATCGCTTTCGGTGTTGCCCCTGTTCGCCATTTGCTTGCCGCTGTTTCAATTGGCCGCCCCTAAAACAAACAGCCAGACGGACATTGAAACAGCCGGTGAAACGGAAGCATCCGACACCGTGACACAGACATCGCCGGCGACAGAGCCGGCGACAGGCCATGACCGCCAAGACGGCGAACACGAGCTGCGGTCACCCCGCCGATCGGCTGGCGAGGTTTCCGAAGACGTCAGAGCCCCCGAGGCGGTTTCCGTGCTGATCGATCAGCAGGATGCAGTGCCGCCGCCACGCTTCGCGCTCCGCAAACGCGACTTGACCGAACCGAGCGCAGCCGACCCGACGACGATTCCGATTGACAATGTCCTTGCCAACGAGCCGATCTTTATTCCGATCGACGCGTCCGAGGACCGCGACGACAACTCCGCGGCCGATCACGCCGTGACGAGAACCGAAACCGACTTGTCGGACGCGCTGCCCACCAACGAACAAATGGTTTCCGTCGAAACTCGGATCGACGTGATTCGGATGAAGGATTTTCGCGACGACGAAGCGACGCCCGGTGCGTCCGACCGCGATGTCGCAAACCGTGAAACCGAGCAACCGATGGACGAAGCACTCAACTACCTGCTTCGTCAATTGCGTCACTCCCAGGAAAGGAAAGCAGCAGGATGATTCGCTGGCGATTTGTTGTAACACGACTGTTGATCGTTTCGGCTGTGCTCGTGCTGTTGGGTCTGGGTCTGGGCCCGGTCGCCCGGTACGTGACGGTCCTTGGGCTACAGAGCGCCACGGGCGCGAAAGTGGAGATCGGAACGACGCAAGTCAAACTGTTTCCGCCCACGATTCGCTATGAAGATTTCCGTGTCGCGGACCCCCGCGACGCCAAGGAGATGCGTGACGCATTCCGCGCCGACGCGATCGAATTGGCGCTCGATGGAAACGCGATCTTGCATCGACGTTGGGTCGCCCGCGAAGGCAGCATCACCGGTCTGCAAATCGGCGCCAAACGCGACACGAGCGGACACCTCAGCGGCGACGAAGATTTCGAAGCCCCCAGCTTGTCCGACAAGCCAGGCGTCCTCTCCAATCTGCTCGGCAGCATCACCGATCGGCTCGGCGACCAAGCCGAACAAGCCGCCAAGGACTTGGAAACCGTTCGCCGCAGTGAAGCGATCAAGGCGCGGTGGGAACGGGAATACGAGTCGCTCGCCAAACGAGCCGGCGCGTTGGAACAAAAGGTTCGTGATTTCAAGTCCAACGCGGGCGAAATCGAAAACCCGCTTCGCGACTGGGACAAGATCGGCAGAACGGTCGGACTCGCTGACGAAACACGCGCCGAACTGAAGTCGATCTTGGCGGCACTCGATGCCGTCCCGGCCCAATTCCAAGCCGATGTCGCGTCCTTGCAGCAAGCCAAACAAATCGACCTGGACCGAATCGATCAATACGTCCCGGGCAACCTCAACGAGTCCCAAAACTTTGGCATCGATCTGATCAGCGAAGCGGTCCAGAACCAAATCGCCACGATCCGTGACTACTGGGAAGGCGGACGCACGCTGGCCAACTACACCATCGTCGCCCCGGAAACCGAACGCGGACGCGGCGTCGATATCGACCTGCTCGGCCGCACGCGGCAACCAACTATTCTGGTGCGCCGCTGCAAGGTCCAAGGTCTGATGCGCGCCGACGGCAACGCGTACTCGCTGACCGGCACGGTCGAGAACCTGACTCCCGACCCACAGCTGCTCGCCGAACCGCTGCGGGCACAACTCCAACTCGATGGCCCCCAAGTGGTCAACGTCGATTACATTCGCGACCGACGCAATGACTCGGACATCGATCGCTTGACCTTGCACTGGCCCCAATCCCAGGCTCCCGAAACTCGGCTCGGCGACGATAGCCGCGCGATGGTGAAGGTCAGCGGCGGGAAACGAGAAATCTGGGTGCAAATGCGGAGCGAAGGCGAACAGATCCAAGGTCGCTTCGTCAGCAAACAGACCGGCGTTCGGCTGGATCTGGATGTCGATTCAAAATACGAATCGCTCTCGGCAACTCAAGCCTTGCGTGAAAGCTTGGCCGCGGTCGACGCGGTCACCATCGACGCCGGATTCGAAGGCCGTTGGGACCACTTGTCGATGAACATGGAAACCAACCTTGGCGACATCCTTCGCGACGCCGCGCAGACCGCCATCACACAGCAAGTCGCTGCTTCGAAACAACAGATGAAACAAAAGGTGCAACAGACCTTTGATCAGGAACAAGCCAAACTGGCCACCTGGTTCAATCAACAACAAGTGGCCGCCCAATCGCTGACCGCGAAAGCCGACGGGCTGCTGGAAGACCTCGGCAAAAAACTGCTCGATGGCGTGGACTCCTCCGAAGTCACCATCGGCCGGATGAACGAGTTCCTCAACGGTCGGTTCCGATGAAATGGAATCCGATCCCCGCATCCGCAAGTCACTGCACCAAATCAACAACGACCTTTCGATCGCCTCGATGAGGCTCGAATTGATCACCATCAAACTGCAACGGGAACCCGAAAGCCCGCTGCGCGAGGAGCTGCTGCAGTCCTGCGCCGACGCCCTGGACGCGGTCAAGCGGGCCGGCCGGACCGCCAATCAAACACTCCACCAGAATCCCTGAACCGTGATTCCGGAACCCGAATCAACCCGACAAACTCCGCCGCATCTGCGTCTCGTCCCAGTTTTTGCTAGACTCAACGGCAAATCAGCATCGGTTGCGCTTTTGCGAACGCCAAAGGATCGATTAAAGTGTAGGCGACGAAAAATCCGTCCGAGACATGTCGCCAGCAAGGCCGTCAAACGATCTCACCGCGAAGGATGGCAGCAGAACGCAGGGCTGATTCTGGAAAACGACTCCCATGTTGACCTACACAGAACGATTTCACGACACCTCGATCCTGTGGGTCACTCTCGTTCATCACTCCAACCTATTGAACAGCCAAGATGCCGCTGATCAGCACGAATCCGGTGAAAGAACTTGTTGCACCCGATGAAGCGAGTCGTCTGTACATCGTTGACGATGAAACGGAGCTGCTCACGACCCTGGCCGAATCCCTCCGAGAGTTGGGATTCTCCCCCCAGACGTTCGATCGGCCCGAGGATTTGCTTCTCGCCACGTCGGAGCACGAGACCGGCTGCGTCATCACCGACCTGAGGATGCCCGGTATTGGCGGCGTGGAACTGCTCCGACGCCTCAATCAGCGTGACAGCTGCTTGTCGGTGATCCTGCTGACGGCGTTCGCCGACGTGCCGACCGCCGTCGACGCGATGAAACTCGGTGCCGTCAGCGTCGTCGAAAAACCGTTCGAGCTGCACGCCCTGGCGGATGAAATCAATGCGGCGATGCGGTGCAGCGTACAAGCCTACGCCAGACGCCAAGACCTCCGCTCGGCCAGAGAACGCCTGGACCAGCTCACCAACGAAGAGAAGGCCGTGCTGGACTTGGCCATCGAAGGACGCCCCAACCGCGAAATCGCCGAACAGCTGGAAATCAGCCCCCGGACCGTCGATCGCCGGCGACAATCCGCACTGCGAAAACTCGTCGCCGAGTCAGTTGCCGAATACGCCGTGCTAAAAACCCGCGCCGGCAGGGACTGATCCCCCCACGCAACGCGTCGACGAACGAGAGGGATCGGTCAACGGCCATCGACAAACGCCACTGCGACAAACCCCATCAAGAAACGGGAGTTTCCCGCCGACTGGCGGATCCCCGACGCCAGCCGACACAGAGGGGGGACGAAGGCCTTCCGCCAGGCCTGTTGCCAACCACCCTTAATGGTGGACGTCCGCAGTCGGTTTAAATTACCGAAAAAAGTCGGCGCGCGGGCTCCTGAACTTAACTCGTCATCGCTCAACGGGTTACCGTCACAGGGCTGCATGGGCGTTCTCAAAACTCCAGAATCTGCGGTTGACCACACCGGCTGGCTGCGTACTCTTAGGCTACCGATTGGGTTGAATCGACGCAGTTCAGGTGGCCGCTGGAAATCCACTCCCGGAACGTAAACCATTGCTATCTATTGGTTTGCGGAAAAAGGAGGTCTTGGTAAACCACTCCGGCACCGCGCCGTCGATTCGATCTCCTATCTTCCGCGAGTTCGCCTCGCGTGGGGTTCACGCGGTCAGCTTGCGGCCACGGGCTGACGATCGTTGATGGCACGGAGTCCTCCGCTACAGTCATCTCCGACAACCTCACGGACCGGGTACACGAAGTGCCCGGTCGCGAACGCTCGCGAAGGTAGACCTGCCATCACGGTAGACCTGCTACCTCCGCTCGGCCACACGTAGCTTGGCACTGCGAGACCTCGCGTTGTCCGCGACCTCTTCCTCACTCGGCCGCAACGGTTTCTTGGTCAACACATTCCAGCGATCGTCGTCACGGAATGCATTCTTGACGATCCGGTCTTCCAGCGAGTGAAAACTGATCACGGCAAGACGGCCGCCCGAGGACAGCCAGTCGGGCGCCTGCTGGAGCGTCCGCGTCAGGATATCCAGTTCTTCGTTGACGGCGATTCGTAACGCCTGGAACGTCCGCGTTGCAGGATGAATGTCGTGATGCTTGCCGCGCGGGACACAACGACGACAAATCTCGACCAAAGCCGCGACAGTCCTCACCGGTTCGCGACGTTTGCCGCGCGCGACAATCTCGCGTGCGATCCGCCGGCTGAACCGCTCTTCGCCGAACTGGTAGATCGCGTCGGCAATCGCCTTCTCGCTATTCCGGGCGAGCCATTCACTAGCCGGGATCCCGTTCTCCGGATCGAAACGCAAATCGAGCGGACCATCGTGCTGAAAGCTGAATCCGCGATCGCGATCGGCTAGCTGATCACTGGACAGCCCCAGGTCCAACACCATTGCATCAGCATGCTCCAGCCCGCTGGCCTGTAGCGCCTTGGCGGCCTGCTCGTAACTGCCCAAGAACACCGACAAGCGATCGACCGCAGGTTCGGATTCAACGCGGGCGAGCACCGCCGGATCGCGATCCAGCCCGATCACCAGCCCCTCGTCGCCGACCACATCCAACAACAGACGCGAATGACCGCCGGCTCCGTAGGTCCCATCGATCACGACCGTTGGCGAACACTCGCTCACCCAATGAACGATCTCCTCGGGCATCACCGAGACATGGCAGGGGCGATTGTCGTTTGGTTCAGTCACGCGTGTCAGGCCATCAGGCGAAGTTGGAAACGGGAGCGGAGTATCGTCGATCGATTTTGTTCAGCCACCCGTCACGCAGAGCGTGACCTACCTATTGACCGAGTGTAGGGCATGCTGTGCATGCCACCCGTCACGCACAGCGTGACCTACTTGTTGACCGAGCAGTGCAGGGCGGCTTCCATGTTGTCGGCGACTTCTTTCAACCGAGCCGCATCTCCGCCGCCGACTTCGGCCGCGCACCAACCCTTGAAACCGATCTCACGCAGCGCCGCTTCGACGGCCGGCCAATCGACGTCACCCTCGGTGATCTTGGTGAACTTGCCCGTCGCTCGCGAAAAACCTTTGATGTCCAGCTTCTTGATCCGCGGCCCGAGCTCCCGCACCCACTGGGCCACGTCGCCATATTTCCAGTGGTTGCCCAAGTCGAACTGCAGCCCGACCAAAGGTGAATCGAACTGGTCGATGTACTTGGCCAGCGGTTCGACCGACTGATCGCTTCCGCCTTCGTGGTCATACAAAAAATGGTTCCAAACGTTTTCGACCAGGATCGCGACGTTGTGCTTTTCGGCGGTCGGCAGTGCGGCACGAATGTTGTCGCTCGATCGCTGGTAGACCTCTTCATGCGTGCCGTCTTTGCCGTGACCGACGACCAACAGACACGAATCACCACCGACCGCGGCGGTTTCTTCGATACCGCGTTTCAGATTGTCCAGTGCCTTTGCGCGGACCTCCGGATCGGGGTCGCTGTGCCGAATGTTCCAGTGCGTGCCGCCCACGCTGCCATCGACGATCAATCCCGACGCCTTGGATGCCTTGTTGACTTCGTCGACATCGATCCCGGGGACGTTGACTTCGACGCCTTCAAACCCGGCCTCTTTGGCCACCCGAAACTTCTCTTCCAACGAGCCCTTGACTCCGATCATCCCGATCTTGAGCGTCTTGCGAAGCCAATCGTGACCGTCGCCGGATTCGGCAAACAGCGGGGTGGATCGCATCGCCACAGAAAGCCCGGCGACACCGAGCGTGCCCATGGCTTGAAGTGCAGTTCGTCGTCGCATCTCGAATATCCTCGTCGTGTATGGGGGCGTTAAGGTGTCACTCGATTCTACTCAGCTTTCTTGGCCAGGCTACGCAAATGCAGTTCGGTCAACTGATCTTGATCGACCGCTCCGGGAGCCTCGGTCATCAAGTCTGACGCCTTTTGCGTCTTGGGAAATGCGATCACTTCGCGGATGTTCTCCAAACCGGCCAGCAGCATGACCCAGCGGTCGACCCCCAAGGCGATCCCGCCGTGGGGTGGTGCACCGAACCGAAGCGCGTTGAGCAGGAACCCGAAACGATCTTCTGCGGTCGCCTCGTCGATCCCCAACAACTCAAACACTTTCGATTGTGTTTTCTGGTCGTGAATCCGAATCGTGCCGCCACCGGCTTCGCTGCCGTTGATGACCAAGTCATAGGCTTGGGCGCGACAGGCCTGCGGATCGCTATCCAGTTTCTCGAGATCGCTTTTCAGCGGCGCGGTGAAGGGGTGGTGCATCGCCACCCATCGGCCCGATTCCTCGTCGCGTTCGAACATCGGAAACTCGGTGACCCAACTGCAATGCAACTGATCGGCATCGTAGAGTTTGAGTTCCGCACCGAGCCGTTTTCGCAGTGCGTACAAGCCCTTGCAGGTGACTTCCCAACTATCGGCCAGGAACATCAACAAGTCACCGGGCTCGCCGGCCATCAAGCTCTTGATCTCGGCCAGGTGCTCGGCATCAAAGTTCTTCGCCACGGGGCTCCACAGCGAACCGTCTTCTTCGACGCGGAACCAGGCGAGCCCTTTGGCGCCGAAGTCTTTGACGAATTCGGTCAGCTCGTCGATCTGGCGACGGGAGTACTTTTCAGCGGCCCCTTCGGCGCGGATGCCGCGGACGAAATTGCCGGCGTCGGCGGTCGCCCGGAACACGCGAAACTCGGTCTTCTTGGCGACCGAGGTCACGTCGACGATTTCCATGCCGAATCGCAGGTCGGGCGCGTCGTGGCCGAACCGCCGCATCGCCTCGTCATAGGTCATTCGCGGAAGCGGCAATTTGACTTCTTTGCCGAGGACGTTCTTGGCCGTTTGAGCCACCAAGCCGTCGATCAAGCCCATGATGTCGTCGGCATCGACGAAGGACATTTCCAGGTCCAACTGGGTGAATTCGGGCTGGCGATCGGCACGCAAGTCTTCATCACGGAAACACTTTGCGACTTGGACGTAGCGATCGAATCCGGCCACCATCAAAATCTGTTTGTACAGCTGCGGGGACTGCGGCAACGCGTAAAAGCTGCCGGGATGCACGCGGCTGGGGACCAGGTAATCGCGTGCGCCCTCGGGTGTGCTGCGTCCCAGAATCGGCGTCTCGACATCAATGAAATCGTGCTCGGCAAAGTAGTCACGCATCTCTTTGATGATCGTGCTGCGCAGCACCATCGCCCGCAGCATCTCCGGCCGTCGCAGGTCCAGAAAACGGTACTTCAGCCGCAGGTCTTCACCGGGAAGATCGGCTTGGCCGGGGGTGAACGGCGGCGTCTGACAGGCGTTGAGGATTTCCAGTTCGGGGCAGCGCACTTCGATCGCCCCGGTCGCCAGCTTGTCGTTGGTTTTGCCTTCCAAGCGATCGGCCACTTTGCCGCGCACCAGAATGACACTTTCCGCCGGGACATGTCCCGCCGCATCGATCTGAGCCTGATCCGCCTCGGGCGGCCCGATCACGACTTGGGTCAATCCGTATCGGTCCCGCAGATCGATAAACACCGCGCCGCCGTGGTCGCGTTTATTCTCAACCCACCCACAAAGAGTGACTTCGGTTCCGACGTGTTCTTTGCGGAGCTCGCCGCAGTTGTGGGTGCGTAGCACGGATCTTGACTAATTCGGGGGGAAGGGAAAGGGGATCAAAACTGCCGATGGGGGCGGATTCTAAACTGTGGCGAGCGAATTGCTTAGGGGCCCCAGGGCGGCTGGTAAAAATCCAACAAAAAACGCCCCGAATCCGGCTGGAATCGGGGCGTTGAACGCGTTTTTGCAAAGACCGGCCGACCGGATCAATACTCGGCAGGACCCGTCTGGGCGATCTCCTCGGCTTCCTCCGGTGGCACCTGTTTGGGTGCCTTGAATCCGAACAACAAGATCAAATACAGGACCGCCATCGTCGCCGGGACCAAGGCCGTCACGCGAATCGCCATCCGGCTCCCGTGCAACGTCGCTTCGGCAACCGGCTCGGCATCAACCGATGCGTATTCCTTGTTCTCTTGCCACCATTTGTACTGCGCCCGCAACCCCTTGAACTCTTCTTCTTCGATGCGATCGCCGGCGATCTCGACGTCCGAGACGATCGACTCGCCATTGTCGGCAAGCATCCCCGCCTTGGCACCGTCGATCCCGGTGATCGGAGGGAACACCAAGAACTGGTTCTCGTTGGGCGCTTTGACGCGTTGGAATGTTTCCGGTGCCTGTTCCTGGATGTACTGCGATGCAAAGTAATCCTGCTTGTAGCCGATCCCCGGGCCGCCGAGCACACCGGCCGACGTCATCCCGACAAATCCCATCAGGGCCATCGCGACGGTCGCACTTTGCGGGAACCGCTCGCCAACCACACCCAACATCGTGGGCCACAAGAACGTCTTGCCCAACGCGTAAACCGTGGCGGCGAAGAACATGAACGGCACGCTGTCGCCGATGCTGATCAAATAAAGCCCAACGGCACCGGTACAGGCGCTGATCAACAGCAATCCCAACGACGAGATCTTGTGCACGATCGGCCCGGCAAAGAAACGCAGCCCGGTCATCAGCAAGGACGTGTAAATGAACAGCGCCGTCCCCAGGAAGGCACTCTTGAGAATCCCACCGGTGATCTTGTTGATCCAACTGTCGGTCCCCAATTCCACGTACCCGACACAGGCATGAGCGATCAGCAGGATCACAAAGAACGGACCGATCAACTTGGCAAACATCCCGCCATAGGAAATCGAACCCTGCTGGGCATCGGTCTGCGGAAACGGTTCCTTGACGGAGATGAAGCCGTACATCGCGACGGGGATCAAATACGTCGCCAACAGGATTTCCCAACCCACGCTGCCCTTGAGGAACACGATCAGCCCGCCGAGCACGAGTCCGGCCGGCCATCCGGCGTGCAGGATGTTCAAGTAGTGCGTCTTCTGCTCCGGATAAATCGCCGCGGTCAGCGGGTTGATGACCGCCTCGCAAATGCCGTTGCCGACCGCAAAAATGAACGCCGACCAGAACAAGATGTTGTAGACCGCGTCCTTGCCCGCCGCATTAAACACCGGCGTGGCCGAAAACAGCATGATCGCCGAGATCAAGTGACAAGCCATCGCGATGACCAACAGCGTCTTGTAGCCGACAAAATCGACCAGCAAGCCCGCGAACAAAATCACCAGACCAAACCCCAGCAACCCCCCACCGGTGATCTGGCCAAGTTCGGTCATCGTGAACCCGTACTGCTTTGACCAAACATCTAACAGCCCCGCCCGGACTGCAAATCCGATCCCTGCGGCAATCAGAGTCAGAAACCCTGCGGTGAGAAGCTTTTTCCGGTTTTCCATCGTCAGTATCTATACGGGGGGAGGAGAGAATTGGAAGGCGGTCGAGATGCTGCCACTATTGGCCAGCCAAGTCAAGCAATTACGGCGTTAAATGACCGAATGCCAAACGTAATCCCCGCGGCCCCCCGTCGCCACTAGCACCCCCGCTATACTCCACGCAGAAGTCAAAAATTGTGTGAAAAGACGCCCCACCCGTTGGTGTCTAGCCTTCAGGCGATGCCTCTCGCTGCGAAGCAGCGACCCCAGGCGGCTAAAGCCCAATACCGTTAAGTTAAGCGTCGTTTCCTCTAGGGAGGGCCCGTAGGCTCGCGCCAAACGGCTGATCATCGTTTGACATCAGCCGGTTCGCGCCAGCGTCCGGGCCTGAACCTAGTGGTTTTGGGCTAAAGCCTGCACACCCGCGAAAACGGCCCAACACCTTGACTTTCCACTCAATCTGTAACAATCCTTCCAGTTTCCCACCCCACCCCAACGCGAGTTCCCCATGCGACTGATCCTCTCTGCCGTCCTCTGCCTCGGAGCCCTGACCGCCATGTCCCAAGCTGACGAAGCCGCCAGCGGCGAACACAAACACGACCACGAATGCGCCCTCGATTTCAAGATGAAGGACATCGACGGCAAGCAAGTCGACCTGGAAGACTACGAAGGAAACGTCGTCCTGATCGTCAACACCGCCAGCCAGTGTGGCTTGACGCCTCAATATGCGGGCCTGGAAGAGCTGTACGGCAAGTACAAAGAAAAAGGCTTCGTCGTCCTCGGGTTCCCGTGCAACCAATTCGGCAGCCAAGAGCCCGGCACCGAGGCAGAAATCAAGCAGTTCTGCAACTCACGCTACAACGTGTCCTTCCCCATGTTCAGCAAGATCAATGTCAACGGCGACGACGCCACACCGCTGTACAAGTACCTGACCAGCAAGGACGTCAAACCGGCCGGGAAAGGAAACGTCAGCTGGAACTTTGAAAAATTCCTGATCGATCGCGAAGGCAACTTGATCCACCGCTTCGCCCCACGCACCAAGCCCAGCGACGCTGAGTTGGTCAAAGCGATCGAAGCCCAACTGTAAACACGGACGCGGGCCGCCGACCGTGGCGACCCTCTTGCGCACGGTTGCCACGGTCGTTATCGTTTTGGACAGAGGTCTCGCCCCCAAGTGTGGGATGAAATCAACGCGAGACGAATCACTGAACAAACCACCCTCTACTCGGAGAAAGCTCGCAATGGCTTACTCACTACCCGAACTTCCCTACGCTCTGGACGCCCTGGAACCCCACATCGACGCCAAGACGATGGAGATCCACCACGGCAAGCACCACAACGCCTACGTGACCAAGGTCAACGCGGCGATCGAAGGGACGGACCTGGAGTCCAAGTCGATCGAAGACCTGATCTCGGATCTGGCCAGTGTGCCCGCCGACAAACGCGGCGCGGTGCGTAACAACGGCGGCGGACACGCCAACCACTCGCTGTTCTGGACCGTCATGGGCCCCGGCAAAGGCGGCAGCCCCAGCGGCGACCTGGCCGCGGCGATCGACTCCACCTTCGGCAGCCTGGATGCGATGAAGGAACAGTTCAACAACGCCGCAGCCACCCGCTTCGGCAGCGGCTGGGCCTGGCTGTACGTCGAAGGCGGAACGCTCAAGGTCGGCAGCACCGCCAACCAAGACAACCCGCTGATGGGCACCGACATCGCCGGGATCAGCGGCACGCCGATCCTGGGCTTGGACGTTTGGGAGCACGCCTACTACCTGAACTATCAAAACCGCCGTCCCGACTACATCAGCGCGTTCTGGAACGTCGTCGATTGGGACGCCGTCGCCGAACGCTTCGCCGCAGCCAAGTAAGCAGCAGCCGCGTCAACGGCATCAAGTGAAGAAGTGACCCTCCCGAGTGCGGGAGGGTGACTGGGGCAAGCCGACAGAGCGTCGACGAGGTGGCGCCGTCCCAGTGCGCGTGCCTTAAGCTCTAATCTGAGAAGACGGTAATCACACGTCCCGAGGCGAGCGACGGAATTCGAATTGATGCCCCCCACCAATCTCGCCCATCTATCCATCCACCCGACAAGCACTTTCTTACAATTGTCCCTGTCCGCATGCGGACGGAGGTTGGGCAGATGAGCAGGGGGGTCAAAAGATTGATTGGTCAAAAAATGGAGTCACCGCGAAGGAACCACTCGTTCGTCCCCAACATTTTTTGACCACCTGATTTTTTGACCACCCTCCGATGCAAGAACAGACTCGACAAATGTGGTTGAAGCGCTAGTATTCAGCCGCACCTTTTTTTTCGGGTAGGCGGTAGTGGACGAGGCGACGAGTCCTTGCCAATCTGCCGACTACAGAGGACTCGTCGCCTCGTCCACTACCCGAAAATTGAGCTGCGGTAGACTACTAGTTCCCGGGGAAGCCGGGGAACTGCATGTTCTGCATTCCGGGCGGCATAGCGGCCGGATTGGGCGATGACTGACCCGAGGTGTCGAACAACTCTTCGCGGCTGATTCGCAGCTTCGAATAGGTCGCTTCGGGGATCACGTAGTACCAATCGGCGAACCGTGCGTTGAGAGCCTGACTGGTCAACCGAGCTTGCTGGAGGTTCTCCTTTCGCTCTTCCAGCTTGCGCTCGTTTTCCTTGGTGATCTTTTCCTGCACCGCGGCCAACCGCTCCAGCTTCTCCTCTTCGGTTTCTTTGACATCGCTCGAATCCGGCTCCGGCTTTTCGGCCGGCGCCGTCGTTTCAGCGGCTTTGCTATCGGCGGATTCACTCGCCGCCTTCTCGTCGCCGTCTGCAGGCGATTCATCAGCCGCTTGCTCGTCGGCTGCTTCCTGGGCTTCACCGACCGTGGTCGATTCGCCTTCGCCGCTGGCATCGGTCTCGCCGCTGGCGGGCTCGGCGTCGCCGGAGTCAGCTGCATCAGAGTCAGCGGATTCAGCGGGCTCGCTCGATTCGGCTTCGCCGTCCTGTTCGGCGGTCACTTCCTCGACAGCCTTTTCCGTTTCAGCTTCTTTCTTCTCATCGCCTTCCTTTTCGCCGTCTTCCTTCGGGGTGGCCGCGTCGTCGGTCGCCGATGGGTCCGCCCCGGCTTCCGACTCGCCTTCTTTCATTTCCGGCGTAGCAGGGGCGGGCGCTTCGGCCGGGTTCAGTTCCGTCGGCAATGGTTCGTCCGCCGGCGGCGCGGGATTGTCGAGCGCGTCCAATTCTTCAAGCGTTTGCGGGATCGGTTTCAGTTCAGGCACGGGGAACATCGACTCATCGACGACCGTGCTGACCATCAAGTAACGATTGACGCCGCCGGTAACATCGCCCTCGTCGGCCGATGAGGCGTCGCCTTTGTCACCGCCCTTGTCATCGTCGGCGATCCCGCTGATGTTGCCGAACCGCAAGATGTACTTGACGCCTTCTTTAGTCGTCGCGGTCAGTTCTCCGTTGGCGGACAGGATTTCGATTTCACGATTGGGGCCCAGCGGCACCGGGATGAAACCGCGCCCGGCGAGCTGCGTGGCGGCTTCCTGATCGGCGGCAAAATCTTTGTCGGCCTTCAAGTTGGCGCTGATGCCTTCGGGTTTTCGATTGACGTCGACGAACTTCAAGTCGTCCAGTGCGTTGGTCAGGTCATTCAACTTTTGCGAGTTCAGCTCTTTGTCCGGATCAACCGAAACCAGGGTCGGCTCGGCCAACGGATTGGTCTTGTCATATTCCTTTAGCGCCGTCAGCGACCATGTCGTGCCGTCCTTAGCCAACTCGACGTCGTAGTTCTTCGTCAACGAAACACCTTGCAGACCCAACGAAGCGTTGTAGTCCTTCAGTTCGACGTTCTCGATATCGATGCTGCTCAACTGCAGCAGGTCTTCTTCGATCCACTCTTGAAATTCGGTCGACAGCGGCGTGTCGTCCAGTTTGACCACATAGACCGGATCTTGCCCCGGTTTCCGAACATAGACCTGACCTGCCTGGCCTTTAACTTCGTTGCCGACGATCAGCGAGGCCAGCACCTTTTGCGAACTGTCCTTGAACGTGACCAGTCGTCCGACCCCTTCATCACCCGGCTCCAGATCTTCCAGTTTCGGTTCCACCACCCCCATCCCGGCGTGATCTTCGGGGTTGTCGGTCGGCACGTCCAAGACGTCCAGACCGACCAGGGCATTGGCTGCGTCGCGCATCTGCTCGATCGCGTCGGCCGGGTAGCCGCCCTTGGACGGGATCGTCCACAGTCCGGACTCGGCGTCCTTGCGGACTTCAAAATTCTTGAGTTCGCCTTGCGCTTCATTGAAGGTGACGATCTTCAAGCTGGCCGCGGTCAGCGGATCTTTGAACTCGGAAAACAACGGAGTGCCGATCACGTTGCCGATGTTCCCCCCGTCGTCGTTATTGGACGAGGGCCAGGAGACGATCGCAGCGATCAGTGCCACCACGACAGCGACGCCCCAGAAAATTCCGGTCTTTTGTGTTTCGTTCACCGTCAAATCTCTCGTAACGAACTTGTTGACGTTTTTTGTGGAAAGGTGAGTGCGTGCGGCCGAAAAAGACCGCGACGCTGGGATCAAATCATTTCAGCCGCGACTTGCTGATGTTTTCGCGTTCTCGCAAACGGCGCGAGGCGAACACGACGACGCCGACGATCAGCGGCGGGATGCAGGGCAACGCAACCGCGTAGGCCTTGACTTTGTTTTGGATCGCCGTGACCTGTTGATCGGACTCGCGTTGAATCTTGGCGATGTTCCGCTCGGCTTCGCGTTCAAACTTCTCTCGCTTGACCGCCAGCGCCCGTTGCAACCGTTCGGACTTCGTCTGAAACTCGATCGACTTGGCATCGATCAGCGGCCGGGGGATGCTGCCGTCCTTGCTTTTCTTTTGCAACTCGGCGACTTCCTCACGCAACTCTTTAAGCTGCTCATCGCGGGCTTCCTCGGCCTCACGAATCGCTTCTTCGGATTGCCGCTGAAACTCCTTTCGTTTGGCGCGGACATCCATGCTGGCGGTTTCCTTGACCTCATCGATCATCTTCAGACTGGCAAAGATCGGTTCGTGTTTGCGAACGTCAATAAAGTCCGTCTCGCCGGTCAACCAATCGATCGTGTTGAGCAGGAAGGTCACGTTTTGGAATTGGAATCGCAGATCGGTTGCTTGATTCGGATCGGCACGAATCTGCAGGAACACCGGCAACATCAAATCGATGTCGGCGACATACGCGGCGCGGATCGGACTTCCGGACGATTTGCCGTCGCCTTCGGATTTGCCGTCTGCGTCGGCCGACGAATCAGCGGCAGACGGCTTGCCTTCGACCGTCATCGCCAAAATCTGGTTGGGCGACGGACCCTCGATGGCGCCGGACAATCCTTCCATCCCGGTCTGCATCAGCTGCACCAACTTGGTGACCGGCAGTGTTCCGCTGGCCGTTCCGGTGGCCAGCAACGGCGTGTGCGTCAACGTCGCACCATCGGCCGGCAGGATCGTTCCGGAGTAGAGTGCCAACACCTGACGCAGCCCATCGGTGATCGGACTGGCGGCACTGAGCGCCTGGCCGGGTTCGACTCCGGGGGCATTTTCATCGATGAACGCCCAGAACGGATCGACGTTCATGTCCAGGTTCGGATAGGGATTGTAATCCTGCCAAACGATGTCGCTGTTGTAATACTGGACGCCGGGCGAGCCCGTGCTTTTCAGTTCCAAGATATCCCACAGTTCGCGGATGTCGCCCTTGGGCTGCTGCCCGCCGCCGCCCATGCCGAACATGCCGCCGGGTTGTTGCTTGGGCTCGCCTGTCGCCGTGATGTCTTGACGGGCGTAGGGAAGCGGGTCTTCAAAGATCGCCGTGGGCACGCCCGCCTTGATCGCTTCGAGCAATCGTTCGAACTGCGGTGGCGCCAGCGATGAGGGCTGGACCACGAACAAGGCGTCGTAGACGCCGGGACTGATCGGGGCATCCAGGCTGACCTCTTCCACTTCGTACTGCTTGCTCAACTCGTCGACCAACGGGTGCTTTTCGATCGGTCGCATCTGCATGCCGGCCATCGACATGCCGCCCATCAATTGGGCATCGGTGCGGACGATGCCGACGCGTTTTCGCTCGCCGCGTGCAACGGTGTTGATCGACCGAACCAGCTCGTACTCGACCGGGATGCCGTATTCGAAAATCGGCACGACGACCTTTTCCAGGCCGGCGCGGAACGCGGCCCCCATGATGATTCGCTTTTGCTGATATGAACCTTGTTCGCGAACCATTCGCGTGACCGGCTCGATCCCGAAACGATCGGCCGCCTCGGCAGCTTCGTCGCTGAACAAATCAATTTCATCAAACAGATTGACTTCGATCGTTCGTCCGCTAGCCGCCGCTTCGCTTTGAAACTCTTTCAACAAGTTGACCAGCTCGTAGCGGGTCCGGGCGTACATTTCGGGAATGTCCTTGCTGATGTACGCGTCGATCTTGATCGGGCGATCGGACTCCAAGTTTTTGATCAACTTGGTCGTCGCCGGGGCCAGTGAACTGACCTGGCCTTCGGTCATGTCGTGGCGAACGATGTCGCGGTTGCGGAACAACACGACCGCGCTGGCGGTGACCACCACCAGGGCGATGATACGCCCCAGATAGTGATACGCCATCGTGTTGCCGTCCTTGCCGCCGGTCCAGTGACGGCGACCGATCAGCACCATGCACATGTAGAGCGCGACCACGGTGACCAGGACAAAGTAGATCACCGAAGACGTGCTGATCACACCGCGACCGAAATCGTCGAACGGCCGGGCGATGCCGCTTTCCTTGATCAGCTCGGCAAAGTTGATTCCGAACACCGCATCGCCGCTGCCGACAACCGAGTCGGCCAGCGAAGCGAACGCCAACGGTGCGTTGAACAACGCGCCCAAGATAAATCCGACGGTCAGGTTGCCGGTCAAGAACGAGGCGACCATTCCGATCGCGATCATCGTGACTCCGACGAACCAGTACCCGATGTACGTGGTGAAGATCAGCCCGGTATCCAGTCCGCCGTCGGTCAGAACCGTCAACGTGACAAAGGTGCTCAACTGCGAGAACAACAGCGACGCGGTGAAGATCGCCGCGGCGGCCATGTACTTTCCGATCACGATGTCGAAATCGTCGGCCGGCAGCGTCAGCAACAACTCGTCCGTCCCGGCCCGCCGCTCTTCGGCCCAGATGCTCATCGTGATCGCCGGAATGAACACCAGCATGATCAACGGGTACCAGTAATTCAGCTGATCCAGCGTTGCCAGGTTTTGATTAAAAAACTCGTACGGCCAAAACGCAGCGACCGAGGTCAAGAACACAAAGATGCATAGAAACACATAGCCGGTCGGATTGCTGAAGTAGCCGACGAAGTTGCGTTTCATGACCGCAAAGGCGGCGCGTTTGGTTCCGGCGACCAAACCGAAAACGGCCAACACGATGCACAGAAAAATGGCATCCATGACGACCAGGTTCAACAACGCGGCGATGTTGGGGTTCATAGTGAATCGGGCAGAGAAGGTGTGGGGTGGGAAAATGTGGGAGCGGCTTCCAGCCTGCCATCGGTGGAAAGAGGCTTCCAGCCTGGCAATTCAGCACTGACAGGCTGGAAGCCTCTCCCGCTCGACGATCTTACGCGTCGAACTGCGTCAATTGATGGAACGCTTGATCCAAATCGTCGTTGCCGTGCTCGCGCAAACCTTGCACGTCGCCGTCGTAGACCAGCCGCCCTTCGTTGATCATCACGACGCGGTTGGCCATCGCTTCGACCTCTTGCAGAATGTGCGTCGACAGCAGAATCGTCTTGGTCTCGGCCAACTTCCGCATCGTCTTGCGGACGCCGCGAATTTGATTGGGGTCCAACCCCGCGGTCGGCTCGTCCAAAATCAACACGTCCGGATCGTGCAGCAAGGCCTGGCTCATCCCGACCCGCTGCTTGAATCCTTTGGAAAGCTTGCTGATCGGCTTGTACATCACCGACGACAGGTCACAGATCTCGACGACCGCTTCGACACGGTCGCGTTTCTTGGCTCCGACCAATCCGCGTGCTTCGGCAAAGAAGTCCAGCATCCCCGAGGGAGTCATTTCCATGTACAGCGGACCACTTTCGGGCAGGTAGCCCAGATGACGACTGCCCTCGATGCGGTCGTCCATCATGTTGTGCCCGGCGATCCTCGCCTCACCTTCGCTCGGTGCGATGTAGCCGGTCAGCATTTTCATCGTGGTGCTCTTGCCGGCACCGTTGGGGCCGAGAAACGCAACCAGTTCGCCCTGCAACACCGAGAAGGTAACCTCGCGGGCCGCCGCGAACGGACCATAGAACTTACTCAGTCCGTCCGCTTCGATCATCGGACGCCGCTGTTCCGTCGTTGTCATGTTCGTCTGTTGGGGGTAGGGGTCGGGATAGACGTCAAGCGTCAGGTACGCCTCAAGCCGAAGCGTGGTTCAGAGACGTCGCCGAGAAATCTCGGCTGACGCGTGCAATGACGGTGACGACAGCATCGCAAACCGCCATGCCGAACGCGAGATGGCCAAAGACAGCCTCGCGACGGGGCAGGGGGGCGAGTGAAGAGTCCTGCGGCGGCACAGGCCGCGAGATGGCCGAGACAGGAAAGACCGATCGGCGGGACGCCTTAGGACTTCAGGCCTTCACGCTCGATGATCACATCCGCGCCGGGCGTCAATCGTTTCAGTTTTCGGACCACTTCCGACTTGTCCATCGTGCCGGCCTTGGCTCGGGCCAGCAATTTGGCGACCTTTTTACGGCGGGTTCGAAGGCGTTTGATCTCGCGGACTCGTTCGATGCCACTTGGCATAGGGAACTCCAGAAAGTGAATGGGGGTTAGAAATGTTTGGATGTTATCGGTGGGGCCGCGAAGTTTAGTCAGTTTTCGGCGCGCCGAGTAGTGCGTTTCCGGGACCGACAGCCTGGAAGCCGATCCCACCTTCGGTTACGCCTTTTTCTTGACACCCTTCTTCTTGGTGGCCTTCTTCTTCGTCGCCTTCTTCTTGGCCGACTTCTTTTTGGTCGCCTTTTTCTTCTTGGTCGCCTTCTTTTTCTTCTTTTTCTTCGAGCCACCCTTGGCGGCCCGCTCGGCCAACAGATCGATCGCGGACTCGAACGTCAGCTCTTTCGGATCGACGCCCTTGGGCAACGAGGCGTTTGTGTCGCCGTCGGTCACGTAGGGGCCGTAACGCCCGTCGAGCACCTTGACCTCGGCTTCGGTCACCGGCGATTTGGCCTCAAACACCTTGATCGGCTCCTTCGGCGCCGCCCGACCACGCCGCTTGGGCTCGCGCAGCAACTTGATCGCCTCTTCGAGCGTGACCTCCAGCGGGGAGACTCCGTCGGGCAGCGATCGCGTTTCCTTTTCGCATTTGACGTAAGGCCCATAGCGACCGTCAAAGGCTTGGATGGGCTGGTCGTTGTCGGGAAAATTCCCCAGCGTTCGCGGCAATTCGAGCAGCTTGCACGCCATCTCCAACGTCAAATCTTCGATCACCATGCCCTTGAGCAGCGATTGGTTTTTCTTTTCCTCGTCATCGGGCGCGCCCAACTGGACATACGGGCCGAAGCGACCAATTTTGACGTAAATCGGCTTCCCGGTTTCCGGGTGCGTTCCCAACGGCTCCTCTTCGACCTGCCCGGCATCGAGCAGTTCGATCGCCTTGGCCAAATCCAATTCATCCGGCGGCAGGCCTTCGGGGATCGGCGCCTTGCGTTCGCCCTGTTCCAAGAACGGCCCGTATTTGCCGACCCGCACAAACACTTCTTCGCGGTGATCGCCCTCGGTCGGCGTTCCGATCAAAAACCGTGCGGTCACGCGGGGATCGATCTCTTCGAGCTTCTTTTCCAGCCGCGGCTTGAGCGCGACGTTGTGATCGGCCGCCAATTGCTTGATCGCATCGCTGGCGGGGCCGTCGTCGCCGAAATAGAACCGCCGCAGGTACTCTTCCGCCCCGCCTTCGTTGCGGCTGATCGAGTCCAAAAAGTCCTCCATGTCGGCGGTGAACTGGTAATCGACCAGCGTCCCGAAGTGCTCTTCCATCAACCGCGTGACGCTGAACGCACGCCAACTGGGGACCAGCGCGTTGCCTTTTTTGTAAATGTAATTCCGGCGTTCGTCGGTGATCGTCCCGATGATCGAAGCGAACGTACTGGGGCGACCGATCCCTTTTTCTTCCAGCGTCCGGGTCAGCGACGCTTCGGTGTAACGTGCCGGCGGCTGGGTCGTGTGGCTCTTGGGATCCATCGATTGGGGAACCAACGGATCGTTTTCGACAACGTTGGGCAAAATCCGCTCTTTGTCGGCCAATTCGGCTTCGGGATTGTCGCTGCCTTCGACGTAGGCTCGCAGAAAACCTTCAAACAAAATGCTGGTCCCGGTCGCGGTGAAGGTGGCACCGCCGCCTTCGATCACCACGCTGATTCGCTGTTTGCGGGCATCAGCCATCTGGCAGGCGACCGTCCGCTTCCAGATCAGGTCGTAAAGCCGGAATTGATCCGAATCCAGCTGGCCACGCAGCGATTCGGGGGTTGGAAAGCTGGTACCGGCCGGACGAATCGCTTCGTGAGCCTCTTGGGCGTTTTTGACCTTGCCCTTGTACACCCGCACACTCGGGTGCAGGTACTTTTCGCCGTACACGGACTGGACCAACGACCGAGCCGCCGAGATCGCCTCTTTGGACAACGTCGTGCTGTCGGTCCGCATGTAGGTGATGTAACCGTTTTCATACAGTTTCTGGGCGGCACCCATCGTGCGTTTGGCACCAAATCCCAGCTTGCGGTTGGCTTCCTGTTGCAGGGTACTGGTGGTAAACGGTGCCCGGGGGCGTTCGGAAAACGGCTTGACCTCGACCTTGGAAACGGCGAACGAGGTGGACCGCAATGTCTCGGCCAGCTCGTTGGTTTCCTGCTCGCTGAGCAACAGCAAGTCGGGTTTGGTCGGCTTGCCGGTTTCGGAATCAAAATCCTTCCCCGTCGGCACTTTTTTGTTGTTGTACCGGGTCAAGGTCGCCGGCAGCGATTCGTTGCTGCCGGTTTCGAACACGGCGTCGATGTCCCAGTAAGTCGCTTTGACGAACGCGATTCGCTCACGTTCTCGCTGGACGATCAACCGCACCGCCACGCTTTGCACCCGCCCGGCGGAGGTCCCGCTGCCGACCTTTCGCCACAGCAATTGGGACATGTCGTAGCCATACAGGCGATCGAGAATCCGTCGCGTCTCCTGTGCCCGGACCAACCCCTGGTCGATCTCCCGGGTGTGCTGGAGCGCGTCGGTGATCGCTTCCTTGGTGATTTCGTGGAAAACCAGTCGGTGCACGGGCACTTTCGGCTTGAGCAACTCGTGAAGGTGCCAGCTGATCGCCTCACCCTCGCGGTCTTCATCGGTCGCCAGATACAGGCTGTCTGCTTCCTTCAGTGCCGCCTTCAATTTGCTGACGTGTTTTTTTTTCTCCGTCGGCACGATATAGAGTGGTTCGAACCCCTCGTCGACGTTCACACCCAGGTACGCCCACGGCTGATCTCGATACTTATCGGGAACATCTTTCTTGCCTTCGGGCAGATCTCGGACGTGCCCGATGCTGGCTTCGACTTGATAAGCCGCGCCTAAAAACTTCGAGATCGTGCGTGCTTTTGCGGGTGATTCGACGATCACCAGGCTCTTGCCGTTGCTCTTTGCCATCAAAAAAAGCTGTTGTTCTCGGGGTCGGTAGATCGGGTTCGCTCGGTTTAGTGGTAGCGGTGAAGGCAGGATCTCGTCAATCCGCTAAGCTCAAGAAGCTGCCGCCGCGATGCGTCTGGATAACCGACAAGCCGCCGGCAAGCAACGCGAATTAGCGTGATTCCGGCTTGACCCTTGAAAAGACGCGGCGATACGCTTTCCGCTTCCCATTTCTGCACCCCCGTTCCTTTTCTCCACTCCGAAAGCCCCCACTATGAGTCCTCTGGAGCTGTTTCGACGCAATCAAAAGGTCACGATGACCTTCCTGATTCTGCTGGCCATGTTCGCCTTTGTGGTGCTGCCGACAGTTTCGGAGTACATGCAGCGGAGCGGGCCCGGCATGACCGATCCGGTCCTGGCCGAGTTCAACGGCGTGTCACTGACGGCCAGCCGCGTCAACGGATTCACCCAGAAACATTACGCCACGGTGCAGTACCTGCGCAAATTGGCCGAAGAGACGATCCGCCGCGGGGGCACTCCGAAAGTCCCCGGATTTACCTTCGACCAACAATCCAATCAGATCCAATCGGTCGGAATCAACGGCTCGCCCAGCGACGACATGTCGATCCGGACCCTGCAATTCGCCGCCGAAGCCCAGGAACAAGGCTTTGCGCTCGATGACACCTCGCTGGACATCTGGATGGAACAATTCACCGACGGCAAGCTGAGCGAGCGAGAGATGTTCGCGTTGCTGCGGCGCGAAACGAACAACCAAATGGGCCAGTACCAGCTGTACGACATGCTGCGAAAACAGCTGCTGGCAAACCTCTACCTCCGCGGTGCCAGCGCCACCGTCGCCCGCGGCCAGTTCCCGCTGCAATCGCCGCTGGATCACTGGAACAACTTCCTGAAACTGAACCAAAAAGCGACCATCAATGCCTACGGCGTGCTGGTCGATGACTACGTCGCCGAAACCGACGCCAACCCCTCCGAATCCGAAGTCGTCGCCGTCTACGAAGCCGGAAAAGATCGTTACCCCAACGATCAATCCCCCGAACCCGGCTTCCGCCGACGTGAAACGGCGAGCTTTGAATACGTGCTCGGGGAATTGCAAGCGTTTCGCGATGCCGAAGTCGCCAAATTGTCCGAGGAAGAAATCAAAGCCGAATACGAACGACGCAAGGCCGGCGGAGCGTTCCAGTTGCCGGCGGATGTCGTGATCTTGCCGGAAACGACCGAACCGGAAAGCCCAGCACCGGAAATGACAGAACCAGAGACGACCGAACCGGCCGAAACGACGCCTCCGGCTGAGCCCGCTGACTCCGAGCCCGCTGACTCCGCGCCCGCCGCGGAAGAAGCGAAGGAGATGAAGGAAGAACCCACCGACGAGCCGCCGGCGGAAAACACTCCGGCTGCTGACAACAGCGAATCGGCCGAAGACACCCAAGCCGCCCAGCAAGAGCAAGTCGAAGCGTTCTCCAAAGAGCTCGAAGAAGCCGGCGACCTGGACGACGCCACCCCCGACACCGACGACCAGTCGACGATCGACCCCGACCACAACGGCGTCCGCCTGGTCGTGATGCAAAGCGACGTCTCCACCGAAACCGCCAGCTCCCAACAAGACGAAGAATCGGCGACCGAGCCCGAAACCACCGAGCCCGAGACCGCCGCAGAGCCGGAAACCTCCGCCGAAGAAACCGCAACCGAAGAAATGGAAGCGGCCGAACCGGAGCCGCGCTACCGGCCGTTTGAAGAAGTGCGAGATCAGATCGCACAAACCATGGTCGATGGCCCGGCCCGCGAAGCCCGTGATCAGGCGATCGCCAAACTACGCAACGTGATGCGAAAGTACTCGCGGGCTCGCGCGATCTACGGCGACGGGACCGACGCGACCACGCCTCCGCCGGAACGTCCGAATTTGAAAGCCCTCGCCGAAGAGCTTGGACTGAGCTATCGCAAGATCGGCCCCTTCGACCCGGTCGCGCTGGCCGACGAACCGATCGCCGACTCCGTCGAAGAGAGCACCGCACTGACCCAACGCGGCGTCCCCTTTGCCGCGATGATGTTCGGCGTCGAAGGCCAAGTGATCAAACAAGAACTCTTTACGCCAGCGACCACGGTCGACTTGGAATCCCAGCGAACCTACCTGAGCTGGAAAACGGAAGAGAAAGAAGCCTACACCCCCGAGCTTGATGAAGTCCGTGACGAAGTCGTCGCCGCGATCCGTTTCGCCCAAGCGCGCGAATTGGCCAAACAGGCCGCCGAAGCGATGGCAGAAACCGCCAACGGCGGCACCTCCCTGGAGGAACTCGTCCCCGAAGATCGCCAGGAAAACTACTTCAAAGACCTGGGACCATTTTCGTGGCTCAACATGGTCGGCTTCGGCAGCTTCACCATCGGCAATATCCGCGAGCTCGACTCGATCGATGAAGACTTCATGAAAACCGTTTTCAATGCCGACGGAGCCAAACATGTCGTTGCTCCCAACGGTCCCGAACGAGTTTACTACGTCATCAAACGCACCAGTTTGCAACCGGCGACCTCAGACTTGCGGGCGATCTTTTCCCAGCAGTCCGAACGCATCATGGCAATGTTCATGTCCGACGGCACCGCCGGAAAAGTCCAGCAAGGTTTCTTCGAAACCATCGATGAAAAAACCGGCTTCGAGCAATACCAGTTGCCGCAGTAACGCACCGGCCGCCTGTCGATTGAAAGTGATCTGTAGGTCAGGCTGTGCCTGACGCACCGCCTGCATGCACAACATGCGCTACGCGTTGACGCACCGCCGCGAAAAAGCGCCAGGTCGTAACTTGCGGAACGATGAAACGGTTCATGGGCCCACGGATGGCAGCGCGAACCCACGGATGACAGGGTGCAAAAAATCCGTGGGTTCGCGCTGCCATCCGTGGGTCTTGTTTTCCGCGGCATCCTTAATTCAAACGTCGCCAGAGCGCGAACCAACCGTCTCCAGCGCCGAATCGATCGCACGGACGACCCGATCGATTCGGTAATCGGCAATCCGACGGCGACATCGCTCGCTCAGCCGCTCTCGGTCCGCCGGCGTTTGCAATCCCTTGATGATTTCGGCGGCCTGTTCGATCGCCCTGTACCGCAGTGACTCCGGGACGTACTCGACATAGCTCAGTCCATCGGGCGTGACCGGAATCGCGCCGGCCCAGATCGCTTCACAAATCGCGATGCCAAAAAATTCGTGTTCGGCGGTCGAGACCACGACGTCGATTTGGCCGAGCCGAGCTTCATACGCGTCGCGCGACTCGGCGTAGTCGTCAAACTGAATCGATGCCCCGTGGCGAGCGCGAATCTCATCGATCACTTCGCGACGGCGTCCCCTCTTTCCGAGCAGAATCAACTCGAATCGCACCGCTTGAGCAGTCAGACAATCGAGCAACGCCAAGAACCGATCGGGTCGCTTGTCATGCTCGAATCGCCCCACCCACCCCAACCGGATCGGTGCATCATCGCGACTCGCGGTGTCACGGATTTTCGGCGGTCGAAAACCCGGAGCGATCACCCGGCTCGCCTGTTCGATCCCCTTCAGATCGATCGTTTGTCGAGCATCGGGCATGCGGCTGATGAAGTCACGTGACAGCTCAAAAAACGTCCGTCGATTGAATTCCGAATTAAACCAACACGCATCGGAGGCGGCGGCGGTCAACAGATTGGTGAACCCGAAATGATGATCCGTCCTGGCATCGGGTGCCTGCGGATAAGCCCACTGGTTCTCGTGAAAGTAGGTCACCACCGGTACGTCACCCAGCCAGCGGAACCGGGCATCGCGTGACGCCAACCCCAGCCAAGTCGGCAGATCCAACATGTCGCTGGCCAACACCACCTCGGGCACGCCGTGTGATTGAACCAAATCAGCAACCAACGGGCAGAGCTGCACCGGTGCCGATCGCATCCGCCATTTCCAGTGACGCGCCGGCAACGTGGCCAGTGACCAACGGTGCCGGCTGCCGGCGATCACGCCATCCAGGAACGCCTGATGGCTGCCACCGTAATATGGCTCGATCGCGAGGACCTGCATCAGCACTTACGAATGCGTTCGCGGTGCGACTTGACCGCCGCGGTCGCGTTGCGGGTGTCGACGACCAGCGCGCTGTGCCGGACGATTTGTTCGTAGTCGAACGCCGTGTGGTCGGTCGCGATCAACACCGCATCTTGCGACGCCAAAAATTCCGGGGTGAGCGTCTGACTGTGCATTTCCGGCAGATCGTAGTGCCGCATCGAAGGCAGGTGGGGCACATGGGGATCGCTGTACGTCAGCTCGGCACCTTGTTCGAGCAACAATTCCATCAGCTCAAACGATGGACTCTCTCGGGGATCATCGACGTCCTTTTTGTAGGCGACGCCCAACAGACAGATCTTGCTGCCGTTGACGGGTTTTCGAAACTCATTCAAGAACTCCGAGGTGCGCGAGACGACATACGCGGGCATCGAGCGATTGACTTCACCGGCCAACTCGATGAACCGCGCATTGCAGCCTTGCTTGCGTGCCAACCAAGAAAGATAAAACGGATCGATCGGAATGCAGTGGCCGCCCAGCCCGGGGCCGGGATAAAACGCCTGAAACCCGAACGGTTTCGTCTTGGCGGCGTTGACGACTTCCCAAACGTCGATGCCCATTTCGTCGAACAGTACTTTCAACTCGTTGACCAACGCGATGTTGACGGCACGATAAATGTTCTCCAACACCTTGGCCGCTTCGGCGACTTCGCAATTGGAAACCGGCACCACGCCGGCCACGGCCGATTCGTAGAGCGCCGCGGCACAGGCCTGGCTGTCTTCGTTGATCGCACCGACGACCTTGGGGATCCCGGCAGCGGAGAAATCAGGATTGCCCGGATCTTCGCGTTCGGGACTGTAGGCGACAAAGAAATCGCTCCCTGCCGATAGCCCGGCCTGTTCAAGAATCGGCACCATCACGTCGCGTGTCGTCGTCGGATAGGTGGTGCTTTCCAGCACGACCAGTTGCCCGGCGCGCAGCGTCTTGGCAATCGCCTGGCAGGTGCCGACGACGTATTTCAAATCCGGGTCGCGGGCTTCATCCAACGGCGTCGGAACACAGATCAACAACACGTCCGGCTCGGACAGACGGCCCATGTCGTCGGTCGCGTCGAACAGTTTCTTTTCAATCCAAGCGGCGATCTTGGAATCGTCGATGTGCTTGATGTAGCTTTTTCCGCCCAGCAAACTCTTCACCTTGCTCGGATCGACGTCGAACCCGACGCACTTGAAACCGGCCTGGGTGAACGCGTCAATCAACGGCAATCCGACGTACCCAAGCCCGATCACCCCGACGGTGCAAGTGCGGTCAGCGATGGCACGGAGAAGCGACTGACAGGAATCGGAGGACATCAAACGACCTGGGGGGCAAGGCAACGGACGAAAACGCCGAAAACGGGCAAGTTTAGTCCTGTCGGCCAATCCTACCAGCGCCCGCCCCGACAGCTTTCTCAGTAGCGCCGCACCCGATTCACTAAAATCACCCCGATCGCGCCAAGTGCAACGTTGCCCAGCCAGACCCCGTAGGGAGGGATGACGCTGTCCTTGGCCTGATTCAATCCCAAGATGAACAACGGGTAATACAGCAGCAGCGTCGGTAGAAAACAGCGTCCAAACGTCGTCCAGTAGTCGCTGGTCCGAGCCAGCATCGCCAGTGGGGCACCGATAAAGACGAAAAAGAAACAGCTAAACCCTTCGGCCCAGCGGCGCCACGGTTCGATCCGCAGCCGCGTCAATCGCCGTTTACTCGCTTCCAGCTGAGCCATCTTCTGCTGGCCGGCTGGACCCGCGATCTCCTCGGTCCTGCTGGTCAGAATCGAAAAACCGGTATGCGCCGCCAATTCGCCGATCGCGGCGTGCGAACGCGCGTCCTGGCTCAGTCGTTCGATCTGGATCAGACTCAACGGCAGCTCGCTGGGACGCGTTTCCGCTTGCGACGGCGTCCGCAGGGTGCGGGACAATTGGATCGGCACCTCCGTTTTGCCCGGCACGAAGCCCTGAATCGAACCGCCTCGGTCCCAACGACTATCGGTCAGTTCCAACATCAGCGTTTCGTTCTCCACATCCAATGTCAACCGACCCTCACGGGCCTGCATTTTCATCGGCGTCCCGCCGCTGTGGACCGTCACCGTCGGATACTCCAACCGTTGCCCTTTGACGTCATGGACGTGAATCGAAAACCCATCATCGGTGTATGAAAGCTGACTTCGCATCTTGCGATAAACAATGTCTTCGATCGAGAGCATCACCACGCGATTGACGCCCGGTCGCCCCCAGGACACCGCCAAATCACTCATGTAGACCGCGATCGGGCTAAGCAAAAACGCGAACACGAAGGCCGGTTGCAGGATTTTCAGCGGCGAAATCCCCGACGCCTTCACCGTCGCCACCTCGCCGTCGCCGGCCATCCGCCCATACACACACGACACCGCGAATAACGCCGTCGCCGGAAACGCGAATTGAAGCGAAATCGGCAGTACAAAGGGCAACAGTTTGACGATCGCAAACGGGCCCAACCCCTCGCGCAGCAGCGTTCGCCCGACGCCGATCAACAAGATCAACAGCGTCAAAGCGATCAATGCAACGACGAAAATCTTCATGATTTCCGCCAAGATGTAACGAGTTAGCCGAGTGGGCATGGAGTGGATTCATTCACGTTCAGCGAGACACCCTACGACGGACCAAGCGTTTGGACCCCGCACCAACCGCCACACAAACGAAGTTTTCACTGCGGAACCGGTTCGTAACAAAAACACACCTAACGGGGGTAGTCCGGTTTTTCTTTGAAAAATGGAAGAAGCCAACCACTTTCCGAGACAAATTGTCTACCTTTGATCGTCTACCCAGTGCCCCGGTGACTTTTCGACCTGGGGTTCCACGGATATTCGACCTGGGGTTCCACGGATAAGGGGTCGGGAACCCAAAACCGAAGGGCCTAAAGGTTGCTTCGCATTTTTGGTACCAGCCCCCGATTCCGCTCGCAATTTGTTTGTGCGTCTGGTCTCGCCCGGTCATACTACCGAGTCCCCCTACCGCCTCCTTCCCTTTTCCCGATTTCGGTGATTCGCGGTGCCCCAACGACGAATTCACAAACCAACGCTGACGTACCTGATCCTCCTGGCGATCACCGCTGGCCCGACAACCCTGTGGGGTCAGGCGCCAACGATGACGGTCGTCGGACCGGACGGTAAGCCACGAGCCATGCCGGTCTCGGGCGACCCGTTCTCGGGCCCCAAACCGGCCAATCCCAACGCCAAGCCAGGGGAAACACCGGAGCCGGGCAAAGCAGAAGCGAAGGAAGGCGACAAGAAGCCGGAGCAACCGCCCGAACCTAAAATCATCCGACGCGGCGACCAGGAAACCGGCGATGCCGATCCGGATGAATTGAAAGCCACCGTCGGGCCCGACGGTAAAGTCGCGTTCCAATTCCGCAATCAGCCCTGGGTCGAACTCGTTCAATGGCTGGCCGAGATTGCCGATCAACCGCTCGACTGGCAGGAGTTGCCCGCCGACCGCGTGAACCTGCGCTCCCCTGGACGATACACCGTCGAAGAAACCAAAGACCTGTTCAACCGCCATCTGCTCGCCCGCGGCTACACGTTGTTGGAAATGCCCGGCGGGATCACCGTCGCAAAAACCGAAGGGATCAACGCGGCGATGGTGCCTCGGGTGGACATCGACGAGCTGGACGAAATGATGCCGCACACCTTTGTCCGCGCATCACTCGAACTCGGCTGGCTGTCGAGTGAAAAGATGGCCGAAGAACTCAAACCGATGATCAGCAGCAACGGCCGACTGACCGCGTTGACGACGACCAACCGCATCGAGGCGATGGACGCGGCGATCAACCTTCGCCAAGTCGTCCAGTTGCTCGAACAGGAACGCAACCAATCCAGCCGCGAAGCGCTCGCCCCGGAATTTCGATTGCGGTACATCCCGGCCGAGACGGCTAAGACCATGCTGGAAGAGTTCTTGGGCGTCGAAAAAAAATCCAATGCCCCGATGTCACCGCAACAGATGGCGATGATGCAGCAGATGGCGCGGCAGAACGGCGGGCAACCGGCGCCACCGCCGAAGAAAGCCGAAATCTCCATCGTCGCCAACACGCGTCAAAACTCCGTCTTCATTCGTGCCCCGGTGGATCGGATCGCGATTGCGGGCGAATTCATCAATCGCATCGATGTCCCCAGCCAAGGACTCGCCTCGCTGTCAGACATCGAATCGCGCCTTCAAGTCTTTCGCTTGACGTCCATCGACCCCGAAAAGCTGATCGAGATCATCGGCGAAATGAACGTCATGGAACCCACGACTCGGATCCGCGCCGATGAAGACAACAAAGCCCTGATCGTGTCGGGCTCGGCTGCGGATCGCTTCATCATCGACCGACTGATCAAGCGGCTCGATGGCAGCGGACGACAATTCGAAGTGCTCCAGTTGCGCCGACTCGAGGCCAACGAGGTCGCCGAGTCGATCGCCTTTTTGATGGGCCAAGACAAAGACGACGACAAGAATTCCAACTCGCGGCGTTCCTACTTCTACGGCTATGGCTACGGCAACCAACAAGAAGACAAGAATGAAGACGAGTTTCGGGTCGCCGCCAACTCGCGGTTTCGGCAAGTCCTGCTGTGGGCCAACGAATCGGAGATGGAACAGGTTCGCAACCTGCTGATCAAGCTCGGGGAATTGCCGCCGCCGGGAGGCAGCCCACGCACCGTCCGCCGCATCGATGCCACCTCCGGGCCGGAAACCTATGACTACCTGATGCGTCTGAAACAACAATGGTCCCAGTTGTCCGACGCCCCCTTGGAGCTGCCCGACGCGACCGAGTTCGTCGACCCCGTTGCCCGCGAGGACGACGACGACACAGACGACGAGACGGAGCAGGGCGAAGCGAAACCAAAAATCGACATGGGCTTGGAAACCAGACATGAAACGCCCGACAGGCGCGACGCGTCCACCTCGACCGTTGCGGCCGAGTCGGCGCGGTCGAGTAACGGCGATCAACTGACGGCGACCCAGGCAGATACGCCGCAAACCGCCGACCCGGCGACACCGTCGAGCGAATCGAGCGACGATTCTCCGATTCGATCCGCCCAAGACTTTGATCGCTTGTTCGGAAGCCGCGATCAAGAGAAAGCGTCAACAGAAAACCAACGCGCGACGGGGTCACAAGAGTCCTCGTCGGATCTGTCCCCGATTCAAATCCAACTGGACGAAGACGGCAATTTGTTGTTGCTCGGATCCAACACCAAAGCGCTCGACCAACTGGAAAACCTGATGCTTCAGGTGGCGCCCCCGAAACGACCCTATCACGTCTTCAAAATCAAACACCAGTCCGCCGGATACATCCAGCTGAACCTGGAAGAATACTTTGAAGACAAAGAAGACAAGGACGACGACTCGAATGGTTCCTACCGCTACTATTTCTACGACTTCGAAGATTCGTCCGACGACGGCCCCAAGGGATTGGAAAAGGACAACGAACTACGATTCGTCTACGACCCCGACACCAACACCATCGTCGTCAGCGGCGCGACCTCTTCGCAGCTACGCACCATTAGCGAGCTGATCGAGTTGTGGGATGTCGCCGAACCGGTCAACAAACGCCGCATGCGTTACACCAAACTGGTGAACATTGAATTCGGCAGCGCCGAAACCATCGCCGAAACCGTCAAAGAGGCGTATCGCGATCTGCTCAGCAGCAACGACAAGACGTTTGCCAAGGCGGGACGCGGCGGCGGGGGTGGAGCACCGGGCGGCGACGAGAAATCGTCTGGACGAGAAAAACAAGGCAGCGGCCTGGTCGACGGCGACAACGGCCGGGACGGCGGCGACGTGGATTTTTCGTTCAAAGGCAAACTGTCGATGGGCGTCGACACCGTCGGCAATACGCTGCTGGTCAGTGCCGAAGGCGAACCGCTGTTGGATCTGGTGATCGAAATGATTCACAAATTAGACCTGGCCGCAAAACCCGCCGGCGACATGCAAATCATTTCACTCTCGGGCAACACCAGCGCCAAATCGATTCAAGATGCTCTGAAGGCCTTCGGCGGCAAGGGAGCCAGCGAATCCAGTCCGCCGCAATCCCCCGCCCGCCCCGGCGGCCCGCCGGCCAGCGATCGCGAACCTCGCTAGTCGTCTATCGCAGCTCAATTTCCGGGTAGTGGACGAGGCGACGAGTCCTCTGCAGTCGGCATCTTGGCCAGGACTCGTCGCCTCGTCCACGACCGCCTACACGCGAACACCAAGGTGCGGCAGAATACGAGCGATTGAGCCACATAACCGGGTGAACCAGCGGTAAGAATAACCACGGATGGCAGCGCGAACCGCGGATGACAGGGTGCAAAATATCCGCGGGTTCGCGCTGCCATCAGTGGGCTCAGTCAGTGGGCTCAGTGTGCGGAAACGGGGACACGCGTTGGCCAACGGCCATCGACAACATCGGCTTGGTCTTGGGGTAGGGCGTCGTGGAAATCTAGCGGCAAAAAAGGATGGGTACAGGCACACCACCCAAGCGCCGGCCATCCCCCTGAAAACAGGCCCCCGCATCACAAGTTGCCCCCATTGGTGTACGCTTGTCGGACGACGTTTTGCCGCGGTGTTTAAAATGCCCGGCTGTTGACATCCCCACGATGTTCACCGCACGACGCCCACCGCCCACAATCCACGATGCTCGCTGATTTAACCAAACGACTTGCGAGATTCGTCACCCATCGATGGCGGCCCGTGCTGGTCTTTTGGGTCGTCGCGACGGTCGTTCTGTTTACGATCGCGCCGAAATGGAAAGACGTCGCCTATGACGGTGATTTCGAGTACCTGCCCGACCGCATGACCACAGTCGCCGCCGCGCGGGTGCTCGACGAAGCCTTTCCCGGCGATCGGGCGCGGAGCCAAATTGTGATCGTGCTCGGTCGCAAGGAAACGTCGCTCGATAAAGACGATTTGATGGTCGGTGACGATTTGCTCCGCCGCTTGCATCACCGCTTCGGCGAAGTGTGTTGGCAACGCGCGATCGGTCTCGGCTATTCCGGTGGCCCGATCGATCAGGCCCCCGAGCTTGCCCAACCCTGGCTCCAACGCGCCCTCGAATCGCTCGACCACAGCATCGCCGTCGACCAGCGATTCTACGAACGGTTCGCCGACTCGGTCCCGGATCTGGCCCCCACCCTGACCGAACCGCGGATGGCGATCGCGTACTTTGATCGGGCAAAATTGCTCGAACAGATCGGTAGCCAAGAGCGGCAAGCCCAAGACGATTATCGCGATGCCCTGCTGCTGGTCCCCGACATCGAGACGCTTGCCGAGCCGATCGCCGCGCGTGATCTGACAGCGTGGGCCTCGATGCTGGACCTGCTTTCCTGGGACGATGCCGTCCTGGGGTCGCTGTTGACCAAACCGTCGGCGCGATTGGCTGTGATGCAACTGAGCAGCGAGTTGGCCGCGACCGGAAACATCGACACCGTCGAATCGGTCGGCAAAATACTCGACCAGGTTCGCCGCTACAGTTTGGCTCGGATCCCGCAACCGGAAGACGCCGCGGAGCGTTTACAGTTGGAAATGACCGGCTCGGCGGCGATCGGCGGCGAAACCTTGATCGCCGCCCGCGATGCGATTCGCTACACCGAATCGATCACCGTGATCATGATCCTGTTGATTTTGATTCTGGTCTACCGGGCACCGTTGCTGGTCGCCGTCCCGATGATCTCCATCGGTGTCGCGGTGATCGTTTCGACGTCGATGGTGGCCACGCTGACGGATTGGTCGATCCGCGGCGTGCTGCCCTGGCTGGACATGCGTGTGTTCACGACCAGTCGCATTTTCATCGTGGTGATTTTGTTTGGCGCCGGAACGGATTACTGTCTGTTTCTGATCTCGCGACTGCGCGAAGAAGCCGCGTTGGCTCCGTGGCCCGTGGCGTGCCGCAATGCATTGACCGGGGTCACGTCGGCGTTGCTGGGCAGCGCGCTGACGACCGTCTTCGGACTCGGCACGCTCTGGTTCGCTGAGTTTGGCAAGTACCATTACACCGGCCCGATCATCGCAATCTGTTTGCTGGTCGGCCTAATCGTTTGCTTGACGCTTGCACCGGCGCTGCTGCGGGCGCTCGGCCCGAACGTGTTCTGGCCCAACGTCGTGACTCCCGAAACGGAAACCACGCGCTCGCTGCTCTCGGTTCCGGTCGGCCCCGATGGGAAATCGACGCGGCGTTCGAGTGGTTTGTGGGAATGGATCGCGATCACCCTGACCCGCCGGCCGATGACCGCCTTTCTGTTGGGCATCGTTTTCCTGGCCGCCCCGGGTTGGTACGGATGGGTCAACGAAGATTCCGTGACGTACAACTTGAGCAGCCAGTTGGATACTGACGCGCCGAGTCGACGCGGCTATCGCTTGCTGTCGGACCACTTCAAAATCGGCGAGATCAATCCGGTGACGGTCTTGATGGTTCGCCCCGAAGACGAACCACGAGAGACGTTGAAAAAGCAACTCAAAAGTCTGTCCAACCTGCTCTACGCACAGCCGGGCGTCGTCGCCGTGCGGACGCCGAACGATCCCCTGGGCGACTTCCCCCCGGACCGAGAGATGGGGCTGCTGAGCGCCGACGCGTGGCGCAGACGGGCGCTGCAACAGCACCGTGTCGCACAGAATTATTTCTTTTCCAATAACACCCAATACCAAGACCGCTTGGCACGCCTGGATTTGATCATCGAAGGCGATCCGTTTGCGCTTCCGACGCAGCAGTTGGTCTCACAAATCGGTGACACCCTGAATCAACTCGCCAGCGACCCGGATTCCGACTGGACCGGATCGAAGGTTTATTTGACCGGCACGACGCCTTCGATCATCGATCTGCGAAGCGTCACGATCGCCGACAACCAACGGATCAAAATCGCGGTCGTGCTTGCCGTCTTCCTGATTCTCGTCGCCGTCATCCGCCGGCTCGGGCTGTGCCTGTACCTGATCTTTACCGTCCTGCTCAGCTACTACGCCACGCTCGGATTGACCGTGCTGTTTTTCCGTGGCATCTACGCCGATCAGTACGTCGGCCTGGACTGGAAACTTCCGCTGTTCCTGTTTGTGATCCTGGTCGCGGTCGGCCAGGATTACAACGTCTACCTGGTCACACGGATCGTCGAAGAACAACGCAAGAGCGGCTGGTTGTCTGCGCTCCGCCACGCGGTATCCAAGACCGGCGGAATCATCACCGCGTGTGGAATGGTGATGGCGGCAACCTTCTTCAGCATGACCGCCTCCGCCTGGTTACCCGGCTTGCTGCACCTGCTGGGGATCGAATCCGATGCGTCGATCGGACTCCGCGGGATCATCGAACTCGGCTTTGCACTCGGTCTGGGCGTCCTGATCGATACGTTCTATGTCCGCACGATTCTGGTCCCCAGTTTTGTCGCCCTGATGGGACGCTGGAAACCCAAGCAGAAAAACGGCGCGAAGTGATGGAACGGGCCAGGTGGCAGAACGATGGAAAGACAGAATGATTCTGCCCCGCCTCAATCTGCCATCCCGCTTCTCCGATCGTCATCCGCTGTTCCACGCCGCAGCAATCCACACAAGAAGTCCCAGACCAACCATTCGGCCACGAGCATGGCCAACGGCAGCGCAAAGAGCCCGAACTGCATCACCCCTTTGCGATCCGCCCACGACGGGTCGGAGTCGACCAATGCGCCGAACAGGACCAGGGTGGCGGTGCCGTTGACGAGCAGCAACAACGTGGTAAAGAACGCGAAGCACAAAGCGCCGCCCAGGCCCCCCAACACTGCCCAAACACCGCCGCGTGGTCGCGAGGTCGATCGGAACCGGGTGTGTCGACGATCCGCTTGAGCGACTGGCCGGAGATGTTTCTTCACCGCGTTCGCCGTTGCCGCTCGATCCGAATGCGGCAACCGATCGGAATCGTCTCGGTGACCTGGACCTCTCGACCGGCCAGGGTGGCTTCGATGGCATCGATGAGGTAGGTCTTCGTCACCTCATCGCCGGCGGGGCTATCATCCATTGCTCCCATGTAGACGACCTTGCGATCCTCATCCAACACATAGAACTCCGGCGTGTACTTTGCGCCGTACTCTTTGGCAATCTGTTGTGACTCGTCCCACAGGTACGCAAACTCGAATCCCTTCTCCTTGGCCCGCCGTTTCATCGCCGGCATCTGATCTTCCTCGACCTTGTTGACGTTGATCGCGACCACGGCGACTGACTTGTCCTCAAAACGACTGACCAACGCATTCAAGCGGTCTTCGGCATCGACCGCATAGGGACAGGAATTGCACGTGAACGCGACCACGACGACCTTCTTCTGTTCAAGCGTCTGCAAAGAATGCTCACGGTCGTCGGTCCCCGGCAACTCGCTCCACGCCGGAGCGGTCTCGCCGATGTTCAGAACCGTGTTGTACTTGCCGGCCGACGCAGCGGTCACCGCCAGACAAACCAGCATCATGACAGTTGTTGAAACAAAATGCCTGGATCGGATCATGGGGAGGGCGTCGTGATGGTTTGGGCTCGTTTGACGGGATACCAATTGTTGATTTTCTCCGCCAATCGGGCAACAACTTCGGGGTTCTCTTTGGCCAAGTTGTTGTTTTCGGCGGGGTCTGCGATCAGATCGAACAGCTGCGGCCCTTTCTCGTCTCTGGGATGAGTCGATTGATAGCGATTGACTTCCCCGTCATAGGTCAGCAGCAGTTTCCACTTGCCCTCGATACACCAGCGGTAGAGCAACGTGGCTTCGGGGTCTTCGATGTCCGCGATGTCGTGCGCGAATCCTTCGCCGAAAAGGGTGTCGCGTGGGATCGCGTCGCCACTGGTCAAATGCGGCAACAGGTTCAACCCGGGGCGATCATCGGGCAGGGGAGCACCGGCGGCGGCCAACATCGTCGGGTAGATATCGATGCTGCTGACCAGTTCGGGTCGCGTGCCGGCCTTGACCTTGCCCGGCATCCAATAAAAGATCGGCGTTCTCACTCCGCCTTCATAAGGCGTTTGCTTGCTCCGCGGTGCGTACCCGTTTTTCTCTGGATCTTGGATCCAACCGTTGTCGGTCAGATACACGACCAGCGTGTTTTCGGCGAGCCCGCGTTGTTCGAGCGACTCCATCAACTGGCCACAGGTTTCGTCGAACCACTCACACATCGCGTAGTACTTGGCAATCGTGAGCGGTCGTCCGTCGCGATACTTGTCCAACAATCGCTGGGGAGGCGTGTGGGGAGTGTGTGGCATGAACGGGGCGTACCACAGATAAAACGGTTTGTTCTCCTCAACAGCCAGATCCAAAAACTCGTTGATCGGCTCGATGCCGTTGCGTCCGATTTTCAATCCGTCGTCTCCGTGACGTCCGCCGGGCTGAGGGAATCCGCGTGTCATGCCGTGGGTGAAACCGGCGTTTTGATAACTGCCCTCCCACAACTTGCCACTTTGGTGACTGAGGTAGCCGAGTTTGCCGAGCGCTTCGGGAACGGTTTCAAATCGATCCAGATACGAAATCAGTTGCGCCCGCTGCCGGTTAAACAACTCCGAATCGCGTGGAGCGTACTTGGGTGACGGATCGTTGCCGGTCACTCCATGAGTCGACGCGTAATGGCCCGTCAACAACGTCGCCAGCGAGGGTCGACACAGTCCCGTCGGCACATAGCCGCGCGGGAACACCGCGGCTTCGGAGGCCAGCTTGTCCAAGTTTGGCGTCTCGATGTCCGGATGCCCCATGAACCCATAGTCCGTCCAGGCCATGTCGTCACTGAGAAGCAGGACGATATTGGGCGGAGCGGCCGAGCTGAATGGAACAAACAGGGCGCTGAACAAAACGACCGAGAGGAAAAGCCGAAGTCGGTGAGCCATGGCGTGAGGGTAAGCAGGTTGTGGGGGGGCAGGAATGGAGGACAAGGTTGTTATTGTAACTCGCATGCCGCGGCGGCGCAAATCGGCCGGAACCAGACGGCGTGGTGAGCATTCGGTGGCGTCACTCGGCGATCAGCTCGACGACGACGCCCTTGAACGCCGGCGTCTTGCTTTGCGGATCGGCATGCCGGGCAACCAGCACGTTGGATTCGGGATAATACATCAACGCATTCCCGCTGCGAATGGAATCATAGGAGCGAGCCAGAATCCCGCTCATCGCTCCGGTTTCGCTTTTGACGGTGACGCGTTGGTCGTTCTCCAGACCAAAGCGTTTCAGATCATCCGGGTGAATCAGAATCAAATCGCGCCGTTCCTGATTGCGATACAGATCCTCTTCTTCATAGACAACCGTATTGAATTGTCCTTCGCTGCGTACGGTCATCAATCGCAGGTGATTGTTTTCGGTGCCCTTGAGATCCGGCAGTCGATGGCAATGCAGCACGCCGCGTCCGTCGGCCGTCCCGAATTTCGGATCGTGAAAGGTGCGACCTTCGATCTGAAATTCCTGTTTGGTCTGATCGATCTCGGCGATCTTGCCGTAACCGGGAACCACCGCGCCGATCCACTTGCGAATGGTCGAGGGATTGGCCAAGTCATCCCAATCAACGCCGGGCAGGTCAGGCACCACGGCTTTACCGAGCGCGGCGATTACAGACACCTCGCTGCGAGGTCCGGGCAACCGAGCCGGCCCGCCGTCGCTCAGCCGCACAAAGTTGAACATCGACTCCTGTGTCGTCGGCGCCGGTTCTTCGTCACGCGCCAACACCGGCAAGACGATCGTTTCTTTCGCCAAACCATGGGCATGGCCGGTATTCATGGTCGTGTTCATCATCACGTTCATCTCCAGGCTGGAGAGTGCACGATCGGCGAACGTGGAATCGGGATTGGATCCGTACAAATTGCCCCCCAAGCAGAATCCGACTTTGATCTCGCCGCTCGCGGCGGCCTCCATGCATGCCAGCGTGTCCTTGCCCGGCGTCTCGGGCAGTTGGACCCCGAACTTGTCTTTCAAAGCGGTAAAGATCTCATCCTTCAGCTTCGGTGTCACTCCCACCGAACCGATGCCTTGCACGTTGCTGTGGCCGCGGATCGGCATCAGCCCACACCCCGGACGCCCCACCATCCCGCGGGCGAACGCCAGATTGGCGATCGCCTGAACATTGTCGACGCCGTGGGCATGATGAGTGATGCCCATCGTCCAGGCGAAGACACACTTCTTTGACGCGGCATAAAGTTCGGCGATCGATTCGATCTCGCTGCGAGCGACACCGGACTTGGTTTCGATCTCTTGCCACGTCAAATCATCGACCGCCGCCAACCACTCCTTGGACCCGCTGGTGTGCTCGGTCAAGAACGCGTTGTCGATCGCCCCCAACGACTTCGTCGCCTTGGCCAGCCCCCACAACAACGCCAGGTCGCCGCCGATGTGCGGCTGAACGTAGTGACTGGCGATCTTGGTGCCCGCCAACAGCGAAATCGGATCGCTGGGGATGCGAAAATTAATCAGCCCCGTTTCACGCACGGGATTGATCACAATGACTTTGCCACCGGCACGACGCACTCGCATCAAGCTGGTCATCAAACGCGGATGATTACTGGCCGGGTTCCCACCGATCAGAAACACCGTGTCGGCTTTTTCCAGGTCGTCCAAGACGATCGTTGCCGTGCCGCTGCCGATGCTGCTTTGCAACCCGACGCCGCTGGCCTGGTGACAGTAATAGCTGCAATTGTTGACGTTGTTGGTGCCGTAAACCCTGGCCAACAACTGCAGCAAGAAACCGGCTTCGTTGCTGCTGCGACCGCTGAAATACCAAAACGTCTCGTCGGCCGCGGTCGCCGAAAGCTTTGCCGCAATGCTCTCGAAAGCCTCCTTCCACGTGATGACCTCGTAATGCGACTGGCCCTGACGATAGCGGAGCGGATGGATCAATCGGCCGAGCGATTCGAGCTCGCGTGGCGAGAGTTGTTTGAGTTGTTCGATCGAATTCTGTTTCCAATAATTCGGATCGATCCCCGGCTGCATGTCGGCGACCATGGCCTGCATGCTTTTCTTGCAAACCTCAAAGGAATGGCCGAGTTCATTGACCATCCCGCCTTTTTGCCCCCCCATCCCGACGGCGCAGGTTTTGCAACTGTTGCGGGTCCGCATGGCTTTGAACAGCTTCCAAACGCCCCCCGCCTCACGCCCCTTTTTGAACGTGTACCAGATCGCCCGAAATCCACCACCACTGCCGACTTTCACTGCGTTTTTTCCTCGAACGAATCACGGTTTGATGCCGTCAATCTTAACACCGATGGGCCGGCGGCGGGACCAACGGAGAGCCGTGCGGCGTGATTTAGCCACCGCCGTTTCAATCAGCCACCCGACCCCGGCGTTCAGGGGGAACAAGACGTTGCGTCAAACCACCGAGAGGGCGATGATTGAAGCTGCCCGACGAGCCCTCTTTTTCGCACCTCTTCCATCGGACGAAAGTCATGCCCTGCGAACACCTGCGAGAACTGTTTGCCCTTTGCGAAAAACACGACCTTCACATCGCCAGCCAAGATGCGATCAAGGTGGTGTGCCGCCAGTGCCATGAACAAGAGGTTTGCCCCTCCTCGCTGACCGACGGCGAACAAGTGATCGAATTGCCTCGCCGCGTCCAGGACGCGGCCGTCGATGAAGCAATCGGACCGACCGACGATGCGTCTCCATCAGCCACCTAACGGGCCGTTGAAGCCCCGGCGTACTGCCTGGCGTCGAAGAAACGGTAAGAAGATTTCGGAGGTAGGAAAATTGGATTAGGAGGACCTCTTTTCGACCCCCAAAATCTTCCTACCCTCAAAATCTTCGTGCATCTCCGCATCTCCTTTCAAAGACGCGTGATCACTTGCGGGAGCGTTTCGGATCCAAATTCGCATCCAGGTCCGATGCCGAAACCGAGGACTCGACGCCGCCCTCGGGCACCTCGGCCTGGGCGATCCAGAGCAGCCCGTTGAGCACGACTTTGCGGAAGTTGTCGTTGCCCCAATTGTCATGAAAGTGACCGCCGGTGAAGCCGAATCCCCGGCCGCCGTCTTCCCGCTCGACCGTCCACATCATCGCCTCGGCGCGGCCCTCGGACGCTTGGATGTGCGGGTACGGGCCTCTCGGATAGACATAGGGTCCGTCGCGGACGTCCGCCGAGGGCACTGCGACCAGAATCGGGACGAACTTGATTCCGGCGGCCTCATCGGACCGGTTCCCGACGATGTCGGCCACAAACCGCATGTTGAAATACCATTCGTCCTTGATCTCGAATGGCTCGACACCCCGCGTCACGGGATGCTCGGGAAAGGTCTCAAACGCCGGTTGCCAAATCGGGTTGCATGAAAACAGGTGCTCGTAGTGGCCTCCGATCCAACGCTTCATTTCGTTGCCGGCTTGATCGGCCAGGACTTCTACCCCGTAGTGCATGAACCCCAGGCCCACACCCCGCTTGGCCCAATCGTCGATCAATTTCAATCGACGTCCGTACTGTTGGACGATTTCGTGCTTGCCGCCGCCGTCCATGAAGAATACCACCGCGTCGGCATCATCAAAAATCGTTTCGTCCTGTGGCCAGCCGTTGAGCACAAACTGGACGTCCACCTCCGGCACGCCCGACAAGCATTTCGCCATCAGTTGCACCCCGGCGTTGAATTCGTGCATCCGGGGCGGGTGGGACGGCTTGCCGGCGACCAAAACAATTTTTTTCGTCTCGGCGTGTGCCAGGCCAAACGAAAAGGCTGACGTGATCAGCAATCCGAACGCGATGATTGATTTCAAGGGACTCACTCGCAAGAAAACGTAAACGGGGAACGAGTCACATCATCGCTGCCGTGATCGTCTGCCGCAACTTCCGAAAAGGGGTCCGGCACCAAAAATGCGAAGCCCCCGACGCGCCATTTGGGTTTTGGTACCTGCCCCCGTTTCCGCTCAGGCACCACTCCGACGACTCTATGGCCGATCCCCCCGCAATCTCCGGCCCGCCTCTTGACGCATTCGGCGGGAACGCCAAGCTGGACGGTTGATTTTCAGGCCGTTGTTCATTGCAGGTTGGCAAGATGAGTTTAGGAATCGCGTTGAAGGCTTTTTTCGCCGCGTTGGGGAACAAAGAAAAGGCGACTCAGATCGATCAGATCCTGCGTGGCCAGCAACCGAGCGTCCCGGCGATCGAAGAAAAACCGGCGGAATCACCCGCCGCGAAGCAACCCGAACCCGTGCGTCGCGACCCCGCGGTGACGCTGTTGGCGACGCTGCAGCGGGAAGCCCGGTTGGTCGATTTGATCCAAGAAGACCTGAGCCAATACTCCGACGCCCAAGTCGGCGCAGCCGCACGGCCCTGTCTGCAACAGTGCGGCGGAGTCCTGCAGCGGGTGATGGGCCTGAAACCCCTGCTCGATGCCGCCGAAGGCGCCGTGGTCGATGTGGCTGCCGACGCCTCGCCGACCCGTTATCAGTGGATCGGCGAAGGCACCGGCACGTCGGGCAAATTGGTTCACCACGGCTGGGAAGTTTCCAAGGTGGAATTGCCGACGTGGACCGGTGACGCCGCCGATGCCAACATCGTCGCCGCGGCCCAAGTCCAAGCCCCCTAGCAACTGTTCATCGCGTCCTTTCACTTCACACCAATAGATTCGACATGGGCTCACGGTATTGCATCGGCATTGACCTTGGCACCACCAACTCGGTGGTCGCCTTTACGCCGCTTTCGCAGGACGGAAAAAAATCCGAGCCGAAACTGGAACTGCTTCCGATTCCCCAAGTCATCGCGCCGGGTCAGATTGAATCGCGGCCGTCGCTGCCATCGTTTCTGTATTTGCCTCGCGAGGGCGAAATCGAATCCTTGAAGACGCCGCTGGTGGGCGATCCGGGTCGCGGCATCGCGGGCGTCTTCGCGCGACAACAATCGGCTGAAAACCCACAACGCGTCGTCGTGGCCGCCAAGAGCTGGTTGTGTCACGGAAACGTCGGGCGCACCGAAGCAGTCCTGCCGTGGCAATCCCCGCCGGAAGTGACCAAGGTGTCGGCCTTTGATTGCACCCAGCGATTCCTCGCCCACCTGGTTGCCGCCTGGCACGCCGCTCATCCCGAAGCGCCGATAGCGGACCAGCAAGTCGTGCTGACCGTGCCCGCATCGTTCGACCCGGCCGCCCGTGAGCTGACCCGTCAAGCGGCAATCGAAGCCGGTTTGCCGGATCACTTTGTCTTGCTGGAAGAACCGCAAGCGGCGGTGTACCACTGGCTGGGCTCCAATGCCGACCAATGGCGCGAGCAACTCGGTGCCGGTGACGTGCTGTTGGTCGTCGACGTCGGCGGCGGGACGACCGACCTGACTCTGGTCACGGTCGAAGAGAACGGTGGCGAGCTGAATCTGCAACGACTCGCCGTCGGCAACCACCTGCTACTCGGCGGCGACAACATGGATCTGGCCTTGGCCCACCACGTCGCCACGCGGCTACAAGAACAGGGCCACGATCTTGATCCCTGGCAAAGCGTTTCGCTGTGGCACGCCTGTCGCGATGCGAAAGAAAAACTGCTCGCCGCCGAGGGTCCCGAGGAACACACCATCTCCGTGCTCGGTCGAGGCAGTTCGTTGATCGGCGGCACGATCTCGACCGCACTGACCGCGGCCGAGACCCAGAGTTTGATCGTCGACGGTTTTTTCCCCCAGTGCACCGCCCAAGAACGTCCCGAGCGCCGCACGGCGTCGGGTTTCCAAGACATCGGTCTGCCCTACGAAGCGGATCCGGCGATCACCAAACAAGTTAGCGCCTTCCTGGCCGACCACGCCGAAGCGTTTCCGGCGTCCAGCGAGGATGGCAAATCCGGCGGCGCCACGGGACTGACCCACCTGCTGTTCAACGGCGGCGTGTTCCGCAGCGAAACGCTACGCACGCGGATGCGCGACGTCATCAACAGCTGGTGCGACACCGCGCCGACGGTGCTTGGCCAACAGCAAGACCTCGACTGTGCGGTCGCCCTCGGTGCCGCCTACTACGGTTGGTCCAAACAGGTCGGCGGCATCCGAATTCGCGGGGGCACGGCGCGTTCCTATTACATCGGGATCGAGACGGCCGGCCTGGCGATCCCCGGCGCACCGCGTCCTTTACGAGCACTCTGTGTCGCTCCACAGGGAATGGAAGAAGGCACCGAAGCCGAAGTGCCCGGCAATGAAATCGGTCTTGTCGTTGGAACGCCCGCACGGTTCCGTTTCTTCGCCTCCTCCAAACGCGGCGACGACGCCGTCGGAACCCAACTGGATCGTTGGTCACCGGAGGAACTGGTCGAAAGCGAACCGATCGAATTGACACTCTCGCGCGACTCCGCCGGCGAATCTGGCAGCGAATCAGGTGGCGGCGAACCGTTCGTCCCCGTGCGGTTTGTCAGCCGCGTCACCGAACTGGGAATGTTTGAACTGTGGTGCCATTCGACGCGCACCGACGAACAGTGGAAAATGGAGTTCAACGTTCGCGAGAAACGATAACGGTCTACCACGAGATGGAAGCAGGTTTTGTCTGAGCATAACGACACGTCAACGGACCCCACCGCAACACCACCACGATTTGTCGTCGGAATCGACCTGGGTACGACGAACTGCGCGATGTGCTACGTCGACACGTCCCGGCCGGATTGGCAGGTCGAAACGTTTCGAATCCCGCAGTGGGTCGATCTCGGTCAACTCGAAAAACGCGAGACCCTGCCTTCGTTTCATTACGAGCTGACGGCCAGCGAAGCGGGCGGACAAGCCGGCGCGCTTCCCTGGCAAGACGCTTCCTCCAAACCGGCGTCCTGTGTCGGCGTGTTCGCCCGAGATGCGGGCGCGCGACATCCGGGTCGACGTATCAATTCCGCCAAAAGTTGGCTGTCCCACGACGGGGTCGATCGCACCGCCGACTTCCTGCCCTGGCACGGGGATGCCGACGTGCCGCGGATGTCGCCGGTCGCCGCGTCGAGCGAGTATCTTCGTCACCTGCGCGGAGCCTGGGACGATGCCTTCGCTGAACATCCCCTGCACGAACAAGACGTGGTGATCACGTTGCCGGCGTCGTTTGACGAAGTCGCGCGCGAATTGACGATCAAAGCCGCCAAGCAGGCGGGGCTGAAACGGGTTTATCTGATCGAAGAACCCCAGGCCGCGTTCTATGCCTGGATCGACGGCCATCGCAGCGATTGGCAAGATCTGGTTCGGCCCGGTCAGTTGATCTTGGTCTGTGACATCGGCGGCGGCACGACCGACTTGACCCTGATTCGCGTGCGGCCGGCCGGCCAGTCCAACGATCAAGTTCAGTTCCACCGCGTCGCCGTCGGTCGCCACCTGATCCTCGGCGGTGACAACATGGATTTGGCGGTCGCCAAGTTGGCAGAGGCAAAGCTCAACGAGACCTCAGCTGGCACACCTCCGTCGGCCAGCCAGTGGGACCGCATGGTCCAGGCATCTCGAACGGTCAAAGAATCCATGTTGGACGAAGCGCGGGGAGCATCGTTCACACTGAACGTGGCTGCCGAAGGGGCAAAGTTGTTGGCCGGCGCGATCCAGGTCGAACTGACGGCCGAAGAAATTGATGCCACGTTGTTGGACGGTTTCTTTCCACGCGTCCAGCTTTCCGATCGCCCGAGTCGCCAGCAAAGCGGGTTCCAAGAGTTTGGGTTGCCCTACGCAACCGACCCCGCCATCACACGTCACCTGGCAGAATTCCTCTCCGAACATCGTCGCAGCGGCATCGACCAACAGGACACCGAGTCGGCCGATCGCCCGGATCTGGTTTTGTTCAACGGCGGCGTGTTGGCCGCTCCGGCGATTCGACAGCGGATCGTCGATTCGCTCCGCGACTGGTTCCAAGACCCCGGCGAAACCTGGCAACCGAAGGTCCTGGCGTCACAGCGTTTGGACTTGGCCGTCGCTCGCGGCGCCGCTTATTACGCGATGGTCCGGCGAGGCCAGGGCGTTCGCATCGCAGCCAACCTGGGTCGTTCGTATTACATGCAAGTGCAACACGATCCGCCTCGCGCCCTGTGCCTGATCCCCGGCGACGCCGAAGCGGGACAACAGTTTCGCGCCGATGATCATCCGTTGCACCTGCAAGTCGGCGCGCCGGTGCAGTTTCCGCTGTGGGTCAGCAGCACGCGATTGGCCGATCGCGTCGGCGACTTGGTCGCGATCGACCCGAACGAGATGTCCGCGCTGCCGCCGATTTGCACGGCCCTGGTGCGCGGCCGACGCCGCGAAGAAACCGAATTGAGCGTGTTCGTGGAATCCGAATTGAGCGAGATCGGGACGGTCGGCATGTACTGCGTCGACGCCGAACACGGCAAACGATGGAAACTGGAATTCGACATTCGCAGCACGCTGGAAACCGACCGAGACGCACATACCGGAAGCGGCGAAACGGCGGGGATCGTCGATAGCGAAACCGTGGAAGCCTGCGCCGATGCGATCGAATCCACCTTCGGCGACCAGGCCGACATCAAACCCAATCAGATCGTCAAGCGACTCGAATCGATCACCGAAACCAGCCGCAATGATTGGCCGCCCACACTGATTCGCGAACTGTGGCAATTCTTGGCCGATCTCGAAACCGGTCGCCGCAAAACCCCCGCCCACGAAGCCCGTTGGTTGAACTTGGCCGGCTTCTGTCTGCGGCCCGGGTATGGCGTCGCGGTGGACGATTGGCGGGTTCAACAAATGTGGCGAATGCTGCACGGGCGGTTGGCGTTCCCGGCATCCCAATCACGCACCGAATCGATGATCCTGTGGCGGCGGATCGCGGGCGGACTGACGGCCGGCCAACAACAGCAACTCGCCGCTCCGATGCTGGCCGCACTGCGGAGCAAGTCTCGACGCATCGAGCCGCACGAGGCCAATGAGTTCTGGCGACTGATCGCGTCGTTGGAACGGTTGGACGTGCGTCAAAAAATCGAACTCGGTGACATCGCCTTGAAAGAATTCGGCCGCAAAAAAAACGTCCGGTTGCGCCCCGCACTGCTCTGGGCGCTCGGCCGACTCGGCGGACGCCAACCCGCCTACGGCCCGCTCAACACCACCATCCCGGTCGCCACGGTTCAGTCGTGGATCGAATCGCTGATCGCCATCGATCCGCCTGAATCCGACGTGCCACTGACGCTCGTGCAACTGGGGCGTAAAACGGGCGACCGCTACCGAGACATCGCCGCAGCGACCCGCGACAAAGCCGCTACGTACTTGCAGTCCAGGGATGCGGCGGACCACTTCGTCACCCTGCTGACCGAAGGCGGAACGCTGGATCGAGACGAAGAGACCGCCGTGTTCGGCGACTCGCTGCCCCTGGGCATCCGACTGGGACGGTAGCCCGCACAGCTTGCCAAACCGGCACCAAAGCGAAACCCGACAGTTTCCTTCGATTGATCAACCACTCACCGCCGATTCAACACCGGTGTGTCGTTGGTTTGTTTCGTTTGGCGCTCTAGTATCGGTGAGGGTGTGATGCCACTTCGAAAACTCTGGAACTCGATTCGTGGCAAGTCGGCCACGCCAAAAGTCCACGCGAGTTCAGAGACGGTGAGTCCAGGGACACAGTGCCCGGAACCAGGTTTGAATCCAGCACCGCGGATCCAGTCCGCCCAGCAAACCTCCCCGCCGGCCCAACGCCCCGCGGCCGTGCCGACGCGCCCGGCGACGTCCAAGTCCATTTCAGGTGCCGCCACACGCGACGACAAGAAACTGTTTCGACGGATGGAATCGCTGTCCGTTCAATCGGTGTTGGAAGTCGGTGTCGGTGACGGACGGCGCTCACTGGCGATGTTGCACGCGCTGACCCACAAAGGCCACTCGACCCCGATTCATTACATCGCGATCGATGAGTTTGAATTGGGCGGTAACGCGCTTTCGCTGCGAGACTTTCACAAACAGCTGCGTGAGTACCCGGCCAAAGCCCATCTGGTGCCGATGGCGATCGACGCCGGCCTGGATCGTGTGGTCCGAACGTACGGCCAAGTCGATCTGATCCTGTGGTCCGCCGAGCAGCCGCCGACCCCGGCCCAGCACAGCGCTCTGGCCCGCCTGAGCAAGTCGCACACCATCGTCTTCGCCCAGGAAAACGGTCGCTGGACCGAAACGCTGCCCGGTCTGGCCGCCGGCAAACGGGCCGCCTGATCGATCCCAGCCGCTCCAACCGGCACGGTTGACCCGACCGGAAAGATTTCTGGGATCGGCAGCGTCTGTGTTTTGAGCTAGGTTTGTTCATGCCCGAAACGGCAACTAAATTGATTCCCCCCGGTCAAGGCCGGTCGGGATGAACAGACAGGCCTCCAAAACAGATTGAATTGCGATGTGTGGAATTGTCGGATATGTCGGTTCGGACAAAGCAGGCGACTTCCTGCTCAGTGGTCTGCGCCGCTTGGAATACCGCGGATACGACAGTGCCGGCGTGGCGATCCACGGCGGTGACACGTTCCACATCACCCGCGCGGTCGGCCGAATCGACGCCCTGGCCAGCTCGTTGGGCCAAAACCCCGTCGACGGACCGATCGGGATCGGCCACACCCGCTGGGCCACCCACGGACCGGCGACCCAGGAAAACGCCCACCCGCACGTCGGCGGCGACGGCGAAGTGATTCTGGTGCACAACGGAGTCATCGAGAACTTTCAAACGCTGAAAAACGAGCTGATCGAAAAAGGCTACGCGTTTCAGTCCGCGACCGATAGCGAAGTGGTCGCCCATCTGATCGCCGAAGGCCTGCGTGTGACGCCGGAGACTGCCGAGGATCCGTCGTTGCAATACGTGCAAGCGGTCCAGTGGGCCATCGCCCAGCTCCGCGGCACCTATGGGCTGGTGATCGCCTTCCGGGATCAACCCGACTTGTTGATCGCCGCTCGATTCGGCAGCCCGCTGGTGATCGGAATCGGCAACGGCGAGTACTTCGTCGCCAGCGATTCATCCCCGCTGGCCGGCTGCACCGATCGCATCGTCTACATGGCCGACCACCAATTGGCAGTGCTCCGCCCCCAAGGCTTTTCGGTGACACACCGGGAACAGGGCAAAGTGACGGTTCAGATCCAACCCCTGGAAGCGGCCGAAGAAGAGGTCAGTTTGCAGGGCTATGACCACTACATGCTCAAGGAAATCTATGAGCAACCCGAATCGCTGAAGAACGCGATGCGCGGCCGGCTGGACGAGGAAAACGCCACCGCCGTGTTTGGCGGATTAAACCTGACCCCGCAACAATTACGCAGCGTCGAACGCATCATCCTGACCGGATGCGGTACCAGTTGGCATTCCGCGCTGGTCGGCGAGTACCTGATCGAGGAACTCGCGCGGATTCCCGTCTGTGTCGAATACGCCAGCGAATTGCGGTACCGCAACCCGCCGATCGAAAACAATACGCTGGTGTTCGGGATCACCCAAAGCGGCGAGACGGCCGACACGCTGGCCGCCTTGCGGGAAACCAAACGCAAAGGCCACCGCACCCTGGCCCTCTGTAACGTCGTGGGAAGCTCCATCGCCCAGGCCGCCGACGGCGGCGTCTACTTGCACGCCGGGCCGGAAATCGGCGTGGCCAGCACCAAAGCCTACACGTCACAGTGCTGCGTCTTGGCCATGCTGGCGCTGTACTTCGGACGCATCCGCCACCTCAGCTTCGAAGCCGGACGAAACATCATCCGCGATCTGCAGCAAGCCCCGGGGGCGGTTCAAGAGGCGCTCAACTGCAACGAACACGTCAAAACCGTTGCGGAAAAGTACAAGGACGCCACGAACATTCTGTACCTCGGCCGCCAATACAACTTCCCGACCGCCCTGGAAGGCGCTCTCAAGCTGAAAGAAATCAGCTACGTCCACGCCGAAGGCTACCCGGCGGCGGAAATGAAACACGGCCCGATCGCACTGGTCGACGAAAAAACTCCCAGCGTGTTCATCATCCCCCAAGGCACCACCTACGACAAAGTGATGGCGAATATGGAGGAGGTGAAGGCTCGCGGAGGCCCGATCATCGCCGTTGCAAGCAAAAACGATCCGCACATCGAAGCCGTCGCCGACGACGTGATCCACATCCCCGATGTGCCGGCCATCATCCAGCCGATCGTGTCCGTCGTGCCGCTGCAATTGCTCTCCTATCACATCGCACTGCTGCGGGGCTGTGACGTCGACAAGCCGAGAAATTTGGCCAAAAGTGTGACAGTGGAGTAGTGACATTCCACCCAAAATGGCATTCTTTCCTTGCGGATACCCGCAGCGAAATTACGCTCTTGATTGTTGCCCAATCAGCATGGGATGATCGTCGCCGAGACGGGGGCCAAGTCGACCCGGCGAGCAATCCATGACCAGGAACCCTTTTCTATTCGGATGAAAAAGACGATGAATCGTAACGGCCTGACCTTTAATTCTCGCAAGGCGCTGATGAACAATATCGGAGAGGCTGCGGGGACGGAAATTGCAAATCTGATTGCCGAAATGGCCGCCGAAATCGAAGAATTGCGACGCAACAAGGTCAACGTCACCCGCATCGTCCCGGCCACCAACGTCAATCTGATGGGCCGCAACGAAGACGCCATCTAACGCCTCGTCACCCAGCCTCGTCCACGAGCCGCCGAGCCCGCCTCCACGTCCGGCCCTCCACGTCCGGCCCACCATCGAGCGCCGCGATCACCGCCGGATCGACGAAAATCCGGGGTCTGTCCCCAGCGACCCAGGACTGACAGGGCACCTGGGCCCTCAGAGGCAAATAGGACCTATAGGACAAATGGGCCCCATAGGTCACATACGTCCAATTCGTCCCATTTCTTCCGTGGCACCGGGGTCTGTCCCCGTACCCTCGTGTGCTCAGTACTCAGTACTCAGCGTGACACACGGGGTCTGTCCCCGCGTTACCACGTGCCCGTTCCTTGCACCGTGTTTTCCATTCGGTGCCCACTTCGTGGGCAGACCGCTTGCTCGGTCGGCTGGCAAGATCCGCTGATGCCGTTTTTCTACAACGCCACCGAGCTTCTCAACGGCGACCAACGCACCACTACAGCGACAATAGCGTCCCCTGCATGCCGTTGCGGCTGCGACCTGAAATTCCGGTCCGTGTCGCACGCGGACTGGCACGTCGCATGCAAACGACTCAGGGCAGGGAGGAAGCAGGGATGCACACGCTTCTATGGATGGTCGCTTGAGACGTAACGGGGAATTGCGTCTCAGGCATCAGAGAGTGCTGCCGAGACACCTCGCTGGGCAGAACTTGACGGATGGCTTACGAGTCGGGTGATCTGGTTCCGGTGCCGGATCACCCGACTCCGCCGTTCCCTACGCACCGCCTAAACCTGTGCACTGTACCAGTGCGAACTCTTATCGGATGGGCTGCGATCAGCGTCGAAACGCTGATCGCGACGGACTGTCCGCCATCTCAGCTGCGATTTGCCAGCCGATCAGTTTCCGAACGGGTCACCACCAAACGGATCGGGTGCGCCGCCTGCCGGCGCCCCAAACGGATCGGCTCCCGTATCAGTGCCGAACGGATCGCCTCCGGCAGGAGCAGCGGGCTCGCCAAACGGATTCGAGTTGTCGCCTGCGGCCGGCATGCCCGCATCGCCGGCGTCGGCGGCAGCCCCTGCCGGTGCATCGTCGGCAAACGGATTGTCATCAAGCCCTTCCAAGGCATTGTTCTTTTCGACTTTGGGCTGTCCGTCGGCCAGCGCGGGACCGTCGTCGGCGAACGGATCATCGGCCACGGGAGCACTGGGAGCCGGCGGCGGCGGCTTCACACCAACCGGCGGAGCCGTCGCGCTCGGCGCGGCACCTGCCGGTGCGGCACTGGCTGCTGAAGCACTCGGCTGGACTCCCAATTCCATCATTCGCGTGTCGGATCGAGTCGCCGCGTTCATCATCGCGTTGATCCGTGCTTTCTGCCGAATCTCTTCCAGCTTCAGGCGAGCCGAACCCTGGAATCGCGACAGGGACCGACCGATACCGTCTGCGCCTCCGGTGCGTGCTTCCATCTGTGCTCCCACCTGCCAATCCAACTCCGCCTCGGCATTCCGCCCCTGGTTGTAGGCCACGATGCCGCGGAAGTAATAGGCACGGGGGTCACGAGTTCCGCCGTCGATGGCTTGCGACAGGTAGTCATACGCCTCGGTGTATTGACCGGCATAATACGCGTGCACCCCCCGGCCGTAGATCTCGGCCAGGACGGATTCGTTCTGCGCACTGGCCTGGTGTGAGCCGAGCATTGCTCCGATGAGCGCGAGCGCGGCCAGCGGTGCGAGAGAAAAAGAATGTCGGATCATCACTTTGGGGTCCTCTGACAAGTCGATCGGTTGATTGCGTGCAAGTAGCCGTTGCAGGCGACTATTGCGGAAGAATAGACGACAGCAACCTTGCCGATAGGTCGGCGTACAGACCGATAAGAGAATTCGGCCATTGAACACCTGTTAGGATACTTGTGCCAAGATGCTCGGGCAAACGGATTCGAGCCGTCGATCCAGAATTTACACGTTCACCAGACGGTCAGCCCCCCTCTCAGGCGGCTTTCTCTCGAGGTTGCTCGGGCGGAGTGTCTGCGGGAGGATCCACCGCGTCCGGTTCGGCGTTTCGCTCCGCGCCGGACAGTTCCAGCAACCGGCCGACCGCCGCCCGCAGCGGAGGATCGTCAGAAAGCTCCTCCGGGCCGCGAGCGAGATTCGCCTTGGCCTGGTCGGACAGGACCGACCGCTGAATCTTGGACTGCAGCGCGTTCAGTTCCTCTTCCAACTTCAAAATCTCCCGCTTCCTGGCGTCTAGCACGGGTGAACCGACGTCGGCAGGAGCGTCCGACTCGCTCGGCGGAATGGCCTCCGGCGGATCGATTCCGACCAGCATCGGGAACGACGCCTCGCGCCAGCGGTCGGCCAGCTTGGCGATCGCTTCGGGTTCCATCGGAATCACGAACCCCGGATCCGGCGTCACCCCCCAATCGTCGTCTTCGGTCGCATCGGCGGTGCGGTGGATGTTCTTGTTGTTGGGGCGAAAGTATCTCGCCACGGTCAACCGCAAGGCGCTGCGGCCGTATTGCAACGGCATGATCTCCTGCACCGTTCCCTTGCCGTAGCTACGCGTGCCCACGACGAGCGCCCGCCCGTTGTCCTGCAAACACGCCGCGACGATTTCGCTGGCGCTGGCGGAGTTTTCATCGATCAAGATGGCGATCGGCTTGGAGGCATCGACCAGCGTTCCGGGTGTGGCCGCATAAGACTCTTCGATTTCGCCGTCACGGATGCGGGTGGAAACGATTTGCCCCTTCGATAAAAACATGTCGCTGACGTCGCGGGCGGCGTACAACAACCCGCCACCATTGCCGCGCAGATCCATCACCAAGGCGTCGAAATCGTTGTCCAAATCGGCCAACACCTGCTCCAACTCGCGGACCGTTTTTTCTCCAAAACTTTTCAGCCGGACATAGGCCACCGACGGCTCGCCGGCCAACCGGTACACCCAACGGTTGGACTCGTCGCGATGATCACCGACGACCGATTCCAATTCGATCGTCGCGCGTTGGACGGACATCGTGTGTTGCTCATCACCACGCAGCACCGTCAGGGACACCATCGTGCCCGGCGGTCCCTTCAATCGATCGCTGACATCGGCCAACAACATCTCAGAGACATCCTGACCGTTCACCTTGATGATCAAGTCGTTCGGCAAGACGCCCGCACGCAACGCCGGCGAATTGACCAGCGGCGTGACCACCCGAACCGCCTGCCCCGGAGTGGGTTGGTCCACGTAGATCCCGATGCCGGCGAATTCCTGATGCATGTTGTCCTGGAATGACCGATACGCATCGACGGCGAAATACCCGCTGTGCTCGTCCAACTGACTGACCACACCCTCCATCGCCGCCATCACCAACTGCTTGCGGTCGACCGGGTCGACATAGTTTTGTTCGATCAATTCGATCGCTTCACCCAAAATGCTCGCCGTCCGGGTGTTGCGGTACGTGAAATGACACAAAATGCTGACGACCACCGCAAAGAGAATCAGATTGAAGTTGCGTGGTGGCATGCGCGAAAACAAACTCGGGAAGAAGGCAAGAAAGACGATCAGGGCGTGTGCGATCAGTCAGTGATCGTGGCATAGCAAACGCCAGCAGCGACTCGCCTATTGTACGGCGTCGATCAGCCCAACGGAAATCCCCACCTGCCCAGCCGCCAATCGGCTACACCCCGCCCAGAAATGGAATCGGAATCAGCACCGCGTGCTGTTGCACCCAGGTTTGCAATCCGTCCCAACTGGTGTACTGCGAAAGCGTGACGAAGAACAAATAGATCGCAACCACACCGGGCATCAACAATCGCACCGTCCAGCGCGAAAGAAAACTCCATTTGCCGGTCGGTTTCACGGCCCCGTCCCCGTAGCGGAGCGCAATTCGCCTGGCCCGACGCATCGCCAACCCCTCGGCCAATCGCGCCGGCAAGATGAACGCCACAAACACCAGCGTCGGCAACCAAACCACCTCCCGCGGAGTCGCTTCGATCTTCAACAGGTAGAGCGGAATCGGCAAGACCACCAACCCCAGCACCATCGCCACCAGCCACGCCCAGGGCGCATAGCAAAACAGCCGACGGATGCGACGCACCTCGAACAGCGCCCGCACGCGGTTCTCCGCCGCAAAGTGCGCTTGAAGCATCGGCAAGTACAGCAGCACCACCCCCAAGGCGATCAACGCCAACCCGCCGACCAGCCCCGCCAACCCGGTCTCGCCGTTGCGGTTGGCGGCGATGATGATCATCGCCGGGATCAACCACACCAACGTCCCCAATGCTCCACGCAATCCGAGCCAAAAGAAACGCCCCAGTTCCAAGGAATGCGTGAAATTCCAAAGCCGGTCGGGCAACGGAAGATACGTACTCGGCCGCCACGCCTGACGCAGCATCCGCTTCGGCTGCGGCCACACAAAATGGACCAGCCGTCCGCCCCGCGCCAACGCCCAGAGCAAGTACAAAACCCCCAGACAAGCCGCGGCGATCGCGGCGATGCGGAGAGCGGTTGCCGGAGCCGCATCGGGCGCGATCAAGGACGCGACACTTTCCCAGTGGGCCAACAATTGCACGGGCAACGAACCGACAACGACCGCCATCACCACGATTCCGATTTGACCGGCCGCACGAAGATGGGGCAACGATTCACGCAGGGTTCCACCACGCGTCAAACGGCCGGCAACCTCCAACAGATAGCCGAACGTGATCAACTGCAGAATCGGGATCGCCGCCAAGACCGCCAGGCAAACGATCAACGAGGCAAGGCTAAACAGACCGCTGATCAACCAAGCGACGCCGGCGATGACGGTCCGAACCACACCCCGGCGGGCCGGCGGAGACGTCTCCTCCACGGGAACCGTCGCATCGCCTCTGGCTGGTAACTCGCCTCTGGCTGGTAACTCGCCTCTGGCTGGTAACTCGCCGCTGGCTGGTAACTCGCCGCTGGCTGGTAACTCGCCGCTGGCTGGTAACTCGCCGCTGGCTGGTAACTCGCCGCTGGCTGGTAACTCGCCGCTGGCTGGTAACTCGCCGCTGGCTGATAACTCATCCTCGGTCGTGAACTCATCCTCGGCTGGCAGCTCGGTCGTTGGCATCGTGCCGACTGCGGCCGCGGAGGTGTGAGCGTCGGCCTGCCGACCGATCGGCGCGCCGCCCGACACCTCCACCGGTTCGATCTCCGGGGAAGACAATTCGTTGGTTGGTTCAATCACTTCATTGCACAAAATTCGGTGTGAAGCGGTCAACAGCGAGCCGCGATCGGCCGAGGCGAAAAAAACTTTGAAACTCTTGCCCGCTTTCGCGGCGGCTGGGCTCATCGCGATGGCGCGATCGCAGGGCGACCCCAAATCCAGGCTATCTTGTTCGCCCGTCAGATGGGCATTCTTGGCAAACTGAAACGCGAATTCGTTCACTTTCTTTTCATTCTTCGCGTGATTCACTTCAGCCAGGCATCGGAGCGTCTTGCGCCAGCGGCCACAAACGCTGCGTGACCGTGCAATTTGAACACCACCCGGTGGCGGTTAGTTAAGGCTGGTAAACCTTGCGGCGTTCAGACCATGCCATCAAGGGATCCTACTGGTTGTTCCGATTCACTCTCTCGTGCCGGGGATTCCGGCTCCCATGACGATCGAAAGCCCGCAACCTTCGATCGACAAGCGACGCATCCAGTTCTGCTCACCGGGTACGGGGACCTATGCGACCACCGATCCAACTTGCCCCGACCAACAGACGATTCGGCAACGCCCCGCCCCAGTGGCTGCGTCGAATCGCGAAAGTCGGCTTCGCCCTTTCGATGATGACGGCGATTGATGCTTCGAGCGTTAGCGCTCAAGTTGCCTCGCTGGCATCGTTCGAACCGGCGACCGCATCGAGGCGTGTGACCGATTCCAGACGTGAAACTCCGACGGTGCTCGCGGTCCGCCGCGCCAGCCCCTCGGTGGTCAACCTGCACGGTCAAAAAACCATCCGCAGCACCGCCGCCGGCCTGGCCGGTGCCACCGACGGCGGCGGTTTCCGACAGGTCAACGGGATGGGCACCGGCGTGGTGATCGATCCGCGTGGCTACGTGATCACGAATTATCACGTCGTCGAAGACGTCGATAACATCCGCGTCACGCTGCACGACGGAACCGTGACGTCGGCCGAACTGATCGCCGCCCGGCCGCGGAACGACTTGGCTTTAGTAAAAGTCGACGTCGAATCGGACTTGCCGACCGTGCCCCGAGGCACCAGCAGCGACCTGATGGTCGGCGAAAGCGTGATCGCGATCGGCAACGCGTATGGCTACGTGCACACCTGCACCCAAGGCATCATCAGCGCCCTGCATCGCGACGTCCCGGTCAACGACACCCAAGACTACGAAGACCTGATTCAAATCAGTGCCGGGATCAATCCGGGCAACTCCGGCGGTCCGCTGTTGAACATCGACGGTGAAATCATCGGCGTCAACGTCGCCGTCCGTGTCGGTGCCCAACAGATCGCCTTTGCGATTCCGATCGACCAGGTCGTCGAAATCGTCACGTCGATGATCGACGAACACAACGCCGAACGTCTTGATACCGGATTGCGAACCAACGGCGGTCCGCGCGACGGCGATGGCATTACCATCGCACATGTCTCCGCTAGCAGCCCCGCCGCACGAGAGGGGCTGAAGCCGGGTGACCGCGTGGTCCGCGTTGGTTCGCGTCCTGTTGACGATCGTTTGGACTTTTCACTCGCCCTGTTGCAAATGCGACCGGGTCAACGGATCCCGATCGCCGTGGAGCGTGACGGCGGCACACTGGAACTGGCCGTCGCAACGACGCCGTCCAAGGCATCCGACGCGAACAACCCCAGCGACACCGCATGGGCCGTGATCGGAATCCGCGCCAAACCGGTCAGCCAATCGACCATGAACCGGCTGAACTCGCGAATGCGAACACCCTACCGCGGTGGTCTGTACATCAATGCGGTTCGCCCCGGCTCGGCCGCGGCGGAGCAGGGGATCCAAGTCGGTGACGTGCTACTGGGCATCCACGGTTGGCAAACCGCCAGCATCGGTGACTTGGCGGGCATCCTGGACCACCCCGACATGAAAAAGGGTCCGCGAGCAAAGTTTTACATCGTCCGCCGCGAACAAACCCTCTACGGACATTTCCAACTCGCCTCACGCGACGAAAACGTTCGTCACTAACGCCGGCGGTACAGGCGACCGCTTGGGGGTGTCCCCCGAGCTGTCGACGGGGCCCGAAGCCGCCCTGCCCGAAACCGCCCTGCCCGACACAGCACGCTCGTCCCGGAGTAAGCTCGCAGCCACCGCAACGGTTGCGAGCTTACTGACCCAGCCGGGACGAGCGTCTGTTTAAAATGGAACGCATGAAGATTCCATCGATTCAGAGTGGTTGGCTCACGGCCATCAATAAACCTCTCGTCAAACGCGGGTATTGGGCATGGCCGTTGGCCAAATTCGACGCCACGACCCTCTTCCTCTGCGCCGCGCTGCCGTTCATCACGACCGTCGCGGTCGCCCAGCAGCCGACCGTTGACGATGCCGACCGCATGGTCGCCGTCACCATTTCAGCAAACCAAGCGGATCGCCAGCCGCCTGTCGGCAACAGCGCGCGGCGACTTTGCCGTGCCGAACCGGACAAGAACATCCCCGACTGGAACGTCGAGGGCTGGCAGGCCTACCAACGTCTGTGGAATGAATTGGCCGCCAATCCCGACGACCCGGCGCTGCGAAAGTACCTCGGGCTTCCGATCGGATCGGCCGCCGAACGCGATACGTTTGTGATCAAGTCGGCGCGCGGCCGCAGCGCCCCGAAGTGGCTGGGTTGGAGAAGTGGTTCGTATCGGCAAGTCGAGACGCCCCATCTGCAACTCTTTTCCCACGCCGACGAAGCCACCACGCGTGAAGTCGCGACGGACATGGAACGTGTGTACTGGATCTGGACACAACTGTTCTTTCCGCTGTGGGAAGGCAATCATCAAGTCGCGCTTCATCTTCGTGACATCGATCCCGAACAAAGTGTTGCGTCCTCGTTGGCCAATAATCCCGCCAGACTCGCTTCGCGGCGCAAGCTACGCATCGTGTTGCTCAAAGACGCCGACGACTACGCACGAACACTCGGCACATCAACGCCCGGCATCAGCCAGTCGACCGGTTTGTACAGCGACCAACGCCAGACGTCGTTCTTTTATCCCTCGCCATCGGCCGACGCCGTCGCATCGCGCCGGCACGAATTAGTTCATCAACTGTTCCGCGAAGCCACTCGATCCCGACTGACGGGTGAACTGCCTGGCGCGCGAGCTGATTTCTGGTTGATCGAAGGCATCGCGGGTTACTTCGAATCGCTGCACGTCGACCGTGCCCGCGCAACGGTCGGCGGCTGGGATAGCCCGCGTCTGCAATTCGCCCGTTACCGCGTTCTCGGCGGTCGTGATTTCATCCCGCTACAAGAATTACGAACCGCTGGTCACGCTGCCGCACAACAACAATCCGATCTGGCCCGTTGGTACGCCAACGCGATCGCCTACACGCACCTGCTGCTCGACGGTGACTCCGTTGCCCATCGGCGCTGGGTTTACCAGCAACTCGCCACGCTTTACCAAATCCCGCTCGACGTGCCGGCCGCCGCCGCTCCCGAGTCGCCCGAACGGGGGCTGATCGATTTCCTTCGAGTCGACGACGCCGTGCTTCGTGAGAACCCGACCAGCCGTCCGTTGACGCAGCTGTGTTTTTCAAATTGTGAAACCACCCCGACCGGACTCGCTTCACTGACAACGTCGACCGATTGCCAATGGATGGATCTGTCACGACAACCGGTTGCCACCGCCGATGTCACGCGACTTTGCCCCACACCAAATCAGCTGGATCAGTTGTCACTCGAAGCGACGCGGGTCGATGATTCCATCCACGCCTGGCTGCGGCAGGCGACGAACTTGCGCGAACTCGATCTCAGCTGGACAACCTGCGGCGATCAAACCGTCGCGGCCGTCGCGAACCACAACGCGCTGCAAACGTTGTGGTTGACCGGAACCCAAGTCACCGACGCATCGATTCCCACACTCGCCGCAATCGGCACGCTGCAATCGATCGATGTCCAACGCACCGCCATCACCAGCGCCGGCTTGGCAAAACTCAAAACGCTTCGTCCCGATTGCAACATCAACCCCCTGCAGCTCCGCGTCCAATGACCTTTCCTCGCTTCTTCACCGCGAAGCAATCACTCACCTCGCATCGAATCGGCGATGTCGCGGCCGAAGTGACCGAGCAGCTCAAGGCGGAAGCGGCGATCGAGCAGATCCGTCCGGGACAATCGGTGGCGATCGCCGTCGGCAGCCGTGGCATCGACCGAATCGCCGAAGTCACGCAAACCGTGGTGCGTCTGTTGATCGATCGCAACGCCCAGCCCTTCGTCGTCCCAGCGATGGGCAGCCATGGCGGTGCAACCGACCAAGGCCAAGCCGCCACGCTCGCGGCATTGGGGATCACGCCCGAATCGGTCGGTTGTCCGATCCGGTCATCGATGGAAACGGTCCCCATCGGTGAAGGCCCCGGCGGCATCCCGCTGTCGTTTGACCGCAACGCCGCAGCCGCCGATCATCTGATCGTGATCAACCGCATCAAGCCCCACACCAAACTGGACGGTTCGATCCAAAGTGGTGTTTGCAAGATGTTGATGATCGGACTTGGCAAACATCGCGGTGCGATCGCCTTTCACCCCGCGTTCAAATCCTTCGATTATCGGCTGGACCGAATCACCGCCGACGTGATTCCGAAGATCCTGGCGGCGACCCCGTTCTTGTTGGGAATCGCACTGGTCGAAGACGCCCATGACTCGATCGGCCAGATCGCCGTCGCCACCGGTGATCAATTGCTGGACCTGGAACCGACACTGCTGCGCAGGGCCATCGAGTGGATGCCCAAGCTGCCGTTTCGAACGGCCGAACTGCTGATCATCGATGCGATCGGCAAAGAGATCAGCGGCACCGGATTGGACACCAACGTCGTCGGCCGCAAGTGGCACGACAAGATGGCCGGCGACGACGAATGGCCCAAGATCGATGAGATCTACGTTCGCTCGCTGACGGAAAAGACCGCCGGCAATGCATCCGGGATCGGCATCGCCGAATACACGCATCGACGCGTCGCCGAGCAGATCGATCCGGTCAAGACACGCATCAATTGCATCACCGCAGGCCACCCGACCGCGGCCGCGCTGCCGGTCTGGTTCGACAGCGATCGCGATGTGCTCGAGGCCGTCACTGGACAAGCACCGATGGACGCCGATCAACGGCGTTGGCTGCGGATCCCCAACACGCTCGATCTGGAGACACTCCATTGCAGCGAAGCCTATTGGGAAGACGCACGACGCAGCGACCACCTTGAAATCCTCGACGATCCCCAACCACTCCGCTTCGATGACCAGGGCGATTTGGTTTGAGCCTCGGCCAGGGCGGGGAGGTAAGGTGGCGGCGGGGAGGCAGGAAGATTTTGGAGGTAGGAAAATTGCCGAAATTGAATGGGCCGAAATCCATTGGATCGTGCATCGCATTATTTTCTTACCTCCGAAATCTTCTTACCTGTTTTCCGCAAGGGCTCGGTAACCTGGAGATACGCCCACCCAGATGCAGGGCACCCAGACGCAGGGCACCCAGACGCAGGGCACGCCGCTGGTGGCGACACTTCCATTCGATCTGTCGATGTCCTCCGGCCGGGGCCGCCATTGCAAGACAACCAAGAATCCTTGATAAACAGCGACGAGATTTCCCCGTTTTACATTGCCACCCGACCCCTTCATGCCTGCTTCGAAACCCGAAACGCTTGACCAACTTGATCTCCAATTGCTGCGGCTGATTGAACAGCGCCGCCAGCTGGTCGAGACGTTGGCCGACGACCAATCCCTTCCCTCGGTCGGCCAATCGAACACCCACCTCGCCCAGGCATTGGACGGATTCTGCCGCGAGTCCACTCAGACGCGTGAAAAAAAGAGCGTCGAATCGCTGCGTCAAACCCTCCGCCACATCGACAGCTATTGTCGCCTTGGGGTGGGCCCAGGTGCCGTCAGCTTTCTCGGCCCGAAGTACAGCTACAGCCATTTGGCGGCGATCAAGTATTTCGGAGACGCGACCCCGTTTGCTCCGGTGGCAACGATCCCCGCGGTCTTCGATGCCGTCCACCGCGGCGATGCCGCCTGCGGTCTGGTGCCGATCGAAAACAGCACCGACGGCCGCGTCGTCGACACGCTGGGCATGTTCGCCCGCCGCCACATGCAAATCTGTGGCGAAGTCTTACTGCCGATCCACCACAACCTGCTGGCCAGCGGCAAACGAGATCAAATCACCGAGATCCACAGCAAACCGCAAGCCCTGTCCCAGTGCCGCGTTTGGCTGGCAGCCAATTTCCCGGCCGCCGCGCTGATCGAAGTCGGCAGCACGACAACGGCTGCGGAATCCGCCGCTCAGTATGCCCACATCGCCGCAGTGGCCAGTCTGCCGGCCGGGCGTGAATATGGACTCGACGTGCTGAATCAAAACATCGAAGACAACCGCGAGAACGTCACGCGTTTCGCCGTCCTCGGCCGCGACGAAACCCACCCCACCGGCAAAGACAAAACGTCACTGCTGTTCCAAGTCGAACATCAACCCGGCGCCCTGGCCGGCGCGATGAGTATCTTCAGCCAATCGCAATTGAACCTGACCTGGATCGAATCCTTCCCCTTGCCCGGGTCGCGGAACGAATACTTGTTCTTCGTCGAATTCAGCGGTCATCGTGGCGAGGACCGCGTGGCCACCGCGATCGATCAATTGAGTTCGATCACACGCCGGCTGGAGATTTTGGGGTCGTATCCGGTCGCCGTGCTGTAATTGCGCGATTTGCCCGGGTTTCCCGGCGACAGTTTCACAACTGACCTTCCCACCAGAGCGGGTAATCACTAAGAGGTGTTCGTTCATCGGTCAATCAAGGAAGGTTCAATGAAAAAATCGCAAAGAAACGGCGGCGGGCAGAGCGAGGATCTGGCCCCTCCACCCCGCACGACGTTCGACTATCCCGTCCGCTTAGTCGCTTACACCTTGATCGCCGCAGCCCTCTGTCAATTAATCTTGCTAGCGGTCCGTGGCGTGGGAATCGAGTTCGTCGCCCGCGAAAACGGTCCTGTCGAACTGGCACAAGTCGGCATGGCCCTGTTCGCCTCCGTCTGCCTGATGATTGCCGCCGTCCAGATGCCCTTCGGCCGCACGCTGTTGATCGTGTGTGGTTGCCTGGTCGGTTACGCCGCGGCGCGTGAATGCGATTCCTGGTTCGAATCCGTGTTCTTTGATGATGCCTACAAGTACCTGGCCGGACTGCCGCTGCTGGGCGTGGCACTGGTGGCCTTGGTTCGCGGTCGAAAACGGATCGTCGTCGAGTCGCGGGTGCTACTGAGGACGCCTTCGATGACGATCTTCGCGATCGGGGGCATCTACATTTGCACCCTCTGCCAGGCGTTCGATGTCCCAGACCTTTGGACCGCCGGCGGACTGAGCGAATCGCCTGAAATGACGAAGGCAGCGGTGGAGGAATTCGCTGAACTGTTCGGCTATCTGTTGCTCGCGTTCTCCGGCGTCGAATCCCTGGCGATGGCATTCGCACACGGGAACGTCGAAACCAGATCGGTCGAATCGGCTGCTGCCGAAGCGACTTGCATCGAACTCACGACACCGCAGGTCGACGCACCGTCGCGGAAAGCCGCTTGACCACCGCTGCGATCCGGCTCAACCGCTGACGACGCCGGTGACGATGCACTTGACCGATTTGCCGCCATCCAGATCGGTGTTGATCAGAATCTCTTGTCCGACGCGGTCCTCGGTTTCCCCCGCGTTGAATCGCAAGGTCACAAAGTGCAGTTTCTTGCTGCCGCTGGGGGCCATGAATTCAAACCGTTGGTCGGCGCAAACGATGTCTTTGATGGTAAAGGGTTCGTCGCCCCGAATCACCAGCCGCTTTTCAACCGTCGCCCCAGGTTCCGCTGTCCCGAAACTGACCGCCGAAGGTGAAACACTCAACGACGGGCGGATCCGTCCGTTGATCGACATTTCCGTCGTCGGAAAATCAACGTCGTTGCTGATCAACGTCAACCGTTCGTGAACATCGCCCTCGGGCATCGATCCCAAGACCTTCACCCGCATCCGGTAACGCACCATCCCCGGTGACTTCTGCGGTGCACTCAGTTGGACTTCCAGGTCGTCGCAAAACGATCGCACATCGGTGATCTGCCAATCACGATTTCCCGTGTGCGTGATCACGATGTCCTGCTGAGTTCCAACCCCCGAGGCGATCTCACCGAATGCGACTTCAGGCGGATCAAACGTGACATCGGTTCGAATGAACCCGCTGACCTTCAGTTGAACTTCGGCATAGTAGGGCCGATCAATCACAACCGTGATGACCGCAGACTTCTGGCCGATGAAGGTGCTGGTGTTGAAACGGGCCACCACCGAAGCGGTCTCGTGAGTCTTCAGCGTGTTTTGGGTGACCGTCGGCGTCGTGCAACCACAACTCGATCGGACCGCCGCAACGTGAACGTCTTCCTGATACAGATTCGTGAAATCGAACAGGTATTCACACTTTGCCCCCCGCCCGACGATGCGAAAATCGTGGCTCGTCGTCTTGAACATTTTCTCCGCCCAGTTTTCACCCGAAGAGGATGGAGCGGCGGAAGTCTGTCGTGACGAAACCGTGCGGGAATCAATCTGCCCGATCGCGGAGTCGCAATTGACAGCAAAACAAACGAGCAAGCACCACGCAACCAGAGGCATGGTGCTACGTCGAGACAACACGGCGGGAAAACTATGAATCATCAATTCGGACCGTTCGGCGAGAGTCGATGTGGGCCATCGGCATACCACCGTCAAACTTTACCAAATCTCACTCGTTTGAAGTAGGCGTTTCCGATTGTCTGGCATCTATGGTTTCGGCAACTGAGTGAAAATTTTCCAGTAATTCTTTCAGCCGCTCCATTGGAAGCCCGACAACGTTGCTTTCGCTGCCCCCACCGACGATTTCAATCCAGTCATTTCCGTCCTGAAATCCGAACGCCCCCGCTTTTCCTTCCCACAACAGCGTGTCGAGGTACTCTCGAATCATGGTTTCGGACAGCGATTGCATCTGCAACTCGGTGCGGACGACGTCGACGATGCAGCGAGACTCGCCGGTGGACCACAGGCAGACGCCGGTGTACACGTCATGGCGACGTCCGCTGAGCGTGCGCAGCATCTCCGCGGCGTGCTCCTCGTTGTGCGGTTTACCCAGGATCTGCCCCCCGCACGATGCGACGGTATCGGCGGCCAAAATCATCGCCCGACCGTGTCGCCGCACCACGCTTTCCGCTTTTCGGTACGCATAGCGTGCCACCAGCTCGGGCGCCGTTTCGCGACTGCAGACCCCGCACTCGGCGTCGTCGCTGGCCGGATCGATCGTGAACTCATACCCGGCCGCCCGTAGCAGCTGCGCGCGGCGGGGCGAACCGCTCGCCAACACCAACGGCATGGCGTCGGGGATCGGGGCTCGGCTCAAACCACGCATCAGCGGCAGATCATCTGAAATAGCCATCGCGTCCTAACTGCCGTTTGAATCCGAAGGGCCAGCCGGTGGTAGGTCCGTCGGCGGTGGGCCGGTTGGGGGCGGGCCAGACGGCGGTGGACCCGACGACGGCGGAGCGGGGGGCGGCGGATCGGTCGGCGGCAACCCCAACCGGCGTTGCTCCAGTTGCCGAACGGCCCCCTTGAGCGATTCCAACAGACGCGGCACTTGGCCAGCGGCGACAAAGACGCGGGCACTGACCGCCGATTGCGGAAAGAAGCTCGTCAAGAAATCCAGTCCGAACTCGGTCGCACCGTGCCCGATCATCACGCCGTTGGCGTAGGTCCCACTGAGCACCTCGTCGGGCATCTTTAAATCGTCATAGATTTCTTGTGGACTCGGTCGGCGTGCGTCCGGGTTGGGCGGCTGCGGTTGTGGCGTGTGCGGATCGCCGAACCGCCCCCGATAAAGCTCCAGATTGGTCGTCAATGCCTCGATGAATTGCGGCATCACCGGATGGGGAATCACCACCCGTGCGGCCACCTTGTGTGGTCGTCCGATCGTCTGCAAAAAGTCGACGATGTACTCGCTCGGTCCGGTCATCACGATCGCGCCGGTGCTGAACGTCCCCCCGGCGACGTGATCGGGCACCCGCGCCCGCAGCGGAGGGTTGGGCTGCGGCTGCTGGCCGGGCTGGCCGGACGCGGGTGGATCAGGCGTTTGGTCGTCAGAGGACATGCGTGGGACGCTGGTGCTTTGGTGGGGGAGGATTCAGCCGCGGATTCCGATCGGAATACCGCCACCAGTCTAAATCTCACCGCCACCGTCCGAAACCCGTCACGCAGCGCCGCCATCGTGCCCCTGAGCCCCTGCGATTGGGCAGGGTGGCTCGGTGGAGTGGTAGGAGAATTCTGGAGGTAAGAAAATTAGCGACACGTCGTGGACGGTGCCTTCCAAAATCTTCCTACCTCCAAAATCTTCCTACCTCCAAAATCTTCCTACCTCCAAAATCTTCCTACCTCCAAAATCTTCCTACCTCCAAAATCTTCCTACCTCCAAACAATCCGCGTGTGGCAGAGCCACACCACCAGCGCGTTCCAAAGCGGAGCCTTGGAGCCGAGTGAGCGGAGGAGAACGAAGACGCTTGACACCGCCAGCCCCCTGTTGTATCACTGCATTAATACAAAGGTGCAAGCATGCTGATCCAAATCCAATCCGGCAGCCAGCCGATCTACCAGCAGATCGTTGAACAGATTCGCTTTCGAATCCTGTCGGCGCAGCTCAAGGCCGGTGACGAGCTGCCGACGATCCGTGGGCTTGCCGAAACGCTGAAGGTCAACCCGAACACGATCGCCCGGGCCTACCGCGAGCTGGAACACGAAGGGCTGGTCGAAAAGCGTCGCACAACCGGGACCTTCGTCGCGGAAACGTCGGGAACCCTCAGCCGCACCCGCCGCCGACAGATTCTCACGCCCGAGATCGACAAGCTTGTGGTGCTTGCCGGCCACCTGGGCGCGGACCCGGCCGAGCTGGATGAATTGATCGCATCACGTCAGCAAGCCCTTCAACGAAAGGAATAAAGCCATGACTTCCACCGACGATTTTGCCGTGCGGGTCCAGTCACTCTCGCGTTCCTTTCGCGGAACGCACGCGCTGATCGATGTCAGCTTGCAGATCCCGCGCGGGTCCGTCTTCGGACTCGTCGGTCTCAACGGGGCAGGGAAGACGACGTTGATCCAGCACCTGATCGGCTCGATGAAGGCGTTGCACGGCACGGTCAACGTGCTCGGCCAGGATCCGACAATCCGGCCGGAAAAACTACTCGCCCGCATCGGCTACATGACCGAAGAAGACTCGCTGCCGAAGTGGATGCGAATCCGGGACCTGATCAGCTTCTGCCGGACCGTCTATCCGACCTGGTCGGACAGCTATGCGACGCAACTGTGCGACATGTTCGGTTTGTCGACGACCGCAAAACTCAAGTCGCTGTCCAAGGGCGGACGAGCCCGCGTGGCGCTGTTGGCGGCGATCGCGCACCGACCGGAATTGCTGATCTTGGACGAACCGAGCAGCGGATTGGATCCGATCGCGCGGGCCGACATTTTGGAAGCGATCATCCGCACCGTGGCCGACGAAGGCCGCACGGTGTTGTTTTCCAGCCATCTGCTTGAAGAGATCGATCGGGTTTGCGATCACATCGCGCTGCTGCACGACGGCGTGTTGCTGGAATCCATTCCCGCAGCGACCCTGCCGGAGCGTTACACCGAGTGTTTTTATCGCACCGAAACAGCTTCGTCACGTCCGCCCGAGATCCCGGGCTCGTTCGGCGGCGCCGGTGACACATCCGAATGGTCTGTGTTGATCGATGTCGAAAACGCGTCATCCCGCCCGACGGTTCCGTCCATTGAATCAGACGGCGCGCGGTGGGAACTTGTGAATCAACAACCGGCCACGGTTCACCGCTGGTTTGCCGGTCGCGTTCAACGCAAGCCGGCGACAACATCCTCGACCTCGGCGGAGGGCATGCAGCATGTCTGAGATCGTTGCACTGGCCAGGTTATTGATCACGCGTTCCAGGACGGCACTGACCCTCGCCATCGCCTACATGTTGGTGATTCACATCAGTGCCGCCCTGTTTAGCGTCGGCGTGTTCAGCGACGGCGATGTCGGTGGCCAACTGGCACTCAAACGCACCGCGACCATGATCGTCGTCATGTTCTCGCTGCCCCTGCTCGGCATCACGTTCGCGTTGTTCGACTTCAGCGAACGAGCGGACGTCAGCGGCGGCGCGACGGGTTACCTGCCGTGGTTGCTACGGATGCCGGTGAAAACATGGAAACTGGCCGCCGTTCCGCTGGGGCTGAAGACGCTCTGGACCCTCGCCATTTGTGGCGCCATTGCGATGACGGCGCGGTTCTTCGGAACCCCGTTGGAACGCTGGTTCATGCCCGCGATCGGGATCGCCACTCTGTTCGTCTTGGCTTGCGTGATCACCTGGCATCCGTTTCGCTGGTCCTACACGCGTGCCTTTCTGATCGGCATCCTGTTTGTACCGGCCTACGCGTGGTTGATCGTCTCGGTTTCGTTCGCGTTCGCCGACAAACGCTCCGATCTCCCCTCCGACACGACTTCGATCGCGGCCGCGTGGATCGTCGGCCTCTCGGCCTACACGGCGCTGACGCTACTCGCCCTACGCGCCGTCCGACTGGCCCGCTTCCACGTCGCGGGGCGAATCAGTGAATCGGCCGGATGGCTGGCGACCGCGGATCCATTGCCGTCAGTGGGCGCCGATGCCACATCGGAGGCATCGTTCCTGCGGCCGGCGCGGGTTTCACCGATCGCCGCGCTGGTCAGGTTCGAAGCGAGCAAGTTCGCCGGCACGGGCGCGAAAATCATCGTCGCCGGTTGGTTGCTCATCGTGCTCTTCTTTTCCCTATTCAGTTACGCGGGGACCGACTCGTTGGTGTTCCTGGTGGTAGCGTTGCTGTTCCCCGGCATCTTCATGAACGAATGGAAGAACTATGGTTTGCAGCAGCGTTTTTTGCCGAACACACTCGCCGTCGCCCCGATCGCAACGACCACCCTCGTCTGGACCCAGCAGCTGATCGCGACGGCGATTTGGTTTGCGTCCCTGTTGGGTGTTCCGATCGTGTTTGCGATCTGGTCGTTCAACGGTGCAAGTGCACCGTTGATCCGAGCGTGGCAGCGGGCGATCGGACCGCAGTTCGAAACTCCCGATGCGGATTGGAAACTCACCCTGGTCGCAGCGGTCATCGGCGTCTTGCTGGTGCTGCGTCAGACGACCTGGAATATCGCGGCGCAATCGACCGAATCGAAACGTTTCGTGTACTGGACGATCGCAGCGAAGTTTGCCGTCGCCTTTTTTGCCTTCAGCTGGTTCCTGTATCAATTTCTGCGGTTCCCTGATTGGGAAGCCTGGACGCTGTGGGCATGGCAATGCATCGCCCAGTTGCCGACGCTGCTGCCTTGGTTGGCCATCGTCAAAGGCATCCTCGTCGTCACCGCGACAACGATGCTCTACCGATCCGGTTTGACTAGGCGTCGAACGGTCGTCGGACTGTTGGTCGGCTATCTCGTTTGCACGTTCGCGACCGCGGCAGTCGTCTGGCAATGGATGCCCAGTGATCGAGTCCTCTTGTGGCACTGCCTGACGGCCGCAGCGGTGTTGATGCCCTACAGCCGAATCGTGCTGGCCCCGCTCTGCCTGGCCCACAGTCGCCACGCTTAGCAGCGTCGGGCATGCTGTGCATACCAAATAGGCGTAGGGCATGCTGTGCATGCCAATAGGCGTAGGGCATGCTATGCATGCCAATGGCGTAGGGCATGCTGTGCATGCCAATCGGCCGTCAGGCACAGCCTGACCTACACGGAACGTTTCGCTTTACACGGCCAGTCCATCTGTTTTCCCATCCGATTCGAAGAGACCTGGTACGATCTGGTAGGGTGACGCAATGCGAGAAACCGAAGTGGATGACGATCACCGACACGATCCGTGTTGGCATCGGTGGGTCCGCGGCCGCTGAAACCCTCCCCTCGCTGCGATCGACCCTCACTGCCAGGGAGGGCTTCTCACGGTTAGCCTGACAGGAGTTTGCTTTCGAAACGTTCCCCTCAACGTTCTGCGTCGCAACCGCTACTCCTTCAGCCCGCTCAGGTCCCAGACGCGGATGGTTCCGTCGCGGCCACTGGTGGCGATCTGGTGTGTGACCGGCTCCAGGGAAACGTTATGGACGGAGGATTCGTGTCCGGACAGCGTGGTCACCAGTTCGCCGCTGGCCAAGTCCCAAATGCGGCACTTTCCGTCTTGGCTGGCGACGACGGCATGCGTTCCATCGCCGCAAAAGGCGACGCTCCAATTGTCACCGCTGCTGCCGACCAACTGACGGTCTTCCAACCCCGTCGCCGTGTCCCAAATGTGAATGGTCTTTCCCCAACCGACGGTTGCCAATTGCGTTCCCGTCGGTGCAAATTTGACGTGGTAGATCGGACCTTCGTGACCGAGCAGCGTCTGCCGCGTCTCCAGTGTTTCGGCATCCCAAATCCGCACGATCTTGTCACTGCCGACCGATGCGATCAACCGTCCGTCGGGTGACCAATCGACACTATAGATCGATCCCGGCTGTGTCACGCTGGCCAGCGGACGCCCCGAATCGATGTCCCAGGTGTGGATCACGCCATCGTGATCACCGGCGACGATCCGTCGGCCGTCGGGTGAAAATGCGATCTTGCGGACCGCGCTGTGGGCGTCCCATTCCTGCAACAATTCCAACGACTCCGAATCCCAGATCTTGACCATGCCGTCGTTCCCGCTGGTCGCGACGATGTCCTTGGTCGGGTGATACTGAATCATCCAGACGATGCCACGATGGGCGTCGAAACTTCGCAACACCTTTTGCTGTTTGACGTCCCACAATCGCACGCTGCCGTCTTCGATCGCGGCGACCACCTTTTCACCACTCGGATCAAAGTCCACCGCCCAGACCGTTCCCGGGTTGCCCGCCAAAACGGTCGACGGAAAAACCGGACCGGCATCGACTTGAGCGACCGCGGCCGGTTCACCACGCGTCGCCAGAAAGATCACGGCGGCAGACAAGCTGGCGATCCCGATCAATCCCGCGGCCCAAGCGGCGCGAAGTGTGTTGCGGGAAACGAGCCGATGCGAACCGCTGCGGCGCAGTTTCTTCGACGTGTTCGCAACCGCCGGGACCTGCAGCGGTGAAATCGGGCCATAACTGGTCACGATTTCGGCCAAGGTCTCGGCGACAAAGGCTGCCGACTCGGGCCGCCGCGCGGGGTTCTTGTCCATCAGTGCCATCGTCAGTTCGGACAATGGCAAGGGAATCTTGGAATCCAACTTCACCGGCGGCGTCGGCGTCTCGTCCATGATGCGTTTCATCACACCGACGATCGACGGGGCTTCAAACGGCGACACGCCGGTCAACATTTCGTAGAGCACCGCACCGAGCGAGAACAGATCACTCTTTTCGTCCGCGGTCGCGCCGGTGGCTTGCTCGGGTGACATGTACAGCGGCGTTCCGGTGACCATCCCGGTTTTGGTCAGGCGGACATCATCGGTCGCGCGGGCCAAACCGAAATCCGTCAACTTGACGCGTTCGGTTCCCGATTCGATCAAGATATTCGCCGGCTTGATGTCACGATGCACCATGTCGCGTCCGTGCGCGGCCGACAGCCCCGCGGCGATCTGCATCGCGATCCGAGCAGCCTCACTCGGCGGCATCGGTTTCTCCTCTTGCAGTCGTTTTTCCAGCGTCACACCTTCGATGTACTGCATCACCAGGAACGCGACTTCGCCTTGATCCTCGCGCGCCACTTGATGCATCGCCACCACGTGTTCATGGGAAATCGCCGCCGCGGCGCGGCCTTCGCGACAAAAACGTTGACGAGCCACGTCGTTCTTGGCGTACTCGGGATTGAGCACCTTGATCGCGACGTTGCGTTGCAAGTGGGTGTCAAAGGCTTCCAACACGATCCCCATGCCGCCCCGACCGATCACTCGTGAAACTTCAAAGTGGTGCAGACGCCCGATGTAGGCGGGGTCGTCGGACTTTTTCAGAAACGGCAGCGCGACGGGGGTGGCCGCTTCGATCGTCGGCGTCAAATCCGGATCCGATGCCGCCGGGGACTGATCCGATGGGCCGGCTGAGCTCGATGGGCCGCTCGTGTTCGATTCGCCGCCCTCGCTAGCGGGCAGGTGCGTGACGCTGGCGTCCACGTTCGGCGTGTCCTGACCGTGAACGCTGCCCGACACCGCGGCGACGGCTTTCCAATAGGCAGAATCGCTCGGCGGCAGCGCCCCGACCGCTTGCCCGACGAGATCCTCGATCGGCACGTCCTTGGAGCCGGCACCTTCCAGGATCGCAGTGCCTGAAATCGCGACCGATTCGAGGACACTTTGGCAACGCGTGCAGCCCCCGATGTGCTCGGTTGCACCACTTGCTTCCGCCTCCGGCAACGAACCACCGACCAACGCTTTCAATTGCGTCTTGGTCGGGCACGCTGAAACAGTCATTGCGTTTCCTCTTCTTGTTCCAGTCGCTGGATCTCGGCACGGAGCCGCGCGGTCACGCGACTTTTGGCGACGTAGATCGCGCCGGTGCTCATTGACAATTCCTTCGCCGCCTCGGCAGCCGAACGGCCTTCGACCGCCGTGATCCGAAAGGCAGACCAAGTTTTGGGATCCGAATTTTCTTCGACGGTTTTCATTGCGATCGCAGCAAGTGAACGAAGGTGTTCCAATTCCCACTGCTCGCTGAGTTCATTTCGGTCGTCAGCAGCTTGGGATAACAATTCCAATTGAGCCGTATCATTTCCCGACGGTCCGGCTTTTTTTCGCTTTTCAAAATAGGTGTACAGCCGGTTCCGGGTGATCGTGAACAACCACGAGCGAAAGCCGCCTTTTTCCTTGTCGTACTCCAACCGCCCGATCGCCGAACCGACCCGCCGAAAGACGTCTTGCACGATGTCTGCCGCGTCGGCGTCTTGCAGCCCCCGGCTGCGGACGAATCGGTAGAGCATCGGGCCATAGTCACGCAAAAAATCGCTCCATGCCTCGTGATCGTTGGCGTCGCGAAGCCTCAAAAGGAGCGTCGCTCGCGTCACAGGAGATTCGCTCACCCTGTCTGTCTCAATTTTGAAGTTCGGTCCACTCGGCCACCGGCAGTGACGGCGCAAAAAACCAAGCGTGCGATTGTGCAAGACAGTATAGCGACCGAACCGACGCTCACAGTCGGCACGTTCCTCCGCAAGAACTACCTGGCCGAGATCGCTGTCTTACAACCGCCGGTTTGGAATTCGCGTCTTTTGGGATTCTTCGCCTCCCTCCCGACCCGAACATCCCACCCCACCGCCCCCCCCGTTTAGAATCCGTTGCGGAAGCCCCCGCGGGAATTCGCGTCCTGCCGGGTAATCCGATTAGTTTCACCACATCGCCCCACTCCTGTTTCTCAATCAGCGATCCTCGCAACCACGCCCGTGCCGAGTTCTACGAAATCATCTGACGACGCCGCGGAGCCGAACGCCCCCCACGACGAATGGCAACCGGCGCACCCGACGCCGTCCGACGCCGTCGGTGATCGAGGGCTGGAACTGCATGATTCAGCGGATCCGATTTCGACGACCGTTCTGGCCATCGCCGCTCAGTCATCCAGTCCGACTGAATTCCTGGAACAGATCGCCGACCGCTGGCTGACAGCGTTTCGGGCGGACGTTGTCGCGGTCACGCACCCCAACTGGCCCGCGGCGATGATGCTGGCGTCCGACGCGGAGCTGACTCGGCGGCTGGACGCCGATCGCATCGGCAACCTGCTGGCTGCTTCCACCTCGGCCGCGACCGCTTGCGATCTGCCGCTGCAGCCCGCGTCTGACTCGCCGCTTTCCGAATCTCTCTCTCGGGCGCTCGAATCGTCCGGACCTGATTCGGGAAATCAAGCTCGCGGGTTGCACGTTCGTTTGATGGACGGACGCAACCCCTGCGCCGTGTTGCTGATTTACGCCGATCGCCGTGTCCCCGACGTCGCCGCTCAAATTCGTCAGTTACGGCGGTTGGCCGAATTCGCCGACTGCTGCCGGATCGCACTTCACAGCTACCGCGACGATCACGCCAAGCAACCGCTGCCGATGCCCGGCGACGCCGCCGGTGGCGAGCGTGCGTTGCGTCATTTCCACCGCGATTTGGATGTCACCGGAACCGCCTTTCGGATCGCCAACGAAACCCGACGAGTGCTGGCGCTCGATCGCGTCACGGTCCTGATCGCCAAGGGGAGCCGGCTGCGCGTCGAATCGGTCAGCGGCGTTGCCGTTGTGGATCGACGGGCCAACGCGATCACCGCCGCGGAGACGCTTGCGCAGCGGGCGCTGGTCCTGGGGCGGCCGATCAAGCTGCCTTCGCCAGACCCACTGCCGCCACAACTGGCCGATCCGCTTGATCACTATCTGGAAGAAACAGACGTCGCGTCGGTATGGGTCATGCCGCTGTATCAGCCCCGCTCGTCCAAGACAGCACACGACCATCGAAATCGATCATCCGCCACCGACCTTGCCGAAACTTCACGCGCCGAGTTCACCGACGACCTCTCCAGTGACGCCGAACCGATCGGCGTGCTGTTGCTGGAATCGTTTTCCGAAGACGCCGAAGTCGAACCCACTGCCGCGATGCGTGAAATCGCTGCCGAAGCCGCGATCGCGTTGGCGAACTCTCGCGAGCACCATCGCATCTTCGGCTTACGCGTCCTGAAAACCCTCGGCGACTGGTTCGGTGGACGTCGTCTGCCGTACACCACGCTCGGCTTGATAGCGACGGTCCTGTTGCTGATCGCGGCAACGGTGATCCAAGTCGATCACAAGATCATTGCGACGGGATTCGCCGAACCGTCGGGACAGCAAAACGTCTTCGCACGTACCGATGGCGTCGTCAAAGAAATCTTGGTCCGCGACGGCCAACCGGTTGCAAAGGGTGACGTGTTGATGCGTCTGGAAAACGCCGACTTGGAATCCACCGCCGAATCTCTGTCGGGGGAACTCCAAACGACCGCGCAACGCCTGACATCGATCCGATCGATGCTGTTGGATCCGGCCACGGATTCAAAACAGTCGGGTCGGATGGGGATCGAACAACGCCAACTGCAAAGCGAGCTGAACAATCTGCAGAGCCAGCTGGATCTTGTTCGCAGCCAACTTGCCGAACTGCAGATCACCGCTCCGATCGATGGCGTGGTGTCGGCGTGGCAACTCAAACGCAAACTGTCCGACCGGCCGGTCGCCCGCGGCAATCATCTGCTGAGCATCGTTCGTACCGATGGCCCGTGGCAGCTGCGGCTCGAAATCCCTGACAAAGACGCCGCCGAAATCCTTCGCGCGTCGACCGCCCACGATGCACTAAAAGTCGAATTCGCCGCCGCGTCCCATCCCGAATCAACCTTCGTCGCCACACTCCAGTCCGTCTCCACCGCGGCTAGACGAAACGCACAGGGCGCGACCGTCATCGACGCCATCGCGACGGTCGATCGCCCCGTCGACGCCGATCGTCGATTTGGGATGCAAACGTTTGCCTCCGCCGATGCGCACAACGGTGTCGAAGCGACGGCCAAGATCCTCTGTGGGCGACGCTCGCTGCTGGGCAGCTGGTTCGGGGACGTCACCGATTTCGTCCATCGCAACCTTCTCTTTTACGTGCGATGACACCGATACGATGACGCTGACGCCGCTTCGTCACCACCGATCGCAAAGCTCCGCGAAATCACCGATCGGTTTGCGCAAACGCCCGGATCTGGTGTTCGTCAAAACCGAGCACAAACATGATTCCGCGGTCGTCGTCAAAGATCCGATTGCGATGAAGTATCACCGCATGCGCGACGACGAATGGTTCGTGCTCCAGCGGCTCCGTCCGGGTGTTTCACTGGAATCTCTTCGTGACCAATACCAGGCACGCTTTCGCCCGGCCAAGGTCACGCTGTCACAATTAAACGATCTGCTGTTTCGACTTCATCGACTCGGGTTGACCGTTTCGGACAGGGCAGGGCAGGGCGATCGATTGCTGGAAAAACGACAGTCTGATCGACGACGACGCATCACCCAACAATTCTCAAGCATTCTGTTCCTACGGTTTCCGGGGGTCGACCCCGAACCGCTGCTAAAACGTCTCTATCCCCTGGTCCGACCGCTGCTGAGCGGCGCGGGCTTGGCGGCGATGTCACTCGTTGCGATCACGGCGATTCTGACGCTGGCTGCCAACTGGGATCGTTTCGCGGCCGAGTTCCCTGCCGTGCAACAGTGGTTCCAACTGCGTTCCGTTTTCACCCTGGCCATCGTCCTCGGTGTCACCAAAGTGCTGCACGAACTCGGGCACGCGTTGGTCTGTAAACGTTTCGGCGGGGAGTGCCATCAGATCGGTCCGATGCTGCTGGTGTTTACCCCCGCGCTCTATTGTGACACGTCGGATTCGTGGATGTTGCCCAACCGGTTCGCGCGTGCGGCAGTCGGGCTGGCCGGCATCGGCACCGAAGTCCTCTTGGCATCGATCGCGACGCTCCTCTGGGCATCCACGGGGCCGACGTTGATTCATTCGCTGGCCATGAATGTGATGGTCGTTTGCAGCGTCAGCACGGTCTTGTTTAACGCCAATCCGCTACTGCGCTACGACGGTTATTATGTGTTGTCCGACCTCTGCGATGTACCCAACCTGGGCCAGAAGTCGCGTGAACTGACGTCGCGATTGGCAGCACGCGTGATGTTTGGCGTCGCGGCCCCAGACGACGAACCGATCAGCCGCGGAGAACGGTTTGGGTTGATCGTTTACGCCGTGATGGCGACCGTGTATCGCTGGGCACTCACGCTACTGATCTTGTGGTTTCTGATGTTGATGCTGCGTCCGTACCGATTGGAATCGATCGGCATCTTGCTGTGCATCGTCGCCGCCGGCGGGTTGCTCGTGTCCAGTTTCCGTGGCCCCTTTTTGTTACTCCGCCACCCTGGCAAAAGGAGACAGATCCGCATGACTCAATTGATCCGTTCCGGCTTAGTGATCGCGACATTGCTGTTCCTGGCCAGCATTCCGTTTCCGTCCGGCGAATCGGCCGACGGTCGCATCGTGCCTCGTGAAGAGACGTCGATCTACATTGCCACCGGCGGTCATCTGGATGACTTGGTCGTCTCGGCCGGCATGTCGGTGGACCAAGGCGATCTGATCGCGACGCTGTCCAACCCCGAAGTCGTTCATCAATTTTCGAAAACCGAAGCGCGGGTGAAGTCCCAACGCGAACTGGTCCAAACGTTGAAATCCAGCCGCCTGAAACTTCCCGACGCCGCCAATGAATTGCCGGTGGCCGAAGCCGTGCTCGTCGAACTGGAACAGCAACTCGAAACACATCGGCGACGGCGTGAGGCACTGAAGATTCGCGCGCCGGCGACGGGACGGTTGATCGCACCGCCGCGACGTCCACTGACCACGGATCCCGCTTCAGGCCAAGCGACAGATTTGACGCTGACCCGATGGAGCGGCGATCCGACGGAGTTCCGCAACCGCGGGTGTTTTGTCGAACCCGGCACCGAATTGTTCACCGTGGTCGGCGCCGACCGCTGGGATGCCGAACTCGTGGTCTCCGCGTCCCAAGTCCAACGCATCAAGGTTTCCAACGCGGTCAAGTTGGTCTTGGAATCAGACCCCGCGCATCCGCTGACCGGGACCGTCGCCGAGATCTCCTCGAAACAGTGGACCGTCGACGACAACCGACAACGACGCGACGACGAACAGGCAACACGGAGAGAGACGCCGGATGAAACATCGTACGTGGTCCGTGTCGAACTCGACCTGACCGATTTCGCCGCCCGAGATGCCGTGGTCACGGGAACCGACGTCTCGGCACGCATCACTGCCGAACCGATTTCGGTTTTGGGTAGAACCGTCAGATTCTTAACCCGGCTGCTGCGGTTTCGCTAAGACTTCAGCGGGAAGCGTGACGGCTTGTTGATTTAATCAGCCGTTTGGCGCGGGCCTACGGGCGCCGGCGAGTATTCGACATGATGAATGCCCGTACGCTTGCGCGAAACGGCTGATCCCACGTGTGATCGGATTAAATCAACAGGCCGGTGAGCGAGCGGCGCCTGCAAAACAGTACGAAGCTGTATCGAACGGAAATAACCGCAAGGTAATGGATGACGTGAAGAAGGTGGTGACTCGTCGGCATCTAGACACACAAGATCATTTGTCATCGAACGACGAGGGGGAGTGACCGTCCGGTCGATGAAACCAGAGCAATGAATCAGCCTGACCGAAGGCGTTCTATTTGTTGTACCAAATCAATGTCGACGGCCGCCTCCAACCGGTTTGCAGCTGCGAGGCAGTACTGCCAATCGAGCTGTTTCGCATGGATTTCGACGATGCCCTCTACATCATCCAGATCTCTTGGGCGCCCAGCCAGGATCTTCAACACAACCAAATCCTCTGGAGTCGCTACAAAAATCTCGCAACCTCCGAAGATCATCGGATCGGCCCGCTCAACGATTTCTTTCTCAAAACCAGAAAGACCGACCGCCAAAATGCCTCCTCCAGGCTACAAAGTAAGATGAGGTCCAGACCTTCCGTTGCTCGAATTCGTCCCCTAATCGAAGCAGCAACGGCTGCTTCCAAGCCGTGGGTGATCTTCGCATCGGTCCCATTTACCGGCGTTCTGATTCGCGGGCGTGAACAATCGAACCTAGTTCGCGAACTGGACGGGAGTGGTCACCATCGCATCTCGCTCGTCGGTCAACGCGATGAACCATGTATTGGCGTTCCCCGGCGGCCGGGGCGCGGTGACTTCATCGCTGGCGATTTCCGCCGAAAGACTTTGCCAATCGCGTTTTGAACGCAGCCCCGTATCGGTCGTGTAGTGCAACTGCGCAGACTTGAGGGGCACCGCACTGGTGTACGACAAACGGACCGTGTCGCCGTCGGTCGCCATCGCACCAGGTGCCGGCAGAGGCGTGCCGCCGCGGCAAAAGGAATCGATGTACAAGCCAATCTCTTGGGGAGCCCAACCGGGCTGGTGCCCGTGTCGCATCTTGACCTCGATGCGCATCTGCTTTCGCCCTGGCACCACATCGTAGCTCTTCTGGTAACTGTCCAGTGGATAGTGAATGTCGTTTGTGCCGTTGACAAACAGTATCGGTACGCGGCAGCGAACGAGCAGACTCGACGGATCGTACGCTTCGATCCACTGCTCGCGTCGATCACCCAATTTGTCGATAGCCGGCTTTTGCACCGATTCACCCTGATACAGAAAACCGCAACCGTAAACGGGGACAGCGGCTTTGAAACGATCATCGACCGAAGCAACCAGACAGGTCGTGTAGCCACCCCAGCTGATCCCCGTCACCGCGGTGCGATCCGCAATCACCTCGGGAAACGATCGTAGCAATGAATGGGCTCGAACGACGCTTGCCACCGCATGAGAGGGCCAGTCGTCGGACACATCGCCGCCAATACTGTCGAACTTTTCCGCGTGTCCGTGGTTCGGCCCTCCGTTCGGGAGACGCGTGCGCGTGCCCGCTTTGCCGGCTTGATTCGGAACCGGGACTCCGCTGTTGTCGTAAAGAGGATCGATCGGCCGACTCCCCGATAAATCCATCGCGATCGCGGCGTACCCGCGTTTGGCCCACAACCAAGCCCACTCGGCGAATGCGGTGCCACCACCACCGTGAATCAATACGACACCCGGAAATCGTTCCTCGGCATTCGCCTCACCGAGCGTCGCGGGGGAGGCATAGAACGCGAACACCTCAGTCGAACGGCCTTCATACGCTTCGCCCGCGTACAGCAACGAACGCACGGGACCGGTTTGTGATAGCCAGCGCATCTCCGGCGTCTTTTTCAACTCGGTCAGATTCCAGACGCCGATCTGTTCTGCATGGTCAGTCGGTCGCTCCTGGGCAACGGAAACACCCAGCCACGTCGCGCAAACAGCAACGCTGAGCAAAAAACAGCGAAGCAGGAACATGATCGAATTTGAGTCTTGACGCATGAGTCGATTCGCCAGATCAGGCGTGAGTAGAAGGATGATGGGAGGGACTCCGATGACAGGAGTTTATCGCAGACACCTTCCGCGAACCACCAACATGCCCCCGTGCAGCAGCAGCGCCGTCAACCGGAGTCAACGTCATGCTGGATGCCCATACGCTTGCGCGGAACGCGATTATCCAATCGTGCGATCGGATTCCTGCGATCGGATTCAATCAACGGCCCACCAAGCATGTCAGCACTTGATCAGGATGGTCGCTGAACAGACCGTCGACCTTGGCTTGTTGGAGCGTGTCGATCAATTGCTGCAGGGTCGCGCATCCCTTGGGCAAATCATCGGCCCGCACGGTCCAGGGGTGCACCGCCAAACCGAACCGGTGCGTCTCGGCCACCAGATCGGTCACCTTTGCCGCGTCGGCTTCGTCCCAACGGACGATCGCGGCCAGGTTGGGGCCGATGCCATCGACGACCTTCGCCAAATCGGCCAGCCCCTCGGACGTCTTCATCCGACTGTAATCGGTTCCGGAGCGGGCGTCGTGTCCATCACCGACCAGCTGGATCAAGCGTCCCTGATAGGACAATTCCTCTCGGATCCGACGGACCTCGAATTCATCGAAGCACTGCAGGAAACAGGGGTCGCGTTTGTCTCGATAACCGAATCGGTCCAAGGATTGGAGCACGATGCTGGTCAAATCACAGCCTTCCTCGCGGTGCCAGGACGGTTGCTTGATCTCGGGATAAATGCCCACCTGGCGGCCGGTCGTTCGGTTCAGGTTTTGGATGAAACGAATCTCTTCGTCCAACGTACAGATCCGGAACCCGCCGGCGCCGCCGGAATAGCGTCCCGGAAAGACAATCCGTGCGTTGCGGTGATCGAACCGCTCCAGAACCTCCAACGTCTTCAGTTCGGCGAGGGTGAAATCGATCGCGTAGTATCGGCCGTTCGGACGACTTCGCCCATGAAAGCGCCGCGCGACGTCGGTCACCGTATCCAAATGAATGTCGTGCAGCACGACGGGATGATGGTCCTTGGTCGCAACCACGTCCTGTTCCAAATAGTCCGCACCCATCGCGTGGGCGATTCCTTTAGCGACCAGCGTGTGTTCGGGCACATAGCCGCTTGCACCTCGGTGCGCGATCACGATCGGCCTGGATACAGGGGCAGTCATGGAGCGTCCGCCTCGACGATGACGTCGGCCAAACTGCTTCGCAACGGATCATCATCGGGCCCGCAGAATCCCCAATGAAGATGTTTCCGCCAGCCCTCGGCATACTCAAATTTGCCGCTCATCTGTCCCGTTTCGGCGTTGATGTCCCGCATCGTCTGCAGATAACTGTCCATCCCCTGACTTTCATCCAACCATTCCTTCTGGCTGGCATGACAGGCGAGCAGCTCGACTTTCTTGTCGATCAAATCGGAATGATCGACGAAAAAATGGGGCATCACGAGTTCGCCGAGTGGAGTCCGATTGCCGACCGGCTGGCAGTGATACACCGTGACCGGTTCATAGAACGGCGGGACCGGCGGGTCGCTGACCAGATTGGGCATGCCATGCGAAAACGCTGCGCTGACGGCCAGACGACAGGCGATCTCGTGGTCCTCCATGTAGTCCGAAGGCGAATGGGTCAGCACAATCGACGGCTTGGCCGTCCGAACGATCGCGGTGACCTTGGCCAGATTCTCGAAACTGTACGTCGCCGCCATGTCGGGATAGATCGGATCGTAAAACGTTGCCCCCATCATCTCGCACGCGTTCTTGGCTTCCGCCAAACGCGTTCGCGCGCACTCCTCGCGGTCCATCGTCGTGCTGCCACGCGAACCGTCACAGAGGTTGACGTAGTGCAAATCCCAGCCGCGCCGCGCGAGCTGTAACATCGTGCCGACCATCAGATACTCGATGTCGTCTGGGTGGGCGGCAATGGCAAGAACCGAAGGCATCAAAATCTCCTTTCATTCATCGCCGGATGCGAGCACCAACTACGCCACGCTTCCGGACAGTCACTCGTTTTCATTGTCGTCAGTCAGCACTGTCTGTCAGGACTGTCAGTCAGCACTGCGAAAGAGCGAGCCGAGGGATCGATCAAATTGCCCGCGCGTCACGACGACGGGAATCCCCGCCTGCTTGGCCTTGTCCAACCGGGCAACTTGAACATGTGGTCCATACGCCAACACCTTCGCGTCGGGACAAATCTGACCACACCGCTCCATCAATCCTTCGACGACACCACTTCGTGTCGCCAGATCGACGATCACGTAGCGGATGTCGCGGCGGTCGGGCAGCGAGGCGGCGAGTTGAAACTCCAGCCCCTCGGCCTCGGCCGCGGCGCGGACCCGCGACGCAAACATCAGATCACCCGATAAAAAAACGACGGCCGGTTCGACGGCTGAATCGCCGGCTGGCTCCGCTGACGCTTGGCTCACTTGCGTTTTTCCATTTCCGATTTCATGAACGCCAGGCCCTCGGTGGCCAGTGTCATCTCGTCCGAAAACATCTTGCGCCAGATCTTCGTGGCCGCCGCGATTTCGGGAAGCGCCAATCCGAACGCTTCGATCACCAGCCAACCGTCGTAGCCGCTCTTGGCGATCGCGTCGAAGTTTTCGTCCCAGTTGACGCCGCCCTTTCCGGGGGTGCTGCGATCGTTTTCGCTGATGTGGATGTGATACAGCTTGTCACCACCGGCCAGCACCGCATCGGTCACACTTTTTTCTTCGATGTTGCTGTGGAAGGTGTCATACATCATGCCACAGGCCGGATGATCGACTTCGCGCACGAACCGCGCCGAATCGGCATGGCAATTGAGCAGGTAACACTCGAACCGGTTCAACGCTTCGACGCCCAACCGCACGCCCACTTGTCCGGCATGTTCGGCGACCTGCCGCATGCTTTCGACGCCCCATTTCCATTCGTCGTCGGTCGGGCCGGCGCCGCTGAACAGGCCGATCGCCGAATGGTAGGGTCCGACGAGCGTTTCGACGCCCGCGGCGGCACACAGATCCAACGTCCGTTTCGTCAAATCAATTCCTTTCTGACGCACGGCGGCGTCGGGAGAAATCGGATTGTCTTCCTCGCCGCGAATCGTCACGCCGGTGCGGCCCAGCCCCAATGAATCCAGCTCCGCACCGATCGCTGCGTAATCCAAATCCAAATTAAAAATCGGCAATTCCACGCCGTCGAAACCGGCTGCCTTGAGTTTTTCACAAACCGGATACATTGCTTCGGTGACTTCGCCGCTCCACAGCAGCAGATTCATGCCGTACTTCATTGATCGTTCATCCTAGGGAATGGGTGGAAAAAGAGTCGATCCGTCGGGCGGAGTCAGGAATCGAACACGCCGGAATTCTACCAACTCGCTGGCTTCTTGGAGCCAGGGCAGAACCGAATCCGGCAATTCGGCCAAACCGACACGGCGCATCACCTGATTGAGCCGCATCAACAACCGGCGGTGATCCACGTAGTCGTACAAAAACCGGGCTTCGGCGTAGCGACGGATCGCGCCGCCCAATCGGTCGGTCGGTTTTCCGGTGATCTGATTGACGCACCGCTGAATCAATTCCGGCGACGTGTCATCAACCAGTTGATAATATCGCTCGATCAGCTCGGGTCGATCGCGGATCCAAAACGCATCCAACAAGATCTCGATCAGAATGTGCCCGACGAACATCGGGCGAAATCCGCGATCACCGGGCAACAAATCTCGCAGTCCCACGGCTAATTGCAAATTGGACTCGACGAACACCGTCGTGTTATGAAACCAGCGATCGTCACGAATGTGATGCAGAATCCCGGTCGCGACGTCCCGCACCGCATCGTCGTCCGAACCGAGCGCCGCCATCGCCATCCGCTCTCGGGCGCGAATCTTGCGGTCCACCACGCTCAGAAAATCCGGCACACCGGTACTGACCGCGACCAGCGGATGATCCAGATAGGGTATCGCGTGGGAGAGAAAATTCATGCGGGACAGGGCAGGGCGGGGCAGAAACCACTCGGGGCAACGACGAGCGGAAAAGGGGGCAGAACGGAAAAGGGGTCAGGCACCAAAAACCAAAAGGCCCAACGGGTGCTTCGCATTTTTGGTACCTGACCCCTTTTCCGCGACACAATTCAAAGTCGACGGAGCACTAGGCAAGATACCGCTCGACCCCCGCCTGCGGATAGCCGTCGTAAAAGCGTCGGATCCAGTGCCGTCCCGACCAGTGCTGCAGATGTCGCTCCCATCCCATGCGTTCCAAGAATCGGTCCGAGATCGAACCGTTGGAGACATGGGCGACGATCGCCGACGCGCCCCGCAACCGTGCGATTTCGTGCAACACGTGGCAGGCACCGACGAACGACCGGTAACCGGCACGGCGGCCACTGCGAACATAGTCCAGCGTCAAAAACGACGGCATCCCCAACGGCTGGTGATAATCCAGCCAACACAGATCATCGTCGGGCCGCCCGTAACGACTCTGCCACCAGACCTGCGCCATCGAAACGCTGCCGCAGATCCAGCGTCGCTCGATCCGCACCAGCTTGCCCGCTTGCATCACGATGCGTCCACACCGCCAGCGGCGGATCAAGTCCGGTCGTTGTTGGGGGTTCGTGATCGAGCGGCAGAACATCGTCGTCGGCGGCGGCGAGAGGGGAAGTGTGGCGTGCTGAACTCTAGCTCGCCGCTACTGCCGTGCCGGCGTTTTATCCAAGCTCGTTCCGTCGCCGGAGCGTCACGCTGTGAAGCATGTATCTGCCCGTATTTGACGAGGTTTTAGCGGCAGGGCGCGAGCCCAATACCGCTCAATCGAGAAGCGAAAATTAAACACCATGGCTCTCCTCTCCCCCGATTCCTGACGAGCCTAAGCGAGTCAGGAATCGGGGGTGAGGGGGATTTATTCTGTGCGCGGTTGCTGGATGACGGCGACGATGCGCTCTCGAAACCCGGTTGGATCTGGCGGTATGCCGTACGCTGAAATGCGAACTGCATCAAATCGACTCAGCAGAAATCAACGGTGTATCGCCCATCGGATGCTCACGACGAAACTCTCCTCCGGCGCAACCACGATCGCGCGCCATCAGCTAAACCGAGTTTCCAAATTCAATCGATCGGCCGCGCTGATCACGAGCAAACCCGTTAGTCTTGTGATTGCATCGTTGCGAAAACACTGAAAGCCTCACGCTCATTGGAAACTCAACGTTTTCAAGAACTGTTGACCAAACCGTCCGTAGTCCTGGCCGTCAACATCACCATCGCCGTCATAATCGAGCGATTCATCAAACGCCGACACACCCATCGTCTGCAAGAACGACAACCCGAACCGTCCGTAGTCTTGGCCATCAACATCGCGGTCGCCATCGGTATCACCATAGTGCCGAAAAAATCGATCCGCCGCGACAGCTCCGTGGTCGTAGTTCCCGGCCATCACGGCTCCGCTGATCGGCGACGTGATCTGGGCGGCGAGCAAGGTCAGTTGATAATTGCCGTCGGCCAATGAGTTTCGTAGCCCCGTCGTTCCACCCGGGTCTCGATCGACCACCGACGGCCCACTGCCGAACGTGATTTCGACAAACGTCTGTCCCGATTCGAAACGACGGTCGACGATCAACGACGTCAGCTGCGTTTGCGTGTCACGATTGATCAGCTGAACCGCCGAGGCCGGTACGTCGACGTTGCCGTCAAACACCACCGTCACTTGATCCACTGTCGAACGCTGCGACTCCTCAACCGGCGCACCGGAATCACCGCCGACCAGTAAGTCGATCACCGACGGTGAGACTTCCTCGAGTACAAACATTTCGCGTCCGAAAGGTCCGTTCTCGGCGACGAAATACAACTTGCCGCCGATCTGGACGATCTCGTCCGGATGGCTGCCAAAGAACTCCGGCGGATACAGATCTTCCACCAACAACGTCAGGGCGTCGCTTCCATCGGTCGCCCACAGCTCGCGGTCGTTGTTGGTGGTACCGGCTGCACTGAACAGCAATCGTTTGCCGGTGTCGTACAGCGGCACCGGCTCGCTGCCGCCGCCGGGTTGAATGTCGGACACCAACGTCGCGTTGCCGGCCACGCCGCTGGTCTTCCACAATTCCTCCCCGACGGTTCCATCATCGGCGGCAAAGTAAACCTCTCCGAGTGCGGAAAAGAAACCGGAGGCGTCGCTCGATCCGCCGCCCGAATTGATGTTGGCGATCTGGCTGGTGCCACCGCCGGTGCCGTCGGAACGGTAGGGTTCGAATCCGTCAGATCCGTTGTTGGCCGAGAAGTAAAGCATCCCGTTGACCTCGGTCAAGCCAACCGGATCCGAGCTGTTGCCTCCGCTGCGAATGTCCGCAACGATCGCGGTGTTCCCCAAGCTATCCCTCCGCCATAACTCTCGCCCGTTGATCCCGTTGTCTGCGGTGAAGAACAACTCGGTCCCCACCACCGTCAACTCCTCGGGTGATGAATCAAACGTGCGATTCAAATCATTCGGATCCACGACGGCATTGATGTCTTGGACCAAACTGACCGACGTCCCATCGGTCCTGAACAACTCCCGGCCGATGTCCTTGCGATCGACGCCGTCGGTCACCGTCTCCGCGGAGGTATCGGCAGAGAAGTAAAGAAAACTATCCAGCGCCGTCAATTCCATCGGATTGCTTCCCACCGAGCCCGGGATCAAGTCCCAGACCCTCTCGGCCGGACCGCTGCCATCGCTTTTCCACAACTCGTTTCCGCTGACCCCGTCATCGGCCACGAAGTAAATCAGCCCGTTGGAAATCACAAACACCGTCCCGTCTTCATCCAGCGGGACGGGCCGCCGATCGGACAACTGTCGCGTCGGACCATTCGGGTCGGTCAGATAAACGCCTCCCTCGGTGCCGAGCGAGTTGTTGTAGAAAACGACTTGCTCGGTCAGGGCGCTGTACACCGTCAGCGTCGAGATCCGGTCGGTGCTTGACGGAGAAATGTCTTCGAACAGTTCAACCGTTCCGGCCACGGTATCCGCTTTCCAAATCGCTTCGCCGTTGAGCCCGTCATCGGCGACGAAATAAATGTCCGTACCGAATGGAACCAGATCTCTGACGTCGGCGTCAGCGGTCGATGGATTCAGATTGACCAGCGTTTCGGTGTTCAACGGATTGCCGTCGGTGATCCACAATTCACGGTCGCGTGCCAAATCGGTTGTCGTAAACAGCAAGTTGCCATTCAGTTCACCGAACAACCTCGGTGCACCATCCAGCGGAGCACCATATAGGTCATTGCCCGGCAACGAGTCGATGACTTGCACCGTGCCTTCTTCGGTTCCATCGGACCACCAAAGTTCCAAACCGTCGACAAGGACGTCATCGGCGGCGAAGAATAACTTGCCGCCGACTTGGGTCAATTGAAACGGATTGGAACTGCCCATCGGAACAATGTCTTTGACGATCTCGGTACCACCGGTCGTCCCATCGGTCTTGTGCAATTCACGACCGGCGTCAACCAATTGTGCCGTGCCGGCACTTAGATCAGCCGACAACGTCGCACCGACGACAAACGCTTCGGTGGACTCGTTGGGGAAACCTGGAAACGTCGAATTGCCGAACGACAATCGAACCGTTGCGGTGGTCACCGTCGCACCGCCGGGGTCGGTCAAATTGACATTGTTGGCGTCTCGACCGAGGTACCAATTGTCCAGCTCGGGGCCCGAGACGGTCGTGGAGTTTGCCGGGGTCGTGCTACCGTTAAGAAACAACTCGAACAACAATCCTTCTTCACTTCCCGACGTCGCCTCCGTCAATCCGTTCCCCGACGCGAATCCGGAAAAACGGAGGTTCGTCAAACCGGCGGAATCCGCAATCGTCCATTCCCATGCGTTGACCGCCAACTCACCATTGTTGTCGATGTCTTCGACGTACAAGTCACCGACTTCGATCGATTGCAGCCCGACGCCCGGGTCGCCGATGCGGGCGCTCGACGAGACCCAACCCAGATTGTCATTGGATCCCCCCTGCGCGGTGCTGTTGAACTGGATTGATGCGTTGAACCCCGACAACGTCCCACCGTAGGCCGTCGTCGTCTCAGCGACGATCCCCGCATAGTTGCCGTTGACCACGCGAGAATTGTCTGCCGTCATCGTCGGCGAACTCACCGAAATCGTCGTTGCGGGCACCGCCCCGTTGGCGACGAAGAACAACGTATCACCGACCACTTCAAACTCAAACGGCGTGGATGAACCGAGTCCACGCGTCGTGTCGGCGACTAACGCGATCGTGGCACCGTCGGATTTGTACACATGACGTCCGCCGGTTCCATCGGTGGCCGCGAAAAACAGCTCTGACCCGAACGAGGTCAGCTCTTCGGGGTACGACGAACCGTTCGGGTTCAAATCAAACACCCGCACCGTTCCGGCCTCGGTTCCATCGCTTCGGTAAAGCTCTACCCCATCGGTAAAGTCTTCGGCGGCAAAGAACAACAGCCCGTTGTGGCTGGTCAAGTACGTGGGATTGGAGCTGACCGTAGGATCATCGTCGGCGGTGCCGGGATCCGTGCCTGGATCAATCCCCAGATCCTTCACCATCACCGTCCCATCGGCGGTCCCGTCACTCGTCCAAAGTTCACGGTTGTAGTAACCGTTGTCGTAACTGGTGAAGAACAGCGTGCCATTGACGTCGGTCAACTCCTGCGGACGATCGATCACCTGTTGGTCGGGATTGATGTCTTTGACCAACGCGGTGCCTCCCGACGTGCCGTCGTATGCCCAAAGCTCATATCCGGTCGCCGGTTGGCCCCCGAACGCCGGTTGGTATGCCGTGAAAAACAGCTTTGATCCCGACGCGGTCAGGTCGGTCAAGTAATACACGCCCACCGCATCGGCATCAAAGACCTTGACCGTCCCCGCTTCGGTTCCGTCGCTTTTCCACAAATCGGTTTCGCCGCCCTCATCCAATGCGGTGAAAAACAATTCGTTTCCGAGCACGGTCAATTCCGCCGGCGATGACGTGTCCGGCCCCGGCAACAGGTCTTTCACCATCGCTGTGCCGTCGACCGTCCCGTCGGTTTTCCAAAGCTCAGTTCCGTGCACGCCGTCATCGGCGACGAAAAACGATTCATCGCCGAACGAAACCATCTCGTCGATTCCCGACGACACGCCGAGCATGTTGATGTCTTGGAACAGGTCAATCGCGAACGTCAACAGACGACGGCTTTCCAGCGATTCGATCGCCGCCCCCAATCGCCGACGACGCGATCGACGAACACGCGATCGTTGCCGTTTTGCATCGCTTGGTCCAGACAATCGTGTCCGCGACGGGAACCGCGAAACTGCCGATTGTCGCGATCGCAATCCATCCATAGGGGCTTCTCAACAGAGGTGTAGCGTGACGAGGATGAAGCAAACCGCAGCCATCAACACCGACGTGCTGCGGCGCTGACGCTGAGCCGAAAACGGCCCCAGAGAAGGCGACGTTGGTAGCGGCCGATGCGGCCTCCAAGGCGACTTGATCTGACTTCACCGAAGGACAAGGGTGGCAGTATAAACCAACCAAACGTTCCAAGCCGCAAAATCAGACAATTCAGTAGGGCCGTTTTCTTTGAACGCAATCGCCACCGGCACCGCCCAGGATCGCATCGACCTGCTCGCCACGCGGGACCACCCAGACGGGCAACTGCTGATCCTCTCGCGGATAGGGTCCGCACACGACCGTTCGCTTGCTGCCATGCATCACCTGAACATCAAACAGCTCCTCCACGCCACTTTCAAACTCCAGAAACGCAAGACTCTGCCCTGACATCCAATCGATCACAACAATGCCACAACGCATCGCATCGCGATCCTGACAAATCGGCACGCCTCCGAAAACCGATGTCTCCCTCGCCCGACTCATCCCCACAAAGGCGTACCGGCCATGGAACGCCAACCCGCGCCCGTAGCCCGGATAGGACGCCACCTCCTCGGCTTGGCCACTGTGTGGATCGATCGTGACCAGTCTTCCGCGACCACTGTCAAGCATGAACACCTTTCCGCCATGCAACCGCGGAGAATGGGGCATGCAGAAACCGCCCGCGACCACCTGCCCACTGGACACGTCGATCAGCACCCCGCCGTCGGACTTGTTTTCACGCCAGCCACGCGCCACATCACTCGTCCCCAACGCGCTGACATACTTGGGCCGCCCCTCTTCCATCGCCAATCCGTTGAGATGACAACGATCCTGTGGCGCCAGCTCAGTGATGAACGGGGGTTGCCAGCGTGGAACGAAATTAAAATCCTCGTGCAACGTCGAGAGACACGAAAACAGAGTGTTCACGATCCACAATTGGCCATCGGCTCCCCACTGCATTTCATGCACATGGATGTTGCCCGTTACAAACGATTCTCGGGCAAGGTAGGCGCGGTCATAGGTCCCCGCCGGATCGACTTGGCTCGCCAACGATCCTCCATCGCGAAGAAACCAAATCACGTTCGGCCCCCCGACCGCAATCGATGACGTCTTCACCCCGTTCGCATCCGACGCCTGCCTCGGCGGTGCAATCCCCATCGCCTGTTGAAAATTCGAAAACCCCAAATGAAGCTGGCCGTCACAGGCTCCGACGCTGACGACTTTGCCTGCCGCATAGGTCGAAATGAGTAACGAACAACCGAGGTGCTCGAGCAACGGAACGAATTTCGAACTGTGCCGGTAGTTGATCTCGCGCATCGCCACCGGTCGCTCGCCGCCGGCGACGGCTGGGTCGATCGAATGCCCCGGTTCCTGTTGGTTTTCCATCGACTTGATTGGGGTTAAACGCGAACGTGTGCCGACCCGGCGAAGCCTCCGGTCCCGCAGGGGAGTGATTTCCTACCGCTGGAAAACCTCACGAGTTCCACCGCGGCGGGAAACGCAGAATACGCGTCCCTCGCCCAGGTCACAACCATCGACCGCAGCCTACGGGATCACCTCTGACACCGGCCGCTCGATCACGTGGCTTCGATCGACCGCCAACGGCTGCAGTTCCTGGCGCAGTCCGTCGGCCCACTGGACGACGATGCGATCGACTCGATCGGCCATGCCTAGGCCGAACGTGAGCGGCAACTCGACTTGCGACAGATAGCTTCGTGTCGGCATCACTTGTTGACGGATGATCTGATCGCCCACCGTCAATTCGACCCACGAACCGATCGCGTCGCGATTGCAATACCGTCCGTCGCCTTTCAATCGCAAACGCAACCAATGATGGCCGAGCTGTTGATCGTTTCGCAACAAACGCGGACCGCGCCCGGTCGCGGTGATCAACAGATCCAAGTCGCCGTCTTGATCAAAGTCGGCATAGGCGGCACCACGACCAGGCATCGGCCGCAACAAATCTTCGCCAACCTGAGCCTCGTTCATCGCCAAAAACTCCGTCCCGTGCTCCGGGCCGGCGTTCCAGAACAATTGGGGCGGCTGTTCGTAATGCTGGCTCGGCTGCACACGGTTGATGTCCTCTTCCAAGTGCCCGTTGGCACAGAACAGGTCCGATCGACCGTCCAGATCACAATCCAGATACACCAAACCGAACGTCAACAACAAACGCGTGCTCGGGCCCAACCCGGTCGAGACGGCTTCGTCGTAAAACTGCATCCGTCCCAACTTGGTCACGTACAGCGCCGTCATCTCGTTGGAAAAGTTGCCGATGGCCACGGCGAGTGCCTTGCGTCCGCGAAACGAAGCGACATCGATTCCCATCGCGCCGCGGGCGTTACCACTGGAATCAAACGCGATTCCGGTCAGCGCTCCGACTTCGCTGAAATGACCTTCGCCGTCGTTGCTGAGCAACAGGTTCTGCACGGTATCGTTGGCGACGATCACGTCCAAGGTTCCGTTGGTGTCAAAGTCACAAAACGCCAACCCCAGCGACTTGGACAACGGCACTCCGGTCGACTGATTCTGAATCTGAACCCCGGCCTGCTCGGACACATCGGTGAACGTGCCGTCACCGTCATTGCGATACAGATAGGGATACGTGCCTTCAAAGTTTTGCGGACGCCCGTACGCCCGTCCGCCACCGACGAGTTGAAAATTCTGGGACTGATCGTACTCCCGGCTCCAACCAACGTAGTTACAGACGAACAGATCCAGATCGCCATCGTTGTCGTAATCGAACCACCCGGCACTGGTGCTCCACCGTTCCGCCTCGCCGCCCACACCGGCCGTTTCGGTGACGTCTTCGAATCGGCCGTCGCCGAGGTTTCGAAACAGATGGTTTTGACCGATGCCGGTGATCAACACATCGACATGATCATCGTTGTCATAATCGCCGACCGCGACACCCATCGCATAGTCGGACAAATTCAAACCGGACGCTTCGCTGACATCGACGAACCGGTCGCCGTTGTTGCGATACAACACCGAGGTTTGGGTGCGACCGCTGGGCGGATCCCAGGGCCAGTCCTTGCTATTGACGAACAAGATGTCTTGATCGCCGTCGTTGTCGTAATCAAAGATCGCCATGCCGCCGCCCATCGTCTCGGGCAACAACTTGTCACCGACGGCTCCGTTGTTGTGCACAAAATCAATTCCTGCCTCCGCCGTGATGTCAGTGAACTTCAACGTCGGCACTTGCACGTCGGGCAACTCACGAATGCTGACTTTGGCCAATTCGGATTCGCGTACCGGTGGTGCGGCCTCGGGACGTGACAAGTAAAACGCAAGAGTCCCCCCGACCACGAGCAGCGCCACCAAAGCCAACAAGGACCTTCGCAGCGCTCGGCCGATCTCGGCATCGTCGCGGAGCACCTCCTCTTCCTCACGCTCCACTTCTTTCGGTTCGACCTCAGGCGCCTGTTGATTGGACATCGGTCGCCTCCTTTTCTTCTTGACGGGTAATCGCTTTCGTTTCATCGGATTCGGGTTGGTTGAGACTGCGATCGAGTGGGTAGATCACGACCGCTTCGGCAGCGTGATTCGCCGCGGGATACTTTTCACGGGCCAACCGAATGGCACGGCCCGTCGCGTTGTCATCCGGTTTGTACCGCAGATGCAACTTGCGATGCAGGGTTGCGTTCTCCGTGTCACCGAACGTCTCGTGCAACAACTGTAGGTTGTGGTGCGCGGTGACGTTTTCGGGGTCGATTTGCAGGGTTTTCTTGTAGCGTTGCACGGCCTCATCGAAATAACGCCGACTCTCGTCTTCGCGACCCTGACGCTCACGCACCACCCCCAAGTCGAACAGCGTCCGACCGAGCGCGTTGATGACTTCAATGTCCAAGCTGAAATCAAATCCGCGACGTCGCATGTCCTCGGTGTTGTCCTCTAACACGCTCCGCAGATTCTGTTCGGCTTCGACGAGTCGGCCCTGCTGCGAATTGACCACACCGGACAACCACGCCCACGTCCAACGCGGGAATCCCTCGGTGTCACGATAACGGTCGGCCCGGTTGAGGGCTTCGACGGCTTCATCCAAACGCCCTTCCAGATTCAGCACGCGGGCCAGGTTCATTGGACCGTCATAACGGTCCAGCTTTTCCACTTCGGTGAACGCCTCTTCGGCCTGACGCAGTTCCGCTTTGCCTTTTAACAACAAACCGATCCCATAGTCGTTCCAACGTTGCCAGACAGGAATCTCTCGCGGTGCATTTTCCACGTCCTGATCAACGCCTTCGACGGGGAAGACAATCGAGTCCACCGCCATCGTGGTGATCGGCAACTCGTTGGTGTAATCCTGACCCGGTTGGTGCCCCCGAATGATCCGTCCAAACTGCTCATTCTTCTTCGCCACAAAATCCATGTACCGCTGATCAAACTTGCGGTACTGCAGTTTCAACTCGACGCGGATCGGCGCGGTGACATCTTTCGGAATCGTCAGCCCATAGTGCACCGTCTGGCCCGCGCCCGGCGGGATCTGGTGGTTGTACAAGGGCGTAAAAATGTTCTGCGGATTTCGCCGATCGATTCGGTTGCCGTCCTTGTCCAACATGAACACGTTGACAAAGTGCGACCAGGGATCCACTTCGTTGTGATTCTGTGGGTTGATCGCTCCGCTACGTCCGATCACTCGATCGCCGCTGGTCACCGTCACGTCCAACCAGATCTCGTTGGAATCGACCGTGCCCTGCGAGAAGAGATGCCCGAGCTTTAACGTTCGGATCACCGTTTCCAGCAAATAGGTTTCGCCCGGTTTCAACGCCGGAACCTCGGGACGCAGCGGGGCGATTAGCTTTCCATCGATTTGGCCTCCTTCGCGGATCCCGAAAATGTCGACCCGCATCACGTCCTGCAAATACTCCTGGTGCGCGGTGATGATCTCGTCGCGGTCACGCAACCAAGCGATCCCGGTGTTGGCCGACGGGAACAGGTGATCATGGACACTCAGCTCCGTCGCGTCATCAAACAGCTTCGCGCCAAAGTCATCCGAGGCGACCAGCGGCATGTGACATTTGCTGCAGTTGTCCACGGCCTTGGGCGGGTAATAGAAGCTTCGAGCCCCGTGTCCGGAGACGCCACTAAACAAATAGGGATCGTAGTGGTTTTGGCCACGCAAAAATTCCTTGTAGTGATTGAGCGCTTCGGGCAAGTGCACCTTGTGGCACGTCGAACAAAACTCAGCCGTCTTGTGGAATGGTTTTAGAAACGTCTTCTTGTGAAACGAGGGTTTGGCTTTGACCAGCTGTTTGTTGATCCACTGCAATGCCGCATTGTCGCTATTGGCAAAGGGGTAATGCAGCGGTTCTTCGATCGTGTAGTCCGCATTGCCACGCACGCTGTTGACGTTCGTGATCGCGTGACAGGCCGTGCAGGTGATCCCGGCACTGGCGGTCTTGTGTTCCAACATGTCGAAATTCGGGTCGTCAAACGCGCCCGAGAAAAACGGCACCGGGTCGTGACAGCCGGCGCACCATCGGGACGCCTGGACCGATCCGTCTCGCGCCAGCGAAACCTCCCGCGTCTCACTCACACTGGCGAAATACGGTGCGTTATTGAAGGAACTGAAACGGTGAACGCTGTCGCTCCAGTCCTTGTGAATGTCGGCATGGCACTTCAAACAATACTGATCGTTCATCAACGCGTCGGCGGGGATGAAGTTGCCGCTGGCCGTCCGAGCCAACGAAGGTTCAAAGTACTGTGTTCCCGATTCGGGACCGACGGCATTCCACTGTCGCGGGTCTTGCATTTGCAACACCACCATCGCCGCGATCGCGACACCGGCGACGCCGGCAAACGTCATTCCGATCCGCCATTTGATCCGTGGTCCGGCCAGCCGATGCAACCAGTACAGCCAAACGACTGCCAACGGGCATGCCACGTGCAACCAATACACGGTGCTGCGGGCGACGGGTTGCTTGAGATCAAACCCGCCGATCCGCACCAGCAATAGCCCGGTTGCAAGAATCAACAAGCTGACGGCAAACAAGGCATAGCCGATCCGCACGGCCCGTCGATTGCGGCGATCCTTGGTGTTCCAAAGGTGGACGAACCCAAAAATCACCAGCGGCAAGATCAAGATCAGCCCCAGCACCAGATGGGCCAGGAACATGTATTGGTAATAGAAATCCTGGTAAGTTTCTTCGCGCAACCACTCCAAAAACGTGACGATGGCTAGATAGCCGGAGTTGGCGAAGAGCAGGGCAACAAGAACAAAAATAAAGTACAGCAACTTCCGAAGACGTGGCCCAACGGCGCGCACGTACTTCTTACGCGGCACCGCGGTGGCGGCGCCCGAAGCAACGGATGACATCGAAGATTTCCTAGCGAAATGAATGGACTATTATGGGGCGTCGATCCCCGTCGCACGGGAATCATCGCTACCTGACCGAAACCCATCGCAGGGTTCGGTCGAACGTCACACCATCAATCGTCGCGTTTCCGCGCGTGCAGTCTGCGCGGAAGAACGTGCGTGACCGGCGAGAAGCCTCTCCCACAATCAGCACGATCGACCGACGGCACCACGAGCTGCCGACGGTCCAACGTTACGACGACGAACAAGCTAGGCTTGGGGAGGTCGCTCGATCGGGTGCGCGTGACCGCTAGGAAGAATCAAAGAATCGTCGCGACCAAACCGCACCGGAAACAACTCCGGCTGGGGGCAATGGTCCGACAGGCAGACGGCGTCGTGATGGTCACGCTGAACCTGAGGCGCCGGCGGTAACGGGGACGAACTCGGCCCAGAAGGTGACTGCCGACACAACGGACCGTCACACGGTTGCGGAGCAGGAGAGGGTTCGTCGATCGAGTCGCTACTCTGCTGTGACATCGCGTGCTGTGACATCGCGTGCTGTGACATTGAGACGTCATCGGGATGCGCCAACCAATCACCGCAACTTGCATCGGCCCGCCGCGACGTCAAAGCGCCCGCCGTGAAGATGACAAGAGTGAGAAGGAGAAGGTGACGCAACATCAGGCCCGGCTCGGTGTAGACGAATCAACGCGATAGGCTATCGCGTGGTCTTCCCGATGTCAACGAAATCTTCGCCGGAACAGCAATCCACGAGGGTACCTGGGCGCCGGCATGCCCCCGAACGGCGACCCCAAGCTTTGATGTGGCACGCCGCTGGCGTGCGGGCCGCAGGAGCGGTTGCCGCTCGCGAGTCGTTCCCACAACGCGGTACGGCGAGTGATTCGTCAGTGATACGATCGACGTCCCGAACGCATTACAGCGACCACTTACAACCCTTTCACGATCCGGCTGATCGCTTTGAATTGGGGATGATCGGCGGTGCCGAGCCACTGGAACAAGACCGATTCTAAACTGGTGATCGTCACCCCCATCGAGCGCATCTGCTCGATCGCCAGCTCATGTTCCCAGCCTCCCCGCGCCGCGACCGCCTCGGCGACCACGACCGGATGCAACCCTTCTTCGACCAAATCCAGCACCGTCTGCAAGACGCAGACATGGGTTTCAATGCCGCAGATCAGAATCTGGTCGCGCCCGGCGGCAATCCACGCATCGAGTTCGCGGCGGCAAACCGCGGACGAGAAATCGAGCTTCTCTTCGGCGCCGGGAAACCGGTGATCCAACGGTTCCACCAGACCGCCGAGCCCTTTCGGATATTGCACGGTTGCCGCCGACGGAATCCCCAACACCTCGGCCGCTTCCAGCAATGACTCGGTAAACTGCACCGCGTCCTCACCGGAGGGAACCACCGGAACCAGCTTTTCTTGAAAGTCGATCACCAACACGGCCGAACGATCGGCAAACAAGCGGCGCGAAGACAACTGGTGCGGCATGCTGAACCTTGGGGTGAGAGATTCGCGATCGAGCTCAGTCGCCCGAACTCGATTTGCCGCTCGACTTGGATTTTGAATCACTGGACTTGGATTCCGACTTCGTCTCCGACGTCGACTTCTTGTCCGCTTTGGCAGCCTTCTTGTAGCCCTCGCTGCGATAATCGGTTTGGTAAAAACCGCTGCCCTTGAACACGATCGCGGCACCGCTGCCGAACAACCGCTTCAGTTTCAATTTACCGCACTCCGGGCATTTCTTCTTGACCGGGTCGTTGATGCCTTGGAACAACTCCATTTCATGTCCGCAGGCACCGCATTCGTAGTCATAGGTCGGCATCGATGTGATTCCAATGATAGATGAATTGCAAAACCAAACTGTCCGTTAGGCAGGTCCCGTGCTGACAACGACTTGGCTGGGTCGGATCACACGATCATGCAGCTTGAATCCACTGACGGCCACGTGTGCCACCTTGCCGCTTTCGACGTCGCTGGGGATTTGCGAAATCGCTTCGTGTACATTCGGATCAAAGACTTCGCCTTCGGCCGGAATCTCAACGACGCCGTGTTTGCCGAGCACGTCGTCCATCTGTTTGATGACCATGGCAACGCCTTCCAACAAGCCGCTGCCTTGCTCACCCGACTGCGCCGCGTCGATCGCACGGTTCAAGTTATCGCGGACCTGCAACAGGTCGACGATCAAATCGGTGGAGGCGAATTTGACTTGATCTTCGAAGTCCCGTCGCATCCGCTTGCGAAAATTTTCGGCTTCGGCCTGTGCCTGCAAGACACGCTTGTCGGCTTCGGCGGCGGCCGATCGCAACCGCTCCATTTCCTCGTCACGCGTCGGAGGCACATCGGCAACCGACTCATCGAGAAATGCTTCATCGGTCGTTTGCTGCTCGGCTGCCGAGACGTCTTCCTCGGACGGGCTTTCGTTTTCCAGCTCTGTCTTTCCGTCACTATTCATGATTCGCTATCGCAGATTAAATGAACGTTAGAAAAATGTCCTAAAACAGGTCCGCTACCTTTTCAAGAAATGTCTTCCGATGCGGCAACACCGATTCGGAATCCAGATCGGCCAATTTCCGCAACAGCTCTTCCTGCTCTGTGGACAGATGCTTGGGGACCTCGATGAAGACTTGCACCAGCAGATCGCCGACGCGTCCTCCGCGGGGGTCGACCACGCCTTTGCCACGAACGGTGAACACCTCGCCGTTCTGTGTGCCCGGCTCGATCCGTAATTTTTCTGGCCCATCGAGCGTCGGAATTTCGATCTCGGCGCCCAACGCGGCTTGGCTGTAGGAGATCGGCAATTGCAGGATCAGACTGCTGCCGTCGCGTTTAAACAACTCGTGTTCTTTGACGGTGATGAAGCAGTAGCAATCTCCGGGCGGACCGCCGTCGGGACTCGCTTCGCCTTCACCTTGCACACGCACCCGCATCCCGTCGTCGACACCGGCGGGAATCTCGACGGTCAGTTCGGCTTTTTCGGACTGCAATCCGCTGCCACGGCAATCGCTGCAGGGTTGGCTGATTTGTTGTCCGGCACCGCCGCAATGGGGACAGGCCGTTTGGACCCGCAGAATCCCCGCCGACTGCACCACTTGCCCGCGTCCGCCGCACGTCGCACAGGTTTCCGGTTGACTGCCGGGGGCGGCACCGCTGCCCGCACAGGTCTTGCAACCGACGTTGCGACGAAACGAGAGATCTTTGCTGACGCCCTTGGCGGCTTCATCCAAGGTCAACGTGACGTTACAGCGAATGTCGGCACCGCGCCGTGTTCGTCGCCGTCGACCACCGCCGCCGCCACGCCCGCCGAACAAATCGCCGAACATGCCACCGCCACCGAACATCTCTCCGAACGCTTCGAAGATGTCTTCGACGTCGTTGAACTGGCTGTGAGCCCCATCCACGCCGGCATGCCCAAAACGGTCATAGCGAGCGCGTTTGTCGGCATCACTCAGGACTTCATAAGCCTCCGACGCCTCCTTGAATCGCTCGACGGCGTCTTCGGCTTTACTGCTGTCGGGATGGTACTTGATCGCCAGCTTTCGGTAGGCGCGATCAATCTCGACTTTGCCAGCACCCCGGTCGACACCAAGGATTTCGTAATAACATTGCTTTTCGCTCATCATCACTCACGGCACACGCCGTTGGGGTGGCGACGCCGCCACGTCGCATGAGGATCGGACAAAAAAGCGGGCCGCTTGCCGATGGTTAGGCAGCGACCCGCTGTGGTAAATGCAAGTCTCCAGGATCGGCTACGCGATCACGCCTTCGACAGGCAGACGGTCTTTGTCTTCCTGTTCAAAGTTCGTCACCAAAGCTTCGGTCGTCAGCAACAAACCTGCGATGCTGCCGGCGTTGGTCAACGCGGTGCGAACCACTTTGACCGGGTCGATGACGCCGGCTTTGTACATGTCGACGTACTGACCGGTGTGGGCGTTGTATCCGATGTTGGTGTCCTTCTGGCTCACCTCGTCGACCACCACGCTTCCGTCGATCCCGCCGTTGTCGGCGATCTGCTTCATCGGGGCGCTGAGTGCATGGAGCACGATTTCGACGCCGATCTTCTCGTCGCCCTTGGCTTTCGACTTGGCCGCCTGGACGGCTTCGGCACAACGCACCAAAGCAACGCCACCGCCGGGCAAGATGCCTTCTTCGACAGCCGCACGGGTCGCGTGCAAGGCGTCTTCCAAACGCGCCTTGGTTTGCTTCATCTCGGCTTCGGTTTCGGCACCGACGCTGACAACCGCAACACCACCGGCCAGTTTGGCCAATCGCTCTTGGTACTTTTCCTTGTCATAGTCGCTGTCGGTTTGCTCGATTTGAGCCCGAATCTGAGCCACACGCTGATCGATGTCGCTGCGTTTTCCGCCGCCTTCGATGATCGTGGTGCTGCCCTTGTCGACCGTCACGTTCTTGGCACGACCGAGTTGTTCCAGCGTGACGTTTTCCAGCTGGATGCCGAGGTCTTCGCTGATCAACGTTCCGCCGGTCAGCGTCGCGATGTCGCCCAACATCGCCTTGCGACGATCGCCGAACCCAGGCGCCTTGACGGCACAGACGTTCAACGTGCCACGCAGCTTGTTGACCACCAACAACGTCAACGCTTCGGCGTCGACGTCTTCGGAAATGATCAACAACGGCTGGCCCGTTTGAGCCGTTTTCTCCAGCAACGGAACCAGGTCGCGGATGTTGCTGATCTTCTTTTCATACAGCAGCACCAAAGCGTTTTCCAGGTTCGCTTCCATCGTGCCGGGATCGGTGATGAAGTACGGGGAAATGTATCCCTTGTCGAACTGCATCCCGTCGACGTAGTTGACTTCGGTCGTTCGCGACTTGCCTTCTTCGACCGTGATCACACCGTCTTTTCCGACGCGTTCGAGTGCGTCGGCCAACAGACTGCCGATTTCATTGTCGTTGTTGGCACTGATGGCGCCGACGTTGGCGACTTCGGCCTTGTCCTGGACCGGACGGCCGATTTCGTGCAGCTGATCGCAAGCCGCTTGGACCGCTTTATCGATGCCGCGACGGATCGCGGCGGGATTGCTTCCCGCGACGATGTTGCGAAGGCCTTCTTTGAAGATCGCACGGGCCAGAACGGTCGCGGTGGTCGTGCCGTCACCGGCCAAGTCACTCGTCTTTTGAGCGACTTCGATGACCAGCTTCGCACCCATGTTCTCGAAACGGTCTTCGAGTTCGATTTCTTTTGCAACCGTGACACCGTCTTTGGTCACGGTCGGTCCGCCGAACGACTTGTCGATGATGACGTTGCGGCCGGTCGGGCCCATCGTCACCGCGACGGCGTCGGCCAGTTTGTCAATGCCGGCCAGCATGCGTGCGCGTGCGTGGTCTTCGAATAGGAGTTGTTTAGCCACGAGAGGATTCCTCTATCAATGTAAACGAGTGCTGAATGAACGCATCCAAAAACACCTGGACTCGGCCCGCCGGACGTCCTGCCGCCGCGTCGAAGCGGGGCAGGGCAGGGCGGGCAGTCGCCGGTGTCACTACAGGACCTTTGCCAGGATGTCGCTCTCGCGAAGGATCTTCATCTCTTGTCCATCGACCTCGATGTCGCTTCCGCCGTACTTTCCGTAGATCACCGTGTCGCCGACGTCGACGCTGAGCGTGCCACGACTGCCGCTTTCGAGCAGCTTGCCGGGGCCGACGGCGACGATCGTGCCGCGTTGCGGTTTCTCTTTCGCCGAATCGGGAAGAACGATGCCGCCGGCGGTGGTCGTTTCAGCTTCGACGGGTTGAACAACGACTCGGTCATCGAGCGGACGCAGTTTTGGTTTTGCCATGATTAGGTTGTGATTTCGAAAGGTGTGTGAGTTTGAATTGTTTCGCTTGCGATCGCGACGCCATCGACGGATGCCGCGGTGCGGATCCCCTGAAGCAGCGTCGCACCAGTGGGGCAGAGCAGGGGAGGGCAGGGCAGTGTGCCGATCGCGACAACACCGCCCGCTTGACCTGCAACCGGGTTACATCATGCCCGGCATGCCACCCATACCGCCCATGCCTGGCATTCCGCCGCCCATGCCACCCATGCCCGGCATTCCGCCGCCCATGCCGTGATCATGGTGATGGTCGCCACCGCCTTCTTCTTCTTCGACGGGGATTTCGGTGACCAACGACTCGGTCGTCAGCAACAGCGCCGCAACGCTGGCCGCGTTGGCCAGTGACGTCCGAACCACCTTGGCCGGATCGACGATCCCGGCTTCCAACAGGTCGCAATACTTTTCCGCGTTGGCGTCGTAGCCTTCGGTCTTGCCCTTGAGTTGCAAGACGCGATTGACCACGACGGCTCCATCGAGTCCGGCGTTGTTGGCGATCGCACGCAGCGGTTGGTCGAGCACGTTTCGGATGATCCGAACGCCCAACGCTTCGTCGCCCTCGATCGATTTTTCGAGCTTCTCAACCGCAGCCCGGCAACGCAGCAGGGTCGTTCCGCCACCGGGAACGATGCCTTCTTCCAAAGCGGCTTGGGTTGCCGCACGGGCGTCGTCGATCAGCGCCTTGCGCTCTTTCATTTCCGTCTCGGTTGCGGCACCGACGTTGATCTGGGCCACACCGCCGGCCAGCTTGGCCAGACGCTCTTGCAGTTTCTCGCGATCGTAGTCGCTGTCGGTCTGCTCGATCTCACGTCGAATCTGCTCGACGCGTCCATCGATGTCCGACTTTTTGCCGGCGCCACCGACCATGGTCGTCGCATCGCTGGTGATGCGGATCTTCTTGGCACGTCCCAGATCAGACAGCTTGACGCTTTCCAGGTCGATTCCGAGATCCTTGAAGATCGCTTTGCCACCGGTCAAGGCTGCGATGTCGCCCAAGATGGCTTTGCGACGGTCGCCGTAACCCGGTGCCTTGACGGCAGCGGCGGAGATGATGCCGCGCATCTTGTTGACGACCAACGTCGCCAACGCTTCGCCTTCGACGTCTTCGGCGATCACCAGCAAGGGTTTCTTTTCTTTGCTGATCGCTTCCAACAGCGGAATCAGTTTCTTGTTGTTGCTGATTTTTTCTTCAAACAACAGCACGTAGCAGTCGTCCAACTCGACCGACACTTCGTCTTGGTTGGTGACAAAGTGCGGCGACAGGAACCCGCGATCGAACTGCATGCCTTCGACGATGTCGACGTAGGTTTCGTTCGAGCGGCCTTCTTCGACGGTGATCACACCGTTCTTGCCGACTTTGGTGAAGGCATTGGCAAGGACGTCACCGATGGTCGGGTCATTATTCCCGGCGATGGTGGCGATTTGCTTGATTTCACTCTTGCTCTTTTCATTGACGGGCTTGGCGAGCTTTTTGATTTGCGCCGCGGCAGCCTCCACACCCTTGCTGATCCCACGCGAGAGCGCCATCGGATCGGCGCCGGTGGCGACCATCTTCAGCCCTTCGCGAAAGATCGCTTCGGCCAACACGGTCGCAGTCGTGGTCCCGTCCCCGGCGACATCGTTGGTCTTGCTGGCAGCCTCTTTGACCAACTGTGCCCCCAGGTTTTCAAAGGGGTCATCCAACTCGATATCTTCGGCGACGGTCACACCGTCTTTGGTCACTTTGGGCGATCCCCAGCCTTTGTCGAGCACCGCGTTACGGCCGCGTGGACCGAGCGTGCTCTTGACGGCTCGCGCCAGTTTACTGACGCCGGCCAACAGTGGCCCGCGGGCGTCGTCGTCGAAAACGATTTGCTTTGCCACGACGTTGTTTCTCCTGTGGTTTACAACGCACCTCGGACCGGACGCAGTGCGGCTCAACCGAGCCGGCACGTCTGCCGAGGTGATCAATAAGGGGGAAATGGATTGGACCGGCGACCGTGTGCGCCGGAGGTGTTTCGTGCAGGCGGATCCGTTCCGTCGCCCAGACCCAACCGTGGTCCGGCTGGACTGCTCTCGCGTCCCGTTTGGCAGGCGACGCAAATCAAAATCGGCGACGGAATGACAGTTCCGCTGAATGCCCGCCACGGATGGCAACCGGCGTGCCAAGCCGGCTTCTGCCCTGCAAAAAATGCCCGTCTCCTCCGTTCTCTCCCATCGCAACTGCGAAGAAACGCCGTTGGGGAGCAAAAAATGGGGTGGGCCACGAAATTCGCAGCGGGTCGGAGAGATTAACGCTCGTGCCACGTTGGCAGAAGGCCCCAATCCGAAAAGCCGCTCAGAATGTCGCTCCGACAGAGCCCCCACGGTCGCAACTGTCGCACCTCGCGCCCGAGATCCCCCAATCCCGTTACGACCGTCAAACGCCCGCCCAAAACGCTTTCCAACTGGCCAACTGGGGTCATCAAATCATTGACCAAACGCAATCTGCAGCGTCCACTTCTCCGGGAACGCTGTGGACTTTCCGCAACCGGGATCCCCCCAAACGATTGACTCGCCCCCAAAACGCCGTTCACGGAATCGTCGCATGTCGACAGGCCGACTGCCCCTTCGCACCCTGACCACCACCCTCGTCGTCTCGCTCGCGTCGCTCTGCGGAGCCGACGCCTGTCAGGCCGGCTGCTTGGATTGGCTGTTCGGCCGCTCGGCGACCTACACCGCCAACTACCCCTACGCCTACCCGGTCGCGGGAACCCAGGTCGTCGGAACCCCGGTGACCACGGCCCCGATCACGTCCGGCCCGATCACGTCCGGCCCGTTCAGCTCCGGCGTCGTCCAGGCCCAACGCCCGGCCTACGGTGCCCCCCTGACCGCCGTGTCCGGGATGACCACCGTCCAATCGTTCGACAACCCGTCGGTCTACACGGGCATGCCTGTTAATTCGACGCCCCAGTACTCGGCCCAGCGACTGCCGATCACCAGCTACGCCCCGACGACCGTCATCACGCCGCAAACCACTAACGCGTACCGCTTGCCGATCGTGTCCGGCCAGACTTACACGCAACCCTACACGACGGCCAACCGCGTCCCGATCAGCAGCACGCTGCGGGGCACCGCGGGGCTCAACCCGATCACCCCGGCGCCGGTCTACACGCCGCCGGTCTATACGTCCAATTATCCCAGCAGCGTCGCGCCGGTCACCTACAACGCCCCCGCCACCACGTACGCGCCCGCAGCCTACGCGCCGCTCGTGCCGGTGGGACCGCAGCCGCCACGCCGCTTCGGTTCGGGACTGGCACGGTTCTTCAACTCGCTGCTCGGACGCAACACCAACTACGTGACGTCGTACTACCAGGCTCCGATCACCTACTACCGACCTGCATCGATCGTCGATCCGACCACCGGAACCACCGTCACGGTCCAGCAACCGTGCAGCTCGTACGTCCAACAACTGCAACGCGTGCCCTATAACTCGTCGTTCCCGCTTCAACCCGGAACCACGACGCTGCCAACCGACCCAGGCGTCTGCTCCACCCCGATGCTCGGCAGCACCTCCCCAACTTCCTCGTTTCCCCTCGCCGGAACCCCTGGCAGCTTCGCGCCGCCTAGCGGTATCGGTCAAGTCGGCGGACAATTTGCCCCCGGCGATCCGGGCATCACGACGATTCCCTCGACCATGCCCGATTCCGGCTACCCCAACGCGGCACCGCTGACCGGCGGCTCGTCCGGAACGGGAGACGATGAACCGGTTCCCCAGCCTCGACTGGAATCGGGCCGCCCTGAGCTGAACGGCTCTGCCAATTCGGCGGCTTCGGACGAGGGATACCTAGACAACGGCTACCTGGACAACTCCTACGACAATTCCTACCGAGACGATCCGTATCCCTACGGTGACTCCGCTCCCGATCCCGGCCAAACCGAAAACGACGGCGCGGACGACCCGAATCGCCCCGCAATCCAATTGGATCCGCCGGTGACGCGTCACATGCGAACCCCGGATCCGAGCGGCCGGTTCCGCCAAAGCGAACAATTCACAACGCGGACGCCGCCCTCGATGGCCAAACCGCTCTCGCCCCCGGAATCGGATTCCAGCGGGTCTCAACTGAGCACCCTGCGACCGATCGGCGTTCCCTCCGGGCCGCCAACGATGACGGGCCCGATGGATCCCACGAACCGATCGACCGACGCGGTTCCAAATCGCGAACCGGCTCCGACACGGCGCGTGGTCCAGCCGCCTAGCACGCAACCCTTCCAAGCCCCACCGCTGCCGGCCCCGTCGGCTCGTGGGGCGGACCCCTCGGCCCTGTTTCGCAACACCGAATCGTCAGCCTCTTCACGCAACACGACGCGACCGCGAGTCAGTGTCCCGGTCCGCGAAGCAACCACGCGTCACCAAAACGTCCGGCAGGTCGCTGCCTGGGAAGAGACTGCTTGGGAAGAGACAACTCCGGCGCTGAAAGCGACTCCAACGCCGCCGCAGCGTCCGGCTCCCGTGCAACGTGACAGCGGCGGTTGGCTTCCGGTACGCTAACGGCTACCGTTCAATCCACCCCATCTCTCTTCAGTGGAACGTCACGCAACGATGGACAATTCCACCATCGCGAATGTCTTCGATGAACTCGCGGAACTGCTCGAATTCAAAGGCGAAAACCCGTTTCGCATCCGAGCCTATTCACAAGGTGCCAAAGCCATCCGCGATCTTGACGAATCGGTGGCCGACATCGTCGCCGATCCGAATCGAAAGTTAAGCGACCTGGCCGGCATCGGAAAAACGCTCGCCGAAAAAACGGAAACGTTGCTGCAATCCGGCTCGCTGCCGCAACTGGAAAAGCTCCGGGAAGAAGTCCCCGAGGTCCTGATCCAAATGGCGCGAGTGCCAGGCCTGGGCGCAAAGAAAGCGGCCAAGCTGCAGAAGGAACTCGACATCGATTCGCTTGCGGACCTTCGCGCCGCGTGCGAATCCGGCTCGGTCGCCAAGATCAAGGGTTTCGGTGAAAAGACGGCTCAAGCAATTTTGGACGGTTTGGCGATCGCCGAACAAGCCGCCGAGCGAATCCGCTGGGCCGAAGGCGACGCGTTGGCCAGATCAATCGGCCGACACATGGAATCCTGCCCGGCCATCGAAACCATGCAGTGGGCCGGATCCTATCGACGCGGACGCGAAACCATCGGCGACCTGGACTTGCTGGTCGTCGCCTCGGACCGAAACGCCGCGATGGATCACCTGGAAGCCTACGGCGACCGATCACAAACGATCGCCCGCGGCGACACCAAGATCTCGATCCGCGTCGGCAAAGCGTTTCAGGTCGACATGCGATGCGTCGATGCCAACCAGTTCGGCGCGGCACTGCAGTACTTCACCGGATCCCAAGCCCACAACGTGCACACGCGGCGGATCGCCAAAGACAAGGGACTGAAAATCAACGAGTACGGTGTGTTTCGCGTTGACGACGAAACACAAATCGCCGGGGCAACCGAAGAAGACGTCTACGCCGCGATCGGACTGCCGTGGATCGCCCCGGAACTGCGCGAGGACCGCAACGAATTCAAACTGGCCGCCGCCGGAGAGCTTCCCGAGCTGATCACGGAAGACGACATCCGCGGCGACTTGCACATGCACACCACCGCAACCGACGGCCAAAACACGATCCGCGAAATGGCCGACGCCGCGATCGCGCGGGGGCTGAAGTACATCGCGATCACCGACCACAGCAAACGTGTGACGATGGCGATGGGCCTGGACGCCGATCGCTTGCGCGACCAGTGGGCGATGATCGATGAAATCCGCCCGGAGTACGAAGGGAAACTGGTGATCCTGAAAGGCATCGAATGCGACATCCTGGAATCCGGCGGCATGGATTTACCCGACGATGTGCTGGCCGAAGCCGATTGGGTGCTGGCCAGCGTCCACTATGGTCAACGTCAACCGCGTGAGAAAATCACCGAGCGGATTCTCGGCGCGATCGAAAACGAACACGTCGACTGCATCGCCCACCCGACCGGCCGTCTGATCAACCGACGCCCGCCCTACGACGTCGACATGGATGCGGTGATGAAAGCCGCCGCCGCTAACGGCACCCTGATGGAACTCAACGCCAACCCCGCCCGTTTGGACCTCAACGACGTGCACTTGGCGGCCGCAAAAAAGCTGGGCATTCCGATCGTCATCAGCACCGACGCCCACACCCTCGACGGCCTGGATGTGATGCAATACGGCATCAAACAAGCCCGCCGCGGAGGCCTCACCAAAGCCGACGTCGCCAACACCAAGACCTTCAAGCAGTTTGCAAAACTGCTGTAGTTTTCCGCGGTCGGCCCAAGCTGTCTTTTGATTCCGCCGACAGAAGACTTGCCAGATCAACCCAGAGCACGCTCCCGTCAACATGGGGAGATAGAACGCTTACGTTTCAGCGGCCTTCCAACGTTGAAAACAAAATCTCCTCGGCCGACAACCAGGAATTCATCATGGCAAAAAATGTTACGGCGAGGACTACGCCACAACGTCAGGCCTTCTCATGACATTGCATTCTGATTTTCCGAGTTGTTGAGAGAATCCAACTGACCTGCTTCCTCAACAAGACCGTCTGTTCGCACGTTCTGCATTCGCCCCAAAGCTTACAGTTCATCACTCCACAAATACTTGTCAACCTTCAGGGACATGACAATCACTCACCTTGGAACAGACTCACTGGGGCCGATGCCGGCTCCGTTGGTTCGGCTGATTCCAAATCCCGGCACGTTGGGAACACAGAGCTTGCCGCTGCGAATGGCAAATTTGGAGTAGTCCAGGTTTCTGCCCACACCTGGAATGCCTTCCACGATCAGGACGTTGCCAACACCGGCAGCGAGGTGCGCACAATAAAGCGGCTTCGGCGTGCAGCCCCAGAGGTGTGGCGCTGCTGCGACTCCCGCCTCCCTAAGGATCGGCATTACTTTTCTCCAGCGAGTGAATCCCAGGGCTCCAATATCGAAAACACATACGTCGATCAGCTTTTCTTCGGCGAGTTCAAAAAAGCGGTCGATAAACTTTTTTTCGTACTCGCCCCATTTCCAAAGTTTCGGTGCACTTCCGGTTCGAGCCTCGCCGTCAGCAATCAATGCCTTGCAACCGACTTTGTGCATATGATCTTTCAGTCGCGCGAGTCCGTCCCGATTTTCGACGAACGGTTCTTCGATCCAGAACAGATCGCAGTCCGCGACACCGGTTACATATTTCAGGAACCTGTCGACTGAGTACCCGTCGTTTGCATCGACAAGGACCTTGCAGTCGGGAAATCTTTCTCGAACGGCTCGCGTGACATCAATATCGCGCCGGTCACCTTCATCCCGCTTCATCCACCGGGCGCGGCCGATCTTCAATTTGAACGCTCGATACCCCGAGTCGTAGTCCATTTGACAGGCATCAAGAACAGCCGATATTCCGCGCGGTTTGACTTTCGGCACCAAGTCTTCCATGTAAATCGCGCCGCTGTACGTATCGATCTCAGTGGGACCGTGACCGCCCATCAACTCATAGACCGGCTTGCCGAGAATTTCGCCGGCAAGATCATGCAGCACATAATCGAGCGTGTGCGCTTCTTCTGTGACGCCGACGGACGGATCGAACAGGTCACCCAATTTCGCGCCCACAAACGGCTTGATGACATCTTCCTTCGGCCAGCACATGCCGATCCCACGTGCCCCCTGGTCAGTGGTCGCGATTCGAAAAGGCCTCGAATAGCCCGATCCGCGTGGTCCTTTCTTGGCGTTGGGTCCAAGCGCTCGCACGTACCGGTCGCGCGAATGAAACGTTTCAAAACTTACAATGCGATGGTCCGCCAAATCCTTGGACCAACTCGGTGCCGCGTCGCAACGCCCCGCAAAGGAAAAGCCGCGGCCTGCACCAATCACCCCAAGGCCACCTGACAGAAAATCGCGACGACGCATTCAAATCTCCATGTTCAATCGGGGAGGAGGAGGATGATCGCTGAGAGCGAACCTGTTGACAGCGAAAACTACAGGTGTAGTATACAACCATTTGAACTTCAGTGCCAGCCAGAGGCGGAAATGGTTGAACCACTTGGCGAGCTACAGTCGGCGGTCATGCAAATCCTGTGGGAGCACGGCCAGAGCACCGTTGCGGAGGTTCACGAACACTTGTCCCAAGACCGTGAGATCGCGTACACGACGGTGGCGACCGTTCTTCGGCGAATGGAGGCTCGTGAGATCGTCTCGCATGAATTGCATGGACGAACCTTCGTCTACTCGGCCTTGCTGGATGAGCGGACGGCAGGCAATTCGCTTGTTGGTACGTTGCTGGACAACATGTTTCGTGGCAAGGCAAGTCGACTGGTCAGCCATTTGTTGGATCGAGAGGAACTCGATCCTGTGGAGCTGCAGGAGATCAAACGTTTGATCAACGAACACGAAAAACGCAAGCGTTCCAAGGATCGCTAACTTAGGATCGCTAACTTATCGTTGGAGAAACCCTCCGTGCTGGAAATCAACGTCGCCGAATCGGTCTTCGCTTTCCTAGCGACCTATGCCTTGCACTCGACAGTTTGGCTGTCGCTGGCATGGCTTGGAATTCGGCTTTATCGGAGCCTCTGCTGCGAGCATCAGTTGGCGTTACTGCGGATGGCGATGGCCGGTGGAATCCTTTCCAGCCTCGGGCAATCCTCAGGCGTCGCACCAAGTCTCGGCTTTCAATGGTCTGTATCGCGTGCCGTTTCGGCAGTTCCGCTGGGTTCGGCTGATGAAGTGCAATTCCGCTCCGCTGCCGAGCTGGGGATTTCGGCGAGTGCGATGACGGAGCGCACGCACGCCATGTGGAATGTCTTGGTCGTTGCCGCGGTTACGATTTGGGCAATGATAATCGCCATCCACCTCCAACGCATCGCGCGAGACTGGTGGGCGATTGAACGATTGCGCCGAAAGGGACGCCCGGTCACTTCTGGCACTCTGTCGCGACTGCATGCGGAAGTCGCAAGCAACTTGGGATTGCAACGATCAGTGCAATTGCTGTTGGTCAAGGGGCGGCAATCGCCGATCGTTTCGGGCTATTTCCGCCCTTTCATACTCGTTGGTGAAGCTGCATTGGCGGGCTTGGATGAGGGGCAGATTCGAGCGCTTCTGGCGCACGAACAATCGCATGTTCGGCGCCTCGATCCCTGCTGGAATCTGCTCTTGGAGGTCGCCAGGGGAGTATTCAGTTTTCAACCGCTTAATCACTGGGCGGCCCGCGAAATTCGAGTCCAAGCTGAGTTTGCCGCAGACCGGTCAGCCAGGAGCGTCCAAGATGCCCTCGATCTTGCACGCTGTTTGCAAAACTTCGCGCAGCAACGTGGAAAATCTGAATGGATGTTGGCGATTGGTATGGCCGGTCCGCGATCGAATTTCGCACACCGAGTGGTTCGGCTGCTTGACGCAGATGGCGCGAGCGCGCCCGATCGGCGAATTGGTTGGGCGATTCGGATCGCTGGTGCATGCTTTGCACTCGGACTCGTCCTAACAGGGCCAGGGCTCCATGCCGACAGTACCTCCACAGCTCAGCAGTCAGCGAAGGTCGCAACAAAGGTTTCGAAGCATACCAACGATGGTTTCCCCGCCGACGCAGTAGGATTTGTTGGCGTCGTTGAGGGCGTGCTGCTTGAGAAGATTGACCGCGACAATTTATTGTTCGAGGTTCGCAGCGTTGAGGAGCTGGCGCGTGACAAGAATATGGCGATCATCCCATCGTCGATCGTCGGACAGCAGATCCGCGTTCGACTGATTCCGTCCCAGCGAGTTCGCCGCTTCAGACGTCATGTCGGCGACACGCCCAACGGCGGCTCAATGCGAATGACCATTCAGCACACCGACCAGAGCAAGTTTGATTTGCACTTCGTGACGTCGCCCAAGCGGTACAAATCGCGACTCCCCGAAAACTTGAAATGATCATCGCGGATTGAACTCCAGTCCAGTACCGATCCCTTTCACTTAACTTTTCACCGCAGTAGTCAAGAACCGCCGATGAAGACCCAGCTTGTCGAGGCCCAGAACAATCGCTCACGACAAACGGACCCGCGGATTGCGAGGTGTTTCCCTGTGGAAGCAGCAAAGTATTTTCACGCTTCCGCGATAGGCTCAATAGTGTTCTTGGCCTTTGCGCTATGCGTTGGAACTGCGTTCTGCCAGGATTCCATCGAGTTGATGGACGGTACCAAACTGACCGGCCAGATCATCCAGATTCGCAAGGCCGACAAAGAAGTTGATTTCAATGCATCCGTCAATGGCCAGCCGACGGAAAGCACCTACAGATACGAACAGATCCATGCCGCAACTTATCGCGGCAAGCGGTTTGTGATCACGGCGAAGGATTCGTCGGGAAGTTCGCCGGAAAAAAAATCGACGACGGACGGTCGAAACACCCGCACCAAGGCCGAGGTCAACGAGTTGATACAAACGGTCGGAAAAACGCCGCCCGCCTGGTACGAATCGACACCTCTTTCCCATCCCAAAACATTGGATTTGGACTGGCCGCTCAAGGCGAGTGGAAGATGGAACGAGTCAAAGAATGTCGGCCAATACATTTGGGGACGCGTCAATCCAAATCCTTCGCGTTGGCGATCCGGACTCAAACTCGTGCATGAATGCACGAAACTCCATCAAGGTAATCGGACGTTGCTGGAGCGGGACATGGAAATGCTTGGCAAGCTCTATTTCACGCTGCTTCAGGACTACGAGCGGGCCGCATATTGGCTGGAAAGAAGTCAGGCTGGCCTGAACACCGAAGCCGGAATCTATCTGGCAAGTTGTTACTGGCGACTCGGAAACCGTGACATGGCACTCAGCTTGATGCGAGGCAAATCGTTGCACATTGATGCCATCAAGCTGCTCGGAGATATGGGCGAGCTCGATGGCGCCTTGATTGTGGCGCGCGTCTACGAAAAGACGAGCCTCGCAAACGAGGCGTGGCTGAACACCGGAGATGCGCTGCGGGGAGCCGGACGGTTCGATGATGCAATCAGGTCCTATCAAAAGGTGATCACGCGGAACAAGGCACGCAATGAAGAGTACCGAAAGCGATATGTCGGTCGCGCTCGCGATGCCATTACCGCGATCAACCTGTTCGATAAAGCCGATGTCTCCAAGGTGGCTGACGGAACGTACATCGATTCCAGCACAGGTTACAACGGCGTGATCCAAGTCCGAGTCGTGGTGAACGATTCCAAGATCGAGGACGTCAAGGTTGTGAAGCATCGTGAGAAACAATTTTATGCGGCGCTGACCGACACCCCCCAGCAGATCATTGATTCTCAAGGTGTTCAAGAGATCGATGGGACCAGCGGAGCAACGATCACGTCGCAGGCGATTATCAGCGCGGCTGCGAAAGCCTTGGCACAGGGAGCTCGATAGATGGCGTTTCGACGAAAAAGAACTCTCGCGCGGCGCTTGCGGGGCTAATTGATGCGACCGATCCAACAACGCGGGCTGGCACTGGCAAGTCTACTTTTCTCACTGGCGTTGGCTGCTTTGACTAATCAGCCCATCGACCAAAAGGTATTCGGTCAGTTGCCGGGATCTGCTTGGGTCGTCGCAGGTTTCTTTGCCGCGGTCGCTGCACTTCTCTTATTCACCAGTTTTGATCGTCGATCACAGAAGGCATGGTTGCGGTTGGATTGGTTTATGCCCGCACTGCGACGAAGAAAAACTGGTGAAGCGGTCTCGCACTCGCTATTTGGACGGATTGTCCGGAAGTTGATTCCGGCCGGCTTTCAATCCAATTACTCGACGAAGAAGCGCGGACCCATCAGACGTTTATTGCGACGCTTTGGGCTGTCTTGGCTCGCGTCGCCAGTGCGACGCATCGTTCAAGCAATCTGTTTGTTTACGTTCCTCGCTCTGTTCTTCTACACCTGTTGGCCCTATGACGCGCGGCCCGCTTCGCAAGGGAGCACATCGGATCGCTGGGTGCTCGTCAACATGGATGAGCCTTCCGGCGAGTTCCGGTTTGAACGATCGTCCGACACCGCAACTCGATCCGTCGCATTCGAAATTGCGATTGGGCAAACGGTCTACTTAACGGACAAAATCAGTCTGGATTCTGGAGTCCAATTGGACCAAATTCCGATTGGGTCTTTCCAAGTCTCATCAAATCAATCCGGTCAGATTGCAGGAACATTTGTCAATGCGCTCGATCCAGTCCTGCAGGATTCCATTATTCATTCGGAATCCGGCGGCGGCAGCATCACGATCTTCCAGCGTGATCCAACAGCGCGGCCTTCACACTACGCGGACAACCTGGCCCGCAAGGAACGGATCCCTGCCGAGACGTTTCTGATCATTGATCCGCTAGTCAGCCTTTCCACGGCGATCGCCTCACGCAGTTGGGTTTGGTCGCTCGCCTGTGCGGCAATCATCCTGTTCGTTTGCGTGCTGATTCCGCGAGGATTCTGCGGTTACCTTTGCCCCCTGGGAACAACGATCGATCTCTTTGACTGGGCGATTGGGCGTCGAACGAAACGGTTTCGAGTACCCGACGATGGTTGGTGGGTTCATATCAAATACTACTTACTCGCTGGCACGCTGGTCGCCGCGGGCTGTGGCGTGTTGGTTTCGGGTTTCATCTCTGCAGTCCCGGTGATCACGCGAGGCATGTTGTTTCTCTTCGCCCCGCTGCAAACGGGAACGCTGCGTGGCTGGCACCTGATCCCATCGTTCCATCTCGGGCACGTCTTATCGATCGCTCTTTTTCTATGCGTTCTCGGGCTTGGGTTCCTGCGGCCAAGATTCTGGTGCAAATATGTCTGTCCGAGTGGCGCCGTTTTTTCGCTCGGCAATCTCTTTCGCGTCACCGAACGCAAAGTGGAATCGTCGTGTATCAATTGCAACAAGTGTGTAGAGATTTGCCCGTTTGATGCAATCAAGCCTGACTTTACGACGCGGACAACCGATTGCACGATGTGCCAGTCGTGCGGTGGCGTTTGCCCGACGCACGCAATCAAGTTCGTTGAACGCTGGAACGTTGTCGAACTGAAAGTCGAAGACGAGCCTCCGACACAGGAAACTTCGTTAGGTCGACGGGGATTCTTGTCGCTGGCAGCTGGAAGTACCGCGGCTGCGGTCGGCGGTTTGACCGTGGCTGCGGCAACTAAGTCGTGGGGGGCGGACCTGTCGAACCCGAACGCCATTCGTCCGGTGCGTCCTCCCGGAAGCGTTCCGGAAAAGGAATTCCTGGAGATGTGCATTCGCTGCGGAGAGTGCTTCAAGGCCTGTCCCAACGACGTGTTGCAGCCTGAGGGATTCCAACAGGGGCTAGAGGGATTATGGTCACCCATCGTTGTGGCCGATTGGGCGGGCTGTGAGTCCAGTTGCAACGCGTGTGGTCAGGTCTGTCCGACCGGCGCCATCCGCGCACTGCCGATCGAAGAAAAACGCGTGGCTCGAATGGGGCTTGCGATCGTCAACGAAGCAACATGCCTACCCGCGGCGGGGCGTGAAGAATGCGACTTGTGTGTGCAGGAGTGCAACGCCGCCGGTTATCACGCAATCGAATACACACAAGTCGGGGTCGAATTGAACGAAGCGGGCCAGCCAATCGAAGGCACTGGACTCGCGGCACCGCTCGTAATGGCGGACAAATGTGTCGGATGCGGCCTCTGCCAAACAAGATGCCATGCCATCAACGTCAAGGAAAAGAAATTGATCGCGGAATCCGCCATCATTGTCGCGGCGGGCCAAGACCGCGAAGACCGATTGCTTACCGGATCTTACCTTGAGTTGCGACAGGAAGAGCAAGCCGCCGCCTCTGACAATGCTTCGACGAGCGATGGCGGATTTTTTATCCCCGAAACTCCACCGTCCCAACCTGAAACGACTCAGGAACCGGATGACGATCCCTTCGGCGTGAACGATGCCAGCCCGTTTTAGCATTCGCAACTTCCGTGAGTAAACAACGCGGCAAACTTGGAAACGACCATGACGCGGGAAGCAAACCTTGCATTTCAGACGGTGCAGACGCACTGCATGCCACCGCGAGCGGGCGGCCCAATCAATCCGAACCGCGCAAGCCCCTTCGCCGATCTTCCCGCCCCATCGTTTTGCCCCCATCGTTTTGCCCCATCGTTTTGCCACGCCGTTACGAACGACATCACGCCCCCTAGAACAGCACACATATCGAACTGGGGACATAGACCGCATCCCGGGTGAACTGCAACTCACCGGTGTCTTGGTTGATCTTGAAAATCGCGACCGTGTTGGAAGCTTGGCCGGCCGCCAGCAACCACTTGCCCGTCGGATCCAAGTTGAAATTCCGTGGCCACGCGCCGCGGATCGGTTCGACTTCGACCAGGCTCAGTTTGCCCGTCGATGAATCAACGGCATAAACCGTGATCGTGTCATTGCCGCGATTGGCCGCGTAGACAAACTTGCCATTGGGGTGAACGCGAATTTCAGAGGAACTGTTAAAGACCTCCTTCGCCTTGACTGCTTCGGGCAGCGTTTCAATCGTTTGGATGGGCGTCATCGTGCCGGCCTGGGCGTCGTAATCGAACACCGTGACCGAGAGCGCCAACTCGTTGAGCACATAGATCGTCTTTTCATTCGGATGGAACTTCATGTGCCGCGGTCCGCTGCCGGGAGGACAGATACCGTAACCGTGCGGCTGCAAGCTGGCGTTGTTCGTCTCCAGCTTGTAGATGACGACCTTGTCCAACCCCAGATCGGGAACAAAGGCGAAGCGATCGTCCGGAGAGGTTCCCGTCCAGTGGGCGTGCGCGGTGTCTTGACGGTTCGGGATCACGCCGGAGCCGACCGGGTGTTTTTGCAGATCGGTTCGTTTGACCAGGCTGCCCGAATCGTCCAGCGAAAAGCAAGCGGTCGAGCCCGCCCCGTACTGTGCCGACAAGACGACTTTGCCGTCCCGGCTGACCGATACATGGGCCGCGCCGCCGTCTCCGATCGGCACACTGCTGTCCTTGACCAGCGTGGCCTCACCGCCACCGCCTTCAATTCGATAGGCGACGATCGATGGCGTCCCGCCATCGCTGGCGGCGGCGTAAAGCATCTTGCCGCTGGGGTGTTTCACCAAGAATCCCGGGCTGCCGATTTCAGCCGCCAGTTCTACGTCGGTCAGCTTACCGCTGTCGGTATCGAATCGCCCATGATAAATCCCCTTGCTGAGTCCCTGTCGCGACGTCGAGGTCCCGAACCAAACATCGATGGTCTCGGCGACGGCTGGGCCAGAGAGAACGGTCGTCATGAGGAAACCTGTACAGAGCGTGAGCGATCGAATCGAGAGAGACCGAGGGCGAAGTTTCATGGGAGTGTGTTTGACGTGGGACAACGGGCAGGGGAAGACGCGAAGTGCGGTCGCGGTGTGAAACAGCAGCGGCGTGAAACCGCAGCGGCGTGAAACCGCAGCGGCCGCCAGACATTCCGCACAACCGTCAAATTCTACTCAATTGTTTCAGCGGCGATTCCGATACCGTGAATGACAAGCTCTCTTTACGCACTTCACGAGATGGACGCATGCTGCGCGGACACATCAAATCATTCGCTCTCTACTCGCTCGCCACGCTACTGGTTGCCAGTCCCGTCATGGCGGCGACTCCCGGTGACGCGTCCCGTCGAGCGGCCGCGCGAGCCACTTCCGCGCGGGAGTCGGCTCCGGAAACCACGTCGCCAAACGCGAACTCGCCGATTCGAAACGCGCTGGGTCTGCGTCCCATCGGCCAACAAGAACCGATCCGGCAAGTCGTCGGCAAGCAGCCGACGGCTCCGAAAGTCGACCCGAATCGCGGCCTGTCGCTGATTCCCAGCCTGTTCGGCGTCAACCAACGAACCGCCGCGAACAATACGAGCACTCAAGCGCGGCCTGCCCCCCGAACCTCGAATCATCAAGCGGTTCAGTCCAAGGGCATCCTGAGCGACATCTTTGGTACACGCCCCGGCGGCACCGACAACGCAGCGCGTCCGGTCGAAACTTCAGCCCCGACGGTCGATTGGCAAGGCATTCCCTACCATCAAGCGCGATCGAAATCGCCGGCCAAAGGCCCGACGCCGATTCGCGATCCGCGCCCGAATGAAACGCGATTCGGCGGCCCATCGAAACTGTCGACGCGTCCCTCGACGCCTTCACCGACCAATGCCACTCCGCGGATCAGCCCGGCGATTCCTCAGCCCCCGGCGTTGGCAGCTGCCCCGACAAGCCGTCGAACAGCTCCAGCCCAGACCGCATCCAGCCGAGTCCAACGCGACGACAACGCCGCGCTGTCGATCCTTTCGAGCAGCCGACGGTCCGGTCGCCGTGACGTGCCGACCCTCGATGCCTCCGAAATCGCCGCAGCCCAAAAAACGAGCGCTGCAAACAAGACCTTGGTGCCGAAAGTGGCCAAACGTGACGTCCCAACAGAGACCACGCCCAAACCCCAACCCAAACTGCAACCTGCAACGACGAAGCCCGCGCTGGCCAAGACCGAAACCAAACCGGTCACGCCGGCACCGGCGCCCGTCGAGCCCACGCGTCAGCCCATCGCGCCCCAAAAGACTCCGGCTGCCGACGTCGCGTTGAATCCGCAGCCCAAATCGCAACCGGCGCTCCAGCCAGCACCGCAGCCGACGCCCATTGCGACATTGCCTGAAGCGACATTGCCTGCATCCGCCAAGACCGAAACTGGCACGGGCATCACCCCCGCCGCACCGTCACAAGACAACGAGGCGAGGATCGCCGCGGCCCCGCAGCAATCTGCTCCCAAAACGGCGCCGACCGCCCCGGCGGAAGTCGCTGCCCCGGCGGATGTCGCTGCCGCAACGCAGCCCGAGCCCAGCGTTCCCACCCCATTTGCCGACGCGCCGATGCCGACGCAGCCCACACCGGTTGACATCGCGTCCACCCCGGCAACCGAAGCCGCCCCAGCGCTGACCGCGCCGGCTGCCAAACCCACAGCTGCCAAACCCGAGACGTCGACGTTGACGACGCCGGACCGGCCGACACCAGCGGCGGAACTGGCGGTGACGCCCCAACCACAGCCTGTGCCACTGTCGCCGACCCAATCGGCGCCGACCCAACCAGCAACGCCGCAACCGGCCGCGCCAACCCTGCCGGTTCCCGCCGCACCCCAGTTCGGGCCGACGGGATCCGTTGCCGGACATCGCATCGGGCCACCGGCCTCGTCGTTCCGCCCCCGTCCCCAACCGCAACCCCACGCGGCCTTGAACCCGGCACACCTGCCGTTCGGCCCCGCGGCCGCCCCGATCGGCTCGGGCGTGACCGCCAATGCCCAGACTGCAGCCGCACCGACGACGATCCCAACCGCACCGACGACGATCCCGACCGCGCCGATGACGGTTCAGCCGTATGCCCCGACGCAACCGATCTCACAAAACCCTTATATCTACGGGCACTATCCCTACCCGACGCCTCCGCAGCAGAACACTGCACCTTATGGCACGGCACAGCATAACGCGGCACCGCACGGCACAGCACAGCGTAGCGCTGCACCGATTGCCGCCCCGCAGCCCACCCCTGTCCCGCAGCGCACCGCGGTACCGCAGCTCGCGCAGCAACCGGCCATCTCCGTCGGGCCCGATCGGCACGACGCCCCAACGTTCGCACCGTCACAGACTCGTCCCGGCGGCAGCCACCTGGGCGCTCCCATGGCATCCATGCCTGCACCGTACGCCAAACCTGTCGCGGCACCGCCGCAGCCCGCGCCGCAGCAATCTGCGCCGCAGCAGCCCGCTCCGCCGGCCGCATCGGCCGTGGCGACCGATCAACCATTCCAAGCCCCGACGCAGCCCCGACCGACCGCCAGCGATGCCGCAGCGAACCAGCTTCTCGCCGGACAAACCGCTGTCGCCTCGGAACTGCCGGGACTGCGCGTGGTCACCCACGGCCCGTCCAGCGTGATCATCCGGCAAACGCATGAGTTTGAAATTCGTGTGGAGAACCGCGGTTCGATCGACGCCGAAGGATTGATGATCCGCGCCGTCGTCCCCGATTGGGCCGACATCAAGGGTCAAAGCACGACCCGCGGCGACATCGACAGCCAAGGCCTGGAAGCGGGCGACCGCTTGGTCTGGACCCTCGACACGCTGCCCGCCGGCAAGACCGAAAAACTGTTCCTGCGACTGCAAGCCCGGCAAAGCGGCACCCATCGATTGGATGTCGACTGGACCCTGACGCCCCAGTCCAGCGTCGCAAAAGTCCACGTCCGCGAGCCACTGCTGGACCTGTTGATCGAAGGCCCCGAGGAAGTTGTCTACGGCGAATCGCAAACCTACAAGGTCCGCGTACTCAACCCCGGCGACGGCCTGGCGCCCAACGTAGTGTTTACCTTGTCGCCCAATTCATCGACGCCACAAACACAGCGAATCGGTGACATCCCCAGCGGCAAAGAGGCCCAGTTCGAAGTCGAACTGACGGCCCAAGACCTCGGCGACTTGAAAATTCACGGCCTCGCTGCCGGAGACCTGGGACTGAAGGCACAAGCCGAAAAGACCATTCAGGTGTCGGCCGCCGAACTGGAAGCCGTCCTGGCCGGCCCCGAAGCGAAGTACCAAAACACCGAAGCGATCTACCACCTGCAGATCAGCAACAAGGGCAAGGCGACGTGCAAGAACGTCACCGCCAGTCTGGGGCTGCCGCCGGGAATCCACTATCAAGGCGGAATCGACGTCGCGCGAAAACAGGGCACCAAGCTGACCTGGGAAATCGACTCGCTGCCGCCGGGCGCGTCACGTGATTACGAATTCTCCTGCACGATGGTTTCGCCCGGAAAACAGACCTTCGATTTCACCGCCAACGGAAGCGCCGCAGGCAAAACGGCCGTCGCCCTGGACACCCAAGTCGAATCGATCGCCGACCTGGTGATGACCCTGCAAGACCCCGCCGCTCCGGCACCGGTCGGTTCAGAAGTCGTCTACGAAATCGTGATCAAAAATCGCGGCAGCCGCCAAGCCAACGGTGTCCGTGCGATCGCACAGTTCAGCAACGGCATCGAACCGCGTCGCATCGAAGGCCACTCGGGGCAAGTCCTGACCGGCCAAGTGCTGCTGGACCCGATCGAAACGATCCGCCCCGGCGAAGAGATTCGCATCCGTGTGATTGCCGAAGCCGAAAGCGAAGGACACCACCGTTTCCGAACCGAAATCCGCTCGGGCGAAACCGTCCTGGTGGCCGAGGAAGCGACGCAGTTCCTGAGCAAACGCGGCGAACGCGTCAGCCGACGAAGCTCCAGCAGCAGCCGCTAAGAGCAGAGGTGTTAGCGGAACGACGCGAGCGGCCTGTCGAGCACAGCCCGCACGCGTTAGCAAGGGGCGCGATCGAGCACGAGGCACCTTTTTCCAACGTCGGGCCAATTTCTCCGAAGCGATCTCCCCGGCACAGGCTCTTGCTCCCTAACACCCCAGCACGCCGCCTCTCAAACTTCCCCGACCTGTCGCATGCGAACTCTGCTCACCATCGCCCTGGCCACTTCGCTATGCTTTGAATTTCATCAGCATGTGGGCCATTCCGAGGACCCGATCATGGCGGAAACCTCCAATTTCAACGTGCCGCTGAAAACCACCCATTTCAGCCAAATCTGGACGGACCATTTGTGGCGTGATGGGTACCGCGTGCAACAAAACGCGCTGACGGGGCACTGGCGATTGATCGACGCCGACAACTACCGTCGTGCCTGGGGCAACAAGCAACAATGCGTCGATTCGCTCAATCAGAAATGCCCCAAGACCGCCCCGTCGACCGCTAAACACCACGTGATCCTGCTTCACGGATTGATGCGGACCTGTGGCAGCATGAAAGCGTTGGAAACACAACTCGCCGAAAACGAGCTCCCCCACACGATCCGATTCTCCTACGCCAGCACCCGCGGTTCGATCGGAGACCACGCCGCCGCACTGCGTGAATTGCTCGAAGACCTGCCCAGCGACGACACGTTCAGCTTTGTCGGTCACAGCATGGGAAACATTGTGGTGCGTCACCTGATCGGGGACCTGCAAGCCGATGGCGACCCGAATCAGATCCTGCCACGCTGCGAATCGATGGTCATGCTGGGGCCGCCCAACCAGGGCGCCATGATCGCCCAGCGACTGGCGCCGACCAAAGTGTTTGGCTGGGTAACCGGTCAAGGCGGCATGGAACTCGGAGCGAACTGGAAACAGCTGGCGCCCAAACTGGCCGTTCCGCCGTTCCCGTTTCACATCATCGCCGGCGATGTCACCACGCCGGTGGCCAATCCGCTCGTTGATGGCGAAGGCGACTTTGTGGTCGGGATCGAAGAAGCCAAACTCGACGGCGCCAAGAGCTTCACGACCGTCCCCGTGCTGCACAGCTTCCTGATGGACAACGCCGACGTGATGGAAAAGACGATCCAACTGCTCAAGCACGAAGCCTAGTCGTCCGTCTCAGCTCAATCTTCGGGTAGTGGACGAGGCGACGAGTCCTCTGCAGTCGGGCTATCGGCACGGACTCGTCGCCTCGTCCACTACCGCGAACCCGAAAGAGCCCCGGTTGTGACAACCGAGGCTCTTGTGGCGGGTTCATTGTTTACGTGCGTCCGTGGACGCGGTGCGGGTCTCAGTCGCGAGGCCGACGGCTGCCGCCGCCACCACCGCTTCCGCCACGCCGGCGTCCGCTGCCGCCACGACGTCGCGGGCGATCACCGTTGTCGCCATCACCACGGTCGCCGCGGTCACGATCGCCACCGCGGTCGTCGCCTTGCTCGGCAACCATCGCGGCGATCTCGTCCTCTTCGCCCAACTCTTCGAGCGCTTGACGACGACTCAGCTTGACGCGGTCGTGTTCGTCCACATCGATGACCAAGACCTTCATCGCGTCTCCGACGCGAACCACCTTGTCGATGCTGCTGATGTAGCCGCTGCTCAACTCGCTGATGTGACACAGTCCATCGCGTCCGGGCAGGATCTCGACGAACGCGCCAAAGTCTTTGATGCTGCTGACGATGCCGTCATAGATCTTGCCGATTTGGACCGTCGCGGTGCAGGCTTCGACCTGACGCATCGCTTCGGCGGCAGACTCTTTGTCGTTGCCGGCGACCAAAACCGTGCCGTCATCATCCACTTCGATCACGCACCCGGTCGTCTCTTGGATGCCACGAATGTTCTTACCGCCCGGACCGATCAAGGCACCGATCTTGTCCGACGCAATACGGGTACGCAACAGTCGTGGGGCCGTTGGAGCCGTTTCGCGGCGCGGACGCGGGATCGTCGTCAGCATCTTTCGCAAGATTTCGATGCGAGCTTCACGCGACTGTTTCAGTGTCGCGCGAATGATCTCTTCGCTAATCCCGGTGACCTTCAAGTCCAACTGGATCCCGGTGATGCCGTTTTGCGTGCCGGCGATCTTGAAGTCCATGTCGCCGAAGTGGTCTTCGCTGCCCAGGATGTCGGTCAGCAAGACGTACTCGTCTTCTGAATTACGCACCAGACCGACCGAGATTCCGGCGACCGGGTTGCTGATCGGGACACCCGAGGCCATCAGGGCCAAGGTGGCACCGCAAACCGACGCCATCGAGCTACTGCCGTTGGACTCGGTGATGTCACTGATCACGCGGACGGTGTAGGGGAATTCATCGGCGGCCGGAAGCACCGGCGCGACGCTGCGTTCGGCCAGGCAACCGTGCCCGATCTCACGACGGCCCGGTCCACGGATCGGTCGACATTCGCCGACAGAAAAGGAGGGGAAGTTGTAGTCGAGCATGAACTTCTTGCTGAACTCGTCGTGCAATCCGTCGACTCGCTGTTCGTCACGCGCCGTCCCCAGCGCCACCGTGATCAACGCTTGCGTTTCACCACGCTGGAACACGGCCGAGCCATGGACACGGGGCAGAACGTCGGTTTCGCAGTGGATCTGACGCAAGCTGGTGTTGTCGCGGCCGTCCGGTCGGGTTCCGGCGACAATCAGGTCACGAGCCACCTTGCCCTCCAGATCGTGCCAAACCGACTTGAATCGCTTGGTGCAAATCGCGCCTTCGGCGTTCGGATCGGGAATCATTTCGGCCATCGCTTTGTCACGCAGTGCACTGACGGCGGCGGCGCGTTCTTGCTTGCCCGAGGTTTGCATCGCGGCTTTGAATTCGTCGTAATAACGCGACGAAATTTGGTCCATCAAGCCGTCATCTTCCGGCGGCGTGTATTCGACCTTTTGCGGGTTGACCTTCTGGTACAGCTCGTCTTGAAGATCAATCACGTCGCGGATCGCGGCGTGGGCGAACTGAATCGCCTCCATCATTTCTTCTTCCGGCATCTCGTTGGCGAAACCTTCGATCATCGCCACCTGCTCGCGCGAGCCGCTGACGATCATGTCCAGTTCGCTTTCTTCCAGATCCGAATTGCTCGGGAAAGCGACCAGTTGTCCGTCGACCTTGCCGACGCGGACCGAAGCGATCGGCCCCAGGAAGGGCAACGGGCTGATGTGCAGCGCCGCACCGGCTCCATTCATCGCCAACACGTCGCCGTCGTTTTCCTGGTCACTGGCGACGACAAATGCCTGGACCTGAACCTCGTCCATGAAACCTTCCGGCCACAGCGGACGAATCGGTCGGTCCATCAATCGCGAACTCAAAATCTCTTTCGTCGACGGGCGGCCTTCACGCTTCAAAAACCCGCCGGGGAATTTCCCGGCCGCCGCGAATCGTTCGCGGTAATCACACATCAAGGGGAAAAAATCGATTCCCTGTCGCGGGGTACCGCTGGCCGCAGCGACCAGAACGACGGTCTCACCGTACTGAACCAACACTGCACCGGCGGCTTGCTTCGCCAATTGACCGGTTTCGAACGACAACACATGGCGTCCGATTTTCTTTTCGACGCGAACTTTATTCACAGTCACTTTACTTTCCTTCCTGCAACTACAACTACAACAAAATTACTCCGGTGACCGACCGGCCCGATTGCCCGCGGGTGCCCGAAGTCATGAACGATGATTGAACCGTTTTCGACCAACAGATCGAAATTAGAACACCCCCGATGCGAATTGACACTCGCCGGCACGGTCCGACGCCAGCGAGCACGATCAGGCGCGATAGAGAAAAGGTCCTGTCCTGGTGGGGAATAGGTCGCAATCACCCACGACAGCGGCAAGCACAGCGCTTGCCGGAACCCGCCCGGCGATTGGCATCGAGGCCTTCCGGGCGTGAAGAAGAAAGCGAGAAATCAATCTCAGGTCGCCGCGATGGCGACTCTTGGCCGAAGCCTTCGTCACGCCAGAGCGGCCGAACCCGGGCTACTTACGGATGCCCAGCTTTCCGATGATATCGAGGTACCTCTGCGGGTCTTCCCCGCGGACGTAATCAAGCAAGCGACGTCGACGGCTGACCAAACCGAGCAATCCGCGACGCGACGCGTAATCTTTGTTGTGCGTCCGCATGTGCTCGGTCAGACCGTTGATTCGCTCGGTCAAAATCGCGATCTGAACCTCGGGAGACCCAGAATCGCCGTCATTTGCACCGTGTTCTTTGATGACTTCAGCTTTTCGCTGCTTCGAAATCGTCATTTCGTACTTACTTTCAAACCAATTTATTGTTTCGTGTCTGATTTACGGTCCGGTAGTTTACCGACACCGCCCAATACCGCAACGGCAAATTTTGTGGGCATCAAGTTCAAGTTTCGAGTTTCAGGTTTCACAGCACACTTGAAACTTGAAACCTGAAACTCCCCCTTGAAATGCCCCCTAAAACACCCCTTTCCCGACCAACCACTCCCGCACTTGACCGGCCATCGCCTCGACACTCTCGCCTGCCCCCCCGTCCAGGCGAATCTCCGGTGACTCGGGGGATTCGTAGGGATCGCTGATTCCGGTGAAATGCTTGATCTCGCCCGCCCGAGCCTTCTTGTACAAACCTTTTGGATCCCGCGCCTCGCACACCTCCAACGGCGTGTCGACAAACACCTCCACGAAATCACTCGCCCGCCCCGCCTGGGCGACGATCTTTCGCACCCGGTCGCGGTCTCGACGATAAGGGCTGACGAACGCCGTCAAGGTGATCAACCCCGCCGAAGCCATCAGCGCCGCCACGTTGCCGATCCGCCGGATGTTTTCCTCTCGATCCACGGCGCCAAACCCCAAACCGAACCGCTCCGCAAATTCCGCCCCATGCTCGGGCTCCAACACCGCCGGCGGCGCACACAACCCGTGACGCACGTTGTCGCCATCGAGTAACGTCGTCGCCCGTCCCTCGGACACCAACATCGCGTCCAACGCGTTGGCAATCGTGCTCTTGCCACACCCGCTCAGCCCCGTGAACCAAATCACACAGCCCTGCTGCCCGAGCTGACGCTCACGCTGCTCGCGATCCACACTGTGCTGGTGCCAAACGATGTCTTTCGAAACGTCCATCTGTTTTTCCTTGTCGCTGTCTCTCGTACCGCACCGGTCAGCGTACTCGACGCCGCCCAACTCCTCCACCATCTCGCACGCTAACGAGCCCTGGATGGCGTCGCTACAATGGAGCTGCTTCAACACCTGCCCCCCAGGATTCACTGATGTCCGCCGCAGCAAAGTACCTTCCCTCGTACACCCTGGAAGATTACCAGCGATGGGAAGGGGACTGGGAACTCTGGAACGGGATTCCGATCTCGATGAGCCCCAGCCCGTTCGGAAAACACCAAATGGTGCTTGTCAATTTGGTCTCAGAATTACGACTCGCACTACGCTCGGTCAACTGCGATGCGACGGCGTTGTGTGAAATCGACTGGATCATCGCAGACGATACCGTCGTCCGCCCTGATGCATTAGTCGTCTGCGGCCCGCCCCCAAACGGCCATGTCAGAACGACGCCGGCGATCGTTGCAGAAATCCTTTCACCCGCCACGGCCGATCGTGACCGGACTCATAAAAAATCCCTCTATCAACAAGCCGGCGTGGGCATTTATTTGATCCTCGACCCTGAAGCAGAATCCGTCGAAGCCTTTCGACTCACGGCCAAAGAGTTTGAAAACCTGGACGCATCGATCGAATGGTCGTTTTCCCTTTGCGACTGTTGCAGCATCACACTGGATCCAACCACCTTCTTCAAACGCTAGAGACGAATAGGCCTGTCGATTGAAGCCCGCACGCGTGAGCAAGGGGCCACGCGTCGTCCCGCGCTCAGGAACTGGCGCTGCGGTAACTCAGCAAACTCTTGCGAAACATCCAGCGACTGGCCCACAGACTGAACACGGTCATCACCGCCGCCCAAACGATGTACCACCCCGAGCCCTCTTCGCGGGCGACCAACGGATCAGCCAAAATTCGGGCCGGAACGTTCACCACCAACAGGATCGGGATCACAAACGTGAATAGACCGAACAGGGGCTTGCCCAAGTAGCCGCGGTTGTAAATCTCCATCGGATAGCGGCTGAAATTGGTGATGTAAAACCAAAAATTATACAGCGACTGATTGCGCCCCAACCAAACACTCGTCGCACTCAACGCGATCATCACGCTGTACATGATGAAGATCCCACAGAGCAGAAACACGACGTACAGCAACACGGACAACAGCGACGGCACCATCGGATCGACCTCGCGATGGGCCAGATTCCAGAGCGAGACCGCGGCGATCACCCCGCCGGCAAAAAAGTTCGACAATTGACTCCAATCGACCCGCCGAAACGAAATCAGAAACTGTGTATCGATCGGCTTCAATAACGCAAAATCCAATCCGCCGGTTCGAATCATCTCGCTGAATTCCTGGGCATTGGGCATAAAAAACGCCTGCACCAACGAATTGATGAACCAGGTCGTCGCGATGAACAAAAAGAATCGATCGCGGTCCCACCCCGTGCCCTCTCCGATCGAACCGGTGTGTTCGAAGATGATCAAGTAGAAACCGACGTTCATCGCCGTCCAGCCCAGGCTGCTGACGCACTGCAAGAAAAAGTTCAAACGAAACGTCATGTCACGCACCAGACTGTTCCGCGCGAAGGTCGCAAACACGCGGCCATACCGGCGTAGCTCTTCCATCGAACTCAACCTCCAAAACCGCTGTAGCGTTTGACCCCACGCGCATAGGCGACGCGGCACAAGATGATGAAGAACACCAGCCACCCGGCCTCAATCCACATTTCCATAGCAAGCTCGTCCTCGGGAATCTTCTCCAGGAAGATCGCCGCCGGGAAATAGGCCAGGTACTTGAACGGCAACCAATTCACCACCGTCAACACGCTCTCAGGCAACATCGTCAACGGGAACATGTGACCGGACAGAAAGAAGCTGAACAACATGATCACGAACAGCAACGAACTGACTTCTAAGAACCAGAACCCGATCATCCCGATCGTCGCTTCCAGGAAAAAACCGATCAGAAACCCCATCACCAACGAACCGCAAAACGCCAAGAAAACCGGCAGGCTCGGCCAACCGCCGACGAAGTAATCTCGCGCCAGAAAAAACACCAACGCGAACGGGGCGACCGCGATCGCATAATAGGCCAACTTGTGAGCCACGCGGGTGATCAGCAGAAACGCGATCAAATCGATCGGCTGGATCAGAAATCGCTTCACTTCACCTTCGCGGATTTGCTGGGCAATGCCCGACGCCAATCCCGGCATACTGGAAAACGCGCGGGCGATCATCGTCAGCAAGTAATACGCCACCATGTCGCGGAAACCAAATCCTCCGATCTCCGCCGCCGAATCCCCCTCGGGATCCCCGATCGAATCAAACACGGCGTACCACAAAAAGATCTGAGTGATGATCGGCAGGAAACGCATCAGCGTGCCGAGCGCGAAATCGCCGCGATACACCAAACGTTCACCTAACGATGTCTTCAAGATCATCCACCAAACCGCGACCCGGTGCCCAAACGTGGGGGCCGGCAGCGGCGGAAAGTCGTCGGCGGTCACAGAAGCGGCAGACAAAACAAACTCCGAAGAACAAGGGAAACGATCGACATGTTCTAACCATCCGGCTCCCCTTCGCGAAGGACCGTTGGTCAGCCAAGGTCCTCCCCACCCGGTGGCCCAAGCTTCCAGCTTGCGACTCCTCCCCAATGCCTTAACGCTTCGCACGCCCCAAATGCCGCCCCACCAAAACGAGCACCAAGACGACCGCACCGACTCCCAACGCCGGCCAAGCGATGGACACGCGTTCCAACATCACCAGCGGTAACGCGATCGTCAAAATCCCGCCGCCGATGAACGGTGCCGACAGCGGTGCCGCGAGCGCATAGTCGCTCGCCGCGCCCGTTTTCAGTTCCGGATCGACGACACGCAGCAACACAAACCCCGTCGCCGTCGTGCCGGTCGACATGCCGTAGTTGATCAACGCGAGTGGAAACCAGTGCTCTCCAGGCAATACCCAGCGAGACAGGACCATCAAACAGATCGCCGTCCAAATTGCCCCACAAACAAACAAAATCGAAAACGGCCCGATCAATGCCGCCACGGCACTGAGCTTCAACGACGTGATCGCGGCGACCACCAACACCTCCATCGCCGTCGAACTGAGCCGCTCGATGGTCGCCGAATCGACGCGATGGGATTGCCCCAGAGCGCGCAGGACGCGGCGAACCAGCCAGCCGCCGAACATCGTGTAGATGAACAGGGGAAAATCCATCACGTTGCTCGCCGCCATCCGCTTGGACAACTCTGCGTCGGCGCCCTTGGCCCCCGAAGCCGCCCCGGCACCGAGCGCCACGTCGATTTGCCCGGCCAGCGCCAGCACGGCCGTCTGCATCAGCATTCCCACACCGACGGCCAAGGCGACCCAGACGATCTGCAACAGCAGCGGGTCGATCGCGTCCGATGACGTGGTCTGAAACCCGATCGGCTGCTTTTCTTGCGTTGCGCTCGGCGAGGAAGATTCCGCCGAATCACCGCGCAACCATCCCAGCCGCGCGGCCACGTTGATCCAGAAAATACCGCTGACGACGCCATACACCAGCCCGCACGTCGCCATCAGCAACCCCAGATCCAATCCGGCCTCCAAGCCAACTTGTGGGCTGCTGAACACCTGCCCCATCGCCGCCGCCGTGCCGTGACCTCCGGCGAAACCCGTTTCGATCAACATGCCAAACGAGTTGGGCACGTCATAGAGCGGCTGGATCAACAACCACGTCGCCCACAATCCGACCATCGTTTCGCCGAGCACGATGATCCAGACCATCAATCCCTGGCGGCCCACGCGTCGCGCGGTGGAATCATCGTGCGGTCGTGGGCTGCCGCCGGATTGCTGCAACATCATCGCCGCAAACACCACGGCGATCAGCGGTCCCGGCCAACTGGCCAACGTCGCATTGACCTCCGCCGTCTCCGCCGCGATGACGTCGCCACCCCATCGCCCCAGCAACGTGACCGTCGTTAACCCCACAAACCCGGCAACGACTGACCCTGGAATGAACAGCACCCGCAAGGCAGCGATCGATTGCCGCAAGACGACACCGACCAACAACAGAATCGCAACGGCCAGAATCGCCCAACTCATCCGGCGGCCAAATCGCGACGCGACGATTCCACGCCGCCCCGATCCATCCCACCGGGATAAGCGGTCCGTCGTCCAACGATCTCCGGTCGTCCCAAACACCGATTGGTCAATCGAGCGACCTCGTCCGGTTCCGTGATCTCCGAAAGAGTCTGGGGGTCACCGCTCGGGGTCTGCCCGATCACCAGAATGCGAGCCCCCACCTTCAGAAACGTCACACGTGTTTTGGCGTCGATCGCCGCACTGCCGAGATTTCGCAGCACATCCTCGGGCAACGCGCCGGCCAGTGTTCCAGACGAACCATAACGACGTGAAATCCAAACCAGCCCGCCGAAAACCGCCAGCACCACCAACAGCGAACTGACCGTCGTCACGACCGGCCCGGCCAACGTGCCTCCCGCCGCCTGCCCATCGTCCGCCGCGGCGTCTCCAGAAACCACCAAGGCGGGGAACGCATCGGCCGCATCACGATCGGCAGACGTCTGATCGCCCGATGTATGATCGCCCGATGTATGATCGCCAAACGCGACAGTCGACGCACGCTCAGGAACCGTCGCGACGGGGTTGCGATAGACCGAATGACCCTGCGGCCGCTCTTGTGCGTGGGCGATGGTTGTGCCCAACGACAGCACAAAGCAATGCGACAGCACCAACGCGGCGAAACAAACTGAAACGCGAAACAGGGGATTTACCATTGGATCCATTCGTCGGTTGAACTCAGCCGTAGGATGCGACGCGATCGAACGGTCCTGGACGCCGGTCCGGCTACCGCTTTATCTCGCCTAAATCGCCCGATAAATCAAGTGCAGTCTCATCCGCGTCGGGGCTGGTACAGGTCCAGATCCGCCCGTCCGCCCAGCGCGGCGTAGACGGCCACGATTTCTTTCAGCCCGCCCCAAAAGTCCACTTCGGCATCGCCCGTTTGCTGCCGGCCGACTGCAAACAGGTAATCCGCGGGCAGAGCAAACGACCGGCTGATCTCCTCGCTTTCGGCGCCGGTTGCCACGATAACGGCTTCAAAGTCGGCCGACGTCCCGTCATCGAGCGTCAGCTGAAAATCTGGTGGCACGTCGTCGTCGTCATCCCCCGTTTCTTCGGCCGCTTCGTCCTCCGCACCGGCAGACACCAGCCCCATCGCCGTCACACGGACGGGACAGCGGAGGCGACCGCGGAGCAAATCGGTTTCCGTCAACGGCAACCAGACCCGGTCGATCCATTCGCCGATCGACAACGGCAACGGCTGAGGGTCGGCATCGCCGGCCTGAGCTTCCAACGCCCCCCTGGCCAACGGTGAAACACATCGATCGGGCATCATCGGGATCGGCTCGTCACGCTTTCCGGCGACCGAATGGGCCACCGCCACCGCCTCAAACAGCGTCACGTCATAACCCAGAAAGCGACCATAGAGCGCCGCTTCGATGCCCAGCGGCCCGGCACCGATCACGGCGATCGATCCAGGCGGTTCCAATGTAGCGGTTACGTCAGTCATTTTGTCTCCATGAAAAAGGGGTCCGATTGCTGTTTGCCGACGGAAAACGGTTGCAGGTCGATCGTCGGCTGGTCACCGGCCATCGCGTCGGCCAGGCACGTGGCGGTCCCGGGCGAAAGATGAATGCCGCTGCGGAAATGTCCCGTCGCAACAAAGATCGAATCGCTGTCGGGCAATTTGCCACAGATCGGGAATCCGTCAAACGTCAACGGCCGCAGACCAGACCAGGCCCCCAGCTCTCGTGCTCGTTTTAGCTGCGGACAAACACGGTGAGCAAACTCGCGAAACTCCGCAAGCATCGCCGGCGTCGTCCCGCGTTGAAACCCCACCTCTTCTTCGCACGAACCGACCAGCACGGCTCCGTCGCGCCGGGGAACAAAATAGCGTTGCCCCAGATTGATCACACTCGACAGAACCGGCGTCTCGGTTTTCAGCAGCAACACCTGACCGCGGACCGGCACCAAACTGGTCGCCAGCTTCAACCGCTCGGCCATCAAACCGCTCCACGTGCCGCCACAAACCACCACCTGCCCGGCGTGCACCTGACGCCGCGGCTGACGCCGACCTTCCACCGAAATCGTCACGTCCGCCCCGACTTCGCTGAGATCAACCACACTCGACTGATCCAGGAACGTCACCCCCAATCGATCACAGGCGCCGATCAAGGCTTGCAAGAACAGCGGCGGACAAATCTGGTATTCATCGGGCACCCACCAGGCCCTGGCACGCGGCGTGTTTTCGGCCCAACTCGCCAGCGCCGGCTCGGCCGCACTCAACTCTTCGAGCGGCCTCTCCTGGCACTCGATCGACAACTCACGCCAGAACGAAACCATGCCCACCATCGATGCGGTCTCACCGGCCGTGTCCGACAGATACCATCCGCCGCAGCGCGCCAGTTGTGAATCCACACCGGACTCCGCCTTCAACCGTTCCACCAGCTCGGGAAACAGCCGGTGACTGAGCCCGCGCAGTCGATCCATCGGGTCGGTCGCACTGTCGAAATTGGCCGGCGGAAGAATGCCCGCCGCAGCCCACGACGTGGCGGATCGAAACGGCGTTTGGATCGAACAGGCATCGGTTTCCACGGCGACCAATCGGTCCCGATCGATGACCGTCACCGTCCGGCCGCGACGGGCCAATTCATAAGCGACTGTTAATCCGATGGCCCCGGCGCCGATCACCACCACGTCCGTCTTCATGCCATCCCCCGCTGCGACACGGCTTGTTCGACGGTCCGATACAGTGACGGGTAACGCGTCTCGCCTGCGCACTGGTTCAATTGATTCGCCAAGTGCTGCAACTCCTTGATCGTGTCGACATCTTCCATCGGGGGTAACGTTGCCAGACGTAAGCCAGCCTGCTCGGCGCGGTGACACGTCAGATCGAACACCGAATCACTGCTCCAAGGCATCTCGTCCATCAACCCCTGATACACATCCCGCCACGGGCCTTTCAAACCGATCAAGTAATAACCGCCATCGATCGCCGGCCCCAGAACCACGTCGTGCTCCCCGAGCAACGCTCCGGCCCGGTCGACAACCGCAGCATCCAACAGGGGGCAATCGGCACCGACCAGGACCCGATCGACATCCGATTCGGTGGCTTGCATGAACCACGCTTTCATCCGAGCCCCCAGATCACCTTCGGCCTGGAACGCGATCCCCCAGCCGTCGGGCAACAGCGCCGCAAAATCGGCTTGCCGCTCGCGGGGCGTGATCACAAACGAACGCTCTTCCGCGACGGCGGCCAGCTGCCTGGCCAGATGCTGACAGAACGCCCGATGCACGTCGGCCGCTTGGCGCATCCCGATGGCGGCACCCAGCCGGGTTTTCACCTGTCCCGACGCCCAGTACTTGGCCATCACGCCGAGAATCAGTTTTCGGCCAGAACTTCGATGCATCCAAACCAACGGCTTCGAGAGGGGTGGTGAAGGGTCACGCAGACGGAAAGACAACGTGCATTATCCGCCCCCAGGCGTTCTTGAGCACCCCAGGGAAACGTGACCGGACGAATTCTCAAGCCGACGAGACATCCGTCCCCGGCCCATCTCAACCGCTAAAACCAAACCTCGCGTGACATTAACCGCGTCAGATTCCCTCTGTTTGGTGTGATTGTTGCTGTCAATGCGGTTACCATACGAGTTGGGCGTGACTGGACGTCGCAGCAACTTAATTTGTGAAAATCATTTTCCGATTTTCCGCGTTCCTCTCCAATGAGGCCCGCAAGTTGCGTAGACTTCTCGTCTCGCCAAAATTGATACCCTGGAAAATCTGGCACGCTGAACCACGAATCCTGGTGTCGCCAGACCACCAACACGGTCACTTATGTCGGAACCGTCGCCCCACAAGTTTCTTGAGCTGGTCGAGAAAAGCCGCCTGGTTGACCCAGTCAAAATGAAGCGGTTGCTGGAGAAGGTTCGCGAACACTACGACGGCGGGTTGCCGGCAGACGCAAAGACGCTGGCCCGACTGTTCGTCAAGAACGGCTTGCTGACCGAGTGGCACAACGAAAAGCTACTCAACGGAAAATACAAGGGCTTCTTCTTAGGCAAGTACAAACTGCTCGGCCACATCGGCACCGGCGGGATGAGCAGCGTCTATCTGGCCGAACACACCAAGCTACATGATCGTCGCGCGATCAAGGTGTTGCCCAAGAAACGAGTCTCGGATTCGTCGTATCTGGCCAGGTTTCAACTCGAAGCCAAAGCGATCGCATCGCTGAACCATCCGAACATCGTGCTGGCCTACGACATCGACAACGAAGGCGATGTGCACTACATCGTGATGGAATACGTCGACGGTCTGGATCTGCAAGCGCTGGTCAAACGCGACGGCGCCCTGGATCCGTCAACGGCAGCCGAAGTGATCGGGCAAGCCGCCCGCGGTTTGGCCCACGCCCATTCCAAAGGCGTGATCCACCGCGATGTCAAACCGGCCAACCTGCTGCTCGATTCCTCCCACACCGTTCGCCTGCTCGACATGGGGCTTGCGCTGATGGGGGCTGAGGAAGACGAATCGCTGACGGTGGCCAACAACGAAAACGTCCTCGGCACCGCGGATTACCTCGCCCCCGAACAAGCCCTCAACAGCCATACCGTCGATCATCGTGCGGACATCTACGGACTCGGATGCACGATGTACTTTCTGTTGACCGGTCAACCGCCGTTCAACCAAGGCACGTTGGCCCAGCGGATCGCGATGCATCAAAAAGAGATGCCCAAACCGATCCGGGAAATCCAACGCAATGTCCCCGGCGAACTGGAGGGCATTTGCGTGAAGATGATCCAAAAGGATCCCAAGTATCGCTACCAATCAGCGACCGACGTGGCCGAAGTCCTGGAACGATTCGTCGCCAAAGTTCCCCGCGGCCAAAAAGTCACCATCGGTCTGGGCGAACTGCCGGACCTCGACGGAGACGGGTCGTCATCGATCTCGCTGGACGACAACGACGTTCGCCCCAACCAGGGCGGCGACACGCTGTCCAACAAAAACGACGACACGCTGGCCAGCAGCCGCAGTCGCCTGATCCGCGGCGAAGGATTAAGCGCCAACGACAGCGGAAAGATGGTCAACGTGAAACGCTCCAAGATCGACTTCAATGACAACAGCTTCTTAGACCTGCAAGTCGAATCGGGCTACGGCGGGGCGACCGCTCGGCCAACCCCGGCCGCGAAACCGAAATCGGCGATCGGCAAGCGACCGCACTACCCCGAACGCAGCGAAGGGCGTTCCAGCGTTCATGTCGGAAGTGAATCCGATGTGCATCGAGCCGATAGCCGAAAGCCGGCCAAAGAAAAAGGCGTCGATAAAGTGCTGATCGCCGCCCTCTTGGTCGCCTTCTTTATCGTGGCGGTCGGGCTGGGGGTTTTCCTCGGCCGCGTCACGGGACCGTAATGGCCAGCGGCGGACGGGCTCTCTAAACTTTCGATCACAAGCATCGAACCGTTCGCAGCACGCCCGCGCCGACGCTTCGAACCTGCGTCCGCCAAACTTCCGCCTCCGCCCCAGATTCCCCAGCGCCGATGACCGTCGTTTTCGAGCGTCCGTACGAATTCGTCCCTCCCTTCCGAGGCACGCTGTGGCCCTGGCTGATCCAGCGGCTGCGTTTGTACGATCGCTATTTGAAACGCAAAGAAGGCGTGGTCGACTACGAATTGCGTGGCACCGAGCACCTCAAGCAGTCCCTGGATGCCGAACACGGCGTGCTGCTGGCGCCGAATCACTGCCGTTACGCCGATCCGCTGGTCATGGGTTGGCCGGCACGACAACTGGGCATCCATGTGCACGCGATGGCGTCCTGGCACCTGTTCAACGAAGGCCGTTTCGACCGCTTTGCGCTGCGACGCATGGGAGCGTTCAGCATTTTTCGCGAAGGCAACGATCGGCAATCACTCGAAACCGCAATCGACATCCTGGTCGAAGGCCGACGGCCGTTGATCATCTTCCCCGAAGGCACCACCAACCGCACCAACGACCAGCTAAAACCATTGCTCGACGGCGTCGCCTTCATCGCCCGGACCGCCGCCAAACGCCGCGCCAAGCGTCACGCCGACCCGGCCCAACCCGCCGCAGCGGGCAGCGGACAAGTCGTCGTCCATCCGGTCGCCATCAAGTACCTGTGCCTGGAAAAAATCGACCGCTGGGCGACGCAGCAATTGGACCAATTCGAACTGCGTCTCGGTTGGAAACTGATGCCCCGCCGCAGCATTCGCGAACGCACCGTTCAACTCGCTGAAGCCCTGTTGGCGCTCAAAGAAGTCCAGTACTTCGGCCATTCCAACGGCGGCGACTTATCCACACGACGAGACAACTTGATCGCACACGTCCTGTCGTCCACCGAAGCCCAGATGAAACTGGACCAACCGTCCAAGGAAACCCGCGAACGCGTCCGGCTGATTCGCTCCACCGCGTCCTCGCGTTATTTCGATAACGGTGCTGATCCCTCCACCGCGACCGAATTGAAACGCTGTGTCCTCGCGGCCGATTTTGCCCAAGACCTCTCGTCCTATCCCGATAGCTACCTGATGCCCGATCAGGTGACCGACACCCGCATCGTCGAAACCATCCAGCGGATGCAAGAAACCGTCAACGGAAACGCCGATCACACGATTCCATTGAAGGCGGTCATCGAATTCGCACCGGCCATCGAAGTCGACACGCGACGGGCCCCCAAAGGCCAGCGTGACCCGCTGATGCAATCACTCGAAGACGAACTCACCACGCGACTAGCGAAACTCGCCACCGAAGCGAGAAAGCTCTAATCCGCGCACGTTGGTGTCCAGGCTTCAGCCCAACTCAGCCAAGTCAAGCGTCGTACTTTCTAGCATGGGCCCCGTCGGCTTCTCTAGCGTGGGCCCGTAGGCTCGCGCCAAACGGCTGATCATCGTTTGATATCAGCCGGTTCGCGCCAGCGCCCGGGCGCCACCATTGAAGTTAGCTCAGCGGTATTGGGCTTCTCCCGCCCCGACTCGCAGCGCCGCGGGGGCGATGTCCTCAACCCCGCGAAAACATCTTCGAAACGATCACGCCGAAGACTAGGATTCGCGACGCACCAAACGCACCGCTTCTCCACGCCACAAGATCTCAAGATCCTGCTTCGCCCAACGCTCGCGGCCGATCGACGGATCACCGACTTCGACCCCGCCATCCTCGGCCGGTCCGTACAAGACGACACTGTGCCGAAACCCTCGCGGCCAACCATAGTCCTTGATGTAGCGTGATTCGACTTCGGGTGAGGCAACGGTTCCGAACCGCGGAAACCCGACCAGGATCAAGCAGGGGAAAAGGTCGTCGCGATGTTCACGGCTGAGCAGATCCTCCAGCGTCACGTCCATCACTTCCGGCTCCAGATCCGTCTTGGCCGTCGCCAGCCGCAGCCCGCGCCACAGCCCCAACGAAGTCGTCCCGAGCGCGTCGGTCAAACACCATTGCACGAGTTGATGTTCTTCGGCATCGATCCCATTGGCTTTCAACAACGTTGCCGCCGCCGCAGGGCTGCACGTCACGCTGCCGGATTGTTGACACACGTCGTGCCCCAGCCAAACCGTGTTCATGCTGTGCCGCACCGGGCGAATCACCGGCTGGACGATCGGCTGCAACAGCATCGCGGTGGCGAACACACCCAGCACCAACGATAACCCACCGCGCCGCCACAGCGGACGATTGGGGATCGCCAGCGCTGCCGCCGACGCCACGCACAAGAAGATCGGCGCAAAATTGGTCCACACGATCGCGGCGGTCAACGGAACGAAACGGGCCCACGTCAACATGCCATTGAAAAAGTACACGTAGCCGGCGGCCGAAAGCACTGAAACACACAACACCACGCTGGACAGACGGGATTCGCGCTTCATCCGTAACGCAACCAACCATCCGATCACCAGACACAGACAGATCATGACCGAAGTCGCGATGACGAGATCCAGCATGGACACCCTCCGAAAGAAAAGACATGCGGAGACCAACGAGGAGACGGTCCAGTGTAACATCCCAGGGATGCTCAAGGCCATGAAAATTCCGCCGCACCGACTCCGCCCCGGATGTCCTGCCGGATTCCACCTCACCCTGGTGAGGCGGGGCGGACGCGCCGAGTGACCGAGCGTGCATCTCCACGCCGCATTGTTGCGTCCAGTCCTCCGCCGCCCCCATTTAACGTCGTTCGCCCTCCATGCCGCTACTTCGCGATCTGTTGCCGCTTCTTGCAATCCAGTCGACACTGCTGATCGCAACACTGGTCCTTGGCCCGGGAAATTTGGCAGATGTCCGTGTTCAGCTGACCTGGACGGGATTCGTGGCCCTGGGCTGGCTGATCGCTCCGTCCTGGGTCGGCAGCCACAGCTCGCTGATTCGGCGTCATCTCGCCGCGATGATCTCCGCCGTCGCATTGCACGGATTGCTAGCGTTCGCCGCCTCGTTGCTCGGATTCGGGATGAATACGTACTTGGCGATCTGGGCGGTGGGATTGCTGAGCGCGGGAATCTGCCGGCGCGAGCACCTCGGGCGTGCACTGCCCACCGCGATCGGCCTGCCGGGCGGACACGGCGTGTTGATCCTTACGTTGATCGTGTTCTCGGTTTGTGTTTACCGCACACCGCGATCCAATGACATCCACCAGTTTCTGCTGCAGCAACAAGACATGCTCGAGCACGCATCGTTGCGTGTTTCATCGATCGGCATGTCGGCGATGGAAGTCGACCAACCGATGCCCCGCTGGAGATCGCACTACTGGCATTCGTTGCCCGGCATGATCGCCTACACCAGTGGCATCGCGGTCGATCAAGTCTTGCTTCGCTATGCAACCATCCCGGTTGCGTTCTCGGTGCTGCTGTGCCTGGCGGAAGTATTGCGGTCGCTGGCGGGCAAACGTGTTTCGTACCCGTTCGTGTTGATCGCGATGCTGGGTCCGATCTTGCTCTGGTATCGAAACTTCAACGCGTTCAATTATTCGTTTCGCATCACCAATAATCTGTTGCTCGACAAAGACATTGCGTTGTTCTTTCTGATCCCCTCGACCCTTTGGCTTGCGCAAGGCTGGATCCATGGCAAGTCACGATATTGCATTCCGCTGCTCGGCCTGCTTCCCGCCCTGGTGCGTTTCCATCCACTGACTGCGATTTATCTGCTGTTGCTCATCGCGCCGCTTGGCATCCTCGTCACCCCCGCTGATCGAACGGGCATTCGCCGCACCGCCACGTTGGCCCTGGCGACGTTGCTGTTGTGCGTAGCTGTCGTTCTGATCGGCGACGCCCAAAGCAACCACGAGCAGATTCGCCAAATCATTCAAATCGATTACGAAGCATCGCTGGACCGCAGGCCCATTCATTACTGGGTCGGTTTCTACAACACGATTCCCGGCACGGCGTTGCCGTGCGATACGACCGAGTGGGTCGGTGACCGATTTCATCTAAAGCACTCATTGATCACCGGATGCGGGTTATTGGCAACGATGCATCTCGGCGTGTTGGTGCTCGGCGTGCGGGTGTTGCTCGGCAAGTGCACCGGTCGCACACGACGCCTGCTCGGATCTGGCCTGAGCACGATCGGCGTGCTTTGGGGCATGTGGCTGGTCTCGGGCATCTTCCTGACACGGTATCCACATTATGCAGCCGGCTACGAACGGCTGCATTGGTTTGCTTACCCGATCGCGTCAACCGTGGTGGCTCCGGCCATCGCCAGTTGCATGCCGCGCCGCGGACGGCGCAAAATCGGCACGGCTCTACTCGTCTTCATCACCGTCTCTGCGGTGGCGTTCCGTTTTGAAATTGCGACGCCGCTAAAAAACATACGTGGATTGAACAGTTTGCTCGATGTCGAGATCGCCGGCATGAGCCAGCGTCGGGCGAACTGGCAAACGATTCCTTCGACCCGCACGCTGGACGATTTGCGTCCCCATTATCTGCAACCGTCCGACCGCGCCTTGCTGTTGGCCAAGGAATCCACTCAGCACTACTGGTTGATGCGCCAAGGCGTGTTTTGGTCGGACCCCTACGTCGAAGCGTTCGCGTGGTTTCATCGCGGTGACAATTTCAGGACCGATCGCCGCTACTTCTACGACTTGCTGGACCGTCAAAACGTTTCCGGGCTGGCCGAGTGGATTGCAAAGAAAGACATCACGCTGATCATCGACCTGCGGGAGGGCGGTGATCGATTCCTCGACCAGTTATCCAGACAACACAACCTGCCGATGCATCGCGTGGAACCGGGGGTCTGGCGGATTGATCGTCCCCGGGCTCCAACCTCGTTTGACAACGCTGTGAAATAAATACTTCACCGCGTTACCCAATTTAGCGACCGCACCTTGTCATCGGCTGGCTTCGGCGCTACCAATAGTGCATGCCTACACTGCCTAGCCGCCACCGATTTGACGACTATCGCCAGACCGTTCGCCAGCGAAATGCCGAGAAAGTCCGCCCCACAGGCCATCATGGCACCGCCCGCAGCGCGATCAAATTGGGAACGCGCGAGCGTGGTTTCTGGGAACTGATCCGCGAATTCTGGAAACTGATCGGGCCGCACCGTCGACAAATCGTCGTTGCCCTGTTCTTCCTCAGCATCGCGATCGGATTACGTCTGGTCCCGCCGGTCGGAACCAAACTGGCGATCGATTGCGTCCTGACCGATCCGCCCAAACCGCTGCCATCCTGGCTGGCCGAGTTCGATTGGCCGACCGACAAGATGCAGCGTCTGTTGTGGATCGCCGCCGCCGTCGTCGTGATGACGATTCTGGCGACGATCGTCCATCTGTTCAGCCGTTGGACCGCCACCAAAGCAGTCAATCAATCGCAGATCACGATTCGCCGCAAAGTCTTCGACCATGCGATCCGGCTGCCCCTGGGACGCGTGTACGACTTGAAATCCGGCGGCGTCGCCAGCCTGATCCGCGAAGACGCCGGGGGCGTTGCCGATCTGATTTTTTCGATGCTGTACAACCCCTGGCGGGCGATCATCCAGTTCGTCGGCAGCCTGATCATCCTGATCTTCGTCGACTGGAAACTGATGGTCGGCGGACTGCTGTTGCTGCCGATCGTCTGGGTCACGCACCGAACCTGGATCAATCGCATCCGGCCGCTGTACCGCGACATCCGCAAACAACGGCAAAAGATCGACGCCAATGCGACCGAAACGTTCGGCGGGATCCGTGTCGTGCGGACCTTTTCGCGGTCGCGTCGTGAATCGGCAAAATTTGTTCGCGAAGGCGGCTTCCTGGTCCGTCAACAACTCTTCACCTGGTGGTGGACCCGAATCATCGAAACGATCTGGGAAGTCATCATCCCACTCGCTTCGACCGGGCTGTTGCTCTATGGCGGCTATCAAATCATCCACGGCGGGCTGACGCTCGGTGACCTGATGATGTTTCTCGTCTACCTGACCATGCTGCTCGATCCGCTGGCCACCATCGCCGGCAGCGCCGTCGGGTTTCAAAACAATCTCGCCGGTCTGGATCGCATCCTGGACGTGATGGAAGTCGACAGCGAACTGCCGACCAACCCCGACGCCGTCCATGTCAACAAAGCCTCGACCGCCGGCAGCATCACGATCAACGATCTGTCCTTTCGCTATCCCGGTACCGACACCAACGTGCTGCAAAACATCTCGCTCGAAATCGCAGCGGGCGAAACCGTCGCGCTGGTCGGTCGCAGCGGTGCGGGAAAGACGACGCTGACCAATTTGATCGCACGGTTCTATGATCCCGCCAAAGGCAGCATCCGACTCGATGGCAAAGACCTGCGCGAAATCAACCTGGACTCCTACCGCAGCTTGCTGGGAATTGTCGAACAAGAGGTGTTCTTGTTTGACGGGACGATCGCCGACAACATCGCCTATGCCCGACGTGATTGCGAGGATGCGGAAATCATCGCCGCGGCGCAGGCAGCTGCGGCGCACGAGTTCATCGAAAAACTTCCCAAAGGTTACGACAGCGTGATCGGCGAACGCGGCGTCAAACTCTCCGGCGGACAACGTCAACGCCTGGCGATCGCCCGCGCCATTCTGGCCGACCCCAAGATCCTGATCCTCGATGAAGCGACCAGCAATCTGGACAGCGAGAGCGAACAGATGATCCAACGTTCACTCGAAGAACTGCTCCAAAGCCGGACCTCCCTGGTGATCGCCCATCGTTTGAGCACGATCCGCAACGCCGACAAGATCGTCGTTCTGGAAGACGGCCGCATCGCCGAAGTCGGCACGCACGAGCAACTCGTCGCCGGGGGAGGCCGCTACCGTGACATGGTGCAATTGCAAACCACCGAACCAGACCGAACGCCCCACCGTCCGCTGTAGTGGTTTCCACCCACGGTCGGTGGTCAAGACGATCACATCAAAGCAATCCGCACAAAGTAAACCATCACTTCGACGACACGGCATCGCCCAGTTTGACAGTGCGAAAAACATTCGGCGCTGAACGCCCAAGTTCGGCTCTACAATCGTGCGACGATCACCTAGGCTACCTGCTTCACCTGGACGCGGGCCTGTTCCGAACGCTGCGACCAGACCGACCAGCTGGAGATGTTGATGGATGCTTGTTCAGAGCACTGGGTGCATGATTCCAAAGTGGCATTGCGCGACGCCGATGTCGATTACTTTCGCGTTTCATCATGGATCTACTGGCGTGATTTTTTGGTCAGCATCGCGTTGGCGTACACCGCGGCGGCTGTTTATCTGACCGCGGAAGCCTGGTCGGCGTACCAAATCATCGCGTTTCCGATCGCCGTGTTTTGGCTTTACCGCGCCGGTTCACTGGTTCATGAAGTCGCCCATTTGGGCGAGCATGAAATGCGGGCGTACAAGGTCGCTTGGAATCTGATCGCCGGCGTCATGATGTTGGCCCCCTCGCCGTTCTTTTCGGCACACCATCGTGATCATCATACGCATCGCCTGTACGGCACGAAGCAAGACCCCGAATACATCGTCAATTGCTTCCGACGCGGCAACTGGACCAGCATGTTTGGTTACGCGCTGTTGGTGTTGGCGTTTCCCATCATCGTGACGGTACGGTTCATCATCACTCCGCTAACGTTTTTGCATCCCAGGCTGCGGACGTTTGTGTTGACCCGTTGCTCCTCGCTGATGATGAATCCGTACTACGTGCGACGCGTTTCCAAGGCCGATCGTCGCCGCATCACGGCGGTCGAACTACTGACTTGCATCCGTGCCACATTGATTCCTGCGCTCGTCTTGCTGGGCATCAATCAATGGTCGCGAATTCCGATGCTCTACTCGCTCGGCATCAGCGTTTTGTTGCTCAATCAATTACGATTGTTGGCTGATCATCATTTCGAAAGCGACGGGACAAAGATGACACCGTCGGATCACATGCACGATTCTTGCAATTTCACCGGCCGCGATTTCTTCACGTGGCTGCTCTATCCGTTCTCGATTCGCTTTCACGCGCTGCATCACCTCTTTCCGTCGCTGCCGTATCACAATTTGCGAGCGGCGGATCAGTATCTGATGCAAATCTTGCCAGCCGACTCGCCCTACCGCGATTTGCAACAACCCAGCTGGTTCGCGGTCGCTCGCAAGACCCTTGCTACCGTTGATAGATCGGCAGGTAGCCGTAATCCAACTGCAACATGATCAGATTGCAGGCGGTCACATAGACCGGATGGATCTGGCCTTCCCAATTTCCGTCGGGACGTTGCTGGCTGGTGATGCGTTCGTACAACTTGGTGCGGAACGGTTGCCACAATTCGTCGCCCTGACGGTAGACCACTTGGCTGTAATACAGATACGTGTAATGCCAGTGGCCGAACGCGCGAGCACCGTCGCTGATGCCGTGCAGTTCCTTCTTGGTGTACTCGAGCATTTCGGGAACATGCTCGCTGTCGTAATCGCCGGCGTTGTAGAGTGCCGCCAGGGCGGCGGCGGTGATCGCCGGTCGACTGTTGCCGCGCTGACGACTGCTGTAACTGATCCCGCCGTCCTTGTTCTTGCAGCCGTAAATGTATTCCTTGGCACGCTCGATCACGTCACCACTGACGGGGATGCCGGCGTTGCGGCAACCGCGCAGCCCTTGGACCTGAGTGATCGTCGTGGAGCCTTCATCAAAATCGTTTCCCTCGGCCGCCGACACGTAGCCCCAACCGCCGGCCGCCGTCTGGGCATTGCCGCTGAACTCGACCGCCCGAGTTAACACGTCCACGATTTCGCGGCGACGATCCAACAAGCCCTCCTCGCCGAGCACCTGGGACAAGAACAACATCGCGAACCCGTGCCCATAGGTGTAGCGTTGGTCGGTGGTGGGGTCGCCGATCAGACCGTTGTCGCGGCTCTTGCTGATCAAGTAATCCGACGTCCTGGCGATCTCCTTGGCATAGGGTCCCTGGGTGGTCGTCGATCCGCTGCCGATCATCGCCGTTCCGGCAAGCGCGGCCATCGCGGTCGGATAGACCTGGGTGTTCCAATGTCCCCGCGAGGATTGAGTCCGCGCGAGCCACGCCAACGCCTTTTGCGTCGCCGTTTCCCACGACGGGTTCCGAGCCGCCGCGTCACACACCCGCTGCCCCAGCAGCGACCCGGCGAGCGAACCGCCGGCGGCGAGAAGGGCGGTCTTGCGAAACCAGTCGCGGCGGTTGGATGAAATCGGCATCATGAATCCGAAAGGGAAGGGTGGTGGCCCGATGGTCGCTCAGCCAGGCCGACTCTGCAGCCGCTCAAGCGAGGGTTCAGTCTACGATTGTACCGCGTCCGCCACCGATCGCGAAACTTCGATTTCGCCGACCGAGCCGTGTCGCCCGGTTTTCCGTTGGCAAATCGGGCAAAAAAATGTACTCCGTTGGCCCTGGACGATTCGGCGAATCACACCGACGGAGCAGCGTCCGCATCCCAAACCGGCCCGATCGTAGACGCGATGGTAGTTTTGATAGCTGCCTTCGTTGTTCAGCGCATTGCGGTACGTCCCGTCGGAGAGCGTGCTGCCCTCGTGCTCGATCGCCTCCCCCAACACCGCTCCAATCCCGGCGTGAATACGCTCCCACTGCGGCCGGCTCAACTTGTCACAACGGGTGCGTGGATCGACCCCGGCGACGAACAGAATCTCGGCCGCGTACAGGTTTCCGATCCCCGCCACGGCCGCTTGGTCCAGCAGAGCGACTTTGATCACACGGCGACTGTGACGCAGATTTTCACGCAGCTGTTCGGCGCTGATCCGGGTGGCGTCCGGGCCGAGCCGATCGCGGACGTCACGCTGCAATTGGTCCGCGGTCAGCAATCGCACGGTGCCCAGCCCCCGCCGATCCCAAAACAGCATCTCCTGAATCGCGTCACCATCGAGGATCAGCCGCAAACGCAGATGCTCCGGCCCCGGCGGATCGCTCAACAACACCAATCCTGTCATCCGCGGTTCGATCACGATCGCTTGCGCGTCTTCCAATTCGATGATCACCCGTTTGCCCAGACGATCGATGCCGGTGATCAGCCGGCCGCGGACACGTCGATCGAACCGGCCGATCGACGGCTCAAACAAGATCGGCCGCCGCGCGCAGGGCGGACGCTCGGCGGCGCGAATCCGATGCCCCACCATCGGCAGCACCCCGCGACACATCGTTTCGACTTCAGGCAACTCCGGCATCTCAATTCCATCAGTGGCGTAAGCTTCCAGCTTGCGAAATGTGGCGTAAGCTTCCAGCTTGCGAAAGTGGCGTAAGCTTCCAGCTTGCGATCCCTGGCTGCATCGCAGACAGAGTGCCAACGCACCCCAACAGCAAGCAAGATACCTACCCCACCCCTAACAATACACGAACCCTTCGCGAGCATAACGCGGGTGTTTCTGAATCGCGGCATGATCGGCGCGCGAGAACCCCAACCAGGCTCCCAGGCCGGCCAGCACCGCGTCGAGCGCATCACCACCGGGGTCCTGCAGGATCACCCGGCGTCGATGCGACGAAATGTCGACGTAGTTCGAAATCGTTTGCAAAATCGTCCGCCGCGTCCGGCGGTGGATTGTTTCGGGCGGCTTCCCGCCGGACTGTTTGTAGCGTTGATGCGGCAGCCCCAACCGTTTCAGCGTCGACGACGGGCACGCTTCAACCAAGATCGAAGACGCCGGGCCGCGTCCGGCGCGGTGATACTGAAACGGCAACACCAACACATTCCGATCGTCGGCAAGCTCCGCCAGCACCTCGCGCATGCCGTGGTACGTCTGGTAGATGATCCGGTAGTGGTAACAATCAAACGGCGTCTGGGTTTCCCGATCCGTGGTCCGGCGAACGTGTTTGGTCCCCAGCACTCGCTCGGTCGTCTCGACCAGCGACAACCCGAACTCCTTGGCCGATCCGACAAACGCGCTGACATGCGACAATTGGTCCGGCCAGTCGCCCAGCGCTAACTCGATCGGCAATCCGAAGGGAAAATCACAGCCCCAAAACGTTTCCGATTGTGAGGCAATGCGGTCGACCAGGTAGCGATTGACTCGGTCGCGGTCGTCGCCGCCGGCGGGCCGGCCCAGGGGTTGCAGTGACACCAGTTGAAAACGGGGGGAGCGATCGGCCAGACGCAGCGGCGCGGGGGCAGAAAGTTCGGCGATCCAAGCCGTTTTGCCGGACTGGGCGGCACCGCTAAAATCCACACCGATCACGGTCCGAATCGCCGCATCGGCAATTCGGCGGAATCGCATCGGGCTGGGTTTCGTCGCGTTGACCAACTTGGACGGCCGGGTGAAGATGATGAAGTGACTACGGAAGCATACCTTTTTGGCAAAACTACGATGAGCAGTGCTCCTTCCCAAGAGCCCGCGACGGCGGCGGTCCCCGATGCGAAAGGCCGATTCGGCGAATTCGGCGGCCGCTTCGTCCCCGAAACACTGACCCGCGCACTCGATCAATTGGCCGAAGAATACGACTTGGCCAAGAAAGATCCGGAGTTCCAGCGCGAACTCGACGGATTGTTGAAAACGTTCGTCGGCCGCCCCAGCCCGTTCTACCACGCCCGGCGCCTCTCCGAAGCCGCCGGCGGGGCCCAGATTTGGCTCAAGCGTGAAGACCTCAATCACACCGGGGCGCACAAGATCAACAACACCCTCGGCCAGGCCTTGCTGACGCTGCGAATGGGAAAAACGCGAGTGATCGCGGAAACCGGCGCCGGCCAACACGGCGTCGCCAGCGCGACCGCCTGTGCACACTTCGGGTTGCCCTGCACGGTCTACATGGGTGCCGAAGACATTCGCCGGCAAAAACCCAACGTGTTCAGCATGCGGCTGATGGGTGCGACGATCAGCCCCGTCGAATCCGGCTCGCGAACCCTTCGCGATGCCGTCAACGAAGCGATGCGTGACTGGATGTCCTCGGTCGAACACACGCACTACATCATCGGCAGCGTGATCGGCCCCCACCCGTTCCCGATGATGGTCCGCGATTTCCAAGCCGTGATCGGACGCGAAACGCGCGACCAGTCGCTGGAAGTGTTTGGCAAGCTGCCCGACTGCGTGGTCGCCTGTGTCGGCGGCGGCAGCAACGCGGCCGGGATGTTTTCCCCCTTCATCGAAGACGAGGGCGTGCGATTGGTCGGCGTCGAAGCCGGCGGGCGGGGCAGCAACCCCGGCGATCATGCCGCCCCCATGACGTTCGGCTCCCCCGGCGTCCTGCACGGCAGTTACAGCTACGTGATGCAAGACGAAGACGGTCAAACCTGTGACGTGCACAGCATGAGTGCCGGGTTGGACTACCCCGGCGTCGGACCCGAACACAGTTACTGGAAAGACACCGGCCGCGTCGACTACATCCAGTGCGGTGACGCCGACGCCATGGACGCGTTTGACAAACTCGCACGCAGCGAAGGCATCATCGCCGCCCTGGAAACCAGTCACGCGTTGGCCAAGGCGATGAAGCTGGCCGCCGAGATGCCCAAATCCGAAAATCTGGTCGTCTGCCTGTCCGGACGAGGCGACAAGGATGCCATGGAAATCGCGCGACTACGCGGCGAAGACTTCTAGGCCGACATCGCAACCGCCGAAGATGTTATTCTTTCTAAACTCCGCTGGGACGCCCAACCGCATCTTGGGAACCAAACTCGAAGACCGCATCGCGATGGAAACCGAAGCCGGCCGCGAATCACTGCGAGTGTGGCGCGACATTTGGCGAAACATGACCGGCGAGCAACGGATCGCGAAAGCATTCCAGCTGACCGAAGAAGTGAGACAAGTCATGCGAGCCGGGATTCGCAGCCGGAATCCCGAGGCGAGCGAAGAACACATTCAGTATCTGTACGTCAACCAGCTGCTGGCCGCTCACGGTACCTCCCTGGAACAAATCAAACATCAACAAAAGGAAGATCGAACTCGATGATCAAACTCACTTGGCTCTCACACGCAAGCTGGCTGATCGAAACCGCGGGCGCCCGGATTTTGCTGGATCCATTTTTCGCCGATAACCCCAAAGCTCAAGTCTCGGCCGATCAGTTCGCCGACGCCACCCATGTGCTTGTCTCCCACGGACACGCCGATCACGTCGGCGACGTCGCCGCGGTGCTCAAACACTCCGGCGCCCAATTGATCGCAACCTGGGAGATCGCCGAATGGTTCAAAAAGAACCACGGATTTGAAAACGTCGTCGCCATGAATGTCGGCGGCAACGTCGCGCTCGGGGATGGAACCGCGAAAATGGTCCCGGCGCTGCACAGCAGCAGCTTGCCGGACGGCTCCTACGGCGGATCCGCTGCGGGATTCCTGCTGAAATTCGAAACCTTCCGCGTCTATTTCGCCTGCGACACCGCCTATTACAGCGACATGAAATGGTACGCCGGCGGTGCCGATGTCGCCGTGATCCCGATCGGGGACGTGTTCACCATGGGGATCCACGACAGCATCGAAGCGATCAAATTGATCGAACCCAAAGTGGTGCTGCCGACCCACTACAACACCTGGCCGCCGATCGAGCAAGACGCCACCGCCTGGGCCAACCACGTCATCGCCGAAACCGATTCCAAACCGGTGGTTCTGAAAGTCGGCGAAACCCACACGCTCGAATTGGTCCGCGGCCTGTAACACCTGACCGCGACGTTCAATGAAGTAACCCTCCCGTGTGCGGGAGGGTTACTTCACATTCATACCGAACCGACGGCTTAACTTGGTGCCTATGGGGTCGAGCGGGAGGGTTCTCAGCGCCGAAACGTCACTCCGTCTCGATCTCGCGGACCCAGACCTCATCGTTTTCGACCTTGACCTCAAAACAATCCGTTTTGACCCGCGGATTGTCTTCCCAGGTGCCATCGACGATGCAGAATCGCCAGGCGTGCCAGGGGCACGTGACCGTGGTCCCCTCGACGTGCCCTTCGGCCAACGACGCCCCCATGTGGGGACACAGGTCGTCGATCGCGTGCCAGCTGCCGTCTTCCTGACGAAACACGGCGACCATTCGGCCGTCAACCGGGACCGCTTTTCCGCGGCCGATCTCGAAATCGTCCACTTTGCCAACAGATTCAAATTCGCTCACAGCTCGGATGCACCTTGTCTTTTTCGGTTTCTCTTGCGTTGGTAGCCTTGTACCGACCACACTTTAGGCATTCCACTGAAGACTCACCACACCCGCACACGCGAATCGGCATTTCTGAATGATCAACCATCAGCGACGCAAACTGCTTGAATCCCGCGTTTGGCCGCACGTTCAAACACCGGCCCAATACGTCGGCGGCGAACGAAATATCGTTGTCAAAGACCATCGCGGCGTCCGCGGAAAACTGGCCGTCGGGTTTCCCGATGCCTACACGATCGGCATGAGCCACCACGGATTGCAGGTGCTCTACTCGCTGATGAACCGCCGCGACGATTGGTGTGCCGAACGTGTCTTCACGCCCTGGCCGGACATGGAGCAGTTGCTGCGAAAACACGAGATCCCGCTGTACACCCTGGAAACCTTCACCGCGCTGTCAGAATTTGACGTCGTCGGGCTCAGCCTGCAGTACGAAATCAGCTCCCCAAACGTCTTGACGATGATCGACCTGGGCGGGATTCCCTTGGAATCGGTCGACCGGACGATGAACGACCCGCTGTTGGTCGCCGGCGGACCGTGCTGCCAAAACCCCGAGCCGATGGCGGATTACTTTGACGTGATGATCACCGGCGACGGCGAACCCGCCCTGCCGACGGTCTGCGACCTGTGGCTGGAAATCAAAGAAAGCTACCGCCGCGAGGATGGCACGTTGCCCGACGGCGAAGAAGGCAAACGCCAACGCAGCGACGCCCTGGCCAAAGTCGCCAACACGCTCGAGTACGCCTACGTGCCACGGTTTTACCAGCCGACCTACAAAGATGGACGCATCGCGTCACTCCAGCGCGTCCGGGACGACGTCCCCACCACCTTCGCCCCCAGTGTGATCAGCGACCTGGACGGAATCCCCCTGCCCACCGATCCGATCGTGCCCTACATCGAATGTGTGCACGACCGCATCGCCCTGGAAATCATGCGCGGCTGCCCCCACCTGTGCCGGTTCTGTCAAAGCACCGTGATCAAACGCCCGTTGCGAATCCGCGAAGTCGACACGATCGTCGATGCCGCCTGGGAAAGTTATCTGAACACCGGCCATAACGAAATCAGCATCCTCTCGCTCTCCAGCAGCGACTACCCGCATTTCGAACCGCTCGTCAAACGGCTGCACGAAGTCTTCAAGCCGCTCGGTGTGAACATCAGCGTGCCCAGCCTGCGCGTCAACGATCAATTGCGATCGCTGCCCCAATTGATCGGTACCGATCGACGCAGCTCGCTGACCCTGGCGCCCGAAGTCGCACGGGATGACATGCGTGAACAAATTCGCAAGAAGATCAAAAACAGCGACCTGATCGAAGGCTGCCGCAACGCGTTCCAAAACGGCTTCGACAGCGTCAAACTGTACTTCATGTGCGGTTTGCCCGGCGAACGACCGGTCGACCTGGACGGCATCGTCGACCTGGCCGAAACCATCGCCACGGTCGGCAAGGAAGTCAAGGGACGCTACGCACGCGTCACCGCCAGCGTGTCCAACTTTGTCCCCAAAGCCCACACGCCGTACCAATGGAACGGCATGCAAAGCCGTGAATACTTCCACTGGGCCCACAAGTACATGTGGAGCCGCCGCAAGATCCGCAGCGTCAACATCAAGTGCCACAACGTCGAAACCAGTCTGCTCGAAGGCGTCCTCAGCCGCGGCGATCGACGCACCGGCAACGCCATCCGTCTGGCCTGGGAACGCGGCGCGCGGATGGACGGCTGGACCGAACACCTGGATCCCGATCGATGGTGGTCAGCCATCGAAGACGCCGGCATCGACGTCCAACGACAAGTCCACGAAAAATACGAACTGCTGGACAAATTGCCCTGGGACCACGTCAACGTCAAATTCGGTCGCGCCTACCTGGAAAAAGAACAAGGCAGAGCCACTGTCCAGCTCGAAGCCCTCGCCAACGCGACGTAGGTTTCAGGTGTCCTGTTTCTAACGTTTTCTATGTAACGATATTTGCCGGATAGGCGAAGTCCGTCAGGCCCGGAGGGCCGACAGAGTGGATGCCGGTGGCATGAGCCACCGGGGATGATTTCAAGGAGTCTCTGAGGCCCAGCGGGCCGACACAATTACCCAGCTTTTGGCAATACCCGCAGCTCGCGAGACCGATTGTGCCGGCCTTTCAGGCCTCCGTGATCGAGGTCTCTCCAATCCGGTGGCTAACGCCCAATGCCACCTACTTTGTGGTCATTCGGGTGGTATATCATCGGGCTGCTGTTTTTTTCTTCGAAGTGACTTCTGGAATTTCGTTGTCTTTTGGCGCCGCGGGTGGGCTATGCGTGGGTAGCTGCGAGGCAATTTTCGATTGGGAAGTTTGCGGCCCGCTGCGCTCACCAAAGCGCCGTGATAAGCCAGCCTCCATTCCTCCAGGGTCGTAAGCTTTTCACGTAGCAGATGATGCTTGAACGTCGTCCAAACTCCCGTGAAGCTGAGCTCGCGAGGGTCAACTCGAATCAATTTCGCTGCTTGTTTGCGTAGCTGAGCGACAAGATTATAAGCGATGATCGATCCCATTAGCTCCTTCATCACCGTGTCGACACTCTTGGCGCGAATGTTTTCTGTGTCCATCGTCACTTTGACATCGCGGATATCGAACTCCACATCGTAGCGACGAACGTACAGGGCAGCGGCCGAGTGAGCGTCCGTCTCAAGGCTCGTCACGATCTCCAGCGTGTCTCCATTTTCAAGTTCAATTTGGTGGAGAAAGACTTCGATAGACGTGTCTTTACTAAGATCGAGATTGGTTCGGCGGTCCTTCGGTGTCGGCCGCCAAATCAAGTGAAACGTCTTGTACCCGTCCCCTTGGTCGACCAACGTAGCCGACTTGCGGTACGACCTGAATCGCTGTTTGGTCAGCCGCAGCACGAAGTCTTGATGATGTAATTGGCAGTGGTGGGCGACATTAAAAATCCCAAAACCGCTATCAGCCAGAACGATCGAGCGTTTCGGGAGTCGTTCAATAATCGGCTTGGCTTGCTCAAGTTCACTTTTGTTGTCCGCTCCGTACATCGGATCGACTTGCGGCAACAACGCGCACCCGGTCTGCATTTCATTTGCGACCAGCAATCTCGCAATAGGCCAAACCGTCTCTCCGTGTTGGTTGGACGCCGGCGGGAACGCTTTCTGAAGTGCTTCGGTCGGAGGAAGCGTGATCGTCGTCCCATCGATAATGAATACACGTCGATCGAGAAAGGCTTTGGGAGCGCGGGAAGCAAGGTGATCGCAGATTCGATGGGAAAACTCTTCCACGACAGCGAGCGGAATCCTTTTTCTGGCGGCGTTGTAGGCCGAATTGTTTTCGGAAAGGCGATTCTCTTGAACCCTTCGATTGTCAGGCAAAATATCCGTATGATTTTTGAGCAAATCTGCGACGGCATCGGTTAGTGAGATGCCTCCTTCGAGCCGTTGTAAAACGAGTAGCCAGAGGGTCGGGGCCTGCGTATAGACCATCCGCGCGTTGGCACAATCGTGATCTTCAAAGACCCGTTGTAGTTTGGGTAATTCAAGAAGCTCAGCCAGCAACGCTTTGGCTTTGCCAAAGCGAGACTCTTCATCGGCACCGAGTGTCGTCGGGTCGACCATGGCGATTCCCAGTCAGAAAGGCAGTAAGTGTAAACTTACCTGCCAGGCGCAAAAATCGTGCCAAAACCGGGTTTTTGGGACCGCGCCACCCGATAGGGTCCAGAATAGGTGGCATTGGGCTAACGCCACCGGCATGCACTGTGCCAGCCCTCCAGGCTTCATCGCGAACAAACATAGAAAACATTAGAACCAGCAACCCCAAGCCTCAGTGTCAGGAAACTTGAAACTTGAAACTTGAAACTTGAAACCGCCCCTACTCCCCCATCCACGGCTCGATGTGCAGATGCACGTCCCTGACTCTCGGCATGTTGGCCAACAGCCGATTCTTGACTTCGTGCCCGATGCGGTGGCCTTGATCGACGCTTAACTGGCCGTCGACTTGAACGTGGATCTCGATGAAATACTCCAGCCCGCTTTTGCGGACCCGCAGCTTTTCGATCTCTTTGACCTGATCGACATCCGCGGCGATGTCACGCACCTTGGCCACGGTGGCCGCGTCCGCCTGCTGGTCCATCAATTCTGCCGCGATCGCTAAAAACATCTTGGCGCTGGTCATCATCAACACGCCGCAAACGCACAAGGCCGCGACGGGATCCACGTACGGCCCGAACGCACCCAGGTACGGTGCGGCGAACAAACTGATCGCGATCGCGCCCGACCCCAACGCGTCGCTGCGGTGATCGAGCGCCGTGGCGCGAAGCGCTGCCGAACCGAGACGGGTGGCGACGTGCGACGTGTACCGAAACAGCGCTTCCTTGATCACGCTACAAACCGCCGCAATCACGCCGGCCGACCAGTGCGGGATCGCCTGCACCACAGAGAACTGCCGGATCGTCTCGATCGCCAAAATTCCGGCGCCGAACATCACCAGCAACGACACACCGAACCCCGCAATCGATTCAGCCTTGGTGTGCCCGTAGGGATGATCGTCGTCTTCTTCCTGCTCGGCGACGTGCAACGCCGCGCGAACGGCAACTGAACTGGTCACGTCCCCGATTGAATTGACCGCGTCGGCGATCAATGCGGAACTTCGCAAAACCAGCCCGCCAGTCATTTTCGCAACGACCAACACGATGTTCACGCTCAGCCCCCAGATCGCGGCGCGCTTGGCATCAATGTAAACGCGATCGCGGACCGCGATCGATGCTTCGTCTCGTGGGGGACTGAGCGACACGCGAATGCGGAACCAGGAACGGTGGCGGGGAAGGAGGTCAGAACGAAGCCTTATAAGTTACCCGACTTTTTGCCCGCACGTCGATCCTGCGGCTATCGGTGACCTAGGGTTTCGCGCCATTTCTATCGATTGCCACGCAATGGTGTGCAAAACGAGTGCTCGATCACTTCATTCCGACCGATTCCGCGGCAATCCCTGAAATCCGAACGACGCATGAGGGAAATTTATCAAGCCATGTCCAAATCCATTAGCGGCCAACCGTCATCACCCTCACAAACCGAAACTGCCGGCACCGATTCGGCGCACGGCCGGTCCATGATCTGGTTTGCCGCAACCATTCTGCTCGGCGCGTTCCTGGTCTTTCAAGTCCAACCGATCATCAGCAAGTGTGTGCTGCCCTGGTTCGGCGGCACCCCGGCGGTCTGGACGACGTGCATGCTGTTCTTCCAACTCTTGCTGTTCGGCGGCTACCTTTATGCCCACGTGCTCCGCACGTTCTGCAATCCGTTCGCCCAGGCCGTGATCCACTTGCTGTTGCTCAGCGCCGCGGCGCTGGTGTTGCCGATCGAACCCTCCGACGCGTGGAAGCCGACCGGCAGCGAGACGCCGACGCTGTACCTGTTGTGGATGCTGGCCAGTCACGTCGGGCTACCGTATTTCGTCCTCTCCAGCACCGGCCCACTCGTCCAAGCGTGGCTCAGCTTTCACGACAATAGCGAACGTGTCTACCGTTTGTACGCGCTGTCCAACGCGGGATCGCTGTTCGCGTTGCTCAGCTATCCATTCTTGTTTGAACCCGTGCTTTCGGTGTCGACACAATCCAGCATGTGGTCGCTGCTATTTTGCCTGTTCGCGCTCGTCCAAGGCTACGTCGCAATCAGTTTGTTCCGCATCACCGACGACTCCACCACTGCAACCCGATCAGGCCCCGCTGGCGATTCATCAGCACCGGCTATCGCTTCGACTTCGATTTCCGCCAACATCCAAGCGGCTTGGATCGCGTTGCCCGCGCTCGCCTCGGTGATGTTGTTGGTGGTCACCAATCACGTTTGCCAAGACATCGCCGTCGTGCCGTTTCTGTGGGTGCTTCCGCTCAGCCTGTATCTGGCCAGCTTCATCGTTTGCTTTGACTCGCCACAGTGGTACCGTCCCAAACCGATCGCCGCGGTCACGCTCGCCGCGTTGGCGCTGATCCAAGGCAAGACGCTGTTGCCGGGCAGCATCCAGTTGATCGCCGAAGCCTGCTGCTACATGGTGATGCTGTTCGGGGCGTGTCTGCTGTGCCACGGCGAAGTCGCCCGGCTGAAACCGGGAACCGACAAACTGACCCAGTACTACGCGATGCTGTCGGCCGGAGGCGCACTCGGTGGTGTGATCGTTGCCATCCTCTGCCCGCTGCTGTTGAACAACCACGCCGAGTTGCCGTTCTTTGTCGCCCTCGTCACCGCGTTGACGTTCCTGTTGTTCTTCGCCTGCAAGACCTGGAACCGCACCGAATACGACTGGGCCGCCGCGGCGCGTTTGAAGTACGGCGCGATCGTGTTGATGATCGCGCCCATCTTGACCATGGCGTTTGTGTCCAACAATCGAACCATCGCATCGCAGCGTAATTTCTTCGGCGTGCTCAAAGTCCGTGAAAAACCGCTCGGCACCTGCCTGGTACACGGCAGCACCTTACATGGGATGCAACGTTACGCACCGAACCAATCTCAACCGACCACTTACTACGGGCACGAGAGCGGCGTCGGCCACGTCATCAAAGCATTACAGCAACAACATCCTTCGCTGCGGATTGGCATCGTCGGACTCGGATGCGGCGTGCTGACCACCTACGGTCGCCCCGCGGATCACTTCGATCTGATCGAAATCAATCCGGCGGTCATCGACATCGCCGATCGATACTTCACCTTCATGAAAGACTGTCCGTCCCAGATGACACGGCACCTCGGAGACGGCCGCTTGGTGCTCGAGCGGATGCCCGACGCCAAGTTTGACCTGTTGGTTCTCGACGCGTTCAGCAGTGATGCGATTCCCGCCCACTTGCTGACGCGAGAGTCGATGGCGCTCTACAGAACCCGACTGGCCGAAGGCGGAGTGTTGACCGTGCACACGTCCAACAACCACTTGGAACTGTCACCGCTGGTGCACAACCTCAGCCGCGACGCCGGGTTGGAAAGCCGCATGCTCGAAGGCATCGGAGACGCCTCGATCGGGACGACCCACTCGACCTGGATGATCATCGCCGCGCCGGGACACGCAATCTTCCAAGCCCCCTCGCTGGCCGCCGCCACGACAGCGACCGCCGACGAACTGCGCGACGCGCCCCTGTGGACCGACCAGCATCACAATCTGGTCAGCGTGCTGCGACTCTGGCAATAACGGATCAGGTTACAGAAACAGCGTTCAGCCGCTTCAACCCGCGAAGTGATGGATCGCGTACTTGCCATCGATCTGCTTCTGAACGGCAAAGCGGAACGTCGACTTCTTGTGGCTCGCCGATTGACGATCACTCGGCTTGCTTCCGCCTCGCGACCAAACGTCGTACGCGGCCCGACTGACGTACGTGGAGTGTGGCCCTGCGTTGGCAAACTCTCTCTGACGCTGGTGGATTTCGCCGGCAAGCGACGTCAATTCGGCCCGCGTCAGGCAGATCACGGAGCTGATCTGCACGCTCCGTCGCTGAAAGACGATTTCGGCCTTCTTCTTGGCCAACTCGTTGCCAACGAAAACGTGGTCCTTCCAAAACTTCGATGTGAAATAGGTTTGTGCGTCGCTAGGATTGAATCGGTTGGTCATTGTTCCCTTGGCCTCATTCGGAATCGCCTTGGTAGGCGCCGGCGGAATAGGTCAGTTCATAGCTGTGAGAATAGATTTCGATCAAATTCCCAAACGGGTCTTCACAGTAAACCATCCGGTAAGGCTTTTCACCGGGATAGTACTCGCGGACGGGCATCCGTTGCTTGCCTCCGTTTTCAACGATCTTCTTCGCCAGTCCCTCCACGTCAGGGTCTTGGACGCAAAAGTGAAACACACCGGTCTTCCAGTACTCAAAGTTGTTTTCGGGCTGTTGGGCATTCTCAAACTCGAACAACTCGATGCCAACCCGGTCGCCGGTGGCCAGGTGGGCGATTCGAAACCGTCCCCACCCCTGCCCGAATACATCGTCACACATCACGCCGATCGCGGAATCATCGGAGACGATTTCGGTGGGAGGCATGATCACATACCAGCCCAACGTTTTCGTATAGAAGTCGACGGCTTGATCCAAGTCCGTGACCGAAATGCCGATGTGGGAAAAGGTGCGGGGATAGGTCATGCTGGCTCTCTCCAGTAAGTTTTCGTGAAGGATATCCAGTCGACTCGCTCGCCAAGTCGAATGATCTCTCGGGCGTTCTCAAGTATCAGTACTTGAACGGTCACTATGGTGGCAGAATGGTTTGGAATCTGACAGGCGACCTCCGTATGGGGGGAAAATATGTCAGGCCATCGGATCGTACAGCGATGCGTTGACGGCGGCGAGGATGATGCCCAGTAGCAGGAAGCAGAAGTTGCGCCCTGTTGCTGCTCGTTCTGGATTGCGATTGTGATAGAAATACCAGAAAACGAGAGACGTGGCAGCAGTCGGTAGAGCAGCGAGAAGCAGTGGAAGCGTGAAGCGTAACACCGTCGAACCGGGACCGAATAGCGGCAGCGAGCAATAGCCGTGACAGGAGAACCGCCAACCCGTGTTGCCGACCGAGGAAAACACTCCCCACAAGCAAAGTGCGGAAAACAGGTGAACCATGCAAACCATCCATCGCCAGTCGGGGTGTACCGTGCTGCGATGCCGATCTACAGACGATGTTGACGCTGGGGACTGGTACGGATTCGTAGTTTCCATTCTTGATTTCAGTCCGATGATCAATTGCGATTCAGCGGCGCATAGGGTGGAACGGGGATCGATCGGGCGTTGGACGTTGTCGGTCTCGGGAGGACCGGTCAACAGACTTGATTATGCCGGATGCCGGCAGATAGATCCAATGACTTCTCCCCCACAAATCGACAAGCAAGCTTGTTAACGATTTGTGGGGGAGAAGGGTGCCATATCTGTCAGAACCTAAATCGGCATCCCCCGGGCATCCCCCAGACGCCACGCTTGCTGCGATCGCTTCCGCCTTCTCCAAACCGTCCGCTTCTGAAGTCTCTTGCACGCAGTCCATCGGCGTCGTGCTGCCAACGGCGTCTTGATCTCACTGGCGAACTTCAAACATCCAAAGCCGCTCGACTCCCCAGGATCGGCGCGTCGTATGTTCGGTCGGATTCGTCGTTCAATAAAAGAGAAACACCGCGGACCACTCGACGCAAGTGACGGGGGAGTCATGCGATTGCGAATCACACGATGGGCCACGAGAGATCAAGACGACTGCCGCACCAAAACGCTGACGACCTGCGGCCAGAGGATTCAAGAAGCTGGCGTCAGCCTGACGTGCTGGACGTACGCGTTTGTCCAATCCTTCGACACCGCACGTCAACCGTCAAAGCGGAAAGCAATTCGATGAAGTTCAACGTCGGCGATCATCGGCGGCGGCGAGTGATTTGGAAACTAGAACCCAGGCCAAGCCGCCCCCGCCGCTCCGTATGAATCGCTTGGTTCCCCGCCCGTCTGGGCTTTCGCCCACATCCTATCGCAATCTAGGATACAAACGGGAGGCAAAGATGGCAAAACATCCGAACAAAGAGATTCGAGCGGCGCTATCGTTGGCCGAGGTCGCTGGGTGGACCGTTAAGAAAAGTGGGCCCAGAGCGCATGCTTGGGTCCAATTCGATGTGGGCATGGGCACAAGTCATGTTGGATGGCGATATATTCAACTCCAAGGAATCCGCAGAACCACGCAAAACAAATTGAACGGAAGGTAGCGTCCTGCCCTGGCGGGGACGATCAAAGTGAGGATTCAAATGACGGAATACAGATTTCGAGTGGTGATAAGTCACCAAGTGATGACGGACCAAGAGATTCTGGACCTCGCGGACAATCTGGCGGCGGCGGGATGTGATGATGGTCACGTCGGCGGACACGACGAAGGCATTGAAATCGTGTTCGATCGCGTCGCGGAGACGCGTGACGAGGCGATGCGTTCAGCAGTAGCGCAGATCGAACAATGCGGTCTCGTTGTGAAACGGTTGGAACTGGATCGCGCGGCAATTGCAGTCTGACACATTTCAGCCGCATACCGAATTGCGGTCAATCCGCGTATGCGGAGCAACGTGGATCGATCGTGCGCCAGAACTTTGTCGGCCTTCACGTCGGCCGGTCACTGGACACGATTAGAACGGATCCTGACTGTGGGTGCCAGCGTTTTAGTCCCAGGCGAACTCGAGTTGGATGCGGGAAAAGGGGCCGGCGCCGCCGCCAGTACCGTTGCGTTTTCTGATTCACCTCTCAGAGCAATCAAATCGACATCCCGACGGACGTCGATTGCATTACTGAGCGACTCTTGGGCAAGCACCGCTCTGCGGTGCACACCGCAGAGCGGTGCCACAACAAAGCCCGGAGTCGCGAAGCGCACTCCGGGTGGGGGCGCAGAGGACAGGGGAACCCCAGCGGGGTTCAACAAACGGCGCGGCACAATCCGAGGTGCGCAAACCGCGGCGTGAATCGGGCGAACCGTGTTGCTCTGTTCAACCCCGTTGGGGTTGGCGGCCGGTTGGCGACCGGAACTTGGGGTGCGCGGGCGCGACCCCAAGCTTTGATGTGGCACGCCGCTGGCGTGCGGGCCGCAGGAGCGGTTGCCGCTCGCGAGTCGTCCCCACAACGCGGTACGGCGAGTCATTCGTCAGTAATACAATCGACATCCCGAAGGGATCACAGCGAGTAGCCGGCGGTCAGCGCAGCGACACCTCCGGACGACGCCCCCAAACCTCCCCACGACCCCGGACGGGGTCGCAGCGCGTTTCAGCACCCCCATCGCATGGGTCAATGCCCGATCGAACGGACCGCCGCCCCAGGATCAGAAAGCCCAGCGGGCTGACAGAGTGCTTGCCGGGCCGGTCAGGGGCCGGACTGCGATGCACCTTTAACGCAGGCCTGGAAGGCCGACACAGTGCCCAGCGGGTCGAAACCGCCGCATGGACGGTGTCGCCCTTCCAAGGCTGTTGCGGCAGTGAGGACCTTCAACCGGCCGCTCATCGGCCTGTCGACTTGGTGAGCCGACGGCGCTAGCCGCGGGCGTACCGGTGACGACGTAGCCGTTGGAGGCCCTGGCTAGCGCCATCGGATCATGATTATTTCGGTAACAGTGCCATCAACTGGCCATTCCGTTCCACGCTTGCTGCGATCGCTTCCCCTTCTCCAAACCGTCCGCTTCCGAACTCTCTTGCACGCAGTTCATCCGCGTCGTGCTGGCAACCGCGTCTTGATCTCATGGGTGCACTTCCGATATCCAAAGCCGCCCGACTCCCCAGGATCGCCGCGTCGTGTGTTCGGTCGGATTCGTCTTTCAATAAAAGAAAAACACCACGGACCACACGATGCAAGTGACGGGGGAGTCATGCGCCCGCAGATCACACGATAGGCCACAAGAGATCAAGACGGCGACCGTATCAAAGCGCCGACGACCTGCGGCCAGAGGATTCAAGAAGCTGGCGTCAACCTAAGGCCCGGAATCCCAAGCAACGCCGCCCCACCTTGAACGCAGAGCAACCATCGAAACGGCAAGCAATTCGGTTAAGTTCAACGGCAGGGTTGATCGGGGCCGAGCGAAAGATCAACCATCTCAAGAAGACGCTTTCGAGGCGTCAGCGCCAACCCAATATTCGCCGCACTTTGCAGCAGATTACCGCCGACCACAGCAATCGATGCTGTCCAAGACATACCATTCCCATCAACCACCCGCAAATCGAATCGCCGTAGGACCAAACCACAGAGAACACTGAGTACCGAGACGCACATTGATCGCATCGACCGGGTTCCGTGTTGTTTGGCTACGGGGTCAGAAAAGCGAATTTGGCGAGATATGTCGCGAGCGTTCAGCCACAAGCTCCGCGATCTCGCGTTCCATTCGGCGTAGAAGGAACCAACGTTTCACGATCCCCGAAGCGGTCCATTCATCGGCGTAATTCTGTTCGATAATAGGCCGCACTTCGGCCTCAATGCCGTGGATTGCGCGCTCGTAGCCGCCAGCAACAAAGTCGTTGGTATCGGCATCTGGTTTTGCGGATCGAGTCAGCGTTCGTGCCATTTGCATGCGTGGTGTGCGGGCCGTTTGTGCAGCGTATAGGTCGGCACAAGTCTTCAGTCGGCGAAGGTGAATTGTTACCCAACGACGCGCCGAAAATCGTGGCCATCGGACAATGCATCAATGATAGCACGGGCTATCTTACCGCCCCCACTTGCCGAAGGCTCGATCGGCGAAACCGATGAGTAGTCTGATGATTCGATGCAAATCGTTCGCAAGTCAATCAAGGTAGTACCGAATTCGAAAGCTGTACGTGTGATTGTATCGTTAAACACACAGAGACCAGTCGCTTCCGCTGAATCAAGTCCGGGCACAGAGTCGTACACAGTGCACGTCACCAGCGGAAGCCGCAGCTCGCGCAAGTCGCGGATCAGCTGACGGTACTCGGCCGTGAATTCAGCTAGCAACTCCGCGATACGTTGCAATGATGTGCGTACGTCAGTCGTTTCTTGAGCGAAGATATTGCCCGCCATCCAGAGCGCATCATTTCCGCCCGCGCTCAGAACCAAGTGAGTGGCATCATCCGGAACCCGTTCGAGTTGTCGAAACACCGACGAAACGGTGGCTCCATCCAACGCAATCATCGTTGCACGATCACCAGCAGGGAGTATCCGGCGAAAATGTTCGATGACGGAGGGACCATCTGGCACGTACAGCGCGTTGTCAAAAATGGAATCGCCCAGAAGTACGATATGTCGTTTCAATTAAGCCTCATTCGGGTAACGAATTCCGATCGATCCGCGCATGCGGAGCAACGGGGATCGATCGGCGCCAGAACTTTGTCGGCCTTCACGTCGGCCGGTCACTGGACACGATTTCCCTTGCACGCAGTTCATCCGCGTCGCGCTGGCAACCGCGTCTTGATCTCATGGGTGCACTTCCAATACCCAAAGCCGCTCGACTCCAAAGGATCGGCGCGGCGTGTGTTCGCTCGGATTCTTCTTTCAATAAAAGGAAAACACCGCGGACCACACGACGCAAGTGACGGGGGAGTCATGCGCCCGCGGATCACTCGATGGACCACAAGAGACCAAGACGACGGCTGCACCAAAACGCTGACGACCTGCGGCCAGAGGATTCAAGAAGCTGGCGTCAGCCTAAGGCCCCAGAGTCCATCTAACCCCGACCTACCGTGAACGCACATCAACCGTCGAAACGGCAAGCAATTCGAGCAAGTTCAACGTCGGTGGTCACCGCGTCGGCGCGATCAACCTGAACTCAAATACAAACTCGACTCGCCGACTGCGGCCCACCACTTGGTTCACGCATCCGGCTACGACGACGGTTCGAGCCATCATCGCTGGTTGCCAATGCACTGAGTTGGAATCGCCGAGGGAAATTCGAAGTGTCTGGCTCAGACTTGTCTTCGCTGGACAGTCACGATGAAGCCCGTAGGACTGGCACAGTGTTTGCCGGTGGTGTCAGCCACCGGTATTCAGGGCAATGAAGCACAAAGGCCTGAAGGGCCGACACAATTGTTCTCTTGGCCGCCCGGGAGCGATCAAACCCCGAATACGGTGTCGGCCCTCTGGGCCTTGAGCGTTGCTTGGAATCCATCCCCGGTGGCTGACACCACCGGCAGACACTCTATCGGCCTTCCGGGCCTAAGACACAACGCCCAACCAGCCAAATACGATCCATCGATTCCGTTGCATTCAGCAATCACTTTACCGTCGTCATTAGTGACGCCGGTTCGTCTCACTCGGCCGAGTCGACCGCCCACCAATCGAACCTTGGCATCAGAAGCGAATACTAGGAAACAGAGGTCTGATGAAATCCAGAGGGCGCGCTTCGGTCGCACCAATCGCAGTCGGGATGTCAAGCGCTGGACGATACTGAGAACATTGCAGAAGAGGGAACCACGAAACACGCCAAACACACGAAAGTGGAAATTGGCGCTGTCGTCAGGCGTCGGTTAGCAGCGTGAACGGTAAGGATCACGCGGCGGCGACGAGAGATCATCCGCTTCAACCAACTTGACTTCGCCGCTCGTCGTGCATCCGTTGGTTCAAGTAAGCCGCTTCGCGGCGGGATTTTGGTGGGTATGAGACCTTGATGGAAGGAGCGGTTCACGGTGAACCGCTTCACACACTCCTTCCACAAGGAACTTTCGATGTCCAAGTCTAACAATCGTCGCCGCAATTCGCAAAAGTCTGCTGCTCTGGGGGCCTACTTTCCCGAGGATCTTCGTCAAAAACTCAGCGAAGACCTGCAACTCTCCGGGATGGCCAAGCGGACACACGACGGATACATCCGTGCCATCCGGCAACTCTCCGATTTCGCCAAGTGCTCCCCCGACCAAGTCACTGAGAACCATGTTCGCCAATTCTTCTTGCACCTCAAGAACGACCGAGGTTTCGCCTACGGTTCACTGCGTGTCGCCCTCTCGGGAGTGAAGTTCTTTTTTACCCGCACCTGCAAGCGAGACTGGGACATCTTTTCCATGCTCAAACTGCAAAACATCACCGCACTGCCGGAAGTCCTGACCATCAGCCAAACCCACGAGTTGATCGGTCAGGCGAACACCTTGCGGATTTACGCGTATTTCTGGACCGCTTATTCGATGGGCTTAAGGCTGAACGAAGCGCTTCATCTGCAGACGACGGATCTGCAAAGCCAACGCGGCTTTGCCCACATCCACCGCGGCAAAGGGGCAAAGGATCGTTACGTCCCGCTGCCAGAATCAACTCTGAAGTTGCTGCGTGCCTATTGGCTGACCCATCATCACGACACGTGGATCTTCCCCGCCGTTTCGCCCGGGTACTGCTTCGACATCCATGGCAAGAGCAAGGCCGAGCGTCCGATGTCGGAAACCACCGTCCAAGGTGCGATGAAGCAGATCGCCAAGAAGCTCAACTTCGGCAAGAAAAGCACGATCCACACGTTGCGACATTCTTACGCAACGCATCTGCTCGAAGCCGGAGTTGGGCTGAAGGTCATCCAGAAATACATGGGGCACTCCTCGCTGCAGACGACCCTCGTTTATCTACATCTGACCGAAGATGCGGAGGCCAATGCGCGGGGAGCGATCGACGGACTGTTCGGAAAGTTGCCGGGGGACGACGATGATCCCGATGCGCTCGGCTGTCCCGCACGACTGAAGTAAACCGGTCGCCGAAACGTGTCCACGCTGGCCGAAGCCATCGCCAAGCATGGACCGGCATACCTCGCCAAGCTTCCCGACCCGCTCCCCGAGTCACTGTATCAGGTTGCACGCGTGATCTCGTTGTTGCCGTTTTGCCGAACCGGTGCCCTTGGCGGAGTCCTGTATCGATGCGACGGCTGCGGCCAAACGCATTGGACGGGACGGAGCTGCGGAAATCGTCACTGCGCCACCTGTGGTCACGAGAAGTCGCAACGTTGGATCGAGAAGCATCAGAAGCGGTTGCTACCGGTTCATCACTTCTTCGTCACCTTCACGGTTCCCCGTGAAGTCGGCTTGGTGCTGCGCGCGAACCAACGTGAAGGCTATCGTTCGCTCTTTGATGCTTCGGCACAGAGCATTCGGGACGTCGGTGCCGCAACCAAAGCACTGAAAGGATGCAAGCTCGGTTACTTCGGCGTTCTGCACACTTGGGGGCGAGATCCGCTCGTCTATCATCCGCACATTCACTACATCATCCCCGGCGGTGGAGTGAAGGTCGATGAGGAGGGCGCGGCGATCGGCTGGCAGAGCACACCGCAAGGCTTCCTGTTTCGCCACGGCACCCTGGTTCGGGTCTACAAAGCGAAGTTGGCTGACGAGCTTCGCCGCTGTGGACTTTACGATTCGGTGCCGCGCGAAGCGTGGAAGAAGAACTTCGTGGTGGACATCGAAGCGGTCGGAAATGCGTGGGGCTCATTGCGTTACCTCGCGCCCTACATCCATCGAGTCGCGATCAGCGACAAACGGATCGTCTCGGTCACCGACAGTTCGGTCTCGTACACCGTCACGCCCACAAAGGCCAAGCGGACGATCGAGCGGAACGTTAAAGGTGTCAAGTTCGTCGAGGGATTCGCGCAGCACATTCTCCCCAGCGGATTCCAGAAAGTGCGGCACTATGGCTGGATGAGCAGCAATTCGGCGATCCGCCTGGATGAACTGCAACTCCTTGTGTGGATGCATCTGGGCTGGGTGTACTGGTTGGCCAGCGGGCATGCTCCACAACCGGAACGTCTCGTCAGCGAGCCTCGCTGTGCCCACTGTGGTGGTGACCTGCGTGTGGTGACGGTCAGCTTCGACCCGATGCCACTTCCTCGTGGACCTCCACCGGCGGCGTTTCAAAGGAGAGCCAATTGAACGTTCAACGGAAATCGGAGACACAAAATCAAACGTCATCGGGGAGGCGAACAGAGACGCTCTGCGCTGATCGCGTTCAAATTCGCGCAGACGTGGTGCCGAAGCGCACCTTGGCAGGCAAAACGCACATCCGCTGCCGCCGGCTCACCGTATCGAGACCAGCATGGCAACCGCCGAAGAGCATCGCACCTGGCAGATACGTCTTGAACGAGCCCGGGCCATCGAAGCAAAATCCAAGAGAGATTTAGGCGGCCGAGCGAGCGTTATCGGGCTTCTTGAACAGAGGACTTGAACTTCGGCTCGCAAGCTCGCGAAGTCAAATCCTTACTGGTTATCCCGCGTTTTTTGCTTCGCACGATACCAATACTCAACCGATACTGAAATCTAGCGTTCGTTGACAACCATCTCAGACCGCTCGGTCTCGTGAAGCCTCTTAAAGAGGCTCACATTGTAGTTGATAAAATGTCGAACGGTTCGTCCAGACGCTGTAGATGGAATAGGGTCTGTGGTGAATTGAACCTCAATTGGATGCTGTAACCGTAAGTAATCTTCTAGAGTCGGAGTTCTGACCGTAGTTTTGAATCCAAAAGCGTGCGGCGGTATTGGTGAACCTCCGTCTTCGATTCGCACGTTGAATTGGCTCAGCGTATCCTGGAGATTTCGATCCCCACCAATCACCCTGGTGTCAGCGATCAAGTCACACAGTGCAGCGGCATTCCGCGATGGTGTTGTCACTAGAGCATTTGCAACGGCTGCCACACAAACAGTCGCGAGTAAGGTGCGCACTCTGAATGTCTTGGGAAGCCGTTTGCGCATTGCCTTTCCCTTTCGGATAACGGTACAAATCACCGAGCCGCCGCGAACGACTCGACCTCAAAACGAACTCAACTCGGCGGCTTCGGTGCATTTGATTGTTCCGCCACTTACGCAGGACCGTGTCTCAGTCTCCGTCCAGCGATTGTACATCGTAACCCAGTGCTTTCGCTGCCCGAACAGCAATCGGTTTCTGCCGACGTCCATTCACCGAGTGGCCGAAATCAAGCCGCAATCGATCGCGGTTGCATGCTACGGTTTGGAATGATTCATCGCCATCCTCATCAGTCATAACGCGAATTGCCAATGCACCGCGCCACCGATCCTCAAGCTCGTCGATCGAAAGAGAGTCTGCGTTTCCAAATCCGGCATCAAGCAATGCTCTGTATTTGCGCAAAACCATCGCTCCTTGTTCGCGTGCAGCGTTAGCATCGACTGCGATCTGAGGAAACTCGGCGCGGAAGCGAGTGACCACTTCTTCTGGGACCAACCACGATTCATCGTCTAAAGGATGTAGGTAATGGATCTTCATGCTTCATTGGCGGAACGCTACGGATCACACGGTCGCCACGATCGACCAACCACTTCATTGAACCTGACTCGGCGACTCGTGTGCATCCGATTGTTCCCCGCCGTCGTTGTCCATGTCGCTGCCAGGGGAAGCTTCCATTGTCCCCATTCCCATTCCCATACCCATGCCCATTGGCGGGCCAGAAGCTCGGAAAGCGGCCATTCGTTGAAACTCTTGCAAGGCGTAACCGATCAGTTTTATTGCAACGTCCGGATTAGTGAAGAACTCAGAGATCTGCTCGTGAACGTATGGTCGCTGTTTAACAGCGATCGCATTTTCTCCCATCGGGCGTATCGTTCCCTCACCTCCCAATGCCTCCCAAGTGTCCGGTTCAATCGTTGTCTCAATCGCCATGACTACCAAATCGAGCCGTCCGACTCCGGCGTCATTTAGCTGAGATTGCGTAAGCTGAGACTCGCTAAAGATCTTGTCGAATTCATAAATCGTCACCATGGGCAGCTCTGATCGTCGTTCCTCGATCCCGCTGGAGTAACCGGTGCTGAATCCGGCCCGGTAGCCGGCAAGCATCCCCGCAACGCATGCAGCCAAGAACAAGATCGTCGCAATTGAGTATCGGAATGCGCGTGTTCGGGATTTGGAATCATCCATAGAGCGAATCACGAATCGTAGGGTGGGGAACGGTAGAAATCACGGGGAACGGGCGAAAGACTTGCAAGCAGACGAGAAGACGGACCTCCCGTTCTCCCGTGCATTTCATGGTTCCCCGCTTCACCACACAGCCACGTCCAGACGAGCAAGCAATTCCTACTCTGCAGTATAGCGATCACAGACCATCTTGGATTGTGGGCTATCCTCATCCAGCATGTGTACCTCGTAGCGCCCAAAATTCAGCGATGCGCCGGTCTCGTTCAAGTCGTATATCCTAATCCAGTAGCAATCATCAAACAAAAAGGCAAGCGACTCGAGTGGAGTTGGGCGGTCAAGTAAGAGCGTGCCGGGTAAATTTGAGTGCAAATAATCAATACGAACCTGAGGTGGGGAGGCGTTGATCGTAACAGACGTGATCTGTAAACCGTATTCGGTCTTGTAGCATGCTGAAGGCAGTTCGGATTGATCGCGAAATTCAGTCAAGGCCAACCACGCAATTCGGAGAGGACATGTCAGTCGGGGAACGGTAACGATCACGTGGTCGCCGCGAACGACTCACCACTTCAAAAAACCTGACTCGGCGACTCACGTGCATCGTCTGGTTCTGCGATTCTTTGACCCGCCGCACGAATTAAAGTACACGAGCAGCTCTACTCGACCGCGCCACGTCCAGTCCATCCTACACGGGATTGCGTGTATCGGATCAGAGCATCGGCAACAGCTTCTGCATCTGCGTGAGATTCAAGCAATTCAGACAAAGCAGCACCGTGTTGGCTCATCGTGATCTCTTCGTCGTCCGGCGGGTGTTTCTCTGCTGTCGCGACGTCCCGGGCCAGCGACAAAACTTGCTCATCATTATCACCATCGTAGTGGCGCGGCGTGATCTTGATGCCCGCACCACGACCGCGTCCATACACAAAGGATTTCAACTCGTCGATCGGGTGCATCAGTACGGCCTGCGAATACTTGGTCAAGAAAGCGAGTCATTCGCAGAACGTCGGTGGTCACCGCGTCGGTGCGATGGACCTGAACTCAAAAACAAACTCGACTCGCCGACTGCGGTGCACCACTTGGTTCACGCGGATCGGCCACGACGCCAGTTTGAGCCATCGCCGCTGGTTGCCAATGTACTCACTCCGAAACGCCGCGGGAAATCGAGACGCCCATTTTCCGGTCGGCATGCCAGGCGACGGTTGTCAGCGTTGGTATCGACAGGCGTCGGTTTGCCTCGTTCGGCCGAAACGACCGCGCACCAAGTGAGACAAGAATCACGCAAAGGCGCCAAGCCGCAAAGGAGCGGGTTCAAATCTTTGCGGCTTGGCGACTTTGCGTGAGCTCCTTCCGGCAAGTACGGCAGCGCACCTGTCGAACCGTGACTTCAGGAGCGAACCCCAGGAAACAGAGGTCTGATGAAATCCGGTGAGCGCAATTCGAGCGTACCAATCGCAGTCGGGATGTCAGGCGTTGGACAACGCTGGGAACCGCGGAAGCGAGGTGACCACGAAACAGACCAATCACACGAAAGAGAAATCGGCATTGTCGTCAGGCGTCGGTTAGCAGCGTGAACGTTGCGGATCACGGGGACCGAGCGGTTGACCCTGGCTTCAGGATCGACTGCGCCGAGGTCTCCCGTGCATCCGATGGTTCGCCGCATTTGAGCACGGCGACTACCAGAGAATGGTCAGACCCATCTCGACGGACAATCTCGGATTCCATGGTTGTGAAGTGTTGTGTATGAAAAATGTAGTCGATTCGTAGTGCGAGGGGCAACGGTCGGGTGGGCCAACTCCAGGTTGGGTGAGTGTCAGCATCATCGTGAACCGAGGCGTACGCATCGATCAAGCCGAGTCCAGCGAGTCGTCTTGGAGCCCGAAAGGAGGAGATGCTATTGAAATCACCAACAACGATCGTCGGACGTTGACAATCAATTGCGTCGACGATTGCATCAATCTCGATTGCGTGCTTATCTTCGGTTGTCGATAGTGCAGCCATCGCATCACGAATCCCGCCGCCGCGTTTGATCTGGAGCGGCGTCAAATGGACGTTGACAATGCGTACATGCGTCCCAGAGAGATTCAGATTAGCGGAATAGAAACCAAATAAGCCGGCGGTAGGCGGGACGAAGGTCACGTCCGTGAGTTCGATCTTCGAGGCGAACGCGAATCGTTCACCGGCGTAGCGTCCGTCGTGTCCCGTCGCGTGGAAATACGGGTAAGTCTTGGCGAGACGTTCGCGAAGAAACCGTTCGGATGGCACGGTCGTTTCTTGGAAGCAAATTAGATCAGGGTTAGCAGCGCCGATTGCGTCCAGCACTTGGTCCCCGCGACGGTTGCCCCAATTCAAGTTATACGTCGCAACTCGGATCGAATCGGCACTCGCATTAGAAGCAAGTGTCAATGCGACGATCAGCAATGATGCGAGTGTCTTCATTCTGTGTCGGCGAACGGCGGTGGTCACCGCGTCGGCGCGATCGACCGGAACTCAAATACAAACTCAACTCGCCGACTGCGGTGCACCACATGGTTCACGCGGATCGGCCACGACGACAGTTTGAGCAATCATCGCTGGTGGCCAATGTACTCGATTGGAATCGCCGAGGGAAATCGAGTCTCCCAGCCAGCAGTCGGCTTTTAGGCGTCGGTTGTCGGCGTTGATATCAACAGACGTCGGTTTGTCGTCATTCAACCGAGACGAACCGCGCACCAAGTGAGACAAGAGTCACGCAAAGGCGCCAAGCCGCAAAGGAGCGGGTTCAAATCTTTGCGGCTTGGCGACTTTGCGTGATGCCCTTCCAGCAAGTATGTCAGCGCACCTATCGAACCGTGAGATCAGGAACGAATACCAGGAAACAGAAGTCTGATGAAATCCGGTGGGCGCAAGTTCGGGTACTGGCATTAGCGTTCATCAGTGTTCATTAGCGGTGCAAAAACTTCGGAAACACGAACCGCTAATCCACGCGAATGAACGCTAATCTCGGAACCCGTTTCAAGCAGTCGAGAGCGTGAACGTTGGCGATAACCGAGTCCGAGCGGACAAGTCACCACTTGTAAAATCGTTTTCGAGGACTTCGGTTCATCGCATGGTTCCCCGCTTTGTTGAGTCAGGGCAAACGGTGAACCGTCAACCAATATTGAACCCGAGATTCATGCGTTCAGCAACATCCAGAGCAGAACGAAATCGGTTCACGTAAGTTCGAATATCTCGCGCGCCACGTACGCGAAGCCGTCGAGCGCGTTGTGAGCGTTGCACCGGGCAGAACCGATCAATTACCTCATAAGGCCAGATGTCGTGAGCGATCGCACGAGCATTCCGATGGATCATGGCAAGTTCATCGCGAAACGCATCGAATTGGTCGGGCGTCACATACAAGTCGCTGTTCTTAAGCGTCGGCATGAACGTAGCACCACGTTCGGTCAACGAGCGAGATCCCCACAACCGTGTCCGGTAGCATTCAAAACCCGCCGCGCAACGGTTGTCGATATCGGGGACGGAAACGAATTCAAGTCGTTCGGTGTCATGACGATAGAGCGAGACGGAAAGTGTCATCGATACGCCGAGGTGTCAACGGTTGCGTTTCACTCAGTCGGGGAACGGTACGGATCACGCGGTCGCCGCGAGCGATCCTCCACTTCAATAACCACGACTCGGCGACTCGTCCTGCATCCGATTGTTCTGCCCAGTCTACCAAAACTTCCACCATGGCGATTTCGACTGGGCGTCCCACGAATCGCGAACACTGTTGCGTTGATCAATGACTGCGTGATAGATGGGCACAAGGAAATCTGCCTCTGTTGATTCCCATCTCTTGGCAACCATGCTCGCGGGGCAAATCAAAATGTCACCTCTTTTCGGTAACGCGCGAACACCAACTTCCGTTCCAAATTGATCCGTTACGAGCGTCCACTCGAATCCATCTTTGGCGACCAGAAACTGACCGAATGCAAATCCGATCGCGTGCACAACGTCATTAGCCTGTTTGTCGATCTCGGTTCCGCTATTTAGCCAATGTCTATACGCGGCGTCGAGGATTTCGGGAGTCATATCGCCGTTGCCATCATCAGCGTGTGCAGCCTCTACGAGCGCACGCGCATTTGCAATTGAGAGTGAAATCCATTCCCGTTCCGCATCGTTGAGCTCGCTGAACTTCTGTTTCATGTCGTTGGCAGAACGGCAGCGGTAACCGGGCCGCCGCCAAGAATCTATGATTTCAAATCCCGCGTCATCGGCGGCTCCGGTTCACCGCATTGTTCTGTGCCGGGCGCTGCGAGAACAGCATCCACAGGGACAGCCAGTGGCACATTGTATTTTTCCGTGATCGTTGCAGCACGTGACGAAGACCGAGGTTTGATTGTAATCGTATCGTCGCGGACGGCAATTGATCCGCAGAGTGGGTAGACGTCATTTGCAGACAACAATTTCGCAAGCGTCAAGCGGCCGTTTTGCCCCGTTCGTTTGTCGAAGTAGGACACGAACGCAATGGATTGTTCTTGAAGCGGCCGAATTTGAAATGACACATCCACCCGATAGGATGCGGTCTCTTTCGTTTTCACGATCACTTCGAGTTGAGAACGATATCGCTTCAGGTCATTGGCGACATTTGTTAGTGTATCGGCATAGACATCAATAGCAGTGAGCGCCGCACACGTTAGGTCGACAACGTGGTCATGTTTTGAGTTGTCATCCAACGAGTTCCAATGATCCTGCGAGAGTCCGACATCGACGTATCGAATTCGGGCGTCAAGGTTCAGTGTTGACGGTTGAACATGGCCGGGCGGCAATGCGGGCGTGAAGATTACGTAAAGGTGATCGAAACCGGGAAGCGAGAATTCATGTTCGCGAAGCTTGCAAGCAAACCGGTCGCCAATTGCGCCAAAGGATCGGAACGGAATCGGGAAAAGCGTTCCGAGCGAATCGTGGCGAACGCTTCCGTACTCGGTACGCCCCGGATTCTCGTAGTAGCGGATGTCCGCAATCAGTTTGGGTTTCGCGTTCATCCGAGAAAGTTGAGGCACAGAACGGTAGGGTTCAGCGGGGCCGCGCGAACGACTCACCACTTCAACAACGGCAACTCGCGGCCTCCGTTGCAACCCATGGTTCGCCGCAATCGGTCACGCCGTTCACTTTGTCCCGTGAAATTGTAATGAGATTGCAAACCGCTTAGTCGACGCATTATACACGCCGTAGAGTTTGGGGAACCGCCCACCATATCCGAACAAGACATCGGGCGTTTCGTCGGAAGTGGATTCCGGCAATGCGATCTTTCGATCCACCAAGTACTCCAGAATGTCATTTCGGTCAGCGATGTTCGTTCCGTTCTTGGACAGCGAAACCTCTGCGTCATGGCAGAACGCAAGCACCGATTCCGAGGTTGCAGTTCCAGTGATGGTGAATGTTCCGCCACCGTGGGGATGTTCGTAACCGCGGAAACTGGCAGGTTCGAGAAACACCAGTTCGGACAGATCCGCTCCAACGATCGGGATGTCGTTCGGCGTTGTCACATCACCGCTGAATCGGGAACCGGTCGCTTGATATGCGAGCCAAGCAAGCAAACCAATGACGGAGATGATGATCACGGCTTTGCGCATGTGTCAGACGAGAGTTGGCCATCTTCAGTTGGCGAACGGTAGAAATCACGCGGGACGGGCGAAAGACTCGCAAGCAGACCAATATCCGCGACTCCCGTCCTCGCGTGCATTTCATGGTTCTGCATTTCCGAGTTGATGTTTCGCCCAGGCGAGCGTTTCCGTGTCGACATAGTATCCATCACCACGGATGACTTGTTCCAACGTGTCACGAAACACGTCGCCAGGTGATTCACGCTGCAACCATTCTAGCGTTTCAATATCCGGTTCGCCAATTTCAAGATTGGTCATCATTTGGGTTTGTAGCTCGATATCCCGCGATCGTTGCAGAATGTTGTTGAAATACTGGCGCGACTCCGGTTTGCCATCAACGATTATCTCGTAGGTGCTGCCGAGTCCGTCAAGTTGGCGGAGCACTGCCAAGATAGACTGTTCGATCTCGTCGTGGTCGAGGCCAAAAACCGAACCAACCGGGATGGCAGTTTGTCGACTCAGAGCTTTCCGGATATCGGATACGGTGGCATTCGATGCTACGCGGAAAAGTTTGATGACAGCGACCTCCTTGTCCACACTGACGACGCGAATTGCCACGGGTGTTCCGCGATCTGACATTTGATTTGCCTTGTATGCAGAACGGCGGACATAACCGAGTGACGGCGGACGACTCACCACTTCAAAAACCCCGACTCCGTCACTTCGGTTCATGTCATGGTTCGCTGGCTCAGCCAACGGTTTTCTCCAGGGCAGAAAGTATCTCAGGTCCCAGATCAGGCATAGCGTAGCACATTAGCCAACAGATCAGGGTCGTCGAAAACATCAATCCGAGTGGAAGAAACTCGGGCGATACGATCCACGATCTCGACACTGCAAGCACAAGTCCGATCACCAACCCGAATCCGGTGCCCGAAACAATTCCGAACACACCGGCGATACGTCGTGCAGTCGCCGGATCATTCATCGCGCCATCGCGGTTGGTTTCATCTGCGTCCGATTTGGCGAATGGGAGTCTAGCAAAGAACAAGGCACCATAACCCCAACAAACGCATGCAAGCGTGCATAGCGAAGCAAGCTCCCATTGCCGAAAAACGGCACATGCGATAGACGCAAGCAGTGCAGCAAACGCCCATACAAGAAGTGACCCGATCCAGATTGCGATGGCGAGCCCGATGAGGGTGGACAGGATTTTTCTCAGCATCAGGTTTGAACGATCTTGTCCAGCGAACGTCAGCGATCACCTCGCACACGGGCCTTCACGATTGAGACGGCGTGAGCGTGATGATCGAATCTGGGTGAAAGTTTGCGTCTCGCAATAATGAGTGTGCTGGGGTGCATCGCCGGGTTCGTGGCGCCGGTCGGCACGCCGGGTTGAAACATCGTCGCGGTTTGCCAATGTACTCGATTTGAATTGCCGTGGGAAATTACAACGTCCCAATCTCCAGCCGGCACGTCAGGCGTCGGTCGTCAGCATTGAAGTCGACAGGCGTCGGTTTGTCTTTCGTCAGGTGAGTCGACCGCGCACCCGTCAAACCGTGACATCAAGAGCGAATCCCAGGCAACGGAGGTTCGACGATATCAAGTGGGCCAAATTCAAGCGCACCCGTCAGCAGCATGGACGACAGGCGTTGGACATTGGCAGTCACGTCTACCGCCACGAACAATCAATTATTGGTGGTCCGACCACGGTAAAAAGTACATATTCCGTGGTTGGACTGCGGAATATCTCCCGCCACCCAATCTTACGGCACCCTGCAGGGGTAATCAAGTCGCTCTCGAGACGATAGGTTTGTTCCATTGATGAAAAAGGTCGTCAATGGGCGTTGGTGTCTCGGTGTGGTGAATCTGTCTGATCGGGATCGCGAGTGGTTTCCCAAGGGAGTGGGCAGCGATGCTAGCTTCCCCGCCGTATGAACCCAAACAGGTGCTTCCGAAGACCTCGTGGTCCAGCGTGATCTGGTGATCGAGGTCCTTCGTCGCCACCTTGCCTCCAAGACTCCCGCGTGACAGCGGCTTCCGCCGGCACGGGCGACTCACATGCTCGATGACGGGGCGGACGTTCGTAGCGTGCAGGAATTGGGCGGGCACAAGGAGGTAGAGTGGACGCAAGCTGGAAGCTGACGCCACTTCCAGAAATCGACTTGCAATTGCCGCGGCCGCTTTGCTACCGTCGCTGCGAGTGTCTCGGGTTGACCCCCAGAAAGTTCACGAATGGACTCAACTGACGCAGAGCGGCGAGCCGAAACCTATACTGTTTCCGCTGCTTCGCGCTTAGCAAAAGTCTCTTCAAAGCTGTACGGATTGCATCCTGGGACACGGATCGCGGCGCTGACGGTCGATGCGGAAATGACTGAATAAGTCGGTGGGGGCTCCCCCCATCGGTCCGGTCCGGCCTACGTCGCCTAAATCCCCTCATTGCTATCAACCGATCTGTTTCAGCAGTCGTTTGTGATGCGGTGGGGTAGTCCATTTTGTCTCCGGAGCATCGCTCAAATGCAGATTTACGGTCCCTATCGGGTTTCCACCACGCAATCCGCTTCCAACGTCCAATCCACTTCGCAAGTCGATCGCGGCTCCGCTGCGTCCAAGGTCGATCAAGCGTCGTCGCCGGCGTCGGCCGGCCCGGTCGACCAGCTCGACCTCAGCCAAGCAGCTACCTCGGCCAATCGCATCGAAGGCAACGCCGCGGTCGCCGGTGAAGGCATTCGATTTGAACGGGTCGCCGAGCTGCGGCGGCAAATCGCCGACGGATCCTACGACTCGCCCGAACGGATGGACGCCGCCCTGGATCGGTTCTTGGACCTGTTGGGTTAACGGCCTGTGACACCAATCGGGGTCGATCTTGGTCGCGGAAGGGCGCCAGCCCTCCGGTCGTCCAAGGTGTTTTCCAGCTGAAACCGGACGGCTCGCGCCGTTCCGCGAACTCGTTCGTGCCACAGAAAGTGGCCATCGGAAGACAGGTGCCCGGCGGAGACAGACCCCGGCGAAGACAGCGATTGACCGGTCGTGTAGACTTCTAGATGACCGGACTCGTCGACCAAGCGTTTCGAGAGGGTGCTCGCCCCGCGCTGACGGGCTGTTTCTACGTTCCCTCTGACACGCACCATGGCTGAATTGTCGGACTCAACCTCCGAAACGGCGAACTCGAATTCCGAAACGGTTGCGACAAAAGTCGAGCCGTTGGAGGTTTCGCTTTCGCCTCAAGAACGGTTCAGCGAGTACCTGCAGTCGCGCGGGCTGCGGCAAACCAGCCAGCGGAAATTCTTGATCGACCAAGTGTTCAGCCAGCACGAGCATTTTGACGCCGAAGAGTTGATCGAACGACTGCCACGGCGGGGGGAAGCGAACTACGTCAGTACCGCGACGGTCTATCGCACCCTGCGTGAATGTGTCGACGCCGGGCTGCTCAATAGTTTTCAACTCGACGGCCGCACCGTCTACGACCACGATTACGGCTACCCCCAGCACGACCACCTGTACTGCACGCGGTGCCGAAAATTGCTGGAATTTCAAAGCGACGAACTGGTCGAAATCCGTGACCAAATGGCCGCCTTGCACGGCTTTCGCGTCGAATCCCACCGGATGATCATCAGCGGCGTCTGCCGTGAGTGCTCGCGGCGGCGGCGAAAGAAACGCAAACAGGACCTGGTGTAGCGGGACCCGAGGGCTCCGTGTCACCTTGCGTTTCGGGTAGGCGGTAGTGGACGAGGCGACGAGTCCTTGCCAATACGCCCACTGCAGAGGACTCGTCGCCTCGTCCACTTGCAGAGGACTCGTCGCCTCGTCCACTACCGGAAATTTGAGCTGGGACGGAGCACTAGGGTGCGATCTGTTTCAGGATCGCCGCAAACACGGCCTCGTTTTTGTCAAAATCGCGGCTCTCGGCCTGCATCTGAACCATCAGCACGTCCTCGCCGGCGGGGTCCCCGTCGGGCCGCAGGATCACGATCCGGCTGACGATCAACAGATCCAGGTAGTAGAACCGCAGGTCCGTCACCGGCGTGTCGGCCGGCAGCACCTCCATCGTGACATCTTCACGCTCCAGGTCCTCGTAATCTGCCGCGATCGCGTCGACGATCTGCTCGATCAACCCCGGGACTTCGTCGGCCTTGGTCCGTTCGATCGAAAAAAAACCTCCCCCCGGAATATCCAACGTCGCCCCCTGATCCCCTTCCTCGTCGGCACGGTCGGCGACGGTCCAGTTGTCGGGATAGAGAAAACGGAGTCCGAAAGAATCAAATTGAGCAGGCATCAAATTGGCGGGCAAATCAGGAGGCTGTAAAAGGCGCAATTGCAGTGCAACGCATTTCGCTGGTATTTCTTGTTTCTGTCAATGCGTCGAAGTGCCAAAAATCCCCTCGGCCGTCACGGCCCCCCTCGGCGTCGACCTTTTCCACCCAGACTCGTCCGGTGACCTGCGTGCGTTCGAACAACCGCCCCAACCCGCCCCACGTGGCGCCGCCGCGCGACACCGGCACCCGCTGGCGTGCGCCGCCCGGGCAACGCTGTGACGCATTTTTTAGCGGCAGGGCGCGAGCCCTCCGGTGTGTTGGCAAAGATGCGGAACCGGCGGGCTCGCGCCCTGCCGCTAACAACTTACGAAACAGAGGGAAAAAATGCTTCACAGCGTTGCCGGTCGTAGTGGCGTTGCTGTCATTGCTGTGTTGCACCGCAGGCTGCCGTGCGATTCACGGGATTGGCGAAAGCCGACAATCGATCGCCGCGCGAAAGTTGTCACGCCAGGGGCTGCAGAAAATGCGAGTGGGCAAGTGGACCGACGCCGAACAATTATTTGGCGAAGCCCTGGCCCTGTCCGATAAAGATGATCGAGCCCATCGCGGTCTGGCGGAGACCTATTGGAATCGGGGGCAGCGGGTTTCCGCGATCGAGCATATGGAAAAGGCGGTCGCGTTGAGCGCCGGTGATCCACGTTTGGTCGGTCGGCTCGGCGAAATGTACTTGCAGGAAGGGCAGCTCGAAAAAGCGGTGACGCAAAGTGAAATCGCACTCGCTTCCGAACGCAACTCCGCCGAAATCTGGACCCTGCGGGGCGACTGCCTGCGTCAGAAAGGAAACGAGGAGGAGGCGTTGGCGGCCTACCATCGCGCGCTCGCCCTGCAGCCGGATTACGTCGAAGCCAAACTGCATGTCGCCGAGTTGTATCTGAACAGCAATCAGTACGATCGCATCCTGGCAACACTCGACCAGCTCGATCCGGTCGGTGACGAATCCGCCGCCCCCACTCGCGTGCACATGCTGCGTGGGATCGCGATGCGGAACCTGGATCGCCCCGAATTGGCAGCAAAACACTTTGCCAAGGCCGCCGAGAGTGACCCGCTGCGCGCTGAGCCGCATCTGCAACTCGCCGCGATCGAACTGGAAAAGGGCCGTCCCGACCTGGCCAGCCGATCCGTCGCCCGCGCCCTGCAACTCGATCGCCAGCTGGTCGAATCGAGTGGCTGGAAGAGCTACCTGTTGTCGCCGGAGCAATTGGCGGCGCAGCAAGCCGACGACGAGACACGTCGCTGAGGCTCCCGCCCCGACCGCCCGGGGACTGTCCCCGGTTGGCGTCAGCCGAGACAGGATGGGTCGTGAGGAATTTGGGCGGACGGAAGATTGCAAATTGAGAATTGAGAATTGAGAATTGAAAAATGTAAATTTGCAATTGGAAGTGTTCAATTTGCAATTTTCAATATCTTGCTCCTTGTCCTGCAACGGCATTGGCCCGGGGTCTGTCCCCGGTTGGCGTCCCCGCGCCCTGCAACTCGATCGCCAGCTGGTCGAATCGAGTGGCTGGAAGAGCTACCTGTTGTCGCCGGAGCAATTGGCGGCGCAGCAAGCCGACGACGAGACACGTCGCTGAGGCTCCCGCCCCGACCGCCCGGGGACTGTCCCCGGTTGGCGTCAGCCGAGACAGGATGGGTCGTGAGGAATTTGGGCGGACGGAAGATTGCAAATTGAGAATTGAGAATTGAGAATTGAAAAATGTAAATTTGCAATTGGAAGTGTTCAATTTGCAATTTTCAATATCTTGCTCCTTGTCCTGCAACGGCATTGGCCCGGGGTCTGTCCCCGGTTGGCGTCCCCGCGCCCTGCAACTCGATCGCCAGCTGGTCGAATCGAGTGGCTGGAAGAGCTACCTGTTGTCGCCGGAGCAATTGGCGGCGCAGCAAGCCGACGACGAGACACGTCGCTGAGGCTCCCGCCCCGACCGCCCGGGGACAGTCCCCGCGTGGCGTCAGCCGAGACAGGATGGGTCGTGAGGAATTTGGGCGGACGGAAGATTGCAAATTGAGAATTGAGAATTGAAAAATGCAAATTTGCAATTGGAAGTGTTCAATTTGCAATTCTCAATATCTTGCTCCTTGTCCTGCAACGGTATTGGCCCAGGGTCTGTCCCCGGTTGGCCCAGGGTCTGTCCCCGTTGGCGTCTGGGGTCTGTCCCCGGTTGGCCTTGGGAGCAATTGGCGGCGCAGCAAGCCGACGACGAGACACGTCGCTGAGGCTTCCGCCCCGACCGCCCGGGGACTGTCCCCGGTTGGCGTCAGCCGAGACAGGATGGGTCGTGAGGAATTTGGGCGGACGGAAGATTGCAAATTGAGAATTGAGAATTGAAAAATGCAAATTTGCAATTGGAAGTGTTCAATTTGCAATTTTCAATATCTTGCTCCTTGTCCTGCAACGGCATTGGCCCAGGGTCTGTCCCCGGTTGGCCTGGGGTCTGTCCCCGGTTGGCCCGGGGTCTGTCCCCATTGGCGTCTGGGGTCTGTCCCCGGTTGGCCTTGGGAGCAATTGGCGGCGCAGCAAGCCGACGACGAGACACGTCGCTGAGGCTTCCGCCCCGACCGCCCGGGGACAGTCCCCGGGTGGCGTCAGCCGAGACAGGATGGGTCGTGAGGAATTTGGGCGGACGGAAGATTGCAAATTGAGAATTGAGAATTGAAAAATGCAAATTTGCAATTGGAAGTGTTCAATTTGCAATTCTCAATATCTTGCTCCTTGTCCTGCAACGGTATTGGCCCAGGGTCTGTCCCCGGTTGGCGCGGCTTGGCCTGGGGTCTGTCCCCGGTTTGTGTGCCGTGTCCCCGGTTCGTGTGCCCGACCGCATCAGGGTCTGTCCCCGGTTGGGGCGCGGGGTCTGTCCCCGGTTGGGGTGCGCCGCGGCCCGATGGACGCGGTCTGACGATTGTGCCGATTGTCGGGCGTTGCCTGCCGCCGGCGTGCCCGTAACCGGAACCTAACGCGCAGGAACCGGTATTCCCCTGATGGGACGCAGCGTTTTTTGGGCACTTTGGACGCGTCTTCCCCGCCAATGACCTACGGTTGAGTGACGAACTGCGCGGGACGGGGTGAATTCGGCCACACGGCAACGTCGCCGATTCCGTCGTTACGGACACTCAACGGAAGCCGAACTCCCAATCCTTCCTCAGTCCTTTTCTTAACGAGAGCTCTTCATGTCGCTATACAATGCTGCCAACGCAACGCCATCGAGTGATTTCGCTGCTTCACCCATCGCCCCGGGCGTCACAGGGCAGGGCAGCAGTCACGACCGATCACAAGCTAACGAGTCCGGTGGATTTGTCGATCGACGTCGCGAAGGCGGGTCACAGGCAGGATCCGAGCGACGTCAATTCGGCAGCTCACACGACGGCCTTTCCGACGCCGGACGCGAACTGGCACTGGCAATCGACCAGTACAAACTGGAGCACCATCGCCGGTACATCACCTGCGACGAAATGCTGCTGGTGATCACCAATCTCGGTTACGCCAAGTCGTAATCGGTTCCGCGATCGTTCGGTCTACTTGTTCATCGGCTGCAAGAGTTGGCGGCGGGTGACGACGGAGCGGACCTCATCGTGATCATCGCACAACAGCGCGACCTCGCTGGCTTCGTCATACAACTTCAGCAACGTCGTCAGGTGACGTTCGGCGAGATTGACTCGGATCACCGGTCGGATTTCCACCTGAGCTTTGCCGGTCGCCAGTTCGGAGTACCGCAGGTAGCCGACGATCTTCTTTTTCTGCTGGACCAGCACGATGGGGTGGTTCTGCCGTCGGGCCGCTGCCGTCGTGGCGAGCTTGTCGATCGGCAACTCGACCGTGGCCAATCGATCCAGCGGGACGGCGAACGAGACGGCCAGTTCGTTCCCCACGTCGAACAACTTGCCGGCAAGCGAACGCTGGCCCGAGTGCAGGATGCCCGCTTCTTCTCCCGCGCGGAACAATTGCGTCAGTTCCCCGCGGGCCATCGCGACGGAGATCCGAAACGGCGCCTGGCCGGTCAACGCGCCCAGGGCGGCCGCAAGCACGCCTAGAAAAATCGAGACCGGCAGGAACAACACGGTCGCCAACAGCAACACCGGCCGGACCAGGGTCAGCAGCCGGTACGGAGCTTGAAAGAACCAATGCTTGGGCAGGAGTTCGCCGAACACAAACACGACGGGCGTCATCAGGATCGGCCCGATCAGTTCGGCCGCGGACGAATCACCGAAGAGTGCGATGACGGCCAGAACGATGGCGAAACTGGTCAGGAAATTCGCCAAGTTGTTTCCCACCAGCGCCGTCGCGACGAACAACACGGGTCGATTCAAAACCCAAATCAGCGCGCGGGCGCTGCGGGAACCGTCCAAGCCGTCGAGCACCAATCGGGTGCGGGAGACGCGATACATTCCCGTTTCGCTGCCGCTGAAAAACGCGCTCAACACGAGACCGAACAAGAACAGCACGATGGCGAAAAAGATCATCGGAAATCTCGCTCGTCGTGTGCATGGGATGCATCGGATTGCGATTGCCGCCGGACTTCAATTCGCAATGCCCCCTCCAGCTCTTCGACGACCGTCAGCAGGTAGTCTTCCAGCGTGGCTTGATCGCCCAGTCGCGGCAAGCGTTCATTGGTGCGTTGAATGAATCCGGCGACCGTGGCCACCGATTCGTCGGGGACATTGACGGCCAATTGTTTGGCCAACTGACGCAGCGAGATGCCCCCGGCGACACGATACAAATCAGGCTCGAGCTGCTCGATCGCGGCCGAATCGGTGTCTTCTTCGAACTGGTCATGTTCGGGCGCGAGCAGGCGGCGAAAGATCCGGTCGATCGAAAGCGCCCCGATCCCATCGCCGTATTCATCGACCACGATCGCCACGCTCAAATCGTTCTCGTTCAATAGATCCAAGACTCGCGCCACCCGCGCGGACCAGGGGACATAGATCACCGGTTCGACCAGATCTTCGAAATGATCGATCTGGCTGGGCCGCAACATCCTGACGCCGAGAGCACCGACCATCGTCTCGCCCGTTTCATCGGTGATGATCGCATAGCCGCCCGGCGGCGATCGGGCAAACAGGGCCTCGGCTCGGATCGGGGATTCGACCAGGTGCAAACGACTGCGGGGACGCATCAGCTCACTCGCCCGCATCTCCGCGATGGCGACCAAATTCTGCAGCGCCAAACGCTCCCGTTCCAGCAGCGCGGCATCGTCGGTGCCCAGTTCCACGGCCCGCTCGATGTCCACCAAGTCGATTTCATTCTCGGGCTGAAACGACGGCCACAGCAATCGGCCGGCCAACAGGTTGGACGTCTTGATGATCGGCAGCAACGGACTGACCAACCGCACCGCCAGGTTCAGCACCGGCGCGATCAAGACCGAAGCCTGCATCGGAGCCAGCAACGCCAGACTCTTGGGCAGCATCTCACTGAAAAAAATGATCGTCAACAAACTGGCCGACGTGAACACCAACGCCACGCTCGCCCCGGCATCGACGGAGGCATCGAGCCGGCTGGCAACGATCGAAGCGATCGCGAAGTAGGTCATGTTGATCAGCAGGTTCCAAAACAGAATCGCCGACAACAGTTTTTCCGAATCGCTGAGCATCCGATCGGCGATCCGGCCGCCGACGCCACTGCGCCGCAGTTGCCGGCGCTGTCGCAGGGTCAACGAGAACAGGGCCGCTTCGCTGCCACTGAACAACGCACTCAGCAGAATCAAAACCGCCATCGGCACCAACCAGCCGACGTACTGCAGCAGCTCGCTCAATCAGCCATTTCCCTCGGCCCCTCGATCGCGTTCGAGCGACACATCGAATTCGCTGAGAGCGGGGATCATCAACGCAGCAATCGTGAACCCGTAACCCACCGCCATCGAAAAGAAGACGAACAGGTGGTCGGTTTGCAGCAAGAACTGTGTGATCGAATAAAACGTGATCAGGGGCAGCGTGAAGGACGCCAGGAAGATCGCCGAGGAAGGGTTCCGCCAACCCAGTGACGCGAACAACGCGGCGCCGCCGCCGAGAATCATGACCAAAAACGGCGCCAATTGCAGCTGAAACGCACCCCGAAAACTGACCATGATCGTCATGCAAATGGCGATCCCGACACAGAGAAAAAAGACCGTTCCCAGACTCGCCAGCGTCGCCGTCCGACCGGCCACGTAGTTAAGCCCGGCGTGAATCCCCAGCATGCTGACGAATACGTACAAGATCGCCGCCCCCAACATCGCGTAGACCATATTTTCATACGTCATCACGCCGTTGACGGCCAAAAACAACAACAACGCCAGCGGCAACAAAATCATCTCCTTGCCGACATACAGCACCCCCAACAATTTGCCGAACACAAATTCGCGGGGACTTAAGTCCGTCACCAACAACAGATCCAGAGCCAGACCGTCACGTTCGCCGGTGACCGCGTTGACGGCCAATGCGTTGATCAACACCAAACTGACCACGCCGATCGCCGCGACGGGCAACGTCGCCGCCGGCAGCGCGCGACCGATCCGAGCCGCCGGCTCAAACGCGGTCCCGTTTTGCATCTGCCCATAAATCACCGCCGCGCCGAGCAGAAACAACAATCCAAACGCGAACCGGATCACCACGACCTTGCGACCATAGGCCCACGTACGGACTTCGCGCCAGAGGATCGGATTTTTCCAAACCTGTCGCGGCGCCCGGACTTTCCAACTGCTCGGTGCTTGCTGGTTTTCCATCTCTTCGCTCGTCTCCGGCTCGGGCGCTTTGAGCCGCACTTCGCGGGACGGGTTCCAGACACGCACGCGGGCGACGCCGACGGCCAACACAACGACCGAGGCGATCAGCGTGGCGGCGGTGAACGACCAGACGCCCAGCGACGTCTGCGGCGAAAGACTTCCCAGCGGCGACGCCGCCGCGGCAAGCGCTCGCACGGGGCTGAGAGACAACACCAGGACCTCGGGTAAATTCAGCGAGGCAATCGCGATCTCGCCGGCACCCAACAACATCAACAAGATCAATACCGTCAACGCGATCGCTTGGAACGTCTTCTCACGCCACAGCCCGACCACGGTACCGATCGATCCGGCAAAGATCACGGTCGCAGCGGTCACCAGAAAAACCGAGAACACCTGTCCGGGCGAAACGCCGCCCAACAGCGGCAGCACCAAAAACAACGGCAGCGCGGCGAGCAACATGGCCAACGGCCCCAGCAGTGTCGCGGCCAGCTTCCCGACGACGACCTCAAATCCGCTCAGACGCGTCATCAGCAACAACAGCAGCGTCCGCCGGTCCTTTTCTTGCGCCACACTGGCCGCCGATCCCACCGCCGCCAGACTGGACAACACCAAGAGCTGCAGCGGAGCGAGCATCAAGAACATCCAACCGCCGAAACGGGCCGAATCGGACACCGTCGCCAACGACCGCGAACCGTCCAGCACCAGGTACCCGGTGCAAAGCAGCCCGAACAGCGTGATCAGGTACAAGCCGCGGGCCAAATACGTCTTGGGACGTTTGGGAACAACGGTCGCCTCGCGATTGAATACTGGACCGATCATGTGAGCTTGGGTGGGAGGACGAAACTGGCACCAGGGTAAAACGCGGACAAGCCGATGACAATGCGCGATCCAAAGGCGTCACCGAGCCGGGGAATCCGAAAGGACGCTGCAATCCCTACCGGATGAACCCCGCGGTGACGTCCGGGCATGCAAAAAGTGTGCGTATTCGAAGTGAGTACGCAGATTCCTGGCCTATGTTTCCTTGGCTGTGCCTTTTCCCCGAGAAAACCAACCAAAAAGATATATCCCCACCATGACCAACCAAGACCCACTCCCCGAGCGACAGTCGCTGTGGCGGGATGAGGAGGGCACAACGGCGGTTGAATACGCCGTCATGCTCGCCCTGATCATCGCCGTCTGCGTCGGCTCGGTCGCCACCTTGACCACTGAAACCCAAAAAAGCTTCGACGCCTCTGGAGCCGCGATTTCCGGCGCCATGGGCAACTAATCAGCGGGTGAACCGTGCGTGGGATAGGCTTCCAGCCTGTCCTTTCCAAGCTCAACAGGCGGGAAACCGATCCCACTTCGAAGCTTCGACTCCTCTCCTCCTAGCCTCCCCTCACGACCAACCGCCTTAGCCGGCAGCCGGAATGAATCCGCCGCCAACGCTGGAGGCGGTTGTTTGCTGCGCGATTGCATGTTTCGATAGGGCGCTTGATCGCCCGATTCCCACTCGCAACAGGCACTCCCTACATGCGCATCGCACTCACCGGCGCCACCGGATTCCTGGGCCGTTACCTGATCCGCCGGCTTCTCAACGACGGCCACACGATCACGGCGTGGTATCGCACCCCACCGGCAACGGCGCCCGAATTCGACCCGATCAGCTGGATCCGCGGAGAACTCGGCGTCCTGGACCACGCCGAACAACTGGTCGAATCTGCCGATGCCGTCGTCCATGCCGGTTTGTTTCGCAGCGGAGCGTCGTTCATGGACAGCGGCGACGACCCGCTCGAGTACTGGCAACGCAACGCGACCGGGTCGCTGCAATTGCTCGACGCCGCCGAGCGGGCCGGCGTCAAACGCTTCGTGTTCGTTTCCTCGGGCACCGTCCACGACACCGTGCTGCCGGACCGCCCACTCGATGAAACCCACCCCTTGCTGCCGTCGACGCTCTACGGCGCCTACAAGGCATCGGTCGAAACCCTGGTGCACCACTACGGCGCCAGCGGAAAACTGCTCGCCGCCACGGTTCGTCCGCCATCGATTTATGGCCTCGCCGATCCCGCCCAAGACTCACGCTGGTTCGATCTGGTCGCCCAGGTCTGTGCCGAAAAAGACGTCCGAGCCGGCGGCGGCAGCAAAGCCGTTCATGCTGACGACATCGCCAAAGCCGTCTCGCTGCTGCTCACACAAGACGACGCGATCGCCGGCCAAACCTACAATTGCTGTGACCGAATGATCAGCGATTTTGAAGTCGCGACGATCGCCAAACGCATCACCGGCAGCTCGTCCAACATCAGCGGCCATGCCAAGACCGCCAAACACGAAATCGTCACCGAGAAACTGCAAGCCTTAGGCATGCGATTCGGTGGCACCGCGTTACTCGAGCAAACGATCGCGGAATTGATTTCGGCGATTCGCGGTGACGCGTGAACAAAGGCAGCCCCGACGAACCACTAGCGCCGACGTCGTAAGGCGCAAACGCCACCGACCAGCGCCAAGAATCCTGCCGCCGTCGGCTCCGGGATCGCCGTGACCGAGTACTGCAGATTGTCGATGAACAGATACACCGGCGTGTTGATTCCGAATTGTCCTGAGTCGCTGGATTGGAACGTCAGGTCGATCGAACGAGCGTTGCCAAGCGGCGTCAAATCTTCATTCACCTGCCACGTGTCGACGATGTAGTCTTGGTTATCGTCGCTGAACGTGTAATCGGCCAGATCCAAGGTCACCGATCCGGTGGCGGCGCCGGTCGCGTTCAAGTCGCTGTAACCGGTCAGGATCACACGAAAGTAGTCCGGCTCGGATCCACTGGCACCGCCAAACTGCGTCGCGAACGCGTCCCCGTCTCGCATCGAGAGATACGGGTACGTCCCGTTGGTCCAATCGACGCTTTCAATCAGGGCGCCCGTGGGCAGGTTGATCGTTGCGCCGGAGCCGAATGCCAACGCATAGGTTTCACCACTGACCGATCCGCCGGCGCCGTTGCTGCCGCCGCCGGTGATCGCGGAATGCTCGTTGGTGAACCCCGGCGTCGTCGTATCGGTGGTGTTGCTGTACGCCCAACCGCTCCAATAACCCACAAACGTGGTTCGGTTACTGAATTCAAACCCGTCCACCACCCACGGATCATTGTTGATCTGTGACGTCTCGCCTTTGTAAAACGAATCGGGTGTGGTCAGCAGGTTTTCAAACGTCACGGTTTCGGCGCCGGCCATCGAACAGAGCGAACCGGCGGCAAACAGGACAAACAGACACTGGCGAGAGATATTCATGGTGAAACGATTTCGTTGTTGTGAATCTTGGAGTTCAAAGGTTGGAGTTTCAGATTGATTTGCGCGTCGGCACGACGCGTCACTACCAGGCGTCGGCCGGGATCACTTCGTGACCGTCCCGCGTGATCAGCTGGCCGAGCACGATCGTGTCGAGTGATTCGTTCAACAGATGCACACTGCCGTCGAGAAACAGAACCATGGCGCCGGCGGGATGCAGCGATCGGATTTCGTTGTCGCCGACCCAGGCTCGATCATCGTTGATCGGATGGGCTTGAACGAACACGTTTCCGCCGTTGATCCATTCGCTGTCCGGCCCGACCATGTCTTCGCCGGTAGCCATCGTGTTGGACAAACCGTCCAAACAATCGCGATACCGGATCCGCTGCTCGTACAAAAACACGCCATCGTCGGGGCGTCGATCGACCAGACGTTCGCCGAACAGGCCGCCGTAACTGATCTCGGCGCGGCGATTGCCTTGAGGAATTTCCGTCGGACACAGATACGATTCGACCACCACCGACGCCGCATCGGCATTGCGTGGATGGTCAAACGCGTAGTTGAAATCGACGGCCTCGTACAACGCCTGTTCGCCCATCTGCGGCAACAGAAACGCCGACCACGCCAAGTTCTTTCGCGTGCTCGGCTGGCCCCAAAACCGCCACTCCAAACATCCGATCGGCAACGACCGGTGCATGTTGTGATAGGCGTGGAGCGCGACACCGATCTGGTGCTGGTGGTTGCGACAATTGGCCTGACGAGCCGCCTCGCGGGCGAACTGGACCGCAGGCAACAACAACGCGACCAGGATCCCGATGATGGCGATCACCACCAACAGTTCGACCAGGGTAAACCCGATGCGAATCGGCCCGCTGGCGGTGCGACGGATTTGACGGTTACGGTAACGCATGACCAGACTCGGATGTCCCGGCGGCAGCGAACGCTCTAGTGTACAGACCGATGCGCGCATCCCGCATCCGACACTAGGGGCGATGCAGTCGTGCGTGCGCAAGCCAATCTGTTGACGCCGACCTCACCCTGGAAGGTCCCTAAAGCGTCCGTCGGGTGGTAGGTCTTCTGACTCCCGATGACGTCCTGACGCTTCGCCTTCTCGTCATTCGGTCATCTTGCATCGAGCAGGATGATCCGCGGACAATGGCTAAAAGAGTGAAGCGTAGACGGCTGATCCCCGCGTCGCCTTTGTTCAGACGACGTGAAAACCAACAGCATCGGTTACAGCGGCCGGGCCGTCTTGGAGTTTCACCAAAGTTCCCTGTTCCCGCGGACGATTCATCACCGCCCAATCGGCACCACCAAACGTTGATTGCGAAAGGTAGACCCGCCCGCACCAACTGTCAACCGTTTTCCCGACGCGACCCCACATGCCCGAAACCCAAATCGTGCTGCCCGCACGCCTTGCCTCGACCCGTTTGCCGGAGAAATTGCTGCAGAAAGTGGCCGGCAAGAGCGTGTTGCAACACACCTACGAGTCGGCGTCGCGGGCCGCATCGGCGTCGGCCGGCGTGATCGTCGCGGTCGACGACCGGCGGATCGCGGACGAAGTGGAATCGTTCGGGGGCCGCTGGATCATGACCCCGACCGATTGCCCCAGCGGCACCGACCGCATCGCCCTGGTCGCCGACCAGTTTCCCACCACCGAAATCTTTATCAACGTCCAAAGCGACGAACCGGAGATCGACCCGGCCGCGATCGACGCGGTCGCCGAGGCGCTCGCCGGCGATCCGCAGGCCGACATGGCGACCGCGGGGACACCGATCCGGTCGGCCGAGGCGTTGCACGACCCGGCGATCGTGAAAATCGTGATGGCGGATTTCTCCCCGACCGGCAGCCCCCAGACCGACAGCCAGACAGCGACCCGGACGGCCGCCGCAGCAGGCCAGGGCAGTCTCGCAGCAGGGCAGGGCAGGGCGGTCTACTTCAGCCGCGCCTGTGTCCCCCACCGTCGCGGCGGCGACCCGGCCGAGCTGCTCGCGCAAACCCCGCCGATTTACTGGCACCACCTGGGGCTTTATGCCTATCGCCGCGACTTCTTGTCCTGGTTCGCCGGCTCGCCCCCCAGCGTGCTGGAAGAAACGGAGAAACTCGAACAGCTGCGGGCCATCGAAGCGGGAAAAAAAATCGTCGTCGCCGCAGTCGGCCCTGCCATGCCCGGAATCGACACGCCGGAAGATCTTGCCGCGTTTCGACGTCGCATCGAGGATCCCGCCACTTCCGGTTTTTCCTCAGCGCGGTATCATCCGCGTCCATGACCAAACACATCTTTGTAACCGGCGGGGTTGTTTCCTCGCTAGGAAAGGGCCTGACGAGCGCCTCCCTGGGCATGCTGCTTGAATCTCGCGGATTGCGAGTGCGAATGCAGAAGCTGGATCCCTACATCAACGTCGATCCGGGCACGATGAGCCCCTATCAGCACGGCGAAGTCTACGTGCTCGATGACGGCAGCGAGACCGATCTGGACCTGGGGCACTACGAGCGTTTCACCAGCGGGGCGCTCACCCGCGACTGCAACTACACGACCGGCCAGATCTATCTGTCGGTGATCGAAAAGGAACGCAAGGGGCGCTTCCTGGGGAAAACCGTCCAGGTCATCCCCCACATCACCAACGAGATCAAATCCGTCATCTCCCGGATGGGCGGCGACGACGTCGACGTCGTGATCACCGAAATCGGCGGCACGGTCGGTGACATCGAAAGCCTGCCGTTCCTCGAAGCGATCCGCCAATACTCCCAGGACGTCGGCCGCGACAACGTGCTGTACATGCACCTGACCCTGGTGCCGTACCTGAAAGCCGCCGACGAGCTGAAAACCAAACCGACCCAACACTCCGTCGGCCAACTGCGTGAAATCGGCATCCAGCCCGACGTCCTGGTCTGCCGCTGCGAACACTCGATCAGCCGTGAGGAGCGTGACAAGATCGCACTGTTTTGCAACGTCCCGACCGAAGCGGTGATCGAGGAAAAAGACAAGGACTTTTCGATTTACGAAGTCCCGATCTCGCTGGTCGACAACAAACTCGATGAATTGATCGTCAAGAAACTCGGGCTGCCCAGCAAGGCGCTGGACATCACCCCCTGGACCGACCTGCTGCATCGCCTGCGCAACCCGCGGCACGAAGTCAGCATCGCCGTCGTCGGCAAATACGCCGAACACAAAGACGCCTACAAATCGATCTACGAATCGATCGACCACGCCGGAATGCACCACCAGGCGCAGATCCGCATCGGCCGAATTCAAAGCAGCGATATCGAACGCGAAGGATGCGAACGCCTGCTGAGCGGATTTGACGGCATCCTGATCCCCGGCGGCTTTGGCGAACGCGGCGTGGAAGGCAAAGTCCAAGCCATTCGTTTCGCCAGGGAACGCGGCATCCCGTTTTTCGGCATCTGCCTGGGCATGCAGTGCGCCGTGATCGAATATGCACGCAACGTGTGCGACCTGGAAAACGCCCACTCCAGCGAATTCGACAAAGACACCCCGCACCCGGTGATCTGCTTGCTGGACGAACAGCAAAACGTGACCCAAATGGGCGGCACCATGCGACTGGGCAGCCAGCCGACGCACCTGTCCGACGACAGCCGGGCGCAGCAGTGCTACGGGACCGATGACATTCACGAACGCCACCGGCACCGCTACGAATTCAACAACGCCTATCGCGATCAATTCCGCGAACACGGCATGAAATTCTCGGGAACCAGCCCCGACGGAAGCCTTGTCGAAATCGTCGAATTGCCCGACCATCCCTGGTTCCTGGCCGTACAATACCACCCCGAATTCAAAAGCAAGCCGCTGAAAGCGCATCCGCTGTTTGCCGGATTCGTCGAGGCCGCGATTGATCGAGGAACACGCAAACACGAACGGGAACAACCCGCCGTCAGCCAACGTTAATCCCCACGCCTGAAATCCTGATGTCTGAAAACAAAGAAGAACCGGAATTGGTCGTCGACAACGATTGGAAATCGCAGGTCGAGAAAGAAAAGACGCTCGCTGAGGAACCCCAGCAAGCCGCCGAGGAGGACCCCACCGGCGACCTGCCCCCGGCGTCCTTGGCGATGCTGATCAGCACCTTTTACAGCCAAGCGATGGTCGCACTGGGCGTCATGGAAAACCCCGCGACCGGCGAAAAATCGACCGACCTGCGGATCGCCAAACACTTCATCGACACCTTGGAAATGCTCGAAGAAAAAACCAAGGGCAACACCGACAAAGACGAAGACAAGATGTTCGACGAAGTCCTGCATCTGCTCCGCATGGCCTACGTCGGCGCCAAGAAGGCGTAGCGATCGCGCATGAGTGTTGGTGTTTAGCCTTTAGGCGATTCAGGGTCGCTGCGTCGCAGCGACAGCAGGCGGCGCGTGACGGGCTCACGCCCAATGGCACCCACAGTGACACAAACGCTGGCAGCATTTGTTAGCGGCAGGGCGCGAGCCCTCCGGTCTTTCGAGCCGGCACCGGACGGCTCACTCCGTTCCGCAAACGCGGGCAGCATTGTTAGCGGCAGGGCGCGAGCCCTCCGGTCTTCTGAGCCGCCACCGGACGGCTCGCGGCCTGTCGATTTAGTTCCTGGGGACGGTTGATTCGATTTTGGTTCCGGACGAGGCTTTTATGGTGCTATGCGGGGCATCCAGAGTCGTTGGTAAGCGTGTTGACGGGATCGTGGCGTTCGCTTGTGGCGGATTTCGTTCGAAATGCCCCCTATCTCCCCTAGTTTGCTGTTCCGAGCGATTGTGTCGCCGCGGCGGCGCGCAGCTTCGCCAAGTAACTCATGATTTTCTTCAGATTGAATCCGGTCGCCGCCCAGCGCCATTCTTGATTCACACCTGCGATACCTCGAAGCAGGAATCGCCGCATATCAAGCGTGCTCTTGATCACGGCGAAAGGCGTTTCACCGAAATGCTGACGACGAGAGTAAGCCTCTTTGGCTGCAGGCGTTTCCATTCGCGCACGCTGCCGACGTCGCGCTCCTTCATGCTCATCATGCATCGTCTCGCGACCACGTGGCGGGCCAGGCTTGCGACCACGTCGCTTGCCCGCTCGCTTGTCCGACGAGGTCGCTTCGCTGGACTCCTGGGACGATGCCTCGCTGCTGCTTGCCTCGTCTTTTGGCTTCACGTTCTTGCGACAACGCCCAGCCAGCGTGCAGCCCTCGCATTCAAAACAGGTGTAAACCTTTCGCTGCACCGGAGAGCCGTCGCCATGCGTCGTGTTCTCGGTCGTCCGATGTGAAAGCACTTTGCCTGCCGGGCAGTAATAGCAGTCGTTCGCTTCGTCGTACACAAACGCTGCTTTGTCAAATCGTTTGGTTTGTGGATTAACCGGCAACTGATCAATCTGATCGGCGGCAACGGGCTCAGTCAAATCCGAACGCTCGGCAGGGTTGTTCTCGCGATTGGTTTCGGCAAGCGGGCCAATCAGTTCGATCTGTTTTTCCTCAGCCGCAGTGAGGTTTTTGCCCGTCGTGTAAGCCGAGTCAGCCATGACTCGCTTAATGTCAATTCCAAAGTCGTTGGCCACACAGTCGACGATGGTGGCAAATTCGTGGTGTTCGACGTTGCCGATCAAGACGTCCGCCGCAACGATCAGGCCGCTCTGCGTTTCGGTCGTCGCCATCGGAGTAAAGTTGGCTGCGTAACCACCCTCCTTATTGGGAAGAATGCGACTGTCCGTGTCAGTCTTGGGTAACTGGGCGGGGCCCTTCGTCCCATTTTTCCTGCGGACTTCGTCCATCGCATTGACCGTCTCCAGATGAGCGGCCAGTTGTGAGCGGCGTGACTTCAAGTTGGCGACGGCGGCGGGGAGGCGGTCCGCCGAAACGTCCTGGCCGATGAGATCTTCGTCGCATGCGTCGTTGACTTCGAAGGTTTCCAGGGCCTCATCAATTTGCGCGTCAAGTTCTTCGAGTGCTTTGGCTAATCGTTTGGCCGTCCAAGTCTTGTATTTGTTGGCGTCAGCCAGGATGCGTGTGCCGTCGATGCACAGTTCCGAGAGATTGGCGATCCCCAGGTTGATCGCCAGCTTGACCATTTGTTTGAAGATGCCTTTGACTGCATCACTATTGTTTCGGCGGAAGTCGCTGATCGTGCTGTGATCGATGCGGCGACCGCTGCTAAGCCAGATAAAATCGATCGAATGCTTGAGTTCGTATTCAATGTTCCGGCTGGATCGGATTCGCCGAATCATGGCAAACAGCAGGATCTTTGCCATTACGCTGGGATGGATCGGCGGCTGACCGAATCCGCCGTTGTAGGCCGCCTCCCAATCAGTCCAGTCCATCTGATCGAGAATCTCGTCGACCAAGCGAACGGGATGATCCTGAGGGATGAGTTCCTCCAGGGCGGTGGGAATGAGGACCAGTTGCCCGCGTGGTGTAGGAGCTTCCTGCCAATAGCTGGTCTTGGGTTGTCTCTGGCTCACTGGGCAAGCCTCCCTGCGTGAGAAGTGAATCGCGACGACGATCCGCCAAGAATAGCAAACATCGTGACGATGCCTACTAAGCCACCTCCCCTCGTTTTGTGGATACACTAAACCGACAGGCCGCTCGCGCCGTTCCGCAAACGCGGGCAGCATTGTTAGCGGCAGGGCGCGAGCCCTCCGGTCTTCCAAGCCGGCACCGGACGGCTCGCGCCGTTCCGCTAAAACGGGCAGCATTTGTTAGCGGCAGGGCGCGAGCCCTCCGGTCTTTCGAGCCGACACCGGACGGCTCGCGCCGTTCCGCTACAACGTGCAGCATTTGTTAGCGGCAGGGCGCGAGCCCTCCGGTCTTCCAAGCCGGCACCGGACGGCTCGCGCCGTTCCGCTAAAACGTGCAGCGTTTGTCAGCGACAGGCCGCGAGCCCTCCGGTCTTCTGAGCCGGCACCGGACGGCTCACTCCGTTCCGCAAACGCGGGCAGCGTTTGTTAGCGGCAGGGCGCGAGCCCTCCGATCTTCCGAGCCGACACCGGACGGCTCGCGCCGTTCCGCTAAAACGTGCAGCGTTTGTCAGCGGCAGGGCGCGAGCGGCCTGTCGATTTAGTTCCTGGGGACGGTTGATTCGATTTTGGTTCCGGACGAGGCTTTTATGGTGCTATGCGGGGCATCCAGAGTCGTTGGTAAGCGTGTTGACGGGATCGTGGCGTTCGCTTGTGGCGGATTTCGTTCGAAATGCCCCCTATCTCCCCTAGTTTGCTGTTCCGAGCGATTGTGTCGCCGCGGCGGCGCGCAGCTTCGCCAAGTAACTCATGATTTTCTTCAGATTGAATCCGGTCGCCGCCCAGCGCCATTCTTGATTCACACCTGCGATACCTCGAAGCAGGAATCGCCGCATATCAAGCGTGCTCTTGATCACGGCGAAAGGCGTTTCACCGAAATGCTGACGACGAGAGTAAGCCTCTTTGGCTGCAGGCGTTTCCATTCGCGCACGCTGCCGACGTCGCGCTCCTTCATGCTCATCATGCATCGTCTCGCGACCACGTGGCGGGCCAGGCTTGCGACCACGTCGCTTGCCCGCTCGCTTGTCCGACGAGGTCGCTTCGCTGGACTCCTGGGACGATGCCTCGCTGCTGCTTGCCTCGTCTTTTGGCTTCACGTTCTTGCGACAACGCCCAGCCAGCGTGCAGCCCTCGCATTCAAAACAGGTGTAAACCTTTCGCTGCACCGGAGAGCCGTCGCCATGCGTCGTGTTCTCGGTCGTCCGATGTGAAAGCACTTTGCCTGCCGGGCAGTAATAGCAGTCGTTCGCTTCGTCGTACACAAACGCTGCTTTGTCAAATCGTTTGGTTTGTGGATTAACCGGCAACTGATCAATCTGATCGGCGGCAACGGGCTCAGTCAAATCCGAACGCTCGGCAGGGTTGTTCTCGCGATTGGTTTCGGCAAGCGGGCCAATCAGTTCGATCTGTTTTTCCTCAGCCGCAGTGAGGTTTTTGCCCGTCGTGTAAGCCGAGTCAGCCATGACTCGCTTAATGTCAATTCCAAAGTCGTTGGCCACACAGTCGACGATGGTGGCAAATTCGTGGTGTTCGACGTTGCCGATCAAGACGTCCGCCGCAACGATCAGGCCGCTCTGCGTTTCGGTCGTCGCCATCGGAGTAAAGTTGGCTGCGTAACCACCCTCCTTATTGGGAAGAATGCGACTGTCCGTGTCAGTCTTGGGTAACTGGGCGGGGCCCTTCGTCCCATTTTTCCTGCGGACTTCGTCCATCGCATTGACCGTCTCCAGATGAGCGGCCAGTTGTGAGCGGCGTGACTTCAAGTTGGCGACGGCGGCGGGGAGGCGGTCCGCCGAAACGTCCTGGCCGATGAGATCTTCGTCGCATGCGTCGTTGACTTCGAAGGTTTCCAGGGCCTCATCAATTTGCGCGTCAAGTTCTTCGAGTGCTTTGGCTAATCGTTTGGCCGTCCAAGTCTTGTATTTGTTGGCGTCAGCCAGGATGCGTGTGCCGTCGATGCACAGTTCCGAGAGATTGGCGATCCCCAGGTTGATCGCCAGCTTGACCATTTGTTTGAAGATGCCTTTGACTGCATCACTATTGTTTCGGCGGAAGTCGCTGATCGTGCTGTGATCGATGCGGCGACCGCTGCTAAGCCAGATAAAATCGATCGAATGCTTGAGTTCGTATTCAATGTTCCGGCTGGATCGGATTCGCCGAATCATGGCAAACAGCAGGATCTTTGCCATTACGCTGGGATGGATCGGCGGCTGACCGAATCCGCCGTTGTAGGCCGCCTCCCAATCAGTCCAGTCCATCTGATCGAGAATCTCGTCGACCAAGCGAACGGGATGATCCTGAGGGATGAGTTCCTCCAGGGCGGTGGGAATGAGGACCAGTTGCCCGCGTGGTGTAGGAGCTTCCTGCCAATAGCTGGTCTTGGGTTGTCTCTGGCTCACTGGGCAAGCCTCCCTGCGTGAGAAGTGAATCGCGACGACGATCCGCCAAGAATAGCAAACATCGTGACGATGCCTACTAAGCCACCTCCCCTCGTTTTGTGGATACACTAAACCGACAGGCCGCTCGCGCCGTTCCGCAAACGCGGGCAGCATTGTTAGCGGCAGGGCGCGAGCCCTCCGGTCTTCCAAGCCGGCACCGGACGGCTCGCGCCGTTCCGCTAAAACGGGCAGCATTTGTTAGCGGCAGGGCGCGAGCCCTCCGGTCTTTCGAGCCGACACCGGACGGCTCGCGCCGTTCCGCTACAACGTGCAGCATTTGTTAGCGGCAGGGCGCGAGCCCTCCGGTCTTCCAAGCCGGCACCGGACGGCTCGCGCCGTTCCGCTAAAACGTGCAGCGTTTGTCAGCGACAGGCCGCGAGCCCTCCGGTCTTCTGAGCCGGCACCGGACGGCTCACTCCGTTCCGCAAACGCGGGCAGCGTTTGTTAGCGGCAGGGCGCGAGCCCTCCGATCTTCCGAGCCGACACCGGACGGCTCGCGCCGTTCCGCTAAAACGTGCAGCGTTTGTCAGCGGCAGGGCGCGAGCGGCCTGTCGATTTAGTTCCTGGGGACGGTTGATTCGATTTTGGTTCCGGACGAGGCTTTTATGGTGCTATGCGGGGCATCCAGAGTCGTTGGTAAGCGTGTTGACGGGATCGTGGCGTTCGCTTGTGGCGGATTTCGTTCGAAATGCCCCCTATCTCCCCTAGTTTGCTGTTCCGAGCGATTGTGTCGCCGCGGCGGCGCGCAGCTTCGCCAAGTAACTCATGATTTTCTTCAGATTGAATCCGGTCGCCGCCCAGCGCCATTCTTGATTCACACCTGCGATACCTCGAAGCAGGAATCGCCGCATATCAAGCGTGCTCTTGATCACGGCGAAAGGCGTTTCACCGAAATGCTGACGACGAGAGTAAGCCTCTTTGGCTGCAGGCGTTTCCATTCGCGCACGCTGCCGACGTCGCGCTCCTTCATGCTCATCATGCATCGTCTCGCGACCACGTGGCGGGCCAGGCTTGCGACCACGTCGCTTGCCCGCTCGCTTGTCCGACGAGGTCGCTTCGCTGGACTCCTGGGACGATGCCTCGCTGCTGCTTGCCTCGTCTTTTGGCTTCACGTTCTTGCGACAACGCCCAGCCAGCGTGCAGCCCTCGCATTCAAAACAGGTGTAAACCTTTCGCTGCACCGGAGAGCCGTCGCCATGCGTCGTGTTCTCGGTCGTCCGATGTGAAAGCACTTTGCCTGCCGGGCAGTAATAGCAGTCGTTCGCTTCGTCGTACACAAACGCTGCTTTGTCAAATCGTTTGGTTTGTGGATTAACCGGCAACTGATCAATCTGATCGGCGGCAACGGGCTCAGTCAAATCCGAACGCTCGGCAGGGTTGTTCTCGCGATTGGTTTCGGCAAGCGGGCCAATCAGTTCGATCTGTTTTTCCTCAGCCGCAGTGAGGTTTTTGCCCGTCGTGTAAGCCGAGTCAGCCATGACTCGCTTAATGTCAATTCCAAAGTCGTTGGCCACACAGTCGACGATGGTGGCAAATTCGTGGTGTTCGACGTTGCCGATCAAGACGTCCGCCGCAACGATCAGGCCGCTCTGCGTTTCGGTCGTCGCCATCGGAGTAAAGTTGGCTGCGTAACCACCCTCCTTATTGGGAAGAATGCGACTGTCCGTGTCAGTCTTGGGTAACTGGGCGGGGCCCTTCGTCCCATTTTTCCTGCGGACTTCGTCCATCGCATTGACCGTCTCCAGATGAGCGGCCAGTTGTGAGCGGCGTGACTTCAAGTTGGCGACGGCGGCGGGGAGGCGGTCCGCCGAAACGTCCTGGCCGATGAGATCTTCGTCGCATGCGTCGTTGACTTCGAAGGTTTCCAGGGCCTCATCAATTTGCGCGTCAAGTTCTTCGAGTGCTTTGGCTAATCGTTTGGCCGTCCAAGTCTTGTATTTGTTGGCGTCAGCCAGGATGCGTGTGCCGTCGATGCACAGTTCCGAGAGATTGGCGATCCCCAGGTTGATCGCCAGCTTGACCATTTGTTTGAAGATGCCTTTGACTGCATCACTATTGTTTCGGCGGAAGTCGCTGATCGTGCTGTGATCGATGCGGCGACCGCTGCTAAGCCAGATAAAATCGATCGAATGCTTGAGTTCGTATTCAATGTTCCGGCTGGATCGGATTCGCCGAATCATGGCAAACAGCAGGATCTTTGCCATTACGCTGGGATGGATCGGCGGCTGACCGAATCCGCCGTTGTAGGCCGCCTCCCAATCAGTCCAGTCCATCTGATCGAGAATCTCGTCGACCAAGCGAACGGGATGATCCTGAGGGATGAGTTCCTCCAGGGCGGTGGGAATGAGGACCAGTTGCCCGCGTGGTGTAGGAGCTTCCTGCCAATAGCTGGTCTTGGGTTGTCTCTGGCTCACTGGGCAAGCCTCCCTGCGTGAGAAGTGAATCGCGACGACGATCCGCCAAGAATAGCAAACATCGTGACGATGCCTACTAAGCCACCTCCCCTCGTTTTGTGGATACACTAAACCGACAGGCCGCGAGCCCTCCGGTCTTCTGAGCCGGCACCGGACGGCTCACTCCGTTCCGCAAACGCGGGCAGCGTTTGTTAGCGGCAGGGCGCGAGCCCTCCGATCTTCCGAGCCGACACCGGACGGCTCGCGCCGTTCCGCTAAAACGTGCAGCGTTTGTTAGCGGCAGGGCGCGAGCCCTCCGGTCTTCCGAGCCGACACCGGACGGCTCGCGCCGTTCCGCTAAAACGTGCAGCGACAAACTCGCGCGGCGCTACGCCGCCGGGTACAACTGATACAGCATCAGGTACACCAGCACGCCGGTCACCGACACGTACATCCAAACGGGGAAGGCGAAACGCACCAGTTTCTTGTGCGCGACGATCCGACCCTTCATCGCCAAGTACACCGCACGCAGTGCCAAGAACGGCACGGCGATCGCCAACAACAGGTGCGTGCCCAGGATCCCATAATACGTGTACCGCGCCGCCAGCGGTGCGACATCGGTATCGGTCGGAAAACGAGTGTTCGGCTCCCCGGTCGTCAGATACAACGCGACCTTGTGCAACAGATACAGCAACAAGAACAACGCGCTGATCGCCAGCGCCGTCAACATCATCTTCTTGTGCCCGCGCGGATTGCCTTGACGAATGCGGATCAACCCGAGGGCCAACACGACCGTCGCCGCGGCATTCAGTAACGCCGTGCAGTGCGGCAAATAATCAGCAAGTACTTGCCACATTTTTGATTCAGGTTTCAGGTTTCAGGTTCAACTTTCAACAGCTATTCGCTCCCCGCTAGAGCATTTCGCTGATCGCGGATTCCAGCTTGTCCATCTGCCGCGACTCCGGCCAGCTGTAAAAGCCCTCGATCTTTCCTTTCGGATCGACCAGCACAAACTTTTCCGTATGAAAGCCCTTGTCAATCGGCTGCTGAAAAATCTCAGCGCCGATGCGACGGATGTAGGTCAGATCGCCGGTCAAGAACAACCACTGGTCCTTGTCGGCACCGAAGCGGGCGGCATACTGCCGCAACACTTCCGGCGTGTCACGCTCCGGGTCGACGGAGATGGCGAGAAACTTGACGCCTTCGCCTCGGAAACGCTCCTGCAACTCCTTCAGTTTCTGATTCTGCTGTGGGCAAACACTCGGACACGTCGTGAAAAAGAAACTGACCACATACGGCTGGCCCAACAAGTCTTCGCTCTTGACCAACTCGCCGCTCCGCTCGGTCAGCTCAAACCGGCTCAACCAAGCCTCGTCCTCGGGCGGATGGACGACTTCATCGTTGGCAATTTCGCTGCTGTCGGTGACCCGCGGTTCTTCCCCGGGCGCCACCTCCGCGGTATAGACCACCTCTTCAGGCCCCGGCCCCGCAGGTGCCGACCGTTGGCGAAGCGTGCGGCCCACCAATCCCAAAATGATTCCCACGAACAAGATCGCGGCGATGTTTGACGCGGTTCTCATAGATCACCAAAAGACACGAATCGTAACAACCGCCAAGACGGCGGGCAGCACCAACAACGAGGACCGCAGCAATCGGCGTGCGGTCACGTCCGTTCGGCTCCGCGCGAAACGGATCGATGCCTTCAACATCGGGACCGTGGCGGCCAACACCGCGACGCTACACACGATGGCGGGAACGATCCCCGGCGACAGACAACACAACACGACGCCGCAAACGATGACCGCGAGCGACCCCACGATGCTTTGAATCGCCGCAGAGATCCCGGTCGGCTCGACCGTCGTCGACATGCAGAATCCGGCCTGTTCATACTGGCGTCGGTACAGCCATGCGATGGCCATGAAATGCGGATATTGCCAAGCAGCCAACACGCCGAACAACAACCATCCGGTCTCGTCGGCCAACGAACCGCCCAGTGCCGTGTAGCCGATCAACATCGGCAATGCACCGGCGATCGCTCCGACTGTCGTGTTCCAGGACGTCCGGGTTTTCATCGGCGTGTACAGAAACACGTACAACAACCAGGTCGCCAACCCCACACCGGCCGGCGTCAATGAGAACCCCATCCACAAGATCGCCAACCCCAGCGTGCCCATCGACGCGGTAAACGCCGTCGCCATGCCGGTCGACATCCGAGCCGACGGCAGCGGACGCACCGCGGTGCGCGGCATGTTGCGGTCGATCACGCGTTCCCAGATCTGGTTCGCCCCGCCGGCACTGCCGGCAACCATTCCGGTGCCCAACAGCAACAAGGCCAGCGTGCCGAGCGAAACCGGTCCGCCGGCAGCGATCATTGCCGTGGCGACCGTCGTCACCAAGATCATCACGACGATCCGCGGCTTGGTCAGCTGAATCAGATCAGAAACCAACACGCGCATCGACACCTCCGTCTGGTCCACCATCTGATTCAATGCCGGTGTTGCCTGGGCCGTCACTTCCATGCGTCGAGTCGCTTCCCTGCGTTGTGCCGGCAGATCGAGGACGGCCGTTGCCGAACCGCATTCCCGGGCGGCAGTGTACGGGGCACTGACGCCTCGGCGATCGGTTTCATAGCGGGAATCGGTGGCAAGAACGTTGCTGGACATAAATGATTAAACGGGGGTGGCAAGCGTTCGCTGACGTAAAACTTGAACCAGGATCACCGCCGCCGTCGCCAGAATCAGCGACCCGACCGCGACATGCGCGGTCACGATGATCGAATCCACGAATCCCTTTGAGCGAACCAAAAAGCCTTCGCCAAACGGAAGAAACTCCAAAACGCTCGGCCAACCGTACGTGACGATCCATGTCCCGGTGCCGAGCAAGATTTGACAGCCCACAAACCATATCAGCCAACCGGCCGGCCTGGACAGCGTCAAATCGCCGCAGCGACGCACCAAAACGAACAAAACCGGCGTCAACAACCACAAACCGAAAGCAGTGACGATGTGGACCGCCACAATCAGCGTGAAGGTTCCCGGGGTGGTCAACGGCTGGACATGTCGCAGCTGCGCCCCCAGGACCAACTGCAAATAGCTCAACAGCACGGGCACCGACGCCAACGCGACGACCCAGCGGCCGAGCGGCTTGACCGATTCGGCGCCCTGTGCCGCCCGTTTCGCCGTCAGCTTGCGGTCCCACCAACGACGGCTGGTCACCGAGGCGGCGATACAGCACAAGGCAAACACGACGGGGCCGAAACAGCCATGAATCATCGCGGTGGTTCGATCGCTTAACAACACGCGGACTCCGCCCAACGCGCCTTGCGAAATCACGGCGACCAGGATCCCGACGGTCAGCCAGACGACCGGGCGACGATCTTCGCGCCGAATCGCCGCGATCACCATCGCGATCGCCACGAAACCGACGACCGCCCCCAACAGCCGGTGGCCGTGTTCGATAAACAGGTCAAACGGACCGTACAACCAAGTCGACAGCGGGTACAAAAACAGATTGTATCCGTAAGTCCCGGGCCAATCGGGAACCGCCATCCCCGCGTCGTACGTGGTCACCAAACCGCCGACCCAAATCAACGGCCAGACCAGACACACCGACAACACCGCCAAGCGATGCAGCAACGGTGACCGCTCTGCGGCGAGGCTGTGATTCGTTTCGCTGAATTCGTTTTCGCTCATCAATTCTCAATTAGGTCTGACACGGTGGGATCGACAGGCTGCGAGCCTCTCCCAGGGCGACCGCCAGCCGCTATCCTCCATGACGCATCGCGTGGATTTTCTCACCGAGGATGCCGCCGGCCAGCGCCCCGCCGGCACCAAAGATCGCTCCCGGCAACACCCCACGTTGCCCGGCCATCACCATCAAGGCGATCCCCAGCCCCAGCCCCACGATGGCTCCGACGCTGCGGTAACTGTCACGACTCATGGTTTTGCCTCATCAAGCGACCGAACGTAATGCACGATGTCCCAAACCTGGTCGCTGGTCAGTTCTTTGTCCGACGGCTGATCCGACACGCTTCGTCCGGCCATCGGTGTGCCGGCGATCCCGGCAACAATCCGGCGGTACAGCGTCTCGGGATCTCCGCCGCCGCGATAAACACCGTCGGTCAACTTTCTGGGGCGAATCTGCCGCGGTCGCAATGCCCCCGCTTTGCGGAACGGCCGCACCGCCTCTCGATCGGTCGGCGTGACCGCGATGCCTTCGGTAAATTCTTTCGTCCAGTCGTCAAAGTCGAAGGTGACGATTTCTCCACCGCCTTGTTTTCCATGGCAACCGACACAATTGGCGATCGGGCCGTGAAACAACTCATTCCCCCGCGCGATCGAATCCGCATCGTCCGGTGTTTCCTCCGGCACGGCGATCACATCTTGCGGGGCGTCGACCCATTGGCCGGTGATACGGTCCAGGGTGTCTCGGGCCACCTCCATGGCGAACGCGTCTTGGTCAAAATTCGCCAGTGTCAACAAACTGGCGTCGTCATCGGGCCGCGACTCTTCATAACCCAACTCGACCACCGCTTCGGTCAGCAAACGCCGTTCGAATTCGCCTCGAACCGACAAGTAGATGACGTAGTCGACCAAGGCCTCCAAATCCTCATCGGAAAGCCGCTGGAACGACGGCATCGCTGTCCCGGGCGCACCGTGACGTAGAATCGTCATCAAGTCCTGGCGGGTCGGCTTGGCACCCCGCTGGGTCGATTTCCACTTGTAAACGCCGGGGCGAAAGTCACGCGGATAGGGGTTTTGCAACAACGATGCAGGACCGTTCCCGCCGCCGGAAACCCCGTGGCAGGTCACGCAGTGCTCGTTGAAGAGCCCGAAGTGCCGATTGTCTTGATCGCTGTAAACCGGCCCGGCAGCCCGCTGCAAATTCTCCAGCCGAACAAGCGACTTGGCTGCGTCGCGCGACATCTGGTCGGCGGGCCAGCGCGGTTCGATCGGCGTGCCGAACCAAGCTTCCAACGCCGCGGTCGTATCCTCTGCGGCGAGCTCGGTCGGGGCATCCAGCTTGGCCGAGACGACCAGCGAATAAACCCGATTCGGCGGATAGTGCTCCACCGGTGCATCACAGCCGCACAGTAAGGCCGCCGCGGACAGGACCCCAGCCCACAGGATTGGGACAAGCCGAACCGGGACGAACACGGGTGCCGAGCCAGGCGGCACCGAAAAAATCGACGTTTTGCAGAGGGTTGGTCTCATAGGAGCAGCGTAACCGAACGCGATCGAATGAACCAACCGAATCAATTGTCGCAGTTTCCCCGCAGCGGCCAGATCGAACCGCCACGGACAACGCTGTGAAGCATTTATCCCTGCGTTTGACGAGGTGTTCGCGGCAGGGCGCAATCCCTCCGGTCGCTCATCGTTCCCGAAACACCGGAGGGCTCGCGCCCTACCGCTAAAAAAATGCTTCGCAGCGTTACGCCGCAGGGGTCGTTCATGGCCGGGCACGTCTCAGACCGTGGAAAGCACTTGGCGATCCAGCCGCCGGCGACGCGCCGGTCCGTCTCATCCGCTCGTCGCTTAGAACGCGTCGGCGGGGACCTCGATCGTGCCCATGTCGTTCAGACCGGGTTTGATCTCGACTTCGAACTTGCTGCTTCGCCATTCGGTTTCTTCACCGTTGACGATCACGTCTTTGAGAGATCCGTTTTCGTGATTGGCACGAAAAATGACTTCTCCGACGGGCAATCCCTTGATCTCCAACACGCCGTCTTCATCGCTGACCGCGGCAAAGGGGTGATCGAGCACGACGACTTGAGCCTTCATCCAGTTATGAATATTGCAGGCGACCGGAATCGGCGCCGGCTCGTCTTCTTTCAGCTCGATTTCGACCGCCCCACCCGCGGGAACGGTGAGGTTTTGCTGGGTGTTGTTGAAGAACTGGAAATTGGCGTTGTGTCCGACCTTGTCCGGGTTGGTGACCTTGATCGTGTCACCTTTCTTGGCGATCACGACATGGGGCTCGAAACGACAATCCTGGTTCGCCAAGGTGTGGGTTTCGGGCTCCAATTCCATCGGCGGCAACTGGGTGCCGCGACGCCCGGTGTAGACGTACACGATCACGTTCTTGATGCCGTTGTTCTTGGAATTCACGACCAAGGTCTCGTCCGGGATCATTTTCGAGCCGCAGAACGCTTGGTCCACGTTGGGCGTGATCGGAGGAAAACTCTTCGCGGCGCCCTTGAGCTTGAACGTCATCCGCAACGTTCCAGTTTCCTGGGCCTGGGCCTGGGCGGGAGAAACCGCGGTCAGCAACGTGCTGACGGCGATCACGACGGCCGTCGGAACAAACAATCGGGTCATAGATACAAAGTGGTTCACACTTAAACTCCTCGAGTGGTGGATGCCTAGAACGCAACGAGTGTAATTGGTCCGCGAGCGCAGATTAAGACCGCGTCCAGCAGTGACGTCGAAAGCTCTCACAAAGCCTCGTTCAGGACGAGCAATGAAAAAGGCGGCGGCCGAACCGGAGCGGGGGACTCAGTCGGCCGCCACCTTCTCAAAAACTAGTCGTCGGGAGTCGCGTCGCCATTGGGGTGGGGTGGGGTGCATAGGCGACAGAAACACGACTCCCGGGGGGTCACGTGGGATTATACGCTCGAAGGAAAAAATGTCTACCGCTAATGAACGATAAAGCCTCTGGAAGTCCCGTCGGCGCGGGTGGAAATCCTCCCCCATGGCCCGCACCGCGCTGCGGTCGGGAGGTTCAGTCACCCTCCCGAATCGAGGTCGTGCCGTTTTCTCGCGGCACCCTCTTGGTAGGCATCGGTCTCCACATCTTTTGCCTGTCAGATCTGTTCTGGGTGGATGGTTTCGGCCAACGGCCGTTTACATCCATAGCCTTGGGCAACGCCCAAGGTCCGCAAACGAAAACGAGAGCGATTGGCCAACGGCCATACACAAATGCCTCGTCAAACGCGAAGGTTGTGCATGGCCGTTGGCCAATTGAAACTCCTTGCGACGGTGTTCCTGGGGCGGCGCAACCCTCGCAAATGCGCGGTTTGCTTGCCCCAGGCTAGGGATATGCATGCCCTTTGGGCAAAAAGCGACTTGTGTCGCTAACACTGCTTTTATGCGAAGCTACACGGACAGAGCCCAATACCGCAAAATCAACATTGGTGGGCGCCGCTCGCGCTGGCGCGAACCGGCTGATGTCAATTGATGATCAGCCGTTTGGCGCGAGCCTACGGGCCCCGCGCTGGTCAAAACTTTGTCGATTGAGCGGTATTGGGACAGAGGCCCACGGCAAGCAATCGCAGAAAGGCGCCATCTGCCATCAATCGCGTCAAACAATTACATTGCCCCCAATTAATGAAACCCCTTTGGATGAATCCTTCCCGCGGTGAATGTGATGAAAGTTTTGGTGGTCGGCAGCGGCGGGCGAGAACATGCCCTCGCCTGGAAACTGGGGCAGAGCCCCAAGGTGACGGAAGTGTTTGTCGCGCCGGGCAATGCAGGCACCGCGCTGGAAGCGACCAACGTTGACATTGCGGCCACGGATGTCGACCAGCTGGTCGAATTTGCCAAGACCAACGCGATCGACTTGACCGTCGTCGGACCCGAAGCGCCGCTGGTGCTCGGACTGGTCGACGCACTCGAAGCCGCCGGGCTGCGCGTCTTCGGCCCCTCGGCCGCCGCGGCGGAACTGGAAGGCAGCAAGGTGTTTTGTAAAAACCTGCTGCACACCGCCGACATCCCGACGGCCGATTATCGCACCTTTCGAAATGCCGACGACGCCTCGCGGTACATCAAAGACAAGTACAGCGAGCCGACCGACCAGGTCCCGGTCGTTGTCAAAGCCGACGGGTTGGCCGCCGGCAAAGGCGTCATCGTTTGCGAAACACGCAGCGACGCGCTGCAGGCGATCGATCGCATCGCCGGACAAAAGGAGTTCGGCGAAGCGGGTAACGAATTGATCATCGAAGAAAAACTGATCGGCCAGGAAGCCAGCGTGCTGGCGATCACCGACGGCGAAACCATCATCTCGCTGCCGGCCGCCCAAGATCACAAACCGGCCCACGATGGCGACCGCGGTCCCAATACCGGCGGCATGGGCGCTTACTGCCCCACACCGATCGTCGACGAGGCGATGTTTGAAAAGATCGAATCCGACGTGCTGGTCCCCGTCGTCCACGCGATGAAACGGGCGCGGAAACCGTTTAAGGGCGTGTTGTACGCCGGATTGATGCTCACCCCGGCCGGCCCCAAAGTACTGGAGTTCAACGTCCGCTTCGGTGACCCGGAATGCCAACCGCTGTTGATGCGACTGAAATCAGATTTGTTTGACGTCCTGGTCGCCGCCGCCGACGGAAAACTGTCCGAACTCGAACCGCTGGAATGGGACGAGCGCCCCAGTCTGTGCGTCGTGATGGCCAGCGAAGGCTACCCGGGCAGCTATGAAAAGGGTCGTGTGATCACCGGACTGGACGAGGCGGCAAAGGTCGACGATGTGAAAGTCTTCCACGCCGGAACGACCACCGTCGATGGCAACGTCGTCAATGACGGCGGGCGTGTCCTGGGCGTCACCGCAATCGGCAACACCATCAGCGCCGCAAAACTGAAAGCCTATACCGCCGTCCAAAAAATACGCTGGCCCGGCGCCTGGTGCCGCAAAGACATCAGCGACAAAGCGCTGCAGTAAGTGGGGTCAGCATCCTGCTTGCCACCCTCGCCGGCTCTGCCGGCCGGTTCGTAGCCTGTTGATTTATCTGTAGGGCATGCTGTGCATGCCAAAGCAAACACGTAGGGCATGCTGTGCATGCCAAAACAAACGCGTAGGGCATGCTGTGCATGCCAGATGCCACGCACATCGTGACCTACTGCGCCACCGACCTCGTCCCGCCGCCGGCGAAGTTCACGTAGATCGGACTGCCCTCTTTGATCGGTCGCGCCGCCGACGCGTAACCCTTGGCATAAATCTTTTCGCGCAACTTGCGGAATGAACCGTAACTGTCTGGATAGACAGCGACCGTCACCGTCGTCGAGTCCGGCGGGTATCCCGACAGCTCGACATCCAACCAGTCGTCATTGGCCAGCACCTGATCGATCGGCGTTCCATAGGGCTCTCGCAGCGGCTCGAACGACGCGACCACCACGCGAGCACGACTCATCCGGGCGATCGCATTGCCGTTGCTGACCAATTCGTTGCTACGGTTGAGCACGTACCGCGCGACGTAGCCGCGGACCGGACCGACTGCCGCATCACTGACGCCCTCGCGAAGACTCGACGACGTGCGACGAAAATTGCGACCGATCTCATCGGCCAACAACTCAAACGGAATCACGGACAATCGATCGTCCTTCAAACGAAAATAGACCTCTTCGCCGAACACGGTCTTGGCCATTGGAGTCGGCAGGTGGGAGATCGCGACGATCGGCGGCTGCTTACTTTCCAGTTGCGTTCGCGCCCCGGCCAACTCGGCCAGTTCGTTCTTCAGCTTTGACGCTTCGGCGCTACGGATCGCGGCTTGACGATTGGCATCGTCCAGCTTCGCTTGTTCGTCTTCCCAAGCCGCTTCGGCTTCGGTCAACAATGTCAACAGGATCGTACGACGTTCGGCTTGTTGTGCGATCTTGGAATCCAAGACTTTGATCGTTCGCTCCAGTCGCATCGAATCGGCCTGAGCCGACGCGGCGCGGGCCGCCATCGTGACCAACGATTCCATCTCCGCTTCACCGGCAGCGCGTGCTTTGGGATCCAGCGGTTCTTGCACCTGCGGCTTTGCTTCGCGCATGATCGCTTCTGATTGGGCGCCTAACACCACAACCAGAATGATCAGGATGCCGACCAGGTTGGCGACGATGTCCAAAAAGGCATCGTGCCCCACCGAAACTCCTTCTCTGCGATGTCGCCCGCTCATTTCCGTTCACCTCGCGGGTTGTTTTCTGCCTGCGTGTACCCGGCGGCTTGGTTGTCACCGGTGCGTTGGATCGGTAGCCCGCTGCCGGTCATCAATCGGCTCCACTGGTCGTATCGCAGTTCAGCTCCTGGCATGACGTCCACCTTCAACCGTGGCGACCATCGCGCACCGGGCGCCGCGGCCCCCCAACGTTCGATCCGATCTCGGACTGAAGTTGCCAGTTGCAGCGTCGCCAGATTGACGCCGTCTGGTTCGATCAAAAACGTTTCGCTCTGGCGCATCCCGGCGTCGGGCAACAAGATGAAACGATCGGCGTGAACTTGCAGACGAACCGAACGAACGATCTCGTTGCCACGCGCCAACACGACACTGCTGGGCAGCGCCCAGTCGGCGCCGTTGCGCTGCACCAACGAACCGGCCTTCCGCGAATTTGTTCGTTCGCTGGACGCGGGTTTCTGATCGGCCGCGCTGGGAACTTGGCCGTCAGTCGGTTGACCGGCTTTCGTGCGCTGTGAAACCTTGGGCTGATCCAACCGATTCATCCCCATCGGCGCACCGGCCATGGGACCGATCCCTGCCGGATTGTCCTTGGTTTGCGCACTCGCCTTGCCACTGGTCCGTTGTCGACCGCCAGAATCCGCGTTGCCGTGCGCCAACATCGCCGATTGGGAATCGGCATCACCGCTGGACGCGTTCGGCAATTCCAGTGCGTTTGCATCGGGTGTGTTCGGTTGGGGCTGGGTTTGATCCGGCGATCCCGAGTTTGCCCCCGTGGCAATCTGGTCGACCGCCGTCATCGCGGCCTGATTCAGATCGCGATCGGAGTCCACCTCTGCAAACGAAGACGCTGAATCTTGCAGCTGCCGCTCCAACCGTCGCTTGGCGGCTTCGGACGTGATCGGTGAGGGCTCGCCACCGCCGCTGCGGCCGTAGGTTCGTGTCGGAAACATGCGATGGTCGCGAAAACCGCTTTGTCGGCCCTGACGATCCATCTGCGAAACCGACAGACGCGGCACCGGTTTGACAGGCTCGGACGATTGGCCCGCGTGTGAACCGACGGAGCCCGAACCGCCATACCGGCTTTCGGCCACCGCCGCTTGGCCGGACGGTGCCGACGACTGCCCGCCGCCACCGGCCGACGTTTGGCGATCAAAGTTTCCGCCCGTTCCGCCGGGACCGGCCGGAGAGCGGCTGCCCGCCCCACGGATTGATCGTGCGATCGATTGTTGCGTCATCCGATCGAGTGCCTGGTTGATCGCATATTCCATCCGCTCCCGCATGGCCGGGTCGGGGTTGGGGTAGGCGAGGTTGACGTCCGACGGAACCAGTTCGTACCCGAACTGATCGTCCCAATCCAACATCGCCGCGCGGGCGGCGTAATAGCTGTCGACGCCCTCGGGGCGGACCAACAACATGGGATAGGGCGGGATGGCGTCGCCGTATTGTTGCATCGCGTGATAACGTGCGGCGCGGAGCGCGTCATCGAGTGGATTGGCGTGCCGCGATGTTTGCTCGAGTTGTGTCCGAGTGATGGCGACGCCTTCGGGCCAGATCGTCACGCCCTTGGCGGTGCATTCCAAATAAATCGGCCGACGCTCGGTGCCGTTGGGGCCTTGGTGCGGAACGATGACGAAACGCGGCTTGGCGGTTTTAATTTCCTCCCGCAACTTCTTCACGACCAACTGCTCTTTGACCAGCTGTTCGTTCAACGATTTCAGTTCTTCGGCGGTCGCGGCCGACGGCGGGTCATCCGACATCGCCTGCTCCATCGCCTCGCCGATCTGTTTCAATCGCTGACGGATGCGTCGCATGTGATCTTCGACGTGAGCCAATTGGTTGCGTCGGTCTTCCAGGTCACCGGTCTGTGCTTCGCGAAACGAAATCAATTCGCCCAAGCGAAACGCTTCCTCTTCGACCAACAGTTCAACATCCCCTACGGTCAACTGCCCCGGAACGTGGGTGGGTTCTTGGGCCGCCGTCTCAGCGATCTGCTGTGCCGCGTCGGAGGTATTTTGTGCCACCAATGCCAACAACAGAATCAAGGTTCCCAGCGTGCAAACCAAGACGGCCAGGAACGGAAACAGCGTCGGCGAAAGGGTCTTTCGTCGCCGCCCGCTCATGCAGCCCGCCTCGAATCGTGCGTCACGTTCGACTTGACCACGGTCATTTCACGGGCCAACACATCGACGGCCCGCGCCAACACGATCATGGCATCGGCCATGCCCTGTCCTGCCGCTGCGCCGATGTTATCATCGATCCGACGGTTTGTTTCGTCCAGCAAGTTCAAGTTCGCCGCCAGCGTTTGCTGTAGGTTCAACACCGAACTGGCTTGCTCGCGAACCAACGCGGCCTGATCGACCTGGTCCAACATCATCGCCTGCTGTTTCGTCATCGCGTCTGCACCGGCAATGATCGTTTGTTGCCACGCGGCGAGTTGCGACTGCCACTTGTCGAATTGAATCCCGAGCTGTTCGCGATTCCGCTGAGTCGAAAACTCCATCTGCCCGGCGTGATCACGCAGTGCGGGCACCAGCGTTTGCTCCACCGCATCGATGAAGCTTTGTGATTGGACGTTGTGGGCTTGTTGCCAGTAGCCTTGTGCTTCGTCGATCGTTTGACGCCATAACGTCGTCTGATTGCTCAACGATTCTGCGACGGCCGCGCGGACGCCTTCGCACAACTGGGCCAACAATTCGAATTGATTGTCGGCGGCTTCGTCACCGGGCAGATGCAGCCCGGTCAGATAGCCGACGCGTTCGTCGATGGCGGCCAACAACTGTTGTTCGCTGCGTTCGACCGGAAACTGTAAAAAGATCGCGACGATCGACAGCACCAACCCCAACGCGGTCGTATCAAATGCGACGTACAAGCCGCTCTTCAAGTTGTCGACCGCGGCGTTGCCGTTGGAAAAATCCAACCCGCCGAGTGTTTGCGTGATCCCGATTACGGTGCCCAGAAAGCCCAGCATCGGAATCGCCCACACGATGATGCGGATCAAGGCGAAGGAGTCGTGGGCCGAATCGGCATCCCGCGACGAAAGCTCGCGCAAGTCGTCCGCCAAGTGTTTCGTCGTCCCGCGGCCGGATTGCCGCATCAGGACCTCGCGGAGACGAACGACCAGCTGAGATCGACCGATGTCGCGCGGCAGCTTGGCCAGGTTGCTCGACCACGCTTGGGCGACAAACCCCGCGTCGTGGCGATCGCGAAACTGTTGGGTCGGCGAATCGGTTTCTCGCCGCGGTGCCAACGCCGCGTCATCGGCCCGGCGAAGCAGCGACCATTGCTGACGCGTCGCCCATGACTTGAGCGACAAGATCGAAACAGCGACACAGAACAAAATGGTCGCCGCGATGGCAACGGGGTGACCGAGGAAGTAGCGTTCCAGCGCGGCCCACTGCGTGACGTAGATCACCGCGTAGAACACGCCCGCCAACACGCCCCCACCGGCGACCGCGACGATGCCGCTGAGCCGGTCGCGATGATCCGCAACACGACTGTCCTGGTTGCTATCAAACTTGCCTGCGTTTTGCGATTCAGTCTTGCTCACGCCAGCGTCCTTGCCGGTTCGAGGGGTCAAAATGTTGCACCGGGGTCCAAGCACAATCCTTACCACCCCATCGTCTTTCCCCTCAGGTCAACTTCACCCAATCCACAGAATTCAACACCGAGCCGTGGCGTAAGCTTCCAGCTTGCGCCCCGTCGTAGGGTGGGTCAAGCAAACGCTGCACATCGGCAAGGGCTTCGTTCGCAATGGGACCGCCAGCACAAGCAAGGCTTCCATCGCACCAGTCACGCTTGTGAAGCCCCACCGAGGGTTCATGCGAACTTGACCCACTAGAGAACAGGTTTTCCGTGATCGTCAGGCCGTTGAGTCCAAAGAGGCGGCCGAATAGTGGTCAAAAAATGAAGTGGTCAAAAAATGGGGAGCGGACGTCGCCGGGCAGCGTTACTCCTTGGCGGCGGTGTCTTCATAGATCGGCAGATGCCGGTAGTAGACTTCCAGGTTCAACAGGTTCATGGTCGTCACGTACACCCGGCCGGCATGCGCACTCCAGCGGTCGGGGATCGGCAATTCGGGGTCCCAGGAACCGGCTTCCGGCCCGACCTTGATCTGCGTTTCCAGCAACAACGGATTGAGGTGCCGGTTCCAGCGATCCCAGTAATCGCCGCCCATGTGAAACATGAACTGCGTGGCGTAGTACCAATAGTATCCGTCGCGCAAGGGGCGGCGTCGTTCACCGAGTTGGGGCGGATATTTGAGCAAGTATTCAGCGGCCGACTGCATCGCCGGTTGCTCACGGCTCCAACCGTTGTACATCCGCATCAGCATGCCGACGGCGGTCATCGTCGGGGTCGGCAAACGCCCGTGGCGCTGCTGGGGCGTGTCGGGGGCGAACGGATTGTATCGGTATCGATCCAAACGATCCGATCCCTCTTCGCGTGCCAGCGACAACCACAGGTCGATCCCGTCGTAGGCATCCTGTGACACTTGCAGCCCCGACAGGTCACCACTTTTGAGCGCCATCATCATCCATCCGGTCACACTGGTGTCGCTGCTGACTTGGGGCGAGTATCGCCAGCCGCCGCGGCTGCGATGCTGGGTGGCCATGATGTAGTCCAAGGCTTCTTGGGCACCCTGACGGAGTTCGCGATCCTGGGTCATTCCATAGGCTTCACAGAGCGAAAGGGCGGCGATCCCGTGACTGTAAAACATCACGTTGCGGTCGCTCATTTCGTTTTCGCTGCGATACAGGTTTCCGTTGGTGCGTTGGTTGTCCAGCAAAAACTTCAGCCCCTTGCTGACGGTGCCGGCGTATTGGTGTTGCGTGTGGGTGTAGCCGGCGCCTTGAAAAGCTAACAAACACAGACCGGTCGCGGCGGTGTCGCTGCGCAGCAAGACTCGATCGCCATGCCCCTGCAACGACCAACTACCGTCTTCATTTTGGATACTGGCCAGATACGCCAACCCGCGTTCGATGGCTTCTTCGGTCGCCGGACCGCCCATCCCGGGCGCGCTCGACGCCGCACCGCCACTGGTTCGCATCACGCGTCGCGAAAAGGATTCCACCGCGGCGATCTTGGTGCCTGCCGGAGTGGCCGGCCCGCCGACTTGGCGTCGCGGCCTGGCCTCTCGGGGCAGTTCCATGACCGCGATTTCCGGCTGCACGTCACTGGGCAGCAAACCGGCCAGCGGCGCCGGTGTGTTGCTGATCCCGACGGGCCCGAGTTCGGCCAACAGATCAAGCGCCATGCCGGGCGCGCCGGCCGGGGCCAAATCGTTCGTTGCCGCGCCGCCCATTTCGGTTTCGCGGCGGACCGCCGGATCCGAGGCTCCCAACCGATCATCCAGTTGATCCGACATGCCCGAACCGGCGATGCCCGCGGCGCTGGCGGGTACCGATTCGGCAGGGTTGATCGATCCCATCGGTGACGTTCCCCGCGTCACGTTCATGCGACGCGCCCGCCCAGGGGCGCGTGTGGCCGGTCCGGCGTTGACGTTGGGCGCCCCGACCGCGGCCGACAGGGTGCTCCGCGCGACCGTCGCACCACCGGTGGGACTCAGATCGGTCGTTTCGGCCATGAAGCTCGGCGCGGGGCCGTCGGTGATCTGCGCCCCGGTCGTCTCGCCGCGGCGATCGGTGGGAATGTCCGTCGGGGCCAACATCATCGACGCGTCATCGCTGGTCCGCGCGATCGAGACGACGACCGGCGCCGGTGCGGCACCGGCGACCGCTGAGGGTTTGGCGATGGTTCGCGAACGCCGGGCGCGTTCCAGCCCCGCGTCACCGATCGTCGGCATTGCATCGAGCGCACTTAAGGAAGCCGCCGAAGGCGTCGTCTGGGTCGCCCGGATCGATTCGCTCGGCTGCGGCGCGACGGCCGGCATGTCCAGGCGTGCCGGCGCCTGCCGCGATGACCGCGGCGACGCGCGGTCGGCCAGTTGGCGTTCGGACGGTGCGGCCTGCACGGGGCGTGTCGTGTCCTTGGACTCCGACGGCACATCGATCGGCTCGGATCGAGGATTGGGTGCCGACTGGTTGTTCTGCCGCCGCGCCAATTTGCCCGGCGAGTCGGCCGGCATCGGCTCGGCCGCGCTGGGCTGACTCCGCTCCATCAAGTACTTCTGCATCGGTTGGTTTTCCGGTTGCCGAGGCTTGGGGACTTCCAAGCGTGGCTGGGAACGCTCCACCGGTGGCAGCTGTCGCTGTTCCTTGGGAATCTCACGCGACTTGGTTTCCGCATCGACCGGCTTGGACCAATCCGGTGTTTCTTTCGATTCCTTCGGGGCCTGGAAGATGTGTTCGGGGATCGTCTTTCGAATCGGCGTCCGTTCGCGTTTTTCTCCCTTGGACGCCAGCGGTTGGTAAGCCGCAAACACGACGTAATGAATCGCAAAAATCAACAGCAACAGGTGGACCGAGATGCTGAACAGCAAGCCCAGCAGGATCGCTTTCCGCAGGAAGCGAGAGGTGATCGCACGTAAGACCAACGACAGAATCACCGCGACACAAACGATGGCGACCAGATACGTCGTCGCGTTGTAGAGCAAGCGGGGATCGTCAAACCGGAACGGCGTGGCGATCAGAAACAGCACCAATCCGGCCAACGTGACGACCGACAAGTCCAGCGGCCACATCCGCCCCGAATCGGCCGGTGTGCTCTCGACAAGTGGACGGTCATAGTCGGAATCTAAATGCAAATCAAACGCCCCGCGGCAAACGGTTAAGTTTCAGGTTTCAAGCAAGTTGGCAGGTAGGAGTAGGCAGGTGACTGAAAAATGGGAGGCAGAAAAGGAGAGGTGGGGAAAAAACGAGACAAGAAAATGGGTGACAGGAAAATAGCTGGAACTGATTCCAAAACTCAAAACTCAAAACTCAAAACTCAAAACTCAAAACTCAAACCTCACCCCTCCGGCCCTTCTTGTGTCGTGACGGAATAGTCGCTGATGCCGCTACGGTTGCAGACATCCATCACGCTGACGACGGGTTGGAACGACGTTCCTCGGTCGGCCCGGATCACGGCGGATTGGTTGGTCGGGTTCGACGCCACGCTCGCTTTGAGCAATTTCTCCAGATCGGCCAACGACGTCGCTTGTCCACGCAGATAGATTTCACCGGCCTGGTCGATATCGATCACGATCTCACGGGGCTTGCCGATCATCGGGACCGCACTGGTCGCCGTCGGCAACACGATATCCAAACGCCGCTCTTCCTCTTCGAACTCGCTGGTGACCAGAAAGAAAATCAGCAGCAGAAACACCACGTCGATCAGCGGGGTCAGACTGAGCGTCCCGGCGACGCTGGAGCGTTTGATTTGAACGGCCATCGGTCAACTCGCCTTGGCTTGGTTGCCGGACTCCGCCACGCCCGCGGACGATGCCGTCGCGTGTGGGGGCGGGGGAGGGGAGGGCGGGGGCGGCGTGATGGCGTTGCCCGGTGAATCGACATACTGGATCGGGATCAGCGTACCATCGGAATCCAACCGCTGGCGCCCGTCAAAGCGGGCCAAGCCGGGTGCCAAGTCAAACACCAGTTGTTCGATGCTGTGAAACAGTTTGGCGATCCGGTTTTCCAAATATTGGGCAAAGATCGCCGCGGGGATCGCAACCGCCAATCCCGCCAGGGTTGTCACCAGCGCCGTGTAAATTCCTTCGGAGAGTTGTTCACTGCGGGAGCGATCGGCCGACAGCGAAGTGGACTCGTGGAACGCGACGATCATGCCCCAGACCGTTCCCAGCAATCCCATCAGCGGCGTTGCGGCGGCGGCCAGCGTCAGCCAGCGGACCGGCGACGCGTAGCGGTCGGCTTCCCGTCCGATCGTCTCGGTGGCGGTGCGTTCGATTTCCCCCAGCGGTTGACCGGTTCGCATCAACATCGCTCCGACGATGCTAGCCGTCGGCGACGGATGCTGTAAGCACGCCTGATAGGCGGCCGGTGGATCAAACGATTCGACCGGATCGGCCAGCCGACGGAGTTCGCGGACGAGACGCCGCGGCATGACTTTGCCACGGCGAAGACTGAGAAGTCGTTCGACGGCCAGCGTCACGACCAACAGACTCATCAATCCGATCGGAATCATGAACCGTCCGCCACGGAGGATTAGCGACAACATGTCGATGCCCGTCGGTTCGGCGACCGGCGGCGGTTCCTCGGACGCAATCTCGGCGTTCATGACCGCTTGGATGTCGGCGGCATTGATCGGCGGTTCGGGCTCCGCCTGAGCCATCGCTTGGGGCGAGTCGGCCAACCCGCACAGCCAACCCGCGCACAAGACCACACCCAGACAGATCAACGCGATGCGTTTTTGCTTCGCGCGTTCCTGTCGATTCGGGTTTATCGGATAGGAAGTCACGACTACTGCAACGCCTCCAGACGCTCGGCGGATTTCTTCGCAAGTTCGTGTCCGGCATGTTTCTGGACGACGTACTGATAGAACTGTGTCGCGAACTGACGCGATCGTTTTTTTGCATCCGGTGTTCTGGCGGTCTGCATCAGCAACTCGCTGCAGCGTCCCGCTTCGAACCCACTTTTGGCTTGCCAATTCTTGATCTCCGCCGGCGCGTTGTCGCCGCCGAAACCGAACATCACGCTTTGAAACTCGGGGATCGCTTTGTCGAATCGTTTTTCACCAAAATGGATTTCACCCATCATGAAACGGGCCCGCGCACCGACCTCGCGACGGCGATACTGTTCGGCGACCTGCCCAAAGTATTTGAGCGCCTTGTCGAGATCATTCTTTTGCTGATAAGCGAACCCGGTTTCATAAAACACCTGCGGCAAGTAGGCCGTGGCAGGAAAACGCTCCTTCAGTTCGTCGTACCAGCCGATGGCTTCATCCCAGCGTTTCAGTTGCGCCGCGGACTGGCCTCCGTGCAACAAAATTAATTCGCGGACCTGTCGCTCGGCAGCATCGCGTAGCGAATCGGCGTTCTCGTTTGCGTCGCGAATCTGTTGCCGCCCTTTGGTGTAAGATTCCAGCGCCTCGGCGAACGCTTCGGCCGCGAAGAAACACTCACCGACCATCATCCGCGCGTCAATCGCCAGCGTACCGGTGGCATGCTTTTCGACCTGTTTAGCGAACGCCTGTCGGGCTTCGTCCAGCTTGGATTGTTTGAACAGCGACCAACCGAGACGATACAACGATTTTTCGCTCATCGCGTCATCGCTGGTCTTGTCCGCGGCGAGCTGAAAATAGGTTGCCGCGGTTGCCCAATCGCTGGCCGAATACCGTTGCTGTCCGACGAAGTAAGCCGCTTCGGCAGCCAGTGTCGTGTCGGGGTACTCCTTCAACAGGCGACGAAATTGCTCGACGGCTTGCTCGTCCTGGCCGGACTCACGCAACGACCAGCCTAGTTCATAAAGCACTTTGTCCATCGCGGGATAGGCGGGGACTTCGTCGACCAAACGCTGCAGCTTTTCCGCCGCGTCGGCAGGGCGTCCCTGCTTTTGATCCACCAGTGCCAACTCGTAAAGCGCGTGCCCCAAATTGACTCCGGTCGGACCGAGTTCCAAATACTTCTTCAGATCCGATTGAGCGGAGGAAAGATCCCCCAGGGTCCGGTGCGAGATGCCTCGCGCGATCAACGCATCGTCACTGAGTGCATGGCCTGGCGCCTGGTTCAGAATCTTGTCGAGTGACTGGATTGCTTCGGCGTGTTTGCCTTGTTGCATCTGTGACCAACCACGACCGTACAGTGCGTAGGGGATCAGCCCCGCGTCACGGTCGGCGTCGATGATCTGGCTGTACAAATTCACCGCCTGGTCATAGTCACCCGACGAGCTGGCGAGTTGAGCCAGCTTGTAACGGGCCTGATCGGCCATCGCGGACGACGGGTCGCGGCCGATCAATGTTTTCCAGGTGGCTTTGGCTCGGTCGCCTTGCCCCGATGACAGCAGCGCGGTGCCTTGCAGCAGCATGGCCTCTCCGGCTCGCGGCCAATCCGCCGCCACTTCGGTGACGCGACCGAACGACTCCGCCGCATCAGCCGGTCGGCCGGACATCAAGTGCGCTTGGCCGACCAAGAACTGCGCTTCGGCTTTTTGCGACGCTTGCGAAAAACTCTCGTACTCTTTCTTCAATAGCGCGATGCTTTCGTCAAATGCCTTCATTGCATTCATCGCGACGGCGGTCCGCAAGACCCACACGGGGCGTTGCGCGTGGTCGGCCGAAGCGGCACGCAGCAGTTGCCGATAGCTGTCCAGCGCCGCTTCAGTCTGGCCCAGAAAAAGCTGGCTTTCGGCGACGATAAAACGAACATCACTGGCGAGCTGGTCGGAAGCGAACTGCTGTAAAAATTCAGCGGCCAGTTTTCCCGCCCGCTCGTACTGGTTGACTTGCAACGCAGAGAACGCGGCGTTGTAGAGGGCGCGGGGTGCCAACGCGTCGGCAGGCGCGTCGCGATAGGCCGCTTCGGCCACGTCGATCGACTCTTGGACGGTTGCCGGGTTCATCGACAACGCTTCGGCCAAATCGACCCGCAAGTCAATCGCAAAGTCACCCTCCAGTCCGGCGTCGATCTGTCGCTTGGCGATCGCCACGGCCGCGGCCGGATCACCCTTGGTCAGTTTGATCCTTGCCAACCAGTGCGCCGCCTCGGTCGCCGCGACCGGGTTGTTTTGTGTCAGCACCTTTTCAAATCGCGTCGCCGCTTCATCGATGTCACCGCCCCGATACAGACTTTGCCCGGATGCCAGCGTCGCGTTGGCGGCATACGGCGAATCGGGAAACTCTCGTTGCAGTCGGTCGTAACCGACGGCGGCTTCCTTCGGCTTGCCGCTTTGCACCAGCGCGTACGCCTGACGAAAAATCGCATAGCTGGTATCGGCATCTTCCTTCGACGCCGCAATCGCTTTGTCGAACGAGGTGACCGCGGCATCAAAGTCACGTTGCATGATCCTCAGATCGCCCATTCGCAAATGCACGTCGACGACCAGGGGACTGTCCGCACAACCGGACAACAATTGCTGAAACGACGCGACCGCTTTATCGGTTTGCTCCAGCTCTTCGTGCGCGATGCCCAAGGCGTACAACGCGTCACATCGCAGCGGCGAATCCTTGGCCGCCGGCAGCGACAAGAATTTGTTGTAGTAATCGATCGCGCGGGATCGATCGCCCAACCCGTATGCCGCTTCGCCACTGTAAAAGTACGCGCGGTCGATGTAGGCGCTCTTGGGGTTCTCTTTGCGGAGCGTCTCGAAGGTTTCGATCGTCTGTTTCAATCGCGCCGCGTTACGCTGGGGTCCGTCACCGGCTGACGCGTAAAAGCACCAACCGCGATTCGCCAAACTCTCCTCTCGAAGCTCATAGGTCTTGTCTTGCAACGCCACACCGAATGCCTCGGCCGCGGCGACGTAATCCGGATTTTCTTTCTGCATGTAGCAGACGCCCAGATAGTGCGCCGCTTTGGATGCCAGATCATCATCGGGATACATCTCCAGAAACTTCTTCCAGTTCTGGATCGCCAATTCGATCGCACCGCCGGTTTGAAAGTTGGCCGCATCGGCGTAGAGCGCAATCGACGCCTCGGTCGATTCCGCCGCCCCGGCACGCATACCGACCGAGACCCCGAGGGTGATCGCGACCGCCGCGCATCCAAGCCCCGTCGCGGGCACGAACAACGCCAGGGTAACCATCAAGCGAACAGCAATCGCACGGACAGAAGACTGCAAGGAAGAATCAGAACGCACGGCGACGTGGGGGCCAGAGGAGTCCGAAAGACAGCGACGACATCGTCCACAGTTTAACGGTGTGTCGATTCAGTCGATAGTTCGCCATCGGGATTGCCCAGTCCGAAAAGTCGGTCGTAATGCCTGTTGATTCGGCACACGCGTGCCAAATCGTCGCATTTCCCGCCGTTTTCCCATCTGGACACTTCCGCAGTGAACCGTTCGCGTCCCTGGCGACGTATCAGTAAGCTTCGCAGTAGTCGTGAAGGACACCTATACAATTTCACAGTGATTTTGACGTGACGCAACTCAGCTCCCCCGGCAGCACCCACTTGATCACCGGCGGCGCCGGATTCATCGGCTCGCACCTCGCACAGCGACTCCTCGCGCGGGGGGACAAGGTCTTGATCGTCGACGACCTGTCGACCGGGCAACAAAAGAACCTGGCGCCGATCATCGATCACGAGAACTTGGAATACATCGAGGGGACGGTCGAAGACGATCGGTTGGTGGCGGAAGTCGTCGGCCGCGCCGACAGCGTCTACCATCTGGCCGCCGCGGTGGGCGTCGCCTTGATCGCCAAGCAACCGATCCAAACGATCGAACGCAACGTCTATCCGACCCAGTTGATCCTGGACCGATTGGGCGAACGAGCGCGACGGGGAGCACGGATCCCATGCTTCATCGCCAGCACGAGCGAAGTCTACGGCAAGAACCCCAAACCGGTCTGGTCCGAAGAAGACGACCTGGTGTTCGGCGCGACGACCAAGCCTCGTTGGAGCTACGGCGTGTCCAAAGCCATCGATGAATTCTTGGCGTTGGCGTTCTACAAGGAGCAGCAGTTGCCGGTCGTGGTGGGACGGTTCTTTAACGTCGTCGGTCCACGCCAAACCGGCGCGTACGGGATGGTGCTGCCCCGATTCGTCGAAGCGGCGCTGAAAGGCGAAAAGCTGGTGGTCCATGACGACGGTGCCCAGATCCGATGTTTCGCACACGTCGATGATGTCGTCGGCGCGGTCGTCAAGTTGGTCGACACCCCGCAGGCCCATGGGCGGGTCTACAACATCGGCAGCGACACCCCGGTGTCCATCCTGGACCTGGCCAAACGCGTGATCGAGCGAGTCAACCCGAAGGCGGAGATCGATTTCCGGTCCTACTCCGACGCCTATGACGAAAGCTTTGAAGACATACGTCGTCGGGTGCCCGACCTGAGCCGGATCGCTGAAACCATCGGCTACGCCCCGACCAAAGACCTGGACGCCATCATCGACTCGGTCGCCGACTCGATGCGTTAACGTCAAACGATGATCAGCCGTTTGGCACGAACCTACGGGCCCTGCGCTGGTCAAGGCCTTGTCGATTGAGCGGTATTGGGCTCGCGGCCTGTCGATTTAATCGATATTCCGAAATCAACGCCATCATGCCAGCCCGACGCGTCAGCGAGGGGCGCCGCGTAGGCCCCTTGCTAACGTGTGCGGGCTAGAATCAACAGGCCGTCACGCCGCGTGCCGAGATGCTTCTGCGAGAGCCCTTGCCGAACCGGGGGCTGATTGCCTATTCTGTGGGGCTTCGCGGTTCTGTACGCCAGCCAGGCCCGCTTGCACCCCAAAAACAACGAGAGAAATGCCATGAAAGAAGGCATCCACCCCAAGTATCAAGCGACCACGATCAGCTGCGGTTGCGGCAATTCCTTTGAAACCCGCACCGTCCGCGGCGGCGAGTTGAAGGTCGATATTTGCAACGCCTGTCACCCGTTCTACACCGGCAAGCTGAAATTCGTCGACACCGCCGGCCGGATCGATAAATTCCAGAAGAAATTTGCCGCCGGCTCGTACGGCAGTTTGCAGAAAAAAGGCAAAAAGAAATAGCCGGTTCATTTCCGCCGCCAGACCGCTCCGCCCCCCCTCGGGCGCCAGCAGCGTGCTGACGACAGGCTACGCCAACCGCATGGTCCTCGCCCCCCGGCAGGAACATGCGGTTTTTTTCTTCGATTTTCTTCTCCGAATCCTGCCCCCCCGAAGTCCCAAACGGACTGTTTGCGACCATGAGCACCATCCGCGACCTGCTGGAAGAAAAACTCAACCGGTTCGAGCAACTTGAACGCGACATGTCGGACCCCGAAGTGCTCGGTGACGGCGCGCGGATGAGTGCGACGGCGCGAGAACACGGCGGACTGGCGCGGCTGGCCGGCAAATATCGCGAATTCAAGCGGATGAGCAACGAAATCGCCGGCTGCAAGGAAATGGCAGAGGCGGCCGAAGACAGCGAAGAACGTGAAATGGCCGAAACCGAAATGGCCGACCTGCGGCGACAACGCGAAACGCTCTGGGAAGACCTGCTGTCGATGACCATCGGCGGCGAAGACAGCCACCGCACCCGCTGCGTGATGGAAATCCGCGCCGGCACCGGTGGCGAAGAAGCCGCGCTGTTCGCCCGCGATCTGTTCGAAATGTATCGCCGATATGCCGAACTGAAAAAATGGAAAGTCGAATTGATGGACAGCAGCCCCTCCGACATGGGCGGGTTCAAGGACATCACGTTGACGCTCGAAGGTGACAGCGTTTATCGCGACCTGGCGTATGAATCGGGCGGGCACCGCGTCCAACGCGTCCCCGAAACGGAAACCCAAGGCCGCGTCCACACCAGTGCCGCCACCGTCGCCGTCATGCCCGAACCGGAAGACGTCGAAATCGACTTGAAGGCAGACGACTATCGCGTCGATAAATTCGGCGCGTCCGGCCCCGGCGGTCAGCACGTCAACAAAACGGAATCCGCGATCCGGTTGACCCACCACGAAACCGGCATCGTCGTGCAGTGCCAAGACGAAAAAAGTCAGCACAAGAATCTGGCCAAAGCCCTCCGGGTCCTCAAGGCGCGGATCTATGAAAAGAAACGCGAAGAGGAAGCGGCCAAGCAAGCCGAACAACGCAAGGGATTGATCGGATCGGGTGACCGCAGCCAACGCATCCGCACCTACAACTTTCCCCAAAACCGGCTGACCGATCACCGGATCAATCTGACGCTCTACAAATTGGACCAGATCCTGGCCGGTGACTTGACGCCGGTGACCGAAGCGCTGATTGAATACGACCGAGATCAACTTCGTGGAGACATGGTCGACTAATGTCTGAATCACAAACGTCCGAACAACCTTGGACCGTGTTGCGATTGCTGCAATGGACGACCGAGTTCTTTCAAAAACGCGGCAGCGGCTCGGCGCGACTCGATGCGGAAATCCTGCTCGCCCATGCGCGACAGTGCAGCCGCATCGAACTCTACACCGCGTTCGAAGAAGAACCGGATGAAGCACAGCGGGCCGCGTTTCGCGAACTGGTGCGGCGGCGTGGCGAAGGAACCCCGGTCGCCCAACTGGTCGGTTACAAAGAATTCTATTCGCTGCGATTCCGCGTCAACGAACACACGCTGATCCCGCGCCCCGAAACCGAGCACCTGGTGATCGAAGCGCTCGACTGCGCCAAAGCGATGTCGGCCGGCGATCGACCGTTGCGGATCGCCGATGTGGGGACCGGTTCGGGCGCGATCGCCGTCGCCCTGGCACTGCATCTGCCCAGCGCCCAAGTCACCGCAACCGACATCAGTGCCCAGGCCCTCGAAGTCGCTCAATGGAACGCCGATCAACACGAGGTTGCCGATCGCGTCGACTTTGTCTGCTGCGATCTGTTGGCCGACGTCGAGCAACCCGAGACGTTCGATCTGATCTGCAGCAACCCGCCTTACGTCAGCGAAAGCGAATATGCGCAACTGGATCGTTCGGTGCGGGAACACGAACCGAAATCGGCACTGGTCGCGGGAGAGGACGGGACGGAAACCATCAAGCGGCTGATGGCCGAAGCTTATCCGCGACTCGAGCCCGGCGGGCGGCTGATCATCGAACTGAGCCCGATGATCGCCGACGCCTGCGAAGACCTCGCCGAACAAATCAGCGAACTCGGCGATTTGCGGTTCATCAAGGATCTCGCCGGACACCGCAGAATCCTCTCGCTCGGCCGGCTTTCTTCTTAGCGGTAGGGCGCAAGCCCTCCGGTCTTTCACGGTGTTTCCAAGCCGAAACCGGACGGCTCGCGCCGTTCCGCTAACACCTTGTTTGCCGAAGCAAAAATCCGGACGGCTCGCGCCGTTCCGCTAACACCTTCGTTGCCGAAGCAAAAGTCCGGACGGCTCGCGCCGTTCCGCCGATTCTCTTAGCGAGAAAGTGGGCGGCATTGCGCAGGACCACGCAACAGCGCCAACCGGCACCAAATCCGCCGGAACTGCGGCCAGCGTCCTCCTTGCACCGCATTCCCATCGACGATCTATCGTTGGCGGCTATGATGTACCGCACGATGTGCCCTGTGAACGAATCCGGGGCAACTTCTGAATCTCTTAGCGGCCGAAAAAAACCGATTGAACACCACGCTCCAATCCAACTCTCTGTGGAACGACTCCGCTCTAAACGCCCAAGATTATTACGAGCGTTGTGATGCGGCAGGAGCGGTGCGCCCCCACTGGGCGACGGTCACCGAGGAGATCGATCGCCTGGGCCTGCCGGAGCTACGAGATCGCTCCGCGGCGATCGAACGGTTCTGCCGCGAGAATGGCGTCACCTTTCACGCCAGCGAGACCCCCGACGAATCCAATCGCCCCTGGAAATTGTCCGTCGTACCGTTCGTGATCGGCGCCGCGGAATGGGAGACGCTGTCGACCGCACTGGCCGGGCGGACGCGGTTGCTGGAAACCGTCCTGGCGGATCTGCTGGGCCCCCAGCGTTTGATCCGCGAAGGCATCGTGCCGGGCGAATTGCTGTGGGCCAATCCGTCGTTCAAACGCACATACCACAATCTGGAAACGTCGCAGCAACACCTGCACATCACCGCGACCGACCTTGCCCGGGACGCCGACGGTGTCTGGCATGTCACCGGTGATCGCACCCGCGCCCCCAGCGGTCTCGGCTATCTGTTGGAAAATCGAATCATCACCAGCCGTGTCTTGCCGACGTTGATTCGACGCAGCAACACGCTGCGGCTGGCTTCGTTTTTCGAATCCCTAAAGGACCACCTGTATTCGTTGGCGACCACCCACCGCGACGATCCTCGGGTCGTATTGTTGACGCCACCGAGCGGCAGCTACCGTGAATTCGAAGACAACTACTTGGCGCGTTATCTCGGTTTGACGTTGGTCCAGGGCAGCGACTTGGCCGTCCGCACGGGCGAGTTGAATTTGAAAACACTCGGCGGGTTGCAGCCGATCCAGGTCTTGTGGCGACACGTTTCGGATCGACGCTGTGATCCGCTGGAACTCGATCCGGCGTCTGGGGAAGGCGTCACCGGTCTGCTCCGCTGTGTCCGCCGCCGCAGCGTCGCGGTGGTCAATACGATCGGCAGCGTGCTCGTCCAAACGCCGGCATTGCTGCCCTACCTGGACAAGGCACACCAATTCTTCTTTGGCGACGAATTAAAACTGACCGCGGCACCGACGTACTGGTGCGGTGACCCGAACCACCGCAGCTACGTGATGGAGCATCTCGATTCGCTGAACTTTCGAAACGCGTTCGCCGTCTCGGGTGGATCGGCGATCGTGTTGTCCGAGTTGTCGCCGCCGGATCGCGAGGCCTTCCTGCAACGCCTCAGCGCCAAACCGTCGGACTACGTGGCGCAGGAACGTTTGCAATTCAGCAAGACACCGGTCTGGACGGGCAAACAGATCGAACCCCAGAAGACGACGTTGCGGTCTTTTCAACTGCTGACCGGCGACGGGGTCACCGTCCTGCCGGGCGCACTGGCCCGCGTCGGATATGACCAATTGGAATTGTCGCGGTCACCCATCAGCGGGCAGATGACGCAGGACTGCTGGGTCACCAGCGACGTGCCGGTCGACGAACACAAGACGCTGCTTCCCGATTCCGAGACGGTGATCAGACTGCGCCGCGGCGGTGACGAATTACCCAGCCGCGTCGCCGAGCACCTGTACTGGCTCGGCCGCTACGCCGAACGCGCCGAGGCGATCTCGCGGGTGATGCGGACGACGTTGGCGCGGATCGCCGGCGAGGAACACTGGGACACGCTGGCCGAAGTCCAACGTCTGGTTCGCACGCTGGCCTCGATGGGACAAATCGAACCCGGCTTTGCCGTCGAACCGTTCATCGCCAATCTGCCTCATGTCGAACAAAATCTGCCACTGTCGGTGCTGGACCGCGGACAGCCTCGCGGACTCGTCCGCACGCTCGAATCGGTGATGCACAACACGATCGCCGTCCGTGGACGCCTGTCATCGGAAGCCTATCGAATCGTGCATCGCGCCACCGCGGAATTGACCCAATCCACCGGCGCGACCACTCCGTCGGGAGCCAACTCGATCGGCATCGGCGAAGCGATCGAACGCGTCGACCGGTTGATCGTCGACCTGTTGGCACTGGCGGGACTGACCAACGAGAGTCTGGTTCGCACCCACGCCTGGCAATTCCTCGAACTGGGCCGCCGACTCGAACGCGCCGAACACCTCTGCGAACTGCTGACCGCGACCCTGTGCCCGCCGACCGACAACGGCAAACCGGTTTGCGAAGCGGTCTTGGAAGTCACCGACAGCATCGTGACCTATCGTTCACGCTACAAGAACCTGGTCCGCTTGGCACCGGTGATCGATCTGCTGGTGACCGACGAAACGAATCCGCGTTCGCTGCGATTTCAACTCGATCACATCGCCACGTTGTTCCAAAAACTGCCCTCGACCGAAGGCCCCGTCGGACTCGACGCGATCAAACGCATCGTGCTGGACTTGCAATACCACATCACCACGGCCGATCCGATCGAATTGTCACAAACCAGCGAGGACGGCACCCTCGAACAACTCCAATCGGTACTCGAACATGTCGCCGCCGACCTGCCCCGACTCGCCGAAGGCATCAACGCCCGGTATCTGATCCATACCGAATCGAGACAGTTCCTCACCGGGACGGGACGATGAACGAGAACGCGAACGACGACGCACAGATTCGCTACCGTGTTCGGCATTTGACCGAATACCGATACAGCAACAATGTCGCGGTGTGCCAAAACCAGGTTCGCATGCAACCGGTGACCGGTGGCAATGTGACTTGCGAGCGGACGGATCTGTCGATCGCCCCCGAGCCGACCAGCCGGGACGAGCACATCGACTATTTCGGCAATCGGGTGATCACGTTTTCGATCGAAGCGATCCACAAGTCGTTGACCGTCGACGTCGAAAGCATCGTCGCCGTGTCGGCACAGATGACGACCGAGACCCAACCGTCACCGGAATGGGAAACGCTGCTGGCGACCAGTCCGGACGACCTGCGGCGACCGATGATCGATGAACATCGCTTCGGCTCGCCACGCATCACACCGTCCGAGCCGTTTGCCAAGTACGCGGTAGGTTCGTTCACACCGCGGCGGAACATCATTGACGCGGCGCTCGATCTGACACGCCGCATCAACGCCGATTTCAAATACGACACCACGGCGACCACGGTCGCGACGACGACCAAGGAAGCGTTTACGCTTCGCGCCGGAGTCTGCCAAGACTTCGCCCATGTCGAAATCGCCTGCCTCCGCGCGATGGGCTTGGCCGCGCGGTACGTCAGCGGTTACTTGCGAACCCTGCCGCCGCCGGGGAAAGAACGATTGATCGGCGCCGATGAATCGCACGCCTGGGTCGAAGTCTACGCCGGTGAAACGATCGGCTGGCTGGGACTGGACCCGACCAACGCCTGCCTGGTCGGAACCGACCACATCCCCGTCTGCATCGGACGTGATTACGATGACGTCAGCCCGATGCGCGGCGTCGTCCTGGGCGGCGGAACCAACACGCTGAAAGTCAGCGTCGACGTGGAACCGATCGAGCCCCGAGAACGGACATCCCAAGCGTCCGGTTCAAACGGCGCCGGTTGAGTGTTGGTGTGCAGCCTAGAGACCAATACCCCTAAGTTAACAAGCGGCAGTGCCCGGACGCTGGCGCGAACCGGCTGATATCAAACAATGATCAGCCGTTTGGCTCGAGCCTACGGGCCTTCACCTGAGGAAACGACGCTTAACTTAGCGGTATTGGCCTTGAGACGCCCCGCCGACACCCGAGGGCGTTTGCGTGATACCGAGAATCGGCTAAAGCCTAGACACCAACACGCATGCCCGGGCGAGTGGTGTTTCTCACACCCCGGCCTTTCTCAAATCAAACGTGACAGGGAAATCGTTGGGCGCATCGACCGGTGGCAGATCCGGCAGTACCAACCGGCCTCCGGTCAGCGTCTGGGTGTGGAACCGTGCCGTCCGCCGCGTTTCCGCTTCGTTGGCGTTGACCGGATAGATCTCGTGGGCCCGCCCGCTGGGGTCGGAGACGAAGTAACGGCATCCGCCGATCGAGTGCTCGGTGAATCGATCCACGATGTCGAATTGCAACGGCACATGAACGCCGATCGTCGGATGCAAACAACGTGGCGGTTGCCAGGCGCGGAACTTGATTCCCGCCAAATACTGCCCGGCCACTTCGCTGGGATGCATCGGCACACGATGACCGTTGCACAAGACGGCGTAGCGCGACGGATCGAACCCGTCCAGACTGAGCTGCAAACGTTCCATCGACGAATCGACGAAACGCGCCGTGCCGCCGCCGGACGGTTCTTCACCCATCAGGTACCACGGCTCGATCGCACCACGAAGTTCCAATCTCGCATCGCCAAGTACGACTTCACCAATCTTGGGAAACCGAAACTCGTAGTGCGGCAAGAACCACTCCAGTTTCAAATCGACGCCCATCTGACGCAGCAGGCTGAGCGATTCATCTAAATCACTCCAGATGAAATGCGGCAACATGAATCGATCGTAAAGCGACGTGCCCCAGCGCGCCAAAGGCTGTTTGTAGGGTTGATTCCAAAACGCGGCGACGATCCCCCGAATCAACAACTGTTGGGCCAAATTCATCCGAGCATTCGGCGGCATCTCGAATCCGCGAAACTCGACCAGCCCTAATCGACCGGTGCTCGAATCGGGCGAATAAAGTTTGTCGATACAGATTTCGGCGCGATGCGTGTTGCCGGTCAAATCGACCAGCAGATCGCGGTACAGGCGGTCGACGGTCCAGGGCATGATGGTCTGGCCCTCGCGGTAAAACCGCTCCATCTCCACCAACGCGATCTCCATTTCATGCACGCTGTCGCGCCGGGCTTCGTCCATCCGCGGCGCCTGGCTGGTCGGCCCGATGAATTTGCCACTGAACAGATACGACAGGGCAGGGTGGTTGTGCCAGAACCGAATCATGCTGGCCAACAAATCGGGACGGCGGATGAAAGGGCTGTCGGTCGGAGTCTTACCGCCCAGCACGATGTGGGCACCACCGCCGGTCCCGGTGTGCATGCCATCAATGTCGAACTTCTGCGCCGTCAATCGGCTCTCGCGCGCTTCACGATAAATCGTCTCGGTCAATCCGACCAAGTCACGCCACGAGGACGTGGGCTGGACGTTGACCTCGATCACTCCCGGATCGGGAGTGACTTTGAACATTTCGACGCGGTGGTCGTGCGGCGGCAGGTAGCCTTCCAAAACCACCGGCATGTCCAAGTCGACACAGGTTTCTTCGACCGCCGACACCAGGTCCAAATAGTCTTCCAGATTTTGCGTCGGGGGCATGAACACGTGCAGTCTTCCGAACCGACATTCGACACACAGTGCCGTCGGAATCACCTCGGCATCGACCGGCGCGTCGTCCTCGCGACGTAACTCCTCTTCGACTTTCTCGATCCGCTGTTGGTCTTGCCGGATCGTCGAAACCTCCGGCAGTGGATTGCGTGGCGCGAAGGGATCGCGGGGCAGATTGTCCACGGGGGTGGGCGCGGCGGATTTAGGCAAACTGTCCAGCGGCAATCGCAGCCCGATCGGAGAGTCTCCGGGGATGACGAACACCTTTTCACCGCGGACCGGCCAGCGCCCGCCGACCCAACCCGGGTGTGCCTGCCACCAAGCTCGTTTCAGCGGCATCACAAACCCGACCGGTTTGTTCAGCCCCTGGGTGAAGGTCCTCACCATCATCGCCCGTTCGTTGGGATCTTCCAACTTCGGATCGGTGGGCTCGACATCGATCGGCAGCTTCTGTTCTTTCCACAAGTAGTGGAAGGTGTCCTCGTAGACGGGAAGCGTGACTTTGGCCTCGATCCCCAACGTGACGGCCAGGTGTTTGACAAAGCGCTCGGCATCGTCGTGGGTGAACCCGTAATCCTTGCCCTCGTCGGCGATGTACTTGGGGTTCTGCCAGACGGGCTGTCCGTCGGTGCGCCACAGACAGGTCAGCGCCCAACGCGGCAGCGATTCGCCGGGGTACCACTTGCCTTGCCCGTAGTGCAGCAACGCGCCGGGTGCGACGGTGTCACGCAGTTTCAAGAGCAGCACGTTGGAAAGCACGCGTTTCTCTTTTCCCACCGCATCGGTGTTCCACTGGGGATCGTCGACATTGTCGATGGCGACAAACGTCGGTTCGCCGCCCATCGTCAACCGCACGTCACCGATCGCCAGCACCTCGTCGACGCGATCACCGGCCGCCAGAATCTCGGACCACTGTTGATCGGTGTAGGGCTTGGTCGTCCGCGGCGCTTCCAAGATCCGCGTGACAGTCATCTCGTGCACGAATTCGACTTCGCACGGTTCATGACCGCCCGTGATCGGCGCCGCATCGCTGTAGTGTGGCGTGCACGCCAAAGGGATATGTCCTTCGCCGGCCATCAACCCGCTGGTCGGATCCAATCCGACCCAACCCGCACCCGGCAGATAGACTTCGGTCCAGGCGTGCAGATCACAGAAGTCGGCGGCCGGACCGGCCGGACCTTCGATCGGTTTTTCGTCCGGCGCCAGTTGGATCAAGTAGCCCGAGACGAACCGCGCGGCCATGCCGATGTGGCGAAACGCTTGAACGAGCATCCAGGCCGAATCGCGGCACGATCCGCTGGCCAATTTCAAGGTTTCCTCGGGCGTTTGCACACCGGGCTCCAGGCGGATCTTGTAATCGATCCGCTGTTGAGCCATGCGGTTGACATCGACCAGAAAATCGATCACCCGCTCAGACTTCTTGGGCAGTTCGCTGACCCAATCAGCCAACAGGGGCGTCATCGGTTCGGTGACCAGATACGGCGCCAGCTGAAGCTCGATTTCGGGTGCGTATTGAAACGGCCAGGATTCGGCGCTCTCTTCGACGAAAAAATCGAACGGGTTGATCACCGTCATGTCGGCAACCAAATCGACGACGATCGACAGTTCTCGCGCCTTCTTGGGGAACACGACTCGCGCGACCGGATTGGCGAACGGGTCTTGTTGCCAATTGATGAAGTGGTCTTCGGGACGGACACTCAGATCGTACGAGACGATTTTCGTGCGGCCGTGATAGGCCGGGCGAAGCCGTATTTTTTGCGGGCCAAGCCCGACGGAGCGGTCGTATTGATACTGAGTCTTGTGGTGGAGAGCGACGCGGATGGTCATGCAGATTGGGTTGCGTAAAAGTAGTCTTGTCCGAGTGAATCACCGACGGCGTTGAGTTCAATCTGCAAGCGATCGACGAATTGATGCATGCCGCCGGCGATCACTTCTTTGACGTTGGTGTTTTCCAAGCGATGACGAAGTGCGGCGATTCGCTGCCTGGCTTGTCCGGGCAACTCCGATTCGGATTCGCTTTCGATCTCGCGAAGCGATCGGTCAACACCGGCGACACAGGAATAGATGCTGCGCGGGAACGTCCGGTGGAAGAGGAAAAAGGCGACGATCTTTTCGATATCCATCAGCTGATGTTCGCGGCGATAGGCTTCGAATCCGCTGATCGCCAGCAGCAGCGTGGACCACTGCAGGTCATCGACCGCGGTGCCGACGTCTTCCACACGAGGCAGCAAGTTGAAGTACTTGACGTCCAAAATCCGGGACGTCTTGTCGGCCCGCTCGAGCAAACGCCCGACGTTGAGAAAGTGCCAGGCGGTGTTGTGGGGCATCGTGTTGTCCAACACGCCGGTCCACATCAGTGCGTGGTCGCGAACCTGCTCAAAAAAATCCGCCGTCGGGTCGGTCAACTGTGACGGGCTGCTGTCGCGAACGAAATGGTAGAAATCATTGAGTTCCTCAAACGCCTCGGTCGACAACGCCTCGCGGACGCTCCGTGCGTTTTCGCGCGATGCCCGTAAACACGTCAGCATCGAACTGTGGTACTCGCGATCAAACGCCAAGAATTGCACCACGTTCTGACAGTTCGCCGTGCCGTACTTGGCCTTGAACCACTCGTTGTCGCCGGTCACCTGAACCAACGGTTTCCAGGGATCGACCAGATATTCCGGTTGGTCCAACGTCATGTGCAACGTCACTTCGATGAATCGAGCCAAATTCTCAGCTCGCTCGGCCTGACGGCTCATCCAGTAAATCGATTCAGCAACACGTGAAAGCATAAAAGGCTCAGTTAAATGGTAGCCGGTTCGTTTTCAATCGGTCATTCGTCTACGTCGCATCTCGCCTGGGGCGGTCGAGCGACTCACATCCGCGATTTGCGGTTCGGGTCAGTGATCGACCGGGTCGGTTTCGTCGTCGTGCGCACTGGCGACCGCCTGTCCCTGTTCGGCGACCACCCAGGTATCCTTGCTGCCGCCGCCCTGTGAGGAATTGACGACCAACGATCCCTTGCGCAGCGCCACGCGGGTCAAACCGCCCGGCAACACCCAAACGTCATCCGGTCGGCTGCACAGAATGTAGGGTCGCAAATCGACGTGACGGCCTTCCAAGTGATCGTCGATCACCGTCGGGGCGCGCGACAGTTCCAGCGTCGGTTGGGCGATCCAGTTCCGCGGATCCGCTTTGATCTTCTCGGCGAACTCCTCGCGTTCTTCCGGTTTCGCGTGCGGACCGATCAGAATGCCATAACCGCCCGATTCCCCGGCCGCCTTGATCACCAATTCGTCCATGTGCGACAACACGTACTTCCGATCCTCTTCCTTTTGGCAAACGTAGGTCGGAACGTTCGGCAAGATCGGCTCTTCATCCAAATAATACTTAATCATGTCCGGGACGAACGCATAGATCACCTTGTCGTCGGCAATGCCCGTCCCGGGGGCATTGGCCAAGCAGACGTTGCCCGCGCGGTACACGTCCATCAATCCCTCGACCCCCAGCACGCTGTCTTTGCGAAACGTCTTGGGATCCAAAAACGTGTCATCGACCCGCCGGTAGATCACGTCCACACGCTGCAGCCCGCGTGTCGTTTTCATGTAGACGAAGTCGCCTTCGACGACCAAGTCGCGGCCCTCGACCAATTGAACCCCCATCCGCTGGGCCAAGAACGAGTGCTCGTAGTAGGCGCTGTTGAAAACACCGGGTGTCAACACGACGACGGTCGGATCGGAAACATGCGGCGGCGCGACATCGCGCAACAGCTGAAACAGTCGCGACGTGTAATCGGTGACCGGGCGAACCCGCGACGCGCCGAACACCTGCGGAAAGTTCCGTTTCATCACGTGACGGTTCTGCAACACATACGACACCCCGGACGGACATCGCAAATTGTCTTCCAGAACGTAAACGGTCCCCGTATTGTCACGGACCAAATCCGTGCCCGTGATGTGACACCAGACGTCGTTGAAGGGTTTCAGTCCGCGACATTCCTCGAGATACGCCGGGGCCGTGTCGACCAACTCCGCCGGAATGATCCCCTCCTTGATGATCGCCCGTTCGTTGTAGACGTCACAGAGGAACCGATTCAGCGCACGGATCCGTTGACGCAAACCGGCGTCGATGTGCTTCCACAAGATCGCCGAGACGATCCGCGGCACCACGTCAAAGGGCATGATCTTTTCGGTGCCCGACTTGTCACTGTAGACCGTGAACGTGATCCCCATCCGGAACAGGGCCTGCTCGATCGCATGCTGGCGACGCGACAGTTCCTGCGGCGGAAAGCGGTTGAACAGCGAGACTAACTCTTCAGCATCCGGACGAGCGAGATTGTTTTTGTCGACTAACTCGTCGAAGAAACCATCCGTCTGATAATTCGGCAGGGACGGAATCGGACCAAGTGACTGCATCTGAGACACGGATCCGGAAGTTTGTTTTTGCATGGCGGACTCTTTTGCGCGTGCTGCAAAGCAGTGCGCAACAGGCAAACGAAACGACACGAGTAAAAAAAGGACGTTCGGTGGTGGAGCTGGATCCGCCAAGTTCCAGACCATGGACAGATTCTAATCAGATCTGTCTCCGGACGCCTCCTGGCAGTCGCCCGGCAGCACCTTGCGGGGCACAGCCCTCCCGAAAGCCTACTTTAAGGGAACGGCGTGATCTCCGCATCCATCCCAGGCCAAGGTTTCGACAACATTGACCAAATCGCTCCGCCGCGCGGTCGGCCGACGGCGCTGTATCATGAGCCTGTCGTTTTGCGACGGAATCTCCCTTCGACTGCTTCTTTCCTACTCTTTGCGATCTGACCCACCCGTGCGCGGCGACACCCTGAAACGGCTACCGCTCTATTCGCTCGCCTCGGGCGTGATCGTCGCGATCGTGTTGATGGCCGTCGCCCTCTCCGGGGCACCGATCCCCAACATCGGCCTCGGGGCGCTCGGTTTGCTGCCACTGGCGGCGGCACTGGTGGATGCCGTTCGTTTGAAAACGAAATACGCGTCCGGCCGGCCCAATCGGGACGACGGGGCAGGGCAGGGGGGGACGGGCCAAACGACGCCCCAGTCGGAACTGCAAGAGTGGCTCAAGGAAAAGGCGGAATCGCTGGCCGCGCAGGAACAGGAACTCAACGCACGCGCGCTGTCGTTGCAGCAGTGGATGCAATTCCCCGATGCGATCGACTTCAAGAACACCGACCCGACCCGCCGGCCGCCGCCGACCGAGACGCCGGAAATCTCCGTCGATGACCCGATGGCACGGCACGATCGCGAGTTGCTGGAATTGGTCGAAGCCAAAACGCGAGAGCTGTTTGACAGCATTAAACAAGACGCCTACCGCAAAGAAATCGGCGACCGCAAAGTTTTTGACAATGAAAAAGTCCGCACGGATCTGGTCGCCCTGGTTTCCGACGTCGTGGCGATCTACCGCCCCGGCGAGACAGCACCGCTGCTGAAAACCAATGTCGACGCCGTCTCACGGGCCGTCGGACGGGCTTCGTTGAGACTGTTGGTCGCGGTGGAAAGTCTGCCGGGCGGATTGGCCAGCTATGATTTCCAGTCGATCTACAACGTGGTCATGCGGGCAGTCAAAACCTTCGGCCTCTACAAGTCGGCCCGACCGTACATCGATGTCGCCTCCAACGTGCTGTTCGCCGGCCGGATTGTCAGCAGCACCAACCCGCTGACCCTGGTCGCGTGGTGGGCAGCCAGCAAAGCGACAACCTACGGCGCATCCAAATTGGGCACCCACGTACTGGATCAACAAGCCGTCGGGCTGATCCGCCAGCTCGTTGAAATCGTTGCCATCGAAGTCGCGTCGATCTACAGCCCGATGGTCCGCTACCGAGACGTCCATTGGATTTACGGCGTCGAATTGGTTCATCTGGCCAGCGAACTGGCGATCTCCGACTCCGCCCGCGTGGCGGCGATGAAACAATTGTCGGCGCTGAACCTGCGCGATGAGTACGGTCGGGTTTCACTGCTGCGCCATCTGGCCGACGGTTCCACCTCGCGACCGTCCGACTACCAACCCGCCCAATCCCTGCCGGCATCGGATCGCAAGATCGTGGCCGAGCGTTTGGAAGCGTTCTTGCTGACCTACGTTCTGGACGACAAAAAAAATCGTCCTCAAAAAGCCACGATCGACGCCTGGCAAACCTCGGCGGCGGACCGCCTGGAGATTCAATTCCGTGTCGGCCAAGTCGACGTGTCACCCGAAGAACAAACCGAACGGGCGATCTGCGCGCTCGCTTCGTTTGCCCTCCAACACTTCGGGGACGACCCCGAACCGGCGATCGGCCGGCTTAAAATGACGCAAACCTTCAACGCAATCGATTCGTCGTCCCGCGCCCGCCTGGTCCGAGAAATCCAAGCCGAGCCGCCGTTCTTGTACCACCCACCTAGCCTGGATCCGGACGGCGAAATTTGCAAACGCTTCCTGACCGATCTGATCCACTTGGCCGCCAACGGTCGCAAACCACCCGAGCTTCTCGTTGCGGGGCCTCGGGCAAGCGACACTGCGGTCGAATTGGTGTCTTGGTCCGGCGAGGAAGCCATTCGTGTGACCGCCTACTTCATGCGTGCCGACGCTGATGAGCTGATCAAGCAATACCGCCAACGCGACGCCGCCCAACTGCTCGGTCAAACCAACCCGGCGAGTCTGTCACCGGAGATTGCCACGGCGCTGCATTATCTGCTCGGCCGAACCGGCTCGGAGCAAGGGGTGCGTTGTGTGTTCAGCGATGCAACGCTGTCGGCCGATGACCAACCGGTTGCGCTGGCCCGAATCGGTTCGTCGCTGATTTGTTTTCGGCTCCAGGGCGATGCCGACCGGGCGACCGCCAGTCTGACCATCCTGTCCCGATGCGCCCTGCAGCAAGCGACGATCGAAAAAGTCCCCGGATATGTCCGCAGCGATTGCCGCGTGACCTTCCCCGACGCGACCGCGGTGTTGATCCCCGGAAGCGCGCTGGCGGGCTACGACGCGTACTTCGCCGGGCTGTTGGCCGGCGCGTGATCAATTCACCACCCCCACGCGCCACTGGCTCACGCCACGTGCTGGCATGACCTCCCGGCGGGGACGGCGAACCGGCGAAAACTAATCTTTCCATTTCAGGCCTGTTTTTCCTAAAGTCCCGGTCGCTGGCGGCCGATGCGGTCGCCGCGTTCGCTGATCCCCCGCGACCCGGCTATGATTCTCAACCGCCTCCTTCGACTTTCGCTGCCCCTGATGCTGCTGGCCCTGGCCGGACCAGGGATCGCTGTCGCGGAGCAGGGCAGTGTCGTCGCGGAGCAGGGCAGCATCATCGCGGAGCAGGGCAGGGCGGTTCCGCCGAACGATTCAGTTCCACAGCTTGTTTCACGCCCCACCATCTCGCTTTCGGCCGAGGCGATCGAAACCATCGCCGGTGGCCCGGAATCGTGGGCCAGCCCCGACAAGGTCGGTGGCAGCATCCAAACGATGCTGCTGCTGTCGGTCATCTCGCTCGCTCCGGCGATCCTGCTGATGACGACCTGCTACATCCGGATCATCGTCGTGCTGTCGTTGCTGCGGCAAGCGATCGGGCTGCAAGCCCTGCCGCCGACTCAAGTGCTGACCAGCATTTCCTTGTTCATGACGCTGCTGGTGATGACCCCGGTTTGGACGCGGGTCTATGACGAAGCGATCAAACCGTACAGCGATCCTGAGACCGAGATGACGCTGGCGGAGGCCTATGAAGCCGGAGCGTTGCCGGTTCGCCAGTTCATGAGCAGGCAAATTGCGGCGGCAAAGAATCACGCCGATGTGGTCCTGTTTTACCGCCACGCGGTCCCCGACGGGCCGACCCCCAGTTCGTTCGCCGACATTCCGATCCGCGTGCTGCTGCCGGCGTTTGTGATCAGCGAACTGAAGATTGCATTTTTGATGGGCTTCAGCATTTACCTGCCGTTCCTGGTGGTCGACATCGTCGTCGCCAGCGTCACGATGTCGATGGGTATGTTCATGCTGCCACCGGCGATGATTTCGTTGCCGCTAAAACTGTTGTTGTTCGTGCTGGTCAACGGCTGGCATTTGGTCGTCGGCATGTTGTTAGCCAGTTTTGGACCGGTGGGTTAAATGACGCTCGATTCAAGCCAAGCGATTGATCTGTGCCGCCAAGCCCTGATGCTGGCCGCGCTGTTGGCCGCGCCCGTGCTGGTGATCGGTGCGGTGGTCGGTATCGTCACGGGTCTGTTGCAAACCCTGTTTCAGATCCAAGACCAATCGATTTCCTTTGTGCCCAAATTGATCGTCTCCAGCCTGGTGCTGTTGGCCTGCATGCCGTGGATGTTCTCGCGGATGATCGAATTCACACAAACCATGTTCGTCGGCCCGTTCTAATGCTTTGATGACAACCAGACACGCCGGACGAGCGGCCATCGAGAGAGACTCCCACACCGTTTCTTGCAGGATGCAGATTAAGGAGAACGCTGGGTGACCACGGGAATGTTGTTACCAGGAATGGATGACGCGTTGGGCGTCGTGACCGGTCAGTGGCTGCTGCACCAGCTGATGATCTTCGCGATGGTTGCGGCCCGACTCGGCGGACTCGTCATCGCGTTGCCGACGTTGGCCAGCGGCTTGCCGGCGCGAATCCGAATCCTGCTGGTGCTCGCGATCACATTGGTTCTGGTTCCCGGTGTCGGTGCCGCGGTGCCCGCTGACGGCATTCGGCTTTCCGGTGTGGAGATTGTTTTTGCCGCCGGCCGCGAGATCATTTTCGGGATGGTCATCGGCGGCGTCGTTCAATTGCTGGTCTCGGGCATCGCCTTGGCCGGCGAACTGATTTCCAACGCCACGGGAATGCAACTGGCCCAGACCGCCGATCCATCCAGCGGTGAATCGGTCCCGCAACTCTCCCGGCTTCTGGGATTGCTGGTCACCGCCATCCTGTTTGCCGCCGGCGGTCATCGGTTGTTGATCGATGCCTTGCTGACCAGTTTCCACCGATTCCCGCCGATGTCGGTCTCGATCGACCAAACCCTGTCCGCTCTGGTGATCGACCATCTCGCGATCGGGATTGAATCCGGACTGCGTGTGGCCGCGCCGGTCGTCGCCTGTGTCTTGCTGACCAATCTGGTCGTGGCGCTCGTCAGTCGGACCGTTCCGCAGTTGAACGTGCTTGCGATCGGATTGAACATCAACGTGATGGCCGCCCTGCTGCTGATGGCGTTGACGATCGGATCGGCCGGGTTGGTGTTTGAAACCGAACTCTCCAACGCGATCGCTCGGCTGGGATTGAATTGATGTCCGACAAGATCCATCCACCGACACCGCGCCGTCGCAAGCAAGCGAAAGAGCAGGGCAGGGCACCGCGCAGCGGCGATGTGGTGTCCGCGGGCCTGTTGTTGGCGACCACCGGATTGCTGGCCTGGTTCGGTCCGGGGCTGGCCCAATCGCTCACCGCCTCGCTGACCGAAACGCTCAGCCGGCCGAGCGAGCTTTCACTCAGTTCGTGGGAATCGCAACGGATGATCGTCAAGGCATTTGCGGCCGTCGGCAGCCTGTTGCTGCCACTGCTCGTCGCGATGATGATCTGCGGGATCGGGCTGAATCTGTTGCAAACCGGGCTGATGATGACGCCTTCCAAACTGGCTCCCTCGCTGGATCGGATCTCGCCGGCGGCACGTTTGCAATCGATGACGTCGGCGCGGTCGCTGGGGCGATTCGCGATCACGCTGCTCAAACTGATCGCCGTCAGTACCGTCGCGATCGGGGTGGTGCGATCCAGTCTGCCCACGTTGATCGGCGTGACGCAGCTGCCGATCGCCGCGATCGCGACAACGATCTTCGACACCTTGATCGGCTGTTGTGGTTGGATGGGCGCGACCCTGCTGGCATTGGCCTGTATCGACTACTCGCTGGCCCGATGGCAACATGAACGCGATCTGATGATGACCGAGCAAGAGCTTCGCGACGAAATGCGTGATGCCCAGCGGGCCGCCGCCGGGTCGACCGCCAGGACTCAGGCGGTCCAGGGTGTGAGCTAGTATTCCGCTGCACCTTGGTTTTCGGGTAGGCGGTAGTGGACGAGGCGACGAGTCCTCTGTAGTCGGCATATTGGCAAGGACCCCTCGCCTCGTCCACTACCCGAAAATGGAGCTGCGATAGACGACGAGTGCTCTGACCACATTTAAGGTGGAAGCCGCGTTGGTCGAGCGGAAATGGGCTCAGGTATCGAAGAACCCGCGAACCTTTCTCTGCCGGTGGCGTCCACTTTGCGGACCAAAATGACTTGACGCCCGTCGCACCTCTGATTTACCTTGAGTGGTATGAACATCAGCCTGCTCATCCTTCTACTCCTACTGCTACTGCCATTTGGGCGGGAGATGAAGGTTTGCACGCTTCGCTTGACATGCCGCTGACACGCGGAATCAAACGACAAAACAGCGAAAACCCGAGTCCCCGAGGACTCGGGTTTTTTTGTTCGTCAGACAATTGTGCCGGGTTTTTGGGATCCCCGTGTTTTTTAAATGCCACCAGCTTCCCATACTATCCCAACTTCTTTCATGGACACCGTCATGGAATCCGCCACCCCCGACTCTCCGATCGCGACCCGCGAAGCCGTGCCAGACACTACCCCCCAAACCCAGCGTCAGATTCGAATCTTTGACACCACGCTTCGCGACGGCGAACAGTCCCCCGGGGCGAGCATGAATTTGGCGGAGAAGCTGGAGGTCGCCCACGCGTTGGCGGACCTCGGCGTGGATGTGATCGAAGCGGGTTTCCCGATCGCCTCACCGGGTGACTTCGATGCGGTCAAACAGATCGCCGAAACGATCAAAGGGTCAACGATCTGTGGCTTGGCCCGCTGCAGTGAAAAGGACATCTTGCGTGCCGCCGAAGCGGTCCAGAACGCCGAGCAATCTCGCATCCATGTCTTCTTGGCGACCAGCGCGATCCATCGCGAGTTCAAGTTGCGGATGACACCGGACGAAATCGTCCGGCGCGCCGTCGAAGGCGTCAAACTGGCTGCCAGCAAGTGCGACGACATCGAGTTCTCGCCCGAGGACGCCTGCCGCACCGAACACGATTTTCTGTGCCGCGTGGTCGAAGCCGCGATCGACGCCGGTGCGACGACCATCAATGTGCCTGACACGGTCGGCTACGTCACACCCGCTGAGATCTACAAGATCTTTGACATGCTCCGCAACCGTGTGCCCAACATGGACAAAGCAGTGCTCAGCACCCATTGCCACGATGACTTGGGGATGGCGGTTGCCAACAGCTTGGCCGCCGTCGCGGCGGGCGCCGGCCAAATCGAGTGCACCATCAACGGCATCGGCGAACGCGCCGGCAACGCGGCCTTAGAAGAAGTCGTGATGGCGATGAAGACACGCGGCGATTTCTACGACTGCACCACCCGAATCAATTCCCAACGATTGGTCCCTGTCAGCCGACTGGTCAGCAAGGTGACCGGAATCAGCGTGCAGCGCAACAAAGCCATCGTGGGACGCAACGCCTTCGCCCACGAATCGGGGATCCACCAAGACGGCATGCTGAAAGAACGCAGCACGTATGAAATCATGTCGCCCGAAGAAGTCGGGTTTGCCAAAACCGATCTGGTGCTGGGTAAACACAGCGGACGGGCCGCCTTGGCCGACCGCGCCAAAACACTCGGCTTTCACATCGACGGCGAGGAACTCAACTCGGTCTTCGAGCAGTTTAAATTGTTGGCCGACAAGAAGAAAGAAATCTACGACGGCGACATCATCGCCTTGGTGCAACAAAAGATCAGCACCAGCGGCGGCCAAACCTGGTCATTGGTCGACTACGAAGTCACCTGTTCGAAACAGCAATCACCCAAAGTGAAGTTGACGCTCAGTGACGGAAGCGAAGAAAAGTCCGCCGAAGTCACCGAGGGTGACGGGCCGATCGATGCCGCGTTCTGGGCCGTCGAACAGATCACCGGCGTGCAACTGGTCTGCAAGGACTATCGCGTCCGCAGCGCCACGCTCGGCCGCGACGCGATCGGCGAAGTCAACTTGGAAGTCGAACACAAAGGCCGACTGTATCGCGGCACCGGCGTCAGCACCGACAGCGTCGAAAGCACGATCCTGGCCATGCTCAACGCCATCAACCGCATCGCCGCGGAGTGAGTTCGGGGAAACGACGCACGACACGAGAGCCGTAGGGCATGCTGTGCATGCCACTCCGTCGCGCCCGCGAAGAATCGCGGTTCGTCATGCACAGCATGACCTACGCCTTTGATCATAGCGGAAGGGCGCAAGCCCTCCGGTCTTGCCGGCACCGAACGGCTCACGCCGCACCGCTAACAGCGGGCACCTACTTCTCAAACACACCGACTCCGAAACCGCCCTCCTCGTCATCGGCACCGTCATCGTCGCCGATGGGAAAATGCAGTTCGCCGGTCATCGGATCGGGTTTCAGCTTCATCGTGTCGCTATCGGGCGTGAATTCACCGTCGCCGGCGAGCATGTGAATGCTGGAACCGGGCGTATCGGGTCCCGGCGGATTGGCGTCGTTGCCGCCCAACAGGTCACCGACGTCCAACGGCAGGGGATCGATTTCCGCATCCAGTGCGGTCGCGTCAAAACCGCCCGACGCATCCTCCAGCACCACGTCGGGAACCTCCGCCGAATCGACTTCTTCGGCCGTCGGAATCGGATCCAAGAAACCCAACTCGTCGTCCGAATCGATCGTTTCGGCCAACTGCCCGACCGATCCAAAGGAATCCGAGCCGACGGTGCGGTCGGAATCATCGGTGACTGTCGCGAACCCATCTTGCTCGTCACTTTCGTCGGAGTCGCCGGCCAGGAACGCGGACAATTCAGAATCCTCGTCCGCCAACCCTCTGTCACCATCATCGCCCGACGAGCCGACCACGATCGGTGACCCGCTTGTTCCGCTGGCGATATCCAGGGATTCGGCGTCGATCAGCGGAGACTGAAAGACTTCATCCACATTCCCGCGCAACACCTGACGCCCCAATTGAATCGCCTTCTCTTCACTCCAACCGTTCTCGCCGACAAACTCTTCGGCCAGCACGCGTGCCAGGATGCGTCGGTACATGTCAAACTTGGGCAACACGAATTCCAACTTGTACGCATCGCTGTAATAGCCGATCTGCTTGTTGCGCGGCACCGCCTCCAAACGTGCCGCCGCGTCGCGATGAATGAAGGACGGTGTGTTGCTGTACCACCAATGCCCGTTGGTCAACACGTTGGGAAAGATCCAGCTGTAACTGACCAATTCCTGGTTGGTCACGCTGGCCAACACCGAGATCGGAAACTTGACTTTGGGGAATGCGTTGAACAACTCGCGATACTGGATCAACGAAACCCGACTGTCATACAGGTCTTGCCCCTGGTAGACCCCCGACGGATAGACGCCGCGGTTCACACCGATCATCAAGTCAAATGGCAATCCGTACTGATCACACAACTCCGCGAGTGTCCAAAACACACGTCGTGAGAGCGAGTCGCGTTGCGACGCTTCGGACTGACTGTCGTGGCGCAGCACATGGTCCAGTGCGTTTTGGGCTTCACCGTCGCCGACCATCGTGGGTTGGAAACTCGGTGGGATGGAAATCGCGCAAGCACGCGCGCCATGCGAAACGAAGTGTTCGAAACGTTGCTCCAGGGCCGCCCGCAGCGAGGACAAGGTTCCATCGAGCGGCACGCCACTGCAACGCTCCAGACGTTGGCGGACTTCCGGCTTGGCCAGATGAAACACCAAGTCGTCGGTGCGCAGACAGGGGATGTAGGTGCTCGAATCAAAGCCTTCCAATTCATCGTCGAAGTCGTTCGTCAGAAACACCGCTTCGACGTTGCTTTTGTCCAATACGGTTTGCGCCCAACCGGCGCCGTTCATCTTTTCCTCCGCGGTATCGAACAGCGACTCCCAATTGTCCGGTGTGATCGCATCGTCGGTGAAATCAAAAAACTCGCGACAGATCTGGATCAACCAGTGGTAGTTGGCGGTGTTGGTGATGTTGCCCAGACCGTGAACCATGCGGCCGACCAGCTCGCGAGGCGAAATCCCCGGCTCCTCGATCTCCTGTCGCGGCATCCCCGCCGAGTGGACCAGCTCGGTGTAATAGTGGTAACCCAGAATGTCCGCCAGCGTGCTCGACGCAGGTGAATAAGGGTTGATGTGGGTGTGGGGATCGATCAGACGAATGGCGGAGATTGCCTGGTAAATCGTCTCGCGAGCCGACGATAGATCACGTGCCGCTGAAGAAGCCATAAGGGATTCGAATCCGAGAAAGACAGAGAGGCGGTCAGTTTTGATTGCGTCGCACCCCCGCGGCCACGGACCGCCCTTGGACGGCCCCGGTGCGGTCGTACGTCGCCGGGAAACACCCGCCAATTGTCACGCAAACCCGGGCCGAAGGCGAGCCACCCGGACCGGTTTTTCCGCCCGCCGGGAGGGATTTGGTCGCGTTTTCGTCAAAAAAACTTGCCGATTGGTAATCCTGTCGCGCTAGAATAGGGCCATTCCAACTTCCGTCCGTTTGCGTGTGGGACCGAGCTCCATTATGGATCGACCGCCAGAAGGCCCGCAGGCTGAAAAGCCATCCGACGAAATCCCGATTGCCGAAATCCAGATTTCAACGACGCAAACCCCCGACAGCGACCTGCTACCGCAGGACCAGCCCGAACCAGAACGCCCGCCGTCGGTCGAGGACACGCAGGCGGCCCCGCAAAGTGGCTCGCCAAGTGGTTCCAATGCTGACTGCTTCAGCGCCGATCGCTGCTCCGCAGACACCTGCAGCGCCGACGAACCGGCCGCCACGCCGATGACGCATCGGATTGAGAACGAAGACCCCGAGCCGCCCCGGACCGTGATCTTCCATCGCTTTCACCCCAAAACGTCAGGCCCCGCCCGACCACACTTCGATCTCGACGTAGATGCGACTGATGACGACGCGACCATAGAGGACGCAGCAGGAACGGCGTCGGACGACACCCTTTCCGACCGGTTCATTTTCGGCACATCACCCCCACCCGTTCCATCCCAGCCCGTCTCGCTCGGCAGTGCCCCCCAGGAATCGTGCGCCGACATCACCGACATCGACGTGTCGGACATCGTGGTCAGCCCCGAACCGGACCTGCATTCGACCGCGACGAAACACCGTCAGCACGCGCGGCGAAGCGACCCGGTGCGACACGGCATGGTGATGCTGGTGACCGTGCTGGTGATGTTGGCTGCAGCCCGTTACATCCTGCCGGGAATTGTCGAAGAGATCCGGTACGCACAACATCGCGGACAGCTGCGGGCCGAATTCGAAGTCGCCGGCGAGGGATTGAAAAACGTCTCGCTCGACACGCTCAGCCAGGCCTACCAGATGGTCAACGCGGCGGCCGGACCCAGCGTCGTCCACATCGACATCCACCGCACCGCACACGAAGCGGTCGCCCACCACGATGTCCCCGGTGCGCCGGCGATCTTGATCTCCGACCAGGGCAGCGGGGTGGTGGTCGATGCCGACGGCTACATCCTGACCAATCGCCATGTGGTCGCCGGCAGCGACCAGATCTCGGTCACACTCAGCGATGGCCGAACCGTCGATGCGATGATCATCGGCACCGACGAACTGACCGACCTGGCCGTGCTGAAAGTGAACGCCGATCGTTTGATGCCGATCCCGTGGGGCGACAGCGAGCGGATTCGAGTCGGCTCTCCGGTCTGGGCCATCGGCAGCCCCTTCGGCCTGGATCGCACCGTCACCTTCGGCATTCTCAGCGGCAAACACCGAGTGGTCCGCGCCAAAGACCGCTATCAAGATTTCATGCAAAGCGACGTGGCGGTCAATCCCGGCAACAGCGGCGGCCCCCTGGTCGATTCGCGGGGCACGTTGATCGGCATCAACACCGCCATCGTGGGCGACACCTACCAGGGCGTCAGTTTTGCCATCCCCAGCGGTATCGCCAAAAAAATCTACCTGCAGCTGCGTGAGAAAGGATCGATCGAGCGGGGCTGGCTAGGCGTTTCACTGGTCGAGGTTCCCGACGACCAGCTACAAAGCCAGAACCACCGTATTCGCGGCGCGATGATCGCTGCACTGGCCGACCAAAGTTCCGGTGCCGCGCGGGCGGGGTTGAAATCGGGAGACTTGGTGATTTCGCTGGATGACCAAAAAGTGCGTGACGTCGATCATCTGATGCAATTGATCGGAAACGCGATGGCCGGCACGGCGATTCACCTGAGCGTCATCCGCGACGGCCAGCCGTTGGAATTTGACGTCCTGCTCGGCCGACGCCCGCCGCCGTTGGATGTTCGTTAGAGCTCTGGCCGGCGATCGGGTCTTGGACGCCCGCCTTTGCGCCCCTCATCATTCTGCTCTATCTCCCCACCGACTTGCCAGGACAGCGTGGCTGAATGGAGAGGTAGGAAGATTTTGGAGGTAGGAAAATGAGCCCCATCCAATTGATAGAGTCAGTCACCATTTTCTTACCCCCGAAATCTTCTTGCCTGATCTCGACCGGGCCCCCCGGCACACCCCAGGCGTTGATTCTGCCGCTGGCCACCATTTCCGGTGCGTAATCCCACCTACAGACGATCGAAAATCCTCGATCTCTGCGCTATACTATCAACGTTTGCTCCCCTCGACCTCTTTTTCACCCGCGAGACCCCAGCACCGTGAATATGCCCAGAGCCCTCGCTGTGATCGGCTTGTCCCTTTCCGCAGCACTCGTGTCCTTCGCATCACCCGCGTCCGCTGACGACGCAACCCCAGGGATCGCGACGGAAAAACCCGCCGAAGGCCCGTCGGTCAAAGTCGACGAAGGTTACATGGTTCCCTACACCTTTCGTGTGCCCGGCACCGACGAAGAAGTCGAAATGATTCCGGTCCCCGGCGGCGAATTCATGTTCGGCAGCCCCGAAGACGAAGCGGATCGCCGCGACGATGAAGGCCCGCAAATCAAGGTCAGCGTCGACCCGATGTGGGTCGCCAAGACCGAAGTCACCTGGGGCCTGTACCAGGAGTACATGGACCTGTACGGCATCTTCAAAGAGTTTGAATCCAGCGGTATTCGGGTCGTCAACGACGACAACAAAGTCGATGCGATCACCGCCCCGACGGAACTTTACGACCCGACGTTTACCTACGAATACGGCGAAGACGAAGATCAACCGGCCGTCACGATGACCCAGTATTCGGCGCAACAGTTCACCAAATGGCTCAGCTTGGTGTCCGGCCAACAGTACCGGTTGCCGACCGAAGCCGAATGGGAATACGCCGCCCGGGGCGGAACGACGACGGCTTACTCGTGGGGCGATAGCGCCGACGAGATCGATGACTACGCCTGGTACTTTGACAACGCCGACGACGGACAGGTCGCCGTCGCCTCGAAGAAACCCAACCCCTTCGGCCTCTACGACGTGCACGGCAACGTCGGCGAATGGACCGTCAACCAATACACCGAAGACGGCTACGTTGACTTCGCCGACAAGCAGGGCATCAACGCGACCGATCTGGTCAAATGGCCTGAAGTCCCGTCGCCCTGTGTGGTTCGCGGCGGAACCTGGGAATCGGACGCCGAAGACCTGCGCAGCGCCGCACGCATGGCTTCGGACGACGAAGAATGGAAGTCGGAAGACCCGAACTTCCCACGCAGCCCCTGGTGGCACACCAGCGATCCGTCACGCGGTGTCGGATTCCGCATCTTCCGATCCTACAAACCGCTCCCCAAAGAAACGATCACCAAGTTCTGGGAAGCCCAAGCCGAAGACACCGTGCTGGACGTTGAGTCTCGAATGGACGGCGGTCGTGGCGGCATGGGCGTGATCGACAAAGAATTGCCCAAAGCGATCGAAGCAATCAAGAAGTAGGACATCGCAACACGTGGGGCAAGCTTGCAGCTTGCCCTTGAGAACCAGACACCCCGGGCGCAAGCTGGACGCTTACACCCCTTCACTCCAACCTTTTTTGAATCCTGTGTACGAAACCTTAGCTGTCGTCGGGGCCACCGGTGCGGTCGGACGAATCGTTCTTGAGCAACTTGCCAATCGCAACTTTCCCTACAAGCGGCTGAAACTGCTGGCCTCGCAGCGTTCGGCCGGTCAACAGGTTCGCTTCAAAGACGAAACGATCACAGTGGAACTGTTGGCCCCCGGTGCGTTCGAAGACGTCGACATCGTGATCGCCAGCACACCCGACGAGGTGTCCGCCGAGTTCGCCCCCTACGCCGTCAAAGAAGGCGCCATCGTCGTCGACGAAAGCGGTTACTGGCGGATGGACCCCAAGGTCCCGCTGATCATCCCCGAAGTCAATCCGGATGCGATCGCCGATCACCAAGGCATCATCGCCAGCCCGAATTGCAGCACCACGCAGATGGTCGTCGCGCTTGCACCGCTTCACAAAGCGGCCAAGGTCAAACGCGTCGTCGTCAGCACCTACCAAGCCACCAGCGGCGCCGGCCTGGCCGGCAACGCCGAACTGGAATCCAGCGTGCGACAAATCCTGGACGGGCAAACCCCTGGCCACGAAACGTTTCAACACCCGATCGGTTTCAACCTGATCCCGCAGATCGGCAGCGAGAAGTTCGAGGGCTACACCAGCGAAGAAATGAAGATGGTGTACGAAACCCGAAAGATCATGGGCGATGACAACATCCAAGTCTGTCCCACCGCCGTTCGCGTTCCGGTCACGATCGGGCACAGCGAATCGATCTTGGTGGAAACGGAAAAACCGCTCACCGTCGCCGAAGCAACCGAATTGTTCCGCGCCGCGCCGGGCATCACCGTTGTCGACGATCTGGCCAACCACCAGTATCCGATGCCGCGCGACTGCGACGGCAAAGACGACGTCTTTGTCGGCCGGATTCGACGCGACATCAGCGGCGATGGCCACGGGATCGCGTTCTGGTGTGTCAGCGACAACCTGAGAAAAGGTGCGGCGACCAACGCCGTTCAGATCGCCGAATTGCTCCAGCAGTCCGTCGCCTCGGCTGGCTGATCGGTGACGCGAACCTTTGCGCTCAAAATCGCCTATGACGGAACGGACTTCGCCGGCTGGCAAGTCCAACCGGGTCAGGCAACGATCCAAGGAACGCTCCAACAAGCCGTCAAGCGATCGACCAAACAGGACGTCACCGTCACCGGCAGCGGACGCACCGATGCCGGTGTCCACGCGCTCGGCCAGGTCGCCAGCTGCCGCTTTCCGACCTGGACCGCCTCGGCCGACGCGCTGTCCAAGGCGATCAATTCGCGACTCCCCGAAACGATCGTGGTGACCGAAGTCCACGAGGCGCCGTCGGATTTCCACGCGATTCGTGACGCGATCGGAAAACGCTATCGGTATCAAGTCCAAGTCCGCCATCAGCGTGACCCGTTCGAACATCGATACCGCTGGCGACTCCGTCGCAAAGTCGACGTCACCGCGATGCAGTGTGCCGCGGCCAAGATCATCGGGCATCGTGATTTTTCCAGCTTTGAATCGGCCGGCGCCCAACGCAAGTCATCAGTCCGCGACGTGCGAGATTGCCAAGTCCTGCCCGCTGCGGATTACGCAACCAGCGGGCACCTGGCCATCGAAGTCGAAGCGAACGGGTTCCTCTACAACATGGTCCGCAACATCGTCGGTACCCTGGTCGAAGTCGGCTACGGCAAACAGCCTCCGCAGTGGATCGACGAGGTACTGGGACAGAAAAATCGCATCTATGCCGGTCAAGCGGCACCGCCCCAGGGTCTGTTTCTCAAAGAAGTTTATTACCGGCCCGGATTTGAGCCCGCTTAACGTCGCTGCAAGTCCCATAAAGCAGCGGTCTTCGCCGATCACAACCACCGCCGCCAACCCTCACCGGATCGACACCATCCCTTAACCAATCCTTAACCGGCTGATCGGCCTGATGCTCAATAATGAAGACTCTCTCAGGTGACGCGACCGTGCGGTCGTGACTGGAGAAGTTCTCGGAGTACAGACGCATCGCTCAATGTCGGTTGAAACCATCGCTGCCGAACCGGTCCTGGACCAGGCAACTCGCGACTTCGTTCGCCGGTCCATGCAAGCCGGACTGGTCGAACTGGCCGATGTCAAAAAGGTCGTCGTTTCGCTGATGACCGAAGACGTCGTGTTCACGCCCGACCGACTGGCCCAAGGCCTGGTCGGCGCGGACCTGCTGACGCCCTGGCAAGCCCGCAAGTTGTTGGCCGGCAAAGCACGCGGATTCCATTTGGGCAACTATCGTCTGCTACGCCCCTTGGGACGCGGCGGAATGGGTGTCGTCTTCCTGGCCCGACACGCGGTCATGAATCGATTGATGGCCCTCAAGATCCTGCCCGCAGAAGCTTCGAAAGATTCTCGCCGGATCGAACGTTTCAAAGAGGAAGCACGGGCGTCGGCGAAACTGGAACACCCCAACATCGTTCAAGCGTTCGATTTCTCCGAATCCGATGGCAAACTGTTCATCGTGATGGAATACATCGAAGGCGTCGACCTGCACCGCGCGGTCGCCCGTGACGGAGTGATGTCGCCGACCGAAGCGCTCGACGCGATGATCCAGACGACCGACGCACTGGCCCACGCACACCAACGTGGTATCGTCCACCGCGACATCAAGCCATCGAATCTATTGTTGCGAAATGACGGAGTGATCAAAGTCAGCGACATGGGACTCGCTCGGATCGGATACACCGCCGGAACCGACGCGCCCAATCGATTGACCGGCACCGCCGATTTCATCGCCCCCGAACAGGCCATCGATTCCCAGTCCGTCGACGCCCGCGCGGACATCTATTCCCTGGGATGTACGTGGTACTTTCTGCTCGTGGGAAAACCGCCGTTCCCGGGAACCAGCGTCGCGCAGCGACTGGCCAAGCACCAGACCGCCAAAGTGCCATTGGTTTCCGACACACGTTCGGACTGTCCGCCGGCGATCAGTTTGCTGATCCAACGGATGATGTCCAAACGCCCGGTCGACCGCCCCGCCTCGGCAGCCGAACTGTTGACCCAACTGCGGCGGATCGCGGGATCCAAATTGGCCGGCCGGGAACTGGCCAACCGGCCCCGCTCGGCGCAACTGGCGATCACTTCGGACGACTCCTCCAGTTTTGCCTCACTCGACGACAGCGGGCCACTGGGCGAAGCGTCACAGGGAGCGATGGCGGAGATCGCCGAGATCGCCGAGATCGATTTTGGCAGTCTGCCGCCGATCGACCTGGCAGCCCTCTCCCCAGTCGCCCTCTCTCCCGCTGCCGTTCCCGTCTCACCTTTGGCGACGTCCCAAACTGCCGCCGGAGCACCGCGCAAGTCGACGAAGAAACGCGGCTCGGCAAATGAAACGGATGCCAGCCAGAGCGTCTTGTTGGGCGTCGGGCTGGCACTGTCCATCGTCGCCTTGCTGGCCGTCGTCGGCGTCACGTTCTATCAGATGACGAAAGACGAAAAGGCCGTCACACGTCTGAAAACCATGGAAGACGGCAAAGGAAATGTCATTGTCATTGAAGACTAGGTTCGCAGCCGACCAGTGCATCTTTTCCGCTTCATCCACCGTCCCCGAACGCCCCAGCAGTGATTCCCCATGTCCGTTGAATTGATCATCACACAGGGAAGCAATGCCGGCACCGCGGCACCGATCCACCCTGGTTATTACCTGGTCGGCCGGCTGAAAGAATGCCAAATTCGGCCCAAAAGCCGATCCGTCAGCCGACGGCACTGCTTGTTGCTCCACAACGACGACGGATTCGGAGCACTCGATCTGAAGAGCACGCGCGGCACCTACGTCAACGGCACGCGGCTTGAGCCGCATCGGTGGAGAGTGCTTGCCGACGGCGACGAATTGCGTTTCGGGAAAGTCGTGTTCAAGGTCTCCGTCAAGCAACCCGTCCTGGCCGCAGCCGGACATGCCGATGCAGCGATCGAACACGCCGATGCGAGCTTGAGCGAACCTCCCACGTCATGGAACAACCAGGACGTCGCGGAATTCCTGGAAGAAGAAGACCAGGCGGAGTTTGATTGGGACGACGACTTGCCGTTGGCGCCACATCGGCCGGCCCCAGCGCGTTTGGAGTCCGATCCTATCGCGGGGGGCGAAGCCGTCAATGTCGACGTGCTCTCCGACAGCGCGATCCGCTCCGGCAAACCGAATGACACGTTCATCGGAGACGCTGCAGATGACCTCGAAGACGAAGAAGAAGTCGCAAAGGACATCGAAGTGGATTCGGTACCGAAGAAGCGACCGCCGCGACAGAAGATCGACCACAAGCAATACAAACGGGCCGCGAAGCGTTCCTTCCAGCTGCCAAGCTTCTCCATCCGCTCGGCCGACGGCGTCGACTGGAAACTGCTCGGCACCGTCGCGTTGGTCGCCATGACCCTGGGTGTATTGGGTTACCAGGTCTATCATTTCGGCGGACCGGCGGACGTCGAAGTCCGACAGGATCTCGATTGACGCCAGAACCGCCAGCTCGGTGTAAGTCCCCCCAGCCGCAAGGAAAGCAGCCGGACCTCCGAGGGCATGCCCGCCATCGGTTTGGCATCACACCTCTCAAGTCACCCTCCCTGGCAGCATGGGCATCTACACATCTTTTGCATGTCAGATTTGTTCTGAGTGGATGGCTTCGGCCAACGGCCGTTTACATCCCTAGCCTTGGGCATCGCCCAAGGTCCGCAAACGAGAACGAGAGGGATTGGCCAACGGCCATACACAAATGCCTCGTTAAACGCGAAGGTTGTGCATGGCCGTTGGCCAAATCGAACCTCATTGCGATGACGTTCCTGGGGCGGCGCAACCCTCGCAAATGCTCGGTTTGCTTGCCCCAGGCTATGGATATGCATGCCCTTTGGGCAAAAACGACTTGTGTAGATACCAACGCCCTGGCAGGGAGGGGTCGAGCGAGGGGAGGGTCGACTGCTTGTCGCGGATGAGTTCTCAGCACATCGATCACCGCGCCACAACGCCGCGACTGCCGCTGCATCAAATCCGACGCATGGTACCCTACACGGACCATGTCACTTTTGTTGCTCATTGACGGCTACAACATCACGCAGCCGATCGCGCCGACTCGCAATCCCGACCCGCGTTGGCTCGAACGCGATCGGAATGTTCTGCTGCGCGAGCTGACGAATCAACTCAGCGAGCCGGTTCGCCGAAAAACCTGTGTCGTCTTCGATGCCGCCAACCCGCCACGCAATCGCCCCAGCGAGTTTGTTCACCACGGGATGAGCGTCCGTTTCGCGGTCGATTACCTGTCCGCGGACGATTTATTGGAGGAAATCATCCGGGCGCATCACACGCCCAAACGGCTGATGGTCGTCTCCTCGGACCACCGAATTCAGATTGCGGCCCGGCGGCGAGGTGCGGCTCATTTCGATAGCGAGCCCTGGATGGACGACCTGACGGACGGAAAAATCCACCTGGCGATCGACGTGGGGCCGAAATCGGGCGGGGCAGGGCAGGGCGGTCGGCCGCCGGCTGACCCCGAAAAAAGCTCGCCGGCTGCTAAAAAACCTCGCATCCAGGACCAATCGGAGGTGGACCAGTGGATGCGAGAATTCGGCTTTGATCCGGATTAATCGGCATCGCCGGTCGCGGTCAACCGCCCTGCGACGCGATGCTCCTTCCGCACTCGACCGGCTCGACATAGAATCCCCACTCACATTGCCGACGCAGGCGTGCCGTCGGCGGCCCCATCCCCCCCCAACGTGACACCGATTCGTTCGATGACAGCCACCGCGACCGCCCAACGAGCTTATAACTTTTCCGCCGGCCCCGCCGTCTTGCCGGTTTCGGTACTTGAGGAAGTACGCGACGAACTGGTTTGCCTGCCCGGTGCACGCAGTTCCTTGCTGGAAATGAGCCACCGGGACAAGACATTTGTCGACATCCTGCACGACGCCGAAAACAGCCTGCGGTCGCTGCTGAACATCAGCGACGACTACGCCGTGCTGTTTCTGCAAGGCGGTGCGGCGCTTCAGTTTTCGATGATCCCCGCCAACCTGCTTCGCGATTCGGGCAAATCGGCGGCCTACATCCAAACAGGCACCTGGGGCAAGAAAGCGATCGCGGAAGCCAAAAAGGAAGGGCAGGTCGAGGTCGTCTACGACGCCTCGTCGTCAAATTTCAATCATGTCCCCGGGCCCCAGGACTACAGCGTCGCCGAAGACGCGGCCTACCTTTACTACTGCAACAACGAAACGATCCAGGGTGTTCAATTCCCCACCGAACCCGAATGCCCCGCCGGCGTGCCGCTGATCTGTGACGCGTCGAGCGATTTCCTGTACCGCCCGGTCGACACCAACAAATACGGCTTGCTGTATGCCTGTGCCCAAAAGAACGCCGGCCCGGCGGGTGTGACCGTGGTGATCATCCGCCGCGACCTGATCGACCGCGGCAGCGCTTCGCTTCCGGGTTACTTGAATTACAAAAACCACGCCGACGCGGACTCCGAATGGAACACCCCGCCGACGTTCGCCATCTGGGTGCTGGGCAAAGTCGCCAAGTGGCTGCAAAACGACATCGGCGGGCTGGCGGCGATGGAAACGCTGAACCGCAAAAAAGCGGCGTTGCTCTACGACGCGATCGACCAGTCGGGCGGCTTCTACACCGGACACGCCAAACCGGATTGCCGCTCGCTGATGAACGCAACCTTCACGTTGCCCAACGATGATCTGCAGTCGGCGTTTCTTGCCCAAGCGGGCGAACGCGACCTGGTCAGTTTGAAAGGGCACCGCAGCGTCGGCGGCATCCGCGCCAGCATCTACAACGCGATGCCGATCGAAGGCGTGCAATCGCTGGCAAGCTTCATGACCGATTTCGCATCCAAGAACGCGTGATCTTCGCCGGACCGACGCGGCGGCGACTGCCTCCGGCCGGCCCCGCATGGTCCTCGCCGTCTCCCCGAACTTTCCATTCCTCCAACCACAGCAACGCCAGAGATGTACAAAATCCTGACGCTCAATAACATCTCCGTCAAAGGACTTTCACGCCTGCCCCGCGACGAATACGAAATCTCGTCCGAGTCGAGTCACCCGGATGCGATTCTGCTTCGTTCGTTCAAGATGCACGACATGGAGATCCCCGAATCGGTCGCGGCGATCGGCCGTGCCGGTGCCGGTGTGAACAACATCCCCGTCGACAAGATGACCCAGCGTGGCGTGCCGGTGTTCAACGCCCCCGGTGCCAATGCCAACGCCGTCAAGGAACTGGTGCTGGCCGGGTTGCTGATGGCATCGCGTAACATCTATCCGGCGATGCAATTTGCGTCGTCCTTGGAAGGAACCGATGCGGAAATTTCCACCGCGGTTGAAGCCGGCAAGAAAAACTTCGTCGGCTGCGAATTGCACTCCAAGACCTTTGGCGTGATCGGGCTGGGTGCGATCGGACGTCGCGTCGCCAACGCCGCCAGCGCGTTGGGCATGAAAGTCGTCGGATACGACCCGCAGATCTCCGTTGAAAACGCCTGGCGACTTTCCCGCAACGTCGAACAGGCCATCAACCTGGATCACCTGTTCTCGCAGTGCGACGCCGTCAGTGTCCACGTCCCGCTGCTGGACGTCACCAAAGGCCTGGTCAACAAGGCACGCATCGCGTCGATGAACGACGGCGGCATCATCGTCAATCTGGCCCGCGGCGGCATCTGTGATGACGATGCCGTGATCGCCGCATTGGACTCGGGCAAACTGAGTGCCTATGTGATCGATTTCCCGACCGCCCAGTTGCTCAAGCACCCCAAAGTCATTTCGTTCCCGCACCTCGGTGCGTCGACCGAAGAGGCCGAGGAAAACTGTGCGATCATGGTCGCCGACCAAGTCCGTGACTTCCTGGAAGAAGGCACCGTGACCAATTCGGTCAACTTCCCCGAAGCCTCCATGCCGCGGGGCGGCACCGGATGTCGGATCACGATCGCCAACGCCAACGTGCCCAACATGGTCGGCCAGATCTCGACGATTCTCGCCAACGCCGGCTTGAACATCGCCGACCTGTTGAACAAGTCACGCGGCGATCTGGCTTACACCATCATCGACCTGGACGGCAACATCGAAGAAACGTCCCTGAAAGCGTTGCGCGATATCGACGGCGTCCTCGCCGTGCGACATTTGCCCAACAAGTAGGGCGGCCTAAGCGTCACGCTTGCGGGCAGTGGTCCATCGAGCGTTCTATGCCATTCGGGTAAGAGCACCTGCCCGAAAGACTTGAACACGGAATGTCCGGTTCGCCAACGGCGATCAACATCATAGCCTGGGGTGAGTCCGGATGAGCCCCAGCGAATCCGGGCGTAACCCCAGGTCCACGCCCAACGAAATACCATCCCCCTTTCGATCGGCCGGCGGCTTCGCCGCCGGCCGATCGAAAGGGGGAAGAGGGACAGGGGTTTCTTTTCCTGGGGTGGCGGTCACTTCGCTGCGCTCGTTCCCTGACCCCAGGCTACGTTGTTGATGCCCGTTGGGCAAACCCTGCTTCACCTGTCGGGTAAACTGATCCCTGCCTCTCCCACGTGAGCCAGGAAATCCCTTATGCCCCCGACCGTCGTTCGCCTCTCCGGCCTCCTGATCGGATGCTCGCTTTCATGGTGCATCCATCATGTCGACGTTTCCGCGGCATCCCCTTGGAAACGACACACGATCGACGACACCCATCGCGGAGCCGACGGTGTGCGACTGGGTGATTTCAACGGCGATGGTTTGCCCGACGTCGTCACCGGCTGGGAAGAATCGGGTCTGGTGCGGCTGTACTTGAATCCCGGCAGCGCCAAAGCCACCCAGCCATGGCCGGCGTCGACGATTGCCAAGGCGAAGTCCCCCGAGGACGCCGTACCGATCGACCTGGACGGCGACGGGCGGTTGGACATCGTCAGTAGCCACGAAGGCAAACAGCGACAATTGTTGGTCCACTGGAACAACACGCCCGCGCCGCACTCAGATTCATCGCAACTGCTCCAGCGACAGAACTGGACCACCGATCGGTTCAAACAGCTCGACGGCGTGATGTGGATGTTCGCCTTGCCGCTGGGCACGATCGATTCCCGGCCAGCGTTGGTCGTCGGGGCCAAGGGTCCCAAGGCCACGATCACGCTGTTGCTCGGTCCAGCCACCCACCCACGCGACCTGACAACATGGACCACGATCCGGCTGCGTGACGCCGGCTGGATCATGTCACTGCGGGCCGTCGACATGGACTTGGACGGTGACCTAGACGTCGTGTTCAGCGACCGCAAAGGCAACCGTCGCGTCGCCGCGTGGCTGGAACAGCCCGACGATCCCGAACAGATGTGGACCGAACAGGTGATCGCGGGGCAGGGTAGGGAGGTGATGTTTCTGACCGCCACCGCGGAGCGTTGCCTGATCAGCACACGAAACAGCGACTCGCTGGATTGCCGCCGCGCCGGCGACGCCTGGCACGTGACGACGCTAGACCACCCGGCCGGAGTCAACAATGGCAAAGCGATCGAACGTTTTCCCGACGACCGGATCGTGCTGACGGCCAACACCCACGCCAGCCCCAACCGCGATCTGCCAGGAATCTGGATCCGCGATCCGCAGGGAAACTGGTCAGCGATCGATCCCACGCCCGCCGTCAAGTTCGATCGGATGGAATTGATCGACCTCGATGCCGACGGAGACCTGGACGTGATGACCTGCGAAGAACGCCAAAACCTGGGCATCATCTGGTACGAAAACCCGGCACGTTAGTTTCAGGTTTCAGGTTTCAGGTTTCAGGTTTCAGGTTTCAGGTTTCAGGTTTCAGGTTTCAGGTTCTGCCTCATTATTTTCTTGTCACCCATTTTCTTGTCTCCCGCTCCCGTCCCTCGTTTTACTGCCTACCATTTTCCTTCCCCCCATTTTTCCGCCATCTCCCTCCACCGTCCTCCACCTCCTGTTTCACGCCGCGTTTCACGTCTCGGGTACCGCAGAATCACCTAGACCCCGAGCGTCTCGATTCACTACTGTCGCCAGGAAAGTGTTTTCATCGTCCCCCTGCGTGCGACAGGTCTTGCATTGTCCCCGATCCAACGATTCCGTCCGTGGTTGCTGCCGATCGGTGTGATGGCCTGCATGGTCGTGATCTTGATGCCGTTGCCGACGGTGATCATGGATTTTTTGTTGGCCGGCAACATCGCGTTGGCGGTCGTGATTCTGTTGACGACCATTCATGTGGCCACGCCGCTGGAATTCAGCGTGTTTCCGACGCTGCTGCTAGCAACCACGCTGTCCCGGTTGGTGCTGAACATCGCGACGACGCGACTGATTCTGGCCGACGCGCCCACACTCGGCGACGACGCCGCCGGCGGCGTGATCCGAACCTTCGGGCAGTTCGTCGCCGGCAATCAGATCGAAGTCGGTTTGGTGTTGTTTTTGATTTTGGTGGTGGTCCAGTTTGTGGTCATCACCAAGGGAGCGACACGGATCAGCGAAGTCGCCGCGCGATTTGCGCTCGACGGGATGCCGGGACGGCAATCGGCGATCGATGCCGACTTGAATGCGGGAAACATCGACGCAGCGACGGCGGCGGGCAAGCGCGACGACTTGATCGCCGAAGCCGACTTTTACGCCGCGATGGACGGTGCGGGAAAATTTGTCCGCGGCGATGCCGTTGCCGGGCTGGTGATCACCGCGATCAACATCATCGGCGGTCTGTATCTGGGTGTCGTCGTCTCGGGCATGGGCTTGGCCGATGCCGCATCGGTGTTTACCAAACTGACCATCGGTGACGGGTTGGTCAGCCAGATCCCGTCACTGTTGATCTCGCTGTCGGCCGGTGTGCTGGTCACGCGCGGCACCCGGCGATCGAACCTGTCCGACAACTTCGTGACCCAATTGCTGGGAAACTCCAAAGCCCTGTTGATCGCGGGTGGGTTTCTGTTGTTGCTGGTCATCACGGGTCTGCCCCCGATCCCATTGATCTTGCTGGGCAGCGGGTGCGTGCTGATCGCGACGACGCTTGACCGGAACGAAAAACAGCAGGCCGCCGAGGCGCAGCGTGAGCGTGAAACGGAGGCCCAAGCGGCCACGCCGACGCAAAAACGTGTCGAAGACTTCTTGACGGTCGACCCGCTGGAAGTGGCGATCGGACTGGGGCTACTGCCGCTGGCCGATCCGATTCGCGGCGGTGACCTGATGCAGCGCATCGCCAGTCTGCGAAATCAGATGGCCGCGGAAATCGGCATCGTTCTGCCCAAGGTGCGGGTACGCGACGACGCGACGCTCGGCCAACAAGAATACGAAATCCGCCTGTTCGGTGACTTCGTCGCCCGCGGCGACTTGCGGGTCGACAAACTGCTCGCCAGCGGTGACGGCAGAACGACCGGAAAACCAAACGGAGAAGCGGTCCACGAATTCGGCGGCACGACGTCGATCTGGATCGATCCGGCGGGCCGCGAACAAGCGATGATCTACGGATACAAAACGCGGACGGCACCGGGCGTGCTGGCCGATCACTTGGAACAAGTCGCCCGCGCCCACGCCGACGAACTGCTCTCGCACGACGCCACCAAACACCTGCTGGATGAACTGCGGCAGGTGGCTCCGGCGCTGGTGGACGATTTGGTCCCGACCCGGCTGTCGATCAACGACGTTCAAAAAGTCTTGCAGGGGCTGTTGCGTGAAGCGATCCCGATTCGGCAACTGGGCATCATCCTGGAAGCCCTCGGTGACGCCGCGGCGCGGTCCAACGACGCGTCGGAACAGATCGAAAGCGTCCGCCGACGACTGGCAAGGACGTTGTGCTCCCAACTCCGCGACGAACAACGCACGCTGCGGGTCGTTACGCTCGAATCGTCCACCGCGGCACAGCTGCAACCGCTCCATGGGCCGGCGGGGCAGGGGGATCGGTGGACCGATCACCAAGCCGGCTCGGGCGCGACATCTCAATTGGGAATCCGACACAACAAAACACAAGACGTCACTTGCGACGCGATTCGTCAAGCCGTTAAGAACCTATCCAGCGAAGGTTACCCGCCGGTCCTGTTGGTCGGCCCACATCTTCGCCGCCGCGTGAAACAGGTGACCGAAGAAGCGGGAATCTGGACCCACGTTCTGTCCACCAACGAAATCACCACCGACACTCAGCTGGAAATTCACTCGACGGTCGGCCGGCCCACATCCACCGCCGCCGCTTAGTCCTGACGATCCTCCGCCCCGCCTTTTTACAGCCCACTTGATGCAAGTCAAAATTTTCCGAGCCGCGAATTTGCAAGCTGCCCTGGAGGAGATCCGGGAACAGCTCGGGCCGAATGCATCCGTTCTGCGAACGCGACAGTGCCGAGACGGATGGATGGGTTGGCTGGGCCGCAGTTACGTCGAAGTGACCGCCAGCAGCGGCGATCAGCAGCGCGACGCGGCCGGCATGACGGCCGACGACACGCACCGCTCACTGGGACGCCTGCCGGGCAATCAACACACTCCCAATACACTTCCGATCGACGCGCGACAAACACTGTCGGTCGTCGGCCGAATGCCGACGAACCCCAGCAGGCCGATCGGCAGGACCCACCTGAACCATTCTCTGTACTCCGACCCCACTGCGGATTACCGCACCGGTCTGATCTCGCTGGGCGTTTCCGAAGCCGTGGCCGACCGCTGGATCCGTTCGACCAGCGGTTTTGTCGCCAACCTGGGCGACCCGGTCGAACCGTCTTGGCTGGAACAGTTGCAACGCAGCGTGGCCCGCGAGATCCGTCTCAGCGGCGCAATCCAGCTCAACCCCGGCGAACGCCGAATCGTGGCGCTCATCGGCCCGACCGGCGTCGGAAAAACCACGACGGTGGCAAAGCTTGCCGCCGGATTCCGCATTCAATCCAAACGACGCGTCGGTCTGTTGACGATCGATACGTTCCGAATCGCCGCCGTCCAGCAACTCCAAGCCTACGCGCAAATCATGGACTTGCCGATGAGCGTGGTCGAATCGACCGACCAGATGCGTGGTGCGATTGACCAACTGGGCGATGTTGATTTGATCTTGATCGACACCGCCGGACGGAGTCCCAAGGGCGACATGAGCATCGCCGGATTGGCCGAACTGCTCCGCACCGCCCAACCGGACGAAACCCACTTGGTCGTCAGTGCGACCAGCACCGCCGCGGTGGTGCAATCCGCGCTGGACGGATTCGCCGCGGCCAGACCGACCGCGGCAATCCTCTCGAAACTCGACGAAACCCCTTACACCGCGGGCGTGCTCTCGGCGCTAACCTCGTCCCGAGACCGCCTCGGGCTACCGATCAGCTACGTGACCAACGGACAGCATGTCCCCGATGACATCGCCGTCGCGACCGCCCAACGGCTGACCGAGCGATTGATCCCTGCGCCCGCCGGCGTGCGGCAGTTCGAAGCCGCCTAAAAGAAACGAACAATAAAACTCAACTCACCATGAGAAACAACCGATAGAGAAAAAGCCGAGGGCTGGAAACTCAAAAGACGACTTGAGATTTTTTTTGAGAGACCACTTTCGGCGACTGGGTTGACCCCGGCACACACGAACAAGAAAGCTGGACAAGGATTGTTTGGTCCATTGATCGTGCCCGTGCAGAGATTCGACCCAGAGTGGCGCTGACGATTCTCGTTTGCAGCAATGTGATACGGATCGTCGGCAAGAGCGAAAGCGAAAGCGAACCCCAAACATGACCTCGGCGACATGATGTCGTCGGCAGTCAAATTGAAGATCACGGAGGATTGGATGCCAGCCGCAGTTTCAACAGACGATGAAATCCTAGAGGTTTGGAAACGATTCAAACAGACCGAGAAGGATGCGGACGAATACGAACCTCTACGCAATCGCCTCGTCGAGCGTTACATGCCCTTGGTTCGATACAACGGTGAACGCATTTGGCAGCGTTTGCCCGATGGCGTCGAATTGGACGACCTGATCAGCGCCGGAATCTTCGGCCTGATGGACGCGATCGATGCCTATGACATGGACCGCGGCGTCAAGTTCGAAACCTATTGCGTGCCCCGAATCCGAGGCGCCATGCTGGACGAACTACGCACCATGGACTGGGTTCCCCGGTTGGTTCGCAGCAAGGCCAGCAAGCTGGCCGTCGCCAAGAAACAATTGGAAACCAGGTACGGACGTCCCGCCACGGTGCAGGAATTGTCCGAACACATGGAACTGTCGATCGCCGAAGTCGAAAAGATGGAATCGGACGCCAATGCCGTCGGAGTCGTCTCACTGAATAAAAAGTGGTACGAGACCGACAGCTACAAGGACGTTCGCGAAATCGACATCCTGGAAGACAAGAAAGGCGAAGACCCGACCCGACGTGTTCAGAAGAACGATCTGATGCGTTTGGTCACCAAGGGACTCAATCGCAACGAACGCTTGATCATCATTCTTTACTACTACGAAGAATTGACGATGAAAGAGATCGGTGCGACACTGGATTTGTCCGAGTCGCGGGTCAGCCAGATGCACACGTCCATCGTCAACCGCTTGCAAACCCAACTGGGCATGCGACGGGTCGAGTTCGGCACGGCGTGACGGTCCTCCAGTACGTCCGAAGTCCCCGTGACTTCGACGACATGTTCTCCGTTTTGCAATTGAGTCCACCGCGTGCGCGTCGCCCACATCATCACTCGCATGATCGTCGGCGGCGCCCAGGAAAACACGCTGTTCAATTGCCTGGACTTGATCGAGCATCATGACGATGAAGTGATGCTGATCACCGGGCCGTCGCTGGGGCCCGAAGGCGACTTGCTGCACCGCGCCGGTTTCTTCGGTGACCGAAGTCAATTGCGGGGCAGGGCAGGGGAGTTGCAAATCGAACTGCTGCCGATGTTCCGTCGCAACATCCATCCGCAACGCGATTGGGCCGCTTCGCGGGCAATCCGAAAAACAATCCAAACCTTTCGCCCCGATGTCGTGCACACGCACAGCGCCAAGGGCGGCTTGCTGGGACGAAACGCCGCCTGGTCGCTCGGCGTGCCGGCCGTGATCCATACCGTTCACGGAGCGCCGTTTCACGATTTCCAGCCTCGCGTGGCGCGGGAATTCTTTCGACGTTGCGAACGCTTCGCCGCAACCCGCTGCCACCACCTGATCTCCGTGGCCGACGCGATGACCGATTTGATGGTCCAAGCCGGCGTCGCACCGCGAGAGAAATTCACCACCATCTACAGCGGGATGGACGTCGATCCGTTCCTCCGCGCCAACGAGCATCGACAATCGGTCCGCGAGAAATACGACATCGCGCCCGATCGCATCGTGATCGGCAAACTGGCGCGTTTGTTTCACCTCAAAGGCCACGACGACCTGATCACCGCCGCGGTCGATGTGATTGCCCGTTGCCCCCAGGCTCTGTTCCTGTTGGTCGGTGATGGCATCTTACGCGAACCGCTGACCCGGCGGATCGAATCACTCGGCCTGGCCGACCACTTCGTGTTCACCGGACTGGTCTCCCCCACCGATGTCCCACCGCTGATCGGTGCGATGGACGTGCTGGTGCACACCTCGCTGCGTGAAGGCTTGGCCCGGGCGCTGCCCCAGGCGTTGATCGCCGGGAAGCCCGCGGTCAGCTTCGACGTCGATGGGGCGCGTGAGGTCGTGATCAGTGACGAAACCGGTTTCCTGGTTCCGGCGCGGGACACCACCAGATTGGCGGACTCACTGATCCGTCTGGTCGAAAACGACCAATTGCGGCAAACCATGGGCGGGGAAGGGCAGAGGCGTTTCACCGAGCAGTTTCGCCACGAGACCATGACGCAGCAGGTTCGCGCCATCTACGAACGCGTTTTGGACCGCCGGTCCCCCTGAATCGTTTTCCCACGGGCAGGCCGCCGCCGAATCCCCGGCTTTCGCCACAGGCGGGGCGTCAACTATGATGCCGACACGCCAAGTCTGGTAAACTCTGCCGGCTCTGACAGCCCCCCCGACGAGATGGTCGCGGGACCGGCTAGAACTCCGACACGCTGCCATTTCGTCCATCGGTTACTAATGACCAAGACCCGAGATTTCTACGGCCCGTACCGATTGACTCGTCTGATTCGCTCCGGCTCGACCGCCGAGGTCTGGGAAGCGATCCACGAGCACGAACAGGAACGCTACGCGCTGAAGATCCTGAAAGGGCAGATGGCCAAGGACAAGAGCGAAGTCAATCTGCTCAAGCACGAGTTCAACGTCGGCAAGGACCTGCAGAACAGCCCTCGAATCATCAAGATCCTGGACTATTCGATCGCCAACGATCGGCCGTTCCTGGTCCTGGAACTGTTCAGCGAACTGAACATCAAACAGGCGCTTCGACGCGGCCCCGACTCGCTCGCCTTCATGCTCGACAAGATCATCGAACAGGCCGGCGAGGGCATCTACTACATGCACACCCGCAACTGGATCCACCTGGACCTGAAACCAGACAACTTCCTGGTCAGCCGCGACGGTGAAACCAAACTGATTGACTTCACGATCACCGAAAAGAAGAAGACCGGGCTGAGCAAGATCTTTCATCGCAAAACCCTGGCCAAGGGAACGCGGAGCTACATGGCGCCCGAGCAGATCCGCCGCAAGGTCTGTGACGAACGGACCGACATCTATTCCTTCGGTTGTGTGCTGTTTGAAATGGCCACCGGCAAGCCTCCCTTTACCGGCGACACCCCGAACGATTTGCTCAACAAACACCTGACCGCTTCGATCCCCAGTGCCATCGCCTACAACAACAACGTCACCAAAGAATTTGCCGATCTGATCAAACGCATGATGGCCAAATCGGCATCCGCACGGCCGGATTCGATGTGGGACTTTTTGAAAGAGATCCGGTCGATTCAACTCTGGACCAAACGCCCGCGCAAGCCGGAGATTAGCGTCTTCGACAACATGCCCGGCATCCGTGGCGCCGATGACATGCTCCGCAAACCATCGGCGGCAGACCTAAACGACGAAGAAGAGGATTGACAATCGATGGCCGGACCCGGACTCGATTTTGAAATCGAAATCGCGGAACTCGAAACCCGCATCAGCGCCCTCCAACGACAGACCGAACGCAGTGAAGCCGCCGAAGGCGAATTGCGGTCGTTGCGGACGGACCTTGCCAAACAATTGCGCGACGTCTATTCCTCGCTCGATCCATGGCAAACCGTTCAAGTCGCCCGACACAAGAACCGCCCCTACACCAAGGACTACTTGAACCTGGCGTTCGACGATTTCGTGGAACTGCACGGCGACAAGCACTTCGGCGATGACCGCGCGATGCTGGCCGGATTCGCAAAATTGGATCGCTTCAAAGTGATGGTGCTCGGGCACCAAAAAGGACGCACGTTCAAAGAACGCGCCGCCTGCCACTTCGGTTGTGCCCATCCCGAAGGCTATCGCAAGGCGATGGTCAAAATGCGATTGGCCGAAAAATATAAACTGCCCCTGATCTGCTTCATCGATACACCCGGTGCCTATCCCGGCATCGGCGCCGAAGAACGGGGCCAGGCGCAAGTGATCGCCGAAAGCATGTTCAAAATGAGCCAGCTGAAAACGCCGATCATCTGCATCGTGATCGGCGAAGGCGGATCCGGAGGAGCGTTGGGGATCGGTGTCGGCGACCGGATCGCCGTGATGCAACACGCCTATTACAGCGTGATCAGTCCCGAAGGTTGCGCCGGCATCCTCTGGAAAAGCCACGAACACGCACCCAAAGCCGCCGCCGCACTCCGCTTCACCAGCGATCACCTCAAACGCCTCGGCGTCGTCGATGATGTGCTCGACGAACCACTCGGTGGAGCCCACCGGGATCATCACCAAATGGCGACCCGACTCAAAACGTACCTCTCCAAAACACTCGGCGAGCTCGAAAGCCAGTCGGTCGATCAGCTGCTCGACTCACGTTACGAAAAATTTCGGCGCATCGGAGTCTTCCTCGAAGAAGCCTGCTGATTGCCTGTCCGTCGGTCGACCAAGACCGGCTCGACTCCCCAAACCCGCAACAGCTCGGCCGCCGAAACGCCGAATCCGAAAACGCCACCCTCCGGCTTTTCCGCTGTGCTGTCTTCGTCACCAGGCTCCGCCAGGTGTACTCCGACGACATGCCCCTCGTCGTCCAACAGCGGAGCGCCGGCCGTCGCCTGCAGCGAGAGCCGCGAATTGGCGAACCGGTACTCCATCCGGCCATCGCCGTCGATCCGGATCACGGTCGCTTCATGAGCCACGCGGCTCGGCGAGGCCCCCGCGTAAACCGCCGTCGCCATCCATACGGTATCACCGACACCGGGAGTCGCGGTTGCGAACTGCAGTGGTCGAAGCCCCCGAGCCAACGATCCCGTTGAGACGGCGACGAGATCGTGCGTCCATCGATCGACATCCGACTCACCGACTTCTTCAAATTCGATGACCTGCCTCAACTGTCGCATCGCATCGCTGGCACCGAACGCTTCGCTGAACATGATCTTCGTGACGCCACTTCGAGCGGCCTGCGCCGCGTCTGGGTTGACGATGGGATCGGGTTGTTGAAGCGCCGGATGCAACGGCATGATCATCACGGGATCATCCCCGGCCACCAAACGGGCCGCGAACGCCGTCGCACGGATCTCATCGGGATCGATTGGAAACTCGTTAACCGCCACGTAGGGACGCCAGATCCTGAAATCACGAACCGTCGGCCCGCGATAACGATCGACCACGGCGGGAGAGTTGGCGAGCCGATCCGTCAAGGCATCGGAACCGGACTCGACTGAGCAACCGACCAGACCAAGGGCGAGGGCAGGGGCGAGCAACAGACCGGCACCCGACAGCCGTGCTGTCGGGTGCATCCGATTGATGATCTTCAAGATGCAATTCCAAGTAGCAGAACGAAACAATTAAACAGTTCAAAGTTCACTTTCGGCGTCGATGATGGCTTCATCTTCAGCCTGAATCTCCGCTGAGATATCGGTATCGATCTCGGGCGGGGCAGGGCCGCCGCACCCAACCAACGGCATCAATAAACACGTGGCCAACACGATCAACGCGAGACGGTCACGTCGTGGTTGAAAAGAACGGGTATAGAACATGCGATTAATCTTTTTAGATGGTTCGATAGTATTAATTGACTTGGTTTTCTTCATGGGACTCTCCATCATCAACGACGCACAGATTCTTCCAAACCGTCGCATCAATGTTGAAGTTATAAAACTGCACCGACCCGTCGCAGAGGGCGGCGTGAACACCGACGTGGGCTGCACCGAAGTAATGATTCCAGTTGGTCGATCCGCCGGCGTCACGATCGGGTGCATACGCATCGTTGTCGGATTTGGGCGGGAAATGCCAACGGATCGTATCGGTATCCCAGCCCGCGTTGTTCCAGCGTTCGTTGTCACCCCCATCAAGCCCATGCTCGGTATACGGCAATGACTTTTCCGCGAACACGATGCTGTGCGTCAGCCCGTCACGGATATCAGCCAGACGGCGTTTGTCACCGTCTTTGGCCCAGATGATCGCACCGGCACGCTTCTTGACCAGACCTCCGTTGGAACGACTGCGCGTCGACACCGCTGGCGCACCAAGCGGGGCTTCGGGGATAAAGTTGACGGCCGTATCAGGTCGACCGTGGTAGAACCCGCCGTTTCCGGCGTAATCCACCCGACCAAATTTCGCACTGCCATACCCCGTCGGCGCCCGACGCGTGGGACAGTAATAGACGGGAATCAGCACTTGGGCGACGTCGTCTTCACGTGAATTGTTGGGACGATTCGGCCACCATGGCGGATCATTGGTCGCCAAGTCGTAGACGGCGGCCTGCTCCAGGAAGGGCAAAATCCTCCACTGCGCCGACCATCCGGCGCGGTTCGCCGCCCGGCAACATGCGTCGGACGTTCGGCCCGACGGGTTGCTCGTCCCGGGATCTCCGTCCCAAGGCCCCGGCGGCAATTGTTTGTAAGTACTTTCGTAGTTCAGAGTCGCGAGTGCAATTTGCTTCATGTTGTTGCTGCACTGCATTCTGCGAGCCGCTTCGCGTGCAGCTTGCACTGCCGGCAACAGCAGCCCGACCAAGATTCCGATGATCGCGATCACGACCAGCAACTCAACCAGCGTGAAACCGCTGGACACCATCCGATTCGAACCTCGCGTTCGCGCTGGGTTGTCCGATCGAATGTTACTACCTGACCACATTGTTGTCTCCTGTAAGTGATAACTGTGGTGATTCAAAATATGTTTCATGTGTAAATCGGTTGTCGTGCCACTGGTGGCAACGTGGTCCACTCCATTCGATGCATCGTCCGCAATGGACAGAGTGAAGAGAGACTCTTCGACAGAGCGTTCGTGCTCCGGGCGATACCGTAGCGACCGGATCTCGATACAAAAGACGAGTTCCAAAGTCTTGTCTCTTATTCATCTAAACCGCGCCAAAGCCTTCGCCGGTTTCTAACATTTGCGACACCGAATGACGGGGGCACGGCCGCCACCTGCGACGCATGCGATGAGCTATCTGGTACGTGACGTCTGCGACACCAACAAGCATGTGAAGGCACTCTGATTGCTTCATCGTTTCAGCATGAAACCGAGGTGCGCACCACTGCATGAAGCTCTTGTGAATGTTCCATCGAGTAATGGTGTGAACTGTGTGAATAACAACAACGTCGCATTGATCAAGTTTTTGCGACCGCTATTCTCCGCCGCATCGGTCCAAACCGATCGATGAGACGCACCACTACAAACACGTTGCCGCGTCGCTCCGCATACAACCATTCACCACAGAAACTTTCACCGTGAAATCAAGCATGAACAAGCGTCGTACGAAGGATTCAAGTTCACGATCAAAGCGTCGTCGCCTCACCAAAAAGCACCTCAAACTGGAATCCCTTGAAGCGCGTCAGTTGCTTGCGGCGAATGTCGTCAACGACTCATTGACGTTGGCAACCGACAGCGCGATCAACGTCCTGGTCAATGACACGTCCGGAAGCGAGGTGCAGTCAGTCTCTGCGTTTCAGGCAGATTTTGATCCGACCAATTACGACCCGGCCGTCAACGCCACCGATTGGTTTGTGCTTGAAAGGCCCGGGCAAGCCGGCGTGCCCCAACGATCTCTCATCCCCGGCGGCATTGTCCCGATCGGTGGAAACCTCGGCGACCTGGACATCGCCCGAGACACCGATGCCGACGCGAGTAACGATGCGTCACTGACCGCCGCAGACCATGGCGTGGACGCGTCCGAAGGGATTGCGTTGCCCGTCATTCGTGACAACAGCCCGGTCGACGTCGCCGGCACGAACCTGGGTGTGCCGCAATATGCCTCCGAAGGCGGCGGGCGTAGCTGGATCGCGATCGCCGCCGCGCCGGAAAACAGCGGTGAAACGTCGATCGGTTTCTCGACGGCGTTCTTCCCCTACCAAGCCGGCTGGGTTGGCGGATCTTACAACTCCGCCGGCGCCCTGGTTCCCCAAGTGGACGGCGCACCGCCCGCGCCGATCGTCACCGGATCCGGCGGTGTTTATGAAGCGACCGTCCCGGGTGTCACCGATGCCTACAGCGAAGGATTCCTGTTCGCCGTCGGAGGCGATAACGAGGACAACTACACGCGGACGCGCCCGATCGATGGCGGCCGTTGGGCGATTCAGCACCGTGACAACGCTGCCGAGATTGGCGGCGCCGAATCGGACGATTTCAATCTGCTCTACATCCCTCGTCATGCACAAGGCCTGATCGGAGGTGTCGTCAATGGCGACTTTGCCGGCGTCAGCCCGATGCGTCAATCGTTTGGCGAGTTTGATCTCGAACGCCAGTCCGACGGGTTCTGGCGACTCAGCGTACCCGGTCACGACATCACCTCCGGCGCGCTGATCATGGAGAACTATGACCTTTCGGTCAGCCAGCCACGCAATAGCTACTTCACTTATGACGACGCCGGGGACGGCAGCGGCGACATTATCATTCGCCAGTTTGCCTGGAACAGTAATACCGAAACGCCGCTGAACTCGGACTTCGTGTTCTTCTTCGTCCCCTTCGAGAACACGCTCAGCCCCACGACGGACCTGACCGTGTCTTCACTGGGCGAAAACAACAATGGCATGACAGCCAAGGGGCTGCCGATCTCGTTGAACGCCGACGGAACGGTCAATTACGCGACCGCCGGCGCGATCCGTGCGCTCGGTGCCGGGGAAACCGATCTCGACTCGTTCGTCTATCGCGCGACCGATGGAACCACCGAAAGCGACGAAGCCACGGCGACGATCAATTGGGTCGGCGTCAACGACGCCCCCGAAGTCATCGCGTCGCCGGCCGAACTGATTCTCGACGAAGACGGCCCGGCGACCCTGATCGACCTGACAACGATCTTCAACGACTTCGACGCCAACGACGTGTTGACCTACGGCGTCGATACCGGAGTCAGTGGACTGATCAACGCTGAAATCATCGGCACCCATGCCTCGATCACACCCGCGCTGAACCGATTCGGTTACGTCCAAATCTCGCTGTCGGCGACCGACACCAGCGGCGAAACCGCTTCGGTCACGCTGGACATTTCCGTTATTCCACAAGACGACGACGTGCAGGCGGTCGATGACAACGGCACGGTGACGGATAAGTTCACCCCCGCCCGCATCGACGTGCTCGGCAACGACTTCCATCCCGACACCACCGAGTTCTCGGTTTCGGCTGCTGAAATTTATGGCGACCCGGCGGCGACCACCAATGGCGATTCGGTGTTTACCGTCATCAACACCACCGTGGCGCCCAACGACCTGACGATCCAGAGCGTCGGCAACTTGGGTGACGTTGCGGTCGGTCGTGGCGGATTCGATCTGTCGCTCGCCGACGGCGTGTTCTTGGGCACCGGCCGTGACAACACCAGCCCGTTCCCGACGGTCAATACCTACAACGCCTTCGGCAGCTACGGATTTGCAACCGATCGAGGCATCGGCGGGGGCGAACGGAACACTCCATTCAGCGCCGCGTTCTTTCCCTTCGGCGATCAATGGACCTCCGGCCACATCGCCGCCGATGGAACCGTACTCGGGGGCGTCGGCATCTCGCAAGCCAATGTGACGCTGCTTCAACCGGGACTGTTCGAAATCACCATCCCCGAAGCCAGCTTCACCGACGACGGCTTGTTGTTCGCCGTCAGCGGCAGCAACGACGACAACATCGTGTCGGTCTATCCACAGGGCTACAACAACAAATGGCTGGTCCGCCAGATGGACAGCGATTCCGACGCCACCGGATTCGAAAGTGACGCGATCAGCTTTGTTTACCTTCCCGGTTCGACGACCGGACTGATCGGCGGACGTGCGGCGTCGGAAGAAGGGCAGTATGCCTTGCGACAGCGATATGGCAACGTCTCACTCAGTTCCGACACCGACCTGGCACCGCTGGTTTCGATCGATGGATACACACCGGCCGATGGCGCCCTGATCGCCGTCGCGACGTCTTATGACTTTGCCGACGTCAACGGAGTGTCGACGCTGATCCCAGCCAATCAAGCCGTCATGGCGACGCCCCAAGGTAATGCGTTCCGGATTGACATTCTGCAGTCCCAGACCTTCACCCCGACCGGGAACTTCCCCGAGTTCCAGTTTATCTTCCTGCCCTACGACAGCCCGCTGGAGAAGATCGACGGGCTGGATTTCAGCATCGACGGGTTTGACAGTGTCAGTGCCCTGGGAGCCTCCGTCACGCTTGAGGCCGATGGAACGTTTACCTATGACCCATCGGGTGCGGGTGCACCGATCGCTGACCTGGGCAACGGTGAATCAACCACCGATACGTTCACTTACACGATCCGGGACGGCCGCGGCGGAACTTCGACCGCAACCGTTTCATTGACCGTGCAAGGAGAAAACCAAGCTCCGATGGCCAGCGACGATGTCGTCAACTTGAATGAGTTGAGCGCCCAAGGCGCCTTGATCACCGTACTGGGTAATGATGTCGACCCCGATGTGGAGTCGCTGCTGGGAACGCCGACCGGAATCCCGTCGGCCAACCTGGCGGTCGATGCATCAAGCGTGTGGTCGGTCTCTCAAACCGGCGCGTCGCCGGTTCGCTTGACGGTCGGTGCCGGAGCAACGGGGACTGTCGAAATCCTGCACGACGGAACCGCAATCAACCAAGCCGACGGCGTTGTGATGGCAACGATCCGCGAGAACTTCGACGGAGCCAACACGAACTACCGCTTGGTCCAAGCCTTTGATAACGGCAGCGGCACCTCACTCGCATTGCAACAGTTCGGAACCGACGCGGCGGCCGACGCCGACGTCTCGGTCGCGTTCTTCCCGTTTGCCGACAACTGGGTCGGCGGACACGTCACCGGCGGAGGCACGTTGACCCACGGAAACGGATTGACCGACGTCGACGTGGTCCGAACCGATGTCGGTCGCTACGAAGTCACCATCCCCGGTGTCGCCGACGCGGCACTGGACGGATTCCTGTTCGTCATCGGCAACGAAAACGCGGACAACGTGGTGCAAACGCGAGCCATTGCCGGATCGGCGGTGTACGAGGTTGCCGTCCGCGACAACCAACAGGATTTCGGTAACGGTGAAGACGGCGGGTTCTCGTTCGTCTTCGTCCCACGCAACGCACAAAACCTGGTCGCCGGTACGATTGATCCGTTTCAATCCGGCCCCAATGCCGTCAGCATGGCGATCGGCGAGTTCAACGTCGAACGTCTGGACGTCACCGACGGCGGGCACGAGTGGAAAGTCACCATCCCCGGACAGTCTCCAGACACCGGCATGTTGGTGCTGACCAACCAAGACAACGGTGAAGTCGAAGACAACTTCCTGAGCTACCAGGATGACGGAGCGGGAAGTTTCGTGATCCGCTCGCATGACATGCCGGGATTGGGCCGCCAAGACCAACCGTTCACGTTCACCTTCATCCCGTTCGATTCCATCGGCCAACCCGCGGCGCGCCCTGTTCCCGGGCTGCTGTCGATCGACAGCGTCGACCCGACGTCCAGCCTGGGCGCAACGCTGACGGCCAACGCCGATGGAACGATCCGCTACGATCCCGGCACGGTCCTGGATTCACTCTACGATGGCGAAACGGCAACCGACACGTTTACGTACACCATGACCGATGGCTTCGGTGGAACGTCGACGGCAACCGTGACCGTGAACATCGACGGATTCGGTACCGCACCGGTCCTGCATTCCTCGTCCGGTACGACCTACTACGGCGTGGGCGACGACGCGGTCAGCATTGACGGCCAATTCAACCTCGCTCCCGTCGGAGTTGCATTCTTTGACGGTGCCGTCGCCACGATCGAACTGACCAGCCGCCAAATCGCATCGGATGTATTGTCCATTCGCGACGAAGGCAACGGGGCAGGGCAGGTCGGTGTTTCGGGATCCGACGTCAGCTTTGAGGGCGTCGTGGTTGCCACCTTCACCAGCGGCAACGGAACGACGCCGTTGACGGTGACCTTTAACGCCGCGGCAACCGAGCTTGCCGTCGATCGCATCTTGCAGTCGGTGACGTACAGCAATTCAGATCCCGTCGTCACCGGCGGGGCTCGTGAAGTGACGTTCTCCTTTGTCGATGGAAACGGCCGAGCCAGCGACCCGGTCACCAAACCACTGAATCTCGGCTTGGTCTATCGACGCGAATTGCAACAAGGCGTCAACCTTGGCTATGGCACGTACCAGGGCACATCCGACGCCCAGATCCGTGAATCCGATCCCGATTCGGTCATCGCACCAGGATCCGATCTGTTGGTCGATTACGACTCCGGCGGGAACGCTTCACAGGTTCTGCTGCGTTATGGCAATTTGTTCGGAGACGGACCGGGCCAAATCCCGATCGGCTCGGTCATCACGTCGGCAAACCTGGTGGTGGAGACGAACCCGAATACGTCCAACTCACCGGGCGATGGTGCGAACTTGCACCGCATGTTGATCGACTGGGACGACGCGACCGCAACCTGGAATGCCTTTGGCAATGGCATTCAAACCGGTACAGGGGAAGCGGCCGGCGGGTTTGAATCACAAATCGGAACTGCCAGCGGAGCGGGCACCACGGGTACGGGTTTGCTGAGTTTCAGCGTGTTGCCGGACATCCAAGCCTGGGCAGACGGCGAAACCAATCACGGTTGGCTGTTGCAAGGTTGGCAAGACTTGACCGACGGATGGTTCTTCAGCAGTGCCGAAGACGAAACGCCGACGGCCCGACCCAAGTTGGAAATCGAATGGGTTCCCGCCGGCGCGAATGTCGTCAGTTTCCAACAGGGTGTCAACGGATACACATCCACGCTGGACACGCAAATCGACACCGCCAACCCCGATGACGATTTGTCTTCGGTCGAAACGTTGTTCATCGATTCACCGAACACGCGGGCACTGATCCGATTCGACGACATCATCGGTGACCTTGCCGGTCAGGTACCTGCCGGTTCACGCATCATCACCGCGCGTCTTCGCACGGCATCGTCAACCAGCAATGCTCAAGGTGACGGTGCACGATTCTTCCCCATGCTGACCTCCTGGGACGACACCGACACGTTCAATAGCCTGGTCGACGGCGTGAACATCGACGGCGTGGAAGCGGCTAGTGATTACACCACCTCCGCCGGACATCCGAGCCGCAACCCAAACGTTCAAGGCGGGTTCCACGATTGGGATGTGACCAGCGACGTCCAGGCCTGGGTCAACGGTAGCCTGACCAACTACGGATGGCTGCTGGAACCTTGGGAAAGCGGCACCGACGGTTGGGGCATGCAGAGCTCCGAAGCGGCCAATGAAATCGAACGACCGCGACTGGAAATTATTTTCGCAGCGGCGATTGATCCAGAAATCAACGTCCTCGGCGCCAACAGCCAAACGATCGTTGCCGGCACGAGCAACGTCTCGCCCTTGGCGGGAACCGACTTCGGCAGCGCGGACGCGACCAGCGGGACAGTCACCAAGACCTTCACGATCGAAAACAGCGGCGCCGCGGCGTTGAACCTTTCCAACGCCGAAATCATCGGTACCGAAGCGGACGCGTTCACGTTCGCGAACCTACCACTCGCGACCGTCATCCCCGGCGGCTCGTTCTCCTTCGACGTCGTCTTTGATCCCGCCAAACTAGGACTGCACGACGCGTCGGTGGTGCTGACCAGTGATGATGCCGATGAAGCCGTTTATCGGTTCGCCATCCAAGGCAACGGCGTCGGCTTCCCGGCGTTGTCGGCGACACCGGACGGATCGACGTCCTTCACACCGATCGGCGGCATCTCCAGTGGTCTTTCGGGTGCCGAAATCTCGGCGTTCGATCCCGGCAGCGATCGCCTATTCGTGACGTCCGATGACGGCTTGCAAGTTATCGATCTGGCTAACCCTGCCAACCCGATTCTGTTGCCCACGATCCAGCCGACCACTGAGGGCGCGAGCGACAACGCGATCACCAGTGTTGCGGTCAACCAGGCAGGCGTCGTCGCGGCGGCCGTCCCCGGATCCGATCCCCAAGCTCCCGGTAGCGTGTTCTTCTACAACGCTGCCGACGGCGCGTACTTGGGCAGCGTGACTGTCGGTGCCTTGCCGGACCAACTGACGTTCACGCCTGACGGTACGCGACTGCTGGTTGCCAACGAAGGCGAAGCATCTTCGGATGGAACGACTGATCCGGTCGGCTCGGTCAGCATCGTTGACCTCTCGACCGGAGTTGCAACCGCGACCGTACAAACCGCCGGCTTCGAGTCCTTTGACGGCAGCGAGCAGGCACTCCGCGATGCCGGTGTCAAACTGAGCCCCGGCAAAAGTGTCTCCGAAGACGTCGAACCGGAATACATCGCGGTTTCGCCTGACGGTACCACAGCGTTTGTGACCCTCCAGGAGAACAACGCGTTGGCCGAAGTTGAAATCGCCACCGCGACGGTGATCGCGATTCATCCGCTGGGTTACAAGGACCACAATGCGGCAAATGCGGCCATCGATCCGACCAACGATTCTCCCGATGCGTTAACGCTGCAAAGCATCCCGGTTCGCGGCTTGTTCCAACCCGATGCGATCGCCAGCTACGAAGTCGACGGCGTGACCTACTACGTCACCGCCAACGAAGGCGATGCCCGCGACGCGGAAGAAACGGACGTCCAAAGCGTCACGCTGGACCCGACGATGTTCCCCAACGCCGCGGCATTGCAAGCCGCAGCGTCGGCCGGTGAACTGGAACTCAGTGGCATCGTCGGTGACCCCGATGGCGACGGTGACTTCGACGCGCTCTATTCCTTCGGCGCCCGATCGTTCTCAATCTGGAGCAGGGCAGGGGAGTTGGTTTTTGACAGCGGCGATGTGCTCGCACGAGCCACCGATCTGCTGGGGCTTTACGATGATGGACGAAGCGACAACAAGGGTACCGAACCCGAAGGCATCACGATCGGACAGATCGATGGACGCACCTACGCATTTGTCGGTCTCGAACGCGCTAACGCCATCATGGTGTTTGACATCACCGATCCGACCAACGTCTCGCTTGCACAAGTGCTCAACGACAGCGCAGACGTCAGCCCTGAAGGACTGACCTTCATTTCTTCCGCCGACAGCCCCAACGGCTCGCCGTTGTTGGTCGTCAGCAACGAAGTCAGCAACACGTTGCGTGTTTACTCGATCGGGTCAACCTCGGCGACTCCCCAAGTCGAATCGGTCGTGATTAATGATGGATCGGCGTCGCGATCGCAAGTCACCTCTGTGACCGTGACGTTCGACACCGAAGTGGACCATGCGGCGCTGCAATCGGCGTTCACCCTGACCAACACCGATAGCTCGACCCAAGTCACGGGTCTGAATATCGCCGCAAGTAACAGCGGAGGGAAAACGATTGCCGTTCTCTCCTTCGCTGCCGGTGCAAGTGTGGTGACGCGGAACGGTTCCGGCCTGCAAGGCAACTCGCTCGCCGACGGCAACTACCGACTCGACATTGCGGCAAGCCAAGTGCAAGCGACCGTCGGATCCACCACGATGGCGGTCGACTATGCGTTCGGCGGACAAAACGCAGCGGGCACACCCAACGACGATTTCTTCCGTCTGCTCGGTGATGCCAACGGTGACGGGTTCCGCAACGGCATCGATTTGAACTCGATCATTCCGTCGCTGTTCAATCCTAACGAATACCGATTCGACCTCGACACCAACGGCGATGGATCGATCAACGGGATCGACTTGAACGACCTGATCCCAACCATCTTCGGCGCGGCTCGCCAGTAGCCGCATCGCCCAACTGTCCTTTGACCTTCGCGCCCCACGGGGCGCGAATTCACTCTCTCACACGATTCAACCTTTCCATCTACTTACGACTCCCAACACGAGACAAACGAAATGAATTTGCGAATAGCCACCTTTGCTTTTGCCACCTTGTCGATGCTTGCCTCGGCACACGCCGAACTCACCTACGACCTGTTGCTACGGACCAATCGCGGTGACGGCATGGACAGTGCCATCGCGACCACCGCCGGTGAACAGATCAACGCGGAAGTCGTTCTGCGAGAAACCGTCACGGGCACCGACAGCACCTTGATCGGCTCGGCCAATCTGAACGCCTTCAATCTCTCGCTGCAAAGCTTCGGCAGTGATGGCTTGTTCGAATCGCTGACGCTTAACGGCGAAGGCGGCTTCGACGCCGGATCCGGTTCCTCCACGCTGACCTTTGCCGCCTTCGGTCCGGCGTTCGGCCAACCCGGTCGCACTTCGATCGATCGCGGCAACGGCATCTTCGAAGCTTCACTGGGAACGGTCACGTTGCGTGCACCGACGCTCGGAGAAACCCAATTTGTCCTTTCCGACGGATCCGCCGTCGATGGCGATTTCACGACGTTCCAAACCGTCGGCTTCGGACTCGAGTCGGCCGCCGCTAACTCCGGAGGAGGGTTCTTCGGACGGGCGCTCACGCTGAGCAGTCAGGTGACCGCGATCCCGGAGCCGTCCAGCGCGCTGGCGTTGTCGCTGGTTTGCACGTTCGGTTTGCTGCGATCGCGTCGCCGGCGGCGTTAAGAACGCGCCAAGCGATTTGGCTCGGCGGCACAGCCGCCAAAAGCCGTCGCGGCTTCCGCTACCGCTTGGTTGTCGACAACCGAGCGGGGTGAAGTTGATGGGTTGTCGACAACCGAGCGCGATGAGAGCGATTGGTTGTCGACAACGGAGCAAACGCCCAACTGAGTACTCAGTACTCGGTACTCAGTACTCAGTACGTGGTACTCAGGACTCAGGACTCAGGACTCAGGACTCAGGACTCAGTCCAAAGCACCAAACAGGGCACAAAACACCGCTTCTGCAACGTCCGATAATCACTCTTATGTTGTATTGAGACTGCAAAAAACCCCGTGTTTGAGCGATTTCTCGCTTAGGCACCGCTCGCTGAGCTGCCCTGCTGGAATGCGATCACGCGCCGGTCGCTTACGCGTCCCGCTGGATCGGATCATGCGCCGGCCCGTACGCGTCGCGCTGGCGCCCAGGACTCACGGCCGCCAGCCGGCTGGGCGTGCGAGCGTGCTGTTCTGCTCGGGTGTGAACACTGGCTGCAACCGGTCTCGCATCTCATCGATCAAGACGCCTTCGACGCCTTCCGAGGCGTCGATCAGCCGGCCGGCCAAACCGGCATCGGACTGCGTTTGGGCCCCCTCGAACTCGGCATCGAATCGCTCCAAGTACGGATGCAAAAACTGATGGATCTCCGGCGGGATCACCGACTCGCTGCGGTCGAGATGCCGGGCGATGAATCGGCCGCTTTTGCTAGCAACAATTTTTTCGCGAATCCCATCCCCCATCAGCGTGACGGCGAACAGCGTGATCAGCGTGCAATACAGCCCACCCTTGAGCAGCCCGAATAGCGTTCCAATCTGGCGATCGAATTCCTTCAGCTTCATTCGGTCGATCGTCCGGCGGACCATGTTGAAAGCAACCCAAACGACCAGCGACGTCCCGACGAACAGAATCAACATCGCCAGAAAACGATTCCAGGGAGGCTCGGCGACGATCGAATGGCTGAGCGGCTCGCGAAATCGATAGGCCACGAAATAACTGACCACGATCGACGCGATGGAAGCCAACTGCCATGCGAAGCCCTTGACCGCGCCAAAAATGGCAGCCGCAACGAGCACGATCAGCATCAAGATGTCGTAGGTCTCCACAAGCCGTTGTCCTCGCACTCCTGTCCATGAACTTCACTCTTGCCGGCCACACCGTGACGCGACGCCCCGACGCTTCTTGGCAAATGCTTGCATTGCAAGGCGCCCACGAGCCACACCGATCCCGATAGGACCGAGGGCAGGGCGTCGCCGCGGTGACTTATACGCGATCGACGCGCCGCAAGCGAAGACCAATCGCAATCCAGTCTTGGCAGCGGACCATCGAAAGCGGTATGTACCGAGTTTCCAATTTGCTCGACCGCCCTCCCCTGCCCCTCACCCATTTGCTAGCGTGGCAGATTTCAAAACCCACATCAGCGCCAGCACGCTTGTCGGGATCGCCTACGGTTACTGGGGCGTGACCTCGCAGTCGATGACGCTGGAAAACGGGATCTTGGCCGGCGGTCTCTGTTCGGTCAGCGGCATGCTGCCGGACCTGGATAGCGACGGCGGCATTCCGCTGCGTGAGATCAGTATGTTCACCGCGGCAGTCGCCCCGATGATGATGCTCAATCGCTTTCGCGACTACGACCTGTCCCACGAGTCGATGGCTTTGGCGGCGATGTTGATCTATGTCGTGATCCGCTTCGGCGCCTTTGAGTTCTTCAAACGTTTCACCGTCCACCGTGGCATGTGGCACAGTCTGCCTGCCGCGGGGGTTTCGGGATTGATCGCCTACCTGGCGATGCCGACCACCAGCGACGCCGAGCGGGCCTACAAAGCGGTGGCGGTCGTCGTCGGTTTTTTGGTCCACTTGATCTTGGACGAAATCTGGGCCGTCGAAGTCGGCGTGGCACGGCTGCGCACGAAGAAGTCGTTTGGAACCGCGCTCAAGTTTCTAGGCAACGACGCGATCGCCAACGTGTTTGTGTACGCGCTCTTGTTTGGGCTTTGCTACACCGCATGGAGTGACAACACGATCGCGGCGCGGCTGCGTGAACGCGCCAAGTACGACCTCACACAACCCGGCTGGCGATACACACCGACGTCTCCGCCATCCGACTGGACGGCGCCCCAGTGGCAACTGCCCGAATTAGGCCTTAGCGCCTCGCGTCCTTCCGCGGAGCGGAAGTAGAGGGGGAGACAAGGAGAGAAGGGGAGTCGAAAGTTTCAAGTTCCAAGTTCCAAGTTCCAAGAAAACCTGAAACCTGAAACTCGAAACTCACCCCCCCCATCACCGTTCCAACAACATCGTGACCGGACCGTCGTTGACCAGCGAGACTTTCATGTCCGCTGCGAAGACCCCGGTTTCGACACCAATCCCCTGCCCTTTCAGTTTCTCGACATACAGCTCGTACAAGCGTTTGGCGATCGCCGGATCGGCGGCGTCGGTAAACGCCGGACGACGGCCCTTGCGACAATCGCCGTAAAGCGTGAATTGGCTGACGGCCAAGACGCTGCCTCCGATATCGATCACCGACCGATTCATTTTCCCGGCGTCGTCTTCAAAGACGCGCAACACGGCCGTCTTCTCTGCCATCCAGCTGACGACCGATTCATCATCGGCGTGGCCGATTCCGACCAAGGCCAAAAACCCCGCTTCGATTTGGCCGACCACCTCTCCTTCGACCGAAACACTCGCTTGACTGACCCGCTGCAACACCACTTTCAACTTATTGTCCTCTAGAATGAATCGCTCGCGCTCTCGGGCGCGCTGTCAATCATCATCACGTACTCTACGTCTCGCAAGTCGTTTGACCATTCATGTCATACCTGTTTACCTGCCCGCACTGCCACGCGCAAACTCAGGTCGAGGATCGATACAGCGGAAAGTCGGGCGAATGCTTTTCGTGCGGCGCACCGATCCAGCTGCCCGACTTCGCCGCTTCGACGACTCCCGCTGACCGCCCCGCAAACAAACGCCCCCTTGGCGTGCTGATTTCCGCGGGCGTTGTCCTGACGATGCTGGTTTGCATCGCGTTTGCCGCCATCCGCTTTGGCGGCGACAGCGTTTCACGACTTGCCGAGATCCGCGTCCAAAACTCGTCGATCAAGAATCTGGAAAGCATCGCCGCGGCACTCAACGCGTATGCGGCCGACTATGGAACCTATCCACCGGCAACGCTTCGCGACAGCGCCGGAATCCCGATGCATTCGTGGCGGGTGCTGATCCTGCCTTACCTCGGGGAACAGGAGACCTACGACCAGTTTGATCTGAGCAAACCTTGGGACCATGAGCTGAACCTGCAAGCGAGCTACTCGATGCCTTCGGTGTACGTGCACCCCAACGACACCAACCGAGCCGGAACGCAGTCGGGATACTACTTGATCACGGGCCCGGGAACACTCTTCCCTCCCTCAGGTCCCTTGTCTCCCGACAAGATTCAAGACAATGCGTCGCAGACCATCCTGGTGATCGCCGGCGCCCCGCCGGTCAACCGCGCGATCGGAGGCTGGGCCGAACCGGTGGACCTTGACTACACGGCGATGAAAGGCGTGATCAACGGAACGGTCGGAATCGAACCGGGCGGCAGAATGGCCAGCGGCGTGACGATGGCGACGGTCGATGGCCGCGGGCATTTTCTGCGCAATGATTTGTCGCCGCGAACGTTTGCCGCGCTGGTCACCCCCAACGGCAACGAACCGCTCCCCGACGACACCCTCGATTGATACGGTTGCTATGCCAAGAACCCGAGCGGATAGGTTGCCTGTCCTTTGTTGACAAAGTTGCGGATGTTCGGCAGGATGCTTTCCATTTGATTGTCATTTTCCAGACCGTACCACATTGCCAATTCGCACCACATCTCATCGACCGACGTCGTCGGCAACAAACGGCCGCGGCCGAGATCCAGCGGGTTGCCGGGCGCCAACGAATCCGGATACGTGCCGCACAATTGATTGCCTTTGACCGGTCCGCCCATGATGATCTGGTTGCCGCCCCAGGCGTGATCGCTGCCGCGCCCGTTGCTGTTGAGCGTCCGAGCGAAGTCGCTGGCGGTGAAGGTGACGACATCGTTCTGAACGCCCAACTCCGTCATCGCGTCATAAAAATCTTTCAACGCTTCGCTGACACGGGTCAAGTTGGTTTGCTGGTTATTGATCAGTTCGTCGTGGTTGTCCCAGCCGCCGATGTTGACGAAGAAGATTTGCCGCGAATGCCCGATCGTATCGCGCGCGCCGATCGTCTTGGCGACCATCTGCAACTGGCTGGACAGACTGTTGTTGGCGGTACGAAAGGTCGTGTTCAAGTTGACCGCATTGGCCGCCTGGTTAAACGCGATTGCCGAGTCGAGCGCGTTGCGATTGGCATTGGCAAACGTTTGCTCCACCAGGTTCCCGTAGGATCGCGACAGAACGTCATCGGTCAACTGCGTGTAGATCTTGGCCTGCGTCCACGTTTGGCCATACCATCCCACTTCGCTGGCGCCCGAGTTGGTCACGATGTACGGAATCACCGATCCGCCGGTCTGCATCATGTTGACCGAATTGAGTGCGATGTTCATCGAGATGTTGTCGTTCGAATTGACTTGACTGGTGATCAGGTCAGCCATTCGTCCGGCCCAACCGGTCACCTGCGAACGGGTTTGCGGGACCGAGGTCATCCAGTGGCGTTGCAGGTCGGCATGGGAAAACAACCCCAGTGGCAGATTGGATCGCGTCTGATACTGCGCCATCGTCGTCGGCTCGACCAAACTGCCGATATTGCACAGGAACGTCAGATCACCGGCTTGGTAAATCTGTTGCACATCGCCCATGCCCGGGTGGATGCCAAACGTTCGTCCGGTCGAGTTATCGGTGATCGGATGCAATTCATTTTCGGGCAACCCCAACGCGCCGTTCCCCGGCTGATAAACGCCTCCACGTGCAGCCAGATAATCAGCCCGCTCGGCGGCATCCATTGGCGTCAGCATGTTGAACGAATCGTTGCCGCCGTACATGAACACACAGACGAGCGCCTTGTAGCCACTCAGATCATTCGCGGCGACGGCGGCGTTGGTTGCCGACAAACTGAACAACGTCGACAGCAACGACGTGTTGGTCAGCGCCGCGCAACCGCCGGCCAGTTTCAGAACATCTCGACGAAGCGGTTCGCGGTGGATGCGATGCGTGGGTCTCATGACAATCAGTCCGGTACGGGAACAAGGAAAGCAGAATCAGTGGCGTCGGATTCAGTGACGAGCGACTGAGTCACGGGCTACTGAGTGACGGCGGCGAACGGAGACAACACGGTCGCCATCAGTGCCGCGTTGACCCGAAACTCCTCCATCCGTGGACGCCAGGTCGGGTTGTTCTTCATCCACGCGGTCTCCGCCGTCGTGACCTCAACCACCCTGTCCTTGTAGTCTTGGGGCATCGATCCATAACAGAACACCAAGTCGAACCGATCCATCAGTTCGTGCATGTCGTCGTCCTCGGTACACAGCAACTCTTCGTCTTCCAGATGGAAGATCATGTCGCTGCTGTGAGAGATCCCGCTGGTGCTGTTGGACCAGCGCTGCTGAGACATTTGATTGGAGATGTCCCAGATGTATCGCCCGGCCAACCGATTCGAGGTCACCGGCGTGTTGATTTGAAACTCGGGAGCGGCCAAGAATCCGTTCGGGATTCGACGTGACGGCGTGTAACCGAGCAAGCTGCCGGGCGGCTGGTAATCAGGCAGATAAAAATTGAACACCGTCGGCGACAGGTACGGCTCTTGAGTCCAGTTGTAATTCTGCGACATCAACATCGCGCGGCCGCTGTGATGATTGCTGGTCGCGTGGACGCCCCGGAGCAACCGCGTGTATCGAATCACCGGTTCGGAAAGTGTCGAGTAATCGGTTCCCCGGGCGATGACCTGCACGCGGTAGGGCCGACTACGGCCCAACAACCGCTGACCGCTCCACGCTTCTGGATCCAGCAGCACCGCCTTGACGACCGCGGCCAAGTCACCCTTGACGCCCTGCCCGTTGTTGTTGAACTTTCGCGCGACTCGTCGAATGTAACCTCGCGAAGGATTGCTTTTGACCAACCGCTGGATCAATCGTCGCGAAAGGAACGGAGCCACATTGTCATGGGCGAGCAGATTGTCCAGCGCCGCGGCGATATCGGCATCCCCGTCGACACTCGTTTCACTACCGATCACCTCCCCGCCGAGCAACGTTTTCAAACCGGGCTCATGCTCGAAATCGAACATCTCCATCGGCTCTTCGAATTCGTTCCCCCACCAAAACCGCCCCGTCCCCGTCGCATTGGGATGTGGCTTGAACGCCAACCCCGTAAAGACCTTGGCGAACTCCTTGATGGTTTCGTTGTCGTAGGTCGGGATCAAATTGCCCGATTCGTCCGTCTTCAGTCGGCCGTCGAGGTGCAGTTCGTACAGCCCGATCGTGAACAACTGCATGATCTCCCGGGCGTAGTTCTCATCCGGAAATCGATTGGCGGCCTCGTCCGTCTTTCGGTTTCGCATGTGACTCAGGTAAACACCCATGACCGGGTGATAGGTCACGTCCTCCAACAGATCGCGATAGTTGCCAAAGGCATGCTTGACCATTAGATCGTAGTAATGTGTCGGACCAAGCCACCGCCCTTCCCCGCTGTGATGCCCGGCGCCGACATCGTTGAACCCTGCGCCGTCCTGGCTGGTCACCAGAATTTGAATCAGCGCCCACGCCACACGTTGACGAAGTTGATCTTCGCCGGCCAACGCACAATGCCACCAGGCGTGATACCGGTAGCGTTGGATGTAGGCGTCATTCTGTTGGGAATTCAGCCCATCGCGGGCGATCATGTCGACCGCCAAAGGACGGTGATAAGCCGCCGGCAAGGCCATTTGCTGATCGATCCACTCTTCACACGCACGCCGCGTCCCGATCTGTGCCATCCGCTCGGCCAACGCTTCGATCTGCTCAAGGTTGGGACCAAAGGTCGCGCGAGAGAGAAACTGGGCGGCGCGAATCTTCCGCTTCGCCACCGCAACGTCACGACGCGAATCAACCTCAAAGGTGCCCGCATCGACTGCGGGTAAATTCAAGCCGACTGCAAGCACAAAAACCAGCAACCGGATCCAAGCCCCTGTCCGCAACGGCATCGCTCTCACCTTGAAAAGAATTCGGCTCAGCGATCCAGCCAACCCTCATCGGGCGAGCCAGCTCTCGCGAACCCATTGGAATAGACCCCTTCGCGTTCTTGAACGCTTGGGAGGCGCGAACGGCGACAACCCATGGCGGATTTTCCCAACAATCACAACATTCGCGATAGGCAAGCTAAGTCACACAACCGCGCCGGTCAATCAGCAGGCACGGATTGGGGGGGGGCAAAGAAAGGGCCGACCAGACCCCCTGCCTTTAGCGATAAGAAGACGCTCGTCTGAGCGCCGTTGGTCTCGAGATCCCCTGCCCCCTCTATGACAGGCCATTGGCACCGACACAAGCGGCAAACCGCCCAAGGGGAATGCATATCCATAGCTCGGGGCAAGCGAACCGAGCATTTGCGAGGGTTGCGCTGGACCGCTAAAACGTTGGTGTTGACACTCTGTTCGGTTTACGCGACTTCGCTTCCTTTTGATTTCCATCACCGCTCGGCCTCGCTTCAGCCGAGACAGGATGGGTCGTGAGGAACCTGGGCGGACGGAAGATTGAAAATTGAAAAATGCAAATTTGCAATTGGAAGTTTTCATTTTGCAATTTTCAATCTCTTGCTCCGTGTCCTGCAATGGGGAAACGGGCGCCAGGCATTTCAAGAATGAAACCAGCGCAAAGGAAGAAGATCGTCAACCCCGAACTTTTTGCAGCCCAGGGTTGCGCTGCCCCAGGAACCTCTTGGCCGCCTAGTACTTCCGCGGCGTCACGGTGCCTTGGACTCGGCTGGGCAAGCCCTGAATCCGCAAGAAGCCTTCGGCGTCATCCTGGTTGTACGACCCGCCGCCTTCCATCGTCGCGATTTCGGCGTCGTACAAGCTGTTCGGACTGCTTCGTGAGTCGACCGAGATGTTGCCCTTGTACAGCTTCAGCGTGACTTCACCAGTTACGATTGCTTGGGCTTGCTTGATGAACGACATCAGGGCGTCCATCTTGGGCGTGTACCAGAACCCGTAATACACCATCTCGGCGACTTCCGGAGCGAGCCGATCACGGAGGTGCATCAGGTCGCGGTCCATCGTCAATTGCTCGACATACATCAACGCGTCGTACAGGATCGTCATGCCGGGCGACTCGTAGACGCCGCGGCTTTTCATCCCGACGAAACGGTTCTCGATCATGTCGATTCGACCGATGCCGTTTCGACCGCCGATGTCATTGAGCCGTTCGACCATTTCCAACGCGTTGACGGTCTGGCCGTTGAGCGTGGTGGGGACGCCCGATTCGAATCCGATCGTCACCGATTCGCTTTCGTCGGGAGCTTCCTGGGGGCTGACTCCCATCCCGAATTCGACCAGTTCGACGCCGTTGACGTCCAATTCCTCCAGCTCGCCCGCCTCGTAACTGATGTGCAAGACGTTTTCGTCGCTGCTGTACGGTTTGGCGGTCGACGCTTTGACCGGAATGTTCTTCTCGGCACAGTAGGCGATCAATTCGGTTCGGCCGGGGAACGCGTCACGGAATGCCTTGATTCGCCACGGTGCGATGATCTCTACCGTGGGATCGAGTGCTTCGGCGGCCAGCTGGAAACGACACTGATCGTTGCCCTTGCCGGTCGCACCGTGGGCGTACGCGACCGCCCCCACTTCGCGAGCCACTTGCAGACAAACCTTGCTGATCAACGGCCGCGCGATCGAGGTTCCCAGCAGATAGATCTGTTCGTACTTGGCCTGCCAGGCGAGCACGGGGAAGGCAAAGTCGCGGCACAATTCTTCGCGGACGTCGATCAATTTCGCTGACGCCGCACCGCAATCCCGCGCCTTTTGCATGATCGCGTCGCGGTCCTCACAGGGTTGCCCCAAATCGACATACACCGCATGGACTTCGTATCCTTGGTCCTGCAACCATCCCAGGATGACGGAGGTATCCAGACCGCCGGAGTACGCCAATACGCATTTTTTGGTCGACATGAACAAATGCCTTTGTTGATGCTGTCTAGTGAAAGGTTGGGGGGTCACCGAAAGCGCCGGAGCTGGCCCGCCGGAATTGGGGGGGACACATTCTAGGCTCGCGACGTCGCCTTCGCCCGGGCGACCCTGATTGGATAACATGGAACTGCAGCACATTGGACCAGCGCATCGTCGAGTTGCGAACCCCGCTTTGACCAAGACTCCCCTGCCCTGCCCCGACCCGTCCCACTCCCCGACTTTTCACGGCCGTTCCTTGCCTCTCCATCCGCCGCACCATCCGCCGCATCAACCCGATCCCAACGACTTGGCCCGCCTGCTGACCGATGTCGCGACCGGCCGAATCAGCGCGTCGGACGCCTTGGCCACCCTGACCACTGGCCCCTTCTCGACGCCAAACGCTGGCGGCTCAAACGCTGGCGGCTCAAACGCTGGCGGCGGCACGGCGACTGATCGCGTCACCCTGGACCTGGATCGCCAGCGCCGATGCGGGTTCCCCGAAGTGATCTATGGCGACGGCAAACCGGCCGACATGATCGCGGGCATCATCCAGGCCCAACAAGACGCCGGGCAACCGTCCTTCGCCACACGCGTCGCCGCCGCAGTCGCCGAACAAGTCCAAGCCCAAATCCCCGGTGTGCGTTTCAACCCGATCGCCAGGACGCTGACCGCCGGGATCTCCGATCCGCCACTGCCGACTCCACTGCCACGTTCAAACGATGCAGCCGCCGTTCCCGACGCGGCCGAAATCGCGCACGCCGCCGTGGTCACCGCCGGCAGCACCGATGCTCCGGTGGCCGAAGAAGCGATCGAGACCCTGCACTGGATGGGAATCCCGTTTCGACAATTCGACGACATCGGCGTGGCCGGCCCGGCCCGGCTGCTGGCCGCGGTGCCGCACTTGCGTGAGGCCTCCGCCGTGGTCGTGATCGCCGGCATGGAAGGTGCCCTGCCGGCGGCCGTCGGCGGTCACTTGAGTGTCCCGGTGTTTGCCGTCCCGACCAGCGTCGGCTACGGCGCGACCCTCGGCGGGCTGACCGCGATGCTGGGGATGCTCAGTTCCTGTGCGTCCAACGTCGCCGTCGTCAACATCGACGCCGGGTTCAAAGCGGCCTACTTGGCGGGACTGGTCGTCCGACAACTTCAACGTTCCGCTTAGCGAAACGCGGCAGGCGTTTCAGTCCGTCCCCAATTCTTCGCGGCGTGTGCGTGGCCTTGTATGCGTGGCCTGTATGATGGTCTGAAATCCGATCGGTCCACCGACCCGACCACTCTTAACCCTCCCTTGGCCGCCGTCTTCCCCCATGTCCCACCCCGCGCCTCCCCTGCCCTTCCCCGCCCGTGCATCCGATGCGCACAAAGGCGACTTCGGACGCGTGTTGCTGATCGGCGGTTCGCGTGGCATGGCGGGATCGATCGCCTTGTCATCCATGGCGGCACTGAAAACCGGTTCGGGACTGGTTTCGACGGCCATCCCGGATCGCTGCCTGGAAACCGTCGCAGGCTTTCATCCCGGCATCATGACGATCCCGCTGGCCGAGACCGGTGACGGTCAATTCAGTTTGTCGGCAACTCTGCCATCGATCGATTCATTTGATGCCGTCGGCGTTGGTCCGGGCATGCGCACCGGTCCGGGTTCGCTGCGGATCGTCGAATCGCTGTTGGAAAAAAACGATTGCCTGCGTGTGATGGACGCCGACGCGATCAACCTGTTGTCCGAGCACCGACTGCTGGAGTCCCCTGCCCTGCCCCGCGATCAATCCAAGCTCGTCCTGACGCCCCATCCCGGCGAACTGGCGCGGCTGACGGGAGTCTCCGCCGGCGATCGCGACGGCCAACTTGCCGCGGCGGAATCGCTGGTGGAGAAACACGGCATGACGATCGTTGTCAAAGGCGGACCGACCGTCGTGGTCGGTCGCGCAGCGGACGGCCGCGGCGCCGTGCGGTTTGTCAACAACACGGGGAACCCCGGCATGGCCAGTGCCGGCAGCGGTGACGTCTTGACCGGGATCGTCACGTCACTGCTGGGCCAACGACTTTCGCCCTGGGACGCCGCACGATTGGGCGTGTTTGTTCACGGTCTGGCCGGTGACATCGCCGCGGCGAACCACTCCCAGCCCGCCATGACCTGCGTGGAACTGCTGCAATCGCTCCCCGAGGCGATCGGATTGCTGAACTGAGCAACACCCCAGCGGGATGCGTCAGCGAGCGCCGCGTGGCGGCTGAGCAGACGCGCCACTGGCTCACGCCGCGTGCTGAATCGGCTATCATTGCGGTTCCCCTGCCCTCCTCTCTTCCCGATCGCTACGAAGTCTCCCATGAAACGTTTTCCTGTGTCTTTCGCCTCGCTGCTGGTCATCGCCTTGATCGTGGCCGGTTGTAAATCTTCGTCCGACAATTCCTCCGCGTCCAACGCGGACAACGCATCCGACGGCAAGCAACTCCGGATCGCGGTGATCCCCAAGGGCACCAGCCACGAGTTCTGGCGATCGGTGCACTTCGGCGCCGAGAAGGCGGCCCAAGAAATCGGCAACGTCGAAATTGTTTGGCGTGGCCCGGTCGAGGAAAGCGACACCGGCAGCCAAATCGAAGTCGTCAAGGACATGATCACAATGGGCGTCGACGGCATCGCCTTGGCACCGAACCAAAAAGGCGGCCTGGTCGACGCGGTCGAAGAATCGATCGGTGAAGGCATTCCGGTCGTGATCTTCGACAGCGGATTGGACGAGGGCCCCGAGATCGTCAGCTACGTCGCGACCGACAACTTCAAGGGCGGTCAGATGGCCGGCGACGCGATGGCCAAGGCCATCGGCGAAAAAGGCAACGTCATTTTGCTGCGTTACCTCGCCGGCAGCGAAAGCACCGAGCAACGCGAAAACGGCTACCTGGACGCACTCAAGAAGTATCCCGACATCACGGTCGTTTCCTCCGACCAATACGCCGGTGGCAACGCCACCAGCGCCAAAGAAAAGGTCGACCAACTGCTGCAACTGCATGGTGAAACACTGTCGGGGATCTTTGCCGTCTGCGAACCCAACGCGAACGGGACGCTGGAAGCGATCAAGAACGCAGGCATGGCGGGCAAAATCAAATTCATCGCCTTTGACCCCAGCGACGCCCTGATCCAAGCGATGAAAGACGGCCATTGCCACGGCATCGTGCTGCAAGATCCCGTGCAGATGGGATATCAATCCGTCATCACGCTCGTCGATTCGCTCAACGGCAAATCCGCCGAAGCGTTTCAAAGCACCGGTGAATACCTGGCGACGCCGGAGAACATGGACGAAGAGAAGTATCAAAAACTGCTCCAACCCGAAACGCTGTAGTGAACCCGTTGCTCGAAGTCACCGGAATCAGCAAACGGTTCGGCCCCACGATCGCACTGGAAAATGTTTCGCTGTCGGCCCACGCGGGTCGCGTGTTGGCATTGATCGGCGAGAACGGCGCGGGCAAGAGCACGCTGCTGAAAACACTCAGCGGCGCGCATCGTGCCGATGCCGGAACGATGTCTCTCGAAGGCCGGCCCTACCGTCCATCCAGCCCCATCGACGCGCGCGACAGCGGTGTCGCAATCGTGTACCAGGAACTGACCCTGGCACCCGACTTGAGCGTCGAAGACAACGTGATGCTGGGACGCACCGGCACCGGCGCGGGAACACTGTTTCGATCCAACCAACGCGCTGCGGTCACCGAAGCACTGCATCGCGTCGGCCTCCATCACGTCTCCCCCAAAGCCCGCACCGGCGACCAATCCGTCGCCACGCAACAGTTGATCGAAGTCGCACGCGCCCTGATCAGCGACGCCAAGATCATTCTGTTTGACGAACCGACCAGTTCGCTGCCGGCGGCCGACGTGGACCGGTTGTTTCAAATCATCGACAACCTTCGCAGCCGCGGGTTGGCGATCATTTACATCAGCCACTTCTTGGAAGAAGTTCGCCGCGTCGCGGACGATTACGCGGTCCTACGCGATGGCAATTCTGTCGGCAGCGGCCAACTGGCGTCGATCACCGACGACCAAATCATCTCGCTGATGGTGGGCCGCGACGTCGACGACCTGTTCCCCTCGGTGCCCCACGAAATCGGCGAGGTGCGTCTGGAGGTCGAAGACCTGGGTGCGGCGCCGATGCCCAAAGACGTTTCGCTGGCACTGCGTCGGGGAGAAATCTTTGGCGTCGCCGGACTGGTCGGCGCCGGACGCACCGAATTGCTGCGCTGCCTGTTCGCCTTGGAACCGACCTATGCCGGCCATGTGCGACTGGACGGACGACGACTGCCACACAACGTTCGCGGGCGCCGCAAAGCCGGGTTCGGACTGCTCAGCGAAGACCGCAAGAACGAAGGCTTGGCGCAAAACCTGTCGATCGTCGAAAACCTGGCGATGGGCAACCACGATCGTTACACCACCGCCGGTTGGATCAACTTGAAGGCACGCCTGCGCGACGCCAGAGAGTGGATCAAGAAAGTCGAAATCAAAGCCCAAGATCCCGGCCAGTCGGTATCCGAACTGTCCGGCGGCAATCAACAGAAAGTCGCGATCGCGAGGCTGCTCGCCCAAGACGCGGAGATCTATCTGCTGGATGAACCGACCAAGGGAATCGACGTCGGCACCAAAGCGGAAATCTATCGCATGATGGGCGAGTTGGCGGCCGACGGGAAAACGGTCATTTTTGTCAGCTCGTATCTGCCGGAATTATTGGCGGTCTGCGATCGAGTCGGCGTGATGACGCGTGGTCGGCTTGCCGAAACGCGTGATGCAGATCAATGGGACGAAGAGGAATTGATGGTGGCGGCACTGGCTGCCGTGGAAGAACGATGACCGAAAACCAAACACGACGAAATAAATTGCATTGGCTGACTTCGTTTCGGCATGGGCCGACGTTGGCTTTACTGGCGATCATCGCACTGTTCGCGCTGCTGGACTGGCAATTCGGCAGCGGCCGGTTCTTTTCGCCGCGCAACGCCCGCGTGATCGTCAATTCCGCCGCCCTGATCGCCGTCCCCGCGCTCGGCATGACAATGATCATCATCGCCGGCGGCATCGACCTGTCCGCCGGTACCGCGTTGACACTCAGCGGGACCGCGCTGGCGATCGCGTTTCGCGACTACACGATTCCGGCCGACCAGGCCGGCGCGGCGACATGGATCGCCGCCGCACTCGCCCTCGGACTGGGCGTCGGCATCCTGTGCGGTTTGATCAACGGACTGATCATCAGCTTGACCGAGATGGTGCCGTTCATCGTCACGCTCGGCACGATGACGATCTTTCTAGGACTGGGGCAAGTCATCGCGGACGAATCGACCGTGTACCCCGAGTCGGGACACCTGCCGGACTGGTTGCGCTATCTGTGTTACACCGGCAGCAATTCGGATCACTACTGGTTGGGTTTCCTGCACATCCCCTCGAGCGCGTTGATCGCAATCGTGCTGGGATTGCTGGTCGCCGCGGTGATGCACTTCACCGTGTTCGGCCGCAACGTGGTCGCGATCGGATCAAACGCCTCGACGGCGCGACTGTGTGGAATTCGGGTCGGCTGGACGACCGCCTTGGTGTACGCCTTGGCCGGTGTCTTTGTCGCCGTCGGTGCCCTGCTCTATTTTGCCAACGTCAAAAACGGGAACCCGTCCGACGGCACGGGCAAGGAATTGGAAATCATCGCCGCAGTGGTGCTGGGCGGAGGCAGCCTGAGCGGCGGACGCGGATCGGTACTGGGAACGATCATCGGCGCGCTGATCATCAAAACGATCAGCAGCGGGTGCACCATGTTGTCGATCCCCAACACCTACACCCACATCATCATCGGCGTGATCATCATCATCGCGGTGCTGATCGACGGGCTACGCAATGGAGCCCCCAAGTGGCTGTTCGACCGACTGCGATGACGGTTTGATTCGGTCGTCGCCGGACCGCGGTGCCCGGACGCTGGCGCGGGCCGGCTGATTACAAACGATCATCAGCCGTTTGGCGCGAGCCCACGGGCCCAACGATCACCAAGCCCGGACGCTGGCGCGAGCCGGCTGACGCGTCGCCGTCGGAATCCTGCGGGGGACCGTTCGGGCGAGATTTCCGCCCCCACTCCCCCGATCCTTGCCAATCGGCCAAACTACGCGTTTTGGCCCCCGATTGCGGCCGCCCCCTCCCCGCCCATTCGCTTCTCGTGACCGAAATTGTTTCGATTCCCGATATCACCCTCTCCGCGGTCGATGCTGCGCTGCAAGGTGGTGTCGTCAGCATCGGGAATTTCGACGGCGTGCACCTCGGCCACGCCAGCTTACTGGGGCAGACCCGGCAACTGGCCGATCGACTCGGCGGCCCCGCGATCGCCTGCCTGTTTGATCCCCATCCGATCGCGATCCTGCGTCCCGAATTAGCCCCCAAACGGTTGACTTCGGTCGAGGAACGCGCGCGTCGGATGACGAAACTCGGCATCGACTATCTGGTCGTTTGCCAGACCTCAACGGACCTGTTGAACCTCTCGCCCGAACGGTTCTTTGGCGCACTGGTCCGGGACAATTTGAAATGCCGCGGCGTGGTCGAAGGCGAAAACTTTTGTTTCGGAAAAGACCGCCGCGGCGACGTCGAGGTGCTGCGAACATTGTGTCACGATCAAGGCATCGAATTCCGCGTCGCCGAGATGGAATCGGCCGACGGCGCGATGATCAGCAGCACACGGATCCGCGACCTGTTGGCCGAAGGGAACGTCCGCGAGGCGGCTGCGATGATGGACACGCCACATCTGCTCTGCGGCGTCGTCGCCCAGGGCGATCGGCGGGGCCGCACCCTCGGTTTCCCGACCGCCAACCTGGAACAGATCGACGTGGTCATCCCCGCCGGGGGCGTCTATGCCGGGTTTGCCTCGGTCGGAACCACCCGCCACCCGGCCGCAATCCACATCGGCGAAAGCCCGACGTTTCAATCGGGTGATCCGACGAAGGTGGAAGTCCACTTGATCGGTTTCAGCGGCGACCTCTACGGGCAAACCGTCTCCGTCGAGTTGATCGATCGTGTCCGAGGCGTCGTTCGTTTTGATTCCGTCGAAGCGATCGCCGACCAACTGCGAAAAGACATTCAATCCGCCCAGCAACTGCTGGCACTCCCCTAACGCGACCGATCCCCGATGAGCGTCAACTGGAAACGATTTGTCGACCAAATCAGCCACTACCAATCCTTTGTCCTGGTCAGCCACGTGCGGCCGGACTGCGACGCCCTGGGCAGCGAACTGGGCATGGCGCATGTCCTTCGCCAGATCGGCAAAGACGTCCGCATCATCAACGCCCACCGCGTCCCACCGTCGCTGCAATTCCTCGACCCCGCCGGCAACATCGAAATCCTCGGTGACGACGTCGAGCCCGAAGACATCTCGGCCGATTGCATCATGATCCTGGACACCAGCGCGTGGGTTCAACTGGGCGACATGGCCGACGTCGTGCGAGCCGCGTCGTGCGACAAGATGGTGCTCGATCACCACGTCGGTGAAGACGACCTGGGCGCGACGATGTACAAGGATTACCAAGCCGAGGCGTGCGGAACCCTGGTCGTGCAAGCGGCCGATGCGTTGGGCGTCCCGATCACCCGTCAAATGGCCCAGCCACTGTTTGCCGCGATCGCCACCGACACCGGCTGGTTCCGTTTCGGTAGCGTGACCGCGGAAACCTATCGCGTCATCGCGCGGCTGGTGGACGCCGGTGTGGTCCCGGCCGAAGTCTACAGCGACCTGTACGAACGCGACACGCTGGCGCGACTGAAATTACGCGGCCTGATCCTCTCGCGAACCCAAAGCGAACTCGACGGCGCGCTGATGCACACCTACGTCGAAACCAGAGACTTTGAAGCGGTCGGGGCGTTGCCCAGTGATACCGAAGATTCGATCAATCTGACCCTGGCGGTTGCCAACACCAAGGCGGCGGTGATCTTCGTCGGCCAACGACGCGGCGGTTTCAAAATTTCGTTCCGCAGCCGCTGCGATCTTGCCGTCAACGAGATCGCCGAACAGTTCGGCGGCGGCGGGCACAAAGCGGCCGCCGGTGCGTTCCAAGAAGGCACGCTCAGCGACGTCCAAGCCCGAGTCCTGCCGGTGATGATCGAGGCACTCAAGGAAGTGCTTTAGACCGGATCTTGGGGTGCGCGGGCGCGACCCCAAGCTTTGATGTGGCACGCCGCTGGCGTGAAACCTCAACGGAAAAGGCCCGGACGCTTGCGCGAACCGGCTGATGTCAAACGATCATCAGCCGTTTGGCGCAAGCCGACGGGCCTTACGAAGCGGCAGGGCGCGAGCCTTCCAGTTTTCCAGGGTGCTTTCGCGCTGACACAGGACGGCTCGCGCCGTTCCGCTAACAAATGTCAGACAAACGACTACTCAGCCATCAAGAACCCGGTCATGGTCCAACCGCTGTCGGTCTTTTCCCAGAACGCTCCGGCACTGGTGAAGAATTCTTTGATCGTCTCGAACGGCGGCAGCTTGCCGGCTTGAATCGGATCCGGCTCGCCGTCTTCGTCGTTTTCGACGATCCGCCGGAGCAAATTGGCGATCAGCGAATCGCTGTCCTTGAGTTGTCCTTTCCGCAGCAGTTCGTAGCGTGCCCGCAATGCGATGCTGGGGTGAACGACACTGTCGTAGGTGACCTCGTTGCCCTGATTCAAATCGTCGATCGCTGCGACGATTGTCTTGGTACGCTCGGTCGCCGCCAAACGATCTCCCGTCTCTCCGACTCGAACGCGTTTGCCGAGCTTAACCAACAATTCCGAGTGGCTGGAAAACATTAGGTAGTCGGCATCGTCATCCTGCTGGCCTTCGACAACCGCGATCGCCCAGTGGTTGAGCAACGGCGAGGTGTCTTCTTCGTCGATGTTTTCGTCAAAGCCGAGTGCCGCCAATTGGGCGTCGATATCATCACTGTCGTTCTTGCCGCGTTCGACACGCCAGACGTCGAACTCGGGCACCTCCAATTTGATCGCGTCCGGTTCGACTTCCATCGCTTTCTGAACGACCTTGGCGACGACGTCCGCGTTCTTGATCCGTAGGGCGACCAACATCCGATCCGACTCTGGCCCGGCCGGCATCGTATTGTCGGTGATCAGAATCACCTCGTTTTCCAAGTTGGGCAAAAAGTCTCTCGCGATATCGATCTGCGGGCCTTCGGGGTCATCGCGGATCCCTTCAATCATCGGCCGAAATAGATCTTCGCCCAACGCATCGTTGACCAACGATTCGGCCGCCCAAAATGCGGACTCCAATTCCCAATTGAATCGAAAGAACGCGCCGGTGTCTTCGGTCGGCCAAGTTGGAATCGGCAGACGGATGGAATTCTTGGACTGCAACATCCGAGCGGCTTTGGTCAATTTGCCGGGGGCCAACACGACGCCGCAGTGAAGCACGTCGAATCGCTTGCCGGCCACGACACCGACGCCACCGACCGCCTCGATCACGCCAAAGCCCTGTCGCTCGAGCAGCTCGATCACATCCAGATCATCGCGGCGGTCATACTCGACGACCTCGCGCAAGATCCGTCCCATGGCAAACGGCTCGGCATACCACTGCCAACAGACCGTTGCTTGTTTCTCGTTTGCCGAATCGATCTCGGCGGTCGAATCGGCGAGCACTTGTTGGTAGGACGCTCGGCTGGAAAAGGCTTTGGCGGGCGATTTTCCGGCGGCGACGTCCATCACACCTTGAACCACGCTCTCGCGATCGGCCGCGATAAAGCGATCGTCATTCCAGGTCAGCGCGATCTCGACGATTTTCAGTTGCCCGGGTTTCGGCTTGGTGCGGTAGACCCGAATCGTTTCGTCGCCGTATTTGACATCGGTGCGAACCGCGCCACCGGCTTTCAAGTCGGCGTCGATCTTTTCCGCTGCCTGGTCGGCTTCCACTTTCCGGTCGCGAATGTCCGCGATGACGCACAGTGCATACGGACGGCGTTTGTCATCGGTGAACGACAACCACGCCAGGGTGACTTCTCCCGACGCGATCTCGTACAGATCATCGGGTTTCAATCCGATCTTGCGGTTGAGCGAATCAAAGTACGACCGCGCGCGTTCCCGCTGGTCATCGAGAAACGGCTGCATTTCCTCGGAGGCAAACAGCAGCCCGATCTGCGTTCGTTCCCAGGCGTCGCAAAACGCCGGCAACTCGGGAATCCGGATGACCCCCGCAGTGGATTCGGGCAACAGATCAACCGCGGAGACATATTCGTCCGCTTTTGCCTGCCCCGGCTCCTGCCCCGGTTGGACTTCGACCTGGGGCGATTCGGCCTCCTGCTCAAGCTGCACCGGTTCCGCAGCACAAGCCAAAGGGGCCAGGGACAACAAGGCGACGCCACACAGGACAGCCGCCGACGATCGGATCAAAGGAAGACCAACTCTCATAAAATTATCTTTCGGCAAACGCTGACGTTGAGCTGCCACTATGTTGTGAAAAAATCCGCTGATTCGAAAAAACGCCGGGGCGGAGAATCGCTCAATAAGGCTCAAATGCATATTGGACTCAGCGGCTTGTGAATCTCGAGGGGGAGCGAGACCTACTCGCAACGAGTGGCGTTCATCGATCGACGAATTGTCAGACATCGCAAGCCCAGTATGTTATCGCACTCGATTGAACCACGAAACGCCTTCGATTCCGACGTCCCAATACCATCGAAATGACTTTATCCTCGTCTAATCCCGCCGAATCAACGTACCAAAACCCTCTGATCGAACGCTATTCGTCTCGAGAAATGGCGACGCTTTGGGGCCCCAATCGACGTTTCCAGACCTGGCGACGCCTCTGGATTGCCCTGGCAGAAAGCGAAAAAGAGCTCGGAATCGAAATTTCTGACACGCAATTGGACCAACTCCGCGCGTTTGAGTCCAATCTAAATCTGGACGTGGCCCAAGAATACGAGCGGATTCGACGCCACGACGTGATGGCCCATGTCGAGGCCTACGGGGACCAATGCCCCGACGCCAAGAAAATCATTCACCTGGGCGCCACCAGTTGTTTCATCACCGACAACGCTGACGTCATTTTGATCCGCGACGCGCTGCGATTGGTCGCCCGACGGCTGGCCGCCACCATCGACACGATGGCCACCTTCGCCGCCCAGCACCGTGCCCTGCCCTGCCTTGGCTTCACCCACCTGCAACCCGCCCAACCGACGACCGTCGGCAAACGGTGCTGCCTGTGGACCTATGACCTGGTCCTGGACCTGCACGAAATCGAACACCGACTCGACACGCTCTGCGCCCGCAGCGCCAAGGGAACCACCGGGACCCAAGCCAGTTTCCTGCAATTGTTCGGGGGCGATCACGACAAGGTCCGCCAGCTGGAACGCCGCATTGCAGAGAAAATCGGATTCGAACGAACCTACGCCGTGACCGGGCAAACCTATCCGCGGAAAGTCGACGCGCAATTGCTGGACGCACTCAGCGGGATCGCCCAAAGCCTGCACAAGACCGCGACCGACATCCGGCTGTTAGCCAACCGCAAAGAAATCGAAGAACCGATCGAAAAACAACAGATCGGTTCGTCGGCGATGCCCTACAAACGCAACCCGATGCGGAGCGAGCGGATTTGTGCCCTGACACGGTTTGTGATGAGCTTGCAAAGCAGTCCGGCGATGACGGCCGCCACGCAGTGGATGGAACGCACGCTGGACGACAGCGCCAACCGCCGGCTGGTGATCCCCCAAGCCTTCCTGGCGATCGACGCCTCCTTGGTGCTGATGCAAAACATCGCCAGCGGATTCGTCGTCTACCCCAAGACCATCGAGCACAATCTGGCGAAGGAATTGCCGTACATGGAAACGGAAAACATCATGATGCGCGCCGTCGAAGCGGGCGGAGATCGCCAAGAGCTGCACGAACGGATTCGCGTCCACAGCCGCGAAGTCGCTCGATTGGTCAACGCCGAAGGCAAACCGAATGACATGATCGAACGGCTCAAGAACGACGACGCCTTCTCCGCCGTCTCGTTCGACACCGAAATCAACCCGCTCGATTTCGTCGGACGCGCCCCCGAACAAGTCGACGAGTTCATCGAACAAGAGATCGAACCGATCCGCCGCCGCTACGCCGATCAAGATTCATTGAGCGTCGAAGTCACCGTGTGAGGCCGGGTCACCGACTTGTTCCGAGGCTCCGCCTGGACGGCGCAAAATCGGTCGCTGCGGAATGGGTCGCTGATGCCCAATTCACGTTGCTGCGCAACTCATACCGCGGCCGTTGCCCAAAGGGCATCCACAACAGAGCCTGGGGTCAGGGAACGAGCGCAGCGAAGTGACCGCCACCCCAGGAAAGAAAGCCCAAACCCTCTCCCCCCTTTCGATCGGCCGGCGGCAAAGCCGCCGGCCGATCGAAAGGGGGGAGGTTGTCGGTAGCAATTGGCATGCACAGCATGCCCTACCCAAGCCCGCCGGCGGAGCCGGCGTGGATGGCAAGCAGGATGCTTACCCCACTCTAGCTTCCCGCGCTCTAGCTTCCCGCACTGATCGGGCGGAACGTCGCGCGGCGACTCGATTCGGCTTTCTTCCATGTGTTGACCACACGGTCGTACAACACCCGCTGGGAACGCAACGGAGGCTCATCACCTCGATCGGGCTGACGGTATTCGCCGTCGGGCATCATCTTCCAGCAATTGGTGTTGTCCTGGAAATAAGTCTCCAACACTTCCTTCAACCGATCACAGCACTTGCGATCCGCCACAGGCACCAACAGCTCGACACGGCGATCCAAGTTCCGTGTCATCCAATCCGCACTGCCGATCAATAGTTTCTCGTCGCCGTCCTGATGGAAACAGAAAATCCGCGCGTGCTCCAGGAACCGATCGATGATCGAAATCACTTCGATTGAATCGCTCAAGTTCTTCACACCGGGCCGCAAACAACACTGTCCACGGACGTTCAAGCGAATCTTCACCCCCGCGCGACTGGCACGATAAAGCGTATCGATGACCTCCGGGTCCACCAACGCGTTGAGTTTGGCGGTGATTTGCCCGCGGCCGCCCTGCAGACTGCGCTGCGTTTCCTCTTCGATCAAATCCAGAAAGCGGCGTCGCATCGTGGTCGGTGCGGCGGCCAACTCTTCCAGCGCCCTGGGCTGGCTGGCACCGGTGATCGCATTAAAAAAGTTCGTCGCGTCGTGGCCCAACACCTCGTCACACGTCAGCAATGAAATGTCACTGTACAGCTTCGCCGTGGCCTCGTTGTAATTGCCGGTGCCGAAGTGCATGTAGCGGACGATGCCTTGCGGTTCACGCCGAACGATGATGCACACCTTGGCATGCGTCTTGAGCCCGTGGATTCCATAAATGACCTGGACGCCGGCGCGTTCCATTTCCTTTGCCCATTCGATGTTGCGCGCCTCATCGAAGCGGGCTTTCAATTCCACGATCGCGGTGACGTACTTGCCGCGTTCGGCGGCGCGTTCCAACGCCGCAACGACCGGGCTGTTTTTGCTGGTTCGATACAACACCTGTTTGATCGCCAACACATCCGGATCCGCCGCAGCCTCCTCGATCAACCGCACGACGGAGTCGAATCGATCGTAGGGATGGACCATCAACACATCGCCCGCCGCGATCGTCGTGAACATCGACTCTTCCGGATCGATCCGCGGATGTGGCTTGGCCGGCCAGACTTCATCGCGGAGGTGATCGAAACCCTCTTCCCCGTGCAGCGTGAACAGAAAGCTCAGATCGATCGGGCCGTCGATCGCGTACAGGTCTTCGGGGTGCAAGTGGTGAACCTTCTGCAAGAACTCGACCGCCTCCTCGCTGGCCGACGCTCCGTATTCCAGACGAACCGGTCTGGCGTAGCGCCGGTTCTCCAAGATCTCTTCCATCCCGCCCAGCAGATCGCTCGCGGCGTCTTCGCGAAACTCGATGTCGGCGTTGCGGGTCAGCCGAAAGGGGACACACTCGAGCACTTCGCGGCCCGGAAAAAATTCGTCGACAAAGTGTGCCGCCAAACTCTCCAACAAGACATACCCGTGCCGTTTGTCGCCCGAGATCGGCAACACGCGTTGCAGCGACCGCCCCATCGGAATCAACGCGTATTCCGACGTTTCGGCAGAGCCCTCTGCTTCGCCCGACTCCGGACCGTCGCTCGCCTTGCCGAGCCGGGTGTCGGGATCCCGTTTCAGACGGATGAACAGGTGCAACCCCAGGCCTTGCAGCAGCGGAAAGCTGTCCGAGGAAACCGCTTGGGGAGAAAGCACGGGAAAGACATCTCGCCAGAATCGGGCGGTCGCCGAGCCATGCTCGGCCTCGCTGGCTTGCGTCAAATCGATCTGCGCGATGCCGGCCGACTCCAATTTCGGCTGCACCTCCTGGCGAAGTAATTGGTACTGCCGTGAGACGATCTCATGCCCCTTTTTGGCGACTGCCTGCAGTTGCTCGACCGCCACCAAGCCTGCCGGATCCCGCTGCGTCGGGTTGCGTTGGTGCAAGATCTTGAGCCCGCCGACGCGGACCATCATGAATTCGTCCAGGTTGGAACTGGTGATGGCCAGAAACTTGGCGCGTTCGAGAATCGGCAAGCTGCCGTCGGCCGCCTGGGCCAGAACGCGTTGATTGAATGCCAGCCAGCTGAGTTCGCGGTTGAGAAAACGATCCTCCGGCAGCGGACGATCGATCAGTGCTTTGCGTGAGGCGGTTTTGGAACCCGGTTTTTTCTTCTTTTCGCTTTTCGCCACTCGTTTTCCCGTGTCCATGATTGCGTGATTCGTGCCCGGAACGTCCCTCACACAGAATACGCGATCCGCCGATCACCAGAAATCACCCGACGTAGAAATACGGGCTAGACGACACCCCGCCACCGATCATTCGCCGATCACGTGCAACTGCGGTGGTGCGTCGCGGTAGTCATCTCGGTAGTCGTTGCTGTAGCCGTCGCAGAAGAAATCGTCTTCTTCGATTTCCACCTCGTCATACTCGATGTCGATGCCATCACTCGGGTCCAGAGCTGAATCCTTAAAATCCATGCTGACTGGGGTGACACAGAGGTGATTGCCGTCGACGCGACGAAACGATTCCCGCGGCGCCACGAGCGCGTCGAACGACGCACACGCCAAAGCTTCCTGCGATTGGCGCCGCAACCGCTCGCGACGCTCTTCATACCTCATCCCGGGAAACAATCCGCGGCCCGGATAGTTCGACAAGACGGCTGCCAACAGCAACACCACCGCAACAAAACCGACGTAGGGAAGTTCATAGGTGGATCCGATCACGGCAGCGCTCGCTAACAAGAATCCGATGAATCCTTTCAGCACAAAACTTGACACAGAACTGACCACTGCGGTCGCCAAACGTCCACGCCGTCTGCGCGAAAATCGACCGCCAACTGCTCCCATTAGACGAGCCGTCCTGCCGAAAAAACGCAGCCCCATAAACGCGACCACCAACATCGGCAACGACAGCGTTGCGTATCCGGAAAACTCCGGAAAGAAAAGAAACAGGAACACCGCCACCACGCACAACACGGCGATGACACCTCGGATGGCCAGTCGCAGCTGGTGTGACGCTTCGAGTGCCAGAATCGCGGTCGCAGACCCGCTGGAACGGTTTTGTCGCAAGGCTTGGCGGCGAGACCTGAGCGGCGCCGTCGACTCGGGCAGAGCCCCCACCACCGGCGGATCCATTTCGTCTACTGCACTGTTGAACTGGCCTTCCGCTTGATTGATAACGCCCACGATTCGCACTCTCACTGTTGTTTCTTTCTTGTCAGGCCACCCTCCGTGCAGCGTTCGCTTGCAATCCTTTTTCCCGGCGTCAGACAGCCGGTTCACAAGCGTTGTCCTCGTGTGGCAATTACCATGCCGATTGAGCCGGTGAGAGTCGGCTCAAACACGCGTGACGCCCCGCGTCAGTTGGACGGTACGGGGGTAACCGACGCGGCGATGATCTCATCGTCAGCCGATGCCGCGGGTTCCTCCGCGAGCTGTTCCTCAGCCGGTTCGCCTTCGGTGCCCATCAAAATTCGGAACGCCTTGGGATAGAAATCCTTGCCATAGGTCATCTCGCCACCCTGGTGTCCGACCGCGCCGACCATTCCCGCGACGACCAACAGGCCGATCTTCCAAGTCCGTTCGAGCGAATCATTTTTCGTCGCCAACGCTCGCAGTGCGACCAGCGCCAGCACGGCGGACGTGACGGCCACGATCACCCCGCTCCAGCGATGCCAGAACACTTCGCTATCCATGTCGACCTTGGTCCAGGATCCGTAGCCTTTCTCGATCGCGAACGACCATCCCATCGCGGTCGAAGCGATCGCCATCAAGGAACCCAACAGCAAACAGGCCAAGGGGATCTGTTGCCCCAGACCCGGCCACTTCCATCCTAAAACGACGAACAGCGCGCCGAACAGCAACAGCGCGATCGGGAAATGGACGGTGGCGGGATGCAAAAAACCCTGGAACGCCCAGACCCGATCCACGAGCGACTTGGGTGCTTCGGCGACCGGCTCGGCAACCGCTTGTTCCGGCTGAGACGAGATGGGGACGATCGCGACGTCCTCGGGCCAGTCGGCGCCTTCGTCGATCCAAACCCGCACCAACGACAACTCGTGCGGCGACATCGGGCCGCCTTTGGATGGGGGCGGCATCAGCATGTCGGGATCGTCCGAAAGCATGTAGTCCGCCAACACGGTGCTCGACTCGGCATCTTCCGGTTCGACGTACGACAAGAACGTCTCGGCGTCATCGACACGAAAGTCCCCCTTCGCTTCCTCTTCGTTGTGACACTCCAAACATCTGGCCCGCAGGATCGGAACGATGTCACGTTGAAAGTTGACGATCCGCCCCTCCTCGTCCACCGCGGTGCGTTCCTGAGCCTTCACGGAGCCGACGTCGACAAGGATTGCCACACTGATTGCGGCAAGGACGAGGCGGAACGGGAAACGCATGAAAATGGACATCGCGTTTGTTTCTCCAAAACGATAACGACACCGAACGCACTGCCCGTTGACGACCGACCGGAACGCAGGCGACGCGTCCGCCTCGTTGGTACGGTTTGCGTCGAGCCCCGGTCGGCTCAAGACTTCAGTGGGTCACAGGGATCGTTGCCGGAAAAAGCGGGTGGTAGGGGGAGGGGGGGACCGGCCGGCGGGCGCAATGCGGCAGTGCATGGGGCAACCCGAATGGCGATCAAGACCGGCCGGTGCGTCCGAGATTGCGGGCGGGCCACAACAGCGGACACGCCACCATTATGACACACGACGGCCCCGGTTCCAATCACTACCGTTAAACCGTCAATCCGCTGAACGCGCTACCGATTCCGAGCGACTGGATTTCCTTCTTGACCGCTGCTTTGTCCGGGTTTTCCAGCGTTTCGACCACTTCGTCGGCCAACAACTGTGCGAAGGCCGCTTTGGCTTCCAATTTCAATTGCTGCAACTGAACTTGATCCAGCTTGACCGAGCACGCCTTTTCGACTTCGACGGCGATCTCTTCCAAGCTGGCCTTGGGATGAATCGTGCTGGCCCACAAGACGCTGTACAGCGGCCGGCTGGCATCTTGGTGCTGCATCCGTTCCAACGCTCGCCACGCCCGCTCGAGCAGACAATTTCGCCACAACACGAGCCACTGCTTGGAATCGAGTGTCACCGAGGGCGATTTTTCCTGGTCCGATTCGGCGCCGCCCTGTTCGACCAACCGCGCCTTGGCACAGGATTTCACCGCCCGCGCCAAAAAGTCTCGCAGCCGCCCCTTGCGATGCTCGCCGAATCCCGCCGAAACCAGGTGCGTCAATAGAATCCGCAACGCCTGATCCGCTTCTTCGGTCGACCCCATCACCGTGGTCAACTGCTTTCGCATCGGCGACAGATAACGCAACACAAATCCGGCCGCACTTTCGGCTTCGGTCCACGAGTGCGAGGACCGAACCAAGTTGACCGAGGATCGGGTTTTGCCGGTGGATGAGATCTGAGTCGACATGCTGCCAGTATAACAGTCCACCGCCATAAACGAAGCGGTTTGCGAGAATTCGTCCCTTTGCCGGTCGCGTCGCAGGGGATCCCACGCCTCCACACCTTGCCATCGGCGGCCATCACACGCATCCTTTGCATCGACTCATCATTTTACGCCCCGCCAAAGGGAATCTGCCGTGCCTCGTACGCTTGTCACCGAACTGACCGACGGCCAATCTCTGGACCAATCCTTCCGCTTGGCCGACAAGCAAATCCGCGTCAACCGGCAGGGCGGCAAGTACCTGCTGCTCAAACTGGCCGACCGCAGCGGGACGATCGTCGCCATGATGTGGAACGCCGATGATTCGGATTACGAAAAAATCCGTCGCGGCGGCTATGTCCATTGCGTCGGCCGCACACAAGTACACCAGGGTGCGTTGCAAGTCATCTTGACCGCCATCGACGATCTGGCCGAGACCGAAGTCGATCCCAGCGATTTTGATCAGTTCGACGCCGGCGCCGCCGACCAGGCCCTGGCGACCTTGCGAGACATGATCGAGAACCTGCACAACGTCTACCTGCGCGGATTGGGAAAGGCGTTCCTGTCCGACGAATCCTTCATCTCCAAACTTCGTCTGGGCACCGCCGCCGTGTCCAACCACCACGCCTACCCCGGCGGGCTGCTGCGGCACACCGTCGACCTGATGGAAGTCTGCCAGTTTCTCGGACCTCGCTATCCCGGCGTGGATACCGAGCTGTTGATGTTTGGCGCGTTCCTGCATGACCTGGGTAAGATCGAAGAGATCTCCGCCAGCGGCGAACTCAGCTACACCGACCGCGGCCAACTGGTCGGGCACATCGTCATCGGCGTGCAGATGCTCGGCGACGCGATCGCGGCGTTTGAAGAAGACGCCGACGAAGATTTCCCCAACGACTTGCGGTTGCAACTGGAGCACCTGATCGTGTCCCACCATGGCCAACTCGAGTTCGGCAGCCCCCGTTTGCCGGCCACCTTGGAAGCGATCGCGTTGCATCACATCGACAACCTGGACGCCAAAATCACTTCCTTTACCAGTCTGATCGAATCGGATTTGACCAACAACGAAAACTGGACCAACTACCATCCCTCGATCGGACGCAAGCTATGGAAAAAGCAGTGACCGAAAACCGCCCCCCCGCCGTCGTCTTGCTCTCCGGTGGACTCGACAGTGCGACCTGTCTGGCGATCGCACGCGAAGCAAACTTTGCCATCCATACGATCAGCTTTCGCTACGGCCAACGACACGAATACGAACTCGAACGAGCCGCCGCGTTGGCCCGGCAATTCGACGTCGCGTCGCACCGAGTCGTCGAAATCAATCTGTCCCAATTCGGCGGATCGGCGCTGACCGATCAGTCGATCGTGGTTCCCAAATCAGACTCCGTCGAACAGATCGGCGTGGAAATTCCCGTCACCTACGTGCCGGCACGCAACACTGTGTTCCTGTCTCTGGCGTTAGCCTTTGCCGAAACCATCGGCTCGGTCGATCTGTTCATCGGCGTCAACTCGCTCGACTACAGCGGCTATCCCGATTGCCGCCCGGAGTACATCGCCGCGTTTGAGACGATGGCCAACCTGGCGACCCAAAGCGGCACCAGCGGGCGAAAGCTGACGGTCCACACCCCGCTGATCCATCTGACCAAAGGCGAAATCATTCAAACGGGCCTCCGCCTGGGCGTCGACTATTCGATGACCCTGTCCTGTTACGATCCCGGCCCGGGCGGAAAACCCTGTGGCCACTGCGACGCCTGCCTGCTGCGCCAAAAAGGGTTCGATGAAAACAACCTGAAAGACCCCGCAGGCTGAGGATCTGGCTGCGAATCAGACTGCGGATCAATCGGCAGAGGCTGTCTTCACTCAAACGTCTTCGGTTCCTTCACCGGCACCAGATCCCACGTCTCGCCCGGCGACGCGTCTCTGGTTCCGAACCGAAGACTTTCCAGCGCCGCCGCGGGGACGCGACAGTTCCCCAATTCGGTTTGCCTGCCCGACAACTCGCGGCCATCAAATCCGGCCGTCTGCAGCCCCAACCGCGCACCGTCACGGGTTGTGATGACGTAGCGACACGCGGTTGAACCTTCGTCGGACGGCCCGAGCCAAATCACCTCCGCCACGCTTGAGCGATTGATCAGCCGCGTCCGACCGCGGATTTCGATGCGAGCGGTGTCTTCGTCCATCGACAACAATCGCCCCCGCAACACGTCACCGTTGGGCGAAACCAGCAAGTGTGTCGGCGGCGAATCCGCCATCCGTCGCGGCAGACGCGTCAACCAAGGCGCATCGGTCTCGCCCGCCGCGACCGCCGGACCCGTTCGAATTCGACGGACCTCGCCCAACGCCACCAGTACCTCCCCACACCAATCGCTTTGAAAACGGACACCGTTGGGCTGAATCGAAATCAATTGACCGGGCAAGCGATCGCCGCAACGCAGTTCCAGCATGCCGGGTTCGGGCACGGACTCTGCATCCGAATCCGACGTCGACGCGAACCGAATCGTCACGCCATCGGTCGCCGAGATTCCGACGTCATTCTCGCCGGACAAGCATCGCCAGCCGAACGTCGCTCCAACGTCGCGACCGTCCAGCAAACGTCCCCACAGCGACACGCCGTCCGCTTGGAATTGAGACGCATCGACGGGCGGCGCGGTCACGTCCTCCGATCGGCCCACCCAGCGCGTGACCCGCGACGTTGCGACGGCCAAAACGGTTCCCGTCCCATCACGCACAAGGATTGCACCATCGGGATCTCGGCCTTCCACCTGCCCGCGCACTCGACTACCACCAGACAGACTCACATCACACGCCGATGTAACGTGCGTCGCCACGGCAAACTCCATCCGCGCAAGATCGTCTATGGCGTGCCACGTGCCGTCGACACGAAATCGATCCGCATCCCATTCCTCGGCGACTTGATCAACGATCGATCCGTCGCGAAACAGGGTGAAGCGATCGGGCAAGAACTGTGACGGCGGCGCTTGGCCATCCCAGTGGAACAATTCGAAACTCGTCAGCTGCACCGGATCCCCGCGGTTGATCAACGTCAACTCGCGCCGCACGACGGGCTCCTCATCGACGAGCGAGACGTCCGCTTGCAGCACGCCGTCTCGGTAAGCCAGCAGCCGCCCGGTCACCTGGTCACAATACAAATCCAGCTCCAACCGTCCCGGCGAATCCGTCACGTCAAACACGCCGGCATCGGAAACACTCGCATTGCTGCGGACCAACGAGACACTTTCACCGAACCACTCCACTCGGGTGACGAAACGCTCGGTCGGCAAACGTGAAATCGACCCACCCCGCCGATCCACCCGCGCACCGCCCTGCCCTGCCCCGCCCGGCGACCGATCACCGAGCGACAGTTCAAAATCGGCCGTTCCCTCGCAATCCACTTCGATTCGAATTCGAAATCGATCCGGCAGATCGATGCCTGCGACCGCCGTCGATTCCGGGACGGTGCATGCCATGCCCTGTTCGGTAAAGCTCCACCCCGTTTCTCGACGAAAGCGATAGCGAGCGTCGGACAAGGCCAGAATCTGATGCGGCATGCTCGCCTGGTCGACGATACGGACCACGCGTTGGGCGGCAAACGAAACCCGCCCCAAGTCTTCGGTTTCCAGCGCGATCACTCCGTCTAACCATGAGGCGACGTTGCCAACAAATCGGCTGCCGTCGTTCAACAGAAATGCAAACGTGTTGGTGGAAGTATCAAGACCATCACCTACAACACTGCCAGAGTTCAAGGGTTCGCGACGAGCCTCCAACAGACTTTCGGTCGAGATTTCGATCGGCTGGGCGAACCGTGTGCTGTTGATCCGCAGCCTCCCCGACTCCTCGGCGGCGGACAACGTGCCGTCAAACTTGCTGCCGTCGACCAGCAAAAAACGCATGCCGGGATCGTCAGCGGACGCATTCCCCACCGAACCGATCAACAGGAACAAGACACCGACCACGAGCGCGCAGGCGGCTGATGTCAAACGATCTGCAACCGTCTGGCGCAAGCCTGCGGGCTCAACGCCATCTGATCGCACCGGGATGTCTTGAAGGTTATCGTTCATAGATCGGCAAAAATCGATAGTTCACAGCCAACGCCAACAAGGACATCGACGTGCTGTTGGTGACGCCGAGATCTCCGTCAAAACTTCCGTTCGGCTTCTGGTCACGTTTGAGTCGTTGGATCAGCCGATCATTCCACTGTTTCCAAACCGCAACGTCCGATTGGAAGTACGCCTGGGCTTGATAGTAGCGGGCGTATTCGGGCCACATCGGCTCGGCGTCGCGGTTGACAACGAGGTACTGCAACGTCGACTGGTAGGCCTGTAACTCTTTTCGTCCGGCGATGGCGAGCACGAGGTTCACGATGCTGCTGCGGGCGACCGATTCGCCACCACCGCCTTCGCTTGCACTGGTGTAGCCGACCGAGCCGTCTTCGGCTGTCATCGAAACGAGGTAATCGATCGCCCGATCGATCGACTCATCCGGCACCTCGATTCCCGCGTTGCGCGCGGCCAACAAGCCCATCACGACGGCGCCGGAGACGGAGGTATCGGCATCGCTTGCGTTGGGAGCGTAACGCCATCCACCGCGACGATTATTCTTTTGTGCCGTCAGCGCCGCACGAACGGCCAGCTCCACCGCTTCGGCGAGACTGCGCTGGGATTCCCGCTCGCCGGGCGGATACAGATCCGAGTCGTCGACCACACCGTAGGCTTCACAAAGAGCCAGCATCGCGAACCCGTGATGATACATGCTGGGAGAAATGTAACCGGTCACCGCGGACTGGCCGGCGATGATATGCCGCAACCCTTTGCGGATCACGTCGCGATGCGGACCAAAATTGGGGTCTTCGCCGGAAGCCAAAAAGGCCAGCACGGCCAGCCCCGTCGTTCCCGGTCCGACGCCCTCACCGGCCGGCCACGTCCCCCGCTCGTCCTGGGTCTGCGTCAGAAACTCCAGCCCCTTGGCATAGATCTCATGCACGTCACGCGAGACCATCTCTCCGACATTGGTCGACGCCGAATCCGATGAGGTCACACGAGGGGCCTGGGCGTAGGCTGACAGCGCGCCAACAAACGTCACCGCGCAAGTCAAAACGATTGAAGCGATCCATCGGCGAGTCACCCTCGCATGGCCTGTCCAGAAAGCGGTGCGAAGGCAGCCGGCGCGCACCCATGCAACTTGTCGTAACGGCAACACCCAGAGAGTCAGAATGCCCATTGGCTTGTTCATTGCCCCGCCTCCACGGCCGCTGCCGACCGGCGTTGTTCCAGCTGATCAAAATACCGATCCAAACCCGCTCGCCATCGTTCCGGCACCTCGTCACGGTCTCGCCCGACGGACAACCGCGTTTCCGATTCACGAGTGATGGCGAGTTGATTGAGCCCTTGACCCAGCAACGCGATCGCCGCCTGATCGGTCTCGCCGCCCTGCCCTCCCCCGGCGCTTCCTCCGCCACCGCCGCCGCCCTCGGGGCTGATCTTGTTACTCCGCAACAACAATTCGATCGCTTCGGTTTGCGCCGCGATCGCGACCGGTCCGGTTTCGGGCGTGACCAATGTCTTCGACGCGTCGACCATCGCGGCACTGGCCAACCCCAGCACTTCGATCTCTTCTCCAAAATTCAACAACCCGTCCGGCAATGCCTCGATCCCGTCGACGACCGCGTCCAAACGATCTCGCAACAAATCCTGTGATTCACTCAACCGAATCGCCTCGCTGACGTAGTCCGCTTCCTGCATCGCCTCGCGTCCCTGATCGGCGACGCGCGTCTGTTCGCGCAACGTCACTTCGGCTTCCAAGATCCTCAACACTTCCACGATCACCGCCGGCGAAAGCGACTTTTTATTCTGTGGTCCCGATTCAGATTGCTCGGAACCCGGATCCACCAAGTCATCGGCCCAGCGATCCAAGTTGTCCGACCAATATTCGGCCGCGGAGATCGAAACGCCGGGCCGCGACGGGACTCCTTCCTGCAACGCTTTGAGCTGTTCCAAGACACGCGCCTGTGTCATTTCATCCAACACGGACTGAAAATGTTCGATCTCTCGTCGTCGACAAAACGCTTCCAAGTCGTCCAGCACCGTGCGAACCCGAGCCGCCGACTCGATCACGTCGGCAACAACCGACTGCAACACCTCACCATTCGATTCGGCGGCTTGGCCGAAGGTGGATTCGATGCTTCGCCCCAGCTGCATGGCGACCCGATCCTGTAACCGGCTGACCGATTTCAAACGTTTGACCAGTGTGCTGCCTTCCATGTTCCCCATCAGCGTTTTGAGTTCCTCGGCCACGGCATCGAATTCTGCGACCAGGTCGGTTTGATCTTCGATGGCGATCGTCAAGCTGTCTTCTTCCGATTTCTCACTTTCACTCTTGGGCGACCGCTTGGACGTATCAACGATCGTGGTGCCCGCCAAACTAATCCGCTCGGATGATTCCCCGTCAGCGTCCTGCGGTGAGTCGTCGGCAACGTCGCCATCACTCGACTCGGCCAACGTGCCTTGCGAGCTTTCCTGCCCCGCCAGTTCCGCGAACTTTGATTCTTCGTCTTCTTGCTCGGACGCTTGCTGCAGCAACTCGGCGACGCGCGGCATGCGATCATCGGACATCTCTTGCAGCGTCTGGATCGTTGCGGCGAACTTTTCGACATAGTCCACGTCGACTTGATCATTCCGCGCCGCCTGTCGCAACAACGCTTCCCCTTCACCGGTCAATGCTTCCAGTTGCCGACCGTTGAATGCTTCCGCCCGCGCCTGCTCGGCCACCGCGTCACGCCAAAGGTCATCTCGCTCTGCGACGGCGACTTCGGCCAATTCGCGATTGCGAGAGAACAGATTCAGTTCTCGATCCCGAACATCCATCGCGGCCTGACGCCAACGAGCGAATTGGCCGGCGATCCAGACGGCGTGCTCATCGGCGGTCAGCACATGGATCGGCAGCGGATCGGAATACACCCGCTCGCGTCCCGGAAAGTCGTCTTCGGCCCAAAACCGCACGCTCACTTCACCCGGCGGAACCGACAGCGACGTCGCCTGAAACACCGCGGCCAACGAACCGCCCTCGTCGCCGGATCCCAGCACCCGTTCCCCCGACTCGGAACTCGAATCCGCGGACCACTGCATCCCGACTCGGCGGACGGCAAAGTCGTCTTGTGCCGTCACCGTAAAACGCAACGCTTGACTGTCCAACACCCGCGGCGGAATCGATTCGTTTTCGACCAGCAGTGTCGGCCGCTGATCGGGAACACGCTGCACCGTCACCGTCATTGGCTCGGTTGCCGCCAATCCGTCTTGATCGGTCCAGTGCAAACGGGCATCTTCCGCCGATGTCCCCAGTTCCGCCACGAATTGATTCCCCTGCACAGCGACCGGCGTGCCGTCGACGGTTGCATCGGCCAAAGCCGACGAAACCTTCAACCGCAGCGTCGCCGCGGCGCCTTCGACGATGCGAATCACACCGGCGTCGTAATCGGTCTGCAGCTTGCTGCCGTCGATTCGCCCGGCCAAGTAATCCGGCAACCGAACCGTTGCAACGACGCTCGTCAATTGTGGCCGAAGCTTGGGGATCAATCGGACCCGGTGGCGTGCATCACCCACTTGAACGTCCGCGATCGAAGGCTCGAACAACCGTGGCAATTCGAACGAATAGCGTGCCGGACCGGAGTCGTCGGATCGAGTCACACGAGCGGTGGAGCGATGGGTTCCAATCCGAAGCGTCGCATCACGCGGCGTCCAGCGACTTTGGGAATCCAACGCCATCGTCCAATCTGACGGCTCGTCGCGCGGCACGACCCGCTCAGGCGGAAGCGGTTGCAATGTCACAAACGTAAAACGATCGATCGCAGCCGACGGAGCGAACAGTCGTGTCGCCGCGTTCCAAACCGCTTGCGGGGCCAACGCAACCATCAACACGGCGGACGCCAACAACGCCAACAATCCGCGTGTCATGACACGAAGATGAGAGTCGGGAAGCGCCTGCTGGAAATCTCGCGCCACCGCTTCATCGGCCACTTGCTCCAGCGCCGCGACACACAGCGTCACCGAACGAGCCTGCTCTGATTCACAGTCTGCCAATTCCAACGCACCGACCAAGTGATCACCAAATACAGGATCGCGCCGACGGATCACCTCAGCAACACGCAACGGTGACCGGCAATCCCAAATGGTTTGCCACAGTCGCATCACCGCAATGCCCATCGCCACGGCGATCACCGCCAACAGCCCCCAGCGAATCGAGACGGGGGTTTCGACGAATCGGTCTGCGATCAGCAACACCCAAAACACGATCATGCCGATCAACAGAAAACGAACCAGATGATCACGCCCCACCAGCCACACCAACCCGCGCCGAAACTCAGCCAGTTTGTCAAGCAAACGAGCGGGAATCGCGATGTGATGGGATTGACGGGTTGTCATGGAGGAGATGCAGGAAAGAGGGGTTAGCGGTTAGCAGTTAGCTGTTAGCTGTTAGCTGTTAGCTGTTAGCTGTTAGCTGTTAGCTGTTAGCTGTTGAAATCTGAAATCTGATATTCGATATTTGAAACTTGAAACTTGAAACTTGAAACCTAAACCCCTCCCGCCCATTTTCTTCCGACCCAAAAGAGCGCCAATCCGGCGATCATGGCCGACAGCACCGCGGGGTGATTCCACCACTGGATGCGTCGCACGGTGGAAGGATCGGGTGGCAAGCGATTGAGTTGATCGACGAGTTGATTGATTTGATCGGGCGCGAATGTCTGGCCGCGGCCAACCTTGGCCACTTCCATCATGATATCACGCCGCGCCGGCCGACCGACCTGTTCGTCCCCCCTGCCCTGCACCGCAACACGCGCCGTGACGGTGGAGTCTTCCGTGGGGTGCCGGAGCGTCAAGGCGTAGACGCCGTACTGGTCCAACTGGGTCTGCGCGGTGAACACACCCCACTGCGAATCTTCGCGTTGCAGTCGCAGTGATTGGTTCGAACCGGTTGGTGAAACGATTTCCAACATCGCCGCATCGGCTTGGGAGGGTGTCCCGTCGCTGGTCATGACGCTGGCCCTCAACGTCACGGTTTCTCCGATCTCCGGCTGATCGGGTCGATAGGACAATCGCATGGTTTCTCCGACCGCCATGTTGCGTTGATAGGCCATCCAACGAATCACTTGGCCCCAAAAACGATAGTGGTATTGATCCTCGACACCCATCCGCCAACGCCAAACCGAATCGATGCCCATGAACAGGACCTTGCCGGCGCCGGCCGGACGCGTGACCAGCAGCGGCACACGCCCGTATTGATTGCTTGATTCGGCATGTACCGCCAGCACCTCGCTGCCCGCTTTGGCGCGGACCACTGCGGCGTGCCAATAAAATCCCGGCAGCGATTCCCAGACCGCCCAGTTGGTCTGTGGGTCATCGTCCAGCGCCGTCAACAGGCTTCGTCGGCCCGCCCCGGTCAGTGCGAACGATGCCGGCGCGCCGTTGCCAACCCCTAACGGCCTGGCAGGGTCGATCACGACAGGCACCAATTCCCCGAGTTCACTGGGCAACAACGACGCTTGCTGTCCGCGTGTTCCCGGCATCAACACCAAGCCCACCGCTTGCTGCTCGACCAACCCTCGAATCTGTCGACACTGCTCGACGGTCAATTGCCCTTCCGCGATACCGACATCGCCCAAGAAGATCACATCGTAGGACGCCAACTCCGCGGGATCCTCCGGCATCGACGCCAAGTAGTCTTCTCCGCCGCCGCCCATCCCCGGCAACTGGGGGTGAAAGAGCAAACACGAAACATCGATCCCCGGATCACGCAACAACGCATTTCGCAAATAGCGATACTCCCATCGTGGAATCCCTTCGATGATCAACACACGCAGTTTCTCTTCGCGAATTTCAATCGTCTTGCTCAGCCGATTGTTCTCCCGATTCATCTCCGATTCGATCACGGGCGTTTGGAAGGTCAAGGCATACGTGCCTGCCTGGTCGGATCGCCACACAAATGCCCCGTCGAAACGCGCACCGCCGCGGATCGAAACCGTCTGGGCGTCCGCGGCGCGATCGTCTTGGAGCAACGACACGGTCACTTCGCGTGTCTCGCTGAACCAGTTCCGTATCGTGAACGGAATCCGGACGGGTTTACCGACAACACCAAAGGTCGGAACGTCGGCGGAAACGAGTTCGATGTCGGGCAAGCGATCGGCACTGCCAATGGGAATCGAGTCCACGCGTGCGCGACCACCGCTGCGGGCGGCGATTTCCGCCGCCGCCTGAACCGGCGAACGCCCCCGATTGAAATCGCCATCGGACACCAACACGAACGCGACGGCTGATTCATGACGCTCGGCCGCCCGATCCAACGCGCCGCCCAGGTCGCTGCCCAGGTCGCTGCCCAGGTCGCTGCCACCATCACTGGAACCGTCGCGGCCCTCATCGAGCGAGACATCAACTTTTTTGAATCGACCGTCCAACCGCGCCCACGCCGCGTCCTCGTCGATGCCGTCGGCGATCTCCTGACGACTGGCCGACCGGAATTCGGACAGAACATCACGTGTTTGCATGCTGCCCGAGCGATCGATCAACAAGACAACTTCTCCCTTGCGATCCGAATCAATATGGTACGTCGTCTCGGGTTGCCACAGCAGCACGATCGCGACGGTCACCAAAGCGACGCGCAAGCACTCGACCACGGCGACGCGCCAACGACGACCACTTCGTCGCCAGGCGGTCAATGAGAACCAAATCACAGCGATGATCGCCGCAGCAGAAATCAAAACCATCGCGACTCACCTCGTGCCCGCCCCGGCAACGTCAACCAGGCTTCGCACAACATCCCGATGATCATCATCACCCAGATCACACCCCAAATCTCCTGCACCAGACCGCCGTCGGAGTCGGCTTGGGGACCACGTAGGACCACGCGGTTCCAGCGAACATCGCCCAGCAGCCCCTGGAGCTGCGAGTCGGAGATTGTCTGGCGATCGGATTCAGCCGCCGGCCGATTGACCGCGACCAACCGCGGTGCACTTTCCGTGGAGTGCCTCACCGCAAACACCCCGGCGCCGTGCCCCAGTGGCATGCCGATCGCTTCGTCGCGGGCAAGCAGCGTTTCGATGTCTGCCGTCTCGCTCAACGGATCCGCCCCGTTTTGCAGACGGCGGTCATCTGTTCCCGCCACGATCCCGCCATCACCGGCAACCTGCAGCGGGCTGGCATTGAGCGCTTCGGACATCAATCCATACAGCACCAATCCATCGGTGACGAACAAGCTGTCGGCGTCGATCACGTCGGCTCCGCAAAACCAAGCGGCTCCTTCGCCGACGCGAATCTTTCCGATCCAAAGTTCCCCCTCGCCGATCTCCGCCAATCGCACCATTTGGCCGTCGAGGGAACACGAAGCGGCGATCGGCAATTCCCACTGATCGAAGCTCGCCTGCCGAACGGTGCCCCGAGTCCATTGCGCCCAACGGACGCCTTGGAACTCGATTCCGCGGTCGACATCGGATGGTGGAAAAAAAACGACGCTCCCGCCGCTCTCGAGAAACCGCGTGACCGCCGCGGCATCGTCGCCGACGGGCAGCTGTCCCTGCCAGATCAAACACGCCACACCGCCGGGCAGTTGTCTCGGTTGTTGCAGACGACTCCCCTGCCCTGCCCCGCCCTCGGCAGCCACCACGTTGCCCAGCACGTCCGCGGCCACCTCCAAGGCCAAACACGGCGACTCGGTGACCAACCCGATGGGACGATCCTGATCGGCAGCCGCAACAAAAAACCAATCATCATCCGCGGCGTTCACATCCGCCGGAATCGAAACCTGTCCGTAGATGACGTCCTGGTCTTCCGGCACCGGGACACGTGCATCAATCAATTCCCCTCGTCCATCGTCGACCTGGACATCGAAGGATTGGGTCACGCCCCCGACCACCAGACGCAGCGGAACGACGACCGACGCGTCGTCCTGCCGCTCGACGAGCACCGAAACCGCCAGTTCCTTGCCTGGACCTGCATCGATGACGCGTAGACGGGTCAACACAACCGAAGTATTCACGCGTGGATCATCGGCAACGTCCACCAGATGCAGACGAACGCCGTCACCTAAGGATTGGGCCGCCTGAACGACTCGGTTCCATGACGCGGCATCGGGACGCCAATCGTTCACTTGACCATCGCTGCAGACCCAAACGTCGGCGACCGAATGATCGTGATCCATCAAGTACTGCATCGCGACGCGCAGCATCTTTGGCACGTCTGCCGCGGACGCCGCCCCGCCGGTGAGCTGTGGATCGGTCAACGCATCGACATCCGCCAACTCGATCGGTGCGGCGCTGACGCTGTCAATCAACACCACACGCTCGGTGCCCAACGTCCGCAGCGTCTCCGCGACGCGGCGCAGTGCGGCCGCCTGGTGGGTCAATCCAGACTCGGTTCGACGCTGCATGCTGGCAGACCGATCCAAGACCACCACCGAAGGCGCCCCCGAAACGACACGACTGGCCGCGACGCCGAACATGCCGCTGGAAAGTGGACGCGCCAGTGCGAACACGACAGCCGCGACGACCAAGGTTCTCACGGCAAGGATCAACCACCGTCTCAGCTTTGCCGGACCGCGACGTGCTTGGGTGGCGCGGCGGAGAAACATCATCGCCGCCCACGGCGCCGTGGGATGCCTGCGACGGTGAATCAAATGAATCACGATCGGGATCAGAACCAGCGGAAGAGCCCACAGTGCTCCGAGTCTCAGAAAGCTCATACAGCCGAATCTCTTCCTCGCCCGGCCAAAAATCCCATCAGCGACTCTTCGATCGGCCGGTCCAACATCACACGGTGATAGTCGACCGCCGTCTCGCGACTGATCCGTTCGACTTCTTCGAGAAAGTCCTGGACGGCGTCTGCGTAGCCGGCGGCGATCTCATCGGGATCGACCAAAATCGATTCATCGCCCTCCATGTCGTCCAATCGTATCGGTCGATCCCAATCGGGTTGCAACTCGACCGGATCCATCAAATGAAAGACGGCGACATCGTGTTTGCGAAACGCCAAGTGCTCGACCGCGCTGCGGAGCGTCGGCGGCTCCAGCAACAGATCCGAGATCACGACGATCAAGGCGCGTTCACGAATCGTTTCGGCCAGCTGATGAAGGGTTTCTTCCAGGGTCGTCACCCCGGCGGCTTGCAGGTTTCGCAACCGCTCGAACAACACCGACACCTGGCCGGCAATCCGCCGCGGCGGCAACAATTCCGATCCGGCGTCGCTGGCACAAATCAATCCCGCGGCATCGCCTTGACGAATCGCGATGTAGGCGAGCGTGGCTGCGATCTGCCGCGCCGCCTGCAGCTTGTCACCGAACCCCATCGATCCGCTGCCGTCGAGGACCAAGACCAGACGCAAGTTGGTGTCGGCTTCGAATTCCTTGACATAGTAGCGATCGCTTCGCCCGTAAGCCCGCCAATCCAATCGCCTCAAATCATCGCCGGGCTGATAACGTCGGTACTCGGCAAACTCAACGCTCGATCCGCGATGCGGACTCTGGTGCCGCCCCGAAACGGTGCCCAACATCGGCCGCCGTGTCGTCAACGGAATCGCCGACAAACGCTCCGCGAGCACGGGATCGAAAAACGATTCCGTCACGGCATCGGGGTCAGAACCAGGTTCGATCATGCGTGTGACAAAAGTAAAAACATCCAGCGGTTCGTTTCAGTACTCCGCACCCCACCCCGTCAACAAATCTCAAATCTCAAATCTCAAATCTCAAATCTCAAATCTCAAATCTCAAATCTCAAATCTCAAATCTCAAATCTTGAAACTTGAAACTTGAAACTTGAAACATAAATCTCAAATCAACTTCGCAATGATCTCACGGGCGGTGATGCGTTCGGCTTGTGCGGCGAAGGTCAAAACCAACCGGTGGGAAAGCACGGGCGATGCGACGGCCAGGATGTCTTCTTGGCGAACCATGTAGCTGCCGTAGAGCGCCGCTCGGCTTTTCGCCCCCAGAATCAAACTCTGCACCGCGCGTGGTCCGGCGCCCCAGGCGACCAGCGGGATCAGCCAATCCGGTGCCGTGCCGCCGTCGGGCCGCGTCTGACGCACCAGCTTGGCGGCGAATTCGTACAAATGATCGGGCACCGGAACGCGGCGAACGACTTCTTGGTGGCTTAGGATTTGTTCGACCGACAGCAGCGAATCCAAGACCGGCTGACGCTCCCCGGTGGTCATCCGTGCGATCTGGATTTCTTCCGCTTCGCTGGGATAGCCCAGTTCGATCAATGACATGAAACGATCCAGCTGTGCTTCGGGCAACGGATACGTCCCCTCCTGCTCGACCGGATTCTGGGTCGCCAAGACCATGAAGGGCGATGGCAAGGCAAACTCTTTGCCCAGCACGGTCACGTTGCCTTCCTGCATCGCTTCCAACAACGCCGCCTGAGTTTTCGGCGGGGCCCGATTGATTTCGTCGGCCAGCACCACGTTTGCAAACACGGGACCACGGACGAACTGGAATTCACGCCGTCCCTCGGCCGTGTCTTGCAGGATGTCGGTCCCGGTGATGTCCATCGGCATCAAGTCCGGCGTGAACTGAATCCGACTGAAACTCAGCGACAACGTCTCGGCGAATTTGCCGACCAACAGCGTTTTGGCCAACCCCGGCACCCCGACCAGCAACGCATTGCGGCGGGCGAAAAAACAGATCGCCAATTGCTCGATCGCTTCGGCTTGACCGACGATGACGCGCGACAGCTCGCGGCGCAAATCGGCATACGCCTGCTGCAACCGATCAATCGCGTTGACATCATCACCCGAAAGATCGCCTTGTGAGCCGTGCTTCTGCGGTGGGGGATTCAGTGCCGTGTGATCCTGTGCTGCTGATTGAAGTTGTCCAGACATGTAACTTTTCGTCGACGATCGTGTCACGTTAGCGTTGCTTGAATCTCAGCCGTGCGCGACCGGCTTGCACGGGGTCGGCCCCCCTTTCCCATTGTCCGATTCGAGTCGAGCTAGTGTAACCCAAACCGCCTGCAGGCGAACCCGCGGACGGTCATCCTCCCGAAAATGACCGGCCTGTCGGCGATTCTTCGGCCTGGGCGGTAAACCGTATCGATTGGTCAAAGCGACGCGGTGGTCCACGTTAGACGGAGCAGAATTAATTTCGCCAACCCAGAGGGGGGCAACGCCCGAAATCCCTTAATGCGGGGAAGCTGGGATGCTTTTTCCTGCGGACAGAATGGTGACTGCTTCCCCCATCGAAATCCCCCATCGAAAGGATTCGGACATGCGTCTCGGACAAAAACTGTTTCTCACACTCGTGATGTCCGTCGTCGGACTCTCGTCAGCCTCCGCCCAGCGTTTCGATTTTACGAATTGCTATCTCTCGGGGTCCTTCGCAGGCGATTTCCTGACCATGGAAGGCTCCGGACGCAATACCAACGGAAACTTCGACGCGTCGGGAATCGAACATGAAACCAACGAAGGGTACGGATTCGCCTACGGACGGGAATACGACCGCTGTGGCTACCAGATCCGCCTGGAGTCCCAATACACGTTCTACGACGATTCGCAATTCACGCTCAACAGCTTCCCCGGACCTCCGGGACCGTACACGTTCTTTTACCGTGGTGCGTTCACCGAGCGCTGGAGCGGACTGAGCAACGTTTGGATCGACAAACCGATCAGCGACAACTTCGAAGTTTACGCCGGTGGCGGTCTGGGCTGGTCGCACTTTGAATTCGCCGCAAACGACGGTGTCGTCTCCAGCGTCAAAGAAGACGACGACCTCGCCTACCAATTCGGCGTCGGACTGACGTGCAAGCTGCTGTCCAACGTTGAACTGGATTTCGGCTATCGCCGCGTCGATCTCGGCAACGCCAACACGAACCTGACCACGATCACTGGCGGTGCCCCCGCCGGCAACCTGAACGTGGATCTCGATTCGGATCAACTGCTGCTGACCCTACGCATCTTCCGCCGCTAGATCTCAGCGACAGAAACATGGGGGCAGAAAAACGACGGACCCCGCCTGACATAACAATCAGGCGAGGTCCTTCTCATTTTCTTGTCACCCATTTTCCTGTCTGATCTCCCCCAAAACAGTTTTCCTGCCCCCATTTTCCTGCCAACCGGATCACTTCCGTTTCCACTCCAAACCGACAGTCACCTCACCATCCGCCAGCGTCGTGACCGTCACCGGATGCATGCCTTTTTCGAGTCGTATCCTGGTGGAATACGTTCGGCCGGGATCGAAACCGAAATCGGCATCGATCAACTCCGCATCATGAATCCGCGCAAAGGTTCGTGAACCGGCCGACAACGTGACTTCGTACATCCCGGTTTCGGGGGCGACAAAAACGCCACGAAAGCGAACCGCTCCCTTGGCATCGTCGACGGACAATTCATCCGATCGCCCCGTCTCGGTCGGCTGCAGCTCCTCGACATCGGGCACGTAAGGAAACGGCCCGGGGTAAACGTCATACGTCCAACCTTCCTGTTGGCTCACGTTCACCGCCGGAATCGCCACATCGTCATAAGGCCGCGGTGCCGACGGATTGGCCCGGCGCAGTTGCAGCACGCGGTCGTGCATCTTCTGTTGTAACTCGGCGAATTTCTCGCCCGTGCCGGCAAGGTCATGAAGCTCTTTGGGATCGTTTTTGAGATCATAAATCGCGAACGGCTGGCTGTGATCCTGGATGTCGACCCGCACGCCCTTGTAGCCATCGACAAACACCACCTGCATTTGCCGGCGTCGCTGGTTCCGTTTCGACGCATCAAAATCGCCGTACGTGGGTGTCCTGCCGCCGTTGAAATACTCGATGTAAACCTGCCCCTGCCGCTGCGTCCCTTCGCCTGTCAGCGTCGGCAACAACGAAACCCCGTCCGTTCTTGCCGGCGGTGCGATCCCACCGGCACGCGCGAACGTCGGCATCCAATCGTGAAACTGAGAGGGTGACCGATCGATCGATCCGGGTGCCACCTGTCCGGGCCACCACGCCAACGTGCCGACACGAATCCCACCCTCCCAAACATCCCGTTTGGTTCCGTCAAAGGGACCATACGACTGAAAGGATTGTGGCGTGTAGTTGACGCGATTGTCTTGCGCATCACGCAAATACGACTCGTGGTGCGGACCGTTGTCGCAACTGACGACGACCAGCGTGTTCTTGTCGATCGATAGATCACGCAACGTCTGCAACAAGTCGCCGATGCTATGATCGATGCGGCGGACCATCGTCGCAAAACGTTCTTCGACATCTGACCAACCCTTGCCGGTGTAGTCGGGATGCCGATACCCGTCCACCGTCCCGACTGCGGTGTTGATCATGGCCCCCGGCTTGCCGAGCCACTGCAATCCACCGTCGAGACCGTAGCCTTTGGGGAATGCAACCGATGGCAATTGAAGCGCCGCGTGTGGCGTGTCGTAGGCGAGATACAAAAAGAACGGCTCGGTGGAACCACTTTGCACATGCTTGGCGATCCAGTCTTTGCTGCGGGCGGCGAACAGGTCCGTCGTGTAGCACTTGGCCAAACCCTTGCTGACCTCCCGATCGTTGTGCCAAATCTGTTTGGGCGTGCGATGCAATTCGTTGTCGCCCAGGTTCCAGTTTTCCGCCGGATAATGAACGTGACCGTCGCGGTGGCGGACATAGCCGTAGAACTCATCGAAGCCACGCTTGGTCGGGTAAGCGGGCCAGTCGGCCGGAGTCCAATCGTCGTCCTGGCCGTTGGTTGCACCCTGCAGACCATACTTGCCGACCAACCAGGTCTTGTATCCTGCCGCCTTCATCACCGTCGCAAGCGTGTGATTGTCCTCCAGCGCCTTGTCAAACTGATTGTCACGCACCACCGCGTGGCCTTGATGCACCCCCGTCAACAGCGACGAACGACTTGGGGCACAAACCGGCGCCGGACAATAATGGTCACGCAACTGCATCCCTTCGGCAGCCATCCGATCCAACATCGGCGTATGGTGACGTTTTGAATGCGTCGAATCATTTTGATGCAACACGCCAAAGTCTCCCCACCCCATGTCGTCGAGCAGGATGAAGATCACATTGGGCTTGGTTTCGGCGCTGGCCGTGGAAACAAACAGGAGGGCAAGAAAGACGAGTGAGGTGGTAAGGGAACGTATCATCGAATGCATGGATTGAGAGACAACGGGATCGCGTACAGCAAGCCAGTTTAACCGCTCGTCCAAACAATATCATTCCGCCCCGAGTCATTCTGCCAATTTGCCGTACCGGAAAAGAGAGGTGGCAGAATGATTCGGGGCAGAATGATGGCCGGACAGGAAGCCGCGTCCCCCTTACTCGTCCGTCTCGGCATCAAGGGCCGCTTTGGCTTTGGAAAAATCGGTCGTGTCCTCGACAACCTCCCCGTCGCGGAGCACGATCGTCCGCTTGGAATTCCGCGCGATGTTGGGATCGTGCGTCACCAAAATCACCGTGATCTCTTGAGTTTCATTCAGCTCTTGGAACAACGCGATCACCTCGCGGCTGGTCTGAGAATCCAGATTGCCGGTCGGCTCATCCCCCATCAAGATTGACGGACGATTGACGAGCGCCCGGGCGATCGCCACGCGCTGCTGCTGACCGCCGGAGAGCTGGCTGGGATGATGATGGTAGCGGTCTCCCAACCCGACCTGATCCAAGACCTCACGCGCCCGATCATGCCGCTGGCGGGCGGACAGACGTGGGCCGTACATCAGCGGCAACTCGACGTTTTCCAACGCCGACGTCCGATTGAGCAGATTAAAGTTTTGGAACACGAAACCGAGTTGCTTGTTTCGAATCCGGGCCCGCTGGTCGCGATTCATCGAAACGATCTCCTGGCCGTCGAGCAAGTAGCTGCCGTGCGTCGGTCGGTCCAAACAACCCAGCGTGTTCATCAACGTCGACTTGCCACTGCCCGAGGGACCGACCAATGCGATGTATTCGCCCCGATCAATCTCCAAACTGACCGTGCGGAGCGCATGCACTTGGACTTCGCCCAAGTCGTAGACGCGTCTGACATCTCGAAGCTCGATCAATGCCATGATGGGTTACTCGTACCTGAGCGCGTCGATCGGGTCCAACTTGCTGGCCCGCCGAGCGGGATAAAAACCAAAAAACACGCCGACGGCCGCGGCAAATCCCATCGCGACCAACGCGGCGGGAAACGAAACCACCATCGGCCATTCCGTCCCTGGCTTGTAGGCGTTGATCAACATCGTGGCCGCCATCGACATGCCCGTTCCGAGCGCCAATCCGATCACCCCGCCGATGCTGGACAAGACCACCGACTCGATCAGAAACTGCCACAAGATGTCGCGGCCCCGCGCCCCGAGCGCCATCCGGATGCCGATCTCTCGCGTCCGTTCGGTCACCGAGACCAACATGATGTTCATGATCCCGACGCCCCCGACGACCAACGAAATCCCCGCGATCGCCGACAACATCAGCGTCAGCGTCCCGGTGATCATGCCCAACGTTCCGGCAACCTCTTCCATGTCCGTGATGTCGAAATCGTCCTCCTCCCCCGGCGCGATGTCATGTCGCTCGAGCAACAGATTGCGAATCTGCCGCGTCGCCGTGCTCATCTGGTTGGTGCTTCGAGCCGAAACCATGATCGCGTGAATGTTATCCATCGGTGACCCGAGCAACCGCTTCCGCACCGTCGTCTGCGGCATCAGCAACAGATTGTCCTGGTCATCACCAACCATGTTGGCCCCTTTCTTGGACAGGATTCCGATCACGCGAATGGGCACATTGTTGATGCGGAGCGTCTCGCCGAGCGGATTGGTGGTGCGAAACAATTTTGGAATCAACGTCTGACCGATCACGCACACCTTGGCCTTGGACTCGATGTCGGCTTCGCTAAAAAACGACCCCGCCTGAAGACTCCAATTGCGGACCTGCAAGAAGTCCGTGCCGACACCCAACATCTCCTTGGGGCTCCAATTCTCATTGCCGTAAATGACCTGCCCGCCGGTGAACACCAGCGGTGAAGCGGCCAAGACCGCCGGACATTCCATGCTGATCGCTTCGGCATCGGCGGCGGTCAACGAAGGCGCATCGTTCTGACGAACGCCACCGTCGGTGGTCTGCCCCGGAAGCACAAAGATCACGTTGGTCCCAAGGTTCTCCAATTCACCTTGCACCAGACGATTCGCGCCCTGACCGATCGACACGATGGTCGTCACCGCGGCGATCCCGATCACCACGCCGATGATCGTCAACACCGCGCGCATCTTGTTTTTCAACAAGGCCCTCAGCGCGATCCGAATGGTATCGAAGAAAGACATGGGCGAATTACTTTTTCACTTCCTTGCCGGTCACCAACAGATCACCGACCGAAAGCGCCGCCGACTTCAGCTCGGTGAAACCGCTTTCGCTCAAACCGGTTTCGATCTCCACGGCACGCAACCACTTTCCATCGACGACCCAGACGTGGCGTTTGTTCCGCACCCTTCGCTTCTCCGCTTTCTCCGCGGCCGGCAGTTGCCGCTCTTCGTCATCGCGATCCCGTTTCGTGTTCCACAACGACCCATCGATCAGATGCCGATCGGACTCGCGCACCCATTGGACATCTTCGGGAAAGAAACGCAGTGCTGCGTTGGGCAATTTCGGCACGTCGCTGATCGAATCGACTTCGAACGAGATGCTCGCTGTCATTCCCGGCAAGAGTTTCAAGTCGGGATTGCTGGTCACGATGACGACGGGATAGGTGACCACGTTCTGGTTGGCGACGCTGCTGACGCGGATCTGTTCGATTTCACCGCTGAACAACTCATCGGGGTGAGCGTCGACGGTGAAGGTCACCGGTCGCGATTCAGCTTGAGCCTTTTGGACCAGTCCGATGTCCGCTTCGTCGACGGAGGCGAACACGTGAACCTTGTCACGTAAATCAGGGGCGACAATGAACAGTTCCGGCGTCTGAAACGATGCGGCAAGCGTTTGGCCGGGATCGATCTTGCGGTCGATGATCACGCCGTCGACCGGAGCCGTGATTTCACAATAATTCAAGTTCGCCTGCGAGTTCTCTAACGATGCCTCGGCCTGCTGAATCATCGCGTGCGCGACCTTCAACTGCGCTTCCAACGACTTCACGTCGAACACCAACGCGTCCATTTCGCTATCGGAGAGGAAGCCGACTTTCTTGGTGTATAACTTCTGACCGCGCTCGTAGCTGTTGTTGGCCTGGATCAGTTCCGCTTCGATCCGTTCCAGTTCCGCCTTTCGCGTGGCCAAGGTGGCTTCGTCCCTGGCGACATCGGCTTTGAAGAGTCGCGGATCGATCGTCGCCAGCACGTCGCCCTTCTTCACCTCGTCGTTGAAATCAACGTTCAACTCCTCGATGGGCCCCGAGACGACCGAACCGACCAAGACCGATTGGACCGGCCGGACCGAACCGGTGGAGTTGACATAGCGGGTCACATCGCCACGGACGATCGCGGCGGTTTCCCACTTCACCCGATTGCGTTCTTCCCAATACGTCCGCGCCGGTTTGTATCCGACTGTACCAATGCCGACCAAAACGCCAATCACGACCAGCATTTTGACAAGCATCTTCATTCGACTGCGGGGTGGGAGGCAGAATCTGACCAACGCCCTTCCAAGTCTAATTCATCGACGAACCGGACGAGCGCGTTCGTGATGGGATTCGCGTGGCGATCGAGAATCTTGCCACCGCGAGCATCCACTTCGCGGAACTCGCCTCAGGCCCACATCTGAAAATCACCGGCGGCTTCGAACGCGTGTTCGTAATGCTCGATTTTGGCCGGCACCGGTTCGCCCTTGGGCCACCAGATGGCGATCACATCGAAACGGCACGATGCGCCGAGCAGTTTGCGACGTTTGAGAAATCGCAGCGCCGCCCGGGTGATCCGGGCCTGCTTGTTTTCATCGACCCGATCCGCGGGATGCCCCGGGCGGGTCGTCTGCAGCGTCTTGACTTCGACGAAGATCACCGTGCGGGACTTCTTGTCGGCGGCAATCAAATCGATTTCGCCGCCGCGGTCGGATTCACTTTCAGCGACCACCACGAATCCCTTTTGGCGCAACAACCGTGCCGCCACCTGCTCGCCCTGTCGGCCGATCGGGGCATCGGGATCGACCCGCCCGTAGCGCCACTGGGAATAACGATCCAGAAGCTGCCGGATGAACCGCGGGGGCGTTGGACGTGTCATGGGCAAACACGAGCGGGATAGGCTTCCAGGCAAGCTGGCATGCAGAGCATGCCCTACGGCAGTCGCCACATCGTGCACCGTTGGTGTTTAGCCTTTAGGCGATTCCGGTCGCTGCAACGCAGCGACCGTGGACGGCTAAAGCCTGCACACCAACGCGTCTGCCCGCGCCATGTTAACGAGCGGTCTACGATCGGCGGCGTTCTTTCAGACGCACGGCCTTACCGACGCGGTTACGCAAGAAGTACAGTTTCGCGCGACGCACGACACCGCTCCGCTTGACTTCGACCTTTTCGATGCGGGGGCTATGCAGCGGGAACTTTCGCTCCACACCCTCACCGGCGACGATCCGTCGGACGGTAAACATCTCTTTGGATCCGCTACCGGAGATGGCAATCACGACACCGGTGAAGACCTGGATCCGCTCCTTGTTGCCTTCCAGAATTCGCAAGTGAACGTCAACGGTGTCGCCGATTTCGAACTGCGGCGGGTTCTCTTTGATCGCGGTCTTCTCGACCTTGTCCAGAATGGCTTGGCTCATCGTACTACTCTCTTCGTCTGACTGATCGCCGAAGTCGCCAGACTTCGGGCGTGGAATTCAAGTTCCCGGAAACTGGCGAATCCGGTTGTCTGGTGCTGTCTACTCTTCTTCATCGAGCAAATCCGCTCGACGTTGTTTCGTTCTGATTCGACTTTGCTCGGCCCGCCACGCGGCGATCGCTTCGTGGTTTCCGCCGAGTAAGACTTCGGGAACGTGGTGCCCCCGAAAGTCTCGCGGTCGCGTGTACTGCGGAAACTCCAACAACCGATTTCCGCGGCTGAAGGAATCATCCACATGACTGTTTTGATCACCCAACACGCCGGGCAGCAACCGCACGACGCCGTCGATGATCGTCATCGCCGCGACCTCGCCTCCGTTCAAGACGAAATCGCCGACACTGACTTCCTCTGGTTCCAATATGTCGACCACTCGTTGGTCGAACCCTTCGTAACGCCCGCACAGCAATAGGACTCGGTCGCTGAGCGCCAAGTCCTCCGCCATGCGTTGGTCAAATCGCTCGCCTTGCGGCGTCAGCATGATCTTTCGCGACGGCGTTTCCGCCATCCGCTCAATGTCTTCCACACAAGGCACCGTGACATCGACTTGCAATAGCATGCCCGGGCCTCCCCCGAAGGGCCGATCATCCACTTTTCGGTGCGGCGTATCGGCGGCCCAGTCACGCAAGTCATGTCGGTGGATTTCGACCAGCCCTTTGGCGATCGCTTTTTCCAACAGACTTTGCGTCAGGTAGCCGTCGAAGATCGCCGGGAACAGCGTGACGATGTCAAATCGCACTCGTGTCTCTCCCGGGATCCAAATTGCCGTTGAACAGGTGACCGATGAGAAGCGGACGAATCAGCAATCCGAAATCACTCGGCGGTCGCTTCGGCTTCGGCAACCGACTCACCGTCAGCGGCAGCTTCTTCGGCCGGAGCTTCTTCGGCGGCGGGTTCTTCTTTGGCCACCGGCTTGGGTGCTTCGGCGGGTGCCGGGGTGTATTCCTTTCGCTTTCCGAGTCGCGCGAGCGCTTCTTTTTGGGCTTCCAGATGCGTGCCGTCGGTGCCGTACTTTTTGATCAGCACGGCGACCTTTTCACTCGGCTGCGCGCCGACGCTCAACCAGTGGTCCACGCGATCGCTCTTGAGTTGAACGCGGGCGTCGGTCTCGGGGCACATCGGGTCGTAATATCCCAACTCTTCGATCACCCGACCGTTGCGCGGCGACCGTTGGTCCATTGCGCAGACTCGGAAGAAAGGTCGGTGGGTGCGACCCATCTTTTTCAGACGGATTCGAACTGACATTTCAAACTCACTCCAGGAAAAAACAAATTGTGTTGGTGAACTGCTATCTCTTGTTTCGTCGCTTTTGACGCTTCAACTTGTCACGTTGCTTTCGCAACTTGGCGCGTTCGGCGTTTGACAATCGCTTGCCGGTGCCTTTTTTGACACGCATACCGTCCAGGCTGCCATTGCCACTGGCCATCGCCCCCTGCAGCTGCTGCATCATCTTGGCCCGATCCATCATCGAGCCGCCGGCCATGCCCTGCATCAACGGTTTCATGACGTCGAACTGCTTGACCAACTGGCTGATCACCGGCGTTTGCACGCCGGCACCCTTGGCAATCCGCGTCCGACGCGAGGCGTCGATGATCTTGGGATTCCGGCGTTCTTCCGCGGTCATGGCATTGATCGCGCCGATCGTCTGCCGAATGCCCCCGGCCGCCTCTTCGCTTTCCAAAGCTTCCTTGAACTGACCCATGCCGGGCATCAAGCCCATCATTCGGCCCATCAAGCCAGGCTTGCTGACTTTCTCCATCATGTTCTTAAAATCGTCCAACGTGAAGTCGCCAGAAGCCATTTTGGCCTCCAACTCCTCGCGTTCCTTCTCGTCGACGATCCGATGGGCTTCCGCGGCGGCGGCCACGATGTCGCCCATCTGCAGGATTCGGCCGGCCATCCCCTCGGGACGAAACGGCTCCAGTGCGTCAAAATGCTCGCCGGTTCCGATGAATTTGATCGGGACGCCGGTGACATGCTTGACCGACAACAACGCCCCGCCGCGGGCGTCGCCGTCCAACTTGGTCATCACCACCCCGTCCAGCTCGAGCGATTTGTTGAACGCGTCGGCACTGTTGACGGCATCCTGGCCGGTCATCCCGTCGACCACCAGGTAAACCTGATCCGGGCCGACCTTTTTGTCGATCCGCTCCAATTCCGCCATCAACTCCTCGTCGATGGCCAACCGCCCGGCGGTGTCCAAAATCACGACCCGCGAACCGTCCGCTTCGGCCTTGGCGACGCCGTTCTTGCAGACTTGGACGGGATTTTTATTGTCCGGCTCGCTGTAGACCGGCACGCCCAATTGCTCGCCGATCACCTTCAACTGCTCGATCGCGGCCGGTCGCTGAAGGTCAGCGGCCACCAACGTCGGCTTGATCTTTTGCTCGATCAACAACTGCGCCAACTTGCCGCAGGTCGTCGTCTTTCCGCTCCCCTGCAGGCCGCACAACATGATGATCGTCGCACCATCTTTCTTCAGATGGATCGACGGATCGACCGGCCCCAATATCGAAACCAGCTCGTCGTGGACGATTCGTACCAGCTCTTGTTCCGGCCGCAGGCTCAGCAGCACCTTCTTACCGAGCGCCCGCTCGGTCACGTGCCCCATGAACTCCTGCACGACCGGATAACTGACATCCGCTTCCAACAGAGACCGCTGAACGATCTCCAACCCCTCGCGCATATTGCCCTCGGACAGCTTGCCTTTGCCGCGCAAGCTCTTAAATGCCGATTGCAATCCGTCTGAAAGGGAATCAAACACGCTGAAACAGGAAAATTACGAGTGAAAAAAGCATCATGCACCCTCCGAAGCACCCAACGGGCGCACCGATAGCGGGCGCGGGAAAGCCCGGCAGTGTACGAGGGGCAGTGCCGTTTTGTAAATGGAGAAAGCCCCTACTTTGCCAGCGGTTTCTCCGGTTCGGCCAACCCGGTGACCGCCAACACCCACTCTAGTGGATCGGCCGAGTACACCAAACCGGTGTGAGTCAGCGAAAAAGTCTTCCTGCTCGCCGGATTCGGCAACCCCAACGCACTTTCCACCGTTACCGCACCATCACCCAACCCCTCAAACAGCTCCTCCGCCTTCATCAACGCCTCGACGCGGGCGGCATAGGCCGGGGAAACCGCCAACCGAGCCAGTTCACCGGGCAGGCTTGCCGCCAAACGCTCACGCCGCGACGCAGTCAGAAAGCTCTTCGTCCCCGCCGCCAAGTGGAAACGGATCCCCGCCGGCCGGGCCCGACGATGCAAGCGCACCAGGAATTCGCTCTGCGGATCCAACGCCTCGGCCGCCTCCCCGCGCCCATCGGCGATCGTGTTGAGCGCCCCCGGAGTCCCGGTGATCAGCCGAAACGCCACGTCAAACAGCTCCAGCTCGTCATGAAACGCCGCCAGGGCCGATCCGCGAAACGGAGCCCCCAGCGTCACCACGTTGGGGACGATTCGCGACGGGAAATCAGGCTCGGTGACCGCCCACGTCGAGACCAGACCGCCGAGCGAATGGGCCACCAGGTGGACGCGCACGCCAGGATGGTCCCGCCCGAATTCGACCAGCTGCTCGGCAAGCCGACTGCCGATCTCATCGGGAGGCCCGTCGTTGGGGTACTCAAACCGCATCGACACAATCTCACGCTCGGCCAACGCATCGGCCGCACGGTCAAACGTGGACTCGCTGCCCTCCAATCCGTGCACAAACACCACGACGTCGTCCGAATCGCCGACGTCCTCCCGTCCGATCAGCCGCGGCGGCGCCAATTGTTTCATCAGTTCCCACTTGGGCGTCTGCTTCAACTCGATCACCAACTCGCGGTCATTGAGCGTGAACTCGATCTTGCCGACCAGCTCCAAGGCAACCAACCCGATGCGATCTTGATTACCAAGCTCTCTCCACCGCGGAGCGTCACCGGCTCGTCCACCCAAGGCGCGGCGCAACTTGGTTTCGTCATAACGCCCGTCGACCAACGGCAATCGAATCGTGGTCGACGCCGGCTGGTCGGGTTGCGGGGTGGGCTGCTGGCAGGACGCCGCGCCGGGGATGACGGCCAGCACCAGGGCGGCAACCAGCGTCGCCGCAACACGGACACGACGGATCCCCAACCGCGTCGACTGCATCCACAGCACAATCCACGACGCCACAAAACACAGCCCGGAGATCACCGCCAACGCGGCGGCCGATGCCCACTGGACCGACCGCGCTCGCTCCGGCGGCTCAGTGGTCACCGCGAACGAACGCAACCACTGGTCACCGTAACGGGACAGCGTCGCATACGAAAAAAGAGACGTGGCCCACAGCGGTCGTTGTTCTTCCACCCAATCGTCCTCCCACTCGTCTTCCCAGTCCTCCTCCTCTTCATCGACGTCCGATTCAACCGGAAACACCGTCAAGTAATCATAGTCGGCCAGCGGCTCGTAGCCGTCGGGATCCGAAATCGCAAACGGCGCGCTAAACAAGATCTGAAACATCATCACGACCGGCAAGATCGCGGCGGCCACCAACGGCGCCCGCCCGGCCACCGCCGAGATCAGCAATCCGAGCATCGTCGCGGCGACCGACACGCCCAACAAACAGACGACGACCCCGGGCAGCTGCGTCACCCGCTCGTCCACAAAAAACGAACGCGCCAGCCAGCGGTCACGGATGACGTACAACAATCCCGCAAACACCAAGGTTTGCAAGGCCCCGGCAAGCGAAAGCACCACCGACTTGGCCGCCAACACTTGCCCCCAAGTCAAACCGTAGGAACGTTCGTAGTCATAAAGCTCTCGATCGCGGGTGATCGACAAATGGCTGCCGCTGGCCGACATCCAAATCACCGACACCACCGCCAAAAACCCCAATCGGTTGATCGGTGCCATTTCGCCGTACAACCCATCGGCGACGTCCCGATCGGGATCCGTCGGCACGCTGATCGCGATCGCCACGGCAAACAAGACCGGAACCAACAGCATGCCGATCACGACGTGCGGGATGCGGATCGGTCCCAGTGAGAGACGCGACAATTTGGGCGAAGTCAGTTTTTGCCGTTCGCGGCGAAGCAGAATCGCCATCCGATTTGCAACGCGGTACAGCGCGGAAGGAACATCATCGTCGTCGTCCGCCGATCCCGCTAGCTGCGCCGCGGGCGGCGCCCCGTCACCCGGATCTTCAACGGCACCTCCCTCCGGCGTCGGCCGCATCGTGATGACGCGATCAAACGACTCCAGCACATGTCGGTGGTGGGTCACTGCGACAATAGTCGCCCCGCGGACAGCCAACGAGTGCAGCAGCGCAATCACCTCGCCGGCCGTTTCATGATCCAGTCCGCTGTCGGGCTCGTCCAGCACGATCACGCCGGCTCCGGACAACAGCGCGCCGGCGATTCGAAACCGTCGCAACTGTCCGCCGCTGAGTTCCGCCGGAAACTTGTCCTTGGCCGACGTCGGCAGCCCCACCGAATCGAGCGCCGCATCGATCTCAAACGGCAGCAGATCGCGTTGATAGAAACCCGCGATCGCCTGCAACGCATCGCCGAGCCTTAAATCCTGGTGTACCAAATCACGCTGCGGCACAAAGAACACACGTCCGCCCGTTTCAACATCATCGGCCAATCCGCTGCCGTCGCGGATGGTTTCCAACAACGTCGACTTGCCGCAACCACTCGGCCCGACCAACGCCGTCATCTGGCCACGCGACAGGTGCAGCTTGGTCGCAGTCAAACGGCCTTCGACTTCCGCATCCACGGAGAGATCGAACCCGGCGATCGGCGTGACCGGTGTCAAAATGCGTTTGGTCTGGTTGAACTTCCACGCCAGCGGACCGATTTGAACCACCGCGCCGTCGACCAACCGACACAGACGCGTTGATCGTCCATCGACGAACACTGCCGCCTGATCGTAACACAAATCGACCAGCCAGATCGCGTCGGAGTCGCCGGACAAGAACGCCACGTGACGCTCGTGCAGATCACGATGGCGAAACGCTTGGACATCAAATCCGTCCATCGCCCGATCGCCGCGACCAACGATCACTTTGTCATGATCGGCCAACCGAATCAACGCGCCCGCATTCTGAAATTCGATCGGTGGCCGAGTGGCGGTCGGACCAGTCTGTTTCGGCGCAACGTCCAACGCCCGAAAGGTGGCCATCGGGAACCCGCATCGCGAACAACTCCCCTGCCCTGCCCCGACGTTCTGCCCTGCCCCGGCGCTTGCATCACAATGCGGGCACGACTGCGAATCCTCCTCCATTTTTTGACCACTCAATGTTTTGACCCACTTTCCCGCCCACTCATGTCCCGATCACTGCCCCTTGGACAGCAATTTCGCCTCGTATCGAAAATCGGTCTTCACGTCACGTTGCCATTTGGTTCCGAACAACAAGTGGTTCTTGCTCCGAACGTTGGCCTGGATGTCACAGGTCCCACTGGCTTGCAACACCAGATAGTCATTCTTGCCGTAGAACACACGCCCCTGAATCCCCCGCACGCGGGCGTCATACTTTTTGGCGTTCTGGTCGAGCGACATCGTCAGTTCGCCGCGTTGAATCGCCAACTGACGGCAGGTCTGTCCGTCGTAGGTTTCATCACGCAGGTACTTGAGTTTCAGTGAACCGTCGGACTGGCCACCTTGCTGGTGCACCATCATGCCGCTGGCGTCTTTCGCATCGACGTCCCAAGTATCGCCGACGGGACGATCGACGTTTTCCATCACGTAGTAATCCAGTAGCGGATCGGCGGCTTCGGCCCATCGCCGAATGTCATCGAGCTTGACGGTCACCGGGCCATCGGTTTGCCGGACGCGTGTCACGCCCAGTCCATTGGACCAGACCACTTCAAACGTGCATCCGGAATACTGCGCGGGGTCCTCGACCAGTTGCGCTTCATCAATTTGCGTCAATCGCTCCACATCAAATCCGCTGACTTCGGCCAACCGCGTCAACGCCCGCTCGTACCTCGGGTCGACCTTCCCGTAGGTGATCAGCAACTTGTAGGCGACGTCGGCCGGCGGCAGTGTCGTGCGTGTGATGTCGAGTAATTGCTCCAAGCCGATCTTGAGAATCGGAGAGGTTTCGCTAAAGTCGGCCACGCGCAACCGTTTCTCACTCGTGATCCGCTGCTGTGACGCTTCCAAAACATTGATCTCAAAGGTCACGTCGCCGAATTGGTTGGCCACCACACGAGTCTTGCTGGAATAGCGGTTCGTATAAACCACATTCGTGCGGCCTTCGATGCCCCAGTTCTCATTGACCGCCAACCCGCGAATCCGCAGCACCTTCGACGCGGCCCACGACTTGCCGACCGGGTAACGCCGCAACAATTCACGCGTGTCGATCTTCGCCCGCTTCGGCGCCGTCGACTTTTCCGATCCCAACGACAGCCAATCGCTCGGATCGATCGCCGACGATGACGACGCCGCAGCAATGGCCATCAAGAAACAAAGCAGATAACGCATTCGTGTGGTCTCCAAGCGATTTCGAAATTTAAGCGGTGAGCGGGGGTTTCAGATTTCAGATTTCAGATTTGTCAGCGGAGCGATGGCCGTATCGACGGCGTGCGAACAGTCCGCACCGTTGAATGACACAAATCGATTTCAGACGCTTCCTCTACACGTCACTCCCATCATCCTGCCTTCCCATCATTCTGCCCCGTATCATTCTGCCCCCCTTCTCCCTGCCCCCCTTCTCCCTGCCCCCCTTCTCCCTGCCCCCATCGTTTTGCCTCCATCGTTTTGCCCCATCATTCTGCCCCCGATCTCCCTCCCCCATCACTCCAGTCCGAAGGGCAAATCATCCATCGGGTCCACCACTTTCCGTTTCTCCGCTTCAACCACCGCGACCGACGACGCATCGAGCTTCACCGGAGGCCCGAAACGGGCGTTGGTCGACAGCAGCACGGCGTAACCGCTTTCGCTGTTTTCCAATCTCAACCCCTTGGCCAACTGCCAGGCCAATAGCGGGCTGTCAAACGTGTGCTGGATCACCGTTCTGTCCCAATACGGGATCGAACTGTCTTGTTTCAGCCAATACGACAGCGTCTGGCCGGCATGGTAATCATCGATCTGCACGGCAATCGATGCATCACCGCCGTCGGTCGACTCCCAAGTCCAATCCACCGATTCAGAATCCGATGGCGTTTCGAATCCGATGACGTGTGCCAGGAACGAATTTTCCTCCCCAACCTTGACCACGCGGGTCCTCAGATCGAAGGACCGGAGTTCCAGTGCCTCGGCGAGCCATTGCCCCAGGAACTCTTTCACCAAACCCGACGGCATCAAATCATGCTGTGTCCTGATTTCCTCGATGCTGCGATTGCTGCGTGCCCACTCGGTCCAGCGGGCATGGGCTCGACCGAGCGATGCGATCCGATCTTGAGCGTCTTGAACGGCATCATCATCCCAGGGCGTATCGACGGCCCGTTGGATCAGTCGTCGCAGTGTTTCATCAATGGTGCGCCATTGTTTTTGACCGGGAAGTTGCTGTAGGCCGATCAATCGATCGCGCCACTGACTGGGCTGGAAATCGACCGACGCATCGATCGCTTGTTCCAACGACCGGCCGGCAAACTCCGTCGTCCAACGCCCGCGATCATTGGGACGCACGACCGCCGGTTCGGGGACCGCGACGGCCACGGGCGGCGCGACCGTCTGTGGCGTGGCGTGTTCCACGGATTCGGCCCGGCGCTGCAACTCGTCGACCTGACTGGCCAACATCGCGATCTGTCGATCGTGCTGTGCATTCATGTTGCGATACAGCGTCGCGCCAACGGCGACCAGGGCCAACAACAAGACAGCAACGGAGACGAACGTCGAGGTGCGATGGCCGGCCGCGGGACGCGTCGTCAGTTTGCCGATCGTGGCGTCATCGACTTTGCCCGTCGCCCCTTCACGGATCAAGGCGATGGCGAGTTTGCGAGTTCGTCGATCACCCCGCGAGCGTTTCAGATTTTTGATCAGACTTTCGACGAACTTCCCGTCCTGGCGGCTGAGTTCCCAGATCTTGTGCACCGACGCGGACGAGAGTGCGATTTCCGCCAAGACGATTCCCAGCGCGTACCAATCGTCGGCCGGTTGCGGCGGCTTGCCCGATTGAAGTCGCGCGGCGGTCCAGTACATCGATTCGGGATCACCGTGATGGACGGCATCGATTTGCACCGCGCGTGACGGATCGATCCACAGCGTGGCGGCGGGCTCGGTTTCGGATCCGCGATTGTGAAACGCCGTCGACGTGATCCGCCCATAGCACAGCCCGGCCTCATGCAGCGTCTTGAGCGATCGGGCGACGTCGACCCAGGAATCGGCCAGGGACCGCAGTGCCGTTTGCGGCAGCCCATCGATCGGCAAGGGTTCGAATTGGCGAAACGCATGGACCGCGCGACCATCGTCGGTCTCAACCCCGGAGATCGGAAGCGAGCATCCGGGCAGCAGCTTGCCCGCGTCGAGCGTCGAGAATTCAGAACGATTGACGTCGTGGCGAATCATCTCGGCTCAGGCGTGAATACGGGTCAATCCGGGCACAGGGAACACCGCTCCCCCGGGGCGACGGAGCGATGCACAAAGGATAGCACGCCAGAAGCGACCTAGCGGACATCAACCCAATCCATCCCCGCAGCCTCGGCGGCTTGGAATCCGAGCGGAGAATCCTCAAAAACGACACAGTTTTCCGGAGCGACCTCGATTCGCCGCGCCGCTTCCAGAAAAACATCCGGCTCGGGCTTGTGACGCTCGGTGTCTTCGGACGTGACGACGACGGGAAACCAGTCGTCGATTTGCAGGGCGACCAATTGTTTGACGACGATGACTCGGCCGCTGCCGCTAGCCACCGCCATCGGTTTTTTCCCCCGAAACGCCGCCGCGATCTGGCAAACGGCGTGCATCGGCTGGACCTGATCGATCAAACTCTGAAAATGCGTTTCTTTTTCCGCCGCGACCGCCTCGGCATCCACCTGCAGACCGCGTTCTTTGGCCAACAGGGCGACAATCTTGGCACTCGGCATCCCTCCCATCGAATAGAATCGGTCTTCCTTGAATTCCATCCCGTACCGCATCAACGTGTCGCGCCACGCCACATAATGCACCGGCATCGAATCGGCCAGCGTGCCGTCGCAGTCAAAGATCAAGCCTTCGTATCGTTCAAAATCGTTCGCGTCCATCGCCACAGAATCGCAGAAGACGCAGCGTTCCGGAACCCGACCCCCGCTTTTCTCCATGAACCAGCCCCCGCAAATCACTCCGAAGGTATCGGCATCGACGCCCTCCATGAAAGACGAGCTGCAGAGCGACAAAACAGGCAGTGAGAACATTGCGTTTTGTGACTCGATCTTTGCCAAAGCCTTCAAAGCGGGCGCGTCGGACATTCACTTCGAACCCTTCGAGCAAGCGTTTCGCGTCCGCATGCGAGTCGACGGCGTGCTGTCCCAGATCGCCGCCGGCCCCGCTGCCGAGTACCCCCAACTCTCCTCTCGCGTCAAAGTCCTGTCGGAACTGGACATCGCCGAACGCCGGCGGCCCCAAGAAGGCCGCTTGAAATTGGTCATCGACAATCGCAGCATCGACTATCGGGTGTCGTCGGTCCCCACCCGCTTCGGTGAAAAAATTGTCCTGCGGGTCGTCGACGCGACCGGGCTGAAAGCCGACCTGACCAAACTGGGCATGAACCCGAAAGAAGCCCAGTTGATGGCCCAGGCGACCGGCCAACAGTACGGCATGTGCCTGGTCACCGGACCGACCGGCAGCGGAAAAACCACGACGCTCTACTCCGCGCTCAATCGCCTGAACCAGATGGACCGCAACATCTCGACGATCGAAGACCCGGTCGAATTTGACGTGTTCGGCATCACCCAGATCAATGTCAAACGGGAACTGAACATGGACTTCGCCCAAGTCCTGCGGTTGCTGTTGCGTCAAGACCCGGATGTGATTCTGGTCGGTGAAATCCGCGACACCGAAACCGCCAAGACATCGTTCCAAGCGGCGATGACCGGCCACATGGTGCTGTCGACCCTGCACACCAACGACACCGTGTCGGCCATCGCGCGGCTGCGCGATATGGAAATCGAACCGTTCCTGATCACCGCCGGCTTGAACGTCATCGTCGCACAGCGGCTGGTGCGACGAATTTGCCAACACTGCAGAGTCCCCGTCACGATCTCCGCCGCCCAACTCAAATCGCTTGGCATCAGCGAAGAACAGGCCGCCAAAGCAAGCTTCCATCGCGGCCGAGGCTGCGTCAAATGCAACGGATCAGGCTGTCGCGGCCGAGTCGCCATCTTTGAAATGCTGACGCTGTCGTCAAAGCTTCGCGACATGATCTTTGAAAACGCATCGGTCGAAGCACTCCGCAAACAAGCGATCAAGGAAGGCATGCGGACGCTGCGTGTCAGTGCGCTCAGCAAAGCCTTTCAAGGCATGATCACGCTGGAAGAAGCCGCCCTGTTCTCCGGCCGGACCTAGTGCATCATGTTCTTTAAACTGAGCGCCCCGCACGTTTCGATTCGCGAATACATGTACGAAGGCAACGTGATCACGATGCCGATCGTCTTGTTGATCGCGGTGATCGTCAAACTGCTACGCATTCCGATCCCCGGATCCACCGACATCCCGGCCGTCGAATCGCTGCAACCGTTCCGCGTGCCCGCCGAAAAAGTCGACCCGGAAATCCTCAAATCAATCACGGACCTGGACCTGCAAGTCCACGAACTGGGATTCACCCGTATCGACTTGATCGGCATCAACGACCGACAAAACAACACCCGTTACGGAGGTGCGGCCTACCGTTCAGCCGACGGCGAAACGGTTGCTTGGATCCGCTATCGACTCTGGCCCAACCTGGAACGACGGAACAAGTTTGCGCGACTGGCGTTGTATTCGCTCGGACCGGCCGGTGAAATCATCCTGACGACCGCGGCAACCCGCGACCTGCTCGATCCGCCCGACTGGCACGTCCAATACCATCCCAAAGTCGACGCGAATCGGCTGCGTGACCTGCACCAGCAACACGTCCGCCGCGTGCTGGGAAACGCCCGATCGATGATCGCCGGCGACACCGAATCGGCCTTCGATCTACTCGAACACACCCACCGCGAGTTCGTCGAATTTCAACTCGATCGCGGCGTGTTCGTTCGAGCGACGCCCCGCAGCGTGACGCCCAGCAGCGTGGCACACAGTGTGCCGTCAGCCGAGATGGCCGACACAACGGTTGCGAGCCCGGTCGAAGACGATGTACTGGTCGCCGAACTGGTCGAGGAGGTCGAACGCGTCGAACAGTCTGTCGGCGGTGATGACGTGGCCGTGCAAACGCCCGCGGTCGATGAAACGCTGCCGATCATCGAAGCGGTCCGCAAACAGGAAACGAAACAATCCGGCTGGCTCAGCAAACTGTTGATCCTGGCCGTTTCGATCGGATTGTTTATCGGGCTCGGTGCCTGGCAATGGGAACTGGAACTCGTCTTGATCCTGGTCCCGATCCTGCTGGTGCACGAACTGGGACACTACGTCGCGATGAAAGCGTTCGGGTACAAGAACATCCACATGTTCTTCATCCCGTTGCTCGGTGCCGCAGTCAGTGGGCGTCACTATCGCGTCAGCGGTTGGAAAAAGTCGATCGTTGCGTTGGCCGGCCCGCTCCCGAGCATCGCACTGGGTCTGGTGCTCGGCGGCATCGGTTTTTGGTTCGAAAACGAATGGTGCGCCAAAGCCGCCGTGATCACGTTGATCCTGAACGTGTTGAACCTGGCACCGTTTCTGCCCCTGGACGGCGGCCAAGTCGCACACGTGACCCTGTTCTCTCGCTCCAAAGTCATCGATCTGTTGTTTCGAATCGGGACCATCGTCATTTTGATGTTGGTCGCATGGTTACTGGACGCCAAGCTGATGTTTGGAATCGGAATCGCGATGGCGCTCGGCTTGCCGACAGTTTGGCGGACGATGACCGTCACCGAATCGATCCGCCGACGAGACCTGCCCGAACCCGATAACGACCATATGCCCGACGAAGCGATCCGCGCGATCGTCGATGAAATCCAACGAGCCAACCTGCCGACCCAAGGCACTTCGACGCTGGCCAAATTGACGCTGTCGGTTTACGAAAACGTAATCGCCCGGCCCCCGAGTTGGCCGGCGACCCTGGGGATTTGGGCACTGTATTTCGGCGGCCTGTTTGTCGGCGTGGTCGGCATGTTCGCGATCACGCTGGCGACCGTCGGCGGTGGGATGTTTGACGACTTCCCCGAATTCGAAACGCTCTACATCACCGTCGAAACCGACGACGGACAGTTTCGACTCGGCAAACCGGACGCGGACCCGAAGAAAACGAAACTGGACTTGTTGGCCTGGCGATTCCCCGATGCCGACGCGGCGACAGTGGCCTATGACAAACTGACCGAAACAACCGATGACTCCGTCGCGCGGCTCGGCGACTTTGTTTTCACCAGCACGGTGGTCGACTCCGGAGACGCAGAAGTCATCGACGACGACTTCGGTGATGACTTCGAAGCCTTTGCCGAAAACGACCCGCGACTCGACCTGCTCTCAGGTGCCCTTTGGCGACGCTCCTTCTTCGGTGCAAACCCGCAATTGATCGTCGTCGTCTCCGCCGACCAGGCAGACGACCTGATCCAGGCAACCGATAGCATTCCCTACAACATCGGAGACTCCGTAGCGATCTCCCCCTGGACCCCGAAGATCAAGCCGACGGAAGCTCAATTACAACTGCAAGCCAAACTCCTCGTCCTGCAAGGCAAATCCGATCCGCTCCCCTGGGGCTCTGTCCAACCACCCGACCAGGACGACTCCGCAGACGAAGACGAACCGGTGGACTTTCGCAATTTGATGCAGCAGTCCGCCGAACGCTTTGAACAGATCCAACGGAAACGACTCGACTGGATCGGCGAGCAAGCCGAATCCAGCGAGGGTGCCGCGCGCGAACTCTACAGCGCATTCCTCGACTTCGAATCCGAGTCTCAAGCATGGCGGCAAGACGAACGACCGTACGAGCAAAAAGGACCGCCGCCGACGCTGCCGGACTACCTCAAACCTCTCCTGCCCAAACTCGGCTTCCTACACCCCGACCATCCACTCCGCGCGACCAGCGTCAACATCGAGGCGTACCAATGGACGCCGGACGCCGAAGACGCATCGTTCAAGGAGACGTTTCCGCTGGAATATGACGACCGGTCGCTCGTCTACCTGCAACTGACCCCCACCCGCGACGCCGCCGCCGCCTACGCCACCGTCCACGCCTGGCTGAAAAACCAAGGCATCGAAACCGTCGTCTGGAGTTACGAGACGGCGGTGGAGTGAGTTTTAGCTGTTAGCTCTTAGCTGTTAGATTTGAGATTTGAGATCCCTGCCCCAATGCGATTATTTCCTTACCCCGCTTCCCCGTTTTCCTGCTCCCCATAATGCTGCCGTCTCCCCGCCCCCTCTCTCATCCCACCATTTGCTAGCAAAACTCTCTTGCCGCGAATCTCTCTCGGCCACCGAACCGATCTACCCCTGTCCCCGGCCTGCCACCTAGAATCTCGGGTGAACTGTCGCCACCAAAGGGGATTGCATGGATGCATGAACGGACCCAGCGAGCCGTCGCTCGATTGCTGTTCGCTTTCTGCTGCGCGGTCCCGACCTCGATCGTCGTGTTCTCGATCCTGGTCACTTGGACGTCGTGGTACCAGTCACGCAAGCTGGCCGAGCTGACGCACCATCTTAATTTGCAGACGGGGTTGGTGTTTCAAATCGACACCTGTCGGCGGATCGCCCCGGGCAAATACGTGTTGAAGAATGTGCGGGTCAGCGATCCGGATACTCGGCAACACGTCGTGACCATCCGATTGATCGACTACCTCCACGAACGTGATCACGTGGCGATGGTGCTGCACCAACCGGAATTTCAGTCCGCCGGTCTGGGCCATGCCTGGACGATGCTGCATGACCGTCTGATCAGCCGACCGGCGCAAACGGTGCTGCCGATCTCGATTGCGGCGACGGACGTGAGCATTCTCAGCCGCACCGGATCGATGCCTCCGTTGGACGTTTCGGCAACGATCACACCCGAAGGCGAGAGCGTGCGTTTGATCGCCCGCGCGGAGAACACCGCCCGTCAGATCGGTCCGCGAATCCGGGTCGAGTTGTTTCGCGATCGCGACCGCGAGGTGCCGGCGACCGAACTGGTGCTGTCGACCGACGGCACCGCCCTACCCTGCTCCGCGCTGGCCGAGTACGCACCGGCGATCGAGCACCTCGGTCCGCGGGCAGAATTCACCGGCGTGATCGCATGCCGGCAAACCACCCATGGCTGGTCGTTTGACTTGGGCTCGTCGTCGTTGACCAAGCTCAGCCTGAACGACTTGACCGACCATCTGCCGCATCGTGTGATCGGCCAGGCAGCACTGCATTTCCGTCGCTGCGTGATCGATCCGGGCGAGTCGGTGCACTTGGTCGGCACGTTGCAATCGACCAAGCCCGCGAATTTGCGGATCAAAACCCCACTGCTGATGGCGATGCGCGACCACTTGGCGATGGCGGTCGACGAGCGGGAGTTGGTTCCCAATCCGAACGGGATCGAATGTGAACTGGCGCTCGATTTCGACATCCGAGATGAAACGATGACGCTGACCGGCATCGGTGACAACGTCGTGCTGTACTCGCGCGGTCGCCCGATCGCCGCGCCGCCTGCCCAGCGGATCGACGCCGCCCGGGTCACGGCGATGCTGGCACCGCCGAGTCGCTGGATGGCGGCCTGGAATTCAGTGCTGTTGCCGTCCTCACCCGCGGCCGCCTCCGACGGCCTGCCGGCAGCCACGTTCCGCAGCGTCCGCAACCTCGATGGCGAAGCCTCGATCCGCCAGCGGTAGTGACGCAGACGCGGCTTGTCCCGGCAATCCAATGCCGCACGGTCGCACGATGATCTTTTTCTGAACGGGTCACAGCGTTGCCCGGAGGGTGTCGAATCAAGTGCCAGCCCCCCAGGATGCAAAAGCCCAGCGGGCTGCTGCAACAAAAGAGTCTCCCTACCGGACTGCTCGCGACCAATGCCACTTACTTTGGCTCTGAGGGAGGTAGGGGAACGCCGCGAGCCGTCCTGTCGATTTAGTGAGCCGACGGCGCTAGCCGCGGGCCTAGTGGTGACGACGTTGCCCTTGGAGGCCCGTGGCTAGCGCCATCGGCTCACCATTGTTTCGATGACGACTACGGCCATTCGACTCACGAAGCTGGCGTTAGCATTACGCTCCGTGATCCGAATACCCAGATTCCATGGGCTTCGAAATCAAGACAGATTGGCAAATCAAACTCTCGACTTCAAGGTAAATCACGCTGGTCGCAATCAAGCGGTTCTCGGTAGCGGTGGCGCACATGCTGGCTCGATCGAAGTTTGCGATGCCTGATACGGATTGATCATTCCAATAACTCGAACATCGATCGGATAACAAATTGCGATCTAGCCACCTATGGGGAGGAATAGGAGAAGGAACAGGGATTCATCGGCCGTCAAAACCTTGTCGTCCCTCAGATGATCCCGTGATGGGACTCGATTAGAACGAATCCTGGGGGAGGGTGCCAAAACTTTATCAGCGTGGGCCCTCTCTGGCGTTTGCTTGCCGCGCAAACGCCGTCTCTCCCAGGGGGAGAGAATCTAAATTGGTTACCAAAAGCCGCCGCTATACAATCGATGTCCCTAGCAGAACACCAACTTACGTTGGCACTGCAGCCTCCTGTGTCTACCTGTGTTTACACCCATTCTACGGTCATCCCTGCCCCGTAGGATCGCCGAGAGCGGCCGATCACCGACCCACCTCGCCGGTTCGAACCAGCGACGGGGCGACACACCTTCGTTTGCTGTGATAAAACGATTCCACTCTCTCTCGACCTTCACGCTGGGAACCTTGTGCGATGAGTGACACCCCGCTGGACCTCGCCACGCTATTGGCGATCGCAGACGATCACTTCGACGACGATGCCGACGCGGCGATCGAGATTGCCAAGGCGCTGCTACAGCGATCGCGTGCCCTGCAAACCCCTCAGGAACGCCATCAACAAGCCGAACTTGATCGGATGATCAGTCGCCCCGGTGACAAAGCCACGCTGGTCGAGATGACCGACCAGGCGTTTCGCACGCACAGCCCGGCACGGGTGGCCGATCAGTTGACGCACATCTTGGACGTTCAGGGCGTGCCGCGTTTTTTCAGCCCGCTCGAACAAACGATGCTCCGCGGATTCCAGACCTTCGGCGGCTACTTGCCCGGAGTCGCTGTGCCGCTGGTCAAGGACAAGATGCGGCAAGAGACGGCGAACGTGATCCTGCCGGCGGAGGAACAACCGCTGCGCGAACACTTGGCCGCGCGTCAGGATTCCGGCGTGCTGATGAACGTGAACTTCTTGGGCGAGTCGTTGCTGGGGGAAGACGACGCCAACGCCAGACTGCAAAACTATTTGCGTGCTTTGCAAATCCCCGAGATCGCTTGCATCAGCGTCAAGCTCTCGACCCTGTTGAGTCAGATCTCGACGATCGCACGTCGCCACACCGTCGCGGTCGTGTCGGATCGATTGGAGTTACTCTATCGCGCCGCGGCGCGGGAACGATTCACCCGTGCCGACGGAACCGTCAGTTCCAAGTTCGTCTATCTGGACATGGAGGAATACCGCGATCTGCATCTGACCGCCGACGCGTTCACCGAAACACTCGGCCGACCGGGGCTGGAACAAGTGCGTGCCGGCATCGCCTTGCAAGCCTATATCCCCGATTCCTTCGACGTGCTGACCCATCTGATTGAGTGGTCCGCCGAACGGGTTCGCGCCGGCGGTGTTCCGATCACCGTCCGATTGGTCAAGGGCGCCAACATGGAAATGGAACGCGTCGAAGCGTCCGTGGGCGGGTGGCCACAGACTCCGTACACGCAGAAGACACAGACCGACGCGAACTTTAAACGCATGCTGCGGTCGATGATCCGGGCCGCCGCCGACGGTCATCTGCTGATCGGTGTCGCATCGCACAACCTGTTCGACATCGCTCTGGCAATGCTCTGGGGCTCTCGCACCCAACGTCGCGGTATCGAGACAAACGACGCGTTGCAAGCGACGGTGCTGGACCGAATGCAATTCGAAATGCTTGAGGGGATGGCCAATCACCAACGACGCGCGCTGTTCGAATCCGCTCCCCGAATGCTGCTCTATGCCCCGGCCTGTCGCCGCGAAGACTTCATCAACGCGATCGGCTACCTGATCCGCCGATTGGATGAGAACACCGGGAAAGACAATTTCCTGCGTTATTCGTTCCGCCTGACCCCCGACTCAGACACGTGGGACCGGCTTGCCGACGGCTTTCGCGAATCACTGGCAATGATCGACAGTGTCGCGACGGCGCCTCGTCGCAGCCAAGACCGACGAACGCCTCCCAGCCAACCGGCCGCCGCGGCGAACTGGAGGTCCTACGTCAACGAACCGGACACCGATTGGGCACTCACGCAGCACAGCGAGTGGGCCGAATCGATTGTGGCGGATTGGAAGCCCCGCTGCGATGACGCCGCCGAACACGTCCCCTTGAACATCGCCGGTCAGACGCGCGCCCCCGATGCACCGTCCGGTTCTTCCGACGCTCCCCAAGCTCGTGTGCTGCGCGAATCCATGGACCCTTCGCGGCCCGGTCATGTGGCTTGCCGTTTTACCGAAGCGACGGCGCAAGATGTCGACGATGCGATCGGCTGCGCCAGCGACGATCCGGCTCGTTGGCGCCAGATGTCTTGGGACGCTCGGTACGAATTGTTTCGCAAGGCCGCACAGAACATGCGTGTGCGGCGGGGGGAATTGATCGGTGCGATGATGATCGACGGGGGAAAATTAATCTCCGAAGCCGATCCGGAAGTCAGCGAAGCGATTGATTTCACCGAGTTTTATCCGTTGACCGTCCGGCCTTACCTGCAGCGTGCCGGACGACCGGGCAGCCCATTCTCGACCTCGCCGCGCGGAACCGTGGCGGTGATCAGCCCCTGGAATTTCCCGCTGGCGATCCCCTGTGGCGGCGTGGTTGCCGCTCTGGCCGCAGGCAATACCGTGATCTTAAAACCCGCCAGCGATACCGTTTTGCCGGCCTATCGGTTGGCGAAGTGTTTCTGGGACGCAGGCGTTCCCGAAACCGCACTACAACTGGTCCCCTGCAGCGGTTCCGGTGCGGGCAAACGGTTGGTCGACGATCCGCGAATCGACGCGGTGATCCTGACCGGCGGGACCGAGACGGCGAAAACAATGCTGCGACAGCGTCCCGAATTACAGCTGATCGCAGAAACCGGTGGCAAGAACGCTACGATCGTGACGTCCTTGTCAGACCGTGACCTGGCGATCAAACATGTCTTGCACAGTGCCTTCAGTCATTCGGGACAGAAATGCAGCGCGACGTCGTTGCTGCTGCTCGATCAAGAACTCTACAACAATGCCGACTTTCGAAACACGTTGGCCGATGCCGCCGAAAGCTTGCCGGTCGGCTCGGTGTGGGACCTGTCCTCTCGGGTCGGCCCCTTGATTCGTCCGCCCAGCGGCGTGCTGGAACAAGGCATCAAGGAATTGGAATCCGGTGAAGAGTGGCTGGTGATGCCACGCCGGGTCGGCGACAACCGACAGTTGTATCGGCCGGGAATCAAGTGGAACGTGCGACGAGGAAGTTTCACCCATCGCACCGAACTGTTCGGTCCAGTGTTGGGCGTGATGTCCTTCACACGACTCGAAGAAGCGATCGAGATGGTCAACGCGACCGGTTACGGCCTGACCAGCGGGCTGGAAAGTTTGGACGATCGCGAGCAGCGACTTTGGCGAGACAACATCCGCGCCGGCAACTTGTACATCAATCGTCCCACCACCGGCGCCATCGTCTTGCGACAACCCTTCGGCGGCATCGGCAGCAGCGGCTACGGCCCGGGCGCCAAAGCCGGTGGCCCGCACTACGTGCTGCCGCTGATGCGACTCGAAAACACCGACTGCACCAAGTCGAATGAAGATCACGACGCTGCCAAGAACCCGCCGACGACCACTGAAACCACGTCGGTCGACGACGCGCTCGAAGCGATCGGCGGGCTCGATGCAGACGTGATCGACATCGACCGCGCGACGCGATTCGCCACGTCCGCCAAACGGACCGCCGGTCAATTGACCGGCACGATGCACGATCACGTTCGGTTGATCGGCCAAGACAATTGGCGACGTTATCTGCCGGTGGGACAACTTCGCGTACGGCTACAAGGAAGCGAAACGACAGACGACCTGGCCGTCTCTATGCTCGCCGCGGCGGCGGCGAAATGCCCGGTGACCTACTCGCTCTGCAACGAGTCCTCGGATTTGGTCCCGGTACTCGAACGGATTTCCGAACACCTGATCGACAATGCGGTCTGCTCGTGGCGATGCGAATGGGTGCAGGAATCCGACGAAGCGTTGGCGGAAGAAATCTCCGACGGCCGCGTCGATCGTCTGCGTGTGCTGACTGCGACGAAGCAACTGCCGACGCTGCTGCATGATGCCTGCCGACAGGCGTTCATCAGCATCATCGCGGAAACGGTGGTCGATGACGCCGAGATCGAGATGCTGCGTTACCTCAACGAGCAATCGATCTCCCACGACTACCACCGCTACGGCAACCTCGGCCGCCGGCAACCCACCGCCTAAGCCCACCAGTGGCGTACGCCCATCGCCACCCACTTCGGCACTGAAGGTGTTAGCGGAACGGCGCGAGCCGTCCGGTGCGACCTTGACAGACCGGAGGGCTCGCGCCCTACCGCTAACAAGTAACACCCCGTTCGGAATCAAGTCGACGCCAGTGGCGTACGCTTCCAGCTTGCGACTCAGCCTGGATGCCAAGCAGGATGCTTACCCCACTTTGCGCCAAGCGAGTAGGCCTGCGATCAAAAACGCGAACTGCGTCGCCATGAAAATCGTCAGCCACATCAGCACGCCTTGGGTGAAGCCGTAGCTGTGCAACCCGATCCCCAATTCGTTGGTCCCGAACCAGCTCCACGCCGTGACGATATTGCCGCCGATGGAGAGGATCGCGAAGCCGCGCGCCTTGACCATCCCGTCCCAACGGGCGTGCAGCATCAACGCGTTCCAAATCACAATCAACAACGCGCCATTTTCTTTCGGGTCCCAGCCCCAGAAGCGACCCCAGCTGTCATCGGCCCACAACCCGCCCAGGATGGTCCCGACGGTACTGAACAGGATCCCGAAGCACGCGGCGCCGTAGATCATGCGATACAGCGATCGCCCCGCGCGTTCTTCGGCGCCGATCCAGTTACTGATCAGATAACCGATCCCCAGCATGCCGGCCACCATCGTCGCGACGTAGCCCAGCGAAACGCTGATGACGTGGGTCGCCAACCAGAACTGGGTGTCCAAGACGGCTTGCAAGACCGGCATCGTGTCGCCACTGCTAAGCCCGCGTGCGACTAACAGCGAAAGCGTTCCCGCGGTCGCGGCGACCAGGTTGCCGAATCCGAGTCGATAGATTCGGTCGATCACCAACCCGCCCAGAACGGCCGCCCAGCCGATGAACACGGCCGACGAGTAAATGTTGATGACCGGTGCCCGGCCGGTGATGTAAATGCGGCTGAGAATGGCGACCGAGTGAATCAGTGCGGCGACCAGCAACACGCCCCACGTCGCGTTCCTTAGGCGGTGGTCCCCGATCGCCAAGAACAGCAACGCCATCACCATCGAAAGGATGTACAAGATGGTCGCGCGGATCTCTGGTGAATTGGATTCCATCCAACGTTCCAGCGCCACCTTTTTAGAATTCAGCCCGGGGATCGGGTACGCGGCTGAAAGTGCCAATTGGTCATCGACGGCTTGGTTAAAACCTTCGTAATCCTTCTTTTCGTCACTGTACGATTCGATCATCCGGCTGAACGGGTCCGAAGCCAGCTGGCGATCAGGGTCATCTGACGGCCCCATGGAAGCATCGGCAAAGAACGCGGGGGCGAAGGCTGACCAATCGGGATCGCTGACGGCGTCGGTCGCCTCGTCCTGAGTCGGAGGAACGATCCGAGCGGTCGGCATGTTCTGGATCGATGCCATCCGTCGCTGCAATTCGTCGATCGCGAATCGCCGCACCATTTCTTCGGTGATGCCTTCGGGCAAGTTGTCTGTCGGAATCTCTGGCGGACGCGGCAATTGGAACGCTTCGGCGGTCAACATGTATTGACGGGTTCGGCGATCCAGCTCGAGCAGCTTCTTTTCTTTAAACGACAACGCCGCTTCGTCTTTACCGCGAGCCGCCTTAATCAGCGCGTCGGCCTTGGGCCATTCGGTCAGCAACTCATCAAGCGAGTACAGCCGACTCTCACGCCGGTCCAATTTCAATTGACTACGCACCTCTTCGGCATCGACGCGGAACATCGGCAAGTAACGCAGTGCGGGATCGTCGATCGCGACTTCCATCAACCACTGCATCGCCGACATGCTTTTCTTGTCGACACGGCTCTTGATGGCCCCCGGAGCGTTTTCCATCGGCAGCGATTCTTTGTTGCTGATCGCCTTGAGCGTCTGGCGGGCGAAAGCATCGAGCGGCAAGACCCGGCCGCCGAACTGGGCGGGGATTTTGCCGGCGGTATAGAAGTCATAGTCCTTGTCACGCGAATCGGGCCGCAACGACGTCATCGCCGCGGGCCATGGAATGAGCATCATCAGGGCAAGCACGGCCGCGATGTTGAACGCGATCACGGCCGGCCGCGAGGACGTCAACACTTGTCGGTCCTCTTGGCTCAGTTCGGCCATCTCCTTGGCTCGCTCTCGTTCCCGACGTCCGACGAAACGCTTGAGCGTGCCGGTGAAGTGGGCCAGCATGCCGAGCGCCATGATGCTGCAAGCGACGTAGGGGATCAGCCAACCGCTGTTGCGCACCACCTGCAGCCCCGTCAGTTCTTTTCCACCGGGTAGCGGTGTGTAACTGGATTGGAAAAACGTTTCGCCGCGGTAGCGAAGCGGGTTGTTCATCCAGACCCGCTCGCGACGATCTTCGCCGGTTTCGGTGTCGATGATGCGAATGTAAGAACTGTAGTCCCGTGGCGTTTCGGTGCCGCTGTAATTGCGGCGTTGGACGTCTTCCAAGTGAACCCAATACGGCTTCACCTCGCGATGGTACTTCAGCCCGATCTTGTATTCCGTCTCGTTGATTGTGACTTCGTCGTAAACGTCCTTGGCCGTTCCGCCCGGTACCAAGGTCTCTCGATCGGACAGCATTTGGCTGACCAGATGCGTGCCCAGCGACTCGCCAGTCTCCTTGTCGATCAATTCGATGTAAGCCGCCGCCACGTTCACTTCACCATCGGTCCCGCCACGCTTGCGTGCTTCGACGGCCTGGACTTCCAAACCGACACCCTTGGTTGCCGGGTTGCCGGTCGGTTTCGGATTGATCAGATCCGAGTTTTCGTAGAACGCGACCACCTTCACATCGGCCGGCAACGCGTCGTCGCGAATCAATTCGCCCGTGGACAAGGCTTGACCGATTTGCGGGCCGGGAATGGCCGTCACCATGTCCTCTTCTTCGCCGGGCACGATGAAGGTCAGTTCCACCTTGTCCAGGTTGATCAACGCGTTGGTCGATTCGCCTTCGACCAGACTGATCCGCTGTTCCAACTGGCGATCGCCGAACGCGAACTGCCCGAACATCAACAGTCCGACGCCGAAGTGCAGCAACAGATTGCCGCCTTGGCGTCCGAAGATCAGCAAACACCCGACCAACAAGATGACGCCGGCACCGAGTCCCTTGGTCAATTGCCAAACAATTCGCAGCCCCGGATCACCGATCCGCGCGCCGCTGAACAACGTGTACGCGATGATGCCCGCCAACAGCGCCGCGGTGATGTAACCGAGGACGCGTAGTGAGCGATGCTTGACATTGGTCGACACGGCAGTCAAACCGATCGCGGCGGCGACCCCGATGCCCTGCACGACGTACCAGAGAGACTCATAGGAGATCGGTGGCGCGCCCTGCAATCCGTCGCTGCTGTGTCCGCTGGCGATGATCAATCCCGCGACGACAAACCCGGCCAGGATAAACGTGATGCCGGCGGCCAAGCGTCCGCCCGTTGCCGACACTCGGAACCGTGTCGTCTTGGACGCAATCAAGTTCATCATCAGCAACACGCCGATCAACGCACCACCGGGAAACGGAATGATCCCGCGGATCGGATTGGCGTGTGGAAAAAACGCTTGGGGGAAGAAATCATCAAAGTGCATCCAAGCGATCCAAGACACGAAGTACCGCTCCTTGACGTCTTGCATGTTCATTTCGTCCTGGGCCAGCGTGCCGACCAAGACGATGATCAACGAGGCGGCAAACAGGCCGACGGTCAGCTTGAGCGAACCGAGTGCCGCCAGCACATCGGCCGACGAGATCACGGTCGATTCTTCGCGTTCTTTCGGAAACTGGCCGGACGGGTTGGGAATGGTCGCCATGTGCTTTCTACGGTTTGTTTTGATTCGGCTGAACGGGAATTCGGCTGAACGGGGATTTAAAACGAAAGCGAATCCAAAAACGCTCTCATCGCGTCGGACTGCTCTGCGACGGTTTCGGGATCACCCGTCATTTTAATGAACTTGCTGCGTCCACCTTCCATTTCAACAATTGTCGCATCGATCGATTTCTGTCCCTTTTCGGCGTCGCCTGCGATGATAAACCGCTGTGCCGGACGGCCGGAAACGTCGAATTTCTCCGCACCGGCCATCATTTCATCCACCGCGGACTCCTCAGGCTTTCCACCGGCGACCTGCCCCATCCAGCGTGCGACGTTACTACGCAGGTCTCCGCCGGCCGTGATCACCGTGATTTCTGACTCGCCGACTTTGAACGCCGCTTCACGCATCCCGCCGGGCCGGACGTCCAAGCGTTCCCAACCCTCGGGCGTCTCCGACTGAAGCGACGTTTGCGTCGGCGTGCCCTGTGGCGGGCTGCCGGTCGACGCGTTGACGGGTGGTCGCGCGGCCGGCGGCATGCCCATCGGACCGGCACCGGGCATCATTCCCATCGGAGCGGCCGTGGCGGCTCCGGGCTGTCCCACCAGATCCACCCAGACGGCTTGGCCCTCGGCCGCAGCCAGCTCGATCGATTCGCCGCCGGACCATTTCTCCGACGACGGCTTCAAGCCGACTTGGCCGCGCCAACGGTTCACGTTTTGCTGGACGTAATCGTTCCACGCCGCCTCGTCCATTGTGCCGGGAACCGACAGGTTGGAAATGCTCAGGTCCAATTGCTTCTTGGGCGTGTTGATATCGATCGTGGCGAAACGCATCGGCTTTTTTCCGCCGCGACGCCATCCTTCAGGCAGCGGTTCCAGCACGGGTTCGTCACTGGAATCGAATTGGACACTTTTGACAAACGATTGAAACTCGTCGTCGATCAGCGCCACCGCGTCTTCGGGGCCGAGAATCTTGAAGAACCAGACCTTTTCGCCGCGAGGGACCATCACCGCCAACAACCGATCCTTGCCCGGCAGCAACTGCTCGGGGACCTTCGTGGGAATCTTGTAGGTGACGATTCCTTCGGGTTGCTCACACCCACCGATGATCAGCATCGCGAACATCAGCGCTGCGATCTTCAGCGTGGCCAGCATCCGCACCGGCGGGACGGCCAGCCGTCTTCGGATCCCACCACCGTGGTGGCGTACTTTCTCTCTCAGATCCGGAATCATGGGCGCGGTCATAGCGGGGGCAGGCGGGAGGGTGAAGTCCGTTTCGGGGTGGGAACGCGGCGTCCGTACCTGGTTAGTATAGACGCGCCACCACCCTTCTTCGTACCCGCCAAGGCCAAAGCCGAGTCAGGAATCCCAGCCGATCAGGAATCCCAGCCCATCAATCCGATCAGCGAATCGGTCAGGGCGCTGACCGGCGACGAGATATCGTTGTAGGTCCACATGTTGCGAACCAAGTCGGTCATCAGCATGCCGCCCAGCGAAAGCGTCAGGATGATGAACATCAGCGCCAGACACTGCAGCATCGAAAAGGGAACTTCGTAGCCCCCCATGCCGGAGACTGCACCGACCGAAGGCGATTCGTCGACCTCATCCATCTCGATCGATTCACCACCCAGGACGTCCCCGTCCATGCCGGCGGGTGATTCATCGAACGCATCGGCCTCCAGCGGTTCGGCATCGCTAAACCCGGCATCGGCAAATCCCGCGTCGTCGGCGAAGTCATCGTTGAATTCAACGGCCTCACCGACCAATTCCGAATCCTCGACTTCGATGACCTGCGAGCTGCTTTCCAGATCCGCGTCCAAGCCGACGCCGGAGGGTGAAAGCTGGAACTCCTCGTCCGACCCGCTGCCTCCGGCGTTCTTGCCGCTGGAGCCAGAAATCCCGCTGCCGTCGGTCAGTTCGGCACCCAAGTCCAGCGCCGACAGACTGCTGCCGGCCAGATCCAGGGGCTCGCTCTCGAGCGACAATCCGCTGTCGCTGGGGCTCATCAGGTTGATGCCACTGTCGCCGGCGACCGAAATATCGCTGACGCTGTCGAGCATCAAATCGGCGTCGTCATCGGCGATCACCAGGTCATCGTCCTCGTCCAACGCGTCGTCCATCTCGTTGATGACGCTGGAACCGAGCCCGCTGCCCAGGCCCGACGAGGTCAACAGATTTTCGCTGTCGCCCGAAATCAGACCGCTTCCGCTGCCGGATTGTTCGGCACCGAGCAGATCCAATTCGCTCAAGACATCCGCACCAGACGACTTCAGCTGTTCCCCGGAATCCGGCGAATCGAGTTCGTTCATCAATTCCAGACTGCTCGCCCCGGCGGCTTTGACCTGCAGTTCGTCCTCGGACAGCGAATCCAAATCCAAGCTGTCCGAATCCTCGCCCAACATCAAATCATCGCTGTCGTCTTCGGACAATGAACCGGCGAAAGCGAATTCATCGTCTGAACTGGCGCCATCGGTGACATCGACGTCGCTGATCGAGATTTTGTCGGCCTCGGCTTGGATCTCTGCTTTGGCGACCGGCCCGGTGCTGCCCTCTTTGGGATCGATGGCGACGTCGATCGAATCAACGCTATCGTCCATCAACGCCGGGTCGTTGAGTTTTAATTCCGCCGAATCGATTTCTTGCAGTGCGTTTTCGTCACTCTCGAACAGCGAATCCTGCTCCAACTCGTCGCCCAGCTTGCCGCTGTCCGAGGCCACCAGTTCGACGTCGCTGCCCTCTTCTTTGGAGCCCGTCACCAAGTTGACGTCGCTGCCTTCGCCGGGCGTTTCCGATCCGATGCCCAAATCGCTGCCGTCAGCGTCGGCGGCCGAATCGCCACCGATCACGCTGCCCGATCCCGAGCCGGATTCACCGACCAGAATCCCAGACCCGAATCCGTCGGCCAATTCATCCGCCAAACGGTCGATTTCGGTGTCGGGGAACTTCCAACTGGAACCGTCACGAAAACCGCGGACTTGGCCTTGGCTGCGAAGTTCAACGAGGCGATCGGTGCTGATCCCAAGTTTTGCAGCAGCTTCTTCAAGTGACAGATAAGACATGGGCGAAGATTGATTCGAGCGGGGGGGAGAAACTATGGGTACGACTGATGCCCCTTTCCCTATCGCTCGGATCGCCGGCAAACGCTACTTCACCTGACTGCCAAGAAGTCGGATTTGACCGGGAAGTGGCTTCGTCAGATTGAGCGATAAGGAAAAGTCGGCATCGATCGGGCGGCTGCTGACCAAGCGGATCTGGCCCGACCTATCGATATGATACACGGCGATTTGCATTTTTCCGGTATGAACCAGCGTAATTGTTTGACTTCCCGAGCCGTCAAATCCGTTAAACCCGATCAACTCCCCCGCCGCCGCGACTTGCGGCCCCTTTTCGCTCGCGCCGAGCTGCATCGCGGACGGTCCCACACCCTGCACCGCCTGTCCGGGGGGCAACGCGGTTTCGTAACCGCCGGCCCCCGCGTTTTCCGGAATCCCATAAGGCGACGGCTGGTCGGCAACCCCGCCGACGACCAAGGCTGACAGCAGTCCCAATCCCAGCAATCCGATTCGCCAATGCATCCTGCAGTCTCCTAAAGTGGATTCGATCATCCGTTGTTTTTACTAGCGGTAGGGCGCGAGCCCTCCGGTCTTTCAACCTGTTTTCAAACCGCCACCGGACGGCTCGCGCCGTTCCGCTACCGCCTCAGCGCCAAGCCACCGGACGGCTCGCGCCGTTCCGCTTCAGCGCTGATACGGATGGGCCCGCTCGCCGTCCGTCGCGTCTCAGCTTGCACCCCGTGCTACCAATCCGCCGGCATCACTCGCAACCCAGAATCTGGCAAACCGCGTCGTGAAGCGACCCATTGGTGCCCAGCCCGTCGCCCCCGCGGACCGTCGCGACGCCTTTCCAATCTGTGAACCGGCCTCCCGATTCCACCATCACCGGCAGGATCGCGGCCACGTCCCAGGCATTGCAGACCGGATCGATCATCACATCGGCCCGCCCCGTCGCGACCAGCAAATAGCCGTAACCATCGCCCCAGGTCCGGGTGATCCAGCACGCCCGCTCGATCCGTTTGAACGTCTCGGCTGAGTCGCGGGCGTCAAAGGAATCCACCTGGCTGGTCACAAATACCGCTTGAGACAACTCGGTCCGCCCGGAGACGCGAGCGGGTGTCCAGCCCTGCAGAGTTCCATCGATCGATCGCGTCTGATGCCAGCACCCATGACCGAGTGCCGCGACCACCATTTCACCGAGTGCGGGAATGAAGATCACGCCGCCGATCGGCTGGCCATCTTTTTCCAATGCCAGCAACGTCGAATACAGCGGCACCCCACACACAAACGACTTGGTGCCGTCGATCGGATCGACCACCCAGCGATACCGTGACTGGCCCACCGTCTCGGCGAATTCTTCTCCCTGAACCGTGTCCTCGGGAAAGGCCTCCGCGATTTGCTCGCGGACGAGCTGCTCGGCTTCGCGATCGGCGATCGTCACCGGCGAGTCATCTTTTTTCGCATCCACACGCAAATCCCCCGAGCCGAAGTACTTCAGGGTGTGCGTTCCGGCGGCGCGTGCGATCGAAACCATGGCCGAAAGCCGGCCGGATTCGAGCGACGACCAAGCTTCCGGTCCAGTCAATTCCGTCGATCCCATGTTTGAATCCGTCATGCGTTTGTCGTTGTCTTTGGGTCACGTTGTCGGTTGGTCAGCTTGTCCGTCATCGCCGACCGCTGGACCGGCAAATTGTCCGGGAAAGAAGCTTTGGTACAGCAGCATCCCGGCCCCGACGACCAACAGCGAATCGGCGATGTTGAAATTGGGCCAAGTCCACTGTTCGTTGATCCGCCACAGGATCCAGTCGCGGACGCCGCTGCGCCATTGGTCTGGATAGCCGGTTTGCCACCAAAACCCCAAGCGATCGTAAAGATTGCCGATGATCCCGCCGCCGACCATCCCCAACGCCACGGTCAACCACATCGACTCGGCCGCCCGGAACCAAAACAACCAGACCACAATGCCGATCGCCGCGATGACGCTCATGCCGGCAAAAAAGGTTCCCTGCCCTGCCCCGACGCCGAACACGGCGCCGATATTGACGGCCGTCTCGATTCCGAAATACGGCTCCCAGACCCACCAAATGTCACTCTGGGTCGGCAAGCCTCGCCAGCGAAACACCGCGGCTTTGCTCCACAAATCCAGTCCTCCGCCGACCACCGCGATCGAAAGAAAAATCCAGAATCGGCCGACCAGCGATAGCGGGGCAGGCGTCGCATCATCGGAACGCCCGGTTTCGGAGTGATCGGCTTCGGAGTGATCGGCGTCGGAGTGATCGGTTGTCGGTTCAGCTTGATTCATCGTCGTTCTGCTGGCCCGATTGGGACGCCGCCAGCGATCGTTGCGTGGGAGTGATGGGAACGCCTACACGGTAGAATCGTTCGCCCCGCTTGCCCAGGTCAACCTGCGCGAACCGCCGGTCCCCACCCCAGCGGGACGCGTCAGCGACCGGCCCCCATGCCACCCCAGCGGGACGCGTCAATCCGCCCGTTCCCGCCCTTCCCCTGCAGTTCCCTGCCAAGCGACCGTCCCAGGGGTTACATTGTTGCCGTGTCCCCCATCGAAGCCGCCTCCCTTGCGAGATTCCCCATCCATCATGTCCACTCCACTGAAAATTGCCGTCCACGGAGCTGCGGGTCGCATGGGTCGCCGAGTCGTGGCACTGGCGTCGGAAGACAAAACGCTGCAGCTCGTCGCCGCGATCGAAAATGACCAGCACCCCCTGCTGGGCCAAGACGCCGGTGATCTGGCAGGTGTGGAAACCATGGATGTCCCGCTGTCGTCCAAGTGGCCCAACGATGCCGACGTGGTGATCGATTTTTCGCTGCCCGAAGCGATCGATCGCTGCATCGAAAAATGCGAACTGCACGAAACCGCGTTGGTCGTGGCCACCACCGGGATGACCGACGCGCAAGTCGAACGTCTCAATGAAGCGTCCGAGAGCATCCCGATCGTCTGGGCCCCCAGCATGTCCCTGGCGGTCAACCTGTCGATGAAACTGGCTCAGCAAATCACCGAAAAACTACTCGATGTCCCCGGCGGCCTGGACATTGAAATCATCGAACGCCACCATCGCTACAAGGCCGACGCCCCGAGCGGAACGGCGCTCAAATTCGGTGACTTGATCGCCGAAAAACTGGGCGATGACACCAAACACGTGCACGGACGCGAAGGCCACACCGGTCAACGCACCCGCAATGAAATCGGCTACCACGCCGTCCGCGTCGGCGACAATCCCGGTGAACACACCATCGTGTTCGGCATGCTGGGCGAACGGATCGAGCTGAACGTGGCCGCCAGCAGCCGCGATTGCTACGCCGCCGGTGCCTTGGCCGCCGCCAAATGGCTGTCCGACAAACCGGAGGGCATGTACGACATGTTCGACGTGCTGGAAATGTAATGAAGTGTGACGAGGGTTATCGATGTGACGTCTGTGGCCAAGACGTGACCTCCATCATCGACAGCGACTTGTACTTGCGCTACGTCATCGGCCAGCTCGACCCCGAAACCCTGCACACGACCGCCGAACGCCACCTCCGCTGCAATCCGGTCTTGGCCCAGTTCATCGACGACCCACGCTTTGAACCGGTGGTCGTCGACGGACCGATGGGACTGGCCAACCTGGACCCCGACTTCGTCGCCCAGCGCCGCGATTTGGTCACACGTGGCTTCCAACGGCTGCACGAAATCAATCACTGGCCCGGCGATCGAGACCTGACCCAGTACCCGCTGCCCGAGGCGATCGAAGCCTACCGTTCAAAGTAGAACCGAGGGTGACCATTGTGCACCGTCGGCGGCAAAGCTTGTACATCGACCTGGCAAGGTGTAGTCTATCCTGGAAGGAATCACGTGCTTTGCGGTCCTTTTCCGGCATGTGCTTCGATCGATCTTCTCCGATTTCTGCCTCGTCCCAGTCTCGCGACGGCACCTCGCCAGACTCGTCTGCTCACCGGATACATCATGACGCGATCTGCGATCCTCCTGCTCTCCTTGATCCTTGGTACGTTTGCGATCGCGGGATGTGGCAGATCGACGACGATCGATAAACCCACTGATTCCGACGCAATCGCATCGGGTTACGATGCGATGTCGGACGCCCAAAAGGCAGAATACGATCAAGAAATGGCGAAGCAAATGGAAAATTAATGAGAGCGACGAGAGCCATTTGCTCGTCTAATAGAGATCTTATTCTACTGTCTCGGTAACCTTGGAGTTTTCAATGCGAAGGTACACGGCGCGTGCCGGCTTTACGCTGGTCGAACTGCTGGTGGTGATCGCCATCATCGGGATCCTTGTCGGACTGCTGCTGCCGGCCGTCCAAGCGGCGCGTGAAGCGGCGCGACGGATGAGTTGCAGCAACAACTTCAAGCAAATCGGTCTGGCACTGCAGAACTACCATTCCGCCTATCAACGCCTACCAATGCACTACGGTGGCACCACGCCAGTTGCGCCACTGGTAAGCGGTCCCGGTGGTGTGCAATATTGGTACGAAAGCAACAACTTCGGCAACCACGAACTGCTCAGCATTCTGGTTCCGCTGACTCCCTACATGGAACAACAAGCGCTCTGGGAATCGATCAGCCAACCGTTTCCCATCACCACCCCGGTCGCCTTCACCTTTCCGCCAATGGGTCCGACCCCGACCCCCGGCACCGGTGCCGACCCGGCGCGCAACAGTTACGACCCGTGGTGGACCGACGTGCCGGCGTTCCGTTGCCCCAGCGATCCGGGCGAAGGACGGCCCGCGATGGGACGTTCCAACTACGGCGCACAATGCGGTGACAACCGTAGCCTAACTTTTGGTGCCAAGCGTTTGGACCTGACCGTCAACAATCTGATCGAAGACCAAAATGGCAAGGTCAACCGCGGTTTCTTCATGCCGCGTGAATTTACCCGCTTCCGCGATATCCTGGACGGACTGTCCAACACCATCGCGATGGGCGAGATCGCCACCGACCTGAAAGATGGCGACAAACGCACGACACCCGCCGTTGCCGTTGCCGGGGCGGTTGTTGCCCCAATTACGGCACCACTGCCATATACTAATAACCCCAACTACTGCGAAGAAAATTTCATCGACCCAGATAACCCCACGTTCTGGCTCGATCCCGACGGTGTCATCACCGGCAACTTCCCGGGCGATCAACCACGAGTCGCCGGGTTTGGCGAAGGCCGAGGCTTTCGCTGGTGCGATGCCCGCCCGATCTACCAAGAAGTCAATTGCATCCTGCCGCCGAACAAGGGACTGTGCACCAACTCGTTCGCCGAAAATGAAGCGATCGCCCCGCCCAGTAGCCGACACCCCGGTGGCTGCCACGTCCTAATGGGTGACGGTGCCGTCGTCTTCACTACTGACTCGGTGGAATCGGGTAACGCCAACGCCCCGCAACCCGGCCCCGGCGTCGAAAGCCCCTACGGCCTGTGGGGCGCCCTGGGGACACGTTCCGGCAAGGAAGTCATCGAGGATTCACTCAACCAGTAACGCGGCCCCGGCTTCCGACCAGCCCACTGACCATCCACCCTGCCCGATTCACCTCGGGCAGGGTTTTTGATGCGCCCGCCCAGCCACCCCAGCGGGACGCATTAGGGGCCTGTTGATTTATTCCGATCGCACGTGGGATTAGCCGTTTCGCGCAAGCGTACGGGCATTCATTATGTCGATTACTCACCGGCGCCCGTAGGCTCGCGCCAAACGGCTGATTAAATCAACAGGCCGGTCAGCGACCGGCACCCCAGCGGGACGCGTCAGCGACCGGCATGCCAAAACCGGTCTGATCGTGACATCGGTCGGATGCTAGAATCTGGCGACGCCGCATCGCCAATCCCCGCCGCATCGCCAAACCCCGTTGAACCCCAGCCGTGAAAGAACCCTCTCCCAAGCTGTTCAATGCCGGTTTCCTGGGTTTGATGGTGGCACAGTTCTTCGGGGCGATGAATGACAACCTGTTGAAAGTCATCTTGGCGTTCGCCGTCGTGCGCGGCGTCTGGGAAGGCCGGCTGGGCGACGGCGGTGAAGGCATCGTGAGCGTCTGTTTTACGCTGCCGTTTTTGCTGCTGTCAGGATTCGCCGGCCAAATCGCCGACCGCTATTCCAAACGCACGGTGACGCTGTGGGTCAAGATCGCCGAGATCCCGATCGCCCTGCTCGCGGGCATCGGCTTCTACTTCGAAAGCCTCTACCTGACGCTGCTGGCGCTGGTGGCATTGACGTGCCAAAGCTCGTTCTTCGGCCCGGCAAAGTACGGCATGATCCCCGAGTTGGTCAGCGACAAGAATCTCAGCCGCGCCAACGGCTCGATCAACATGATGACCAACATCGCCGTGATCCTTGGCACCGTGATCGCCGGCTCGGCCAGCGTCCGCTACCACGGCAGCGAAGACATTGCGCGGACCGCATGGCTCCCCGGCGTGTTGTTTGTCGCCACCGCACTGCTGGGATTCCTCGCCAGCTTGCTGATCACCCGCCTGCAGCCCGGCGATCGCGATCTGGACATCAATTACAACCCGTTTGTGATCTATGTGGAAACGATCAAGAAGATGGGCCGCACACGTTTGCTGACCGTGATGATGGCCTGGGGCTACTTTTACCTACTCGCCGGGCTGGCCCTGTCGACATTGTTTCGTTATCCCGAGGTACTCAGCGTGGGCGACGACGAAGCCAGCGTCCTGATGGGCGTGCTGGGCATTGCCATCGGCCTGGGCTGTGCCATCGCCGGATTTATCTCCGGCGACCGGATCGAACCCCGACTGACCACGATCGGCGCCGCAGGCCTGGTGATTTTCTTCTTCTTGCTGGCCGCCGTCCCGCCCTGGATGCCCGACATGCAACCGATGATCCGCGTCGCGCTCAGCAACGTCGCGTTCTTCATCTTCTTTGCCGGTTTCTTCGCCGGGTTCTACATCATTCCGCTGCAGGCACTGCTGCAAAAACTCTCGCCGGATGATGAGCGCGGCCAATTCCTGGGGACCGCCAACGCCGTCTCCTTCGCCTTCATGACCGTCGCGGGACTGTTGTACTGGGTCGTCATGTCGACGCCGGCCTTCAACACTCGCCCCCAACGCATGTTCTACGTCTCCAGCGGACTGATGCTGGCCGGGGCGCTGTTCTTCTTGTGGAAGCTGCGTGGCACCGGCATCCTGATCGGTTCAAAACCCGACGAGCAACCGGACGGTTAACGCGGCGGAACACGCCGGGTACAGCGGAATAGTGGGCCCACGGATGGCAACGCGAACCCACGGATTTTTTGCACCCTGCCATCCGTGGGTATTTGTTTCGATCGTTAGCCCGGTGAAATTGCTGGAGTGCTTCGTCAAGATCGAATGTAGCCGGAGCACTCGTATGCACAGCATGCCCGACAAAACGTTTCACGGCACGTCGACGTATGCCGCCCGCCACTGGAGACAGCCGACGCTGCCGACGGCAAAATCGCGACAGACCTGTGGTCGATGCTGGTGATGGCGACATTGCTTGGTTTCCAGGTCCAACCACGTGCAAGGTCCGTCCAGCGTTGCGCCGATCGGCGCAACGTAGTCCGCCATTTGCTGCAAGATCCCATCGCGCAACCGTGACGGCATCGCGACCCAACGCGCCAGATCAGCCTGCGCCACCGGGGAAAGCGACGCCACGTCAATGGTTTCTACGTCCGCCAACTGATCGAGCGTCAAATTGAATGCGGGGTAGCCCATGTGCAAACAGCACACACCGCAACCCTCGCAATCGACAACCGGCAATTCACTCACTCGGCGACCGGAAGCCCGACCAATTGCTTTTCCTTGGCCATCTTGCGAATGTCCTCGGTGATCTTCATCGAGCAATACTTGGGTCCGCACATGCTACAAAAGTGAGCGCTTTTGAAGGTGTCTTGCGGCAGCGTTTCGTCGTGGTAGCGGCGTGCCGTTTCGGGGTCCAGTGACAGACGGAATTGTTCGTTCCAATCGAATTCAAAGCGTGCTTTGCTCAACGCATCGTCACGGTCTTGCGCGCCCTTGCGGCCGCGTGCAACGTCGGCGGCGTGGGCGGAGATCTTGTAGGCGATCACGCCCTGTTTGACGTCTTCTTCGTTGGGCAACCCGAGGTGTTCTTTGGGCGTGACGTAGCACAGCATCGCCGCCCCGTGCCAACCCGCCATCGCGGCACCGATCGCGCTGGTGATGTGGTCGTAGCCGGGCGCGATGTCGGTGACCAGCGGCCCCAACACATAAAACGGCGCGCCCTCGCAGAGCTCCGCCTGTTTTTCCATGTTCATTTGAATCTGATGCATCGGCACGTGCCCCGGCCCTTCGACCATCACTTGCGTGCCGTTCTTCTTGCCGCGCTTGGTCAGTTCACCCAGCACTTCCAGTTCCGCGAACTGGGCATCATCCGACGCGTCGGCGATCGACCCGGGTCGCAATCCATCCCCCAGCGACCATGTGACGTCATACTCACGCATGATGTCACACAGATCATCAAAGGCATCGTAGAGGGGATTTTGTTTGTTGTGCGACATCATCCATTTGGCGATCAACGAACCGCCGCGACTGACGATGCCGGTCACCCGATTGATGCTCAGGTGCAAATGTTCCAGCTTCACGCCGCAGTGAATCGTCATGTAATCGACGCCCTGCTTGGCCTGGTGCTCGACCATGTCCAGAAAGTGCTGGGCGTTCATGTCTTCGATGTTGCCGCCCAGCTCTTCGAGCATCTGATAAATCGGCACCGTTCCGATCGGCACCGGGCTTTTTTCGATGATCTGCCGGCGGATGTTGTCGATGTCCTTGCCCGTGGACAAATCCATCACGGTGTCGGCACCGAAGTGGACGGCCGTGTGCAGCTTTTCCAACTCTTCGCCGGCGTTGCTGGTCACGGCACTGTTGCCGATGTTGGCGTTGATTTTGCATTTCGCCGCGACACCGATGCACATCGGCTCGAGTGCGCCGGCGGCATGAACTTTGTTGGCCGGGATGACCATGCGACCGGCCGCCACCTCGTCGCGAATCAATTCGACCGCCAGATCTTCGCGTTTTGCGCAAAACTCCATCTCCGGAGTGATCTCACCTGCCTGCGCCGCCAAAATCTGCGTTTTGCTCATCGATTTACTCCGATTGTCCCGCGCAAGCGCGGTGAAAAGCTCTGAATTGGAGGCTCTGTTATACGCCCGAACGGCGATTGGGAGTAGATCCCCCGCGACGTAAGCTTCCAGCTTGCGTTTCCGCCGCTACAGCGTTTTCAGATACTCGAGCACCTGCCGTTTTTCCGACTCGGTGAGGGCATCGGGAAAGTCGTGCCCGCGGTTGCTCTTTCCGAACTTTCTGGTGTCGAAATAACTGCGTATGACGGCCACGTCGGCCTCGTCCTCGGGCACCCCCTCCACCACCTCCACCGTCACCCCAATCTTTTGCGGGTCCATCTCGGTCGAGGTGGGCCGCCAAACCGTCGGCCGCTGCAGGGGATTCAAGACATCCCACAACGTCGGCACGCTTCCGTTGTGAAAATACGGCGCACTGGCCCAAACGCCGTCCAACGGCGGTGCGACGTAGCCGTCGGGATCGATCTCCGTTTCCTGCTGACCAGGCTCCCCGGCATGGGCAAACCAACTGCGGGCATATTTCCTGCGGCCTTCGACGGTCAACGCGTTCAATCGGACGGGGTCGGTGCCGATCTCGTCAATCGGCACGCGGCGATTGGGATAGTCGGAATCAACGCCGTAGGTTCCATGGCACTCGGCACAATGGGCGAAAAAGACCGCCCTGCCCTGCTCCGCCAATTCCCGATCCACCGATCCTTCATAAACCGGTGCCCGTAGCGAACTCAAGTAGGCGAACACGTCTTCGAAATCTTTCTCGTGCTCGCGATAAAAATCGGGGCCGTTCTCGGGCACGAGTGTGAACTGCATCAGCCCGCGATGTCCCTTGGCGGCAAAACCGTCGATGTAGATGTTGGGTCGCTTGTAGAAGTGCCACCACGGCGGTGCGTCCATGTCGTGGTGCGTAAAAAACCTCGGTCGTCGGGCGACCAGATTCAACCGCTCGTCGCGACCGTTCATCAATCCCATCCCGAACACGACCGCGTTGGTCGTCCCATTGGTCGTCCCCAGCGGGATGAACATCGCGCCCAGTTCCATGCGTCCGGGCAACAACCCCAACCCGAGTTTCGCCTTTCCAATTTCCTCGGTCAGCGTTTGCAGCGCGAATCGGTTGTTCGGTGCTCCAGGCATGGGTTTGCCATAAACGGTCCCACCGTGACAGGAGAAACAGTTCATCGTCCAGTCGTTGTCGGAGTCGACGACATACTGAAGCGGTTTGCCCGAAGCATCGCCCGGACGAGTCGTCAATCCGTACCGCTCAAATGCCATCTCACGACGCCGCTGCAGCGACGCTTTCTCCGCCTCGCTGCGCAGCGGCTCGGGCCACACCGTCCACAGCGCGTCAAACGTCGATTGGCGGAAGTCACTCGGCAGCACCGCCGTCTCGGTCAAAAACCGATACCCCCGCGCGGCCGCCTCCGAATCAGCGGCAGCGACGCTCGCCGGAAACAGGCACACCGTGCCGATCCCCAACGCGACGATCCAAGCGGCAATGAACGACGATTTCATCAGTTGTTTGAAGTTGCAATGAGGTGCGAACAATGACGGATAACGGCTTCGCTTCCGTCCAGCCTCCAGGCTTCGTTGGTGTCCAGCCTTTAGGCGCTCCCCTGTTAGCCTTCAGGATTCGCTGCCGTCTAGGCTCCAGACGATTCCCGCTCGCTGCGGAGCAGCGAGACGGTGCGGCTAAAGCCTGGACACCAACGACCAGACATGCGGCTAAAGCCTGGACACCAACGCTAGGGAACCCTACGAATCCGCCCAGCCCCGAGCGGCGGCAGACCTTGTAGTCTGCGCCATCAACCGCAGGACCGCAAATCAATTCACTCGCACGCCGAAATCCAATCGAAACACCACCGGCCGGCCGGGAAACGTTTTGACCGCCGAAACGGGCCGAAAACGCTCCAACCGGTCGATGAATCGCCTGGTCGACGGCTCGCCCGATCGCGAGACCAACCAGACCCTCGTTTGGGGCTGCGGCAGGTTTTCCACATGATGCCGGACCCAACTTTCGTGCTCAAACGCGCCCACGACCACCACGGGATCGAGTGCGTACGGCCCGCGGAGCGGAAACGCCAGGTAGTCCCACTGGTCCTCGCTGACCGAGCCGGCCTCGGAGATCGGCCGGCGAAGAAAACTCGCTTCAATCAGCTGGCTGTCCAACCAGACCACGTCGCCTTCGCCGATTTCGCCGCGAACCGCCTCGACCGCATCACGCCATTGCTCACCGCGCAGCTGAACCGGCCATCGACCCGCGGCCAACGTTCGCAACGTGCCCTGGTACCAAAGCGTAAACCCGAGAAACAAAACCACGACCGCGATTCCGCATCCTCGGCGCAACCACGGCGACGGGTTGCCATCTGCACCGACGCAACAAAACCCGCGCGTGATGCGAAGCATTTCGGAACCAAAGATCGCGACCATCTCACCGGCGGTCCAGGCCAACAACGGCAGCGCGGCGACGTAGTAGCGGCGATGCCACAGCGGCACCCACTCCAAATACGACGCACAAAAGAACAGTGTCGTTCCCGTCACGGCAACCAAACCGGGGATCACTCCGATCCAATCCACGCGTTCGGCCCGCTCTCGGTCGTCGTCGACCGAACCCGACCGAAACCACTTCACCAGACGGATTGCCACCCACATGCCGAGCGCGGCGCCCAGGGGCACCAGCACAATCGGTACCCAAGCCCAAGCGTACCAGAGCTGCCACCAAGACGTCGCCTGCCCGAATGCTTTCCACAACTGACGCCGCTGCCATGAATCCGGCAGCGACGACAACGCGAGCGCGGCAAGGGTTGCCACCGCGACGACGCCCGCAATCACATCGGCCCGCCACCAACGCAATCGCCCACGTTTCCATGCAACCCAGAGGGCACAGGGGACCAGCAACGACAACACCCCCAGCGACGTCGGGTGGACCAGGGCGGCGACACAAATCCAAAACAGCATCGCCAATCGCCAGCGTGCACCGCCGTAACTGTGCGTAGCCGGGGCCTTTTCCAACCAAGTCATCATCGACCAGACGGCCAGCACGGCGTACAGCATGACGAAGGCGTAGGCCCTCAGCTCGCATCCAAAAAACACCCCGTTGGGATCAATCGCCAGCATTCCCCCGGCGACCAACCCGGCAGAGACGTTTCCGGTTCGGCGGGCAACGCCCACGACCAGCAACGCCGACGCCAACGCACTGGCCAGCACGCTGCTGAGCCGCATCGGCAATTCGCCGGCCCCGACCAAGGCCGACCAGATCCACAAGAGGTGAAAGTAGCCGGTGGTTTGATTTCCTGCGGCCGCCCGCGGAGCCACATCGGAAAACCCGTCCGCGACCACCCACGCCGAATGCAGTTCGTCGAGCCAGAAACTCTCCTGGCACGAGGGCAACCGGAACGCCAGCGACAGCGACACCACGACGACGACGGCCAACCACGTCGCCCGCCCGTTGATCGCTGCCGAACGTGTCTCCATCAAATCATTCATCCGTATCGATTCACATCTTTTTCTGGCCCGGCCGCCCGCTCGAGTGCTCGCCCCCCGCACCTCTCCGCGCCGTGTCGTGTCGTGTCGTGTCGTTCCGCCACATGGCTACGATTGGGCATCGGCGCTATCATAGGGACTCTGCCCGAATCGCCATGCCCCCTCGGCCGTCATTCCCCCGAAAGTGATTGCTCCGAGCGGCATTTCCCAACCGCTTTGGGCCTTCCAACGAGTCGAAAGAAAATCGCGATGTCCGCTCCCGAAATCCCCACGTTGAACCTGCAACGCGTCGACGCACGCGTCGGGTCTGCCGAAATCCTGCAACAGCTCCGCGACAAGCTCAGCCCCCAAGGCGACGTCGTTTCCCCCCGCGGACGGGCACTGACCGAAGAGGTTTTCGGCGCCCCACTGACTCCCGTCGAAGTGGTCCAGCGAATTTGTGCGGAGGTTCAACGGGACGGGACCGAGGCGCTGCTGAAATTCAATCAACAGCTCGACAAGGCCGACCTGACCGCCGACCAGCTCCGTGTTCCCGCGGAGGACTTGGCCGCCGCACATGCCGCGGCAGATCCGGAATTGATCGATTCCATCCGCCGCATTCGTGACAACGTGGCCACCTTTCAGCAAGCGATTCTGCATCGCGACGTCACGATCGAGCCCAAACCGGGTGTCACGCTGACGCAGCGTTACGTGCCGCTGCGTCGCGTCGGTGTTTGCGTCCCCGGCGGCGCGGCGGCCTATCCATCGACCGTATTGATGACCGTGGTCCCGGCCCAAGTCGCCGGTGTCCAGGAGATCGCCGTAGTCGCACCGCCGACACCGTTCGGCGCGTACAACCAAGACATGCTGGCAACGTGTCATGAACTCGGCGTGACCGAGGTGTATCGGATGGGCGGCGCCCAAGCCGTCGCGGCGCTGGCCTACGGAACCGACGTCGTCCCGGCGGTCAACAAGATCGTCGGCCCGGGAAATCTGTTCGTCGCCCTGGCCAAAAAACACGTCTACGGCACCGTCGACATCGATTCCTTCGCCGGCCCCAGCGAAGTCATCGTGATCGCCGATCAAACCGCCCGCCCCGATTTTATTGCCGCCGATCTGTTGGCCCAAGCTGAACATTCACCCGGCAGCGCGATCTTGATCACGTGGGACGAGGCGTTGATCGACGCGGTCAGCCAACAGGTCGCCAAACAACTCGCGCTGCTCGAGCGAGCTGAGTTGACGCTGGACAGCTTGGAAGCCTTCGGTGCGCTGATCCTGGTCCGCGACGAAGCCCAGGCGTGTGAACTGACCGATTCTTTCGCCCCCGAACACCTGCACATCCAAACGGCCAACCCGCGCGACCAAATCGCCAAGATCAACAACAGCGGCGCCGCCTTCCTGGGGCACCACACGCCGGTCGCGCTGGGCGACTATGCCGCCGGCCCCAGCCACGTGTTGCCGACCGGAGGCACTTGCACCTGGGCCGCCGGACTGTGCAGCAACAGTTTCCTGCGCAGCGGCAGCATCACCGAGTTCGACGAATCGGCGATGAACCAGATCGCCCCCGACGTCGAACGCCTGGCCGAAAAAGAAGGCCTGACCGCCCACGCCCGCAGCGTCTCGATTCGGAGATAGGTGTTTCAGATTTCAGGTTTCAGGTTTCAGATTTCAGATTTCAGATTTCAGATTCATTTTCCTGTCACCCATTTTCTTGTCTTCCCTTCCCGTCGTCCATTTTTCTGCCCTCCCTTTTTCTGCCATCTCCCCCATGTCAAAAACCGACCTCCGCCCTGCTCTTTCGCGGATGTTGCCCTACACGCCCGGCGAGCAACCGCCGCCGGGCAAATTCATCAAGCTCAACACCAACGAAAATCCCTACCCGCCTCCGCCGTCGGTCGTTTCGGCGATCCGAGATGCCGCCTCGGGTCCGCTCAACCGCTACCCCGACCCGACCGCGACCGTGTTTCGCCGCGCCGCCGCCGAGGTGCTCGGTCTGCCCGGTCCCGATTGGATTCTGGCCGGCAACGGAAGCGATGAAATCTTGACCATCCTGGTGCGGGGCTTTGTCGGCGAAGGCCAAAAGCTGCGACTGCCCTACCCCAGTTACATCCTGTACCGGACGCTGGCGGACATTCAAGGCGCGTCGTGGGAACAGATTCCCTTTCTCGACGGCTGGCATCTGCCGGCGATGTTTGGCGAAGGCGACAATGACTTGCGGTTGGTGCTGTTGCCCAATCCGAACAGCCCCAGCGGAACCGTGGTACCGGCCGAACAGATCGAACAACTCGCCGCCTCGTTGCCCTGCCCGCTGGTCGTCGACGAAGCCTACGTGGATTTTGCCGACTTCAATTGCCTGGATCTGGTGCGGCGACACGACAACATCCTGGTCACACGGACGCTGAGCAAATCGTACGGCTTGGCGGGCATCCGTTTCGGTTTCCTGGTCGCCCAACCGTCACTGGTCGCCAAGTTGTCGAACATCAAAGACAGCTACAACTGCGACTACCTGGCAACCGTCGCAGCGACGGCGGCCATCCGTTCGCAGGAGTGGCTGAAGGACGTGGTGACGAAAATGAACGCCACGCGGGCCCGGATGGAGTCTCAATTGACCGAGATGGGATTCAACGTGACGCCCTCGCACGCGAATTTTGTCTGGTGCCAACATCCCAGCGGTCGGCATGCGGACCTGCACCAGTTCCTCAAAAAACATCAAATCTTGATCCGCTACATGGACTTCCCCGACTGGGGCGATGGTTTACGCATCTCGGTGGGAACTGACCAACAATCCGATGCGTGTATGATGATGATCGAGCGGTTTCTGCAATCGCTCTAAGACCGCTCCCGCCGCCCCACAACGTGCCATGTTTGACCCACTTCACAAGTGGCTGGGCATCCCGCCCTCGGAACAGCCGCCGAATGACTATCGGCTGCTGGGGCTGGCCAATTTTGAAGACGATCCGGAAGTCATCGACATGGCCGCCGATCGTGACCTGACGTTTCTGCATGGTCTGACCAACGGCGAACACGGCGAGGCCGCCGAAGAGCTTTCCAATCGGATTTCGGCGGCCCGTCTGCGGTTGCTCAACTCCGAAAAAAAAGCGGACTATGACGCCCAGTTGCGTGAGTTGCTCGACGACGGCGAGATCGACATCGACTCCGTCATCGATTCTCTCGGCACAGCCAAAACGACTCCGGCCGAAACCTCCGAGCCCGTCGCCGCACCGCAAAATGCGTCGGCCATCTTGGGGATTGCGGCGAGCACCCCAGCCGCTTCGCCAGCCCCGACCACACCTCCAACGACACCCCCGACCACCGTCGCGGTCGCTCAAACGCCCCGCCCCGAAGCACCGCCAACTCCGCGGGTCCACGCGCGGCCGAACGCCAAGACGTCGCGTCGAAAACGCTTGAGCCTGTTCTGGGCCATCGGCGTCTTGCCCGCACTGATCTTGCTCGGATACCTGCTCTTTTCGATCTGGAACGGCGAACTGCATCTGGATCCGGACAAATTGGAACGTCTTGGAGTCCCCGCCGAACAAGCGGCCAAGTTTGCCGCTGATTCCAACGTCCCCGCCGAAGCCGAAGCGTTGTCCGACGACGAGGATGCAACGCCCCCCTCCGGCACGCCGAAAAAAATCGCCGCGTCACTGCCGCCCAACCAGACCGATTCGAACCAAGCTGAATCGAACCAAGCTAAATCGAACCAAGCCATGGCCGCGGTTTCTCCCGGCCCCGCACCACCCGCGTCCAATCCGTCGCCCAACCAGACGCCCCCATCGGCCGCTTCCACCAACCCGGCATCTCCGCCGAGCACGTTCTTCCCGACGACCACTCCACCCGTCTCTCCCAGTCTGGCCGAATACGTGACGCCGGCGGGAAAGCAACCGATTCCCTCGGCCGATACGATCACCGCGAAGATGCAAACGGTCAAGGACCTGTTCCAACCGGAATACTTACAGGCCAAACAACGCGAGCAGCGGATTGCGGTCGCAGACAAGATGCGCGAAACGGCCGACGAAACGAGGAACGACCCTGAAGGCCGATTCGCTCTGTACCGCGTCGCCCGCGAGATTTACATCGGCGAAAGCGACTTTGATTCGGCGTTTGAAATGGTCGATCTGCTCGACCAATCCTTCGAAGCGATCGATGTGATGGGTCTGAAACGTGATGTCATCGAAAGTGTCGCCGGCCGAGGTGTCCCCACGACCGAGTTTTCCGACGCGGCGATCAGCGTTGCTGAAGACTGTCTGCACGCCGGCCGACTCGATGACGGGATCGCGATCTGTAAGACGCTGCTGGAGACGGTCAAACGAATCCCGACGCCCCAATTGGGCCGGCTGAAAGATGTTCAACAACAACTCGCCGACGCGCAGACTCTGTTCAGTGCTTCGCAACGCGGCCTGACAACGTTGGAATCGATTCCCGACGACGCCGACGCCCAATCGGCCGTCGGCAAGTACCTGTGCCTGGTCGAAAACCGCTGGGCCGACGGGCTGCCGCGACTCGCCGCCGGTTCCGATCCGCTCTACCGCGAAGCCGCCGCGAATGAATTGACACTCGCCAATGCAGACATGACGCAGCTACAGGTCGCCGACGGTTGGTTCAAGATCATCGACAGCTCCGAATCGAGTTTTGAAAAACGGTCGCTGGCCAATCACACCAAATCGTTTTATCAGTCGGCCCGACTCAAGACCGCCGGATTGGAAGTTCGAAAAATCGATCAACGTCTGATCGTGCTCAACGCGTTGGGAACGCCCGGCCCGCTCAGCGCCGCGCGCATTCGCGCCGAACAACGCGAGGCAGCGGCCAAGGCCAAACTGGATGCCAAGAACCGAGCGTTGGCCGCGCAACCCAAAGTCATCCAGACCCGCACCTACGATTCAACCGCCTCCACAGACTTTGCCCGCATCCGCGGCAACACGATCGTCGTCGGAATGGGCAACACGTCGTCGGGAACCGGCGAAGCCGCAGCCGGAATCGAGTTTGAAAACGTCGGAACGATCAGCGTGCAAGGTGCTCCCTCCCACGCCACCATGGTCAGCTCCTCGGCAACCTCGAAAATCGGCTTCGTCATCGATTACCACACCGGTTCCAGTTACACCAAGCGGGTGTTCCTGAACTTTGGCACGAACACTCCGAACTACTTCTATCCCAATCCTCCCTGGGGCACCGGCAAAGCGCCCGACGACCGTGATTTCCTGCCCGTCAGCCCCCAGTACACGCTTGACTTGGAGAAATGGGCGCCCGGCAATTGGGACGGCAAGTGTTGGTTCTCCGTCTACATGCAAAATTCAGGCATGAATCGCATGTTGACGGCAACCGTGGCGTGGCAGCCCCGATCCAACCCTCTCGATTCAGAGTAAACGATTGAGCATTCAAGGGTCCGAAAAGCCGACGTCCAAGCCCCACAAGCCGTTGGTCGTGGGCATCGATCTGGGAACCACGTACAGCGCCGTTGCCTATGTCGACGACCGCGGCCAACCCCACACGATCATCAACAGCGAGGGCGATCTGACGACACCGTCGGCGGCGTTGATCGAAAATCAAGAAGTCACGATCGGCAAGCTTGCGCTCAAAGCACAAATCACGCTGCCGGGCAATGTCGCCACCTTTGCCAAACGCGACATCGGCAAACCCACACTTTCGCATCCCGTCGACGGCCGCAGCGTTGCCCCCGAAGTCATCGAGTCGTTGATTTTGGGTCGGCTGAAACGTGACGCGGAAACCAAACTCGGGCGGCCGATCACGCAGGCCGTGATCACCGTGCCCGCCTACTTCAACGAACCCAAACGGCGCTCGACCATTCGCGCCGCCGAACTCGCCGGGCTCGAAGTGCTGTCGATCATCAACGAGCCGACCGCTGCCGCAATCGCCTACGGGATCGAAAAACACAGCGAGATCCTCGGTCCGCAAACCGTGTTGATCTATGACCTCGGCGGCGGCACCTTTGATGTGTCCATGGTCAAAGTCGATCATTCGAAAATCACCGTCGTTGCGACCGATGGCAACGCGATGCTCGGTGGCATCGACTGGGACCGTTGCTTGGTGAAGTGGCTCGACGATCAGTTTGCCAAAAAGTGCAAATTCCGCCCGTCCGAAGTGGAAACCGGCGCCGCCTGGCTGATGCAGGAAGCGACCGAACTGAAACACGCCCTGACCTCGCGAACCGAAGTCAAGATTCGTCTGACCTTCCAATCCTCGACGTTAATCACCACGATCACGCGAAGTGTCTTTGACGACCTGACGGCACATTTGCTCGATCGCACGCGGTTCACCGTCCGCAAATTGATGAAAGACTCCGCAACCCGATGGGAGCAGATCGATCAAGTGATCCTGGTCGGCGGCTCGACGCGGTTGCCTCAAGTCGCCGAGATGATCACGGCACTTTCGGGCATGGAACCCAACCGGTCGATCTCGGCCGACGAAGCGATCGCCCATGGTGCGGCCCTCTACGCTTCGACGATCCAGTCACGTACCGCGACAAAGAAAAACGGTGAACCTGAATCCGGCCGACTCGTCATTTCGGATGTCAATGCCCACAACCTGGGCGTCCTCGGGATCGACCTGGAGACCCGCCTGTCGTGCAACTACGTGATGATCCAGCGAAACACACCCATTCCGGTCAAACAAACCACGCGGTTTCAAACACTGCGCGATGACCAACGCAGCGTCGCGGTGGAAATCGTCGAAGGCGGTGACTCACGCGGCCGGTACGGGACACACATCGGCAAATGCGTCCTTGGTCATCTGCCCGCCCAGCTGCCCGCAGGAACGCCCGTTGACGTCACCTTTCGCTACGACCGCGACGGGTTGATGCAAGTCGAAGCCAAATTACCCGCAACCGGCCAACAAGCCAGCATCCAAATCGAACGCCACTCCACCAGCGTCCCGTCAGAAACCGTCGACCCGTTCGATCCCGAATGGTCGATCCTGTGATCGTTCACAATCGCACCATTGGTCGCATCGGCCCAACGGCGAGGAAATGGGACGTAGAGGACCGATAGGACACATGGATCCCATCTGTCCGATAGGTCCTATTCGGCCTGGGTCCCCGCGTTCAGCCGCCTGGAAAATGGGACCTATGGGACAAATACGACACATGCGTCCCATCGGTCCCCTTGGTCCCATTGGGCCGCTATATTCTGCCAACGACAGGTCGATCCCATCCCCATCACCTCACACCCACCATGCCACGCTCCGCTCAAATTCAACGCACCACCGGTGAAACCGATATCCGCCTTTCGATCAATCTCGACGGAGACGGCTCGGGGACGCGCAACTCGGGGATCGGGTTTCTGGATCACATGCTGGACCTGCTGGCCAAACACGCGTTGATCGATTTGGACGTCGAAGCCAAGGGAGACCTGCATGTCGACGACCACCACACCGCCGAAGACATCGGGATCGCGCTGGGACAGGCGATCGATCAAGCGCTCGGCAATCGCGCCGGGATTCGTCGCTACGGCCACTTCACGCTGCCGATGGATGAATGCCTGGTCACCGCGGCGGTGGACTTGGGCGGGCGTTACGCGTTCGAATACAACGCCCCGATTGCGGCTTCAAAGATCGGCACCTTTGACAGCGAACTCGTCGAACACTTTTGGCAATCGTTTGCCGCCAATGCGAATTGCAATCTGCATGTCGTGCTGCATCACGGACGCAACGCACACCACATCGCCGAGTGCGTGTTCAAGTCCGTCGCCCGGGCGATTCGAATGGCCGCCGAATCCGACCCGCGCAGCGACAGCGTGCCGAGCACCAAGGGCGTGCTTTAGCGGGCGATGATGGAATCGAGCGCGAAGTCTTCGTGAGCGTCATACGGATAGAACTGCCGTGCGATTCGCTTGCCGAGAATCCCCAGATAAAGCTTTCGGAACCGGGCTTCGGTCGTCTCGTTGGTATAGACCCCGGCGGTGTTGGGGTACGTGAAGTCGTCGATGTCACGGCGGAATAGCTCTTCGCCGGTCTTGGCATCGATCACCGTGATTTGAACGTCGGCGTGACCGCGATACAACGTCGCTCCGTCGCGCAACTTCAAATTCATCACTTCGATCGCCAGCACCTTTTCCGCATCGACGCCGCGGCCGATCTCGGCGAATTCGACTTGGTCCCAGCCGTGGGTGTCGCGCCAATTTGCGATTTTGTCTTCGCGAATCAGTTCGATGTCATCCACCTCTTTGGACAGCCATTGCATCACATTGCGGCCCAAGATCCGCGCCGACACGTCGTCGCTGTATTGGCTGTTTTCGGTCAACGTGACAACCGCCACGCGCGAATCCTCCAACCCCTCATAGGCCGCCGGTACCTTGTCCGCGCCGGAGGCGTGAATCAGGTTGGACAGCAATCCGAGACAACCGGCTTGGGTGGAAACAAGAATGCAAGCGACCGCCGTCAAGCCGAGGCTTGCGACCAGGCGTGTCCCCTTGCCCGAGGAATGAAAACGAGACAATCGCATCGGCACAAAATCCTTTTCGTGGCTGATCTTCTGGTGAAACCTTACGCCATACCGAAAATCCGACCTTGCCCGCAAGGTTCATCACCGCGAGTTTTTCACGGAAGCCAAATTACGCATTCTTCCAAATCACCCCGGCATACCCCACCACGCGTTCTTTGCCACCGCCATAGTCTGCACTGGTCGCGTAGGCGATTTCCTCCGCTTGGGCGGTTTTTCCAAGTTTTCGCATCACCATCAACACCAGGGCCGCGGGAATTTGGCCGCACATGCTGATGCTCTCTTCGCCGCAAACCCGCAACAATTCGGCGCCGTCGCCGGTGGCCAATGCGTCCAGTGCCAATCGGTCTCGCCGCCGGTTTTCTTCGTCATCGGCGAAATGATTCATGTCACTGCTGATCACCAGCAGCGGCGGTTCGTCCTGCTCCTTGATCCACTCGGCCAACGCCGACGCGGCGGATTCCAACGCTTGGACGTCCCCGCCGTGCATCGCGATCGCTGCCAATCGGGCGTCGGGGCACAGGCGATTGATCAACGGCAATTGCACTTCGATCCCATGTTCGCGCGCATGGGCGCGTGAATCCAGCTCCATGCCGGGAATCTGTTCGGCCAACTCGCGGGCCAGCTCCTCATCGCCCGCGATCTGAACCGTATCGCTCAACTGCCAGTGATGATGCGGCGCGACCGCCCAATCGACTCCCTCGGCGGTGTGCTTGGGTCCGATGATCAACACGCGATCGGGAACATCAATTCGCCGCCAAATCTCCGCCGCCACACGGCCGCTGAATCGAAGCCCCGCGTGCGGGACCATCACGGCAAACGCCTTGTGTTTTTCGCAATCCGGCAATCCATCCAACAACCCATCGACCTCCGCCTCTCGGGCGCTGTCCTCGGCCGGGTAAAACGCCCCGGCCACGGCGGGCCGTCGGACGGTGAAATCCGCATCGGCCCGGGGACCGAGCGACACCGAAATCGCGTCGCAGGAACAGTCACAGTGCATCGAATACAACTGTTCGCCGCCGCGAAACCGTTCCATCGCCCGTGCCGCTTCGATCAACGCCTGCGGCTGCTGGTCCTGTCCATACTGAATCGCCCAACGCCGGCCATCGGTCAGCACCATCGCGCGCGTCCCGCCATCGGTTCCCCGCATGTCCGCATCCTCGAGCGGGCCGTGATGCACACAATCACTCAAGACCGCCAACTCGACGTCGCATTCGTTTGCCGAAAACACGCGTTCATCCAACCACAGCGACGCCTGTTCGGTCATTTGATACAGCGATGTCTGCATCGGGCGGGTGTCTTTGATGCTCAGTTGCAGCCACTGATGCGAACCGTGACTGGGATGTCGAATCGAAAGGATCAGCCCCAACACCTCCAGATCGCTGACCCCCATCGCGTAATACATCGGCGTGGCACCGATCTGCAGGGCGATCAAATTGCTGCGAACCCAATCGCGACAGAGTGACAACTCATGCCCGGTCAACAATTGTTTTTCATGTCGCAACAGCGACGGATCGGTTTCGAATTTGCAACCGAAATGAACTCCATCGAACAACATCACTTGGGCATCGTCGCGCAACCACACGCCGGCCGGCAACCCCGCCTTGCGACACACGGCATCCAAAAATTGACGCGCATTCCAACCTTGTTCGGTCGCAACCTGCGGCAACAACAAACCGCTGTTGTGTCCGAACTGGATCCGCAAGCCGTGCGTCCCGACATGCACCGCCTGCTCCCGCTGTTCCCCGGGGACACCGATCGGCCGCAGCGGTCCGAGCAGCGAAACCGACAGATCCAGATACGGCAATTCGCTCATCGACAGCGGCGCCATACGCGGATCGCGTGCCGTCCGCGCCGCCGAATCCGCCATCGCTTCCCCGAGTTTCATCAGCCCGCCCTGCCGGCCGCAACAGCCGCGAAGTGTCTCGCCGCGTTTGACGGTCACAAACACCCCGTCGATCGGCAGCTCCGCCAGCTCACCGAGCGATCGGATCGCAACGGACTGATCCAGTCCGCCGACCGCGGCCTGCACCATCGCCGAGGCCGCTTTTAAGATCGTCGACTTCTGATCGTCTGTCAGCTTCGTCAGATCGTTCCATTGTGTCGTCGCCATCACTTTATCCTCCACTGCTGGTTGCCGTTTGGTTTCGTCTGCTCGCGAGCCGGCGTCTTCGATCTGCACGAGCCGTTGCTGCGACGCGACGGTCTGCATCGGTTGCTCGATCGGCTCGATGCGGACGCGTTGCCGTCGCCCACCCCAATCCCCGGGAACATCTTCAAACACGCCCGGGATCGTGGCGTCACACTTGGAACACCGATTCCCCGACAAGGTGTACCGCCCCAACTGATGCCAGTCACGTTCGATCAACAACGCCCCGCAACCGTGACAGTACGTACTCTGTCTGGCGATGTCATGCACGTTGCCGACGTAGACGTAATTCAACCCACACCGTTTGGCGATGTCATAGGCCATCACCAGTGTCGACGAATCAGTCCCGTTGCGATCGGTCATTCTGAAATCGGGATGAAAGGCCGTGAAATGAATCGGCACGTTCGGCCCGACGTGCTCCATCACCCAGGTGCACATCTGCCGCAGTTCGTCGGCGGAATCATTCGCATCGGGAATGATCAAATTCGTCAGTTCGACCCAACAATCGGTTTCATTGCAGACGAACTCGATCGTGTCCAAAACCGGTTGCAGGTGCGAACTGGTGACCTTGTAATAAAAGTCTTCGGAAAAAGATTTCAGGTCGATGTTGGCGGCATCCATCGCGCCGAAAAATTCACCGCGAGCCTGTGGGGTGATGTAGCCGGCGGTCACCGCGACCGACTTGATTCCGATCTCGCGGCAGGCCAGCGCCGTATCGATCGCATACTCGGCCCAAATCACAGGATCGTTGTACGTGTACGCGACGCTTCGACACCCCGAACGCTGGGCCGCCAATGCGATTTCGTTCGGCATCGCTCGATCGCTCAACCGAGCCACTTCACGACTTTTGGAAATGTCCCAGTTCTGACAGAACTTGCACCCCAGGTTGCATCCGGCCGTTCCAAAACTGAGCACCGGGGTGCCGGGCAGAAAATGATTCAGTGGTTTCTTTTCGATCGGGTCGATGCAAAACCCGGTGCTCTTGCCATAGGTGTCCAACACCATTTGACCGGCGACGTTCTTGCGAACAAAACAGAACCCCCGGTCGCCCTCTTTCATCCGGCACGCCCGCGGGCACAACTGACATAGAATTCGCCCGTCTTCTGTTTCCGTGTACCAGTGCGTTTGAGTTATCATGGGTATCGCCCTTCGGTCTCTCGCCATCGGCACCCATCACGGCACCGAACCGTGGCAGAGGCTTCCAGCCCGTCGTCCCTGGGGTTCTTCAGGCCTGAAGTCGTTTCCTCGGATACTACACCAACCAAATCCACCATCGATGACCACCAGCCGCCGTCAATTCATCGCCGCGTCCGCCGCCAGTGTGGCCGCCAGCTTCGCCGCCGCCCCGTTTCAATCGGCGCTCGGAAACGACGACACCGCATCTGATAAGAATACCATCTGTGTCTTCACCAAACCGTTTAACTCGCTGACCTTTGACGAACTGGCCGAAAAGATCGCGGAAATCGGATACGACGGGATCGAGGCTCCGATTCGTCGCGGCGGACACATCGAACCGGAAGCGTGTGCCGATGAACTGCCCAAACTGGTCGAAGCACTCGCCAAGTACGGCCTGGAAATCACCGTCATGACGTCCGACATCAATGACCCGGCCGACCCGCTGACCGAGCGGGTACTGCGCACCGCCGCAACCCTGGGGATCCAGCGATACCGCATGAAATATGTCCACTATTCCCCGGATCGGGCGATCAACGACCAGCTCGCCGATTGGCACGACCAATTCGTCGATTTGGCGGCCTTGAATCACGACTTCGGCATCACCGGACTGTACCAAAACCACGCCGGCACCAAATACATGGGCGCTGCGATCTGGGATCTCGATCGCGTCCTGGACGGCATCGCGCCGACCGACATCGGTATGGCCTATGACATTCGACATGCCACCGTCGAGGGAGGCACAAGCTGGCCGACCACCTTCCGCATGATCCGTGACCACATCGACACGGTCTACGTCAAAGACTTCGTCTGGGAAGGGACCAAAATGAAGAATGTGCCGCTGGGCGAAGGCCGGGTCGCCCCCGCCTTTTTCAACATGCTGGCCGAGACCGACTTCACCGGCCCGATTTCACTGCACGAAGAATACATCGATCACAAAGCCCCCGAACTCGTGCCCCAACACCTCGCCGCGATCAAAAAAGACCTCGCAACGCTGCAGGACATGATGAAGTAGTCCCAATGGCACGGGCATACGTGTTGGTGTGCAGGCTTCAGCCGCCCAAGATCGCTGCTCCGCAGCGACCGGGAATCGCCTCAAGGCTAAACACCAACGTGCGCTGGTGTGCAGACTTCAGCCGCCCGTTTCGCTGCTCCGCAGCGACCGGGAATCGCCTCAAGGCTAGACACCAACGTGCGCTGGTGTGCAGGCTTCAGCCGCCCGTTTCGCTGCTCCGCAGCGACCGGGAATCGCCTCAAGGCTAGACACCAACGTGCGCTGGTGTCCAGGCTTCAGCCGCCCGTTTCGCTGCTCCGCAGCGACCGGGAATCGCCTCAAGGCTAGACACCAACGTGCGCTGGTGTCCAGGCCTCAGCCGCCCAAGATCGCTGCTCCGCAGCGACCGGCAACCGCCTAAAGGCTAACGACGACCAGTTCTGTCAGACTGATCGGATCCGCCGGCGGATTGTCTGATCGGAGCACCGTCCAGATCCTCTGCGCCAGGTCGGTCGGAACCGTCGCCCCGTCCACGTTCACCGTCAACGACTCTCCCGTCGCCAGACTTGCAGTGACAGAAATCAGATTTTCCGCCGACGCCTCTTCGTATCGAAATTCAATCGAGGAACCGTCCGCGTATTGCGTGTGGTGCGACACGATCGCTCCCAAAGTCTCTTCAAATCCCTCGATCGGTCGACGGATGTCATCGGGATCAAATAATCGAAGCGGCCAGATAAATGGATCCTCAGGGGACACGATCACCGTCGACACATCACTCGTCCACCCGGGAAGGCAAACATACTGCTCGGTTGTTTCGCTCCCGTCGGCTCCGAAACGCGTGACCGTTGCCGACCCATCTCCCTCCAGATACTCAGCGCTCAGCAAACCGCTTGCCGGTTTCGCAATGATCAACGGCAAACCATCCCGATTGCGAAGATAGACGTTGCCCTGGTCCCAGATCACCGTCACCCCAGCATCGACAACCTCGACGGACTTCGATCGTCCGTCCGCCGCCGTGAACACCACCGATGTCGGCTCCCCCTGACCATCCGGAATCACCGCGACCGTTCCGTTGGATGGTTCTTCCGCAGCCTGATCAATGGCCAATCGATTGATCACCCGCAAGATATCCACCAGCCCGATCACCCCGTCTCCGCTGACGTCGGGATGAAATCCGGCGTAGGGCTCCATCGCCGCGGGATCGTCCTCCGACCACGCCGACTGCATCGTTTCGATCGCCGACAATTCATAGTCCCCGATCAGATTGATCAGCTGCAGCACGTCGATCGGACGCACGTACCCATCGCCATTGACGTCATACGCATTGCTCTGATTGTGCCAGTCCCCGAACTCAACGCCCCCGGCACCTCCGGCAAGCGGCAAACGCGGCTCCAGCGGTTGCATTCGAACCGATCTCGCGGCGATTCGAGACCGTGACTGATGTTTCAACATGACGTCACCGGTAGATTTCAATTCCCAGGGAGCTTCACTCAGTCCTGTTCCATTGTTGGCAGATTCGTGCTTCAACTGTCACTCGCAATAGAAAAATTTCATCAAGAATCATCCTCTCGCCGTTGCGGGCTACCAAATCAGCGGGATGAGACGCCAACGGACTTGCCGACAGTAACGCTGGTAGGCTTCGCTGCTCAACAACAACCGTTCTTCGACATGGATCCGGATCGCGAACAGCGCGACGATGGGCAGCAAGATCACAAGTTGCTGCCAGTGCAACTCGGCGGCGACGAAACAAGCGACGACCATCACCAGTTCACCGAGATAGGCGGGATGCCGAATGATCGAGAACGGTCCGCGCACGACCGTGCCGCGAATCGCCGGCAAGATCGCGAAGCAGCGGCCGAGGAAGGCGAAACTCACGATCGCCAGACCACAGCCCGACACGAACAGAATTTGCGCCGCGACATTCCAATCGTTGGGCGACCACCCGAACACCCAGCCGCCGACAAGCACCGCCGGGACGGCCATCAAACCGGTTGCCCAATCACTCTGTTTTTCAGCACCACGCCGGACCAGAAAAAGCACGCCCACCATCAAGTGCAACAGCGACGTCGCGATCAAGATTGCCATCGGGCGCTGTCCCAGATTGGACCACGTCGCCGCGCCGGCCCAGCTCAGGATCGAAACGCCGATCGCGATGTCAACGAGACGCGGCGGCGGGGGCACTAGTAGATCCAGAATCCCCAGTTGAACATCCAGCTGAGCAAGTTGATCACGATCAACCCGCCGCCCCAGATCATCCATCCCTGCACTTCCGATCCGCCACCGGCGTGTTGCGCTTCCATCATGTGATGCTCAATCGAACCGACGAAGCCGGCCGCTTCATCCGGATCCCATCCGCTGTCGACCAACTTCTGCGAGATCGATTGCGGGTCTTCACCCTCGGCCAAACTTTTTGCCACGACCTCGGCCAAGCCTTGAATCTCATCGGATTCCTGTCCGGGTGGCAATTCCTGATTCATTGTCAATTCGACCGCGTGAAAAAGAGGGGATTTGACGGCCACTCTATGGCGATCGGAGTCGGCTGTCAAATCGACGTTTACTCCTTTGAGTCATCGCCGTCTCCTTCGCCGCATCCCGCTGGCCGTCGCATTCCAGCCGTCACGTCAGCCGGTGGCGCGCGTCGATGAGTCGTTCATCGTTTTCGGTACAAAAAAACCCACCGCCGACAATCCGATCATGGCCAAGAGCACCGAATACAACAGGTTGTTGGAAAAGAACGCGATCGAAAAAAAGATCGTCACGCCCGCCGCGGCCGCCCAGCGCGGCGGCAGTAACCACAATCCGAACCCGAACAACGTTTCCACCACAATCACCTTGCGGCTGTACCACGTCGCGATGCCGCGCAGCGTCTCGGCGTCGTACGTCTCTCGCAAATAGTTGAACACCCAGAAGTCGCGTTCGCGAAAATAAATGTCGTAAAAGACTTCACCCGACCAGTACTCCGGTGTCCACTTTCCGACCGCGCCGCCGAGCAGAATCATCGACGCGATCGCGCGGCCTAAAAATGCCCCGCGACGCAGCAGATCCGATGGCTCGTCCCGTTCCATCCGCGTCGCAAACCAGAACACCCAAATCGAAGCCCACAAGCTGGTCGCAAACGTCATGTCGTTGTGACTGCCCTGATGAAGCAACATGATTGCCAGGCAACCGACCTGTGCCGACGCACACAACATGCGAATCCAAGGCAACATGCCGACCACGCCCAAGATGATCGCGGTCAGTGATCCGAGATAGGCCCAACGGATCACATCGGCCGATTGCAGCCACGCCGGAAAGAACGGATCGGACAGCAGCAGCCGATGATAAACCTGATCGGCCAGTAAGAAGAACTCGTACTTCCATGCCAGTCCTGCGAACACGCTGATCTGAACGATCAAGTACGCCCACAACACCCGTCCCGAGTAAGGCGCCGCGACTTCGACTTCCTCTCCACTGCCGTCTGTTGCCTTGCCGCCGAACATCACCGGTCACCCCCGGGCGAAAGAATCTCAGACGACTCGCGAATCCACTCGAATCTGCCTTCGCCGATCGGCTTGGCGTGGATCTTGGTTTCCAACGTCTGCCCCCGATAAGACGATCTGATCGTCACCCAGCGATCCTGACCGGGACTGAGCAACGAGTAGCGTCCGTTGGCGAACGTCAGCACCCGAGTGGGAAAGTGGTTGATGTAGCGGGGTCGGCTCGCGTCGAGCACCGGCGTGATCAAACCTTCCGGTAAATCGCGGATCTCGTATTGATTGCCGAAGTTGTACATCGCCGGAACCGGCGCCTGGATGGCCCAACACGCAAACGATTCGGTCGACAAATGAAAACGCTTCATCGTCACGCGGGCGATCGCCGGATAAAACGGCATCAGCAACAACCAAACCGTCACCGCGCAGACGCCCAGCAGGATCAGCACGAACAGCGGATCGCGACGGGGCCGGCGAGTTTCTGTGTCCATGGCATCCTCCGCAGCAACGCGACGATCGGTTGTATCGTTTCTCAATCGTGGGATAGGCTTCTGAGCAGGGATGACGCAACCTGCCTGATCGTTTAAATCGCCAAACCCTCATACGCCCGGTCAAGCTCAAGCGTCAGAGTTTCAATCGGCAATTCGAACCGCTCCCCTGCACCGTACTCCTGACGGAGGAAGCCTGAATCCCCGCGAGTGTAAACCACTGCCGATTTCACGGTTTGTTCCATCAGCGAAGGTTGTGCATGGCCGTTGGCCAAAAAGCCACTTGTGCAGATACCAATGCCAGGGGGAGAGTGACCAATACCTTTGATGATCAACGATGCAAAAACTGCTCGACCTCAAAATGGCAAAGCTAAAAAAATAGCCCACCGATGGCAGCGCGAACCCACGGATCCCTGGCTGATTCGCATCCGTGGGTTCGCGCTGCTATCCGTGGGCTTTTAAACCGTTGCAGAGTTCCCGGAATTGCCCATCAATCCATCAACGGACCGCGACGGGCCTTTCACCACGACTCACGCATTCTCGATCAACCGCAATGCGATCTCTCGAATTATTTGCGGATTGGCGTTGGGGTTCTTGCTGCGGGCTTGACCGATCAAGGAACCGACGGCTTTTTGATTGCCGTTTTTGACATCGTCGACGACCTTGGGGTTAGCCGCGAGCAGCTCTTTGACCAACGTTTCCATTTCCGAATCGTCAACGGCCTCGATCCCCAAGGCCTTGATCGCCTCGTCGATGCCGCCGCCGTTTTCGCTGAGGTGCTTGAACACGTCGCGGGCGCGGTCGTTGGTCAGTTCTCCGCTGCTGACTTTGGAGAGCAGTTGAGCCAGTTGTTCGGCCGTCACGCCGAAGGACTCGATGTCCCCGCCCTGCTCTTTCAACGATCGCATCACGTCCTGCTGGATCCAACTGCTGGCGCGTTTTCCGTCACCGCAGGCCATCGCGACGGCGTCATAATACTGGACCATGCCGCGGCCTTGAGAAACGATCACGTCGGCGTCGTAGGCTTTGATGCCGTACTGCGACTGCAATCGCTCGCGGGTCTCTTCCGGAGTCTCCCCGAGTGACGCGCGGATCTCTTCGACGCGTTCGCTGGGGATTCGGATCGGCAACAAGTCGGGACAAGGAAAATAGCGGTAGTCGGCGGATTCTTCTTTCTCACGCTGCGGATACGTCACGCCTTTGACGTCATTCCAGCCGAAGGTGCGTTTGCCGTGAGTCTCGATCGTGTTCCCCGTTTCCTCCCACTCGGCATACTGTCGGTCGACTTCAAAGTGCAGCGCCGCGACGACGTTGCGAAAGCTGTTCATGTTTTTGACTTCGACGATCGGCGTGGCAATCCGCTCGCCATGTTTGTCGATGTGCAAGTTGACGTTGGCATCCACCCGCAGACTGCCCTCTTGCATTTCGCAATCCGAAACGCCCAAGTGCGTCATCATCTCTTTCAGTTTGGTCAGATACGCCAACGCCTCTTCAGCCGTTCGCAAATCCGGCTCACTGACGATCTCCAACAGCGGCGTTCCGCAACGGTTCAGATCGATGCGACTGTCGGCGCGGCCGGCCGCCTCGTCGTGCATGCTCTTGCCGGCGTCTTCTTCCAGGTGGGCGCGGGTGATCCCGATCTTTCGCGTGGAATCATCATCGGCCGGATCCGCGATCTCCAAACACCCGTCGGCACAGATCGGCAGATCGAACTGGCTGATCTGGTAACCCTTCGGCAAATCAGGATAGAAGTACTGTTTGCGATCCCATTTGGTCAGCGGCGGAATATCACAATTGATCGCCAACCCGGCTCGGATCGCCAGCTCGATCGCGTGCTCGTTGATCACCGGCAACGCGCCGGGCAAGCCTAAACAAACCGGGCAGACTTGCGTGTTGGGGGGGCTGCCGAATTTGGTACTGCAACCGCAAAACAACTTGGTCGCCGTCTTCAGTTGGACGTGGACTTCCAGTCCGATGATCGTCGTGGTCGGTAGCTGTGACATCGTTTATTGATTCGGTCGTTGGGTGTGATAATCGGTCGCCGATTGAAAAGCAGATGCCGCGAATAGCAAGCGACTCTCTTCCAACGTCGGGGCCTGCAGTTGAATCCCGATCGGCAATCCCGCAGGATCGAATCCGCCCGGCAACGAGATCGCGGGGACGCCGGCCAGGTTCGCGCCGACGGTGAACAGATCGCACAGATACATCTGAATCGGATCGTCAATCTTGTCGCCCAGCGGAAACGCAGGCGTCGGTGTGACCGGTCCCAACAACAGATCGACTTGCGAGAATGCGGCGTCATAATCGCCGCGAATCAACCGTCGCACCTTAAGCGCTTTGTTGTAGTATTCGTCGGCATACCCTTCGCTCAGTGCGTAGGTCCCGATCATGATGCGGCGTTTGACTTCCGCGCCAAACCCTTCGGCACGACTGCGGCAATACATCGACACCAAGTCTTTCGCCTCTTCACCGGCGCGATGTCCATAGTGTGCCCCGTCGTAACGCGACAGGTTGCTGCTCGCTTCGCTCGGCGCGATCACGTAATAGGTCGGCACCCAATACTCGCGGTGCGGCAGATCGACATCGACGATCTCGGCGCCCAGTTCCGCAAACACGCCGATCGCGTGCGCGACCGCGGTTCGGATCGATTCGTCGATGCCTTCGGCTTGCAACGATTCACGCAACACCCCGATCCGCATGCCACGAAGATCGTTCGATTCGGTCGCCAAGGTGAAATCGGGAACGGCTTGGTCGAGCGACGTCGAATCCCGCGGCTCGAACCCCGCGATCACGTTCATCAACAACGCGCACTCGTCGGCCGACCACGCCATCGGGCCGATCTGGTCCAAACTGCTGGCAAAGGCCACCAAACCGTATCGGCTGACCCGACCATAGGTCGGCTTCAATCCCGTCACGCCGCAAAACGCCGCGGGCTGACGGATGGAGCCTCCGGTGTCGGTGCCCAGACTGAGCGGAACGGTCCCGGCAGCCACCGCCGCGGCGGCGCCACCGCTGCTGCCGCCGGGAGTCCGCGAGGTATCCCAGGGGTTCTTGGTGATCCCGAACGCACTGGTTTCGGTACTCGCGCCCATTGCGAACTCGTCCATGTTCGTCTTGCCGACGATCACGGCGTCGGCGGCGCGGAGCTTTTCGACGACGGTCGCATCGTAAGGCGGACGAAACCCACGCAGCATTTCCGACGAGCAGGTCGTCGGCATGTCGGACGTGCACAACACGTCTTTGACGGCGATCGGTACACCGGCCAGTGCCCCCAGCGGTTGCCCGGAGGCACGCTTGGCATCGACCGCTTGGGCGGCCGCGAGCGCCGCGTCGCGATCGACGTGGGTGTAAGCGTTGTGCGTCGACTGAGACGCCTCGATCGCGTCGAGGGCACGTTCGGCGATTTCAACCGCCGACGCCTCACCGGCAGCCTGCAATCGCAGCACTTCCAAAGCAGAATCAAGCATGAAGGGGGTGACTCGTTACGACCAGATGGATGACAGTCATGAATTATCGACCATCCTCCGCCGATCGACCACCGGGCATCGAAGGGGGAATCGAGCGCATGTTGGTGTCCAGCCTTCAGGCGCATCCCGCTCGCTGCGAAGCAGCAAGACGGGCGGCTGAAGCCTGCACACCAGCGAATGTTGGTGTCCAGCCTTTAGGCGCATTCCGCTCGCTGCGGAGCAGCGAATCGGGCGGCTGAAGCCTGCACACCAGCGCATGTTGGTGTCCAGCCTTCAGGCGCTTCCCGCTCGCTGCGAAGCAGCGAATCAGGCGGCTGAAGCCTGCACACCAACATGCGTGGGCGTCTAACCTTCAGACGCGGGCGGACGGATCTGGAATCGCGATCGTGGCGACGCAGCCGGCCAAGCCGCCGGAGAGCCGAATGGTGGCGTCATGCAATTGGGCGACTCGGTAGGCTCGACACAGCCCCAATCCCAACCCGCGGCCGGCCTCGCGACCGCTGTAAAATGGGTCAAAGGCATGCTTGGACGCTTCGACGCTCAGCCCCGGTCCGCTGTCGGCGACGTGGATCAACCACTGTGGGTCCCGCGATGGGTCATCCACCCGCTCCATCGACAACACGACCGTGCCGCCGCTGCCGATCGCCTCGATCGAATTTCGCAGTAAGATTCGAATCGCTTCCAAAATCATCGACCGATCCACTGACACCATCGCCGGCTCCGGCAACGTTTCAGCCAACAACCGGATGTCGAATTCCGCAGCGATCGCGGCAAACTCCTCGCCAGCCGCCTCGACCAGCGCGTTCAAATCGACACGCTCCCGATCGACCTCCGGCGGGTTGGCGAAAAACATCAACCCGGCAATCATCTCATGGGCGCGATAGACCTGTTGGACGATCTGCTGAAGCGATTGCTGACGCTGTGGATCGGCTTCTTCACGCGCGAGCTGTTGTGCCCGGGCGGAAATATTTGCCAACGGGTTGTTGATTTCATGGCTCAATCCATAAGCCAACTGCTTGGCGGCAGCCAACTTCCGTTTCTCTGCCAGGGCGGACAGGCTGGACTGAGTCACCAACTCCCGCTCCCGAGCCCGCGCCAATTGCTGCAGCAAACGGCTGCCTTCGATTTTGCGTTTCGGCTCGGCGACACAGTCCCAAATCACCGCCGGTAGCTGCTCGATCCAGTCCGAATCGATCGCCGGTCCTAAAACCTGCAACCACTCCGCCGCTCCGGCAATCCAATCGTTCGGTTCGGTCGTTCGGCTGCGGGCCAACAAACGGGACCAACGATGCTGGTGCGCATTGGTGATCTCTGGCGCCGCAAGCATCCACTCGCCGTCGGCGAATTCAGCGGGTGCCGCACCGATGAACCACTCCGCCAATTCCGTCGCGGACACAAATTCATCACCCGGCCAGCTCAACAGGGCATACAGCAAGAACGGCGGGTCTTCGAGAAACGCCGAGGTCACCCGGCGAACGGCCAGCGGATTGACGTCCCCCCAGCCGGCGGTGGATGACGAGATCGCCGTCGAGATCGCGACCATGGCGGTGTCCGATAGCGGCAACCACCAGCGTTTGTCCTCGCGCGAGATGGGCGGCAGAACGCCCCACCAGCCGAGCTCTAACACCGAGCCCGGAAACGGGAATTCATTCGACTGGTCGCGGAGACTCGTCACCGCATTCATCTAATTCGGGACTTTGCGTTCCATTTCCAGCAGATCGCATGATCGCAACACCAAGTCGTCGATCGCAAACGGCTTCTGCATGAAATCGTTCGCACCGGCGGCACGCAGCGCGTCGACCTTGTTGTGCTCCACCATCCCGGAAATGCAAAGAATCTTGACCATGTCCAAAGCCGGATCGCTGCGGACCCGCTGGCAGACTTCTTTGCCGTTGATGTCGGGCAACATCACATCCAACACGACCAGATCGGGTCGAAATTCCTTCACGCCCATACCGGCGTCAAAGCCGTTGTTGGCCGTGCGGATATCGAATCGCCCGTCGCGTTCAAAGCCGTCCTTCATCAATTCGACCAGATCCTGGTCGTCATCGACGATCAACAACTTCTTCTTGCCGCTCTCCAGCGCGTCTGTCGGTATCCCGTTGTCCTTCATGAACAGGTAGAGCTGTTCACGTGGAATACGTCGAAATTTGCTTCCCGGCACCCGGAAGCCCTTCAGCGAACCATTGTCAAAGCAACGAATGATCGTCTGCTGGCTGACTTTGCAGATTTTAGCCGCTTCGCCTGTCGTAAAGACCGTCTTCGTGGTCATCGCAGAAACCATCCTCCCTGCAGGACGAGCCGTTTCCCAACCTGTGCGTTTGTCGCGAGTGAGCCTTCGTCGAAGCCTCACCCTGTTCCATGTCTTTCCGTGCTAGCATTCGCCAACACTCTTGTGCCGGTCACCAAACCAGCACGACAGGCTTCTTTTAGCAAAACCCCCACGCTTCCGCACAAGAGCATTTCAGTGCCAATTTGCGTCAAAAACGTAAGTAACAGCAAACTCCGAAACCCTCAAGCTTGCCGATCTTGCCCGACCAACGAATCTTACCGAATCCACAGGATAGGTCAAGATAGGTTACCAGCGAACTTTGAGCGGCCAGCGATCAGTGCGGTCGATCGGAGAACGATCACATCACCTTGATGACGGGGCTTCGAGATAGGCCAGCAACAACGCGATATCCGCCGGGGTGATCCCGCTAATTCGCTGTGCTTGGTCGAGCGAAACGGGCCGAATGTGACTGAGCTTCTCCTTGGCTTCGTTACGCATCGCGGTAATCGCGGCATAATCGAATCCGCCGGGGATTTTCTTTTTCAGCATCCGCTGCTGGCGGGCAACTTCGTCGCGTTGCCGGCTGACGTAGCCTTCGTATTTGATGTCGTAAACGACTTGCTGAGCGGCCTGGTCACCGATGGTTGCAAGCTGGGGAATGAACTCGCACATCTTCGCCCAATCGACTTCGGGGCGGCGCAGGTAGACGTCACCTTTGACGTCGCCCTTGGGCGTGCTGATCCGCACCGCCCCGAGCAACTCGATCGCCCGATCGATGTCGGCAAGTTTCGTCGCAAACTTTTCGCGGCGTTGGGCATCGATCAATCCCAGCGAGTCGGCATCGGGCGTCAATCGGCGATCGGCGTTGTCTTGCCGCAGCAGCAGTCGATACTCCGCACGGCTGGTAAACATTCGATAGGGTTCGTCCGTGCCGCTGGTGACCAGATCGTCAACCAGCACGCCGATGTAAGCTTGATCCCGGGTCGGAACCCACGTCGATTTTCCGGCGACTTGCCGCGCCGCATTGAGACCGGCGATCAATCCTTGGCCGGCTGCCTCTTCGTATCCGGTCGTGCCGTTGATTTGGCCTGCGAGATACAGCCCCGAGACCCGTTTGGATTCCAGGTGCGGCCAAAGCTGCGTGGGCGGACAATAGTCATACTCCACGGCGTATCCGTAACGCATGATGGTCGCCCGTTCCAAACCGGGAATCAGCCGGAACATCCCGTCCTGGACATCACGTGGCAGACTGGTCGAGATGCCGTTGACGTAGACCTCTTCGGTGTGATGGCCTTCCGGTTCGAGGAACAACTGGTGGCTGTCTTTATCGGCAAAGCGAACGACTTTGTCTTCGATCGAAGGACAATACCGCGGTCCGCGCGTGTTGATTTGTCCGCTGTACATCGGCGCTCGGTGAAGGTTGGCGCGAATCAGATCGTGCACCGCATCATTGGTCATCGCGATGTGACAGGGCACCTGATCGATGGACAAGGAATCATTGAGGAACGAAAACGGTTGGGGCTGGTCATCACCGGGCTGTTCGTCCAGGCTGGCATAGTCGATCGTGCGTCGATTCAATCGGGCCGGTGTGCCCGTCTTGAAGCGATCGATTTGGAATCCCAATCGATTCAGCGCGCCGCTGATCCCCGTCGTCGTTCCCTCTCCGGCGCGGCCGCCGGCGGTTTTGGATTCGCCGGTATGCATGATCGCTGACAAGAACGTGCCCGTGGTCAGCACCACCACCGCCGCGCGATACTCCGCCTGACCTCGCACGCGGACCCCGACGATCCGCTCGCCCTCGGCGGTGGTCTCGGTCAACAGATCTTCGACCGTTTCTTGACGCAGATCCAAGTCGCTCTGCAATTCGATCGCGTGTTTGATGTATTGCTGATACGCCTTTTTGTCGGCCTGCGCGCGGGGGCTGTGCATCGCCGGCCCCTTGCGGCAATTGAGCAATCGAAACTGGATGCCGGTCGCGTCAATCGCGTGCCCCATCAGTCCGCCGAGCGCATCGACTTCGCGGACGATCTGGCCTTTGGCGACGCCACCGATCGCCGGATTGCAGGACATCTGCCCGACGGTATCCAAATTGGTCGTCAGCAGCGCCGTCCGCGCGCCCAAGCGAGCCGCTGCGGCAGCCGCCTCGGTCCCGGCATGCCCTGCCCCGATCACCACCACATCATATTGATACTGAATCATGAACTCTTACTCGTTTGCCTTGGCTCGATCAGCCTGCCCCGTCACTCTGCCCTGGCGCCCGCGCGGGACCCCGCGGGCCTCGGCGAAACGATCGATGCAGCACTTTTTCCTGCTTCCCCATCAAGATTGGCCCTTCATTTTGCCGAACCGGAAGATGAGGTACACCCGTTTCTTTCGACTCCGGCATATCCGATGGGCGTTTTCCGCCAATTCGTCCGGGCGATCAATCATCGCCCCCCGTTCATCCCGGCGACATCCCGCCGTAGGCCGGCGGCCCACCGCAGGACGGCGTTACGCATGTTGGAATGCGATCGCGTCACACTGTCGATCTCGCTGTGGACGGTGTTTGCCATCTTTGCCGTTCCGGCGGTCGCGGTCGACCCGGACGCTATTGTCCTCACATCTCGGGTTTTTGATATCCCATTTCAGATGGAACGGGACAGCGGAGCGACGATGGTGCGGCTCTACGTCTCCTCCGACCGCGGACAAACCTGGGCCAAGGCGGCCGAACAGCCCCTGCCGATTCAACAATTCCACTTCGAAGCGACCGCCGATGGGGACTACTGGTTCACCCACGCGACCGATTTGGACGCGCCCCCCCAGCCGACGGAATCGCTGACTCCGGAACGCAAGATCTTCATCGACACGACCGGGCCGGTGATCGATCTTCAAGCCGGCGCCGACGTCGACGGTACCCTTTCGGCGCAATTAAAACTGACCGATCCGCATCAAGTCGCCACGCTCCGCGTGCTGTACGCAACCGATGTCGGACGCCAGTGGGTCACGGTCCCCAACGCGTCGATGGATCAGGAAGGCCGCTTTTCGATTCGCCCCGCCGACGATTGGCAACAGATGTCCGTCCACGTCACGGCTACCGACTCGATCGGCAACGCGTCGGTCCAAGCGAAAACGTTCCGCCGTCCCCGCGTGGCGGCCACCAAACTGCCGCGGATGGCTGCGTCACCGAACCAGCTGCGTATCCAAACCGTCGCCGGCCCCAGCGATCCGCCCAGCTTTCGACTCGGCCCAACGGCCGACACCCACCAACCACCGTCGTCGTCTGCCCAGACCTCTCCGCAGTCGCTCCCGCATTCGCCCACGCGCGGCGCCGCCTTGCAATCGCCGGGATCCGGTCCGCTGCGATCGACCGGCAACGCGAGCACGTCTGTCCGCGGCACGGCACCCGCCGCCGCCCCGACCGCGGGACGTTCGCTGCAATCCTTCGGTTCGGCGTTCGGCGCCAGCACCCAACCGGTGACCAAACCGATCGAGCCCACACCGACGGGCACGGCAGTGACCCCTGCAACCAACTCGCCGGCGGCCAAACCACCCGGCAATCCGTCGCGTCCGATGACGTTGCCCGCGTCGGGAGTGACCGCCAAACTGACGCCCGAAGGCATCGAGGTGTTGCCGGCACCACAGCCCGAACCAGCCCCCGCTGAAGCGCCGAAAGCAACCGCGGCGGCGCCCGAGGCATTGCCGGCACCCGCACCAACGCCGGAAACGACAGACGCGCCGACGCTGAACTTGGCTCCACCGAAATCGCCCGGCGACCCGATCACCGAGTCGATCCCGCTGCCAAACGCGGAGGCGGACGACGAAGCCGCCTCCCAGCGATCGCGGACACTCGAAGAAGCCTTGCGGCCGATCACCCCACGATCCCAAACGACGCCGAACCAGCAATCACCCCGGCCCGCCGCGGAACAGATTCCGACACCGGCACCGAGCAGCACGCCGGACGATCAACGGCGTTACCGAGCCGAGCGTGCCGAACAACTCAGCCGCGAGCAACAACAACGCTACGATCGAGCTCAACTAGCCCGCACCGTTCCGTTTCGCTGGAGCGACTCCAATCGCTTTAGTCTGGAATACGAACTCGAAGCCGTCGGCGCGTCGGGGGTCGAAGCGGTCGAGTTGTACGGCAGTCTGGATGCCGGGCGGACGTGGAAACGATGGGGCGCCGACCCGGACCGGACCAGTCCCTTTGACATCGAAACCAAGGGCGAAGGCGTCTTCGCGTTTCGAATCGTGGTGCTCGGCAACAACGGCTTGGCCAGCCCACGCCCGTTGCCCGGCGATCAACCCGACATCGCGGTGATCGTGGACCAGACGTTGCCCAAGATCAAAATCACTTCGGCGCGCTACGGCGAAGGGGATCGCACCGGGTCGTTGATCATTCGCTATGAATGCAGTGATGAAAACCTGATGGACCGCCCCGTCGCGATCGCGTTCAGTGATTCGATCGACGGGCCGTGGACGACCATCGCCGCGGGGCTACGCAACGACGGACTCTACGTCTGGCCGGCCGATCCGAAATTGCCACACGAGATCTATCTGCGTGTCGATGCGACCGATCAGGCCGGCAACACGGGCAGCTACTTGCTGGACCAACCGATCGCCACCGGCGGACTCGCCCCGCGGGCCCGCATCCTCGGCTTCCGGTCACGTTAGAGGTTAAACTACGGCTCCGCCCTACCCTGCCCCGGAGCCCGTGATGCGTTACCTGTTGTTGATCCTGGCGTTGCTTCCCGTCGCGGCCCAAGCCGCCCGACCGAACATCATCTTGGTGATGGCCGACGATCAAGGCTGGGGCGAAACCGGTTACAACCAGCACCCGCGGCTTCAGACACCGAACCTGGACGCGATGAGCCAATCCGGGCTGCGGTTCGATCGGTTCTATGCCGGTGCGCCGGTTTGCTCGCCGACCCGCGCCGCCGTGTTGACCGGACGGTCGTGTTACCGAGTCGGCGTTCCCGAACACGGCTACGCCTTGCGTCATCAAGAGATCACGTTGCCGCAAGTGCTGTCCGACGCGGGTTACCAGACCGCCCACTTCGGCAAATGGCACTTGAACGGATTGCGTGGTCCCGGCGCGCCGATCCTGCGGGGCGACAAATTTCATCCCGGCACGTTCGGCTTTGACCATTGGTTGTCGGTGACCAACTTCTTCGACCGCGATCCCTTGCTCAGCCGCGGAGGAGAGTTTGAAGATTACCGGGGCGATTCGTCGGACGTGATCATGGAGCAGACGCTCAAGCACATCAAACGCCAATCCGCATCCGACCAACCGTTCTTTACCGTCATCTGGTACGGCACGCCCCACTCTCCCTTCAAGGCGTCAGCCGAAGACAACGCAGCGTTTTCGGATTTAGACGAACCATCGATGCATCACTACGGTGAACTGGTCGCGCTGGATCGCAGCATCGGCGCGCTGCGTGCTGGATTGCGCACGCTGGGCATCGAAAAGCAAACCCTGTTTTGGTACTGCAGCGACAACGGCGGGTTACCCAAGATCACGCCGCCAACGACCGGCGGTCTGCGTGGAAACAAAGGAACGATTTTCGAAGGCGGCTTGCGGGTGCCGGGCATCATCGAATGGCCCGGAACCGTCACTCCACGACAAACCGATTATCCGGCCAGCGTGATGGACATGATGCCCACGATTCTTGAACTCGCCGGCGCCGACCATCCCGCTCCCAAGCGTCCGCGGGACGGCATCAGTTTGACGCCGCTGTTTGGCGGACCGTCAGAAACGGTGCGTCGCCGCCCCGAACCGATTTTCTTTCGCTACAAATCCGCCGCCGCGGTGGTCGACGGCGACTGGAAACTGCTGACCCAAGATTTCAAGCAGGACGGGTTTGAACTCTACAATCTTGTCGACGATGTGGCGGAATCCACGAACGTCGCCGAACAACATCCCCAGCGTTTCCAAACGCTCCGCCTGCAACTTCGCAACTGGCTCGAATCCACCGACGCCAGCGAAGCGGGCAAGGATTACCCCGAAGGCCGCGTCGCGGCGGACCATCCCCAACCCATGTTCTGGGTCGACCGCCCCGACTACCAACCCCACCTGGAAAACTGGAAAGACCGCTGGGAATACAAAACCTGGCTAGACCGACGCCGCAAGACGAAGCGGTAGTAAACGGAAGGCAGAATGATACGGGGCAGAATGATGAAGACAGTGCCCGATGAGGATCACCGAATCGTTTCAAACGCAATTTGATGATGATGCATGTTGATCCATTGGATACACCGCATTCGTGTATGGTTCAAGAATCGTTCCAACTGCTGCCTCATCTCATCGATTCCGGTAATGACGGCGGTGAGCGCCAGAATGCTGTCTTTTGACAATAGAAAGACATCATGCATGCCGATCTGCCGGTCACCGTCGAAGATCGGAACACGGCGCAAGGTCGTCTGTGGTCCATTCAACAAGTGCCCAAGAGCCTCTCGATAAAGTGCCAAATTGAGGAAGGCTCCCCAGTCGGCGAGGAGGTCTTCGAATGTCCGACGCAACCGTCGACTCGCTGCGTCTACCTCCTTCCATCTGCCATCAACAATTTCGTAATCGCGACGGGCGTCGGCATCTAAGCTCGTCGAAACAAAACGTTTCTCGACTCTTGGATTGCGGAGATTCACCAGGAGTCCGTGTTGCATACCGGCCAACATTAGATAGTGGAGCGATTGGGCAAGGTGGGTTTCGTTCAGCCGTTCGACGGTTTTCGCTTCGACCATCAGAGCGCATCCCAGCAGCAGGTCCATGTAATAGCGTTTGCTGAAGTTCTTGTGAGTGACAACGATTTGTACTTCGCGCCGCACCGGCGAGATCCCTGCGGCCTCGCAACGCCGCTGAATGACATTCTTAAACGGTGCTTCTTCGATCAATCGGCTGCACTCGTTGTGAGCCGAAAAGATGATGCCCATTACTTGGTGCGCAAATTCGTGAAACGCATCTTCGTCGAGAACCTTGATCTCAGAGTCGACGAAGATTGGCATCGTATCGTGGGGAAACGGGATCTATTGGCAGAATGATAAGGGGCAGAATGATATCAGACACCGAAAGACAGGACTACCCCCAAAACCACCCACACCCATCATTCTGCCACCCATCATTCTGCCACCCATCATTCTGCCACCCATCATTCTGCCACCACCAGCGGTTTGCTAAACTCTCCTCATGCCCAAAACACATGCGTTTGAATTTCTGACCAGCCATGCTTCTGCCGCTCCGGTCGACTTCGCGGTCGCGGCGGTGTTTGGTGGGGACCATACGTTGGCGTCCTGGACGACGTCGGTCTTGACCGGCGCAGCGGACGTCACCGATGTCGATGGCACGACGGCGCGTTGGGCCGACATCAACGACGAACTGTCCACCGCGTCGTTGTTCGACATGGGCGAAAAGCGATCGGTGGTCATCCGCGATGCCGACAAATTCGTCTCGGCCAACCGCAACGAAATCGAGCACTACCTGGCCAAGCCCGGATCGGCGGCACGTCTCGTGTTGCAATTCGAATCCCTGGCGTCGAACACCAAAGTCTACAAGGCGCTCGACAAGTCACATGTCCTGGTTTGCTGCAGCGGCGAAACGGGCCAGAAAACGGGTGCCACGGCGGCGTCACGGCGCAAGTTCTTGACCCAGTACATCGCCGCTCGCCACCAAACCAAACTCAGTGGCGGCGCGGCCGACGCCCTGGTCGAAATGCTCGGCGACGACATCGGTTTTTTGGACACCGAGATCGCCAAACTCGCGCTCTACCTCGCACCCGGTGAAACCATCGAAGAACCACTGGTCCGGGACGTCGTCGCCGGCTGGCAGGGCAAAACGATCTGGCAGATCACCGAAGCGATCTCGTCGGGCAACGCCGCCGAAGCGCTCAAGCAGCTCGACAAGCTGATTTCGGGCGGGCAACCGGCCATCGCATTGCTGCCGCAAATCGCCTGGTCCCTGCGCCGCCTCGGATTGGCCGCGTCGGCCCACGTGGCCGCCGAACGGGCCGGCAAACGGCAGACGTTGGAAGACTCGTTGGCCCAAGCCGGGATCCATCGTCCGGCCGAAATCTCGCGGGCGATCGCCGACATGAAACGCATGAAACGTGAAAAGGCGGTCCAGTTGTTGGCCTGGTTGCTCGACGCCGACCTGCGGCTCAAAGGCACGCACAGCGCCGACGGCCGCGACCGGTTTATGCTGGAGCAATTTGTGATGCGTCTTGCCAGTGCAACCTAAGCAGCCCGTGCGTCCTGAGCGGCAGGGGCGACCTGAGCGGTTAGCGTCGAAACCAGCCCTTTCGTTTCACATAACAATCACGCATCAAATCGAAGAACACCGCGTGATTGTTCTTTTCCAGCAGTGAAAGGAATTTGTGAATGCCGCCGGTGTCGATCAGCTTGCGTTCCGCTTCGGTGATCGTCATCAACCAGAACAACTGAACCACTCCGCCGATCACCTCTTTCGCCGGGATCGGTTTGGAATCGGATTCGACCACCGGCAACATGTACACACAGTCCTTTTGCTGACTGTCGGACAACTGATCGCGCAGTCCATCGAGCGATTCCGTCGTCCCGATCGAAAGCCCCTTCTTTTTTCGAAACGGAAGCTTGGCCGCGCCGCGTAGAATCTGGATCGCCAATTCATCCAAGTGGGTGACATAGAGCAACAGTTCGGCACGCACGCTCCGCTGGCCGTTAGGCATCGGAATCGGATAGTCACTCATGCCGCTGGTCACCAGCGTCGTGAAATCGCGTGCGTCTTCGGGAAGATGGACTGAGACGTCCACTCGCATCGACGGGTCATCATCGACGTCATAGCGACTGCAGGGCCCGAACCGTTCTTCATAGGCGAGTCGCCGCAGTTCACTCAAACCTGTCTGAGCCGCAGCGACATCGCTGCGATCGTCCTCCGGCTTTGTGGCGACGGCGACGTCACCGGCCGCGGTAACGCGTTCGGCGGAGACTCCGTCGTACTCGGCCAGTTCAAAATCAGCGGGCTGTTCTTCGGCCCGCCCCAGCACGTCCTGCCAAGACGAGGCTGCGGCGCTCGTCAAATCAGACGCCGAATCAGACTCTGCCGCAGCAGGCTCCACCGGCCGCCGGGGCTCCGAATCTTGAACCGTGGTCACCGATTCCGCCGGTTCACTTGCGGTTGCCGTTGCGGGTTTCGGTTTGGATTCGGATTCACGTTCGGGTTCGGGTTCAACTTCAAGTTCCCACCCCGACTCCGTCGTTGCATCATGCGTCACGACGCTATCCAATTCGCGACGGGTCAATTCGTTTTCACGTCGAATCAATTCCGCTTCGCGTCGCGACAACGATGCTTGGCGATCGGCGAACTCTTGCAACAGCCGTTTCTTTTCCTCCAGAATCGATTCGGCCGACGCGTCGCGGGCATCATCGCTGGCCGCCACAGGCACCGCTGCCGGAGCGGCTTGGTCGGCGGCGGCGAGCTGCTGCTCCTGCAGCGACTGCTCCAATTGACGCGTCGTTTGCTCACGTTCGGCCAACGCTTCTTCACGCTGGTTCATTTCTTTGCTGCGTTGTTGCAGCGCGGCCTGCTCGGCTTGCAAGCGAGCTTCCAACTGCTGCGTCTCGGCGAAGCGTGCCGCCAAGTCCGACTCGCGTTGCTCCAGCTCCGACCGTTTGGATTCATCATCGGCGTGCTGCTGGGCAAGCGTCGTTTCTTGCTGCTGGAACGACGTCGCCTGCTCGGCCTCCCGTGCCGCTTGAAGTTCCCGTTGTTGATCCAGTTCTCCAGCAAGCGTGTCCAGTTCCTTTGCCCTGGCATCGAGCTGTTTCTGCTGCAGTTGAAGATCCGCTTCACGTTGCTGCAAATCCTGCGACTGGCACTGGATCTCTTGCTGCTGTTGGCCGAGTTCCGATTCACGCTGGTCCAGCTGCTGCGTTCGCTCCTCCAACTCCTGCTCGCGCTGAAGCGACTCCTGCTCACGCTGCTCTAACTCATTCGCCCGGACGTCTAGCTCCTGACCACGGGAATCAAGCTCGTTGTCACGAGTGTCCAACTCACTGCTGCGAGCGTCCAACTCACTGCCGCGAGCATCTAACTCACTGCTGCGAGCATCTAACTCACTGCTGCGAGCGTCTAACTCACTGCTGCGAGCATCTAACTCACTGCCGCGAGCATCTAACTCACTGCCGCGAGCATCTAACTCACTGTCGCGAGCGTCTAACTCACTGCAGCGAGCGTCTAGTTCAATGCCACGGGCATCTAACTCTTCCGCCCGATCTTGCACTGCCTGCTCTCGCGATTGCAGCTCCGCCGCCCGCTGATTGAGCGCGGCGTCGGTGGCGTTCCCGGTCGTGACCGACGATTTCGCGGCCGGAGTGGAGGCGCGCACTTTCGCGATCGATTCGGCCGAAAAGCTCAATCCCTGAACCGTTGCTGCGGCCACCCACGGACCTTGCCCGCTTCCCACTCCCGAATTGGGCAGGATGGCTCCGGCGTCGACGTAGCGTTGCAGCTGCTGGACCGAATAGGGACCACGTTTTCCGTTCTTGGTCTTGATGTACCACTGGTCTGGTATCACCTGGTCTGGCATCAGCGTATTGGGGGCATCAGAGTGATTTCGTCATCTTGGAACAGCGAGGATTGCACGAGCAGCCTCACCCACCATGATCCTAGCACGTTGATCCCGGCCCGGACGTTCCAGCACCCGATCAGCCGGGTTGTGAGGAACAGTCCGTCGTTTTGGGTGCTTGATGCAACGGCAAGCGTCGCAGCGAGACACCTACATACGGGTGCTGGTCCCCTTCGTCAGAGCCATAAAGGCCGACTCCAGGTCCAGCTCTTCCTCCGAAAACCGCTTCAGATCGATCTCGTTTTCGATCAACAGTTTCGGCAAGTCGCTGTACTCTTCGACATCGGGCTTCAACACCACTCGAATCGACGCATCACCGAGTTCGCAATTCTGGACCTTTTCGTGCTGGGCGAGCAAGTCGATGATCGCATTCAACTGGTCCGGCCGGTTCGGTTGGATCACCAAGACGACGTGTTCACGGACCATCCGAATCACTTCGGTGACTTCGGCATTTTGTTTCAGTTCACCACGATCGATGATGCCGACCTTGTTACACACGTCGGCCAGCTCGGGCAGAATGTGACTGCTGACGATGATCGTTTTCCCCATCTCGCCCAACTTACGCAACAAGTTGCGCATCTCGATCCGCGCCCGGGGGTCGAGTCCCGACAAGGGCTCATCCAACAGCAGAACTTGGGGGTCGTGCAACAGCGTCCGCGCCAACCCGAGTCGCTGGGTTTGCCCGCGTGAGAGCGTGTTGGCAAAGGCATCGCGTTTGAATTCCAGGTCGACGATTTCCAGCATTTCATTGACGCGCTCTCGTCGTTGCTGGCCGTTGATTCGGTACGCTGCGGCGAAAAACTCCAAGTACTCGACCACGGTCATGTCGTCGTAAACGCCGAAGAAGTCGGGCATGTAACCGACCAGGCGGCGGATTTCTTTGGGGGCGGTGTGGACCGAATGATCGCAGACATACGCTTCGCCCCAGCTCGGTTCGAGCAACGTGGCGATGATCCGCATCGTCGTGGTCTTGCCCGCCCCGTTGGGTCCGATGAACCCGAACAGATCGCCTGCCTTGAGATCCAGGTCGATGCTGCGAATCGCAAACGCATCGCCATACTTTTTTGTCAAATCGACTGTCTTGATCACGGGAGTCTTTACTCGTTCAGTTCTGGCGAATCAGTTCAGGCGCGTCGAACGAACCGGCACGACCACGCGCACCATCGACAACACTCGACCACCGGGCTGGATGAATCCCGCTGAATCATCCATCGTTTCTTTTACGTCCAATTCAAACAGCGGTTGCTCGGTCCGCCCCATCAACAGACATCGGTCCTCGACCAACAAGTCCGATAGATCCAGATCGCCGAGCACATGGTGCCCGAGCCCGGTGTAGAGTTCTCCCCCGGCGGCGCGATGAAACAGGATCATTTCGGCGACCCGTTTGGCGTCTGAAAAATCACTCGGCGACCACGGAGTCGTCACTGTCGTGCTTTGGTCGGCCGACTGCTGTCGCGTCAGACGCCAACGAAAATTCTTCTGTCGCAACTCACTCAACTCCGCCACACTCGATCCGGCGGGAACACGTGTCGGCAACAGATACACCCAGTTTCCATAGATCAGCACGCCATCGAGAATGTCATAGGGCAAGGGGTTGACCAGCGCGCCCCGCAACAACTCGCTTCCCGGCCGGCGGATCACGGCGACGGCCCTGTCGGTGTCGGCGGTGAACGAGCAGCGTGCCGCAATCGACTTGCTGCTGCGTGGGGCGATCGTCAAACCGTTGAGTTCTGTCTTCACGCCCCGACCGACTTCTTGATCGATCTTCGACGGGGCCACCGAGTACGCTTCAAACACGGTGTTCTCCCCGGCCAACTGAATGCCGCCGAACTCTCGGCCGGGATAGCCCATGGGAAAGACAAAGGAGCGAGAAGCGGTCGAACCGGGTTGTCCGCTCGATTTCGGCTCGAGCGGCGCCAGCGCTTCACGAGCCCCATAGCGCAGGTCCACCCGCACCGGGTCATGCGAATACAGCGAGCACCACGCGAACCCGCGTCCGGCCCCGTTGACCAGATCGATGTCAGTCACTTGAAATTGATTCGCCCGCAACAGCGCGGACGTCGGTGATGCGGCACCGGTCGAGTCGCCGCCTGCCGATTCCGTGTCCGCCGCGTCAGCGACGGTTTTGGGCGCGGCCTGGATGACCAGGAACACCGACAGGAGGATCGCCATCAGCGGAAACGTCACCCATCCCAACAGCGGCTTTCCCCACACGCGATTGATCAACAAGTAATCCAGCGGCCCGATCAAGGCGATCAACAACATCACGACGACCGAGACGACTGAAAAACTGAAGCGTGGCTTGATCACAAACTGATCCAACACACCTCGCATCTGGCCGGCCAAATCAGAGAACGATGTCGAACCGGTCCGGCTGTCCCGCTCTCCGGTCTGCTCCTCGAGCAATTCGCCGACGACTTGCTTGATCAGATCCAGACGCTCGGGCCACTGGGCAAACCGGGGTCGATCCAAGTCGGCCGTGACGACCGTGATGTGCCCCAGTCCGGTCACGTAGTCGGCACCCAGCACGGCGGATACGCGACGCGTCGTGCGGCCCGAGATCAACACGCGGCCCTCGCGACGGGGCAGCTTGATGCCTTGAAATACATCCAGCGGCGTCTGGCTGGAGGTAAATGTTTCGAAGGCCGCGGGATCATAGCGTGACAGCGTGACGTCCTCGACCGGCAACAGCAACTCCAGCCACGGTGCCGCCTGCAACGTTCGCTCGGTGGCCTCTCCGAGTGTGACGAACAAGTGTCCGCCACGACGCAGCCACGAGACCAAGGCATCGGACTGTTCCCCGGTCATCGCCTCCAACACCGGCACGCCGGTGGCGTTGACCATCACCATGTCGACGCCGTCATAGCCGAGCGACTGAAACGGCAAACGGTCGGCCGACTCGATTCGGGTCACGGCGATATGAGCGGCTTTGTCGAGCAACACGTTGGACGCGCCGATTTGGTCGACGCCCAGCGGATCACCGACCGAAACGATCCAGGGCATGCCGGCGGGGATCATCGACGGCCCGCGGTCCGGTCGGCCGGCTGCGGGAAACCGTGTCTGGACGACCACTTCGGTGCCCGCTTCGGTCGTGCGTTGAATCTGCAGCGGAGCCGCCTCGGAGCCCGGCACCACGTAACCCAGTTCGATCGGCTCGGAATCAGCGGTGGGATAGGTACCATAACGTACCCGCACGCCGTCGCCGTCGAGCGTCTCCAGCGCGAACTCCGAACGCGACCCGCCGTCTGATTCCATCGCCGAACGGGTCGATTCGGCCAACCGGATCGCGGTCGGTCGGCCGACTCGATAGTGTCCGTTGATTCCAACGACCACGGCCGCCGGAGTGGTTTCCGCTACCGCCGGTTCCTGCTCCGCCACCGCAACGGGGGCTGACGAGAGGAGAACGAGCGAGAGGAGTGCAGCGGCGGCCGCGAACTTGACGTGGTCTGTCATGGCTTCTCTGAATCGGGGCATTCGCACACCAGTTTGCCACATCCCGGACATCCCCCGCCGTACTTGGCGACCAGGGCTGCGTTGAGGTCGATTTCGGCGACGTTGGCAATCGTGGTCAGCCAGGCGATCACGTCGGCGAACTCTTCGGCCAGATTGGCGCGATCATCGCCCCGCAACGCCGAGGAAAGTTCTCCAACCTCCTCCATCAGCCACATGAACGTGCCTTCCACCCCCCTGGCCACGTCCTTCTCGTGGTACATCTGACGAATATGCCGCTGAAGATCCGCAAACGATAATTCAGTAGAATCACTCATGCTGGCAGATTGTAGCGCGTGCGTAGCGCTTTCGCGATTGGGGTGGGCTGAGTTAGATTAGGGTTTAGCCATCCGTACAGCATTTGCGACGGTTTGGTTCAGTGCTCCGAACCGTTTGATTCTGTGTCCCCAGCGGTTTGGTTCTGCACGTCCGCACAATTGTTCTGAAAAACCCGCCTCTGGCTCTCTCTCTTTTAACCCCGCAGCGACCTTCGTTGACTGATTCTGAGCACCGCCGGATGGCCGCCCCCGATGACAAAGCTGCGGGAAAACCGGCGGCCGAGTTTCACCGTTACCCTTGGTACGCCCCGCGATTTTGGCACGGGATGCGACCGCTGACCTGGTGGGGCCTGCTGCGTCAGGGACGGTTCAGAATCCACCCGAGCCGGCTGCCGAATTTGCTGGGCGTTTCGCTGGCGACGCCGTGGAACACGGTCTTGGCGGGAATCCAGCAACTGGTTTTCCGCAATCGGCTGGCAGCGGCCGAATTGCACGGGCCCCCCGTCTTTATCATCGGACATTGGCGCAGCGGCACCACACTGCTGCACGAGCTGCTGGTGCTCGATGAACGTTACAGCAGCCCGACGACCTTTCAGTGTTTTGCGCCCCATCACTTTCTGGTCACCGAGTGGATTTTCCAAAAGTTTTTCGGGTGGCTGATACCGGGAAAACGCCCCATGGACAACATGGCGGCCGGTTGGGAACGACCCCAAGAAGACGAATTCGCGTTGATGAACCTGGGGCTGCCGTCTCCCTATCGCCACATCGCGTTTCCCTGTGAAGCCCCCGTGGACATGAACTACCTGGACTTTCAGGACGTCTCCCCGTCGGCGCTTCGCCAATGGCTGGACGCACTGAGACGTTTCTTGCTGGGGGTCAGCACCGTGACCGGACGCCCCCTGGTGATCAAAAGCCCCACCCATACCGGCCGCATCGCCGCGTTGGCCAGAGAATTTCCCGATGCGAGATTCATCCACGTCACCCGCGACCCCCGCGCCCTATTCCCCTCGACCTGCCGGCTGTGGGCCGGACTGGCCGAAGCCCAGGGCATGCAAGTGGCGCGACGCCCCGACGCAGCCGCATCAACCAACTCGTCCGACGACGGCGACGACCAGCCACTGTCGGCCGACAAACAATACGTGGTCGATTGCCTGCGGCGAATGTACGACGCCTTCCTCCGCGATCGCCCGACCATCGACTCCAACCGAATCATTGACATCCGCTACGAAGACCTGGTTGATGACCCGGTCACCGTCCTGGAAACAATCTATCGCTCCTTGCGATTGAGCGATTTTGATTCGGTCCGCCCCGTGATCGAATCCTGGGCCGCCAGCGAACACCGCTCCTACCAAACCAACCGGCATCAATTGTCTCCCCAAGACGAAGCGACCATTCGCTCCGCCTGGAAACATTACTTTGAAACCTATGGCTACTAATCGCATGAACCCGCGCCTGAACGACTCGCGTCGCCTTCATCCACAACGCCTCGGCGGACGGCGAACACCCCATGCCAATTACGTTGGCATTGGGCGAACACCGCCAGCCTTCGCCTGCTGCGCGATACTTGTCCTGACGACAGCGCTGATCGGTTGTGCCCGAAAGGATCCCCAAACACCCACCGCGGAGCAGACAACCGCCCAGCAGTCGCCCGCCCAGGCGGAACCGGCGACCGAGCCGATTGCACCGCAAACCTACTCGGCCAGCGCCGATGAATTGCTGGCCGCACGACTGACCGACGAAGAAACCGCGGCAGGCTGGGTCCGTCTGTTCGACGGTCACACGCTGTTCGGATGGGAAATCACCGGCAACGCGAACTTTCGCATCGAAGACGGCGCGATCGTGGTCGACCAGGGTGAGAAATGCTTGCTGTGCACGTCGACCACCTGGGGCGACTTTGAATTGACATTCGATTTCAAAGCGGATGAAGAAACCAACAGTGGTGTGTTCGTTCGCACGCCGCTGAAGCCGGAAAACGTGACCTCGGATTGCTACGAAATCAACATCGCCCCCGACGACAACCCGTTCCCGACCGGCAGCATTGTCCAGCGACAGAAAGTCGACGGCGAAGCGGCGGGCCCGCAAACCCCGGCGGAGTGGCGAACGATGTCCGTCATCGCCGACGGCAAGGATGTCACCGTGTCCCTGGATGGCAACGCCGCCTGTCGTTACACCGATCCGGTTGACCTGGCCGCACGCCGCATCGGGCTGCAACACAATTCCGGACGCGTCGCATTCAAGAACATCAAAATCCGCCCGCTGGGCATGCAGCCGATGCTCGATGCGGACTTGTCCCAGTGGAAGAAATACCCGGAGATGGAAGGGACATTCACGATCAATGATGACGGCGACCTGCACGTGCTCGGCGGCAAGACTCAATTGGAAACCCGACAAAGCTACGGCGACTTCTTCATGCTCGCGGAGTACAAAATCGATGACCCCGAAATGAATTCCGGGATCTTCTTTCGCTGCATCCCCGGCGATGAAATGATGGGCTATGAATGCCAGATCAACAACGGATTCAAAGACGGCAACCGATTGACGCCCTTGGATTGCGGCACCGGCGGCATCTTTCGTCGCCAAGACGCCCGCGTGATCGCCGGAGAAAACGGGGAGTGGTCGACGGTGCTGCTGCATGCCAGCGGCAACAGAATCGCCGCCTGGGTCGGCGGGGTGCAAGTCAGCGACTGGGAAGACACCCGCGAAGAACACGAGAACCCGCGCAAAGGAAAACGGACGTCACCGGGAACCATCATGATCCAAGGACACGACCCGAAGACCGACGTGCTGTTCCGCAACCTGCAAATCGCGGAACTCAGGTAGGGGACGGGCGCCTGCGACGCGGGAGAGAAGAGGTGGCAGAATGATATCGGGCAGAATGATGAAGAGATCGGCCGGAAGGGGCAAGATGATGGGGGCAAAACAATAATTCAGCCAGTTCCCATTCCCCACCCCATCATTCTGCCACCCCATCATTCTGCCACCCCATCATTCTGCCTTCCCATCGTTTTGCCCCCATCGTTTTGCCCCCATCGTTTTGCCACCCCATCCCGACGTCACTTCGCAGCCGAGATCGCCCGCAACGGTTTCGGCAACGGAAACTCCACCGATTCTTCCCGCACGGTCGCCGTTTCCACGCTGGCGTCGAATTCTTGCCGGAGCCAATCAATGGTCTCTTGCACCACCGATTCGGGCGCACTGGCCCCGGCGGTGATCAGCACCGTGTCGGCGTCACGGAAATCATCCCGTTTCAAATCGCCCGGCCCATCGACGAGGAACGCGCGCTTTCCGCGGTCGGCAGCCAACTCCCGTAAGCGGGCGCTGTTGCTGCTGTTTTGGCTACCGAGCACGACGACGACGTCGGCATCTTCAGACAGTATTTTGACGGCATCTTGTCGATTCTGGGTGGCGTAACAGATGTCGCCTTTGGGCGGACTTTGGATCATCGGAAACCGCTCGCGCAGCTTGGTGATGATTCGGTTGGCGTCATCGACGCTGAGCGTGGTTTGCGTCAACAGGGCGATCTTTGATTCGTCGGCGACCTCCAACGTCTGCACGTCCTGTTCATCTTCGACCAACACGATCGCTTCGGGCGCCTCGCCCATCGTCCCGATCACTTCATCGTGCCCTTGGTGCCCGATCAAGACGATCGTGTAGCCCAGCTTGGCGTACTTGATCGCTTCCAAGTGAACCTTGGTGACCAGCGGACAGGTGGCGTCCAGTGCGGTCAGGTTGCGAGCGGCGGCGGCGGCACGGATTTCCGGCGACACGCCGTGTGCGGAAAACATCAGCACGCTTCCCTCGGGCACCTCCTCGACCGAATCGACAAACACCGCCCCTTTTTGCTTGAACGTGTCGACCACGAACTGATTGTGTACGATCTCGTGGTACACGTAGACCGGAGCGCCAAAATGTTGGAGCGTCAAATCCAACGAGTCGACAGCCATGTTGACCCCCGCACAAAATCCCCGGGGGGCGGCCAGCACAATTTTCATTGAATCAATCCTGAATGTCGTCCGGAACCACGCCGCCGATCGAGTTAAAAAAAAGCCAGCGGTATTGCCGTCAGCTCGCCACGTCCCACTACGAAAACTTCCTCGTCGCTTCTATTTTACTGCCGCGGCGAATGCGACAACCGTTTTACAACATTTACGCGTTTTGTCGTACCGCCGACGACGTCGCGGACGAATCGGCCGACGACCGCACCGCCCTGGCTGGCCTGGACCGCTTGCAACACCAGATCGACCGGTTGTTTGCCGGCCAGCCTCCAGCGGACAGCCAGGCCCCGACAGACAGCCAGGCCCCGACAGAGGGACTCTTCCCCGCCTTGGCTGACACCGTCGCGACCTATCGCCTGGACAAACGCCCCTTTGATGATCTGTTGTCGGCGTTTCGGCAAGACCAACAGATCAAACAATACGAATCGACGCCCCAACTGATCGATTATTGTTCGCGTTCGGCCAATCCGGTCGGACGTCTAGTGCTGCAATTGGCCGATTCGCTCGACCCGACAACGGCTGCCCTGTCGGACGAAATCTGCACCGGACTACAGCTGGCCAATTTTTGGCAAGACATTTCGCGGGATCACGCGATCGGCCGGATTTACATGCCCGCCGACGTCCGCGAGCGGTTTGGCGTCAGCGTGTCGATGCTCGCCGAACCGTCCACGCCCCCAGCCCTGCGTGAATTGCTCGCTTTTCTGTGCGACCAAGCCGAGAATTATTTCCATCGCGGATTGCCTCTGGTCGATCATGTCCCCGCTTGGCTGCGCGGCGACATCAAACTGTTCGCCCACGGCGGTCTGGCGACGCTCGACGCGATTCGAGCCATCGACTTCGATGTCCTGCGTGTCCGGCCCAAAGTTGGGAAAATCAAACAAGGACTGCTCGTCGGGCGTGCATTGTTCGGCAAACTGTAATCATGCGATCCGCTTCCATCACGACCGACAGCTACCGACGGGTGCGACGCATTTCGCGCCGCAGCGGCAGCAACTTTTATCGCTCGTTTTGGCTGCTGCCACGCGAAAAACGCAACGCCATGTGCGCGCTCTACGCCTTCGCCCGGATCACCGATGACATCGGCGATTGCGACGAACCGGCGGCGCTGCGAACCCGCTGGCTGGATTGGTGGCGACAAACCACGGCACTGAACCTGATCAGCGACACCCCGGTGGACCATGTGCCGCTGTCTCCGGGATTGGCCGACGACACCTCGGACTGGCCGATCGATCTGTTTCGCCATGCTAAAGAAATCATGCCGGCGCTGCGCGACACGACGCGACGGTTTCAAATCCCCACTCGCTACCTGTTGGAAATCGTCGACGGCGTCCTAGCCGACCAACAGAAAACGCGTTTCGACACCTACGAACAACTGGAACATTATTGTTACCTGGTCGCATCGGCCGTCGGGTTGGCGTGTCTGCACATCTGGGAATTCGACGCCCCGTTGCCCATGCGTGCGGCCGTCGACTGTGGACTGGCGTTTCAACTGACCAACATCCTGCGCGACATTTCCGAAGACGCCCAGCGGGGACGGATTTATTTGCCCCGCCAGCACTTTGCCCAACACGGATTGTGCGAAGATGATCTGCTGGAACCGCGTCCGGACGACCGCTTGGTTTGTCTGATCGAAGACGAAATCCGTCGCGCCAAAACACTTTATGTCAGCGGCTGGCAGGTCTGGGATTCACTCGGCCCCGACGGCCGCCCGATGTTTTCGATGATGTGGCGGACCTACCGTCGATTGCTCGATCGCATCGCGGAAAACCCACGCGCGGTCGCGACGCGGCGGGTCGAACTGAGCACTGCGACGAAACTCGGCCTCGTTTCGCAGCACTTCCTCAAACCGATTTTTCATCGTCTGCCCGTGCCACCGATCGAAGTCACCGAGGCCGGCGCGTGACCGGGCAGCGTGTCGTGATCGTCGGCGGCGGGTTGGCCGGGATGGCCGCCGCCGAAACACTCTCGCGGGTTCATCCCGACGATCAAGTCACGCTGCTGGAATCCAAACGGATCCCCGGCGGTCGCGCCGGATCCTACGTCGATCCCGAAACGGAAACGGCAGTCGATTACTGCCAGCATGCCGCGATGGGTTGCTGTACCAACTTGATCGAGATGCTGGATCGATGTGGTTTGCAACAACACTTCCGACGCTACCGCTCGCTGACGTTCTTGCACCCCGATCATCCGCCGAGTCGATTCGCACCGAACCGTTGGCTGCCGCCGCCGTTGCACTTGTTGGGGACCATTGGTGCGCAGCGTTACCTCGCCGCCCGGCAGAAACGCGAGATTCTTTGCGGGCTGTGGAAACTGATGCGGACGCCGCCGCGAGCGTTGGGGGACTGCCGCGCCCGGCAGTGGCTGGCCCAGGCGGGTCAAAGCGACGACAGCGTGCGGGAGTTCTGGGACGTGATCCTGGTCAGCGCCTTGGGAGAAACGACCGGACACGTCTCGATGGCTGCCGCCCGCAAGGTGCTGATCGACGGATTCGCGATCGCCCGCGGTGCCAGCGATGTGCTGGTTCCCACTCTGCCGCTGGCCGAGCTGTTTGGGCGTCAGCTCTCGGCAGTGTTGACCGGGCGAGGCGTGGAGATTCGGACCGGGCACACCGTGGAACAAATCACCCCCGAAGCACGTGTGATCACCGCATCAGGCGACCTGGATGCAGACGCCGTGATCTGCGCCGTGCCTTGGCACCGGATCGACAAACTGTTCGACCGATGGCCTGACGCGGATCGAAGTCGGTTGCCGGACGTGGACGCGATTTCGCAAATCCCGTCGTCTCCCATCACGGGGCTGCATCTCTGGTTTGATTCGCCCATCACGGCATTGGATCATGCAGTGATGGTGGGCACGACCGCACAGTGGCTGTTCCGTGACCCGTTTGATTCGCATCACCCGCCGGCCGCGACATCCACCGATGAGCCGTCGCAATATTACTATCAGGTGGTGATCAGCGCGTCCAAGGAATCGATTTCGGGGTCCAAACAGGAACTGATCGACACCGTTTTGGCCGAACTTCGACACGCCTTTCCGGCCGCCAGAAACGCAAGCCTGTTGCGTCACCGCCTGGTCACCGACCCAAACAGCGTGTTTTCGTTGCGTCCGGATGTCGATGCGATCCGTCCGGCTGCGACCACGCAACTGCCCTGGCTCGCTCTAGCGGGGGATTGGACGCAAACGGGTTGGCCGGCCACGATGGAAGGCGCCGTGATCAGCGGTCGCTTGGCGGCACAGGCGGTCGCGCAGCAGCCTGGGCGCGATTCCCATCCGGACGTGGTCCCGCCAAATCGCTACCTTTGCCCTGGCCTGCCCCCCGGACGCCTCGCCCGCTGGATGATCCGCCACGACTGAAGGTTTGCCACTGTCATACGATGTGACGCAGGATCGTCTTTTCTCCGACCGAGACCGGAACTCTTGGACACCGCACTTCCCAAACACATTGCCGAGCGTCTTCGTTGGATGGCGTCGCCCGAGGAGCGGGCGTACGAGCCAGGGCAGTTTGTGCTGTACTGGATGCACAACGCGCTGCGTGCTCACGAGAACCCGGCGCTCGATGCCGCGATTTGCCTGGCCCGCCAAAACGGACTGCCACTGCTGGTCTACCATGGGCTCAGCGAAGAGTACCCGTACGCTTCGGACCGACTGCACGCGTTCATGTTGCAGGGCCATCGCGATGTGCAACGTGAACTGGCCGACCGCGGCATCGTGGCCGCGTTTCATTTGCAGCGTCAAGGACAACGCGGACCGTACCTGCGGAACCTGACGCGTGTGGCCGCCTGCCTGATCACCGAAGAGATGCCGGTACAACCGCTCGTCGGCTGGATGGATCGATTGGTCGCCACCTGCAAGACACCGGTGGCTACCGTCGACTGCTCCTGTGTCGCCCCGGTCACCTTGCTCGACCAGGCATTCACCTCCGCCGCTGACTTTCGCCGCCACGCTCAACCTCTCTACGACGAACGGTTAACCAAGGTCTATCCCGAACAACAGGTCGACGTCCCGATGTGTGACGTCGAACGGCTCACGTCGTCACTCGGCCTGCATCCGATCTCGTTGCAAGACGTGGATCTGGCGTCCTTGATCGGCCAGTGCCGGATCGATCATTCGATCGCGCCGGTCGCGGACACCCCCGGTGGAACCCGCGCCGGATATGCGCGTTGGAACGCGTTCAAAACACACGGACTGGAAACGTATCGCCAGGCGCGCCACGACCCGCTGCGACCCGAAGGCGCCAGCCGAATGAGCGCTTACCTGCATTACGGCATGGTCAGCCCGTTCCGGATCGCGCGGGAAGCGGCACAGCAAAACGCGAAAACGTTTCTCGACGAGTTGCTGACCTGGCGTGAGATGTCGTTTCACTATTGCTTTCACCATCGCGAGATCATTGACAGTTTGGACGCGGTGCCGGATTGGGCCAAGCAGTCGCTGTGCCGCCACGAAGGGGATCCGCGTGAAGCCAATTGCAGTTGGGAAACCCTGGCGCGGGCAAAGACGGGACGCCCACTTTGGGACGCCGCCCAGCGCAGTCTGCTCAAACATGGCGAATTACACAACAACCTCCGGATGACGTGGGGAAAAGCGTTCCTCCCTTGGCTGGACACTCCCTCCCGCGCCCTTCAATTGACGTTGGATCTGAATCACCGCTACTCACTCGACGGTCGCAACCCGGCCTCCTACGGCGGCGTGCTTTGGTGTTACGGCCAGTTCGATCGCCCGTTCACGCCCGAGCAACCGGTGATCGGCAAACTCCGTCCGCGCTGCCTGGAGGCACACGCCAGTCAAATCGATCTGCAACGTTTCCGCCGGCATGTCGACCGCCCCATCGCCGCGACGCTTCCCCGTGTCGCGGTCATCGGTGCCGGCATCGGCGGACTGACGGCCGCACGGACGCTGGCCGATCACGGAATCGATGTCACGGTGTTCGACAAATCACACAGCGTCGGCGGACGGACCGCCACCCGCCGCGCCACGCACCCAGACGTCAAGGGCGAGCTGCTGTTCGATCACGGCGCCCAGTACTTCACGGCCCGCGACGCACGGTTCTGTCGACTGGTCAACAGCTGGATTCACGACGGGGTGGTCGAACCCTGGATGGGTCGAATCGTGCACCTGGATGCCCAAGGCGAGATCCTCGGCGAAAAAAATGACACGCCCCGCTACCTGGGCATCCCCGGCATGAACGCCGTCGCCAAACATTTGTCCGAAGGATTGACGCTGCGGTTGGGGAAAACGATTTCGCGTTTGACCGAGGCAGCCGGGCAATGGCAGATCGAAACGACCGACGGGGAAAAACACGGACCGTTCGACGTGGTGTTGTGCAACTGCCCGCCGACTCAAACGCTCGCGTTGATCGACGGCCGTACCGAGTTGGCCGAGACGGTGCGCTCGGTCAACATGCGTCCGTGCTGGGCCGCGATGATTGCCGACCCGTCGCTGTCGGATGTCCCGTATGACGGTGCGTTTGTCGACAACAGCCCGATCGCATGGATCGCAAGGAACGACAAGAAACCCGGCCGGACTTCACCCGCTTCGTGGGTCATCCATGCGTCGGCGGAATGGTCGAACGCGCATGTCGATGACGATCCTGCTCGTGTCCTGCAAACCTTGCAACAGGCCTTCGAGTCGCTGCTGGGTGAAACGGTCACGCAGCCGCTTTACGCGACCGCACACCGTTGGCGTTACGCCGTGCCCGAGAAACCGCTCGATCAGGAATGCCTATTCGACGCCACCACCGGAATCGGCGTCTGTGGTGATTGGTGCGGCGGCAGCCGAGTCGAAGCGGCCTATTTGAGCGGTATCGCCCTGGCCGGCTCGCTGCTACGCCGCTACACGATCGATCGACCGGCCTACCGCCCTGTACCCGCGAAACAAGTCTCGCTGTTTGCGTAGGTCACGCTGTGCGTGACATCCCGAGTAGGTCACGCTGTGCGTAACATCCCAAGTAGGTCACGCTGTGCGTGACAGAAGGCATGCACAGCATGCCCTACCAAAGACGAGCGGCATGCACCGCATGACTCACTTCAACGACTTGATCACTTCCTCGATCTTCTCTGGATCTTGCTTGGCGTTGACCGCGGAATCTTTGTAAGCGATCTTGCCGTCGAGCCCGATCACATAGGTCCATCGCTTTGCCGTGGCGGTTCGCAGCAACTCGGTTTCGGTGCCATCGATGATCTTCGTCACCGTTTTTTCACCCAGGGTGACGGGGACGCCGAACGCTTTGGCGACCTTCCCATCGGTGTCGGCCAACAGCGTAAAATTCAACTGGTGGGCTTTCTTGAAGACGCGATGATTCTTGGCCGAGTCACCGCTGACCCCGACCACTTCCACACCGTCGGCGGTAAACGAATCCATCTTGTCGCGATAGCCACAGGCCTGGGCCGTGCATCCCCCCGTCATGTCGGCCGGATAGAAATAAACGACCAGGATTTTTTTGCCGACGTGGTCGGACGACTTCCAGGTCTCATCGCGATCATCGGTCGCCTCAAAGGACGGCGCCTCGTCACCGACATCAATCGCCATCGCTTCGGCGGCGACGAACGACAACAACATGCAAACGGAAATTTTGAAGAAACGCATCACTGGGAACTCTTTCTCGGGTGGGTGGGACGATCGGGCAGGAACTGAGATTGTAATTGATCCGGGTGTGCCAGCGTCGTCTTTTGCTCCCCAAAAGTTGCCAGACGGATGGATCGCATCGAGCGTGTTTCCGGCGGCGTGACCGGCTATCATGGGAAACCCCACCTCCCACCCAATTCCCGCCGAGACGATTCTCTATGTCGCACAAGATTCATCGCCCCCACCTCAACGCTGTCGTGTTTCTCGCCTTGCTCGTGCTGAGTTGGCTTCCAGACTTTGCTGCCCGCGGACATGCCGCCGAAAGCGATGCGGTCAAGATCGCGACCTTCGATTTGGACGTCACCCCGCCGGTCGGTTCGATGATGGCTTACGACCCGGTTCGCCGCAGCGACGAGCTGGGATTGCGATGTCGCGGTCTGGTGATTCTGGGCGCCGACCAGCCGATCGTGTTGTGTGCGGTCGATTGGATCGGAATCGCCAACGGCGCCCACGACACGTTCCGCGACGTCCTGGCGGCGGCCGCCGAAACGACTCGTGACCGCGTCGCCGTGCATTGCCTGCATCAACACGACGCACCACGCTGCGACTTCACCGCCGAGCAGATCCTCCACCACGCCGGCGCGACGGATCTGGGCCCGTACGAAAGCTCTTTCCAACGCGGCGTGCTGCACCAGCTTGGTCAAACCGTCACCGCCGCCCTGCCCCACGCCCAGCCGATCACACACGCCGGATTCGGCACGGCCGTCGTCGAGAACGTTGCGTCGAACCGACGGTTGCTCGGTCCCGACGGAAAGGTCAAAGCGACGCGGTACACCACCTGCCGCGACCCTGACTTGCGAGCCGAACCGGAAGGAACGATCGACCCCGAACTGAATTGCCTGGTGTTCTACGACGGCGACAAGGCGCTTGCTTCGATGACCTACTATGCCTGTCATCCGCAAAGCTATTACCGCACCGGCGTCCCCAGTCCCGATTTCCCTGGTATCGCACGAATCATCCGCGGGCAAGACGTCCCCGAAACGATGCACATCCATTTCAATGGGGCCGGCGGAAACATCGGCGCGGGGAAATACAACGACGGCGACAAGGCGAATCGTTTGATCCTGGCCGCCCGTGTCGCCGACGCGATGAAACGCGCGTTCGAGTCTGCCGAGCGTTTCCCGGTCCGCCCCGAATCGATTGCCTGGTCGGTCGCCCCGGTCGCATTGCCGCCGGCACCCCATTTGGACCGAGAGCAGTTGCTAGCGGCATTGCAGAACCCATCGTCATCCGACACCCAAAACGTGCCCGCCGACCTGGCTTGGCTCGGACGCTGTCAATCCGGTCACAAGATCGACCTGGCGTGCCTGGCCGTCGGCGATGTTCGCGTGCTGCACATGCCCGGAGAGCTGTTCGTCGAATACCAACTGGCCGCGAAGAAGATGCGCGACGACTTGCACGTCGCCATGGCCGTCTATGGTGATTATGGTCCAGGCTACATCGGCACCGAGATCGCCTACGGACAAGGCGGCTACGAAACCAGCCCGCGGGCGTCGCGCGTCGACAAAAGTTGCGAACGCATTCTGATGGACAACATCACGCAGTTGCTCGGCGTGGAAGACTCAGCAACGAGTGGTCAATGACTGGCGACTGCGTAGCTGCCGTCGCCAGACGGCGGAACGTCCACGCTCTGGCGAGCGTAGCTACTCTCGACATCAGCTCCCCCTCCCCCTTCCCTCCCCCTCCCGCCTTATTCCGACGCATCATGATTCGTCTGTCCTACCGTTTGTTCCTCCCCTGCCTGGCCGCCCTGCTCTTTTTTACCCCCACCCCTGCCGCCGACTTCGCCGATCAATTGCCGCGGATCGCACCGACCGAACCCGGCGACACCCTCGATGATTTCCGGGTCGCCGACGGTTACCACATTCAACTCGTCGCCGCCGAGCCCTTGGTCAACAGCCCCGTGGCGATCGAATGGGATGCCGACGGCGCACTGTTTGTTTGTGAGATGCGTGGCTACAGCGAAGACCGTGATGACAAGCTCTCACGCATCACGCGGCTGATCGATACCGATGACGACGGCGTCTTCGATCGCCACACCGTTTACGCCGACAACTTGCTCTGGCCGACGGCTCTGTTCCCCTACGACGAAGGCCTGTTCGTGGCCGACGCGCCGGACATTTTTTACCTGAAGGATCACGACGGTGATGGCGTCGCCGATTCAAAGAAAGTCGTCTTCACCGGATTCTCGATCGGAAACGTCCAAGGCCTATTGAACTCCTTTCATTGGGGTTTAGACAACCGCATCCATCTGGCCTGCGGCACCGTCGGCGGCAAAGTTCGACGAGCCGACGAAGACGAATCTGCGGCCGTGGAAGTCCGCGGACACGACATGGCGTTTGATCCGGAAACCTACGCGTTCACATTGACCAGCGGCGGCGCCCAGCACGGAATGTGTTTTGATGACTGGGGACGCAAATTTGTTTCCTCCAACAGCGATCACCTGCAACAAGTGATGTACGAAGATCGCTACATCAAACGGAACCCGTTGCTGGTCGCCCCGTCGGCTCGTCAATCGATCGCCGCCGATGGACCGCAAGCCGAAGTGTTTCGGATCAGCCCGGTCGAACCGTGGCGTGTCGTTCGAACACGGCTGCGCGTCGCGGGACTCGTTCGCGGCCCGATCGAAGGCGGCGGCCGCGCGGCAGGCTACTTCACCGGCGCGACCGGCGTGACCATCTATCGCGGCGACGCCTGGCCCCAAGACGATCACTCGCTGGCAATCGTTGGTGATGTCGGCAGCAACCTGATCCATCGCAAACGTTTGACGCCCACGGGTGTGCAGTTGGTCGGAGAACGAATCGATCCGAAATCGGAATTCGTGGCTTCTAAAGACAACTGGTTTCGGCCTGCCCAATTCGCTTGCGGCCCCGATGGCGCACTCTCGGTCGTGGACGTTTACCGCGAAGTCATCGAACACCCCAAAAGTCTTCCGCCGGAGATCAAGCAACATGTGGACCTGACATCAGGTCGCAATCGGGGCCGGATCTATCGCGTCGTGCCCGACGGGTACCACCATCGGCCGACTCCCAAATTGGACACGTTCGATACCGAGTCGTTGGCAAAGTTGCTACAGCACCCCAACGCGTGGCACCGCGAGACGGCGGCCCGATTGATCTACCAACGCCAGGACAAAACGATCAGCGAGACGCTGCGTCGTCAAGTCGGACAAAGCGCGTCCGCCCAGGGACGCTTGCATTCGCTTTACGCGCTCGACGGCCTCGGTTTGCTCACGCCCCAGGACGTGATCGACCGCTTTGACGATCCTCATCCCCAAGTCGTCCGCCATGCGATTCGATTGGCCGAACAGTTTGCGTCGGACCAAGACATCGTCGGCCATCTGAAACCGCTGGTTCGCCATCCATCGATCGACGTCCGCTATCAACTGGCGTTTTCACTCGGTGAGTTTTCGTTCGAGGCCAAGTCGGATTGGCTCGCCGAGCTGGCACTGCAAAATCCCACCGACCGCTGGATCCAGACCGCCGTGTCGAGTTCCACGAGCGGTCACCCGGATCGATTGTTTGCCGCGTTGTTGAAATCCGACTCCGTCGAACCGCTTGCCCCGTTCCTGCTGCGCCTGTCCAGCCAAATCGACCGTCGTGACGAGAACGACCAGCGGCGTCGGTCGCTTTCTGCGTTGGTCAGCGCAGCGCATCATCCCGGCTTGTTACCCGCAATCGGGCGTTTGAATCGGGCCGATCGTCGGGATTCAATCGGCGAGGAACTGTATGCTCGCGCCGAGTCGCTCGCCGCCGGCCTGATCTCGATGGCGTTGGCCCAGGTTGCCGAGACGAAGCGTTCTGATGCCGAACGCATTCGGGCGATCGGCTGGTTGGCCGACGCACCGATCGATCAAATCTTCCCCACGCTGGTGAAGGTCTTGCGCGATAGTGAATCGTCGGAGTTACAGCTGGCCGTCATCGGTGCGTTGGACCGCAGCGAGTCGCCCGAGTTGGTTGAGATTCTGTTGGAGCCCTGGCCGACGTGGAGCCCACGGCTTCGCAGTGCCGCCGGCGACGTCCTGTTTGCGACCGCCAAGCGATCGGCCGCCGTGCTGGATGCCATCGACGCAGGAACGATCGACGCGGCGGACATTTCGTTGGCGCGTTGGAATGCACTCGCCTCCAGCCGCGATCCGGAACTGCGAAAACGGGCCGAAGGCTACCTGGCAACGATAAAGGGTCCGTCACGGGAGGCGGTCATCCAGCAGTACCAGGAAACGTTTCAGTTGACCGGTGATGCCCAGCGCGGTGCCGAGGTATTTAAGAAGCAATGTGCCGGCTGTCATCAGTCGGGCAATGTCGGGCACGCAATCGGTCCCAGTTTGGCCGCAGCAGCCACACGCGGCGGAGAATCGATTTTGACCAACGTGTTGGACCCCAACCGTGAAGTCAATCCGCAATACGTCAACTACGTCGTGTTGACCACCGACGGCCGGACGGTTGCCGGCATGATCGCATCGGAAAACGCCAACAGCATCACCCTGCGTCGCGCGGAAAATGTGTCCGACACCATTTTGCGGCAGGACATCGAGTTGCTCCGAAACACCAATCAATCGATCATGCCCGAAGGCTTCGAAAAAGCGATCCCGCCCCAAGCGATGGCCGATTTGATCGAGTACCTGCAGGCGAGTCTACGCAACTAACCCCAGCGGGACGCATCAGCGACCGGCGCGTGACCCATCGTTTACAATCATGACCCACACCAGCACCGTGAATCACCCGAATCAACACCCATCCATGAACCACCGAATCAACCGCCGCCAATTCCAGGCGATCGCTGCGTCGTCCACCCTCGCCTTTTCCACCGCCGCGAACGCCCAGCCGGCTCCGCAACCTGCACCGCAAATGGCGTTTCTGTCAGACACGCACGTTGACGCGGACACCAACACGGTCGCGCGGGGCATCCGGATGGCGGAGCATTTGGAACAGGTCGTCGGTCAAGTCGTCGACGCTCTCCCCTCCGGATCGCACGTCATTGTCAACGGCGACTGCGCGTATCTGAAAGGGCTGCCGGGTGACTACGCCACCTTTGCGAAACTCGTCGCGCCGCTGAACAACGCCGGCCTCCAGCTGCACGTCACGATGGGCAACCATGATGACCGCGGCCCGCTCTATCAAGCCCTCAGCGATCAGCAATCCAACGACGTTGCGGTCGAGGACAAGCATGTCGATGTGATCCGACTCGGCCAGACCGACGTCGTGCTGTTGGACTCGCTCTGGAAAGTCAATCAAGTCACCGGAGAGATCGGCGCGGCGCAGCTCCAGTGGCTGAAGGAATTCCTGGCCGCCGACACGCAGCGCCCGGTCGTCGTCGTCAGCCACCACAACCTGCAGTTCTCACCACCCGCTGGCGGAAAAGCCTATTCGGGCGTGAAAGACACGGTGGCGTTTACAACATTGTTGCAGCAGCACCCTCGAGTGAAAGCCTACTTCTACGGGCACACGCATCGCTGGGAGAATCGAGTGCTTGACGGCGACGCCGCGCAACTTCATTTGGTCAACCTTCCCGCCGTCGCTTACGTTTTCGATGTAAAACAGCCAAGCGGCTGGGTGCAGGGGACTTTTTCTGATTCTGAGCTGCGGCTGAGAATCAACACACTTGACAGGTCCCATCCAAACAGCGATGAAGAGCTTCGAGTTTCGCTGAAAGTCTAGACGCGTCGGCACGCAGGACGTCGCGTTTGGGCTGGGATCGGCTTCCAGACCGCCATCCCAGGATCGGTGAAGCTGGATGTCTTCTCTACTTTTCGTCCGATCTTTTCTCTGCGGCATTCGCTGCCAATGACTTCCTCGGAAACGCAAAACGCATCATGACGATACGCTGGGGATTGCTGGGGTGCGGCGATATCGCCAGCAAACGGGTTGCCGACGCGATTATCGCCGATGAACGCTCCGAATTGGCGGCCGCCTGCCGGCGGACCGAACACCTACTGGAGGATTTTGGAAAACGATTCGACATCCCCACGTTGACGACGTCGGCGAAGCAACTGTTTGCCCGCGAAGACCTGGACGCCATCTACATCGCCACTCCGGTCTACCGGCATTGCGCTCAAACGATCGCCGCCGCCCAAGCCGGCAAACACGTGCTGGTCGAAAAACCGATGGCCTATTCGCCAGCGGAATGCCAGCGGATGATCACCGCCTGTTCCACGGCCAAAGTCACCTTGGGCGTGGCGTACTACCGGCGTTTTTATCCCGTCGTCTTGCGGTTGGCCGAATTGATCGCCGACGGGACCCTGGGGCGTCCGCTTTCGATCCTGGCGACGACGGGCAATCCGACACGATTCCCCACCGAAGACTGGCGGGTCGTGAAAGCCCTCGGTGGCGGCGGCCCGCTGATGGACATCGGCAGCCACCGATTGGACTTGTTCCTGCAACTCTTCGGCAGACCGCGACACGTCCAAGCATCCTGCGCCCCATCGCCGGAACATGACACCGAAGACATGGCGTCGCTGCTGATCGAATTCGAAAACCGGTGCCATGGCGTGCTGCAATGCTACTTCGGCACCGTCGACACACCGGACCGTTTGGAAGTGGTCGGCACCGACGGTCGAGCGACCACCGAAGACCTCAACGGCGGCGACTTGACGATCATCACCGCGGAAGGACGCCGTACCGAGTCGCATCCGCCGCACGCCAATTTGCACGCCCCACTGATCAGCGACTTCACCGACGCCCTTCTCTCCGGCCGCCCCCCGACGGTGACCGGCGAACTCGGCATGGCGACCAACGACATCATGGCCACCGCCTACCGCGAAACGTCGGGTAACCACCGGTGAAGTCCCTGGAGGCAGGTTGCGCCTGAAGGCTGGACACCAACGTGCGCTGGTGTGCAGGCTTTAGCCGCTCATTTCGCTGCTCCGCAGCGACCGGGTTGCGCCTCAAGGCTGGACACCAACCTGCGCTGGTGTGCAGGCTTTAGCCGCTCATTTCGCTGCTCCGCAGCGACCGGGTTGCGCCTCAAGGCTGGACACCAACCTGCGCTAGTGTCCAGGCTTTAGCCGCCCATTTCGCTGCTCCGCAGCGACCGGGTTGCGCCTCAAGGCTGAACACCAACCTGCGCTGGTGTGCAGGCTTTAGCCGCCCATTTCGCTGCTCCGCAGCGACCGGGATGCGTCTGAAGGCTGGACACCAACCTGCGCTGGTGTCCAGGCTTTAGCCGCTCATTTCGCTGCTCCGCAGCGACCAGGTTGCGCCTCAAGGCTGGACACCAACGTGTGCGGTCCCAACCCTACTCCGGTTCGTACGCCAGGTTGGGCGTCAGCCACTTTTCGATCTCCGCGACCGGCTTGCCCTTGCGGTGCGAGTAGTCTTCGATCTGGTCTTTGGTGACTCGGTCGACGGCGAAGTAACGGGCATCGGGGTGGGCAAAGTACAATCCGCTGACCGCGGCGCCCGGCGTCATCGCGTACGAACTGGTCAGCTCGACCGTCGTGTTGGCTTCGGCGTCGAGCAGATCGAACAACGTTCGTTTCTCGGTGTGGTCGGGACAGGCCGGGTAGCCGGCGGCGGGACGGATGCCGCGATACGCTTCGTCGATCAACTGTTCGGTGGACAACGTTTCTTCGGCACCATACGACCAATCGCGGCGGGCTTGCTGGTGAAGCATCTCGGCGAGCGCCTCGGCACAACGATCGGCGACCGCTTGGACCATGATGGCGTTGTAATCGTCATGCTTGGCTTTGTAACTCGCCGCGAGTTCGGCGGCGCCGATTCCCGCCGTGACGACAAACCCGCCGATGTAATCCTGGCGGCCGCTGTCGACCGGGGCGACGTAGTCGGCCAAGCTGCGGAAGTCCTTTTGCCCCTTGCGTTCCCACTGTTGTCTCAAGAAGTGAAAACGCGTCAGCTCGGTCTGACGCGACTCGTCGGTGTACAAGATCACGTCGTCACCGTCGCTGGCCGCGGGCCAGAAACCGTACACCGCACGAGCCTTCACGCTGCCGTCGGCGATGATTTGATCCAAGATCTTGTTCGCGTCGTCATAGATCTTTTTGGCCTCTTCGCCGACGACCGCGTCGTCAAAGATCTTGGGATACTTGCCTTTCAATTCCCAGGTCATGAAGAACGGTGACCAGTCGATGTACTCGCGGATCTCCGCGATCGAGATGTCTTGCAAGACGCGGGTTCCGGTAAACGACGGTTGGTCGATGCGAACGTTTTCCCAATCGGTTGCGAATCGTTTTTCGAGCGCTTCGGCATACGGCACCAGCTTTTGTTTCCGCTCTTTAAAACTCGCCACCAACTTGACTTGATCTTCCGCGTTTTTGGCGATGAAAGCGTCTCGATGCTCCTCGCTGAGCAAACGCTCGACGACGCCGACGCTGCGGCTGGCATCGACCACATGCACGACGGGCGATTCGTAGACCGGTGCAATTTTGACGGCCGTGTGTTTGGCGCTGGTGGTCGCCCCGCCGATCAACAACGGCACGCTCATCCCGCGACGTTTCATCTCGCGGGCGACACTGATCATCTCGTCCAAGCTGGGCGTGATCAGCCCGGACAGCCCGATGATGTCGGCGTTGTGCTTGACCGCTTCGTCCAGGATGGCGTCGGCGCTGACCATCACGCCCAGATCGATGACCTCAAAGTTGTTGCACTGCAACACCACGCCGACAATATTCTTGCCGATGTCGTGGACGTCACCCTTGACCGTCGCGATCAAAAACTTGCCCCGCGCCGAAGCATTCTCCAGACCCGCGGCGAGTTTTTCTTCCTCCATGAACGGTTCCAAGTAGGCGACCGCCTTCTTCATCACGCGGGCCGATTTGACGACTTGGGGCAAGAACATCTTCCCTTCGCCGAACAGGTCGCCGACGACTTGCATGCCGTCCATCAAGGGACCTTCGATGACTTGCAAACAGCGGTCAAAACTCTGACGAGCTTCTTCGGCGTCTTGTTCGATGAATTTATCGATGCCTTTGATCAAGGCATGCTTCATCCGCTCGGCGACGGGTGCGTCACGCCACGCCAAGTCCTCGCCGGCCTTTTTCATGCCGGTCCCCTTGAACGTCTCGGCCAGCTCCAGCAATCGATCGGTCGCATCACTGCGGCGATTGAGCAGCACGTCCTCGACGTGCTCGAGCAGATCCTTGGGGATCTCTTCATAGACTTCCAGCTGGCCGGCATTGACGATGCCCATGTCCAATCCGGCTTCGATCGCGTGATACAAGAACGCGCTGTGCATCGCCTCGCGGACGCGGTCGTTGCCGCGGAAGGAAAAGCTGATGTTGCTGACACCGCCGCTGGTTTTCGCCCCCGGGCATTCCTGTTTGATCCGGCGAATCGCGTTGATAAAGTCGACCGCGTAGTTGTCGTGTTCGGCGATCCCGGTGGCGACGGTCAGAATGTTGGGGTCAAAGATGATGTCTTCGGGCGGAAAGTGGACGCGATCGACCAAGATCTGGTAGGCGCGTTTACAAATCCGCACCTTCTCGTCCTCGGTCGCCGCTTGGCCTTTTTCGTCGAACGCCATCACGACCGCCGCGGCACCGTATTGCCGCACCAGTTTGGCACGCTCGATGAATTTTTCTTCGCCGTCCTTGAGCGAGATCGAATTGACGATCGCCTTGCCTTGGACGTTTTGCAGCCCCGCTTCGATGACTTCCCACTTGCTGCTATCGATCATCACGGGCACCGACGCGGTCACATCATCGCCGGAGATCAACCTCAAAAAACGGACCATCGCCTCGGCACCGTCCAACAGCGCGTCGTCGAAGTTGATGTCGATGATGGTCGCGCCGTTTTCAACTTGCTCACGCGCGACTTCGACTGCGGTGTCGTAGTCTTCGTCGCGGATCAGTCGAGCGAACTTGCGGCTGCCCGTGACATTGGTTCGTTCACCGACCATCGTGAAGGGCACTTCGGGCCGCATCACCATCGGCAACAAACCGGACAAACGGGTGTAGACCGGCCCGGGAGTTTCCTGCTTCGGTTTCAGCCCCGCAACACGCTCGGCCATCGCACGGATGTGGTCCGGCGTGGTGCCACAGCAGCCGCCCAAAATATTGATCCACCCGTTGTCGGCAAATTCGCCGACGATGTCCGCCATCGCCTTGGGACCGAGATCGAACTGGCCCATTTCGTTGGGCAACCCGGCATTGGGGTGGCAACTGATCGGGATTCCCGCGACGTGGGACAGGGCTTCGATGTGGGGACGCATCACATCCGGCCCCAGGGCACAGTTCATACCGACCGACAGCAGTGGAAAATGCTCCAGCGCCGTGAAGAACGCTTCGACCGACTGACCGCTGACGAACGTTCGGCCGCCCTTGTCAAACGTGCCGCTGACCATCACGGGGACGCGGCGCCCACCGGCATTGAAATAATCTTGGATCGCGAACAGACAGGATTTCAAGTTCAACGTGTCGATCGCCGTCTCCGGCAACAGAATGTCGACACCGGCATTGACCAGCGATTCGACCTGGGCGCGGTAACTGGCCCGCATCGCTTCAAACGTCGTGGGGCGAAAGGCCGGATCGTCGACCTTGGTGCTGATCGCCAGCTGCATCGTCGTCGGACCGATCGAACCGGCGACGAAACGAGGCTTGTCGGGTGTTCGCTCAGTCCACTCGTCGGCCGCTTTTCGTGCACAGGCGACCGCGGCACGGTTGATTTCATCCACCAGCTCCAGCGGCAGATCAAACTCCACCATGCCCACCGGCGAGGCACCGAAGGAATTAGTTTCGACGATGTCCGACCCGGCCTCGTAATAGGCCCGGTGGATGTCCGTGATCTTTTCGGGGTGCGTCAGGCACAGAATGTCCGAAAAATTCTTCAGATCCTTGTGGTGATCGGCGAACCGATCCCCTCGGACGCCCGCTTCATCCAGCCCCAATCGCTGGATCATGGTCCCCATTGCCCCATCGAGCAGCAGAATGCGGTCGCGAACGAGTTCGGACAGGAGATCGGCGGTCGAATTGGCTTGCAGCATCATTAAAATCACTATCGAGTGTGGGCTCTTGAAGCCCGTATTCTCGTGCTCCGGCGGAAATTCACAAGGCGAACCACGAAAGTCGGCGAGAAGACGACATTCAGCCTTGCCGTAACCGCTCAAGTTTCGCTATTCCGCAAAAGCCTGAAGACAGACACAGAGAAACACCGATGAAGCCTTACCAGGGCCGGTCGGTGGTCCCCAGGTGAAACGGTTCCACGGATGGGCCGATTTCGGGGGTTTTCTGACTTTCTTGTGCCGAACAGGCGTGGAAACTCGCTGCGGAAAATCACTGATGGATCAGGAACGAGACACGACCAATAACGCCAAACGTTCGCGACCGGGACGCTTTCGGGCCGAGAAATCGCCGAAAGTTGCTCGTCCGAGCAACGCGCCGCAAACGCCAGCCCCTTCCTACAGGGGGGAATTCCAGGAAATCCCCGACCCGACGGCTGAACGGGTCGCTTCGGCGGCTGATCTCCTGCCCACGCTGTTTGAACTGCCCGATCGTACGCCCGAAGGCTTGCTGCGAAAACGCGACGCCGCACGATTCTCCATCCACGACGCCCACAGCGGGCCTCCGGCCAGCCATGTCGATCCGCCTTCGGGAAACCACAGCCACCTCAGCCACTCCGGACCGATCTCGCCGGTCAGCTCCGATTCCGCGATGCCCGGTGGCATCGGCCAGCATTCCGATTCGGATCCTTCGCCGCTCGAACCATCACGCGACGGCAGCGAATCGCCGGATGAATCGCGCGTCGCAGCCTACCGCGACGAATCGATGAACTGGGCCACCGCCAAAGCGTCCTGGGCGACGCGATCGGCCATCGTGATGCTGGTGTTGCTGATGGTCACCCTGGCGTTCTTCTCCGGACGCGGATTCAACAAGACCGGTACGACCGAAGATCCGTCTCGTTTGACCGATGCCGACGCCGAAGACCTGGGTGAAACCATCGTGGTGATCACCGAAGACATTCAGCTGATGGATGACTCGGCCGCCGCAGAACCGCCGCAGACCGATTCGGACAATGTCTCGTCAACGCTGATCGCACAGGAATCCCACGCCGCCGACGTTTCCACCGAACCCGTCGACGCCCCAACCAGCTCGATCGCTGACGCACCCACACCGGCGAGCATGCTTGGCGAGCCCTCGGCGGTCCTGCCTGGGGAATTCGACCTGGCCGACCAAGACATCCCGCCCGCCCCCTCGGCAAACGAAGTCCCCAACATTCCGCCGAGCTTTGATTCCAATCAGTCGGTCGTCGCGTTTCGTAGCGGCGAATCGCCAAATGTTCCACCGACCGCCGCAACCGATGTCGATTCCGATCCACTGCCTGCCGGAAACCTGCCCGCCGGAATGGAAGACCGCCTGCGGCTGGAAGATGGCCTGCGGTACAGCGACACGCCGTATGCGATCGGCAACTTTTTGGAAATCTTGAAAGCCTGGGAAGACTCCGAACAGCAGTAGGCCCCAACGCTTCGTCGCCCGACGCGGCCGAAACGCCAGTCTGACCGTGCAGCACTTGCAGTCGCGACCTGTCTGTCCTCCTGATTGAAAACGAACCAAACCATGAAGACCAACCAGACGTTTATCGGCGCCTACACACGCAACCGTCGTCGCGCAGGCCTGCATCCCAACGACGCCCCCACCGGCAATGAATCCGCCGGCAATGACCTCGCCGGCAGTGACCTCGCCGATGCAATCGCTGCACCGGTTGCCAAGGTGGTCGCCGAAGCGTCTGTCCGTCAGGTCGTCGAGCCGCCGCACGCGTCCCCGCCGTCTTCGCATCTGCCACCGGCACCGGTGGAGGATCACGAAGCACTCGAAAAACTGCTCAGCCAATCGATCACGGTGTCCGACACCTTCGTCGCCGCCAGTGAAGTCTGGATCGATCAGCCCGAAGGACAGGTCATGCGGATTGATCGTCCGCAGACTGCGCACCCAATGCCGAACCCGATCGAACCCGCCCCGACCGTCGAGTCGGCAGAGCCGGTCGTTCAAGCAGAGCCGCTCGTTCAAGCAGAGCCGACAGTGCAAGCCGAACCAGCTGCCTGCGCCGATTCCATTGAGCCCACCGCCTCGACAGCAGTTGCCCCCATCCCGGATACAGCCGACGTTCGAGACGGAAACGTGATCACTCACGAACTCGACGCGTTGGTCGAGGCGGTCGAGCAACAAGCCGAAGAGGAGTTTTCCTATGACGCGAAAGCTGACGCACATGCTCCGCCCCTGACGAACACGATCGCCGACGATTCAACGGCCGCCCGCTGGGCCGGTGCGACATGGGAGGTCGACGCGTTTGACCTGCCCTCCACCGTCGCGGAACTGTTTTTTGACGAAGCGTTCTTTCGATCGATCGCCGAACACCTCGGCCAATCGGTGCGTGAAGGCCTTCGCAGCGTGCTGGTGACCAGTCTGAGCTCGGGCGAAGGGCGTTCGACCGTTGCGATCGGCACCGCCATTGCCGCAGCCGCCACCGGCGTGCGAGTGGCCTTGATCGACATCGATCTGGACACGCCCAGCCAATCGGAACTGTTGCGTCTCGAAGTCGAAACCGATTGGGTTGCCGCGATCCGCCAGGGTGAGCGCATCGAAGATGCCGCGATCGCGTCAATCGAAGACGGCGTGACGCTGCTGCCGCTGGTACTATCCGGTCACCGCGGCGTGCCGATCACTCCCACGGAAATCGACCTGCTGCTCGAACAACTCGACGGTTGTTTCGATCTGCTGTTGTTCGACGGCCCCGTTGCCGGTGCCTGGGCGACACCTCAAATCGCCGCCGCGGTCGACTCCAGCCTGATCGTCCGTGACGCCCGCCGAACCAGCCCATCGGAAGTCGCATTGGCCGCCGCTCAGCTCCGTCGCCAAGGCGTCAAGGGCATTGGCGTGGTTGATAATTTCTGCGGGTAAGGTGATGGAGAGTCCGATGGCAGAAATGTGACAACAAGTAGACAGGAAAATCGGTGACAAGAAAATGAAGTCACCGGCACTCTTTTCCTGTCACCTATTTTCTTGTCTTTCCGTCCTCACTCTTTTCTTCTGCCATCACCACGCCCCCTCTTCAACGAGCAATCACTTCGCCGCCGTCGCGGGTGATCAGTTTCTTGAGCAACTCCCGATCGAGCTTTTCCATCGTGTGCACACTGCCGTCGGCCATCAGGTAGGTCAACGGTTCAAAGAACTCAGCCTCTTGATCCCAGCTCAAGTCCTCCGGCTTGGTCCACGGCACGCTTTGCTTTGATTCGATCACGAGCAGCGTGTTGCTGGTTCCGTCGAGGAAGTCTTGCAATCCAACTCCGTCTTCGGTTCCGAGCGCACTGTTCCCGGTGGCATAGCCGAGGTAATTGGTGTGACCGCTGGGTTGGTCCTTTGACGCATTTGGGCTGCGATAGACTTCCGGCATCTGATCGAGCAGTTTGAGATTGTTTTCGCTGTTCCAGGGCTCATCAAACTTGTACTGCTCGAACAAGGCGTTCCCCTCAATAAAGGGCAAGATGGCGACGCGCCAGCTGAAAGGCTGAATCGTTTGGTTTCGGTCACCCACCGAGCCTTCGCGCAGATTGACCGAGCCGGGAAATTTGCGGTAGACGGCATGGAAATTGTGAAACGCGACTCCGATTTGCTTGAGCTGATTACGCAAACGGGTCTGCGGGGTGATCTCCGAGGCGTTCCTTCTTTTCGGAGCGACAAACTGATCAGCGCCTTTTTTCCTCAACTGTTGAATCATCGCAAGCGCCTTGGCATCGTCCGATCCTGTGGGCCGCGGCATGGCATCGATCTCGGCCAAGCTTCCCAGTCTCTTGAAACGGTATTCACGTGGAATGCCTCCTTCGCTCTGAAGTGTTCCCTGAAACGGCATTTCCGGGGTACGGAGGAACGGATCAAACCCGATCACCATCGTGTTTGGATCCGGGAATCGGCACGTCACCGGGATGACATTGCCCGTGCCTTGATCGGCCATGGTCAGGTGCAGCCCGGACTGGTCCTTTTGCAGCCTGGTGATCTTGCCCGCGGAAACCTGCCAATCGGTCTGAGCATCTTTTTTGGTGACCGCATAGAACTCGGCCTGGTCAATGGCAAACAGCATGCCTTCGGGCACCACGCGGTTGGGTACGTCATACGCGGTCAGCAGCCAAAGTCCCGAGAGTGTTTCCAGCACATCGTTCTGTAGGGCTCCGAGTCGGTCGGCAGGTCCTTCGGGAGTTGCGGGCTTGGCAGCGTCAGCGGAGTCCGCGTCGCTGGCGGCACCGTCTCGCAACACCTCCAACTTGGCCCCATCCAGGGGCGCTTGGAACACGGTTCCGTCGGGGAACGTGATTTTGATGAACAATCCCATCAGCAACCCGAGCAACACCCCCAGGAACCCCGACGCGATCGCCGTCGTGATGGGAACCGGACGTCGATACCACGGCTTGCATTGCGTCGTCGTCGACTGCGGTAACGGCTGGGTCTTGGCTTCCAATGCGACGGCGTTTTCAACCAGACGAACCAAGTCATGCCCGGCGGACCATGTCGCCAACGTTCCAGCCACCTCGCTGGGTGATTGTGGACGTCTGGAGGGATCCTTGGCCAACATCGAATCGACCAGACGCACGAGCGCCGGCGGACAATTTGGAACCCGATCGGCGAGACTCGGCGGCGTCTCGCTGACCTGGGCGGTCATCTTGGCGAACACCGTTTGGTGCGCCTGATCCGCAAAGGGCGCATTACCCGAGAGCAGTTTGAACAGGGTGCATCCGAGCGAATAGATGTCCGATCGGCAATCCACCTCACGACCGTCGGTCACCTGTTCCGGTGAAACATAATCCGCCGTCCCGATCGCCTGTCCCGCCGCAGTCAATTCCTGCTCCCGGCCGGATTGGTAGCGTGCCAGCCCCAGGTCCAACAGTTTTACTTCACCCTTTCGGCTGATCATGATGTTGGACGGTTTGACATCGCGATGGACAAACCCTTGGTCGCTGGTGTACTGCAGCGCCGCGGCGACTTTGCGAATGACCTCGCAGGCATCCGCGACGGAGACCGGACCGTGTTTTGCGACCAGCTCGCCCAGGTCCAGTCCGTCGATGTACTCGGTCACCAAAACCGCCGTCCCGTCCACTTCGCGAGCATCATGCGCGGTCAGGATATTGGGGTGGCTTAGCTGGCCGATGGCGCGCATCTCGGAATCAAAACGATCGCGGGTGCGTTGGTCGGCCAAGCGGTGACCGGACAGCAGTTTCACGGCGACGTGACGACCGAGTTTGTTGTGCCGCGCCAAGAACACCTTGCCCATCCCGCCGCGGCCGAGCAAGCGGACGATTTCGTACTCGCCGATCGTCTGCGGGATGTCCTGCAATTCGGTGGCGGAAAGTTCATCGGCGGCGGCCAACGCCCCCAACGCTTTGACCATCGCCAGCTTGCAATCGGGCTCGTCGGCCAGGCTTGCCAATGGATCCCTCGCCCGCAGCTCGCTGATCAATGAGTCTTCAGCGTCGTCGACCGTTTCCAATTCGGCCTGACACGTGGTACAGGAACGCAGGTGTTCGAAAAGCTCGTCATTGTCGGCCTCGGGCAGCCGCCCGAGCGAATAAGCTCTTAATCGTTCCGCCGTCGGGCACTCGGTCACTGTCATCATCGTATTCTCCTCGTGTTTCCAGTCAGGTTCAAGTCATCATCATGGGAAAGGTTTGCCAGCGGGACGCGTGAGCGACCGGCGGGCGATAAAACCACGGTCAACACGCGCCACTGGCGTCCCTTTAGATGAACGCAGGCGTCTGACACCAATTTCCGAAAATGGATTCGGTTACACTTTTCCCTATGAATGCCAATCCCGATGACCTGCGACGCCACGAGCACCCGACGCTGTCCGATCCGTTTTTGCAAGGCGTGAAACAGAACGATCCGGTCCAGTGGAGCCGGCTGGTGGAGACGTTTGGTCCGATTGTGTATCGCTGGTGCCGCACCTCGGGCATCGCCGAAACGGATGCGTCGGACGTGGTTCAAGAGGTCTTCGCCTCGGTCGCGAGGGGCATCGACGGATTCGAGCGTCAGAAGGACTCAGGCAGCTTTCGAAGCTGGCTGGCCACGATCACGCGGAATCGCGTCCGGGATCACTTTCGAAAGCTCGCCGGCCGACAACCAGCCGAAGGCGGCACGGAGGCGTTGACACGACTGCAACAGAAAGCGGACTCATTGGATGAGTCGATCGACGGCGACTCGATCAGCAGCCCGCTGGTGCGACAGGTCTTGAAATCGGTCGAAACAGAATTCGAACCGGCGACGTGGAACGCTTTCTGGATGTCGACGATCGAAAATAGGCCCGCATCCCTGGTCGCCGAGACGACCGGGCTATCTGTCGCGAGCGTCTATCAAGCCAAATCCCGTGTCTTGCGCAAATTGAGACAGCGGTTGAGCGAGTTGCCGTGATCTGCACATCCCATTTCAGCTTCCATTCGAGATAACGGAATTCGTCGACGACTTGTTGAGTGAATTAGATCGCACCTGGGATTAGCCGTTTCGAACAAGCGTTTGGGCGTCTGTGTTAGCCGGTACGGAAATGAGGTAGGAAAATTTCGGAGGTAAGAAAATGATGAGCTGCACCATCCGTACGATCTAGCCAATCTTCCCACCTCCAAAACCTTCCCACCTCCAAAACCTTCCTACCCCCAAAATCTTCCTACCTCTCTCCAGCCTCCGTGCCTCCGTCAGCGGCGATTGACATTGCCCCGTTCGTTTTGTTAGGGATGATCGCGAAACCCTGCCCCCTCCCATCGTCAATGCGAATTCACCGTGATCCCCGACCGAGCGTTTGCCCCGATGCTGGCGATAACCGTCACCGCGCTGACGCAGCTCGGTTGCGCGCTGCCGACCGGAGTCCTGCGATCGCGGTGGGCGATGGAGGACCCCGAATACGCCGAAAAGTACTGCGACGGAGCGGAGAAGAGTGACGTGCTGGGCAAGCTCAAACAGGCCGCCGATGCGCGATTCCAAGAAGACGCCACCGGCCTGTTCGTCTCCAGCGGCGTCACCAAACGAACCGATGCCGACCACGGGCTGTTCACGGTCGACATCGGAGCGGAAATGTATGCGACCAGTTTCATGACCGCGCGGGCCTCGTTGATGGGCATGGGCAACGGCGACGACTGGTTCACCGGTCTCGACGCGGGGCTGCGGCTGCAAACGCCCAGCCGGCTAGCGCCCTTCGTCGGCGCAGGCGTTTACGCCGGATACGCCAAAGAAGTGGTTTCCGCCGACGACGACTGGATCGACAACGACGATGACGGGTTCATCGATGAACACGGCGAAGACGACGAACGCATCTCGGGCTCCCTGGCGGCGATCTACCCCGAAGTCGGTGTTCATTTTTGGTGGACGCCGCGAATCCGCTTGACCAGCTACGGACGCTACATGGTCACCACCGAAGGACGCGATGCCGATGACTGGCAAGCCGGCTTCGGCCTGGCCCTGTTCACCAACCCCAACCTTCCCTAACTCCATGGAATAAGTAGCGTAAGCTTCCAGCTTGCGTTCTTATCCCGCCTGCCCCTTCCCCGCCCAAACCGCTGCGACCAGTGTCCCGGTCAACATGCAGCCGAACGTGTACGCCGCGGTCGGAATCTGCGCCGGCGAATCGGCGCCCAGCAAGGTGGCCGCCAGCATGGTTCCCAGCCCCGCGTTTTGCATGCCGACTTCCAACGTCAGCGCGCGGCGCATCGCTTCGGGCATCTTCGCGATCCGCCCGACGGTGTAGCCGCCCAAATAACCGAGCACGTTCATCACCAACAGTCCGGCCAGCAGGCTAATCGCAACCTGTGACAATCGATCTCGATTGCCGGCGACCACCGACGCGATGATCCACAACAAGGCAAACGTTGCCAGCAGCGGTGCGACCGCGACGGCGTGACGTCTGACGACTTCACTCCGGCACTTGACCCAGTACCCCGCGATCACCGGAACGACCACCGTCAACAACAACGTCACCGCCATCTTTGCCGGTTTAAAAACTTCGGCCCCTGTTTCCAGCCCCGCGACGACGACTAATGCGACCGGAACGGTCACCGGAGAAAGCAACGTCGCCACCGAAGTCAGACTGACGCTGTAGCTGACATTGCCGCGCGCGGTCATCGTTAACACATTCGACGCCATCGCTCCCGGGACACAACCACACAGCAACACGCCGTAGGACAACGGACCGTCCAGCCTCAAGGTCCGCACCACCAACCAGGCCAGCGCAGGCATCGACGTGCACTGGACGGCCACGCCCAGAAACACGGTCAAGGGTCGTTGCCGAAGCTCCGTCAATTCATGCCGCTGGACGACCAACCCCAGGCAAAACATCGTCACCACGACCAGTCCCGAAAGAGCCTTGGAACTCAAACGAAAAGGATCGAATGACTCAGTAAAAACCGGCCAGAAGTACGCCAGCATCGAACTGACCACCAGCGCCATCAGAACGCCCGCGCCGCGAAAGCTATTTCGATTTGTACTGTTCATGTTTTTTCCGGCGGACTGGCATAACGACCCGTCACGACTCACGCGTCGCTTCGATCCCCCGCCACATTGCTGCGTGCAAGATCATTGATGATCAACAAAACGTCCAAGGGTGAAACCCGTCGATCGCCATTGACATCCACCAAGTACTTTGGCAACGCAAACGTCGATGTCGCCGAACCGAGCGGAAGATTCGAAAAATCAATCCCGCCAGATTCAGATCGTGCCAGCTGATTGATCACAAGCAACGCGTCGCGAGGCGTGACCATGCCGTTGTTGTCGACATCCCTGGACAAGACCGAGTTGGTCAACATGCGAAGCGACAAATCGCCAAACCTGATTTCATCCGGGTCTCGGGCACGCAGGGGCTGATCCGTTTCCAGATGCTCGATCGGTTCACCAAGCTCCGCCCACACCACATCGGCTGCTGATTCGAGATTGGTGCGTAGAGCCATCAGGTCCGCCGCATCCACGATCCCGTTTGCGTTTTGATCCAACGTCGGATCCTCGGCAAGGACGTCCAACGATGCTCCCAAACGCTGCTCGTAGCTGCGACGCAGCACCGGTGATACAGCGAACGACTTACTGAGCACGAGCGCTTCGGCTTTTTCGACCAGCAGACGACTCGTCGAATCCCCTGGTGCGGCATCGATAGCGACTTTCACACGAACTTTACCGAGCGGACGAGCCGAACGAACGGTTAGCCGATAATACCCGGGTTTCAAGATCACCAACCGCGTCAAACGCTCCGTTTCAACCGTCGCATTTTCCGTCGCATTTTCCGTCGGATCGACGATCGATTCGACCGGCTGACCGTCGAGATCAACCAACGTGAATTGCAATGGTTCGCCGCTGGCACTTGGACCGCTCGCGCCGGTGACAACCACTTCGACGCGATACACCATCGAAACGTCGCTCGCATGGGCAGTCTTCATCTCAAACGTGACGGCCGAATCCGTTCCCACCGACAGCACCGTCGACCCGACCACGGAGCCGCGCGGCATGACAAATGGATGTGCGACCACCGCCCCGTCTCGCTCGACCAACACGAGCGTGTCGCCACCGGTTCGCCGAACGCTGACCGGATTGCCACGATAGAACTGTCGATACAACAACTCGCCGTTTGTGTCCCAGTATTCTGCAACCGTCTGACCACTTTCGGCAGCACGAACGGTTGCAACCACATCATCGGTCAACCAATCGGCATCGCTAAATGCTTCGGCGGGCAATGCGTTGCGAAACGACAGTGTTTCTCCAACCTTCCAAACATCGCCGCGTTGCGAAAACAAGAACTGACGATTCGGCGACAGACGCAACCACTCTCCCACCACAACCGGATCTTGCCACTTCGTTTCAGCCCCGTATCCGATCTGGCCTTGGGGCGAAACCGGTATTTGGTAGACGGAACCGACGACCGGTTGATCATGCCCCACCGCCCCGTGGGGGAGCAGATTGAGCACCCAGCCGCCGTCGAACGCGGGAAGCACGTGCTCCCCGATCAAATTCCCCAAGGCAATCTGATTCCCGTCGTCGTCAAACGTGTAATGTTCGCCGGCGACGACATACAAGAATTCCGGTTGAGCGACGAGGGTCGTCACGGGCACACCGACATCACGACGATCCAGAACCGTTGTCACGAGCGTTTCAACGAAACTCTCGCTGGCAAGATCGATCCGCGAGACATGGCCTGTCTCATATCCGACGAACAACTGCTGCCCCGCAGCATCGATCCCCAGTGCCGTTGGGCGTCCGCGGTCAGATTCCGCCATACGAAGGGGCGGCAAATAATCATGTTCGATGGCAGACCAGCGATGCACCAAACGCCGACCTGCATCCAACAGGTAGACGATGTCGCCGCCATCGGACTGCACCACATCGGGAACGAATTCGGCAACGCAGTGGCTTTGACCAAAGATGCGATCCGATTCGCGATGGCAGTGTTCGTTGCCGGGAAACGCATCCAATTCCAATCCCGGAGTGACGGTTGATTGCGAATACCCGTCATGCCAAGCATCGGGGTATCCATCGCCGTCTGTATCGACGGAGATCGATGCATCGAGCGGGAACGCATCTTCCTGGTACGTCCGCCCGTCGCCGTCACTGTCTTCGTTCAGCGTCAGTCGCTCCAACTGCAATCGACCGTCCTTTTCACTCGCCAACAACGCCTCATGACCTGCCGCGACCAATCGCTTCGGCACTCCATCGATTGAGACTCGGTCGACCAGCCCGAACTTCGGATCGTGCCACTCGATGAAGGAACCCGATTCGTCGCTGCGAAGCACAACGGCCATCGCGTCGTCGAACAAGACCGCATCGTCATGTCCGTTGATCGTCGTCAGCGGGCTGCTCAAATCATCGGCCGAATAAACGTCCCCATTGCCTAATAGGACGTGAGATCCGGAGGAACTGACGGTGATCGGAAGCCGGAAATTTCTGTTGCGTGGGGATCTGAGCACACGGATCAGTTGACCGGTTAACGGATCGACCTGAGCGACGACCAGTGAATCACCGTCCAACGAAGTCCAAGTCGACGCCACCTCGTTCCAAACTCCAGAATGAAACGCCGACAAACGCTGGACGCTACCGTCGCCGCCGATCAAGTGAATTCCGTTTGTACCGCTGACCCTGATCGAGTCTCCATAAGACGCGATCCCATATTCGGTCCGACCGTACGACTGGAGCACACGTTCGATCGGCAAGTCCGTTCCCAAGTCATAACCCAACAGCCGACCGCCGGCGTCACCGACCAATAACGTTTGCGACGCAGGGTGGATTTCAATTTGTGTTGCTCCGTCGATCATCAACGGGTTCAAGTATTCGTTCTCGATGCTGTCCCAGCGATGAACCACGCCGCCGGCAGCATCGAGCAGGTAGACCACACCGGCGGAATCGAAGGCGGTATCCACGATCTCAAAATCGGTCGGTGGTCGGTCCACCTCGCCGTCACGATCGGCGAACAACGTGACGAAATGAAACCGCGTCAACGAATCCACGTCGGTCACCACCGCAACTTGATCTCCCACAACGGCCAATTCGCGGACGTCCCCGTCAAGCTCTTGGTGGTCAAGACGCTGTCCGTTCACGCTCCACACGTCAACGTGGGTGGTACCGTCTGAACCACTTGCCGTCACGATCGTTTCATTATCAATCCAACGAGCCTGCCACCGACTCGGGTCCCTTGACCACAGCACACCGAGCAAGTCGAACGTCGCCAAATCAACGACGCCGCCGCCCGGAAAAACCGTCCGACTGCCATCGGGAGAGTTGACGCCCTTGCCGAAACGATAGCTGTGCAGTTCCGATGCATCGTCGACGACGATCGAGTCGGAGTGGTCACCTGTTTGTTGATCGAACGTCACTGAACGCACTTGTGCACTGGACGATCCGTAGGCGTTATCCGTGTAGTACAGCGTCGCGTTCGCCGGATCGAAAACCACCAACGATTTGCCATCGAGTAGCAGCGACGGGACGGGCGGAACTGAATCGAAATGGATCGTGCGAAGCGGTACGGTGGAAGCCGACAGGAACAGCCGATCCCCATAGATCACCATGTCGCCAACGTATTCGTCGGACTGATACCAACGCTGTTGCACTCGAATCGATTCGGATAAATCGATCACATCGATTTCATACGAATAGGCGATCAACAACCAGTTCTTTCCGGCGGCATAGGCCAGTTGCCGTGGAGCGAGCGAACTGCCCAGATAGCGTCCCCCGTCGCCAAATTTCGCGTCGAGCAGAATCGGGTCCAAGTACTCTCCCGTCGTGGTCTCACGACGCAAAATCCGGTTGGCGTCCTGATCGAGCAGATAGATGATTCCATCGCCATCCACGGTCGAGTCGGCGGCCCAGAATTCGCCGACCGCAGCTTCGATATCGCAAACATCGGGTTGGTTGATCACGGCATCGGCGCGCGTTTGGCAGGCTGAATGTTTTGGAAACGCGTCGACCACCAAACTGCCATTCTCCGCATTCTCATGCAGCGCGTCCGGTGCCCCATCACGGTCGGTGTCAACGGATGCCGTCGCGTCGATCGGAAAGGCATCGTCCACGGTCGCTACGCCATCGCCGTCGAAATCCGTCGACAGGTCGTAGCGATAGAAATGCGTTCGCCCTTCGTGCAGCGTCACGATCGTCGCCACGTCGCCCGATCGAACAATCCCGACCAGATTTCCGGAGAGGTGCCTCACATCGATGCGTTCCAGTTGGTCATTCCAAGTTTCCACGATCGTCACGCCGCCGATCGACGTTCGAAGCGTAGTGACATGCCGGTCATCGATCCACAAGGCATCGTCGGGACGCAACGACAGGAAAGCGTTGAACTGGAACTGTTGGACGCTGCCGTTCCACGCATACAGCACGCCGGCTGTATCAATCATCTGCTGACCATCGGCCGACAATGCCAGCGGGGCGAGCCCCTGAGAACCGACACTTTGAATTCGCGATAGCGAACCATCTTGTTGGTTGATGGCGATCGCACGCCGATTCCTGTTGATCGCGTCCGCCGAGTAGACTGCTGACCGCATCGAATCAACAGTCAAGGTTTCGAACGTCCTGTAGTTCGAATCCTGGTCAGCGAGTTGGCCTGTCCGATCCAAGGAGAACAACGAACGGTCGCCGAGCACCACAACAAAGTCACCGACCAACGCGAGTGACTTGACGCTTTCATCAAGGTTTGCGATTTGGATCGGGCGGGACGTCAATTGGGACAGATCAACCGAATAAATCGTTCCGTCATTTGCCCCCACATACGCCGTCGACTGATCGTCCGAAATCGCCAACGCCGTCACGTGGACCGCAAATTGGCACGAAGCCGCGTAGTCCTGGAGTGTCGTCGACCAAACGTGCACCCGTTCATTGGCCGGATCCAACAGCGCCACGGTATCGCCTGGACCGCGATGAATCTGCGTCGGAACGGAACCATGGATCGTCGACGCGATGTCACAGGAGCTTGGGTCCTCGGAGCGACCATGCTGGGGAAGAAAGCAGACTTGTATCTCAGGAAACGCATCGAGTCGCAGTCCGCTCGTGCTGTCCGATGCGTCTTTCCCTTCGTTCCATCGATCGGGATACCCGTCACCGTCGGTGTCTTGCGACGCAGCGGGATCAAACGGGAACGCATCGTCAAAGGTTGTGAACCCGTCCCCGTCCTTGTCATCAGTCAATTCGTAATGACGCACCGGCCGTCCCGCCTCCACCACGAAGACCTGTTCGCCAAACCGCAGCACCTCGCGATGAGCGTCGCCACTGTAAAAATCGACCAGTTGGAATTGACTGTCCCACTGCCTCAATTGATTGAAGTTGGCCGCCACCAAAGTCCCATCGCTGAGCCAAACGCCGGAGGTGACGGAGTCGAACAGATCGATTTCACCGCCGTCCTCAAGATCGATCACGAATTCTGTGCTGAGCAGATAGCGGCCGTCCGGTGAAACAGCGACCGGCGAACCGAAGCGGGAAATCAAGCTGACTTCAGTGCCGAATTCTCCCGTCTGAAGGTCAAAGCTCTGACGGCGTATTCCAGACGATCCATGGTAAAAGAAGTTATCCGAAGGGTTCCAGACCACGTTTGTCAGTCGTTGCCCGGGCTTGGTCGAAACCACCGTTCCGGCAGAATCAAGCACGACATTGCTGGCGACTCTACCCTTCGTTGTTGCGACAATGACATACTCTCCAATCGCACTCAACCCGCTGACGGACGATCGAATCGTCGCAAAGGGGACCTCCGTCGGATACTCTTGGCGATAGTCGATTTGGGTGATCGCGCCATGCGAATTCGAAGTCTCGTAAAGCAGATAGATTCGTTGGTTGGCCGTGGAAATCACCATCTCGTCAGGCCGTCCAGCGTCGCCATTCAACACGATCGGATTCAGATACCTCTGACCCTGCACCGAATATCGGTAGATCGTTTTCCCGCTACTATCAACGTGATACAGAATCTCCGCCTCGTCACCGAATGCGGAAGAACGACCGATGGGCGCCTTGGCCGCTTGGCGGACGGAATCGCAATCCACGACGTTGATGAACGGATAACGGCAAGCTGAATCAAACGGATGCGAATCTAAGTACAGGTTCGTCGTGCTGTCGGAGCGTTCCTTGCCGGCATTCCAAACATCGGGATACCCGTCGTGATCGGTGTCAACCGAAGCGGCGACATCATTTGGAAAGGCGTCTTCACCAAGCGGCACGCCGTCCAGGTCGATGTCCAGGTACGCTGCAGTGGCGAAGTCATGAAAGTGGACTTGATCCTGGCCATAGGTCACGATCGTCGCCGCGTGATCTGCCGGAAACACCGCCAGCGGTGAACCGGCGACGGTCGCTACACGCAACTGCTGCAACGACTCCGCCGACGACTGACGGATTTGGGTGCCGCCGGAGGATGACCGAAGCGAAATGACTTGCTCGTTCGAGATCCAGGCCGCCTTATCAAACGAACCGACCAACCATGTATCAAACGCGAGCGGCTCGGTCGTATACAAGTAGCCTCCACCGGTGACGATTCTGGATCCATCGGGCGAAATGACAAGCTCGCCACCATTGGGATACGAACCGCTTACGTCACTCCATTGCCCTGTCTCAGCGAGCAGCCCGAGTTGCAGCGATTGCACGCGGCCGCTGTGATCTAACGAGTAGAGACGTCGCTGATCGGCGTCATACGAAAAGGAATCGGATTGACCGAGATCAAAAAACGCGATCCGGCTGCCGCTAGAATCTCGAACGTCAAGCAAGCGTTCGGCGTATTGTTCGACGACGGCCAACACCCGATCACCGACGACAAACAATTCGTCGATTTCGCCCGGCGAAACAAACACATCCTGTTCGGCAAACAAACCATCGGTCAGGTCGACGCGGGTCACCTTGCCGTTTGCATAGCCCAGATAAAGGTCTGACTGATCGTCGCTGAGCGTCGCTTCGGTCGCCGATCCGGAGAGTGTGATCGACGGCAACCGCGAATTCGTCTCCGTGGACCAGCGATGCAGATAACCGACTGAGTCGGAAACGCCCGCCCCCGTCCGGTCGGCGGGCTCAAGTAAATAGACGACGCCATCGCGATCCTGAAACACTTCGATCGGCTCGGACGAAAGGCTCAGGCTGCCCGCCAAGACGCGCCGCGGTTCCAATCGCTGAACCGTCAAACGTCGACTCGTCCGAACGGCTCCCGCGTTGTCATCTGCCCCGCGACGACGCCTGTGCCCCATCGTCAGAATTAAATCGTCACGCAACGCCATCGCCCCTGAACTGAATCGCCGGAAAAACAACCCCCAGCTTTGGCAGCGCACGAGGCCGGAGGGGCAATAGTCTAGCTGAAACACCGGTCGATTGAAGCAGCTCCCGTCAATCGATTCCAAAAGGCGGCAACGTTCAGTTTCCCCCGTTCAGCCGTTGATTCATCTGACCGACTAGCTCCTCGATCAACGCGTCGGGACGATTATCCGATGTCGCCAGGTTGGCCGTTTCGGCATCCGGATTGCGATGATCGTACAGCTCCACAAATCCGTCCTTGTGCACGATCAATCGATGTGTGTCGGTGCGAATCGTTTTGGCGTTATTGCGATACGCGATTGCCGGATGCCCCTCGGCGTCTTCGTTTTCCAACAGCGGCCGAAGCGATCGGCCTTGAACGAACGCCGGAACTCGCACCCCAGCCAACTCACAGAGCGTGGGAAAGACGTCGAGGGTTTCGACGATTCCGTCGGTCGACTTTCCGGCTCGTTTCATCCCGGGGTGGCGGATGATCAACGGCGAACGGAGCGATTCTTCGAACAAACAATGCTTGCCCCAGATCGCGTGCTCGCCGAGATTCCAGCCGTGGTCGCCCCACAGCACAACAATCGTGTTGTCGGCCTGCCCCGATTCCTCCAAACGTTTCAGCACTCGTCCGACCTGGGCATCGGCATAGGTCACACAGGCTGCGTAGTGCCGACGGACTTCGGTGGCAAACGCTTCGTCGTCGTTGGGGTTCCGCCCCCAGCGGTTGTACTTCATGAATTCGCCCGACGAGTGCCAGGTCGTTTTCCCCTGCGGCTTTTCCGGATGCGGAATCGGCGGCAGTTCCACATCGATGTAGGGCTTCATGTACTTGGCCGGCGCTCCGAAAGGCAAATGGGGACGCAGGATTCCGACGGCCAGAAAGAACGGCGGCTGGTCGGCGGCGGACAATTGATCCAGCTGACGCAGGGCTTCGTCGACCGAGATGCCGTCGGGGTAGATGGAATCATCGCCGTCGACCGACTGGAACACGTCCATCTCTTTGGCGTTCTTGCGGATCTCGCCGTGGGCCAGCCCGTGCATCCATCCGCGGGGATGTTGCCAAGGGCCGGCCGGTAGCAAATGCCGATCCCAAGAGTTCGGCATCTCGGGCATCGCTTCATCGTCCCAGTCCGAGCCGCCGCGCCCACCGGGATGATGAGACACCTTGCCGACTGAAACGGTTCGGTAACCATGCTTGCGAAACCAAGCCGGCATGCTCGGCGGGACCGCGCCGGAATCCTTCTGCATTCGTTTGGCACGATCAAACAAAGCCCCGTTGCTGGATGAACCGTACAAGCCCGTCAGCAAGGTATAGCGGGACGCCCCGCACGTCGGTGACTGGACGTAGTGGCGATGAAACGCACGCCCCGACGCCGCCAGAGAATCAATGTTTGGAGATTCGATGTACGATTTCCCGAAACAATTCAATTCCGGACGAAGATCGTCGACGCAGATCAACAGGACATTGGGCCGATCGGCGAACACGGTCGACGCCGTGATGAGGAAAACGACCAGAGCGGAAATAGAACGGAAGCGGTGCATCGATTTGGGAATTACGCGTGCGGTGGGAATTCGGAAGCCGTCCATGGTATCCGGAGAGTGGGTCAAAAAATGGGTTGGTCAAAAAATATTAGAAATCGAGTCGCTGATAAAATCACGCTGCCGGCAGGAAGGTCGAACGAAAGAGGTCGTCACTCCCATCGTTCGCTCCCCATCTTTCCCTCCCCATTTTTTGACCAACTCATTTTTTGACCAAAAAGCTCCCCCACCGCCCTGACAAGATTTCAAAGCAACAATACGCCTGTTTACATGGCACAGGCGACAATGACAGGCTGTAATAGAGCGGCTCGCTCCCGACCGTCCTCCCTCCCCACACGGCACCGATGAACCACCGCCTCCATTTCTCATCCCTGCAACTTTGTTGTCTGCTCGTTCTTTGGTCGGCCACGATGAACGTCTCAGCCGAACGGCCCAACGTGTTGATGATCTTGGTCGATGACTTGAAACCGGCGCTGGGATGCTACGGCGATCCGATCGCCAAGACGCCGAACCTGGACGCGCTCGCCGGGCGGGGCATGCGATTCGACGCCGCCTACTGCAACCAAGCCGTCTGCGCCCCATCGCGATTCACCCTAATGCTCGGCTCACACTCCACATCGACCGGACTGTACGGACTGGGCAGCCAGCTGCGACAAGTGATGCCCGACGCGATCACGCTGCCGCAACACTTTGCCGCGCACGGCTACCGCACCGAATCGCTCGGCAAGATTTTCCACATCGGTCACGGCAACCATGGCGATCCCGAATCGTTTTCCGTGCCGCACTTTAAAGAAAAAGTGATCGAGTACGTTGATCCGGAAAGCACCGGTGGCGGACAACTGACGCGTGAAGAAGCGTATTTCACCAATCAACAGCTCGACCGAATCAAGTCGCTGCCCCGCGGCGCGGCCTACGAGTCCCCCACGGCCGACGACGAAGCCTACGCCGATGGGCGTGTGGCGGCCGAAACGATTCGTCGACTGCATGCAGCCAAACAACGACGCGACACAGAAGGAACACCGTTCTTCATCGCCGCCGGTTTCGCCCGCCCCCACCTACCGTTCTCTGCGCCCAAGAAATACTGGGACTTGTTTGATCCGAACAGCCTGCCAATGCCGGTCAACGAGGACTTGCCGAAAGACTCACCGACCGTCGCGCACAAACGCGGCGGTGAAATCACGAATTACAAACCCGTCCCCGAAGACCGCGATGCCGAGTTCTCCGACGAACTCAAACGCAACCTGATCCACGGCTATTACGCCAGCAGCAGTTATGTCGACGCCCAGATCGGCAAGGTCATCGACGCTCTCGATGAATTAAAACTCGCCGACGACACGATCATTGTGCTGTGGGGCGATCACGGCTTTCACCTCGGCGACCTCGGCATCTGGACCAAGCACACCAACTACGAACAAGCCAATCGGATTCCGATCTTCATCATCGCGCCGGGGACGACGAAGCCGAATCAATCGACCGGCCAGCCCGCCGAGAGCGTCGACATCTACCCGACGCTCGCCGAGTTGGCCGGGCTGCCCCAACCCTCCGGCCCGCAATCGATCGACGGCGTCAGCCTGGTGCCGGTGCTGAAAGACTCCACTGCTCGCGTGCGGGGGCATGCCTTCCACGCCTATCCCAAACGAACGATGGGCCGGGCGATTCGCACAGAACGCTATCGGATGGTCGAGTGGAAAACGCCGGGCGATGACCCGACCGATGCCGAGTACGAGCTGTATGACTATCAAGCCGATCCGAACGAAACACAGAATCTGGCGAGTTTAAAACCAGACGTCTTGGCGGAATTGAAAGCGATTCTCGCAAGCTATCCCGAAGCGGTTCAGAAAGACCGGCGCGTGCCAACGCGATCCTCCCAAAAGAACCTCCCGGTCCTGAAGACGTCGCCGATCGCGAACCGAAATTTGGTAATCGAAGCGACGATCAAAGGCCCCAAACCGCACGGCGTGGTCGTGGCACAAGGCGGACGCGAACACGGCTATGCGTTGCACGTGATCGACGGAGAACCGGTATTCGATGTCCGCCGGTCTGGAGAAGTCACGCGGCTGAGAGCCAACATCAAAGTCAGCGGACAGAGTCGCCTAGTCGCAACCCTGGACGGCCAATCGATCGGCCTGTCGATCAACGGCGGAACGCCGACGACGATGCCCTCGCCCGGATTGATCACGGTGCAACCCAAGGACGGAGTGTCAGTCGGTTCGGACGACCAATCGGCCGCCGGAGACTACGAGGCACCGAACCCGTTCACCGCAACGATCGTCTCCTGCGACGTCACGGCGTCAACCTCAGCTAACGCCCCCTGAAACACAAGCCCCCCTATGCCTTCCCCATCATTCTGCCTTCCCCATCATTCTGCCTTCCCCATCATTCTGCCCCCATCATTTTGCCCCGCCTTATTAACGCAACATGCGTTTCACATCGAGAGACAATCGGCAGCCACTGCAAATGTCAACGGCGAGAGATTCGGTTGCGGGAACCGACTGATAGATTCCGCCGGCGTCGAGCGACCACGCGGAGAGGCTGTTCGCCTCGGGGTCAATGACCAGATACCAACGGACGCCTTGGTCGCGATAGAGGTCTTTCTTTTCTCCGACATCGCGACTGCGGGTCGCATCCGAAAGAACTTCGGCGACGAGCGCGGGCGGCTGTTCGACATGCCTGGCCGGGGCGTCTCCACAAACCACTGACACATCGGGGCGCACGACCGTATCGTTGGAAATGATCCAATCAATCTCGGCGAGCACCGCGGCCTGGCATCCGCTCCGCTCGACCGCAAGCTCCAGTTGGGTTGCGATGCGAACGAGCAGCTGTGAATGCCGACCGAAAGGACTCGGGCTCATCGAAACGGGCAACCCATCCCAAAGTTCCCACTCGCCTTCCCATCGCGCGTAATCCTCCACGGTGTAGGTCGGACGGTATCGAGGCGCGGTACTCATGCGAACTCAGAGGCTAGAAGGAAAAGCGGCGGAATGTCCCTCAGTTTATCGGCCTCTGAGAGTGCACGCCAACTGGCTTCAATGCCATGCTACCCATCAACCGCGGTTTCGACGACGCTCAACCGCCCATCGGCGAACAGATCTCGATCAAGAACCCGTTGTTATCTCGTACATAAGAAACGGTTTGCCCCCAGGGCTTGGTTTTCGGCGGTGACACCGCGACCGCGCCGTTCGCGATCGCGCGGTCATAGCCCGCCTGGACATCCTCTGTGGTGAACGCAATCTCGAAAGCCGCCGAAGGACCATCGGGGCGCGTTTCTGCATAGTCGAACCCGTGTGACTTGGCCAAGGCATGGGAGACAAACCCGAGCGTCACGGCGCCGCTGTCCAGTTCACCGTACTCCTGGTCACCGTCCTTGTGCATCGATTTGCGAGCAAAACCGAACGCGGCCTCATAGAACGCCAGGGCCTGTTCCACATCGGCAACATAAAGCAGCGTGTAACCAAAGTTCATCGAAAGACTCTTTCGTAAAGGAGATCAACAAGAGCAGGAAGATTTTATAGAATCCAATCCTCTTCTGCTCATTAAAAGGAAGGATCATGCCCATTTCATGCCCACTGGCAATCCGCAGCCCTGAAACTGATGATTTCCGTGAATTTGACTACGTGGTTATGAGGCACGCATTTGAGACCCACAAGAACCTCGGACGACTGGCAGATGAATCAATATGCAAGGTCTATTTTGGGCAGCATTTAAAAGAGTCAAGCTTCGAGGTTCACCGAGAGGTCCCGATCGACGTCGCCTACGAAACCTTCCACAAACAGTACCTTCTCGACATGGTGGTCAACCGCTTCGGTGTTTACGAGGTGAAGATGGCCAGTGAACTGACGCTGGAACACGAGATGCAACTCCTAAACTACCTGTTACTGCTTGACCTTTCGCGTGGCAAGCTAATCAACTTTCGCCCACAGTCCGTGCAATACAAATTTGTGAATGCCCCCGCACGAAGAAAAAGCCGCCAGCATTTTAAGGTGACCGTAGATAGGTGGACCGATCAATCGTGCTTGAGATCGAAAGCACTGGGCTTCCTTCGCGACTGGGGCACCGGCCTCGCGTTGCCACTCTACACTCAGGCGGCAACTCATTTCCTCGGCGGCGAATTTCACGCGATTCGAAATATCCAAATGGATCGCGATGGGTATCCGTTGGGTAGACAAAGATTCCACATGACGAGCGAGAGCGAAGCGTTTCGGATAACCGCTCTGGCGAAAGGATTGGGTGAATATGAATCGAACCTTCGCAAATTGCTCCGCCACAGTGCCTTGGATGCGATTCATTGGATCAACATTACGCTTTCCGAAGTGAGACTGTTGTCGGTGGAGTAGCGGACGGAGGGTAGGAAAATTTTGGAGGTAAGAAAATTACCAATGACCCGACAAGACACGACGTCCCCCCTAGCAATCTTCCTACCCCAAAAATCTTCCTACCCCAAAAATCTTCCTACCCCAAAAATCTTCCTACCCCAAAAATCTTCCTACCCCAAAAATCTTCCTACCCCAAAAATCTTCCTACCCCAAAAATCTTCCTACCCCAAAAATCTTCCTACCCAAAAATCTTCCTACCCCAAAAATCTTCCTACCCCAAAAATCTTCCTACCCCAAAAATCTTCCTACCCCAAAAATCTTCCTACCCCAAAAATCTTCC
>CP036432.1:9395380-10769056 GCA_007753675.1 Stieleria magnilauensis
AATCTTCCTACCCCAAAATCTTCCTACCCCAAAATCTTCCTACCCCAAAATCTTCCTACCCCAAAATCTTCCTACCCCAAAATCTTCCTACCCCAAAATCTTCCTACCCCAAAATCTTCCGTCAACAACACCCTCCCTCCCCGCAGCAATCGTCGATCGGTAGCTTCACCGATTTTCCGCCGGCTTTGGTGACCTTCGGCGAGCGGGCGACCTGGCCTCCGGTGCAGTCGTACGGCGCGGCGTTTTCCGGCAGGATTTCCGTTGCCGGTGAAATGCCGAGGAAATCTTGCGAGTAAGGTTCACGCTGCATCTTTTCAAAGGTTTTGCGGCAGACCGCGGCTCGGACGCCGCGGGTGAATTCGTGCCCGTCGTCGTCTTTCACACAGGCGTAGGGCCCCCGATACATCACCGCTTCGTTGTGTTCATAGCAAGGCGTGTCGGGATACTTGTACGCGATCACCGTGACGGACCTGAATTCGACCCCCTCGACGATTTGCCAGGGTTCGCTTTGATAGGCGGGCATTTGGGCGGCTTGAAATCCTGCCCGAGTGAATGCGTCGATGAACTCCTTTTCTTGCAGTGCCCCGCTGATACATCCGCTCCACAGTTGCCCGTCCTGCTGCATGTGCAGCGGGACGGGTTCGTCACTGACGATGTCACTGATTACGGCCCGTCCGCCGGGGCGCAAGACGCGAAAGATCTCCGCGAACAACTTTTCCTTCTCCGCCGCGTCGACCAGATTCAACACACAGTTGCTGACCACGACATCGACCGAGTTGTCGGCGATCATCGGTTCTTGCGATCGCAGGTCTGCGACAAACGCTTCAAACCGCTGCAACGCGGCTTCGCTATCGACGGGGTTGTCTGACAGATACTTATCAACGTGATCCCGATCGATCTGCATGTCTTGAATCTTGCCTTTGCAGAACCGGACGTTGTCGTACCCGATTCGCTGGGCAACGACGCGTTGACTGCTTCTTGCCAGAGCCAGCATGTCGTCGTTCATATCGACGCCGATCACGGCGCCGGATTCGCCGACGACTTGTGCGGCGATGAAACAGATCTTTCCGCCACCGCTACCGAGGTCCAACACCGTCTCGCCTTGACGGACATATTTCGAAGGGTCTCCGCAGCCGTAATCGCGATCGATCACTTCTTGCGGAATGACTTCCAGGTAGCGTCGGTCATAGTCGACCGGACAACACAGTGCGGGTTCACGCGCTTCGGCGGCCGAGGAATAACGTTGACGAACGGCGGATTCGGTGTTCAAAGTCGACATGGTTGGCGAAGGCTGCTCGCTGAGGAAAAGGAGACGGTTACAACAATGCGCCGCTGCAACTGCTGCCGGCGCCGGCGGTACAACCGTAACAGTGGTCTGCGGTTGCGATGCGGCGGTTGGCAAACTGGTGCAGCGAATCGGTGTTCCAGATCGTCGGCGGCTTGGTTGAATGAGAACCAACGGCGGAACTGCTCGCGGGCAGGTCGATCATCTGGTTGAAGTCACAATCATAGATCGCACCATCCCAGGCGATCGACAGCAGCGATCGGCACATCACCGATTCTGCCGCGGCGGAATTAAAGTTCTCCTCCAGCAGATGCATGTACTGCTCAAGACGTTGATTCTTGGCCAGGAACATCGCATAGCGTTTAATCGGAATGTTCGTGATCGTCAGCAGCTGATTGAAACGGATGCCATAGCGCGCCTGAAGTTCACGTTTGTAATCAGCCTGCAAACTCGCTTGGTCGGGCGGTAGAGACGGGCCGGTGGGGTTGAACACCAAGTCCAGCCGCAGCCGGCTGGAATCGTCACCGTAGCCGAGATCGTTCAACCGTCGCAGTGCATCGATACTTTGCCGAAACACGCCATCACCGCGTTGGCCGTCGACGTTTTGTTCCAGATAGCACGGCAGCGAGGCCACGACATCGACGCCATGGTCTGCCAAGAAGGGCGCGGCCCATTCGTAGCCCGGTTGTTGCAGGATGGTCAGATTGCAGCGATCGATGACCCGGATTCCGCGACCGCGGAACTCACGGACCAGGTAACAAAAGCTCGGATTCATTTCCGGCGCGCCACCGGTCAGATCGACGGTACGGAGGGCACGACAATCGCGAGACAGTTCGACGACACGGGCCGCCGTCTTGGCATCCATGTTCTCGCGTTTTTTGGTCGGCCCGGCATCGACATGACAGTGCGTGCAGGTCTGGTTGCACAGTTTCCCCAGGTTGATTTGCAATTGCTCCACCGCGATCCGCCGCATCGGCGAGGCTTCGCGGGCGACCCGGGCGGCGAACGGCTGGACAAGGTTGGTAGGCAAACCGGTGTTGATGACCGGCAAAAGTGACTTCATGGACGCAGCAATCGAAGGAACGTTGGGACACAGAGAAGAAATGCAAAGATAAGACAATGCTCATGCGGCGTGTGCAACCGCCAGCGGGAATTGCCGCCGAATCCGCCCGCCGATCGAGAACTTTCCGGCCACGACCGGCGTAGCAGTCGCGAGACAGGTACACCAGGCACCACGACCGAATCGACGAACATTGTCTTTGCCGCGAAAAATCGGGTTCTTCTTGCTCCTCGGATTGCTGATCGCCAAAGTGGTCGGCGTCGTGATGCGTGGCCCCAGCCCGATGGTGCTTGACGCCCGGTTTTACTGGGAATTGGGCGGCCTGGTCGCCGACGGTGATTGGTTGTTGATGCAGCGCCCGGTCGCCTATCGAACCCCGGCCTACCCGTGGCTGATCGGTTTGTTCCGGGCCGCTTGCAGCGATCCGCTGTTCGCCCTGGTTTGCTTCCAGAGTGTGCTGTGGATCGCCACGATCGGATTGATCGCGGCATTGGCGGCGGAGATTTCGCGAAGCCGGCGTGTCGTGTGGGTCGTTGTGGCCCTGGCGATTCCGATGCTCTGTTCGGCCGTGTACGTCACGACGGTGCTGACCGAAACACTCTTCGTCTTTTCAGTCGTCCTGCACCTGTGGACGGTCGCCCGGTTTACCCGCCAGCCGACGGTGGCGGGCGGAGTCTTCGTCGGACTGACACTGGGGTTGGCGATTTTGACGCGTCCGGTAGCGATGCTGGTGTGGATCGCCGACGTGGTTTACGTGATCACCTGCTGGTACTGGATTGCCAATCCGGCGACGAAGCATCTTTGTCGTCGCCGCGGCTGGATTTGCGTGATGCTGGCCGGCATCGTAACGGTTGCCTGCGTCGGTCCCTGGCTGGCCCGCAATCACGCCCTGTTCGGAAAAGCCATGCTCACCGAATTCGTCGGCCGCAACATTTGGATCGTCACCTTTCAGGACGGCAGCGGCGCCGGATTGGAGCTACCCGATACTGACGGTGCGGCGCAACTGAAGACCCAAATGGGAGACGGCGTTTGGGCAACCCTGTCCGACGAACAGAGCTGGCGACACACCTGGACCGTCTCCAACGCGTTGACCGCATCGGGAATGGACGACCCCTCGGCGGACCGATTGATGAAGCGGGTGGCCACCGATGCGATCGCGGAGGAACCGTTGCAGTTCGCGAGAAAAGCAGTCCGCCGGCTGGTCAACTTTTGGCGAACACGGGCGACGGAGATCCCGGCTCAGTTGGCCGATCTGGCAGCCGACGGTACCGCGACGCGTGAGCAGTTGTCCGAGAAGTTTTATGGGGGACAGCCGGTCTGGGGCATTAAAGTCCCACCCGTCGATACAGCCCTCCGCCATCGCTGGAGCAATTGGTTGGCCGGCAACACGTTATTGATGTTCGCCACGCTCGCTTCGACGATGCTGTTGATCTGGCGACGGCCCACCCGCGCCGCAGGCCTTTGGCTGGGGGCCATCCTCGGCTATTTTGCCACCGTCACCGCGGTGCTGGAAATCCCCGCGTATCGCTACCGCATGATCGTCGAGCCAATTGTCCTGCTGGTCATCGCGTTGGCGATCGTCTCTCTTTCGACAGGTGCCGGTGGTTTGAAGGTTTGGTGGGGAGGTTTGGTCAAAAAATTTAGTGGTCAAAAAATAAGAAAGAAAAGTGCAGGAACTTCATGAATGAATCACGCCCTCATTTTTTGACCAACCCATTTTTTGACCAACTGTTCCCGAACGACGATCCTACCGTAGCGACCCAGCGAAAATGAACAGTTCAAAGGAAAGCGGGCCGAGTGATCCGACCAGACCGATGGAACTGTCGGTCGTCATGCCCTGTCTGAATGAAGCCGATACGGTGGCAACCTGTGTCGAGAAAGCCGTCCGGGCGATGAGTGAAGCGGGCATCGTGGGCGAAGTCGTCGTCGCCGACAATGGCAGCACCGACGGATCACAGGACTTGGCAGTCGAACAAGGGGCACGAATCGTCGACGTGCCGCAGCGAGGATACGGCGCCGCGTTGATGCACGGCATCGAAGCCAGTCGAGGCAAGTACGTGCTGATGGGCGACGCCGACGACAGTTACGACTTTCTGGAAATCCCCAAATTCATCGACTCGCTGCGGCAAGGCCACGATTTGGTCCAAGGCTGCCGACTGCCCCGCGGTGGCGGCCGGGTCCTGCCCGGCGCGATGCCGTTCTTGCATCGCTGGTTCGGCAACCCCGTGCTCAGCTGGCTCGTTCGATTGATGTTTCGCATCCCGATCAACGACATCTATTGTGGGATGCGCGGCTTCACACGAAAACACTATGACCAGCTCGACCTTCGATCGCCGGGAATGGAATTCGCGACGGAGATGATCATCAAGAGCGGGCTGCACCGCGATTCGCATGGCACGTCGTGGAGCCAGGTGCCGATCACGCTTCATCCCGATGGCCGCCAGGCGCACCCGCCGCATTTGCGTACCTTTCGCGACGGCTGGCGAACCCTGCGTTTGTTCTTGGCGTTTAGTCCTACCTGGACGTTCTTCCGTCCCGGCTTGGTTCTGTTGATGATCGGGCTGGTGGGTTATGCATTGGCACTGCCGCAAGTCAAAGTGTTTGGCGCGGCGTTGGATGTCCACACGCTGTTGGTCGCCAGCCTGTTTGTGTTGATGGGATGGCAGTGCGTGTTGCTGGCGACGCTGGCGAGAATCTTTACCGGACGCGAAGGCATGATGCCGCCCCACGAAAAACTGGAACACGTCACCGTCGAACGTGGGCTGGCGTTCGGGATTGCGGCCGGAATCGGCGGCGCCGCGATGATCGGTTTCGTGGTCTGGCGATGGTGGCAACAGGACTTCGGCGCATTGGATTACCCGTTCACCATGCGGTGGGTCGTGCCGGGCGTGACGCTGGTCGCGATCGGTTTCCAGACCGCGATGGCATCGCTGATGAGCGGCGTGTTGATGATGCAGCGTTCACGTCGACTCGATCGGCCGATTGCGGAAACAAATGACGATCGCCAGACAACGCCCTCGTCGCCGCAAGAGACTTTGTCATGAACGATTCGTCGAGCCCGGACATCATTCGTCACGTCGCCGCGGGCCAATTGTGCTGCGATCCTATCTGGGAAGCCGCCTACAAACGATTTGAAACGCCCGAGCAAGAGATCGCCAAGTTCATCAAACGACTGCGGCGATTCGGGTTCGAAACGTTGAAACGCGACTGTCGCATCGTCGAAATCTTTTGCGGCCGCGGCAACGGGCTCGTCGCACTTGAGCGAATGGGGTTCCGAAACCTCGAAGGCGTCGATCTGAGTGACAGCCTGTTGGAAGAGTATCGCGGGCCGGCACAACTGCACTTGGCCGATTGCCTGGACTTGCCGCTGGATGCGAACCACTATGATGTCGTGATCGTCCAGGGCGGACTGCATCACCTGCCGGACATGCCGACGGACTTGGATCGAGCGCTGGCGGGAGTCCACCGGATCCTGAAACCGTCAGGAAAATTTTACGTCATTGAACCGTGGAAGACGCCGTTTCTGGTGTTCGCCCATGCCGTGACCGAATTGTCGTTGATGCGAACGTTGTATGCCAAAGGCGACGCGTTGGCGATCATGACCGAGCGAGAACGCGTGACGTACGAACAATGGCTGGGGATGCCCGACGTGATCCGCGAGACGTTCCAGCGGCACTTCGAGATCGAATCCTGGAAGACGACCTGGGGAAAACTTGCCGCCATCGCTGCACCGAGAGTCCATTGAACCGTCCCACCCTGCACCACTGGATCGATGGTGAACACCGCGCGTCATCGTCCGCCCACACCTTCGAATCGCTCAACCCCGAAGACGACTCGGTGATTGCTACCGCAGCGTGTGGCGACGCCGGTGATGTCGCGTTGGCGGTCGATTCAGCCGCCAAGGCGTTTGAGCGTTTTCAAGACTTGGGACCGTCGCAACGGGAAGCGATCTTGTTGCGTGCGGCAGAACTGCTGCAACAGCGATCGGCGGACTTTCGCGACCTGCTGATCCGCGAAATCGGCTCCCCCGTCGGCAAGGCGTCGATGGAAATCGGAATCGCGACCCGCGTGTTAAAAGCCAACGCCGCGATGGCCCGACGGATGACGGGGCGGACCTATTCGAGTGACGTACCGGGCCGTTGGAGTCTGGGGTTTCGAAAACCGCTCGGCGTCGTCGCCTCCATCACCCCGTTCAACGTCCCGCTGATCAAAGGCATCAAACACAGCAGCATGCCGCTGGCGACGGGCAACACAGTCGTCTGGCTCCCATCGCGGCAGACGCCGATGATTGCCGCCGCGATCACTCAGCTATACCACGATGCGGGGCTGCCCGCCGGGGCGCTGAACATGGTGTTGGGCGACGGCGCGGAGATCGGCGACGACTTGGTGTCCGCCCCCCAGATCGCCGCGGTCTGTTTCACCGGCTCGGCGGCGATCGGACGGCATGTGCAATCGATGTGCGGTCGATACGGAAAACGCGTGACGCTCGAACTCGGTGGCAAGAACCCGCTGATCGTGCTCGACGACGCGAACCTGGACGCGGCGGTCGGTGCGGCCGTGCGGGGCGGGTTCATCTATCAGGGCCAGATCTGCATGGCATCGAGCCGCGTGATCGTCGACGAATCGTTGGCCGAAGCGTTCACGGAGCGTTTTGTCGCCGCGTCCGAATCGCTGGGGATGGGCGAGCTGACGGATCCGCAAACGGTGATCGGCCCGATCATCACGGCGAATGCCCGCCAACGGATACGCGATCACCTGACTGATGCGGTCGACGGCGGAGCAAGCATCTTGTGCGGGAATCGATGGACAAACAATCGAGTGAACCCCACCATCGTTTCCGGTGTCACTGCTTCCATGAAGCTGTTTCGCGAAGAAACCTTCGGGCCGGTCGTCTCGATCGAGACGGCAAACGACCGCCAGCACGCGTTGGAACTCGCCAACGCCTCCCCCGGCATGCTCTCAGCAGCCATCTTCACGTCGGATCTCGATGCGGTGATGACATTCGCAGACTCTCTGAGGACTGCGATGGTTCACGTCAACGACATGACGATCCAGCAAGAACCCGAAGTCCCCTTCGGGGGTGACGGGCCATCCGGCTTCGGCCGCGAAGGCATGGAAACCGGCATCGAAGACTTCACGACCTGGAAATGGGTCACGCTGCGGGGGTAGCATTCCCGGTCCTGGTTTCTCAGAGTTGCGATTCAAGGGCCAGAATTCGCTGACTGCAACGGGATCCTTGGATGCCGTTTTGTTGCATCGTTCGCCCTGCCGCCAGGAAGGTGAATTCAGAAGAGATGAGTTGGTCAAAAAATGGGTTGGTCAAAAAATGAAGACGCAATTCTTCAATGAAGTTCCCATCCAATTTCTTCTTATTTTTTGACCACTAAATTTTTTGACCAAATCTCCCCACCACCGTCACAAACTAAACCTCCTTGAGCGGATTTCGCAAACCCGAACTCAGAACCCGCAACTTACAACAAACAACTTACAACGTTACCTTCAGGATATGGAAATTTCACAAGAACTCGCCGACCGCGTGATGCGGTTGGTCGTCTCGCCGGAATACCGGCCGAGCAAACCCAAACAGATCGCGGCAACACTCAATCTAGACGCGGACGACTATCGGGAACTGCGACGCACGATCAAGCAATTGGTATTGGAAGGTCGTCTGATCTATGCGTCGAATCATTTGATCATCAGCACCGGGGCGATCGGCGGCCCCCTGGACCGGATCCGTGGCGTCTTTCGCATGGCCGCCGGTGGACAATTCGGTTTCGTCCGGCCGGGCGACTCCGGCGACGGAGCGGTCAGCGAAGACCTGTTCATTCCACCGGGACAGACCGGCGGGGCGTTCGAAGGCGACCTGGTCGAAGTCAAAGTCCGACCGAGTCGCCGCGGCGGCAGCGAAGGCAGTGTCAGCCGAATCATCGAGCGATCGCGGCGACAATTCACCGGCACGTTCAACATGGTCGACGGCCGACCGGCGGTTTACCTGGACGGCACACCACACGACGCACCGGTCTTCATCGGCGACATCCAAGGCTTGCCGATCGAAAAAGACGACAAGGTGTTTGTCGAAGTGGTGACGTTCCCCGGCGAAAACGGCAAGGGTGGCGAAGCGGTCCTGTTGGAACGACTCGGCAGTTCCACCAATCCCGGGATCGACACGCTGACCATCATGCGGCAATACGGATTGCCCGATGAGTTCCCCGAAGCGGTGATCGACGAAGCGCGAAAGCGGGCCGATGAATTCGACGAAGACAACCCTCCGGCCGATCGGCTGGACCTGACCGGACAATTGACGCTGACGATCGACCCCTACGACGCGCGTGATTTTGACGATGCGATTTCGCTGGTCCGTGAAGACGAAGGGCGCTGGCGTTTGTGGGTGCACATCGCCGACGTCGGCTACTTCATCCACCCCGGCGGAAAACTCGACCAGGAAGCGCGTCAGCGGGCGACCAGCGTTTACCTGCCCGATCGCGTGATTCCCATGGTGCCGGAAATCATCAGCAATCACCTGGCCAGTCTGCAGCCGGAGAAAGTCCGGTTGGCAAAATCGGTCGAGATCGAAATGACCGATGACGGCACCGTGATCCATAGCGAAGTTCACAACAGTGTGATCCGCAGTGACATGCGGTTGCACTACCGTCTGGTCGACCAATTCCTGGAAGCCCCGGACAAGTATCGCGAGAAGTGGGGCGATGCGATTTGTGACATGCTCCGCGACATGCACTCACTGGCCATGATGATCCGCAAGCGGCGTTTTAAACGTGGCGCGATCTCGATGGACATGCCCGAAGTCAAATTGGAACTGGACCGCAGCGGCAAAGTCAAAGGCGCGTACCGGACAGAGAACACCGAAAGCCACCAGTTGATCGAAGAGTTCATGTTGGCGGCCAACCAAGCCGTCGCGACCTGGCTGGACGACGCGGGGCTGAAGTTCTTGCATCGCATCCACCCGCCGCCGGAACGGCGCAAACTGCGTCAACTGTCCCACTTCGTTCGTGACTTGCGACTGGGAATTGATTCGGTCGAGAGCCGGTTCGAAATTCAAAACGTACTCGACCGCGTCGCCGGCACACCGCTGGAAGACGCCGTGAATTTCGCGGTGCTCAAGAGCATGAACAAAGCGGTCTACGGCCCCCAGACCGACGGCCACTTTGCGCTCGACATGCAGCACTACTGTCACTTCACCAGTCCGATTCGGCGTTACCCGGACTTGACCGTCCATCGCCTGATCGACCGACTCCACGCCGGCGAGAAGACTCCCGATGAATCCGTCGGTGCGTTGTTGCAACTGGGGCACCATTGCAGCGACATGGAACGCAACGCGGCGCAAGCCGAGCGTGAACTGACCGAGCTGAAACTGCTGCATTACTTAAAGAAACACTTGGGCGACACGATGACCGCCGTCATCAGCCGCGTCTTTGCCGACGGCTTTTTGGCACGCTGCATCAAACTTCCCGTCGACGGTTACGTCAGCGTCGACCAGCTTCCGTCGGATCAATATCGATTTGAACGTCGCGGCCAGATGCTGGTCGGTTTCAAAGCACATCATCGCTATCGACTGGGCGATCAGTTGACGGTCAAAATCAGCCGCGTCGACCTGATCCAACGCGAACTGTTTTTGGAACCGGTCAAAAACCACTCGGTCGGCAAGAGCAACCCCAATGACCGCGGCGCGAAAGCCGGCAAGTCCGGCGGCGGCAAGTTGACGCACAAGGAAAAACGCAAAAAGGACCGTCGCCAAAAGGGCAAACGGAAACGGCGTTAGCGCTCGGTCAACGTGACCATCGATTCGACACCTCTTTCTTCCGCTTGCATCGACGGCTCGGGGAGGGCGCAAGCCCAGTACCGCTAATTCGACATTGGCCACCTCACAAACCGTGATGGTGGGCGACACGATGGAGACCGATATTCTCGGCGGCGTCCAAATGGGCTACCGAACGGTATTGACGTTGTCCGGAGGCACGAAACGAAAAGATTTAGACCAATTCGCGTTTGGGCCGGACGTGATTGTCGAATCGATTGCCGACTTGTGCGATGTCGGTGAGTTCGTCCAAACCAGCTTGCCGGTTGCCAACCGTGACGACGACACGGTCACCAACTTCGCCGCCTGGGCCGCCGCCAACGCGTGACGAACGCCGGACAGAATGCCCTTTCAACGGGAAACCGGATCGGAGCGATCCTTTGCAGTTTTCCTGTCGGCATCATTCCCTGACGCGAGACAACGCGGGGGCCAGACGACGCGTGTTTCAGTTTTACCGACCCTGGAACCGCGTCCCTTATTCGGTACACTTTTGCTTTGGCGGTCACCGCCGAAACCTTCGCGGCGTGTTGTTTCACCCGCGTCCCTGCCGATCATTGACATCTTTGCCCGCTTTCTGAGCGACCACGCCATCACCCATTTTCCGAGTGACGCATGAGTCAGGCCGATTCTTCACCACAAACGTACGCGCAAACGCCGCTGGGCGACTGGCATCGATCGGCCGGGGCCAAGATGGTCCCGTTTGCCGGCTATGAAATGCCGATTCAATACGAATCGATCGTCAGCGAACACCACGCCTGCCGCAACGCCGCGGCCCTGTTTGACGTCTCGCACATGGGACGGCTGCGGTTTGACGGCGACGGCAGCGAAGCGTTGCTGGACCGATTGCTGACGCGGCGCGTGACGGATCTGCCGATCGGCGGCGTTCGTTACGGCATGGTCTGCAATCCAGACGGCGGGATTTTGGACGATGTCCTGGTCTCCCATTTGAAAACGCCCAGCGAATCACGCTACCACCTGCTGGTCGTCAACGCGTCTAACCGGGAAAAGATCGTGGAGTGGATCAAACCCCTCCTCGACGATTTCCCCCGGGTCACGTTCTCCGATCGCACCGAGCTGACGGCGATGATCGCGGTCCAGGGTCCCCTGGCGATGGAGACCTGCAAGCGGCTGTTTTCGTTCGACCCGAGTCGATTGAAATATTATCAGGCGCGGATCACCGACCAATTCTCCAAACCCGTCATCGTCAGCCGAACCGGCTACACCGGTGAAGACGGATTCGAATTGGTCGTGCGGGCCGAAGAGGCGACTCGGGTTTGGGAAAACGTGTTGCTGGCCGGTCGCGACGCGGGGTTTGTCCCCGCCGGCCTGGGTGCCCGCGACACGCTTCGCATGGAAGCCGCGATGCCGCTGTATGGTCATGAGCTGGATGAAACGGTTGATCCGATCACCGCCGGTTTGAATTTCGCCTGCAATCTCGACGACCGAGACTTCATCGGTCGCGATGCGATCGCGGCGGTCAAATCCGCCGGCCCGCGGCGGGTCCGCATCGGCCTGCTGCCCGGCGGCCGCCGACCGGCCCGCGAGGGATGCGACGTGCTTTCGACCGACGGCCAGGTCATCGGCAAGATCACCAGCGGCGGTCCCTCACCGACGCTCGGTTATCCGATCGCGATGGCGATGGTCGACGCCGAACACGCGACGGCGTCGGAGTTTGAGATCGACATTCGAGGCAAACGTTCGCCGGCCACCCGCGTCAAATTGCCGTTCTACCGGCGTGCCAAGAAGTAGGGGCATCTGTCATACTAGTATTCCGTCTCGCCTTAAGATTCGGGTCAACGGTCGTGGACGACGCGAGGAGTCCTCGCAGCTGGCAATCCGAAAGGACTCGTCGCCTCGTCCACTACCCGAAAACCACTCCAAAACCACCTCCAAGGGAACCAGCCAAAGTGTCACGCGACAAGAGCAAACTTCTGTATGCCGAGACCCATGAGTGGGTCGACGTTGCCGAAGAAGGCGGTCAAAAGATCGCGACGATCGGAATCTCAGGCTTCGCCATCGAGCAACTCAACGATCTGGTCTACATGGAACTTCCCGAAGTCGGGAAGACGATCGATGCCGGTGAAGAATTCGGTGAAGTGGAATCCGTCAAAGCGGTCAGCCCACTGTACAGCCCCGTCGGCGGCGAAGTGATCGAAGTGCATGCCGAGCTGCCGGACAATCTGGATCAACTCAATGACGATCCCTATGACTTCGGCTGGATCGTCAAACTGAAAATTGCGGATGAATCCGCACTGGAAAACCTGATGGATTTCGCGGCCTACGAAAAGCAGTGCGCCGAATCCGGTTGATCCCATGACTGATCCACGCCCCGGGCGATTGCTGTTTCATCGCGAGGGCGAATCGGCCTGGAACATGGCGGTGGACCAAGCGATCGCCGAATCCGTCAGCGCGAACGCCCCATCGGGGTCCGCGCCGACGTACACGCTGCGGTTCTACACCTGGGCTGCTCCGACCCTCTCGCTCGGGTACTTTCAATCCAGCGCCGATGCGTCGCCGCGTTTCGACATCGCCGAGCGGGTCCGGCGCAGCACCGGAGGCGGTGCGATCTTGCATCATCACGAATTGACGTACAGCTTGACCGTGCCCAGCTCGGCGGGTGAACACGGGGCACGAACGGATTTGTACCGTCGCGTCCACGCCGCAATCATCAACGCGCTGCACCGCCACGGGATCGACGCGCGACCTTATTACCTGAACAAAACCCCCGCCGCCAAAACGCTTGCGGCCAGCGACGATCCCTTCCTCTGCTTTCAACGCCGCACCGACGAAGACCTGATTGTCAGCGGGTACAAAGTACTCGGCAGCGCCCAACGGCGTTTCAAACGCTCGATCTTGCAACACGGAAGTCTGCTGCTGCGTGCCAGTGAGTACGCCAGCGAATTGCCCGGACTTGTCGACCTGACCCCCATCAGCCTCGACCCCGAAACGCTTTGGAAGCGAATCAGCGAAGAATTTGCAGCGCTGTCGGGGATCGCGTTCGAATCGGACGTGTTAACCGCGACTGAATGGACCCGGGCCGATGAGATCGTGGCGAGCCGCTTCGGCCGATCCGAGTGGTGGACCCGTCGTTAAGATCAAGTGAGTTGTCGCGACAATCGCACACAGGCGTTGAGAATACGATATCCTGACCGCCGGAAAGAGAGACAACAGGGTGCATCAGAGAGTGAGCCGAGCAAGATGATCCAGTGCGCATTTACGCCAACCCCCTTTCGCGGGCGGGTATCGACAAAGCTGCGGTTGAACGCAAAACGGCCATTACGGCATTTTCCCCACCTCTGCAACTGTCTACAATACCACCACCCTTGTCGGCCCAGCCACGCGCTTTCTCGTGGCCCCATCGCTTATCAGCTGCTGACAAGTCAAGTTGCGCAAACCGTGATTCAGCGGAAGTCAAGATAGGAACAGGTGCCGTATGCAAGTAAAGCTGAGGGTCATGACGGGGAGCCACGAGGGGACGGAGATCCCGATCAGCGGTGATAAGTTCTTGATCGGCCGCAGTGAATCCTGCCAGCTGCGCCCCAAGAGTGATTCGATCAGCCGGAAACATTGCATTTTGGTCATCCGTGACGGCCGGTTGCTGATCCAGGATTTGAAAAGCCGCAACGGTACGTATGTCAATGAGAAACGCTTGCCGAGCGATCGCGCGAAGATCCTCTCCGCCGGCGACTCGCTCAAGATCGGCAAACTGCTCTTTGAAGTCGTCATCGAACACGGACTCAAGGGCGCCAAAAAACCACAAGTCGCCGACGTCGGTGAAGCGGCCGCACGAACGGTCCAAGACAGCGACAGCCGATTCGAAGAAGTCGACGTGACCGGCTGGCTGGACGAAGCCGATCAAATCGACCGTGTCCGCAAGCTTTCCGATCCCGACACACGCCAGTTCCGCATCGATGATCTCAAGCGAGCCGAACAGGAGGAGGACGACGATTCGTCTTCCAAGGATCCCTCCAGCGATAGCACAGAGCTTTCGGCCAACGACAGTTCGCTGTTGGAACGACTGCGCGAGCAGAAAAAAACCAAGAAAGGCAAACTGCCCGAAGGTCTCAAGAAGTCAATGACGGACAGCTCCAAGGCCGCCGCCGACGACGCACTGAAACGATTCTTCAGCGGACGTTAAACCTTGTCTCCACGCCAGAACCATCGGATGCGTGGCCGCCCCGAGCCCGCCGACCTGCAACCTTCGATCGACGGTTCCGGCGGTGCAACCCTCGAATCCAATGTCGCGCTGGCCCGCCGGATCATGGCCCAGGAAAGTGGCGCTTTTGCACTGCTGGTCGAACGCTATCACGATTTTGTCTTCCGCATCTGCTTCGCCATCCTGCGACATCGACAAGACGCCGAGGACGCGACACAAGATACCTTCAGTCGAGTCGCCAAGTACCTGGACCGCTGGGACCCCCGACGTCCGCTCGAGCCCTGGTTAGCCACCGTCGCCGGCAATCGCTCCCGCAGCCATCTCGCCCGCCGCAAAGTCTACGCGCCGCTGACTGACGCCGACGAACCGGAATCGCTGGCCACCGGCCACAACCACGCCGCCGATGCGATGCGTGAAGAAATCTCGTTGGCCCTCGGAAATCTTCCCGACAGGCAACGCATCGCGTTTGAATACTTCCATGAGCAATCGATGTCCTACGTCGAAATCGCTCGACAGATGCGATGCCCGATCGGCACCGTGAAGACGCTGGTGCATCGCGCACGGCTCTCCCTGATCGAACAACTCAGGCAACGAGACGTCGTGCCGGGCAACACGGTTGGCACTGCGCCGCAGCACAAAGGGGCTTTGAAATGAGATGCGACCAGTTTCACGATCGGTTGGATCAGCTCTTGGACGCGCGACAGGATGTCGGCCAAGACGCCTTGCTGTGCGACCATGCCGACCAATGCCAGACCTGTCGCGACAGCCTGCAGATCTGGTGCACGATCGATGCCTTCGTTTCGGCGGAAGCCCCCCTTTCGCCTGCTGACACTGAACCGAGGATGCCCAGTCGCCGCGGCGTCCCCATGGCCACGACCGGGAGATGGGCGACCGGGGCATGGGCGACCGCCGCTGTCATCCTGGTGTGCGTGGCGATTGCCAGTCGCCGGCTGTCCACCGATCCCTCCACCGGCACCCCCGAATCGCTCGCGGTCGCATCGCTGATCACCGACGGAACTTTCGCTTCTCAAATCCCACCCTCCCCCGGCGCCGCTGAGCGTGCCCAAGCGACCTCACTCAACGAACCCTCGCGACCACCGACCGCGGCGATCAGCTTGTCGACCAGTCAGTGGTGGAGTGTGGTCTCGGACGAACCCTGGGTGCACCACACCCTTCCAGCCGTTAACTCCGTTCGAATCGGAGTCGCACCGATTGGTCGTTCGATGAAACAGGCGATTGCCATTCTGATGATCCAGTCCGGCTCGACTACGATCGATGCACCCAACTTGACGCCGACCATCCAACCGAAACCCTTCCAGGAACAGACCTCTACCCTCGATTCTGCGATCGGTTTCGCGTCGGTGGTATAGTGGGGGGTAGCGAGGTCGAGGGAGTCGGTGACTGAATGAACGGGAAGTCAGCAACAACTTTCGTTATCAAAGGTGAGCGAAACGCTTGTTGGCTTGTCGATAGAATCGGATCACACATGGGATTAGCCGTATCGCGCTAGCGTACGGGCCTCAAGGGCGAAGAACACGCACCGAGGCCCGTAGGCTCGCGCCAAACGGCTGATTCAATCGACAACCGTTGACGCGTTCCGCTACCTCGTTCATTCAACGCCCCGCGCGTCGCAACCATGACATGATGCACAGCGTCTTCAACGACTTTTTGGTGGATTAACAGGGCAATCGAATGATGATGCGACTGCGACGATTCCGACTCTCCTCGCTCGCCGCCGCCGTGATCGCGGTCGTGGCGCTAGGCTCGTTTGCCAACGCCGATCAACGGATCGTGCTCAAAAGCGGAATCGCGCTGGAAGGCTTGTTCGCCGAAATCGCGTCGCTAAACCAAGATCCGTTTCAAGCCGGCGGACGGGGACAACCCAAGTCACGGCCCATTCTGTTAGTGGATGACGGTCTGCGCCGCGTCTACATCCACGAGCGCGGCATGGTTGCCGGTCCGCCGCAAGATGTCCGTGGCATCGAGCGAACCATCGAATTCAATCAAAAGTTGTCGCTTGGCGGCAGCGCGATCCAGGGCATCGGCGACATCCTGGGCGTCTCAGATTTCAACGAGTATGGACGTCGTACGGTCACGATCCGGGGACCGACGGGCGCGGCGATCGACATCGTTCAAGGCATCACGGAATTGAACTCGCGTTACGCAAAGGTCGAGGCGCTCGCATCGAGACCTGCATACGAATGGGACATGCGTGTCGCGACCAGTTCGATCATGTCCGATACCCTGCAACGGATCTTTCGCCAACGGATCGACCAAACCGACGTCAACGAACGCCTGACCGTGGTCCGCTTCTTCATCGAAGCCGAACGATTTCGCGCCGCCGAAGAAGAACTGACCCGGACGATTCGTGCTTTCCCAGAACTGAAGGACATGAAAACCCAGTTGATCGGCATCGTCAATCGACAAGCCAATCAATTGATCGACGAGGCCGCGCTACGGGCGAGCGTGGGACAAGAAAACTATGCCCGCACGGTCTATCAACGATTTCCGATGAACGCCGTCGGCAGGATCACGCGCGAGAAAGTCAAAATCGCGTCGGAGAAACTGGCCGAATCCGATCAACAAGTCAAAGACCTGGTCGAAGCGTTGCGCGCCGATTTGGCCAAGCTTCCCGAAGGCCAACGGGATTCCTTGCAAAAGGTGTTCGGCGAAATTGAAAACGGTCTCAGCTCGGCAACCCTGCCCCGCTTGAACGACTACTCGCGATTGCGAGACTCCGAAACCGTGACGTTGGAAGAACGTGTCGCCCTGGCGGTTGCCGGTTGGCTGATGGGTCCCGGCTCGGGTGAACAGAACTTGGTCGTCGCATCGTCCTTGGTCCAAGTCCGTGACCTGGTCGCCGAGTACCTGGGACCGGCGGATCTGGCGCGGCGGCCACAGATTCTCGAGGAACTGCGAGGCATCGAAGGTTCCCAGATCGAGTACGTCGCGCGATTGCTGCCGCAACTGCTGCCGGTCAAGGAGTGGCCGGATGGATCAGAGGATCCGACGATCCCCGGGATGTTCCGTGTCGGAAACATTGCCGGTGCGGAACAAGAGCAGGATTCGCTGATCGACGAACCCGCATACTTGGTTCAACTGCCGCCGGAGTACGATCCGCATCGCGAGTACCCGTGTCTGGTCGTGCTGGCTCCTCCGGGATCGCCACCGGAATCGGAGCTGGCCTGGTGGGCGGGTGATTTCGATGCCTCCCAAGGCACGCGGATCGGACATGCGACGCGCAACGGCTACATCGTCGTCGCGCCGCAATGGGGACGGGCGACACAGCGAAGTTACGAGTACACGCCGCGTGAGCACCATGCCGTGCTGTCATCGCTTCGGCATGCGATGCGTCGCGCGTCGATCGATGCCGATCGCGTCTTCCTGGCCGGACACGGCGACGGCGCGACGGCCGCTTGGGACATCGCACTCGCTCATCCCGACCATTGGGCGGGCATGATCAGCATCAACGGAGAACCGTCCAAGACGATTCAGCACTACTTTCCCAACGCGGAATACATCCCGCTGTACTTTGTGATGGGTGAAGCCTCCGGTCCCAAGCCGCCGCTGATCCGCATGGGCGGGGTCTTGGATGACTACATGAATGTGCGAAACGACGCGACCGTGGTGATGTACCGGGGTCGAGGCCGCGAGGATTTTTACGAAGAAATCCCCAAGCTGTTTGAATGGTTGAACGTCGCCACGCACGTGCGGAAGCCGATGCCGGAGAAAATCAATACCGTCACGATGCGCAAGGGCGACCAGTACTTTTGGTGGTTGGAGTTGGGGCCATTGAAACCGCTGGTGGAAATCAACCCGGTGCTGTGGGAGCAGGCCGAACGGAAGCGATCCGGGAAAATCGACGCGTCGGTGGGCGGCGGAAACCAAATCCGCGTCGACGGCCCGTCCGACTCCTTCATGTTGTGTCTTCGCCCCGATATGGGGGTGGATCTGAACGAGCAGATCGTGATTCGGCGAGACCGCGACCGGGTGCCCGACTACTACCGATTTGGTGGTGAACTGGAGATGCTGCTCGAGGACACCCGGCGACGAGCCGACCGCAAACGCCCCTTTTGGGCCAGGATTCGAGTGCCCATGAATGACTGACCTAGGGCTTCAATTTGCACCCTGCCGGCATCCTGACGGCGAGACGGGTCACGCGGAGCTAAAAAAACTGGACGATCCTATTCCCGCCACCGACAATATGGCACTAAATCTGTCGAATGGCGCCGGAGAAAAAAAGGTCCAAGTTTGGCAGCGAACCGTTCCTGGGTTGTTGGGCTCCCATTAGTTGGGCGTTGAATTCCCAAGCTGCAATCGAAACGCTTGCCGACGCCACATTCCCACCGTCCCTTCAGTCTGCCCCTTCGATCGGCCCACCTAGCGGCCTGTGCGGCGAACTGATTTCCCCATCCTGTGATTTGCATTTTGTCCAAACCGGCTGAATTCGAATTTCTTGCCCCACCCGTCGGCGACGCGGACGTGGTGGATGATGTTGTCACCCTGGGACCGGCCGATTTTCAGCGGATCGGTATCCAGCCGACCGAAACTCGACTTGCAGTGATCCGTCACGCGGCCAGCCGCGCCGCCAAATCGTTGGCCAGGCGACAGCTGAGCGCCCCGAACCCGATGACCGAACAACAACTCTCGCGAATCGCCGTTTCGACGTATCGGCTGTTGGATCCGCGGCAGCGAATGGATCGTCACTCCCGCGCCCATGTGGGCCGCATCCGTCCCGCCGCCCTGTATCGGGCCGGGCGAGCGGAATTCGCTGATGGTCAGATCCTGATCCAATCCTGCGAAGCGTCTGAGTCGTCGACCGCGACCCATCACATCGACGAAGTGTGTCAGGGGCGAGCGTTTGCAACGGACGTGACGACGTTCCAAAACGTCCGGCCGACGACGGCAAAGCCAGCAATGACGCTGCGACGTCTTGCCACGCGCCCCAGCCTGATCCTGACGATGATCGTCACCCTGCTGTTGACGGCCGGGGCGGTGTGGAATTGGGGACACAATCGAAACGCCGGGCCAGAGCGATCGCTGCCAGCGGCGAACCGTCGCTGAGCGGATCCGCGCCCGGATTCTGTCCCTCGCTTTGCAGGCGTCTACAATCAGACACGAGTGAGGCTCGTTTCTTAACTACTACGGATGATTGTGAATGAACGTCGCGACGGCAGCACCAACCGCAACGACTTTGAAAGAGTTGATCGACAGCGGATGGGAATCGAAATCGGTCAAGCGCGAGATCCGCGATAACTTCACGCGGATGCTGGCCAGCGGCGAAGAATTGTTCCCCGGAATCGTCGGCTATGACGACACCGTGATCCCGGAAATCAATTTGGCCCTGTTGGCCGGACACGACATGCTGTTCCTGGGCGAAAAGGGACAGGCTAAAAGCCGCATCATGCGGATGCTGACCCGGTTCTTGGACGAGTGGATTCCCTTCATCGACCATCCCGAGTTGCCCGTTCATGAAGACCCGACCCACCCGGTCACGTCCCTCGGTCGAAAACTGGTCGAAACGCTTGATCCGGAAGACATCAAGATCGGCTGGTGGCATCGCGACCACCGGTATTCGGAACGATTGTCGCCGGGCACCAAGTTCGCAGACATCATCGGCGAAATCGACCCGGCGAAACTGACCGGCGGCGTCAGCATGAGCGCCGAAGAAGCCTTGTCGTTCGGGCTGATCCCGCGAATGCATCGCGGCATCTTTGCCATGAATGAATTGCCCGAACTGGACGACCTGGTCCAAGTCGGTTTGTTCAACATCCTCGAAGAACGGGATGTGCAAATCCGCGGATTTCCGATCCGATTTGATTTGGACATCATGATCCTGTTCTCCGCCAACCCGTCGACGTACAACCGCAGCGGCAAGGTGATTCCCCAATTGAAAGACCGCATCGGGACGATCGTGCAAACGCACTACCCGACCGAACGTGATCAGGGAATCGACATCCTGCGGCAAGAAATCGGCGAGGACCTGGATGGCGAGTATCCGGTCCAAGTGCCGTATTTCATGTTCCAATTGGTTGAAGAGATCACCGAGCAGGCGCGGCGGAGCAAGTTCATCGATCAAGCGTCCGGTGTGTCGGCACGCTTTTCACTGGCCAATTTCCGAATCATGGTCGCCTCGGCACGCCAACGCGGCATCCTGCACAACGAAAGACCGGCCGTTCCACGAATCAGCGACTTGGGACACCTGTACTCCAGCTCGCTCGGCAAGCTGGAACTGGATCTGATGGGCACCCACCAGATGAGTGAAAAACAGGTGCTTGATGCGGTCGTCGCCAAAGCCGTCCAAGTCATCTTTGGTGAATACGTCGAAAAGCACGGGCTGGGCGAGATCGCCGAAATTTTCCGCAGCGGCGTCCGCGTCGAAGTGGGTGACTTGCTGCCGAGCAGCCATTACGCCGAACGTTTGCAGAGTGTCCCGCCGGCCTGGAATTTGGCATTCGAGGTCAACGCCAGCGAAAGCGAGGCGGTTCGGGCCAGTTGCGTCGAGTTTGTGTTGGCGGGCCTGTATAGCATGGACCGTATCAGCCGAGCCCAACGTCACGGCAAAATCGAATACGAAGTTTAATCGCATGAACAAACGACTCGGCGGCATCATCCACGCGTACCAAAAGTACGATCCGGCTTCGTTTCCGCCACCGAGCGAGCCACCGCCGGACCTCGTGACGCCGGCCTTTGAACAGGCGCTGATGTATGGTGAGTTTCGCGAATTGAGCGAAGAAGAACTCGCCCGTGCGGTGCGTTTGGATCCCAGCCAAATCCAAGGTCTGGGCCCGAGTATCGACTTTCTCAAAGCGATGCTCGAAGAACGCAAACGAAAGATTCTTGAAACCTATGAAGCGCGGTCGGTCCAAAAGAAAGCTCGCAAAGCCTTTCACTCCGCGGCCAAGGACGTCCGGATTCCCAAAAAGCTGGCCGAAACCTACCGACAAGCGATCAACCGCGAACAACCCTACCTGCTCGAATCGCTCTGGTATCGCGCCGAAGACCATGGCGGATCGCTCTCGACGGACTTGTTGAAGGTCGCCGCGCGGATGGGCGACAAACACAACATCGAAGAACTCGCCAGCAAGTATGAGTTCACCGGCAACGAGTCGATGTCGGTTCCCAAAGCCTTGGAAATCAAAGAAGAACTCGAAAAGATCGACGAGCTGCTGAAACAACTCGAAGAGGCAGCCAAGTCGGCCCAGATCGGGCTGATCGACATGGACATGCTCAGCGAGTTCGCTCAACCGGGCGACATGGAACAGCTCGAAGAGATGCGGCGTCAGGTCGAGAACTTGATCCGCGAAGAAGCCGAGCGCCAGGGGCTGCAACGTGATTCGGCCGGCCAGTTTCGTCTGACGCCCCACGCCTACAAGATCTTCCAAGGTCGCCTGCTTGAACGGATCTTCAGCGAACTGGCCCCCTCGCGGTCCGGACGACACCATGGAAATGTCATCGGTGAAGGCGCGGTGGAATTGCAACAAACCAAGCCCTACGAGTTCGGCGATTCGGTCGCCAACATGGACATCCCGCAAACGGTCATCAATGCCCTGCTCCGCCAAGGCGACGAGCGACCGCTGCGGCTGCGCGGCGATGACATCGAAATCCACAAGACACGCAATCACCCCAAGTGTGCCACGTGTGTGATCATGGACATGAGCGGTTCGATGCGCTACGACGGCCAGTACATGAACGTCAAACGCATGGCGCTCGCGCTGCAAGGGTTGATCCAATCGGAGTACCCCGGTGATTTCTTGCGATTCATCGAGATGTACACGTTCGCCAAACTCCGCGCCCCCGGCGAAATCATCAACCTGATGCCCAAACCGGTCACCATTCACGATCCCTGGGTGCGGCTCAAAGCAGACCTCAGTGACCAAAACGTCAGCGAAGCACAAATCCACCCGCACTTCACCAACATCCAACGCTCGTTGCAACTGGCACGTCAAAATCTGGTCAATTGCGACACGCCCAACCGCCAAATCGTGTTGATCACCGATGGGTTACCCACAGCGCATTGCGAAGACGAATGGCTTTACATGCTGTACCCGCCGGATCCGCGCACCGAGCAAGCCACGATGCGTGAAGCCGCCTTGTGCGCCAAGGAAGGAATCACGATCAACATCTTTCTAGTGCCCAGTTGGTCGCAATCCGAAGAAGACATCCGGTTCGCCAACCGGATGGCACAGTCCACTTCCGGTCGCGTCTTCTTCACCAGCGGAAACAACCTCGATCGCTTCGTCCTCTGGGACTACGTTCAAAACAAACGCGAAATCATCGCCTGAAGTGGCGTAAGCTTCCAGCTTGCGATCATCCAAAGCATCAGTGACGGCCTGACCACTGAATCAACGGTTCGCGATTGCGATGGCTCATACGGATTCGGGTCGGTCATGGTCTGTTTTGGTTGCTAGCAAAGATTGGTGAACCGTGGTTTGACATTGCCGGTCGGTGGGAAAGTTTTGTATTGGAAGTTCTGAATTGCGCTAAAGCCGCAGAGCGAGACGTCGATCGGACGTCACTGAAGATGGCAACACCTTACGAATTGGACCTGCGAGGCACGGATGCACTCGGCGAGACACTTAAACGATAGCCAAATTACCTCCGCTGGTGCGTCGGTGGCTGCTGCCGCCCGCGTTGCCGTGATCGCAACGATCGGTTTGTCCATGTTAGGCTGCCGAAGCGGACGGCCGACGGGTTCCATGGTCCAGGTGACCGAGGATCCGGCGGCGGTCGTGACCCATCTGCCGGCACCGGAACAGCGATTGGCCACATCGACGACCGGCAAAGACCGGGGACTGGTCAAGGTGGATCGGGGAGCGACGACGAAAACAGAACTCGCCAGTGCGACGACCAGCAACGTAACGGAAAAACCAAGACCGTCGGCGTCCAAGCCGTCCTCCACCGCGACAACGGCTGGTGCGACGACCCGGATGAGTCTGTCGGATGCGTCCCGAACCGACCGCGCACCTGCTGGAGCCCCCGCCGAGCCGCCCAAGGGATCGATCGCCGCGGCGACCGCCACACCCAAGTCGCCGGCGCCCCAAGCTTCCTCCGACAAGACCGAAAACGCCGGCGCGACCAACGTCGACGTCTCACCGGCCGGACTCGTCTCGGCTTCCCTGACCGATCTAAGCGCGACGCAAAAAGCCAACAAGCCGAGCACGGAGGAACCGGTCGCCAAAGCCGCGCCGCCGGCTGCCACCGCCGAGACGACCACCGCGGCTGAAACAGTGGCGAATTCTTCGGCCACCCAACCGCCCCGTACGCGACGACAGGCCGTCAACCAAACCGATCTGCCCAACGACGTGACCGCAGCGATCAGGCAATCGCTTGCCCGACTTCCCGCCTTGCCCGATTCGCGGGTCGCGGCCGACGGCTTGGCCCCCGTGCGACTCGGCACCGGCATGGTCCAACTGGCCCAGCAAGACGCTCCGGCACCGCCCCCAGTCGCCGAACCAGCAGCTGCGCCCCACGTCGGCGACCTCGTTGCGAAAGCGGCGAAACCGGCAGCCACCGAACCGCAACCGGATACGCCTCGGTCGACCGAGACGACGCAGGCGGTTGCCGAAACCCAGCAAACCGAAACGACGCCGCCCACCGAGCCGATGCTAGTCGCTGAGGAGGACCCCAGCGTGGTCATGAATGCGAACCAGGTGCTGCCGGCGTCACATGCGAGTGACGATGGCGACGACAACCTGGCATTCGCCGGCCACCAAAAGACGCCGGAGATTGAATCGGTTCCGACGGCCGTTGCGATGCAACAGCTGAGCGAAGCGGAACTCTATCGCGCGCTGCTTGACCGATTGTCTCAGCCGAATAACGGTGAAAGCCCGACTCAACGCGAGCGACGTGAATTCGTCATGCGTCACCTGATGGTGCTCGCCGGAGAACCCGAAGCCGCGCTGGAGTCCATGCAAGGATTGAACCCGACTGAGCAACTGTATCTGGAGAATCAGTTGATGGGGTTATGGACGATGATTGATCCCGAAGGCCATCCGTCCTCCGGTCGGCGGATCACCGAAGCATTGCCGAAATTCCGCGAAGCGACGCGTCTAATGGCGACCGCTACGGATTCGTTGACGTTGAACAGTTTGGAGTTCTGTACTGAGATTGAATCCTACGGTCAGATCAAACCGTTCGAAGGCAATCGATTCGTCGCCGGCCAACAAGTGATTCTGTACTGCGAGATCGAAAACTTTGCCGCCGAAGATCTCACCGGTTACTTCCAGACGCAGTTGCAGGGAAGCTATGACATCTACAGCGCCAATAACACCAAGGTCATCAGCCAACTGTTACCGGTCGACCAACAGCAATCGCGTAATCGCCTGCGTGACTACTTCGTCGCCTATCAAATGAACCTGCCAAAAGGGTTGCCGCCGGGGACCTATCGATTGCAACTGACGATCGAAGACATCGTCGGAAAGAAATACGGCCAATCCAGCATTCCGTTCGAGATCCGTTAGGACGACGTGAACCGACAGGGTGCCGCGTAAAAACAGTCAGGCTTGAAGCACTCGTATTCCTTGCCAGCTAAATTTTCGGGTAGTGGACGAGGCGACGAGTCCTCTGCAGTCGGCATCTTGGCAAGGACTCGTCGCCTCGTCCACTACCGCCTACCCGAAACGCAAGGCAAGGACTCGTCGCCTCGTCCACTACCACCTACCCGAAACGCAAGGCAAGGACTCGTCGCCTCGTCCACTACCGCCTATCCGAAACGCAAGGCAAGGACTCGTCGCCTCGTCCACTACCGCCTGCACTAGCGTGCCGGCCGTTTGCTTTCACGGAATTGGTGAAACAGATCGACCAGCGCCCAGTCAAAACTCATGTGGTTGGCTTCGGCGTGGCGAAGGGCGGCGGCGTTGGTTTGGTCGGCCGTCTGCGGCGACGGTACTTCGACGCGAGTCAGGGCGCTGATCAGCGGCGAGACGACGACCAACAGCAACGACAACACGATCGTGACGCGTGCCGTTCGCAGCTGATTGCGTGCTCGTCCGGCCGAGTCCGAGGTGTGTTCAAGCAGTTGATCGCGATGTCGACGTCCGGGCAAGATCGACCCACCCAACGCGGCGATCTGGCGTTCGATCGCTGCATGATCGTCGCGGAGTGGACATCCTCGTTTGCCATCGTGATGCATCGTCATTGGCCTAGCTCCACGACCGAACGTGAGGAGACAGCCACACCAGCGGGTTGGGAATGCGACACGCGTGAAAGTTTTCCGGCCAGTTTTTCGAGCGCGTAGCGATAACGGCTGGCGGCCGTCGAAGGCGTGATCTGCAGGACTTCGGCGATCTCGGCGAACGTCAATTGTTCCCAGATTTTCAACACCACGACTTCGCTCTGCGTCGCAGGCAGACTTTCCATCGCCTCCCAAACCAATCGATTTTCGTCATCGCGTTCGACGACGTCCGACGTTCGACCGATCAAACGCTCCGCGATCGAACCGATTGCCGACCAACGGCTCCGCGAACGCAGGATCACCAGCGACTCATTGCGGACCATCCGGAGCAGGTAGTGCCAGGGTTGATCGGCGCCGACGAGTAGCTTGGGACGCGTCGCGACCTTCACCATCGTCGTGCTGACCGCGTCTTCGGCGTCGTGCTGACGCCGTGTGATCGACGCAGCAAACCGGACCAATCGATCCGCCGTCAGGTCATACAACTGGGCCATCGCGAGCGTCTGGGCAGACGATTCTCGCCCGACCGCGATCTCGCGGGCCGCTTGGCGAATTTGGGCGTTAAAAGGGGCATCGTTGGGCATGACACTGCCCATGATGCGCTTCGGCAGCGGATTTGTCTAATCAATTCCGATTTTTGACACTTTTCGCTGAATCCGACGAGTGGAACTGAATCTCCGCAATCAGTGTTAATTGCCCCGCCCATTAGCCCACTACAACAACGTATCGCCCAAGAACTTGGCCGTCTCGCTCTGGTAGAAATAGTTCAGATGGTGGACGGTTTGCGACTGGCCGAAATCCATCAGCCGCGAATCGGGAATCTTCACGTCCGCGGCCAAATCGATCATCGAGGGTGTATCGACGACCAGATCGTTGGCACCGTCAAACAACACGTCGGCCGCGGCGTCGACCAGCCGTTCTTTGCGAAACATCCGCCAGAATTTCCAGGCCGGATCGCTGGGCTGGAAATCCGATCCCACGGCGTAGTAGCGTTCGGTTTGTGTCGTCGGGGTTTCCAACAGGCGACTCAGTTCGGGATTGTTGCCGACCCGTGACATGCCGAACAAACCGGGGACCATCGCCATCGCCGCATCGGCCACCGGCGTTCGTGCGGCCAAACTGGTGATCGACGTGACCACGCGCAACAGCGCTTCGACGACCGAAAAGACGGGGATCGCCAGTGCGGTCAGACCGGACGTGACTTGCAAAGCCCTGGAAAACTGAGTCAACAAGTGAATCGTCTCACGAATATTCGGCGGTGCGGCGAGCCCCGTTCCCGCCAGCGGTGACCCGACAAAAATCGACTTGTCGCAGCGTCGGCCCGTCGGATCAAAGGTTTCACACCACCACCGCGAAACCAGACCCCCGCGGCTGTGACTGACCAAATGAATCTTGGCGTCACTCTCGCCGATCGCGCGCTGTAAATCGAACGCATTCAGGATCGGCCCCACCGAGAGCGTCGGGTGATCGAAGGTGAAGACATTGCCGCGGTATCGCTGAAACGCTTGTTCGAGAAACTCGCCGCCGTCTTCGTTCTCTTTCTCAAGCAGTCCGGCGATCATGTTGTCACTGTTGCTGAACGTCCCGTGGACGAACAACAACACGTCTCCCGAGGACGGAAAACTCGCCGGCTGCAATGTCTTGGTTTGAGAGTCCAAACGCCGCAGACCTCGATGCGGCGTCAATTTATCGTCGCGGCGACTGAGGAATTGCGTGATCTTGGACGGCGGTAAACGCTCGAATTCCAATTCCAACGTTTCAAACCCTTCGCGGGTCTTGATCGACGGCGCGCCACGAAAGCGTCCCAGATCGGGCGGCAGCGCGGTGACGTCTTCCCAGTCCATGATGCCGTCGTCGTCGACCAATTGCAGTCGCACCAGCGGCGGCAACGGGCCGGAGGGCGTGACCGAATGGGTGCGAATCCGAGTCCGATCGGGCCGCTGGACCAACGGCCGAACGTGGCTGCTGCCGGCGGTGGCCGAACGCGCGATTTCCAGAAACTTGCCGTCCATGATTTGACCTGTCAGCCGACGTGAGACTCGGAAAAGCGAAGGGGCAGTGGTGTCACACCGTCTTCGGCGCGGGCGCTGACCAAATCGATCATGGCCCGAAAGGCACGACTGCGTTTTTTGTAGAAGTGCTCGCGGCCCTCGTCAATCGCAGCTGCAAAGCCTTTTCCGCGCGTCAACGCCACCGTCTCGATCGGCACCAGTTCGCCCCGATCGACAAACCCTTTGATTTCGGCATAGGTCTTCGGCCCCGATACCCATCGCTGCGATGCATCGTCACGCGGCATCTCGCCGTCCGGCGTCCGCGCCGGCAAGTCTTCGGTGGCAACGTCCAAAAATCGTTGATGCGCATGAAAGTCCTTCCAATAGCCGACGAACACATGCCCGTGCAGCAAGAACAACACGGGATGGACTTCGATCCATTCCAAACACGACGCCATCACAATCGCCAAGTCGACACAGGTCCCGAATCCGCCGCCGATGGTCTCCCCAGGCGTTCGCAACCGCTGAGTGAAATCGGCATACGAAGGCGGCGGATTGATGTAACGCAGCTTGTTGCTTAGCAACAACGCCGCCCAGATGGAGCGCACCTGTCGGTCCACGCCATCCCAACAGGCCAGCCCGGATGCGAACCCGTCGTAGCTTTGATAGCCGTCAAAGCCTGCACCGACCTGGTCCTTCAAACATTGCAAATACCCCTGGGCCACGTCGATCGTTCGCGCGACCGCCGGATCTCGCGGTTGTACGAACGAAGGCAGCCAACCGATTTGAGAATCGTCCAAGGTCCATTGATCGATCGGCGCCAACCAAACCGAATGCGTGTGGCGATAGAGCACTTGATCGTGCCAGCGGAGATCGACGAACAAACTGGTCTGAATCCGTTCGTTGATCGCGCGAAACAGTTCCCCCGTCAACGGCAGCGTCACGCGGTCTGCCAAGTCATAGCGATAGGCGTCCATGTCCAAATTCAACCGCGACCGAAACGGATACGAGTCGACGCCGACATGCAATTGGACTTCCAATTCCAAATCATTGATCTGCGTGATCGCTTCCGGCTCGGAAGGGTTCGGATGAAGCCGCAGCGTCAGTTGTTCAAAGACGCTTTGGCCGTTGTGAAGCGAGGAATAGTTGATCTGATGGTTCGGCCGGACCGAAACCTGGACCAAGTCGCGAATGTGAACCCGCTGCGGATCCGCCGAACGAGACACGGCGGGCGGGCGCGTCGACGGTCGTAGGGTGGTCGCGCCGATGCCGAAACCGTTTTGTCCGATTTCACTCGTGGCATTGGAAACGAGCGAATCGGCCGACCACAACACGATGCTGCTGCCGCGAATCCGTGGCCGATAGGCGGCGATCGATTCCCATCCGCTGCAGAACGCGGCCAGCAGGTTCCACTGGGAATCGGCGTAAGCACGATAGAAATGCAGAAAAAAGATCTCCGCGACGGCTTCATCAAACGTGTGTTGAAACCCGATCGCGGAACGGGCGCCGGCGTGGATCGTCATCGGGGCCAATCGCGCCGCCGAGTCCCAGCAATGAAAACCGACCAGCAACGGATTGGGTGAACCCCGGTTGAGCAACCGCGCGATGACTTCGGCGCGATACTCCTTCGCCTCCGCCGATGGATCCGCCAAATAAAGCCCATCGCGGAGCCCCGACAGGTTGCCGCCGAGCCGTTCCCGACCGCTTCGATTGTCAAAGCCGGTCACGTGCACGATGTCCGGCGACACGGCTTCGATTTCCTCACCGAGTTGCCTCTCGGTCGGGTTTTCCAGCACCCCGGTCGTCTCGGCACTCAATGCCCGCAACCCGCCGGTGACCAATTGACGCTGGGCCGAAAAATTGAAGTGCCGCGCGAGCTCACCCGGCGCTGTTTCGATCACGACCAGGCGTTTGGGCGTCCGCTTGCGTTTGCGACGCCCCGTTTTCAAATGCCGCACGACCAAGATGTCTTGTTCGACACGATGCGGTTTGGTGGCCGCGGCCAACACATACTCCCAAGGTAAAATTCTGGCTTCCCAGAATTCATCCAAGGGAGAATCGGGAACGGAAACCTCCACGATGCCTTTCAATCGCCGCAGATGTTTGGCGGTCACCCCCAGACCGCGAAGATCACGCTGCAGCCGAAGTGTCTGTCGCTGACGGGCCGCCGGATCGTCGGCCCAACGATGCCGCTGGCGAACGACATAGTTCCAACGCATCGCGAACGCCTGCAGGGGCGGACCGCAGCGGATGCGACACACCTCGGAGTCACTCGTGCGCAAGACGACGTTGGACATCAGCTCTCCTGGTTCCGGACCGATCGTGCGTCACCGCGGCGGCGATCAATCTTGGAAAAACGGGTTCACCATGCTGCCATCGGCGGCCCGACGAACCGTTTTGGTTCGCGGTCGGGAGGCTGGCACCGGAGTGACCTTCGTCGGCTCGGCCGACGGCGTGACCGTGGATTCCGAAGTCCGCGTTTCGGTCACCGTCTGCTCCGGTTCAAAGTGGACTTGTTTGATTTCCGGAATCTCCATCTGATCCAGCGTTTCCATCTGGGTGTCGAGTTCCTGCATCTGGGCCTCCATCTCCGCCAGCATCTCCTCGACGTCGTGGACCTCGGCTTGGGCGCCTTTGTCAGGGTCCGGCACCATCGCCACCAAGGGGATCAGCACAAAGAAAAAGATCGCGACAAGTCCGATCACGTTCAGGATGCCATTGACGATCCAGATCCCGAAGGCGCGGAACAGCCCACAGTTTGCGACATGCGCAATCATGTAAAGGGTCACGAACCAAGTCAGTGGGATCGCGATCAGGACGCCGACCTGCCCGAGCAGGTCCTGGGCCGCCACAGCAAGGAAGGCATTGACGAAATACATCGCCACCAGCCACCCGAAGCAAGCGAAGAATCCCGGCGTCGCGTTACCGATCCAGTGGATCGAAAGTTTCAAAGAGCCGGCCGCCAACGCAAATGTTGTCAGCAAGACTCCCCCAATGATCGCGATGGTGATCGCTCCGAGCGCTAAGAATTGTTCCGGACTGATGGTTTCCATTGTTGCGATTGCTGACGAGTGAACACGGACGGATTTCGATGTGAGGTCGAAAACCGTAGCTCAGCAATGGCACGTCGGGGCGGACGTCACACCCGCCCCGGCGGAGGATGGCAAAAGAGGTTCAACAGGAAACCGGAAGAATCGTCAGGACCGGAATGACGCCGCGCGGACCATGCATCAGCGCGTTGGCGTTCAACCGAGCCGCTCGATCAACGCGAAACTCAATTCATCGATCTTGACCCGCGTCTGCTCGAGCGAATCTCGATCGCGGATGGTCACCGTCTTGTCACTGAGCGATTCGCCATCGACGGTGATGCAGAACGGGGTGCCCGCTTCATCCTGTCGTCGGTAACGTCTGCCGACGGCGCCTTTGTCGTCGTAGAACACGTTCATGTGCTGCTTGAGTTCGCCGTAGATTTCCTGAGCGACTTCGGGCATGCCGTCTTTCTTGACCAGCGGGAAAATCGCAGCCTTGATGGGGGCCAGTCGCGGGTGAAGTTTCATCACCGTGCGGGTCTGCATCTGCCCCTTGTCATCGGGCGCTTCATCTTCGGTGTAGGCTTCACAGAGAAACGCCAACACGCCGCGGTCGGCGCCGGCGGACGGTTCGACCACGTGCGGAATGAATTTTTCGTTGGTCGCTTCATCGCGATACGACAGGTCTTTGCCGCTGCCGCGATACTTGGGCTTGCCGTGTTCGTTCAATTCGACCTGCATCGGCTCACCCTCGGGTGAATTGGGATTCAGCTTGCCTTCCATGTGGCTTCGCAAGTCGAAATCGCCACGGTGTGCGATGCCTTCCAGTTCGCCGTATTCACCCGGCGGCAAAAACGGAAACGCGTATTCGATATCGGCCGTCCCGACGCTGTAGTGCGCCAGTTCCGCCGGCTCGTGCTCGCGCATGATCAACGAATCGCTCGACAGTCCCAGCTCGGTGTACCAGGCCATCCGGCGGTCGCGCCAATAGCGGTACCAAGCTTGCGACTGATCCGGCGGACAGAAAAACTCGATCTCCATCTGCTCAAACTCGCGCGATCGGAATGTGAAATTCCGCGGCGTGATCTCGTTGCGAAAACTCTTTCCGATCTGGCCGATGCCGAACGGCACTTTGACGCGTGAGGAATCCAGCACGTTCTTGAAATTGACGAAAATACCTTGAGCGGTCTCCGGCCGCAGGAACGTCGTGTCGTCCTCCCCGCCGAGCGCGCCCAGGGTCGTCTTGAACATCAAGTTGAACTCGCGCGGCTCGGTCAGCGTGCCGAGCGTTTTCGCATCGGGGGCCAGCACCGAATCGGTGTCGTCGAGTTTGTCCAACGTCAACGATTCATCGGAAATCGTCAGTTCGTCCGCGTTCTTGGCACGCAGCTTGAAAAACTTCATCGCGCGGCGACGGACCTCATCGAGTTCCTGTTCGACTTCGGCCAGCGTCGACACGAAAATCTTTTGGTCGCCCCGCTCGCACCAGCGTCCCCGCACCTGGTCGAATCGGTATCGCTTTTTCGATTCCCGACAATCGACCATGTGATCGTGGAACAGATCGTAGTGGCCGCTGCACTTCCAAACCTGGGGGTGCATGATGATCGTGCAATCCAAGCCGACCATTTCAAACGAAGCCGGGGCGCCCGGTGGCGTCACCAGATCGTTGTGGCCGCGGATCATGTCCTGCCACCACGCTTCCTTCAAATTGCGTTTCAGTTCCACCCCCAGCGGACCGTAGTCCCAAAACCCCTGGACGCCGCCATAAATTTCGCTGGATTGGAAGAGGAAGCCACGTCGCTTGCACAGCGACACGATTTTGTCCATCGATTTCATGGTCGGAAGGATCGAAACGTTGGTGGAAGGGGGGGGAAGGACTCGAATTGGGAGAATGTACGCGCAACGGGTCAGTTGCGGGAGGTCAGCTTCGTCCCGGTGCCCCGGTTTTGCTGGGGTCTGAGCCGAAAAAGGGTCAAAAAATGGAGGGTCGATCGATCCACGCGGCAGCGTCAGTCGATTCGTGCAGTTTCAACGCGACCAAATCAGTTCCACCGGTCGCGATCCCCGACTCAGCCAATCCCCATTTTTTGACCAGCCCATTTATCGACCACAGCCCATCCCTGGTTCTGTCTGCCCCGCTCCACCTGCGTGGCGTTTAGAAAGACGCGGAGAAGATCTTGTCGATTTCCGTGTCGGGGACTTCATCGTGAAGCATCGAGCCGAATCGCAGGAAATTCTGGTGCAGCTTGAAACAGCGCGTCAGATCGTGCTGGATATGGCTGGCACCTGAATCGCACAAATAACGATGCAAATAGTCGCGATAGTCGGGGTGAGCACAGCGTTCGATGATTTTCAGGGCGCGTTGTTTCGGTGCCAGCCCACGCAGGTCGGCCAACCCTTGCTCGGTGACAATCACTTGAACGGAGTGTTCGCTGTGGTCGATGTGGGTGCACATCGGGACGATCGCGGAAATGCTTCCGCCCTTGGCAACCGACGGACACATGAAGATTGACGTGTAGGCATTGCGGGTGAAATCGCCGCTGCCGCCGATTCCGTTCATGATCCGCTTGCCGCAGACATGGGTTGAATTGACGTGCGCAAAGATATCGACTTCCAACGCGGTGTTCATCGAAATGATCCCGAGTTGTCGCACCGCGGCGGGATTGTTGGAAATGTCCTGGGGACGGAGCACCAACCGCGAGGAGAAAAAGTCATGCTGCTCGTCAAGCTGTTGCATTTGTTGGGGCGAGAGGACTAACGCACAGGTACTGGCCCCTTTCAGGCGACCTTGCAACATCAATTCGAATGCCGAGGACTGCAGGACTTCGGTGTACATGGTGAAGTCGGGCAAGTCGGGATGCTCGCCGATGGCTTCCAACACCGCGTTGGCGACATTCCCCACCCCGCTTTGAATCGGCAGGAACTCGCGGGGGATCCGGCCGCAGGCGATTTCAGCTGCAAAAAACTCGGCGACGTGACGGGCGATGGCCTTGTTGACGTCATTGGCTTGGGTAAAGTCCGTCGCTTCGTCGGGCTCATTCGTTTCGACGATCCCAATCACTTTGTCCGGATCGACGCGTGCGTAGGGTTTGCCGATCCGCTGTAAGGGATGATCCAGATCGATGGCGGGTCGATAGGGAGGTGTCTTGGGGACCACGATATCGGACATCTCGGCGATCCGACGCGATTGCCCGCGATTCAATTCGATGACGACGTGTTCTGCCGAATGCAAGAACGCGGGGGAGGCACCGATGGAATTGGTCAGATAGACGCGTCCGTCCGCAGTGATCTCGGACGCTTCGATCACCGCAAAATCAATCTTTCCGAAAAAGCCGAACAGGGTGAACTGGGGAACGTCGGACAGGTGCATGTCCACGAAGTCCACGTCGCCTCGATTGATTTGATCGCGCAGCGTGCGCGAAGATTGATACGGCGCGCGCCAGCGGATCGCCTCGGCCTGGGCGAGTGCTTCGTCCAGACTGCGGCCGGTCGAAGCCCCCGTCAGCACTCGCAGCGCGTAAGGAAGCCCGGCGGCGTGGTCCTGCCGCGCGCGACGGGCCAGCGCCTGAGGCACGGCTTTGGCTGCGCCCGCCGGGGTGAAGCCACTGAATGCCACCATCGCCCCGTCGGGGATCAGACTGGCCACCTCGTCGGCGTCCAAGACGGGAAATCCTTCGTAGTCCACTGAAATAGCCCCCATCGCAGCATGGTGTCGGAAATCGGCTGACTCGAACGGATTCCAGGGATGCCTTCGATCTAGCCCAACAAATCACCCGCGCCGTTCTCATCTCGCGGCGCTCACGGTGCTTAAAAAGCTAGGCCACGGAGATTCAATCGATCGGCCGCCAGCGGGTTTCAATCCAATTGGGCGGCGCGAGGGTTCGGAATGTGCCGCCAAGAACCCGCGACCTGAGAGCAGAAAACGCCGACGTTCCCGATCGCCGACAGGGGGCCTCCGTCTCAGCCACCCTTTGTTTGACCAAACCATTTTTTGACCGACCGGTCGCGTTGCCGAATCCGGACGTCGGGGCCGGTGTGCTGAATCCGCCCACCTGCGGTCGCAACCTTGGCGACGTTTCAGACGTTGATCGGCAGAGCGTCCGGCAGGCGGACTAATACCGCGAGGTGGTCGGATAGGGCAGCGGGGTGGCGATCTGGCTGTTCGCGTTGGTGCGCGCGGCGTCCAAATTAGAATTGATTTGGCGGCTGAGCGCCGCGACGCGTTCGGCGATCATCGGTTGGGTGTTATTGAGCGCCAGGGCCCGCTGATAATTCTGCAGGGCTTGGGGCAGATCGCCATCGGTTTCCCGCAACCGCGCCAGTGCCAACCAGGCTCTGGAGTTGTTGGCATCCAACTGGACCGCGTCTTCGAGATATTTCAGTGCCGTCTGGGATTCGCCGGCCTCCTCGTACAACCGCGCCAATTCCACCCGCGGTTCCGATGCCATCGGATTACCGGACGCCCAGTTCTTGATCAACGCGAACGCGCGGTCGGGACGACCGGTGTCCATCAGCAACACGGCCAAGCCGCGATGGCACTCGATATGGTTGGGATCATGGTCCAGGCACTGGTTGTAAAGCGCCTCGGCATTGCGAAACAGCGATTCGTCATTCCGCTGGCTCGCCAAGCGATGTGTCGTGGCGGCCAGGTTGTAATAACCGTCAGGATTGGTCGGATCGTCCGCCACCACTTGCTGAAATTGCTGCAGCGCGGCGGTGTACTGTCCCTGCTGATGAAGCTGGGCGCCCAACACGTTTTTTCCGCTCGCGGTCCAGCTGCAACCGACCGATGTAAGGACTGGCAATAGCGCCAGCGGAAAAACCACAGCGCGCCAGCGGGTGAGAAATCGACATCCGCAGCAGGAACCACCGCCTTGATAGGTGGCTTTCTGTTCAGATAGAAGAGTCATTTAACTGCCATCCTGACATGTTACGACCGCACCTTCAGGGGGGATCAACTGAGACCCGTCGGAGGCGTCGCGGTCCAAAGAGCGTCGCATTGTGCAGGCAAACCCTATCAACACGCGCCGAAACCACGCAAGAGAGGAACTTTCGTGCCGTAAACCACGTCGAACGGGGCACGTGTTCGCTCGCAATGCCAATCTGCACGGATTAAGACGGTCGTAACAATCGTGGTAGACAGCCCAAACCCCGTGAAAAACGCCTTTTTCATTGCGGTTCCACACGACCTAATTACACTTCGTGCCAGGTACCGCCGCGCAACAGCGCAGATCCCCTAGCTTATCGATTTTGCAACTTTTGACCTAAGACGGGTCAACTCCGACAACCGACGTGTTGTTGCCGGACTCAACCCCACAAGTGCTGCCCCAACAGACTGACTGCCCGCAACCCGGGCATAATGACGAGGCCTCTGGATGACCTTCCGCAAACCATCGCATTCCCTTCGCACCCATCTCAGCCGCAACTCCGGGTTGCACTCCGATGGTACGACGCCACCGGCCGCTGCACCTCGTGCGGGCCGTAACCGCCGCAGCGAGAAGCGCCGCGACGAGAAACGCCGGTCGCTCATGGAGAGTTTGGAGACGCGCCAATTGCTGGCCGGTCCCGAGCTGATCGGGATTCAGCCCAACGAGGGCGATCTGTTGTTCAACGGCGACACGTTGAACTTTTCGCCCAAGGAGTTGGTCTTCCGATTCGACGACAACACGCGGATCGACGAGAGCACCTTGGATGCGATTCGCATCACGCGTGCGGGCGAGGACCGGACGTTTGAATCGGCGTCGGTCACAAGCGACATGGGAACCGGCGGCACGGCGTTGTTCGAATTCCGCGCCCGTCAATCGGGCAGCCTGGGCAACGGGATCACGCTGGAGTTTACCGAGACCAATCGCGTCGGCACGTCGGCACCGATCATCACGACCAATGGCCGCACGATCACGATCGACATCAACACCAATCCGTTGCAGCGGACGCTGGCACGGGACTTGGTTTCGGCGATCAATCGCGATCTGAGAACCAACACCAGTGATCCGTTGCGTTCGGGTGATCTGATCGAAGCGATCCAGATCAGCGGGGCATCGGGACAGCGCATCGCTTCGTCCGCCAGCGTGCAAAACAAAACGTTGGAACTCGACGGGGCTAACGCCGCGCAAGCGGTAACCGACTTTGGGACCAACGGCGCGGTCCGAGTGCGATTGATTTCACAGCTGCCCGGTTTGGACGGCCGCGGCACCAACCTGGTGGTCGAACAGCGCAACTTCGGCGGGCCGGCCAATCCGGTCGTCGTCGTCAGCGACCAAACGATTCGCGTCCAGCTCAACAGTTTCTCCGCCGATCCGACGACGGCCGACGAGTTTGTCAACGCGATCAACTCCAACCCGCAAGCCTCGGCTCTGATCCAGGCGACCATTCAGGAAGGCAACGGGTCGACGCCGATCGGCCAACGAACGGTCAACTATTCACCGATCAATCTCAGCGGTGTCAGTGACGTGGTGGTCGAACCCGGGTATGTCGGGTTGGGCGATTCATCACGCGAAGTGATTTTTCGATTTGCCGAACCGCTGCCGGATGACATCTACCAGATCGACGTGCTGGGCACCGGGAATTTTGCGCTGCGTGGCGAAGACGGTGAAGCGTTCCAGGACGGCACCGATTTGACACGGGTGTTCAACATCAACTTGGGACCGCAGGTGGTCGCGGTCGTTCCCGAACCGGTCCGTCGCCAACCCAACGGGACCCTCGGAACCGAATCCGGCAAGATCGAAGTTCACTTCAATGACGACGATCTGCTGCAGTCGGCGGCCGTGAACCCCAACTTTTATCAGCTGATCTTCACCCGCGACACGGTCGACAACACCGACGACGTGATCGTGCGGATCAGTCCCACCGCCAGTGCGATCACGAACACCAAGGTGGGCGATGTCTGGACGGTCACCTTGCCCGGCACCGTGCGGTACAGCAACATCACGAACATTGCCACGCTGGACTACAAGCGGGCACTCTCTCGAATTCCGGATCCGGAAACCCCTGGGCAATTGCTGACCGGAAACGCGCGGCTGCGGGTCGGAACGGCAGAAAACTTGCCGATGGCGCCCCAAGAGATCACGCTGCCGATCGGCACCCCGGGTGCCCCCGACGGCGCCGGCGACAGCTTCCTGACCGCGTACGACTTGAACACGACGTGGAGTCTGAGCGGCGCGACGACGACGCGTTCGGCGACGCTGGTCAGCGAGATCCGCAATGAGACACCGTTCGAATTGGACCTGCCCGGTCCCGACGTCCCGGGCACGCGGGTGATCCGAGCCGAAGACCCCTCGCGACTCGATCGCGTGGTGCCGTTGGATTACGTCCGTCAATTCGCCGACACGGTCGATGGGATCACGACGATCGAATACGACTTCGTCGCCAGTTGGTTGGGCGACGACCCCAATCGTCCGGGGATCACCGCGGACACCAATTATTTCAACATCATCAGCGAAGAACAAAAACAACGCGTCCGCGAGGTGATGTCGCTCTACAGCGAGTACCTGGGTGTCGCGTTTGTCGAAGTTTCCGATCGCGACCCCGCCGACATCGGTGGTTTTTCGATCGTCGTCGGTGACTTGTACGGTGGTGACGAACGCGAAGCCAGCGCCCAAGGCGGCCTGGCCGTGGTCACGCGTGATCGCGACGGTGACGGTGTCGATGACCTAGTCGTGATGGACTTCCAAGACTTTGACGAGTCGATCGATGATCAATTCGGCGGCGAGTTCTTCCGCGGGGCAATGTTCGGCGTCGGCCAGTTGCTCGGCTACGGCTATGCCGACGACCTGCCGCAACCGGTCACCCAAAGCACCGACTTTATTTTCCAACCGGGGACGGACAACGAGCCGGCATTCCCCAGTTACGCGGACATCGTCCACGGCCAGTATCTGTATCGCCCGGACAGCACCGACATCGACATGTATCGCTTCCAGGTCGACCAGACCGGATCGATCGCGATCGAAACCATCGCCGAGCGACTGGGCACCCCCAGCCTGTTGGACACCCAGCTGCGACTGTACGTCGAAGACGCCAACGGACAGTTCGTCGAGATCGCTCAGAACGACGACTACTTCAGCAACGATTCGTTGATCCGAATCGACAACGTCAATCCCGGCAACTACATGATCGGTGTCAGCGCCAAGGGCAACGACACCTACGATCCCGTGATTCCGGGCACCGGCTTCGGCGGCACCAGCCAAGGCAGCTACGAGCTGCGTGTGGATTTCACACCCTCGGCCGTCAGCACGATGGTCGACAACACCGGCATCCCGCTCGACGGTGACGCCGACGGCACACCCGGCGGAACGTTCAACTACTGGTTCAAACCGTCCGATCCCTCCGAAACGCTTTACGTCGACAAGGGGAACGTGACGCTGCGTCAGGCCAGCGGGTTCCTGCCGTCGAGCCTGGGTGACCTGGCCTTCATCGAAGCCTTCCAGACGCGGACGATCGGCTATGTCAACAACGCTTACGATGAAATCGATCTGGCGGTTGCCGACGCCAGCCGCATGTCGATCCTGAAACAAAAGGCCTTCAACGGCACCCTGACCGAACTGAACCAGTTGCGTCTGTCGGGCAATCTGAACGACATCCAGCGGGCCGACTCGATCACCCGTTACCTGTCCGACTTGGACCTGACCATCCGCGTGCTCGGCAACGGCGGTCGTGACGGATTGGTGCACACCGCGGGCGACAACTTCAGCTACAACATCGGCGTCAATGACAGCGGATTGGCACTGGAAGACGGCACCAGTTTGAATCTGCCCGCGGGCATTCAGATGATGGTCGACGCCGGCGCGATCCTAAAGTTCAGCAACACCCGGTTGGGCGTCGGCAGCGTCGCGCCGACGATCGATTTGAGCGGTGCGAACCTGCAAGTGCTCGGAACGCCGACGCTCGTCACCAGCACGGGTTTGCCGGCCCGCAATGAGTCCGGCGCGATCGTCCCGGGCAGCGTCTTTTTCACCAGTATCAATGACGATTCGATCGGCACCGGGAACCAGATCGGCGTCTTGCCGGCGGCGCAACCGGGCGATTGGGGCGGCATCGATTTCCGTGGGGATCTCGACACGGCCGACGAGCTGCGGATCAATCCCGAAGACCAAGGGATCTTCAACAACCATATTCAATACGCGGACATTCGCTACGGCGGTAGCGCCGTGCCGATCGGCGGCCGCAGCGTCGTCGTCTCACCGATCGACATGGCGATCACGCGTCCGACGATCATCAACTCGACGATCAGCAACAGCGCCGACGCTGCGATCGCCGCGACCCCGGACACCTTCCGCGAAGATCGATTCACCGATCCCAAGTACCAACAATCCGGACCGTTCACGCCCGATTACACCCGTGTCGGACCGGAGATCCACGGCAACACCGTGATCGACAACAGCATCAACGGTCTGTTCGTTCGTCTGCGGACGCGGAGCGGATCGACACTCGAATCGGTCACCACCAGCACGCGTTTTGACGACAGCGACATCACGCACGTGCTGACTGAAAACCTGGTCATCGCCGGCACACCCGGCGGCCCGATCCTGCAGTCCGGCGCCCCGTCGTCGTTCCTGATCCGATTGTCGGCCCGGCCGACCGACGGCGCCGTCCCGGCGGGCACTTACGTTTACCGATTGACCAACGTGACCGACGCCAATTTGGAGTCGGCCGCCAGCGATGCGACGGTTTCGATCACGACGACCAGCACCGGCGGAATCCGTCTGCAACAACTGCCGACGGTCGAACCCGGCAGCGCGACCGTGGCGCGGCGTTTGTACCGTGCGACCGTGGTGGGCGGCGTCCCCGGACCCTTCGAACTGGTCGCCCAGCTCAACGCCAGCAGCACGTCGTTCACCGATCGTTTGGCCAACGGTGGGGCGGAAATGCAGGTCACGTCCAGCCCGCTCCGCAGCCGTCTGGACGCCAGTCTGGTGATCGATCCGTCGACCGTCGTGAAAGTCGACTCGGCGCGGATCGAGGCCCGCTTTGGCGCCAACCTGATTGCCGAAGGCACCTCCGGCAACCCGGTGGTGATCACCAGTTTGGAAGACCAACGCTACGGCGGCGGCGGCACCTTTGACACCAATGACCGTGGCAACGCTGCGGAAATCGCGCCCGGCGATTGGGGCGGACTGTACATCGGCCATGGCTCCTCGGCCAGCATCGACAATGCCGTGATCGCCGGCGGCGGCGGAACGACCCGCATCGAAGGTGGCTTTGCGTCGTTCAACGCGATCGAAGTCCATCAGGGCGAACTGCGTCTGACCAACAGCCGGATCGAGCAGAGCGCCGACGGCCGTGGCTCACTCAACGGCACCCGCGTGGGACGCAGCGACAACGCATCGGGAGCCGTGTTCGTTCGCGCGGCCACCCCGATCATCGTCGACAACGACTTCATCGATAACGAAGCCGCGGCGATCTCGATCGACGTCAACTCGCTCAACGCGTTGGAGGTCTTTGACAGCGGGCGCTCGATCGGATCGATCGACAAGTTTGACATCATCGGCAACAGCGGACCGCTGATCGAAGACAACTCCATCACGCGCAACGCGATCAACGGCTTGGCCGTTCGCGGCGGCCAACTGGTCACCGAAGGTGTGTGGGACGACGTCGACATCGTGCACGTCGTCACCGACACCATCGAAATCCCCAACAAACACATCTACGGCGGTTTGCGGCTGATCAGTGATGCCCGCGGATCACTGGTCGTCAAGCTGCAGACCCAGGCCGGCGAAGAGCAAACCAATCCGGCCGGAATCGTCGTCGGCGGATCGTTGCTGACCGCCGCGGATGAATTCCGTGACATCGCCGATCGCATCGGCGGATCGCTGCAATTGATCGGCCACCCCGATTTCCCCGTCATCATGACCGCCTTGTCCGATGACTTCTCGGGCGCCGGGTTCACCATCGACGGCTTCGCACAAGTCGACACCGACAACGACGGCGTGATCAGCGGCGTCATCACCGGTGACGACAATAACACCGGCACGGGAACCGGCGGCGCACTGGTCGGAACGCTTCCAACCGGCCCCGAAGTCAACTTGGGCACGACGATCGACAACGACGTCGCGGCGACCATCACCGGGTCGTTCACCGCAACGATCGGAGACGCCAACGAAGTGGTTTCCAGCGCCACCACGGTCGAAACGCCCACCGGCCAACAACTGCTCAACCAAGACTTCGTCTTCCAGTACAGCACCTACCTGACCAGCGGCGGCAACACCACCGCGCTGTCGGCGACCACGATCACGCAACCCGCGACCCTGATCGCGAACGACCGCGTCGAAAGCCGGGGCACCTACACCGGCCCCAATGGAGACGTCAACTGGGTCGCGACCAGCTTTTTCATCAACGGATTGCCGACGTTGTTCTCCACGCTGGACCTGCAATCCGGCTCACCGTTGGGTGACATTCGAGTGGTCAGTTACTTGGACGAGGACGTCCAAGGGATTTCGGACGACGTGCTGTACACCGTGGGAACGCCCGGGCAAGCCGATTTCCGCGTCTACACCGTCGACGGTCCGCTGCGGATCGGGTTCTCCCATGGAGGCTTCTACACCAACGACGGCGTCAATCAACTGGGTGCGACCTATGAAGGCTGGGCGGCCGACCGGTTCGCCGAACTGCGAGCCCAAATCACCGCCGGCACGCAAACCTACTCGATCCCCGGCGTGATCGACTTGAATGACTTGCCGCAAGGCAACGACCCGATCTTCGGCACGACCTTCGGCCCCAACGACATCACCACGGCCCACTCCTGGGTCCTCGATTCCAACGCGTCGAGCGCCCGTGTGACCAGCTTCTTGGAACTGCTGGCGTCTGACCCGACCGTCGCGCAATCCCCCAACGCGGTCCAAGCCGGCCAGTGGAACGGCGTGACGATCCGCGAAGGTGCCGATGATCGCAACGTCGCCGCCGTGGCCGAACAAGAACCGGTGCGAACGACCGTGTTCGACACCAATTCCTTCCCGGGACAAGCTCAGTTCCTCGGTCAACTTGCCCCCGATGAACAGTCCGGCGACGAGAACCGTCGACTCGGATTCATCGTCGACGGTGCGATCACCACCCGCAACGATGTCGACGTTTACACCTTCATCGCCGAAAGCAACACGGAAGTCTGGTTGGACATCGACCGCACCAGCAGCGGACTCGATACGGTAATCGAGCTGATCGATTTCAACGGCGACATCCTGGCCGCGTCGAACGACTCGCTGTTGGCCGAACGCGACGTCGCGACCGGCATCTACGTTTCGCCACGTTTGGACAGCGATGCGGCCCAACCGCTGACGGTCAACGAAGAACGCATTCCCGTCCAACGGATCACGGTCGATTACGACATCGTCAACGCCACCAGCGGAAACCTGACCTTCGGACTGGCAAGTGCCCCGGGAACGACGATCAATGTCGACGCGGCGGACTTCAACGCCAATCCCGCCGGTTCGATCGCAGCGGCGCTCAACGGCGCATTCCAAAGCGAACTCGGATTCGTCACCACGCAGTTGCTCCCTCGATCCGCCACGGGTGACTTCGTCATCGAAGTCCGCTTCGACGCCGCTTTCTTCACGGCCCTGGAAGTCCCCGAGATCATCGGAACCGCCAACCCGATTTTCCCGGCGATCGGCAGTCTCGGCTTTGAAACCGACATCTTGGATTCGGTCCTGCAAGACACGTATTCCTACAACGCCAAAGACGCCGGGATGCGGATTCGTCTCCCGGGCGAATCCGGCACGCTGAACCAGTATCACGTGCGGGTGCGCAGCAGCAACACGCGTGACGGCAGCGACCTGAACACCCTGGTCAACGGAAACGTTCTCGGCGGGCTGACCCAAGGCCGCTACTCGATGCAAATCCGTCTGGGTGAGACCGACGAAAGCGCCGGTACACAGATCCGATTGACCGACGTCCGTTACGCGACCAACGGCGTGCAAATCATCGGCCAACCGCTGCACTCACCGTTGACCGGCGAAGAAGCCGAGACGACGGCCAGCAACGAAATGGCCTCCGAAGCTCAGCGACTGGGCTACTACGGCACCACGGCCGATGTGGGCATCGAAGCCGGCCCGCTGCAGAGCGATCGACTGGCCAAATCCTTTGCCGGCGTCATCGACTCGGCCACCGACGTGGATTGGTATTCGTTCGACATCCAATACGAAAACCTGACCCGCGATGGTGATCCGCTGTACCTGTCCACGGTGATCGACTTGGACTACGCGTCCAACTTTGCCCGTAGCGACATGGCGTTGTACGTGTTCAACGCGCAGGGCGATTTGATCTACACCGCCACCGACAGCAACATCGCCAACGACCTGCCGGCGTCCAGTTCCAACAACAGCAGCGATGATCTCAGTCGCGGCGGCGCCGGCGTCCAGGATCCGTTCTTGGGCAGCGTCGAATTGATCGAAGGCACCTATTACGTCGCGATCGCCAATCAGACGCAAGTCCCGATCGCGATGGACCAGTTCTTCAATCCGGCCAGCAACAACCCGCTGGTCCGCTTGGCTCCGATTGATGCGATCGATCGGATTGCCCAAGACGACATGAACGACCGCGTGCTGTTCGATGAAACCTCGATCGTCCCGTATTCGCTCGACGACGTCGTCCTGTACGTCAACACGAATTCCGGTCTGCACGTCGTCAACCCCTTCACCGGACAAGACTACGGCCAAGTCGGCACCTTCGGCAACGAAGACATCTACGACGTGGCGTTCCGCAGCAACGGCGAACTGTTCGCGTACACCGGATTCGGCAACCGGGTCCGTAGCGACAGCACCTGGTTCTACGTTCAAATCGATACGGGAACCGCGGCGCTGAATCAACTCAGTGCCGGGGCCGGGATCACGACGTACGGCGATATTCTGTTCGAAGTCAATTCACAACAGATTTTGGACGGTGTTTCCGACGAAGGGATCTTTGTCGAAGCCATCTCGATCCGCGAATACAAGAACGTCGAACGCGGCTTGTTCGTCGGCAGCCGTCCGACGTTCAACGGTGCGTCGGGATTGCAGTATCGCGACAACGTGTTGTGGGAATTCAGCCCGCAAACGGGTCTGGCGGTCGGCCCCTCGTTCAACCGTTTCCTGTTCAACTCCGGTGCGGGAACGATCCCGCGTGAAATCGGCCAGATCGACACGACCGCCCCCGCGACGGCGTTCTCGACTCAGCTGGGTGTTCCCGACGTGGTCGAAGTGGTCGGCAGTGGTTTGCTGCAACAACAGCTCTTCGACGGCGATACGTTCACGCTGATCAGCGGCACCACAACGACGTCCTTCGAAATCAACATCGCCGGCAACGTGGCCGTGACCGGATCGCCGGCCCTAGACGGCGATACGATGACGATCGGATCGAACATCTTTGAATTTGACACCGGCCCGCGTCTGCGTCTGGCAGGCGTTTCGGCCAACGGCGGACTGGATGTCGGACAAACGTTTACGGTGACCGATTCCAGCAACGTCAGTGCGACCTTTGAATTCGTCAACCAAGGCGACACGCCGAGGCCGGGAAACATCCCGATCTCCATCCGTCTGGCCAGTGGGCAAGCCCGCACGTCCGGCCAGATCAACAATGACTTGGCGCTCGCGATCCAGAACAATCTGTCCGGCGTGACGACCACCGTGTTGAACACGGACCTGGCGCTCGATAACGCGACGTTCACGTTTGACGGAGCCGGCATGTCGATCGTCGGCGCCAATGGCGTGGCGGCCGGCAACATCGCGATCCCGGTGGACGAGTCCTTCGGTGCGACCGAGGTGCTCAATGCCATCGTGGACGCCTTGACCGCCAACGGCATCGCCCACACCGTCGTCGGCCAATCGTTCTCCGTCCCCGGCGCGACCTCGATCACTGTGAATTCGCAGGCACTCGTCAGCGGCGGCAGCCCCGGCGTACAGGTCGGACGCACGCCGATCCAACTGGAGCTGTCCGATTCGGCTGCCGAAGTCGCTCAGAAGGTCGCCGATGCGATCAACAATCTCGGCGGCAACGCCAGTGCGGTCGCACAAAACCGTAGCGTCACCATCAGCGGCGGATTCATCGGCGGGGCCAGCGGCAATCTGGTGGCCGGCGGCGTGCCGCAAGGCGGAACGATCACCGGTGTCGAAATCGTCGGCAACGACATGTACGCCGTCACCGATGCCGGCGGACTGTTCCGAGTCACCGACGCCGAACTGACCGGCGGCGGCAACCAGTTCCTCAACGGCAACCGTCAGATCGGGACCTACGTCGAAACCGCGACCGACCTGCTGCGTGTCCCCGGCGGCTTCACCGGCCTTCGCGCCGGCCCCAACAGTGTTGACGGCGGCGTCTATTCCAATGTGTTGTTTGGGATCACCCCCAACGGTGACATCTACGCGTTCAACACGGCCGGCGAGTTCCTGCCGTACTTCGCCGGCGGGCGTTCGAGTATCTCGACCGGTATCGCCAACGCCGAAGGTCTCGATTTCAGCACCCTGGATTACAACCTCTGGCACTACACCGGCGCACGCGGCGGTGATGCCGGGCACGGTGGCGGCACCTCGTTGGCGTTCACCTACGAAACCTCGTTCCAGAACAACTACGCCAGTCAGGCGGAATACCCGACCAACACCGCGCGGATTGACGGGCAAGGTGTCAACAACACCTACAACTTCCCCGGCGGTGCCAAGGGCCAGGTTCAAAGCAAGCCGTTCTCGTTGGAGAACTACTCGCCGAGCGATGTCCCGGTCCTGTACTTCAACTACCTGATCGAAGCCGACGGCGGCGGAAGCACCGACGCGTTGCGTGTCTACGTCGTCCAACCCGACGGGACCGAACACGCCGTCGCGCTCAACACCACGTTCCGCAATGCGGCCCCGGGTGCGAACGATGAATTCGACGACCCCGATCCCGTCGCTCCCTATAACGACGTGATCGATGTTGACAAGCAACAACTCTTTGACAACACGCCGACGTGGCGTCAGGCACGTGTGCCGTTGGCGGAGTTCGCCGGACAGTCGGGCCTGAGTCTGCGGATCGAATTCGCGACCGCCGGTCGATTGGATACCGGATCGACCTCGATTCGTACCGTCGACGCCTCGGATCTGGTCGAAGGCCAAACGATTCGCGTCAGCGGTGAAACGTTCACCATCAATTTCCCACCGACGCTGATCGCGCCGGCGGGGGCACAAGTCGCCAACGCGTACGCGGCCGATCCGAATACCCGCGCGACGTTTGTGCTCGATGGACAAACCTACGTGCTCAACGACGGCACCCGCACCGTCGACACGTCACCGTCGGATCCCAACGATCCCAATTCACCGCCCAATGAAATCTCGATCGATCTGACCGCCGGATTGACGGGGACGATGACGGTTGCCGATTTGACGCCGTCGCAGATCGGAGCGTTGATCGAAGCGGCCGTCACGGCGATGCCGCCGGCGACCTTCCTTCTGTACGACTTTGTCGTCGACAGCAACTCGGTCGAGTTCGGTGAAGCGGTCGACTTGAGCTCCAGTTCCAGTTTGTTCACGATCCGGAACACCACCGCGGGCGGGGCGAACTTGATCGACGTCCGCGCAGCGATGTCGGCCGGCGAAGTCGCTGTGGCGGTTCAATCCGCGATCCTGGATCGTTTCGTGCCCAACGCAGTCGGTGCGGCCGGTCCCAACTACATTCCGACGTCCAACGCGATCATCACCCTGCCCGGATTCAGCGTGTCCGATGCCGGGCCGTTCGCCAACACGGCGCAACGATACGCCGACCAATACGGCGGCTCGCCGGTCGGCGGCTCGCGTAACAACGATTTCGAAGGCGTCTACCTGGACGACTTTGTCATCGGTTTGGCCGAACGCGGTGAGCAGGTCAGCGATCCTCGCGGCATCAATGCTCCCTTGGACACCGCGTTTGTCACCGACACGCGTTTTGCATTCCCCGAACCCGATGATCCACGCAGCAGCCTGGTGACCGGCTCGTATCAAGTCGAAATCCGCGACGCCAGCGAGTACATCGAATCGGCGTCGTCGTCCCAGTTCCGCACGTTCAACAGCAACGACCGCTTGGGTTCGGCGATCTCGATCACCGCGAAAAGTGCGACCGAGATTGTGGACGGGCAAATGTTCTCGATCACCGACGGCCGCGCCGTCGTCGAGTTCGAGTTCGATTCGGACAACTCGGTCACACCGGGCCGCGTGCGCGTTCCGTTCTCGATGACCGTGCCCGATGAAGACACCGGGCTGGACCGTCCGCAAACGGCGACCGAAGTGGCCAAGTCGATCATCGCGGCGATCAACCGCTCGGATGTCCGCAGCGTGTTGGACGTGCAAGCGGTCCCGAGTAGCGGATTTGAACGTGAAGTGGTCGCCCAACCGGGTATCAAACAAATCTCTCGAATCGATCCGCGAATCAACCTCGTCGGCAACGTCGTCGTCGCGGACCCGACGCGTTCACTCGCCGCGGTCGATCGCGCCGAATTCCGTGGCGACAGCAACCGTGATCGCGACGCTCAAGGCGTGATCATGATCGAGAACAGCCGTTTCTTGTTCAACGAAGAATACGGCATCAACATCCAGCATGACATCTCGGCGACGGTCGCAGGAAACGACACCGATTCGATCGTCCGCTATCCGAGAAACCTGATCGAGCTGAACACCGAGCAATTGGTCCCCGGCGTCGTCGTGCAGAGTAACATCATCGCCTTCAACACCGTCGGCGGCATCAATCTGCAAGGCATCGACAACGCCCTCGACGAGACCTCGTTGGATCCGGTCGCGATTGAGCGAATTGTCAACAACACGATCATCGGCGGAACGATCACGCCCGGCGTCAGTGCCCCCTCGGAAACCTTCGCGGGGATTCTGTTCGAACAAGGCCAGATTTCCTTTGCCGACGCCGTGGTCAACTATTCACCCAATGCGGGCAACGGTGCTCCCACGCTGACCCACCAGACGCCGAACACCGCGTTGGGCGCCCCGGACGGCAGCGGCCGTGGACTCGAGCCGATCGACGGCCAGTTCGCCGTTTCGCTCGGACTCGGTGGCACACTAACGCTGCAGTTCGTCGACAACTTCCTGACCGGCAGCGGCGATGCGACCAACGATTTGGTCGTCTTTGAAACCGGCGAAATCGAATCGGTCCTCGTCGAGATCAGCCGTGACGGAATCGACTTTGTCAACGTCGGGATCGTCGGTGGCTTGACCAACCAACTGGACATCGACCGGCACGGGTTCGGCCCCAATGACCGATTCGCCTTCGTGCGACTGACCGACCTGCGTCAAGGCAACACGACCGGCAGCTCGCTGGGAGCAGACATCGATGCCGTCGGTGCCATCAGTTCGGTTCCGGTGGACACCTTCAATCAAGGCGGGATCGGGATCAACATCGTCGGCGGTTCCTCTCCGACGGTGCTCAACAATGTGATCTCCAATACGGAAACCGGTATCGAATTGACCGGAGGCAATGACGGCTTCGTGTCCGGTGGTAACTCGTACTATCGAAACACGAACAACACCGGAACGAATGTCACGCTGGGAACCCTGGCCCAGGTTTTGACCGATAGCGAATCGGTCTTCGTCGATCCGGGCAACTTTGCGTTCTCACCGGCTTCGGGCGCTCGCATCATCGACAGCTCGATCGATTCGCTGCCCGATCGATTCAGTTTGACGACGGTCCGCAACGCCGTCGGCATCGATCCTTCGCCGGTGCTCGCGCCGCGACTGGACGTCAACGGTCAGTTCCGTGTGGACGATCCGAACGTGGAACCCCCGAGCGGACTCGGCGAAAACGTGTTCAAGGATCGCGGCGGATTCGACCGCGGCGACCTGGAAGGCCCCCGCGTGACGCTGGTCTCGCCGCTGGCCCCCGGAATCGGACTCGACGCCGGACGCGCCACCGTGCTCGGTGCCGCACCGCAAGCGTTCGAAATTCAGCTGATCGATGGCATCGCACCGGCGGACATTGTGCCCGGCACCGGGATCGACGATCGATCGATCTCCACCAGTTCACTGGTACTGCTCAAAGACGGCGTGGCATTGGTCGAAGGCACCCACTATCGATTCGCCTACAACCCCAGCACCAACATCATTCGGCTGACGCCGATCGCCGGTGTCTGGGAAGACGATTCGACGTATGTGATTCGAATGATCGACAGCAGCGATGCGATCATCCGCGCCGCCGACGGCGTCGTCTACCCCGACGGCGAAACCGTTTCGGTCATCGACGAACTCAATCAACGCACGGTGTTTGAATACGACTCCGGCATCATCATCGACCTGTTGCCCGGATTGACGCCGGTTGCCGCCGACGGCTTGACGGTGTTCGTTTACGACGGTTCGGTCACGCGTTCCTTCGAACTGGACGTCAACGGTGCGGTGAGCCCGATTTCGACCGGCGTGACGATCCCGGCCGCCGGCGTCACCGCCGACTTCGCCACCGCTCTGGCGGCGGCGATCAACGCGGATCCGGTGCTCAGCTTCACCGCACGAGCCTCCGGCGAAACCGTCCAACTGGTCGGCGGCACCCCGTTGTCGACCGCGACCAGCACCAGCGGCTTCGTTCAAATCGCAGGCCGCATCGGCACCGCGACAGGCTTCGGATTCCAAATCCCGTCGATCAACAACAGCAACGTCGCCAATGTCGTCGACGGACAATCGATCACCGTCCGTCTCGGTGCGGTCAACCAAGTCGTCTTTGAATTCGACAACAACGGTTTGCTCAACGACCCCACTGCGACGGCAGTGCCCTTGGCCAACAACGCTTCGCTGGATCAGGTCATCAACGCATTGGTGATCGCGATCGGCGGATCGGGACTGGGACTGGCACCGACCAACGCCGGATTCGGACGGATCTTCTTGGGTGGTGACAGCAACTACTCGATCGACTTGACGAACTCCAACGCCACCCAAATCGGCTTGCCCGGTGAAGCTCCGACGGTCCCGATCAACATCCCGATCGATCAGCCGGCCGAAGAGATCGTCAAAATCATCCAAGCCACGATCGACGCCCAGAATCTGGCCGGTATCAGCACCTCGCTGGTCGACGTCCGCGTGTTCCTCGAAGGCACCGGCGGCGTGTCCGGCTTCGGCGCCGTCGACGTCGTCGTGGTCCAGGACCAAGTCGGCAACCTGCTGCAAAGCAACCAGGCCGACGGACGGACGGAATTGACCATCTTTATCGGAACCGGATTCGATTACGGTGACGCCCCCGCGCCGTACATCAGCACGATGGCCGATGGCGGTCCCCGGCACCGTGTCGATCCCACACTCAGCCTGGGACAGATCAACACCGCCGATTCGGACGCCGAATTGCCTAACGCCGATGCCGGTGACGATGGTGTGACGCTGCCGTCGGCTTTCCAGTCCGGTTTCGAAAGCAACATCAGCATTTTCGTCCGCAACACCGACGCGGGACTGCTCAGCGACAAACCGGTCTACGTGGACGCCTGGTTCGACTGGGACCAAGACGGCCAATTCGAAGTCCAAGAGCGACGTCGATTCGGAACGCCCGGAACGAACCTCACCCCGGTCTTCAACAACGTCTTGACCACGGTCACGATCGATGTCCCCGCCGACGCGGCGATCGGGCAAACGTACGTCCGATTCCGCATCAGCGAGTCGCCGACGACCGGACCGACCGGAAATGCGACCAGCGGTGAAGTCGAAGATTACGCCATCTTCGTGACCAACAATCCGTACCAAAACCCGGTCGGACGCTATGACGTCAACAACAGCGGCGCAGTCACTCCGCTGGATGCCTTGAACGTCATCAACGCGATCGCCCGCCTGGCCGCCAACACCGGCTTTGTGGATCTGCAAACCACCCCGGTGACGAATCCCCAGTTCCCCGATGTCAACGGTGACGGATTGCTGTCCCCGAGGGACGCCAACGACGTCATCACCGAACTCGGCCGACTCGTTTCCGGAGCCAGCGGCGAAGGCGAAGCGACCACGATGAGCTATGTGGCCGCCGCACCCGGTGTGCTGGCCAGCGGGCCGACCGCTTTGGGGGATCTGCTGATCCAGCAAAGCGTCACCGACACGGTGCAGCCCGCGACGACCGGGGCTTCCGATGCCGACGCCGAATCCGGCCCCGCCGAGTCGGCCAACGTCGCCCAGCAGCCCAGCAAGACCAGTGTCTTCGACTCTCCGGCGTCGATCGAGCTCGATTCGATCGTCGATGACCTGGTTGCCGATCGGATTCAATCGGGTGACGAAACCTCGGGAGACGAGAACGGTTTGGACCTTTTCTTCGCTTCGCTGTGAATGAGTTGAACTTTTCGCCCGCTGGCCGCGTCCAACGGTCGGTGAAAGGGAAAATTTGGGATGCCGGCGGCGCCGCTGGCATCGCCGAATCCCGAACTTTCACGGGCGCGTTGCAGCCCGTCCAGCCGATACAACGGTCAGCCTGCGATTGGATCCGCGGGCAAGTCATCCGATGATGGAGAGCGTCCCCGCACGACTCGGGGCCGCCAACTAGGATGGGTTCGAAATCCGCAGCGGTTCGTTTTTTGGTTGCGTCCCTTATCCTCGACAGGGTCTTCGCCCTCGACAGGGTCTTCGCAATCCGACGCACCAACGTGGGATGACGCCCCCCACCATCAAATCAAGACTCCGGAGCCTGGCGCTCCCGGAGCGAGTTTTTAATCGCCGATGAACCGAGCAACGACGAGACGACCCCGCCGACGGCGCCTCGGTTTCCAAAAAGTGGAAGACCGTCGGTTGCTGGCCGGCGACGTGCCATTCGGCGCCACTCCGATCGACAACGGTGAATTTCTGCTCGGCACCGTCACTGTGACGCCCGTTTTCTTTGAAAGCGATGGGTCGATCGATCCCGAAACCCAAAACTGGTCCGAAACGGAGATCGAAGACACGCTGGCCAAGATTCGCGACAGCGTGGACTGGTGGAGCGACTTGCTGGCGACGCAGACGTCGGTTCACTCGCTGGATTTCATCATCGACGATCGCTACGCCCGCGATCCCGTCGAAACCGGTTACGAACCGATCGACAATGACAGCAACACGTTCAAACGCTACGTCGGCGGCTGGCTGACCGATCTGGGCTACGGCGATGCCCCCTCGATTGAACGGGCGGTGTCCTTGTTCAACGACTCCCAACGGCAAACCCATCAAACCGATTGGGCCTTCACCATGTTCGTCGTCGATTCCTCGGACGACGAAAACGGGTTTTTCGAAAACGGCGGGTTTATCGGCGCGTTTGCCTATCCCGGCGGTCTGTTCATGGTGGTCCCCTCGGGGCGTCCGGTTTCCACGTTCACCCACGAAATGGGGCACATTTTCTGGGCCCGAGACGAATACCCGGGAGCCGGCAACTGGACCGACCAACGGGGCTATTACAACGCACAGAACTTGAACGCATCGGACAACCCGACGCCGGGATTCGTGCAACAAGACAGCATCATGCGGGGCGGCGTGGTCACCGTGCGGGCGCATGACAACTTGGTTTCCCCGGAATCCACGCTGGCCATGATCGGCTGGCGCGACAGCGACGGTGACGGCATTTTTGATCTCGTCGACGTGCCATTGAACTTGGACGCGATCGGTTCGTTGGATGTCCACTCGGATGTCTATTCGATCCGCGGCTCCGCGACCGTCGATACCCTGGCCAACCAAAACTCCGAAGGCACGCAGAGCGACATCACGCTCGCCCGCATCAGCGAATTGCAATACCGGCTCGATGACGGCCCCTGGCAGACCGCCATCACGCCCGATGCGACACACGTCGAATTCGATCTGGAAATCGAGGTTTCCAGCCCCTTCAACCAGATCGCCTGGCGGGCCATCGATACCCACACCGGGATCACCAGCGAAGTGCTTCAGGGTGACATGCTGACACCGGTCTGGTCTGGGATCGGCGGCGGTTTCGCCTATGTCGACCAAAACCAAAACGGACAACGCGACTTCGACGAGCCCTTGATCGACGGCACCCAGTTCACGGTGCGTCGCGACGATGGGACCGAACTGTTCAACCGCTCGTTCCAGGCGGCGAATTCGCCCGACGGAGTCGCCACCCCCGTCAGCGGATTGACGCTGACCAGCCTGGGCGCTGACGTCGACGGTCGTGTGGCAACCTTGGCATCCGGCACCGACCAACAAGCCGGCCGGGTCCTGCACTATTACAACACCCAGACCGATCAATGGACCGACACCTGGAACACGGCCAATCGGCTGCAAGTCGCCTTCGCCGGGTCGACCGGGCGGGTGGAAATCGATTTCACGGCACTGGACACCGGCAGCTACGGACTCGAAAGCGGCAGCTACGCTCGTGTCGAGGCCTATGACTCCCAAGGCAATCGCATCGATCGGATCACCAGTCCCCTGGTGCCGGCCGGCAGCAGCGACACACTGGTCATCGAAGACTCCCTGGGACGAATCGCGCGTGTCGTCGTGTCCGGACACGCGGAAACCGAAATCTTGATTTCCGGCATCCAGGTCGGACAGGCCGCGCTGGTCTCGGCCGATGACAACGGCGCCTTCTCCGTCGACGGGCTACCCGACGGCGACTACTCCGTCGAGATCGTCACGCCGAACTTGATTTACCAGTTCCCGTCTGAACCGGTCGTCTTTCAAATCTCCGCCGGAACGATCGCGCCGCTGGCGATCGCAGCCCAGCGAGTCGACAGCCCACGCTACAACCGCTCGCTGCCGGGCGACGTCAATGGAGATCAACAAATCACCGCTCGCGACGCTCTCGCGGTCATCAACGACCTGGCACGGCTGGGCAATCGCGTCCTGACGGCCGACGAGACGTCCGACTTTCACATCGACGTCAACAACGACGGACGTGTCTCAGCGATTGATGCGTTGCGGGTGATTAACTTGATCGAACAGGGCATTGCCGGTGAGGGTGAATCTTTTTCTGAAATCTCGGCAACGACGCCCCCGATTTCCGCTGCAAACCAAACCACCGACCCAACCCCATCGCCTCAGCCGGTCCAACCGCTCTCAACGGCCGCCATCGACCTGGTTTTCAGCCCCGAGAATCCGCAACTTGGTTCCTACCAGGACAACACTCTAAATCGTGAAGATCCGGAAATGTTGAACTGTGCGGGCCAACGGACTTCCGACCAAAGTCTCAGCAAGCTGCCATCCGATAGACCCACCGGGGCGGATGTTCACTGGCTCGTGAAAACCGGGGCAAACACGGGTTTTGAGCGTCCTTTGTTGGGTTTTTTGCTTCAAGACGGCGAGATTGAGAGCGGTTTCGCGGTACATCCTTCACCGGAACAACTGTTTTGATCGGATTTACTGGAACTTTGCGGCGCGGCCGCGATCTAAACCGCCGAGCGGATTGGCCCAATTCCCATGTAATCAGAACGTTGATAAAGCGGGAAGGGGAGATAAGATAGGGCCAATATTCAGCCTGGCGAGTTTTTAACCCCTCTAGGCTTCCAATATTTGGGCTCTGCGCCCGCAGAACCCAACTCCTCCGATTCGCCACTTGACCGACCCCACAGTCACCGGCAAACCACGTTCTACTTCATCTTTCCGGAATCCCAGATGAAAAGCCTGCGTCAGTTGCTCCGCCGCCGTTTGCACTCCACCGGTGCCGAACGCCCCCAGAAGCGTCGAGCCACCAAGCATCAACACGGCGGCGAAATGAAACGACGGCTGACCACTCAAACGCTGGAACAGCGTCAGTTGCTCGCCGGTGACCTGCAGATCGCCCACAACTATTGGAACAGCTTCGACGTCAACCAGGATCTTCAGATCTCGCCCAGCGACGCGCTGAGCGTGATCAACTACCTGGCGACCACGCACGCCAACGGCGAGCAGGTGGCCGGAGGCACGGCCGACGAGTTTGCCGGCCGTAAAGTCGACGTGAACGCCGATGGCAATGTGACCCCCAGCGACGCCTTGAGCGTGATCAACGCGTTGGCACGCGGCGAACAGTTGGGTGAGTTGGTCGAATTCTTGTTGAGCGCCCGCGACGAGGACGACAATCCGCTGCCGGTCAACAACGGCGTCGTGCAAGCACCCGGTGTGGGGATCAACAATTCGTTCTACTTGGAAATCGCGTACGACGACCTGCGAACCTTCGGTGATGACAAGGGCGCGTTCTCGGTCTTCCCCGATTTGGGCGTCAGCCAAGGCGGTATCCTGCAACCGGTGTTGCGTGAGACGCAACAGATCATCATCGGCGAAGAGATTCGTTCGACAAATTCCGGCTTTGTGACCGTCGGCCGTGAAGGCTCGGCCGCGACCGTTGACATCACGATCGGTGATATCCAAGGTGGCTTTTCCACGGCACTGTCCAACGCGTTGATCAATACCTTCGGGATGACCGCGGGCGATTTTGAAATCACCGAGCCGACCGCACTCAAGGGCGAGAACGGGCAAGACCTCGGTTTCGAGATCTTCTACAAAGCCGACGCCTTCGGTAACGTCGACATTGCAGACCTGTCCTTCACGCCCAACTTTGACAACACGGTCCCGATCGAATTCCGCGAATTCGCGCCGCTGGAAGCCGACGGCGTGACCCCGAACTCCGCCGCGGTCCGCTTTAACCTGGACGCCCGCAGCCGAACGCTGCCCAACAACCTCGAATTCTACAACCTGCTCAATCGTGGCTCGTTTGACTTGACGACCGGCTTCACCGACATCGGCGGTGTGGGCGGAGCGTTCCCCAACGGCGTGCGAGACGTCAATAGTGGTGTGATGCCGCCTGTCGTCGATGTGTTCCGCATCGAAGTCTTCTTGAACACGGAACTGTCCGATTCCAACCCGTTGATCATCGACATGAATCCGGGTGAAGGCACCGATCCGTTGACGCTGTACGGCAGCAACGATGTCGTTACCGAAGACTTGATCACCATCGATGACGACGCTCGCGTGACGATCAGCACCGGTGCGGTCGCGGTCAACAATCCGCCCACCGTTTCACCGGTTCCGCTTGAAATCACGCTGACCGAAGACGACGCCACGACGTCGCCGAGTCTGTTGACCGGTGCCAGCGATGTCGATGGCGACACGCTGTCGGTCAGTACCTTCAACTTCACCGGTGGTGATCAATCGGGAGTCTCCCTCAGCGGAAACACCATCACGATCACGCCAGCGACTTACAACAGTTTGAAAGTCAATGAGTCGGAAGTGATCACGGCGACCTACAGCATCATCGACGGCCGGGGCGGAAGCGCCTCTCAAACGCTGTCCTTGACGATCAATGGTGTCAACGACGCGCCGGATGCCGGAGCGAATCTCGCCACGACCAACGACGAGTTTGATCCCCAATTCAACATCGATCTGCTGCAAAACGCCTCCGACCCCGACGGCGACACGCTCAGCATTTCCAGCATCACCCAGATCGGCAGCGATGACACCTCCGGCGTCACCCCCGATCAGGCCAACAACCAGATCACCGTCAACCCGGCAGCCTACGCGGCACTTGAGGATGGCGAAAGCGTCACCGTGACGTACCAATTCGAAGTCTCCGACGGAAACGGCGGGACGGACACGGCGACCGTTTCGGTCACCATCAACGGCGACACCCCCAACAGTGACCCGGTCGCCGGCGATCCCGTCATGTTGTCGGTCTCCGAAGACGACGCCGACACCACACTCGATCTGCTGACCAACGTGACCGACGTCGACACCGAAGACACCCTGAGTGTCGATGCGGCGACGATCGTGACCACCGGTGACACCTCCGGCTTCACCCTCAACGGCAACGTGCTGTCGATCTCGCCGGCGGCTTACAACGCCTTGGCCGCCACGGACACCGAAACGGTGACCTACAGCTACGACGTCATTGACGGTGAAGGCGGTCGGGCTGCCCATTCAGCGACCATCACGATCGGCGGAGCCAACGATGCTCCGGTGGTCACCGCCGCGGTCAGCACGACGGTCACCGAAGACGACGCCAGCACCAATGTCGACCTGCTCGCCGGAGCCTCGGATCCCGACAACGGCGACACCGTCTCGGTCGAAGACAGCTCCTTGGTTCTCCGCTCGGGTGACGACAGCGGCATCTCGGCCAACGGCACCAGCGGATTGACCATCGATCCGTCGGCTTACAACAATCTGGCGGCCGGTGAATCGGAAGTCGTCATCTACGACTACAACCTGATCGACGGCAATGGTGGCACGATCACCCAATCGGCGACGATCACCATCACCGGTGTCAACGACGCACCGTCGGTGGGCGATCCGCTCGCCTTGACCGTCACCGAAGACGATGCGGCCCAATCCATCGACCTGCTCAGTGGTGCGACCGACCCCGACACCACCGACACGCTGATCGCCCAAAGCTTGGTCTTCAGCAGCAATTCAACCGCCTTCACCCTGGTCAACGACACCTCGCTGACCTTTGATCCGAACTTCTTCAACGGATTGGGCGCAACGGAAAACGAAGTCGTGGTCGTCAACTACGACGTCGCTGATGGCAACGGTGGCACCGCCGCCCAAACGGTCACGGTTACGGTCACCGGCGTCAACGACGCACCGGTCGTCGCCGGGGCAATCGACGAGACGTTCTCCGAAGACGCCGGCACCCAATCGCTCTCGCTGCTGCTTGGTGCCAGCGACCCCGACACCAACGACGTGCTTTCGGTTGACAACGTCACGGTGTCCGGTGACGACAGCGGCATCACGCGAACCGGTGCCGACCTGAGCATCAACACCGCCGCCTACGGCAGCCTGGAAGAAGGCGAATCGGTGCAAATCCTGTTCACCTATCAGGTCACCGACGGAAACGCCAGCGTCAACCAAACGGCGACCATCACGATCACCGGCGGTGCCGACACGCCGGTTCCCGGCCCGGACATCAGCATCACGCTGGACGAAAACGCCCCCGGCCAATCGGTCAACCTGCTCGAAGGATCGACCGATCCCAACAATGACCCGCTGTTCATCATCGATGCCAATTTCCGCAGCGGTGATTCAAGAGGTGTGACGGTTGATGTCGCGACCAGTCGACTGCTGATCGATCCGTCTGCTTATGCCGACCTGGAAGACGGCGAGACCGAAGTCATCATCCTCGATTACCGTGTCAGCGATGACAACGGCAACTCGGCTCCCCGCGTCGCAACGGTGACAATCATCGGCCAGACGCTTGTGCCATCGTCGATCTCCGGCCAGCTGTTCATCGACCATCTCGAGAACCGCGAAGCCGTCCGCGGCGGTGCCGCGCCGATTTACAACGGGGTCAGAGACGCGGGCGAAAAAGCCCTGGCCGGCGTGACCATTCGACTGATCGAAGTCACCTCGTCGGGCGAAATGCAAATCGCGACGGTACTGACCGACATGCAGGGCGCGTACTCGTTCACCGGCGTGCTGCCGGGAACCTACTTCGTCGAATACGACATCCCGGACTCGGTCCATTTCAGCGGTAGCACGCGTGGCCAGGTCGTGATCAGCGAAGCCGGCGGCGAAACGGCGTCCGGCCCCGCACTCAACGCGACCGGCTTGATCGGTGTTCAACAACGTTTGGACTTGCTGGCCAAGAGCTACATCGATGCCGGCATCATCGACACCAGCAACCTGACCCAAGGCTTGGCCGGCGGCTCCGTCCAGCTCAACGCCGACGGCAGCATGCAGATGTTGGTCGCCGGTGAAGGCTTCGATCCCGAATTCGCCGAACTCGTCCTCAACGAAGCCCGTGACGCAGCTCTGCTGACGATCATCGACTCCGTGGACGGCAAAGTGAAGTCCGCGCGGTTGACCCTGGACCAATTCGTCGTCACCAGCGACGGACGCGGCGTGCGATTCTTCGGCACGGTAAACGACTTTGACTTCGTCGAGACCAGCGAAGAATTGGTCCAAGAGGAATTCGAAGATTATCGCAATGCGATCGACCGAGCGATGGCGACGGGCTTCTGACCCCAGGCCCCGACAACGTTCCAAAAACGAAACCGCTGGTGACAATTCACCAGCGGTTTTTTTATGCTTTCCTCTCGCTCTGGGATGTAATGCCTCCGCCCCCGATTTTCCGGTCACTTCTCCACCGTGCATACCATTCGCCTCCGCCGACCCTGGCTGCGCTCGGCCGACCCGCTATCTCCGCCTGACAAGGTGGATGTCCCCGACACCACACCACTGGCGGTGACCGGCGGCGACCGGGTGACCTATCGGCGCGTCTTCAACCGCCCGACCGGGTTGACGCCGACCGACGTGGTCTGGCTGTCGATTCCGCAATACGCGGCCGATTCGATCGAAGTCCGGATCAATGACACCCTGATCGTCCGATCGACCACCGGCGATCCGATTCGCGTCGATATCACCGCACAGCTGCAGACGTCCAATCAATTGGCCGTCACCCTGAAACCGAGCGGGTCGTCCCCCGCGGCACTGGACGGCCAGGTGACGCTGCAAATCGAATCGCCGCAATCCTAGCGCTGGTCGATGGGAAACGCGTTGCCCCAGGGAGCAGGTTCTGCTGCGCAGCCGCTTTGCCGTGGGGTGACCGGGGCGTTAGGATGGACACGTTCGCAGCGCGTCCTTTGTTTGCTTTTGGTAATCCTTTTCAACGGAGAACCTTGCCATGCCACCCGGTCCAGCGACTTCGATTCGCCCCACCGTGTGTCGCAGTGTGTGTCGCAGTGTGTCTCGGGCCGGCCTCTGGCCACTGGCCGTCATCGTTTTGCTGTCGGCGATGTTTGCGTCGTTTCCGCAGCCATCCGCCGCGGCCGATCGCAACGAGGCCCGCTTTCGTCGATTGCTGACCGGTCGTCATGACGAAGCGCGTGTCGCGGCGCTGCGGTCGGTCCCGAGCGACTTTCAAAGCCGCCTGTACGCGCTACCGATCGTCGTCGACGCCTTGGAAATCCTTTGCAAAGACGCCCGATTCGACCGGGCGGTCAAACAGGGCCAGCCGGAACTGCCCGGAGGCGTGCGATTGATGATCGACTTCATCGGAACGGTCGATCGCCCCGAGGCAACCGAAACGCTCGTCGACCTGCTCGATTGCAGTCGTCTGACCTGGGCGATGGCATCGATTCAAACCCTCTGCAAAAACCAACACCACGCCGCCATCGATGACGTCATCGGCCTGATCGGTTCAGAGGCCTTTGATGCCAGCTACGGATTCCGGTTCACACTCGCACGCGGACTGAAGGAGATGAAACATCCCGACGCGTGGGAGGGTCTCGCCAAACTCTTCGAACACGTCGATGGACAATTGGCACATCGGCTGGACCAAGAGTTTCAACACGTCACCAGCGAAGATTTCGATGGCGACGAGGAACGCTACCAGGCCTGGCGAGGTCTGGTCGGATTAACCCCCAAACCGGAGTCTTCCCAAGTAGACGCCTTGGCCAAGGCATCCGAGATTCTCCGCCAAGACGGGCAACCGGAGCTGTCGATCCCGCAGCAGATGGGATTGCAACCGGCCAAATCAGCCGCCTCCTACGCGCGGGAAAAACGATTGAAGCCGTCGCACTATTATGGAATCAACATTTATGCCAAGCGATTGCTGTTTTTGATCGATCGCAGCGGCAGCATGAAGACGGTGGTGGGCGGCCATGCCAGGATCCAACGCGCTAAAATGGAATTGATCACCGCGATCAATGGCCTGGACGAACAATGCCAGTTCGGCATCCTGGTGTTCGACAACGATGTCCGTGCTTGGCGCGAAGAATTGGTCGAAGCGAACGAGACGAACAAACGCAATGCGATCCGATTTGTCGAATACTTATCCGCCGGACGGAGCACCAACACCTATGCCGCGCTGCGTCGATCGCTCAGCTTTGACCCGCAACTCGAAGCCGTCTTCCTGCTGACCGACGGCGAACCGACGTACGGACCAATCGTGAATCCCTCGGCAATCCTGCTGGACATCCTTCGTCGCAATGAAGTCCACAACGTGACGATCAACACGATCGCGATCGCCGTCGAACCATTGATGGCGACGTTCCTGAGAAACCTGAGCGAACCGAGCAACGGGGAATTCCGAGAGGTCAGGTGAGGCGAGACGGCAGAAGAAGAAGCTAGAAGCCTATCCCACTTGTTTCTCGTTCCTTGCCCCCATCGTCTTGCCCCCATCGTCTTGCCCCCATCGTCTTGCCCCTCCGCCTCACCCAGCATTCCGCCTCACTTCTTCTCCACCACCGAACCCTCGATCGTCTCCGGCTCCTTCAACGTCGCGGCCGTCAGCAGTTTTTCTCGCTGATGGGTGTGCCACAATTTCAGTGACAGAAACAGGGTGGCGAAGGTGACGACAAACGCGATCACGGTCAGAAACAGCGGTTGCAGATAATTGACCGAGACGTGGGCGATGGCTTCACCCCCGGCCTTCATCGTCCGCCCGGCGATGCCGGCCTTGCTGACCACGATCGGGTTTCCCTCGGCATCGAAAACGATTTCATCCCCGCCGAGAATACGTTCCGACTCGGCCAGAATGATCGTGGTGGTCGCGGCGGTAAACAGCGTCTTGCCGGGATTGTCGGCGGCGAACCGCCCCATGAAGCCGACCATCCGCTCGGCATCATTTCGCAACAGCGACAACACGCCGTTGCGTGGCGTGGTCGGCAGCGCCGCCAGATCATCGGCATGTCGGCCGACGACGATGGCTTGATCGCTCGTCAGTTTGGTCGCCAGTTCCGCCCCGTCGTCACCCAACACGCGGGCCAGCATCCCTCCCACGCCCGGATGTTTCAATTCACTTCGCAGTGCCGAGACGCCCACGCGGCCGACGGTCTGGGCCAGTTCGCGCCCGGCGGGCCCGGCCGACAGACGTGCCAAGGCCGCCCGCACCTGGGACTCGGGCAATTCGTCCAGCGCGGCCAACAGCGGCGTTAACTCGGGGGCATTGTCCAGCGCCGTGAGCGCTTCGGGGCCATACTTGCTGGCCAACCGACCGACCTGTTCGGCCGTCTCTTGGCCGCCTTCACGTACGGCCGCGGCGCCGACGCGCTCGGCCATTTCACGTCCGCCTTGGCGAGCCAGAAATTCGGTCGCCTCCTCGGTGCCTTCTTTCCCAAAGTACTTCAGGATCGCGCGGGCAACCGACGTACCCGACAGGACGCCCAACGGTGATCCCGCCCGGGCGACGGGCGCGGGCTCGATCGCGACCAGGGCGGTCAGAATCCCGATCAACGCGAGTGTCAAACGGCGACTGGCATTCATCATCACAACGATTCTCCGTCGACAATTTGCTGATAGAAACGATCACGATAGGCGTCGCGCAATTGGCCACATAGTTTAGGCAGGGCATCCTGAAGACCGATTCCCGGCCGCGCGGCGCCGTCGGTTGCTTGGTTTGTCGTCGCATCGCCATTCAACACCCCACCGGAAATCAAGGTCGCCTCCAGATCGTTCAGGTAGATGTGCATCTGGCCGGTTAATTCCGTTTCAAACCGTTCGGTCATCCACCAGTCGATCACCAGACCGATCGCTAACCCGGCCCCGAAACCGACCACGGCACCGACCGGCCCCCCGATCGATCCGCCGCCGGCACCGGTCGCCGAAGCCCCCACCGTCGCGCTCGCACCGGCCGCCGAGCTGATCGCCACCGAGGGTGCGAAGCGGACCAGCAAGCCGGTGACGACCGATCGAGCGGCAAACGCACCGACCTCGCCGAGCACCAGGGCGCCGAGCATGTTTTCCACACTCGTCGTTCCCTGACCGGCCGCGTAACGGCCCAGCTCGGTCGACAATTCTCGGAAAAAGGCGTCGTGTTGTTCCAATTGCACTCCCGGCAAGTCGGACGTCGTCAGCGCCGCCTGGACGCGCGTCAGCATCAAGGTCTGATTGGCGTCGACATCACGACGAAATTGCAGCAGCGCGGTGGAGATGTCATCGAGCAGCGTTTCTTCGGAAAACAAATGCGATTCAAATTTGTCCTGCACGTACGCTTCGACGCGGCCGTCGCTCGTCCACCAGCCGCCGGGCATGCGTTTCAGCACGCCCAGTCGTGTGGAGATGCTGGTCATGTCTTCGACAAACGGCTCGACCCCGGCATGGTACCGCTTGAGTGTCCGATCGATCCGCTGCAGGCAACGATCGGCTGCCAACCGATTTTGGTCATCGATTTCGGCAATCAATGGGATGACTTCGGCGTCATAGAACCGCGCCCGCGCGACGCGTCGTGCCGTCTGCGAACTCAGTGCGGCATCCCGAGTCGATTCGGAGGAGTGCGGCATCGATTGCGGTGATGCCTGTGTCGCAAGTCGCTCCGCCTGGGGCTGAAGCGTCACGCCCAGTGTGATCAAGGCGACTGCGGTGGCGACCGTCAGCGGCACCTTCAAGGGCGTACGGCTGGGAAGCATCTGAGCTGCCGTTTCTGATCGTCGCCGAACCAACGTTTCATCTCCCCCGTTTCAAAACAGGTCCGCCAGACGGCCTGTCGGTTTCTTCGCTTGTTCCCCCATGGGGCGCGATCACACGAGTCTCCAGCCGACGCGGGTATCAACAATCCGAACAGGACGTTGGCCCATCCGCCCGCTGCGTCATGAGCGTCACGGACGCCAGCCTACGATGCCCAGAATTTCCACTTGGACCGCTTCGGGGTCGGCCGCTTGGGATGCACGCCCAAAACGCCCCACTGCTGCGTCTCGCCGACCTTGATATCGGCCACTCTCAACAACGACGCTTCCTTGAGTTTCCGGATCAATCGATTATTTCTGTCGGTCTGGACCACCTGAACACGATTTTTGAATTGAGCCATCGCCGACATGATCGCGGACAAAGCCTGCCTGGCAGATGTCGGTTCCCCGAAATCTTCGATCACAAACACCGACTCATTTTTGGGACGTCCCACGGTATCCGCGAAACGCCAGCGGTCGCCCTCCTGGTCCCAGCCGTGGTAATCACCAGCCATTGATTTGCCTCAGTCCCAAACGACCCGAAACTCAACTCTCTCAGTCAGTAGCTTACACGAAGAACGGCAGCACAATCAAAGTCGATTCAGCCAAGCAATCAAACAATCATCCATCCAATACGATCGCTGGCGGCCGACAAATCCCGCATGCCCCCCGGTTGCGGTCAGCAACACGCGTGTTCGATCGGGCCAGCGTGCATTGGTGAAACAATCCGCCGGGACGATCGGATCGTCCTTTGCCGCCAGAACCAAGGTTTTGACGGGATTGGACGCGGTCACATGCGTCGCCCCACACTGTCGGTAATACTCCAAAGCCCCCTGGAAACCACTCAGCGGAGCGGTCAGCCGATCATCCAGCTCGAGCAGCGTTTTGGGGCGACCGAGCGAAGCGATTTTCTGGAAATGCTCGCGCTCGCGGACCGCCGGCGCGATCCGTTCAAACAGGGTGCGAATGAAGTAGTAGTTGTACAACCGTCTGGAGAGCCGCTCCATGTTTTCGCTGCAGCGGACCAAATCAATGGGTGGGGCGACCACCGCGATTCGCTCCAGCCGATCAAACCACTCCGGCCGGGCGTCCAACCCCGCACCGACCCGACCGGCCAGACGCAGCAGCTGGTTCCCGCCCAATGAGACGCCCACCGCGGCCAGCGGTGAATCCGGATGCCGTCGTGCAACAAAATCCAGCGCGGCCAACACGTCTTCGCTGCGGCCGGCGTGACTCAAGCCCCGCGACAAATCCCGCGCCGCACCGCAACCGCGCATGTCCACGCGGTAAACCGTCCACCCCAACCGCACGAACCGGCCGGCCAAACGAATCATGTACGGGGAACCGTGACAACCGCTGAGCCCGTGGAACAACACCACGGTGCGACCGCCCAACGTGCGATCTGCCAACGGCCCCGTCCGACCGATATCCGATGCCGCCGATCGCCCACCATCGACCGCCCCACCATCGACCGCTGCGTTCTCATGCAGCACAATGGCGTCCCCGTCCGGCAACTCCACCACGTGGTTTGCGTCAGCGGCGATCTGTTGCCCAGGTGCCCGAAGCGATGCGAGCGTTTGCAAATGCCCGCCGCGGATCAACAGGTCGGGCTTAAACGGTGGGGGCACAAAGTTTTTCATTTCCCGATCAGTGTAAAGAAACGCGTTGGATTCATGCAAACGATCCGATCCTTCATCTCCATTCCGGTCCCCGCCGCCGTCACTTCCGCCGCCGGAAAGATCATGAAACGGCTCAAACCGCTCGACGACAGCTTCAAGTGGGTGCCGATCGAAAATTTTCACTTAACCCTGAAGTTCCTCGGCGAAGTCGACAACGTCGAAGTCCCCGCGGTTTGCAAAGCGATTCGTCGCGTGACCGACAAACTCGAACCCTTTGAATTAGGGTTTGCCGGGACCGGCGGTTTTCCCAATGCCGAAAAACCACGTATCGTCTTCATCGGGGTGGACGACCCGACCGGAAACCTGGTCCAACTGGTCGCCGGACTGGAAAAGCAACTCGCCGACCTGGGGTTCAAACCCGAACCACGCGATTACACACCGCACCTGACCCTCGGACGCACCCGCAGCAATTCCAGGCGGGGCGGCGATGCGTTGGTCGAGGCGATGAAGGATCTGGCCGACATCCAGATCGGCGAAATGGTGGTCGATGAAGTTCACCTGATGGCCAGCTTTCTCGACAAGTCTGGGCCGACGTATCAAGTCATGGACACGATCGAGTTGGAATAGCCGTCGTTTGCCGCCATCGGCCCGGCCAGACTAAACTGGTGGCATGAGCACCGTACCCGATCCCGATGCCTCGCCGCCGATCGCACCGCCGGCCGCCAACCGTGCCGGAGCAACTTCACCGGCCGCGCAAGCGTTAATCGCGCCGTCGTCACCGCCCCATCCGCCGCGGAATCTCACCGTCAGCGAACGCGTCGCCGACGTGCTGGCCGAAGTCTTTCAAGTGCTCAACGGACCCGATGAATCGAATGAAGGTTCCGTTTAGTTTCTGCCGTAGGCGTTTCCCTTGATCGGATTCGCGTTCTAATCCTCACTCGACTCCGACGCGCATCGGAGACGATTGCCCTCTCCGTGAACTCCCCCCTGTTTCGACCGAGTCCATGAATCTTGTAACCCGCCTTTCGCTGATCGTTGCCACGACACTGTTCCTTCCGTTGATCGCGTCGGCGCACGAAGGCGCCGCTGACCATCGCCACGACCACGATCGTCCGCCGAGTGTCTTGACGACCCGATCGGCGGCGAAAGTCATCGCGCCGTCGGTCGCCGAAGACGGGTTTCAATTCATCGTCTACGGCGACCGAACCGGAGGCGTTCCCGCCGGTTTGAAAGTCCTCGAGCAAGCCGTCGCCGATACCAATCTGCTGGACCCCGATCTGGTCATGACCGTCGGCGATCTGATCCAAGGTTACAACGAAACGCCCGAGTGGCTTGAGCAAGCCGACGAATACAAACAGATCATGAATCGTCTGAAGATGCGTTGGTTCCCGGTGGCGGGAAACCACGACATCTACTGGCGCGGCGACAACCCCGCACCTCCGGGACACCATGAATCCAACTACGAAAACCACTTCGGTCCGCTCTGGTATTCCTTTCGCCACAAGAACGCCGGCTTCATCGTGCTGTACAGCGACGAAGGCGACCCGGCGACCAACTTGAAAGCGTTCAACGCCGGGCGTCTGCAACAGATGAGCCAGCAACAACTCGACTTTCTCGATCAGGCGTTGAAGGATCTCTCCGGCCAGGATCACGTGTTCGTGTTCTTGCATCATCCGCGTTGGATCGGCGGCGGCTACACCGGATCCAACTGGGACACCGTCCATCAACGCTTGGCCGACGCGGGCAATGTTTCCGCCGTCTTCGCCGGACACATCCACAAGATGCGTTACGACGGCGTCAAGGACGGCATCGAGTACTACGCCTTGGCGACCACCGGCGGCCACATCCCCAACGATCTGCCGATCCCCGGCGCGGGCCATCTGCATCACTTCAACGTCGTCACCGTGCGTCCCAAACGCATCACCGTCTCGTCGCTGCCGGTCGGCGCGGTGTTTGACCCCAAGCAATTCACGCCAGAGTTTTTGAAAGAGATTGAACGGGCCCAATCGATTCGACCGAAACAACTTTCCGACGACGTGATGCTCTCGTTCGACGGATCGGCCAACGGAGTCGTCAAGCTGCAACTCGATAACCCCGCCGAGCACCCCGTCGAGTTGACGATCCTGATGGCTCGACAATCGCTGGAAAGCCAATGGTCATCGACGCTCGATCATCAACACCTGGCGCTGCAATCGGGTGAAACGAAGACCGTGGAATTCGTGATCCGTCGCGGTCCCAACGCCGGCGTCGCAACCAGCAACCCGGCGGTTACGATCGCCAAACGCTACCTCGGCGAGAACGTCGCGGTCGACTTGCCCGAGGCAGAGTTTCCGATCGGACTGCAATTGAGCGAGGTTCCGGCTGACTTTTTTGCCTCGTCGCCCAATCAATCGCTGCTGGTCAGCGACGAAGCCTCTGCGATCGCGATCCGCGACGATGCCTTCGAGCTGCCCTCCGGACCCTTCACAATCGAAACCTGGATCAAACCGACACGGCAAGACGGCTTTGACGCGATCATCGCAAAAACACAAAGCTCTGAGTACGCGTTTTTCTCCGACCACGGAATCGTCCAATTCGACGTGCACCTGGGCGGCCGCTACGTCTCGGCGATCAGCCAAGACGCCTTGCCGCTGAACCAGTGGTCGCACCTTGCCGGCGTTTACGACGGAAACAACGTGATCCTGTACATCAACGGCAAACGGGTTGCATCCAAGCCTGCCAAGGGGAAACGCAAACCGAACGCGCTGCCGTTGTTTCTCGGTGCCGATCCCGATCACGCCGGCAATCCGACTCGATCGTTTACCGGCCAACTGGACGAATTCCGACTGTCGACAGGGGTCCGCTATGATGACGATTTCACGCCAACGAAGCGACACGAGCCCGACGCAACGACCGTGCTGCTGCACCACTTCGATCGCACCGTCGGACCGTTCCTGCTCGATCACAGTGCGTCGGCCGCCAACGGATTGCTGGGCCAAACCAGCAAACTCGTCCCGGTGCAGTAGAACGCGTTCCAACCACCAAGTGGGGTAAGCATCCTGCTTGCCATCCCCGCCGGCTCTGCCGGCCGGCTCGGCTGGCGAGGAGTCGTAGGGCATGCTGTGCATGCCGAGGAGGCGTAGGGCATGCTGTGCATGCCGATTGCAATGAGACCGGATGAGCCCCAGCGAATCCGGGCGTAACCCCAGGCTCTGTTGTTGATGCCCTTCGGGCAAACGCTGCGGAATGATTTCTGCAGCATATGCCTCTGCGCCCGATCCTGCCCGGCAACAAGGTCTTGCCCACTCCAACGTCCGACCGACATTCACGATTTTCTTTCAATCGATCAGACAAATTCGCGACGCCGGCGCATCAGCCTTTTGCCCTGATGATCCCTTCCGCCGCCGCCAAGCCATTTCATGTCTGAATCAACCGCTGCGCGACTGCTCTCTCTCAACCAGCAAGCGATCGCCATTGTTGGCCTGAACATTCCGTTGGACTTTGGACTCGGGAGCGAGACGGCGGAACGGCTTCGTGAACTCAACGAACGGCTGCTCGTCGATGTCGGACGCGACCTTTCGCCCGACGCGTTGCTGGAAAAGCATGACGTGCCGGAGCGTTATCGGGCGATCGCGCGAATGTTGCTGGCGTCCGACGATCCGGTGCCGGTGTTCGAGTCGATCGCGATCCAACAGCTTGATCGTGAAGCGACGGCCGGCCCGCTCCGCCAAGCGATTAAAGAACCACTTGTCGTCGCCGGGCTCGCCTACCTCGGGATGATCATCTTCTGCACGCTTTCGGTTCCGTCGATCGAAACTCAATACACCCAACAAGGGCTGACCCCCAGCGGTGTGACAGGGTGGTTGATTGCGATCCGTGGTGCCATGCCGTATTGGATCATCGGCTTTCCGATCCTGATGATCGCCTGCTGGTGGATCTGGCGCAAACTGGTCAACGGCCCGCTGCTGTCACTCTTTCCCGGCGGTACCGCCTACTCGCGTTGGCTTGCGGCCGAATCACAATCGCGGCGATTGGCAGTGCTGATCACGTCGGGCGTCGACCAAGAAACGGCGCTCTCGCTGGCCAGCACCAGTGTTTCTCCGCAGCTCCCGATCCGACCGATCGCCGAAAACATCGTCCGCAACGGAGCCCCACAGTCTCAAGCGAGAGCGTTGAGCCGTCTGGCCGGGTTTTACCATTTTTTGGCCGGCGACCGTCGCCAAACCTTCGTGACAAAACTGCCCGCCTTTATCGGTTTGCTGTTCGCCGGATTGATCGTGCTCGGCTATGGCTTGGCCACGTTTCTGCCCTGGATCGCGATCTTGCAAACTGAGGGTGCCATGGAGGTGTTGAACCGATGAAGATTGAATCCAAAGGCGACGACCCACGCGGCGAAACGACATTGGTTCCGATGAAGTCGCTGTACGAGCGCATCGAACGGGTGCGAAACACCCGCAAGGACTTGCCGGCGCAACTGCGAAACATCGCCCAAGAGATCCCGAGTGCTTGGACACGCAACACACTGCGTCAGCTCGCCACCGCCCTCGACGAAGGCGCGACTCCCGCGCAGCTTGTCGCCCGGTTCCCGGAGCATTGTTGGCTGCTCACGCTCCAATCGTCGGCGGCGACGACCGATGCGTTGACCGCGATGCTCGAACAGTCCGCCTTCCAGCACAGCCTGCGGACCAAAAAGATCCGCACCATCGCCTATCCGCTGATCCTGATGCTGATCGCGATCGCCTTGCTGATGGCAGTGATCGTCTTCCTGGTCCCGACTTTTGATGAAATGTACCGGGAGTTCGGGTTGCGACTGCCGGCCCCGACCGAGGCGTTGATCAATCTCTCGCGAGGGATCGATGCCCATCCCCTGCTGGCCTTCATCCTGCTGTGCACGTTTCTGTCCGGTGTGGCGGGTCTGTTGTGGGTCTGGATCGGCGACACTTCCGTCAAACGAAAGCTGTTCGGCACGTCGGTGCACGGCCCGATGATGAGACAATCGCTGGCCAAGGTTGCATTGCAAGTCGCGGAACTGGTCGACGAAGGGATCGAACTGGACCGGGCGCTCAAGATCGCCGCCGAATCCAATGCCGACGTGGCAATGCGGAGCCTGATCGGCGACCTTGCGATCCAAGCCGGCCACGACGCAAGCCTGTTGCATCGGACCCGTTCCGCGTTGATCTTTCCGCCGAACTTTCTGTTTGCACTCAACCCCGCCCTTCCGTCCGCCCATCCCGTCCCCTCGCCGCCCAACACAACGATGCTTCGCGAACTGGCCGCCAGCTATCGTGACTTGTCGATGCGTCGCAAGGATTGGGTCGCGTTCATCCTCGGACAATTCACCGTCATCGGTGTCGGTCTGATGATCGGCTTTCTCGTCCTCGCGTTGTTTTCGCCAATGGTCAGTCTGGTCTCGTCTCTCTCCTCCTGATCGATCACATGTTCAATTTTCTCTCCGGACTGCTCCAATCGATGCTTCCCAGTGGGCTGGTCGGCAATTCGACGCGCAGCAAACAGAACGCACTGCTTCGAATTCTGGCACTGTCCCACTCGCAACGTTTGGATCCGAAAACGTTGATTCGGAATTTGGCGGCCGAGCATCCCGGTCGCTACGGCAAGAAGCTGATGATGCTTCAACGATGGATCGCCGCGGACAGTTCGATGAGCGCCGCACTGGCGCACACGCCGGGTGTCTTGGATGAAGACGACACGTTGGCCATTCAATGTGCGATCGAAACCCAGACGCTCAATGAAACGTTTGTGTTCCTGCTGGAACGTAGCGATGACGCTGGCCAAGCCGCGGCCGGTGAAATCATCCGCGGCATGCTCGGTTACGTCCTCGGCGTGCTCTGTTTTGCGATCCTGGTCGCTTCGTTCTTGATGATTTTCATCGTCCCCACCTTCGAGCAGATTTTCGAAGAATTTGCGATGGAATTGCCGCCGCTGATGCTCGCACTGGTCCATTTCAGCGACACCTTCGCGGCGGTGGTTCCGATCGCATTGCTGGTCGTCTTGGGTGCCTGCATCCTGATGCTCTTTGAAGACGTGCGGCGTGGAATTCGACTCTCACCCCTGGGACGACTGCTGCCGACGATCGCCGAACGACGATCCGCCGGTCTGCTGCGATTGCTGGCCGTGCCCACCCGACAAGGCACACCGATCGCGCCGACACTGACCGCCGCGGCCCAGTTTCACCCCGACCGCCGAACCCGAAAACGTCTGCTCCGCGCCCGCACCGATGCCCAGACCGATGCGGACATCTGGATTCAATTGGCCAACCAAGGTTTGATCCACAAGAACCAGGCCGACAAGATCAACAAAATCCAATCGCCGCCACTCCGCGGTTGGACTCTCGACACGTTGGCCGTCAAGCAACGCAGACATGCCTACCAAAAAGCCGAATCGATGGCCCGCGTGCTGCAACACATTCCGATCATTGTTCTAGGACTGTTTGTCGGTTGGATCACGATCGCCGTTATGCAAACCCTGACCAGCTTGGTCACTTCACTCGCCTAATCCACCCCTTTCCATGCTCCACCCACTCCACCCACGATTACGTGACCGACGCAACGCTCTCGTGTTGCTCGAAACGCTGATCGCCGCCGGCGTCACCCTGGTGATGCTCTCGGTCGCCGTCCCGATGGTGATCCGTTCGGCACGGATTTGGAAACAAACCCGCCACCAACAGCTTGCCGCCGATGAACTGTCCGGACAACTGGACCGACTGATCGCGATGCCGGCTGAACCCAGACGCCAAGCGATCGAACAGCTGACGGTGTCACCGGCAATCGCAGACGTTCTGCATGACGCGACGATCGAAGGAACCCTTGTCGACGACGACGACGGGAAACGCATCGAATTGTCGCTGCAGTGGACTCGCGCCGGTGAACCGCTGCCGGTCACCCTGGTCGCCTGGATCGATCCCCTGCCGACCAGCTCCGCGGAATCTTCCAGCCCCAACGAGGCAAACTCAGACGAGGCAAACTCTGACGAGGCTGAACGTGCCGACGCTGAACCTGCCGAGAACGATCAGGAGGCCGACCAATGAAGTCGCTGACCCGATCTCGAACCGCACGCCGCGGATTCACGCTCCGTGAGCTCAGCATCGCAATCGCCATCGGCAGCTCGGTGATGATGGTTGCCGTCGGCTTGGTCCACCAAGCGTTTGATTGGTCGACACTGGCGCGACATCGACGCTTGGACGACCAGACGTTTTTCCAGCTCAGCCGTCAACTCCGCAACGATCTGCACATCGCCAATCAAGCGGAGCTGGATTCCGGCGACACGGCCGGCCAGTCCCTGCGGCTTTCCGTCAACGAAAACGAGGTGGTTTACACCCTCACGGACGTTACCGTCACCCGCACCGAGCGTAGCGGTGATGACGTTGTTCGAAACGAAGTCTATCGATTCAAACGTCCGCGGACGCTCGTGTTGACGCGATCGGAAACGGACAACCAGATTCAACTGGACGTCAAAACGATCACGCCCTTCGCCGAGTCCGAAACTCCCCTTTGGCGATCGCTGCGGATGTCGATTGGCTTGCGACTACGCCATCAAAACGGAGACATCGCATCATGAGGATTCAGCCAAGACGGCGACGGCGTGGCGCGTTGATGATCTGTGTCCTCGCCTGCCTGATCGTGGTCGGGTCACTGATCGGCCTGATCGCCAAAGACGCATTGGCCGCCCGGCGTGAAACCCGAACCCGGCTGCAAATGCATCAAACCGAGCGATTGCTGGACGCCGGAATCCTGCGGGCGGCGATGCAATCGAAACGAAACCGCGATTACAGCGGCGAAACCTGGCAACCGCGGTTGTCGTTTGCCGGACGCGACGCCGCGGCAACGGTCACGATTGCTGTCGACGACGACCAGACAACCGTGACCGCCAAACTCGGAACCGCCCCCAACATCACCTCCCAATCCTACGTTTACTCATCGAGCGAAGTCCAATGAAACGAAACGCATTTACCCTGGTCGAATTACTGGTCGTGATCGCGATCATTGGCGTGCTGGTCGGCTTGCTGTTGCCGGCCGTCCAAGCCGCACGTGAAGCCGCACGGCGCATGTCCTGCTCCAACAACATGGTGCAAATCGCTCTTTCGGTCCATCATTACGAATTCTCGATGGAGCATCTGCCCGACGGCGTGACCGACGACCAGGGCCCGATTCGCAATGAAGAGAATGCCGGCAACCACATCGGATGGATGACACGCATCTTGCCCTACATCGAACAGCAAGCCGCGTTTACGAAACTGGATTTCAACAAGAGCGCCTACAGCCCTGAAAACGCTGAAGTGCGTAGCTACAGCATCCCCGCCTATCGATGCCCGTCCAATCCAATGGTTTTCGGCCGCGATAGGACGAACCCAGTCGGCACCTCGGACTACGCCGGCTGTTATCACGACGTCGAAGCCCCCATCGATGCCGACAACAACGGCATCTTTTTCCTCAACAGCGCTCTCCGCTTCGCCCAAATCACCGACGGGTCAAGCAACACGATCATGGTCGGCGAACACCTCGGCGACAAAGACGCCTTGGGCTGGATCACCGGAACACGTGCAACCTTGCGCAACACCGGGGAATTTGTTGACAGGACCTACAGCGACCTGATGGACCAAGAACTGGGCGCCTTGGAAGTCGGCGGCTTTGACAGCTACCACGCCGGCGGAGGAAACTTCGCCATGGCCGATGGTTCGGTCATCTTCCTGACTCACGGCATCGACGAACAGGTCTACCGCTACCTCGGCAACCGTTCCGATGGCGAGTTGATCGACGAAACCGATCGCTATTAACCCAAGACGCGTTCGACCATGCGTCGGCTGTAACCGGTCAGCTTGGGATGCGTCGCGCACCAGCCGCACAAAAACCGATGAAAGTCGGCCCAAGCCCAAGGGAACAGCGACCGCCATTCCCGCTCCAGGTCGTCGGCGGTCGATGCATCGAGCCGTGAATGCAACACGTCGAAATAGACGTCCAAACATTCCGCCTCGCGACGGTCACATTGCTCGTCGCTCAAACAGCTGCCCATCAGGTACGCCACGTCCTTCATCCCGCAACCGCCGCCGACGTATTGAAAGTCCACCGCGGCGACGCTGTCGTGAAGATCGCCGAAACAAAAGTTGGCGACTTTGGCGTCCCCGTGCACCAGGGTCTGGAAACGACACGCTGACAACCGGGCATCGATCTTGGCGGCCGCGTTCTTGAGCGGACCGGCTTGCATCGCAGACCATTCGTCCGGCCGGGTTTCCAAATGCCAGTACGTTCCGGTTTCCCACAACCCGCTCGGGACTCGCCCCAGGAACGTCGCGTGAAAATTCGCCAGCCAACCGAGACACGCATGGAGCTGCGCATCGGTCAGCCGCCCGCAACGACTCGGGAAACCGGCCGCGTCCAGATCTTCCAACACCAAGACTCGGCCGCCGGCGAACGACTCGATCGCGTAGCATGCCGGGACGCGACAGCGTGAATCGCACGCGCGACTCCAATCGCGATACCAATTCGTTTCGACTTCGTAAGACCGCAACTTTCGCGAGTGCGAAACATCACCGGACCAGCCCCGTGGATTGGCAACGCCGAAGCCCGGCGGGGCGATGTGTTTGACGATCACCGATGACGGCACGTCGTCGCCGCGCAGCGTCATCCGCAGGATTTGCCCATAGCCACTCCACAGCGACTGGATCGACTCGGTGGCACTCACGCCGTCGGCGCCCAACATCCGACAGACGAACGACTGAAGTTCCTGTTCGTTCATTCCACTGTATGAACGACAACAGAATTGTGCGCATTCTCGGTCACGCCGCTGCCGCTGACAAACACGATGCGATCACCGGTCTTGAGATAGCCCTTGCCTTTGGCCCAATCACACACCTCGGCGCGGATCATCGCGGGATGTTCCATCTGTGACACCTTACGCGGTTTGATGCCCCAAAACAGGTTGATCCGTCGCAGGGTTGCCGGACAGTCGCTGACGCCCAGGGTCGGAATCAAGCTGCGCGATTTACTTTTGACCCAGGCCGTCCCGCCGCTCTTGGTGGCGATGATGATCATCGCGGCACCGATCGCTTCGGCGATATTGGTCGCTGCGTAGGTAACCGCCGTGGTGATCGGATGCACGCGGTTGCTGATCGCGCGATCGGACATGTCATGCCGCAGCGATTTCTCGGTGAACTGCATGATGCGACTCATCATTTGCACCGCTTTGACTGGATGGTCCCCCACCGCCGTTTCACCGCTCAGCATGCACGCGTCGGCACCATCCAGAATCGCGTTGGCCACGTCGCTCGCTTCGGCACGCGTCGGTCGCGCGCTGTGGTGCATCGATTCCAACATCTGTGTCGCGACGATAACGGGTTTGATTTTCTCCTTGCAAACATCAATGATCCGCTTTTGCGCCAGCGGGGTTTCGGCGACATCGATTTCGACGCCCAAGTCACCGCGCGCGACCATGATCCCGTCGGCAGCATCGACGATCTCTTCCAGATTCTCCATCGCTTCGGGTTTTTCGATCTTGGCGATCACCAACGCCTCACAATCATGCGCCGACAAAACACTCTTGAGCGAGTAGACGTCTTCGGCGGTACGCACAAACGAAAGACTGATAAAATCGATCTCGTGATCCGCCGCCCAGATCGCGTTCTTGATGTCCTTGCGTTGCAGTGCCGAGACAGACAATTTGACACCGGGCAGGTTGATCCCCTGTCGGCTTCGAACTTCGCCGGCCGCCGTCACCCGACAGACCGCCCGCGAGCGGTCGACCGAAACAACCTCCAACGCCACCAATCCGTCGGCCAACATGACGCGATTGCCGGGACGCAATTCGTCGATCAGCTTGGGGTAGCTCGCCGTGACTTCGTGTGCCGCGGTGGGCTCGCCTTCACGGAGAAACGTCAGCTCCATCCCGACATCACACTGCAGGGGGTCACAGAACAATTCCCCCAAACGAATCTTGGGACCGGCCAGGTCCAACAAAATTCCAACGGGAGTCCCCGTTTGCTTGGACGCCTGCCGGATCGCCACGACTTTCTTCTCGTGATCGGCAATCTCCCCATGAGCGGTATTGATGCGAAAGACGTCCACGCCGGCGGTGATCAACTCGGCAAGCTGCTCGGGCGAATCACAGGCCGGGCCGACGGTGGCGACGATCTTGGTGCAGGACTGATGAAGCGTCGGACTGGGCATGGTCAATGTTGGTGCGTGAGTAGCGTTTCCGTCCCGGAGTGTGACATTTTGTAGCGTCCCAAGCCGCATCTGCAAAGAAAGCGCGCCGCGGGGTCACTGTCGATCACCGTTACTTTGCCTACAATGGGCCGATCACTCCCATACACCGAATGGCCGTGATCACGTCACGTTCTGGCCGCCCTTCCCTCCCCTGCCCTCCCCCGCCCTCTTGCCCGAATCACCCCCAATCGCTGACGTCTCGACCGTGCTCGTCACCGGCGGCTCGGCCGGTTTGGGACAGGTCATCGCGGCGACATTCGCCGACGCCGGATACCGGGTCATCCTCGTCGGGCGATCGAGCGAGCGACTCGATGCGGCAAAGCAACAACTGGACACGAAACCGGGGCGAAGCATTGTCACTCTGGCCGGTGACGTCAGCCTTCGCGATGACTGTGTACGAATCGCAACCACCATCGACGATCAATTCGGACGTCTCGACGTGCTGGTCAATTGCGTCGGTGCCAGTGACCGCGGACTCGCCGGCGAGCTGACGGCGGATCGCTTGCATGAGCTGATCGATCAAAACGTCGTCACCACCCTGCTCTGCTGCCAAGCGTTTGCCCCGCTGTTGGAATCATCACGCGGCAGCATCGTCAACATCGGATCGCTGGCCGGCAAAGTCGGCGCCCGATACCTGGGAGGCTACAACGCGGCCAAACACGCGTTGGCCGGGTTGACGCAACAATTGCGTCTGGAGTGGCGGGACAAGGGGATCCACGTCGCTTTGGTCAGCCCCGGTCCGATTCGCCGTGACGATGCCGGCACACGTTACCGCGATCGCACCGATGCAACGCTCCCGGCAAGTGCCGCCGCGCCCGGCGGGGGAACCAAAGTCAAAGGCTTGCCGCCCGAGACGGTTGCCCGCGCCGTGCTCGCCTGTGGCCAAAAACGGCGAACCGATGTCATCCTGCCGGGCTATCTGCGACTGTTGATCGTGTTGGGAAACGCCTTTCCGCGATTGGGAGACTGGCTGCTGCTCAAGTTCACAAGCTGAACCCCTGTATCAGTTTGTGTCGATTTGATCACGTCCATCGCTTCCGTTTTCGCGACTGCACGCGGGCACGACCAGTTCTCTCGCCTGCCGACCAGTTCAAGATTGACTTCGTCGGCAGCTTCACTACCCTTTATACTATCCCGCCTCTGCTGCGATCGGCCCCCACCGGTCCCCCGCCAGCATCCTGCCCCCCTCCATAACGCTCGACTCGCAAGACACGGGCGTTTCCTACGACTAACGAGTTGCCGAATGAATCGATCACGGCATGCCCGCTTGCTCCCCCCGGGCCAACGCGTCTTTCGCTTTGTCATGGCCGGCCTGCTCGCCAGCCCGCTCCTTTCGATGGCTTCGCTGTCTGCGCAGGAGCAGCCGGCACCGCAACCAGAACTGGCGGACACGCAACCGGTTAACGATCCACAGCCGACCTCGGCCGACGCCCCCGAGGCGGAAGTCCGGTTCGCCTTCGCGGGCGTTCCCTGGCGGGAAGTGATTGACTGGATCGCCGACGAAGCCGACCTGGCGTTACACATCGACGGCGTTCCCGCCGGCAGCTTCACCTACAGCGACCCTTCGTCGTTCACGCATCAAGAGGCGATCGATCGCATCAACTTGTTCCTGCTGCCCCAGGGTTACACCTTGGTGCGAAGTGGGAACCTGCTCTCGGTCATCAACCTCAGCGATCCGCGCAGTCTTCAACAGCTCGACGCGCTGGCGGAATTAATTCGCGCCGACGAGTTGCCTGAACGAAACAACCACGACGTCGTCAAATGCCTGTTCCCGCTCGGCGCCCTCTCGGCCGAGGAGGCGGTGGAAGAATTAGGCGCGATCAAGTTGATGATGACACCGGCGGTCTTCAAAAAGACCAATCAGTTGATGGTCACCGACACGGTCGCCAAGCTAAAAAATGTCAAAGCCATCCTGGATTCCTTTGAACCCTCCAAGCTGGACAACGGCACGATCGTCAAGAGCTTTCCGCTGCAGTACGTCGACGCGGAAGACGTCTTGTTGGTTGCTCGCCCCCACCTGGGGCTGGCTACCGGCGAAATGATCGGGATCGACGTCAGTCTGTCGGCGGACTTGGAAGGCAAGAACATCTTCGTGACCGGTATCGAAGACAAAGTCAAACTGATCGAAAAGCTGGTCGAATCGATCGACGTTCCAACGCCTTCGCTCACCGATTCGGAGACCGATGCAAAGTTCCAGACGCATGTCGTCGCCGGCGGAAATGTCGATCTGGCGTACGACGTGTTGCAAACCCTGCTGGCCGGCAAGGATGTCCGGATCTCCAAGGACAACACCGCCGGAACGATCGTCGCACTCGCACCGCCGTCGATTCAAGAAGAGATCGCGATGACGGTCCAGCAGATGGCCGCCGATGAAGCCCAGTTCGAGGTCATCCAGCTCAAGACCGTCGACCCCTACGTGGCGATCGCCCTGATCGAACAGATGCTCGACCTGACACTGGAATTGGATACCCGTGATCGTCGAGACCGCGATCGAGACGAACAGCCCGTGCAGCCACCGAAAATCGACGCCGACCCGGAGAACCGACGACTGTTTGTTCGCGGCCGCCCCGGACAAATCGCTGAGATCAAACAGATCGTCGAAGGTATCGATCAAAAACAAGACGCGATGGCGTCCAACGAAAGCATCCGCTTGCTCTCCCTGACCGGCAATCATGCCAAGCAATCCCTGATGCTGGCGGCTCGATTCTGGCGACTGCCCAATCCGATCGTCTTCTTTGAATCCGACGAATCGATGAACAACGCGCGGCGGGAACGAGTGGCCTTCGATGCCGACGACCGATCGCCGGACCAACGCGACGACTTTCTGGATGCCCTGGAAAGCAAAACGCCCGCCCAGTTCGTGTCGGTCTCCGATCGCGGTCGATTGCTGCAGACCCCGTCACCCGACGTCACCAAGGCGGCGATCGAATGCCAATTGACGACGCGTGGTCTGTTGATCCAATGCGACGACATCGACGTCCTGAACCAGTTCCAAGATCACCTGGAAACCCTCGCCGGGCCGGGCACCTCCATCCCCGCCGAACCGGTCGTGTTTTATCTGAAATTCACCCGCCCCGAAGATGCCATTCGGATGCTGGCCGAATTGCTCGATGGCGGCCAAGCCGTTGCCAGCAGCAGCGACACCCTGGTCAACGCATCGATCACCTCCCCGAGCAGCTCCTTTCTGGGCAGCCTGGTGACCAACCGCGAAGGCACGATCACGTTGATCGCGGGGACCGCGACGGTGGTCGCCGATTCACGACTGAATCGGTTGATCGTTCAAGGCACCGTGGAGGATGTCGAGCTGATCGAGAACTACCTGCAAATCATCGAAAAAGACAGCAGCATCACTTCGATCGAGACCTACGGCACCTCGCACATCATCGAGCTGGAAAACTCGAAAGCCGTCGAGGTCGAAGCGGCAATCCGGCAGGCGTTCGCCGGACGGGTCGCGGCGGCCACCGCAGCTCCCGGTGCCCCCGGCAGCGGCGCGTCCAGAGCCGACGCGGCTCGCAATGAACCACAGGAATCGGCCAAAGACAAAAAGTCCGACGCGAAGAAACCGGCCCCCAAACCCGCGGCACAACAGGCTCGCGACTTGGAGCCGAAAATGACACTGGCCGTTCACGAGCCCAGCAATTCGCTGATCGTGACCGCACCCGATCCGTTGTTCAAAGAAGTCGAAGCGTTGGTCAAGACAATCGACGTCCGCGGCGAACAAATGATCCAGGTCATCACGCCGAGTAACAGCGAAGTGCTGGAAACCGTGCTGCAAGAGATTTTCCTGGGCCAGTCCGATGGCCGATCCCGATCGACTTCGCGAACGGCACCACGGACGACTTCGTCCCGTTCGCCGTACTCGACCAACGGTAAAAACTAGTGACCCCGCAACGCCCTTCGTTGACGAGTCGAACGATGATCCGTTTCAGTTTCTTCCGCCGTTTCCAGGCCTGGTTCGGGCTCGACCAGACATCAGCCGGCTTGCGCCTGCTCGCACCTGCGATGTGCCTGGCCGTCGGGATGGTCGCTACAGGCTTCGGCACCACCACGGTGCTCGCCCAATCCGGTCTGCGGGAATCCCTGGACCTGCTCGACCGAAACGAGAATGGATACATCGAACCCGATGAGATCACAACGCTTTCCAGGCCTTACCTGGAACGCATCGCCGAAGCCCGACGGATGTCCCTGGACCGCCCCAATCGGATCGAAAATTGGCAGGAAGCCGCTCGCATTTACCACGCGCTGAAAAATGGCGTCGCGGGTGAACGGGTCCGCGCCAGCGACGATCGAGCAGTGAAAAGCTTTCGGCCGCGAGACGAAGATCCGGTCGTGCCGGAGTTCGGTCTGCCGCAAGTCAAGTATCCCTATCAATTTCGGGACCTTGAAGAAGCGGACGAAACCCTGGAACGCTACGACCGCGACCGCGACGGCTACCTGAGCCGTTACGAAGCCTCCCGCGCCCGCTGGACACACCGCGATCCCTTCAGCATGGACCTGAACAACGACGATCAACTCAGCCGGCTCGAACTCGCTCAACGGTACGCCCGGCGGCGAATGCTGAGCAACGATTCCAGCGAGTTGATCCAACAACGCCGCCGCACCGGCAGCGGCGTTCGCCCCAGCGAAAAAGAAAGCGAAGACGACCGGCGGCGGCGCGAACGTTCGGAATGGTGGAGAACCGGTGGCGACCGCTTTTGGCTGACCGCCGCCGTGCTGGGACGCTTCGACGACAATCGCAACGGTCGGTTGGAGATGGAAGAGACGGTCGAACTCGGGATTCCCGCCGGCGCCGTCGACGCCGATCAAAACGGCGAACTGTCACGCGACGAATTGTTCGCCTACTTCAGCAACCTGCAGGATCAAACCGGCGATCAAGTCGAAGGCCTGCCCGGCTGGTTCTACGAATTGGATACCAACCGCGACAAACAAGTCGACCTGACCGAGTTCGCAACCGAACTGACCGACGCCCGCGTTGCAGAGTTTGTTGCGTTGGACAGCAATCAAGACGGCCTGCTCGCTCCGCAGGAAGTGATGGCGTCGAAGTCGATGATGGGCGGCGTGTTTGAAAATACGGACGCCGACATTTTGCCACCCAAGAAAACCATCGTTTCAGAAATCGACATCACCGAAAACTTCCTGATCGCAGACCTGAACCTGCAACTGTCGCTGACGCACACCAACGTTTCCAGCTTGGACGGGTACCTGACCGGGCCCGACGGAACGCGGATCGAATTGTTCACCGAAATCGGCGGACGCGACGATCACTTCGACCGCACCGTCTTCGACGACCAGGCATCGACACCGATCGTCAAAGCCCGACCACCCTTCGAAGGCTCCTTCCAACCGGAAGGCTTGACCAAACGACAGCCCAGCCTCAGTGCCTTCAACGGCAAGACCATTCACGGCGTTTGGCAGCTGACCATCCGCTGCTCCCGCAGCGATCGCTTCGGCATGCTGCACCGCTGGTCGCTGATCGCCCGACCGGACGAAGAATCATTGCTCAATCGGCCGGAGCTGGCCGCTTCCCTCCCCGCCGCCCCGGCCGACGTAGCGGCCGATCCGGATTCCACACCCACGTCGGCTGCGCCGGCGTCTCGGCCGGATTCACCATCGACCGCCTACGCCGGAACCGAATTCTCCAAACAGGACTTTTCGATCGGCAAAGAATTTAAAAAGCCCGCCGCCGATTTCTGGACGCCCGAACGGAAAGCCGAGTATGCCCAAAAGCTCCGCAAGCCGTCGTCGGAAGAGTGGGAAAAGATGAGCGATGACGACAAACGCAAGTTCATGGCCACCCGCACCGAAGCGATCAAGCAATACAAGAACGCCCTCGGCAAGCCCGGCGGCGAAGCGAAAGATCGCTGACCCCAGCGGGACGCGCCAGCGACCGGCGCGTGTTGCCTCACGCGCAGCCATCGCGCGCCACCGGCTCACGCCACGTGCTAGAATGCCGGCGGGATTGAGATCCTTTCCCACCCGAATGAGTCTGCGTCTCAACTTCCGGGCTTATCGGCTTGTTTGGGAACGTCAAGGTTTCAAAACTGGGCGTTTCTCATTCCCGATCGTTCCCTGACGATTCTTTCCCAACACCCTACTCCCCCTAACGTCATGTCAGCGTTCCCCGACATCTCGACCGTTCAATACGAAGGCCCCCAGAGCGACAACCCCCTCGCGTTTCGTTGGTACAACCCCGAAGAGGTCGTGGAAGGCAAAACGATGAAGGACCACTTCCGGTTCTCGATCGTTTACTGGCACACGTTCCGCGGCACCGGCAGCGACCCGTTCGGCCCGGGCACGGCGGTTCGCCCCTGGGACGATGGCACCGAGTCGGTCGAAAACGCTCAGAACCGGGCACGTGTCGCATTCGAGTTGTTCGAAAAGCTGCAGGCCCCCTACTATGCGTTTCACGACCGCGATGTCGCCCCCGAAGGCGCTTCGCTGGCGGAGACCAATGCGAACTTTGACGCGGTTGCCGATGTGCTCGAAGAGGAGCAGGAGCGCAGCGGCGTGAAGCTGCTGTGGGGCACCGCGAACATGTTTTCCAACCCCCGCTTCATGCACGGTGCCGCGACGACCTGCAACGCCGACGTGTTCGCCTACGCCGCGGCACAAGTCAAGAAAGCGATGGAAGTCACGCATCGACTCGGCGGCGAAAACTATGTGTTCTGGGGCGGCCGAGAAGGTTATCAGAACCTTTACAACACCGACATGAAGCGTGAACTGGACCATCTGGCCAAGTTCTTTCACATAGCCGTCGACTACGCCAAGGAGATCGGCTTCACGGGACAATTCCTGATCGAGCCGAAACCGAAAGAGCCGACCAAGCATCAATACGACAGCGATGCGGCCGCCTGCATGAACTTCCTGCGTGCCTATGACCTGACCGATCACTTCAAGCTGAACCTGGAAACCAACCACGCGACGCTGGCCGGCCACACCATGATGCACGAAATCGATTATGCCGGTGCCCAAGGCGCCTTGGGCAGCATCGATGCGAACACCGGCGACCTGCTGCTCGGTTGGGACACCGACCAGTTCGCGACCGATTACTACCTGACGACCCAGATGATGTACTACATCCTCAAGCACGGCGGACTCGGTAGCGGCGGCGTGAACTTTGACGCCAAAGTCCGTCGCGAATCCTTTGAACCGATCGATCTGTTCTACGCCCACGTCGGCTCCATGGACGCCTACGCCAAGGGGCTCAAGATCGCCGCGGCCATCCGCGCCGACAACGCACTGGAAGGATTCATCAGCGAGCGTTACAGCAGTTTCGACAGCGGCATCGGAGCAAAGATCGAAGCCGGCGAAGTCACCTTCGCCGACTTGGAAACCTACATGCTGGAAAAAGGCGACGCAGAACCAAACGTCAGCGGACGCCAAGAATTGCTCGAAAGCGTCATCAACCGCTACATCGATCGCGTTTAAAACAGTTTCAGGTTTCAGGTTTCAGGTTTGAAACTTGAAACTTGAAACTTATTCCCCAACCTTCCGCCGAGCCCATGCGGCGGCGCCTTTCACTCCGGCGTCGTCGCCGAGTTTGGCGGCGACGACTTTGAAGCGATCTTTGTAGACGCTCATCACGTTTTTGCGCGCCGTCTTGGTGACCGTTCCGACGATCAGATCCTCCATCGCCTCGACCATTCCCCCACCGAGCACGATGGTGTCGGGACAGAGCAGGTGAATGATGTTGACGACGGAGATGCCGATCGACTCGGACGCGTCCTCGACGAGCCGCCGAATGACTTTGTCACCCGCTTCGATCGCATCGGCTAACGCGCCACTGCGGATATCGGACAGATCGGTGCCGACGTTTTTGGCCAGTGACGGCGCGTCTCCGCGGAACGCCGCCTTGGCCGCTTCGGCAGCGATCGACAATCGACTCGCTTCGGCTTCCAACGTCCCCGGCAATTCGTAGCCGCTGCTGCGCGTGCCGCTGCTGATGCGGGTGTGACCGATCTCCATGCAGCTGACCCCTGCCCCCTGCAAAATCGTGCCTTCGTACACGCACGCACCGCCGACGCCGGTCCCGGGAAAAATCCCCACGGCACAACGCGACCCGGTGGCAGCCCCAAACTGATACTCGCCGTACAAGCCGGCATCGACATCATTGAGCACGACCACGGGACAATCGAATTTCTTGTGCAGGAACTGCTCAATGTCGACGTCGTCCCAGCCCAAATTCGGTGTCGTCAGAATCCGGCCCTTGTCCAGATCAATCGGCCCGGGACATCCGATCCCGATCCCCCGAATCTGCTTGCTCTTCAAATCGTTTTCATCGATCAAACGCTCGATCGTCGATCCGATCCTGGCGATGCCGCTATCGCTGCCGTCACGACCTCGCGTTTTTCGGCGACGGCGGCCTAACACATTCCACCCGTCGTCGTAGGCGATCGCCAGCATTTTGGTGCCGCCAAGGTCAAATCCGATCCAGATGTCGTTTGATTTCTCTGCCATGATCACTCCAGCATGTCTCACTACGTTCGGCTAAGCTACATCTTCCCACCACGCACCGGATCGCGTCAGTAGGGCGGGCGAATTTTCTTTCCGGCATCGACCGATTTGGTGAGGAATTCGCCGAGAAAAAATCAAAATCCTGTCGAATCCGTGAAATAAATCGACAGCGGTGCGCAATGAAAGTCGCGGCAAGCGCAGAACATGAGCAACCTTCCCGCCGACGATGGAGACGCCTCCCCCGAATCCTCTCCCGATGCACCGGGAGCCTTGCAGCCCGGTGACGGTGCGACCGAGGGGGGCAGTCAACACGCCTGGCGTGAGGTGTTCAAGGAAGCCGAAGCGGGGTTGCGACGTTTCCTCGCCGGAAAGCTGCCCCAAGCGGCCGACGTCGAAGACTGCTTGCAGACCGTGATGGTCGCGATGCTCAGCAACGACTCCCAGATCCCACACGCGGCACGACGAGCCTGGTTGTTCCGGGTCGCCGCAAACGAAGCCGCCCGGTGGTGGCGAAACAAATCGACGACCGACCGAGTGCTGGAAAAGCACGCCCATGCGAGCTTTCGCATCGACACCGAACCCCCATCCGATCTTGAGACCCAAGAGACACTGCGACACGTTCATCAAGCGATCGAAAAACTGCCCGAACACACCCAGCAAGTGATCCGACTGCGGCTTGCCGAAGGAATGACCTTTCAAGCCATCGCCGATCGACTCGACCAACCCCTGGGAACCGTCCTGACGCGAATGCGTCGCGCGATGCAGCAATTGCGAAATGAACTCGATGACGATGCCGCCCCGTGATCCCAACCGTTCCATTGACCCTCGCAGCCCTGACCTGAAGGGCATTCTCCATGACATCCGACACGAAACCCTCCCCGCAAGAACCCCTGCTGCGTCAGCGCTGCGCGGATTACCTGTTGGGTGAGATGACGCCGCATCAAGCCGCCCGCTTCGAATCCGAATTTGATTCTCCAGCCGTGGCGCAAGCGTTGATCCGAGAAAGCGAACTCCTGTGCCTCCTCGCCCACGCCCAAGTCGCGCCAGCCGCGCACACGACCAGCGACATCGCCGGCCCGGCCCCACGATCACTTCCGCTTCCACTTCCCTCCCCCGCCACCGCACACCGGACCGCGACACTGCAACGAATCACCCTCGTGATCGCGGCGTTGGCGGCAACCATATTGGTGATTTCACTCGCTTCGATGCATCTCCGCGAGAATCAAGTCAATCGCAGTGCGACGGCGCTGATTTTGGAACCGGCAACGACCAACACTTCATTCGAGTTTGAATTGGCAAAAACCTGGGTCCAGCCGGCCGTCGACTGGGACACGGCCGGTTGGTCAGCCGGCGTGGTGGAATCAACTGATCCAATCGAAGAAGACAACTTGCCGGCCGAGTTCGGCGAAGCGGTCAACGACGAAACCTTTTCATGGATGGTGGTCGCCCTCGAAGCCGCCATCGGTGAGGAAGACCGCAACGATGGTTAGACCCCTTTCATTCCTGTCCGCACTGGGCCTGCTCGGCGTTCTTTGCATCGCTTTCTCCGCCGGCAGCGGGCACGTCGCCGCCGCCGATGATCCTTCCCTGTCAAAGGCCGCGAAAAAGGCGCCGCCACGCAAACTGGATCCAGAACAAGAGCGCGGCGTGCTGCAGATGGTCCATGATCACCTGCCCGAAATCAACGTCTTGCTCGATCAACTGCGTGAAAAAGAACCCCGCCAATATGACGCCGCCATCATGAACCTGGCCAAGTCGTCGCGGCGATTGCAGGCTGCCCAAAAACGCGGTGAGACCGCTTTTGAGCTGGAAGTCCAAGTCGTCCAAGCACAATCTGCGATCAATCTGTTGGTCGCCAAACTAAAAGTCCGCGACAACAAGGCCGATCGAGCGGCGTTGCGAGAGGCGACCAAACGCTTGGAACTGGCCGAATTCGCGCGTGCCAAACACGACGTCGATCAAATGCGATCGCGGCTCGACAAACTTCAAGAACAACTGCAAGTCGCCGAAAAACGACTCGGTGAAAAACAGTCCCAACAGGACAAGAACATTGAACGGGCATTCCAAATTTATTTGCGAAAGTCCGGTCGAAAAGAGTAACCCACAACCTCTCCCCACCCTCTCCCACCGACTTCCCAGAATCTTATGAAACAGCTTTCAACACGCCTGTTTGTTTGCTGCCTCGCAGCCGCCGCGATTCCCGTGGTCGGATTTCGCGTGGTGACGGCGGAGCCGATTGCACCCGTTCGTTCCGACCAAACCGCGGAGGCTGCCGCCATCCCGGCACCTTCGATCCAATCCCGTTTCTCTGACGAGGATATCGACGAAGTCCCCGATTTCCAAAAACACGTGATGCCCTTGCTGGGCCGACTGGGATGCAACGGCCGAGCCTGTCACGGCTCGTTCCAAGGCCGCGGTGATTTTCAGTTGTCGTTGTTCGGCTACGACTTTTCCGGTGACCACGAAGCGCTGATGGCCGAAAACACCGGCCGCGTCGATGTCGATGACGTGGAAGAAAGTCTGATCCTTGCCAAACCGACCGACGCCGACATGCACGAAGGTGGCAAGCGTTTTGAAAAAGGCCAGTGGCAGTATCGCGTGCTGCGGAACTGGATCGCCGACGGTGCACGATTCGACAAAGAATCCTTTCAACAACTCAAGAAACTGCAAATCGAACCGTCGGAAATTCGTTTCGGCGACACCGCAGAAAACGTCCAGCTGACCGCCATCGCCCACTGGGCCGACGGAACCGTCGAAGACGTCACCGCACTGTGCCGCTTCAGCAGCAACGACGATTCGATCGCAGCGATCGACGCCGAGGGTCACATCCAATCCGGCGACGCCGGCGACACCCACGTGGTCGTCTACTATGACAACGCCGTCGTGCCGGTTCCGGTGCTGCGTCCGATCTCGGCGCCGACGACCGACGCCGCCGAATCGATCGCGCAGCGCACACCGAATCGGGGCGAACCGACCCAACCGATCGATGTGCTCGTCAAGCAAAAGCTGGACAAACTCGGGATCGTTACTTCGGACCTCTGCACCGACGCGGAATTCATCCGCCGCGCGGCGCTGGACATCACCGGCGTCCTGCCTTCGGGAGAACGCGTCGAAGCCTTCCTGGCCGACGACACAGCCGATAAACGCCAGCGACTGGTCGAGGAACTGTTGCAATCGCCGGCCTACGGCGCCTGGTGGGCCACTCGACTGAGTGACTGGACCGGCAACAACGCCGAACAACTCAACAACGTCCTGCCGGTCCAGAACGTCGGCACCAAACTGTGGTTCAACTGGCTGCGAAAACGCCTTCAAGACAACATGCCCTATGATGAAATCATCGAAGGTATCGTCAGCGCCGAATCGCTCGAAGACGGCGAAAGCTATCTCGAGTACTGCCGCGAGATGACCGAAATCTGCGGCGGCGACTTCGACCGATACGCCGAGCGCGAAAGCATGCCGCTGTTTTGGGCACGCCGCAACTTTCAAAAACCCGAAGACCGAGCGATCGGATTCGCCTACACCTTCCTGGGCGTTCGGATCGAATGCGCCCAATGCCACAAACACCCCTTCGATCAGTGGTCCAAGCAAGACTTCGACGACTTCTCGACACTGTTCGGCGTGGTCCGAGCCGGAAACGCCAACCAAGTCTCTCCCGATTCCAAGAAGGCTCGCGAAGAGTTGATGGAAAAACTGACCGGCGGCGAAAAACTAAACGGCGGTGACTTGCGTCGCAAAATTCAACAGGCCGCCCGATCCGGTGAAGTCGTCCCGTTCGGTGAACTGTACATCACCGCCCGAGGCATGACCGACGGCCAAAAGAAACAACGGGCCGCCGCCAAGAAGAAAGGACGCAAGCTGCCGCCGGTTCGTGTCCCGACCGGAAAAATCCTCGGCGTCGAACAAAAAGTCGACCTCGACGAAGACCCGCGGCCGGCACTGATGCAATGGTTGCGTGATGAATCCAATCCGTACTTCGCCAAAGCGATCGTCAATCGCGTTTGGAGCAACTACTTTGGCATCGGCATCGTCGATCCGACCGACGACATGAACTTGGCCAATCCGCCCAGCAATGCCGCCCTGTTGGATCACCTGGCGAGCGAATTCATCGCCCACGATTTCGATCTGAAATGGTTGCATCGCGAGATCGTCACCAGCGACACCTACCAACGCAGTTCCGCGACAAATTCCACCAACGCCGCCGATCGCAAAAACTTTTCCCATCATCTTCCCCGACGCCTGCCCGCCGAAGTCGTTTACGACATGGTGGTCCTGGCAACCGGATCGACGCAGAAAGCAGATCAGATGCGCGGCGAGCTGGATCAAATGGCGATCGCCGATGGAAAAGCAAGACGGCGAAACAATTCCGATTTTGCGCTGGAAGTCTTCGGCCAATCGATCCGAGAGAGCAATTGCGACTGTGATCGCAGCGACGCGCCGAGCCTGTTGCAATCGATCTACTTGCGAAACGATGCGGAGATGTATGGCCGTATCGCCGCCCGCGACGGCTGGGTCGCCGAAGCCTGCAAGGAACTCGGAATCGCCGCGCCCCGTGCCGGCGCCGGTGCCGACCCCCGCGCCGCAGCAGCACAGCGTGCCGCCGATTCGATGCGGCGGCAAATCATCGACCGCATCCGGCAATTCAACAAGCTGCCCGAGGCTCGTCGTGAACAAACCCAAAAGCGGATCGTCCAGCAATACAACAGCGTCGCCAAAAAGTTGCGTAAGGACTACCACGTGCCCTCCTTCGAGGAACTGGTCGCCGCCCCGAATACTTGGACCGAGTTGACGCCGCCCGTTGCGACCGAAGGGTCCGACGGGGTGATCGAGTCGGACCGATCGCTCGAAAAAGTCGTCCGTCAGGCCTACCTGCGAACGCTCAGTCGTTACCCCGACGACGAGGAACAACAAGTTGCGATCGACTACATCAACGAGTCGGAAAACAAAACCAACGGGATCGAGGGCTTGATGTGGGCACTCGTGAACACCAAAGAATTCATCATCAGCCACTGACCCACCCCGCACCCAATCCCCCACTCACTCTCCGGATCCCAAACATGAAACTCCATAAAACCTGCGATGGCGTTCGACGACGCGATGTTCTGAAGATCGGCACCCTGTCGGTCGGCGGCCTGACGCTGGCCGGTTACAACCAACTGGCCGCCGCCGGCCAAGTCGCTCCCGGCCATGCCGATCGAGCGATCTTCATCGAGTTGCCCGGTGGCCCGTCGCACATGGACACCTTTGACTTGAAACCCAACGCACCGGACACGCATCGCGGTGCCTTCAAACCGATTTCGACCAACGTTCCCGGCATTCAAATCTCCGAGCACTTGCCGAAACTGGCCCAGTGCATGGACAAGTTCGCCATCCTTCGCGGCGTCAGCCACACCTTGGCCGCACACCGCCTCGGTCGCGAATACGTCAACACCGGCAGCAAACCGATTCCCGCGTTGGAATATCCCAGCTTTGCCGCCGTGATGTCCAAAGAACAACCCGCCGATCCCGATATCCCCAGCGCCGTCGCGGTCCCCAGAGCCAGCCAGGGTCCCGGCTTCCTGGGCATCCGCTATTCGGCGCTGGAAACCAATTCCTCGCCCAGCTTCGGAAGACCCTTCAACGTCCGCGGCATCTCGCTTCCCGGAGGCATCGGCGTCGACGAAGTGAAACGCCGGCAATCGCTGCTGCAGAAACTCGATCGACGCTTCGCCGACCTGGAAAAGAACGACCAACTGCTCGATGGGCTCGATCAGTTCGGCGATCAAGCGTACTCGATGATCACCTCCTCACGCGCCCGATCGGCATTTGACATCAGCAAGGAACCGGAAAGCTTTGCCCGCCAGTTCGGCGAAGACTCCTTCGGCCAAAGCTGCATGCTCGCGCTGCGGCTGGTCGAATCGGGCGTGCGGTTCGTCACCGTCCAACTGGGCGGCTGGGACACGCACACCGATAACTTCACCAAGCTCAAGACCCAGAACCTGCCGAAACTGGACGCCGGCCTGAGCGGGTTGCTGACCGGACTGGAACAACGCGGGTTGCTCGGCTCGACCGCCGTCTACGTGACCGGTGAATTCGGCCGGACCCCAAAGATCAACACGCGATCGGCCGAAGGCGGACGCGACCACTATCCCCGCTGCATGTTCATGCTGATGGCCGGTGGCGGCGTGCGGGGCGGCCAGGTGATCGGGGAAAGCGATGACACCGCCTCCGGGCCCCGGCACGAAGGCATCTCGCCCGATGACGTCGCGGCCAGCTTCTATCACAACCTGGGAATCGATCCCACATTGGAATACGACAGCACCACCGGTCGTCCGATCACCCTCGTCCGCGACGGTTCGATCATCCAGGACCTGTTCGCGTAAAAAAACAAGCCCGACGTGCGAACACGTCGGGCTTGCGGGTCGGGTGACTGGGCTGCATTGCTCCTCCGAACAAGATGACTCTTGCGGAAAGGAGAAGGGCCATGGTGAAGCCCTCCCTGCCTCACCATGGCCCATCAGTGCTGGAACGATGGCACCGATCGTTCCACCCTCCCAATCCATGGTACCTGGAGTATCGGCTAACGCACCGCGATTCCTGTAGCGGTTTCGCGGCGTCGTCCGATTTTTTTCTTTGTCCAGGTCAGGCGATTTGCTAGCAAACTAAATTCGGCCTGCCGTCACTGCGTGACGCCGCCGGACCATTCGGCCGGCACGGGGCCACAATCGGTCGGCGCCGCCGCGCAACCTCCGCTGCTGCAACCGTTGTCACAACCGCTGTTGCAGCCGTGCGACTTGCCGTGGATCGACAGATCGATGTGCGGCTTGCACTGGTTTCGAAAACCATTCCACACGTTGACGTTACAGGCGTTGGATCGCCAGTATTGGTAGAACGTCGACGTCGGCAATTGAGGCGTCATGTAGGGCTGACAAGCTCCGGGTTGGATAAAATCGCGGTGTTTCAAGCCGGCCAATCGGCAGTGCTTGCCACAGCTGGGGCTGCATTGGTGGCAGCATGCGCTGGCCTGGACTGCCGCGGCGGATGCCTGCTGGTCCACGATCGGCTCCGCAATCGGCTCTGCGATCGGCGGTGTCGGCAGCGGCTCCGAGTCGGCCGGCATTGCCAGCGCTTCGGCTGCGGGCGTCGTGGTCAATTCCGTCGCGTCGGCCACCGCGTCGCTCGATTCAGCGATCGCTTGGACGGTTTCGTCGACCAAGGTGGTCGCCACGTCTCGGATCGGGGCGGGCTGTGCCGCGGCGGGCAAGGCTGCGGCGGGAGCGTTGTCAAAGTTGACTTCGGCCAACAACGCGTCGAAGTCACTTTTCGCTTGGGCTTGTCCGGCCAACGAGAGGGACCCGGCAAGCATGGCGGTCAGGACGAACCGTCCTAAGGGGGTGCGAGTACGCATGAGAAACATCCATGTGATTGGTAGAGAGGGAGACGAACGACATGTCGCTCGCGGCGATCGCCGGCGCAGCATCCATGCCTCTGCGGTTCTATCACTGTAAGCTTTCCCGCGCTTCGGCCTGGACGCAAATCGTCAGCGAGAAAACTTTGGCAATCGCCTCCCCCCCGGGTCCTTCAACCGCATCGACTCGATCGCCTTTCGCAGTCGTTAAAGCAGCAACGGTGCGTCGGTGTTACCGGACCGTCAGAACCCCACCTGGCAACGCTGTGAAGCATTTTATAGCGGTAGGGCGCGAGCCCTCCGGTGTTTGGGAAACGTCGAGGGACCGGAGGGCTTGCGCCCTGCCGCTAACACCTCATTTTAAAGCGGTAGGGCGCAAGCCCTCCGGTGTTTCGGGAAACGATGAGGGACCGGAGGGCTTGCGTCCTGCCGCTAACACCTCGTCAAACGCAGGGAATCAATGCTCACAGCGTTGCCCACCTGGTCAACCGCCGAATCGACTGCACCTTCAGTGTTCCGGTGAATCGTTTTCATCCGGTGAGATCACCGCGAGCACGGCCGCTCGCACTTCGGCTTGACGCTCTTTGTTATCCACTTGATGGCCATCGGCTTCGGTCAAATAGAACACATCGGCGACCTGATCCAAGTGCGTATCGATCTTGGCGAAGTGCAACACCAGATTCAGGCCCGAAAGCGCCGAGGCGACGCGATAGAGCAAACCAGATTGGTCGTAGGCGAACAGCGACAAGATGGTGAACCGATCCAAGGTCTCGTTATCCAGGTCGACTTTGGTCGGCAGCACGTTGACCGTCTTTGAATCATCTTTCTTGCCGACCGACCACTTCCGCTTGCGTGGCGGCAGTGGTTTTTCCGGCGAATCGAGCAACTGTTTCACGCGCGAGGACACCGTCTGGATCCGTTTGGGCGGAGGCTGATCGGGGTACTCGGGATCGTCGACCCAGAACTCATCCCAGACGATGTTCTCCAACGTCACGATTTCAGCGCGGAGGATCCCGATCCCGCAGGACATGAATGCGCCCGCGACCCTGGCAAAGATGCCGACGCGAGTGTCGTCCTGGTGAAAGATGACGACGTACCGCATCGCCGAGGCGATCGGATCGTACTGGGCGAAGCAAAGTGTCCGTTCGCCCGCATCCAAGGCCGCGGCGACGTGAATCAGCTGTGTCGCCAGATCCTCGGGCTTTTCCCGACGCAGCATCGACAACGGGATCTGCTTGAGCAACGCTAAACTGGTCGCGGCGGAACGCTCGTCTCCCAAGTACTCGCGGACCTGGTGCCGAATCTCGTCAGTCATCTCCTCTTGATCGGCGTCCAGATCACCGGTCTCGAAATACCGCCGGGTGCGCAAATAGAGATCCTCGATCAGCTTCATCTTCCAATCGGTCAAGACACCCGGACCGACGGCCGCCAGATCGGCGACCGCATGGATGATCAGCAGTTCCAGTCGGCGGATCGATCCGACTTCCTTGGCAAAGGAGATGACAATTTCGGGATCGTTTAAATCGTGTCGGAATGCGACCGTGTTGACCGCCAGGTGCTTGAGGACCAGCCATTCCAGAATCTCGATGCTGCTGGCGTCCAAATCCAATCGCTCGCCGGTCTTTCGGGCGATCCTCGCACCGACGACGGAATGGTCTTCCTCGTATCCTTTTCCGATGTCGTGAATCAGCAACGCCAGGTGCAACAGCGTTTTGTCTTTCAATCGTCGATAGCGGCGTCCCATCGCGGTCGGGTCATCGGCAAAATCGGTCGCCGCTTCGACGGCGCGAATGCAATGCGCGTCGACGGTGTACTTGTGATAGGCGTTGAATTGCAACAACCCGCGTGTTCGCTTGAACTCCGGGATCAACTGATCCAGGATTCGTAACTCGTGCAATCGCTGCAGCAACGGCGCTAACCGCCCGCCGCGACTGAGCAGCGACAGGAAGGCGCCGATCGATTCGGCATCCGGAGCTGCCGGTTGACGTTCCTGCATGGCCTTGCGAATCGTTTGCCAGGTGTGGTGCCCGATCCGCCGATTGTTGTGATTGGCCAAACTCATGAAACGCAAGATCCGCGGCAGACTCAAGGCGAACTCTCGCAACTGAGACGCCTCGACCCAGATGTGCGTCGGCCCCATCAGGACGTCGGCCCCGATTCGCTTGGCCCGAATCCGTTCGATGATCTGACCGATCAGCGGACGGCTGCGGTTGTCATCGGCAAAGAACCGGGCGGCATAGCGGACATCCCGCGTGACATCAAAGTACTGCTGCATGAACGCTTCGACCGGCAGCACCCCTTCACGCCCCTTGTAACCCCACGCGTTGGCGATCACAACTTGCGTCGTCCGATCCAGCACGTCCTGCGCCCGGCCTTCACGAAAATGCAATTCGTTCCGCAACCGGATCAGAAAGTCATAGGCCCGCCGCAGCATGCGGTAATCTTCATCGGTCAGCGTCCCGAGTTTCAACAGCCGTTCCAAATCCACTTCGCCGTACCTGGCGAAGCCGATCCAGCGAATCATTTGGATGTCGCGCAACCCGCCGCGTGATTTCTTCAAATTCGGCGTCAACAGATAGTTGGTGTCACCCCACTTGTTGCGTTCTTCGCGTCGCGCTTCGATCAGATCGCGAACCAGACGTCCGCCGCGACGGACCGCTCCGTGTCGCAGCGATTGGAAGAAACGCTTGAACACCTTCAAGCTGCCGGCAAGGAATCGCGATTCGGTCAGCGAGGTAAAGATGACCGGGTCGGACCAGGACAACGAACAGGCTTCGCGGGGCGTCCGCAACGAGAACCCGACGTCCAGCCCGATGTCGACCAAATCGCGCGTCAGCGATTGGGCCAGCTTTTCGGCGACCGCGGTTGAGCGCCCGCGGACAATCAGCATCAGATCGGCATCCGAATACGGCGCCAGATCGCGACGGCCGAAACCACCGTGGGCGACCAACGCGACCCCCGCCGGCGTTTCTCCACCAAAATGATCGGCACAAGCCTGATTCCATACTTCCAGCACCAAGTCGTCATAGAGGTCGCTGACGAGCGTGGAAACCTGGGTGCCGCGGGACCCGGCGTCATGCTGACGGCGGCATCGCTCACGTCCCTCGCGTAGGATCGCGCGGCCGCGTAGAACAACATCCGAGAGCGAAGAACCAGCCATCACGAACACGCCGCCTAGGGTCCAAGAATGCCGGCGTCGGAGGGTTCGCCGAGATTGGGGTGAGCGAAATCAGTCCTCCCCAGGGCCGGCGACCCCGGCCACGGAGCTGGAACCCGAAATGCACCGCAGGAGAATCGCCTGGCAGGCCGCACCCGCGTTTAGAGTGCTTCTTCGCCCCGCTCACCGGTTCGGATACGGATCGAATCTTCCAGATTGGTGACGAAGATTTTGCCGTCACCGATTTGCCCGGTTTGGGCGGTTTGCAAAATCGTGTCGACGACCGTTTGCAGGTTCTCGTCGGTACAAACCACCTCGATCTTGACTTTGGGGACAAAATCGATCGCGTATTCCGTGCCCCGATAAATCTCCGTGTGGCCTTTTTGCCGACCGAATCCTCGTACCTCGCTGACCGTCATCCCGTGGATGCCCTGGTCCGTCAACGCGTTTTTGACATCTTCCAATTTGAAGTGCCGAACGATGCCTTCAACTTTTTTCACGTTTATGCCTCGGAGGATGCGGCTGGAAATCCAGTCCCATAGGGTGAACTGAGGTCGTACTCGTGCCGCCAAGTGAATCCCGGCAGCCTACTGTCGGTTGCATTGTACACTCGTCGGCCGAACTCCATCCAGCGGGTATCAACCCAGAGCCGGCATCACCCGATGCCGGCTGATCGTCAAACCGGCCGCTGCCAGGGCACGTCGGCGATCCCCGCCTGCGAATTCACTTCACGTGAGAGCACAAACAGATAATCGCTGAGCCGATTCAGGTAGACGATCACCGCATCAGAAATCTTGACCCCCTGCTGATCGCCCAGCGTCACCACGCGGCGTTCGGCGCGGCGACAGACCGCCCGGGCCAGATGCAACATCGATGCGGCCTGGGTCCCGCCCGGCAGAATAAACTGCTTCAGGGGACTCAGCCCGCTCTCGTGCTCGTCGATCCACGCTTCGATGCGGGCGACATGGGTCGTCCCGATCACCCGCAGGTCGTGCTCGTCGGGGTTCGGAGTCGCCAGCTCGGCTCCGATCGAGAACAGCTCCCGCTGAATCAGCTCCAGCTGCTCATCGACGCCTTCACTCACCCCGCCCTCGCCGAGCGAACGCACACAGCCCAACGCCGCATTGAGTTCGTCCACCGTTCCGTAGGCCTCGATCCGCGCATCGTCTTTGGAGACCCGAGGCCCCCCGAACAGACCCGTGCTCCCGGCGTCACCGGTTCGCGTATAGATTTTCATGTCCCACCCGCTCAAGTTCGTTCTAATCCTGTCGCCGTTCTTTTTAAGGCGATTCGCCCCGGCGACAAGTCCGCTGTGTCAAAGAAACCGCAAAACCGAAATCCATGACAGACCCCATCGCATCACCGACCAAACGGGCCGCCGGCATGTTGCTGGTCACGCGAGCTCAGCCGAGACAATTCTTGCTGATGCGTCATCACGACCGCTGGGACTTGCCCAAAGGACATTGCGATCCCGGTGAATCCGATCTGCAAACGGCGATCCGCGAAACCGAAGAAGAAACGGGGATCTCCACCGACTCCGTTCAGATCGACCCCGACTTCCGTTTCGAATTGAGCTATCCGGTTCAATACAAACGCCACGGCGACCAAGTCTTTCACAAGACCGTCGTCTACCTGCTCGGCTGGGTTGACGCGATCTTTACACCGACCCTGACCGAACACCCGGGATTTCAATGGTTCCCCTGGAACCCGCCCCACCGCATCCAAATCCAAACGATCGATCCGCTGCTGGAAGCCGTCGCAATCCATTTGGAGCAACAACAGCAGGACAATCCAAGCTTGAGTGGGGAGGGGTAGGAAAATTTTGGAGGTAGGAAGATTGGCCTCATCGAAGGGATGGTGCATCTCACCATTTTCTTCCCTCCGAAATCTTCTTACCTGTTTCCCGCGACGGCTCCGTCAGTCTCCGTAACTGGCACCGCGGATTTCGACGTTGATCTCACCCAGCCGGCGAAAGACCTGCGCGAGTACCACATTCAAATCGGCGTCCCCGGCCGGTCGGCTGAGAGACAATTGATCGGCGCGGTTGATCTGGGACGTCATCGGATCGATCGAAACCCATCGCCCTTCGATCGACGCCACCACCCAGGCGGCCAGATGCATCGTGACGCGATTCTCGGTGGAACTTTCCGTCGCTTCGGAACGCGAGAGTCCAAACACGACTCGGGCGGGGATTTGTCTGGCACGCAACAAGGCCGCAATCAACACGGCGTGATCCATCTGTCCGCCCTGACCGCTGCGAATGATCGCCGACGCCGGCCGCAGCTCTCCTTGGGGGATCAGCGACAAATCATTCTGCGCCAGACGCGCCAATTGCTCCGCCAAGTCCCGGATCGGTAACTCGCCGATCGCACCGGCCATGCGGGTCACCGACGGATGCCCGAGATCGATCCACTTCGTCGCGGCGGTATCGATCGGTTCGGCGACCGAACGGTCCGCGTCAAATCCCGTCGGCGTTTTCGCCCGCGTCGAAACCATCACCTGCACCACATCGCCGCTGCGTTTTACCGATTGCCCGGCAACGGCCGGCAGCGGCAACACGTTCGCTTGGTCAGCATCGGCTGGGCGGGTTTCGACAGAATCGTCCGCGGAGGTCGATCGCGATGGGTCGCTGACGACAAACGCAACCTCCGTGGGATCGGCATCCGCCCGTAGCGAGCCGGTCACACTGAACTGGACTCGCCGATCGTCAGGCCGACGGAAGAGTTCCTCGGCCGACGCCCGATCGGTCCGAAACGATTCCAGCCGCAATCCGAGGTGCAATGTTTTCTGGATCACGCCCTGCTCGTCGATCCAGACGACCAGCGAATCGACCGGTTGACCGTCCTGAAACGTCGACACATCCACTTCGCGAAGCGTTCGATAGGTGCCGTCGAACATCGGAACCGACGCGTCGCCGGTGCAATGCAATTCGATCACCCCGACCGATTGCAGCGCAGGCATCAGGACTGGCAAGCGGCGGGTCTGGCCCGTTTCGATCCCACGTCGCCGCAGCGTCTGTTCCAAGGCGAACAACCCCCGCGTCTCGGCCGGCCAATCGAGTTGACGTGTTTCCTGTCCCGAGCCGCTCGACAATTCAATTGCAAGCTTCTGCGGACCGCGTGTCCCGCGTGCGGTCGACGAGATCGGGCCGGCGTGAACTTCGCTTTGGAAACTTTCCAGCGCACCGTCAACCGACTCGACACTCGTCAGCGTGATTCGGCGAACAAAGGACGCCTTGCCGGTTCGAAACACCAAACGCTCGATGCGACTGTATTCCACTTCGGTCGCAGCGGCGAACTGCTCGCCGTCGATCCGCGCGGCCGCTTTGATTTCGCTCACGCCCACGACTTGGCTGCCGAATCGGTAGACGTACCACGCGTTCCAGTCCCCCTCGAACGACTCTTGCAAGGGTTGATCCTCGCTGGCGACCGCATCAGCATCCGACGCGACGGAGTCCTCCGGCTCGGCGGTCGGCGCAGCGGGTGGCCCGATCGGCGGCCGCGGCGGAATCAAGTCACCGCACCCCGAGGCGACGCACAGAGACGCGACGCACAGACAACCGAACAGACGGACCAACCAGGGCAAATTCAAGACACGTGTCATCGGATTTCACTGAAAAAGAACAGATCGCGACGAGTCATCGCTGCCCTGCACTATATCCGGCGATCGCTCCCTATGGCAAAGACGCAACATCAATTGCCCCGGGTCCACATCGAGCGCCTTGAAATGTTGCCTCTGGACAACGCCTTCCGCCCTTGCGAAGGAGTTCGATCGCAGGGGTCGATCCGGTTGATCCGCCTGATCCGAACATGCCTCAACGATTTCATGGGGCGGGATTTCCGGATTGGCGAAACGATGCGCCCGGTCCATCACATGACCTAGCGTTGGCTGTAGACCGAGCGGCAGCTTGCTTTCGCCCGATCTCCAACATTCCCGTGAACAATCCCCCCGCGCCAAGAACCGGACCGCCTGACATGGGCTTTTTGAAACGCATCCTCCGTAACAACACCGTCGAAGACACAGGGTCGATCTTCACACCGGGCAGCTTTGAAGCGTTGACGGAGGAGGAACTGCAAACGCATATGGGCATCGACACCTACGGTGCCTTTGACCTGACCGATGCGATTCGCCCCTCGTACGATCTGCAAGTCGTGCCACGCCAGGGATTCCGATTTGACGAATACGTCGACGACAACAGTCAAATCCGCACGCCGGTCATCATGGCGGCCGCGACGCGGCATCGAATCATGGACCTGTTCCTGGATCTGATCGACCGGCTCGGCCCCGTCGTCGATGTGGTGCTGGAAACCAGCCACCACTTCGCCCCGCATCAGCAAGATCTCTATCGCGAGCACATCGATGTGCCCGTCCTGAAAAGCATTCTGCTCGATCACGAAGACCTGCTGCTCAACGACGGTTGCACCGGAATCGCAGTGATCAACCCGGGACGACGGCAAGAGGTCCAACTGGACGAACACAAGTTGATGATCATCTACGGGCGACCACTGGAACAATTTGAACAAACGCTGATTTCGGCGGACGTCTATCCGGATGAAAACATCAAGTTCATCACCGAAGCGGAACATGTCCACAGCAGCAGCGAAGCCTATTTCGACAAGTTCAACACGCTGAAACACCGCCTGGGCATGGACAGCGACGACTTGTCGGGTTGCTGCTAGCGGCCTCCCTGAACTAGGATTCGCGAAGTCATCCGCCTCGCCCCCCAGGACTTCGCCATCATGATCTTGGTCTTGAGCGCCAGTTTGAACCCTGGCAGTCGCAGCCGTATTCTTGCCAACGCCTGCCGAGAGCGACTCGAAGCCGCTCATCGAGACGTCGCCTGGTTCGACCTCTCCGCAACGCCGCTGCCGTTCTGCGACGGTGCGGCCGCTTATGGTCATCCCAAAGTTGTGGATCTGGGACACCTGATCGAAACGGCCGATGCGATCTTCATCGCGTCCCCGGTGTACAACTTCGATGTCAATGCGGCGATCAAGAATGCCGTCGAGCTGACGGGGAAAAAATGGACCGGCAAGGTCGTCGCGATGATGCTGGCCGCCGGTGGCGCCGGCAGCTACATGAGCGCGATGGGGCTGGCCAACAGCTTGATGCTGGATTTCCGCTGCCACATCGTGCCCCGGTTCGTCTACGCGACCGGTGAATCCTTCGAAGGCGATCGACTGGCCGACGATGACATCCAGTCACGCGTCGAGTTGCTGGTCACCGAAACCCTGCGTCTGGCCGACGCCCTGGCGTCAAGCGAGTAGACGTCCCTCCAGTTGGTCTCCAGCCTTCAGACGCTCTCCACTCGCTGCTCCGCAGCGAGACCAAACGGCTCAAGCCTGCACACCAGCGCCGCTGCGACCTACTTCCGATAAACCCCGTTGGCCTCGATATAAACCTCGACCGGTCGGGGAACACGATGGCGAATGCTACTCCCCTGCCCTGCCCTGTTGCGAATCTCGCTGCTCGAGATTTCGATCAGCGGCATCTTGATCACACAGCGACGAAACCGCTCGATCCGGTCGTCACCGACCAGCCCTTCGAGCACGGAAAAATCGATCTCCCCTTCTCCACCGCGACGCACCACCGCCAACGTCACACGCGACAACAACTCCGCCGGCTGATGCCAGCGACGCATCGAAGCCAGTGAATCGCTACCGATGATCAAAAATAACTCCGCACCGACATGCTCACGTTCCAATTCCGCGATCGTGTCGACGGTGTAGCTGACCCCCGCACGGTGCAGTTCCCGCTGGTCCACGGCGTGCCCCGGACGCCCCGCGATGGCGAGACGCAGCATTTCCACCCGCTGCTCGTTCGTGGCGACTGGACCGCCGGGCTTCAACGGCTGGGTCGCCGTAGGGATCCACAGCAATCGATCCAAGTCCAGGGCTTCGGTCGCCGACTCGGCGATCCACAAATGACCCACGTGAACCGGATCGAATGAGCCGCCGAAAATTCCAATTCGCATCTCCGGGGTCCTGTGGATCATCGCCGACGGAAGTGTGTTCAAGGTGCTGAACCCTGGCTGTGGGATGGCGATGGAGCTCGGGCCGTATCCCTCACCGGCGAGGGAGGATTCAAAATTGTCGCGTTCGGATTCCCGTTTGACCACCCGTGTCAGCCCGTGGGAAACGATTCCTGAAAAGACCCGACGATCCAAAATCTTCAGGAATGCTCTATGCTGACAGGCGAAGCTTCACATCCCGACATCTCCGCCGGCCCGATCCCCATGCCGTCCGCCGTTCCACCCCAGCGACCTTCCGACACGCACCGGACCGACACACGCTCCTCCAATACCGACGCTGCCCAAACCGACGACGCCCAAACCGACGACGCCCAAACTGACGACGCCGCGGACGTCGCCGGCAGTTTGTCCGCGCCGGGGTTCTTTGACACCAGCGACGACGCGATCGACGACCTAACCAAGAGCGACGGCAAACGCGCTGGCAACCCCGATGCGCAGCACGTGACGCAAGGCCAGCTGTTTGAAACCGATCCCCCACCCTGGGAATTGACCGTCGACGAAGACGTGGCGGTGGCCAGCGTTGTCTTCCGTGATGCCCCCTACGGCCCCTACGACTACCGGATCCCGCCGGAACTGCGGGACCGATTGCATCCCGGGATGCGGGTCCACGTGCCGCTGGGCCGCCGAAAACGGCCGACAGTCGGTTGGTGCATCGAAACCAAAATGGGCAACAAGACCGGCAAGACACTCAGCGACGTCGCCGAAGTGCTCGACGATGCGCCGCTGTGCGATCGGCCGTTGGTGCGTTTGGTGACTTGGATGAGTCACTACTACCAGTCGCCGGCCGGACAGGTCTTCGACGCGTTGATCCCCTCCAGTGTTCGCGCCAGCGCGGGCACGCGCGAGCGGACCTACCTGTCGCCCTCCCCCGCCAGTGCCGACGAATCGGTCGTCGACGCCTTGCCGGCCAAACAGCAACGCGCGTTGCGGCTGTTGATCGCCGCGGGGAAACCGATGACGTCCTCGCAATTGATGGTCCACGCCGAATGCACCGCCGGGCCGATCAACGCGCTGCGCAAAAAAGGGCTGCTCGACGAAGACACACGCCGTGAGATGGCGACGTCGATGCCGACCCGCTGGCAAACGAGCGACGGAGAAAAAACCGAATCGCATGAACTGACCGACGACCAATCCAACGCGCTCGGGCGGATCACCGCGGCCCTCGATTCGGCCGCCGCCAAGACCCTGCTGTTGCACGGCGTGACCGGCAGCGGAAAAACCGAGGTCTACATCCGCGCGATCGAACATGTCGTCAAATTCGGCCGCGCGGCGATCGTGCTGGTGCCGGAAATCAGCCTGACACCGCAAACGCGGGGACGCTTCGAACGACGTTTCGCTTCGGTCGCCGTGCTGCACAGTCAAATGACGCCGGCCGAACGCCATTTCCAGTGGCAGCGCATTCGTCGTGGCGAAGTCCAAGTCGTGGTCGGCCCCCGCAGCGCCGTCTTTGCCCCGCTGCCGCGTCTGGGACTGATCATCTTGGACGAAGAACACGACGGGTCGTTCAAACAGGACAGCCAACCGCGTTACCACGCACGCAAAGTGGCCTATGCCCGCGCCCAATCCTTACAAATCCCGCTGTTGCTCGGCAGTGCAACACCCTCGTTGGAATCGTGGTACGCGACCCAGTCCGGTCACGCCGAACTGATCTCCATGCCGTCTCGCGTGGGCAATCGCCCCATGCCGGATGTCCAACTGGTTGACCTGCGCATCAAAGACGAACGCTCGCGGGGCGGCGCGATCAGCCGACAATTGCATCTGGCCGTCACCGAAACCCTGCGAGAAAAAGGGCAAGTCATCTTGCTGCTCAATCGCCGCGGCTTTGCGACGACGATCCAGTGCCCGTCTTGCGGACACGTCGTCGCCTGCCCCGATTGCGAAATGCCGCTAACCCATCACCGCGATGGAGGCAAAGCCGTCTGCCACTACTGCGATTACACGATCGCCACACCGCCCTGGTGCCCGGAGTGTCGGTTTGACGGAATCCGATACGGCGGACTGGGCACGCAAAAACTGGAAGTCGAAGTCAAGGCTCGGTTCCCCGAGGCTCGCGTCGCACGGATGGACAGCGACACGATGCGCCGTCCGGGCAGCCACCAAAAAGTCCTCTCCGCATTTCGCAGCGGCGAACTGGACCTGTTGCTCGGCACCCAGATGATCGCCAAGGGCTTGGACTTTCCCAACGTCCTGTTGGTCGGCGTGATCAACGCCGACGCCGCGTTGCACTTTCCCGATTTCCGCGCCGGCGAACGCACCTTTCAATTGGTGACCCAAGTCGCCGGTCGAACCGGACGCGGCAACCGCGGCGGACGCGTGATCGTGCAAACGTTTTCGCCCGAACACATGGCCATTCAAGCCGCCTCGCGTCACGATTACCTGCAATTCGCCCAGGCCGAGATCGCCAACCGGCGGAAATTCAATTACCCACCGCTGGGAAGCGTCGCCCGGATCATCATCCGCGGGGCCGTCGAAGACGTCACCGAAGCCACCGCCAACTCCTTGATGCTGCGATTGGAATCGGCGCGCGAACGGCTCGGCGCCGAAGTCCGCTTGCTCGGGCCGGCCCCCCCACCGATCGCCAAACTCCGCGGCAAGTATCGCTTTCACCTGCTGTTGCAATCACTCGACCCGTTGCAGTTGGGCGCGACGATTCGGATGGCGACCAAGACGTTCAAGATCCCCGAGAAAGATGACGTGCAATACGTGATCGACATCGACCCGATGGACATGCTGTAGCCGATCGACTACTTGGCCTTCTTCTTCCGCGCGGTCAATTTCTTCATCTTCTTCACCTCGTCCTTGCCGACGACCCAGCCACGACAATCCCGCGATCCGCATCGGCAGCGGGGAATCCAGTACTGGGCTTCCCACTGGTAATCGAAACAGATCTCGGTTCCCGGCTCGATGTTGCATCGAGCGATCAGCCCGTTGGTCGTGTCGGTGACCTGCACCATGTCACAATTGGGACTACAGGAGTGATTGATAAACGCCCCGGGGATGGTCGGTTCCAAATACCAATCATCCTCCAAGTGCATGGCGTAGGTTGATCCGTCGTATTCATCCGCCGGAATCAATTGCCCCTTGATCTCCATGACCAGCTCGCCGGGAAGAAACTGACGTGATGCGAACACGCCACAACCCAGTTTTCCGCCGTGGTCATACACGTACACATCACGGTCTTCGTATTGCCGATACCCGTAATCCTGATCGACAGCGAATTGAAGTTTCTTACGTCGCTTCTTTGACAGTTCCATCTCTCGTCCAAATCAAACCAATACAATCTTGAAAACCACGCAACTGGATTGCGTCGCAACCCTACTCCGTCGCGACAAGATACCGATTTGCTCGCCGCCGGGTGAGTCGTAAACCGCGAGGCCGCAGTGGAAAACCTTGCCGGTCGATAAAGCGGATCATTACGCCAACAACTAACTCTAGCACGCACTCTGGCAAGCGCATCGGCAAGTACATTGGTAAGCACGGTACGCGTTCATTCAGCCGACGGCGTCCGCGACGTGCGACCTTTTTTTGCCGGCCGATGTAAGACCCGCACAACGATCCGGTAGTCCCCTGTATTGACGACGACCGGCCATCGCAGACGACTTCTCAACCAATCACCGCCTTCTGGGAGACCCCCATGTCAATCGACGTTCGAAATCAAACCGTCTTGATTACCGGTGCCAATCGCGGCATCGGAAAAGTGATCTTGGAAACCGCGATCGAGCAGGGCGCCGAGAAAGTCTATGCGGCCGTGCGCGACGTCAACCCGGTCGCCGATCTGGTGGACAAACACGGCGACAAGGTTGTCCCGATCGTCATCGACCTGCAAGTGCCGCAAACGATTGCGGACGCCGCGAGTGTTGCGACCGACGTCACCATCGTGATCAACAACGCAGGGATTGCCCGGACCAATGATCTGCTCTCACCGCAAGCCTTCAGCGATTATGAAGCCGAACACAAGACCAACGTGCTCGGACTGCTGCACGTCGCTCAAGCGTTCGCGCCGGTGCTGAAATCCAACGGAGGCGGGGCGTTGGTGCAGCTCAACTCGGTCGCGTCGATCAAATCCTTCGCGGACTTTGCCACCTATTCGGCGTCCAAAGCGGCCAGTTATTCGCTGACCCAGGCGTTGCGTGAAAAGCTGGCCCTGCAACGGACCGCGGTGGTCAGCGTTCACCCGGGTCCGATCAAGACCGAGATGGCCGAGGCCGTCGGTCTGGCCGACGTCGCCGAATCACCCGCCCTGGTCGCCGAGGCCATTTTTGCGGCGCTCCGCGAGGACCAGTTCCATGTGTTTCCCGATTCGATGGCAAAACAATTCGAGTCCGGTTATGCAGGGTTTGCGAAAGCATTCGTCGAAGCCGAGTTGAGCGAACAAGCCTGATCGATGGTCGCGCTGGACACAGAAACTTAATTCTTGCCCGCCGAATCGCTTCCAATTGGGTCAACCTCGTTACAATTCTGGCTGTTGTCAACGTTCGTCCTCGGCGAAGGTCCTGGAGATGCTCGATTCGGAATTCGAATTCACTCAATCCGAGACATTCGGATTGACCGATGTCGGAAAGAAACGCACCGTCAATCAGGACCAGTTCTTGATCGCAGAGCTGAGCAAATCGATGCTCGTCTCCGCGTCGAGCCTGGCGGAGATCGATGTCGGTCGTTTTTTTGGCGGCATCCAAGGCCAGGTGTTGCTGGTCGCCGACGGCATGGGCGGGCACGCAGCCGGTGAAAAAGCCAGCAGCATCGTGCTGCAACACTTGATCGGTCGACTGCTCAACAGCGTCCACTGGTTCTTCCAGTCCGACACCGGGTCGGAAGAAGAGTTCGTCAATGGCTTGCGGAATCTGCTGCGTGACGCGCACAGCCGCGTCCTCGCTGAATCTCGCGAAAATCACGCGGCGGCCGGAATGGGGACCACGCTGACGATGGCCTACATCCACTGGCCCGCGATGTACGTCGTGCACGCCGGCGACAGTCGCTGTTACCTGATTCGTGACGGCGTCGCTCGGCAAATCACCACCGACCACACGCTGGCGCGACAAATGGTCGAGGCCGGCGGGATGAAGCCCGAAGACGAAGCGACCAGTCGCTGGAGTAACATCCTGTGGAACGTCGTCGGAGGCCACGCCCAACGAAGCCTGTTGGCCGAAGTGCATCGCGTCGATTTATGCGAAAACGATTCCATCGTCCTGTGCAGCGACGGTTTGTATCGCTACGTGGACGGCGATCAGATCTCGGCGATGCTCACCCAGCAACCCAACGCCTCCCTGCTGTGCAAACAATTGGTAGAGCTTGCCAACGACCGTGGCGGCGAAGATAACATCACCGTGGTGGTTTCCCATCCGACACCCAAGAAACGGTTGGCCGCCAACGGATCGCTGATCGCAGGCGACGCCGCCCAGAAAAAGACGATGCCCGTCGCCGAGAACGACCAGGACAGCTAAGGACCAATCCACTGCCTTCCGTTTTGCCTTCCCCCCGTCGGATTTCATGGCAGGGCCCCGTCTGTGGAATCGCCTCCGCCGTCCTCTACACCCTGACCAATATCGCGCTGCGGAATTGTGTCGACGTCGATGCCTACCTCGTCTCCGCCGTCAAAGCCGCACCGACCGTGGTCGTCCTGGGCCCACTCGTCGGATGGCTGTCGATTCGCCCGGCGTCAAACCGCCCGGCTCGAAACAACCCCGCGCCCGACCGCACCTCGGCGAACCACCCGTCACCTGCCACTCCCTCCCGATCGGCCTTCCGCCGGTTGCCCCAATTCATCCTGGCCTCCTTCCTGGCACAGTTCTTTGGCAACGCCGCGTTCCAAAAGGCGCTCGAGCGGATCGGGTTGGCCGCATCGGTCCCCATCACGCTCGGCGTGCTGATCGTCGGCGGGGCGATTCTCGGCGCGGTCTTGTTGAAAGAACCGGTCGGCCGACGCAAAGTGATCGCCATGCTCACCTTGATCGTCGCCGTCGTGGTGCTGTCCCTGCCCGATCGCCCCGTCAACGAACCGCTCAACGATTCCCTCAGCGCGAACACCGAAACGATCGCCGCGGCTGAGCCAGACCTGCCCGAGCCTGCCCTGCCCGAGCCAGACCTGCCCGAGCCGATCGATCTGGTCGTCGGATCGCTCTGGGCGGCGGTTTCTGGATTGGCCTACGCGTTCTTCGGCGTCACGATGCGGCAGACGCTGCAGACCGGAGTCCCGGCCCGAAATCTGATGCTGATCAGCGGGGTCACCGGCAGCGTGGCGCTGTGGGGGTTCTGTTTTGCGACCCTGGGTCCCGCGGCAATCTTGTCGACCAGTCCGTCACAATGGATGCTGATGGTCACCGCGGGATGCTTGAACTTTTCCGCCTTTGTCGCCATCACCACGTCGCTTCGCCTGCTGCCGGTCGTTGCGGTGAACTTGATCAATGCGTCTCAGGTTGCCATGGCGGGCGTGGCCGGCGTGATCCTTTTCGATGAACCGATCACGACCCGACTTGCCGTCGGCATCGCCCTGACCTTTGTCGGCCTGATCATCCTGGCCCGCCGCACGCGGGCCCCGATCGTGATCACCGATTAGCCACAAAAAAATGGCAATCCGCAGTACCTTGGACGGCGCGAACGGTTTAAGAGTCAGATCGCTCACCAGACATCCGTTTCGATCGGCAGGCCACAACACCTCCCGCTCGCCGTCGTGAACGCGATCTCCCCCCACTCCCCTTTCTCTTTGAATCCCCCACGAAAGAGTTTGCGATGAAGAAAACTGCGTTGAAGAAAACTGCGTTGAAGAACACACTGCTCGGTCTGACTTGCGCCCTCGTCTTGAGCACCGCCTCGATCGCCGAGGACGCACCTGAAAAGAAACGAAAAAACAACACCGCTGCCCGCAAAGCACCGGCCGCCAATGTTTTGAATCAACTCAAAGACGTCGGCCTGACCGAGGAGCAAACGACCGAAATTCAATCGCTGGCCAAGAAAACCGCCGCCGAAACGCAGGCCGCACTGAAAGAAGCCGGCATCACTCCGGAAATCATGAAAAAACGTGCCGCGGCGCAAAAAGAACTCAAAGAGAGTGGCAAGAAGCCCGCCGAAATTTCCGCGGCCATCAACGAGAAACTCGGCCTGACGAAGGACCAAATCGCCGTGCTGAAGAAGTCCAACGCCAGGCGCGCCTCGCTGCTCAAGAACGCCGTCGCCCTGCTGACCGAGGACCAAAAAGCAAAACTGCCCGAGCGTCTGGTCAAAATGGCGAGCCGTGGCGACGACGCCAGAGGAAAGGCTAAAGGAAAAGCCAAGAGCAAGAAAAAGAAGACCGAAGACAACTAACCCACCCGCGGTACCGCACGCTCAATCGCACTGCCGGGTTGGCACTGCCGGGCTGGCACTGCGGGGCTGGCACTGCGGGGCTGGCACTGCGGGGCTGCTCGGCAGAACCTGATTCAACCGACACGACAGCGGCCCTGCCAGGCAGGGTCGCCGTTTCGTTTTGCCGTCACGGCTGTTTTACGTCGAGATCCGTTCACCGGCCCGACCGACGTTCAAGCGAGCTGTACCGGTTATGCCGTCGCCGAATCGCCAGGCAAAGAGTGGTGCGTGGGGATGCCGATGAGATTGCTGCGAGCGAACGGTTTGTCGTTCCGGAAAATCATGGAACCGGTGTCCCGAACGATTGCGAGCCTTGATTTAAAACCCCCGCGGTCGGAAACGCACCGCCAACCGTCATTTGCAATCTCCCCAACCGGCGGAAGGAACTGCCTTATCATGCGATGCACTAGCTTTTATGGACGTTTGCTGATCGTTGCTGCCCTCATGTCGGTCACCACGACATCGGTCAGCGCGAAATGGAACGATCACTGGAACAGTTTTTGGCACAAGGTCGGTGTCGGGTACGAACGCAACAATGCGTGGCCCGATCCCTTCAATGAAATGGATGCCATGGCCGTGATCACCCCGTTCGAAGCGATGAAGCAGAACGGTTGGATCTTGCACAATACGATCGGGCCGCATCAATTCCGCGATGGAGACGGTGCCTTGAAGACGTCGGGGCAAGAGACCGTGGCCTGGATCGCCCGCCAAGCGCCCGCCTCACGCCGCCAGGTCTATGTCGTGCGCGCGGCGACGACCGAAGAAACCGAAGCACGGGTGGCGTCGGTGCGCGAAATCCTGTCGCAGTTTGAGGGCGTGGGCCCGCTGCCGACGGTCGCCGTCACCGACCGCGTCCCCCCGACCGCGTCGGGTGCCTGGGCGACGAAAGTCAACCGCGCCTGGTTGGAAGAACTCGCTCCGCCGAAACTGCCCTCCAGCAGCGCTGCGGGCACCTCTGCCGTCACACAACAGTAGGCAGCACCTCGCAGTCGCACGAGACTCGCTGTTGGGCAGCCACTGCCAACCGAGTTGACTCCCAATCGATACCCACTGGCGGTTTCCCCTCAAGGGAAACCGCCTTTTTTCGTCGAATCCGGCTTACACGGCGGACCGAATTGAAGTCAGTTTGACAATCGGTCGATCCCTACAATCGGTGCCATCGGACTCGCGTTGACACCGCCGCCGCTTCGCCCTACTCGTTGACTCCAGTGTCACGGGAGAAACTAAGACGTGACTGAACAAACCAAAACGCTTCGAAATCGACGCCGTCATCAACTTTCATCGGCGCTCGTCGCTTCACTGGTGATCGGCTGTGCCGCCACGACAACCGGGTGCTCCAGTTCCCTCGGCACCCGAGTCGCTTCCTTGAATCCGTTTTCGAGCACTCCGGCCAGTCCCAGCGTCGACGAGAGTGGATCGAGCTGGCTTAGCGGCCCCAAGACCGTTGGCACCTCGCTTGCCAGCGGTGCCAAAGGCGCCGCCTCCAAATCGCGCACAACGGTCGCAAGTTGGTTCGGACGCAGCGACAAGTCCGATCGCGATGTCACCGAAGGCGACGCCACCGACCCGACCAGCCTGACGCACAAAGCCGAAGTGACTCCGGAAGTCTTTGTCGCCAACGGACGACTGTGGGAATCGACCGGCAATTACGAGAAAGCCATGGAAAGCTATGCCAAGGCGCTCGAAAAACGACCCGACGACGCAGCCGCGTTGGCCAACATCGCGCGACTGCATTTCCGTCAGGAAAACCACCAGAAAGCCGCCGAATACTTCGGCAAGGCGATCGAACAGAATGGTAACGACGCCGGGCTGTACAACGATCTGGGACTAACGCTCAGCAAACTTGGCAACTACAGCGCCGCGGCGACCACCATCGAACAGGCACTCCGGCTCTCGCCCGGCTCCTCGCGATACGCCAACAACCTGGCGAGTGTGAAATTCCAGGCCGGCGATCCCGCAGGTGCCCTGGAAGTCCTCGTCCAAAACAATAAACCCGCCGTGGCCCACTTCAATATGGCCTACCTGCACTACAAGCATGGCCAGAAAGCCGAATCGACACGGCACCTCAATCAGGCGCTCGCTTACGAGCCCCAAGCCGCATCCGACGCGGCCACCAAACGCGCCGTCGAACGCTCGCGCGAACTGCTGGCCCAAATCGGAAACGTTCCCGGGGTCACCCCCGGAGTCGCGATGGCCACCGCCGCTCGACCCTCTGCAAACACGCCCGCGGACACCGCGGTCCAACAGGCGGCTCAAGGCTTCACACCCGGAACCGAAATCCCCGGTTTCCAAAATGCCGTCCAACCCGCTTCCACCGCCAATACCAACGTCAGTTTTGGGAACGCGTCGTACAAAACGCCCGCCCCCAACAACAACGTCAATCAGACGTCCGCCTCCGTCCCCGCAACGGCCACCACGCCGACGGCCGGCGGCCAAGGTTCGTCCGAAAAATTCGCTCTGCCGCCGAACTTCGCGATGCCCCAGTAACGCGATAACTCAGTAACGCGATCGCATCGCGTGTCTCGCCATCCCGCCATCTCGGCGGGATGCGTCGATGAACCACTCGGCGGCAAACCGCGACGTGTGTTCCTCGTCCGCCGTCTCGATCGAGTGCTCCGTGTCACCTTGTGTTTCGGGTAGGCGGTAGTGGACGAGGCGACGAGTCCTCTGCCAATACGCCCACTGCAGAGGACTCGTCGCCTCGTCCAGTACGGCAATACCTGTGCGTGGGACTCGTCGCCTCGTCCACTACGGCAATACCTGTGCGTGGGACTCGTCGCCTCGTCCACTACCTGAAAATTGAGCCGAGACGGAAGCCTCACGGTGACTCCGACCGGAGGGCTCGCGCCAGCGCGAGCGGCACCTCCGCTCGACTTGATCGATGCGGTCGATCCCGAGAGAATTGATCGGTGGCGAATTGCAACCCGGCGATCCTCTCGATCGCCCCTCACCGGTCCCTGGAATCAAATCGGAGTACTCTTCCCGTGAATCGAACACAGATGTCTGTCGTCATTGCGTTGGTCTTGGCGTTTCCCCTGGCATCGCGGTCCGCTGGACAATCGCTCGTCGATTTTCGCGACGCCGTCCGCACGAGCGAGCCTTCGTTGTTGACCGTGATCGTCGACTCGGCCGACGCCATTGCCGATCCCAACGCCGCCGATGACGTGGCCGAAGCCGCGCCGCCGAGGGGTCGGCGGATTGAGATCCTGCGTCCCGACGGCCAGCCGCTCAATCGGTTTCGCGATGGTCAAGCTCGAGGGTTGGTCAACGCCCGACCCGGCAAAACCACCAGTGCGGCCTTCGCCGTCGGTGACTCGATGGTCGTGGCCTTCGTCGGCGGCCCGGTGAATTCCGTGACCGTCCAAAACGCCGGCGGTGATGAATCCGAGGGCACCGTGGTGGCGCTGGACTACGTCACCGGGCTGGCTGCGATCAAAACCGAACTGGCACCCGAGTCCGGATTGATCGTCAGCGCCGCCGAAACCGAACCGGGCATGCCGGTCCTCGCCGCTTGGATCGCCGACCGAGGCCTGGTAACCGATTCGGGCATGGTCTCAACACGCGCCATACCAACCGGGTCGGGCGTGGGGACGACGCCGACCCTTGATTTCGGAGCGGGCCGACAAATGATCGGTGCCCCCGTGCTCGATGCGACCGGCATCGTCGTCGGTGTGCTCGTGCCCAGCCGCAACGGCGGTCTGGTTTGCGCACGCTCGACACATCTTCTCAGACTGGTCGAAGCGGCAAACGCCCCCGAACCACACGATCTGAAACGCGGCCTGATCGGCATCCAATTTGAAGGCAGCGGTCCGCTTGTGCAACAAGTCAGCCCGGGCTCAGCGGCTGAACAAGCCGGTATCGAAGCTGGCGACTTGATCCAACAGATCGACACGATGGCGATCCGCGACGCCGCTGAGGTTGTCGCCGCAGTCGCTGACGCTCGCGCCGGCGAGACACTGCAAATCGTCGTCCTTCGTGGCGATCAAACATTGACGCTGCCGGTCACGCTGACCGAACACCCCGATCAGCGGATCGCCCAAAACATCCCTGACGGCGGCGCGTTTCCGGCCCAACAGGCCTTTGAACTCCGAGACGGACAACTGTTCCCGTTGGACATTGCCCCCGGCGCCCCTCCGCTCCCACCGGCGATGCGACGGTTCAGGATGGACGAACTTTTCCGAGAGTTCCAAGCGCCCGACGGACCGCTGTGGAGAATCCCACGGCAAGGGGAAGCGGAGGGGGATGGATTCCAATCAGAACGCGGCGACGTCGAGGAAACGCTCAAAGAACTGCAACGTCAAATGGAACGGCTGAATCAAAAACTCGACCGGGAAAATGATTGAGCGGCGGATGATCCGCTTCCAGCCTTTGCCCATGACAAATGGCGTGTATATCAGTGTGATGAACGAAAGGGGGTAAGAAGATTTTGGAGGCAGGAAAATGACAAACCCGGTTGGTTCCTACCCTAAAAATCTTCCTACCTATCACGACTACAGCACCATCAACCGTGTTAGGCAACGCTGTGAAGCATTTTTTAGCCGTAGGGCGCGAGCCCTCCGGTGTTGCGGGAACGATGCGGGACCGGAGGGCTTGCACCCTACCGCTAACACCTCGTCAAACGCAGGAAACAAATGCTTCACAGCGTTGCGTGTTAGGGTTTCGCCTGCAGCGACGCACAAACCAGCTCCTTGTCATTGCGGGCATAGATCATGCCATCGGCGATCGCCGGATGCGACCAAACCACGCCGCCGCGACGCCTGAGTTGTTGCAGCGTCGGTGCGATCAATTGGGAACGTGATCGGATCTCGATCCCGTCGCGCGACAGCGTGGCGAACAGCAATTCGCCCTGGTCGTTCAGCATGATTTCGTCGTCACCATTGCGAATCGTGTGCACGGTCGCCCAGCGATTGATCGGAACCACCGACCGGTCTTCCCAAATTCGATCGCCGGTCTTCAGATCCAAACAACGAAACTCGCCATAACTGTCGGCCCCATAGATCGCATCGCCCTTGATGATCGGACCTGAAATCATCGCATGCAGGGCGTCGGTGTTTTTTTCATCTTGGCCGATGCGATGCCAGAGCTTCGTCGCGCTCGGGGCACTGAGATCCAGCTTGATCAGCATGGACCCGTCGTAGAACGACGACACGAACAGATGATCACCGCTGACGACCGGCGTGGGCACACCGATCGGCATGTTGCGCGGTTTCATATCAATCGACCAAAACGTTTCACCGCTGCGTGGATCAAGCCCGCTGACACTTTCGCCGGTCCAGCAGACGACGACGTCCTGGTCGCCTTGGCGGATCATGATCGGCGCGCTGTAGCCGGCTTTCTCATCCAAGGCTTTCCAGCGCTCTTTTCCGCTGGCCAGATCAAACGCGACCAAACAGGCGCCGTCGCGCCCGCCGGTCACCTGAATGACCAAGTCCTCGAACACCAACGGCGCCGCCGTGATGCCCCAATCCGGCATTCGAATCTGATAGTGCTGATCCAGATCGCGGCTCCAAATGACGTCGCCAGTTTTGGCATCGAGACAATTCAGTCGCCCCATGCCACCGACGACGATCGCTTTGGATCCGTGCACCGTCACTGCGGCCCGCGGCCCCGATGCTTCGTAACCGATTTTGTAGCGAACCGGATCGCTGTGCTGCCAAATCAGTTTGCCGGTGGCGGCATCAAAACACAGCACCCGCTCACGGACCTCGGGGGCTTCTCCCTGTCGATCGGTCAAGAAGACCGCCCCATCGCTGATCGTCGGGCCACTGTATCCAGGCCCAACCGGAACCGACCAACGCAGCGGCACCTGGCCGCCAGGCAATTGCCGCACCAGCGACGGGTCGTCAATCGTCGCATCACGCCCCACGCCACGCCACTGCGGCCAGTCCTCGCCGCATGCCGCCGGAGGGCAGACCGCCTGAGAGACGATCGCACACAACAGCAGGCAACACCAACCACCGACCCATCGTGTCCATCTCACCCAGCGCATCTTCATCGTCAGTTCCCGTGGTCTCTCAGTATGTTTCAGACGCTGATGATTGTAGCAGTTTGAAGTTGCAGGGAGACAAGGAGACAGGGAGACAGGGAGACAAGGAGATGGGGAGACAAGGGAGGGAGCTGGTGGCGGACCGATCGTTGAGGTTGGGAGGAGATTTGCGAATCCGCTTTGGCGTTGTGGTTTTGAAAACGATGCGAACTTGTTTGAACTAACGGCGTTGAGGATTCGTCCTGTGACCACCGCCAAGGCCTCGAATGTCAGCCCCCGACTTTGTATACTAATGGCTTGTGTTCGACGCAGAAACAGAACAATTAGCAAGGTTGGATTATGTTCAAAGCAATGGGTTTGGTGTTCACGTTCGCCGTGGCAATGTGCTTGGTCGGTTGTGGCGGTAGCGAAGGCGGTACCGTGACCGAAAACGCCGAGCTATCCGAGATCGAGGCCTATGAAGCTGCGATCGCTGCCGAAGAAGCAGCGATGAATGAGGATTTCGAAGAAACGGAATAGGGCGTTGCCGAGCCGTTCCTTCCCAAGTGCATGAGGTTCGGGACCGATCAACGGCATTCGGCCGGCATCGCGAGCAACGATCACGACACAAAAAAACTCGACTTCGCGCTTGCGAAGCCGAGTTTTTCTTTTGGTCGTCAGTCAACGTCCACCGAGCTACTGGTTCAGCTGCTCTTGGATCGTTTCACTACTCGCCCTGGTTCCCAGTGCGCCCCACAGCCCATACGGACTCTGTGCGCCGGGAACATTGTTGTTGGCCGGTGTTCCATTGAGATAGACCATCGGGTTTCTCGAATTCCCCGCTTCGACCGAGTCGGTCATAAAGATGACCGCCCCATCACCCATCAAGACGTGAGCACCGCCTTGGTGACGGCTCGACGCTGAGCCGATCAGCGTGTTGCCGGTATTGTTGATCCCGCAAATTTCCGAGTTGGGCGGCAAGATCGTCGACATACCCGAGAACATGATGCGGAAGTCCGCCCAACGATACCCCCGGCCGTTGCCGGCACCGGTATCAACGGGCGCGCTTGGATCCCAGAACTTGGGACGATCGGGGTCGATTTGACCCTGGTCTTCACACCACTTGGGGTTCTGCAGAATGACCGAGTTGCCATTGCCCGCCAAGTTGGCGTTCCGCGTTTGCCGGCCACGCTTATCGCGGTCCTGCAAATCCGTGATGATTTCACCCATCATGATGGTGTTGGAAAGACCATCCAGGATGTCACGAAATTTCGAATCCTTGTGCGGGACAAATGCACCGCGGTCACACGCCAGCGAGTTGCGCGCGTAGCCGTTGGTTTGCTTCGGCACCCAAAAGTCCGCACGGTTCTGACCGCGATCAAAGTCAATCGGTCCACGAACGGCCCAGTGAATCGAATCGCCCATGCACGCACCATAGTTGGTGCGTCCCAAAGCCGGCAGCCCGACGCCCGGATCGCTGGGACAGCGAAGCGTTGGAATTTCGGTGACCCAGGGTCGATACCGATTCAAGTGCGGCGCCGGTCCCATCGCCGGCCACGGAGTCGCAAACGGAGTCGTCGGGTCGGTCGCATTGATGCGGCTCGGCTGACTGATTTCATCCCAAATCGCTTGCTGCTCCATAAACGGCGTCAACCCGACCAGACAGCTCAACCGCCAAGCGTTGGCGTGCCCATAACCCGTCCACCAGTTCGTCGTCGGCGCGTTCGACCCTTGGTTGACAGGAAGTCCACCCACGCCGTCCGTCCCCGCACCCTGAACCGGCAACTGCTTGTAAGCGGCATGGTAATTGTGAATCGCAATTCCGAGCTGCTTGAAATTGTTGCTGCAGCTCATTCGACGAGCCGCTTCACGCGCGGCTTGCACCGCGGGCAGGAGCAACCCCACCAGAATGCCGATGATGGCAATGACGACCAGCAATTCCACAAGCGTGAAACCCTGGCGTCGACTCAGACGTTGATTCATGAAATCGTCTCACAAAGAAGTATAGAAGAGGAACAAAGAACAACACTTTGGATCAGATCCAGCCGCTATCGGACCGCATCGTGGCTTCAAGATACCAAGCTAGAATTGGTGTGTCCAACAATCACGACGAAAAAGTGACACATGAGCCACACCCAACAGAGGTATACCAGGCACGAAAACCTGACCGCACTTGCCCCCTGAACTTGCCCCCCCGGTCTCGAGCACGCGACAGCGGTGCGCCCTCCCCTGTCCCCTTATCGATCCAGCTCAAAGGCGTCGTTTTGAGACTGGACGATGACCAGACGACGGTCGGCGGCAAGGTTCGCGAACCGCTGGACTTCGCCATCAGGCCAACGAATCTCCAAACGCTCGACCGCCGCGTGCTCTCCGAGCCCGAAACTGAGGATCGCTTGGTTTCGGCACAGGTAGCCGTCGCCCGACTGCACCACTTTCGTCAACGTCTGATCTCCGATCGACAGCTTGACCGTTGCGCCGATGGCATCGCGTTCGGCCGTGGTCCCGACCAGCTGTAGCTGCATCCAATGGTGCGGCGTCTGCGTTCGGTTCTCCAGCAACGCCACCGGCTCGATCAGATCCGTCACAATAAAATCGACGCGTCCATCGTTGTTCCAATCGCAACTGGCAAGCGCCCGCGAAAGGTGCCCCGCATTCCAATACTCGGGATCGCCCGCCACGTCCTTGGCAACAAATCCCGTTTGCCCCATCGCAAACACCAAGGTCGGCATCTCAAACGCTCGGCCCTCGGCCGAGTAGTCTTCGACGTGCCCGTTGCCGATCACTAAATCGTCCCTGGTGTTGTTGTCATAGTCGAACGCTTGGACGCCGAACCCGAGTATCTTGTAGGTCGGTTGATCCAAACCGAACGCGACCACCAAATCATCAAAGAACCCGCTCTCGTCTTGCATGAACTGGTTGTTCCATTCCCGTTCAAAATTCGTGACATGCAAATCGGGCCGTCCGTTCAAATCAAAATCGGCGACGGCAATCCCCATGCATCCCTGTGGATTCCCATTGGCACCAAATGCCACGCCGCGCACCGCAGCCGTGTTTTGCCACTCCGTTTCCTCGCCGCCGCCCGCCACCCCGCGCTGCCACAAGTGATTCGCCAAACGGTCATTGGCAATGAAAATCTCGTTTCCAAGACCACCATCCAAATCGGTCAGCAAGACGCCCAGTCCTGTCGCCGGCGGAACTTGCCCGCTGGCATCGATCCACCGTCCGGCCACCGCCCCGTCACCGACAGAGAGAAACAGACGATCGCGGCCGGGACGATAGTCCAACGGAGCGGGTAGCCGAACCGGAGTTCCGTCGGGATGGTACTCGACCGGATCATAGACCGCTGGATCATCGACATAGTTGACTTCGACAAGGTCCGGCAGATGATCACCGTTGACATCGCCGATCGCCAAACTGGTCGTGTACATCGGTTGCTGCCACACGTGATCGCCCGGTTGCGAGGCGAACGTTCCGTCGCCTCGGTTGATCAACAACGTGTTTCGCATCAGATTGCCAATCACCAGATCGGGAAAACCGTCTTGGTTCCAATCCCCCGCCGTGACGCCGCACGTAAAACCTCGGTCATCACAATCTGCCAACTCGGTCACGCCGATAAAACGCTCTCCCAACGAGCGTGCCAACAGGTTCGGACGCGTGCCAGGACCATCCGGCGGGTCGCCGGAGGCCTGTCCCAGATAGACGTCAATGTTTCCGTCCAGGTCGTAATCGATGCACGCCACCCCCGCCCCCAGTTGTTCGTACAACCGCAGTTCGCGGCGTCGTTGGACCGGGGCGTTGTAGTACGTGAACTCCAACCCAACTTGCGACGCGATGTTGGCAAACACCGGTTGGATTGCGGGGTAGTCGGATGGCTTCGTCGGCTCGTCCATTGCCGGCACAACGGCGTTGTTGAATTCGGCCAGCTGAACATCACTGGGAAAACGTTCCAAGTCGACGCCACACAAGACCTTCTCCCGATTGTTGCGAATGAACAACTCGTCATCGGACATCGCCAGTGCTCGATCCAACTGCTCGAACGCACCGGCCGGCGACCCCATGTTCTCCAGCGCGATGCGATACCACGCCAACGCTTCCAACGGACGCCCCACTTCGGTCAACACTCGTGAGAGTTCGTCGACCGCAGCAGGCTTCATGCCGGCACCGGAAAACAGTTGGCGGGTGATCGTCATCATCCGATCGATCAACACGCCGCGGGCGCGAAACCGCTCGGCTTCCACCCCGTGTCCGCCGGCCGATAACGCCTGTCGGATCCGGTCGGTCGCCGCCAGATCACCCGGTTCACGCAACACCGCCTCGGCAAACTGCCCGACCGCAAGATCGAAGTCGCGGTGCCGCATCGCCCAGCCTCCCAGCGCCATCCAATAACCCGGATAACGCTGTGACCCCGATTCCACCCTCCCCAGCCAATCTTCAAACGCGTCAAACCGCTGTGATTCGATCAACAACTGGCCATAAAACGCCATCGCCGCGGGATTCCGTCGGGCAACCAATCGGCTCGTTTCCAACAACTGCGAGGCCGCTTTCACATCGCCTTCGCCGTACATCGCACGTGCGACGTTGAGCTCACCTAACAATCGATTCTGTTCCACGTTTTCCACGCTCGGCTTCTCGGTCAAACCGACAAACGATCGGGCGGGAAACATCAAACCGCGCAGTTCGTCCGCGTTGGCCTTGCCCCGTCGACACAACAGCCGAACGTGCTCGTTGGCATCAAATCGAAACCCACGTCGATTCAAGATCGCCACCAGCTCGTGACGGACGTTTTCCAAGTCCGGTTGCTCGTCGAGCAACGCTTCCAACCGCTCGATCGACTCCGACCAACGTCCCGCATCGGCCAACATCGACGCGGCCCGCTGCCGCCACTTCCAACCATCATCGGTTGACAACTCGGCAGCCGAATCCAGCATCGCGACCGCGTCGTCCACCTGCCCCTGTCGGTTGAACAGTCCCGACGCCAGCACCATGGCATTGGCGTCCTGGGGATGACGCAGCAAATGCGTCTGAACCGTCTGCATCGCACCGGCGTCATCACCGGAGGCGATCATCCGACGGATCTTCGAAAGATTCGCCAGCCGAGACTCTGCCGCACGTTTAGGCGATGCATCATCGATTTCCACCGAAGCAGCGCGTTGCGCGTCCTGAGTCGGTGTCGACTGATCGCGACCGCCACAGCCGACGGTCCAGGGAAGCGACAACACCAACACGACGGCGAAGGCGAACGCCATGCTTCGTTCACGACGATGCACGGCGTGACGATCTGTGCTCGAGAGTGGTGGCATGGTGAAGAATGGGCAAGCTTGATCGATGGGGCCACTCAAGTTTAACAGATCATGGCAAACACTTCGGCCTGAACGTGGGTGCCACGGAAAAGGGGTCAAGCTGTAACTTGCGGAACGATGACTGGGCCCACGGATGGCAGCGCGAACCCACGGATTTTTTGCATCCTGTTATCCGTGGGTTCGCGCTGCTATCCGTGGGCATCTTTTTCGGTGGACAGCTCCGTAAAATGCTGGAGTGCTTCGTCGAGATTGAATCTTAGGCCTGAAGCCCCCAAGGCTTTCGGCGGATCGCCCACGGAGCCGAGATGCTCGGCGAGTTCCGCTACCCAAAAAATGAAATGTGGCCCGAGTTCTAGTGATTCCGGCGCACTTCCTCACTGTAACGCACCCGCGGCGGCAGTCGGCCATAGGGGTTGGGGTTGGCGTCATAGAAGTCCGGCAGCGGGGGCAGCTCCAACGATTCGTCTTGCCCGCCCGACCAGTACCCGTTGGCGTCCAGTCGAATCGACTCGGTGTCGAAGAACAATTCGATGCGCCCGCGAATGAACGAAATGTGATCGCGTGCGACGGAGTTGAGTGCGGACGTGTACGCCTGCTGGGCTTCCAAAAAATCCCGTGCGACGACGTTCCCGACGGCCAGTTGCAACTGCAAACGCGTACTGACGACACGTTCGTACGCGAGGGCCGCCCGAGCCACTGAAATCTCATACTGGTTGCGTTGCAAACGAAGCTGCCGCAAGTCTTCGCGAACGGCAAGCTTGATTTGATCTTCCAATTCGATCAACGCGCGGCGTCCGGCTTGGTAATCGATCAGCGCGGCCCGATAGGTATTGCGTTCCAGACGGCGGTTCAGCGGCGTGTCCAGCGACAGACTCAGCGAGGTGACGCCACCGTCGCGACTAAAATCGAAGGGCGCGCTCGGATCGGAAAGCAACCGATTGGCCGTCAAGGTTTGCGTCGCTGAGACATCCAAAATCGCCCTCAAATCATCGGCGGCCAGTTTGATGTGACGTCGATCGTCGGCAAGTTCGCCTCGTCGATTCATCAGGTCATAGCGTTGATAAAGCGCCAATAGCATCGCCCTGTTTTCTTCCACCTCGACTTCATCCAGCCCGCCGACATCACTGGTCTCCACACGATCGACCAGCGCCACGGTATCGGCGACCGTCTGCACGATCACGTTCTCGAATTCGACGCTGTCGGCGGGCAACAGGTCGCCGACCAGTTTCGCCGTCAGGGTGTTCGTGGCCTCCAGCAACTCATTGGCCGCCTCGACCAATTCGGGCAACCGGTTCAGTTCCCGACTTTCGATCGCCGCATCCCATCGGCGACGCAGTTTTTGAAACCGCTCGTCCAAGGAATCGACTTCTACCGCGTCGGCGACGTCGCTGTGCAGACCCAGATTCTGTCGCAGCAACGCGGCCCGCTGGGCTTGCGACAATTTTGACTCGACCAGATCGATCGTGCGGGCAAATTGAATCAACGGCTCCCGCGGCAATTCCGACTTCAGTTCTCGCGATCGAATCGACTCCATCTGATCGCTTTGCAGCCGAGCTTCCAGCAACGCCAGCCGCAGTCCCAATTGCTCGGTTTCACGCTCGGCGTCGGATTCCTCGGTGATTCCTTCGATCTTGCGTCGGACGCGAAGGGTTTCTCGCAGCCGGTTGATCAGCACCGTCGCGCCGTTGACCGCGGCATCTCGATCACCCAGTCGAGTCTGTGCCGCGTCGAGCAAAGTCTGCCGCGTCCGCATCACCAACTGTCGCGTCACCGTGAGTTCGTCGCTGGTCGTCAGTGATTCGAGTTCTTCCAGATTTAGATTCAACGGCATCTCCGGCGGCAAACCGATCCGCAACTTCAACCGGTCGAGTGCACTTTCCAAACTGTTGCAATCGCCGACCAACGAGCTGCGGCTGCCCAGCGCATTTTGTTCAAACTGGTCCACTTGCACGCGCGGGATGCGACCGGCTTGCAAGTACTCTGCCCTGCCCTGCAAAAACGCGCGGAGATTGCTGAAGTAATCCTGTGAGCTGATCTCGATCGCGCGATAAGTCAACAACAGTTGGTAGTAGTCGGTCGCCAAATCGACAAACAGCGAACGCTGGGCACGGATCAGATCGCGCGCCACATAGATGACGTTCCGCTCGGCTTGTGTCAGCCCTTCAAAAACGACGTCGCGTTGAAAAATGGTCTGCTGAAAATCAAAGACCAAATCGGACCCGATGTTGGCGGCAAAGCCCTGCGGTCCGTTGAACGTAAACACGACACTGTTGGCGAAACTGGCCAGGAACTGTCCGGCCATCGCCGTGGTCGCCCGGACCCCGGTTTCGGTCGGAATCACCAAGCCGTTCCGCGTGGTGCTGTCCAGCCGAACGTGGGTGTAATTCACGGCCGAACCGTTCCCACGTCGTCTCGGACGAAGCACGTATTCGTAACGCTGTGCCGAAAGCACCAGCGCCGCCCGATACAAACGCTCCTTTTGCGTCTGGATCGCGCGATTGTTCAGCGTCGCCAGTTCGGTGATCATCGGCAACGTCAACCGCGGCGCGTCGCTGAGCAACCCCTTCAGCCCGTTGGACGTGACGTCGGGATACGACCGGCGAAACTCCTTGCGAACCGATTCGAACTCCAGCATCCGCGGCACGCAGGTCTCGGGAAGCTGCTCCCAGAACTGCTGCGGGATCGGGACAATCCTCAACTGCTCCGTGCCAGAACGGTCGTCCGTGGTCGGGTCCCAGTCGGATTCCCAATCGGATGCTTCGTCGGCTGTACCGGCAGCTCCATCCGCCGCGTCTTCGTTCTGTGCGTCTTCACGGATCAGTTGTGCCAAACGCACGACGGGTTCTACTGCGCTTGCGGGCTGGGGCATCACCAGGGCCATGTCGCTGATCGACGAAACGAGCTCCGTCGACGCCCCCGACGCCTCGTCGCTGGGTACGTCCAGCGAAACCGTGCGCGTTGCTCCCTCGCCGTCGCCGCTGGAGGATCGAGCGAAGTGACCGGCGGAACGTGTCTCGGTTTGCGATCGTGACTCCTTCCCCGAGCCCGCCAGCGGCCCCAACTCCAAACTCTCGACTTCCGGTGCCGGCAACTCTTCCACTGCTTCAGGCGTTTCAAGATCCGATCGCTGGGGTGTCTGACGGGGATCACCGGTCACGAGTTCGGGAAGTTCATAGCCGAACAGCTGGGGGACGGGCACCGGCAGAGCCGGGCAATCGTCCGGCGAAGGATCAAAGAATCGGGAGCGGGGATCAACATCGATGCCCGCCAGTGGGGGCAGCGTGCACGCCTCTTCGGCCCGCTTCTCTGCATAGATCAACGCAACGTCGCGATCCGCCTGGGTGCGGTAATACTTGCGCGAACAGCCGGTGACGACCGAAGCCGACACAGCGACCAGCAGCGTGAAACACAAGAGAGCAGGATTGCGAGACAAAACCGAAACACCCCGGCGAGAAAACGAGACAGCCTTTGGGAGCATCATCGTCACCGGGTTGTCGGCGATTTAACGGATTCCCCGGCTCTCCCGGTCCTGCCGACTGGGTAAACCTTGCCGGCAAGCGGGGTCGTCGCTGGGCAGTGTGTCGCCATCTCGCCGCCGCGATGAAAACACGCCCCCAAACACGTCCCGCCCTTCCATCCAAGGCCGAAACTCGCACATCACCACAGCGATTGGCAGAGACCGTGATATCGAATGTGTGACGGCTTTCGCGTGAACGGCTGGACATTCGGCCCAGGCCGTCACGCGAGACAAACCTTTCGGGTAAAATCCTCACCCGCAGCCATCTGGCATGCCGATGGAAGGCACGTCGAAGCACATCCGCAGCAGTCCGCACAGGACGCGCAAACGACCGGAATGGATCAATGACGGAGGAGACGCTCACCGAGCCCCCATCGGAACCGGAATCGAACGAGGCCGGTGAATCGTCGGTCGGTGCCCCCCTACCGCGTTTCCGAAAAAGCGTGGTCGCATTGGCATTGACGCTCGGCGTGCTGGCCGGCGTCGGCACCTTCACGTTCGGCTACGGCAAAGGGGGCAGCTACATGAGCAATAATCCGCAAGCGTGCGTGAATTGCCACGTGATGCAGGATCACCTTGATTCTTGGCAGCAGAGCAGCCACCACCACGTCGCCGTCTGCAATGATTGCCATCTGCCGCATGATGCGATCGGAAAATGGGTGGTCAAGGCGGACAACGGCTTTTTTCACTCGCTCGCCTTCACGTTCGGCGGCTTCGACGACCCGATTCAAATCAAGCCCCGCAATCGACGGGTGACGCAAAGCACCTGTGTCGATTGCCACAAAGACTTTGTCCACAGCTTGCTGCCGGCCACCGAAGGCGCCGACATGCTGTCATGCGTCCATTGCCATGCCGACGTCGGCCACGCCGGGCGTTAAATCCTTCCTACAGTCTACATTCACGGCTCGCCCCCCTCTTTTCCAACGCATGAACATGTCTTCAGAGACGAAACGCAGTTCCGGATGGATCGCGATCTTGACGGTCCTGACCACGCTAGTAACCGTCGGCGTGCTGATGCTGCTGGTCAGTATCTTTGAACACAAACAGGAAGCCCGAACGCCGTTTATCAAGGTGGTCGAGGTGACGGAACTCAGCAGCGACCCCAAACCCTGGGGACTGAACTTTCCGCAGCAATATGAAGACTATCTGAAAACCGTCAACGACGACTACACCGACTTCGGCGGCAATCACGCGTTGCCGCCCAGCAAGCTGGAAGAGCACCCGTGGCTGAAGCGATTGTTCGCCGGCTATGCGTTCAGCATCGATTACCGCGAGGCACGCGGCCACTCGCACATGCTGGCCGATCAAGAAGTCACCAAACGGGTCACCGATGTCCAACAAGCCGGTGCCTGCCTGCACTGTCACGCATCAATTATTCCAACCTATCGCCGCATCGGTCTGCAAGAGATGGGCAAAGACGCGTCGCCCGTGGCGCTCAGCAAAGACTTCAACATGGACGCAGTGATGGCGGGATTCAAAGCGGTCAGCCGCAAGAACTACGAAGAGGTCCACGCCGAACTCGAGAATACCGCGGACGGCATCGACGTCCCGACCGGCGATCCACACATGGGCGGCGCCCATCCCGTCTCCTGCGTCGATTGCCACGACCCGGACACCATGCAGATTCGTGTCACACGACCGGGATTCATCCTGGGAATCGACAAATTGGCCAAGAGCGACGATCCCGTGCCGCACCTGCCCAGCATCGGACAATGGCGCGACGACGGGGCCAAAGGAAACTACGACCCCAACACGATGGCCACCCGCCAGGAAATGCGGACGTTCGTCTGCGGACAGTGCCACGTCGAGTACTATTGCGCCAACAAAATGACGCTGACGTTCCCCTGGGGCAACGGACTGAAGATGGAAGACCTGGAAGCCGAATGGGACGCAACAACCTTCCCCGATGGCGGCGAATTCTACGATTACGTTCACAAGGAAACAGGCACCAAGGTCTACAAGGCCCAGCACCCCGAGTTCGAACTCTGGAGCCAGGGGATCCACGCTCGATCCGGTGTCAGTTGCAGCGATTGCCACATGCCCTTTGAAAAGAAAGGCGCAACGAAAGTGAGCAGCCACTGGGTCCGCAGCCCGATGACGAACATCAACAAGGCCTGCCAAACCTGTCACAACATCCCCGAGCAAGAAATCAAAGACCGGGTCGACATGATCCAGGATCGCACGCGAGCGTTGATCGATCGCGCCGCCGCTGCCGTGACTGACCTGTTCGACGCCATCATCGAAGTCCAAGCGGCCGGGGCGACCGACGAGCAACTTGCCCCGATTCGCAAGCTGCAACGCAAAGCGATGTGGCGACTCGATTACATCGCCAGCGAAAACAGCAAAGGCTTTCATGCCAGCCAAGAAGCCGCACGTATCCTCGGCGAATCGATCGACTACAGCCGACAAGCGATCGCACTCTGCTACAAACTGGATCTCAAAACCCCGCAAGCCACTGAAGCGGTGGCAGCGGAATAGGCCACATGAGATCAAGATGTCGCCCGCACCAAAACGCCAACGACTCACCACATCAACAACCTCAACTCGGTGACTGATGGTCACCCGCATGCACTGATCTGCCACCGAACTTGCGGGCGTTGCGACAGCTTCACAGTCTACTCTGCAACAGGCGTTTGGCTTTGTGTCTCATAAAACTTCTTGACGAGGCTCCGGTCACGAATTCCAATCGCGGCTCCACGTAGATCATCGAGGATCCGACTGATCTCCAGGTGGACGGGAATGGAGTTAGTAACAGTGAGAATTTTCATGTTGATGTCTGGCACCTTGCAGAAGTATTTGGCGATTCTGATTTTTCTATTTGTCCAAGGCCCCGCAGACGGTCAGATCATTACCGCAGTGCGCATTGACGGTCGCCCTGACACGCCAGGTTTTGACCCAATCATTGATGAATCCACGTTTACTGCGGTCGGCTCTTCTTCTCAAGCCAACGCCGGGTTTAATCAGTCTTCACTGCCGGCAGGCTCGACCAACATCAATGGTCCGTCTGTTATCCGTGTGCCCGATTGGATTCCCGCCGCCGATCGCGTCCACCCCGATGCGAAGTACTACTTGTACTTCGGGCACCACATTGGGCGCGACATCCGTATGGCGTGGTCTGATTCGCTCACCGGCACCTGGTCGCTCTTCAATTCAGGTGACGCCCCCGACCGATCCTGGGGAAACAGCGGCAACAACACGGGCGCGCAGACGCCCAGAAGTGGAGTGCTTTCGATGGTTCAATCGAGGCTTGATGCCCATCCAGGTAGTGAAGTCATCGCTACGAATCACATCGCATCACCAGAAGTTCATGTGGATCACCAGAACCAGCGGATCATCATGTATTTCCACGCAACGTCGCAATTAATCCCCGGGATCACCGGGCAACAGACTTTTGTTAGCACTTCCAGCTATGGGTTAAATTTCAACCCGACACACCTAGGAGGAGAGGTCGGTCAAGGGATGCGTGAAGTCCTACCGGTGGGAGCTTACGCAAGAATTTTCGAAGTCGGTGGTCAAACATTTGCATTTTCAAACGGAGGCAAACTTTGGAAAGCACCACGCACCAACGATGTGGGTGAGATCAACACGATTGCCAACGCCGATACGCCCGGCGGCTTGTGGAAGCCGAGCCCGGATGTAAGCATCACCGACGACAACTGGTGGGAATTGGTCGATCAAAGCGGCAATCCGATGCAGACACTTTACGCCCAAAATGGCGAAGGGACCGGCGAGATACGTCACTCAACCGCCTATACACGAACACACATCGACCCGAGTGACACCAACGTCTACTTGTTCTACTCTGCCAAAAACGACACTCCCGAACGCATCTTTTTATCGGTGATTGACACCAACAACGGCAGCACCGACACCGACCAATGGAAGGCAAACGGGCAACAACTCATCCTCCAAGCTGAACTTGACTGGGAAGGGGCTGACCTACCGGCAACGAAATCCGCCAACGGCGCACAGGTCAATGTCAACCAACTACGAGACCCGTTCATTTTCGAGGATGACGGCAAAGTCTATTTGTTCTATACCGGCGAAGGGGAAGAAGCGATCGGCTTTGCCGAACTACGAGGCTTCAGCAGCTCACCCTAGCTTGAGTCCAGCCCACTTTTGGCGCAGCGGCGTGAGACATCGACCGGCACACCCATTAACTCCGGCAAAGCGGTCAGTCGGGTGAGCCGACCGACGGATTGTCAGTTGATCACGAGCCGTTTCAGAACCGCTTTACCGGTCCGGTCCAAAGCGACCTCAGCAGAGAGTTTTTGGCTACGCACGGCGCGCTCGTAACTCAACCCCTCGCCTTCCTGGACAAAGTATGACTCGATGCCATACTCGATCCGATGCGAACGCGTCATTTGCCCCCGCAAGAATCTCCCACTTGTCGGCGGACGAAGACTAAACCTGTCCGCCCGCCAGTGCTTGCCATCCTCTTCGGGCACCAACGTGACGTACACCGTTTGCCCTCGGCCGTCGGTGGATTGAAGCCCCGGAATCCCTTGCGGTGGGACACGACTGAATTCATAGTTGAGGATGACATAGTCGCCTCGAAACAGATCGCGTGGATCCACCGGCACGACGCGTAGTAGGATTGTGTCGCCAGCGACCAGCGTCTGCAAAGGTGTTGCGATCATCGCCAATAGCACAACGACTTGGAACCCGACACCGACAATCACAACGGCTCGCTCCCGACGCTTGATCCAGCCGAGTCCGCGGTCTACCCATGCGAGCCCGGGCAACACTGAATTGCTTTGTTGATCCATCGTATCAGTCATGTTGCGGCCGCCTTCGCTGGCGCCAATAGAATGCCACGCCGAACAGAGCTCCTCCGCAGAGGAAAAACATCACCGCCGCACCTAACATACCACCAAAGTCGCCGAACAGGTCGACGTATCGTACGACGGCCCAGAGCAGAAAATACAGCACGCCGGCCGCAAATGGCTGGCCCCTGTCTTCTCGAAGCCCAACACCGACAAGCCAAACAGCGAGAAAGAGCATCGCGATATTCGCGACGATGGTTGGCAGTATTGGCTCGCCGATCAACAAGTGCCACAGCTGCAGCATGACCATTAGCAGCACCAATCCGATCGGCAGCCATTGCCGGCGGACAATCTGTCCAATCTGTGAAACGACGGAAAGTTTCTCCGGCGACTGATGGCGTTTGAACACGGCCGTCACGGAGATGATCGCCATCGAGAGCATTACAATCACAAGCGCCAGTACACCACTCCTCGCATCAAATGCTGAACGCTGAATCTCTTCGTTGAATTCATGGAAACTCATCGCCAAAAGGACGCCAGCGGCCAGCAGAACCCCGAACAGGCGGTAGGGAATGGCAAATGGAGCGCCGCTGGAATGGCTTTCCGCGATGACGAGCATCAGCCCGCCGACAGCGCCGATGAAATAGACCGTCTCCTCCTCCATATCCCAGGCGATGGGTTGCAGAATGATCCACCACGCCAATAGCGGAACGTACAGGGCGACCGTGGCGACGGAGCCCTTGCGATACGCCCACATCAGGCCGGGAAACGCCAGCAACGGAAGCGAGTATGCGCCGTTTGGGATCCCTCCCCAACGCCCAAAAAACCACAATCCAATCTCACCGAAACGGATGATCTCCATTCCGCACCAGATCGCCAGTAGAGCAACCAGCAACGTGTGAACCAACAGGGTGTCCAGGCAAAGTGCAAAGGGCAGAACCCCTACAGCCCACCACCAAACGCCGTCAGGATAATGGGCGTTGAGATGAAAGATCTGAGCCGTCAGAAAAATACCGGCACCGTAGAACAGGCAACCCAAGAAAAAAACGACTTCGGACAACAACGTCGCGTGACGATTAAAACGCAGGACGAAACCGGCACCCTGCGTTCCGACGATCATGCCGAAGATGAGAAGCAGCTTCAACACGTCGGGCATCGCGTTCCAGTTGTAGCCGATCAACAGCAGCGCCCCCAGCCCGACCAAAAGGGCAGCAACGCCCATTAGCGTAAGCAGCGCTGTGGATCGTTTGCGTTCGGACAGTTCGGCTTGCGTCTCGTAGAGATCGAGGATCCGATCGGCCTGATCCGCGGACAGTACACCTTGCAACTGCCAGTCATCGAGTTGCCCAACAAGCCAGACTCGCTGGTTTTCGGAAATGCAACGCTTGGCCATGCCTCAGGCTCCCGCCACCAAACGTGACGCTTCATCGGGTTCTCGTGCAATCACTCTTCGGCGCAGCTTGCTCTTCACGACGAGTCGGCCGATTGCGTGCTGTCCTCGCGGGTGATCGGAATGCCCATGGCGGAGAGGAGCATTTTACTAAGCAGAAACACAGCCCCTCCTGCGACAATTGCGATTGGAATGCCAGAACGTTGTCGCCCTTCAGGTGGGACGGCGATGGGGCTCGATTAGAACGGATCCTGGCAGTGCGTGCCAGCATTTACCAATCGTGCGCGACGCGAAGTGACCGCCACCACGGATTCCGCAGGCCCGGCGGGCTGACAGAGTGCTTGCCGGGTCCGTCAGGGCCCGGGCCGCAACCGCAACGTCAACGCAGGCCTGGAAGGCCGACACAGTGCGCACTGGTTACGTCGAGGCAGCATGGACTGTGTCGCCCTTCCAGGGCTCAGGCAATAAATAAATTCTTTCAGCCGGCGGCTCACCGGCCTGTCGATTGATTCCGATCGCACGTGGGATTAGCCGCGAGCGCGCGAGCGTACGGGCATTCATCATGTCGATTACTCACCGGCGCCCGTAGGCTCACGCCAAACGGCTGATTCAATCGACAGGCCGTCCACTTCACCAATCACCTGCACGCGGTTCATCGGCGTCGCGGCGTAGACCGCGTTTTGATCTCATGGGTGCACTTCAAACATCCAAAGGCACTCGACTCCCAAGGATCGGCGTGTCGTGCGTTCGGTCGGTTTCGTCTTTCAATAAAAGAAGAACGCCCTCTGACCACACGACGCGCGTCACAGGGAAGCCTTGCGTTTGCGGATCACACGATGGGCCACAAGAGGCCAAGACGGCGATGAGAGTGATGGCAGAAAGGCACCGGGCAGAGTGATTTCAGCCGGTCATCATTCTGCCCCGGATCATTCTGCCAAATTCTTTCTCGGCCGGTTGCCACGCGCAGCGTGACCGACGCGTCTATGTCTTTCGCAGGGCTTCGATGGGGTTCATCGAGGCGGCTTTGTAGGCCGGGTAGACTCCGAACACGATCCCGATCCCGACGGAGATGCCGAAGGCCAAGCCGATCGAGGAGAAGCTGGTGGCGGTTTTCATCCCCGCAAACACGGTCACGATGATCGGGATCGCGATCCCCAAGACAATCCCGAGCACTCCACCCATCGCGGACAACACCGTCGTCTCCAACAAGAACTGACGAATGATGTCTCGCTTCTTGGCCCCGATCGCGCGGCGGATCCCGATTTCCCGCGTCCGCTCGGTCACCGTCGCCAGCATGATGTTCATGATTCCGATTCCGCCGACCAGTAGCGAAATGCCTGCGATCGCGCCGAGCACCATGTTCCAGATCCGTTTTTCGTGTTCCGCCTGGGCCATCAACTCCAACGGCACCAGCACCTGGTAATCAGTCTTTGACGCGTGGCTCTTCTCCAACAGCCCACGCACCATGTTGGCGGTCGGAACGACACGATCGGACGCCTCCTTGCCGGCGTCACCGCTGGCCACAGCGAGGGTGATTTCGGTCAGTTCGACGCGGTCGTATTCACGACTTCCCTGCGAGCCGGCGCGGGACAGGAATCCGAATCGGCCGCGGCCTGTATCGAGCGGGATAAAGATGTCCTGGTTGGCATCGCCGCCTTCAGCCTGGCCGGCTCGGGCGACACCACTGTCACGTTCTTCCAAGACGCCGACCACTCGGAACGCCGTGCCACCGATCAAGATCGGTTGGCCGAGCGGATCGTTGAACCCGAATAACTTGCGTGCGGCGCCGTCGGCCAAGACGGCGACGTTGGACATCGATTCCAGGTCGTGTGATTGCAGAAAGCGACCGCGGGCGACTGAAATACTGCGGACGTCGCGCAGTTGCGGCGTGGTCGCCAGAACCCGAGCCTGGGCGATCCGATTGCGATGATGGGAGACCTCCTGCCGCTTCATCATCACCGGTACGACGCTTTCCCCGGTCGGCAATTGGCTCAGCGCCCGGAGGTCGGCGTACGTCAACCCGTAGGCGTTCACCTTGTAGCGGCTGGTGGTGACCATCGCCGGCTGGGTTCCACTGCCGCCCCCGGCGTCAGGTCCCGACGAGGGCTGGACCGTGCGGATGATGACGTTGTTGGCACCCAAACCGCGGATCCGATCCAGCGCGTCCTGCTTGCTGCCTTCGCCGATCGACAACATCGCGATCACCGAGGCGACACCCAGGATGGTCCCCAACAACGTCAACGAGCTGCGCATTTTGTGCAGCAGCAGGTTGCGGATCGCCAGTTTGAGAGTTGCCCACCACATCAGGAATCGCCGCTAAGAAGATCGTCGATGAATTGGCGTGGATTCAGGGCCACCTGATCACCCTCGGTCAGCCCGTCGATGATTTGCACGACCGAATCCGTTTGACGTCCCGTCTGGACCGCTCGGGTGACGAGTTGATTGTGATCCCGAACCAGCACCCACGTTTGCTTGTCTCGTTCGATCACCGCTTGGATCGGAACGGTCAGTGCGTCGTCGATTGAATCGATCATGATTTCCGTGACCGCGGTCATGCCGGGTTTGAGTTGATCGACGGTCTGATCGATCGTGACGGTCGTCGCGTAGACTTTCGTTTCGCTACCGCGCCATCCGTTTTGCTCCGGCAACACGGCGATCGATTGAACCGTCCCGATGTATTCGTTCTCGGGAAAGGCGTCGACGGTGATACGGGCCTTCATCCCGATGCGAATCTGTTCCAGATCCGATTCGTGAACCGCGGTCTGGACCTGCATCTTGTCGAGTGCCGGCAGCGACATCAGGTGTTGGCGAAAGCGGACCGGCATGCCTTCGCGGATTTCGTCGTTTCGATCTGAGGCATACGCGACCATCCCGGCTTCGGGTGCAAAAATCTTGCAGGCGGCGAGCTGTTCGGTGTAGCGTGCCAGACGCTCCTCTTCCTTCTTCAGCGATTCGGTCCGGGCGCGCAAGATCGCTTGCACCTGGGCCAGCCTGGCTTCGTTGTTCCGCAACGTCTGCTCCAGCCCTCGTTCGGCGGTCTGCAACTTTCCTCGCAAACGCAACAATTCCATTTCGCGTTCATAGTTTTCCTTTTTGCGGAGCGTTGCCAACGAAGTTTCGAGCTTGTTCAGTTGGGCGGCATACTTACCTTCGGCTTGCAGAAATGCGAGTTCGCTTTTGCGCAGCTCATTGCGGTTGGCGTACCCGAGCTTGTACAGCGAGTCGATCCCGCGGCGGTCGTCGCGTCGCAGTTCCAATGTCGCCTGGGCTTCAAGGATCTGGTTGTTGACCTCGTCGATGGAACGCTTGATTTCCTCGACCGCCAACTTCAGCGTTCCGCTTTCGTCGTCGGTGTACATTTCCAGCTCCAGTTTGGCGAGCTGGACTTGCAATTCGGCTTCCGCTTTATTGGTTTCGTTCTGAACGATCTGGTTGTTGTAATTGGCTTCGGCCTGAATCTGTGTCGAGCGGGCGTCTTCGGTTTCCAACATCTGCTCGTCGAGGGCTTCACGCATCGGAGCGGATTCCAGTTCGACCAACAAATCGCCCTCTTTGACACCGCTGCCGTTGGGGATGATCCACAGGATCGGGGTGCCGTTGATTCCGTCACGCTGGACGTCCTCGACCATGCAGTGGATTTCCCGGTTGGATTGACTTTGCAAATTCCCCCGTTCGATCACGGTAACCTGCAAGCGATCCCGTCCGACAGTGTGCAGAAGCACGTCCTCGTCGACCTGGCCGCCGCTGCCGAAAAACAGTGCCGAGAGGGAGAACCCGAGGATCGGAACCGCGATCAGAGCGGCCAACAGGGGCAGAAAGTGGACCACCCCGTGTCGCTGCCGAGGCGTGGTGGTGTGCCTGCGGCGCCCACCACCGCGACGGCCGGGCCGGCCAGCCGCGGTTCGGCCAGGCTTCGTTTGGTTCGCCGCCGCTGCCAGGCGGGCGCCGTCGAAACGGGCGGGGCCTCCGAGCCTGGTCGTCGCGACGTTGAGATCGTTTTCGGATCGAAACGCTGGTTCGGCCGAGGTCGGCCGAGGATCGATGCAGTTGGACATGGCGCGTCGGTGGGCTAGGTAGGTGGGAGGGAGGGATGCGGAACGCACCCGCCGCAGCCGTTGGACGCCGACCGGACCGACCATCGCGTCGGATACAGGTTGGCGGATCCTCTCAAGCGCGTGCGATGCGGTCACGTCGAATTGCGGGGCAATTCGTATGCCGGACCCCATCAAATCAGGGGTTTGGTCGACATTGCACGTCGATCGGCGCAGGCAGGGCTGCAGGTGGGCTTATGGTGGGTCGTGGCGGGACGTCTTGACGGCGGAGCGACACGGGGGGTGGGCTGGCCAGTCAAAACGCACACTTAGTGTAGTCGACCAACGAGCCCGTGTCTCCCTAGCCTATCGGAAGTTGGCAGGAGGTCCCGACCAGACGATCCAGGCAGATTAAACTGGATCTTTTACATTTTACGCAAGACATTTGTCCGGCCAAACTGACCAGCCCGGTCGACCGGGAGGACTGGAAAACTCGCCGCAAGATGGAAGTTCCCAAACTGCCGCCAGATTGTCAGTTCTGTCGGATCGTTGAACGCGAAAAACGTGTAGGATGGGGGGTGGTTCGGTCGCAGGACCACTGATCACGCTCACACCATTCGGAAATACGGCATCATGGCGAAGGTATTATTGGTCGAAGACAGTCCGACTCAGGCGGTTGAGATGCGGATGCTGCTGGAGGAAGGGAGTCACGATGTCCGACATGCGGCCAATGGACGTTTAGCGATTGAGATCTTGGCCAGCGAAACATTGGATATCGTCGTGACCGACCTGGAAATGCCGGAGGTCAACGGCCTGGAATTGGTGGAAATGATGCGGTCGGACTACGCACACATTCCGGCCATCCTGGTCACCGCCCGCGGATCGGAAGATTTGGCTGCCGAAGCGCTTCAAAAAGGGGCTGCCGGCTACGTGCCCAAGAATCACCTGCAATCGCTGCTCAACGACACGATCGTCGACGTGCTGGGGGTGATCCGGACCGACGCCAGCTTTGCCAAGCTGATCTCCAAGCTGACCAAGAACGTTTTTGAGTTCCAGCTGCCCAACGACAGTGACTTGATCTCACCGCTGGTCGGGCTGCTGATGCAAGTCGTCTCGGGGATGGAATTGATCAGCGGCGCGGAAATGAATCGATTGGGCGTGGCGATCGAACACGCGTTGATCAACGCCATGTATCGAGGCAACTTGCAACTCGGCCCGTCGGTAACCCCGGCCCATCACGCGATCATCTACGACGACGCGACCTCGGATTTGATCGAGCGGCGGAAACAAGAAGCCCCCTACAAGGATCGCCAGGTCTACGTCGAGGCCACGGCCGGCAAAGACGAAATCAAGATTGTGATCCGCGACGAGGGAAACGGATTTGATACTTCCAAAGTGCCTGAGAAAGTCGACGCGAACCTGTTTGCGGCCGAATCCGGCAAGGGGTTGGTGCTGATGAAAAGTTTTGCCGACGAGTTGCGTTTTAACGAAATCGGAAACGAGGTCACGATGATCAAGAAGTGTTGTTAGAACCAGACCGATGGCAGATCCGCATGGCATCGAAACGGACCCACCGGCCCCAGATGATTCGTCCTGGGATGATTCGGGCAGCGACGTGCTCGACTCCCTCGCGCCGCATCACTCGCTCGCCGCGTACGAGTCGCTGGTCAACACGTTACCGCTGAGTCTGTTGATCAAGGACATCGATGGTCGGCGGCTGTTTGCCAACGAGACATACTTGAAAACCCGCGGCTGCACACTCGACGAAGTGCTGGGCAAACGCGATGACGAACTCTTCCCGCCCGATATCGCCCAGGCCTACATGAAGGACGACCGGCAGGTCATCCGTACCGGCGAATCGCTGCACAGCGTCGAAGAGTCGATCGATAAATTCGGCCAACGCCGCTGGATCGAACGGATCAAAAGCCCCGTCCTGGACGCCCATCAACGCGTCATCGGTATCCAACTGATCTTCTGGGATGTCACCGACCGACATCTCGCCGAAAGCGAACTGAAATACGAACGCTATCTGCTCACCGCGCTGCTGGAAAACATTCCCGACAGCATCTATTTCAAAGATCCGGACAGTCGGTTCGTTCGGATCAGCGAAGCGATGGCGAAAAAGTTCGGTCTGGCCAGCGCCGAAGTGATCGGAAAAACCGACGCCGACATCTTCACCGAAACGCACGCCGCCGCGGCCCGCGAAGACGAATTGCAGATCATGCAATCCCGCGAACCCGTCGTCGATCTCGTCGAACGCGAAACCTGGCACGACCGGGACGACACCTGGTGCATGTCCACCAAAATGCCGTTGATGGAAGACGACGAGCGGGTGATCGGCACCTTCGGCATCTCACGTGACATCACCGAACTGATCAAGTACGAAGAAGCGCTTCGCAAAGCCCGCGACGAAGCCGACGCGGCCAACCGGGCCAAGAGCGACTTCCTGGCCAACATGAGCCACGAGATTCGGACGCCGATGAACGCCATCATCGGCATGTCCGAACTGCTGGCCCAAACGAAACTCAACAACGAACAACTCGACTACATCAATCTGGTGCGTGATTCGGCCGAATCGCTGCTGTTGTTGCTCAACGAGATCCTTGATTTTTCGAAAATCGAATCGCGGAAACTGCAACTGGAATCGATCCCGTTCTCGTTGCGCGATCTGATCCAGCGGACCAGCCAATCGCTGGCCATCCGTGCCGCCAAAAAGACCATCGAACTGGCCTGCCGCGTCGCACCGGATGTTCCCGATCGCTGGATGGGAGACCCCGGACGGTTGCGTCAGGTGATGATCAACTTGATCGGCAACGCCATCAAATTCACCGACGAAGGCGAGGTGTTGGTCGAAGTCTGTGCGGGAGATCCGTGCCCGAATGCACCTCCCAATCACCTGCCGCTGCGGTTCAGCGTCAAGGACACCGGAATCGGGATCCCGAAAGAAAAACACGCGTCGATCCTGGACCCGTTCACGCAAGCCGATGAATCGACCACGCGTCGGTTCGGCGGCACGGGGCTGGGGCTGGCGATCTCGAAAGAATTGGTCCAGTTGATGCATGGAGACTTGCAACTGGAAAGCCGCCCCGGCCAGGGCACGACGTTCTACTTCACGGCGTTCTTTCCGCTGGCGGAAGACCAAACCGTTGACCGAGAAGGCGACCTGGAAAGCCTGGCCGAGATGTCCGTGCTGGTCGTCGACGACAACGCGACAAACTTGCGAATCCTGAAAGAGATTCTGACCAACTGGCATTTGACCCCGACGCTGGCCGCCGGAGGCCCCAGCGCGCTGCAAGCGGTCACCGATGCGGCCCAACGCGGCCAGCCGTTTCAGCTGGCGATCCTGGATTGCATGATGCCGGAAATGGACGGGTTCGAACTCGCCACACAGCTCCGCAGCCAGTTCTCAAGCGAACAACTGAAACTGATCATGTTGTCGTCGTCGTCCAGCGGCGATGCGTTGCAGCGCTGCCAGGACATCGGCATCGCCCGCTACCTGACCAAACCCGCCGTGCAATCGGAATTGCTCGACACGATCCTGCAAGTCATGCAGCGAAAAACGGCCGCCAAGATCGATCCGCGTGCGAGCCTGCCGGAATGCTTGCCGATGCGTGTCTTGGTCGCCGAAGACGGCTTGGCCAACCAACACGTCGCCGTCGGCATGCTCCGCGCATCGGGCCATCAACCCGTCGTCGTCAGCGACGGACGCGAAGCGGTCGCGCGGTACGAATCCGAACCGTTTGACATGATCTTGATGGACATGCACATGCCCGTGATGGACGGCATCGACGCGACCAAGGCGATTCGTGCCCATGAGCGCGTCACCGGTCGGCACATCCCGATCATCGCGTTGACCGCCGCGGCGATGAAGGAGGATGCCGAGGCATGCGCCCGATCGGGCATGGACGGCTACCTGACCAAACCGATCCACCAGCGGCGGCTGCAAGAAATGATGGCCCAGTTCGCCCCCACGACGTCCGTGCTCGCCGCCTTCGGCCAATCAGGCCCCGGAAAAGCTGGCTCTGGAAAACCCGGCTCTGGACGGGCTGCAGTTGCCGCTCCAAACGAACCGGCGGCGATCGCCCCAGCCCAAGACCAGAGCGAAGTTTCCACCGCAGTCCAAGGCGGCGGCGCCACCGCCGCGTCTCCTTCGAATCCCGACCCCGATGCGACTGGCGCCAGCGACTCTGGCTCCAGCCATTCTGGCCCCGCTGAGTATCGGACGATCGATCTGCAAGCGGCGGCCAGCCGAATCCCCGGCGGATCACGCGGTCTTGCGCGGCTGGCCGAAGTGTTCATCGCCGAATGCACCGGCTTGCTGCAAGTCCTCAACGACTCCATCCCCCACGGCGATCCGGTCGTGGTCGCCCGCAGTGCACACACCTTAAAAGGGTCCGCCAGCCTGTTTTTTGCCGAGGCGGTGCGCGAAACGGCGCTGCGGATCGAATCGAAGGCCCGCGACAACGACTTGGCGGCAACGGTCGCCGATCTGGCTCAGCTGAACGTCGATGCCGGCGCCATGCTGGCCGAGCTGAACCAGCTTCTCCAGTCCCATCCCGAGTGAATGCCCCGGCTGACCGGACGGGCTGACCGGACGGCTGAACGCCCAACTGAACGCCCAACTGAACGGCCGGGCTGACCGGACGGGCAAAAACAACGCCGCTCGAAGGCCTGGGGGACTTTTAGCTACCATCCCCCTGGAATAAGGGGTATAATCGGCGGCAGCGGACACATGAGCAGATGCACAACGTTTCGACTCCACCGCGGGCGCGTCAGCCGCCCGCACCACCGGGAGGTTTGTGCAGCGTTGAAATCGTTGATCGTCGGCGAACCGAGCGAGGTTCTCCGGGGATCTCCTGCTGGAAAGGTCAATGAGGCGGTTCCAGCAGGTGTGGGGCAAACTGATCAATCAAGGCTGCGCGAGCTCTCGCAAGAAGAGTTTGCAATCGATGACCTTGATCCAAATTTGCCGCGATTTTGACCTGAAACCGAATCATGAGGATCCGGAATCCATGATCCCCAATCGCTCGTCGGCGCGCACCGCATCAATCTCGAAGGACCGTGCGGGAAGCGTGCCGGGGGGAGATTTCGATCACGACCATTGCGAGCCGCAACCGGTCGCCACGATGCAACGGTATGTGATCGACAGACAAATCGGCAAAGGCGGCATGGGCTTGGTCTATCACGCCTACGACAGCATCTTTGATCGGGAGGTCGCGATCAAAGTCTTGCTGAAGAACTATCAGGGGCGAGACGAAGCACGTCAGCGTTTCTTCCAAGAGGCTCGCACGACCGCGCGGCTGCAGCATCCGGGGATCGTCTCGGTCTACGACATGGGGATCAGCGACGACGGACAGCCCTTCTTTGCGATGAAACTGGTCGAGGGCAGGACGCTCAGTGAGTTGATGAAGACGGAAAACAAAACCCAGCTGCAGCATTCGCGTCTGCTGGATGTTTTCGCCCGAGTCTGCCAGACGATCGCCTATGCACACGCGCACCAGACCGTTCACCTGGATATCAAGCCGTCCAACGTGATGGTGGGCGCGTACGGCGAAGTCCACGTGATGGATTGGGGATTGAGTCGTCAAATGGGGAAGTCCCCGATTGAGCTCACTCCGATCAGCCCGGCTGCGGTGGAAAACATTTCCGACGAGCAGCTCTCGATGATCCTGTCCAACAGCAAGATCATCGGCACACCGAGCTACATGGCGCCGGAGCAGGCGCGCGGCCATCACATCAGCGTGCGTTCGGACGTCTTCGGCTTGGGCGCGCTGCTGTGCGAAATCCTGACGGGCAAGCCGCCTTATGAAGGATCGAGCTTTCGTCGGATCTATCGCCGCGCCGCCCGAGGCTCCATCCACAAAACGTACCAACGCCTAGACGCCTGCGACGCGGATCCGGCGATCATCGCGCTGGCCAAACGCTGCTTGGCCCCAAACGAACGCGACCGCCCGGCCGACGCGGGAACCATCGCGGCGCAAATCACGGCCTACGTGGAATCGTCGATGGAGCGTGCCCAACGCGACCTGTGCCGATTTTTCGAACTCAGCATGGATCTGTTCTGCATTGCCAGCTTGGATGGTTACTTCAAACGGGTCAATTCGAACTTTTCACGGGTATTGGGATACAGCGACAGCGAATTGATCTCCAAACCCTTCATCGAATTCATCCACCCCGACGACATCCGGCAAACGATCCAAGCGATCAGCACGCTGGCCCAAGGCGATTCGATCGCGGCGTTCTGCAATCGCTACCGTGACTCCGGCGGCAACTATCGCTGGTTCCAGTGGAACGCCAAATCGATTCCGCAAGACAACACGATCTTCGCCGTCGCCCGCGTGATCGACCCGCCGGATGATTGACCGCCGCAGAGAGGAGTGGTTGGGAATTGAACGCGTCAGAAAAGTCGCGGGCACGACCATTAACACGCCGTTACGCTTCTGCCTGGGATGAATCCGCTCGCTTAAAAACCATCCGCAGCGATTGCCGGGCGGTCCCCACGATCGCCCAAGACAGGAACGGGCCGGTTCGGCTAAACTTGGGCCTCGGCAAACAAAGGGTGACCGACAAGACCACGTCTCACCGCACTTGACACTCTTTGTGGATTTTCCAACTGTGTCCACGGGCGACCTTTCATGGCAATCCTCATGGGTGAATTCCATCTGCACATCACCAGCACGATTGGATTGCTTCTGGCCGTTTGCCTGGCCGCCGGTGTTTTAGCCGATTTCGTTCATTTGCCGAAAGTCACGGCGTTTCTGTTGGTGGGGCTGCTGGTCGGCCCGAGCGCCCTGGACTGGGTCCCGACCGAGCACGTCGAGCTGTTCGAACCGCTGCTCAAACTGGCGATGGCGCTGGTGCTGTTCAATCTCGGCTGCGAGTTCACGTTTTCCAAGGTCCGGCGTGTCGCGGCGCACTGCATGGCGCTCTCGATCGCCGAAATCACGGCGACCTTGGTGCTGGTCACGATCGGCTTGGCCCTGTTCGGGTGCACCGGCAGCATGGCGTTGTTGCTGGGATGCTTGGCCGTTGCGACCGCGCCGGCGACCACGATCCTGGTCCTGAAAGAATTCCGCTCCGAAGGCCCGGTGACCGAAAGCACGGGCTTCTTGGTCGCGATGAATAATTTTGCTTGCATCATCCTGTTCGAGTTTGCGTTCCTAGGCATCGAATGGTCCCAGGGCAACCTGCAAGTCTCCTTCAGCCGCCAGATGTTCGGCGTGTTGCTGAACGTCGCCGGTTCGATGGGTCTAGGGATCGTGGGCGGGTTGGTGGTCAGCTATGGCTGCGGATTTCTGAACATGAAACGCTGGCTGGTGCTGTTGGTCGCCGCCGTCACGTTCCTGCTGGGCGTCGACGAATCGTTCGAGATTCCGTACATGCTGTCCTTTCTGATGATGGGCGTGACGGTTGCCAACACATCGGATTACAAACAGAAGATCGTCGACGAACTCGATCACTTGTCGGGCTTGCTGGCGGTGTTGTTCTTCGTCGCCCACGGCACCGAACTCGATGCCGGAGCGTTCATCGCCGCGGGCAAACTGGGCATCGTCTACATCGCCTTTCGGATCGTCGGCAAATGGCTGGGCGTGTACGTCGCGGCCAAAGCCACCCGGCAACCGCCGGAAGTGCGCAACTGGGGCGGCTCGTGCCTGTTCGCGCAAGCCGGAGCCGCGATCGCTCTGTCCACCATTGCCGTCAACCGGAATCCGGAATTGGGCAAACCGATCCAAGATATCATCTTGGGATCGGTCGTCCTGTTCGAAATCATCGGCCCGCTGTTCATCCGACACTCGTTGATCCAAACCGGCGAAGTCCCGCTGGCCCAAGCGATCCACCACACCAGCCGGACGCCGCTGGAACAGCTGCGCGAAGTCGTCGACCGGTTCCGTGCGGCGGTCAACGGCACCGCCCCCGCCGCGGCGGTGATCGGCAAAGTCAAGGTCAGCGATCTGTTGCGGAAAACCAAAGGCATCCATCAATCAGCCGACTTCGATCAAGTCGTCGCGCATATCGAACACAGCCACGACAACACCTACCCGGTCGTCGACGACCGAATGCGCGTCGTCGGCGTGATTCGCTATCCGCTGCTCAGCGACGTTCTGTTCGATCACAGCGCCGCGAAACTGGTGCGTGCCGAAGACCTCGTCAGCGACATCGACTCTTGCCTGCACGAAGACGACCCGGCGGCGCGAGCGTTCGAGTTGTTTCAAGGCGAGACGGACGATTGCATCCCCGTCATCCAACGCGCCAGCCCCCACGAATTGCTGGGAGTGGTCCGTCGCAGCGACGTCATGCACGCCTTGATCACCCAGCGGCGAAAAAACAAGTGACGCCACTCGGACCGACGAAGTGACCACCGCGATTCACAGTTGGACCTCCCCTCGCTGCGTTCGACCCCATACGCACACGGGAGGTTTGCATCTTAACTTGATGCGTATGCCCCCATCGTCCTGCCCCATCGTCCAGCCCCATTTTTTGACCATCCCATTTTTTGACCACCCTCTCTCCCGCTCCACCCACAACCCACCGCTTGCCGCACGACGACGGCCTTCCCACCCATTGCCGAATCGCATTTTTGGCGGTTTTAAATTCCTGGTGCCAACAACGGTTGGCCAACGGTTATACTGACAGGCCCTCCCTCCCCTGCCCTCCCCCTCCCTGCCCGCCCTCCTGCCATGCCCGATCGCCTTGATACGAGGTTGTCGCACTGTCGCGTCGTGATGTCGGCGTTGATGTTGGTCGCGTTCTGTAGCGTCGTATCGCATGGCGAAGATCTGCCACACCAGAACGCTGCGGCGGGCGATGCCATCAGTTTTGAACTCGACGTGCAACCGATCTTAGCCGCACAGGGTTGCAACGCCGGAGCCTGTCACGGCAAGCAACGCGGGCAAAATGGTTTCCAGCTCTCACTGCTCGGCTTTGATTCCGATTTCGACCACGATGCGATCGCCCGTCAAGCGCGGGGGCGGCGGCTGAGCATCGCCTCACCCGAATCGAGTCTGTTGCTCCAGAAAGCGACGGCGGAGTTGCCACACGGCGGCGGTCGAAAAATCGAAGTCGGCTCGGACGCCTATCACACGCTCCTCGCGTGGATCCGCCAAGGCGCGCCCCGTCGGCTGGCGGACGAACCCGTGCTGGAATCGGTCGAGTTGAAACAGACCGAATTTGCGCTGACACCCTCGGGCACCGCCGAGCTGTCGACCGTCGCGACCTACAGCGACGCGACGACGCGTGACGTCACCAAGATGACCAGTTACTTGTCCAACGATGCCGCCATCGTGCAAGTCGATTCGACTGGCCGATTGAAGGCCGGTCCGGTCCCGGGCGAGACCGCGGTGATGGCGCGCTACATGAATCACATTCGCGTGGCCAACGTCAGCATCCCGCGGACCGAAGCGTTGCCCGATGGATTTTACGACGACCTGCCGCGCGCGAACTTCATCGATGACTTGGTGTACGAAAAACTGAGTCAACTGCAGATCCGAGTCTCCGAGCCGGCAAGCGACGCCATCTTCTTACGCCGCGTTTACACCGATGTCATCGGCCGCTTGCCCTCGGCACAGGAAGCTCAACTGTTTCTCGACAGCCAAGACAGCAACAAACGCGAGCAACTGGTCGACCACTTACTGGAACAACCCGAATACGTCGATCACTGGGCGAACCAATGGGCGGATCTGTTGCGTCCGAATCCCTATCGGGTCGGCATCAAGGCGGTACTCAATTATGACAACTGGATTCGGCAGCAATTCCGTGAAAACGTTTCGCATGACGAATTCGCTCGTCGATTGATCACCGCCAAGGGCAGCACTTGGCACAACGGTGCCGCCACGTTGTTTCGTGACCGCCGCAGCCCTGATGAAGTCGCCACGCTGGTCAGCCAGCTTTTCCTCGGTGTGCGGCTGGACTGTGCGAAATGTCATCATCATCCCTTTGAGAAGTGGAGCCAACACGACTTCTATTCCTTCGCCGCGTTCTTCGGAAAAGTCGGCCGCAAGGGCACGGGGCTTTCGCCGCCGATCTCCGGTGGTGAAGAGATCGTGTACGTTTCCACCAAGGGAGACGTCCGGCATCCGGTGACCGAAGAAGTCCTCCCGCCGGCTCCGCTGTTCGGGACGATCGACCTGGCCGAAGACGACGACCCGCGCGAAGCCCTGGTCGACTGGATGGTCTCCGCCGACAACCCGTATTTTGCCGCCGTCCAAGTCAATCGCGTTTGGGCTCAACTGATGGGACGCGGAATCGTCGATCCGGTCGATGATCTCCGCAGCACCAATCCGCCCAGCAATCCCGCGTTGCTCGATGCATTGGCCGAACACTTTCAACAATCCGGCTACGATCAGAAGCAGCTGATCAAGACGATCGTGCTTTCCAACGTGTACGCGACCCGTTCAACGCCCAACGAATCCAACGCCGGCGATCGGCTGAACTACTCGCGTCACTACCGGCATCGTTTGCGTGCCGAAGTCCTGGCCGAAGCGGTCGCCAACGCCACCGAGACGAGCGAATCGTTTTCCGCATTGGCTCCCCAGTCGCGTTCCAATCAAGTTTGGACGCACCGCATCGAATCGGTTTTCCTGGACACGTTCGGCCGTCCGGATCCGAACCAGGACCCTCCCTGCGAACGGATCGCGGACTCCTCGGTCACGCAAACCTTGCACCTGATGAACTCGCGTGAGATCGACGGACGCATTCGCAGCGACTCCGGTCGCGCCGCACGGCTGGCCGGCAGCGAGTTGTCGGCCGCAGAGATCGTGACGGAACTGTACCTGGCGATTTTTTCTCGTCGGCCGACCGCCGACGAGCAACGATACTGCGAATCGCTGATCACCGCCGCGGGCGAACAACGACGCGGCGCGATCGAAGACTTGATGTGGGCGATGATGAACGCTCCCGAATTCATTATTCAAAATTGAGATCAACCACGATGGCTAAAAGCTGGACGAATTGCGAAGGCCTGACCCGCCGCGATGGATTGAAACTGGGGTTGGGTGGGCTGATCGCCGGAGGCCTTTCGGGCGCCCTGAGCGCCCGCGCTCGAGCCTCTTCGGCAGCGGATCCGAAACACCGCACCGCACAAGCCGACGCTTGCATCTTGGTGTGGCAAGACGGTGGTCCGAGTCACTATGAGACGTTTGACCCCAAGCCCGACGCACCGGTCGAGATTCGCGGGGCGTATCAGCCGATCGCCACCCAAACACCCGGCGTGCAATTCGCACAGCCGATGAAGAAACTGGCGGCGATCAGCAATGACTTGGCAATCGTCCGCTCGATTCGCCATGACCAGGGCAACCATGGCGCCGGCAACCATTACATGATGACCGGCGCACCGCCGCGGATCCCGGTCGGTTGTGGTGCCTTCGTCAGTTTCCACCCCAGCCTGGGCAGCGTGGTGGCCAAGGAAATCGGCGCGCCCCACGGCATCCCCGCCTATTTCTCGCTGCCCCGCATGTCACGCTCCGGGGGCCCCAATTTCTTGGGCAGCAAGTACGCGCCGTTCGTCGTGCCCGACAGCCCCAACAGTTCCAGCTTTCGCGTCCGTGACGTCACCATCCCCAGCGGATTGACCGGCGACCGGTTCACATCCCGACAACAGATTCGCAAACACATCGACACGATGCTTCGATTCAACGACGCGTCGGTCGCCGATCCGACCTTGGCCGTCGATGAGTTTTATGGCCAGGGGATGCAGATCATCAGTAGCAAGGAAGCCCAAGCGGCCTTCGACATCCATCAGGAATCGGACGAAGTCCGCGATGCCTATGGCCGCAACACCTTCGGCCAGCAAGCCTTGTTGGCCAGGCGACTGGTCGGTGCGGGCGTTCCCTTCGTGACGCTTTATCATGGCGGCTGGGACCACCACACCAATATCTTCAAGTCACTGGACGACAAACTGCCTCCGTTCGAAGCGACGATCGCTGCCTTGATTTCGGACCTGAAACAACAGGGCATGCTCGAGCGAACCCTGGTGGTCGTGCTGGGCGAATTCGGGCGGACGCCGAAGATCAACAAGGACGGCGGACGCGACCACTGGTCCAACGCGATGAGCGTGATGTTCGCCGGCGGACAGACCCCCGGTGGCCAAGTCGTCGGAGCCACCGACCGACAAGGCTACGCCGCCATCGAACGTGTGCTGTCGCCTGAAAACTTCGTCTCGACGATCTACCAAAAACTCGGAATCGATCCCGGCCAAATGATGTACACGCCGGAAGGACGCCCGACCCACTTGGTCAGCGACGCCACCCCGATCGACGAGTTGATGGGTTAGTGATGATGCCGTTGTTTCAACACCGTTCGGGAAGTTCGGTTGTCGCAGTGGCCTCGCATGAGATCGAGCGGCAATGGATTGGTCCAGCACGTGGCACCGGCCGGTATCGCGTGCCGATCTCGAATCGTTTGTTTCCGGTGCTTTGCAAGGTTTTAGCGGCAGGGCGGAAGCCCAATGCCATTTACTCTGGCATCGACGGTGTTAGCGGAACGGCGCGAGCCGTCCGGTTTCGGTGCGAAAACACCTTGAAAGACCGGAGGGCTCGCGCCCTACCGCTAAAAAGTGCTTCACAGCGTCGCCCGCTGGGATGGATCACTCGCGCCGCTCGCTTACGCGTCCCGCTGGGGTGGATCATCGTTGCTTGCGTGTTTTCGGTTTGCGTGCTTTCGCCTCGGACCGCTCAGGCACAACTCAAGCTCGATCGAGTCTTTCCCGCGGCGGTTGCCACGGGCAGCGAAACGGAGATCACGGCGGAAGGGAAGTTTCCCAAGTGGCCGCCGGCGGTCGCTTGCGATCGAGACGACGTTGAAATCACGCCCGCGAAGGACTCGGGCAAGTTCACCGTCAAGATCCCGCCGACCGCGCCGCCGGGCGTGGCCTGGATCCGGCTACACGACGAGCAATCGGCCACGCAGCTCCATCCGCTGATCATCGCGCCGATCGCCGTGACCAATGAAGTCGAACCCAATGACAAACGCGACGATGCCCATCGAGTGACCCTGCCGGCGGTGGTTGCCGGACGATTGGCCAAGAGTGGTGATAGCGATGCCTATCGCGTCTCGCTCAAATCCGGTGAGCAACTCGTCGCTTCGGTCACCGCAAACCAATTGCTTCAATCACCGATGGATGCCGTCTTGCAGCTGACGGATCTTCGCGGCAACGTGCTGGCACAGGTGGACGACGCCCGCGGGCTGGACCCTCAACTGGTCTATCGATGCGAGGCCGACCAGGACGTGCTGGTCCGCATCTTTGCGTTTCCCGAAACGCCCAACAGCACCGTCGGCTTCGGCGGATCGAGCAGCTTTGTTTATGTCTGCGACATCACAACGGGTCCGTTCTTAGACCATCTGGCCATCCGCGGCGACGCTGCCCTGCCCTTCGGCCACAACCTTCCCGAATCATGCCCCGTCGTTCTGTCTCCCGCAACCCGTGTGGCACCGTCGACGGCGTCGGTGCCGGACGGACTCGGTTGGTTCTGGGTGGCACGCCAGGACGATGACGCGGTGCATTTGCATCACGGCGACGAATTCGACGGATCGCTCCCCGCGGTTCTCGCTGGATGCATCACCGAACCCAAAGAAACACACACGTATTCGTTTGCCGCGGTCAAAGGCAAAACGTATCGCGTCGAAGTGCGATCGAAAGCCGATGGTTTTTTGCTCGATTCAAAATTGACGATCAGCGATCAGAAGGCGGGCGGTGTGCTGGCCAGCAACGATGACCTCTCACGGGGCAACTACGACGCCGGCGTCGACTTCACGGCGAAAGAAGACGGCCAGGTTGACGTGACGGTGTCCGACATGATCGACGGATACGGCCCGCGGCATTTCTACCAGCTGACGATCCGCGAGCGGCGTCCGGAATGCCAGCTGACCCTCGCCGACAACCATTTTGTGCTGCCGCGTGATAAACCCCTGGAGATCCCCGTCACGATCACTCGCACGGCGGGCTTCGGCGAAAAAGTCCAAATCACGGCAATCGGATGTCCGCCTGGCGTGACGGTCGAAAGTGTCATTTCAGAACCCAAGGGCGACACATCGAAATCCGTCAAATTAAAGTTGACCGCTGGTGAAGCTGCCGCCGGTCACGCGACGTTCCAAATCACCGGCACGTTCTTGGACGCCGACGGCAATCCGACCGAAGGGAAATCCCAGGCAACCTACCAGCTGCGTCCCCTGCTCCCGCTGACAGAGTTTTGGTTGACGATCCCACCGGCACCGAACGACGACACCTCGACCGACAACGCTTCGACCCCACCGGCAACGCCATGATTCATCGCCCATCCCGCTCCCAACCGAGTCCGCGTCGCGGTGTCGCGGTGATGCTTGTGTTGGCCATCGCATCGGGCCTGTCGACCGAGGTGTCGGCGGACACCCGCGAGATCGCGGAACTGCCCAAAGACCGCAAGGTCCTCTACAGCCGCGACGTCGCTCCCGCGCTGACCAAAAATTGCGTCGCCTGTCACAATGCCAGCAGCGAAGAAGGCGGCGTCAATTTGGAAACGGTCGAAAAGATGAAGGCATCCGATGTCGAGGATGTCCTGGTCCCCGGCAATGCCCAACAGAGCCGTTTGTTCCTGCTGGCCTCCCATGCCGAAGACCCGGTGATGCCGCCCGACGACAACGACGTCTCGGCCGCGGCACTGAATCCGATCGAACTGGCACTGCTGCGACGCTGGATCGATTCAGGCGCGAAAGTCGACCAGGCGAGCGGCACACCGACGCCGCGGCAATGGCAACCGCTGCCGAATAGTCTGCAAACGGTTTATGGATCCGACATGACGTCCGACGGTCGGCTATCGGTCGTCGGATTCGGGAACCAAATCCGCTTGTTCGGATCAAAGTCTTCCGAACCGATCGACTCACTCGAGCGACACGTGGGAGACCAAACCCGACCCGCCCACGACGACTTTGTTCAAGACTTAAGATTCGATTCCGATGGCGGGCGCGTCCTCTCCAGCGGCTATCGAAACGTCAAACTGTGGCAGATGGCTCCGTTCGAACCGACATCGATTCCAAATATCAATCGCGATGAAACCCTGGCCATCGCGATGAACCCCAGCGGCCGTCACGTCGCGGCGTTGTCCCCCAGGGGCGAACTGAGTGTGGCCGCGATCGGCATGAATCGCTGGCGATGGATGAAAGGGTTTGACGTCCCGGCCGAATTCCAATCGGATCAACCTCCGCTCGTCCGCGTCGCCGTCGGCCCGCAAGGCGATTGCGTGTCGATCGCATGGGACAAAACCATCCGAGTTGTCCGCATCGACGGCAGAGAACCCGAGACGATGGAAGCCGCCCATCCGATCACGTCCATGGTCTGGCTGGATCGCGATCATCTGGTCATCGGCGATGCGACGGGCAAGGTGAATCGATGGCACCGAGAAAACGAGACGTGGACCGGCAGCGAGTTAGCGGTTTCGGATCAACCGATCGCCTTCCTATGCGCGGCGACACGTGACGACGCGCCGCTGGTCGCGATCGATGGCTCGGGTAAAGTCGCACAGTTCGACGCGGCGAACAACCAATTCGTCGAACTCGGAAAGCTTCCAGCCGCACCCGCTTCGGCTGCTCTTTCCGGACCAAACAATCTGCTCTGGGTGACGACGCAATCCGGCGCACTGGGGACGTTCCATCTGGCGGACAAGACGTTCGTCGAAGTCGCCAAATCGGATCCCCTTGCCGCCGCACAACACGCGTCAGACCAGTGGGAAACGCAGGTGGGCGAACGATTGATTGCGGCCCACGACGCGTCGGTCAAACAGGCCGAATCCAACCTGGACGCGGAAAAGAAGAGCTTGGAAAAAATCGCGGCCGACATCACCGCCAAGTCGACGGCGGTCACTGAGAAACAGAAAAGTGTTGCCGACGCGAAGAAAGCCGCCGAAGCCGCGCAGGCGAAATTGGCTCAGGCCCGTAGCGAAGAAGAATCGGCGACGAAAATGAGAACCGAACTCACCGCAACGGTCAGTCAATTAGATACTTCGATTGCAAAATTGACCGAGCAACTAGAAGCACTGAAAAAAGAAAAAGCAGACGCCGAACAGAAGCTCGCCGCGGTGCCCGACGCCAAGAAGTTGGCCGACACGACCAAGACGCTCAGCGAAGCGTCCGAAAAAGCCGCCAAAGAACTCGCGACGAAGAACAGCGAACTCGCGGACCAACAAAACGCGTTGCAATTGGCCGAAGAAACGAAAGCCCGCGGCGAACGGCGACTGAAAGGACTCGACGAAGAACATCAACGTCGCCAGCAGGCACTCGAAAACATCAAGGCCGAACAAGAAGCAAAGCAAGCGAAGGCTGCGGAGTCCAAAACACGCGTGGATCAATCGACGGCAACCGACCAACCCGTTACCCTGACCGCTGCAGGCACACGGATTCTGACGCGTTCGAAAACATCGGGAACCTGGAGCCTTTGGACCGGCGCCGGCGACTGGTTGGGACCATTACCCGAACTTCCCGCAGGCGGCCAGTTGGTCTCCGCCGGTGACAGCGGTGTGGTGATCCAGGCAGCCGACGGACAGCTCCACGCGCTGCAAGCGTCCGAGCACGTTTGGAAGCACCAGCGAACGATCGGCTCGGCGACCGCGGACAGTCCGTTTGCCGATCGAGTGTTGAGCGTCGATGTCGATCCGTCGGGACAATGGCTGGCCACCGGAGGCGGAGAACCGTCGCGGGCGGGCGAGCTGATGATTTGGAATCTGTCGGACGGCTCCCTGGTCCGCCGCATCGAATCGCCGCACAGCGACACGGTGCTGTGCGTCCGGTTCTCACCCGATGGCAAGACCTTGGCCAGCGGAGGCGCGGACCGAATGATCAAATTGTGGGACGTCGCGACGGGAACCTTGATCAAGACACTCGAAGGCCATACCCATCACGTCAGCGCGCTCGCCTGGAACGTCAACCAACGTGAACTCGCCAGCGGTTCAGCCGATGAGACCGTCAAGATCTGGAACATCGATTCCGGGAAATCGACGCGGACGATCAGCGGACTGAAATCGGAAATCACGCGATTGGTCTACGTGGGGCGCGACGACCGCATCGGCATCACGTCTGGCGATGGCTACTTCCGCGTCTATCGCACCGATAACGGCGGCCGAGAAACCAATGCGAAACTCCCCGGCGGTTACCTCTATGCACTCGGGGCCAACCGCGATGGGACGCAGTTCATCGTCGGCGGCGCCGACGGCGTCGCAACAAGAGTCGACAAGTCCGGAAAGCAGTTGCAAGAACTCGTCGCCGGCGAGTGACGTCATTATCCCGAAGGGATTGCAGCGAGGTGTTAGCGGCAGGGCGCAAGCGGCCTGTCGGTTTAGTGTATCCACAAAACGAGGGGAGGTGGCTTAGTAGGCATCGTCACGATGTTTGCTATTCTTGGCGGATCGTCGTCGCGATTCACTTCTCACGCAGGGAGGCTTGCCCAGTGAGCCAGAGACAACCCAAGACCAGCTATTGGCAGGAAGCTCCTACACCACGCGGGCAACTGGTCCTCATTCCCACCGCCCTGGAGGAACTCATCCCTCAGGATCATCCCGTTCGCTTGGTCGACGAGATTCTCGATCAGATGGACTGGACTGATTGGGAGGCGGCCTACAACGGCGGATTCGGTCAGCCGCCGATCCATCCCAGCGTAATGGCAAAGATCCTGCTGTTTGCCATGATTCGGCGAATCCGATCCAGCCGGAACATTGAATACGAACTCAAGCATTCGATCGATTTTATCTGGCTTAGCAGCGGTCGCCGCATCGATCACAGCACGATCAGCGACTTCCGCCGAAACAATAGTGATGCAGTCAAAGGCATCTTCAAACAAATGGTCAAGCTGGCGATCAACCTGGGGATCGCCAATCTCTCGGAACTGTGCATCGACGGCACACGCATCCTGGCTGACGCCAACAAATACAAGACTTGGACGGCCAAACGATTAGCCAAAGCACTCGAAGAACTTGACGCGCAAATTGATGAGGCCCTGGAAACCTTCGAAGTCAACGACGCATGCGACGAAGATCTCATCGGCCAGGACGTTTCGGCGGACCGCCTCCCCGCCGCCGTCGCCAACTTGAAGTCACGCCGCTCACAACTGGCCGCTCATCTGGAGACGGTCAATGCGATGGACGAAGTCCGCAGGAAAAATGGGACGAAGGGCCCCGCCCAGTTACCCAAGACTGACACGGACAGTCGCATTCTTCCCAATAAGGAGGGTGGTTACGCAGCCAACTTTACTCCGATGGCGACGACCGAAACGCAGAGCGGCCTGATCGTTGCGGCGGACGTCTTGATCGGCAACGTCGAACACCACGAATTTGCCACCATCGTCGACTGTGTGGCCAACGACTTTGGAATTGACATTAAGCGAGTCATGGCTGACTCGGCTTACACGACGGGCAAAAACCTCACTGCGGCTGAGGAAAAACAGATCGAACTGATTGGCCCGCTTGCCGAAACCAATCGCGAGAACAACCCTGCCGAGCGTTCGGATTTGACTGAGCCCGTTGCCGCCGATCAGATTGATCAGTTGCCGGTTAATCCACAAACCAAACGATTTGACAAAGCAGCGTTTGTGTACGACGAAGCGAACGACTGCTATTACTGCCCGGCAGGCAAAGTGCTTTCACATCGGACGACCGAGAACACGACGCATGGCGACGGCTCTCCGGTGCAGCGAAAGGTTTACACCTGTTTTGAATGCGAGGGCTGCACGCTGGCTGGGCGTTGTCGCAAGAACGTGAAGCCAAAAGACGAGGCAAGCAGCAGCGAGGCATCGTCCCAGGAGTCCAGCGAAGCGACCTCGTCGGACAAGCGAGCGGGCAAGCGACGTGGTCGCAAGCCTGGCCCGCCACGTGGTCGCGAGACGATGCATGATGAGCATGAAGGAGCGCGACGTCGGCAGCGTGCGCGAATGGAAACGCCTGCAGCCAAAGAGGCTTACTCTCGTCGTCAGCATTTCGGTGAAACGCCTTTCGCCGTGATCAAGAGCACGCTTGATATGCGGCGATTCCTGCTTCGAGGTATCGCAGGTGTGAATCAAGAATGGCGCTGGGCGGCGACCGGATTCAATCTGAAGAAAATCATGAGTTACTTGGCGAAGCTGCGCGCCGCCGCGGCGACACAATCGCTCGGAACAGCAAACTAGGGGAGATAGGGGGCATTTCGAACGAAATCCGCCACAAGCGAACGCCACGATCCCGTCAACACGCTTACCAACGACTCTGGATGCCCCGCATAGCACCATAAAAGCCTCGTCCGGAACCAAAATCGAATCAACCGTCCCCAGGAACTAAATCGACAGGCCGCAAGCCCGATACCGCTTAATCGACATTGGTGGGCGCCGCTCGCGCTGGCGCGAACCGGCTGATATCAATTGATGATCAGCCGTTTGACGCGAGCCTACGGGCGCCGGTGAGTAATCGACATGATGAATGCCCGTACGCTTGCGCGCTCGCGGCTAATCCCACGTGCGATCGGATTAAATCGACAGGCCGCTCGCGCCCGACCGCTAAAAAATGCTTCACGGCGTTACCCGCTGGGGAATCAGAATTGGACGTGGCGATCCGAATACGGTAAACTGATGTCCCCTCCCACTTCGACAACGCGCCGTTGTCCCACCCTGCCGCTGCTCGGCCCATGACAAACGTGTCCACTCACGAACGAATCCATCGATGGCTGCTGCCGTCTTGCATGATGTTCGGGTTGTGTATCATCCATCCCGCCACGCCCTGTGACGCGGATACGCCACGCGACGACATCAGCTTCGTCAACGATGTGGTGCCGGTGTTGACCAAGGCCGGCTGCAACGCCGGTGTCTGCCATGCGAAAGCCGGCGGCGGACAGAATGGATTCGAATTGTCGCTGCTCGGGTTTGAGCCCTTGGAGGACTACCAGCACTTGGTCCATGAAGGTCGCGGCCGACGTCTATTTCCGCTCGATCCGGCCCGCAGCCTGTTGCTTGCCAAAGCGGCCGGCGAAGTGCCACACGGCGGCGGGGTTCGCATTGAAAAAGGTTCACCGAACTACAACACGTTGCTCCGTTGGATCCAAGCCGGATCGCCGTATCGATCGGACGACGATCCCGAATTGGTTTCGATTCGCGTCGAGCCGCCGGCCGGAACGCTTCAGCCGGGTGAAAGTCTGACGCTGCGATCGATCGCCACGTTTTCCGACGGTTCGACCCGTGACGTCACGGCGACATCGCTGTTTGAATCCAACGACTCGGCCATGGCGACGGTCAGCGAATCGGGTCACGTGACGGCGATGGATTCGCCGGGAAAAGTCTCCGTGATGGTGCGTCACCAAGATCGTGTCGCGGTCTACAACGCGTCGATTCCGCTGGGCCAACCGGTCGACACACTTCCGACACCGAACAACATTATCGACGAACTCGTCTTCGCCAATTTAGAACAACTCGGGATCCCGCCGTCGGATCTGTGTGACGATGCCACGTTCCTGCGCCGCGTCTCGTTGGACATCGGCGGACGGGTGCCGACCGAACGTGAAGCACAAGCGTTCGCGGCGGACGATTCACCCGACAAGCGTGCCAAGGCGGTCGAGCGCTTGTTACGTAGCCCCGACTACGCCGATTACTTTGCCAACAAGTGGACGGCGCTGTTGAAGAACCGTCGTGACGACGCCAGCGACATCACGTCCAATTTTGCGTTCCACGCCTGGGTCCGCGACAACCTGCTGGCCGGAACCCCGTACGATCAATTGGTCCGCGAATTACTGGCCGCCACCGGCACCGTGATCGCCAATCCTCCGGTCGCCTGGTACAAGCGTGTCAAGGAACCGAAACAACAGATCGAAGACGTCGCCCAATTGTTCCTCGGCGTCCGTCTGCAGTGTGCCCAGTGTCACCATCATCCCTTCGAACGCTGGAGCCAAACGGATTATTATTCGCTGGCCGCGTTCTTCAGCCGCATCGGTCGAAAGCCGACCGATACCGCAGGCGAAGATCTGATCTTTCACCAACGCGGTACCGCTCAAGCGGTCAACATGAAGACCGGCGAAAATGTGCCTCCGGCGGCGCTCGGTGATTCGGTCGGTGAAATCCCGGCGGACGAAGACCCGCGGTTGCGTCTGGCCGATTGGATGGCCAGTCCCAGCAATCCGTTCTTTGCCAAGTCACTGGTCAATCGCTACTGGAAACACTTCTTTCGCCGAGGCTTGATCGAACCGGAAGACGACATCCGCGACACCAACCCGCCGACCAATCCCGAGTTGCTCACCGCACTCGAACAACACTTCGTCGAAAGCGGATTCGATCTGCGGTCGCTCATTCGCGTGATCACGACGTCTAAAGCATATCAGTTGAGCGCGATTCCTAACGATCACAACCTCGTCGATTCGCAGAACTACTCACGTTACTATCCCAAGCGATTGCAAGCCGAAGTCATGCTCGATGCGATCGATCAAGTTGCCGGCACCCAAACTTCGTTCGCCAATCTGCCGATCGGCACACGCGCGGTGGCGCTGCCGGACAACAGCTACAACAAAGCGTCGCCGTTCCTGCGTGTGTTTGGCCGCCCCGAAGCGACCAGCGTGTGTGAGTGCGAGCGGGTGCAATCGGGCAGCCTTGCCCAAAGTCTGCACCTGATGAATGCCGGTGACATCAAATCAAAACTTGCCGCCGGCGGTGGACGCATCAACCGACTGGTGGGTGAGAAAACGTCCGCCGATGAAAAAGTCACCGAATTGTATTTCGCCGCCTTTTCGCGAACACCAAGCGATGCCGAATTGGCGACCGCACTTCAGTACCTCAATGAACCGCGAATCGACGCGAACGGCAAACCGCTCGACGCGACAAAAGCCGAACGCGAAAACCTGCAGGACCTGACTTGGGCGCTGCTAAACACCAAAGAATTTTTGTTTAACCATTAGTCGTCCCTCAAGAGTGTTGGTGTGCAGGCTTTAGCCGCCCACTGCCGCTGCGGAGCAGCGACACGGAATCGCCTAAAGGCTAGACGCCAACGGTGATAGGCTTCCGGCCTGTCAAATCCAGCCCATGACATGCTGGAAGCCTATCCCACTTTTTACGACCATCGATTGGAATTTTCACATGACCTCTCCCCTGCCCTTCCGACCGGTCGCGTGCGTGTGCGTTCTCGCATCGCTAGCGCTACCCGCCATCCTGCATGCCCAATCGGTCTGTCTGCCGGCTCCAAGACTGCTGACGACGATGCCGATGGGAGGCCAAGCGGGAACGGAATTGGAAGTCACCATCACCGGGCAATCGCTCGAAGGCACCGAACAATTGATCTTTTCGAACCCTTCGATCAGCGCGACGCCCAAGTTGAAAGACGACGGCACGGTCGTGGTCAATCAGTTTCTCGTTCGCATCGCCGCTGACTGCGCACCGGGCGTTTACGACGCGCGGATCATGGCGGGGCTGGGCATCTCCTCGGCACGCGCGTTTTCGGTCAGCAACGTCCCCGAAGTCACCCAAACCCAACCCAGCACGTCGCTCGACACGGCGCTGGAGATCGCTGTCGGCTCGATCGTCAACGCCACGTTGGTGGACCGCTCGGTGAACTTTTATGCCTTCGATGCCAAACAAGGCCAGCGGATCATTGTCGATTGCGTCGCCAAGGGTATCGATTCGAAGATGAATCCGGTGTTGGTCGTCGCCGATGCCTCGGGCAGTGATTTGATCGTCGAGCGGCGCGGCGGAATCATCGACTTCACCGCGCCGGCCGAGGGTCGCTATGTGGTCAAGGTCCACGATCTGACATTCAAAGGTGGACCGTATTATTTCTTTCGCCTGGCGTTGACCGAAGCAGCCGAGGACGCCATTCCGTCACGCTTGCCCACCACCCAAAGCGTCACGTCTTTCTCGTGGCCGCCGCCCGGATTGGATCAGATTCCCGCGGCTGAAGAAACGCAACTGACCAGCGATGACGACGACGCGATTGGGATTTCGCTGCCTTGTGATATCAGTGGCAGCTTTTATCCCGCCGCGGACGTGGACACCTATCAGTTCGCGGCCAAGAAAGGCGAAACGTGGTGGGTCGAGATCGCGTCGGAACGTCTCGGTCACCCGACCGATCCGTCGGTCGTCGTGCAACGTGTGGTCGAGGGGGGCGACGTCGTTGATGTCGCGGAACTGGCCGACGTGCCGAGCCCGGTCAAACGTTCCTCCAACGGCTACTCCTATGACGGACCGCCCTACAACGCCGGTTCCTCCGATGCGATGGGCAAATTCGAGGTCCCACAAGACGGCACCTACCGAATTCGCGTGACTGATCTGTTCGGGGGAACACGCAACGATCCCACCAATCGCTATCGGATGATCGTCCGCAAGGCGACGCCGGATTTTGCATTGGTCGGCTGGGCTCTGCACATGGGGCTCCGCAACGGCGACCGCAACGCGCTCAGCAAACCGATCGCCCTGCGTGGCGGTGCCGTCATGCCGCTTGAAATCGTCGTCGTCCGACGCGACGGCTTTGACGGCGAGATCGACCTGTTCATGGAGAACCTTCCCGAAGGCGTCACGGCGACGGGACTGAAGATCGCCGCCGGAGCAACACGCGGGATCATGTTGGTCTCCGCTGCCGACAACGCGCCGCGCGGATTGCAAATGGCCAGCCTGTTCGGCCGGGCCAGCATCGACGGACAAGACGTCGTCCGGCACTGCAGTTGGGCATCGATGAAATGGCCCGTGACAAATGCAAAGAGCGAAATCCCCGACCCCAGATTGGTCGACCAGATTCCCGTTTCGGTCGGCGGGATCGAACAGGCCGGACTGTCGATCGAACCGGCCGAAGACAAGGTTTGGCAGGTCACGGCCGGAGAAAAACTGACGATTCCGTTGCGATTGATTCGCCGTGGAGAGTTCTCGGGAAAAACCATGTCGCTGCGAACCTTCGGCGCCGGATTTGACCGCAACGCGGCGCTGGAGTTGTCGCTGACCGAAGATCAATCCGAAGCGGTTCTCGATCTGGCGCGATTGAAGCCCTCGCCGGGCGAGTACACGATCGCGTTCTATGGCGGTGCCGTCGCCAAATACGCTTACGGCGACGCCAAACCCAAAGACATTGTTGACATTTACGTTTCTAAACCGATCTCGATTCACGTGGTCCCCGCTGAGGCGACAAAATGATCCATCACGACTGTGACGATTGCGGATCCCCAGAGTTCGGCTTGCCGCAAGGCCGTCGTAGCTTCATGCGACTGGGGCTGGCCGGAATGGCCAGCGTCAGTCTTCCCGGTATCCTGCGACTGCGGGCCGCCAGCGCGACCGAATCGGTCGACCAGGATCCGAAACAGCGATCCGCCGTGATCATGGTGTGGAAGCCCGGCGGCTGTTCCCACATCGACACCTACGATCCGAAACCGTTGGCCACCAGCGAATACCGCGGACCGTTCGGCACGCTCCCCACCAAAGTCCCCGGCATGCAGTTCACCGAATTGCTGCCACGACAAGCGGCGATCGCCGACAAGTTCACGGTGTTGCGGAGCATGTATCAAGGCGCCGGCGGACACCCGGCCGGATCGATGCAGTTGCTCTCCGGAGACAGCGACACCCGGGACAAACCCAAGCCACGGTTGCCAGACTGGATGTCGGTCGCCAACTACCTCCGTTCGCTGGAAGGCCCGCGGACGAACCCGTTGCCGGCCTACGTCGGCATCAACCCGCCGACGACTTACAACGGCCCCGCATACCTGGGCGATGCGTACTCGCCGTTCTCGGTGACCGGCGATCCCAACGCGCCGAACTTTGTCGTCCCCAACATCGGCTTGAGCGACAAAAGCGAAGTCGAACGTTTGAAACGTCGCACGACGCTGCGGCAGAATCTCGACACGCTACACCGAGCCTTTGATACCTACGGCGAACTCGGGGCACTCGATCAATTCGAAGCCCAAGCACTGACGTTGTTGACCAACCCGAAAACCAAAGAAGCGTTCGATCTGACGCGTGAAGACGACAAGACCCGAGACCGGTACGGCAGAAACACGTGGGGGCAACAATTGCTGCTCGCCCGTCGCCTGGTCGAAGCCGGCGTCGATGTGTTGACGACCAGCTTGCGAGGCCCGTTGTGCGGACGCGTCAACAACTGGGACGACCACGCGGTCAACCATCACGTCTTCGACGCACTGCGGTTTCGCGCCCAGGCCTACGACCAGGCGGTTTCTGCGCTGATCGAAGACATCCATGAGCGTGGTTTAGACAAACGCGTTCTGGTCGTGGTGACCGGAGAGTTCGGCCGCACGCCCAAGATCAATTACCAACCCAGCACCGGCGCCGGGAACGCGAGCGCCCCCTCGGGTACCAAACAGCCCGGACGCGACCACTGGCCGCGAGCCTTTTCCAACCTTTGGGCCGGCGGCGGGATCGAGACAGGTCGCTTCATCGGCGCGACCGACAAACGCGGCGAAGACGCCATCGATCGACGCTGTGGACCGGGCGACTTTTTGTCCACGATCTACCACCACCTCGGAATCGACGCCTCCAAAGTCATGATCAAAGACTTTAACGGACGCCCGACACCGATCGTCGACCACGGCAAACCCATCCCCGAGTTGATCGCCTGAACGATCCCACTGTCCTTTTACCTCTCCCACACCGGACCGAATTGAATGAAAGACATTGAGACCCTGGATCGAGACCGCCGCCTGTTTTTAAAAACCGGCGTCGCCTCGATGACCGCCCTCGGCCTGAGCAACACGCTGCGTGCCCAAGAGACGCCCGCCGCAGCGGCGCCATCGGAAAAACTCTCGATCGGCGTGATGGGCGTCAATGGCCGCGGCGGCGCGATCGTCAAAGGCATGATGGCCAGCGGACAGGTCGACATCGCGTACATCTGTGACGTCGATGAGCGGGCGGCCGAACGGGTGACCAAGATTGTCAACGAGAAACAGTCGACGAAGACTCAATCGGTCAAAGACTTTCGCCGCATCCTGGACGACAAATCGGTCGACGCCCTGATCTGCGCCGCACCGAACCATTGGCACGCCCCGGCGACCATCATGGCCTGCGGCGCGGGCAAACACGTGTACGTCGAAAAACCTTGCAGCTACACGCCGGCCGAAGGCGAGATGGCGGTCGCGGCGGCGCGCAAAAACGATCGCGTCGTGCAGATGGGCACCCAGCGTCGCAGCTGGCCCGGGATCGTCGAAGCGGTCGAAAAGATTCACGGCGGGGCGATCGGAAAAACCCTGTATTGCCGAACCTGGTACAACAACCGGCGCGGTCCGATCGGCTTCGGAAAGCCGGCGGAGGTCCCCGCCTGGTTGGACTGGCGGTTGTGGCAAGGCCCGGCGCCGGATCGCCCCTTCAAAGACAACCTCGTCCACTACAACTGGCACTGGCATTGGCACTGGGGCAACGGCGAACTGGGCAACAACGGCGTCCATGGTCTGGACGTCGCCCGCTGGGGCATGCAAGTCGACTTCCCCAATCGTGTCACCGCCGGCGGTGGAAAGTATCGCCATGAAGACGACCAGGAAACTCCCGACACGATGATGGTCACCTATGACTTTGCCGACGGCAAAACCATCACCTGGGAAGGCCTCAGCTGGTCGCCGCTGGGACCGCACGATTCGGGATTCGGCGTCAGTTTCCACGGCACCGAGGGATCGATCGTGATCCGCGGTTCGGGATACACCCAGTACGACATCCGAAACAAGGAAGTCGCTAGCGGCACCGGCGCCGGCGGCGACAAAGATCACTTCGACGATTTCATCAGCGCGGTTCGCGACGGACACCGCACCAACGCGGACATCGAAAAAGCGCATCGCAGTACCCTGCTCTGTCACCTGGGCAACATCGCCTACCGGACCGGCAGCGTGTTGCACACCGACCCGTCCGACGGCCGTCCGCAAAACAACGACGCCGCAAATCAATTATGGTCACGAGAGTACGCCAAGGGATGGGAGCCGACCGTCTAATGAATACCAAACACACATCCATTTATCGTTACATTCGTCAGAGCGTGGTCGCCCTGCGCGTGATCACTTTGTGCGCCGTCACTCTGGCGATCGCGTCCGCCGCCACCGGCCAAGAGGCCGCCGAAGACAGTCCGTCAGCCCAAACAACACTCCGCATCGGCGTGATCGGGCTGGACACCTCGCACGTCCCGGCATTCACCAAGTCCTTCAACGCGGAACCGGCGAATCCCGAAATGCAAAACTGCCGTGTCGTCGCGGCCTATCCCTACGGTAGCCGCACGATCGAATCCAGCTACAGCCGGATTCCAAAGTACACCGAGCAGATGCGTTCGATGGGCATCGAGATCGTCGATTCGATCGACCAGCTTCTCGATCGAGTCGACTGCGTGCTGTTGGAAACCAACGACGGCAAGCCGCACTTGCAGCAGGCGTTGCAAGTTTTCAAAGCCGGAAAGCCCGTATTCATCGACAAACCGGTAGCATCGAATCTGGCCGAAGTCGTCGCGATCTATCGCGCGGCGGCACACTATGACGTCCCGATGTTTTCCAGTTCATCACTCCGCTACAGCGAAGGTGCCCAGGCCATCCGTGACGGCAAGGTCGGTGCCGTGTTGGGTTGCAACGCCTACAGCCCGGCGTCGACCGAACCCTCCCACACCGATCTATTTTGGTATGGCATCCACGGCGTCGAATCGTTGTACACGTGCATGGGAACGGGGTGCCAGTCGGTCCGGCAGACCGCGACCGATGGCCGCGAAGTCGTCGTCGGTGTCTGGTCGGGCGGACGCATCGGAACCTACCACGGCCTGCGCGAGGGAAAGACAGGTTACGGCGGAACGGCATTCGGCGAAAAAGGCATCGCACCGATCGGAGACTACGGCGGTTATCGACCGTTGGTCGTCCAGATCGCCAAGTTCTTCCGCACGCGTGAGTTGCCGATCGATCCGCAGGAAACGATCGAGTTGTACGCGTTCATGGAAGCCGCCGCCGAAAGCAGAAAGCGCGACGGCCAAACCGTGACGATCGCCGAAGTGATCAAAGCGGCCGAACAGGCAGCCGACGAATTGTTGGCCGGACAACTCTGAACGATCGCACGGTCGTTGCCCGTCGATCGCAAAATGCCCCGTAGCGGGCGTGGAGATTCAAATCCATCGTCAACCGGAGAGTTAGAACATCATGAGACGTTTCAGTTTGCTTCTGTTTTCTTACCTGTTGATTCATCTCAGCGTCGACGCGTCTGGCGCCACGGTGACCTACACGCTCACCGGATCGGTGACCAACATCGCGGCGACGGATCTCGCGGGCAATGATGACACAGCGAGTTTTCTAAGCATCTTGCCGTTCAACGTCGGGGCTCCCGTCACGGCAAGTTTCAGTTACGACTCGAACAATCAAGACGATCGTGATGGCCGACCGCAATACGGTTCCTACGATGGACTCTCCATGTCGGTCTCGGTCGGATCAACGACCTTTGATTCGTACGGATCACTGTCGCTGATTGACTTTGGATCACATGACGAGATCCGGGCGCGGGGATTACAACTTTACAATGCTCCCGGATGGAGCATCACCGGATTGGGCGGAGGTTATTCCGGCCTGAACACCATCACCTTGATCAATGGAGGCACCTCGCTCTGGGACGGAACGCTTCCTCCGACAGACCCTTTTGACGCATCCGACTTTTCGACGCTCAACTGGCAAATGCAAGACACAGGTTTTTCCGGCGGCAATCGTGTCACCACGCCGCTGGGCAGTCACACCGGAATGACGCGATCGATCGAGGCGGTCTTCAATACGGTCACCGTGACCGCCATCCCCGAACCGAGCAGCAGCGCGTTCTGCGCACTGGCCCTGGGTATGTGTTGGATCCGACGTCGGCGAACCAGGCACTGAATGCCCATCATTCTGCCTCCCCATCATTCTGCCTCCCCATCATTCTGCCTCCCCATCATTCTGCCTCCCCATCATTCTGCCTCCCCATCATTCTGCCTTCCCCATCATTCTGCCTTCCCCATCATTCTGCCTTCCCCATCATTCTGCCTTCCCCATCGTCTTGCCCCCATCGTCTTGCCCCCATCGTCTTGCCACTTCATGCCCATCCGCCTCGCACAATCCCCGCTATCGATCATCCTCTCCAGTCTGCTCCTGATCACCCTTGCCAGCGCCAACGATCTCTCCTTCACGATCGAGCGATCGACGGCCCAGCGTGGGTTTGACGGGCAGACGTGCTGGGTCCATGCCCGCGCCGGAGCGATTCCCGCAGGCGTGAAAGGGAATGAATCGGATCAGCCATTGGTCGTGATGACGACGCAGAAGTTGCTGCTGACCGGTTCGGATGTTTTTTACCGACTGCATCAAACCACTTCGAACGACTTGGCCGCGACATGGACGGATTTAGCACCGATCGACGCGTTCGCCCGCGAGCGGGTCGGCGGAGCGTCAGACGCTCTGCCGACGGGTGCATCGATCGCACCCCATCTGCTTCAACCGGGCGACGAAACCACCGTTTGCGATTTCCAACCGCAGTGGCATGCGGCCAGCCAACGCTTGCTCGGCATCGGCCAATCGGTGTGGTATCGCAACAACCGTGTGATGCATGTCCGCCCACGAGGCATCGCCTACGCCGTCTACGAACCGTCGGCCAAACAATGGTCGAAATGGAAGACCGTCGACCTGCCCGGCGAACCCCGATTCCAAGATGCCGGATCGGGTAGTGTCCAGCGCGTCGATCTGCCCGGCGGCGATGTGCTGGTGCCGTTCTACTTCAAAGAACCGAACACCAAGCAATACTCCGCTGCGGTTTGCCGCTGCCGGTTCGACGGCCAGACCCTGCACTTCATCAAAGTCGGCAACGCGTTGACCGTCCCGATCAAGCGGGGTCTGTACGAACCTTCGCTGACACGATTCGGTGGGCGTTTCAATTTGACCCTGCGAAACGACGATCGGGGCTACGTCAGCGTCAGCGATGACGGGTTGAACTTTGACCCGCCGCGAGCCTGGACCTTCGACGACGGCAGCGACCTGGGCAGCTACAACACCCAGCAACACTGGGTGACGCACAGCGACGGATTGTTTTTGGTCTACACGCGGCGCGGCGCGGACAACGATCATGTGTTTCGTCACCGCGCACCGTTGTTCATCGCCCGTGTCGACCCGGAAAGGCTGTGCGTCGTCCGTGACAGTGAACAGGTCTTGGTGCCCGAGCGTGGCGCGCGGCTGGGCAATTTCGGCGTCGTCGACGTTTCACCGAACGAAACCTGGGTGACGGTGACCGAGTGGATGCAGCCGTTGGGCGTCGAAAAGCACGGCAGCGACAACAGCATCTTCGTTGCCAAGCTGAAATGGGATCGGCCCAATCGTCGCGAGATTGTTTCATCGGAACATCGCCGGCCGAACGACGAGTTACTCCCCTACACCGATCCTCCGAAAACCTATCAAGACGACTTCGGTGACTTTCGATCGCCGCTGGTGTTCGCCGATGGTTCCAAGGTCCAGACCGCCGAAGACTGGCAGCGCCGTCGCGCGGAAATCCTGTCGACCTGGCAAGACGTGCTCGGCAAGTGGCCGCCGCTGATCACGGAACCTGAAGTGGAAATGCTGGACTCTCGACAGCGCGAAACCTTCACCCAGCATCGAGTGCGTTTTCAGTGGACGCCGAATGAAAAGACGACCGGCTATCTGCTGGTGCCCGACGGCAAGGGCCCGTTCCCCGCAGCGGTCACGGTCTACTACGAACCGGAAACCGCGATCGGTGAAGGCAATCCGTATCGTGACTTTGCGTTACAACTCACACGTCGCGGCTTCGTCACCCTGTCGATCGGCACCAGTGATGCCACCGCGGCCAAGACGTATTCGCTCTATCATCCATCGATCGACGATGCAGAGGTCCAACCGCTATCGATGCTCGGCTACGCGGCGGCCAATGCGTGGCATGTGCTGGCCAGTCGTCCGGAAGTGGATTCCAAACGGATCGGCATCGTCGGCCATTCGTTCGGCGGCAAGTGGGCGATGTTTGCGTCCTGCCTGTTCGACAAGTTCGCTTGTGCCGCCTGGTCCGACCCGGGAATTGTCTTCGACGAATCACGGCCGAGTGTGAATTACTGGGAACCATGGTATCTGGGGTATCACCCCAAGCCATGGCGAAACCGCGGCTTGATCACGGAACAGAACCCGGCACGCGGTTTGTATCCGCAGTTGGTCAGCGACGGCCATGATTTGCATGAACTACACGCCTTGATGGCTCCCAGACCGTTCCTGGTCTCCGGCGGTTCCGAAGATCCGATCAGCCGCTGGCAAGCGTTGAATCACTCCGTCGCGGTCAACCGAATTTTCGGTCACACCGATCGCGTGATGATGACCAATCGGCCCGATCATTCCCCGAACGCCGATTCCAACGAAATGATCTACCGGTTCTTCGAGCACTGGTTGAGACGCTAGTGCTTCGATGTTGACGATGAGCGTCTCTCTGATGGTTTGGCCGCCGCCAGCCAAACACCTCAAGCGGGTAGGATGGACGTTAGTCGTCGGCACCGTGGCCAGTGCCGTCTGGATGATCATTGTTGTTTGACGAAACAAATCGTGAGTGATGCGATGTGTGCAAAATTAATGTCAGGATCGAAAACGAACGTCTTTTTCTGCTTCTTCTTTTCGTTGCTTTGGGCCGGATCACTTCACGCGGCTGAACCGATCGTGGTGAAGGAGAATGGCGGATGGTGTTGGTTCCAGGGACAACGTGCGATCGGGTGGGGTGGCAACGTATTCTTCACGTCCATTTCCGGCGACGACCATGGCGATTGGGACGCCGGAGACCTGGTCGTGACAAAGTTGGATCCTTCGAGCGGTGAAACCACGCATTTCCGTCTGCATGCAAAACTTCAACGTGACGATCATGCCGTCGCGGGACTTTGCCTGTTAGCCGACGGGCGATTGCTTGCCGTCTATGGAAAACATGGCAACGATCATTTTCAACGGTCACGGATCACGCTTCGTCCGGGCGATCTCAGCGAGTGGACTCAGGAGCAACAGTTCGATGTCGGAGCGGGCTACACGTACTCGAACGTTTACCGGTTGCCCGACGAGAACGATCGCATTTTCAATTTCCATCGCGGACGCGGTTTCAACCCCAACTGCAACTTCTCCGATGACGGCGGTGCGACCTGGAACTACGGTTGGCGACTGATGCAGCGAACCTCCGCTGACCTAAACGATGACCCGAGGTACACGGGCATGGACGGCCGGCGACCCTATGTTTGTTATGCGAGTAACGGCCGTGACGAGATCCACTTTATCGCGACAGATGATCATCCCAGGGCGTATGACAACAGTCTCTATCACGGTTACTACAAGGCAGGCAAGTTATTTGCGTCCGACGGCTCTGGCTTGGCGACCCCCACTGCCACCGGCGAACCACTGAAACCGCGTGACTTTACCGAAGTGTTCGCCGGAGCGGCGGATCGAGTTGCCTGGGCCAGTGATGTCGAAATCGACACGCTCGGCAACCCCTACGTCGCGTTCTCCGTCCAGGTGGATGGTGCCGCGGTGCGCAAACGCCGGGGAGCAGGCGGGTCGGATCACCGTTATTTCTATGGTCGCTGGGATGGGACGCGATGGCGCGAGCACGAAATGGCTCATGCAGGAACCAAGCTCTATTCCGGCGAAGACGACTACACCGGGTTGGTGGCACTTGATCCACAAGACCCCAACTACGTCGTCATCTCCACAAACGCTGACCCGGTCTCCGGAACACCGCTTGTGAGCAACGCTGACGGACAAAGGCATTGGGAACTCTTCGCGGGCACAACCACCGACGCGGGCAAAACCTGGACGTGGACCGCTGTGACGAAAGATTCCACCCAAGACCAGCTGCGACCGGTCATTGCCAACGGCGTTCCGGAGACACGCGTGATCTTGTGGACTCGAGGAACGTTGAAATCTTATACCGATTATCACCTCGACATCATCGCGCTCGCCTCGCCGCGCTAAACCGCTCGCAACCTCCATCCACAGCAGCGGGCGCAGATAGTGGAGCGATCGCTGCGTAATTGCGATCATGGCGTTTGGCAAACGGCATCCATTCGGCATGTCCGTGCTGGCCGACATCCGTGGGTTCGCGCTGCTATCCGTGGGCCAACTCTTTTCGCCGATCTGATAATGGGTTGCTGGCGTTCGGTTGGTGGGAAGAGAGTGGACCACGAAATACACGAATGACACGAACAAGAGCGCCCGATCGGAAACACGATTTAACTTATTGTTCTTGATTCGTGTTATTCGTGTCTTTCGTGGTTGCATCTCCACAGCGTTTTTGATGGCGACAGTCGAGCTTGCCGTCGGATCGGCGTGACACGGCGGATGACATCCGTGGGTCCGCGCTGCTATCCGTGGGCCAACTCTTTTCGCCGGTCTGATAGTGGCTTGCTGGCGTTCGGTTGGTGAGAAGAGAGTGGACCACGAAACACACGAATGACACGAACAAGAGCGGTCGATCGGAAACACAATTTAACTGGTTGTTCTTGATTCGTGTCATTCGTGTCTTTCGTGGTTGCATCTCCACAGCATTTCAAATGGCGACCGTCAAGCTTGCCGTCGCTACCGACGGCAAACTGGACGACGCGCGGGGGTAAGAAGATTTTGGAGGTAAGAAAGTCTGCGGGATGCAATTTTCTTACCTTCAAAATTTTCCTACCCAAACCGCACACGCCGACCAAGGTATACTCTGTCCCCAAAACCAATCATTCTTATGGACCGATCTTTGCGAGCGCACGCCATGATTCGATTTACCAATCCCATCCTCGCTGCCTGTTGCCTAGTGTTGATCGGGAGTGCCAATTGGCCAGCCAGGACGTCCAAAGCGGCAACACCCAACATCGTTTTCATCCTGGTCGACGACTTGGGCTACGGCGACCTGGGTTGCTATGGCCAGAAACTGATCCAAACGCCGCGGCTGGATCAGATGGCCGCCGAGGGGATGCGGTTCACGGATTTTTACGCCGGCAGCACGGTCTGCGCGCCCTCACGCAGCGTCTTGATGACCGGGCAACACATGGGACACACCCACGTCCGCGGCAACGCCGGCGGCCCCGACATGTCGAAACAGTCGCTGCGCAGCGAAGACGTGACGGTGGCGGAAGTCTTGAAAGACGCGGGCTATCAGACGGCGCTGTGCGGAAAGTGGGGACTCGGTGATGACACACTCGGTGGACGCGAGGGGTTGCCGCGACGGCAGGGTTTCGATTTCTTCTATGGCTATCTGAATCAGGTTCACGCCCACAACTATTACCCCGAATTCCTGTGGCGCAACGAGACCAAATCGCCGCTGCGCAACGTCGTCCAGCGAAACGATAAATCGTACGGTGGATTCACCGGCGGGTGGGCCACCAAGAAAGTCGACTACAGTCACGATTTGATCGCCGACGAAGCATTGGGGTTCATCAAGCGGAGTGCGGAAAACAAAGACAAACCCTTTTTTCTGTACCTGTCATTGACGATCCCGCATGCCAACAACGAAGGCACACGCGGCACCGGAGACGGTCAAGAAGTCCCCGACTATGGGCCGTACGCGGACAAGGACTGGAGCAATCCGGACAAGGGACAGGCGGCGATGATCACGCGCATGGACGCTGACGTGGGCCGGCTGTTGGACCTGCTGGACGAATTGCAGATTTCCAAAGACACCGTGGTAATGTTTTCCAGCGACAACGGCCCACACGACGAGGGCGGCCACAACACCGAACGCTTTGACCCCGCCGGACCGCTACAAGGCATGAAACGGGATCTGTTTGAAGGCGGCATTCGCGTGCCGTTCATCGTCCGCTGGCCCGGCACCACGCCGGCCGGAACGACGTCCAGCCACATCGGCTACTTCGGTGACCTGATGGCTAGCGCCGCCGAGTTGGCCGGCGTTCGCTGCCCCGAGAAAACCGATTCGGCCAGCTTCGTTCCGACGATCACCGGCAACGCTGCCGAGCAGGCCAAGCACGATTACCTGTACTGGGAATTTTACGAACGCGGCGGCAAGCAAGCCGTTCGTGCCGGCAATTGGAAAGCGATCCGAATACCGATGCGAACCGGAAAGACACAGCTTTACGATCTCAGCCAAGACATCGGCGAAACCGAGAATCTGGCCGACAAGCACCCCGACATCGTCAAACGCATGGAAGCGATGATGACGGAGGCTCATACGCCGCACCCGAACTGGCAAGCGCGTTGAAGAATTCAGTACTGATGTTTTTTGGATGACGCGGAGGACCCATTGAATTGGGTTCTGAGCTTGTCCGCTCGTTACTCGCCGTGATGCCATGACCAAGCCGAACCGACCCGATCTCAGCCGGCGTGACGTCCTCAAGGGCGTCTCGGCCATGTCCGCGTTAGGTGCGCTGTCGTCGAACGCCATGGCGGATGACCGTGGCGCCGCCGAGCACTCGGGTGCCTCGCTGATTCGTCGGGAGAACGCGAAACCGGGGTCACGCGACTGGCAACTGACGCGGGTCCGTCTGGATTCACGCGACGGGGTGCGAGCGTCGAAGATCGAAGGGTATTGTTCGCGGCAAAGTGTGGCGGCCGGGGAATCGATCGACATCATGGTCTCGACCGACCCGGCACAAGCATTCGTGGTTGAAATCTTTCGCACCGGATATTACGGCGGTCGCGGTGCCCGGTTGATGACGAAACTCGGCCCCTTTGACGGTTCGGTGCAGCCATTGCCGGAAGTCGGTGAAAAGCGGCTGCGCGAGTGTCGGTGGACGCCCTCGGTGACGCTGACGATTCCCGATGATTGGCCCAGCGGCGTGTACTTGGGTCGTCTTTCAACACTGACCGATGCGACCGGATTCGGTTACTGGCAAAACTACGTCGTCTTCATCGTTCGGGACGACCGCCCCGCAGACATCTTATTGCAGTGCAGCGACAACACCTGGCAAGCGTACAACCAGTGGCCCGACGACTACTCCGTCTACACTCATCCCAAAGGCAACCAGGGTCCCTGGGCCGACGTCAGTTTCGATCGCCCCTACGGGATGTATCCCCAGATCTTTGAGAATCCGCAAACGATCGGGTCCGGGGAGTGGTTGTGTTTTGAGTATCCGCTGGCCTATTGGCTGGAAAAACATGGCTACGATGTGACGTATTGTTCCAACAGCGACATGCTGGCGCCGGATCGAGGCTTGAAGTGCAAGGCATTCATCAGCAATGGACACGATGAATACTGGGACATTCGGCAATACAACAGCGTCGTCAAGATGCGTGACGAAGGCGTCAGTTTGTTGTTCCTGTCGGGAAACTCCGTGTGCTGGGTCAGCCCGTTTCGCGAAAGCGTGGACGGCCGGGCAAACCGGATTTTGTTTCGCGGGGGACCGTACGGCGGTGATTACCGATGGGCCAAACTCCGTGAGCAACAACACGGTCCGTTTCCGCATCGCGGCCCCGACGAAGGTTATTTGATGGGCTCGCGAAACATTGATCCGGTCAACGGAGGCGGCGATTGGGTTTGTGCCCGACCGGATCACTGGATGTTTGAGGGGACGGGCATGAAGCGGGGCGAAGCGATTCCCGGCCTGATCGGCTGGGAGTATCACGGCGATCCGCCGGCGGACATCCCCGGTCTAGAAATCGTCGGCAAAGGGACGGCGCTGCAAGGCGGCGTGAATCCTCAGGCATGGACGTCGACGATCTATCCCGGAGCGAAAGGCAATTTTGTCTTCAACGCGTCGACGATCTGGTGGTGCCAAGACCTGGCCAGTCCGCCGGGGCACTGGATCCCCTGGTCCCATTGGAGTCGCCCGCATGGGCCGGACGACCGTGTACAGCGAATCACCCACAACCTGCTGCGTCGGGCGATCGACAACGTGGCGTAAGCGTCCCGCTTGCGATCCGTCACGCCAACCCCTTCCGCCGTTGTTAGCGGCAGGGCGCGAGCCCTCCGGTCCTGTATCGCGCGTTCGAGCCGAAACCGGACGGCTCGCGCCGTTCCGCACTCTCCTGAAGATCCGGGTGGCGGCCCAGCGCCCCGGTGGCGCCGGAGATCGCTAGAATAGATTTTCATCGCCCGGTGAACGGAAACGCTCGTGATCAACTCCACGGTGCAGGGACCGCAACGCCAGTGCTTCGTTTGCACGGGTCTGATCCATCCAGTCATCTCGACCTCACGGAATCCCTTCAATGACTTCTTTTCATCGTCCGCGTCTCGCGGTGATTGTGCCCGCTCTTCTCTGCTGCTCGGTCTTTTTCTGCGGTGGCGAGTCGGACGTCCAAGCCCAAACGCTCAAAGCCGACTTTGTTTCCAGTGGCATCGCGCGAAAGGTCGGCGGCTATCGTCCGATCCAATCCCAGATGGACCAGGAAGCCGACATCGTCGAGGTGGCACCGGAAGACCTGCAAGCACCCCGCTACGGATTCTTCAAAGTCGGCGATCAGAAGTGGGCCTACATCTTGGATGAGCCCGAAGAGGGCGACTCGAAACTGTACATCGACACCAACGACGATGGTGACTTGACCAACGACCCCGAACCGAAGTGGAAGTCCACCACGCAAGGGGAAAACACGATGTACAGCGGAAGCGGAGAAATCGACTTGGGGGATGGCAAGCTCGGCACGATCAATTTCTATCGCTTCGATCCGAACGACGAGCGCCGCCAATCACTCAAAGACACGATCCTGTTCTATACCGATTTTGGTTACGAATACACGTATGAATTGGACGGACAAGAATTCAGCACGTTCGTCAGCGGGGCGCCATCACCGACGACGCGACTTCCCGTCGATCGTGACGGAAATGGAAAAATCAGTCGTCGATTCGAAATGGCTTCCGTCGGCACTCCCTTCAACTTTACGGGCACAACCTATGTCTTCGAATTGAAAGACGGAGCACTCACGCTGAACGAAGCCGCCGAAGAACTGGAGCAAATGCAGATGCCACCAGATCTGACGGTCGGCAAACCCGCATTGACGTTCACCGCGACAACGATGGACGGCAAAGAGATCAACTTCCCCGATTCCTATGCGGGCAAGATCGTGATGTTGGATTTCTGGGCAACCTGGTGCGGTCCCTGTATCCGCGAGATCCCACACATGAAAAAGGCTTACGCGAACTGGCACGAAAACGGATTCGAGATCCTCGGCATCAGTTTTGATCGCGCCGACATGGAAGAGAAGATCCTGGCCTTTCTGGAAAAAAACGAACAACCGTGGCCACAGATTTACGAGGGTAAGTTGTGGGACACGACGCTCGGCAACATGCACGACGTCAGCGGCATTCCCTTTGTCCTGCTCGTCGACGGCGACAGCGGCGAAATCCTGGCCACCGCCAGACAACTGCGGGGACCGGGCCTGAGCGATTTCATCAAAGCCCAACTGGAACGGAAATTCGATATCGAACTCGAAGACAAACCGGACGAAGCCGAGCAGAGTGACAACGACAAGGACGACGACAAGGATGAGAAGGATGGAGAGGACAAGGATGGTGATGAAGACGGAGATTCATAAACGAAGTCTCTGATCCGTAACCTTGCACCGAGGCGATGGGATGACCATGCAAGGGCCGAACGATCGTGATGCTCCACCGCAGGACGACGAACCGACCGTGGCCTTCGATGCGACGAAGGGCGATGCGTCACGAACGGTGTCCGACGCAAACACTCATTCAACCGCCGACGCACCACACTCCTTCGAATCGGAACACGTGGGAGACTATCGCTTGGTCGACGTGATCGGCGTCGGCGGGATGGGGATCGTTTATCGGGCCGAAGACCCGCGACTGCGTCGAACGGTCGCGCTGAAGGTCATGAAACCGGATGTTGCGGCCAACGAGATGGCCCGAAAACGATTTCTCCGCGAAGCCGAATCCGCAGCCCGAATCGATCACGAGAACATCGTGACGATCTATCAGGTCGGGGAGTACGAGGGCGTCCCGTTCATCGCGATGGGGCACTTGGTCGGGGAATCATTGCGACAGAAACTGAAACGCGAAGGCCGTATCGATCCGCGTGTCGTCGCCAACATCGGACGGCAGGTGGCGACCGGACTGGCCGCCGCTCATCAACTTGACTTGATCCATCGCGACATCAAACCGGAAAACCTCTGGCTGGAAGCGGAGACGGGACGCGTCAAGATTCTGGATTTCGGACTTGCCCGCAGTCAAACGTCCGACGTGCGACTGACTCAATCGGGCGTCGTGCTGGGGACACCCAAGTACATGTCGCCGGAACAAGCGACAGCAAAAACGGTCGATCATCGCAGCGATCTGTTTAGCCTGGGAAGCGTGCTCTACCATTTGCTCAGTGGCCACGAACCGTTCGGAGGGACCGACTCCGCATCCACGTTGATCAACGTCACACAAGCGGAATTTGATCCAGTCGAAAAGGTTTGCCCGCACTTGCATCCGGGTCTGGCCCGCATCATCAATCGGCTGCTAGCGAAACATCCCTCCAAACGCCCGCAAACGGCCCGCGAGGTTGCGATGACGCTGGCGGAAATCGAACAGCAACTCGAAGTCGAGTACCAGGAGAACGCGAGGCGTCAAAGTCTGACCGAAACGGCCGAACTGCCGGCGCCGGCTACCTCGTCACCTGCGTTGGGCCCCGTTCCAATCAACGTGTCACCCGCCGCCGGCAAACCTCCCCTGCTCTCCCTCGTGCTGCTCGGCCTGGGGATCCTTCTCATCGGACTGTTACTCGCTGCATTCTTGTGGGGAAACTAACTGGCAAGGTTTCCCCCATCGGGGTCCGACGATCGTTGGAGTCCAGGCTTTAGGCGTTTCGATTTCAAAACCAATAGACTGACAGAATCAGCTGCCACAGCAGGCCGAGCGCGATCAAGGCGGCGCCGAATTGGATCCCAAGCGTCGCGTCCACTCTCCACGGCCCCTGTTTGAGTTGCGAGCCGATTCGCTCGTCGTCCATTCCTTTGTGGACCGCAATAAAATCCTCGGATGCCGTCGAATGCCGCGACTGCAGAATCGAAATCAGAACACAAATTGCCCCCGTCACGATCAGTGTGATTGACCAGAAACTCATGATGGATGGATTAACTCGCGGTTGGCATGCGACGATCCGCCTCGCGAGGACAACCGATCAACGAGACCGATCGTGTTGGAAGCACGAGCAATGTGACCCAGAAACGAGGGGAACGGAGCGATCATGACACGTGTCGTTACCCCCGAGTTGGAACGTCGCAATGTTTGTGTTCAACAGGGCTCGTGTTGATTGAGCTTCGGGCGCGTTTTATTTTTGCGAGAGAGAAAAGGATTCAGGCCTGCACGCGTTGGCGAAGAGCCATGCAACTGCCGGAGGTTGGCGCCGTTCGCACTGGCGTGAACCGGCTGATGTCAAACGATGATTAGCCGTTGGGCGAAGCCTAGACACCAACGGGTGTGGCGGATTAAAACCCTGCGGATGGAAAACTCGCAGAAAACGCCTCCGACACAGGCATTCTTGATCGAAGCGGCGATCATGTTGCATCGCTACGGCACGCCGTCGCACCGCTTGGAACGCGTGATGGGTCGAGTGGCCGACGCGTTGAGCATCCACGGCGAGTTCTTGTACACCCCGACGGCGCTGGTGATTTCGCTGCGTGACCGGTCGGGCGATGAAATGACCGTGGTCCGACGTGTCGACAGTGGCCCGGTGAACGTCGACAAACTGATTCGGTTTGACCAACTGCTCAGCCGAGTGGATCGTCTGGAGATTGGCACCGACGTGGCGATGGCGGAATTAAAACGGATCGACGAGGCGACGCCCTTGTATCGCCGCCCGGTCTACATTTCTGCCTGCGCGGTCGCCTGTGCCGCCGTCGCCGTTTTCTTCGGCGGAACGCCTTGGGAAATCGCCGCGGCCGGGCTGATCGGGGCGCTCGTCGCGGGGATCGAGTTGCTGCACGAGTATTGGCGATGGGAATCGGGGCTGTTGGAACCGCTGGCCGGTGTCGCGGCGGCGACCAGTTCCTTGCTGGTCGCGGCCTATCTGGTTCCGATCGATGATCGCCTGGTCACGCTGGCCGGTCTGATCATCTTGATTCCGGGTCTGCGTCTGACGGTCGCGTTGACGGAGTTGGCCGTCGGGCATTTGTCGGCCGGAGTGGCTCGATTGTCCGGGGCGTTGGTTTCGTTGGCGACGTTGGTCGTGGGCGTGTTTCTGGTCTGGCGTCTGCTGGATCGTCTTCATCCGCAACTGGGACCGCGCCCGTTGCCCGAGCCCTATTGGCAATGGATCGCCCTGGCGCTGGCGCCGATCGCGTTTGCGATCGTGTTTCGTGCCCGCTGGCGACAATGGCCGATCATCTCCTTGGTGTCGACCCTGGGCGTCCTGGCCAGCTGGGGAATCGGGCCGCAATTCGGCATCGAAGTCGGTTCGTTTTGCGGAGCCTTGTCGGTCGGATGTGTCAGCAATCTGTACGCCAGAATCCGCGACATCCCGGCGTTGGTCCCGCTGACACCGGGCATGCTGATCCTGGTCCCGGGTTCGTTCGGCTACCGGTCCCTGTCGGCGCTGTGGCAGCACCAGACCCTCGAAGGGGTTCAGTTCGGGTTTGAAATGATGCTGGTCGGCGCAAGCCTGGTCGGCGGCCTCCTGGTATCCAACGTGATCATTCCACCGAAGCGGATTCTCTGACTGCCGGTTCGAGGGTCCCGGCGTGTTTTTCGATTAAATCCAATCGGTGAAGGAGATCGCGTCAGCGCATCGAGTCTCCCGGGGGGATTTCGATTTAGTTTCTGACGGATATGACACCCTTCTCCCCCACAAATCGTTAACAAGCTTGCTTGTCGATTTGTGGGGGAGAAGCACTGTCATGGCCGAACTTGATTTAGCTCGCATTGGCGAGGTGCGCGCGAACGCCTAGCGGCATTACCTTACGGTAACTTTTTTTAGTCTTAAAGTCCAATGGCTTGTCGGCTTGCTGAGCACGTCTCAGTCAGCATGAATGGTTCAGTCTCGCCACCCTGGTAGATATCCGAAGCTTAGGAGCCTCACACTGTCTTATCCGGCGTTTGAACCGCTGACAGAGCATCACACTTCTTCCACGGGCTTGTTGACTGCAGCTTCGAGAAGCCGCGTCTGCCCTCGGGCTGTAGACGATGTTATCAGTGTGCAAGTGAAAGCACGACAAGTCAACGCGGGCCCTAAGCTTCGGACGAGTTTGATTCTACCTTAGATGCCTGACGAACTCCAAGTCGAACCAGAAGAGGAATGAGCAGATCGCCGATCGATACGGCTCCGCGGCGTTTTTTATTTGCCAGCTTGGCGAAGGGTTTTGCTTCTTCGCTATAGACCGACTTGGGAAGCCACTTGAGAGCTTCATTCATATCAGCAACCGTTTGATCAAGCGGCGTGCCGTGTTCGATATAAAACTTCCATAGCTTTTTCAGCAGGCACTCCCGGTCGACGTGCTTACCTCGCCACACTTGGCGTCCGCTGACGATCTGGAAAACCATTCGGTTAGCTCGGTTAGCCATTCGACACTGGCGATCGAGCGTGCAGATATCTTTGCTCTTCCACAAAGCAGCCAAGCCACGGTAGTACGGATGGCATTTGATCAAGTTCTTTGCAACGAGAATGCAAGCGGAACGCAGTCGACGATTGCAGTTTTTGGCGACGGAACCGCTTCGGTCAATTTCATCACTTTGGTATCGAGCAGGGTAAAGCCCGGCGCGTCCGTTGATCGCAATGGCAGTTGCATAGTGCTCGATCGGTCCAGCTTCGCCCGCATACTCACCTGCGGAAACAACGTTGATCCCAGTGACAGAGAGAAGCAATATATATGGCGTTTTCACGAGAAAATGCGCCGTTTCTTGTTCAATCTGGCTGATCTGTTCGTTGAGCAATTCGCGTATCTCATTTAGCTGTTTCCATTGCTTGGTCAACAACGGGTACAACGGATCGGGTTGAACTGCCTGAGCACTCCACGCAAAGATCTTGTCGAGTGTTGTTTTTTGAACTCGAGTCTTGTTCTTGCGAAGGTACTTTGCCATGCCGGTTTGCTTCGCTTTTTTGATCGCCTCGTCAGACGGGAATTGTTTTGTCTTGCCTCCCATGGAATTGGAATTTTGTCTCCGGTGAGTTAATTTCACCACCTGAGGAGAATTCTGATGTCTCGAAAGAAACGACGTACCTTCACCGACACGCAAAAAGCCGATGCTGTTCGAAGGCATCTGAAGGACCGAGTGCCGGTCTCGGAGATCGCCAACGAGCTCGATGTGCAACCTACGATGATCCACAACTGGGTCAACGCAGTACTACAGAGAGCCGAGCAGGCTTTCAGCTCGCCACGGTCAGCTAAGGCCGAGTCCGCAAAGCAAGACGCGAAACTTCAAAAGCTTCGCGAAAAGCTGGACTCCAAAAACGAAGTGATCGCGGAGCTCATGGAGGAGAACATCCGAGCAAAAAAAGAAAATGGGGAGCTCTAACCGGTCGCTGGGTTCCTCACGACACACGAGACCAGATCGTTGATTACATCAACTACTGGAAAGACCGCGCCGAACTCACCGCCAAGCAGTTGCTTGGATGGATCGATTTACCGGCGAACAAATTTCACACATGGAAGAAACGCTACGGCCAAGCCAACGAGCATAACGGAAAGATCCCTCGGGATTGGTGGCTCGAAGGCTGGGAGCGTCAGGCGATCATCGACTTCCACGACAAGAACCCGCTGGAAGGGTATCGCCGTTTGACGTTTATGATGCTTGATGACGACATCGTTGCGGTAAGCCCGTCAACGGTGTATCGCGTCTTGAAAAAAGCAGGACGGTTGGACCGGAAGTCCACGTCTGGATCTACCAAAGGAACAGGCTTCAAACACCCGGAAAAACCGCATCAGCATTGGCATGTGGACATTTCCTACATCAATGTCGGAGGCACTTTTTACTATCTGATTACGGTTCTCGACGGCTACAGTCGCTACGTGGTGCACTTCGATCTTCGCGAGTCGATGACCGAAGTGGATGTGGAGATCGTTTGCCAAGCGGCGCTCGAAAAACACCCTGGCGTCACGCCGCGAATGATCAGCGATAACGGCCCACAGTTTATCGCGAAGGACTTCAAGGCGTTCGTCAAATTTCACTCGATGACGCACGTGACAACGAGCCCGTATTACCCGCAGAGCAACGGGAAGCTGGAGCGTTTTCACGGCACGATCAAGAAGGAATGTATCCGCCCAAATTGCCCTCGCAATCGGGAAGAGGCCATGAAACAAATTTCGGCGTACATGGTGCATTACAATACCGTGAGGCTACACAGCGCGATTGGTTACATCACGCCTGCTGATTGCTTAAGCGGCTTGGCTGATGAGATTCAGGCCGAGCGTGATCGCAAACTCGAGGAAGCGCGTTTGCGACGCCGAGAAACATCCACCGAATCACTTGCAATGGCGAGTTGATGTGAGAGACTGAAACGACTTGGTCGGAGGATAGAGCTCTGGTGAGGACCAACTCAAGCGCCGTGCCAAGTCAAACGTCGAAGGGTGGCGGTATCACTTGGTGCGGTCCTCTTCCCTTCGATGTTTGCTCAATGCGAAAAAACTTCGGGCACGATGCCCGATCTTACCGGCCGGATGCCGCCACCCTGTTCAACTCACTGGACCGCAAATTCCAATTTCCGTTGAACCAAGACAGTTTCGCGATGATCATCGCAATCGATCCGTTGAAGAGTTTGTCATCATCCCAAAGATCCGCGTAGCCAGGCATGGATTGATGCAATAACGCTCGCAACTGTACTTGCACCCGTGCGCGTTGCTTGACCAAATTGCGACGCTGCCGACAAAGACGTTGCAGTGACAGGTGGGTTTCATCAACGGGCAAGATCGCCAATCCGTATCCGTTGATGGCGGCGTGAAAAATCGCTTCGAGATCGTTAGGGTCAGTCTTATTGTTGGGGTGAAGCGTCTCTCGATAGTGCGAAGACGCGAAGGGGTGAACCGTCCTTGTGTCGTACCCCGCTTTGCGAAACGCTTGCTGCACGGGTTTGTGGTAGACACCGGTCATCTCGACGGCGACAATGGAGTCGAGGATCCCTTCGGCTTGACAAGCTGCATCAACGAGTTGGACCATTGCTGCGAGAGCGCCAGCACTGTGCTCGACCGAAGTTGGTTCGACAATGACACGACCAAAGAAGTCACAGAGCATCCAGATCGACCGTCGCTTGGCACAGTCCACCGAAACGATACCGAATTTCTGAGGGCCTGCCTGTTGGACTCGTTCCTGGATGACACCGGATGGCTTTCCGATGTAGCGTCGCTTGGTAGCCTTGCAGGCGGATTTTCGACTAGATTTTTTCGTAACGGCCATTTGAGTTCTCTACAAATTGGAAGTGTTGAAAAGTTCTTCCAATTGAGCACTCGAATGGTCTTTGTCTAGATTTTTCACGATCTAGGGGCATACCAGGGCTGGGGATGAGGGGGCTTGGGATCGATTCAGTAGCCATCTCACCAGGCTCAGAACAGATGGTTGGGCGGTTGTACTTGATAGCGTTGCGGCCTCTATGTTGTGCCCCTCACCCCCAGCCCCTCTCCCCAAAAAACGCTCGACGCTTTGCGTCTTTGGCGTTTTGTGGGGAGAGGGGAGCCAGTGTATTTAATAGAGATCCGGCACTCATGAAATCGACATCCCGGAGGGATGTCAGCGAAACACCGGAGGGCTCGCGCCCTACCGCTAAAAAATACTTCACGGCGTAGCCTCAAAGGTCAATCGTTTCCGCGGCGGATGGACAGCGGCAACGCGTTGCCGTCGCCAAGGACGTCCACGTGCACGTCTCTCTGGGGGAACGGAATCGTGATACCGGCTTTGGCAAAGGCGTCCGCGATCGCGGTGTTGATCTGGTGCGTCACTTCGATCCGGTTGTCCAGTTTTTCGAGAAAGAACCGGACGGCAAAGTTCAACGAGCTGTCACCGAACGTGTCGAAATTGATCAAGGGCGGCGGATCGGTGAGCACCTGAGGATGGGACCGCACGACTTTGTAGAGCAGTTCGCGGACCTGATCGGGATCGCTGCCGTACTCCACACCGACTTCGATGGTCAACCGGTTGATGACGTTGGTGAGCGACCAGTTGAGCAACTTTTGCGTGATCAGATCTTTGTTCGGAATCACCAACTCTTTGCGGTCCCAGTTGGTGACCGTCGTGGCGCGCATTTGAATGCGAGATACGATTCCGGTGGTGCCATCGATCGTGACCACATCGCCGACGCGGACGGGGCGTTCGAGCAGCAAGATGATTCCCGAGACGAAGTTCGCTACGATTTCCTGCAACCCGAATCCGAGACCGACCGATGCGGCTGCCAGCAGCCAACCGAGTTGGTTGTAGGGCACGCTCAGGAGGCTCAAAATAATAAAACTGCCCACGACAACGATCACGTAGCGCATCAAGGTGGCGATCGCGTAGCGTGCTCCGCCGTCGAGCGAGGTTCTGCCACGGACCATCAATTCGAACACGCGTGGGACGACGCCCGTCGCATAGACCATCAACGCCAGGCCGAGCAAACTGTACAGCACGTCGAGCAGGCTGACCGTTTCGATGTTCTCGCCGGTCCCGACGTTCCAGATCGTCACGTCGTCAAAATACGCCAGCGCGGGGACCAAATCACTCCAGATCCATCCGAGTCCGACCAGCACCATCAGCGACGCCAGGACGAAGACGGTTTGTCGCCCCTGTTCGTCCAGGGTATCCAGGTCACCGACTTCTTCCTCTTCCAAGACGATGCCGACCGAGTTGGCCACCGGTTGGGATTCCGAGTTCTCCATTTCCTTGAGTTTTCGCTGCCGCAATTCCATCGCTTTTCGCCGTGCCAAATCGCGCCGCCGCAGCATCAACCAACGCGTCAGCAGCCCGTACACCAGAACCGTGGCCACCAGCAACAAGAATGTCATCTGAAGCGAATGGCCTAACCGAAAGGTCGTTTCCAGATAGCCGGCCAATGCCATCATCGCGAACAAGACCGGCAGCAAGACGGCGATGGCCCACAGCACCTTTCGCATTCGATACACCAAGGACTTGGGATGATCGAGAACGAGTTGCACGTGCAGCGGACTGCGTTGGCGGAGCATCAAATGGTGAAAGACTGCGGTGACCAGAAACAGTGCCGTCGACAGGACCCGAATCGCAAAGATCCGAACACTGGGCTCGGGATGCTCAGAAAAAAGGCCCATCGGAAAGACGATCAATCCGCCCAGCCAGGTGTACCAACGCAGGTGTCGCCGCAGATGCTTGCGCAATGCTTCCGTCCATCCGAAATGGCACTCGGCAACGCCGTGGTCGCGACACACTTTCGCCAGCAGTTCGCGCGAGGCGACGTAGAGTGCGGACATGGCCAGGGCGAACCCGAGCCCGCGGACGAAGGGATCGGGTGGTGAGGTTTTTAGAATCAGATAAGCGAACGTCCCCAGGCAAACGGGCCAGACCATCGCGACGATAAACGTTGCCGCCAAGGCCCGCAGGGTGGACTCGAAACCGACATTGATTTTCGTCGCCTCGTCGCCTTCATACTTGATCCGTCGCCGCGCCCAAGCACGACCAAAGAGCACCGCAAAGGCGAGCACCACCAACGCCAGCGATGGCAACGGTTTGAGAGTGACCGTCAGCACCATCTGCTCGACGGCCTTGGCCCAGGACGCCGGCGAACTGACCCACTGGAGCAACTCCGGAGCGACCGTCAATTCTTCGAGCGAAATCGTCGGCGCGTCTTTGGTCCAGAATAAATGGACGTCGATGGTATTGGTGAACTGATCGATCAACAGAATCAATTCGTGCCGCTGTGTGTCGCTGGTCAACATTGACTGCAGGACCGCGTTTTGAGATTGCAGCGTTTCCTCGATCAATTGGCGGCGTTTTCGAACCAACACCCATTCCGCCTCGGCGCTGCTCAACTCGCTCCAAGCGATCTCCGTTGTATCCCAGTCGACCGACGGAGCTTCGCGTTGATCAAGCCACTGGTTGATATCGGTAAGTTCGTCTTCCAGGCGAAACGAACTGAGTTGGTATTCTTCGACCTTCTTGTTCAGATCGTCGCGGGGGCGAAACTTGTTCCTCAGCGTTTTCGCCTCTTCCCGCTGCTGACGAAGGATCACGCCCAAGGCATCGGTCAGCCCGACCGCATCGATTCGTTCTTGGGATGACTTTTGATCGGCCTTGACTTCGTCAATCGCGGCTTGCACCGCCACCAAGTTCTGTTGCGTTTGGGCGGCTTGCTCGATCAACTGCTTTTGGATGTCAGCAAGTTCAACGTTTTCCTCGGCTAAACTCTTCAGACTTTTGGGCACGGCGTTGACCGTTTGTTCCAAATTCGCGGCGGTCGCCTGGACCTGGTCTTTTTGCATTTCCAAAACCGCCGCCTGTAGCATTTCGGTCTGGCGACGCAGTTGTGCGACGTTAGCTTCGGCCAGTTTTCGCTCCAGCGGCAACAGATCGACCGTCGCGGTGTAGGCCGCCTGCTCGTTTTGAAGCGACTCGATCCGGGTGGACAGTTCTTCGGCCCGGGTGGCCAACAACGTTTTCCGCGTCTGGGACTCGATCGCAGATTCATTGACCGGCGCCGGCTGGGATTGCTGTTTGGAGACCTCGGTGCGTTCGCGTTCGGCATCGGTCAACTGGCTGGGAATTTCCGTCAGCCGCGTCCGCCGGCGCACCGATTCGGCCGTCAGGTCCGTCACCTGTTTGCTGGCGGCGGCAAGTTCGGCTTTCAGTGTGGCCAAATTTTGCGTCGCATCGGCGAGGCTTAAATTGGGATCGATTTTGGGTTCACTGCTCGCCAAGGCATCCAGTTTTGCTTGTATCTCGGCTCGACGCGTCGCCACACCGCCAATCATCTGCGCGTACTGTTTGGCCAATTCCTGCTGGCTTTGCCCCTGCTGCAACGTTTTTTTGGCCTGTTGCAACATTGCCGCCAGCCGAGCTTTGGTTGCATCGTCCAGATCCGTCTTCAGTTCAAGTGCCGCCAAATCGGCATCAATCGAATCGGCGGTGGGACCGTTCGAAGCGACGACCGGCGAGACAGGAGTTGTTGGGGTTGCATCCTGGCCGTTACACGCCCATGACAAAACCAGGACCAACAGAAGGGTCATGCATTGCAAGCAAAGCGGACGACGGGTCGGTGGGGCAAGCGGCATTTCGGCGGACGTCATGGGGGATCTGGGAGTCAAAACAGCGTGCTTGATTCAGCGTTTCGCGACAGTCCACGCATCATAGCGACAGCGTCCAGGATTCGAAGTGCGTCAGTGGCTCACGAAACGACTTGCCGCGATCTGCCTTCCTGACGTAGTGTCACCGCTGCGGTTTGGCAGACCGCCGCGCGTTCCTCATCACGATTCAGGCAGGAGGCCTGCTTTGTTGTCTCATTCGATCAAGTGTCGGGTTTTGTTTGCGTTGACGCTCAGCTGTGTAGTGGCCGTAGCGCTCGATGTGCCGGCGGCCGACGGCAGCACCCCGGTTGGTCCACTGCAGGCCGAATCGCGTCCGCAGTCCCCCACGTTGACGGTGGAGCAGATCAACCAGCGGCTGCAAACGGTTGACCAAGACGCGACGCTCCCCCCCGACGTCCGGAACTCCGTCTTGGAATCGTATCGAGCCGCGTTGGCGGACTTGAAAGCGGCCCAAGAATTAACCCGCCAGCGAGAAGAGTTTGCCGCCGAAGCGGAAGCCGCCGGCGCGAAAGCCGAGCGCATTCGCGGAAAACTGGAGGAATTAAAAACCAAGCAACCGGCCATCGACCCCCAGCTAAAATTGGTCGAACTGGAACAGCAACTGGCACAGCTGGAGGTTCAGCTGGCGACGCAAAAACAAAACCGACTGACCGCCGAATCGGAATCCCAGACCCGATCGCAGCGGCGCAAAGAAATTCGATCTCGGTTGGTGCAGTTGCAACAGAAACTCGAAGAGACGCGACGCAACCGGCTCCCCGAGGCCACCACCGAGCCGACGGCGTTGACCACGCCGCTGACCACGGCCCGACAAGTCCGCGCCGAGACCAGCCAGCATGTCCTGGAAATGGAGATCCCGACGCTCGAAGCGGAACTGGCCAAGTATGACGCCGAAGAAGCGCTCGGCATCGTCCAGCTGCGATCGGATTTGGCAGCCAAGCAGGTGATGTTTACCGAAAAGAGTCTCGAGGCGTTGGGGGTTCGCATCAAGGCGGCACGCGAGCTCGCCGCGGCCGAATCGGTCCGCAAGGCAAAGCTCGAAGCAATCGAAGCGGCACCCTCGCTGCGGGCGTTTGCCCAGCAGAACCAGGCGTTGGCCGAAAGTGCCAAGCGGGTCGCCGACTCACTGGCGACGGCCGAACAGGACCTGAAAGCGTCCACCGAAGTCCACGAGCGATTGGCCAAGCAATTCAAGACCACGAAGAACAAGGTGGAGTTGGTGGGTTTGACCAGCTCGGTGGGCGCCTTGCTCCGCAAACAACGCTCCACCTTGCCCGACGTTCGACAGCGAAAGACCGCAGTGGCCAACCGCCAGACGTTGATCAATGACGCCCAGTACGAACTGTTTGAATACGACGACGAACGTCAAGCGATCGCGGACACCGAATCCTGCATCGCCGAGATGATCAAGCACCCGACCAGCGGTCGAGATATCACGGTGCTCAAGTCGGCCGCCCAAGAACTGCTGGCCCGAAAACAGGAATACCTGGACGCATTGATCCGGACCAGCAACCAGTACTTCGACGCACTCGTGGAGCTGGATTTCGAAGACCGCCAGATCATCACATTGACCGCCGAGTACGAAAACTACATTGACGAACGCGTGCTGTGGATCCGTAGTGCACGATTCCTCTCCGATGACTTCGCGATCGAAACGACCGACAAGCAGCTGCTGGACGGCAAAGCATGGTTGGGTCTGGGAACCCACCTGGCCACCGATGCGCGCAAGAGTTTCCCCTTGTACCTGTTGGCCGCAGCGGTGATGGGCGTGCTGACGGTACGCCGCAAACGCATGCGGGGGCGGATCAAGCATGCCGGCGAGATTGCGTTCAAGGCGAATTGCCAATCGATGGTTCCGACGGTGCTGACCTTGGGGCTGACGATCGTCATTTCCGCGGCCGGTCCCTTGCTGTGTGTGTTTCTCGGCTGGCGGCTGAATGCTTCCCACGGCGGCGACCTGTTCATCAAGGGAGTCTCGCGCGGGCTATTCGGAGTCGCCGCGATCTGGTTGGCGCTGGAATGTCTGCGCCAGGTCTGTCGGCCGTTGGGGTTGGCGGAAAACCATTTTCGCTGGAGCCGCAGTGTGACGACCACGGTCCGCCGGGAACTCCGCCAGCTGATGGGTTTCGCGTTGCCGATCATGTTTGTCACCGGGTTATTGTCGGTGACCGATTCGTCGCACGGTCGCAATTCGGTCGAGCGACTGGCCTACATCGCTGGCATGATCGTGTTGGCGGTGTTCCTGTATCGCATCCTCAGTCCCGGCGGCGTGCTGCGTGATTACCTGACGACCCACAAATCTGAATGGGCCAGCCGGCTTCGGTACGTCTGGGGGATTTCGGCGGCGAGCGTTCCCGTGACGTTGGGGCTATTGGCAACGTTTGGTTATTACTACACGGCCGAGGTACTGTTCTGGCGTGTTTTTGCGACCGCCCTGTTCGTCTCCGTCTTGTTGGTGTTGCGTTCGATGTTTCTGAGAATGTTGATGCTTCGTCGGCGTTCGCTGAGCATCGCCCAATCACGTCAACGTGCCGCGGCGGCCTCGTCGGGGACAGACGACGAGGGGCGTCAATCGGTTGCCGGCATCGTGACCACGACGCCGGAAAGCGACATCTCGACCCACAGTCTGCAAACACAACGATTGGTCAACAGCGCGTTGATCGCTGCATCGGTCATCGGCCTGTGGTGCATTTGGGTGCAGGTCTTGCCTGCCCTTGGGATGCTGGACAAATACGAATTGTGGGGCGGATCGAAGACACCGACCGTCGCCGCAGCGGCAGTTCCGGCGGTCGGACTGGTCCCCGGGCAAGACGCGTTGGAAAGCTCCGCGAAAACCGTGGACGCGACCGGCGAGTCCACCGACGTCGTCACGGCGTCGGACTTGGCATTGGCCATCCTGCTCGCCTTTGTCACGTTCGTGTTGGCCAAAAACGGTCCGGGCTTGCTGGAAATCTCGGTGCTTCAGCAACTGCCAGTCGATCAATCGGTGCGTTATGCGATCACCACCCTGGTCAGCTATGCGATCGTGCTGGCGGGGACGATCGCGACCTGTTCGACGATCGGCCTGCAGTGGTCACAAATCCAATGGCTGGCGACGGCATTGACCTTCGGATTGGCGTTCGGGTTGCAGGAGATGTTTGCGAATTTCGTGGCGGGTTTGATCATCTTGCTGGAACGTCCGATCCGCGTGGGCGATGTGGTGACGGTCGATGATGTCACCGGCGTGGTCTCCAAGATCCGCATCCGAGCCACCTCGATCACCAACTGGGACCGCAAGGAATACGTCGTTCCCAACAAGGAATTCATCACCGGTCGGTTGCTCAACTGGACGCTGTCGGACAAGGTCAATCGAATCGTGATCGAGGTCGGTCTGGCGTATGGATCCGACACCGAACGGGCCCGCGAGATCCTGCTCAAAACGGCCAACGACCACCCGCTGATTCTCGACGATCCGCCTTCGATCGCGACGTTTGAAGGGTTCGGCGACAACGCATTGAACCTCTCGTTGCGGACCTACCTTCCGACCCTGGACAATCGGCTCGAAGTGATTCATCAGCTGCACACCCAGATCGATCAAGCGTTCCGCCGGGCGGGAATCGAAGTCGCCTTCCCGCAACGCGATCTGCACATTCGCACCATGCCGGCGGCGGCCGCCTTGGGGCTGGAGGGAGATCGTCAGCAGTCCAAGTCGATCAGCGAAGCGGCGTAGGGCTCTACCGCAGCTCAACATTCGGGTAGTGGACGAGGCGACGAGTCCGCTGTAGACGAGCCCGCTGTAGTCGGCAGATTGGCCAGGACTCGTCGCCTCGTCCACTACCGCCGACCCAAAAACCAAGGTGCGGATCACCCTTCGGGCCGTTTGGATTTTGGTACCTGCCTCCTTTTCCGCTCGCGCTTCGTTTGGACGGTTGCGGTGTCAACCGGCCGTTGAACCCGCTATAGTGGAGTGGTCGTGCGATATGCGATCCGGGCGAATTTCCCGGCGGGATCGTGGTCTTTGCGACCACAACCTCCTGCCCTCAAGCTGCTGACCACAAGTCTGTTCTCATGGTGATCGTCGCAACGGCAATCAGTGACAAGGGATTGAAACGCGACGGAAACGAAGATCAGTACCTGATCGACGAGAGCCTGGGGTTGTACGTCGTTTGCGACGGGATGGGCGGCCATGCGGCCGGCGAAGTGGCGGCCGAGCGGGCGATCGAGTTTGCGTCGGAACATCTGTCCAAAAACCGCGATCTGATCCATTCGGCCGGCGAGTCGCCCGACGGGGTGTTCCGAGTGTTGAAGGTCGTCGAAGAAGCCGTCCAGCAGGCGAGCCAGGGGCTCAATCAACTGGCCCGGGCCACCCCGGACTATGCCGGCATGGGGACCACGCTGACCCTGTTGGTCGTCGTCGAGGACAAAGGGGTGATGGCCCACGTCGGCGACTCGCGGCTGTATTTATTTCGACAAACCGAAGTCCATCAACTCAGCAGCGACCACACGTTGGCCAATGAGCTGTTTCTATCCGGGGACCTGACCCGAGAAGAAGCCTGCAACAGCCGCTATCGACACGTCCTGACCCGCAGCATCGGTCCGCACGAATACGTCGACGTGGATACCTTGCTGTTTGATTTGATTCCCGGCGACCGCCTGTTGCTCTGCTCCGACGGGCTGAGCAACTATTTCGAGAACACGTCGTGCGTCGCCGAATTCATGTCCGAACCGGACATCATCACGCAACCCGACAAGCTGGTGGAGTTTGCCAAGGAATCCGGCGGTGCCGACAACATCACCGCGATCGTGGTCGAAGTCCAAGGCGAGGCAACCGATCACCCGGCCGCGGATGTTCAAAAGAAGATTGAATGCCTGCAGAGCCTGTTCTTGTGCAAGAAGCTTTCCGTTCGCCGCCTGATGCACCTGGCTTCGATCACCAAGACGATCCAGTGCGCCGCGGGCAAAGAGTTGATTTCCATGGATGCCGGCGTGCCCGGTCTGTACGTCGTCCTGGACGGTGGATTTCGCGTGATCGACGACGATGTGATCGAAGGGGAACTTGGACCGGGCGACTATTTTGGTGAAGCGTCCTTGTTGACCGAGGTCCGGTCATCGGCATCGCTTGTCGCCATCGAACCGTCGCGGGTGCTCGTGATCAGCCGCAAGGAATTCGGAAAGCTGACGCGTCGGCTGCCACGGTTAGGCAACGTGATGCTGCGTAACCTTGGAAAGCTGCTCGCCAAACAAATCATCAAAAAACAAACCCGACCGCTGAACCTGGATGACACGGGACCACTGGCATGAATCACTTCGGCCGCATCTGCATCGTCCAACTGTTGGTCCTGGGCACGCTGTGTTGCGTGAGCGATCTGGCATCCGGCCAACAAGCATCCGAGCAGCAAGCACCCGAGCAGCCGATCATCGTCGGGACCAAGCACAGTCCCCCGTTTGCGATCAAGAATGACGACGGGACCTGGAGCGGCATCAGCATCGAATTGTGGAAGAACCTCTGTGGCGAATTGGATCTGGAATATGAATTCCGTGAACTGACGCTGGAGCAAATGTTGCGAGGGCTGGAGCGTGGTGAGATCGATGCGGGCGTGGCAGCGATCAGCGTCACGGCGGATCGTCACCACCGGATGGAGTTCTGTCATCCCCACTATTCAACCGGGCTGGGGATCGCGGTTTCGAGACAGCATCGCGCCAGTCTCTGGGCGTCGATCCGTCAGGTTTTCTCTTTTCGGTTAGTCCTGTTTGTCCTCAGCATGACCTGCATCGTTGCGATGTGCGGCTGGTTGTTCTGGTTGTTTGAACGCAAACGCAATGAAACGGTATTCGGCAGCGGACGGCGACAGGGGGTGTCGATGGGCATCTGGTGGTCGATCGTGGTGCTGCTGGGCCACAAGGGGATCAGTCCGGTCAGCATTTGGGGCAGGGTGTTGGCGACGATTTCGATGCTGGCCAGTATCGCGGTCATCAGCCTGATCACCGGCGTCGTTGCATCGGCATTGACGGTCCGAGAATTGGACATCGGAATCGGGCACCCCAGCGATCTGCGGGATGTCCGAGTCGCCACGGTGTCGTCCAGCACCAGCGCCGAGTATCTCCGCAATCGACGCATCGCCTTTCGCACGTACCCCACACCCGAAGAAGCCATTCAGGCGGTCGATGAAGGCAAAGCGGACGCGGTGGTGTATGACCGAGCGATCCTGAGGTACCTGGCGATGCTGAAGTTCAACGACCGCATCGACGTGTTGCCCGTTTCGTTTAACCTGCAAGAGTACGCGATCGCCCTGAAACCCGGCAGCGACCTGAGGCGACCGCTCAATGAGGAATTGCTGCGGTATCGTGCAACGGACGCCTGGAGCGATCTGCTGTATCGCTATTTGGGAGACACCCAATGATCCGTCTGCGCGTTGTCCCGCTGTTCCTCTGGCTGCTCGTCCTACTCTGCTGCGTGGCCTCAAGCGGCAGCCACAGCTTCGCTCAATCGACCGATCCGCCGGAAACGCTGGCGATTCCCGATCAGCTGGTCGTCGCCACGCGCGACGTTCCGCCTTTCGCGATGCAGAACGAAAACGGCGGTTGGGACGGCATCAGCATCGACCTGATGCGTTCCATCAAAGCGGACCTGGAAGAGGAATCCAAGCACGAGATCCAGCTTCGCTTTGAATCCTATCCGCTCGACGAGATGCTCGACGCGGTCGCGGCCGGACGGATTGATATCGCCGTCGCCGCGCTGACCGTCAATGCGGAGCGTGAGCGGCGGATGGATTTCACGCACGCGTTCTTCAGCTCCGGACTGGGGATCGCCGTCGGGGCGGCGCAGCGGAAATCGGGCTGGTCGGGAATCGTCGACGCCGTCCTCTCGCCCACGTTTCTGCGTATTTTGTCCGGCTTGCTGGCCGCGATGTTGATCAGCGCGGTCGCGGTGTACTTTTTTGAACGGAAGCACCACGGCAGCGATTTCAAATACGGGATCGTGCGGGGGATCGGTGTCGGGCTGTGGTGGGCGGCAGTCACACTGACCACCGTCGGCTACGGTGATAAAGTTCCCAAGACGTTGCCGGGTCGGCTGATCGGATTGATCTGGATGTTTTCGGGGCTGTTCATCATCGCCAGTTTCACCGCGGCGGTCACGTCGGCATTGACCGTCAACCAGCTGCGATCACGGGTCGCCGGGCCGGCGGACCTGCCGCGCGTCAAGGTTGCGACGGTGGCCGGTTCGACGTCGGCCGACTACCTGCGCTCGCGTCACATCCGCTTTCGTTCCTTCGAGACCGTCGAATTGGCGCTGCAATGCCTCGCCGAAGAACGCTGCGACGCGGTGGTCTATGACGCGCCCATTCTTCGGCACCTTGTCTTCCAAGCCGAGGCGGGTGATCTTTTCGTTTTGCCGGTGACCTTCGAACGCCAGAGTTACGCGTTTGCGCTCCCCAGCAATAGTCCGTTACGCGAGCCGATCAATCAAAGCCTGCTGCATCGAACCTCGTCGCCTGCCTGGGAAGACACGCTACAAAGCTATCTCGGGAACGCTGTTGAATGAGACGACGGTTTGATCGCAGGCATTTCGACAATTTTTAACGACCACGTTTGCGGTCGGCATCCAACGCCAGGAATGGGTCAGTGAGTCAGAAAATATTCAAGAAACGGCACACCCGAATTGGCGCCCGCCCCGGCACCCTTGTGATCTCGAAACAGTCGCCGCGGCCGGTCGTTCGCGGCATCTTCTATAATCCAGAAAGCTTCGAAGACGAGCCCATCGAAGATCTGGATCGGTTACAAAAAGCCTTCAAAAAGGAGACGATCGCCTGGATCGACGTGCAGGGATTCGGCGACCGGTCGGTGATGAATAAAGTCGGGTCGGTCTTCGGATTGCACCCGCTGCTTCTGGAAGATGTCGTCAACGTTCCGCAGCGGCCCAAGACCGAACTGTACGACGACCAGCTTCTGATCGTCGTTCGAATGGTCCGCTTGAAAGATCCCGACGATCAGTCTCGCTATCGTGTCGACATGGAACAGGTCAGCATCGTCTTGGCGGAGAACTACGTGATCACGTTCCAAGAACGCTATGGAGACATCCTTGACCCGGTCCGGAAACGGATCAAGGGCGGCAAGGGCATCATTCGACATCGCGGGTCGGACTACCTTGCCTATGCGATCGCCGACACGATCGTGGACGGCTATTACCCGGTGCTCGAAGGCGTCGGCAACGATTTGGAGGCGATGGAAGACGAAGTGATTCGCAACCCTTCGCCGGAAGTCCTGGGCGAGCTGAACACGCTGAAAAATCAGCTGATCAATCTTCGGCGTGCGGTCTGGCCGCAACGCGAAGCGGTCAATTCATTGGTCAGGGGGGATTACGCCCTGATCGGCGAAGACGTTCGCGTCTACCTGCGCGACACCCACGATCACTGCATCCAGACGTCGGAGGTCGCCGAAATGTATCGCGAGATGGCGACGGGATTGATGAACACCTACCTGTCCTCGGTCGCCAACCGGACCAACGAGGTCATGAAGGTGCTGACCATCATGGCCAGTCTGTTCATTCCGTTGACGTTCATGGCCGGAATCTACGGCATGAATTTTGAACACATGCCTGAACTGCACTACCGCTATTCCTATCCCATGCTGTGGCTGGTGATGACGCTGACCGGTGTCGCGATGCTGTACTTTTTCTGGCGCAAAGGCTGGATCGGGCGCGGCTAATGCCTCGGCTGCATTTAGTTTTGGGGTAGCGGAATTCGCCAAGAGTTTCGGCTCCGATAGCGATCCGCCGACAGCCTAACCCTTTTTCTGCTCGGCTTGCCAAGACACGAAACGGCGTCAGACTGAAGCAGCTCTCGATCGATTCAAATGAAAGGTTTCCGTTTTGACGACACCCGACGAACCCACCGTGCGCGACTCGACCGGCGAACTTGACTCGCTCTCCGGCGACGTTGCCGTGTCCGACCGCCCCTGGGAAGAACTCTCCCGCTTGGCCGAACAGGGTGACGCCGAGCGGCTGGAAGAATTTCTTTCGGAACTTTCGACGACCGATCAGGCGCTGGCGCTGAGTCGGTTGGATGAAATCCATCGTGTTCAGGTGTTGGAGGGGTTGGACGCCGAAGACGCCGCGGATTTGATCGCGGCGCTGCCCGAAGTCCAGGCCGCCGAGGCGATCGCGTCACTGGAACCGGACACCGCCGCGGCGATCGTCCACGAGTTGCCCAGCGACGAACAGGCAGACGTCCTGGGCGATTTGAGCGACCGACAGGCAGCGGCCATTCTGGACGTCTTGCCCGACACCGAGGCCGACGCGGCCCGCCAATTGGCGGCCTACGAAGACGACGTCGCCGGCGGAATGATGGTGCTGGAGATGCTTCGCTTTACCCCCGACATGACCGTCGCGGACGTCATCGCCGAGCTGAATTCCAACGCCGAGATCTACAGCGATTTTGATGTCCGCTACGCCTACGTCTGTGAACACGACGGTTCGCTGGTCGGTGTGCTGCCGATGCAAAACCTGTTGTTCGTCAAACGCGGATCCAAACTGGCCGATCTGATGATCACCGATCCGATCTCGGTGCTCGACACCACGCCGCTGGATGACCTGATCGAACTGTTCGACGCCCATCACTTTCTGGGCGTTCCGGTGGTCGACCACGACGGACGCCTGAAAGGAGTCCTGCACCGTGAAGCGGTCAATTACGAAGAAACCCGCGCGGCCGAAAGCGACTACCTGAAAAGCCAGGGGATCGTGGGCGGCGAGGAACTGCGTTCGATGCCGCTGTGGCTTCGTGCCCGCCGACGACTGAGTTGGTTGAGTATCAACATCTTGCTCAATATCGGTGCCGCCGCAGTGATCGCCTACTTTCAAGAAACCCTGCAGGCGGTGATCGCGCTGGCCGTCTTTCTGCCGATCATCAGCGACATGAGCGGCTGCAGCGGCAACCAGGCGGTCGCGGTCAGCATGCGTGAACTGTCGCTCGGTTTGGTGCGTCCCTCGGAAGTCTTTCGCGTTTGGTGGAAAGAGGTTTCGGTGGGGTTGATCAACGGCGCGGTCTTGGGGTTACTGGTCGCCATCTGTGCCGTGATCTTTGACGGCAACGGCTACCTGGGGCTGGTCGTCGGGGTCGCGTTATTCGCCAACACGATCGTCGCGGTTTCCATCGGCGGCGTGGTGCCGCTGGTGCTGAAACGATTCGGGTTTGACCCCGCGGTCGCCAGCGGACCGTTGCTGACCACGGTGACCGACATGTGCGGCTTCTTCTTCGTGTTGGGTTTAGCCACACTGCTGCTCTCACGCCTCGTCAGCTGACAAAGTGGCCCAAGCATTCCGAGTGGCCTAAGCTTCCAGAGTGGCGTAAGCTTCCAGCTTGCGTCCCGGCAAGCGAAGCTTGCCCCCGTGCAACACGCCAAGCGAAGTTTATCGTAGAGTGGAGTTTTCCCACGCGAAGGTACAACCCATGTCAACTCAAATTTCAGCGAACATTTCACCAGAAACTCGCGAGTTGCTGGAACGTTACGTGGCGACACACGGCGTGAAAAAGTCTCACTTGATCGAGACGGCTGTTGCGAGCAACCTTCGATCTCGCCCGCGAAATGGCAGAGCGAACCGGATGCGTCGGGGTGGTGGTCGATGCCAAACCGGATGCGACTGAATTTTACGAGCGATATGGCTTCGAAACACTCGATGTGCTTTGCGGGAAACTCGGCGATCGCCCGGCTCCTCAGCCGATGTTCCTCACGCTCGGTTCGATTCCGAAACGCTCGTAGATAACGGACTCGTTACGAAACGGCGAGAGATTCGAGTCCTGGAGTCTTTGCCTTTACTGTCCTGCGACCTCGAAGACCACTTCGCCCGCCTGCAATTCACCGCCATCAAGATCGCTGACCACATAAGTCAAGAAACACTCAAGTCCGTCGGTGACGGTGAGATTGGTCTCCGCTGGATGTCCTTTGCCGATATCAAAACCCCAAACCGGCGTGATGTATCCGAGGGCCAGCGGCTTTCCACGCTTGACTGTTGGAGTTTCGCCGATGCTGGTCGCCACTGCGCCGCCGATCGTTTTTTCACCGACTTCGACAACGTCCAAGACGTTACCGTCTGCATCCTTCGCGATGAGCTTTTGATGCGAGAAGATGTTTGAAATTGTTGCGTCAATCGGTTTACCAGAAATACTTCGATAGACGAACTCCGTCTTGATCGGCTGACCGACTTGATAGGTTCGCTGACCTGGGATCAACCGAACACCCGCTTGCAAGCCCACATCATTTGGCTGGCCCCAATGGACCACACCGTCCGTCGCCGAGTCGACCGAAACGTGCTGCTGGCGTACTAAGAACGCGTACGTGTGGCCAGGCTTTGCAACTTGGGGCATCACGATTCTCACCGACCAAATCCTGAAGGTGTCACCGTCTAGGCTCCCGAAACTCGGAATCACTTCCAGTTTCGCCCCGTCTGGAATTTGGTGAGTCAGTGCGATCTCTTGAAAGTCCGCGAAAGTTTTGTTGTCAACCGAAGCTTCATTGCGTCGCGAGTTCCAATCCACAATCGCGGCCAGCACTTCATTGATAGTAAGCGGCGGCTGACGCTTGCCATCGACGGAATGATGCATCGCGTTGAACTCGGTGATCGCAGCGGCCAACGGCGTTGCCCGCTCAATCGCGGCGGGCTGTCTGGGAGCCTGGAAGTTCACGGGTGGGGCACGGTATCGTTTGCGAACGAGAACCTTTGAGTGTGTGTAACGGTTAACCAATTCAATGGTGTAAATCTTGATCTCTCCATCATCCGCCACGACCTCCGATTGGCCTCCTTCGATCGTCCATTGCGCTGGCAAAGAGCGTCCGATTCCGAGGTTAGTTAGCAAATCTTTGACTTCGGCGGAAAGCTCGCCATCGGTCTGCAGTTTCCAATGGCTTAGCGAAAGCAATTCGTCGACGGTGAGCCGAGGCTGGTGATCGTCGCCATTGGCTGCGACCATGATATGATTGAACGTTTCGACTTTGCCAGTCAATGTAATGGAGTCCGCAAACGCACCTGCCGCTTGGAATTCGCCGTCACCACGAAGATTGGATGCTGCGTTGCGAATCAAATGAAAATGCCTGTGGTCGATGTAGACCACTTTGATTGCATCGCGCTGGCGAATTGAATGGGGGATCGGATAATCGACTGCTTGTTTTTCGTCGAAATAGACCGTGCATTTGTAATGCGCGTGGTGCAGTTGTGCTGGACCAATCAGAGGATACACGCGAGGAGGATCGATGTAGTCTGCGATTTCCTCTTTCGTTATTCGCACATTCTTTCGCTGCGTTTTCCATAGCGATGAAATGTTGCCCTTGGCAATGTGTTCCGACTCTAGAACCCGGATGATTTCCTGAGCGCTGGGGGGATCCAGGGCAATTGCATTGCCGCCTTGCGTGGTTGGGCCAAGTACTGGCACGAACTTGGCGGGGGGACGCTTTTTGCTGGGAAACGTTTTTTCTGGCTCGTGAACCGCTGTCGATGGGGCAAACTCATCCAGATTATGTCGATCGCCGAAACCGTGCACGCCCAATTCATGCACCTTGTCCGGTGCCAAGCGGACATTGATCTTCGCCAACCAAGTCTCGCCGCGTTTCAATGTCACGCGGTCGCCCGAGAGATGAACGTCGGTTGCTTCGCCATCGACTTCGATGCGGTAATTGCCCGCACTCAGCCGCGTCGTGGCTCCGCCGAGAGCAACGGTGAGTTTGTCGACGATTTCTTCGCCTTGAATGATCCGAATCGGCACGTCAGCCTGTGAATTACTTTCGATACGAATGATGCCTTTGTTCGTTTCAAGAATGATCACGGTTGCGAGGACCACAAAAAACGCAAATGCGGCGGTGGCAATCAGCCATTTTGCGAATCGGCCTCGTGAACCGTTGGCGCTAGCCTTGAAAGTCGACGTGTTGGTTGGAAGACCCGCGGCTAGCCCCGTCGGCTCAGGCGGACGGACCAAGCTGTCAGGTTGTTGCAAATGGACATGCCAGTTTTTCAAAATCTCGGCTACTTCGGCGGCCGCTTGAAAACGCTCGTCAGGCGATTTGGCGAGCAACTTCATAACGATTTGCCCTAACCACTCGGGGACGTCGGCGTTGATGGACCGAATACCGCGGGGTTCGTCGTTGCCGATCCGATTAAGAACGCCCATCGTCGTCTCGGCGCGGAAGGGGCTGCGGCCGGCAAGCATGAAGTAGATCAAGCTGCCGAGTGAAAACAGATCGCTGCGGTGGTCGATCGTGTCGCCGTGAGCTTGTTCAGGGGACATGTATTGCGGTGTGCCGGCGATCACGCCCGAGCGCGTCATGCTGGCGTCGTCGACGGCGCGGGCCAAACCGAAGTCGGTGATTTGCACGCGTTCGACGCCGTTTTCCAGCAACACGTTGGCTGGCTTGATGTCGCGGTGGACGAGTCCCTGGTCATGGGCGGCGGCAAGCCCTTCGGCGACTTGGGAGGCGATGCGGACGGTTTCGATGACCGACAACGGGCCGTCCGCGTCGACTCGCTGTTGTAGACTTTGGCCTTCGACAACCGGCATCACCAAGTACGGCAGCCCGTTGTATTCATCGACGGTTTGAATCGGGACGACATGCGGGTGCACGACGGCGGCGGCACTTCTGGCTTCGCGAGAAAACCGCCGGCGGGCAGCGGCACTGCTGGCCAGTTCGGGGGCCAGGACTTTCACGGCACAATGTCGACCGAGTGACGTATCAAGAGCCTGCATCACAATTCCCATGCCTCCACGACCGAGAATGCGTTCGATTTCGTAGCGGGCGAATCGACCGATCGAGCCAGGATGGTCAGACGGTTGAAGGAATGCGGGGTAAGCTTCCAGCTTGCCGCGTTCCTGCTCCGCAAGCTGGAAGCTTACCCCACCACGCAGCAACTCACCCGCCTTGTCCATCGTCAATCCAACCTGCATCAGCGATTCTAGCGCCGACTGACACTCGCCGCACTCTTGGACGTGCGACGCGATCTCAGCCGTTTCGGAGCCAGCCTCTTCATCCAAAAAGCGAGTCAGCGTTTTGCGGTCATAATGAAAACGGGCAATCATCGTCCTGTACCTCTTTTCGTAGTCTTGCCAACACGCGGCAACGGGCCACGCGAACGCCTCCTTCGGTCTTTCCCAGTTTCTTGGCGGCTTCCGCGATCGAAATCCCCTCGACGGCCGTCATCCAGAACGCATCCCAAATGGGTTGGCTGATCGAACCTCGCATACGTTCGGCGGCCCTCGCCAACAGGGCGCGCTGGTGCTCAATCCGCAGCATGGTCAGTGTTTCGTCGCGTGCCGGTTGCGCCCCCAGCATCGCTTGCACGTCCGAATCACCGCTGCCGACTTCACGAGGGCCGCGCGTCAGTTTGTTGACGACCTGGTCGCGGGTGATCTTCAACAACCAGCCACGAAACGAACCGCATCGTCCAAAATCGAACTCACCAACCTTGCGGCCAACGGTGGCGAAAACATCCTGCGCTAAATCTTCGGCGTCGGCATGTTGCAGCCCACGCCCGCGAGCGACCCGATAGACGACCGGTTGGTACAAATCGATAAACTCCGTCCAGGCATCGTGTGACGCCGGATCATGTAGCTGGCCGATCAGCGACGGTCGTGTTTCGGGATCCTGCAAAATTTGTCTCCACGAGCTACCCACATCCCGGTGTCAATTGTTACAGGAAAAAGGTCGCTTCCCGCGGGTGTCCGATGGCAAGCAGGATGCTTACCCCACCGCTAGGGCGTCAGCATGACGATACTCAAGTCGTCCGGCTTGCCGTGCTCGGAGTGCATCCGCTGGGTCGACTGATCGACCAGCGAGCGCATGCGTTTGATCGGCGGACCGACCCTGGCGAGCGCGCAAACCTCGTCCAGATGCAAGTTATCGAACAGCCCATCGCTTGCCAGCAGGATCGTATCGAGTGCGGCCAGGCGAACGGCCGGTCCGATTTCGATGTGCATGCTCTTGGAACCGACCAGATTGGAGACGTAGTGGCGTTCGTCGTGGTGCATCGCTTCGTCTTCGCCCATCATGCCGGACTGGATGGCATAGCCTACCGGTGAATGGGACGTCGATTTCCACTTGATCAAACCACGTTGGCCGACGACGAGCGCCATGGAGTCACCGACTTGGTAGCCGCGGGCGACGCGATCCTGAACTTCGATCACGGTCAGCGTGGTCGCCGCGCCGATCGCGAGTTCCAGGATTTCGGAATTGGCCCGCTCGATCCCGTCGAGAATCAACGGCCGGAGATCACCGCTGGCGGTTTGGGACGCCACGCTGTCGCGCAGACATTGCATGGCGATGGCCGACGCCTTGTGCCCGACCGGAGCCCCCCCGACACCGTCGGCGACGGCCAACACCAACCCGCCATCCAAGGTTCCGATGACCGCAGCACTGTCGTCATTGGGGTCCTGCTTGCCCGGGCAGGTGCGGGCAAACGCCAGCACACGACCTTGGTCATGGCTGAGGACCTCAGGTTCGTCCATCGCGCTTTCGAGATAGAGTCGCGTCGGTGAGGGAGAGTTGTCGGGGAGCAAACGTGAGCCCTGCGGCGTCGGTGTGGAAACAAAGTGCCCGGAAACGATTTAACTCGATTTTCGTTTACGAATGGCGTGGCGAATCGCCTTCATCCGTGATTTCTCCCAATCCTGGGCCATTTTACCGGCATCGGCGTACCGATCGCGCGGTTTGACGGCAACGGATTTACGGATGATGCCGATCAGGTCCGGATGAACGCGTTTGCGAATCGTCGCCGCGCCGGGAAAAGGCCAGTCGAAGGGATACTCCGGCCATTTGCTGGAAAACAGGCGATAGGCGATCAAGCCGAGCGAAAACACATCGCTGCGGGTCGACGGTTTTCCCATCGCCTGCTCCGGGGGCATGTAGCCGAGTGTTCCGGTCCCGGAACCGTTGATCGTTTGCTGAGCGACCTTGGCGATCCCGAAATCAGCCAGCCGCAACCAGTCGTCATCAAACAGCAGGACGTTTTCGGGCTTGATGTCGCAGTGAATCACGCCCATCGAATGGGCATAAGAGACCGCTTCGAGCAATTGCGACATCAATTCGAAGCCGAGTTCGAAACGCATGCGTTTGGTCAACCGATCATTGAGCGTTCGTTTGGCCAGCGGAGACACGATGACAAAATGCCCGTCAATGAACCGGGCGTCGCGGATCGGCAGGATATTGGGGTGATCCAATTCGATCGTCAACTTGACCTCGCGGCGAAACTCATCGATCAGCTCGGGCGTGACCCATCGTGAATTCGGGATTTTCAGTGCCACCTTGGTCGAAAGCAGGGTATCGGTGGCGGCGTAGACGTCGGCGAATCCTCCCTGTCCGATCCGTCGGTTGAGCCGATATTTTCCCAGACGGCTTCCGACTCGAAGTCGCGGGGCATCGCTGGAGATGGGGTAGTCAGTTCGTTTTGCCATGCCTTTGTCGTCAACACCTGATGACCAGGGGACCCGTTTGTCGTCGCTCGTCGTTTTCGCTCCGCATCACTTTAGCGTCCATCCGGCGACTGCTGCGAGCGGTCGACTGCTGCGAGCGGTCGACTGCTGCGAGCGGTCGACTGCTGCGACGCAGAGAATCGCCCGCTGCAAAGAACGCACCACTTTCCCTATAATAGGAGACGATTTGCCCAATACTCATTGAAAGCTGCGCGCTTTGCGATCGTCTTTTCCCATGGTCCCAGGTTCTTCTCATTCTTCCAGCCAAACTTGGTTCGGCAAGTCCGTCGCTCCCGGCGAATCGGTCAACTCGGAATTGTTGATCACCGAAAGCTACAGCAGTCGGGATGTTGGGATTTCCTTGCGGGTGATTCGGGGGCTTCGCGACGGACCCACGGTTTTCGTCTCCGGCGCGCTCCACGGCGATGAAATCAACGGCACCGGTGCGATCCGGTCCCTGATCGCCGACAACGACTTACAACTCACCGCGGGCACGGTCGTCCTGATTCCGGTGTTGAACGTGCTGGGGTTCGAGCGGCACTCACGCTATTTGCCCGACCGCCGAGATCTGAATCGTTGCTTTCCCGGCAACGCCAGCGGCAGCATGGCGACACGGATGGCCAAGGTGATCTTTGATGCCATCGTACGCCGCTGTGATTACGGAGTCGACCTCCACACCGCCGCGGTGCGGCGGACGAATTACCCGAACGTCCGAGCCGACTTTCGCAATCCCGACTGCATGCGACTGGCCGAAGCCTTCGGAGCCGGCGTGATCCTCGATGGCAAAGGCCCCAAAGGCTCGCTGCGCCGCGAAGCCACCCTGGCGGACTGCCCGACGATCGTGGTCGAAGGCGGCGAAGTCTGGAAGGTCGAACCGTCGATCGTCGAATGCATGAGACGCGGCGTCCTGAACGTGCTGAAAAAACTGGAGATGATGGAGGGTGATCCTGAACTGCCGATCGGGCAGGTCAAGATCAGGCAAACCAAGTGGATTCGCGCCGAACGTGGCGGATTCATGGACTTGCACGTCTCCCCGGGCAGCACCGTCACCGCCGGGCAGCCGATCGCGACCAATAGCACGTTGGTGCACCAAGACCAGAACCAACTGCTCGCCCCCTTTGACGGGATCGTGATCGGGATGTCAACCCTGCCCGCGGTCCAGCCCGGCGAGCCCGTCGTCCATCTGGGACGACTAGCCGGAGCCAAAAGCGCGCGCCGTGTGGAAAAGCACTCACAAGCCGACGAAGTGCAACGGACCGCCCAGGAACATCTCTCGACCAACATCCAAATCGTCGATCCGAATTAACCCCCAACCCTTGACCGCAACGCCATGAAACTCGGAATCCTCTCGCGAAGCATCCGCTGCTACAGCACCCGCCGACTGCGCGAGGCCGCCATCCAACGCGGTCATCAGGTGAAAGTCCTGGACACGTTGAAATTTGCCATCGACCTGAAACCCGCCGAACCGGATCTGTTCTTTCGCGGCAGGCACCTGTCCCATTACGACGCCGTGCTGCCTCGAATCGGAGCCTCCATCACCCAGTTCGGTACCGCGGTGGTCCGGCAGTTCGAACAGATGGATATCTTCACCACCAACTCCTCGGCCGGCATCTCCAATTCCCGCGACAAGCTTCGCAGTCTGCAGATCCTCAGTCGACACCAGATCGGGATCCCCGAAACGACCTTCGTTCGCGACAAACGGGACGTGCTGCCGGCCATCGAACGCGTCGGCGGCTCCCCGGTCATCATCAAACTGCTGGAAGGCACCCAGGGCATCGGCGTGCTGTTGGCTGAATCGGTCAAGGCCGCCGAAGCGATCGTGGAGCTGCTGCAAAGTCAGAAGCAAAACGTGCTGATCCAAAAGTTTGTCGCCGAAAGCAAGGGCAAAGACATTCGTGCGTTCGTCGTCGGAGACCAGGTCGTCGGCGCCATGCGGCGCGTCGCTCAAGGCCAAGAGTTTCGTAGCAATGTGCACCGGGGTGGCGTGACCGAACCGGTCGATCTGCCCGATGACTATCGCGAGGCCGCCGTCCGGACCACCCAAATCATGGGACTGAGAGTCGCCGGCGTCGACATGCTCGAAGGCAAAGACGGCCCCCAGATCATGGAGGTCAATTCCTCCCCGGGACTGGAAGGGATTGAGCACTGCACGCAATTGGACATCGCCGGGTCCATCATCGACTACATCGCCGCCCAAGTCGATTTCCCCGAAATCGATTTGCGGCAACGGCTGACCGTCAGCCGCGGTTACGGTGTGGCCGAAATCCATATCCCCGAAGGATCCGAGTTCGTCAACAAGACCGTTCAGTCATCGGGACTGCGCGAAAAAGACATCAACGCGCTGACACTCTACCGGGGTTCAACCGTCATCCCCAACCCACGCTCGGATCGCGAATTGATGGCCGGCGATCGACTGCTGTGCTTCGGCAAACTGGAACTGATGCGAGGTTTGATTCCCAAGAAGACGCGGCGCATTCGCAAGCCCAAAGTGCTCCACCTGCCCGACCTGCCCGTCGCCCACGAAGCCATGACCAGCGATCCCGAAGAGTCGAGTTCGTAAGTGGTCAATCGCGGTCGATCGCCCCATCGATGCCATGCATGAACCCGGCAAGGAACGCTGGGATGCATTTGTTAGCGGCAGGGCGCGAGCCCTCCGGTCGTGTACCGCGTTTTCAACGCCGGATACCGCACGGCTCGCGCCGTTCCGCTAAAAGATCGACTCGCTGCAATCCCTTCAGGGAAATGGAATCGCTTGCGTTTTCCGTTAACGACAAACCGAGCGTTTTCTGTTAGCGGCAGGGCGCGAGCCCTCCGGTCTTGCACCGCGTTTCCAGGCAGATACCGGACGGCTCGCGCCGTTCCGCTAACAGCTGCCGTTTTCTTATTAGCGACAGAACGCAAGCCGATCCCACCCGCACGCCCCCCTGCGTGAAATATCACAGGGCCAGTGCGCAATAATACATACCCTCCGCGGCGGCGATGCCTACACTGTAGGGACACCACGGACCGCTCTCCTCACGCCTCCCAATCGAGTCACTGCGAATTCCCCAAGCAGGTTGACCCATAGCCCATGAAAACCCTGACGTCCTTCTTCAGTCTTCTGATCGCCGGCGTGATCCTCTTGCCGGGCCAGTCGTCCCACGGCGACGACATCCAGGTGTTGTTTCTTGGTGACAACGGACACCATCAACCCGGCATCCGGTTCCGCGAACTCGAACCGGTCTTGCGGACCCGCGGCATCGCGATGACGTACACCGACCAGATGTCGGATTTGACGTCGTCGAAGCTGGAGCAATACGACGTCTTGGCGGTCTATGCCAACATTGACGAAATCGCACCCGACCAGGCCGACGCCATCCTGGAATACGTCCGCGGGGGCGGTGGGTTTGTGCCGTTGCACTGTGCGACGTACTGCTTTCGCAATGCCCCCGAAATCGTCGCCTTGATGGGCGCCCAATTTCAACGCCACGGCACCGGCGTTTTCCGATCCGAAGTCGCCGCGCCCGACCACGAACTGATGAAGGGATACGGTGGGTTCCAGAGCTGGGATGAGACCTACGTGCATCATTTGCACAACGACACCAACCGCACCGTTTTGGAGTACCGCACCGACCAGGAGGGCCGCGAACCGTGGACGTGGATTCGGACCGAGGGACAAGGCCGCGTTTTCTATACCGCTTGGGGACACGACTCGCGGACTTGGACGAACCCCGGATTCCAGAATCTGGTCGAACGCGGGATCCGCTGGGCGGCGAAACAGGATCCATCGGCCGCCGGCACCTACCTGGCCGATCAAGCCTTTCCCGTTCCCGCGATGACCAAGATCCCCAGCGACGCAGCGGCATTTGAATACGTCGACGTCGGTGGCCAGATCCCCAACTACACGCCATCGAAGCAATGGGGCGTTCAGGGCAAACCGCTGAACCTGATGCAAAAACCGCTCGCGCCCGAAGCGTCGATGCAACACCTGGTGGTCCCCGAAGGCTTTCATGTCGAACTGTTCGTCTCCGAGCCGACGCTCGGCGGCAAGCCGATCTGCATGGCATGGGATGAGCGTGGACGGTTGTGGGTCGCCGAGACCATGGACTATCCCAACGAACTGCAACCGCCTGGCACGGGGCGCGATCGCATCCGCATCTGCGAAGACAGCGACGGCGACGGCCGGGCCGATACGTTCACGGTGTTCGCCGAGAACCTCAGCATCCCGACCAGCATCGCGTTTTCTCGCGGTGGCGTGATCGTCCAGAACGCGGTCGAGACGCTTTACCTGAAAGACACCGACGGAGACGATCGGGCGGACGAACGTCGCGTGTTGGTTTCCGGATGGGATCTCGGCGACACCCACGGCGGTGTCAGCAACTTCCAATACGGTCTGGACAATTGGATCTGGGCGATGCAGGGGTACAACAATTCTCAGCCCGTCGCGGGTGGTCAGACCGAGCGATTTCGGATGGGATTCTTTCGCATGCGTCCCGACGGAAGCGAAATCGAGTTCATCCGCTCGACCAACAACAACACGTGGGGACTGGGGATCAGCGAAGAGGGCTTGATTTTCGGATCGACGGCCAACGGATGCCCGAGTGTGTTCATGCCGATCCCCAACCGGTACTACGAACGCGTCCGCGGCTGGACACCGTCGCTGACGCTGCAGTCGATCGCCGACACCAATGATTTTCAACCGATCACCGACAAGGTGCGGCAGGTCGATCATCACGGCGGATACACCGCCGGCGCCGGCCACGCCCTCTACACCGCCCGCGAGTATCCTCGCGAATACTGGAATCGAGTCGCCTTCGTCAACGGTCCGACCGGACACCTGGTCGGCACGTTCGTGTTGCGTAGCGAGGGCAGTGATTTCCAATCGACCAGCCCCTTCAATCTGCTGGCCAGCGACGACGAATGGACCGCGCCGATCATGGCCGAAGTCGGCCCCGATGGGCATGTCTGGGTGATCGACTGGTACAACTACATCGTGCAGCACAACCCGACGCCGGAAGGTTTCAAAACCGGCAAGGGTCGTGCGTATGAGACGGAACTGAGAGACAAAAAGCACGGTCGTATTTACCGCGTCGTTCCGGATGGTTCTGCGGGAGCCGCCGTGCCTGATCTGCCCAAAGCCGATGCGGCCGGACTCGTTGCCGCGCTGACCCACCCGACCATGCTGGTTCGCAAACACGCCCAGCGGTTGTTGGTCGAACGCGGCCAGCGCGATGTCGCCGACGCCTTGATCGAATTGGTGAGCGACCGTCAGGTGGATGAGATTGGTTTGAATGTCGCCGCGATCCATGCCCTTTGGACGATGCACGGCCTGGGCGTATTCAACGGTGATCACGCAGCGGCCGACCAAGCGGTTGTTTCCGCGCTCCGGCACCCGTCGGCCGGAGTTCGCCGCAACGCCGTCGCCGTGCTGCCCCCGTCGGTCGACTCGACCCAAGCGATCCTGGACTCCAACTTGCTCGCCGATCGAGACGCCCATGTGCGGGTCGCAGCGTTGCTGGCCCTGTCCGATTTACCGACCCAATCCAATGCGGCAACGGCGCTGACGGCGGTGCTCACCCATCCGGTCTCGATGGCTGACCGCTGGACACGCGATGCGCTGACCAGCGCCGCGGCCAACAGCAGCGGTCCGTTTCTGAAATCGTTGGCGTTCGTCGCCGAGGTGTCCGATCAAGCCATCGAACTGATCACGATCGTCAGCGAACACCACGCCCGCGGCGGTGACAACGACGATGCAGCCGAATTGCTCGCCGCGCTCCACGCCGCCCACCCCGCCGTCGTCGAAGCGGTGTTGCAAGGATTCAGTCAGGGCTGGAAACCCGGACAAACGGTCACGCTCGACGACACCGTCGAGGCCAACTTGGAGAAATTGGTCGAACGCGTTTCGCCGGGGTCCAAGGGCTTGCTGGTGCGACTGGCAACCCGCTGGGGCAGCAAACGATTCTCTCGCTACGGCAAAGAGATCGCCGACGGATTGTTGACCGTCGTTCGTGATCCGCAAGCCGAGGAAGCAGACCGAGTCGCCGCCGCGTCTCAGCTGGTCGAATTCATGCAGGATGACGGCGACGTCGTGATGGACTTGCTCGACGAAGTGACTCCGCAAACACCGCCGTCGGTTTCGCTAGGAATCATCGCGGCCTTGGAAAAGAGTCGTTGGGAAGACGTCGGTGTCGAACTGGTCGATCGTCTCGCCACCATGACGCCGGCGCTCAAAAAGGCGACGTTCTCGCAATTGCTCAAGCGACCCACGTCGACCGCCGCGCTGCTGGACGCCGCCGAATCGGGTGATGTGTCATTGGATGAATTGGCACTCGATCAAAAACAATCGCTCGCGGCGCACCCGGACCGTCGACTTCAACGCCGCGCCCAGAAACTGTTTGAACAAGGCGGATCGCTGCCCAACGCCGATCGACAACAGGTCCTGGACAAATACCTGGTGACGACCGATCGGAGCGGCGACGCGGACAAGGGACTGGCGGTCTTCAAAGAACATTGCTCCAAGTGCCATGTTCACGGTGACATCGGCGTCGCAATCGGCCCCAATCTGACCGGGATGGCGGTTCACCCCAAGAAGGAATTGCTCACGCACATCCTCGACCCCAGCCGAAATGTCGAAGGCAACTTCAGGGCGTACAGCCTGCTGAGCGTCGATGGGATCGTGCTGACGGGGATGCTGGCGTCCGAATCGCGGACGGCCGTCGAGTTGATCGACACCGAAGGCAAGAAGAAGAGCGTGCTGCGCGAAGACATCGAACAATTGCGGATGTCGACCAAATCGATCATGCCCGAAGGATTCGAGAAATCAATCTCCATCGAATCGATGACCGACTTGTTGGAATTCCTTACCCAGCGGGGCCAGTTCGTTCCGCTGCCCCTGGATAAATTCGCCACCGCGGTCAGCACCAAGGGGCTGTTCAGCATGTCCGACAACGGCCCGGATCGAATGGTCTTCTCGGATTGGAAACCAAAAACGTTCAAAGACGTTCCGTTCCTGCTGACCGATCCGCTGGGTCAGACCAAGCCGAACATCATCTTGCTGCACGGCCCCAACGGCCCCTTGCCGCCCAAGATGCCCAAGTCGGTTTCGCTCCCGTGCAACAGCCCCGCCAAAGCGATCCACTTGCTGAGCGGAGTCGGCGGTTGGAGTTTTCCCTACGATCGCAGCAAGACCGTGTCGATGATCGTGCGACTGCATTACGCGGGCGGTGAAACCGAAGACCATGAATTGGTCAACGGTGTCCACTTTGCCGATTACATTCGACGCGTCGATGTTCCGGAGAGCGAATTCGCGTTTGCCCTTGGCGGACAGCAGATCCGCTATCTGGCCGTGATGCCGAAGCGGCACGACGTGATCGACACGATCGAACTGGTCAAAGGCCCCGACAACACCGCACCGATCGTGATGGCCGTGACGGTCGAGTCGCTGGACGCAAAACATTGACGGCGCCTGCGAAGGATGGTGCGGAAATGCAACCGTTGGTGTTTAGCCTTGGGGCGATTCCCGGTCGCTGCGACGCAGCGATCGGATTCTCCCACGATGCTCGCGATTTCGTTTATCCTGGTTGATCCTATGACGTGCACCCCGAATCGAAGGTGCGCCATCCAACCTCCCGCCCTCCAAGAACGAACCATGCTCCGTGTCACCGCGATCCGCTTTGCGCTGATTTGCTTTGCCTTGTTCCTGCCGCGTTGTCTCTCTGCGGCGGACGCCAAACCGAACTTTGTGATCATCTTCGCCGACGACCAGGGCTACGGCGACCTGGGCTGTTTCGGATCGACCAAAATCAAAACGCCGAACATCGATCGGATGGCCGCCGAAGGCCGACGATTCACCAATTTCATGGTCGCCTCCCCGGTCTGCACTCCGTCTCGGGCCGCCCTGCTGACCGGGTGCTATCCGAAACGCGTCGGGATGCACCAGCACGTCTTGTTCCCCGCGTCGACCAAGGGACTCAATCCGACCGAGCACACCATCGCCGATCATCTGAAAGCCCAAGGCTATGCAACGGCCTGCTTCGGCAAATGGCACTTGGGGCATCATCCCGAAACGCTGCCACAACAAAACGGGTTCGACACGTACTTGGGGATCCCCTACTCCAACGACATGAACCATCCCGACAACAAGGGCAAGCCCAGGGTGCCGTCGGACGAGTTGTGGAAGAACCAGGAAAGCGCGATCACGCTGTGGAACACGCCGCTGATGGAAAACGAAAAGATCGTCGAGTTGCCGGTCGATCAACGCACCGTCACCCGACGTTACACCGACCGAGCGGTCGAGTTCATCAAAGCGAATCAAGACAGTCCGTTCTTCGTGTACCTGCCGCATTCGATGCCGCACATCCCGTTGTACGTCCCCGAAGACGCGTATGACCCCGATCCGCAAAACGCGTACACCTGCGTGATCGAGCACATCGACGCCGAAGTCGGACGGGTGATGGACACGATTCGCGAACTCGACTTGGCCGACAACACGTACGTGATCTACACGTCCGACAACGGTCCCTGGTTGCAATTCAAGAACCACGGCGGTTCGGCCGGTCCGTTGCGGGCCGGCAAAGGCACGACGTTCGAAGGCGGCCAACGGGTGCCCTGCGTGATGTGGGGTCCCGGTCGCATCCCCGCCGGAACCGAGTGCGACGAGCTTGTCGGCACCATCGACTTGCTGCCCACGATCGCCGCGATCACCGAATCGCCACTTGCCAAAGACCGCAAGATCGATGGCATGGACGTCTCGGGGCTGCTGACCGGAACCTGGGATCAAACGCCGCGTGAGGAGTACCTGTACTACACGTCGCAAGGCGCGATCGAAGGCCTGCGGAAAGGCAAATGGAAACTGTTGGTCAAAAAGAATCGTCCACCCCGCAATCGGCCGAACGCCAAAGTTCCGCCGCCGGAGATTCTGTTGTTCGATTTGTCGCAAGACATCGGCGAACAGACCAACCTGGCTTCGGAAAAACCAGAACTCGTCGCTTCGATGCGTTCCCGAATGGAAGAGTTGGACGCCGAGATCACCGCCAACGCGAGAGAACCCTGGCAAAAGTAGCAAGAGTAGGTCACGCTGTGCGTGACGGAACGTAGGTCACGCTGTGCGTGACAGTTGTATGCACAGCATGCCCTACGGTTCACGGACTCTCGTACTTCCGGCGATACTTCTCCGCCAGCGTCTTGTGCTTGCTGCCCAGGTCCACTTCCGCACCGGCGACGTAGGCGGCGGTGACGTTGGATTCGGTCTGCAAGACATCGCCATCGACGACGATCAACGTGGCGTCTTTGCCGACGGTAATCGAACCGACGCGATCGCCCACCCCCATGATCTCCGCCGGTGACAACGTGATCGCTCGGAGAGCTTGATCGGCCGGCAAACCGTATGCCACCGCGACGGCGGCATGGTACGGCAAGTTCCTGGCCGCCGCTCCGCCACCGGGACTGCCCGCCCCCGCACCACCGATCGCGAAACGGATCCCTGCGTCCATCAACCGGCGTGGCAGCGTGTAGGGGTGGTCATAGGGATCGTGGCGTCGCAGTGGCAATCGATACGTCGCGTGGACGATGACCGGCACATCGTATTTCTTCAACATCGCCGCACACAGCGGTGCGTCATAGCCGCCATAGATGATCGGCCGGATCCCGCGTGCAACGCAAAACGAAACGGCCGCCTCGATTTCACGCCGCGAATCGGCGTCGATGATCATCGGCGTCGTGCCTTCCAGGACCGGCACCAACGCTTCGAGTCGCAGATCCGTCGGTGTCGCATCGGGGCGTGCCTGTCGGGCGATGGCATAACGAGCCGCAGTCTCCAAACGATCCGAAAGTCGTTTCAATCGTTCATCGCGTTCTTTGGCACGATCCGCTTCGTTGCTTTTGCGCGAATCATAACCGCGCCAGTCGACCACCAACCCGGTATCGCCCTTGAGCAGCATGTCTTTGTAGGTCCAGCCGTCCAACTGAATCACGCCCGACTGACCACGGATGTCTCCGCGTTTGGGTGCGATCGACGCCAGCAGCACGCCTCCGGCCCGGGCGACCGGGATCCATTCGCTGTCGGCATTGACCGCGACCCAGGGTCGGAGGTTTCCGTTTTCGTGTCCGACCTCATCGGTATCGATCGTGGAACGCACCGCGTTGACTTCGGCCAGACCGATGTTGGACAGCGATTCCATCAGCCCGGGATAGACGTGTTTGCCGGCGACGTCGACTCTCTGGCATCCCTTCGGCAACGCCACCTTTTTCCCCACCGCCGTCACCGTGCCTTGATCAAAGACGACGGTGCCGTTTTCGATTTGACGGCCATCGACGGGATGAATCGTCCCGCCGACGAGTGCGATCGGTTTGGATTGCGGCGTCCCCGGAATCTGGTCGTGCGCGGCGGCGGTGCAGGCGAGGCCAATCATCATCGCAGCGACCGTCGCAACAGCCAGCGCGGCGAGGGACTCTTTCGTCAAACTGTTTCGCATCTTCATCGTTGCACTCCACCGTGGTTGTGTCCGGCGTGTTGGTCTTGTTCGTCGTGGTGGTCGTGCCCATGACAATACTCGTCATATCTCAACCAGCGATCTTCTTCTGCGACCTCCCCTTCTTCGCGACTCGATGCGCCGAAGTCTTTGTCGAGTATTTTTCCGATCAGCAAGGATCGCCACCGCGCATCCCGCTGACGACGCTGGCGATCCTGATCGATTGAAAACATCATCCGGCCGTCAACCCAAGTCTGTTCGCAGCGGGAAAGTGTCGACAGCGGCTGTCCGCTCCAGACGACCAGGTCGGCGTCTTTGCCGATTTCGATGGAACCCACTCGGTCGTCGATCCGCAACTGTTTGGCCGGATTGAGCGTCACAAACTTCAGCGCCTCTTGCGGTGGCACACCGCCGTATTTGACCGCTTTGGCGGCTTCGGTGTTCAAATGCCGCGCCAGTTCGCGATCGTCACTGTTGAACGAAACGACGATGCCGACGTCATGCATGATCGCGCCGTTGTAAGGGATCGCGTCGTAGACTTCGAATTTGTACGCCCACCAGTCCGAGAACGCCGACGCCATCGCACCGTGCTGCTTCATACGGTCGGCGACCTTGTAACCTTCCAAAATGTGTTGCAATGTTCCGATCGTGACATCAAACGTGTCCAGCAAATCCAACAGCGCCACGATCTCGTCCTGCCGATAACTGTGGCAATGGATCCAACGTTCGCCGCGGAGGATTTCCGCCACCGCTTCGAGTTCGTTGTCCACGCGCGGTGGCAACCCGTCTCGCAGCCCGCTGCGCCAACGCCGATGTTGTTCGTCGTATTCTTTGGCGGCCAGAAACCGATCGCGAAACAACTGCTCGACACCCATCCGGCTGGAAGGGTAGCGTGTCGGTGACTCGGAACGATTGCTGCGTTTGACGTTTTCTCCGAGCGCGAACTTGATGCCCGACGGGGCCTCGGCGAACTTCATCGCCTGCATGCCATCGCCCCAGCGCAACTTGATCACTTGGTTTTGCCCGCCGATCGGATTGGCCGATCCGTGCAAGATGTTGGACGTCGTCAATCCTCCGGCGAGTTGACGATAGATGTTGATGTCGCTGTTGTCGATAAAGTCGCCGACGCGAACTTCTGCCGTCACCGCTTGCCCCGATTCGTTGACACCGCCGTCGGTGGCCATGTGCGAGTGGCAATCGATCAACCCCGGCGACAGGTGCTTGCCACGGGCGTCCACAATCACGCACCCTTGGGGCGGTTCCAGCGAAACGCCGATGGCAGTGATCTTGCCCTCGACGACCAACACGTCCGTGTTTTCAAGCACGCCGAGGTCACCACAGGTCCAAACGGTCGCGCCGCGAAACAGAACCGCGGCTGCAACAGGTACGGGCTCGGTCACGCCGAGCCCACCGAGCGGATGCGTGATGGCGATTTCATTCAGAATCGAATCGTCCGTTTGATCCGCATCGGATTTCACCTCGTCGGAATCATCGCTCGCAGCGTCCTCCTGATTGTCCTCCTGATTGTCTTCGTCCGACTTCGCGGCATCCGTATCAGGCGATTCGGCACGTTGCCAGTCCAATGTTTGCGACGTTCCGTCGGGCAGCGTCAGGGTCGAAAACACGGTCAACGCATCCGCATCAGCGACACTGACGATGGTGATCCGTGTCGGTCCGTCGGGCAGTCGATCGTCGGTACCGCCCAGGTCAGCCCAAGCGGTCAAGCGATCGACCGCACGGGTGACCTTGTTCAGCTTCGCCGAAGCCTCATTTTCTTTCTCTTCGTTTTTCTTTTCGTCTTCTTTCTCGTTTTTCTTTGCGTCAGAGTCTTTCTTTTTCTTCGATGCATTGCCGGCCGATTGCGTTGGGGGTGGATTCTCGCTGACCACCTTGCCGGACCACTTTTTCTTTTCCCGTTTCAATTCCAGACGTACTGGGATCCGTTTTCCATCGATCCTGATGTTTGTTTTCCAGTGGCCGACCAGCGCATCGGGATCCGGGTCGGACGAAGCGTCGTGTTCGAATCGTTTTCCCGCCACCCAGGTCTCCAAGACCTTGCCGTCTTTGTCGAACAGGTCTCCCTCGGTCACGACCAGGTTGGCGAGCGAACCGACGCGTACTTGACCGACCAGATCCTCGACGCCGAACAACCGCGCGGGTGTGGTCGTGACTGCGGCCAAGGCGACATCGGGCGACAAGCCGCGATCGACCGCCGCACGGATGTTCTTAAGAAACGTCTTGGGGTCGTCCAACCCGTCGGACGTCAAACAAAACGTCGCACCGGCCGCGGCGAGCAAGGCGGGGTTTTCGGGGGCAAAATGCCAGTGCATCAATTCCAGCGACGTCACATCGTCGGCGGCGGCTTCGGAGCTGACATCCGGTGCGTCGGGAAAATCGACGGGAACCAACAGCGGTCGGCCGGCGTCGGTGATCGCGTCCAAGTCGCGATACTCCCGCCCCGATCCGCGGATCACCAGATCGAGCGAAAACTCATCGGCGAGTTGATCGGCTCGCAGTGCCATCCGTTCGTTCGGGGCATCAATGATAAACAGACCACCGGTTCGGTCGTCGGCCAGACGGGTCAGGTCGTCATTCCGGGTCGGTCGCGGCAATTCGGGTTTGGCGTTGTACGCTTGCCAGGCACGCGTGTACCACTCTGCGTCGGCCAGCGTTTGACGCAGTAGCGCGATCGCGCCCATCGGCGAATTCGGATAGCTGTCGCGGCGTTTGTCGCGTGGCACGGTCAGTTGTATGTGCTGCGCGACGTCACGATCAACCAGACTGACGCGACTGGTTCCATCGAGCAATACCAAACAACTCGAACCCTTGACGATCGCGCCCTGGGGCGCAATCAACCGCATCGTCACACCCTGCGTTCTCGATGCCGCGACATTCGAAACCGACTCGATGGCCGCTGCGGCGGCGCGTCGCGGCAGGACGTTCCCGTTCCAGTGGCCGGTGCCTCCGGTCGGCGGTTCCGGCGTGTCCACTTCGCCATAACCATCAATCAGTCCGGCGTAGATCGTTTTGCCGGTGCAGTCGATGACGAGTGCACCGGCTGGAGGCGTGATGTCGATACCCACGGCGACGATCGACGTGCCCTGAATCGAGACCGACGCCGATTCCAATACTTGACCGGGCTGAACGACAACGCGGGCGTCCTTCAAAAACACACGATCCGGGGGATTCTCTCGGAGCCCCACGACGGGTCGGGCGTCTCCGGGATCTTGCGCGACCGCAGCTGAAATGGCGAACAGGGTCAGTAAACAGCCGAGTAGGCATTTGCGTTGGCGCAGCATCGGGATCACACAGTCGGCGGGTCGAGTGGGTAGGCAGCGGCCTATTGTAGCTCGACTCTCGCGGCAGTCGTGTCTTCACAAATCGATTTCCCTTGCGTCAGATCAACGCAGATGCTCTGAAATCCGCTGATCGAGGTTTGCCTGGGCGTCGGTAAACGACGCCAGCCCCGCCAATGTCATCAGACTGTCAATCGCGAGGTCGCCGCGGACGATCCGATCTTGCCAGCGTTGGTGGTTGGGGATCTTTCCGTCTTCGGCAATCGTGCTCAGTTGCTCGTCCGCCATCACCGGGAACAGGTCCTCAAGATCGTAATCGGCGGCCATCTCTCGCAACTGGTCACCATCGGTTGGGGGTGAGAGAATCGCCTTTTGCACGAAGGACCGCTCGATCTTTCGCACCGCCCACAATTTTTCCAAGTGCACCGTTTCAGGATCAATCTTGTCGAAGAGATGAACGTCGTAGGTGTCGTGAAGTTGAGATTGCCAGGGATCCTGCAGTGTCTCTTCCGCCTGGCGCGCGACTTTCAGAGGCATCGTGATCACATCGACACCGGCCAGACGCGGCAATTGCGAAGCCTCGCGGAGGCTGGCGGCGATCTGTCGCGTGTCGGTCCTTGACAATCCGCGGGTGAACGTCGCGACTTCGCCTTGGCTGGCCAACGTCGTTTTCTCTCCGACCAGATTTCCGTCGCCCAACTGATTCTCAGCGACGTATGAATTCAATCGCCCCAGAAACACATTCACGAACGAGGGCCGTGAGAGTGCCGTGGCGACGTAGTTCTGCCGGGCGCTGAACCCGAGCGTACAATTGACGCGAATGTCTTCATCACGGAGTTGCTTGATCGCGATCAGGCCGGCAGGAGTCAGCGGCACCTTGACGATGAAAAACTCGGGACAGATCTGATGACAGCGTCTCGCGTAAGCCAAAGTCGCTTCGGTGTCATTGGCGACATCGGTGTGAAGTTCGACACTCACATCGCAACGGAACCGCTCGACCAACCGCAACGCATGCCTGACATTCAGGATGAATGCGATCTCACGCAGCAACGCTTGTCCACGCAGGTTGCCAACCAAGTCTTGAGCCGACGGGATGAGGTCGTCATAGATTCCGTTTTGAATCTCGCGGTTCAACAACGTGTTATTGGTCGTCAGCCCACTGAACTGTTCGTTCCAGAGCGAATCGATCGACTCGATATCACCGCTATCGATCCACAGCGACGTTTCGGCACCGTTGATCCGCTGCCAGAACGAACTCGGCTGGACCTCACGTGGTGGCGAATCCAGGTCGATGCCATCGTGGACAAAGGCAGCAATGCGTTCGACCTGCGGAGAATCGGGGGAGATGATTTCAATTGATTTGGCGGTGTCTAGGTTTGACATGTTCGCTTACTCCTATCGTTGAATTGTTTCAGATTGAGAGTTTTGGATCTGTAAGGTTGCGGGCAAAGCGTTTCGTCACGGTTTGGCCGCGTGCTGGATCCATCCGGCTTTGACGAATCGAATGAGCCACCACACAAACAGGCTCGCAACAACGGCAGTGCTCACCCAACTCAGTGGCGTCACCAATTGCGAGTAGTGATCAGCCAACCACCAACCCAAGGAGGCGAGTAGTGCCGTCCAAAGTACTGTTCCAAACGCGGTGTACAGACAGAACTTCCCGATCGGCATGGCGGCGAATCCCGCCGGCACGCTGATCAGCGTCCGCAACCCTGGAATCATGCGGCAACTGAACACCGCCCAATGCCCCCATCGCTCGAACCACTTGTCCATCCGCTCGATATCGGAACGAGAAAGGGTCAACCACCAACCGTGTCGTTGCACCCACGCGGTCAATCGTTCTTGCCCCAACCATTTCGCAAAGAGATACCACAGCAGGGCGCCGATGAACGAACCAACGCTACCCGCCGTGACCACGCCCACGAAGGACAGGTCACCTTGACTGACGGCGTAGCCAGCCCATGGCATGACGACTTCCGACGGGATGGGGGGAAAAATGTTCTCGGCCAGCATCATCAGACCGACACCGACAAGCCCGAACTGATCAAGAATGTCGTGAATCCAGTCGCTCATACCCGTTGTTCCTCGAAAGAGACCAAAACCGTAGGCGTTGCAAATGAAATGCCGATCCGGAGTCGCGGTCTGGCGCGAGCGCGGCATTGGAAAGCCCTAGACCGCTACGCGAAGCGTCATTTCGTCGGGTTGAAGCCCGTAAGGCTCGCGACAAACGGCTGATCGTCGTTTGAGATCAGCCGGTTCGCGCCAGCGTCCGGGCGTCCCCTATTGATGCCCACTCAGCGGTATTGCCCGAAAGCGTGGAAACTGGAATCGCGTCACACAGATCGCCACAAAGCCCGGGGGCATGGTCGATTTCGGAGCACCCGTTGGCCGGTGACGCACCCCATTGACCGGCTCGACACCTGATCGACAAACGGATCTTCCACTCTCGACGCTCGATTTGGTATGGGCTCGATTGCAGTCGCTTCGCCACCAACCGCCTCGCCATGGAAGAAATGATGTCCCCCACCCGGATTGCTAGCTTTGCGTGTGTTGTCGTCCTCGGAGTTTGCACGGCGGCGGGTGCGGATCCGCCGGTCACCGGCTCGGGACCGTTCGCCGACGGCAAGGTGATTCACGCGGTCGGCAGCGGGACGGTTGCTTCGCGGGCGTTGCAGAAAACGTCGTTCACCGTCCCCAAGGGTCAAATCAAGTTTGAGGTTCAAATCCTGTCGGTGGATTCGGAAACGCGCGACAAGATTTACGCCGAACTGGGTGACGAAAAAGTCCAGACGCAGATCACGCAGGTGACCGATCCGTCCGCCGAAATGATCGCCGATGAGGAACTGGACCTTGGCAGCCGACACACCGTGACGACCAGCAGCATTGTCTCCACCGCCGTGATCAGTGCCGATCAAGTCGAGCGACTGTATGTGCTGGCGCAAGAGAGCGACAACAGCAAGGTGCTCGCGCGTCCGAACATCATCGCCGGCGACGGACAAGCCGCCTCGCTGCAACAGCAAGTGCAACGGCCGTTTCTGTCGGATCTGCAGGAGGTCGAGCACGAAGGACAGGTCGCGGTGCAAACTGGCATCCACGTACTCAGCGAAGGCACCGACGTGACGGTCCTGGGCGAGGTCGACGGCGAAGCATTGAAGGTGCGGACCAAGATCCAACATTCACGAGTGGCCGATGTCAGGCAGCACCACATCTACGGTGTCGGCGAAGGGCAAAAGACGATCCAGGTGCCCAGCCATGAAGTGCGACAGGCGACCGCGACGGCAAGGTTGTTGCCCAAGCAAACGCTGTTGCTCGATCCTTATTTTCAGTCCACCGATCGACCCGAGGCCGTCACGGGTACACCGATCCTGTCGAACCTTCCCTACCTGCAAAAGACGTTCAAGCAAGCCGAACCGAAAGCCGTTACGATGAACACGATCGTGCTGCTCAAAGCGAAACAGTTGTAGCAGAGACAAAGGGGTCAGCAGAGACAAAGGGGTCAGGCCTCTTTGTTGAGCGAATTGCATCAAAGAGGCCTGACCCCTTTTTCGGAATTGAGCGAATTGCATCAAAGAGGCCTGACCCCTTTTTCGGAACTGACCCCTTTTTCGGAAACCACGTCATGTCGCGCGTCGGGAAACTCTTGATCTTGTTGGTGAGTTTGCTCGTTGCGTTTCCTTTTGCGTATCCGCTGTGCCGTTCGTACTTCCGCGGTGATGTCGCGACGATGCAACCGCGTGCCGGTGCGACCAATCGCGTGTCTCCGGCTGGACCGGCCACGGGGAATCCTCCCGTCGCCGACTCGCCGTCGACCGTGCCAGATCTACCGAGCCCCGATTTGGTTGCTCCATCGACCGAAGTCTCTCAATCGGGTGGGCAACAAAACTGGCGACTGATGTTGCAAACGCCGGGGGCAGAGCTGAAACCGTTTCGATTGCTTGTGGCTGCCAGTGGTCGATCGTCTGTCCATCCGAACAAGCCGATTCTCGCCAGCCCACGCGGACGCAACGTTCAGTACTGGGACTTGGAAACCGCATCGCTGATCGAAACACGGCGTATCGATCCATCGGCCGACCACACGTTGTTCACCAGCGCAACCTATTCTCCCGATGGTCAGCTGCTCGCATTCGGTTCTCCCTACGGCCCGATGAAATTGCTGCGACTGGCTGACGACACTCTGGTGCCGATCCCCACCGATCGCAGCATCAACGCGGATCGGATCGCATTCCATCCCGACGGCCAGCGATTCGTGGCGGTCGGTGAACGCACCCCGGAGGGACGCAACATTCCCAACGCTCATTGGGTCGATTTACGCAGCGAACAGTCGCATCCATTGGTGTCCGATGAAGTCAAAGTGGTCGATGCAAACGTCAGTGACGACGGAGCATTCATAGCCATCGCGGAAACGCAAGCGATTTCGATTTACGAAACCTCGTCACTGCAACAGCGAGTGCGATTTCCGCTTGCCGAGGAACCGACGCTCGTCACCCCCAGCCCAGACGGAAATTGGATCATCGGATTGACCGACGGAACCGTGCGAACCTGGTCCGCCCGAACCGGTGAGTTTGTGGAAAACGGGAATCTTCAATTCGGCCCCCGACGTGTGATCGCCATGGACCGATTCGACGACAGCAATCGATTCTGTGTCTTGACGGGCGAGGAAGAGATACTGATCTGGGACCGTGACACGGGGACGACTCGTGTCATCGGGCACCACGAGACCGCGCACTGCATCAGCGCCCTTGGCGGGCAGAAGGGCGTCATCACGGTCGGATACAACAACGGAACACGCACTTGGCACCTACCTAGCGAGGACGCCATCGGTTCGGGGTCTGGTCGCGAGTCTTCTGCCGATTCGGTCTTGGCTTGGTCACTGGTCACCACTTCGTCAGACGGTTCAAGAATCGCGGCCGTCGGCAAGCACGTTCACGTCTGGAATGTCGGCGACGGGAAATGCATCACAGCATTCGAGCCTAAAACGCGTTGGATTCATGACGTTCACTTGTCGCCCGATGGATCGTTGATCGCGCTGGTCGGTCAGGGATTGACGACGGAGGTCTGGTCGGTGAACGACGGCCGTCCGCTTGCCGACTATGCCGATCCCGCGGGGGAATCTCGATGGCCGACCAATATTGATCGTCGATCCCGATGTGTCCGTTTTTCTGAGAATGGCCAACAACTTTTGGTGGCCGAACAGGATGCACTTCGAATCTACAATGTTCGTTCGCGAGAGCGGGTGGTCGAATTGGCCGAAGTCGCACGACGAACCGGCAACGTCCGAATCTCGATGATCCAAGCCATCGACATCGACGAGCGAATCGGGCGAATCGCACTGGCACAAACCGACCGAATCGTGATCTGGGACCCTGAAGAAGAACGTGTATTGAAAACAGTGCAAACCCGAGGTTCGCTCGATTCGGAACACCCGGGTGTGTTCTTCTCGGTCGACGGAAAACGCTTGGTCGTCGGCCATTTATTCCGCGTTGTGGTCTACGACATCGCCTCCGGACGCAACATTGACGAATTGAGATCACACTGGGTGCACGGCAGACTGGGTGATGATTGGCTGGTCAGCGATCGTGGCGGCCAGCTGTCACGGTGGTCACCGGCGACCGAATTCGTTCCCGTTTACGAGCGCAGACAGCGCGGCGAGAACTTGCAGCCCCTGATGAAAGTGCGCGGCCAGTTGAAGGCCATTGCGTTGACAGGGGATCGACAGATGGTGCTGATCGACCAGGACGAGAAGCCCCTGCTGTATCGCAGGTGAAACAAGTCGTCACAGGCAGTGTCCACTGCGCTCGGCCGCGGGCTACTTCGATTTCCAGACCGGGTCGTGATGGGACTCGCTGGACGATTCGAACCAGCGGGTGAGTGTCATCTTTTGGCGGGTATAAAAGTGGACGCCTTCGGTGCCTTGAATGTGCAGGTCCCCAAAGAACGATTGATTCCAACCGGTAAACGGCAGCCATGCCATCGGCGCGGGCACGCCGACGTTGATGCCGATCATGCCGGCATTGAAGTGACGTTTGAATTCGCGTGCCGCGTACCCGTCACTGGTGAAGATCGAGGCGCCGTTTCCGAACGGACAGGACTTGCCGATCGCCAGCGCCTCTTGCAACGAATCTGCGCGCACGACCGACAACACCGGACCAAAGATTTCTTCTTTCCACAGCGGCATGTCCGTGGTGACTTGATCGACGACGCTGGGACCGAGCAGAAAGGCGTCACCGGCATCCACTTGGCGTCCGTCCAAAACGACCTTGGCCCCCGCTCGCTCGGCCGTTGCTAAATAACCTGCCACACGATCGCGATGGTCGGCGCTGATCACCGGTCCCATCTCGGCTGCGTCATTGTTGTCGGTCGGTGCGACTTTTAGATTGCCCGCGAAACCGACCAATTGATCGAGCAACGGTTCCGCGGCTGAACCGACGGCGATCGCGACCGAACCGGCCATGCATCGTTGACCGGCACAGCCGAATGCCGATGCGGCGAGCGCCTTGGAAGACTGGTCCACGTCGGCGTCGGGCATGATGATCAAATGGTTTTTGGCTCCGCCGGCAGCCTGCACCCGCTTCCCGGCCGCGGTTCCGACTTGGTACACATGTTTGGCGACCGATGTCGAACCGACGAACGACACCGCTGCGACGCCGCGATGTTGCAGCAGCGCGTCGACGACTTCTTTGCCGCCGTGGATCAGATTGAGCACCCCGTCGGGAAGTCCCGCCTGGATCAATAACTCGACCAATCGGATCGCACTCAGCGGCACCTTCTCGCTGGGTTTGAGCACGAACGTGTTTCCGCACGTGATCGCGATCGGAAACATCCACAGCGGAACCATGTGGGGAAAATTGTAGGGCGTGATTCCCACACAGACGCCGACGGGATGTCGATTCGTTTCACCATCAACACTCTCGGCGATTTGCGGAAACGTGTCGCCGGAGAGCATCACGGGAACGCTGCAGGCGAATTCGACCATTTCCAGTCCGCGTTGGACTTCCGCACGGGCTTCCCCGTAGGTCTTGCCGTGTTCGCGAGTGACCAGCCGGGCCAATTCCTCGAAGTGACGGGCGATCAGTTCGCGATAGGCGAACATCACGCGAGCCCGCTCGACAACCGGGGTTTCAGCCCACTCGGGCAGGGCATCCCCGGCCGCGGCGACAGCGGCATCGACGTCGGAGACCGAGCCGACCGGAGTTTTTGCGATGATTTCGCCGGTCGACGGATTGAACACCGGGGTCGAAGCGTTAGCAGCTCCGCTGTCCATCCATTTCGATCCGATCCGCAGCTTCGCCGTCGGTGTCTCTGTACTCATCACGCATTCCGTTGAGCTGGCGTTCGCTTGAATTTGGGAGTGAAATCGGCTGGCGATTACCTGCCGATTCAAGTCGTATCACGAAAATGACCCGATGTTGTTAAGCTTAGCGTTGACGTGATTGAAGTGGGATAGGCTTTCAGGCTGTCGTCCAGGCAATGGCAAGCTGGAAGCGTTACCCCACTTTAGACGCGGCAAGCTGGAAGCTTACTCCACTTTTAGACAACTAGGAAATTTGACCGATGGCACGAATCGTCCGAGGGGCTTTGATCCAGGCAAAGCTTTGTGAACCCGCGACATCGCCGGTGGACAAGATCAAGGCGTCGATGATCGACTTGCACGTCGATCTGATCGCCCAGGCGGCCGACCAAGGTGCACAGGTCTGCTGTTTGCAAGAACTGTTTTACGGCCCGTACTTTTGCGCCGAACAAGACGCCAAGTGGTACGAGATGACCGAGCGGGTCCCCGATGGCCCCACGACGAAATTGATGATGGAACTGGCCAAGAAGCATCAAATGGTGATGATCGTGCCGGTCTACGAGGAAGACCTGACGGGGGTTTATTACAACGCGGCCGCGGTGATCGATGCCGACGGCTCGTACCTGGGCAAGTTTCGCAAGATCCATATCCCGCACTGCAGCCCCGGGTTTTGGGAGAAGTTTTACTTCCGCCCCGGCAACCTCGGCTATCCGGTCTTCGACACGCGGATCGGAAAAGTCGGCGTCTACATTTGTTACGACAGACACTTCCCCGACGGGGCGCGTTGCCTGGGGCTCGGCGGGGCAGAGATCGTGTTCAACCCCAGTGCGACCGTCGCCGGCCTGAGCGAATACTTGTGGAAACTCGAGCAACCGGCTCACGCCGTCGCCAATCAGTACTTCGTCGGTGCGATCAATCGCCCCGGCACCGAAGCCCCCTGGAACATCGGCCAGTTCTACGGCCAAAGTTATTTCTGTGACCCACGCGGCCAGCTGTTCGCCCAGAGTGAGAAACGCGACGAAACGGACATCGTGATCGGAGAGATGGACTTCGACATGATCCGCGAAGTCCGCAACACCTGGCAATTTTTCCGCGATCGACGCCCGGAGACGTACGGGGCGATCACGGAGCTGTAGGTCACGCTGTGCGTGACGTTCGGCATGCACAGCATGCCCTACGATCTCTCCCACTCTTTTTCATGCAAAACAAAGTCATCTACGGACTAGACGATCGGCCGCCGCTTGGGAAAGCGGTGGTGCTGGCGATGCAACATGTGCTGACCATGTTCGGTTCGACCGTGGCGGTTCCCTTGTTACTCGGTCCGGCGATGGGCATGGACACCGCGGCGATTGCGTTGTTGATTTCCAGCGTGATGCTTTGCTCGGGGATCGCGACGCTGATCCAAACGACGTTCGGCTCTCGATTGCCGATCATCCAAGGGGTCAGTTTTTCGTTCCTCGCGGCGTTCTTCATGATCATCGCGACGATCCACCCCGAAGGCGAAACCGTCACGCCGGGCGCCGCGATGCCGTACATCGCCGGTGCGATCCTCGTCGGCGCCGTTTTCGAGATCGTGGTCGGTTTCAGCGGGCTGATGGGCCAAATTCGCAAAGTGCTCTCGCCGGTCGTCGTCGGCCCGGTGATCATGCTGATCGGATTGGCGCTGTACTCTGCCGGCGCCCCGATCGCCGCGTCCCACTGGCCGATCTCCATTTTGACGATGGTGTTGATCACCACGTTTTCGTTTATCTGGGCGCGTCACCATTTGATTTTCCAAATGTTTCCAATGCTGTTGGCGATTGTCGGTGCGGTCTCGGTTTGCGCCCTCTGTTCATTGCTTGGCATCTTTGGTCCCGGGCATCCGGCGCGGCCGAATTTGGACGCCTTCGAGCAGGCGTCTTGGTTTCGCCTCAACGATGTCGTGTTGCCCTGGGGCATGCCCAAGTTTCAACTGGGATTCATCGTCGCGGTGATCGCCGGATACTTGGCGTCGATGATCGAAAGTTTTGGCGACTACCACGCCTGCAAGCAGATGGCCGGTGGTGGTGATCCGACGCCGGAAGAAATCTCCCGGGGGATCGGCTGCGAAGGCATCGGTTGCGCGCTGACGGGGATCTTTGGCGGTTTCAGTTCGACGTCCTATTCGGAAAACGTCGGGCTAATCGGATTGACCAAAGTCGGCTCGCGCTATGTCGTTCAGCTCGGGGCCGTGATCCTGATCCTGCTGGGATTATTCGGAAAATTCGGAGCCCTGGCTGCCGCGATCCCGCAACCGGTCGTCGGCGGGTTGTATTGTGTGATGTTCGGGTTGATCTCTGCGGTCGGCATTCGACAGTTCGCCAGGGCCGAATTGTCCAGTGACCGCAACCTGTTTATCGGAGGATTCGCATTGTTCATGGGAATCAGTGTCCCCTACTATTTCGCCAACGGCGGCTCCGAAGCAGTCCAAGCGACGTTCATTGATGGCTTGGACGATGTGATCAACGCGATCGGACAAACGGGAATGGCGGTCGCGGCAATCCTCGGGATCACGCTGGACAATCTCATTCCAGGAACACGTCGAGAACGCGGCCTGGAGCCGCAGGAACCTTTCACGGAGCCATCGTGATGCCACCTGTCGATCTGCCCCAAGCCCAATTGCCGCCCTGTCGCCATACCCCAGAACCCTACGACGGCCCTTCGCGTGATGAAGTGCTGGCGATGCGCCACCAATACGTCAATCCGGGCGTGCTGACGTATTATCGCGAACCGCTGATGATCGTCGAAGGGAACATGCAGTACCTGTGGGACGAGACCGGCAAACGCTACCTGGATGCATTCGCGGGGATCGTCACCGTCAGTGTCGGGCACTGTCATCCCCACGTGGCCCAAGCGGTCCAATCACAAGCCGGCCGGCTGCAGCACACCACCACGATCTACCTGCACCCGACGATCGCCCAATTTGCCGCCAAGCTGGCGTCCAAAATGCCGTCCGACCCCGCCGGTGTTCCGCTGGACCGAACCTATTTCACCAACTCGGGCAGCGAAGCCAATGAGATCGCGGTGCTGATGTCGCGCGAGTTCACGGGAAATCAAGACGTCGTCGCGCTCCGCAACGGCTATCACGGCGGCACCACCACCGCGATGGGCATGACGGCGCACGGCACCTGGAAATTTCCCAGCAACCCGCAACCCAACATCACCCACAGCGTGCCCGGTTACTGCTATCGCTGCCCGCTGGGCCTGCAGTATCCCAGTTGTGAACTGAAATGTGCCCACGACATCAAGAATGTGATCGAGTACCAGACACCGGGCCAAATCGCTTGCTTCATCGGTGAACCGATCCAAGGTGTCGGCGGAGCGGTTGTGCCGCCGCCGGAATTCTTTTCCATCGTGTATGACATCGTGCGTCAGCACGGCGGGCTGTGCATCGCCGACGAAGTTCAAGGGGGATTCGGACGCACCGGAAAACACTACTGGTCGCACCAGAACTGGGGCGTCAGACCCGACATCATCACGATGGCCAAAGGGATCGGCAACGGCGCGCCGCTGGCCGCCGTGACCGCCACCGGGCCCGTGGCGTCAACGATGACCCACCGAGTCCACTTCAACACCTTTGGCGGAAACCCCGTTTCGATGGCGTCGGGATTGGCGACCATGGAAGTGATCGACGCCGAGGGAATCCAAGAGAACGCGGCCGTGATCGGCGAGTTTCTCCTCGATGGTCTGATGCAGCTGAAAGAGAAACATTCGCTGATCGGAGACGTCCGCGGCATGGGACTGATGCTGGGCGTCGAACTGGTCAAAGATCGAACGTCCAAAGAACCGGCGTCGGCCGAAGCCGCGGAACTGATGGAACAGACGAAACGCCGCGGCTTGATCCTCGGCAAAGGCGGTTTGTTCGGCAATACCATGCGGATCAAACCGCCAATGTGTCTCACCAAAGATGACGCCCAATTCATGCTGGCGACGATCGATGAATGTTTAAAAGAGATTCATACCGTGGGATAGGCAAGCTGGAAGCGTACCCCACGACTGCACTGGCAAGCTGGAAGCTTACCCCACTACTGAAAGACGACTGAGATGCCGACGCTCGAAACGACTGTCCATGGAATCAAATTTCCCAATCCGTTCGTGATCGGATCGGGACCACCGGGAACCAACGCGCGGGTGATCTGCCGTTCCTTTGCCGACGGTTGGGGCGCGTCGTGCGCGAAAACGGTCAGCCTGGATGCCTCCAAGGTCATCAACGTTGCTCCACGCTATGGACGACTGAAAGACAACTCCGGCGAACCCTACGGCTGGGAGAACATCGAGCTGATTTCGACGATGTCGTTCGACCAGTGGATCGATGAATACAAACGGGTCAAAGACGCCTATCCCGACAATGTCTTGATCGCATCGATCATGGAAGAGTTCAACAAAGACGCCTGGTTCGAGATCATCGAGCGTTGCGAGGCCGCGGGCGTGGACATGTTCGAGTGCAACTTCTCTTGCCCCCACGGATTGCCCGAACGCAAGATGGGCGCGGCAATGGGCGAAAATCCAGACATCCTGAGCGAGGTGTGTACTTGGGTGCGGGCCGCGACGACCAAGCCGGTGTGGGCCAAGATGACGCCGAACATCACACGGATCGAAGACCCCTCACGGGCCTGCCTCGCTGCGGGCCTGGACGGCATCACCGCGATCAATACCATCCGAAGCGTCATCGGCGTCGACTTGGAAACACTGCGGCCGATGCCCACGGTCGAAGGCTACACGACACCGGGCGGTTATTCCTGCAAGGCGGTCAAACCGATCGCGCTGCGGATGAACATGGAGATCGCCACGTTGATCCGTGACGAATTCCCGGGACGCACCCTTTCAGGCCTGGGAGGGATTGAGACCGGTGAGGACGCCGCAGAATTCTTCCTGCTGGGCGCCGACACGGTTCAAGTCTGCACCGGCGTGATGAAGCACGGCTACAAGCTGGTGGAAACCATGAAGGAACAGTTGCTCGCGTTCATGGACAAGCACGGCTTCGAAACCCTGGATGATTTCAAAGGCAAAGCCCTGCCCTATTTCACGACCCACGCGGATCTGGTCCGGCGTCAGACGGAGGCGAAAGCGGAAAAGGCGGAAGCCAAGGCCAAGCGGGCCGCCGGGATCACGACCGACGAAAACTGGGACGGAGACGAGTTCGTCAAGCAGTCGGACGATTTGGTCGGATAGCGATGGTGTTCCCAGGCAGAGCCTGGGAACATGAATTGGTACGTCACGCGGTGCGTCACGGACGGCAAGCTGGAAGCTTACCCCACTATTGCTCGAAATCGATTTCGATGTTGTTTTCGCTGGCGGCGGTTCGAAGTTTCGCCAACGCCCGTGCTTCGAGCTGTCGAACGCGTTCTTTGGTCACGCCCATTTCTTCACCGACTTCCTTGAGCGTCAGCGGTTCACTGCCGCGCTCAAGTCCGAAACGTGCAGAGATGATTTTCTGCTCGCGTTCGTCCAATCGATTGAGGATTCGGGACAGTTCGCGTTTGCGGGTGCGTTGAGCGGATTCTTCCACGTAGGGATCGACCCGTTCGTCTTGTCGCGCCAGGAACAACTCTTCCGTCGTTGTTCGGAACCGATCGCGGTGCTTGAATTCGTTCGGGATCGTGCGGGCGAAGTTTTTCATGATCGCCCACGACGCATACGTGCTGAATTTGTTGCCCCGCGAGTAGTCGAATTTCTCCACCGCGCGGATCAACGACATGTTACCGTCGCTGACCAAGGAGAAGAAATCGTCGGTGCCGGCCAAGTGGCGTTTGGCGATCGACACGACCAGACGCAGGTTGGCCTGGACGATCCGGTTCTTGACCTTGACCGCTTGCTCGTACAACGACTCGATCTCGTTCATCACCGCGGACTTCCCGGCAGCCTCGGTTCCGATCGTCTCCCGCAAGCGACTGGCTTTGTGCTTGAGGTAGTTCATCTTTCGGAACAGATGGTACTCCTGTTCGCGGGTCAGCAGCGGAACGTCGTACAGCGATGCGAGATAGCTGGGCAAATCGTTCGGCACACGGACTTTCCGCGGCGCGCTGGCCGGTTCCGGCTCGACGCCCAGGTACTCCGCTTCGCGTGAGACCGCTTCGAAGTCTTCGTTGTAGATGTAGTCCAATGGCAGCTCCATGATCCGTTGACGTCTCATTTCGACCAGGATCCGTTGGATGCTGTTACGGGTTCGCTTGAAGCGTCGGCACAGCTGCGGAACGGATACGCCGCCGAGGTATTGATTGAAGATCGAGCGTTTGTCGTCGTCGGACAGGATGCCGCGATGGTTGGGGAAAATCGCGATCGACCTGTTGTCGGCGTCGAAGTTCTTGAGCGTGTAACGGATCGTTTCCGCGCTCCGTCCCATCTGTTCGGACAACAGGCGAGTCACATCGGCCAGGGCCGCCCCGCCTTCGACCAACTGTCTGGCCCGTTCGATGATTTCGCTTTTCTCATCTTCGGTCAGCTGGCTGAAGCGTTCTCCGCGCTGGATCTTGGCCTTGTTGCGGGCAACGAACTGCTCCACGCTGCTGTTGAGGAATCCGACGCGTTTGCGACCGCCGAAGAGCAACCGACGACTGACCAAGCCGGCTTCGCGCCAACGGCTGATCGTCTTGGTCGACACGTTGAATTGTCGACTGAGGTCTTGAACGGTGTGAACCTGTTCGGCGATTTCCTCGACCGACAAATCCGCCAACTCGCTGAGATCTTCGATCAGCAAGCGCAAGTCATGAGCCAAATCGGCCGAGGCAATGTTGTGCCGCCCGGGTCGATCGGAGCGATAATTGGTGATTCGATAGCACAAAAAGTCGTAGGCGTATTCTCGATCGTCTTCGATTTCGCTCAGTAGTGTTTCTGCAGCGGCAGCCTGCTCAATCAATTTTGTTTTTTGATTGAAGCGAAGCTGATCGCGCAGGTCTTTGATTTTTATGTCGCGGTAATTGTCGTGCATCACTGTGGTCTCCCAGCGCTATTGGCGTAGACTGGCCAAACGTCCTTGCAATCCCGGCGGATCGCCCAGTCCAATCGCCTCGGTTGCCCGGGGTCACCTGTCTCCTCCAGGTGATATTGGTCGCTTGGCCTAGGGTTCAATGTCGAGCCGTGGCACGACACGTCTGGTCAAACCGGATGGTTTGACCCCCAGAACAAGTTCCCTGCCGACTCCATGTCGACCGAAATGACAGTCGCAGGACAACAGTCGTTAAAAACGGTGCTGTCCACAAATGCGGATGCCTGTAGGACGAGAGCCTCCGCCGCTCGGTTCACCTCGATTGAATGAGTTTCTAAAAAACCACTCGTTGCTTGGGGATGAAACCCGACACTTTGAGTCGATTTTTTTTCCACTATTCCAACTCGATGAGCTTGGCAGCGGTTGCCTGCGTCCAGGACACCTACTAGGAAATTTGGGGCCAATTCTGAAGCGATTTGTCACAAATTTCCAGAATTTTCACCGCAACCCGTTGACTGACAACAACTTAGAAACCCCAAAACCTTTTCGGGGTCTCGACGATTTTTGCGCCACTGCCTGTTTTGAGTGTAAAAATTTCAGACAGGCTGCACAAAAGGCAGTCTCGCATTGCGACCCGCTGTCTAAGAATCGACTTTACCGAACACGACGGCTACACACGTTTGGGGCCCGGGAACTGCCCCCGGAATCGTCTCGAGCGGGGCAATTCGGCTGAACCGCCCCGCGGCGGACGGTCGATCATTGCGAGACAGGCGATCCCCCAAGCCGCCGCGCCGCGTGCCGCGAGGGTCGATCCGCCGTTTCCGGACTGCCCACCGAAATGGACTTTCAGATGCCCAGCCACGACGCCATCGCCAATCGTCGCTCTTTTCTCGCCAGCTCCCTCGCATTCGCATCGGCCTCGCTTGCGTCCCCCAGTCGGGCGGCGATCGTTTCGACCGGATCGGCAACCATCGCCGCGGCGCCCCAGGAACTGATGCGGGTGCGGATCGAGATGGATGTCAAAGGAAACGTCAGGGTTTCCGACAATGCGATCGCATCCAAAGAGACGCGTCAAACGTTCCCGATCACGTCCCAGGCGGTGCTGGACTACGAAGAGCGTTATCGGCGGCCCGCCGATGCGGCCGCGTCGTCCGAGGTGGTTGCCGCCGAGCGGTATTACCACACCGCGTCCAACAAGAGCGTATTGAACAAGACATCCAGCGAGCAGGATCTGCGAAAATCGATGCGACACGCGATCGTGCGCCGCGAATCGCTGCCCGAAACGATCTATTCGCCGGACAATTTCTTCACCCACGGCGAGCTTTCGCTGCTCAAATCACCCGTCTCCAGCGTCTCGGTCGACCGTTTCTTGCCAGGCGAAAGCGTGATCGAAGGAGACCGCTATGAGATCAATGCGGACGCCTTGTGCTCCGTTTTGAATCTGACGTCGGTCGACAGCGGCCGGGTGGAAAGCACGGTCGTCGGGGTTGCCGAGGACGCGGTGCGTTTCAAACTCGAAGGCGACATCGAGGGTTCGATCGACGGCGTCGGCACCCGGCTTCGTCTGATCGGCAAAATGACGTTCGATCGCAACGCAAACACCTGCACCTGGCTGGCGCTTGCGATCCACGAGACCCGCGAAATCAGCCGCGCCGAACCCGGATTCGACGTCTCGGCCACCATCCGAATGGTGCGTCGCCCGATGGCCCAACCGGTGGCACTGCCGGCCGAGCGGGCGATGATTGAATTTGACCAGCCGCTTCCTGCGGAGCGGATGTACGTCGAGCTGCAAAGTCGGCAGCTGGAGGTCGGGACGATGATGGACCGCAAATGGCGGATGATCAGTGACGCCCCCGGTTCGGCGGTGATGCGAATGATCGACCATGATCTTAGTATCGCCCAGTGCAATCTACGCCCACTGGTCAAGTTGCCCGAAGGCAAACCGTGGACGTTGGAGGCATTTGAGGCGGCCGTCCGCCAGACGCTCGGCGAAAAGCTGACACGGCTGGTGGAGGGGGATCAGCGAGTCAGTGCGCAAGGATTACAGGTTTTGCGCGTCGTCGTTGACGGAGAAACCCAAGGCGTCCCGATTCGATGGATTATGATGCACTTCTCCGATGACGAGGGGCGACGCGTTCAAGCAACGTTCACACTGTCGGCCGACAAGCTGGAAGCGTTTGCCGGCAATGACGCCCAACTCGCCGATTCCCTGCGATTTCTCGACCCCTCGGAAATCCACGACGGAAAGCCGGCTGACGAAAAATCGATTGCCGGAGCGCCCGGGGCCGACCGGGAGATCGCCAGTCGCCCCCCGACCGATGACACCGAAACCCTCAGTTCCAGTGATTTGAAGTAGGCCGACGCCGGCCGCCGAAGATCGATCCGCTCATCCAAATCTTTGACCGAGTTCCTGACATGACCCTTGCTGAAAATCAATTCACGCCCGTGCGGCTGACTCCGCACCGCGCTACGGTGCTGTTGGGATCGATGCTGGTTTGTCTGGCGGCGGTTCGCTGCCCCCACGCAAACGCCCAAGCATCCGGTCAACCCCAAGACGCCACGATGGAGCAGGCGACCCAATTCGCCCCCGGCGTGGTGACGATCGTCCCCGGGGATGCCAGCCCCGAAGAAACCTTTGACGGCCCGCTGACGCTGAAGACGTTTCTCAGCGCCCACCCCGAACTGGAGTGGAAAGCGCCGACCTTCGAAAACGGCGCGCCGCATTTCGATCCCCGCTCGCGCACGCTGGTCGAAATGGCCAAGCAGGTCGTCTTGCGCCGCGAAATCTATTGCTTGGAATTTTCGTTCAAACCGCTCCGTCAAATGTATGTCGACGTGCCCGTCGGCAGCGGCAAACTGCAACGCAAACTGATCTGGTACATGGTCTATCGGGTGCGGTACCGGGGCGGCGATCTGCGCCCGGCGGCCGATGAAGTGGGCGGTTCCAAACTGTATCAACGGCTCGAATCGGTCTCCTATGACTCGCGACGTTTCTTTCCTCTGGTCACCCTGAAAGATCATGTCAGCGGCCAAGAGTACCTGGACCGGATCATCCCCAGCGCCAAGGAAATGATCGCCGCACGAGAACAGATCACCGCGCCGCTGTACAACAGCGTCGAAATCACTCGCCAACGGATTCCGCTTTCCAGCGACGAGAGCGCCCCGGGTGTCTGGGGCATTCTGACCTGGATGGATGTCAATCCGAATGTCGATTACGTCTCGCTGTACGTCTCAGGACTGACCAACGCGTTCCAGCAAGACGGCGAAGGCGATGACGCACCGTACCGCCGCAAAGCGTTGCAATTGAATTTCTTTCGGCCCGGCGACGCGATGAGTCAGACCGAAGACACCATCCGATTCGGAATGCCTTCGTTCGAAGACTCCGAAGAGCAAGCGTACATTCTGGACAAGTACAACATGTCCGAACCCCTCAACTATCGCTGGGTCTTTCGCTCGGTGAAGTGATCGGTTCGCTCGCGCAACCGTTCCCGCAACCCCTTGAGCACCTCGGCGTATTGAGATTGATTCGCCAGGTTGGTCGTTTCACCGGGGTCGTTGTGCATGTCATAAAGCTCTTCGCTGTCGTCGTTGTAACGCATCATGTGCCAGCGGTCGGTGCGAATCGACGTTCCGTTTTGAAACGAGAGCGCTTCGGATTTGACGCTGGCGGTCGAGTCGGCAAGCACCGGCATCAGGCTCGTTCCCTCGGCGGCCGCTGCGATTGGTACACCGACCAAGTCACAGATCGTCGGGTACAGATCCACCAACTCGGCGAGCGAATCGGTTTGCCCGGATGGCATGCCCGGGGCGTCGATCAGCAACGGAACGCGAATCACTTCTTCGTGCAGATTGCTTTTCTGCCAGAACCCATGCTCCCCGAGATGGTAACCGTGATCGCTGGTGAAGATCACGGCCGTCTGATCGCGGTGGGGTGAATCCTCAAGGGCGTCCAGGATTCGACCGACCTGATGATCCATGAAGGTCACGCTGGCGTAGTAGGCCGCCCACATGCGTTTCTGGTTGTCGGGATACTTTCCGATCGAGTTCTTCCGGTTGTTGGTCTTGGCGATCCCCAGTTTCGGAATGTCATCGGTGTCGTCGTGCCAGTTGGCCGGCATTTTGATGCGCTCAATGCCATACGGCTCAAAATACTCGCTCGGGGCAACCATCGGGTAATGCGGTCGCACCAACCCGACGGCGAGAAAGAACGGGCGTTCGGGCGACTGTTTCAACAGCTCAATCGCTTTGCTGGCCGATTTATAATCCGGTTGCTCGGTTCCATCGGCGTCGCCTTTGACCGAAACGAACATGCGGTGGGGCATTCGCGTCGATTGCCGATTCTGCAAATCACGCGTCACGATGTTCAGATTCAAACACGCGTACTCACCCGGCGTGTGGGCCTCCGGTCCGGGCGAATTGAATCGCGCCGACCAACACTCCGGATGGTCCTGGCCGTCGGTCCCGGCGATGATGTCGCCCGGGACACGCATGTGAAAGATCTTGCCGACACGCGTGCTGCTGAATCCGTGTGTTTGTAAATGTTGTCCCAGCGAAACATTCTCTTTGTCGCGATAGCGGCCGAACATGAAAGAGATTCGCGACGGCAAACACCACGTGCCCTGACAGTAAGCGCGTTGGAAAACCATTCCGTTGCGGGCCAGGCGGTCCAGGTTGGGTGTCGCACAGACCTCGTCGCCATAACACCCCAGCACACTCGCCTTGAGATCGTCCGCAACGATCATCACGACGTTTTTGATTTCACGCGGCGGCTGGGCGGCAGCGATGCCTGGCGCGAAAGTGAATGCGGCCAGGCAAGCAAACAGCAATCTTGGGATCATCGTCGTGGTTGTTGCGGGGGTGGAGCGATACAGATCGATCATCCCGCGATTGTAACCCAAGACGTGTCCGGCATGCTGTGCAAGCCGATGGTCATGCACGGCGCGACCGACAGCGTTTGTTCACCGGCTGGGCAGTTGAATCCCGCCGGTCGGACCGCCGGTCGGACTGCCGGGCATCGTCACAGGGGCCGGAACCGTGGACTTTAGAATCTTGATCCCGTCGCTTTCACCGGGTGTGATCAGCAATCGTTCCAGCTGGACGATATCCAGCGGCGGCGCGAAGATATAGCCTTGGGCGAGGTCACATCCCCACTGTTGCAGCAAATTCAATTGCTGAGCCGACTCGACGCCCTGGCAGACGATGTTTGCCATCAGGTGGTGCGCGAGTTGAACGATGGCTTGGGTGATGATCGCATGCCCATGGTCAATGGTGATCGACGCGGTGAACGTGCGATCGATCTTCACGGTTTCGATCGGATAGTCGTGAAAGCAGGTCAGTGACGAATTGCCTTTGCCGAAATCGTCGATATGAATCCCGACGCCGCTTTGGTGCAGATCCAACATCGTTTGAAGTGACCGTTCGTTGTGACGGGTGTCACCGTTTTCCGACATTTCCAGTTTCAACGACCACTTGAACCGCGTACGATCGATGATGGCTTGCAGTCGATCAATGAAAAAGGGATCGGCGAGCTGACGTCGCGAGATATTGACGCCCAGATAGACTTGCGGTCGCTGTGCATCCTCAAACGACGCCATCATGGCGCTGAATTCACGCATCGATCGTTCCAGCACCCATTCGCCGAAGTGGTTGATCAATCCGATCTCTTCGGCCACGGGCACAAATTCGCTCGGGGGCACGTATTCTCCATCGTCACCGCGCCAACGCGACAAGACTTCGACGCCTTGAATCTGGCAGGTTTTCAGATTCACGATCGGCTGGTATCGCAGTTCAAATTTTTCTTCCCGCAGTGCGACGCGAAGCTGTGCTTCCAACTCATGCCGGGCGACGACCGCGTCGTGCATGGTTTGGTCGAACACCGCGATTTGGCCTTTGCCGGAGTTTTTGGCCTGATACATCGCCGTGTCGGCGTTGCGCAGGGCTTCGTGGCCGTCGGCCAGGGAGTCATCGATGAAGGCGACTCCCACACTGGTGCCGACGGTGACCAGTCGATCACCGAGCGAAAACGGTTCACAGATTCGCTGGACGATACGGCGGGCGACCAACAAGGCGTCATCGCGATGGGCCAACCGTTCCAGCAGCACGACGAACTCATCGCCCCCCAAACGGATCGTTTCATCGCCGGCCGCATCGTTGCTGGTATCAACCGAATCGCTGCAGCGGGAGGCGGTATCGTGATCGCGGACGCATTCTTGAAGCCGGACGGCGACCTGATTGAGCAAGTCGTCACCGGCCTCGTGCCCGAGGCTGTCGTTGATGATTTTAAAGTTATCCAGATCGAGAAACAGCAGCGCGTCATGGGAGCGCCGTCGCGGTCCTTGATTGGCGAGAACTTGTTCCAGTTTTTCGATCAAGAACGGGCGGTTGGGAAGCGCGGTGAGCGCATCCCGATGCGCCATGTCTCTCAGTTCCGATTCCGCTTTGCGGCGCCGATTCACTTCGCTCTTGAGCAGTTCCAGTTTCTCTTCCTGGCGGATCGAGAGTCGGTATTTCTCACTGAGCGCCAACGCCAATTGGCGGGCTTCGTCATGTTCAAACGGTTTGCGAAGCAGCAACAACTTGTCGCTATAGCCGAGGCTGCGAACGATGTCGTCCCAGGTGTGATCGCTGTAGGCGGTACAGATCACGACTTGCAAATCGGAATCGATCCGCCACAGCCGACGGATGGTCGCCAATCCGTCCATTCCCCGAGGCATCCGCATGTCGACAAAGGCGACCGAAAATCGCTCTCCCGCGTCGACGGATTTCTGGACTTCATAGACGCCTTCTTCGCCACTGTAGGCGTGCGTCAGCGCAAAGACCGGTGCACTGGACGCCTGGCGTTCTTGCGGTTCGGAATCATCCAACAGGAACCGCGCTTCGAAATCATCCAATTCATGTTCACTGCGGTGATCGCACTGAAAAATTCGCGCAAACGTTTCGTGAATCTGTGATTGGTCATCAATGATCAGAACGCGGCGTTCCGTTTCAAAGTCTGTCATCTATTCTCTCCGTGATTTCCCTTCATCGATGGCTGCCGGTCGATCCGGTGGCGGTACCGACCAGATCGGGGTCTTGGCTGGAATGCCCGGGGTCACTTTCGTCGGATGGTTTGACGACCGGCACTTCAAGAATGAAGGTAGCCCCCCGGTCGGGACCGTCGCTTTCGGCGTGAATGGCGCCACCGATTCGTTTCATTGCGATCGCGCAGAAATGCAACCCCAGTCCGCTTCCCGACTGGCGGGTCGTGAAGTGGGCATCAAAGACGCGGGCCAGGGTCGCTTCGTCCATCCCGCAACCGTTGTCGCGGAATTGAAGCTGGACGGTCGATTGATTGCGGATCAGATCAATCGTGAGCGTCGGCTGGCGGTGACGAATGTCCTGTGTGGCGTTGCCGGCGTTGGTGATGATGTTGATCAGAATTTGCAGCAACAGCGATCGATCGGTCCAGATGTGAACCACATCCTCTCGCTTGAAGTCGACCGAGACGTTGTCCTTTTCCAACCGAGCCTGACTGCACCGGACCGCCTCGGCGATCACACCGTTGACATCCAGGTGGGCCCATTTGATCGGCTGATTGGCATGCCGCCGCTGGTCACGAATCACTTGGTGAATGTGCTGGATGTTGTCATTGAGCGTTTGCAGCAGCGCAGCCAAATCGTCTTTGTCGTCTTCCAAGGTCGCGCTCAAACGCTGCAGATAATCCGGCGTCGCGCGTTGCAGGGCGACGTCGACGTCGTCCTGTCGCAACCGGGAGGCGAGCTTTTCGAGCGGTTCGATCCGCAGGCTTTCCACACGCCGCGTCGCGGTTTCGATCAGGCTGTTAACGTTCGTCAGCACATTCCCGACGTTGTGAATCACCGTGTCGGCCACCAGACTCATTCCCGCCGCGTGCGATGCGTCGGAAAGACGTCGCTGGGCATCGCCCAATCGCGTCCGCATCCGATCGAAGGACTGGGCCAACTGGCCGATCTCGTCGTGACCGGCGACTCGCAAAACCGGCGCGCTGGTCGCTTCGGAAATGATCCCGGTGCGTGCAATCTGTTCGGTGTGCTCACGAATCCTTTCGATTCGCCCGATGACGATCCGCTGCAACAACAGCAACAACAGCAGCAGCGAGGCACACGCCCCGCACAGTGAAAGGTAGCGTGCAAAGGCGGTGGTCCGGTTGCTGCGACTGGTGACCTCACGTGGCAAATGGACGGTCAGTTCAGCCAACGGGTTGCCGGACGGGCTCAACAGCGGCCATTGGACACACAGCAGCGAACTGTCGGTCGGTTCCACCTCAATGGACTGTTTCAACGTCGCATCGTGCAACAGGGGGCGAACGGAAAACAGAACGCTGGTTCGTTGCTGAAGATCCGTCATCACCGCATCACCGAACTGGCGGCCGACGACGTAGAACGACGCCGGCGCCTGCCAATCCGCCTTTCCGCGGGTGTTTCGAAGCGACGATCCGTTGGTGTGATGGTGCAGTGGAACGGCGGCGAACAAGTACAACTGGCCGTCACTGCCGCGAGTCATGCCGCGAACCGTGTCCGCATCGTCCGAGCCGCTCGGTTCGTCTCGCTGAGCCGCAATCCGCTCCGCGATCCCCGGGAACACGAGGTCGGCCACGTCGGGCCGTGTTGATGGCGCCTGGTCGGCCGAGTCGGGCGGAGTCGTCGCCAGCCACGTCCAACGCCCGTCGGGACGGGTGATCGCAGCCCACTCGACGCGTTTGCCCTGCCCGAGCATCCCGAGTGGCAACGCGGTGGCAAGCTGTTCGGCAGGATCACCTCCGTTCTGTGCCCGCAGATGGAGATCGATTCGGATCGCGTCTTGGGCCGCCGTTTCGGACAGGAATTCGACTTCGGTGTTGATCGCCGAGAGGACTCGATTGGTGTCCTTGAGTGCGGCGACGCGTTCCAGGTTGGCGAATTCCGGCGCGATGACTTTTTGCCGAACAATTTCATCGATGCTGACCACCACGCCCAACATCAGCGCGAGCGCCAAGACCAATTTGCTGCGAAGTGACTGTGAATGCTCGCTTTCAAATTGACTCGCCGAAAGCGTCGGGATCGACTCGTCTCGATCGCCCGACGTGCCGTCTCGTTCGGGCGAATCCCGCGCTGAGCGTTTGGTTTGTTTCGTCGCCGCGGTCTCGTCCGAACCCACACCCGGTTCCCGACGCCCGTCTTTGAGACGTCCGGGGGATGCCTCACCGGTGGCTTCACGGATTGTCTCACCGGCCCCATCCGAAGCGGCACCCGTTGAGGGCTCGTCGGCTGTGGGGGGATCGTGTGAGAAAGGTGATCGCGTCGACATGCGGTGGGTTCCTGGGGGCCGAAGACTCAGGCAACCCTAGGTTTCGCAATTTGAAACTGGCCCCGCACGATTCGACGAACCAGACCGGAGGGGAATAGCGGGGACCGATCCTGTCGACTGGACCGATCATGACGCTCGCCCGCCGAGCCGCTTGCCTTCAGACGGCTCCGGTGAGAGCAGACAAGGAGGGGGGCTGCGAGCCCCTTACCGCGATTCGATGTCGAGCGATTCGAAGTAGCCTCGCGCGGCATGATGGAGATCCAATCCCTGCCATTCGGCGGCACGTTCTCTGGGGATCAGGTCGACGAACAGACGCGGAGATTGGTAGAGCAGTTCCAGCGTGGTTTGCACCAGGGCCGAGGGAGCATCCCGGCGGGTGACCAAGAAGGCGGTGGTGCCGACCGTCGCCAGCCCTCCCTCGGGGATGCCGGCGGTCGGGTAATCCGTTGGGTCGATCGTGATCGTCCGCAAGGTCGGGTGTTGCATGGAAATCGTGATGCCTTGCGGAATCGCAACCAACCGCCAGTCGCGCCGCAGCAATTGGGAAACCAGCTCACTGCCTCGCCCGACACAGATCAGTGCGACATCGGGCGCGTCGGTTGATTGCAGCCGGTCCCAGGGGATGACTTCACGCGGCGTGGCGTCGGCGGGAAGTTTTAGCGAGTCGAGAATCATGTCCGCGGCGCGGCGCGATCCGCTGCCGATCGGACCGACCGCGATCCGTTGTCCGGCCAGAAACTGCAAGCCGAAGGAATCTTGGTGTTCCAACAGTTCGGGGGCGCGGACAAGCAGATGCGCCGCTTCATAAAACAACGGTGCGATAACACACAGCTCGTCGCCGCTGATCGCCGAGGCCTGCATCGGTGCCAGCTGGACCTCTCGGGCGATCAACCGTTGGCGGTTGTCCAGCGAGCCACCGCTGGCGACGACACGTGTCGCCACTCCGGCGGATTGTTCCAACCGATCGGCGAGCGCCTGCGAGACGCGATTGTAGGTGCCTTGATCCAGCCCGCCGGCGAGCGTCACCGATTGCGGCATCGCTTCGATATGGTGACTCCACAGCATCGCCCCGATGACAAACAGGAATGGCGACAGGGCCAACAGCAACAGCATCGCGGCTTGGAAACGGCGGTGTCCCGGTGAGGTCCGCACGATCTTGCGACCGATCAGGGCGCCGACCAAGGGGACGCCCGCCACCCAGTGCCACATTTTCAGCAACCGCCCGCGGGGCCGCGCCAGAATCGGCCGGCCCTCCATGAACGCATCCAGATCTTCGGCGAGGTCTCGGGCTGACTGATAGCGTTTGCGTGGTTCCTTTTCCAGACACTTGGCAACAATCGTCTCCAAATCCGTCGGCACGTTGCTGCGAAACGAACGCATCGCCGGCGGCGGCTCGTGCACGACCTGCATCAATGTCTCCACGACCGAGTCGCCGACCAGCGGTGGCCGCCCGGTGACACAGGCAAACAGAATCGCGCCGAGGGAATACACGTCACTTTGCCGCGTGGCACGATCACTGTGCCCGCCGGCCTGCTCGGGTGCCATGTAATTGGGCGTGCCGACAGCCGCCCCGCTGCCGGTCACGCTGCTGTCGGTGCTCAGATTCTTGGCCAAGCCAAAGTCGGTGATGTGAACCCGATCCTTTTGATCGATCAGAATGTTGGCGGGCTTCATGTCGCGATGCAGCAAGTCGTTCTGATGGGCATGTTCCAATGCCCGCGCCACGTCGCGAACGTATCTGGCGGCATCTTCGATCGGCAGCTCGCCGTCGTTGATCTTGCGTTGCAGATCGGTCCCTTCGATCAACGCCATCGAAAAGAAGTGATGGCCGGCTTCGTGACCGAATTGATAGACGGGCACGATTCCCGGATGGTGCAACCGGGCGGCGGCCTGGGCTTCGGTGTAAAACCGCCGCACATCGTTCTCACAGGCCAACATGCCGCCGCGAATCATTTTCACCGCCACGGTTCGATTGAGCATCCGTTGGGTCGCCCGATACACGACGCCCATCCCACCGCGGCCGATCACCTCCAACAATTCATAGTCGCCGAGCGTGTACGGCAGCGTCGGTCCCGGATCCCCTTTGGGGCGATGTGCCTCGGGAAGGGTCGCGGCGGGGTCGTCGCCGGAATCGTCGGGGCCGGCGACCATCACATCGACGGTGTCCGCGGCGGCGGCGGCTTGAGCGACTTCGCCCGAGTCCGGGACGCTCGCCCCGGTGAATCGATGAATCGCGTCGGCCGCGTCCATCAAACTCTTCAGTTCCTCGGCCATCTCGGGAAACTGTGCCAAGAACTCTTCTCGCGAACCGACGGATCCTTCATCGCACGAACGCAGATAGGCTGCGAATGCTTCGTCGATCGGATCGTCGGCTTCGGACGGAACGGGCATGGAAACGTCAGCGGAAGAATCGGAGGAAGGGGTGGCGTCTTCGCATCGACCACCATCAGGGGCCGCAACGGAGGTGGCATGGGGCGCGCGCCCCATGCTACTTACTTTGGCGCCAAACGGGGGACTTTTGTTAGCGGCAGGGCGCGAGCCCTCCGGTCTTTCAACGTCAAACCGGACGGCTCGCGCCGTTCCGCTAGCTCCTTCGGTATTTGTTAGCGGCAGGGCGCGAGAGTGGTCTGCCGCCCCGGCCTGCTTTTGAACCTACATGTACGGATTGTTCTTCGGATCAATGATCGTTCGCAACTTTTGCAGACCTCGTTTTAACAAGCCGGCGACGGCGGTGTCGGATTTTCCCATCCGCTCGACGATCATTGCCAGCGGTAAACCTTCCATGTAACGCAATCGGATCGCTTCGGCCTGCGTTTCGGGCAATTGGTGCAAGGCTTCCAGTAAGGCGATGGCGGTTTCTTCTTTGATCACCACACCGGATGGGCTGGTGGTGCTGCCTGGCAACTGGGCGATCCAGGGTGCACCGCCGGAATCGTTTCCCGCCTTCGCATCGGCATTGACTTCACGTCGAATACTCCGCTTTTGCGTCATCACGTGACGCGTCACGGCGGTGGCGACGTTGTTTTTCAGCATTCCGCGCAACCACGCGGCGAACTCTCCCGGTGAATCCCCGCGAAACGAATGCAGGTCGCGTTTTGCTTCCAAAAAAGTGATTTGAACGATGTCTCCCGGATCGACCCGGCGGCGAAGCTGTTCGGACAAATTGCGATGCGCCAACATCAACAAGTACCCGCGATACTGTTCCAGCAATTGCCCCAACGCCGAATTGTCGCCGGCTTTGGACGCGACCACTAATTCGGTCGTCGACATGTCTCCATCAGTTGCGGTCATCAATCAAATTCTGGACAATGTTGGTGCTCGGCGGATGCGAGACAGTTTATCTCATGAATGGTGGTCCCAAAGCCAACGGAGCCTGTTCGTCGCCGATTTTTCGCCTCTTCACCGTCCTTCCCTCCCCAACTTCGGCAGACTTCAACGATGTCCATGCGTCACACCGATCAAAGGCCTTTCCGACAACGGGCTCGGAAGCTGTCCCGTGTTCTGGTCGTCTTGGCAGCCGCCCTCGTCATCGGCTGCGGCGGCGCGCCGAGCGACAGCCCGCCGCCCGAACCGGCCGCGGTCGACGCCGGCGATTCGGCGGTCAGCGAGAACGCCGGCGAATCAACCACCCCCACGGCACCGGCGATATCCGCGTCCCAGACGCCGGCGGTGCCGGCTGCCGGCACCGGGATACAGCTTCCCGATCAAGCCGTCGAAATCGACAATCAAACCGACGCCCCCTCGACTCAAGGACAGCCTGAACCCGGCGGACCGACCCAACCGGGGGCCGGCGGCATTGAAATGCCCGATCTCGCCCCCGCCCCCCCGTCGGACGAATCGGCTGCCAATGCCGGACCAAGCGACGGCGGCGTGGACTTGCAATTCGCAGCCTGGCCGGCGATCGAATCCCACGCAAAATCGACCGGAAAAATCACCGTCGTCGACCTCTGGTCCACCGTTTGCGAACCCTGCATCAAGGAATTCCCCGGCCTCGTCCGGCTCAGCCAATCCATGTCCGACGACGTGGTCTGCATCGGCGTGTCGGTTGACTACGACGGACGAAAATCGCGTCCGCCGGAATACTATTCGGAAAAGGTCACCGCGTTCCTGCGTGCGATGGGCGCCGACTTTGAAAACTACCTGTGCAACACGCCGAGCGATGACGTCTTTGCAACCGTCGGTCTGCCATCGATTCCCGCCGTGCTGATTTTTGACGCCGATGGAAAACTGGTCAAACAGTTTGTCGATGCCGGTGACACGGTGGGTTTCTCCTATGAAGCCGACATCATTCCGTTTGTCGAAAAATTGGCCGGATAGTGTCGAGCTGGCGCTGATCCTCTGAGCCCGACTGCCGAAACGCTCCACGCGGTGCGTTAGGCCAACCGTCCGGGCAGCCGATCCAAGATCACCCACGTGACCGTGGCGCACGTGACGTGAGCGACCAAGAACACGATGACCGGCATGGACTCGGAAGCGCCATCTAGCCCCGCCCAGACAGCCCCCGCGTGCAATGCGAATCCCAACAAAGGCACCGACACGACAAGCACCGCCAGCCGCTTGGCTACCACAAGCCGTTTCCGTGACGCCGACGCAAACACCCCCATCAGCGCGGTCAGGCCGACCATCAGCCCGACCGCGACCATCATGACACATTCCTTCACCTCAAGTGAATCGGTCAACCACCACCCGCGCCGCCGACCAAAATCGATGACCGAAAATCCGATCGCAGCCATCGTCGTCAGCAGGATCAGTGATCGGATCGGAAACTGCAGCGGACTCGTCTCGGTTTTGGCGCCGACGTCCACCGCAATCTTGGCCTGCTTCCAATGCTGTTCCAACACCTTTGCGCCCGCGATGCAAACAATCGTCTGCACCGTAATCGCGATGGCCCACCACGTTGCCCCGGCTTCGCCAAGTCCCCAGTAAAAAATCTGTGATATCCCGTACCAACTCGCAAATGCGGCCATCCATGGCATCGCAATTCGTACCGATTTGACTTCCCGAACCGTCGTGGACAAGATCACAACCAGCGAACACTGACCGAGCACGACCCCGACCGCAATCACCCGCCGAAGCTCGCCGAAGTACTGCAACTTAAAAACCACCAGCCAATAGACGACCGCGTGGATCAACAGGACGCCGCCAAGAACGATTCGCCGAACCCGACGCCTGCGCTGCGGAGATTCGCTCATCGGCGTCGCGTGTCGTCCATCTTCCGAATCAACTCCGCTTCCTGTTTTTCCACGGCGGCTTCCCATGAGGGCAGTTGATCCAATTGAGCCTTCGCCTGGCGGGTGGCGAGCGCATCGGGATAGCGTTGGACGATGGCTTCGAGCTGCTGTCGTTTGATCTTCAGTCCCGCGTAGGCGTTCTCGCTGCCGACTTGCAACAGCATCCGCCGGGCGTTTAGTTCACAACTGATGCGTTCTTTGCGCAACCGATCGAGCAGCGGATCGCCACCGAACCCCAACTCCAACTGCGCGTTGATCTCATCCTTCAGTTCGCGATCACGCCGCATCGATGCGTCCCGTGCCGCGACCAATTGTTTCATCGTCAAATCACGCAGTGCGGCATCAGTGAGCGATCGCAGGGTCGGATCCGGTTGCCCCGTCCTCGCCTCGCGTAGCTTTCGAATCGCCGCCGCCACGTCACCGCGTTGGAGCATCACGTTGGACTCTCCGATGATCTGATCACGGATCTGATCGCACATCATCTGGCACACCGCGACGGCCTTGGAACGCGGATGGATTCGCTGGACCAATTGCAATCGCGCAAAGGCTTTTTCGGGGACCTTTTCGGGGGAGTCTCGGTTCAGGGTGCCCAGGTGATCGGCCACCCGGTCCAACACGCTTGTCGCCGCAACCGAACCCCGCCAACGCAAGATGGCATCACAGGTGGATTCGACCTGGGACGTGTCGGCCTCGTGTAATCGTCGCGAGAGTTCCCCGGCGACCTTGTCCTGCAAGGACGCAATCGCGAGACGGCGGGGATCGGTATGGACCAATGCTTCGAGCAACCCGAACAATTCATCCAGGGGAGGAACACTGACGATCGACTCCGATTGTCCGATGACACCATAGGTCTTCTCGAATTCGTCGACCAACAACTCGGCGTAGGTCCGTTTGGCGCTGCCGGACACCTGATGCGATCCGAATTGGTGGCTCAATTGCCGCTGGCGCCCCGCCCTCGCCTTGCCCTGCGGCTGACCGACCATCGTCTTGGCGTCGGCGATCAACTGGGCCTGCGTCCTGCCGGAGGCGTTGACAAAACGGTACTCACCGCCGGTCAGCTCGGCCAGACGTTTCATGTTCTTGCAACTGCGCGGATCTTCAAAGGCGATTGCGTGGATCGGGATCGAACTGCCGGAGGCTTGGACGATCGAATAGGCGTCTCCGCCGGCGTTCAATAGACTGCCCCGCTTCTGCGTCTTCGTTTCAGTGAATTCTCCGTCGGACAGCATGAACACCGCACTCGGCTTCATCCTCAGCGCGGTCCGCAGCGAGGAATTGGGATTGGTCCCGCCGCCGGCGCCGATCGTCGCCAACCAAGCCTCCAGTTTGTCCTTGTTCTCCGCAGTCGCCTCCATCATCGCCATCGGTCGAGACCCTTGAAACATCGGCGTGCTGGAACTGCTAAAGAGCACCACAAAGAATTTTTGGTCCTCCCGCAGCTCACGAACCGATCGCTTCAATTCTTCGATCGCGCGTCGATAGCGGACCCCGTTCATGCTTCCCGACCGATCGACGATATAAACAAACTCTTGTCCGACCGCTTCGATGCCGAAAAATGAACCGCGCGATCCGCCACTGACATTGCCGACGGATTGACCGGGTTTGGTTTTCAAACCGGAAAGTTTGATGACCGGACGAGCCACGTACATCGAAACATCAACCGGCTCAAGCATCTCCGCTTCCGGCTCCAGCTCGCTCAGCAACGAGGAGTCATCGGTCGCCGTTTCATCGACCAACATCATCGGAATCGGAATCTCCGGTTGATCGTCGTTGAGCGTCATCACCAAGACTTGCGTCCTATCGCCCCCGAAATCCGCCGGGACGATCAGAAAGGCGATCAGCAGCACGATCACCGCGTGAACGAAGATCGAGCCGAACCAGCCGGCCGACTTTTGCCGACTCCCGGCCTCCGCCGTCCGCCGCGCGGTTTGAATCTGAGCCAACGTCGGAAACAGGCGGACGCTGTCACCGTCGCCGTCGTGGGTGTGTGAAACCATGCAAGCAACCGGCGGTGAGCCGCGGTAGATCACCGAATCGGCCGCGGCGCGTCGTTCGCCAGGAATCGGGGGCGGAAAATCGATCGGCAAGGATTCACGGTCATCCAAGCCGAGATCAAGTCCGTCGGTCAGCCATCGTTTCCGAGCTGAAGCCATTTCGGGTGCCTCGATCCGGTCCTTTGAACAATCAGCAACGTGAGAGAATTCAATCCAGCAATCAGCCCACCGCGCCAAACCGACAGCGCCGTGATCCGTCCTTCGGCAGACGAGTGATAAGATGAATAAGAGATGACGTCACGCCCGCCTACGTGCGTTAGCGTGGCGAATTCAAGTGGCGTTGTCAAATCTTAGCTGCCAAACCCGACGTGTCGGTCGTCACACGGAGGTCAACATAGCAAATCGCCGGACCTTTATTTTTGTACACTCATTTGGCTTTTCCCGTTCCCTCACCGACCGGCCGGTAAACCCAATAAAAAGTCAAAAAATTGCCTGACCGGCTGACAGATTTGCTCGCCCGGCGTGTGTAGGAATCCAGAAGACGTTCCGAATTGGCCGGCTGATCGTGTCGATCTTCCATGCAACCTCCCTGTCGAATGCCTGTTCCCGAAACACGACCGAGCCTGCTGATGCGAATCCGCGATCCGCGTGATCGCCAAGCGTGGGATGAGTTTTCAGACCTGTATCGTCCCGTCGTCTGCCGAATGGCACGCCATCGGGGCATGCAACCGGCCGACGCGGATGATTTGGCACAGCAAGTCTTGCTGGCCATTTCGCGAGCGATCGAAGGATTTACCCCAGACCATGGACAGGCAAAATTTCGGACTTGGCTCAAAACGATCGCCCGCCGCGCGATCATCAATGCCCTCTCCCGCAGCGCGCCCGATCTCGCGATCGGAGGAAGTGATGTCCTGGATTTGCTGAATCAACAGCCCGCCGCCGATGAGCAAACGCAAACGCTGCTGCTGCAGTACCGGCGAGAAATTTTTCTCGTTGCCGCCTCACAAATCCGCGAGGAATTCCGTGGCGAGACCTGGCAAGCGTTCTGGTCCAGCGTGGTGCTCGGTCAAGACGTTCAACAGGTCGCCGAATCGTTGAATCGCTCCCCTGGAAGTGTCTACACCGCCCGTAGCCGCGTCATGAAACGCCTGAAAGACAAGGTCCAGGAACTCGATCTGCGGCGGGAGCACGACGAACCATGAAAGCATCAAGCCCCCCCTGTCGATTCGATCAATTGGATGCGTTTCTGGCCGGTGAGCTTTCCGCCGCGCAAGTGGAACAACTCGAACGACATCTGGATGCCTGCCCACACTGTGACAAAGAACTGACGCTGCGGACCGCCGACGATTCGTTCTGGGACGATGCCAAAACCTTTCTCAGCTCGGCAGAGGACCTGCCATTGGACCACGACACCGATCACCATCCGCTGCCCACGACGCCGGATCAGAATCGGTGCAACCCGCCGGACCAAGACAATCAGCTTGGACAACTGAGCTTTTTGGATCCCACCGACGACCCGCACCGACTGGGACGTTTCGGCGGCTACGAGATCTCGGGCATCATCGGCCAAGGCGGCATGGGCGTGGTGATGAAGGGCTGGGATGTCTCGCTTGATCGCTTCGTCGCGATCAAGGTGCTCAGCCCCGCGTACGCCGGCCACTCGGCGGCACGGAAACGATTTGCCCGTGAAGCACAAGCCGCCGCGGCGATTCTTCACGACAACGTGATCGCCATCTATGGCGTCGATCATTGGAAGGAAATGCCCTATCTGGTCATGCCCTACATCAAGGGCGAATCGCTGCAGCATCGCATCGACCGCTCCGCTCCGCTGTCACTGGAAAACATCCTCGAGATCTCGCTACAAATCGCGCGGGGCTTGGCGGCCGCTCATGATCAAGGCCTGATACACCGCGACATCAAACCGGCAAACATCTTGATGCCCGCGAGCGTTTCGCGGGTGATCATCACCGACTTTGGTCTGGCACGCACCGCCGATGATGCGAGCTTGACACGCAGCGGCGTGCTGGCCGGAACTCCCCAGTACATGTCGCCCGAACAAGCCAAGGGTGAATCGATCGACGGCCGCACCGATCTGTTCAGTCTCGGCAGTGTCATGTACGCGATGGCGTGCGGCCGACCGCCGTTCCGCGCCGAAACACCCTACGGCGTGCTTCGTAAAATCACCGACCAACCGCATCGCCCTCTTTCGCAGCTTCGTGAAGATCTGCCCCCATGGCTGGAAACCATCGTCGGCCGACTGCTACAAAAAGATCCCTCCAAGCGATTTGATGACGCCCATCAACTGGCTGACTATCTCGAAGATTGCCTCGCGCATCTGCGTCAGCCGACGACGACACTCCTGCCCAAAATCGAAGCACCGACGAAACGACTGCGACCAGCAATCCCGCTCGTCTTATCGTTCGCCGCTCTGCTCCTGGTCGGAGGGTGGTTCGCGATCGATCGATTCACCACTCGCAATCGAAACGCCCCGCCATCGGCTTTCGATCCGGGCGACGCCTCCGCTGCGCCGCGTTCCCCGGATCCTGATCCCTCGCCTTCGGACCCACCGCCGACTCACTTGGAATGGGAGTTCGATGCGACACCACTGGATCAATTGGAAACCGAACTCGATCTGCTGCTGAACGAAACCGTCACCGATCCATTCGCCGATCCGTCACCCACATCGGAGTAACACGATGAAACGTATGCATTTCAAAACACTCGCGTTCGCGCTGCTAGGCATCCTGGCGATGCAGCTCAGCGTGACGCCCCGCGCGACCGCCGAACTGTTGCCGGCGGACCAACTCGCATCGTGCCAATTGCACGTCATCGGCATCTACGCGCCCGAGGACCACAACACCGACGACCGCGTGTTCGTCGACGTGCAGCCCACCGGCAAACCGATCGTGCTGGCGTTAACCGGCTACTATGGTGCCCAATGGAACGTGAAGATTTCAGCTGACGCGGACGTCCGTCAAGTGATTGTCGCCGGCTACTTCGAACACTCCGTGCGTGGACTCCCGGAAAGCGTTCCCACGGAAATGCTCACGTATTTTCCCGACGCAGACAAAACGCGTAAGGATTTCTTTTGGGCCTATTCATGGCATACCAAGAATGGTCGTGACCTGCGTTTGCGTCTCAAAGAACTCACCGGACTGGACATCAGCACCTTTCAGGGCCAGTATTCGGCAAAGCGGTTCGTCGTGGACGGAAAGAATGGCGACGTTGCAGCATTTCTCGCTGCGGATCCGCCAAAATCCAAACCGACGGCCAACGCAACTGGCCTCGAGAAACAATTGCGTGACCATGGACTGGCCGCCAAGCTGAAACTGCTTCAGCTGTCCAATCAATTCAGTCAGAATCACCCTGCGGTCAAGCAACTTGAGCGAAGCATTGAACTGATCGACACGGAACTGAAACGGTTGGGCGCCGCCCCACTCGAACCGGCAACTGAGCAACCGGCAGCTGAGCAACTGGCGACATCAACACCACCGACAGAAACCGATTCGCACAAGGTGATCGAAGCGTTGGTGCGACAATCATTCGAGCTGCAGATGCAGCTACAAACGGCCCGCGTGGAAAAAGCCGAAGCCGACCTGCAACGCATCAAGCTTCAATTGCAGCAACGCGTCGACTCGGCCGAAGACATCATCGCCGCTCGCGTGAAGGAATTGATCCGTCGTGACGTGGCCAAGTCAAAGACGGGGGAACAGCCGGAGGAAGAGGTCCCCGCCTCCGTCCTCACCGACGAGGGCTGGAAGGCGTGGCGATCTCGCGATACACGCAACGCCCTGAAAAGCTTTCTTTCGGCACTGAAATCCGAACCGGAGAATGAATCGGCACGCAACGGTTTGGGATGGACCTACGTGCATCTGGGGGAATACGGCAAAGCGATCACGGAATTCAAAAAGATCGACAAAGACTCCCCGGTTCAATCCGCAGCCCTCAATGGGATCGGCCAAAGCCTGCTCGCGTTGGGAAAACTGGATGAAGCCGAAAAGGTGTTGCTCGACGCGACCGAAGAGATGATTGCCAAATCCGGAGAAGCCCAAGCGGCCAAGATGGGACTGGCCGCCTGGTATGGTCTGGTCCGCACCTACCTGCAACAGAAAAACTACGAGCAGGCCAAACAGTGGAGTCAGCGTTACCTCAAGCACAAGCCCGATGACAAACTGATGAAGGACATGCTGGAGCAAGCGGAATCGGAAACCGAAGTGAATCAGTAGTGCGACTTCGTTTGACACCAAACGGAGTAGTTTTGGGTAGCGGTAGGGCGCAAGCCCTTTGGCACCACGTCCCGTCACCGCACGACGCCCGTCATGTCGCGGTCGACGACGACGCGGCGCCACAGTTCGAACGTCATCAGCATCCACAGCCGCATGCCGTAGCGACCGGCACCTTCTTCGATGTCGTAGCGCAACAGCTGTCGGATCCGATCGGGATCAAACAACTCGGCCTCCCGGACGTGCCACGATGCCAGCGTCTTTTTGGCCATCCGCCGCATTTCACCGCGAAACCAATAATGGACCGGGACCCGCATCCCGCTCTTGGGCCGCGCGATCACTTCGCGCGGCAAGTCGTCTTCGTAGGCTCGTTTGAGCACCCATTTCTCGTCACCGCTGCGGAGCTTCATGCGCGGCGGCATTTGGAAACTCAACCGAATTAATTCCTCGTCGAACAACGGTGCCAGCGGTGTCAGGCCCGACGCGGCCAACATCCGTTCGACTTTGGGCAGAATGAGATGGGCCCCCTTGAGACGAATATTGATTGCCATCAGCTTGTTCAAGAACGAACGCACCGATGTCTGTTCAAAGAACGGTGCCAGAATCGATACGAGATCGCGTTCGGGGTCAATCTGGTCTCGAATCCGCGGGTGCAACACACGAGACCATTCCTCATACGCCCGTCGATAGGACGCCAGGTACGCCTTTTCGCGGAAGCCCGGTTCTCGTGGAACACCGTACCAGTGCTGCATCATCATCGGCAAATTTTTGGGGCCGCCGAACAGCGGGTCGCCCCCTTCGCCGTTGAACACATACCGCACGTCTTGGCTGACGCGTCGGGCGAGTTCAAAATTCGGCTGCGTGATCGGATCGCCGATCGGATCGTCTAGATGCCAAATCATCTGACGCAGTCGCGGCGCAAATTGCCTGGGATTGACCATGACTTCATGGTGGTCGGTCCCCAGTCGGTCTGCGACGCTGCGGGCAAATCCCAACTCGTTGGGATAGTGTTTACCGAAGTGAATCGCATAGGTCAGCACGCGATGGCTGTGCTGACGGGCGACTTCGGCGGCGACGATGCTGGAGTCCAAACCGCCGGACAAAAAGATGCCGACGGGCTCGCCCGACGGCAAACGCCGCGCGACGGCATCACTGATCACACGCCGTGACTCGGCCACCCAGTGTCGATGATCCTCGCCGTCACCCAGGCCGTCCCATTCGTCCTCTTCAAACGGAAACAGATTCGTCAGCGTGCTGGACGCATCACTGCCAAGCGTGACCGCATGCCCGGCGGGCAATTCGTAAACATCCTTCAGCATCGTGCCGCTACCGGGTACGAAACTGAAGGCCAAATACTGCGCGATCGCCGCCGGTCTAATCTCCGCGGCATACTCCGGTGCCGAAGTGATCGCCTTGGGCTCCGACGCGACCAGCCAACGCGACATCGCGGCTGACGTGTCGGTGTATCGTCCGTAAAAAACCGTCCGCACTCCGGCGCCGATTCTCGCAACATGCAGTGCGCCGGCGGTCTCGTCAGAAATCGCCACGATCGCCGCCCCCTGTAATCGCGACATTGCGGCCACCCCGCGTGCCCGATAATCCGCGGTCAAGCCGGACAGCGAGACCGATCCGCCGACAGATTCATTTCCGTCTCGGGTCAGGAAGCCACAGACCAGCAACGTCACATCGTCGTCGATCAACCAACGCCGATCCAAACGCAGACCGACGGCGTGGTCGTCGCTCAGTTGCAACCTGGCCAACGATGCGGTGCTCGACTGCAGAAGCCGATCGCCGGACGTCGTCCCTCGATGTGTGAGCGTCGCGACCATCGACCGCAACAACGCCTCTGCCGGCGGCCCCGTCAATCCGACCAGTGCATCCATGAATTCACTCGGCCCGTTGCCCAGCCAGCATCGCTCGCACCGCCGTCGCCTCGGCCAGGTAGATGCTGCGCGACTGTTTCACGATGTCTTGCAATTGCTGCTCCGCCTGCTGGTTGTTGCCATCGATCAGCTCAATGAAAGCCAGTTTGTAGCGTGCCTTGTCGGCTTCGTCCGACTCGGGAAACTGGTCGATGGTTTGTTGAAACAATTGCCGCGCTTGTGGCAGATCCCCCGCGCCCAGCTTGGCTTTGGCACGCAAAAACCGCGTCCGACTCAAGAGCACGTGACCGGGGTGTTGTTTTTCGAATGCAGCAAGTGCGGATTCCGCCGCATCGAACTGTCCCTTGATTACCAGATCACGTCCGCGGTGAAAGGCTTCACTGGACCGTTGACCGTCACATCCGGTCGTGTAAACGACGATCAACAACAGGGACGCGGTGAGAACGCCTGACCTTGTTTTCATTCCGGATTATCCAAAGCTGGATGTGGAGGACGCGACGGCCTGTTCTCGCGCATGTTCTTCCAACAAAGCACTCATCGTCATTTCGCTTGCGAAACAGGCGGCCAGTCCGGTGGACAGGAACGGCAGCGCCAACACATCGACTGGTAAAGTCCGCTTGCGGTTCTTGGGATCAATCTGCTTCGCGCGTTTCAACCGTTTGAAATCCTCGGCGGCAAACCCCAAATCGATCACCGTGCGACCTGCCAACGGCAAACCGAGCTTCGGAAGCTGCGATTGCATCTTCTGTCCCGCCGCGTCGGCATCATGAAGCAGATGCACCGGCAAATCGGGCTGCTCCTCGAGGACGCGTTTGGCATGTCCGAGCAGATAATGGGGGTAGCCGTTGAGGGACAAGACCAGCATGGACTGTTCGGCATGAAGATTGTTGAGGACAAACAGATCCACCAATTCGTCGCGTTGAACGATCAACAATCGCTGAACTCCGTAGTCGTACAAGTCCGACTCGGGTGATTGCGGCGGCGGTGACGTCAGCGACGGCGACACGATCAGCTTGTCCAGTGGCTTGCCGTCGCTCGTCCACTGCTCGATCAGTCGCAGGAATCGGTCTCGCGGCAAAATCGACGGACGAATCAGCTGCGTTGCCAGAAAGATGATCGTCGAGATGGACCAGGTCAGCGCTACGGCGGGGATGTTATGGGCGGCAGCCGCCAGTGCCCCGAAGATGAAGAACAATGTTCCTACCAGCAATCCGGGAACCTTCGACACCTTTTGCCGCCGACAATACGTTCCGTAGAGCTGGTTGCGAGTGAAAAATGCCGTGTCGTTTTGGCTCGCCGCGCGGACCGCCGCGAGAAAACGTCCGTCGGTCAATCCCTTGGATCGCGTCGCTTGGGGATTGAAGCTGAATCGATAACCGCAGGACGCGCACTTCATTCCCGACTTGACCGATTGGTTGTGCGGGCACTTTGGACATTTCATGATCGAGAGTCCGCCGGCGTGCAGAAGGCCTCGCGATTCCGCTGTCGCTGGGCCGCCGATACGCCGTCGATCACAGTGCGGTTGATCATCGGATGATCCCCGTGCGTTGGACCACAATCGCTGTCGGGATGCCAGGCGATGACGAGCAACGGATCATGCGTGGTGTTGAAGCTGTGGATGCCTTCGGGACGAATCGAAAAAATCATTCCGGGCTGCAGTGCCAATGCTTGATTCGGCGACCGGCAGACGCCTTGGCCGCCCACGATCATCCCGAAACGAACCGTCGGATGGGTATGGGCAGTCTGTTGCGTGTGCGGTGGAATATGCAGCAGATTCAAACAGGGGTCGCCCTTGACGGCCGGACCGATCAACAAGGTATCGCTGCAGCCATCGATGTACCGCAAGCGGCCCGTCGATTCAATCGGACCGCCCAGTTGAAACAGCCCGCGATAACCGATTCGCGAAGCGACGAACCCGCTGCCGGATCCCTCGATTCGGCATTCTCCCGGCGCACCGAAGTACATTCCGGCGGTCAATCGAAACTCGTGTCCGCCCCATTTCAATGACACACTGCCGCGTTGCACAAACCCGTAGTGCGTCGCGTCCGATCCCAGCGACAGCGATTCATCATCCCAGCCGTAGAGCACCGAGGGGAAGGACGAATCCGACAAATCACAAAGCGGTCGCGTCTGTGCGGCAAACAGGGAAACGGCGTCAGTCTGTTGATCCATCGGTCTCGGCTTGCGTGGGTGGAGAGAAGGGATCGCAAACGGCCTTCAAGGATAACGGAACTCACCGGGGGTGACGAGGCACGCACCGAATCGACGATGCGGAGGATCAGACGAGTGCGTTATCTGGACAAAACACGAGGGGCATGACCGCCCCAAACGATCTGAGCCGACTCGCTCCGCCCCGCCGGGCGCCCCGCTTTCGGGATTCCCCTCAACCCGGTGCCAATCGGTTGCCATCAGCCAAGCGACGACCAACAGCTTCTATTAACACGGGGCAATACCGAGGAATAGCGGGATGAATTCACGGCCGATTCTACTGATGACGTTTGTCGCATTGTTTTCGATGTCGGCGATCGGCTTCATTCAGTTGACCGACTATTCCAGCCGTCCCGGCCGGGCAGGACAGGCCCCGCGTCAACTGACCAGCCTGGCAAGTTTCGATGCGTCGTGGACGGCCGATGTCCCGGCGGGCGACATGCCAACGTTGCTGGTTTTCTACCACCCGAAATGCCCCTGCACGGCGGCCACGGTACGGGTCCTGGAACGACTGCACCCGCGTTTTCAACCCACGCTACGGATCATCGCTGTCGCATATTGCCCGCCAGAGCAGGACGACGCGTGGATCGAGTCTCGCACCACGACGGCACTAACCAGTCTGACCGGCACGCAGACCGTGATCGACCGGGGTGGCAAGCTGAGTGAACGATTCGGTGCCCTCGTCTCCGGGCATCTGCTGCTTTATGACGCCGGTGGCCGGTTGACCTTCAGTGGCGGAATCACCCCCTACCGCGGACACGAAGGCGACAGCCCCTCGTCGCTGGACCTGCTGCGTCGCATCAATGACCAGCCGGACGGCTGCGGACAATGGCCCGTCTTCGGATGTTCGATCGTCTTCGACCGGGAGCCGCAACGGTGAGCGAGATCCGGCGGACGATCGACAGTACCGACACGCTATTCAAAGCGCGTTACCAGAAGGAATGCTTACGCGTCAACGGATTCATCCAATGGCTGATGGTCGCCCAATGGTTGGCCGGAATCGCGTTCGCCGCGTTCTATTCCCCACTGACCTGGATCGGCAATCATTTCGAACTGCACGTGCATGTCTGGGCGTCGATCCTGATCGGCGGCTCGCTATCGGGTTTCGCGATCCTGTGGCTGCGAACCTATCCCACCGCCGCCCACTCGCGACACGTGGTGGCGACGACGCAAATGTTGTGGTCGGCGTTGCTGATTCATCTGTCCGGCGGCCGCATTGAAACCCATTTCCATGTGTTTGCATCGCTGGCCATCCTGAGCATCTATCGGGACTGGACGATCTTGATCACCGCGACCGCCGTCATCGCGGTCGACCACTTTGTTCGCGGCGTCTTTTATCCGCTATCGGCCTTCGGGATCGTGACCGAAAGCCCCTACCGCTGGATCGAACACGCACTGTGGGTGCTGTTCGAAGTCGCGTTTCTGGCGCCCGGCTGCCGGCGATTGCGAAACGACATCCGCGAGCTTTGCGCGCGTCAAACGGAAATCGAGGATGCCAAACGGTCGGTCGATCTGAAAGTCGAAGAACGAACCAAGGACCTGGTCAAGGCAAACCTGCTGTTGGCGATCAAGACGGCCGAATCGGAGAAACTGGCTTTGGTCGCCAAGTACACCGACAACGCCGTTGCGATCACCGACGGCGATGCGAATGTCGAATGGGTCAACGAAGGCTACACGCGGATCACGGGCTTCGAATCCGACGAGATCATCGGTGCTCCACAATCTGGATTTCGATCCGGCGAACAAACCTGCCCCCAGGCGTTGTCGGCCATGCGTCGAGCCATCGAGACGAGACAGGCATTCAACACAGAAATCATCAGTTACCGCAAAGACGGAACGCCGTTCTGGTTGGCGATCGAATTGCGTCCGATTCCCGGCGACAACGACACCACGCAGCGTTTCATCAGCATCCAGAGTGACATCACCGATCGCGTCGAAGCCGAGCGGCAAAACAAAGTCCTGCAACAGGAAATCGTCGACGCCTCTCGCCAAGCCGGAATGGCCGAGGTCGCCACCGGGGTACTTCATAACGTCGGCAATATCCTCAACAGCGTGAACGTTTCCGCGTCGATCATCAGAAAACAGTTCAGCAACAGCGCGCTACAGAATCTGGAAAAGGCGACCGACCTGATTTCCGAATACGAATCGTCGTTCGCGGAATTTGTCCAGAACGACTCCCGTGGTCAGAAGCTTCCCAAATACCTGGTCGTCGTCTCTCAATCGCTGCGGCACGAGCAATCGTCCATCGATCGAGAACTCAGCGACCTGACCAAAAACATCGAACACATCAAAGAGATCATCGCCGTGCAACAAACCATGGCGAAAACCTCCGGACTGCAACAAGAACTCTACGCCAGAGACCTGATTCGAGACGTCTTGACGGCCAACAAGGAATCGTTGAACAAGCACGCGATCGAGGTCATCGAAGATTTTGCGGACCCCGATCCGACGATGGTCTCGGACAAACATCGGATCCTGCAAATCCTGATCAACCTGGTGTGCAACGCCAAGGATTCCCTGTTGGAAGCGGGCGTCCCCGAGCCGACCATTCTGCTGCGAACGTGGACCGAACTCGATCACGTCTGCTTTGAAGTGGCCGACAACGGCGTCGGAATCCAAACCGACAACCTCAGCAAAATCTTTCAACACGGGTTCACCACCAAGGTCCACGGCCACGGCTTCGGTCTGCACAGCAGCGCCAACGCGGCAACCGAAGTCGGCGGACGTCTTTCGGCAACCAGTGCGGGAATCGGAACGGGCGCTCAATTCGTCTTGCGGGTTCCCATCAAAGGCCGCACGCAGTGCGACAAACGCGACCACCAGGAACGTGATGCCGATCCGACAACATTGATTCATTCCGAATCCGGAGAAACCGCATGAGTGCCGCAGACACGAGCGTCGAACATCTGCTGGTGATCGACGACAACGAAGCGATCCACAACGACTTCAGGAAAATCTTTACGACGTCGTCTGCCCACGACGACTTGATGGCGCTGGACGCAGAGTTGTTCGGCGAGGAATCGGAGCCCCAGGCCCCCTCACCAAGCTATGCGCTCAGCTTTGCCAACCAAGGCCGCCAGGGATGCCAGATCGTCCAAGAGGCGAAACAACGGGGCGTCCATTTTGGCACCGCCTTCGTCGACATGCGAATGCCGCCGGGATGGGATGGCGTTCAAACCATTCAGCGACTCTGGGAAATCGACCCCGATCTGCAAGTCGTGATCTGCACCGCTTTTTCAGATCACAGTTGGAGCGAAATCGCCCGGCGCCTCGGTCGCACCGACAAGCTGTTGGTCTTGAAAAAACCCTTTGATGAAATCGAGGCGGTTCAACTGGCGACATCACTTTGCGAAAAACGTCGACTGTTGGATCAGCATCAACACGCTTTGAGCGAGTTGACCCAAACGGTCGCATCACAACAGTCCAAACTCGAGTCGGCCCACCAGAACGCCGAAGTGCTGATCGACTCAATCTCCAGCATCCTGGTCTGCCTGGACCGAGACCATCGTATCACGCGTTGGAATCCGCATGCCGAAAACACATTCGACATCACGGCCGACGACGCGATCGGACGCACGCTGGCAGAACTGCCCATCGCCTGGGCCGACGCTGCCAAGCTGGAAATCCTGTTGCAAGCCGATTCCTCGCAAAACCCTCAGCACGACGAGATCCAATTCGTTGACCGCTGTGGTGGAAAACGCACGCTCGACATTCGCATTTCTCCGCTCTGTGATACCGCATCGGCCGCGATGTTGGTCGTCGCGACCGATGTCACCCGCCAACGATTCATCCAGGCACAGCTGGACCAGTCACGGCGATTGGAGTCGGTCGGACAACTCGCCGCCGGCGTCGCACACGAAATCAATACGCCGATGCAGTACATCGGCGACAATGTCCGCTACGTCGCCAAAACCATCGACCGGCTGTCCCAATTACTTGATTGCCTGCCGGCGTTTGTCGATCAATCCGTCTCCGACGCGGAATTGATTGAACTTCGCAAGTCTCTCGACGGATTCGACAACGCCCACAAAGTCCGCACGGCAATTGAGCAGATGCCCGACGCCCTGGTCGATTCGATCGATGGTGTCGAAGCGGTATCCAAGATCGTTTCGGCGATGAAAGAGTTGTCGCACCCGGGGACCGGAAAGCGAAGCCAACTTTGTATCAACCACGTGTTGCAATCGACCATCGCGGTCGCCAGGAACGAATGGAAGTACGTCGCTGAAATCCAAACCGACCTCGACGACCAGTTGCTGCCGATCGACGGCTTGCCGAGCGAATTGAACCAGGCGTTTCTGAACATCATCATCAACGCATCACACGCGATCGGCGAGCGCGCCGAACGCCACGAACTGGACAAAGGCGTGATCACGATCGGCACCCGCGATCTCGGCGACGCCGTCCAGGTCACGATCTCGGACAACGGCGGAGGCATCCCGGCCGCGATCCGCAAGCGAGTCTTTGAACCGTTCTTCACGACCAAGGATGTCGGCAAGGGAACCGGTCAAGGCCTGGCGATCGCGCATTCGGTGATCGTCCAAAAACATCACGGCAAACTTTGGTTTGACGTCGATGACGGGGTCGGCACGACGTTCACGATCCAGATCCCTCGCTGCCCACAGCCAGCCACGATGGCCGAATCGACCGGAGCGATGCCATGAAAATTCTGCTCGTCGATGATGAAGAACGTGCCGTCCGTGGCGTCTCGCGATGGATCGCCGGTGAGATCGGGCAATGGGAGGTCGTCACCGCAGCCTCCGGCGCCGATGCGCTGCGTCTGTTGGAATCCGGTGATTTCAACGTGATTGTCAGCGAGATGCGAATGACGGGCATGGACGGTGCCGAGTTGCTAAGCCTGGTCGAGCAGCGACACCCGGACGTGTTCCGAGTCGTCTTGTCGGGCCAGGCAGACCGCGACACCGTGCTCAGTGCGGTCCAGCCGATGCACCAGTTTCTGTCCAAGCCCTGCGACCTGAACGTCTTGATCGAGGTGATCAAGCGGGCGGAGACCTTTCAAGCCACCATCGCCTCGGCAGCGGTCTTGGATGCGATCGGCCAAGCGAACGGATTGCCGTCGGTTCCGGGGATCGTCAGCGAGATCAACGAGGCCTTGGCGAGCGAGAATTGGAACACGCAATCGATCGCCAACATTATCAAGAAAGATCCATTGCTGAGCGCCCGAATTCTGCAGGTCGCCAATTCGGCGATCTTCGCGCTGCCGCACCCTGTACTGGACGTGGTGCAAGGCGTGTCCCTGGTCGGTGCGGAAGTGATCCAGGGTCTTGCCATGTCTCAAGCGATTCAATTACGCAACGTCAAAGACTCCGCACTGCTGTCGACCAACGCTCTGTTCGATCATTCGTTTCAGGTTGCCGTGCTGGCGAAGACCTTCACCCGACACGTGCTCCAAGGCGACGACACCTGCGCCTCGGTGTTCAGCGGTGCCCTGCTGCACGACATCGGAAAACTGATCCTGCTGGATGCCTTTCCCGACCAATACTCAAGACTCTTGTCGATCGCCGCCGCGGAAAACCGTCCGTTATGGGAATTGGAGTTCGACCAACTCGGCGCGACGCATCAGGGCGTCGGTGCGTACCTGCTGGCGCTCTGGGGCGTACCGGCCGCGATCGTCGAAATCGTTGCGTCCCACCATAGTTTCGAGGTCTGTTCGCGGCGAAACCTCCCCTGCCAAGTCGTCTACGCCGCCAATTGGCTGTGCAACGGCGGCGATGAAGCCCTGATTGAGCGGGAACTGGAATCGGCAAATCACACCGAACAGGCCGACCTGTTTGCGAAGCACTTGCTGAGTTGGAAGAGCGACGCCCTTGAACACGCCGACATGGCATCACCAACACGGAATAACCGATGAGCAATCAAAAGATCCTGTTCGTTGACGACGATGAAAAGCTGCTCGGCGGTATCATGCGCCAACAGGGCGACGATTTTGATCTGACCACCGCGCTCGGTGGCGAAGAAGCGCTTAAATTGATCGAACGTGACGGCCCCTTCGCCGTGGTCGTCTCCGACATGCGGATGCCGGCGATGAACGGCATCGAATTACTCAAACGCATCCGCGAACGGTCCCCCGACACCGTCCGAATCATGTTCACCGGTTTCGCCGAACTGGATTCGACCATCGAAGCGATCAACGAAGGCCACATCTTTCGTTTTCTGGCCAAGCCCTGCAGTGAGCGAGACTTGGCCGCGGCGCTCAAAGCCGGGCTTCGACAACACGCCCTGATCCAGGCCGAACGCGAATTGGTCGAAGGCACGCTGCACGGAAGTGTCAAGGTTCTCAGTGAAGTGCTGGCGTTGGTCAGCCCGCTGGCATTCGGCCAATCCACGCGTGTTCGTGCGATCATCGACGGGATCTTGAAACGGGTACCGATCGAAGACCAATGGCAATTGGAAATCGCCGCGATGCTGTCGTCGCTCGGCTGTGTCACCGTCCCGACCGATGTGCTGGAAGCGATCTTTGACGGCGCAACCGTCTCGACCGACGAAGAGAAACAGTTTGCCAAACATCCCAAGCTGGCTGCCGACCTGATCAAGACGATTCCGCGAATGGAACACGTTTCCAAAATCATCCGTCTGCAAAACGTCGATCACGGCGTGCCCGCGGTCGATGGCGTCCCGGTCCCGATGGAAAGCCGGGTCTTGAAACTGGCGATCGACTTTGACCTGAAAGAACGCTTCTGCGAAAGCCCACTCCACGCACTCAACGAACTCAGGGAAAACCGAAGTGCCTACGAGCCGAAATTCTTCGCGGCGCTGGAGGACTACGTCAAACGCGAACGGAATTTCAAACATGTCAAACTGAACGTCTATGAAGTCGTCCAGGGCATGGTGCTGGCCGAAGACATTCGCAACCAGACCGGGACCTTGCTGATGAGCAAAGGTCATCGTTTGTCCGGCTCGGCGATCCGTCTGTTGGAAAACTACTACAAGAAAAAAATCCTCAGCGGACCGCTCAAGGTGATCGTGCGAAGCGAGCCGGACGAGTTGGACCACGAATCCCCGCGGGCGACCGAAATCGCCCCGCAAATTCCTCTGCCGCCCGTCGACGTCACGTTCGCAGACGGCTGATCTCAATCCATCATCAGCCGCTTAACCGCCAGCCTGCGGGCCATGCACCGTTGACACCAACCGGGGTGTTCATTGTTAGCGGCAGGGCGCGAGCCCTCCGGTTTTTCAAATTGGCACCGGACGGCTCGCGCCGTACCGCTACCGCCTTCAGTGGCATGGGACTCGCGCCGTTCCGCTAACGTCCATCGAAAACGCGACAAATTCCGGGAAACCAAAACGCCGGAGCGAGCCGGTTGCGGATGCGTTACAATGAACGCCCCGCCTCCGCTTCATCCCGCCCCCGATGACTTGGTGCAACCATCGTGCCTTGCTCCAGCCTCTACCGTGCATTCGTCTTGACGAGCACCGTCGTGACCTTGGCCTGTTTCATCAACGCCAACAGTCCGGCTGCAGAGAAAGACATCAAATCGATCGAGTTCTTTGAACGCAAGATCCGTCCGGTCCTGGTCGCACGCTGCTACGAATGCCATTCCTCCGATGCCGACTTGGTCCAAGGCGGACTGCGTGTCGATGATCCCCAGGCGATGCTCCGTGGCGGCGATTCGGGGACCGCGATCTCGCCCGGCCAACCCGCCGCCAGTTTGCTGCTTGCCGCGTTGCGTTACGACGGAATGGAAATGCCGCCGGACGAGCCGTTGCCGGAAAACGTGATCCGCGATTTCGAACAATGGATCGAGTGGGGCGCCGTGATGCCGGAGGCTTCCGCGACAGACGACCCGCACGCCGAGGCGGCCGACGAACCGGAAATCGACTGGGAACGGGCCAGACAGTTTTGGGCGTTCCAACCACCCGCCCTGCATCAACCCAGTGAAATCGCCGGTCACGAGGGCGCCGGATCGTCCTGGGCGGCGAACAAACTGGATCGGTTCGTCTTCGCCAGACTTTCGCAGCACGGGCTGTCACCCAATCCGCCGGCATCCAAACGGACCTGGTTGCGGCGTGTCAGTTTTGATCTGACCGGGTTGCCGCCGACGATCGAAGAGGTCGAAGCATTCCAGGCCGACAATAGCCCCCAAGCCAAACTCCGTGTCGTCGATCGATTTTTGGCTTCACCCCAACACGGTGAACGATGGGCTCGCATCTGGCTGGACGTCGCACGTTATGCCGAAGACCAGGCGCACATCGTCGGCAACAACGATTCACTGACCTATCCGAACGCCTACCTGTACCGTGATTGGGTCATCCATGCGTTGGCAGGCGACATGCCGTACGACGATTTTGTCAGGGATCAAGTGGCGGCCGATCTGCTTCATCCCGGTGCCCCAGAACGCCATGTGGCACTCGGTTTCCTCGGACTCGGCCCCAAGTACTACCGTCGCAACGACCCGGAGGTGATGGCCGACGAATGGGAAGATCGCATCGACACCGTTTCACGTGGCTTGCTGGGGCTGACCGTCGCCTGTGCACGCTGTCACGACCACAAATACGATCCCGTCCCGACTGCGGACTACTACGCCTTGGCCGGTGTGTTCGCCAGCACCGAAATGTTCAATCGGCCACTTGATGAGTCCGTCGAAACCAACGGCCCGCAAGCGAAAAAACCACAAGACGCCGTGCACATCGTCCGCGAAGGCAAACCACAAGATTTAAAGGTGATGATCCGTGGGGACGCCAAACGTCTCGGCGAAACCGTCCCGCGCGGTTTCTTGACCGTGCTCACACCTTCCCAGACCGAGCCTGCCGCTGCCGACGGATTCGCCGGCGGATTCAGCAACGGCAGCGGCCGAGCGGCGCTGGCCGACGCGGTCGTCCATTCATCCAACCCGCTGACCGCCCGCGTGATCGTCAATCGGGTCTGGCACCAGTTGATGGGCGCGCCGATCGTCGCAACACCGAGCAACTTTGGTTCACTCGGCGGGCGCCCCTCCCACCCGTTGCTGCTGGATGACTTGGCGGTTCGATTCATGAACGCAGGCTGGTCGCTGAAGTGGTTGCAGCGGGAAATCGTTCTGTCGGCCACCTACGGCCAAAGCAGCGAAATCGATCCGGTTCAATCCGAGACCGATCCGGACAATCAATGGCGTTGGCGGATGCCGCGACGACGGTTGAGCCTGGAAGCTTATCGCGACGCCATCCTGTCCGCCTCGGGTGGACTCGACACCCAAATCGGCGGCCGCTCGATCGATCCCCAACAGACCTCGACCGGGCGCCGAACCGTTTACAGCGAGGTCAGCCGATTGGACCTGAGCCCCATGCTGGCGCGGTTCGATTTCCCCGACCCCAATGCGCACAGCCCCGGCCGCCACGAAACCACCACTCCCTTGCAGAAACTGTTTCTGCTCAACAGCCCGTTCCTGATTCACCACGCGTCGATGCTGGCCGAACGAATCCGAACTGCCCGCCCGACCGATCCCCAGCGGATCACGTTGGCCTGGCAATTGGTCTACGGAAGAACGCCCAGTGACGAAGAACGCGAGCTTGCCGAACGCTATGTCGCCGACGGCAGCCGAGAGCGCTGGAACGGCCTCGCACAGACGCTGTTGATCAGCAACGAAATGTTCATGTTGGATTGATCATGCACGATACCTTCTCTCGCCGAAATCTCTTCCGTCGCAGCGGCGCCGGCTTCGGGTCGGTCGGCTTGATGTCGGCCCTGGCGTCAAGCCAGATCCTTGCCGACGATCGCTCTTCCAGCGATAGCTCTGTGGCCGACGGGCTGCACCACCGGGCGCGGGCCAAGCGGGTGATATTCCTGTTCATGAACGGTGCACCGTCACACGTCGACACCTTTGACCCCAAACCGTTGCTGGCCAAACACGCGGGCCAATCGCCGAATGACCATTCGATCGACAAGAAGAACCGCGCCGGCGGTTACATGCCGTCACCGTTCAAGTTCAGCGCCCATGGCGAGAGCGGCGTCGTGATGAGCGAGCTGTTTCCCAAGCTGGCCGATCATGCCGACGACTTGTGCGTCGTTCGTTCGATGCACACCGATGTCCCCAATCACGAACCGGGCTTGCTGCTGATGCAATCGGGGCATCAACAACCGACGCGTCCCAGCATGGGGTCGTGGTTGTCCTACGGCTTGGGCAGTGCAAACGCGAACCTGCCGTCGTTCGTCGCACTCTCGCCGGGGCTGCCCGTCGTCGGCCCACAACTGTGGTCCAACGCGTTTCTGCCCGGTCAACACCAGGGCATCGAGATCGACACCAATCATTCCGATGTCGAAAAACTGATCCACAACATTCGGCACCCGCACCTGTCGCGTTCCGATCAACGCGAGCAATTGGATTTGCTGCAACAATTCAACCGGATTCATCGACAACAACGCCCCGGCGAAGCCGCGTTGGAAACGCACATTCGATCGATGGAGTTGGCCTTTGAGATGCAGCGTGAAGCGTCCGAAGCGTTTGATCTGCAGCGTGAGAGCCAACGGACGCGACAGGCCTACGGCGATTCAGAATTCGGCCGCAGCTGCTTGCTGGGCCGACGCCTACTGGAGCGTGGTGTCCGCGTGGTCCAAGTGTTCTATGTCAAAAAGAACAGCAAGCAACCTTGGGACACCCACCGCAACAACAACTCCGGCCACGAAACACTCTGCGCCGACGCCGATCGAGTCACCGCGGCGCTATTGTCGGACTTGAAACGCCGCGGGATGCTGGACGACACACTGGTGATCTGGGGCGGTGAATTCGGACGCACCCCCTACGCCCAGGTCGACAAAGACAAAGATCCCAAGAAAGCGGGACGCGACCATCATCACACCGGATTTTCGATGTGGCTGGCCGGAGGCGGGGTGCGCGGCGGATACACGCACGGGGCGACCGATGATTTCGGGATGCACGCGGTGGAAAATCGAGTCCACGTCCACGACTTGCACGCAACCGTATTGCACCTGATGGGGATCGATCACACCCGGCTGACCTATCGCTATTCCGGACGCGATTTCCGTCTCACCGACGTCCACGGCCGTGTCGTTGACGACTGGTTCGCGTGAGACTGGTTCGCGAGAGTCTGACCAGTGATGCCGCAGCGAAGAGCCAGTTGCGGCAGACGACTCGGCTGGTTTATTCGCCGACCGCCATCGCGGAATAGGTCACCGCCTCACCGCCGGTGGGGTCCAACGATGCTTCGGCATACGATTCGTCGGTTTCCCAGATCCGGACCTGACAGGCCCGCGCCCCGGTTCCTTCCAATACTTCGGGGCACATCTCCTCGAGCAAGTACTTGGCCATGTTCTCCGCTGTCGGGTTGTACGGCATCACAAAGAATCGGCAGGGTTTGACCAATTCCAGTGCCTGACGGGCGTTGGCGTCGTCCTGGTGGATCAGGAAACTGTGATCCCAATGCTCATCGATCCATCCCTTGACGCGCTGCTTGAGCACCGAAAAGTCGAGAATCCGGCCGACCTCGTCCTGGACATCCCCTTGGACGAAAAAATCCGCGACGTAGTTGTGGCCGTGGAAGTGCTCGCATTTTCCGCCGTGGCCGAACAGGCGGTGTCCGGCACAGAATTTGATGCGACGCATGATGGTCAAAGCCATGGAAAAACTCGCGTGTTGGAAAGTCGAGGGATGCGGACCGTTTAAAGCTAACCCGACAGGAAAGTCTTGCAAGGCGTCAACCGCGACGTTTCCGAGGCTGCGTTAGTGCGACAGGTGAGCCGCCGGCGCGTGAGCGAGGGGCGCCGCGCGGCCCCTCGCCAACGCATGCGGGCTATTCCCGCACGACCATCAACAGCATTTGATTGCCGCGACGGATGGTCACGCGACAGGGCTGATTCTGGCGTTTGTACTCGTCCAGGATCACCTCCAATTGGCGGGCCGAGGTCAGCGGCAATCCTCCCGCCGTCTGGATGACATCGCCGACTTCCAGCCCGTCGCGTTCGGCGATGCTGTTGTCCTTGATGCCGGTGATGATCAATCCCGATTCCAGGTTCCGGTAGCCATATTTCTGGGCGGTCGCCGGGGTGACCGGCACCAATTCGGCACCCATCACTTCGCCGGATCCGAATTGGGCCATCACCTCTTCGGTGCGCTCCTTCAGATCGACGCGGACTTGCAGCGGCTTGCCGTCACGATCAAGCTCCAGCTGCATTTGTGCTCCCGGCGGACGACTGGCGACATAGTTCCGCATCTGCGCGTGGGTTCTCATCGGGCGGCCGTCGATCGCCACGACGACGTCGCCGGGCTGGATCCCCGCCTGGTCGGCCGGCATCCCTTCGAGCACCGATTCGATCAGCACACCCCGCTTGGCCTTCAACTGGTAGCCTTCGATCGTTTCCTCATTGACCGGTCCCAAGCTGGCGCCCAAGAAGCCGCGCCGTACGGTTCCGTTTTCGATAATGGAATTCAAAACCGGAGCGGCCAGTGAGACCGGAATGGCGAAACCGATCCCCGCGCTCGATCCGCTGCGGGACATGATGGCGGTATTGATCCCGACCAGTTCGCCGCGCAAGTTGACCAGCGGGCCGCCGGAGTTTCCGGGGTTGATCGCCGCGTCGGTCTGCAGGAAGTCTTCAAACCCGGCTCCGTCGCCGATGATGCCGCGGATCCGGTTTTTCCCGCTGATGATTCCCGCCGTGACGGTTTGATCGAGTCCGAAGGGGCTGCCGATCGCGACCACCCAATCGCCGACTTGGATCGCGTCGGAGTTGCCCAGCGAAGCGGCTTTGAGATCCGTGCGGTCCACCTTGACGACGGCCAGATCGGTTTGGGGGTCGGTGCCGATGATCCGCCCGGGGGCTTTCTTTCCGTCAGAAAACTCGACCTCCAGTTCATCGGCGCCTTCGACCACGTGATTGTTGGTCAAGATGTAGCCGTCGCTACGAACGATCACGCCACTTCCCATTCCGCTCTCTTCGCGACGTTGCGGCTGGCCTTCGGGCAGATTGAAAAACTGTTCAAAACCCGGCGGCAGCCCTGGCGGAACCCGTTGCCCGCGAATGATCTGAGTCGCCTTGGTGTTGATGCTGACGACGCTCGGCCGCATCAAATTGGCAACGTTGCGAAACGCCGTCGACAAATCCTGCGCGGCTCCCAGGTTCTGCCCCGGCAGCGGCGACGCTTGGCCGACCGGCCCCGCGACGGCAGCCGACTGCGTCGCAACCACGTCTTGGGCGCCCGGGTCATTACGCATGAATCCCGGTACGGTCATCACTGCGCCGGTGACGAGCGATCCCAAGATCATCGCACCGAGGGCACCACTGATCGGTTTCCAGGATGGGGACATTACCGTATTGGGCATCGTTGAGACTCCCTTATGCTTTGGTTGTAAAAACTTCGTTCTCTGCTGACATTTTTTCACGCCACAGCCGGCGATCGATCCGATCGCCGCAAGCGATGGATCATGTCCAGTTCGACGCTGACACCGCCACTTTTTCGCCGTCCGCGGGGTGACGTCATCGTAGCGCGCCCGTCCACCGCTCGCACCGTCGGCTGACAACTTGGCACGACCCGTCAGGCGGTAGCAAACAGCAGGCCAAACCCGATCCACGGCAGATATTCCGTCGATATTCGGTTTTTTGGGTAGATTTCACGCCGTTTATGGCTGCGGCGGGTCTTGAAATTCTGGTACGCTATTCCGTATTGCTGTTTAGAGCTTGGGGTGCCGGCAGCGAACCTGGTGGCCCCCGTGGGACGATCGATTGCGACCAAAATCGATTCCGACCCAAATTGATTCGCAACGATATTACTGGGTGGTCCGTCCAGGATTGGGCGACGCACCTGACCATGGAACGGGTGGCTCGAATGCGTGACACATTGACGGTGATTTTGGCAGGCGGTCGGGGTTCGCGATTGGAACCCCTGACACGCGACCGCGCGAAACCCGCGGTGCCCTTTGGTGGTCTCTACCGGATCATCGATTTTGTGCTCAGTAATTGTCTCAACAGCGACATGCGGCGGCTGTTGTTGTTGACTCAGTACAAAGCCCAATCGTTGGACCGACACATCAATATGGCGTGGCGGAATTACTTCTGTCGCGAACTCGGTGAGTTCATCGACGTCGTTCCGCCCCAGCAGCGAATCGCGGGCAATTGGTATTCCGGGACCGCCGATGCGGTCTACCAGAACATCTACGCGATCGAGCGGGAACAGCCCGAGCACATCGTCATCCTGGCGGGCGACCACATCTACAAAATGAACTACGGGCCGATGGTCGATCACCATCGCAAGCTCGATGCCGACATCACGATCGGTGCGCTGCGCGTGCGGGTCGACGAGGCACGGCAATTCGGCGTCATGCAAACCGATCTGGACGGCCGCGTCATCGGATTTCAAGAGAAGCCCGAGAACCCGATTGCGACGCCCGAGGACCCCGAGTTCTGCTTGGCGTCGATGGGGATCTATGTCTTCAATGCCCGGTTCCTGTACGAGCAGCTGTGCGCCGACGCCACGCGGATGGACAGCGATCACGATTTCGGCAAGAACATCATCCCCCAGGCGATCGATTCGCACTTGGTCTGCGCGTTTCCGTTCTTGGACGAAAACCGCAAGTCGGACGCGTATTGGCGGGACGTCGGGACGATCGACGCGTACTACGAAGCGACGATGGACCTGATCAGCATCGATCCGCAGTTGAACTTGTACGACAAGCATTGGCCGGTGCGTGCGTTCCAGCCGATGTTGCCGCCGCCGAAGTTTGTTTTCGGCAGCGAAGGCATCTCGACGCGTCGGGGGACGGCGATGGATTCGCTGGTTTGCCAGGGCGCGATCATCAGTGGCGGCAGTGTCGCCCGCAGCGTCATCGGGCCCGGCGTGCGAATCAACAGTTATTCCTCGGTCGAGGACAGCATCTTGTTTGACGAGGTGAACGTCGGGCGGCGCAGCCGGCTGCGCCGCGTGATCGTCGACAAGGGGGTTTCGATCCCGCCGGAAACCGAGATCGGTTTCGACCCGATCGCCGATGCCGAACGTGGATTCAAGGTCACCGAAAGCGGACTGGTCGTGATCAGCCGAGGCGAGTTGATCACACCCCATTGCCCGGCCGAGCCGGCGACGGTGGGACAAGCCGGCGTTTGATTGCAGCCGGCATGTTATCGGCAAGGCGCCACGCAACGCCCCTCGCTCACCTCTTCGGGCAACCAGCGAATGAAAAGACCGGGGAGGGTTCTAAACCTCCGTTGTCCCGATGGGGCCAGTCGGGCATGATGTGCGTCGAAGCGAACGATTCCTTTCACGCAACCATGGCGAAGCATCGTGCCCTATACACCGCCCAGCGAAACGTCGGATTCGAACACGCCCCCGGAAAACAACCAGGGCTGGCAAACCACGCCGTATCCCATCACGACGATGCCGCCGGGGATTCCCTACATCGTCGGCAACGAGGCGGCCGAGCGGTTCAGCTTCTACGGCATGAAGGCGATCCTGACCGTCTTCATGACCCAATACCTGATCGGCAACAGCGGCGACGTCGACCCGATGAGCGACAACGACGCCAAGTTCTGGGTCCACACCTTCGTGATGGCCGCCTACTTCACTCCGCTGCTGGGTGCGTTCCTGGCCGACTGGCTGTTCGGAAAATACAAAACCATTCTCTACCTCTCGGTGCTCTACTGTTTCGGGCACCTGGCGCTGGCGCTCGACGAAACCCGTTTGGGGCTGGCCATCGGACTGAGCCTGATCGCGCTGGGCACCGGTGCCATCAAGCCCTGTGTTTCCGCCCACGTCGGTGACCAATTCGGCACCAAGAATTCTCATCTGCTCAGCAAGGTATTCGGCTGGTTCTACGTCGCGATCAATCTGGGCGCGTTTGCCTCCACCGTGCTGACGCCCTGGCTGCTGGATCGATACGGACCCCAAATCGCGTTCGGTGTGCCAGGCATCTTGATGGCGATCGCGACCTTGTTGTTCTGGATGGGACGCAACAAGTTCGTTCACATTCCCCCCCGCGGCCCCCAAGTCTTTCGCGAGGCATTCACCGGCGAAGGCGGCCAAGCGCTGCTTCGACTGGCCCCGATCTACATCCTCGTCGCGGTGTTTTGGAGCCTGTTTGATCAGACGGCCAGCGCCTGGGTCTTGCAGGCCGAAAACATGGACCGCACGGTGATGGGGGTGGAATTATTATCCAGCCAGATCCAAGCGGCCAATCCGTTCCTGATCCTGATCCTGGTGCCGCTGTTCAGCTACGCCGTCTATCCCGCGATCAGCAAATTCTTTCCGCTCACCCCGCTCCGCAAAATCACGATCGGGATGTTTGTCACCGTCTTTGCGTTCTCGATCAGCGCCTTGATTGAAACGTCGATTCAGAACGGAGGCACACCGAGTATTTCGTGGCAGGTGTTGGCCTACATTCTGTTGACCGCTGCCGAAGTCATGGTCTCCATCACGTGCTTGGAATTCAGTTACACGCAGGCACCCAACAGCATGAAAAGTATCGTGATGAGCTTTTACCTGCTGTCGGTCTCCCTGGGCAACTTCATCACCGCCGGCGTCAATGCCGTGATCAGCAACGCCGACGGTACGTCCAAGTTGCCGGGGGCGTCGTATTACTGGTTCTTCACCGGACTGATGCTGGTCGCCGCCGTGATCTTTATCGCCGTCGCGGTGACCTATCGCGGAAAGCAGTACATCCAAGAATCCGAAGTCGACGCGGAAGCCGAAGCCGAAGGAACCGCATAGGTTCGCAACGGCGTGTTGCTGCGATCCCGTCGGGATCGGTGGGGCGCGGGGGCGCGTCCGGCACCGGAGGTGGCGCTGCGCTGACCTCCGGCTAATCGCTGCGATCGCTGCGGATCGGTGGGGCACGGGAACGCGTCGGACAGCCGAGCGTTAGCTCAGCGCGAAGACAACAACCGTCACGGCATCCGGATCTGACAGGAGTTCGTCTCCTGCTGCCGCCCACTCGGTCGCCAACGCATCGTCGGGCGATTGAGCGACCACCACGGTGCCGGTCGGATCGGAAACCTCTCCGGCGGCTGAATTGGCATACCCGACCGACGACTCGGCGACACCGCCGGCGACCGTCCAATCATCGGCGAACGCCGTTTCACAGCGTTCTTCGAAGCGATCGGACTGAAGGCTGGACGCTTCGCTGCGCAATACCTCCAGTCTCGCCAACGCCTCGTCCAAGGCCGTCAACGCGTCGTCACGATCACCGGCCAACAGCTTTTCTTGAGCAAGCTTTAGCTTCATCGTGGTTGCGTTGATCTCGGTTTGGATCATCGACATCACTTCGCGGCGGACCACGGCACAAAACGCTTCGCGGGCCGCTGCCTCATTCCCGACAGGTCGCAGTTCATGCCTGACGACTCGAATATGCCGGGGTGCTTTGATGGCAAGGGTGGCGCGCGAACGCGTCAGACGAACCACCTCGATCGAAACTCCCAATCCAAGAAAATCGATGCGGTCATTTTCACGACGAGAGAGCAACAACATGGATCACTCCATTCACGTTGACACCGCGAAAACGATCCTTTCGTCGCCGCAGTGGAGCAATGATGAAGCAGTCATGCTTCGGTTTCCCCAAAACATAACGCAACGGTTAAAATGCGAAAACACCAGAATCTGAACCAGATTCGTCCGGCAGCGTAGAACCTAAGTCTTCTCTCGCATCCACCATCAATCGGCAGCCCCGGGGATCACGTGGAACAGAACGCACACCCCAACCGATCTGGGCGACTGATCAGGGTCCTGTTTTGGGGCGGCGTGATCGTTTCGATCAAGGTGTTTCTGGCGATTCTGTACCAATATCGGTGGTACTTTCCAGCCGATTTCGATGCGTCGCCGTTTCTCGCCGGACGCCGATTCAGCTTCGTCGGACTCTATCGCTGGGCATTCTATTTGCACCTGTTCGCCGGACCGGCCGCGTTGATCCTCGGCACGTTCCTGCTCTTCAGCGGCGGAAAGCCGCGTTGGCGGCGTGTCCATCGCACACTCGGCAAGACACAGTGCGCCCTGATCGGGTTGATGGTCGTCCCCAGCGGTTTGGTGATGTCGCTGCAAGCATACGCCGGACCGATCGCCCAACTCGGCTTCATCGTCCAGTCGATCTTGACCGGTGCGACGATTCTCGTTGCGGTGTCATTTGTCCGCGCCGGCAACCTCGCGGCCCACCGTCGCTGGGCAACGCGTTGTTACCTGTTGCTTTGGTCACCGCTGTTGCTGCGCGTCGTGGCGGGATTGATGATCGTTTCGAATCTGGAATCGGAATGGACGTACCGCTTGAACGCGTGGCTCAGCTGGCTCGTGCCGTTGGCGGTGTATGAATGGGTTTTGATTTCATCCCGGGCGGAGATGCGATCAAAAAATGCGGTCCTCCGCTTTCTCTTCGCAGACGCGAAAATTCCAACACAAGCCGAAAACAGGAGCACCGCATGAATCAACGAACAAAACCCTCCGGAATGACGTTGATCGAGTTGCTGGTCGTGATTGCGGTCATCGGCGTCTTGGTCGGGCTGATGTTGCCCACCGTGCGCACCTCGCGAGAAGCGGCGCGACGGATGAGCTGTTCCAACAACATCAAACAAGTCGGCCTGGCGTTTCACAACTATCACTCGGCCAACGAGCAACTTCCCATGCAGATGGGCGGTACTTTTGACCCGTGTTCCGATTCCGGAGGCACGTCCGCACCGGGCAACAACCGGTACCGCTTGAGCGCGCTGGTCGGGTTGCTGCCGTTCCTCGAACAGCAAACAACCTGGCAAGCGATTGCCGACGGAGAATCATCGTCTAACGACACCACGTATGCGCCGATGGGGCCGGCACCTTGGACGCGTGGATTCCATCCATGGCAAACGGAGTTCCCTGTCTTTCGTTGCCCTTCCGATCCAGGCCTCGGCTTGCCCGCGCACGGTCGCGCCAATCTGGCTGTCTGCTTGGGCGACGCGACCGCGGGGATGAACACCGGTCCGATCCGATGGAGCCAAGACGCACAAGCCTGGGTCACCGATCGCAGCGATGAAGTGGCGGCGTCCGGTCGCGGGGCGTTCGTTCCCCGGCGAGCGACGCGATGGCGGGACATTCACGACGGATTGAGCAACACGATCTTGGCTGGAGAAATCTCCACCGACCTGGAGGACGGTGACATTCGAACCTCTGGATCGTTGCTGAATGATTGGGCCATGATTCACGATGTCCCTAAACTTTGCGAAAACCAAATCGATCCCCAACGGCCGATGTTCTGGTCCCGCACGGATGACCACCCCAATCGCTTCGGTAGCGAGGACCAGAAACGCGGCTTTCGTTGGGCCGACGGAGCGGCGTTGTACACCGGGTTCAATACGATCCTGCCGCCGAACCGAGAGGTTTGTCTGGCCGGGGGTGATTCCGGCATCGGCATGCTGCCTCCATCAAGTCGTCACCAGGGCGGCGTGCACGTGTTGATGGCTGACGGAGCGGTGATCTTTATGACCGATTCGGTCGACAGCGGAGATCCGAACATCGGTACCGTCGTCCTAGGCGGAACCGGCCCGCGTGCCCCCGGCAGTCACAGCCCCTACGGATTGTGGGGTGCACTGGGAACACGAGCCCAAGGCGAAATGATTGAGGAGCAGCTGAATCAGTAGGCTGGCCTTGTCAGATCGTCACGGACCGCTACCGGATCATTGATTCAGCCGATCGAGCAACCGCTGCAATTTCCAGTGCGTCATCGAAGTGGTGGAAACCACAATCCATTGACGGTCTCGAATCGTCGAAGCGATGATCGTCGAGTTCCCACCGAGCCGTTCCCACGTATCAGGGTCGATGCTGGTTTCAATCATGTCCATCAGGGATTCGAAATCGGGAGAGGTCTCACCGATCCCAGTTGATCGCGAAACGGAGTCCCAAGGGGCACGCGGTCTCATGCTGATCAATGGCGTCACATCATAGATCCTCGTCGCCAAGTCGTCTTCGGCGGCTTCGATCGTGGTGAGGATCACCTGACCGCGAACGATCATCAGTGTCAAATGCAAGTCTCTCACACGATTCAAGACATCATCGATCAAACTGGGACGCCCCTCCATCACCGCGACTTCATCCTGCTGCCACCATTTCGCCCGCTCCGCGTGTCGTCGCTGTGAACGCGTCTGCTCATGCGTCATCACTCCCGCGCCGATTGGAGAATCCGGATCGATTCCGATTTCCTCCAATGCCCTCTGATCCAGGAACACCGGAACCTGTTCACTGAGTTCCGCCGCCATCTGGCTCAGTGGCAAACCGGGAACCCAATGAAACGGCGACGGCTTCATCAACGCAACGGTCAGCAACCGCTCCTGCTTCACACTCATCAGCGGATCACAAGGAAAGGAAACCACCGGCCCACCGGCTTTCGTCACCGCTGAACTCGAAATGTCATCACTCAGGCCCGGGCTGAGCCAATGACGAGAAACTGCGGTCGTTTGCGCCGACACCAGACCTGGCGACAGGAAGAGCAGAAACGACAAGGCGATGAATCTCATGAACGTGGTGCTCCTCTTGTGGGGTCCGCATCATGCTTGCCGATCAAGTCATCGGGAATCGCAAGCTGGAAGCTTACGTCACTGCACTTGGCATGCCGAATGCATCTTCACCGTCGGGCACGCAACGTTCAGACATCAACGTTTGATTTTGCGTCGCAGTCAATCATGCGACTGTAGCGTTTTGCTACAGCAGACCACTCAACGAGGTTGGAACATGCAAGCGATCATCGGAATTGTCAAAGACGCCGCCTTCTTTCGTAGGATCGTGTTTGCATCGACCGCGGCGTTGCTACTTTCCTGTGGCTGCGTTTCCGCGCAGGAGCCGAAGACCGCGCAGGATCCGAAGGCCGTGGTCGACGTGGACAGTCCTATCACGGCGGTCACCGTCTTTCGACGTCAAGCCAACGTCGTGCGAGAAATCAATGTTGCACCGTCCGCTGAAGGTCAAATGATCCGCGTCACGGGGTTACCGAAAACCATCCGCGATCAATCGGTTCGCTGGGAATCCGACGCCGAAATCACGGTCCGTTCGTTGCGTGTCACGCCGCATCAAATCCCGCCGGACGATGCAAGAAGACGACAGCGGGAAGAAGAACGAACGGTGCAAAACCAAGCCCTGCAAGACGCGGCACATGAAGTCGCGGTCATTGAACAAGACCTCGAAACGATTGAGGATCTGGTGACGTTTTCGTCCGCGCAGACCAACGACGATCTCAGGCAATCCGAACTGAAAGTCGACTCGGTCACGGCGATTGCGGATTTCGTCATGCAGCGCCGGCGAGCGCTCGCCAAAGAACTGCACGTGGCGCGACGGGAGTTACAGACGCTACAGAATCAAATGGAAGAATCGATGCGTCAAAGTCAAAACGAAACCGATTCAAAACCCGCAGCGACCTTTGATGCGACGTTGATGATCGACGCGCCGAGCGGCGGGTTGCTGCGGTTGAGCTATTGGGTGGACGAGGTTTCTTGGGAGCCGCAGTACACCATTCACGCAACGGCCCGCCAGCAAGGTGCCGATGAGTTTGTCGTTCAACTGGACGGGACCGTCATGCAACACAGTGGTGAAGATTGGCGAGGCGTTCGGTTGGCATTCTGTACCGGTGTGCCCAACTTGCAAGCCGCCACACCGCTGTTGGTACCGCTAAGAGTCTCGGTCAACCAGAAGGCGGGCGATCAAACCGATCCGATGGCCGGCTATGCCAAGTCTTCGCAGTCGGCGGGCACCCCGCCGGCCTGGGAGGACCCGGCGTTGTGGCAACGCAACCTTGCATTGAACACCGAAGCGGCGGGCCGTCAGGTATACGAAATCAATCGGCGGCAAAGTGTGCAGCGGGAAATGGCCGATGACGCGAACACCAACCTGACCGACGAAACCTATCGCGTAGCCGAACGGATCGATGTGGCCGACCAGACCGCCGACCAGGCGATCACGATTCTGCGTTGGGCCATTAAAAGCCCGATCTATCGTGTCGTCACGCCGTTGCTGAGCAGTTTCGCCTATCGCGAGGCCGCGTTGGAAAACGAAACCGGCCAAAGTCTGGTCGGCGGCGACGCCACCGTCTTTCTGGATGGACGATTCGTCGGACGCACCACGCTGCCACCGACCGCCGCAGGTGGCGAGTTTGCCGTCGGATTGGGAGCCGACCGACAAGTCCGCACGCGACGCGAATTACTCGCCCGCGAAGAATCCATTCAAGGTGGCAACCGACTCTCCAAACTCGAATACCGACTCGTCATTTCCAACTACCATCCTGAAGAGATTGAGATTCAGTTGTATGACCGAATTCCGATCACCAGCGATTCAGGAACGGTCAACGTCGTGACAGATTCCGCTTCATTGGGAAACCTGTCCGCCGACGCCAAGTACCTGCGGATGCAGCGTCCGACAGGCATCCTGCGTTGGGATTTGACGATCCCCGCCAAACGCTTCGGAAGCAACGCGTATGATCATCACTACGTCTACACGATCGAAATGGACCGGACTCAATCGATCGTCAGCAACGACGTCGAACAGCAGATGCGCAGCGACCTGCGATTCAATCGATCCGGCGGAGGCGGGATGGGGGGAGGTTTTGGCGGAGCCATGGGAGGCGGGATGGGAGGAGGCGGTTCGTTTTAAGGGCGTGCAGAACACTGTCCACGAAAGCGATGGCCAGCGGCGTGTGTCACGATCACAACCTCGCGCCACGTGCTGGGACCATCGGGCGACGGCGCTCCATGGGGGACACCGCAGATTGTCCACGAATCACACGAATGCCAAGGGGAGGCAAGAAAGCTGGGCTCACTGAATCCTCGACTGCTGAATCAACTGTTTGACGATCTCTTCTCGCGTGCCGGCCTTTTGCAAGATCAGACGCTGGCGGTCGGCCCAATCGATTCGGCCGGCGATCTCTCGGACCATCAACAATTCCGATTCGCAATTCAGGTCTTGCGCGACGCCGCGCAATTTGCCGAGCAAGCGTTCGACGATCTCGGCCACGGTTTTCTCGGAATAGTCAAAGGTGTCGACCAGCGTCGCGGCTACTCCGTAACGCGCCGCCCGCCATTTGTTTTGCCGCACCATCATCGGGTGGCAGTCGAACTGGTACGTCCCCTCATCGATCCGATCGCTGAGGTACTTGACCAGGCACTGGATCAACGCCGCCAGGGCACAAACGTGATCGATGTTCCCCGGCATGTCACACATCCTGACTTCGACGGTGCCGAAATTGTGGTGTGGACGCACATCCCACCAGATCTCACGGATCGTGTTGATGAACCCGGTCTCTTCCATGTGGTTGACCAGCCACACGTATTCACTCCAGTTGCGCATCAGCGTTGGCAAGCCCGCCGTCGGCAGCCCTTCCATGACTTTGCTGCGATGCGAGTGCAGCCCCGTGTCACGGTCTTCCCAATAGGGGCTACTCGCCGACAGTGCCAGCAGCAACGGCAGGTGCTGCATGATTCGATCGCAGATCATGACAGCTTTGTCGCCCGAATCGACGCCGACGTGGACGTGCAACCCGAACGTGATCAGCCGCCGCGCCATCTCTTGCAGCAATCGGACCAGTCCGCGATAGCGTTCGTCATCGGTGACGACTTGGTCCTGCCAGTGGCTGAAGGGATGCGTCGCGCCCCACCAGAGCCCGAGTCCTAGATTGTCGGCGGAATGTTGCAGGGACCTCAGTTTTCCGGACAGATCCACGCGGGCTTCGGACACCGTGGTGCAGACGCCGCTGATGACTTCGACGCAGGACTGCATCAATTCGTGCTTGCACGATTCAGAGATGTCGTCGGGCAGGGTCGCCAACAGTTCGCTGCTGCGGTTGGACAGCGCCATCGAATCAGTGTCGACGATCCCGAGTTCCAATTCGACCCCGACAGTTTGCGACGTGTTCGAATGAAACTGGAACTTGCTCATCACCGGTCCGGGTCAAAGTAGTTGATGATCGACGCTGCGAATAGTTTAGCGGCGTGGGCGATGGCATGCTCATCGACATCAAAATTTCCGGTGTGCAGCGGCGCCCCGCCGACCTGATCGCCCGCGACACCCAAGCGGAACATCGCGCCGGGAACGTGTTCCAAATAAAACGAAAAATCTTCGCTGCCCATACTCGGTTCGTCGATCCAATCGACCGACGCCGGGTTCAGGACTTGGATCGCCGAATCGTGCAGCAATCGAATCAGCGCCGGGTCGTTCATCACACCCGGGGCGGAGGAACCGAGTCGCAGCCGGACCTCGCATCCCGTTTCGCGCGCCGTCGCTTCGCCAACGTCTTCGAGCACCTCCAGAGTCCGTCGACGTGCTTCGACGCTCAGTGATCGAAGCGTCCCTTTGATCGTCGCGGTGTCCGGGATGACGTTGGGGCTGTGTCCCGCGTCGATCATTCCGATCGATAGCACGACGGTATCGTGGGCGTTGATGGCCCGGTGGACACGCCGATAAGCGGACTGAATCCACCGGGTGCAGGCATCGATCGGGTCGTTGGTCAAGTGCGGCCGTGCGGCGTGGCCTCCCGAACCGATGAATCTGACCTCCAACATGTCACAGGCCGCGGTGAAGGCGTGTTCTCGCAACCCCACACAGCCGACCTGGCGGGTGGGATCGACGTGCAACGCCAAGACGGCACCGACGTCGGCGAGGGCATGATGATGAATCATGTGCAAGGCGCCTTCGGCGGTTTCCTCGGCCGGCTGCAAGATCGCCCGCGCCGCGATCGGCCAGGGTAACCTGCCGGTGTGTTGCAACTGCGAGAGCAGCTGCATGGCGGCGACGATCACGGTCGCATGAACGTCGTGTCCGCAGGCATGCATCACCCCGTCGACCGTGCTGTGGTAGGCGACGGATTTTTCGTCTTGAATCGGCAACGCGTCGATGTCGCCGCGGATCGCGATGCGGGGGTGATTCGCCAAAGCTTTGTCGGTCACCATGTCGGCGATCAATCCACGACCGTCACCGGCGACACGAATCGGCAGATCCAACTTGGCGAGCAGCGTTTTCAGGTACTGAGTCGTCAGCGTTTCGTGGCCGGAAAGTTCCGGGTGCTGGTGCAGATAGCGACGCAGTGCAATCCAGCCGCCCCCGAGTTCCTTCGCGGCATCGTTGATCGCTTCGATCCAAGCCTCAGAGTGGGATGCGTCTGATCGGGAAGTCTCCGATCCGAACGTGTCAGAGCCCGCAGTTTCAGGATCGGCCATGTCTAGCTCTCCGAGCACAGATTCGGAGACAAATGAGCTGGCTGCTGATGCAGGTGCATCGAGTGATCCCTGGCTGGAAGCATGGTGAGGAGAACGGTCAGAGCGGGCCGCCAACCTGCCAGCGACGACCTCGTCAGGCAGGAGCGACAGAATAACCACTGCAGTGATTCCGAGCAAACCGAGGGCGGATCCGCTTTCAAACCGATTTCGCGTCGAGGATCTCCGCCGCCACACGCAGCCCGCTGTTCATGGCACCTTGAATGCTGGGGGTTTCCCGGTAGTCGCCACAGACGTAGAGATTCGCCGGAGCATGGAGCCCATCGATCTGATCAGCGCGAACGGGCTGGACGACGGGATCCAGATTCAACTCGGGCAATCCGTACGGGACGCGGATGGTTTGCACCAGATCCCATTGATCGACGTCGTCGCCGAACCAGCGCCGTGCCTGGTCACGAACCGAATCTTCCAACGCATCGGCCGGTTGCTCGGTCTGAGCATCCGAGATGCTGACCGAAATCAGTGATCGGCCGCCGGAAGCATATTCGGGCGCGACATCGCTGAGCACGACGGCGGTCTGGATCGGCCCCGTTTCATCACCCCGCAACATCAACAGCTTGCCGGTGTTGGGCGAGCGGTCGGCGACGAAGTACATCGTGGTGGCATCGTTCCAGCGGGTTGCCAGGTCGGGCGCATCGAGCAATCTCGCCGCGGCGTTGCTTTCGGTCGCGACAACGACGGATGCCGCGTCGAGGTGGCTGCCATCGGTCAGATGAATCCGATGGTGTGGGTCAACGTGCTCGATCGATGCGACCGTGGTGTTCAACCGCAACGTTCCGCGCGGAAGGCGTTCGGCCAGCTGTCGCGGAATGGCAGCCATGCCATCGGCGGGAATGGCGATGTTGCCGGCGGCAAACATGCGAAAAACAAATTCGAACATTCGGCTGGACGTCGAAAGCGATTCGTCCAGAAAAACGCCGCCGAGAAATGGCCGAAAGAACTCATCGATCATCGCTTTGGAAAAACCGAGCTGCCCCAGTCGCTGCTCGGTCGACTCGCCGTCGCGATGATACAAGTCGTGCAGCGATCCCCGTCCGGCCAGAAACCGGGCCTTGGCGATCCGCAATTTGTCCATCAGGGACCCGACCGGGCTGGTCGCGGTGGCCAACGCCTGCCCCGGTCGACGCCAGGGATCGCCGAGGCGGGCGAACCGACCGCGTTTGCGCACCAACGCCCCGGGCTCGAATGCTCGTAGACGCAGGCCTTCGTAATCGAGCAACTCGCGGCAAGCCGGGTAGGCGGTCAGCAAGACCTGAAAACCGTGATCCAGTTTCAACCCGTCGACCACGTCCGTCCGGACACGCCCGCCGACGCGATCGCTGGCCTCCAGCAACGTGACCGGATGACCGCCCTCGGCAAGCCGCTTGGCACAGGACAGCCCCGCCAGCCCCCCGCCGATGATCACCGTGTTGGCGGGCGAATCGGGGGGATTCGAATTCGTTCCACTGTCAGATTGGATTGCGTTCACGGTTGTTCCGATAGAGTGAAAATCGACGAGCGGGACACCCAGGACGCCCGGTGCCGTGGGCATGGCTGCGAACGGCGATTTCGTTCCATCGACGACTGCCCAGGTGGACAGCCCCCCGTTATTGTCTTAAATAGCACCGAGCCCGAGCAGCGTGTTGAATGACCGACGTCGGATTCTAGCGATCCTTTCCCTTCTCTTCGACCTTCATTCTTTATTGGCCATCGATTCATGCGTGTCATCGTTACCGGATCCAGCGGATTGATCGGGTCAGCCGCGGTGCGTCATTGGGACGCAGCGGGCGATCAAGTCATCGGCATCGACAACGACATGCGTTCGACTTTTTTTGGGCCCGACGGCAGCACCCAGTGGAATCAAACGCAGCTGGAAGCAGAAACCCAGAATTTCCGCACCGAGTCCATCGACATTCGTGACCGCGACGCAATCCTGGACTTGTTCAAGAACGAAACGCCCGATCTGATCATTCACTGCGCCGCACAGCCCTCGCACGACAAAGCGGCCGCGATCCCGTTTCTGGATTTCGAAGTCAACGCGGTCGGAACGTTGAACCTGTTGGAAGCCACCCGCCGCCATGCGCCCGATGCCGTGTTCTGTCACATGAGCACGAACAAAGTTTACGGCGACGCCCCCAATGAACTGCCATTGCGAGAACACCCGACCCGCTGGGACTACGCGCGCGAAGAAGACTACCACGGGATCGACGAAACCTGTCGCATCGACCAGACCATGCATTCACTGTTCGGCGCCAGTAAAACCGCCGCCGATGTGCTGGCGCAGGAATACGGAAAGTACTTCGGATTGAAGACGGGAATCTTTCGCGGCGGATGTTTGACCGGGGCAAGCCACAGCGGAGTGGAATTGCACGGTTTCCTCAGCTATCTGGTCCACGTCGCCGTGACGGGAAAACCCTACACGATCTTTGGCTACAAGGGAAAACAGGTCCGCGACCAAATCGAGTGCTCCGATGTCGTCGGCGCCTTCGAAGCCTTTGCCAATAACCCTCGCCCCGGCGAGGTCTACAACATCGGGGGCGGACGTGAAAACGCAGCCAGCGTGCTCGAGTGTATCGCGTTGATCGAAGAAATCAGCGGACACCGAATCGAGTACTCAATCGGCGATGAAAATCGCAAGGGCGATCACATCTGCTACATCAGCGATCTGAGCAAGTTGCGCCGCGACTATCCCGACTGGGACATCCGCGTTTCGCTTCGAGAGATCGTCACACAAATGATCGCCAGTGCCGAAGTGCGCCAGGGCAAGACGGCGTAGGTTCCGGCCGCTCACCGGCCGCCACTCTCGATCTGAGGGCAATCGGACAAATGCAAGACGGTGCGACACGTGCGTGTTTTTCGACATAGGTTTGGTGTGGTCCGTCATCGGTTTACGAAATGGCCGCCCACCTGAGGCAGCCGTTCTGTGCCAGCCGCCCTGAGTCGGACAGTCGAAACGAATCGCCCACCTGTCAATCATGAACTCAGCGCCAAACACTGCGATCGACACTTCGGAAACGCCCCCCGTCGCGGAGCAAGTTGGATTGGGTGTCCCCACCGGCGACGATGAAATCCATTGCCTGATCCCGTCGGCCGACGGCTACACAGGGCCCGAACGTCGTGCCAGCCGTCGGATCCCGCGAACGCTCGAGATTTCGGTTCAACCCATGGATCTCCAGATGAAGGAGACGGGCCGGTCGTTCTTCGCCATCACGCGTGACATCAGCCAAGGCGGGCTGGCTTTTTTGAGCTCCCAGAAATCCGACTTTGAAAAAGCGGTCGTGTCGCTCAACGATGGCGTCGCGCCGGGAATCGTCTGTCGGATCTGCCACAGCTCATTGGTTCACAGCAGCGGGCCCGAAGAAGTCTGGTTGACGAACGTCGAGTACTTGCACCTCCATCGACCTCGCAAGTAGCCCAGATCGCCTCCTTGGCCCCCGCCGGGCAACGCTGTGAATTATTTTTCAGCGGTAGGGCGCGAGCCCTCCGGTGTTTCGGGAACGATGAGGGACCGGAGGGCTCGCGCCCTGCCGCTAACACCTCGTCAAACGCAGGGAATCAATGCTTCACAGCGTTGCCCGCTGGTCCCCTGAGCGGACTTCCACGGGTGGTCCGTCTCGACGAGCGGCAGGATTGATTACAATTCCTGCATTCGCAGCCGGCGCCACCAATCGCAGAAACGGGCGTTCGGCGTTCCTCCCAGACACCCAGAGCTGATATGCCCCGCTTCGCTACCGCGCTCGCCGCGCTCGCCCTTCTGGCCTCCACCGGTTTTTGCCAAGACGATTCGACCACGCCCCCCGAATCCGTCTCCTTGTTCAACGGCAAGGATCTTTCCGGGTGGATCGGGCGTGCCGATTTGTGGTCGGTCGAAGACGGCCAGATTGTCGGCCGAACCGTCGCCGAAAAACCGCTGCAACAAAACACGTTTTTGATCTACACCGGCAGCGAACCGAGCGACTTTGAATTGACGTTCCAATTCAAGATCGAAAACACGAACTCCGGCGTGCAATATCGCAGCAAGATCCTGGACAAGGAAAAATTTGTCGTCGGAGGTTACCAGGCGGACATCGATTTTTCGAACCGCTACGCCGGGATTCTGTACGAAGAAAAAGGCCGCGGCATCTTGGCCGAACGCGGTCAGTCGGTCACGATCGACGAGCAGGGCAAGAAAACCCGCAAGACCTTTGCCGACGGAACCAAACTCGGCAACGGCATTCACCCCGGCCAGTGGAACGAGTATCGCATCGTCGCCAAAGGCAACCACCTGCAGCACTTCATCAACGAAACGATGACGGCCGAAGTGTTCGACAACCAGCCCGGCAAATCCGCTTCATCGGGCGTGATCGCGTTTCAATTGCACCGGGGCGATCCGATGGTCGTGCGGTTCAAAAACATCGTGCTGCACCCGGCCGAGTAACCGCGGGACGGCTTCCCGATCGACTATGATCCCCCTAGGAGCATCTCATGACAAAGTCGATTTGGGCCGGTGACGATCAAACGGAAACCCTGCTGGCCGCTGCGCGGTCGGGCGATTCCGACGCGGTCAACCGTTTGCTGGAAAAGCACCGGGCGCCGATCCGGCGGCTGATCGAATTGCGTCTGGACCGCAAGGTCCAACGCCGCGTGGACGTCAGCGATGTCGTTCAAGACGTGATGATCGAAGCCAGCGGTCGGCTCGACAAATACCTGTCCGACCCGGCGATGGCGTTCCACCTTTGGTTGCGCCAAATCGCTTGGGATCGGATCATCGATACCTATCGGCGGCATCGCGTCAGCGCAAAGCGGAACATGGACCGCGAGCAACCGATGACCTCCCCGGGCGGTCCCGACCAGTCGACGATGGAGTTGGCCGTCCAACTGTGTGATCCCGGTTTGACACCCGCGACGGCCGCCACGCAACGCGAGATTGCCGCCAAGGTCGAAGCGGCGATCGAAAAGTTGAATGACCAGGATCGCGAAATCATCCTGATGCGGCACTACGAGCACCTTTCCAACTTGGAAATCGCCGAGGTGCTGGGGCTCAATCCGCCCGCGGCAAGCATGCGGTACCTCCGCGCCGTGCGTCGATTGCGTGAGGTGCTTCAAGAGGACGACCAGTCGTCATCGACCAGTGATGAGTTTCGCCGGTGAGCGACCTGTCGGCCCGCGACGAGCAGCGGTTGGCGGACTTGTTGGCCGAGCTGACCGATGCGATCTGCCGCGACCAACCGATCGATTTTGATCGCGTCTGCCGCGAGAACCCAGACCTGGCCGACGAACTCCGCAAACTATGGGGCGCCGTGTTGGTGACCGACACCGCGGGGATCGCCGCCGATCAGCGGCCGCCGACACCTGCCGGGGACGACAATCGCTGGCGACGTCTCAAGCTGCCCACCACGATCGGTGACTATGAACTGATCGAAGAGGTCGGACGCGGCGGCATGGGCGTCGTCTTCCGCGCCCGTCAGATCAGCCTGGACCGTGAAGTCGCGGTCAAGATGATTCTGCGAGGCCGGTTGGCCAGCGACGTCGACCTGGAACGCTTTTTGGCCGAAGCGGCGGCAACGGCTCGGCTGGTCCATCCAGGCATCGTTCCCGTCTACGAAGTCGGCGACATCGACGGTCGCCCGTTCTTCAGCATGCAGTACATCAAGGGAGAAACGCTCGCCGATCGGACCGCCCGGGGGCCGCTGCCGCAGCGTGAAGCCGCCCGAATCATCGCCGACGTCGCCCGCGCCGTGCAATTCGCCCACGACCAAGGTTTCGTTCATCGCGACTTAAAACCCAGCAACATCCTGCTCACCAAGGAAGGCCAAACGCTGATCACCGACTTTGGGTTGGCCAAAGAATCGGGCGCCAACGTCAATCTGACCCGCAGCGGCATGCTGGTCGGAACGCCGGCCTACATGTCGCCCGAGCAAGCCGGCGGCAGACGTGAGTTGCTCGGGCCGGCGACCGACATCTACAGCCTGGGTTCGATGCTCTACTTCACCCTGACCGGCCGACCACCGTTCGTCGCAGAAACGCCCGTGGAGATGGTGATGCTGGTGATCGAACAAGACCCCAGTCCCCCGCGGGCACTCCGCCCGGGACTGGACCGCGATCTGGAGATGATCGTGATTCGCTGTCTGCAAAAACCGATCGATCTGCGTTACGCCACGGCCGGCGATCTGGCGAAGGATCTGGAGGCCTTTCTGGCCGATGAAGTCGTGGCGGCCCGCAGCGGACGGTTTGCACAAGTGATCGCCAGGATTTTTCGCGAAACGCACCACGCCGCCGTGCTGGAAAACTGGGGCACGCTTTGGATGTGGCATTCCCTGGTGCTCTTGGTGGCGTGTTATTTGACCTGGCAGCTCGAATTCTTAGGTTACGAAAATCGATTCATCTACATGGGGCTGTGGACGCTCGGATTGGGCGCGTGGGCGGCCGTGTTTTGGAAATTCCGGCAACGGATGGGACCGGTAACGTTTATCGAACGCCAGATCGCGCACGTCTGGGGCGGCAGCATGATCGCGATCGGCATGTTGTTTCCGATCGAGTGGCTGCTCGGACTCGACGTGCTGGTGCTCTCGCCACTGCTGGGCGTGATCAGCGCGATCGTGTTTGTGGTCAAAGCGGGCATGTTGACCGGCGCGTTTTACTTTCAAGCGATCGCACTGTTCGCCGCGTCGCTACTGATGGCCGTCGCACCGCGATGGGCGCATCTGATCTTCGGGATCGTCTCGGCGCTCTGCTTCTTCATCCCCGGATATCAATACTGGCGCAAGAGACAACGACAAGGCGGCTGAGGCAGATTTCCATGGCTCAGCCAAAATCGTCCAAGGACGTCGGTGAACGCCTGCCGGATAACCGCTGATCGAGCATTCCTGCCCGTCAGACATCTCCCGACGAGCGAACATTAGGCAAGCGCTATGAACGAGTTGACGATGAAAAGAGATTCATCATCGGCCGCCCATTCCATCGGATCGGAGTAAACCCGTGTCGGCCGACCGGTTTCGGGATCGTAACTGATTTCGATACGAAAGTGGCCTTGGTCAAGTTCCTGCTCGATCAGGTCGAAGACGGCTTCCACAGTCAGACCGGCGTCGAAAGAACCGCCGTGGGACTTTTCATTTCCATTTTCATCCACCGCCGTTGCAATCACGCCGGCTCGGACCGTTGTCGTCACTTCAGGGATGAAGGCCGAATACCCCCATTGATGAACCATGACGTAATCGCTCGGCCCGTTTCGGGACCAAGTCTCTCGGGCCGCTGACAATTCCTGTCGCTGTTGGTGGTTTTGCTGTAACCAGTTTATGACCGAAAGCACATCGGCGGGCGAAAGCATTCCATCGCCGTTGACATCCACCGCCAACGTGTCGACGTGACACTGTGGCGGATCTCCCTGAGACTCGTTTCCCGCCAACTCGCCGTGCACTTGCAGCGCGTTGATGACCACCAATACATCACGCGGTCCGACAACCTGATCTCCGTTGGTGTCGCGTGGGTTGAAAAAACTGTGGTGTCCAGCGCAGGCGATCGCCCCGGCATTCATCGTCAATCGGGATTCTAGCGATTGTACGGTCAGGGGGCGTCGACGATTCATGGGAACCCGGTTTCTCTTCACTGGTGGTGTATCTACAGCTCAATGACAAACTTGTTCACAGGCTCGGGGCGTCGACTCAATCATCGTCCCGAGAATGGGAACGAGTCACGAACGATCCATTCTAATTGGCCCGCTATCAATCACGGCCGATTTTGATCCGAAACGTCACACTTCATTTGATCAGATTCTGAAATTTCAGGATCAGCCCCGTTCCCAACACGCCACCGTATGAACTTTTTCGCTGCCGGAAATCTGCCGGTGCACCGGGCGATCGAAGCGACATTTGTCGACGACCAAGGGGCAGCGATCGGCGAATGAGCATCCCACGTGTTCCCGATCCGGCGTCGGGACTTCACCTTCCAAACGAATCCGCTGACGTGAGGCGGCCTTGGACGGGTCCGGAACGGGCACCGCCGACAACAACGCTTCGGTGTACGGGTGCGTGGGATGCGAGTACACCGATTCGGCCTCGCCCAATTCGACCAACCGCCCCAAGTACATCACACCGACACGCGTGGCGATGTGACGAACCACGCTCAAGTCGTGCGCGATGAACAAGTACGACAGCCCCAGTCGCTGCTGCAGATCCATCAGCAGATTGATGATTTGGGCTTGAATCGACACATCGAGCGCACTGACCGGTTCGTCGCACAAAATCAATTTCGGCTGGACCGCCAAGGCTCTGGCGATGCCGATCCGCTGTCGCTGTCCGCCGCTGAATTCGTGCGGATAGCGATTCAAAAATCTCGGGTTCAAACCCACCAAATCCATCAACCGCAACACTTCCAGCTTGCGATCTTTGCCCGAGGCCAATCCGTGCACGGCCAATGGCTCACCGATGATGCTGCCGACGGTCATGCGTGGATTCAGCGACGCGAACGGGTCTTGGAAAACCATTTGCACGACACGTCGATACGGCATCATTTCACGGTCGCCCAGCCGCGTGATGTCGACACCTTCCAGCCGCACCGATCCGCTGGTGGGATGCACCAGATTGATGATCGCCCGCGCGGTGGTTGATTTGCCGCACCCCGACTCGCCCACCAGTGCCAGCGTTTCGCCCTTGTTGATGTCAAACGACAGTCCATCGACGGCGCGGATCACGCCGCGCTGAGGACTGAGGAACGAGCCGCGGCTGAAGGGAAATTGAACGCGAAGGTCCTCAACGGACAGCAACGGCGCGGCGGGCGATGCCCCCGGCACAGACGTCGGCGCGACAGTCGGCGACTGGATCGGCGATGGGTTGGTTTCAGACATCAACAGCCTCCTGCGCAACCAAGCACGCGACTTCATGCCGACCGTCCAAGTTCATCAATTCGGGATCCCGCGATTGGCACGCATCGACGGCCAGCGGACAGCGAGGCCGAAACGAACACCCGCCGGGCAGGTTGCCCAAATCGGGCGGTTGCCCCGGGATCGCTTCCAACGTGTCGGACGATTGGTCAAACCGTGGCAGCGAGCGAAGCAGGCCCTGCGTGTAGGGGTGTTTCGGATCGGCGAACAAGGTCTGGGCGTCGGCCTTTTCGACGACACGTCCGGCGTACATCACCAACACGCGATGACAGATCTCCGCTACGACACCCAGGTCATGGGTGATCATGATGATGCTGGTACCGCGACGCTGTTGCAAATCGCGGAGCAGATCCAAGATCTGTGCCTGGATCGTCACATCCAACGCGGTGGTCGGTTCATCGGCGATCAACAAATCGGGTTCGCACGACAAAGCCATTGCGATCATCACGCGTTGCCGCATCCCGCCGCTGAATTGGTGCGGGTAATCGCGCAGTCGCTTCTCGGCGCCGCTGATCCCGACCAACTCCAACATCTCGGCCGCTTGACGATGGGCTTCCTTGCGACCGAGACCGAGGTGCAAACGCGTCATCTCGGTCAATTGCTGCCCGACGGTCATCAACGGATTGAGCGCCGTCATGGGATCTTGAAAGATCATCGCGATGCGGCGACCGCGGATCGATTGCATTTGCCGATCATTTAATTTCAGCAGGTCTTGCCCTTGATAGTGAACCTGTCCGCCGTCGATACGGCCCGGCGGCTTGGGCACCAATCCCATCAGCGCCAGATTCGTCACGCTCTTTCCGCTGCCGCTTTCGCCGACCAATCCGACGGTTTCACCGGGATAGACCTCGAACGACACGCCGCGCACGGCGCGGACCTGGGATTCATCCGTCTTGAAACTGACTTGCAAGTCTTCGACTTTCAGCAGCGGCGTTGATTCAACCATGTTGTCAATCTCGGTTCTTCATTCTCGGGTCGAGCGCATCACGAATGCCGTCGCCGAGAAAGTTGAGTGCGAAGAGGGTTGCCGCCAAGGCACCGCCGGGGAAGACCACGACCCACCAAAACACCTTGATGATCGACAACGCTTCCACGCCATCGTTGAGCAGCAGTCCCCACGAAACGTCGGGCGGCGAAACACCCAGCCCCAGGAAGGACAAAAACGCTTCGAACAGCATCACGCTGGGAATCGTCAGTGTCAGGTAGACGATCACCACACCCAGCACGTTCGGCACCAGGTGTCGAAACACGATCCTCCATGACGAAGCGCCGACGGTCCGCGCCGCTTCGATAAACTGCTCGTGACGCAGTGACATGACTTGGCCGCGGACGACACGCGACATGGTCAACCAGTAAATCGCACCAATCACGATGTAGAAGATCGTGATCTGGTCGATGCCGACCGAATCCAGTTTCTTTTTGACCGAATCTTCGCCGAGAAACGTGACCAGAAAGATGACGACGAAGATGAACGGAATGGAGTACAGCATGTCGACCAATCGCATCATCGCCGCGTCGATGTTACCGCCAAAATAGCCCGCGATCGCGCCATAGCTGACTCCGATGATCAGACTGACCAGCGTCGCCACGATGCCCACGATCAAAGAAACACGTGCGCCCCAAAAGACGCGCGCCAGCAGGTCGCGACCGAGTTTGTCGGTGCCGAACAGGCTGGGGATCGCATAGTCGCCAAAAACGGTGACGCGGATTTCTGTCATCCACCAGGCGACCGGACCGAGTTCATTCCACATCTGATTAAAGGGATGCTCCACGTCGATGCGGTCGGCGATCGTGGCTTCGATCAGCGGACGTTTTTTGGGCCCGGCCGAAGCAAGCTCGGCACGCAGCTGTTCGATCGATCGATTGAACTCCGCCAATTCGCCGGTCAGTGTTCCACCGGCAAACTTCAATCCGGGACGGCTGCCCATCACGACCGAATGGAAACCCGGCGGCAGGAATTTGCGGTTGTCCAGATCCTTGTCGATCGGACTTTGCAGTGGCAACAGCGGCGTCAACAGCGCCAGCACCGACAACGTCAGCAGGCACCACAGCGAAATCATCGCGGTGCGGTTGCGCCGCAAACGTTTCCAGGCGTCCTGCCAAAGCGACACGCCACGGATCTCGCGTGATTCGGCGAGAATGCGTTCCAAGGTTTCGCGATCCGCTTCCGATTTCACTGTAGCTTGACCCTCGGATCGATGATGGCGTAAGCGAGGTCGACCAGGGTGTTCATCACAAACAGAATCACGGTGTAGGTCAGCACCATGCCCATCGCGAGCGTGTAATCACGCTGCGTGGCGGCGTTGATGAAGTGACTTCCCATCCCCGGCAACGCAAAGATTTTTTCCAGTACCAGCGACCCCGTCAGCACCCGAGCGACGGCCGGGCCGAGATACGACACGACAGGCAACAAGGCACCGGGCAAAACGTGTCGCAGGATCACCGTGCGGTGCGGCAAGCCCTTGGCGATCGCCGTTCGAACGTGGTCCTTCGTCAGCATCTCCAACATCCCCGTGCGACTGAGCCGAGCGATGTAGGCCGCGACCGGCAAGCCCAAACAGAACGCCGGCAACGCGATCTGCTGCAGCGTTCCCCAACCGCCGGCGGGGAAAATCTGGATCATGAACACGAACAACAGAATCGCCAGACTGGCCAACACGAAATTCGGAATCGCGATCCCCAAGACCGCGGCAAACATCAACGCCACGTCCGCTTTGGTGCGGCGATAGACCGCCGAGATGACGCCGGCGGTGACGCCCAGGATGATCGCAAACGCGAGCGCGAAGATCGCCAGGGTTGCCGACACCGGAAACCCTTCGGCCAACACCTGATTGACGCTGTAATCTTCCAGCCCCATGCACCATCCCAAATCAAATCGCGTGACGATGCCGACCAGGTAATCCCAATACTGCTCCAGCGGCGGCGCGTCCAAGTTGTAGCGCGCTTTCAACTGGCGTTCGATCGCCGGTGGGATGCTCCGCTCGCCGCTGAACGGATTGCCGGGCACGCTGCGCATCAAGATGAATGAAACCGTGTAGACGGCCCACAGCGTCAGTAGCATCCAGACCGCTCGCTTGAGCAGATAGCCAATCAGATTTCGCATGCTGGAAAGTCAGTCCTTCGAGGGCGCCGTTGCGGGGTCGTCGGATCGATAGCGCAGAATCGACAGTGGGTGCAAATCCTGGGCGGACGGCGCGAACCCTACGATGTTCGTTTTGGCCATCTCGGCAGACGTGTAAAAGAAGATCGGAATGATCGGAAGGTCGGTCGCAAGGATCGTTTCCGCTTCTCGCAGTAATTCCATCCTGCGCTTCGGGTCCAACTCGCTGCTGGCGGCTTTGATCAAACGATCGTATTCCGGATTGCTCCAATTGGTGTTGCTCTGAGGATTGCCGGTGACCCAGAGGTCCAGAAACGTATTGGGGTCGGGATAGTCACCGACCCAACCATAGCGAGCGATCTCGTACTTCTCCTGTTGGATCGTCTCAATGAAACTGCCCCATTCCATGTTCTTCAGTTCCAACTTGATGTTCAAGTTGTTCTGCAGTTGTTGTTGGATCACTTCGGCGATCGGCCGATGACGTTCGCTGGTGTTGTACATCAGCGACATCTTGGGGAAACCACGTCCGCCAGGAAAACCGGCTTCGGCGAGCAATGCTTGAGCCTTTGCGACGTTCTCTTTCAGCCCTTCGGGTCCCTTGTAGCCGGCGATCCCCGGAGGCACGACGGTGTAGGCCGGTTGCTCACCCGCCTTGGTCACCTGCTCGACAATCTGACGCCGATCAATCGCCATGCTGATCGCTTGTCTGACACGGACGTCATCCAACGGCGGGACGTCGTTGTTGAGTTTGTAGAAATAGATCGACAGCTTGGGCGCACTGTGGAAATCATCGCGGTCCCTCAGTTCTTCCAAAACCGAGGCGGGCAGATCATAGACCCATTGCAGTTGCCCGGTCTCGTACATGTTCATCGCCGTGTTCTGGCTCTCCAGCGACACGAAGTCGATGGTTTCGAAAGAGACTTCATCGGCACGCCAATAGTCCGAGAATTTTTCCGCCCGGATGCGGTCACGCAATCGACGAAATTTCAATTTGTACGGACCATTGGTGACGATGTTCTCCGCCTTCGTCCAGAGCGGACTGCCGTGTGTTTCCACACAATTCCGGTTGACGGGAAACAACGGGTACCAAGCGACGAGGTTCAGGAAATAGGGCACCGAATGGTTCAAGTGAACGACAAAGGTCTGGTCATCGATGGCTTGGGCGCCGCCAAAGTGCTTGAAGTCGACCAGCACCGCGTGCATCCGCTGGATGGTTTCATCACCTGCGGCCACCTCCGCCGAGACGGCGAAACGCTGTAACGTCGTCTCGCCCTCGTCATCGCCAGCTGTGCCCGGATCGGTCACTTCGACTTCGTAAATCCAGCGGTCTTCCCAATCGAGCTGTGCCTGTTCGCGCTGTTCTTCCGTCGCGTTGTCACCCAACTCCGGGGCGTCGGGTTTGACGATGCCGCGCAGTGTTCCGTACTTCATCGTCCCGCGTGGAAAATGCTGGACGTTGGCTTCGCTGGTCGGCGTCTCACCGGGGCGATCCCAAAGTTCAACTTCGACGCGGTCACCGATCTCGACGACCGAGCTGTTGTACTCCGTCGCCAAGCGGACTTCGCTGATCAGATAGGCGTATTCGCAAGCCGTCGCCGGGTGCAACATCCGCTGCCAAGACCAGGCGAAATCATGAGCGGTGATCGGAGTGCCGTCGGTCCAACGGATCCCGTCGCGAAGCGTGAACGTGTAGGTCTTGCCGTCTTCGGAAACCTCATAACGCTCCGCCATCGCCGGCTGGGGGGTCAGCGACTGCAATCCCGTCTCCGGGTCAGGGTCGCCCTCGGGCAGCATCCGCAACAAACCTTCAAACAGCTCGAAAATAATTCGGCCTTCCGGCTGACCGGTCGCACGGTGGGGGTCCAGCGTACTCGGATCGGTGCCGTTTTGAAATGCGAAGTCGGCCGGCGGAATATGGTCCATTCGCGCGGCCCAGATCACTGCGGCGATAGCGAACAGGCCCGCAACGATCACGAATCCGCGGCGAACTTCCGGGGGCACGAGCGTGTCTCTTGTAGGTAAAGGACTGGCGAGTGAAGTGGACCTCGGCAGTTTAGCGGGTTTGGTAAGTTTGATGCGAGGGCGAAACTCCTGGTGTTCAAACTCGCCGCGCACGAGGCGACCTAGCGACGCGATGAGCGCCCCTGTGAAGCGTCTACTCCCTGCGTTTACGAGGTGTTAGCGGCAGGGCGCAAGCCCTCCGGTCCCTCATCGTTCCCGAAACACCGGAGGGCTCACGCCCTGCCGCTAAAGAATGCTTCACAGCGTTGCCCTGTGGGGCAACGCCTCTTGATGGATGTCTTCAGTGGGAGTGCACTGGCAAGCTGGAAGCTTGGAGATTCGCAAGCTGGAAGCTTACGCCACTTCAGCTGGATGACATCAGGAGCTGCAGGACAGCATCGAGCATCCCGCTCGGTGCCGCGCCCACTCGGGACGTTTTTCGGCGTAGGCTTCTCGACCGGGCTGTTCGTCGTAGGGGTGACGAAGCACCTCCAGCAATTCGGCGATCCCGGAATGGTCTCCCTGCTCGCTGCGATCGATGGCCAATTGAGCCAAATAGTTGCGGAGCACATACAGCGGGTTGATGCGATTCATTCGCTCGCGACGTTTTTCATCCGACACGCCGGCGGCGGCGAGCCGGGCTTGGTAACGGGCGAACCAGTCCGCCGTCGCGGTGCGGACGTCGGCGTTGATTTCTTCAGGCTTGTAGTACGCTTCGTGCAACAGGTCGCACACCGATTCGGCATCCACGTCGTTCGGCACGTCGGCCAGCCGTCGGTAGAACAACGTCATGTCGGTCTCGGCCAGTTGCAGGACGTCAAACAGTTCCGAGAACAGACGCTGATCTTGTTCGCCGCGAAACTTGTCCAGGCCAAGCTTGGCCGACATCATCGAATTCCATCCGTCGTCAAACGTTTCGACATATAGATGCAATCCTTTCTGCAGCACGTCGACATCCTGATCGACCAGCGGCAACAACGATCCGGCGAACTGTGCCAAGTTCCATTGGGCGACCTGGGGTTGATGCCCATAGCGATAACGTCGCCCCTGGGCATCGGTCGTGTTCGGCGTCCATCCCGGGTCGTAATCTTCCAGCCAACCGTAGGGGCCATAGTCGATCGTCAGCCCTAGGATCGAAAGGTTGTCGGTATTCATGACGCCGTGGACAAAACCGACACGCATCCAGTGCACCATCAACTCGGCCGTCCGCTGACAGACTTCGGCGAAGAATTCCGCGTAAACCTCCGGTGAAGGCTTGCCCAGGTGGGGGAAGTCGTGCCGGATCGTGAAGTCAGCCAGTTGGCGCAACGTGTCGACGTCGTCGTGGCTGGCGAAGATCTGAAAACTGCCCAGTCGCACGAACGACGGCGCGACGCGACAAACGATCGCCCCGGGCTCCTGCTTGGGATTGCCGTCGTAAAACATATCGCGGGTCACCGCGTCACCGGTCAGCACCAAACTGAGCGCTCGCGTCGTCGGCACGCCCAAGTGGTGCATCGCTTCGCTGCAAAGAAACTCGCGGACACTGCTGCGCAAGACCGCCAGACCATCGGCGAATCGGGAATACGGCGTCGGCCCGGCACCCTTGAGCTGCAGCGTTTGGTGTCGCCCGTGCACGTCGACGACTTCGCCAAGATTGATCGCACGACCGTCCCCGAGTTGACCGGCCCAATTTCCGAATTGATGACCGCCGTAACACATCGCAAACGGGTCCATCGCCGGATGAACCGCATTGCCACTCATGACATCGGCGAACTGCTGTGACTGCAACAGCTCGGGCGTGATCCCCAACTGCTCGGCGACCTCGCGTGAATGCGCGATCAATCGCGGCGCCGCCACGGTTTTCGGGACGACCCGGGAATAACATGCCCCGCGGACCTGCCGGATCTGATTGGTCTCATCCGGATCGGCCGGCAAGTGCCGCGTGAAGCGGTTGTCGAACGTGAGCGTTTCCCAGGCATCGATCCATTCTTGTTGTGACATACCCGTATTTTAGGGACACGGGCAAGTTTCGGGAGTGGAGGGGTGGGAGGGCAGAAAAATGATGGGCAAAAAAGGGCGCCGGACAGGCAGCTCAAAATCCGAGGATTTTTTCGAGCCCCGAATTGATTTGCTCCATTCCCGAACCGAGTTGTTTCTGGAGCAAGCTATCGAGTCGGTTTTGAATCACTTCGGCGCCGGCCTTGGTGCCCAATTCGGCCATCACGTTGCGAACGGCAGAATCGTCCAGCTTGGGGCGATCAAGCGTTCCGGTGATGGGAAAGGTCAACGTTTGACCGGCCAGGCCCTTGAGATCGCTGCCGAGCCAACGGGCGTCCAGCGGGACTTGGGCCACCAGGTTGATGCTGGAATCGGTAGCGACCCGTCCGCTGGTCATCAGATTCGCGCGATCGATCTTGAAATACATTCGCTGGTGGGTGGCGACCCCATGTTCGAAACTGAACTCGACGCTTTGGGGCGGCATCTCGATCAGCGTCTTGGCACTGGCCGGTTCGACTTGTCCGCCGGCCATCCGCGCGAGTGATTTGATTTGCTCGACGCCTTGGATCAATTGGTTCGCCAGCGGCCCGGATGACAGTCGCATGTCTTGCACGTCGAGCCGGCCGCGAACCACGCTGGCGTAGGGGTCATCGACGTTCAACGCCACTTCGTCGAACTCGGCCGCGATGTTACCATCAATCGTTGTCGCATTGGCCGCCAGCGGAGCGAGGTATTTGAGCCAACCGGCGGCCGTCGACGGCGTGATCTTCAACGTCTTGATTTTGGCCCCTGGCGACAATCGCACCATCATCGGGCTGGCCATGTAATCGACCTGTGCCGCCAGATCGACTTGACCAACCTCTGCCGCAGTCGCGCCCGAGGTCGGACCGAGCGATAGAACCGGGAACGAAGTGCGAGCGATCTTGAGGGATTGATCGGTCATCTGGAATGGCAACTTGGTTCGTCCGATGCGAAGGTTGGCGACCTCGCACTGGTCCCATCCGAGTTCTCCCTTGACGACCAGCGTCACATGGTTGCCGGTCGACGATTGCCCCGTTGCCGAGGTCCACTTGAATTCAAACGGTGCTTCGTGGATCCCGCTCGCTTGGATCGGCGTCCCCAACAGATTGGAGAGCCGCGCGGCGACGACATCCATTTTCCATCGCGAAGGGCCGGACAACCGTACCGCCAACGATTCGCCCGCGGTTTGCACTTCGCCGACCATGGTGCCGGCGAACCCGTCGCTGGCCAGTTGCAATCCGGGCAGAGTGACGATGCCGCTGTCGGTGTTGTATTGCATCCGCCCCTCGACCTTCACGCGTGGTTCCTGCCAAATCAGGTCGCCCGTCGTAGTCTGTTGGGCATTTCCGAAACCTTGCCCGAACGTCGGTCGTGGGCTTGGGCCATACGCTCCCGCGGGAGTCCCCGGCGGATAGTTGCGTTGATCCGACGGAGCGTGAAGGGCGACATTGGATGCCGAGGCCGACGCGTCGATGTTCCACTTCACCGGTCCGCCGGTGATGTTCAGTTTGCCGCTGGACAGTCCGCTGATCTGATAGGCATGCTCTTGCACCGGCCGGTAACTGATCGGTCGAACGACATTGGTCGACGCCGCGCGTGCAATCGTCGAACCGACGCTCTCTTGCAACCGTTTTAAGTCTGCGTTCCAAGCGACGTCCAAGTTCGTTTTCTCACGACTGGCAACACCGCGGACCGCCAGCGACAGCGCTTCGCCACGGACCGTCAACTCTTGCGACGAAAAGTTCCCACTGGGCCAATCGAGCACGCCGTCGAAATTGACCGTCACACTTTGCTGGACGTACCATTGGCTGTCGTAATTGATGCGTGGCTGGCTGACGACAAATTCGGCTTTTGAAAGCGAGCCACCCGATCGACTGACGTTGGCGATCGCCGATCCGGTCAACCGACCTTCGGCGCTGCGGAGCGACTCGGGCAACCAAGGTCGCAACGATTCACTGAGGTTCTCCAACCGGCCATCGCACTCCAACCGAACCGGATAGATCGAATCCGGCGTCGGTCGCGACACGGGTTTCATCAGTTCGGCTCGTAAGGAAACACCGCCGCTGCGAATCCCCACGTCGGCGGACATCAGTTGCTGGAGCGTTCGCCCGTCCCATTGGCCCTTGGCCGCGACGTCACCCTGCACGATGGCGCGTTTGAAACGGTGCCCGCTGGGCAAGGTGACCAGTAAGTTTTTCGCCTCGCCGTTGCCCAACAGATCCCACTGATCGGTTCGACCACCTTCAGATCGATTGACTGTCCATCGCACCTGGCCTCCGGCGGTCCCGCCCAGCGAAAGGTCCGACAGATCGATCACCGGTCGCAGCATAGTGTAAAGACGGCCGAAATCGATCTGCAATTCTGCGGTACCGTCTTGAAGCGTGCCGGCACCGGATGCTTCGGCAAACGAACTCTTCACGTCGAATCGTTCGGCGCGCAGCACGCCTTCATCATCGGTCACCGTGGCCGTTAATTCGATCGGGTCGATCATGACAATCCGTCCATCGGCCCGGGCCCGCAAGGATTCGCTCGAAAGCGTCAAATGGCTGCGTTGACTCGCCGATTGTCCCGGCGCTGACGAACTGGCGGGCCGGTTTTCGATGATGCCGTGCGCCCGCCCCGACACCAACGTGACGTTGTCGCGTAACGGGATTAGCCCCGGTAACGCTCGATCGAGAGACGCCAGATCCACGTCGACGCGTGCCTTGCCATCCAACGCCTGCAGCCAACTGAGCGGATTGTCGTCCGAGCCGACCAATGAGATCGTGGTCGGGAACGAACCGTTCAGTGTGGCCGATGCGAAATCAGTCGTCAGCTCAAGCCCGCGGCCCCGCAGCCAGCCGCCGGCGAGCGCGACGTTTCCGTCCAGGGTCGCGAGTTCATTGTTCCATTGTCGGACTTGGCCGGTTTGTGTTCGAACCGCCTGGGGCTGACCATCAGATGCTTGCCCACCGCCGGACGACACGATGGTCTGCAGATTGCGAATCCGCACGTCACCCAAGCTGGCCTGGATCGCCCCGTCGGCAGCACCGACCAGTTGCAACCGGCCGGTCGTGTCGCCGGAAAATTTTTGCGGCAATCCGTCGATCGCCCCCGCAAAGCGAAGCGCAACGAGGTTGGCGACCGACAGCGGAAACGACTCGGTCTCAAACGACACCTTCCACAACTCGGCCGACTCGGCTTGCCAGACAAACTGGCTTTGGATCGCTCCGCCGCTGCCGCCGGGTTCGTTGACCACCCCGGCGATCTCACCGGTGATCCGCACTCCCTCAATGCTTACACTGACATTCGATTGGCTCAGCGACCAAGACTCGCCCGACGTCGAATCGGTGGCGGTCGCGCCAAAATCTTGGATCTGGATCGATGCAGAGACCAGGGATTCCGGCTGGTCGCTCGGTTCCAACAAGGGGGCCAAATCCGATTCGATCGACGAACCGCCTTCGGCCACGCTACACGCCAACCCCACGCCTCGCAGCGACACTTCACCGACCGCCGCCGGATCCAATCCCAGCAGTTCCATCACCGTCAACGCGGTGTCGGCGCGGTCGATTTGGATCACCGTTTCGCCCGATGGGCCGACCAGCTTGAGCCCACGGATCGATAGCGGAGTGATCCAGCCGACGTCGATCGAGTCGGCCGAGGCGGTCCAGCCGTAGGCCTGTGCCTTCGAGGCAAGCATGGACCGGGCGACGCCGGTGTGGCTGACCAAACTGGGAGCCGCGAGCGCCAACAGGGCGAGAAATCCGAGTGCCAGCAGCAGCATTCGGTAGTAGCGTCGGGAGCGATTGGAACGTCGTCGCCGCGTGGCATCGAGCTGAGAACGCTCGAGATCATCTAGCAAATAGTCGTCTCTCACCACGATCACATCCTTGTGCCTGCGCACAGAAATCCCTTCACCTGAAAAGCGCTGCGGACGAGAGTACGCCAAAACGCCCCCGCGGCGCAAGATCAATCTGGACCGCCCGGCGAATCAGCGACAGGAGAACTGGAGCATTGGGTCAAAACATTGGGTGGTCAAAAAATGAAAACCCGAGCCGGCGCCATCCCTTTGACCACCCCATTTTTTGACCACCCCATTTTTTGACCAATCAATTTTTTGACCACGTCCTTTCTAGGCTGCATCCCTTGCCGCTAGTTTTGCTCCGACTTGGGGTTCTCGGCCTGCGGCTTTTCATCCTTAGAAGGCGTCGCGTCCGCTGCCTCCTTCACCTCCGGCTTCGCTGCCTCCTTTACCTCCGGTTTCGCTGCCTCCTTCACCTCCGGTTTTGCCGAAGGCTTCGCGTCGGCCTTTTCCGCTGGCTTTGGACCCGGCTTGGCGGCGTCTTTTTTCTCAGCCTTCTCAGCGGGCGCCGCCTCCTCAGCCGGTTCAGCGGCCGGTTCCTCAGGCTTCGGCTTTTCGTTCCACTCCAGCTTGGCCGCTTCTTGACGTTCCTTTTTGGAGGCGATGACGGGGAAATCGACCGTGGTGATGCCGCGGTCGACGATCCAAATGTTCCGGAAACGGACGGGGTCGCCGTGATCTTGGATGTTGATCGGTGACAACGTCGGTTCTTCGGGTTTGCCGGCACCGGTCTTAGTAGCCAGTTCGACGTCATCTTGCACCTTGACGCCGTTGACCCAACTGGTCACGCGTGCGTTGCGGATCTTGCTGCCGTCGGCGGCCCAGCGTGGTGCGGTGAAATGGACGTCATAGGTTTGCCAGACCAACGGCGGCAGTGCCATGTTCACGTCGGGGGCTTTCATGCGGTACAGAGCCCCGAGGCCGTTGTACATCTTTTCGGTTCCGAACGAATCGAGTACCTGGCACTCGTAGCGGCTCTGCAGGTACAGGCCACTATTGCCGCGCTGTTGGCCTTCGGCTTGTGGCATGTAGGGCAAACGAAATTCGACGTGCAGGTCAAAATCTTGGAACATCGGCGAGATCATCGCGCCTTGCTTGAGCAATCCGTCGTCGGTCATCTCGGCTTTGACGAAGTGGTCGACGCTGGTGCCATCGAACAAGACAGTGGCACCCTCGGGAGCTTTGGCACCGAGCGTGGGGCTGACACGGTGAACGCGTTTGAGTCGTCCGAGCAACTTGCCGCTGGAACTGACCAGATTGCAGCCCTTGGGGTCGACGAAGATTGCCCAGGGTCCACCGGAAAGCACCAGGCTGTCGTTACCCCGAAGCCCGATCAGCCGCATCTCTTCGCTTTGGTGGTTAGGCTCACCGGGCAGCCCGCCGTAAAACGCGATCGCATGGAATTGGTCTCCCGCGACCGGGCGGATTTGCAACGCCACGCTTTGTTTCTTTTTCTTTTCGCCTTTGACCCCGATCTGGCCGACGAACTCACCCATCAACGGATAATTCGGTTCCTTTTCCGGCGGCACTGTGTAGGCCGGCCCTTTGCCAGGGATGACGGTCGGTTTCTGGGCGAAACTGGCGGCGGGAATCAGCAACATCGCAGCGGCGAGCAACGCCGCTGCGGAATGGAATCCGAACTTGTTCAGGTGCAGTGACATGGGGGGCAATAGGCCAAAAGCGTGGAACCGAGGCGGGGAGATCTGCAGCGAGTCGCGTGAGCCATCCGAATCCGATTCGATCTCGAACGGCCGGCTCGCAGCACAAGAGTCTAATTCGCGCGGTACGCAGGCACCACGTTGAGCCCAAAAATTCGTCGCAGGGGGGGCACGCCGAGCGGGTGAACGCGTGTGCCGGGCGTCGCACCGCAGGGTAAATGGAGATGGAGACGGATTCGATGTGATCCGGCAATACACGGCCCCGCCCGGCTCATGTTAAACTGTCGCGTGTCACGTTCGTTTCCTAACCGCCCAGTTGTCCCTCGAGTTGTGACGGATGAGTGAAGCTGCCCGATATCTCCCGCACTACACCGTCTTGGATTACCGTCTTTGGGAGGGCGACTGGGAATTATGGCACGGAACCGCCGTCGCGATGACGCCCAGCCCGTTCGGCCGGCACGGTGGACTGCTCGTCAAACTTTGTACGGCGCTGACGATCGCAATCGATCAAGCCCAGTGCAATGCCTGCGTGCTCGCTGAGATCGACTGGATCATCTCGGACGATACGATTGTCCGCCCCGATGCGAGCGTCCTTTGCGGAGAACCTCCCGACGGACACATTGAATCGACGCCGGCGATGATCGTTGAAGTGTTGTCCGACTCCACGCGAGACCGCGACACCAATCAGAAGCGATCGCTGTATCAACAGAATGACGTTCCCTGGTATCTGATCGCCGACCCAAACGATTCCTCGGTCCAACTGCTTCGGCTCAGCGACCGGGGCGAATACGAATCCGTTCCCGTCGCTCAACACGTCCAACTCTCGATCTGCGACCACTGTCAACTGGTCGTGGACTTCGGCTGGCTGTCGCGCTGAGAACGGTGTTCGGTTCAAATCAGGGACCCAACACTCTTTTTCACGCAGATTTGTCTGCGATGATCTGAGCGGCTACCATCAGGGACATCCTCGTACGATTTCCCCTGCCTTCGCACCTCTCCGGATCCGCCGATGCTCGCGTCCCCACCGAATCGATTTCCTCGCTGGCGTTCCTCTCTGGCATTGATTTTGTCGCTCTGCGCTGTCATCGGCGTGACCGCCGTCGCCTCCGCGGCCGAGTCTCAGCGGCCCAACATCGTGTTCATCTTTACCGATGACCACTGCACCCAAGCCCTCAGCGCCTACGACCCGACGCGGATCACGACACCCAACATGGATCGTATCGCCCGCGAGGGCATGCGGTTTGACCGCTGCTATGTGACCAACGGAATCTGTGGCCCCAGCCGAGCCGTCATTCAGACCGGCAAGTACAGCCACTTGAACGGCTTCATCCGCAACGGAAATAAATTCAACGGCGACCAGCAAACGTTCCCCAAACTGCTGCGGGAGGCGGGCTACCAGACCGCCGTGATCGGCAAGTGGCACCTGGCGACCACGCCCCAAGGGTATGACTACTACGACGTCTTGAAAGGCCAAGGCCCGTACTACAACCCGCCGATGATCACCGAAGGTCCCGACGGACAACCGGTCACGCGACCGCATACCGGATACACCACCGAAATCATCACCGACAAAACGCTCGCCTGGCTGAAGCAGGATCGCGATCCCGACAAGCCGTTCATGGTGATGTACCAACACAAGGCGCCTCACCGAAATTGGAGACCGGCGCCCAAGTACTTGACCTGGCTGGACGACGTGACGATTCCCGAACCGGAAACCTTGTGGGACGACTACCAGGGCCGCACCCAATCGGCCAGCCGTCAGACGATGACGATCAAGACCCACTTGAACGCCAACGACCTGAAGTTGTCCGGATACGGCAACATGAACGACCAACAGAAGATCGCATGGGACGCCGCCTACGGCCCCAAGAACAAGGCGTTCGAAGCCGCCAAAGACTCGATGACCGAAGAAGAGATCATCAAGTGGAAGTACCAGCGTTACGTGAAAGATTACCTGCGCTGCGTCAAAAGCGTCGACGACGGCATCGGCCAAGTGCTCGATTACCTGGACGAAAGCGGACTGGCCGAAAACACCGTCGTGATCTATTCCTCCGACCAAGGCTGGTATCTGGGAGAACACGGTTGGTTTGACAAACGTTGGATGTACGAAGAATCGCTTCGCACACCACTCTTGGCACGCTGGCCCGGCAAGATCGCGCCGGGATCGACCAACAACGACATCACTTCGAATTTGGACTTCGCCGAAACATTCTTGGACCTGGCCGGTGTGGACGTGCCCAGCGACATGCAAGGCCGATCACTCGTGCCGCTGTTCCAAGGCAACACGCCGGATGATTGGCGCAAGGTTTTCTACTATCACTATTACGAGAACCCCGGAGCCCACAACGTCGCGCGTCATTACGGCGTCACGGACGGACGGCACAAATTGATTCACTACTATGCACTCGAAGGCAAGAAGATCGACGATTGGGAATTGTTCGATCTGAAAGCCGATCCGAACGAACTGCAAAGCGTGTACGGAAGCACCGACTACGCCGATGTCCAAAAGCGGCTGATGAAACAGCTGGCCGCGGCCAGGGAACAGTTCGGCGTTCCCGAAGATTCGGATCCAGGCACAGCCCGCAACCGCCAACCGAGGAACCAGGCGAAAAAGAAGAAGTAGTGATCTGCGCCGGTTCGCTCTGTCGGCAAAGTCTTTGAGCAAAAAAGCCTATCATCGTCGCGACGACGGCGATGATTTGGCGCCGCAGCGAGTCCCTAAGTGTGACAACAAACGTCACCGCTTCTTAACGCCGAGAATCCAATCCACGATCTCAGCAAAAAAGATGAATGGAGACAGCAGCAAGAACAGGAGTGCAGTCGAGCCGAGATGACCCCATGATCTCCAGACGATGTAGATCAATACCGCAGAGTAGCTGGTGAATTTCAAAAGCCCGCGGATCGAGAACTGCGGCTTGGATGACGATGGATGCTCCGTCGGTGATTCTTCGCTCATACACATTGAACCCATCGCCCCCGGACGGCGTCGTAGCGAGTGAACATCCACTTCATCAACCACGCCCCATCGACTCGTTGTCCATCCTCAAATCACTCGCGGTGTGATTGCGTACGACCCAATCCAAACACGCTGTTGCGACCGATGACGAGAAAAGCATCGAGTTGTGTGTATCAAACGTAACCAGCGATTCTTCAAGATCGCCGTGACGGGTGCAAGACAGTGGCACTGAAAAGTCGAAACGCCCAGCGACAGTCATCATAGGGCACGCAGTCAGGTTTGGTAGTTGAAATCCCGACGCAGCAGTGAGCGCCCGATGATCTAGCAAGGGGGCGAATGGCCAACGCAGGAATCGAGGAAGGAGACGCGTAGAGGGGATCGTGGAGAAGGGCGGAGCCAGCATGACGATTGGCCCGTTCCATTTGGCCTCGTGGACCGCGAGCCAGGTCGCAACACATCCGAGGCTATGAGCGACGATCGCATCAGGTGGTTGTTCTCGCAGATTTAACGACAGTTTCGCAACGATGTCCTCGAGCGACAGCCCAACACTTGGATAGCGAAACAACGTTGCGTGAGATGAATCACTGGAAAGACGACTGATAAGCGGTCGAAAAAAAAACGACGCCACGGCAAAACCATGGACAACTCGAAGCGATATTTTGGACAAGGTTTCTGATCGGCGAACATCCACCGCTCAACGCAGCTCAGCGAACGAAATTGTGTATTCGATGGACGCCGACCCCGTGCCTGCGAGTGCAACGGATGGTCCGCACGTCCGGCCGCGACGACAGCCCGTGCCATCGCCGCTGATGGTCAATGTAACCGATCGACAGGCGTCAGTCTGTCTTCGCAGGCCGAATCCACCACGCACCGACCCCACTCTACGACCCCGGACGGGCAACGCTGTGAATCATTTACTTCCTGCGTTTGACGAGGTGTTAGCGGCAGGGCGCAAGCCTGGGCTGCTAAAAGTTCGGGGTTGACGACCTTATTCCTTTGCGCGGATTTCATTCCTGAAATGCCTGGCACCCGTTTCCCCGTTGTAGGACACGGAGCAAGAGATTGAAAATTGAAAAATGAAAACTTCCAATTGCAAATTTGCATTTTTCAATTTTCAATTTTCAATTTGCAATCTTCCGTCCGTCCAGGTTCCTCACGCCCCATCCTGCCTCAGCTGAAGCGAGGCCGAGCGGTGACGAAATCAAAAGGAAGCCGTCTGTTGAACCCCGCTGGGGTTCCCCTGTCCTCTGCGCCCTCACCCCGGGGTGCGCTTCGCGACCCCGGGCTTTGTTGTGGCACCGCTCTGCGATGTGCACCACAGTGCGGTGCTTAGCCCAAAAGGCGCTCCGTAATACAATCGACGTCCCCCGGGCATCACCCATCCTCCGCGCCCGCTGCACTCGCTCGCCACCGCCCCACCGTGACCGCACTTCAAACGTCGACACGGTCAACAATTCGATGAAGCCCAACGACAGACACAACCGAGTGCCGGCGAAAGACTCGCCACTTCAAAATCCTGAATCCGTCACTTCGGTTCATTTCATGGTTCGTCATCGCCTCGCCTTGCAACCATGAAGGCAAGTGGCTGATTGCTCGGGATCAACACGAGCGTATCCCGTTTGGTTTTCGCTGCGATGTACGGCTTCCCTGAAACCACCACCGACCCAGCTGCAACAAAGTACCACACCGACGTCGTTTTGTTCGCATCCTCCGGTGCAGGGACCTCGACAGTATCGGCATCAATGAAGTTCCATTGTGAGGATTCAACCGATCCGTCTGAAAGATTCCGTTGAACGTCCCAAATACCGAGAAGATCAAAGTCAGCGTCAATGGGCACCAAGTCTTCCCCCAGCTTCTCCGATACCGGCTGCAACATACTGTTGACCCACTCCTCTTGTCGGCGTCGCATGTCTCGCCGTTCGGCTTGCGCTTCGGCAACCGCAAGTCTCACCGATGATAGATCATCGAGGAAGGTCCCGATTCCGTCGTGAACACCAGAAGTCGCGTTGACGTAGATCGCTTCAAGCTGGGGAAACACACCGATGCAACAGTCGCCGCCAAGGGCTTCCCATTCGCCGGGGAACACCGATGTCTCAATGGCCGCCATCAAGGAATCGTATTCGAGCTGATCTGTGGTGGCGTCGGCATCTTTGCCAGTGGATCGAAGGAGATCACCAACTTCGTAAACCTTTGGATAGGGATCCTCTGCTTGACGTTTCGCCTGACCAGACGCATAGCCTTCTCGGAAACCGACTCGGTTGCCGGCAAGGAAGCCCGCGACGCAAAGGCAAGCGAACAGCATGAAAGCGATCGAGAAACGAAGGTTGCTGCGGTTCAAGATGACACTGGCGTGGTTAACGAGATTGTGTTTTCGATGGACTCCGACCCCGTGCCTGCGAGTGCAACGGATGGTCCGCACGTCCGGCCGCGACGACAGCACGAGCCATCGCCGCTGATGGTCAATGTAACCGATCGACAGACGCCAGTCCGTCTTCGCAGACCGAATCCACCGCCCACTGCCCCGTCACGATCAAGGCGTCCCTTCTGCGCCGAAGACGCGTTCTTATCCCGGAGGGCCGTCGATTTAATTCCTGACGGATATGGCACCCTTCTCCCCCACAAATCGTTAACAAGCTTGCTTGTCGAATTGTGGGGGAGAAGGGGTGGGGATGAGGGGGCTGGCGATCGATGTGGCAGCCATCTCACTGGTCGCAGAGCACGCGGTTGGGCGGTTATCCTCGATGCCATTGCGGGCCAGATGCGTTGCCCCTCACCCCCTGCCCCTCTCCCCAAAAAACGCTGGACGCTTCGCGTCTTTGGCGTTTTTTGGGGAGAGGGGAGCCAGTGTATTTATTTGAGATCCGGCAGTCATACAATTGACGTCCCAACGAGGGCGCAGCCAGATCCGAAAGCCCGGCGGGCTGACAGAGTGCTTGCCGGTCCCGTCAGGGCCCGGACGTCAACCGCACCTTCCGCGCAGGCCTGGAAGGCCGACACAGGACGTACTGTGTCGCCGCCGCATGGACGGTGTCGCCCTTCCTGGGCTGCTGCGAGAAAACGATCTCCCAACCGGCGGCTCACACCGCCGGCATTCACTCTGCCTGCCCTCCGGGCGTGAAAAGTATTGCTGATGCATTTTGCTCCCCACGTCGCCATGGGAACACTCACCGACGCCAATCACGTCGCGGTTTCACGCCAGCGGCGTGCCCCATCAAAGCTTGGGGTCGCGTCAGCGCACCCCAAGGTCCGGTCACCATCAGGCCGCCAACCCCAACGGGGTTGAACAGAGCAACACGGTTCGCCCAATTCACGCCGCCGTTTGCGCACCCCGGATTGTGCCGCGCCGTTTGTTGAACCCCGCTGGGGTTCCCCTGTCCTCTGCGCCCCCACCCCGGGGTGCGCTTCGCGACCCCGGGCTTTGTTGTGGCACCGCTCTGCGGTGTGCACCACAGAGCGGTGCTTAGCCCAAATGTCGCTCAGTAATACAATCGACGTCTCCCGGGCATCACCTGTCCTCCGCGCCCGCTGCACTCGTTTGCCACGATCATCGCTGCCGTCTCCAGACCGTCTGCTTCCCGAATCTCTTGGCCGCAGGTCATCAACGCTGTGCTGCCAACGGCGTGTTGATCTCATGGGTGCACTTCCAATGTCCGAAGTCGCTCGACTCCCAAGCAGCGGCGCGACCTGCGTTCGCTCGGATTCGTCTTCGAGTCGAAGAAAAACACCCTCGGACCACACGACGCGAGTGACGGGGGAGCCATGCGTCTGCGGATCACTCAACGGGCCACAAGAGATCAAGACGCCGACCGCAACAAAACGCTGATGACCTGCGGCCGGAGGATTCAAGAAGCTGGCGTCAGCCTGCCGCCCCGGACCACCTGTCCTCCGTTGCAGCCAATGGTGATGCCACATCGGACTCGGTGACCGCATCATGGAACGCGTCGGTACCGGGACCAATGCCGCGCCCCGAACACTTGGCAGCGGAGGATTAGCGAACGATTCGCCAGCAGCGGTGGATGCGGCGGTTGCGGAAATCTTCCGGCACGGTCTGTTTGGAAATCTCGTGACACTCGGACACATCCAAATCCGCCGGATCGAACTTGAAGCGGCGAAAGTTGGTCGAAAAGAAAATCACGCCGCCCTTGCGCACCAACGGCAACAGCGTTTGCAACATCGGCACCGCATCGGTCTGCACGTTCCAATCACGCTCGGTCTTCTTGCTGCGTGAATATGTCGGCGGATCGAAGACGACCAAGTCGTAGCGTTCACCGGGAGGATGCTCGGCAATGAACTGGGCGACATCGCTGGCGATGAATGTATGTCCGTCTTGGCGTTTTTCGTCGATCAGTCCGTTGATCCGCAGATTCTCTTTCGTCCAGGAAAGGTACGTGTTGGAGAGATCAACACTGGTCGTTTTGCGGGCGCCACCGGCCGCCGCGTAGACGGTGAAGGATCCGGTGTAAGAGAACAGATTGAGCAACCATTTTCCTTCGGCGAGGTCGCGGACCATCGAACGCGCGATGCGGTGATCGAGAAACAACCCGGTGTCGACATAGTCGTCCAAGTTGACGAGAAACTTCAATCCGCCTTCCTGAACGACGATCCGGTTCCCGGTGTGGTCGACTTTCTCGTGTTGCGTGTTGTCTTTTTGCCGGCCACGGCGTTTGAAGTGAACGTTGGCCGGCGGCACGTCCAGCGTCTCGGCGGCGGTCCGCGCCATCAGATCCAACCAGTTGGCGTGCTGGGCGGGATCGCGATCATGGGGGCGTTCGTACTCGGTGATGTGCAAGTGGTCTTCGTAACGATCGACGATCAAGGGGATCTCGGGAATGTCGCGTTCGTACAACCGAAAACAAGTGATGTTGCGTTTGGTCGGCCAGCGCCGCAAATGTTTTGCGCGTTTGCGCAGCCGCGTCGCAAACAGGTCAGCCTGATGAATGGCCTTGTCATCCAGGTGACCAAACGCGGCCGGCCCGGCGGCGTGCGTGTACGGCTTGGCAGGCGCTTTGGTGGCAGGCGTTTTGGTGGCGGCGCTGCCAGTGGATTTCTCCGAACTCGGTTCCAGTTCGGGTGCGGCCGCCGTGTCCGTTGCCGTGTCCGCTGCCGCCGGGTCGGATTCCGCAACCTGCTGGCCGACGACGCGTTTGGGGCCATGGAACTGATAGTAAGTGCATTCGATCCGGCCGTTGTAGAGTTTCCTGCGCCGGTCGGCCTGTCGCCCCACCGCGGCCTCGAAATTCGGATAGGCGGTCAGAAAGTAGTGCGACCACGTTGGCAACCCACGCAGCACTTCGGGAAGCGATCGGTACAGCGTGTCGAGTTCTCGGTCTTCGCCAAGACGTTGGCCATAGGGCGGGTTGGTGATCAGGCAGCCGAAGCGACGTCGGTTGGTCAGTTTCAGTGCATCGCCGGGTTGAAAGTGAATCGAATCGGCGACGCCGGCGCGGGCGGCGTTGTCACGGGCCGCGCGGAGGACGCGTCCGTCGATGTCGCTGCCCAGAATCCGTTCCTCGATCGAATCGACTTGTGCGGCCCGCGCTTCGCTGCGCAGATCCGGCAACAGCGTCGGCGGGACGGTGGGCCAGGATTCGAAGATGAATTCGCGATCGATGCCGGGCGCGATGTTGTGCCCGATGCGTGCCGCTTCGATCGGAATGGTGCCGCTGCCACAAAACGGGTCCAACAACGGACGGTCAGGTTTCCAAAAGCTGAGCAGCACCATTGCCGCGGCCAGCGTTTCTTTCAGGGGGGCCTGTGAGATATCGGTGCGATACCCCCGACGATGCAGACTGCGGCCGGTCGTGTCGATGGTCACCGTCGCGACGTCTTTCAGCAGCGCGATGTCGATTTTGAACGGGGGGCCCGTTTCATCCAACGTCGTGGTCGCATGATCGCGCATCATGGCATCGACGACGGCGCGCTTGACGGTCCGCTGACACGCCGGGACGCTGGAAAGTTGTGATTTGATGGACCGCCCGGTAACGGGAAATGCGGCGTCGATCGGCAGCAGATCCCCCCACGGGATCGCGCGAACGGTTTCGAATAGGGCGTCGAAATCCGCGGCAGGAAACTCGGCGACGCGAAGCAACACGCGGTCGGCGCAGCGCAACTGCAGGTTCGCCCGGGCGACGGTTTCCAGGTCGCCGCGAAAGTGCACCCGCCCAGATTCGCCGATCGAAGCCTCCATGCCGAGGGTTTCCAACTCTCGGCGGACGATCGCTTCGAGTCCGAAGGCGCAGGTGGCGATGAGATCGTGGGTCGATTGCACGGAGTCGTTCGTGGGGTACAGGGTCTGTCGTGGGGTGTTGTTCGTTCGGTTGCAGGATTATCCGAGAATAACAGACCTGTCCCGGCGGGATAGGTGCGGGGATTGGCGGAGCGGCCGACTGGAAGCCTATCCCACTGGTGGATGGATGACAGGCTAGAAGCCTCTCTCGCGGGTGGCTGCGGGCCGGATGCAGGCCGAATCGGCGATTTCGCCCCGACTACCAGCGACCCTGGCAGACGGAGTACACTCTTGGGCTCGCCCACCCCGTTTCCCGCCTCAGAAAACGACTTTCGATCGGATATTCAATGACGAGTTCCACGACTCAGAAATCCAACGGCATGTGGATCATTGCCGCGTTGGTGGTGTTGTTGCTGATACTGCACCAGGACAACTGGTTTTGGACCGATGACACGCTGGTGTTCGGTTTCATGCCGATCGGCTTGTTTTGGCACGCCTGTATCTCGATCGGAGCCAGTTTGACCTGGGCGTTGGCGACGGTGATCGCTTGGCCGCTTCCCGACGAAGTGGATGAAAACGGCGACGTCTCTTCAACCGAGGAGGCGGCATCGTGAACCATCCAGGACTCCCCCAATTAATCATCATCCTGATCTACCTGGGTTTGTTGCTGCTGCTCGGGCTGTCGTCGAGTCGACTGTTCAAGGGCACCAAAGAAGACTACCAGGTCGCCAGCCATTCGATCGGCCCGTTCCTGTTGTTGATGAGTCTGTTCGGGACGACGATGACGGCGTTCGCGTTGGTCGGCAGCAGCGGTGAAGCTTTCAAGGAAGGCATCGGCGTCTACGGGATGCTGGCCAGTAGCAGCGGCATCATCCACTCGCTGTGTTTTTTCTTGATCGGCGTCAAGGTTTGGAAATTCGCACGGCGACACAAATACACGACGCAAATCGAATTCTTTCGCGATCGGCTCGAAAGCGACTTCATCGGTTTGCTGCTGTTTCCGATCCTGGTCGGACTGGTGGTGCCCTACCTGTTGATCGGTGTGATCAGCAGCGGAACGGTGATCCAATCGTTGACCGCAGGCCTGGCACCGAACCTGGAGATGTTTCAGGCCTACACGCCGGACGGCAATCCGATCATCGCACTCAACGGTGGAGTTCCGCCGTGGCTGGGATCGCTGGTGATTTGCGTGGTGGTGCTGGTCTACGTGTTCTTTGGCGGCATGCGTGGGACCACCTGGGCCAACACGCTGCAGACGATCGTGTTCATGATCCTGGGCGTGGTCACGTTTTATGTCATCGCGACACGTTTGGGCGGGCAAGACGGTTTGATGGCGAACCTGAACGCGTTGGCCGAATCGGTCCCGGAAGAAAAGATCACGCGGATGGAGATGAGCAAGACGAAGTTTTTCACGTACCTGCTGATTCCGCTCTCGGTGGGCATGTTCCCCCACCTGTTCCAACACTGGATGACCGCCAAGAGCGCCAACACGTTTAAGGTTCCGGTGATCTGTCACCCGATCTTTATCATGATCGTTTGGGTGCCCTGCGTGCTGGTCGGCATTTGGGCGACGGGCGATTTGATTCCGGCGAAACCACCGCTACCGAGCAATCCGAACACGATTTTGCCGTTCCTGGTCAAGACGCAAACGGGCAAAGTGCTCGGCGGCTTGTTGGCCGCGGGGATCTTGGCGGCGATCATGAGCAGCCTGGACAGCCAGTTCCTCTGCATCGGCACGATCTTCACCAACGACGTACTGACGCATTACAAGGGCAAAGAAAACGTCACCGATGCTCAACAGGTGCTCTACACCCGATTGTTCATCATCGGAATCGTCGCGATCACCTATCTGCTCAGCCTGGGCAACGTGAAGAGCGTGTTTGCGATGGGAGTCTGGTGCTTTAGCGGATTCAGTGCACTGTTCCCGATCGTCTTTGCCGCGCTCTATTGGCGTGGCCTGTCGGCAGCCGGTGCGATCAGCGGAATCTGTGCGGCGATCGTCAGCTGGAGCGTATTGTTCTATCAAGCACTGGAGCAAGACGCGCTGCGAACGTTCGTGTTGAAGTTGCCGCTGGGTGGTGAAGAGTACGAGATCATGCCGGTCGTCGTGATGTTGGCCAGTTCGCTGGTGACGATGATCGTGGTGTCTTTGGTCACCCCGAAACCGAGCGAAAAGACGCTGGCGCGGTTCTTTTGATCGCCGGCTCACTGTCGCTGCTCTTTATCGCAGCTCTCATCCAACGGAGTCGCTTCACCGACTTGATCGACGGGGTGCGTGTAGAGATAACGCCAGACGGCTTCGTGCATGAACGAACCGTCGGCCGGGTTCTTGTAGGCCCGGCTGCCCGGCTGGACGCTGCTGTGAGCACGGCCCGCGTCGCCGCCGACATCGAAATCCGTGATCAACCGACGGGTGTTGGAATACGGTGGAGACGCCTGATCGACGTTCACGATAGGGCCGAACTTGTGCATCCCCAACAATTCCCAACTGCGGCAGTAGTGGTCGCCGGTCCAACCCCCGTCCAAGACGTGCGAAAACCCGAAGTAGCGGTTTTCGGGTGTCGCTGAGGGCAGGGCTTGCCAAACCTGATGCTGATCCCGCGGACCACACAACGCCACGACTCGACTGACCTTCACATGCTTTGCGAAGCGGGCCGCGGTGGTCGATCCGTGTGAGCTGCCCGACATGATCACGTTTTCCCACCGAAGCTGCGAACGGTCCTCCGTCAAGAACTGATCCCAGTTGCCCTCGGGATGTTTCTCGCTGAGCCAGCGGACGAACTGAAGCGAACGTTCCATCATGCCATCGGGCTTCGGGATGTCGACTTCGTCGCTAAAGTCTTCGCCCGTCGCTGCTTCCAAGCGTATGTTGCCACGACAATGTTCCCCGACCGGCGTTTCGCGACAACAGAGGGAGAACCAGCGGTTGGCGTAGTGCGGCCGGATCACGTGTAACCCGTAGCTGTTGAGACGATCAAACAGCGCGGTGTTATTGCCCATCAACCAGATCACCAATTTGCCCTTGGCAGGGACGTTCGTGTCGACCGACGCATGTTGCACGTCAGCCGGTCGGCCCTTGGCGTCTTCGATCAAGAATCCGATTTCAGGATGGGCTTGGCAGCGGGGATCGATTTCACTGGCCCTGGCTTCGAGGCGGGTGGGTGAACCAGCGGGTTCGGCGGCATGAGTGAAAGTCGCAAGTGCGAACGCGACGAATGCAATTGCAGTAAGTGGAAACGCAACGGCAATCGTGCTCGCGAATCGGTGGTGTGTCATCAAGTTGTCAGTCGGATACTGGGAAAGTTCAGGGAAAAAGGTTGCCGCAATCCAGGGTCAGCTCACAGTCCTCGCAAATCTCATGTGCAACAAATCCACTCGCCGTCGAGCTCGCGGTGTTGGATTCGCAAGCTGGAAGCTTACGCCACTTTTTAAGACCATCGGCATGCACAGCATGCACTACGGCTCGTTCGACATCAGGGACTGATGGGCTTGCCCAACGACGTCGTTCCAGTGGCCCATTTCACGTTGTCGCACCAACCGCATGTTGGGGTACCATTCGGTGCGGTCTCCGTCGCACAACCAACGCCAATCGGGGACCCGCCCCAACATCACCGTGGTCGGGACACCCAGGGCGCCGGCCAAGTGCGCGACCGAGGTGTCGGTGGTGATGACATGATCCAGGTTTTTCATGACGGCTGCGGTGTCGGTAAAGGCGCCGCCACTGGTGTCGGTGTCAGCGGGCAATCGGTCGATGGCGTCGCCGAAATCAACTTGATCGAGTTGCTCGCTGCCGAAACCAAATTGCAAACTGATCAGGTTCAGATTCTTATCTTCGGCGAGCGGTCGAAATGTTTCCAGCGGGATGCTTCGGTAGACATCGGCATGGTGTTTCGGGTTGCCTTGCCAAGCGATCCCAATGCGTTTTCGATGGTCCTTGCCCATCGCGGTTTTTTCCATCCAGCGATCCCAGTAGCTGACCAACGGGTCGGAGACATTCAGGTAACCGCTGAGGTCGTCCCGTTCGGCAAACTTTTTGGCGGCATACGGCAAGCTGCCTGTCGCCTGGTACCAGCCATCGACGGCATCAATAAACGACGCCTGAAAATCCACCGGCGGCAATTGGCTTCCCACCGGCAGCAGCGTCTGCACGCCTCGGACGGACGTAAACAGTGGGATCATTTGCGGATCGGTCTGCACGACGACGCGAGCCCCGTCGGCCGCCAACACGCTGGCCATCCGAATGAAATGCATCTCGTCCCCGCGACCTTGTTCGGGATACAGCAAGATCGAACGCCCTGAGATCGGCTCCCCTTTCCACAGCGGGGCGCGCGATTGGGGACGGCGCAATCCGCCCATCTTCCATCGCCAACGGTATTCCGGCCAGCCACGATCGAAGTCGCCCAACAACAGATAGATCACGCCCAGGTTGCGATGCAACTCGGGATCATCGGGTGCGATTTGCAGCCCCTTTTCATACCACCGCAGCCCGCGTTCGATTTCGCCGGACCAGATCCAAAGCGTGCCGCGATTCTTGTACACCGACAGGTACTTGGGATCCTGCGACAACGCCTTTTCGAAACAGGCATCACTCTCCTGGACGTCGCCGGTCATGCGAAGGGAGTTGCCAAGGTTGTTCCATGCGATCGGGAATTCGTCTTTGAGTGCCAGCGCGGTGCGATAGGCGCGGATCGATTTTCCGTACTGCCGCTGGTCAAACAGCGCGATACCGAGATAGACATGCGCTTCGGGGTTGCGGGGGGCCTGCTTGATGACGTGCTGATACAAACGCAGCGCATCATCGATCTTGCCGGCTTGATGAACTTTCCAGCCCTGCGAGAGGACCTCGGCGACGGTCGGCATTGAAATCAGCTGTCGGAGAGAGAAGAGCGTGAGAGGCAGGAGGAGTCTAATCCAAACCTGGGCACGAGCGAACGCGGCGGGGCAGCCATTTGCGTGGTGACGACCGAATGTCGTTCCCCTGTGCCGTTGAACTGCCGCGTGTGGCGAAAAAAAAGGGCGGCGATTTTTCAATCGTCGCCCTGATTTTCGGGATGGCTAAGTGGCGTACGCTTCCAGCTTGCTCAACGGGTAACGCGATGAAGCTTTTATTTTCTGCGTCTGACGAGGTTTTAGCGGAAGGGCGCGAGCCCTCCGGTTCGTCATCGTTACCGGAACACCGGAGGGCTCGCGCCCTACCGCTAAAAAATGCTTCACAGCGTTGTTCCACGGCGTACGCCGGATGCGGCTAATCGAGGAACCCGACCAGGTCTTGGCTGCGACTGGGTTGCTGCAGCTTGCGAACCGCCTTGGCTTCGATCTGACGAATCCGCTCGCGGGTCACCTTGAAAATGTGCCCGACCTCTTCCAGCGTGTAGCTGTATCCGTCACCGAGCCCATAGCGGAGCTTGATGATTTCGCGTTCGCGGTAGGAGAGCGATTTGAGCACGTTGGTGATTCGGTCGCGGAGCATTTCCTGCGTGGCGCCGATCTGGGGGCTTTCCGCGGTTCCGTCGGGCAGCAGGTCGCCGAACTGGCTGTCTTCGCTGTTGCCGACCGGACGGTCCAGCGAAATCGGGAAGCGGCTCATGGTGAGCACTCGGCGTGCTTCTTCGACGGTCACATCGGCCCGGCGTGCGGTTTCTTCGATCGTGGGTTCACGACCGAGTTCTTGCAGCAATTGCCGAGCGACGTTGCGAACGCGGCTCATCGTTTCGACCATGTGAACCGGAATCCGGATGGTTCGGCTCTGGTCGGCGACGGCACGGGTGATCGCTTGTCGAATCCACCAAGTCGCGTAGGTACAGAACTTGAACCCACGGCGGTATTCGAATTTGTCGACCGCTCGCATCAAGCCGGCGTTGCCTTCTTGGATCAGATCCAAAAACGACAGACCGCGGTTGCGATACTTCTTGGCGATCGAGACGACCAGCCGCAGGTTTCCTTCGCTCAACTCCCGCTTGGCCTGCTGGTACTCGGCGTAGACCATTTTCAGCATGCGAACTCGATTGCGAAGCGAGGTCGGCGTTTCCTGACACGCGGTCAGGATTTGGCGACGTTCGTGCAGCAATGCATCGCGGGTTTCGCGGCCGTGCTTGGTCCGCCGTTGATCGCGGATCAGCGAATCGATTTCGGAAATCCGGCGACTAAATTTGTCGAGCAAGTCGATCCGAGTCTCGATCCGCTGGGTTCGCAGCCCCAGTTCTTCGATCAACCGGACGGCTCGACGTCGACGACGTGCCAGGGCACGCCACGCTTCGGCGCGACGGCGCTTGGAAGCACTCTTGCTGAGCGCGACTTTCCAGTCGTGCTTGTTCCGTTTGAGCAACGTTTGCAGCGTCAGCAGGTTGTGCGGCAGCCGTCCGATGATCTGCTCCTTCTCGAGCCGATCGGTCACCGAAACCTGGACGGTTCGGTCGAAGGGCAATTGGCCGCGATACACCTTCTTGAGCGTCTTGTAGGCTTCGACCAGCACGTAGTGGTTTTCGAGCAACTTGGTGCGGAAGCGGCGCCGGGTCTCTTCGATCCGCTTGGCCAACTCAATTTCTTGACGGCGGGTCAGCAAGGGAATTTCACCCATCTGGGTCAAGTACATCCGCACCGGGTCGTCGGACCAGGTTTCCGCCTCTTCAACGGCTAACAACTCATCGGGACTGTCCAATTGGACTTCGCCTTCGGCCACTTGCGAAGGCGAGCCCACGCCACCATCCTCCTCGTTCTCATCAACAGGAAGTTTGCGAAAGCCACCGGTGACCGCCTCGGCGGAATGTGCGGCGACGTCTTCAAATTCGTCCAAAAGGGTGTCGAACAAAACTAAAACTCCAAGAGGAACAGTGCAGGATATCTGTAATGAATAATGATCGGTGTGTCGGTTCGGCGTAGGGGGTTTTGGTGAAAATCACCAAACCATTTACTCCAGTTCAGCTGGCGGGTTGATCGTGACCAACCCACATCGCCGGGAACCATGGCGAGCTATCCAACGGTGTCTGATTCAAATTCGCTGGTGAAACTCTACCACCCCCCTTACGTTTCCCTGGTGGCCTCGGCTAATTGGAAAAACTTTCCAGTTGTCCCAGTTGGCCGTGATTGGTTGACTTTGCCGGGAGCGAGAAGGCGCGCTCGCGCTGCTCCCATTTCTCCTCTTCCCGTGCAAATTTTCCCCAAGTATGCCCCCTGTCTTTACTCCGCGACGGTTAACGACGCTTCCCAGCGTCCCGAAATCGAACCATCAGATTTGTGCTCACGTACAGTTACTGACTTGTACCGATACTTTAGTTACTTGTACCGATACCTACTTGTACCGACTGATGGAGATTCGTTTCTGGAATGCGTCAACCGTTGCTCGTAATGGACTTCGACCCTCGCCTTCCTGGCCGTTCCCGACGTGTTCACGCCACAAAGGTGAATCGCAAATCCGAATCCATCGGATTGCTGGTACGAACAAAGTAGTTCGTTATTAAACCGCGGGTCATCGGGGATGTCCGACAGGCGTCGTGATTGCAATCTTGGGCGAGTGACGAATCATTTCGCACTGCGACGTGCAACCAGTTCGGTGTGGGAGCGGCGTGTAATGTGGTGTGATCGAGGACGTCTAAGATTTTAGTCTGGTCGCCAGTCGGGTCCACCCGCAACAACTTCAAAACTTCTTCATATTTTCGCCGATGCACTTGCTATCTTGCCCAAATTGCCACGCTGAACTGACGGTCACCCCTGCACAGGCGGGGGACAGCATGCAATGCCCCCACTGTCACGCCGATGTGGCGATTCCAAAACTGGGTGAGTTGCGGGAATTGCCGCAAGTCGAGGACGCCCCAGACCGGTCGACCGCGACAGCACCCTCGGGCGGCAGCACTATCGCGTTTCTGCTGCTCGGCCTGATTGCCGTCGCGCTGCTATTGGGGGCGGGATACAACGCGGTTCGCTGGGCAATGATCGAGACGACCACCACCACGGAATCGCATCTGGCCGAGATCGAAGAAAGCTACGCCCGCGTCGAACCCGCTTCGGTGGTCCTGGATTTCGAAGACATGGAAGTCCGCTCACTCGATATGGTGTCACCGTATACCTACCACGCGGTTGTCACCGAAAAGTCCAGATGGGGGTGGAACGCGGTGATCACGGCCGGCCTGGCCGTCGTTTGCGGGATCGGCGCGTTCGGCGCTGCGTCGCGTGGTCGCAAGGGCTGATTCCGTCCGTCCGCTCCATGCGGACACTTGGGCGAGTCCTCTGTATTCGGCATCTTGGCAAGGACTCGTCGCCTCGTCCACTACCGCCTACCCGAAAACCAAGGTGCGGCGGATCCCTAACTGCAGAGCTTGATCAATTCGCGGCAGAAATCCGGCAGATCATCCGGTCGGCGGCTGGTCACGTGGTTTTGATCGACCACCACCGCGGTGTCTTGGTAGTTTGCGCCGGCGTTGATCAGGTCGTCTTTGATCCCAGGGGATCCGGTCACGTTGATGCCACGGTAGACACCGGCCGAAATCGGAATCCAGCCGCCGTGACAGATCGCGGCGATCGGTTTCTTGGCGTCGTTGAAGGCCCGGACCAAATCGAGCACGACGCAATCACGCCGCAATTTGTCGGGCATGAATCCGCCAGGCACGACCAGCGCGTCGAAGGTCGCTTCGTCCATCTCGTCGATCCGGGCGTCGGAGACACAGGGGTAGCCATTCTTGCCGGCGTAACAACGCCCCGCCTCCGGGCCGGCGACGGTGACCGACGCACCGGCTTCGATCAACCGCAGTTTGGGATACCACAGTTCCAGATCCTCGTAGATGTCTCCGACCAGGATCAGCACGGTCTTGTCCGTCAACGGAGTGTCGCTCATCAGAAGCACCTACTTTTTGACCAGATAGCGTTGATACGCGGCGACGGCCAACTGGTCACAGCGTTCGTTTTCCAGATGGCCGGAATGGCCTTTGACGTGTTCGAACTTGATCTGATGTTTTTGCATCAACCGATCCAGTTCCTGCCACTGCTCGACGTTCTTGACGGGGACGAGTTTCGAGCCGTCTTTTCGTTTCCAGCCGCGACTCTTCCAGCCCTTCATCCAGCTTTGCATCCCCTGCAGCACGTAACTGCTGTCGGCATACAAGGTGACTTCGCACGGTTCCTTCAAGGCCTTGAGCCCTTCGATCACCGCCTGCAGTTCCATCTTGTTGTTGGTCGTCTGGGGATCGCCGGCGGCGCGTTCGAGTTCCTTGTCGGTTTTGCCGCACCGCAAGATAAACGCCCAGCCACCCGGTCCGGGGTTTCCGCTGCACGCGCCGTCGGTAAAGAGTTGAACTGGTTTCATCGCGAGAGAGTCTTTCGGTGATCGCCGGTGCTGTCAACGGGGAACGCAGTCGCCGCGACCGGTCGGATGCATCGGGCGATTGCCGATCTTCGCCTGGGAAAGAAAGGGCCAAGATCGCTTAAAGGCTACACGTCAACGGTTGCGGAATGAATGGGAGGCATGGGTTGCAGGTCGATCGGACGCGCGGGTAATTCATCTTTGCCAACGGCGTTGCTACTTGGCAACCAGCTACTTGGCAACCATGTCGCCGGTCACGTCACCGACGGTGCCCTTGGTCGGTGCGGGCAATCCGCGTGGCTGCGAGAGTTCAGCGGCCAGTTGAATCGTCTCGTCGCTCAATCGCCACGGCAACTCGACCCAAAAGGTGCTGCCGCGTCCGAGTTCACTTTCAAAACCGACTTCGCCGCCGAGCAGTTTTGCCAGTTCTTTGACGATCGAGAGCCCCAAGCCGGTGCCGGCGAATTCGCGGGTCAGCCCTTCGCCGTCGAGCACTTTCCGGCTCTGTCGGAACTTCTGGAAAATCACCGATTGATCCTCTTCGGCGATCCCCACGCCGGTGTCGATGATCAACAGACGGAACCGTCCGGTCGAGATGCCGCCGGACAGATCGACCACGCGGACGGTCACCATTCCGCCTTCGGGCGTGAACTTGATCGCATTGGAAAGCAGGTTGTTGACGATTTGACCGAGCTTGTTGGGATCCTGAAACGCGGTCGGCAGATCGTCGGGGACGTCGACGGTCAACGAGATGTCTTTTTCCTCCGACAGCGATCCGATCATGTCGCACTGGGCGGTGACCAGGCGGCCGAGGTCGAATTCGTTCCGCCGGACCTCCATTTTCCCCGCTTCGACCTTGGCCAGATCCAGAATGTCGTTGATCATTTCCAGCAGCAGGCGTCCGCTCTTTTGAATGTTCTGCGCGTAACGCCGCTGTTTGTCGGTCAGCGAGTCGATCCCTTGTAAGACATCGGAGAAACCGATGATGCTGTTGAGCGGTGTGCGCAGCTCGTGACTCATGTTCGCCATGAAGTCGCTTTTGACGCGATTGGCTTCATAGAGTTGCCAGTTCAGCTGGGCGAGCTGATCGACGCGGCCATCGAGTTCCGCGTTGATGATCCTTTCTTTTTCCTGGCTTTCCAACATCCCCCGCAGCATTCGATTGAAGGCGTCCGCGAGCTCGCGAAACTCATCCTCCGATTCGATCACCGCACGCTGCGTCACATCACCATGGGTGATCGAATCGCTGACGTCGCGCAAGTGGTACAGCGGTTCAAGAACCAGGTAGCGGATCAGCGCATGCAGCATGTACAGCGTCGCCGCGACGATGAACAAGGCCAAGGCGACGACGATCGAGCTGATCCAGGTGGTTTGGTTTTCGGTGTCCTTGTAAGGCATGCTGACGCGGATCACCCGAAACGGCGCCAAACTGGCTTGTTCGGTGGGAGTGCCCGACGTGGCCAACGCCGCCTTTTCGCCTTCGGGGGCATGGCAGGTGATGCAGGTCAGTTTCGGAAAGACGGGGCGATAGTAAATGTAGCGGCCGTCGACCGGTCCGAGCTGCTGGTGCACCGGCAACGTGCCGAGCCCGATCATGCTCATCGATTCGTTTTCGCCCAAGTCGATCGACTCGGAGATGTCGGGTTGCTGCTGGGCGATGCGACGGGCCAGCTGGCTACGAAATTGAGGCTCCAGCGTCCGCAGGCGTTTCAGTTCGGCGGGGTCCTCCGGCGGCGAGATCGGGGGCAGGTTGGTGTACGCCACCTGGTCTTCGAGCCCCAGAATTTCGAATTCGATGTCTTTGGCGAGCATCTCTGCCCGCAGACCGGCGAGAATCGGTTGGTTGGCCGCGATCGCTTCGGGGCTGCTGGTCTGGGCCCATTTGGCGTCGCTGTGCAGCAGCATCAGCTCGGCATCGGCCAAGTCTTGGGCCCGCTGCTGTGTCGTCCGCTGGACCAAGCGGTTACCGAGCGTCTGGACGACCAAGAACGCGCCGCACATCAGCAACGTGAAGGCCGACCCGAAGAAGAGCAGGCACTTTCGCTCCAGGCTCATCGACGAAAACAGTCCTTGAACCAGGCGAAACATGATACAGTTGGAATCGTTTGGAGAGGGCGAATCGGGTGAGATTGGAAAGACACGTCGCTGGAAGTATTACAGCACGCGCCCCGACCTTTGTTCTACAGAGCTTGGTTTTATCGCCTATGCTGAGGCTGCCGACAGACTGATTGCGACGTTCTCGTGGATGGAGAACAAGAGCAATTTGCCCAGTTTATCTGCTTGTGACGCGATTTTGGGCGAATTAGCATGGTCGGTTCTCACATTCGCCGTTTTCGGCGACGCTTTGACCGCTTTCCGAATCTTCCCACAACATCCGCGTGTCTCGTGCGGCACACCGGCCGCTCAGGAGCCCAAAACCATGAATCGAAAGGTCCGAAACGTATTTCAGTGGACCCTGGTCGTCTGCTTGACCGTGATGCTCGGCGTCGGCCCTGCATCGGCCGGCGGCTTACTCAAACGCCTCCGCGGAAACTCGTCTGATTCATGTGCAGAGGTTTGCTGCCCGGAACCGGCTTGTGTTTCCCAGCCGATCTGCCCCGCTCCCGTGGTCACCTGCTGCGATCCCGCTCCGGTGATCTGCTGCGATCCGGCTCCGGTCGTTTGCTGCGATCCCGTCCCGGCATGCGAAACGATTCCCTGCTCGCCAGTCGTGTCCGCCGATTGCTGTGGAAGTGCCGCGCCCGCGGCCCACGAAACCGCACCGATGAGCACCACCCCCGGCGACTCAGCCACCTTCGAGGCTCCGCCGACTCCCCAGCCGCCCGCAGAACCCGAGCCGGAACCGGCTGCTGAACCCGAGCCCGAACCAGAACCGGCGACCCAACCCGAGCCCGAGCCCGCGACGGAACCCGAGCCCGAACCAGAACCGGCGACGGAACCCGAGCCCGAGCCGGCTGCCACTGAGCCAGAACCGCCGGCCGCCGAAGCGGAAACCAGCGAAGCGGCAACCATGCCCGCCGAAAGCGAACCCTCCGTCGCCGAACCCAATCCGTTTGATCAAGCCCCGGCAACCGAGCCTGAGTCACCGGCAACCGAGCCCGAGTCACCGGCAACCGAGCCCGAGCCACCGGCAACCGAGCCCGAGCCACCGGCGACCGAGCCTGAGCCACCGGCGACCGAGCCGGCAGCCGAAGAACCCGCGCCGGCCGACGGCGGACTCGATGATCTGTTCGGTGACGCGCCCGCGACGGAAGCGCCCGCCGACGCCGCACCGCCAGCCGAAGAACCGATGGACGACCTGTTCGGCGATCCTGCACCGGCCGATGCTGCACCGGCAACCGAAGATCCGGCACCGGCAGACGGCGGACTCGATGACCTGTTCGGTGACGCGCCCGCGACGGAAGCGCCCGCCGACGCCGCACCGCCAGCCGAAGAACCGATGGACGACCTGTTCGGCGATCCTGCCCCGGCCGATCCTGCACCGGCAACCGAAGATCCGGCACCGGCAGACGGCGGACTCGATGACCTGTTCGGCGACGCACCCGCTGCGGAAGCGCCCGCCGACGCCGCACCACCAGCCGAAGAACCGATGGACGACCTGTTCGGTGATCCCGCACCGGCTGACGCTGCACCGGCAACCGAAGAACCGGCACCGGCCGACGGCGGACTCGATGACCTGTTCGGCGACGCGCCCGCTGCGGAAGCTCCCGCCGACGCTGCACCAGCCGCCGAAGACGCGATGGACGACCTGTTCGGCGACCCTGCACCACCGGCCGACGCTGCCCCGGCAGCCGAAGAGCCCGCACCGGCCGACGGCGGACTGGACGACCTGTTCGGCGACACGCCCGAACCAGCAGCCGACGCTTCCGACGCGTCGTCGGCGACCGAGTCCCTGGATGACCTGTTCGGCGATCCGGACGCCGCCGAGGACGCACCGGCAAGTGAAGCGAAGCCCGCCGACGATGCAGCGGACAATCTGGACGACCTGTTCGGAAAAGCGCCCGCGGCCGAGGGTTCACTGAGCGTTCAAGTCGTCTCCGTCGCTCCCGCCGTCGCGATCAGCCCGCTGGACGAGACCCATGTGCGAACGTGGATCGACAACACGGGCAAGTATCAGGTCGAAGGCCGCTTGATCGAAATCAACACCGACAACGTGCGATTGCTCAAGTCCAACGGCCGGACCTGCACGGTCCCCGCCGGACGACTGTGCCCGGCCGATGAGTCGTACGTCGATTCGATCCGCGATGAGATCAAGCAGTCGCGATTGCCTTTGCTGAGCAGCAAATAGCGTCCAAACTTGACATCGGCAAACGATACAGCGAGCCTATCGCATCCGCGATGGGCTCGCTTTTTTTGTTGACCGCCGTTTCGGCCTGTTGTTTGAAGCCGCCATGACTGACACCGTCCGATTGATGCATTACGACCCGCGTTGGCGGCAGGAGTTCGAGCAAACGCGGAGCGGGATTTTGCACAGTTGTCTCGGTTGGGTGATCGACGTTCAACACATCGGCAGCACCGCGATCGGCGGTATGATCGCCCGCCCGGTCCTGGATGTGATCGCGGCGGTCCGCGATGACGATGATTCCCAGCAAGCGATCGCCGAGTCATCGGACATGATCGAGGGGCTGAATTTTCGACGCGTCACCACACCGATGTGGGCCGCCGAAGCGATCGTGTTCTGCAAACCGCGTAGCGGAGAAGAAACCCATCGCGTGTTCTTGACCTATTTAGACAGCCCGTTTTATCGCAGTTCGATCGCCGTCCGTGATGCGCTGCGTTCCGATCGCGAACTCTCGCTGCGGTTCGAGGAAACCAAAGTCACCCGCTGGCGACAGGGGGCCGGCGAGCCGCAGAAATACGCCGATGACAAGTCGGTTTTCTTTGCGCATTTGATCGAGCACCACGGGGGCTGAGGTTCGTCCGCACTACCCCCGCAAAAACACCGGTGCCGCGTCGGTCGACGATTCGGCGTCGTAGCGATATCCGTCTTCGGCAAACTTCACCAGCTTGGCCGGCGTTTTGACTTTGTTTCGAATCACCCACGACGCCATCGTCCCGCGCGCCTTTTTGGCAAAGTAGCTGATCACACGATACTTGCCGTTGCTCTGATCTTTGAACACCGGCGCAATGATCTCGGCCTGGACGCTCTTCTTTTGAATGCTGCGAAAGTATTCGTTCGATGCCAGATTCAACAGGTACCGCGAGTCGGTCGCGTCGAGTTGCTCGTTGATCGATTGCGTGATTCGCGTTCCCCAAAACGCATACAGGTCCTTGCCACGACGGGTTTTCAGTGCCGTGCCCATCTCCAACCGATACGCCAGCATCGAATCGAGTGGCCGCAACACGCCGTAGAGTCCGGAAAGAATTCGCAGATGATCCTGCGCGTAGAGCAATTGTTTTTCCGTCATCTGGTCGGCCTGAAGCCCCAGATAGACGTCGCCCCTGAACGCCAAAACGGCCGGCCGAGACGCCTCGTCGGGCATCGGCAGCTGCCAGTCTTGATAGCGCCCGTGATTCAGTTCTGCCAGATTCTCGCTCACGCCCATCAGCGTCTGGATCTGCTTGGGGGTCTTTTTTTTCAGCAAGTCGACCAGCTTTTCGCTCTCGGCGAGCCATTCGGGAGTGGTCCGTGCCGGGACCTTCGGTCGGGATTCATAGTCCAGTGTTTTGGCCGGCGAGAGAACGATCAGCATGATATCGATGGGAAGCGGAGTGGACGGGGGGATTGCAATGGGGTGTGAAACGGTGCGATCGACTGCAGTGGTCGACTGCAGTGGTCGACTGCAGTGGTCGACTGCAGTGGTCGACCGCACTGGTAGACAGCACTGGTAGACGGGGGATTGTAGAACGAGTAAAAGCCTTGCCAATCACCGAAGCGTTTTCGTCCTCCTCCGTCAAGTGACACGCCGTGCAAGAACTGAACGAATCCATCTACGACCACCCGAAGTATTACGATCTGGTCTTCGGGGCCGATTGTGCCGCGGAGACCAAATTCATTCTGGGTTGTGCGGAGCAGTATTCGAGCCGACCGGCGAAACGATTTTTCGAACCGGCGTGCGGGACCGGGCGGTTGCTGTACTCCCTCGCCCGCCGCGGTCACGACGTCGATGGACTGGACTTGAACCCCAAAGCGATCGAGTTCTGCAACGCCAGGTTTGAGCGTCACGAGATGCCCCATCGCGCCTTCGTGGCGGACATGTCGGACTTTCGGCTGCGAAAAAAGACGGACGTGGCGTTCAACACCATCAACAGCTTTCGCCACCTGCCTACCGAAGCGGCAGCGCGCGGGCACTTCGAGTCGATGGCCGATGCCGTCCGCGTCGGAGGACTCTACCTCTTGGGCGTGCACCTGACGCCGACCAAAGCGATCCCCAGTGAAGGAGAATCCTGGTCGGCTCGGCGAGGTCACCTGACGGTCAACACACACATGTGGACCAATTCACGCGACCCCAAACGACGCGTCGAACGGTTCGGCATCCGGTTTGATATCCATCGTCCCTCGGGCTCGGTGCGGATCGTCGATGAACTGGTGCTGCGCAGTTACACGATGCGCCAGATGAAGGCGTTGATCGATCACAGCGGTTTGTGGGAGATCGTCGAAACGTTTGACTTTGGGTACGACCTGTCAGATCCGATCACCGTCGATGCGGCGAGCGAAGATGTCGTCTATGTGCTCCGCCGCCGGCGTTGAGCGACCCGCAGATGACAGCGACGAGTCCTATGGCGATAGGGAACCGACGTCGAAGACGACTTTGAACGAATTCGGATTGACGGCCGCCGCGAACGCGGGTTTGACCTGATCCAGCGAGTATCGATCGGTGATCAAACCGTCCACGTCGACTTCGCCGCTCGCCAGCGCATCGAGCGCCTTGGCGAACGGACCGCAGCGTGATCCGACGACGCAAATTTCATCGATCACGATCGAGGCAAGTGAGAGTTGATGCGGATCGGCGACGGTCGTCTTGAGCACCACCGTCCCGCGTGGCCGTACCAGATGAATGGCCATCGGCAATCCGGTCGTCGATCCGCTGCAATCGACCACCACGTCGAATTTGTGCCGGGGAAGCTCCGCGGGATCGGTCGACGGGATCTGAACCACTTCGTATCCGCGATGCCCGAAACGCAGCAGTTTGACGCCGTGTTTGCCGAACACGGTGATTCGGTCGGCAACGGATGAAAGCACCTGGGCCGCCAGATAGCCCAATCGACCGTCGCCCAAGATCGCGATCTGGTCGGCGGACGTGATCGCAACCTGTTCCAAGATTTCAAAGGCGGCGGCGAGCGGTTCGGTAAAGAGCGCCTGGTCGTCGGTCACGTTTTCAGGAACCGCATGTAAATTGTGCTCCGGAATCGCAACGGTTTGGGCGAACACCCCGTCGTGACGATCGATTCCGATCACCGTCCGCCGGGGACAGTGCGTCGGTCGACCGGCCCGGCAAGTCGGGCAGACCCGACAATTGCAATTGATCTCGCCGACCACACGGCGCCCCGCATGGGTTCCCGTTTGCGCAATGCCGACAAACTCATGCCCCAAAACTCCGCGAAACCCCATGTAACCCTGAGCGAGTTGCAGATCGGTTTCGCAAATCCCCGCCTGCAGAACCCGCACCAGCACTTCTCCCTCGGCCGGCGTCGGTTCGGGGTGCGAACTCTGGTAGTGAAGACCGCCGGGGTCCAGGAGGATCGCTTCCATGGGGCTCTTTCCGAATCTCAGCTTTGGATATCGAATTCAATCGGCGCACGACATGCCCCCAAGTTTACCCGCGACCACCTTCGCAACAGGTTTCACAGATCGAATGGCAGCGGGAACACTGCAATTTACCGCGAATTTCAATCAACGTCTTGCCGCGGCAGACCGGGCAGACGCCGTGTCCACCGGCGCCGCAGGTGGCGTCGGCTGAACTTGTCGACGGCGCGTTCCTCGCGGCCAACGGAGTGGTGTTCTGTGAATCCATCAATCCAACATCCATTACGCGTTTGATCAGTCGAACGAAACCAAAACCGCAGTCTATCCGCAAGGCTGGAAAAGGTTCAACGGTGACAGCCGCGATGTGGTGCTTTAGCCAAGCATCGAGTCCAAACCTTCGTCGACGCCCGTTCGCGAACTGCGATAAGCCGAAAGCATCGCAATCGGGTCGATAAACCGCCACGCAGGTAAACTGGAGGCGAACACCGTCATCAACGCCCCACCGCGCAATGCCCAGAACACGTATCCGATCGAAAACACACTCATCCCCGCACCCGCGGCCCCGACCATGACCATCATCGGTGAGTCGTCTTCGTTCTGCTCGGGGTCGTCCCACTGCGTCCAAACGATCGCTTGTTGCAGGTCTTGACGCAGCAAACGTTCGAGTTGCTGCAGTTCGGGGGAGTGGCTGAGAGTCACACTGGAAGCATCGCTTGAAACCGCATAGACGCCGTAAAGCTGTCGTTCGGCTCGTATCACTTCCTCCGGCAACCCGTCGTTGCCCGGCAGGTCACCCCCATCGGACGGTCCCCCGACGCCACCGTCCGACTTGGCACCTGGACCATGCAGGACCGAAGCCAAGGCGATGCCGGAGTCTTCGCCGGACGTTACGGTCGCCTCGGAGGTGTCCGTTGATTCGTCGGATTCCGATTCGACCTCCGATGAAGTGTCGGCATCCGATTCGGTCGCGTTCTCGATCTCGGGTTCTTCGAAATCTGGATCGCTCGGTGGTGTCGGTCCCGATCCACTGACCACCGGCGCGACAACCGGAACTTCAAGGACCACCTCGGCAACATTGCTCGACAGCGTCCCGTCGGTGACTCGGTAAAAGAACGAGTCTTGGCCGAAGAAGCCCGCGTTCGGCGTGTAGGTAAAATTGCCGCCCGGATCCAAACTGAAGGTGCCGTTGGTCGGCGCGGCGACCAACACGATCGCGAGCGCATCACCGTCGATGTCGGTGTCATTGAAAATCACGCCCGCCACTCCGACGGACAATGTTTCACCGATCGTCACCGTGAACGCTTCCCCGGTCGCCGCGGGAGCTTCATTGACATCCGTGACGGCGATCGAGTTCGTCAGCGTTGTCGTCGAACCGTCACTGCTCGTCGCGCGAACCGTAATCGTTTCACTCGCCGATGTTTCGTGATCGAGCGCTCCGGCAACTCGGACGATCCCCGTCGCGGTATCGATCGAGAATCGACCGCCGGCATCGTCGTCGAGTGAATACGTGACAGTGGCGCCGGCGTCCGCATCGCTGGCCAGTGCGGTGATGCCGACGGTGGTTCCGATCACCGCGTCCTCGGCAACTGAATTGGCCGACGAATCAACATCCGCAATCGCGCTGATCGCATTGTCGTTGACGGGCGTCACCGTGATGGTGAAGGTCCCGGCGATCGCCGACGCGCCGTCTTCTCCGCCATCGGCGAGCGTAAACCCAAAGCCATCGCCGATTGTCTCGCTGTCGTCGTGACTGTACGTGACGTCTCCATTGTCCAGATCCGCCTGCGTGAACGTATCACCCAGCGTGAGGGTCCCGAATCCTGCCAACGTCAACGTCCCGTTGTCGACGGCGTCCGTGACGGTGTACGTCAAACCCGTCGAAGCGTCGTCGACATCACTGCCGCTGAGCATGCCCGGCGTGATCGCGGTTCCCGTCGCCCCTTCGGCAACCGTCATCCCCAAGTTGGTTGCCAGGTTCGGTGAATCATTGACCGCCGTGATATCAACGTTGACGGCGCCGATCGTTTGATCCGTTCCGCCCCCGCTGCCGGTGTTGCCGCCGTCGTTGACGACGACTTGGATCGTGTCGGCGTCGTTACCGAAGGTGTGTGGCGTTCCGTGCAGGTACTGGATGTTGGCCGGAGTGTCCAAGAACGTGTTCAAGTCGGCCAGTGAACCGGTCAACGTCAATGTCCCCGTTCCCGATCCGCCCACGGTGACTCCGCCGCCGGTCGATGCCGAGAGATCCCCACCGGTCGAGGTCGAAAGCGTGACCGTCAGGTTGCCGCCGTTGTCATCCAGGTCACTCAGGTTGATCGCCGACAGGTCGACGTTGCTGCTGACGTCTTCGGTCACCGTGATGTCGCTCGGCAGGCCGGCGCCGGTCGGGTCATCGTTGATCGAGGCGACCGAGATGTCACGCGTTTGCGTGTTCGAATCCACATCGCCATCGTTGACAGTAAACGAGACCGTGCGGGTCGCGGTCGAGGGGTTGTCGCTGCTGTTGGTGTAGGTGATGCTCCGCAGCGCCGCTTCGTACTGGGCGACCGTTGCGGTGCCGGTCAGGGTCATCGTTCCGCTGCCCGCGTTCCAAACCCCGCTGATCCCGTTCTGGTCGACGAAGATCAATACGTCTTCGCCGTTGGTGTAGTTCGCGGTGATCTGGACGACGGCTGATTCCAGATTCGTGTCGTCGCTGTCACTCAAGGCCAGCGTGGACGTGATCGCCACGGCACCGTCATTTTCGGTGTAGGCCAGCGTGCTGCCTTCAATCGACGCTTCCACCGGAGCGTCGTTGCCGGCGGTCACCGTCCAGTTAAACGTACTGCTGGTCGTCGTCCCGGCGCCGTCGTCGACGGTGAAGTCGAACGAATCGCTCGTCGTTTCCGAGCCGTCGTGATCGTAAGTGATCAGACCCGCATCGATGTCCGCTTGGGTGAACGTGTCACTGACGTTCAACGCAACGCCGAGACGGTACAGCGTTCCATTGGTCGGCACCGCATCGACGGTGTAAACCAATTGACTGTCCGTGTTGTCCACGTCGGTCGTTTCCAGCATCGCCGTGGTCACGGTGTTACCGACGGAGCCTTCCGGGACCGTGTCGCCGGTATTGGTCGCCAGCACCTGTTCGTCGTTGACCGCGGTGATATCAACGTTGACGGTGCCGATCGTTTGATCCGTTCCACCGCCGGATCCGGTGTTGCCGCCATCGTTGACGACGACTTGAATCGTGTCGGCGTCGTTGCCGAAGGTGTGGGGCGTGCCGTGCAGATACTGGATGTTCGCCGGAGTGTCCAAGAACGTGTTCAAGTCGGCCAGTGAACCGGTCAGGGTCAATGTGCCGGTGCCGCTACCGCCCACGGTGACTCCGCCACCGGTCGACGCCGAAAGATCCCCACCGGTCGAGGTCGAAAGCGTGACCGTCAGGTTGCCGCCATTGTCATCCAGGTCCGCCAAGTTCAGCGCCGACAGATCGACGTTGCTGCTGACGTCTTCGGTCACCGTGATGTCGCTCGGCAGGCCGGCACCGGTCGGATCATCGTTGATCGAGGCGACCGAGATGTCACGCGTTTGCGTGTTCGAATCCACATCGCCATCGTTGACGGTGAACGAGACCGTGCGGGTCGCGGTCGAGGGGTTTTCGCTGCCGTTGGTGTAGGTGATGCTCCGCAGGGCCGCTTCGTACTGGGCGACCGTTGCGGTGCCGGTCAGGGTCATCGTTCCGCTGCCGGCGTTCCAGACGCCGCTGATCCCGTTCTGGTCGACGAAGGTCAATACGTCTTCGCCGTTGGTGTAGTTCGCGGTGATCTGGACGACGGCTGATTCCAGATTCGTGTCGTCGCTGTCACTCAAGGCCAGCGTGGACGTGATCGCCACGGCGCCGTCGTTTTCAGTGTAGGCCAGCGTGCTGCCTTCAATCGACGCTTCCACCGGAGCGTCGTTGCCGGCGGTCACCGTCCAGTTAAACGTACTGCTGGTCGTCGTCCCGGCGCCGTCGTCGACGGTGAAGTCGAACGAATCGCTCGTCGTTTCCGAGCCGTCGTGATCGTAAGTGATCAGGCCTGCATCGATATCCGCTTGAGTAAACGTGTCGCTGACGCTCAAGACGACCGCGCTGCGGTACAGCGTTCCATTGGTCGGCACCGCATCGACGGTGTAAACCAATTGACTGTCGGTGTTGTCCACGTCGGTCGTTTCCAGCATCGCCGTCGTCACGGTGTTACCGACGGAGCCTTCCGGGACCGTGTCACCGGTGTTGGTCGCCAGCACCTGTTCGTCGTTGACCGCCGTGATGTCAACATTGACGGTGCCGATGGTTTGATCGGTTCCGCCGCCGGATCCGGTGTTGCCGTTGTCGTTGACGACGACTTGGATCGTGTCGGCGTCGTTACCGAAGGTGTGGGGCGTGCCGTGCAGATACTGGATGTTCGCCGGAGTGTCCAAGAACGTGTTCAAGTCGGCCAGTGAACCGGTCAACGTCAATGTGCCGGTGCCGCTACCGCCCACGGTGACTCCGCCGCCGGTCGATGCCGAAAGATCCCCACCGGTCGAGGTCGAAAGCGTGACCGTCAGGCTGCCGCCGTTGTCATCCAGGTCCGCCAAGTTCAGCGCCGACAGGTCGACGTTGCTGCTGACGTCTTCGGTCACCGTGATGTCACTCGGCAGGCCGCCTGCATTCGTCGGATCATCGTTGATCGAGGCGACCGAGATGTCACGCGTTTGCGTGTTCGAATCCACGTCGCCATCGTTGACAATGAACGAGACCGTGCGGGTCGCGGTCGAGGGGTTTTCGCTGCCGTTGGTGTAGGTGATGCTCCGCAGGGCCGCTTCGTACTGGGCGACCGTTGCGGTGCCGGTCAGGGTCATCGTTCCGCTGCCGGCGTTCCAGACGCCGCTGATCCCGTTCTGGTCGACGAAGGTCAATACGTCTTCGCCGTTGGTGTAGTTCGCGGTGATCTGGACGACGGCTGATTCCAGATTCGTGTCGTCGCTGTCACTCAAGGCCAGCGTGGACGTGATCGCCACGGCGCCATCATTTTCGGTGTAGGCCAGCGTGCTGCCTTCGATCGACGCTTCCACCGGAGCGTCGTTACCGGCAGTGACCGTCCAGTTGAACGTACTGCTGGTCGTCGTCCCGGCGCCGTCATCGACGGTGAAGTCGAACGAATCGCTGGTCGTTTCCGATCCGTCATGATCGTACGTGATCAGGCCCGCATCGATATCCGCTTGAGTGAACGTGTCGCTGACGCTCAAGGCGACGCCGAGACGGTACAGCGTTCCATTGGTCGGAACTGCGTCGACCGTATAAACCAATTGGCTGTCGGTGTTATCGACGTCGGTCGTTTCCAGCATCGCCGTGGTCACGGTGTTACCGACGGAGCCTTCCGGGACCGTGTCGCCGGTGTTGGTCGCCAGCACCTGTTCGTCGTTGACCGCGGTGATGTCAACGTTGACGGCGCCGATCGTTTGATCCGTTCCGCCCCCGCTGCCGGTGTTGCCGCCGTCGTTGACGACGACTTGAATCGTGTCGGCGTCGTTGCCGAAGGTGTGGGGCGTGCCGTGCAGATACTGGATGTTCGCCGGAGTGTCCAAGAACGTGTTCAAGTCGGCCAGTGAACCGGTCAGGGTCAATGTGCCGGTGCCGCTACCGCCCACGGTGACTCCGCCGCCGGTCGATGCCGAAAGATCCCCACCGGTCGAGGTCGAAAGCGTGACCGTCAGGCTGCCGCCGTTGTCATCCAGGTCCGCCAAGTTCAGCGCCGACAGGTCGACGTTGCTGCTGACGTCTTCGGTCACCGTGATGTCGCTCGGCAGGCCGGCGCCGGTCGGGTCATCGTTGATCGAGGCGACCGAGATGTCACGCGTTTGCGTGTTCGAATCCACATCGCCATCGTTGACGGTGAACGAGACCGTGCGGGTCGCGGTCGAGGGGTTTTCGCTGCCGTTGGTGTAGGTGATGCTGCGCAGTGCGGCTTCGTACTGGGCAACCGTGGCGGTGCCGGTCAGTGTTAGCGTTCCGCTGCCCGCGTTCCAGACGCCGCTGATCCCATTCTGATCGACGAAGGTCAACACGTCTTCGCCGTTGGTGTAGTTCGCGGTGATCTGAACCACCGCCGATTCCAGATTCGTGTCGTCGCTGTCACTCAGCGCCAGCGTGGACGTGATCGCCACGGCGCCGTCGTTTTCGGTGTAGGCCAGCGTGCTGCCTTCAATCGACGCTTCCACCGGAGCGTCATTGACGGTCGTGACGGTGAAGTTAAACGTTCCCGTTGCCGGTGTCGCGCCGTCTTCCCCACCGTCGGCCAGCGAGAAACTGAACGCATCGCTGGTCGTTTCGCTGCCGTCGTGGTCGTAGGTCACGTCTCCGGCATCAATGTCGGCTTGGGTGAAGGTGTCATTGAGTCCCAAGGCGCCGAATCCGGCCAGGTACAGCGTGCCGTTGTCGGTCACGTCGGTGACGGTGTAGGTCAGCCCGGCGCCGCTATCATCGACGTCACCTTCGTTGAGCATCGCTGTCGTGATCGCGGTTCCGGTGGAACCTTCCAAAACCGTCGTGCCGGTGTTGGTCGCGACCGTCGGCGCATCGTTCAGGTCATTGACGTTGACGGTCAGCGTTTCGTCGTAGTAGTTCGATGCGGAGTCCGTCACGCGCACGATCACGCTGTAGGACGACTTGGTCTCGTAGTCCAGGATTCCATCGGTCAGCACCAGTTCGTCACTGGAAACGCCGCCGATGGAGAAGTTCGCTGCATCGGCCCCGCCGAGGATCGAATAGGTGAATGTCTCGCCCGCATCGACATCCGTAGTGGTCAGGGTGGCGACGCTGACGCCGCCGGTGGTATCGGTGAATTCGTTGACCGAAGGGGTGTCGGGGGCGATGTCGGTCGGCGTTTGATTGTTGGGGAACGCCGCGATGGCGGTCAGTTTCTCCGATCCGGACGTCAATCCGATGTCCGAACCGTCCATCAGCAGCGATGCCGTGGCGGCACCATTGCCTGCGCCGGCAACCAACGTCGTCTGCGTGACCGACAACGCGATGATGTCGTGCTTTTTGACCGCCAACGCGTTGCTGCCGACGCCCGAATCGCGATCGACCGAGAGTACGATGGTCCCGGCCAGGATGGTGTGGCCGCCGATGACGGCGTCGGTTTCATAGAGTTCGACGCCGTTGATCTTTTCGGAGAAACCGAGGTTGGTATCGGAGCCATCCAGCAGCGTCTGCAGCGTGCCGCTGGTCGTTCCCGCACCCACATCGGTCGTTTCAAACAACAACAAGGAGGTATCCAGTCCAGTCGCATCGGTGGTCAGCAAGAAATCGCCGGCCTGAAGCACGGTGTCCCCAACGGTCGTGTTTTGTTCGACCAGCGAGATCCCGCGCACATCGGCGCCGACCGGATCGTCCAGCAGCAGATAGAAACTGCCCGACGAATAGTCGCCAGGTGTATCAGCACGGAACACGATCACATCGTTCTTCGAAATCGCCAGCGTGTTGGTGCTAACCAGCGTTTCATTGTCGGCGGTCGAAAACAGCACGTCGCCTTCGAGCAGATTGAAGTTGGAGCTGCCGACCTGGAGATCGGCCGTGACATAGTGCAGGGCGTCGATCTTGGTGTCACCGCCGAAGGTGTCCAGATTGAACACCGACGTCGCGGTGCCGGACGTCGTCCCGCTGACCGGTTCCAGCAAAAGGTCCGGATCACCCAGGCGGAGTACTTCTCCGGCGGTCCAGGAATTGAGCCCGGCGGCGCCTTTGGAATTCACATCACCGTCGGTACTGAACCAAAACGCGGTGTCATTGGCGGCGGCCACGAATTCAGGCGGGTTTTGGTCCCACAGGAACAAGAATGGCTGGACGGTCGTTTCGCCGGTGTTGTTTTCGACTTCATTGCGTTCGCTCCAACTCGATCCGTCCCACAGCGGATTGTTCAGGTCTCCACCCGCATCGAGCGCGGTCAGCATGATCTGATTCGTTTCGGGACGACTGGTCAGCGTGATCGTGCGTACCTGGTCCTTGAGATCGACGCCTTGCGTCTCGGCCGACCAGCCGCCGCCGCTGTCCCAGGTGCGATAACTAAAACGGTTGTCGTTCTCCGAATACACGGCCAGCAGATCACCCGACTGGGATTCAAACGCGACGGCCACACTCAGGAAGGTGTTGTTGGTCTCCGACGTGGAGGCCAGCAGTTTGTCACCCCAGCTGTTTCCGTCCCAGACGGCCAGCCAAGTCTCGTTGTTGGAGGTGTGGGCGGCAAAGGCGATGCGGTCGGTGTTCGGGTCCGAGGCAACGCTGGTCCAGGTCACTTGTCCGGTCACACCACCGGGCGGAGTGATCGATTGCTGGGCCGACCAGGAGCCGCCGTCCCAAACGCGATACAACGCGCTGGCGGTGTTGTCGCCGTAGACCACCATGGCGTCACCGCTTTGCGATTCGTAGCTCACGAAGACCTCGGTGTTGCCCGCGCCGGCGGTGGTGGTCAGGGTTTGGGCATTCCCCCAGGCGTTCCCGTCCCAGACCAGCGCGTAATCCTGGTGGGCGGCGTTGCTGACGACCAGCACCATTTCGTCCGAGGCCGGGTCGGAAGCGAAACGCATCTGCTCGGCTTCGCCGGCGATCGGGGTGGTGATCGTGTTGGTCGCCGACCACGCCGTTCCGTTCCAAACCCGATAGGACAGTCCGTCGGTTCCCGTCGCTGCGTTGTTCCAGACCAGCACGGCGTCACCGCTGACCGATTCGTATTCGATCGCAAATCCCCACTTGGTGGAATCCGTAACGGTGGCGAAATCGTTGAACGTAAAGGCCGTCCAGGCCGACCCGTCCCACATCTGGCCGCTCAGATTGCCGGCCGCGTCGACGCCAATGACGATCTTTTCGTCTCGGTCGGGCGACTCCGCTCCGTCGATGACGCGCCATGGACCGCCGATGTCGGCGGTGTTGACTTCGATACTGAAGTCGTTGCCGTTGAAATCGGCCGCCTGCGGGGTGGACAGGCCGTTTTGAGACCAAATCACGGTAGAGGGGCCGTCGAAAGAGGTATCGGTCACGTTCAGGACGGTGACGCTGATCGCCTGCACGGCGCTGCCGGTCGTTCCGTCACTGGCGGTGACTTGGACTTCGTAGACGTTGTCGCCTTCGACATCCAACGGATTTTCGTAGTCGGGCGGGCTGATGAACGTCAAGACGCCGGAGTTGGTGTCGATCGAGAAGAACGCCTGGTCGGCGCCGCCGGTGATCGAATACGTCGGCGTGGCGGCTTCGGCGTCCGTGGACGTGACCGTCAACACCGCGGTCTGGTTCTCGTCCACCGCGACGGTGTTGGACGACGTGAAGACCGGATCATCGTTGACCGCAGTGATCGTCAGGTTGAACGTTCCGGTGGCCGGCGTCGATCCGTTTTCTCCGCCATCAGCCAGCGAGAAATTGAAGGCGTCGCTGGTCGTTTCGCTGCCGTCGTGGTCGTAGGTGACGTCACCGGCGTCGATGTCAGCCTGGGTGAAGGTGTCGTTCAATCCCAAGGCGCCGAACCCGGCCAGATACAGCGTGCCGTTGTCGGTGACGTCGGTGATCGTGTAGGTCAATCCGGCGCCGCTATCGTCGACGTCGCCTTCGTTGAGCATCGCGGTCGTGATCGCGTTCCCGGTGGAGCCTTCCAGCACGGTTGCACCGGTGTTGGTTGCAACGGTGGGGGATTCATTGACATCCGTGACCGTCACGGCGATGGCTTGGGTGTCGGTTGAAATTCCGTCAGAGACCTGCACCGTGACGTCGTACACGTTGTTGCCACCGTTGTCGGTCGGCGATTCGAAGTTGGGTGCCGACACGAACGTCAGCACACCGGAATTGGAATCGATCGCGAACTTGGTCGAATCAAGTCCGCCGATGATGCTATAGGTCAGTGTTTGTGCGGGCACGTCGCCGTCGACGGCCGTCACGGTGGTCACCGCTGTTCCATTCTCTGCTGCATTGAGGGCGGCAGTCGCGCCGGCGCCGTTGCTGGTGATCGTCGGTGCCGAGTTGGGGGTGTAGCTGACTTGAATGTTGTCAAATTGCACATTGCCGCCCGGGCCCCCGCCGCCGATCGCAGAGACATAGAAACGAATGCGAGTGTCTGCTGCGGTGTAACCGCTGATGTCAAACGAAAGCGTTCCTATGCCGGTATTTGTGGTCGCGTCGATTGTCGCCAGAGTGCTATAGCTGGAACCGCCATTGCCGGAGACTTCGACCAGGACCGTCCGGTCACCGGTCAAGGTATTGTTGTAGGTGAAATCAAAGGTTGCTGCTGAGGCTGAACTCAGATCGACGGTGCGATAAACGTTGGTGCCGACGTTCGTGGCGTCAACCCGAAGTCCTCCGTCCTTTGCTTTGATGGTTCCACTCAACGGATCGCCATCCTCGGAATCCACCCAACTGGTACTCCAGACTTCGGTGCCGTTGCTGTTGCTGTACGCATCGGCGTTGAACAGATCGAGAAACTGTCCGTCATCGGCGACGTCGGATACCGTCACTGCAATGGCTTGGGTATCGACGAGTGTGCCGTCGCTGACCTGGACGATGACGTCATAGACGTTGTTGCCGCCGTTGTCGGTCGGCGATTCGAAATCGGGTGCGGAGACAAACGTCAACACCCCGGTGCTGCCGTCGATCGCAAATTTCGCCGAATCCAATCCTCCGCTGATCGAATAGGTCAGCGTTGCGGCGGGCAAATCGGCATCGGTGGCGGTCACCGTTGAAACATACAGTCCGTTTTCGAACGTGTTGACTGCGGCGGTCGCGCCGCCACCGTCGGAGGTGATGACCGGATTATTGTCGTTCACCGGGGTGACGGTGAAGTTGAAGGTTCCCGTCGCGGGGGTGGCTCCGTCTTCACCGCCGTCGGCCAGCGAGAAACTGAACGCGTCGCTGGTCGTTTCGCTGCCGTCGTGGTCGTAGGTCACGTCGCCGGCATCGATGTCGGCTTGGGTGAAGGTGTCATTGAGTCCCAAGGCGCCGAACCCGGCCAGGTACATCGTCCCGTTGTCGGTGACGTCGGTGATGGTGTACGTCAACCCGGCGCCGCTGTCGTCGACGTCGCCTTCGTTGAGCATTGCCGTGGTAATCGCCGTCCCGGTCGAGCCTTCCAGGACCGTCGTACCGGTGTTGGTCGCGATCGTGGGAGATTCATTCACGTCATTGACATTGATCGTGAACACTTCACTGTACGTATTACTCGCGGAGTCGGTGACTTCGACGGTGATGTTGTGCGAGGTCGACGACTCGAAATCGATCAAGGAGGCATTGGCCACGGAAATTTCACCAGCGGCGCTGATGGCAAATCGACCGCCGGCACTATCGGTCAGAGCGTAAGTGAACGTGTCACCGGCGTCAGGGTCCACGGCAGAGACGCTTCCGACGACCGTCGTGTTTGTCGCGTCTTCACGCACGGACATCGAGAGTGCTGGAGTGCTGGCGGTGAATCCGCCACCGGAAATGTGCTGTTCGGTGAGGTTGTTACCGCTCACCGAATCGGTGACGATGCCGCCGGTGGAAAGATCATTGAAGGTCCAATTGGCGATCATCCCTGATTCGGTATTGGGTAACGTTTGGTCGTAGTTCGTGGAAATCTCGCCGACGGTGCGGACGTCGTTGAAGATGCGGACGTCGTACAGCGTGCCGGAAAAGACGTCGATCGTATTGAAGCCACCCAGCACCGAATCTTGGTCCTGCCCGAAGACAAGCTCACCCGTGCCGGTTATCGTTTGACCGGTTTGATACCCCGTAAACGATTCGACCAAGGCGCCATCGACATAGAAATCCACGGCTCCGTTGGTTGCATCCCAGCTAACGGCCACATGATGTTTGTTGCCGTCAAACAGCTGGGTGTAGGTTCCCGTGGTGCTTTGCAAGGGCGACCCGTTGGAGTTTGCCGCAAACCAGATGCGGCCGTCGCTCTTGAGCAGTAAGGCGAGTTCTTCGTCATTGGCCCCATCGGCATACGACAGCAGCGGAGACAGATCTGCGCCGGGAGTGTCGATCGCGAACGAGGATTCGATGGTTAGTGTCGTCAGTCCACCGAGCAGTCCACCGCCATCGTCGGCGACGAAATAGGTGTCATTGCCCCCGTCATTGTTCAGCCCAAGGCCACCGGTTGCCGTACTTGTTGTCGTCAGATCGGTGGGGGCATCGTTGACGTCGGTCTCAAAGGCACCCAGATCCGGTGCAGCATCGTAGTAGAGCCCCGGATCACTGCCGTTCATGTCCGGCTGGCTGCCGCCCAGATCGACCCCCGCATCAATCGCCGGACTGGTCGGGTTGGTGAGCGAAAAATCGCCAGCTGCCGAGTTGACGTACAGCGGATCCGCATTGACGTCGGATGCGTCAGCGGTGAATCCAAAGGTTTGCCCCGCCAAGTTTGCCGGTCCGGTCACCGCGTCGGTGACCAGGTTGTAAGACTCGGTTGTGATCGATCCGCCGTTAAGGTGAATGCCGTATCCGGCGCTTCCCGTGACGATATTGTTTTGCAAGATCGCGCCGGCGCCTTCAACCGAAATGCCGTCGGCAGTCGATCCGTGAATGGTGTTGTGGTACAATGTGTGGTTGACACCGATGGCGACCTCGTCATTGGCACCGCGTGTTCCGCTCGTGTAAACCGTGTTGCCAATCACGTCCATGCCGCCAGTCCGCAGGCTCAGAATGCCATGATAGCCGTTCTGGGTGATCGTATTGCCGACGATGCTGTCTCCGCCACCGGCACCCGAAGTGGAGATTCCGTTCTCGAAGTTGTAGGCGATGAAGTTGCCTTGACCTGCGGCAAGACCGCCGACGGTGATGTTGGAAGTGACCTGAGTGCTGGCGATGTTGATGCCGCTGAGCTCGTTGCGTAATCCGCCCGATTTGGCGGTGTTGGCTCCAATCGTGTTGGCGTGGATCGTTACATTGGATCCGTCCAACAGGTTGATGCCGTAGCCGTCGTTGCCGGAGATCAGGTTTCCGAATCCGGCGGCGCCGATCACGGTGTTGGTCGCCGCCGATGCGATGGTGATGCCGTCGCCGGTGTTGCCCTTGTCGAGCGTGCCGAGATTGTTTGTCCCGATCAAGTTGCCTTTGATGGTGGTTCCGTCGGCGACGTCCAAGTAGACTCCCGATCCGGTGTTACCGGAAACGACATTCGCTTCGGCCGCATCGTTTGTCCCGTTGCCATCGGTTCCGATCAGGGTGTTGGTCGCCGTTTCGGCAACGCGAATTCCGTGTCCGGAATTGGCGACAATGGTCGACCCGTCGTCGAGCAGACCGACAAAGTTGCCTTGGATGATGTTGGCGTCGACACTCGCGCCGCGAACCTCGATCCCAACGCCTGTGTTGCCGGCGACCACATTGTTACGAACGATGTTTCCCGAGGCTCCGTTGACGACCAGGATACCGACGTCAGCGTTCGCAGCCGCGGTACCGGTCGAATCGATCCCAACCCAGTTGTTCTCGATGATGTTATTGTCAGCCGCGCCATGACCGCTGCTACCGGCGATCTCGATGCCCTCGTCGGTCGAGCCGTTGACGATGAAACCGCGGACCGTGCTGTCGCTGGTCCAGACCGTGATCGCGGCCGTCGCGAAGTTGGCCGTAGCGCTCGCGTCGATCTCGATCAGCGGATTACCGCTATAAGCAACTCCACCCTGACTCATCGCATCGAGAACCACCGAGTCGGTCAGCGCCGGCAGGGCTTCGGCCAAGACGATCGTTTGTTGGCTGCCGACCGCACCGATGGCGAAGTTGATCACGTCGGGTGTGGAAGCATCAAGATTGGTGGTATTGTTGGTCGCCCAAATGGCTTCACGCAACGAAATCAATCCGTCGGCACCCTTGTTGGCCAACAGGGCATCGATCGACGTGGTGTCCCCGTCAGAGACGTCGTTTGCCGTGTCGACGGTCAGGGTGTGCACCGCGGATGCTTGTGATCCGGGATCGATGTAGGTCACCGAAAGCGTCGGAGCGGTGACGCCTTCGGACGAGTTGAAGTCCCAACCGTCGGTGGAATTGATCAGAATCCCCCAGCCATAGTTCGCATAGCCGTCGACCCAGCGTTGGACCGTGGCTTCCAATCCGGTGAAGGTTTGTGAGCCTGCGGTACCGGCGATACTCGCGTCCGGCGTCAACGCCAATTCGCCTCCCACGGTTAGCCCGGCAAAATCATTCCAGTTCGAAGTCTCGTCCCAGTTGTTGAGCATCTCATAGAGACTGACGGTGCCTGCGGATGATCCGCTGACCTCAACGGTTAGCGACGCCGACGTGATTTGGACTCCCTTGGGAATGTCACCAACATCAGTGCCGACGATCCCGTCAAAGCGGATCAGCCCTTGTTCTTCACCACCACCGTTTTCCAGGTCGACCGCGATCGACGTCGCCGCGCCGTGATCAGCATTCGGACTGGATTCTTCAAGCTCGGTATCTAATGTCCCGCTGTAGCCGTTGACATCACCCTGCTGGAAGGTCACGGTCGCGAGGATCTGAACCCAGTCACGCTGGGCTTGCGCGTTGACGAAAATTTGTGTCTCGATCGTGCCCGTCGCGTACTCCAGATCCCAATCGCCACCGAGCGATTCGTGTCCCGTGGCGTCATCGCTGGCGGCGACGTCGGCATCGCTCAGCGTCGCGATCGACTCGATCAAGGCACGTCCTTGGTCGGTACTGGCGAGGTCGCAACCATAAATCAACACGTCGGCATCGGAGTCGAGCGAGTTGGCCCAGGCGGCGATGTCACCGGCGTATCCTTCGGCTGTATCCACGTCCAGACGGACACCGCCGAGTTGGATGCCTTCGCCATCGCCGTGACTGACAATGTGGATCGCATCGACTCCGGATAACTCAGCCAGCGTTTGTGTGATTTGTGTGATCCCGTCTCCATCGGACGATAACCGAACGATTGACCACTGCGTGCCGTCCGCCGAACCGTCGCGCAGTCCCGCCAACAGCGTCTCAGAGTCTTCGACACCGGCGTCAACGAAGACGACCTCCAGACGTCGCGTGGGATCGAATGAAGGCGTCTCGGCCAAATCACTCGATTGGGCTTGATCCGGTTCTGAGTCGGCAGAATCGACGTGAGGGGTGCCGAACAATTGGTCGGTCGTACCGGCGGGTCCCGATTGGAGCATCTCGGCCATCAACGCGTCGAGAATTTCGACGTCGGCGTTGGGAACCGATTCGCCGGCATCAAATCCGTCCGCGCTCAACAGAATCCTGTCTTCCAGCGGGTAGAAGTCAAAAACGCGTTGGCAGTTCTGAGCGGACAAGGTGGTGGATCCAATTTGGTGGGGTGTGCCCGGTGAATTCGACATTCCTCACCCCCGCGGCCGCCGTCTTTCACCGTCCAACTCTAAGTCAGAATCAAACCAAAGGGCGTGAGAGCGGAGGTGGCAGAGCCCATTGCGGGACAACCGCCGTGAGCGATGGTAGGGCGCATGACGGTCAACCCGATCATACGGGTGGTACGACGTCGCGTGCGTCTTCGCCGCCCGTTGTCTGGGCACGCACTCACTGGCCACGTTTCAGCAACGACTCCAGTCCCTCGTCGGCCGTCCCCAGGGAACTGCGATAGGCTGAGAGCATCGCGATCGGGTCGATGAACCGCCAGGCGGGCAAACTGGAGGCAAACACTGTCATCAACGCCCCGCCGCGGAGTGCCCAGAACACGTATCCGATCGAAAACACGCTCATCCCGGCGCCCGCAGCCCCGACGTAGACCAGCATCGGAGATTCTTCGTGCTGCTCGAGATCATCCCACTGAGTCCAGAGGATGGCTTGTCGAATGTCCTGCTGAAGCAAACGTTCCAGTTGCGTCGATTCAGACGAGGCTGAACGTGCGGCAGATACTTGGTTCTCAGAGACGCCGTAAACACTGAACAGCCGCCCCGACGAATCGCCGCTGAAGTCGCCTAGTGTCCCGGAATTTCCATCCGCCTCGGGTCCATTCTTGGCATTTGCCAACCGCTCGGCTTGTGCGGCTGCGTCCAGCGCCGCTTGAACCGCGCCGGCGGCATTGCTGGCGGATTCGTCCCGTTGTGACTCATCGGCCGAATCGCTTTGCGTCAAAGGATCCTCGCCACTTCCCGGTTCATCTCCGCTGTCCGTCGTCAATTCTGCTGGAGCGTTCGAAGAAGAACTCGAGGACGTGTTTGAAAACGATGTTGGCGCCGGTGCAAGCAGAACCTCAATCGTCACCTCGACCGCACCGCTGACCAGCGAACCGTCGGTCACTGAATAGAAAAAAGAATCTCGTCCAAAGAAACCGATGTTGGGCGTGTAAGTGAACGCGCCGCCGGGCTGTAGCGAAAACGTCCCATGGTTCGGTCCGGTCACAAGAATCGTCGACATCGTGTGCCCATCGACATCCGTGTCATTGAAAATCACACCCGGGTCGGCGACCGACAACGTCGCTTGGGGGTTGACCGTGTAGGCATCGGCGGTGGCAACCGGAGCATCGTTGACGGCGGTGATGTTCAATTGAATCGACTGGACGAGGGTGTCGGTTCCGCCACCGTCATCGATCACCTGGTAAGAAAAGAACGACGGTCCGCCGTTGGCATCGTCGGTGGGTCGGAACTGCATGCCTTGGAGCTCTGCCAACGTGTAGGTCGACGTCGTCACGGTTGTGACGCCATCGGCCAAGTAGATTGCTCCGAGTGATCCCGATGGCACAACAGTGACTTGGTAGGAGAGGGTTTGGGATAACTCATCGCCTCCGCCGCCCGGGCCGTAGTGGACCGCCCCCAGACCCAGCGAGGTGAATCCGGAATCCTCCAGCACCGTCAGGTCATTCACCGAGCCGGCCGACAGCACGGGTGCGTCGTTGATGGGCGTGGCGGTCATCGTTTTGATCCCCGTCACCGGTGCTGCCAATCCATCGTCGACGCTGGTCGCGATCGTGAAGTCGTTCGCGTAATCCGCAGTCGGCGAGAACGTCACACCGGCCAGCAACGCATTGACATCCGCCACCGCACCGCTGGCGGTCCAAACACCGGCGGCAAAAGACGACGTCACCGCACCCGACGTGCCGGTGCTTAACGAACCCGCGGCAACATCCGACAGCGTTAATGTCACCGTCAGATTGGCGTCATCGATATCGCTGACCACAATGTCCGTCAGATCCAGCGAAGCGTCCTCGGTGTAGGTTTCGGCCGCGCTCAGGTTTGTGCCCAAGGGAGCGTCGTTGATCGCGGTGATGGTTACCTTCACCGTCGCCGTGTCGGTTCCGCCGTTGCCATCATCGACTTGATAGGTGAACGAATCGATCGCCGTCTGCCCGGGCGCGAGATAATCAAACATGCCGTTGGGATCATACTGGTAGTCCCCTCCCGCGGCGGCGGTCAACAGCGCTCCCGATGGCAAGGTGAACGTCGAACCGACATTCGCCCCGCTGCCGTTGACCTGCGTGACGGTCAGCGGGTCTCCCTCGCCATCGAGGTCATTGCCGAGAACTCCGTCGGCCAGATTAATGGTCAGCGGTGTGTCCTGGTTGGTCGAATAGCCGGTCCACTGCGGCCCGACCGTTCCCGAACCGCCGTCGACGAGTGATCCCGTGTTGGCATTGGCCGTCAAGTCAGCGGTGCTCGTCCCCGTCCCTTCATCAAAGCTCCAGTAACCGATCAGGCCCGTTTCGGTTCCGGTCAGGGATTGGTCGAGGCTGGTGCGGATTTCGTTCTGAGTCCGGGAGACGTTCCACAGTCGAACTTCGTCGATCTCTCCGGAAAAATACTGACCGACCGGGTTGTTTTGTCGCCCGCCGACGATGAAGTCATCCTTCGTTGCGTGCGCATCCCCGATGCTGCCCGATCCATAGTACGTTTCGACCAGATTGCCGTTGACGTACGTGCTCATCGTGCCGTTGTCATAGACCACCGAAACGTGAGTCCATTCATTGAGCGGGACGATAGCCCCGGTGTCATGCCAGGCCCAACCGGGCGTGGTGTTCGCGACGGCCCACCGCAGGTTGCCCGTCGACGTGATGCCGATTTCGTACTCGCCTTCCTTGTTCAGAATGATGCTGGATGAGGTGGGATAAGCATCGGGGCGAATGCGGGCCTCCATCGTCAGCTGGTTGCTGACTTCCAGAACCGCGCTAACGCCCATGTTCACCCGATCGTCGATGCCGTCAAATTTCAGCCCATGGTGGTCGTCGACGGCAATCGGGTCATCATCGACGGCTGTCACAGACAACGACCTTTGTGAGGTGTTGCTCGTGCCGCCGTCGCCATCGGTCACCACAAAGTCGATCGTGCGCAACGATGACGAGGGATCGTCCGAGACGTTGAAATAGCTGACCTGTCGTCCGATTTCCTGAGCGATCGCGGGTGTGCCGTTGCCATTGAACGTGATCACCAGCGGTGCTGTCCCCGTGCCACCGGTCAGCGTCCCGACTTGTGTCCCGCTGTGATACACCCCCGTCCCCAGCAACGTGATCGCACCGCCGGGCGAGATCATCAATCGATCGTCTGCGGTGGCGTTGGCGGAAATCGTGACCGTCAACTGGCCGCCGTTGAGATCAACGGGATCCACATCCGCGATCGTCAGCAGTGAATCCACGACCGTCGCGACGGCATTTTCCGAATAGGCCGCGACGCCTGCGGAGGTGCCGGTGACCGGCGCATCGTTCACGTCGGTCACGGTCACGTTGGCGGTTTCTGCCGCACTGCTGAATGCCGTGACGCCGCCGCGAACCGACGCGTCGACTTGGGTTCCTGCCGTCCCGCTGGTTTGATCCCAGCCATAGAAATCAAAACTCGCCGTCGTGCCTGATTCGCCGTTGGGAACAAAACGAACCAGGTCGACCGCTCGCAACAACAACGCGGACGTGCTGGAAACACTGCCGACTGCGGTCCACGACGATCCGCCGTCGGTGGAATACTCCCACGTTCCGTTGCCGCTTGACAGTGAGGTGATCGCGACGCCTTCGCTGGCCCCGCTGTCAACGTCGGTGATCCGGTCACCGCCGGCGCTGGCAATGATCGCACTGATCGTGTCGCCGGCGTTGCTGGTTTGGTCTTCATTGATCGACGTCAGTGTCATGCTGCCGGTGTTGTCGACCACGGGAGCATCGTTCACGCTGGTGACAACAATGTCGGCCGATTCGATCGCTGTAGAGAACGCAGACGTGCCACCGTTGGTTGCGGTGCTGACTTTCGTACCGGCGGTCCCCGCCGTTTGGTCCCAACCGCGATAGTTAAAGCTGGCGGTAGTTCCGTTTTCCGCGTCGGGTATGAATCGAACCAGATCGCTGTCCCTCAACAGCAGAGCGGAAGCGTTGGAAACCGAGCCGATGTCGGCCCAACTCGCGCCGGCGTCGACGGAGTACTGCCAGGTGCCGCCGCCGCTGACGAGCGACGTGATCGCGATCCCTTCCAATGCCCCGCCGTCCACGTCGGTCATCCGGTCACCACCGGCACTGGCGATGATCGATGCGACGGTGTCTCCGCCGTTTGCCGTTTCGTCTTCGGTAAGAGTCGAAAGCGTCGTCGCGCCCGCGGGATCATAGACCGGGGCATCATTGACATCCGTGACCGTGATCGCAGCCGTTTCGGTGGCCGAGCTGAACTCGGTGATTCCGCCGTTGGAGGACGTGTCGACTTTGGTTCCGAACGCCCCGACGGATTGGTCCCAGGCGCGGAAGGTCACATCGGCCGACGTGCCGCCGACGCCGTTCGGCACCAGTCGAATCAGATCGTTCGAACGCAGCAACAGCGCCGATGTGTTCGATACCGCTCCGATGTCAGTCCAGGTTCCTCCGGCATCGGTCGAATATTGCCAGGTGCCGTTGCCGTTGTTCCAGGATGTAATCGCAATCCCTTCGACCGCCCCGATGTCAACGTCGGTGACGCGGTCGCCGCCGGCGCTCAGCAGGACGCTGGCGACCGTATTGCCCGAGTTGGTCAGATCATCTTCGGTGATGGATGTCAGCGTCATCGTGCCGCTATTGTCCAGCACCGGTGCGTCATTGACATCCGTTACCGTGATCGCGGCGACTTCGGTGGCGACACTGTAGGGCGTCGTCGCACCGTTGACGGAAGTGTCAGCGGTGGTGCCTGCCGTTCCGGTCGCCTGATCCCAGGCCCGGAACGTGACCGTGGGCGGAGTTCCGTTCTTGGCGTCGGGAACAAAACGCAGTAGATCGTTTTCGCGCAACAACAGCGCCGAGGTGTCCGACACGGTTCCGACATTCGACCACGACGAGCCGCCGTCGATCGAGTACTGCCAAGCACCGTTTCCGTTGTCGGTTGCGGTGACCGCAATGCCTTCGACCGGTCCAAAGTTGACGTCGGTGATGCGATCCCCACCGGCGCTGGCGATGATCGCAGCCACCGTATCACCGGCGTTGGTGACCTGGTCTTCGGTGATGGTCGTCAGGGTCATCGCCCCCGAATTGTCCAGGATCGGAGCATCGTTGACCAACAGCGACGCCGTGTCGCTGGCGACGGAAAACGCGGTCGTCGTTCCGTTGACCGAAGCATCGGCAAGCGTTCCGTTAGCGCCGGACGTTTGATCCCAACCTCGGAAGGTGATGGCCGAGGCGATCTGGCCGTTGTAGTCGGGGTCCGGCTGGAAATAGAGTCGTGTGTTCGCGTCGGCGGCGAGCAGTCGTGCCGAGCTATCGCTGACCGCTCCGAGCGGATTCCAGTTGGCCCCATTGTCGACCGAATAGAACCACGAGCCGTCGGTCGTGTCGGCAGCCGTCACGGCAATCCCCAGCAACGCCCCGATGTCAACGTCAGTGATGTTGTCGACTTGACCGGAGGGAGAAGCGAAATCAACGAGCGAGGTAATCAACGTACCGACTGCCCCGACCGGCGCCGGGGCGTCTTCGTATTGGCCGTCCAGGATCGGGCTTTCACTTGCATCCAGAACCGGTGCGTCGTTGACATCGGTCACCGTGATGGATGCGACTTCGGTTGCGGTACTGAACGGCGTCGCTGCGCCATTGCTGGAAGCATCGACGACGGTCCCGGCCACTCCGGACGCCTGATCCCAAGCCCGAAACGTCACCGTCGGCGCGGTACCGTTCTCCGCGTCGGGCACAAAACGCAGGAAATCACTGTCGCGCAGCAGCAGTGCCGCAGTATCGGAAACGCTCGGGACACTCGACCAGTTGGTGCCCCCGTCGAGCGAATATTGCCAGCTTCCGTTGCCGTTGTTGGTCGCGACCAAGGCGATCCCTTCGACCGCACCGGGATTCACATCGGTGATCCGGTCCCCGCCCGCGCTGGCGATGATCGACGCCACACTGTCACCTGCGTTGGTGACCTCGTCTTCGTTGATCGTTGTCAGTGTCATCGACCCGGTGTTGTCCAACACCGGAGCGTCGTTGACCAACTGAGATGCCGTATCGGTCGCAGCGGAAAACGCAGACGTCGTCCCGTTGATCGACGCATCGGCCAGAGAACCGTTGCCGCCCGTTGTTTGATCCCAGGCGCGGAACGTCAGCGCACTGGCGACCTCGCCGGTGTACCCGGGATTGGGCTGAAAATAGACACGTGTGTTTGCATCGGCCGCCAGCAATCGGGCCGAGCTGTCGCTGACCGCTCCCATCGCGATCCAATTTGATCCGTCGTCGATCGAATAGAACCAGGTTCCGTTACTCGCATCGACACCGGTCACCGCGATTCCCAGCATCGAACCGCCATCCACATCGGTGACGTTATCGAGTTCCCCAGACGGCGTCGCGTCGTCGACCAACGCGGTGATCAACGTGCCCACCGCACCGACCGGCGCAGGTGCATTCTCCGCCACGCCTTCCAATTCCGGGCTGGCGGCGGAATTCAGGACGGGAGAGTCATTGACGCTCGTGACGCTGATGTCGGCGGTTTCAATCGACGTGCTGAATGCCGTACTGCCGCCATTGCTGGACGCATCCTCCTTCGTGCCGAACGTACCGCTGGTCTGGTCCCAAGCCCGAAAATCAAAACTCGCCGACGTGGCGTTGCGGCCGTTGGGGACAAACCGAACCAGATCCGTGTCGCGCAGCAGCAACGCAGAGTTGTCCGAGACGGGGCCGACGGCCAGCCAGGTGCTACTGCCGTCGGTCGAATATTCCCAGTCACCGTTGCCATCGGCGGTCGCCGTGATCGCGATCCCTTCGGGTGATCCCGAGTCGATGTCGGTCACCCGATCACCGCCGGCGCTGGCGATGATCCAAGCCACGGAGTGTCCGGCGTTGGACGATTCGTCTTCGTTGATCGTGCTCAACGTCATCGTGCCGGTGTTGTCCAGCACCGGAGCGTTATTGTTGCTCGCGGTCAGGTTCGACGAAAACTCGGACGTCGCGTTGGTGGTCAAGTCGGTCGCCGTTGCCGAGATGACTTCACCGACTGCAACCGCGGATCCCAGCGTCGGACTGAACGATGCATCGCCCGTTCCATCGGCCGTGACGTTTACAAAGCCCAGAAAACGCTGGCCTTCGCCGTAGCCGCTGGCGTCACCGGTCGCATTGGCAAAAAACTCGATCCGGAACGAGCGACCGGGCGTCGAAGCCAGCGTGCCGACGATCGTCGTCGAAGGTCCCGATGCGACCGCCGTGAGCACGGGGAAGTTTTGCAGATCGTTGGCACCCGAATCCAGGTCCGGGGTGGGAGTCAATTCGCCGTCATTGGCCGTGACACCGTCGCCACCCAAATCGATCGCCAAACCGCCGTTGGAATGAATCGAATTGCCGAGAATGGAATTTCCGGTTCCCGACGATTCGACCTGAACACCGTCGCCGACGTTGTAGCCGATCACGTTGGCTTGACCAGCTGTCGTGCCGCCGATCGTGTTGCCGGATCCGGCGATCACGATCCCTTCGCCTTGGTTGGCCAAGGCACTCAAGCCGGTCGCATCTGTGCCGACATAATTGCCCTCCACCACGATACCACTGACCCCCGCGCCGATTGCGATCCCGGCGCCATCGTTTCCGCCGATCAGGTTGCGATCTGCGACGGCCGCGCTGCCGATCGTATTGTTGTTGGCAACGATCGTGATCCCGTCCTGCAGATTACCCAGATCGGAACCACCACTGCTGTCGGTGCCGATGAAGTTGCCGAGAATCGAGTTGCCGGTACTGCCGATTTGGATTCCGCCGAGATCAAATCGGTTGATCACCAGTCCCCTGATCGTGCTTCCGTCGCTCCCTGCGCCAAGGTCCAGGCCAAATGTCGTTCCGGCGGCCGATCCGTCGAGCTGGATATTGAGTACCGCATCGTCACCGATCGACAACGTGTTCACCGATGAACCGGATTGGGTGTAGCCGTCGATCAAAACCGCGTCCGTGATCGTCGGAAGCGCAGTCGACAGATTTATCGAATGCAGCCCTGGCCCGCTGATATTGAATTCAATGGTGTCCAACCCCGACAATGCGTTGGCATCCAAGATGGCTTGGTGCAGCGATCCGGCACCCGTGTCGTTTACATTCGTGACCGTAAACGTCGCCAACGCGCCGCTCCAGGTCTGCTGCGCCTGGACATCAAACGCGACAGACGTCTCGATCGAACCAAACGTGTACTCCAAGTCCCAATCGCCGCCGAGTGCCTGGTGCCCCGTCACATCCTCGCTGGCCGCGACATCGCAGTCACACAGTGCCGCGATCGAATCCACCAAGGCACGTCCGTCGTCGGATCCGGCCAAGTCACATCCATACAACAACAAGTCGGCATCGGGATCCATCGCGCCGCCCCACGAAGCGATGTCGCCGGAATACGCCGAAATCGTCTCGGCGTCCAGACGCGCGTTGCCAAGTTGCAGCCCCTGCCGATCGCCATGGCTGACCAGATGGACCGCATCGACACCGGAGAGTTCGCCGAGCGTTTGCGTGATCTGGCGGATCCCATCTTCATCCGATGACAGACGGACGACCCACCACTGCGTTCCACCGACGGACTGGTCGCGAAGTCCGTCCAACAGCACGTCGGCGTCCTCCACCGATTCATCAATGAAAACGACTTCGAGCGGACGTGACGGATCAAAGCGAGAAGGCGCAGCTGACTGGCCATTGAAAAATTGCTCGGATTCGGCGACAGCAATCTCGCCGAACGCAGCGTCGCCCCACTCGCTCGCTTCGCCTGACGGACCCGAATCGAGCATCTGAACCAACATCGAATCGAGGAGCTCGACGTCCGCCGGAGTGTCCGACACACCCTCTACAGAACCCTCTGCGCTAAGCAGTATTCGGTCTTCCAGCAAGTAGAAGTCGAAGACGCGTCTGGTTTTTTTTACAGGCAAGGATTCGTTCCGGACGTTCACAGAAGGGTCGACAAATGCACATCGACTCCACATCTATCGGCGGGTCTGTTCCAAAGGTAGGACGCGAACCAGCAGAATCGGGAGAGATCTATGCCGAGTCTCGCCAAAGCGGGGCAACCTCAACGAAGGATCGTGCCGATCGCAGTGATCAGCCGGAAGTGAACGATTACAACCGGAGTGCTCCGTCAACTTTTCCACTGGGCCCTTCCTTATTCGCGTCTGCTCAACAGCGATTCCAACCCCTCGTCGGATGTCAATTGTGAACTGCGATAGGCCGACAGCATCGCGATCGGGTCGATGAATCGCCATGCCGGAAGGCTCGATGCGAACACCGACATCAAGGCGCCGCCACGCAATGCCCAGAACACATAGCCGATCGAAAACACACTCATCCCTGCTCCGGCGGCGCCCACCACCACCGTCACGGGAGACTGCTCCTGCTCCTGGTAATCGTCCCACTGGGTCCAAACGATCGCTTGCTGCAAGTCTTGTTGAAGCAAGCGTTCGAGCTGCTCGAGTTCCGGCGAATAAGAGAGAACAAAATTTGCCGAGTTCCGAACCGTTGTGTAGGAGGCCAAGAACCGCTGCTCTGACTCCGCCAACTCGTCTGCGGTGCGTTCCGCCGCAGCACGCTCGGCCGCTTCGTTTGACGGTCGTTCGCCCACACCCGCTTGCATCGGTGAAGCGAGCGGAACCGCAACGGCGGATGAACTGCCCCCGTCGTCGGTCGACTCACTCGTTTCGCTCTCATCGGCCGCGTTCTCGGTTTCCGTTTCGTATTCCGACTCCGATTCAGACTCCGTCAGCGTTTCCGAATCCGGTGTGTCGTCCTCCACGACTTCGTTGCTCGGGAGCGGATTGGACGGGCCGGTCGCGGGGGCGGCGACGGGCACTTCAAGCACGACTTGAGCGATGTTGCTCGATAACGCGCCATCGGTGACTCGATAGAAAAAGGAATCTTGACCGAAGAAGCCCGCGTTCGGCGTGTAGGTGAAACTGCCGCCAGGGGCCAGACTGAAGGTGCCGTTGGTCGGCGCGGTGACCAACACGATCGCGAGCGCATCACCGTCGATGTCGGTGTCATTGAAAATCACGCCCGCCACTCCCACGGAAAGCGTTTCACCGATCGTCACCGTGAACGCTTCCCCGGTCGCCGCGGGAGCTTCATTGACATCCGTCACGGCGATCGAGTTCGTCAGCGTTGTCGTCGAACCGTCACTGCTCGTTGCGCGAATGGTAATCGTTTCGCTCGCCGACGTTTCGTGATCGAGCGCTCCGGCAACCCGAACAATCCCCGTCGTCGTATCGATCGAGAATCGACCGCCGGCATCGTCGTCGAGTGAATACGTGACGCTGGCCCCGGCGTCCGCATCGCTTGCCAGTGCGGTGATGCCGACGGTGGTTCCGATCACCGCGTCCTCGGCAACTGAATTGGCCGACGAATCAACATCCGCAATCGCGCTGATCGCATTGTCGTTGACGGGCGTCACCGTGATGGTGAAGGTCCCGGCGATCGCCGACGCGCCGTCTTCTCCGCCATCGGCGAGCGTAAACCCAAAGCTATCGCCGATTGTCTCGCTGTCGTCGTGACTGTATGTGACGTCTCCATTGTCCAGATCCGCCTGCGTGAACGTATCACCCAGCGTGAGGGTCCCGAATCCTGCCAACGTCAACGTCCCGTTGTCGACGGCGTCCGTGACGGTGTACGTCAAACCCGTCGAAGCGTCGTCGACATCACTGCCGCTGAGCATGCCCGGCGTGATCGCGGTTCCCGTCGCCCCTTCGGCAACCGTCATCCCCAAGTTGGTTGCCAGGTTCGGTGAATCATTGACCGCGGTGATATCGACGTTGACGGTGCCAATGGTTTGATCCGTTCCGCCGCCGCTGCCGGTGTTGCCGCCGTCGTTGACCACCACTTGGATCGTGTCGGCGTCGTTACCGAAGGTATGGGGCGTGCCGTGCAAGTACTGGATGTTGGCCGGGGTGTCCAAGAACGTGTTCAAATCGGCTAGTGGTGCGTCAGCTTCAAGAATTAGGGTTGGTCTAATCGCGTAAAAGCTTCATGCTTTGGGGAACACGGAGGGTTTTCCAATGCAGAAAAAGTACATCGTTCGGTTGAACGATCAGGAGCGTCGGACGCTCGATGCAATCGTCAAGAAGTTTAGCGGTTCTAGCCAGAAGGTGCGTCGTGCCCAAATCTTGCTTGCTGCGGATGCAGACGATTTGGCATGGACCGATGCGGCGATTGCTGAAGCTTATCGTTGCCGCACCAAGACGGTCGAAAATATACGACAGCGGTTTGTCGAGTTTGGCTTTGAGCAAACACTGCAGGGAAAGAAACGTGCGGAGCCTGCCAGACCTAAATGCCTCAGCGGTCAAGAAGAGGCGAAAATCATCGCCACTCGTCTAGGCAAACCGCCAGCAGGCTATGCCAACTGGTCGCTGAGATTGCTCGCCGAGAAAGTCGTCGAACTGGGGATCTGCGATTCGGTCTCGCATGAAACCGTTCGCCAGACGCTAAAAAAAATCGCATGAATAATCGCAACATCGAGTACTGGGTGATCCCGCCACAGTGCGATGCGGAGTTCGCCGCGAGCATGGAAGATGTGCTAGAAACTTACGAAAAACCGTACGATTCGAGTCATCCGGTGATCTGCATGGATGAACAACCGGTCCAACTGATCAAGGACGTCAACGTTCCGATCGAAGCGACCACCGAACATCCCCGCCGGGTGGACTATGAATACGAACGTGCCGGAGTAGCGAACATTTTCATGTACACCGAGCCGCTGGCAGGATGGCGAGAAGCCTACGCCAGAGAGACCAAGACCAAAGCGGACTGGGCCTTGCTAATGGCTGAGCTGCTTGAGGGACGTTACGCCGATTGCGAGACGGTGACGTTGGTTTGCGACAATCTCAACACGCACACTCGCGGGGCTTTCTACGAAGTGTTTGAGCCGTCTCGAGCACGGGCGTTGGTGAAGCGAATCAACTGGTGCTATACGCCCAAGCACGGTAGCTGGCTCAATATCGCAGAGAACGAGTTAAGCAGCATCACCCGTCAATGTGTTGGCGGGCGACGCATTGGAAGTATTGAGGAGTTGGCCAGAGAGATTGCAGCATGGTCATCGGACATCAATGCAAGACAACGAGGCGTTGACTGGCAGATGAAAATTGACGACGCCCGGGTTAAACTCAAATCCGTCTACCCTAAAATTAGACTTTGACGCACCACTAGCGTTCCCGTCAACGTCAATGTGCCGGTACCGCTACCACCCACGGTGACTCCGCCGCCGGGCGACGCCGATAAATCCCCGCCGGTCGACGTCGAAAGCGTGACCGTCAGATTGCCGCCGTTGTCATCCAGGTCACTCAAGTTCAGCGCCGACAGATCGACGTTGCTGCTGACGTCTTCGGTCACCGTGATGTCGCTCGGCAGGCCGGCGCCGGTCGGGTCATCGTTGATCGAGGCGACCGAGATGTCACGCGTTTGGGTATTGGAATCCACGTCGCCATCGTTGACAGTGAACGAGACCGTGCGGGTCGCGGTCGAGGGGTTTTCGCTGCTGTTGGTGTAGGTGATGCTCCGCAGGGCTGCTTCGTACTGGGCGACCGTTGCGGTGCCGGTCAGAGTCAGCGTTCCGCTGCCGGCGTTCCAAACGCCGCTGATCCCGTTCTGGTCGACGAAGGTTAATACGTCTTCGCCGTTGGTGTAACTACCGGTGATCTGGACGACGGCTGATTCCAGATTCGTGTCATCACTGTCACTCAGCGTCAATGTGGACGTGATCGCCACGGCGCCGACGTTTTCGGTGTAGGCCAGCGTGCTGCCTTCGATGGACGCTTCCACCGGAGCGTCGTTGATCGAGGCGACCGAGATGTCACGGGTCTGCGTGTTCGAATCCACATCGCCATCGTTGACGGTGAACGAGACCGTGCGGGTCGTGGTCGAGGGGTTGTCGCTGCTGTTGGTGTACGTGATGCTCCGCAGCGCCGCTTCGTACTGGGCGACCGTTGCGGTGCCAGAGAGCGTCATCGTTCCGCTGCCGGCGTTCCAGACGCCGCTGATCCCGTTCTGATCGACGAAGGTCAACACGTCTTCGCCGTTGGTGTAGTTCGCGGTGATCTGGACGACAGCCGATTCCAGATTCGTGTCGTCGCTGTCGCTCAGCGCCAATGTCGACGTGATCGCCACGGCGCCATCATTTTCGGTGTAGGCCAGCGTGCTGCCTTCGATCGACGCTTCCACCGGAGCGTCGTTGCCGGCGGTCACCGTCCAGTTAAACGTACTGCTAGTCGTCGTCCCTGCACCGTCGTCGACGGTGAAGTCGAACGAATCGCTCGTCGTTTCCGAGCCGTCGTGGTCGTAAGTGATCAGACCCGCATCGATGTCCGCTTGGGTGAACGTGTCGCTGACGCTCAACGCAACGCCGAGACGGTACAGCGTTCCGTTGGTCGGCAGCGCATCGACGGTGTAAACCAATTGGCTGTCGGTGTTGTCCACGTCGGTCGTTTCCAGCATCGCCGTGGTCACGGTGTTGCCGACGGAGCCTTCCGGGACCGTGTCGCCGGTGTTGGTCGCCAGCACCTGTTCGTCGTTGACTGCGGTGATATCGACGTTGACGGTGCCGATCGTTTGATCGGTTCCGCCGCCGGACCCGGTGTTGCCGCCGTCGTTGACGACCACTTGGATCGTATCGGCGTCGTTACCGAAGGTGTGGGGCGTTCCGTGCAGGTACTGGATGTTGGCCGGGGTGTCCAAGAACGTGTTCAAATCGGCCAGCGAACCCGTCAACGTCAATGTGCCGGTGCCGCTACCGCCCACGGTGACTCCGCCGCCGGTCGATGCCGATAAATCACCGCCGGTCGACGTCGAAAGCGTGACCGTCAGGCTGCCGCCGTTGTCATCCAGGTCCGCCAAGTTCAGCGCCGACAGGTCGACGTTGCTGCTGACGTCTTCGGTCACCGTGATGTCACTCGGCAGGCCGGCGCCGGTGGGATCATCGTTGATCGAGGCGACCGAGATGTCACGCGTTTGCGTGTTCGAATCCACATCGCCATCGTTGACGGTGAACGAGACCGTGCGGGTCGCGGTCGAGGGGTTTTCGCTGCCGTTGGTGTAGGTGATGCTCCGCAGGGCCGCTTCGTACTGGGCGACCGTTGCGGTGCCGGTCAGAGTCAGCGTTCCGCTGCCGGCGTTCCAAACGCCGCTGATCCCGTTCTGGTCGACGAAGGTCAAGACGTCTTCGCCGTTGGTGTAGTTCGCGGTGATCTGGACGACGGCTGATTCCAGATTCGTGTCGTCGCTGTCACTCAAGGCCAGCGTGGACGTGATCGCCACGGCGCCGTCGTTTTCAGTGTAGGCCAGCGTGCTGCCTTCAATCGACGCTTCCACCGGAGCGTCGTTGCCGGCGGTCACCGTCCAGTTAAACGTACTGCTGGTCGTCGTCCCGGCGCCGTCGTCGACGGTGAAGTCGAACGAATCGCTCGTCGTTTCCGATCCGTCATGATCGTACGTGATCAGGCCCGCATCGATATCCGCTTGGGTGAACGTGTCACTGACGCTCAAGACGACCGCGCTGCGGTACAGCGTTCCATTGGTCGGCACCGCATCGACGGTGTAAACCAATTGACTGTCCGTGTTGTCCACGTCGGTCGTTTCCAGCATCGCCGTGGTCACGGTGTTACCGACGGAGCCTTCCGGGACCGTGTCGCCGGTGTTGGTCGCCAGCACCTGTTCGTCGTTGACTGCGGTGATGTCAACATTGACGGTGCCGATCGTTTGATCCGTTCCATCGCCGCTGCCGGTGTTGCCGCCGTCGTTGACGACCACTTGAATCGTATCGGCATCGTTACCGAACGTGTGGGGCGTGCCGTGTAGGTACTGGATGTTGGCCGGAGTGTCCAAGAACGTGTTCAGGTCGGCCAGTGATCCGGTCAATGTCAGCGTTCCCGTCCCCGATCCGCCCACGGTGACTCCGCCGCCGGTCGACGCCGAAAGATACCCACCGGTCGAGGTCGAAAGCGTGACCGTCAGGTTGCCGCCGTTGTCATCCAGGTCCGCCAAGTTCAGCGCCGACAGGTCGACGTTGCTGCTGACGTCTTCGGTCACCGTGATGTCACTCGGCAGGCCGCCTGCATTCGTCGGATCATCGTTGATCGAGGCGACCGAGATGTCACGCGTTTGCGTGTTCGAATCCACATCGCCATCGTTGACGGTGAACGAGACCGTGCGGGTCGCGGTCGAGGGGTTTTCGCTGCCGTTGGTGTAGGTGATGCTCCGCAGGGCCGCTTCGTACTGGGCGACCGTTGCGGTGCCGGTCAGGGTCATCGTTCCGCTGCCGGCGTTCCAAACCCCGCTGATCCCGTTCTGATCGACGAAGGTCAACACGTCTTCGCCGTTGGTGTAGTTCGCGGTGATCTGGACGACGGCCGATTCCAGATTCGTGTCGTCGCTGTCACTCAGCGCCAGCGTGGACGTGATCGCCACGGCGCCGTCGTTTTCAGTGTAGGCCAGCGTGCTGCCTTCAATCGACGCTTCCACCGGAGCGTCATTGACGGTCGTGACGGTGAAGTTAAACGTTCCCGTTGCCGGTGTCGCGCCGTCTTCCCCACCGTCGGCCAGCGAGAAACTGAACGCATCGCTGGTCGTTTCGCTGCCGTCGTGGTCGTAGGTCACGTCTCCGGCATCAATGTCGGCTTGGGTGAAGGTGTCATTGAGTCCCAAGGCGCCGAATCCGGCCAGGTACAGCGTGCCGTTGTCGGTCACGTCGGTGACGGTGTAGGTCAGCCCGGCGCCGCTATCATCGACGTCACCTTCGTTGAGCATCGCTGTCGTGATCGCGGTTCCGGTGGAACCTTCCAAAACCGTCGTGCCGGTGTTGGTCGCGACCGTCGGCGCATCGTTCAGGTCATTGACGTTGACGGTCAGCGTTTCGTCGTAGTAGTTCGATGCGGAGTCCGTCACGCGCACGATCACGCTGTAGGACGACTTGGTCTCGTAGTCCAGGATTCCATCGGTCAGCACCAGTTCGTCACTGGAAACGCCGCCGATGGAGAAGTTCGCTGCATCGGCCCCGCCGAGGATCGAATAGGTGAATGTCTCGCCCGCATCGACATCCGTAGTGGTCAGGGTGGCGACGCTGACGCCGCCGGTGGTATCGGTGAATTCGTTGACCGAAGGGGTGTCGGGCGCGATGTCGGTCGGGGTTTGATTGTTGGGGAACGCCGCGATGGCAGACAGTTTTTCGGCTCCCGCGGTTAATCCGATGTCCGAACCGTCCATCAGCAGCGATGCCGTGGCGGCACCATTGCCTGCGCCGGCAACCAACGTCGTCTGCGTGACCGACAACGCGATGATGTCGTGCTTTTTGACCGCCAACGCGTTGCTGCCGACGCCCGAATCGCGATCGACCGAGAGTACGATGGTCCCGGCCAGGATGGTGTGGCCGCCGATGACGGCGTCGGTTTCATAGAGTTCGACGCCGTTGATCTTTTCGGAGAAACCGAGGTTGGTATCGGAGCCATCCAGCAGCGTCTGCAGCGTGCCGCTGGTCGTTCCCGCACCCACATCGGTCGTTTCAAACAACAACAAGGAGGTATCCAGTCCAGTCGCATCGGTGGTCAGCAAGAAATCGCCGGCCTGAAGCACGGTGTCCCCAACGGTCGTGTTTTGTTCGACCAGCGAGATCCCGCGCACATCGGCGCCGACCGGATCGTCCAGCAACAGATAGAAACTGCCCGACGAATAGTCGCCAGGTGTATCCGCGCGGAACACGATCACATCGTTCTTCGAAATCGCCAGCGTGTTGGTGCTAACCAGCGTTTCATTGTCGGCGGTCGAAAACAGCACGTCGCCTTCGAGCAGATTGAAGTTGGAGCTGCCGACCTGGAGATCGGCCGTGACATAGTGCAGGGCGTCGATCTTGGTGTCACTGCCGAAGGTGTCCAGATTGAACACCGACGTCGCGGTGCCGGACGTCGTCCCGCTGACCGGTTCCAGCAACAGGTCCGGATCACCCAGGCGGAGCACTTCTCCGGCGGTCCAGGAATTGAGGCCGGCGGCGCCTTTGGAATTCACATCACCGTCGGTGCTGAACCAAAACGCGGTGTCATTGGCGGCGGCCATGAATTCAGGCGGGTTTTGGTCCCACAGGAATAAGAATGGCTGGACAGTCGTTTCGCCGGTGTTGTTTTCGACTTCATTCCGTTCGCTCCAACTCGATCCGTCCCACAGCGGATTGTTCAGGTCTCCCCCCGCATCGAGCGCGGTCAGCATGATCTGATTCGTTTCGGGACGACTGGTCAGCGTGACCGTGCGTACCTGGTCCTTGAGATCGACGCCTTGCGTCTCGGCCGACCAGCCGCCGCCGCTGTCCCAGGTGCGATAACTAAAACGGTTGTCGTTCTCCGAATAGACGGCCAGCAGATCACCCGACTGGGATTCAAACGCGACGGCCACACTCAGGAAGGTGTTGTTGGTCTCCGACGTGGACGCCAGCAGTTTGTCGCCCCAGCTGTTTCCGTCCCAGACGGCTAGCCAAGTCTCGCTGTTGGAGGTGTGGGCGGCGAAGGCGATGCGGTCGGTGTTCGGGTCCGAGGCAACGCTGGTCCAGGTCACTTGTCCGGTCACACCACCGGGCGGAGTGATCGATTGCTGGGCCGACCAGGAGCCGCCGTCCCAAACGCGATACAACGCGCTGGCGGTGTTGTCGCCATAGACCACCATGGCGTCACCGCTTTGGGATTCGTAGGTCACGAAGACCTCGGTGTTGCCCGCTCCGGCGGTGGTGGTAAGGGTTTGGGCATTCCCCCAGGCGTTCCCGTCCCAGACCAGCGCGTAATCCTGGTGGGCGGCGTTGCTGACGACCAGCACCATTTCGTCCGAGGCCGGGTCGGAAGCGAAACGCATCTGTTCGGCTTCGCCGGCGATCGGGGTGGTGATCGTGTTGGTCGCCGACCACGCCGTTCCGTTCCAAACCCGATAGGACAGTCCGTCGGTTCCCGTCGCCGCGTTGTTCCAGACCAGCACGGCGTCACCGCTGACCGATTCGTATTCGATCGCAAATCCCCACTTGGTGGAATCCGTAACGGTGGCGAAATCGTTGAACGTAAAGGCCGTCCAGGACGAACCGTCCCACATCTGGCCGCTCAGATTGCCGGCCGCGTCGACGCCGATGACGATCTTTTCGTCTCGGTCGGGCGACTCCGCTCCGTCGATGACGCGCCATGGACCGCCGATGTCGGCGGTGTTGACTTCGATACTGAAGTCGTTGCCGTTGAAATCGGCCGCCTGCGGGGTGGACAGGCCGTTTTGAGACCAGATCACGGTGGAGGGGCCGTCGAAGGAGGTATCGGTCACATTCAGGACGGTAACGCTGATCGCCTGCACGGCGCTGCCGGTCGTTCCGTCACTGGCGGTGACTTGGACTTCGTAGACGTTGTCGCCTTCGACATCCAAGGGATTTTCGTAGTCGGGCGGGCTGATGAACGTCAAGACGCCGGAGTTGGTGTCGATCGAGAAGAACGCCTGGTCGGCGCCGCCGGTGATCGAATACGTCGGCGTGGCGGCTTCGGCGTCTGTGGCGGTGACCGTCAACACGGCAGTCTGGTTCTCGTCGACCGCGACGGTGTTGGACGACGTGAAGACCGGATCGTCGTTGACCGCCGTGACGGTAAAGTTGAACGTACTGCTAGTCGTCGTTCCCGCGCCGTCATCGACGGTGAAGTCAAACGCATCACTGGTCGTTTCGCTGCCGTCGTGGTCGTACCTAATCAGCCCCGCATCGATGTCCGCTTGGGTAAACGTGTCATTGACGTTCAAAGCGACCGCGCTGCGATACAATGTTCCGTTGATGGGCACCGTATCAACCGTGTAAACCAATTGGTTGTCGGTGTTGTCCACGTCCGTCGTTTCCAGCATCGCGGTGGTGATGATGTTGCCGACGGAACCTTCGGCGATCGTATCGCCAGCGTTGGTTGCCAACACCTGTTCGTCATTGATCGCGGCGATCGAGATGTCGCGCGTCTGGGTATTGGAATCCAAGTCGCCGTCGTTGACGGTGAAGGACACCGTCCGAGTCGCGGTCGAGGGATTCTCGCTGCTGTTGGTGTAGGTGATGCTCCGCAGCGCAGCTTCGTACTGGGCGACCGTCGCGGTGCCGGTCAGCGTCAGCGTCCCGCTGCCCGCATTCCAAATCCCGCTGATCCCGTTCTGATCGACGAATGTCAGGACATCTTCGCCGCTGGCGTAGTTGCCAGTGATCTGGACAACGGCAGATTCCAGATTCGTGTCATCAACATCGCTCAGGGCCAAGGTGGACGTAATCACCACCGCCCCGTCATTTTCGGTGTAGGCGAGGACACTGCCTTCGATCGATGTTTCGACCGCTGCATCATTGACGGCGGTGACGTTGACCGTTCTCTGCGCGGTATTACTCGTCCCGGTGTCGCCGTCGGTCAGCACAAAATCGATGGTGCGTGCCGCCGTCGAGGGATTATCCGACGTGTTGTGATAGCCGATCTGCCGCCCGATGGCCTGAGCGATCGCCGGTGTGCTGTTGGCGTTGAACGTGATCACCAGGTCCGAGCCGCCAGTGCCCCCGGTGAAGGTGGCGACGTCGATTCCGCCGTGCCGGATCGTGCTTCCGACCACCGTGACCGATCCCCCGTCGACGACGGTCAACTGATCGTTGCTGGTGCCGCCGGCAGAGAAGGAAACGGTTAGCGTTCCGGTGTCGAGGTCGGTGGAATAGGGATCCGACGCGGTGAATCCGCTGTCGATCAAAGTTGGCGCCGCGTTTTCGGTGTAGGCGGCCGAACCACCGGTCGTGGTGAGGACCGGATCATCGTTGACGGTGATGGTGACGGTGGCCACGTTGGAGTCGAGGCTGCCATCGGTGGTTTGATAGGTGAATGTGTCGACGCCGTTGAAGTTTGCATTGGGCGTGTAGGAGAATGAACCGTCGGCGTTGATACTGAGTGTTCCGTTGCTCGGTCCTGACACGACCGCCGTGTTGACGTGGATCGCACGGTGATCGAAATCACTGTCGTTCTGAAGCACGCCGGAGCGTGCGATGTTTTCCACCTCGGTGGCGGAAAGTGCCGTGTCGTAGATCCGTACGTCGTCGATCTGACCACTAAAGAGTCGAGTGTTCGCACCGGGCTTGCCAATTTGAAGGGCACCCCAGGCGGATCGGTCATTCTGTACCCCTGTGTCCGTGCCTTCCAATACACCGTCGACATACAACGACGCGCTGAAGACACCGCCGCCCAGATCGGTCACGGTCACCGCGGCATGATGAAACTCGGTCGTGTCGGTGAAGTCTGAATTCGAAACGATGTAGATCGGGTCCGCACCATTGACGGGGACTTCATATCCCAAGAAAAAGACGATCTTGTTAGCCTGGTCGTAGGTTCCGATCGTCAGCCCCATTTCCGACTCCGCCGCCGTTCCCGGTGCCGAACCATATCCGTTGCCGCCGCTGTAGCCTTCCCACAGGATGTGTTGTTGTCCGGATGTGGTGGTCGCTTGGAACCACGCCGACATCGTAAAACTGCTGGCCGTCTTCATCACCGTGCTGGTGGTTGAAACGTAATCCGCGGTGCCATCAAACGTCAGCGCGTCGGAGCCCACATAGCCGGTCGACCAGGTCGGATCATCGGTATCAACGGCCGCCGTCGCGCCCAACGTCGCGTCATTCCCCAAGGCTCCGGAATCGACGGTGGTTTGGCCGGTTCCCTCGTCAAACTGCCACCAGTTGGCCAAGTTGGTTGTCGTCGGCCCGACGTTCAGCGTGGTGTTGACACTGGTGGAATACGCATCGTCGCCGGCGACCGGAGCGGTGTTGGTGACCGAGACGTTTTGAGCAAATTCAGACGTGTCGGTGAATGCATTGAAACTGACGTTACTCTTCGTCGCCGTTGCGCTGACGATCTCTCCGGCCAGCACGTTGGCCGTCAACGTCGCATTGATCGTGGCGTTTCCGGATCCGTCCGTGGTGACGTTGGCAAAGCCGAGATAACGCTGTCCCTCGCCGTACCCTGAGCCATCACCCGACGCGCTGGCGAAAAACTCGATGCGGTAGTAACTGTTGGCGACGCCGTTGAGCGTGCCGATGATATTCACGTCGGTCGATGATATCATTTGCGCCGAGGTAAGTACCGGATAGTTTTGCCGGTTGTTTGCGCCACTGTCACCATCGCCGACGTCGTTGGCTGTGACACCATTTCCACCGAGGTCAATTCCCAGACCAGTGTTCGAATGAATCACATTGGAGAGAATCGCATTGCTGATGATCCCCGCATTTGAATAGAGGCGTATTCCGTCGCGAAGGTTTCCTGCGATCAGATTACCTTCCCCGGCATTAATCCCACCGATGCGATTACCAGACGGGTCGCCCGCCGTCGCGTCGGCAAATCGGCTGATGAAGACACCGTCAAAATCGTTGCCCAAGGTGGCATCGCCATCGACGTCAGCGCCGATGTAGTTGTTGATGATCGTATTGCCCGTCGCACCGACCCCGCCGATGCGGATGCCCAACCCGTTACCGGAGATGAGGTTTCGTTCATAGACGTTTGTTCCACCGATCGTGTTGTTGGCGCTGTCAACAATGATGATCCCGTCATTGGCATTGCCAAGGTCCGCATAGCCGGATGCATCGGTTCCGATGAAGTTCCCGGTGATGGTGGTGGCCGAAGCGCCCGCATTGATCTGAATTCCGGAATCTGAGTTCGCCGAAATGACGTTTCCGGCCCCGGCTATCGAACCTCCGATCAAGTTACCGGTGCCGCCATTGATTTCGATACCGTCACCGATGCGGTTGCCGCGATCCAATGAGCCGGTGGCATCGGTGCCGATGAAGTTGCCTTGAATCACATTGTTCGACGTATTGACCTCGATACCTTCCCAATTCATCGAGATCACATTTCGCTCTGCCGCCGTCGTTCCGCCGATCGTGTTTCCCGTACCAGAAATGATTGCGATTCCGACGTCGCTATTGCCGCCGCCGGTTGCACCGTCGGGATCCAGGCCTACAGTGTTGCCTTGGATGACATGGCCTGTGACACCAGATCCAACGATAGTGATTCCCTCATCGCCATTATTTGTGATGACATTACGAAGAATCATTGCGTTCGAGCCGGCGATATCAATTCCGTCATCGCTGTTCCCTACCCCGCTGTTTCCGATCCCGGTGGTCCCGGTCCCCGCGGTGCCGATCCAGTTGTCGGCGATCGTCACATTGTCCGCGCCCGCTGCGATGTTGATTCCATCAGCAGTGAACCCGGTGACCATGATGCCTTGAATGGTGCTGCCCGCTCCTCCGGCACTGATGCTGATGCCACTGAATCCAGAGGCATTGCCATCGATCCGGACGACCGGGGTGTTTACGTAATCTGGTTCACTCATGCCATCGATGGTGACCGTGTCCGTGATCGTCAGTGCTGAGCCGATGTTGATCGTATGGACGCCGGTGCCCGCGATGGCGAAGTCGATCGTGTCGTCGACGGTTGTCGACGCGTTGGACTGTGCGATCGCCCAACGCAGACTTCCCACGCTGCCGTCATCGAGCGTGTTGGTCACTGTGTAGACATTCAGGACGTGATTCCATTGGGAGAGTGCCTGCGTGTCGAAGGCAATCCCGGCGTCCACGGACCCGACCGTGTATTCCAGATCCCAGTCACCGCCGAGTTGCTCGGCTCCCGTCAAGTCATCGCTGGCCGCAACGTCACAGTCACACAGTGTGGCGATCGAATCGATCAGCGTACGGCCCTCGGCGGTGCTGGCCAGATCGCAGCCATAGATCAAGAGATCGGCGTCCGTGTCGAGTGAGCCGGCCCACGAGGAAATGTCGCCGGCGTATCCGTTCGCCGAGTACAGGTCCAACCGCGTGTTGCCGAGTTGCAGTCCCTGTCCGTCACCGTGGGCGAGAATGTGAATCGCGTCGACGCCCGACAGCCCGCCGAGGGTCTCGGTGATCCGGGTGATGCCGTCTTCTTCCGACGAGAGTCGAACGATCAACCATTGTGTTCCGTCATCGGAATGGTCCCGCAGTCCGGCCAACAGCGTCTCGGCGTCTTCGACACCGTCGTCGACGAAGACCACTTCGAGAGGACGCGACGGATCAGTTGTGGAAGAATCAAATAGAGTCTTCGAGTCAGGCTGATCGGATTGTGAATCAACCAAATCGACCGGATGGGCACCGAACAACTCGTCAGACGCGCCCGGCGCAGCGGACTGGAGCATCTGCGTCATCGCCGCGTCGAGAAGTTCGACGTCTGCGTCAACGGGCAAATCTGCCGTGTCGGGACCGTCTGCGCTGAGCAGAATGCGGTCCTCCAGCAGGAAGAAGTCGAAAACGCGTGAGGGGTGATTCGCCGACAAGGTTGAAGATCCAGTAAAGCGCGAGCGGGGCTGGCGAAAGACGACGCCACTGCCCCCGTGTCCGTCGTTTTCACCTCCCAATACCTAAGCCACAAAAGGATGGCGGAGATACGCCTCATCCGCGGGACGTGCCTATGCGGGGCAACGGCCACGCAAACTCGTGCAGACTGAACAGACCAAAGCGCCTGTGACGGTTATGACCGCTGCCGAGGGGAATCGATTTGGCCGCCCCACCGCGAAAGGCAGATCAGCGGGTGCGCCGCTTCCTCGCCACAAAGAACGGTCAAGCAGACGGCATTTGAGCCGGTTATGATGCGTGGCACCAACCCGACAACGCCGTGGAACGACTTCGAAAACGCCGCGTTGCGTTGCACCCATTCGATTGACCAGCAGGCCCCCACGACCTCCCGCTCCATGAAATACGTTCTCTGTTTTTGCTCACTGATCCTTGCGATCACCGTCCAGGCCGCCGATCGGCCGAATATTGTGTTTATCCTCGCCGATGACATGGGCTATGGCGACGTCCAAGCTCTCAACCCAGATTCCAAGATCGCCACACCGAATCTGAATCGACTGGCCGCCGAGGGCATGACGTTTTCTGACGCACACTCCCCCTCCGCGGTTTGCACGCCGACTCGCTACGCCACGTTGACCGGACGTTATTGTTGGCGGAGCAAATTAAAACGAGGGGTGCTCAACGGATACGGAACGCCCTTGATCGAAACGGACCGACCGACGGTTGCGTCGCACCTCAAACAGCACGGGTACCATACGGCGGTCATCGGCAAATGGCACCTCGGCCTCGGGTTTCAAAAAGACGCCGAAGGCCAATGGGATTGGACCAAACCGCTCAGCTATTCACCAGTCGATGCCGGCTTCGATCGTTCACTGGTCATCCCCGCCTCGCTCGATTTCCCTCCCTATGTTTACGTCGACGGCCATCGGATCACCGGCAAACCCGATCGGATCCAACCGGCCAAAGGATTTCCAGCGTATCTGCGAAAAGGCGAACTGGGTTCAGATTTTTCGATTCCAGATTGTTTGGATGAATTGACCGCGCAGGCTTCCCAGCACATTCGCTCGCGGGCCGACCAAGACCAACCGTTCTTCCTGTATTTTCCGCTCACCGCCCCGCACAAACCCGTTTGGCCACACGGCCGTTTTGCCGGGACGACCAAGCTCGGCCCGTATGGGGATTTCGTGTCGCAGGTCGATTGGACGGTCGGTCAAGTCTTGCAGGCGATCGACGAATCCGGTCTCGCCGAAAACACGTTGGTGATCTACACCAGTGACAACGGCTCGTTCATGCGACGCCAGAGCGACGCCGACCAGCCGGGACATGTCAGCGATGAGACGATCCAGGCGTACTACGAAGGCAACCACAAAGCCAATGGCCCCTGGCGCGGCACCAAAGCAGACATCTGGGAAGGTGGTCACCGCGTCCCGTTTTTTGCCCGCTGGACGGGCACGATCCAACCGGGGTCCCGCAGCGATCAACCGATCTGTCACGTGGACTTGTTTGCGACCGCGGCGGAGTTGGCCGGGACCAAGCTGCCGCCGGCTGAACAGGCCGCGCCGGACAGCTTCAGCATCGTACCGTTGCTACGAGGAAACGACGAGCAGTTTCGACGCGCGCCCGTCGTGAATCATTCCGCAAATGGAACGTTTGCGATTCGCGACGGGAACTTGAAGCTGGTTTTCAGTGACGGTTCAGGCGGACGTGAAAGGCCCTTGGGTCGCCCCTTCGGCACGCCTTGGCAGCTGTACGATCTGGACAACGATCCGACCGAGTCGATGGATCTGGCGGAGACGAATCGAGAGGTGGTTGAAAAGCTCGGGGCGGAGTTGTTTCGGTTCTTAGCCAACGAGAAGAGCCGCTGAGGCAAGCGAGCCACGCTTCCAACACATTTCAGAGTCACCCTCCCTCTGGGCATCGGTATCTACACAAGTCACTTATTGCCCAAAGGGCATGCATATCCCTAGCCTGGGGCAAGCAAACCGAGCATTTGCGAGGGTTGCGCCGCCCCAGGGACCTTATGGCCACGAGGTTCAATTTGGCCAACGGCCATGCACAACCTTCGCAGTTGCCGAGGCAAGTGTGTATGGCCGTTGGCCAATCCCTCTCGTTCTCGTTTGCGGACCTTGGGCGGTGCCCAAGGCTATGGATGTAAACGGCCGTTGGCCGAAACCATCCACTTAAAACCGATCTGATACACGAAATCTGACATGCAAAAGATGTGTAGATACCAATGCCCTCCGGGAGGGTTTCTCAAGCTGTCTAAACGCTGACGCCCTCTGCCAGGCCGAACGCCCGATTTCTTCCACACCCTCCACACCCTCCAAGACGTCCGCCATGGAAACGATCGCACCGCTGCTGGCTTTCACACCGATTCTGGTTGTTGCCGTTCTGCTGGTCGCGTTGCGAATGCCGGCGTCCCGGGCGATGCCGATCGCGTACGTCAGCGTGGTGGTGTTGGCGTACTTTGTATGGCAACTGGACACGGCAACGATCGCCGCGGCGTCGGTCAATGGATTGGTCGTCACGGCTCAGTTGTTGTTCATCATTTTCGGTGCCATCCTGCTGCTCAACACGCTCAGCGAAAGCGGGGCGCTGGCGGTGATTCGGCGGGGATTCACGGACATCACCCCGGATCGCCGTGTTCAGGTCATCTTGATTGCCTGGTTGTTCGGATCGTTCATCGAAGGCAGCGCGGGATTTGGAACTCCCGCGGCCGTTTGTGTACCGCTGTTGGTGGGACTGGGGTTCCCGGCCAAGTCGGCGGTGGTCAGCGGCATGTTGATCCAGTGCACACCGGTGTCGTTTGGTGCGGTGGGTACTCCGATCTTGATCGGCGTCAAAAACGGACTCAGCGGCAGCGAGACGGTCGTCGCCTATGCCCGGAACCGGCTCGGTGCGGGCGAGGACATCTGGTCCACCTTGTTGCCGTTGGTCGGTGGCCGCGTTGCCTTTGTTCATATGCTTTGCGGGCTGCTGATTCCGTTATTCGTCGTCGCGGTGATGACACGTTTTTTTGGGGTCAACCGCTCCTGGCGCGAAGGGTTGCGGATCTGGCCCTTCGCGTTGTTTGCGTCGTTGTCGATGACCATTCCCTCGACGATCATTGCCAACACGCTGGGTCCCGAGTTTCCATCGTTGATCGGCGCTCTGGTCGGGTTGGCGTTGACGGTGCCGCTGGCGCGACGGGGTTGCTTGTTGCCTTCCGAACCGGCCTGGGACTTTGCCGACGCCTCGCACTGGCCGGCCGATTGGAACGGCAACGTCGACATCCGCCTGAAGGACGCCGATCACCGCCTGTCCATCGTGCGATCGTGGGCGCCGTACTGGATGATTGCCGTGTTGTTGGTGTTGACGCGGTTGCCCTCGCTTGAGATCGGCCAGTGGCTCAAGTCGATCACGATTCCGACTGACGCCGCGTTGACAGAAAATTTGTTCGGGTCCGCCATCAGTGTCAAACCGGTTGCGCCGCTGTATCTGCCAGGCGCACTGTTCGTGTTGGTTTGTTTGCTGACGATTCCGTTGCACCGCATGTCCAAGCGGGCGGTCATCGAAGCGACAACGCGTTCGATGCGGATGGTCGTGTCGGCATCGCTGGCGCTGCTGTTTGCGGTGCCGATGGTTCAGCTGTTTATCAACAGCACGGGCGGTGAAGCGGGGTTTGATTCGATGCCCAAGGTCCTCGCCGGAGGAGTCTCTTCGTTGGTCGGCGGTGCCTGGCCGTTGCTGTCACCGTTGGTAGGAGGACTCGGCGCGTTCGTCGCCGGCAGCAACACGATCAGCAACATGATGTTTTCTCTGTTTCAGTTTCAAGTCGGCCAGAACATCGGTGCCGATCCGATTTGGATCGTCGCCTTGCAAGCGGTCGGCGGAGCGGCGGGCAACACGATTTGTGTGCACAACGTCGTCGCGGCCTGTGCCGTCGTGGGACTGGTCGGCCGTGAAGGCGACATCATTCGAATCACCGCGATGGTGTTTCTGTACTACGTGGTCGTCGCGGGAATCATCGGCATCGTCGTCGCGTAAGCCGCGTTGCACCACGCTGGCAGCGAAGCTTACGCCTCGACGGCGCGTACAAATTCTCGATAGCGACCGCCGGTGAAGGCGGCATCTTTGGGAATGAACAGATACAGGTCGCGATCGACCACGACGATCAACCCCTTGCGCGTTCGGATCGGTCGAGTTTGGGGCAACGGTGTGGTGAAATTTCCGTTCGGTCCGGCCCACTGAAGCAATCCATCGCTGACGCGGACCGAAAGTCCGGCACCCTCGACGATGCCGTGTGTGGCGAGTTGTTGTCTCGACGTCTTGCGTACACCGACAATCAATCCCAGATAGACGATCGTCGCAAGCCCCATGACGGCAAGCTGACGCAACACCATGGGGACCTGAAATCCGCCGGTCGCGGCTGACGGGCCCAGTGGAAGTAAACCATCAAACGCGACCAAGAATGATAGGGCGATCATCACGAAGGATGCCAATGTCAAACGACCACCGCATCGGTACAACAGAAACTTGGACTCGGCAAACCGAAGCTGCGGCCTGGTGACGAGAAACTCTGCCGAAGGATTGTCCGCAAGTTCCGCGGAATCCTCCGCATCGATCGGCGCTCGATAGGGATTGATCATTGCGATTCGAACCACGCGACCGCGGCGTCAAGCTCGGTTCGAATTCCAAGTATCTGTCCCCAACGATACAAATACTCTCGGTGGATTTCGGTGTTGTGCAATGCAAACAGTTCTTGCACATCTGCTTGGTCGATCAATCGGTTTGCGAATAACTTATGAATGATCAGATCCTCGCGTGAAATGACGCGGACCGGTGCATCGACACCCTCGACCGTTGCGTCCGTCGCATTTTCCAACACGTTTTCATAGTACTCGCTGTCGCCGACGAGCAAGTCGATCTCAACGGTCACGAAAAAGTCTGCCGGCTGGTATTCCCACTGCGTCAACTCGAATAGCCCCAATCGCTTGCCCGAAGGACGTTGCTGTTGAAATCCGAGTCGAGACAGAAGCGGTGAGATCTGATCGAGATCCGACTGCAGCATCGAAATGTCAATGTCCTGAGTGCTACGGACACTTCCCCAGAACGACAGCGCAAGTCCGCCAGCAATCGCGGCAGGGATTTCGGACTTGGCGATTTCCGGCCAGAGGATCGCGAGGGTGTCAATCACCGCTGTCGGTGGCATCGTGTTTCTCCTCCTCGAGATTCATGGTTTTGATCCGTTGAAAATATCGCTCTGCGGCGCGTTCGTAAGCGGCGAGTTTGCGTTGTCTGCGTTCGGCGTTCCATTGATGATACGCAGATCGGAGGTCGCCCTCGGGACCGATTTTATGTCTCAGACCCGCCATCAGCATCGCGTGCGAGAGTTCCATCGCTTCACGCCAGCGGGCGAAGTTGTACGCCGTACGGCGGGGGTGCTGTGCGGGTAACCCGTCGATTTGGTTTTTTAGCGGCAGCTTCTCGTTCATCAGCTTTGAGTCTCAATCGTCCGGCCATCGGCCAGTGGTTATTTCGCGTCGGCCGACACGTCCACGAAGCGTAACCTAACCTTGCAGCAGCCTGTATGCCCACGCCCCCTAAATCAACTGCAAATCCCGATGCTCCGCTGCCACGAGCTCCGCAAACTGTACGAAGACCACTTGGCCGTCGACGGGGTCTCCTTTTCGCTCCAGCCCGGAAACATAGGCGGTTTGGTGGGGCCCAACGGGGCTGGAAAGACCACCACGATGCGTTGCTTAGCCGGTTTAATCCCTGCGACCGATGGCAGTTTGTGCGTTGCGGGGTGCGATTTGTCGCACGGCGGCGCGACGACGCTGATGGAACTCAAGCGGCGTCTGGCATACGTCCCCGACGACCCGCCGTTGTTCGATGACCTGACCGTTGCCCAGCATCTGGAATTCATCGGCCGAATCTACGAGGTGCCCCATCATCGCGAAAAATCCGCCGAGTTGCTCGATTATTTTCAGCTCACCGACAAGACCAACGCCGGGGCGACGACGCTTTCTCGCGGCATGCGTCAGAAACTCGCGATCTGTTGTGCGTACCTGTACGACCCGGCCGTGTTGCTGCTGGACGAACCGATGACGGGCCTCGATCCGCCCGGCATTCGACGCCTGCTTGAATCGATCAAACAACGCGCCGCAGCCGGCGCGACGATCATCATTTCCAGTCACTTGTTGGCGATGATCCAGGACGTGTGCACGCATTTGATTGTCATGCAGCATGGCAAACTGCAGTACTACGGTGACGTCGATCAACTGCGAGCGGAGTTCCCCGGTGCACAATCGCTCGAGGAAGCTTATTTCGAAGCGACCGCGGCGCTGACGGTTTGATGATCACGTGCTGGGCTTCCAGACTGCATCAGCTGCCTTACCTGGCTGGAAGCCTTTTCCACTTTTCTTTTCAGCTTGACCACAACCTCGTCCCATGTCGTCCCCCCACAAACATCTGATCTGGCTGACGTTGCGACGCAGTCTGTTTCGGCTTCAACGCGCGGCAAATCGCATGCGGTCGCCGCGCCGTATCGTGGCCTCGGCGATCGCCGTGATTTTTCTGTGTGCCTACGTGTTGAACGGGTTCTTGATCCTGGCGGCGCGGCGGACCGCGGATCCGGAGTCGTTGCGGTTGTGGCTATCCGGCGGCATGGTGCTGTACCTGATTTACCACGCCGTGCGGTGCGTCTGGACCGACAAACAGGTCGACATGGAATACACCGCCGCGGAAAACCTCTGGCTCGGCGGTGCGCCGCTGAAGCGATCGACGGTGGCGGCCTACAAAGTCAACACGGTCTTCTTTTCGGCGTTGTTGAAGACGTTCTTCCTGGTCGTCGCGCTGGCGCCGGATGTCCGGCACGCCGGTCTGTTAGCGACCGGAGTCTTCGCCGCGCTGGTGTTGCTTGAAACGGTGCGGATGATCTGGCAGCGTTTTGTGAGCGGGCTTTCGCGTCGTCATCTCGTGGGGGCGAGGATTGCGTTGTCCGCGATTGCGTTGGCAACCATCATTCAGTTCTTCGGCCAACTGGCCGCGATCACACCCGCCGGTTCACTGCCCGGGGTTTATGTGCTGAACAGTTTTCGCGCGATCGGACAAATTGCATCCTGTGATGCCGTTCAGTGGCTGGCGATCGGTTGGCGTCCCGCCGCGTTACTGGCAACAACGGTCGACATCACCACGCACACCGCGGTTCAAATGTTGGCATCGGTCATGCTGGTGCCGTTCGCCATCCTGGCCCTGGTTCGTGTCGATGGCTGGGCCAGGAGATCGACACTGGCTCGCGAACAAGCACGCTTGCGTGCGGGTGATTTTCATTCACCGGCAAGCAGCCGCGCCAACCCAACAGGTACGCATTGCGACGAGACGTTGGCCGATCGCATCGAAGCGATCTTGCCGCGGCGGATGGGCGAATCGGTGGCGTTGGTTTGGCGACAAGCACTCTCGATCCGGCGTTATTATGGAACCATCTTGTTTAGTTTTCTGGTCCCCACGCTGCTCTGTCTTTCGCCGCTGTTGACCGGACGTGTTGGGAACCAATGGGCGTTTGTCGTTGCCGGGATCGCGCTGAGCACGATGCTGTTGGCACCACCGGCACTGCGGTTGGACTTTCGACGCGACTTGAAGCGGATGTTGTTGTTGCGATCACTACCGCTGCGGCCGATCCACGCCGTGCTCGGCCAGTTGACGCTGCCGATCCTGATCACGGTCGGATTTCAATGGACGACCTTGGGAATTGCAGCAGCGGTCGCCGGTCCGGGTTGGCCCCAGATCATCGGATGGGGCGGCATGCTTTCGGCGTTGGCCGTGTTCACCTTCGCGACCGAAAATGCATTGTTTCTGGCGTACCCGCACCACGAGAACGCACAAGGGTTCGGGATGGTCGTCAGGGCGAACGTGATGTTCCTCGGCAAGGCGACGTTGATCGCCGCCGCCGTCGGGGCGCTGCTGGTTTGGGTGTCGATTTGCAAATCGATCTTCAGCGATCCGCTGTCGGTCCCCGTCTACGTCTTTGGCGCCGTCGCAGGGACCTGGCTAATGGCCGTCAGCGCCATCCTGGTGACCGCGTGGTGCTGGAATCGCTTCGACATCTCCGCCGATCTGCCGCCGGAGTAGGGAGTGGGAGTTTCAGGTTCCAAGTTTCAGGTTCCAAGTTCCAAGTTTCAAGTTTCAAGTTTCAGGTTTGAGGTTTCAGGTTGAACGAACTTGAAACTTGGAACTTGAAACTGCTTAAAACGTTTCCGGATAGATCACCAACTCGATGCGTCGGTTCGCCGCTCGACCTGCCGCCGAAGCGTTGGGTTGTACGGGGCGGTTGGCACCTTGGGCGACGATAAAGAATTGCCCCAGTGGCATGCCGGCGCGTCGTGTCAGCATGTCCAAGACCGCGGAGGCTTGTGCGGAAGCGAGCTGGTGGCTGGCAGCCGAGCCACCGGCTGTTGCCGGAACGTTGTCGGTGTAGCCTTCGATCCCGATGCGTTGCCGCGGGAACAGGCTTCGCAGTTGTGCGGCGACGGGGTCGAGCACTTGGGCCGATTGCTGGATCAGCTGTGCCGTGCCGGGAGCGAACAGTTGGTCGCTGGGAATCGCGATTCGAATCCGGTCGCCGTCTTGCTGAACGGGCAGCCCGCCGAGGTTGAGCTGTGAGGCGAGTCGGCTGAGGTTGGTGTTGGGCTGGATCGACGCCCCGCCCCGCATTTGCGTCGAAGCTTGGAATCCACGGACCTTGTTCTGAGCCTCGCGGGCGGCGATCGACGCGGTCTCGAGTTGTTGGTTGGTGTCGGCCAGCTGTTTGCGGACGAGGTTCAGTTCCTCGCGATACACCTGAGCCTGCTGTTCGCTTTGGGCCAGTTGCGTGTGCAGTTGGCGATTGTTGTCATCGAGCAATTGCACCCGCCGGTTCAGTTCGGCCATCCGCGAGTCGTTCGGGTTGACGCCTTGCTGCGAGACTGCCGGTCCGAATGAACTGGTCGGCTGCGGATAGGTCGCCGGCCCCGCCAGGTACGGGTTCTGGTTGCACCCAGCGATCCCGAGTACCGCTGCTGCGATACACAAGCCACTGAGAAGACGTCCTTTCATCCGATCCAGCACCGCTCGAATCATCCTGATTTGGGTTTTGGGGCAGCATCCGCGCCACCCATGGTGCCCTACAGATAGGGGCCTGCTCGAGCTGCGGCAAGATCAATCGGGTTCATGAGTCAAATTCTCGATTTTTTTAGAACTTCGACTTACTCGACAGACCGGAAAAGCGACGGCGGACGAGTCGTGCCAGGAGGGCCAATTCTTGGGGCTGGTGCAGCACGGCCGACACGCCGAGCTCCCTGATCCGCAGGGCCAGGCGGTCGGAGGGGTGCCGGGAGACGTCGTCGATCGCGGCCCATTGCATCACATCCGGTCGCGAGGCGCCGATCTGTGCGACATGCAAGGCGACCGCGGACGTGTTTTCGGCAGACAGCTCCCAGAGGACCACGAGGTCCGATTGGCCCGCGATCAACGCTCGAATTTTGGCGGCGTCCAACACTTGAACGTGGAACGTCGGCTGGCCCGATCCCAGGTCCTGGCCGGACGCATCCACGCCCGCGTCGTGCTGGAACGGCCCGACGAATCGCTTGGCCGCGTCGCTCCACCGGCGGCCCGATTCGCAGACCCAAAACGGGATCACCCTGCTGGCCTTTGAAACGGTAGCGAAATGGTTCATGGCGAGTCTCCATCGCCGATCGATTCCAGCTTGCGGAGCAACCGGGCACGTGAAATGTTCAATTTCCGCGCCGCTTCGGCCCGATTGCCCGCGCTGGATTCCAAGGCCTCGCGAATCAAATCCGATTCGAACTGGGCGACGACCTGATCCAGGTCGATGGTTTGCTGTTGTTTCGGCACCGACTCGTTGGGACGATACGACCGGATCGCCAACGGCAAGTGTTCCAGCCCGATGACTTGGCCGGGACAGCTTCGCATCGCATGTCGAATGGCCTGGTCGAGTTCGCGAAAATTATCCGGCCAAGGGTAAATCACCATCGCATCGAGCGCGGCGCGGGTAAAGCGATCCGCCAAACCATCTCCACCGGCCCGCCGTCGATCCAGCATAGCGGTCGCGATCATCGGCAGATCGGCGATACGATCGGCGAGCGGATGGAGTCGAATGGTCAGCCCACACAGATGGTCGGCAAGGGGCGGCGTGATCCCTACCGGCAGTGACGCTTCCAGGAAAACGTCGAGTTCCGGATTCGGTTCGGTGTCGGCGCCGCTTGAGACAACGGCGCTGTCGCTGGCGATGGCGATCAACCGCAATCGATGCGTCGACTCACGCAGGTGTTCGACCAGGCGGAGTTGGGCTTCCAGCGGCGTCTGGTCGATTCCCTTGAGGATCGCGGTCGCCGTTGAGGTTTCCGAATCCGCCAGGTGGGCGATCACCGCGGCCAAGCTGGCGTCCAACAGTTCGGCGTCCATCAACGGCCCGTCGATCGTGGCGATCGGTTCGCCCGCGGCCGAACATTGGTGCACCGACGCTGCGATGGATTCGGCGAAGCAACCTGGCGGGGAAACAATCAGCACGTCGCTACGGACCGAACCGGCTAATCGGATTTGTTTGCCGAGCCGTTGGGCGAGGCGAGAATTGCCAACCGAAACGCCCTGGGCGATCGTTTCATGGCGACGGCGCCAGCTGTCCAGCTGTCGTCGCAACACGACCGCGGCATCGATGACCGGGTCGGCGAGATGGTCTTGAAAGCTGCCCGCGACGGCCAGGGTGATGGATTCATCGCCTTGGCCGAGTCGAACGAAACGCGTGTCCAGCGCCGCAATGCGGCGTAATTTGGCACCGGGAAAGGTGGGTTGGATCAGCAGCGATGCCGTTCCGGATTTCAAGATTCCCGGGGGCGGCGCGAGTGAGGCGGCCAGAAAATCGAGCGGATCGTCGGTGATGCTGGTGCCGGCAAGGCAACGGCGTCCGATCAACGATTCCGGTTCGACGGTCAGCCAATCGCCGACCGCCGCGGAAAGAAACACCAGCCGCCCATCGGGGCCGATCACCCAGAAAGGCGAGTTCGCTTTGTCGATCAGCCGACCGAGCGGACGAATCTTGGTGCTGTTGGCCATGACACTCATGGTAGCGGAAACCGCCACATTTGTCGGTGACGCGATTCGTGCGTCTTCCAACCGACGTTTGTGGGTTCGAGTTTCGGCGTCGGTCAGGCTGTGCCTGACGGCTCATTGGCATGCACAGCGTGCCCTACGCACGCACGACTCCCAGCCTAGAACACGTCCAAGATGAAGTGGTGACCGCTGTGATAGCGGCGGTTGCTGGGGTAGTAGTTGTGCCACTTTTTGTTGTACACGGGGATTCGCATCTCCGGCGGATAGCGGTGGTACAAGCTATCCGCACTACGATAGTATTCCTGGCCCCAGAAATTCTGGGGGTAATACACGTAGGGATAGTGGTAGAATCGGTTCCAGTCGCGTGTGCTCGCACTGCCGCCCCAGGCTTGGCCGAACGCGCGCTGGTCGGCCGACGCGTCGCCGGCCAAAGTGAAGGCCGATGCCACCAGAACGGCGGCGATGATCAACTGACGAAGCATTCCTGCTCTCCCCCTTGTCGGCCGGTCTGGGACGCGATGAAAGCTGCGTCGCGAATCGGCTCGGTTCATTGGTCGTTTCAAAAGTGTCCGCCGACGCCGAAACTTACGGGTGTTTTGGATCATCGGCTCCTGGGCGGATAGCCCGGATCTTCGGTCGTATCGGCAAAAATGGCTGGATGGGTTGAGTCGATCGTGCCGGGATTTCCAGGAGAAACGATTTGTGCCTTCTCACCGAGGGCATTTAGCACCTATTATTGAACTCCATGCATTGAACTTTGCTGCCACGCCGCATTGCTCCACTCCAACCCCACCAGACCCGAATGCGTCCCTCCCCACGACTGGCCCACCCGCCGCAGCCTATTCCCACTCGGCGACGGTTCCGGGCGAATCTCCTGCCCGGGCGTCAAACTTTGAGGATTTCCGAGACCTTTCCGATTGTGGGGCGGACGGGCATCGGCCTGTTTCTGCTCGGCTTGATGGCTGTGTTGCCGTGGTCCTCCGCAGCGGCCTGCCCGTTTTGCGAGTCCGTCCAGCAAACCATCCGCCAGCAATCGCTGACCATGGACGCCGTCGTGATCGCGTCGAGTCTCGATGGCGAGCTGACGCGGAACCTGACCACCGGCGTGGTGAAGATGCGGATCGAGAAGGTGCTCAAGGGATCCGAACACGTCAAAGTCGGCCAGGAGGTGGACGCGATTTATTACGGCAAAGTCGAGGTCGGACGCCGATTCCTGCTTTCCGGCGTCGACCCGCCCCACTTGCAGTGGTCCTGTCTGCCGGTCAGCGAACGGGCCGAAGAATACATCGTCAAAGCCAGTCAGGTGAAAGATGACCCCGTCGCGCGGCTGCGTTTTTTCCGCGACTACCTGGAAGACGAAGAGGCGTTGATTTCACGCGATGCCTATGACGAGTTCGCCTCGGCACCCTACGACGTGATCCAACAGATCGGTCCCGACATGGATCGAGGCCAATTGATCGAGTGGGTCCAACAGCCCGAAATCGGCGCCGACCGAAAACGTCTGTACTTCACCATGCTGGGTGTCTGCGGCAGCAAAGACGATCTGCCGATGCTCGAAGCGATGCTCCGCAACCCCGCCAAAAGTGTCACCGGCGGCCTGGACGCGCTGATCGCCTGCTACCTGACCTTGGCCGGCGAATCCGGATTGCCGCTGATCGATGAGTTGTTCATCGCGAACCACAAGGCGCCGTTCCCGCAAAGCTACGCCGCAATCATGGCGATCCGCTTTCACGGTACCGAAGGCGACGTGATTCCGCGCAGCGCGCTGGTTGAATCGCTACACAAGATCCTCGATCGGGGCGAACTGGCCGACATGGTGATTCCGGATTTGGCGAAATGGAAGGACTGGAGTCAGATCGAGCGGCTCAAGACGTTGTTCAAGGAAGCGGAAAAAGACAAAAACTGGCTTCGCGTGCCCGTCATCAATTACATGCGGGCCTGCCCCCTGCCCGAAGCCGAAGCGGCGATTGAGGAACTCGAAAAAATTGACCCCGAAGCGGTCCGCCGGGCCAAGACGTTTTTCCCGATACCGGTCCCGGTTCGCGCCAAGCCGGCCGACGAGGCGACTTCGCAATCCGTTCCGCCCCTTAAGACGCTGCGACGCGGAACACGCTACGCCGCCGTCGTCCCGCTCGCTGCTGCCCCAGCCGGCACCGCGCCGGTCTCCCTGGCCGGCACCGACGTCACCGCAACCGAGATTGGCAATCGATCGCTGTTGGCACAAAAAACGAACCCTTGGGACCTTGGCTACGTAATCACGGTCGCCTTGGCGTCCATCGTCTTGGCACTGTTTCTGGTGTTGACCGGCGGCCCCGCGACTGGGGTGAAAGTCGCGTAAGCATTCCAGCTTGCGTGATCGCCGTCGACGATCCCCCACCACTCTGCCACAAACCATCGATGGCTACTGAACTTCAAATGTCGTCGTCCGCCGATGAGGTGGACTTTCCCTATCGGGCGCTCAGCCGCAGCGCGATCGCATCGATCTTGTTGTTCGTCGTCGCGTTGCTGGGGCTGATTCCTCCGTTCGAGGCCTTGCTCGCCTTGGCGATCCTCGGTGTCGTGTTTGCACTGCTGGCGCTTCGGTCGATTCGACGCTATCCGAATGAATTCAGCGGGCTGGGGTTGGCAAAATTTGCCTTCGCCACCAACGCCTTGCTGTTGGTCGGCGGCATCGGCTTGCACACCTACGTGTACCTGACCGAAGTCCCACCGGGGCACGTTCGCGTACCATTTTACAAGTTGAAATTCGACGCCGAACCCGATCGACCGACGCAAACCGCGTTCGAACTCGACGGCAAAGACGTCTTCCTCAAAGGCTACATTCATCCGTCCAGCGGCGGCGGCATGTTGCGGCAATTCGTCCTGGTCGGTGACCTGGGGACCTGCTGTTTCGGCGGTCAGCCCAAGAGCAGCGAGATGGTCGAAGTCACGCTGACCGGTGGCCAAACGATCGAAGGCGGCATGACGCGGCGTAAACTGGCCGGCAAGTTCACGCTCAACCAAGTGCCCCGAAAACAAACCGATTTTGACAACGCGGTGTTCTACCGGTTAAAAGGGACGAAAGTGAATTAGGCCAGCCGACAAACAACCGAGCGAGCGAGATGCACCACCTTCCACGATTCCGATGTTCATTACAGATGGTGATCGTTTGCGCGCTGCTGGTCGGCGTTCTGCCGCTGGGTCTGAACCGAGCCTCCGCCGAAGACCCTGCCGAAGATCCCCAGACGCGGCCCAAGGTCGAAATCCGCCTCAGCTCCGCCGCCCAGCTGGCCAAAGGCGAAATCAATTTCGATGATCTGAAGTTCGACATCGAAAAAGATGGTGCCTTCGACGAATCGATGTGGACCGAACGTTTGAAAACGATCAACGGCAAAAACGTCAAGCTGCGCGGTTACATCCTTCCCAGCAGCACGTATCAAAATGAAGGCTTCAAGCAGTTCGTACTCGTTCGCGACAACAAAGAATGCTGCTTCGGCCCCGGAGCGGCGCTCTACGACTGTGTCTTCGTCACCATGGTCGGTGATCATACCGCCGACTTTTCAACCCGCCCCGTGACGGTCGAAGGCAAATTCGTGCTCGACCCGGAAACCTACAAGTACCCCGGCGGCAAAGGCCCCCGCGGCGCGACCCACATGGCCGTTTTCCGAATCGAAGGCGTGAAGGTCAAATAGGTCTCCCCACCATTTCCGCTGGAATGTTCAGCAACCGGCGAAACGGCTTGTTGATTTAATCAGCCGTTTGGCGCGAGCCTACGGGCGCCGGTGAGTGATCGACATGATGAATGCCCGTACGCTTGCGCGAAACGGCTAATCCCACGTGTGATCGGATTAATTCAACAAGCGGGAAAAGGTCGCGTTTTCTGCGTGCGATTTCTGGTTTGGTCTGGCCAAGCACCCTGGGACACCTCGTCCTCAGCGTTCAGGGTCCCCAATGTCAGGGTCCTCAATGATGGTGCGGCGACGACCGCGGGACATCGAAATGTCTTCGAGCGTCCACTGGCTGATTAATCTGAGGTGTTCGAACGCGTTTCGTTTCCTCTGATCGATCACCACACCATGCAAAACACGATTCGTCCGTCCACCAAACACCGACGGCTTAGGCGCCGTCCCATGCGCGTCGAGCCACTTGAGGGGCGACGATTGCTGGCGGCACAAACTTTCACCGAAACCGATCAGCCCGCCGGCGAAGTGGCGGCGACGATTCAGTCCTCAAGTGATCAACTCGCTCCGTACAACCTGGTGCAGTTCGCCAAGGATCTCAAGGCGGCGGGGGTCGTCTTGTACGGAGCTGCCTGGTGTCCGACGTGTACTCAGCAGGCCGAACTCTTTGAAGACGGCGCGAAGGAATTGCCCTTCGTCGAAGTCACCCGTCCCGATCGATCGATTTCACCGTTGGCGATCGAGAAGAACATCACCGTCTTTCCGACCTGGGAGTTTCCCGACGGATCACGGGTCATTGGGATTCGGTCACTCGACGAAATCAGTTCACGTAGTGGAGTCCCCATTCCCAGGGGCGGATCTCCGCAGTTTGAGTTCATCGGTGACCAGACCGTATCAATCGGATCACCGCTTCACGTCCCCATCGATGCCTACGATCCCTACGGAGGGCCGCTGACAGTGACGGTTTCGGTCGACGACCCCGATCTGCTCGAGGCGCAAGTCGTCGCCGGCAATCGTTCGATCCGAATCGATCTGGAAACGTATGGCGATCTGGTTTTTGAGTTGTTTGAACAGCGGGCACCGGTGGCGTCGGGTCGGATGATCGAACTGGCACAATCAGGCTTTTACGACGGGATCGATTTTCACCGGGTGATCGACAACTTTGTGATTCAAGGCGGTGACCCGACGGGAACCGGAACCGGCGGCTCCACCTTGGACGACTTCGATGACGATTACCACGCGGAACTTCAGTACAACCGCTCGGGAGTGCTCGGGTTTGCGAAGTCGGGCGACGACACCAACAATAGCCAGTTCTTTATCACGGAGACGCCGACGCGATTCCTGGACTTCAACTACAGCATCTTTGGTCAACTGGTCGAAGGCGAGGCGGTGCGAGAGGCGATCAGCGGGCACGCCGTCAATCACTCCAATCGTCCGACCAGTGACATCACGATTGAGACGATCGAAGTGTTCAATGACCTGGAAAACTCGATCGTGATGCTGAAGCCGACCGGCGACGCGACCGGTCGGACCCATGTCACAGTGACGGTGGCCAATTCATTTGGAGCCACGTCGAGCGAAACGTTTGCGGTGGAGGTTCAGCAAGACAACCACAATAGCCAGCCGTTTTTGAACGCCATCGCCGTCGCTGAATCTTACCCCAACGACCAAGCCGCGACGATTCAGATCACCAGCACCGATATCGAAGGCGATGCGGTAGCGTATTCGGCGGAAATAATCGGGGGCCTCGACAACGCCATCGCCACGATCGACGAAGCGGGGCAATTGGTCGTGATGCCGCGTCATGGTTTCAGCGGAACGGTTGACGTCGTGGTGACGGTTCGACCGGGATCATCCGTTCACGAAAATTCGCTCAACGACCGCGATCGTCAACGCATCACGTTGAATTTTGCCGAGGCATTCGAACCCTCGACCCCGATCAACTACATCACGGTCGATTCGATCCATCGTTTGCACACGATTCCGACAAGCAACCAATACACCGCGATCATCTTCCGTGCCGTCGAGGACACGACACTCTCCATTCATCCGGTCGGCACGGTGTCGGTCGATGAGACCATTGTGGTGCTCGACGGCGAACAGCTTGTGATCAGCCGCCAGGACGAGGGCGTGACCAGTGCAGCGCTGCGTGCCGGCGGACTGTACGCAATTCTCTTTGATCCACAACCCGTCGACCGCCTGTTCTCGTTTCAATCCTCCCGCGGTTCCCAGTCCGTCTCGACTGAAATGCTGACCAACCTCTTTGAGCCGACCGATGCGAATGCCGATGGCCAGACCACTCCGCGTGACGTGCTGGCGATCATCAATGGAATTGCGTTGCGTCAATCCGCCGAAGGCGAGCCGATCCCGACCAGTACGCAGTTTTTGGATGCCAACGGCGACGGCAGAATCACTCCGCTGGATGCACTGTACGTCGTGAACTATCTGGCGCGTCAGCAACCCGGAGAGGGCGAAGGGATGACAATCGACCAGCCTCTTCCCGCGTCGTTGACACCAGCGAGTCTCTTGCCCCAGCCGTCGACCGTGACGCAGTCGCCGTGGACGATTCGTGACGAACACCCCGTCGTGTTTGGATCGGTCAGCCAGTTCCCTGTTCGGAATGATTCAGCGGAGATGATCGATCGCGTTCTCTCCGATCGTCTCGACGAGGATGATGATGACATCCATAAATCGTCAGCTGCTTCGTTCTCCACGCCGCCGCGCCGGCAGACCGTAGATACCCAGGGCGAACTCGAGCACGATCAGCGGGATCACCCAACTGATCCAAGCGGCGAGTTGATAAGTCAGCTCCGGCGTTAAACCGAGCATCTGAAGCGCAAAATGCCCCAGCCGCAAGAACACGGCCGAGAGCAACAGCACGTAACTGCGCAGCATCCAAATCCGGTGCTGCTGAAGATCGTACCCGCGGCCCGCTCGCCAACCGATGAAGGTCGACCCCCAGGTCGCCGCGGCGAGCACTGCGAAACAGAGCGTGGTCGACCATCCGCCGAATGCTTTCATTGCCATGACGAAGCCTCCCGGAGCGGCCGCGCACAAAACGGCAGTGACGTAAACTCGGCCTACGATTCGATGAACCCGTGGATACTGCATTCGCAGGGTTCGGCTCATCTGCAGCCCGCCCAAAAACAATCCGATCGGGGCGCCCGCGATGTGGAGATAGAAACCGATGAAATAGCCGGAGCGATAAAAATAGTCCGCCTTATTGCTCAGAAACCCGTAGTCAAAATCCGGCGGCAGATAGTGCGGAAACGGGCTCAGGATCAACAAGCCGATCCAAAACACGAATCCGATCGCCACCCACTTGACCCATCGCAGGGGCGTGATCGATGCGGGCGAAATGTAAAAAGATTTCATCACGCGCCACAATCGTGAAAGAATCGGGAGACGGCACCCTATAATCGAAGCTTGGTTTCGATCGTCCGCTGGTTCAGGTTCAAGATGAGAGGACAATGAAATGTCAAACCACAATCAGCCATCAACGGGCTCGCCGCTGGGGACCGATTCTGGCGAGCCATCATTGTCGCAGGCTCAACCCTACCGAACTCCAGCCAACGTGAGCGATGGGATCACCGCCGGCGGCGCATTGCGGTCACCACTGCTTTGGATCACCGTGGCATCCACCACGGGCTTCGTCATCGTCGGTTGGTTCATCTTGTTCACACCCGTCCAGGATTTTAACAAGAACCGTGGACCGGTGAAGCCAATCCCTCAGTATGTCGAAGACTTTGGGATGAGCCGCGTTCCGGTGGAAGATTTCGAAGACGCCGAGGACATCACGGTGATGCAACCATTGGAGGGCCCCGCGGTTGGCCCACAAGCGGACTCGAGCGTGATGGTGGTCCCGTAACAAGCAGCCCTGGCCCGCACACCGCGTCGCACTTCGGTCAGCGACGATGTTCGTGCGAATCGGTCTTGATTAAGAAAGATCGTTAATTTTTGAGATCGAGAGCCTAGCCGGACGGCCTCTCAGACCTACCCTTTGGAGCGGTGACCCTTGGTTCTTGCCGGTGACGGTTGGAGGCATTGATCAGAATCCGCGGACTGTGACTCCTTTCAAATGACTCCATCGATTCATGAGCAATTCGAATCCACGCGGCCCTGACTGGTCGGACCTCGAGCGGTTGCAGCCCTATGCGGCTTGGCTGATCCCCGCGATCCTACTCCTTGCGCTGCTGTTCACGAGCGTCTACACGGTCCAAGCGGAATCGCAGGGTGTCGTCTTGCGGTTCGGCCGCTACGTCAAAACCGTCGATCCGGGCCTGAGATTCAAATTCCCGTTCGGCATCGACGATGTTTCGATCGTTCCGGTCAAGCGTCAATTGAAACAGGAATTCGGTTTCGGCACGCCCGGCGCTACCAATGACACGCAAGTCTCGAACGAACAAACCGAGGAACGCGTGATGGTCACCGGCGATCTCAACATCGCCACGGTCGAATGGGTGATCCAGTACCGCGTCCGCGATCCGAAGCTGTTCTTGTTCAAGGTTCGCAATCCGGGCCAAACGCTACGCGACATCTCCGAATCGGTGATGCGGACCGTCGTCGGCGACCGCACCGTCGATGAAGTCATCACGATCGGCCGACAAGAGATCGAGGTCGAGGCGCTGTTGCAACTCCAGGAACAGGTCGACAAATACGAGCTGGGTCTAAGCATCGACCAGGTTCAACTGAAAAACGTCAACCCACCGCAACCGGTCCAACCGTCGTTCAACGAGGTCAACCAAGCTCAGCAGGAACGTGAGCAGATGATCAACGTTGCCAACGGTGAATACAACAAAGAAGTCCCACGTGCACGCGGTGAAGCGGAACAGAAGACACAAGCCGCCGAGGGTTACGCGCTCAAACGCGTCAACGAAGCTCAAGGCGATGTCTCGCGATTCAACGCCGTGTTTGCCGAATACGCCAAAGCACCCGAAGTGACCAAGCAGCGAATCTACATCGAAACCATGCGGCAAGTCATCCCGACGCTCGGGCAAAAAATCATCATGGATGATCAAGCCAACCAGATTTTGCCACTGTTGAATCTGGCCCCGCAAGCCGACCGGAGATCCCCATGAACCGTCTGACATTCCCCGCGGTCGCCGCCATCGTGATTCTGGGCGGATTGGTCGCCTACAGCGCAGCCTACACGGTGAGCGAGACCGAACAGGTCATCATCACCCAGTTCGGAAAACCGGTCGGCGATCCGATCACCGACGCCGGCTTGCATTTCAAACTTCCGCTCATCCAGGAAGTCACTCGCGTTGAGAAACGCATCCTGGAATGGGACGGCCGTCCCAACGAAATGCCGACCAAAGACAAAACCTATATCGTCGTCGACACCTTCGGTCGTTGGCGGATCAATGATGCCAAACAGTTCTTCCTGCGGCTCAGAGATGAACGCAGCGCCCAATCGCGTCTCGATGACATCCTCGGCAGCGAAACCCGCAACGCGATCGCCAAACACGAATTGATCGAATTGGTCCGGACCACCAAAGACCGCCAACCCGTCCGCGATGAAACCATCGCCGACGCGCCCGGCAACATCGGAATCCTGTACCCGATCAACAAGGGGCGTGCCAAAATCGAAGAAGAGATCTTTCAACAAGCGGCCAGTAAAGTCACCGACCTGGGAATCGAATTGCTGGATGTCCGCTTCAAACGCATCAATTACAACGAGAGCGTCAGGGATCGGATCTATTCTCGGATGATCAGCGAACGGCAACAAATCGCCGAACGTTTCCGCAGCGAGGGCGCCGGCGAGGCGGCCAAAATCATCGGTCGCAAGGAAAAGGATTTGCTGGAAATCGAATCCCAGGCTTACAAACAAGTCCAGGAGATCCAAGGTGCTGCCGACGCCGAAGCCACCGAGATTTACGCCCAGGCCTACAACCAAAGCGCTGATTCGATCGCGTTCTACGCCTTCATTAAAACGATGGAGACGTATCAGGAAATGTTGGATCCGAACACGACGCTGATTCTGAGCACCGACAGCGACATCTTCAAATTCCTGAAACGCATCGACGTTCAAGAGTAACCCCGGCGGAAAAAGGGGCTGGTCAAAAAATGAAGTGGTCAAAAAATGGAGTGACCTGGAAATGGAGTGGTCTGGTAAGAAAATAGGAGTGGATTCAAATAAAAGAGCTCTTGGTTTCCCTGTCTTCATTTTTTGACCAACCCATTTTTTGACCCTCTTCTCGTTACAACCGACCTGAACAATCACCGTAAACGGCTTTGAGCTTCTCCAGCGCCCGGATCCACAGCATCCGTGTCGCGGCGTTCGACCGTCCGATCCGCTGAGCGATCTGCTCGTGAGACAGGCCGTCGATGTGCCGCAGTGTCAGAACTTCGCGATAGTCGTTGGGCAGTCGGTCAAGGGCCGCGGCCAATTGCAGGGTTTGTTCCGCCCGGTCGGCGTGCGAGCGTGGATCGGGCTGCCGGTCGATCGCCAGTTGTTCGATCCGAATGCTGTCGCGATCCAAAGCCGCTTGTAATTGTTGTTCGCGTCCCTGCCCGCGTTTGAGCGTTCGCAGCTGATCGCGGTCGTACCGCAACAACGTGCGTTTCAGGATCGTGCGCAACCAGGCCAAGCGTTCGGCTTGCGTGTTTCCCCGAAAGTTTTCGTGGCCACGCCAAGCATCCACCAAGGTTTGCTGCACAACATCCGACGGATCGATGCGACCGCGGAGCGCCGGAGACAACTGGCGTTCTGCGAGCATTTTCAGCCACGGTCGCAGCGGACCGATCGACCAGGTGGCTCGTAGTGAGTCTTCACTCTTCGAAGCGTCTTCATCTCCGCCATTCACGTCGTCGCTTGCCTCCCCATCCAACCCCTGATCCGACGCAATGCCGAAGCCAGAATTCGTAGAATCCAATAGACTTGCACCACCACGATAAGGCTCAACAGCGCGACGCGCAGCAGTCCCGTTGCATCGATGCGGTGACGAAGGATTTCCGGGTCGGGACGTTGCAGGTACGCAAATGCGACCAGGGCCAAAAAGACGACGGGCGTACCGATCGAAAGCATCAATCGGATCGAGTCTCCCTGGCCGTCTTTCTGATCGCGGACGGCGATTAGCAAAGCGACGATGCACATCCAGGCGGTGACACCGTTGAAAAGATGGATGACCAGGCCGGGATCACGCAACCATGGACTTTGCCAGATCACCATCCAAACTCCGACCAGCAGCGGTGCCAGTAGCAGCCAAGCCAGACTCCAGCGTCGCGTTTTCAGCGTCCGCTTTACATACCAAAGCGGCAACAGAATCAAAACGCACAGCGCGAGACCGCCGCGAACCAGATCAAGCCCCCATTGGGCGAGTGTGGTGTCCCCGCCGATCGAACGGAACAGCGGTCGCATTCGACGTGGATCCATTTCCCGATGCGTCGTCACAGCGTTGGATTCTAGCGGTGCTTTGGAACGCAGATCCTGAAACTGAATTCCATCAAGCGTCGGAGACGCGATCCGAGTGTGCGTGTCGTCACGCCGGCAGATGACCGGTACGTTCGAGGCAGATTCTGGATCGCTATCTGTTCCGGTCAGAATCTCCTGCCGCGACCAATCGATTGCCACGAGACGATCCTGGTCGATGTGCAGCCAACTGATCGGGACGTGGTGATCCTCTTTCCAGTGGACACTCTGGATTCCGTTGACGTCGGGAATCGAGATTTGGAATTTCGGAGCAGGCTGCAGCATCGGATAGCACCGAATGACAAGTGATGATCGGCCATCGTCGTTGGGTGCCGATCCGCCCTCCGCCGCAGTGACGCGGTCCATCACAATGCGTTCTTTGACTCCGTCACCGTCGATGTCCCAGAACCACATGCCGACCACATAGAAATTTTCCGCTGATTCATTGAACTGCCGAATCCTTTGGAATTGCTTTTCGCGAAGGTCGAAAATCTCACAACGCGTTTTCCCGTTCGCGTTCCGACTCAACGCCAGCATCGGAATGCCGTCCGAACCGGTCGCGTTGTCGATTGCCACGTATCGGCTCGCGTATGCACCGTCCACGAGAGGAAGAGACGCAGCGTTGTCGGGCTCGGTCGAGTCAACGAGTTCACCATCCGGCCCACAGAGGACCAGCTGTCGTAGCGGATTGTCTTTCGAAGTGTGACCCAAGTAGACGACGTGCGTTTGGCCATCGATGACAACCAACGAAAACGGAATCCAATAGTCGCTTCGAGTCGGCCGCTGGAAGACCGATCGTTCCCATATCAGTTCGCCGTTGGCACCATCCCAGGCGGCGAGAAACAGCTTCTCGTCGTGCGAGTGGGGTCCGACAACGTCCTGGATACCGTCGCCGTTGAGGTCCGCGAACTTTAGATGGTCATAATCAACTGGCGTGTTGACGCGGGATGCTCCGAACAGGAATCGATTCGACCATCGGATCTGGCCTGTCGCTCGACTGACCAAGGACATTTGGAACGCATTGATCGGTTGCCCCGTCATTAAAGAAGACGCTCGGGGGGCAAGTCGTCCATCGCCGACGAGCAAGATTGATATCCCATCGTCAAGTGACTGAGCCAGGATGACTCGGCCTCCCACATTGCCCCGCAAGCGACAAAGTTCAGTCCCCGTTTCTCCGTCGAAGATCCGGGATGGCGTTTCGTATCCCGTTTGATTCTGAACAAGAAAGTCGACCGATCCATCGTCATGTTCAATAGGAATCCATTGGCCGCCATCGGTTCGATCGCTGTTCCAAACCGTCCGTTCAGAGACGGCATCGATGACGCTGATGCGGGTCGGCTGAAAACCTGACGCGGCAATCAGATGTCGGCCCGATTCACCAACCCAGGATGCCAGCAACGTGTTTTCGCCCAATCGAATCGTCGGCGAACGCTGGGATTGCAACAGGACCAGGTGATCTTCACCGACGCCGAAGGGACCACCGCGGCGGCGGTAAGCACGTATCGATGATGTTGAATCAGTGGGGCTGGGACAGACATCCAGCCCCGCGGCGATGGCGACGGGGCTGGGTTGGCTGGGGTGGAAACGAATCACCGAGGACGCGAGCATGACGTCCAAGGTGCGGTCGCCGGCGACAAAATCAATTTCGATCGTTCCCGGTGGGTTGTCAGGAAGTCCACTGCGAATCGCGTCGATCTGGGCGACGCGGATTTGGTCGCCGAACTGGGGAATCCGATGTCTTGCCCAGGCCAGGACGTTGCCTGTTTTTCCCGAAATCCAATCCACGTAAATGTAAGCTTGGTGATCGGCGTCCTTTTCCGCTGCTTCGGTTGGTCCTCGTCCCGCGATGATGGCCGTGGCGATGTCTTTCCAGCCGTCTTGATTGATGTCATCGGTCACCGTGATGCGAGACACGCAATCGTCAGCGGATTGAAACGCCGAGTAGGGCGTCTGGTCGGTCCAAACCGGCGTCCCCGTGGCTGCGTCGAGCAACTGCACGCCCACATCGACGCCGTTGCGATATCGGATGCGGGGCACAATGATTTCGTCCGCACCGTCACCGTTGATGTCCGTGACGTAGGGCCAATCGGCGTGATTGCGGTCGACCGAATAGCGCCACTGGACATGCTCCATTTGTCGGCTCCATCGTTGCCGGCCTTCCAGGTCGTAGGCGGCGATCTGCGTGCCGCTGAATGGAGCCGTGTTCAATCGCGATTCTTCGTGATCGTAAAAGATCAGTCTTGCTTCGCCGCGCGCGTTGGCAATCCGGGGAGCGTGGGGCGGCGTGAAGGGCAACTTGATCGTCACGACAGACGCGGGGTCTTGATCCCAATCGATGACCTGACATTGGTCCCCGATCAACAGGACCACTCGTAGCGAGTCTCCACGCAGCAACTGGGGCGGGCTTGGGACGGGAATCCGTATCGGGGAGCTATAACGCTGGTGTCGCACAAAAAAGTCGCCGAAGTTGCGATGGCCCGAGCGAAACGCCGAGTTCGCATCAAATGATAGACCGCTGAACGATCGATACTGGTGTTTGGCGGGATGATAAATCGCGTCGGCCGGCCAGAACGTGTTGGTGGGTGTGTTGAGCACTTGATGATGCCGATCGATCACATCGCCGGTTTTTCCGCTCAGGACGGCCAAACAGACGTCCGTCTGAATCGCCATCTGATAGTGCACGAACATGGCAAACAGGTCGCTGATTCCGTCGTGGTCTCGATCGCCGACGTCCTGCAGTTCAAAGACCCCCGGGAATCGCAGTGTTGCCCGTCGGTTGAAAGGATCCGGCAAGGTCGACTTGGTGGGCAAGTTGGCGAAGGCGTAGGACCGCGACCACAGCATGTGTCCGCGATCATCGACGGCCAGCAACGCTTGTTGATCGGTCGCGGCGACCAGCGTGTCGGCTCGTTGATCGCCGTTCAAATCGATCGGCGTGCGCAGCGCGGCAACGCCTTGGGTGAGTAGCGGGTGATCGTCGATGTGATGATGCCCGGCATCGAAGTTCGCGGCGCGTTGCGTGTCGGCAAAATTGACGGGGAGGGTGGTTGTTTCGTCTGCGTTGGTTCCATCGAGACTCGTCAACGTCGCGTCGATGGAACTCGCGTCGAGTTCCCACTGGTTGTCAGTGTGCCATGCCACGCGTTTCAGTCGGCCGTCACGTCGCCACAGAATCGCTGGCGTCGATGCATCGGAAACGGTCACGACCGCCGCATCGCTGATCGAAATTTCCTTGGACGGTGCCGGTTGGTTCGTGATCCGGTACTCACTGGGTATGCCTCGGGTGACCGGCAACCGCAGCGTCTGACTCCATCGGCCCGTCGGTGCAACCATCATGTCATAGTCGCCGGCGGTCCGCTCGAGATGGTTCTGCATCGGAAGCGTCAGTTCCATCGTTGAATCCGACAACGCCGATTCGCCGACCGGAACGATGGTCGCTTGGTACGGTCCGCCGCCGGCCCGAACGCGAAACGCGCCCAACTGACTTTGACGCCACTGATCGAGACCAGACAACAGGGCGGCGATCAACACCGCCGTGACTGCCATCGCCGCGGCGGCGACGCGGACACCCGACTGATGCTTGCGAGCCCAACGCGCCGATTTTTCCAAGACCGAAAGTGGGCGGGCTTGAATCGGATGGTCATCGCGCACGGCGCGCAAGTCGTCGGCCAGATCACCGGCGGACTGATAGCGACGCCGTGCGTCTTTCTCCATCGCCTTGTGCAAGACGACCTCGAAATCACGCGGCAGATCGGACCGCAGGCTTCGCAGGGGGGGCGGATCTTCGTGACGAATCTTGTTGATCAGCGTCAACGGGTCATCGCCCCCAAACGGTGGTCGTCCGGTCGCCATCTCATACAGTGTCGCGCCGAGCGAATAGATGTCGCTGCGATGGTCCACATCGGTGGCGCGCAGGTCCGCTTGCTCGGGACTCATGTAGCGCGGTGTGCCCAAGATCGCACCGGTGATTGTCGCGCCAGCATCGACCAGTCGCCGGGCCAAACCGAAATCCGTCAACCAAACGCGGTCTTCATGATCCAAGATCAAGTTGGCCGGTTTGACATCGCGATGGACCACGTCACGGTCATGTGCGTGGGAGAGGGCATCGGCGGCTTGGATTCCGACGTCTAGGATCGCATCGAGTGGCGGCGGAGTCTGCTCTCGGCGGGTCCGTCCGATGCGCGCGGCCAGACTTTCCCCTTCGATGCGTTGCATCGCGTACCAACTCGTGTCGCCTTCGCGTCCGGTTGCGTAAACCGGAACGATATTGGTGTGATGGAGCGCACCCGCCGTTTCGGCTTCGCGACGGAACCGGTCGAGCGCCTGGGGGTCGACGATCCCGAACCGCATCACCTTCAGGGCGACGATTCGATCGAGCGATTTTTCGCGGGCTTCGTAGACCACGCCCATGCCGCCGCGCCCGAGTTCCGAAAGGATCTCGAAATCGCCGATCGAATCGGGAAGCGCGGATTCGGGCGGCAGATCAAATCCGCCGGTTTCCGCACCGCCGAACAACTCCGCCGCGTCCAGGCACTCGGCCAAACGCTCGGCGTATTCGGGGTGCTCGCGGAGCCATTGATCGCGATCGACGGCCCGCCCCTGCTCGCGCTGGCACAGGTATTGATCCAGTAGATCGGCGATTTCGGCGTCGACCGTCGATCCCGGGTCATTGTTCGTCTGGCGTGGCGTGTCAGTCATCTTGATCTTCGATCGTACTTGAAATCACAGGTCCTGGTACCGAAGAGACGACTCAGGAGGTGGCGCAACGGGCTATTTTGCAGACGGACGTTCGCAGAAAGACGGGGGGCAGAAAAATCGACAGGAAAATGGGTGACAGGAAAATGTGCGGGCCCGTTTCAGGCACGACCGCCAATTTCTTGTCAACGATAGTCTTGTCTGCCTTCGTTCGAGCGCCTTGGCACTGTTTACTAGTCCGTTTGCTAGTCTGCCGCTTGTAGTGCGTCGAGTTGTTTTTGGGCGGCCAGGGCGTACCTGTGTTTGGCGCCTCGCTCGCTGCTGATCAATTCGATCGTGGCTTGGAGGTAGTGTTCGGCGTCATCGCGGCGTCCCAGACCGATCAAGGCCTTGGCCATCAGGGATCGCGCCTCGCAGATTGGTCCCGCCGCCGGCGGGTACTCTTTGGCGTGTCGATCGAGACTGTCGTCGAGCCATTTCAGCAGCTCATCGTATCGCTCCGATTCGTCCATCACGCGGGACATTTTGCGCATCGCCGACAACGTCAGCGGATGCCGTGCACCGTAATAGTTTTCGCGGACTTCGAACGACTGGCGCAGATAGCGAAGCGACGAAGCGTATCGCTCGGCCGAATGCAACATCTGTCCCAGCTGAATCATCGCATTGTCTTTCTCGAAGGTTGAGGCTTCCGGGGCGCCGAGCACTTCCAGATAGATGGCTTCGGCTGAGTCCCACTGGCCATTCATTCGATCGACGTCCGCCAGATTCACCAACACCGCCGGTCGGGAGTATTGTTCCGGATGGGAGGAGGCATCGATTCGGCGCAGGGCGCTGCGGAACAAATCGGCGGCGGCGTCGAGTTCGTTCATCTCGATCAACACCGTGCCCAAGTTGTTCATCGCGGCGATCGTTCGTTCGTGAGAATCACCGAGCAGCTCTTGCGTCCGCTCGAGCACTTCAGCTCTTAATCGTTTCGATTCTTCGAAGTCGCCTTCGTCTCCGCGCGATCGCAACACGCCGGCAAGCCGGTCCTTGGTCTCCAGAATCTCCAGTTCGTCAACGGGGCGTACCTGTTCAAACGCCGCCAAGGAAAGACGATACTGTTGCTCGGCGATCTCAGGTTCACCGAGCCAGCGATAGGACTCGCCCAACGTTCTGCGGATCGCACCTTCGACGCCCGGTCGCTCGGTGAATTTGCCATCCAATTCGGGCAATGCTTGATCGACGACTTCGCGAAGCGTCACGTCGTGGCCGCGTCGTTCGGGCAGACTGGCCCCGAGCACTCGATTCAAGAACTCGTTGACTTCCTTGGTCGCTTGCGACGCTTGTTCGGCATTGTCTCTGGCAATCGATTCCGCCGTAGCCGCCTCGATCGCTTTGCCCCATTGATGACTGACAATGATCGCAGCTGCGATCGCAACGGCGGTCAATGCACTGGTCAGGCCGATGATCCATCGCTGTCGTTTACGCGACTCAATCATCCTGACTTCCGAACGCGACCTCTGAATTTCCGCGTGTCTCATTCGACGCTGCAGACTGGCATCGTAGGCCTGAACGATCCGTGCCACCTCGGCGGCGTCGGCGGGACGCTCGGCCGGATCGGTGGCGAGGCAGCGGTGACACAGGGCGACCAGTTCGGAGTCGGCGGGATGATTTCGCAGTGGTTCGAGGGCGGCGTCCAGATCGCCTCGCCTGGTCTTGTCGATCGCCTCGATGCGGGAGGCGTTTGGGAACAAGGTCCGGCCGGTCAGCATTTGAAACAGGATGGCGCCTAAACCAAACACATCCACACGGGCGTCCAACGAATCGATGTCGCCACGGGCTTGCTCGGGGGCCATGTACCCGGGGGTGCCCACGACATCTCCGGCCGTGGTCAATTCGCTTCCTTGTGGTGTCTCGTCACCTCCGGACGTTTCGTCACCTCGGGACGGCGCAGGATCCGGCACACGATTGGCTTGGAGCAGCGTTTGCTCCGACTTTGTCGCTGCGTCAGGATCCGACCGAGGTTGCATGCCTAGCCGTTTGGCCAATCCCCAGTCCATGACTTGGACTTCGCCAAACTTTCCAACCATGATGTTTTGCGGTTTCAAATCCCGATGGATGACCTGTTGAGCGTGGGCATAGGCGATCGTCTGCGCGACACTCTCAAAAATGCCGATCAATTCTCCGAGGCTGTCGTCCGATGCTTGTCTCGCTTCGATCAGCTGTTGCAACGTCTGCCCCTCGACCAACTTCATCGAGAAAAATGGCGTGCCGTCTTCGAGCGTCCCGTGGTCATAGACGGGTGGAATCCCCGGGTGCTGGAGCGTTCCGGTCAACAAACCTTCACGATGAAAGCGATCAATTGCCGCTCCGTTTCGGTGAAACTTGCGCTGAAGTGTCTTCAGTGCCAGATGGCGTTGCCCCATGCGGTCGTAGACGCGATAGACATCCCCGATGCCTCCGCTGCCGATCGACTCGCCGATCTGATAGCGGGGCGAAGACGGGAGCCCCGTATCAGAGAGCAGGCTCGGAAAACTGGTGTTTAAGAACTGGGAGGGAACCGCGTCCAAGACGGATTGGTTCGGTTCGCTGATTGGACCGTCGCCGGACCGGCGCGGTGGTCGGGTGTCGTCATTGGAAGACCTGGACATCTTGCGCTGAAGGGGGTGACGAGGGGTTCCCGGCGGGGCATGACAGTGCCACTGTTCTACGACAACCGCCCGCCGAGAAACTTCGCTCATGAACGGTCCACGCAACCAAGATACCCGATTCTTCCGATCCGCTGCGGCTGTATCGGCAGACCGACTATGGGTAGACCCAACCCCCACTGTCAATCCAGAAATCCCTTGCGGAATAGCAAAAAATCACATTTTGTCCAGTACTGCTCTGGCAGCGATTTTTAGGTGTCCCTAACATCCACAAGGAGTAAAGAAAAAGGCCTCAGCCAAACGATCACTTGGGGCAAAAGTGATCAGAAATGGCTGAGACCTACTACTCAATGCCGGATGCCCAAGGGGCAAGTTTGGAAATCCAGCACCGCACGGCGCCTTCGGGCGTCGTGCGTTTTTTTTTGGTATCGAGAGCAACCCTATCGCGTCGCTGAGTTTCGGCTCGCGACGTTGTCGAGATCCTACGGCGTGTTGACGCCAGGGTCAATGCTGATCTGGCGAATAGACGCCAGGGGTCCGCGAGGCGATTCGCACTTCAGCCTCGTATTCCGCCGCACCTTGGTTTTCGGGTAAGCGGTAGTGGACGAGGCCTCGTCCACGACCTGTAAATTGAGCGGCGATAGGCGACTAGTGGTGCGTCAAAGTCTAATTTTAGGGTAGACGGATTTGAGTTTAACCCGGGCGTCGTCAATTTTCATCTGCCAGTCAACGCCTCGTTGTCTTGCATTGATGTCCGATGACCATGCTGCAATCTCTCTGGCCAACTCCTCAATACTTCCAATGCGTCGCCCGCCAACACATTGACGGGTGATGCTGCTTAACTCGTTCTCTGCGATATTGAGCCAGCTACCGTGCTTGGGCGTATAGCACCAGTTGATTCGCTTCACCAACGCCCGTGCTCGAGACGGCTCAAACACTTCGTAGAAAGCCCCGCGAGTGTGCGTGTTGAGATTGTCGCAAACCAACGTCACCGTCTCGCAATCGGCGTAACGTCCCTCAAGCAGCTCAGCCATTAGCAAGGCCCAGTCCGCTTTGGTCTTGGTCTCTCTGGCGTAGGCTTCTCGCCATCCTGCCAGCGGCTCGGTGTACATGAAAATGTTCGCTACTCCGGCACGTTCGTATTCATAGTCCACCCGGCGGGGATGTTCGGTGGTCGCTTCGATCGGAACGTTGACGTCCTTGATCAGTTGGACCGGTTGTTCATCCATGCAGATCACCGGATGACTCGAATCGTACGGTTTTTCGTAAGTTTCTAGCACATCTTCCATGCTCGCGGCGAACTCCGCATCGCACTGTGGCGGGATCACCCAGTACTCGATGTTGCGATTATTCATGCGATTTTTTTTAGCGTCTGGCGAACGGTTTCATGCGAGACCGAATCGCAGATCCCCAGTTCGACGACTTTCTCGGCGAGCAATCTCAGCGACCAGTTGGCATAGCCTGCTGGCGGTTTGCCTAGACGAGTGGCGATGATTTTCGCCTCTTCTTGACCGCTGAGGCATTTAGGTCTGGCAGGCTCCGCACGTTTCTTTCCCTGCAGTGTTTGCTCAAAGCCAAACTCGACAAACCGCTGTCGTATATTTTCGACCGTCTTGGTGCGGCAACGATAAGCTTCAGCAATCGCCGCATCGGTCCATGCCAAATCGTCTGCATCCGCAGCAAGCAAGATTTGGGCACGACGCACCTTCTGGCTAGAACCGCTAAACTTCTTGACGATTGCATCGAGCGTCCGACGCTCCTGATCGTTCAACCGAACGATGTACTTTTTCTGCATTGGAAAACCCTCCGTGTTCCCCAAAGCATGAAGCTTTTACGCGATTAGACCAACCCTAATTCTTGAAGCTGACGCACCACTAGTGCTTGGGCCGGCGATCGACCAGCCGTTTGGCTTTGGCTTCGAAACGCGGCAGCGATCCTGCGGCCACGGGGGTGACGACCACGCGCATCGCCAACCGCTTTTGAAACCGCTCGGCAAGTTGCTTGCAATCGGCGTCACTCAGTTCCGCTTCGACGGCGAGCGTGTCCATTTCGCCCTGCTTGGTCACGATCATTCGAAACTCGGCGGTCGGATCCACTTGCCGGACGATCGATTCGACACTACTGGGAAACACGTTGACTCCGCGGATGACCATCATGTCGTCGCTGCGGCCGAGGACGCCGCCGTCGAGATACAAGAATTGGCAGGGGTGATCGTGTTGCTGGTAGCCCCGCACGATATCGCCAGTTCGATAGCGGATGGCCGGACCGCCGTATCGTCCCAGTCCGGTCAGCACGAGTTCCGCCTCCTCGCCTTCGCCGGCAGGGCGTCCGTTGGGATGTGCATCGCCGAAACACAGTCGCTGGGCAATGAATTCGGTTTCGATCACGTGCAGTCCGGTGCCGTCGTGGCTTCCGAATCCCCAGGCACCGATTTCGCTCGCCCCGCTGTGGTCGATCACCGTTGCATTCCAGCCTGCCTGGATCCGCGAGCGAATCGCCGGGGCGCTGCCGCCCGGTTCTCCGGCAACGATCAATCGTGAAACGGACGACTGCGTCAAATCGATGGACAGTTTTTCGGCAACGGCGATCAGATGCAACGCATAGGTCGGGGTGCAGCAGACGACCGTGCAACGTTGTTCGAGAATCATCTGAAGACGCGTTTCGCTGGACATGCCGCCGCCGGGAATCACCAACGCTCCGGCGCGGACCAATGCGTCGCTGGCGGTCCAAAACCCGATGAACGGTCCGAAGGAAAACGCCATCATGGCGACGTCGCTGCCGCGAACGTCGGCGGCATGCAAAACGTGTTGCCAACAATCCAGCCACCATTGCCAATCCTGCTGTGTATCGAGCACCGGCATCGGGTGGCCGCTGGTACCACTGGTTTGATGAAACCGCGAATAGGACTCGCGCGGCAAGCAAAACACTCGACCGGGATCGCCAGGCGACGGTGCGACCAGGTCGGACTTGTTCAACAACGGCAGCTCGGACAGTTGGTCAAGCGATCGCAGCGGGAGCTCGAGCGAGCCAAAGCGTTCGCGATAGAAGGGGGTTTCAATGGCGACGCGCAACAACGCGTTGAGCCGGCTGAGCTGAATGGATTCGAGCTGGGCGCGACTGAGACGCCACTGAGCCGCAATCTCGTTTTTGTTCTCGATTTGTGTCATGACGCAAGCAGTCTAGCAGTTTCATTCGCCGAGTTTGATGGTCTTGAAATTGGCGTTGGAAAGACAGATCGAATCAGTCTTCGTCAGTGGAAGGTGGGTCAACAAATTTGTTGGTCAAAAAATGGAAGTTGGAGCGTCGGAAGCACGTGGGGAACCATTGTTTTCTTGCTTGATTTTTTGACCAACCCATTTTTTCACCCCATTTGCCAGAACAGCGCCGCACGTCCGTTTCGCCGTCGGCCTGCAGTGGTGCCGAGAAGTTCAAGAGAGGGAAGCGTGAAGGAGCTGTGAAGAAGCCATGAGAGAACCGTTTTGGCATTGTCGTGACTGAATCGAGCATCCACTTTCTCCGATAGGTTTTACTCTGTCAGAACACATTGAATTAAAAGGCGGGATCCATGAGAGCCCAACAGGTGGGACGTTCAACGTCGCGAGTTGGTTTCACCCTGATCGAACTGCTGGTCGTGATCGCCATCATCGGGCTGTTGGCGTCGATGGCGATGCCTGCGCTCAGCAAAGCGCGTGAGGCGGCGCGCTCGGCCGCGTGCCAATCCAATTTGCGTCAATTCGGGATCGGGCTGATTTCCCGCAGCACGCAAACGCCCAGCGGCGCGTTCTGCTCGGGGAGCTTCGACTTCAAACGTGACGGCGTGCCGACGGAGGTGGGCTGGGTTTCCGACTTGGTGACGCGGGGCATTCTGCCCGGTGAGATGCTGTGCCCGAGCAATTCGGCGCGGAGCAGCAAAGCCGTCGAGGAGATGGTCGCGTTGCCGTTGTCGAATTTCGTCGCCAACGCTTGTTTCCAGGATTCCGAGCGTCTGGGCAGCGAACCGTACACCGATTCGTCCGGGGTGGTGGTTTCTAACATCGCGCGAAAAATCGCGAACGAGGCGATTCCACCCAAGACGCCCGAACGCACCGCGCTGGTCAAGAAAAAGATGATCGACGAGGGCTACAACACCAACTACGCCGCGTCCTGGTTCATGTTGCGGACGGAATTCAATCTGGGCCCCGACGGGAACCTTGCGCGGGTCAATCCCGCGTGCCCCGACATGGACCCGCGTGGCAGAAACGTGACCGAAGGGCCATTGGAAACGCAATACCTGGACGGTTCTCGGGCTCCCCTGTCGACGGTTCCCCTGCTCTGCGATGCCACGCCCTCGGGTTACCTGAGCGCATCGATCGGCGACCGACTGCCGGCGGGAAGCCTGTACACCACACCGATTGTGGGAGGCCCGATCGGCAGCACCTTGCAAATGGATTTGGACGGCGACGGCGTCCCCGAGACGCCGAATCCGAACTATCTGAAGACGCCCGCCTTTTCGGCAGGTGAATCCCGCATCGGGACCGCCGGATGGTACAAGCAGCTGAACTTTTACACCCGCCAGGACTATCGCGGGATCATGCCGTTGCACAACGGCATCGCCAACTGCTTGATGGCCGACGGGTCGGTGCAAGCGTTGTACGATGCCAACGGCGATCAATACGTCAACAATGATTTCGACGTGCCCAGCGGCGGCGGCAGCGTGATTTGGACCAGCGGTAAAACCGAGGCGGACAAGCTGACGATCGCCAGCTACCATTCGTTGAAATCGGATGGGCCGATCGAGTAGCTACTCGCCGGCCGGTCGGAGCGTTAGACTCTCGGGCGTCCCCTGGAACTGCTCGCCGACAAACGCTTCATGAACCAACCACGGAAAAAACGCTACGGGTCACTGGACAGCTACGTGATCGACGCCGGTCAGGCCCAAACGCCTGCGGCACTGGTCATCCTTTGCCACGGCTACGGCGCCCCCGGCAGCGACCTGGTCGGAATCGCCGGCGAGTGGGCCGAGACGCTCGGTGAATCCGCCGACCAATTTCGCTTCATTTTCCCGATCGCCCCGCACAGCCTGGACGAACTGGGGCTGCCATCGGGACGCGCCTGGTGGATGCTGAACATGGCTCGCATGATGGATGCGATCCAAGCGCAGCAATTTGATGAGCTGCACCACGAAACCCCACCGGGTTTAGAGGAGTCTCGCAGGGCACTGTCGCAGTTGGTCAACGCTGCCCGCGAAGAACTGGCCGAGCAACGGGGCTGTGATGTCGACGCGATCCGGTTCGCACTGGGAGGATTTTCGCAAGGTGCCATGTTGGCGATGGACACGGCCCTTCGCGGCCCGATTCCGGCGCCCGAATTGTTGATCCAGTTTTCGGGATCGGTGATCTGTCAGAGTGGTTGGACCGAATCGTTGTCGCGTCTGCAGAAGACCCGTGTCTACCAGTCGCACGGAACCCAGGACCCGATCCTGCCGTTCCCGTCCGCCGAGCGACTGCGCGATCTGCTTGTCGCGGCCGACGTCGACCTCGAGTTCCACCCCTTCTTTGGGCCGCATACGATCGACGGAGAGGCGATTGCGTCGACCGCGATTGCCCTGCAACAATTGCTCGACCCTCCCTCGCACGGAAACACCGCCCCATGATTCGTCTTGCAAGTCGCCGTCCGGAATCCGAGGAGTTTGACAGTGAGTATCACGGTCAATTGATTGCCCGCGTCGAAGGGGACTGCGCGATCAAGATTCTGCGACACCAACTGCATTGGATCTGCGACTTGGCCAGCAGCATCAGCACCGAACAGGTCGACCGGATCCACGCCCCTTACCAGTGGACGATCCGGCAAGTGTTTGAGCATTGCGCCAACGCGGAGCGAATGTTCGGCTATCGGATGATGTGTTTGGCCGACGGCAGTGGGCCCACGTTACCCAATTGGGACGAAAATGTTTCCGCCGCCAGCCGATTCGGATTAGGCAATTTCTCTTGCCTGGCCGCCGAGTTGGGCGATCTGAGAAAAGCGAACCTGGGGCTGCTGCAGCGGCTTTCCCCCCGCGCTTGGGACGGCTCGGGAATGGTCGCCGGCCACCGGGTGAGCGTTCGTGCCGTCGCTTGGCTCACCGCCGGACATCTGCTGCACCACTTTGAAATCGTCGAAAACCGCTGTGGGGTCACTGCGACGCGCGGCCCCGCCATGTTAGAGTGATGGATTCTATTTCCCACTCTCGCTAATCACAACGATGTTCGTCGACCGCGTCCAAATTGAACTTCACGCCGGAAAGGGCGGGGACGGATGCTCCAGCATGCGCCGCGAAAAATACATTCCGCGCGGGGGCCCCGACGGTGGCAACGGCGGGCACGGCGCCAGCCTGATTCTGGAAGCCAGGTTGGGGGTCAATTCGCTGGCCGCGTTTGCCAATCGAAAGTTCATTCGGGCGGGTAACGGACGGCAAGGCCAGGGGGCGATGTGCCATGGGCGAAAGGCCGAGGACCAGACGCTGTACGTTCCGCCGGGGACCCTGGTGATCGACGCCGAGCAGGGTTTTGTCATCAAAGACCTGAAACACCACGGCGATTCGTTCGTCGTCGCACGCGGCGGCAAGGGCGGCAAGGGGAACGCCCATTTCAAAAGCAGCACCAATCAGGCGCCGCGAGAATTTCAGCGTGGCGAGGAGGGTGAAGTCCGCAGCGTCATCCTGGAACTGCGTTCGATCGCCGATGTCGGCCTGATCGGCAAACCCAATGCGGGGAAAAGCACGCTGCTGAGCCGGATCACGAGTGCCCGCCCAGAAATCGCCGACTACCCCTTCACCACCAAACATCCCAACTTGGGCATCGTCGAACTCGATGAAGCACGTTCCTTTGTCTTGGCCGACATCCCGGGACTGATCGAAGGGGCCAGCGATGGCCTGGGCCTGGGACATGAATTCCTCAAGCACATCGAACGCGCCGGCTTGCTGGTCCATCTGGTCGAACCCGAACCGTCCGACCAGTCGGATCCGCTGGACAACTACCGAGCCATCCGAAGCGAGTTGTCGCAGTACGACCAGGCACTTGCCGATCGCGACGAAATCTTGGTCATCACCAAGAGTGAGATGCCGCAGGCGGCCGAGGTCGCCGAGCGGCTGCGCGAAGAAACCGACCGGCCCGTGCTGCTGATCAGCGCCATGACCGGAGCCGGTTTGAACGAGTTTACCGAAGCGGTGATGACGCGGGTCCAACAGCGTCGCAAGGCGCAGTTGGAAGCCGGCGAGGACGTTCCGGTGTTGCGGGAATCCCAGCTCGCGACCGAAAAACGAAAAGTGCCGCCGCACCTGCGGGGTGCGACCGCACAGCTTTCCAATGAGCATCAAGCCAAAGACTTTGATACCGTCGTCGACACCTCGGATGAGGATGCGCCGTGACGCCGGCTGAGACGATTGCTGCGATCGATGTCGGCAACTCAGCGATCAAAGTCGCGCTGGCCAACACCTCCGAGCTGCTCGCCGGCGAAGTGAATTCCAATGCCCCCGACGACGCGTTGCGTTACCAGACGTTTCCATTGGACCAGCCGCAATGGGACAAACAGGTCTGTCGCTGGGTGCAGCAGCAGACCGGCCGGTCGGAAGTTTCGTGGCGGGTTTCGACGGTCAACCACGCCGCCAGCCGTCCGTTGCATGATGCCGTCTGCGCCTGTTGGGAATCCGCACCGTCAACCGCCGGTGGTCCGCGGCAAGTGGATTGGCGTCACTTGTCCAGCCACGATGTCCCGCTGCAAATTCGAGTCGACGCGCCGGAGAAAGTCGGAATCGATCGTCTGCTGAGTGCCTATGCCGCATCCAACCGTTTCGATCCGCCGCTGGTCGTCGTCGACGCCGGTTCGGCCGTGACGGTCGACTGCGTCCGCCCATCTCCCGATGCTCCGCCGGTGTTTGTCGGTGGGGCGATCCTGCCGGGGATTCGGCTTCAACATGCCGCACTGGTGACGGGAACCGAAGGACTCCAGCAAGCGACGCTGGAAACCGCTCCCGACGGGACCGGGGCGATGGCTCCGGCGACCAACACCCGGCAAGCGATTCGTTTGGGCGTGCTGGCGGCCGTCGTCGGAGGCGTCGAACGACTGGCACGGGAGTACGCGGGATTCTCCCCATCCTGCCATGCACACGAAAACGGTGATGCGGACGGTGCCTTTCGGATCGTACTGAGCGGCGGGGACGCAGCAACGATCTCGCCCTACATGCGAGCCCAGCACGAACTCGTTCCCAATTTAGTCTGTCTGGGGATATTGGATCTGGCAATTCGACAATGCCAGTTTGCCCCGAGCGGGCTAGAATGATCTGACGACACGCCCGATCCCCGCTTGCCCTCGAAGAAATGTCCGCATCGAAACTTTCCGACCTGTTGCCGATTCGCACGTCGGCCGACAAACCCAACGCCTATCAAGTGTTCGGTTTGAAAAGCGGAGAATCGGACCCGGCGAAGATCACCGCGGCGATGCAACGCGTTTACGAGGGATTGAAGCAATCCAAGCCGACCGCCGATCCGCTGGTCTGGAAACAGGCGGCAAAGCTCGCCGAAGCGGCGCGAAAACAGTTGGAAGATCCACAGCAACGTCGCGCACTGGACGCCAGTCTAGGCGTGGCGGTCGACACCGCACGCGAATCCGGGCCGAGCACTGACTCCGGCACCGCGTCTGCTACTGCGGCCGAGCCGGACGATCCCTTGGCGTCACTGTTGCCCCGTTCCAAACCGCTGCCCACCTCCGCTGCCGGATCTTCGACCGACGGCGCGCCCGCCACTCGCGCCGCCGCGGTGCTGGGGGTGCCACCCGGATTGGCGACTCCGGCGACCGATCGCAGCGGCAACGCGCCCACGGCAGCCGTGCCGGCGCTGGGCACACCACCGCTGGGAACACCGGCAACGTCTGCGGATCCCACCACCGCCAGTCAACCGGGCGGTCAACCGGCCAGTGGAAACGCGCCGATCCCGTGGTCGCCGCCGAAACCGAAAAAGAAACGCCGCCGCAAGAAGACCGGACTGTTTCTGTTCGGCGTGTTTGTGTTGGTGATGTTGGGGGCAATCATCGGCCTGCTGCAATTCCTGACCCAGGGTGGGCAGATCGCGTTGCGTCCGGACGGTCTGCCCGCAGACAACGGCGTCGTGGTCGCCGAGCCGAGACCCGATTCGGATCGACCGCTTCCCACCGCAGCCGACCGTGATGGCGTGCTCGGCGAGGTGGCCGCCAGCGGGATCGCAGATTCGCTGCGCAAACCCAACAGCGCGGCGACGACGAATCCCGGTCGCGAGTCAAGCAACGTCGATCCACCAACCAGTCCGACACCAACGCCGACGAATCCGACACCAACGCCGACGAATCCGACACCAACGCCGACCAGTCCGACGCCGACCAGTCCAACGCCGGCGAGCATGATGCCGCCGGTCGGGATGTCGATTCCCGAGACGCCGATGACCCCCGAACCGCCGGCGACCGGCTCGACGCCTTCCACTCCGACTCCAACGGCGCCCCCGACTCCTGCGCCCGCCATGACGGCGGAGCGTGTCGCCGCCAATCAGGCCAAGATCGAAGCGGTCCAGCAGCTGATTCGAACGGCCGATTGGGATCAGATGAAACCCGCCGCCGAGGCGTTGACGAAACTTGATCTCGATGCGGAGCAATCCAAGCGTGCCAGCGCACTCTATGACATCGCCGACCTGGCGACCTTTTATCGCGGCGCGATCGGTCGTGGGTTGGCGACACTCAACACGGGAAGCACCTTTGATTATGTCGAAGGCCTACCGGTCATCGTCGTCGAAGTCTCACCCGAGATGTTGGCGATCCAGTTCAACAAGCGAACACGATCGTTCACCGTCGACGACATGCCGCCACGGCTGACGGAAAAGATCACGTCTTTTGCGCTTTCCCCTGAACGTCCCGACGCGGTCGCCGGTCAAGCATTGTATCGTCTGATTCACCCCAAGTGGCGCGTCGAGTATCGTGACGACACGTTTGCACAGCTCGCGGCCATCGACGGCCAACTCGAACAAGTTGACACGGCGATGCTGCAACAAGTCGCCAAAGAACTCTTTTCAGAATAGATGCCACATTCGATCGAAGCTTCACCTCCCGATGGTACGATCGCTTCGGCCATCGCGACGCTGGAGAAATTGATTTCCTTTCCTTCGGTCAGCGCGAAAAGCAACGTCGACATCAACGACTGGTGCGCGGCCACACTCGCCCAAATGGGGTTCACGATTTGGCGCAGCGGATACCGCGATGAGCGTAGCGTGCGCAAGGCAAACCTGGTCGCGGTCCGCAACCCTGTCGGGACGGAGCAGCACGAGACCTCTGCCGATCACCGCGCCGCGGCGGCGTCTCATCAAGGGCTCGCGTATTTTTGTCACACCGATGTCGTGCCGGCCAAGAAGTGGGTGGGCGCCCCGACTCTATCGAGTCCTTCCACCGACGATGCCGCGAAGGGACCGTTTGATGCGGCGGGACCGTTTGATGCGGTGGTGAGCGACGATCGAGTGTATGGACGCGGTGCGTGTGACATGAAGGGTTCGTTGGCGGCGATGCTGTCCGCAGTGGCTCGCGTCGATGCCCGTCAACAAACCGCACCGATCTGGATGGTGTGCACCGCCGACGAAGAAGTCGGATTCAACGGCGCTAAACACCTCGTCGATCACTGCGACGGTTATCGCGAACTGGTCCGCGCCGATCCCGTCTCGGTGATCGGCGAGCCGACGGAGATGAATGTCGTTTACGCGCACAAGGGGATCCAGGGGTTCACCGTCCACAGTCGAGGTCGCGCCGGTCATAGTGCGACCAACTTTGGAATCAATGCGAACGAGGCGATGGTGCCGATGCTGGTCAAGCTGTTGGAGCTTTGCCGGCGGACACGTGACGACGCGGGATTGCAAGACGATCGTTTCGACCCGCCGGTGTTGTCTTGGAACTTTGGCGTCAGTGACCACAGCAACGTCGTCAACATCACGCCCGAGCGCAGTGACGCCTGGGTCAGTTTCCGCACGATGCCGGAGGTGGATGCGACGGAGTTGGTGGCCGAAGCGAACGCGACCGCGCGTCGGCTCGGCTTGACCGTGACGCCGATCGCCGGCTGCGACCCGCTGTGGACCGATCCCGACAGCGAGATCGTGTCGCAATTTCAAGCGATCGCCGGCACGCGATCCCAGACCGTTTGCTACGCGACCGACGGCGGCGTGCTGGGGGAATTGTCGCGGCGCATCGTGATCGGCCCCGGCAGCATCGCCCAAGCACACACCGTCGACGAATGGATCGCCATCGATCAACTGAGCCGCGGCATCGACTGCTACGAAAAAGCCCTCCGCCACTGGTGCACCGACGTGGCCTAAGCTTCCAGCTTGCGATCACCTGCCTAAGCTTCCAGCTTGCGATCTCCACGTGGCGTAAGCTTCCAGCTTGCGACCCCCCGCGACGTTTCGTCGCGCGGCATGCGTCGCATGCCGAGCGTCACGCGAAGCGTAACCAGGGGTGGCAAGCAAGATGCTTACCCCACCCCGCATGCTGCGCGTCACGCGAAGCGTACCCAGTGGGCGGCAAGCAAGATGCTTACCCCACCCCAAGCAAGAGGCTTACCCCACGGTCCCCGGGTCCAACTCGATCGCGGCGTCGGCGATCAGGGTGGGGATCCCGCCCCGGACGGGATACAGGCGCGCACCATCTGCGGTGGTAAGCCCTTGGTCCAATGCACTTTCGACCAGTTGGTCGGAGGCATCGCGGACCAATCCCTGGGCAATTTTTTCGTTCAAGTCGACGATCACCGCAGGGGACGAAATCTGCAACGTTTGCCCCGAAATCGGGCACTGAACCAAGTGGAGAAGTTTTTCATCGAGCATCTTTTTTTGTTCCGACGTGGGTATTGTTTCGAGTTGGCACGGTTCCATACCGATTCTGGGAAGGTGGCGATCGTGCGGAACTGACACGCCTGCATCGCCAGCCTTTCTTTTCAGTTGGAACCATTCACGCCGGGCATGAAATGGCTTGGGCGGGGAGTTTAACGAGCATGAACGTTCGCAAAACGGAATTGTTACGCAAGACAGCGGCCACGTTGTTCGTCGCAGCGGGCTCGATGGCCCTTTCCGGCGGGGCTGGTGCACAGGCCCCCTCCGGCGATCTGCACAAGGACCCGGTGACCGGCGATATCTATCGTACCGTGACGCAGCGGATCACGCGTCCGGTGGTCGAGGACCGCGTCGAACGCCAAGAAACCGTCGTGCATCGTCCGGAAACCGTCACGGAGATCCGACCGGAAGTCCGCACCAGCTACTCCCCCGTCACTCAGATGAAATGGATGCCCTATGTGGAAGGACGCTGGAACCCGTTCCGGCAGCCCACGGTCGCCTATCGTCAAGTCCCCGAAACCCGTTGGGAAGCCCGCAGCGAGGTCGTCAACCGCGCGACCACTCAAACGCGTTGGGTCGCTGAAAAACGGACGGTGGAAGTGCCGAAACGGACCGTCCGCTACGAAACCACCGAACAAAAGGGGCTGGAACTGGTCGCCCGTGCGATGCCGCAACCGAGCATCGGATCCAACGTCGCCCCGGAAGTCGCCGCACGGCTGCGGCCGATTTCGACGACCACCGACGGGACCTATGCCACCCAGCCCGTCACGGCGATCGCGTCCAACACCGTCGGTCGATCGACCAGCGAACCGCCGATGCGTAGTTCCATGCAATCCGGAATGCGAACCAACGTGCTGCAACCGGCCAACGGGCTCGGTGCGCCGGTCCCGACCAACGCCGGGACGGTGATCGCGACGGTGCCTTCGTTCTCGGTCTATCGATAGCATCGGGCCCATTGGCATGCACAGCATGCCCTACGTGTCTGTGAAGCATTTATTCCCTGGGTTTTGCGAGGTGTTAGCGGCAGGGCGCAAGCCCTCCGGTCCCTCATCGTTCTCGAAACACCGGAGGGCTCGCGCCCTACCGCTAAAAAATGCTTCACAGCGACACCCTCCGGGGTCGCGTCGAGCGGGGAACCGGGTGTCCGGAGGTATCGCTCCGCTCACCTCCGGCTACTGGCTTGAACCCCGTTCGGGGTCATGCCACCTACGCCGGCACGGAACGCGTTGCTTACCCTTGCGGTACATGGCTGGGGACGACCAGCACCGGATGCGGACTGCGGCGAATTCGGTCTTGGGCGAATCCTTGGCCGAACCGGTCATCGACTTCCAAGGGCAAGACCAACAGCGTCTGGTCTCGGTTTTGCAAGGGATTGGGCGGCGCGACCTCGCCAGCCAGTGGCCGCAAATGGTAGCTGCGTCCGAGCTCGGTCGCAGTCTTGGCCATCGCACCGTGGATCGAGTGGTGCGTCTTGGTCAACGCATCGGAGAACGATTCGGGGTCCAGCGTCGCGCCGTCGGAAAGGGCTTCGACGATCGATTTAATATTCTCGTACTGCTCTTTCTCGACGACCAAATCCAACGTCACGGTCGCGTCATCGGCCGACAGCCCGAAGGCCCATGCGGCGGCTTTCAATTCGACGTCACACTCGGCGCCGACGACGACAGAAACCTTGCCGACGCATTCCGCCAGCGTCTGGTCCTCGCGGCGGATGACCAACATCGGACAGGGGCAGCGCGACAGCAACACATCGATGACGGTGCCGGCGCTATCGGTGCCGACCTTGTCAAAATCGCGACCGAAAGGACACGGGACAACCAGCAGATCGACCGCGTGCGTTTGCAGCGCCGCCAGAATCATCTCGTACGATTCGCCTTCGCCCCGCTGAATCGGCCGCGCCCCCGAAACGGCGTCGACCACCGCGGTGGTGATGTCCCCATCCGGTGATGGGCGGGCATCCAAGACCAACGTTTCCACGTTGAAGGTCTCGCGCAAGAAACCGGCCGCCGCGATTCCCGACTTGTCTTGGGAGGATCCATCGAGAACCAACAGGACACGCGCGGGCTTGATCGGCTGCAGCGCGGGCTCATCGCCGACTTTCGATTTTTCGAACATCCGCATGGACTCGTCGACTCCGCGGTCGACTTCGTTCGGCTCCGAATCAGACATGAATGGTGGGTCGCGTTGTGGGAAGTATCGAACGGGTGGAAAACAGGTGGCAGCGGCTGGCAGGCTCGTCGACAGCCCGGCAGCCACTGCCACGTCGGTGCACGCCCCAGATTCTATCGCGATTCCCCGTTCGATGTAGCACGACACCGCGCCGTCAGGACCCTTCCTGACCAAGTTCCAACAATTCGCGCGCCGCATCGCTGTATCCGAGCACGGCGACGCGGACCTGCATCGGCAACGAGCGAATCTGATGATCGGTGTAGGGGTCAAGCAGGTTGCTGGTGACACCGTGATACCACTGCGACGGCGTCGTCGGTTCATTGGAGGACGGGACGACGCGGCGCCAGAATTGCGTGATCGCATTGGAACCGGACTTCGGGTGCTGTCGCGCGAACGCGGCGAGTTTACGATCCAGATTGGCAAGCCGCAGCGCGATCGTGGCCGCCTCGGCATCGCCCTGCTGATGAACGGCAACGACAAAGTCTTGCTTGGCCACGGCGCGAAGCTTGGCCGACCCGAACAAGGATCGATCGACCCCGTGTGCGGTGATGTTCAGATCCAGCAGCCCGCCGCGCCAGGCGTCCGGAACCGCGAACGAAATTCGAAATCGCTTCTCCCCTTCGAGCACCTGTTGGCTGGTCCAGCGGAATTTAAAGTACACGCCGCGACCGCGATCGGTGGTGCCCGATGCGATCACCGCTTGCACCGGTGCTTGACGCTGGAACTGGGTCTGATCGGATCGTTTGCGCGAATCGTCGGCCCCGAGACGCCCGGCGCCGACGTGCGGCACGACGCCGTCGACGCTCAGCCCTAACGAATCGGACAGTTCGTCTTTGGTGGTCACCGAAATCGGGCCGGCGAAATCCGATTGCAGCTCCGTTTTGGGCGAGAAATCGATCACCGGCAAGCGGTCACGCAAGCCGCAATGAACCAGCAGATGGTCGATCGGTGGCGCGTCGTCCGAGGAAACATCGGTCCGCCCCGCAATCAATGACGACAACACCAACTCGACCGAAACCTCACGCGGTTGGCCGGGCAGGGACGTGTCCAGCGCCGTCGCCACCGCCGGCATGTCGAACTGAATTTTGGGGGCCTCGGCCGAAGCATCGACGGCAACCAGGCTGTGCGTGGTGATCAGAAAACCTGCAGTGACAACGCATCGTTTGATGAAAGCATCCATTTGAGAAATCTCCCGTGATCGTCTTGTGCGTCATCGGAATCATTCCGTCGTGTCCAAAAACCGGTTCCACCGATTCGAAAGCAACGATATCGCCTGGTCCCGGACCGGCAACGCTTACACAATCGACGCAATCGGCGTCTGAGCAAGACACGGCGCGCATGCTGGTTGTCGTGAAACATCCACTCGATCGTCATCCACCACAGCGCCGCGGCGTGAAACAATTCGATCAGCTGTGCATCCGCGCCAGGGGGCTGCCCTTGGCAAGGATCGCCGTTTCCTGCTCGGACAGTTGGTCGAGTCGTTCCAAGACGTCGCGCCGTGGTGCGAATTGTTCGGCCAGCTTGACGTAGGTGGTGTGATGGCGGGCTTCGGATTCGAACAGACTGGCATAAAAATCCGCCAGCTCGTTGTCGCGCGAACGAACGTGATCGGCAAGCAAGCGGAACCGTTCACAGCTACGAGCTTCGATCAGCGAGGCGATCAGCAATCGGTCCACGCCGCGTTGAGGTTCGCGCTGACGCGTCAGCGCATTGAGCTCGCGTCCGTAGTGACCGCTGGCGAGTCGCTTGAAGGTGATGCCGCGACGATCGAGGACGTCCATCACCATGTGAAAGTGCTCCAGTTCCTCCTGAATGATCCGCGTCATCTCGACACACAGCGGCCGATTGTCGGTATAGGAATTCATCAGATTCATCGCCGTCGACGCCGCCTTGCGCTCACAGTGGGCGTGATCGATCAAGATCTCGGGCAGGTTTTCGTCAACCTGCCCGAGCCAACGCTGGGTCGATTCGGATTGGAGGTGAAGCATGTCAGTCCGGCGGCGGGTCAATCGGCGAAAAGGGCGGTGGCAAAGCTGTCGGCATCAAACTCCGCGATGTCTTCGATGCTTTCGCCGAGTCCGACGAATTTGACGGGAAGTTCAAATTGGCGACGGATCGGCAAGATCACTCCGCCGCGGGCGGAGCCATCGAGTTTGGCCAAGATGATGCCCGTGCAACCGGCCGCGTCGCTGAACCCCTTGGCTTGGCTGATCGCGTTTTGACCGGCGGTCGCGTCCAGGACCAACAGGACTTCGTGCGGGGCATCTTCGACCTTCTTACCGACGACGCGGCGGATCTTGTCCAGCTCCTGCATCAGGTTGGACTGTGTCTGCAATCGTCCGGCGGTATCGATGATGGCGACATCGGCACCGATTTCGATTGCCTTGTCGACCGTTTGAAACGCCACGCTGGCCGGGTCGGCACCCTGTTTTCCCGTCACGATGTCGCAGCCGATCCGCTCGGACCAGATCGTCAACTGTTCGACCGCGGCGGCGCGGAACGTGTCCCCGGCGCCCAAGACGATCTTCTTGCCCTGGGACGTCAGGTGGTGGGAGAGTTTTCCGATCGAGGTCGTTTTGCCGCTGCCGTTGACGCCGACGACCAGGATCACGCTGGGTTTTCCGGGCAGATTCAGCGGGGCGGCGTCCTGTTGGAGCATCGCCTGGGTTTGGGCGGTGATCGATTCGAGGACCTCGTCCAGCCCGACTTTGCGGCCGCGGTAGCGTTTGGCGACGTCGTCACGGAGTTCTTCGGCGGGGCCGGCGCCCATGTCGGTGCGGATCAGTTTGGCGAACAGTTCGCCCAAGAATTCGTCATCGACCAGCCGCCCTTCGTCTTTGAACAGGTCGCGGATGTCGGTGTTGAGTGCCCGCCGTGTTTTTTCCAGCCCGTTGCGAAATCGCCCGAACAAGCCCGCCGACGACTCGGCCGCCGCTGCCGGTGGAGAGGCTGCCGGTGCTGAGGCTGCCGGTGGCGAGGCTTTGGGGGTGGCTGCGGCTTGCCCGTGATCGGCTGCGGTGGAGGGTTCCTGCTGGGCCGGACCGGACGGCTGGGCGGGGGGTGAATCGTCTGATTTTTTCTTCGAACGCCAAAAAACCATCGGTCTTGTTCTCGGTCGGACTATCGAGTGGGTGGGGAAAGGCAAAGTGTGCCGGAAAGGTCGCCATTGCGGTACCGCCCGGTGGTTTGGATTCCGTTTGCCGACAGTTTACCGTCGGATGACCCGCGGATCAGGGAGCCTCTTCCCAGTCGGCAAAGTTTCTCTGATAGCGCTGTGCGGCACAGTTGGACCACGTGGACCGCTGCTGGGGGGACCGACGCAAAACATTCCAATTCGACCCCAAATCATGAACAAACCATCCCGATAACGCAGGTGACGACAGAGGCGACGCGTCAGACGGTCAAATCGTAGCGTCCGACACTCGACTCCCGTTTTGACCACGGTCGGCTCTGCTGATCGGAGACGAACACGGGATGGCAAGCAGTCAGACATGCCTTGACCCGACCAATTAGGGTCTCAGCGGCCCGCGTATCTTTGGTCGCGGGCGTAATTCGTTGTTGCCCTGCCCTTTTTTAGAACCCAGAAAATGGAATTCGGGAGAATTTAAAGCGATGAAGCTTAGCAAGATTGCCATGCTGGCTGCGATTGCCTGCGCGTCCTACACGAGCAGCATGACCGCGAGCGGAAATGACTCAATTGAACTGGTCTCGCACTGCGCGGCCGCTTGCGATTGCGGCGAGCCGGTCTGTGGATGCGAAACAGTAGTTGGCTGCGATCCATGCGGTGACGCATGTGATAGCGGCTTTGGCGACGCAGGATGCTGCGACGCCGGATGCGACGGCGGATGCGACTCGGCGTGTGGATGCGGTTTGGGAGGCGGCCTCGGCAGTCTTCTCGGCGACTGCTGCTTGGGCGAACAATGGTCACTCTTCGGTGAGCATTGTGGCTGGAGTGCAGGCGGTTGGGTCCAAATGGGCTACCACGACCGCGCTCTGCCCATCTTCAATGACCGCCCCGATGAATACAACCTGCACCAAGCCTGGTTGTACGCTGAAAAGGCGATCGATACGTCCTGTGGCTTCGATATCGGTGGCCGAATCGACTACGTTTACGGTATCGATGCGCAGAACACCCAAGCGTTCGGCACGGGAAACCGCGGCTGGGATAACGATTGGGACAACGGCGGTGCGAACGGCTACGGTCACGCCCTGCCCCAACTGTACTTCGAAGCCGGCTACGGCGATTTGTCCGTCAAAATGGGACACTTCTACACCATCATCGGATATGAAGTCGTGGCTGCACCCGGCAACTTCTTCTACAGCCACGCGTACACGATGAACTATAGCGAGCCCTTCACCCACACCGGTGTTTTGGCAACCTACAACGTGAACGACAACGTCACCGCCTACGGTGGATACACCTTGGGCTGGGACAGCGGCTTCGACGACAACGGTGACAGCTTCTTGGGCGGATTGTCGGTCGCAATGAGCGACGATCTCACCCTGACCTACGCGACCACCTTCGGTCGCATCGGTGCGGCTCCCCTGGGAACCCCCGAGCAAGGTTACATGCACTCGATCGTCGCCGATGTGACCTTGAGCGACAACCTGCAGTACATCTTCCAGTCCGATTACCTGGATACCGAAACCTCGGCCGGTGCGACCGTCCGCGAAACCTTCGGCATCAACCAGTACCTGATCTACACCCTCAGCGATTGCTGGGCAGCGGGTGGACGATTCGAGTACTACAACAACGAAGGCATCTTCGGCGCTCCCGGTAACGACTCGGACATCTACGCCTTGACGATGGGCTTGAACTACAAGCCACATTCCAACGTCGTCGTGCGTCCGGAAATCCGCTGGGATTGGGATGACGATCAAGTCGCCGGATTGGAAAGCGGCGACGACCAAACGACCTTCGGAATCGACACGATCTTCTTGTTCTAAGACGCATCGAATCGAAGACCGCTTCGGTCCACTGTACCGGCCGGCGGCCGCTCGAACCCCTCGAGCGGCCGCCGGCTTTTTTTGTGGCACCGCCACGGCAAACGCCACCTGACCGGTACGAATTAACACCCAGTGTCAAGATCGGCAATCCTGGCAGAATGCGAAAAGCCAGAAGAGTCGATTTCTCGGCAATTTTCTCCCGATACATCTCTTGGAAGATGGTCAAGCGGTTCTCGATCGGCGCCCTCGCAAGGCGGGCGTATCCGTCCTTCAGATACCGCCGGACACGTCGAACTTCAGCCTGCATAAGGCTGCGGTTCGATGTGTCTACCGATCACACGCTACGCAATACCAAGAAAGGAACGTCCTTTGACGGGACGACGAGGGAGACCCATGAAACGTAAATTGTTATTCAGCACGCTCGCGTTGTTGTGCTTCGGCGGCAACGCCTTGGCTGGTGGACCGTCTGCCGATGGAAACTACCACGCTCTGTACCAAGCCGCCCCAGGGGCCAGCGGGCAGATCGCACAGGTCGGATGCACCGATGACGTCGGTTGCGGTTGCGAAACGCCCTGTGACTGTGATGCCGGAGCCTGCGATACCGGAGTCTGCGAACCCGATTGCGGTGCAGACACGATCGAGTATTGTGACTCCGGTTGCGACGGTGGCTGCGATGCCGGTTGCGGATGCGGCGGCGGACTCGGCGCCGGACTGTTCGACAAATTAGGCCAGTGCGATCTGGGCGAGCCCTTCGCCCTGTTCGGCCAGTGCGGCAACCTTTCCGCCGGCGGTTGGGTCCAAATGGGATACCACACCGACGCCACGCCGCTGTTCAACAGCCGCCCCGATGAATACCAGCTTCAGCAAGCTTGGTTGTGGGCGGAAAAAGCGATCGACACGTCCTGCGGATTCGATATCGGTGGTCGCATCGACTACGTCTACGGTACCGATGCCCAGGACACCCAAGCGTTCGGGATCGCCAACAACCACTGGGACAACGATTGGGACAACGGCGGAGCGAATGGCTACGGTCACGCGATGCCACAGCTTTACCTGGAAGCCGGTTACGGAGACCTGTCGGTCAAAGTCGGAAACTTCTACACCATCATCGGATGGGAAGTCGTGACCGCCCCGGACAACTTCTTCTACAGCCACGCGTACACGATGTACAACAGCGAGCCGTTCACCCACACCGGTGCTCTGGCGACCTTGGCCGTCAGCGACGATGTCGAAGTCTACGGCGGTTACACGCTCGGTTGGGACAGCGGCTTCGAGGACAACGGCGACTCGTTCCTGGGCGGTGTTTCGTTGGCCCTCAACGAAGACATCAGCCTGATCTACGCCGCCATCGGTGGTCGGTTCGCCGACAAGGGCGGCAACACCGAGAAGGGCTACATGCACTCGATCGTTGCCGATGTCGCGCTGACCGACAATGTCCAGTACATCTTCCAAAGCGATTACCTGGACACCGAAAACCAAAACAACATGGGCGTTCGGAATACCTTCGGCATCAACCAGTACCTGATCTACACGCTGACCGATTGCCTGGCCGCAGGGGCACGCTTCGAGTGGTACAACCAGGAAGGCGTGTTCAGCAACTACGGCACCGAGACCGACATCTACGCTCTGACGATGGGTGTCAACTACAAGCCGCATGCCAACGTGGTCGTGCGTCCCGAAATCCGCTTCGACTGGGACGACGATCAAGTCGCCGGCCTGGACGAAGGCGAAGAGCAAACGACCTTCGGAATCGACACGATCTTCTTGTTCTAAGCAACAAGGCGTCCGAAACGAAATCGCAAACGCGATTCCCGCAAGAGGCCGCGTCCGCCAAACGGTGGACGCGGTCTTTTTTCATTCCGGCGCTGCCTCAAAGCGGCCTCAAACGACGATCAGCCGTTTGGTACGAGCCTACGGGCCCTCACCTTAGCAACCGACGCTTCACTTAGCGGTGTTGGCCTCATCCGTGCCCAATCCATTAGCATCGACCTGCCTATCAACTGGGCAGCAATACGAGATCAGGCCCTTCGAATCGACCGACCGCGACTCGCCGCGAACCCACGATTTTTTTTAAGTCGTTTGGGGACAGTCACTTGAGACCCATTCTCGACTACCGATCGCGTCTTTGGCCCAGTGGATGCTCTCTCTGGCAAACGTCCTGGCCAGCGATCAGCTGCACCGCTGTGATCCACACCACAGCCAGCGGTCAACAACATGGCCAGCGATTACCAACACACGTGGTTCTACCTACCGCTGCCCTGACGCCAGTCGAGACTTGTCTCGGCTGGTGGCAGGGCATCCGAACAACGCTGTCGGCCACGCCGCTCTCTCGGTGATGGTTGCGACTTGTGAACTCTCGGTCCCGTCCCGGACCGGAAGCTGCCCGGCTCGGAGGAGTGTCCGCCTCGCTCCTCCGAGCCCGGGCTTTTCCTGGGACGCTGCGTTGCAGCGTTGTTGCCTGGGGCTTTTTCTGGTCGCCGCCGTTCGGTTATAGTCGCCCTTCGCCAGACGCGATCACTTGTTGGTGGATGCGTTGACGGAAACCATCAAAGGACGCAGCACCTGTGAAATTGATCATCGCCATCATCCAACCGACCAAGCTCGATGCGGTCAAAGAAGCCTTGACGCAAGTCGACGTGCACCGCTTGACCGTGCTCGATTGCCAAGGTTTTGGCCGCCAAAAAGGACAAACCGGCAATTACCGCGGCACCGAATTCAGCGTCAACCTGCTCCGCAAGGTGCAATTGCAGATCGCGGTCAACGAAGAGTTCGTCAAACCGACGATCGAAGCGATCCTGTCGGGAGGACGCAGCGGTGACGCCGGCGAAATCGGGGACGGGAAAATCTTCGTCCTGCCGATGGACGACTGCATCCGCATCCGCACTGGCGAGACCGGCAGCGAAGCGATCTAACGCCGAACCGGCTGCCAGCCTCTCGATCAGCCTCTTTGACAGGCTGGAAGCCTATCCCACTTCCACCGCACGCCGATCAGAACGGGGCGTCTTCTTCACTGGCCTCGTCAAACGCCGCGTTGGGGTCGGTCACCCGCTCGCTCATCGCGTCGGCCGGGTTGGCGTTGCCGGTGATTTTGAAGGACGTCGCTTCGACATTGACGAAGAACTTGACTTCGCTGTTGGCGTCCTTTTGCCAGCGTCGGCCGTTGAGCCGATAGGTGATCTCGACCTCGTCGCCTTCGTTCATCTCGTCGACCGAGTCACAGGAATCGCGGGTGAATTCGACCGGCACAAAATTGGTGAAGCTGCCTTTGTCCTGCTCCAACACCACCAATCGCTTGCGAAAACCCTTGCTGCCGTACGTCTTGGTTTCCTCGATCAAATGGACAACGCCGGTTACGGATGGGTCGCTCATCGCTTCTCTCAAAATCGCTCGGAATTAGTGTTTTTCGGGGTCGCGAATTGTAGCCTGTCCGGCTGGAGAGTGAGAGGGGGAGCAGGGTCGGCGGTGGAGAGATGGCAAAAAATGGCGGGCCGCAGAGCGACGCTGGGGATCCGGGAGGAGTCGACAAGAAAATGGATGACAGGAAAATCTTGAGTGTCCGACCGAAAAAATCCTGAAACCTGAAACCTGAAACCCGAAACCTGAAACCCTGGCACCCCCCGGCGTCTGCGGTCATAATGCCGGGCTTGAATCCGCTTCACTGCCAAACATTCCCCTCTCACGAGAACTCCCATGCTCCGCCCCGTCCTGTTCGGCACCCTTTGTCTGTTCGTTTCCGCCTGCCTTGCCGAGTCGCCCGCGGTCACGGCGCCGCCTGAACCGGACGGCATGACCCAACTGTTCAACGGCGAAGACTTGACCGGTTGGGACGGAGACTCGCGGCTGTGGAGTGTTCGCGACGGCGTGATTCACGGCGAGACGACGAAGGAGGTTTCGACCAAGGGAAATACGTTTCTGATTTGGAAAGACGAAGTCGCTGATTTTGAGCTGCGATTGTCGTTCCGTTGCACCGCGTCGAACAACTCGGGCATTCAGTATCGATCGCAACGCGTCAAGACGGACGAGCAAGCGGTCAACCAATGGGTGCTGCGTGGCTATCAACATGAGATCCGCAACGAAGAAGACTTGCCGAACGTGCCGGGTTTCATCTACGACGAGAAAGGCTCGCGCGGACGCATCTGTCTGGTCGGTGAAAAAGCGGTCTGGAACAAAGACGGCAAGAAGGTCATCGGCGAACCGCTGATCAGCAAAGAGGAGTTCAAAGAGTTGATGAAAGTCGACCAGTGGAACGACGTGGTGATCATCGCCAAGGGCAACCATCTGCAACACTTCCTCAACGGCCGGTTGATCCTGGACTTCACCGACAACCATCCCGAAAAGTCGTTTTCCAAAGGCTTCCTCGGACTGCAGTTGCACGCCGGAGCACCGATGTGGGCCGAATTCAAAAACGTCCGCCTGCAAAACCTCTAGTGGCGTAAGCCTCCAAGTGGCGTAAGCCTCCAAGTGGCGTGAGCCTCCAAGTGGCGTGAGCTTCCAAGTGGCGTAAGCTTCCAGCTTGCGTCCCCCCAAAAGCGCAGCGCCCGGCCACCCTCTCTTCCCCACCACCGCGAAACTCATCAACGGCTGATTGGATTGAATCATCCGTTGGACGCGAGCCTAAAGGCGTCTACGGGCGCCGGCGCGTTTCGTGGTGGTTCAGGCCCGGACGCTGGCGCGAACCGGCTGATATCAAACGAATGATCAGCCGTTTGGCGCGAGCCTACGGGCCCCAGCACAAAGAAGCGATGCTTACTTAGCGGTATTCGCCCATAGGCCGCGCACCAACCGCCTGTCCCGATTCAATCGGGCAATCCGCCGCCCCTCTCTCGTGCAGCCATCTCGCACGCCACCGCCTTCACCCACTGTGAAGGATTCGTGAAGCCAGTGTTTGGGTTGCGCCTCGAATTCCGCCTCGCGTGACGGCTGCGCCGAGTGATGTGAAGGAGTCGCGGACGCAATGCGAAGGAACGATGAAGTCTGACGCAATTCAATCGGTTTGAGATTGCAGCAGATCCAGCTCCCGCTTGAATACGCCTGTCAAAGCAACCGGGTTCACGGGCCAGGCACTGCGGAATCGAAGACACGGCAAGAGTTTGATCGATTGCTCATCTTCACTCCATCAAGGCTTCACCGGAATCAGGTTCACTGCTTCTGTTCCTAAGTCAGTCGCATCGCGTGCGTTGCACCGATCGACAAATCCACAGAAATCCAAACAAGGAATTCGAAATGTCGCGTATGCGAAAATCAGGTTTCACCCTGATCGAACTGTTGGTGGTGATCGCCATCATCTCCCTGCTGGCCGCGTTGGCGTTGCCGGCCCTGACCAAGGCTCGTGAAGCCGCTCGCCGCACCCAGTGCTCGAGCAACCTGCGTCAGTTCGGAATCGGAATGTACACGTTCTCCGACCGTGACCCGCTGGGCCGTTTGTGCACCGGTGCCTCCGACTTCGAGCGTGACGGTGACATGGACACCTACGGCTGGGTCGCCGACATGGTCAACACGGGATCAGCCATCCCCGGTGACATGTTGTGCCCCAGCAACCCCGCCAAGGCACTTGAAAAGTTGAACGACCTGATCGGCATCTCGACGTCGGGCAACGGCGTGACGGTTGGCCCGTCAGCGGGTAACAGCTGGACCCGCATGCGTGCCGGCGCAGCTGATCGCATGTTCGATTCGTCCAACGCAGCGGTCGACTTTGCGGCCAACCCCGTGACCGTCGGTGCGACCCAATACAACAGTGCAGCCGAGTACGTCGGTGGCCTGTACGTGGACCAGGGTTACATGACCAACTACGCGGCCGGCTACTTCCTCGTTCGCGTCGCCCCGATCATGGAATACGACAGCACGGCGGGCGAGATCATCTCGTCGACCGGTGGGAAATTCAAAGAGCGTCAAGACACCAGCGGACCGCTGTTGGCTTCGGTCTTGGATCGCAGCCGCATCGCGACGAGCAACATTCCGTTGCTCGGCGACGCCGGCCCGGGTGACGTTGACGAAGCGATTCTCGGGACCGACGTTCCGAACACCAAAGAAGAACTGCCCCGCGGGATGTTGCTCGCAGAAGCCTTCAACGATGGCCCCGCTTACTTGGCGACGACCAACAATCGCTTGATCCTGCTCAACGCCGCCGTCTCGATGGTCGAGCAAATCAACTGCGAGCGCGGCGCACCGTCGACCGTCAATTGCCAAGCCCCCTTGGGATCGGATGCTTCGAGCCCCTCGGGTTTCTACCTGCAAGACACGCGTGACTGGTTCGCCATCCACAGCGGCGGAGCGAACATCTTGATGGGTGACGGTTCGGTCCAACTGTTCCAAGACGAGAACGGCGACGGCTACCTGAACCCCGGCTTTCCCGTCCCGGACAACTTGACCGATTACTCGGGTGTCGGATACGCCGGCAGCACGGTCGAACTGCAGCCGGCTGAAATGTTCAGCGGCCTGTTCCTGGACGAAAGCTCCTTCAAGGGCCAGTTCGAAGAGAACTGATCACGAACACTTTCTGTCCAACGAGACGGCAGAAATGTCACTTTTGAGGACCTCCATGGCACACGATGTCATGGGGGTCTCTCGTGTTGAATCGACGCGGCAATGTGAAAGACTGGAATGAATCAATTTACAAAACGACTGCTCGTCTTCGGCGGCCTGGTATTCGGGTTTGCCTCGTTCGCCCTGGCCCTCACCCAGGTCGTCAGCTACAAGCCGTGGGGCGTCCCCGACAGCCGACGCGATGACTACGATCAGCGTGTCGCGGAACTGGACAGGCAAGCCATTGAGCGAGAAACGTATCAAAACAAGCCCCGCCCTTCGGCGAGAGCGTGGCCCGCGGTGCACGACTTCGGTTGGGTCCGGCCGGGAGAAACCGTGCGGCACACCGTCGAGATCGAAAACGTCGGCAATGCCGAGTTGAATCTGCGAATCCGCGAGACCAATTCGGATCGCTTGACGGCCCAATTGGAAGGGCAGCAACTGGCACCGGGCGAATCCACTCGATGCACGATCGAATTGGTTGCCAGCCGTCAACCGTCAGCCGAGCCTTTCGAAGGCAGGGTGACGATTTCGACCAACGATCCGTTGAACAAGACGGTCGTCTTGTCTGTGTTCAGTCAACAACGAAAAGAGCTGGTCCTTCCCGGCGCGATCGACTTCGGCAGCCATGACATGGGACAGGCATCGACGGTCGACTTTCTGATCTACAGTCAGCTGGCGCAACGTTTGAACGTCGTCGATGTTTCCAATGCGGCATTTGATCTTCAGTGGGTCGCCGTTCCCGAACCGATCGACAATCAGACTGTCGGTGACCAGACTCTCGGCGACCTGTCGGTAACGGCGGCCAGTCGCATCACCGTTGAAATGGAAGCCAAGGACTATGGCCACTACAGCGACCAACTGGAATTGACGGTCGAGATCGACGGCCAAGAACAGCAATGCAAGCTGGACTTCGGGGGTCGAGTTCGTCCGCCCATCGGCTTTTACGGGCCCAACGTCGATCGTCGCACCGGAGTCGATTTCGGCACCGTGGAAAACAACGAGCAACACGATCTATTTGTCGTCGTCCGCTCCCGTGCGGATCGCTCCCGAAAAATCGCGGTGCTTGACATCGAGCCGAAAGAGCTGCAAGCCGAACTCCAGCCACTCGAGACTGACGGCAGTTATCGGCTACGGATTTCGATTCCCAAAGGCTGCCCGTATCGACGCTTCAATCTCGCCGAGCAACATGGCTACATTCAAATCGGTGATCCCGAGATGAAGTCGTATTCCAACTGGCTGCCGGTGTACGGCGTTGTCGGTGATTTTGATGCCGATTGACCAGGATGCTTCACCCGCTTTAGTTCTTCGTCACGTAGTTCGAGATGTCTAGTTCTTCACCTGTTGATCAGATCACCCCGTCGGCAAGCCCGACACAGCCGTCCGGCAAGATGACTTGCGGTGCGTGCGACGCGACCAATCCGTCGGGCGGTCAATTCTGCGCCGGCTGCGGGCATGCACTACTCGAGCCCTGCGCCCAATGCAGCAAGCCCGTGTTGTTGACGCAGTCGTTTTGCGGCAATTGCGGATCGGATCTCGTGGCCTCGCTATCCAAACGCAAACGAGATCTGGAAGCCAAGATCGCCGATGCGATCGACGCCGCGAAAGAACGCGATTTTGAAAGATCAAAAGGGCTGCTGGCCGTCGTCACGCGTGAAAAGGATTACCGATTCAAGGACGTGATCACCCAAGCGACAACGGCACAACAAAAGATTGACCGGATCGCTGAGCAAGAATGCGGCTCGGCGTCGGAGCGGATCGCAGCGGCACAACAGGCCTACGACTCAGGCGACCCGGCACGCGTCGTCGAATTGCTCTCTGCATTGTCGCCGAAATTAATAACGCCCGAGGCGGAACGTCAGCTGCAGCAATCCCGGCAGTTGCTCCAACAGCTTGACGATGCCGAGCAATCACTGCAGGAAGCGTTTCAGAAACGGGACTGGACCACATCAGGAGCCATTCTGGACCGCTTGTTGGAACTCAAGCCCGATGACGAGACCGTCGCCAACCTGGCCCGCAAGGTGGGCAAGAAGCTGGTCGCAAAAGCGACCACGCTGCACCAAAATCACAAGTCCACGGCGGCCGCGGAGATCCTGCAATGTGTCCCCGCAATCGCACGCAACCAAGCCTATGACGACCTGAATCAGACGGTCGAACGAATCGGATGGCTGGCCGACCAATTCAACGGTGAACCCTTTGCTACACCGACGTTGGGGCGGATTTCAAAACACTGGAGCGAGCGATCCGGTGGTGACCCCCGAGCGGTCAAGATGCTCCAACGGCTGAGCCAACAGGTCAAAGCGGCCCGGCCGACACCTCGCGACCTGTTCGCACCATTGGAGGTCAAACCGCGTAGCTGGGTCGGCGGTTCGCTGGGAATCCTGGCGTTTCCGACCAGCATCGACCTGGAGGACAACGCCGCACTCCGCGCCGCACCTGGTCAATTCAACGCCGCCATCGGCCTGGCACTGCAAGGACTCGGGCTGGGGCGTTTCCAAGACGATTTCTCTCCCAAGAAAGGCCTGTTGAAACGACTCGGCCGCAAGAAAGCAGAACGATGCTGGGGGCTCGATATCGGCGCGTCAGGTATCAAAGCGGTTTGCCTGGAACTGACCAGCGAACAACGGCCCCGTTTAGCGGAATGCCACATATTCTCCTTCGACGCCCCGCTGACGCGAGGCACAGCCGAATCCACACTGGACGAATCGATTCGGACGGCGATCGCAACGTTCATGGACCAGCACGATGTCGAATCGACGCCCGTCTGGGTCAGTTTCCCTGCCCGCGAGCTGGTTTCACGCTTCGTCAAATTGCCTCCGATCGCCGACAAGCAAGTGAAAGGATTGTTCGAAAAGGAGGTGGAGTCGCGGATTCCGCTGCCGCTGGACGAAGTGGCTTGCGTGCGATGGATTGCCCCCCTTCCCGAAGACGAATTGACTGCGATCGGACGCCCGGCGTTTGTGTCAGCGGCAAAGAAGCAGTTCGTTGATCGCTATCTCGAGAATCTCAGCCTGGCCGGTTTGCCCGTCAGTGGCTTGCAAGCGACACCAATCGCCCTGATGAATTTTGCCGCATTTGAGTTCGCCGATCAGTTGGAACTGAATCAAACCGCGGACCGTGCGGACGCGAAGTTGCCGACCGTGGCTCTGTTTGACTGTGGCGCGGAAATGACCATCGCGATCATCGTCAGCAGCGTGTCATGCTGGTTCTGGTCCTTCGAATCGGGTGGTAATGAATTCACTCGATTGATCAGCCGATCCACCAAGACGACACACTCCGAGGCAGAAAAACTGAAACGCAACCCCGCGTCTCTGGAGCATCCGGAGACTCAATTCGAAGGAGTCGAACATCGCATCGATGAGATGCGTGGAAGGCTGTCCAAACTGGTCAATGACCAATGCGAACAACACGACGAATTCGACATCCAGCAAACTTGGTGCTGTGGCGGTGGAGCCCTGACACACGGTTGGGTCAAGCGAATTCTATGCGACATTTAGACGTTCAAAGAGAGAGTACCGTGCCTGGTTCAACGCAACGCAGCACCGACGACATGCCGAAATCGTTCCGCTATGCAGCCTTCATTTGTCTGCTGGGCCTGATTCAGGGATGTGGCGAAAGTCAGCAAGACCTGTTCCTCAAACATGCGCAACGGGATCGCGGTGGCGGAACCGCCAACCAGGAGGTTGCCAGTCAAAACGCCGCCGAGAAGCCGGCAACGGCCGCCGATCCCGTCGCAGATCCGGTGGCTGCCAAGCCGCGCCCGCAAATCGTGAACACCAGTGTCGCGTCGTCGCTGCCGAAGGACAGACCGACCCAAGAAATCGCCGAAAGCGAATCCGATGAATCCGATGACCGAACGAGTTTGACAGACACGATCGGCATCCGACCGATCTCGCAACGCCAACCCGATACCGAGTTGACCGTTGCCGAGCGCCGACGAAGAGCGTTTGAGAATCTGCAACGGATCAACGAAGCGCTAACCCTGTACCTGGATGATAAGGGGCATTACCCCAAGTCTTACACGACCAATTCAGGTGGAGTCCCGACGCTTTCGTGGCGAGTCGAATTGTTGCCCTACCTGGGTCACGAGGAATTGTACAAGCAGTTTGACTTCAGTCGCGCTTGGAACATGCCACCCAACAAAGACCTGCTGCAGCACATCCCCGATGCCTTCGTCTCGCCCGAGCGTTTTGACGTCAAAACCAACTATCAGCTGCCGGTCGATTCCGCCTTCATCTTTGGCGAAAACAGGGCGCTCACGCCGGCGATGATCGATGACGGCCCCGAGAACACCATCATGTTGGTCGAGGTCAATGACGCGCACGCCGTCCACTGGACCGAACCGAAGGACTTCGATCCCAAGTCGCCGATGAAGATGAGCCCCTACCTGGGCAAACTGCGCGTCGATGGGACCTTCGCCCTCTGGGCCAACGGCTTCCCTGTGCTACTTGAGCAGGGACTCAGCGACGCGAAGCTTTTTCAGGCGATGACCTACGACAAAAGTGACGCGCTTCGCGCCGGAGACATCCATCGTGCGATCACGGTCGAACAAGCCGAAGACGACCCCGAACCCGAAGCGTCCCTCACACCCGATCAAGTCGCCGAAACGGCCGACGACATCATCAGACCGCAAGTCGACATGGGCATCGATCTGCCGCTGATGGTCGACGATCCGGCGATGACGCGAGAACCCGTTCCCTCGGCGATCGAACTCACCGCTGCCCAAAACAAGCTGCGAGAAATCTTCCGCGACAAGATCCAACACGCCAAGAGCGCCGACGAGAAACGAAAGCTGGCTTCGGAATTTGTCGCCCTTGCCGAGGACATGGAAGCCGATCCGTCCGGCGCGTTTGCGCTACAACAGGCCGCGCTCCGGCTGGCAATCGAATCCAATGACGGAACCCTGTTGATCAAAGCCATCGATCAACGCGTGGCCCGATTCGAAGTCGACTCGTTTCGCGAGAACTTGAAATGGATTCAAGCCTTTGGCGAAGAAACCGCCAGCCGCGACGCGAGCATCGTCAAGGGTGACGGCATTCTCAAACGGGCGATTCCCGTGATCTATGCGGGCATTCGCGAAAACGAATACATGCTGGCCAGCTCCGTCGCCCGCATCGCGAACCGATTCACCTCAAGCAATCGCGAAGACAAGGTCTCGCGTTTGTTGACGCGTCTGCGAACACAGCTCGGCACGGCGAAACGCGAGTACGACCAATCCGTCGATGATCTGGAGCGGTTTCGCACCAACCCCGAGGACGTCGCCGCAGGGGCCGCCTTCGGTAGCTTCCTGTGCTTCATCAAAGGGGATTGGCAAACCGGGCTGCCCCTGATTGCCGAGGGCACCGGCGGAGATCTGGTCGAAGTCGTCAAAATGGACCTCCGCGGGGCATCGCGTGCGATCGATCAAGTCGCACTCGGTGACGCCTGGTGGGAACTCAGCCGGCGCGGATCCGGCGCCTACCGCCAAGGCGCCGAAGATCGTGCGGTGATGTGGTACTCCCAATCGATCGTGCGACTACCCGAGTCGCTCGATCGAATTCACGTCGAAAACCGTTTGAAAGAAGCCGACCAATCGGATGCCCGCAGCCCCATCGCGTTGTGCATTCAACTGGCTGATGAAATCGGCGTCGATCTCACCAGAAGCCTCACCTCGATCGCCGCCAAAGGCGGACGCGTGGCGCGCCGAAACCACGATGACGACGACTGATGCCGACTCAATAACTGTTCGAATCCAGTTGCACCTTGCCGCGAAAGATCCAGTAAATCGTGATCGTGTAACTGGCCACGCAGGGCATGCCGATCAACGCGATCCACAGCATCGTGATCAGCGTCTGGTGGCTGCTGCGGGCGTTCTCCAGCGTCACACTGTACGCCGGATCGATCGTCGAAAGCACGAAATTGGGGAAGATCGCGACGCTGAACAATGACGCCAACGCGGCGATGACCATCGACGAAGTAAAAAACGCGTAGCCGGGTTTGCCCAAATGCATCGCCCGCGGAATGTTCAACACCGCCAACGCGTTGAGCACCGGAACGATCCACAACCATGGATGCCGGGTCAGCGTTTCGGTCGCGTGCGGGACATGCAACCAGGTGGCGATGGTGACCACCGCGTACAGTCCCGCAAAACAATAAAACAGTGGAAGGATCCGGCTGCGCACTCGCTGCTGCAGCTCGTCTTCTGTTTTGAGAAACAGATAGATCGACCCGTGCAGCGCGAACAACGACACGGTGAGCGCCCCGACCAGCAACGGATACCAGTACAACTGGTCCAGCAACCCGCCCTCGTATCGGAACATCGGGCCGACTTGCATGCCGGCCATCACGTTACCGCCGGCGATTCCTAACAGAGCCGCCGCGGTGATCGACGAGAGAAAAAATCCGGTGTCCCAAAAACGTCGCCAAGCGGTCGAATGCACCTTGGAACGGAATTCCAAACTGACCGCCCGGCCGATCAGACACGTCAACAGCAAATGGAACGCGGCGTAAAAACTGCTGAACACCGTGGCGTAGGCGTTGGGGAACGCAGCGAACAACGCCCCGCCGAAGGTCACCAACCAGACTTCATTGCCGTCCCAGAGTGGTCCGATGGAGTTCATCACCAACCGCCGCTCGCGATCATCTTTGGCGATGAATGGATGCAGGATTCCGACCCCCAGGTCGAATCCGTCCAGGATCGCGTACCCGGTCAGCAACACACCGAGCAGGAAAAACCAGACCAACGTGATCGTGTCGTAGCTCATCACAACTCCTCGTCCATGAGTCCGCCGCCACGGCCTGTGCCTCCGTGACGGATCTGATCCGACAGTTTCGATGCGCTGCGAGTCCGCTTATGCGATTCAAGTTCCTCGATGCTTTCGGGTCCATGTTGGATCTTGTGGTTGAGCACAAAGATCCAAACCGCGAACAACAGCGAATAGATGACGGCGAACAAGACGATCGAACTGAGCACTTGCTCGGCCGTCACCGATTCGCTCAGCCCATCTTTCGTTCTTAACCCCATCATCTCCACACCGTTTTGAACGGACGGGTGCACGATCCAGGGTTGCCGTCCGACTTCGGCGGTGATCCAGCCGGCCTGGTTGGCCGTCATCGCCGCCAGCGGCATCAACACGATCGACCACATCAACCAGCGATGATTTTGATACGTTTGTTTAAACCAAAACCAACACGCCAACGCCGCCAGCACGATCATCATCGTGCCCAAGCCGACCATCAGGTGGAACGTTTGAAACGGCAGCCAAACCGGCGGGCGGTCGGATTCGGGAATCTGATCCATGCCCGGAACCGGTTTGCCGGGATCGTTGTAGACCATCAAGCTGAGCAACCAAGGCACGCGAACACCGAAGTGAACCGTTTCGTTTTCCGCATCCGGCCAGCCGAATAAATATAGCCCGGTGGGCTGGTCGGTCGTTTCAAAATGCGCCTCCATCGCAGCCAGCTTGGCCGGTTGCGTATCGACCAATTTCTGGGCCGAGTCGTGACCGGTCAGTGCGGCAAGCAGTGTGAACACCAACGCACTCGGTAGGGCAATCGAAAGACAACGCCGCGCGACGTCTTCATGTCGCTGCTTGAGCAAATAGAATGAGCACACCGACGCGACGAAGAAGGCGCCCAGCACCAACGCCCCGATCAGGGTGTGTGTCAAACGATCCACCGACGATGGATTAAACACCATCGCCCAAAAATCCGTCACTTCGGCGCGGGGAATGCTTTGGCCCTGAATCTCTTGCCAAACGATGTGATAGCCCGCCGGAGTCTGTTGCCAACTGTTGGCGATCACGATCCAAACGGCGCTAAAGACCGATCCGAGAAACACCATCAAGGTGCTGAAAAGATGCATCTTTGGACCGACGCGGTCCCAGCCGAACACCAGAATCGCCAGAAATCCGCTCTCCAAGAAGAACGCAAAAATGCCTTCGGCGGCAAGCGCGGACCCAAACACATCGCCGACGAATCGCGAGTACGCCGCCCAGTTGGTTCCGAATTCGAACTCCATCACGATCCCGGTCGCCACACCCATCGCGAAATTGACCGCAAAGACGCGCGTCCAAAATCGAGCCGCAGCTTCCCACGCCGGATGCCCCGTGCGGACATACGCCAACTCGCACAAGAACAACTGCAGCCCCAGACCGATCGATAGCGGCGGAAACAAGTAGTGGAACATGATCGTTCCGGCAAACTGCAGTCGACTGAGAAGTTCGACGTCCATCATGATGGTTTTCTCAAACATGAGAAGGATTGCGATGCTGAATTCTAGGCCTGGGCACCCACCGCGTGCAGCCGGTCAATTGTCGCACGCCGCCACCGGACGGCTCGCGCCGTTCCGCTCACACCTTCCGTTATCTGTTAGCGGCAGGGCGCAAGCCCTCCGGTCCGTCAACGCGTTTCCAAGCGCCGCCACCGGACGGCTCGCCCTGTTCCGCTCACACCATCTGTTATTTGTTAGCGGCAGGGCGCAAGCCCTCCGGTCCGTCAACGCGTCTCCCAGCGCCGCCACCGGACGGCTCGCGCCGTTCCGCTCACACCATCCGTTATTTGTTAGCGGCAGGGCGCAAGCGGCCTGTCGGTTTAGTGTATCCACAAAACGAGGGGAGGTGGCTTAGTAGGCATCGTCACGATGTTTGCTATTCTTGGCGGATCGTCGTCGCGATTCACTTCTCACGCAGGGAGGCTTGCCCAGTGAGCCAGAGACAACCCAAGACCAGCTATTGGCAGGAAGCTCCTACACCACGCGGGCAACTGGTCCTCATTCCCACCGCCCTGGAGGAACTCATCCCTCAGGATCATCCCGTTCGCTTGGTCGACGAGATTCTCGATCAGATGGACTGGACTGATTGGGAGGCGGCCTACAACGGCGGATTCGGTCAGCCGCCGATCCATCCCAGCGTAATGGCAAAGATCCTGCTGTTTGCCATGATTCGGCGAATCCGATCCAGCCGGAACATTGAATACGAACTCAAGCATTCGATCGATTTTATCTGGCTTAGCAGCGGTCGCCGCATCGATCACAGCACGATCAGCGACTTCCGCCGAAACAATAGTGATGCAGTCAAAGGCATCTTCAAACAAATGGTCAAGCTGGCGATCAACCTGGGGATCGCCAATCTCTCGGAACTGTGCATCGACGGCACACGCATCCTGGCTGACGCCAACAAATACAAGACTTGGACGGCCAAACGATTAGCCAAAGCACTCGAAGAACTTGACGCGCAAATTGATGAGGCCCTGGAAACCTTCGAAGTCAACGACGCATGCGACGAAGATCTCATCGGCCAGGACGTTTCGGCGGACCGCCTCCCCGCCGCCGTCGCCAACTTGAAGTCACGCCGCTCACAACTGGCCGCTCATCTGGAGACGGTCAATGCGATGGACGAAGTCCGCAGGAAAAATGGGACGAAGGGCCCCGCCCAGTTACCCAAGACTGACACGGACAGTCGCATTCTTCCCAATAAGGAGGGTGGTTACGCAGCCAACTTTACTCCGATGGCGACGACCGAAACGCAGAGCGGCCTGATCGTTGCGGCGGACGTCTTGATCGGCAACGTCGAACACCACGAATTTGCCACCATCGTCGACTGTGTGGCCAACGACTTTGGAATTGACATTAAGCGAGTCATGGCTGACTCGGCTTACACGACGGGCAAAAACCTCACTGCGGCTGAGGAAAAACAGATCGAACTGATTGGCCCGCTTGCCGAAACCAATCGCGAGAACAACCCTGCCGAGCGTTCGGATTTGACTGAGCCCGTTGCCGCCGATCAGATTGATCAGTTGCCGGTTAATCCACAAACCAAACGATTTGACAAAGCAGCGTTTGTGTACGACGAAGCGAACGACTGCTATTACTGCCCGGCAGGCAAAGTGCTTTCACATCGGACGACCGAGAACACGACGCATGGCGACGGCTCTCCGGTGCAGCGAAAGGTTTACACCTGTTTTGAATGCGAGGGCTGCACGCTGGCTGGGCGTTGTCGCAAGAACGTGAAGCCAAAAGACGAGGCAAGCAGCAGCGAGGCATCGTCCCAGGAGTCCAGCGAAGCGACCTCGTCGGACAAGCGAGCGGGCAAGCGACGTGGTCGCAAGCCTGGCCCGCCACGTGGTCGCGAGACGATGCATGATGAGCATGAAGGAGCGCGACGTCGGCAGCGTGCGCGAATGGAAACGCCTGCAGCCAAAGAGGCTTACTCTCGTCGTCAGCATTTCGGTGAAACGCCTTTCGCCGTGATCAAGAGCACGCTTGATATGCGGCGATTCCTGCTTCGAGGTATCGCAGGTGTGAATCAAGAATGGCGCTGGGCGGCGACCGGATTCAATCTGAAGAAAATCATGAGTTACTTGGCGAAGCTGCGCGCCGCCGCGGCGACACAATCGCTCGGAACAGCAAACTAGGGGAGATAGGGGGCATTTCGAACGAAATCCGCCACAAGCGAACGCCACGATCCCGTCAACACGCTTACCAACGACTCTGGATGCCCCGCATAGCACCATAAAAGCCTCGTCCGGAACCAAAATCGAATCAACCGTCCCCAGGAACTAAATCGACAGGCCGCAAGCCCTCCGGTCCGTCAACGCGTTTCCAAGCGCCGTCACCGGACGGCTCGCGCCGTTCCGCTCACACCTTCCGTTATCTGTTAGCGGCAGGGCGCAAGCCCTCCGGTCCGTCAACGCGTCTCCCAGCGCCGCCACCGGACGGCTCGCGCCGTTCCGCTAACACCATCCGTTATCTGTTAGCGGCAGGGCGCAAGCCCTCCGGTCCGTCAACGCGTTTTCAAGCACCGTCACCGGACGGCTCGCGCCGTTCCGCTAACACCATCCGTTATCTGTTAGCGGCAGGGCGCAAGCCCTCCGGTCCGTCAACGCGTTTCCAAGCGCCGCCACCGGACGGCTCGCGCCGTTCCGCTCACACCATCCGTTATTTGTTAGCGGCAGGGCGCAAGCCCTCCAGTCCGTCAACGCGTTTCCAAGCGCCGCGACCGGACGGCCATCGCGCGCCGCATGACCTCCAGTCACTCTTGCCCCGGCAGTCCCGTGATCGGCATGACCGTCGGAATCGGATCGCCCAGATCGTGCAGCGCCTGCTCGACCGCTTCGTGCTGGACGAGCGATTTGATCAAGCGTTCTCGTGTCGTCGCCTTGGTCATCGTGCCCAGCAATTCGATGTCCCACTGGACGGTCATGGCGTCGTCGGTCTGCGTCACGTGCACCTTGGATTCCATGCCTTCGTTTTGCAGAATCGCTTTCCGAATGGCCGTGGCCAAAGCGTCCAGCCTCTCTTGCCGCGAAGCACTGACGACGAACTGCCCCGTGCTGACCGGTTGTCGCGTCGTGTCGGCGACTTCGTCGATCGCATCGAGACGCTTGAACGTCATCACGCCGTTGTCAAACACGATGCCGAACAGCTCCGATGGGACCGAACCGCAAACCAACTGCTGCCCGCCGCACATCTCGGTCGGACAAGGACTGAACGGCAGGAAACCGACGTATCGCCAACCGTACAAACGTTTCTTGCCACACGCGTCTTTGCTGATCACCGATTCGTAGTAGCCGATCGGGACGTTGGTCGCCGCGACGACAAACTTCTGCGAGCTTCCCGGCACGCCGCCGCCGGAGTCCTCGGCCGTGGGAAGAAAACCGGTTCCCGCCTTAGCCAAGTCGGCGATCGCTTTGACGTTTTCGTCGAATTGCGAATCAAGCTCTTGGTTCAGCGATGTCAGATTCCAACCATCAGTCAAGCCGACCGAGACGTGGGCCGATCCCAGCCCGGGACGCACGTCGATCGAATACTCTTCAGAGAAATCCGGCAGGTATTCCAGCGAGATGGCCACGAACTCATCGCTCGGCCTTGTGGTCGAAACCTTGCCCTCGGTCACCACGCTGCCGCCCGGTTCAATCCGCAGATACGGCTTTGGGCGATAGTACCGAATGCCGGTGTCGTCAGGGCCGGGCGCCGCACGAATCCGGACACGCGGCGTGCAGCCCAGACTTCCAACCATCGCCAGCAGACCGACCGCCAACAGCACGGCGGGCAGAGATTTGTGACGCATTTCTGTCTCCCATCCTTGGTACGACAAAGTAAGTTCCCACGGGGGGTGTATCGGGAGTGGGGGCCCCGCGGTTCACCCGCAGCCTGTGGTCACCCTGTCAGAACGGTTGATGGGATTGAACGAATGATGCCAGCGGTAACGATCAAGCGATACGACGAACTCACACCTGATCAGTGGCGGCGAGTGGTCGCGACCGCCAAACGCCACGTCAAAGCGATCACGGGACAGTCCAGCGAAATCGGAATCGGACGAAAGTACAGCGGTGGCAAACCCTTCGGATGGCAGCTCGCCCTGCGCGTCTATCTGCCCCGCAAACGTCAACGCGTGGCCCCTGCCAAACGGGTTCCGCCGCACTTTCAAATCAGACTCAAACGCAGCGACGGCAAGTTCGACTTGTTGGTGATTCGATCGGATGTCGAGTCGCTCGGCGATTATGTTCCCACCGCGGCGAGCCTCAAACTCGGGACACGCGACGCAGCCAGCGGATTGTTACTGCGTTGGAATGGAAACGATGGCGAAATCAAATGGGGATTCGCCACGGTCGGCCACTTGTATGACGACACGCCCTTGCGAACCTGCTCGGTCCGCGTCCATGCGACGACCGCGTTTCAATGCCGACGCTTCAAAGCAGCCGCCCGAGGCGAACACCTCGACGTGGCCGTGATGGTGATTGTCGGCAAGCCGGCTGAGATCGAAGAGAAACTGAAATGTTGCGAGCTGATCAAGAACAACGACCCGCCGCCGATCGATCTGATGAGTGTTCGCCAAGTTCACCGCGCTGCGATGCGGCATCGTCGCGGCCGCACGTTCCCACCGGGTGACGAGCAGGCGTTTACCGGTGAAGAAGTTTTTCCGGACGGCTTTCGACTGGGATCGCGAATTCTGGATGATTGCATTCGTGTCGGACGCTCAGCCGAAGACACGTTCCGACGAGGCACCTCGGGATCCGCGTGGCGGTTCGGCGACCAGGCGGCGTGCATGCAAGTCGGCGGAAAAGTGACGGAGTTCCGCGAAGGCATCGGTCAGCCCTTGGATCGTTTCCTGGACTGGATTCAATCGGCGATCGGAGAGTCGGCGAAAGTCGTCGCCGTATGGTGAGGGTGATTGGGGAGAAGAGCCCAACCAATCCCACAAGGACGGCGGGTCAGCGCAACCAAGCCTTCAGGTTTCGCGAAACGAATTCGTCGTCGATCAGATGTGGATAGGCGTCGCACACACGATCGATTTCGTCGCGTTGCCCCGGCGAGAGACGTTCCTCGGGATCCAAGCACCGAGGGCTGGACAACAGCCCCTGGCGATACAACACCTCTTGGATGCCGGCGATACAGCCTGCGAATCCGTTGGCGGCGTCGAACAGTGCGGCGTTGCAATCGGTGACCTGCGTCGCCAGTGTCAACAGCCCGCGTTGCATCTGATCGGCCCCTCGGGCGCTCTTGCACGTCTGCAGCAATTCGACCGCCTTTTGGGTCCAGCACGCCCAGTGCCCGAGCAGGCCGCCGACGATCTGGATTCGTTTCACATAGTCGTTGACCCGGATTTCATAGTCGGTCAGCAGGTCCAGGACGATCGCGTCGTCATTGCCGGTGTACAACGTGACGTCGTTTCCGCGTCCGGACTCGACAACCGCGCGAACCACATCCAGCGTCTTGTATCGATCGAAGGGCGAAATCTTGATCCCGACCAAGTTGCTGATGCCCGCCAATCGCCTCCAAAAATCGACCGACAGCACTCGCCCGCCGACCGCGGGTTGCAGATAAAACCCAAAGATCGGAATCCGCTCGGCGACCGCCCGGCAATGCTCGATCAACTGATCGTCGCTGGCATCCGGCAAGGCGGCCAGCGACAACAACCCGATGTGATAGCCGAGATCTCGAGCTAGCCGGGCTTCATCGATCGCCTGGTCCGTCTGGCCGCAGATCCCGGCGATCAGGACGGTCTGTCTGCCGCCGGCGGCATCCAGATCACGAGCCGTCTCTGCGGCAAGCTCGAGCACCGGTCGAAGCAGATTGTGTTGGGGCTCGCGAATTTGGAATTGGGTCGTGTGGACACCGACCGCCAGACCTCCGGCACCAGCCGCGTGATAGTAGCGAGTCAGGGCGCGTTGGCGGCGACGGTCGAAGTTACCCTCGGCATCGAGCGCCAAAGGATGCGCCGGGATCACGATGCCGCTGCGAATCGATTGTATCGCCCATTCAGGCGGCATCGGCGCGTTTTGTTGCATCCCCTTAGAAGGCGCCATCGCGAACCTCAAAATGCGTCGGCTTGCCCAACAACGGAGCGTCCTGGCGGACCCAGTGGGCGGTCCATTGAATCACCCGCTCCATCGGCGTCGCCGGTGCGCCCAACCGCTCGGCACACTGGGAGGCATTGCTCAGCAGTGCGGTCTCAGATTCCTGACCGCTGAACCGGACGTCGCGGTTCATCAATCGACCAAACCTCTGGGCGACTTCGCGGACAGAAAAGGTCTCCAGGCTGGTCAAGTTAATCGGTCGCGGCGGCGATTGGGCCAGCGGGACGGCGCGTAGGATCAAGTCATTTGCATCGCCTTGCCAGATGCAATTGAAGTAGCCTTGCGTTACGTCGATCGTCTCTCCGCGGAAAACCTTCAGTGCCAAATCGGTCAGCACGCCGTAGCGTAGATCGGTCGCATAGTTCAATCGGATCATGGCGACCGGCGTGCCATGGACGCGCGAGAAATGATCGAAGATGCGTTCGCGTCCGACCGCCGCATACGCATACTCGCCGACCGGCTCCAAAGGATCGGATTCACGCGATCCGCCTTGGTCCGTGGGCGTAAACGGATAGACGTTTCCGGTCGAGAGCGCGACAAAGGTGGACTTGGGATAACGCCGCATCGCACAGGCCGGCGCGATCGTGTTGACGGCCCAGGTGTGCGACGGATTTTGCCGGGTTCCGAATTTCGAGCCGACCAGATAGATGACCGTGTCGGTGTCGGGCAATTCGTCCAATGCGTCTTGCGAAAGCAGGTCCGCAGCCACGGTCTTGACGCCCCGCTGGTCGAGCCAGTCGCGGGCAACCGGATCGGAGAATCGGCTGACCGCAACGACCTGGGCAGCGGCCCCGGCCTGATCGATCGCGCGCTGGGCACGTGCGGCCAGAGTCGGCCCCATCTTGCCACCGGCTCCCAGGATCACGAGGCTGCCCGAAAGCGTTGCGGCCCACTCGATCAATTCCGCCGACGGCGTGATCAAGAGTTCCTCGAGTTGGGATTCGTCTTCGATGACTTCGGGAAGGCCGTGGGTCGGATTCATGAGCGGTGAAACGTTGCAGTGGGCGGGGGCTCGCAAACGTGACCAGCTGACACTGCTCAAAGTGCACCGAGGCCACGCTCATCCGATGATCAGTGTAACGGATCGGGATCGGCCGTTTCGTGCGCGCGGCTAACCCTGTCGCGGAAGCCGTCAGTGGAACCGGGCTGTGTCACAGCACTACGAACCGGACTGCGAAACCACGACCAGACCGATGATGATCGCTGCGATCACAGCGATCGCGAGTCCCAACCGCAACCCACTGACGGTGTTGGACATCGGGTCCAGCCGCGCTCGAATCCGTCGCACCAGCTCGTTATACCCGGCCTCGAAAACGGGGTTGTCCGGATCCCCGGCCTTTTCGCCCGAATTAAAATTGCGGGCCGCTTCCATCATCATCGCCTGGACCTGACGGGCGTTGAACGGGCGATCGTCGGGCGACTTGGCCAGCAACTGCCCGATCACCTTGTCGATCGCTTCGGGGCAATCGACAAAGTCACGCACCGAGGGCGGTTTGCTTTTGAGATGCTGGTCGAACAGTTTGGCGTAGTCGTCGCTGAGAAAGACTTTCCGACCGGTCAGCATCTCGAACATGCAGCAGCCGAGTGCATACAGATCGGCCTTTCCCGAAACCGATTGCTCGCCCCTGATTTGTTCGGGCGCCATGTAGGCATGCGTCCCGACCGTGATGCCGGCCGATGTCAAATCGCCGGCGGTGAGATCCCGTGCGATCCCGAAGTCTCCCAGCTTGACGCCGCCTTCGGGGGTCAGGAACAGATTGCTCGGCTTCAAGTCGCGATGGACGATGCCGATGTTGTGGGCGCACTGCAGCGCACTGCAGACTTGGCGGGTGATCTCGACCACCACTGTCCAGGGAAGCGGCCCGCCAAACGTGAGCAGGTCCGAAACCGTCCCGCCCGAGACCACTTCCATGGCATAAAACAGCCCTTGGTCGTCGTCGACACGGCCTCCGCCGAAGTACTGGACGATGCTGGGGTGCCGCAGCTTCTCCAGAATCATCATCTCGCGCTTGAAGCGAGCGCGAATCAGAGTGTTTTGGCTGACTTTGGGATGGAGTATCTTGAGCGCAACGCTGCGCCCGGTCTCCTTTTCCGTCGCACGGTAGATCGTGCCGACGGTTCCAACACCCAGGATATCCCCCAGCTCGTAATCGGAGAGCCGGCTGGAAGGCATCAGACGCCCGCGATGTCCGTGATCTTGACTCGCGTGAACAGCTGACGGTGGCCGATACGGCTCTTGCTGTGCTTACGCCGTCGGAACTTCTGCACGTAGATCTTTTTGCCCTGTTTCGGCCCCATCACCGAAGCGGTCACGGTGGCGCCGTCGACGGTCGGAGATCCGAGCTTCAACCCCGAGTCACCTTGGACCGCGAGCACTTTTTCAAAGGTCAAACTTTCACCAGCCGGCGTTTCACGGTAGTCCAGATCGACTTCCATTCCGGGCTCAACACGGTACTGACGTCCACCGTCAACAATAATGGCGTACATTTCTTGGTCTAACTTCGTCAAAATTCAATGGGTTATGCGAATTCGGGCCCCAGAGTGTATCGACCGGCATCGGCAGCGTATAGGGCTAAAAACGCCAGCCTGACCAGTCTGTTCGCTCGGCCCCGTCGGGTCGTTCCGATCATGCCAGAACCCCCTCCAAAACACGGGCCCTTTCCACCCCCGTCAGTTTCATGTCCAACCCCTGAAACGGATAACTGAAACGCTGGTGACGAATTCCCAGCAGATGCAGCATCGTGGCGTGTAAATCTCGCACGTGGACGACATTTTCGGTCGCGTTGTACCCCAACTCGTCGGTCGCCCCGTAACTGATTCCCGGCTTGACGCCCCCGCCGGCCATCCACATCGAAAACCCCTTGATGTGGTGATCCCGCCCGGGACCGCCCTTGCCCTGGTACATCGGCGTGCGACCGAATTCGCCACCCCAAATCACCAGCGTCTCGTCCAGCATTCCGCGTTGCTTCAAATCCTGAATCAACGCCCACGTCGGCTGGTCGGTCAACTTGCAGCACACGTTCATGTACCGCTCCAGATCGCCGTGGTGGTCCCAGCCGCGGTGGTAAAGCTGAATGAAACGCACGCCGCGTTCGGCCAACCGCCGCGCCAGCAGACAATTGCTGGCGAACGATCCGTCGCCCGGTGTCGCGCCGTACATGTCCAATATCCGCTGCGGCTCGTCGGACATGTCGACCAGATCCGGCACCGACGTTTGCATCTGAAACGCGATCTCGTAGGTCGAAAGACGCGTTTGAATCTCCGGGTCCCCGTGGCGGGCGAACCGATGTTGGTTGATCGCTGCGATGGCGTCGACGACCGCCCGCTGGCCGACCTTGCCGACCCCCGCAGGCGGGTCGACATAGTGGACCGGAACGCCGGTGCTATTGAATTCGACTCCCTGGTAGCGGCTGGGCAGAAACCCGGACGACCACTGGCGCGACGCGATCGGTTGCGGATTGCGGCCGCCGATGCTGGTCATGACGACAAACCCAGGCAAGTCATCGCACTCGCTGCCCAACCCGTAGGTGACCCACGACCCCATCGACGGACGCCCACTGATCGCGGTGCCCGTGTTCATGAAGGTGTGCGCGGGGTCATGGTTGATCTGCTCGGTGACCATTGACTTGAGGATGCACAGATCGTCCGCCATCTTTTGATGGTAGGGCAGGAAGTCGCTGATCGTTTGACCGCTCTGGCCACAGCGCCGAAACGTGGTCATCGGGCCTTGGACTTTCAACTGCTTTCCGGCCAGTTGAGCGATCGGTTGCCCGTCGGTGAACGACGCGGGCATCGGCTGGTCGTGCAGCCGCGCCAATTCCGGTTTCTCGTCAAAGGTCTCCAAGTGTGACGGACCGCCGGCCATGCACAGAAAAATCACGCGTTTGATTCGCGGCGGAAAGTGCGGCAATCCGTCGACGCCCGGCGGCAAGCCCGTCGCAAGATCAGCCAACCCATCGCGAGCCAACAAGTTCGCAAACGACGCCGCACCGAGGGACAGGCCGCTCTTGGCGAGAAAGGTTCTGCGTTGGAGTTCGTTCATTAGGGACGGTACAAGGTTTCGTGCAAATTGAGGACTGCCCGCGCGACGCTGGACCAGCCCGCGCGCTCCGCACCGGGCGTCTCGGCCGGCCACGCTATCGTGACTTCACGGGGCGTTTCCAAAAACGCATCGCAGGCGGCCGGGTCGTTTTCAAAGCGTTGAATTTCACTCTCCAGCAATCGCGTCAGCGCATCACGTTCGGTTTGATTGGCGTCGCGGCCGATCGCGATCCGTAGCGCCGTGTTGATTCTTGTCTCGGTGGCGGACGTCGGCGACGCCGCCGTGTCACTCTCACGCAGCACCCTGGCCGCAAAGGCCTTCGCGGCGATGACGAAGGTCGGATCGTTCAACAACGCCAATGCTTCCAGCGGTGTGTTGCTGCGTGGCCGCTCGGCCGTGCATTCCTCGCGACTGGGTGCATCGAGTGCCTTGAGCGTTGGATGCAAGAATTGACGCTGCCAATGGGTGTAGACGCCACGCCGCCACAGCATCCGCCCCTGGTCAGGCGTGTAGATTCGCCCGGGAAAGTTCAAATGCCGATAGTAACCACTGGGTTGATACGGCCGCACGCTTCGTCCGCCGACCTGATGATCCAGCAACCCGGCCATTTCCAACACCGCATCGCGCACGGTTTCGGCGGGTAAGCGATGCCCCGATTGTGACGCGGCCAGATCGTTGTACGGATCCAGCTTGCGACGCGTTTCCTGCATCACGACCGCCTGGCGATACGTTTCGCTGGTGACGATTTGACGAACCGTGGCCTTGAGGTCCCAACCGGATTCCAACAAGACGCCGGCCAGATGATCCAGCAACTCTGGATTCGTCGGTGGCCTGCCCTGACCGCCAAAATCGCCGAGCGTCGGGCTGATGCCGCGTCCGCTGTACAGGTACCACAACCGATTGGCAAACACGCGTGCGGTCAATCCGCCGACGCCCCGCTCGACGTCAAACAACCAATTTGCCAAGTCCAGTCGCGTCGCCCGCGTCCCGCGGGGCAATCCGGCAAACTCGCCGACGTCCCCCAAAAATTCCGGGATCGCGGGCTGCATCACATCGCCGCTTTCATCCAACCAGTTCCCGCGTGGCAGGAACCGCACCGTCCGCGGCTCAATCGACTTGGTGACCATCGTCCGCTGCTTGCGTGCGGCGATCGCATCACGTTCCTGTTGCAGTGTTGTCAGTTGCTCGGAATTCCCCTCCGCTGCGGCGGATCGAATCGCGGCATCCAATTCAGCCAGCCGTAGCCGATCGGTCCGCCCCAACACATCGATCTCCGGTTCCCGGCGGGTCGGCAGCGCGTTGGTCCCATTTTTGAAATGTTTCTCTTCGTCGACATCGGCAAAGAAAGCGGCCAGCGAATAAAAGTCCTTGGATGTGTACGGGTCGTACTTGTGGTCATGACATTGTGCGCAGCCCATCGTCGCGGCCATCCAAACGGCAGAAACATTGCGCACGCGATCGGCGGCGTAAATCGCCAAATACTCTTTCGGCTGCAGGCCACCCTCGTGTGTCGTTTGCAGCAAGCGGTTGTATCCGCTGGCGATCTGTTGTTCGATGGTCGGGTTTTCCAATAAGTCACCGGCCAGTTGTTCACGGCTGAAACGATCCAGCGGCAGGTTGTCGTTGATCGAATCGATCACGTAGTCACGGTACGGCGCGATGTTGTGGACTTGATCGCCGTGGTAGCCGACCGTGTCGGCAAAGCGGACCAGATCCAACCAGTACTCGGCAAAGTGTTCTCCGAACGCAAGCGACGCAAGCAACGCGTCGACGCGTCGTTCATACGCGTCGGGACGACCGTCGGCGACGAAGGCTGCGATCTGATCGTAGCTCGGCGGAAGCCCGGTCAGGTCCAGGGAGAGCCGACGAAGTTGATCGCGACGCGTCGCGCGCGGTGCGGGTTGCAGCGGACCACGCGACAGTTCCGCCCGCACCAACCGATCGATGAGGCCGGCATCCGGCTCGACGCCTTCCGTCCGCACGCCGGCATCCGGACCGGTGTGCTGCGGTACCGGTACGGGCCCAGGTCTGACGTAGGCCCAATAGGCTTCGTACTCCGCGCCCTCGTCGATCCAACGCCGTAAGACAGCCAACTCCGCTTCGGTCACGCGTTTGCCGGTCTCCGGCGGCGGCATCTGAACCTCGGGATCGGGATCCAAGATCCGCGCGATTAATTCACTGTCGTCGGCGCTGCCCGGTTCGATCGCCACCCCGTAAGCCGCATCGGACCGGTCGAGCCGCAGATCGGCCGCACGATGTTTGTCCTCCGGGCCGTGACAAAAGAAACACTTGTCGCTCAAGATCGGCCGCACGTCGCGATTGAACGACAAGGGCCGCTCGGCCGCCGCGTTCGCTCCCAAGGGCACGACGGCGAGCAGAACGGTGAGCGAGCCGATCGAAAATGAAAACGTCGTCAGGTTCACGAGAAAATTCGCGGGGTATTCGCGGGGTATTGGTGGGGCAAACCGGGGTACCCACAGTCTACTCGACCATGCTGGGGCCGACACAATGCCGCGATCCCTTGGTCGACCCGCGGTTCAGGAAACCGATTGTATCGCGCGTATTGCCAAAAGCTGGGGAATTGTGTCGGCCCGCTGGGCCTCAGAGACTCCTTGAAATCATCTCCGGTGGCTCACGCCACCGGCATCCACTCTGCCGGCCCTCCGGGCCTGAAGGACGTCGCTTATCCGGCAAATTTCGGTACATAGAAAACGCTGGAGTCAGGAAACCTGAAACCTGCCTAAATCCGGCTTTGGCCCGTGCTCGAAAAATGCCCGTGAACCGCTAAACTGCCCTGCTGACGTCTTCACCCCCAACCCCTCGATCCGATGACCACCACCATGCCCCAGAGTCTGACCGCACAGGACGCTTGGAAAAACTTGAACGCCCACTACGAGCAAATCAAGTCAAAGCATCTGCGAGAGCTGTTTGCCGCCGATCCGCAGCGTGGCAAAACCTTCTCGCTCGAAGCGGTCGGGCTGTACTTGGATTACTCCAAGAACCGCATCGACGCCGAAACCGTTTCGTTGTTGATCAAGCTCGCCGAAGCGGCGGGGCTGAAGGAGCGAATCGAGGCGATGATGACGGGCGAAAAGATCAACACGACCGAAGACCGGGCGGTGTTGCACACGGCGCTGCGGGCACCGCGAGATGCAACGATCGAGTTCGAAGGGAAAAACGTCGTTCCCGAGGTTCACGCGGTGTTGGACAAGATGTCCGCGTTTTGCGATTCGGTCACCAGCGGTCAGTGGATCGGACACACCGGTGCGCGGATTCGCAACATCGTCAACGTCGGCATCGGCGGCTCGGACCTCGGGCCGGTGATGGCCTACGAAGCACTGCGTCACTACAGCAATCGTGGTCTGACCTTGCGGTTTGTGTCCAACGTCGACGGGACCGATTTTGCCGAAGCGACGCGCGATCTGAATCCGGCCGAAACCCTGTTCATCATCGCGTCAAAAACCTTTACCACCCAGGAAACGATGACCAACGCGCACACCGCGCGGACCTGGCTGCTGGAAAAGCTCGACGCCGATGATTCGGCCGTCGCCAAACACTTCGTCGCCTTGTCGACCAACGCAGAGCAAGTCGCCGAGTTCGGCATCGACACCGACAACATGTTCGGATTTTGGGATTGGGTCGGCGGACGCTACTCGATGGACTCCGCGATCGGGCTGTCCACGATGCTGGCCATCGGTCCGGACCACTTCCGCGAAATGCTGGCCGGGTTCCATGAGATGGACCAACACTACCGGACCGCACCGCTTGAAGAGAACCTGCCGGTGATCCTCGGTTTGCTGACCGTCTGGTACACCGACTTCTTCGGCGCCCAAACCACCGCCGTGTTGCCCTACGATCAATACCTCAACCGCTTCCCCGCGTACTTGCAACAACTGACGATGGAAAGCAACGGGAAATCGGTCACGCTGGCGGGCGACCGCGTCGATTATGACACCAGTCCGATTTACTGGGGCGAACCGGGGACCAACGGTCAGCACTCGTTCTATCAGTTGATCCATCAAGGGACGCACTTGATCCCCTGCGACTTCATCGCGTTCGCCAAGTCGCTCAATCCGATCGGTGATCACCACGACAAATTGAGTGCCAACGTGTTCGCCCAAGGCGAAGCGTTGGCGATGGGCAAGACGCGTGAGGAAGTGTTGGCCGAAGGCACGTCGGAGGAACTCGCCCCGCACCGTGTCTTCGAAGGCAACCGCCCCTCGAATACGCTGCTGATCGAAACGCTGACGCCGGCGGTGCTCGGCAAACTGGTCGCGTTGTATGAACACAGCGTGTTCACTCAAGGCGTGATCTGGCAAGTCAACCCGTTCGACCAGTGGGGCGTCGAGTTGGGCAAAGTCCTGGCCAAAAAGATCGTCCCCGAACTCGAGTCCGCCGACGCCCCGCTGGACCACGACAGTTCCACCAACACCCTGATCCAGCGTTACCGATCGCTAAAGTAGGGCATACTGTGCATGCCAATCGTCACGCACAGCGTGACCGACACCGTCTGCGTCGCAGTAAGATCGGGACGGCGAACAGACTGAGCAGGACGGCGGTGCCCGGTTCGGGAATGGCCGTGATTTGAAAGGCGTCAATGGCCGTCGCGCCGCCGGTCGCTGTCACAACGAGTCGGTAGCTGTCTGCGGTGGAGGCGGTGAAGTCGAGTGACTGCTCTGTAAACCCACTTCCCGTTGGGACGTTGAAGCCAGTTGGCCCGCCAAGGACCGAGGAACCGCTTTGCAGGATATCGACCGTCAGGGCGGCATCGGAGACGGTCTCGCCGGCGGCCAACTGAAAGGACAGCCGGTAGCTGGCCGCATCGAGTGCGACGTCCTGGCGGATCGTTGCAAAGTCCGGTGCCAATCCGATCACCGCGTACTGGTCACCATCGAGCACCGTGGGATGAACTCCCGCCGCCTCTGGCAGCACCAAGATAGCGGAGGCCGAAGCCGCGTCGACAACCCATCCGGAACCAATGGGTTCGCCCGGATTAAAGGACGCAAAGAAAGAGCCACCCGGGATATCCGGTGATTCAAAGGAACCATTGGTGATCACCGCGGCATGCGCCGCCGACGACGCCATGATCAGGGCGATCAAGGAAGCATAAGCCAAACCCGAGAAACGTCTCATAGGTGCAACCTCACGAGTCAACGTAGTGGGTGCGAGTCAGGGGCCAACCGACTTATCATACTTGAAACTCATGCCGCCTGATGGTTTTTTCAACCTAAATCCGCTTCAAGAACCGCAGGCCCAATCGACTATAATCTTGGCCGCACCCATGCCGTTCGTCACGCACAGCGTGACCGACTCTCCACTCATCACAGGTCCATCATGAATCCAATTAATTGCCGAGCGTCAGATCGGAACACCTCTGTTCTCCGTTGGCTGATCGGAGCCGCACTGATCGCCTGGCTGACGCCGGCGTGGTGCCAGAATCCGGCATCCACCAACGTCATCTGGTCGCAAGAGTTCGACGGGGAATCGCTCGATCGGAACGTCTGGAGCTACGACGTCGGTGGGCATGGGTTCGGCAATGGACAACTCGAGTTCAACACCGATCGGCCTGAGAATGCTTACCTCCGCGACGGCAACCTGGTGATCGAAGCCCGACGGGAAGCGTACGGAGGCAATGCGTTTACCTCGGCACGGATTCACACCCGCGGCCGATTCGCATTCCAGTACGGAGACCTGGAGGCGCGGATCAAGGTGCCCGACACGTCCGACGGAATCTGGCCCGCGTTCTGGATGCTCGGCAACAATTTCCCTGGTACGGTTTGGCCCAAGTGCGGCGAAGCCGACATCCTGGAAATCGGCGGCAAAGACGGGATCGCCAAAGGACTACAAAACCGACAAATCAATTGCGCGTTGCACTTCGCCGGCGTCGGCGAGCAAAAAACGAGTCTGGTCGAGTGGTTCGACGCGCCGGTGGACCTGCATCTGGACTACCACCTCTACAAGATCTCATGGACACCGACGCACATGAAGTTTTTCTTGGACGGCAAAGAGTTTGGGTCCTGGGACATCACCGCATCGGAGATGAAAGAGTACCACCAGCCGTTTTATCCGATCCTGAACGTCGCCGTCGGCAGTTGGACTCACTCCTACACGGGACTCGACACGCCAGAAAAAATCACGGCGACGTTACCGGCCAGAATGTACGTCGATTGGATCCGGCTGTACGGTCATCCCGAAACCAAGCTCGTTCAAAACAAGTAGGCGACGCGCGGCCATCGGTGGGTATTCTTCTTGAAGCCTCGCCCGTCCCTGGTCGTTTCGACATCAGCCCGGTCGATCTTCGCGCGGAGCAGACACCCGAAAGATGCTCCGACTCGACGTTTATGGACATGGCCACTGCTACGGCACGGTCTTTGCGTCATGGATCGATTGAAACGCACGGCGACGTCGTGCCCTCTTTAACGAACCATTTTCTTTCGGGAACACAAACGATGGCACTTGAAACCAAAACCGATTTGAACCAATCGACGATCAATAAGCTCCAGAAACTGATCCGAGCCAACATCGACTCCTACAACGGCTTTCACGAATCGGCCGAAGAGCTGAACGATCCAAAGCTGAAGACGTTGTTCAAGCAACTCGGCGATGAGCGTTCGGCGATGGCCAGCGAACTGCAACGACTCGTTGAGTTCAACGGCGAAGAAGCGGAGGACGACGGTAGCGTCGCCGCAAAGACCCATCGCATCTGGATCAATATCCGCGGCAAGCTTAACGGCGGCGACCCCCATGTAATTCTGATCGAGGCTGAACGTGGCGAAGACCACATCAAAGAAGCCTACGAGGAAGTGCTGAAGGAAACCGCTGGGAGCGCGATGAATGATGTCCTCACCGCACAATACAAGAAGGTCAAGGCGGGTCATGATCGAGTCCGCGACCTTCGAGACGCGTACAAGAACAAGTAAATCTTGCTCGCATCATTCCCGCTCGGACGTGCAAAACGTCCGCAATGGCGAATACTTCCAGCTTGCGGTATCAGTCGATCGTAGGCTGGAAGTTTGCACCCCGAATTGATAAATGTGCATCCATTCCGAAATCGAGCGTTCCCGCCTGACTGTTCCCGCCGCACGTTGACCGCTTATCGCTCAACGCTGGTCGATCCAACCCTCTTCAACAAGTGGTCTTCTAGCAGACGGGCGTTCCGCAAATTAGATTTCCAAAAGACGTCGAAGACGTCACCCGCGATCGGGACGGCGCCGACGGTCAGGTCGATGACGATGTTCGCCGCCATCCGTGCAAGACGTCGTTTGGGCATGCCAGAGCGACGTGCCTGCAGAAGGATCCAACCGCTTACCGCTGCGGTGCCGATGTCTCCGACACCGGGAATCAGCCCCAGTGCGCTGTCCAGGCCGAATCGGATCGATGTCCCCGGAATCGACATCGAGGAGTCCATCAGTTTCGCGATCCGCTGCACGCGACGAAGTGTGACCAGGTCATTCGCAGATGCGTTCTGGACCTGCGGTTTGTTCGTCGAAGGCTGCAGATCCTCTGCGTCGAGCGGTCGTAGGCCAGACAAGTCCTGGGCAGACATTGCGAGTCTCGTTGAGGCAACGGGAGAGGGTGATCGGTTGGGTGACGGTCCACCGGACAGAATTTAAACCCGCCTCGCCAAGTAAACGATCAAGAGAACGACTAAGACAGTGCCGAGGATACCACCACCGATATACATAACGATCTTCCATTAAGGGGTAAGTGCGACCCACGTGAAGGATGTGAGTGCTGTTGAAACGTCCACCGCACTTGTTGTGCCAAAGCGACACAGTCGTCGGCAGCAAACCCGGGAATCGGTTCACGATGTCCCGAAAAATTCCCCTACTCGGCCCGCGGACGCTACACTGAAGTGGTTGGAAGTGATTCGATCACAGGACCAGTGGCGGTGATCGATCAAACACTCGATGACGCGCAACATGTGAGGATCGGTTCGTTCGCCATGAAGTAGGAAAGTCTGCGCCGACGTCTGTTCGGCGATCGTCTGTTCGGCGATTTCATTCTTCTCATTCAGGCAACGACCCGATGACAACGATTGCGCCCCCCAAACCCTCTCTGACGCTTTCCGACCGCCTACTCAAGATGGTGGGTCATGCGGTCATGGCCCCCTCGGGCCACAACACCCAGCCATGGCTGTTCCGTTTGAAGCCGGGCCAAGTGGAGTTGTTGGCTGATGTAAGTCGGGCGTGCCCCGTGGTCGATCCTTGCAATCGCGAGCTGACGATCAGTTGCGGAGCAGCGTTATTCCACTTGAAGCTGGCGATCCACTGCGATTCCCTCGCCACCATGGTACGAATCCTTCCGCCCGGCAATGAAGAAAACGTCATCGCTCGTGTGATGGTCGCCGGACCCTATGCGCCAAGTGATGACGAACAGCAACTCTTCGAAGCGATCCCCGATCGACGCACCAACCGGTTCCCCTTTACCAAGCAAGACGTCGATCCACAGTTGCAAACCGAATGGATCAATGACGCGAAGAGCGAAGGTGCATGGATCCACTTGATTCACTCCGATCGGGAAAAGCACGCACTTGCCGATTTGATCAGCGAGGGTGATCGCGAGCAGGCGAGCGACAAGCGTTTTCGACACGAGCTTGCCAAATGGATCCATTCCAACACCAGCTCGCGACGCGACGGCATCCCTGGCTATTCGCAAGGCATCGGTGATTTCGCGTCACACTTCGGATGGCTGGCCGTCCGCACGTTCGACTGGGGCGACGGCCAAGCCGCCAAAGACCGACAACTCGCCGAAGGATCACCGCTGTTGGCCGTCATCGGGACCAACGGAGACACGCCGGCGGATTGGATTGCGTGCGGCCAGGCACTTGCCAAGATCTTACTGCGGGGTGCGGCCTGGTCGGTCGACGCTTCGTACCTGAATCAACCGATCGAGATCCCCAGGTTGCGCACCAAGCTGTCCAAATTGATCGGCGCCAACGGCTACCCTCAGATCCTGCTTCGCCTGGGTCACGGCAGGGAAGTCAAACCGACACCGAGGCGGAATGTTGATGAGGTGATCATCTGACCGGCAACACCGCACGCTTCACCCTCCTGGACGATTTGTCGATCGAGCCAACGCGTTGTTGGCCACTTGGCACGGGCCGACGTGTTGGTGCCGCGGCTTCAGCCCAAGACCGCTAAGTGAACCGTCGTTTCCTCGCGTTTGGGCCCGTAGGCTCGCGCCAAACGGCTGATATTCGTTTGATATCAGCCGGTTCGCGCCAGCGCCCGGGCACCTCAGCTTGTCTTCACTCCGTGGTATCGGCCGAAAGGCGTACACCAACGCTTTCTGAATCCCGTGTTACCCGATGCCCGAGCGGCAGGATTTGGGGGCCAATTGCCGGGCCAGCCAACCAGCCGGGATTTGACTTTGCGATCCCGACGAAAGACACTACCGACTCCGAGGGTGCCTCACCGGACCGATCCACCTGCCCAATGCTCATCGCCCGACCCGTTCACTCAAGCGTATTCAACATGCCTCTGTCTCTTGCCCCGATGTCAACCAGCTATCGCCGGTCAACGCCGAGTCCCATGCGATCCAGGATCGCAACACTGGTACTGGCAGTGGTCGCGTCATTGACCGCGTTTCCCAATGCCAGATCACTCCGAGCCGCCTCGAGCGACCGCCCCAACATCATCTTCATTCTTGCCGATGACCAGGGTTTCGGTGACGTCGGTGCGCTCAATCCGGAGTCCAAGATCCCGACGCCGAACATCGATCGGATTGCCGCCGAAGGCATGATCTTTGGTGACGCCCACACCTCGTCGTCGGTCTGCACGCCGACGCGATACAGCGTCCTGACGGGCCGGTATCACTGGCGAACCCATTTGCAAAAAGGCGTCCTGGGCGGGTTTTCGCCGCCGCTGATTTCGCCGGGCCGATTGACGATCGCGTCGATGCTGAAAAGCCAAGGCTACAAGACAGCCGGCATCGGGAAATGGCACCTCGGCTGGGACTGGCCGCTCAAGGGTGACGGTACGGCCGATGACGGTGGCGACTTTTCCAAACCCTACGCCAAGGGCTGGGACGTCGACTACGAAGGCGAAATCAAAAACGGCCCCAACGACCTCGGCTTTGATTATTTCTACGGCATCAGCGCCTCACTCGACATGCCCCCGTATGTCTTTGTCCGCAATCGCGTCCCGACCGAAAAGGCGACCGTCGAAAAAGCGTTCAACCGCAAAGGCCCCGCCGGTGCCAACTTCGAAGCCGTCGACGTGCTGCCGACGTTCACCGAAGAAACGGTTCGCTTCATTGACGAGAACGCGGACTCGGAACAACCGTTCTTCATCTACCTTCCGCTCAACGCACCGCACACGCCGATCGTGCCAACCGACCAGTGGCGCGGCAAGAGCGGCATCAACGTCTATGGCGACTTCACGATGCAAGTCGACGCCACGGTCGGACAAGTCCTCGAGGCGCTCGACAGAAACAACATCGCCGACGAAACCCTGATCGTCTTCACGACCGACAACGGGTGTTCGCCGGCGGCAAAAATCAACGAGCTCGAAGCGGCCGGACACGACCAGAATTACATCTATCGCGGACACAAAGCCGACATCTATGAAGGCGGCCATCGCGTTCCGTTCGTCGTCCGCTGGCCCGGCAAAGTCGAACCGGGGTCGCGCACCGAACACCTGATCGGACAGATCGATTTCCTGGCCACCGCGGCGGACATCACCGGCGCGACGATTCCCTCCGACGGCGCCGAAGACAGCGTGTCGTTCCTGCCCACCCTGCTCGGCCAGGCCCAGCAACCGCCGCGACAATCGATCATCTCACAATCCATCGGCGGCCAGTTCGCCATCCGCGACGGCGATTGGAAACTTTGCCTGTGCCCCGGCTCGGGCGGTTGGAGCAGCCCGCGACCGGGCCGCCATGACATGTCCGACATGCCGCCGATGCAACTCTACGACCTGGCCAGTGACCCCGGCGAAGAAAACAACCTGATCGCCGAACATCCCGATCGGGTGAAAAAGATGAAGGCGATGCTGCGCAAGGCGATCGACGACGGCCGCACCACACCCGGCAAAAAGCTGAGCAATGACGCCGAGATCGTGATGGTCAAACCGCTACCCAAGTCGAAGCGATAGCGGGGTCGGCTCGTGGGTGACGCAAGCTGGAAGCGCACGCCACTTTTGCAAGCTGGAAGCTTACGCCACTTGGGGTCGAAACCGGACGATCACGTCGTTGTCTTCCTGCACATCGATTTCGATCGGCAGGAAGACTTTCAGGACGGCGAGGTGCGTTTGGCTGTGCATCGAAAGCGGTCCGCTGCGGAAGGCGCTGGTGTGACCTTGCGCCGCGGCCAGTCCCATCGGCATCATCAACTGATCGGCCAGGTATTCGCCGACCGGAACACGTCTGCCGAGATGCGCGCGAACCTGCTTGAGCAACGAACGGGCGACCCGCTCCGCCTTGACACCCACCTTGCCGTGCGCGATGAACAATTCCGTCACGGATGCTCTCTCGATTTCGATCATCACGACATTGCCCGGTCCGATCGGCTCGTCGACTTCCATGACTTCGTAGCGGGCGTTTTCCCAATTCGACTTGCGACGGATCGTGTCACACTGACGCTCGGCGATACCACGCGGCAACTTGCTGACGATCGCAGTCACCTTGGACGTAAAGGTCGGTTCGCAATCGAGTAATTCGAAACCGGACCATGACGCCTGCGGTTGGACCTGGAGTCGAATCTCGCCGCCGCCGGCCGGGTAGAAGCCATGCCGAGTGAGCGAGACGTCGACACGTGGTCCCGCTTTGGCTAACTGTGGCAGGAAACAACGTTGCAGAAAATCGGTCGGCGGAGCCCACGGATTGTGGGTTCCCCCGGTCAATGTGACGGTGGACGGCTCGCCGGCGGAGGCGAGCGCCGGCAAGAGGGTTTGCGCGACCAACGACGTGCTGCCGGCCGTACCGACTGCGAACCGAAAGTCACCGCCACGGAGGGTTCCGGGCGTGAATTCCAAGACGGAGGACCGGAGTTGGTCACCGCTGACCGCCGCGCCGCTGACTTCGGCCGCGGCGCGGACCGCGGTCAGGTGTTGGCGCAGCAGCCCCGGCTGTTTGCGGCCGGCGCGGATGTTTTCCAATCGGATCGGCGTCCCGGTGACGGCCGACAGCGCCAGCGACGAACGGATGATCTGGCCGCCGCCCTCGCCTTGGGCGCCGTCGATGGTGATGCGAGATTGGGTAGGTGATGGAGTCATGTTTTCTATTTCGGGGACGTGACGTCAACCAGCAACGTGTCATGTTCGGTGGTTCATCACGCGCCGCTCGCTAACGCGTCCCGCTGGCACTACCAGCACGTGGCGTCAGCCAGTGGCGCGTCATGACCGTTCTTTGTCAGTCATCCGCCTTACTAGCGTCCTTGATCACAAAGCGAGCCTTCAATCGCGCGACCTCGCTGGCCAAGCCCGCTTGCTTGACGCTGCTAAGCACTTCGTTGAAATCCTTGTACGCCGCCGGCGCTTCATCCTTGGGATAGAAGCGGCAGTTGCTCAGGATATCGTGATCCTCCAACTCCGAATCGATCGTCGATTGATCCAGCGTTCGCTTGGCTTGCTTACGTCCCAAGATCCGTCCGGCTCCGTGGTTGACGCTGTAACACGACTTCTCGGCTCCCTCGTCAGCCACCATCACCGCCGATCCGTCGCGGGGATTTCCCGGCAGCAAGATCGGATGCCCCGACTCGGCAAACGGAGTTCCCGCCAACGCATGATGCCCACCGGGAAACGCCCGTGTGGCTCCCTTGCGGTGAACCCACGATGGAACGTTGTCGATGATCTCCTTTCGCGCGATGTTGTGGCTGATGAAGTACACCAGGTCACCGGTCGTTCCCGGAATCACTTCCTGGAACGCTTCCAGTACGAGGGCATTGATCAACAAATGGTTCACGGTGGCGAAGTTCGCTCCGAGCGCCATGTCGTCCAAGTAGCCGTCAGCTTCGTCGCTTCCCAGCGGAGCGTAAACCAACTGTCGGTCACCGGCAGGCAACGGAATGCTCCAGCGACTGAACTTCTCTTGCAGCGTCTTGAACTGACCCGAAGCCAGGTTGTGACCGAATCCCCGAGACCCGCAATGCGACAGGAATGCAACCTTTCCGTCCCGCAGCCCGAAGGTTTCGGCAACTTGCTTCGACCGATCGTCCGCACCGACTTCAACGACTTCGCATTCCCCGAAATGGTTTCCGCCACCATAAGAACCGAGCTGAGTCATCTTTTCGGCAAAGTTCGTCATGTGCCGCTGGGTCAGCAACCAATCCAATCGCGACGCCAACGCCTCTTGCGTGTCATCGTGGCCGACGTGAAACGAATCTTCGCAGCGGTCGGCCCATCGGATTGGGATGCCCAGTTGCTCACAAACGGCTTCGCTGGCGCCTTCGATCACCGCCTTCATGCCCAGCGATCGATTCACGCGTCGTCCATTGGAAACACTGCGCTGCCCCTTTCCGGCACCGGTAGGCGTCCGCTTGCAGATCGCCGCGATCAGCGCTCGACGGACCGTTCGATCTTCGATTGCCTCGGCCGGAACATCCAACTGCAGCAAACTCATCGAGCACTTGATGTCGACGCCGACGGGTCCGGGATAAATGTGCGACGGCGAAACCATCACGCAGCCGACCGGGGCACCATAACCGCAGTGTGCATCGGGATTGAGGACCAGGTCCGTCACTCCCGGCGCGGTGCGGGAATTGATCGCTTGCTGAATGCACAACTCGTCAAAGGTCTCGCGGATCGATGCGGTTCCGATCACCCGGATCGGCGACGTCGTTTCGGTCGGCAGGATCGCGGTCGCTTCGCCGGTTGCGATCATGGGCACGGTCGATCGGGGGTGGGACATGGTCGTCATGATGATTCCTTGCGTGGGTGAATTCGTTTCGTGGCTGCCAAAAACGAAAAGCGAATGCCGTGCCGAAACCTGCAGAAAACACGCAAGTCATTCCCACTAAACGCTTTACGTGAAATCCTAAAATCTAACCACGCACGACCGCTGGCTGAATAACGATCTTTCTATCGCGTGTTCTATAATTTTGTCTATGAACAAGAAACTCGTCGTCATCGGATTGCTGGGAACCAAGCTGGACCACGTCTCCAAGCGGAAAGACCGCTGGCAGCAGTGGCGGCCGACCGTTGCCGCCTGCCAACAGCCCGATCTACTGGTCGATCGGCTCGACCTGCTGTTTGACCGGCACAACACGTCGCTGGCGAGCCGGGTCGCCGCCGACATTGAATCGGTTTCGCCCGAGACGACTGTTCAGCTCCATTCACTGGTGATGAATGATCCCTGGGATTTCGAAGACGTCTACGCGACGCTTTATTCGTTCGCCCGCGACTATCCCTTCGATACCGAGCGAGAGGATTACCTGATCCATATCACCACCGGCAGCCACGTCTCACAAATCTGTCTGTTCCTACTGACCGAATCGCGGCACCTTCCCGGGGCGTTGCTGCAAACGTCTCCGTCGGGCCGCCGCAACGGTCCCGGCGATCCAGCCGGGATGCACCGAATCATCGATCTGGATCTGTCGCGCTATGATCAACTGGCCAAGCGTTTTCAACAGGAACACCGCGAAAGCCAATCCTTCTTGAAAGCCGGCATCGAAACCCGCGACGAGCGTTTCAACGCCCTGATCGAGAGAATCGAACACGTCACGACCGCAACCACGGCGCCGATCCTGCTGACCGGCCCCACGGGCGCCGGAAAGACGCAACTCGCCAAGCGCATCTTTCAACTGAAACGAAATCGCGATCTGGTGGCGGGCGAGCTGGTCGAAGTCAATTGCGCGACGATTCGAGGTGACCAGGCCATGTCGACGCTGTTCGGCCACAAAAAAGGTGCCTTCACCGGCGCCGCGACCGATCGCCCGGGCCTGCTGAAGGCGGCCGACGGCGGCGTCTTGTTCCTGGACGAGATCGGCGAACTTGGCTTGGACGAGCAGGCGATGCTGCTGCGGGCGATCGAAGAAAAACAGTTCATGCCCGTCGGATCAGATGATTCGACGTCCAGCGACTTTCAACTGATCGCCGGCACCAATCGCGACCTCACGGCCGATGTCGCCGCCGGCAGGTTCCGGGAGGATTTGCTAGCACGAATCAATCTCTGGACGTTCCATCTGCCGGGACTTGCCGAGCGCCGCGACGACATCGACCCCAACCTGGATTTTGAACTGGCGCGGTTCGCCGAGTCGGCCGGCCGCAAGGTTTCGATGAACAAGGAGTCGCGAGCGCGGTTCCTGGCTTTCGCCGCCGATCCGGCGACCACCTGGCGAGGCAATTTCCGCGATTTGAATGCCGCCGTCACGCGAATGGCGACCCTCGCAATCGGCGGGCGAATCGGCATTGAACAGGTCGATGAAGAAATCGCCCGACTGCGCGACAACTGGCGTGCCGGCCGCACCGAGCCCGGCGACAACGATCACCAAACCGTGCTGGCGAGCCTGCTGCGACCCGAGCAAATCGATGACATCGACCACTTCGACCGCGTCCAACTGGCCGAAGTGATTCGGGTTTGCCGACGATCGAAATCGCTGTCGGCCGCCGGCCGAGAGCTGTTTCAAGTCTCCAGGCTCGCCAAGCTACGCCCCAACGACGCCGATCGGCTACGCAAGTACCTCAGCAAATTCGATCTCCGCTGGGAACACATCCAATCCAATTGCTAGCACCAAGTGGCGTAAGCTTCCAGCTTGCGACCCCCACAAGCGCCAGCTTGCCCGTGGAGTAAGCTTCCAGCTTGCGAGCAGTGGAGTTGACGCTCGCGAAGATCGCGAGCAAAGGCAAGCTAGAAGCTTACCCCACTGTTCGCAAGCTAGAAGCTTACCCCACTGGGTGGCTGAATTGGCAGGTTGTGCTTGTGACGAATCGCTGGGACTTCGTAGGATCGCGGCATCGACCACCGGTGAACGTACGCGCCGGTGGCAAAACCCCTCGTTGCACCCGATCCCGACACGCAATTTGGCCGGCACGGAAGCCACTGCCGATTCGCACCGACCGACCGCCCGGAAACCGACCGAGCGGCACGGCCCTCGGCCTGCGCCCCTGCGGCACCGCCGGATTGGCTTGCTTTGCTCCGCGATCACCCTGCTCTGGGCATGCTGGGCTACGATCGACTCGGTCGCCGCTCCCCCGGAGTCTGAATCGATCCGCGCCAGCGGCCACACGATTTACCGCTGGCAGATCGATGGCGCCGAGGCATCGCTCTTGGAAGGCGACTGCGTCTTGCGTCACAACGGACAAGAGATCCAGGCCGATCGCATCTTGATCGTCAGCGATGGTCCACGCGGCCGCGTTCGCAATCGGCTGGTGATCGAAGGCCGTGTGCGTCCCGACGGCAGCGTCGATCCGACGCCACGAACGGCGACCTGGACCACGCCCCGCGACCCTTCGGTCCAGGCCCCCAACTATCGCGGCAAGCCTGCACAGCGTCCGTTCCTGCTGGAATTCCTGCCGCTTGATTCCATCGAGGCGGTGGGAGCCACGCCGCAGCGAGCGGAGTCACCGGTCGGCCAGGTTCAATTCACCCAACCGGTTCCAGATCCCGGCGTGACCGGTGGAACCTCGACGATCCCGTCTCCGTCGCTGGCCCCCACCCTGGCTCCGCCGACCAACACGCTCGCGCCGCTGCAACCGCTGCCGCCGTCGGGCGGACTTCCGCTGGCCGTCGACTCGCCGCCGCCGATCGTGTTTGAAGACGGCGCGACCACCGGCGGGACGCAGTTCTTTTTCGGCGGAGGCAGCAAGAGCGTCGAGATCGATGCCCGCGGCGCCTCGCACCCACCGATCATTGATAGCGTCCTGCGTCCAGAAACGAACGAACAAATCATTCTCGCGCGCGGCGGCGTGACGATCCGTGTCCGCGACGTCTCGGCCCAGTTCGACGACGGCCGCTTCATGAATTTTGGCACCGTCACCATCTCCGCCGACCGCGTCGTCGGCTGGCTGCCGAACTTGTCAAACGTGTTCGACGGCTCGACGGACCTGTCGGCCGCCGAAGGCGAACTGTATCTCGAAGGCGACATTGTGTTCCGTCAAGGCGACAATGTGATCTACGCTGATTCGATGTTCTACAACGTCACCCGCGAAACCGGGATGGTGCTGGACGCCGAAGCGATCACCACGGTTCCGGAATACCAGGGCGTGGTGCGATTAAAAGCCGAAGTGCTGCAGCAAGTCGCCCGCGGCAACTATCGCGCGTTTGATGCCGCCGTGACCAGCAGCCGGATGGGTGTGCCACGGTACTGGCTGCAGAGCGAACAACTGGAATTCTTTGAACGGACACGGACGCTGATCGATCCGCGCACCGGATTGCTGGTCGCCGACAAAGATCCGTTTGTTCGCAGCAACAACAGCTTTGTGTTTTTGGGCGGGATCCCGATCTTTTACTGGCCACAGTTTTCCACCAGTTTAGAGCGCCCCGTCTTTTATGTGACAGACATCAAGATCAACAACGACAGCAACTTCGGCACCCAGGTGATGCTCGACTGGGACGTCTTTCAATTGTTCGGCATCGACAACGTGTCCAAGGGCGTCGACTGGGAAATCTCCACCGACTACTTGAGCGATCGCGGGCCGGCGTTCGGCACGCACTTGGAATACAACCTGCCGGGACTGTTCAGCATTCCAGGCCGCACGCGCGGCGTGCTGGACGTGTGGGGCATCCGTGACAGCGGGCGCGATCGGCTGGGACTCGATCGGCTTTCCTTGGAACCGGAAACCAAAAACCGCGGCCGGGCGTTGCTGCGTCACCGACAACAACTGGCCAACGATTACGAGTTCATCGCCCAAACTGGCTGGCTGAGCGATCGTAATTTTCTGGAACAGTATTTGGAAAACGAATGGGACAACGACCCCGACCACGTCACCGGGCTCCGGCTTCGCAAATACCACCACAACCAGCTCTTTGATCTGGCGGCGAACGCTCAGGTCAATGATTTCTTTCAGGAAACGGAGCGGTTGCCGGCGCTGAACCATTACCTGTTCGGCGGCTCGTTTTTGCAAGAACGATTGACGTGGCAGATGCACAACCATGCGTCGTACTCCAAACTGAACGTCGCCGATGCCCCGGACGACCCGGTCCAGGCGGCGAACCATTTCCCGTTGCCGGGCGAGGTTGCCAGCGGCGGAGTGATCGCATCGACACGCCAGGAGCTTTCAATCGGGCTGCCGGTAGGCCCCTTTAATTTCCGGCCCGTCGCTTCGTTGGAAGCTGCCCATTACGGCGAGGCCGCCGACGGCCAATCGCTGACGCGGCTGCTCGGTCAGGCCGGACTGCAGTTGAACCTGCCGATGGTCCGCATCGACCCGACGATCCAAAGCAGTTTGCTGAACATGCGCGGGCTGGCCCACAAGCTGGACTGGACGGCGGAATACTGGTACGCCGACAGTGACACGGACCTGGACGAATTGCCGCTCTACGATCGACTCGACGACAACGCGCAGGAACAATTTCGCAGACGGTTTATCGGCACCACCTTCGGCGGCACATTGCCCAGCGAGTTCGACCCGAGAACGTATGCGTTGCGTCAGGGGATCCAGCGCGGGGTGAGCAGCCCCAGTGACGTGATCGCCGATGATCTGCAGCAATTGCGACTGGGGCTGCATCAGCGATTCCAGACCAAGCGTGGCCTGCCGGGCCGCGAACGGATCGTCGACATCATCCAATTGGACTTTGACACCATCCTGTTCCCGAAATCCGATCGCGATAATTTCGGTGAAACGGTGGGACCGACGACCTACGATTTTCGCTATCACCTCGGGGACCGCTATTCGATCTTAAGCGACGGCTACATCGACTTCTTCGACGGCGGCTTGCGTTCGATCAGCGCGGGGTTGCGGACCAGTCGGCCCGGTGTCAGCGACACGTACATCGGACTGCTTTCACTCGAAGGCCCGATCAGCAGCACCGTGCTTCGCACGACGTACGACTACCGCATGAACGAAAAATGGATCTTCTCCGGCGGCATGACCTATGACTTCGGCAACACCGGATCGGTCGGACAGTCGTATGGTTTGACACGCATCGGCGAGTCCCTGTTGTTGCGGGTGAACCTGAACGTCGACACCGGGCGAGACAACGTCGGAGTCGGATTCCTGATCGAGCCGCGGTTCTTTGCCCGCAACCTGGGCAACATCGGCGGCGGCCTGATCCCACCCCCAGGCATCGAAGGCCTCGAATAAAGTGGCCTAAGCCGCCAAGTGGCGTAAGTTTCCAGCTTGCGACCCCAGGTGGCGTAAGCTTCCAGCTTGCGACCCCAGGTGGCGTAAGCTTCCAGCTTGCGACCCCCACAAGCGCCAGCTTGCCCGCCCCTTCCCCTCCCTCACCCCGCCCCTCTCTCACCCCGTCTGCTCGTCCACCCACCGCGCGTAGTCACGATCCACGTCCACACTCCGCACGGTCACGATTTGCGGAACCTCGTACGGATGCAACTCCCGCAACACGTCTTTCAAACGAGTCTGTTGCCCGGCTGACGTCTTGATCACCAAGCGATACTCCGTTTCGCAGCACACGCGTCCGTCCCAGCAATAGTGACTTTCGATCGGGCCATCGATCTGGACACAAGCCGCCACGCGCCGCTCCAGCAAGGCTTGGGCAATCGTCCGAGCTTGTTCCTGTTGGGAAACGGTGGTCCAGCAGACCAGAACGGTGGGTGCGTCGGTCATCGTTTCGTCGCTCGTGAAAGGCGGGTCCTTACTTGAGACGCAATTTCAACAAAACGCTCCCATCCTGGCAAGTTGTCTCGAACGATTCTCAACAAGACGCGTGCCGACCAGCTGATTTAAAAATTTTGCGACGCGTTGCATTAAATATCAGTTGCCGGAAACCACCTTCGAGCGCTATGGTGAATGATTCAACGGACATCCACCCCCAACTGGAGAAATACAAATGAGTCACGAAGCCGTCATCGCGCAATTGAACGAATGCCTGAAACACGAATGGACGGGTGTCGCACAGTACTCCCAAGCGAGCTTTATCGTCGAAGGCGTATGGCGTGAAGTTTACGCCAAGACCTTCATGGAAAACGCCGAAGAATCATTCGGCCACGCGAAGCTGGTCGGCGACAAGATCGTCGCCCTTGGTGGTGTTCCCGCCGCGACGCGGAACGAGATCAAGCAGACCCGCGACTTGCAAGAGATCTTGCAGAACAGTCTCGAATTCGAGTCCAAGGCGGTGGAGATGTACACCAAAGCGTTGGAGTTGGCCGAAGGCAATCGCCCGCTGGTGATCTTCCTGGAAAACATCTTGGAAGAGGAACAAGAAGGAGTCGACGAGTTCACCAAGCTGCTGCGCAACAGCGAGACCAGTGTGGCTGCCAGCGTCGACAGCAAGACGGCGTAGCATCGGGCAGACCGGTACGGCATGCGTTGCGTGTTGTTCCCAGGCTCCGTCTGGGAACGCATGGCAGCGCCGATTCGATCCAGCGATCGACCATCGGCGAGCCATCCGGTTGAGCCAATCTTCCTACCGCCAAAATCTTCCTACCTCTGCCCCCAGCCACCATTCCCCGTTCAGTCGTTGGGAGCCTGGGGACAAGGCCCGAAAGGCCCGGTTTGCAGCCATTTGTCACGCACAGCGTGACCTCCATCCGATTCAAAAGTCCCGGCGGGCATCCTGGCGAGCGACACGAGCGTCTCACAGCGTCGATTTCGCCGAAAATTCTTCGTTTCTCCTAAGAAATCGGCACGACCTTCGTCGTTCTCAGCGGCTACGTTAAACCGTCAGGCGTCCCCGTCGCCGCTCGTCTGCTTCTTGGTGTTCCGAATCGAGCTATCGGTCCCTCTCCATCACTTCCGGGTGATCTGTCATGCTGCCGCAAGATCCAAACCAACTTCCACGTCGCTCCGCCATCCTGCAAGGGCTCACCCTCTGTGTGGCCACCTGCCTGGTCTTGGCCGGACTAATCCCCACAAATGTTATGGCTGCACCGATCGGATTGATGGAACGATTTGCGCTGGCAGACGACCGCGAGGCGATTCTGGCGGAGTTGATCCCCGGCAGTGACGACTATTTCTTCTACCACTGCTTGCATTACCAAAACACGTCCCAGCTGGATCGTGCCGAGGCGATGTTGAAAGACTGGTCGGCCAGCCGCAAGGGATCGTTGACGGCATTGATGCATTCGATGACCGATCGTCAACGGCTGTTGACCTACGATCGATCGCCCAAACAGACGATCGATTACTTTGTCAATCGACTGGGCATTCAACTCAACCACGCGCCGCCGGCCAAAAAAGGCACCCGTCGTTACCCCAGCGAACTGGGCGGCAACTTCATCAATTCACAGCAACTGGTCAAAGACTCGTTGCGTGACAACGTGCCGCTGTCCCCGATCGGAATGCAGATCGCCGCGGATTGGTACCTGAACGGGAATGCGAACCAGACCCAAGTCTCGTTGCACGATTTTCTGAAGCGGGTCGACGGTTCGTACCTGAAGGGTCTGGACCAGCTTGTCATCGCAGAATTGAAATCACGCCCGGCACGGGACCAACGTTTCGGTGATTTATCGGCTCACCAGTTTCTGACCCTAGGCGAATTGGACAACGTCGGCCGCAGCGTCGCGGCGGTTACCGACGACAACGCCTTCGTCAACGCAAAACTGCGGATGCTGCGACCGAGTGCCGATGTCGACATCAGCCAACAACCCGATCAACGTCGCGACTATCTGGTGCGTTTGGAAGCCTACGTGCGAACGCTTCCCGCCTCGTACAACTCACTCAAGGCGTCGGCCACCTATCGCTTGCTGGAGGCCAACTTGGCGGCCGGGATCTGGGACGTCGATCTGTTTCTGCGTTATCTGCAACTGCCGCGTCAAAGTCCACTGATCAGCCCCGTGCTCGCCCGCGCCGGATCGCGAGCCAACTTGAACGAGGACTTTTCCCAGATCGCGATCCTGCCGCCGATCGGCAACGAACAGATGCTGGTGGAAACCTATCTCGAACATTTCCTCCGCGACGCGCAGGATACCAATGCGTTCGAGCGTTACCTGCAGCCTGATTTCCTGCGGCGCGTGTTTGCACGGACGAAATTGATGGCCGGCGTTGCCAACCCGCAACCGTTCTACGACATGTTGTCGGCCAGCGAACGTCGCGAACTGCGCGACAAAGTCCAACTCAGTTTCGCGCCGAACAACCCCATCCGCTACGACGATCGGCAACCCACCGAATTGCTCGTCGATGTCAAGAACATCGACAAACTGGTCGTCCGCATATACGAGATGAATTCGTTGGCGTTCCATCGCACCAACGACGGCCGCTTGGACACCGACGTCGAACTCGATGGCCTGATCGCGACGCACGAGAAGACGATCGAATACGACCGACCGGCGATTGAGCGGCATCGTGAAACGATCGCCATCCCCGAGGCGAGCGACCGTGGGGTCTGGATCATCGACTTGGTCGGTAAAGGGCTTCGCGCCCGCACGCTGATCCGCCGCGGTGACCTGCAAACGGTTCGCTCGAACAATGCCAACGGGATGCAGATCACGGTCTTGGATGAGAATCGCAACCCGTTGCCGACGGCAAAGATTTATGTGGGCAACCAGGAGTTTGCCGCCGACGAAAGCGGGCGTGTCAGCTTGCCGATGGTCAATCAGGCGGTCGACCGTAAGGTGATCGTCAGCGATGGCAAGATCGCCAAGTCGATCAAGATTCGACAGCCCGACGAAAACTACACGCTCAAAGCCGGTTTCTTTGTCGACCAAACGCTGCTTCAATCCGGGCGTACCGCGACCCTGCTGGTCCGTCCGCAATTGCGAGTGGGAACGACACCCGTCGACCCGGCGATCCTGAAAGAAGCGACGGTTCGGATCGTCGCCACGGATCTCGACGGCATCGAAACCAGCAAGCAATTCAGCGGGCTGGAACTGGATCAGTCAAAAGAAATGCAGCTCGATTTCCGCGTTCCCTCTCGGGTCGCCCGGATCGACTTTTACTTGTCCGGTCACGTGGTCGGCCTCTCGGACCGCCGACATCGAGAACTAAACGCCAGCCACTCCATCGAAATCGCCGGGATCCGCCGCACCACCCACACCGTCGATGCCTTCCTGACCCGCGACGGCGACAACTACGTGATCGAAACGCGCGGACGCAGCGGCGAAGCGATTGCCGGTGCGACGGTGCAACTTGAATTCGCCGTCGACATCGGCCAGGTCCGTCCCAGCGGATACCTGCAAAGCGATGACCGCGGACGGGTGCACCTGGGACAACTGGCTGGTGTGCGCCGCTTGTATTACGGGATCGCCAATCAGACCCAGCATCAGTTTGACCTGAAACTCAATCAACAAATCTGGCCCTCCGCGTTGCACCTGTCGACGGACGACGATTTGCGTCTGCCCTTGGTCGATGGCGCAACGGTCGACCAATTTCGCTTGCTGGCGACGCGTGACGGCCAGAACCACGTCGACCACTCGGACCACCTGCGACTGGAAAACGGTTTTCTGGTTGCCTCCGATCTGCCCGCGGGGGACCTTCGCCTGGTCGACCGTCGCAGCGGTGATCAAACTGAAATTGCCGTCGTCCAAGGTCCCGCCATCGATCAGATCCTGGTCGGACAGATCCGGCACCGCGAGCAGAGTGTTGCCGTCCCGATCTCGATCCGCGACATCGATCGCAACCCGGACGGCAGCGTAACGGTGCAGCTGGCCGGCAACACGAATTCGGCCCGGGTCCACGTCGTCGCATCACGCTACTTTGATCGCCATTCACCGCTGGATGTTTTCCATCTGGGGATGCCGTCGCTGCGCGGTCGACAATTGTCACTGGGGCGTTGCGGATACGTCAGCGATCTACGTTTGGGTGACGAATACGAGTACGTGTTGCGTCGGCAATACGCCGCCAAATACCCCGGCGTGATGCTGCCCCAACCGAGTATCCTACTGAACCCGTGGGAAACCGAAACGACGTCCAACGAGAGCCAAAGAGCGCGCGACGGAGAAGTCCCCCCGCCATCAGCTGCGGCGCCGCGGGAGAGCGGGGCCCTGGCAGCCGACAGCGCGTTCGAGCACGACGGTGGTGCGGCTGCCAGCCCTGATTTCGACTTTTTGTCCGACGCCGGCGTGCTGGCGGCTAACTTGATCGCGGATGCCGACGGCCGCGTCACCATCCCCGCGGACTTGATCGATGGCATGCCGATCGTTCAGGTGATCGTGGCCGATCCGGCGACCGTGTTGCGACGAACGCTGACGGCGCCATTGACCGATGCCGAAACGGAAGACCTGCGACTGGCCAACTCCCTGCCCCTGGACCAATCCCTGTCCTTCGAGCGGGCCGTTTCGATCGTCTCGGCCGCTGATCCGCTCGACCTCGCCCAGCTCGGTTCTGCCCAGGTTCAGGTCTACGGAAACGTCGATTCTTTGATGACAATTTATCGGACACTGATCGACGACGCGCGGCTGGACGAATTCCAAGTGCTCGGTCGTTGGCACACCCTGAGCACCGCCGAAAAACTCAAGCACTACTCTGAGCTTGCCTGCCACGAATTGCATCTGTTTCTGCGGATGCACGATCGCGAATTCTTCGATGCGGTGATCAAACCTTATTTGAGCAACAAGAAAGAAAAGCAATTCATTGACCATTGGTTGCTCGGCAACGATCTGTCCGAGTACGCGACGCTTTGGAAATACCAACGTCTCTCGGCCGCAGAACGCGCCCTGTTGGCCATCCGCGCCCCGGCGCTGCGTGCCTCCATCCGCCGCGATCTGTTTGAGACCACTGCGCTGTTGAAAGAGGACTACAGCGCCAGCCGAAAACTGATCGAAAGCGCCTTGCGATCCAGCCGCATGTCGGTCTCCGGCGAGATGGTCGAAATGGAAGCCATGTACGAATCGATGGACATGGCCGATGGGCTCTACATGGACATGGACATGTCGATGGGCATGTCGGGAGGCATGGGTGGTGGCGAGGCCAAAATGAAACTTGAACAGGAGGGACGTGCCAGCGTCGCCCGTCGGCTCGGCCGCATGCAGAAAGCCGTGCCGGGCACCGCAATGATGTTCGGGGGCCGCAGCCTGGGGCTCGAAGCTCAACGCGCGTTCTACCAAGAACTCGACAGCACCAAACAATGGGCCGAAAGCCACTTTGATCGAGTCCGTGTCGTCGGTGGTCCGTCACCGATCGAACTGATTCCGATCAACGCCTTCTGGAACGAGCTTGCCAACAACGAGTGGACCGACGAGGCCTCTGTCCCGAACGTCTCGAAACACTTGCTCGAATGTACCAACAATCGACACTCCGCGCTGATCGCCTTGGCGATGTGCGGGTTGCCACTGAAGTCCGGTGAAATCTCGTTGCCTTCCAAGCCAGAAACCGTCTATCGGCCGGAACATCCCGTCGCCCTGGTGACCAAACGCCTGCGAACGCTGAAGCCTGCCGACGCGGAGCCCGGCGTGCTGATCGGGCAACTGTTTCAGCAAGTCGACCAAAATCGCCGCGACGACGAAGAATTGCGAGAACCCGACCAGTTCGTCACCGGCGAAGCCTATCAGGGGCAAGTCGTGGTTTCCAACCCGACGGCGACCGAGAAGATCGTGGAGCTGTTTTGGCAGATCCCCGCCGGCAGCATCCCGCTGGCCGGCAGCCAAGTCACCGACAGCAAGACGATCAAGCTGGCACCGTTTGCCGTCTCGGCCATCGACTACAAGTTTTACTTCCCCGCCGCCGGCAAATTCGTCCACTATCCCGCGACCGTTTCCCAAGGCGAAACGCTGTTGGCCAGTGGCAAAGAAAAGACGTTCAACGTCGCCGAAGAATGGAACGATGACACGGTGACCTGGCAATCGATCGCCCGAGACGGCTCGGCAGCTGAAATTAAATCGTTCCTCGACCAAGCCAATCTGCATGAACTCGATTGGACACATGTGCTGCATCGGATGCGTGATCGCGATATCTACGAAACCGTCGTCGATGTGATGAAGCAAGCCCGATTGCCCGAGGCCGCGGTCTGGGCGTACGGTTTTCATCACGATGACGTGGATTCCATGCGTCGCTTTCTTTCGCTTCGCAACGACTTGATCGCACGCGTCGGCCCCTCGTTGGAGTCGACCCTGTTGACGATCGATTCGATCGAACAAGCCGCCTACGAACACTTGGAGTACGCGCCGCTGGTTCGCGCCCGAATCCATCGTTTGGGTGAAGTCGATGAGATTTTGAACCCGACCTTCCTAAACCACTACCAACAGTTCGTCCGTCGACTCGGTTTCCAAGCCGAAATCGCGGCCACCGAAAAGTTACCGTTGACGTACTACCTGTTGCTGCAGAACCGGATCGAAGAAGCGACGCAGTTCTTCGGCACGCTCAATCGCGAACAAGTCCCCAGTCAATTGCAACACGATTATTTGGCGGGCTACCTGGCACTTCATCAAGGCAACTATGAAGCGGCCTTGGAAATCGCTGGACGCTACGAATCCCATCCCGTTCCGCGTTGGAACGACCGCTTTGCCCAGATGGGACTGCACGTTCGCCAGCGTTTCGAACTGATGGACGCCGGGCAACTCGTTTCGGTCGGTGACCCGAAAGCGATCGATGATGCCGGAGTTTCACCCAAGGCTGCTGATCTGGCGATCGCCGACCGAGACCGGGCCAACAGCCAAGCGTCTGCGTCGGTCCCCGAAGTGATCGTCCGCGTCGAAGACGACACGGTGCGGATCGACCACCGTAATACCGACCAAGTCGACATCAACTTGTACGGCGTCGATTTGGAGCTGCTGTTCAGCAACGCCCCGTTCGCACGCGATGACCTGCAACGGATCGCGATGGTTCGGCCGACACGGGCCGACACCGTGACGATGAAATCCAAGACCGGCACGGCACGCTACCCGATCCCGGCCGATCTACGAAGCAAAACGCTGTTGGTCGAAGCCAACGTCGGGGCCTCGCGAAACACGTCGTTGTATTACGGGGGTGAGCTGACGACCTATGTCAGTGAAGGCTTCGGACAGCTGCAAACCACCGATGCCACCTCGCATCGCCCCGTCGCCGGTGCCTATGTGAAGGTCTACGCTCGCTATCCCGATGGCAGCGTCCGATTCTTCAAAGACGGCTACACCGACGGTCGCGGACGGTTTGACTACACCAGCATCAGTGCCGCCGATGCCAAAGGCGCCCAGCGGTACGCGATCCTGGTGCTCAGCGACGACAAAGGCGCCACCCTGCACGACGTCGCCGCACCGTAAGTGGTGGCGGCTCGCTGGTGTCCAGCCTTCAGGCGCATCCCACTCGCTGCGAGGGACGTCGATTGTATTACTGAGCGACTTTTGGGGCAGGCACCGCTCTGCGGTGCACACCGCAGAGCGGTGCCACAACGAAGCCCGGAGTCGCGAAGCGCACTCCGGGTGGGGGCGCAGAGGATAGGGGAACCCCAGCGGGGTTCAACAAACGGCGCGGCACAATCCGGGGTGCGCAAACGGCGGCGTGAATCAGGCGAACCGTGTTGCTCTGTTCAACCCCGTTGGGGTTGGCGGCCTGTAGGCGACAGGAACTTGGGGTGCGCGGTCGCGACCCCAAGCTTTGATGTGGCACGCCGCTGGCGTGCAGGCCGCAGGAGCGGTTGCCGCTCGCGAGTCGTTCCCACAACGCGGTACGCCGAGTCATTCGTCAGTAATACAATCGACGTCCCAAGCAGCGAAACGAGCGGCGAAAGCCTGCACACCAGCACTCGTTGGTGTTTAGCCTTTAGGCGATTCCTCACGCGCTGCGAAGCAGCAAGACGGGCGGCTAAAGCCTGCACACCAGCGCATGTTGGTGTCCAGCCTTCAGGCGCATCCCGCTCGCTGCGAAGCAGCGAAACGAGCGGCTAAAGCCTGCACACCAGCGCATGTTGGTGTCCAGCCTTCAGGCGCATCCCGCTCGCTGCGAAGCAGCGAAACGAGCGGCTAAAGCCTGCACACCAGCACTCGTTGGTGTCCAGCCTTTAGGCGCATCCCACTCGCTGCGAAGCAGCGAAACGGGCGGCTAAAGCCTGCACACCAGCGTTCTCTGGTACCCGGCCTTCAGACGCATCCCGCACAATGCTCACTCGCCGATCAAAAACGCGATCAAATCGCGGAGTTCGCCGAGGCTCATCGTGCCCTCCAATCCGGTCGGCATGATCGATTGATCGACCGGTTCTTGCTGCTGAACCTCGGCCAGGGGCACTTCAAAAACCTCTCCGTCGGCACCTTGAAACCGCATGCTATTGCCGGCTCCGGCACGATCCAATTTCAACCCTGTCAACACGTTCCCATCGGTCGTCAAGATCTTCCAGGGCACATACAGCGGCCCGACTTCTTTGCTGGGATGCAGGATGGAATCCAACACGCGTTTTTTCGTCAAGTTGCCCGATAACGTGGTCAAGTCGGGCCCGGTCTGGGCACCGCGCCCACTGTGCCGATGACAGTTCACGCACGTGGTGCGAAAAAAGACGCGACGTCCCGCATCGACATCGCCTGGGTCGGCGATCAACGTCATCCACGCCTCCACGTCATCTTTGTCCGGACGTGATTCGTCGGCCCCCCAATTCCGCTTCTGCATGCGCCGTGCCTCCACCCGCAACGTGTCGGGCTGTTTGGGCAGCGAAGCACGATTGATCAGCGTGGCGTACGCATCGGCGTTGCGTGACAACCCCGCCAACGCGTCGGCTCTGGTTTGCAAGTCGAATCGTTCGTCAGCGGCAATCGCGGCGAGTTGATCCAATGCTGCCTTGCCACCGCGGGCGGCTAACAGGCCGACGACTTCCTTGGCAAAATCACGGTCGGGCTGATCGTCGAGCCATTGGCGAAGCTGTTGGTCGGTCGGCGTCTCGGAGAGTTCGGGGATGCGCCGGATCGCCATCGCGCGTAACTTGGGCGACGCGGCTGAATTGCCGGCAAATTCGATCAACAGTTTTTCGATCGCCGGATCACGACTTCGTCCCGACGCCGAACCGGTTTCCAAATACGCAATTGATGCGATCACGGCTGAAAACAGACGCGGCGAGATCTCGGGGCGTTGCAGCAAACCTTTGATCGCCGCAAGTTGATCCTTGCAGTCGCGTTCGGTTGCCCAGCGAATCGCCGCCAACCGCACGGCTTCGGACTGATCCCCCAATCCCCACTCAATCAGAACGCGACGTTCATCAGCGGACAGACAGCTCGGGTCGACCATTTCCTTCCAGCGCCACGCGGTCAGCAACCCGACACGCTGGTCGGCGGTCGTCGCCTGCTCACGTCCCAGCGACATCAATTGGTCCGTTTGCACCAGCCCGAACGTGGCAGCCTGACGGACAAACGGATCGGTGCTGTCGAGCCCCTGCAATCTGCGATCGATTGCGAGCGAGCCGTCTTCACGTAATACGTTGGCGTGTTTCTCGGGGGCGGTCAGTGCAGGCACGTCGTCGTCGGTCGCGCTTGCTTCGGCCGTTTTCTGGACCACCCGCCACAAACGTCCTTTTCGGTGAACCGGATAACTTCGATCCACCCAGTCGGTCACGTAGACTGCGCCGTCAGCGGCGACCGCCATCGCGACCGGACGAAAATTGGCATCCCCTTGGACGACCGTCTCGACGGTGGTCCCCCACGTCGCACCGCGTTGGACCAGGCTGTGGCGTTCGATGCGATTGTCGCCCCAACTGGTCACCCACAGGTGTTGCCCGTGCACGGCGACGGCACACGCGGCCTCACCGGTCCCGGCCGTCATCGGCAAGGTGCCTGGAAATTCACCGTCCCAGGCCTGCAGCGGATGAACGCCGGCTCGGCCAAATCGAAACTGAAATCCATAATCACCGCCGGGGACGATGTGCATCAAACGATTCGGCGGCATCGCGTCGGGATCGTTTCCGACGCCCCAAAGTCGCCGTGCGGAATCGAAGCACAAACCGAAGGGATTCCAGAATCCGGTAGCCACACGCTGAACATCGCTGCCGTCCGTCTTGCAACGGAACACGTTACCGCCTTCCCCGCCGCCGATCTGTTTGGATCCGTCCGTTCCGACCAACTCATAGGGCTCGCCAAAATTTTCACCTTGCCCGACGTACAGCCAACCGTCCGGCCCCAGCGTCAATCCGGCCAGTCCGTTGTGGGGATACACCGCGGCGGTGTTGTGGGACAACAAGACGGTGCGTTCATCGGCCACCTTGTCCCCATCGGTATCCCGCAGCCGCACGACGTCGCTCCGCGTCGCAACGGCAAACGATCCGTCGCCCAGGTTGACGATGTTCATCGTCGCGATCCCACCTTCGTAGAACAGCGATTGTCGATCCAGCACCCCATCGCCATCACTGTCATCAAACCGGTAGATGCGATCGGTTTTGGGACCGACGTAATCGTCCGGCGGAAAGTGCGTGTGACACTCGATCACCAGCAGCGAGCCGTCGTCATCGAAGCAACAACCGGTCGGAGTCACCAGATCCGGTTCGGACGCGATCAGTTCAATCTGCAGATCGGGATCCAGCAACCGCGGCGGCTCGACGGCAGCGGCAACGGAAACGGTGAAGCAGGCGAGAAGCAGTGCAAAGCAGCGGTACATAAGATTGCGAGGGCTGGACGAATGCGGCGGGATCAACGACCGCCCTATTCTATCAGCCGGTTCTCGCCGGAGCGCATCCGGCTGGAGACTCGCTTCACCGGGAGGGCCTGCATCTCCATAGCCCGGGGCTAGCGAACCGAGCCTTTGCGATGGTTCCGCCGCCCCAGGATCCTCTTGGCTGCTAATATCCCGAGTTGTCCGACGCGGTGGCTTCGATCTCGGGCAAGCCCAATCGCTTGCGGGCTTCACCGAGGATTTCGGCGGTTCGGCTGGCACCACAACGCGTCACCCCGATTGCGCGGACGGCCAGCAGGGTATCCAGATCACGGACGCCACCGGCCGCTTTGACTTGCACCTGGTCGCCGGAATGCTCGCGCATCAGTTTCAAGTCCTCTTGCGTCGCGCCGCCGCTGCCGTAACCGGTGGATGTCTTGACCCAGTCGGCGTTCACCTCGGTGCAAATTTCACACAGGCGGATTTTTTGCTCGTCGTTGAGATAAGAGTTTTCGAAGATCACCTTCACCTTCTGTCCGGCGGCGTGCGCGATCTCCACGATCTCGGCAATCTCGTTTCGCACGTAGTCCCAATCACCGCTGAGGACCTTGGAAATATTGACCACCATGTCCAATTCTTCGCAGCCATCGGCGATGGCTTGTTCCGCTTCGGCACGCTTGATCGGCGTCGTGTGTCCGCCGTGGGGAAACCCGATTGTCGTCGACGCCTTGACCGTGCTGCAGGCCAGCCGTTCGGCACAGGTCTTCATGTAGTACGGCATGATACAGACACTTGCGACATCATAGGCGAGCGCCAGCCGGATGCCGGCTTCCAAGTCATCGGTGGTGAGCGTGGGATTGAGCAACGAATGGTCAATCATTTTGGCAACGTCTTGGTATTCAAATTCTGCCATCTGCAATTCTCCGCGGAGTGAGAGTGGTTTGAGTGGATTTCGATGAACATAATGAATTTACGTTCCGCCACGTAGGGCATGCTGTGCATGCCGACGGCTGACCGACAGCACCCAGCCCATCCGGCGACATCCGGCCTACGACTTCGACTCGCCGTACAACACTCCGGGCAAATAGATCACCAGCCCGACCGCCGCGGCCACCATCCATGCGGGCGCCGGACCGACACCCGGCAGCCCCAGTTTGGCACCGAACAAAATCACAATCGTCGCGGCAACCGCAAACGGCGTCATCCTCCATCCGGACACAAACGCCGACAGGCACAGCAACATCCCCGCGATGCCGACCGACCACAGGCTGACGGTGATTCCCAGTGCGTCGGTCGTCGCATCGAGCGGAAGGGTTTCCCCATCCAATTGTCCGCGTCCCACGGTTTGGGCCACTTCCGAAGCTAAGCCTTCTTCGCTCTGCGCGGCGAAGGCAAACACCGCCAGCAATAAACATCCGACCAGTAAACGCGAGACACCGGAGAACGCGAACTTCAGTGCCGCGAATCGATCACGCGGGCGTTTGTACCGGCCGCTGCGGGCGTCGGCCAACATCGCTTTGATCCGTTTCCGTTTGGCTTCGGCGATCACCTTTTCATCCTTGCCAAACGACTCCGCCGCTTGCCGCGCCGATTCCATGATCGCCGACGCCATTTCCCAACCCTGCTCACGAGCTTCGGCGGCACTGACGCCTTGGCTGATCAGTGACCGCTGTTCCAGCTCGGCCAGTTTACGGCGGTCGACCGCCTCACGCCTGGCATCGATCTTGCGATCCAGGGCGGCACACAACCGGTCGCGTAGCGATCCTTCGCCGACCGGTCCGGTGAACGAGACGTCGGGTGACAACCGTCGACGTTTCTCCACCAACGCGTCGTAACCGAACAGCGCCTCATAGATGGCTTGCCAGCCCTTGCCCGCATACCGTGCCAGGAAATCGCGTAAGCCTTCTTCATCGGCGCCTTCGATTCGCAAGTCGCGGACAAACCGCCGGGCATCGTCGAGTGGTGGCTGGCCTGATTTTGCCGCCGTCACGGTCACGGCAAAGTGATAGCCGGTTCCTACCGCCGCCCCGAGCACGACTCCCAACAAGGCACCAATCCACAAACCGCTCACCAGCACGACCGCGAGCGCGACGAGTGACGCCAACGAAGCGGCGCCGATCTCGATCCACGAAAGCGATCCGACCCAACGCCGCACGTGATTCGCAATCGCAACCTGCCCCATCGTCGTCGCCAACACGATCGCCACGATGCAAGCGGTCGCCAGCAACATCGGCCCCAACAGAATCGCCCGCCAGTACCAGAACGGCAAAACGATGGTCAGCAAGATCGAGACCGCTGCCAGGGCGACGAACAGCTTTCCAGAAAGCTGTTTGACGACCTGCGTTTTTGCGTAGGCCGCGGCGATCGACTCCCAACGATCGGCCTGGTCGCTCGAGGGCGAAAACCCCATCAACGACTCGATGCCCAAGAACGATTGCAACGCATCGATCATCTCCGCCAGTGATCCGTATCGATCGCTCGGTCGCTTGGCCATTGCTTTGGCAACGATCTGACAGAGCGGTTCGGGAACGCGGCTGTTGATTTCGGCCAGATCCGGTAACGGGGATCGCGCATGCTGCTCGATCACTTCAGAGACCTGTGTTCCCGAGTAAGGCGAACGGCCGGCCAAGAGATAAAACAGGCTGCACCCGAGCGAGTAGATGTCGGCGCGATGATCGACCGCCGTCGCATCGGCACCTTGTTCAGGCGCCATGTAAGCCGGCGTTCCGATCGCGGTGCCTTGCATTGTTACTTGCGTGCCACTTTGCAGACCGCTGTAGGAGAGGCCTTCATCAGACGATTCAGGTTCGATCTGGTCGGGGACTTTGACCAGTCCTAGATCGGCAACCTTGACGACGCCGTCGTCGCTGAGCAATAGATTGGCCGGTTTGACATCGCGATGCACCATCCCGCTTCGATGGGCGAACTGCAATCCCCGCGCGGCCTGCAAGATGTAGGTCGCCGCCCGTTTCGGTTCCAAGCTTCCCTTGTCGCGAACCAGATCGCCGAGCGATCCGCCACGAATCCATTCCATCGAAAAAAACAGCTGCCCGTCGTCTTCACCGAAATCATAGATCTGGACGACGTTGTGATGCGACAGCTGAGCCGCCGCGTAGGCTTCGCGGGTGAAGCGTGCCAGCGACGCCGGGTTCTCGGCCAGCCGGGTGCGAATGGTTTTCAGTGCGACGTCACGATCGAGCGACACCTGTTTGGCTTGATAGACCGCGCCCATCGCCCCGCGGCCGAGCAGGCGAACGATTCGATAGCCGCCCAGTCGCGATGGCCCTGCGTTGACTGCCTCGTCGCTGCCGTCATCGGAACGGTCCTCGACGGCGTCACCATCCGGGTCGGAAGTCGCGGCGGGGCGATTTCCCGACCCGGCGGAAACGTTCGGCGGCGGAGAAGACTTCCGTGACGACGCCGCGGGACTGCTGTCCTGGTCCAAGGTCTGATCCACGGTTTGCTCGACCGCAGCCTTGGTCCGCGTGGCCGCGCCGGAGGGCGGCCGGGTCGCCTGTTTCGCTTTGCCGACCCGCACCCGAGGCGGATCATCGTCACTGACCTGGATCAGAAAGGTCGCCGCGCACTTCTTGCACGTCGGCTGGTAGCGGCCCGGCTTGGGATCTCCCAGCTGCAGCCTTGCAGAACAGTGTGGGCATTCGATCTGGATCAAGGACAAACGACGACGTTGGAGTGGTTCGGGAAAAACAGCTCCCAACCATCATAGCTGATCCCAACGCGAAAGCCGGGATCACTGCCCCGCCGAAGTCACTGCCCCGCCCGCAGACGCTGCACCGTCAATTCGATGGCCGTGATCAGCGCCCGCGCCTTGTTGATCGTTTCCTCGTACTCGGCATCGGGATCGCTGTCGGCAACGACGCCGCACCCGGCTTGCACGTACACCGTCTCGTCTTTGACGACCATGGTTCGCAGGGCGATACAGGTATCCATGTTGCCTCGATAGTCGATCCAGCCGACGGCGCCGCCGTAGGGGCCGCGGCGATGCGGTTCGATCGAATCGATGACTTCCATCGCGCGGACCTTGGGGGCACCCGAGACCGTGCCGGCCGGCAGTGCGGCCTTGAGTGCGTCAAAGGCGTCCAACCCTTCACGCAGCTTTCCTTGAACCTCGCTGCTGATGTGCATCACGTGGCTGTAGCGTTCGACGACCATCACTTCGGTCAATTCAATGCTGCCGAACTGGGCCACGCGGCCGACGTCGTTGCGTCCCAGGTCGACCAACATCACATGTTCGGCGCGTTCCTTGGGATCGGCCAGCAATTCCTGCTCGAGCGCCTTGTCCTCTTTTTCGGTCTGTCCCCGTTTGCGGGTACCCGCCAACGGCCGGACGGTGACGATCGAATCTTCGACACGGCACATGATTTCCGGCGAACACCCCACCAGAACGGTCTCGGGGGTCCGCAGGTAAAACATGAACGGGCTGGGATTGACGACCCGCAACGAACGATAGATCTCCAGCGGATCGACGTCGGTTTTCACGGCCATCCGCTGGCTGGGGACGACTTGAAAGATATCGCCGGCACGAATGTATTCGACGCACTCGCGGACCGCCTGACCGAACGATTCACGGGTGAAGTTGGACGAGATTTCCAACGGCTCATTTTGAGCCGCTTCGCGCCAAACCGTCTCGTCCCAGGCGGCGGTCCGAATCTCCCGCCCCCCCGTGGTCTCGGACAGTTTTTCGATCGTGTCGTCGACGTCCGAGGCCGCTTTGGCGAAGGCTCCCGCGGCGTCGTCACAGTTTTTGACCTCACGACAATCGGCCAAGGAAACGACCGTGACCGTTTTGTCGACGTGATCAAAGACGCACAGCGTGTGGTAGAACGCGAAATCCAAATCGGGCAAGCCGCGATCATCCGTGGGCGCGTTGGGCAGGTGTTCCACGTAACGCACCACGTCATACCCCGCATAGCCGATCGCGCCACCGACAAAAGGTGGCAGTTCGTCGATCTCGGCAACCGATTTTTGAAAGTGCACTCGGAAGGCGTTCAGCGGGTCGGGATCGGTGAAGGTTTCCGTCTCCCGCTGACCGGTCAAATCGGTCACGGTGACCTGGTTTCGCGTGGCCGAGAAACGCAGCGAGGGCTCGGCGGCCAAAAAGCTGTAGCGGCCCACTTTTTCGCCGCCGATAACGCTTTCGAACAAACAGGCGCCGCCGGCCGCCACGGACGTGCCGTCGGCGGATCGATCCAGCCGCCCGAAGGCTGTCACCGGCGTCAACGCATCACTCAATAAGCGGCGATACACCGGGACAAAGTCGTGCTCGATGGCCAGGGCTGCAAATTCGTCGGGGGTGGGGTGGTGCATGGACGGAGCGAATTTCATGAATGGACGAGAGCGGTTGCCGTTAGTGTCGTCACCGAAACGCCAGTCGTGTAGGGGACCGGGTTGGTTTTGCCTCTCACGAGCGATAGAATCGATCAAGCAGCCCGCCGTCGCTACCCGTGTCGGCTCGCCGTCACACCCTGCATGTCTTCTTTTTTCCGGCCCGGTCCTCCCATCACAACTCGGATTGATCATGAAGTGCCAATTCTGTGAAAAACCGGCCACCTTCCACATCACCGAATTGACCGAACCGGTTGGCCCGCAGGTCATGCACTTGTGCGAAGAGCATGCCAAGGGGTTCCTCAACAAGGAAGCCAGCCCGCCGATGACCGCGATCGCGTCGGCCCTGGCCAAACAACTCGGTCAATCCGGCGACGTGCTCGAAGAGCTGGATCAGAAGGAGTGTCCCGTTTGTGGCATCAGCTTTTTCGAATTTCGCAACAGCGGCCGACTCGGTTGCCCCTACGATTACACCCACTTCGAATCCGATTTGCGCCCGCTGCTGGTCAATGTCCACGACAAGACCGAACATGTGGGCAAAAAACCCACCCGCTCGGCGGGAACGGCCGACTCGTTGGCAAAAATGATCGGACTGCGGCGCGAAATGGAAGAAGCCATTGAACGCGAAGACTATGAGCGGGCATCGGAAATCCGCGACGAAATCAAAGCGATGGAAGACCCGATCGCCCCACCATCGACCCCCTCGGATACCCAATCGTGAAACGTGACGCGGACTTTGACGAACTGGCCCGGTACAGCGGCGAATGGATGCGTGGTGAAGGGCCAGAATCGGATATCGTGATCAGCACCCGGATTCGATTGGCTCGCAACCTGGCCGATTTTCCATTCATCCGTCGTTGTAGCGACGAAGATCGATTGAGCATCGAACGGACCGTCCGTGCCCGCATGGAAAGTCTGACCGACAGCCATTGGAAATCCGCCCACTACGTCGACCTGGAACCGCTCTCGGAAATCGATCGTCAACTGCTGGTCGAACGGCAACTGATCAGCCGCGAAATCGCCGAGTCCGACGGGTCGCGGGCCGTCGCCTTTGATGCGACCGAAGGCTACAGCGTGATGGTCAACGAAGAAGACCACTTGCGTATCCAAGTCATGAAAAGTGGCTTGGACATCAAAAACACCTGGGAGCAGGTCAACCGCATCGATGACATGCTCGAAGAAGTCATCTTGTACGCGTTCCATCCACGCTACGGTTACCTGACCGCCTGCCCGACCAACGTCGGCACGGGATTGCGAGTCAGCGTGATGTTGCACCTGCCGGCACTGGTCATCACCGAACAGATGGACCGTGTCTTCCGCAGCATGCAACGGATCAACGTCACCGTCCGCGGTCTCTACGGGGAAGGATCCCAGTACACCGGTGACTTCTACCAAGTCAGCAACCAAGTCACGCTCGGCCACAGCGAAGCCGACTTGCTGGCCTTGGTCGGAGACGAGGTCGCACCGCGGATCATCGAATATGAACGCAAGGCGCGTCAGGCGTTGCTGAAGAACAACCGCGATGACTTGCACGACGAAGTCAGCCGGGCGATGGGCATCCTGAGCACGGCGCGCAAGATCAGCAGTGAAGAAACGATGCATCACCTGTCCAAGATCCGACTCGGGATCAGCATGGGGCTGATCGAACAGCCGGACGTCAAGGTCATCAATCAGCTGTTTTTGCAAACTCAATCGGCGCACCTGCAAAAATTGCAAGGCCGCGCCCTCGGCACCGCCGAACGTCACGCCCGCCGCGCCAGTTTCCTGCAACACCACCTGGCCGGCAAAGACGACGCCACCTGGAATTAGCCGCGGGTGGACCAGTAGGGCATGCTGTGCATGCCGTCTGGCTATCGCTCATGCATGCCCCCGAACAGCAACGCTGTGAAGCGCTTTTTAGCGGTAGGGCGCGAGCCCTCCGATCCGTCAGCGCGTATTCTAGCGCCGACACCGGACGGCTCGCGGCCTGTCGGTTTAGTGTATCCACAAAACGAGGGGAGGTGGCTTAGTAGGCATCGTCACGATGTTTGCTATTCTTGGCGGATCGTCGTCGCGATTCACTTCTCACGCAGGGAGGCTTGCCCAGTGAGCCAGAGACAACCCAAGACCAGCTATTGGCAGGAAGCTCCTACACCACGCGGGCAACTGGTCCTCATTCCCACCGCCCTGGAGGAACTCATCCCTCAGGATCATCCCGTTCGCTTGGTCGACGAGATTCTCGATCAGATGGACTGGACTGATTGGGAGGCGGCCTACAACGGCGGATTCGGTCAGCCGCCGATCCATCCCAGCGTAATGGCAAAGATCCTGCTGTTTGCCATGATTCGGCGAATCCGATCCAGCCGGAACATTGAATACGAACTCAAGCATTCGATCGATTTTATCTGGCTTAGCAGCGGTCGCCGCATCGATCACAGCACGATCAGCGACTTCCGCCGAAACAATAGTGATGCAGTCAAAGGCATCTTCAAACAAATGGTCAAGCTGGCGATCAACCTGGGGATCGCCAATCTCTCGGAACTGTGCATCGACGGCACACGCATCCTGGCTGACGCCAACAAATACAAGACTTGGACGGCCAAACGATTAGCCAAAGCACTCGAAGAACTTGACGCGCAAATTGATGAGGCCCTGGAAACCTTCGAAGTCAACGACGCATGCGACGAAGATCTCATCGGCCAGGACGTTTCGGCGGACCGCCTCCCCGCCGCCGTCGCCAACTTGAAGTCACGCCGCTCACAACTGGCCGCTCATCTGGAGACGGTCAATGCGATGGACGAAGTCCGCAGGAAAAATGGGACGAAGGGCCCCGCCCAGTTACCCAAGACTGACACGGACAGTCGCATTCTTCCCAATAAGGAGGGTGGTTACGCAGCCAACTTTACTCCGATGGCGACGACCGAAACGCAGAGCGGCCTGATCGTTGCGGCGGACGTCTTGATCGGCAACGTCGAACACCACGAATTTGCCACCATCGTCGACTGTGTGGCCAACGACTTTGGAATTGACATTAAGCGAGTCATGGCTGACTCGGCTTACACGACGGGCAAAAACCTCACTGCGGCTGAGGAAAAACAGATCGAACTGATTGGCCCGCTTGCCGAAACCAATCGCGAGAACAACCCTGCCGAGCGTTCGGATTTGACTGAGCCCGTTGCCGCCGATCAGATTGATCAGTTGCCGGTTAATCCACAAACCAAACGATTTGACAAAGCAGCGTTTGTGTACGACGAAGCGAACGACTGCTATTACTGCCCGGCAGGCAAAGTGCTTTCACATCGGACGACCGAGAACACGACGCATGGCGACGGCTCTCCGGTGCAGCGAAAGGTTTACACCTGTTTTGAATGCGAGGGCTGCACGCTGGCTGGGCGTTGTCGCAAGAACGTGAAGCCAAAAGACGAGGCAAGCAGCAGCGAGGCATCGTCCCAGGAGTCCAGCGAAGCGACCTCGTCGGACAAGCGAGCGGGCAAGCGACGTGGTCGCAAGCCTGGCCCGCCACGTGGTCGCGAGACGATGCATGATGAGCATGAAGGAGCGCGACGTCGGCAGCGTGCGCGAATGGAAACGCCTGCAGCCAAAGAGGCTTACTCTCGTCGTCAGCATTTCGGTGAAACGCCTTTCGCCGTGATCAAGAGCACGCTTGATATGCGGCGATTCCTGCTTCGAGGTATCGCAGGTGTGAATCAAGAATGGCGCTGGGCGGCGACCGGATTCAATCTGAAGAAAATCATGAGTTACTTGGCGAAGCTGCGCGCCGCCGCGGCGACACAATCGCTCGGAACAGCAAACTAGGGGAGATAGGGGGCATTTCGAACGAAATCCGCCACAAGCGAACGCCACGATCCCGTCAACACGCTTACCAACGACTCTGGATGCCCCGCATAGCACCATAAAAGCCTCGTCCGGAACCAAAATCGAATCAACCGTCCCCAGGAACTAAATCGACAGGCCGCTCGCGCCGTTCCGCTAACACGTTCGGTTCTTTGTTTGCGGCACATCGCGAGCGTTTATGATGGGGGCTCACCCTGTTCCCTCCATCGATGCCCTGATCTGATGAATCCATCTTCTCCCCACGCCGCTGCCCGACACGACGCCGCATCCAGGCTTCGACGCCGCCTGCTCGGCCAACTACGCCTCATCACGCTCTGCGCGTTTGCCTTGGCCACCATCAGTGTCGCCCAGGCTGATGACGCCGCGACGCGAAAAGCGAAAAAGCCGCCCCGCAAGCCTGCCGTCAAAGACGCCAAAAACACCGACACCGGACTGCCGGATCCGCCCCAGGATCCCGCCCTGGCCCAGTTCGGCATCTACGAAAAAACGGCACCCCGCGCGGAATCGACCGATCCGATCGTGACCACGTTGCCCCTGACGCTGCGACCGAATGATCGCATCGCACTGATCGGCAACGCCTTGCTGGAACGGTCCGGCGAATTCGGGCATCTGGAAGCGATGATCCAACAATCGTTCCCCGATCACCAATTGACCGTGCGCCATCTGGCCTGGACGGCCGACGAGATCGACCTTCAACCCCGACCCGATAACTTTGCCGATACGCTGCAACACCTGCACCACGAACGAGTGGATGTCATCTTCGCCGCTTATGGGTTCAACGAGTCGTTTGCCGGGGACGCCGGATTGGACCGGTTCCGTGATGCACTCGGTCGCTACCTCACCGAACTAAAAACCAAAGCCTTCAATGGCCACTCCGCACCGCGGCTGGTCCTGGTTTCCCCCATCGCCAATGAAAACCTGCCAAACATTCCGGCCGCGGATCTCAACAACGACACCATTGGGAAATACGTCAAGGTGATGCGAGACGTCGCGGCCGAGCAAGGTGTGGGGTTCGCCGACGTCTTTGACGAGACACGCCGGCAATTCGAGAGCCTGGGGTCGGACCACACGATCAACGGCATCCATCTCAATCAAGACGGCGACCGGTTCTTTTCAAAGACCTTGTTTGAAAAACTGTTTCGCCGCGACGCTCCCGACGTCAAACCCGAGTTGCTCCAAGTCATCGCGGACAAGAACCGGCAATTCTTCCGACGGTTTCGACCGCTCAACACGTTCTACTACACCGGCGGACGCAGCAAGGCGTACGGCTATCTGGACTTTCTGCCGGCGATGCGAAATTTTGATTTGATGACCGCCAATCGTGACGCGAAGATCTGGGAACTCGCCGCCGGAAAGACACGGTCAACCGAAATCGACGACAGCAATTTGCCCCCGATGCCGGAAACCAAGCAAAGTCGCGGGGCGAATGTTTGGATGACTGCCGCCGACGAACAACAGGCGTTTCAGATGGACCCGCGATTTGAAGTCAACTTGTTCGCCGGTGAAGAACAATTCCCTGAGATCGCCAACCCGATCCAAATGCGTTGGGATTCCCGCGGTCGCCTATGGGTCAGTTGTTCGACGACGTACCCGCACGTCTATCCCGGCAAGGAACCCAACGACAAACTGGTCATCTTGGAAGACAGCGACGGGGACGGCCGGGCCGACAAGTCAACCGTTTTCGCCGATGACCTGCACGTGCCGCTGTCGTTCGAGTTCGGTGACGGCGGCGTCTATGTGTCCGAGCAACCCAACCTGAGTTTCTTGAAAGATACCGACGGCGATGACCGAGCCGACGTGCACGAAGTCGTGTTGACGGGTTTTGGAACCGAAGACTCACACCATTCGTTGCACGATTTCACCTGGACGCCTGACGGAGACCTGATCTTTCGCGAATCGATCTTTCATCATTCGCAAGTCGAGACGCCATACGGACCGGTCCGACAACAGAACAGCGGCTGGTTTCGATTTCAGCCCCGGACGCAGCGGCTGGTCGGATTCGGAAGCTACCACAGCACCAACCCCTGGGGCGTGACCTTCGACGACTGGGGGCAACACATGGCCAGTCACCCCGTCTACGCCGAAGCCTTTCATTCACTCGACCCGCCCTACCCCGCGCAACACCCCAAACCGACGGGGCTGCAAGCCTACTCGGGCGTGTGCGGTCACCACATGATCGACTTCCCGACGTTCCCTGCCGAATTGCAAGGCGGGTTCATTAAGGTCCGCTACAAACCGACCAACCGCGTCGAGATTCACAAATGGGTCGAAGGCGAATTCGGGTACAACGAGGAGTACGTCGGAGACCTGTTGTTCAGCAAGAACCTGAGCTTCATCCCCGTCGACTTGCAATGGGGACCACGTGGCGCGCTGTATGTCTGCGACTGGTACAACCCGATCAAAGGCCACGCGCAGTATTCGCTCCGCGATCCACGCCGCGACCGAGATTCCGGACGGATCTGGAGGATCACCGCCAAGGGGATCCCGCTACAAGAACCTGCAAAAATCGCGGACGCATCGGTCGGCGAGCTGCTGCAATTGCTCAAACGACCCGAGTACCGCGTCCGCGATTGGGCCAAACGTGAGCTGCGTGAACGTGACCGCGACGAAGTGCTGCGCAAGCTCGACGACTTTCTCGTGAACCTTGATTCATCCGACCCACGCTTTCGGCACCACCAGATCGAAGCGATTTGGACCTACCGAACGATCGGCTTGGTCGACTTGCCCGACAGCATCAACCCGCCGATCGGAAACGTTGCATCCCCACGTCCGTCACAGGTTCCAACAGGTGCGGGTGAACGGACCGATCACCTGCCCAGCCTTGCCCTCGCGACCGCCACACTGCGGCAATTGCTGTCCTGCGACGATTCGCATGCCCGCGCCGCGGCCACTAAACAGCTGCGTTATTGGCATCCCTACATGGACGACGCCATCGAACGGCTCAACCGCAGCGCCAACGACGCCAACGGCATCGTCCGCATGCAAGCCGTGATCGCGGCAACCTATGTCGGCACACAAGCGGCATTGGAAGCGGTCCTGGATGTGTTCAACCACCCCCGCGACGGACACCTGCAATACGCGATCACCTGCGCCCTGGGTTCCAGAACACTGCGCCCGCACTGGGAAAACGACGATCGCTGGGGCATCGCGCTGCGCCTCCGGCAAGCTGCCAAGGACAGCACGATCAAAGAGCCCACACCGGGAGCCACCGACGCACAGTTCGATTCCCAAAAGAACGTCAACGTCGTCCAAATTTCCGCCATCCCGGAAAAGATGTTGTTCTCCGTGACCCGCATCACGGCCACACCGGGACAACCGGTCAAGATCGTGTTCACCAACCCCGATGCGACCGACCACAACTTGGTGATCGTTAAACCGGGGGCGCTGGCGGAAGTCGGGATGGCGGCCAACGAAATGGCCAAAGACCCGCGCAACGCCAAATCGGATTTCATCCCGCGCGAAAAGAGCGATCTGATTCTGCACGCCACGCCGATGATCGGACCGACCCGTTCGTCGTTGGTCGATGTGTTGCGATTTCGCGCGCCGACCGAGCCGGGAATCTATCCCTATGTTTGCACGTTCCCGGGGCACTGGGTGGTGATGAACGGGGTGCTGGTCGTCGCCGAGGACGCCGCCAGTGCAGAGCGACTGTTGGCCGGCAGCAAGCCCAAGATCATCAAGCAATGGACGATGGATGACTTTGCCGACTTCGACAACGCGGCTCGCCAGGACGATCCCCAAGCTCGCTCGCGCGGGATGATGGCGTTCGTCAAAGCCAACTGCAATCAATGCCATGTCGTCGCCGGTCACGGTGTGGACCTGGGCCCCAAACTGGAAGAGTCCGTGAAGAAACTCAAGGGCGTCGAGTTGCTGCGGCAAATGATCGAGCCCTCGTCCAAGATCCACGAAGACTATCAAACGTCGCGGTTTCTGCTAACGGACGGACGCATCGTCACCGGTGTCGTCGCCAGCGAGGACGAGACGACGTTCCAGGTGGCCACCAATCTGCTCACGCCCAACTCGTTGACCGAAGTCCGCAAACGCGACATCGAAATCCGCTCGGCGTCCAAGGTGTCACCGATGCCCGCAGGATTGCTGGACGTGTTGACCAAAGACGAAATCCTCGATCTGCACGCCTACGTCCAGTCCGGCGGCTACCGGTTGCCCGACCACATCGATCACCACCATCACCACGGTTCGGCGGATTCGACGAAGTGAGCCGATCCCGCTCTTATGATCCTGCGTCAAACTCATTCGGGATGTTCCAAACACATGGAATTCCCGGCCATTGGCGTTCCGGACTGGTCTAACATGGAACGTCGATGATCCTGTCCTGGATGGCATTCGCGGCCCCTGGGAGTTATTGGATCTGACGTCGGATCACACCGAGCAAACCGATCTGGCCGCGGAGTCCCCCGCGGAAGTCAACGCACTGGCCACACCGTAACGCAGGTGCGTCAACGAGGTCGGACCGATACCCAAGAAGAGAAAGACAAATCGAACGACGACGCCCTCTAGAGTTCACCTCACAGAATACGAGAAATTGGATCAATCCCAGCACGTGGCGTCAGCCAGTGGCGCGTGTTGAGCGCGTGTTGAGCACACGTTGATCCCCCGACGCTCGCTGACACTTCCCGCTGGCATAGCTGAAAACCTTTCCCCCGGAGATTCCCCCGTGTTTTGCTGTTTGAAATCGGTGTCGTCGGCACTCACCGCAGTCGCGATGATGCTCGTTTATTCCTCGTCCTTGACGGCTCAATCCGACCCTGCGTCGCCCGATTGGTCGCCCGTCAAAGACGCGATGAGCAGTCGCTGGGCGAAACAGATCACACCGGACAACGTTTGGGCCCAGTACCCGCGTCCGCAAATGACGCGTTCTCAGTGGACCAATCTAAACGGGTTGTGGGACTACGCCGTCAGCAACAGCGACGCCGAACAACCGAACCAGTGGACGGGAAAGATCCTCGTCCCATTCGCCATCGAATCGCCCTTGTCCGGTGTCGGCCGACGACTCAAGGCCGACGAAACACTCTGGTACCGAACCACCTTTGACCGGTCCGATGTCCTTCCCGGCGACCAGACCACTCCGTTTCGGATTCACTTCGAAGCCGTCGACTATCGTTGCAACGTCTCGCTGAACGGTCGATCGTTGGGCGAGCACATCGGCGGGAACCTGCCGTTTTCATTCCTGGTGGAAGACGGCCTGCAAGACACACAAAATGAACTCATCGTCAAAGTCGTCGACGCTACCGATGCGACGGGCAAGTATCAGTTGCGTGGCAAGCAAAAGGTCGAGAACCGCGGCATCTTCTACACGCCGGTTTCCGGCATCTGGCAAACCGTTTGGATCGAACCGGTCGCCGCGTCGCACATCGTCGACTTGAAAGTCACCGGCGACGCCGGTGGGAACGTGGTCGTGCAAGCCAACACGCGGGGCGATTCAAAATCGATTCGCGTTGTCGCAAAAGACAAGAAGAAACAGGTTGCGCAATCAACATCGGACAACGGCGAAGTTCAGCTCTCGATCGACGACGCCAAGCTCTGGTCGCCCGAATCGCCGTTTCTGTACGACTTGCAGATCGATCTGCTCGACGACGCGGGACGAGTGATCGACTCGGTCGGATCCTACGTCGGTCTGCGAACGGTGGGGAAACAACGTGACGCCAACGGCGACCTGCGTCTGACGCTCAACGGCAAAGAGATCTTCCATTGGGGTCCCCTCGATCAAGGCTGGTGGCCGGGCGGATTGCTGACGCCTGCGTCCGACGAAGCCATTCGATTCGAAATCGACTTCTTGCAACGGGCCGGTTTCAACATGATCCGCAAGCACATCAAGGTCGAGCCGCGGCGGTACTACTACCACTGCGATCGGGCCGGCATGCTCGTCTGGCAGGACCAGGTCGAAGGCGGTGCGGGATTCGAATCGGGTGAATGGCCGAAGTGGCAACGTTTGGATCGGAATCACGAAAAAGCGAACTTGCCCCGATCGTGGAAATCCGGCGACCCGCTCGACGCGACCTGGCCCGACTGGGCTCACCAGCAATTCATGACCGAACTGAAGGGGATGGTCGATCACCTTTACAATCATCCGTCCATCGTGACTTGGGTGCCCTTCAACGAGCGATGGGGCCAACATCGAACGATGGAAGTCGGCCAATGGATCGTCGACTACGATCCGACGCGACACATCAACATCGCCAGCGGAGGCAATTTCTTCGCCGTCGGTGACATGGCCGACGAGCACGTTTATCCGCACCCGAACTTCCCCGTCGACGACGACCGCTATGACGACTTCGTGAAAATCGTGGGCGAATTCGGCGGCCACGGTTGGCCTGTTGCCGGTCATTTGTGGCGCAAGAGCGATCGCAATTGGGGCTACGGCGGGCTGCCGAAAACCAAACAGGAATACATCGAACGCTACAAAGAATCGATCCGCCGTCTGGCCGACCTCAAACAGCGCGGCGTCGCCGGTGCCGTCTACACCCAAACGACCGACGTCGAAGGCGAGATCAACGGATTGATGACCTACGACCGCGAAGTCGTCAAGATCGCCGCGGGACACTTGAAACAAATCGCCGTCGACGCCGGATTGATCTCCGGCGGAAACCGGCTGACCAAGACGCGGCCGAACATCATCATCGTCCTCGTCGACGACATGGGATACTCCGACCTCGGCTGCTACGGCGGCGAAATCGACACCCCCAACATCGACGCACTGGCCGACGGCGGATTGCGGTTCACCCAGTTCTACAACCAAGGCCGATGCTGTCCGACGCGGGCGAGCTTGATCACGGGGCTGCAACCACACCAGGTCGGCATCGGGCACATGACCGCACCTCCCGGACAACCGCTCGGCTTTGAAGGACCCTACCAAGGCTATCTCAACGACAACTGCACGACACTGGCCGAAGTGCTGAAATCGGCCGACTACACCACGCTGATGACCGGCAAGTGGCATCTGGGGGCCGATCGCAAAGAATGCTGGCCGCTGCAACGAGGTTTCGACAAGTATTACGGATGCATCAGCGGTGCGATCAACTACTTCAAACCCGGCGGCGATCGTGGATTGACCGAAGGCAACGAAGCGATCGAGGTTCCCGAAGGTTTCTACGCCACCGATACCTTTACCGACAAAGCCATCGAATACATCGACGGCGCCACCGAGTCCGGCGACGCACCGTTTTTTCTGTACCTGGCCTACAACGCACCCCACTGGCCGCTGAACGCCAAATGTGAAGACTACCAAAAGTACCGCGGCAAATACAAAGACGGTTGGCGTGCGATGATGAAGGCGCGAAACGAGCGTCAACGCGAACTCGGCCTGCTTCGACAAGACACCACGCCCGCCGAACATCCCGGCCCGGCGTGGGACAGCCTGGATGAAAAACAACGCGACCGCTTGGATGCCGTCATGGCGGCCTACGCCGGCTGCGTCGATTCGATTGATCAAAACATCGGCAAACTGGTCGGACACCTCAAAGCGATCGACCAACTGGACAACACCGTGATCTTCTTGCTCAGCGACAATGGCGCCTGTCAAGAAGGCGGCAACTTTGGCGTCGGCGACGAAGCCATGGTCAAGAATCCGCCGCTGGAAACGACCGCGGGTGTTCGCATCGGATTGCACTGGGCCGGGGCCTGCAATTCGCCCTATCGAAAGTACAAACACTACGTGCACGAAGGCGGTGCCTGCACACCAATGATCGCCCATTGGCCAGCTGGAATCGCGGAGAAGGACCGCGGAACGCTGATGCACCGACGAGCCTACTTGCAAGACTTCATGACCACGGTGATCGATCTGGCCGGCGGCTCCTATCCCCAGGAGATCCCGCAGTGCGAAGGTCAGTCGCTGGCGCCACTGCTGGCCGGCACACGTCAAGACATCCACTTCGACCCGATGTTCTGGGAACACGAAGGCAACGCGGCGGTCCGCATGGGCAAATGGAAACTCGTCCGCGAATACGAAAAACCGTGGGAGCTGTATGACTTCTCCAAAGACCGCAATGAACTCAATGACCTGTCAATGCAAAAGCCGGTCCTGCGCAAGGACATGATCCAAATGTGGGAATCCTGGGCCACGGAAACTGGGGTGGCATTCCCCAAACGCTTCAACATGTACCAGTTTCTCAATCAGCAGAAAAAGACGCAGGAGTAGCCCCGTTTTGCCTCTGGGGCCTGCCCATCGTAAAACGGAGGAATTAATTTCTTCACAGCGTCACCGATGAGACCACCGATAGCAGCGCAGCCCCACGGATTACTGGCACCCTTTCATCCGTGGGTTCGCCCTGCCATCGGTGGGCATTTTTTTCGATGGTCAGCCCGAAAAATTGCAGCCGCATCAAAGAAGTGGGATAGGCTTCCAGCCTGTCGATCCCGACGCGCTCGCCGTCCACGTTCAACCGCCCACCACGTCGCGCAGCACATGCCCGTGGACATCGGTCAGCCGTCGATCGATTCCGTTGTGCCGGACCGTCAGCTGTTTGTGATCAATGCCCAGCAAGTGCAACATCGTGGCGTTGATGTCGTAAACCGTCGTCGCGTCCTCACGGTCTCGGGGACGAAAGCCCCACTGGTCACTTTCCCCAAACGTCCCCGGCACGACGCCGCCGCCGCACATCCAATTGGTGAACACGAAGGGATTGTGGTCCCGGCCTTCGCTGCCTTGAGAACACGGCATCCGCCCGAACTCGGTGGTCCACAAAATCAACGTGTCGTCCAACATCCCCCGCTGCGCCAGGTCTTTGATCAACGCCGCTGCTCCCCGCGACATCCCCAATGCCAACGGGCCATGATCGCGCGCGACGTTCTCGTGGCTGTCCCAGTTTCGGCGTGGAAACCCGTTGTCGTTGCCGCTCCAAATCTGCACGAATCGCACTCCGCGTTCAAGCAATCGCCGTGCGACGAGACACTTGCGGCCAAAGAACTCGGTTTCGGCTTTCGCGTTGATCTCCGTGTCATCGACGTGGGAACCTTCGTCGACGATTCCGTACAGATCGCGGATGTGCTGCGGCTCGGACGCCAGGTCGAGCGCGTCGGTGGCCGAAAGCTGCATCGCAGCGGCCAATTCGTAGGAACGGACGCGGGCGTCCAATCGGTCGTCACTCGGTCGTCGCGCCGCATAGGCGGCGTTGAGTTGTTTCAGTGCCTGCAACCCCGCGCGGTCGCTCTCGGGTGTGATAAAGTCGCTGTCCGGTGGAAACAAATCCGTAATCGGTGTCTTGCCGCTGGGCCGCAGCACCGTGCCTTGATGGCTGGCCGACAGGAACGCGTTGCCCCAGTTTTTGGCGCCGTTGGACGCGAACCCGCGATGATCGGGCAACACGACGAAGGTCGGTAGATTCTCGTTTTCGCTGCCCAAGCCATAGGACACCCACGAGCCCGCGCTGGGGAATCCCGGCAAGTTAAATCCCGTGGTCTGCAGCAGCGTGCCCTGGCTGTGCACGCCGGTTTTGCCGACCAGATTGTGAATGAACGCGATCTCGTCGACGACGTCACCGAGCGGCGCGACGATTTCGCTGAGCTGCTTGCCGCTTTGGCCGTACGGTTTGAATTTCCAAGGACTGGCAAAGCAATCACCGGGCTGGCTTTGAAACAGCTCGACGGTTTCACCGGGATCCCATGGCTCGCCGTTGCGTTTTTCCAAGACCGGTTTGTAGTCAAACGTGTCCACGTGGCTGGCCGCACCCGCCATGAACAACTGCACGACCCGTTTGGCCTTGGGTGGATGATGCAGCACCACATCGGCCGTCGCGTCCTCGCGATGCAGCATGTCCGCCAGTGCGATCCCGGCCAGCCCACCCAGCCCCTGACGGAGGAGGGATCGGCGATGCATGGTCGCAGCGTTCATGGTCGGTCCGTTTTTGTGGTGGTGCATGGGGAAACCATCAATCCAGATACATCATCGCACTCGCGTTGAGAACGACTCGGCAAAGTGTCTCTGGTCCATGTTCGGCAATTAGTGTCGCCAGTGGTTCACGTTCGATTTCATTTGCGTCCCGGCCCCAGGCCAGCCGACATGCCAGTCGGACGGCTTCGTCGTCCGTCGCCGTTTCGGCGGACAACCGATCGGCAAAACGCTTCGCCATCGCTTCGATCAGCCGATTGTTCCACTGGGCGAGTGCCTGCAGCGCGGTGGTCGATTCATCGCGGCGGGCGATGCTAATCGACGGATCGGCGCAATCGAGGGTCGTCAACATCGGCTGCGGTTGGGATCGCACCACGAACCGATAGATCGTGCGACGATGGGATGCGGGGTCATTCGGATCGTGGAGATCGTATTCATAGTGGGGCGAGTGCTGTGGTCGCTCGATGACAAAATCTTGAAAGCTCGGCCCACCCCGATCTCCCGTGCGAAGCGTTCCGCCGACCGCCAGCACCGAATCGCGAAACTCTTCGGCCGTCAGACGACGCCGATTGAACCGCCACAACCCATCGTTGCTCGCATCGATCGTCAAATTCGTTCGCGTGATGTCCTCAAAACCGTCAGCAAACGAGGCGCGACGGTAGGCGTTCGTGCAGACCAACTCGCGAACGATTGACTTGATCGATTGGTCGCGGTCATCACGCAGTCGAGCGGCCAACAGATCCAATAGCTCTGGATGCGTCGGTAACATTCCCATCCGACCGAAATCATTTGGTGTGCCGACCAATGGTTTGCCAAACGTCCACTGCCAGATCCGATTTGCGATCGAACGCCAGATCAAAGGATTGTCACGTCGTGTGACATAGCGTGCCAGCGCGACCCGTGCCTCCGCTTCATCGTAATCCTCGTGATCGACAAACCGTGACGGACCATCGGGCCATAATTCCGGAGCCCCCGGAAGCATTCGAGCCCCGGGTGCTTGTAAATCACCCCGATTGAGAAAGTGGATCGCCCGCACCGATCCGTTGGTCGGCAGAAACTTGCCCTGTTTCGGAAACTCCGTCGCCACGGCGTACACAAACTGCCCCGCGGGAATCGCTTTTAGTTCTTGTTCGATCTCCGCCAGACGTTTGGTCCATTGCTCGATTTGGCGTTGGTATTCGGGCGTGGTTGCCGCGGCAACGATCGCGCGGCGTTGCTCACGTAGTTGTTTCCACTGCTTGGCCTCGGCTTCATCGAGTGAAAGTCGATGGTACCGTTGATCGACCAAAAACCGGGGTGACCAGCGCGCGTTGGGCGGAATCGAGTCCGACGCATGGACTTCGGCTCCGACCGCGACGTTGGTGCCGTCGCCGGGTGAAAGCACGCGTAATTCTCCCAGAGCCAAAATAAAATCGTTGCGTCGCTCGGCGAGCTTGGTCGCCGTCACACGGACGATTCGTACCGCCCGGCCCCCGACGTCGATGTTGACCGGAGTCGCTTCAGGGTTCGTAAAGTCGTCGGCAGTCTGGTCAAAGATCGTGGTGGCGTTTTGATCGGTCAGTGTCGCTTCCGAGGTCACGTCGACTTTGAATCGAACCGGAAATCCGAACCCGGCGCCGATGTTGTTGAAATCATCGAAGCAAGCGATCAGCTCGATTCGATCGATCGGCTTGGCCGTTCCCAAATCCACTTCGACCCATTTGACGACGTCGGCGCGTGCGGCGATTTGGCTGTGAAACCCGTGTTGCGGCGGAGGCGTGAATTGATTCGCCTTTTGCGTCAACGCATCCAGTTGAGGGTCGATCGCGGCGGCTTGTTTTGCGACCTTCTGCTCGAACGTCTTTTTCGCCTCGTCACGCTGGCGAGTGGTGTCGTCGCGTTCTTGTTGCAACGCACGCTTGTGTCGCTGCTGCTCGGCCGTCAGCCCCGCATAGACTCGATTCGCGCGGTCGATCCCGGCGAACACGGCATGGACGCGGTAGTAGTCTTCGCTTTCGATCGGATCAAACTTGTGATTGTGACATTGCGCGCACTGGATCGTCGTGCTTTGAAACACGTTGAACACGGCCGCGGCCATCTCGTCACGGTCAAGATGCTTGGCGATTCGGCCATCCAACTTGCCTTCGCCGACTTCCACGTGGGCAATCAAATCCCAAGGGCCTGCAGACAAAAATCCGGTGGCCACGATCCCTTCGGACGTGTCATCGGCCAACACGTCGCCGGCGATCTGCTCTCGAGCAAACTGTCCAAACGGCTTGTCCGAATTAAAACTGTTGATGACGTAATCACGGTAGGGCCACGCGTTGTTTCGCGGTTGGTCTTTGTCATAACCATGCGTTTCGGCGTAGCGTGCGATGTCCAGCCAATGTTGCCCCCACTTTTCCCCAAACTCGGGCGCCGCCAGCAAGCGGTCGACCAGATCCCGCCAGGCTTTCGCCGGATCGTCGCGAGACTGCGCGACAAATGCATCGACCTGCTGGGGCGTCGGAGGCAACCCGCTTAGGTCATAGGTGACCCTTCGGATCAGAGTAACAGGATCCGCCGGTGGCAAGGGAGTCAGTTTTTGTTGGGCCAGTTTCGCGTCGAGCCGTTCATCGACGATCGTGCGCAGCTCTCCCTCGGCGTCGGAACCAATCGGCTCGAGCGACCACCATTGTCGGTCGGCGATTTTCGGGGCTTGGATCTGAACGTTTGCGGGCAACACCGCCCCGGCATCGATCCAGCTTCGAATCGCAGAGATCTCTTCGGCCGACAGGGGATCGGAATCCTTCGGCATCTCCGCCCGCCCGTTGCTCGGCGAGATCAACTCGACGATGTGGCTGGATCCCGCGTCGGCAACCTCGATGTAGCCGTCGTCGATCAACCGTTGCGGATCGACCATCGACAGTCCGCCACCGGTCTTTTGATCGTTGTGACAACTCAGACAACGGCGAGCCAACACGGGGGCGACCAAGTCGAGAAATGCCTCGTCTGCTGCGACCAGTGGACCCGCGGGAATCGCGAAAAGACACGCCAGCAGAGGCATCAATATGGGGCGCATGGCATCAACGTGGGCGGGAAGCGATCGGAGCGCGGCCTTTCATTGTAACAGCAACCGGAGGTCACGCTGTAAAGGATTCTTTCGCGGTAGGCCGCGAGCCCAAGGTCGCAAAGTCAAGCGTCGTTTCTTGGGGGTGGGGCCCGTAGGCTCGCGCCAAACGGCTGATCTGCGTTTGAGATCGGTGACTATCGGCATGCACAGCATGCCCTACGCAGCTGCTAACCGCTAACTCTCCGGTTGCGTCATGATCTGATCGCGGTACTGCAGCGGTGCGGAATCGATGTGTCGGCCCGACAGATGGGCGACGATCTTGTCGACGTGGTCGTGGCAGTTTTCTAGAAACGTCTTGTACTTGCTGCTCTGTGTGCCGGCGGTTGCGGTCCCCGCTATGTAGATGCCGGGGACATTGGTCTGCATCGTGTTTTCATCGTAGGTCGGTCGCTGCATCGAGTCGGACAACTCAATGCCGGCCATTCGCATCAACGTCTTGTCCTGCTCGTACCCGATCAACGTCAACACATCGTCCGCCTTGACTTCCACGATGGAACCATCATCGATCGACTGCAGGTGGACGCACTCGCTGGTGATCCGGACGGGTAGGGTGCCGGTAAAATCGCCGATCCGTCCGGCCGCCAACAGCCCTTTGATCTCGGGCAGCAACCAATACTTGATGTGGTCTTCGGGCACTTCCGAACCGCGATAGCTGAGTGACACGTTGGCACCGGCATGATGCAACCGCAATGCCGCTTCGATCGCACTGTTTCGCCCGCCGACGATCAGCACGTCTCGGCCGAAATAGCGATGGGTCTCGCGCAGGTAGCCATCGACATGGGGCAGATCCTCACCCGGAATCCCCAGCCTTTTTGGAAAGTCGGTTCCGCCGATGGCCAGGACCACCGCCTCGGCCGACCAAACGCTCGGCTGTCCGCCCGGTTTGGTCGTCACGGCGAAGCGATCGCTATCGTCACGGGCAATGTTCACCACCGGGCACTGGGTGTGAACCCGAATCTCGAATTGGGTCGCCACGCCACGCAGGTACGTCAGGTACTGCTCGCGAGTCGCCTTAGACTGGTCGCTGGTCAGCAGCGGAACGCCGGCGATCGCGATCCGCTCATTGCTGCTGAACCAGCGAGTTTGGGGAGCCCACCAGGAGATCGTGTGTCCGATCGAACCGGCATCAAACAGTTCGAACTCGATGCCGCAACGGCGCAGCGCGACGGCGAGTTCCAATCCGATCGGCCCGGCCCCCACGATCACCACTCGGGTCGAACGGGCCTCGTCGGGGGATGCGGTGGGTTGCGGATTGGACATTTTTAATTCTTGGTCTGTGGTGGGACAAACGCTCGGCGGGTCAATCCAAACGCAATCCGCCGGCTGCGTCTTGATCCAAAACGACGGTCACGTGGTCGTGGTTGCGCAGCAGCGATGCGGGGTGCGATTCGTCGACCGGCCCCTCGAGCATCTTTGCGACGGCATCGGCCTTTCCGGCCCCGGTGGCCAGCAACACGATCTGACGGGCATCGAGAATGGTGGCGATACCCATTGTGATCGCGTGGCAAGGCACCTCGTCGATGGAATCAAAAAAGCGGGCGTTCTTTTCGATCGTCTCGGGCGTCAGGTCGACTTGACGGGTGCGGCTGTCGCGCGGCGAGCCGGGTTCGTTGAAGGCGATGTGCCCGTTGTGACCGAGCCCCAGCAATTGCAGATCGATTCCGCCGGCCGACTCGATCATCGATTCGTACTTGGCACAGTGCGCCGGGACATCGGCGGCACATCCGTCGGGGACAAACGTCCGAGCGGGATCGATGTTGATGTGATCAAACAGCTGCTCGTTCATGAAGGCCCGAAAGCTTTGCGGATGATCGCCGCCGAGTCCGATGTATTCATCCAAGTTGAAGGACGTCACACCGCTAAAGTCGACTTCGCCGCCGCGGTTCATTTCGATCAACCGGCGATACGTCTGCACCGGTGTGCCGCCGGTCGCCAATCCGAGCACGCTGTCCGCTTTGCGATGGACCTGCGCCGCGATCAGATCGGCAACCGCGTGTGACGCTTGCTCCCCATCGGCCTTGACGATCGTTTCGATCCCATTGATTTGCACGGTTTGAATCATACCCCTTCACTTTCGGTTTGGCTGACGCACTGGATCAGCAACTCGGACCAATGTTCTAACGTCGGATAGTGCGTACGCAACGCTTCACGCAGATCGGGTCGCACGAACACGCGGACCCGTTTGACGACATTATCAAACTGCTGGCGGGCGAGCACCGCCGCGACCGGTGAAACGTCACCCAGGGTGGCCGTCCGGCCATCGGCAAACAGCACCGCCGTGTTGATGTCGACTTCTAATTTTACCGGCGGTGCATCGATCAGCACATCCGCCGCCGCCACCGCGACGCCGGTTTGACGACTCAATTGTTCCGCCACACGCTCGCACAGCGCGACCAGCCACCAATGATGGCGGCGGGCCAAACGCTGATGAATCGCTTCGCCCGACAGCACGCTGAACTCGGCGACTCGCTTGAACAATTGACGGCGGGCACCAAAAAGTCCCTCGATCAACGGCTCGGCCAAGCTGCCCTGGCCGGCCCGACGCAACAACGCAATCCATTCGGCGTCGGCCAGCTTGAACGTCGCGTTCAGGTCCATGCGGTTGTGAAGCAGAAACACGCTCCGCTGGAGCATGGCGGTCGCCGAGCGCACGGCGTGATGCCAGTACACTTCGCTGAACATGATGTACCGCGCAAAGACCATCATCTCGGCAGCCGTGCGGCCTTTTTCGCCAACCGCCAATCGCCGAGTCGACGGATCGACCACCAGCGACGAAATCAGCCGACCGGCGTCGAAGTTGCGTCCGTAGTCCACCCCGCAGTGCAGACTGTCACGTTGCAAGTAATCTAGCTTGTCGATGTCGATCGGACCGCTCAAACAACTGGCCAAGAATTGGAACCCGTCGTCGTCTCGCTCGGATGCCGGGTCATTCCGGGGGCCGATCAACAACCGTTCCACATCCGCCGCGTCACAGTTCCAATCCTCGTCAATACATCCGGCCAATTCGCCTTCGCGGATCAATTGCCCCACCCGATGCTCGTGTCTGGCCACCGAGTCCAGCTGCATGTCTTCGATCGGATGGCAAAACGGCCAGTGGCCAAGATCGTGCACCAGCGCCGCGACGAGAAACGCGTCACAGTGCCGATCGTCCAGCCAACGCGATGCCAGTCGATCGCCGCGAAATCGGGCCAGCAATCGCAACGCGTTTTGATAGACACCCAACGTGTGTTCCAACCGCGTGTGCATCGCGCCCGGATAGACCAGTGAAACCATTCCCAGTTGGCTGATCCCGGCCAACCGACGCAGCGCCGCGGTGTCCAGAATCCGCCGGACGCGACGAGACAACGGGACGGAATCCGCAGGCGGGATTCGAACCAGGGACCCGGAATCGGCGCCGGCCCGATGCAGGAGATCAAGTTCGGGTAGATCGTTCACGACAGGCTTGCCAAGGGCGAGCGTGAAACGGTGGCGTCGGTGACCGTCACCGATGACGATTCGATCGTGGACTGCGAAACATCGGGTTCCATATATCGATCGACTTCGCCGGGCTCGCCGGCGAGCGTCACGCCGCTGGTGAACGCCAGCAAGACGATCACGATGAAATACAGCCCCGCGTGAATGACGCCGTTGAAAAATTCCAATTCAAACGTCCCCGCTGACGCCAGTGCGCCCAGGGCGATCATCACGCACAGGGTGATGCCGAACACCGTCCACGACATTTCAGACGGCGCGTTCAATTCAAAGACATACGAAGGAACAAACGCATACACCACCCAGATCACCGCAAAGATCGCCGAACAAATCAGCACCCGGTTCCGCAGCTCCGGACCGACGTACGGTTCGCGTTCCTGGTCATACAAAAACGTGTAGCCGGACCAGACCAAGGGCGGCGCCAACAGGATCAGCCCCGCCAACTGGGCCCAAAACGGTGCCGTGCCATTTTCTCCGGTGAATCGAAACACCAACGCAAAGCCGAACACCGCGACGATCGATCCGATGGAAATCAACAGACCACTTTTGGTCACGTCGGTTTCTTTGCGTTTGATCGGCTTCAGGACGCTGACGCCCTTGCTGTCCTTCGGCGCCCCATCGGTCGGCGCGTGGATGACGACTTGCTCGTCCGCCTTGGGGATCTCGATCGGCTTCTTGCAATTCGGACACGGCCCAGTTTTCCCGGCGAATTTGTCGCTCACCTGGAATCGTTTCAGACAGTGGCGACAGGTAACTTGGATCGGCATGAATGCAATTCTCTGCCAGCGGCTGCACTGGCACGGACGAACCGAACGGAGACAGGATAAAAAAACGTGACACCCGGCTGAAAAACGCGGGTGATCTGTCATGATGTAGGGGACAGTTTGTCACGCCAACAAGGCCCTTTGCAACCCTTCCGCCCCGATCGGGCATCAAATGTCGCACCGCCGCCCCGCACGCGGACGCCGCCGGTGCCGCGTCGGTCGCCTTGGGACATGGCCCATCGTCACCACATCTCCTTGACGGGCGCTGGAGCCCCAATGTCCGAGCAGACTCCCCCTCCCCACCCCGCCGACCCGGTCGCCCACGTCGTGCTGTATCAACCGGAGATCCCTCAAAATACCGGTAACATCGGGCGGACTTGCGTGGCCGTCGGTGCGAAACTGTGGATCGTCCGCCCGGCCAGTTTCGATTTCAGTGACAAACGCGTCCGTCGCGCCGGGCTGGACTACTGGAAACACCTCGACCTCCAGGCGGTCGACCAATGGAGCGATCTGGTCGACGCATTACCGCCCCGGCGGATGTTTTTCTTTTCTCGATTCGCCACGCGATCGATCTGGGACGAGCATTTTCAGCACGGGGATAGCTTTGTGTTCGGTCGCGAAACGAGCGGACTGCCGCGTGAAATCGTCGGCCCCGACCACCCCCATGCCCTGCGTGTGCCGACCACCGGCAACGTCCGCAGTCTGAACTTGGCGACCACCGTCGGGATCGTGCTGATGGAACAACAACGTCAATTGACCGCCCGATCGTCATCGACTCGTTGATGGGGGAATCTCGCTGGAACGGGCACGTTGAACCGGCACGCGGTCATCGCGAAGGTGAAAAGCGACGGATCAACCCGCGAATCCAGCTGGACTTGGGACGCGGTGTCGATTCCGGACGCGTCGACGGACCGCGGCCTTCCAATTCCGCCAACGTCCTCGGCCGCGGCAAACGCCCCTCCAACACGGCCGTGATCTTGTCCATCACGAACTGATTGGTCGTATCGTCGCAGCAAATCGTCAAGGCGTGCTCCAACGTCTTGCGGGCGATCTCCACCCGACCGTCCAGCAAGTAGGCGATCGAGAGATTGCCCAACAATTCAACGTCATCGGGAGCCAATGCGACCGCTTTTTCACCCGTCTGACAGGCCCGCTCGGTGTCGCCGTCGGCCAACAGCACACCGGCAAGCTCCTTGTAAATGATCGTCTGGGGCTCATCGACCACCTCCAGGGCACGTTCCAAGGCCTGTATTGCACGGGGGATTCGGTCCACCGCGTGCCAAGCCTTGCCGAGCAGAAACCAGACGCGCCAGGCATCGTCTCGCTGGCTGACCAATCGTTGCAGCCGGCCGATCGCCTCGCGGATCGCCTGCTGCACGTCCTCCGATGGAGGCGGCTGCCCCGGATGCCGCATGTTGCCCAACACGACGTCGGCCGATTTTCGGAACAGTTCCTCCGGTGTCTCATGCAACCGGGCGCTATACAGCAGTTGCCCGGTTTCCTTGTCGCGATAAACGTCGACTCGCTCTTCACGCCGGACAAACTCCAGCCGGTTGCGAACCTCGTCAGCGGACATGTGTTGCAGCGTCGGTCCCGCATCGGGATCCCAGGTCTCCGGTGCGACCACCACACCGGACTCATTGCCGACGAGACTGGCGATCAAATTGCCCTTGTATTCAATCAACTGCAGCCAGTCGCAGAGAGGATGCATCGTGCGGTTGTGTGCATCGACCAAGACCACATCTGGCGCACCTTCGTCACCGCACAACCCCATCAACAGCAACTTGTCCCGAAACAGTTCGGCATCGCGCGGCGACATGAAACTGGCCTGCGTCAACTCACCGTCGCCGAAAGACATCGCGTTGGGGGCGATCGTGTGGAAATCCGACGCGCCGCCTTCAAGACAACGATCCAGCGCGTCGTTGCGAATCACCACTGCCGTGCCTTCAAGTAACACCGGCATGGTTTCCCTCAAGATAAAAACCGATGAATCGCCTCGTCCATGACCAAACGTCCATGATAGCGATTCGGATACGAGGGAACAAATCCATCCCCCACTTCAACCTCATCATCGGCACAACCGCCATCGCTGTCGTCACGCACACACGCAGAGATTTACGCCCATCAAATAGTCAATCTGGCGGCGATTCAGCGAAGACAGGGTGATCGCCCGAAAACGAAACATCCGATGAAAACAGTGACGAATCGTCAACTGCAGAGACGAATTCCGGTTAATCGAACAACGGTACACCACCGCTCGGTGGAGGGCCGACACCTACCAATTCGATTCCAATGGTAGTTTCTTCGATCGGTGAAGACGCCTCGATGAAACAGAATCATGAATCACGATGCCGAAATTCGACGCACGTATCCCCATCCGAACTCGCCTGACGCTGACACTGGTCTGTCTTCTGACAGCCACGGTGCTGTTGGCTGATTGGATCGGGCTGGTTCCCGACAGCCGGACGCAACTCGCCCAGGGACGCGTTTCGGTTTGTGAATCCTTGGCCGCTACTGGGACCGCCATGGTCGCCGCTGGAAATTCGAAAGGCTTCGAATCGGCCGTCACTGCCCTGGTCGAGCGAAATCGCAGTCTCCGCTCGGCCCGATTGATCGACGCCGACGGCAACACTGCGTTTCAAACCGCAGGGCACGCGCAATACTGGTCCCCGCTGCCACAACACCGTGATTCAAACTTCACCCTGCCGATCTTTCGTTTCGGAAAGCCTTGGGGAAATTTGCAGCTCGCGTTCACGGCTCCCGCAACCGAACTCGCCGGGTCACGCTTCGGGATCTGGGGACTGCTCGCGTTTTTGATCCCGATCAGTCTGCTTCAATACTCGTGGCTGCTGGAAACGATGCTACCGTCACCAGCCGCCACAGCCGATCCAACCACGGCCGATCGCGAACCGTTGCCAGCCCACTCCGACAACGCGGTCGCCCCCCAATCGCCGCCAGCCGCCGTGGCGGTCGTCCCCGGAGTGCTTGCCCCCAACGACGACACACTCAGCGACGACACGCTGAAAGACTATCGATCTGCCGACGACACCCTCCGAGACGTCGCACCCGCGGCCCACAGCCCCGAAGCGTCCCCCAGTGCACCGAGCGCCCCGAGTGGACCGCCGATCCACACCACGCTGCCGATCGATGACGAAGAAATGCGTTGCATCGTCGTCAACTTTGTCGATCGCCTCGATGCCCGGCTCAACGGCATGCAAGACGCACTCCATCACGCCGACTTCCAAACCCTCCGCAGCGAAGCCCATTGGCTGAAAGGTTCCGGGGGCACGGTCGGATTCGGCGATTTCACGATCCCCGCCAAAGAACTCGAATACGCCGCCAAAGACCAGGACAGTCAATTGGCGTTGGAACTCCTGCAACAGATCCACTCCATCCGATCACGCATCGTCCCGCCCGCCCCACCCAGTCTTCCGCAAGCCAGTGGTCTGGAAGCCAGTGCTTTGGAAGCCAGTGCCTTGGAAGCGAGTGCTCGGCAGTCCGCCCCGCAGCCGTCCAGCCCCGACAACGCGCCCATCGAGTGCACGCTACCGCTGGACGACGAAGACTACTTGGACATCGTGGTCGACTTCCTTCAACAGCTCGATGTGCGGTTGATGGGCATGTTGTCGATGGTGCAAACCAAGTCCTTTGACGAGCTGTATGACGAAGCCCATTGGCTCAAAGGTTCCGGCGGCACCGTCGGATTCCCGGCCTTTACCGATCCGGCACTCGCGCTGATGAACGCGTCGGAGCGTCGAGATGTCCGGCAATGCCAGGAATCGCTGCGCGACGTTTTGGCGATTCGCCAACGGCTGGTCGTGCCGCACACCTCTGCCCCGGCGCCAGCTGAATAGATCGGCGCCCGCTGAATCGATCGACGCCCGCTGAATCGATCGACGCGCGGTCACGTTCCGCCCGCGGCATCGACGTCGCCGATCCCATAGTGCCGCAGCTTCTCTCGCAGCGTTCCGCGGTGAATGCCCAGCCGGTCGGCCGCTGCGGCACGGCTACCCGCGGTCGACTGCAGCGTCAAACGAAGCAGCGTGGGTTCGACCGCGGCAATCAAGTCGGCGTGCAACGTCGTCAACGAATCCGCTTCGCCGGCCCCGTCGAGACGTTCCTTGCACCACGCCACGACGGCATCGGCCAGCGCTGCATCGGGCCGCGGCGACTCGTTCGGCTCGCGACCGAGTTGTGGGTCGGGAAAGTCGTCGATCGTCAATGAACGGCCGCGTGCCAGGACGGCGGCGTGCTCCACCGCGTTGCTCAATTCGCGAACATTGCCATGCCAAGGTCGCCCGCACAATTCCTTGATCAATTCCTCGGACAAGGATTCCGCCGCCGATTCGTTGCCCAATCGCGACAAAAAATAACGACACAACACCGCGACGTCTTCCAAACGTTCACGCAGCGGAGGCAGATGGATGTGCAGCCCGCTCAGGCGATAATAAAGATCCTCGCGAAACTGCCCCAATCGCATGGCTTCGTGAAGGTCTCGGTTGGTCGCGGCCAGAATCCGCACGTTGCACCGTCGCGGATGCACGTCGCCCACCCTCAGGTATTCACCTTGATCCAACACCCGCAACAACTTGACTTGCACCCCCATCGGCAGATCACCGATTTCATCCAAGAACACCGTGCCACCTTCGGCACGATCAAACAGACCCGATCGATCGGTGTCGGCGCCGGTGAAGGCGCCTTTGACATGACCGAATAACTCACTCTCGACCAGGTCTTCGTTCAACGTCACCGGCGCGATCGGCAGGTACACTTCTTTGCCGCGATGGCTGTGTCGATGAATGGCCGCGCCGACCAGCTCTTTTCCGGTTCCGGTTTCTCCCGTGATCAACACCGACAGATCGCTGGCGGCCACCAACGCGATCTGCCGAAACGCCTGCTGCATCGCCGGCGAGCTGCCGACCAGACGCTGCTCTCGCTGGTCTTTGCGCACGACCGGCACCGGAGCCGAAGGGGACCTGGACGTGGAAAGCGCGACCTGACAGACGCGACGTGCATCGTCCAGTCGAAACGGTTTGACCAGGTAATCACTCGCGCCCCGCTGGACGGCCGCAACCGCCGTTTCCAGGTCGCCGAACGCCGTCATCACGATCACCGGACTGCCGCCGCTGGCCTCGATAAACTTGGGCAGCGCAGAAATCCCGTCCTCCTTTGGCAACCGCACATCCAACAGGACAAGATCCGGGCCCTCGGCCGCGGCAAGCTGCAGCCCTTCTTCGGCCGAGGACGCCGTCTTGACCACGTGTCCCAGGTCGGACAACAGACGCTCAAACGCCCAGCAAATCGAAGGTTCGTCATCGACGACCAGTACGGTTGCTTGATCCCTCGCCGACACGTCGCCAGCGGCACGCTGCGGTTGATCACGACCACTCATTCGGTTGACTCTCTCGTGTTACGTTCACTGCTGACGTTCACCGCCAGCTCGAACGTCGTTTTCTCTGAACCACGCCGCCACCGGATCGAACCACCCAACGATTCGGCCGTCCGTTTCACCAGCGGCAACCCCAGCCCCAGCCCTTCGGGCTTGGACGTGACAAAGGGGTCAAACAGTGTTTGGGAAACCGATGCGTCAACGCCAGGCCCATCATCGCTGACCGAGACGAGACATCGATCGGGTTGATCCACGTCGGCGGTGACTTCGATCGTGGTCCCGGCCTGCATGGCATTGAGCACCAGATTCGACACCGCGGCCGAAAACGACGCCCCGTTCTTGACCAGCACCGTCTGCGTCGAAGCATCGATCGACCAATTCAAATCCACACGGAGATGATCGGCAATCGGTTGATGCGTCGAACGCACATCGTCCAAACACGCGCTGACCCGCTGGGGCTGGTCTGTCGAGTCTTGACCACGACCGAGTGCAAGCAGTCGGCCGACGTACTCTTCGGCGATCTCCAATTGTCGAAGCGCCACACGGACTTCATCGTCCGGCGTTTGCTTCAGTTTCCCTTGATGCAACTCCATCGCCATCTTGGCACCGGTCAGGGTGTTGCGAAGCTGGTGAGCCATCCCGCCGGAAATCTGGTGCAAGAGCTTGGCGCCCTGTTGGCGGTTGATCTGGTCCCACAACGCGCTGAGCTGATCCGCCATCGTGCTGATCGCTTTGGCCAAACGCCCAATCTCATCGGGCCCCGCGTCGGAGAGTTCCGATTCAAAGTCACCGGCGGCGATGCGATCGACTTGGCTTTCCAGTCGTTTGAGTCTGCCGATCAGACGCGAGGTCAACAAGAACATCAACACACTGACCACCGCGATCGTTGACAAGCCCGTCAACAGCGGCAACACGGCCGCCCGCTTGGCGACCGCATCGACGTTTTGTTTGGCGAACAAAACAACAATGGTCGAAACCCGGTCGCTGCCACCGCCCGCCCCGCGGCGATCAAACGCAAACGCAAAAAACTCGGTCGAGCCGAGCACCAGGTCCACCGGAGCCTGCACGGGACCACGGCCGGGATCAACGCGCGGATCAACCCCGGGGAGACCAGCGCCGGGGACATCCGCCGCGGCGGTCGTTTCCAGCGGCAACGTCGATGACAACACCTCTCCCGATTCATCGACGGTGATCCATTGCGTTCCCGTCAATTGCGAAAGCGACTGGAGCACCGGCGGCGTCAGCGGAAACGTGGACGTCCCGATCGCCGATTCGATCCAAAGGTAACGATCGGTCATTTCCTCCATCGCCCAGCGACGGCCCAACGTCCAGGACGTCCAGGCAACCCCGATCGCGGCGAGCGTGGCGGCAACCACCAGCGGCGTCAGAATACGGGTGGTCAGTGAATGATGCGTCAGCACGTTGAATGAACGGTCGCGGGTGGAAGCGTTGTCACGACCGCCATCATAGACGCCAGGGTCTGGTCGCTGTTACCCACCGTCCAGGCGGCTCGTCACGCAACCGGTCACGCCGCGGCCCCGTCAAAGCCCAATACCGCTACGTGAAGACAAATGGAGAGCCCGCTCGCGCTGGCGCGAACCGGCTGATGCCAAACGATTATCAGCCGTTTGGCGCGAGCCTACGGGCCCGGCATCAGGAAGCGACGCTTAACTTAGCGGTATTGCGTCAAAGCCCCCACTGCAAGTTCCACTTCTCGCGAATCTGCCGAGCGTTTCCCCACGCCGCTTCGGCCGCATCCGCCTCGTGCATGGCCATCGATGCCTCGGCAACTTGGTCGTGAAGCCTGGCGAGCATGTTCCAGGCCATCCGATTGCCGGAGCGGAGCCGGGTATAAGCTTCAAGGTCCTCGACCGCTTGCTCGGCACTCGCCTTCGATTCGCCGAATCGCTCGATCCGGAACAGGGTTTGGGCGTGTTCGCGGAGTGCCATCGCGCAGAGAAAGTGATACGCGGGGACGTCGGGAAAGTTGCTTGTCAGCGAACGATAGATCGCGACGGCCTCGTTCAGATGCGAAATCGCGGCGTCTGAATCCGAACGGTCGACCAAGTCTCCCATCGTCTTGAGGGCATCGGCCAAGGTTACTTTGTAGCGTGGAATCGCGGGATACGCGTCACTTAGGTCGCGGGCGATCTTGATCCCACGTTGAAGTTGGGCGATCTGTTCCTGGGCATCATCCGACCGGCGTGAGCGTCGAATCGTCGCGGTCAACATTTCCGCCAGCTCGCACTGATAGTCGGGGACCTGTGGATGCTCCAACACCAACGCGTCCAGAATCGCGATTCCGGCAGACTTGACATGGGTTCGCTCATCACTGTTACGATCCGAGGCAAACGGGTAATACGCCCGGTAGGCTCGCGCCAGCGCCAACTGGTAACTCAGATGATTGGGTTCACGATCGACCAGCGTCTCCAGGATCGAGACGGCTTTGCGATGGCTGCGTTTCGCGTCCTCATGGTGAAACATCAACCATTGCGATTGGCCCAGGTTACTGAACGTCCGCGCCAACTCGGCTTGACAGGACGATTGGTCCGGGTGGACCTGTGCAATCAGGACGTCGCGTGCCTTGAGGAACTGCTGCTCCGCTTCGACGAAACGGCTGGTCGCATGCTTGACCAGCCCCAATTGATTGAGCACCTTGGCTTTGATCAACACCAACGAAGTGTCATCGCCGGAATCTTGTTGATCCAAAATCTGCAAACAGCGAACGTAGGCGCGCTCGGCTTTTCCGTACTTGCCCAACCGCTGATAAATGTCGCCCGCCCGTTTGTGGACTCGGGCGGTATCGCGTTGCAGCCGAGGACTGGGAGCGTTGTCGACGGCGAATCGATCGTAGAACCGAATCGCGTCTTCCATCAGCGACGCGTTGTGATCAGAAACCAACAACTGCAGCTCGCCCGGTGCGGGGTCGTCGGGGCCGGGCTCGAGATCTGTCGGACGAGCCATCCAACTGGACGTGAAACGACCCAGGATCTGATCCATCGATTCCAGCGCGACGATCAGATTGTTTTCGGCGCGATGTCGCTCTTCAACCGCTTCGCGCCACTTCGAACTGACCAGAACGAACGACGTGCCGATCACGATCGCCAACGTGCCGACCAACGAAGCGGCCAAGGGATCCCGACGGGCCCATCGCACCATCCGCCCGAGCCCTCCGATCCGCCTGGCACGCACCGGCCGCCCCTTGATGAATCGCGTCAAATCGTCGGCCAGTTCGCGTCCGTTGGCGTAGCGTTGCTCTGGCTGCAACGCCATCGCTTTGAGCACGATCGCTTCCAGATCTCTGGGAATGCGTGGCCGCACGTCTCGCGGCTTCTGAAACTCCCCACGCAGAATCCGGTCCACCACCGCGGCCTTGCTGCCGGCGACAAAGGCCGGTTGCAAGGTGATCAGCTCGTAGAGTGTCACCCCCAGGCTATAGAGATCGCTACGCGTGTCGTGTTTGCCGCCGAGTTGCTCGGGCGCCATGAACCGCAGCGTCCCGGCGATGTCGTTCCGGTCCACCGACGGGTCTTGTTGCAATGCCGTCGCGAGCCCGAAATCCGTCACCCAAACCGTTCCGTTCGGGTCGATCATCAAATTGCTCGGCTTGATGTCTCGATGCAGGACGCCTTGGCTGTGAGCGTAATGAATCGCGTCGGCGACCTGCACCCCGATATTCGCCGCGCGTCGAAAACTGGATGTGATCTCCAAACCCAACCCCGGGTCCACCGCCTTCGACTCCGGCTCTGCGGCAACATCGGGCAGATGACCCTCGCGGTGGCTGAACCAACGGGCGCGGCGGACCGAACGATTACTGCCGGAATCCGCTGTGCTGCCGGACCCGAGACGCCAGGCGTGCGTGTCATCGGCTGAAACGTCGCGCTGCGGCTGGGCCTTGGCCTGCTCGATGATTTCGTCCAATCCGATCCCATCGATTCGCTGCATCACAAAGTAATGGAGTCCGGCATGATGCCCGACACCGAACACGGGCACGATGTTGTTGTGGTGCAACCGCGCCGCCGTCTTGGATTCTCGCGAGAATCGCTCCAGCTTGCGGGCTTCCCGGAGCGTTTGACGAGGAAAGACCTTGACCGCCACGCGTCGCTGAAGACTCTGTTGCTCGGCTTCATAGACCACGCCCATCGCTCCGCGACCGATCTCGCGAATGATGTGATAATCGCCCAGTTCCTGCGGCGTATCGATTTCAATGTCGTAGGGATCGGCCGTCGCCGACAACGTGTTCTCTTTGAACTTTTCCAGCGCGATCATGACCGGAAACTGCAGACGGATCTGATCGGCAAGTTCCGGATGCGCTCGCGCGTACTCGTCCGTCGTCACCTGTTCCCCGCGGCGTCGGCGTTCCAGCAATTCTTCGCCGAGTGCCTCGACCGGGTCACGAAACTCCGCCTCATCATCTTCGCGGACGTGCGTTGGGTCATGATTCATCGAGGAACCCGGGGATTTCTTGAAGCACTTCTCGGAGCCGGGAGAGCGCCCGCATGTAACGATTGCTGGCGGCCGCGTCCTTCAGCCCCAACACCTCGGCCACTTCGCTGTTGCGAAGCTCTTCGAAGTGCCGCAGGGCGATCACCTCGCGGTCGATCTCGTCCATCCCTTCCAACGCCCTCTCGATCTGCAGGACCAACTCGGCATGCATCGCCAACTGACTCGGCGAGGCCAAGGCGGACGCCAGTTGTAACGCCATCGACGCCGACGTCGCCGCCAACAACTGACGGTTGATCCCGACCTCTTGCTTGATATCTCGCATCTCCGCCTTCAAATGACGGCGATGGACGTCGATCAGCCGCTGGGTCGTCAATTGGCGGAGCCAGACATAAAAGGACAACTGGGGACGCTGCAGATAATGCCGCATCCGCTGGTGGGCATCGATGTAAACCTCTTGCAAGATGTCCGATGCATCTTCGCGGCCTCGCAATCGGCGGTCCATTCTAAATTCAAGCATCCGTTTTAAACGCTCTCGGTGAATCGAAAAGAGCTCCACAAAGGCGTGCTCTTCGCCGGACCGCAAACGCTCGACGAGTTCTTCGTTGAAGCCGCTGCCCGGCATCTCGGTCCCCTTGAAACGGATTGAATTCGAATTTTACACCATGCCACCGCCGACCCCGGCGGACGCCTCAGCCGTCGCCGGGGTGCCCCGGCACACGCTCGCAGCCACCCCCAAAACTTTCCGGAACAATCCGAGCAGAATTCTGGTCGGTTTGGGTGTAACCAGAGGCGATCGTTGCGTTTCAAATCGAACCGAAAATCGAATACGGTGCGTTTGCCGGACAAGGTCGTCCACTGACTCTCATGCCCCCACCCTTATTGTAACCCTGGAACACTGATCATGGCACGTTTCGCGCGTCTGGCACTCTGGACGGTCCTTCTTTTCCCCGTCTTGGTCGGATGCCAACGACACACCGGACTGAGCGGAAACAGCAGTGAGATCGCTGACTTTCTCGCCGAACACCCGGGATCGGATCTCGGCACCGAAGTCGAAGGCGGCGACCGCTAACACGCTTCATCCGACCGGCCGCACAGCACGCACGGCATGCCTCGCCGCCCAACCTTTCTCCAACATTCACCCATTTCAAACCTTAGGAAAACTTGCATGAAACACTCCTCTAGACGCGCCTTCACGCTCGTCGAACTGCTCGTCGTGATTGCCATCATCGGCATCCTCGTCGGACTCCTCCTCCCAGCCGTTCAAGCGGCCCGCGAAGCCGCTCGGCGAATGAGCTGCAGCAATAACTTCAAACAGATCGGCTTGGCCGTCCACAATTATCACTCCGCCTACAAGCAGCTGCCGACCCACGGAACCGGGACTTACCACCGCCGAGACGCGGGCAATAACGATCCCGTCACCGGAAACAACGGGATGAACCTGAGCTTTCTGGTCGGCATCACACCGTTCATCGAACAACAAGCCGCTTGGGATCAGATTTCCCACCCGTTCCAGCCGAAATCGGGCACGGCCATCAACGGCGTCAGTGCCTTCCCGCCCATGGGCCCCAACCCCCACAAAGGACTCGCCAGCCACGCGCTGCACCAGTACGACCCCTGGCTGATGGAGGTCCCCGGATTCCGCTGCCCCAGTGACCCCGGCGTCGGACTGCCCGCCCACGGCCGCACCAACTACGCGGCCAACCTCGGCGACGCGATGCACCACACCTGGGTCGGTGATCGCTACTGGTCCGCGACGGTCAACGGCAGCCCGGGCTGGTGGAACGTCACGTCGCCCAACACCGGTTTGGCCCAACGCAAACAAGAATCCAGTCGCGGCATGTTTGTGGCCCGTAACCAGTCCCGTTTCCGCGACGTGCTCGATGGACTGTCCAACACCGTCCTGGCCGGCGAAATCCCTACCGACCTCGGGGATTCGGATGTCCGCACCCGCGCCTACATCAACGCCGGACGCAACGGCGGCGTCTATGACGATCCTGCCATCGCGGAAACCAACGGCTGGAAAGACCCCGACGATCCCACCTCCTGGCTCCCCACCCTGACCAGCCTGCAAGGCAACGGCGAAGGCATGCGTGGCTTTCGCTGGGCTGCCCACGCCGGTGTGTATTCGTCGATCTGCACGATCTTGCCGCCCAACCGCGAACTGGTCATGAGCAACGGCATCACCTCCGGCGGAACCCTGGCCCCGGGAAGCCGACACCAAGGGGGAGCCCATATCTTGATGGGAGACGGATCGGTCATCTTCATCACCGATTCGATCGAAGCCGGTAACAGCCACTCGCCGACCGTCTACACCAACGTCGGTGGCACCAGCAGCGCCGCGATCAACCCCAAAGTTGTCCCCGGTTGCCAAAGTCCGTTCGGACTCTGGGGCTCCCTCGGCACGCGAGACGGCAAAGAAGTGATCCAAGAACAGCTGAACCAGTAATCAGTTGATTCAGTCATCCTAACGCCCTTGGATCCATCCCGATTGGATCCAAGCGATGCGACGAACCCGTCTCGGTCGCCGGTGAGTATTCGCCACGACCGAGACATTCGTCATCTTCCCACCAAGATTTCCGCATCTGTCGCTAGTCGGGGTTTCTCCCCACCTTGCGGAAGCGATCGATTTGGTAGACGCTTAGATCCTGCGAGTTCGTGAAGAACTCGTGAAAATCAATGTTCGCTCGGTGCCAAGTTGTCTCCGATCCTGACGAACACTGAACGTTCAAACCACCAAAAATCCCACAGGGTGCCCAGATGCTACGCAAGTTCACCACCGCCGCTTTCGCTTGTGCATTGACCGTTTCCATGATCGGTTGCGAAAAACCCGCCGACACCACCGACACGTCTGCCGAAGAAGCTGTCGAAGTCGTCGTCGAAGAGACCGAAGAAGCGGCAGTCGAAACCGAAGAAGCTGCAGAAGCCGCCGAAGAATCGGTTGAAGAGTCGGTCGAAGAAGCCGCCGAAGCAGTGGAAGAAGAAGCCGCTGCCGAGTGATCGCGTCCGTTCTCCGACGACAACGTTCCGCGGTGCTCCAGGCTCCCGCCGAGCACCCGCGGACGCCCCACTTCTCGCATCCCAGATCGGATCGCAAACGAGCAGCCGGCGGTCAAGCGTAGCGACAACCGCCGGCGACTCGACGGGCTGTCGATTTCAGCCCGTCGAACGATCACCGCCTCTCAGCGAAACGGCTCCTCCCGCGGCGGCCAGGCGTCGTAGTGCTCCGCCGTGTTGCCGGACCAGTACGGCGAAGACCCCCACAGCGGAACGGTCGGCAGCGCCGACTCCCATTTCCCCAGCAGCCCAAACAGCTGCATCAGTCGCTCGGTTTCTCGATGCGACAAATCGTCCGACTCCCCGACATCGCTCGCCACACGAAACAGTTCCGCGGGGCGATGTGAGGGCCGGACGAGCTTGTCGGCACCATCCAGCACGGCCGCTTGGCCCTGCAACCGCCAGTACAATCGTCGTGGCGGTCCGGCACCACCGATCAACTGCGGTAAAACGTCGATCCCGTCGTGCGGCCCCGCCAGATCGATCATCCGTTTTCGATTTCGTGCGTCTTCATGCGACATCGGTTTGGCCAGCGGCAATGCCTGCGCCCCCGCCGCGGCCATGAACGTGGGCAACAGATCCAACGCACTGACCACCGCATCGCAACGCTGGCCGGCGGCGATCTTGGCCGGCCAACTCCAGATCATCGGCACGCGGATGCCGCCTTCGCGCAGACAACCCTTCACACCCCGCAGCGGCCCGTTCCAGCTGCCGTTGGTGGTCGCACCGCCGTTGTCGGAAAAAAACACCAACAGCGTGTTGTCCCACTGATCGGTCCGTTCCAGATGCTCACGAATCCGGCCGACACCGCGATCGAGTGCAAACATCATCGCAGCGTAGGTTTGCCGCTTCTTGTCCGGCAGATCCTTGAAACGCTCCAGATCCTCCGGCGTCGCCTGCATCGGGGTGTGAGGCGCGTTGTACGAGAAAAACACGAACCACGGTTGTGCCGGCTCGCTGCGGTCTTGCTGCTGGATAAACCGCAGTCCCTCGTCGGTAAAAAAATCAGTCAGGTAGTCGCTGGAAAATGATTCAACCCGGGTCCCGTTGCGTTCGATCACATGGTTCATCGTCCCTGGAAAATAGTGGTGACTTCCCGTCAGCATGCCACAAAAGTGATCGAAGCCTCGCACGTTGGGATGGAACTCACCGCCCATACCGAGATGCCACTTGCCGATCAATGCGGTCGCATAGCCGGCGGCGCGCAAGTGATCCCCCAGCGTCTTTTCGCTCGGCGGCAGCCCCAGCAACTCCGGCCGAGTCGCGTAGTTGGACGCCGCCGCGTTCAAATTGCCTTCGTAGCCGAACCGTCGCGGATCACGGCCGGTCATCAATCCCGCACGCGACGGCGAACACACCGCGCTGGCGACATACGCCTGAGTGCACAGCACCCCCGAGTCCGCCAGACGATCCAAGTTCGGCGTGCGAAGCGTTTCGCTGCCCATACACCCCATGTCTCCGTACCCCATGTCGTCGGCAAGGATCACGACGATATTCGGCCGCGCCGAGTCCTCCGCCACCGCCGGCACACCCAAAGCCCCACACGCACACCAGACAATCGCGAAAACCAACCGAAACGCAATCAAGCGAATGAACAACAGCGAACACGTGCCAACCCATGATCCGCGCTGCGTTAATTCCGTCTGTGTTTCACCCATGAAGGCCACCTTGGTTGATGGAAAAACGGAATGTGCAGATCATTGCTTCCCGACACGCTTAGCTGCATTGAAGCTGCCAAGGAGCACGCGCCCGGACAGTCGCTTCCCCCGATTGTTCGTGCCTGAAAATTGCTTGCCTGCTTCATCAAGCGTATTCGCATCGACCACGACTCCGTTTCGCGACCGCCACGTCAGCTTCAACGATCGACCCTGCAAGGTCCACGAAGCGTTCAAGTCCGGCGTGGAGGTTAAGATGGTGCCATCAGCTTGGAGGACGATCTGGGTGCTGTTCTTGGTATTACCATCGACCGTTTGCTCTATCACGATAACAGGGCGGAAGTTTTCGAACCTCTCCATTTCAGCTCGCAATTGTGCATTCTCCTTCCGCAACCCAGGCAGCACCTTGCCGTCTTCTGATCGGCTATTGTCGACAGGTGTTGATGCGTCTGTTTGAAGGAACTTCGAGATTCGCTCAGTTTCCTTCAGATCTCCGTCCTTCGCAGCTTGTTCCAGCGCAGCTTTCAGCGACTCGCGGAGCGTTTCTGTAGCCGTTTCGAGATGCTCCTGCATGCTTTGCTGCAGAAAGTCGATTCGATCGGTGTACGTCTTGACCGCTTTTCGGGCCAGCGGTGATTTGAAATCGTCCAGTCGAATCGTCGAATCATCGGCGGCAACAGCTGACGCAAACACGCAGAGCACAAGGCAACGGTAGACACTGTTCATCCATTTTCCTCCATTGTGAGTTTCAGCAGGCATGAACTGCTTTGCGTCTCCACCAGTGTAGCAGCTCCCATCCCGAAGGGACGGGAAAGGAATTGCTGACTTGAAAAGCAGCGCGGAGCTCGCGTCTATTCGGTCGATGTCAATCGATTACCCTCGCCGGGAGATACACTGCGCGCCAACGGCGCCACACCGCAGAGCGGTGCCACAACAAAGCCCGGGGTCGCGAAGCGCACCCCGGGTGGTGGCTCCCTCGACCCGGCGTCGCCGAAAAAATCAATAATTTTGGTAAGCGCGGGCGGGCGGGATGTCACTAACGGGGCACCGAAGCCGAACGTGTCGGCTTTCTGCTTTTCGTTTCCGGTTCGTTAGGGACGCTGCTGTGACTTCTCGAAATTCTTCAACTCGTCGTTCTACCCCATCCCGTCGTCTGCAACCGCGTCGTTTGCGGGGCGAAACCCTTGAAACCCGCCGCGTGATGGCCGCCGCCGTCGATCTGACGCCCGATGGTTTGCTGGTCATCGAAGGCGACGCCGATAACAACCGCATCTGGGTCGCGCAAAGTCGCAGCGGCGAACGATTGCGGGTCTCGATCGACGGCCGCACCAAAGATTTCCCGGCGGCCAACATCAGCCTGATGAAAATCTTTGCCGGCCCAGGCAACGACGCCGTCCGTGTTTCACGTCGCGTCGAAATCCCGACCCAGATTTTCGGCGGTGCAGGCCATGACCGGCTGGCCGCCGGCAGCGGACCAACCTTGATCGAAGGCGGCGACGGCCGCGACCGCATCCGCGGCGGCAAGGGCGTCAACGTGCTGTTCGGGGGTGCCGGCAATGATCGCATCGTCGGCGGCGCTTCGACCGATTACATCATCGGCGGTGCGGGCAATGACATTCTGCGGGGCGGCGCGGGCGACGATTGGATCTTCGGGGACGCCACCAATTCGTTGCCCGAAGGCGAGACCGATCCGCTGGAATACGCCAGACGGACGATGGATGTGAATCGTGGTGACGACATCATCCATGGGGGCCGCGGCAACGACATGGTGTTTGCCGGGCACGGCAATGACCGGATCCGCGGAGGCGTCGGCAACGACTTCTTGCACGGCGGCGGCGGGAATGATCGCATCCGCGGGGAGCGTGGTGACGACGAACTGATCGGGGGAGCGGGCAACGATGACCTTCGCGGCGGCTTGGGTGCGGACGTGATCCGTGCCCGTGACGGAGAAGTGGACGTCATCTTTGCCGATCGGCTCGATGAGTTGTTCGTCGACGACATCGACCGCATTGTCCGCCGCGGTCACGGAGATTCCGAGGATGCGGGTGATGCACTGGCAGCGAGCGTCTAGAATGGCGGGCTAGCGACGGGCGGGAAATGCGGGGGTCAGGCGTCCAGGATGGTGTTGCCGAGACGACCGGCTGGAAGCCGATCCCACATGTAACGACCGACGTCACTCCTTTCCCCGGGACACCCGAGACGATCGAGCAACAACGCCTCCCAACGCGCACCGGCATCGGCTCCGGCGACCGCAAGTCGTCGGAGCTTTCGGTCGTTGATGCGGAATTGATCGACGACCTGTTGAGCGGCAGCAGCGAGGCGTGGGAAAAACTGATCGATCGCTATGGGGCGTTGGTGCGAAGTCGTGTGGCGGACGTCGCGGCCGTGTTTCAAAGGGGCCGTGATTGGTCGACGATCGACGATGTGACCGCGGAGGTGTTTGCGACCTTGTTGGCTCGCGATGCCGCCGCCCTGCGAGCCTTTCGCAACCAAAGTAGTCTGGCGACCTACTTGGCCGTGATCGCCACCCGCGTGGCACGCCGCGTGATGGCAAAACTGGTGCGTCACGCGCATGGACAACGTGATTCGCTGGACGATCTGGACGATCGGCCCTCGGCAGTCGATCCGGAATCGCTGCTGATCGACAGGGAAGAACGAGATCGACTGCTGACGCTGGTCGATCGCCTGCCGCAACGGCAAAAAGACTTGGTGGTTGCGTTTTACCGGGAGCAACAAACGTACGCAGAAATCAGTCACCGATTCGACATTCCGATCGGTTCCATCGGCACGACGCTTCGACGCGCCGAAGAAAGACTCCGGCAATGGATCGACGATGAAACCGAATAATTCCTTCAACCGCAAAACGCTATTGCAGCTTGTCCAGCGAAGACTCGACGGAGTCTCCGCGTCCGGGGCCGGCTCCGACGTCCGCGCTGACGATCACGGCGACGTCCTCGGTCGCGTCGTGCGTCAAGTGATGCACGAAGTGACCGACGGCACGACACACTCGCGCGACGAATCCGACAGCGCCGTCCCCGTCCCCTTGCACGACGTTGCGGCCTACGTCGACGGCACGATAGACGATCCGGAAAAATTGACGGCGATCACGGAAGCGGCAACATCCGATCCGGGATTGATGATGGAGATCGTTGCGGCGGTGCGCAGCCGCGGCGAAGCGAAAACAGTGGGGCTGGCGCCAGAGTTGCGTTCGCGTCTGCTCGCGTTGCAACACGCCAACGCGTCTCCCACGGTCGTGGAGACCGCCAGTGATGAATCAACGTCAGCGGATCGCCCCGCGGCGCTGCCGTTGGTGCGGACGGACACGCCCGTCGCATCGGACACGCCGCGTTTCAGCCCCGTAGCGATGGGATGGTTCACCACCGCCGCCGTCGTCCTGCTGGCGATCGGTTGGTGGGTTCGTTCGGGAATGCGTCCGACGAACGATCCGATCGCCGAAGACGGCCGACGAATCGAGGTCCCCGAACCGATCGTTCCCGACGAGAACGTCGACGCAGATCCATCGACCGGACAACCCGACAGGCAAGCTCCCCTGCTGGTCGAGCGTCCACAATCAACGTCATCCGATCAGCATGGCGTTGCCGCGACGCCGGCCATCGAGCCGCCTTCGGATCTCGACCCCGCTGCCCTGCCGGACGGTGCTGCCCCGTCGGATGTCGCCGTCGCTTCTGATGGCCAAGCCGACGCACCGATGGCCGACACACCGCGTGTGGCGGTGGAACCCAAACCGGCCGCGGCGCTGACGCCCGGCACCGACACTGGAACACCCACCCGCGACCGGCGTCCCAACGTCGGCCGGACGCCGCAAACGCTGGTCGCCCAGTGGAGCCAGATTGACGGCTTGTTGCTTCGCAGCGAATCGTCGGTGGGGGCGGCCGGTTCGTCCTCGAGCGAGTCCACGCCGGCAAGTGTGACGGTCGGCAGCGCGTTCGACTTGGCCGCCGAGGGTCCCGGTCGGGTGATGAAGTTACAAACGCTACCGCTGTGTCGAGCCACGGCCGCGTTGGCCGGCGGCGGCGAACTGGTTATCGCCGCGGACACCGAAGTGGAATTGACGCCCGGCGGGACGATCCACCTGCTGCACGGTTCGATCGCGCTGTTGGGACTGCGTGAAAACATGGTCGTCCGGCTTGGCAGGAGCATCGCCAACAGCGTCTCGCTGGAGGGCGTCGCGTTGGACGGTCAAGATGGCGGCGATGTCGTCGTGCGAAAGACGGTCACCGGGATGGAGGTCGATGTGACGGGAACGCCGGTGAAGGTGAACGACCAAGCGGTCGCCGATTCACGTTTGAAGCTGGAAGGCCCCTTGCTTGCCGTGGAACCGGCGGAAGAAGCACCCGAGCGGCTGCCGCGTTGGACACGAGAACGCGTGGACCGCATCGAAGTCGGGCGGAACGTTCTGGCACAATTGAGCGAGAGCACGGATGTCCGAGTCACGCTGATGCAAGCCCTCGCCTCGGGCGAGGTACGCGGCGACGCCGCCACGACGGTGCGTGCCTGGCTGGTGGCGGCCAGCGGCGACCAACTGCTGCGGCTGATCGGCGCCCCCGATCCGTTGCTACGCGAAGCCGCTTTGCGACACCTACGTACCGTCAGTCCGAAGGACCCCCGACACCAGCGGCTATGGCGTCGTTTGCAAGCCAATGGCAACAACGCCCGAACGTTCGCGACCGTCCGATCGTTCTTCGTCGACCTGTGGTCCGGCCGTCGACCCAACGCGACCAAACGCGAACAGTTGCTGCGGATGCTGCAAGCATCCGATCCCGCGGCGCGGGCGACGGCGAACTATTTACTTCGTTCGTTCTACGGTCCCGGTCCGCGATTCGACTTGAATGCCTCGGCCGCGGCGCGGACGCGTGCCGTGGCCGCTTGGCGGGCGGTGATCCATCGCGTGGATCAGCGGTGACCACTAGTTGACGTCGGTCAGTTGGACTTCGGTGCGATAGCGTTTGCCGTCGCGGTAGATGATCATCGGGACCACCGAACCGATCGGGGTCAGTCCGACTTGGGCGACCAAATGGTCATCGTTGTCGACCTGGCTGCCGTTGAATTCGACGATGATGTCGCCGCGTTGCAAGTTGGCCTTGGCCGCCGGCGAACCATGCCGAACCCCTTTGACCTTGGCACCGCCGGAGGCGACGGCTTGCAAGGGTCCCAGGTCGGAAACGGTGAAATCGGGTTCCAGGGTCACACCCAGATAACCGCGACGCAACCGTCCATGGCGGATCAGCTCGTCGGCCACTTGGACGGCCATGTTGATCGGGATGGCGAAACCGATGCCTTCGCTGCCGCCGCTGCTGCTGGCGATCGCGGTGTTCAACCCGATCACTTCGCCGCGAAGATTTAGCAACGGGCCGCCGCTGTTGCCGGGATTGATCGCGGCGTCGGTTTGAAAGAAATCTTGCAGATCGATCTTTTGGTCGCCCAACGACAGGTCACGCCGTCCCTTGGCACTGAGGATGCCGAACGTGACCGAATGACTGAGCCCAAAGGGGCTGCCGATCGCGATCGTGAAGTCTCCGATGTTGACCAGATTACTGTCGCCGGTTCGGGCCGGTGGAAGCCGCAAATCGGGGACCTTCATGACGGCCACGTCGGTGCTTTCATCGGAGAGAATGCGTGACGGATGGTACTGGCGACCGTCGGCGCTGCGGAGCAAGATTTCTGCGGGCTGCGATCCCAGAATCACGTGCCGATTGGTCAACACCCACACCCCGTCGGCCGTGTCGATGACGACTCCGCTGCCGGCTTCATCGTAGGACTCGTACTGCCCGCCCTTGGTCTCGGTCTTGTGGGCTTCGATGTGAATGACACTCGGTTTGACGAGCTGAGACACTTTTCGAACGAGATTGCCCAGCCGATCGAACGCATTGAATTCGTCGGCCAATTCCCGAAACAACGCTTCACGTCGCGCCTGAATGGATTGGGCGGTGGGGACCGCGTCGCCGAGTTCGGATGCCGAGTCGATCGTCGGTGAATGTTGAGGCGACGCCCCGGGGGACGGAGCGAGCGAGGGACGCAGGGAACGAATCGACGCCGACCCCGATGCGCGAGGATTGCCATTGCTTTCGATCGACGCGCTCGCCGGCGTGCGCTGCGGTGTCGCGTTGGACTGTGCGGCTCGTGTCGGAGCATAGCGACCGCCGCCGCCATAAACGTCTTGGGCGGACGCCGTCGTGGACATGAAATGCGTTGAACACATCCAGGCGAGTGCCGCACCGGAGAGTGTGATCGCAAGTCGTCGAGGATTGCGCACACGACATCGTGTGCGTCCGCTGGGTTGGGAGAGGTCGACCATCGGAAAAGCTTCAACAGAGAGAGGGAGGTTCGACGGGGAGGCGTCGCATTGTACGCATCGTCGTTTTGCGGCAAGGAACTTTTCGTCAGTCCGGTTCGCTATCCCTCGTCCGGCGAGAAGTCAGAATCGTCATCGCCCGCGCATCAAAAAACGGCCGAATGATTCGACTTTCATCGAAGCATCTCGGCCGTCACAGCAGGCCGCAATGGTCACAACCGATACGGTCAAGCCGTGTCGGCCTGGTAGGAATCAAACATCCGGCTCATCATCGCCGCCGGGTGGGACTTGCGTTTCTCGGCAAGTCGGTGACAACCGATACATTCTCGCGCGTACGGCACCGCACGAAGCCGCGTCAGTGGGATCGGCTTTTTACAACTCTCGCAGTCTCCGTACTTGCCTTCGTCCAACCGCTGGATCGCGGCATCGATCGCCTCCAACTCGCGCCCCTCGACCTCCAACAGCTGGCTGTTCAATTCGGCTTGCACCGTGTCGGCGACCGCATCGAGGACGTCGCCGGTCTTGGACGGTTTGCCCTGCAAGAGACTGAGGTCGCCGATGGCGGACCGAATCAATGCGTCGCGTCGTTTCAGGAGAGTCGCTCGCAATTTCTTAATTGAGTCTTTTCTTGCCATCGGATCACCTAAATCTCTATGTATGCCTGTCGGTCTTACGAGCCCTGCCAGCCTTTAGTTCCGCAATTCGCCTACCAATTGAACTGAAACTTGGCAACCACCGCTGTGAAATAGTAGAGGCGCCGCTCGTAAAGTCACCCTTGAAAGACAACGAATTTTCCCTTATGCCCCAGCAAGGGCGCCAGAGCAACCATTTTTGCGATATTCCGCAAATTTCGCTCGCTCCAAATCCGCTTTTGCGACGAGACAGTTTGCGTTGGGGTCCGCCCACCACCCTCAAGAGCCGCTTGGACGACCGTTGAGAACTGAAACCGCACAGATCAGGTGATTTTGGTTCACCCCAGCGACCGGTCTGTCCGAAACTCTGAAAACGGTCTTGTCTGTCGGCAACGACCCCATCCAGGCAATTTTGCAAGCAAAGACGCAAGGAACGTGTCGTGATGAACGACCAAAACGACGGCCCCTCGAGCCCCACCGATCTGCATCAGTCCAACCACGACATCAAGTTCGTGGCCTCGGCGGGACACCTGCGCGACGACGACTCCTCGCGGATCGGGATCATCCCTGACGCGTTGACCCAGACGCTGCCGCGGCTCGGCGGCCTGACCGCTGGCGGAGCGTCGCTGGAGGGATCGCGGTCGATTCCGGCGACGGGCCAGACGGCTTTGGAGTTCCGTGTGATTCGCCCCGGCGCTCCGGTCCGCAGGCTGCGACTGACCGGCAACCGCTACACCTTCGGCAGCGGCGAAGGGTGCTCGATCCGGCTGGATGATGAATCGCTTCGCCCCATGCACGCCGTCCTGCTGCGTGACGCACACCGAATTTTGATGCGCGCCTATTCGGTGCCGCTGGAATGCAACGGCAACCGGGTCACCGAATCGGTGCTTCGGCTGGGTGACATCATCCGCATGGGCCAGTATCGATTCGAGTTGCTTGCCGCACCGGAGGCGTCCGCACCGCGACACGCCGCGTTGGAAACCCGCGAATCGGTGTTGCACGAGCGGCTGACTCAGTTGAGCCAGCAGTGGCATGCGCGGCACGCCGAATGCGAAGTGCGCGAGAGCCGGTGCGATCAACGCGAGTCCGAATTACACGGCCGCGAAACGGAACTGTGGAGTCGCGCCGAATCCTTGCAGCACCGCGAAAGCCATCTGCTGGCCCAGGAAGCAGCCGTCCGCGAGATCCAAGAGACCTACGCGGCGACCCAGGAAGAACTGAAATCGCTGCGGATGCGAGAGATCGAGACCAGCGAGGCGCTGCAAGAAAAGGAAGCCGAGTTGCAGCACAAGAGTGACTTGTTGCGTGAGCGGCAAGCGGAACTCGAACGACGCCAGGCCGAATGGCAACAGCGTGAAGAGCAGTATGCCGAGCATGCCGCCGAGGCGCAGCGAAAGCTGGAACAAACTCAGCAACAGGCTCAATCGGCCAGCGATGCCGTCGGTCGGATGCGCGATGAGTTTTCGACGCTCAGCGAACAACTGACGGAACTGAGGGAACGACACAGCGAGTTGCAGGCCCGCGAGAAGCGTGAACAACAAGAGCACGAGCGGCTGCGGAGTGAACTGGAAGCGGCGCGTGACCAAGCGATCGACAGCGTTGCCGAAAGCGAAGCCAAACGCCAGGCGACCGAGAGCGAACTGGAGCGAGTGTCGGCGGATCTACAATCCACACGCGAAGAACTGGCCCGCATCCGTGAGGAGAGCAAACAGTGCCAGCATGAGTTGAGCGAGAAGCTGCGCGCGACCGGTCAGGAGCTTCAGGCGACGCGCGAAGACGCAGAACAATCGCGTCGGGCTGCCGAAGAAGAACAAGCGTACAACGAAAAACGGATCGCCGAACTCGAAGAACGACTCGCCAAGATTCAAGAGAATCGTGAAGAGAGCGAGCGGTCGACGGACGAGGAAATCGCCGCACTGCATCGCAAGCATGCGTCCGCCGAAGAGGCCCGGGCCGAGGCAGACGAAGCCCGTGCCCAAGCCGAGGCCGCTCGCCAAACCGCCGAAGCGGCCCGCACCGATGCCGAAGCCGTCGCCGAAGAACTGCGCGAGAACATTCGCCAGTTGCAAGAAAACGTCACCGAAGCGACGCAAGAAGCGTCCCAGTTGCGGATCGACCAAGAAGGCGCCAACGCGTCGATCCGACAGCTCGAATTGCTGGTCGACCAAACCAAAAACAATCAATCGGCGCAGCAAGAATCCTGGACGCAAGAATGCGACCAGCTGCGGCAGACGATCGAAGACCTGTCGATCCAACTGGCCGCGGCAAACGTCGAACTCGGCCAGCTTCAATCCGCCAACGAAGCGCTCTCCTACGAGCTGGCGCAATCCTCCTCCGGCGACGACGATCACGAAACGTCCAACCAGGCGGTGATCGATTCGGAACAGTTCCGGATCCTGGAACAGGAACTCGATTCGGCCCGCCAGGAAATCGAGCGGTTGCGAGAAACACACGCCGAAACCGTTTCGCGTTTGGAAACCGAGCGACAAGAAAGCGAGTCGGCGCTGCGTCACGAGATCGAACAACTGCGTGATGAAATCGCCTCGGCACAGCAAACCGCCGAAGCACATCTCCAGGGATTCGCTCAGGCAACCGACTTGGAACCGGCCAACAGCCCCAGTCCAGCAACGGAACAATTTGTCGAGTCGGGTGAAAATCGCTGGCGGTTGGAGTCCGAACAATCGGTCGAACAAAGCAGCCATCTGTACGAGGAACGGGGATACGAGGAAGGGTACGACGACGGCTCTCTCGAAGGCGGCGAATCAGAGCCGGTGAATTGGTCGCAAACCGAATCGCTTTCCGATGCGGCTGATCCCACGACCGACGACCCACAAGCCTCCGACCCCACCGCGGAAACACCGTCCGAAGGTCAAGCGGCAACCGATCAAAGCGTTTCCTGGCACGATGAATTGCCCGAGCAGGCGATCGATGGCGCGATCGATGAGATCGAACACAACGTCGAACAAGCCATCTCGGACTACGAAGCACCGCAGTCAGAATCGGCCTGGGCAGACCATCAAGACCATGGCCCCCAAGACCATGGCGATCAAGACCATGGCGACACCGATCCTTCGGCCGGCGACATGGCGGACGTCGACATCGCACACGACTTCTCGATTGAATCGACGACCGAACAAGAGTCGCCACTGGATTGGTCCGCCTTCATGCCCGGCGGCGATGTCCAGTCGTCTAGCGATGACGACACACAGTCACCCGAGCAGGTGCTCGATCAAGAACCCGAGCAGGTGCTCGATCAAGAACCCGAACAGGCCGAACCTGAACAGGCGGGCCTGGAAGCGAATGCATGGGACCAGTCATCGTGGCAGACCGATGCGGAGCAATCCGGTGAAGCCAACGACTATGAGGCGACGCAGCAGTGGGACGGTGTCACCGACGACGGGAACGACACCGCGTCATCCGGGCTGGATTCACTGCTTCACGGCGAAGAAGACGAAGCGGTCGCGGAAGACCAAACCGTCGAGGACGCTGAACCACCCGCCGGAAGCCTGGCGGCGATGCTGATCCGTGACTTGGCCGGCGACGACGAAGCACCGCAAGAACACAGCGATGCGAACGCAGACGAAGAAAACGCATACGATGAAAGCTCGTCTGACGATCACTCCTATCAGGACAACTCCTACGCCGACGATGTCTCCGCTGAATCAGCGGAATCCGAGGACTCCGTCGAGGAGGGCCATCATGCGACCTTTGTGATGGACAGCGAGATTGAGTTCTCCGCCGATGAATCCGATGGCGAATCCGACGCCTGGAGCCTGGAGTCTCCCCACCAGGACGAACCACTGGCAAACGACGCGACCGGTCTGGCGGAATCTTTCGATCAGCCGCAAGACGACCTCGACCGCGACGCCGCCGCAGAGGAATTCACGTCGCAGACCGCTCTGGTGTCCGAACACGACACCGTCGTGGCCGCCGACGACGGGCCGGAAGACGATTCGATCGAAGCCTACATGAGCCGTTTGTTGCAACGCGTTCAAGGCGAAGATCAACCGAAGCAGCCTGCTCCGCCAGCGCCGGCCAGCGTTCCCGTCGCCGAAACCGAACAAGACGATTCCGCGATCGAGTTGGACGAATCGGACGAAGCGGAGTTGGAACAGTCACATCCGGTCGAACCGTCGATCAAGGACAGCGTGCCGTTGGTTCCGCGTTCGCAAGCGCCGGAGTTATCGCGCAACCTTTCGGCGATGCGTGAATTGGCCAACCAGTCGGCCCGCAATGCCGTCTCGCGCAGCATTCGAATCCAGGCGCGTGACACCCAGATGAAAGCCGCACTCAAAGGCGGTTTGGCTCTCGGGTTCGCCACCATGGGGATCGCCGCCTTTATTTTCGTCACGTGGTCGGGGACAATCAAATTCGGATTGGTCGGCGCGTTCCTGGTGCTCGCCGGTGTGTTTGGGCAAGAAGGCTACGTGCTGGCGAGAGATGCCCGACGTCGTTTGGCGCTGGCGGACCAGCAAACCGCCGAAGAGGCCGACGACGACTTGGCTGACGAATAGTTCCCGACGGATCGCTTTTCCAATCGCTAAGATCTTTTCGGACCGAGCACGGCCGGGAGCATTCGTACGATGTCACTGTTGATCCAAAACGGCACGATCATCACCCCCGATCAGCGTTATGTCGCTGACATCTTGATCCAAGGCGAATCGATCTACCGGATCGCCCCCGTGATCGACACCTCGGACGTCGGCGATGTGGAGATCATCGACGCGGAGGGCAAGTATGTGTTTCCGGGTTTCATCGACCCACACGTCCACATCTACTTGCCGTTCATGGGGACCTACGCCAAGGACACGTACGACTCCGGCAGTCGTGCCGCACTGGTCGGCGGCACGACCACGCTGATCGAAATGTGCTGTCCGGCACGCGAAGACGACCCCTGGGATGCCTATCAGTTGTGGAAAGGTAAAGCGGAAGGCCTCTCGGCGTGCGACTACTCGTTTCACATGGGCGTCACTCGGTTTGACGAGACGACCGAGCCACTGCTGCGGCGCATCGTTGCCGATGGCGTCACGTCGTTCAAAGTTTTCCTGGCCTACAAAGGCGCGTTCGGTGTGAGTGACGAGGAACTCTATCGCACCTGTCGCTTGGCGAAGGATTTGGGCGTGGTGGTCACGGCACACTGCGAGAACGCCGACCTGGTCGCCCAGCTGCAAACGTCACTGGTGGCCGCGGGCAAGACCGGCCCGGAATTTCACGAACCCTCGCGTCCGGTCGCCGTGGAAGCCGAAGGGGTGCACCATTTCTGTACGTTCCTGAAGATGACCGGTGCGGCCGGCTACATCGTCCACACGTCCTGCCGGGACGCCGTCGAAGCGGCGCTGAAGTTTCAAGTCCAGGGCGTCGACGTGAACCTCGAAACCGTGATCCCGTACCTGGTACTCGACAAGACGTACGCCGAACGTCCGAACTTCGAAGGCGCCAAGTACGTGATGAGTCCCCCGATCCGCGATCTCTCACATCAAGATTACCTTTGGAATGCACTCCGGTCCGGCGTGATCTCCACCGTCGCCACCGATCATGCGCCGTTCGACTTTGTCGGCCAAAAGGAGATGGGCAAACCGCCCGAATCCGATTTCACCAAGATCCCCAACGGCATCCCATCGGTCGAGCATCGTCCCACGCTGCTGTATACCCACGGCGTTGCGACCGGCCGCATCGACTTGCACCGCTTCGTCGAATTGCTGTCGACGTCGGCGGCAAAGCAGTTCGGCATGTTCCCCCGCAAAGGAAGCATCCAACCGGGCTGCGACGCCGACTTGGTGATTTGGGATCCGGACTACCGAGGCACGATCTCGGCGGCCACACACACGATGAACACCGACTACGACGGATTCGAAGGCTTTCCGATCATCGGCCGCCCCGCCGTCGTCACCTGCCGCGGAAAAGTCTCCGTTCGCGACGGCCAGTTCACCGGCACCCTCGGTCACGGACGACAAGTCGCCCGGTCGACGAAAGGCAGCGACGTCGATTCAATGGCTACACCGTGACGCATCAGCGGCTGCAGCACTGAAGGTGATAGCGGAACGGCGCGAGCCGTCCGGTGTCAGCGTTGAAAACCGGAGGGCTCGCGCCCTGCCGCTAACAGATAACGGAAGACTCAAACCGTTCGCGTCGGCCCCTACAACCGCTCGTAGAACCCGCGCGGCTGATGATCCGGATGGGCGCGAAGAAATCGCACCAACTGGCCTGCGACCGTTTCGGTGTGCACCCGGTCACGTGAGCTGCCCACCAGCAGAATCACCCGTTCTCCGGCGACGTCCAATCGAATGAAATAGGTGGTTCGCACAGGACCATCGGGACTGCCATTGCGTGTGTTCTGCCAATCGACACTGTCGATGCGAATCGCCCGCACGTCCGCGACCGGGATTCGAGAAACCTCGGGGGCCAACCAGTGGAACACCGATCGATCGCTGCGGACCACGTCGGCTGCATCGAACCGTCCGACAAGCGTTTGCCGCTCGTACGACATCGCCACCACGATCGCAACACAAATCGTCGGAACCCCGAATTCAATCGCGATCTTCTGCCACTGAGATCGGGACCATTGGCCTCGACGCGTCCGATGCGCCGCCATCACGACGTACAACACGAGCAATCCGCCAACAAACAGCAGACTGAACGGCGCGTTGGAATAGTCGAAGACAATCCCTTCGGCGGACTGCGCGTATTGCTCGATCTTAAAAAAGCTCACGGGACGTCACATTCGACTCGGTTTGCGGGGGAACGCCGGCAGCCCCTTACCCAGGGCGGCGGCTTGAACTTCCGTGCGCAAGCTTATAGGCCGATCGCAACCCGGCGTCAAATCCGCCCCCATCATTCCGCCCCCATCATTCCGCCCCATCATTCCGCCCCCATCATTCCGCCCCCATCATTCCACCCCCATCATTCCGCCCCCATCATTCTGCCCCCATCATTCTGCCCCTATCATTCTGCCCCTATCATTCTGCCCCTATCATTCTGCCCCTATCGTTTTGCCCCCATCATTCTGCCCCGTATTATTCTGCCCCTATTATCCCTGTCCCCATCATTCTGCCATCCCTCCCGCATTCTTCTCACGACAACCAATCATTCCAAGCCTGCCGATGGTAGTCGGCACGAAACACGTTTTGATAACGATCGGTAGCGGCCAACAGGTGGCACAAGCCGGGCAGATCGTCTGCGCCCCCAGAGTCTGAAACTCTCGATTCGGTCGCCGCCGACGCCACGGCATCGGCAAGCCTTGCGGCGGTCGGCAACAATTGACGCTTCAACATTCGGATCATTCGACGATGCCCGCCGGAGGCCGGTGACGCGACGCTGCCGCGACCACCGAGGACCAGCGTCCGTTGCTGGCGCGCGAGTCCCGCCACGCCATCGACGCTGGGTTCCGCCTGTCCACGCGAATCGACGGTGGCAGCGAGCGCAGGACTGCCTGGCTCTGGATCGGTCCGCGAAAAGAAGTGCCGTTCCAATCGATCCAGCCCCAACTGGCAGACGTTCTGCCATGATTCAGGTAGCTCCAGTCTCGGATCGTCATCGGAACCCGCGCGGCACGCTTCAACGCGTATCGCAAGCGCATCAATCGATCCGGCCTGGTGGCGTCGGACACGCCCGATGACGAAAACGTTCAGTCCTGGGCTGCGGGCGACGAGTTCCAGGTTTTCACGATACGGCACCTGGTCGGTGTCCAACGCGATCCGCAGCCTCAACGGACGCGAAACACCATCCGCCTTGACCAACACGGCGTCTTCGTGCCGCCCGAGGACCTGACAGCGAAACGCGACGAAGTCTGGTTCCGCCGGAGCCGTCGGTCCGACCGATTCGTCCGTCGCAAAGAGCTGTTCGACCTGGTCGGCCAAGGATCGCCCGAAACGCGACGTCCACGCCGCTGATTCATCGATCGGCCGGTCGGTCTGTTTCCGCACGGCCCAGCGAGTCTTTGATCCTCGTCCCAGTCGCCGATCCGGCGATGCCGTCATGTTTTGAACGTCCACACTCGACCGGCAAAGCTGAAACGCAGAAATCGTCGTACCGCCCAATTCGATTCCTCCGCGATACGCTTGCGACGCCAAGTCGGCTTCTCCGGGGCGCACTTCGCTGACCTGATAAATCTTTCCGTCGTCCGCCATCATCGAAACACACACTCCCGCGTAGCCGGACCGCGTCACGATCGGTTCGGCCACCAGACTGACCAGCCGCGAAACGTCCACCGGTTCAAACGATCGACGGACCTGGCCGATCGTTTCAAGGTCGGCCACAGGTTGCCGGAGCACACGCCGTGCGATGACGACCGCGCGGGCGAGATCGCTTTGTAACTGCGAGACATCCGTGTTGCCCGATTGTGCCCGCAACCGCACCACGCCCTCGACAACACTCAGGACGGCCGACGATAAATGAACCAGTCCCGCGGCGCGGCATTGATGCGCCGCCCGCAACAGCGCCGATTGCAACACGACGCCACAGCGCCGAGCGCCGCTGCACAACATCAATTCGATCGCATCGAGACAGCGGCTGGCGGCGTCACGCATCGCAGCGTTGATTTCAATCACCGATGATTCGTCGCCAGGCTGCGATCCAGGCTGCGATCTAGGCTGCGATTCAGATGCTTGATTCGGAGCAGCTTCGTGATCCGAACGTGCCGCATCGGTCTCGATCGGCAAACAGCTGACACAAGCCAGCAGATGAAAACACTTCGGCGACAGCAAGCACGAACAAGAAACCTGTTGGAGTTGCGTCACGCGTTTCGACTCGCCATCCCATTCCAATCGCACGGTTTCGTCACCAGTGCTGATCGTCACGCAAGTCGCTTCGGCAGTCCAAGTCCAAGCGTGTGCGATCGCCGGATCTTTGTCCAAGCGTTTTCGCACGCGCGAAGGCGCCGAGTCGATCAAGTTGGCGAGCACGTCGGCGCGAACACTCAGTTGGCCGCAGATGCTGGGGCGATCCGACTCATCCATCGATCGAACCTCCGGCGACGTTGCCACGGATTTGATCGCCCACCCACTGTGCCAGTTTTTCGGGACTGACCGCGGCGACCGCCATCCCTGCCGACGCCATCATTTGTGCCAGCCCCTGGTGGAACCGGGCTTGGCCGGAATCATCCAGGGAAGCCAGCCCGATACAACGGACGCCCGAGTCGACCAGCGCCCGCACTTCGGCCAGCATCCCGGGAATCGAAACGCCTTCTTCAAAGTCGGTGACCAACACGACGATCGAACGCGACGGCACCTTGATGCCCGCGCGAGCTCCACGCAGACCGAGTCCGATATCGGTTCCGCCGCCGACATCGACTTCCAACAACAGTGCCAGCGGATCGTCGACTTGATCGCTCAAGTCGATCAGTTCGGTGCTGAAAGCAAGAAACCGCACGGACAACGCAGGCAAAGCGTCAAAGATCGCAGCAACCAGCGCGCTATACACCACCGACGCGGACATCGATGCCGAAACGTCGACGACGAACGTCACGTGCCAGTCCAATTCCCGTCGTGCCGGGGCGTTGAAGATCAATTGATCGGCGACGATCGTGGGACGGCCATCGGATCGACGCCGCCCGTTGGCCAAGTTGGCTCGAATCGTGCGTGATAGATTCAGCCGCCGCGATCGACGGCGAGTCGGTCTCGGCGTGGAAAGACCACTCAGCGCGGTCTGCAGACGGACCGCCAACTGCCGGGCAAGGTCATCGGTGATCTTTTGGGCAAGCTGTCGAAGCTTGGCCATGCGTGATTCCGGCATCGCGCCGGCCAACGAAAGAACTTGCTGCAGTAAATCAATCGACGGCGTGATGGAGTCGACGTCCAAGTGCCCGACCGCGGACGCGTTGCCTGACGCCGCGGCTTGTCCGAGCACCTCCTGGCAGACGTCGCCGCCGAACAACGCCTCTAAGTCGTCGGCCCACTGCGCGGTCGTCGGTTGCGGTGCCTCTTGTCCGCCGCTGCCACGCCGTTGCTGAAAATCACCGCGTGACCCCTCGCCGCGTCCTTTTCCGAACAATTGGTCCAACGACTGGGCGGCGATCGATGCGTTTCGCGAAGGGTTTTCCGGCGGCAAGCCGAAGATCAATCGCCAGCGATCGGCCATCTTGATTTCGTTGTCCGCGATCGATTCGGAACGCAATGGTTCGGCAGCCATGTCGACATCGGAGTCGTTTTGATCTGTCACGCCCTGGTCCGCTTCGCGAATGAAACGATCGACGCTGGGAAACGCTTCCGCGACGGACGCTGCCGCAACCAAGTCGGCGTGTCGCAAACGGGCGACGTGCAATGTGATCGCGTCGGCATCGCCGTCATTGGCCCAGTGCTGGTGATCGATGGCCGATCCGCGTTGGTCCAGTCCCTGCAATCGCAACTCCAGCAACCGTTGTCGGTCGGCCGGCGAAAACGGATCAAAGGCCCCCCGAAGTGCCGGCAATCGTGACAGAAACTCCGCGTCGGACAATTGACTCAAACCGGACTGGAACGGGTCCAGCCACAACGGATCGTTCTGCATGCGAGACAGCAAGATCTGCACGGCACCGGACAGTCCGTCGCGCAAGCGTGTCCGGCCGTCGCGATCGCCGGCACCATCCAACCAGCCGATCATCAACTGGCCCAACTCAGTCGCGTCCATCGCATCGAGCGCGCACAAACTGGCCGCCGCGGCGCCGCGCATGCGGTCGCTGCCGTGACGAATCGTTTGACGGCACCACGTCACCAGTTGCCGTCGCTGCCCCGCTGTCTCTGCTTGCCGCGATTGAGTCGTCTGAATCAACGCATGCAGATCCCCGCTGAACCACTGGATCAAGTCCGCCAGACAGACCACGTCTTCGATCGACGAACTGCCACGCAGCCCCTGCAGACGCTCCAAGCAGGCGCGCAACAATTCATCCGCTGAAACCCTCGCATCGGGCATCCGGTAAACCGGTACGATCGGGGGCGCCGCATCGGCCGGGTCGAGCGGCAACCCGGGCAGGTGCGACGCAGCGATCCGCACCATCAACGTGACGGCTTCGACCAGTTCCGAGATTGCGGCGGTTTGGCAAAACGTCTCGTCCAGCCGACACAACGCCTGCGTCGTCAACGTCTGCAGCCCGCATTCGCTGGCGATCCCCAATTGATCCAAGATCATTCTTGGCGACGTTTCGTTCGCCTCATCGGGACCGACTCGGCGACCGGCCCTGCGAACGATTTCTTCGGCAACCTGAGTCAGGGTGACACCGAATCGGGCGACACTTTCGATCGTCGCCGCCGTCGTCTGTTGCCACTCGACCCGCCAACGCTCGGTCAAGTTTTCACGGTTTCCCTGCGTCACCGTGTCGACTCGCTGGGCATACGGGATCCCAGCCGCCACCATCCGCCGTAGCACCACCGCGCGGGCCCGATCTTTGGGGCTGCGTAAGACGTCCAAGCGAAGCTCTTTTTCAGTTTCCGATCGCGTCGATTGAAATCGTCCGCGCTGCCGTTGCGGTTTCGCTTTGGCGGCTGCCTCTCGTCCCGGCAACCCCAGTTGCTCAAGCAGTTGATCGATCGAAACGGAAAGTCCGCAGCGTGGTGCGGACGGCGTGACCACTCCTGTCCGGTCCCCGATCAGCACATCACCGGCGGCTGCCGAGACGGCTCGACCACGCCCCATCACGTCGCCGTGGACCAAACAGGTTTGCAAGGATTCAACGAACTCGCCACGACCGGGAACCGCCAGTCCGCGCAGCCGCGCCAGGTCACGCATCATCCGCAGCGTTTCAGCGGCGTCCGGCGTTCCGGCGACATGGCCGAACTGACGCAAACGACGACAGACACCGGTGGCCAGCTCCACGGCGGCGTCTTCCATTTCCGCGTTCGATTTCGCTTGCACCATGTGTTGATGCCAGACGGGATCCAAGACGCCGGCCGGATAGCCGCTGCGTTCGTCGAGTTGTTCAAAAGAATACGGGATCAGAGAAACGCCGACCGATGACGTGTCGGATTCGATCGCGGCAAGTTCGGCTTGATCACGGTCGTGTGACGCGTCAACGACGGCGGGCAGCAAGACCGGCGCGTGAAAGGCGCCGACGATGGCCACCGTTTTCCCATTGCTCTCGCGGATCGCCTGACGCATCGCGGCTTCGCGAAGCAAATCGCGCGGCGAGGGTTCCTGATCATCCTGACGGACCGCCCAGCCGAACGTCAGCGCCGCGCGGCGGATGATTTCCGGGTCTGCATCACAACCGGGCGATTCCACCAACCGTTGCCACAGATCACCGACATCGCTGGCACCGACGCGTCGTTTTAATTGCGACAAAACGTCGACCGACTCGGTCGCCTGGCTCGATGGTGTCGGGTTGAGTTCCGATGCGGCAGACTTGGATTTGACCGACACCGAAAGATCGCAGGCACGGACGGGAACACCGTTGGCCGACGCCCAGCGGATCGCGGCAAACTCGGGTGAAAAATCGGCCAGCGGATAGAACATCATGCCGCCGTCGGGATCGACCGCGGAGATCGCGATCGGGGCCTGCGTTTGTGGATCGGCGATGTACTTTATCCAATCGGATAGATCCGACGGCAGCTCGATCAGGATCGCATCGGGCGCGAACCGATCCAACAGCACCGGCATCGCACGGGCCAGCATCGCCGAATGATGACGCACCCCGATCAACAACGGTTTGGTGCATTGATGCAACGCGGTGCAGCAGGCGATGGGGTCCATGGACTGTCTTTCAAGATTGGGGAATCAAGGGCCCGTAGGCTCGCGCCCAAAGCCACCTGTGTTGGCACCAAGCTGGGTGTTCTATGTTAGCGGTAGGGCGCGAGCCCTCCGGTCTTTCGAGGTGTTTGAACGCTGGGACCGGACGGCTCGCGCCGTTCCGCAAACTCCTTCAGGGTTTCGGCACGGCTACCGGACGGCTCGCGCCGTTCCGCAAACTCCTTCGGTCGCGTTGTTTCACATCGTTTCATCCAGCACGCCGCGCATTTCGCTCAGCTTTGTCCACAGCGGTTCACCGTTTTTTGCGCGGCGTTGGACGGGACCGTCCCAGTATCCGAGCAATCGTTCACGGTCTTTCGCGTCGTCTTTGAGCACGACACCCAGCAGGTGTCCGGGCATCCGCGAGACGGGATCGAATCCGGAAGGGAAGAAGGCGTTTTCGCGCATGATGGCGGTGGCCACCGCGACCGCTTCGGCGGTACTCATCACCGTGCTCGGCCGATTGACCTGCCAGCCTTCGTCGGTACGTCCGCTGCGAAGGTCGCGAAACACCGTGACCAGTAGCTCGATCAACGACTCATCAATCGGTTTGTCGCTGCCCGATTCATGCAGCAGCGCGGCGGCGCGGGAGGACACCAATTGGCATTCGCGTAGGGCATCGGAAATCGGCGCAATGGTTTCGAAATTGAATCGCCGTTTTAAGGCCGCCGACATTTCGGACACGCCGCGGTCGCGTAGATTGGCCGTCGCGATCAGCGAGAATCCGGGCGCGGCGAAGACACTGGAATCTTCGTCACCGAGTTCGGGCACCATCATGCGTCGTTCGCTCAAGATCGAGATCAACGCGTCTTGGACTTCGGGCAAACAACGTGTGACTTCTTCGAAGCGGACAATCTTTCCTTGCCGCATCGCTTGCATGACCGGCGACGGCACCAGTGCTTCGGGCGTCGGGCCGCGATCGAGCAACATGGCATAGTTCCAGCCGTAACGGATCTGGTCTTCGGTCGTGCCGGCGGTGCCTTGAACGGCCAGCGCACCGGTGCCGCTGATCGCGACGGCCAGCAATTCGCCGAGCATCGACTTGGCAGTGCCGGGTTCACCGACCAACATCAGCCCACGCTCGCCGGCCAGCGTGACGACGCAGCGTTGGATGATGTCGCGGGGTCCGACAAATTTTTCGCTGATCGCCAATGCGGTCGACTTTTTGGTGCCGACCTTTTGGCCGTCGGTGCCACAGATGAAATCGACGATCGAAGCCGGCGAGAGCAGCCAACCGTCGGGGCGAGGATTGGAATCCGCATCACGCATCACCGCCAGCTCCTCCGCATAGCGAATCTCCGCCGGCGGTGCTTGGATCTTTCGCGTCGGTGATGAAGCGGAGGCTGAAGTTTTCTTTTTTGCCATCGGCAGTTGAGGAGCAAATAGATGAAGTGAGAAATCAATCGCGTCGAGTGTACCAAATCGATTCCGGCCTTTGCTCCGCAGGGCGACGCCCTGAAAGCCAGTGCCTTGGGGCCCCGCAACCGCCACTGATGCTCGCTGGGAAGCTCCGGAACCTCGATCATGCGAGTATTTGAATCGGCCGCTGGATTAAAGTAAGAAGATTTCGGAGGTAAGAAAATGAATTCCGGCTGCAATCCATGGTTGTCCGCAATTTTCTTACCTCCAAAATCTTCCTACCCGCGATTCTTCAACATCCGAAGCAACAAAACAACTATCTCTATCTCGCCAAGGATTCGACCAGCCGAACGCAGTAGCGAGATTGGCAAACTGCAGACCGTGTTGGACACCGACGCGTATTTTGGATCTCCCTTTGCGGCACCCGGCGGCCGACACCGGTCATCCTGGGGCGCGCGTTTGCTACACACAACACTCAGCTGTGTGCACGACGGTAGCATCACCCTCCCAACGTCTCTTCATAACGCGGCGCGTCTCCCTCGGTGACGCGGTTGTATGCGAATTGAAACTGTGACGGGACGGGGCGTTTGCAAACCAACAACGCCGCATTGCCTCCCCGCAGTCGATCGGTTCCGTCGTGGCCGTACATCGAGAGCTTCCACGTTTCCACCGGTAGATTGGGAAGTTTGAGCGGTTCCCATCCGCCTGGCAAAAAGATGTCACGTCCCGCGCGGCTGCGTTTGGCGCTCACCACCAATTCCTTGTCGACCAATTCGGCCGCAGCCTTTTTGTATTCCGCAGGCTTCCAACCGTTCCATCCTTGAATGTTTTTGGACGTCGGATCCGGCAACGCCAAAATTTGCAGATACAACGTTGCGGCATGGTCACTGACGTCCTGGTCCTTTGCGACTTGGGCAACCAGCTCCGGCACAGAAACTCGTGGGTCCTGTTCCCAGGAACCGTCGGGAAGATCGCTGCCAAGGTTGGCGGCCATCAATTCGTCGGCAACGTCGGAGCGGAGTTCCAACACAAATCTGGCGAATTCCAACATCCCCGATCCATCGCCTTCGTAGTGAAACGTGATCTTCCCTGCCGCGGCGAGCATCGCGATGTCATCCGTCGTGTGTAGTTTTGACGTGCGGAAATGCAGCCGACAAACGGGCGGATAGAGGGCACCTACGATCAATCCGCCGTCAAACTCATAATGCCCGTCCTTCTTTCGTTGGCAGGGTGCAATCAGTTTGGAAAACTGGTCGACGGTCGCTTCAACATCCACTTGATTGTCGCCGTACCAATTCTTTGCCGTGTAGGTCGCCCCGAACGGCAGCGTGGTCGAAGGATCATCCAACCAGGCTCGCGTCGCTTGGATCAATTCGGGAATCTTGCGTCGTGCGGGATCGCCAAATGGCGTCGCATAATTGATCCAGCCCACGGCATCCAACAACTGGGGCAAGACCTTCTGCAAGTCGAGTGGAGGTTCGGGGGTGTACGTGGCATCGAGGATGTGTTGCTGATGCCGCTTGGATTGCGACGAATACTGAAACGTCGTCTTGCGACGCTCCAAAACTTTCGACCCTTGGGGATCGGAAAGCAAACCCAAGAACGCTTTTCGGTCCAATCTTGGATAGCCGAATCCGACGTGCTCCAACGGCGCCGCCGCTTCAGGGGGAAGCGTCACCGATGATTCGCGACGCTTTTTCCAAGCGGCAACCATCCGGGCAAATGCTTCGTTCTTGCCATCGCCGATCGCACCCGCGGGATCGTCCAACAGGCCGGTGGACATCAACGACATCGGCAACGCCTCCCCGTCGAGCCCCGAGATAGCCGCTTTGATTTCGTTGAGCTTCCAACCGTAGTGCGACCGTAGTTCCTTGGTCAACTTCTCTTGGCCGTAGCGGTTGGTCCGCAGATCCGCCATCCACGCCAATCCAACTTGGACGGGTGACGCGCCCAGCTGTCCGGCGGCATCGGCGAGCAACTCGGCATCCACCAGCGGCAGCGTTTCCAGCTTGCGGACCGCCTCGACAAATTGGTTGACTTGCTTCGATCCCCAGGTGCGTTTGACCTCGATGGTCTCCAGAATCGAATAGGGCTCGGGCGGCTTCGGCGTGCCGGATTCGATGTATTCCAGCACGTGAATCTCCTCGGTTCCGTAACCTCCGTACGAATACGCGAGGTAGCGATGTTTTCCATCGGTAAATGCGACGGCTTTGTCACGGGCCGGCGCGTAAGGTTTGTTCTTGTCCAGCTTGGCGTCGGCTTCGGAAAACCCCTTGGCGATGTAGTAGACGAATTTGCCTTTCCAATCCAGGATGCCGCGTTTGGCCAAGTACGCGAGTCCCTGGAGGCCCAAACTGTCTTCGAAGCGAGACTTGGCCGGGGCATTCTCAGTCGCTTCGGTATCGGCCCCCACCGTGGACTGTGTCCAAAACCATTTCCAGGCCGCCGAGCAGGGATCGTCGATCGCGGAAACCCAGTCGGGATTGCCGCCGGGAATCTTTTGTTGGTTGCCGGTTTCCAGAAAGTTCGTGGCAACCTCGATGTGAGCTTTGGACGCGTTTGATGCCCCATAACGATAGATCCCCGGACGGTCTGAGCCGGGCCAAGTGTAGATCAGATCCGCGACGCCGGCTGCCGAGGGCGCGAACTCCGGCTTTTCGTTTGCCTCCGTCGGCGTTTCCTTTTCTTTAGGTGGTTCCGTGATCCGATCCAAAAAGCCACCCAGCGAGGCTTGTTCAGCCGCCATGATGCTGATGATTTTCCCCAGTCCTTTCTGCAACCGCGGCGGGGCGTCGGGCAACCATTTCGCGACCGCTTCGGCAACGGCATTGCGGTCGGGATCCGTCTCGGCTTCTTCCTTTTTCTTTCGCAACGCTTGATGCTGAGCCTTTCCGGCGTCGAGAAACAACTTGCATTGCTTGACCGAGATTTTGCGCAGCTTGGCCGACGCCTGCTTTGAACGAACGGTGTAGTGGTGAAAGAACCGATACGACAGATGCATCGGCTGGCCCAAGTGATAACGGTTCGATCTCTCTTGCATCAGCGCGATGCCGATTCCCGTTTCGCTGTCGATGACGAGTCCGTCAGCGGTGATGATCCAGTGATGTTTCGATTCGGGTTTGTCCATGATCGCAAGGGGGATCCTGGCGTCTTCGAACCCGTGCGGGTCTTTCTCCAGCGTGCATGTGCGGCCGTCGATACCGCGCCCGATCGCGCTGCCGTCACGCGTGGTCAGAACACTCCAACCGAGCATGCCGTCGGCGATCCCCAACGGCGACGCGTCCATGCCGTCGGGCGCCGGCATCAGGAAACAATGCTGCCAGTGAACGGTGTTGCTTGAGGAGAGATCTTTTTCAAACCAGTCCGGCACGCTCTCGCGGATCTTTTTTCCGCTGACCGGATCCAGTTCGACCAGCGACGTCGTGCCGATCATTTCCCCAGAGTCTGCGTGATAGTGGTACTGTGTGGGATCGGTTTTTTGGATCCAGCAACGCCCACCGTCGCTCAACCAGTGCGCCCACGTCGGCAATTTCGTATCGCCCGGCTTGAGCATTCGGCTGCCAAAGAACACCCCGTCTTGAAACGGCATCCAGAATCCTGGAGGCGAATACCAGTAACCGCCGTCGAGTTTTTTGACGTCACCGGGGTCGCTGAGCCAACAGATCTTGCCTTCGTAGTTGGAAGTATCCCGGAAGACCACTGCGGTGTCGTTTCCGACCGGCAGAACCGCCTGGGGCTCGGTGGACTTGGTGAACGTAAACTCCGCGCGGACCCGGTGACCGGCGGGGCCGAATTCATCGATCTTTCCATCGCGGGCGAAAATCAACGTGGGAAACGATTCATAAAACGAATCGTTTCGTCGCCGGCTCTTGATCACCGGCAACCGACTCTCGTCGTCGGCCTCATCGAGCGGTTGCCAACCGTATTCATCCAAAATGCCGCCGACCAACGTGCGTCGAAGCGTGCCGACCAGATCCAGTTTCCTCAGTCGCTTCAGAACGACGGGAAACCGCTCGAGCGTGCTGCGTCCGATGGCCGAACGAATTTGATTCAACGTGACTTCGAAATCCGCCAGCCCGCCGCTTTCCAAAATCGACAGCTTGTGATCCAAAAATTCCCACCAGATGTCTTTGAGCGCATCGTGCCCGGCGGCGGCTTGATCGAATCGACGCCCGCCGTGTCCGTACTGGTCACCATACCGCCGCGAGGATTGGTCGCGGCAGATCAGGTTTGGAATCATGTTGCGCACCCGCGATGCGAAACGTTCATCGTCCAAAACATGAACGAGTGATGAGTTGCGGCGGGGATGGTCGACATCGGACTGCATCCAACCGCCGAACCCGATCCCGGTCCCTTGGGGAATGTCGGCCAACGGGATTTCCAAATCCAAACAGGCTTCGATGACATCGACGTCGGCCGGCACGGACGCCCAGCCTTGTGACTTGCCTAACTGCAACGGGATCGCGTCTTGACGGAGCGCCGCGGCGGCCGATTCAAGCAAGTCGAAAAAGCGTTTCGGCGGAGGGGTGCTTGCCAACGAAAGTCGGCCGAACCAGCCCGCTCGTCCGCCGGGGATTTCGACGTCGGCAGGAAACTTGTCCGCTGGCAACGCGAGCAACCGCAGCACGTTCCACTTTTCAAGTTGATCGATCCATTTCCAAGCCGTGGACTCGGAGTAGTAGTTGGATTCGCAATTGGTATGAACCAGTAACCAAACGCCGAAGGAATCGGATTGCTTGACCAGCTGTGCGATCCGCTTGCTGACCGAGGACCAAAATTGCTGGGGGGCCCGCGACATCGACGGCGCGGAAATGATCTCCTTCAACAACCGATCGATTTCCGCATCGGGATCCTTGCCCGCCAGCTTTGCCAGCCGAATCAAATCTTTGGCCGCACCGGCCATCGGCGGCATGCCACCGAGCGTCCGCCGCACGAGCAAGTCGCGAAACGTTTCAAAAGCTTCCTCCGGTTCGAATTGATTCTCCAAGTCTTTGGTGTATTCGCCGAGTGCTTTCCCGGACAAGCAACCGCTGAGGGCGAATTCCAATACGGCATCACGTCGTCGTTCGCGATCGACGTCGAGCGCGTGGACACGTTCGGCTTCGAGTGCTTTGCCGAGTCCGCGTCCGGCGTACGTCTGGTTGCCGAGTTCTTTGAAGATTCTGGCGGCCTCTTCCCAGAACGGCGGCAGAAAATGTCGGACCGATCGATTCAATTCCTCGGCCATTTCGGAGAACGCGTCCCAGGCGTGGCCGGGTTTCGACTTCGCCTTGCGGGCCGCGGCTTTGATCCGTTTGACCAACACCAACGCGTCCTTGGCGTTTTCCGGATGCGTGATCAAAGCCCAGCTGGCGAACCCCAGCGCCCGTCGACCTTGAATCGCCAGCGGTTTGCTTTCGCCAGCCGATTGAAGCCCCAGAAACTCCATCGCCAAGTCTTCGGCCGGTCCCAGACGTTCGGCGCCCAGACGCACGATTTTTCGGTCACCGAGCACCTGGCCGGTGTAGGTTCGCGCGACGACTTTTTCGGAGCTTTTGGGGTCGACCTTGGACTTGATCGGCAACATGCCGCCGGCGACCAACTGAGCCTCCAGAGCTTTCTTTGATTTGCCGGGTTTCTTCGTCGCAACACTCATTGGTCTTCCTCCGTGGCATCGACTTTGCGTTTGGCGTAGATCTCCGAGGCCATGCGAACGCCTTCGCTGAACGTGACCGGACCGATCGAATTGATTTTCTGCGGCTGCTGACTCTCGTCGACGAACACCAATCCGCCTGTCCATGTTGGTGATTCGGGGTATTCGTCCCCGATGAAATACCGAGCCTCGATCAGGGCGTTGCTTTCCCAGATCCGGCACGTCGCGTAGCCTCCGCGAACGGGATAGCCCAAGCGGCGACAGTGGGACGTGGCGAAATTCAATTGTTCGAAGTGGCCACCGGAAAAATCATTGATGGACGTCAGATCCAGCTGCTCTTGAGTCGGTTGATGAATCGGGCGATAGAGCTGGTCGATCGCTTGTCGGATGCCCAGGTCCCCGGCCAACTCACGCAATTCTTCCAAGTCACCGATCAGGATCGGGTGCGGCACGCCGAACGAATCGGTTTTGATCCACTGGGTTTCGCCGTCCAGATCGATGACGCCCAGTCCGCGTTTCGCGTCGACGTCTTTCAGCAGCCCGGCGTTTTCGAGATCGAAGGCTCCACCGGCAGCGACGGGCACGACCACCATGTTTTCGATGCAGTCTCGCCAAGCCGAATCCGCCCAGATTTCCGTCACCACGGCGCGTGGGATCGACAGCGATCGCAACATCCAGCGCTCGACGGTGTGCAGACATTCCAGCTCGTGTTCGGCCAGCCAATCGGCCAGAGCGAGCAACGACTCGGCCGTTTCCGTTTCTTTGAGCCACTTGGGGACCGACGCGAGTGATTTGCCTTTGGGATTTTGACAAACCAGTTTTCCCGCCCGAAGCCCCAACTTGTAATCTCGCTCGGCATCCACCCAAGCGTCTTCCTGTTGGACCGTTGACACCATCTCTTCCCTCCGCTGCATCCAAACCCCGCCCCATTTGTCTGACGTCACGCCGCCGGGGGATATTGTGCCACATCGGCGACAGGATTTGTTGCGTGGTCGCGCATCGCGTCAGCAGAAGTTGATAGCGGAACGGCGCGAGCCGTCCGGTGTCAGCATTGAAAGACCGGAGGGCTCGCGCCCTACCGCTAACAAAAGACACTCCGTTTGTCATAGCTGCGGTCACACGGACGCTGACTTAAAACCGAGAATCGGTCACGACTTCGCAAACAGCGGCAGGGTTTCATAGTGACCGCGGAGGACTTGGTCGGGGTCGGTCCCGAGCCAGTCCTTCAACACTGATGCGTAGACGCTGCGGAAGTCGACGCTGTGTTTCAAGTCGCCTTGTTCCAGATCGTCCAGACGCGGCGGATCGCCGATCAACCCCGCGTTCAGCCCGCCGCCGCATAGAAACATCGGCCCGGCCGCGCCGTGATCGGTTCCCGCGCTGGCATTCTCAGCCACCCGTCGACCGAATTCGCTGAACGTCATCACACAGACGCGATCGCTGTGATCCCGAGCCTTCATGTCACCCAGAAACGCCGAAACCGCATCACTCCACTGACGCAGCAAAATGGCATGCGTGTCGCCTTGCTGGGCGTGCGTGTCGAAGCCGTCCAGTTGCAAGTAATAAACCCGTGTCCTCATCCCGGCGCTGATCAGTTGAGCCACCAACCGCAATTGCTCTCCCAGTTGCGACTGGGGATAGTCGATGTCGCTCTGATAGTCCTGGGCCGCCGCGGTGACGCGTTGGCTGGCGGAGATCGCGCCTTGGGTGCTGGACTGCAAAAAGCCCAGCAAGTCGTCATCAGACTGCTCGATTGCAGGTGTCAGCGGCGTATTGAGCAGCCGACGCAACGCCGCCGAATCCGAACCGCGCAGCTGAAATGCTTCGAGTTGTTTCACCGTCGGCACACGGATCGTTTCCGAGGCGAGCGCGAAGGGTTGTTGCTGCTGACCAAGATGCAAGGCGGGCACATCACCGCCGTCGGCGCCGGTGAATTGTTCCAGGGCGCGTCCGATCCAGCCATCGGTGCGAGGCTGACCCTTGCGGACACAGCTGTGCCAAATATCCATCGATTCGAAATGGGACCGATTGGGGTTCTCATAGCCGACGCCTTGGACCACGGCGACCTGTCCGTCTTCGAGCAAGTCCTTCATCCCACGCAGCGACGGATGAAAACCGACATGGTCATCGATCGCCAGTACCTCGGATCGGGGCACGGCCAACGTCGTTCGAGCGGCACGGTAGGCGTCGTCGGCGTAAGGGATCACCGTGTTCAGCCCGTCGTTGCCGCCGGTGAGCTGGACGACGACCAGAATCCGATCTTCGTCGGAGCTCGCCGACTCCGCCGCTTGCAAAAAGCAGTTCGGCAGCGACGACCCGATCCCGATCGCCAGCGCACCGCCCCCGGAAGCGTGAAGGAAACGACGTCGATTGGTGGGCTGATGAAACATCGAAATGACCGTTTTCAGGCGAGTTGAAATTCGGGGAGTGAGCAGACGGCGTGAAGCAGTCGGCGATACGTCTTTTCGTGATCCTTGCCGAGCGAATCAAATTGCGACGTCAGCTGTCGACGGGTCGCCGGGTTGATCGGCACCGCCATCAGACAGCGTTCAAAATGGTCGATCGCATGATCGACGTCGTGGATGCCATGGTCGGCCAAAGACTGCGTCAGCGACTGCCCCTCAAATTTTGTGTCTTCATTGGACAGAATCGCTTCGAACAAGTTGGCCCGCCCGAGCACGGTCGACGAATTGATCCAGGCCCGGCCTCCGTCCCAGCCTTTGACATTGGGCGGATAGAACAAGCCTTGGCCGATATCGCGTAACCCACGTGCGACCAGCTGGCTGTTGGTCGTTCCATTCAAACCGCGCAACATCCCGACCACCAGTTCGACCGGCGACTTGATTTTCCTGGCACGGGCGTGTGACGAATAGAACAAATTGCTCGAGAGCATCTGCTTGAGCACCGGAGCGATCTGCAGGTTGTTCTCGCGCATCGTCGTCGCCGGGATCTCAATCAGATCGTCGGTCAGCTCCAGTTCATCGGCGAGGAAGTACCGCGCGAGTTTCCGGCAGATGAAACGCGGCATGTCGTCACGTCCGACGACGATTGCGACGGCCTGCTCGCCGTCAAACGCGCCGCGTTGCCCCAGAATCGACTTCTCGCCGGCATCGTGTTGATAACGGTTCTTGCGAAATCGATCGCGACGGATTTCCCAACCGGTGAAACAACGTGCCAGTTCGACGACGTCGGTTTCGCTGTAATGCCCTTCCCCGAGACAAAACAATTCCATCAGCTCGCGGGCGAAGTTTTCGTTGGGATGCGACTTTCGATTCGACGTTGAATCCAAATAGATCAACATCGCCGGGTCCTTGGCGATCGCTTGGGTCAACGCTTGAAAGTCACCGAGGGCGTGTCGACGCAGCAGCTGATTTTGCCGCCACATCATCGCCGCATCCTTGACCTTGTCGGCGCCGGTGGCGAAATGGCCATGCCAGAACAGTGTTGTTTTTTCCAGCAACTGAGCCGGCGTGAACAGCAACCGATAAACCCAAGCGGCCGACAACTTCATCGGATCGCCGCCCGCCAACAGGGTTTGGGCGAGCGAATCCGCGACGGCGCGAAAGTCGGACGTTTCCAGATTAATCGCGATCAATTCGTCCACCACGTCATGGGGACTTTTGGCAACCGCTTCGTCCAACAGTTGCAGGTCGGCACCAAAGCCGGCGCGACGATACAGGTGCGCCGCCAGCGAGCGATCCCAGGGCTGGGTGTCGCTCGGCGTAAAGGGTTGCCAGGCCCAGCCGGGATCGATTTTTGTGTCGACAGCCATGCTATGTCGGTGGTGATTGAGGGGGTAAGAAAATTTTGGAGGTAAGAAAATTAGGTTGGTGATCGTTCATTGAAGCGTCCCTTCTTCCATTTCCCTACCTCCAAAATCTTCCTACCCAAACTCCTGCTTCGGCTACTTCGATTGCAGTTGCACTTCTGTCGTCAATTTCAATTGGCCGTCGTCCACGTCCAACTCCACCGTCACATCCTTGAACAGCGCAAGGATGTCGAACAGGACATCGATTTCGGCGTTGGCCTGATCCGGACCGTGCCCTTTCTCCAACATGTTTTGCGCGACGAGCTGCTGCTTGTTGTCACGAAGGGTATCGGCCAACGCGTCGGCATTGAGAACCGCAACGGTATTGGGCTGCTTCACCTTCGATTCCGATGGCGCGGATAACCCAATGAGTGTGCGTGCCAGCTGGGTGCTGCTGGAGACGATCATCCGTTCGCCGGCAAAGGCGAGGGTGGGCGAAAAGTTGTAGTTGATCGGCACGGCAGCCAATGGGTCTTCCTCGCGCGGCGGGACGTAGGTGGCGGTGAGCAGGGTTGCCGAATCGGTTTGCTCGAAGTCCTGATCCAATTGGGGCTGCCCTTGCATCGCGCCGACCACGTTGATGAACCCGACGAGGTTCTGGAACACTCGGCGAAATTCCCGTGTGGTTTCTTCCGGGGTCCGCATCGTGAACTGCATCGCAAAGGCGGGCAACTTGATCGCCGGTTGTGGTGACGCGGCATCAAAGGATTGTCGCTGGACGACCAACTGGATCCCGGGCCGCAACGACCCCAAAATGTCTTCACCGAAATCGCGGTTGGAGAAGAACGTGGTCAGGTTCGTGTCCGCCTGGGCAAGATCTTCGTTCGCCTTGTCCGTCATCAGGTCCGGTGCGCGCAACCACATTTGCGAGAGGTCGCGGTGGGTGCTGATCGCCAAAAGCTGATGGGGAACTTGGAGCAGCGGTGGTGCCGACGCGGCCGAGTCTTCGCCAAAAAAGTACTCGCGGCCGGTCTCCCATTCGCTCTGGTGGGGAGTCGCCAGGGTCAGCCGGACGCCGGAAGGATCGATATCCAACGTCGCGACGGCCGAAGGCGTGTGGGCCAGGTTGGCGACGATCCCGCCGAACAGCGCTTCGGCGGCGACGTTCTCGGTCTTGCCGGCGTACAGTTTTGGCGCGACCCCGGCGTCGCGAATGGTTTCCACATCGACATAGGCTTTCATCGACGCGTCGCCGGCACCGGCCATCGCCGCCGTAAACGAATCGGACGCGGCGAGTGAATGCTTGTCGCCATCAAGATAACGATCGATGATCGATTTCCCCAACTCGGGTTTGTTGGTCATCAGGAACCAGTGGTCGACCAGCGCCAGCTTGATGTTGTCGTTGAGCGCGTAGGCGGTGAAGCCTCGATAATCGGCTTGACGGGCGATGCCAAAGTTCCCTTGGCCGAGTTGCGACAGGGCCAGGACGACGCCGCGAAAACGTTCCAGCTGTTCGCGGCTGGAGGACTGGATGAGCAGCGCGGCACCTTGAGTCGGGGCGTCGAACGCCAGGTGAATCCCGCCGTCGGTCAACACAGTGAGGGCTTCATCCCAAGGACGCCCCATGCCGCCCTCGAACGCCGCGATTCCGTCACGCAGCGGTCGCACTTGATCCGAACTGCCGATCGCTCGGACGGCGGGCATGTCTTGGATCGACTGACGGAGCGGGTGATCGGCGACCAGCTCGATGACGTCGCCCAGACGTGGCACTTCGACGTATGCGACGACGCTGGCGGGCAACAATTCGGCCGCGGTTCGCCGATCGCCCTGTTTCGCATCTTCCGCCAAGGTGGGACTGGCCAAGAAGACCGACAACGCAAACACGGCGAGAGACCGATTCGAACACCGAAAGGGCGACAATGCTTGGACGGTCATCGGACGATTCCTGGATGGCAAAAGAAAGAGGTGATCGATCAGCATATTCGGTGATTCGAGCGGCCAGAGAGAATCTTGCGTAACCGATTGTACCATTGCGACCGGGGCGCACTCCAACAGAGCAAACATGCCTGGTAACGCTGTGGAGTGTTTTTTAGCGGCATTGGGCCGTGAAGGTGTTAGCGGAACGGCGCGAGCGGCCTGTTTGACCTTGAAAGACCGGAGGGCTCGCGCCCTACCGCTAACAAAAGGCCCCCGTTTGCCGCCAAAGTAAGTGGCATTGGACCGCGTTTGTTTGACCCACCCGACAATTGATCAACCACCACTTAGAATGATCGTCGCCGCAGCACCGTTCCGCACCGCCAGCTTCAAGATGAATCCGGAGACAATGACCATTCCATGAAAGTTGCCAAGAACGTCAGAAGCCTGTTTTCGAAGAAAACAGAACCCGCCGAAAAGTTCCTCCGCTCGCTGTCGATCACCGCCGACCAGCCCGGCCCCATCCTCTCGGACGCCAACGCGTTGCTCGATTTCCTGGACGGGCCACCGACCCCGACCGGCAATCAGAACTTTGTGCTGCCGATGAAACTTCTCAAGTCGAATAGCCACCGTCCAGCGGCTCGCTCGCGACCTCGAATGCCGCACCTTTTTTCAAGGGATCACGCGACTTCCAAACTTGGCCGTCGGGAAACCGGTGCCGCTGGAGAAAGCTCGGCAGAAACTCGAGTCCCCAACCCGCTGCGGTCGGCGTGACGTAACAGCCGTCGCGCGTCGTGACGGGATGCTCGACGGCTTCCTGCAGAAAGTCGATGTATTCGACCAGCTGCGTGTCGGAGTGTCCGGCCACGGCGATCTGGTCCCACAGCCCGTAATGCTGAATCATGTTGCACAGCGCGATGCCGCCGCCGTGGGGGCACACCGGCACGCCAAACTTCGCCGCCATCAAGATGATCGCCATCACGTCGTTGACCCCCGCGACGCGGACGGCGTCGATCTGGCAATACTCGATCGCGCCGCTTTTGAGCAACTGTTTGAAAATGACGGGCGAAGCGGCTTGTTCACCACAGGCGAATCCAAAATCCGCATCGGCAAACGTCTCGGCAAGTTCGACGTAGCCGAGCACATCATCGCGGGCGATCGGCTCTTCGATCCACTTCAACCCGTACGGGCGATAGCGTTCGATATGACGCTTCGCCTCGTCGAGCCCCCAATACTGATTCGCGTCTACCATCAGGTTACAGTCCGGACCGATCGCGTCGCGCATGAAACGAATCCGTGCCACGTCCTGATCCGAATCCTGCCCGACCTTCAGCTTGAACGAATCAAAACCTTGCATTTGCAGCTTGCGAATCGTCGCCAGAATCTGTTCGTCGCTCAGCCCCAGCCAGCCGGCGGTGCAGTAGGCCTTGGGGCCGCGCGGATTCATTTCGGCTTCGCGCTGTTTGACCGTCGAGCGCCGCTCTTGCAGCAGTGCCACCGCCTCGTCGCGGCTAAGCGCGTCACGAATGTTTCGCCAATCGATGCAGTCGGCGACGAATTCCGGTTCCAGATCGACCAACAATTTCCAAAGGGGTTTGTCGAGCGACTTGGCCCACAGGTCCCACATCGCATTCAAGACCGCGCCGGCTGCCATCCGAAACACGCCGTCGTGCAGCCAACGCAATTGATGGTGGTCGATCAACCGTCGATACAAATCGATCGGGGCTGCGGCAAAGTCTTGCAGGTCGGATCCGATCACCAGTTGGCACAAATCCTTGATCCCGTGACAGACCCAATCCGTTCCCGCGCCGACGGTGAACACCACCGACACGCCTCGCAAGCCGGCATCGGTTTCCAGGTGCAACAGCGCCGACGAATAGTCCGGTTGTTTGTGAAACGGGTCGGACCCGAGCAACTGATCGGAGGTGGGAACACGGAGGTCGATGACGTCCGCTGAAGTGATCATGATTTTTGGATTGGACATACTGGCAGCGAGTTTAGAGCAACAAGGGGCGTTCATCCCAACCATTGATAGACACTGGTGACGATCAGTTTCAGGCCCGTCGCGATCATCACCACGATCAGGAATCCGAAGATCAGACGGTTGCCCTTTTTGATCGCCAGCTTCGCACCGACGACACCGCCGATCACGTTACCGACCGCCATCACCAAGCCGGGCAACCAGTCGATCAAGCCATAAATCGCGAACATCACCGTCGCCGCCAGCGTGACCAAAAAACCGATCCAATTCTTGACCGCGTTGGACGCCACCAAATCGCCGCTGTTGGTCAAACTCATCGCCAACAGTATCAGGATCCCCATCCCGGCTTGGATAAAGCCGACGTAGATGCCGATGGCGAAAAAGACCGGTTTGATCCACCGCCTGGAACTGACCGAACCCACGTTCGCCGCCGCAATTCGCTTGGGATTGAGCATCAGTACCACCGCCATCACCAAGAAGATCGCGCCGAACACGGGCTCAAAGGCGTCCGGCGGTAAATAGACCGCCAACCAAGCCCCGACGGGGACCCCCAACATCGTCGGAAACGTCAGACGGTTGGCAAGTTCGCGATCCAGGTGCCCGTGTCTGTGAAAGGTCACGACGGCGGCACCGCTGGAAAACAGCACGGCGACGCGGTTGGTGCCGTTGGCAATTTTCGGATCCAATCCGAACAGCATCAATGCCGGCAACGTCATGAACGAGCCCCCGCCGGCGATCGTGTTCACCACGCCGGCCAGAAACCCCGCAACGATCAAAAGCAGATACCAGACGACTTCATTCACCCTTTGTGATGCAATACAGAGGCTCGTCGCCGCGCAGAAAAAGCTCGCTGCCGACAATCGCTGCCGACGCACTGACCTTCTCACCGATTCGGTTGACGGCGATCATTTGTGGAATCTGCGAATGTTCGATCACCAGCGTCACGCCGTCAAGGTCGGTCACAGATTCAGTCGTCAACACTGATGACGCTATTCGGGCAGACTTCGCAAGAAATGCAGGCCGAAATGCCCGTAGTCCTGGCCGTCAACGTCACCGTCGCCATCGAAATCCAGATCGGCGTCAAAACCTTGCATGCCTTCCTGCTTCAGAAAGGAGAGTCCGAAGCGGCCGTAGTCTTGACCGTCAACGTCGCGGTCACCGTCGCTATCACCGAAGAACCGGAAAAAGCTGTCGACAAAGTCGACCGCCAAGCCAGAAGTATTCGACCCGCTGACCGCATCGCGTTTGACTCGTATTCGATAATTTCCATCCGCGAGTGAACCGCCGACGAAAGTTTGGGGATCAAACTGAATGGTCGCAATCGTCCGTCCGGCCACTTCGCTCGTCGTAAACGCGGGCGCAAACGCAACACCACCGACAGGCTCAATCTCGATTGCGTTCGACTGCAGCGTCACAACGGAATCGAACCGAACTTGGATTGTACGGATCGACGAACGCTGCGCGGTTCCGTCGTCATAGACGACGTCTTCTACTTCTGGGCGAAACACGATCTCGAAGGATGCGTTGGCTGTGCCGGACAACGGGCCGTTGGCGGCGTTTGTGCCATTGGAATCGGTGACCGTGACTTCAATGTGACGTGTGTCCGTGGTCGGTTGGTCGCTGGTGTTCTGGTATTCGAGCAACGAGAGTGCGATCTTGTAATCCGCCAGAGACGCATTGCCGGTCAGAGTGATCGTGCCGGTGGTCGTGTCAAAACTTCCTGCCGAGATCGAAGCGGGCAGCCCCGCGGCAATGCTTAGCAGATCCGCGTTCGATTGGTAGCCGTTAACGATTCTGGCCGTTGCACGGGTCCAATTTGCATCGTCAACATCTGAGACGCCCAGGTCCGCCGCGGAAAACACCCGCTGCGGGGGTTCGCCGGCCAGATAGTCTGGAGGGTCGGGCAATGAAACGCTGGGGGCATCGTTGACCGGTTCGACCGTGACGGTCGCCTTACGCGTCAGCACGCCGTTGTCCGAAGGCGTGCTGAAATCACCGTCAGCACCGGGGTCGATGATCTGTACTTCAATCACAGCTTGTCCAAACGCGTGTTCGATCGGTGAAAACACAACCGATCCAACGTCGCTCGGGTAAAGGTAGGTCACCGTCGGCGCGGCAAGTAAGTTTGTATCCGAGCTGGTCGCATCGATCTCAAGTATCCGGCCGAGCGAATTGTAGGACAACAGATTGTTCAGCTGCAACGTGCTTGTGTTGCTGTCTTCCAGAACAATCTGGTTGGTTGTCGGCGCGATATGCGACAAGTCTTTGACGGTCACCGAGAGCGGCAGACTTTCGGCACCGTCATAGTTGCTTCCGGCCACGGCAGTGGGTGCAAGCGAGAGTGCAATCAACTGATCGCCGTCGCTCTCGTGATCCATCACACCGACAATCTCGACGGTTTGGGGGAGAAACCAATTGTCCGTCGTGAACATCAGCTGTGTTGTGATCGGTATCGCTTCGTTCTCGTCGGCACTGGTGATGGTGACGGTCACATCCGTTGTCGGAGCAATGTTGAGGGCAACTTCAAAGCTGTCCCGCGTGCTCTCCATGATGCCCTCTTCGAACACCACGGTTTCGTTGTTGGATTCGATGACCGAGACGCCCGGTGCGGAGGATGAGCCCGGCAAGACGGTAAAGAAGGACGTGAATGGATTTGCCAGCGGATTTCCAGCTGCATCGCGGATCGCGTCATAGAGGGTCAACTGGTACTCGCCCGGCGGCAACGTTTGCAAGACATCAACCTGCACAAACGGGTTGCCTAGCAAGTATCGTGGTTGCAGCACGTAGAGAACGTCGTCCGTATTGCCGAACTGTGCGTCATCGCCACTGTCGCGCAGTTCGTAGGACGTTGCGGCAGTTGCCGTGACTGCATTGAGTTCTTCGTCAAACGTGACTCGGATCGTAGGGACATCAAAGAGGACATCGTTCTGATCCGGAAGAATCGAAAGAACGTTTGGCGGATCGATGTCCGAACTGTCTCCACGGAACTCATAGGCTCCGATGTCTGCAAAACCAGGTCTGAGGACAAACCGTTGTGAATCAAATTGATTCAAATCTGCGACGCGGTTGGAATCCGCATAGACAAACAGCTGTCCAGAACCGCTCGAGATTCCGGCGATCGGAGAGAGTCCCGTTGGAACATCGCCGTAGTGGAAGATGATTTCGCCGGACTTTTTCAGTGTTGCCGAAAACTGAACCTCCTGCGTGCGGTCGCTTGATAACGAGACATCCCATCGAATCGTCACCTGTTCTGCAATCGAAGTGTCCACGTAGACGTTGTCGCCCGCTCCCCAGTTGTCGATCGCACCCCAAAGCGGCGCGATTCTGGCTTGGTTCTTGAAGTTCGCCTCCGTCGGTTCTCGAAACCAGGTGATATTGCCTAGGTCAATGAATCCGTTCGTCGATACACCGACCGAGGAGTACGAGTTTCCATAGAATGGAAACGAGAAGGGCAAGTTGATCGGGAAGGTTCCGTCAGAAGTCCAATTCAAGGCGGACCCAACGGCAGCGAACTGGTTATTCTCGAGCGATTCGGCGACATAGTCAGGCGATCCGAGGTTGATTGTCGACGGGTCATCGAGTCGCGAAGAACCGAGTCGATCGCTCACCGGAGCAGACCATGAATGTGCCCGGTCGATTGCGGGTGATTGGGCATTCAGAATCAAATTGTCATCTTGGCTGCCATCAACACCGGCGATCGTGTCGTAACCAAAAATGTTGTCGCTTCCATCGAAGTCGACGAAGTTTGGGTTCGCGGTAAGGCTCGCGGCATCTTGAGAACTGACGTTCTGCCAGTCCGCCAGCGTCGTGGCGTCCACGCCCGCCCAGGAACCTGTTTTTGCCGCTCCGGTCGCGAGGTGCACCAGGTTGTAATCGCTGTCGACACCCGTTTGGCTGGCGGCGTTGACGAACAAGGCGTAGCCTCCTTCGACCGCGACGATATTATTGTGAAGTAACACGTCCGGTGATCCGGCAGTAATCCGAATGCCGTCGCCGACTTCCTGATAGATGGTGTTGTTGACCACCTCGAACTTGGGGCTGAAATTGTCGAAGAAAATCCCCTGGTTCGTGTTGCCGTAGATCAGATTGTTGATCGCCTTGCTCCGGACCGAAGCGCCTAAATAGGCGTGAATCAGTATGCCGACGGAATTGTCGAACGATGTGTTCGCTTCGATGTGCGTTTGGTTGTCGGCCACGATCCCCGCGGCGGAGTTGTTGTAGACTCGGTTGTTGCGGACGATCGGATTCCATGAGTTTTGCACCTCGATCCCGTTCAGATTTCCGTAAGCGACGTTTCCATCGGCAATGGCTCCATCGTTTAGGAGGATCCCGCTGCCGGAGTTATCATAAGCGTCGTTCTTGAACAGCTGCACATTGCCGCTAACTTTGATCCCTGTTGTGTTGGAATCGGCTTCGTTGTTTCGCAGAACGACTTCTCCGGTGGCGGACATTCCGGTCACGTTGCCGTAGGCACGATTGTCCGTGACCGTCGACGCGCTTCCGATCGCACCGTTGATGTCCAATCCGGTCCCGGTGTTGTTGTAGAACTCGTTGTCGAACACCTGCATGCCCAGTCCGATCAACTTGGCGCCGACGTAGTGCCCGTGAATCAAGTTGCGCGTCAGCGCTGCTCCGTTAGCGTTAATTGAAATGCCAGATTCGAAAACGGTTCCGCCGCTGGGATCGAAGAAATCGCTGTCTGATAGTGTCGCTCCGTCGTTGGTCTGACCGAGAATCAGTTCTTCGCGAGCGTTCTGGTAAATTCGCGAATGCAGTACTTGCAAGTTGTCACTGTCGGAACCAGTTCCGGCATGAACTCCATAGTGGCCTCCAGTAATCGAGAGGTATTCGAGCGTGAGGTCATCTCCGTTGACGAGTTCGATCACATTGTTTCCCGAGATCTGGTTCCCCCGATCGAGCACGCTATGGTGATCGAGCTGCGAGGCGCCGACGATTCGGACACCGGAATCTTCCGCCGTCAGGTTGATGGTCTGCAACACCGGATAGATTCCGGTGTCAATATAAATGACATCATTCGGATCAAGGTCAAATGCTTCAATGAGCGCGCGTGGGCTTGCCATCGGGCTGTCCGGGCTTTTTCCCGATTTCCGATTGTCGCCGACAGACGACGTGAATTCGTTGTCGCTTAGATCCGAGTCTCCCACGTAATACACGTTGCCATCGTTGACGATGTAGAACGGCGCATCGCTGACACTCTGGAGGCCGCCGGAACTCACCCCAACCATCAACCGATACTCCATATCGACAGGCACACCGGAGATCGTCCAGGAGTATTCGCCACTATTCACCACGCATGCGATTGGGTATTGCTGACCGGAAAGGTCGTCAATGATCGTCAGGTCAATGAAATCGGAAGACGGGACTCCGGAGGTGTTCCAACGCAGATCGATCGTCTGGCCCGACTCGAACTTTTGGAATCCGATCGGATCGATGACTTGAATGATCTGAGCGGCACTGATTGCGGCCTCGTCGGTGTTCCCATACGCACCGAGATTGATTCGCGATCCGTTGGGCGATGGTTCCAGCGCGTAAGGCCCGGTCGGATCGCCGCGGTCAATTGCCGGTGAGCTACCGATCAGGTGGAAGTCATCATCGATCGACCTGTCTCCTACAATCTCCACCATGTGAATCGCGTCGGCTACGACGACGCCGCCCCCGACGAAATCGCGCAGCACGATGGTGACGGTGTCACTCGAGGGACTGACAATCGCAATGTTCTCCCACGTGCTGCCGGCATCCGTGAAGTCGTTTGGTGAAGTTTGTTGATTCACTCGTTTCCAGCCGACCGGCATGTCCGTTTCCGAAGCACCATCGTGGATCTGATAGGGAACGGTTCCGGCGTCAAAACGCGGTTTCCAAGTTGCGGCAACCTGATAGGTGAATCCTGGCGTCAGTCCCGTAACGGTCCACCGAGCGATGTTTCCGCCCGTTCCAGGAACGCTCGAACTCTGGTAGTCACCGCCGTGGGCGCTGCCATCGGTCACAGAACTCCAAGCGGTTCCAAACGTGGCAAAACCGGCTTCGCCGTCGTCGATAATTTGCGCCACTCCGTTGACCGTTGTTTGGAAGCCCTGCAGATTATCCGCACCATCGTGATCCACGAATTTCGGGTCGAAGGCCACACCACTTCCCGCCATCCCGTGCTCGTCAAATCCAAATTCGTAATACCAATCAGACCGGTCGAGGATTTCGGTTCCCGCCCAATCGGCCAGCTTTGCCGTTCCCAATACGTTGTACAGGTTGTAATCCAGGCGAGGATCAAGTTGGCTATCGGCCGCAAACGAAATCGCGTAGGCACCGTCGCTTTGAAGGATGTTATTGCGGAAATCGAAGTCTTTCGAACCGCCCTGAATGCGAACGCTGTTACCGAACCGATGATCAATGGTGTTGTTGATGATCAGGGCATCGCCGCTGAGACCTTCCAGCAACATCGCTTGCTCGGTGTTCGCATAAACCAAGTTGCCTTGAATCTGACCGGTAAACAGCGGGCCGTTGGCACGAGAGGTGTGAACGCCGACAGGGTTGGAAAAAATCGTGTTCGCAAGCACCGTGGAACGTGCTTCGGCGCGAATTCCCGCTTCGCGGTTGCCGAATGCGCGATTTCCGCTGACGATGACATCATCGGTTGCGTGGATGCCCAGATTGTTGCGAAAGACGGTGTTTTCGGCGACAACGACGTTCGACTTCGCGTCGATGCCCAGAAGGTTGTCGTAGACCGTGTTACGTTCCACGCGAATCGTTGACCGCAACGATCCGACGTCGATTCCTTTGAAGGAGTTGGCAAAGACGATGTTGTCAGAGATGACCCCGACGAACGCAGAGTCCGATAGGTTGGCGGAAATCCCGGTGCTGTTTCCAAAGATCCGGTTGTGCGTGATCGTGGTTCCCGTATCGCTGCCCAGGTTGTATTGGATCCCATAAACGGTGTTGCTGTAGACCCAGTTGCGGGCGACCTGATTTCCATGACCAGCGAGGACAATGCCAAAGTAGTGTCCATGAATCTTGCTGTCGTGCAACACGGCGGCGCCACCGCGCAGTTGCATCCCAATGAAATCGGACCAACTGGGATCGAAAACTTCGCTTCTCAGCAAAGTAAATCGCTCGTTGCCCGCGCCGATCCAAATCTCTTCATGACGGTTAGAAAAGATTCTTGAGTCCTGGATCGTCAGATCGTCGCTGTCGGCGTTGTCGGCCGCGAAGATTCCGCGCGAGCCGCCGCTCAATGACAGGAACTCGAACGTAATGTCATCGGCATCCCGTAATTCGAAAACATAACTCCCGACACTCAGGTTGGAGCGATCAAGATGGGATTGATGGCCGGATTGAGACGCCCCCACAATGGTCACACCGGAATCGGCAGAGGTCAAAATGATGTTGCCGAGCAGCGAATAGGTGCCCGTATCGATCGAGATGACATCGCCAGCATCCAGATCGTAAGCCTCGACCAAGGCTCGCAAGCTAGACATCGGGCTGTCGGGAGACTTTCCAAAGTTGCGATTGTTGCCTGCGACCGTCGTGAATTCGTTATCGCTCAAGTCCTGGTCATCTGGGATGTTCACATAGTAGCTGTTGCCATCGTTGGCAATCTGAATGGGCTCATTTGAAATTCCAGTTGGCAAGCTGCCCTGATTGACCGTGATCGCGAACCGATATTCGCGATCGGCGGGCACACCGGTAATCGTCCAATCGAAAGTACCGGCGGCATCAACGTTCGAAGCGATCGGATAGGGCTGGCCGGTGAGTTCGTCGACGAGCGTAAGTGTCACATTCGCCCACGGTGTGTTGATCCGTTGGCGACGGATCTCGTTGGGCGTCAATGCCCGATCGTAAACCGCCACTTCGTCGAGCCGGCCGTCCAACGGAGTGAAGTAACCGACGCCCGAGCCGGTCCACCATCCGAGACGCAAAGGCTGGGTGCTGGGATCAAGATCATTGGTGCCGGTCGATCGTTGGGCAACCAGTTCGCCTTCCACATAGATTTTCATGCTGCCGGCGTCGCGATCGATCACTCCCGCCACGTGTTGCCATTTGCCCGACTGAAATTTCCCAGGGGGCGACTCAAGAATCTCGGCTCCTCCCTTTGTCTCCAATCGCAGCAATCCGGTCTGGCTGATCATCAACAAATAGCCGGGACTGCCGTTGGTGTTTGGTTTGTGAATCAACGGCGTCCAATAGCCAGGTGAGCGGTCCTGGTTCACCCAGAATGAGAAACTCAACTGTCTCGACGGACTGAGCGAGCCGTCGTCGGCGATTTCGATGTAATCGATGTCCGTGTTGTCGAACCTAACCGCCGTGTCGAAACCGGATTCGAACACACCGTCGGCAGCGAGCGTCGGAGACCCGAGATACGAACCGTGCCGCAGATTGCCCGAAGCGTCTTGCGCTTGCGTCCCCGATGTCTCTCCCAGGCGATAGTATGCGATTGGATTGCCTTGAAGAATGGTACGCTGATACGAATCGTCAATCGGATCACCGATCCCGGCGACGTGCCACTGAATCTCAATGGGTTGTCCTACCTCATATTTCTGCAGGCCGCCCGGCTCAATGATCTGAACGATCTGCGCCGAACTTACCGCGGCATCCGCGGAATTGCCGTAAGCGCCCAGATTGATCCGTCGACCATTCGGCAAAGGTTCGAGGTCAAACAAGTCAAAACGATCACCCTGGTCGATAGCCGGTGAATTGCTCGCTAGATGGAAATCGTCGTCGCCACCACCGTCGCCCACGATCGGAACCAGATGAACCGCATCGGCCGAGACCGGTTGGCCAAAATCGCTCATCACGATCGCGATGGTATTGCCGGTGGGCGTGAAGAATCCCAGGCGATTCCACGTGCTGCCCGCATCCGTGAACCCGACCGGGGGAATGCTTTGGTTGATCGCCTTCCATCCGATCGGCGGCTTGGATTCGTCGAACGGTCCATCGTAGATTCGGTATTTGGCCGATCGCGTGTAGGCGAAATCGGCGACCCAGGTCGTCGATATTTGATAGGTTTGACCTGCCGTTAACCCACCGAACGTCCACTGCGCAAGATTATTTCCCGTGCCCGGTTCGTTGGTTGTTTGGAAGTCACCGTCATATGCATTTGAATCCACTTCGGGAATCCAGCCGATGCCGCTGGTACTGAATCCGGCGTCGCCGTCATCAATGATCACGGCAGCACCCGTCGCAGTCGCATTAAAACCCAGCACGTCATCCACGCCGTTGTCATCGACAAATTGTGGATCGAATGATGAAGCGGTTCCGGCGAGACTATGTGTGCCGAGGCCCAAGTCGTAAAACCAATCGACGCGACTAAGAATGTCGGAGTTGCCCAAGTCGGCCAACTTGGTCGTTCCGCCCAAGTGGTAGAGGTTGTAGTCGAAGCTCAGATTCTGTTGGCTGTCCGCCGCGAACGACAACGCATAGTCACCGTCGATATTGAGAATGTTGTTTCGGAAACTGAAATTCGAGGAAGAAATCTGGAATCGCACGGCACTTCCGGCACCATGGTCGATCGTGTTATTGACGATCTGAGAGCCCGCAACAAGACGCTCCAGCAGCATCGCGTGCGTCGCGTTGTCATACACAATATTGCCACTCACCAGACCCGAATAGCCGGAACCAAGGGTCTGGATGCCGATTTGGTTGGAGTACACCTGGTTGCCGAGTACACGTGCGAGTGTCTCCGCCTGGATCCCGACTTGGGTGTTGCCATAGACGCGATTTCCAGTGACGACACTATCGTCCGTCGAATGGATTCCGATACTATTTCGAAACACGTCGTTGTCCGCGAAACGTACGTTGTACCTGGTGTCGATACCACGGGCATTGTCATAGATCGCATTGCGTTCGACTCGAATCAGCGCTCGCAATGCTCCCACATCGATTCCTCTGAACGAATTGGCAAAAACAGCATTGTCGGAAATCGTTCCGGCGACCGACGAGTCCGATAGATTGGCCTGGATTCCAGTGCTGTTGGCAAAAACGTGGTTGTGAGTGATCGAGGTCCCCGTGTCATTGCCCAAGTTGTAAAGGATGCCGAAAGCGTCATTGTTGTAGACCCAGCTCTTCGTGATTTCGTTTCCTCGGCCTTCGAGTTGGATGCCAAAGTAGTGGCCGTGGATTTTGCTTTCCGTCACAACCGTCGTATCACCGCGCGATCGGATCCCGATCACGTCTGACCAATTGGGGTCATAGACGTCGCTGCCTCGCAGGGTGAAACGCTCGTTGCCGATGCCGATCCAAATTTCCTCATAGCGATTGCCAAACACTTTTGAATCTTTCAACTGCAGTCCGTCGCTGTCGGCATTGTCAAGTGCAACAACGCCGTTCGAACCACCGGTGATGCTTAAGCTCTCCAATGTCACATCGTCCGCACCTTGCAGGTCAAACACGTAATTGCCCGCAGCCGTATTAGCGCGATCGAGCAGCGTTTCGTGTCCCGGTTGGGTTGCGCCGACGATACGGACTCCGGAATCCTCCGCAGTGATCACAACATTGACGTCGAGTGTGTAGTGCCCGGTGTCGACGAAAATGACATCACCCGGTCCAAGGTCGTACGCTTCCAGTACGCCGCGAATCGTTGCTTTCGGTGCGGCCGGGCTGGTTCCTGCGTTGACCGCATCGTCGCCGGGGAACGTCGTGTATTCATTATCCGTGAAGTCGGTGTCGCCGGCCAAGTTGACGTAATAAAAATGGATCGGCTCGGTGATCGCAAAGACTCCATTGCTGGTATCAACGAGCGCATGGTTATCATTTCGTGTCACGCGGATTCGATAGTCCGATTGCGGCGTGATCCTCGTCGGAATGGTCCAATCGAAACCGCCCGTGTTCGGAGCGTTGGCGGCGATCAATTCCACGAAAGCTCCGTCACCCTCACGTAAAAGCTCGATTCGGACGTCTCCACTGGCAAGTAAATCCGAACGCCAACCAATCGCGAATGTCTGTTCGGCGGGCCAAACCTCTCCACCATCGGGTACCGTCACCAAGACGTATTCCAACGGGCTCTTGGATGCTTGCAGCGTATTGCCGAACGCCCCTAAATTCACGAATCCGCCATTCGGTGACGACTCGTTCAAGAATGGGTACGTCTCGTCGCCACGGTCGATTGCCGGCGACTGATTGGCATCCACCTGTTCGGTAATACTCAGGAAAACAGGGAGACCCGTGACAAGATCATGAACCGGTGTGATCGATCCGGTGAAGCGGCCTTCGGTGCTTTGCAGATGGAAGTCGTCGTCGCGTCCGTCATTCGCCAAATCAACGAATCCGAGCACCCCATCAGATCCATGCGGGTCCAAGAAGAGCGGGTCTTGCTCCAGACTGTTGCGATCGGTGAACGCGGCGTTTCGCCATTCGTTCAAGCTCGCCCGTTTGATGCCCTGCCAGGAAGCAACCACACCGCCGCCGTCCGCCCAATAGAGGTTGTAGTCCGAGTCAAAGCCGGACTGACTGTTGCTCGCCACCGAAAGTCCCACTCCGTCAAGGACTCGGAAGATGTTGTTGCGAACATCAACGTTGACCGAAGTGTTCTCCACCGACAGCCCGATTCCAGCGTTGGTATAGAACGTATTGCCATCGATCTCAGCACCATTCGCGTCGTCAACCCGGACGCCATTTTGGGTCGCTGCATAGACCAGGTTTCCCGAGATGCTTCCTCCCAGAGCATTTTGCATGCGAGCGTCGACCCCGATGGGTGAGGAATAAATCACATTGCCTTCGATCACACTGCTACCGTAGGCGAGAATGCCGATTTCGTCGTGATCGTAAACGCGGTTGTTCCTGGCGGTTGCGCCCCCGTAGCCAACCAATTCGATCCCCGTCTTGCTGCCGAAGACGACGTTTTCAACTGCCCTGGCCTCGTCGCGAACTTGAATTCCTAAGTTCTGGTTGTTGAAAACCGAGTTCCGTGAAACATCGCCATTGCCCCAAATTTCAATGCCCTGCGTCGGATGATCGTGTACGGAATTACCAACGACGGTGACGGCAGAACGCCCCAAGCCGAAGGAGGCATAGATTCCGCGATTATTGCCGTAGACCGCGTTCCCGGAGATCGACGAACTCGCTCCCGGAACTCGTGTCAGGTGAATGCCATCGAGCCCGTTCTCGTAAATCTGATTCTGATCGACGACCAAACTCTCTTGATTGGAGAGCGCTAATCCATGTTCCGCGTTGCCAAAGAACCGGCTGTTGGTGATCTCCCCGATCGCACTGGTCGCGTAAACACCGTGCCGCGCGTTATTGGATGCAGTGATCTGGTCCAATCGCGTTGCTTCGGCATCGTCTTGGATCAAGATGCCGTCTTCGGATTGCGACGATAGCGTTAGAGACTCACCGGTGAATCGAGTGCTTCCCCCGTGTAGCCAAATGCCACGGCGGCCGCCTGAGAAGTCAAAGTATCGAATGGTCACTTGATCGGCATCAAACAGTTCGACGACCGAATCGGGTTGGTTCGAGTAGGCATACTCGAACGAGACTTTTTTGCCCGCGTCGGACGGCCCCGTCCACAAAAAGCCTTCGTCGTCACCCACACCCGTGGAACTGGAAATCACGATCGGATCAAAAGCGAAGTAGTCGCCGGTGTCGTTAAAAATCGTATCGCCGGCCCCGAGGTCGTAGACGCGCAGGATGCTGTTGATGTGCGGCTTGGGACGATTCTGCAATAGCCCCGTATTGCGATGGTCTCCCGGCGCCGTGCTGTACTGATCGTTTACCGCATTGGCGTCGTTGACATAGAACGCGTTGGCCGCCGGATCCTCGGGGACCGTGAACGGTTCAACGCTGCGGTCGAACACCAGCGGTTGGTTGACCAGCGAAACATGGATCCTCAATCCATACGTGCCAAAACCAATTCCGTCATCGCTGGGCGTCCACGAATACTCCCCGTCATCGGCCGTCGACGCGGCAATCGTTGTCAACCAAACCGGTCCATCAACCGCATCTTGGTACAAATCAATTTTCACCGGAGTTCCCGCGTCGTTGCCGGCCGATTGCCAACGGATTAAATCCGGCACATCCTTGCGCCAATCGACGTACAGGTCCGGTGACAGGAGGCGAATTTGCGTGCGACCGGCAAACACATCACTTGTCGTTCCTCCATACGCCCCCTGATCGGGATAGATATTTTTCGAAACGACCTGCAATGACGCGGCATCAAAATAGCCGTCGTTGTAGACTCCGCTCATTCGATCAGACTCGAACCGGAAGACGGCTTTGCGCGCCCCGAGTGGGATTGCAACGCGATCGCCCAGCAGTTCCCATCGATCGATCGCCGATTCTGCCGTCAGCTCAATCGTCTCGAGTACAACATCCGCACCGTCGAGAAACTGCAACGAAATCTTAGCCTGCTCAGGCAGTGTCTCGTTTGCCGCGCGAACACGGCCATTAAATACGGCAACCAATTCCGCTCCATCAATTTCCTCGATCGCGTAACCCGCAGCGAGTAGGTCGATGGTCTGTTGTGCGAACGCCGTCGCGTGGTTGTTTCCGAAAAAGTATTGATTTCCTTCGAATGCGATTGGGGCGACGGATCGAACCTGTGCCCCTTGATGAGTCTGCCAGCCGGTGGTTCCATTTTCAAATCCCGCGTTAACGAGCAGATTCTGATACCCCGTTGGTGATACGAAATCGATTCGCGGATCGCCGGCGTCCAGTGTCGGGCTGGTGCGGCGCAGCCCGGCAACGGTTTCGAAAACATCGAGTTCGCCTGTTCCGCGGTTGACGTACGTCGGCTTGCTCCACCAGGGGTTCACCCGCGTCGAACCGAGTGAATGCAAATCATAGCGATGAACATCGCGTTGCCAGTCGAGCAGGTCGTCGAAGTCAATCACAAAGTGGGCGATCTTGCCACCCGGATCGGCATGCAGCGTGTTGTAGTCGCTGAAGAAACCTTTCAAACTATTGTCGTCGAGGAACAGGTCGTATCCGTTCTGCGTTGACAAAATATTGTTGCGTACTTCGATCTCACTGGAAGTGCCGTCAATCCGGATGTTGGCACCTGTTTCGCCGAAAATCGTGTTGTGGGCGATCCTGACATCAAAGCTTCCATGGGCGTGAATGCCGGCAACGCTGTTGCGCGACAGGATGTTGTGAACGATCACGTTGCGGCTACCAGCCGAAACGCCCGTCACGTTTTCGAAAACACGGTTGAACTGTACCAAGCCATCGAAATCTATGCCGACTTCGTTGGACTGGATCAGGTTCATGAAACCAAAGTCGTCACCGCCAAGAATCCCCGCCCCGATCACACCGATCTGGTTTTCAAAGACGTGTTGATTCTGCATCCGTCCATTCAGCTCGACACCCGTCTGGTTGCCAAAGATCTTGTTGGGAAGTGCGGTCCCGACGAATCCGAATCCAGAACTGACGGAGTCGACGGTCGATCGAACGCCGAGTGTATTGTCAAAGATTTGATTGTCGCTGAGCGATGCCGACGCGGTGTACGCCACGCCGACCAGAGCATCGTGGATGTTGTTTTCGGAAATCTCGCCCGTGAATGGCGCCGCGATCTTGATCCCCGTTTCGGAGACTCCAATCTCGTTGCCCTGAATGGTTCCGCCGGCCGAGGCGTCGAGCGAGATCCCCGTACCCGAACCGAGAAAATCGTTTTCGCGAACGACCATGCCGGTTGCACCTGTTCCCGTTACCTTGAACCCCACGGCACTGCCGTTGGGACTGGTGAACTGATTGAACTCGACACGTGTCTGGGTGACCGATCCGGTCAGCGTGAGTCCGATGTCTGCGGCAATCGAATTGTTTGCCAGAACAGTGTTGGTAGAGGCTTGATCAATGGTGACACCACCGCCGGAGATCTTGTTTTCGCGCAGCGTGACGTTGTCGGAACCGTTGATCGTGATTCCGCCGTTGATCGACAATCGTTGCACAGTGATTCCGTCGGCATCGTTGATCACGATCGAACCTTGAATGACCGAATCCGGTCCGCCGATGATTGAAACACCGGCGTCGCCCGATGTCACGATCGCGCCATCGGTGTGCGTTCCCTGGACGAGAATCACATCGCCAACGCCAAGGTCTTGAGCATCCAGAACGTCCTGAAGAGAGTTTCCCACTGTCCCATCGACTTGGGTCAACGAACCGCTGAGATCAAACGTGTTGCCGCGGAAATAGACCTCTCCGCCGGCGTCGACCGGTTCGAACCACGCCACGAACGGACTGCCGTCTGAATCCAGTGCCAAGGCGTTGTCAAGCCGGGCCCCGCCGGTGATTCCGATGCCACGACCGCTGGCGTCTCCCCTGACGGGCTCAGCAAACGCTGTGCCCGACCATTCTTTGACGTAAATCGCTGGATCGGAATTGACGTCGGTCGCGACCAGATTGTCACGATAGGCGAGGAACAGTTTTCCGCCGCGGGAGACCAGACCGGGGCGACTGGCACGACCGCCGAACGCATTGACGCCACTGTGTTCTCGCGATCCGACTCCGGCATCAACCCACTCGCTGCCGTCAAATCGCGAGGCATAGACGCGGGGGAACCCACTTGTTTCGTCGATCCAGGCGGTAAACAGTTCTCCGTCGTGGTACGCCAACGTCGCCGAATGACTCGCGCGGCGAGAATCAGAAACACCGCCACCGCTGGCCGATCCATCCATTTGCCCCCAAGTCGAACCGCTCAGTTGACGCAGATAGATTTCGCTTTGATCGCCGGTCGTTTGGGTCCAGGCGATGGCGACGGTCTCACCGTCCACGGCGATCGCAAGACCCTCAATGTCGCTGTCGGATTCGGACACACCGGCCGTTGCCACGTTACTGCCCAAGGTGACCCAATCACCCGCGGCGAAACGACGGGCATATGCATTTTTGGCGCCCGAGGATTGATCCAGCCATGCGATCACGGGACCCGATGGCGTGATCGCGATCGACGATTCGTCGGCGCGGTCGGACGGGTTTCCGCCTGTGATTCCACCCGGCAAAAGCGAATCACCGATGGGCACCCAAGCACCGCTGCCGGCGCCCGCCGTTGGATCCCATTTGGCGGCGCGGAGGTCGCTGCCGGCGGCATCGATTTCGGTCCAAACCACGATCGGGTTGTTGTCCGCATCGATCGCGATCGAGGGACGACGCGATGAAGTCGGCGTGGCGACCACTCCGCCCGCTGCGACGCTGCCGGCCAGTTGACGCCAGCCGACACCCGATTCGTGGACCGCAACGTAAACTTCAAAGTTGCCATGCCGCGCATCGGCCCAGGTCACATAGCGTTTGCCCGACGCATCGATCGCGACGGCGGGCTCGATAGAAACCGGACCACCACCGCTGATTCCCCAGCCCGATGCCGATCCGGCAAACTCGGTCCAACGCCCCGTATAGGTCGGCCCGGTGGGAAGGGTTGCGACGGCCAGAATCATCGGATCGGCCGTCGTCAGAACCGGATCGGCCGTCGGCGTTGGCGTCACGAAATCACTCGGCGTCGCAGCTTCACCGGAACCGTAGTCGTAGGTCTGAACCGTTTCCGTCACGACATCGATGAAGTCGTCACCGGCTTCACCAAACATCAGATCGGTTCCACCGCCGCCGAACAGTTGGTCCTGTCCCGAACCTGTTTCGTCGGCACCGGTTCCGAAGTCACCAAAGATGCGATCGGCCGCGCCGTCATCGGCCGTTCCGTCACCCACCCCTGTCGTGTTGTGGCCATACAGAATGTCGTGATCATCGTCACCGAGCAGGACATCGATGCCGCCATCGCCGGCGATTTTGTCGTCGCCCTTGCCGCCGCGGATGACATCGTCGCCGGGTCCCCCGGAAATGACATCGTTTCCGCCCAAGCCGATGATCCATTCGTTGCCTGGACCGCCGAAGATCAGATCCGCTCCGTCATCGGAGCCTCGAATGACGTCGTCGCCTTCCTGTCCCAAGAGTTGATCCAGGGTGCCGCCACCGCCGAGAAGTTCATCGTCGCCGAGTCCTCCACGAACCAGATCGACGCCGATTCCGCCGTCCAGGAAATCATCTCCGGCGTCTCCGTCGAGCGTGTCATTGCCGCCCTGTCCAAACAGACGGTCTTGGCCTGTTCCGCCGGCGAGTGTGTCGTCACCGAAATGCGAACCATACAGTTCGTCGTCGTCAGATCCGCCCAGCAAGCGATCGCCCAAACCGTGACCGGCAAACATCCAATCGTTGCCCGATCCGCCGTCGGCGTCGTCGCTACCGAGCCCGGTATCGATGCGGTCGTTTCCATCGCCTCCCAGTACGTGATCGGCACCGGCGAGAGCCCAGATTTGGTCGTCGCCGGGTCCTCCAATGATCAAATCGCCGAAGTAGATTGCGTCGGTGAAATCAGGATCTGTATCGCCACCCTCGTCGGCACCGGTGATTCGATCATCGCCTTCGTCGCCATTGAGAACGTTGCCGATTCCAGTCCCCGCGAATAAGACGTCGTTGCCGATTCCTCCCGAGAGGCTGTCGGTCCCTTCGCCGCCGTCGAGGTAATCTGTTCCGTCACCGCCGCTGATTGAGTCTTGACCGGTCTGACCGAAAAGGATGTCGTCACCGGCATCCCCTTGAAGCTGATCGTTGCCGGGGCCGCCGTAGGCTTGATCATTTCCTTCGCCCCCTAGGATCGAGTCGGCGCCCGCGCCGCCAAAGAGGTCATCATTCGAATCGCCGCCCGAGACGGTATCGTCACCGTCTTGTCCATGAACCTCATCGCGACCGTCATCTCCGAACAGTTGGTCCGCGGCGGCATCGTCGTTGCTGCCTTGGATGCCGTGACCAAAGATTCGGTCCTGGCCGTCGTTGCCGTGGATGATGTCGGCGCCAAAGTTCCCCAGTAGAACGTCGTTGCCGGAGGAACCGTTGATCGAATCATTGCCGCCATCGGTGGTCGGTATCGTGAGTTTCAGCTCGGCTTCTCGAACAACGCCGTCGGTTTGGTCTTCCGAAAGAGCATAAATTCGGTAGGTACTGCTGCCGTCGGGGATCACGTCCCAGGCTTCACTGAGCACCAAGGAGATTGATGTATTGCTGACGATTCGACGGCGTTGCAATGCGCCCGTTCCGATCGTGATCCGCACAAACAATCCGGCCAAACTTTCATCGCCGATCGGAAACGCGGCCGACGTATCGGTCAGTGTTGTGCCGGTCGCCGAAGTCGGACTGGAGAAAAATTGCACGTCACGACGTGACGTCCGCGTGTCGAGATCCGGGTGCGTTCCCAGTCGTGTGACGATCGCCCCATCGGAATCGAAGTAATCGACTCGCCCCAAATCGCCGAAGATCAGGTCGTCACCAAGACCACCCGTCAGAGTATCCGCCCCCTCCTCACCGAAGATCAAAAGCGAGCGATCCGTGGTTGTAGCGTCAACCGTATCATCGCCTCGCCCGGTACTCAGCGAGATTGATCCATCGGCCTGATCGAGAATCTCGTAAACGCTGGTCGCATCCGGGATGGTTTCCCAGGCCAAGGCGATCGTAATCGTGTCATGGGTGTTGGAGAGGATTTGTCGTGTCTGTCCGATTCCCGTACCGGCAGTGATGCGCACACGATGTCCTTGTATTCCCAGTCCGGTCACGGGATAGTTCGCCGAAGCGTCGACCAGCGTTGCGGTCGCTCCGGATGTGGCGGTTCCGGAGGCGACGATTTGATCGACGGCGTTCAGTTTCAGCACAACGTTGTCGTCGCCTGGACCGGTGTTGACCGTCGTCCACGTTTGGAATCCGTCTTCGCGAATTTGCGCACCGACGATTTGCAAATCGTCGTGACCCGCACCCAATTTGACGTCGACGACTTCCAAATCATTGTATCGGATCCCGCCGGGTTGGCTCCTGCCACCGATCGTAACGTCCGGTCCCATTCCGAGACCCGCGACGCGCGAGGCGCTTAATGTGCCGGTGCTGTCCGCCAGCGAGTCGTCGTGCCATAACGTCATCACGTCGATTTGCTCTTCTTCCTTGGCGAAGAAGTTCAAACTCATCGTCGTGACGGCGTATTTTTTGACGTCGCCCAGTTGCGTTGCAGTCAGCCCCCAACTCTCGTTCAGCGTCAATTTCGCTTGGCCGCCACCGAGATCAGCCGCCGCGAGGATCAAACGAAACAGTCCGACACCAGGTCCTTCGGTGATTTCGATGGTCTTGTTCAGCAGGTCAGCGAGCGTCGTCACACCACTGACCGCGAGCAGATCCGACGTGTTTGCCGTCAGCGATTTGTCTTCCATCAAGATCACGTTGCCGGTGGCCGGTCGAACATTCAGTTCGCCCGGTAGAAGCACGGCGCCGCCGAGCAACGCCGAACCGTTGCCGCCGGCACCTTCGACCACGAGTGGACCTTGAATGCCAGCGAGCGAATGTATGGAAGGTGCGAAAACTTTGGTGTCCCCTCCGTCCACGATCAAATCATCGACCGCCCGGACAAGAATTTCTTTGGGCTGGTTCCAATCCGACGGAGTAAATGTCAACTCGAGCGTTCCGTCGGCTTGACTCACGGCGCCCGCGGCAGAACTTGTGACACCGACTTGGACGAGATCGTTGCGGATCACGCTCCGTGTCGATTTCGTCATCTGTGGCACCACGACCACTTTCACATTCGCGCTCGGTTGCCGAGTCAGTACGACCGTGTAAGTGTCCGCGATCGGCGGCTGCGCAGAGGCCGACGAACTCTCAATCACGTCGGTCGAGCCGAAGGTCTCGCGGATCAGCACCTGAGACACATCGTTGTCGGCGATACTCACCGGCAGGGGCGATACGCTGGACTGATGGAAGCCCGGCTTGCGATACGAGTAGGTGACTTGGATTTGGCCTTTTACACGATCGGGTTTGCCGGAATCGTCTTGGAAAACGATCTTGTTGGAAACCACGCGATAGCGATTGCTCGGTCGCGTTTGCCCGTCAACGGTCACCGTGATCGTTGCCCCAGAGTCAGGCTTTCGCTCAAGCGGAACAAACGAAACACGCTTGGACGCAACGATGGTTTCGCTGGCCGGAATCACTTGATCCACGTCGGTCGCACTCGTGATCGCGAACTCGATCGATCCGAAATGGAAACCTTCACGAATCGAATCATCCGCGGCGTTGACGGTGACCGTTTGAGCGGTGTTCCAATTGGTGCTGTCGAAGACAAGTTGCGATGGTGAGAGTGTGACTTCGCTGCCGCCGGCCAGGTCGACCGTGACGGTACCGGTGGGTTGGCGAGACAGTTTTAATTCAAGTCGATCACCCGTTCCGCCTTCGATCACCTCGGTTGCCCCATCGGCGTCACCTGGGGCCGGAGTCGACGCATCGGCCTGGACGACAATCAATTCCGCCGCATCGTTGTCATAGACGGTGACGGATACTGAAGGCGCTTTGAGTTCATGGTAGTGCTGGACGACGTACCGACTGGCGGTCGTGGGCGTGACGGTCCACTCGCCGCTGCGTAGCGTCAGCGTGTTAGCGGTGTTGGACAGAATCAGTCGCTGCTCGCCGAGTCCTGGCCCCTCGATCATCGTGACGTAACGTCCCCGCAGACCTTCGGCGGCGGTCGGAAAGCTGGCGCTCGTGTCGACGATTGTGTTGTCGGTCACCTGCGTGGGAGAACCCGAGAAAGCATCGTCGGGGACTCGCGGGTCACCGACGACCGTGACGGTGTGCGTGATCACGCCCGTGTGCGTGCCTTCGATCGCGTCGTCGTCATAGTCGTGTAATTCGCTCGCATCGTTGTTCGGGGCGTCGACATGAATCGTCTGAGGGAGCATCCAGTTGGCCGGAGTGAACTTGAGCACGACCGAGTGGGTTTCAAAATTGTTCGAAGAACCGGTGGCGTTGGAATAGATACGGAATTTTTTTGCTTTCAGTTCCTTGTCGCGGCCGATCGGCACCGGCGCGTTGACAGTGACCAACACGTCCGCCAACGGTGCATGGGCGAGAGTGATGTCATAGCTGTCGCTGAACCCGTCTTCGCCGACGATCGTCTCTCCTTCGCTTTGCGTGATGATGATCGACGGTTCGTCATTGTCGGCGACGTTGGCCGAGATGCCGATTACTTTTGCACCGTGGTAATTGCTGTCAACGCTTTCGACCGAGTGTGCGATGATCCCGCTGTGCCCGAGCAAGTCGTTGCTGACGACCGGCGGCGTCGCACCGGACATGTTGAACGTGTCGCTTCCCAGTCCGCCGGCGATCTCGGTGACGAATTCGGCACCGGTGCTTTGCACGTAGAACCGATCGTCGCCTTCGGCACCGTCAACTTTTAATGATTCAATGTTGACGAACCGCGGTTGAACGCCAGCTCCAAAGATGCCGTCTTTGGTGACCACGAAATCGTCGCCGAATTCAGTCCCGATCACGATGACGGTGTCAAAGCCGTCGCCACCATCGATATTGACCGGTGCGTTGACGACGTACTCGATCAAGTCCGCTCCGGCGCCGCCGGAGATATCGGTGCGATCTCGAACGGGTTCCTGCGAACCGGCCAGCGCAAAGGCGCGGATCGCAAAACTGTCGTCGCCCTCGTCTCCGTTCAGACTGAGCACCGCCATGTTATGGAACACAACGAACGTGTCATTGCCGACACCGCCTTGAATGGTCATCGGATAACGGGTGCCGTTGCTGAGGAACCCGCGTGTGGTCTCGATCGTCGCAAAGGCGTCCTCGTCGCGGATGCCATTGAGCGGATTGGTGTCATCCGCCGTGCTCGGTGTCGAAGGACCGAGACGACGCGATCGGTACAGTTGACCGACTTGAAAGAAGTCATCGCCCAAGCTGCCGTCGATCGTCAATTCGGCACCGACGTCATCAACGGCAAACCGATCGTCGCCCAACGAACCGCTGACCAAGATCCGTTCAACGCTCTTATAATTGACGCGTTCAACATCCTTCTTTGCATTGATCATGGCGACGAAGGCGATTCCGTCTTGCACCAGATGATTCGCCCGGAGCAGGAACTGATCGTCCAAATCGGTGCCGATCACTTCCAGCAAATCCGTATCGGTTTGGACACCGCTGTCGGAAACATTGACCAGCGAACTGGTCGTGCCGCCCAGGAAGGTGATTTCATACGTGTCGTTTCCTTCTTCGCCGTCCAGCAAGTCGGTGCCGATCGCTCCGAGCAGCAGGTCGTGGTCGTCGCCGCCGAGCAGCGTGTCGACTCCTGCACCGCCGTCGAGCGTGTCGTTTCCGGCGCCCCCTTCCAGCCGATCGGCATCGCCGCCGCCGAGCAGTTCGTCGTCACCGCCGTCACCAAACAGCGTGTCGGCACCCGCGCCGCCGTCCAACTTGTCTCCGTCGTCGCCGCCTTCGAGTCGGTCGACGCCGGCATTGCCCAGCAACGTGTCGTTGCCGGCGTCTCCCTTGAGCAGATCAGACTCATCGCCTCCGTTTAAAATGTCATTTCCCGGACCACCTTCGAGGGTGTTTTTCCCCCGCTCTCCATAGAGCGTGTCATGGTCTCCGCCGCCGAAGAGCAGGTCGGCGCCCAGACCGGCGTAGATCGTGTCGTTGCCGGCATCGCCACGTAAGGTGTCAGCGAATCCGGCGAATCCGCGTTTGGTATCCAGGACGGATTTGATCGATCCATTTGTGTTGAGTTGAACTCGCCCTCCGTCACCAATGATCGTATCCCGATCGCTGCCGCCGTTGACCGTGTCGGATCCCCCGGCACCCAAGATTAAATCGTTGCCTGTGCCACCATCAATGCTGTCGTTGCCGTCTCCGAATTTGACCTTCGAACGGTAATACGAATTGCCGATTTCACCGGAATCGCCGAAGACGACGTCGCCTCCACCGCCCGCGTTGATCGTGTCGTTTCCGAGGCCACCATAGATCACGTCATCGCCACCGCCGCCGGTGATGACATCATCGCCAGGTCCCCCGAGAATGATCGCGTTGCCCGAGTTGGGACCCAAGATGATGGTGTCGTTCCCCGGACCTCCGTCGATCTCGTACGTGATCGATGCATTGGTAATGCCGCTCAAGTCGATCGTGTCATCGCCCTGGCCGCCTTGAATGATCAGCTTGACCGGGTTGTCATAATCGGTATTGAATCGATAGATGCCTTGGGAAGGATCAAAGATCTCGACACGAATCTCCGACGCATCACCGGGATTCTGAGTCACGCGAAAGTTTTCGCCGTCATCCTTGACATTGCCGTTTAATCGCTTGTCCGACAGAGGCCCCATGTTGAGTTGCAGAACGTTATCGGACACTTCCGTCGCAAGTTTTGGCACCCGCGTGAAGTCAACGTCGAAATCGAGGATCTTGCCTTCCGGACCAAACGCCCATGTTTTATCAATTGAGAACAGGAACAGATCGATTTTGAGAAAGGCCTCCATCCGCGCGACCATATCACCGGAGAGGTCAAAAATCGCCAGTGGGGACAGCAGCGGGTCTCCATGTTTGAATTCGCCGGCGATATTGTCGGCGAGTTCGCCAAGCCTGACCTTGCCGTCGCGATTCGGATCGTACAGATCGAACAGCACTTGGGCGAACACGCCGCCGCCAACGCCCGCTTCGGCAATTCCAAGATTGAGTTCCGCCGCCGCGCGGAGCCCGGCATCAAACACCAACTCGGGAACATCTTTGCCGCTGCCGTCGGCGTTTTCTGTGTCACTGATGTAAAGCCCGTCGAAAATCAACAGCGGGTTTTGGAAATCGGCCTCGGCGAATCGGCGGATTCCATACGTGTCGTATCCGAACGCGATTCCCTTGCCGGTTTTTGGATTGCCGAGGCTGGCATCCACGTTACCGGTAATCGAAACCCCTAACGGTCCGAGAATCGGGAAGAAGGCTTTGTAGTCAAAATCGACGAAGAGTCGTTGCAGCGTCAGTGTGACAAGCGTCACATCGCGTCCCAACAGCAGACCTAACAAGCTGGTCGGATTGTCTAACACTGGGATGTCGACGGTCGGACTTGCATTGACGTTCTTCAGAAACGTCGACGATGTCTTTTCGCCCTTGCCATTGAGGACGTTCAGGTCGAACCCAGTGACACCGGGAATGGTGAAGTTTTGAACCTTGCTAAGATCCGTGAGGGAACTACTTAAATCGGGCGTGATGCTGCTCGCGGGATCGTAGAGAACAAAGGGACTGGTGGAGATCGGCAACTGCGCGTTCTCGGTATCCGTCAATTCGCCAAAGGCGTTGACGAACGTGATGATCTCCGCGACCGTTTCGATGTAGGCCGGATCAAAATTGCCGTAGTAGGCCGCGATATCCAACAAGGTGATCTCGGGTCCGAGATCGGAAATCACCGGAATCGGTGTGGTTAGCGTGTCGATCACCGGCTGAATCGGTTTGGTGAACTTGGCAATTTCGGTGAAGACCGGGCCGAGCAAGTTGGTCGCAAAGGATCCGATATCGATGCTGAGGTTATCGAATTGAACCTTTTGCAAACCATCGAGAATCAAGTTGCCATTGAGGATCGATGCCAGCGGCTTGATGTCCAGTTGCGTCGTTCCCGGATTCGCATCGATTCGCCAGTCGAGCCAGAAGTCTGCCTTGATGTTGGGAAATGCGTTCGAGTTTTGCGAGTTGATTCCCAGCGTGAGGGCGAGATCAGCGACAGCCTTCGCCGCGATTCCGAATTCCAGATCGAGCGAACCGAACTCCGAGAGTTCCACCTTGTGATCGCCGGTCGCCGTGACGTCGATTTGAAACGTTGCCTCAAGTTCCGTTTGTCCCTTGTCGGTCGCGGTGGCTTCCAGGAATCCAAGTTCGAGCGAAATCTCACTACCGGCCTCCGGCTCGGCTTTAATCGTGAAGTCGATTTCGGCATCGGATTGGTCTTGGTTGAGCAGCAGATAAAATCCGTCTTGGGCGCTCAATCCGAACCCGACATCCATCGTCCATCCGATCTGCGTTGCCAACGCGCCCGACGAGGAAAGGCCGAGTCCGGGAATGCCAAAATCAAAGCCGATGTCAGTGTCGGCATTCGTCAAATCCTGTCCCAGCTGAAACACCCATTCGAAGTAAACGGCATCGGGCTCGACACCGACATCATTCACGTTGGTCTTCAGTCGGATGAAATTATCGTTGGGATCATTTGGATCGTCGGGAAATAGTGGGTCGGTGGGTAATTCGCGAAGAATATCCAGTCCGCCAGTGCCGAGCAGTCCGACCAGCTGCTGTACGACGAAATTCTCGTCCGGATCGGCCGATGTTTCGACCGCTTTTCGCAAACCGGCAACAAACGTTTCCCGAAAGTCTTCGACGAATTGTGCGCCGTCTTCGAGCGAATCACCGATCAGCGGAATCGTGAAGCTGCCGATCTGGCCGTCCATCAACGTCTGGACCAGTTCCAAGAAGGCATCGACACCATCAATCGCCAGCAACAGGTTGTCCAGTGGACTGAAATTGTCCAAATCGATATTGAACAAGTTGGCAATCGGAATCGGATTGTTGTTCGGATCCACGGCCGTCAACGTGTCCGTGACGTCAATCCCGTTGGACAGACTCGCAGCCAAGGTGGCGTCGTACTGGATCGTGCCCTTGAACTTCGATTCGGGAACGTAGACGGGAAGGTCGACGTCCAGTGTTCCGCCGATCGAGGCCGTGAAGTACGTACCCAAGTTATTCGTCGTTGTTGAGAAGACTTCGCTGAGCAACTTGGGTGTCGCAACCGCAGGATCGTTGTCGAAATCGAGTCCGGCGTGAAAGAGCTTGCCATTGGGAACGGGTCCGCCAGGAGTCGGCCCCACAGTCGCCTGGCCCTTACGAACCGCCACCGAAATCGGTTTGATGCCGGCTTTGAAATTAAGATCGGTCGCGGCGGCGGCGAGCGTTCCGGTCAAGCCCGCCGAATCGAACACGTAAACATTGGTCGGTGACGTCAGGTCGATTCCGAAATCGAGTGTGAAATCCAAATCTCCGGTCGCCCGCAATCCCGCCGACCCGGTCAAGATGCCGGCACCGCCGAGATCAAAATTGATTCCCAGGTTTTTGTCAAAATCAGCACCAAGGTCGACCGTGATTCGAAGTAAATCCAGATCATCGGTGGTATCACTCGGCGTCCCTTTGTTGTCCGTGTACAGCGCCAGCGTGAGCGGATCGGCCGCCGACGCCACGCCGAGCGCTTCCTCAATCTTGTCTTCCAGGAACTGCAGCGTGGCAGCCGGATTGGCGCGGGCCTGGTCAACGACCGCTTTGAACTTCTTGGTCAGTGAAATCAGATCGTGAAGGCTGACGTCAAGGACGGGCAGATCCTCGTCCAGGAATCCGAATTTTTCGAACGCGCCCAGGAAATCGACGAGTTGGCTGAGAGCGTCGAGGATGGAATCGAACGTCAAATCCGGCGTGTCAAATTTGATCAATTCGCCCAGGTCCGTCATGTTGACGATGATCGCACCGCTGGCGGACAAGTCGGCGAAGATGTTGGGGACTTGAATATTGAGCTTGGGATTGTTGATTTGAACGAAGGGCAGGTCGGGTGTGACTTTGAGTGCCAGGTCAAGCTGCGCCGTCCCCGTCGCCGTCGGATTCGGGCCGCTGATACTGGGCAGTGCGATCACACTCGTCACGTCCGTTTGGATCCCCGTGATCAATTCGCTCAGCGTGACACGCCCGCCGAGTTGGCCTGTCGTGGGATTCTTGAAGCCCGCCGACAGGCTGCCGCTCAAACTTCCGCCGCCGTCGAGCGCAATCCCAACAAATCCGCCGAACCGTGCGGACGCTTGAATGCCATCGTCCAGCTTCGAGTCACCATCGACATCATTCGGGTCGGGTGTCGACAAGGCGACGTTGCCGCTGAGCACCGCATTTTGAAGGAACAGCCGGTCGAGCAGTTTGACGCCGCCGGCCTGCTGTCCCTCGATCACGTTGCTCGATCCGGTGCTTTGCCCGGACGCACTGACGTCCGCAGCCGCGGTGGCCATGATGCCCAACCGCGCCGCCGCCGCAGAGTTGTTGATAGGCTGGACGCGGAACGTCGAATTTCCGCTGGTGTTGTCGGTCAGCTGCAATGCCGTCTTGGCGGCATTCAATCCCGCTGTGACTTTTCCAGCCCCGGCGGTATTGATCGCATTGATCACATTGTCCAGCGTCGTTGCCCCATCCAGACTCACTGCGAAACTGCTACCGTCTCGGGTAAAGACACTCAGGTCGTTGGTATTCCCCAACAACGCGGTGGCTAATCCGAGTTCGTCGATGGCAGGATCACCGGCAGTGGACGTGATTCTCAAAGGGGTAGCGCCATTGAGCGCGGTGATGATCAGTTTGCGGCCAAACGATTCCGCCTTCACCAACGTGTCAATCGATTGTTTCTTGAACGCTTGATTGAGATCGAACACAAGGTCGAGAAGATTGCCATTGCCCTGGGTGTCCGCGGCTTTGACAACGATGTTGTGCGTGTTGCCGGCGACCTCCACCGCGAAATTTGCATCCGCGGAAAGCGGCGGCAACGTCGGCCGCAACGATTTCGTCGCCCGCAAACTCACTTCATCGCCAATCTTGGTCGCCGCGCCATTGGTTGCGAAACCAAGTTCTTTTTCAAGTGCCGGCGATGCTTGGACGACATCGATTGAAAACGTCGTGACCGGCGAGTTCGTTTTGGCGCGAAACAGCAGCAAGTTGCCAAGATTGCCAGCTTCGATCTTTCCGCCCAGGCCAGCAGTCGCCAGTGCATCGTTCAGCTTTTGAACCACACCGGTCGATCCACCGATGACATCACGCGCGGTGATGTTGGCGGCGGGCACCGTTACCAGCACCGGTGTTTGAGATTGTCCCTGTTCGGTGGTCGTGACGTTGAACTTGGCTTCGGCAAACTGGAATCGTTCGATGACTTCAAACGGCGATGTGATCGCCAGGTCCGTTTTGATCACACCGGTTCCGTAAACGCTTTCGATGGTGTCATTGACACTCAGAAGTTGATTCGGATCGGCATCGCCGAGATAGAGCCCCAGCGTGAACTTGAACCCCGCATTCCCGCTCAGACGCACGTTGCTCTTGCTGTCCAAATTCAGCAGCGGCTGCAGATTCAAATCAAAGTCCAACGGCACATCCAAGATGCCCATCGCGATGTTCGAGAAATCAATTTCGTAAAGCAGCGAGTCGTTCGGCGCGTCGTAACGCGCATTGATTACCGCTGGGGTCAAGCCGAGCAGCCCGGCCAGCTTGCGCGCGAGGTCTTTGTGGGTTTTGAACGTCGCTTTGTTGCCGGCGTCGAGCAATCGCTCGCGATCATCGCCGACGCCCGTATTGTTGTCGGTGTCGGTTTTTTTGATCGTGACATCGAAGGGCGTCGTTCCCGCCGCGGTGGTGATGCTGAATTCGACCACCGCATCACCGGCGAGTTTGACTGCGTTGGGATCGCTGGAAAACGCGGTGCTTGTGACTTTTAGAAAACCGTTGTCGGAGACCGCGGTTTGCGGGTCGGTGAAATTCAGCTTCGTGTAGCCACCGGCATCACTCGCGTCCTTTTTGATGCTAAATGCCGTGATCTGGGGGTCGTCGGCGATCAGTGTGATCTTGGAACCATCACCCTCGGCACGAATTCGCGATCCCAGTCCGGCGTTTGACAGGGCCTTGTTCAAATCGAAGACCAGTTTGTTGTTGCCATCGACCTTGTCATCGTCGCCTTCGTCGAACAGCAATGCATCGGAGAACATTTCGGCGAACTTGAGGATGTCGCCGACGTTCGAATCGGTAAACGGAATGTCAAAGTTGGCAAACGCCGAACTCTTTCGTAAACCGTCAAGGAAGTTTGCGAGCTGGCCGAGCTGACTGACCAAACTCGCCGCGTCCGTCCGAGTGAAATTGAGCAGTTCACTCATGTCCGGCGTATTGGGGAGTTGGACTTGGACCGTACTCGGATCGGTGAAGTCTGGCATGCTGACGGTAAGCGTTGAGTCAGCGGAGGCAGTTGTGATCCCCAAGATTGGGATCGTCAGTGGAAAGCTGAACTGCGCAGAACCGGAGAAGTTTGGATCGACCAATGACTTGGGGTCATTGGTGACCGCCGCGATTAACTCACGAACATCGATCCGCCCGTCGTCCGCATTCGTCTTGGGGTCGACCAGGGAAACATCCAGTTGCATATTGGCCGATCCGCTACCATCGACAACGTCAACGGAGATAAAGCCAAATCGCGCCGAAGCGTTGATCGCACTTGCAACGAGCGAGAGATTGCCGCTGACCTTTGCGTCGCGAATGAAAATGTAGTCACTTGGATCGTCTCCGGCGATAACGCCGTCCAAGTCGATGCCGAACCTCATCCCGAGATTCACGTTGGCGTCAACGTTTGCTTGTGTGGAGAAGCTAAGGTCGGCGAGTCCCTTGGCGAGATCGAAGCCAAAGTCAATGTCCTTGCTTTCATCGAATAATTCGATCGGCACATCGATTCGATAGGTCAGCTCTTTTGTGGCACTGTCATACTTCAGGTCGATCGTATCCGGTTCGAGACCGAGCGCGGTGGCGACTGTGGTGGCCAACTGCTGGACGGTAGGGAAATTGGCTTTTCCGGTAACCGGTTCGGACAGCGGCTGAACAATGCTTTGATCAAAGGCGTTGACAACATCCGTCAATGTATTCAGCGAGTCACCGAGGAACGGTACATCGACTTGAAACGCCGTGAGATGGTCCTTGACCATTTTGAGCTGATCGAGCACCTCGTCGGTGTTGACTTTCAGAAAATCCAAGAGTTGTTGACCGGGTCCCCCAGTCGCCGCCACGGAAAAGGACGTGATGTCATTCACGTCCGCCCAGGTGACGTTGACGTTGGCCGAACCGAGTTCAAAGGGCGCATCGAGACCGGGCAGGATCGCGCCGACACTGAAAGTCCCCGCCAGCACCACGTCGTTGACCGCTGGATTTCCGGTAAAGGCCAGATCGACGATGCCGATCGTGTCTGCAGTCAGTTCGCTCGTTCGAATCTTGTTGTCGATCGTGCTGCCGGAGGGTTCCTTCAGATTGACCGAAAACGCGACGGTCGGATCGATATTCAAACTCGCGTTGTCGAGCTTGACCTCTAAGAACCCAAACCGTCCCGCACCGCGGACTTCGCCGGTTGTTTGAATCTTGCTTACGACAAGTTCCGGATGCGTGTTTCCGACGTCAAAGAAGACGCCTTGGGAATCGATCCCGAATACGAAGTGGAGATTCAACTCTGCGCTGATTTGTTGGCTGCCGTCCAGTCGGATCTTTCCACCGGCAAAGTCAAGGTTGACATCAATCGGAACGAAGCCGTCGAGAGTGTTGATGATCCGGACGTCAAACGTGGTCACTCCGGCACTTTGGGTGTAACTCACATTTCCTGGCGAACTGTCCAACGCGTCGAGTTTGTTCTTGAAGTCGTCCAGCGTGGTGATGCTATCGCCAAGATCGCCCAAGTTGAAGCCATTGGTGCCCTCCTCGATCAACCGCAGCAGGAACGAGGTGTCCCCCAAGAGGGACTCGACCGTGCCAAACGGTGCCGCTTCCAGCGTGCCGGCGCGTCCAACCGAAGCGTCCTTCTTTCCGCTGATCGCGTCGGCCAAGAAAGTCGGGGAGGCGCCACCTAATAGTGCGGAATTCGTCGTCCCACCGGTTACCGCCGGGTCTTTGCTTCCCGATGCCATGACGGTTCGAACGGTTGCCCCAAAGAATTTCAAGCCATCTGCGGATGATTTGAGGATTTCAGACGCCGTCGTGGGAGTGCCGATCAGGTTCGACAGCGTCGCATTTGAATAGGAAATGGATTGCCGTCCCGCAACGCCCACCGTCGTGTCGATGAGCTTCACCACGGATCCGGTTGACGGTTCCGGCGTTCCTTTTCCCTTAATGACCAGTTCGTTCGTGCCCGTCCCCCCATTGACGACAATTCCGTCTGGAACGGTGATCAAACCGTTAGAACTATCGACGATGATTTTGTCATTCCCGCCCAGTCCCTGAATCTGAATTCGTTGATATTGAGCGATCTGTACGCGGTGCACTGGCGTCGTACCGGATTCGTCAAAGAAGACATCCAGCAACGTCGGGTTCGCCGCACTGCGGACGATTCGAAACGTATCTTGGGCTGCCGAACCATTGAGCGCCAAAACGTGAGGTTGGGCGATGTTTGCACTCACGTTCTCGATCGTTCGTATACCGGCACCCATGGTCGCCACATAGAATATGCCGGTTCCATTGGCAGACTCTCCGTCGGGGTCCACGTTGGCAAAACGAACGTCGTTGACGAGAACATTGGGGAACTGACTGCCGAACTCGGTCCAGACGAATTTGCCCGCTGTGCTGGACGGCAACCGCCGGAAAATTCCGCCGAGCCCTCCTACGACGACAATCGAATCGCCCGCCGTTGTCGGCGTGGCGTCGTACATCGTGATCGACTGCAACTTGCTAGTCAGTGCCCCAGGGGCACCGACCAAATTGTCGGTGATCTTTTGGAATTGATTGGCGGCGACGGAAAGCGCGGTGACGTTATTGGACATCCAGACTTCGTTGTCACGCAGCACGTATACGCGACGCCAATCTTGCGGATCGACAACGATGTCCCGAATCGTTCCACCAGCAAGTAGATGCCCGGTCTTGCCGTCGGTGATCTTCGTGAATTTTTTTTCGGTAATCTTGGCGAGGCCGTCCAGGGACGGACTGCGGTAATACAGCTGGCCACCCGTCGTGCCGACATAAGCGACGTTTGCCTTCCCAATCGCCCCCTCGTAGCCTCCATAAACGAGTGCCGAAACCTTGTCGTTCTCACCACCGAACGGCGTTGCAAGTTTTTTGGTGATGTCAATGATCACGTCGCCCGCCATTCCGTTTACCGAGGACGTATCGGCGTCTTCATACAGCCCGTTGCGACCGAGCAGCATTCGTTGTGGATCGACCGCATTGAGCACAAAGGGGAACTCCACGAATCCAGTTTCGTTTCTGTCAGCGGGATTAAGCCCGGTTAGATCAATGTCTCCCGCTCGCCTTTTCAGTAAGACTCGATTGGAGCGAACCCACAGTGCAGTGGTCTGCGTGTTACCGACGAAACGGGTGCCAATCAATTTGAATTGGTCGTTGTCAATCCGACTGACAATGAAGTGGTTGCCGTTTAACGCGTTGAGTCCACCCTGCAAGCCATGAATCGTGATTTGATCGCCGGTTCTTAGCCCGTGATTGTTCGATCGAATCGTAACCGGATCTCCAACTGCGCCGGAGATTTGACTCGCGAAATTTTGCTTATGCCAAACTCCACCACCCGTGTACGCCCCATTCCCCTCAACATCCCCGGTAAGTGTCTTGATTTTGAAGGTGTCGGCCGTCACGTTGTCGACTTGAAAACTCCCGTTGGAGGCGTTGTTTCCGTGGACACCGGTAATGATCACAGCATCGTCATTTGCAAGACCGTGTGCCGTTGATGTCACTACGACGGGGGTGGCGTTTGTTGCATCTGTAATGGATCCACGAGTGGTGTTGATCGGGTTGCCATTCCCGTCGACGTGATTGCGATAAAACCATTTGAGATTGTTGGCGAGCGAATAACGCAGGGCGCCAGGTTGCCCGGTTGACGTCTTGGAATCGGCTGACGTTGAATCGACTTGCTGGGTCTGGCCGTCGCCTCCCAGTGATAGAGTCGCATTGGCACCCGGCACCGCTTGCCAATTCAGATTGCCACTAACTGTCTGCACCGCAGAACCATTGTCCTGAAATCCAGACAGAAAGACTTTGTTTACAGAATCATACGCGACGGAATACGATTCGAACGCTCCAAGATTTCCGGTAAGCGATTGCCAGGCATTGTTTACCGCATCCGCGGGATTCGCAAGGAAATAGATCCCTCCGTCATCGGCTTCCAGCAGAGTCGTGCTGTTCAAGAAAACAAGGTCACGAGAATCGGGATGAGGCGATGTGTTGCCTTTCGTTAAACCAGCGGAATTTTTCGAACCGACGATCTGTACCCACGAACCTGCTCCTGTCGGGCTGTAGCGAAAAACGTTGTCGCGGCCCTGACCACTGACGTAAACAATGTTGTCGTTCGCCCGGTCAGCAACCATATTGAATCGATCGTGAAAAGTCGCTCCTGCGTTCAATCCAATTTGAGCGAGCGCGGTCCACTGGGATCCATTATCGGCTGATCGAAAGAATCTGGTATGCGTCCAGGTTCCGCCTCTGACATAGGCTTTGTTACCGATAACGGCTGTGCCGGTGAGAGTTTCAAGCTGGAATGTGTTTGTGGTGACACCAGCGACTTGAAACGTACCATTCGCGTTGGTATTGCCTTCAACACCGCTGATGATGATCACATCGCCATTGGACAAACCATGTCCCGCCGACGTGATGACGAGGGGCGATGCCATTGTCGCTCCGGTGATTTCTCCGTTGCTGCTGATTCCCGCAAAAAGCACGTTGCCGATCGGAGGTGCAGAAATTTCAATCTGACTCGAAAGGGGAATCCCAGCCAGTCCGTTGTTGATCGCCACCCACTGCGAACCGCCCGAACCCTGCACGCTGCGATAGACACCTTTGCCGGGAACTGCTGCGTAAAACCGAGCGCTATCCGTGGGGTCAACGATCAACTGCGTCACCGCACCGAATGGCAAACCTCCGTTGACCAGCACGAACGTCTGGCCGCCATCAATGCTGCGGAAGAGCCCGCCACCACGGGCCCTTGGATTGCGAGGGTCATTCCCGCCGTCAGAGTCCCAGCCTTTGCCAGAAATCGTCGCAGCCAGAATGACTTGTGTACTGCCCGAGCCGATGGCGGTTGGCACAAGTTCCTTGATCCGTTGACCGGCCAAGCCTACCGTTCCCAGCAATTCCCAGTTCTTTCCGGCGTCGTTTGACTTTAGAATGCCAATCGGATCGCCGCCCGTGAATCCGTTGCTGAATTGTCCCGTGCCGGCGTACACCGTGTTTGCGTTGAGTGGGTCGATCGCGACCGAGCCGATGGATAGGGAAGCGAATTGTTGGGTGAGCGGCTCCCATTGGGTGGTCGTCGGCGTGGAATAACTGGCGTTCGTCGTTCGCCAAACTCCGCCATTGACCGTTCCGACGAAAACAATGCTCGGGTCTGTAGGATGCACGGCAATGGATTGGACCGCGCCCGCAACCGGATTGTTCGGTGCGACATTCGACGCCGTGCTATTGGTCACGGCATGCGGTCCCTGTTCGATCCACCGATCGGGGCCCAATGTGAACAACACCTCGCCAGTGAAGGTCGTGTGAACCGCACCCGTGCCTACCAAGACTGCACGCTCGGGCGCATCATTGAAATAGACCAAAGCCTCGCCATTGACGAGCGTGCTGGCGTCCGCAAGCGAAACGCTAGTGATCTTCAGCGATGCGTTCGAAAGATCGAACTGCGCACCGCGAATCTCCGGGACAACGACCACATCGTTTCCGGCACCACCGGAAAGATGCAGCTCGAAAGCGCCCAGACTATTTTGGTGTGGCGATGGATCAAATGATCTGATTGTGATCTTGTCATTGCCGACACCAGCATTGATCGTCACTTTCGTCGTGCTAACAAGTGGTGGAAGATTGAACGAGTGACGTTCGAACATTCCGTTTTCACTTTCGATCGTAAACTCGCCAGAGGACGAACCTTTCTTGAGTAGAATCTGATCGTCACCAATCGTCGTGGATGTCCAAATGATGTCCGTTGCCGTCCCCGATTGTGTGATCGGTTCCATCCCCACGTACGCGATTGCCCTGCCGTCCGGGTTGATCGTGCCCGAATCGGGGCCGCTGGCCGTGTAGGCCACGCTGTTATAATCCCCGTCGATGACGACCGAGTCGAAGCCACCGTCGCCGCCGCGAACCGATCCGCTAACGAACGCGTCTTGGGCGAAAACAAAGGTGTCTTCATTGTTCGCAGCGCCGAGCAAGGTTTCCACACCGAAAAATTCAAACTGCCCACCAACGTTCCCGGTATTCCCACCGGTGACGCTCCACGTCGTGTCTGCGACCGGTCCCCGCAGCAGGTCAGAACCGACGATGCCTTGAAAGACGATGCGGTTGGGCAAATGCGTTTCAAGGTACGACGCATCGATTTCCAACTGCAAAACATCATCGAAGGGCGATCCGGTAATCAGCAGTGGATCACCGATGCTCGCGACCGTTCGCCAGGCGAGGAGTTGCTGCGTCGCCGATTCAATCAGCTCGATGACATCCGCGCCGTTCGCATCGGCGATTCGCAAGGTCCAGTCCACCGGCATCGATGATGTCGCGGCGGAGTAAAACAAGTCCGCAGGCGGAGGTGGTTGTGTTGGTAACCGCTCGGCGATCGAAACACTAAATCGAAGTTCTCGATTCCCCAAATCGTCGACGTACAACTCGCCCGATGCCGGCCGCGATGGCAACTGCATTTGATCAGGCCCCGACGGGCCGGCGAAACCACTGAGTGCTTCACGACGGCCGACATCGGCCGAGCAACTCAGTCCCGGGTGGCTTCCTGACGCCTCGTCATCGTTCAGGGGGAGGTCAAGCGGCACCGCCGATAGCACGAGCCGGTTTTCAAGCATTTCCAGAAGGATTTGGCGACGTCGCTGCGGATCCGCCGTTCGTCTTTTCCGATTCATCTGAAGCAATCCCGCCTGCTGCCGCCAACGGTTCGCGAACCCGAAAGGGTGCGAATCCGCCCGTTTGGAATGCCACGTGCGTCATTGCGCGCGCGAATCGGACACCCGCATTGATGATGTATCGATTCGGAACCCGATCTTGGGTTGCAGGTGATGTCTGCAGAGAAGCTGCAATAAAGAAACCGTTCAGCGCAGAAACGGCTGCGTTTTTGAGAATACCTTGACCGCAATCAACGCCTGTTGAACACCAGCGTCCGGGCGCCACCATTAAGGTTGATTTAGCAGTCCAGGCTAAACCCCGAAGCCAAAGTGAAGATTCGCTGTTGCCGTTGGAAGTCTGCCAAGAGTGGCAATGATGAGAAGGGAGCCGCCGTCAGGCGAAGGTCGCGACGTCAAACAAGCCGTGACGGGAACGCGAATCCCAGCCACGGCTTGAACGATGTGGACGTCAACTTGGTCGAAGTCTGAAGAGCGATGAGCTACTGGTTGAGCTGCTCCTGGATCGTCTCGTTGTTGGCCCGGGTGCCGAGTGCCCCCCAGAGACCGTAGGGACTTTGCACTCCCGGTGCCCGCGGGCCGGTTCCGTTCCAGATCACCATCGGGCTCTCCTTGCCACCGGCTTCGATCGAATCGGTGATGAAGATGACCGCACCGTCACCCATCAAGACATGCGCACCGCCTTGGTGCCGGCTGCTGGTTCCGTAGATGCCGGGCCGCCAGGTTCCGCTGCCGCTGCTGCAAATCGGGCTGTTGGGCGGATGGATCGTGACCACGCCGGTGTGAACGCAATAGCCACTGGACCACTTGAACCCACGCTGTCCTTGGGTGCCGCCGGTTAGGTTAGCGCCCGGATCCCAGAACTTCGGTCGGTCCGGATCGACGAACGCCTGACACAGTGACGGGTCGGTCATCAGGCCGCCGAGATTGTTGTTACCGCCGGATGGCTTCGCAGCCTGTGAGATGACGGCTCGGTCCCCGAGGTTGGTGGCCATTTCGCCGGCCATGATGGTGTTGGAAAGCCCATCAAGCGTGTCGCGGAACCGCATGTTCACGCGTGGGAAAAACATGCCACGACACGTCGCCTTGGCACGCGGCGCCGCGTTGCGGTTCGGCTGACCGTTCTGGTTGATGCCCCCCGTATTTTGAAACTGCAGTGCATCGCCGACACAGACGCCATAGTTCGTACGGCCTTGGGCAGGCAAGCCGTTGCCGGGATCACTGGGGCAGCGCAACATCGGAACCGTCGTCAGCCAGGGATCGTACTGATAGCGACCGTGCTGGGCCAAGCTGATGTCCGCGTTGGGCCCCATCGCGCTGAACTCGTATTGCCCTGCGGCCGATGCGGGTTCCTTGACGCGGAACGGGTTGCTGATCTGATCCCAGAGACCTTGTTGTTCGACGAAGGGTGCCAACTGAACCAGGGAACTGAGGTTGTTCAAATTGTTTCCGCCGTAGCTGCCTCCGATCAATCGGGGTTCGCGTGACTGCGGATTGTTGCTCCCGAACACCCGCGAGGTGCCGCCACGAATCGTGGGCAGCCGTTTGTAGGCGGAATGATAATTGTGAATCCCCAAGCCGATTTGCTTGAAGTTGTTACTGCAGCTCATTCGACGTGCTGCTTCGCGAGCCGCTTGGACGGCGGGCAAAAGCAGCCCGACCAAGATGCCGATGATCGCGATCACGACCAGCAACTCCACCAACGTGAAGCCACCGCGTCTGGAACGGATGTTCATAGAAAATGCCTCAGAATACGAATCAAAAAAAACAAAACGAATCAAAAGCCCCGTCGGCGCAGGCAGCGGCGGCGGAGGGAAAGGAGCTCAATCAAGATCAATGAATCGATGCAGTGAACGGTCGCCCGTACCGGTGTTTCAGCTCGCAGCTGCGTTTTCGTCTTCTTCGGACTCCACGTCTTCCGGATTTTCTTCACGCTCTTCGGGATGCTCTTGAAGGTAAGCTTCAACAGCCCCCAGCTCCGGCCCCTCGGATTCCGTCATGTCCTTGCCACAACCAGACAGCGGCACTGCGAATGAAATGGACACCAGTAGCAGCAGAATTCGAGAAAACGAAGAAAAGCGCATGTCGCCGGCAACCCTGTGGATGATGCGATGAAAAAGATCCTGCTCGGCGACTGAACCACTTGACCTGTGCCGCGGCTCAACCTCCAGTTCGGATTGGTTGGCACCGATTATAGAGCACTGGCACCCCCTCCCGCCCAGCGAATTATTCAACCACAGGACTGCAAACCGAAGACCTGAGTGGCGAACACTCGCCACCCCCGTCGCGAAAGAAGGCCCAAAAGCTGTGCTAGAGTAAAGCGCATCGCGTGACGGTAGACGACTTTTCCTGAATTTGAAGCGATGCCCAAGCGAAACCTTGGTAGCCTGTGATTTTGGAGAAATGTTGAATGCGTCAGCGACGGCAAGCGATTCGAGTCGATCTGGACGACCCCATGATCAATGCCCGCGAGGGTGTGTTGTTCTTTTGGCAGGCTATTGATCAGCTGTCACCGCTTTCGCTGTCCACCGGTGCCTGGACCGACAACAAATGGACGAAACGTTCCGCTATGGCCAATGCGATGGGCGGCGCGAGCGACCCCGGGCAAACGCGTGAACAGCGCGGCGAGGCCCTCAAGACGTATGCGACGTGGCTTGCCCAAAAGCTCTGCAATGCGGTGGGCTGGAACGAGAACGCCGGTTGGCTCCACTGGATTATCGACAACATCATCAAGGAGCTTGGACCGTTTGTCGGAAGCATCATTGGAGGCATCAAAGGGCTGTACAAAATCGGCAGCGCGATTGCCCAGAAGGTCAAGATATGGTGGGCCGCTCGAAAGGTCACCTTGGCGGCGGGTCATCCGCAAGCGATTGCGTCGGGCATCAAGAAGCTGATCAACAGCGCTCTGCTTGAAGGTTTGTACGACGTCGCCAAATCGGCGCTCACCGCGGGCGTGTTGGTCGCGTCGGCGGGTGCGTCATCGATCGTCAGCGCCGTTGCCAGCGTTATCGAACTGATCGTGAAGATGGTTCATGCGGCGATGGAAGCCTCTCGCATCAACAAGCTGATCGAAGATTGTGCGGCACTCTGGCAGTTGCCACGCGGCGCTCGGGCGTGGGCGCTTTCGGGTGCTGCCACGGACTTCAACACCATGTTCCGCACCGCGACCGAGAAGACACCGGTGATTGCACCGATCACGCTCTGCTCGTGCTTGAGCGGCGACAAAATGCGGCTGCTGAAAATGTACGGCGATGACGGGACGCCGATCACGCAAAGCAGTTTTGATGCCGGCTGCGTCTATCTGGACTCCTTGAAGAACGTCGGACGCGAGTATTGCAAACGCTGGGGCGACACGCTTCAATCGGATGATCCCCTGGTCAAGCTAGGCCTGAAACTGGTCCGCGATGGATACGCAGGCGAGAATCTGAAACGCCCCTGGTACAAGCGGCTGCCAGGCTTCCGCAATTAGGCCCCGAACGATTCCTGCCAGTGCGATCGTGAAGCGAAGGCGGCTGGGGATTTCAAGCGAGTCGCTACGAATCGCTGGCGCGTCGTTGATCGTGGCGACGGTTGCCTCGTTGAGGCCTACATCATTCACGTCAGGATCAGAGGCGACAGACGCTTTCGGGCGATCACCACATCGTCGGATTGGCTGCGGTCCATCACGAAACCACGGTTGGTAAACATGGTGATCATCCGCGAGTTTCTGGGCGCCATTTCGGCGACGACGGATCGAATTCCCCAATCGGCGCAGATCCCCAGGCAGTAGTCCATCAACACCGAGCCGAGCCCGATGCCTTGCCAGGGATCGCCGACCAGAATCGCAAACTCCGCTTCGTGGTGATCGGCATCGGCGACCAGGTGGCAGACCCCGAGTAGCTTCCGCTCACCGTCTTCCTCGGCTTCGGCGACGATCGCGATTTCTCGGTCGTAGTCGATATAACAAAACCGCGTGGCCATCTCGTGGGTCGACGCTTTGAACATGTAACGGTAACGCATGTGAAGCGATTGGGGTGAGCAACTGGCCAACAGGCGGTGCCACATCGGTTCGTCTTCGGGCTTGATCGGACGCAGCAGGATCGAGGTCGAATCCTTCAACAACATCCGCTTGGTGTATTCGTCCGGGTAGGGCCGAATCGCGAGATGTGAATAGGGCCGAACGGGATGCAGCACGGTGTGATGATCCACCACGATCCGGGCGTCCAGGGCGATGACGTCGTGGCTGGTCACCAACAGCGGGTTGACATCCAGCTCCGTGATTTCGGGATAGTCCGCGACGAGATAGGAGAGCCGCATCAAGACCTCGACCAGTCGGTTCAGATTGATGCCGGGACGCCCGGGTTCACCCTCCAGCAAAGGCCATGACTTCAGCGATTGGACCATCCGTCTGGCAAGACGCTCGTTCAGCGGCGGCAACTCGAGTGCCAGGTCTCGCAACACTTCGGTGGTCGTCCCACCGGCACCGACCATCAACACGGATCCGAAGACCGGGTCGCGTTTGGCGCCAACGATCAGCTCGCGACTATTCGGTTCGACCAACATGCGTTGGACCGTGACCCCGTCGATTCTGGCGTCGGGGCAGAGTTCCTTGGCCCGCTTCAGAATCTGATCATACGCCCGAGCGACGTCGGCGCGGTTGGCCAGATTCAGCTCGACGCCGCCGACGTGTGTCTTGTGCGTGATGTCGGGCGAGAACACTTTGAGAGCGACGGGGTACCCGACCCGCGCGGCGCACTCGGTCGCATACGCCAACGAACAGGCGACATGGGTGGGGATGACCGGAATGTCGTGCGCCTGCAGAAACGCCTTGGACGTGGTCTCGGTCAGCACGTCGTGACCCTCGCTCAAATACGTCTTGACGAGGGAACGCTGTTTCGCACGATGAAGCGGAAACTCGATCGGAACTTCACGCGGTGTTTCGTACAACGTTTCGCGGTTCCGCCCATAGGACACGAGGTTCATGAACGCTCGAACGCCTTTTTCCGGTGATGAATACGTCGGGATGCCCGCCGCATTGAGCCGTTCGGTGCCTTCGCGAACCTTGCCGCCTCCCATCCACGCTGCCAGGATCGGTTTCGACGCATGTTTGGCGGCCTGCACCACCGCCGCGGCGGTGCCGGTCGGGTCGGTCGTCGCGTAGGGCGACAGCACCACCAACACGCCATCGACGCCCCGGTCGGCCAGCACGAGTTCCACCGAGGACTGAAACCGTTCTGGCGTGGCGTCCCTGAGCACATCGACCGGATTGCCATGCGACCAGGCCGGCGGCAGTCGTTGGCTCAACTTTTCGATCGTGTCATCGGACAACTTCGCCAGCGAACCCTGCTGATCGAGTAGCTCATCGGTCGCCATCACGCCTGGCCCGCCGGCATTGGTGATGATCGCCAACCGAGGTCCGGAAGGCGTCTTCTGTTGCGACAGAAGTTTCGCGCAGTCGAACAACTGCTCCACGCTGTAGACCCGAAACACGCCGGCCCGTTTCATCGCAGCTTCATAGACACTGTCGACGCCGGCCATCGTTCCCGTGTGCGTGGCCGCAGCCTCGGCGGACCCCGAGAACCGGCCCGCCTTGTAAGCGATGATCGGCTTGGTTCGGGTGAATGCCCGGGCTGCCGACATGAACTTGCGGGGCTCGGTGATCGACCCGACGTACAAGATGATCGACCGCGTCCATCGGTCGATCGCGAAATAGTCAATCAGATCAGCGATGCCGACGTCCAACATGTTGCCGACGGAGACGAAATGCGAAAAACCGACGTTCTCTTGGATCGACCAATCGAGCACGGCGGTGCAGAGCGCCGCGGACTGGGAAATGAACGCGATGTTCCCCTTGGGTGGTAAATCACTGACGAAACTGGCGTTAAGTGAAAGGTGCGGCGCCATGATGCCCAGACTGTTCGGCCCCACGATCCGCAAGCCCTCGTACGCCGCAGCGGATTGTAGCACCGCCTGTTTGAGGACTTTTCCGCCGGGTGCCGCCTCGCGAAATCCAGAGGTCAGTATGACCAATCCCCGAATGCCCGCCTCGCCACACGCGCCGACGTATCGCGGCACCGTCTCGGCCGGACTGCAGATCACCGCCAAGTCCACGGCCTCGGGCAAGTCGGCGATCGCGCCATAACACGGCATGCCACCGACATGGGTGTACCTGGGGTTGACCCGGTACACCGGCCCGGTGAAACCGCCCGAAACCAGATTGTCGAGCACGATCCTGCCCGCGCTGGATCGACGTTCGCTCCCACCAATCACGGCCACGCTACGGGGCGCGAAGATCATATCTAGATTGCGGATCGGCATGGCGAACTGCTCGCAGGTCTTGAGCGTGGCATCGGCCTGCATCTTGCGAACCATCAAATCGTCGGCTGCATCACGACCTCGATTGTCTCACATTGCACATGCAATGCAAATCGCAAGACGTCGACCGGGAAAACACTGGGGGGGCGATCCCCGTCCGATCCCGTCAATGTTTTCGATGCGGCTAGCAATGCAACCGTTCAGCCTGTTCGTTCTCCTGCGTTTGATGTTCTTCAAAGACTTCCCGCTGCGTCAGCGGAGGCGAGGGATCGGATGTCGTGGACTTGAAGGCGCCGCCCCTAACCAACTACTCGCCTCCGCTGACGCGGCGTGATGTCAACATTCCGGCCGTTGCCGTGCAAGGTCACCCGAAGCGAACGACTGAGACGATCTTTCGGCTACAATCCTTGGCGTTGTGGGTCGCGACAGCCATGGCAATCGCTCCCGCTTGTTGACTCGCCCCGGCGATTGCAGTGTCGCCACGGTCCGGTTCTGCGCCGGTGATCGGGGCGACCGGGTGCGTGTGGGGGGATTCATCACGGCTTCCCTGCCCTTTCGATTCGACTTGGAGAGTTCAACGTTTTGAACAAGACATCGCTTCTCGTTTGGTCTGCCGGATGGCTCATCGCGTTGGCGTCGGTCCACGCCGCTCGGGCCGCCGACGTCCTTCCCAACGTCGTCGTGATCTATGCAGACGATCTCGGCTTCGGTGATCTGTCGTGCTACAACGACGAGGCGCCTTACAAGACGCCTCGCTTGGATCAGATGGCGGCCGAAGGCATTCGTTTCACCGATGCGCACAGTCCCTCCACGATTTGTTCGCCATCGCGATACGGACTGTTTTCCGGACAGCAGATTTATCGTTCGACCGGCCGGGGCGGTGGAGCGTTCGAAGGACCAAGCGGCCCCAGCTATCTCAAGCCCGGCACGCAGACGATTGCCGACATGCTGAAACAGAAGGGCTATCGCACCGGTGTCTTTGGCAAGTGGCACGTGGGACTCAGCTGGTTCGACAAAGACGGACAGCGTCTCGCTGGCGGCTTCGAGAATTCGCTGCTGATCGATTACGAGAAGAGTACGCCGCTGATCGATGGCCCCAACGCCAGAGGCTTTGACGAATCGTTCATCACACCCAATTGCCCCAATACCGACCCGCTGTACATCTACATCGAAAACGGCATGGTCCCGACGCCGGCCAGTGAGCGACACAAACGCGACACGCTGCCCAACCCCGGTGGCAAATGGCGGTGGGACAACGACGAAGGCTGGAAGTCACCGGGCTATGACTTTATCAATGCCGACCTGCTGTTCTACGAAAAGACGAAAGCGTTCATCACCGATCACGTCCGACAAACGCCCGACAAACCTTTCTTCGCCGTGCTGTCGACTCAGATCGCTCACGCACCGGTGTTGCCGGCCGACGAATTCAACGGAGTCACCGACGCCGGGGCGCGAGCCGATTTCGTCTGGCAGCTGGACGCGATCGTGGGACGCGTGATTGATTTGTTGAAGGAGCTGGAGATCGATGACAACACCTTGGTGATGTTCAATTCTGACAACGGGGCCGAGACGCTGCACGTTCACTGGATGCGGCAAGATCACCAGCACGATCCGTCAGGCGGCTGGCGAGGCATGAAGCGCGACGGCTGGGAGGGCGGTCACCGCGTCCCCTTCATCGCGCGATGGCCGGGACACATCCCGCCCGGCCAGGTGACCGCTCAAATGACCAACACCACCGACATCTTCGCCACCGTTGCTTCGGTTGTCGGCGTTGCACTGCCCGACGACGTGGCAACGGACAGCTTTGACATGCTGCCGGTGATGCTGGGACAACAGCCAGAAACCGATTCGATTCGCCCCCATCTGTTGACGCAGAGTTTTCGTGGCGAGTTTCAGATTCGCCAGGGACACTGGAAGTATCTCGATCACAAAGGTTCCGGCGGCAATGGGTACGAACAAGGCAACATGGCACTGTATGCGCTGCCCGAACTCGCACCGGATGCACCCGGACAGCTGTACAACTTGAAAACCGATCCCGGCGAGACGACCAATCTGTACTTCAAGGAAGAAGCCAAACGCAAAGAACTGCAAGCCCTGCTGACAAGATTGAAGGCATCCGGCCGCAGTGCTCCCACAGGCCGCACGCCGTTCCGCAAGTAAATCCATCAAATAAAACGGGTCGACGATCATGTCACGACTTTCGTTCCTGCTCGCATTCGTGATGGCGATCACTTGCACCGCCACGTCGGCGCAACAAGCCACATCGCTTCAAAACACCGCCGCTGCCAAATCCACAGACAACGCTCTGACCGTGGCGGGCCTGTTCAAGGACCACATGGTTCTTCAGCGTGAATGCGACGCCGCGATCTGGGGAACGGTAGAAGCTGGGCGCACCGTTGTGGTCGCCCCTTCCTGGACGCACGACACGTTTACGGCCACCGCGAACGAGCACGGCCATTGGCGCACGTCGATCAAGACGCCGGCAGCGGGAGGCCCCTTCCGGATCGACGTAAACAGCGGTTCGGAAACGAAGCAACTGTCCGACGTGCTGATCGGCGAAGTCTGGATCTGCTCCGGCCAATCGAACATGCAGTGGAAGCTGCGAGGCTTTGGAGTGGACCACTTCAAAGAGGATGTCCAGAAGGCAACGATTTCGACGATTCGGTTCTGCGATGTGCCACAGGTTTTGGCTTTGAATGGCCAGGACGATGTGAATGCTCGATGGACAGTCTGCAGCCCCGAGACGGCGTTGAACTTCAGCGCGGTGGCGTACTTCTTTGGTTCTCGATTGCACCAAGAACTCGATGTGCCGATCGGATTGATCTCCACCAACTGGGGCGGATCTTCGGCAGAGGCATGGACCAGCCCCGAAGTTCTCCAACGCGACTTCCCCGAATTCAATGAGCAGTCTGCGACCTACGGCGCGATCGCGGAGCAATCCGGGACCTTGTTCAGCCGCGGTCAGAAACCGCCGAAAGGCTTGAACCAGCGCAGCCCCAGCGTGTTGTTCAACGCCATGATCCGGCCGCTGGTTCCGTTCGCTTTCCGTGGCGTCATCTGGTACCAGGGGGAGTCCAACGTGACGCATCCGGAACAGTATCGCCGGTTGTTCCCCGCGATGATCCGAGATTGGCGGACTCGCTGGGGGCGTGGCAATTTCCCGTTCTACTTTGTCCAGATTGCTCCCTTCGCCTACAAACAAGAACCTGTCAGCGCGGCGTTTTTGCGTGAAGCCCAGATGATGTCGCTGTCCGAACCGAACACCGCAATGGTGGTGACGATGGACGTTGGAAATCCAACCAACATTCACCCCAAACCGAAGAAACCCGTCGGCCAGCGTCTCGCGTTGCTTGCCCTCAAGCACGACTACGGACGAACCGATCTTGTCGCGTCCGGACCGATCTATTCCGGGTACTCCGTCGAGCAAGACGCCATCCGGATTCACTTTGGAGAATTGGAAAGTGGTCTGGCCAGTCGCGACGGAAAACCGCTGACCCACTTCACCATCGCCGGCGCTGACAGAACGTTCGTCGATGCCAGCGCGGTCATCGACGGCGACACGATCGTTGTTCGTAGCGATCAGATCACCAAGCCTGTCGCCGTACGATTTGGCTGGGGTAGTGGCGACATGACCAATCTATCCAATCAGGCCGGACTGCCCGCATCATCGTTCCGGACCGATGACTGGCCGATTCGTTGACGAGTGCCGTCGATGATTGGGGCCGTCGATGATTGGGCGACAGGGGCCGTCGCCACACACTGAATCACTCACCCCTACCCGAAAATCTATCTCAAATGAAACGAAACGCTGTACTGACGCTTGTTGCCGCGACGATCGTTTTCGTCGGCCTGGCCGGGGAAGATTCGCGATCCACGGCCCATGCCGCCGAGCCCCAACGGCCCAACATCATCTACATCATGCTCGACGAGTGGGGCTACTTCGAATCGGGGCACATGGGAAACACCGATCTGTTGACCCCGAACATCGACCGTTTCGCACAAGAGGGCATGCGGTTGACCAATGCCTACGCAGGTGCTCCCGTCTGCGGCCCGACCCGCTGTTCGCTGCTGACCGGTCTCCATGCCGGACACATGTCGATGCGAAAGAACGACGGGTTTTCACCGATTCGCGCAGAAGAACCCACTCTGGGCAGCATGCTCAAGCAACAGGGGTACGCCACGGGTGGATTCGGCAAGTGGGGCATCGGCGGACGCGGCACTTCCGGTGTCCCCGAACAGCACGGCTTCGATTTGTTCTTCGGCTACTACGACCAAGTCCACGCCCACACGTTTTATCCGCGCTACCTGATTCGAAACAGCGTCGAGGTGCCACTGCCAGGCAATCCCGGACTGAGCTTCTACGAAGGCGAGACCCATGCCCATCTCGCAATCTTCGATGAGTCGTTGAAGTTCATCCGCAAGAACAAAGACCAAAGCTTCTTCTGCTATCTTCCCTGGACGCCGCCCCATGGTCTGTGGGGCATTGATGAAGACGATCCCTCCTGGCAACTCTTCAAAGACAAACCGTGGACTGCGGGCCAGCAGACAGAAAATGATGCCAAGGTCTATGCCGCGTTCTTGCATCTGATCGACCGCCAGCTCGGGCAGATCATCAGCCTGTTGAAAGAGTTAAAGATTGACGACAACACCGTGATCTTTCTCTGCGGCGACAACGGTGGACAGGACTATTTTGCGACCCCGGAACGGCCACACGGATTCTTCGGTCCTAATCTGAACCCCGAGACCGGCGAACGTTTTCGCGCCGGGAAAGGATCGCTGTATGAAGGCGGCCTCAAGGTGCCCTATCTGGTGCGTTGGCCGGGCAAAATCGAGCCGGCTTCGGTCTCGGATCACTTGCTCTACTATCCGGACATCATGCCGACACTCGCGGCCATCGCCGGCGCGGCGTGCCCGGCCACCGATGGCCTGTCGTTCGCCCCCACCCTGTTCGGGCAACCCGATCAGCCCACGCACCCCTTTCTGTACTGGGAATACCAAGGCCAGACGGCGGTACGGATGAATCAGTGGAAAGCCTATCGAGGCAGAAGCGGAAGCTGGGAACTGTACGACCTCTCCCAAGACGTCGAAGAAAAACAGAACGTCGCAAACGAACATCCGGACGTCCTGAAGCAGCTCATCGCACAGGCCGACGAGGCACACGACCCGGTTCGACCCGGCGAAATTTACGACCGTCAGTTGACCGACAAGGACCATCGCCAAGCTCCACACAAAGGAAACCTGGAATTCTTGAAGCGTAGCAGTGGGGCCAACTGACGCGGCGAAACGTCCCGCGATCGATAGGGCCATTAGGACTTGTGGGGCCTATCCGTTTTAGATGTCCTATGGGCCCGATTGCCACCATCGCTGCCCCGGCAACCTGGATGAGCCGAACAAGAAAGCGAGATATCCAACTTCGCCCATGCTGAAGCCTCACCCCTCCACGTCGGCGCTAGCGATGCGAGGGTCCAGGCTTATTGCGATTCGGTCTCCTGGTGTTTGAAGCGATACAAGGAGTACGGCTCTCGTCCTCTCATAGCGACAGGATAGGGCATCTTCTCGACATGCCATATTTCCCGGCCCCTCAATTTGGCCGTAAATTCAAGGGCAGCCATCCGCATCATCGCAAGATGCCACTGAAGAGTGCCCGAATCGTTCTTTCTTGATTCGATTAAAACGATCACTTCCGGATCGGTCCCTTGCACGAATGAAAATAGTGCGCCATCAAGGACGTTCGATTTGTCGTTGCCATACCGAAAGAGCGGCTGAGAAAGTAATCGCAAGTTATACTTCTCTCCTTCCTTATTAATACTCGTGACTTCCAACTGCCGCGTGATCGATCGCATTTGTCGAAGCCGCACGAAGGGGGATTCATCGACGATGGGTGCTTGAGTGATTGGCTTCAATTGGACGCCTGGCTTCGTGGTTTTCCATACCAATTTACCGTCGTGTGACCCCTCGACAGGCCTGGCTGATAGCGAATGAAATTCGTGGGTCGCGTGCTTGTGAGGCTCGTACCATTGCAAAATAGACCCAATGACTTCTGGCCGACCGTCTTCGGTCCAAACGAAGACATTGCCATAAATGACGCCAATCACCGGGTTGGACCAATGCAGAAGCGAATTGGGATGGAACGTCAGGCTTTCCGACGGATCGTCTGCGAGCCGAAACTCGTAATGCGATGCCGCCTCCGTTGTGGTTTTAAGCGCCTCGGCAATACGAGGATCCGGTTCTTCAGTCGCGCTCGTACCAGCCAAGGAAACTGAGAACAGAGCGAACGCAAAAATTCTTCGCATCAGGACCTCCGGTCGATCTGGCACACGAGTACATAAAGTTTTGAGATTGATGCCAAAATCCTACCAGACCGAACCAATACAGACAACATGTCTACTTCCGCTTTAGGTGAATGAAAACGGCACTTGTTCACCCAAGGCACCAATCCACCGTACGGTGCACCCACAAATTCAGTGGCCCCGACCGCAGCTCTGCCTGGGTCTACATTGCCCATCGTCGTGCTCCATTTCACTTGGACGGCACCACGCGGAAGTCTTGATTAGCGGTAAGGCGCGCCGCTCAATCGAACCGCAGCGTTCGCAGGAACCGCTGGCCGAAGCGTCCGTAGTCTTGGCCGTCGACGTCGCCGTCTCCGTCGCTGTCCAGGGCATCGTTGAACCCGGTTTGACCTTCGTTTTTCAAGAACGTCAATCCGAATCGTCCGTAGTCCTGGCCGTCGACGTCGCGGTCACCGTCGCTATCACCGAACAAGCGAAAGAACCCGTCGGCGGCTTCTTCGCCGAGTTGATACAGGCCTCCGTCGACGCCATCGCCGTCGGCATCAAAGTTCAGACCGCCGACCGTCGACCGAACCTTGTCGCCGTCGATCGTCAATTGATAATTCCCGTCGATCAGGGATCCGCCGGCCTCGGTGTAGATGCCGGCAAACGTCAACGTCGCGGTCGTCTTTCCACCGCTGTGGTCGAGCGTGATGGTGAAATCCACGTCGCCACCGAGATCCCGATGACGGACCGCAAACGCCCCCGGATCGACGTCGACCTGCGTGTCAAACGCGATCGAAAGCGACGAAAGCAGCGAACGCTGTTGCGAACCGCCGGCCAGATCGATCGGTGCCATTTCAAGCCGATCGACGACGTCCAGACGAACCGCTTTCTCCAGTGTCAATCCCGTCGTGTCGGTCACGCTTAACCGGATCCGATACTCCGCTTGTGCCTCATAATCGACGACCTGACCTTGCTTGAGAAACAGTTGATTTCCGACCACGTTGAATTTGGAATTGTCTGCGTCATCGATTCCTGAGACCAAGGCATAGGAATGTCCGGTCGGCGTGTCGCTGTCGACCGTCGACAGCTGTGCGATGAGCGTGTCAGACGCGGTGGTATCCAGATTTTCAACGATGCCGGCAGCCGAAAGCGTGAGGTCGCCCGGCGCGATCGGATCGTAAACGCTGCCGAAGTTAATTCCGTCAAGGGTCTGTCCGGAGGCGACGGTGACCGACTGGAAGACGGTTGCGTCGGTGAGTTGATCGATGCTGACCGAGTAGAGATTCCCGCCCGCCGTCGTGGGCGAGGTCAGGTTGTTCGCGGCGGAATTGAAGGTCACGGTGGAACCGTCGTTGGAGATTCGGACCCAATCGGTGCGACCGTTGCCGGCTCCCCCGGAGATCGATCGACTGAGCAACGTCACCCTGTCGTTGGCAACGTCGTACAAAAACGCATCGCTGCCTCCATCGGTATCATCGTCGGTCAGGTTGCTGGCCCAAGAGTTGAACACCACCCACCGCCCGTCGCCGCTGATTGTCGGCAGGACGGCAGATTGATTGGGTCCGAATCCGTCTCGGTCGCGTCCGATCATCCGTAGTTCGCCTGTCGTTCGGTCTTTCAGATAGACTTGCGTGCCGACGGCGCCGGGGACATTGTCCAGCGTTGTTGCATTGGAGTGGAAGACAACGTACCGACCGTCATCGGAAATGCTGACGTTGTGAACATTGGCGTCACTTTGAACGCCGCTGGCCGTGACGCTGACGCGTTCGGTGATGCCCGTGTCTCGGTCCAGCACAAACGCGTCGGAAACGCCGTTGGTATCCCCGGCGACCAGATTGTCGGCCCAACTCCAATAGGCGACAAAACGGCCGTCGGCGCTGAGGTGGCTGTTGTGCGTGTTCCCGCCGCTGGCCTGACTGCCGTCGGGGGCCAGATTGATCCGCTCGGTCGTTCCCTGCTGAAGATCGCGGAGGAACAGATCAAACACGCCATTGGTATCGCCGGGTACGAGATCAGTTGCATTGGACCAAAACGTGACATAGCGCCCATCGTCACTGAATCCCGGGCTGTAGCTATAACTGTTTGCCGTCGAACTTCCGGTCGAAAGGCTCGGATCGACGGCGCTGATCAAGGTTGTCGTGCCGAGCTGTCGGTCACGGACAAAGATGTCCAGCGTGTCGTTGTTGTCGTTGGCCACGAAGTTTGTCGAATAGGACCAGAACACGACGTATCGTCCGTCGGCACTCACGACCGGATGCAAGCTCCGTCCGTTGCTGGCCGCTTCGTCACTGGAGACCGTGATCAGTTCTAACTGACCGGCTGCCGTGTCCAGAACGTAGATGTCCGCTCCGGTATAGGTGTCTTCGGCCAGCAGCGTGTTGTACGTCGAAAATGCGATGAACGCTCCGCCGTCGCTGATCGACGAATCATAAAAGGGATTCGTTCCGGTGTTCTCGCCCGCGACATACCCGTTGGCAACCACATGTTGAACATCAAACGTTTCTGCGAACGGATATGTCGGTCGCCAGCCGATCGGCAAGACTTGGACCACATCGTGGATTCCCGGAGTCACATCATCGAACCGATAGCGACCGGTTTCGTCGATTCCATTGGTCGCCGGATCGTCAGAGGCTGTCACGACGAATGGCTCGCCTGAGTCAAGCTGGCCGTTGCGGTTGTCATCTAAAAACACGGTCCGACCGGCTAGCCGGCTCTCACCGCTGTCCATCGCGCCGTCGGCATTCGAATCATCCCACAACACGCCTCCGATGGACGCCGGCCCGTCGACTTGTTGAAAGAAATTTAGCTCGGAATGATCGACACCGGGTGCCGCGCGGACGACGTGCTCGCTCGACGCGACCGATGCGGCGCCGATTCCATACGGAGCTTGGACTGTCGCCACGTTGCGGATGAATCCCTCCAGTAACGATTCCACACGAATCTGCCCTCCATAGGCTCGGTAGATTTCGCCCTCCGCTCCGGAGAGCCCCGTGGTCCCGAGGTTGGTCGCAATTCGCGGTTCATAGAGACCTGTCGCGGGATCAAGAATGATTGTGCCGCCGCCGGAATGCAAACGCGTCATCAAACGTGTGACGTCGGACGTCTCGCCTAAATTGTCTTGGAAATTGACTCCCAATGGAACGGACGGATTGACGGCGTTCACGTCGATCGTCTCGACCACCTGCATCGTGTCGACGTCGATTTTGTACAGCAAATTGCTCGATGCATCGATCGCGTACACTCGGTCGTCGATCGCCGCCAGCCCGCCGTACTCACCCGTGGGAAGCGGGATCGAGTTGAGTGTCTGTCCGTCATCGGGATCAAGTTTCCAGAGCGTCGAATTTGCCGAATAGAACAGCCCCGAATCGTCGAGCGCCAAACCGGCTAGCGTCGTGCTCGTGCCGGGAGCTGGGAATTCACGAAGCAGTTGGCCGGTGATCGGATCGTATTTTCGAATCGTCGAAACACCTTGATCGACATCCAGCGAATAGAGCGAGACGGCGTCCCTATCGGTCAGTACTTCTAAACTGACCGGTTGATCCACTCGCACGGTGTAGTCACCTGGCGTGAGCCCTTGGAACGAATAGGATCCATCAGCTGCGGAGAGCGTTTCGGGTTCGCCGCTGTCGAATCGACCGTTACGATTGGAATCGATATAAACACGGACTCCGATCGCAGCTGTTTCGCCACCATCGGCCGCGCGATTCTTGTTGAAATCATCCAGCACCGTTCCAGAGATCGTCGACGTCGTGGAACGGTGCCCCAAATCAATTCCCGCCGCGCCGGCGGCGGAGGTGACGGTCGCGACGATCCCCGAGTCGACGAATGCTCCACCGCCCAACCCCGATGTCGCGGGATTACCGAGGGTGCGGAGCAGATTGTACTGGCTATCATAGACATCCAAGTTGCCTTGGCTGCCCGAAGACCGCACGAACAACTCGCCCCCCACGGCCGCCGCACTCCAATCGCCGTCATCGGTCCGCGGCAAATCGATCACGGACGTCATCCGCGCCGTCAAGGGATCGATCACAAAGACACGAGAATCGACGTTGGAAAAGGCCAAAATCGACTGACCGTCCGGCGATTCGCTCAGCGAGAGCGACAATTGTGGCAATCCGTTGAGTTCATTGGCCGGGTCGATGTAGCGAGAGATCGGCATCGCCCCGTAGTATTCGTTCGTGTCCGCGTCGAAACGCAGCAACTGCATCGGCATCCCACCGCCGTTGGTCAACAGATAGATCGTGCCATCGATGACAACGGGACCTTGCGAGAACACCGACGTGGACCCATTGCCCGGCAGCGGCGTTTGATCGAGCAGACGGCCATCGAGAGCAACTTCGAACAGCAGGTCCAGGTTGTTATCCACGACGATCAACCGCTTCCCATCGAACGCGGCGGTGTACGGCAAGTCAACGGGGATCGTCGTGTCGATCGAACTCAATCGGTCTCCCGTCAGGGGATTGAGTTCACGGATTTGCAGAAAGTAGCCCGTCGGACTTCCTGCATTGCTGACTCGTGCGACGCCGAACAGACGATCGGTGACACTGCTGATCGTGGTCGGCCGAAAATGATCGGGTGACTCGGCACGAACCAGGTGCCGTCCCAGGGGGACGCCGGCAAACAGGTACGTCCCGTCGGCGGCGCTGACGGTTTGGGGCTCCCCAGGATCGGCAAACCCGTTGGCGTTTTCATCGAGAAAGACGGTGATGCCGGCCAACGGTGCTTCACCCGCGTCTCGTATCCCATTGCCATTGTCGTCAACGAACTGAACGCCGCTGATCGTGCCGGCCGCGGGTTGGTTTCCGAAATCGACGTCGGTGACGGAATCGTTTTGCGCCACCCAGACGGTGTGCTCGGCGGGCAGGTCGACGTCGGCGCCATAATCACTGACCGTGCCTGAGATCGCCGAATAAAGATTGCGATAGGTGACAGCCCCCGGAACGTTGTAGGGCTCGGTGGACGTCGTCGCGATCGTGCGCAGCGAGGTGCCATAGGTTGCGTAGGTGAACGATTCGCCTCCGGCAGCAGCCAGGTAGGCGGTCCAAGGAAAACCATGCGTCGGCGTGTGCGGGATGATCAGCCCCGTACGGAAGTCGACGTTGTACGTTCCCGAACGCATCTCGAGGAGAAAACTCTCACGATCGACCGCGGCTCCCTGCGTCGAAATCACGTACCCCAGTCCGGTGATGTTGTTGATCGCATGAATGTCCAGTTGTGTGATCACCCGGCGCCGCTGAAGGTCAAATTGCTCGATGCCAACGCCGCCCTGCTGGGTCATGTAGGCGACGCCGTCACGGATTTCGATCGCGTCTTTCAACCCCGGCGTGGTCGGAATTGTCTCCAAAACTTCACCGCTGTCCGGATCGATTCGGAACAATTGATTTGACTTGGCCAAATACAGATCGCCTTCATAGATCGTCATTCCGGCGTGGGTTTCGACGGATCCGGGTGAAGGGAATTGGTTCAACACCGCTCCCGATTCGGTGTCGATTTCATAGATCGTTGAAACACCGGCGTCGGTCGCCTGAGTGAACAGCCTGGTGATCGATTCCGCGACGGCAAATCCGTCGTGGTCGGCCGGTGACACCTGCCGAACGGTGTAGCGATCGGGGACCAAGCCCACGATCGTGTAGTCGCCGTTTTGATCACTGACCGCCGAGGGTTCGCCGGAATCGAATTGCCGGTTGCCGTCCAGGTCGACATACACCGTCACATCAGCCAGCGCGGGTTCACCCGCATCAATGGACCCGCTGACGTCCAAATCCTTGGCAACATTGCCGCTGATCGATGCCAGTTCGGCGTGGTGAAAATGATTGACATCGGCGACTGATTCACGCTCGGCAAGCGTGACAACAACCCCATTGTCGCGATACAGCCCAGCCGCGAGCCCCTGCTGTGCCGGGAATCCGTTCAACGATCGATTGACGCCGCCGGAGTTACTGTAAACGATGATCTGACCGTCCGTGTTGGTAAACGGCACCGGGTAGGCCACGAACACTTCGTCGCCGATCCGCGCCATCCCGCGTTCCGTATCCTGGGTATTGAAATCGTTGACCAATTCGGCGGTCTGCGAGAACGGATCGATCTGCAGCCAATGGTTCAGGAACGGCGCCGAGGCGCTCACGCCGACGATGAGGTTCCGACCGTCGGCTGAAGTCGTGCTGGCACGCTGCAGGGAAAGCGTGACACCCGGCGTCGCCGGTGGATTGGTCAACGTGATCAGGCCAATCCGTTCCCAGTCGCCGGTCGAAGCGTAATTGGCGCCCAAACCATCGGGATACAGATCCGACCGCCACAATTCCATGTTGTCGGTCGTCGAGCCGGCAACGACAAACAAGAATCCGCCGATCATCACGGGAGACGACACATCGAAGATCGCGTAGGGTGCCCCGGTCAACGCCCTAGGCAACGAGAACTCCTGGACCTGCGTTCCATCGAACGCCAGCTGAACCAGCCGATGAGAATCATTGTTGACCAAGACCAGATTCTGCCCATCAAACGTCAACGACGTCTCCGTCGTGACCGGTTGATTGACGGTGAATTCGCCCAACACGTTGCCGCTGGCCGGATCGAATTCACTCAGCACCAGTTGTGTGGGGCTTGGCAATTGGGAATGTAAATTCGATATGCCGAACAATCGATCTCGCGATGGATACGAATCGCTGGGGCGATAATGCTCCGGCGAAAGCGCGCGAACGGTGAACGTTCCCGGTTGCGTCCCAGCGAGCACGTACTCGCCGCCCGATCCTGAAGTCGTCTGCGGCTCTCCGGGATCGGGAAAACCGTTGTTGTTGAAATCGGCAAACACCGTGACGCCGCTCAACGGGGGTTCGCCCGCGTCGCGCACTCCATTGTCATTGAAGTCATCGAACTGCGTGCCGGTGATCTGGTAACCGAGATAGCGTGCGCCGAAATCCAGATCCGTGATCAGCTGATTCAATGCCACCGCGACTTCATGTGCCGGGCTCGTCGCTTCGTGCAAAGGCGGCAAATCCGCGCGCACGACGTGGTTTCCTGGAACGACATGCAGAAATTCGTAACGTCCGTCCGCGGCGGTGAACCGAGACGGTTCATCCACATCACGGCTGCCGTTGTCGTTGAGGTCCAGATAGACCGTCGCTCCAGACACCCCGGCTTCTCCGGCGTCCCGGATACCGTCGCGATCGACGTCGTCAAAGACGATGCCGGAAAGCGTGGTGTCATTGGTTGCCAGTGCGAAGCTGACGTCCGCGGCATCGGTGCTGGCGGTGAAGGAGACGGACACGGGGTTCGGGCTGGTGCTCAGGTATCCCACGGGCTCCGACGCGTAGACCACATGCGTTCCCAGGTTGAGCGTTGTGAACTCAAACATTCCGGCTTCATCGATCGACGTCGTTGCGGGATCGTCGGCCAAGGTTTGCATCGTCGGTTCGCCCGTATCCCACTGACCGTTTTGGTTCTCATCCAGGAACACCGTCCAGTCGGCCAACCCCGATTCACCGGCCGAACGAATGCCGTCTCCATCAGTGTCGCCGAAAACCGCCCCGCTGATTCGAGTCAGGTTCTCCGTGGTTCCGAAATTGGCGATCTCCACCGATGCCCCACCGGCGATCGTGCGGTCGAGGAATGTGGGCGAGGTCGAAAAGAACTCCGGACGGCCGACCAGCTGCACCCGGTGCGATTGAAACTCGAGCGGCGAAAACGAATACCGTCCGGTCTCGTCTTCGGCGGTTAGTGGATCATCGGCCGACGTCACGGTCGTGCGTTCGCCCGCATCGAGTTGGTCGTTGCCGTTGTCATCGATGTACAGCGTCCATCCGGCCAAACCAGGCTCGCCCGCGTCCAACACCCCGTCTCGGTTCAAATCGTCGTAAACCAGCCCGTTGATGGCCGCCAAGTTTGGAATGACTCCCAAATCGGCAACCGCCTCGGTCGTCGATAATTCCAGCGTGACCGCGGTGAAATTATTGATGTCGTCGATCCAACGCAAGTCGGGTCGGACACGCAAGATATATTGCCCCAGTTCCAGGCTGCCGAAGCGATAGAACCCCGCCTCGTCGACGCCCAGGGTCTGCGGGTCATCGTTGGCGGCGGTGCCGACCGGTTCGTTGGCATCACGTTGCCCGTCGTTATCTAAATCCAAATAGACTCCCGCGGCGGGCACACCCGTTTCACCCGGATCGCGGACGCCGTCCCCATCGGTATCGAAAAAGATGTGTCCCGACAGACTGCGTCGGGGGAATCGCTCGACCAAGACGACGTCGCCATCGACAAAACTGCCGTTCCCAGCGCCGGTGCCTCCGAGCAGATGACCGGCCGAGTCGACAATCGTGTCGTCGTCGATCAATTCCAACTCAATCGTGCCGTCTCCGACGCCCGAGTCCAACACCACCTCGTAGATCGCGTTCCCGGATTGCGGGGTCACCGAAAGAATCGAAGTGCCGCTAACTCCCGACAAAGCCACCGCGAAATCAGCCGCGTCGACGCCGCTAACTGGCTCGCTGAACGTCACCTGAAAAACAAGATCCGCGAGATCAAGCAGAGGGGCGTTGACCGCAACGATGGAGAGCACGGTCGGTGGCTGGAAATCCACAAACAGCGGCAACGAACGTGCCACGTTTGTTCCAGTGCCGACGCCTCCGAGTGGGGCGTTCAATAAATCTCGAATCGAATCATCATCGTTCAGCTGCAACGCGATGTCACCTTGGCCGCTGGCCGCCGCAAAGTCGACCGTCACATCGTAACTCGACGGCCCACCACTGACGGAACTGATCGTCATCCCCGCAACCTCTACCGATCCGACAACAAAATCGGAGGTGTCGACGCCGACGACGTCTTGGTCAAAGACGATTTGGTAAGTCATTTTGTCGTTGGCATCCGGCTCGGTTTGCGACGTGGTGATCGAAAGCACTTCGGGAACTTGATTGGAAAGGGCAAAGTCGGCCTGTGCAGGGCCGTCTTTGACCATCAAGTCAACTGCAACACCGCTGCCGAGGCTCGGCACGGATTGCACCCACCCTGCGCCGCCCAGCCAACGAACCAGATAAGAACTCTGGACGAGATCCTCGAAACGATACCGTCCCGTTTCGTCAATCGTCGTCGTTGCCGGATCATCGGCCGTCGTCACCGCCGTCGGTTCCCCAGAATCCAAGTCGCCATCGCCGTTCAGATCGATGTACAGAGTCTGACCGCTCAGACCGGCGTCCGTCGACTCGATTGTTCCCGATCGATCGTGATCGAAGTAGACTGCACCGGTGATTGCCCCGGTTTCAATGCTATACGTCGGTCCCGACAAGACGGCATTGCCCGCGCCACCGACCGGATTGCCCAACGCATCCAGAACAGAATCATCGTCGACGAAATCGATTCCGATCGTCCCGACGTCTCCGTTGTGTGAAATCGAGACGACGTAAGACGCATCCGTGCCTGTCAGATTCGAAATCTGGCCGCCAGTAACGCCGACTGCGTTGATTAAAAAATCAGTCGTCTGGAGTCCAACGACGGGTTCATCAAAGGTGACGGCGAACCGCAACGAAGTGTCACCCGTGGGGTCGGGATCCAGCTTCGTGATCGAGACCAGGGTCGGGGCCTGGTTGTCTACAATGACGGGCATCGATTCTGCGCCGCCGTTGCTGCCCGTCCTTCCCAGTGGCAAGCCTTCCGCATCAATGATCGAATCATCATCGATCAGTCGCAGGACAAGCGTGCCTTGTCCGGTCCCGAGTGAGAGTGAGACCGTGTACGTGTCGTCGGCGCCGGTGATTGAAGCGAGGGTCGCGGACGCAGTGCCGGTGACATCAATCGCAAAGTCCGTCGCGTCGAGCCCAGTAACGGGTTCGGTCAATGTCACGGTGAAGTCGATGGCGGCAAGTCGAGTCGACGTGACCGCCGGATCGATCGAAACGATACTCGGTGGCTGATTTGAAAACGCGAGATCTATATTTTCCAAAGTTGAAAGGACACTGGTCGTGACACGGTGTACGCCGACCGGTGGCAACGGGAGGGACGTGTCGACCGAAAAAAGATCCTCAAGTCCATTCGTGTCACCCGTGACCAGGTTGCTCGCCACCGACGCAAAGACGACTCGCGAACCGTCGGCAGAGACCGATGGCGCGTACGAATCACCCTGGCCGGGGATCGCCGAGGAATCCGCCGACACCAGTTCGACATACTGGCCGCTGCGGTGGAAATTAAACACGTCTTCAAAACTGCCGTCGACCCAAGGGACAAGCCCCGTCGCGTTGGACACGAACGCGACCAGTTCACCGTTCTCGTCGATCGACGTGATGCCCGTCGCGCCTCCCGCCGCGGTACCGTCGGGGCGACGCGAGATGACAGTGTTTTCGCGGCTGATAAAGTCATAGATGAACGCATCGCCCTGGCCGTTGGAATCACCAGCGACCAAATTACTTGCGTCGGAAACATAGGCCACGATCATTGCATCATTGCTGATCGACGGCCGGTAGGATGTCCCGTTGCCGCCGGAATCGTCGGGCGCCTTGGAGACGTACGTGGTGCTGCCGAAATTCTTGGGCGCCCGCACGACCACTTGTTCGCCGATGACGGAGGGCAGTCCCGTCAAATTGGGCGCCGACGTCAGAAACGCCACGCGTCCACCGTTGGTGGACACCGAAGGTGAGTGCGAGGGGCCATCGGATTGACGTCTGTTTGATGTTAAAGACGCCAGGGTCAACTGGTTTTCAACACGATCAAACAAAAAGATATCTTCGAATCCGTTGACATCACCCGAATGCAGATTCTGCGCGTGGGAGCTGAACGCGACGTAGCGTCCCAAGGAATCGATATCCGAAACCATGCCGACCGGGCCATCCCCCTGATCGCCGTTCCATGCCACCGAGATCCGCTCGGTTTTTCCCTGAACCAAGTCCCTCAAGAAAATGTCGGCGAATCCGTTCGTATCATTCTCAACCAGATTGGTTGCGGTCGAATAGAAGACGACAAATTGACCATCGTCGGACACGACCGCGTGCGAGGAATCACCGTCGGCCGCCAAGCCGTTGTGTGCGACCGAGACGAGTTGGATTTGTCCGGATTGCAGATTCCGGACAAACACATCACGCCCGGGCCCGTCACCGGCGACAAGATTGTCGGCAAGCGAATCGAAGGCGACTCGCGTGCCCGTCCGATCGGTTGATGGATTGCTGGCCGCCACGTCGATTTGGCGTCCGGTTGAATCCAGACTGGCGCGAACAATCGGTCGACCGCCAAGCGCGGGTGCGGTCAAGACATCATCCACGGGGACGACTAACGTGACGTCATACAAGCCGGAGAAAAGTGGCCCCAGCGTGTAAGTGCCGTCGACCTCGGTCAGCGTCGACGACTCGCCCGTATCCAACACGCCATTATGGTTTGCGTCGACGAACACGGTTTGACCGACCGCGACCGATTCAGCGCCATCGAGAATGCCATTCCCGTTGGCATCGTCGAACACCTTTCCCGTGATGTATCCGGTCGGATCTCGCTCGATGATGTAACGGGTCTGCAGGACAGACGCATCACCAAAGCCACCGGCAGAGAGCGGATTGCCGGCCAGGTCCTGGATATCGACACCGGGAGCTAATTGAAGTTCAATCGTTCCGCTCCCCAGACCGGTGGCCACATTGATGGTGTATTGGTTGCCCGATCGGGTAATGTCCTGAATCGTCGCGTCCGGCAGGCCGGTCGCGATCAGTTGAAAATCGGCGGCATCGACCGTATCGAAGACATTTTCATCAAACGCGATTCGATAGCGAACCAGAGAACCAGTCGTGTTTTCGTCGTTCAGGCGAGCGACCGAGTCGATTTGCGGCGGCTTTTGATCCAGAACCAGCGGAATGCTCCTGACCGAATCGGTTCCCAACGTTGTGGGGCCGCTCAGTGAATTGCCGTTGTTGTCGATGATCGTTTCGTCGTCGACCACACGCAATGTCAGCGTCCGGTCGGCGTCGGGAAAATCGGGCGTGCCGGTGACGATCGTCACGAAGTATTCCGCTCCTGATCCGCTGACCGATTGCACCGACGATCCGGTGATTTGATCTGCTTCGAGAATAAAATCTGTGACGTCGACTCCCGTGACGGGTTCCGAGAATGTGACCGTCATCTGCGCGGTCGCGTTCCCCTCACGCGGCCGAGTCGTCGGCGCGATGATGACGACATTCGGTTCCAGATCAACCAAACCGAAATCTGCACCGTCATAATCACCGCCGGCCGCACCAAGCACGATGTGTGGCTCGGCAACACGCAGACCCTCGGTTTTGCGGTAATAGCTGATAAAGCGATCTGAAGTGGCATACAAGAACGGATTCGCATCGGTCAGCGCCATGTCCTCGCCCCAGGGCGCGCCGCTGTTTTGTCCGAATGTTTCCAACAACGTCAATCGTCCCGTCGCCTGGTCCACATCCAGGATCGCCAACCGCATGTTGTAGGTGCCAACCACATACAGCAGGTTCCCGTCCGATGAAAGCGCGATGGCCTCGGGACCTTTGATCGCGGTCGCCAACCCCGGGGCCCCACCGACCACTTGAATCCGCTGCAACAGGCCGTCCGACGCTCCCCGCGAGTAGACGGTCAACGCGTCGTCATCCTGAGCGCCGGCGTACAGAAATTGTCCGTCGCTCGAAATCGCCAGGGAGTGAACGCCATCCAGCGAGTCGTCTCCCGTCAAGCTTTCACTCAAAACTTGAAGACGTGTCAATTCGCCCGTCACGGCGGAGATCGAGAACACTTCGATTAAATCGGGCTGGATGGAACCGAACGAGGGTACCGCATCCACCGCGGTGTATAAAAATCCGCTGCTCGGATCGATGGCCAGGTCCCTGCGGTCGCGAACAAACCCCTCGAAAAACTGGTTCGCATAAGTCAACTCGCCGGTGACCGCATCTCGCGTGAAGGTCTTGATCGCGGAGGATCCGGTGTAGACAAATCGACCATCGGGGCTGACTTCGACCAAGTAGCCGCCACCGGTGATCGTTTGACGATGCGAGATCACGCCGGTCTCTGCGTCGCGATCAAACACGCCCAAGTTGTCACCGTCATAGCCGGTCACATAAAGATGTTTTTGATCAGGAGACAACGTGATCTCGCGAAATCCCTTGTTTGTGTCGTTTCCGTGATCGATCGTCATGATGCGTTCGATCCCGGTCCCATCGTCAGCGATACGATAGACAAGGATGTCATCGGTGCCCTCGTCGGCGACGTACAGAAACTTCCCGTCGTCGCTGGCAACGATGCTCTTGTCGTCGTTACTGAGCGGCTGGCCCAAAGACGATTGGCCGGCAGGAAAGACGCGACCGCTCGACGGATGGCTCTGCTGGACGTTGGGATCGGCCGAGACAAGACGCACCGTGCGAAAACCGGCCGCCAGACCATCGAACGTGTACTGTCCGGTCTCATCAATCGTCGTCGTGGCGGGGTCATCGCTCGCAGAGACTTGACTGGGTTCGGTCCCCGCGTCGAACTGCCCGTTGTCGTCCAAGTCGACGTACACGGTGACGTTTGCAATCCCGGGTTCACCCACGTCACGAATCGAGTCGCGATTGACATCATCCCAAATCACACCCGATATCGAGACGTCGCGATCGACCACGATCAACGCACTGTCGAAATCACCGTTTCCGATCCCCGGTCCACCGACGGGTTTCCCGACAGCATCAACGACCGCGTCGTCGTCGTTAAAACGAAGCCCGACTTCGGAGTTGAGTGAACTTCCGACATAGACTTCAATGTAGTAGCGTCCCGGAATGGTCGAAGACGCTTGAAAACTCGTGATGCTCGCATCCGCGCTGGTCCCGACGATTGAAAATTGCGACTCGAGCACGCCCGTGACCGGTTCGTTGAAATCGATCGTAAAATCGATTCGGTTTTCCGCAGTCGGACTCGACTGTCCGGCCGTGATCGACACCACCGAGGGGTCCAGCAGATCAACCTCAAGCGGAGCCATCGAAAACTGGCCATTGCCTGCCCCGGGCCCTCCCAGAGGAACACTTTGAACGTCGACGATCGAGTCGTTATCCAGGATCGTTAGTTCCAACGTGCCCTGGTCTTCACCCACCGTGATCGTGACCACGTAATCAGCGCCGCTTCCCGACAGATCGACAACGTTGGCCGACACAACATTGCCCCCGAGCGAGATGTCGGACAGATCGAACCCGGTGACGGGCTCGCTGAACGTCACATCGATCGTGATCGGGGATTGATTTGCCGGAGTCGTGCCCGAGTATTGAACCGAATCGACAGCCGGGATCAGATTGACCGCCGCGAACGGAGCGAGCACGGACGTTTCGCCGAGCACGACTTCGACGGCCACGTTCGTTGCGACCCAGGGTCCGGCATCACGGTCAAACGCAACCACCGCATCATCATAGGCACCGACGACATACAGATACTCATCGTCATTGGAAAACTCGGCATCCCAAGCGCCGTTGAGTCCGTCGACGCCGCCGAACCCGTCACGCACCACTTGTCGAGTCGTCAATTTTCCCGTTGCGGAGTCTCGATTGTAGATCACAATCGCGTCATAAATTTCATACATCGCGACGACATGGTGGCCGTCCCTACTGACCAAGACCGAGATCGGACGCGTCGTTGCAGTGCTGCTCGGGTCGGGTACAAATTCATTAAACGAAAGCTCACCGGTCACGAGATCGCGATCGAGCACCGCAAGCCCTTCGTTGAAGTATCCAGCGACGTACAGATTTTTCCCGTCAGGGCTCATCGAGATCCCAGATGCCCCCGACAATCCGTTGACGCCGGAATCGGTCTGGCGGACCGTTTGCTTCAGCGTCAGCAATCCGGTTGTTGAATCACGGTCATAAACGGTGACGCCCGATTGCACCTGGCCCGAAACATAAACGTGTCGTTGGTCGGGGCTGATTTCGACCGCGAAAGCGCCCGCGGTGTTGGCCGTCAATTTCTGAGCAAACGTCAGCAAGCCGGTCGAGGCATCGCGGGTGAACACGGCGACCGACGAATCATCGATCGCCGCGACATAGACGTGCCGGCCGTCTTTGCTGATCTGCACGCTCACTGCGTTGTTCAACCCATCAGCACCGCTGAATCCATCACGAAGCCTGCCGAGATAAGCGATCGTCCCGTCGCTGGGATCGCGATCGAACATCACCAACGAGTCGCCGATTGACGATGCCACGTACAGGCTTTCACCGTCTTCGCTGATCGCGATCGACTGTGCACCCAACAGTCCCGTGACGCCACCGATGTTTTCGACGACCTGCTGAACGACAGTCAATTGTCCGGTCGCGGCGTTCCGCGCGAAGACCGTGACTGAATCGTCGTTATAGGAGGCGACGTACAGATAGTTGCCGTCTGGACTGGTCGTCACGCCGGCGGCTTCATCTAAGTAGTTGGCTCCCGATGTCCCATCCTTGATCGACTGGACGAGGGTGACGACGCCCGATCCTGCCGAACGCGTTGCCGGATTGGTCAACGCGAATCCGGCCGGTGGAATCACCATAACCGAGTGGCTACCGGGACCGACGCCGCTGATTCGATACGCCCCCGATTCATCCACCGTCGTGGTCACTGGATCATCAACCGCGGTCATCGCAACGGGTTCGCCGGAATCGAACTGGCCATTGGTATTGATGTCGACGAAAACGGTCGCTCCGGCGAGCCCTGGCTCACCCAGGTCCCCGAAACCGTCTTCGTCGGTGTCGACGACCAAGCGGCCACTGATCGATCCTGAATTCACAATCGAAATCGGATCGGAGAGCAATCCTCCGTTGTCGAACCCCGTTCCTCCGAGCGGATAGGCTGCGGCATTGAGGATGGAATCATCATCGATCAGACGCAAACGCAGCGTTCCGTCGCCGCTGCCCGTGTGGACCAAGACGTCGTACAGCATCGGACCTCCGGTCACACTCAGCACCGACGCCCCGCTGATGCCCGTCGACTCGATCACGAAATCGCTCGGCTGCACGCCGGTCACTGGTTCGTCAAACGTCGCAGTGAAGGATACCGTCGGATCCGAGACGGGGCCGACCACTGCGGAACGGAGGCTGGTCGCCGAGGGATACAGGATTCGAATCCCAAAGTCGGCAGCCATCGTGTCGCGCCGTGCCGTCGTGATGACATGCGGTTCCGAAGTGACATCGCCGCCCAGACGGGTGAACCGTGTAAGACTATGGTCGCTTGCCGCTGCGGCGAATAACTCACGACCGTCGGGCGATAGTTTGACAAATTCCACACCATTGAGGGCATCGTGTGGAGCAACATCATTCACGACTTGAAGGGAAGTCAGCTCACCGGTCTGTGTATCACGGGAAAGCGTCACGACCGCGTCCAGCGTTTTGTCCGCGACGTAGACAAACCGACCGTCCGCACTGATCTCCAAATCGTGTGGCGCGTTCAGGCCGAAAGCTCCACCAGCCTGTTGCACCCACTGCCCGGCGATCAGCCGGAAGACCCTGATTTTATCTGATCCGCTGGAAGTCGTTGCGGAGTACGCGAATTGCCCATCGGGAGAAAAGGCTATATCGGAGGATGAAGAGAGTCCGCTGAAAAACTGCGACTCGACCAGACGGCCACTTCCGGGCGTGATGTTGTAGACCGTCAACCTTGACGAAAAAAACGCACTGACAAACAACTGAGAACCATCCGGCGACACCTGAACTTTGTTGGGATTGTCCAGGCCGTCGACGCCATCGATTTCGTGACGCAACTCTTGAATCGGTTGCAACAGTCTCGTTGCGACATCAATCCGATAGGCTGACAGGGTGTCGCTGTAGATTCCTGCGGTATAGAGGAACTCGCCGTCGGGGCTGACCGCCGCGGAACTGATTCGTTCAAACGAATTGCCTTCACCGACCGTCCCCTGAACCGTGTCCACGACACTCAGTTCGCCGGTCGCCCTGTCACGACCGACGACAAAGATCGTATTGTCCGCGATCAAGTACCCCGAACCCTCGTCAGGCCCGAAAATCAAGTGCCTGGGTGCGCCCAGCTCGGAAAAGCCGGGACTGGTGTCGGACCAAGATCTGTCGAACACAAACGGATCACTGACCGACGCGCGATTGAAAAGGGAGACCTTGTTGCCGTTGGGCGATAACGCGTACAGTTGCTTTCCGTCCCGGGTCAGCGTGATTCCGTACGTCAAAAACAGCGTGTCCGAGCTGTTCACGCCACCGAAGACCGAATCCGTAAAGCTCAATAAGCCGTCATCCTGCGCATGGGAGACCGGAGCGGTCTGACGATACTGAGTCGCATCAACCCTTAACTCATACGTCGTCACAGCCGCCAAGCCGGTCAGCGTATACATTCCCGTTTCATCGATCTCGGTCGTCGCAGGATCATCGTCTTGCGTGACCACGGAGGGTTCGCCGGCGTCTCGTGATCCGTTTGCATTGCGATCGGCGTAGACCGTGATTCCAAATTGCCCGGATTCATTGAGATCCGAAAGCCCGTCCGCATTTGCGTCGACCCAAACGCGCCCACTGATGGTTGCGTCATCGATCATGACGACGGGGGATTGAACGGATCCGTCACCGGCCCCGCTACCCGCCGTGCCGACATCGCCGAGCGGATTGGCCGCCACATCCACAATTGTGTCATCGTCGACCAACGCGAGCGCAATGCTACCGGCCGTACCGGTGACGCTGACGTCGACGCGATAAACACTGGCGTCGTTGGTTGCGACGACGGCGTCCACGTTGCCAACGGCCCCCGCGCCGTCGACAGATTGAAAATCAGTCACATCCACGCCGCTGACCGGCTCGTCAAACGTCACGAAGAAAGAAAGCTGACGAGCCAATGGAGCAACGCCCGGCGCAGCGGCAATGGCGGCGACCTGGGGAGGGAGCGAATCCACGTGCAAGGCTGCGGTGCGACGGACCACCGCGCCGGTTCCGATACCGCCCAAGGGAATCGCATTTGCATCAACGATGGTATCGTCGTCGATCAATTGCAATTGCAGATTCCCCGCATAGCCTGGTGTCGTCACGGTGATCGTGTAATCGGTCGGCCCGCCGCTGACCGATGTGATCGCGGAGTCGGCCAGGCCGCTGTTAAACAGTTGAAAATCGCCTACGTCCACGCCGGAAACGGCTTCGTCAAAGACAAGCGTGAAATCGACTTGATCTGCGGGCTCGGGACTGACCGACGTGGTTGAAAACCCAGTGACTTGTGGTGACGCGTCGCTGACCGCAAAATGAATGTTTGTGACCGATTGACCATCCACCGTGGTGACCAGCGATGCGATTGCAGATCGCCCGGTGGGATTGGTCCAGAAGGTCTGAAGACGATTGCTCGCCTGGGAGGCCAAGTAGAGATGCTGGCCGTCGGGGCTGATCGCAACGCCCTCGGCGTCTTCCATGCCCCGGACGTCGCTTGAATCGAGCGTTTGGTTCAATGTCACCGCACCGCTGGTCGGATCACGATCAAAGGCCAACAGCGAATCGGTATAACTGGAGGTCGCATAGATCGCGGATTGATCGGGACGCATCACCAACTTGTCCAGACGTTTGGAGCCCAAGTCGAGCGACCCTTGAACTTGGACATCACCTGTCACTTCATCACGCGTCAGCGTCCAAAGTCGGCCGTTAAAATCGGCGACATACAAGAAACGACCATCGTCGGAAAAGATGACGTCTCGGTTGGACCCCAGCTGAAGACTCGTCCCGCTGAGCGCTACGACGCCTGTCGCGGGATCACGATCGAGTAACGTCAGTGGTCCGCCGCTTGCCTGAGTCGCGACGGCGACAAGCGTTCCGTCCGGCGAAACTCGCGGCTGTTGGGGGAAGTTCATCCCGACCACACCGTCAACGCCTTCGGTAAACGTTTGGGCTAACGAAAGCGTTCCGGCTGATGCATCAACGTTGTAGACCAACATTGATTGGGTCGTTGAAGAGGTCGCGAACAATTGTGAGCCGTCGGGCGCGAGTGCGAGGGCGTAGACGCGATCGAGGTTGGCATCGTCATTGATCGTGATCGACTGCACCATGGACAACGCGCCCGAAGAATCCATCTGCAAAACGTTGATGGCATCTGAATACCCGGCAGGGACATAGAGGAAGCGCCCTTCGGGTGAAAACACGCTGCGACGAATCCCATAAAGCGTGGTGCCATAGAAATCGGCTTGATAGGTCAGCTGGCCATCTTGAGCACGCCGTGCGTACGTGGTGACACGTTGCCCTTGGTCCCAGCCCACGACCACGAATCGGCCGTCCGGTGAAACTTGAACATCTGTTGGTCCGGAGACGAAGTTTTGCAACGGCCGCGGGGCGTCTTCAAACAGGGTCAACGTTAACGCGGTTGCCGGCGAAAGCGGCGCCGTCTGCCGCGTGTTGGCCGAAAGCTCGATCGTCACGTGATGGGTCTGTTCGCTCAGGTTGTCGAGCACATAGCGGCCAAGCTCGTCAACGCCCGGTGTCCCCGGGTCGTCCGCGGTGGTTTGCGTGAACGGTTCACCCGCGTCCCGCGCTCCGTTGGTATTCAGGTCGGCATAGACCGTGACTCCGGCGATTCCCGCTTCGGCATTGTTTTCAAGACCGTCTTGATTTGAATCCGCAAACACCAAGCCTTCGATCGACGCGGTCAGTAAATGACGTGCCTCCAACGACTCATAGAGCATCCGGCGTCGGGACTGTCGCGGCTGTCGTTGCGGTCCCCGATCAGAACGATTCGGCTCGGAGACAGGGCGGTTGCGTCGCGCAGACTTCATGTTGCGAACCTCGAGCCAAGCGACTGGGGAAAGCAGCCCGGCGATCCGGTGATGAGGAGGGGAATGAGTGTGGGCAGGGGGAGAGAGGATCACTAGCTTAGCGGTTAACAACGCGCGCCGCAAAATCCGGCGGCTGGCCGCCAAACCCCACCCTGACCATTGAAGCTCAGCCGTCGATCGCTCCCCACATCAGCGATGTTGACACCACCCGGCGCGTTGATGGTTAGCGGCAGGGGCGAGCCCTCCGGTCTTTCACTGTGTGTTCACGCTGAAACCGGACGGCTCGCGCCGTTCCGCTAATCCCTTCCATGCCAACGTTGGTGGCATTGGACGCGCGGCTCTAGGACGCGAGTCTGTTACGGATTCAACTGCCGACCAACGACCGGATATAGTTCGCAAATCCGCGCATGTCCGAGGGCAGCGGATGATCGTGGGACGGTCCGATGACGATCGGGCCGTCGATCGGATCGGGATGCAAGCCGTGGCTGCCGCGGACGAGGTTGGCATCGAGCGGAATGACATCCATCTTGTAGCGCATGCCGAGCTTCTTTTGCAACAACCGCGCCGCCATCCGCACCTTGCCGGTCATGAACAACTCGCAAGGGTCATAGCCCGGTTTGCGATGGATATCCACCGTGCGGGCAAAGTCTGGCGCGAGCGCGTCGTCGTTCCAGTAGTAATACGTGAACCAGGCATCAGCCTGTGCCAATGCGATCAGCTCACCGCTGCGTGGATGATCGAGTTCCAGATCACCGGGATCAAAGACGCCGCCGATCCCCGGGACCGCTTCAAGCTCCTTTCGCACCGAGGGGACCAGACCGGGATCGTTGACGTAGACGTGCGCCAATTGATGATCGGCGACCGCAAACGCCTTCGATTCCCCCGGCATCAAGACTTCGCCGAACGGTCCGTTCCGCACCGACAGCCAGCCGGCCTGACGGAGCACACGGTTGATGTGAATCGGCCGATCAACCGGAACCAAGCCGTATTCTGAAACGATCACCACCTGTGCCCCGATCTCGTCGGCGGCGGCCAGGATGGTTTGCACACACTGGTCGACCTCGGCCACCCGCGCCGGGTCGTGATCGGGGAATCGTTGAAAGTCGTAATCCAGATGCGGCAGGTAGGCGAGTGTGACCTGGGGCTGCTTTTCACGCAGCACCGTCGCGGTGGCCTCCGCGATCCAGCGACTGCACGGCAACCCGGCACCGGGACCCCAGAACGTGAAAAACGGAAAGGCGCCATGGCGTTCGGTGAGATTGCACTCGGTGTGGTCGAGCACGTCAAAGACTTTGCTGCCGTCACAGCCGTAGTGCGGCTTGGGCGTGCAACTGTAACGCGCGGTCGACGATTGATTGAACCACCAAAACATTTTGGCGGTTTCGAATTCGTCATAGAAGGCCGGCCCCTGGACCAACGAGCGGGCTTGCTGCCAGAACCGAATCTCCTGGGTCTCGCGGTAGTACCAGCCGTTGCCGACGACGCCGTGATCGCGCGGGGCCAGCCCGGTCAGCATCGTTGCCTGGGACGTGCAGGTGACCGCCGGCAGTGGGCTGGTCCACGGCATGAATTGTTTACCGCCCGCGGCCAGCTCGTCCGTGGACGGATTCCCCGCCAGCGACCGAATCGCCGGTGCGTCAGCGAGCAATCGAGCCGTCAGCCCGACGACATTGATAATGCAAACCCGATGCGTCATTCGGGATCGTCATCCGGTACCGGCGGCAGGGTCATCACCCGGTACAGACAATACGTCAACAACGTGACCACCGACCCGACCGAGCAGGCCATCACGATCCAACCGTAGATGTTCATTTAAGTTTCAGGTTACAAGTTTCAGGTTTCAGGTTTCAAGTCTCAGGTTGCAACTTCACTCCATCTGGTCGAACCGGCCCTGCTGACGCCAACGGATTCCCGCCACGTGAACCATCACGGTCAGGAACGCGATGGTGCCTCCGATGAACAACAACGACATCAAAATCACTTCGTCGCCGGCGATCTTGGACAGATAACCCTGCGTCACCGCGCCGGTTTCCGGATCGGTTTTATCCAACACGTTTTCCCAGGCGAACGCGATGAAGATCACGCCCAGGTAAACGGGCACGACGTACTTCAACATGTACTGCACCACGGTCGGAATTCTCATGTGTGACCCCTGACTGGATTCTTTTGCACCCTGTTCGATCCCAAACACCCAGCCGTAGATCACCGCTTGGACCATCGCGAGCACGAAGATCAAGAACGTGCCGACCCAGAAATCGAACGTGTCGAGTGCTTTCAGTCCCGCGGAAAAGTACATCACAAATCCGCTGCCCGACAGCGAGATGATGCCCAACAGCGACACCGACGCACCACGCTGCATCCCGAAACCTTCTTCGAAGAACGCGATCACCGGCTGCAGCATCGACAAACTGCTGGTGATCGCGGCCAGGAACAACATGAAGAACCACAAGAACCCGAAGAACTGTCCGGCCGGCATCTGCGCGAACACATTGGGCAGCGCGGTGAACCCCAGGCCGAACGTCCCCTGATCCCCCGCCGCCGCGCCGAGAAAGATGAACGCGGCCGGCAGCGTGATCAGGCCGCCCAAGCAGACTTCGAAAAACTCGTTCATGCCGCAAGCGGTCAATCCGCTGAGCACCACGTCGTCTTTTTTCTTCAGGTAGCTGGCGTAGTTGACGATCACCCCGAATCCGACCGACAGCGAGAAAAAGATCTGGCCGGAGGCGGCGAGCCACGTCTTGGAATCCAACAAGGCCGAGAAATCAGGGTTCCACATGAATCCCAATCCTGCATTCACTTTGTCGGCCGGCAAGGTCAGCACCCTGACCAGCACGCACAGGGCACACACGACCATCAACGGAATCGCATAGCGACAGAACGTCTCGATCCCCTTGGCGACGCCTCGGTAAATAAAAATGAAGTTGATCACAAAGGTGATCATCACGAAGTACAGCAGCGACGACTCGCCCCGGAACGCGGCGCCGTTTTGCCCCTCGCCGCTGCCGACAAAGCTGCCGAAAAACGAACCGTACGCCTCGGCGTCTTCGCCGAGCATCAGGGATCCGTTCAAGTACGAGAACGCATACGCCAGACACCAAGCCTCGATCACGACGTAATACATGTAGATCACCAGCGGAATCAGCAGTGCCGGAACCGCCAGGTAGCGTGCCTTGGCGTTGCGGCATACGACGCTAAAGATCCCTGGTGACGAATTGAAACCATGATGCCCGCCATATCGCCCCATCGTCCATTCGGCCCAACACAGCGGGATGCCCAGGACCAACAACGAGATAAAGTAGGGCAGCAAGAACGCGCCGCCACCGTTTTGAGCGGCTTGGCCGGGGAACCTCAAGAAGTTGCCCAGCCCCACCGCCGAACCGGCGACGGCCAAGATCACGCCGATCCGAGTCCCCCACTGTTCATTGCTGCCGTGTTGCGAAGCCGTCTGGTTTTCGGATGAATTTTCCACGTCTTTCCAGTCTTTGGATCGGGACATGCGGACAGGCGAGACGTCAGTTTAGCCAGCAAAGCGTATTTTTGGGCAGGCGGATGTGTGAAAAGCTGTCTCGACGTGGCAATGGACAATCAACCTCCCTTGCCGGCGATCCCAAGCCACCCAGCTCGGCGGTAGTCTCGCCCTCCCGTCAAACGCACCGGCACCTGCGTCACCACCTGCGTCACCACCTGCGTCACCACCTGCGTCACCACCTGCGGTTCTGCCTTGAAATCCGATCTGGACGAAGCACTCCAGCATCTAACCGGCTCACCAGCGAGTGTCTCCGCAGACGATTCCGGCGCAGCCGGCGGCGAATCAATCGAAAATCTGCTGACTCTAACGCTAGAGTCAGGAAATCCGAAAAAGATCTGTTCGCCCGACCGCTCGGCCGTCGTCAACCTCTGAGGACGACCAGTCGGTCAATCACGTGGACGCTCCGGACATCGGTGGCAAGGAGACTGCGGCTGAGAGATTCCGGCAGAGCGCTTTGCCAATGCCGAGCAGAATCCTCGCGCCACAGGACACACCCCAGTGTGGTGATCGCCAGTGTGGTGATCGCCAGTGTGGTGATCGCCAGTGGGATCATCGCTTTTTCCAGGGTGGGGCCGTCGATGGATTGGGGCGGCAACCTGCACGAAGGCCTGGCGAAACCAGAGAGGGTCGAGGCCTTCACAGCGAGTGAAAGAGAGTGGTCAGGGCCGGGCTCGAACCGGCGACACCGGCCTTTTCAGGGCCGTGCTCTACCAACTGAGCTACCTGACCAGCTGGAAGATTCATTCGATCTGCGGGGATCCTAGGGTATGATGCGTGGGTTCGTCAATTGGTTCACTGCGAGACAAATTTCAATTGAGACAACACCGATTGCGGCGGCGACTTTTTGCAGATGCGTCCGACAGCTTATGATAGCTCGAAAAATCTCTCCAAACGGCGATTTCCTTACCGACGTGACGACCTCGTCAACTTTTCAGACCAATTCCCTGCCTGCACTCGCGGCCAATGGGTTTTCCGATCACACTAACGCCCCCGGCAGCCCATCGTCTGGCAGGCCGTCGTCCCGTTCGGGTCGAGACACGCATCACGAATTCCGGCCGCACGAGCAGGGACGGAGGTAGCTAAAAAAAGATGTCAACCATCGTCGAGCAGGAAGAAAAATCGGACCAAATGGAAGCGGCCCGGCTGGAGCGGGAGCTCGAGCGCGAAAAACTCAAGCTCAGCCGCTTCGACTCGGTGACCTCGCTGTTCCTGGCCTTGATCCTGTTTCTCGGCGCGTTCGTGTTCATGATGTTCGTCGTCTGGCTGCTCAGCGGGGAACCCAAACCGATCGCGTTGGCACCGATCATCGAAAACCCGCCCGGCCGCGGTGAAAACCCGGAGGGTTTCGAGCGTGATTTCGAACCACCGGGGGCCGAAGAGGTGGAGGATTTGATGGAACCGACGCTGGCCGACACGATCGAGGCGGTCACCGACGCGGTCAGCAGCGTGGCCGCTTCGCTGACGACCGCCGACACCAACGCCACCGCCTCGACGCAGGGCACCGGCCAGGGGGACAGCCGACCGCCGGGACCGATGGGTGAGGGGGACGACATCATCGGCCGCTGGGAGCGCTGGGAGCTGACGTTCAACGCCAAAGGCAAGAATGACTACGCCAAACAATTGGATTTTTACAAAATCGAACTGGCCGCCTTCGGGGGCGGTGGCCCCAACGTCATTGAGATGGCCAACAACTTATCCACCTCGCCGACCAAGCGAGTCAACACGCAGCCCAAAACCGAAGAACGGCTGTACTTTTCATGGAAACTCTCCAACCCGCTGCTGCAGTTTGACCGCCAGCTGCTCACCGCCGCCGGCATCCAGGTCAACGGCCGAAATGTGATCCGCTTTGTCCCCAAGGATCTGGAAAACCAGTTGGCCAACATGGAAAAGCAGTACGCCGAAGAAAAAGGAAAAAAATTCCCCCACTCGATCGCCAAAACCGTCTTCGAAAGCACCGTCGACGGTGGCGGCTACTCCTTCAGCATCGTCAGTCAACGTTACCGAAAGGGTTACTGAGCTGATCGACGGGGGGAAACCGATCGTCCGGGAGATTCCCTGGCAGAATCGACCGTACGAACGACCGTGTAGAACCAAGGTTCGGCTGAAATGGTCCAGCCCGACCGATCGCCCTGCCACCCAAACGAAACCTCTCAACTCATCAATCAACGGGAAAGACACGAATGTCAATGATCCTTGCGTATTCGCTTTTCAACATGATCGCCGATGCGACCTACCTCGCACTCGCGGCGGTGGCACTTTGGGGGTTGTACTGCATCGTCGTCGTCTGGAATCGCGTCGGACAAAAACGGTTCAAGTCCGAAGACGAACAAGACCAGTTCCTCGACGACGTGGAACAGATGATTCAAGCCGGCGATTTCGAAGGCACCATCGATTACTGCGAAGGCGACGCGCGGGCGTTGCCCCAGATCATCGAATTGGCCGTCAGCCATCGCAACCTGGGGTACAACCGAGCCCGCAAGTTCATGATGGACCGGTTCCAGCGTGACGTCATGAGCGATCTGGATTATCGACTCAGCTGGGTCGGCACCGTGATCAAAGCCGCTCCGATGATCGGGTTGTTCGGAACCGTCTTCGGCATGATGGGCGCGTTCCAAACCCTGGCCACCGCCGAGTCGGTCGAGCCGAGCAAGCTGGCCGGCGATATCCGTGTCGCACTGGTGACGACCGCCAGCGGATTGGCGATCGCCATCCCGCTGATGATCCTGGTCGCCAACGTCAACATTCGAATCGCCAAGATGGAAGACCTGGTCGGATCCGGGCTCAGCCGTTTCATGGACGCCTTCAAAGCCGGACTCGCTCGCAGCGGGGGACGCTAACGCATCATGAGTAGCGTGATCGAGGAACCTGACATCGAGGAAGATGATGATTTCCAAATGCCTCGCAAAAAGCGAGACGAAGACGAAATGGACATCACCCCGATGATCGACATCACCTTCTTGTTGCTGATCTTTTTTGTCGTCTGTTCCAAAATGGATCCGACCCAGATGGGGAAGATCCCCGAAGCACAAAACGGTATCGCCATCAGCGCCAAAGAGTCGGCGGTCGTGTTCATCGAACCGGCCGGCAAAGACAAGGTCATCCTGAAACGAATCGACGGAACCGAATTCAGCAGCGACGAAGAAACCCAAACGACCGAATTGATCGAATACATCACCGAAGAACTCAAGACCACCCGCGGGGAAGAAAAAAACCACGTGATGATCATGGGCGACGGCGAAGTCACGGTCGGCGAGGTGACGCGTGTGCAGAAAATCATCGGCGACGCGTTTGAAGACATTTCGTCCACCTACATCGCGGTCAAAGAACTATGACGCGCCGCAACGAATCCGAACTCGACCTGACGCCGATGATCGACGTCACGTTTTTGATCCTGATTTTTTTCATGGTCACCGCATCGTTTTCGATGCAGCGTGCGATCGAGACGCCGAACCCGGAAAACGACCAGGCCAGCCGGGAGGCCGTCGTCCGCGACCACAATCCGTTGCGTTTGCACGTCGACCGACATGGCAGTTTCTTGTTGATGGCAACCGACTGGCAAAAGGAACTGGTCGGCAAACAGGAATTGGTGAGCGAACTGGCGGCCGCAAAACGCGCCACGCCGATGACATCCGACCTGCGGATCGAAGTCGAATCGGCGGCCCGGTTACAGGCCCTGGTGGATGCGATGGATGCCGCAACGATCGCCGGATTCCAACAGTTTCAGCTGACCGAAATCGCGTCCGAATTGATTTAGACACACAGCTCCTCTTCTCGTCCCAACGCATGTCGATTCCAGTTACCTGTCCCCAGTGCGGTGCCACGAACAAAGTCAACGATTCGTTGGCCGGTCGTCGTGTGCGCTGCCCGCAGTGCGACACGGCGGTTCACGTCCCCGAAGCCGACCTGGGCACCGCTCCGCCGCCCCTGCCTGGCCCATCCGATGCGTCTGGCCCATCCGATGCGGCAGAGGCCGACCCCGTGGTGGTCGCCGCGACGCCCGTCGAAGCGGTTGCGCCCCCCGCGGCAGCCCCATCGCCGCCGACTGACAGGCCGCCGAGGGACAGGCCGGCAACACCGGTCGGGCCCGCGCCCGCCGCCCCCTTGGCGGGACTGGACGACGATGACGATGACGAACCGATCTTCCAAAAAACCAAACGGGAAGAAGAAGAGCTGGACATGACCCCGATGGTCGACGTCACGTTCCTGCTGCTGATCTTCTTCATGGTGACCGCGGCGTTCAGTCTGCAAAAATCGATCGAAATGCCGCGGCAACAAACCGACGCCCCGAGCACCACGGTCGTCGAAGAGGAAGAGGAAGACTTGGAAATGGTCGAAGTCCAAGTCGACGAATTCGGATCCTTCCTGGTCCTGGCAACGGACTGGCAAGAGGAAACGCCCGGCAAACAAAACCTGATCACGACGCTCAAGCGCGCCAACGAAAGCGGCAATCCGGCAAGGTTGGTCATCAAAGTTCACGAACTGTGCAAGCTGCAGTACCTGGTCGACGCGATGGACGCCGGAACGATCGCCGGATTCACCGAAACCCAGGTCACCCAAGTCGAGGAATTCGACTAGTGCCGCTTTCGATTTGTTTCGGTCACCATGGACACAACACGTGGCGGTACGGCGGATCGCTCGTCAACCACTTCTCGTAACCACTCTTTTTATCACGATGCTTGCTAACGAACTGATCGATCAACTGGAACGACGTGGTCTGCTGGACCAGGAGATCATCGAAGCGCTGCGCGAACAACTGGACCAGGGCGGCGCACGGGTGACCCCCGAAGCGGTCGCAAAATTGCTGGTCGACAACGGGCAACTGACCCGTTTCCAAGCGACCAAGTTGATCGGCGAAATCCGCAGCGGCGAGTACGCCGACGACGCGACGATCGCCGCGGCGGAAGTCGTGGAAGACGACTTGGTCGCGATCGACGACGACGACGATGCGGACGAAGTCCAAGCCGTCGAGGCGATCCCGGTCGAAACGACCGCCGAGCCGTTCGCCGAATTCGAACCCGTCGAAGCCGAAGCGGTCCCCGTCCAAGCCGTTCCCGTCGCCGACAACGACTTGCTCTCCGAAGCCCCCCAGCGCGAACGCCCCCGCGCCCGACGCACCAAACCCGCCCCCCAAGAAAACCAGTGGGACTCCTTCAAGATCTACGGGTTCTTGGGGATCATCGGATTCCTGCTCCTGTCCGGCGGCGGCCTCTATTGGATCCTCTCCCGCGGCAACGCAGACGAACGCATCCAGATCGCCAACGAGCTTTACGACAATCAAAACTACACGCCGGCTCAAGAGAAATACCTGGAGTTTCTCGATTCGTTCGGCAACGCCAATGAACACAGTTCCCTGGCGCGGACCCGCGTGATCATGACCGAACTGTATCGCGCCGAAGGCATGACCGATCCGACCTACGCGACGGAATTGGCGCGAGAAAAGCTGCCCGAGATCGAAGACGAAGAGGGGCTCAACGAAGAGCGTGGCAACTTGGCCGCGCTGTTGGTCAAGATCGCCGAAAACATCGTCAACGAAGCCAACGAAAAATCGGAAACCACCGCCAAACGAGAGCTCTTGAACAAGCTGGAAGAGCAGATCGAGTTGACCAACAACCCGCAATACATGACCGGCGCGATGCGGACGACGCTCTCCGGACGACTCAAAGAAATCGACGAAGCACGGGGCCGCGTCGAACGCGAAATCAACCGCAACGAACAACTCGATGCCGCGGTCGATCAAATGACCGCCTTGCTCGCCGAAAAGAAAACCAAGGAAGCGTACGATGTTCGCTACGAACTGCTCCGCTCCTTTCCCGAACTCGGCGACAACGAACGGCTGGCCACGCTGATCGCCAAGGCCAGCGAGATTCAACAGCAACTGGTCGAAACCACTGCGGCGTTGCCCCAGCGGATCGAAGCCGAAACGCAAACCGACTTGAACCCGATCGTGTTGAACGCACGCTCGGGTGATCGCGTCCCCGACTTGCGTGACGAAGTGATCTTCATTCGAACCAAAGGCAGTGTGTTGGCCTTCAACGGCGAAGACGGCACGCTGCTGTGGCGGCGCTACGTCGGGAACTCCCTGGCCCACAGCCCGATCCGCCTGGACGGCGGCACCGCGGTGTTGCTGACCGGATCGAGCGACCTGTCGGTGGAACGCTGCGACGGACGCAGCGGTGAGGTCGATTGGCGTGTCAAGATCGGCGAAGCGTTCAACCAACCGGTTGTCAGCGACAACGACATTTTTATCTCGACCAAGTCCGGACGATTGATCGAGCTGGACGCGACGACCGGTGACGCCAAATGGGCACAGCAGATCCCCCAATCGCTGGAGGTCGGACCGGGTGTCGACGACCGCGCCGCAATCGCCTACATCCCCGGCGACCACAGCAACCTGTACGTGCTGGACAGCAACAACGGCGACAGCATCCAAAGCTATTACGTCGGGCACAAAGCGGGCACCATCGCGGTGCCGCCCACGCCGCTGCTGGAACACCTGTTTGTGATCGAAAACAAAGGCCCCGAGTATTGCCTGGTTCACATCCTGGGCGTGGACGAAAACGGCGCGAACGTGACCAAGGTCCAGGACCCGGTGCGGATGAGCGGGAACGTGGTCGTGCCGCCGATCGTGGCCCAGCAACGCCGCCTGGTCGTGCTGACCGACCTGGGCGAAATCTCCGTGTTCGACATCGAAGTCACCAGTGAAACGGACAAGGTCTCCGTCGTCGCCAAACAACTTGCGTCTTACGGAACGCCGACGCTGACACAGATGGCCGTCGGCCGCAGTCAAATGTGGACCACCGGATCGCGGATCGGACGCTACGAGCTGCAAGTCAACCGCGCCCGAGTCGTCCCGGACTGGTTCAAACACGAAGGCGACATGTTTGTCGGACAACCGCTGGCGATCGGCGATGCACTGGTGCACGCACGACAGCTGCGGGGCACCTCGGGCATCCGGGTCTCGGCGGTCGATCCCAAAACGGGCGAGGAACTGTGGCGCAATGACATCGGTGCCCCCGTCGCCATGCTTCGCCGTGCCGACGCGGGCGTGCACGCCTTGACCACCCAAGCGGCCCTGTTTGAATTGGACCGATCGGCGATCGCAACCGGTGCCACGCGGGCACCGATCGAGAACCGCGGCGGCGTTGGTGTGATCATGCGTTTCGAAGATCCGCTGAAGATCGACGACAACCGCGCGGTACTGTTGAACAAAGCGGGCGGCGAAGGCGGCCAGCAAGTCGCCGTCTACGATCCGACACGCACGACCGAAAAACTGCGGCTGGTCAGCTTGAACGTGCTTTCTGGAAAACCCTCCGGACGCGGACTGGTCGCCGGCGGAGGCTTGTTCCTGACACTCGACAACGGTCGTGCGGTCGTGATGGATTACCAGACGGGATCGCAACTGGGCAACCCCTTCCAGCCGATCGCCAACCCCGTCGAAAAGATCTCGTGGTCCAACGCCGTGCGGCTTCCCGATGATCCGGGACAAGTCGTCGTCGCCGATAGCCGAGCCGGTCTGTACCGGTTGCGGGTCGGCCCCCGAACGACACCGTTGGCCGAAACCAAACTGCCCGCGGCAACGCTGGGAACCATCGCCGGCGTCGACACCACGCTGTTGGCGGCGATCAGTGGACCGGCGGCGGATTTGATCATCGGTCGAGATCTGGTGACGCTGAAAGAGAAATTCCAAACCCAAATGGACGGCCGAGTGATCTGGGGACCGGCGACGGCGGGCGACCAGGCGGTCGTGTTGACCGATGACCAAGTCCTGCGAGGGATCACAACCGACGGCCAAACCACGTTTGCGGTCCCCGTCCCACGCGGCTTGCCCGTCGGAGACGCCGTGATCCACGAGGGCAACATCATCCTCGTTTCTGACTCCGGCTGGATCGTCGTGATCGATCCGGCCTCCAATGATCCGGTCGGCTTGACCGAGATCGGCGAACCGTTCTCGGCAACTCCCCTGGTGCTGCAAGATCGATTGCTGGTGCCCGGCGAAGAGGGTGTCGTCTACGTCGTCAAGATTCCCAGTGGGGTGAGTGGCCAATGAAATTCCAAGCAACCTCTCGCGCTCTCCTGCGAACCCTGGGCATCCTCGCACTGGGGCTGGTCGTGATCGGACTAAACCGACCGGCTCAGGCACAAATGCTGACCTATGCCGAATCTGGCAAACCGGAAGATTCCGGGCTGGGTTTGTTGCAAGAAGAACCGCACGACATCATTTACTTCACCGAGAAATCCGGTGGCGGATGGGTGAAATCTCACCTGTTGCCGGTCCGGGACATGCCGACGACGCCGCGCGGAACGTTGCAATTTTCGATTCTTGGCATCGAAGTCGAGCAATTTGTCGCCAAGTGGTCGGACATCGAACGCATCGATTTCTGGGAAAAACGACTCGAGCGTGAAACCGCATCGCGAATCGCCAACGAAGATTTCGTCGGCGCGTACCCGTTCCTGTCGATCTTGATCCGCGACTACCCGCGACGCCCCGGATTGAAAGCCCTGCGTTCGGAGTTTCTATGGCGGAACGCGATTCAACGCGCCTCGGGCAGCCAGCGCGCCGAGTCCCTGGCGATGCTGGAAGAACTGTTTCATTATGACCCCCAATACAATCAAGCCCAAGTGCTCAAGGCGATCAGCTTGACCACCGGCGGGCTGATGCAGGCGATGGTCGACGAAGGGGATCTGGACAACGCCCAGCAGTTACTGGCGCGATTGAAAGAAGACTACGGACGATTTGATCTGCCGGCGATTTCCAAGTGGGACGGCGAGTTCTTGCGGATGGCCACGGAGAAACGCAACGAGGCGATCGAAGCGGTCAAACAAAAGGACTTCCGCTCGGCTCGGACATTGGCGCGGGAAAGTTTGTACCTCAAACCCGACATCGAGGGCGGGCGAGAATTGGTCAAAAAGATCGACGAGGCCTATCCGCTGGTCTCGGTCGGTGTGCTGCAAGCGGCGCGGGTTTTCGATCCCGTTCGTCTGGACAATTGGTCCGCACGACGCGCCGGCCGATTGCTCTACCGGACGATGTTCGAAATCCAAGGCGCCGCACCCGAAGGCGGTGAATACGATTTCATTTTCGGATCCGCGGAAACAACGCCCGACCGCCAAGTGCTGGAACTGTCCATCGACACGGCCAAGCTCCCCAACCCGCTCAACCGCATCGAAGTCGACTTCCTGGCCGACCAGCTGGCCCGGCGTGCGATGCCCGAATCGGAAACCTATTTTTCTCCCTGGGCTGCCAGCGTCACCGGGATCGGCATCGACGGCCCCCAACGCATCGAATGCGTCCTTCGCCGCCCCCATGTGCTGCCCACCTGCCTGCTTCAAATCAACGTCGACGCCAGCTGGTTCGGTGGTGAAAAGGGCGGACCGACGGGAGACTATTTCGTCGACGTGATCGAAGACGGCCAAACCCGGTTCAAGTTGACTGAAGACGCGCGTCGGGCCAGCGGTGACAACGCCAAACCACGCGAAATCGTCGAGATCCGATGCGACACCGGCAGCGACTCGGTGTCCAAATTGCTCAGCGGTGAAATCGATGTGCTGGATCAATTGTTCCCCGCCGACGCGATCAAGCTGAAAGAACGCCGCGACGTGAAAGTCGTGGAGTACCCGCTGCCCACGATCCACATGCTGGTCCCTTGCTCGGACCACGAGTTTGTCGCCGACAAGAACTTTCGCCGCGCGCTGCTGTACGGCATCAACCGCGAAGACATTTTGAAAGGCGAATTGTTGGAGAACCATGAATCGCTGGGATGCCGTGTCCTCTCGGGCCCTTTCCCGGCCGGACTCAGCCAAGACGATCCGCTCGGTTATGGTTATGACACCTCGATCTTGCCGCGACGGTTCGAGCCCAGCTTGGCGCAGTTGTTGGTCTCGCTGAGCCAGAACTTGAAAGCGGCCGAGGCGGAACGCAAGGGCGAACCGGAACCGAAACTGCGCACCGTGCGATTGGCGTTCCCCGCCGACAACCTGTCGCGCGTCGCCTGTGAAGCGATTCGCAGCCAATGGGAATTGATCGGGCTGGACGTCGAATTGGTCGAACTTCCCGTCGGACGCACCTACCCCGACCCCGACACCGCGGACTTGGTTTACGTTTCCTGCGCGATCTGGGAACCGATCATCGATGCGCGTCGCTTGCTCGGCCCGCGTGGACTGGCCAAGAGCGAGGACCAGCTGATCGGTCTCGGCCTGCGGCGTCTCGAAGAAGCTCGCAATTGGAAAGAAGTTCGAGACCGTTTGCTGGTGCTGCACTCGATTTCGCATCACGAATTGCCGGTGTTGCCGCTGTGGCAAATGGTCGATTCCTTTGCGTACCGGAACAACCTGGTCGGCATGGGCAACAACATCGTTTCGCTCTATCAGAACGCCGGGAATTGGAGATTGGAATTTTGAAGCGTTTCACCACCGACCCGACCCGACTCCTATTCATCACCGTCTGTCTCGCACTGCTGTCGTTGTTGATGGCACCCTCGCTGTCGGCACAGTCCGCCGACGAAGCGGACAAGACCACGCCAAGCGCCCCCGAAGAGGAAACGTCGACCGCCCAGCCGGACCCGCGTGACGAAGAACCGTGGGACTACTCTCCCTATCGGGTGCTGATCTGGGTCGTCTCACGCGATCCCCGCTTCACCGCCGACACACTTCGCGAACCGGTCTTGGAGTACTTGGATCGCGATTTCAATGCGCTGTGGCGGACGACGATCGCCGACGCCCCGCCGCCGGTCGCCACCGCGTCGTTTCGTTCCATGGAAGACCTGACGTATGATCAAATCGCCGCGTCGGATCCGGTCATCGCGGTCAAACGCGATCACGAGGACGCGATTCGAATCCAGTCGGTCCGCAGCCTGCCTCAATACGTCGGCTCGGTTGCAGTCACCAAAGGCATGCAAGCCAACGTGCTGCGTCGCGCCGGCGAATTCGGCGATCCAACGATGGCCGGAACCGCCGCAAAGCTGCAACCGTTTGACGGCGACGCGATCGCGCTATCGCAAACTTGGAACAACCCGTCCACCGAAGCCCTGCTGGTCACCCGCGGTCAAGCCACGACGTTCGCCAAACCCGGTGCCAAGATCATTCCCTTGCCCGTGACCGGCCTGGTCGCATCGACCGTCGAAGCGTACGACAAAGTGTTCGTCGTTCGAATCCGGCAACACGCCAACGGATCCACCGTCGCGGTATCGGAGATGGAAACCTTGATGCGGCTGTTCGGCGCCGTCGTTGAATCGCCGTTCCTGTCAGCCTATGACCTGCCCAACGTCGTCGGCCACACCATCACCCGGGCATTTTCGCCGATGGTGCGAATCGATGATGCCGGCCAAAAGACCGCCACCGGCATGATACGCGCCGGAAATTTGATCCTGGATCCCGAGTCCCCGGCGAACGTGCCGGTGGGCAGCGCCCTGCAGCCGATGATTCGAAAGAACGACCGAAACGGGAAACCCATCGCGGTCGGCCGGATCGAGTGGGCTTACTTGATCGCCACCGAGCGCGACGGTCCCAACGTCAACATGGACTACTACTCCGGAATGGCTGGCGGGCTGCAAGGCCGAAAGAACCAGCGCACGTTCAAAATGGCGATGCTGCTTAAACCGCAGCGTGACGAAACGCTGTTGCGGTTGCATGTCAAAGGCCGCGAAGACCTGCCCTTGATCGGCTACGAACTGTACGAACGCGAATTAAAAAGTAAGTCCATGAGCTTCGTCGGGCGGACGGACTGGAACGGCCGCTTGGCGATCAAAAAGTCCGACCACCCGCTGCGTTTGCTGTACGTCAAAAACGGCGGCGCCGTGCTGGCCCGTTTGCCGATGGTGCCGGGGCTGACGCCCAAAGAAGTCGCCGACCTGACCGGCGATGACATGCGACTGCAAGCCGAGGCCTACATTCGCGGTGTGCAAAACGCAATCATCGACCTCGTCGCGATTCGTAAACTGCTCGCCGCACGGATCCGCTTGCGACTAAAAAAAGGGCAGATGAGCGAGGCCGAAGAACTGCTCAACGCACTGCGTGATCAACCCACCAACGAACAGTTGGCCGATGACATGGGCAGGAAACAAGGGATGTTCTTGAAAGAGATCGGGACCCGCAATCCCAACCAGCGTCGCAAGGTCGACATCATGTTCAAAGAGACGCGTGAGATGCTGGGTAAACAGATCAACCCGACTGTGATTCGCGATCTGGAAGTCGACGTTCAACGCGCCAAAGACAACGGCGGCAAATTACCCGACGATCCGAAAGAAGACGACGAGGCCGCGGCTTAGACGGGTCGGTCACCGCTGTGCGTGACAACACGTAGGTCACCGCTGTGCGTGACAGACACGTAGGTCACCGCTGTGCGTGACAGACAGGTAGGTCACGCTGTGCGTGACTGCTGGCATGCACAGCATGCCCTACAACAATCTGGCATGCACGGCATGCCGTACAACGATCGATTCAGCCCCGCCAATCGGGGCGTTTGCGCCGCGCCTTGGGGTGATGCGTGACGATCTTGAACGTCGCATCGCGGCCGGTCAATTTCTTTCCCATCGGACGCCGCGTCAGCCGGACCACCTTGGCCCGAAGCCGCTGCTCGGCTCCAAACATCTCATCGTCGATCTCAAACTCGACGAACTTCGTGACCAACTCTTCGGGATCTAATTTCCGCGGTTGATCGGAGTTGTTTTGCTGCAATTGAAGCGGCCCACCGGACGACGCGCCACCGAACTGCCAAACGGTGTGATGAAAGAAAACGTCATCGCGAAAGTCTTCGGCATCGATGAAACCATAGTCACCGTTGGGGTCGATGAAACGGATCGTGCCGAGCCGCTTGCGGGTGATGCGAAACTTCTTCGGGCGATCGTCTTCGGGCGGTTGGGGCTTATCTTGGGACACAGCAAGCGGACGCGAACAGGGCGGGACAAAGCGGAACAATGATCAAAAGGTACCAAGAAAGTCGATCCGCGATAGATGAAATCCGGCAACTGGGATTCACCCGCCCGGACTAATTGACCTCGGCGGCAGACGGGGTGTCCTTGATCCCCAGCCAATCGGCGACCGAACGCGTCGTCGCCCGGCGAATGACCATCGGCCAAAGCTCGTGGTCCCCGGCAAAGACGTCCTCATCGGTCGCGTCAATCATGTGCCAAAACCCAGCCTCCCGTTCGGCACGCAGCTGGTCGATCGACCAACCCAGATGCCCGACGATCAATCGAAATGGCCCCGGCTTTTGCCGGACCAAGGTCTCCAACATGTCCCGCTGGGCGGCGACGTAGATGCCCTTGCCCGCCTGGGCCTCGGCATGCTCGCTGGAATTGTGGACCGCCACGACGGGCCCCGAGAGCGGACCGCCGAAATGAATCATGCCGAGTGATTTGGAAGCCTCGGCGGCCGCCTGGGCTGCCAGCGCGTGCTTGTTTCCGGCCGATTGCAGTTTGTCCGCGGCAGCCTCCATGGCACTCGGTGTCGTTTCCGACCCCGGCAGATTCGTCGGAAACGATCCCGCCCCCGACAGGCCGGCCCCAGACAGACTGGACCCTGCACCACCCTTGCCGACCAACCGATGGCATGGGCCGTGTCCCGCCTGTGCTGCTTCTCCCGACGCCGATCCGAGCAACTGCATCAGCCCGGGCGGAGGGGTCATCGGTCGGTTCAGCAGCACGGCAAAGACGTTGTCGCTATCTTGATGCACGACAAGAGAAACGGATCGGCTCAACACCGGGTCTTGCACAGACGTCGATGCGACGAGCAGCTTTCCAATCATGGTTTCCGATGGTTGGGGAGGATTCATTTCCTGCATGACTTCACCTAAAAACAAGATAAACAAACTGCCATTTTGGCAGCTCGCCATTTGGCCGACCTATAGAATGCACCGGGCGTGCCAACCGAACACCGAGGGAGAATCCCGCTATGAGCCTTTACGAAATGCGTCAAAGCTACAAGCTTGGCAGCCTACTGGAGAAAGACATCGCCGACGATCCGATGGTTCAGTTTCGCACCTGGCTGAACGAAGCGATGGAGGGGGAGTTGCCGGACTGGGTGGAAGCCAACGCGATGACGCTGTCGACCAGCGATGGCCACGGCAGTGTGTCCAGCCGCGTCGTGCTACTGAAGGGGCTCGACGACGGCAAGTTCTGGTTCTACACCAATTACCGATCGCAAAAGGCACGGCAGATCGAATCGAACCCGAACGTTTCTCTGTGCTTTCTGTGGCCACATGTTCAACGACAGGTTCGCATCGAAGGAACCGCGACCCGGACCCCACGGGATCAATCGGTCAGCTACTTTCGAAAACGGCCACACGACAGCCAGCTGGGCGCCGTCGTAAGCCAACAATCGAGCGTGATCGAGTCGCGCGAAGTGTTAGAAAAGCGCTTGGCCGAGTTGAAGAAACAATATGCCGACAAAGAAATCCCTTGTCCGGACGACTGGGGTGGCTACTGTGTCAGCCCCAACCGCATCGAATTCTGGCAAGGCCGTGAGAGCCGGCTGCACGATCGACTCTGCTATCGCCAACAAGCGTCCTCGTGGATCGTCGAAAGGCTTTCACCCTAAACATGACTCGCAAACGACTCGCTATCGGGATCTCACTCGCCGTTCACGCCCTCCTGCTGGTCGTGTTGCTGGTGTGGTATGTGCCCAGACCGCAAGTCGCAACCGGTCCCCAAGCCACAAGCGCGGGCGCTGCCGGCGGTGGTGCATCGGAGACCGAATCCGACACCTCCTCGTCCAGCCAACCGAACGCCAACCCGTCCGCCGACGAATCGACGCGAGCGGTCCCGGCGGAACTCGACGACGTTGCCCAAGCGCCGGCGGAGGTCTCACCCCAAGAAATCGAACAATCGATCGAATCGCAAATCCGATCGGCCGATACACTTTCCGACGAGCGAAAGCTGACGGAACTGGAAAAGAACCTCAAACGGCTTGAGTCGGTCGCCAACGAGCAATCGGTCCAGCAAGTTTCTTCCACGATCGCCGAGTCACTCGGGCTGGACGTCGATCAATACGCCGACAAAACACCGCCCGCCGAAGGAGCCTTCGATACCCACACCGCACAGCTCTCCGATGTGGTTCGAACCCGAGACGAATCGGGAGACTGGCGTTATGAAACAGTGATGGTGGACGCCGAAGGCCGCCAGATGCGTGTCCCGACCGACGCGGCCGGCGGACAACAATTGTACGACACCTTTGAATTGATGAAGCGTTATCCGATGGCCCGCGGCGTCTATCAATCGGTCGTCATGCCAATGCTGCAAAAAATGCTCGAAGAGGAAACACCGCCCCGCCCCGGCGAACCGGCTGATGCCAAATGAGGATCGGCGGTTCGCGGCGAGCACGTTGCTAGTGGTCGATCGCAGCTCTATTTCCGGGTAGTGGACGAGGCGACGAGTCCTCTGTCGTCGGCATCTTGGCAAGGACTCGTCGCCTCGTCCACTACCGCCTACCCGAAAACCAAGATGTCCGGAGGTGTCGCGACGCTCACGCCCGCTTCATCATCGCGGCCTCAGCCAGCCCAATTCACTCGTAGTCGCTCATTGGCACGCAGGCGCAGACCAGGTTGCGATCGCCATAGGTGTTGTCGATCCGACCGACGGTCGGCCAGAACTTTGCATCGCGCAACCACGCTGTCGGCCAAGCCGCTTGATCACGAGTGTAGGGATGCGACCAGTCGTCGCCGCCGATTTCCTGCATCGTGTGGGGCGAGTTGCGGAGCGGGTTGTCTTCGCGATCCATCTCCCCATTTTCGATCGCTTCGATCTCTTTGCGAATCGCGATCAGCGCGTCACAGAAACGATCCAGTTCGTCCTTGGATTCGCTCTCGGTCGGCTCGATCATCAGCGTTCCGGCAACCGGCCAGGACATCGTCGGCGCGTGGAATCCGTAGTCCATCAATCGCTTGGCGATGTCGTCGGTCTTGATGCCGGCGGATTTCTCAAAGCTGCGGCAATCGATGATGAATTCATGGGCGACGAATCCATTTGCATCGGTGTAGAGCACGTCGAAGTGCTCGCTGAGTCGTTTTGCCATGTAGTTGGCATTCAGGATCGCGACTTGCGTGGCTTTCTTCAGCCCCGCCGCTCCCATCAAGGCGATGTAGACGTAGCTGATTGTCAGAATGCTGGGGCTGCCGTAGGGTGCACCGGCGACCGGCCCGATCGCAAACTCGCCGGCGGAGTCGGGGCGTTCGACCGGGTGGCCGGGCAAGAACGGCACCAACTGTTTGGCGACGCCGATCGGTCCCATGCCTGGGCCGCCGCCGCCGTGCGGGATGCAGAACGTTTTGTGCAGATTCAAGTGGCAGACATCGGCGCCGCAGATTCCCGGGCTGGTCAAACCGACCTGGGCGTTCATGTTCGCACCATCCATGTAGACCTGACCGCCGTGCCGGTGAATCACGTCACACACTTCGCGGATCGTCGGTTCAAAGACGCCGTGCGTCGACGGATAGGTGATCATTAGTGCGGACAGGTGATCGGAGTGTTTCTCCGCCTTGGCCCGCAAGTCGTCCATGTCGATGTCGCCGCGATCGTCACACTTGATCGCGACCACCTTCATCCCCGCCATCACCGCAGACGCCGGGTTGGTCCCGTGGGCGGAGGTCGGGATCAGGCAAACATCGCGGACGTTTTCGCGACCTTCCGCTTTGGCCATCTGTTCGTGGTAGGCTCGAATCACAAGCAATCCGGCGTATTCGCCTTGCGATCCGGCGTTGGGCTGCAAGCTGACCGCGGCAAACCCGGTGACTTCGCATAGCCAGCGTTCCAGTTCGCGGAACATGTGCGTGTAGCCGCGCCATTGCACATCCGGGGCGAAGGGGTGGATGTTGGCAAACTCCGGCCACGTGACCGGAATCATCTCGCTGGTCCCGTTCAACTTCATCGTGCACGACCCCAGCGGAATCATGCTATTGGCCAGCGAGAGGTCGCGGCCCATCAGTTTAAAGATGTAGCGCAGCAATTCCGTTTCACTGCGATAGTTGTGAAAGACTTCGTGGTTCATGAAGGGCGTCGTGCGGGTGAACGATCCCAGGTCCAGCGTTCCATCCTCGGCGGCTTCGTTGACCAATGCATCGACGTCGAACCCGGTGTAATGGCCAAAGTTAAATGCGGCCAACAGGTCGGCGACCAAGCCGCGATCGGCGGTTTCATCGAGCGTCACGCCCAGGGTTCCGTCGTCGTATTCACGCAGATTGATCAGACGTTCGCGAGCGGCATCGGCAACCTGACGCGCCGCGTGGGTGCGGCCCTTGCCCAGTCGGATGCGGATGGTGTCAAAGATCGGTCCGTCGCCGAGCGTCTCGTGTCCCAGTCGTGCCAGCCCCTTGGCCAGGGCGGCGGTGTAGGCTTGGGTGCGGCGGCCGATCGCAGCGAGTCCTTCGGGGCCGTGGTAAACGCCGTAGAACGAACTGATGATCGCCAACAAGGCCTGCGCGGTGCAGATGTTGCTGGTCGCCTTGTCGCGCCGAATGTGTTGCTCGCGTGTTTGGATGGCCATCCGCAGCGCCCGATTGCCATGAACGTCTTTGGAGATCCCGATGATGCGTCCGGGCAGCTTGCGGGCGTGTTTTTCGTGCGTCGAGATGTAAGCCGCATGCGGGCCGCCCAAACCCATCGGCACGCCGAAACGCTGCGCGCTGCCGACGCAGATGTCGGCGCCCCACTCGCCCGGCGGCGTTAGCAGGGTCAAGCCCAGGATGTCGGCCGCCGCGACAGTCATGCAGCCGGACTGTTTGGCTTTCTCGGCCACCTCGCGATAGTCCTCGATCCGGCCTTCGGTTGTCGGATACTGGACCAACAATCCGCAAAGCCCCCCCTCGCCGTACTCGAAGTCGATCTCGTCGATAGGGCCGACCTTCAGATCGATCCCCAAACCCTCCGCACGCGTCGCCAGCAGCGCCAGGGTTTGCGGATGGCACGCGTCGCTGGCCCAGAACCCGGTCTTCTTGTGTGAGGCGATGGAGTAGCACATCGTCATCGCTTCGGCCGCCGCGGTCGCTTCGTCCAGCAGACTCGCCCCGGCCAAGGGCAAACCGGTCAGATCGGCGATCATCGTTTGAAAATTCAACAACGCCTCCAACCGCCCCTGTGCGATCTCCGCCTGGTAAGGGGTGTACTGGGTGTACCAGCCCGGATTCTCCAGCACGTTGCGAAGAATCACCGGCGGGGTCACGGTGTCGGTGTAGCCCATGCCGATGCACGATCGATGAACTTTATTTTTTCCGGCGATCGTTTTCAGGGCCGAAAGAAACTCCCGCTCACCACGCGCTTCGGGGATATCCAGCTCTCTGCCGAGCCGAATGTCGGCCGGAACCGTCGCATCGGAGAGCCCGTCGAGTGACTCAAACCCGACCGTCGCGAGCATCATTTCCAGGTCCGCTTCGGATGGCCCGATGTGTCGTTTGGAAAACCCATCCGCAAAGTTCAGGATACGGGTGGCGGCGGAGCCATTGGCTTGCATTTCGCTCAAAGAGGGCTTGGTGGACGCGATGCTCATCGGAGAGTGGTTCTTCGTTGCGCGGGAAGAATTTGAAGAGTCCTATCGTAGAACAGCGAGAAGATTGTGTCAGTGGGCTAAATGGCCGAAAGGCTGGGGATCGGTGGCGAGAGGTCGCGGGTGAAGGGGCCTTCACTTGTCGTCAATTTTGGCGATGCCGTGCACTAATGCACCGTTTACGAATGAGCTACCGTTTTAGCGGAACGGCGCGAGCGGGCTGTCGGTTTAAGCCCGCATGCGTTAGCAAGGGGCCACGCGGCGCCCCTCGCTCACGCGTCGGGCTAACGTCATCGCGTTGATTTCGGCACATCGACTAAACCGACAGCCCGCGAGCCGTCCGGTACCTCAAGACCGGAGGGCTTGCGTCCTACCGCTACCCGTCAATCAGTCCGATCCGAATCGGCAATCACCGCTTGGCCCGGCCCCCTTTTTTTAAATTCGCCTGTCACAGAAGCTCGCTTCGTCCGCTTGTTAGACTGAAGCCTCGGTCGCCTTGGTTCGCCGAGCGCCGTGCACAGAACTCTCTCCGTCAGAAATCGAGGAAGTCGATGAATCGATACCGCATGTGGTTCTTTGCCGCTGTCGTCGTGGTGGGCACAATCAATCTGGGTGACGCGGGGACAGCCACCGCTGGTCGCGGGTTCCGCCTCTTTCGCGGCCGCGCACTGAATGCCCCACGCACCTATTCGCCCAGGCAATCCGGTTCGACGTGGCGAAAGAACTCCGGGTGGTCTCGGCAGTCGCAGCCGAGTGCGAACGGCCCACGTATCAAGGGCTCGCACGACTGGCCCGGCGCCATCGGTGCTCCGCCGCCGAACTACAAGTTCTTCCAGGACGTCAACGGTTACTGGAGGTGACCATCGGGCCGATGTACCGCCTCGCAATCACCACGTTGTCAATGAACACGTGTTGGTCGTGGGGCGAGGCGAGTTTGCCGCCGTGATAAACGTTCATCCAAACCTGTTCGATTTTTAGTTCGTCGGTGAGACGAAATCGGATGTCGGTTTTCTCAAACGCCATGCGGCCATCGACCCAAGCCTTCAAGACACCATCTTTTTCGCCGGGCGTATTGAGGCGACAGTATTGCTCGATCGCATACCAGCGATTCCGCTGCAAGTAGCCTCGGTAGTCCTTGTTCCAGATCCAGTTGGTGCCGTAGGAACCTTCCATGTCGGCATGGTAACAATAGAAACCGACCGGTGTGGTTGCACCGAGCGGGTTGCCGTCCGGAACGGTCATGCGAAACAGCCCCCGCGCCGACCATCCGTTGATGCCGTCGCTCTTTCGCCCGCCCCAGCCCCCGCGGTTGTAGGTGCCACTGATCCCTGGCATCTTGCCGCCTTGAAGGGTTTGGTTCCAATCGTCACCCAACCGCAGGTAGTAACGAAAGTAAATTGCTTCGGGCTCGGCGCCGGTTTCCTGGCCGAACTTGTAGGTCGTGTTGAGCGCGGTCAGCGCCCCCTTGGCGATGCGTGATCGCAACGCGCGGCCTTGCAGGGCATCGAAGTATTGAAATGTCGTGTCGGCAGCGATCGTATCGATTTTGTCCTTCGGCTCCGCGACAGTCCATTCGTCGTGCCAGTCTTCGCGTTCAAACCCCGTTGCGAAGACGACGTCGGGATCGGCTTGGATGCCCCGATCGTCCTGGTACTTGGCCGCAAGTCCCAACACCGGTGGCGTCGGCGGTTCGTCGTGTCCCTGCCCGCAACGAAACACACTAATGGTTGCCGATCCATATTGCTCGGTCGCATGCAGGACCAACGTTGCCGCGGAGATCGCACCCAAAGCGGCGAGTTGGTCCGAATCAAATCGGACCAACAGATGCTCCGGTGCGACGGAAACTCGCAGTTGATCCGCCTGGCCTTGGCAACGATACGTCGACGCGGTCAGGTAGGTATCGGCGGTAGCAGCGAGCGTGATGATTCCGCCCTCGCCGTTGACCTCAAGCACCGGACGCAGCGGCGCGTCGGGGCTTTCGCGACTGGCGAAGACGATCCGCCCCCGACCGTCAGTGACGCGCAAGAACAGTCCCTTGTTTGGAAACCTGTTGGCCGTCCAGTCTTTCACCAACGTCGTGACGTCCCAGCGCACCGATTTGCGTGTGTCGTCATCGATCACTTCGCTCACCGCGTACGCCACATCGCCTTGTTCGGTATCGTTCGCATCGCGCCAATCACCCATGAAATGGTGCCAAGGCAAAAGCGCCGCTCGGTTATAGTGCTCGCGATTGGCCCCGTCGTTCTGCACTGATGAGCCTTCCACCCAGTCCGCACGCTCGGCAAGTGCTGGGACTGCAATGGCGATGGCAACGAGCAGGAGAACATGTCTGGCGAAGTGCATGAGCTGGATCAATGAATCAAGGCAGTGAGTAGGGAAATTTTTTTGGTAGGAAGATTTTCGCGGTAGGAAGATTTTTGGGAACGCGTTTGGCATTTCGACCGTTTCGTAGCGCAGCGCGTTCAGGATCAAGCTGTCGTTCAATTCGCCTGGAACGACCGCATCTCCGGTGTCGCCTCCACAGCGAATGCCCTCGCGAGTATCCAGCAACAAGCCGCCTTCGGGTTCCTTGGACGTCGCCGAATGGCACTGGTAACAATGTTCGACCAGCACCGGGCGAATCTTCGTTTCGAAGAACGCCTCCTGTTCGGGACTGTCGGCTGCCGGCAACAAGGGAGCCAAGAAGCAACATGCCGCGAGAGCAACGATGGGGCGGGTACGCATGGCGTCGTGGAGGTAGGATGGCAGGCAACCGATCGCCGTGCCGCGTGACGCTTCGATCCTCGTGATCCAACCCGTCCAGTATACCCATGTCGACGTCGGCTCCGTGCACGACGCGGAGAAAACCTCAGATTCGCCTGCAGATCGACTGCGGATCACTTTTCTGAAGGTGTGGTCGGTCGCAGAGTATCATGGGGTGGCGGATCGAGAATCCGCACTTTTTTTGAGAACGCCACAACCGCGAGCGATTGACCATGCCACTTGACATCACCAGCTTGATCGTGGGCGGACTGTTCGGGGCGTTGGTCGGCGTCGCCTTGGCGGTTCCCCGGGTGGGACGCATCTTGGCGTGCGTCGTCTCGGTCGTCCTGTTTACCACTGGCGCCGGATTCTTGATCTGGGCGGGCTCGGCCCTGATCAGCGGCGAAGAACTGCGGCCGATCGATTGGAACCCGCTCTACGTCGCCTCTGCCGCGGAAGCCCTGGGTGTCGGCGGCGGGCTGTTGATCGGCGGCATCCTGGTCTTGGTGCTGGCGTTGTCGCTTGGCGGCAAGGGCGTGCCGCGACGACTTTAGGAATGCTTCGCGAGCGATTGACCGGACGCGGGTCGAAAAAAATGTGTTCGCGTTCATTTTTTTTGGTCGCAAAAGCGTCCGTCGCCGCCTCTCGTTTTTCGGAAACGAGATCTGACGCGTTGAGGTTCGGGTGTGCAAAGCAATTCTGACTTGATTCAGGCGGTGACGGACCGCAACGACCAGCAGGCGTTCGCACAGATTGTCTCGCGGTACGAGCGGCTGGTGTGGACCGTGGCCTGGGGAGAACTCCAGGATTACCACGCCACGCAAGATGTCACTCAGGAGACCTTCTTGATCGCCCACCGGCGAATGTCGGAGTTGCGCGATCCGGATGCGGTCGGCTTTTGGCTATCCAAGATCGCACGTCGCGAGGCGCAGCGGACACGAAAACGCACGCCGATCACCCGTCCGATCGAAGCGCTGAATCCGGTCGACGATCAGCCTGCCAAAGCAGTTGATCTGGCCGACAAGTCGCTGCTCGATGCGGTCGCGGCGTTGCCCGAGCACGAGCGTGTGGTCACGGTCCTTCGTTTCTTTGACGGTCATCCGGTTGTCGAGATCGCGAGACTCACCGGCCGCCCATCACTTTGCGACCGACCAGATTCGGACATTGCCGCCGACGTCGCCGGTGACCATCCAGCGGGCGTCGTCGCTGATCGCCAGATCACGAATGCTCATCGGATGACTGTTTTCCACCATCGCGCCGGTTCGGCCGGTGATCAGATTAGAAAACGCGATCTGCTCGTCGTTGCCGACGGTGATGATCCGTTGGTCGGAGGGTGAAAACGTGACCGCCGTGATCGGTCCGGTGTGCACCTCGATTTCTCTGGCGACGTTCGACAAGTCACTCCGATACAGATGAACGGTGCCCCGGGCGTCGCCGATCGCGATCTGGGATGAATCGCTGGACCAGGCGACGCAGTGCAACGATTTGCCGAGTTCGGTCCGCGCAAGCTCCGTCTGCTCGGCCACGTCGATCAGCACGGCAAGGCCGTTGGCCGAAACGGCGACGGCCCGCTGCCGGTCGCTTGATAATCGCAACCCGCGAACCACGCCGCCCAGAGCGACGACCCCAGTGCTGGAATCGGCTTTGGTCAAATCCCAAAGTCGCACGCCGCCGTCGAATCCGCCGGTCCAGGCACTCAAGCCGTCATCGGCCAGTTCGATCTGAGAAATCGACTTGTCGGTCGCCATGCCGCACATGCGGATCTTTCCCGTTTCGGAATTCCAAATCAGGATGCGACCGTCGGTGGTGCCGAAGGCGATCCGATTACGATCGCCGGACGCGGAGGCACAGGTCAGGGTCTCCGGCAAGGTGTGATTACCGGGCGGAGCGTCCGTTTCGCCGGGGATCGTCCGCAACAATCGGCCCGACCCCCGATCCAAGACACTCGCCGGCCCCGTCGCATGACAGACGACGATGGATTGATCGACGAGTGTTAGATCGGTGATCACCCCGCGTGACATTTGAACCATATCCGGCCGGACGTCGTCGACATGCAGTGAGATGACGCCGCCGTCACCGCCGCCGAGCAAGATGCGGTCGGAACCGGTGTCGATGGTGAAATGTCCGATGCCTTGAAAGTAGTGATGGCACTCTCGGACGGTCAAATTCGGTAGCCGCCAGATACCTAGTTGGCCGTAAAGGTTCGTCGTGACGAGGGCGTTTTTTGCGTCCCAGAATTCAAGATCCACGACGGGACCATGGTTGGTCGTGATTCGCCGGATGGATTCAGGGTCGTCGATGCGTCCGACCAAAAACCGGTTGTCTTGAGTCCCCGCGGCGAACAGCGTGGCGTCGGCATTGGTGTCCAGTGAGAGGATCGGAAACGCGTTTTTGGCGATCTCATCGCAACGCCCCGACGTGAGGTCGCAGCGGATGATTCGTCCCGTTTCGTCGCCTGTCACGATTCCCTCGCGGCCCAGGAAATCGGCGGCACGGATCGTCGATGTCGAGACCGTGTGGGATGCATCCATCGCTCCGGTGTCGGATGTCCAAACGATGACGTTTCCGTTGTCACCGGCCGACAACAGTTTCGCGCCGTCGGCGGAAAAACGAATCACTTCGATGGCAGATCCATGGTCCAATGGTCGCATCGGTGCGGCCGCCGCGCCGATCGTTTTTAAATAGACTTTGCCGTGTTCCCCGCCCCACGCCAGGCGATGGCTGGAGTTCGCGAAATCGACGCAACGAAGTTGCTTTCCCTTTTCACGAAACCGATAGACGATCCGCTTGGTTTCGGTGTCCCACACCAACAGCGTCCGAAGTCCTGTCGCGGCGATCAGCCGTCGGTCGTCGGAGATCGCGACGTCGGTGATCATTTCGACGTGACGAAGAATCTCTTGATACCGGTCCTCGATATTGCGCAGTAGACGAAACTCGACGTCACCGAATGGTCGCAGCTGGTTGATCGAACGCTGGGCCAGACGATGATTGCCGGCAGCCATCGATTTGAATGCCAATTTGGATTCGGCATCGTGAAGCATCTGCTTGGAGTACGCGATTTCTTCTTGGAGTTGCTCACGCGACCGTTCGACCTGTTTCCTGGCGATCACTTCCTGTTGTCGATTGTGCTCGGCCCGACGCCATTGCCATGTTACGCCGGCCAATCCGATCGCGATCGCGGCGATCAATCCGGCCACGCTGGCCGTCGTTGCCGGATAGCGGCGGCACCGTCGAAAGAAATGTTCGATCCCCGACACCGGTCGTGCAAGGATAGGATCTCCGTTGAGAATCCGTTGCAAGTCATCGGCCAACTCCGCCGCCGTTTGGTAGCGCCGTTCGGGGTCTTTCTCCAAGCACTTCAGGCAAACGGTATCCAAGTCGGCGGGGACGCTTTGATTGAGCATCCGCGGCGGTTGCGGATCGGTGTGGATCACGTGGTGGATCAGCATCCGCGAACTGCCGCGAAACGGCTTTTCGCCCGTCGCCAGTTCGTACAGGATCACGCCCAGAGAATAGATGTCGCTGCGGCGGTCCGCGTCGCGTGAATGCCCGGCCGCTTGTTCGGGCGACATGTAGGCCGGCGTTCCGATGATCGAGCTTTCGTTGGAAATCGTCTCGTCGCTGTCGGAGTGTTTGGCGATGCCGAAATCATTGACATGCGGATTTTCATCGTGGTCCAACAGGATGTTGCCGGGTTTCAGATCGCGATGAATGATGCCCTTGCCGTGGGCATAGTCGACCGCGCGTGCGACCCGCAGCATGATCTCGGCGGTCCACTTGTGATTGGTCGGCCCCGAGGTGATGCACTCCTTCAGCGTCACGCCATCGATCAACTGTGAAATGATGTACGGCTTGCCGTCCAGGTCGGCGACATCGTAGATCGAGACGATGTTGGGATGTTCGAGTGCCGCCGCCGCGCGGCCTTCGTGAATGACGCGTTTGTATTGGTCATCCCCTCGGTCGGACGAACGCGGCAGCGCGGCTTTGATCGCAACGAATCGCTCCAACCGCAAGTCTTCCGCTTTGTAGACCGTTCCGAAACCGCCCGAGCCGAGCTTGCTGAGGATGCGGAAGTTGCCCAAGACATGGTCACCGTCGGCATTGAGCGTGATCGTCTCGCCCAACAGCGAATCACTGTTTTCGCTGATCGTCTCTTGCTGTTCGCCGCCGTTGCGACGGGTCCGTTTGGCGAGACCCAAAAAATCGTCGCTGCTGGACGGCAGATCGCTATCGTGCAAGAACGTCGATGGACGTTCCTCGTCCGGCTCGCCCTGGTCGTCGTCGTGGCTTGGTTCGGCTGGCATGGCAGGTTGCGGCAGCGTGGGAGGACTCAGAGCGGGGGCGATTCAGTGTACCCGAATCGGCCCCTTAAATCGCCCAAAATGCGTTCGGCGGTTTCCCGCACTGGAGGCGTAAAATGCGGCGAATCACGCCAGACGCCCGGCCGACCGTGACGGCGAAACGCCCCCGGCCCGGTGTCTTTGTGGCGGTCAAACCGAAACCGATCCACCACCTGTTCGATTTCATCTGGTTTCGGTTGCGAACCCAAGAACGAACAGATCCGGGTCAGTTCACCTGCCGTGCCATCGATCATCGACTCGTACCGGATCTGCAACTTTTGTGACGCTTCGAACGCGTCAAAGGCGTCGGCCGCGCGACCAAACGCACTGGCAATGTGCTTGGCCAGATGCCGCGGATCACGGGACGATCGATCGTTCGAAGCTCGATTCCAACTGCCGGGCTGACGCATGTCGATGTAGGAATCAAGCACGTCGAATGGATCGCGGACCAGAAATAACATTCGGCTGAGCGGAAACAGTTCCTCAATCATCGCGAACAATTCCGGCGTATTGACCTCTTTGACGACCAACGCTTCGCCGCCAAACCCCGGATACTTTGTTCGGGCGACTTCGTAGAACGCTTCGCGAATGGCTCGCAATCCGGCTTTGCCGTTGCCGTCAAAGAAGAACGCACTGGGGCGTTTCCGTTCGTCGGGTCGGTCCGCCAGGTGTTGCACCAAGCGGCCGAAATACGGCTCGTGCCAGCCTCGCATTTCCGGCAGCGCGTCGAGCATCTCGCACAGCCAGGTCGATCCGGTCCGGCCGCAACCGATCAACCACGCTAACCGTTCCTCGGCAACTCCGTCGCGTTTGTCCGTGACACCCGATTCCGCGTGGGCGTCGGCTGCATCGAAGTGGCCGGTGGTCACGCGGACGGTCGTGTTCTGCGCACGCTGGCGGGCCAGCAATTTCAGCAGGGTCTCGCTGCGGTGCCGGTACCGGTGCGCCTGGTCGGTGATCGATTTGGCTTGTGCGACACGCTTGCGACGATCGGCATCGTCGGCGATCGCCCGATCCACTTGATCGCACAACTCGTCGGGATCATCAAAATGATAAACCGAATCGCCGAAGATTCGGGTCACCTCTTCGCGTCGCACTCCGGTCAACAGCGCCGGGCCGCCCAGCGCGGTGACTTCAAAAACACGCGGGCTGGGGGAGACCGCTTGGTCGGCCGCACGGAACAGGTTCAGCACCAACTTGCTGGCCGCATACATCCGCCACTTTGCCTCCGGACGTACCGTCCCGGATGAAAAAGCCACCGCCGGGATGCGTTTGAACTTCGACGCGTCGCTGGGAAAATTGCCGGCCATGCGGAACCGCAGCCCACGGCGGTTGCAGTGTTCGGCGAGTCGTAGCATCGTCGCCACGCGATCTTCGAACAGCGTGCCGACAAAGACGATGTCGCTTTCGGGTTCTTTCCCGATCAACGTTGAAACGTCGGGCGGCGGCAACGTCGCGGTGGGCAGGTAGGCCTCACTGTCGGGTTTCTGTTTCAGTTCGTTGGTGCAAACCAAATGGTACAGCCGCTGTGTGTCCGCGATCGGGCAATACGGATCATCGGTCTTGATGACCGCGGTCAGAATGTTCGAATCGCGCAGGGTGGCCGGAACCCAGGCACGCTCGGCGCTGAAATGCATGCCGTCGATAAACACCACCGCGTCGACGCCGTTGCGCACGTCGTGGGCCTTGCCGATGATGTCATTCCCGACGGCTTCGTGGCTGAGGACGCGGAGCATCGAGAACGTCGCATAGGGAATCACCTGCACGCCGCATTGGGTCAATCCTTCGCGGTAGCCCTCCCACACATCGCGGGTCGAAAACCCGGCCGAACCGGCGACCAGCAAAACGGTCTTGGGCGTCATCTAGATGCCGTACCCATATTCCGCTCCCGGCGGCGGGCTGCCGAAGCTCTGCTGGGCGGTTGCGTTGACCGCTTGTGCATCGACAGTCCCGTCGATCGTCTGGGAGATGCCGTCCATTGAATCGGAGGGCTGCTCGCCTGTGTCGTGAACGACTTCTTCAGACGGTTCTTCAGACTGACTCATGATGTATTTCCGGCTCCAGCGGTGAAAAACAAACTCACGTTCACGTGCCAACAGCGATCCGGTGGGAGGTCCTAATCTTCGATAACCGTTCCGGGCGTCCAGAGCGAACGAAGGGGAGGATCAATGCCAGGGCCCGCTACGTCGACGTCCTCTCGTTTGGCCGTCGGGTTTTCGGCGACCCACAAACCGGGCGCGCGACACGCCATCACGACGGAGGTTCGGTTTTTGTCGTCATTGGTTTGTGTCGCCTCGATGTACTCCACCCGCTTGGCGACAACGTCACCCACGATACCGTTGGTCGGTCGCCCCGAGATGACCTGCTTCGGGCTGACCGACTGGGATTGGCGGATCTGGATCGCGTCGCGACCCTCGCACAAAATCTTCAACTTCCCGCCGGCAAGGGTTGGATTGATGGCAAAAAAATACTCGATCCCGACCATCGCACGGTTGGCACGAGGCAAGGTCAGTTCGACCTCGGCGTCGGCATTGATAAAGCACTCGAACGCTTCGGATCGCTGCAGAGACCCTGTCGATTTCGCTGTCGTTGCCAGCGTCTGCAGCGTCGTCGCCACTTGAATCCTGGATCGCACATCGCCGCGGGAGAGTGCGGCAAACTCAATGTGGTCACTGCCCAGACCGGCGCGGCCCACTTGGAAACGCCGCATCCGCGTGTTGAAGTTGCACAAATTCTGAGTCGGAGTCGCAACCACGCTCGAAATGAACGTCGCCGAGTTCGCCCTGACACCGATCAATTGCGGGCTCCACGGGACGATTCGCACGATCGACTTCGTCAAAAATTCTCCAACACCGATGACGGTTTGCTGACGCGTTTGGCCGCCCAGGTAGTCCGATGAAACCAATAGATCGCAAGTCGTCGTCGCCGTGCCCTTGACTGGAATGCTCATGCTGCGAATTACCTCTGCCGTAGTAGTGCTGCACCCTCCAGGAAACAACAGCCTACTGGGCGGAAACCCGCCATTCAAGGGGGCGACCCCGCCGCCCGAGATTCAATTCCCCAGCGGCAGATAGGCGTAGCCGTCCGACTGCAGATTGACGACGGCGGTCAGGGCGGAAACGGCGGTCTGGACGAAGCCCGCCACATCCTCGGGATCCGATCCTTTGGAAATCAACGACTGGCCGCACACGTACAGCTCGACCCCCGATTCGTGCAGCCGATGCAGCAAGTCCAGATTGGGATTCGCTTTCACCTTGAACTCGGTTGCGTAGGCGTCGGAGTCGAGCACAGCGAGCGTCGCGTCGCCATGAAACACGACGGCGATTTGAACCTCCGCCGGTTCCGCGCCCGCTCCGGCGTAGATGTTGACGTACTTGGCGACCTTTTCGATCGCAGCGTTTAATTTGCTCGGATCACTGCCACGGGTCAGGTCGACGAGTAACTTGGTCCCCGGGCGCGGCTGGTGCGCGGCATGGGGCAATCGAACGACCGAGCCGTGGCCTTGGATCGCCGGATAACTCGGTGTCGCTTTGGCGACTCCACTCTGGCCGGGGACGTCTTGGGCAAACGAGGGTGCGACAATCATCAACGAAAGGGCCGCAGTGAAATTCAAAAGTGCAGATCGTTTCATGATGGTCTCTTGGGGAAAGGGAGGGAACGGAAAACGGATCAGTTGTTCTCAGTCGTGGTAGCGACACCACAGCGTGTATCCGCCGCTGAGGTTGGCAACGTCGAAGTGATGTTGCATCAAAACGCGGGTCGCCAAATAGCCGCGCTGGCCGACCTTGCAGTAGGCGGTGATTGTTTGATCGCGAGGGACTTCGCCGAGACGCTCCCGCAACTGTTCGATCGGAATGTTGGTCGCACCGGGCAGATGCCCCGCGGCGAATTCGGCCTCGCTGCGAACATCCAACAGGAACGAAGGATCGTGAGACTTGTCGTTGAGTGTGTCCACGTGAACGATCGGCTGGTCACCGCGGAGCACACCGGCGGCGACAAACCCGGCCATGTTGATCGGGTCTTTGGCGTGTCCGAATTGGGGCGCGTAACAAAGCTCTGATTCCTCCAAGTCATACACCGTCATCCCGGCTTGGATCGCCATCGCGATGACGTCGATGCGTTTGTCCACGCCGTTGCCACCGACACATTGGGCGCCGAGGATCGCGCCGTCGTCGGGATCAAACAATAACTTCAGCGTCATCGCTTCGGCGCCAGGATAGTACCCGGCATGATCGGTCGGGTGAATGTAAATTTTTTCGTATCGCAATCCCTCACGCCGCAGTGTCTTTTCACTTTGCCCGGTCATCGCGGCGACTTTCCCAAACACACCGACGACCGCGGTGCCTTGTGTCCCCCGGTACGTCGATGGACGGCCGAAGAGATGATCGGCGGCGATTCTGCCCTGTCGATTCGCCGGCCCGGCGAGCGGGATCTGAGCGGATTTCTTGGTGACAAAATCCGTCACTTCCGTGACATCACCGACGGCGTACACATCCGCAACGTTGGTTTGCATGTGATCGTTGACCACAATGCCGCCACGCGATCCACACGCGATTCCGGCGTCGGCGGCGAGTCGGCTCTCCGGGCGAACCCCGATGCAGATCGCCGCGAAATCCGCGTCCACCGATGCTCCCGATTGCAATTCAATCTTCAGCCCCTGGGGCGAATCGATGAAACGCTGCGCCAATTCGTTGAGCCTCAACTCGACGCCCTGATCTCGCAAGTGGTCCTCCAGCGGAGCCATCATCTCCCGGTCCCAAGGCGGCAGAATCTGGTCACCGAGTTCCACGATGGTGGTTCGGATGCCGCGGCGGACCAGATTCTCAGCGACTTCGATCCCGATGAAGCCCGCGCCGACGACGACGGCATGCGACGCCCCCGAGGTGGCACTGTGGTGCATCCGATCGGCGTCGGCCAAGTCCCGCAGCGTCAGGACGCGGGGGCCATCAATGCCTTCGATCGGCGGCCGAAACGGGGACGCGCCGGTCGCAATGATCAACTTGTCGTAGCTCTCGGTGTACTCATGGCCCGATTCCAGATCACGCACCCGCACGCGCTTCTCGGCCACCTCCAACGCAACGACTTCCGATCGTGTGCGAACATCCAAGCGATGACGCTGCCGCAGCATGTCGATCGGCGCGACCAACAACTTGTCACGCGATTTGATTTCACCGCCGACGTAGTAGGGCATGCCGCTAATTGGCGAACGAGGGATGACGCCCGCGCTCGAGCACGATGATCTCGGCCTGGTCGCAGAGCCGCCGGGCGCGCGCCGCCGCCGAGGCGCCTCCGGCGACTCCGCCGATGATGACAATCTTCATGACTGGGAATCCTTCGTCGTTGACAACCGAAAACATGCCACATCGCGAGATGACGAGATGTGCGCAAAAAAAGGAACCGGTGGCCGCTACCGTCGCTTGGCGGGCGATTGCAGGAACCGCCCTTCGACGCACGCCATCAGCTGTTCGAGATGGGGTTCGGCGATTTGGTAAAACACCCGCCGCCCTTCCCGCTCGCTGGACAAAAACCCACAGCGTTGCAACAGCCGCAGGTGTTCAGAGGCCACGTTATCAGGGATCTCGCAATCTTCGGCCAATTCGCCGACGTTGTAGCGGCCGTGCAGCAAGAGCTGGACGATTCGCAAGCGGACCGGATGGGCGAGCGTCTTGAGACATTCGGCGGCGTCGCCGAAGGCTTTGACACTGCCGACGGGTTTCGAGGGGTTTTTCGCGGTTGCTTTGTTGCTCATGAAGTCTCCTGGGACGGACAGCTCCATAATACATCGCAAGCTCGCGAGATGTCAAACACAAACCTTGGCTCGCCGCAGCAGCACACGCGTTGTGTCGCGCCGTGGCCGAGCGCCGGCCACGGGGGACGACGCGGACGCTCAGCCGGCGGCTGTTTGGTGCAGCAGCGGACCGGCGGCGCGAACCGCGGCGCTGACGCCATCGGCGTAGGTCACAAAGTTCTTGTGGAACAGTTCGGCCAACCTTGCCGCCGTGGCGTCGTACGCGGCCGGATCGCCCCAGGTGTTGCGTGGCAGCAGCATTTCATCGGGCACGTCGGGGACCTGCGTCACGACCTCCAATCCGAAGCACGGCTCTTTTTCTGTCGGTGCGGTCTTGAGGGCGCCGGAGTGAATCGCGTCCAGGATCGCCCGGGTGTACGACAGCTTCATTCGGCTGCCTTCGCCGTACGCGCCGCCGCTCCAACCGGTATTGATCAGCCACACGTTGGTCTTGTGCTGCGTGATTCGCTTGGACAGCAACTCCGCGTACTTGCCCGGGTGCCAGACCAGGAACGGGCCACCGAAACACGGCGAGAACGTCGCTTCGGGTTCGGTGACGCCGACTTCAGTCCCGGCAACCTTGGCGGTGTAACCACTGATGAAATGGTACTCGGCCTGTTCCGGCGTCAACTTGCTGACCGGCGGCAGGACACCGAAGGCGTCGCAGGTCAGGAAAATCACATCGGTCGGATGCTCCGCGATGCACGGGATCTTGGCATTGGGGATGTATTCGATCGGATAGGCACCGCGCGTGTTTTCGGTGATGCTGGCGTTGGCGAAATCGACATGGTGATCGGCCTGATCGTAGACCACGTTTTCCAGCACGGCACCGTACCGCAGTGCGTCAAAGATCTGGGGTTCGGCGTCGCGGGTCAAATAGATCGCCTTGGCATAACAACCGCCTTCGATGTTGAACACGCCGTCATCGGTCCAGCAGTGTTCGTCATCGCCGATCAGCTCCCGCTTGGGGTCTGCCGACAACGTCGTCTTTCCGGTGCCCGAGAGCCCGAACAGGACCGAGGATTGACCGGTCTCGGTATCGGACGTGGCCGAGCAGTGCATCGGCAGCACGTTGCTGCGCGGCATCAAGTAATTCATCAACGTGAACACGGCTTTCTTCATCTCGCCGGCGTACTGGGTGCCGAGGATCACTACCTCGCGTCGCTCCAGACTCAGGTCCACGCTGGTCTTGGAGGTCATCCCGGTGGTGTAGCGGTTGGCGGGGAAGGCACCGGCATTGATGATCACGCAATCGGGTTCGCCGAAATCGGCGAGCTCTTCACGTGTCGGCCGGATCAGCATGTTGTGCATGAACAACGCATGGTACGGCCGCGCACAGATCACACGGACTTTGATGCGATACTTGGGATCCCAGCCGGCAAACGCGTCCAGCACGTACAGTCGCTCGCGGGTGTTGAGGTAATCGATCGCCCGTTCACGGTTGACGCAAAACGCGTTCTCGTGCAGCCCGATGTTGACGCTGCCCCACCACACGTCATCGCTCGACTCGGGGTGTTCGACGATCCGTTTGTCCTTGGGCGAGCGGCCGGTCTTGTCACCCGAATAGGCGATCAATGCGCCGGTGTCGGCGAGCGTTGCTTGTTTCTCATACCGCAAGGCCTCCTCGTAAAGCGTCGCGGGCGAAGCGTTTCGGAACACGTTTTTGACATCGATTTGATATTCAGATAGATCAAGCATTTTTCTGATACTGCACTTGGTTCCTGGGAAGGACCGTTCCTGAAAAACATGGGTGGGGAAACGAGATCGTTCCGGAGGCCGCTCGCACAACCCTCCGCGCTGTTCCCGTTGTTTACGGCACACCGCGCGCCAAATTCGATTTGCGATCCGATCTAACGCTGTAACGCTGCTGCAGCGGAAAGTCCGTGGACCGTCAACGGTTTATCAATCCTATCGAGCGCCAACGGCGCGCGATAGTGCACAGCAAAAGGGCACCAACGTGCGATTTCAGCACGCACCTCAGTGTGTCCGGACGGCGTATCGACCGCCCCCGAGATAGTCGCCCAGCCGATCCCCTTGACTCAGGATCAGACACACTTCGGCGTCGGTTGCCGAAACGACCGGAGGATTGTCCGACGTGAGTGTCAATTTGAAATCGATCTTCAAGCCGACGTCGTCGATGCGACCGTACCGAGTCCACTCGGCCAGTCGCAGCGGGGACGGAATGAAGGCGCGGCCCGCTGCATCGCCGAGCACCTTGAAATTGACCTGATTGGGAAACACGGCGCGGCGATAGGTGCTCCAAGAACCGCCGTCGGCTCGCAAGGGCGGCAGCGGAAGCATTTCGGTTCGGGCGGGAAACGCAGACTCGTCATTGCACGAAAGTTTCCAGCCGATCGGTTGGACATCGTTCCAAGAACCGACCCGGTCGAACAGGTAGCTGCGCTCGGCGACCAAGGGAATGGACCACGTTGATTCCCCCACAAGCGGTTCAGCCGTTGCCGTGTCGGTCTCCGGCGAAGTCGCCGAGTTGGTTTTGACGGCGGTTGGTTTCCAGACGCAACGAACGCCCAGCTGATGACTACCTTCGGGAACATAAAACGCGACCGATTCGCCGTTGTCGGCGTTGGAGATGATCCGGTGGCCGCCCAACCGCGGAAGATCATCGGCCGTGCGACACTGATCGAAGACACTAGCGATCAACTCGACGTCTTTGCCGAATTGAGTGCGCAGCGCCTTGTCCAGTCGCGTCGACTTGTGCAGCGATTCCAATTCCTGCCGAAGCTGGACGATGTCACGTGCGATCGAGCGCCGGGTCATCCCGACCCAGCCAAGTCCGGCGATCATGACCGCCAGCGTGCAAAAGAAAAGAACCGTCGCGAACTTCGGCATCATGGATCGACCATCGTGTGGGGAAAGGGATCGTAACCGCTGGAACGGTCACTCAACCAAAGACAACCGTCGAAAGGCGCATCGCGACGAGAGTTGTCGTCGTCTCGAAGATCGACTTTGATGTTCAGCAACCAAGGCAAGCGACGCTGTGGCGGAAAATCAAGTTGTTTCGTCCCAGTGATGTGATACGCCCCCGTACTCGGAATGCCGTCGCCGGAGAACTCGGTTTCCAGCAAGGGCTTGTCACCTAATCGAACGCTGGCCGGCAGCACCTTGCCACGGACCGGACCGGTTTCCACCCCCAGAAGATGCTCGCCGGGTTCGAGCTTCACTTCATAGTGACCGGGGTGCGCGAACCCGGATCCGACCGGAGGATCTTGACGTTCGTCGAGTTGATCGGCTGAGCGGCTGACGCCCTCGGCGGGAATCACCGCGTACTTCAGCCAGACTTCGCGGTCGGTCGGGACGTGGATGCGGAACACGACCGGCGGCGGCATCTTTTCGCGTCGCAATTGGGGAACGGTTCGCAGCGAAAGCACGTCGGGGCCGCGAACTTCAATCCCGCCGTACTTCTGCTGGATCGTCTCGAACTGCCGTTGAGCTTGCTCTCGCACGGCCCGAATCGATGTCAGTTCGTCGTGTTGGTGCTGCTTGACACGCTGTCGCTGCGGATCATCCAACGCCATCCTCTCGCGAAGCGTTTCGATCTCCACACGCAACTGCATCCGCATCTCCTCGTCGCGTCGCAGGTCGGCGATCCCGCTCACCAACGGAAACGAGATCGCGCACAGCAGCAGGATCGCGAGCAGGGATCGGATGGAGAATCGCATGTCAGGGTCCGGTCGGAATTCGTCTCATCCAGGTGCACGACGAGAGAGCAGTGTTGTACCGTGAATCGCCGACGCCGCAGGCGCAGAATAGGCGACAAGAAAATGGATGACAAGAAAATAAAGCCGTTGCAGCGGTCATTCACGGCGTCGGCTTCGTTCACCGGGACCGAATTGGTTGGCAACGCAGGATTGTCACAAGACGGTGTGGGCCGTAAACGCTGTAAAGCATCTTTTAGCGGCAGGGCGCGAGGCCGATACCGCTCAATCGAGAAGCGAAAATGAAACACCATGGCTCCCCTCTCCCCCGATTCCTGACGAGCCTAAGCGAGTCAGGAATTGGGGGAGAGGGGCTGGGGGTGAGGGGGATTTATTCTGTGCGCCGTTGCTGGATAACGGCAACGATACGTTCTCGAACCCCGGTTGGATCTGGCGATATGTCGTGCGCTGGAATGCGAACTACATCAAATCGACTCAGCAGAAATCAACTGTGTATCGCACATCGGATACTCATTTCGAAACTTTCCTCGGGCGCAACCACGATTGCGCGGCATCAGCTAAACCGAGTTTTCAAATTCATTCGATCGGCCGCGCTGATCACGAGCAAACTCGGTGGCCTTGTGATTGCATCGTCCTGTCGTCATGCGGATTCCCCCTCACCCCCAGCCCCTCTCCCCCAAACAAGCCTCTACTCGTCGCAACGTTTTCGCCTGCCAAAATCAGTTGGCGTGCATGATCAATCCGAATCGATCAAGAGGCTTGTTCGGGGGAGAGGGGAGCCATTTTGGGGTAATTCGCTTCTCGATTTAGCGGTATTGGGCGCGAGCCCTCCGGTGTTTCGGTAACGATGGGGAACCGAAGGGCTTGCGCCCGATACCGCGAACAGCTCGGCAAATGAACTTGCTTGCAATGCGGCAGCGGTTGGCCGACAATGGTCTTCCCTCCCCCGCCCCGCCCCCGCCTTTGCAACGCCGCTGCAGTGACCCCACACCGAATCACCGCTGCCGTTTTCTTTCTGTCTTGGGCCATCGTTCTCGGCAGCCCCGCGCCGGCAGACAACCAACTGGAGTTCTTCGAAAAGAAGATCCGTCCGGTGCTGGTCAAGCACTGTTACGAGTGCCACTCCGCGGACTCGGATGAACTCGGTGGAAAGCTTCGCGTCGACAATCGCCAGTCGATGCTGGCCGGCGGCGAATCCGGTCCGGTGTTGTTGGCCGGCAGCCCGGACGAAAGTCTGATCATCCAAGCGCTGCGTTACGACGGATTGGAGATGCCGCCGGAGGAACCGCTGCCGGCAACGATCATCAAGGATTTCGAAACATGGGTTTCCCTCGGCGCGGTCGATCCCCGGGATCAGCCTCTCGCCGACGCTTCGTCTCGCGCCGAGCCCAACGCCGCCGACGATGAGTCTTTGTGGTCCTTTGTCCCCCGACAAGATCCGCCCGTGCCGTCGGTCAACGATTCCGATTGGGCTCGCGATTCGATCGACCGCTTCGTGTTGTCGTCGATGCGGCAGATCGGACTGCACCCGACCGATGACGCCGACCCACGCAAACTCGTTCGTCGACTGTACCACGACTTGATCGGTCTGCGGCCGACACAAGCGGATATCGAAGCGTTCCTGGTCGACTTCGATCGCCACGGTGTCGAGGCGACGGCGCGTCTGGTGGACCGCCTGTTGAACAGTCCCCAGTACGGAGTCCGCTGGGGCCGGCACTGGTTGGACGTGGCCCGCTACGGGGAATCCAACGGCGACGACGGGCTGGGACGCAATGCGACGTTCCCCAATGCCTGGCGGTACCGCGACTATGTGATCGAATCGTTTAATCAAGATGTACCTTATGACCGGTTCCTGACCGAACAAATCGCCGGGGACCTGTTGCCCGCGGCGACGGCCCAACAGCGGAACCGGCAACTGATCGCAACCGGTTTCTTGGCGATCGGGTCCAAACCGGCCGTCGCGATGAACAAGAACTTTGCGATGGATGTCGTCGACGACCAAATCAACGTCGTCTGCACCGGTGTGCTCGGGCTGAGCGTCGCTTGCGCCCGATGCCATGACCACAAACACGATCCGATTCCGACCAAAGACTACTACGCCCTGGCGGGAATCTTTCGGAGCACCGAGACGCTCTACGGCGCCGCTGGCAATGAGAAACTGACGGCGCCGCCGACGCCGCTGCACGAGTTGCACGCCGATCTGCAAGCAACCCGCAAACAGCCCGACCGCACGTCACCGCCGAAACTGCCGGCCGCCTACTCGGAATTCATCAACGCCCTCGAACCGAAACTTCACGCGACGCTGGAATCGAAACCTGACGAGCTGGTGCTCCAGGGCGAAGCGGATTTCTCGGCGGCAACCTTTGCCGAAGTGAACGACACGCGTTTCACCGGCCGATTCGATCAACCCACTGAATCGTACTCCGTTTCGTTTTGGTTCCGAAACGCAGTCAACAATGACGCGCGACCGATCACGGCGTACTTGTTCTCCCGCGCGGCCTTGGATGACAAAACGTTGCCCGGTGATCATCTGGGGATCGGCGGAAAGCACGACAAGTCACGCTCAGGAAAACTGTTCGTGTTCAATGGCAACGTCAAGAAAACATCGATCGTCGGATCCACGGTGATCCCCCGCAACAGCTGGAACCATGTCGCACTGGTGCGGGCCGGCAATCAAGTAAAAGTGTTCCTCAACGGTCGACTCGAAATCGCCAGCGAAATCGAGGCGACCTTTGCAACGTCACTCGACTATTGCTTGGCCGCCCGCAGTGACAAGTTTGCGCCGCTGACGGGAAACATCGGCCAGTTCACGCTGTTGTCTCGCGCGCTGAGTGACGATGAGGTCATTGATCTGCACCGGTCGTCGGGCCAACCGCGGGGCGTGCGTCCGTCTTCGCCACTGGGGTTTGCGATGGGCGTTCGTGAAAAGGCGAAACCGACCGATTGCAAGATCCACATCAACGGCGAGGGCACCAAACTCGGACCCTCGGTGACGCGCGGTGTTTTGACGGCCTATCGAAACGTCAGCGAAGACGGCTTCAACGACATCTCGATCACGATCGGCAGCGACCGTAGCGGCCGAGCGGAACTGGCCGAGTGGCTGACGCACCCCGACCACCCGCAAACCGCCCGCGTCATCGTCAACCGAATCTGGATGCATCTGTTCGGCCGCGGCATCGTCACCACGCCCGATGACTTTGGTGTGTACGGTGCCCGCCCGTCGCACCCCGAATTGTTGGACCACTTGGCCAACCGATTCGTCCGCGAAGGTTGGTCGATCAAGCGGATGATCCGGGCGATTGTGTTGTCGCGAACGTACGGTCTGAGCAGCCTGGCCGACTCGGGGATGACCGAACAGGATCCGGAAAACATTTGGTTGTCGCGACACGCTCGCAAACGGCTGGATGCGGAATCGCTGCGAGACAGCATGTTGCAAGCCAGTGGCCGGCTGGATTACGCCCCGGCAAAAGGTTCCGCGATCGAAACGTTGGACACGTTGATCAACTGGCCGCCGGGTGCCTCGACCGACCTGCACCGCCAGTCCCATCACCGCAGTGTTTACCTTTGCATGCTGCGTCACGCGTCTCCACAAGAACTGGCCGCGTTTGATCTTCCCGATGGTGTCAGCGTGCGGGGCAAACGCGATGTCACGACCTTGCCGACGCAATCGTTGTTCTTGATCAACAGCGTGTTTGCGGTGGAACAATCGCGTGAATTGGCCCGCCGGGTGCTCGATGATGACGTTCGCGATGACGGAGATCGGCTGCGGGCCATTTTTTCCGCCGTGCTGGGGCGAGATCCCAGCGAATCAGAGCGGGACAGATCGTTCGCCTATCTGCGCACGACCGAAGCCACACTCGCGGGCGGCGACGAAGACCGGGACCGATGCCGATTGCATGCCTGGGCAAGTCTCGCCCAGGCCTTGATGACGACCAACGAATTCCGTTACGTGGATTGAAAGAGAGCCGCCATGATTTCACGTCGATCCATGCTGCAAACCGCTTCCTGTGGCTTTGGCTTTCTGTCCCTGCAAGCGCTGTTGCAGCAGTCGGCCGGCGCGTCCACCGAGGGGACAACGCCCCAGCTCGCGCGTGCCAAACGTGTCATCTTCCTCTGCATGAGCGGCGGTCCGGCGCAAATGGACACGTTCGATTACAAACCACAAACGGGAAACAAAAAACATCCGGGATCGGTTTTTGAGTTCCAACAGCGCGGCGAAAGCGGGTTGTGGGTGTCCGAGTTGATGCCCGAAACGGCCAGACACGCCGACCGATTGTGCGTCATCAACGGGATGTATTGTGACACCGGAAACCACGCCCAATCGTTCCTGCAACTCCACACCGGTGAGAAACTGCGAAAGCGTCCGAGCATGGGCTCGTGGATCTCGTACGGACTGGGCAGCGAGAACGCGGACCTGCCCAGCTTCGTCAGTTTGAATGCAGCCAAGCCGTCGGTCTACTCCAGCGAGTTCCTGCCCACGGAGTTCGCCGGCACACCGATCGGCACCAATGGCGAAGACATGTCGTTGGCGACCATCCGCGACATCTCGGGGAACCATTTGCCGGCCGAAGTCAAACGCAGCCAACTCGACTTCGTGCAATCGATGAACCGAGACCACTTGTCCGACCGAAACGGCGATGCGGCGCTCGAAGGCGTGATCGAATCGATGGAGCTTGCCTTTCGAATGCAAGCCGCGGCGCCGGAACTGCTCGATCTGAGCAACGAGACCGAAGCGACGTTGCGTCGCTACCGCGTGGGCAAAAAGTTGTCGGTCGGAACCTGCCGACCGACCGACTTCGGCCGCCAATGTTTGTTGGCGCGGCGTTTGGCCGAATCCGGGGTGCGTTTCATCGAAGTCAACCATGGCGGTTGGGACCAGCACAAGAATCACCGACGTGACTTGAAGGCGAATTGCGAAACCGTGGACGCACCGATCGCCGCTCTGTTGGAAGACCTGGCCGCACGAGGGTTGCTCGACGACACGTTGCTGGTCTGGGGCGGTGAATTCGGTCGGCCGGGATTGGTTCCCGATGACGGCAAAGACGAAACCGGTCACAACTCAAAAGGGTTCACGTTCTGGCTGGCCGGCGGCGGCGTCAAAGGAGGACACGTGCACGGCCGAACCAGCGAAACCGGTGATCGGGCGGTCGAAGGCAAAGTTCACTTTCGAGACCTGCATGCCACCATCCTGCATCTGATGGGATTGCGGCACGATCAGCTGACCTATCACCACGGCGGACGAACGCATCGGCTGACCGGTCCCGACGACGCCAAGGTCGTCCACGAGTTGTTCGCATGAGACGATCGGCGTTTCAATTCGCAACGGGCGTCGGAACGCTCAAAGCCAGCGGCATGACGCTGAAAATTGCACCACGTCCACGAACGGGTTGCCAACGAGTTGTCGTTGCCATTGCCGCCGCCTGCACCCTGGTGCTGTTCGCGATGGCGTCCGACGTCACGGCCGCTCCGCCGATGTTCGAAGACGCCGTCGAAGCGGTGTTGGCAACTAAATGCGGCAAGTGCCATAGCGGCGAAGTTCAAAAAGGCGAACTCGATCTTTCGTCGATGACCGGCGTGCGTCGGGGCGGTGAGTCCGGTGATCCATTGCTCGCCGAATCGATCGACGACAGCCGACTGTGGTCGGTGATTGCCGACGGGGAAATGCCGCCCGACGGCGAACCGCCACTCGACGCCGACGAACGAAAATCCATTCACACCTGGATCGAAGCCGGCGGCCATTCAAAAGTCGCGGCCGAATCGAAATCCGAAACCGTCGACCAGCACGACGTGCTGCCGATCCTCCTGCTCCGTTGCAACACCTGTCATGGACCGCGCATCCGACAAGCCGGCGTCGACCTTCGCAGCCGCGCCGCCATGATCGCCGGTGGTAAAAACGGACCGGCCATGATCCCCGGCGACGCCGATGCGAGCCCGATGATCCGGCGCATCGAAAGCCATGCCTGTCCGCCCAGTGAGTCTCTGTTGAAATTCTTTGTGCGGCGTCCAACCCAGGCCGAAACGCAGACATTGCGTCAGTGGATCGACGCCGGGGCGCCACTGGCCGGTGCAACACTGGCCGGTGCAACGCAAGCTTCTGATCCCGAGCCGTCCAGTCGTGCGGTCGCCGACGAAGACCGACAACACTGGGCGTTCCAGCCGCCGGTCGCAACAAGCCGTTTCCAATCGATTGACGCATTCATCCTCGACCGGCTTGCCGAGAACGATCTCACACTCGCCCCGACCGCCGATCGCGACACGTTGATTCGACGTGCCCACGTCGATCTGATCGGTCTGCCGCCCAGCCCGGACGAGTACCTGTTCTGGCGCGATTCAGACGACCCGAATTGGTATGCCCAGATGATCGATCGGTTGCTCGCGTCGAACCACTATGGGGAGCGATGGGGCCGCTATTGGTTGGATCTGGCCGGCTACGCGGATTCCGAAGGCGGCATCTCCGCCGACCCGATTCGCAAGGTTGCATGGAAATACCGCGACTACGTCATCCGGGCGTTCAACGACGACAAGCCCTACGACCAATTCCTACTGGAGCAACTCGCCGGTGACGAACTGGTCGACTATCAAAACGCCGACACCGTCACCGATGCCATCGTCGACCAGCTGATCGCCACCGGATTCCTGCGGATGGGAATCGACGAGACCGGGTCGCGCACGATGAACTTCGTCCCCGAGCGGCTGAAAGTCATCAGCGACGCAATCACCGTCGTCAGCGAAGGGCTGATGGGTTTGACGATGGAATGCGCACGTTGCCATTCGCACAAGTACGACCCGATTCCCCATCGCGACTACTACCGGCTTAAGGCGGTGTTCCAAGGCGCGCTGGACGAACATGACTGGGACAGCTTCAAGACACGAACATTGAACGTCGCCACACCCGAGCACCGGCGCAAGGTCGCCGAGAAAAATCCGCCGCTGGAAAAACAGATCAAACAACTGCAAGGCCAACAAAAACAATGGACGGCCGACTTGCAGTTGCAGCTGTTGCGCGATCACTATCCCGATCAATCCGAAGACGACAACCGGGCGACGTTGAACGCGTTGAAGAAAGCCGACAACAATCGCACGCTGAAGCAAAAGATCTTGGTCGAACGACTTGTCAAAGCCGAACTGCGTCCCGATTCCCACCAATCCGAGCGCGTCCTTTCGCTGCGGCAACAGATCGAAGACGCCGATCGCCAAATTGATCGTGTGCGGCGCAAGATGGCTCCACCGCTCGCGATTCGGGCGCTCTGGGACCTCGGACGTCCCTCACCGACCTACGTGTTGAGACGCGGTGAACACGACAAGCCCGGCGATCCGGTGGCTGCCGGCGTGCCCGCGGTGCTGACCGACCAACGCAATCCGTTCGTCGTCACGCCCCCGTTCCCCGACGGCACCGCCAAGACCGGCCGCCGACTCGCGCTGGCACGCTGGTTGACCAACCCCAATCACCCGCTGACCGCGCGCGTGATGGTCAACCGAATCTGGCACCACCATTTCGGAACCGGATTGGTCAAGGACCTGGAAAACTTTGGCGTCCAGGGTGAGCGTCCTTCGCACCCCGAGTTGCTCGACTGGTTGGCGATCGAATTCATCCGACGTGGCTGGAGCATCAAGGAGATGCATCGGCTGATCATGAATTCGCGCGTCTACCAACAATCCAGTCAGGTTACCGAACGAGCGCACCAAGTCGATCCGCAAAACCGACTCCTCTCGCACATGAACCTGCGTCGCATGGATGCCGAAGCGCTGCGTGATTCGCTGCTTGCGATCGCCGGCCGACTGGACACCACGCCGGGCGGACTCCCCGACACCGTCTCCATCGATCGCGACGGCTTGGTCAGCGCCAATGCGACCGACGGTGGCGGCTGGCGGCGAAGCGTTTACCTGCAATACCGGCGGACCGAAATCCCGACGATGATGGACACGTTTGATTATCCTCAAATGGGTCCCAACTGTTTGTCGCGAAACGTGTCCACGGTCTCTCCCCAGGCGCTCATGCTGATGAACAACGGCCGCGTCCGAGAGCTAGCCGCCGCGATGGCCCGCCGCGTCGAAACCATCGTTGGTGACAAGAACAGCGATGACGACGACAGCAACGACGAAGCAACAGTCGAGACAGTTTACCAGTTGGCCTTGTCCAGATCTCCCAGCGATCGCGAACGGACACTGGGCACCGAGTCGTTGCAACAGCTGCGGTCGGCTTGGGGAGACAATTCGGCCAAAGCACTGGAAACGTATTGCCACACGATCTTGAATTCCGCTTCGTTCCTCTATGTGGATTAAGGAATGAATCAGCCGACACAAAGCCGCCGTGATTTTTTTGCCCGAACCAGTGACGGCCTGCTCGGCGCCGCGCTGGCCCAGATGCTCGGTGCGGATTTCTTTGGCCAGAGCGCCACAGCGTCTGACGATGCCCTCCCACCCCATGGCAGCGGAATCTATGACCTGACCCCCAAACCCGTTCACCATCCCGCCACCGCCAAGTCGGTCATCCAGCTGTTCATGAACGGCGGGCCGAGTCAAATGGATCTGTTTGATCCCAAGCCATTGCTGGGCAAGATGGACGGCCAACCCTACCCGGGAAATGTCGAAGAGATCGGCAACACGGGTACGTCTGACGTCGGCGTCATGCTGGGAGGCAAATACAAGTTCGATCGGCACGGCGAGTCCGGGATGTGGATGGCGGACGTCTTGCCCCACACCGCACAGATGGCCGACGACCTTTGCATGATCCATTCGATGTGGACCGACCACCCCAACCACGACAACGCACTCTACAAGATCCACAGCGGTCGTCTATTCATGGGCTATCCGACGCTGGGTGCCTGGACGGTTTATGGACTCGGTTCAGAGAATCAAAACCTTCCCGCCTACGTCGTGCTTTCCGATCCGCTGGGGCTACCGAAAAACGGCACCCGCAACTGGACCGCGGGATTTCTGCCGCCGGTGTACCAGGGAACGCCGTTCCGGCCCACCGGATCCCCGATCCTGAACTTGAAACCACAATTCGATCAACCCGACGCGGTGACCGAAACGGCGCGGGACCTGCTGAAACAACTCGACCAGCATCATCGAAACGATCGCCAATACGACGCACAACTGGATGCCCGGATCCAATCGTATGGACTGGCCGCACGGATGCAACTTTCCGCCAGCGAGGCGCTGGACCTGTCCGGCGAAACGGCAGAAACGCTGTCAATGTATGGCGTGGGCGCCGCACCGACGGACTCCTTTGCCCGACGTTGTCTGTTGGCCCGGCGATTGGTCGAGCGCGGTGTCCGCTACGTACAGATTTTCCTGGAAGAACAACCCTGGGACAGCCACGTCGACTTGGAAGACAACCACCGCGCCGCATGTGAACGCACGGACCGACCGGTCGCGGCGCTGCTCAAGGATCTCAAACGCAGCGGGATGCTCGATTCAACCCTGGTGATCTGGGGCGGCGAATTCGGTCGCACGCCCACGTCGCAGCGTAGCGGCGACCTTTACACCGGCCGCGATCACAACATGCAAGCCTTCACGTCCTGGATGGCCGGTGGCGGGATCAAGGGAGGAACCAGCTATGGAAAGACCGACGAATTCGGGCACAAGGTGATCGAAGATCCCGTCAGCGTCCACGATTTCCACGCCACCATCTTGCACGCCCTGGGGCTGCACCATCAAAAGCTGTTCTTCAACAGAAGCGGCCTGGAAGAACGTCTGACCGGCGTTCAACCGCCGAGAGTCGTGCATGAAATCCTGGCGTGACTCGAGGAAGGCGTGACAGCGAATCATGTCGGCGCCCCGATCTTCCCGAAGGTGTCGCTGCGTTTCCTTCCGGCTACTCGCTTTCGTCCCTTCGGATACTGGCTTCCCTCCCCGCGGGATCCGTTTCACTCCGCCGCGTACAGGTTCGCAAAGTCAACCGGCCCCGATGGCGACAGCACCAGTTTGCCGCTCGCACCGTCGGCGGCGGTGACTGAAACGACCGGTTGTCCGTTCAGATTCACGATTCGCTTGCCGTCTTTGGCGACCACTTCGATGCGGTTCCAACGACCCGGTTTTTCCAAGAGTTTCGCGTACGCCGAATCCGCCAGATCGATTTGCACGTCTTCGCCCGCCTGGATCACGACGTTGCTGTCGGTTTCTTTCAAACGCACATCCACGACGAAGCTTGCGTGATCAAAGGAACGCGTCGTCGTCAGTGTTCCCGTGGTCCCTTCGGCGGCTTCAAACGCGAGCACCCAATCCTTGACGTTCCAGCGAGACACATCGTCCGCCTCCCAGCCGTTCAAGTTCAATCCGGTGTACAGCGAATGGTAGCCGCGGTCGGCGATCGCAATCTGGTCAGCCGGCACATCACCGCCGGGCAGTTCCTTGATTCGGACGTTGCGGTATTCAACCACGCCGCCCTCGGATTCCAAACAAATGTATCCCTTTCGCGGGACACAGTCCTTTCCGCGCGTGACGACCGTGCCGTTGACGGCCAGCGAGATCTCGCCGTCACGGCATTCGATCCGGTAGTGGTTCCACTGCGGACTCGGCTTGGAGAGATTCTCGGTCGGGAAGGCGCGGCTGCCACCACGTCCATTGATCGGTGTCATCGTCGCCCCGTGAATCGGAAAGATGTCACCGTGCGTGGTGTGGCTTCTGGTGTTGCCGTAGGCGTTCTCGAGCACCTGCACTTCGATCCCGCGATGGAACGGCACGCCACGCGCCGTGATGTCATCGGCCCAGACGAACACGCCGGCGTTTCCCCGTGGCACCAGATGCCGCCACTCCAGTTCCATCACAAAATCCTGGTACATCTTCGCCGTTCGAATCTCGCCGATCGGTTTGCCGGTACAGTACAACACGCCGTCGTCGAACCGCCATGTTTCTTCCGGCGTGTTGGTTCGCACCCAGCCGCTCAATTCGGCGTCGGTGAACATCGGTTGGAATCCATCTTGTCCGAGCGCCGCTGAGTGCGACATCAGGCCGTGCGAAAGAAAACCGAGCAGGAGGAGGCACGAGGGTGCAACCGAACGGTGCAGCTGATTCATGGTGTTGAACGTCGTTTCAGGTGAGGATGGTGGCGTGCGGTGCGCGCCCGCCGGGTAGGGACGATCATTCTAGCGGAAATCGGGCGTCCCGCTGTGGTGACCGGACGGCGTGACCGGACGGCGAGATCGGTTTTCAGCCTGTCGATTTTGATGCCACGGCAGGCAACGTTGTGAAGCATTCGTTTCCTGCGTTTGACGAGGTGTTAGCGGCAGGGCGCAAGCCCTCCGGTCCCTCATCGTTCCCGAAACACCGGAGGGCTCGCGCCCTACCGCTAAAAAATGCTTCACAGCGTTGCACGGCAGGTATGATGGACCTGCGGACGTTGCATCCTACGATCAGCGTTCGAGCCTGCCCCGAAACACCACCCTCCATCGCCACTGCTTCCATGCCATTTCATGTCACGACGCGTCAACTGGTTTGCGTCACTGCCGTCCTCTCAGGATGCGTCTTCTGCTGCGGCACCGGGGCAACCGAACCCGAATCGGTCGACGCGCTGCCCAAGCTGAAATACCAGCGTTGGAGCGGATCGATCAACGTACCGGACCCCGTTGCGATCAGCGTGGCGGACAACGGCGACGTCTACGTGACCCAAACCCAGCGTCGCAAGATCCAGGACCTGGACATCCGGGCGAATAGTGAGTGGATCCCCGATGACGTCGGTTTCAAAACGGTGGAGGAGAAACGCGCATTCTATCATCGCGTCCTGGCGATCGGTGGCGATCAAGTCGAAGCGGCCAAGCACGTCGAAGACGTCAACGAAGACGGCCAACACGATTGGCGGGATCTGACCGTGATCAGCGAAATGATTCACCGCCTGGTCGACACCGACGACGATGGGACGGCCGACACCATCAATCTGTTCGCCGACGATTTTAAAACCGAAGTGACCGGGATCGCCGCCGGCGTGTTGCACTGGGACGATTCGGTCTGGGCGACGATCGCGCCGGACGTTTGGAAACTGACCGACACGACCGGCGACGGACGCGCCGACGATCGCCAAGTCATGGCAACCGGATTCGGACTGCACATCGCCTACGCCGGCCACGACATGCACGGCTTGGCGATCGGACCGGACGGAAAGATCTATTGGTCGATCGGTGACAAAGGGATCGCCGTGACCACCGACGATGGCAGACAAATCAGCTATCCCAATCAGGGCGGCGTCATGCGTTGCAACCCGGACGGCAGCGATTTCGAAGTGTTCGCCCACGGGCTGCGCAACGTTCAAGAATTCGCCTTCGACCAGTACGGCAATCTGTTCGGTGTCGACAACGACGCCGATAAACCCGGCGAGAAAGAACGCTTCGTTTGGATCGTCGACCAGATGGATGCCGGATGGCGATGCAATTACCAGTACCGTGGCGACGCGTACAACCCTTGGACGGACGAAAACCTGTGGCAGGTTGCCGGCCAGGACCATGCCGCCTACCTGGTCCCGCCGATTCAGAACTATGTCGATGGTCCGGCCGGTTTTAAATTCAATCCCGGTGCCGCGCTGTCAGCGGCCTACAAAGACTTCTTCTTTGTCACCAGCGCGCCCAATGGATTCCAATACGCGTTTCGCACCCAGCGCACCGGTGACTCGTTCCGAATGATCGATTCCCACACCATCGGCAGCGGTGATCCGATCGTCGGAATCGCATTCGCCCCCGATGGCGGACTCTACGGTGTCGACTGGGGCGGCGGCTATCCGTTAACGCAAACCGGCTCGGTGATCCGGATCGACGTACCCGATGAAACCCTCAACGACCAAGACCGCGACAACCGCGAGTCCGTCAGGCACTGGTTGTCTCAAGATTTCAGCGAGCAATCTGACGAAGTCCTCGCCGGATTGCTTTCGCACGTCGATCAACGCGTTCGACTTCGCGCCCAGTTCGCCTTGGCCGCCAAGCAGCAGTCCGACACGTTGTTGACGATCCTGTCCAACCAGCAATCGGATCAACTTGCCCGCGTGCACTGCGTTTGGGGGCTGGGACAAATCCTTCGCACAGGCAGCGTCTCCGCCGGTGTCTTGGATCGTTTCCTGTCCGATCACGACCCGATCATCCGCGCGGTCACGGCCAAGACGCTGGGCGAGATCGATGCCGGTGATGCGGCGCTGTTGATACCGCTGTTGGACGATCCCGACCTGCACGTCCGCATCCACGCGGCGCTGGCCCTGGGACGCCGACCGACCGGCGCGGCGACGAAAACACTGCTCAACCTGGCCGCAACGCTGCCACGTGATCAGCACTACCTGCGGCACGCGATCGTCACCGCACTGGCCGCCTGCGCGACACCGCAGCAATTGGCAGAACTCGCGGATTCGCCTTCGGAAAACGCTCGGATCATTGCCGTTGTGGCGCTCCGTCGGCAAGGCCATCGTTCGGTCGCCGGCTTTTTGGATGATGCATCCGATTGGGTCGCCACCGAAGCCGCCCGCGCCATCCACGACGACCTCTCCCTGCCCGATGCCATGGAAGACTTGGCGGCCGCCTTGGACCAGGATCGCAACCGGACCACCGCGATGACCCTGCGCGCGATCAATACCAACTTTCGGCTCGGCACCGAATCCAGTTTCCGCCGACTGTTGCGATTCATCCAAGACGAAACCCGCCCCGCATCGGCGCGACTGGCCGCCTGTGAAGCCCTCGGCGACTGGCTCGATCCGCCGCTGTTGGATCGCGTCGATGGTCGCCGCCGAGACCCCGTGGCCGATCGAGCACTCGATCGTTCGGCGGCGTCCGATTTGTTGACGCGGTTGGTCGAAAGAAGCGACACGGCGATCCGGGTCGCGGCCGTGAAAGCCTCACGCCGACTAAAAATCCCGCTGTCGCCGGACGCGTTGATGGCACTCGTCCGTGACCGCCGATCACCCGAGCCATTGAGACTCGAAGCACTCGACACGCTCGCGACCGCCGATTCCGAGATCACCCCCGCTGACCGCGTCGATCTGCTGGTCGAACTGTCCGCCGCCCCCTCCCCTGCCGTCGCGGCGCGTGCGATCGAAGGACTCGCCGGATTGCACCCCGACAAGGCGATCGAGGTCATCGAGCAACAACTGGGAAACCGATCGGTTCCGGTGCGACAAGCCTGCATCCGGTCGCTCGCCACGCTCGGCACCGCGCAAGCCGACACCATGCTGGTGCGACTGGGCGAACAATTTGCGGATGGAGCTTTGGCCGACTCGGTTCAGCTGGACGTTTGGCAGGCACTCAACTCGCGCATCGACCACTCCCAAGCCGCTCGTGAAACGCTGGAACGCATTGCGACGATACCTCAACTGGCAGAGATCACGTCGCCGAAGTTCCGGGAATTCACCATGTGCCTTTCCGGCGGTGATCCGGCACGCGGCGAAACGATCTTCCGAACCGATCTACGCGCCCAATGCAGTCGCTGTCATCGAATCGGAAAGCAAGGCAGCGACATCGGTCCGGAATTGACAAACATCGCCAAGCAACGTGATGCCAATCACCTGCTTCGCGCGATCGTCTATCCCAGCGCCGACATCGAACCCAAGTACAACGCCCAGACTCTGTTGTTGGCCGACGGCAATGTGATTCAAGGTGTCATCCAAAGCGAGGATGACACCACGACCGTGCTGATCAATTCGGAAGGCAAGGAGATCAAGATCCCGACCGACGAGATCGAAGACGTCGCCAAGACGAAGGTCTCCTTGATGCCCGACATGACCGCGGTCCTCAGCCCCGCGGAAGTCCGCGATTTGGTTGCGTATCTAAAAACGCGACGTTAAGTGCTTCACCGCATCGACCGGCCGGGCTCGAATCAGTGGTGCCCGTGACCTCGGTAACCACCGTGACCACGATGATGAAAATCGTAGTGGCCGGGAACGTAATCCAAGTGATTCCCGTGCGGCACCAGGGACGGCGGATGATAGTCGTAGTGCGGCCGTGCGGGATGGTATCCACCGTATGATCGCTGGTAGTTGTAGGTCGGTCGGTACGAACGCCCATAGTAAATCGACGGCCCGTACGACGGCCGATAGCTACGGTACGCACCGTAATTGCCGTAACCATAGTTGCCGATGCGGATGCTAAACCCGCCGGCCTCGGCTTCGTTTCCCGTTGGCATCAACACAAAACCGATTGCAAGCACCGGAATGCTTGCCCATTTCAATAAACGTGACATACGCTGCATCTCCATGAATGAGCGAAAGAGGGTCTGACGCCTGTTTCACGACGCATCCGGCGTGCCAATCGGACGACAATCAGACGCCGCGCGGTCCAAACCCCGTGAAACACGCTGCGAAACCGTCCGCCCCGGGTCGCAGATCAGCTGGCGAACGGAACTCAAAACGACATCAAAACGAACACACCTGACGTCAATTTGAGTCAACGTCCTGAGACGGCCGCACGGGAGGAAAGAACAGAAGCGGGTGGGTCAAAAGATGGGTTGGTCAAAAGATGGGTTGGTCAAAAGATGGGTGGGTCAAAAAATGCGGTGGTTGAAAGAGGCTTCGGCCTATGGCCCCCAGGCCGATCTGCTTCACCACCATTTTTTGACCACTCCATGTTTTGACCCCCATCTCGCCGCGGCACAGCGTCTCATTCTCCCTCGACGCTGCTCGCGAGGATCGACGACCAGGGAACGACGATTCGAGGGGCGACTTCATCATCCAAGCGATCGTACGATGAAATCATTCGAACGACCAGATTCCGTCCCCTGACGACCGCACCTGCATCCGGCAGACTAGCCAGGAATTCACCGAGCACCCGGATTGCTTCCTCGGTGTTGCGACGCACCAGTTGATCGGTGGCCGGCCGGCCTGTCGATTCAAGCCCGTACGCGTTAGCGAGGGGCCACGCGGCGTCCCTCGCTGACGCGTCGGGCTGGCGTGATCGCGTTGTTGAATTCAGAACATCAACGGAATCGACAGGCCGCAACGCCAGCGGAAGCGCCGCATGAATCGCCGTGTCGTCTTCGGGATCGAGAAAAAACACCACGCCGTAATGAATGAAGGGGTAACCGGCCATGAACTGTTCGGTCAGTTGATGCAGTGTCGTCTCCGGAGTCGACCACGCCTGGACCTGATCCGCGAGGGATGCCGCCGCTAAATCCGATGGCGGCGCGTAGGGGTTCACGTCTTGATTCGACGCACGCGTCTGGCGGCTCGCCTCGAGGGTCGCCGCGCCGCAACTCATCGGTTCCACCATCAGAAATCGTTCGTTGACCTGCCTCACCCCGCCATCACTGCGCCACTCCAACGGTGATTTCCATTGCGCGGTCAACGCCGAGTACAGAAATTGCACGCCGAGCAGCGCCATGACGATTGCAAATGCAAAGTCGATCCAATTCTCAGCACGCTCGAGTACTTGAAAAAACGCAACGGCAATGAAGATCACGCCGAGTAACGCGGCGGCCACACGAAAGGGCAGGCGTGTTTTCGCAACACGTCCCTCGATGAAATGTCCCTGCTCGGTCGTCATCGGCGTTGGTGTAACCCCACGACGTTCTCGTCGAACTCAAGGATCATCGATCGAACCGGCGGGAGAGAGGTTGAGAAGCGGGCGTGTGATTGGGCGAGATCAGGCGGACCAGATCGGGCCCGCCGTATTCTCGCCGGCCCCGCCGCGCCGGTCAACGATCGCCGGAGCGGCAATTCTGGTTGGCGCAGCGAAAAAACTTGACTTCTGCGACGGAGACTGCGACATTAGACAATTCATCTACTTTCGATCAGCCGACGCCTGTTAGGAGAGCCCCTTTTGATGGTCCGCCGCCTAAAGCCGTTCCACGCCGTTGTCGTCACGCTGTTTTTGCTGGTGAGCATCTCCAGCTCCACTGCACAGCAACCCGCCCAGCAACCCGCCCAGCCGAAACCCGAGGTGATCCGAGACCGCTTTGCGGAGTTGGCCGACCGGATCTCGATCGCACCATCGGGGCGTTCTCGGGAACCGTTCACGCGTCACCCGCAACCCGCGCTCAGCTGGAGCAACCCCGAACGCCAGACCCCGGCGGGCGCCATGTACCTGTGGACCGCGTCAGGCCGCCCACAGGTCGCGCTGTGCCTGTACCCGGTCGGCGAAGATGTCATCGACCTGGAATTTCAATCACTCAGCGAGCAGGCTCTCAACGCCGACAGCAACGACCGACTGATGTGGCAGCCCGCCGGACCAGGCATCCAGTGGACACCGATCGAATCAGCTCCGCGTCCGGCCCAATCCGCGTTCCTGCGGCTGCGACAGATGCGAGTCCTGGCACGCAAGTTTTCTTCCCAGCTGGTCCCTCCGGACAAAAACCCGGTCGAACTCCGTTTACTCGACACCCCCGTTTACCGCTACGAACTCGATGAAGCGGCGTCCAAATCCAGCGCGTCCAAATCCAATCGAGCCAACGCCGACCTGATCGACGGTGCGGTGTTCACGTTCGTCCAAGGAACCGATCCGGAAGTCCTCCTGCTGATCGAAGCCTACCACGATGGTGACCGGCAAGCCTGGCGATACGCCCTGGCACGAATGAGCATCGTGCCGACGCAGGTACGGCACGCCGACTCGCTCGTCTGGGAAACCGACTGGGCGATCCAACGGCCCCATACACCGTATTTCGTCTACAAATCATTTTAATCCAAAATCCGCTTGACCAATATAGACCTAGTGTCTATATTGCTCATCAGCAAGCCAGTCGCGACGCCGCCGCGACTGCACACCACGGGTGAAAAGGCACTTCGATGAACAAGCCAGCCGTTCTCTTGATGCTATTGACGGTCGCCGTCGTCTGGCGACCCGGGACTACGTTCGCGGACTCCCAGGGCGACACGCTTTCACAGTGGATTGACCAGCGGGGAGAACAGATTTGGGGCAAGCCGCCGGCTCCGTGCAGCGACCTGACGTTTGTCCGACGTGTTTATCTGGATCTGGTCGGCCGCGTGCCGAGCGTTTCAGAGATCCGCGACTTCCAGACACTCGGCGAGGACCGCCGCGAGCTGTTGGTGAACGAACTGGTGTTCGGCGAGGGGCCGCGACGGGACACCTACACGCGGCTCTCGGCGTCGAGTCTTGCGCGGCATTGGCGTCGCGTGTTGATTCCGCCGGGCGCGGTCGTCACCGGTTCAGCGCAAGGTTTAGAGACCTGGCTGGCCGACGCGTTTCGCGAAGGAAAGCCGTACGACGAAATGATGCGAGAGATCACTCAGATCCAGTCGCCCGATGCCGCCGGCGGGTATTACCGATTGGTCGGGGGCACTCCGGAAACCTATGCCGGCAATCTGTCGCGGGTGATGCTGGGCGTTCGTCTTGATTGCGCGCAATGCCATGACCATCCCTTCACCGATTGGAAGCAACACGACTTTTGGGGATTGGCGGCGTTTTACAGCGACATCAACGGTTCGATCGATAACCCCGACGGATCGCGGCCGACGGGCAAGAGCGGCGAAATCCGATTCGAAGGCGAGACGTACCGGGCGAAGGTGTTGTGGGAAGACACGCCGCTCGACGACGTCACACGTGCGCCGCGCGTCCGCCTGGCTCGCTGGATGACGTCCCCGAAGAACCCGAATTTTGCGGCGACGGCGGTCAATCGGTTTTGGCAATTGCTGGTCGGTCGTGGGCTGTACGCCGATATCGAAAACCTGGATTTGGCGAATGAAGACGAGCGCGCGTTCCTGGATGATTTGGGGCAAAAATTTTCCGAGGACGGGTTTCATGTGCAGCGTTTGATTGCGGCCATCTGTAAAACGAACTGGTATGCCGCACGTGCGATGTCGGAAACGGATTCGGACGAGACGTTCCGCCGGGAATTAAAAGTCATCAGTCCCGAACAGGTTTTTGATTCACTCGAACAGTCTCTTCATTTACCGATCAGCCGGATCGATCCTGCGGCGCCGCGTTGGACCGGCGCCCGCGCCCAGATGGTCAACCGACTGGGCGAAGCGATCGGAGAAACACCGGAAGATTATGCGTCGGGCATCCCGCAAGCGTTGATGATGATGAACGGTCCGGTCACCTCCGACGCGATTGATTTGGACCGCAGCCGATTGCTGCGTGCGGTGGTCGAGTCGCCGTTTTTCGACGAGGACAAACGGATTGAAACGCTCTATCTGGCCGTGCTCACGCGCGAGCCCTCCGAGGCCGAAAAGCAATCACTGACCGAGTACTTGGACAACAAGCCGGACGAAACGACGCGCCGCAAAGCGTTCGGCGAAATCTTGTGGGCGCTCCTGAACAGCCCGGAGTTTGTGCTATGTCGATGACACGATCCTTCGAAACGTTTTCGCGACGTGATTTGTTTCGCATCGCCGCCGCTTCCCTGGGCGGGATCAGCTGTTCACCATGGCTGCCCAAACTGGCCAGGGCGGCTGGAACCAAACGCCCACCGAAGGCCTGCATCTTGTTGTGGATGGCCGGCGGACCGAGTCAAATGGAGACGTTGGATCCGAAACCCGGGCACCGCAACGGCGGTCCGACGCAAGCGATTTCCACCGCCGTGCCGGGGATTGAATTGAGCCAAAACTTGCCCGGATTGGCGACCCAGATGAAGGACGTCGCATTGGTGCGTTCGATGAAGACCCGCGAAGGCGATCACGGCCGGGCGACACAATTGATGATGACCGGTTATCGGCCGATGGGCGGCATGACCGACTATCCGGTGTTGGGGTCCTTGATCTCGCATCGACTCAAACCGGCCGATTCGCCGCTGCCCGGCTTCGTCTCGATCGCACCCTTTCGATTCGGCAACCTGGGATCCGGTTTCTTGGGTCCGGACCATTCTCCGTTGGTCGTCTCGGGTGCCAGCAACGATCCCAATACCCGAGCCAATTTGACGGTGGAAAACTTGGAGGTTGCCGGCGGCAACCCCGACGCCCTGCTGGAGCGTCAAGGCTTACTGAACATGTTGCGCCAGGGTGCCCCCTCGTCGTCACCGGCCGCCCTCAAGCACGCTTCGGTCTATGACCAAGCGATGCGGATGGTGGAAACGCGTGGCGAGGGGGCTTTTGAATTGGATGAAGAACCGACCGAGTTGCGGGACGCATACGGCCGCAATCGGTTCGGCCAGGGTTGCTTGCTGGCACGTCGCTTGGTCGAGCGCGGCGTTCCGTTCGTCGAAGTCTCGTTGGACGCCGCCGCACAAGGATCCTGGGATTCACATGTCGACAACTTCAGCGCGGTCAGTTCGATGTGCGAGGTCCTCGACCCGGCCTGGTCGACGCTGCTGAAGGACCTGCGAGACCGCGGCCTGCTCGATTCGACTCTCGTCGTCTGGATGGGTGAATTCGGACGAACGCCGCAGATCAATCCCAACCGCGGCCGAGACCATTTCCCCGACGCCTGGAGCGTGGCGTTGGCCGGCGGGTCGATCGCCGGCGGCCAGGTTTACGGCAAAACCTCCGCCGACGGGATGGAGGTCAGCGACAATCCGGTCACCGCCAGCGATCTGTACGCCACCCTGTTGGAAGGGCTGGGCATCGATTCCGGCGGCGACAACGCGATGGGCAACCGACCGATCCCATTGGTCGACGAAGGTGGAACGCCGATTCGGGAGTTGCTCGGATGAAAGGTTTTTGTTCCAGTCGGCGAGCGGACCCTCGCGTCAAGCTGATGAACACCGCATGGCTCACGATCGCACTGGCCTCGGTCGCATTGGCCTCGATCGCACTGGCCCCGATCATCCCGGCCGCCGCAAAGGGTGCCGACGCCGAACGGCCCTCCGGCATGCACGACATGTTGCTGTTGCTGCCCAACGGTCCGCTGCACGTGCGTGTCCAGATCACCAACCAGGGAAAATCATTGGAGCAAACGCGGCAAGACTACCTCGATCGACTGGTCGCGACACTGGACACGGACATGGACGGCAAAGTCAGTCGCGAGGAAACGAGCAACCATCCGCTGTTCACCACCTCGCGACGGTTCGAAGGCAACAAGTTTCTCAGTTCGCTCCGCAGTCGCCGTCCCTTCACCGAGCGCGAGTTGGCCCTGGCGGTCGATCGAGCGGCCGGCCAATTGGTCACCTACCGTCAAAACAATGCGTTGGCGGAACAGGACTTGAGTGTTTTTAATGTGCTGGATCAAGATCAATCGGGATTGATCGACCGACGCGAGATGCGTCTGGCCGCGGCCGGAATCGCCGAGCGTGACAGTGACTTTGACCAGTGCATCACCTTCGACGAGTTCCTGTCCGAATCGGTGGACATGATGAACGGCGTGGTCGTCAATGCGATCGACCAAGAGCCACCCGGATCGGTGCATGCCGAATTGCTTCGCAATGCCGCCGAGCCGATTTTGCCGGCCCGCCTGGTCCGTCGCTATGATCGTGACCGCGACGCGCACCTGACCGCCGACGAACTCGGCTGGAGCGGTCCGCGAATCGCAGCGCTGGACGCCGACGGCAACCAACGCTTGAGCATGCAAGAGCTGTCAACGATCACATCGGCAAAGCCCGATCTGAGCTTAAGCGTCGACTTGAGTGACACCGGCGGCCAGGCGATGAAGGTGCTCGGTCACCTCGACGATGACTCGATCTCGGTTCGAGACGACCTGGTTCGCATCAAACGCGATTCGGTCAGTTTGGGGGTCAGCTATCGCTATCGCGACCCGATGGCCGAAGCGATCAGCAACGCGTCGGATGCCTTCAACGCGATCGATGTCGACGCCAACGGTTATTTGGATCGAGACGAAATCGTCGAACACCAGCGTTTCGAACGCTACCTGTTTGACGCGATGGACAAAGACGGTGACGACCGAGTGTTCGCCGACGAAATGATGAGTTACGTCAAAGAGTACACCGAACCGGCATCGACGTCGTGCCAAGTCACGTTGCTGGACACCGGCAACGGTTTCTTTCAATTGCTGGACGTTAACGCCGACGGCAGAATTTCGATTCGCGAGTTGCGTCGCTGTGAACAGACATTGATGGCGGTCGCGGGCGATCAGCCCCAGATCAATCCATCCCAAATGACCGCCTCGTACCGCATCGAAATCAAACGCGGCGGGGTCAGTTTGTTCGGCCGCGTCGATCGGCCGTCGGCCGAGACACCGGCCGCACTGTTGGCACCTCCAAGCGGGCCGATCTGGTTCCAGAGAATGGATCGCAACGGGGACGGCGACCTGACCTGGGACGAATTCTTAGGACCACGTGATGTCTTTCACCAACTGGATCAAGATCAGGATCACCTGATCGATAAAACCGAAGCCTCCAACGCAGACAAGCTAGCCGGATGAGTCGCACAACCGAAAACCTTTCTTCGCCCCAGTCCACCCAGACGCCGGCGTCCCAGACACAACCCTCCAAGAATGGCCAACTGCTTGACCAGGTGGACAAGCTGCGTGAATCCCGGAGGCGGCTTCGTGAAGAAGTCGGCAAAGTCATCGTGGGGCAACAGGACGTCGTCGATCTGTTGCTGCTGGGGTTGCTCTGCCGCGGCCACGTGCTGCTGCACGGGGTGCCGGGACTGGGCAAGACGCTGATGGCACGGACCCTGTCGTCGACCCTGGATCTGAAATTCAAACGCGTTCAGTTCACGCCCGACTTGATGCCATCGGACATCACCGGCACCGACGTGATTGAAGAACAGGAGGGCGGCGGCGGACACCAATTGAAATTCGTCCCCGGTCCGATCTTTACGAATTTTCTGTTGGCCGATGAAGTCAACCGGACGCCGCCGAAGACGCAAGCGGCGTTGCTGCAGGCGATGCAGGAACACGAGGTTTCGGTCGGCAACACCACCTACGAATTGGACCCTCCGTTTTTCGTCGTCGCGACGCAAAACCCGATCGAAATGGAAGGCACTTACCCGCTGCCGGAGGCCCAAGTCGATCGATTCATGTTCAACATCCGCGTCCGCTATCCGACGATCCAAGAGGAAGCAGACATCATCCGCGGCACGACCGGGACGGACACGTTTGAACCCTCGGCGGTTCTCTCAGCGGCCGACTTGTTGCAATTGCAGGAGATCGTCCGCAGCGTGCCGGTCTCCGACGACGTCATCATGTACGCGGCCCGATTGGTCGCGGCGACACGACCACGGCTGAGCGATCGCGGCGCGACCATGGTCGGCAGTGAAGTCGAGATGGTGCGAAAGTATGTCACCTACGGCGCCAGCCCTCGCGCCGGCCAGGCATTGGTGTTGGCCGGCAAAGCACGCGCGGTCCTGGAAGGCCGCTATCACGTCGATTTCGCGGACATCGCGGCGCTGGCCCATCCGGTGCTGCGACACCGGTTGGTGCTGAACTTCCATGGCCGCGCCGACAACGTCGATTCCGATGATGTGATCGATGCGTTGCTCAAAGCGGTCAAGGAGGATGTCTCTTGATCGCCAGTCCCCAACCCAAGAAAGCCTCCAAGTCGCAATCGGCCGGTCAACCCAGCCAACCCGATTGGCTCAAACTGGACGAACTGGCGCGACTCAGTTCGATCGAACTCCGCGCCCGCGGCGTGGTGGAAGGCTTCTTGCAGGGTTTGCACCGCAGCCCGTTCATCGGCTACAGCGTCGAGTTTTCCTCGCACCGCCGCTATGGCCCCGGCGATGATCTGCGGCACGTCAATTGGAAACTGTTTGCCCGCCAGCGAAAACTCTACGTCAAAGAGTTTGACGCCGAGACCAACCTGAACCTGTACCTGTTCGTCGACGCCAGCCGATCGATGCAGTGCAAGGTCGAAGGGGCGATGACCAAACATGAGTACGCCGCGACCTTGGCCGCCGCGTTCGCCGCGTTGGCGCTCAAACAGCGTGACGCGGTCGGGCTGGGGTTGTTCGATGACGGCGTCCGCCACTACATGGATCCCTCGGCGAAACCGGGACGCTGGGAAGATTGCCTGAGCCTGTTGGCGACCCGTCCCGAATCCAACGTCACCGCATTGTCCAAGTCGCTCGAACAGGCCGCCGCATTGGCCCGCCACCGCGGCGTCGTCGTGATCCTCAGCGACCTCGTCGATGACGACGTCGAAGGCATCAAGAAAGGGCTGCAGCAATTGCGCCACCGCGGACACGAGGTCATCGTGTTTCACTTGCTGGATCCCTTTGAACGCTATTTGGCCGAAAGTGGACGCTTTCGGGTGTTGGACATGGAAGGCCCCGCCGAACTGACGACCAACATGGAAAGCATTCGCGCAGATTACTTAAAGAAAATCGAACACTGGTGTGATCAGCTGGATGAAGCCTGTTTGCACCAGGGCGTTGACCGTATCGAGTTGACGACCGACCAGCCGCCGACCGCGGCGTTGGTCGATTATTTAGTGAAACGATCCACCTGATGTTTTGTCGCTCGTTGGTCCTGCCACGAGCATCCGTAGAACGACACACGAGCGACACACCCCCGTTTATCGATGAACTTCATTCAAACCGGATTCCTGATTGGCGGCCTGGCCGTCGCGATCCCAGTGCTGGTGCATTTGCTCAGCCGCTGGCAGGTTCGTCGTGTGGAATTGGGGACGATGCGTTTCCTGCAAGAGGTGATGCAGGACGGCGCCCAACGTCGCAAAATCCGTCGCTGGTTGTTGCTGCTGACACGCATGGCCACGGTCGCCGTGTTGGTGCTGCTGTTCGCACGCCCCTACTTGCCCGAAACCATCCGCCGCGACGGAGATCGTTTGCGCGTGATGTTGATCGACCGCTCGGCCAGCATGAGCATGCCGGGCCAAGGCGGACGGTTGATCGACGATGCGGTGGCCAAAGCGAAAGACGTGGCCGCCGAACTGGGGACCGACGCCACGATCCTCTGGGCTTGGTTTGATTCCAGTGTGGAACCCTTCGACGGCAACCTGGCCCGCGTGTCGGCGCCACGCAGTGTCGTCGGCGACACGAACTACCTGGCCGCTCTCCGCTGGGCCCGCGATCGCGTCGCCGCGGATTCCGACGCGATTGCCGATGTCGTGCTCCTGTCGGACCTGCAACAGTCCGGCCTGGCCTCCGACGCGTTGGAGACCGCGACGCTACAGATGCCCAAGCACCTGCCTGTCCGGGTGATCGATGTGGGCCGACCGGCGGCGAACAACTTGGCCATCCAAACGGTCACGACCACGTCGAAACGACTCTCACCCGAGCGTGACACGCTGATCAACGCCACGTTGTTCAACTTCGGCACCTTGCCGATGGAAGAGATTCCGATGACGGCGACGGCGACCAACGGCCGACGCAGCGTGCGACTGAAAAAGTCGATCAATCTGCCCGACGGACAGGCCCAAGAACTGTCGTTCGACTTCGGAAAACTGGAACCGGGCACCTGGCAGGTCACGGTGCAATTGGACGTCGAAGACGATTTGGCCGTCGACAATCGACGGATGACGGCATTCGAGATCGCTCAGCCGGCCCCGGTCTTGGTCGTCGACGGCGGCTCGCGTGACGGGGCACAGTTGGCCGAAAGTTTTTATCTGGCCGCGGCGCTGCGACAGACCAGTCGCAAGCCGGAACAGAGCGTCGATGCCGAGCAAGCCGACGACGACGGCCGACAAACAACACCCCGGTCGGGATTGTTTGACCCCCAAGTCGTCTTTCTGTACGACGACGCCCTGCCCGAAATCCATCCGGGCCGCACCGAGTTGGTCGTCGTGACCGATTGCAGATCGCTGCCGGAGCGTTGGATCCAGCGACTGGAAACCTATGTCTCCGCCGGCGGCAAGCTGTTGGTGTTTGCCGGCGACGGCAGCAACGACGGCAGTGGCGGCGCATCGGCAGCATCTCACGCGGCCTGGCAACAGTCGGGCTTGGCCCCGGGAACGATCCAAACGCCGATGCGCAGCGGTGCGATGCCGTTTCGCATCACCTCGGTCGATTCGGCCAATCCGATGTTGTCTCCGTTTGCCGACCCGCAATCCGGCGACCTCGGTCGCCTGTCGTTCGATCAAATCCTGCCGGTCCGACCCGACGAACGGACCGCCGTCTTGGCGCGTTTTGAAGAGGACCGACCGGCGCTGACGCGACACCGATTGGGACAGGGTGATGTGGTCTGGTTTCTCTCCAGTGCCGATGCCAGTTGGGGCAACTGGACGACCAGCCCGTTGTACCTGCCGTTGGTTCATCAGATGGCCGGCGATCTGCTGGACCTGACCGGCGAAGGCAAGATCCGTTACCGCTCGGTCGGCGACCGACGCGACCTTTCGACCCTGCCAATGGCACAGCGAGCGTCCTCGGATCCTGCCGCACTGCGAACCGTTTCGGCGAGCACCGTCGACACAGAATCGCTCACGTTCGGTCGAATCGGATTCGAACAATCCGGCGGCGCGTTGTACGTCATCAATTCAACGGCCAAGGAATCCGATCCGACACGCATTCCGGTCGAACAATTCACCGAACACTTTCAGATCACCCCGGCTGATTCGGGGACCAGCGAAGTGGCCGAAACCGTCCAAGGCGAGCACAAGCACGAATTGTGGCCCTGGTTTGCCGCCGTGGCCGTGGTGTTGTTGACCGCCGAGTTTTCACTTGCCAATCGGACATCCGCATGAACGCTCCCGACGTCGCCTATCAAGTCGCTCGCCAATTCACGGCCCTGCGTCGCAGGTACCTGACCGTTCGCCTGGCCACCACGGCCAGCGTCGCGGCAGTGTTTTTGCTGGCCGTGTGGGTGTTGCTGGGAATGATTGACTATCGCTGGGAATGGCCGCACACCTGGCGGACGACCGCGATGATGACCGCGATCGGTATCGCCGCCGCGCTGCTGGTCTGGCAAGCGGTTTGGCTGTTTCGCCTGACCCGACAACGATCGTTCGCGGGGATCGTCGAGCGGTCCTTCGAGGATTTCGGCCAGCGGATTCGAACGGTCCTCGACACGGTCGCCGGACGCGTGCAAGGCCCCGACGAAATGTTGACCGCACTGGGCAATCAAACACTCGGGCGGTGGGAATCCGTCACTCCTGCACGCCTGGTGCCCGTTCGTTCGCTGTGGTTGGCGCTGGTCGCTACCGCCGCCACCGCTGCCGTGTTGCTCGGGTTGTTCACTGCCGGCGGCGATTGGCGTCTGGCGCTCCTGCGAGCGATCGGAATCGACCGCCCCTATACCACGCTGATGGTCACACCGGGCGACATCAAGCTGCTGGAAGGAACGCCCGTGGACGTTTCCCTGGAACTTGTCGGACGGACCAATCGCGACGTCTTGCTTCGCTACCGTGAACTCAGGCCAATCAACACCGACGCGATCGAAGATGCCGCGGCAGCCGAGCCCGAGTGGATCGAAAGCGAAGTCCTGGCCGATGCGCCGGAGACCGACAATCGGCGAAAGACCTTCCGCACCAACCTGGGCAAAGCGGCTTGGCCGATCGAATATCAATTCGTCTCCAGCGGGCAAACCACCTCCATCCATCGGATCGATGTCCAGCCGTTGATCGAAACCGAGCGGATCGAAATCACCGTCCAACCGCCCGAGTACACCGGATTGCAATCACGCGTGTTTTCCAAGCCCGACCTGACCGTCTTGGAACGCTCCCAGGTCACCGTCACCATCGAACTGAACCATCCACTGCAACAGGCGGTGCTGGAAACGGGGCCGCGGACGTCACAGCTATCACCGACACCCTTGGATTCACCCCTGGACCGGACGCGTTGGACGTTTTCATTGCCCGCGGACCATACCATCCGTTGGCGATTCTCTGGCTCGGGTACCGACGGGACTCCGATGGAACCGGTCGCCGGCCGGTTGGGCATCCGTCGTGACGCCGCCCCCTCAATCAGCTGGCGGGAACCGAACGACGAGATCAGGGTTCACACGTTGGCCGAAGTTCCGCTGGGCGTCCAGGTCTCCGACGACTATGGAATCATCGAATCCGGAATCGCATTCCAACTCGGTGGCGACGATGAATACATCCTGACCGACTGGACGACGGAATCCGACGCCGAGGCTTCGACGACGTCTCCGGCTGAAAAAACCCGGTTGCTGCTTGCGGAGCTGTTGCCACTGGAATCGTTCGACCTCTCCGAACGTGACTACATCGCGTACTACGCCTATGCCGTCGACAACCGCCCCTGGGGAAACCATCGCAGCGAATCAGAGGTGCGGTACATCGACATCCGGCCGCTGCGACAGTTCTATCAAGAGATCGATCCGCCCGGCGGAAACGACGGCGCCGGCTCACGAGTCTTGGTGCGTTTGGACGAGATCATTCGACGCGAACGGTTTGTGATCAATCGAACGCGAAAACTAGTTCGTGGCGGAACCGACATGGCCGCTCAACTGGGAACGATCGATCGCCTGGTCGAAAACCAAAGTGAACTCGCGGACTTGACGCGTTTCCTGGCAGAGTTCTTCATCTCGCGAGGAAACGACGACGTCGAAGCGCTCAACCAGGCCGAAGCCGCGATGCTGCAAGCGGCCGATTCGCTGGCCGCCGGCTCGTTGGATCTGGCCCTGGTTCAAGAAGAAGAAGCCCTGCGTTCATTGGCCGAAGCCCGCCGCACGCTGGAAATCATTCTGACCAAACGCATGAGCCTGTCCCAACAACAGGCACTGCGTCGACTGGCGCGTCAGTTACAACAGAAACTGCGTCGTGACCCGCCCGAGACCGAACGCCAATTGGCCGACTCGCTGATCCAAATCGCATCCCAGCAACGTCGTCTGGCGGTCAACGCCCAGTCGGCCGCGTCGGGACAACGATCTCCCCTTGCAACGCAGTCAAACACGTCCATGCCGTCGGCGACATCGACCGGTCAAGGTCAAACCGAGACGAACCAAGGCGAAGGCGAAAACGATCCAGAGGGCGCAGAGGAAAACGCTGGAGAGAACTCTGAGGAGACCGCTGAGGAAAACGAAATCGACGCCGAGTCCTCCGCAGCCACCTCGGAATCGATCGACCAAGACCAAGACGCGATGAACGATGACGACTCGCCCACGCCCCAAGAAACACTCTACGAACAACAAATCGAATTGTTGGAGCGACTCGACGCGATCCGCGAACCGTTGGCGGAACGATTGACCCAGTCCGAGTTGATGACCCGCCGGATGGATGACGCCCAGTCCGGGATGGACGATCTGGCCACGCTGGCACGCGAGGGCGAACTCGAATCGATGGCCGCCAGGGGCCAGAGTGTCAGCGATCTGATCGAAGAACTGGGCCTGCAACTCGAAGCGGTCTCCGCCGCCGAACCGGTGACGCGGGTTTCGTCTCTGCGGGATTTGACCAGCGGCCTGGCCGGCATGGAACATCAGCTCGGCACCCTCGACCCACTCTCCCCCGGCGGTGGCCGTGATCCCGACTCCGTAAATCCCGACGCCGTAAATCCCGATGGTACCGGTCCGCCCGAGCGTGAAACCGAGGCCGAACGACTGGCGCGACGGATGGCAGCCCGCAGCGAAACGCTGGAAGAAGTGATCTCGTCGCAAGCGGACATCGGCGACATCGAAATGAGCGAAGTCAACGATCAGCTGCGAAACTTTGCCGAGGAAACTCGTTTTCTGGAACAACTCGAATCGACCCGATCCGCCGCTGACCGGGTTCGGGACGCCGACGGCAAAACGGACGAAACGGAAGCTTCCGAGGCGATCGAACGGGCGGTCGAATACGCCCAAGCCGCCAATCGTCTCGAACGACTTTACCAACAACTCGTCACCCCACGCCTTGCCCGTTTGCGACGCATGGAACAAAAAGCCAGCCAATTGGCCAACCAGATGGGAAGCAACGGGACAAGCGGCGAAAACACCAAGCCGGAAACCGAACGAGCCCTGCGAGATCTCAAGCAAGAGTTACGGGCCGAGTCGTTGCGGGAGTTGGCCGAGTTGCTCGAGGGCGGACAAAACGAGGATGCAACGGAAACGCAGGACCAGGGATCCCGTGACGGCGAAATGACCGGCCCGTTGGCTGGCCGAGGAGGATTGACGTTCCGCGACGGCGATTCGGTCTCCAACCGCGTCCGTCTGGTCGCCGACGAACTCCGCAAGCGAATCCAACACGTGATGCTGCTGGAGATCGCGGTGGACCGCCAAACTCCGATTCCGACGGAATATCGTCGCGCCGTCGACGGGTACTTTGAAACACTGGCCCGCGAGAATTCTGTCGAGCTGGAATCGGCCGTCACGGGAGAGTCACAATGAGCGGCATCGAGTTACTGGCCAACACGTATTTTTCTTGGACGTCACCGCTGTCTCCCCGAGGCTGGATCGGACTGGTCGCCGCGTGCGCCCTGTTGTGGTTCGTGTTGCGAATCTTCTGGGGACGTTCGTTGGTCAACGGTCGTACCGGGTTGATCGTGATTCGCGCCGCAACGATTGCGATCCTGGTCGCGATCCTGTTGGGGCCGACCAAGATCGACGAACAGGCCGGCGAAACGACCCGGCCCTCGATGATCTATCTGTTCGATGGTTCGCAAAGCATGCAACTCGGCGGCGAACTGAGTCGTTGGGATCAAGCGTTACGATTTGTCGGCGAAGCACAGCAGAGTGCCGGGCCGGGGTATTCCGGTGACGTCCAGGCCTTTCGATTTGGTCACCGGTTGTCGCCCCTGGTCCAGCCCAGCGGTGCGTCGCCGCAATCCGCCGGCGCGTCGCTACCGGGTGCAGCGACGCTGGTGGGAAACCGGCCTGCCGGCGACCCCGTGGACATCACCTTGGTTTCCGATTCCGCATCGCGCGGTACGTCGCGCGGTACGTCGCGTGATACGTTGGGTGGTACGTCGGAAACGATCGAAGGCCCCGACGCCTCGGACTCACGTCTGGCCGACGCACTGCGCCAGTTGATGCCCCAAGTCAGCGCCCAATCGTCTGCCGGTGTGGTGCTGTTGTCCGACGGGCGGGTGCGGGCTTCGGAATCGGTGGAACGTTTGTCGGAGATCTTTGGCAAGTCCCAGGTGCCGATTCATGTCGTACCGATCGGGCAATCCGGGGGATCGGGCGACATCGCGATTGTTTCACTCGTCGTGCCGTCGCGGGTGCGAAAATACACCGAGAACGAACTGCAAGTTTTCATGCGCAGCTTCGGCTATGCCGGTCAACAAACCACGGTCCGGATCCGACGTAAGGGCGGCCAGGGCGGCGATTTGGCGACCTTGCCGATCACGCTCTCCGGCGGTGCCCAATCCGCTTCGTTGATGTTTCGCGTCGACGAACGCCCCGAGGACTTGATCGTGCTGGTGGATCCGGTCGAAGGTGAATTGACGCGGCGAAACAACAGCGTCGAGACGCGGGTGGAGATCGATCGGACCAAGGTTCGCGTGCTGTGTCTTCAAAGCGGCCAAGCGTCCGGGACGCAGTCGTTGCTGAGTCAGTTTTTGCCGATCGCGCCCGGCCCCACGCGAGCGTCGACCTCGGGCGTTTCGATTCAATCGGCGTTGGTGGCCGACGAAGACGTCGAATGCACGACGTTGGTCAGCATGGGCGGTCAATCCTTGCGACGACTTTCCCCGGACGGATTCACCCAAGCCTCGTCGGGCTTTCCACGCACCCGCGCCGAACTGTTTGCCTATGACTGTGTGATCTTCAGCGACGTCACGCCGGCGGTGCTGGAAGATGAACAACAACAATGGCTGACGCAGTGGATCGATGGCCGCGGCGGCGGGCTGATCGTGACCGGTGCGCCATCGCTTTCGGCCGACGGCTGGCAAGACTCGCCGATCGCGCCGCTGCTGCCGGTGACCTTGGAAACGGCATCCACCGGGTTCCCGATTCCCACCGCCGTCGACGTCACGGTTCCCAATCACCCGATTTGGCGGCTGAGGATCGAAAAACAACTCAACGAGCTGCTGATTCAGGCGTTGCCGGACCTGTCGATCGGACAAGCCGATTTCAAAGCGAAACCCAACGCGATGGTACTGGCCCAGCGGCGTGACGATCAAACCCCCGTCATGATCGCTCAACGTGCCGGACGAGGCCGCGTGTTGGTCTCCGGCGCCACGCTCTCGGGGACCGCACTGGAACAACTCTCACAGACCTGGGGCGACCAACCGGAACGGGTGGCCGGAAAATTTTGGCGCAATCTGGTCTACTGGGCGACCGAAGAATCCTCCACCGGCCGACGCCGACTGGTCGTTCAATCCAACCAACGTTTCTATCGTCCCGGCCAGCGGCTTTCGATCCGTGCGACGGCCTATGACGAAGCCGCCCGGCGATCACAGCACTATCGAATCTGGGCGATGTTCGAACCCGAATCGCTCGACGACATGTCACTCTATTCCCCTGTCCTCTGGCCCGACAATCTTGTGCGTCAAAGCGGAGAAGTCGGACCGCGGATCGCGTGGGGGGAAGAACTACCGCTGAAATCCAATCTGGAAGAAGGCGTTTATCAACTGGATTTGATGCTCAGCGAAACGGCGGCCAGTGGCGACAGCGGAATGCGGATTGAGCTGACCGCGTACGAGGGCACCGAACCCGAATCCTCGTTCAGTCACGGTACGCAAGTCGACAGCACGTCGCTGGCCATCCAGATCCTGAGCGATCCGTTCGAACAACAAAACCCACTTCCCAATCAGGAATTGATGGCTCGCGTGGCGGCGGTTTCTGGCGGCCAGGTACTGGACCAACCGGAACAATTGGGCGAGCTTCTGCGTGGACGCAAAGAATTTCGAGGTCCGCCGACCATTGATTCGACTCCGGCATGGAATCGTGCGTGGCTTTGGCTAGGCTTAATCGGTCTGTTATCGACCGAATGGGTTTGGCGGCGAGTTTCGGGATTGGCATGACGAATCTCCTTTAGACGTACAAAGAGACAATGGCAAAACCTTCCAAAGATGTAACCGCTGCCGAACTGGCCATATTGGAGAAGCTGTGGGAGCACGAGCGTGCGACCCTGAAACAGCTTTCCAAATGGCTGTACGGTGCCGAAACGCCGTCGGATATTGCGACGGTCCAGAAACTGATTTCCCGGCTGGAAGCCAAGGGCTGTGTCGCCCGAGACCGCGACTGCTGGCCGCATCAATTCCAAGCCGCCATCGATCGCGATCACTTGATTTCACACCGGCTGCAAGCAACCGCCGACGAACTCTGTGACGGAACGATGTCCACCTTGCTGACGCACCTGGTCAAGTCGGCCAAGTTCAACTCGCGTCAACGAAAACGTCTCCGCAAGATTCTTGATGACTTGGATGCCGAATGATGGCCGTTGCCGCAGTGATCATCGGTAACCTTTGCCTGGCGTCGTTGATCGGCGTGTTGGCATGGACCGTCGGTCGCCATGGCCGACGCGCGGCGCTCGCCCATGCGCTGTGGGTCATGTTCTTCGTCAAACTGATCACCCCGCCGATCGTCTCGGTCCCACTGCCCATCCCCACATTCTTTCCCCGTCCCGTCGTTCAGGACGTCACCCCGCCGATCGCGTCCGCCACCACTCCCTTTCCCGACGACGCCGATGCGCAACCAGCGACCGACGACCACTTGGCCCCACACACCCTGGCCGGCGGCGGCGCTTCAGCCACCGCCGCCGGCTCAGCCACTCCAGTCGCACCTCACTCGGCTCTGTCGCGTTTCAACTGTCTGGTGTGCGCCTTGGGTGCGATTTGGTCGGGCGGATTTCTTGCGTTGGTCGCACACGGAATCATCCGGCTGGTTCGTTTCCGCAATCTGATCGGCGAGTGCGGCGTCGATGATGAGGAAGCGACCGCGACGGTCCGCGGGTTCGTGCAACGCGAGCGCCGATGGCTCTTGGGCCGACGCACTCCACGCGTTGTGCGGGTGTCCGTCCACGTCTCGCCGATGCTGTTCGGTTTCGCGACGCGGCCGATCATCGTTTGCCCCGAAGCGTTGTGGCAATCGCTCTCACCGTCGGATCGCCGATCATTCTTGGCGCACGAGACTGCACACTTTTTGCGACGGGATCATTGGGTGCGTTGGTTGGAATGGTCGGTCTCGGCGGTCTACTGGTGGTTCCCCGGAGTGTACTTCGCGCAAAAACAACTCGAACGACACGAGGAAGCATGTTGCGACGCTTGGGCCGTCAAGATCCTGGACACGAAGCCGCGTCATTACGCCGAGGCCCTGCTGCGCGTGGTGGACTTCATCAGCGATCACGAAGTCGGATTGCCGGGTTTTGCCAGTGGGATGCAACCGACCGCGACCTTGGAAGAAAGGCTGCGGTTGTTGATGCGGAACGAGCTTGATCATGCCGGCTCACGACTGCACACCTGGGGCAGCGGACTGGCCTGCGCCGCAATTTGGATGGTCCACCCTGAAGTCTATTCGTTGGAACTTTCACGCCAGTGGGTTCGGGTGACCGAGTCGGCCTCCGACCCGGAGAGGATGGCATCACCGTCAGCGATCACGTCCGACCTGCCAAATCAGGATTGGGATGAACAACGATTGCCGGCGGCGCCGAGTGGGTTCTGGAACGCGGCACCGATCAGCGACTGGGGACGGTTTTCGTTTGACGTTTCGGGCTATCGCTTCTCCGCGATCACCGGCGAGGGGTTTGTCATCGAGGGACCATCAGCCGATCCACTTGCCTTTGACCGTCAAAGCTTGACGGCCATCGCCGAGATCCCGACCAGCGGACGGGTCATCATTGGTGATGCCCTGGGGAACGTTCGCTTGTGGGATTTGGCGGCCGGCATGCCGGTGTCCTTGCTCGGCCGGCATGCTGCCGATGTCACCAGCCTGGCCGTCACTCCCGACGGCGGCGTCTTTTCTGCCGATTCCTCCGGGACCGTGATCCGTTGGGAATTGCAATCCGGACGAACCCTCGCCCGCTGGACCAACAAACATCTCGGACAAGACACGCCAAGCGGGTCTGTCGCCATCCAGTCCATCCGCTCGTCGGTCGACGGGCGATTCATCGCGGTGCTGTGTGGTGATTGGCGTCAGGCTTCGACCCCCAAGACACTGTATTTGCTGGACAGCCAGACATTGACCGAGAACGCCCGACAGGAAATGCCCCCGATGACTGCAGTCGTCTTACCGGATCGCAGCGGGCGATGGTACATCGTCAACTGGAATGGCCGGGTACAGTCATTTGATGGTTCGCAATCGGACATGCAAATTGAAAAACATCGCGTTTCGGCGCTCCTGCTGTCACAACATGCGGTGCTCGTCGACGCGACCCCGGACCGCTAGTGTTCCGTTATTCCCACCCCCGAGATGTTGCGATGAAAGTTCGAAGTTTGCCGTTGCAGGTTCTGTTGCTCGGTTGCTTCGCTGCGACGAGCATGATCGCCGCTGTCGGCGCCGCTGCCGCGGAAAGCGATGCAGAGGCTGCCGCCGCCGCATCGGTCGCCAACCGTCGCATGCTGATCTGTTGTGGGCTGCCCGGTGATGATCGACATCGCGAGCAAATGACCGCAGCGATCGAGAGCCTGATCACGACCTCCCAAACCGTGCTCGGCGTGCCGCCGGAACAACTGACGATTTTGGCCGGTGATGAAGTGATGCAATCCGCACTCCAACCGCTGCATTCAGAAACGGGAATCTGCACGCGAGACACGCTCGAGACCGCTTTGGCCGACGCAGCCAAGACGTTGAAACCGAGCGATGCGTATTGGGTGTTGATGATCGGTCATTCGCACCCCTACGGCGCGGAAAGCCAATTCAATGTGTCCGGACGCGACATCAACCAAAGTCAATTCGCACAGGCGGCCGCCGCGATCGAGTGCCACGAACAAGTGTTCTGGTTGACTCAACCGTTGAGCGGGTTTTGGATCAAACCGCTGGCGCGCCCGGGACGCATCATCCTGACCGCGACCGAAGCGGATCTGGAATTCACGGCAACGGAGATGCCGTATGCGTTGGCCGCAGTGCTCGACGGCAGCGCCGACACCCAAACACTGCACGACATCGACGGTGACGGAACGCTTTCCCTGCTGGACCTGTACTTGGCGACCAGCATCGAAGTCACCGCACGTTTTCGCGCCATCGATCGACTGCAAACCGAACACGCCCAACTCGATGACAACGGAGACGGTCGCGGCAGCGAAGTCCAACAGCCCTACCTGCCGGTCGAACCGGAAGAAGAAGAAGAAGAAGAAGAAGAAGACGGGGAAGAGGAAGACGAGTCCGACGCGGACGACGCCCCAACGGCCGAACCCGCCCCGGCCCCCAAGCCCGCGCTCATTCAGAGTCACAATTTGGACGGATTCCGAAGCCGCTACGTCCTACTGCAAAAACCGGCCTCTTGATGACAATCGTCCTGACGTCGATCGACTTGCGAATCACTCTCACCGCGTGATTGTCTTGGCAACGCGTAAACCGTAAAAGCCGTTGATTGACAGCGGCAGATCGGCGGGCAACTTGTTCACCGGCACGTCCAGCTGCGTGGACGCCCTGTCTTTGTTGTTGCTGCTGGATTGCCCCATCACATAGCGGCGGTGATCTTTCAGATTATGGCACCACTCACGCACGCCGTCGTACATCGCAAACATGCCAAAATCGTTCGGCATTTTCGTTCCGGCCGGATGGTACCGGTTCTCCCCATCCTCGGTCAGTGAAGTCTCGTAGTACCAATAGTAGTCGTCGGCGAGCGAATCAGAGGAGCCGAAATAGCAACGTGAAGTGGTCAGTGCCGCACACGCGAATCGCCATTCATAGCAAGTCGGCAATCGATAGGAACCACTTTCCAGCACGACGTCGCAGGCCACTTCCGGGTTGTCTTCGGAAAGCTCGGCCGGATAACAGTTCTCCGGATTTGCGCCGAGCCGATCACTCAACCAGCGACAATACGACACGCAATCGAACCAATCGGTCAGTCCGACGGGACAATCATCGGTTGGCGACCGGTATTCGTAATACGTGTGTTCGGGATCGAATTGCTTAAATTGTCCGACCGTCACCTCTCCCGTGGAAATCGCAAACACCCGACCGATGTTGGGGTCATCCCGTGCGTCGAGAATGGCCATCGTTTGGCCCGCGGCGTTGACGAACCAATTCTTGCGCGAATCGACAGACAATGCCGATTGGCGCAGGATTTCGGCGCGCAACCAATCCGTTTGGCCCCACCGCATCAATAACCATTGGGCTGCCGAATGAATCCCCACATCGGGGTCGTTGATGAACGAATCCTTTGCGACCATCATTGCCTGTGACCGTGTCGGCGGGGAGACGTCCCGCCACGGAAAGCCTCCCATCGCGAGCAACAAGGCGCGGCGGACGGTAGGATCTGGGTCGCGTGAAAATCGGCTCAGCAAACGTTCAAACTCTCCACCAAGTGGCCCGATCCGGTTGATCATGTAACCCCGCGTGTGCGGCCACGTTGTCTGCCGCAACAGGGGCCACGTCGATTCGGACTGGCCCAGACGGTGCAACAGTGCGGCTGCCACACCGCGACGTCGTGCCAAATGATCGTAATCGGGTTCTGGAAGATCTGGGTCCAGGTCCGTGAACACGGTTCTTCGGATTTGATCCGCGGTCTGTGGCAACTGGTCTGCCAAGGTCGCAAGGATCGTCGAGTGCTGCTCAAAGGACGCGTCGAGAAAGAAATCGAGCAGTTCAGTTGGTCGATCGCGTAGGAACTGAATCACAAACGCCGTGGACAGCGATCGAATCGGCGAGTCGACCGGTTGCAGGGCGCGATCCAAAAGCGCAGGAACGATCGATTCACGAATCGGCGACAGGCCGTCAATCAGGTAGAGGTTGTCCTGTGGTGTGATGGATGCGTGTCGCAGCAGTTCCGCGACGATCGCTTCAGATTCCTCATCCGACAGACGCACTGTTTCGTGGCCCTGATCCGCAGACTGGTTTGCGATCATGATTGCCGCGCGAAGCCGTTGATCGGACGGTCGCTCTGCATCACGGACATTGATGATTGCTGGTTGCAATTCCTCCGTCGAAAGTGGACCGAGTTGTTCCAGCGAGACCATCAAAAGCGGCAGATCAAGACGCAGCAACTGATCGATCAGTTCGGCGCGTTGTGACCGATCGGTCTGCAACAGGCCGAGTTGATTGAGGATCCGTTCGCGACGATTGGGCTTCGTATCGGACAATGACCTCCGCAGCGCGGCGGATGCGAAGTCACCGTGGTCGCGAATCTGATCCAGCACTTCACTGAGTTCGGCCGTGCGGACGGTCTGGAGTTGCAGCACGGTCGCCTGGGCACTGGACCGTCTCCAGACGCCCCAGCCGACGGTGGTGACGATCATCACCACCGCCAAAATCAGCGTGCTTCGCAGCAGATGGTTGCGTGTCGCGGACCGCATCATCCGTTTTTCAGTCGCGTTCCAACGATCCGGTGACGACAAGATCCGGATCGAAACCCAGTCGATCCACGAGGGCGCAAATTTCGGGGCCGGTTTGACAGACCACATCGAAGCATATTCGGCCAACCGAAGTTCGGCGCGTCCCCGCCGCGTTTGATGTTGTCGCCGCGTGATCCATCGTTCGACCGCCGGGACCAAGTAATCATGCGTCAATTGATAAAAGGCGACACCATCGCTGGACTGGCTGATGCTTTCGTCACCACTGGTTGACCCCGCCGGGTCGGTGGGTGTGATCAGACGCAGTTCCTTGTCCAAGATTCGAATCATTTCCTTGAACAAGGCCGGTTGCCCTTGGTAGCCGGATGCCTCCAACAACACCGTCTCGGACTGCATTTTTCCTTTGATGTCGACGTTCGGCTCGGGCAACAACAATCTCAACACCTTTCGCACCGCGGGTTCATGAGTGCGTTGTGCCGCGGGTGCCAAATCGCTGCTGAAGGATTCCTCCAAGAACTGCAACCCAATCCCTTCGATGCCGCCCATTCGATCGATCGTTTGTTCGTCCCAGGGCTGAGTTTTCACCATTTCGACGAACAACGCCAGTCGTACCGGAAACACCTTTCCGCCCCGGGTGAGCCCTTCGATCGATCGATCTAAAAAGCGGTTCTGCGGAATCGATCGGGCGGAGACCTCGGCGGGGATTCGGTCGTACGCGACGCCGAATTCCGCCAGGACTCGGCGGGCATGTGCGGGGCTGAATAGATCCACCAACGATGCGTTGTGGTTCTGCCGAACAGGCACTTCCAACGCGGCCATGAACCGCGACAGTGCCAACCAGAAATCATCACGCACCAGCAGTAAACACTGAACGGATTGACCATCGCATTGGCGCAGCGCGGCGGCCAGTTCCGATGACTGTTCGTCACCGCGACCGTGCAGCCATTGTTCAAATTGATCGATCACCAGTAGCAACTTCGATCCGCGGGGCGACTCGCCACCGTGCCGCAACGTCGCGAGGGCCTCGGTCAACGTCGCGTTCAATTCAAGATCGGGATGGCGTTTCCGAATGCCGCGCAGCAATCGCATCTCGGTTTCATCGCGTGTCGCTTCGACGAACACCGTGGTGACCGAATCTCCCAGCAGCGGCAACAACCCCGCTTTGACAAACGATGACTTTCCACACCCCGAGGGTCCATACAACACGCCCACGCGCGGCCATTCGCCGTCGTCGCTGGGAACGATTCGGCGCTGCCAAAACCGTAAGCTTTCGGGCACCCAATCGCGGTCTCGCGGCCCGGGGATCAGCCGATGAAAAAAGTCTGCGTCGTGACGTCCATACGAACGAAGCCCACGCGGAACGATGCCCGGGGCGCCCCGCGATGTGACCGCCGAATCGGCACTCTCTCGCGAATCGACTTCGACCGATCGATCCTGACACGATGACAAGAAAAACTCGATGTCGTCGACAAAATCTGACGCGGTTCCGTATCGATCTGACGCCCGCTTGGCGAGCGCCTTCATGCAGATCCGTTCCAAGTCACGCGGGATTGAACTGATCAACTGCCTGGGCGGTCGGGGTTCCTTTCGCAGCAAACTTTCGACGATCGAATCATGGTCGCTTCCAGCGAACGGTCGATGCCCGGTCAACATCTGATACAAGATCACGCCGAGAGAGAAGATATCACTGCGTCCATCCACCAGATGGCTTTCCCCACGTGCTTGCTCGGGACTCATGTAGGCCGGCGTCCCGACGCGTCCTCGGGATGACAAAGCCGATTCATCGCGAAGGGCCAGCCCGAAATCGGCCAAGAACGGTTTCTCCGCCTGAGAGAGTAGGATGTTACCGGGCTTGATGTCGCGATGCACAATCCCCTGCGAGTGGACGTAACTGAGCGCCTTGGCGATCTCCGCAAGCACCTCCAGCGCATCGCGAAGCGTCAAGGGTTGGGCGCGAATGCGATCGGCCAAATTGGAACCGTCGATGTAGGCCGAAACGATACAGGGCAGATCGTCGCTGCTTCGCAGGACATCATAGATGCCAACGATGGCGGGGTGCTCCAGTTTGGCGAGCGTGCGAGCCTCTTCTAGATAGCGATCCAACTGAGCCGGTGACGTGATTCGATGCCGGTGCGGAATCTTGATGGCAACGTGGCGTTGGAGTTGCTCGTCGTAGGCTTTAAAAACACGTCCATAGCCACCCTCACCCAGCAATTCTGAAATCTGATAACGCTCCGAAACACGGGGCACAGATTGCCGATCGAGCGATTCGATCGAAATGGAACGTGTCTGACCAACTGCTCCTTCATCCCCATTGTCGTCTCGGGACGCCGGTAGTAATTCACCAAGGTCGAGTTCAATCAAGGATTGCTTCGGCGGGTCGCCATGCGCATGCGGCATAAGAGATTGATCTGCAGAACGTTCGATAGGAGTAGCCCCCGCAACCGCACATTGTAGTCGTATTAGCCGCAAACCGGTTACACTGATCGGAAACCCCGCCCCGGCCCCCAATTCCCCTCCCCCGTCATGAATCCGCTAGCTCTGTTCCCATCGATCGTTCTGACGTTTGGATTCTCCCTGATGATGTCCGCTTTGCCGCCCGCGTCCGCCCAGTCGTTGAATTTGCAACTGCGCTACCAACCGCCCACCGCCGAAGGGTCACCTCGATTCCATCGTTTGACCCGCGACGAACAATGGGATCCGGACCGCACGGCCGTGATCGTTTGCGACATGTGGGATTCCCATCACTGCGTCAACGCGGTCCGACGTGTGGCGCAGCTTGCCCCCCGAATCGATCGTTTTTGCGACACGTTGCGAGAACAAGGCGTGACGATCATTCACGCCCCCAGCAGTTGCATGCCGGCCTATCAAAACCACCCGGCGCGCGCCCGGGTCACGGCGATCCCGGCGGCCGCCGCAATGCCCGCTGACATCGCCAGCTGGTGTGATCAAATCCCTAGTGAAGAGGCCGCTGCGTATCCGATTGACCAATCCGAGGGCGGTGAAGACGACGATGCCGACGACCACCGTCAATGGGCCGAACGACTGGCTGCCATCGGACGCAACCCGCGCGCGCCGTGGCAACGCCAAGTCGACGTGATCGGCATCGATGACCAGCGTGACTTCATCAGCGATAGCGGCACGGAGATCTGGAGCATCTTGACCAGTCGGGGAATCGACAACGTCATCTTGGTCGGCGTGCACACCAACATGTGTGTGCTGGGACGCCCCTTCGGATTGCGCCGGCTCGCCTCGGCGGGCAAGAACGTCGTGTTGGCGCGCGACCTGACCGACACCATGTACGACGACCGAGCCTGGCCCTATGCCAGCCACTTCACCGGCACCGATTTGATCGTTGCACACGTCGAACGCTACGTGTGCCCGACGATTTCAAGCGATCAAGTTCTCGGCGACCAGGCGTTTCGCTTCGCCGGCGATCACCGCATCAATCTGTTGATGCTGGTCGCCGAAAACGAGTACCAGACCAACGAAACGCTTCCGGCGTTCGCGGCAAAACATCTGTCGACACATTTCAGCGTCCAGTTTGCCTGGGGCAGTGACACCGAACGTCACGAGATCGTAGGGATCGAGCAATTGGCCGACGCCGATGCGTTGCTAGTGAGTGTCCGTCGGCGTGCTCTGCCGAAGCGCGATCTTGATTTGATCCGCGAGTTTGTCCGGCAAGGCAAACCCGTGATCGGCATCCGCACCGCCAGCCACGCCTTTTCGCTACGGGACCAACCCGCACCGGACGGCAAAGGCGTTTGGGACAGCTTCGATGCCGATGTGTTCGGCGGCAACTACACCGGCCACTTCGGAAACTCACTGAAAACCACGCTCCGCCGGCCCACCGATGCGATCCATGATCCGATCGTTTCGAGCACCGGCGCGATGAACATTCAGCCCGGCGGATCGCTCTACAAAACGGCGCCGCTGGCGAAAGGCGCTCGAGTCTTACTGGAAGGCCTGGTCGAAGGTGAAACGGCCCAGCCGGTCGCATGGACCTTCATCCGCAACGACGGCGGACGCTCGTTCTACACCTCGCTGGGACACGTCCAGGATTTCGAGCAAGCCGAGTTCGAAGCGTTTCTCTCGGCGGGGATCCACTGGGCCTGTGGACTGGAACCCCACACGCTGGCCGAAGTCGAAGCGCAGAACAAACGTTACGCCGCCGGCGGTGGGAAGCAACGGAAGTGAGCGAAAGCCTGCACACCAGCGCACGTTGGTGTCTAGCCTTCAGGCGATTCCCACTCGCTGCGAAGCAGCGAAACCGGGCGGCTGAAGCCCGCACACCAGCGCACGTTGGTGTCTAGCCTTTAGGCGATTCCCACTCGCTGCGGAGCAGCGAACCGAGCGGCTGAAGCCTGCTCACCAGCGCACGTTGGTGTCTAGCCTTTAGGCGATTTCCACTCGCTGCGAAGCAGCGAACCGAGCGGCTGAAGCCTGCACACCAGCGCACGTTGGTGTCTAGCCTTTAGGCGATTCCCACTCGCTGCGAAGCAGGGAAACCGGGCGGCTGAAGCCTGCACACCAGCGCACGTTGGTGTCTAGCCTTCAGGCGATTCCACTCGCTGCGAAGCAGCGAGACGATGCGGCTAAAGCCTGCACATCAGCGCACGTTGGTGTCTAGCCTTCAGGCGATTCCCGGTCGCTGCGGAGCAGCGAGACCGAGCGGCTGAAGCCTGCACACCAGCGCACGTTGGTGTCTAGCCTTCAGGCGATTCCCGGTCGCTGCGGAGCAGCGAGACCGAGCGGCTGAAGCCTGCACACCAGCGCACGTTGGTGTCTAGCCTTCAGGCGATTCCCGGTCGCTGCGGAGCAGCGAGACCGAGCGGCTGAAGCCTGCACACCAGCGCACGTTGGTGTCTAGCCTTTAGGCGATTCCCACTCGCTGCGAAGCAGGGAAACCGGGCGGCGAAAGCCTGCACACCAGCGCATGTTGGTGTCTAGCCTTTAGGCGATTCCCACTCGCTGCAACCTCGCAAAACAAACAAACGAACTGCTTCACAGCAGCCCCATCCACTCTCACGCCCCTGCCGGTTGCAACGCCGGCGATTCGACATCCTCGTACTGGTGCATCGACTCGGGTGCCAACTTGAGCGATGTCCTAAGATCCATGAACAGGACAAAGACGACCGGAACGAGCACCAGCGTGAAGCAGGTCGAAACAATCATTCCGCCCAAAAAGACGACGCCCAGCCCACGATACAACTCGCTGCCCGCACCCGGAAACACCACCAACGGCAACAACCCCAACACGGTCGTCAGCGTGGTGATACAGATCGGACGAATCCGTGTGCGGACACTCATCGGAACCGCTTGGATCGGCGCGAGATGTTCTTCGCGCATGTGAACCAATGATTGGTGCACGATCAAAATTGCGTTGTTGACCACCGTGCCGATCAAGATAATGAACCCGAGCATCGTCAGCACGTCCAACGACTGGGGGACAAACAGGTTCAATACCCATAGTCCGACGATGCCGCCGACCGCACCCAGCGGCACACTGAAGATGACCACAAAGGGATAGAGCCAAGACTCGAACAGCGCGGCCATCAACAGATACGTGATCAGCACCGCCATCAGAATATTGAAACGGAGCGCGTCCCAGGCTTGCCGCAACTTATCCGCGGTACCCGACAAAGCCACAAAGTACTCATTGCCGATCGTCCCCTCGTCGACCAACGGCGCGATGATTTGGCCATTGACCAGTTCCATGGCCGCTTCCAGCGGCATGTCGTCCGGCGGGCTGACTTCGACGGTGATCGAACGCAATCGTTCACGGCGTTGGATTTGTTCCGGCCCGCTGCCGTATTGCATCTCCGCGACCGCCATCAAGGGAACGACTTCTCCGTCACCAGTCGCCAACGGCAGCGACATCAACGCCTGCGGGTCCGCATTGCGACCGGTCGGTCCCTTGATCGTCATGTCGATCTTGTCACCACCGACGTAATAGTCGCCGGCATAGGCCCCATCAACCATGGCATCGGCGACGTAACCGAGGTCGGTCGTGTCGATCCCCATCTCGGATGCCGCCAACAACTTGGGTTTGAGATGAATTTCCGGACTGGACAGCTCCAGACTCGGCTGGGCCGACGCTTGGCCCTCGGGCATCAACCGTTCCACGTCGTCAAGCACGCGACCGGCGATGACGACCAACCGTTCCAGATCGGGACCGGAGATCTCGATGTCGATTGCCCGTCCGCCCGACATGCCCCGACCGAACAAGCTGGATTGGGACGCCATCACGCGGATCCCCGGCAACCCGGCGCCGGCCTGGCGAATCAACGGAACCAACTCCGACGCCCGCTCGGGGTCTCGGGCGCGAAACCCCATGAACAGACTTCGCTCGCGGATCGAGCAAAAGTAGTAATCCAAAACCGGAGCGTCCGAGCCGTCGGTGGCCGCACTGCCTTCGTTGACGTCCCAAACCGGCCGCAATCGCTGCTCGACGATCGCGCCGATGTCGGACAGTTCGTCCAGGTTGTAACCGGCCGGAAGCGAAAACCGTGCGAACACGAAGTTGCGGTTCCCCGTCGGCAGGTATTCGACCTTCGGCCACAACAGATAGCTGAGTCCGACCGAGAGTCCCGTCATCACCAACACGACCGCGATCGAACGCAATCGGGAACGGAGCACCCAGGAGTTGAAACCGACGACCGAACCGACCAGCGCCGAGGCGGCACCGCGCGTCGCCCGTTCGAACCAACCGTCCGACTGGGCGTCCGATCGGCCGCCCAGTTGATCGTCGGACAGACCGTCAGACGTTTCGGCAACCGCGTCGTGACGAGAACGCCGGCGGGCAAACAAACGCGACGCTGCGGTCGGAATCACGGTGAACGAGACGAGCATCGAAAATGCGATGCCACAACTGATCGCCAGGGCGATGTCGCGAAACAATTGCCCCGCCGTGGCTTGCACGAAAATCACCGGTAAAAACACGGCGATCGTCGTGAGCGTCGATGCCACGATCGCGCCGCCGACTTCGCCGACGCCCCGTGACGCTGCGACAAAAGCGGTTTCGCCGAGCTGTTTTCGCCGGGTGATGTTTTCCAATACCACGACCGCGTTGTCGACCAACATGCCGACCGCAAAGGCCATCCCGGCCAGCGAGATCACGTTCAACGAACGCCCCAATAGCGTCATGCACAAAAACGCGCCGGCGATGCTGATCGGAATCGCCACCGCCGCAACCAGTGCACCGCGCGCGATGCGATAACCCAACACGAAAATCAGCACGACGGTACCGACGTAGAACCAGGGCGAGACATACACCGACGCGACGGCGGTCGCCGCGATCGCCACGCTGGCCAACACGGTGGCGCGGCCGAAATGCAGAAACAACATCAAGATGATGATTGTCGCAGCGCTGCCGATCAGCATGTTTTGCACCACCAACGCGATCGCCGATTCGATGTATTCGGTCTCGTCGTAGTACTGAAACAGTTCCAACCCTTCGCGTTTGAGAATCCCTTCATTCAGTTCACGATTGGCAACCCGCAACCCCTTCATCACTTCCATCACGTTCGCGCCGCTCACCCGTCCGACACTCAGACTGATGCTTTCGGTTCCATAGCGCCGCGCGATGCTCTCGCGGTCTTTGTATCCCAGTTTGACTTCCGCGACATCACCGACGTAGACGCGTGTGTTGCCATCGGAGACGAGCAATTGTTGCTTGACTTGCTCGGGGTCGCGGAACTGGCCCAGTGTCCGAATCACCCAAGTCCGTTTGCCTTGAAAAAAGTCACCGGCAGTCGTGTCACTGTTCTGACGATTGAGCGCCTCGCGGACTTGTCGAATCGTGATTTGCCGCGTCGCCAACTTGGCAGGATCGACGATCACCTGCAGCTCTTGTTCGCGGCCGCCCCGGGTCTCGGCGTTCGACACCCCCGGCACGCGTTCCAATCTCGCCTCGACAAAATCCTCCGACAACTTGCGGAGCTTTTCCAAATCGACCGGGGGCGGTCGCAACGCTTCCAGTTCCGGGTGCGTGGCGAGATGCTCGTCCAAACAATTTTGCAGACGAAACACACGCAGGGCTGAATTGCTTGCCCGCCTTGCCGGTTCGAGAATCTCTGCGATCTGGGGATGGACCGACTGGAATTCGGCGATCGCCTGACTGGTCGGCGGTCGCGGCGTCAACGCAAATCGTGCGATCGGCTGGGCGCTCAGATCCGACGCTTCGATGACCGGCTCACTGGCGTCCAACGGATACTCACGGACCTGCTGCAAACGCGTGTTGACCCGCGCCAGGGCATCGTCGATGTTCGTTCCGATCTCAAACTCCAGCGTGACCTCCGCCGAAGAAACGCTGCAATTGGAAGACAGCTTGACCAAGCCCTCGACACCTTGCAGTTGTTCTTCCTGCTCGAGCACAATCTCGCGCTCGATTTCCTGGGGGCTGGCCCCGGGCCAACGGGTTTCGATGGTCAGCACCGGGTTTTGAACTTCGGGGACCAATTGTTTGGGGATCAAGCCCAACGACAATGTCCCGAACAGCGCCGCCAAGATGGCGCCGACATAAACTTTGACGGGGTTACGAATCAGGATTTCAAACACGTCACTCAACCGTCTCCGACGGTGACCTCCACGGATTGCCCGGCCGCCAAACGCTCGTTGCCACGCGTCACGACGATCGCGTCGGCGTCCACCTCGCCGGTGATCGCAATCCAATCGCCCTGGGCGACCCCGAGTTTGACCGGCACTTTGCGGACGACCGCTGCCTGTGATTGGCCGCCAGCCGATGAGGCGCGGCCGACGTCGACGACAAACACCGATTGCCGTACCCCATCCAACACGATCGCATCGGTAGGCACAAACGTCTGTTTCGCTTCGGGCCCGATGGGCAAATCCATTCGCACCACCATCCCGGACATCAACATCGGGATGCCGTCGTCGATCCGGTTTTTGATCCGCACCAACACCGGAAACGTTCTCGAACGGGTGTCGGCCGCGGGCACGATCCGTTCCAGCTGCCCCAACAACAGTTCACCCGGCCGAGCGTCAAATTCGACATGGATCGTCTGGCCCGGACGCAAGAACACCACCTGAGCGGCCGGAACCGCCACCTCGACCCTGACGGTATCCAATTCGATCAAGTCGACGACCGGATCGCCCGCGGTGATCCAAGCCCCCGCTTCGGTGTATTCGGCCGTCACATAACCGTCGAAGGGCGCGATCAGGGTGTGCTTCTTGAGGCGGTCTTCGAGCAAACGGACTTGTTCTCGCTGCAGATCCACGCGTGCCTGGGCCTGGGCGACCTGCTCGACACGCGGACCACTGACAAGTCGTGCATGTGCGATGGTCGCCGCTTGCAGTAACTGTCGCGAGGAATCGGCTTCCGCGGTCGCCACATCGAGTTCTTCCACCGAGGCGGCTTTGGACTGGACCAGTTTGGACATCCGCGAGAGCTGGCTGGCCGAACGCCGGGCGATCGCCCCTGCGGCCTCCATCCGCGCCTCAGCTTCGGCGATGTCTTCGTCGCGTGATCCGGCTTGAAGCTCCGCCAATTGATGTTCCACCAAACGCAATTCCGCTTTCGCCGCGGCTATCTCGATCTGGATCACGTCGGTCTGCAAATCGGCCACCGCGTCGCCGGCGGCAAGCCGATCGCCACGCTTGGCGTGTAAGGTTTTCAATCGACCGGGCAACGAATAGCCGATCGTCGTGGTTCGACTGGGTGTCACCGTCCCCAACAATTGATACGCCGATTTCGACTCGCCCGTGCGGACGCGGCAGGCCATCACCGGCTGCAGGATTTCTTGATCGGACTTGCCGGGCGGTTGGGCCGGCGCCACATCGGCGATGAAAAAAATACCGAACAGCGTGCCGCACCGGATGGCCCGAATGACGCGTGACGAAGTGGACATGGGATGCATCCCAATCGAACCGTGGAAACACGGCTCGATTGATCGTGGGGGTGGGAAAGGGGCGGGGGTCGGAATCCGGTAGGAAACACATCCTAATTGACCGCGCAACAACTCACCACACTGCACCTCAAGAAATCGTGGTTTGGTGATCGTACGATCGTCCCCCCTTACGACCTCCTCTCATCCATTTCTTGACCAGCCCATTTCTTGACCAATCCATTTTTTGACCAGCCGGTTCACCACGTTCCAGCCACATCGACGTTGCGGCGATCCTGCCGCAAGCCGCGTTGATCATCGAGGATTTCGCGGACCGACGACAACAGATGTTCAGCAGTAAACGGTTTGTGGACCACCGGGTAGCCGGCCGGCACTTCTCCATTTTGGGCGACTTCGGGGTCATGCCCGGTACAGAACAGCAGCGGCAACTCGGGGTTGCTTTCGGCGATGTGACCGCACGCTTCACGCCCGGTCATGTTGGGCATCATCACATCCAAAATGGCCAAATCAATCTGATCGGCCAATTCATTGACCCGCTGCACCGCTTCCTGTCCATCGGAGGCCAGCACGACATTGTATCCGGCACGCTGCAAGATCCGGCTGCTGACCTGTCGCAACAGTTCTTCGTCGTCGGCGATCAAGATGGTGCCGATGCTGCCACCGGCGTCTTGTACCCGATCGGTCACGGGCTGGCTGATCGGCTGCGTCGTCTCGCATGCCTTGACGGCGGGTAGATAGATACGGAACGTCGTGCCAACGCCGACTTCCGATTGGACTTCGATATGGCCCTGATGCTGTTTCACCAAACCGTACACCATCGCCATCCCCAAGCCTGTCCCAGAACCGACTTCTTTGGTGGTGAAGAAAGGCTCAAACACTCGTTCCACCACCTCGGGCGGCATTCCGCTGCCGGTGTCGGTGATCGAAATGCGGACGAACGGGCCGGGCCGCAGCACGTCGTCACGGCGGCAATACGCTTCGTTGAGTTCCACCAGTTCAGTCGACAACGTGAGCTGACCAGTACCATCCATGGCGTCGCGTGAATTGATACAGCAATTCAGTAGTGCCTGTTGCAGCTCGACCGAATCGGCGTGCACCATCGCGGAGGTGGGATGCAGTTCTTGACGTAGCGTGATGCGTGATCCCAGCAGCGGCTTTGCCAGTCCGACCAACTCGGCGACAACATCATTGACATCAAGATCGACGCAACAGAGCGGTTTGCGACGGCTAAACCCGAGCAACTGACGTGTCAAAGAGGTCGCCCGCTCACCGGCTTTGAAAATGCACTTCATGTCTTCGTGCAGCGGCTCACCCGGCCGCGTCGCGTCGAGCCCGAACTGGGTGTAGGACAGAATGATCTGTAGCAGATTATTGAACTCGTGCGCGATCCCACCGGCCAGCATTCCGACCGCTTCCAGTTTTTGGGATTCGCGCAACTGTTTTTCTTTTTCCAGCAGCTGTTGTTGCGCCAGTTCACGTTGTTGCATCTCACGACGAATCTCGTTCGTCTTGGCCGCAACGGTCTTTTCCAAATCCGCGACGGTGTTGCGCGAGGCTTCGGTCAGCTTTCGCTTTTTGGTCATGGCCGCAGCGATCTGCGCCACCTCGGCGGCATCGAAGGGCTTGCGCAGAATCAGCAGTTGATCGCTGTTGCCGAGTTGTTCGACGATTTCAGACCAGGAATAATCTGAGAACGCGGTGCAGATCAAAACTTGCAGATCGGGATCGGCCTTCCACAACTGACGGATCGTCTCCACACCGTCCCAGCCCGGTGGCATCCGCATGTCGACAAAAGCGGTACTGAAGGGGCGCCCTTCCTCGATCGCCTGGCACACCATCCGGTACCCTTCTTCGCCCTGGTAGGCGGACGACAGATCGTAGCGGCGAGCGGCTTTCGTTTGTCGCGACGAAGAACCGAACAAGGACACTTCGAGTGAGTCCAATTCCGTGTCGGCTTGCGAATCGTCACACAGGATCTTGCGAAAATCATCATGGATCGCCGTGTTGTCATCGATGATGATGATCCGCGGGTTCTCGGTACCATCGGCGACTCGCGCGCCCGCATTCATCGCGTCGGCCCTGTGTGCTTCGTCCATCGTTTCTGGATCGCCCTTCGTTGAGTGTCACTGTTGTCTGCAACCTTCGCTTGTGATCAGCCGGACGACCTTGATCGCGGGAAAGAACTGATTGAATTGGTTCGATTTGAGGGACAACCGACACTCCTGGTCCGCATTCTTTCACTGCCTGAGAGGTTGTACCGCTTTCGGCGACTCTCCGCCCGACAAGTCACCGCAACGCTACCAGCCGGCGCTGCGGTTTCCCGTAAAGATCTGCGAATCGGTGAAATCGGCCCGTCGTACATTCGACAACACCAGAAGGTGGTCACATCGACACCGGCGTGCTGGATAAACACGTCAACGAACCGAAAGTCGATCCTGGGGCAGGATGGTGAAGACAGAATCTCAAGGCGGGGCGTCCGGCGATGACGTCGCAAAACGGCGTCCTCTCGATGGCGATCGTCCGTTGAGTCGTCGGCCATTGGATCGTCGCTCCGCCCGGATCCACCTCGTCGCGGCGATGCTCGCGGCGGTCCTGCTGACAGCCGGCCCCGCGGTCGGCCAGACCGCTGAATCACTGGCGCCTGCTGACCAAGCTCCGCCAAGCGGCCAGCGGCTCGAGCACCCTGACACGTTTGACGAGGACACCGCCGAAGGAGCCGATGACGAAGGGCTCGACAGCGAGTTGGATTCCCTGTTGGACCAGGACCTCGGTTCGCTGCGGCGGACCTCGGTCGCGCCTGCACTGGAGGTCGAAGTTTCCTCGGTCTCGCGTCAGAAAAGCACGATCGGCAGATCCCCGGCGGCCGTGTTCGTGATCACCGACGAAATGATTCGTCGCAGCGGCTACCAATCGATCCCCGAAGTGCTCCGGCTGGCACCAGGGCTTCAGGTGGCGCGGATCGATGGGAACAAGTGGAGCGTCAGTAGCCGTGGCGAGTCGGGCCGATTCAGCGACAAGTTGTTGGTGCAAATTGATGGCCGAACGGTTTACAACCCGCTGTTCGCCGGCGTGCTGTGGGATGTCCAAGACGTGCTGCTGGAAGACGTCTTGCGGATCGAAGTCATTCGCGGTCCCGGCGCGACGGTGTGGGGCGCCAATGCGGTCAACGGAGTGATCAATATCTTGACCAAGTCCAGTTCGCAAACCCACGGCAGCTACGCCATCGCAGGTGCCGGCACGCTGGAACAGGGGTTCGTCGGCGGGCGCCTGGGGGGACGCACCGAGCGAGGCGTCGACTACCGGGTCTGGGGCAAATGGTTTCAGCGGGACGAAATGGACCTGGTCGGCGGCTCACCCTACGATGCAACCAACCAAGCCCGCTTGGGATTCCGGACCGATTGGGAGTCCCCTGCCGATGACAAGCTCACCTTTCAAGGCCAGTACTACAACGGCGAATCGGACAGCCTGGCCGACAAGGATCTGGCAGGTCGCATCGAGTTCGACCAACCGGTTTCGGGGGGCAACCTGCTGACGCGTTGGACGAGGACGCATTCGGCAGACCACGAATCCTCGCTGCAACTGTATTACGACCGCTTCGATCGCAAAGCCTACGGATTCGGTCAACAAACCAACATCTTTGACTTGGATTTCCAAAGCCGGTTCCGCTACCGCTGTGATCACCGGATCATTTGGGGAGCCGGCTACCGAGCGATCTTTGACAAATTGACCAACAACGATCCGCTGCCGTACATCGCCGCGGACCCCAAGCGACGCACGGTCCAACGGTTCAGCGCGTTCATTCAAGACGAAATGACGTTATTGGAAGACGCCTGGTACTTCACGCTCGGTTCAAAGTTCTCGCACAATACCTACAGCAATTTCGAACTGCAGCCCAGCGCCCGGTTGCTTTGGCTGCCCAATGAATCCGCGGCAGCGTGGTGCGCGGTCTCGCGGGCCGTCCGCACGCCTTCGCGGCTGTCAGCCGACGGGCGGTTGATTGTCAATCAGCCGGTGCCGTTAGGAAATTTTCCGCTCGAACTTCGCGGCGTCGGCGACCTGGGTGCAGAGAACTTGGTGTCTTACGAGGTGGGCTACCGACAGCAAACCAACGAGTTCTTCGCCTGGGATGCGACGGCCTATTTCCATGACTATGACAAACTGCAGGTGCTGCGGCTGAACTTCCCTCCCGCAGCCCTTCCGTTTCTCGACATCTCCGACGCGGCCGCTGCCGACGGCTATGGGTTCGAAATTTCGGCAACCGCACAGCTGACCGCGTGTTGGAGCATGCGCGGCTGGTACGCGTTTCAACGGATTGAATTCGACGAACCGCCGCCATCGGTGGCCGGCTCGGCAGGCAAGTCCGGCGCGTTGCCCCGCAACCAGGTTTCACTGACCCACTCCTTCGACCTCAGCCGCGGACGGCAACTGGACGTCATCACCCGCTATGTCGACAACCTGCCCGCCGAATCGACGCCGTCGTATGTCGCCGTCGACACACGATTTGCCTGGAACGTTGGCCGCAACCTGACCGCTTCGGTCGTCGGCCGCAACCTGTTTGACCGACGGCACCCCGAATTCGGCCCCAACTACTTCACCGGCGACGTGCCGACCGAAGTGCCGCGTAGCGTGCATGCGTACGTGGAGTGGCGCCGATGAAGCCTGATCCTGCACGCACCATCGTTCCCCGCCGCCGAACCGGTGTCGTGATGACGCTGTTGATTCTGACCGGCATTCTGGTCGATCAACCCGCCGACGCACAAACCAGCCTGGCTTCGGAACGGAACGTCAAAGTCGCCTACTTGTACAATTTCCTCCGCTACGTCCGTTGGCCGGAGACGGCTTACGCCGACGAATCTTCGCCCACCGTGATCGGGATCCTGACCGGCGATCCGCACAGCCGTCTGCTGAACCAAGTCGCTGCGAAGAAGCAAGCCCGGGGTCGTCGAATCGTCGTCCGGGAGTTTGATTCGGTCCGCGAAATCCAAGCCTGTCATCTGGTCTTCCTGCATGCGGGAACCGCCCCGGCGGACGAGGCCGAAGCGATCGCGCGGACCGAACGACAAAACACGCTGTTGATCTGTGAGTCAGTGGTGGCGGCACAACGCGGCGTCCCGATCCGCTTTTTTGCCGACCACGATGGAACGATCGGATTAAAAATCAACGTCGACGCGATGACCCGACGCGGTCTTCAGGCGGACGCCAAACTGCTCAACATCGCGAGCATCGAACGAGATTAGACTCAATGGGCAGAACAACCAAACGATTCCGTGACTTTTCCGTTCAAACCAAGCTAACGGTTTTGGCTGCCACGGCGATCACGTTGGCGGTCTCGGTCGCCTGCGCCATCTTTGTGGTATTGGACGTCCGGCGCATCTCCGCGTCCAAAGCCACACAATTGACCGCGATCGCCGAGACACTCAGCACCAACAGCACCGCCGCGGTGGCGTTCGGACAACAGGACGCCGCCGAAGAACTGCTGGCCGCGATCAAGGGCCGACACACGATCGACATCGCATGCATCTTGGATGCCGATGGGTCCGTGTTCGCGATCTACCGACGTTTCGGCGATCAAGCGGACTTTCATCCCCAGTCGGTCACGCTCGGTGCGCACTATGGCGACGACGGCTTTCTGGACGTGGCGGTGCCGATCATCGACGACGGCGACCGCCTGGGCACGTTGATCCTGCGGGAAACGACCGCAGATCTCGGCCAAGCCCGCACGACCCACATCCTGGCCGCCGCCGTCGTGCTGGCGATTTCCATCATCATCGGCGTGTTCGCCTCTTCACACCTCCAAGACTCCGTCACCGCGCCGATCTTGCGACTGGCGTCAACGGCCCAAAAGATCTCACAGAGCGAAGACTGCGCCATCCGTGTCCATCACGACAGTGACGACGAGATCGGAATCCTCTACCGCCAATTCAACGGCATGCTGGATCGTGTGCAGTCGCGCGAAAAAGCCGTCATCCAGGCAAGCCAGCGTTTGCAAGAGCTCAACCAGGCATTGGAGCAACGCGTCGCCGAACGGACCAGCGAACTGGAACAATCCAACGCCGCCTTGCAAAACCAAATCGAAGCCAAGGATCTGGCGACGAAACAGCTGCAAAACACCCACGCGCAGCTGCTGGAAGTGTCACGCCGTGCGGGCATGGCGGATATCGCCAACGGTGTGTTGCACAACATCGGAAACGTGCTGAACAGTTTGAATATCAGCGCCAACCTGATCGACGAACGGCTGCGCAACGTCAAACTCGCCAACCTCGAAAAGGCAGTCGAACTGTTACTGCAAAACGAAGACGACCTCGCCGAGTTCCTACTCCGCAGCGACCAAGGAAAAATCTTGCCACGGTACCTGGGCAAACTCTCCGACAGCATGCGTGACGATCAACGTTCCATCTTGAACGAAATCGAATCCTTGGCGTCCAACGTCGAGCACATCAAAGACATCGTCCGCGCCCAACAATCCCACGCCGGCGCGTTCGGCGTGATGGAACAATTGCAACCGGCAGCCCTGTTCGAAGATGCGATCCATTTCGTGCACGATTCCTTTTCAAAACACAACGTCGAAATTGTCAGAGACTATGGCCAAGTCCCCGCGATCGAAATTGAGAAATCGAAGGCCATCCAGATCATCGTCAATCTGATCAAGAACGCCAAGGAATCCGTGCTCGAACACGATTCGGACGTCAAACGCGTGACGCTACGTCTGGAACAATCCGGTGACGACGTTTGTTTCCAGGTCAGTGACAGCGGGACCGGGATCGCCGCGGACCGAATCACCACAATTTTCTCCAACGGCTTCACCACCAAAAAAGACGGGCACGGCTTCGGACTCCATGCCTCCGCGACCGCGGCGGTCGAACTGGGCGGCAGATTGTCGGTCCACAGCGAGGGGATCGGTCAGGGAGCCACGTTCACGTTGCTGCTGCCCGTTTCGATCCGCACCCGGCACAAAGCACTCGCCGGGTAATCCAACGCCCTCACAGTGAGGCGGCACAGTGAAGCGGCACAGTGAAGCAGCACAGTGAGGCGGCACGACTCGCGCCGATACGCTAAAACAACACGGTAGTCGAGGCGACACCCATGACACCGGCCGCGAGCAACCGATCCGATGCAACCATCCAGTTCCCACCACCGTGACGAAACCGTTTCCCCCAAACCCTCCCGAATCGACCGCCGGCAATTGATCGCCGGTGCGTTGACCGCCCCACTGACTGTCCCACTGGCCGTCGCAGCGATGGCACCGGCGGCGGGGGCGGCAGAGGATTCCGCCCCCCCACGACGCGGCAACCGCATCGCCGTTTCCACGTACTCCTATTGGCGTTACCGCGACGACAGCAAGCTGACGATCGAGCAGTGCATCGACTTGGCCGCCGAAACGGGCTTCGATGGCGTCGAAATCTTGCACGTCCAGATGGAGGACGAATCCAACGCCGCGTTGCAACGGATCAAACAACGGGCCTTTCGGTCGGGATTGGATTTATGCGGATTTTCCACGCACCAATCGTTCGTCTATCCCGACGCCGCGAAGCGTGACGAAAACGTCCGTCACACCATCCACTGTATCGAACTGGCCTACGCACTGGGCATTCCGACCATCCGCGTCAACACCGGACGCTGGGGAACGTCGAAAGATTTCGACACGCTGATGGCCAACAAGGGGATCGAGCCCAGGCTGGAAGGCTACAGCGACGACGACGGATTCGCCTGGGTTCGCGAAGGTCTCGAAAAGTGCTTGCCGGCCGCCGAAAAATGCGGCGTCGTGCTGGGACTGGAAAACCACTGGGGACTCGGACGCACCGCCGACGGCGTGCTCCGGTTGATCCGCGAGATCGATTCCCCCTGGCTGCGAGCCACATTGGACACGGGCAACTTCTTGGAAAACCAGTACGAACAATATCAACAACTCGCGCCCGAAGCCGTCTTTGTTCAAGCCAAGACCTACTTCGGCGGAGGCACCTGGTACACGCTGGAGATCGACTACGACCGGGTCGCAGCGATCTTGGCGGGGGTCAACTACCAGGGATACATTTCGCTGGAGTTTGAAGGCCAGGAGTCGCACGAAACGGCGATCCCCAAAAGTCTGGAAACCTTGCGCAAAGCGTTTGCCTGATTCCGCAAATGAAGTGAGAGAAGTCTGATGGGAACTCGGGTCACAGAAGAATCATGGTTCGGCCGGCTCGGCAAGGCGTTTGCCGGCATCCTGTTCGGCGTTCTGCTGACCGTCGTCTCGGTCCCCGTCTTGTTCTGGAACGAAGGCCGCGCCGTCCGCACCGCCAAAGGATTGAAGGAAGGCGCCAAGGTGGTCGTCGAGATCCAACCGGATGCGGTCGACCCGGCGAACGATGGAAAGTTTGTCCACGTCTCCGGTGATGTCCAGACCAACGACGTGCTCCGTGACGACGACTTCGCCATCGAATACAACGGGATTCGATTGGAGCGGCACGTCGAGATGTACCAGTGGAACGAAAACAAACAGACCACGAAAGAAAAAAAGCTGGGCGGGGGAACCAGGACGACCACCACCTACACCTACGAGAAAGATTGGTTCCCCGAACGGATCGATTCGAGCGGATTTGACGAAGCACCCTCGCACCAGAATCCGGCCGAGTTTGTGTTCGCCGATCGGACCTACCAGGCCAAGAATGTCTCCCTGGGACAGTTCCGTCTTCCCGACTCGCTGATCGCCATGATCAGCGGCGAAGACGCCTTGGAACTGGACCCGGCCAACGTGCCCGACGCGTTCAAGGATCGCTCGATCATTCGCCGCGACGGCCCCGACGGCGCATCACGGATTTACCTTTTCGCACACCCGCTGCCGGTCTCAGCAACGGCCCAAGACCCTGTCCCCACCGACGCGGTGAAAGCAACAGTGGACGAGTCCGCGGAATTGGCGCTCACACCGCCGGCCCAATCGTTACCTGACGAAGAGGCACAACCTGCCGAGCCGGCGTTGCCGACCGAGCCGGATCGTCCCGAAACGGATGCGACCGCCAGCTCGCCCCCGATCGAGACGCCGCAGATCGGCGATGTCCGACTGTGGTTCACCGCAACGCCGGTGCAGACGGTCAGCCTGCTCAGCCAACAAACCGGCGAGTCGTTCCAACCGTTTGAAACGCACTACGACACCACCATCAACGTCTTGAAAGTCGGCGTCTTTAGCGCCGCCGAAATGATCGCCCAGGAAGAGGCGGCCAATCGGATCCTGACCTGGCTCTTGCGGGCCGGCGGATCGATGATGATGTTTTTCGGATTGATGTTGTTGCTGCGCCCCCTGGTGGTGCTGTCCGACGTCCTCCCGTTGGCCGGTTCACTTGTCGGATTTGGCACCGCCATCGTCGCCGGCTTGCTGACCATCGCCGGGGCGATGACCGTGATCGGAATCGCATGGGTCTTCTATCGGCCCGTGCTGGGGATCAGTTTGCTGGTCGTCGCCATCGCGGCGGTCTATTTGATTTTCCGCCGCGGTCGGTCCAAGCGAGCACAACAGCGCGATACACTCACCCACGCTGATCTGGCGTGACCGGACCCCAATCTGGACCTCAACCCCACGACCCTATGAAACTCTCACCGATCGCCGCGATTTCGTTCGGCTTCTTGATTTTGAACCTGGGCTTGCTGCAGGCCCAGGAGGACACGAACACCACCAAGACGGAGCAAAAAGGAATGACTGATTCGGTACTGCTGAAACCATGGACGGGACCTTATGGAGGCGTACCGCCCTGGGATCTGGTACGAAGTGAAGAGTTTATCGATGCGTTTGACGCGGCCATCGCGCAAGCGTCTGCGGAAATCGACGCGATCGCCAACAACCCCGAACCGGCCAGCTTTGAAAACACCGTCGTGGCGATGGAGAAATCCGGAGAGTCACTCGATCGCCTGGACGCGATCTTCGGTGTCCATTCCTCCAACCTGAACCTCGGGCCGATCCCCGACATCGAACGCGTCGTCGCGCCAAAACTTTCCGCCCACTCCGATAGCATCTTCCAGAACAGCACGCTATTCGAGCGACTCAAAGCGATCTACGAGAGCGACGAGAAAAAGTCGATGACCGTCGCCCAAGTCCGCTTGATCGACGATCTCTACAAAACGTTCGTTCGTCGCGGTGCCCAACTCAATGCCAGTGACAAGGCTCGGCTGACACGAATCAACGCGGACCTTTCGCGGTTGTTCACCGATTTCAGCCAAAACGTCCTCGAAGACGAAAAGCGATTCGTGACGTGGGTCGAAAAGGAATCGGATCTGGACGGGTTGCCCACAAGCGTGGTGGCGTCCATGAAACGGGCCGCCGAAGAACGCGGCAAACCCGATCAGTGGGCGGTGACCAACACTCGATCGTCCATGGATCCGTTCTTGACGTACAGCAAGAACCGACCGCTTCGCGAACAGGTCTGGCGGACGTATTACAACCGCTGTGACAACGGCGACGAGCACGACAACAACGGGATCATCACCGAAATCCTGGCACTCCGCCGTGAACGGGCCAAACTGCTCGGCTATCCCACCCACGCCCACTGGCGTTTGGAACCGACGATGGCGAAGAAGCCCGAACCGACTTTCGCGCTGATGAACCAGGTTTGGCCCAAGGCGGTCGCCCGCGTCGCCGAAGAGGTCGCCGACATGCAAAAGATCGCCGACGCCGAAGCCTCCACTTCCGCAGAAAAAATCACTATCCAGCCCTGGGACTACCGCTTCTACGCCGAGAAAGTCCGCAAGGCGAAATACGACTTGGACCTCGGTGAAGTCAAACCCTACCTGCAACTGGAGAAGCTCCGCGAAGGCATGTTCTGGGTCGCCGGCGAACTGTTCGGTTTCCAGTTCACGCCCGCCAATGACGTCCCGGTTTTCCATCCCGATGTTCGCGTCTGGGAAGTCACCGGCCGCGACGGACAACACGTTGGACTGTGGTACTTTGACCCCTACGCACGCGCCGGAAAACGAAGCGGTGCCTGGATGACCGCCTACCGCGTTCAACAGAACATGGGCGACGCAAAGACACCGATCGTCTCCAACAACTCCAACTTCATCCCGGGCGGCAAAGACGAAACGGTACTGATTTCGTGGGACGATGCCGTCACGCTGTTCCACGAATTCGGCCACGCGCTGCACGGGCTCTGCTCCGATGTCAACTATCCCTCGCAAGCCGGCACGTCGGTCGCCCGAGACTACGTCGAGTTCCCCTCCCAGCTGCTGGAACATTGGCTCGACACGCCGGAAGTGCTGCAGAAGTATTGCGTGCACTATGAAACGGGCGAGCCGCTGCCGCAATCGCTGATCGACAAGATCAAGAAGGCGTCCACGTTCAATCAAGGATTCGCGACGGTCGAATACCTGGCCAGTGCGATCGTCGACATGAAACTTCACACCAGCGACCAGGAACGCATCGACCCGGACGCCTTTGAAAAGGAAACGCTCAAAGAAATCGGGATGCCCGACGAACTGCCGATGCGACACCGCACACCCCACTTTGCCCACATCTTCAGCAGCGACAGTTATTCGGCCGGCTATTACAGTTACCTGTGGGCCGACGCGTTGACCGCCGACGCGGCGGAGGCCTTTGAAAAGGCCGGTTCGTTCTACGACCCTGAACTGTGCGAAAGCTTGTACGAGAACGTGTTCTCCGTCGGTGACACGATTGACCCGGCCGAGGGATTCAGACGCTTCAGGGGCCGCGACGTCGACACCTCCGCCCTGATGCGCAAACGGGGATTTTGACCGCTTAGGGCCGTCAAGAAAAAGTGGCGTAAGCTTCCAGCTTGCGATCCCGACAGCGTAAGCTACCAGCTTGCGATCCTGTCGACACAGGCTAAACACCTAAACAAAGATCCATGATGACTCCCAGACACTACATGTCGGTTGCCTTGGTGACGGCCTCGATCGTCGCCTCGATTTCCCCCGCCGAAGACTGGACAGAATTCCGCGGACCGGGAGGGCAAGGCCACTCCAACGTCGCCGCCCTGCCGCTGACCTGGAGTGAAACCGAGCACATCGCTTGGAAGGTTCCGATCGACGGAGACGGATGGTCTTCGCCGGTCGTCGCTGATGGCAAGATCTATTTGACCACCGCGACACCGCTCGATGGCGACTCCGACAAGGCGCGATCGTTACGCGCGGTGTGCCTCCATGCCGACGATGGCCGAATCCTGTGGAACCAGGAAATCTTTCGTCAGTCGGGCGACGGCGTCCAGCTTCACAAGAAGAACAGCCACGCCAGCGCCACCCCGGTGCTGGACAACGGTCGGCTGTACGTGCACTTCGGCCCTTCCGGCACCGCCTGCCTGACGACCGACGGCGAAGTGATTTGGAAGACCGAAGAACTCAACTTCAAGCCGGTCCACGGCAACGGCGGTTCACCGGCCTTGCACGATGACACCTTGATCGTCACCTGCGACGGCGGTGACCAACAATTCGTCGCCGGCATCGACACCGCCAGCGGCGACGTGAAATGGAAGACCGAGCGGCAAGCGGACGTCAAAAAAGGATTTTCGTTTTCCACGCCGACGTTGATCGAAGTCGACGGTCGCACGCAAGCGATCTGCGCCGGTAGCGGCGCTGTGGTGGCCTATGATCCCGAAACGGGCGAGGAGATTTGGAGTGTGGACTATGACGAAGGTTATTCCGTGGTCCCACGTCCGGTCTACGCTTGCGGACTCGTGTTCGTCAGCAGCGGCTATGATTCCGCATCACTCTACGCGATCGATCCGAGCGGACGCGGTGACGTGACACAATCCCATGTCCGCTGGACGATCGACCGGGGCGTTCCCAAAACCCCTTCGATGTTGGCCGTCGGCGAGGAAATGTATTTCGTCGATGACGGAGGCGTCGCGTCGTGCGTGGATGCGCGAACGGGCAAACAGCATTGGAAAGAGAGACTTGGCGGAAAGTACTCCGCATCGCCGTTTTATGGAGCGGGCCGCATTTATTTCCAAAGCGAGACAGGCGAAACGACGGTGATCAAGCCGGGAAAGACGTTTACGGAGTTGGCGACCAACGAACTCGGCAACGGCGACCGCACCTTCGCGTCCTTCGCCGTCGTCGACAACGCGCTGCTGCTGCGCAGCGAAACGCATCTGTATCGGATTGAAGAGTGATTCGAGCAACCGCCAACCACAGCGGGCAACGCTGTGAAGCATTCATCCCCTGCATTTTACGAGGTGTTAGCGGCAGGGCGCAAGCCCTCCGGTCCCTCGTCGTTCCCGAAACACCGGAGGGCTCGCGCCCTGCCGCTAACAAATGCTTCACAGCGTTGCCCAACGGGGTTGAACAGAACAACACGATTCGCCCGAATCGCGCCGCCGTTTGTGCCGTCCGATCGCGCGGCGTCGTTTGTTGAACCCCGCTGGGGTTCCTATCCCTCTTTGCCTCCACCCGGGGTGCGCTTCGCGACCCCGGGCTGTGTTGTGGCACCGCTCTACGGTGTGACGCCGATCGGCGTGAAGTGTCTGTCCCGGCGAGACCGTAGGTCACACTGTGCGTGACAACTGGCATGCACAGCATGCCCGACTCGACCAACCCATCACACCAGATCCAACACCCGGTCCATCTGATCGGCGATGTCGACTAAGCGATCGCGGTCACCGCCTTTGACTTCCGCCGTCGCCCATCCGTGGTAATCGATCTTGGCCAGCTCCGCACGGACCTTGTCCCATTCGATGCTGCCTTCACCGAGCGGCTTGCGAAATCCTTCGCGCATGCCTTCGTTCATCGCGACGGTCAAGTCATATTCTTTGATGTCGAGTTTCTTCGCGCGCCGACCGATGACTTCCAACCAGTGCTCCGGCCAACCCCAGCGGACGACGTTGCCGACATCAAAATAAATTCCCACCATCGGACTGTCGAACGAATCAATGAAGCGAGCCATCCCCATCGGTTCAATCAGATACGACGCCCAGACGTTCTCGCACAGGATCATCACCCCCTGTTTCTCGGCATGTCCGATCGCTTGACGAATGATCTGCTTCGTTTCCTCGTAATTCTGCAAGTAGCTGATCTTGCGATCGTATCGAACAACGTGCAGAACCGAGTTGGCACCGAGCATTTTGGCCTGATCGATCGCGCCGACCAAATCGGGATTGCTGGAATGGACCACGCCATGAATCGGCAATCCGGTCGCTTCACTCGCCTCGGCGTAGGACCGAACGAGCGCTTCGTTTTCTTTGCCGAGTTTGACGCGGGGTTCCACACCATCGAAACCGATGTCGCGGATCATGCGAAACTTCTCCAGCACCGATTCGTTGCCGGTGGCCATGTGAAGCTTGATGGCCTTCTTGATCTTGCCGGTGAACTGGCCGGCGGCGGCCTTGTTGGGCAGTGACTGCGCTGCCAGCGCGACCGATGCGGCGGCAGCAGATTTCAAAACGGTACGTCGATGCATGATGTGAATCCGGAAGTGGAGGCATTGGGAGGCGTAGGTCACGCTGTGCGTGACGGTTGGCGTAGGTCACGCTGTGCGTGACGGTTGGCGTAGGTCACGCTGTGCGTGACGACTGGCATGCACAGCATGCCCTACAGGCGTAGGTCGGCATGCACGGCATGCTTTACAGTGTCTGCCGCATCGGCAGACGTGATCGCAAGCTGGAAGCTTACGCCACTGGCGACTCGGTCACGTCAATGACCAACCAGCGCGTGGCTCACGTCGAATGAATGGATCGGCCTCGGGGCATCCGATGCACTTCATGTGGACCGGATCCCAGGTGATCTTTTTGCCGACGCGATAGGCGACGTTGCCCAAGTGATTCGCTTCGGTCAACGGGCCGGCGTAGCTGAAGGGGCTGCCGGTTTCGCCACCCTTTAAACAGGCCGCCACCCACTCTTCATGGTGCCCCGGCGAGTCCGGGATGAACGGCTCGGGAGGGACAAAGTCGGTGAAGTCGTCTTCGGGCAAGAGCACGTGTTTTCGGTAGTCCGAAAGCAACATGCCTTTGGAACCGATGAACAACACGCCGCTATTCCATTGCGGAATTTCGCCGCGTTTCCAGATTTCCGGTTTATGTGTTCCTTGATGCCACGTCAATTTGACGGGGACTCGATCGCCGCGCCGCCCGTAATGGTATTCCGCCGACATCGACGCCGGTGCGATTTCGGGATGGGCGGGCGGTCCAAACGCTTCGACCGTCTGGGGTGCGTCCAGCTGGAGCGCCCAGTACGGCAGGTCGTTCCAGTGGCTGCCCAGATCCGACATCGTACCGTTGCCAAAATCCCACCAACGATACCAATTGGGACCGGGGAAATAAACTTGGTGGAACGGACGCTTTGGCGCCGGCCCCAGCCACAGGTCCCAGTCCAGGTAACTCGGCGGCGTCATCCCCGTTTCGGGTCTCGCATCGACGAACAGCCGGTCGTTCTTCTTGGCGTCTGCTTCGGACTGCAACCCCCAAGCACGACCGACCCACACGTGTGCTTCATGAACGTCACCGATCGCGCCGGACTGAATCAGTTCGACCACGCGGTGATAGTTCTCGCTGGCGTGAATCTGCGTTCCCATTTGCGTCACCACGCCGGCCCGCGCGGCGGCTTCGGTCACCGCCCGCGTCTCGGCGATGTTGTAGGCCAGCGGTTTTTCGCAGTAGACGTGCTTGCCCAGTTGCAGCGCCGGCATGGTGGCATAAGCGTGGGTGTGTTCGGTCGTGCTGACCACTGCCGCATCAATTTCTTTTCCGACGGCGTCATAGAGTTTGCGAAAGTCTTGAAACTTGCGAGCCGCGGGAAATTGTTTGGATGTGTTTTCGACGAAGCGTGAGTCGACGTCGCAGAGGGCCACCACGTCAACTTTTCCGGTCGCCGTGATCGCCTTCAAATTACTTCCGCCCCGTCCACCGACACCGATGAATGCGACCTTCATCCGGTCGTTTGCGGCGGCGTGGGCACGTCGCGGGACGAGGGACAGGGACGTGGCGGCCGCCGCGGCGACGGCAGTATTTTGGGCAAGAAACCGACGACGATCGATAGCATGCATGGCGATTGACCCGGCAGATGGGGGGAGGGGTGGCGGGAAGCAGAAACGGGGGCTGGTTAAGGAAAAGTGTAACAACACGGCACACGGAGCGTCGAAATCCGACCAAAATTGATCGTTCCAGGCTCTTCGTCACACCGATTCGTCTTTTTTTCTAAGGCCGTGGCGGTTCGATCGTCTTTCACTATGCATGGACGAGCATCCTTCTGCTTGCGCGGGCAATGAACCACTTGAATCACCAATGCGATCCAGCGTCCGATGAGGCCGCCCCCGAGCGGTTGAGCGACCAAGCATGGCTGACTCAGGTCTTTCGGGAAAATGAACTCGCAATGATGGGCTATGCGACACACCTGCTGGGCGATCGAGACCGCGCAAGCGACGTCGTTCAAGACACGTTTGTTCGACTATGCAAACAGCCTCGTCAACAGGTCCAAGATCGCGTTCGACAATGGCTGTTTCGAGTCTGCCGAAATCGAGCCTTGGACATCCTGAAGAAGGAGAGCCGGATGAAAACACTCGACGATGCAAACGCCTCGCGGCAAATCAGCCGAGACTCTGATCCCGTGGCCATCGCCGAGATGACCGAACGCTACGAAAACGCGCAAGGCCTATTGGCCTCGCTGCCGCCGCGACAGCAAGAAGTCATTCGCCTAAAGATCCATGGAGATTTGAGCTACCGAGAAATCAGCGAATTGACCGGGCTGAGCGTCGGCAACGTCGGGTACCTGCTGAGCACGGGTTTGAAAATTATACGCAACCGATTAGCGACCGCTGAATGACCAGCCACCACCGAATGACCAAGCACCTTTGAATCACCCAACCGCAACGTCACGCGTAGGCGCCGCGTGCACACCCTCCCGAGAATCAGAACCATGACATCCGAACCAACCGACCAACAAGAAGGGATCGAAGAACGCGCGACCGCGTTTGTGTTCGGTGAACTGGAACGCGAGGAAGCGACCGAGTTCATGAAGTTGATGGACGCCTCGCCGGAAGTCCGCACGATCGTCGCATCGGTTCGTGATGCCGTCGGGGCCGTCAAAGCCGAACTCGCCGCGGACAGCACGGGCGTCAATCTGATCGACCGGCAACGCATCGAAAATGCCATCCGTGATCCCCTGCCCCAGCCGCCGCCGGTGGTGGCGACCGCGCCGGATGCGGCGACGCGAACCTGGGTGCTGGGGCTGGCCATCGCCGCCACCCTGCTGCTGGTTTCCGGGCTGACCCTGCCGGCGCTCAATCGCGTCATCACGGCGAACACCGACACCCGACAGCTGCGTGATCAGATCAGCCAAATGGAATCCGAGCGGCATCGGCTGGTCGCTGAAAAACGCTCGGTGGAAACGGAACTGGCATCCGTCCGAGCCATGCTTGCCGACAGCGACGCTTTGCCCGCCCAACCGAATCAGGACGCCTCTGCGACAATCGTCGTCGAAACAACCGAGTCCCCCGGCCCGACCCTGGCAGGCTCCGACACCGAAGCACCAGACATCGGTGCGACCGAAATGGACGCCGCGGCGGGACAGTCGGGGCTTGCCAGCGATTCGCAACCCGAAACAGCGGCGGGACGAGAGAACGAAACGCCCGATCCGACCGGGGCGCCAAACGAAAGCCCGATGCTCGCCCAATCCGAGCAAGCGAACGACGACGGCTCGCCAGGCCCACCCGACGGTCCCGCCACGGCGATCCCGATGAATCCGCTGCTGGCCCAACCGGTGCCGCGTTCGGGTCGCCCGCGTCGCCCGCCCCAAGGTCCGCAGTTTCGGATCGGCGCTGTCGATGACATGGCGATGGGAATGGACGGCATGGCGGACGACGACATGATGATGATGATGGGTGGCGCCGGCATCGGCGCTGCGCAACCGCGACCACGCCTGGTCGATGAGATCACCGGGATTCCCTCGATGATGGAACACATGGAAGTCGGCGGTGGCAATCAATTCGCGCCGATCATCGAGAATCCCTTCCTGCCGGTCGGCATCGCGCCGCTTTCGACATTTGCGATCGACGTGGACACCGCCGCCTATGCCAAGGTGCGGATGAATCTGACCCAGTACAACCAATGGCCCAACCCGGACGCGGTGCGGATCGAAGAATTGGTCAATTACTTCGACTACAACTACGCTCCGCCACAGGACGACCGCCCCTTTGCCGCGGCGATGGAGATCGCCGAGTGCCCTTGGAACCCGAAACACCGATTGGCACGAATCGGCATCAAGGCCAAGGTCGCCGACGTTGATCGCCCGCCGAGCAATCTGGTGTTCTTGTTGGACGTGTCGGGATCGATGAATCGCCCCAACAAATTACCGCTGGTGGTCAACGGCCTGAAAATGTTGGTCAACCAACTCGGCGAAAACGATTCGGTCGCGATTGTGGTTTACGCCGGGGCGGCCGGTTTGGTGCTCGATGCGACCACCGGCGACCGCAAGAAACTCATCGTCGATTCGCTCGATCGCCTGCGTGCCGGCGGATCGACCAACGGCGGCCACGGCATTGAACTGGCCTACAGCATCGCCCGCGACCACTTCGTTGACGGTGGAACCAATCGCGTCATCCTGTGCAGCGATGGTGATTTCAACGTCGGCGTCTCCGACACCGACGAACTGATCCGTTTGGTCGAAAACAACGCGAAAAGCAACATCTTCTTGACCGTGCTGGGGTTCGGCAACGACAACCACAACGACGCGATGATGGAACAGATCAGCAACAAGGGCAACGGCAACTATGCGTTCATCGATAGCCAAGACGAAGCCCGCAAGGTCTTGGTCGAACAAATGCAGGGCAGCCTGATGACCGTCGCCAAAGACGTCAAAATCCAAGTCGAGTTCAACCCGATGGAAGTCGAATCGTATCGATTGATCGGTTACGAAAACCGCATCCTGAATGCGAAGGATTTCGACGCGGACGACAAAGACGGCGGTGAAATCGGAGCCGGACACGCGGTCACGGCGTTGTATGAGATCGTTCCCAAGAGCAAGCTCAAGCCCGAGGATCCGGCGCCAGCCCCCGCACCGCTTGAGGAATTGAAATACCAACGTCCGATTCGTTACAGCGAACAAGCCGCCAGCGGGGAGATCTTGACGCTGAAGCTTCGCTACAAACCGCCGACCGAAGAGCAAAGCGAGCTGATCGAATTTGCGGTCAAAGACAGCGGAAAGGCATTCAACCGCACCGACCGCGACTTCCAATTCGCCGCTTCCGTCGCCGCCTTCGCCATGCTGCTGCGAAACTCCCCGCACAAGGGAGACTGCAACTTTGACATGGTCGAAGAAATCGCCGCCGCCGGTGCCCTCGACGATCGCTCGGGTTACCGCGACGAATTTCTCTCGTTGGTCCGACGAGCCAAACAACTCGGCGGGGAATGAAAATTTCCGCCCCGCAATCGCCTCCTCCGAGCCTGCTACACTGACGGTTTTCCACCGAAGCATGCGGGAGTTACATGGCGACTGACCTTGCCAATTCGACATCGGATCAGCTGGAGATTTCGTGCCAATCGTGCGGCGCGAGGCTCGTCTTGGAGGCGCATCTGCGTTCAACGCTTTGCCCGTATTGTGCATCGCCATCGATCGTCAGCCGTCCACCCTCGCCCAATCGGCCCTCGCCCACGTTTCTGGTCGGGTTTGTCGTCGATCACGAGCACGCGACCAAGACGGTCAAAAACTGGGTCGCCGGCAGCCATATTTTTGCGCGATCGGATTTCAAGGCCGCCGTTCCGGAGCTGACCCGAGGCGTCTACTTGCCGGCCTACTTGTATGTCGCGGTCGCCAACACTCGGTACTCGGCAAGCATCGGCGAGAATTATACGGAGACCGAAACCTACACGACCACCGATTCGAAGGGAAAGACGGTCACGCGAACACGCACAGTGACGAAAACCGAGTGGCGTCCCTTGTCCGGCAATCACTGCTGCTACGTTCTGGACGTGCTCGTCAGCGCCTCTCAAGGCGTCACCAATGCGGCCCTGGAGGCTGTCGAACCGTTTGATCTGCGTGCCCTGCGGCGATACGCCGACTCGTTTATCTCCGGCTGGCTTGCCGAAGAACCCTCACGCACCCAAGACGATTGTTTCCGTTTGGCACACGACGAAACGATTGCGAAAGTCGGGGCGATGCTCAAGAACTTCATGCCCGGAGACTCCCACAGTAACTTGGAATACCAAACCGATCTGTCACACGAGGTGATTGATTTGGTGTTGCTGCCGATCTGGACCTACGCGGTGCGATACGCCGAAGACCGACCGCCGATCCAAATCCTGGTCAACGGCCAAACCGGTCGTGTCGCAGGCAAGGTCCCCGTCTCGGCCGCCAAAGTCACCTTCGCGGTCGTCGGCGTGCTATTGCTGATCGGAATCCTCTTCCTCCTGTTCCTGGCGGCGCAAGGATGAGCGAAACGATGAATGAAACACAGATCGCTGAATTCAATTGCACCCGTTGCGAGTCGCCGCTGGAGTCCGGCGATCTGCGCTGTGCGATCTGTGGCCAAGCGGCCTTGAATGACCAGACCGTCCAGCGGAAGAAACTGGCGATACAGATTCTGCGTTGCACCGGTTGCGGGGCAGCGATCACCTACGACCCGAAACACCAAGCCCCCGCGTGTTCGTTTTGCGGCGACGTGGTCAAAGTCGAATCGATCGATGACCCGATGGAACAAACCGAACATTACTTGCCATTCACCGTGACGGCCGACGAAGCCCGCGCGGCGCTGCGGGGCTGGCTCGATTCACGGGGATGGTTCCGCCCCTCGGACTTGTCCGCGTCGGCTCAATTGACCCAGCTGAAACCGCTGTGGTGGGTCGCTTGGGTGTTCGACGCGGAGGCCTTTGTCAGTTGGGCGGCCGATTCGAACGAAGGCTCCGGGCGATCCGACTGGGCGCCGCATTCGGGCCAGAACAACATCCAGTTTGATGACATCCTCGTTTCCGCGTCACGCGGATTGAGCCTCAACGAAGCGGCCGCGATCAGTCCGGGAATGAACTTGGCGACCAAGCGGAAGACGCCCGAAGGGGCCGATCGCGATGCCACGCTGGAGCGATTTGATGTCCAACGATCGCAGGCGCGGCAAGAGGTTTCGGCGGCGATTCACCGGATCGCCACCCAGCGGGCGCAGCAACACTTCATCCCCGGGACACGTTTTCGCAACGTCAAAGTCGCGATCGTTCTGCGCCGCCTCGTCACGCGGCGAATGTCGCTGCCCGCCTACGTCCTGGCCTATCGCTACAAAGACCAGTTGTACCGCGTGGTGATCTGCGGCCAGGACATCCGTCTGATGGTCGGCACCTCACCCAAATCGTTGATCAAAATGATCGCCGTCGCCTTGGTCGTCGCCGCCATCGGCATGCTGTTCTTGCTGATCCTCGCCGCGGGAAGCTAGTGCTCCGAGTCACCTTGCGTTTCGAGAAGGCGGTAGTGGACGAGGCGACGAGTCCTCTTGCGGTGGGCAACTCACCTTGCGTTTCGGTAGGCGGTAGTGGACGAGGCGACGAGTCCACTGCAGTGGGCAGATTGGCAGAGGACTCGTCGCCTCGTCCACTACCCGAAAATTGAGCTGAGCCGGAGTGCTACTGCTCCCTCAAGTTTCGGATTGAGTGAGCCGACGGCGCTAGCGGCCTGTCGATTAAATCGATAGGCCGCGAGCCCAATACCGCTACCTCCCTCAGTGCCGAGTACGTGGCATTGCATGACATGTCAGCATCGGTTGCATGGTTTGTAAGCGAACGATGCGTCAACAACGAAATTTCGACCACGGCGAAACGCGTCATTTTCACCGACTGACCCGCCGAACGCCTGCAGTTTGCTGCGTTTTCTTGAACATCCTGCCTGTGCGGGTTTGCACGCATCGTCGAATCCGACTTTCGATGGCGTAACGGCACGTCAGATGCTTCTTGGTGCGTGATTGAGCCGCTCATCGATCCTCTTGCCTCCCATCAACCTTCCCATGGCCACCGAAACCACCGAATTGAACGAGACCACTGAAATCAATCTCGGCGACAAACGAGTCGAATTGCCGATCGTCGTCGGGACCGAAAAGGAATGTGCAATCGACATCTCAAACCTCCGCAGCCAAACCGGCTTCATCACCCTGGATGAGGGTTATCGCAACACCGGTTCGGTTCGCTCCGGAATCACCTTTATCAACGGGGAAGAAGGGGTACTTCGCTATCGCGGCATTCCGATCGAACAACTCGCGGAGTCGTCCAATTTTATTGAAACCGCGCTGCTGCTGATCTATGGCGAACTCCCCTCGGCGGAACACTTGTCCCATTTTCGGCGGCTGCTGACCGAGCACGAGATGATTCACGAAGGGATGCGGAACTCGTTTCTGGGTTACCCGACCCATGGCCATCCGATGGCGATCTTGTCGTCGATGATCAACACGTTGTCGTGCTACAACGGCGACGTGATGGAGATGGAAGACGAGGCTTCGTTTGAAAATGCCGCCGCCAGATTGATCTCCAAAATCCGCACTGTCGCCGCCTACGCGTACAGAACCTCGGCCGGCCAGCCGCTCGTCTACCCGCATCCGGAATTGAGCTACTGCCGAAACTTTCTGCACCTGATGTTCTCCACGCCCAATCGCACGTACGAACCCGATCCGGATGTCGTTCGCGCGTTGACATTGTTCCTGATCTTGCATGCCGACCACGAGCAGAATTGTTCCACTTCGACCGTTCGGATGGTGGGATCATCGGGGGCCAATTTGTTTGCGTCGTGTTCCGCCGGCGTTTGCGCCCTATGGGGACCGTTGCACGGCGGGGCCAACGTCGCCGTGATGGACCAACTGCAACGGATCAAGAGCTCCGGCATGAGCGTCAAGGAGCTGATCGAACGCGTCAAACAAAAGAAAGAAAAACTATATGGTTTCGGCCACGGCGTCTATCGAAGTTATGACCCCCGCGCCGAGATTCTTCGCCGCCACGTCCCCAAGGTGTTGGGCAAACTGGGACGCAACGATCCGCTGTTGCAAATCGCCAAAGAGCTGGAAGAGATCGCCCTGAGCGACGATTATTTCGTCAGCCGCAATTTGTATCCCAATGTCGACTTCTATTCGGGAATTCTGCTGCGAGCGATCGGTATTCCGGTGAACATGTACACGGTGATGTTTGCGATCGGCCGGATGCCGGGTTGGATCGCGCACTGGAAAGAAGTCCGAGACAGCAACAGTCGAATTTATCGACCGCGGCAGATCTACAACGGTCCGACATCTCGCGATTACACCGCGATGGAGTGGCGATAGTCCGCCGGACAGTGCCGAGCGATCACGACGGGTCATCGCCCGAATTCAATGGGCGACGCGTTCGCCGTTGACGACCCGGCGTGCGTCCGCGATCGCGGCATCGAGTTGTTGGCGAAGCTGCGAGAGGGTGGAATCGGTTTCGGCGAGCGAATCGTCCGTCGCTCGCTGTTCGATCTGAAACGCAAGATCCCCCATCGCCGCCAGACCGAGCGCCTTCAATGCGCCTTTCAGCGTGTGAGCCAAGCGTTTCGCGGCTTGGCCGTCAGCGTCTGCCAACGCCTGCTCCAACTCATTCATCAAGCGCGGCGTCTCTTCCAAGAACGCTTCCAAGATATCGATCAACAACGTCTGGTCTCCGGCACACAACTCCAACGCCTTCGACCAGTCCGTGGGTTCGGACGCGGCCGCTGGATCGACGTCAGCGTGATTGGTCTCCGGGGGCAAATCACCGTGCGGATCACCGGGCGAATCGTCGTCGAAAAAGGATGAAATCGCTTCACGCAATTCGTGAATTCGAAGCGGCTTGGAAACGTAGCCATCCATGCCGGCCTCCAAACACTTTTCGTGATCACCCGCCAGAGCGTGGGCGGTCAACGCGATGATCGGCACGTGACCGCCTCGTTGCTGTTCGACCTCGCGGATTCTGCGCGTCGCCTCCATGCCGTCCATCTCCGGCATTTGCACATCCATCAACACCAGCTCGTACGAACCGGAAACGCATTTCTCCAAGGCCTCCTTGCCGTCGCTGGCCAGGGTGACGGTGTGTCCCCACTTCTTCAACAACGCAATCGCCAACGTTTGATTGACCTGATTGTCTTCCGCCAGCAGGATGTTCAGCGGGCGAATGACCGGCTCCGTATCCGCCGTGGTCGACTCACCGGGTTTCGTGACCGCCGTCTCTCCTAGCACGCCCAGGACGGCGTCGAACAATTCCGTTTCCTTGACCGGCTTCATCAGATAACGGTGAATGGTCAGTTCGTTCCAGCGCTGATGATCGCCGGGCTGATCGTAGGCGGTGCATGCGATCACCGGCAGATCCTTCAGGGTGGGATCGCTGCGAATCTCGCTGACAAGATCAAAGCCACTGCGATTAGGCATGTGGACGTCGGTCAGCAGCAACTGAAAGGATTCGTCTCGGGCCCGGGCCTCTTTCAAGGCCGCGATGGCCCGGTCGGCATTGGAGACCGAGGTCGGACGCATCCCCCAACCACGGACCATTTCTTCCAAGATCATCAAGCTGGTGGCAAGGTCATCGACGATCAAAACCCGCGCGTCTTGCAAGCCCGCGATGTCGTGTTGGTCGACGGCGTCCGAATCCTTCTCGACGCCAAACACGCCGGTGAAATGAAAGGTGCTGCCACTGCCCAGTTCGCTCTCCACCCAAATCCGGCCTCCCATCAGCTCGACCAACCGCGAACAGATGGCCAAGCCCAATCCGGTGCCGCCGAAGCGGCGGGCCGTGCCACCCTCGGCTTGTTCAAAGGCTCCAAAGATATGTAACAGCTTGTCAGCGGGGATCCCGATGCCGGTGTCACGCACCTGAAAGTGAACCTCACACTTGTCGTTCGTGGATGAATCAAGCGAAACACCGACCGCGATTTCCCCCTGTTCGGTGAACTTCAGCGCGTTACCGACCAGGTTCACCAAAATCTGCCGCAAGCGATGCGCATCACCTTCAATGACCGCAGGAACGTCGGCGGCGACATGCAACGTCAGTTCCACCTGCTTGGCGCCGGCGCGCAACCCCATCGGCTTCATCATGTCGCCCAAACGCTCGCGAATCTCGAACGGCGTGGAAACCAAATCGAGCTTGCCGGCTTCGATCTTGGAAAAGTCGAGGATGTCGTTGATGACCGACAGCAACGACTCGCCCGATTCGCGAACCAAATCCAGATAATTGCGTTGCTCTCGTTCAAGCGACGTATCGAGCAACAGTTCCGTGATCCCGATGACGGCACTCAGCGGGGTTCGAATTTCGTGACTCATATTGGCCAGAAACTGACTCTTGGCGCGATTCGCCTCCTCGGCGGCAAACTTCGCCAGCGTCATTTCTTTGGCACTTTGCTGCAATGCCACGTGGGCGTGTTCCAGCTGTAGCGCGTACTCGCGATAACGCTGATTGGATCTCACCACCAAGTACACCAGGCTGCCGGCCAACAGAGCCAACAGGACTCCCAAAACGCGCAACTGCGCCGCAGCGGGCGGGGCCGTTGGCCAACCCGCGGCCGGCAAACCGTAAAGCGTCCAGCTTCCCGTCGGAAGCGAAATCTCGGAATCGATCGGCTCGGCATTCAACAACGATGGATCTCCGTGAATGATTTCCCCCGGACCTCCCTGGTCGTTGCGGCCTCGAATGGCAATCGACAAATCGTCCGGGACACTCGCCGAAATCTCTTCAAACAACACTTGCTCGTCGATCAGAATAGAGACCATTCCCCAGTAGTCTCCGCCGCCGGCCGATTGCCCCGGAACCGTCTCAAAAACGGGAGCCCGATAGACAAACGCTTGACCACCCTGAATCAACTCGATGGGCCCGTACAACCAGGGCTCTCCGGTTTTGATCGCATGCTTGGCCGCCGCACGCTGTTTCGGATCTTTAAGTAATTTGAATCCGAGGGCGCCCTCGTTGCCTTCCCGAGGGTACACGTCGTTGATCTCGTTGCCTTTGATTGACGTGACACTGCGGATCCCGTCGGCTTCCTGCATCAACAACTCGGAGATGTCTGCAAACTCCCGCGGCGTCATCTCGGGATGCACCGACACATGTGCCTTCAGCCCCGAGGTCAAATAGACGCGTTTGTTGATCGCCTTTTCCGCCGCACCACGCACGGTCGCCAAGTCCCGGACGGTGTTAGCCCGGACTTCTTGGAGGTACCGTTCGGTCGAGTTCTTGTTCAGAACCCACACACAAATCAGCACGACCATGCCGGTTGCGGCGGCTGCCAGCAGCGGCACCGCCATCGCAAACGACCAACGACTTGTCACAGACGTCGCATCGCGGACTTGCGGCCCGTCGCGTGTTTCAGTGGTGGCGTTCGTGTCGACCATGGTTGATTTACCGGAGGGCCTTGCGGCGCAGGCGTCCTCTTGCCAGTCACCCCACAGCTTTCGTACGGCGACCGTCGATTCTCCTCCTCCATGACGTGAGTGCCCCAGTCTTTACTGCAAGGGCCAGTCTTCACTGCAAGGGAACGAAGTATTCGATTCCGAATCCCCAGCCGCTTCGAACTCTCGCTGGCAAGAAGCTATTGTACCGATATTCGGCGACGGCATAGAGATTTCCGCCCAGCTTCACTCCCCATTGCGATTCCGCAACCCAATCAGAATCGCCAAACCCATCGTTCACATTGTGGTCGGCGAACCCAGCGACATACATTAAGCCCTTAAAAAAATCCTTTCGGAAAACGTGTTCCATCTGCCATCCCGAACCATCATCTTCAAGCACATGGAACGTCAGGGAATAGTGCAGCTTCAAGGTGTCGGTCACAAAGTCGCCGATCGGCCCGGCCGTATCATGCAGTCGCCAACGAATGCCAAATCGCCCCACTTCGTCGGTGAATCCGCCGTCGGCCCACATCAGGTTCCAGTCCAGGTGAGCGAGGAGACGATGCTCGGAAGCAATCGGCCGACGGAGATGAATCTCCGTGAAGAAGTCATTCCAGTCTTCTAACCGGGACGGGGCACCGAACGGGCTGGTGTAATTGACGAACTGGAAATACTCGAATTGACAAGGCAACTTGGCCCCGGCATTGATCGTCAACACGTTGAAATCACGGTTGTCCCAGTAGTAATTGAAATCCAGGAATCCGGTGTTTCGATGATCCGTTTTGGGAATCCATTCGCTCAGCAATCCGTCCCGCAGATCGATGCCCAGGAATGAAGCAGTGCTGTCGCCGGAGTGGAAACACGCCGACTCACCAGGTATTTCCTCGGGTTCCCCCGACTCGGTCCGTTCGATCGCGCAGGCCGGCTGGCAGGCGAATAATTCGCCAAACATCAGCAGCAAACACGAAATCGCGACTGCGTACGTTTGCTGCATGTGTGTGTCCTGCCATCGCTTTCCATCGGCGCGTATTGATTCTTTCATCGGCCGCTGCCCCGAACCGGCATGAGGAATCGTGATGGGTGAAAGTCAAAAAACATCCATCGGTCTGTGAACCGTCTTTGCGGTGTCCTCGTAGAACCCCTTCACGTTGACGGTTGGTTCCCTTGCTTTGCAGGCGGACCAGACGAATCTGTTTCCCTGTGTCCATGGCACATCGGCACGGGACTTCTCTTGAAGCAGGGGTCGGTGTGATGGATGGTGAACAGGAACCTGTGGCCGCGTCTGATCTCGCCTCCCCGGTCGATGTCGCTGTACCGCGGCAGACCTCGTTTGCCCGGTTTTTGTACAACCAGAATCCGTTCTATCTGATCAGTTGCTTGCTGGTCATCTACGGCTGCCAAAGTCTCGCGATCTCCGGCGGCAGCTTGCTCGACAAGTCGATCTCGATGGCCGGAGGGATCGCCGCGTACACGCTGTTGATGGCGGTGGTTTGCGTCGGCGTTGTCCGGGTCGCGAAGGTCTGGGATGACGCGCGGTCCATCTTTCTTGTGGTGGTGATCAGCCTGGTCGCTGTCACGACCGGGTTTGACGAGCTTTGTATCGGCGATCAATCGACGGCAAGTGTGTTTGCCTGCGCCGCTGCGGCGTTGGTCCTGATGGTGACCGAAGGCATCCTTTGGCTGTGCCGAATTCGACTGAGCCTTTGGTATCGCACGGCGTTCTACGCGCACTATGCCGTGCTGATCGGATTCCCCCTGCTTCTTGGCCGCGCCGTCGCAACACGCAACGATCCGCTCGCGAATTGGGGATCGGTGCTGTTTTCGGTCGCCATCGGTGCGAGCATCTTGTTGCTGATTCCCGCGATTCGTCGTGGCCCAGACTCGGCCCGCGACAACGGAACGCCTTGGTCGTGGCCGCTGTATCCGATCTCCGCCTTCGTCATCCTGGTCGTCTTGGCAGGCATCCGATCCCATGCGATTTGGATGTCGTTCGGCTTTTACGGGATTGCCGGAAAATTTGAGCCGTTCTTGCTGTTGCCGATTCTGGCCGCGGTGATCGTGTTGATCGCCGAAGCCGGACTCGGACTGCGCAACCAAGCCCTACAAGGCCTGGCGATCATCAGCGCCTCGGGACTGCTGCTCTGTGCTTCGACGCGAAACGGTGCAACCTGGCTACCGATTCAAAGCGACCTGGGCTACCTGTTCGGGTCCTCGCTGACGGTCGCCTTGGGTGTCATCTTTTTGGTTTACGCTTGGATGACGATGCGTGGCGTGCGGTATGCCGTGTTCGGAATGCCGACAACGTTATTGGTGACGGGGCTGGCCGCACCGCTCCCGGAAATCGGACAGAGTGCCGGATTGGCGTCGTGGATGTTCCCGGCCGCGGCCTGCGTGATCCTGTTGATCATGACCTTGCGGATGGTCAACGCCGACTGGCTTTGGGCAGCTTTGGCGGGCGTCGCGTCGACAACGATCGCCATGGTCGGCGATGCCTACGGTCACCAGATCGACGGCCTGATCGCCGCGACCGCGTTTGCGACCCTCGCCATGCTGATCATCGGAGCCGTCTTCACAACCCAACTCGCGGTGTTTCTGCGCTATCTCGCCGCCGGCGTGATGTCGTTTGCGGCCGTCGTGATCGTGTTCCGATCGTTGCAAAATCCGCAGGACATGGTTTTGTATGCGGGAGGTGCAATTGCGGTCGTCTCACTCGCTTACGGCATGTTCATTCGTCGCCGCGGCTGGCTGGCCGTCGCGGCATTGCAAGCGGTGTTGTTCTGCGGAACGTTCAGTTATCAAGGCCACCGGTCCGGCAAACTGCGACGACTCAATTGGCCGATCGCATCCGGGCTGATGTGTCTGTGTGTCGGCGTCGCGATCACCACGGGAAAAACCGGACTGTACCGCCGAATCGCTGAACGCAAGGGCGACAGAAAACCCAGCGGTTTCCAAAGCGGGTTGTAAGAACACAAAAAACACCAGCACGCGGCGTCAGCCAGTGGCGCGTGTGCACCCTACAAACCCCACACGCGCCGCTCGCTCACGCTTCCCGCTGAAGTGCATCCTCCTCTTCGTCGTTGATTCCCAGTGAGTAGGCGAAACGACCCAGCATCGCGGCGTACAGGAACGCGATCACGACGCACAGTGTCGCGCCGATCCCCGCATACAACGGTTCCGGTGGTGCAAACCAGAAATACACCAGTGGCGCGGCGAGCGTCGCGCCGGCGGCAACATAAAACACCCGGCATTCCGTGCGAGACCGTTTGAAGCCACGGAACACATCCAGCGAGATCGGTGCCATGACCGTTTGGTTGTCCAGGATCGAGAGCACGACATAGGGGAACACCAGATGTGCCCCGAACAGCATCAACCCGACCGTGACCAACGCGCGGGAGGAAAACAGCGTCGCCAGAAACAGCGCCGGAGTCACCGAGCAGACCAGCGCGGCGCCGACGATCAGGCAGGATTCCAACCAGGCGTACAGATCGATCGTCGGCCAATCTTCCACGGTCCGGCTGCCGTTGGCCACCGCATGCACGATCGCCAGCCCACAGGTCATCGCCAACGAAAAGGCGATCGCCATGAAGGGAAAGGTGGCAAATCCGAGCCGGGGCCGCGCGACCGTTCCCGCGACCGGCAGGGCCAACAACAGGGCGACTGCGACGAGATGAATCACGACTCCCGGATCGATGAAGACGCCGAGGATCGATTTCGTCCAGCTACTCATCGCGTTTTCTTCGCGGCTGAGCTTCTGGTCCTCCGCTTCGACGTCCACTTCCGCCGACTTCATCACCGATTCGATGACCAGTCCGGCATTCTCCGTCCGCCGTTCAAAGGGATGGGCTTCGCTGCTGGGGAAGGAGTCGTGGAATGGATCGGATGCCAGGGGCGAAGTTGGTGTCGGCGATGAAGACGACACCAACTTCTTGGGAGGTCGCGGTACTTTGACCCGGCTGTGGCAATCGTTGCACCGCACCGTGCTGCCGACCTGACTGACGCTGACGTATTTGATGCTCTCGCATTTCGGACAGCGGAGGCGGAATTGCTCACTGTCCTGGGGCGTTTGCGGCGTATCTTGCGCATCCCGCGGTGCAAAGCTCGAATCGGACGGCAGATCCTTCAGTCCCAGCCAATCTTCGTCTTGATCCGTCGCGGCGACGCTTTGAGTGACTGGATCGGCCACCGGAGCGGTCAAAAACGGCTGCGAGCAACCCGGGCACCGCACGCGTCGACCGGCCTGACTCTCACTGACCGCAACACGGGCATTGCATTTCGGGCAGAGAACGATTTGTTTCATGACCGCCGGAGTGAAACGGTTTGAAGGTAGCGGGAGCCATCCCAATTCACTTTCGCAGACGCTCATCATACAGCATGATCGACCGCACGATGCTCCGCAGGAATGTTGTGCATGGCCGTTGGCCCAGGCGGACTTTCTTGATCGGCACGCCAGTTGCGTCCAGGCGGATTGGAACACCGAATCCACGCGTGCGTGGCACAAATTCATCCACCGCGTCTCGATTCGATCGAAAGCCAATCACTCTCAACGAACCACCTGATCGAGAATCGACCAATGTTAATGAAACCAACCACACACCATTCCGGTGCGAATCCGCCGACGGCTTTACCGAAAAAATCTTGGTGGGCCAGTTCGGCCCTCGTCTTTACCGTGATTTTCGCTTTCATCAGTAGCGAGGATCTCCATGCGCAAGACATCGTCCTTTCGAATGACCGTGCGCCGCGGTCGATTGACGCGTTGATCATCGAACTGGACCAATTCCAAACGGATTCCATTGCGGATCCGGTCGACGCGGTGGCGATTGATGGAAAACCGGTGTTGGGCGTGGTGCTGGAAGACTCGCCGCTGGGCGTCGAGGTGGTTCGCGTGACCGATGGGCTTGCCGGAGATCGCGCCGGATTGATCAAGGGTGACAAGATCGTGAAAATCGATGAAGCGGACATCGAAACGCCGGCTGATGCGCAAATGGCCCTCCGTAATCATCCGTTGGGCTCACCCCTGCAACTGGTCTACATCCGCAACAACCGACGTTATGAACGCGAGATCCGGTTTACCGCAGCCACGGACGCGGATGGTCAGGTCGGTGACGCAACCTCGCATCGCGTCGCCGGTCTGGAACGCGAAGTCGCGGTCTTGCGTCGACAAGTTGTTTTGTTGCGGGATGCGATTCGAATTCTCGCGGCCGATCATCATCATGACGCGGTGGAGTGAGACGAACGGGGGCGGAGTGCATCACGCGCCACTGGCTGACGCCATGTGCTGATGTGCGTTTGACGGGACGCGTGAGCGAGCGGCGCGTGTGGGGTTTATGGGGACACGCGCCACTGGCTGACGCCATGTGCTGGTTTGCGTTTCAGCGGGACGCGTGAGCGAGCGGCGCGTGTGGGGTTTGTAGGGTGCACACGCGCCACTGGCTGACGCCACGTGCTGGTGTGCCACGCGCCGGGTTCACGCCTTCTCGATCAACGGTCGGAGTTGATCACAGAACAGTTCCAGCAACGCTTTGGTGTCGCTTTCAGCGAACAGGCTGGGATCACAGCGAAGCGAGAAGCTCAGCTTGCGGCCGTAGATGCTCGACGACAGCGTGCTGCGGGTGTGTTTGCGAAGCGGTGGCACTCCGGTGATCGCTTCCAGTGTGAATTCATCACAAGCGATCTTGCCACGTTGCTTGGGCAACCGTCCGGTGAACCGACGCGAAGGGTCACCGGCATTGGAAAAGACGCCGGTCGCCAGGCAGCCGCCGTACTTGAGCAGCTTTTGCATCGTGGTCCCTTCCATCGCCGATGTGAGCGCGTTGACGAAGGCGGATTGGGGGCCGCCGTTCTTGAGTGCGAGCGTGTCTTGGATGACCAGATCCATCAGTCGTTTTTCGTCTTGGATCTCGGCGACGGTTTTGGTGACGAACGTGCAGGCGGTCATGTTGCACGCCGGGATTTCGAAATCCTGGCCGTCGCGCATGTCGGCCGGGACCAGCAAACGGATCTTGCGCGATCCGGTCGTCGGCCCGTTCCACTTCAGTGCCGCCTGAAACATCTTGCACAGGAACAAGTCATTCAGCGTGCCGCCCTGTGACGTCGCGGCGGTTCGCAGGGTCGCCAAGTCGCCGGAGGAGAATTCTTGCTTGACCATTCCGGGCAGCACAAAGTTGCCGGGCGGATTGGCCGGTGGCCGCAGCGGGGCGGTTCGGGTGCTCAGGTGATTCCAGCCTTCGGCGATCGCGATTTTTAATTTTTTGAATCCGCTGTCGTGAATGCGGATGCTGCGCATTTTCGAGCGGCGCACCTTCAACAACGCGGTGTCGAAATTCCCCAGTTCGACCTTGCCCTCGCAGCTGGGCAGACGTTTCATGTAGCAGCCGAGCAGGTCGCCGACGAAGCGATAGCCGCCGGTGCCGTCACAGGCCGAATGGTGAAACTGCATCGTCACCCGCGCCGAATCGGCGGACTGCCGGACCCAGATGCGGAGGCCGGTTTCGGTTCGAATGTCGATGTAGCCGTTGTTCTTGAATTCCATCGGCACGTCACCGTCGGCCCAATCGACCGGCGGGACCTTGTCGGGAGCCGGCACCCAGCAAAGCCGATTTTTCTTGGCCAGTTCGATAACGCAGAACAACAGCGGATGACGAACCAACGCCTCCTCGAGCGCGGCTTGAAAGATGTCTTGATCCAGGCGGCCCGAAAAATCGAGGTCCAGGAAAAACGACATCGTGTACTCGGGACTATCGTCGATCAGAAAAAACCAATCGATCGGCGGCACGTAGAGCGGAAAGGTACGCCCGTAGTCGGGAAGATTCGTTTGGATGGACATCGACATTACGATTCGTGAATCGAGCGATCCGGCGGTCTGCCTCATTGCAGAACGCTTTCACCGAACGCGCCATCGCACAAGATTAATAGTCACAGCGGTATTCTGACAGCGGGGTGCGATTTCAATGGCAGAAGATTTGGGAACTGCTGGCGGATCGACGGGATCAGAGAGGTGTGACGCTGCGTCACGTCACAAGGGTGTCCCGGGGAAAATCAGCCCACCGATGGCCGAAGCGAACCCACGGATGTCAAGCAGCCTGGATTCCGTGGGTTCTACGCGTTGCGAGATTCCGGCGATCGGCAAAAGGGGTTGAGGCGGTCGACGGACGCACGTCGCACGCAAGGAGCCTCGCTAAGGCTATCGGCAGCTTCGGAAACGTCTCCCGCGTCTTTCACTCCTCACGTTTGAGTAATGGCGTAAACCAGCGGTTCACCATCCTTAGTGCCGAACAAGTAAATCGAATTACCCAAAAACAACTGGTAGTACTCGAGCGGCGAAGGAGATGGCATTCCGAAGATATCCAGTTCTACCTGAGGCGACGCACCGTCAACGACACTGAATTGGAGACCGGGTACAAGCTCCATCAGAAACTCCATTGGTGTTGAGGAGTCGTAGGTTGCTGGCGTCTCATCTTCTAAGAGCCAACTTGGTTTCCCTCCAATCTTTCCAAAATCAAACCGGTCGCTGTTGTCGGAGAATTGGAGCGAATAGAACTCAGTCTCTTCGACGTAGTCGTCTACTTTCTGCGCTTGGAGTGTCGGGAATACAATGAACCTAAAGTTCCTTTGGTACAATGACAAGAACCCGCCAGGGATGTCTGCCCCCCGTTGATGCTCTCGAAGCATTTCTGGAATTAGAAATCGTTCATCAGCACACCGCATGCATACAAAACAGGCTAGTGTCATTCGTTCCCATACACAGACATCGGGAAACGCGACTTGAAACATAAAAGTCAGCCTTTTGCTACAGAGCGTGCAGCGCGGCAGCGCAGTGTTTCTTGGTAGCGATGGTTTTCCGCCAACGTATGACAGTTGATGAGATTGTTTTTCCTTTTTTCTACTTAGATACCACATCATGGATTCGCAAACGTTCTGCTTATTGTTCTTCCGTTAATGCGAGCCTGGTAGAGAACTTCGAAGGGTCGAGTATCTCCGATGTGATACTTGGGCACAACTCGAACGAATACGTTATCTCCGGCATTTACGCGTCTGACGATCTGCTGTTCAAATTGGTTGAACACTCCGCGATTGACATTGGGCGCCTGCGGAAACACATTCCGACCGCGGACGCCCCCCAGACCACCAAGATTCTGGCCAACCGCATGACCTGCGTCGTCCGTTGCGTTTCCAAGGCGTCGAACAAATGCCCGCGATGAAGCATTTGTCACTGTTCCCTGTCCAATGTTGCCGGGTTCAATCTTGGCGAATGCCGAACGCAGCTCGCCCATGGGCCCCGTACGTATCCTAACGTTTGCAGGACCATCAGAGCCATCCGCCCCACCCGTTCCCCGCGAGTACGCGTTGTGGACCAGCAGTCCTTGCTGGCCGACGAAGTAGACGTGTTCTCCGTAGACTTCCAGGTTGTAGACCAGCTGCGGTCCCGGGCGGGGCAGTCGGCTCTCGATCCGCTTGGTGTCGCCATGAAATGTGACGACGCGTTCCCCTGATTCCATCTGCCCGATCGCCACAAATGCCTGACGGTCTTCGGACCAGAACAGGTGATTGTCGGTCACGCCGATCGCATCCGACTCGCCTTCGAAGACGACATCCAACACCTGACGCGTCGGCGGATGGGCGAACGTCGCGGTGACGACCTGCCCCGCCGAAGATTTGACAGGAGGACACGGCTGGATCGCGCTGACCATGGCCGTTCCGACCGCGCCCATCTCGGGAAGATCGATGTCGACCGTCAGTCCCAGCACTTCCGCATTGGCAACCTCTGCAATCGCGTACATCTCGGCGACGTAGCGATAGGTCGGGCGGAGCGGCGAATAGGGAACCAGCGCGGTTTCTGAATCGGCGAATTCGAACGATTCGTCCTCGCCCACGACAGCGACATCGTCACGCTGGGCGACGATCACTCCCAGTTGATCGAGGACCCATTGTTCGGGACGCAGAATCTCGATATCCAGGATCGGCGGGTCGGCGTCCTCTTGATCGGTCGGAAGCAGCATCTGCAGCGTCAGGTGCAGCCAATCTTGCCAGTCCGGTTCCTGCCAACGGGCACGCTCCTCCGGAGCGATTTCGGGGTTCTCCGCCAGCACGCGCTCCCCGACGCGAATCGATTCGATGCGACGGGTCGACGCGGCGGCATGTGTCGACCGAGTCGATTCAAGCGACGCCAACATCGTCGATTGATCGGCCCGTTCAACGGACACCGGAGACGATTGGGGGAACAACGCTCCGCCAAAGATCAGTCGCGCCGAAAGGGTAAGCCCGATCACCAGGATCGAGTACGCGACGACGACGCGTCCGGATGACTTGGCGGGTGTTTTTAAAGCGGACATTGGAATGACCGAGGTTTGAATGACGTGATTGACTTGTGATGAACGGAACCGACTGTCATGGAATGGAGGAATGTCAACTGAATCTGAATGTCGGCTTGCGCCGATGCGGCAATAGCGGATCGCCCCAGAGCACGTCCGCCAGATCCTTCCAGTCCTCATCGGCCGACCCGAACACCGAATCGACGCTTGATCGACGTCGCTCCTGCTCGTCCTGTTCCTCGTTGCGTCCCGGGCTGGATCGCATCAGGGCGGCGAAGGACATCGATGCGAGGATGGCAAGCGACACGCCGGCACCGATTTGTGTGATCCTGCCGTCAAACGCTCCTGGGCCGACCGTTGTCGGTTGTTCGGCATAGAAGCTTTCGGTGAGGCCATCGGCCGGCACCCAGACGGGCGTTTCGGCGACGAAGCACTTGATGAACAACCCGCCGACAAAATCGGCCGCAAACGAGGCTGTCGCGGCGATCTCCATCGTCCGGGCAAGGTCTTGGCCGGTCAGATGCCCATAGGCCATTCCGCCCACCGCCCCCAGAACACCCGGTGACATCGCCTTCATCGCGTAGGTGATACTGCCGCTACGCATGAACGCCGCATGGCCGGTCACCGCAAGCCCTCCAAAGATGCTGCCGATCGCGGTGCCGATGCGATTGTTGTAGTCGTATTCGGCCAGCAATTCCGCACGCGAGCCTGCGTTACTGTTGGCGACCGCGTTGGATCCCATCACGTAGCCGAACGCCGCCCCAAACGGATTGGAGATGCCGTTGATCGCGCCCCGAAACGCCTCATTGAACTGAACCGATTTCCCGCTCAGGTCGGCACGCGTGGTCACATCCAGCACGCCATAAACGGCGCCGGCCGACACGATGATCACGCCGACCGAACCAAAGGTGGCGACGGTCGCGACGGCGGACAGTCCGGCCATGGCCACCGTGGTCGATTTCACACCGAACAACGTGTTGTCACGCATCCCCTCGCGACCGGCGTCCATGATCGCCTTGCCGGTCTCCGCGTCAAACACACTGACGATCGCGCCGACCTGGATCACCCGCACGTTGATCGCATCGGTCAACGCGTTGGACAGCCCCACCAGTACTTCATCGATCAGGGTGTTGTCCTTCACCCATTGAATCATCTGCTGGGTGCGGTTTGCGACATCCGCCGCCCAATCATTGAGTTCTTCGATCAAAACCGGGATCAGCGCGTTGCCATAGGTGTACAACCCGAACGAGTCGTTGTGCACCAGGACAAAGTGATCAGTGCCGGGCAGTCGAACGTGATAGTTGTGGTGCTCGGCGACGCAGAAGTTGTACACCGGCTGGGCGGGAGATTCGTTCGGCGTGATGGCGGTGATCGTCAATGCGATTCCGTCGGCCGTCACCAGCGGATCACCGGGCATCAGGTCGCGGGCGAGTTTCCAAGTGCCGCGATGGGCGAGAGAGATCGCGGGCGGCGTGGCATGGTGATCGTATTCGACTTCGGCATTCAAGACGAAGAACGGGTGTCCCGCCGTTGTCGTAATCTTGGAATCGCCGAGATGGATGTCGATCAATTGCTGCGGGGAATTGTGGTACGTCTGGCTCACAGTGCCGCCGGTCGTCTGCTTTGTGGGACGGAGCAACCGCTGATCCAGCGCGGCGGTCGCTGCGTGTGTCGCGTGCATCCATTGCCCGGCTCTCTGTTCAAGTGCGACCACATCCTCGTCGAAGGTCGCCGATGCGACACGATCCCCGGCAGCGATCTGTTCGATCCGCTTTGCCGTCCCGTCGGCCAACAAGACTTCGGTGCCGGCGGGGAAGCAGTACTGCTCGATCGCATCGGCGCCGGCCAACGTGTATTGCTGCATCACCGCGCTGCCGGACAAACTGCTTCCCGCGGGAATCGACTCCATCGCAGCCGCCTGCACGCCACGGAAAGCGGCTCCGGCAAGTGAGCCGGTCGTGGCGACGGTCCAGGAGGAGACGGCGGCGGCCGCGACGGCGGTCAAGGCTTCGGCTCCGCCGGCGGTCGGAAGCGCTGGCGGGGCGCCCATGAACATCGGCACGCCGGTCGGCGAATGGTCCAGCATGCCTGGCGTGCCGGCGGCGGCGTTGGACGTTTCGACGAAATCGACCAGCGAATCATACCGTCCGTTGCCGGCGAAGCTGATGTCGATGTCGCCGTCAATGTAATTGCCGTTTTGCGTGACGACCTGGTCGATGGCTTCGGTAAACGCAGTGGTAACCGAGCCGATCGTACGTGACCCCGTCACGGACCCTGCCACGTCGGATTGCCGATTGAAAACGCCTGTCTGCGAGTTCGACGTTTCCGTTTCAGTAAAGGCATCCTCGCCATCGAGTTCAACGGAGAAGACCCCGGAGGAGTTTGTCCCGGATTGATTCAACGTGTAGGTGTCGGTCCCCGTCGTCGTGCTGGTGGCATCACCGGTCAGGGCGTCCGCGTCGACAGAGCGGCTGTAGGACTTCACGCCGCTGCCGTTGAGGGTTGATTCGCCGTTTGCGCCGCGGTCCACCAATTGTGTAAAGGAGTAGGTGTCGGTGGCTGTCGTAACGTGCTGGAAGGCACCGGTGATGCGATTTCCGGTCGTATCGGTTTGCGCCACCTCGGTCGAAGTGGAATCAAAATCGATCGTGACCCCGCCCACAAGACCGTCCTGGGAAAGGGTGGTGATGGTTGTCGAGTCGACTTGACCGGCGACCTCGCCCGTGACTGAATTGCCGCTGCCGGTCGATGATGTGTCGCTGGAAACGCTGTTGACCACGGTGTGATCGTGCAACCCGTCGACGGTCACGACGGACTGTGTGGTGACCAGGCTCGACTGCGACGCTCCGGTGCTGCTCCAAAGCCCCGTGATTTCGTTTCCGGTTTGAATGTCGGTGGATTCTTCCGAGGACGTTTCGTCGATCGAGAGCACCGTTCCAGCGGCATCCGTCAGTTTCCGCGTGACCGCACTGGAAAAGTCAGCATCGGTTGAACGATCGAATGATCCGACGATCGAATTGCCAGAGTCCGTCGTCGTTGACGTGGATTCGGAGGTCGACGTTGCGGAATACGATTCGGTTCGCGTGCCGGATTCGTTCAACGACGTTGACTGGGATGCCGTTGACGTTAGCGAGTAGATTCCGGTGATCGCATTGCTTGTCGAAGAAGCCTCGTTGGAGCCGCTGCGAATGGCCGTTTTCGTGTCGCTACCGTCCGCATACGTCGTGTTTTTGGTGTAATCATATTCGTCCGTCGACGAAGAGACGACCGTGACTTCCGAACTGATTCGGTTACCGGTCGACGTGGAGGTTCCCGTCATCGACGTCGTTTCGGTCAGTGTGAACGAGCGGTCGCCGATCGTGCCCGATTGGTTGGTCGAGGACGTATCGATGGTGGTCGTCGTTTCGGCAAAGGCTCCGGTTACACTGTTGCCCGTGGTTTCGCGTGTGACCGACGCGTTGTAACTGGCGGCGCCGATGACCGAGCGGTCCGTATTGCTTTCGGCCAGATCCTGCGTGGCCGCGGAAGTGGTCGTCGACGTGGACGTGAACAAACCGGTGATGTCATTGCCGATCTGGCTGATAACCTCCTGCGACGTCTCCCCCGTTTCGCTGGTGCTGGATTCCGTCTGATTCGTCGCACTGCCGGTTCCGTTTGTCGTGACATCCTTGGTCACATCGTCGGTGTACTCGCCGCTGGTTCGATTTCCGCTTCGGCTGCCGCTCGATTCTGTCGTGCTGGTTGTGGCGGCAGTTTCCGTCAGCGTTTGATTCGTTTTGGATTGGTTTGTGGTGACAGTGCTGGTTGAAGTAAACGTTGTCTCGTAGGTGTCGAATCTCGAATTGCCGGTTTCGGTGCTGGTCGAAGCGTCCGACTCGACTTGTGTGGTCATGACCGTGAAGGTCTGATTCGTGGTCGTGGCAGAAACGGTCGCCGACGATTCCATGATCGACTGGGTCGTGTAGTCACCGACGATGCGATTGCCAGACGCGGTGTCGGTGATCGTGGTCGTGGCTTCACGATGCATCGTTCCCGCCAGCGTCTGGTTGGACTGTGTTTCATCGCTGGTCGTTGATTGACTCGATTCACCCGCCGAGGTGAACGCCCCGGTGATCGCGTTCTCACTTCCCGACCCGGTGCTGGTCGAGGTGGTGGTTTCGGCTAGCTCGATCGTCTGCGTTTGATTCGTGTCGGTCTGCGCCTTCGTTGTCAAACTGCTGCCCGATGAAGTGAACGCCGAATTCCCCGAATAATCGTTCCCGGTGGTCGTTGATTGCGACGTGCTGCTGGACGTGACCTCGATGACACTGGTCAGCGTTTGATTGGTGGTCGTTTCGGTGCCCGATCGACTGGCACTGGAATCGACAACTTCGGCAAACGCCCCGACCACGCTGTTACCCGAACGGGTCGTCGTTACATTGGAATTCCCTGAGTCGGTGACAGCCAAACTGAGTGATTGATTGGAACTGGTTTCGCTACTGGAGTAACTGGACACGTCCGTCGTGAGGCTGGAATATTGCCCCGTTAGCCTGTTCGATCCGCTTTCGGTGTTGCTAACCAGTGAATTCGTGAATGTTGTGTCGACCGTGACAATCCCTTGATTGGTTTCCGTCGAGGTTCCCGCGGTTGAAGACTCGGTGCGTGCCGTCGTGTCATCGCTGCCCATCAAAACGTTCCCATCGGACGTCGACATGGTGTGTGAACTCGTGCTGGATGTACGAGTCCCGCTGAGATCCAGGTACGCATAGGTCTCATTGAACGTCGTCGCGGAATCCTTGATCGTGGTCGACGAATACGCACCGGTCACGTGGTCACCAGATCTCGTCACGGTCGATGTCGAGTTGTCGGTCGACGCACTGGTCGAATTCGGGTTGACGAGATTCGATTCTGAATGGGAACTGGTTTCGGCCGTGGTCACGGTCGCCGCGTAGGTTCCGTCGATTCGGTTGCCGGTTTCCAAGGTTTGAGACTCGGAGTCGTTACTGAAAACCGCATTGATGACCCAGACTTGATTTACATCACGCTGCGTGCCTGAACCTGCGGAGATCGTCGTCACGTTGGAACTGTAGTCCCCCGTGATCGAATTGCCGGACTCCGAGGACGTCGTCGCGGACGTGGTCGTCGAGGTGCTGTCGGCATCAAGCGTCTGATTGTCGACCGTGGCGATCACGATCGTTTCGGAATCGCTCTGCGAGTCGCTGGCGAATTGGCCCGTGATCACGTTGGAGGTCGATTCGCTGCTGAACGACGCATTCACGGTGATCGTCTCACCTGCAGTCTCCGTTTGCACCGTGCTTTGGGAGATCGTTTCATCCAATGACGTCCCGGAACTGGTCGATACCATCGCTCCGGTGATATCATTTCCCGTGGTGCTGGACATCGACTGAGACGAATACTTCGTCACGACGGTCGAACCGTAGCCCTGGTTGCTGGCCACCTCGGTGCGAACGCCACTCGACTGAGATGTTGTTTCATCGGTGACCAAGCCACTGAACTCGTTGCGGGTCGAATCGACTTCGACACGTGAATTGCTCGTCGCGTCAATGTTGACGGTCAGCGACTGATTGGTGTCGGTTTGATCGATCGTGACATCCGTCATCGTCACCACGTTGGTGGCCGAACTGCCCGCCACGGAATCTCCACTTCCAGACTCAATGATGTTGGTGACCGTTGTCGTGACCGCATCGATCGTCAGCGGCCCGTTGGTATCGGTCGAGGTACGAACCTCGGTGGACTCGCTGGTGGATGCCTTGGTGTAGGCCCCGGTCACGGCATTCCCGCCGCTGTCGGATTGAAATGTGGTATCGACGGTCGTGACGTAGGAAACCGAGAGAGATTTGTTGGTGTCGCTGCCATCCATACGCGAGGACTGTTCGCCGGAATTCGTGTCCGTAAAATCGCCGGTGATGGTGTTGTTCGTCCGCGTCGCAGTAGACGAGAACGTTGACGATTCTGAAACGGAGGCATTGAGCGTGCCGTTGACGACTGTCTCGACGCGTGTGCGGGTGCCGGAGTTTTCGGTCGTTGAACTGGATTCTCCACTGATGGAGTTGGACATAAAGTCTTGAATGCGGGTGGACGACTCGTCGACAGTCGCGGCGACCGACAGTGATTGGTTGGAGATCGCGTGCACCACCGTGCTTTCATCTTCAATTTGGTTGCGACCGCTGGAGGTACCCAAGATCGAGTTGCCCATCGCAGTCACGTGCGTGGTTTGTGACCCGGTCGCGGTGAAGGACTCCGAGCGGCCTCGATTCGTTTCGGTTTCGGTCGCAGCGGATTCGGTTTCGGTTTGTTCCTCACGCGTGAAGATGCCGGTGATCGAATTGCCGCCGTACTCGATCAAACGTTCGCTCTCGGAACCCGTTTCATTGACGCTTCGGAGGCCGTTATTGGTCATTTCGGTCGATCGGTCCGATTGAACAATCGATCGGGAGACGTAACGGGTGTCGCCAAGAACACGCTGCTCGTGACGCATCGTTTCATTGGTCGAGTGGTCGGTGACGGACACCTCAGTGGTCTGTGTCCCGTTCGTCGATACTTCGGTATGAGTCACCGTTTCGTCAGACATTGACTCCGTGTCGACAACTCCGATGATCAGGTTACCAGCCGAATTGCTCTGCGAGGTCGCGACGTTGACCGACGTCGTGGCCGATGTCAGCGATCCGTTGGTGACCGTCTCCACACGAGTCACCTCGGATGCACCGCCCTCCGAACGCACCACCTCGCCGGACAAATTGTTCCCCGAGGAGGTCCCGGATGAGGTTCCGGTTGTCTGAACGGTTACCAGATTAGTGAGGGATTGATTGGTGATCGTTTGGCTGGAATCGGAACCGCCGATGGTCGTCCACGAGTCCATGTAGTGCCCGGTTACGCTGTTGCCGCTGCGCTCGGTTTCGGTTCGACGTGTCGAGGTCGACGTACCTTCCTCTCGATAGGTTTGATGGGTCACCAGCGTGGTGCCGCTGACCGTGTGCTGGATCACCTCATTGCCTTCGAAGTAGCCGGTGACACGGTTTCCGTTGCTTAGGCTGGACGAGGTCGCGTCGGTCGTTTCATTGGTCTGGACCGTACGTGAACCGTTGACAGAGGTTTGTGCGACGATGATTTCGGATTCGCCCGACCGCAACTCTGAGTAATCTTGGGTGAATCGATTGCTGGTCCGATTGATCTGCGTGGTGCTATCGGAGGTCGTCAGGGAGGTATTGGTTTGATCCTGATTGGTGGCACTGACTTCGATCCTGGCTCCGACCCAGGTGTTTTCTTGGCTGGTGGAATCGCCGGTCACACGGTTGACGAATTCCGTTCCGCGACCGTCGGCGGTGGTCCCGGTCCGACGTGTCTCGGTCAGTGTTTGATTGGTCCGTGTGACGAGCGTGGCGCCGTCCGAATAGAAATTGCTAAGCACGGTGAAGTCGCCGGTGAAGCGATTCCCGTCTTCGGTCGACCGTCGAGTCGTCTCGGAAGTGCCGAATTCCTGGTCGGTGAGCGTTTGGTTGGAATGGTTGGAACCGTGGTCTGATTCGGTTTCCTCAAGTGTCGTGATGACCACATCTCCGGTGATCTGATTGCCATCGGATTCCGAGTGCGTCACCTCTGTCGAACGACTTGCCGTCTCGGTGTAGCTGGAGATGTTTTCGCGGCGCGAGTTGGAGTTCCGCGTGACAGTTGAATCCGAGACCGAGTTGAAGATGCCGGTAATGGAATTGGACGTGGCATTCACGACGGAATCCACTTGGATGGTCGAATCGCCGTTGATTCGTTCGGGGCGGATCGGGTTTTCGGTCGCAAACGGAGCTCTGGGAATCATCAATGGGCCGTTGGACGAACCGGAGATCGTTTCGGTCGTGCTGAAGGACGTGTCCGAAGAGACCGATGCGCCGCTGATCAAATTCCCCGTGGAGTCGAGTTCTTGGTGGGACGTCGTTTCTGACGTGACCAGTTTTGTCGACGTCTGGTTGTGCTGGGTGTGACGCGATTGTGAGTCGACGTCAATGACCTGAAGACTGCTAAAATTCCCGACGATGCTGTTAGAAGATTCGTTGGCGACAGCCACGGTCGAGGATTCTGAATGCGTGAAATCAGTCTGGCTCAACAGCGTGGGGGTCACAATGGAATCGCGGACGTCACGGGTTTCGCTGGACGTTGACCGTGAACTGGTCGATTTATCCGTTGAAATGGCGTTGCCCTGTGTCGTCGAACGATCGGATGAATCTGTTCGGACCGTGGTGACGATACTTTGGTCTTGATTGTCGGATGTCGTTCGTTGAGTCCCCTGTGTGGTCCCTTCCACGGTGCGTGTGTAGTCGCCCGTGACGGTATTGGAATCGGTGCCCACCCTGTCGGTCCGTTTCGACTTGGTATCGGTCGTGCTGAACTGGGTTTGGTTGACCAATCGTCGTTGCGACTCCGTCTCGGTCATGGCGTTTTCGGTTTTGCGAACGTTTCCCGACCGCGAACTACCGGAGCCCTCATAGCGAGTTTCTGATTCGACGGTTTCATCGGTCTCGGTGCGAAGCGGCCCGTTGGTCGTCGCTTTGACGGTGACCACGTTGGCATAGCTGAATCCGTCGAATTCGAAATCACCCGCCTTGGCATTTCCAGCCTTATTGGACTCGCCGCTCGTTTCGGTGGTCGATTCAGACGTCTTGGTCTCGGATTGATTCGTTTGGGTCGTTTCGGTCGTGTCCGAGGAAGTGCTGCGTTCGCGGATGGAGAAGTCGCCGCTCTTTTTGTTGCCCGTCGCGTACGCGGTCAGATCTTGCCTGCCGGTCGACTCGGACGTGACGACGGAGGTCTGGTTTTCGGTGCGACTGTTGGAAGAGTAATCGGTGTGTCGCGTTTCCTGGTTGGTGTAATCGCCTTCGTAGAAATTGCCACGCTGGCTGACGTTCACGCGTGTGGCGGATTGCTGGGTGGACTGCGAACTTTGCTGCTGGTTGTCCGTATTTGAATCGACCATCGACTCGGACAGGCTGGACGTGTAAAAGCTGAAATTGCCGGCCTCGGCGTTCCCGCTCCCTTCCATGAGGGACGAAGAATTTGCAGTTGCAGTTGAATTCTTGGTCAGGGTTTGGTTGGTTTCCGTGGTCGTCGTGTCGGAGGAAGAGGTGGAGGTGGTCTCGATGAAAAAGCTCCCCACAACGCTGCCTGACTTGAACGTCGTCGAGTTGAATTGACTGGTGCCGGTGGTATTGATGTCCCTCGGCCCGGTCCGTTGGCGTTGTTCAAGGATTGTGGTTTGGGAATCCCGCGTGATCGTGATGTCATAGTCTTCACGCGAAACCATCCCGACTGAACGGAAGGAAGACATCGTGTCGGTGCGGTGAACGAAGCTGAACGTTTGACGTCCGCCGCGGTGATCCACCGACGACTCGGTGTCGATCGTGTACTCGCGTGTGATCGAATGAACAGGTCCAGATTCGCGCAGCACTTCGTGACTGTTGTCCGTGCCACGGACGGTAAACTCACCGACCAGTGCTGAACCGCTGCCACCGATTAGACTGTCGATTTGGGACTGCAAATCACCATCGACGAAGCGTTCACCGCGGGTAAAGGATTCGCTGGTCTTGTCGGTGGTCAGCACCCAATCAATCACGCCGTCGTCGAAGGTTTTTTCGTCCACAAACTGGCTGGTGGAACGGACTTCCGTTTCCGATCGTTCGGAGATCGTACTGGTATTGAAACAACTGACGCCTTCGCTAGAACCGTCGAAAGCCGTTTCGTAGCGATCGACAAGGAAGGAACTTGCGGCAAAGGAAATCGGGTCGAGTCTGCCGCTGGCGAGCACCTTGCGGATATTGATCGACGACCCGCCGCCGGATTGGCTGGCGTTGGGCTCGCCTTGGCCGTCGCTGCCGGCGGTGGCCAATCCGTAGGAGTAAACGAATCCGCCGTAACCGACGGACACGACGTCAAACGTTCCCGACGACCGATCGAAGGTGGCACGGGTCGACAGACCTGCCGATCGAATCTCTTCGTCGCTCGGGGGTTCCACGCGACAAGACTGCCCACCACCCTGGTCCCCTTCGGGTCTCAGCGGCGAGGCAAAACTTTGGATGGTGGGCGTGGTATCGTTGCCGTCGTCGTCGACCAACACCAGCTTTTCGATGTCTTCTTCGTTGACTGTGTTGACGATGTTGGCCAGCGAGACCGCGACGCCGCCGGTTCGGTTCTTGTTGTCCGTGATCTGAACGGTGATCGCGTAGGGGCCTTCACGGTCATATTCATGTTCGGCAACGACTTCAAACGCCAACGGCAGATCGTCCATCGGGACGATCGTGCCTTCGCCCGTCGTTCCGTCACCGAAATCGATCGTCGCGGTGAATTGGCTGGCGGTGGCTGTCGGGTCGCCGGCGATGAACCGCGCGACCGCGGCCCCCGCATCGCGTTGAAAGACCTCGTTTTCGCTGATCGGCCGGCGTTCGAAGGCGTAGATCAAATCGCCGGTCGCGTTGATCGGCGGATTGGCACGGACTACCTTTTTGCCGTCTGTAAAAACGATCTGGCCCGAGTTGTTGATGATGTCAAAGCCGCGAACTTCATCAATTCGACCGATTCCCGGCAACGATTCGCCGAGCGTGACGACACGATTGAGCCCGATGAACAGCGGACGAAACAGCGTGTCGTTTTCCAACTCGCCGGGGAAGAAATTGACGGCGTGCAGGCTTTCTTTTCCATCGGCCATCGCCATGAACGAAATGGTGAAGAACGGGGTACCGGGTTCCTCGCCGACTTTGGGGCCGTTGATTCCGACCGGGCCGCCGAGGATCGCCTGAATCGATCCCACGTCCTCGCCATCGATCTCGACCTCGTTGGCGTCCAGGGTTCCGTCGCCCGAGATGCCGACAACCTTTGCCCACTTGCCGTCGCGGGCGTTGATGACGTAGACGCCTTCTCCCATCGGTCCGTCACCGGCGACGGCGGCGTACCCGCTATCGCTGATCGCGGCCCGATCGCCATACGCCGTGAACTCATTGCTGCTCGTTTCGTTCAGATCGAAATCGACGATCGTCACGTCACCGCCCTGGGTCGTGTAAACACTGTGGCCGGTGTCGGCCATCATGGCGTAGCTGATCGGCCGATCGATCCCGACCGACTTGTACGGCTGGCGTCCCTGATGTCCGTACGTCACCAGATTCAACCCCGGATCTCCCGCGCTGCTGTTCGTACTGGCCACAAAGATCGACTGCCCGGCGTTGTTGACCGATGCCGAATGCGGATAGATCGCGACGAACGGCGTGACGTACAACTGCGGCACCCAGATCGGCGCCAGCGAGGTTGCCAACGAGACCGCGTTGAGAACGTCAAAATTAAAGTTGTCCGGGTCTTGGAAGACGTTCCAGACCGGATTGACCGGGGTGTAATACGTGCTGGACCAGACCGGATTGAGCGTCCAAATTCGCGGAACGAGCTGGAACGAGGCGCTGATCGCAAATCCCACGACGCCCGGCAAAAGACCACCCAGAATGGTCACCAGCTGCAAATCGATCATCATCGGGTTGCCCCAACGAAGCCCGGCGTTGGCGATGCCGAGATCGCCCACCCCGATTTGCGTTGGCGTCCCATACCGATCACCGCCGAGCACACGCTCGCCGTTCCACAATTCCGCATACGTCAACAAGACATCGGTGAATGTCAGGATCGGGATCCCCATGATGGGCATACCCAACATCGCCGCCGCGTTCATCTGTCGCTGGGCAAAAATGCGATCCTGGTCGTTGATTTGAACGATATGACTGAACAGGGCAGTCGGCACGCCGCCGGTCCCGTTGTTGGGCGGCTGTGACACTTGGTTGCCGCCGCCGACAAAGCTTTCCGGCACCAGCGACAACGCGCCGGTATCTTCGCTCCAGATGTACAGGAAATCGCTTCCGCCATTGGTGGTCTGGAACGCCACGTTGCCCTTGTTGTTGATCGACACGCCACTGCCGATCTCGCCAAGGTTGTCGACGACCAGGTCAAAGCTGTAGTTGGACGGCCTTGCCCGCAGGATGACCTCAACGACGCCTTCGCTGCTGGCTTGCGGCGGTGGACCGGCGAGTGCATTGCCGGGGCCGTCGCCGGGATCTTCACCATCGGCAGCCGGAACCGCGGGCGGCGGCGGATCGCCCGAGGCCGCCGGCGGTGCGACTTCTCGCACCGTGTACGTGAAGGTATCAACGACATCGATCCCGTCGGCCTGCAATTGCGCGATCGTCGCACTGACCGTCGGGTCGTAACTGAAGCTGCCGTCGGGATACACGATCACACGCGCGCCGTATTGGCTGAATCCGTCGAAGGAAGCTTCCAGGATCGTTCCGTTGCTGGCCGCGTCGGGATCGGTGTCGTTGGCCAAGACTCCGTTACTGGCGGGCACCTCGATCTTCTGCGTCGCAACGGTCCAGAATCCGCGTTCGACTCCGTCGGTACCGGCGATCGGTGCATCGTCCACTCCGATCACTTCGATCCGTACCGTCGCGATCGATTCGGCGCCTCGTTCGTCGAGCACCACGTACTGGAACGTATCGATTGCCGTTTCGCCTTCGGCCAGTTCCGCGAACGCTCCGGATGGATCGTAGTCGAACGTTCCGTCCGGCCGCAGCGTCACGAGTGCACCGCCGGCGCTGAACAGATCTGTCTGACTGGGGTCGATCAGCAACGGCGGCGGCGAATCGATGTCGCTATCGTTGGCCAACAGACCATTGGCGGTCGTGGTCGTCAGCAAGCCGTCGGCCGAGACGCCGGCGTAAAAGTCGTCGACGGCGGTTGGGGCGTCATTGATCCCCGTCACCAGCAACGTCACCCACTCGGTCGCCGAGTCGTCGAAACCATCGGTGACGCGAATCAAAAAGCTGTCGCTGGTGGTCTCACCGGGGCCCAAGGATTGAATCCCGGGCGATCCGGATGCATCGTAGACGAACGTGCCGTCGGCGGCGATGATCACGGTGGCGCCCATTGAACTGGTCACCGTTTCTTGCACCATGCTCAAAGCCGCATCGGCGGGCAAGCGGTCGACGTCGGTCGCCCCGACCAGCAACGATTCGAACGTCCCCCCGTCGATCTCGCCGTCTTCACTGATCGTGATCGACGTCGGTGCCGCCGTGGGAGCAAGATTGATGCGACTTTGCACCCAGATCTGTGCGACAGCGGTGTCGCTCAGCCCCGAAGGATCCGAGACCGTGTAAGTGATTTCGTCAAAGAGATGCTCACCGGCCGCAAGGTTGTCGAAAGCGGCCACCCCGGTCGGATCGTAAACGAAATCACCGTCAACCAGACCAATCGACGCACCGCGCAGACTGGTGGGCGCGATCAATGTCACGGTCAATCGATCATTGACGTCGGGGTCGAAGTCGTTGACGATCAAGTCGGCCGGATTGATTGCGACGGGAACGCCGGCGCGGGTGTACAGCGTCGGCGTCAGCTCGGTCGCCAGATCGTCCACCGCGGTCGGACCAGCGTTCTCTCCGCTGATGGTCAGATAGACGGTGGCTGTTGCGGGTTGATTGCCGCTATCGCGCAGCGAGTACGTAAAACTGTCCGTGATCGTTTCGCCACTGGCAAGCGAATCAAACACGCTGCCGGGAGTGAACGTGAAGCTACCGTCCGGCGCCACGCTGACCACGCCGCCCCATCGTGTTTGTGGATCGAATGATTCGATCGCCGACACACCGGCCGCGTCGTTGGCACGCAAGCCGTTTGCCGTGTCAACCGTTAGCACCGCCGATGCCGACGACGAATAGTAGTCGGTGACGGCAACCGCAGCGGCCGAAGAGGGAATCTGCATGGCAAGTTGCAATTCGCCCGTCGTCGCTCCTTGGGACAAGTCCGCGACCGTGGCGGTCGCAAATCCGGCGGTCGGTGCGGTGGTTGCCGTGTAACCGAACGTCAGCTGATCCCCGGCACCCAAACCGTCGACAGCCGGATCGATCGCCGCCAACGTGATGGAATCCAATCCGGGAACAACCGAGACGCTCCACGTCGGGGGAACGACCAGGTCGCTGACAGTGACGTCCGTCGGGATCGGAACCGAAATCGAATCGAGTCGTCGCGAGAGTTCCGCAGCACCGGTCGCCGTGATCACGTAGCGGTACTCGTTACCGATGGGCGTGACGCCGACTTGCAGCTCGGGCGCCACCGAGGAGTCGCACGTCCATGACACTTCGGTCGGTTGACTCTGGCGTCCGAGTGCGTCGATCGCGGAGAAGTACAGCGTGTGATCGCCGTCCGGGAACGGAGCTCCATTGATCGACTCGATGTCGGTCGGCGTCAGCGTGAACTCGCCCGCATTCAGATAATCGTTCAGGTCGAACACGCGTCGGGTGAACGTGGGATCGGTGCTGACGATTGCGTTGGTGATCGCGTTTTCGGCGCGCAATTGGCCATGGACGATCGGCGGCGTCAGCGTGCCCTGGTCGATCACGTCGAAGGTAAACGTCGGGGGCAGCAATTCGCCGCGCGTGAACACGAACGTTTGCTCGGTGATGTTCCCCGCCGGGTCTTCGCTCGTCACCAGGAACTCGTTCGCGCCGACTTCCAAATCGACGACGAAGAAGAACAACCCCGACGCATCGATCGTGGGCGTCTCGTTTTGCCCGCTCATCGTGACACGGCTTCCCGGTTCCGCCGTCCCGATCATGTTGACTTGGTTGTCGGTGGTGTGATTCGCTCGGACGCTGCTTCGATGGAATTCGAGCATCTCCAGCGTGACCGCCTGCGGGGGTGTCGCATCGATGGTCAACACGAGCGGATCGGACGGTCCGGCACGATTGCCCGCGGCGTCTTCGATGGTCGCCGTCAGGCTGTAGGTTCCCGAATCGAGTGTCGGCAACGTGTACTGGGCGACTCCGGTCGACAGGACTTCGCCGACGAAACTCCCGTCGGCAAAGAACTTGACCAGGGCGCCTCGCTCGGCGAACAAACGGACGGTCGGTTCGGTCTGGGCGGTCAGATTGTCAAACTGGTCGTGCCCCAGATCGTCGGACGTGACCAAATCTGGCGGGGCTTCGATCGGTGGCCCCGTGCGGTCGAGATCAAACTGAAGCTCGGCGCTGGATTCATTGCCCGCCGCGTCGGTCGCGACCATTGACAACAGATGGCGTCCGTCGGGCAACGTGTCACCGAACAGCAATTCCAGTCGTGCCAAGTCGATCGAAAGCAGGTCTTCGTTGAGCGCCGAGGTGATGTCGATCGGCGCTCGACCGTCCAGCGATCCGACCAGTGACACCACATCGGAAGCGTCTCGGACCAGACCGCCGATCGTCGGATCTTGGGTGCGGGTGTCGGTGTCACTGCGTCCGGTGTCGTTGATCAGATCGATTTCGAAAATCGGTCCGTCTTGATCGACGAACACGACGTTCAGGTTGACCGTTGCAGTGTTGCCGGCCGGATCGGTCGCCAGAACCTGCAACGCATTAGTGCCGGGCGTCAGCTGGACGCCTGCGATTTGAAACCGGTCAAACTCACCGGCCACGGTGAAGTTTGGTCGTCCGACCAGTTCCAGACGGGTGCCTCTTTCGGCCGTGCCGACGAGGGTGACCGACGAAGTCGTGGTATGGAACGGGCTGCCCAAATCGGCTCGTTGCTGCGCCGCGAGCAACCCGACGGTCGGTTTGATGAACGTGTCATCGAACGTGATGAATCGCGGCGCGGTAAAGAAACTGACGTTGCCGGCTGCGTCGATCGCTTGGGCGACAAATCGATGCCGCCCGCGTTCGCTATCGGCCGACAGTGTGACGATTCCGCCTGCATCGGCCCGGTCGACTTCGTCACCGTCGGCAAACAGAATGACCTGGGCGTCCGCGGCATCGACACTGGTGACAAACGTCAGCGTCGGGCTGTTGGTGATCCCGTCGCCTGGAGTCCCCGAATCGCTTGCCGCGTCGAGTCGAAGCGGCGCGGGCGTGTCCGGTCGGGTCGTATCAAGGGTGAAAACAAGTTCGGCGAGTTCGGAGACATGACCGACCTGATCTGCGGCACGCATGCGGACGCTGACTGAACCGTCATCGAGCCGATCACCGGCGATCGTTTCGAGCACGCTGCGATCGAGTGTGAATGCGTTGTCGCGCAACGATCCCAGCGTATTGACGAACGCACCGGCGTTGACGCTGACTTGGAAACTGGTGATGCGGCTCGCGTCGTCGACCCTGCCCGTCACGGTCGGATCCTTTGTCAAACGATCGCTCGCCGAAACCCCGCTATCGTTGGCCAGTTGCAATTCGATTTCCGGAGCCGACAGGTCGGGAGCGTCGTAGGTCGTCGACGCGTCCACCTCGATCGGATTGCCCGCCAAGTCCTCGGCGACCACACGAAATCGATTCAATCCGTCACGAAGTCGGACTCCGTCAAAGCGATAGCTGCCATCGGCTGCGGCGATGGTTTCGCCGATCGCCGTTTGCGAGTCCAAGCCTCGATACAGGAACACGGTTGCATCGGCTTCGGTCAACCCGCTGATCGATCCGGCGTCCGACCCCGCGCCCGGCAACGTGATCTCCGACGTCAACGAATCGGGCGCTGTGGTGTCGAGGACCACCGTCAATGGGTCACTCTGTGTGCTGACGTTTCCCGCGACATCGGTGATCGTCGCGGTGATCTGGTGCGTACCCTCGCTGAGCCCCGTGAGCGTGACCTCGCCGGGCCCGTCGGGCAACATGAATTGCGCATGCGGGTTTCCATCGACCAACACATCGACGGTCGATTGTTCGCTGACGTGCAGTCCAAAACTCAGCTTCGTCGTGCTGGTGATCGCGTCTTGATCCTCGCGTCCCAGATCAGAATCAGGCGACAGCGCCAGACGGGCTGGTGCGGCCGGCGCCGTCGTGTCCAGGACCAGACTGACCGATCGTCTTGCCGAGGCGTTGTCGTACAGGTCAACGGCCTGCAGCGTGAACGTGACATCTCCATCGTCGAGCGGTTGGCCGATCGCGTTTTCAATGTCCGCCGTTGACAACGTAAACGTCGCCCCGGTCAATGAAGCGGTCACGTCTGCCGGACCGTAGGAGGCGGTTGTGGAATTCGCCGCCGAAACCACATTGACCGAGAGGAACAAACCGGCGATGGCCGACGCATCGTTGATCGCACCGGACAGCGTCGGTTGCGAAGTGACGGCGTCGTTGAAATACAGCCCGGTGTCGTCCGACAGCGTGACGGCGATTTCGGGCGCGTCGGATTCCAATCGCGGCCGGAACAGGTTGATGCTGCGCTGGCGAGTGTTGCCGAGTGAATCGGCCGACGAAACGGTCAGCACGTTAGGTCCGAACCGCAATGGAACCGCCGAAAGCGAGAACGCACCGCCGGCATCCGCGGTCGTCTCGATCGCCGTTCCGGTCAACCGGACCACCGCTCCGGGTTCGGTCGTGCCGATCAGAGTGACCGAATCGAGATCCGTGGTTTGATCGCCGATCACGCCGGTATCGCTGGCCGGGTCGAGATCCAGCGAATCGATCTGCGGCGCCGTCGTGTCGACGGTGAGGGTCAGCGTACCGGTGACCGGGCTGCGATTGCCGGTCGGATCTTCGGCGGTGGCGGAAAACGTAAAGGTTCCGTCGCCGAGACCTGTCAAATTGAGCGGGAAATCGACGGGGCTTGCGGCCACACCGAGTGCGATTTCTTGATCGCCACGGTACAGACGAACGATGCTGCCGGTTTCCCCCTCGCTACGAATCATCACGTTGGGATCGCCGACCGTCACGCCCGACACCTCGCTGCCGTCGGCCTGCACCAGCACCGGCGTCGTCGGAACGGGAGGCGCCGTGTCGTCGATCGTCAATTCCACATCCTCCGGATCCGAAACGTTCCCGAATCGGTCGGTCGCGACGAGCGTGATGACATGATCACCTTCACCAAAGGCCTGGCCGGCGCGGGCGAAAAGATCCGCCAAAGGGAACCGGAACGACTTGTCGGCCGAAAGTTCATCGACCATTTCGACGTCCGCGGATCCGTTGATCGACATCAACAGGGAGCTGACGTCACTGACATCGTTGATGACCAGCGAGAACTCGGCGTTGCTTTGGTAGGATTCGACCAACGGCAGCGCGTTGTTCGGCAACGTGACGGCGGCGATGATCTGCGGCGCGACAAAATCGGTCGTCAGGGTCAGCCGATTACGCCAAGCGACAAAATCATGCCGATCGATGATCCCTTCACCGGTCAAATCGCGGTGCCGGACATACCGACTTGAATCGGCATTGGAGTTCAGACTGTTGCGGATGTCGCGCCAATCTTCCACTTCGACTTCGTTGTTGCCGTTGACGTCGCTGAGCAACCGATGGAACGGCAGCGGAAAATAATCCCCGCCGAACTCGGGACCGGTCGCCAACGTCTGCAGTCGATTCGCGGCGCTGGCGATCCCCGCCGTTCGAAGTGCGAGGTAATACTGTTTGTCTTGCTGAATCAGTCCGTCAACGTCCAAGTTCAGCTGGAATGTCCCCGAGTCGTAGGTGTAACGCGACGGATCCAGACGAATCTGATGACCGTCAATGTCGATGATAAAAATGTCCGCGGCGGGGTCGATGATCCAGGCGTCTTGATTGAACGTGACCGTCAAGGTGTGAATCAGCGAGCGTTGGACTTCGCCGCGGTTGACGACAAAATCGACGACGGACATCGGTTCAACAATCACGGACTCGACATCCAAATCCAGCGATTCAGTTTTGACGACCGGATCGGCAGTTTGATCGGTCGCGGTGACCTGGACTTCTAACTTGGCTTGCCCCGACCATCCGGCGGCGGGGATCAAACTCAACGCGTCCAGTTCATCCGGTCGCAAGCGATAGTGACCGTCGGCGACACGTGTTCCACCGCTGAGGGTCGCCCCCTGAGGCAGCGACTGAATCGTGATCATCACTTCTTCGCTGCCATCGATATCCATCGCGGCCGCATCGATCGACAGCGGCAATTCGGTGTCCTGGGGTCCCGATGTCCTCTCAGTCGTCAGCAGCGGGTCATCGGTGATCGGCGCGACCGTCAGACTGACAAACGCCTCGCCGGAAACAAACCCGTCGAGATCCTTGACCGTGTAAGTGAACGAATCGTTTCCGGAGTAGTCCAAATCGGGTGCGTAGGTCACATGACCGCTGCCGGGCGTGACGAAGAGCTGTCCGTGCGAGGGGCCGGACATGATGGTCAGCGTCGACGGATCCAACAACGATTCGTTGTCGACGTCGTTGGCCAGCACGTCGAAGATCACTGGCACGTCTTCGTCGGTCGTCACCAAGTCGGTGTTCGCCACGGGGGCGCGCAACTGGCCGGTGACCAGGAACACGTTGTCGATTTTGACCTCGCTGTGAGTTTCGGCGAATCCCAACAGATCGAACGAAAGCACGGCAAGGGTCCCCGCCGGGATCGCGGTCAAATCAATTTGCACCAGCAAGCGATCCCCCGAAACCGTTCCACCCAGATCGGCGGACGGATCGACGGAATCGGCGTCGCCCACCGTTACCGACGAAGCTGATGTGTACGTTCCGTCGGAGGCGATGTTGAGCAGTGCGTCGCTGTTACCGATGGCCAGTTGACCGGCCAGCGGCGCCAGGGACGTCGCGTCCAACAAGGCGACTTCGAAAGCATCGGGCGTTCGCGCATCGGTCGCGGCAAGGGTCAAACCCGTCACGGTGAAACGCAGGATCGATGCATCACCCGGGACAAAGAACGCTTGCCGCACAGACGTCCGCTCACCAAGCGTCTCGTGAAGGGTTGCGGTCCCATCGTCAAACGAAACGTCTCCACCGACGCTCCATTGGTCGCCCGCGGCATCGAACAGTCCGTTGCGGATGGCAAACGCCGCGCCGTCGGTCGGTGCCAGCGAGATCGGAATCAGCGTCGGCGGATCGACCTCGGGCACGGGTTCCGGCGCCGGTGTGATGCGCGTGTCGGTTCCCGTCGACGGATCGACCGGAGTTTCCATCGTGGGCGGCGTTCCCGAGACCGGATCCGGCTGGAAAATCGGAAACAGCGGATCGGTCACGAATCGGTCAGTCAGTGCCAAGGCGGCGAAATCGGACGTGAACCCGAAGTTGGCGGCCAACAACTGGGAATCCGCGACGGTGATCGCACCATCGGAATCAAAATCTGCGTGCGGGTTGTATTCCAGATCGCCGACAAAGGTGCCAAACGACTCGAAGATCAATTCGCTGTCGAGACCATCGACGGCGCCGTCGCGGTTGATGTCACCGACGACATCCAGGAACAGTTGGTAACGCCCGTCGTCGTCGTCTGACGCTCCGCGGACGTCCAGCACATACTGATCGGCGCGATCGATCGCGAACAACGCGACGGTACGGTCTTCGTCGACGCTCCGTGCGATCGGTGAAAGCCCGGCGATGCTCGGTGTTCCGGCAACAAACGGACTGCGATACCTTTCCACCATCGCCCGCACCCAGACGACTTGTTCGCCGGTCGAACGCAACTGGTCTTGATCGATCGTAAAGGCATACTGATGTGTCTGCCCGGCTTCGAGTTCGTTGATGATTTCGGCGCCGCTGAAATCGATCGCCCGGCCGAGATCACCGGTCAGGGGAAGCCCTCTGGGGTAAGAAGTGTTTTCGCCACCGATGCCGGTCGCCACCGTCAACGCGCCACCGCTGCGCGACTCGTAACCGTAGCGATGCAGGGAGACGGGTGGATCTCCGGTCGGCGGCACTGCGACCGCGGCGACTTCGATCAGCCGACCGGCGTCGTCATAGACGTAGTGCAAGTCGCCGAGACTGGAAAGCCCGGCCGGCAGTCGGATCGATTCCACACGCCCGGCATCGTCGGTGACGATCGGAATGAACGTCCCGTCGGAAAAACTGATCCCGCTGTCGCTGAAGTGCCAAACGTCACCGTCGGGCCAAACCTGCCGCGCCAAGCGACCGTTTCCGTCCAGCACGTCGACTTTCCCGCTGGGGTACGTCAACCGATAGGCCTGGTCGCCCAACACGTCGTTCGCCGGATGATAGGGCTGGCCGGTTTCCTGGTCATAGTAGCGATTGCCACCGGCGACGAGCAATCGATCGAGTGATTCAAGTGCAAAGTCGACGCCATCATCGGCCACCCAGTTCGGCCGGTAGAACACGAGCGTGTCGTTCTGGTCGAACGGCTGAACGGCAACCGGTTCGAACGTGAATCCCCCGCGGGTCCCGTCGGGCAAATCCAGATAAACGCGGTCACCGGCGGACAGCGCGGAATAAATACCGATCGATTCGAGGGCGATCGGATCGCTGCCACCGGCGCGTTGCTGCGGCGTGATACCGAGCTGCAATCGAGTTTCGCCGAACGTGAAACGCCAACCGTCGCCGAGTCGTCCGGTCACGTTTTGCGCGAGTGAATCGTACTGTCGGGCGAACTCAAACGTTTTCCCGCCCACGACGATCGTCGCATCGACGTCCGTGCGGACAAAGGCGTCGGTTTTCAGCGCCGAATTGATGGCCAGATCGATCGTCGTTTCGCTGCCTCGGCCGCTGATGTCGCGTGCCGACAGCCGCAGCGTGTAAATGCCGTTGGCAATCGTGGCCGGATCAATCGTCGTCAACACGAATCCGTCGCCGGTCGATTCGCCTTCGACCAGCGGGCGGAAGTCATTCGAACCGCGTGATGCGATCTCCAGTACCCAGTTGTCGAGATTGACGTCGACGACCGACGCGATCAGATCGAGCGGTTCGGTCGCCGTCGTCACGCCACCGAACGAGAGCGCCAGTTGAGGAGGAGTCTTGTCGGCGGAATCCCGTACACGAAGGGTTTCGGTGGTCGAACCGACAAACCCGTCCACATCCGTGGCGGTCGCGACCAGCGTTTGTTTCCCGGGAACTCCGGCGACGATCTCGCCTCGTCCGTTGGCATCCAACGCGACCGGCACGCCGTCCAGCGTCAGCCCCAGCGAATCAATCGGCGCGAAGCCATCGGCGATCACGTCCACCCGTACGGTTTGCCCGGGCAATGCGGGGAAACTGGGTGTGGTGACGATGCGGACGTCGGGCAACTGCGGTGTCGCGACCGAATCGATCACGATGGTGTGCTTGGTTTCGGCCAGACCGTCACTGGCACGGGCGTCGATGATCGTGCGTCCGAGTTGTCCAGGGTTCGGCACCCAAGTGATTCGTCCGGTGGCCGGATCGAGTTGCGCGCCAGTGGGCAAACCGTACGCCGAGAAGGTCAACGTGTCATCGAGATCGGGATCGGTTCCGGCGATCGAGAAATCGAGCAAGTTACCCACCACGACCTGGTGATGGCGACTCTCAATGACCGGCGCGCGATTGACGTTTTCGACCACGATCGGGACGGTGATCGAATCCGATGCGGATTCGGAATCGGTCAACGTAAACGTGACGTGGTACGTCCCCGCTTGGTCGTACCGCGGTTGCCATCGAAACACTCCGGTGCTGGCGTCAAAGAGTGCACCGTCGGGAACATCGCTGGCGGTCAATTCGAGGGATCCGCCGTCAAAGTCCGCGCCGGTGACTTGGAACTGTGCAAAAACCCCTTCCCGAGCGTATTGGGCGGCGGGGAAGGCCAGTCGCGGGGCGCGATTGACGGCGCCGACGGTGATCGCAAACGGTTTCGCGTCCGAACCTGATCCGTCGGTGGCGACGACCTGGATCGCATACGAACCGGCGTCGTTGAACGTCGGCGACCATTGCAATCGTCCCGTTGCGGGATCCAGTGTCGCGCCGGCGGGCAGATCATCGGCGAAAAATCGAATGGTATCGTTGTCCGGGTCCGTTGCGGAGAAATCGACCGACAGCGTCTCGCCTTCGTCGACGCTCGCATCGGCGGGAACGGTTAAGGTGGGCGCGGTGTTGGTACCGCGAACCGTGATCACGAAGGACTGCGACGAGGTGAGCGACCGCGCAAGATCCCCGTTGCCTTCATCGGTCACCGTGACGGTGACGTTGTAGATTCCCAAATCGGCGGCCGTCGGGTCCCAATTCAAAAGTGCTTCACCATAGCGGGCTCCATCAACCAGACGAGCTTCAACCGGCAGCCCACTCATCGCGTAGGTGAGCGGTTCCTGATCCAGATCGCTCGACTGCAACGGCAGACGCAACAGTTCGCCCGGCAAGACCACCAACGAAGACACGGGTGCGAGAACCGGCGGATCGTTGGCCGATTCCACGGTGACGACGAAATCATATTGCACGGTTTCGATTCGACCGCGTCCGTGTCCGTTTCCGTCGTCGCTGGCGATCAACGAAAGCGTGTAGTTGCCCCGGTCGCCCGTTCCCGGTGCGAAGTGGAACGATCCGGTCCCGTTGCCGTTGTCGGTAAAGGAAACGAAATCGGGCAGCGGCAATCCCGGAAATCCGTTGGCGGCTTCGAGCGTGATGTTGTCACCATCGGGATCGGCCACCGAGACCGGGATGTCGACCATGCCACCGCGGCCGAGCGTCAGGTTACTGATCGGATCGATGATCGGTCGCTGATTGATGTCGCGGACGGAGATCGGAACGCGTGATGAAATCGTGATCGGATCGCTGACGCCGTCGCCGTCATCGGTCGCTTCGAACAAGACGCTGTAGTCCCCGGACTGGTCGTAGCGCGGCGTCCAGGTGAGTGTCGCCGTTTCGCTGTCGAACGTCGCTCCGTCGGGCAGTCCGGTGACGCGGTAGGCGATCGGCGAAACGAGGCCCGGCGGGTCGAGTGTGCCGTCTCCCAAACGAACCGGTAACTCAAAATCGGGATGATCGGGGTCAAAGGCGAACGACGTGATGACCAGCGTCTGGCCTTCTTCGACCGACCAACCTTGCATCGCGTCAAAGCTGGGCGCGCCGTTGGCGTTGATCACCGTCACGTCGATTTGGCCGTCGACTGATTGACCACCCGCTGTCACGGTCACGGGAATCGATAGCGCCGGTGGAACATCAAACCCGACGGTCCAACGGAGTGTTCCGTCGCGCGAATCCAACGTGGCACCGCTCGGCAGGTCCGCGCTGGTAAACAGCAACCGGTCTCCGTCGGGATCCGACGCACCGATGCGATAGGTCCACTGGTCGCCCTGACGCAAAGTGAATTCTGGAATCGGGTCCAAAACCGGCGGCCGATCGGCTTGACCGACCAGCAAGTCAAACGCATGCCGCGTGATGCTGATCCCATCGGTCGCGACCAACGTGACATCTCGATAGACGCCTGCGGCGTTTTCGCCCGGTGTCCACCAAAGCGTTTTGGACGCCGGATCGAAGAACGCACCCGGCGGAAGGTTGTCGGCCCAGACATCGACCGGATCGTCTTCGCGATCGTCGATCTCCACGATGATTTGCAACGTCTCGTTCTCGATCATCCGAGCGTCAGCCGGCGGCTGGACGAATTCCGGTGCCCGGTTTCCACCGGTGACGCGAACCGTCCATGTTTGGGATGTGAATCCGCCGCGTGAATCGAACGCGTACAACACGACATCGTTCTGCTCGGCGACCCCAACCGTCGGGGTCCAGGCAACAAGTCCCGTCTCAGGATCCACCGTCATGCCGTCGGGTCCGCGTTGCAGCAGGTACGCGACCGCGACACCGTCCGGGTCGACCGCATCGGCGTCGTACGAATAGGGCTGGTCGACGGTCGCGAATGTCACCGGATCGGTTTCGAAATCGGGCCTCAAATTCGGCGACGCGGTGGCCAGGAATCCGGGAACGAAATCGGCAGCGACGTTGTTCGGTGAGAGCAACCGAATCGTCTTGGCCGTCGTCGATTCGCCCGGACGCAGGTGAACGCCGTCGGGGACGTTGGCGGTCAAGTCAAACAGCCATCGTCCATCGGGACCCGGGATCGCCGGTTGACCGGGAACCGCGCCGCCGGCAGAAACGTCTCCGCCGGCCGGATCGAGAACCAGACTCATCGGCAACAACAAGTCATAGTCACCGCTGTTGCGGATTTCGACCTCGTACGTCAGCGCTTGGGTCTGACGATCGAAGCGTGTTCCGGTCAGCGTGATGTCGACGTCCGCGGAGAATTCGCTGACCGTGGTGAAGTGGACTTCGTAACCCGCCGGCAGCGAGAACCCGCCCACACTTTCGATCCCTTTGCCGATGTACAGCGTGTGCTCCCCGGCAGAGAATCCTTGCACAAACAGATAGGCCGTTTGCGACGCCTCGTGGTAGCGGACTTCGGTGATGACCGGTTGTTGATCCTCGGGCAGGGCCGCATCACCGCGGATGGCGTAGTTTCCCGGATTGAGAACCGACTCGATCTCCGTGCCCAAACCCGTGAACATCTCTTCGCTGAACGTCACACTGACAAGACCCAGCGGCAGCGCGACGACGGTTTGTTCGGCTGGATGGGTCGCGACGACTTCGGGGATCGCGATCGGGCTGATCACATCGACTTGTTCGGACTGGGTGATCAGAACGCGTCCGTCGCTGGTCGTCGCAACGACGTCGCCGCGGGTGCCGCCGGTGGCGACCGCGACCCGACGCAGCGTCGCCATGTCGACCATCGTCAGCTCGCTGTTTTCGCCCGTGGCGACCGATTGGCCGAAACCGGTGTTCCCCGTGTTGTGGGAAACGAACATCAACCCTTCCAGTGACGTTTCAGTTTGTCCGAAGGCGATCGAATCGATCGGGGTTTCAAAGGAGAGCACCGTTTCGGCGCGTCCGAGCGGATTGAACCGCACCACCGCGTCTCGCTCGGGCCACTGCACGCCATAGAGTGTTCCGTCACCGGCGAACGCCAAACTGCCGACTCGCAAGTCCAAGTCACGACTGAGTCGTTTGAAGGTGCCGGTGTCGGGATCGAATCGTTCGACACCATAGCGGGAACCGACGATCACGTCGCCGCCGGCCGGATCGATGGCCAGACCCATCGTCAAACCTTCGCCATGTTCGGCCAGGATGCTGCCGTCGATCGGATCGAGTTGCAACAGCGGACCGCCGCCGGTGGTCGCCCACAGTCGACCGTCGTCATCAAACGCGAGGTTAAAGATCGGATGATCCAGTTCCGCCCATGTGCCTTCGGCCGTCCCACCGTTGGCATCAAACAGGTACAGCTGGTTTCTGGCCGTGCCGCCGCTGATCAGAATGTCTCCGTCGGGCGTTTCGGTGATCGCCATCGGTCCGATGCCGCTGGTTGCGACGCCGGTGGCGGTGATGTCGAAACCATCGGCAAATCGCTTGGCGGTAAACGGTTGCAAGACGGTGTCAAAGATCGCCGGGTTGGTGGTCGATCCGGTCGATGGGACCAGGTTTTCGGCTGCGGCGAACAACGGATTGGTCGACGGCTCGGTGGTCGGCGGCGTCGGTTGCCCAAAATTCGGACGTGTCGTCGCATCGACCGTCGGCAAGGCCCCGAGAGAATTGGCGGTGCCGTCGTCATCCGCTGTGGCGCCCGCCGGCGGGGTTTCGCGGTTTCCGGCCAGGTCCGTCGCCAACGCCAGAAACTCATACGTGTGCCCGACGCGACCGATGAAGACTTCTTCGCCGACCGCTTGGCCGACTTGGCGTTGCCAGATTTTGTAGTCGCCGCCGTCTTCGGCGACGTACAGCGTGACGTGCTTGAATCCACTTCCACCCGCATCGTCGGCGACATTCCAGGCGACGACGAAATCGTTTTGAGCGTTCAGCGGCGTGACGGTCACGTTGCTCGCGGGCGCCTGTGCATCGATGGTGTACGTCAGATCGTCGGCATCCTCCGGTGGCGCGTTGTCCAACAAGACACGGGCTTTGGCGGTCAACGATTGTCCCGTTTCGGCGTCATCGGAAAGCTCGATGCTGTAGGAAACGAAACCCGCCCCTCGGCCTTGAGCGTTGTTCGGCGGCAGCAAGCCCCCATCGGTATTCGTGCGGACTTCACCGGTCAGCGGATCGATGGCTTGAATCAACCAGGTCGCGGCGTTGGATTTGACATCGACCCCTCCGCTGACGCGAACATTAAACCCGAGCGTTTCGGCGAATTCAAAGTCGCCTTGATAAAGGGCCCGTCCGCCCGGAACGCGGATCGTGATGTCGCCGACCTTGATGTCGCCCAGCTGGAACGTTCTGACATCCATGTTCTCGTCCAACGGAACCACCACACGGACTTCGTTGGCATCGCGAGTCGTGTTCGGGTCGTTCTGGAAATTGATCGTGAACGGAAGCGGTTCGTTGGCGGGAACAAAACCTCCCGTTTCCAGCGTGAACGGACCGGTTTGCGAAACCGCGCCGACGTTGGTGCCTTGTTGGTCGTAGTACTCCTGCAAGTTCAACGGAAAGAAGACGTCTTCGTCGTTCGGCGTGATGCCGCGGATCTGGTAATCGGCGGGGATGCCGGCACCACGTTTGTCGAACGGAACCCATGGGACATAGACACGCATCGTTTGAAAATGCGTGTTCAGATCCAGCCCCAAATCGTAATCGTCGAACGTCGGCAGCTCGGGAACGGGATTGGCGCCGCTGAGGATTCCGAAGAACGACAATGAGTCGCCGGTGAAGTTGGCGCCGGTCGTGTCGTTGGGAGCTTTGAGAGTCGGATCGTGACCGTACCAGCGGCGGACGGTGTCAAAGAAGTCACCGAATTCGCCGGAGAGAATAATTTGATCACCGCCGGGTCCGCGCAGCACACCGCCGGCCAGCGTCGCCATCAAACTGGCCAGTTCCTGGTCGCGTCGCGTCGGCGGCACGGCATCTTCGGCGCGCAGCCGTCCGCTTTCGGCCAGGTAGCTCAGGTACATCGATTGCCAAGCCGCTTCGTTGCCGGCCAGATTCACCAGCGCCGCGTCGGCATCCGCGTCATCCAAGATGCCTTGACGCAACTGATCCGCTTCGGCCAACGCATGGTCGACGAACTCATCGCGCGACATCGACGTGGCCGAGGCGACGACATGGAATTGGAAGGGGATCTTGGGGATCGTCAAGAAGTCGGGGACCGCACCAAAGACTTCCCAGATGAACGACAGACCGGGTGAGATCTGGTCCAGTGCCGAGGGACCGTCGGCAAGCAGATCGATTTCGGCGTATTGCGGAAGCGCCGCGTAGATCTTGGCTTTGAAGGATTCCCAGGCGTGATCGTGCAACTCACGCAAGCCCGGATAGGTTTGGACTTGGAACGTGAATCCCGCGAACCCGTCGGCCGGATGGTCGAACAGGTAGCCGCCGGCGGTGACGGTTCCGTCGGTGTTGACTGCCGACTCGAGTTCCGCCCAGGGCAAATCGGCCAGCGAGCCTTCCTCGGGGCCGCCACGCAGATTGGACGTGAAATGGTTGTAGGGCAATCCGTAAACGAAGTCATTGATGCCCATTTCCGGGATGCCGACGTTGTAGAACACGTAGGGCGCATCGATGTTGCCCAGGTTCTGCAGCGCGACGCTATACGTCCCCGGATCTCCGGCGAAAATGTAACGCGGCCCGCCGATCCCGATCGTGACTTCGGGTTCGATCGTCCGTTCGATCTGGAACCGATACGGCACAACCGCGACTTCACCGCCCGGATTGATGACTTGCACGTCATACAAACCGTGCGGAGCATCTTCGAAATCAAACGTGACGATGATCTCGGACGCCGACACATAATTCCGATTGACGGGAACGATTTCGGCGAATCCCGGTCGGACCAGTTTGACGACCGCGTCTTCGTGAAAGCGTGCTCCGGAAATGGTCGTGGTGACGTACTTGGAATCCCCGCCGAGATCCGTTTTGATGTTGGTGATCGCCAGCGGCAACAACTCGGCGAGAATCCGAATCGGTGACTGATCACTCTCGGTGGCAAACCCCCGCACGAGCACATAGTAGGTCCCCGCTTCGGTGGCCGGAATGATTGCCGCGGGTGTTTCCGACAGCGTGCCGCCGCTGCTGGCGTCAAAGGTTCGCACGGTCGGCGCATCGTTGTGCCGCAAGAAGATTTCGTGGGTCGAATCGTCGTCGGCAAAAACGGTCACGCGCAACGTGCGGTCAAAGGGAACCTCGACCGCGTAGAGTCGTTGCTGTCCGGTTGCCAGAGTCGTCGGCAGGGGGACGTCCAGCGTCAAGAACGGCGCGGTCAATTGCATCGTCGATGGCGATGCGGTGATGTTGTTTCCGTCCGCGACGTCCTCGTAGACCTGATTAAAGATATCGGTGCGGACGATGGCCCGGTACGCGCCGGGGGTCAACGAAGGCGTGATCGTTTGAAACGTTTGGGTATAACTTTCTCCGGGCGCGAGCGTGCCGCGGAATTCCAATCGTCCCGCCGGAGCATCCCGCAAGTCCCATGTCGCGTCGCTGGAAAAGAACAGACTGTCGGACCAGCGTCCGCTGGCGGTTTCGTTGCTGGTGTTGGTGACGGTCCACGAGATCGTTGCCGGCGAACCGGCTTCGACATTCGCCGGAACGGTGATGTCGGTGACCTGCAAATCGGTCGGCGGCGGCAGTTCAATGATCGTGGGGACCGCAGTCGTACGCGAGTTATTGCGCTCGTTGGGCCCCTCGAAGACGTTTCCGCTGACGTTGTTTCGATCCGGGTCGGTGATCACGAAGACGTAATATGGCCCCAACAAATCCGCCGGCAGCGAGACCGTTCGCGAGGTCGTGTACGAGGCCCCCGCGTCCAACCCGACCTTTCGTTCCAGGGAGCCGAGGTAGACGTCCGTGCTGAGATCCAAGAACTCATCGCGTGACAGGTAAATCAGATCGAACCAGTGCTGTTGACCGGCGACGGTGTCACCGCCGAGATTGCTGACGGTGAATTCGACATTGATCTCTTGCCCCCGGTCGGCACGAAGCGGCGCGGTGACCGCGGTGACCTGCAAGTCCGGCAGCGGCGCCAACGTGATCGGCAGATCGCGGATGGCGATGTTGTTGCCCTCCAATTGGTATTCCTTGACATTGGCCCGCGCCGATTCACGCGATGCTTCGGACGCCAGATCCCAGGGGGCGAGTGTGCCGGGTGTTTCGAACTCGAGCCCGATCAATTTGAACCCGATATTGCTCGGTCGCCGCGCGCGATCTTGCCTAGCGGCCGAGTCGGTGAACAACAGCAAACTGAAATCACCTTCGATCCCATCGGGAAGACGTGCCTGGATCGTGCCGGTGTACGTTTCACCGGGCTTCAACGTTCCGGTACGAAAACGCGAACCGATTTCGTGGTCAAAATTATCCAGCGAGGCGTCGTGCGAAATGAACAGCCGATCGAACCACGACCCGACGCGTGTTTCTCGGTTGCCAACGTTTTCGACCGTGTAAGAAATCTGTATGGTCTCGCCGGACGTCGCCCCCGCCGGGACCTGAAAATCCGTGATCGTCAGATCGGCTTCTTTGTAGATGATGGGAAAATCGGCGCGGGCCAGGTTGTCGCTGGGGTCTTCAAACGCCCAACGATCAAAGTGGCCGAGCCACGTAGCGTTGTCGCCTTCATTGGCGGGATACCAATCCGTTTCCAGCAGCCGTGCCTGGTAGGGAAAGTACAACGGCGAGCGGTCATTGTGGGCGTCCAAATGCACCCACAGCGAATAATCGTCTCCGGTGCCTTCGGGCAACGTGGTGGTGAACGCGATCGTGTAGCGGTCGCCCGGGTTGATGATCGATGTGGGAGCGTAAATCGACGTGCCCAGGAAAGACGCCCGCCGGCGAACAAACTCGTCATCCGCCGACAGCCAAATGAAATCCTTCCAGTAACGCGTGCCGCCCCAGACCGGATGGGTGCCGATGTTTTCGACCGTGTAGGTGAACGTGACCTCTTCGCCGGAGAACACGTTGTCGGGAATGTCGAACTCCACGACCTTCAGGTTCGCCGGATAGCTGCGGATGTCGGAATTGACTGCGGTCGCGTTGTTGGTTTCGTCGACTTCGTCAACCGGATGGTACTTTTCCGGCGGCGGGATCTGTGGGAAGAACCCGGACAGGTCGATCGAGGGTTCCGGCGGCACGTCATCATCGGTGATGACCACGATGTACTGGCCGGTCGCCGAGGGCGACAGCGCGATGTCCATCGAATCGGTGTAAGACGCTCCTTTCGCCAACGGCAGGTCGCGTTTCTTTTCGCCGAGTAACAGCGTCGTCGCGTGGACGCTCTTGGGATCGGGCAGGTCGCTCAAGTAAATGCGATCGATCCATCCGCCGGGTTCCGCGTCGGCCAGTCCCAAGTTGTCGACGGTCCACGTCACGGTGATCGTGTCGCCGCCGGACCCCGTCGGCGGAGCGATCACTTCCGAGACGACCAGATCGGGTTGCGATCCCAACACGTCGATCGCGCGTGCTTTGTAGTTGTTGTTGTCAAAGTTGTTCGGGTCGTCGGGGTTGGTGTTCGACGCCAACGTGTCTTCGGGGATCACATCGAACGGATCCACCCAAGGCGTGATGTACCAGGTTCCCGACTCCAGTTCTCTCGGAATGCGGACGGTGGTTTCCGTTTCATATCCGGCAAACCGGTCCAACGCACCCTGATGCGTCAGCGTCGTTAGAAAGAAGTCGCCTTGACCGGGATGGGGACGATTTTTGTCACGCGTCAGCCAAACACTTTCCGACCAGGTGTCGCCGTGGGTCGCGCCGCTGCCGAGGTTGGTGACGGTGTAGCGGATCGAGATCGTGCTTCCGGCGACGACTTGGCTGGGCGCGACGACGTCGCTGACGACCAGATCCGCCAGCGGTTCGGGCTCGATATAGATCGACTTGTAGGTCAAGTTGTTATTGTTGTTAGGCCACTCCTCGACGCGGTCTTGTGCGTCGGTCACGGCGATCACGTAGACGTCTCCGCGATAGCGAATCGGCACGACGACGCTTCCCGCTTCGGTGCTGTAACGCTCGCCGGCCAGCAGCGCGGCGCTATTGGGCAGCTCGCCGATCAAGACGTCCGCGTGATCAACCGTCGTATCCAACGACAGGTACACGCGATCGACCCACTGAGTGCTGCCTGTGCCCACGCCGCCTTGGTTGACGACGACGAATTCGGGTGACAGCGTGGCGCCGGCTGGCAAGCGGTCCGGGATCGTGATCGATTCGACTTGCAGATCCGGCCGCGGAAGCACGTTGATGACGATCTCGTGGGACGTCGTGTTGTTGTCGTCGCCGGCACCTTCGTAAAGCGCGTCGTTGAAGTTCGTCTTGACGAACAGATTGAACGTCCCCGTCGTCTGCGTAGGAATCCGAACCCGTTCGCTGCGGTGGTAGGTTTGACCGGCGGCCAGCGGATCGATGAAGGGGAATTGACCGAGTTGGATCACGTCGGCGTTGGGGTTGCCGGCCTGTTGCAAGTAAACGCGGTCCACCCAGCCGCCGGACGCCTCGTTGAGTCCGATGTTTTCCACCGTCCATTGGATGTCGACCAGTGTCCCCTCTTGCGCTTCGGTCGGTGCGGTGACCGAAGCGACGATCAGATCCGGCGGCGGCAGCAAGGTGATCGAAAACGCCGCACTGGCGGTGAAGTTGTTGTCGTTATAGAGGAATTCGAAGGGGGCGTTACGCCGGGCCGCATGCACGATCAGATAATGGTCACCGGAAAGACCGTCGGGGATCCGCAGGTTGCCGGTGCGGTCGTAGGTTCCGTCGGGAGCGATTTGACCGAAGTGCTGGAAATCGGTTTCGGTTCCGTCGATCAATCCCGTCGCGTCAGGCGTCGTCGAGAGGTACACGCGATCGTACCAGTCGCCGCGGCTGGTCACCCCGATCCCCGCGTTGCGTACCGTCCACGTCAAACTGGCGATCTCGCCCGCGTTGACCGGCAGCGGCACATCGATTGAATCAACGACCAAATCGGCATAGGGTGCCGGCATGATGTCGATTTCGCCGAGCCGGGCGACATCGTTGTTCGCCTCCAAGTCGTTTTCGAACACCAGGTCGCCGAAGTCGCTTCGGACGAACAGGGTAAACCGTCCATTGGTGGCGATCGGCAATCGAAAATTTTCGCTGCGGGTGTAGGAAGCGTTTTGATCGAGTCCGCCGGTGTGTTCAAACGTGGCGACCACCAAGTCGTCGGCGTCGCCGACCGTCGCGTTTTCACTCAACACGATCGCATCGGTCCACTGGTCGACGAAGCCGCGACCGAGACCCCGGTTGGTGACGGTCCAACCGACCGTGATGTCCGCCGGGTCACCGATCGTCAGCGCCGGCGCCGTGACGTTGCTGACGGCCAAATCCGCATAGGGCGATAGCGTCAACTCAATCAGTTTCGCGGCGACGTTGTTGTTCTCGCCCGCCGAAAGCTCACCGAGTTGGCCGGCCGTGTCGGTGACGAGCAACAGAAATTTGTTGCCCTCTAGATCGACCGGCAATCGAATCGTCCGAGATTCCGACCGTGTTTGCCCGGGATCCAGCGGCGAGGAAATGATGAACTCATCGACCAGACGATCGTCGCCGGAAAGTGTTTGATTGTCCGAAAGGTAAACGCGTTGTTGCCAGGTTTCGGCGGCGGCGGTTCCCGAATTCAAAAAGTCCCAGGTCAATTCGACTTGTTGTCCCGAGTTGCCTGCCGCCGGTGCGTCGAAGTTGCGGATTTCGACATCCGGGTGCGTCATCGTCGTGATGCCGCCGTACAACGCATTGTTGTCTTCGTAGGGACCCTCGAAAATGCGATTGTTGTAGTCGCTGACGATCTGAATCCGATAGTCGCCGTCGGCCAGATCGGGCAGGTTGGTCGTCATCATCGACACGTAACTTTGGCCCGGACTGAGCGGGCCGGACTGCAAGACCGTTCCGATCAGGTAGCGGGTCGCGGGATTACTGACCGATTCGAGATAAACCCGGTCGTACCAGTGCGTCGCGGTCGGCTCGTCACCCTGATTGGTGACCTCCCAGGTGAACACGTTGCTTTGCCGTGGTTGTCCGGCCGTCGGTCCGGTGATGGACGTCGGCAGCAAATCGACCAGCGGGGGGAAGGTCAGTTCGAGGGCGGCGGAGGCATAGACGTTGTTCTCGTCCGACTCGCTGATCCAATCGAAGTAGTCGACCGCTGCGAGCAAGTAATAGGTTCCGGCAAGCAGGTTGTCATCGAGCGGCAACGTCAATGTCAGGTCCAACGGATAGCTGTCACCGACCGCCAGCGGATCATCGCGTGAAACGCTTTCGAGCAAGACATCGTTGCCGTCGAGGATCAGGTCGGTGGACAGGTAAACCCGGTCTCGCCAAGCGTTGCCTCCTGCGACGGATGCACCGGAATTGGTCACCTGGAAACTGAGCGGGATGTCGCCGCCGAATGAATAGGTCGTTTCCGGCGTGGTCAGGTTGCCGCCGACCAGTTCCAAGTCGGGCAGCGCCCAATCGAAGGTCCCGGTGAACTGGTCTTCGATCGGTTCGCCGTTGATCTGGTCCTTGTCTTGATTCATCACGTTGCCGACGAAATCCAACACGTCGGGACCGATCGTGATGCTGTATTGCCCGTCGACGTATTGGGCGAAGTCTGGCCGCAAGAGGAACAGGTTGTCGGTTTCGGCGAACGGTTCGATCGAATCAATATTGATGGGCACAGCGCCCGGACCGATCAAGGTGACATCGTCGACGAAGAACGACTCCGGATCGATCGGTTCGTCAAATTCGATGACCAAGAAGGGGCCGTTGGGATAAACAGCACTATCCGATGGCGTGATGCTGGTGATCGCCGCACCGCTGGAGAACCCCGTGATGAATTCCAGGCTGGTCGGTGACAATTCGGGTGCGAGCAATTGGCTGCCGAAATCGAGGCCTTCATAGGTAGGCGTTCCGAACTTGACGTCGAACGTCATCACCAGATAGCTATCACCTTCGGCGGGTTGATACCCGCCTCCCTGAACCGTCCGAATGGTGCCCAAAAACTCGACGAACCCGGTGACCTCCAGCACGTCATGCTGGGAAATCGGTGCCAGCCCGGCGATGTCAAACTCCAGATCACCGAGCGTGTCGAGCAGCAGATTACCGTCGATCGTCAACTTCCCCGCCGGAGCGAGCAACCCGCCCACGATCAAGTTGCCCACGACAACACCGCTTCCCGTCAACACGGATCCGGGCTCCAGCGTGAATTGCCCGCCCACCACACTGTTGCTGCTGGTCGTCACGTAGACCCCGCTCAGGTCGGTCAGCGATGCGGAATTGGAGCTTCCTAAATCAACGGCGCCGCCGTAGCGTGAATGGATCCTCGAGTACCGCGCATCGCCGGACAGGCTGCCGGCCGAGGGATCGGTGAATGACTGGAGTCCGGAGAGATTGATCGAACTACCAATCCCCTCACTGAGCAATTCGACGCGTCGTCGTCGTTGATCGCCCTGGCTGGTTTCCGTGATTGCTTGCGTACCGGAAAGATCAATGACCCCGCCGGAAAGCGATTCCAACAACAGAAGTGCGTTGTAATTGTTTCCACCCGTGATTTGGGTCACGTTTTGCAGATCGATGACGCTTCCATAGCCTTCGGCGCGCAAAACTTGCGATTGGCTCGAACCGGTGGTTAGATGGGTGATCGACGTGACCGCGGGCAACGCGAGGGTCACTCCATCGATCACGATCAAGTTCGCGCCGTCGATGTTACTCAATAGTGGCAATGCGACGTGACCGCCACCGGTGAGCGTGATCTCGCCGCGTTGGAGCGTGGTCAAAGCGGGCGCGGCGACTTGGTAGCCATGGATACGCAGCGCGGTTCCGGGCGCGTCGGTCAGCACGTTCAATTCGATCGTTCCGACACCAACCGGTTCAATCACGCTGTCGCGTGCCGATTCGAGTGCAGGTGCGGGAAACGTTCCGAGCTCATCCACATAGACGCGAACGCCACGAATCGTTGTTAAGGCTTCGGCGTCAACTTCTCCGCCACGGGTGGCGGTCAGGGTGGAGTAGACTTTGTCACCTGAATACGGCACCGGCGGTTGGCCGACATCGGTGAGTGTCGTGAGCATCGAGACATCGATTCGACTGGCGCGGCCGTCGGCGATAAAGTGAACCGCCCGACGTCGGGTGTCGCCTGAGGACGGGTCCGTGACGGTTGCCAGTTTTGGCAGTTCAATCGCCCCGCCGTCTTGAGCTTCGAATCGAAGCGTCGCTTCATAATGGGTGCCGCCGGTGATCTCGGTCAGATTCGGCAACGAGATTCGACTGCCATCTCCCGATGCGATGAACTGGCGCGTTTGATAGTTGCCCGTCGAAACGTGCGAATAAGCGGTGACCAAAGGAAACTCGACTTCGATTCCCGAAGACACCGTCACGCCGGATCCGTCAAGATTGGTCAACGAGACGAGGTTGGCGCTCCCATCGGCAGACAGGTTGATCGTTCCCTGCGTAAACTCGGTGATGTTGGGTGCGTCGATGGTCGCATCGTTGGCGACGAACGACGTGTAACTGGCTGTCAGCAGATTGGGAAAACGGACCGTGTTGCCCTTTGCCGCAACTTCCGAAGCGGACAGGGTGGTGACGCCGTCGAATGTCCAATCACGACGCTCATCGGGCTCGATCCGAACCCCGATCAACGTTTGCAGGGCATCGAGACGAATTTCGCCGCCGCGACTGAACACCAATTGTGATCGCTGACCGTCACTGCTGGACGACCCGCTGCTGTCTTGGAATCGCGACAGCGAACGCAGGTCGATCGAACTGCCCCGATCCCGAGCCACGACGTGGATCGCCCTGCGCCGTGTGTCGCCGGACAGTCCGTCGACGATCTCGGTAACACCGCGTAAATCAATCCGTCCGCCCGCGTGCGATTCGATCGTCAAGTCATTGTCGTAGAAGGTTCCCCCGGTGATTTTTGTCAGTCCGCTCAAATCGATCGACGAACCGGCACCGCGAGTCGTCCAAGCTCGGTCTTCATAGTTGCCGGTGGCAATGAAATCGTATTCGGTGACACCCGAAAGATCGAGTGAACCGCCGTCAAAGACGGACAGTGAAACACCGTCGATCTTGGTGAAATGGCTCCAATCGATCGCCAATCCGCCCCGCAGGTTGATCGCACCGCGATTGAGTTCCGCAAGAGCACTCAAGTCGGCCGTCGCTTGATTCAGCGTGATTGTCGTGTTGGCCGCGGCGGTCAGTCCGCTGAAATCGTAATCGCCGAAACTCAAATTCAAATAAGCATGATTCACCGATTGGATGTTTGCCGTTTGCATCGCGCCACGGCCGTCGAGTGAAATTTCCACACCGACCAGTGACTCGATCGACGGCGCATGAATCGTCCCCCAATCGTAGGCGACCAATTGGGAACGTTCGTCCGGATTGGCATCGGAGAAACTTGTCAGCGCGTCCAGACGGATTTCGCTGCCGAACCCCGAAGCGACGAATCGCACGCGGCGAACCCGGGTATCGCCGCCCCCATCGTTGATCTGGGTAACCGCGGGCAGATCGATCGTGCTTCCGGCCGTCGCGGAAATCGTCAGATCCGTGTCATAGTGCCCGCCCCCAGTGATAGCGGTCAAACCGGTCAGCGCAATCAAACTCTGTGGCCCGTCGGTCGTCCATGTTCGGTCTTGGTAGTGTCCGGTCGATGCGTGATCGTACGTCGTAACCAACGGCAGACTGATCGACGAACCGTCGCCGGCAAACAGGGAGGTTCCATCGATGTTGGTCAACAAAGGCGCCGAAATCGCGGCGAGATGGTGCAGCGTGATCGCCCCACGGGTGAACGACGTCAGCGACGAAAAATCGACCGATGAACCCGTCGCGGTCAGACGGACCGACGTGGCCGTAGCCACCGCACTCAAATCCAACGTCGATGTCCAGGGCTCGACATCGACCCGATCGAGCGACGCGACATTTTGCAACGTGACGCGGCTCTGGGCTTCACGGACGACCCGCACGCCGGCAAGCGTTTGCAGCGACGGGGTATTGATCGTTCCACGATCTCGCGCCTCGATCGAGGAGTACTCCCCATCGAATTCCGAGGAGCGATCGTTGATCGAGGTCAACAGCGGTGCGTCGATCACACTGCCGTGACCGTTGGCGACCAAGTTGATTCTGCGCAGCCGCAAGTCACCGGAATTCGGGTCCTCGATCGTCATCAAGGCCGGCATTTCGATTTGCCCACCACCGAACACGTCGATGCCGAGACGTGCCTGGTAATGAGTCCCCCCGGTAATCGTCTGCAACGCATCAAAGACGATCCGGCTACCGGCGTCTTCGACGAACCAACGCCGCGTTTGGTAGTTCGCCGTCGATCCTTGGGAGTATTGAGTCAGGGTCGGAAAATGCAACGCGGCGCCTCCGACGACGGTCAAGCTGGCGCCGTCCAAGTTCACCGTTCCGTCGGCGGTAAAACTCGCATCCCGTCCCGAAGCCGCCAAGGTCGCACCGTTGTTGACGACCAGCGATCCCGAGAGCACCGAGCCGTCATGAATCGTCAGCGACCCGCCGGTGATTTGCAGATTCCCCGAACCATTGATGCTGCGGACCGCTTGGCCGCCGGCGGAGATCGTGACGGTCACCGCCGCGTTATCCAAAATGACATCGTCCTCGGCATCGGGGACTTGGCCGGTACTCCAGTTTGCCGCCGTCGTCCAATCGCCGTCGCCACCGATCCAGGACACCGGTGCAGCCTGTGCCGACGGAGACTCGACCGGTGCCATCGGGAGTTCGGCGTGTGCGACGATGTCGTTGTTTTCAATGACCGGGGCCGCAGCAATGATCGGTTGCTCGGCGGTCGCAATCGGACTGTTTGCGACATCGCCGTTCACATCGGCGTTGACCAATGTCACGATGGACGGCGCAAAGATTCGGCCGTCGGACGTTTCGGTCAGAAACGAACGCACGTCCCCGTTGACGTCGATCAGGTTTACCAGCGAATCGAACGCGATCTCCGAACCGCTGCCCGTTGCCGTGAATCCAAACCGTCGTGTCCGCGTGTCCCCGTCGGGACGATCGACGATTTGTTCGACGCCGCTCAGATCAAGCGATCCGCCGTTGCTGACAGTGACATTGAGTCGGTTCTGGTAGGCACTGCCGCCACGAATCCATTTCACTCCGGACAGATCGAGTTTGCTTCCAGACCCGCTGATTTCCCAAGTCGACTGTTCATAATTTGAGGACAATGCCAGGTCATAGGACTCGATACCGGGCAACGAGACTTCAGTCCCACCGTAAACTCGGAAAGCCGTCCCATCGATCGTCGTCACTGCCGGCAGCTGGATCGTCGCGCCGGCGTCGGTGGTCAACGTGTTGAAGACGAACCGCGTGATGCCGGGCAAGGAAGCGTTGGCATTGTTGAGCGACAATTCGGTCCGGCTGATCGACTGCAGCGACGTGAAATCACTCGGCATCGAATGAATCGTCACCGCACTGTGCTCCAGGCGAACCAGGTTTGCCGCGGCCAGATCACCGGCCGTGTCCAGCGTCGTGGTGACACCATGCAAGTCCGTCAGCAGAGGAGCCACCAGTCGTCCGCCGGCGGTCGCATCGATTCGCGACCGCTGGTCGGTGTTTCGATCAATGATTGAGGTCAATGCACTCAAATCGATTTGGCTGCTCTCGCCTTCCGCCGTCACTTGAAAAGACCGCACGCGGGTGTCGCCGCCCCTGGGGTCGATCAGCTGCGTGACCGATGACAGATCGAGCACGCCTCCGCCGGTCGCCCGGATGGTCATGTCGGTGTCGTAGTGGCTGCCTCCTAAAACGCCCTTCAGGTTCGGCAGTTCGAGCCGGCTGTCGACGCCATCGACGTGCCAGATTCGATCGACGTAGTTGCCCGTTGATGCATGTTGATACTGGGTCACACCGGGCAGCGAAACGGTGACTCCGCCGCTGACGCTCAGGTCGGTACCGTCGATATTGGTCAACAGCGGCGCCGTAAACGTCGCTCCCGCAGTCGCCGAAATCGCACCTTCACGAACGCTGGTCAATAGTGGAACGCTCAGGTCGACTCCGGTCAGTGCAAATTCCGTCCCGTCGGCGATCGTCAATTGGTTCAGCGCCACACTGCTGCCGCTGAGTGACAGCCGCGAGTGGGACAACACTTCGAATTGCGACAGCGGCATCGTGCCCGTGCTGTCGTTGATGAAGTGGACGCCATGTGCATCGGTCAGATTACCGATCTGAAGACTGCCACCCGTAGCCGCTTGAAAGACCGAACGTTGATCGGTATTGAGATCGACGACCTGTCGCAGCGAGGCAAGATTGATCAACGAGTTGGCTTGGGTCGATCTGAATTCAAATGCCCCCCTGCGGTTGTCGCCGGGAATGTCTTGCACCGAGACTAGCGACGGCAGATCCAAAACCCCGCCGTCACTGGCGGTAAAGTAATGTCGCGTTTCATAACCGGGCGATCCGGTGATCGTGGTGACGTTCGGCAATTCGATTCGGCTGCCGGCGCCGGAGACGGTCCAAGTGCGGGAGTGATAGTTTGAGGTATTGCTGTCTCGCACGGCGGTGACCGAAGGCATCGACAAAACCGCACCGCCAGAAACATTAAAATCGGCCTGATCGATGTACTTCAGGGCACTGACGTCCAGCGTCGCTCCCTCGCGAAGAATCAAGTCGCCGCCTTGGATCCCGATCAGACTGGACAGATCCACGGCCGCCGAGCCGATGTCGAACGTGACGTCGTCGGCACGGGTCAGATTCGGAAACGCTCGGTCGACATCGCGGATCGTGACAACGCTTTGAAAGATCCCGCGGAACTGATCGGAGGTGATCGAACCGGACGCGCCCAAATTCAAGCGGGCACCACGAATGAACTGCAAATTTGGAGCGACGATATCGGCCCCTGCGGTCGCTTCGATCAACGAACTGTTTGAGGTGTTGCCGTCAAATCTGTAGTCCGCAAACGAGACCAGCTGCGTCAAATCAATCTGGCTGTCCGCGCCGTCGGCATCGATGACAACGCGTCGCAATCGTGAATCACCGCCGGTCGGTTCGGCGATCGTGGTGACCGAGGATAGATCGAGTGCCCCACCGTCGAACGCCTCTAAATAGAACTCGGCATCGTAATGCGACCCGATTTCGATGGCGGCGAGGTTCGGTAGTGACAACGTGCTTCCGGCACCGCTGGCTCGAAAACGTTTCCGCTGATAATTGCCGTCCGACCAAAATGAATAGTGATCCACCGCCGGCAACGTCAACGTCGCGCCGCCGGAAACGAGTAGGCTGGACCCGTCGATGTCGGCGAGCGCCGCCGGCATGAAGGTTCCGTCGCGCAGATCGACCGTCGAACGGACGGCGCGCTCCAGCAGCGGCGCCGTGTGAGTGCCTCCGGAGAGCACAAGCGTCGTGCGTTCCAAGTGCCGCAATGCATCCAGCGGCCCGCCTTCGGCGGACTGAAGTGTGATGCTGGCGCCGATCGCCGAATCCAGTGCACCGAGTAACAGGTCGCCGCCATCGGATTCGAGCAATCGGGTCAGCCCATCGGCGTTATAATCCTGCACGGCCACCAGCGCTGACAGATCGATCTGGCTGGTCGCGCCGGTGGCGCTGAACTCGATGACGCGATTGCGCGTGTCACCGCGACTGACATCGACGATCGATTCGAGCATCGGCAGCGCAATCACACCGCCGGCCTGGGCGCGAACATACGTGTCGGAATACCGGGAGGTGCCGCCGATGATGTCGACGAGGTTGGGAAACTCGATCCGACTTCCGCTGTCGGTGGCGGTGTAGTAACGATCCTCGTTGTACTCCGACGAAATCGGAAACCGCGTGACGCCCGGCAAGGAAATCACACCACCGGAATTGGCCGTCACGTTGACGCGATGGAGTTGCACATCGCCATCAACCGTCAACGCTGCATCGTCTCCCGTGGCAACCAGCGTCAAACCGCGTTTGAGATCCAAGTTGCCGCCGACGGAGACATTGCCCAGGATCACGAACTGGCTGGCCGAACCGTCGACGGTCATGTCCCCGGCGATCGTCGCCGTCAGGACCTGGCCGTCGGTCGGGTTGAGCGTGCCGTCTTCGAAGCTCACCTCTTGTGCGATCAGACTGCGCGTGCGCAGTTCCGCGCCGTTGACTTCCAAGTGTTCGGTCGTGTCGATCGAATCGACGACCACGTTCGCGTCGATCCGCACCAGCAACTCGCTCGACGCATCGGCGATCACCGCTTGATCGACTGCGGTCGGCACGACGTCGCCGTCCCAGTTGAGCGGATCGTGCCAACGCTCGTTGTCACCTCCGCCATCCCAGGTGACGGTGGCGAGCAAATGCCGGTCTTCCAGTTTCTCAAACGGAGACCGCATCAAGCCTTCGGAAAGCTGCTTGCGTCGCAGTCGAGCCGCCTTGATGCGACGACGATCACGAAGCTTTTCCACAACCCCGCGCTGGTCACCCAGCGAGTGTTTGTTCCGAGTCATCGGAGATGCCTACTGGTGCGGACGGCACGCGGGCAGATTCAGAGTCTCAATGAAGGGTGTCGGCTTTGGACCAACATCGGACGGAACGCTTCGCTGAATGACGGATCTACCCCGACCGCCCATTTATCAATGGAGGGGGACATCGGCTTGATTCACGCAGATCACGGACCGATTGAAGGCTGCCGGGAGCGGCGGGATCGAATCCGTCGTGAATCGATCCGGCACTCACCGAGCGGTCATCGTCTGGTCTGGCAAAAACGACGCAAAGTTCCACCGGGCATAACCTTCTAGCCTAGTGGTACCGAAGCGCAATTCAACATGCCGGCCGTGTAGTTGGTGGCATTCTTCTGCAATTCATCGAACCACGAAATCTCGCATAGTCGATGGGTCCGAACGTGTCGTCAAAGCGTTCACAGTGAGCTTGGCCATGTGCGACGAATTCGCCCGCGGCGCCTTCGCACTGATGCACATGACCGAATACGTCACACTCGCAATACCCCTCCGGCTGACTAGTCACCGAAGCGTCCAAGACGAAAGCTTGCTTTCGCCTGTCGGCTGGTCTATCGTCAGGGATCGGTGTTCACCCGCGCGCGGGTGGATTGCGTTCGCATCCACCACAGTCCCTCAACTTTTACGAAGAGGTTCCGATCATCCGAGAAGGACGCTCGACGCATCGGATCGATCATGAATTGCCAAGCATGTCCTAAGAGAGCCAAGCTGCCGGTAAATCATAAGCGGTATATCGCGGCTGCCTTTCTGCTCATCGTTGCCATAGGTGTCCCTCAATCGGATTGCCGAGCTGGGTTGATCGGAGGCCTAACGGAACTCGTGAATGACTCCACCTTGAAGCGATTGACGGCGGAATTTTGGATCAAAGCACAATACGACCCGACTGGTGGTACGTTTGTCGGTCCCAAAGACTTGGACTTCGTCGAGCTGGATATCGTCAAAACCAAGTTCAATTCGACATTTTTGGTCGATGACGATTCAAACCCACTCAGTTACAAGAAGGTGAAGCTCGATCCGGTGGACCACTTTGTTGACTGGCGAGACGCCACGCCGATGGACTACCAACAGTTCGGATTCAACGACACCTTCCCGTCTCGCGCTTTGCTGGAGGGATACGGCCCTCTAAATGCCACCGCATTTGAGATGCAAGACAATGTCAAATTCCAATTTGGAATTCTCACGTTTGACTACTCGGGGCTGACCATCAACACCGGCGACACCTTCACGCTCGACATTACCGGAGATTTGGAAGCGAGCGGTCTCTACACAACCAATGCAGTGGTTTCTGATCCGGGAGATCCCGGAGGAACGGTACCGATTAACTTTGAGTTTGATGCCGGTCTCGGACCGAGCGTGCAATCATATACCTTCGGTGCCACACAAAAGCCCGTCATCCCTGAACCAGGCAGCGGAGCGATCTTTCTCGGTTTGGCTTGCTTGACGTTGACCTCATTTCGTCGACGCTAGACCATGGATTTAAAGCCTATCTTGAATCTGAATTCCTCGGTAATCCGCTTAGTGGTCATCACTTGCGGAATTGCCTCAATCGCATTCGGGTCTCGTTGCCGAGCCGAAGTCATCGCTCAGTTCGACTTTGACGGAAACAACTACGTTGTCGATACCGCGAATCCATTGGGATCCAATACAGGATTGCAATTGTCAGGCGATCTTGGGCTAGTCGGCATCGCAGTAACGCAACTACAGTTCTCACCCGGTCTGGATCCGACTGCCGCGCTTGGCTTTGGTGCCGCTGACTACAACAACGCCCTGGGCTTCAGCACGGATGTCAACAACGATCGCGATTTCTTGACCGCCGACCAGACGGTTTTCTTTCAAGTTGAAGTGCAGTCGGGTTTTCTGCTCGACCTGGAGTCGTTTCGCTTTGACACGCTTAAGACGCGGGGCACAAATACCGACGACGCGCGGCTAACGTATTCGGTCTTTCTCAACCCGGCAGGCGATCCGTCGGTCGACGGACTGATCGGGGACTTCGACTTCTTACCGAACGGCAACGGCGCCCATGACCACTTCGCCGATGGCGTTGCAGGCGCGGAGACCACCGGCCCGAGCTTTTCCACCGGACGCCATGCGGTCGGACCGATCGACCTGAGCGCCAATCAAAACCTGACCGGGACCCAAACCATCGCGATCCGATTGTACGGCAGCGCGGGCAACGGAAACGACCAGGACTTCGGCATCGACAACCTCGTCCTCCGCGGTCAAGTCACCGCGATCCCCGAACCCGCCTGCACCGCTGTGCTGCTGCTGGGCATCGCCGCATCGACCTGCCGCCGACGCCGGTCGAACGCCCTCTGACCGTCCGGACGCCGGCTTGATATCATTCGGGCGACTCGTTTGCATGGGGCTGACACCGCCCATCCACCGTCTTTCAGAGTGAATTCCGTGGCCCTCCGTTCCATCGTTTCGATTGTGCTGCTTGCCGGGTGTTTCGCCACCGCACTGTCCCCAGTCTCACCCGCAGTCTCGCCCGCAGACGAGCGCCCTCGATTGTTCGTGCTGACCGACATCGGCGGTGACCCCGACGACCAACAGTCGCTCGTTCGGTTGATGGTCTACAGCAACGAATTCCAGATCGAAGGCCTCGTCGCCTCCGCCTCGGGAACGCCCGGGGAACTGAAAGTTGCCACGACCAGAACGGACATGATCCGCGAAACGGTGTCGGCCTACGGCAAGGTCCGCGGCAATCTGCTGCGACACGCCCGGGGTTGGCCCGAAACCGAATCGTTGCTGAACGTCATCAAGTCCGGTAATCCGCAACGGGGCCGCCAGAACGTCGGCGAAGGCCATGACACGGAGGGGTCGGCGCTGTTGATCGAACGTGTCGACGCGGGATCCGCAGATCGCCCCTTGAACATCACGATCTGGGGCGGACAGACAGACCTGGCCCAAGCACTGTGGCGGGTTCGCAAGGATCGCGGCGCTGAGGGGTTGGCAGAATTCGTCAAGCGATTTCGCGTCTATGACATCGCCGACCAAGACAGCATCGCCGACTGGATGCAGTCCGAGTTTGCGGGGATGTACTACATGCTCAGCAAAGCCAAGGCGGGGACCGACAAACGCAATGCAACCTTTCGGGGTATGTATCTGACCGGCGACGAATCACTGACCTCGCGAGAATGGATCGAGACGAACGTCCGCTCGACCGGCCCGCTCGGTCAACTCTATCCCACCAAAACCTGGACCAGTCCCAATCCTCACGGCTGCATGAAGGAAGGCGACACGCCTTCCTGGTTTTTCTTTTTGCCCCAAGGCCACAACGATCCCTCCGATCCCACGCAACCCGGCTGGGGCGGGCAATTCGCTCAGGCGGCTGACGGTTGGTATCGCGACGACCAACTGACAACGGACCCCCGCCTCAACGTCAGTCGATGGCGAGCCGAATTTCAAACCGATTTCGCGCTCCGCATGTCCTGGTGCAAGGGCCCCTGAACACGTTACTGGGCGGCGTGATTCGCTTGGCTGCGACGGTCTTGGCGACACCTGATCGGCGACATTTTCCCAGGTGGGGCCCGAAGGCTCACGCCCAATACCGCAAAATCGAGAAGCGACTTACCCAAAAATGGCTCCCCTCTCCCCCGAACAAGCCTCTTGGTCGATTCGGATTGATCATGCGCGCCAAGTGATTTTAGTAAGCGAAAACGTTGCGACGAGTAGAGGCTTGTTTGGGGGAGAGGGGAGCCATCGTGTTTGATTTTCGTTTCTCGATTTAGCGGCATTGGCCTCGCGCCAATCGGCTGATCATCGTTGAGCGGTATCGCGTTACAGCCGCGCGAGCAATTCGCTCTTCTTGCTGGCGAATTCTTCGTCGGTGATGTAGCCCTTTTCTTTCAGCGAGCCGAGTCGCTCCAGGGTCTCAATCACGTCTTCACGCGACGGATGCGTCGCGGGCGCGTCATTGGACGGATTTGTCGCGGCGACGTTTTCGGATCGGTTCTCTGGCGGCGGTGCGGCCGGACCGACGCTCATCGATGGCGCCGGTGCATTGGCCGGCGGGTGAATCGAACCGTCTCGCGAAACGACCGGCAGCGTCGACAAGTCGACCGTCCCGTACTGGCTGGTGAAGGTGATCGATTGCCCGCCGCCTTGCTGCTGGCTGAAGCCGCCGATCTGATGATCCAAGGTATCGTACACCCAGGGCGTCCCGCCGGTCGTGACGGCCAGCCGATGCGAATCGGCAAAGTACGCGTAGCGCAGACTGTTCTGTGATCCCACCGACGTCGGCGACCCGAGTTCTTTCGGCCACCAATTCGTCGACGGATCGGGCACGAACAGACTGTTGGACGAGCCCATCTGACCGCTCGCCTGAGCCTGGGAACTCATCCCGTTTTGACTTTGAGATTGAAACGAACCACTAAACGGCGTCGATTGATGGTTGGCCAATTCGTTGGAAATGTCATTGCACAGGTTGTCGACCAGGCATTTGAGATTGTTGTTGAACAGGTCGCTGACCATGGTCATCCCGCCGCGCATCCATTGACCGGAGCCGCAGAATTCGGGATGGCTGAACTGGGCCATCGTTCCGTTGCCGTTGTAAACGGCGATCAACATGTGGGTCACCGCGTCGTTGGAAAGGCCGTAACGGTTGGCGAGTGACTGGACGATTTGTTGTCCCGTCGGGGAGAGGTTTGGCATCTTTGTGCAAGGGTTGGAAATGGTGTCCTGCCGGGGAAATCCCCCGTCAGACTGGGGAACCGCTCGCGTCGCCGGCCTTGGAATCATTTCCACAAACGCAAGTGTTCAGAGATCGAACGAACTCCAGAGCCTAGCAGATCGACAACAAAAATGAATGTCCCTATTTGAGCCGGATCGTCGATTATTTGCCCGGCCCACGGTACGAGTGGGCTGTGAGTGAATGAGCCGAAGCCGCTCGCCGCGGGCCCAGTGGTGACGGCGCTTGGGATTTAGGGCATCACACGCCACTGGCTAACGCCACGTGCTGAAATGCATTTCAGCGAGCTACAGCTTGATCACACCGTTGCTGTCGCCGAACTGCTGTGCGTCGGCGCCCATTTGCTGCATCATCCAGACGTACAGATTGCACAGCGGCGTGCCGTTTTCGTACTTCAAATGACGCCCGGTCTTGATCCGCCCGGCCGCGGATCCGGCCAGCAAAATCGGCAGATCGTCGTGGTTGTGGCGGTCACCGTCGCTGATGCCACTGCCGTAAACAATCATGCTGTTTTCCAACAGCGTCCGGCTGCCTTCGCGGACGCTACGCAACCGCCCCAGCAGATACGCGAAACGGTCCAGGTGATAGCGATTGATCGTTGCGATCTGTGTTTGCTTGTGCGCGCTCTTGCCGTGGTGCGACAACTCGTGGTGCCCCTCGCTCACGCCGATCTCTTTGTAACTTCGATTGCTGCCGGCATTGGTGAACATGAACGACAGGATCCGCGTGCTGTCGGTTTGAAACGCCAACGTGACCATGTCCATCATCAGATCGCTGTGCTTGTCCAATTCCCGCGGTACACCGCTGGGGCGCGGGTAATCCGGAACACCGCTCTCATCAAACCTCAAACGCTCCGCGCCGCCGAGCCGTTTCTCCACGTCGCGGACGGCATACAGGTACTCGTCCAACTTGCGACGATCCACGGCCGGCAGGGCTTGATGCAATCGCTTGGCGTCTTCGAGTGCGAAATCGAGCACACTTTTGCGAAACAGTTCGCGTTTCGTTTTCGCCTGTTTGGTTTCCTTGACGCTCTTTCCGGCAAACAGCCGATCGAACACCGCCCCGGGATCAATCTCCTTGGCCATCGGGTTGGTCGGGCCACGCCAAGACATGTTGGATGCGTAAGCACAGCTGTACCCGCTGTCGCAATTGCCCGCCTGGGCGCTGGCTTCGAGCCCGAGTTCCAGCGACGCGAATCGCGATTGGTCGCCGACAGACTTGGCGGTCGCTTGATCGACCGAGATACCATTTTGGATGTCTGCGCCGTTGGTTTTACGGGGATGGGCGCCCGTCAAAAACGCGGCCACGCTGCGGGCATGATCGCCGCCGCCGTCGCCGTGGGCGCGAGCCCCGTCGAGCGTCAACCCGCTCAACACATTGACGTCGTCGCGAAAGTCGGCGATCCGCTCGAGCGTCGGCGACAGATCGTATTTGTAACCCGCCTTCTGTGGCGTCCAGTCCGGCATGTGCATACCGTTGGGCACATAAAAGAATGCCATCCGAAGCGGCGGACGGGTGCGTGCTTCGGCGGCCGACAACAGACGACTTGATGACATCACATCCAACAGCGGCAAGGCCAGCGAAACGCCGGCGCCACGCAATACGGTTCGTCGAGAAAGGGTCTTGGGCATCGGATTACTCTCGGAAACCTTGTTTCTGGAAGGGGTCACTTTGAATGATGGCGGCGATCAGATAGGCGAAGCGGTCGTCGTGCTCACGACACTCGCTGACAATCGTGTCGATCGCGCATTTGTCATAAAACTCGGTGCCGCGGCCGATCGCATAGATCAACAATTTCTCGGCCAGACAGCGAACGAATTGCTCTTTTCGAGAACCGGCCAACAGCCGACGCAGATCATCCACTCCATCGAACGCGGTCCCATCGGGGAACACGCCGGAGGCATCGATCGGGTCGCGGCCTTCCTTCATGCGCCAGCGTCCCACGGCGTCAAAATTTTCCAGCGCAAAGCCGAGCGGATCCATCATGTTGTGGCACGTCGCACAGGCCGGGTTCTGGCGATGTTGCTCCATCCGTTCTCGCAACGTGCCGACCAATTCGTCACGTTGCAATTCGGGAACATTGGGCGGCGCCGGCGGTGGCGGTGTATTGAGCAGGTTGTCCAGCACCCATTTCCCACGCTTGACCGGACTGGTGCGGGTCGGATTACTGGTCACCGTCAACACACTGGCGTGCGTCAGCAATCCGCCACGCGGTGTCCCGGCCAGCGACACCTTGCGAAATCCGTCACCATCAACACCCGCGATCCCGTAAAACTCCGCCAGCGGCTGATTCAGATACGTGAAATCCGCATCCAGCAGCGTGGTCACGGGCAGGTTCTCCCGCATCACGGCGGCAAAAAACGTCAGCGTCTCGCGCATCATCAACTTGCGAATCTGATCGTTGAACCCGCGATACACCTTGGTGTCGGGATCGACGTTTTCCAAGTTGCGAATCTGCAACCATTGCGAGGCAAAATTCTCGACGAACTGGTTGGCACGTCGGTCCTGGATCATCGACGCGATCTTTCTCAATAACACGTTCGGATCTCGGATCGTACCGCGATGGGCCATCATCAACAGTTCATCGTCGGGCATGCTGCTCCACAGGAAGTACGAAATCCGCGTCGCCAGTTCGTAATCGGTGATCAGCGGCATCGATCCATCGGGCCCCGGCGATTGCGGCCGCTCGACCTTGAACAAAAACGATGGCGAAACGAGCACGGCGCCGATCGCGACTTGGATGCTTTCTTCGAAGCTTCCGTCCGCATCACGCACTTGAGCGGCGAGTGCGGAGAGCCGATCAACTTCCCAGTCGCTGGCCGGTCGACGGAACGCGCGACTGGCAAACCGGGACAGGACAGCACGTGTCGCCTGGTCGACGGTCACGTCTTTGGACGGCGTGACAAAAATGATCTTCTGATGACTCGGTGGAATCTTGGACGCGTCGATCGAAACACTTCGGGTCTCGGTTCCCGCCAACTTCACGTGGTGCAAGTGGAAATTTCGATCCGCCACGTTCTTCTGGTAGTAGTCATTGATGAAACTGATTTTGATCGTGCGTTTGCCTTTTCCCAAACGCATCGGAATCTTGAATTCCTGGGGCTCGTGATTGGGGATTTCGATCACGGTCGGTCGACGCCCCCAATCGATCTCCGCCTTGACCGGTTCGTCCCCTCCCTGATCACCGCCGGCCATCAGCGTCAGCTGGTACATCCCGCCGAACGGCAGCGTGACCTCCAACGAAACGGTGCCGTGGGAGGCGAGAATGAGTGGCACACGGGATCCGAACTTTTCGGCACCGACCAACGACGCGGGGCCGCGTTCGATCTCGTACAACTCCGGCGGCGGTGGCGTGTAGATCGCTTCGCCGGCAATCTGCAACGCCGCATCGACGTACTTTTCCATCAACAACGGGGGCAGCGAGAGCACGTCACCGATGTTGTCGAATCCGTACCCCACATCGTCGCCGGGGAAATCCGCCGCCGGCGTGTAGTCGACGCCCGTCAAATCACCAATGGTGTTCCGATATTCGTCACGGTTGAGCCGGCGCAAGGCGACCCGACCGGCGTTGGGATTCTGGACACAATCGACCGCATTGGCCACCGCATCGATCATCCGCACCATCCGCTGCCGCGTCTCAGAATCCAGCTCCGGGCCGTCTTCGGGCGGCATCGTTCCCAAACGCAAATGGGCGATCGCCTGCCCCCAACGGGTCCGATTGGTCTGCAAACTGGTGGCGCGGTCGTCGCTGGCCAAGTCAATTTCGCTGCCGGAATCGTGACAGTCGTAACAATACGTGCGAAGCAACGGCAGCAAATGGGTTCTGAAGTTGGCTTCACGGGCCGCCGAATCCGCCCGACAGGGGGACGCCGCAAACACCAGCACCATCAACGTCACGTGAGGCAGAAACGTCGAAAAAGGCCGGCGGAGAAACATGGGGGCGGGAGCGGAGACGATGGTCGAAACAAAAAGTTCAAGGGCGATGCATCCATTCTACCTCATCAGAAACGCCGCACGCCGCACGCCGCAACAAGGTGCTCAGCAATCTGTCGACGGCGGTCCGTGTTTCGCCTCGTGCGCACCGCGTGGTCCGCCGACGGAGCGTGCATTCACCTGGCCATCGAGCCGGTGGCGCAATCTGATAGACTACCGCCCCGTCTGCGGCGTGTGGATTGAATCGCATCACACGCAGGGTCAGCCGGTTGGCTGCAACCGACAGGCCCCCACCTCGTCTCGGCGATCAAATTGCATCGCGAACGATCTGAATCAAGGAATCATGAAACCCACCGACATTCGCATCACCGGCGTCCGAACCAGTTACGAGCACCACGATTACCGGACGACGATGAAGTTCGGCGGCATGCCCGTCGATAAAGCCACGGTGTTGAACGTGGAGTGTGATGTCGTCACCCGCGATGGAAAAACGGCCACCGGATTCGGTTCCATGCCGCTGTCGAACATCTGGGCATTCCCGTCGCGTGAGATGAAATACGACCAGACCCTGGCCGCAATGACCACACTGGCCGGGCGCTGCGAAACGATCACGGGCGAGTACACCGAATTCGGACACCCGGTCGACCTGGGCATGGCGTTGGAGGAACAGTATCTGGCGGCGGCCGCTGAGGTCAGCGGCGAACTCAAGTTGGTCCAACCGATCCCGATGCTGGCCACGATGGTCACCGCCAGCCCCTTTGACGCGGCGATCCACGACGCGTTTGGCAAAGTCCACGGCAAGAATTGTTTTCAAACCTACGGCCAAGACTTCATGAGCCGTGACGTCGGTGCGTACCTGGGCCCGGACTACGCCGGAGACTGGATCGGAGATTTCTTGCTGGACAAGCCCAAGCCGCGGATGCCGCTGTACCATTTGGTCGGCGCGCTCGATCCACTCGACGACAATGAATTGCAGAAACCCACCGGCGATGGATTGCCCGACACGTTGCCCGAGTGGATTCGATACAACGGTCTGACGAACCTGAAACTGAAACTCAACGGCGACGACGTCAATTGGGACCTGGAACGGATCGTCAAAGTCGATCGCATCGCCGCAGAAACCCAGGCCACACTCGGCGTCGACACCTGGTATTACTCGCTGGACTTCAACGAGCGCTGCCCACACGTCGATTACTTGATCGAGATGTTGGAAAAACTTCGCGAGCGGACGCCGAAAGGATTTGACCGCGTGCAATACATCGAACAGCCGACGGCGCGCGATCTGAAGGCGCATCCGGAGAACAAGATGCACGAAGCGGCGAAGCTCAAGCCGGTCGTGATCGATGAATCGTTGACCGATCTGGAATCGTTGATGCTGGCCCGCGAGATGGGTTACACCGGGGCGGCGCTCAAGGCGTGCAAGGGACAGTCGCAATCGATGTTGATGGCCGTTGCCGCACAGAAACTGGGGCTGTTTTTGTGCGTGCAAGATTTGACTTGCCCGGGCGCCTCGCTGATTCACTCGGCCGCCATCGCCGCCCACGTCCCCGGCGTCGCCGCGATCGAATCGAATTCGCGTCAGTATTGCCCGAAGGCGAATCTGCCGTGGGAAGACAAGTTCCCGGGGATCTTCGTCGTGCGAGACGGATCGATGGACACCAGCTGCCTCAACGGCGTTGGCCTGGGCGCCGTCCCGGACGGCGCGATGTGACAGCCAGCGACGCGGCACCATCAAGCCACCGGCTATTTCGCATCGGTCCTACAGGTCGATGGTCACCCGACCGATGTCCGGAAACAAAGCCGTCGGACGATCGGAGACGGCGGGTAAAAAACTTTGAGAGGTAAGAAAATTGCCGACGATCAAGGATCGCAGCCGGAATTCATGTTCTTACCTCCGAAATCTTCTTACCTTTTTCCAGCGGCCGATTCGGGAAAGAGTGGCAAAACATTGGGGCAAAACAACTCCAGATCCTAATCGTCTTGCCCCGCATCGTTTTGCCCCCTGCTCGTTCTCGATTTTCACTCCACCGGACACATCGACGCCCGAATTCAGAATCAGCACACCGGCGCCGAGGTTGCATCGACCGAACACGGCCGGCAAAAATGCTTTAGCGCACGTTCCTTGAAATCCCGGACCCGATCCTCGGAACCGTCCACCGAAGCCTGCGATCCGCGTTTGGAAGCTAGATTTGGCCGCGTTAGCGAGCTGCGATCGAACGACGTATGAGAAAAGGTGTCAGGATCAGTCCTGGCACCTTTTCTCGCGCAGCCAGAGAAATTCGCGGCACGTATTCTTGAAAAATGCGTCTCTGGAAACAAAAATGCTAGCATGGCCGAGCAGAAAACATTGGGGCAAAGCGCCGCATCATTGGAAGCGAAGATCGAAAATCTTTCAAATTGGCAAGAGCGCGTGAGTCGCTGGATTGCCGAATCGTGCCGTCACTCTTTCTCGCGTTTTCCGCAACTTCGGCGGTGGGAAATGACTGGTGATGTTGCTCAGCAGGCGACTTTATCGTTGCTTGACGCCATCAATTCGAAGAAGGTGAACCCGACTTCTGAGGAGCATTTGCGCCGCATTGCGATTCTTCATGTGAAGTGGACTTTTCTGAGGCTGGCTCGGCAGCATCGGCGGTCTATTCGTACAGCGTACGCTACACCGATCGCTGAAAACGGAGGGCTCAGAGTGGAGGAGGTCCATGCGTCTGAATTCACTCCAATGAAGCGCAGAGTCGATTGGCTGCAGTTTCACTGCACGGTCGACAATCTACCTGAATTGCAACGGGAGATATTTCATAAGTGCTGGTACGACGAGATGAAGAAGTCGGAGATTGCTGAACAACTGGGTGTCAGTATCCGAACCGTCCAGCGAAACTACCGACTCGCTTGCGAGCGACTGATTTGTGCATTGGGTGATTTCAACTGATCGGCGATTTCATCCCGGCCTACGTTTTGTGGCCAAGAGGCAAATGGTGACTTGCAACGCGAATGGCGTTTGGGTTCAAATCTTTGCATGAATCAGTCCGACGAAAAGAATCCGGAAGAGCTTCAGAACCCGAAAGTGGGTGAATTGCTAGACGAGTTCTTAATTGCGGAAGAGTTAGGTTCACCGGTATCGGCTGAAGAGCTTTGTAAGGAAAACAGCGGTTTACTGACGGCGCTCCAAGATGCGATCGCTCGTCAGCGTCGCTTCGAATCACTCAAGGAGGACTTGGATTCGCAACTTCCGTTAGTCTACGGTTCCTACGAAGTCGTTGAAGTTCTTGGCAAAGGAGGATGCGGCACAGTCTTCAGGTGCAGGCACAAGCACCTTCAGCGTGAAGCAGCCGTGAAAGTGGTTGTGTTATCCATGGCAATCCTTTCGCCGAAGCTCACTTCGTTCGCGAGATTGAGGTTGTGCGAGAGTTCGGTCACGACCGGATTGCCACCATCTTTGACAGTGGCGTTCTCAACCATGGGTCAAGCATTGTCGGCTGGTTGGCAATGGAATACCTGTCTGGCGGCCGCATTGACGATTTCGTGTCGAATACAAACGCATCAGAATTCGCGATCCTTTCACTAATCAGAAGCGTCGTGTCGACGTTGTCAGACGCTCATCAATCAGGAATCCTGCATCACGACATCAAACCCGGTAATATCCTGATGTCCGAACGTGGGGAACCGCACCTAACGGACTTTGGATTGGCAAGGATTGCGGGAAGCCATGACTTGGAAGGCCCCCACGGTCCGATCGGAACGCCCGGCTACATCGCCCCAGAACTCAAAGACAGGACCGGGCGCCCCGGCGTGACTTCCGAGATATACAGTTTGGGAGTCGTACTTAGAAAACTGTTGGGTCGAATGTCTGACGTTCCGGCAAGTGCGTCGGGCACGCGAACACCCAAACGACGCCACGATTTCGTGGAATGGCGATCACGCGATCTGGATGCCGTCTTGGCGCGGATGACAGCGGACAATCCAAAGGATCGGTATTCGTCGCTTCCGCTACTATCTGCGGACATCGACTGCCTCATTGAGGGAGATTTGGTTGCGGTTCGACCAGTTTCGCTGGTCGAAAAAGGCGCCCGATGGATACGCCGAAACCCTACGCTGGCGATTCTTTGGAGCGTCATCGCAGCGACATTGCTGATGGCTTTTGTTCTCCTGACAGTGAACGTCACTTCAAGATACAGGCATGCACGAGAAGTCGACCAGCAGAATCAAGAACTCCTCGCCAGAGAACAGCAACTGAGGAGGGCAACGGTAAGTTCGCGTCTTAGATCGATTCAGTCGCTCCTGGGACGCAATCGGATTGTGGCGAAGCAGCAGCTTGAAGATGAATCGCTCTTTCCACTTGGAGATCGCGGTTTCGCATGGAAGTTCCTACATTCGGAGGCGACCGACGTTGCGTATGACTTGTCCGAATTAGACGGTGGATTTGGTGGGATCTATCAGGTCAGGTTCTCGCCTGACAACAGAAAACTTGTCGTATGCAGCAAGCCAAGAAGTCTTTCGCTCGTCGACGTGGTTCATCGAACTAGGATTGTCGTGCCTTGTGATTTGCGGCTTGCCGGAACCCTGCTTTCTCACCCGGCGATGACATCTTTTTACTGCCAGGAGTCCAGTGGCAACTTGTTGGAAATCTCCTGGGAGTCCGGTGCGATCCTGCGCCGCATCGATCTGCCAGTGCCAACGCGAGCAAAGATGGCTTTAACATCACGAGGCCACCAAAGCTATGGGCTCACCAAAGAAGGGTCCCCATTTCGAATCGATTTGGCGTCGGAAACTGCTCTGACTGGGAGCAATCCAATTGACGCCGTCCCCGCCGGCTTGTGGCTCACTCCAGATGACCAGGTCCTGCATTGTGTGACCCGAAAAGGTATTTGGCATCGCTGGGATACGGGTACGCTTGAAGAGCTGCAGCAAAGCAACATTTTTGATGCTCTCGATCCAGAGGCTATCCTTCTCGATTCAACCAAACGCACGCTGAGAGCAGCGGAAGCGAATTATGAAATGGATTTCGGCCTCTGTATCGTTCTCGGGCTCGACAATGGAATAGCAATAGTCGCTTGGCCCGGCTCGCCTCGAAGTTATTCTTTGATCGCTCGATCCTCGCCGCTGACAAGCCATTTCGCATTTAGGCCCAGGTCACAATGCGTCATACCGGACGGACGAGGCGGGCTCCTCTTCTCAGTATTCGATCCGGCAAATCAAGAAACGATCGGCGCAGTCACGGATAGCGTTCTTGCCGCAGCCGTTTCTTCTGATAACAGATGGACTGCTACCGGTGGGAGCAAGGGCAAGCTCTTCGTAAGGCGAATCCGAGATCCAAGTGAAAGGACTCGGCGATTGCAAACGTTTACTGGAGAAGATCGTGGGTACGGTCCCCCAGTGCGTACCGTCCAATTGACGGCATCCGGTGAAACGCTCGTTTGCCATCGAGAGGGCTGGTGCGCGGTGGTCGATGTGGAAACAGACCGAGTCCTCGAGGGCTTTCAAATCAACAACTCCCAATTTTCGACGATCGCCTATTCTCGAAAGAACCAATTGGCCGTGCTGGGCTTTCGAACTCCCGGGAGCAAGGTTGTCGCAATGCGGAGACGCGAGGATGGGGGCTTCTGCGATCAGGAACTGTCATCGACGGGAATATCGGAATCCTCAGGCCCTTTTTGTCCACCTCCAAAGCCTGCTTTTGAAATCGAATGCGATGCAAATGTCACGTCGTTGTGCTTTTCAAAGGATGAAGACGTACTACTCGTGGCGCTGCGAAACGGGGAGTTGTTCACGGCTGATGCTTTGACAGGAAAGATTCTTAAGCACTGTAGCCTTCTCGGAGGGAAATCGGCTTGTCTTTCAATGTCAGCGGTAGCGGGTGGAATCTTGTGCGGTGGAGCGGACGGTAGAATCCACCTCGTCAACGTCGGAGATGGAACGATCGAGGCGTCGTGGCGAGCCGGCGAAAGTCGCATCTACTCATTGACGGTCAACAGCGACGAATCCCTGATCTACAGCGGGATGGCAACCGGTGTGATTCGGGTTTTCGACCCCGAGGGAAAGCTTCGCCGCCAAATGTCGGGACATCAAGGCCGAGTTCTATCGCTAGCGCTAAGCAACGATGGTGAAACATTGGCCAGCGGAAGTGCGGACCACAGGATCGTGCTCTGGGACACGCGCAGCGGAGAAATGCAACTGCTGCTGAATCGGCACACCGACTCCGTGACGGACCTGTGTTTTTCAAAGGACGATTCAGAGCTCTGGTCCACATCGGCTGAAGGGACCGTCTACAGATGGAACTCGCAGGACAGCGACGGCTCCATTTCAAGAACTCCCGATCATTCTGAAACTCCCAAGAGCCCCCCCGAGTGATGGACTCCTGGCGAAGTGCAATGCATTGAACGCAATGCGCTCGTTTTCGATCCGTATTCTTGTCGCTTGACCCGTTGCAGTTTCGTCCGAGGCGGGACGTCTAAATCGAGCATCTGGAACGTGAGTTCTCACGGCAATTCTTGTCTTTCGTCCGATTTTTCGAGATTTCCTGACGCTTCGCACGCAAATCGGTTCAGGGGTAGCCGTGGAGATCTCATTTCAACCAATCGGCAGGACTTCAAGCACCATGATTCGCGCTTTTCTATTTCTGGCATCATTCATTGCCCCAGCCACCTGCAGTGCAGGACTAATGTTGTATGGAAATGACAACACCACGGATCAATTGATCAGGCTAGATCCAGTCACTGGGATCGGGACTGCAATAGGAGCAACGGGCATCAGTCGCATCGCCGGGATTGCAGTTGGGTCCGACGGAACCATTTACGCTTCCGCCGATCTGGACCAGAATCTCTTGACCCTTGATCCCGTCACGGGCGCGGCTACCGTTGTTGGTAGTTTCGGGTTTCCTGGCGTTCGAGGCTTGGCTTTCGATAACAGCGGGCAGCTTTTTGGATTTGACGATGGCACTAATCAGATCATAAAGATCGACATCTCAAACGGTGCTGGTACAGCTGTTTCGTTGGTAGGGCTGACCGATGTTAATGGCCTCGCCTTTGATTCTTCCGGAGTATTGTTCGCAACGGATCCGTTTAGCAACAACCTTTTGACAATCGACCCTGCGACCGGTGCTCACACCGTGATTGGCGCGTTTGGCGCCGGCACGACTTCCATCCGTTCAATAGCCTTTGATGACACCGGGACATTGTTTGGAGTGGATGCCGGCGCCACTGATTCGCTGTACAAGATCAATACATCAACGGGTGCCGCAACTCTGGTCGGCCCAACAGGATTTAGTACGATTTCCGGTATCGCTTTTGCTCCAGCAATTGTCCCGGAACCGAGTGGCCTAGCCGTTTGGTCTCTGATCCTGCTTACTGTGCCTAGCCGGCGAAAACGACATCCATCAAATCTTCGCCCACTTTTCCCGGGAGAGAAAAGAGAGTGAAAAGGTGTCTTATCGGCCGAAGCAACCATCTACGGATAGAACTCGCAGGACAGCGACGCTTCGTAAGCGTTCTATCTGCCCACGGTGGCCTTGGTGGCGGGGGAAGCTGCCGACGGCCAATCGTCGCCCCGTCAATTCGGTGGCCGCCGCTTCCCATGTCTCCAGCACGCAGTTCATCGGCGCTGCCACTGATGCTGCGTTTTGATCTCTCTGGGGTGTCTGTGAGCTCTACTTCCGCTCGACTCCCAAGGGGCGGCGCGAAGTGCGGTCAAGGGATTCGGTCTTTCGCTAAAAGAAAAACCCATTGGATCACGCATCGCATGTCACGAGGGAGTCAGGCGTCTATCGATCCACCACGGGCCACGAGAGATCAAAACGCTTTCGCGGTCTCATCGCTGGTAACCTACGGCCAGAAGACCCCTGAAGCTGGCGATAGCCTTGCTCGCCATCACGTCTGATTTCGGGCGTCCCCTGACGGAAGCGACCTGGTGCATTTCACCACATCATGTCCAGGCCCCCGTCACCGGTGCGCTGGGCGTAATCGAGGTGGTCGCACAGGTCAGCGACCGCTTCAACATCGGAACCCGCTTTGCCTTTGACGCACGAGTGACTCAGGTCGCCGATGAGCCACTGCAACTCCACACGAGTCATTCCCACTCGGCGAATCGCTTGACCCTTCGGCCAACGACGCAGCGACGCCTCCAAACGGCCTGAGACGTAGCCGTACTTCAGGATCAAGTCACGATGTTCGCGCGGAGGAGAAAAAGGGTCAGGAGCCGAATTGGTAGGTTGGGCAATTTAGTTTCATCGTTCGATTGGCATTGCCCTGGACCTGATAGCTGTGGAATCCATCTTCCGTTTTCGTCCGCGACTCTCCTAGCCAGACCGGCAATTGTCGCAGGTTGCGTGGCGACTCCTGCCGTCAGACACTTTCGCTTGCCGTCGCCGCAGAGGTCGCAGACACCGACGCACGCTCGAAAAGTCACCTCCGCGCGGAGGTTGGTTCAACTTCCGCGCCGAACGAGATCTGGAAAATGAAGGCGGTGTCCGCCACCGCCCGCACGAAAGACAATCGCTTCGTGCAGGCGGTTGGTCCAACCTCTGCGAGGTTGAGATAGTTGTTTCGTTGCTTCGGACGACGAACAAGCGGGGGTAGGAAAATTTTGGAGGTAAGGAAATTGTCGACAACCATGGATTGCAGCCGTAATTCATTTTCTTACCTCCGAAATCTTCTTGCCTTTTTCCAGCGACCGATTCGGGGATGAGTGGCAAAACAATAGGGGCAAAACAATTGCAGATAGTAATCGTCTTGCCCCGCATCGTTTTGCCCCCTGCTCGTTCTCGATTTTCACTCCATCGGACAAATCGACGCCCGAATTCAGAATCAGCACGCCGGCGTAGAGGTTGCATCGACCGCTGCGCCCTACAAATCAGCCCTCAGCGCGGCGGTCAGATTCACCGCCTGCACGAATGAATTTCACCTCAGTGAGCCCCAAGTTGGCTCGTTTGACGCGACGATTGCCCTATTCACATGTTCAGTGGCGTCCTCAATCGAAATCGCCCTGGCCGGTTTTCGCTGCTCCGGCATCGGCCACCGGAGCAGCGTCGGTGTTCGGGACCGAAGGCGATTTGCCAGTCTTCCAAGAATCTCTCGGCTTGTCGAACTTCAGCGTGGGAAGATCAGCCGGATCGGTCCGATCAGACGGGTCCGACTGATCGAAGCAGAGAGAAAAGACAGCTCGTCAGCGGACATCTCTTCGTCGGCAGCGACCGCGCCAGCTGTTTCGGGTTACGACAAAAACGGTCCTAACTGCCATCGGCCTCTCACTCAATCCACCTATGAGTCAGTACCTTGCTAGACGACTTTGATTTTTTCGGCGATGTAGGTGGCTCCAACAACTCCATGGGCTGTGGAGGGCTAATGATCACGTTCGGCATCGCTGCGTTATTGTTCGTCATCGTTATGGCTTGGATGTCGTGAGAGCGTTTTCGTCTTGCTGAGGTGCATCGACCGATCACTGGAAGAGAATCTCTTCGGCACAGAAGTGATCCGACCGACGCGACGAAGGGCCGTGTATAATTCAACGTGATCAATCACGCATCTGTGTCGAGTGCCGACTCGATTCGACGCAGCGCGCTGATCTCCAGCAGCCTGAGCGAATCGGTTGAAGCCTTAGAGGATAGCGGCATGCGGTTGCGATACTCGATCCGTTTCTTGCTTGCCACCACAGCCGTGTTTGGTGTACTCGCGCTGGGACTTCGACAGTGGATGGGTCAAACGACACTCGAAGACGTTGCGGCGGAACTGAATCGTGCCGATGCGAAGCCCTACGTTTGGGACCACTGGAACGCCGACACGTTTCTCGAGGACCAAGTGGAGGTGGCCCATCTGTCAGGCGCCATTCCCTGCATCGGACTTCGCTTCGACAAAATCACGTCGGAATCGACACTGATCGCTGCTGCTAAAGTGCCGCAAGCGACCGAACTCGTCATACGCGAGATCGATTCGTCGCTCTCCGTGAAAGGTCTCGATTTTGCGCACCTGATCAAGTTGCATTTGGGCGGAGCGACTGAGAAACAGCTCACCGAATGGCTGGATGCATCCAAACGACTGGAAGACCTCAGCCTGGCATGGAAAGACGAGGGGCCGCAACCAGACTATTCACGTCTTGCTGCGATCAAGTCGTTGAAGGTGTTCCGATTAAGTAACGCCAACGTTTCCGTAGGTGACCTGTCCGAGCTACGGAAACTTCCGCGATTGACTCACATTTCCTTCTATTCGTGCGAAATCGACGATGCCGTGTTTGCCGAGTTGGCGTCGTTTCCTGCCCTCAGCAGCCTCGAACTCTACGGTAAGACCTGCAACGACCATACGGTGCGCCAGTTGCGTGACTTGCGGAAAATTGTTTCGATCGATCTCTCGTCCTCGCGCGTGACCGATCGTGGCGTGGAAATCCTCTCGGAGATGAATCACCTCAAGAAGCTGAGCCTCTACGACTGCCAAGACATCACCTCGCGCTGCGTCCCCGCCTTGTCTGAAATGCGATTTCTCGATTGGTTGAATGTCCTGAAAACTGCGGTCGAGAAAGACAAAACACTCAATCAGGATCCACCCACACAGTTGGCGGAGTGGATGATGTAATCTGCCGGACGCACAGGCATTCGGTTGCATCGTCTTCGCGGGGTTCGCTGGCGATCATCCCTCCGGCACGCGGTTGATCGTCCAGTAGATTTCCTCTTCAAACGCCTCGCCGTCGCGGGCTGTTAACTTGAGCAGCAGGTGGACTTGGTCGACGGGTTCCAAGTCGGGGATGTTTAACAACACACTCTTGCCGTCGCTGCCCAATGACACGCTGGTCACGTTCATCTTGTCGACACCGATTTCACCGGTCTCAGGCGAATACATTTCTGAGCCGTACGATTTGGCCCATCGATAATTCCAGTGGGTCACGTCGTAGGATGCCAGATCGGTCGCCGACGGGATGTCGAGCGGGAAATTGAATTGCAGCTTCAATCCCTCCGCCTGGACCTTGCAATCGCTGACCATCTTGTGCGGCTTTCCGGTGTACCGCAGCCGCTGGATCCCTTTGTCGTCTAATCCGATCCGGCCGCCGCCGTTCCAGCCATGCAACCCGGTGGCATAGACTTGACCGTCGGCCGGATTCACTCGGGCTCGCATGATGCCGGTGCTGAAATCAAACGGCAACTTGATGATCGCGGCTTGAGACACGTCGGGAAAATCCTGGATCATCATGTAGTACATCCAGCCCTTGCCGAAACTGGTGTGCAACAGGCGCCCCGACAGAGGCCCCCAACGCTCGTCGTCGACCCAAGCCTGGCCACCACACGAGTTATCGAATTCTTGCGGCATCCAAACCAGCGGCGGATCGAACGAATCCGGCGGAACGACTTTTTCAAGGTCGATGGTGCCGCCACCAGGCGCCCACATGCCGGGGATCGAATAGTTGCCGACCCAGCCGTAAAAGCCGCCGGGCCGCAGCAGGCTGATCTTCGACGCCGGCGTCCATTGACCTTGATTGTCGCTGGCGACCACGCGGCCGTCGGGCAAACTGCCCATCCCGTTGGGCGTGCGAAACCCAGTGCAATACACCTCTCGATGCCGCCCGTCGGCCGACACCTTGATCACCGCGCCGGGGATGTCCGAGTCCGTCCCGTGCCCGCTTTTCGCGTAATAAAAATTGCCTTGATCATCGGTTTGCAAATCAAAATTGAAGGCGTGGAAGTTGACCGAAACGTCTTGATCGGCGCTGTAGCTTTCATAAAAATCCGCTTCGCCATTGCCGTCGGCATCGTGCAGTTTGACCAACCGGTCCTTGCAGGTGACGAAGACGCTTTCATCCACGATCTTGACGCCGAACGGTTCGTACAAGCCGCCGGCGAATCGTTTCCATTTCAAGTTCAGCAAGTCGTCGTCGATTCCCGAAACGATCCAAATGTCGCCACCGTGTGTCGCAACGGCCATCCGTCCATCGGCAAAGAAGTCCAATGCGGACGTGCGAAACCAGGTGTTCCACGGCGTGGCGTCTGGAATCGTGATCGTGTCGAGCGCATAGGCACCTTGTTCCAATCCCAGATACCCGGTGGTCGTCAACACGTCGGGCCACAGCAGCGGTCCGCCGGTCGTCAGGCGGTCAAAGTCCACCGGCGGTGATGTCGACGCAGACTCGGCGAGGAAGGTTTTGAATTGCGACAACGACACGTGCCGGTCCGCTCCGTCGGCGTCTCCGACGGAATCACCCGCGAGACAGTAAACGTCAACCTGTCGCGTTTGATCACTGGCCGGAATCACCAACCGCAATCGATGCTTCGCATCGACCTGCCATTCCAGCCCGTCGACATCACCGGTCACGGCCGCGGCGGTGAACTCAGCCATCGTGTCGTCGGTGCCGTCGTTGTCCGCCGGCGCAGCGACCAACGCGATCACCGCGCCCGCGTCTGCGGCGTGGGCATCACCATTGCCTGTATCCGCGTTGCCGTCGATTGGCACGAGCATCGAGTGATTCCGCGACGCGTCGCCTTGGGCGGCCGACAGCACCAGTTCCTTGCCCGGGCCGATCCGCAGCGAATGACGGACGGAGTTTCGCAGCGCGCCCTGTTGCGGCAACTCCAGGATCTCGCGGCCGTCGATGCGATAGCGCAGCACCAACTGATCGCCGTGCAAGTAATGCCCGCGATAGTCCATCCACCGCTGCGGCATCGGCCCCCGCGGCAGCAAGTTGTCCCGCGGATAGTCGAGGGTTCCATCGTATCCCCATTGCCAACCGGCCAGGGCATCGAGCACCTGGCCGTCGGGATTGGCGGTTCCCTCGCCGCGTGCCCGAACGTGTTGCGTGTTGCTGAGGTCCAAAAACCCGTCGCGCCAGATGCCGGCCTGGTTCATCGTGTGCAAGTCGTACGAGACGGTCAGATCACCGAGCTTGACCGTCAGAACGCTACTGAGTTTTCGTTCCAATTGGGACGCCAAAGCGGGACCAAAATCGCGCTGCACGTTTTCGATTTCCGTGCCATCCTTGGTTCCCTTGGGCAGCCCCGCCAAGTAATCCTTGTCGACCTTGAAGTAATCGGGGTTGGACGGCTTCATAAACTGCTCGCGGATGTAGTGCACGACCTGATAACGTTCCTTGGGCGTCAGGTGCGACATCGGCGCCATCAACCCGTTGCCGCGCGTCAGGGTCATGAACATGCGATACGGGTCGCTACCGAACTTCAGCTTTTGAGTTCCGAAAGCGCGCGCCGTAGGCAAGGAGGGTGTGTTGCCGTCGCTGCCGTGACAATTAAAACAATAGCCGTGATAGATTCCTTTGCCGGTTTCGAAGTCACGGGAACGGAACCCGCCGATGATGCCCGCATGATCTAGATCTTGGGAATCATCTTTGACCGCCACCTGCTCCGGTCGCGGTTTCAAAGCGGCGAAGCGTTCGGGACCACCGGCGGCGACATCGGTAACGAAGCGGACCAGATCCAGAAAATCCCGCTGGTCACGCAGCGACGCGACAAGGCCTTCGGGCATCATCGATTTGGACGCCGGCTTCATCTGCACAATGTCGTCACGCTCGATCGTGGTCTCGCGGGTCAAGTCCGATGCCGAGCGCAGCGTCACGGTGTCGTCGGTCGTCGTTGCAATCAAGCCCGTCACCACCGCCCCGTCTTCCAACAATAGGGTGTGAGTTTGAAAGCCTTCGCGAATCTTGTTGGACGGATCCAGCAACGATTCGATCACGTGCTGCTCGGTAACCGGTCCGATCGTCGCCAAATCGGGACCGAGTGGCGTCGCGTCGTCCCCGCTGCCATGACATTTCACGCACGCCGCCGCGGACTTGTAGAACACCAACGCGCCACGGCGTGCGTCCCCACGCAGTCGAACCTGTTCGGCCAAGAATTCGGGGGACACGCCGCCGAGTTGTTGCTCCAGGCTTTGCGGGTGCCGGAGCGTTTCGGCGTTGGCCCACGAAAAAAGACTACCAATTGCGAACGAGACAACGCAAAGAAAAAGGTGACGCATGAAGACGGAGGTGGGAAAATCGGGGCGGGGAGAGAAAGGCGAGCAACAGTCACAGCCGCACAGTTTACACGCTCCCGCCCGCCGACTCACGGTAGCGGCGTCGGGATCGCGTTGCTGTCCAGCCTTCAGGCCAAGCCACCCGTGAACATCAACGGGAGACCACCCTTGACGTTAGCGTGGCACATAAATCCTGGAGCCCCCGTGCGGCGGGTGCATGCGAACATTCAGCAGGTTGTGCGGATGTCGTGCACCTGCTTCGATCGCCAAATCCATCGCGGCTTGCCATTGACGCCACGTGTCGACTTCACCGTTCAAGATGACGACCCCATCGCTGACCTCCACCTGGATCTGATTGGACGTATCAAACAACGCGAACTTGAGTTTTCGTTCCAGGTCTTCGCGGATCTGGTCATCCGACTTCGGTTTCCAGTCGTCTTGCACGGCCAGTGCATTGTTGACATGAACCACACCGGGGACCCCATCGACAATCCATTCGGCCAACTGTTTTTCGAATTCGCTTTCCACCAATCCGTAAAAACTGACGTGCGCGGCTTGACAATGGATACGGAAATCACGCCGATCCAAATTGGGGCTTCGCGAGATCGCTTGCTGGGACAGGCGTATGATCTCGGCATCTGACGGAAGTTCGCCTTCGTACCGCACCTCCAATTCGTTGACAACGCGGGTGACGCCGATCGCATCCATTGCCAGCCGCTCCGCCTTGTTTTTCACCCGCAGATTTCCGACGGTTCCGTCCAGGGTGACGACTCCAGACTGGACGGTCGGTGAAATCGAATCGGCGAACGGGAACACGATCGGGTCATTGGCGAACACACGATCCAGCGTCTGCCGGATCGATTGGTCGCTGACGATTGCGTAGCGGCCGGCTCGTCGTGTCGGATCCAGCTGATCGGGATCCACCGATACGTCGTCGGCGACTACACCTTTGACGCCCCAGATCTCTGCCGTCTCAATCAGGTTCGCCTTTTGCGCGACCGACCCGACGGTGCCACTCAATGTGGCGATCGCATCGTCGACTTGGACGCGAATTTCGACGTCATCGAAGTAGACCGAGTTGACGATCAATGCTTGAATCTCCTCACGCAGTTCTTCATCGCTTCGTGGTTTGGTCAGTGCGACGGTGAGTTGATTCTGGACTTCGGTCACGCCACGCACTCCGGCGGCGGCGGTTTCGGCGAGCCGTTTCTCCGCCAGCGAATCGATCTTGCCCGCCATCGCCACGTTGCCGTTTTCAACGTTGACCACGATCTCGGGGCGGTCGAGGCTGTCGTTGACGCGCAACCGCATCAAGACGTCCTCGCGGATGGCGTCGTCGCTGCGATCGCTGCGGTCGACGTACAGTTGGTTGAGGACGCCCTGGATCGATCGGGTTCGTTTGGCAATCTGTCCGGCACGGCGTTTGTCCATCAAACTGGAGACGTTGCCGGAAAGGGTCACCAGTCCGTTTTCGACCTCCACGCTGATACGGCTCGCGTTGAGAGACTCGGTGTCGTCGAGATCGGCCTTGATCGCCGATTCAAGTTCCTCCGAATCAAATTTGTCCTGCTCGGCCGCGAGGGCCGATGCCGGCCCCAGCAGATCTGGGCTGGGGAAGGAAAGACTGACAAGGGTCATCAGTGCCGCAGCAGTGGCAAAGGTTTGATGGATCATGATGGGATTCGCGTAGAGGGAGGGGTGAAGCAGAAAGACAACACCGACACGGTGCGATCAGGAGGGCCCCCCGGCCGGCAGCGCTGTTACTTTTTTGAGCGGCTGGCCACAGCAGGTGAACTCGACCGTCGGCGAGTCACAACTACAGGGTTGAGTGATATGGATTTCCAGATCACAGGTTTGGCAACGGTACATGTCACCGGTCTTTGGCGGTTCTTCTTTGATGGGCATCTGTGTTCCTCGGTGCTACGGTCAACGATGGGTGACGTTCGCCGGTCAGATGGCGGCTGCGAAGGTCAATCACGAACGCGATGGAGCACTTCATATGCCGAATGCCCGAACGACGAAAATCCGTTCCCCTTCGTTGAAGCGGCCGATGAAAATGCCACCGGAGTGATGGGGCAACAACCAGAGTGGTGCCTGTTCCTGCATGCCACCGTCGCGTCCTGTCGACTGAGTCGACCGTCGGAATTCGCCGCGATCACATCAGCCCGACGCGTAAGCGAGGGACCGGTCGACGATTGCCGCTTGCTTGCCGGATCTCGACCCGACTGGGAACACGACTTGCGTCATTGATCGAACACGGCTTGAACGGCCCATTCGAAGCGTCGCCGAGCCTTTTTTGTGAGACTGTTTGACAGGAGACCCGTCATGTTGATCGCTTTTGATTCAGTTCGTGGAACCACACTCGCCGGTGTTGACGACAAGGTCGGAACGATCTTGGACCTGCTAATCGATACCGACGACTGGCTGACCCGGCACTTGGTGGTCGACACGGGAAAGTGGCTTTCCGAACGCCGCGTCTTGTTGCCACCCAGCATTCTAGGACAGCGTGATTGGCAACAGCGATCGATCGCGATCAAGCTGACCAAGAAACAGGTCCAAGACAGCCCCCACGTCGACTCGAAAAAGCCGGTGTCCAGGCAAATGGAAGCGGAGCTGTTCAAGTATTACGACGTGCCAGCTTATTGGGGACCGGCCGGAGTTTCGCTTGCCCTCGGCGGCCCGTCCGGCATGCCGATGTCCGCGCACGTTCCCAACGAAGAGCAGCAGGTGGTGGAAGAAGCACTGCCGAATCTTCGCAGCGCCAAAGAGATCCGAAACTATTCGATCGAAGCGACCGACGGCGACCTCGGCCACGTCGAGGACCTGATCATCGACGATGAAACGTGGGCGGTTCGGTATGTCGTCGTGGACACAAAGAACTGGTTGCCGGCGCGCAAGGTTTTGATCTCACCGCAATGGGTCGAATCCATCTCGTGGTCGGAAACCACCGTGTCAATCAACATGACCCGTGAGGAAATCAAGAACTCGCCCGAGTACGATCCGCTGACACCGATCAACCGCGGCTACGAAGAGCACCTGTACGATTACTACGGCCGAGAACGCTACTGGCTCCCCTAATGCACTCACGCTGGTGTCCAGCCTTCAGGCGCATCCCCACTGGCCTTCAGGCCAAGACCACGGCGCTGAGATCAATCGAGAAGCCCGGACGCTGGCGCGAACCGGCTGATATCAAACGAATATCAGCCGTTTGGCGCGAGCCTACGGGCCCCAATCCGAGCAAACGACGCCTACCCTAGCCTTGTCGGCCGCGCTGGTGTCCAGCCTTCAGGCATTTACATCGACGACGATCCGGCCTTTGACTTGACCGGCCAGGATCTGTTCGCCCAGTGACGGCACGACGGCCAGGTTTGCCTGCTGGATCATCGCATCGAGCTTGTCCAGCGGCAGATCACTGGCGATGCGTTGCCAGGCTCGGACGCGTTGTTGATAGGGTTGCATCACGCTATCGATCCCCAGCAAGTTGACACCGCGAAGCAGAAACGGGATCACACTGGTCGGCAACGCGGCTCCACCGGCGAGCCCGACCGCGGCGACCGACGCGCCATATTTTAATTGGCCGATCACTCGTGCCAGCATTTCGCCGCCGACGGCATCGACACAGCCCGCCCACGTTTCTGATTCGAGCGGCTTTCTCGACACGGTGTCGATCTCTTCACGAGCGACGATCCGGCTGGCACCGAGCGACTTCAAGTACTCAGCGGCCTGCGGCCGGCCCGTCACGGCGGCGACTTGATAGCCGGTGTTGGCCAGGATCGCCGTGGCGATCGAACCGACGCCCCCCGCCGCTCCGGTGACCAACACTTCGCCTTGGTCCGGTTTCAATCCGTGATCTTCCAACGCGACAATCGCCAGGATCGCGGCGAAACCGGCCGTCCCGATCGCCATCGCCTGCCGTGTCGTCAAGCCGTCGGGCAACGGCACCAACCAATCCGCATCGACGCGAGCCTTTTGGGAATAGCCGCCCCAATGCGTCTCGCCGACACGCCAACCGGTCAGCACCACTTTGTCACCGGGCTGGTACCGTGGATCCGCCGACGATTCAACCGTTCCGGCAAAGTCGATGCCCGGCACGTGGGGATAGTTGCGAACCAGACCGCCGCCGGCGCGCATGCACAGTCCGTCCTTGTAGTTGACGGTGGTGTACTCCACCGCCACCGTGACGTTGCCGGCAGGCAATTGATCCTCGGTCAACGTTTGCACCGCGGCGGAGACTTCGGACTCGCCGGTTTTGTCGACAACGAGTGCTCTGAATGTCATGATTGTTCCTGGATGAGTTTCGGGTTTGATTGCAACGGTGTGGGCGTGATTGCCAATCCGATGAGAGGCTAACTTCGGTACATACCCTTACTCACAGGCAACCCTTTCAGACAACGCTGTGAAGTATTTTTTTGCGGTAGGCCGCGAGCCCTCCGGTCTTTCAGGGTGTTTTCAAGCTGGCACCGGACGGCTCGCGCCGTTCCGCTAGCTCATTCAGTACCCCCTACTTGACTAACAACCGGGGTGTTTTTTGTTAGCGGCAGGGCGCGAGCCCTCCGGTCTTTCAGGGTCAAACCGGACGGCTCGCGCCGTTCCGCTAACTCATTCAGTGCCTAAGTAGGTGGCATTGGGCTTGCGCCCTGCCGCTAACACGCGGACCATTTTTGGGACCAGTACGCTGTCACGGGGTCACCGGTCACTGCGGCCACCCGCTGTCCAACACTCGCTTCATCGCCGCCAGTGTTTCCTTGCTGACGTGATGCTCGATGCCTTCGCTGTCGACCGCCGCCGTCTGGTCACTGACGCCCAGCTTTTTCAAAAACGCCTCGACGACCTCGTGCCGCCGACGTGATTGGGAGGCAAGCCGCCTGCCCGCCGACGTCAATTCCACCGGTTGGTACGGCGCCGTCGTCACCAAGCCGTCGCGTTCGAGACGCTTGATCGTATTGTTGACCGTCGCGTGCGTGACCGCAAAGTGTTTGACCAAATCGACAGCTCGGCAGACACCGCGTTGCTCGATCGCATCAGCAATCGCCTCCACGTAGTCCTCCGCCACTTCGCTGGCATGGTCCGAACGGGTCCGTTGATGAATCTTAATGGGCAATTTCGCGACCATACCGCGGCAAGGAAAGGCTGATGCTCATCCACTGAGCTGTTTCGTCGTGCTGTTTTGGCAGCCGACACAGTTTAACCGGAAATTCGTTTTCCATCGAACCGCTTTCCTTAGGGCTTGCGTCCAATCGCCAGAGACTCTATTCTGGCCGCACACCCGGAGTTAGCCCTGGCTAACTTTGGGCGGAGCGGCTTTCTGCTGATGGAGCCTCGCCTGGAACCGCGTGTTTCGGCAACACTCGAGCCCCATACCGCAAAGTGAAGACAAGTGGAGGTGCCGCTCGCGCTGGCGCGAACCGACGGATCATCAAACGATGATCAGCCGTTTGGCGCGAGCCTACGGGCCCGACCTGAAGAAACCACGTTTAACTTCGCGGAACTGCGCTTCACCCGGCACTAAAACTTAGCCCCGACTAACTCCTTTCCTCGCACGCACGACAGGAATTCAACCTTGAATACTTCATCACTCCAGGCAGATCCGCGGGGCGGCCCGCCGGGTCGGGCCCGGTCCGAGCGGCCGCGCGGGTTCACGTTGATCGAACTGCTGGTCGCGATCTCGATCATCGGAGTCATGGTGGGGCTTTTGCTGCCGGCCGTTCAGGCCTCGCGTGAAGCCGCCCGTCGGATGTCCTGCAGCAACAACCTGCGGCAAGTGGGACTGGCGGCCCAGAATTACCATGCGGCCTTTCGACAGTTCCCGCCCGGCTACGTTTCGCATCCCACGACCGACGGTTCCGCCCCGACCGTGGTCAACATGGACCCGCTGACATGGGACGCCGGGCCGGGTTGGGGCTGGGCGGCGGCGCTGCTGCCGTTTGCCGAAGGCAACTCGGTGTTTGAAAGCCTGCGGATGGAGCAACCGATCTGGTCGAGCGGCAACGTGGATGGGATTTCGACGACGATCCCGATGTTCCTGTGCCCCAGTACGACCGGTGGCGACGACCCCTTTGTGGTCCTCAATGAGGCCGGCGATCCGCTGCGAGTCCATGGCCGCGAAATCGTGCTGGGCCGCAGTCACTACGTCGCCAGCCACGGCCAGGAGAGTTGCTGGGGCGAATGCGGCTCCGCGGCGACCGGCGAAGTGTTCACCAACATCTACACCGGCCAGACGAAAATCATCGCGATCAACGGGGATGCCGGGCAAGTCGCCGACGGGCCGTTCTTTCGCAACTCCAGGACAAAATTCCGAGACGTGTTGGACGGGCTCAGCAGCACGATTTTCTTTGGCGAGCACAGCTCGGCACTGAGCGAGAAAACCTGGGTCGGCGTCGTCCCAGGCGCGTTCACCCATCCCCAGTTCACGTCGCCGGAAAACGGCCCCGACGCGGCGGCCACGCTGACGTTGGTTCACGCCGGTCCGTCCGGCGGCGAGTTGGACATCACCGGCAACCCGATCATTCACCCGATCAATTTTCCGACCTACCACGTCGGCCAAATGTTCTCGCAACACCCCGGCGGCGGCTATGTCGCGATGGGAGATGGATCGGTCCAGTTCGTCACCAACTTCATCGATCTGTTCATCTGGGCAGAACTCTCGAGCATGCGTGAACACGAAGTCATCGAATGGGATCAACTGTGAAACCATCCAATCGCAACCAAACGTCAACACGATCTCGCAACGTGGGCCTGGCGCTCGCCGTGATCGCCTGCGCGGCGTCGCTGTGGTACTTCAGCCGCTCGCCGGTCCAACTGGATCACGACGGCTACGATCTGACGATCGCGTTGTACCGCGTTTGCAACCAGCGCGACACCGAGGCGTTGCAGCAGATCGAAAGCCGGCTGAACGAGATGGCCGGCGCCCCATCGCAAGGCGATCATCAACGCGAAGCGCTCCAGGACGTCGTCCAGGAAGCGCGACAAGGGAACTGGCGTGATGCCATGATCGCCTGCAGAACGTTGCTGGAAGAACAGGTTCGTTATTGAAGTGGAGTCAACTTCCGTTGAGGGGCATTGGTATCGACACATCGTTTGCATGTCAGATCTGTTCTGAGCGGATGGTTTCGGCCAACGGCCGTTTACATCCATAGCCTTGGGCATCGCCCAAGGGCCTCAAGCGAGAACGAGAACGATTGGCCAACGGCCATGCACAAATGCCTCGTCAAACGCGAAGGTTGTGCATGGCCGTTGGCCAAATTCAACCTCATTGCGATGCGGTTCCTGGGGCGGCGCAACCCTCGCAAATGCTCGGTTTGCTTGCCCCAGGCTAGGGATATGCATGCCCTTTAGGCAAAAAGCGACTTGTGTAGATACCAATGCCTTTTGGGAGGGTGCTTCGGCGTCGTTGTTCGCATCGGTGAACGCGAGGCAACGGAAACCCTCCCGCACACGGGAGGGTTACTTCCTAACCTGATGCCTATGCCCCTCGCTGCGCTCGCCCCTCCCGCACACGGGAGGGTGACTTCAAACGGCACGATCTGCAACGCAGGGGGAGGCGACCGCTCAAACCCGGCGAATAAACTCTTCCGCATACGACCGGACTTCACGACCGTTGAGGACATGAACCATCCGCAACTGCTGGACTTGTTCGTCGCTGAAGGAACTGAGCGGGACGTGGACGAGCGTTTTCTTGTAGTGTCGCGCGAGCTTTCGCCATCCGGCACCCGGCGGCAGGGCGCTGAGCAAGGCGACTTGCCGGCCGCCGGCGTGCATGCAAGCCGCGGTGATCAAGCGCTCTTCCAGCGTGCCCGCGAAATCAAGTCGCCGATCGCCCCAGATGTCGGGAATCATCACCGGCGGGTACAGGAACATCGCCCCGCCGTAGCGGCTGAGCCCGATGCCGGGGCCAACCATTTCATCGGCAAAGCTGGTGGCATAAAACGCCAACGTGGATTCATCCTTGTGTTCGGCGAACCACGTCGTCCGCCACGGGTAATCGCGGGGATCCGAGGGTGAATCGAACAACATGACACAGGCATCGAGCGTCCCGCGGCTGGGCGGGATGACTTTGACGTAGATTTGGCGGTCGTACCAGTGCCGCAGCGTGTCGCGGATATCGATCCCGTCTTTGACGCTGGTGGTGAACTTTTCCGTGCGTGCCAAATCGTTGCCGATGATCGCCTTGGCTCGATCAAACACACGGGTTCGAAAATTTTCAATCCGCTCGTCTTCGGGTGGATAACTGCACTGCGTAAACGGATTCCATTGGTACTTCCAGCGGCTCTTTTCCGGGGACGACGGTTTACGTTTCAGTTGCAATGTCCGCCAACAGATCGGCGGCCCCGGCAAACGATTGACCATCGAGATCAAATCGCCATCGGGCAGACGGGCCTGATCGATCCCCAACTTGACCTCGTCCAACTCGCTATCGGTCGAGTCGTCTTCGGACACATTGGCATAGGAATACTGGTTGGCCAATTGCGCGACGTGCAGCGCGTACTGATCGCCCATGATCTGTTGTGCCGCGGTCACGATCGTGATCAGATCGGGCGTCATCCGCCGCGACATCAACGAAAGGTTGCGGATGTACTTCAGGCACTTGGAAAGATGCAGTGGGGTGATGCGTCGCGCGAATTGCTTTAATTCCGCTCGGTAGCTGACCCGCGCCGCAATCAAGAGTTCTTTCACGCCATCGATTTGCAGATCCTCGTCTTCCTCCAGCTCGCTGCGGGCGCGTTCATACAGCCCGGTGATGTAGGGCAGTTCGCCGAACAGAAACATCAAGGTCCGCGAATCGATGGCGTAGCAGCGAGGTTCCTGGACGGCATCGTGTTGCGGAAAATCGAACTGGTCGGACGATTCGCTCTTGTTGGCCGCCGGGGCGGAAAAGGACTCGGTGTAGGCTTCGCGAATCCACGGCCAATTCAAAATGCTTGTCACGAACAAGATTCGGTCATAGCGTTTTTCCAGCTCGGCCAACCGGTAAGCCATGTGTACGATCCGCGACCGCGTCTGGCGATCCGGCGGCCGCGGCAGACTCGGCAGCACGGCGGCGGCGAATCGCTCCGCGGCGACTTGGCGGACGGCAAACGGATCGGGCATCACCGAAGAAAACGGCAGAAACGGGTCCGTCTCCAGATCCACATAGGCCCGAGGAATGTGCTCTCCCATCGCGGCCCGAATGGCCATGATGACCGGCTGGCAGGGATCGATCGGAACGTAGCTGGCGGGATCGGAATCGGCGTCCCCGCTGTCGCAACTCTCACCCGCCTCGGGGTCGTAGGGAGCAAATCCAGACTCGAGATCAGGACGGGTGAAGCCGGCGCCGGGTTTTTGAATCACGATCGACGGCCGCGGCAACTCCAGGATCGCCGCCTCGGTGCTCTCACGAAACGACTCCGGCAGCGGAACCGCAACGCAATCAAAATCCTGTTCCAGCATCCAGCGACGCACCGTCAGCGCGAATTGGCCGCTGCCATGAATCACCGGCAAGACGGCGATCGATTCCCCCAGCCGAAGGAGTGCGGGAGGATTAAATTTTGGTTCACTTTCTAAGTTCATGAAATCAGGGCTTGCAACCCCCTACCGCGACGCATATGCTCCGAATCTCCAGGTTGCGAGCGAATTATCACCGCGACGATGGCACGGATTCGTGCCGCGGTTTCTCAATCTGGCGTATTTGGCTTGCGATTGCTCGCCAGTTTAACAGTTATTTTTGGAAACGCAGGTGTTCATTCCCACCTGCGTTTTCTTTTTGCCGGTTGCCAATCTCGTCGCAAACAACTCAGGGTGCGTCAACCCGATGGAATGGGCAAGCGCGTTGGTGTGCAGGCTTTAGCCGCCCAGTGTCGCCGCGACTGGGAATCGCCGAAAGGCTAACACCAACGGTTGCGGAACCTCTTGTTACTGCCCCCCTTTTCCGCCCCGCCCACACTCCGATAGCGGCGTTTCGCAGTTCGACGTATTCTAACCGCTGCGCGACTGTCACGGAGCGAAGCAATGTCCCCTCCCGTCGCGGATTGATGATTCGGTTCTCGACCGTCAACGACCTCCTCGAGCATTCCCCGTCGGTGCATCCCAACGCCGGCCGCTCGGTCTTTCGGCGGCACGAGAAAGGCGGCCGAACCCACCGATCCGACGACCGCTGCTGCCTTGCGTTTCAGTCACCCGACAAGTCCTTTTCTCAACGAGGTGATAGCTGTGAGTAGGTGGAGACTTTGTTTTGCGATCTCGATCCTGGGATCGCTTTTCCTGCTGGGCCCGATGGGTGCCGCGCTGGCCCAGGAGGCGACCGAGACAACCACGTCGCCGGCGGGCATGACCGATGAACAAATCGGAGACGGGCCGCTGGCGGCCCACAACGCGTGGATGCTGATCTGCTGCGCATTGGTTCTGTTCATGACCGCGCCGGGGCTGGCCATGTTTTATGGCGGCTTGGTGCGACGCAAGAACGTGTTGAGCGTGATGATGCAGTGCATCTTCCTGATGGGACTGATGACGGTGATCTGGGCGATCTATGGCTACTCGCTCGCCTTCGGCGGATCCGGCGGCTGGATCGGCAACACCGACTACCTGTTCATGAACGGGGTGCAACGCGAATGGAGCGAAACGCTCGGCAAGCCGGTCACACCGATGGAAGGCAGCATTCCGCGGCTGACCCACATGTTGTTCCAAGGCATGTTCTTCATCATCACCCCCGCCCTGATCTGCGGCGCGTTCGCCGAGCGGATCAAATTCGGCGCGATGGTGATCTACTCGATCCTGTGGGGCACGCTGATCTATTGCCCCCTTTGCCATTGGGTCTGGGACGGCGGACCGCTGGCCTACAGCGAAGGCAGCATCATGGGCGGCGCGCTCGACTTTGCCGGCGGCACCGTCGTTCATATCTCCAGCGGTGTGTCGGCGCTGGTCGCCGCGATCCTGATCGGACCTCGCATGGGATTCCCCAATGAACCCTTCCAGCCACACAACCTGACCTACACCGCGCTCGGTGCGGCGATGCTGTGGGTCGGCTGGTTCGGATTCAATGCCGGCAGCGAATTACTGAGCGACGGCCTCACCAGCAGCGCGTTCGCGGTCACACACTTTTCCGCCGCCGCCGGCGCGTTCGCCTGGGCCATGACCGAGTGGATCGTGCTGGGCAAGCCCACGGTCCTGGGCGCGAGCAGTGGTGCCGTTGCGGGGCTGGTGTGCATCACACCGGCCGCGGGATTCGTCCAACCCATGCCGGCACTGGTCATGGGCCTGGTCGCAGGGATTCTCTGCTATCTGGCGTGCAGCAAGCTGAAGCACACGCTGAAGTACGACGATGCACTGGATGCGTTTGGCGTCCACGGCGTCGGCGGAACTGTCGGCGCCGTCTTGACGGGCGTGTTCGCCAGTCGCGCGTGCTGGGACGTCAGCGGAAATGGCACCAAGATCGGGCTGCTCGAATCCGGCAACCCCTCGCTGCTAATCGGGCAAATTGTTGCGGTCCTGATCACGTTCGCCTTCGCAGGGATCGGAAGTCTGATCTTGCTCAAGCTGATCGACATCGTCATCGGGCTTCGCGTTCCGGCCGAGAGCGAGCAACGCGGGCTGGACATCACCGATCACGGTGAAGAGGGCTATATGTTCGCGTAGGACCGACGACACGAAACAGCATGCCGATCGCGGCGGTGACCAACAGGGTTGCCGCCGCGATTTTTTGTGCCGTCCCCACACCTGTGCCAACCCCGGCAGCGACTCCTTCGTGCGTCCCAGCGACGCCGATCGACTCGGCGATGCTGCCCCACAAAAACGACCCGGTGGACATCGAGAGTGCCAGGGCGGTCAAGTAACAGCTCATTCCCCGCGCCCGCATGCGACTGGGCAACGTCGTTTGTGCGGCCGTGTTCAGCGTCGTCAGCGTGACCATCCAGCCGCAGCCCATCACCAGCGTCGCCACCACCACGACCCAGCGCTGCGTCGAAGACCCCATGACGGCCAGTCCGCCGGCAAACACCAGCATGGCCAAAGCGATGGTCGCGTCGCCGCCGAAACGCCGCTGCAACATCGGCAAGAAACGCGCCGCGAGTAACGCCCCGCCGCCGACGCAGGTGACCAACACGCCGAATCCGTCGGCGCCCCAATCCAATCGCTGACGGGCCACCAATGGCAACAGCCCCCACAGCGCGCTGGCCGGCACGACAAACAACCCCAGACGCACCAAGACGTGTCGCATCTGGTGATTGCGATAAACGTAGCGCAGCCCCTGGTACAACGATTTTCGATACGACAATCCGCGCGACGATTCGCGTCCCTGGCGACGCCACATCAACAACACCACGATCACGCCGGCAAACGAGATCGCATTGAAGGAGAACGCGATCCACGATCCCGCGATTGCCACCAACGCGCCCGCGATCGCCGGACCGGCAGACCGCGCCAAATTAAAATTAATACTGCCCAACGCGATCGCCCGCGACAACTGGGGACGTGGCACCAACTCGGGAATCGACGCCTGCCACGTGGGGACGTGCAACGTCAGCCCCAACCCGATTAAGAAGGTCAGCCCCAGCAACAGCCAGCTGGTCATCACGCCGGCTGCGGTCAGCGCCGCCAGACTCGCTGCGGTCAACAGCATCAGCACTTGGGTGGACAACAGCAATCGGCGTCGATCGACCCGATCGGCCAGCACGCCGGCGGGGATCGCCAGCAAGACGATCGGCGTCGCCATCGCCGTTCGCACGGCGGAAACCATTTGCGGCGAGGCGTCCAAGTCAGTCATCAACCAACCCGCACCGATTTCATGCATCCACGTGCCGACGTTGGAAACGAACGACGCGATCCAGAACGAGCGATAGATCGGGTTGCGCAGCGGCAACCAGGGCGAGCCGTTGTCGTCACCGGCCTCGCCATTGCTTTGTCGCCCCTGACCCTCTGTGGAGCCCGAGTGCCGGTCGCCCGCTCGGGCAGGCTCAACCGGCGGCGTCTGCGTCGAGAGACCCGTCGTCTGATTGACGACCTGGGGATAGGGTTCGGTGAATTCGTTCGTTTCGTTTCGCACGTCTTCCATCACTACACCATCGCACCAGATCAAATCTCCGAATAGGGGCCCAAACAGGGGAAGGGGTCAGCGGCGCGGTGACCGCGTGAAAGACCGGAGGGCTCGCGCCCTGCCGCTAACAAATCACTCCAGGTGCTCGCGCCCTGCCGCTAGCAACTCACTCGCTCGCTTCCTTGCGTGCCTTGGCATCGTCCAGCCAAGTCTTCAGCGCCGCCATGTCGCCCCTGGCCAACATTTCTCGGAGCGACCCCAGCGCATCGGAAAAATGATCCAGCTGCCCCAAGATGGCTTCGCGATTGTGCACACAGATGGCCGTCCACATCGTCGGGTCTCCGGCCGCCACGCGCGTCATGTCTCTCCATCCGCTGCCGACCAGCGGCAAGGATTCGTCATCGACCAGGCTGGCCAACAGCGATGAAACCAGATGCGGCACATGACTGACCGCCGCCAACCGTTGGTCATGTTGCTCAGGCGACATCGAAAGAATGTCACCGCCGGTCTGCAACCAAAACGCGGCGGCCCGATCCACCGCCGCCGCCGGCGTGTGGTCACCGGGCGTCATGATCACCAGCTTGCCTTCGAGCAACGTTGCAGTGGCGTTTTCGACACCGGTCTTTTCCGAGCCCGCGATCGGATGGGCGGCCACAAATTTCCGGGCCAGCGACGGTGACTGCGTCTCGATCTCCGCAACGATACGGGCCTTCGTGCTGCCGACGTCGGTGATCAACGCGTCGTCACCCAACACTTGATCGGCGGCGATGGCCAGTTCAACGATCTTGTCGACCGGGGAGGCGACGACGACGACGTCGCTGCCACGACACGCCGCTGCGATCTCCGTGAACCCCTCATCGACCGCACCGGCTTCGATCGCCGCGCGACAACTTGATTCGCGTCGACTGTAACCGACGACGTGAACCCCGCGCCGCCGCAACGCCATTGCGACGCTGCCGCCGAGCAGCCCGACACCGAGGATCGAAACGCGACGGAGCCACGCCGGTTTTTCAGGAAGCGTTTGCATCTCAGCCCAAATCCGGCAATTGATGGCCCATCTTCTCTCGTTTCGTTTCCAGGTAATTCTTGTTGTGCTTGTTCACCGGCGTCACGATCGGGACTTGATCGACCAGCTTCAAATCGTAACCGCGCAAGTTAAACGCTTGCTGTTTCTTGGGGTTGTTGGTCAGCAAGCGAACTTCGCTGATGCCCAGATCCTTCAAGATCTGCAACCCGACTCCGTAATCGCGCATGTCGGCTTTGAAACCCAGCGCGTGGTTGGCTTCGACGGTGTCCATCCCCTGGTCTTGCAGTGCGTAGGCGCGAATCTTCTGTGCCAGTCCGATGCCGCGTCCTTCCTGGGGCAGATAAACGAGCGCGCCGCGACCTTCGGCGGCAATCATCTCCAGCGCCATTTCCAACTGGTCGCCACAATCACATCGCAGCGACGCGATCAGATCGCCGGTGAAGCAACTGCTGTGCATCCGAACCAGCGGCGGCTTTTGACCTTCGCCCTGTTGCGACAGTTCACCAAGTGTCAACGCGATCGGCTCTTGATCTTCGAAGTCGACTGAATAGACGATGATTTGAAAATCGCCGTACTTGGTCGGCAACGTCGCCTGGGCGGCACGGTTGACCAATTTTTCGCTCACGCGGCGATGCGCGATCAGTTGCTCGATGCTGATGATCTTGAGCGAGTTCGCCTTGGCGATGGCGATCAATTCATCCCGTGTGGCGCGGTCACCGGACTGGTTCAGGATTTCGCAGAGCACCCCGGCGGGCTGCAAACCGGCCATCCGCGCCAAATCGACCGCCGCTTCGGTGTGCCCGGCGCGACGCAACACGCCTCCTTTTTTTGCGATCAGCGGATACACGTGCCCGGGGCGGACGAAATCCTCGACCTTGCAATCCGGTGACGCGATCCGCAAAATCGTCTCGCTGCGTTCGGCGGCTGTGATCCCGGTGCGAGCGGTCGCGATGTCGATCGGGGTGACGAAGGCCGTCCGCAGCGGCGCGTTGTTGTCCGAGACGACGGGAGTCAACTCCAATCGTTTGCCGACTTCGGGCAGGATCGAAACGCACAATTGGCCGCGACCGCCGAGCATGAAATTGATCGTCTCAGGAGTCGCTTTTTCGGCCGCACAAATGAAGTCGCCTTCATTTTCGCGATCCTCCGCATCGACGACGATCACGACCTCGCCTCGTCGCACTGCCTCGACCGCGGCAGGGATGGAATCCAGGGAAAGGTCTTCGCCGGAGAGCGAATCATTGAAGGGCATCGTGTGGCTTTGGGTGTTCAGTGGGTCGGATGGTGGAGGGCCTGGTCGGTCCATTATTATACGGATGATGGCCAATTGCCCAATGAGCGGACCGATTGATGAGACGACAGCGGATCAAGAAGCGACCCATTTGCGTTTTGGTGGGTACTTGCACTGTGTTTGCGGGCATTTGCAGCAGCGAAATCGCGGCGATTGCCGTAGACCCGGCGGGCGGGCCGACACCTCCGGTCGCGGCAGATTCGGCCCCGGAACGCCCGAAAGCGACCGCGTTTGGTGTCAAAAAGGTCGCTGATTTGCGTTTTTGCGGCACAGACGACGACGATCTGGGCAGCGCGGGCCGCTGCGACGTCTATCTGCCGCAACCCAAGACGCCATCCCAGCAGGCGTCCGGGGCGGCCCCCGATCGCCGCTGGCCGGTGGTGCTGGTCGTCCACGGAGGCGGCTGGGCGACCGGCGACAAATGGACGATGGAGCGTCATGCCCGGGATTTGGCGGGCAACGGTTTTGCCGCCGTGGCGATCAATTATCGGCACGCCCCGAATTCAAAATTTCCCGATCAAGTCGATGACGTACGGTCGGCTCTGGTCTGGATCACCGAGAACGCACCCACCTACCACTGGGACACCGAGCGCGTCGGTCTGTATGGCTATTCCGCCGGCGGTCACCTGGTGTCGCTGGTCGCCACCCTCGCCGATGAACCCTGGCAATCGGTCCGCCAGACGACGTCCTGGCCGCAGCAAGACGAACGCTGGAACAAGCTCCCGTCGATCGGTGCCGTTTGCATCGGCGGCCCGCCGACGGACTTTCGCCAGTTGCCACCGGACAACACGTCGCTCGCGTTCTTCCTGGGCGGATCGCGACGCGAGCTGCCGAACGTTTACACCGCCGCGTCGCCGATCTGTTTTACGTCTCCCAAAGACCCGCCGTTTCAAATCATCCACGGCGAAGCGGATTGGATCGTCCCGATCAACAACGCCAAAAATTTCCACCAGGCGTTGGTCGATGCCGACGTCGAATCATCGTTACACACGCTGCCGGGCAACGGCCACCTGTTCGCGTTCCTCAGCCCCAAGCTGACCGATTGGATGCTGAAGTTCTTTGACGAGCAATTGACGAAGTAGCCGCTGTCATGCACGCGCCGGTCGCTCACCGGGGCTATCGATTTAATCAGCCGTTTGGCGCGGGGCCTACTGGCCCATCGAACCCTGCAGTCAACGCTGTGTAGCATTTATCCCCTGTGTTTGATGAGGTGTTAGCGGTATGGGGCGCGCGGCATGACCCCGACGGGGTCCAAGCCAGTAGCCGGAGGTGAGCGAAGCGACACCTCCGGATATCCGGTCCCCCGCCAGACGCGACCCCGAAGGGTGTCGAAGCAAATGACGTCGGCGCCCTCGGACCCGGCCAGCAACTTGACTCGCTGCGACCCCGACGGGGTCGAGGGAATTTAGGGCGTGCTTTCCGGAGGTGCCGCTGCGCTGACCTCCGGCTACACGCTGGCATCCCTCCGGGATGCTGGAACCGCTGTCGCTCTCCTGGGACAACAAACCGTGCATCTATTGTTAGCGGCGGGGCGCGAGCCCTCCGGTCCGTCTGGCTTCGCGGCGTGACCCCGGCGGGGTCAAAGCCAGTAGCCGGAGGTGAGCGCAGCGACACCTCCGGATATCCGGTCCCCCGCCAGACGCGACCCCGGAGGGTGTCGAAGCAAATCGCGCCAGCGCCCTCGGACCCGGCCAGCAACTTGACTCACTGCGACCCCGTCCGGGGTCGAGGGGATTGTGGGACGTGCTTCCCGGAGGTGCGCTGCGCTGACCTCCGGCTACTCGCTGCCATCCCTCCGGGATACTCGGTTCGCTGCCGCTCTCCTTTGACACCAAACGGAGTGACGCTTGTTAGCGTCACGGCTCGCGCCCAATAAAGCTAAATCGAGATTTAGCGCCGCCGCTCGCGCTGGCGCGAACCGGCTGATGGCAAACGACGATCAGCCAGTGGCGCGTGCCGGATTCATGCCGCGTCGATCGCCCGGGCCAGATCATCGCGCAAGTCTTCAAACGACTCCAACCCCACCGACAAGCGGATCAATCCGTCGGTGATGCCGAACCGGGCGCGATCGGCGGCGTCATAACTGGCGTGGGACATCGTCGCCGGTTGCTCGATCAACGATTCGACCGCCCCCAGGCTGACCGCCAAGTGAAACAGCTTGGTCGACTCGCACACCGCCGCGGTTTCCTTGATGCCCGCATCCAACTCGAACGTCACCATCGCTCCGAATCCGCCGACCAGTGTCTTGGCCGCCAGCTCGTGTTGCGGATGACTTTCCAGCCCCGGATACAACACCATGCGAACCTTCGGATGTTGCTCCAGCCAGCGTGCCAAGGCGAGCGCGGTGTTGGACTGTTCCCGGATCCGCAGATCCAACGTCTTCAGTCCACGGCTGACCAGGAAACAGCTCAAGGGATCCAGCACCGCGCCGGTCGCATTTTGGATGTAGTAGAGCCGGTCCAACAGTTCTTGATCGGCCACCGCCAGCGTCCCGCCCAAACAGTCGCTGTGACCGCCCAGGTACTTGGTCGCCGAGTGCATGACGATGTCGATGCCGTGTTCCAGCGGTCGCACCAGCGCCGGTGTTCCGAAGGTGTTGTCGACACCGATGATCACACCACGTTCTTTCGCGATGCCGGCCAACGCCGACAGATCGGGGATCGTCAGTCGCGGGTTGCCGATCGTTTCCGCCCAAATCAATTTCGTCCGATCGTTGACCGCCGCGGCGACGGCGGCGGGGTCGGTCATGTCGACCAACGTGACATCAATCCCGCTGCGATTGCAGATCTTGTGCAGCAATCGATACGCACCGCCGTACAGGTCGCATCCGGAGACGACGTGGTCGCCGTTTTCCAACAGCATCGTGACGCAGTGGATGGCGGCCATGCCACTGGAAAACGCCAACGCACCGACGCCCGACTCCAGCGACGCCAGTGTGGTTTGCAGATTGCTTCGCGTCGGGTTGCCGCTTCGCGAATAGTCGAACTGGCCCCACTCGCCCGCGCCGGGTTGGCGAAACGTGCTGGCCAAATGGATCGGCGGGACGACCGCACCGGTCGCCGGATCGATCTCATTGCCGACGTGAATCGCGCGGGTGCGGAAAGAGTTCTCGCCCGCCGACACCTTGTGTCCGTCCTGATCGCTCATACCGACAGAGCCTGCTCCAAGTCGGCGATCAAGTCATCACCGTTTTCGATCCCGCAGGACATGCGGATCATGTTGTCATCGATCCCGAACCGCACGCGGTCTTCGGGCGTGCAATGGAAGTAGCTCATCACCAACGGTTGTTCGATCAGCGATTCCACGCCGCCCAGACTCGGGGCGATCCGCGGGATACGAGCCGCATCGACGATGTTGGCCGTTTGCTTCCAGTCGGCGTCGCGAATCGTGAACGTGATCAATCCGCCAAAGCCACGCATTTGCGCCGCGGCGATCGCGTGCGTCGGATGGCTTTTCAGCCCCGGGTAATAGACGCGTTCGACACGGGGATGCGACTCCAGGAACTCGGCGATGCGGAGCCCGTTTTCGTTTTGACGCTGCATCCGCAATTCAAACGTCTTCAACCCGCGTTCGAGCAGGTACAGATTGTGGGGCGAGCTGATGTTGCCCAAGATGCCGCGCATGCTGCGAACGGCTTCCAGTTGCTCGCTGCGTCCGCAAAGCACACCGGCCAGCAGATCGTTGTGTCCGCCCAGATACTTCGTTGCCGAGTGCAGCACGTAATCGACGCCGTACTCGGTGGGATTCATGTTGTAAGGTGTCGCCAACGTCGCATCGATCAACGTCTCGACTTCATTGGCTTTGCCGACGGCAGCAAATTTTTCCAGATCGATGACCGACAGGTGTGGATTGGTCGGCGACTCGCTGACCAGCATTTTGGTGTTGCGGTTGATCGCCGCTTCCATCGCGTCGTAATCACCGGTCGTCACCTGGCGGGTGACCACTCCGAAACGCGACAGGTGCTTGGCACAGAACTCACGACTGCGGTGATAACACTGGTCGAAGAAAACAATTTCGTCGCCGGCGGACAGTTTGGTCATCAGCAATCCGACGAGCGCCGACATGCCGCTGCCATAGACGATCGCTTCCTCGCACTTTTCCAATGCGGCGATCTTGGCTTCGACGCTGCGCTCGTTGGGATTTCCGTAGCGCCCGTATTCTTCCCGCTGGTCTTCGCCGTTGACGAACCGAAGCAGATCATCGGTCGATTCAAACGTGAACGTCGCGGCGGTGTAGATCGGGGTGGCAATGCTGCCGGAGTCTTTCTGACGAGCCTCCCCGGCGTGGACGCATTGCGTGGACAGTCCGGCACGTCGTGTGGGCATCGTCCCTGGGCTCCCGGTAACACGCTCCACCCTCGAATTCGCGGCGGGATCGTTCGCCGGTAGGGAAACGTTGCCTTGGTCAGAAGGCGTGATCGACGAAGGTGACGTGGCGTCACCGGTGGTTTGCTTTGTTTGCATGGCTCTTTAGCAGTAAGGCTGCAAGTGGCCGTAAATCCCATGAATTACGATTCGGGCGGAAGTTCGACCGAAATGTCACTCCCCACAGACTAGCTGCACGGGATAGAATCGACAAGCGAAAACGTGTTGACGCGACGGCAGCTCGCCTCCTTGGGACCCACTTAGCGGCATGATCGGTTCATTTTCTCAGCCCTGGCCAAATCGCCACCGTAGCCCGGCCTACGGCTCCCTGGCGTACCGAACACGGGTGTGGTGCGTGCTTGCCGCCGCGGCTCACCTTTGGGGGGGCGGCGGTCTGGGGACCGTTGGCCTGCAGACCGTTGCGATCGGCCAAGAACCGGTTGCTGCCCCGGAAATCCGCACCACCGCCCAGACTCCGGCGGCCCAGACGCCAGCCGCACAGGCTCCAGCCGCCCAGACGCCACCCGCCGGCACTCCGGTCGCCGACGAGGTGGCCGAACAGGCCCGCCGACTCGTCGATGGGCTGCGCAGCGACCAATTCGCCGTCCGCGAACTCGCCTCCGAACAACTGTTTCGCCTCGGTCCGGCCTGCTTGCCGATCCTGCGAGCGGTCCGCCGCCAAAGCAGCGACACCGAACAATCCGACCGCTTGGACCGCATCATCGATTCGCTGGCCAAGCAGAACCTGGAATCCCGAATCCGCTCGTTCTTGCAAGGCGGACCGTCGGAGCTTGAGAACTGGCCCGAGCTGGAAAAGTGGTTTGGCGATTCGCCGCGAATCCGCGAGCTGTTCGTCGACCTGTATCGCGAGCACCCCTACTTGGTCGATGCGCTCGGTGGCACCCCCCAACAACTTTCGATGGGACTCTCGCGGGTGCGCCGCCGGCTGATCGAACGCGGCGTCGGCCCCCGCGAAACCCCTCAGCGCGTCGACTTGATCGCGCTGCTGTTGCCGATGACGGATCCCAATTTTCAAGCCGGCCCCCAATACGATCTGATCGTCGCGTCGCTGTTACAGCTTTACCCCGCCAACGACTTTCGAAAGGATGCCGTCTTCGGCGAACCCTTCACGCGAATGGTCGCCAAGTGGATGTCTCGCAGCGACATGAGTATCCGCGAACAGGTGCTGCGTCTGGCGTTGCAGTGGAAGATGGATATCGGTCTGACGCTCGCCGTGGAAACCCTGAAACAAAACCCGGATCCCATTTTGCTGTGCCGCTGCATGCAAACGATCTCGCGACAGGGGACGCGTGAGCATGCGGTCTTGCTGGCCGCGTACATCAACGACCCGACCGTCGTTTTCCAAAAACGCTACCTGGGCGTCCGCGGCGGTGAAGTCCAGGTGGGCGACGTCGCCGCCGCCTCGATCGCCCTGCTCAACTCCGTCCCGGTCACCGAAATCGGCTTCGCCGAACCCGCCGAACACCCGATTTTTGGCATCATCTACGAAGAGCTGGTGGTGCCGTTGAAGGTGCCGAAGAAATCCGCCAACGGTGACGCCGACAGTGACGCCGACGACGGCAGCAACGACGACAATGACGGGGACACGGCGGAAGCTGCTGACGACGAATTCCTGGACGAAGACGACCTGACGCCGCTGCAACCGGGCGACCTGTCGCCCAAGGAAATCGCACGCCTGATCGAACACGCCAAGCGGCGGGAAGCCGCCCGAGTGGAAATCCGCCTCAGGGCGCTCGAGCTTGTCCCCTCCGCACCGGCGGAAGCTCCCCAAAAAAGCTGACAGCGGAACAGACGGCGGACCGAACGACGGAACAGACAGCAGAGCGGGCGGCAGAACCGGCAGTGGCGGGGGACGCACCTTGATCGACCGCTGCCTTCCGGTTATCACTCCGAAGCTGGAAGCTTACGCCACTTTCCCGGACCTTTTTTGTCGTGTCGATCCAGCAGACCACCACTTCGCTCCTCGGCCGCGACACCGACCCGGTCGCCGCCGGCTACCATCTCCGCGACCTGGCAACCGGCGATGCCGCCTCCGCCGTCGCCATCCTGTCCCGTCTGGCCGGTAACCGGGACCGCTTGGCCGAGTCGGACCCCGCCATCATCGGCGCCCTACTGCGGGTCGTGCACACGCTGCTGGTTCAAGACCGCTCCGAGTCGTCGCTGGAAATCATCGGCTCGCTGACGCCGGAGGTGATGGAGCAGATCGACGACTCGCTGCCACCGGAAACCTCCAATCGCCATCTGCTGTTGCACCTGTTGACGATGGCCCGTTCGCGCGAGTCGCTGCAGGTGTTCGTCGAGATCTTAAAGCAGCGGCCGCCGACGGATTGGATGGACGCCGCACAGATGCTCAGCCCGCTGATGCAACACGACGATTGGCCGGTCGACGCCGTGTTCCCTGCCGCGCTGGAGTGCCTTTCCGAACCCGCGCTCGCCGCCTCGCTGCTGGACCTGGCCAACTACCTGGTCCGTCACGGTCGTGTCGCCGAGCACCCGGCTGCGGGCATGCTCGACACGCTGACCGCACTGCTCGGACAAGTTTCCAGCCGCCTCGGATTCTTTGAAGACAACCCGCGTGCCTTCGGTGACGACGTGCCGACGGTCCAGAAGCGGCTGGCCGAAGCGGTCGCGCTGGCGGTCGCGTTGTGCGATTCGCTGGCGTTGATCGGTGACGAGTCGGCGATCGGAAAACTGAACCAAACCGTCTTGCTGCGACACCGGCGGGTGCAGTGCGAAGCCGCCGGGGCGCTGGCGAAACTTGGCGACGAAGAAGGCCGCAAGCGATTGATCGAACTCGCCGGCGATCCCGCCGCCCGGCTGCGCGCGATCGCCTACGCCGACGAACTGGACTTCGGCAACGAGATCGACGAAACCTACCGCACCCCCGACGCGACGGCGGAAGCGGAGATGGCGTTGTGGCTCAGCCAGCCCCATCAAATGGGCGTGCCGCCGACCAACGTCGAAGTCGCCGCGTCGCGGCGGTTGCTTTGGCCCAGCTTCGACGATCCGGTCGACGTGACGTTGGTGCGGTTCGAATACAACATGGGCGAGCGGGGCTACAGCAACATCGGCATGACCGGGCCGGCGGTCTTCACCATGGCCTGCGACTTGGCGGACATGCCGATCGACGACATCTTTGCGATCTACGCCGGCTGGCACGCCGACCACCAAGACATCTTCTCGGTCCCGACCGAAGCGATGAACGAAGCCCAACAGCGCGCGATGGAGACGTTCCAACAACACCTGCAACACCTCGGCTACGAAGAACTCAAACCCGTGCTGCTGGGCCTGTTCCTGGACGAGCGGGCCGGCGTGTTCACCGCGACCCGCGAAGGCACCGCGTGTGTCGTCATCACCGACGGCTTAGAAACGATCGACCAGGCGACCGCCGGACGCAGCCGCCCGTTGAGCGGCGAAGACCTGTTCAATCTGTACAAGGGACGCAAGATGCTGCGGACGTTCAATCCCTAAGACCCGTCCAAATAGGGGTGGCAGGACTACGCGGATGCTGGGAAAAACCGGGTCCAAACCCGATTCAACGGATCGCGGCACACAAATAGGCACACTTTCGCCCGAAAATGCCCTTCAAATCATCCGCTCGGATGAGCGTTTAGCGTCCCTGGTCGAGCGCTGGCCGGACCTTCCGGAAGACGCGAAGCAAGCAATAATCAACGCGGAAAATCTCTCAAGCCGGTAGTGGGTAGCTCCCACGTCCGCCCAGTGCGTCACGCGTATTGCTCCGCGCGAGGTATCTGGGCGGACCGGCTACTTTCTGGAGCAATGTCATGGCAAGACGAAAAGCCACACCGGCGGAAGACGCATGGAAAGAACGCTACGCGAAATATGAAGCCCAATGTCACGAAGCCGCCAAGATCGAAGACGAAGCGGAGAAGGCCGCGGCATTCGAGAACTGCAATCGCGTCTATCGCGAATTGATGGCGAAACCCGAGGCACCGAAGCCGCGTACCGAGCCGACCATTGAAGAATCCGCGTTCATGGACATTGAGGTGTTCCTATTTCTACACGGTCAAAATCTACCCAAGACCGAACAGTACGCATGGCGGCAATGGCTCAACGCGGGCGGAACGCAAAAGCCACCACCAACGCGTGACGACGAATTGACGCGACTTGTGGAGCTATGGAAATGGACAGCACCAAGCACACCGCGCGCACGGCCTAGTTCCAGAGGCCGCAAGCGCGAGTATGACCCCGACAACGACGCGGAGATTGCTGATCAATGGCAGAAATCGAAAGAGGCGGGAATCACAAAACGTGACTTTTGCGATGACCGAGAGTTGAGGGTAGAGGCGTTTGACAACTTGCTGGATCGAGTGCGGAAAAGGCCAAAAAGCGATTCGGAATAAATGCAGCGAATTATTCCGAATCGGAGTTTTGTTTTCTTGATGCCGTAATTCGCAGGGCGAAAATGGATTCGGATTCGGATTAAATCAATTCCGTTCCGAATCGCCCTTTCAATGTTGCCTCCTTCGAAAAGGCAACGCAATGAAAGAACCAAATCTCTGGCCTGAGTGGATGCAGGTCGAAACCGCCGCCCGATACGCTGACGTCCCGCCCGGAACAATTCGGCGATGGATCAAGCGTGGTTTGGATCACGTGAAGATTGGAGACTGCACGCCGTCCATCAAGCGGACAACGCTCGATAAGTGGATGGCCGAAAAAGCATCGGAGCCAGTTTCATGCTGAAAGCGGCCGATCTTGCCGAGCCAAACATCGTGGTCGCTGTCGAGCCGGTCTCGGTTTCAGTTTCCGACGCCGGCGCGATACTCGGCGTCTCAAGCCGCACGATCGAAACACTGGTCGCCCGCGGAACGCTTGAAAGTTTCCGAATCGGCAACCGTCGATTGATCGCGGTTGAAGACATCCGCGATTATGTCGCCCGCCAACGAACGCTCACGCGGAAGGGGTCACCCGATGAAAATTGAGCCTCTCCGTGTGCCGAATCGATCGACAACCGGCGCGATCACCGAAAACACGGGCGAATATCGCAACGGTTCGCGTCCCACGGGGACTAATCAACCTTTCGATGGCGAAGCGGAACGTGCGGTTCTTGGTTCGCTGCTGATCGACGGTCGAATCGAAACGGCACAACGCGTTTTCGGTCGCTTGTCGCCGCGTGATTTTCATGATGACGGCAACCGATTGATTTTCACGGCAATGTGCGATCTTGCGGTCGATGGCAAGCCGGTTGACGTGGTGTTACTGGCCTTAAGATTGAAGTCGCAAAATCGATTCGATCGCGTTGGCGGGGCGAGCTACATCGCGCGATTGTCAAATGCCGTACCGTCGGCTGCGATGGTCGATCACTACGCGGACACCGTTTCGAAACACGCCCAAAGCCGCCGACTAATCGAATCGCTGCAACGGGCCATTCAAGACGCTCAGGCTTCACCCGATGACCTCACGGGCATTGCGGCATCGCTTAGGGCAAATCTCGATCAAGTTGTCGCAGCGAATCCCGACGGCGAATGGGAAAGACTGTTGAGCGCCTACGGCATCGATCCGCCTTGGACGTCTGCCGAGCTTGCGACCGCCGACATCGTGACGACGTATCTGGTCGAAAACGTCCTGGTTGCGAATCAGTCTTGCGTCATTGCCGGCGGCTCGAAGGGCATGAAGACGACATCGGGCATCGACCTTGCGTTGTCACTCGCGACCGCTCGCAAGTTTCTTGGTCGCTTTTGGATCCCGGATCCGAAACGCGTTTTGTTTCTGTCTGCCGAATCAGGGGCGGGCACCATTCAAGAAACAGCATTGCGAATCGCAAAGTGGAAAGAACTTGATCTTGCGACCGAGGCGAATATGCGTTGGGGGTTTTGGGTGCCGAAGGCACGCAACGCCGAAATGCTCAAGATTCTCGGCAAGCAACTTGATGAAAGCCGCGCCGAAGTGTGCATCATCGATCCGCTCTATCAGGTTCTCGCGGGCGAAGACCAAAATAATCTAAGTCTGAACGGGCAGCAAATCACAATTGTCACCGACCTTTGTCTTTCGCGCGGATGCACGCCCGTCTTGATCGACCACGTTAAGAAATCAAGCGAAAATGCTCGCAGCTATCAGCCGCTCGAACTGAACGACGTCACCGGCGCAGGGAAAGCCGAGAATTTTCGTCAATGGCTGTTGTTGTCGCGCCGTGAGCGCTTCGAGCCGGATCACCCGATACATCGCTTGTGGATGACCGTCGGCGGCTCGGCGGGTCATTGCGGGGCTTATGCAATCGACATCGACGAAAGCCGCGACGAAGACGGCAGCCGGACGTTCGCGGTCGAAGTGTCAAGCGCCAGCCAAGCACGCGAGCACGATCGCGCCGAGCAGGAACGACAAAGGGCTAACGCTCAGGCAAAAAAGGATGCCGAGCGGATTCGGCTCAGCGTCAGCAAAATCCGCAAAGCGCTGCCCGTAGATGAGCATTGGAGCAAAAACCAAATCAAGAACGCGACCGGATTGAATACCGGGCAGGTCAGTTCCGCTATCGCTCACCTGCTGGACCAAGGGGAGATCCAAACCGGGCGTTACAAAAACGAGACCGGACCCTGGTTTGAGGGCGTGAAATGGACCGAGAACGCCACCCATTTAAGGAGCACCAAATGAAACCCGGACGAACCCGGACAGAACCCGGACACGAACCCGAATCCGGGTTTGGAACAATAACCCGGACGGACCCCTTTATTAAGAAGGGTCCGGGTCCGGGTTGTTGTTGTTACCCGAGCGAATCCGGACGGTCTGGATTCTTGGTCCGGGTTCGACGGAGTTGAAGCGATGACCAAAACGACTTACCGAATCGAGGACGCAACGGCGCGGCCGGTCTTCGTCATCCGCTGTCGCGCCGATCATCAAGTCATCGATGAATTGAGAACGCTTCGGGGCCTCAGGTGGCTCCTAAAGCGTTTGGGCCGAAATTACGGCTTGCGGGTGGTCAGCATTCAAACCGAGCGCCACGAACCGACCAGCCCCATGGAGGACAACTGAAATGCCACAGTACACCGACCAGGAAATCATCGATGCGATTCGACGAAGCGACGGCACCGCCCGAGCAGCCGCCCGCGTTCTCGGATGCCATCGCGAGACGATTGCACGCCGCGTAAAGGATTCCTCCGCGATCGCGGAAGCACTCCGCGAGGCGAACGACTGCACGACTGACGAAGCCGTTGGGCAACTCAAGCGGGCCATCAAACGCGGCAAGGCTTGGGCGATCAAGTTTTGGCTTGCAACCCAGGGGCGGCACGCAGGTTTCACCACATCGATGACCGCCAACGCGGCAGACCGATCGGCCTCGGTCATCATCGTGCGCGACCAATCGCAAATTCCCGAGCCGACGGGCGACGGGATGCAAATCATCTTACCGGACAACGGGCGCGGCGGCTTACGCACTGACCAAGCGGAGACATGATTAACGACACTGAGGTTGATTAACGTCACGGGCGACAGGGGTCTTTATGATAAGCCAAGTGCCAGTGGAAGCGGACAAAATCACTCGCGTTACAGGAGCGGCAATTAGATGCAATTGAGTGTGCACAAAATCAAGCCCGGCGAACCACTGCCTGAGCCGAAGGATTCAGAGCAACACATCGTTTTCACGCAGGACGATCTCGACGAGCTTCGACACGTCGTTGGCGATGAGCTCTGGGATAGCTACTACGAAACCCTTCCCGCATTGCTCAAAAGGCTTGGCGATCAACTGCGGACGAAGCTGAGAAACGCCGAGCGGGAAAAACGCTGGCCGATCTCAGATGAGATGCTTCAGACCGCCCGCGAATGCTTACCCGCAACAATGAACCTTTGTGACCATGATGAGGATATCATTGACCCGAGAACCGCGACGGTCACTGAGCAACCTTTCCCGGGGCGTCGCGACAGCAAGATTTCACCTCCAAACCCACAGGCAAGATCATGAACAAAGAGAATCTATTATTTGGCGTCCTGATGCTGTTCATCGGCCTATCGATCGGGGCAACTAGCACGCCGAACGAATACGATCGGGCGTGTCAGAATTTCATGGCTGAAACGCGAGCAGCACAGGTGGTGATGAAAGACGACAAACGCTGGGAGGCCGCAAGAAAACGCGGTGAACACTGGCTATCCATTATGGAGCAGTTCCGGCCAACTGCGGCAGCACCGCAGCAGCAGCCACTCCAACGTGGCGGCGAAGTCACCGATCCCACCCTCGATAAAATCCGGCAGGAGTTCCCCAACTTTGGCCGATAGTGTGCCGCATGAAGTATCGGCGAAAGCCTCGTACCGAAAACACTTGTGAATTGGCTTTTGGTTCGCGTCCATGATGGGCTGAGCAACGCTGGTAGGAGCCAAAAACATAGGTCGAACTTGACACAGCGATGCCGAAAGATAATCTTGGAATCGCCGTCGTCTTGGACTTCAAACCGAAACGACTTGGCCATCGCTTGTAAATGCGATCGGCGACGAAGCAACAATCTCACAATTCTTCAATCATTGAGAAACGTCAACGGCGAATAATTTGTGGGAGCAATCCCGAGCTTTGATCTGGCATAGGCCAGCTAGCGACGGACCCGACCGGGCGTGAGATCCCGGTTTGAAGCAGGTTATTCGCCGTTGGCGTGCGCGGTCCACTCAAGCCGCAAAGGAGCAACCATGGCATCGATTCGAACTGAAGCAAACGGGCGGTCGAGTGTGCTTGTGATCCAGCGTGACCGCAAGACCGGAAAGAAACGCCGCCGGACAATCCGCCTACCTGAAATGAAATCCCGAGCGGTTGAAGACGCGGCGGAGCGGATCCAAGAACTGGTCGATCGGTATCACGATGGCGAGACACCCAGCAAAGCGGCGCGGCATTGGCTTGACGGGCAACCGGACGTTTTGCGCGATCGCCTGGAACGATTCGGAATCGTCGAAATGAGCGCGGAGAAGCGGGATGCCATTGAAGCCGCCGAGCAGGGCCAGCGTGAGGAAACGAATAACATCACGATTCAACAACTCGCCAAGCGTTTCCTAGACTTGAAAAGCAATCAGAAGAAGTCGACGATTCTGACATTTGAGAACGTCATCGCGAATCTAAAAACTCACTTCGGAAGCAATCGGTTGATTCACACGATCACCCCTTTCGATGCGGAGAAATTTGCGACTTGGTTGGCGACGAAAAGCAACCGCCGCGATACCGCCCAGAAACGCAAGTCACTTTCGAAGGCAACCGTCGGGAAGCGTATCGGAATCGCTCGGCAAATTTTCAAGACCGCGATCAAGATGAAAGTCTTAACCGAAAACCCATTCGCTGAAGTGAAGGCGGCTAACGCGATCAACCGAGACCGCCAAGTGTATGTCTCGGTTGAAGACATCAACCTTTGTTTGGAACAAGCCCCAGGCCAACAGTGGCGGACAATCATCGCCCTTTGCCGATTCGGCGGACTCCGCAATCCATCGGAAGTTTTGCGACTGCGTTGGATCGATGTTGATACGGTCAACTATGAATGGATGATCGTTCACAGTCCGAAGACCGAGCACCATGAAGGCAAAGAATCCCGCCGCGTTCCGATCTTCGGTCAACTGCAGAAGGAGCTTGAAGCATCTTGGGACGCTGCCGAGGAAGGGGCCGAATGGGTTGTCAGCGAATACCGTTGCCCGTCGCAAAACATGCGTACCACGTTTCAGCGAATCATCAAGAATGCTGGTCTGGCCCCTTGGCCAAAACTGTTCCAGAACTTGCGGGCGTCAGCGGAAACCGACTTCATCCGGGCAACCGGCGGAATGACCAAATTGGTTGCCGAGTGGATGGGCCACAGCCCAAGAATTTCGCTGGTCCATTACGACATGACCCACAAGGCCGCGCAGGAGGGTGCCATTGCCAGCGTCAAGGCGTTTTTCGCGGCACACGATACAGGCACAGCAATGGACCGAAACAGCCCGCAAGCGACCGAAACCGAAAGTGCAACATGCGAAAAACCCCGTAAACACGGCGTTTCAGGGCAAAACCATAGGGGTGGCAGGACTCGAACCCGCGACCAAGGAATTATGAGTTCCCTGCTCTAACCGACTGAGCTACACCCCCGGTGTCGAGGGCAGATTCTAGCCCAAATCCGAGTCCGTTCGAAGCCGTACAGGGCCGTAATGCGCGCGGAATCCCTGACCAACCAAATTTTGACCAGCATCTCCTCCGCGACAAACCCGTCGGGAACAGAGCACGCGTGCGACCACTGAATCGTGTTCCGAAAGTGTGGAGCGGACGAGGTAACCCACCGATGGCAGCGCGAACCCACGGATCACCTTCCCGGCGGTCGTTGGCACCGACATCCCGGCTCTTCCCAATCATTCTGCCATCCATCGACCGGCATCCGCAAAACAGTCGGCAGTGCTAATTCGTTGAGAGCTGACGCTGACAGAGACCCTCTGCGGGCCTTCAGCCTTGGCTGCATTCGGACCAGCCTTCTCCTGACGTTCGACTGCAAGTTCGGACCCGATGAACTCTTCCATCGGTTCATAGTATTCCTCGACCGACCGGATGTAGGTCTCCAGTCGTATTTGTGCAGGGCGTGCGGTGACGTAGTTCGCCGGCTCGATCCAGACCCAGACGTTCAACCAGAACAGCGTCAATACGCTCACGGCGATCAGCAATTGACCGACACTCTGTGCGAAATTGAAGCTCCAAACCAACCGGATTGCAATCAATACCAGGAAAACTGCGACACTCCAGGATGGGCCTTCATGCATCACCCACTGCAAGATCAACGGGCTTACCCAAGAGGGACCAGGTAGCCAGTGGTCCGATGAGTTTGGCTGGTGCTGTTCGATCATCCCAATCAACCGATCGCTTGACGCATGGACGTGGATTGGAAGCCCAAAAGCGTCCCAACCAAGCTGGAAATGGACCACCATCTGCAGCAACAGTGCCACCACGCCCGTTCCGATCAACAAACTTCGAATCGAAAACTGAACGCGAATCGCCAAACGCGCCGCAATGCCACCCATCAATAGCCACAGAAGAACAAATGACACGCCGGTTAGAATCCAGTGCTGAACCGATTCTGAAACGAGTCCAGCCGGCCCTGCTCCTAAAAACAAAACGCTAAGGCCGACTCCCAGGAAGTACAATGCGAACAGCCAAAGAACGCCCCTGGTGTTCGGGCTTGGGCGTCCAAAGAGAATCCAGAGTACGGTCAGAACAATCGTTGTCCCAAGCGCGCTTGCAAACAGCGAAAGCGCGATCATGCTCGCCGCACGGACCACGGCACCAGCCGGCGTCGGTTGGCTTTGATTTACGCTGGCGGCAGCTCTCTTTACCACCGCCTCCCACCGAGTCGCGTCCTTGACGCTCCGATGCTGTCAGCTTGCTAACTTGACCGCGTTCTCGTTCAAGATCTGATCTGACCTCCAAGAGAATGCGTCGCATTTGGTAGGTGATCGTTTGGTATCGTGTCAGCTTGTCTGATCGTTGATTGACTTCCCTGGGAAACAGAACCGCGCGGACATCCTCGTCCGCTACGTCTTTAGCAACGTCCGATGTATACAACAAACAAGGTTCATGAAAGATCAGAGCCGCCGCTGCGTACAGCCCGGCATCATCAGGGTGTGCCTTGAGGATGCGATCCACCGCTTCTTGCCAGAATTCATACTGGCGATCAGGGTATGATTCCGCCGGCGTACGCATGTCGACGCCGACCCCGATCGTTGCGAGTGAGAGCGTGTGCAGCGAAGACGCAAACTCTTCGGATCCAGGACGAGCCCTCCAATACAGATTCACAAACCCGAACAGCAAAAGTATTGACAGCAAGCCGATCCATACGGTTGCAGCGCCGACGCAAGGTCGGACGCGATGCAACGGACGTCGAATTTGCTCGCGGATTCCCATCGTCGCAATCGTACCAGTTCCGCGGCAATTGCCCAAAGGGAATCAACAACATCGCCTGGGGATATCGATCGTAGACCGGCAGCTTTTGGCAACCCATTTCGTTTCTCTCCCTCTGGGAGAGACGGCGTTTGCGCAGCAAGCACACGCCAGAGAGGGCCCACGTCGCAAGAGACGCCGCAAAAGACTCGGCGCCTTGCGCTACGATCAAAACCATCACTGATACAATGAACGTCCCTTGGCGAACCGAGCCGAGTGATCCTTTTTTCCGACCCATCGTTTCTGCCAGACGACAACAACCGCTTCGTCGTAACCGTACACCAGAACCAGTTAGCGACGTCTGGTTGACTTGTTGAGGAGGCGGCGGCGGGCTCGGCGGGTGCGTTTGCGGTCGGCGGCTTGGCGGCGTTCGTCCTGCCTGTACTCGCGAATCGATTCAGGGTGCTCCGCTTTCCATGCGTGGGGAGTCAGTACGGACCAGTCTGTCTCGCCGGCGAGCGCCCTCCGTAAGACATCGTCCAAGTACGCTCGCACGTCCAAGTCGTTGCGGATCGCGCTGCCGATGATCGTTAGCAGGTTTGCTGCTCGCTCTCCTGAAGCCACCGAGCCCTTAAAGAGCCAGTTCTTCCTTCCCGTGGCGACGCGTTTCATCAACTGCTCGCAATCGTTATTGTCCAGCGGAATCGTCGCGTCCTCGGTGAAGCGGCACAGTGCTTCCCAGTGACGTCGCACATAGCCAGCCGCCACACCGAGATTGCTCTTGGGAAGAACCGACGGTGACTGCATCGCTTCGCTGTCGAGGTACTCCGCGATCTGGTCGAGAACATGACGCGATAAGCTTTGACGTCGCGCAAGACGCGCTGCATCGTCAAGCTCCTTGATCTGGTCTTCTACGTCGTAAAGCATCCGAATCAGCGACTCCAACTTCGCCACTTGCAGAGGGAACGCACCGCGACACTCATCGATCTTGCGACGCGCATGCGCCCAGCATGCCGCGAACGTGATTCGCGAGTCACTTCGTAGATCGATCTTTTGAAAACCCGACCAGCAGTCTCCTAGGACGTTGCCTTTAAAATCACTCAGTACATCATCCGGTCCATCGCGGTGACGACTCACCGTAAAATCGAACACCACCACCGGAAGACGTGAGGCGTAGTAGCCCCACATGTTTGCGTTGATGCTTGGCTTGCCGGACTCGATCGCATTTCCAAGCACTTCGCCGATCCGCTTGCCGCGGGGATGTTCCGATAGGTCAGGCATGGCCTTCGGTGTGATCAACAACACACCGGTGTCGTCGCAGCCGACCGTGCGATCGTGCTTCAAAACGCTTCGCAAGTAATCAGCAAGCGGACGAAGCGCGAACTCGACGGCCGTTTCGATGTTCCCCAATGTGCTGCGACTGGGCGTCCAGCCACTGCCGGCGAACAGATCTTGCTGACGATAAAACGGCAGGTGATAGAAGTATTTCCAGGCCACAACTTCGACTCCAATCGAGGCGTCAAAGCGATCGCCTTCGACCAGACCGGTGGGACGCTCGGGAGTGACGATTCCTTGTGATTTGTCGGTCGGGTGAGCGTACTTGGCATACTTGGTCACCCGGACTTTCAGTTCACCGGCGGTGCTTTCGAGCGTCTCGACTTCGTCATAGCCGATCAGGATGAGGCCTTTGCGTTGGGCTTCGGGCAGGTCGACGATCTTTTCGTATCGCGGCAAGTGTTCGGGGAACTTGCGGTCGCTTGGTTCCGGACGTTTCTTTCTGCGTTTCTTGTTTGCCTCTTCGGCGTCATCGACAATCTGTTCGGCCTCGCGAATGGCTTCTTCCAGCGCGCTGACCACCTCGGGCGTGGGCTCTTCTCCGAGATCCAAAAACAACTGGCCTTCGCCATCGACGCGTCGTTCACTCTTGCGCCCGTAGAGTTGTTTGAGCAGTTTTTCGATCTTCAGGTTTAGCTCGATGACCTTCTCGTCGAGCTTGTCGTGATCGGCTTTGAGTTCCAGGACGCTATGAGCTTGCTCCTCGATCAGCTTGTCTTTGAGCGATAGCTCGGTGGCCTGCTTGCCAATGATCTGTTGATGTTCGCCGACCTGCGATTGCAGCTCTGCAATCAGTTGATGGCAAGCGTCGATGTCGTTTGGAAGAGGCTTCGAATTCATGATGGCGACATTATAAATTTCACTCCAAATCGCGCAAAGCAAGGCGCAAAAAAACCGACTCCGCGAAACAAATTTCGTGGAGCCGGTTCGTTTCGAGTCGATTGGCGATGGGCTAAGCTGCCATTCGTTTGCGTCGGGTCTTGGCCGCTTTCAGTGACACTCCTGCGATCCACATGGCCAGTTCGACGTTATCGATCACGATGTGCGAGCTGCCGTCCTCTGCCTTTGGTATTTCGACGGTGCCTTGTTCGAGCCTTCGATACCAGAGCGTCAGTCCGCCGGTTTCCCACCACAGGGCTTTGATGCGATCGCGTCTGCGATTGACGAACAGGAACAACGAACCATCGGTCACGCTGTGATTCATCGCAGTGGTGACGATGCCGGTCAGTCCGTCGAAGCCTTTGCGAAAATCGACCGGTTCGGTGCAAAGATAAATCGGCACACCGGAGGGCAACCCGATCATGGCCGGGCCTCCGGCTGTTGGCTTGGTTGCCGATCCGTCGGGACCTCCACGCGGATTCGAATGCCGCCGGGAAGTTCGATGGTGGTGCAGGCAGTCGCCGGGCCGACGACCCGATCAGGCTCGCCAGCCTGATCGCCGGGCAGGCCAGGTAGGCGAAGCGGCACGAACTGGACGTTCGGCTCGCCTGGCTCTGGCTCGAGGAGTGCTGGCGACTGGCGCAGCTTTTTCTTCCATTGATAGAAGGACGGCTGCGAGACGCCTTCATTTCGACAGAACTGGGCGACGGTCATTCGCGAGCGATCAAATCGACGCAACCGTTCCTGCCAAACCTTGGCAGTTTTGGATCGGGGCATGAGTTTTCTCCGTTTGGTGAAACGAAACAAAACCCACCACGGTAAACCCCGCGCCTACAACGGTTCTGGTGTACGGTTACGCTTCGTCCGCGAAGTGAAAAACCTCGAGCTGTAACGTGGCAGAGGCATCCTACCTCTCAAAAAACAAGCTGAAAGCTTGCCCGACGTTCCGAAACACCCGCGGCGGAGCAAACCATCGCGGGTGATTTCATTAGACTTCATCGAAGAACGCCCAACCGGCCTGTCACCTATCACCACTGGGACCGCAGCGATGGCGTATCCTTCTAACTTCTGTGACAACGCACTTGAAAGAGCAGCGAAGAACGTGAGACAGGGTGCACGGAGGGTGTTCCGGCGTCGGCCGCCGGAGCAGTGAAGCAGACATTCTAAAGCCGCACCGTTTAAACGGACTGGCTGAATACCGAAAACAAGACCTGACCTAGCCGAAGCATTGCCGATCAAAGCAACTACATGACTCGGCCTATTCGCTTCAATGCAGATCGGGCTTCGCGGCGTACCACATTTGGTACGTCAATCGCATCCAAGTCCTGCGCCTTCAACCATCCAACGACTTCTGTCTCGCCGAGATCCGTTTCGACGATAATTTCACAAAGAAAGGTTGAGGACGTGCGGGTCATTCCAAGGCTCATTAGCACGAGTTGTGTCTTCGACGACGCTCCGAACTCCAGCCAGAGCTTGACCTCCTCCATCTCCTTCAGATCTGTCTCGCTATCCATTTGCTTCGCTACGAATGAAAGTACGTCGACGTAGCACGAGATATACTTCGGAGCGAGAAACCTCGCTACGGACTCAACCTGTTCCATGACAGAGCGAATCAGACCCGGCAGAGGCGTCTCTCGACCGGCACGAATCTCCCATGCAATACGCTCACTGATTATTCGCGCAAGCGAATGGCCTCGCATCCAGCTCACCACAAGTAACGCTTGGCCAAACGTGTTCCTCCGAAATGCGGCTGCCAGTGTCTTATTGATGCGCCCCAAAATCTCAGCGTACTCTGAAACAGCGTCCTCACTCTCTGGCAGTACCGGAGTCAGGTCGTCAACCGCCACCCCATCTTGAAGCTTGGTTTCAAAGTACTCGATAAGCCGGAAGAGGCTTGCCGGGGAAATGCCCACGTTTCGCGTCGCTAGGGCAACATCAACCTTGTCCCATGCCTCAGACTCCTCAATCGCACTGCGCAGCGACATCGTCGAATCTTCGTCAAGAATGTCGAGTAGATCAGTTTCCGCCCACCCCACTTCACGCTTGCTAATAATTGACAGGTACGAGAGTAGATGTTCCCATTCTAGGCTTTCTTTCGATCCGTCTGGGAGTGAGGGGTTCGCTGCGAAAATGAGAAATTCTTTTTTTGAAAGAGTTGCCTTCGTTGCGCGGCTCGCAGTCGATCGCTGGCGCGATGTCGGAGCAGGGACCTTCCACACATTGTCGTCACCCGGATCGACACAAATGATATTGCCTTGAAATTCTTTGCCTAGTCGCCCTGCTCGGCCAGCTAAATTCCAGAAGTCTTCTGGCGACATGGGGCTGTTGCCGCCTCGCTTAGGCCCCCGAACGAAGACGTTGCGACAGGCAAGATTGACACCCTCGACGAGTGTGGAGGTGCATACAAGAAATCGAATGACACCTTCTTTGAAGAGCCGCTCGATCTCCGAGCGAATTAGTAGCGGCATATTGCCATAATGACATGCGATTCCGTGTGGCAGAACGTCAACCAGGACGTATCGCGGATGAATCGCCTTCTTCACCAAGTCCACAAGATCAGTCAGCTCTCTATTAGGCTCGCCCATGCCCTCGCGGGCTTTGATGAGTTCCGCCAGCTGCCGAGCCATCTTCTCAGCGTCCGCTGCACCATTCGCGTAAACGATGTTGCCACCGCCATCTTTCCCAAGCGCGTAAGCCACAAACGGAAGACGCTTTGATGCCTGACTTGGCCGCTCGGCAAGCTCAAACGCACCGAGTACTCGCTCTCTTTCTTGATGCCAGACACTCAAGATCCAGTGTTGCGGTTTTCGAAGTCTCTGCCTTGCCCAGAGAAGGTTCTGGCTGACTGTGACCGTCTCAGAATCCAGATCCACTCGTTCCAAGTAGCCAGAAGCCAACGGAAGTAAGACATCCGGGTTTGAGATAAGGGGGCTAAGAAAGAGTGCAGTCGAAGGACGATGCTGCAAGACAATCTGCCGAGTCACATGCTCCAGTAAAATACCCCGTACACCATCTCCAACTTTGTGCGCCTCATCGACTATCAAGCAGTCGAGCTTCTCAGTTTCTCCAAACGTCGGCAAAAGCAAAGCGGCTCGTTCTTGCGTCAATACATAAACAACGTTCCGCGTACCGCGATCTTCAACCGGAGAGGGTATTGAAGAAACAAATGTGTCACCCTGCTCCTGGGAGATACTGGCACGGACGCCTTCCTCAACCTGTCGAATCAACGCACGTGTCGGTACGAGATAGACAACAGTGCTACCAGTCCTCTCATTTAGACGCGTTTTGAGCCATTCCAAAACGACAAACGATTTCCCCGCAGAGGTTGGCGCCGAAAGACTCACGCATTGCGAGGAGTCGATCGCTTTCCAGAAATCTTGCTGAAAACGGTTGAGACGCAGGAAGTCTGCAGACTGAGAGGACACTGACTGGCTAAAGTCACGCCCTACATACTGAGCTAATAGGTGAAACGGAAGTCGATCTACGAACCGAGGATCTGCGAGTTCCCGCGATACCGCAAGATTGATGGCTGCTCGATTTGAGAGCATATCGAGAACCACGCATGCTGCATCGCATTCCACAGATTCAGTTGACCTATGACTTAATACCGCTTGACTAATTCGAAGAGCGGCGGCTTCGAATTCAGGCCGCTTTCCTTTTGCGAGAATGCTCGAGCATGTCAACAGGTTTGCCCAGTCATGATCGCTAGATACTCCCTCATCTTGGGAAATAATTGCGAATTGAGATGCCGTGTCGAATACGACAAGCTTTTCGTAGGCATGAGCGAAGCCGTCACGAGCGTAAAGTCGGGTCGCCAGGCTACTGGTACTCATTGATGCATTAGCTCATGAAGAAATGCGTTCCGAAACGAGGCGACGCTCGGAAATGGCAAACAGAATAAGTCGATCACGAACGGACTAAGCTCCCGAGAAGTCGCACAACGCTGAACCGACTTGGTCCACTGAGGAGCTTGCGTTGCTAACAACGCCCGCACCTCTTCAGACGTCCGCTCTTTTGCACCGCTCGGGTAAGCATCTGCATCGAATCCTACGAAACACGCGCCTCTGTATTCGAGCTGGCGAAATTTGGGATGAGAGGGATCGAGGTAGTCCACTAGTGCAGACTCAAGTACCTCGTCATCCAGGTCCAAGTGGTCAGAGAGGAGGTCGATATCCCGCTCTTGGACGCTCCCACTTCCGCCATCTCCGAGCAAGAAACCTTTCAAACTATCGAGACAGCTGGATATCGCGGAGGAGTAGTCCGCATACATCTTCGCTTCACCCCAATACACGCAGAGGTTGCTAGTTGTTGGATCGACTGTCATATGCAACCCATCACACCCGTGATAATGGACCCCGCCGCTGGTCTTGAGGCGCATTTTACAAAGCACCTGCGGAATACGGAGTAGCGACTCGGTAAGCAGAAACAACAACAGCTCCCCACCTTCTCCCGTTTTGTCGAGCTTGACGAATAGGTCGCGTGCTTTACGAAAAAGCTTTGCCGTCTCACGCGTCATTCCGGTATCAGCGTCGGTAGCTTTGGCAGCGGCTATCACTGAACGCGGAAAAGCATAGTCGATTATCGAGTAGACTAGCATCGCGGCGAGATCCTTCACCCTCGGGCGGTCCATCGCGTCACTCAGCAAATACCGTGTCCTAACTGTAAGTAGACCATCGACGGTATCTTCGACGAGTTGTCCGTGATAAGCATCGAGGTCCTCGACGTTGCCACGCACGATATCCAGAAAGGCTTCCTCAGTTAGCGCCGGTGCTGTGTCGGCAGATGTCATCTGGCACCTACCGCAGATAGCGATTCTATTCTTATTTCTGTAATTCTGTCGCACATGTTGGACAATAAAGGTTATCACACACCAAACGCTGGAGGCGATCAAAATACGACAATCGATCAAACTCAAAAGCTCAACCGGCGACTCCCAACTGCAATAGGGTCGATATTATGACGACCAAGATCATCGTGGATGCGGGAGACGCTGTAAAGTTCGTGTACGAAGTTTTTTCTCCGTCGGGCTCATAACTGCACTTTAGGCGAAAAGTTATCGCAGACCGATTGATATTGCCACGAAAAAGGCCCTCAGAGAAAATGGAGGTTACCACACCAATCCACATCTCAAAGGGCCAAGGATGGCTAAGCGTAAACGCTCCGGCAGACCACCGCAAGCTCAACATTCTCGCAAATCCACGCCTTCCCAGCACGACAAGCGGCGAAGGCTTGACACACCGAATCCGAGTCGCAGACGAACCAAAACGGCAAGCATTCCGCTCAGCGGGACGATCGCAACTTTGGTCGCTTCGATGAGTGACTTGCTTGACAAACGAATCGGCTTTCGGTTGCCGATCGTTATCGCCGGGGCGATGCTCGCCGGTGGTCGCCGCACTGCCGCCAGTTGGTTTCGCTGCGGCGGCGTTAACGATGATTGGGACCGGTTCTACGAGATGCTTCAATCGATCGGGAGAAACACTGTCTCGTTGATGCTGCCGTTGGTTATGTTCATCTTCAAGAAGTTCGATCCCGGCGAGAACGGTCACTGGACGTTTGCCATCGATGATTCGCCCACCAAGCGATTTGGGCCGTACGTTGAAGCGGCTAACATTCACCACAATCCGACACCCGGCCCTGGCGACGGAGATTGGCTTTATGGTCATAACTGGGTTTGCTTGGCAATGGTCCTGAGCCATCCGCTGTTCGGAGTCATGGCGTTGCCGTTGCTCTCGCGACTGTACGTTCGGCAGGTTGACATCAACAAGCTGAAACAACGATATGACTGGGACTTTCGTACCAAACACCAACTCGCCATGGAGTTGCTTCGGCAAGTCTTTGGCACGCTTCGTGCGCTCGGCAGCAAAGCGAGATTCATTGTTGTGTTCGATGGCGCGTATGCGGCCAGGGACCTTGTGCGCCCGTTGATCGCTGAAGGTGCCACAGTAGTCACACGGCTTCGTCGCGATGCGAAGCTGTTCGATCTGCCGGCGAACAAACCGGGGCAGCGCGGTAGGCCTCGCAAGTATGGCAAGAATCGAATCAGCTTGGCCAAGCGAGCTGGACGCCGAGATGGCTGGAAAGCGATTACCTACTGTTGTCGAGGCGTACAGACGGAGGGACGTTACAAAACGTTCGTCGCGACCAGCAAGGTCGTGGGCGGTCAGGTTCGAGTCGTTTTGTTGGAGCATGCCAGTGGGAATTGGGCAGCGTACATCAGCACCGATCCGACGATGAGCGTGGAGGCAATCTTGCAAACGGTCTCTGACCGTTGGTCGATCGAAGAGCACTTTCACGACGTGAAGGAGATTTGGGGTGCCGGCGAGCAGCAGGTCCGAAACGTTTGGTCTAGCATTGCCTGCTGGAACTTGTGCGGGTGGATGTACAGCCTGGTTGAATTGGAGTGTTGGGACCTGTCGGCCGAACAGCTGGTTGATCGCAGTGACCGACCGTGGGACAATCCATCGCGTCGTCCCTCACACACAGATCGCCGTCGCCGAATCACCCGTGAAATGCTGCGTTCTGAATTTTTGAACGATCTGCATCTGGCTCCTGACGAAACAAAAATTCGCGACCGATTCGAACGCTTGCTCGCGTTTGCGGCGTGACGATCGACGACGCTACAGTCAATCACCTAAAGTGCAGGCTCATAACCAACAGACGCAAAAGAAGAAAAGGTTCCTGAAGAAGAAAAGGTTCCTGGACTCAAGAGTTGCCAGGCACCTGGTGGCCACTCTTATGCAAGGCACCGAAAGCCAGGTGAATTCACTAGTCCTCAATCAAGCGAACGCTAGCGTGGATTTTGCGTGACGCTTTCGGATTTTTGAGGCGCAGCAGCACGCTTGGGAGCACTGCTCCTTATTGGAAATTCGCATGGTATCGTGCTCATAAATTCGCTTCTCTCGGGTTAGGCGTTAGCGGCGGTACCGAAGCATCCGGACTTCGGCTTCGTTGGTTTCGACGTGTCACGTTCGAAGCGGCATCGCAATATGGTCACTGAGTGTGAACAAGTTTTCGACGCCGAGACGGTATGTCAAAATCCGCAGCTTCAGTTGACGCGATGAGCGGATGACTTGGGCCGGAATCTGGATCAACGAAGTCAAGAACGTCGAGAACTCCATTTTGATCACACGATCACGAAGGCGTTTTCGCGTCTTTCTCTGCCCGGGATTCCCTTTGACGCGGACCATCATTCCACTCCAAAGCTTCAGCGTCCAGGCAAGAGAAGCAATCAACATGTACGCCCAGTTGCTTTCCAGCGAATCCAGCGGCGCGGTCAATGCGTGACTCGCCTTGAGCTGGCTAATCGTGTTTTCCTGATCACAGCGATTGTTGCCGTCTCCGATCAGTTCACGCGACTGTTTTTCTTCCTTTGGTTCGTTGCTGATGTAGAAGAAGTACTTTTCGGTGCTGAACAAGAATTGCTGCCCACTCGTGACGTCGATGTCTTTGCGAACGGCAACCATCCGGTAGGGACGCTTGCAATTGCCAGGCTGATACGGGAACTCGGCATAGCTTTCAGCACGCAGCTTCTTGTTCTCGTAGCCGTTTTCTACGACGATTTCCTCTTTGTAGTTGGGTCGTTTTGCACGCGGATTCTCAGAAGTCTTTTTCTGCCGCCGAAGCGGTTTCCATGCTGATTCGTCGAGGGAGTCGGCAATTGCGGTCAGTGTTTTGTTGGCGTCATAGCCAAACACGAAACGGACATCCTGCGCGTCCCATCGATCGAGATGTTGGGTTGACGAAAAGTCCGTGTCGCCACGCAACAGGATCTTTCGAAACCCAGCATTGCGACATAGTTCGATCGCCCTGTCAAAGTAGAACGATGAGCCTTCACCGCTCGGGCGATTGCCGCTGCGGTTGGCCAGGTACAGTAACTCGTTGGTTTCCGCGAGCGTAACGACCAGTGGATGGTAGCCCCATTGTCCTTTGTAGTTGATTCCGATGCCCTCTTTCTTTTCACCGCAAGTCTCGACCATCGTGCCATCGGCTTCAATGGTGGCCTGCTCGAAGAACGCATCGGATTGTTGTTTCCAAACCTTCTTGCGTGCCACGTTGATTCCCTGCATCAATAGCAGTAGCTTGAAGCCATCAAAACGACGGCAAAAGTCACCAGCAGTTGTCGGATCGGGAATCCGTTCAGCGCCCAGTGCGTCCAGATACGCCTCGTCGGTGCGGCGATGCTCCAAATGTTCGAGGCAGGTCCCACCGGCCAATAGATTCAGGGCAATGTTGAGCACGTGATCGGCTTCGTCGTACGGCGCGTGAAGCTTGAACACCGGTGCGGACTGGTTGATGTGCTTTCGCAATCCGAGTTGCTCGACAAGCTGCATGACCATGCCGATACCGCCACAGGAAACCGCCTCAACTTTCTCGGCCAGTTCGTACTTTGCCCGCAAGGGGCGAATCATGGGCGTATGTGTCTTACCCTTCTTCTTGTCGATACGTTGTAGAAGAACTCGCTTGCGGCGCAGCAACCGACGGCGTAAGTTGTCGTTCACTCGAAATCCTCCGTTGAGTGAGTGCGTTGAAGTTGTCGTTATCTCCAATACACCCGCAAAACGCCGAGGGTTTCGAGTTTTTTCAATTTTTCACCATCAAGCGTTCGCTTGATTGAGGACTAGTCTGGTATAAGTTGTAAACTCTCGTTTGCGTGCACCGACGGCCGACACCGGAGTGCCGATCGAGTTCACCTTATTGGCGTTGGTTTCAATCGGTTTAGCTTTTCAACTAATCAACGAAAGGCTGAGCCGCTGTTGACGCGCCCAATACAAGCATGATCACTGGAGCAATGACCGCCCACAACCCGCACTCTGGAGGACGCTTGCGAACCGAAGTGGGGAGGGCGAATGGCAATGGTGATCGTTCGTGGCGGCATCTCAGTTGCTCTATCATTCTGCCCCGAATGATTCTGCCTTCTTTCGACGGTCAGCGTGCTCGCTTGCAACTCTGCACGACCGTGTTGATAACTCTTACGTACCGCTCGGAATTCTCTGCCATCGATCGTGCGTTGATGGAGACACAATGAATCCATCATCGTGGTAAATCCGAGGGGGCCAATTTTCATTCGGCCAGCGGATTGGTATTGAGCGCTCTCTGAAACCGGACACGCAACCACTGGTCGGTCTAAGACGCTAGAATCTACCATCGTATCATCGGGCAGCGTCATCCTGCCGGCAACAATCAACTGGGCAGTAGGCAGCGAGTGGAACCGGGACTCTACGATCATCTTCTGACAACCGCGATCGAAGACGAGATCGCTCGGCTGGGAGATCCCCGATTAACAATGCTCGCGCCGGTGGACCCGGAGGAGGCGCACTCGGCCCTCGCGCAGTTTCTTGAGCGGTTGATCGCGGGCAGTTTGGCTGCATTTCGTGGGGCCGAGGCCGCTGAGAAGCAACGACAGCTGACCGATAGAATTCTAAGCACGCTCGCAGAAGCGTTACATGAGAGCGATGCTGAAGTTCTCAGCATTGCCAGTCCACTGCAACGGCTGATGGCGATTCACCGGTCAGTCGATGGCCTGCCAAACGACAGACCGGACAGTCCTCTTTCACGTTGCTCGCTTCTAACGGGAACTCGACTCGACGCGAGCCTGGGAAGCCAGCTTCGCAAAGAAATTGCAACGTGTGATCAAGTGGACATCCTCTGCTCGTTCATCAAGTGGAGCGGATTGCGTGTCATCGTTGACCATCTTCGCGAACTCACCGAACGAAATGACGAACTTGCGATTCGTGTGATCACGACCAGCTACATGGGTGCAACGGATCCCAAAGCGGTCGCGGCACTGAGTGAATTGCCCCGGACGGAGGTGCGGGTCAGCTACGACACGAAACGAACCCGACTGCACGCAAAAGCCTATCTATTCCATCGCAAGACCGGCTTCAGCAGCGCTTATGTTGGCTCTGCCAATTTGTCGAACGCGGCATTGTCCGAGGGACTTGAATGGACAACAAAAATCAGTCAGTACGAGTTGCCGTATTTGTGGGACAAGATCAGCGGCACCTTTGAAACGCATTGGCAGGATGACGAGTTCCATGCGTTCGATACCGAGTCACTTCCTCGACTGCGCCAAGCAATTCGCACCGAGCGGAAATCAGAATCCACCCCTGGACTGGCGATCAACTTCGACTTGCGTCCGTTCCCGTTTCAGGAAGAAATCCTCGACATCATCGCTGCGGAACGCGATGTCCAGAACAAGCATCAGCACCTCATCGTGGCCGCCACGGGAACCGGCAAGACAATGATTGCTGCGTTTGATTACGCTCGCGTCGCGAGAGAATGGGGACGCAAACCGCGATTGCTGTTTATCGCTCACCGAAAAGAGATCCTCAGCCAGGCCATGGTCGCGTTTCGTTGTGTGTTGCGAGATCAAAACTTTGGCGATCTCCTCGTCGATGGGAATCAACCGGAGCAGCACGAACATCTATTTTGCTCGATCCAGAGCTACAATTCCCGGAATCTGCGGATGGAGTCCGCGGAGCAATTTGAGTATATCGTCGTCGACGAATTCCACCACGCTGCGGCACCCAGCTACCAATCCTTGTTGGACCACGTCAAGCCTCGCGTTCTGCTTGGACTGACCGCGACGCCCGAGCGTTCTGATCAACTGGATGTGTTGAGTTGGTTTGGAGGACGAGCAAGTGCTGAAATTCGGTTGCCGGATGCCATTTCACGGCGACTGCTGTGCCCGTTTCAATACTTTGGGATTTCAGACGCAGTCGATCTTGATGGTCTGACATGGCAACGTGGCGGCTATCGAGTTGATGACTTGGATCGGCTGTACACCGGCAACGACGTCCGCGCCATGCTGGTATTCGAGAAGGTTGCCGAGACCGTACTGGATTTGCAGGAGGTGCGTGGGCTGGGATTCTGCTGCAGTGTTGCTCATGCCGAATTCATGTCTCGCTTCTTCGATGAAAACGGCATTCCGTCGATTGCATTGTCAGCAAGTTCGACCAACGAGCAACGCAATTCTGCTCAGCAACGGTTGCGCGAGCGCTCGGTCAATTTCATCTTTGTAGTCGATCTCTACAACGAAGGCATCGACATCCCCGAGGTCGATACGGTGCTGTTCCTCCGACCGACGGAAAGCTTGACAGTGTTTTTGCAGCAGCTCGGGCGCGGTTTGCGTTTGCATCCCGAAAAGGAGTGTTTAACCGTGCTGGACTTCATCGGGGCGCAACGCAAAGAGTTTCGGTTCGCCAGTCGGTTTCGTGCACTGAGTGATAAACCGACTGCCAAACTTGACCGCGAAATCGAAAGCGGTTTCCCTCACCTACCCAGTGGTTGCGTGATCAAGCTGGAGCGAGTCGCTCAACAACGTGTGCTTGAAAACGTGCGTGAATCGATTCGCCTGGTGCGACCGCGAATGGTGGGTTCCCTGCGTGATCTGAAGCAGTACTTGGGGAGAGTCCCCACACTTGAAGACGCGCTCGAATATTTCGACACGACTCTCGATGAGCTGCTCAAGCGAGGGCTTTGGTCGCGTCTGTTGGCAGACGCTGGCTTGATTGATGTGGCGGACGCCCCAGACGAGAAACAACTCGCCAAGGGGCTACGTCGCCTAAGTCACATTAACTGCCCGCTGCAAATTCGGGCGATACTGAATTACCTGGAGCGGGACGCCGGCCCGGTAACGGGCGTGGCTGAGATGCTGCACGTGTCATTGTGGGGGACGCAGCATTCCGAGATGACCCTCGCCGAGGCGGACAAACGCTTGCGAGACAATTTGGTCGTCGTCGATGACCTGCGATGTGTACTGGACTATCGATTGAAACACTCGCCATTGATTGCTGGTCGGAATGCGACGGCATTTGAGCCCTTGGCCATCCACGCAGCCTACACACGGGACGAAATCTTGGTGGCGCTCGGACATTGGAATTTCAATGATCGGCCAAGCCAGCGTGAGGGTGTGTTGCATCTAAAAGACCGCAAATTGGATGCATTCTTTGTGACGCTGCAGAAAACCGAGGATGAGTACTCGCCAACGACGATGTATGAAGACTACCTGATCTCGCACAACCAATTCCATTGGCAATCACAGAGCAACACGTCCGAGCAATCACCGACTGGCCAACGCTACATCCGTCACCGCGAGATAGGCTATACGCCGTTGCTGCTTGTGCGTGAGACAAAGAGCCTGCCTTCTGGACTCTCGGCTCCCTATCACTTCCTTGGGCCGTGTCACTACTTAAGTCATACAGGCAGCCGTCCTATCAGCATTGTTTGGGAGCTTGAGCATCCCGTACCAACGCGCCTGCTACGCACGATGGCCCGGCAGATCGCCGTCTAGCAAAGTCACAGATACCGAATCGCCGCAAGTTGACAGTGATCCCCGACGTCACGGAGTTCTGACTTTGGCTCTTACCGAACCCGGAAAGCTTTGCCCGCTTTGCCGCAAGCCGATGGAGAATCCGCAAACTGAGTTTTGCACATGGGCGCATCTCGAATTGCATTGCCACCCGGAGTTCTGTGTTTTGAACGACGCGGCCGTCCACCAAGCCTGTATCGACGAGTGGGCCCAACGCGATCGGTTCGTGGAATTCTACAACGCCAACGTACGCGATGAACTTGTGGTCGATAGGACGGGGCGCGTTCGGCACCGCAGAACCGGGCTGTATGAGTTGTTTTGGCGCCTGCTTCACCGCCGGTGTTCCGCGACGAGTGGCCCGAGATCTGCTTTGGTTGGGGGTGGGGAGCTTCTTTGGTAGTCTGAGCTGTTTCGGTTTGCCTATTCTATTTGAAATGCTCCTGACCCTTTTTCCTGACAGCGTACACCGGAACAATGTTGGGATGATCGAGTGTCGCCGCCGCGCGAGAATCGTGTTTGAAACGAGTGATCGCCTTCTGGTCGAGCATCGCGACGTGCGGCAAGACTATCAATGCCACCGAGCGTCCCGGGACAGCTGCTCGGCTTCATAGACCACTCCCATCCCGCCACGGCCGAGTTAAGGAATGATGCGAAAGTTGCCAATGGCCTCCGTCGTCGAAGTGCCGCTGGAATGATCGACGTTCCCATCGGCCACCGAGTGTGCGACCGCGGCGACCAAAGCGTAGGCTTGCAGGCAGTCATGCAACTCATCGCCCAGATCGGGATAATCTTTCACGTACAAGTCGATATCAACCTGCTCGCCAGTCTCAATCCGCGCCACGTATCGTTCGACCGCCTTGACGAGCGGGGCATCGCCGTCCTGTTCCGGTATGGGTACACCAAGAGAGTGGTTCGTCGGTGAATTCATGATGATTCTTCGAAGGACTGCGTGGACTCGTTGTCACCGTCGATCGCTCGGCGCATGTTCGCCAGAGCCCGAACCCATAGGCTCTTCACTGCCGCGGTGCTACGCCCCATGGCTTGGGCGACCTCAGGAAACGTCTGGTACTGAAAGTTATGTCGAATGATCACTTCGCGGTGATCATCACAAAGTTGCGAGAGCGCGTCGGCCACCATCACTTCCGACTCTCGCTTGGCCGCGATCGCGATAGGCGATGCACCCGGATCGACGACGCCTCGGGAAAGCCCGGCGGACGTCTGGTCGAGTTCTTCGCGCAAACGTTTTTCCCTCGCGATATCCCGCCGATCCCGCGTGTAATAGCGTGCCTGGCCGGCAATCTCAGTCGCCAGAATGCTCCGCAGCCAGGCCATCAATTCGCGTTCACTCTGCCCGCGGAATTGCCCGAATGCTTTCTTCGCCGACAAAAACGTCTCTTGGACGACGTCCGAGGGGCTGACTTTTCCACGCAGTTGATGGTTGAGCCGAAGGCGGGCAAGCAACTTTAAATACGCTTGGAACGACTCCAACACATTGCCCAGTGCGGAATTGTCACCGGCTCGCGCTTGCGCGATCAGACGCTCGATGGAATCGCTTGAGTGGGGGATCATCCCGGCAATTTTCCCGTGTTTAATTCACCAAGCCCCCAAAAGATCACGCCGCAGGCTGCGCCAGTTGCAAAGGCGGACACCGAGACGTACTCGACCATGCTCTAGGTGACTTGGTTGCTACCGGAAGTGCGATGGTATCGGGTCACTCGATGAAAACTCCGAAAATTTCTCTCTCGTGGTGTGATTCGGACCTGGAGTCCGTGTCTATCACAAAATAGCCGCTTTCGATCCCGGTGACCCGACACCATTGACTTCGCGGCGGCAACTTCTTTCCTAGAGTCCGCGCGACAGGCGTGACACGGGACCGATGAAGCCAATCTCGCATAACCCAGGACCGCTACAGTGAACATTCGCACCCCATCAATGCTACGTTGTCTCCTCGTTGTGACGTTAATCACGTTGCTCCCGAATCAATTGGCATTTGCCAAGAAAGGAGGCAAAGGTGGCGGCAGCGACGCACCGGTCGCGTACCGCGTGTACGAGATTCCTGCTATCGACGGTCTGCCGTTCTACGCGGGTGGCGTGAACGAATTCGCCGAGGTTTGTGGGGAGGTAGGTCAACTACCAGGTCAGGCCGCTTGGTCCGACGGAATCACGACGTCGACACTCAATTCGCTCGTGGATCTTGTCGACCCCCAGGCGCGAGTCGATTCGACAACGGGAGAAAAATGGCACCTCAGAACGGCCAATGCGATTAACAACTGGGGCCTAATTGCCGGACAGACTAAGTTGACCGAGGACGGCCAACCAGTGATAAGCGGCGTCGCGAGCGCTGGATACCTGTTCGATCCAAACTCCGAAACGCCACTGAAGTTGCTTCAATCGCCAGATGGAAGCGATTCGTGGGCAACCGATATGAACAACTCGGGGGACGTTCTCTTGATGGCATATCAGTCTGACATTGCCTACTTGTATCGATCTATCGATCAATCGTTCACCCCGGTCGCAAGCGATGCGTTCAATGGATGGATCAGCAATCGCAACACGGACGGCGATCTTTTTATTGCGATCCAACACTCGGCCGGCTATGTCCGATACTGCCTAAAGGCCGACGGCGTCGTTGAGGAAACCATGCTTCCGTTGACGGTTCGCGACATCAACGACTCTGGCACGGTCGTTGGGTGGGTGGATAACCGAGGCAGCGTCGTTAGTTTCTTCGATGATTCACTCACAGTCCTCAAGAATGGGCGAAAGAATTTGCCGGGACAAGGCTGGACCACCAATAACGACGGCGACATTGGGATCAACGTTTACACGGGACTGTACACCCCCGAACACGGTGCGATCGATTTGGATAGTCTCGTTCATGCGGACGATGCGTCTCTCTTCTTGGACGACTTTCACACGATCCATATCGCAGGGATGACCGATCGTGATTCGGCAACAGGATTTCCATTGCTGACGACATCCAATTATGCATCGAGTGCTCCGAATAGCGATCGGACGGACACGTCGTTTCTCCTGATCCCGACGATTCCGACTGGAAACTGATTCGCGCTCGCATACGTCAGAATGGTTTCTCAAAAACGCTGCATTCGTTGAAAAGCAGACCGGGGACACAGCGTCTTCGTATTGATTACGCCCGGCCAGGCTGGCGATTGCGACAAGTGCTGGAAAGCTCAGGATCGTGTTCGGCGGCAGGAACGAGCGTGGCATTTCGATCGTTTGCTTTGCGTGACGTGGGAATCCGGTCGCTCCAGTGCCGTGACGGAGCCGGCTGCATTGGCGCTATCACGCGACAAGGGTCGTCGTTTTAGCCGGCGATCGCTGGATTGATCTGGATCTGGCGATTGCTGCGACCCTACCATCGCGGCGACGTCTGACGCGCGAATCCCCGATGATTTTGCGGGTCCACTGGAAGCCCTGTTTCACGCCATCACCGCAATGTTTCATGAAGATCTCGCTGGCATTCTCTGGCGGTGGCGTCCGTGCGACGGTGTTTCATCTCGGTGTTCTGGCTCGGCTGGCGCGGCAAGACTTGCTCGGCAACGTGGAAATCGTCTCCAGCGTTTCCGGCGGCAGCTTGGCTGCCGGGCTGGTCATCGCATCGGCCGGATACCGATGGCCCGGCAGCGAAGAATACTTGCATGATGTCGTGCCCCGTTGCCTGTCCGTGTTGACGACGCGAAATGTGCAGCGGACGTATGTCCTGAACTCGCTGCTGTTTCCGTGGCGTCTGGCGACCGGCCGGGCATCGGTGCTGGGCGACGCATTGGAACGCAACTGGGGCATCGGGGGATCGCTCGCCGATTTGCCCGTCACGCCACGCTGGATCATCAATGCGACCTGTTACCAGACCGGCAAAAACTGGCGTTTCCAACGCGACTTGATGGGCGACTATCAAACCAAGTACGTCACCGACCCTCGTTTTCGTTTGTCGCACGCGATGGCCGCGTCGGCCGCCGTTCCGGGTTTGATCGGGCCGTTGCGTCTTCAATCTCGCAAGCACCGGTGGAGCGAGTATCGCGATGGCGATTGGTGCAACATCACACCGAAGTACAACCACCTTCACCTCTGGGACGGCGGCGTCTACGACAACTTGGGCGTCGAGTCGCTGTTCAAGCCCGGCGAAGGCCTTTGCGGTGACACGGATTTCTTGATCGTCTGTGATGCGTCACGCCCGCTGTCGAGCGAGACTCGACAATCACGGTGGCGTCCGGGGTACCTGAAGGCATCGATGCGACTGGTCGATATCGCAACCGACCAGGTCCGCAGCCTGCGGACGAGGATGTTGATGGAGTTCTTTAAACAGAACCCGGGAACGGGCGCCTATTTGCGTCTGGGGTTGGCGACCAAAAAGGTTTACTTGCGCAATCCCGGCACGGGCAAACCCGCGCTGACGGACGACGAAGTCAGCCGGGTCGCGCAGATCGAAACCACACTCCGTCGGCTCACCCACAGCGAGTTCAGCCTGCTGTTCCGCCACGGCTTCGAAGTCGCCGATGCAACGCTCTCCACCTACGGCAACGAAGCCCTCGGCCGCGTCCCCAGCAATCAAGTGCTGTTCAAAGCCGCGTGAAGCGTGATCGGCCGCCGAAAACGGTTCTGCACTCATCTCAAAACGGCGCCCCTGTCTCTGGAATGCACCCCAAACATTTGCACGCGATTGGGTGAACACTGCTCTGAAACTTTATCCTTCAAAAAAACTGGTTTTTCATTGACAGACGCAGACCGCACCGCTTCCAATGGCTCCGGTTGCTTAACAACACCATTGAGAGGCGGCTATTTAACTGGGGCACTCTAAGCATGCTGCGCAACAAGCACTCTTGATACTTCAATGTGCGCAGCAGCGGGATTTGCGTCGTGAGTGGCTGGCTCGTTAATCATGGAGCCAAACAATGCTCGTACGGATGTCGTTTTGGGGCGTCGCGATCACCAGCCTGCTGACAATCATTGCAGTTGCTGAAGAAGCGAAACCGACACAAGAAATCTTGCTTAGCAAGACGGAAGTGAGCCAGCTACCGTTGTTCGGAACAATCATGGTCTCCGATGGACCGACCGAGAGCACTGTTGACCTTGGAAAGAGCTTTTCTGGAACAATCCACCAGGGTCGTGTCATCGTAAACAACGATGCCACGCAGCCAGTACGCGTGGGCAACATGATAACCTCGTGCGGATGCACGCTCGCAACGCCAGAAGACGGCTCGATTGCTCCCGGAGACCAAAAACACGTCTTGCTACAAGTTGCGAAAAGAGGAGTCGGCAACTTTTCCGAGAAGGTGAGTCTTGAGCTCGCTGGCCGATTCCATACGATCAATCTCAAAGGAAGACTGGCTCCCCGTGTCACGTGCGCGGACGAGCTCGTTTTCCCCGATGGTGGCACAGGATCAATCGAGATCGTCATGCATGACGAAAACTACAGAAATTCCGCCTTAGAATTTGAAGTGTCTGGCGGTTATGCATCCATCGTTGACAGCCGAACGATCGGCGAGAACACCAAACTGACCTTCCAATGGACCGACGACACAAGGTTTATAGACAATCTTCAATTGAGGACGTTTGTCCTGCGTCCAAACAGAGAACGACTTGAGCTCACACCGCTCCTCATACCACTCAAGCATCCCGGCAGGATTAGAAGTGTTCCGAGCACGGTGTTCATCCACCCCGACAAGGATTTCCGACTGTTTCTCTTCGGTGACATCGAAAGCATTGCATCGAAGGCGAAAGAAGGCGATGGGACGTTGAAAATCGGGCTGAAGTCGGTGTCGGAAAACTCAATGCCCATCCGGATCCTCACGGCATCTGCCGTTTCAAACACGAAGTCGGTCATCTTGACATTCAGCGGGAAAGATGTAATTGACCTGAAGGATGGCGAGACTCTCCTCGCATCGTGCGAAGACATCGAATTTCGGTTTAAAGTTCGTTCGTTAGAAAAGGGGTTATGAAATGCGTCTGTTACTTACCATCATCTTGGCTGCAGCTATCGGCCCTGCTGCGAATGCACAGTTTGACTGTGTCAGGTACATCGTTCCTCACAATATGATCCGCGTGTGCTCAACATTTTACACTGAAACATGCTGGACCAATCAATCCGGAGGAGTAAAGACGTACCAGTGTGGAAATCCAACGACGGCAGCTGCTTGCGCAGGGAAGAGCTGGCACTACCATGGAGACGATTACAATCAAGAGGTAAAGGAGCAGCGAGACGCAAACACCAATGAAGAAGGACGCGAGCCTGACGAGGCAAATCCAGATACTTATCAGTGCGGCTTGGAAGGAGACTGTGAGTGCAACGAACATGAAACATACTTCAAATGCGAAGGCGACATCCTCAATCCTTCATTTGAAGATGCCGTCGACTGGGTCGAGTTAAGCGGAACTCAATGCTTCGGGTGGTAACGCCACTTTCTTTCAACCGTTCTGCTCACGGTGGATACCTTCACCGTGAGCAGAGTCAAAAACGAGGGCTCGCATGCATCACCGTTCAATCACGCTGTGCTTTTTATCCTTCCTGGCCTCGACACCAAGCCTCGCCGAAAATCGCAAGGCGCCGAGCACTGCGGAGGAAATCGCATTTCAGGGAATCGCCGATTTAACCCTGTTACGCGACAGCACACTGAAAAGGTACTCCTTGATGATCCAAGGAGAAAGCCAAGTAATCTATGATGCGTCGGTTGCAAGGCCGCCTCTCCAGATCAACCGAATCTACAAGTTCTTTGCCGCCGACAGCAATCGGGGACTCGAATACCTTTCCCATTGCAAGGTGATGGGGCCAGAATCCACCAGCCGAACGTATGAACATCAGTACTGGGTGGAGTTCTACAAGTGCAAGGACAAGGCGATGGGACGTTACGGCTCCGCTTCGCGACGACCCTACAAGGTGCGTGAGGCAAACCAGTCCATCAATGAATTCATGGAGAAACAGCGTCTCACCGGCGTCCGGCTTTCCGTTTTCGACACGCTGATCGTTCACCCGATGTTTGTCGGGAATGGAGATGACCAATACGGCTGGATCGAAAGAACTTACCTGCAGAAATCAGAACTGCTTGAGGCAGCGAAGGTGACCCAGGGAGATGTGAGGAGCAAATGGCGGTGGAAATCCGGAGTTCATGATTTTGAAATTGAATTAGTACAGGGCAAAGCATACGACTACCTCCCGGTAAAAGTCACGTTCAAAAGCAAAGACACGAACAGGCCTGACCATTTTGGCGAAACCGAGATCAAGTGGAAAAAGCATCCGTCAGGAAAATTCCTTCCCTACGTGTTGAAGATGGCCTCGGGAAGCCCATTCGGCCAGAAGCAAGAACACCATCACTGGGTCCTTGACTGGCGTCTTGGAGATGAACTGCCAAGCGACTTCTTCCAGTGTGGCCTTTCAGACTTCCGTACTCAGTTTACGCCAATCTACGACTTCAAGGCTGACATCTACGCGCGTCCGGGCGGACTCATCCTCGGCACTCCATGGAAGACTCCCGAGGCACTTGTCGAAGAAGAGTAACGCTGCGGCTGAATCCCATGCTGCGTCCACCGAAGTAAAGGTTCCAGAATTCCGATTGTTTCTAAGTCGTGCCGATTCTTGCTTGCCATTGTCTCGGCCGATAGGCTGTTGATTCCAGACGGTTGGCCACCGCGCGTCGGTGTCTGATTTCGGGGCGGGCGAACGAGATTCTCTTTGGCGAGGAGCTTCGACTCCGCGTTGATTCGGCGCCAACTTGGTCCGCAGATCGGGTACTGACCGAACCTAAGTTGAGCTGCTGGGTCTGGTAGAAGGGCCGGTCCGCGACACGATAAGCGATACAAAACTTTATGCTTCCTTCAACATTTATCTCTGAGGCGTTAGGTGACAATCCATCGGCGCTGGCCGTCAAGGCTGAGTCGATTCTGCTGGGCCATGTAGGCGACCAGGCGGTGGTGCCCTGTCGAAATCTCGAGGTGGAGGAGTTCGCGCGGCTGGGGCACTGCGAACTCGAGCCGCTTGCAGAGCCGCGGCCGAGCCTGTTTCGGTATTGGGGCGGTGAAGACTACGACCGCCTGTTTTCCAGCTATGAACAGGTTGTTTGGCAGGTGACATGGAATGACCACTCCATCCACGTCGTGCATCTGCAATGGGAAGCCGGATGCGGCGGCGAAAGCCGTGACTGGGTCGTCGCCGAGTCGGCCGAGATCGCCGACGCTTTCATTCTCGATGTCGAGCGAAAGACGCACGCGCCGGGGAACGCGATCCTGGTCTTCTCCAACGGCCGATGGAACCGCAGCCACAGCCTGTACGAGGCGACTCGATCGGCATCCTTTGACGATCTGATCCTGGCCGACGGCATGAAGGATGCGATACGCAACGACTTTCAACAGTTCCTGGAAGCCGAAGATCGCTACACCCGGCTCGGCATTGCTTGGCGGCGTGGCGCATTGATGATCGGCCCGCCGGGCAACGGAAAGACGCACTGTGCCCGCGCGCTCGTGAAAGAACTGGACATCTCGAGCCTCTACGTGCAGAGCCTGAGCCATCAGTACTACACGCCCGAGCAGATGTGGAAACAAGTCTTTGACCGCGCCCGCGGACTTCGCCCTTGCGTCCTGGTCCTCGAAGACTTGGACTCGCTGGTCAATGACGAAAACCGATCTTTCTTTCTCAATCAGCTGGACGGTTTCGAGCAGAACCACGGGATGATCGTCCTCGCCACGACGAATCACGCCGAGCGGATCGATTCGGCAATCATCGACCGCCCCAGCCGTTTTGATCGCAAGTACCACTTCAATCTTCCTGCGCTCGAAGAACGGAGCCAGTATCTCGCCGACTGGCAACAACGACTTTCCGGCGAGTGTGGCTGGACGGCGGAACAAGTCGATCCGATCGCCGCAATCACCGAAGCGTTTTCGTTCGCCTACCTGAAAGAGCTGGTCGTCAGTTCGTTGATGAAGTGGATGCACGAGTCATCCACCGATTTCGCAGCCGTGATGACCGAGCAAGCGGGAATCTTGCAACGGCAGATGAAGACCGAGTTGTCGGAACCTGCCTCGCACAATGGACGGCGTCGCCGGCGCGGCGAGCGTGTGTAACGCTGCCGTTAGCCGTTTCCGATGTCGGTCCATCGGCCAACCAACTAGCCTCGACGCGATGCGCTTCGCTTCTGGGCATCGATCAGTCGGTCTGCAATTTCAGCAATGATGAAATCACGCCTCTTTGAAGACAACGATTTCTCGGAGTACTCCACTTCGTCAACCGGTTTATTTTTGCGATGGTTGAACCAGCGAATGAGATCCAGTTTTGTTCGAGGTTTTTCGACAGTGAACGGCGAGAGAACCGCCGTACGTTCCATCACAACAAAAATCCAAGGATCACCGGTCCGGTCAATTGAGCTGTAGTTCTTCTTTTCGACAAGCTCGAGCGGTGAAAGTTTTTCGTAGAGCGTCTTTGCTGACTTTGCCGCGACCAACACTCCATCAACATCAACAATCACGGGATAGGCGGGTGCGCGGAGAAAGTACGAGAGTTTATCAAAGCTTGCCATTTTGTCCCCCTTGAATGCTCTGCATTTTAGCCGTTTCAAACAGCACAAAAAGCAGGGCCGAGCTCACAATGGGACAAAAGGGAGCAATCGGTCAGATGTTCCGCGCAGGTCCTCCAAGCCGATGGTCACTCGACTGATGCCCGGAAACAACGCCACCGGTCGATCGAAAACGGAGGGTAAGAAAATTTCGGAGGTAAGAAAATTGCCGACGACCGGGGATCGCTGCGGGGATTCATCTTCTTACCTCCCGAATCTTCTTACCTCCCGAATCTTCTTACCTCCCGAATCTTCTTACCTCCCGAATCTTCTTACCTCCCGAATCTTCTTACCTCCCGAATCTTCTTACCTCCCAAATCTTCTTACCTCCCAAATCTTCTTACCTCTTTTCCCCGGCCGGCTCTGAAGTGTCACGGGAACTGGTCGCACCTACTGATCCTGCCCGCGGTTGGACTCGATGATCACGGGGCGTTCGACGTTGATTCCCCAGGCCTTGAGCGTTTGGTAGGCTTGGTCGCGGACGCCGTAGTACTTGGTGCGGGTTCGATCGTCGGCCGTCTGTTCGCTGTACCCCGTGTCCTGCAGCAGCCCGCGCAGTCGGTCGATGTTGGCTTCGGACTTGAAGTACCGTAGCACCTCGGCGGCTTTCGATCGGCTGGAGTAGTTTTCGGAGTTCAGCCATCCGATCGCCAGCGTCTCCAGTGGCTCGTCCACGGGCACGATCAGTTGCCCGTGTGGTCCCCGTTTGGAATCGAACGGCACGTCCGGTGGAATCGTCAAACAAACGGTATGCAGTTGCCGCACGTTGGGTGGCACGCGGCCGATGATCTCCCTGGCCGCCTGGAGGACCGCCTCAGGTGTGCGCAGGATCGTGAAATCAGCCCGAAGGACTTCGATCTTGCCCGGCGTCAACTCAATCAATTTCGGCGAGAACTGGTGATGATCGCTGTGCGCGATCAGCAGACGACTGGAACGCTCCTCAACGTCTTTGAACCGCGCCGTCGGGTGTTCGACGAACAGCCCCATTTTCTCATGATGTTGCTCGAAGATCGGGTACTTGAGCGTTTCCTCCACTGCGATCGTGATGCCAGGCTTCTCCGAGCCGCCGGGGATCGGCTCGTCGCGGACCCTGACGACCCTGGCAATCCAAACACGGTCCGCGTTGATGATCCAGCTTTCCAGACTCTCTGCGGTGTAGACCAAGGGTTGAGCCGTGGCATGGTCGCCCGCGAAGAGCGCGAACGCCAAGACGACAATTGAAATTCGGCAAATGCGACGCATGCGTACCGGTCTCCTGAAAGGGACGAACCACTCGGGATTCCCTGTTGGAGTATAGCCGACTTGGTACCGCCGTCTGGCGACGGCAGCGACGCTCGCTTTGATTCCTTTCGAGCGGTGCGATATGTTTTGCGACATCCCACACCAATTGCCGTTTCTTCTCTGGAACAGAAAATCAAATCGATGAACTCCGACGCAAACCCACCCAACGCACTGCCTCCCAGAGACGCGCACAAACGAGGATTACACCGGACGATGACACTCGGTGGGGCCTACGCAACCCGCAACCATACGATCAAGCATCTTCAAGATTTGAAAGGAAAAGCGGTCCTCACCGAGACCATGCCGTTTACGACGCGCGAGGCAGCGGCGGCGGAAGAGGCAGGAATCGACACGCTGAAAGTCAAATTTGATCCAGCGGATCCGGCCAGTGCACTTGCGATCCGAAACGCAGCGCCGCACACCTTCATGACGTTCTGTATCGGATTGACAAAGATTGCGACCGCGGCCGAAGCGGTGCGTGCCGGCTACGACGCCATGGAACTCGGCGCCGATGGAATCATGTGCCAATGGGGACCCGAATTCATTCGAGCCGTTTCGGACGCTGGAATTCCGGTGGAAGCGCACGCCGGCCTGGTGCCCCGCTTGAGCACCTGGACGGGAGGCCTGAGGGCGGTCGGCAAAACGATCGAAGAAGCGATGTGGGTCTACGAGCAGATTCAATCGTTTGAAGAAGCAGGAGCCTGGGCGGTGGAAGTGGAAGTCGTACCGGCCGAGCTGCTTGCACAGATCTCCAAACGCACCCGCCTGGTGACGTCGTCCATCGGTGCAGGCAGTGGCGGTGACATTCAATTCATGTTCGCCGAAGACATTTTGGGCAACCACGCTCCTCCCTATCCACGACACACCAAACAGTATCGGAACCTGTTCAAGATGGAACAGGCGATGCAGGCGGAGCGCGTCGGGGGCTTTCGAGACTATATCGACGATGTCAAAAGCGGACAGTTTCCTGGCCCCGAACATGTGGTCAAAGCACCGGAAGGATTGATCGACCAGTTCCTTGCCGCTGTTGACGGCGGCGGGGACAAGTAGCTTCCACCGGCATCGGTGAGTGCCTGCGTTCTCACCCGCCGGATGCTTCATTTTTTGACCACTCAGTTTTTTGACCCGATCTCCTTTGAGATGCACGACGACCTGACCGACGGCAACTTCCCGCCTTCACGGCCGCCGGGTCTTCTGGATGAACCGTGCCAGTTCCTTCATATCGATCGCAGCATCGCCGTCTTGGTCGATCAGACTGAGTTTTTCAGGGAAGAGTGGACTGTCACGGTTGGCCCCACTGGCCTTCAGCTCCGCCTTGGACAGTTTGCGATCGCCGTTGGAATCATTTCTCGCGATCAAGATCGATGCCCGGTTGGCGGATTCGTCGTCGAACCCCAGCAGCTTTCGCTGCTTCGCCAAATACGTTTCGATTTCCAACAGCGACAGGAGTCCGTCACCGTTTTCGTCGGGGCTACCGAGGTCTGGGTCTGGGTCTGGGTCGGCTTGGCGAAACAGGTTCGCCGGCACTAAACCGTCGCCGTCTGGGTCGCTGCGTCGGATCACATTTCTGGCGAGCAATTGATCCGAGGGCGTCATCCCCATCCGCATGCGGCGGTCGGCCAAGTATTCGGCCAGCTCCGAGACCGATAACGATTCGTTGTCGTTTCGATCGAACTTCATCGTTGCCGAATCCAAGTCGACGGCGCCGAGTTCATCGCCGCCCAACTGACGATCTCCATTGAGATCACCTTGATTGATCAGCGCCATCGCACCGCCTTGGTCACAACCCTTGACACCCAACTCATCACGAAACTTGCGTTCAAACGCCAATCCACGAATCAATTCATCGGCAGAGAGTTCGTCATCGGAATTTCGATCGTAGCTTTCGATCTGATCTGAAAACGTATTGTTCTCCAGTTCCCTCAACTGCAACTTTCCGTCTCGGTTGCTGTCATATCGCTTGGTGTAACGGTCGGCCAAAATCGAATCCATCTGCACGATGCCCGCACGTTCACGTTCGGCCGCGAGTTTGAGCGTGACTTCGACTTGCTGCAGGTCACCGCTGCGATTGAGATCAAACGGGCGGATGTCTTCGCTGGTCCACTTCAGCCGCTCGTACTCGGATTTGCTCAGCGCCCCATCGTCATCCAAGTCATGCCGGGCAAACAGTTTGGCGGTCGCCGTCAAATCCATTTCCAGTAGCTTGATCGAGAGTGGCTCGGCTGGCGCGCTGTCGTCCTGTGCAATGAGCGTTGGCGTGGTGTGCAACCCGGTAAAACAGACGGCAAGCAAGAGTAGGCATGCCGCAGAACGATTGGATCGGCAGCCGTGGAAGAGCATGAGAGTCGGCACGTCAGAACGCCCCCGCGTGATGGACTGAATCATTTTGCAACCGACGCAGTATAACTGCCCCGGCCGATCCCATTGGGGCCTCGCCCATTCCGCCGGCGCGTGGCAAACACAGCAGCCCCACCCTCTGGCGGAGGCAACCCAATTTGCCTGCCACACACCTTCATTTGACGCTTCTTCGATGGTCCATTAGTGTGAATTTGGAGCAGCTGCTTGCAACCGACCGCCACGCCGGTGCAGCTGCCCTGTCTGATACAAAATGGAACTCAACTTATGAACACGCGTTTAACATTTGTCGCTGCCCTGTTGCTCTTTCCGTTGGGGATCGGTGCTCAGGAGCCGAACTCTGAAACCAGCACCGCCAACCGGGTGATCATCGTCAGCGGCACGGGAGAGGTGAACGGAGTGCCCGATGTGGCCGAGATCAATGTCGGTGTTGTGGTCGAGGCAGACAGCGCCAAAGCGGCGCTGGTCGCAAACAACGATCAAATGAAGCGACTGCTGGAGAAACTGAAACAGCTTGGCATCGCCGAAAAAGACATCCAGACCACCAGTTTCAACGTCGCGCCGCGCTACCAACGCATGCGCAATCCCGACGGCGAGCCGCCCAAGATCGATGGCTACCGGGTGTCCAACCAGGTCCATGTCCGGGTGCGTAAAATCGAATCGCTTGGCGTCGTGCTCGATCAAGTCGTCACGGCCGGCGCGAACCAAATCAACGGCATCAGCTTTTCGATCGCCGATTCAGAAACGTTGATGGACGAAGCCCGCAACAAAGCCATCCGTGACGGCAAGCGCAAAGCCGGCTTGATGGCCAAGGAAGCCGGCGTCAAGCTCGGCCAACTGGTGGAAATCCGCGACCACTCCGGCGGCAACCAGCCCGGACCGATGCGTTTCATGGCGATGGCCGAATCCCGTTCGTCGGTTCCCATTCAAACCGGCGAACAAACGCTTTCGGCACAGGTTCAACTGACGTTCAAGTTCGAATGAACGGGCCCAATCCCTACCGGCCGACGCAAGTCGTCAACCCTGATGACTTGCGTGACTTGCAATCGCCGTATCGAAAACGCCCGGCCAAGCCGGTGTCGGCGCGAACCAGAGTGGTGGCCTCCCTCGGGCTCTTTGCCGGCGGGTTGATGGTTCAGGCTGCCACGGGTTCCTTCGGGTTTTTGTTGTGGTGGTGCTGCTATCTCGCGAGCATGATCTGCTTGATTTGGGCCATGTTCGCGACTGTTGCCGACTGAGTCGTCTGCTTTGCCACACGTGCTAAATCTCAAGGTGTTGTCGACGTGCCACAATGGAGACGAGCAAGATGACTGAAAAGGTCGCGATCGTGACCGGGGCGAGTCGCGGGATCGGCGCCGCGACGGCGAGGCTTCTCGGCCGCAACGGCTATCGCGTTGCGGTCAATTTCCGCCAACGATCGAATGCGGCCCAGGCGGTCGTGGAGCAAATCGTTGCCGACGGAGGCGACGCGTTCGCCGTTCAGGCTGACGTTTCGGATGAGAACGAGATCCGACGGCTGTTTGCGGCGGTCGACGATCGCTGGGGACGTCTCGATGCGCTCGTCAACAATGCGGGAATTCTGGAACCGCAGGCGACGGTGCAAGCGATCACGGCCGATCGTTTGAATCGAATTTTCTCCGTCAATGTGATCGGTCCGTTTCTTTGCTGCCGCGAAGCGATCCAACGCATGAACGACGGCGGCAACATCGTCAATGTGTCCTCGATCGCCTCGCGCACCGGGTCACCCGACGAATACGTCGACTATGCGGCATCCAAGGGAGCGATCGATTCGTTGACGATCGGTTTGGCCAAGGAGGTTGCCGGCCGAGGGATCCGGGTCAACGCGGTCCGACCGGGGGTCATCGAGACGGAAATCCACGCCGACGGCGGAGAACCGGGACGGGCTCAACGAATCGGCGCCACGCTTCCGCTGGGGCGGCCCGGCATATCGGAGGAGGTCGCCGAAGCGATCCTGTGGTTGGTGTCGGATCGATCCAGTTTCACCACGGGCCAGTTCATCGACGTTGCCGGGGGAATCTGACGCCGATTCAGACCGCCAACGCGAAGGGACGTTGATGCAACACTTGAGCCGCCGGCCGTCAGGCCACGGGCCCCACCGGACGCGTGCTGATTAGCGCCGCCCGGACGCTGGCGAGAACCGGCTGACGCCAAAGTGCGCGGCACGACCCCGACGGGGTCCAAGCCAGTAGCCGGAGGTGAGCGAAGCGACACCTCCGGAAATCCGGTCCCCCGTCAAACGCGACCCCGAAGGGTGTCGAAGCAAATGACGTCGGCGCCCTCGGACCCGGCCAGCCCGCACGCTCAAGCTCACCAATCACCTCCTTTACGAGCGCAGACTGCCGCACCGCCGGCGGATGCATTCGACGCGACCCCGGCGGGCGTCTTGCTAGCAGCCAGGCGGGCTTTCTGGAGGCGTTTCGGTTTCGCCGGTTGGTCTGTTGGGCTTGGAGGGGTAAATTGCGGGCATGGAAGCCACAGCTAAAACATTGCCGACGATTCGCCAATTGCCCCCCAATCTGATCAACCAGATCGCCGCCGGGGAGGTGATCGAGCGGCCCGCGTCGGTGGTCAAGGAATTGTTGGAAAACAGCGTCGACGCCGGGGCGACTCGGATCGAGGTTTCGATCGTCGGCGGCGGCACCGAGATGATCCGCATCAGCGACAACGGTTGCGGGATGACGGCCGAGCAATTGCCGCTGGCGTTGGCCAGTCACGCGACGAGCAAGCTGCCGACCGACGAGGACTTGTTTCACGTGTCCACGCTCGGGTTCCGCGGTGAAGCGTTGGCGTCGATCGGCAGCGTGTCTCAATTGACCATCCGCAGCCGCACCGACGGCGAGACTGCGGGCAACGAAATTCGAGTCCGCGGCGGCGTGATCGATCCACCACAGCCTTGTGGTTGCCCGGTCGGAACGGTGATGGAAGTCCGCAATCTGTTCTTCAACACGCCGGTTCGGCATCGGTTTTTGAAAACCGCGCAAACCGAAAAAGGGCACATCGTGGAGGCCTTCACGCGGATCGCGCTGGCCAATTCGCACATCCACTTTGTGCTCAACAACAATGACAAACCGCTGTATGACCTGCCGGTGACCGAGCGGTGGAGCGAGCGGATTGCGGCGTTCTTCGGCGGCGAAATCGCCGACGCGTTGATCCCGATCAACAGTGACGACTCGCAAATCCATGTCCAGGGTTACGTCTGTGACCCGTCGGTCAGCCGCGGCAATTCGCGGATGCAGTATCTGTTCCTCAACAGCCGACACATCCGCGACCGTTCGCTGCAGCACGCCTTGGGCGAGGCCTATCGTGGGCTGTTGATGGTCGGCCGGCACCCGGTTTGTTTCTTGCGGATGTCGATGCCGCCGGAGTTGATCGACGTCAACGTGCACCCGACCAAGTTGGAAGTTCGTTTCACCGACGGCGGCCGAGTTTACAGCCGGTTGTTGCAGACGCTGCGACACCACTTCTTGACCACCGACATGACGCAGCGGGTCGGCCCCGCGCCGGTTGCCGACGACGCGGACCTGACGCCGGCGCCCCGCAGTGAACTGGGGATGCCGGTTCGAGCCGAGCAGGCGCATCGGCAATCGGTGATCGAATGGGCGCGAACTGGAAACAACCCATCCGACGTGTTCGTCTCGCCCGCCCGCGGTGACGATTCCAGCGGCGGATCGGCGATGGGATCCGCTCCAGACGTCGCGGCTCGTTCGATTCCCTCGTTCGGTTCGGTCCCCAGCTTTCAACCGTTCCCCGGTGGCGGCTCACCCTCGATGCCTCACCAGGGGTCTCCGACGGCGACGACCGACTCGGCGAGCGACGAAAACGTGGCGCCCTGGGATGGCCCACAAGCCGCATCGCCGGAAGATTCCGGAGTCGACCACCCCGCCGTTTGCCATCTCGGGTTTCAAGTCCACAACCGCTACCTGGTCACCCAAGACGAAAAAGGCATGGTCGTGATCGACCAGCACGCGCTGCACGAACGCGTCTTGTACGAGCGGGTCAAAACCAAAGTCTTGGAGAGCGGTCAATCACTCGAATCGCAAGGGCTGCTGGTCCCCGAGCCGGTCTCGATGACGCCGGCCGAACGAACGGCGGTGTTGGACCACCAGGAAACCTTGGCGCAGATCGGGATGGAAATCGCAGAGTTCGGCGGGGATACGATTGTGATTCGATCGTACCCGGCGATGCTCAAGAACAAGCCGCCGGCGGACATGCTGCGGACGCTGATGGAATCGGTGCTCGGGGGCGGCGAAAAACCCGAACCGATCGAATTGCTCAATCATTTGCTTTCGACGATCGCGTGCAAGGCGGCCGTGAAAGCCGGCGACCCGCTGCGGCCTGAAGAAATCCGCGCCCTGTTGGAACAGCGTGACCTGTACAACGACACCCATCACTGCCCGCACGGCCGGCCGACGGCGTTGTTTTTCAGCCGTGACGAGCTGGACCGCATGTTCGGGCGACTGGGACCGCGCGCCCGGACGACGAAATGACGGCGGTTTCGACGGACCGAATGGCCATCCGGGGGCGGCCCATCTGGGGCAAACCGGTCACGTTTCTGCTGGGCTAACCGAGTCCCTGCGGGTGCGCTAGAATGGTGGCGTCCATTATCTTCATTGGCGAGCGTGATGCAGAACGAACCGACCATCATCCTGTCTGGAACCGACCCCGACCTTCCACGCAAATTGCCGTCCGGAATACGCCGCTACTCGGGGCTCCGTGAAATCGCCCGGGGCGGCAACGGCGTCCTCAGTGCAGCTTTCGACCCCGTCACCGGCCGGACCGTGGCGATCAAAATGTTGCACAGCGACAACCGGAATGTCCCCAACGAAAAACGCCGGCTGCTTCGCGAGGCCCGTGTCACCGCCCAGCTGCAACACCCCAACACGATCCCGGTTTACGAAATCGGAAACGACTTGGTGCATGGCATCTACTTCACGATGAAGCTGATTTCGGGGGTCAACCTGTTCGAGATTCTCAAGCAGATTGCCCGCGGGGATGAAGAAATCGCCAAACGCTACCCCCAAGTTCGCCGGATCTCGGCACTCGCGGACGCCTGTTTGGCCTTGGCTTATGCCCACGCACGTGGCGTGATCCACCGTGACGTCAAACCCGAGAATATCTGGCTGGGCAATTTCGGCGAAGTCTATCTGCTCGATTGGGGCACGGCGAAGGTTTGGGGATCGATGGATGACCAAACCGTGACGCGATACGACGCGTCCCAGCTTCAGAAAGAAGAAGACGAACAGCAATTGTTGACGCTGACCGGCGGCGGCCAGCGCCCCGGCACCCCGTTGTACATGTCGCCGGAACAAATCCAAGGCACACGGACCATCGACGAACGCAGCGACATCTTTAACGTGGGCGTCTGCATGTACGAATTGTTGGCGATCCGTGAACCGTTCCGGGGCGCCAACATCGACCAGACGTTTCGCAACATCATCTCCGGCGAAGTGCCTCCGCCGAGCGAAAAGTCACCGGAACGCAAGATCCCCAAGGCGGCCGACGAAATCGTCATGCGGGCGATTCAAAAGAAGCCGCAACAACGATTTCAAACCATGCGTGAGATGGTCGATGCCATCGAAGCGGTGCTTCCCCAGTTGGACCAAGGCTGATCTGACTCAATGTGCGGAATCACCGGAGCGGTATGGCAAAGCGAGTCTCTTCGTGTCGATCGGTCACTGCTGAAGCAGATGACCGACGCGATCGCGCATCGCGGTCCGGACGACGACCGCGTTTGGATTGACAACGATCAACGCGACGGCCAAGGACGTCGCTACGGCGTCGCACTCGGATTTCGCCGCCTGTCCATCATCGATGTCGAAGGTGCCCCACAGCCGATGTCCAACGAGGACGGTGGCGTGCGAATGGTTTTCAACGGCGAGATCTATAACTTCAAAGACCTCCGCCATCGGCTCGAAGGCAGCGGCCATCAATTTGCCACCCATGGCGACGGTGAATCGGTGCTGCACCTGTATGAAGACATCGGCACGGATTGCTTTGCCGAACTCAATGGCATGTTCGCGATCGCGATCTGGGACACGCGCCGCAGCCGACTGGTGCTGGCGCGGGATCGGATCGGACAAAAACCCCTCTACTACGCGTTGGTCGGCGATCGACTGGTGTTCGGCAGCGAACTGAAAAGCCTGGCGGCCGTCCCCGGTGTCTGCAATGAAATCGATCCCGCGGCGATCGATGAATTCTTGACCTATCAGTATATCCCGCACCCGGGAACGATTTGGAAGGGCGTTCGAAAACTGCCGCCGGGCCATGTCGCGATCTTCGAAAAAGGCAAACTGGTCGTCCAGCCGTATTGGGATTTCGACCCGACCGTCGAAGTGCCCCGCAGCAAGGGCGAAGCGGTCGAACGGCTGCGCGAATTGCTGTCCGATTCGGTCCGTCTGCGTCTGCAGAGCGATGTGCCGTTGGGATCGTTCTTGTCCGGCGGCATCGATTCGTCCTTGATCACCGCGATCGCCCAGCGCCAAGAAGGCGACACGCCGATCCGCACCTTTAGCATCGGATTCCCGATCGCCGACTTCGACGAAACCGGCTACGCGGCCCAAGTCGCCGAGCACCTGGGGACCAACCACCAACGCTTCGAAGTCCAGCCCAACGGCGTGGACATCATCGACAAACTGGTTTGGCATTACGACGAACCGTTCGGCGATTCATCCGCCGTGCCGACCTGGTACCTGTCCGAACTGACGCGCCGCGAAGTCACGGTGGCGCTGTCCGGCGACGGCGGTGACGAACTGTTTGCCGGATACGATCGCTACCGCGCGTTGTGGTTAAGCGTGCGTCTGCGGAGGATGTTTCCGATTCACAAACTACCGGGCATCGGGCTGATCCAGCGATTGCCCGACAACAACAAACAGTATTCGATCACGCGACGTGCCAAACGTTTTTTGGAAGCGATCGATCAACCGGAAGCACGGCGCTATTTGAATTGGCTGCAGATCTTTCCCGAACGGATGCGGGCGGAATTGTACACCGACGAGTTTGTCCAGCGATTGCCGGGCGAAGACCCGTTCGAGTTCCTCGGCGCGATCTGGGATCGCAGCGAGGGCCGCGACGTCGTCACCCGGGCATCGATCACCGACATGTTGTCCTATCTGCCGTGCGACCTGTGCACGAAAGTCGACATCGCGTCGATGGCCCATTCACTGGAGGTGCGACAACCGATGCTGGACCATCGTGTCGTCGAGTTCGCCGCCTCGCTGCCGGTGCATTTAAAATTCCGCGGCCGGCGCGGCAAGCTGCTGCTTCAGGACGCATTCGGATCGATGATTCCCAAGTCGATCTTCACGCGAAAGAAGATGGGATTCGGCATTCCGATCGGCGCCTGGTTCCGAAAGGAGCTCAAGCCGATGGTGCATGACACGCTGTTGGCCGACGACGCGCGGATCGCACCGTACTTCCGCCGCGAAGTCGTCGAACGACTGGTCGGCCAACACGAGCGGATGGAAAACAACCACGGCTACCGCTTGTGGAACCTGCTGATCCTGGAGAAATGGCTCAGGCAGTGGGCGGGGTGACCGGCAGGGGGCGTGGCGCTCCATCAGTCGCACCGGACGGGAATGTCACCTGTGTCCCATTGGTCCCATCGGAGAATCGCACGCAGCGAACTGACAGGACGCAGGGGACGATCGTTACCCCAGCTCGGCAACGCTAAAAAAAAACGCCGATGGCGGGGGGAGGCCATCGGCGTTTTGGTGGAGAAGTGATTCGCGATCAGGACGTCGCTATTGAGGGTCGCTGTTAGGCGCTCTTGGTGGTCGGCATCTGGAACAGCTTTTGCTTTCCGGCGACCACTTCCTCGTCGATCGTGTACACCTTGCCTTCTTCTTGCTCGGGCAATTCGTACATGATGTCCAACATCACTTCCTCCAGAATCCCTCTCAGTCCTCGGGCTCCGACGCCTTTATTGAGGGCTTTGCGGGCGATCTGGTGCAACGCTCCATCGGTGAAGTGGAGTTCGCAGTTCTCCATTTTGAACAGCGCTTCGAACTGTTTGGTCAACGCGTTCTTGGGTTCCCGCAGCACCTGAACCAAGCCTTCTTCATCCAGCTCTTGCAGGTAGCTAACGACGGGCAACCGGCCGACCAATTCGGGGATCAATCCGAACTGCATCACGTCTTCGACTTGAATCTCGGCGACCAGTTCGCTGTGCGTCTGTTCGTTCAGTCGTCCGGCGCCTTCGCCGAAGCCGAGGGTTTTGTGACCCAGTCGGTCTCGAATGATGTCTTCGATGCCGACGAAGGTCCCGCCGACGATGAACAGGATGTTGCTGGTGTCCAGCTGGATGTACTGCTGCTCGGGGTGCTTGCGTCCGCCTTGGGGCGGCACGTTGGCAACGGTGCCTTCAAGCATCTTGAGCAGGCTTTGCTGGACGCCTTCGCCGGACACGTCGCGGGTGATCGAGACATTGCCGCCGGTCTTGCCGATCTTGTCGACTTCGTCGATGTACAAGATGCCTCGCTGGGCGGCTTCGACGTCGAAGTCGGCCGCGTGCAGCAGTTTCAGCAACAGGTTTTCGACGTCTTCACCGACATAACCGGCTTCGGTCAACGTCGTCGCGTCACCGATGGCGAAGGGCACATCCAACATGCGGGCGAGCGAGCGGGCCAACAGTGTTTTACCGCTGCCGGTCGGTCCGACCAACAAGATGTTGCTCTTTTCGATTTCGACATCGCTGCTGCCTTCCCAATCACTGGTCAAGCGTTTGTAGTGATTGTGAACGGCGACAGCCAAGACACGCTTGGCGGACGATTGTCCGATGACGTATTCGTCCAGGTGCTCGACGATCTTACGGGGCGATGGGATATCGCTGAACAATTGCTTGCTGGGACCGCGACGACGCTCTTCCTGTTCCAGAATCGACTGGCACAGGTCAATGCATTCGGCGCAGATGTACACGTCGCCTGGCCCTTCGACCAATGGACCGACGTCACGATAGCTCTTTCGACAGAACGAACAGAAGGCGTTCTTTTTGTTCGACGAGCTACTGCGCGTGGTACTGTTGTTATCCTTGACGGGCATAAACGACTCCTTATGTGCTTTAACAGACTCGTCCGAAGATCGACCACGCAGGGAGTGTTGCGATTGGCGGCCGAAGCCGGGTCACCGCAACGCTACGTATCCAGTCGATCCATCGGGACGCGCCGATTGAAAGCTTCAAACGGTTCGGCCCACAGCCCAAGCATCTCTTTTGCGTCATTGCTGGGAAGGAGATGAGTGATCAAGTTGATCGGTCATCGACTTCCGAGCGGGAGGTGATTTAAAAGAGTCGTCCGTAACGGATGCCTGAGCCCTGGTTGGTAAACTTAGTGGGTAAATGGTTTCCGAAGCCGATTGCCCAGGGAAAGATGGGAGGGCCAACTGCGGAAAAGGTGGCATCCTGCACGTCAGAACAAATTGATTCGTCATTGAATCAATGGAAGGTTCACTCCGACGAAGCTGATCTCAATCGTTACGACCGGGCGCCGTCTCGGCGTCGGGTCGATTCTCAGGAGCGTCCCCTTCGTCGGTTCCGTGGGATGCTGCCTGTATTGTTCGGAATTCCTCCTCGCTGATGTCACCTTTCAAACGCATTTCTTCGAAGTTTAAAAGGCCACTGGAGGTCGAATCCCAGTCTCCATTGGTGTAGTCGCGCAACCTTGCCACGAGGAAAAATGCGGCGGCAGACACGATGATCAAAATCAGTAGTGCAAGACCAGCCTTCACGGCCGGATCACTCAGTACGTCCATCATCATCGTCTTGTCTCTACCTGACCGCCCGCTCGCCCCGGCGTCGCCAGCTGACGTCGCCTCTCAGGGGGCAAATTCATGATACGACTGTCCAACCAACGTGGTCCAGCAGATTCGCCCTCGTGAAACACTTTTTTCGTGTTTCACGGGGTTTAAGTCAACATCGATTACGAAAGATCCAGCAACGCCAACGCCTCGCGCGCCGCGACCAACCCCAACCGTCCGTGCCCACAACAGCGAAAAACCGCCGGGCCGCCGTAGCCGCTTTCGGTCATCACCTCCCAGACCCGTCCCAAATCGATATCGCCGTGGCCGAACCGTTGATCGCAGCCGCGTTCCAGGTCCGGTTCACACAAGTACACACAGCTGAGCCGGTGCTGCAGCCGTGCCAAGCGAGCCCCGATCGGAAACTCTCCCCCTAACAACATCTCTCCCACATCGGCCGCCAAGCCCAACGGCGCGTCGGTTCCGATCCATTGCCCGAACCGTTCGAAATGGGCCACCGTCGCGATCGCGTGTTCAGACACCGGTCGCAATGCCAGGTTCACTCCCAGCGGCGAAGCCAGTTGGACCAAGGGGGCGATCGCACCGGCCAATCGCTCCAGGATCTGTTCGCCGTGATCCTCGGGGACGGAGGGACGGCTGCCGCGCGGGCACACGCGGCCTGTGGAAAACGTGATCGCGACGGCCCCCATCTCCGACGTCGCTTCGATCCAGCGGCGGATGTTGGCGGCGGCCGAATCTCGGATCGCCGCATCCTGGCTGGCCAACGAAAACGCATCCAGGCATTCCGGGTCATCGTAAAACGGCGCATCGAGATCAATCACAATCGAAACGCCGTGCTCCTTGGCCGTCGCGGCAATCTCGGCCGACACCGAGTCAAACCACGGCGTGTCCAGATCCCAGCCGCCACGACACGGCCGGATCGCGACGGCACCGAACCCCAGTTCCGCCAGCTTTGGAATCAACGTCACCGGATGGTGAAACTTCAAACTGCTGCAATGGAACCCCGGCGTCATCTCAGGTCACCCGCAAACGTGTCGCAAGCAACAGCGCCGGCACCACAAGTGCAAACACGGCCACACCCCACGCGGGCCCGGCACCCAAAAACGCGAACGCCGCCGACAGCGGAATGATCGTCAGGATACTGATGCGGATCAGATTTCCGATCACCGCCGGTTCGGGATGCAACTGAGCACGGAGACCGCGCAGCGCGATCGGTAGGAAGATCAGCCCGATCAGCATCGCGAATTGGCTGGTCGAAGCAATCGCCCAGCCGACCCGTGTTTCCGCCAGGGAAAAACTCGGCGCCAGGGCCAACGTCACTCCGCCGACCATCATCACTACAAACCCGGTCCTGAGGTTGATCCGGTGGCCACCGATCGCTTCGTCACGGGCCACCGTGGTGATGCCCATCACATAGACACCGAATCCCATCGCGATGACCAGCACGTAGCGTGGCACCACGGGCAAACCCTCATCCATCGCCAACAGCGGAGACGCACCGAGAAGAAAACTGAGCACGCGGCAGCCGCCCATCGCCGCCGGTGCAATCGGCGTGGGTTTCAAGGGACCGTCATAAGCGACGATCAATCCGGCCAGGGCCAGCGCGATCGCGGCCGGCAACCAAGTCGTGGCATGATCGGCCGACGGCACATATCCCGACGCCGCGGCCAACAGCACGCCCAGGATCAAACAGGCCCAGCCGGCTGACTTGGCCGCCTGAACCGAAATCGCGCCGCTGGCGATCGGACGCGTCTTTCGCTCCGCCTCATCTTTCTCCAAATCAAACACATCGTTGAGGATCATGCCGGCCCAATACAGCGCGACGCCGGCGGCCAGCACCAGGGCGAATCGTGCGACCGGCAGCGGACCGCCACCGACGAGCAGAAACGCAGCCCCGACGTCGGCCAACACCGTGAACACGTTGGGCAGACGAACGAGCTGCATCCAGGCAACGAGCGGACGAGAGGGTTCAGCAGTCAACGATTCACTCGTCCGTTGCCGGTGGCTCCGAATCGCCCTGGGCATCATCCTGGGCATCATCCTTGGCATCGCCTGCGGACTTCTGATCGGCGTTCGACTTCAAGTCGTCCAGCAACAGGCTCATGCGTTGCTTCTGGCTTCGGGAAACGCCATCGGCAAGCTCGACGCCCTGCTCGGCAGCCTTGATCGCTTCGTCCCAACGCTGATCGGCGGCATGCAGGCGCGCGATCAATTCCAGAATCGCGACCTTGCCGTCATCTTCGACGTTTTCCATCTCCACGGTCAACGCTTCGATCACCTCGGCACCCAAGGGTCCGATTTTGCCACCGTTCTGGACGATGTTGTAGAGCGTCATCGCGTGGCGGAACAACGCTTGCGGGTTGCCCTGAGTCGCCTTTCGCTCTTCGCGATAGAATGCAAAGTCGGCTTCGGTCGCTTTGCCGGCCATGAAGTTGAACTGCGGCTGCACGACGCGTTGCACCGTGGTCAAACGTTCTTTCAGTTCCGCGTCGCTGGTCTGGGCGATTTGATCGGCGAGCATGGTGCTGGCGTCTTCAAAGCGTCCGCGTCCGGCAAGCTGGTCCAAGCCTTGCAGGATTTCCTGGAACTTCTGCTCGCGCTCCATGTCGGCTTTGAACGCCTCGCGATCCCAGCTGTCATCCAAGACGGCAGCCAACGGTTCATCGAGCTCTCCCGGGTGACCGATCCACTCGATGACGCCCGTCTTGCCGACGATGAAGGAGGTCGGAATGCCGTTCTGGCCGGCCGCTTCCATGTAGTCGCGTTGGGTCGAACCGTCGGGATCCGTCGTCAGCGTGTAAGCCGCGGTGACCTCGGCGAAGGAGGCCTTTTGTCCAGGATACGGTTTTGCCAGCAGGGCCTCGACTTCATCGACCGTTTCATCCGAGACGCTGATGATCTGGACGCCGTCGTTGCGATGTTTGGTTTGCAACTCGGCCAAGTGCGGCATGCTGGCGATACAGGGTCCACACCAGGTCGCCCAGAACTCGACCACGTAGACCTTGCCGTCTTTGAATTCGGTGACACGCGTGTCGTCTTCGTGAAAATAATGCTCGATATCCAACGCGGGGGCATCCGACCCGATCCCGAGCGAGGGCTCGGCTTCGGCAGGTCGCAGCGTCAAAGCAGCGACGACTGCACAACAAACGGCAAACAGGGCGATGCGTTTCATAAGTGATTTCTTGATGGAAGTGGGGGGAGTTGGGGTGGGGGACGACGCTTTGATTTCGCCGCTGGTAGGTTCCGTTGTCAGTTTCATTACGCAAACATTCTACGAACGGAGCAACCCGCGGCAGAGGGCAATTCGCCCTCATTGAAATGGATTTTGATCACCAATCCCCGACGCATCGCTCCGTCGACATGATAATCGAGCCACATCGCTGCTTCCGACTCGCAATCGGCCAGTCCCATCGGGGTCCGGCCAGTCCCATCGGGGTCTGTCCCTAAAGGCCCCCGGGGTCTGTCCCCGGACGCATGGGACGCATGGGACGCATGGGACGCATGAGGGAGAAAACCCACGGATAGCAGGGCGAACCCACGGATTTGCTACTGCTCCCCATCCGTGGGTTCGCGCTGCTATCCGTGGGCTTATTTAGATAGCATTTCCCTCGGGGTCTGTCCCTAAACGCCCTCGGGGTCTGTCCCTAAACGCCCTCGGGGTCTGTCCCCAAACGCCCCCGGGGTCTGTCCCCGGGCGCCCTGAGCAATTCTCCGGGGGTCTGTCCCCGGGCGCACGAAAGAGAGAAAACCCACGGATGGCAGGGTGAACCCACGGATTTGTTACTGCTCCCCATCCGTGGGTTCGCGCTGCTATCGGTGGGCCTATTTAGATAGCATTTCCATCGGGGTCTGTCCCCGGGCGGGAGGGACAGAACTGATTCATTGGGTTGTGGCTCGACTGAGATCCGTCGGAAGCCGTGAGCGTTGGGGGCTCTCCTCTGATCTGCAACAGACGCGACCGATCCTTCGAAACTTCGCCGCCTCGCTGGGGTTTAGATGCGTTGACCGCGTGCGGCGACTTCGCTTTTCCGTTCTTTTCCTTCTTTGGAGCTTTTCTAACATGACCGACCGATCCTGCCACCGACGTGCGTGGACATTGCGGCAGCGTTTCCTTTCGGCCGCCGCTTTGACGGGAAGCCTGGTTGCCGCTGCCTCGGCCACAACCGCTGCGGATTGGACCCGATTCTTGGGGCCAGGGGGCAATTCCATCAGTTCCGATTCGGCGCAGCTCCCCGAAACCTGGAACGACACCGAAAACGTCAAATGGAAAGCCAGCCTCCCCGGCCAAGGGGTATCGAGCCCGGTCGTCGTCGCCGGCAAGGTCTTTGTGACCAGTTACTCGGGATACGGAACCGGTGGCGAGAACGAGCAGATCGAGGACTTGAAACGACACGTGTCGTGCTACGACGCGGTGACCGGCGAGGAGCTGTGGAGCAAGACGATCGACGCGGTCCAGCCGGAAGATCCGTACAGCGGGATGGGGGTGCCGGCGCACGGTTACGCCAGCCACACGCCCACCAGTGATGGCAAACACGTGTTCGTGTTCTTGGGAAAAAGCGGAGTCATCGCGTTTGACCTGGAGGGCAACGAGATCTGGCGAAAGAGCGTCGGAACGGGCAGCGGCCAACAGCGCTGGGGTTCGGCGTCGAGCCCGATCGTGTATCAGTCGGATTCCCAAAACCTGGTGATCGTCAACGCATCGGACGAAAGCGAAACCCTGTTCGCCTTTGACGCCGCGACCGGAGACGAAGTTTGGAAAACACCGGCGGGCGATTTGGCCAGCACCTGGAGCACCCCGAACCTGGTCAAAGCCGGCGACCGAACCGATCTGGTGATCACCGTGCCGGGAGAGGTCTGGGGGCTGAATCCTGAAACCGGCAAGCTGCGTTGGTACTCGCGCGGCACGACCGACAACACCGCCTCGGCCAGCCCGATCGTGGTCGACGACGTCGTGATCGCGGTGGGCGGTCGCAGCGGGGATGCGGTCGCGGTCAAAGCGGGTGGCAAGGGCGACGTGAATGCGTCCCATGTCGTTTGGGATGCGAATATCCCCGGACGATTCGCCACACCCATCGCCTACGACGGTCACCTGTACGTTTTCAATAGCGGCGTGCTGTCCTGCTACGACGCGAAGACAGGCGAGCGGGTCAACCAGCGACGACTGTCGGCCAGTCGCGGCGGTGGCGGGGGACGTCCCGGCGGCTTCGGCCCTGGTGGTGACCGCGGCCCTGGTGGTGACCGCGGCCCAGACGCCGACCGTGGCCCTGGTGGTGACCGCGGCGGTGATCGAGCTCGCGGCGGATTCGGCGGCCGGCCCGGTGGCGGCGGCCGAGGCGGATTCGGCGACCGACGCAGCCAGGAGTACGCGACCCCGGTGTTGGCCGACGGCAAGATCTACGTCGTCGCGCCCGGCGGCGAGGTGCATGTCATCAACGCCACGCCAGAGATGGACGTGCGACACACCAACACGCTGAGCGACGATTCGGGCTTTTCCGGCTCACCGGCGATCAGCGAGGGCCGGCTTTATCTGCGTAGCGGTTCCGCCCTGTACTGCATCGCCCAATAGACGGCATCGCCGCAGCGGAACGAGTCGGGAGGCGGGGATCGGTGCTGACGAAAGCGTCAAAACGTGGTGCCGGCGATTATCGTTTTCCGCTCGATGCGGTAGGATAGTTGCCCGGCCTGCCCATTTGCATCTACTCACTCCCCTTCGATCGTCACCTTGTTCGCTCGACTCTACGCTCGCACTGTTTTTTGGCCGACACTCGCCTGGAATCTGCTTCTTGCGCGGGTGTTGCGTCGTCGTCATTGGTGGAGCCGAATTGATAGCCACGTGATCGTCGGCGCCTATCCGTTCGCTGCCGATGTGGCGTCGCTGCGAGGCGAAGGCGTTCGCGCGGTGGTCAACACATGCGAAGAGTACAAAGGGCCGATCATTCAGTATGAACAGCACGGCATCGAGCAGTTGCACATCCCCACGACCGACTTCACGCACCCTCGACTGCGCGACGTCGAAGCCGCCGTTGAATTCATCCAAAAGTACAAACTGCAAAACGATACCGTTTACATTCACTGCAAGGCAGGCCGCGCCCGCAGCGCGACGATTGCGATGTGCTGGTTGATCAAGTACCGCAACATGACGGCCCAACAGGCGCAAGAGCATCTGCTGGCCGCGCGCCCCCACATCAATCCCAGACTGACCAGCCGCCCGGTCGTCCAACAGTTCCAGGCGTCGCTCAAGGCCGCTGAAAGCGAAGCCGGTCTTTTCCCCGCAATTGAAGAGCCCTTGGGAACCGCCAGCCCCCCGGACAGCGAAAAACCCGATATCTTGTTGTAGACGCGCCTCCCAACCCGCTTCTCAACCCCTTTGACTGAGTCCACGCTGCCATGGACGGACCCGACATCACCTCGGCGGAGCATCGTGGGCTCGATGACGAAACGGTCAGCACGCTGCGTCTGTCGATGCTGCCGGGCATCGGACCGCGAACCCTGACCGCCCTGCTGGACACCTTCGGCTCACCACGGCGTGTGCTGGCCGCCGACAACAGCCAACTGGCGGCGGTGCCCGGGGTGGGACCGAAATTGATCCACACGATCCGCACCGCTGCCGACTATGTCGACACGGACTCGATCCTGCAGTGGTGCCAGAGCCACGACTGCGATTTGCTTCGCAAGGGTCGCGGCGGCTACCCGCGACCGCTGGAAGACCTGTCTGACGCGCCACCGATTCTGTTTGCCCGCGGCACGCTGACCCGAACCGACGAACTGGCCGTCGCGATCGTGGGCACGCGGCACGCCACCGCCTACGGCACCCGCCAAGCCGATCGCATCGCGTATGGGCTTGCCAAAGCGGGGGTGACGGTGGTCAGCGGATTGGCCCGCGGGATCGATGCGGCGGCACACGACGGAGCGTTGTCGGCCGGCGGGCGGACGATCGCGGTGCTGGGCGGGGGCCTGGGACAGATCTACCCGCCCGAGCACGTCGGCTTGGCCGACGCGATCGCCGCCGACGGTGCCGTGATCAGCGAATACGCGCCGTACGCCAAACCGCGCGGCGGCATGTTCCCCCAGCGCAACCGGATCATCGCCGCCCTGGCCCTGGCGACCCTGGTCATCGAAGCCCCCGATCGCAGCGGATCATTGATCACCGCGCGACAGGCCGGCGAACTGGGGCGAGACGTCTTGGCGCTGCCCGGCCCGGTCACCAGCCGTGCCTCCCGCGGGACGAACCAACTGATCCGCGACGGCGCGACGTTGGTCCAGACCGTCGACGACATCCTGGAATCCCTCGGCCCGATGGCTCGCAGCGTCAGCACCGACGACGGCCATGAAGTGCGAAATCCGGCCGAATTGAAGCTCAACGACGTCGAACGCACGGTGCTCGAATCCATCGACGCCTCCAGCACCCTGATCGACCAGGTCATCGCCCGCTGCGGATTACCGGCCCACCAGGTGATGGCAACGATCAGCGTGCTTGAAATCCGCCATCTGATCCGCCGCCAAAGCGGCCACTACGTCTGCCGAATCTGAAGTGGCGTGAGCTTCCAGCTTGCGACTCCCCGCCGACTTGCGGACGGAAGCTGGATGCGGATGGGGTCGCTGTGAAGCATTGATTCCCTGCGTTTTACGAGGTGTTAGCGGCAGGGCGCAAGCCCTCCGGTTCCTCATCGTTGCCGAAACACCGGAGGGCTCGCGCCCTACCGCTAAGAAATACTTCACCGCGTTAGCTGATGGGGTCGCAAGCTGAAGCTTGCGTGGACGCAAGCTGGAAGCTTACGCCACTTGGAGGCTTGCGCTACTGGCGCGAGGGGCTTTAAAATCGTAGACTTGGCGTGCTGCCGTCCGCGACCGATTGCCACCATCCTTGGAAACCCATGCCCGAGACGACCACCGCAACGCTCTCTGCCAATCAAATCCACCAAGGCGACTGCATCGAAAAACTGGCCCAGATCCAGCAGGGCACGATCGATCTTGTCTTTGCCGATCCGCCGTTCAACATCGGTTACTCCTACGACGTCTACGACGACCAGCAGTCTCACACCGATTACTTGGACTTTTGCCGTGACTGGATCAGCGGTGTTCACCAGGCACTCAAACCGGACGGCTCGTTCTGGTTGGCGATCGGTGACGAATACGCCGCGGAGCTGAAGTTGCTGTCCCAGGACATCGGGTTCTCGTGCCGCTCCTGGATCATCTGGTACTACACCTTTGGTGTGAACTGCGTCCGCGGATTCAGTCGCTCGCACACGCATTTGTTTCACTTCGTCAAAGACCCCGAACAGTTCACTTTCAACGGCGACAACCCGACGGTGCGAGTTCCTTCGGCGCGGCAACTGGTCTATGCCGACGCGCGGGCCAACACCCGGGGACGACTGCCAGACAACACCTGGATCTTGCGTCCCCAAGATGCTCCCCAGTTGGGCTTCAGTCCCTCGCACGACACCTGGTACTTTGCCCGCGTCGCCGGGACCTTCAAAGAACGCGAAGGCTTTCACGGGTGCCAAATGCCCGAACAGTTGCTCGGCCGAATCATCCGCGTCTCCAGCAACCCCGGCGACCTCGTGCTGGACCCCTTCGGCGGCAGCGGCACGACGCTGGTGGTCGCCAAGAAACTGGGACGTCGGTTCATGGGGATCGAACTCTCCGAAGACTACGCCGCGCGGATCAACGAACGATTATCGGTATGCAGCGCCGGCGATCCGCTGGACGGCCCGGCCGATCCGATCAAGAGCGCACCGACGACGTCCAAGGGGAAACAACGCACGGAATTTCGCAACGGACGCCCGGTGATTCCACTGGACGAACAAAACGAACGCGTCATCCAAGCCGCGTTTGCGGACGTTTCGAAAAACCATAGCGCCGAGGAACTGCTGTTCGATCCGATCCGCAACGCGCTGTTCGTTCGCTACTGCAAAGACGCCAAACTGCTCGGCGACGCACGCACCTGGAACGAGTTCCTGTTGCAGCTTTCGCGCGAGGAACGGCTGGTCGGTGAAGGCAAACACAAAAAGGTTTCGCTGAAGACGATCCTGCCGTGCTGCGACGCCGCCGAGATCGCATTTCAAATGCTTTCGGTCGACTACGCGATGGACTTGGAACAGATCCTTTGCACTCCCGATGCGGCCACGGAGTTCGATCAAATTGCCCAAGCGTTCGGCGACGGCCATTCGGAAATCGCGGCCCGCGAGGCGATCTGGCACTTCCGGCGCATCGCGACCAACGGCAAAATCACCCGTGCGGCCAAGAAACGTGCCGAGGAGTTTGCCAAGCAAGACGCCCCCGCCGCTGAATCCATCGACGCCTATCTGGACGGCTGTGGCGACGAACCGGTCGCCGGCGTGTACGCGATCTCCGACCCCGAATCCATCTTGTACCTCGGCCAAACGACCGATATCGCGGCGCGACTGAAACAGATTCGCGTCAGTGACGGATGGAACAAATTCGAACCGACCGAAGTCCAGGTTTGGCCGATCAAGGATGCCAAAGAGGCACTGGTGTGTCGCTGTTTGTTGGTCACGCGGTGCAAACCCTGGCTGAACGCCCATTTCTTGCATCAACCGATCGCGACTACACTCTTCTAGTGCTCCATCTTCAAGGTCTTCGTCCACTTGATTCTGGACAGCGCACCAAGAACAGCGTTGGCACCGTCGGCCTCGGCTGCGGGAGCGTGCCGTCTGGCGCGAGGGTTCGTCGTCGGTTCGTGTTGATTATTTTTCGGGACAAACGTCGTTTCAGCCATGGCTTCGCAACGCGATCAGCAGATTCCTCTTGAAGCCACCCGCGGCATGCTGGTGGTGATGGTCGTCGTCATGGGTGTCGCCTGGTTCGGCGCCACCGGCGGTCGGCCGGGCGGTCGCGACGGGCAACGGCAGAGCGACGCCTTCGGGTCCTGGACGACGCCCGACATCATGCCGATCCATGACAAGACGGTGGAATCCCAAGAATTGGGGCTGCGGATCGAAGCGGCCGAAGGGTTTTTGTTTTTCCTGTTGGACCATCCCGATGACGGACAGGGCCCGTCGACGATTTCGTTTATCAATCGCAAAGCGTCGATCCTGGGGCAGATCAAAACCTTTGACCCCGCCGCATCGACCTGGCCGCCCACCGCAGCGGATTTCCCACCCTCGGTGCACCTCGACCTGGGCGACGAAAACGCGACCGAACCGGCGGTGTTGCGGGTCGGGGCGAGCGACGATTTTCAGCTGCAGGTGCAAACGATCCTGTACGACAACGCCACGATTGACTGGGCCTCACCACGCAAAAGCTCCGCGTGGCCACTGCGGGTCCACATCGGCAAATGCGCCTTAGGTCAACGGACATTGCTCGTTTCGGTGTACGAAATGGACGCCCAAACCCCGTCGCCGGACTACCAGCGGGGACCGATTGCCGTCCTGGCCGGGGCACTGGGACCGCTGTAAGGCAACTTGCCGGCGATCCGAGGGTGTTTTTTTTCCCAACTCGCCTAACTCCACCTGCAAATCCTTCGCCCTTTCACTATCTTCGCATCTGTATCGCACTTCCCGACCGCCGGTCCACCGTCAACTTGGATGTATCATGACACGACCAAGCCTTCGCGTCCTTGCTTCGCTCGGCCTCTGGGTCGTCGCGCTGCTGAACGCCTCGCCTGCTCAATCGCTCTCCGAACAGATTGCCGAAGCGGCTCGGCAGTCGGCCGATCGACTCGATCCGAGCCGAATCGCCAGCCCGGATTCCAGCGCCGCCGAATTCCAAGCGGCGATTGATCAGCTGCGGGCCCACCTGGCCAAAACCGCAACCGGCGCCAACGCCCAGGCCTGGATCGACTACCTGGAAATCGAACCGGCCCTGCAGGCGCTGCAGTCCGAAGCCAGCGATGTCGAAATGGCCGGCAAAGCCATCCGCATCTCGCAGAAGGCCACCGGAATCCATCCGGGGCTTGAGGTTCCCGCGGTCCGACGCCTGCGCAGCACCGCCCAGCGATTCAGCGACGCGCTGCGGTTTCGCCGCAAAGAGAGAACGACCGCCTTGCTGGCACAACTGCTCAGCCGCACCGCCGACCAGTGGACCGAGATCAGCGGAAACCCGTCGCCGGACCAGATCGCGACGTTGCGGTTGCTGCTGGAACTGCTTGAGCGGACCGATCAATCGGTCGCCCTGGTCGATCGCACACAAAACCTATTCTCGTCGACCAATCTTCATCTGACGATCGACGAATCATTGATCCAGCGGGCCGCCAATCGCCGAGTCGACCAATCCTCGGCGGTGCGCGAATGCATTCTCGGCACGCGAATCATCGGCAACGCGTTTTTAACCGGCGACGTGACCACCTCGCTCTTGCCCTCGGTCGGCAGCATCCGCCTGCAGATCGCGCTCAACGGAACCGTCACCACGGCCAACCGGGGATACAACGGCCCGGTTCGGTTGCGGACGTCCGGCTATGGGCAAGTGTACGCATCGCGACTGCTGCAGATCCGTGAATCGGGCATCCAGTTCGAACCGGTCGTCGTCTCGGGATCGATCAACAACCGCATCACTTCGATCGAGCATCCGCTGCGATTGGTCCGACGCATCGCGCAGAAAAAAGCCGCCCAGCAAAAGCCGCTCGCCGATCGAATCGCTCATCGCAAATTCATCTCGCGGATGACCGAAGAATTCACGAAAGAAACCGACTCGGCCATCCCGCAGCCGACACGCAATCTGGCCGCCGAGATGGAAGCGTACCTGCAACGCTTGGACTTGGCCGAACCGACTCGCACCATCGGCTCGACCGAACATTCGATCAATCTGTTCGCGACGATCCGCAAGAACAACCAGCTCGCCGCACCGACGCCGCCGCCGGCGATCACCGAGACCAACGACGCGACGGTCCAAATCCATGAATCCCTGATCGACAACACCGTCGGCGCGCTGCTGGCCGGCCGCACGATGACGCGAAGCGAATTGCAACAACTGGCCAGCAAAACAAAACGCGGCGCTGAAATCCAAGCCGCCGCGGAAGACGAAGAAGAAGAACCCGAATTCGAGATCGACTTTCACGACAGCCGTCCGATCATCTTTGAAGCACGCGACGGAAAACTGCGGATCGGCATCCAGGGGACACGCTTCGCGCAAGGTTCTCGCGAGCTGAAACGATTGCTGGAAATCGTTGCGGTCTATGAACCGACCACCACCGAGTCGGGTGAAGTGGTGTTGCAACGCGTCGGCGAAACCGAAATCAACTTCCCCGGCACGAAACGCTTGAGTGTCGGGCAAGCCGGTTTGCGGGGATCGATCAAGAAAGGATTCGCCAAAGCGTTCCCGGAAACCTTGATGGACCGGCCCTGGATCATTCCGGCCGACGTCCAAGTCCCGGCGCTGCAGGGCCTGAATTTCCGCCCCCGCAGCTTCGACGCCCGCGACGGCTGGCTCACCCTCGGCGTCAGCTCCTGAGACCAAGTGGCGTAAGCTTCCCGCTTGCGAAATCCGTTGCGCCAGCAACCGGAATCCTAAATCTCTTCGTCTACGAAGATCACATGACGAAAGTAGTTTTGTGACTCGAAGCTTGCCCCGAGCGCGCCGATCAGCAACCCGACCGAACCACTGAACACGGCCATTTGCACGTAGTCGGCAAACGTCACGTCGCTGCCGGCCAACTGCGACGAAGCCGCCCAGCTGGCGATCAGGGGCGCGTCGAACAAAAACAGACCGACGATCGCCCCGAGCAAGAACAGCGCAAGCCAGGTGACCGCCATTCCCATCAACACGATCCCGAACGCGGATGCGGCGGTGACGACCGATTGCTCGCTTCTGGTCTGGCTGCGACGAAGCAATAATTGTTGCCGCGTGATCACGTACACGGTGGTCGCGAGTAACGCAAACACACCGAGGCCGTGAACGCGAGCCCACGATTGTGAGAGCGCCAAATCCCACGCCTCGGCGGTCATCAGCAGCACGGCGACCGTCGAGACCGAGGCCAAGGTGAGTCGGCTCAGTCGGCGGGGGAACTGCCAGGCTCGCGCGGCCCAGATCGCTTGGGCGATTTCGCGGCGGTTGATCCAGGTCGCCCGTATGGCAAACATCGAATTGCTCATCGCTCGCCCAGAACCTTCTTCCAAACGTTGGTCGGCCACTTCCGCCAACGCCTCCGCCTGACGCGCCGTCTGGTCGTCATCCACCAAGCCCATCACATCCAGGTCCTTCGCCGTGGCGGGATGATAGAGCAGGTGATCCGGCCGGTCGTCACGCGGCAAACCGAGCAGGTGCGCCAGAGAGTGCTGCATCAAGCGGGACACACGCAAGGCGATTTGGTCGATCCGTGCCTGCGCCGAAAGGTCCACGCCGGCCGCTTGTGGATCAACCAACGACACCGAAATCACGGCCGCATCAAGCGGTCGGCTGAGCGCGGCAAAGCAGAACGAAGAATAAATACCGATCAACTCGGACGCCGTGATCACGAACACAAAATCCCAGTGCTTTGCATCGCGGTCTTCGGTGGCTTGTTGCAGCAAGACACTCGGCTCGACCCGGCTTCCGGCGGACAGTTCGGGTCGCCGCACGCTGAAGAACTGGAACAGAAACGCGGGGAACCGCTGCTTCAATTCCTCTTGGGTCATCAAGACGGCCTGCTGCATCGCTTCACGGTCGATCTCGTCAAACGGACCGGCGGCAACGACCCCGATTTCAATTTTCGTCGATGTGGCGGCGGGAAGTGACTCTGTTGGCATCACCCAATAAACTCCGAGCTGTGGACGCAAACGAATCGACGAGTGTAAATATGCAAACCAAACGAACGACTGGCTGTCTGATTCGCAGCGGGCGTCGTTTCCAGTGCCCTCTAATGCTCGATCGGCACCGGCACCTCGTCCGGCGTGTCTCGATTGACGGTTTCGGGATACTTTCGGAACACGGCGATCGCTAAGAGGAAGGCGACAAAAATCAAAATCCCGCCCAACAAGAATGGGGCACCGGCAAACTGGAACGGGGCGATGTCGCTGGTGAAGTAGCCGAACAGCCCGCTGGTGAACACGATCGGAGCGGCGATGCTGGTCAGTCCTTGCAGCGACGTCAGCGCCCCTTGCACTTCACCCTGTTCGGTTTCATCGACCGTCTTGGTGATCAAGCTTTGAATGGTCGGCCCGGCCAATCCACCCAGTGCACCGACCGCCGCGATCACCGGCAACATCCAAGCGGCGCTGGCAAAGGCGTAGCCCAAGAACGAGACCGCGGAGATCACCGTCGCGATCAACAACACGTTGCGTTCGCCGAATCGTTTGACGATCGGACGCACCAACCCGCCCTGCACGATGATCGCCAGAATCCCCACCCAGCCCAAGAACAAACCGACCGTCATTGCGGTCCAGTCGAAGCGAAATTCGGAGAACAGGACGAACACATTTTCCAACCCGCGTTGGGCAAACGCCTTGAGTAAAAACACAACCGCAAGCGCGGCGACCAGGGGATAGCGTCGCAGCGTTCCGACGGCACCGAGCGGCCGTGCGTTCTTGAGCGAAAACGCCCTGCGTTTCTCCGGCGGCAACGACTCCGGCAAGATGAAGTAGCCGTACAACCAGTTCACCAACGCCAGGCCCGCGGTGACAAAGAAGGGAACGCGAATGTCGATCGCGTCACCGAGCACACCGCCAAGCGGCGGCCCGAACGTGAACCCCAGTCCGAACGCCGCACCGACGAGCCCGAAGTTGCGGGCCCGCGTGTCATCGTTGGAGATGTCGGCGATGTAGGCGTTGCCGACGGTGAAGCTGGCACCGAAGACGCCCGAGATCAATCGGGCCAGAAACAACAACCACAAACTGTTGGCGAAGCCTTGAATCATGAAGTCGACGCCCAGGCCGAATAGCGCCACCAACAGAATCGGCCGCCGTCCGAATCGATCCGAAAGCCCGCCCAAGATCGGCGCGAAGAAAAACTGCATCGTCGCGTAAGAGGCCACGATCAGTCCGTAATACAGCGACGCGCCGGACTCATCCAAGCCCGACAATTCCTGGACCAGCGCGGGCAGCACCGGGATCACGATTCCGATTCCCAAGATGTCGATGAACAACGTCACCCAGATGAACAGCATCCCGGGCTGGCGCCGTTTGGGCGGGTCGACCGATCCGCCGTCGTGCGGCGGGGGTGAAGTGGGCGGGGTGGTGGCGGGGTCGGAAGCGAGTCGATCGTCGCCGGACGTTTCGTTCGGCTCTGGCTGATTCATGGAGTTTTTAGGGGAGGATGGTCAGACTGTCGTCGCACGGCCGATCTGTCCGGCCGGCGGCGATCGACTCGGCCACGCATGCTAATTGCTGCGCCGCCGCTACGCGGCAAGATTCGTACCGACGTCGGTCCGATAGGCACTCGCCGCGGGCAGGATCCCCGCCAGCGCGGCCAGAATCAGAACGAGCGGGAAAATGTACCACTCATAGGCGCTGGTCGTTAGTATCCCGACCTGGACCCCCGTCCGGTCCTCGATCAGGCCGCTGAACGCCCAGATCGAGGCATGTGCCAGAAACCATCCGGTCGTCGCTCCGATCACCGCGACCAAAAAACTCTCCAACAAAATCACCCCGGTCACCGTCCCGCGACGTGCCCCCAAGGCCCGCATCACCGCGATGTCGCGGCGGCGATCGTTCATCGAGTTGTAGATCGCCACCAGCACGCCGACCGCCGCCACCACACAGGTGATCAGGGTGATCACCAACAGCGCCGTCAGCAGGGGGCCGATGATGGCGTTCATCAGCTTGGCGATTTCACCGACCGGTGCGGCCGCCTGACTCCGCAGACTCTCGTTGACTTGGTTCTCCAGTACCACGCCCATCATCGGCATCCCGGTGCGGACCAGAATCGAAGTGACTTCACGTTCCGGAATCGACAACGGCATGAACCCGTCGGGGTCCTCGGGCGCTTCGCTGGGCGGGACGATCGTCTCCTGCCCGGTCAGGGGCTTGGCGTGGTTTTCTTGCAGATAAAACCCTTCCATGTTGACAAACGCGGCGCGGTCGTTGGGCGTGCCGGTCGGCGCCAACACTCCGACGACCGTGAACTTCTTGCCGTGCCCCTTGCCTTCGGGATCGCCGTGCGTCGAACTGAACTGATCGCCGACGGACAAGTTCAGCTGCCCCGCGACGCGTGATCCGAGCACGGCTTCGAAATACCCGTATTGCTCGGAGTGGGACACCAGCGCGCGGCCTTCGCGCATCACAAAGGGCTCTTCCAGCGTCGGACCGTGCCGCAGTTTTTCGAAGAAGTCCGGCGTGGTTCCGACGACACGAAAATCGCCCAGGTAATCGCCCAACGCCAACGGGATGGCATAACCGCCACCGATCATCGGCACATAGACGCCGTCACGCTCACCGAGCGCCGGGTCGCCGCCGTACTTGCGAACCATTTCGGCCCGCGTCTCGGCGTCAAAGTACTCCATGTATTCGGTGTACGGCAGGTTCTCGATCGGCTGGCTCAGGTAATAAACGCTGTTGAGCGTCAGCTGCAGCGCACTGCCTTTGGGACCGACGACCAGGTTGTATCCGACTTGTGCGTTACGCGAAAACGCTTCGGTCACGATCCCGAACACCGCCAGCACCATCACCACCAGCGCCACCCCGAGGGCCAACGAGATCGTCGTCAAGACACTTGAAAGCGATCGATAACAGAAGTTTCGCCAAGCAATTCGGAGCAGCCACATGGTCAAGTTCTATGGGGGATGGCAGAGTGTGATTCGGTTGGATCCGCTGAACGATGGAGGTGGATCATTCAGCGGCAGAACTTAGATCGTTTCAAAAATACGGTTGAGCTTGTCCAAATGTTCCACTCGTTCAAACCGCTTGGTCACCTCCATCGAGTGCGTGACCATCATCAACGCGATGTTCTCATCACGACAGGAACCGATGATCAAATCCAACACCGTATCGCTGCTGGCCGGATCGACGTTGGCGGTCGGTTCGTCGGCCAACAGCAACTTCGGTTTTCCGGCCAACGCCCGTGCGATCGCCACCCGCTGTTGCTGGCCGACGGAGAGTTGATTGGGACGGTAGGTCGCCCGATCGGCCAAGCCGACTTTGTCCAGCAGATCGTAGGCGCGATGGGTGTCGATCGCCCGGTTGCCGAACGCCATTCCCAACTGGATGTTCTCGATCGCGGAGAAGGCGGGCAACAGATTGAAGGTCTGAAAGACATAGCCGACGGTCGCGGCGCGACATCGATCACGTCCCTGTTCGGACAGCTTGGTCAACTCGATGCCGGCGACGCGAATGCTGCCCGAGTCGGGCGTCAGCAATCCGGCGATGAGATGCAACAGCGTGGTCTTGCCGCCGCCGCTCTGTCCGATCAGCGCCAGTTGCTCGCCGGCACGAATCGTCAGCTCGGGGATGTCCAGCACCGTCAGCTTGCCACCACCGGGCTGGTCAAACGTCTTGATCACATCGGTGATCTTCAGCACATCAGATGTGTTCGAAGTGGTTTGTTCAGTCACGGTCGGATCGGTGTCATGAGGATCAAGTGGTGTAACCTTCCGGCTTCTAAGTGGGGTACGCTTCCAGCTTGCCGTTGCAGGAGGTTTGACAGGCTGGAAGCCTCTTCCACCGTGACAGGCTGGAAGCCTGTCCAGGGTGGCAAGCTGGAAGCGTACCCCACGGTTAGCCCCGTCCGCGCATCGCTCGCTGCAACCCTCGGTCGGAGTCTCGTTTTTTGAGTGTCTCTCGTTTGTCGTGAAGTTTCTTGCCCTTGACCAGCCCCATCACACATTTGGCCAAGCCCCGATCGTTGAAATAAACGCGCAACGGGATCAGCGTCAGCCCCCGCTCGTGGGCCCGTCCGGCGAATTTGTCGAACTCGCGGGCGTGGATCAGCAATTTCCGGGGGCGGCGCGGGTCGTGGTTCCACATCCCGGCGTTGTTGTAATGGGCGATGTCTGCGCCGATCAGCCACAGTTCGCGATCCTTGACACGGATGTGGGCTTCGTCGAGCGACAATTTGCCCTCCCGCATTGATTTGACTTCGCTGCCCATCAGCATCAATCCGCACTCGAGCGAGTCCAAAATCTCGTAACGATGGCGGGCTTTGCGGTTTTCCGAGACCATCGTGAAGCCCGAGTCGGATTTCTTGTTTGCCGCTGCACCTTTCTTTTTTGATTTTTTCTTGGCCATGGTGGGGGGATTGTATCCGGACTCGAGACGATAGCCATTGCCCTTCAGACAGACTCACTACAATACGAGCCCCGAAAGGGTTCACTTCGTCCACGCGTCTCTCCCCCTGTCCGTCCATGGCCTTTCGATTACCCGTCGTCGCAGATCCTGAAATTCCCGCCGGAACCGCTCTCAGCGGCAGCGGCCGATTGCCCCGCTGGCTCAAGCGTCCCATCCCCAAGAGCAACGCGAACCATATGACCGAGGGGCTGTTGGAGGAATTGAAGCTGGAAACGGTTTGCGACAACGCCAAATGCCCCAACCGGATGGAATGCTACAGCCAGCAAACCGCGACCTTCATGATCCTCGGGAACGTCTGCACGCGACCGTGTGGATTCTGCGCGGTCCACCGGGGACGTCCGCCGGAATTGCCCGAATCAGATGAACCCGATCGCGTCGCCGAAGCCGCCGCCCGACTGGGGCTGAAACATGTCGTCATCACCAGCGTCACGCGGGACGACCTCCCCGACGGAGGTGCCGACCACTTTTATCGCTGCGTCGTCGCCGTCCGCGAGCGATGTGGTGCGACGACCGAAGTTCTGACGCCGGACTTCGTCGCCTGCAAAGACGCCTTGGAACGCGTCATCCAAGCCAAGCCGACCGTGTTCAACCACAACATGGAAACGGTTCCGCGACTGTACCGCCGCGTGCGAGGCCCCAAGAGTGATTACCGCTGGACGCTGGGCATGATGCGAAAGGTCAAAGAATACGACGCCGATGTCAAAACCAAGAGCGGCTTGATGTTGGGGCTCGGTGAAGAACGCGGCGAACTGTTGGACGCCCTGGCCGACCTGCGCGAGTACGACGTCGACTTCCTGACCCTCGGTCAATACTTGCAGCCGGGTGAAAAATACCTGCCCGTGGTGCGTTACGTCCCGCCGGAAGAATTCGAAGAACTGGGCGAGATCGCCAAGAGCATGGGGTTCAAAAAAGTCGCCAGCGGCCCCTTCGTCCGCAGCAGCTATCACGCCCGCGACATGGCCGAAACCGACGTCTAGATTCAAACAGGGGCAGGTTGTCGGTGGGTAGGAAGATTTTGGAGGTAAGAAAATTAGGGCTCCTCAGGTTCTTCATCTTCTTACCTCCGAAATTTTCCTACCGAATCTATTTTTCTAGACGACCTCCTTTTCACTTTAACGGGTTTTCATACCAGACCACGTTGTTGCTGCCGCGTCCGGCGTTGAGTAGATCTGCGTCGCCATCGCCGTCCATGTCGACCGATCGCAGGTCGTAACTCTGCTGGCCGGTGTCGACGGTGTGCTGGGCAAAATTTCCGAGTCCGTCGTTTTCATACCACATCACGCGCTCGCTGCCGTAGCCGCACGTCGCCACGTCCGAGTCGCCGTCTTGATCGAAATCCGCGACCGTCAGACTGTGCGGAAATTCAATCTCGATATCGATGTCGTGAATCTTCCAGCTGGGATTTTCAAACCACAGCACGCCCATACCGTGTCCGCGTGACGCGACCCAATCGACTTTGCCATCGCCGTTGACATCAGCCGGCAGAATGTTGGTCGCGGCGGTTTGATTTTCGGCCAACACGACTTTCTCCCAAGCGCCATCGAGCTGTTCGCCGCCCGGGTGCTTCCAAAACGCAAACCAATTGCCGTCGGCGAACGGTTTGCCTTTCGCGCCGACCGCGATTTCTTTCCAGCCGTCGCCATCGATGTCACCGGCACCCATGTAATGGCTACCACCTCGCGCGTCACCATCGGCGAACACATGGCGCACCCATGACGTTGCGGTCTTGGGGTTTGCGGGACGACTGAACCAGGCCATCGAATCACCCAGTCCTTTTTCTGGTTCAAAGTTATTGATCACCAAATCGTCACGACCGTCGTTGTCGATGTCCGATCGCAGCAGACAATGGATCCCGGTGATCTGGTTGTCGATCGGTCGGGCCGTCCATGGACCTTGTGTCGCCGTCGCCGGGCCGGGGTTTTCCAGCCAAAACGGATGAGCGTTGGCGAGCGTGCCCGCCCAGTCCAAGTCGCCGTCGCCGTCGGCATCGATGGGAGCGGAGTGAATGCACGCCCCGCGACCGTCGAATCGATGGAGTACGATTTCTTGTTCCCAACCCGGCGCGATGAACAAACTGACCGTGCCGTTGGCACTGGCAATCACGTCCAGCAAACCGTCGCCGCTGACGTCGATCGCGATCGCGGTGTTGCAATGCCCTTGCTCGGTGACCACATGCTTCTTCCAGGGACCGAGGTCCGCGGCAAACGAGAACGTTGTCGTGGTGGCAACCAGGATGGCGGCCAGAAAGGGCCGAATGAACGTGGGCAGGCGTGTCATGTCTTGCGTTCGGTTGAGCGAAAGAAGGTGGTCAAAAGCTGGGTGGGTTCGTCACTCATGTCGCAGAGCTTCGATTGGATTCATCATGGCGGCTCGGCGGGCGGGATAGAGCCCAAAAATCAGGCCGGTCCCCAGGGAGATGAACAACGACAACCCGATCGACCAGGGCGCGATCCGCGGCTCAAGCGTGTAAATGATCGGCGGCAAGGCGTCGGGAGAGATCGCGGTCACCGCAGCGCGGATGGCACGAAACAGTGGGCCGCACATCAGCCCACACAACACGCCCAGCAATCCGCCGGTGCCGGTCAGCACCAACGTCTCGGTCAAGAACTGTTGAATGATGTCCCGGCGTTTGGCGCCGATTGCCCGCCGAATTCCGATCTCGCGTGTCCGCTCAGTCACCGTGGCCAACATGATGTTCATGATACCGATGCCACCGACCAGCAGCGAGATTCCGGCGATGATCACCAGCAGGATATTGAACATCGCACGGGTCCGCGCGGCTTGCGCCAGTAGCTCTTTGGGGACGACCACGGCATAGTCTTCGGTCTTGTGAAACTTCTTGAGCAGCGATTCAATGATCGCCGCCGTTTCATCCACGTTGTCGACATCATCGACGCTGACCGTGATCTGACTCAGCTCGACGATCTCACCGGTAAACTGTTGCCCGGAGCTGCGGGTCAACACCCGATCGCCGATGCGATCACGAAACGTTTGCAACGGGATATAGGCGTCCAAGTTGTAATCGCGGGCATCCAAGCTTCCGCCGATCGCCGCCGACGCGGTTCGCGGTTTGGTTTGTCCGATGACGATGTAAAACTCGCTGCCGACCCAGATCGATTTGCCCAGCGGGTTTTGGTACCGAAACAATCGTGTCGCGGTCTGGTCGGCCAGCACGACGACTTTCTTGCCGCGATCACGCGGGGTCAACCACCGCCCCCGGGCGATTTCCAGTTGGTTCATCTGCAAGTGTTCTTCGCTACAGCCAACCAATTTGGCGTCGGCCGAACGGTTTTCCACTCGCAATTCCATCCTGGTCTCACGCATCGGAATCGCGTCACTGATCCCTGGAATGGTGGCGACGATTCGCTCGTGGTCTTTTCTCAGCAAGCCAAATTTCTTGACCCGGCTGTTCGCGTTGTCTTCGGACGAATTCGGTTCGACCGATCGGACGATGATGTTCTTGGCGCCCAGTTCCAAGATTTGTTCTTGGGCGCGATGGCTGACCCCTTCGCCCATCGCGACCAACCAGATCACCGTGGTGGTTCCGATGAAGATCCCCAGCGCCGCCAACCCGGCGCGCATTTTCTGCAGCAGCAGACTCTTCACGCCGGTCGAGATCGTGCGCAGCAGGGTGTTCATGGCTTCGTCTCGTCGATCGTGCTGAGCGCGGCCCGTTGAGCCTGGTCGACGAACGACAACGGGTTGAGCACGACTTCCTCGCCTTCGCGGAGTCCTTCTTCGACGATGATGAAGACATCGTTACTGTCACCGAGCGTGATCACACGATGCTGCGGTTTGCCGTCGACCATGACCCAGCACAGTGTTTCGGTCTCGGTCTCCAGAACGGCCGAGACGGGAACGGTCAGCACGTCTTGGTAGTCAGCCATCACGACTTCAACCTCCGCGCTCATGCCCGGCTTGAGCCCCGCGATCGATGGCAGCTGAATGATGCAGTCATATTTGACGATGTTACCGGTCCACCAACCCGTCGGCTGGGCCACCGAAGCGACCGAATAGACGGTCGCGTCCATTTCCAGATCAGGCAAACTCACGGTGGCATCCATGCCGGGCTCGATGCGGTCGACGACGGATTCGTGGACGCCGACTTTGACTTGCATTTTGGACAAGTTGGGCATCAGCATCAGGACCTGGTCTTTGTGCACCGTTGCGCCTTCGGCGATGTCTGGAGAATTTTTCCAAGCGGCCGCCGAAGGATAGATCACCAGACCACTTTTCTCCGCCTTGACGACACAGTGCTCGAATTCTTCGAGTGCTTGATCGCGACGCGTCGCATCCAGGACGGCACGCTCGACGTTGGCGGCGTGTGTCGCCTTGATCGAATTCAGATTGCCGTTGAGCGTTTCCAACTCCATCTGTTTGGTATACGTCTTCAGCACCTCGATGCGTGTCTTCGTGGCTTTTAAGTTCAGTTCCGCCTGGGTCAATGCAAACTCTTTTTGTTCGACATCCAATTCGCTCACGTAGCCTCGCTCGGACATGCGTTTGGAGTGCGACAACATGTTCTTGGCCGTACGCAGATTGGACTCGGCGACCGCCAGATCTTTCTCCAGCGTTAACAACTCCGACACATAGCGTCCCTCCAGGTACTCGTCGATCGCGAGTGTCGCGCGGGCCACCTCGGCTTTGGAGTATTCCGCACCGCTCTGTGACCAGTGGGCGTACTTGGTCCGTTCGTTGATGGCGTCTTCGATCTCCAGCGTGTCCAACCGCACCAGCACGTCGCCTTGCTTGACTTGCGTGCCGTTTTCGATCACCCAAATGACCGTGTTCTGTCCGCGCACCTTGCATTTGATCTCGGTGTTCTCGGAACTTTCCAGAACGCCTTGTTCGGTCACCGTGACTTTCATGCCCCCGCGGGACACGGTATGCGTCAGCTTGGGGCCGCTGTCCTGGGTCGACGACGTCGACAGCATCATGCTGCCGGCGGTGCCGAGGATGGCGAGAAACAGCACGGCAAAGATGCCGCGTGTGATCCACTTAGACATGCTGCTCTCCCTCGACGGTCATCCGCTCATCGTCGGGCTTCCTGTCGTCAAACTTTTGCCGCACCTCGCCCTGCGCTTCGTCGACGAATTGCAGCGGATTGAGCACCACTTCGTCGCCTTCTTTCAATCCCGATTCGACGATGATGAACACTTCATTGCTGTCGCCGAGCATCACCACGCGGCGTTGGAATCCGGTCGGTGTCTGGACCCAACACAAGGATTCGTCTTCGGTTTCGACCACCGCAGAAACGGGAACGGTCAGCACATCCTGGTGCGTCGCCATGATGACTTCGACTGCGGCCGTCATTCCCGGCTTGAGCCCGTTTACCGACGGCAGATCGACGATCGTGTCGTACTTGACGACGTTGCCTGTCCACCACCCGGCCGGCGCGGCAACCGTGGCGACCGATTTGACGGTCCCTTGGACAGACAGATCAGGCAGACTCACCGTCGCCGGCAACCCTTTCTCGATGCGATCGACCAGCGATTCGTGGATCGCGACCTTGACTTGCATTTGCGTCAGATCAGGCATCAACAACAACACCTGATCTTTGCGAACCGTCTTGCCCTCGGCGATGTCCGGCGTCTCTTTCCATTGTTCCGAAGAAGGATAAATGACCAATCCACTTCGCTCGGCAGTGATCACGCAACGGTCCAACTCACCAATGGCGCGGTCGCGGCGTCCTTCATCCATCGCCAACCCGGCTTCGTCGGCAAGCAGCTTGGACTTTTGTGCCCGGAGTTGGCCTCGAAGTGTTTCCAGCTGCATCTCCTTGGTGTACTTATCGAGCACCATGACCGCGGTTTCGCGAACCCCCAATTCCAACTCGGCCTGCTTGACCGTGAACCGGTTGCCTTCCACTTCCAACTCGCTGACGTAACCGCGTCGAAACATGTCTTCGCTGTGGCCGAGCATTTTCTGCGCGGTTTCCAAGTTGGACTGAGCGATTTTTAGTTGCTGTTGCAGCCCCTGTCGTTGCGTCTTGTAAGATCCTTCCAGATAGGCTTCGATCGCGATTTCGGCCTTGGCCACATCGGCCTTGGTCCGTTCATGGGTCGCTCGGGCCATGTGGGCGTCGGTCGTGTGTTTTCCGATCGCGTCCTCGATGCGTTTGGTATCCAAACGCACCAGTTCGTCACCCGGCTGGACAACGGTGCCGCCTTCGACGACCCAAATGATCGTGCTGAATCCCCGGATCTGGCATTTGATTTCTGTGTTGTTGCTGCTTTCAAGCGTCCCTTGCTCGGTCACCGAGACGACCAAGTCGCCGCGTGAGATGGTGTGGGTCAGGTGCGGGCCATTGACCGTCGCGAGAGGCAATCCCGGCAGAACCACCGTCCCACCGATCAGGATGCCCACGAAGGAGACGAGCAGAATGATCCGCAGCAGCCAGCGTTTTGGTCGCGTCGGCGTCGCCGCGGTGGTGCGCAACGATCCGGTCGCGTCGCCGTGACCCTGTTCGGGCGACGGCTCGCGTCTGGCGGGAGAGGAAGCGAGCGACATCATCGGGAGGATTCGGGTGCCGAAGGGAGACAAGCCCCGTTAGGCGGGCGGACAAAGCGGGAAAGTGGAATACATCGTAAACCGATCCCAGGCCCAATAAGACCAACTACGCAAAAGAAACGTGGACAAAAACCCGCCGGAATAGAGGAGCATCCGACCGGTCCCCGGCAGAGCGGGAGAGGCGTCGAGAGTCACTGATCCGCTTCGATCAGACCTTCGGCGGGAAGCTGTGCCGCATCGATCAGCGTCTGACCGATCGGTGGTGGCAACGGTTCCACGTCCGTCGCATCGAATTCCAGCGGGGAGACTTCGCCAGGCAGCGGCGTCTCGATTCTGCGGCCTTCCAGGTCAAGTTCCATCACGCCCAACTCGCGAGCGAGGCGTAACTTCGCCGCGTAGTAGCTCAGCCACGCCGTCAAGAATGAATCCTGAGTATCGCGCAGCGCGGACTGGGCGGACAACAAGTTGATCGCGGCGGTCGGTCCAAAGGGGGCCGAACGCTGGCCGGGTTGCGGCGGCGGAACGGGAGCGTAAAGCGCCGAGCCGGTCACGTCGACGCGTCGAATGGCGATCGCGACGGCACGGCGCTGGATCTCCAAGTTGGTCCTCAGTTGCTCGATCTCGCGGAGCAGCACACGTAACCCTAAATGCAACGAGTCGTGCGATTGAATCAACGCGCGGCGGCTGCGTTGGTAATTGATCAACGATTCACGATACTGATTGCGTTCGACCAGACGCGTCAATGGCGCATCGAACCGCAGGCCGACCGCGGCGCTGCCCGTCGAACCGCGAAAGCTGAGCGGATTGTTGCGATCGGTCTGGACCGAACCGCTGGCGCTGAAATCCAAAACCGACTGCAATGCGTCGGCAGCAATCTGGATCTGCCGCCAGTCGTCGACCAACGCCGCACGACCGTTCATGAAGTCCAATCGATTTTGAAGCGCGATCTGATACGCCTGCTCGGTCTGCAACGTGATCCGATCGACACTGACGGCCTCCAATCGGGCGCGTGCTTGGACCAGGATCGAGCCTTGGATCAGCCGCAGCATCTTGCGAAGCAGGATCACCGTGCGGTCGATGTCGCTGGTCACCTCGGCGGTCGGATTGACCAACTCGGCGATCGTTGCAGCACCGTCGGGTGCATCACTGCTTGGTGCAATACTGTCTGGTGCAATACTGTCTGGTGCAATACTGTCTGGCTCATCCACAACGGGCGCCACGTCATCTTCATCGGCATCCAGTCGGAGCGAGAATTCGTCGGGATCGGGAAGCCGCGGCAAACCTGCTTTCATCCGTTCCACTTCGATTTCGATGCGTTCCAACTGGATCAGTAGATCGGCGTAGCCGGTGTCCAGTTCGGTGATCTCGCGGGCGAAGGCTTCCTTGGCCGCGTCGTCCATCGCGCGCTGGCGTAGCGGAATCGAGTCTTTGGCCAACTTCAAATCGGTGGCCACGGTGACCAGGTTTTCGCGAAGGGGTTGGACAAGTTCATAGACGTCGCGACGGAGCGACTCGATGGCTTCCGGATCGGGGTTCTCGCCCAATTCGCTCGGACGCCGCTGGAATTCAGCGATCGTGTCTTGAATCGCAGTGGCCGCACGATCGACCAGTTGAAACTGATGGATCAGATCGTCATCCAATTCGACCGGCAAGTTGGGCGGCAGTCCGAGCGTGAAGGCTTTGTATTGGTCGAGTGATCTCAGGAAGTCGTTTCGGCTTTGTAACAAACTGGCCCGATCGCGTTCGACGTTCTGCCGGAATTGGTCGACTTGGACCAAATCGATCAGCCCCGCGACGAGCAACGCTTCCAACTGGGCGAGGGTACGAATTTGCAAATTCAAGTTGTCTTCGGCGTTGCGGATTTGTTGCAACTGTCGCAGCAAGCCGACGTAACCACCGAGCTGAGCCTGGCCGCCGAACACTTGCAGGCTGGTGCCGCGTCCGTTTCGCTGCGGACCGACGACGCCCAGTTCGCCGATGGCAACTTGCGTGTAAAAGCCTTGTCGAAATTGCGCATAAGATCGCAGGTTGGCCAACAACGTGCGTTCGACTTGCGTCAGGCCTTCGAGCCCGATGTCACGGCCCGCACCGCGCAACAGGGGCTGCAGAAAGGTGAAGTTCAACAGCGAGGCGGAAAGTCCCGCGTCCGGTCCGGTGAACTCAAACACGAAGGAGTTGGCAAAGCCGGCCAACAGGGTTCCCGCGGTCGCGAATTGGCGCCGCGCCTCCAACGCCCGCCGCTGGCCGGTCGTGCCGATCGCGAGCAGATTGCGTTGCGCGCCTGTTTGGGGTGGAGCGATCACCCATCGACTACCGTCGTGATTCAGTCGCGCGGGAATGATCGAGCCGTTGTGGCTGTAGCCGATGTCATAGCCGCCAAAGAATTGGGTGTCCAACTCGAATCGCTCGCGGGTGACGTCCAACGACGACAGATAGAGTGTTTCGAGCTGTGTTTGATGATTCGGCGAGTGCACGTAGGCCAGACGTAACGCGGAATCGATATCCAGCATCACTGAATCATCGTCAGCGAGTTCGACGTACTCGCCCAGCAACGCCTGCCAAGCCGGGTTTTCCAATCCGGCACGGATGCCGTTGTCGTACCAATGCCGCCAACCTTGCTTGCCGTCGACGCATCGCATGTACTGCCGCGAGGCGGGGTCGTCGACCGGGATCGGTGGACAGTCCGGGTCGTAGACGTCGGCGTAGCGGCTCCGCGGATCGGGCTCGATGCCATACTTGACCGTGCTCCAACGCGGGTCGCCGTTGCGTTGGGCGATCGCGTTGTACGCTTCCTGGTCAGCCGCCAAACGGTACTTGGAACGGCTACACCCGATGCTAAGACTGCTGAGCATGAGTATGCATGCTAGCAATCGAATCGAGGATCGGATCGTGTGTGCGCAAGAGGGATCTCGCATCATTGCCGCCCGTGTGACTCGTCCGGAGCCACCTCGCTCGAGTCAATGCCAACGCCACCGATATTACCAGGCTCCTCCTCAGTGGCTTATCGAAGCGTCGGCACGAGCATCTTGAACGGGTTTATCGCCAAAGACGTTAAATGCGGTGAAGTCTTCCACCGCGTCTCCATTTCCGCGGCGCGGATCACGGCAGCCAGCGGCCAGAACTGGTCCTGGCATGATCCGATTGTGCGTCGCGAGGCGGGGTCATTGGATCGGCGAGTAATCGGTCGCCTTCATGTAGATCGATTCGGGCTTTTTGGCCAAGCCACCGACACCGGATTCGCGGGCGGCTTTTTTCCAAGCCGGGTCCGATCCGAAGGCTTTCCAGGATTGCTTGGCCGCGTCCGCGCTTTCGTGCTCGATGATGTAGATCAACGTGTCGTTCGAATCCGGCTCATCGGTCGGATGCCAATAGGCGACGGACTTGATGCCATGCTTGGCAAATAGGTCGATGGTGTGATCTCGGAACCGGGCATCGAGTTTGCCGAGGGTGCCCTCGCGGGCCTTGTAGATCCGCAATTCAAAAACGTCGTCTTCATCGCCTTCGGCGTTTTCGTAGTTGGGCGAGTAGTCGGTCGCCTCCATGTAGATCGATTCGGGCGGCTCAGCCAATCGTCCGACGCCGGATGCTGCGGCGGCTTTCTTCCACTCTGGATCGGCGATGAACGCTTTCCAGGACTCGGCGGCGGCTTCACGACTGGCGTGCTTGATCACGTAGATCAGCGTGTCCTTGGAGGCCTCTTCGTCGGTGGGCACCCAGTAGCCGATCGATTCGATCCCGTGCTTCTTGAACAGCCGCATGGTGTGGTCGCGGAAGCGAGCGTTGAGCGCGTCGAGTTTGCCTTCGGCCGTCTTATAAATCCGCAATTCGTAAACGTCGGCCTGTGCGTCGGGTGTCGCGATCAGTGTGGAGGCAAGCCAACCGAACGCGACAACAACCATCAATTTTCGAGTGAACGTCATGCTGTGATCCAGGTGGGAGAGAGGGAAGCGACAGGGCATCAAGGATACCAAATCCACCCACCGAGGAAGCCGAGGGTCTGTCCCCATTCCCCCACCCGCGAGGAGAAAGACAGGCACGGGGTAAAAAATGGATTGGTCAAAAAATACGAGCACTCAGGTCAGTGGTTGTCTTGCAATCGGGACACCCCATTTTTTGATCCACCAATCTTTTGACCAAGCTCTTCCGGGGTCTGTCCCCGTCCGGATCATTCGTGGTCTGTCCCCGGTCAACGAAAGCTCACCTGGGGTCTGTCCCCGGTCACCTGGGGTCTGTCCCCGTTCGGCGCGGGGTCTGTCCCCGGTGGGTGGCGAGAATTGGGTGCGATCACTTTGAAGACTGCGGAGGTGTCTCATTGATGGCGCGTGACGGGGTCAGACCGCGGAAATTCGATGTTTTTCCAATTGGCATTCAGGCTGCACCCTGTCAAACACGCACGTACCCACATCTCGCCCCATTCACTGAGACCCGTTCACTGAGACCCCGATGCTGATTCGCTTGTTCGCCCTTCCGGCCGCCTTGCTCGCGCTGGCCCTTTATCTGGCAGCCTCCAATGCCCAGTCTCCGATCTGAGCCAAAGGCGTTCGCAGTCCTTCACAGCAAACCGACCGCATTCCTCATTGCTACGGCGTGCAGCTCAAAACCCGTCGTGGTCGGCGCGATCACGTTCGGCGATCGTCAACTTGTACATGTCCTGAATCAGCTGGATATCGCATTCCCGCTGCTCGACTTTTCGGCGCGAGAACATGCGTTGTTGGGTGTTGACCATGACTTCGGCCGGCAGCAACGACTGCTGCCCGAACAGCCGGGCATAATTGACAAAGCTGGGAACGTTCGACGTCGCGAACCCATACAACATGCTGCACACCCCGATGACCTTTCCGGTAAAGATGCTGGTGTTGATCGCCGTCTTGCTGTAGTCGCCCATGATGCAGCCGAGGAACTGCATGCCGGTGGCGATCTTTTCGTTCCCGTACTCGATATTAATTTTGCCGTACGTGTTCTTGAGGTCACTGTTGCAGGTCCCGGCGCCCAGGTTGATCCAGCTTCCTAAATAGCTGTGACCGAGAAACCCGTGGTGTTGTTTGTTTGTGTACGGCTCGATGACCGACGCTTCGACTTCACCACCGATTTTGACGGTGTGACCGAGCGAGACGCCATCCTTGAGCGCCGCGTGTTCGATGATGCGTGTCCCGCGTCCGGCGTAGACCGGTCCGGACAACAAACAGAAGGGACCGACTTTGACGTTCTCGTCCAACAGGATCGGCCCCTCGCTGGTATCGACGGCGGCATACTGTCCGATCGAGACGCCGTCGGCGACGAACACACCGTCGGCCGTTTCGGTGTATCCGCCGCGTGCCAGTCGCCACTGCATGGCCATCGGCATTTCCGTCATGTGCCAGGCGACGACTTCGTGGGGCCAACCGAACGCCGGCAGGTCGTCCGCGCTGATCGGAAGCGAGTCGGTGGGCAGATCAGCGGCGAGTTCCAACAAGGATTTGGCCACACCGTCATCACTGAGCTTCTCCAGGTCGCCGACCGCTTTGCGAGCCGCTTTCTGAAACGGCGAAGCGGGCTCCTCCACCTTGTCGGCCGGGCTCGGCGGCAGCGCATCGAGCCGCGACGATTCCTTTGCCGTCAGACGAGCGGCCAAGATCGCACCGGTTCGATCGCAGCGGACCACACCGGCAACGGTGGCCGCACAGAGTGACTTGAGGGCCGCCAGGGTGTCGACGCGCGGGACCAATCGCGCGTTGACCAACAGAATCTCTTCGCCCCGAACCGAATCCCGCGAGGGAGCGGAAAGATCGGATTCCAGCAATTGAATCGGCGCCAAGTAGTTGCGAATGGAAACGGTCAATTCGCCGGGCAACAGCTTCAACCAATCGACCAACTGATAGCTCGCACACGTGATCGCATAAGCGGGCCGCGCGAGGGTGATCGGCTGGAGCTGGCTGACGGATTCGTCTTCGAAACAGATCAGTTTCATGGCGTGGTTGCTTGGCAGTGCAAAGGTTCGGCGTAGCGTTCGGGTTGTAGCGGTCGCGCAGTGTACCCGAACCGTTGACGTCTTCCGATGAGGATTTGGACGGTCAACGCGGCGTGGAAGCCGGTATCGACATCGGGACGGGCTAGGGTTTCTTACCTTGCAAACAACTCGATGTGCTCTTGATTGCCGATGTGTCGACCCGATGCCCGTTTCTTTTGGCTCTTCACCCTCACGTTGACGGCGTTGATCACCGGCCGTGTCCAATCCCAAGCGCCGGCGTCGCCACAGACAGAACCGTCGGTTGAATTAGAAGCACTGGTCGCGGGATTGGCCGCCGATTCATTCTCCACACGTGGGCGATCGGAAACGCGACTACTCGCAATGGCGATTGGCAGCGAAGTGTTGGCAGAACACATCAAAGCCCTGCTTCGCGCCAATCCGTTCCCGCCCCCGGACTTGGAGCTTTATCTTTCCAAGCAACGTTTATTGAGTCGTCTGGAAATGCGGGAGCGCGAGATCCTGATGGAACGTTTTCTCTACGACGCGTCGTTCGACGGTCGCGAGCTGACCGGATGGGAACAGTTTCGTGATGCCGCCGGGGGTGGTCATGACGCACGATTGATGTTCGCCGCGGCCGTCCAAGATCGCCCGGGGATCGGGCGTTTGCTGGCAGGAGTCTCGACCAATGCGACTCGCTGGGCAGAGATCGAAACCCTTGATCGACACGACATTGCGTCGTGGTCGGTCGTGCTTTCGTTGGCGTCGGCTCGCAAGCTGAAGACGGCCGACGGGGCGACGCTACGACTGGTCGCCCACTTGAGCAATCCCGGCAGCGGCCCGGAGGCGCTGCGTGACCACGAGCGCCGCGTCCTGTCGCGATTGGTCAGCAGTTTCTTGACCGACGCGCCGATCGATTTGCGTGACCGGTTGGTGATCGGGTTGCGGTACGATTGCGGTCAGCTGGTCGAATCGGATTGCCGACGGGTGTTGAACGATCCGGCCGAATCGCCGTCGCGAATTGCGACCGCTCTGTTGGCCGCGTCGAAGCTGAATTTTGCGACAGCGGAAATCGACGCCTGGATCGCAAATTTTTCAGCCGACACGCGAATCAGCCACGTTTGGCGATCGATGGTACCGCCCAAGACGACTCATCGAACTCAGGTCCGCGACGTCGCACTGGCCCTGGCGCTGCATCGCGAGGGCATCGATCCGCGCACACGAGGTTTCGGTGCGTTGGTCGCCGATCCGATCCTGGTCTTTCGCCCCTACAGTTTGGGGTTCGAATCAGAATCAACGCGGCAGCGGGCCCACGCCAATCGCTAAAAAGTCCGCGAGCCAGAGTCACAGCAAGAGAGCTCTGTGCAAACACCGCACTCGGTTCACGTTGCACATCGGACGCCCGTGGTGCTGCTCAAGCTCCGCCGAGTGGGGGCCTCAACTGGTCGAGAAATCGTTGCGGCCGGTTTGCGCCGGCGAAACGTCTGCGGGAGAGGTAGCGTCGGCGACGGTCCTGAACCAAAAGGCCGCGTCCTGGGTCGGGGACAGGATAGCCGAATTGCCGCCGTTGGACTACGATTCGCGGGCATTGGCAACGTCCATTTCCACCCCAGGCCTAGCCCACGCGCGAGCCACCATCATGAGTCATCGTTTTTCCGTCATTCAAACCGCCCCCCCGGATGCGATTCTGGGACTCACCGAAGCTTTCAACGCGGACCCGAATCCAGGCAAGATGAACTTGTCGGTCGGGGTCTACAAGGACGAAAACGGGCAGACACCGATCTTGAAATCGGTCAAAGCGGCAGAGCAGAAGATCTTGGACAGCGAAGCGACCAAGGGCTATCTGTCGATCGATGGTTTGCCGGAGTACCGCGCCGATGTCCGCAATCTGGTCTTCGGGGAGACGTTGGCGGCCGATCGCGTGGCGGTGCTGCAAACGCCCGGCGGTACCGGGGCGTTGCGAGTCGCCGCGGATTTCATGCAGACCCAATTGCCAAAGGCCAGGATTTGGATGCCCAATCCCACGTGGGCCAATCATCCGGCGATTTTTTCCGCGGCGGGATTGCCGTCGGAAACGTATCGCTACCTGGGTGATGATCGCACGTCGCTGGATCTGGACGGCATGCTCGGTGCGCTCGACGACAACGCCAAACCCGGCGACGCGATCCTGCTGCACGGTTGTTGTCACAACCCGACCGGCATCGACCCGACGCCCGAGGATTGGAAACAGATCGCAGCGGTGATCGCAAAAAAGAATCTGTTGCCGCTGATCGATTTTGCCTACCAGGGTTTCGGCGACGGGATCGAGCAAGACGCCGTCGGTTTGCGAACAGTCCTGGAACATGTCGACGAAGCGATCGTCTGCACGTCGTTCTCCAAGAACTTTGGCTTGTACAGCGAGCGGGTCGGCGCGGTTTCGCTGGTCGCGGCCGATGCCCCACAGTGCGCCGCGGCACTCAGTCAGCTGAAGCGAGTGGTTCGCACCAATTACAGCAATCCGCCGCGACACGGTGGTGCGATCGTCGCCACGATTTTGGCCGACGAGCAGCTGACCGAACTGTGGAAGGAAGAACTGGAAACGATGCGTTTGCGGATCACCAAACTTCGAGAACAATTCGTTGAAACCATGAAGTCGACCGGCTCGGGCCACGACTTCTCGTTCTTGCTTCGTCAGAAAGGCATGTTCTCCTACAGCGGGCTCAGCCCCATGCAGGTCGACGAGCTGAAGAGCAAGCACGGCATCTACATCGTCGGCAGCGGTCGGATCAACGTTGCCGGCATGAGCGAAACCAAAATGAACTCCTTCTGCGAAGCGGTTGCTTCGGTCCTGTCATGAGCAGTCAACCCACACCCTCAAGCCTTCGTCCCTCGGTTTGCATCGACGCCGTTTTTGAAGGCGTTGCGCCGCGCGAGGCGATCGCCCGCGTCAAAGCGTGTGGCATCGACGCCTTTGAATTCTGGGGCTGGTGGGACAAAGATCTCGCGGAGATCGAAGATGCCGCGGCGGAACACCAAATGCAAATCGCCGCCTGTTGCACCAAGTTCATCAGCCTGGTCGACCCGGCCAGTCGGGCTGCCTATCTAGACGGACTCGGCGAATCGATCGAAGCGGCCAGGCGGCTCGGATGCCCAACCCTGATTTCCCAGGTCGGCGACTTCCGGCCCGACGCCGGCAACGAAGCACAACACGATTGCCTGGTCGACGGGCTGCGCGAAGCAGCACCGATGTTGGAGCAAGCCGGCGTCACGTTGGTCTTCGAACCGCTAAACGATCTGATCGACCACGTGGGTTATTACCTGGTGCGGAGCGAGCAAGCGTTTGCGATCGTCGACCAGGTCGCCAGCGAAAACGTCAAAGTCGTCTTCGACATCTATCACCAGCAGATCAGCGAAGGCAACGTGATCCGCAATGCGACCGCCAACATCGGTCGGATCGGTCATTTCCACGCCGCCGGAAACCCGGGCCGAAATGAACTGACGCGGGGCGAACTGAATTATGGCGAGATCTTTCGCGCCATCGGTGAAACGGATTACGACGGCTACGTCGGGCTGGAATACTGGCCGATCGGAGAGATCGAAGCCGGCTTGAAGGAAGCCACCCACCTGATGGCTGGGCGCTAACTACTGACAAGATATTTTCGCCCGTGTCGGAAACTTTTTGTGCAGACGAGATGATTTCCGCCGACTTCCGACCGGCTGCCCGCCGACGCTCGATTTTGCGAGAACTGTCGTAATTTGAGACGATCAGCCGGCGTAACACCCCAAATGGCGGCCTCGCTAAAGCGAGTGGCCAAGGATTAGGTTGCCGTGAACGAGCCCATCCCCGGAACCTTGGGGAACTTCGGGCTCCCCGATTTGCCGAAATTTCTCGGCCCGCGATAAAAGTTCTCTGGCGTGACAGAAACTCGACTCGCGTATCGCGACAGGTTTTTCATCAGCTTCATCTCTCTCAAATCGAGACGTTCATCACTGATTGCGACGCGGATGGACATCACCACCAACGCCAAACACAGCACAAATATCGAAGCGATCAAGACCCAAACCATGGTGGCACCTTCGTGGGATTCATTGTTCACGGACGCGAACGCGCAAGAGTGCATTTTTCATGCCAATTTCGATGTTGCAGCGGGGTGATGGGAACCGGTGCTCGCCGACGTTTCTTCTGGAGCGAATTTCTGCTGCGGCCGACGATCGGCCCGGTCAACGATGCGACGACCAAGCCCCCTCTGACATCTGGATTGACGATCGGGGAGAATGTCCCGCCGGTTTCCATTCGCTCCGTGAACTCACCCGATCGATGTCTGACCAAGACCTGCCCTACGATTCGTTCCTGTTGGTTTCCTTCGGCGGCCCGGAAGGCCCCGAGGACGTGATGCCGTTCTTGGAGAATGTGCTGCGAGGGAAAAACGTGCCACGCGAGCGGATGCTGGAGGTTGCCGAGCACTACAAGAGTTTTGGCGGCGTCAGCCCGATCAACGAACAGAACCGCCAGCTGCTGGCCGCGATCAAGACCGAGTTTGAATCCAACGGAATTGATTTGCCGGTTTACTGGGGCAATCGGAATTGGCATCCGCTGTTCCCGGACACCTTGCGGCAGATGAAGGAAGATGGGTGCAAACGGGCGATTGCGTTTTTCACCAGCATGTTCAGTTGCTACAGCGGTTGCCGTCAGTACCGCGAAAACATCATCGCCGCGCAAGAGGAGGTCGGCGAAGGAGCCCCGTTGGTCGAAAAAGTACGGATGGGGTTCAATCATCCGGACTTCATCGAAACGATGGCGAGCAGTGTCCGCCGATCGCTGGCCGAGCTTGAAACCGAGCCGGGGGCGGCGACGGTGTTGTTCACCGCCCACAGCATCCCGATGGGGATGGCGGACAACTGCGACTACGTCAAGCAACTGCATGAAGCGTCGCGATTGGTCGCCGAGGCGGTGGGGGTCGAGACGTGGCGGTTGGTGTACCAGAGCCGCAGCGGCCCACCGCAGCAGCCCTGGCTGGAGCCGGATGTGTGCGACACGATCGCCGAGATGGATGATGCGGAGAAACTGAATCAGCTGGTGATCGTCCCGATCGGCTTTGTCAGCGATCACATGGAAGTGTTGTACGATCTGGACGACGAAGCGGCGACGCTGTGCCGAGAGCGTGGCATCAAGATGGGCCGTGCCGCAACACCGGGCATCAGTGCTGGTTTTGTCAGCATGATTCGCAAACTGGTGGAAGAACGCATCGGGCTTCGCCAGCAGAAGGACGCGGCCGGAATGTTGGGTCCGTGGCACGATGTCTGCCCGTCCGATTGCTGCCTCTACACCCCACGGCGGCCCCCGTCGCGGGCCCGCTAGTGCACCGTCAACTTTTAGGATTTGGGGTGCCGCGGAACTAATGCCCACCGATGGCAGCGCGACCCCACGGATGACAGGCAACGCTGTGAAGCATCTTTTAGCGGTAGGGCGCGAGCCCTCCGGTGCTTCGGGAACGATGAGGGACCGGAGGGCTTGCGCCCTGCCGCTAACACTTCGTCAAACGCAGGGAATAAATGCTTCACAGCGTTGGATGACAGGGTGCAAAAAATCCGTGGGTTCGCGCTGCCATCGGTGGGCCCAAATACCGTTTCCGAGACGCTCTTGACTCGATCTGCACCGATTGCGTATCGCGTCGGGGATGATTGTCACTTGCGTTCGTCCCCTCGCCCGTTGTGCCTTCCTGGTTGCGTGTTTCACGTCCCTGGGTGGCTGTCGCATGGGCGCTCCGATTCACGTTTGGTCGCCACCAACGCTGCGTTCCACGGTGGGTCATTCGGTGATGGTTCCCAAGATCGTCGGTCCCCGGGAACTGGCCACGCCGATTCATGAAAAACTGCTGCAGGCCGCTCCCGCCGACGCCGGTCGTTCCACCCGCTTGGTTTCCGCCGAATCGATCAACGAATCGACGCCGGGCTTTGATCAAGGCGTCTCGCTGGTGTCTTACAACGCCGACGACGAAAGTGATTTGGCGCTGGCCAAAAAGGCTCAACAAGGACACATCGACTTCATCTTGCGCGGCGAGATTCTGCCGGATCGGCGTCCCCGATCCATCACCGAAGCGGGCAACCGGCTGACCGTTTCTTGGCGTTTAACGCCGGTCAGCGCGGACGTCCAAACACAGACCGAAGGTCGGCCCTTGGGCAAACCGGTCGTGGTGGAATTGGAATCCGCGCTCAAACGCTACCCCGATTTAGCGTTGGCCGTCGACAAGGATGCGGCATTGCAATCGGCGCTCGTTCGCGAGACCTTGCCGCTGATCACACCGTCGGTCGTGCGGGAACGTGTGCAGTTGGAAATCCCCTACTTGCTGCCCGGCACGCAAGCCATTCGTCGCGGCAATGCCTTGGCAGTCGCCGGGCGATGGGGTGAGGCGGAAGCGATCTGGCAAGAGGTTCAGCAGCGATATCCGTTTTCATCCGTCGCGGTGCACAATTTGGCGATCGCGGCGGTGGCCAAACAAGAGTTTGGACAAGCCAGGTCGTTGGCCAGTCAAGCTGTCCGGATGAAGCCGACCAAGCTGCACCAGCAAACCTTGGTCTGGGTCGAGCGAGCGCAGCGTGCCTACCACGAGGCCTTCGAGTTGCCGGATCCGCCGGAAGGCTGGTCGGTCACGCGGACAACACGTTGAGCTTGGCTACATCGATGAGGGGCCTCTCGCGCCAACGCGAACCGGCTGATCTCAAACGAATCTCAGCCGTTTGGCGCGAGCCTACGGGCCCTCACCTTAGGAACCCAAGCTTGACTTAGCGGTATTGGGCTTCCATCGACAGGCCGTCACGCGGCCGGTCACTCAAGCGCCGGCCGGATCGTTCTGGCGATTCGAAATCCCATGTAGACCCAACGTGAATCGGCGCCGTGAAGATTGCGTTGGGAGGCGCGTGCGTCACCGGGCTGGTACAGCATCGCGCCGCCGCGCGTGATCATCCGGGTGCGCCCTTCGACGTCGAACCATTCATTGCCGGGATCAGTCGCCGGTGCAAGCGATTGCCGCGGGTACGCGAGACTTTGGGAGTGGCACCATTCCATCACGTTGCCCAACATGTCGAACTGTCCGTAGTCGTTGGGTAACAAGCGGGCAACGGGCTGGGTTCGGAACTTGGAATTGCTGACCGTCCAGGCATGGTCATCGAGTCGTTTCGGGTCAAAGCCGAACCAGCGGTTGCGATCCACGCCGCCGCGGCAGGCATATTCCCATTCCGCTTCGGTTGCCAACCGATAACCGATTCGATCCACCGATCCTGCCGAGACGACCATGCCCTGCTTGATCGCATCGATTTCGGGATAACACATCTCGTCTTCGGGAATGCCTTCTTGCTCGCTCAACCAGCGACAATATCTTGCCGCGTCATACCAGGTCAAATTGATCGCGGGGCTGTCCATCGATCGGGCATAGTCTTCGGGATAGTCGAAATCGCTGCGAAACGCCAGGAACTGCTCGACGGTCACTTCGGTAGCCCCGATCGCGTAGTCATGGTCGATCACAAACGCCGTCCGCGGCTCTTTCTGTCCGTCACGCCCCGGTTCATTGCCGTACGAACCGAGCCAAACGGTTGCTTCGGGCCGAACGACCACCATCCGCTGTCCCGAGACGGCCAGGAACTCACGATCGGGATCACTCGGCGGCGGCAAGGGCAGATCCAGATTCCAAGCGACGGCCAGCGCGAGTGAAGCGGACCGAATGCCCGGGTCGGTCGTTCGCCGAAGCGGATCACGCCAAACCTCCGTGACCGACGACCGTTGTTGCGGACTGACTTGGTCGACCGGAATCAGCTTCAACGCCATCAGGCAACTGCGGACCCTCGTCGCGTCTTGCGGGGCTTGGTCATCTTGCGAGTTTTGAATCTGGTCGAACAACCACTCGGGAGGCAACATAAACTCGCCGAATCCAGCGATGACGGCGCCGCGCGTCTCTTCGCCCCAATGGCCGGCGAGCGCGGCTTTCACATTCTGGTCTTGCTGCAGTCGCAACTGCGCCAGTGCCAGATTGCAGCGAACTCGGGCGGAGGCGACCTGGGCATCGATCTCCGGCAGCCCGCGCCACCAGACCGAGTGAAATCGAAACGTCCGATCGTCGTCAAAGGCGGCCGCATCGAGCGAAACGGGAAAGTACCCCTCGGCCATCAGCTTTCCCGCCGCACGCAGGTGATCGAGTCGTCCTTGGTGTTCCAGCAACTTCGCCTCCACGGGAAGATCATGCCACCAGACCGGAGTGACCGTCCCATCGCGTCGACCGTCGATCGCCAAGCTGGATCCCGCCACAAGCACTGGCGAGGATCGATTCCATTGGATGATCTGGCGACACTCGTCGGCCGACTGGTTCCAGGCGTCGGCGTATCGAATCCCGCGAGTCGTTTGCCAGCGAATGGACGTGAATTGCTCGGGCAGATCCGATTGCCGGACCGAAAGATTGAATCGCGGCAGTGACAGGCCCCGTTGCAGCATCGGCTGCCATCCGTCGCTCTGGTGATGGTTCCCCGGCACCTCGAGATACAGGTCAGCGGCGGTCACGCCGTTGTTCTGCGGCGGGCGAATCCAGCTGACGAAATAGCGCAGGGTTTCATCTTCGTCGGCGTAGCCGCTGATACTATCGGGAAGAAAGCCTTCGTCACGATGGTCGCGATTGAGGGCGCGCACCTGATCGGCCGAGAGATCCAACGCATACTTCGACTCCAACGAGTCTCTCGTGAACAGGACAAAACAATAGCGCTGTGCGTCGTGACGATAGACGGCAAGATGTCCGATTCGATAGCCGCTGTCGGCGAGTTCGGTGGCGAGTCCGGCCAGACCATCGCGAGGGACCTGGTGGGCCACGATCGCGTGCGGGCCGATCACCGATTGAAAGGAGTCCAGCTGAACCAAGAGGGCGTCGTCGATTGCCGGGTTGGGTGTCAAATCGACTCGATCACGATCACCGGCGACCCACCAGGGCGACCCCCAGGGACGAGTGACATCGATCACCGCGGTCTCGGCCTGACTGATCTGATCCCACTGCCGCCGCAGCGCATCACGTGCCCGATCCGGATCCGCTTCCATCGTTTCCAACAGCAAGTTGAATTCGGAGGCGTGGGCGGAGCGGACGAGGTCGGCGAGCAAGTGGAAATCCGTTTCGGCGAACTGACGCACCAAATTGACGGCGGTCAACGAAGGCTGCTCCCGCTGCGGATCGGACAAGTGTTTGGCAAGCCGCGGCAGCAACGTCTCCGCCAGCGGGGAAAACCCCAGCCCCCAGTTCTTCGACCAGACCGGATTTTCGGCCAGCAGCAACTGCACCAAAACCGCTTGATCGTCCGGATCATCGAAGCCACCGATGCTGCCGGGGTCGTTGGCGATCAGACAGGCCGCGCGAAGCAATTCCCCGCGCGTCGCGGTCTGGTCTCGCCACAGGCCGACCGCCAGCTCGTTGGTGGAGTTCATCAAGGGGACGATGTTCCGCGCGATCTGGACGACCTCGTCGACCGGCGCGGTCAGCGCGTGCCTGGTCAATGTTTCTGCCGCGACGACGTCTCGGTCTGCATTGACCAGGGCCGCGCGGACACGAACCGATGGCCTGGAATTTGGATCGGCAACGAGTGTCGACGCCTGGGCTCGAATCCATGCATCTTCGCGCAGCGTTGTGGCCAACGGGATCGCTTCGGAAAGCTCGGCGTCGACCAGGCGGGTCAGCGCCGCTTGACTGTCCCGCTGTCGAATTTGGTTGAACACGAACGCGTAGCCGCCCCAGCTGACGGCCAACAACAATCCGACGACCAGCAACCACGCCCCGAGCCGACCGAGATGGCGCTGTCGGGCGGCGTTCATCATCCTCAACTGCGGTCCGGTATAGGTCGATGGCGGGATGTGTCGACGAACGGCAAGGTATTCGCTGAGCGTCGGCAGCGCTTGGGGCAGCGGACGAGCACGGTACAGTTCGGTGAATTCATCCAGCCGCAATCGCGCCTTGCCGGCTTTGGTGGTGCGGTTTCGCAATTCGGCCCAGTGACGGATGGGCGCAATCAAGAAATCATGCGTCAGCTGATAGCCGGTCGTGCCGATCTGGCTAGTCGACGATTCGCTGCTAAAGCTGTCTTCTTCGGTCCGGTCGGTCGGGGTGATCAGATGCAGCTCACCATCGAGCACAGCGATCAGTCGACGGAACGCGGCTTTATCGCGGTAGCCGGTCGCTTCCATCAGTTCCTGCTCGCTCCGCACGGCGCCTTTGATACTCGACCCCGATTCGGGCAACAGGGCGCGGAGAACATGCTCGGCGCCTTCGGCGAACAACCGGATCCGCCGCGGCGAACGCTCATTGTCGAAGGTCTCGTCCAGGAACCGGACCCCGATCCCGGTGCCGCCGTCTTTGAACAGCGACGAGCTGGTTTCCCAGTTGCGATGTTTGAGCATTTCGGTCAGCAGCGCCAACTGGACACAGATCACTCGACCGTCGCTGGCCAGGTAACGGATCGCCGAATCCAGGAATTGATTTTGGCGTGGACTGAAATGAGTCTGTGAATCAGGTAATCGCTCGTGCGCGGCGCCGAACAGCGCCAGCACATGACGGGCGTGACGGGTATCAAACAGATCCAACAGCGTCGCGTTTTCGTTCTCGGCGATCGGCAGATCGATCGCTTGCATCAATCGTGAAATGCCGAGCCAAAAGTCGTCGCGCACCATCAAGATGCATTGCACCTGTACGCCATCGCACTGTCGCAGCGCGGCGGTCAACGATTCGCGTTCGATGTCGGGATGGGAGAACAGCCACTGTTCGAACTGATCGATGAAGATCACGACCTTGGGTTGATTGCCGCGGCGGAGAGCGGCAATCAGGTCCGCCAGATCCGTGACCGATCCAAAACGGGCATCGCCGAACTTCGATCGGATCGCACCGGCGAGGGCCGACTCGGTTGATTCGGGAGTCGCTTGCAGATAAATGCTCGTGCACGGACTGCCCAATCGCGGCATGATACCGGCCCGGACCAGCGACGTTTTTCCGCACCCGCTGGGTCCATAGATCAGTCCGACCGGGACGGCTCTGGACGCATCGTTCGACTCGATCCGCGCCAACCAAAATCGGACAATGTCCGGCAAGCCGTCGCGGTCATAGGGTCCGGGCAACAATTCCAAGTAGTGCTCGGCATCTCGCAAATCAAACGGGCGAAGTCCTTTGGGCAGGGTGCGGCGCTGGCGGTGGCTGTCTGCCTGAGTTGCGCCCGGACCAAACGCCGACGGAGCCGACGCGATAGACGTGGACGACTCGCCGTCGATCGATTCGACAAAGTGCGCCAAGTCATCGACCAACAGTTCACAACTGGCGTAGCGGTCGTGAACGGACTTCGAAAGCGACTTGAGACAGATCCGCGCGAGTTCCGCCGGCACCTCGGGCTCGATTTCACGAGGGTCGACCGGATCGTGATAGATGATCTCTTGGAACAGGCTGTCGCGGTCTTCGCCTTTGAACGGTTTGCTGTCGGTCAGCGATTGATACAACACCGTGCCGAGGGAAAAAATATCCGAGCGCCCGTCGACCCGGTGGCCTTCACCCCGCGCCTGTTCCGGACTCATGTAGGCCGGCGTTCCGACGTAGGCGCTGCGGCCTTCACGCTCGACGTCGCGCAATGCTAAACCGAAATCGACGACATACGGACAATCCTCTTCGTCGATCAGAATATTGCCCGGTTTGATGTCGCGATGGACGATGCCGCGGGAATGGGCGTAGGCAAGCGCGTCGGCGACGTAGCGAAGGACGTCGGCAAGCTGTCGATAGGAGGGACGTTTTCGCCGAAGCCACTGGCCGAAGGGACAACCGTGGATCAGTTTGGTGACCAGATAACAGGCGACCTGTTGCGTCGCGGCGGCCCGATACACGGGCACGATATGGGGATGGTCCAAGCTGGCCATCGCGCGGGCTTCACGCAGATACGCCGCGGCGAGATCGGATTGATTGACCAGGCGTTGATGCGGGACCTTGAGCGCGACCTCACGTTGCAGCAAGCCGTCATAGGCGCGATAGACCGTTCCGAAACCACCCTTGCCCAGAAACCCCAAGACGGAAAACTCTTCGATCTTTGTCAGTTCCTCTTCGGAAGCATGTTGCCGGGCCGATTCCAAAGAGTAGTCGCCGGTGGCGACCTGATCGTCGAGTCTGGAAGGGGTTTGAGACGCGTTGGTCGGCTGGGTGATGTCGTCTTCGCTCATCGATGCGCCATGGTGTTGCCGTCTGCAGTGCTCTGGCCAGAGCGCTCGCGTCCGTCCGCGGCTGGTGCGGCGCAGGACCGTCCGATTCACCCCGGAGCCATTCTAGTTGACCCGCCATCACCCTGCGCGCATGTTCACTCTGGAAGCTTCAAGCGGTGCTTGTTTTGCTCGTAGAACTTGGTGATATCCAGCGACGCCCGGCGTTCCTCTTCCATCAGCTGGATCCGGGCCTCCAGCCGCTCGATTCGCCGAGCCATCTGGGGAATCAGATCCTGGGTCTCGTCCGCCGGGACGGGCTTGGGAACGGCGGGATAGCCGAGGTGTCGCTGCAAGGCGCTGAACAGGTACAGCGGATCCTTGCGGCGATTGGCCAGCGCGATCCGGCCTTCTTTTTCGCCAAACAGGAATGGGCCCTTGTCGTCGACAGGTTTACCGGCCGCTTTGAGTTTGTTGCGGTAGTCCTCGCTGACCAGGAAGACGAGGTCGGCAAAGTCGATCAGACCGATTTGGGCGCGGAGGCCGAGGATCCACTTGCTCCAACGGTCGTCATAGATCGGATCGCCGCTCATCGCCGTCAATCCGCGATCGTAAGAGAGTCGATTTCGGCATAGGACCTCGAACTGAAAGAAGAACATTCCGGCCGGATTGGCTTTTTCGACACGGTACTCCGCTTCGGCCTGCATGACTTTGAAGGCGGTGTTCATCATGAACCGGCCGGTGTCCGATTCACTCTGGTCGACCAAATAGGTTTGGAACGGGGTGAAGTAATGGGCCAGCTGTCGCATCGCCGGCCCCAGCAATCCGGAGTGTTTGACCTCGGTCAGCAAGTACTCCATCGCCATCGGCAACCGTGTGGTCGCCAAGACTTCGTGACGCAGCTGTTCGAGCAAGTCCTGGATCGGAAACTTACCCCCGGCCTGTTCGTGCAGCAATTCGAACAGGTGGGCCTGTTCGATGTACTCGTCACGATCGAGGATGTTTCCCCGCTCGGGCGGATGGGTCGCGTTTGGCGGTTTGAGAGGTGGCATGGCAATAGCGTACCAGCCGACGCGGTGTTTTAGGGAGCGGCTTGCCGCGGCGGACGACGTTTGCCGCGTCAGCCGTCGAACCGACCAACAACGATGCAGGCGTTGTGGCCACCGAATCCGAAGCTATTGCTCATCGCGACTTTGACGGCGCGTGACTTGGCCTCGTTGGGGGTGTAGTCGAGATCGCAGTCGGGATCGGGCGTTTCCAGATTGATGGTCGGCGGGATGACTTTGGATTCGATGGTTTTACATAGAATCACGGCCTCGACTCCACCGCTGGCACCGAGCGAGTGTCCCAGTGCGGACTTGGTGCTGCTGACGCTGGTCTGATAGGCGGCATCGCCGAAGACGCGTTTGATGGCGGTGGTTTCGGCTTTGTCGCCCAGAGGAGTACTGGTGCCGTGGGCGTTGATGTAGTCCACGTTTGCCGGATCGATCCTGGCATCGGCAAGGGCGGCGGTCATCGCGGCAGCGGCACCGATCCCATCGGCGTCGGGCGCGGTGATATGCCCGGCGTCGCTGGTGGTTCCGTATCCGAGGACTTCGCCGTAGATCTTTGCCCCACGCTTCTTGGCGTGTTCGAGTTCCTCAAAGACCAACACCCCGGCGCCTTCGCCGAGCACGAAACCATCGCGATCGGCATCAAACGGCCGGCTGGCCTTGGTCGGTTCCTCGTTTCGCGTCGAGAGGGCCTTCATGTTTTGGAACGCGGCCAGACCCATCCGGGTCAACGCCGCTTCGCTGCCACCGGTGATGACCAGATCGGTTTCGTTGAGCCGGATACTGCGGAGCGCATCGCCCATCGCGTTGGTCGCACTGGCACAGGCGGTGGCGACGGCATAGTTGGGGCCTTTGAGCCCGTAGGTGATGGAGATATTCCCGCCGGCGGCATTGACCATCATCTTGGGCACGGTGAAGGGACTGACCCGCGAGGGCCCCTTGGTCAGCATGCGTTCGATCTGGTTTTCGATTTCGATCAGCCCGCCGATACCGCTGCCCAGGATGACGCCGCAGCGGGTGCGGTCGACGGATTCAAAATCGATGCCCGAATCCTGAATCGCTTGGTGGCCGGCGTGGACGGCGAACTGGGTGAAGCGATCGAGTCGTTTCGCTTCACGCGGATCGGCCACACCGTCGAGCGTGAAGTTCCAGACTTCACCGGCGAAATGAACTTTGTACTCGGACGTGTCGAGCAACTCGATCTTGCCGACGCCGCTTTCCCCGGCGATCAATCGGTCCCACATTTTGGGGACTTCCAGAGCGAGCGGAGTGACGGCGCCGATGCCTGTGATGACCACACGGCGATCACCTCGAAAAATCTGTGGTTGTGACACGGTGTGTGATGAACCCTGGGTCATCGTGATGCCTTGGCGATGCGTTCAATTGATCAAAGCTGCGAACGTGACGAATCAGAGGTTCGAGAGGTCCGAATGAAAAAAATGCCGCCCACAATGATCGGCAAGCGGCTGCTGGAGCCGGATCACCACAAGACCATGAGGCGGCAATGCGATTGAATAAGGTGGTTCGAACGAGGGACGAATCAGGCGTCTTCGCCTTTGGCATTCTCGATGAAGTCCACCGCCTCGCCGACCTTTTGGATCTTTTCAGCAGCTTCGTCAGGAATGCTAATGTTGAATTCCTCTTCAAGCTCCATCACTAGTTCGACGGTATCCAACGAATCGGCACCCAGGTCGTTGACGAAGGACGTTTCGCGGCTGATCTTGTCTTTCTCGACACCAAGTTGTTCAGCAACGATATCGACCACGCGCTCTTCGACGGTAGCCATAAGCAATCTCCAATGGTTTGATCTGCAAGGGAAGTTATCGAGGGAACGAAACGCCCCTCATCTGTAGGGAGGAACGAGACGGCAGGGTTTGGAGCCCGGAGACGCTTCGTTGATTCGCCGAAAAGATAGGGGAAACAAGCAAAAGGCGTCAATATGCCGGGATTCCCGACTCACCATCTCGCGAAGGTTTTCAGTCGGCTAAGGTGGCCGAAAGTCGCTGCGGCACCCGCTACGGGGCCGATCGACTCGCTATCCGGTGATTCCCCCGTCGACGACGATCGTCTGGCCAGAAATATATCCGGCGGCCGGGGAAGCGAGAAACAGCACCGCGGCAGCGACATCTTCGGGGTTTCCGATGCGTTTGGCGGGAATTGTTTTGATCACTTCGTCCAAAATCCCGGCGGGAATCGCGTCGGTCATGTCGCTGGCGATGAAACCCGGGGCCACCGCATTGACCGTGACACCGCGATTGACCAATTCTTTGCTCATCGTTCGGGTCATGCCGATCATCCCGGCCTTGCTGGCCGAATAGTTGGCTTGGCCCTGGTTGCCGATCAGCCCCGAAATGCTGGCCATGTTGATGATTCGGCCATATTTTTTCTTTCGCATGATCCCCGCAGCGGCCCGGCAGCAGACAAAACAGCTGGTCAGGTTGGTCGCGATCACGCTGTCCCATTCTTCGTCGCTCATCCCACGCATCGTCTTGTCGCGTGTGATGCCGGCGTTGTTGACCAGAATGTCCAGCCGGCCGTGCTCCTTGGCCACGCCTTCGATCGCCGCGGCGGTCGCTGCACGGTCGGTCACGTCACAGGCCAAGGCGATGCCCTTGCCGCCGACGGCTTCGATTTCCGCGACCGTCGCCGCCAGTTTTTCCGCATTGCGGGCCATGCAGGCGACCGTGGCGCCGTTCATCGCCAGCGCTACCGCGACGGCTTTACCCAATCCTTGTGACGCGCCGGTGACAATCGCGACTTGGCCGGACAGATCGGCTTTGAGTGTCAGTTCCATGTTTCTCGTTCGGGGAAAATCTTGGGAGTCGGGAAGACGGGGCAATCGGTCTGACGATTGCATATTCCTGGAAACGCTCTACTGGTCGCCAAATCCATCGGTCGGGATCTTACGCTGAATCCGCTTCAGCGTTCCTCGCAGCACGCGACCGGTGCCGGCTTCGAGAAACCCTTCGATTCCATCGGCGATCATGCGGCGAATACTCGCCTCCCACATCACCGGCTCGGTGACTTGGCGACTGAGCAGGTCGCGGATCTCATCGGCCGATTGATGCGGCGCCGCGTCGACGTTGCTGTAGACGGGAATGCGGGTGTCGCAAAGGGGGATCTCTGCCAGGGCTTGCTGGAGCGACTCGACCGCCGGCGCCATCAGCGAGGTGTGGAACGCGCCGGCAACCGACAACGGCACCACCTTCATCGCTCCGGCCTCGACTGCGGCGGGCTGCAAACGCTCGATGGCCGTCAGGTGGCCGGAAACCGCGATGTTGCCCGGGCACAGCAGGTTCGCCGGACGCAGGACCTCATCGTCTTGCCGTACCTCGTCGCACAGGGCTTGCAGCTTTTCCAGCTCCATCCCGATCACGCTGGCCATCCCGCTTCGGACGGCGTCGGAAGCCGATTGCATCGCCTGGCCGCGGCGTTGGACCAATTTCAATCCGTCGGCAAATTCCAGCCCACCGGCAAAGCAAACTGCGGTGTATTCACCGAGGCTCAGCCCGGCACTGGCGCTGATCCGTTCGACCCGCTCGGGATGCTCCGCTGCCAACACCCGGGCCGCGGCGATGCCGACGGTGAACAAGGCGGGCTGACAAAATTCGGTCGCATCGAGTTTTTCGGACGGGCCGTTCTGGCACAGATCGGTGAGATCGTAGCCGAGAACCTCACCCGCTTCGGCGAACGTCTCGTTGGCGATCGGATAGGTTTCGCACAGCCATCGACCCATGCCGACGCCCTGTGCCCCCTGACCCGGAAACAGAATTCCGGCGGAATTTACGTCCATTGATAACAGCCGCTAAAAAAGAAAACCGCCGAACAACCTCATGCCGGTGCCACAAACGACACCCGGCAACACGGCACGGCGGAAAGCGTCGAAAAGAATCGTCCCATCACGCCGGACGATTACTCGTCAACCGGCTCGACAACGGTACGCCCTTGGTAATAGCCGCATTTCGGGCAAATCGTGTGCGTCGGCACCGAGCTGCTGCACTGCGGGCAATACGCAATTTGGCGTTTCTTGACGCGATCGTGGCTGCGGCGTTTGCCGGTTCGACTGTTGCTGTGTTTTCGCTTGGGGACAGCCATTGCTGCTTGGGGGGGTAAGTATGGTGTTGATTTCGAATCAAATTTGGCTCAGCATCGTAGAAATTCTGAGTCGGTTTCGTCAATCCACGATTAAAAAAAAGGGCGACTCGGGGGCAAAGTAACGCCGATCGCCCGCCTCGACCGACCGCCGACGGACTCGGCAAACCGAGCCACAGCACCAGCTCCCTGCGTTCTCCCTGCACTCTCGCTACGCTTTTTCGGCCACCATCATCCCCAGTCCGGCTTCGCTGGCGGCCAAGTACGTGAATTGTATTCCCCCCAACCCGGCAGCCTGAAACATGGCCTGGCACTCGCGCAAATCGCGGACCCGGCCCTGCGGGGTCGCCAGGTGGATCGACAATCGCCCCAGCGATTCTTTCAACCCGGCCCGCCCCGGTCCGATGTAAAAGTCCGGCACCGCGATCCGACCGCCAGGTTTCAGGGCCGCCGTTGCTTTTTCCAACAGGCCGGCGGCTTGATCGTCCGAATAACCGGACAGCATCTGGGCCAACACGACGAGTTCAAACTGTTGCTCGCCCACGGTGACAGCCAGCGGATCGCTTTGAATGGTTTTGAAGCGATCGCCCAGCCCGATCGACTCGGCCGTGCGTCGCGCCGCCTGCAACGACGCCGGTTCATCGACGGCGACAACACTCGCCTCGGCGTCCCGATGCGCCATCGCGCAACTCCACACGGCCGACCCGCAACCCAAGTCCAAGATCTTCGGGCCGGGCGATGCGTCTGGGCCGCCGATGTCCAGGATTTCGGCCGCCTGCATCGCCGCGGCGGTGTGAATCCACTGGGTCGCGGCGTTGCGAGCGCGGTATTCCGCGGCATCGGCGAACGACGCGGTTTCGGGGTCGCTCAATCGGTCAACGAGACCTTCCCAGCGGCGGTCGCCCAAATCGTCATCGTATTGGCAAAGCAGATGCCCGGCCCTGGCCAGCGCGAAATCTTCCCCGTACTGCTCGACGAACCCGATCGCCACCAAGGCGTCGAGCAACAGTGCGGTGGTCTCGCGCTGCAGCGACAGGGATTCGCAAAGTTCTTCGAGCGTGTGTTGCTTTTCACGCAACCGAGCGGTCAGCCCCGATTGTCGCGCCGCGCGCATCAAATGAGCCGCCGCGTTGGTCTGCATCCAGTTCTGGTATTGCTCGATCGTGCGGTCACCGGCGGCGCGGACGGCGGACTCGCTCGCTTTGACTTGTTCGGGACTCGGGTTCATGACTGAAATGGATCGCGGGGTAAGCTGAAAGCTTGCAAGCTTAGCCGATGGCACGCTGAACGCTTACCCCACGGGTCGAGCGGAAAAGGGGTCAGGCACCCCTAACTCTAGCCGGAGCACTAGCGCCTGAACTGGAGCAGCTGGTCGATGTAGATGGTGGGCGTGACGCCGAACCCGCCGACGAAGGCATCGTTGAACGATTTGCCGTCATCGAGCGATCGGAACGTGGCATCGAGCATTTTGCGGCGGCTGCGGTCTAACATCGACATCGCCAAGGCGGTCCCGAACGAGTCCGCTTGCTCGGGCGTGAGCTTGTTGTCCAAGAAGGCCTTGGCATCTTTGACCGCCGATGCAGCTTCACCAGCCAACACCCGCAATTTTTCTTTCTCGCTGCGGCTCTTGGCGTTCTGTTGCATCGCGGTGGCCGAACCGATCCCTTCGGCGAACCAGCGTGGGACATCGCTGCCGCGGCTGGCCACCGCCAGGCTCACGATCGGCGATAGAAGTCGAGATTCAATGGCCTCTTCGTCCTCGGTTTCCGACGCCACGGTAGCGGCGTAGGCGTCGATCCCGTCGTACTGCCAGTGGGCCGACCAATCGCTCGGTACGCTGCGTTGCTCGACCATTTTGGCAAACTCGCTGTAGTCATAGCGGCGTGGCAAAACAAAGATCGTCGCGCGGCCGTGGAAGTAATCTTCGGCGGCCGTCGCTGACGCCGGTCGCGCGACCGACTTGGCGATTTTGAGATGTTTTTCTGCCGCCCGGCCGACCACTTCCAAGGTCTGCTGCGAACCGGAACCGACGACGCGGAAGTGGTCGGTTTGGTATTCGGTCAGCGCGGTCGATGAGTTGGCCAATTTATAATTTCGATCGGCCAATTCGGCTCGCTTGGCGGACATCTCGGCACTCGAGGCGCGTGAGGCCCAGGCGAGTTTGCTGATCACTTTGATCGGCTGCGATTGGTTCGCATCGAGGGTCGCGCCTTCGTCGATCCATTTGGAAATCAACGCGATCGAATCGTCGCTCAGCGGTGGCCGCCCACCGGCCGGCATCCGTTCGCCGTCGGTCGCGGTCCCGCGCAGTTTCTTGACCAACAGACTCGCTTCGCCACGCCCCGGCGTGATGACCGCCCCGCTGTCACCGCCGCGCATCATTTGCACAAACGTGTCCATTCTCAATCCGCCGCGGACCTGCATGGCGTCGATGTGGCAACCGCCACAATGCTCGACCAGCAGCGGCGCGATATCGAAGGAAAAGCTAACCGTTTCGTTGCCTGTCGCTTGCGTGATCACCGGCGGCTTGGTTTCCATCGCCGGGGCGGGCGTGTTGCCGGCGGCGAGCATTTGATTCGGATCGTTGCCATCAAATTTGGCGCCTTGGGTGATCCATGTTTTCAACGTATCCAGTTCGGCCGCGCTGACCTTGGCGCCGCCGCGCGGCATGTCGCCCGTTTCGATCGTTTCGATCAGCCGGCTGCCGATGACGTCACCGGCGAACACGACGACGCCTTCGGGTGGCCCTTTCATCAACGCGGTGTAGCTGGACGTGCTAAATCCACCGCGGCGTTCGCTGATGTGACAACGACCACATTTGCTGCTCAAGATCGGCGCCACGTCTTTGGTGAAGCTGACCAGGGTGCCCGATGGCGGAGTGCCGGGCGTGTTGGGATCGGGTGAATTCGGATCGGGCGGATCGGACGACGCCATCGGAGTCGACGCCGTCCCGGTCGGACGCGGCGGACGTCGAAACGGCGGCAGCGAGATCCCTTCCAACTCCAGCATCGCGTGAGCCCGCGAGATCTTGTCGATGTGCACGACAATGGCGTCGTACAGCTCGGGGCTCCCCAGGTCGACCGCGCGTTCGACCTGCTCGAGCGCCTTGCGAATCTCGTTGCCCGACGAATCGTACTTGCCTTCGAAGTAAGCCTTCCCGGCCCGGTTGATCGTCGCACCGATCGTCGACACGATCGCTTTTTGACGTCGATCCAGTTCGACCGCATGGGCTGTTCCCCCACCGATCACCCCGCCGGCAACCAGATCGACCATGAACGTGGCGAGGAGCAGGACGCAACGCGTCGCGAGGGGGATGATTCGTTTCATCTTCATTAAGTCGTCGGCGGGGCGTCAGTCGCGTTCTTGCGACCGTTGCGGGACCAGAAAGGTAGTTCGTTGTCGGCTTTGAATGTTTGGGTTGCGTCTGTCGAGCGGAAACGGGGTCAGGTACGAATGACACGGGCCTTAGTGTTGGTGTGCAGGCTTTAGCCGCCCACGGTCGCTGCGACGCAGCGACCGGGAATCGCCTCAAGGCTAGACACCAACGGTTGCTGAATCTCTTGTTGCTTCGAGTTGACGAAGCAATCGGCGTGTCTGTGGACCGCGCCTCCCTTGGCGAACGAAATTTGCGGTCGCGAGAGCCCAAAATTCTAGTGCAAAGCGTCGGAATAGCCGTTCGGGTGGCTTTGGTGCCACTTCCAGGCGGTTTCCACGATGCTTTTGACATCGTTGTACTGGGTTTTCCAACCCAGCAACTCCGCCGCCAGACTCGCATCGGCAACCAGTTCCGGCGGGTCGCCGGCGCGGCGGGCTCCCATCACTTCGGGGATCGGATGGCCGGTGACCTCGCGGCAGGCCTGAATGATTTCGCGGACGCTGGTGCCCCGGCCCGTCCCCAGGTTGACGCAGATGCCTTTGCCGGGCTGCAGTTTTTCCAGCGCGACCAGGTGAGCCGCACCGAGATCGTCGACGTGAATGTAATCGCGGACGCAGGTGCCATCGGGTGTCGGGTAGTCGTCGCCGAACACGGTGATCGCGTCGCGTTGGCCGAGCGCCACTTGCAAGACGATCGGGATCAGATGCGATTCCGGGGTGTGGTCTTCGCCGATCGACCCGTCCGGCCGCGCACCGGCGGCGTTGAAGTAGCGGAGTGCCGCGTAGCCGAACCCGTACGCCGCGGCGTAATCGGCGAGCGCTTGTTCGAAGACCAGCTTGGTAAACCCGTAGGGGTTGATGGGCTGTTGAAGCGTCGTTTCAGCAATCGGAATCGTGTCGGGTTCGCCGTAGGTCGCCGTCGTGCTGCTGAAGACGATTTTCTTGACGTCGGCTTCGCGCATCGCGTCAAGCAATTCGATCGCCGCGACGACGTTGTTGCGATAGTACAGGGCGGGATCATTGACCGATTCATTGACCAACGCAAAGGCAGCAAAGTGCATCACGGCGTCGATCTGTTTGTCTTTCAACACGCCGGTCAATTTTGCCCGGTCGGCCAATTCGCCTTCGACCAGCATGCCGTCCGGCACCGCCTGACGGTGCCCCCGCGAGAGATTGTCGTAGACGGTGACCCGGTGGCCAGCGTCGGTGAGCAATCGAACGGCGTGCGAACCGATGTAACCGGCACCACCGACAACCAAAACATTCATGAAATCCACTTCAGGCATTAAGGGCAACGGATGTGGCGACGTGGTGTGCCGACCAAGAGATTACGGAAACCATACATCAATCTTCCCCCGATATCGGATGAAATCAATCGGTGGCCAAACGACGAACCAAGTTGCAATTGATGCAGGAGTCGGGGCCGCCCGAAAAACCGTCGCACTCGGCCGATACCATCCGCGAGGAGTTTTTGAACTATCTGCGCGGTGAGTGCCACCTGGCCGACAACACGATCGAAGCCTACGGGCGGGATCTGAACCGTTTCATCGGCTGGGTGGGAAAGAAACGCCTGGACTCGATTCGCGTCGGTGACCTGACGCAGTTCATGGGCACCCTGTCCGAATCCGGCCTCGCGCCGGCTTCGGTGTCACGCGCGGTCGTCGCCATTCGCACGTTCTTCAAGTACCTGCAGCTGGAAGGGACAGTCAGCGAAAACCCGGCGGAACTGCTGGCGGCCCAAAAGATGTGGCAGCGGATGCCGGGCGTGCTGTCGCAGCGGCAGGTCGATTTGTTTCTCCGCGCCCCGCGCCGGTCCGACGCCTTCTGGCTCCGCGACATCGCGATGCTGGAAGTCTTGTACGCGACCGGATGCCGTGCCAGCGAAGTCTGCTCGCTGCGGGTCCGCGATCTTTCCTTGGACCAAAAACATCTCAAGTGCACCGGCAAAGGCGGCAAGCAACGCATGGTCCCGATCGGCGGCCAAGCGATCGCGGCGATCGAACGCTATTGCGAAGAACTGCGTGGCGAACTGGCCGCGAAACCACCGCACCCGCCGGACGAACTGTTTCTATCACGCAGCGGACGGGCGCTCGATCGCATCCAACTCTGGCGTCTGGTCAAGCACTACGCCAAACGAGTCGGCATCGATTCGGCCATTAGTCCCCACTCGCTGCGCCACAGTTTTGCCACGCACTTGTTGGCCGGCGGTGCGGACCTGAGACAAGTGCAAGAGATGCTCGGCCACGCCAGTATCCAGACGACGCAAATCTACACCCACGTCGAGCACTCGCGACTGAAACGGGTGCATCAGCAGTACCATCCGCGGGCTTGAATCAGGGGCGTCCCGCAATCATTCGCCATTCCAATCGGGGTCGGCGATCTTGCGATGCATTTCACCCAGACGTGCTTGAACACCCAACAGTCGTTGCCAGGAACTCAGCTTCAAGGTGACCGATTGGCTGGACTCGTCGATCTTGGCCGTCTCCACCAATTTGCAGAGACGGTGCTGCAGGAAATCCAAAATCTCGCACAGTTGTGCTTTTTGCCCCGGGCTCAAGTTGTCGGGGATCGAGGGGATTTCTCGGACCGACGCGATGTCCATTTGGAAGGGCGATTTCTCCTGACTCAACTCGAGTGCAACGGAACTCTCCGACGAAGACATCTCCCGCGACATGGTGGGGTTTTCGCTGCCCAGTGCCGCCAAACGCGCCGCAATCTCTTCTTCGGATCCGACCAGCATCAGGCTTCGACCGACCGAGATCAGGTCACCGCTGCGAAGGATTTTGAGCGGATATTCCACTCCGTTGACCTTCGTCCCGTTGGTGCTGTCCAAATCTGTCAGGACCAATCGGTCGTTGTCACGCTGGATCTTGAAGTGGCAACGGCTGACACGCTCGTCGTTGAGTTGGATGTCATTGACTTCTTCTCGTCCCACCGTGAACGGTGGGATGAGATCGCCGAAGACTTTGCCGCGATCGGCGCCGTGAAGAACTTTCAACGTCACACCCGACATGGGCAGACCCCGAGATGAAGAGGATCGAGAAAGAGGATTGTCGTGATGCATCAATATATCTGGTTGTTTGACGTGCGTCTGCCAGAATTCTAGACCACCTGGGCGATCACGCATTTTAAATAGTCACTTTCCGGGCAACCGACGGCCAGCGGGTGATCCGGAGCCGGCCCTCGATTTTCCAAAACGATGATGTCGCGACGCTGTCGACGCCCCACATCGACCAGCATGTTGAGAAACTCGCTGCGTGAAACACGACCGCTGCAGCTGCACGTGACCAGGATCCCACCGGGGGGAAGCAAGTCAACGGCCAAACTGTTCAACCGCCGGTAGGCCCGCAAGGCTTGGTCGACCTGGTGACGCGAGCCGGCAAAACGCGGGGGATCCAGAACCACGGCGTCGAAGGTTTGCCCCTCGTCGCCGAGCCGTTTGAGGGCGTCAAAGCAATCTTCCTGCAAGAACGACATCCGATCGGAGACCCCATTTCGTTGTGCCGACTCGGTGGCCGCCGCAATCGCCGACGCACTCGAGTCGATGCCCACCACGTTTTCCGCACCCTGTCGCGCCGCCACCAATCCGAACCCGCCGGTGTAGCAGCACACATCTAAGACGCGTTTTCCACGCAAATAGCCCGCCGCCGCTTCGTGATTGAGCCGCTGATCCAGGTAGCCGCCGGTTTTTTGGCCGCCGACCAGGTCGACCGTCAAATCGAGTCCGTTCTGGCGGTACTTGACCGGCTCATTGAGTTCCACCCCCGCGATCGCCAGCGTACCCGGCTCGGGATCCAGCCCTTCATACTTGGCAGTTTTTTCATCCACGCGGACCACGATCTGGCGGCACTGCGTCACCTGCTGCAGGTGATCGAGAATCGGCTGACGCCATTTCATCAATGCCCCGGCGGTAAATTGGACGCCGAGACAATCGGCGTATCGGTCCACGATCAGACCGCTGATCAGATCCGATTCGCTGAAAATCAGCCGTTCGGCTTCGTCGGCTTCCGCTTTCCGCGATAGCCGACGCCGACCGATCGCCGCGTCAATCCGCTCGATCCAAAGTGCATCGTTGATCGGCGTGGCGCTCTCATATGTGTACAAACGCACCCGCAAGCGGCTGTGGGGATTGACCAATCCGCGGCCCAGAAAATTTCCGTCCATGTCCACTAACTCGACGATGTCCCCACGCTCCAGGTTGCCGCCGTCACTGAACCGGTTGCCGTCGCTGATCAACGCGTGGGCATGCACCCAGGGGTGTCGGGAGAGAAAAGGAAACTGTCGTCCCGGTTTGACACGGAGCTGTTGGGGGGTGGGTTGGGACACGGCAGGCCAGGGTGCGAGTCGAAGGTATTGGTCAGAATCTTTGAAGAATGACCGATCGCTGCCTCGTTGCACAGGTTGGGGTGCAGCCAATCGCTTCTCCGGCCGATATATTGGGCGAAGAGCTGATTCTTGAGTGGTTCCCGTTACGAAAGGTTTTTGAACATGACTCATATCGTCGCCGAACCCTGCGTGGGTTGCAAATACACCGATTGTGTCGTCGTTTGCCCCGTGGAATGCTTCTACGAGGGCGAGCAAATGGTTTACATCCACCCCGAAGAGTGCATCGATTGCGAAGCCTGCGTACCCGAATGTCCGGTCGAGGCGATCTTCCACGAAGACAATCTGCCCGAGGAGTGGAAGAGCTACATCGAATTGAACGCTCAAAAGTCTGAAGAGTGCGAGGTCATCACCGAAAAGAAAGAGCCTCTGGCAGACGATTGATCGCGATTGGGACGATCCATGTTTGGCCCCCAGCCAAACAAAGAGCCTCGTCGGTGATTCACCGACGAGGCTTTTTTTGATGCGGCAGCGATTTCAACCGGCGGCCGGCAAAAACGTCTTCCAGCAATCGTAACGCGGGTCATTGACCGAATGCGTGACGAGCGGATTGAACCGTGGCTTGGCCGGCTTGGTTCGCAGCTTCATGCCCGCTTGCTTGGGCGTTCGGCCGCCCTTGCGACTGTTGCACCGCAAACAACACGCCACGATGTTTTCCCACGTCGTCGGTCCTCCCTGGCTCCGCGGCACGACGTGATCCAAGCTCAACTTGTGTGTCGGATAGTCCTTGCCGCAGTACTGGCAGGTGTGTTCGTCGCGGGCAAACAGGTTCTTGCGATTGAAACGCACCGTCTGCATCGGCATCCGATCGAAACGAGTCAATCGAGCGATCCGCGGAACTTGCATTTCAAACCCGACCGCTTGAATGAAGTCATCGCCGGGCTGCTTCTCGATCGCGTTGAGCTGACTCATCTCGCACCAGCTGTCAAAGTCATAACTGATGAACTGGCCCGCCTCGTGGCTGATCACCTCGGCACATTGGCGATACAACAGCGTCAACGTTCGACGTACATCGACCACCCGAATGGCCATGTAAAATCGGTTCAAGATCAAAACGTGACTGTCCAGCAAACTCTGACTCATCGCTGCGAAATCCTTGCACTTGTTGCAGGCCTAGCGGCCGGCCGGGGTGACACGATCGGGATGATGTTGCGTGTTGCAATCCGCACTGTCTTCTGATGAACCACATCAGCATTCACATTCTAGTCAACCCGACAGCGCGGATGGGCCCCCAATTGAGCCTCAAACGCCCTCTGAAACGTCGACTTTTGCGAAACCTTCATCTCCGCCGGCGGCTTTCGACCCTCAAACGCCCGATCCGCCTGGCAGCGAGACACTTGGTGCCCCCGTCCGGGTTCGCGGTCTGGGTTCGCAGTCGGGGTTCACAGTCGGGCAGTTTTGAAGTCGGTGACCGCAAGGGATTTTGGGCACTCCCCCCCCTGAGCATCGTTGTCGACACATCTGAGCATCGTTGTCGACACATCTTTGATGCGTTCCCGGGGGCCGGGCGTGGGAACCCGATTGACCCGGTCCGGCGGTTTTTCGTAGGAACTCAGAGCGACGATTTCCCCGTTCCCGCTGGAAGCAGCCAACGCCGTTGCTAGCGTTACAGGCTCCAGCATTACTGCCGCCTTCGATCGACTCGACCGCCCCCGTCCTTCATGTCCCAACTTCGCCGCACCACGGATCGCCGGCGGCGCGTGCTGTACCATTCGCACGTGTCCCCCCACACCCCTTCCACCCCGGCGACGCGTCGCGCGGCGGCGGAACTGCGTGCCGCACGGCAGCCGGCCCAACCCTTCGGGTCGCGCGTCCATCAACATCTCCGCGGACGTTGGTTTTCGTTGGTACCGGTCTCGCGCATGGCGATGGGGGTGACCGCAGTGATCGTGTTGGCGATCTCGATCGCGCTGACGGTGCTCCATCACGCGGCGTTCACTTGGCCCACACTTGCCTATCGCGCCGATCTCGCCCGCCCCCTGCTAATCCATCGGCCGGACAGCTTTGCCGCTTGGTGGACGACGATGCTGCTGCTGCTTTCGGCCGGTGCCACCCGTTTGATCTACGTGCTTCGCCGACACCGCCGCGACGACTATCGCGGCCACTATCAATTGTGGCAATTGACGCTGGTGGTGTTGCTGTTGGCCAGTGTGCATGCGACCGTCGATCTGGTCGGTTGGCTGGGCGCGTCGCTGGATCTTCTGGTCGGCGATCGCGCGGTGCTATCCGGGGCGAATTGGTTGCGGATCGTGCTGGACGTCGGCGGCATCATCCTTGCCATGCGACTGATCGCCGAAGTCTATCTTTGCCGCCCGGCGTTGATTGCCATGATCGTCTCGGCCGTGCTGATCGGTTTTTCAGAACTGGCCCATTGGCAGATCGTGGTCGTCGATGGGGCCGCCAAGGCGACACTGGTGACTGCCGCGCCGATGCTGACATGGTCCTGCTTTCTGGTCGCCGCGACGCTTTATTTGCGGTCCATGTACCGCCAGATCCGCAACATCCCCGCGGCCCCGTCGCTCCGCGAACGCCTCGCCCAATGGGTCGCCGAGCATCGCAACCGTGATGAGGAAGACTTCCCGTCGGAGTTCTTTGAGCCGCAAGACACACCACGTCCCGCGGTCGCCAGCGTCGCACCCCGGCGTTCCCCCGCGGTTGCCCCGGCGGCGAAAACCGACGTCGTTGCTAAGAACGTTGATGACCATACAGACGTCGAAACCGATCTCGATGAAAACGATTCGGCGCGGCCGGACAAGCCGGGTTGGTTCGCCCGCTTGAGACGCCGCGGCGGGAAAAAACCATCCGATACCGATTCCAACGACGCCACGCCCGACGACTCGTCCCAGGCCGATGCGGCCGACAACGATGCCGTCGATGACGACGGCCCTGATCAACCCAAACCCAAACGCCGTTGGTTCGGCCTTCGCGCGGCGCGTTCGACCGAGCCAACCGACGATGCGGAGGAAGCGGCAGCCGAATCCGAAAACGATTCCGACGACCAAGCGGACAGCGAACGCCCGGCGAAAAAGAAAGGCTGGTTCTCTCTGCGGCTGAAACCCCAACCGTTGGCGGACTCCGCGGACCAGGACGGCGACTCGACCGAGCCGGTGGCTGACGCTGACGCGGAGACCGAGACGCAGGAGAAAAAGAAAGGATGGTTCGGCGGGCTGCTACGACGCAAGAACGTCGACGCCGAGGAGTCGGATGACTCGGAGACCGAAGCGACAAACGGCAGCTCCAAGCCCCAGTCATCCGGTCGCGCGCCCGCTCGCGGTGCCGGTTCCCCGTCACGCGGCTCGGGCCCGCTCAGCTCCGCCGCTCGACAGCAACGCAGCTCGCAGACCGCGGAACCGTCGCGCGGTAATCAAACGCAAGCCCTCGACGACGACATCGATCCCGATGACATCGACTGGGAATCGATGAGCAAAGCGGAACGGCGACGGATGCGAAAGCACCTCAAACGCACCGGCCGAGCGGCTTAGGATCGGGCACCGCGGCGCCGCCCTTCGTTTCAACCGCGGGCGCTGATATCGTGTCGCTATTCCCGTCCTCCCGTTCCCATTCAAATCCCATGATTCGAACCCGTTTTGCGCCCAGTCCGACCGGTTACTTGCACATCGGCGGTGTCCGTACGGCCCTCTTCAATTGGCTGTTGGCCAAACAATCCGGCGGGCAGTTTATCCTGCGGATCGATGACACCGACGCGGGACGCAACGTGACCGAGGCCCTGCAGCCGATCCTGGAGGGTTTCAAGTGGCTCGGCATCGACTGGGATGAAGGCCCCGAGGTGGGCGGCCCCAATGGTCCCTATTATCAATCCCAACGCATCGATCTTCACAAAACCGCCGTTGCCCAATTGCTCGCCAGCGGACACGCCTATCGCGACTATGCGTTGCCCGAGGAATTGAAGGCCGAGCGCGATGCCGCGGAAAAACGCGGCGAACGCTTTTTCTACGATCGGCGTTGGATGGCGGCCGACGATGAAGCAGCCAAGGCCTATGAAGCGGAAGGTCGCCAAGCAACCATTCGCTTGAAGATGCCGCGTGAAGGCGACTGCGTGATCGAGGACCTGGTCCGCGGGACGGTGACCGTGGCTTGGGAGACCGAACAAGACCATGTGATCGCCCGGACCGATGGCAGCCCGCTGTACCACCTGGCCAGCGTCATCGACGACCATGCCTTCGGGATCACACACGTCGTCCGCGCCGAAGAACACCTGCCCAACACGCCGCGGCAAATTTTCATCCTCGAATCGCTCGGCTACCCGCGTCCGCAATACGCCCACCTGCCGTACGTCGCCGAACCGGGCGGGACAGCCAAACTGAGTAAACGCAAGCTGAAGAAGTATCTCAAAAACAAAGACTTTGCGAACTTGCTCGAGCACGGCAACCGGATCGCCCAACGCTGCAACCTGGAAACCGATGACGAGACCTTCAACCCCGTGATCGTCGACTTCTACCGCGACATCGGTTTTACCGCCGACGCGTTGTTGAACTATCTGTTGTTGCTGGGTTGGTCGCTGGACGGTGAACGGGAAAAATTCTCCGTCGACGAGATGATCGAATTGTTCTCGTTGGCCCGCGTCACCAAATCACCGGCCTCGTTTGACCCGCAAAAGTTGATGGCGTTTCAAGCCGACCACTTCGCCTCGCTCTCGGCCGAGGCTCGATTGCAGGCGGCGGCTCCGTTCGCGATCGCCGCGGGACTGGTTGAATCGAGCGACGACCCGAAACTCGCCGCGGTCGTCGCCGCCGCCGGGGATCGGCTGAAGGTCGCCGGAGACATCATCGACTTCGACTATTGTTTCGTCGATGCGATCGAGTATGACCCCAAAGCCTTCGCCAAACGGATCACCAAGCCGGCAGACGCCTGCAACCTGTTGGCGGGTTTTCGTGAGGTGGTATTGGCGGCCGAGTCGTTCGATGCCGCGGAGGCGGAATCCCTGCTCAAAGGCTACTGTGAAACCGCCGATATCCAGATCGGACAGATCATTCACGCCGTCCGAGTCGCCGTGACGGGAACCGCCGTCGGGTTTGGCGTGTTTGATACACTGGCCATTCTCGGTAAAGAGAACGTGGCCGAGCGGATCGAAAACGCGTGCAAAAAAGCCGCAGAAGCTTGATTCGGTTCCCGAAATGGCGCAGGTTACAGGATGCCGGTCGACCACCGAGCAACCGGATCCCGATCAAACCTGCACCACTCCGTCGAGCCACCGAGGATGGATCGCTGGCCTGTAGACTCGCGTGAAACGGCTGATTTCCTCGCAGAATCAGACGGTTCGCCGCGAGCGCCCGGGCCTGTCCCGCGTACGTTCCCCGTCGAAATCCCATGAAAAACTACATCCTTTCCGCCCTGCTCCTGCTTCCGATCGCCTTCGCCGGATGCAGCCGACAACCGACCGAATACCCGGCGGAGTTCGAGCCGAATCTGGTCCATGCGATGAAGTACCAGATCAAAGAAGGCATTCCGATGGAGCAGGCGCTCGAGGACGCCAACTGGATCATCGACGGCATGTTCGGCACCCCGGACGAACCGACCCTGCCCGAGACTTTGCAGGACGACGAGTTCGCCGACTTGATCTCGCTGGACCGAATCAAGAAAGCAGCCGGACCGAACGCCAAAGGCAGCGGGCTGTATCGCAAACACTGTGTCACCTGCCACGGCGTCACCGGCAACGGACGCGGGGAAAGTTCGGCCCTTTATGATCCCTATCCGCGAGATTACCGGCACGGGATTTTTAAATTCAAATCCACCAAGCGGGGGTCCAAACCGGTCCGCGAAGACCTCGCCCGCGCGATCCGTGATGGGATCGCAGGCACGGCGATGAAGAAAATCCCTGGGCTGAGCGAAGCGGACATCCAAGCGCTCGTCGACTACGTGATCTATCTGTCGATCCGCGGGGAACTGGAGCGGACGCTGATCGACGACGCGATCTTTGAATTGGACCTGGAAGGTGGTGACCGGATCATCGATCGCCAGCTCGGAGAAACCCTGGCCGCCGGCGGTCGCGAGCAAATCGAAAAACAAATCGAAGCGTGGGAAAAGGCCGGAGAACCCGAGGACGCTCCAGCGGCGGAGCTCGCCGAGCGATTGGAGAATTTTGACGAGTCGATGGAAATTGCGGTCGAGATGCTCGAGGACATCGCATTTGATTGGCTGGACGCCGAAGAAGACGTGGTCGAAGTCCCCGAGCCGCCGGCCGACATCCCCGTCGCCGATAATTACGCCGAGTTCGTCGAACTCTCCAAGGGCGACCAAGCCGAAGCGCTGGCCGCGTCGATCAAACGGGGCCAAGAAATTTTCACCGGAAAAGTCGCTTCGTGTAGCAAATGTCACGGCGAAAAAGGCTACGGCGACGGCCAGAACAAAGACTACGACGACTGGACCAAAGACTGGACGACCCGGGCCGGGCTGAAACCCGAAGACACCGAGTCGCTGATCCCCTTGATGGCCCGGGGAGCGATGCCACCGAAGAACGCATTGCCGCGTAATTTCTCCGAAGGCGTGTTTCGCGGCGGAGAAGCCGCCGAAGACCTGTATCGTCGGATCCTGCAAGGCATCGAAGGCACCCCGATGCCGGCGTCCACCTTTGTCCCCGGCGAGTACGAAAAAGACGACATCTGGCATTTGATCAACTTCATCCGCTCGGTCAAAAAGCCTGAACCGGAGATCACCGAGGCGATTTAACGCCCTGCGGAGATCAACCGGACCGGGCGTCCCACCCGTCCAGACCGTCGCATCCTGCCGTTGCGTTTTCGGCAGATTTGTTGTTTGATCCTGGCAGTGGACGTGCGCACGAACCCGAACCGGTCGTGGCACGTCGTCTTCCCGTAGAACTGCTTTATCATCCAACGCAAAGCCGACGCCATGACCGACAGCTCCAGCGAGACCAGTGCCGATTCGTCACGCCCGACCAAACACTTTATCGAGCAGGCGATCGACGCGGATCTGGCCGCCGGCAAGGCGAACGGCGTGGTCACCCGGTTCCCTCCCGAACCGAACGGCTACCTGCACATCGGCCACGCCAAAAGCATCTGCCTGAACTTCGGGCTGGCCAACACCTACGGCGGAACCTGCAACCTTCGCTTCGACGACACCAACCCGTCCAAGGAAGAAACCGAGTACGTCGAATCGATCATGGACGACGTCCGTTGGCTGGGCTTCCAATGGGACTCCTTGCACTACGCCAGCGACTACTTCGGACAACTCTATGAATGGGCCGAAAAGCTGATTCAAGAGGGACTCGCCTACGTCTGTGACTTAAATGCCGAGCAGACGCGAGAATACCGGGGCACGCTGACCGAACCGGGAAAGAACAGCCCCTACCGTGACCGCAGCGCCACAGAAAACCTGGAACTGTTTCGCAAGATGAAAGCAGGCGAGTTCCCCGACGGAAGCCGGACGCTGCGGGCGAAAATCGATATGGCGTCGCCGAATCTAAATCTGCGTGATCCGGTGATGTATCGCATCATGCGCGCCCACCACCATCGCACCGGCGACGACTGGTGCATCTACCCGATGTACGACTGGGCACACGGACAAAGCGATTCGATCGAAGGGATCACGTTCTCGATCTGCACGCTGGAATTTGAAAACCATCGACCGCTTTACAACTGGTATTGCCAATCACTGGGCATCCATCACCCGCGACAAATTGAATTCGCCCGGTTGAACATGACGTACACCGTGATGAGCAAACGCAAGCTGTTGCAACTGGTCAAGGAAAACCACGTCAACGGTTGGGACGATCCCCGCATGCCGACGATCAGTGGCCTGCGCCGCCGCGGCTACACGCCCGAGTCGATCCGCAACTTTGCGGCCGATATCGGCGTGGCGAAATTCAACAGCACGATCGATGTGGTGCGTCTGGAGAACGCCGTTCGAGAACATCTCAATCGTGTCGCGTCGCGACGCATGGTCGTGTTCGATCCGATCAAATTGACGATCACCAATTGGCCCGAAGGAAAGGTCGAAATGGTCGACGCGATCAACAACCCCGAGGACGAGGCTGCCGGAACAAGGTCGGTTCCGTTCAGCGGGACGCTTTACATCGGTGCGGATGATTTCCGTGAAGAGGCACCGCGCAAGTTCTTCCGACTCAAGAAAGGCGGCGCGGTCCGACTGCGAAGCGGCTACATCATCGACTGCCACGATGTCGTCAAAGATGACGACGGGAACGTGATCGAGGTCCTGTGCACCTACGATCCGGAAACGAAATCAGGCCAAGACAGCTCCGGACGCAAGGTCAAGGGCACGATTCATTGGGTCAGTGCCGATCACGCGATCCCCATCGAAGTCCGCAACTATGACCGCCTGTTCGCGGTCGAAAACCCCGACCAAACCGCCGAAGGACAAACGTTCTTGGACCACTTGAATCCGGACTCGCTGTCGGTGACCGAAGCGTTTGCCGAACCGGAAATCAAAACCGCCGAGGCGGGGGACCGGTTTCAATTCGAACGACTGGGATACTACGTCGTCGATCCAGACTCCACGGACAAACAACGGGTCTTCAACCGAATCGTCCCGCTCCGTGACAGTTGGGGTAACATGGTGGCCAAAGGAAAGACGAATTGAATCGCCGATAGCGTAGGCCGTGATGTGGGATGACTTTGATCAAGCGTTAGCCGAACTCCGTCGCCGCGGAAGGATGCGTCAGTTGCATCCGCGGCGGCTGGACGGTGTCCACTTGGTCGACGAAGCGGGCCGGCGATTGATCAACTTCGGCTCCAATGACTATCTGGGTTTGGCCTCGTTTGCGGCGTCCAACTCGATGCACGTTGATTCGGTCGGTGCCCAGGCCAGCGGGCTGGTCTGTGGCTGGACCGATCGGCATCAGTTGCTTGCTGAAGCGATCGCCCGTTTCGAACAGACCGAGTCGGCGGTCGTCTTCCCGACCGGATTCGCCGCCTGTTCGGGCACGGTGTCGGCGGTTTGCAGACAGGGCGACTTGATCCTTAGCGACGAATTGAACCATGCGTCGCTGATCGACGGTTGCCGGTTGTCCAAAGCCTTACGACACGTTTACCCCCACCGGGACGTCGACGCGGTCGCCCGGTTGCTGGCCGAGCACCGCAGTGCGTATCGCCGCGTTTGGATCGTGACCGACTCGGTGTTCAGCATGGATGGACACGTCGCGCCACTCGGCGAACTGTGCGAGTTGGCCGCCGGGTACGACGCGACCCTGATCGTTGACGAAGCGCACGGGACCGGCATTTTGGGCGACCAAGTTTCGGGGGCGTGCGAAGCCTGGGGAGTGAAAGATCGCGTTCCGATTCGAATCGGAACACTCAGCAAAGCGCTCGGCGGCCAGGGCGGGTTCGTCGCCTGCCCCCGCGTCGTTGCGGACTATCTGGTCAACCACTGTCGTCCGTTGATCTACAGCACCGCGTTGTCGTTGCCTGCGGTCGAGTCGGCGCTGGCGGCGTTGGCGCATCCCGAGGAGATGCGTCGCCGCCGTGATCGGGTGTGTGCGCTGGCCCGAAACGTTCGCGCGCAGCTGGGGCTTGATTGCCCGGCGATCGAATCCGGGATACCGATCGTTCCGATTCCGATCGGAACGGACGCCGATGCCGTTGCGGCGTCGCAGCGGTTGTATGAACTGGGGATGTTTGTGCCGGCGATTCGACCGCCGACGGTCCCCGAAGGCCAGGCACGACTGCGTCTATCGCTCTCAGCCGACCACAGCGACGAAATGGTGCGTCGTCTGATCGAGGGTTTGCCGTCTTTCTGATTGACGGACACTTTTCACAGTTTTGCTTGACTCTGTCGCGGAGTGACCAACCCTTCACCAGAACACTCCAGTGCTTTCGCTGTCGTCAACGGCGATCTCTCGGAGCGTTCTTCCCGCGGTAGGTCCATCTCGCCATGGAGCTATCGAGAGAGGCGTGCGGCCGGAAATCGGCGCTCGCGAACAGGCAAGCCGGCCGTGAGGCCGTGCACGCAAAGTGACGGATCTCGATAGAGATGGCCGCATTACCGAACGAACCAACCCCACGCCTTTGCCTGCGACCGACCGTTGCCGGCATGCCGGAGTCAATTGATGACTGCAACGAAACCGACCGCCGGTATCGCCGCCCGCCGCGGCGCCTCTTCCACCCAGTCGGATCAAACGATCTTGGTCGCCGACGATAGTCGCACCGTCTTGCGACTGCTCGATCGAACCCTTCGCGACGCCGGCTACAACGTCGCCTTGACCGAAGACGGCCGCCAAGCGGTGGAAGTGGCGACGGAAACCAAACCCGACTTGATCATCCTGGACATCAACATGCCGGTGCTGGACGGCTATGGCGTCTGCCACGAGTTGCTCGCCGATGAAACCTGGGACCGCTCGACGCCCGTGATCTTTCTGACCAGCGCCGATGCTCCCCACCTGGAAACACTCGGCAGTCAACTGGGCGCGTTCCTGTCCAAACCGACCGAGCCCGACTTGCTGCTCGAAACCGTCCAAACGCTGCTGCGGCGCACCGTCTGACAGCGATCCGGTGATCCGATCTGACTCAACTTGTCTCCTTGTTCCCGTGCGTTCGCCATGCCCCAAAACCCGCAATTCACAACCGATGACGATCTCGATCTGAGCCTGGAAACGCTCGATCAGTGGGAAACCGAGTTGGACCAGTTCGCCGCCGGGATCATGAAACGTTTGTCACAGGCGAGCGGAAAAACGATCGACGTCAGTGGCCTGATCCCCCAGTCCCAACTGGCCGCGGCACCACAGGCTGCGGCAACACTGGCTGATCCGGTCGACACGGACGACACGGACGACGAGAGCGAGGCGATGCAACTGCTGAAGTCCTTGCGTGAAATGACCCAATAACCCGATTCAATCTCAGCCCCAAGTAGTTTCGATGGAAAGCGTGATTTCCCATCAATCGAGAATCGCCAACCTGAGCGACAAACACTGCATCTTCCGATCCGGCGACGTGATGTTTTCGGTCCCGGCGACGACGGTGCGTGAAGTGACGATCATGCCGACGATCGTTCCGGTTCCGCTGAGCCATCCTTCGTTGGCGGGGATCGGGAATCTGCGCAGCGAATTCCTGCCGGTGATCGATCTGGAACCGCTGATCGGAAACCAGGCTCGGCTGTCGGCCGACAGCGGACAGCTGTTGGTGATGCAATGCCCGCTCGGATCGTGGGCCATCGCGATCGACAAAGTGGTCGCGATCGACGGCATCGAAACCCACATCGATGCCGGGCAACGCAATGAAAACACCATGTCGGTCTTGATGGGCACGGCAACCTATGACGGAAAAGTCATCAGCGTCTTGGACGTCAACGGGTTGCAGCGAATCGCACAACAAACACTGGAGGACCAATGGCATGGTTCCCAGTGTGTCTTTCCTTCTACCGTCTCAACCCCAACGTCCGCGTCAAAGTGGAACGCCGTATGAAAACCAACATCACATTTTTGGCCACGCACTCGTTGGTCGCGGTCGTCGCGACGGCCGCTGCGATGGCCGGATCATCCCTGTCGAGCGGTTCCCAGTGGGTCGTTGTCCTGATCGCCGCGATGACCGCCGCCGGCGTCGCGTCACTGCTGTTGACGCACAAGGTCAGTCACGGGATCCGGCAATTGAAAACGATGCTGGTCGAACGACAGCAGACGATCGTCTCCAGCGGGATTCGCGAGCTCGACGAACTCGGCTCCACCGTCCTGCAGACCTCGCAACGCTACGACGAAATCGAAGTCGCCAGCCGGCAGAATGCACGCGAACTGCAATCCATGCTGTCCCGACTTTCCCGACGCGACGGGTATGACTCGGCCGACATGAGTGAGTTTAAAAACGTACTCGGTGGCGTCGGCCGATCACTCAGCGAGCTGATGGCGCAAGTCGAAAAAGACGTCGTGGAGATCGGCAGATGCAACGCCGACGTTCACAGCGGCAAACAATCCGAAGCGACCTACCGAACCACCGCCTTGTTGCAAAACCTGACCAACGGCATCGAACGGATTTCCGATCGCTGTGCCCAACTACAGCAACAAATCGGGTCGGCCGAAAAAGCAGTCGCCAAAGCGATCGAAAAAACCAATGTGCTGACCGAAGGGGTGCATCGCATCCGCAGCTGCAGCGAAACGAGCAAGAAGAAACTGCGATCACTCGGAGATCCGACGCGCCAGATCGGTAACATCGTCGGCACGATCACCGACATCGCCGCCCGCACGGAAATGCTGGCCCTGAACGCGTCGATCGAATCGATCCGTGCCGGCGAACACGGCCGTGGCTTTGCCGTGGTGGCCGACGAAGTGAGAAAACTAGCCGAGCAGACGGCCCACTCCGCCCGCGAGATCGGTGTGCTCGCCGAATCCTTGGAAATGCAGACCACCGATTCGCTCTCCGTGCTCAGCCGAGAACAAAACGAAGTCGAATCCGACATCGCCGTCGTCGAAGCCATCCGCGACACGCTGAACGAACTTTCGCAAGTCACCGCGGCCGGCATGTTCGTCGTCTCGGATCTTTCGCAACAGGGCGACCAACAACAGAACCTGGTTCAAGGACTCGCCGGAGGCATCGACTCGATCGCAAGTGCTCATCAGGCCGATCGCAAACGCGCCGACCATGCCTCCTGGGCGATCAAGTCGCTGGCCAAAACGGCCATCGACCTCGATTCCAATATCCATCGGCTCCGAGGTTGCACCAACCCGAATCTGGATCTCAACCCCGGCGAACGACGACAGTTGCTCGAATTGGCCAATCAAACCCGCGCCGACGCGACGCCCGACGCCGCCAGCCGTCACGAAAACGTCCGCGTTGCGGAGGAAGTCAAATGAGCACCCAAGACGCTTCCTCGGGCGCGTTCACCGAACATCTGTTTTCGTGTGAACCCGGTCCCACCGGTGCATCCGGCGCCCCCGGTGCCGCGGAATCAGACGCAACGCGTCGCATGGCCGACTTTGCCAACGCCGTCGAGCTGCTTCATGAGCTGACCCACGCCGGTCTGGAAGACGTCGATGCGTGCTTGCAGGACACCGTCGAGAAATTGGGCGAACTGGCCGATACCGTCGATCGCTCCCTCTCGGATTTCAACGATGACGATCCCGATGTTCTGAACCTGGTCGACTTTGTCGTCGAAAGCTGTAACTCGGTCCGCAACGTGGCGCTCGGTGAACACGCCGACGAGATGGACCAGGAGCAATTGGAATTGCTCAAGGAAGCGATCGAACTGAGACTCGACTCGTGCGATGCGTCGGGCGAGTTTGTCAACGATGACGAATCGGCCTGCGACAGCGAGAGTGATTGGGACGGCGGCGATGCAAGCGCCTCTCCTGAGTCCGACGTGATTGCGCCCAGTCAAGCTGAAATTGCAGCCTTGCTGAGCAGCCTGAGTGCCCAGACTCGGGGAATCGCCCCGGAAGACGGTGTTTGGCAAGACGCCCAGGCGACGCAACCCGTTTTCGATTCCGACCAACCGGAACAGCCGACCGACCCAACAACCCACTCGCCCGCGGCGGCGACGGCACCCGATGCGATCAAAGTCGGCGGCAGCCCGATCGCTATGCCCGCAGTCGACGAAATCGACATCGACGACGAATTGCGCGAAGCCTTCATGGACGATGCGACCCGCGGATTGGAATCAATGGAGCAAGCGCTGCTTGATCTGGAATCCGGCCCCGGCGACGACGGCCCCGTGAAAACCATCAGCCGCGAACTGCACACCATCAAGGGAGCGTCGGCCAGCATCGGCATGTCCAACTTGGCCGACTACATCCACGAAGTCGAAGAGCTGATTCGCCAGACACAAGACGCCGGGCAAGCGGTCACCCCCGAACTGTTGCTGCCGCATGTGGATCTGATTCGCGCTCGTGTCGATGGCGACGAAACGGATCCGGTCGATTCGCCATACGCGTCCAACGATAACTCCACCGCACCCCAACCCGGCGCGGAACCTACCGCCGTGGCTTCAACTGTCCCGTCGTCCACCGCTCAGCCGACAGGATCCGCTCAACCCGCGGCGCGGTCGCCGAAGAAGAACACGCTTTCGGACAGTCACGGTGACGACGAAACCGTGCGAGTCAAAGCATCACAGCTGAACCGGCTGATGGACATGCTGAGTGAACTGGTGATGCTGCGAAATCAGCGCGACACCGAAATCTCAGAGCTGAAGGGGATTCACGACGAGCTGATCCACAGCGTCACCCGCATTCGGATGCTCAGCCACGAAGGCGAAGCTTTGTTGGCCGGTGACAGCCTTGCCAATCCCGTCCTGGCCGAAGACGGCGTGTCCTTTTCCCACCTCAATGAAGTCGCCAATGACGTGCTGGAATCGGCCCAGCGATTGCGTGACTGTTACCGCCCCGTCGCCGACGGGAACCAAGCGGTCTCTCAATTCATCCGCAACTTTCGACTGGAACTGGTTCAGCTGCGAAGGATGCCGGTGTCCGGACTGTTCCGCAGACTGCATCGCGCGATCAGCGACGCGGCGAGGACCGAACACAAACAGGTGCGTGTGGAGTTGGTCGGAGAGAACACCGGGATCGAGCGGTCGCTGCAGGAGCGGATTTTTGAACCGTTGCTGCACATCGTTCGCAATTCTGTCAGCCATGGAATCGAGCCAGCCGACGAGCGTGTCGCCGCGGGCAAAACACCGCAAGGCATCGTCAGACTTCACGCCCACTCGGGGCCCGACCTGTTGGTCATCGAAGTCAGTGATGACGGCCGCGGTTTGGACTTCGATGCGATTCGCAGACGGGGTATCGAGCGGGGTTTGATCGATGGCGACAAATCGGTCAGCCATGCCGAACTGTCCCGCCTGATTTTCAATCCCGGGTTTTCAACACGTGAATCGGCCAACCAACTCTCCGGACGCGGTGTCGGCATGGATGTCGTTGCGTCGACGCTGGAACGGATGCGGGGCTGGGTCGAAGTCGAATCGGAACACGGTTCGGGATCGACGATCCGGTTGTCATTGCCGCTGCCTTCGATGATTCAGCACGCGATGGTGTTCCGCAGCGGCGGTCAGCTGTTCGCCTTGCCGGCTCAATCGGTCCGCCGCACCGGTGAATTTGACCCCAGCTACTCACCGATTGATCTGAACGAAATCCTGTCCTTGCGGCATCACGATCCGGCTGCCCAGAGTGACCATTCACGCCGCGCCATCATCGAACTCGCCAGCGGGTCGGCAACCGTCGACGGCGAATCGGGAGGCGACTTTGCCTTGCTGGTCGACCGAGTCCTCGGACCCGAGGAAGTCGTCGTTCGACCGATGCCGCCGATGCTGAAGTCACACCCGTTGTGCATTGGAGCGACCCTTTCGGGGATGGGCGAAGTGGTGCTGCTGTTGGACCCACGTGGACTGGCCGAGGCGTCCAAGGGTGCCCGTCAAGTCGTTCAACCCCTGCCCTCGGAAGAACGGGCCTGCGGCAAGGAACTGCCCAAGGTGCTCGTCGTCGATGATTCAAAAAGTGCCAGGCTTCGCGTGACGCGGGCACTGGCCAAGTATCCGGTCACCGTTGTCCAAGTCGAAGACGGACAGGCTGCGATCGAAATGCTTTCCAAAGAAACCTTCGCCACCGTTTTCAGCGACATCGACATGCCGCGGATGAGCGGTTTGGAGTTGCTGCAAACGATCAAGGGTGAACCTCGAATGGCATCAATCCCTGTCGTCGTGATCAGCAGCCGCAGTCTCGAAACGGCTGGCAAACAGGCCCGACTACTGGGCGCCGTCGAATACATCCAAAAACCACTCACGCCCGAACGACTCGACGCTGTCGTCGCCCCACTCGATTGGGCCAAACCTTACCCGGACCACCTTTAGATCGTTCGCCCGCGGCTCGTTGCCCCATACCAAGCCCCTTTTCAAATCACTTTCGTTTCCCGTCACAGAGGAATCAGTTTCATGGCCGAAAAAAAAGTCCTGGTCATTGATGACAGTGCGACCATCCGTAAGCTGGTCGATACACACCTAAGCCCGGCCGGTTACGCCGTCACCCTCGCCCCCACGGCTGAGGACGGCTTGCAGCTGGCCGAGGAGATCCGGCCCGATCTGATTCTGTTGGACCACCAACTGCCGGGAACGACAGGCTTTGAAGTCTGCCAACAACTGGCCGCGTCCTCGACGCTGAAAATGATCCCCGTCGTGGTCAGCTCGACGCTGCGAAAGAAAGCGTACGTGGAGTACGCCGACCTGGACAACGTGGTCGACATGTTGCCCAAACCCTACACCGAAAACCTGCTCCGCACGACCGTCGAAAACGCGATCGAAACCGCGACGATGATTGTCGAATCCCAGACCAAGGGATCGGCGGTGCCGGAGATCATCGGAGAAACGTCCGAGCCCGATCTGGCCGGCCGCTTCGCCGTGTTCGGCATTCGCGAGGTCGTCGATTTCCTCAACAACGGCCACAAGCAAGGCGTGCTCGAGATCGAAGCCGAACGTCTGCGGTTGTGGATCTACCTGGATCGGGGACGCGTCCAAGGCATCAGCGCAACCGGACTGCAACCCGAAGAAACGCAGATGGTCGTCGAGCGGCTGCCCGAGTCGCTGCAAAGCCTGGCCGAAGTCCTGCGTCTGACGATCGCCGGACGTGGAACGGCCGAGTTCGACGGCTTTGTGCAATTGATGGACAAGCGAGTTTTGGACCCACGATTGACGGCCAAGCTGCTGCGTTTCCAAGCGGCCATGCTGATCGGACTGGTGATGAAGCGACCGTTGAAAGGCTATCAGTTCCGCGCGACTTCGAATTTCCCGTCGCTGCAACGCGATTTGCCCCTGGAAGTCAGCTTGATGGGCCTGCTGGTCGAACACGCACTGCACTGCGATCTCTCGGAGATCCAGAGCGATGATTCAGCGCTGCGATTCGTCCGTCGCGCCATCCGAGGCCAGAACTTGGACCGTGCCGGGTTGTCTGCCAAACACATGAAGATCATGAACCTGCTGAGCGAACCTCGCTCGGTCGAGGAACTGCAACAACGACTCGGCTGGGATCACGACGAAGTCCGACGCGTGTTGTCAGGATTCGTCGCGGCCGACATCCTCGAAGTCCGACGCGACGAAAGCGAAGGCAAATTCGTGGCCTACGAGACCAATGCGATTGCGGCCGCACAACTCCGCAGCGGACTCAAGCAAGCTTCCGGCAAATACGTCGGCAAGATCGTTCGCGATACGTTGACGTTGCAGTTGCTGGTCAAACGAACCAAACCGGACGCGGTGTTCTTCGCCGTCGACACCCCGCAAAGCTGCGACGCCATTCGCGAAGCCTTCACGTCGGCACAAGAAGCCTTCGGGAACTCGCGAAAGATCGTGTTGGCTCCCGCGAAGGTCGTCGATGACCCCAACGTTCCGTGGCACAAACTGCTGGGATTCACTCCCGATCGATTGCTGCATTCCCCCTACACCTGCGACACCTTGACCGAAACGATGGACGAACTGGATTCCATCCCGGTCGCTGAACCGCCGCGTGATGGATCGCAGCAAGAGACGCATGGTGCCGCGACCGACCCGGCGTTGGCCTCCAACGGTTTGGACACCCCTGTTGCGGAGACCCTGTCATGATTCGATCCACCGAAGCAACCCTGACCGGTTTTAAAATCCGCGTCGTTCGCCAGAGCGCCTCGCCGATCGACCACGCCCTCGAAGAGGGACGAAGTGTCTTTGTCGGCAGCGGCAATTCGTGCGGCATCAAGGTCAGCGGCGAAGGCGTCGCCGAGATCCATTGCCTTGTCGACGTCGATGACGACGTCGTCTCCATCCAAGACTGGGCGTCCAAGGCGGGAACCAAAGTCAATGGAACGACGATCGACGACAAGACAGCGATCCAAGTCGGTGATTCCATCCTCGTCGGTTCGATCAAGCTGGAACTGGTTGGTGGACCGAGCGGACCAAGTCAAGCCGCCAAACAAAACGCCCTCGAACTGGCCGCCAAAGCCGCCGAGGAAGCACGGGAAGAATCAGTGGGAATGGAAGACTTGGGTTACGAAGACGTGCAAGACGATGCAACAACCGTCGCCGAACCGACGCCCGCCGCGCGGCCGCCGATCGGACGGCTCAGCGACGTGCTGGCCGAGACCGCCACCGAACCGATCTCCGCCCACGACACCCATGTCGCCGAAGCACCCGCGACCGACACGTCGGACTTGGACGCACCAATCGTTCAACCAACCGAGGCGTCTGCGGAACACAACCTCGACGAACCGGAATCCGACGAGATTGCGATCGTGGACGACTTCCCTTCGAATCATCTCACCGCCGAAGATCTCGATTGGGATCCCTCCACCTTCGACGACGATCAGGTAGATGCCGAGATCGTTCAGTTGCTCAAGTCAGAAATCGAAGACCTCCGCATTCAGCTGGCCGAACGCGACGAGCAATTGGCCGCGATGGAAGGACTGGGCGCAGAGGATGGCGAACACGCCACGTCAATCCAGGCCGGATCCATCGACCAAGATTTCGGTGGCGACGAACTGGTCGGACGTGTCGACGACTTGCTCGCCGAGCTGGCCGAGCACGACGAACGGGTCTCGATGCTGCAAGAATTATTGCAGACCGCTGAAATCCAAAATCAGGCGGAACGGGAAGAGCGCAGCTGCCTGGAAAACTGGGTCGGCGAAATCGAACAACGGATCGGCGAGCGCGAATCGGAATGGAAAGCCGAACAGGACGCCCTCCGTGATCGACTCAACGCGGCGAGCCAGGAACGCGATCAGTTTCAGCAACAGCTGCACACCGCCGCCAAACGCTACGGACAAGCGTCGGTCGGTGACGTGGCCCCGGATGAAACGCTGCAGAAGCTGCAAAAACAAAACGCGGAGCTGCAAGCCGCACTGGAGGAATCGCAAAAGCAATGCGTCAGCCTGAATCGTCAGATTGAGCGAATGCAAAACGAAGAGCCGGAATCGCTGCAGGAACTGCGTGCCGAATTGGCCCAGGAGAAAGCATCGGTTTCACGGATGCGATTCCAGCTCTCCAAGCAGCTGCAGGAAATCGACGGCGACGCCGCCGCCAAAGAGCAGCCGGACCGCGAGTTCAGTTACAAGCTGCAAGCCCTGCGACAGCATTTGCGGGAGATTCACGAGGAAGAGAAGGTCGAGCGCGAACAGAAAGGAGAGTCTTTGCTCGGCCGGATCTCCAATCTCTGGAAACGCGTCGGTGACGAGTACTAAGACGCTCAGAAAAACTTCGTCGTAATCATTTTAACCCTGAATCGATATGACCGACCGAAACGACATGATTGCTTCGTTGCCCCTGGGCGGCGGAAGTGACTCGCCAGGAACGGGCGTCCCCCCGGTGATCGCACCGTTGGACGGCTCGCAAGCCGAAGCGATCGGTTCCATCGTCTTTGACGTGGAACATTTCGCGCGAGGTTGGATCGGTCGCATTCGCAGACTCATTCATCGGTCGTCCCAGTTGATCGAGCGAGAATCGCTACTGGCCGGTGCGATCTCGCGTTTGGATCAACAGAAGACCGAATGGAGCAAACGGACGGCGGCCAAGGAAGAAGGCCTGCGAGATCAGTCCAAACGGCTGACCGAAGCCTGGTTGGAAGTCGAGTCCGAACGCAGGAAGGCGATTCAAGGTGCACGCGCCGCGGCGACCGTAGCGAACAAGTCGGCCATCGGTCCCGTCGTTCCCTCGGTGCCTGCTGGCGTTTCGACCGGCACGATGCCGACGGCCGCTGGGCTTCCCCAGCCGACCGGCGCCGGCCCTCTCCCGATCGTTCCGGCGGCGGAACCGCCGCGCGACCCGAACCTGCCGTCACCAGCCGCGATTCAACGGCAAATGCCGGCGGCACCCCCGTCGGTCAACGTCAACGTTCCCGTCTGTGGTCCAAACACAGCGCCGCCCGCTGATGGTCGCGGAGGATCTCCCGTGATGCCGGTCGGCAACGCGCCCATCCTGCCCGGCCAGCCCGCCTCCGGTGGCCAGGGATATCCCACTCAAGATCGCGACCAGCAAGCCGCACTTGAGCATGCCGAAGCCGCCCGGCAACAGAAGATTGAAGAATTCAAACGCATGCAACGTGCGATCCGTTCAAACCGAAGCCAGTCGAACTAACCGTTGGAGACCATCGTGCCCTTTGCCACCTTTTTCAGCCGGCCGCTGAGTGCGTTTCGCGCGTCGTTTTCGAGCGCGAAGCCTGATGCTGCAGCCGCCGCGCCGCCGACATTGGATTTCCCCGGCGCACCGCCCGACATCCGCCAGCTGGTGCGTGAGCGACAGTATGCCCACATCGTCCGCCCGGCCGACGGGATTGCGTTTGACCCCGACTCGTTGCGGTACGCCTGGAAAGCGATCGATCACGACATGGCTTACGTGCCCGGTGGCGACGTGACACTGTGCGGTGAATACGCCACGACGTCCGAGGAAGGATTCGTGCTCGTTCCTCAGGTCGTCGGAAACAGCCAAACCGATTCGATCTACCTGGATCGGTGGTGCGTGACCAATGCCGACTTTCAACGCTTCGTCCAAGCCGGCGGGTACGAGAATGTCTCGCTGTGGCCCGAACAGATCCTGGCATCGGTGCTCAAATTCGTCGACAAAACCGGACAACCCGGCCCCGCGTTTTGGGAAAACGGCCGGCCCGCCAAAGCGATAGCGGCTCATCCGGTCGTCGGCGTGTCCTGGTACGAAGCCAACGCCTACGCCCAATGGGTCGGAAAACGGTTGCCGACCAGCGCCGAATGGCAGCGGGCCGGGACCTGGGGATCGACCGGCAGCGATTCACTGAAGGAATCAAAATATCCCTGGGGCAATTCCTTCGATCCGCAATTTGCCAACACCTGGGCGTCGGGCCGACACCAAACGGTCTCGGTCCACGAGTGCCAGGGCGGCAACACACCCAACGGCATTCGGCAATTGATCGGAAACGTCTGGGAGTGGATGAACACCCAGTACTTGTTGGCCGCAACCGAAGAGATCACCGTCCACATGACCGACCCGATGGCCGAAGTTCGCGGCGGTGCCTTTGACAGTTACTTCCATTCACACACGACGTGTCAAAGCCGCAGCGCCCAGACGCTGCTTGCCCGCAAGAACAACGTCGGCTTTCGATGCTGCTTCTCCGCCGAAGGGCTCGACCCGCACGGTGACGAGGAACTCCAATCGGCCGACGCCTGACTCGGTAATGATCCCTGACTCGGTAATGATTCCTGACCCCGAAACGCGCCTCGATGATGAAAGAAAACAATGAGTAAGGAAGAAGGCTACAACACGGCGTTGTGTTACCAAGACGCGCCTCCGTGCGTCTGTTGCGACGCCCAAATGACCAGCATGGATGACTACTGCGACGAGTGCCAAACGCCGGCTGAAATCACGCGTTCGGTTTCCCAACGACATGCCAAGCCGCATTTCATTTCGGTAGTCGGACCCAGTAACGCTGGCAAGACGGTCTATCTGGGGCTGCTGTTGGACATGCTTTGTGGCGGCGCCAAGAATCTCAAAGGTGTTCCCAACGGCGCATTTTCGATCAAGCTTCAAGAGCAAGTCGTCTCGGCGCTGGAGGAACGGCGTTTTCCGGAAAAGACGCCCAACGAATCCGATCTCTGGAAATGGTTGCACTGTGTCGTCACCGATTCTTCGCAACGCAAAGAGAAACAGGTGGACTTTGTCGCACCGGATTTTGCCGGCGAAGCCATCGCGACCGAACTGGAGCAACCGGGGACCTACGCCGCCGTCAGCCACATCGTTCAGCGAACGTCGGCGTTCTTGTTGCTGTGCGATTCGGCCGAAGTTCGCGACAACGGTGCCCGCGAAGACCTGTTTGCGATGAAACTCGGCTCGTACATCTCGCAACAGCAATCGCTTTCCGAGTTAGGAAAATCGCGTGACCTGACGCCGGCGGTTGCCATCGTGTTTACGAAATCGGACACCTGCCCCGAAGCGGCGGCGGACCCTCACCGATTCATGGCCAACAACATGCCCCGTTTCATGGATTACTGTCAACATAACTTTCCACGGCACGCGGTCTTCAGTGCCAGCGTCGTCGGTTCGTCGGCGCTGCTGAGCAACGATGTCGGTGGTGTGGCACGGGTGCCGTTTCACATCCAACCCCGCGGTGTGATTGAACCCTTGCACTGGGCCATCCAGAACAGCTAATCCACATGCAAGTCGAACAGATCAGCTACGGCTCGCTCAAGCGTCGTCGGATGAAGGGCTACCAGATCATCGGGAAGTCTCCCGGTGTGGATGCGACCGTGTCGAGCGAGTTTTGCAAATGGGCACCCTCACACAACTCACTCGAGGTCGCCTCCGATGCCGCCGCTCAGGACGCCTGGGGGCTGAGCTTTTTTCCCCTTTCGGATTACTTCTATGCCGTCGCGCGCAGTGTGCACGGCGGTCCGGAATACAGTGGACGGGGCGGGCTGGCGGTGGTGACCATCGCGTTGGTGATGAGCCGCAAGCAACTTGTCGCCTATGAATTCCATGCCGTTGATACCGCCCGCACGGCACTCGCGTTGGGCAACCTGATCCTGCAAATGGACCGAGATGAAACGCTGCCCGCGGTCACGCTGACCGGACGTCCCTTGTCGCTGCAACCGCCGACGAGCGACTTTACCGATTCCACACCTGCCCTCTTGCCGGGACACGCGGTCAACTGGATCGCCCGCGAGACCGTCAGCCTGCTTCGTGACAACCGCAAGGTCATGATCGTCGGCAAATGCGATCCGCTGCCGATCTTGACGCTGATGCTGGACCAATTGACTCCCAAAGAACGCAGCGAAACGAGTTTTGCCTGCGGCCTGAAACCCAGCAGCCGACGTGACTTTCGCGTTCAGATCACGCAGGACCCGATGACGCCGAAACTGCAGAAAGAACTGGACCGGTCCGGCATCGTCCCGATCGACGTTGCCCGCGTGCTGGTCGAGACCAAGTAACCTCTCACGCGACCCGGGTTTGCAAGATCATTGAGCCGACGGGTGCGACGGTGTCTGACCCGCTGCCGGCGGGCAACCGGCGCGGTTAAAACGGCATGGTTTTCAAGAACCGCAACCCGAACTGCCCGTAGTCCTGCCCGTCCACATCGCCGTCGCCGTCCCGGTCAAACCGTGCGTCGAACGCTCCGCTTGTCGGCCCCTGAAGAAACGTCTGCCCGAACCGGCCATAGTCCTGGCCGTCGACGTCGCGGTCGCCGTCGACGTCACCGAACAGACGGAAGAACGCGTCGGTTGCCTGGTTCCCAAACAAGACATCGGCGGACATCGGATCATTGCCCACGGTGGTGGTGACGGCCGACGCGATGATTTTCAGCTCGTATTGACCATCGAGCAACGAGTGCAGCCCGGCGGCCTGACGTTGGAGCACGAATTCGCCGGGTTGGAACCTCAGATCTGCCACCGTGCCGGTCGTCGTTGTGGACGATGTGACGTTCAAAGCGATGGATTGTTGCGTTCCACGAGGCATCAATAGAAATGAGGATGCGGAAACATCGACCAACGAATCGAACGTGACCTGGACCGACGTGACGAGCGAACGACTGGAGTCGCCGTGATTGATCTGCACACTTTGCACCTCGGGTGGCGCCAGCACTTCGACGGTCCAGCCGATCGTCTGTTCCAGCGTTGATCGTTGATGGCGCACCCAGTCGGTCGGGTCATAGACGCGTGCCGAGACGTCGTACACACCGGGGCCGAAGCCGGCGTCGCGTAGATTGAAGGTCCCCGCCGTTGCGGCCGGCACCTCGACCCCGTCGACGGACCACTGCACCGCTTGGACCTGCCAGTCAATCGCCTGCACCCACAACTCCGGAGCGGTGTCTCGGATCGTCTGAGCGTTGTCCAACCAGTCATCAACAGGATCCACCAGGTCATAGATGTCCAAGATGATCTTTTCACGGCTGACCGCATCAAAGGGTCGCCCCAGGCTGCGCATCTTGGAATTGTTCGATGGACGATACAGACCTTGGTTAAAGTATCGCGCCCCTTCATAAGCGCCGATCGTGCCGATACCGGGCTGATCATACCCGACCCACCGTTGCCACTTCGCACCTTGCGGATCGGTGGTGACGTTGACTTCCCGAGGTTCGCCTCCGGTGTAGAGTGGGCTTCCCCCGTACTCATCAGCCAAGTCGTTGAACGAGTGTGCGACTTCGTGCAAGGCCAGTTCGTTGGCCGATCCGTTGGCTCCGGCGAAGACCGCGTAGCTGCCTCCGCTGCCACCGTATTTGGAATCGTTCACGGAGACAAATTGCATCTCGGCGTTGAATCCCGCGCCGGCCAGCGCCTCATTCTTGGCCGCGTTGGCCTTGGTGTTGTTGATACAAATCAACCGTTCCGTCCCGCCGCAAAAATAGTAGGCATCCAACGCCGTATCGACGAAGATCCCGTTGGGCGGTTCATCGGCACCGGACTCGTTGGAAATGACGTTGATGCGATGGGCATTAAAGAAGTTGGCGTAACGCGGGTAGGGATCTTGCCCCGCATTGAACAGGTATTCCAACATTCCGTTGACGTGACTGAGATAAACGTTGTCGATCTGCGCTGCGGTGTATCCGTCACCGAGAATCACGATGTCCACCCGGTTGTCGGATGGACCGTTGTTCAGCACCGTTTCAAAACCGGTGGTCTGCTGCGCCGGCGCGTCGAGATCAGCCGAGTTCAATAGCACCTGCTGTTGAAACGGCCCCATCCTCCATTGGTCCACACCGGTCACGCCCGATTCGATCGGGGGCGCCGTGGCCGGATCAATCCAATCGTTCGACGCGACATCAGCCGCCAGCAGTCGCCGAGCTTCGAGGGATTCAAATGAGAATCGTGTTTTTCGTTGCCTGAGCATCACGATGGTGGGACGGAGGGATTTTTGCATTGGCGCCGTGATTCGCACGAGTCGCCGCAAGGTCATAGGGTAATACGAAATCGCTTGCCAGGGCGTTTCAATGACAGGTACTTCTCGCCCTGTGACATTCGTGGCACAGCGCGTTAGACTTGAGGAGTCGGTTTGCCAACACTCTTCTTCGCCAGTCTGGACTCCCCCATGCTCGAAGCCTTCACAAATCGCGTCCTCTCGGTCATCCAGCGTGAATTTCCGACACGCGGCTTTCGTCTCGGCGAGGAATTGGGCGTCATCACGGATGGATCGGCAAAATTTGGGATGAGCAACTTGTGGGCGCAATTTCAGCAATCCCCCATGCCGGATGAAGAGTTTGATCAGGTGATCATCGAGAAATTCGCCGGTGCGTTGAAACTGATCGATGGCGCCGCCGAAGCGATCCCGCAGGCCTGGGAAGACGTCAAACCGAGGCTGAGAGTTCAATTGGTCAGCGCGAAAGTCACCGATGTCGGCCGTGCGATCACGTTCCCCTTCGCCGACGACGTGCACTCGAGTCTGGTCAGTGATTGTGACACCGGTTATGCCTACATCAGCAACGAAGATCTGGAACGCTGGGGCCAATCAGCGGTCGATGCGATCGAACTCGGCAAGCTAAACATCGTGACGTCCAGCCCGACGTTGCCGATGACCGTCATGCCCGGTCCGGCTCCGCTGGTGGCGATCCAAACGGGCGATGGCTACGATGCGGCCAGGATTCTGATTCCCGAGATCCGCGCCAGGATCATCTCGGAGTTGACCGGCGACGAAGACGGAGAAGTCTACGTCGGGGTGCCCAACCGTGACTTCCTGATCGCCTGGCCGATGACGGTCGATGAGGACCTGCACCAACAACTCAGTCAGACCGTCGCGCTGGACGCCCGCCGACAGTCCCACCCGCTCAGCGAGCACGTGTTGCGCGTGACCAAAGACAAGATCCAGCTCGCGTAGCCGGACGGTACGTCTCGCTGTTTCTGCCGATCCTTCATCGGCGAAGCGGCGCGATTCAAGAACGGACCTATGGGCCGACGCGGAGCATCGTCAGCAACTCCTCGCGTTGCTCTTGAATCTCGGTCAATTCGTTGCGAAGGATTTCTTGAGGTTTCTCTGCGGCCTCACTGTCGGAGAGTTGCCAGATCATGAACGAGCCGGCAAAGGTTCCGTACTCGCGTTTGGTCATGTCATGCTCGCGGTACATCACCGATTCGATCACCGCGTCAATCTCCGGAGCATCCTTGTCTTCCGCCCGAATCAATTTTGCGATGCGTTTCTTCTCGTCACCGGACAGTTTGGAAGCGAGCTGCGCCAGACCCTCCAACCCCTGTCGTTCAATGGCAACTGCGACCAATTGATGAATCAGCAGTCCGCCGTGAGCAGACTTCCTGCCGATCACCGCGATCTTTGCCAGCGCATCGGCCGCATCGGCGGATCGGCCTTCGAGTTCGGCAAGCCGAGCCTTGACATACAGCAGCCGCATCGGCCCCCGAGCGTAATTTGCTTTGTCATGCATTTCCTGCATCGTTTGCATGTCGGCCATGCGGATCAGACAGCGCTGTCGCGCGGCTTGATCGATCAAGGATAGCGGATCGAGATTGGCATCAAGGTAGGTTTGTAGAGCTTCGACATCCTGAGAGGTGTCGAAGTCCATCGGCAGCGGCGTCATCTTGCCGTTCGCTTCAGAAAGCGTGTCATACGCATTGGGCGACGGATAGCTGATGTTTCCTGATCGAGGTGCGTTGATGAAGTAAATGACAGCGACAGCGACGAGCACCGTCGCAAGCACGCCGAGGCCGATTTTCAGTTTCATGATCGTTAAAGTATCGAGTTTCTTTAAAACAGATCGGCAAGTCGAATGGTAACGGCGCAGTCTTCACACAGTGTGATCTCAAAGGAATCGACGACGGATTCACTTCTCCATTTGCCTTCGCCATCGCGGCGATAGAGCTGGACTGTTTTTAACTCGGGATCCAGAATCGCGTAGATCGGGACGCCTTGCTCGTCATAGAGATCCCGTTTAAAGCTGCGGTCACGCTCGGCAGTCGAAGCAGACAGGACTTCGGCGACGAAGTGGGGCGTCAATTCGATGTGTTTTTCGGGAGCCTCGCCACAAATCACCACGACATCGGGCCGGACCACCGTCTCGCGCGAAACGATCCAGTCGGTTTCTCCGAGTACAATCGCATCGCATTCTTGCGAGCGAAGTTGTGTCCCAAGTTCCCTGGCAAGATTAAACAACACTAATTGGTGCACACCAAAGGGGCTGGGGCTCATCGACACGGCGATCCCGTCCCAGAGTTCCCAGTCGCCTTCCCAGGCGGCGTAGTCATCGACAGTGTAACGCGGAATGTATTTGGGGACGGCAGACATCGAATCGACGGTGGCGAGCGGGCGGTGAAGATCTCACTTTCCAGTATATCACGGTTGCGTCAACTCGACCGTGTGCGATGAATGCCCACAGGCACCGATCAACCGCACCATCGCGGCCCGCCACACAGCAGATTCGCACGGTAGAATGGGGCATTGCCGACTTGCACCTCACGTCGATCGAGATCACGAATGCTACGTTTGATTCCTCTGCTTGCTGTTCTTTGCTGCGGTGTTTGGCCTTCATGGGCCAGCGCCAAACAGCCCGACATCATCTTGGTCATGGCCGATGACATCGGCATTGAAGGACTGGGTTGTTACGGGGGTGTGTCCTATCGAACACCGAATTTGGATCGGATGGCGGCCGCCGGCGTCAGGTTCACCCACGCCTACTCGCAGCCGCTGTGTACGCCGACGCGAGTGGAATTGATGACCGGCAAAGACAACCATCGCAACTGGACCTACTTCGGGATCCTCGATCCGCGCGAACGCACATTCGGTCACGCGATGACCGATGCCGGATACGCGACCGGGATCTTCGGCAAGTGGCAATTGCAGTCGTACGATCCACCCGATCTGCCGGGCGCGGAGGCCAGACGCGGCAAAGGCATGCATCCCAAAGACGCGGGTTTCGATGAGTACGCGTTGTTCCATGCCCTGCATACCGAAGACAAGGGGTCTCGCTACGCCAACCCGACGATGCTGGAAGGCCGGCGCGGCAGCGACGGAACCCTCAAGACGTACCGCGGCCGCTACGGCGAAGATGTTTGGGTCGAAAAAATCATGGCCTTTATGGACACCAAGACCGACAAGCCGAAGTTTGTCTACTACCCGATGGCGCTGCCCCACTGGCCGTTCGTGCCGACGCCCCACTCGGCCGACTGGGACCCCGACAAACCGCAACAGGAACATCTGCGTTACGGAAGCGACATGATCGAATACATGGACACGACGATGGGAACTTTGTTGCAAGGGTTGCGTCAGCGGAATCTCGCACGAGAAACGATCGTGATCTTTTACAGCGACAACGGCACCCACCTGAAAGTCACCTCGAAAATGAAAGATGGCCGTTCGATCCCTGGTGGCAAAGCGATGCCGACCCAAACCGGGATCCACGTGCCGCTGATCGTGCATTGCCCAGACCGCTACAAACCCGCGGTCGTCGATGGCATCGTCGAAGCCTCGGATTTTTACCCGACACTGCTGGAGTTGGCCGGAGCCGAAAAACAACCGGGCAAGCACCTGGACGGGATCAGTTTTGTGCCCCAATTGGTCGGTCAGCCGACGCCACGCCGGGACGCAGCGTTCTTCTGGTATGACCCTCGTCCGGGCTGGGACAAAGAAAAATTCAGCCGGCATGTGTTCGCGCTCAACAAGACCCACAAGCTGTTCCGCGATGGACGGTTGTTTCGTATCGGTGAGCTGCCCCTAAAAGAAACGTTGGTTCAGCAAGACGACGACAAAGATCGTGCGGCGCGAACTCAGTTGCAAGCTGTGATCGATCAGGCGATGGCAGGTACCAACGAACCGCCACTGGTCGATGCTTACGGCAAGCGACTAGACAAGTGATCCACTGCCCGATTGGCAGGCGAAACTCCGGGCATCAAGCGGGGCTGGAAGCAAACGCCCCGAAAGCGATTCACCCCCAAGCGAGAATGATGATCCCAAAAGCGTGCTACCACTGGTCGACATTGTCGGATCTTCCACCGAAGCCACGTTGCCGCTGTTGATGGAACTCGCCAACAGCGAAGATCCCGAAGTCGCGGTCTGGGCGATGACTTGGATTCCAAACTTGATGGAACAGGTACGCAAGTTGAATCAACAAGCGCGCCAACTGGCCGAGCGACAGAAGCTGGGCGTGGAAGGCCTGGACTCCAAAATGGTGGAGTACGCCAGACGCATCATCGCCCGCTACGACGTCGATGGTGACCAGGAATTGACGTCGGCAGAATACGAGAAAATGCTGCAATCGCCCGAAGTCGCTGATGCCGACGGGAATGGACGCGTCAGCATCGGCGAATACGCGACGTGGCTCCAGGCCCGTTCCAGACGCCGGCAATGACGGGTCGATCACCGGCACCCTCGCCCCAGAGACCCTCGCTTCGCTCGACCCTCCCTGCCAGGGAGGGTTTCGTCATTGGTGTAAACACCAACTCATGTTTTGACCAACCCATTTTTTGACCTTTCTTCCCCACGCCGCCGCTCACCGCCCGCTCGCAAGTATTGCTAGCAATTCCGCGCCCCGAATGTTTCACGGAATTGCCCCCAGAGTGCGGGAAACTGGATTGGTGATTTTTTCGTCGTTTCGCTAAACTCGCAGCACCGCGCGGCCGAAGGGCCTGGTTTGTTTCACAAATCGGGCTGGGAAATAGGGCGAACACGTTGTTCGTCTTCGCCGCGGTCACGGGATTGATGAGGGAGCATCAACGAAGGCTACGAGAGTCTTCCGCTCCATTGATCAATGAAGCGAACACGCTGCAAGCGTTAACGGAGGGAACCGATGCCGGGCGAATCTTTTCGATTCATCCACGCCAGTGATTTTCACTTGGAAAGTCCACTCGGTGATTTGGATGAGCTGCCCCCGCCGCTGCGCGATCAAATGGCCACCGCGCCGCACGAAGCCGTCAAGGCGGTGTTTGAGGCTGCGCTCTCCAACAACATTGATTTCGTCGTGTTATCCGGCGACCTGCTCAATCCCCAGGCCGCCGGGCCGTACGGAATGAACCTGTTGTTGGAGCAGTTTGAAAAACTGGCCGCTGCCGACACGCCGGTGTATTGGGCGGCGGGCACCGTCGATGATCCACAGAAGTGGCCCGAAGCGGTGGTGATTCCGCCCAACGTGACGCTGTTTCCCAAGGACCGCGCGACCGACGTCAACGTCGTACGCGGCGGGCGGACGATCTGTCGTCTGATCGGCCGCGGCAGTGACGGCCGCGCCTCGCTGCACATCCCGGGGTTTGAATGCGAGGCCGCCGAGGAATTCGCGATCGGAGTCGGCCACGGCGATGCATCGCTGGAGATGCTGGAGGAGGCTCGATTCGATTTTTGGTGCCTCGGCGGTAAACACAATCGCCTGGAACTGGAATCCGATGGCGAAATCCGAGCGGTCTACAGCGGTTCACCGCAGGGTCGGTCGTTGAGCGAACCCGGTTCGCACGGCTTTTCCATCATCGACGTCGACGCCGAACGAAATGTTCGTGTCAGCGAAATGCCGGCCGATCAGTTCCGCTACTGCAACGTCCGCCTGAGGGCCGACGAAATTGCCGCGGTCGGCAGCATCCAAAACTTGCTCGGCGAACGGATCGTGCGCTTGCAACACGAAGCCGGTGGCCGACACCTGATCATCGGCTGGGACATCACCGCCGACAGCGGCGAGTCGTTGATCGAGATCGGCGACGGCGAGGCGTTACTGGATTGGGTGCGTCACGAATACGGGCACGGGGCGCCGGCCGCCTGGTCTACGTCGCTGCGAATCCGTCCGCCCCAACAGTACCCCAAGTCGTGGCACGAGGAAGACACGATTTTGGGTGACTATCTGCGGATTGCCGCCGAGCATCGCAAGCCCGAAAGCACGGCGACCAATCTGTTACCGATGACCGAAGAACATCCGGGACTGCCGGCAAGCACGACGACGCTGCTGGCCGAAATTCCACAGACGCGTCGAATCGAAACGTTGGACCAAGCGACGCTGTTGGGCGTCGAACTGCTCCGTGGCGGCAAGCCAAATTGGGTGAACAAATCATGAAAGTCAAAGACCTGAATATCGATGGCTTCGGCGTTTGGACCGGGCTGAGCATCGATTCATTACCGGACGGCATGACGTTGTTTTACGGGCCGAACGAGGCCGGCAAGACGACCGTGATGCAATTCCTGCGGTCGATGCTGTACGGATTCACGGCCGAACGTCGCGACAAGTATCTGCCGCCGATCTATGGCGGAACGCCCGGCGGCGCGATTCGTGTCACCGGCCCGGGCGGCGGCTATCAAATCCGACGCCACGCCAAGATGACCGACGAAAACGTGGTCGGCCAGCTGGCGGTCACCGGGCAAGACGGCCTGGCACAAGGCCAGCACCGGTTGAGCATGCTGCTCGGCCAGATCGACGAACCGATCTTCACCAACGTGTTCGCGATCGGCATGCGCGAATTGCAAGAGCTCAATACGCTCGATGACACCGCCGCGGCGGACGAGTTGTACAAGCTTTCCAGTGGACTCGATCGCGTCTCGCTGGTCGACGTGATTCGATCGTTGCGCGACGGCCGCAAATCCCTGGTCGGTCATGCTTCCCAAAACTCTAAAGCCGATGCCGACAAACTGGAAGCCTTGCTTCGACGGCGAGAAGGCTTGCGGGACGAAGTCCAGCGATTGACCGGCCAGAGTCGGCGTTGGAGCGAACTGGCCAGCCTGCGACAAACCCAGCAGAAAGAAATCAGCGATCTGGCGGCGCGGATCACGGCCTGGGAACGCGAAGCGCGACACGTCGAAGCGGCGATCAGCGTTTTCGACCAATGGACCGATCGAACCCGCATCGCCGGTGAAATCGCGGCGATCGAAGCCGAGACGCATCTGCCCGACGAAGCACCGGGCCAACTGGTGCAAATCGAAGCGATGATTCAAGATCGTCGCGGCAAGTTGGAAGAGGTGAAGGCGAAACGCCGCTCGCTGCGCGAGAAAGCGGCGCAGCTGCCCGTCAGCGCGCGAATGTTAGACCTGCAAGGCCGCATCGAAGCGGCGACCGAACAGGCGACGTGGGTCGAAGCCTTAGAAGAGCAACTCGAAAAGGTCGACACGCAAATCCTGAAAGCCCGCAATCAACTGATCGCGGACGCCGAGCAATTGGGGCTCAGCGAGGAAGACCGCGACGCGCTGCTCAATGGCGACGCGTCGCAGATGCCCGACCTGTCACGCCAAACGCTGGCTGCCCTCGCCGGACCGGCCAAACGCGTCAAAGAGCAACTGTTCCTGCTCAAACAGGCGCGGGGCGAAGGCGTCGAACACAAGAAACGCATGGAGCACTTCGACGAAGAACTCGGCGAAGTCCTGCAACGCACCCGGGCCACGGATCTGCAGCAGGCGATCCGTCAGGAAAATGAGCACCTGGCTTCGCTCCGCCGTGCGCTGCAACTGGGCGAACACATTGACAAACTGAAACGGCACTATCGATCGCTTGAAAACGAATCGGTCGACCTGTCGACCGCCGAGGTCTTGCCGATCGACAGTCTGCTGTTGATGGGGCTGCCGTTTGTCGTCGGCGGTTGTTGCCTGATCGTGGCGTTTTCCCATTTCCTGGGGATCAACTGGTTCTTGGCGGGCGAGCCGACGCCGACCGCCGGCATGGTCTGGATGCTGTTCGGGTTGATGTCCATCACGCTGTATTTCTTCAGCAAACAAAACAATCATCGCTCCACGGCCATCGACCGTGAAGATTGTGACCGTCAAATCGACATGCTGAGAAAGCAGATCCGTGAGCTGGAAGCCGAACAGGACGATGTCGAATCGGAGCTGCCCGGCAGCACCCAACCGATCGAATTTCGCGTCCGCCAGGCCGAACTGCTGCTCAACGATCTGGAAGCAAGCATGCCGTCCTACCATTCCCACGCCGCAGCCAAACAGGCCTATGAAACGTCGCGGGCCAAGGCGGTCAAAGCGGCCGAGCAGCTGAAAGCCGCCCGCCGCGAGTGGTCGGCCACGCTCCGAAAACTCGGGCTCGCCGAATCGATGTCACCCCGCAGTGTCCGCAAGCTGAGCGAAGGATACGAAACGCTGCAAGGCAGTCTGCGGCGACTGGAAGAATTGCAGAGCGAGAAGGATCAACGCCAGCGGGAACGCCAAGGCATCGCCAAACGGATCGAATCGCTTTATCTGGAATCGCTCGAAATCAGCGATCAAGATCAGCAGCGCGCCACGGGCGAACCGACCGGCGGCGACAAGGGTTCCCAAGACGCCTCAACCACCCGCGCGGCCGACACGACGCCGCCCTCGGAACACGCGCTGCGACGTGCCAGTCGCGTCGGTCCGCTGGAACAGCTCAACCACCTGCAAGAAGAGGTCCAGCGACAACGGCATTGGATCAAACGTCGTCGCGACCTCAAGGAACAGGATGCACAGCTCAAACGACAGCACGCTTCTTATTCCCGGGCGATCGAACGCGGCGAACAACAACGCCGCGCCCTGTGGGCCAAGTGCGGTGTCGCGACGCCCGAACAGTTCTATCAAATGGTCGACAGCAAGGCCAGTTTGGCCCAGCTGAAGGATCAACACGCCGCGGTCGATAAACAAATCCGCTCCATGGTCACCGGCAACCTCTCCTATGACGCGGTGAAACAAGAAATCGAAGGCGTGACCCAAGCCGACCTGGAACGCAAATGGGAATCGCTGACCTCGCGAACGGCCGAAACGCAACAGCGAATCGCGACCCTGCAAACCCAGATCGGTGAATGCGCCGCCGACATGAAACACCTGGCCGACGACAATCGTCTGATGGTCGCGCAACTGGAACTCGGCTGCATCAATCGAAAGATCCAAACGCTGGCACAGCGCTGGCAAACTCTGGCCACCGCAAGTTGCTTGGTCGAAGAGGTGTGCGGCAAATTTGAACGCGAACGCCAACCCGAAACGTTGCGAGAAGCGTCGTCGTTCTTGGCCCAATTGACCGACGGAAAATACACGCGGATTTGGACCCCGTTGGGCACGAACCAACTGAACATCGACGGCGCCGACGGCAACCCCATCTCACTGGAAGTGCTCAGCCGGGGAACACGCGAAGCCGTCTTCATCGCGCTGCGTCTGTCGCTGGCCGCGGCCTACGCGCGACGCGGTGTGATGTTGCCCCTGATCCTCGACGACGTGCTGGTCAACTTCGACGGCGATCGCGCCCTGCACGCCGCCGAGACGCTCAAAACGTTTGCCGAACTGGGACACCAGGTGATGATGTTCACCTGCCACGACCACATCGTGGACATTTTCCATTCGATCGATGTCGAAGTCCGCCAACTGCCGCCCCAAGGCGTCCCCGGCCGGGCCACGATCTTGATGCCGGAAGCAGACGAACAATACGACGAAGAAGACTTCGAAGACGAAGACGTTCCGCAGCAGGAGTATGACGAGGCCGACGAGGAACCGGCCGAAGAAGTCTATGCCGAGGTCGAAGCGCAGGAACCGGAACAGCCCGTCGCAGTTGAACCCCAGCCTGAACCCGAGCCGGTTGCCCAACCCGAACCCGTCGTGGCAGAAGAGCCGCCAACCCAACCTCAACCAGCAGCCAAGCCCCAACCGGTGGCCAAAGCTGTCGAGAAACCCCGACCGCCCGTCGAGCGCAAGCCCAAACCCGTGGTCAAGAAGGTTTACATCGAGGACGAGCCAGACGAGTACGAGGATGACGACAGCGAGATCGACGAACGGCCGGTCGCTCCCTCACCCTCGATCGGTTGGGCGTGGTTCCAGCGTGAACCGGCCGACGGACGCATCAGCACCGAGGAGCGTGCCGCCGAAACGCTGCGTGCCGCCCACCGCGCCGTCAACGCCGAGCTGTTTGAAGGCGAAGCGGCTCAGGAAGACATTCCCGAGGAAGTGTGGAACCGTAACGATGCCTGGTGGGACGGCAGCCGCGTGACGACCTAACCGGACCGTCAGCCGCGGGCGACTCACCCGCGCGGCGGATCGTTTGCAACGATCAGTCGGATCGTCGCAATCATCCGGGGGAGTCCCTGGGTAAACAAAGCGGAGTTGTGGGACAAGAAACCGGTCGGTGGTGTCAGTCGCTGACGTAGGTTTTTCTATCCGTCGGGGCCGGTCCGGTCACCGATCGGTCGTCCCCGCTTTCGTCCCCGTCTGCCCTCCGATATTGATGCATCGCTCTCGACGTGCAATGACGTTCGTTGAACTGACCGTGGTCGTCACGATCATGGGGCTGTTGGCGGTGCTTGGGGTGCCGCGTTTCGCCAGGGCACTGCACGCACGCAACGCGCGTCACGCGGCGATCCAGTTGGCCAGCTATGTCGACTACGTTCGCAACACCGCGATCAATGAAGGCCGATCGACGACGCTTTCGGTCGACGCGACCGGCGATCGGTTTTGGAGTCCCGATGTGGAGTTCCCCGACCAGGCCGGGGTGCCGCTGTCGGTATTGATCAAAGATCGGTTCGACGCCAGCTTGGAAATCAAGGCATCGTTTGATTCGGCGACCTCGGTCAGCTTCGACCTGGAAGGCACCCCCAACGTCGGCGGAACTCCGCTCAGCAACGGTGTCATCACCATCGGCACACGGGCGATCGCTTACGAGATACACATCGCTGTGGGGCCGGGAAGTGCAACCATCACGGAAGTCGACGATCCAGACGTGGATGCGTTTTCGAGCCCCGATGAGTAGCGTACCGGTGAGTCACAATTCAAGTCAGTCGCAAGCGATGTCGCCGATCAGTTCGGCGTCCCGCATGACAGAGCACCGCGTGGGGCGATCGGTTGCTCGGGCCGGCGCGCGTCTGCCGAGCGTCTGCGGGTCGAGCCGACCGGTTCACGATCGGGGCGGATACACGCTGATCGAAATGATTGCCGCGATGGCGGCGGCAAGCTTGCTGATGCTCGGCCTGGCCACGTCCGTCGTGATTTCGACTTCGTTGGTCGAGCCCAAGAATGAAGATGGCGATCGGAGCCGGGATCGCGTGATCATGGATCGCCTGCAACACGACCTGCGTTACGCGACGAACATCGACAGCACGAGCGGGTACGGCGTTTCCATCGAACGACCGGACTTGTCGAACCAACCCCAGTCGCTGCAATACGAATCGTACATGGACGGCTTGATGCGCAACGTCAGCGGAGGCGCGAGCACGCAACTCGACCCGCTGGCCCCCACGGTCAATCACTACGTCGACGGGTACACCGCACCGACGTCCAACCTCAATTCGTTGCGTCCGCGGATTCGCGACGTTTCGACAGCCGTGACCAGCGGAGGCTCGGCTTCGTCGCTGACAATCCAGATTCCCGACGGCGCGCGGCCCGGTGATTTATTGCTGCTGGTCGTGTCGTCTCGAAATGCATTCTATGTCAACACGTCGCCAAGTGGCTGGCAGCCTTTGTTCCTCGCCTACAACGCTGGAATCGTACTGGACGTGCACGGCCAATGGATGAGCACGTCAACACCGGACACCTACTTGCTGAGTTTCTTTTGGGGCGGCGACGTGGTGGCGGCCGTGCTCGCCATCGAACACGCCAACGGATCCTGGCCCTTCGGATGGTCCGGGTCCAGCTTCGGCACCTCGATCAACGGAAGCACCTCGACCTATCCCCGGCCGCTCGAAAATACCGACACGATTGGTGAGCGGACGTTGAACTTGCAATTCATTGCTTCGACCGGTGCGCCATCGCCCCAAACATCCTTAGGCATCGCGTCGTTCAGCGAGTGTGTCAACGAAGTCGGCTCGCCGGGCACAAGCGGTGAATGTAGCCTGGGCATCGCCTTTCGCACCGGACCGATGCCCGCCATGGCGATCACGCCGCACGTGCTCCATCAGCAATCGTCAAGCTGGACCACGATCGCGATCGAAGTGGAGGGAGAAAGTGAGTAGACCACGAGTAGCGAACGACGAACGTCGCGGTGCCCGCCGAATCGGTTTATCGATGTTGGAAGTCATCGTCTCGCTGACCCTGGTCGCGACGATCATGCTGGTATCGCTCAACGCGTCGGCCAACATGATGCGAAACCGAGTCACCGCCGGGCAAGCCGTCCAAGGCCAGCTCTTGGCGGGCTATTATCTGGATGAGATCTCGTGCCTGGATTTCCGCGAGGCCTCTGACGATGCCGTGTTCGGTCCCGAACCCGGCGAATCGGCTTCGAACCGATCCTCGTTTGATGACGTCGACGACTTCGCGGGGTTTCACCAAGACACTCCGACGTTCCGCGATGGCGGCGCAATTCCTGATTTTGACGCGTGGACGGTTGACGTCAGCGTGATCCCGCTGAGCAGTTTCGGCAGTGGTTTTCAAATCGTCGCGGATACCAATTCGCAGTTTCGCATGGTGGCCGTCACCGTGACCGGCCCGGATATATCGTCGCAAACGTACCGGATGGTCAAGTCGATCACACCGTCGGATCGACCGGCGACGCAATCTTTTGAACGGCTGCGACGGGTCGAACTTCGATTCTCCGGCGATCGGCGGCTGAACGTCGTCGTGCCGCTTCGCAACACTCCGGCGCCCCTGTACTAGGATCCGCAATCGATGAATGCCGTTGCAAATGACCGATGCGGTCGACCGTTCCCCCGCGGCGTCCGTCATACCCGACGACGTCGACGTGATGCTCGGGGTGGCTACTTGTATGTCGCCGTGTTGTTCACCGCGTTGATCGTGGCCGGTGCGGTGGCGACCGCGCTGTCGTTGGACACCGCGCGGATCAAGTCACACAGCGCGGCAATGGACCGAGAATCCGCGATTCGATTGGCCGAGTCGGAACTGCATCGTGTCTCCATCCAGCTGTCCACCGATCCCTATTGGCGAGAGGACCTGACCAACGCGGCCGTGTCGGCTTGGATCAACTACGGCGCCATGGCCGGAGCCGCCAATGCGGCGGCTCGCTTCAGTGTCCGCGACGATGATGGCGATCTTTCCGATGAACTGTTTGACGATCTCCAGGTGATCGCGCACGCCAGATTCGGCTCCGCCCAAGCCGCCGTTTCGGTGGAATTGGAAACCGGGTTCGCGCCATTGGATTGGCTCCGTTACGGAGTCACCACGTTTGATGACCTTGAGTGCCATGACGGCGCGACGCTCGTCAGTGAACGACCCGTTCAAGTCTTCGACGATTGCCGGACCAATTCGATCGGCTACCTGACCACCGCGACCTTGGAATGCTCGGGAACGATCGGATTCCCCGTTCGCGGTGACATCGCCGTCAGCTCTGTTGCCGCCCCGGTGTTCGACGTGGTTGCGCGCTACCAGCAGAACGGAACCGAGATTCCCTACGACGCCCTGTCGACCTATGACGGCGTTCGGGCGATCGCATTGTCGGTCCTCTCCGCGAATTCCAATCCCTACGGCGAGACCGATCCCAATGGAATCTATTGGATCGACGCAGAAGGACAGGACGTTCGAATTGTCAATGCGCGACTCGTCGCCACATTGGCGATTCGCAATGCCGATCGCGTTTATTTAAACGGCGCGTTGGCTTGGGAAGCCCCCGGCGATTCGGGTGCCATCTTGGTCACCGACGCAGAGATTCGATTCGATGCGATCGAGCCGACGTTGGATGAAACCACTCTCGGAGCAAACTTCAATCCGCCGGCGACGCCCTATCGGGGTTTCGATGCCAACCTGACGTTTAGCGATCGAATTCCCACCGAGTTTCGCGGCATCGTTTACACCACCGACAATCTATTGGTCAGACCCACCGTCGACGGCGCCCCCCTGACACTCACCGGATTGATCCTCTGTCGCGACCTGAAACTCTACCACAACCTGTTCGTTCGGTCTTACGACGAAGTGCTGACCCACGTGCCATTCGGATTCGCCGATCCCCAACCGCTGCGATTCAAATCCGGAACCTTCCGCCGCGTCGACACCCTGTGACATGGTGTTGACGGCTACCTCTGCCTCGCCGGCTGTCAGTCCGATCACCAAATTGCCTGGCGGTCTAACGCACGCCCCCCGTCGATTGATCGATTTTGATGAAGGCGACGAGGGATCCTCTTCGTCAATCATGCCGTCTCTTGGACCCGTTTCGGTCTCAAGCGAAACGCTCCGTTTCATGCCCGCTGATTGACAATGCCACCTGGAAGAGACAGCACGGCTTCCAGTTCAGCGATCGCTTGAGAAGCGATTTCGCCTAGATTGTTGACCAACCCCTCCGAACCGAAGAACACGGCGTTGAATACGTCAGCGTTCTCACGAACCGATCGAGCGAGTTGGCTTCCATCACTGACACGCATGACTTGACTGCCTGCTGAATTCAAACTCAATCGAAGACTCGCTCCGATCCGAAAGGATTCTCCGTCAGCGACTGAGGCGATTGCCTGCCCGATGGTGCTCCGCAATCTATCGGCATAGCCACCCTCGAACCCTCCCTCGTCGACACCGGCATAGAGCCGATTGAGCCCCTCGGCGAGTTGCCGCAATTGACTGGCGAATGCCCTGGACGTACGTCGTCCGGGAGTCACACCCTGAGTCCGACTGACGACTTGCTCGATAGGCTCGAAGGTGCCTTCGGGAATTCCCAATGCATCCAGTAAGCCAGAAGAGTCGCTGCCAAGGTGCAACGCCTGCAACGGATCGGAAGAGCGGATTGAGAATTGCGACGCGAAATTGAGTCCGGATTGAACCCCCGCATCGGAGAAGTTGATTCGGTCAATCACTTGAGACAATGAATCTGTCTCGATATCTACCGCAACAACAGATGCATTCACGGAGAAGGAGCCACTTCGGACAGTCGAAAACGCCTCGACGTCTTCGAGCAAACGCCGCTGGCCAGGAACTTCATCGGTGCCGCCGACCGCAACGGCATCGTTGAGCTTGAACGCAGCAAGAAATCCGGAGGTGTCTGCCCCCAATGCAATCGTCGGCTCAGCTCCTAAAGTCTGGTGAGTTAAAACGACTCGCTCGGTCGCCGCATCGAACTGCGCCTGCACCCCTGCGCCAGATTCGCCGATTCGTTGCAAGACGGCATCCAGACTGTCATCGGAACTGACGGCAATCGAAACACCGTTGATTTCGAATTGACCGTCCGAAATCTCAAATCCACTTTCCAGCCACGGCGACTGCTCACGAATGCCATCGAAAGGGTTCTGCGGGCGAGGCGACTCTCCAATGCTATCGTCTACATCGACATCAAATGAATCTCCCACCTCGAATGACCCTGCGCTAAGATCCAGGGTCAGCCCATTCGACATTTCCAAGCTGATGTCCTGCGAAAAGGTCGGTAAAGCAAACTGATCGACGAGATCGCCCTGACCATCGCGAACCTCTAATTCCTTGTTCACCCCGAGTCCGCCTGCGGCGACAATCGAAAACGTCAGGGTATCCGTGCCGTTGCTGCCGTCGTAGATTCCACTGAGCGTCGCCTGACTTGTCGTTCCTCCGGAGAACTCAGGACCACGAGTCGAATACGAAGTGGGGGTCGTGTTGATTTGCTCCGTCGATGTCAATGTCGCCGCCGTTGCAGGCAGCGGGTCCAGCATAACAGGGTCGGCTGAGAGCACTTCAAACGCTCTCCATTGCGTGCCCGATGAGCCCGTCGTGGGCGTCGACCGCAGCGGCCCGGAACCGGAAAACGAATCGATCGCCTTTTTTAGGTGAATGACCGCACTGCGAAGCCGAACCAATTCAGAAGCCGGGCTACCAGAAAACGAATTGCCGCCACGGACCTCCGAAGGAACGACGTCAGGACTGCGGAAATTGATTCCAAAACCATTGGGGGCGACAAAAGAATTGGCTGCAATGCGCATGAAGTGCGAGCGCCTTCACCGCTGCTGGCGGTGTTTCGAGGAGGACTGACCGTATAAATCATTTTCAACCCCGTAAGCCAACGGTAGCTCGGACCCCGCCCCCCGCATGGCACATTTTCATTCCATTGAGTGACGGTTGGCAGACACGTCGCCAACCGTCACTCATTGAACACGGGCTGAGTAATCGTCACGCCACGGATCGAATGGCCAACGAGTGCCGGATTCCACTCTTTTTCCTCGCGTTGATCAATGTGAACACGCTGCTCGCATCTAGCGAACCGGATCAAGGCCGAGGGCGCGTCGTACCAGCCCGATCTGGCCGGCGTGAATGTGTTCGTGCAACGGGCAAAATAGAATCGCACCCAACTTGACCGGATAAGCGGCGTAGGGCATGTCGATCGGCTCGAGCAACACGTCCGGCGAAACCGATTCCAACACCTGCAGCCCTGATTCATAAACCCGGCCGAGACGCTCCAACAGCTCCTCGGGACTCGGTTGGCCCTCGGGATCCGACTTGGGTGTCGAGCCGCGTCCGTACGCTTTGCGGAATCGCCCCGGAATCAGGTCCAAGTCTTCGCTCTGCCGGCCTCGGATCCGGAACATCAACAGACCGTATTGGCTGACCGTCAGATGCCCGACTTGCCACGCGATATTCGTCGGCAAGCCAGCGGGAATCGTCAGCCATTGATCGTGCGGCGTCGCGTCGAGCAACTCGAGCGTGTAGTTGCGCGCGAATCGAATCTGCTCGATCGCTCCGGTCAACATTTCGCGGGCGGATTCGGGCGACGGCAGTGAAACGCTCGATGCCGACGTAGATTGATTTTCGGATTGGCTCATGCAGCGATCATAACAATTTCGATGGCCGCTTTCTCTACCCACCATTTCAGGCTACGCAGTGAAGCATTTATTCCCTGCGTTTGACGAGGTGTTAGCGGCAGGGCGCAAGCGGCCTGTCGATTTAGTTCCTGGGGACGGTTGATTCGATTTTGGTTCCGGACGAGGCTTTTATGGTGCTATGCGGGGCATCCAGAGTCGTTGGTAAGCGTGTTGACGGGATCGTGGCGTTCGCTTGTGGCGGATTTCGTTCGAAATGCCCCCTATCTCCCCTAGTTTGCTGTTCCGAGCGATTGTGTCGCCGCGGCGGCGCGCAGCTTCGCCAAGTAACTCATGATTTTCTTCAGATTGAATCCGGTCGCCGCCCAGCGCCATTCTTGATTCACACCTGCGATACCTCGAAGCAGGAATCGCCGCATATCAAGCGTGCTCTTGATCACGGCGAAAGGCGTTTCACCGAAATGCTGACGACGAGAGTAAGCCTCTTTGGCTGCAGGCGTTTCCATTCGCGCACGCTGCCGACGTCGCGCTCCTTCATGCTCATCATGCATCGTCTCGCGACCACGTGGCGGGCCAGGCTTGCGACCACGTCGCTTGCCCGCTCGCTTGTCCGACGAGGTCGCTTCGCTGGACTCCTGGGACGATGCCTCGCTGCTGCTTGCCTCGTCTTTTGGCTTCACGTTCTTGCGACAACGCCCAGCCAGCGTGCAGCCCTCGCATTCAAAACAGGTGTAAACCTTTCGCTGCACCGGAGAGCCGTCGCCATGCGTCGTGTTCTCGGTCGTCCGATGTGAAAGCACTTTGCCTGCCGGGCAGTAATAGCAGTCGTTCGCTTCGTCGTACACAAACGCTGCTTTGTCAAATCGTTTGGTTTGTGGATTAACCGGCAACTGATCAATCTGATCGGCGGCAACGGGCTCAGTCAAATCCGAACGCTCGGCAGGGTTGTTCTCGCGATTGGTTTCGGCAAGCGGGCCAATCAGTTCGATCTGTTTTTCCTCAGCCGCAGTGAGGTTTTTGCCCGTCGTGTAAGCCGAGTCAGCCATGACTCGCTTAATGTCAATTCCAAAGTCGTTGGCCACACAGTCGACGATGGTGGCAAATTCGTGGTGTTCGACGTTGCCGATCAAGACGTCCGCCGCAACGATCAGGCCGCTCTGCGTTTCGGTCGTCGCCATCGGAGTAAAGTTGGCTGCGTAACCACCCTCCTTATTGGGAAGAATGCGACTGTCCGTGTCAGTCTTGGGTAACTGGGCGGGGCCCTTCGTCCCATTTTTCCTGCGGACTTCGTCCATCGCATTGACCGTCTCCAGATGAGCGGCCAGTTGTGAGCGGCGTGACTTCAAGTTGGCGACGGCGGCGGGGAGGCGGTCCGCCGAAACGTCCTGGCCGATGAGATCTTCGTCGCATGCGTCGTTGACTTCGAAGGTTTCCAGGGCCTCATCAATTTGCGCGTCAAGTTCTTCGAGTGCTTTGGCTAATCGTTTGGCCGTCCAAGTCTTGTATTTGTTGGCGTCAGCCAGGATGCGTGTGCCGTCGATGCACAGTTCCGAGAGATTGGCGATCCCCAGGTTGATCGCCAGCTTGACCATTTGTTTGAAGATGCCTTTGACTGCATCACTATTGTTTCGGCGGAAGTCGCTGATCGTGCTGTGATCGATGCGGCGACCGCTGCTAAGCCAGATAAAATCGATCGAATGCTTGAGTTCGTATTCAATGTTCCGGCTGGATCGGATTCGCCGAATCATGGCAAACAGCAGGATCTTTGCCATTACGCTGGGATGGATCGGCGGCTGACCGAATCCGCCGTTGTAGGCCGCCTCCCAATCAGTCCAGTCCATCTGATCGAGAATCTCGTCGACCAAGCGAACGGGATGATCCTGAGGGATGAGTTCCTCCAGGGCGGTGGGAATGAGGACCAGTTGCCCGCGTGGTGTAGGAGCTTCCTGCCAATAGCTGGTCTTGGGTTGTCTCTGGCTCACTGGGCAAGCCTCCCTGCGTGAGAAGTGAATCGCGACGACGATCCGCCAAGAATAGCAAACATCGTGACGATGCCTACTAAGCCACCTCCCCTCGTTTTGTGGATACACTAAACCGACAGGCCGCAAGCCCAATACCGCTAAAAAATGCTTCACAGCGTTGCATTTCAGGGTCACAGAACTCGCCACCCGCATTGCGATTCAGCCCGCTTTCTGTTCCCCACGGGGTCTGCGGGCCGGTTTGGCAACCAGTCGGATTTCGGGCATCAAGACCCGGCCGCCGTGAAACGTGCGACGCCCGTCGATCGTGTGATCGAACACGAACACACCGGCCGCCGCCCCCGCACGCGGCGAGACCCGCAGGATCGCCGGATGCCCGCAATGCGTGCAACGCACTCGCAAACCGTGTGCGTCAAGCATCTCTTGGATCGACCGGGCCAATTCGCGATTTGCTTCCATGCTGCCCAACGTCCGTCCGCTCATCTGTGCCAGTTGGGCCTGGATGGCGAGGCGGATCTCTCGTTGCAGACGGTTCATTTCTCGCTTCAGCTCGGCCAACATCGCCGTTGCGACAGCCGCGCCGGAACCATCCTCCTGGGTTATTTCCCCACCACCCCGGCAGGCGTTTTCCGCCTCCTGCTCCTCGTTGGGCGGCGACGGAATCGGGGGATCGGCGTTCGGTGGTCTTTGCGGAGCGTTCATTTCAGTGGACAATCATATACAAACTGTATATGATGTCGAGTCGAATCGCCAAAACCGGTACACGACGCCCCCGCTGGCGAGCATTCGCGTGGCATCGTTCAGGTCAACATGGAAACGGCTCCTAAGATTTACTACTGTCGCCTGATCCCCAGTCCTTTGTCCTTTTTCATCGCAGACCCCTCCTGATCCATGTCGGTTAATCAGCAAACCGTTGAAGAAACCAAGGCGCAGATTCGCGGCTTGGTGAACGAGATCGCGGCGCTCGCCAAGAGCGGCGCGACCGCCGAGGAGTTTTATCCGGAGCTTCTCAGCCGGATCATCACGGCCCTGGCCGCCGCCGGCGGTGCGATCTGGCTGCTCGACGACGACAAACAGCTCAAGCTGCAGTACCAGATCAACGCCGAGCCGTCGATTTTGGCCAGCGACACCGATGATGCGGTGCGTCACTCGCGGCTGATCGGCCGCGCCGCCAATGCCGGCCAATCGGTGCTCGTTCCGCCCTACAGCGGCACGACCGATGGCGACGCTGAGGGCAACCCGACACGTTATTTATTGGTGCTCGGTGCGCTCGCACACGATGGTCACAAGGACGGATTGATCGAGGTCTTTCAGCGACCGGACACGGCGCCGGAAACCCAGCGTGGTTACTTGCGTTTTCTCGAGCAGATGTGCTCCTTGGCGGCGGAATGGTTGCGCAGCCAAAAGCTGCAGACGCTCGGCGATCGTCAAACGCTCTGGCAACAAGCCGACGCCTTCGCGCGGGCGGCCCATGAATCGTTGGACTTGAAAGAAACAGCCTACGTGGTTGCCAACGAAGGTCGCCGCTTGATCGGCTGCGACCGAGTCAGCGTGGCGATCAAGAAAGGCGGCAAGTGCAAAGTCGAGGCGATCAGCGGTCAGGACACGATCGAAAACCGGTCCAACATCGTTGCCGCCCTGAACAAGCTGGCCACGCGCGTCTGCGCCGCCGGCGAGCCGCTCTATCACGACGGTGCGACCGAAGACCTGCCGCCCCAAATCGAAGAAGCGCTGGAAGATTACGTCGACCAATCCTACGGCCGAAACATCGCCGTGCTGCCGCTGCGTGAACCGCAGCGCAAACTCGGCGCCGAGGAAGACTCCGGTGCGGCCGGTGAAATCGACCGCGACGACGCGCACCGCGGCGAAGTCATCGGCGCACTCATCGTCGAACAGATCGAGACCGACATTCCCGAACAGATTTTCCGTCAACGTTGCGACTTGGTGTACGAACACGGGACGCGCGCGATCGCAAACTCCCAATCGCACAGCAACCTGTTTTTGATGCCGATTTGGCGAGCGCTGGGCCGCGCGACGTGGATCTTGCGTGCCCGAACGCTTCCCAAAACCATCGGCATCGCCGCGTTGGTCCTGGCCGTGATTCTGGGCCTGACCTTTATCCAGAAGGACTTCAATCTTTCCGCCGAAGGCAACTTGGAACCCACCGTTCGCCGACAGGTGTTCGCCGCGATCGATGGTGAAGTCATCGATGTCTTGGTTCAACGCAACAGCAAGGTCACCAAGGGGCAAGAGTTGGTCCGGCTCCGCAACCCCGAGATCGCCATCCAGTTGGAAGAACTCGAAGGCCAGCTGCGCAGCACGTTGGCAGAATTGAGGAAGGTCAAGGGCCAGCAATTCGGTCAACTCGAACCCGCCGACCGAACGGCACTACAGGGCCAGGAGTTCGAGCTGGAAACCAAACTCACCTCGTTGCAACAGAAGCTGAAACTGCAACGCGAGCGGGAATCGCAATTGACGATCCGCGCCCCGATCGACGGCGTCGTGACCACCTGGGATGTGGAAGAAACACTTCGCAGTCGACCGATCATGACCGGTCAGGTGCTGCTGGAAATCGCCGATCTGACACAGCCTTATTCGCTGGAGCTGCAGTTACCGGAAAAGCGCGAGGGGCACTTGGACGCCTACGTCATGGAAACCAAAGAAACCGAGTCGCTCAAAGTGACCTACATTTTGGCGACCGACCCGACGATGGATCCGCTCGACGCCACCTTGCCGATGAACAGCATCTCGCCCCGCGCCGAGGCGCACGAGGAGCACGGCGCGGTCATCGAGATGGAAGCGCTGCCGGATCAAGAACCCTTGAGAGCACTGAAACCCAGTCCGGGAGCCTCGGTGATCGCCAAAATCCACTGCGGTCGGGCCTCCAGCGGGTTCGTCTTTTTCCACGAGATCTGGGAATGGCTTTGCAAGTTCTTCTTCTGATCCCACGACGCATCATCTGTTCGACTCCTCAATCACAGATCACCGATTCAATGTTCAAACGAAACGCTTTTTTTCTCGGCACCCTTCTCGGCGGCGTGATGGCCATCGCCTTGCAAGTCACACCGACGTGGGCACAGTCCGCGATCGATACCGATGCAGGCATCTTGGTGGAAAACTGCATGGTGCGGTTCATCAACAAGACCAAGGTCCCGTCGGAGACGCAGGGCAAGCTGACCGAACTGCCCGTCGAAGAGGGCATGTCGATCAAGAAAGGCGATGTCATCGCGATCGTCGATGACAAGCAAGCCCGGCTGGCACTTGAGCTAAAGCAGGCCGAAGAACTGGTCGCCAAACTGAACGCGCAAAACGATGTCAACAAGCGTGACGCCGTTCAAAGCGAAGTGATCGCACGCCAAGAAGCAGCCGCCTATCGCGACTTGTACGCCAAGGGTGCCGCACCACAGTTTGAAATGTTGAAAAAACAGGCCGAAGCGGACCGGGCCATCCTTCGCATCGAACTGGCGGATCTGAACGAAAACACCGCGATGGCCGAATACGTCGCCAAGCAGATCGGGACCAAACTCGCCCAGTCGGATATTGAGATGCGAACCATTCGCGCCGAATTCGATGCCTATGTCGAAAACCGATTCGCGCAACTGGGCGAATGGGTTCAGCCGGGCAGCCCGATCGTGGAACTGGTGCAAATGGACTTTGTACGCGTGGAAGGATTTATCGACGCGTTTCGCTACGCCGGCCAAATTCAAAAAGGAGCGGACGTCAAAGTCGAAATCACCGTCGGCGGAACAAGCACCAATCCCATCACGAAGACCTTCGTTGGGAAAATCGATTACGTCAGCATGGAATTAGATTTGAACAAGCGACACCGCATCTGGGTCAAGGTCCCCAACGAACGCGACGGCGACGATTGGCTGATCAAACCCGGCATGCGGGCGACGATGCAGATCGCACCGCCCACCGCAGCAGGCGGGTTGTTTTAGGTTTCAAGTTTCAAGTTTCAAGCTTGAGCGTTCAGTTCCTGATTCCCTTTTGGGTCCCTTGTCGAAATAGATGGCCACACTTGCCGAATCTCTCGTCAGCAGTTCGTCGCGCCCGCTCACGGTGCGCAAACGTCCTGATTTGACGTCCAGTCGACATCGCTATCAGGGAACGGGCTACTGGGTCCTGAAGGAACCCGTCGGGCTGCAGTACTTTCGTTTTCATGACGAAGAGTATTTCATTTTGAACATGCTCGACGGGCATGTCAGTCTGCAGCAGATCAAGGACGGATTTGAACAGCGATTTGCCCCCCAGAAGATCACCTTCGGCGACTTGCAGCAATTCATCGGCATGTTGCACCGCAGCGGGTTGGTGATCAGCAATTCGCCGGGCCAGGGTAAAGCACTTCGCCATCGCGGGCGGAAGAAAAAGAACAAAGAGATGATGGGCAAGATGGCCAACGTCTTTGCCCTGCGGTTTCGCGGCTTCGACCCCGAACGCATCTTGAATGCGATCCTGCCGTGGTTCGGCTGGATGTTCACCGTTCCGGCACTGCTGTTCTTCGTCGGGCTGTTCGTGGCCGCCTCGTTGATGTTGGCGACGCAATACGAAACGGTCTACGCGCGGCTGCCGACGTTCCAGCAATTTTTTGCGGCCGATCGTTGGTTGATCCTGGCCGCGACGATGGCGATCGTCAAAGTATTGCACGAGTTCGGGCACGGGCTGAGCTGTAAAAAGTTCGGCGGGGAGTGTCACGAGATCGGCTTCATGTTGCTGGTCTTCACGCCCTGCCTGTACTGCAACGTTTCCGATTCATGGATGCTGCCGAACAAATGGAAGCGGGTTTGGATCGGCGCCGGCGGGATCTATGTCGAAATGATCTTGGCCTCACTTGCCGCCTTTGTGTGGTTTTTGACCGAGTCGGGGACGACACTCAACGACTTGTGTTTGAACATGATGTTCTTGAATGTCGTCAGCACCATCTTGGTCAACGGGAACCCGCTGCTGCGGTTCGACGGTTATTACATCCTGATGGACATGTTGGAGATTCCCAACCTCCGTCAGAAAAGCACCGAAGTCCTAAAACGTTGGTTTCAAAAGACCTGCTTGGGATTGGAACTGCAAGACGACCCGTTCTTGCCGACGCGGGGGCGCGTTTATTTTGCACTCTTTACCATCGCCAGTGTGATTTATCGCTGGGTCGTGGTGTTCTCCATCTGTTGGTTCGTGATCAAGGTGCTCGAACCCTACGGTTTGGAAGTGATCGGCCGGATGGTCGCAGTGATCGGTTTTTCGGGACTGGTTGCTCAGCCCGTGATTCAAACATGGAAGTTCTGTCGAACTCCTGGGAGACTTTCGAAAGTGAAACGTTTTAATGTGATGATCACACTGTCGGTCGTCTCGGTGATCATCGCCGCGGTGTGTTTCATCAAGCTTCCGCACCACGTGGATTGCGCCTTTGAAATTCGACCGACCGAAGCGGGACGGGTCTACGCGGGCAGCGTCGGGCAAATCGTCGACACCGTGGCTCCCGGTCAATTCGTCGAGGCCGGCGAGACGATTGCGGTGTTGAAAAACCCAGACCTTGAAATGCGAATGAAGGACCTCGAAATCGAAGAAGCCGTCGCCACGGTTCAACTGCAAAAGCTGGCCGACCGCGTCTTCTCCGATCGATCGCTCGCCGCACAACTCGAGACACAGCAAGAGATCCTGGACTCGATCACCGAACTGAAGAAGAAAACTCAAGTCGAAATCGACCGACTGACGATCACGGCGCCGATTTCCGGCGTGGTCATTCCGCCCCCGCGTCGGCCCGAACGAGACAGCAACGACGGCCAGCTGCCGTCCTGGTCAGGGTCTCCCTTGGAATTGCAGAACCGCGGCGCGATGCTGACCTCGGACGACTTGCTGTGCGAAATCGGCAACGCCGATGACTTCGAAGCGATCTTGGCGATCGACCAAGGCGACGTCCAATTGGTGCGCGAAGGCCAATCGGTCGACATGAAACTCGATTCGCGGCGACTGGAAACCTTCTCCGGAACGATCAGCGAAAAGTCGCGTGAACCGTTGCGGATGACGTCGACATCGATGTCCAGCCAAACCGGCAGCGACCTGCAGACCGAGATCGATCCGGCGACCGGACAGGTCAAACCGCGGAGCGTGACCTACCAAGCCCGCGTGCCGCTGGAAATCCTCGATTCCGATCTGCCGCTACGACCCGGATATCGCGGCAGTGCCAAGATCCACGTCGACAAGAAATCACTCGGGCAACGACTGTGGAGAGTGATCGCCAAAACCTTCAACTTTGAGTTTTAAAGCGATGATGCAATCTGTCTTGCCCGCTTGCTCTCATTTCCCTATTTACACTCTCGAATTTCCTAGTCGACGCACTTTGCCTCTAGTTAACTCATTGCATCAAGCATGAACTGAATTTCCCTTGTGGATCGGTTTTCGTGGCCCATCACGGCCGTTAGGATGAATTCCTCGCGGTGTCGCGATCGGTGAAAACCGAACCCAAAATCGATCTTTCCCCTTTTTGAGCGATCCGTTTTCTGCTTTGGATCACGATCGCGACCCTAACCTTTGTGGAGAACTCTCATCGATGGCTGATGAATCCAAGAAACCTGAAGCTGCAGCACCACCGGCCGAACAAGCGCAGACGCAACAGCCCGTTCAAGTTCAGGTGAACGACAGCAACACGTTGGCGACCTACGCAAACTTCTGCCGCGTCACCGGATCGCCGGAAGAGCTGATCGTCGACTTCGGTCTCAACCCGCAGCCGATCGGCGTGCCGAAAGAGCCGATCGAAGTCAAGCAACGCATCATCGTCAACTTCTTTACCGCCAAGCGTCTGCTGGCCGCGTTGCAAATGTCGATCGCCCGTCACGAAGCCGTTTTCGGTGTCCTGGAAACGGACATCAACAAGCGAGTTCGTCCCGGATTGGCGCAGCAACAAAGCGCTCCGCAAGCCGCACCGGCTCCCGCAGCCGAGTAGTCGGTTTCTGGCGGGTCACCGTCCAGATCTCAAAAAATCACCAAACCGCGTGCCATCCGATTCTTGGCACGCGGTTTTTTCGTGGCCGATCGGTTACAACGGGCGTTTCCCAAACCTTTCCGACCCCGTGCGTTGCAGCAGCCTGCTGAAGGTGTCGTGGACGAGGTGAGATGTCCGACGCGGCAAATCTCTAGGACTCGTCGGCTCGTCCACTACGACAACCCTCATCCGTCGCTGTGACACGACACGAGTCGCATTTCTGACATGTCCTTTTCTTGTACGAGCCCCGATCGATGCAGTACCCGCTAAACCTCAGCTTCAAACTCTTAACGTTTGGCCAACGGATTGTCGCTTCTGACGCCGACGGCAACGTGTTGATGTTCATCAAGCAAAAGATGTTCAAGCTGAAAGAAAAGGTCGAGATCTACAACGACGAGAAACAGTCTCAGTTGATCTTTCGCATCGAAGCCGATCGGATGCTGGACTTTTCGGCCAACTACAGCTTCACCGACGCCGAAGGCAACCCCTGGGGATCGGTCCGTCGTAAGGGGATGCGATCGTTGTGGGCGGCACACTACCAAGTGATGCAAGAGGGCCAGGTCGACATGGAGATCCGCGAGGAGAGCCCGATGAAGAAGGTGCTCGAAAGCATTCTCGGAGAGATTCCACTCCTCGGCTTGGCCGCCGTCTACCTGCTCAATCCCAGCTACATCGTCACCCGCCCCGATGGGACGCCGCTGCTGAAGCTGATCAAAAAACCCGCGTTGTTTGAAGGCAAGTTTGTGCTCGAAAAGCTCAATGACATGCCCGAAGACGACGAACTGCGGTCGCTGATGGCGCTGCTGATGCTGGTGCTGCTGGAACGCCGTCGCGGTTAATCGCGGCCAGGGTGAACCGCTGGCTAATATTCCGCCGCACCTTGGTTTTCGGGGAGGCGGTAGTGGACGAGGCGACGAGTCCTTGCCAATTTGCCGACTACAGAGGACTCGTCGCCTCGTCCACTACCCGAAAATTGAGCTGCGGTAGACCACTAGCGTTAACCGCGGGCCAGCGGGTGGACGATCAATCGTCGACCACACCGATCAACAAGTTTCCGAACAGGGCCGCATCGTCGTTGGTCAGTTGACGCGATGCGTTGCAGATCACGACCATGCGGTGTGGCTGGGGCGGTGCAGTGACGATCGCGGTGATCGTCCGCGGTGTGAACGGGTCACCGTCGGGCGGGTACGCGACGACGTCGTCCTCTCTGCTTGTGCGCCACTGTCCGTCAGGCGTTTTCCAGCGGATCGATAGCCTCGTCAAACCGCGACCTTGCTGGACCACTTGCACCTGTATCATGTAGCGTCGATTCGGCTCGGTATTGAAGGTCGCGATGCCGCTCGCGTCCTCCGCCGCGGTGATCGTCACTTGGCCGTTGCCGAGCACCACGTCTCCGCGTGGATCTGCTTTAAAGGTTTCCCAGACCGGTTCCAGATCGAGCACACTCGCGCCGATTTCGCCGTCGCCGGCCGCTGCGGTTGATTCTGATGGTTCTGAATCTGGTTGAGCCGATGGTTTCGTTTGCGGCTGAACCTTCAGTGCAGATTGCTGGGTTGCGTCCGCGACGACCGACTGGATCGCTTGGGAAATGCCCGGCAGCAACGTCTCCCAATGCGGATAGGTATCCTTGCCTTTCCAGAGCGACTCGTCACCGGCTTCGGGCCACCAGCGACCATGTTCGCCATACAGCCAGACCAATCCGTCGCCGAATGCGATCGCCGCGTTCAGGTTCCGCTTCAGCAGTGCCAGCCGATCGGACCGAGTGGGCTGCAGCGTGTACTGGCCGGCAAGTTTGGGATGGATGGCATCAAGATAGATCGGGAATGCCACGCGGACTTGCTTGCTGTACTTTTCTCGATTCTCGACGGCAATCAGCTGAACGCCTTGCGTTCGGACGGCTTCGGCACAATGTTGAAATTGGCGGGCCGAAGTGAACCAATAGCCGTTTTCGCATCCATCGACCAGGGTGATCGTGGGTGGCAGAACATCCAACCAACCGTCGACCAGTGCCGGCAAGAGACCATAAGCGTGACCCGCCAAACACCACTGATCGTCGCTACGGCCGACCGGCGAAGGCCCGCGATGGTGGTGGTCGTCGATGAAGTAGCTGAGCAGGAAATACGTGCAGATTTCGGCATCGGGGAACTCCGCCGCAATCGCCTCCATCATTTCGCGACCGCGGCGTCGCGCCGCGGTTTGATAATCAGCGAAATCGTGCTCCGTCGCAGCAGCCTGTCGTGAATACTGAAATTGTCGGTGCGGATCCGTGTAGGGCTCAAAGTCTAACAGCAGCCCACGCAACCCTGCTTGGCGGGCCAGGCCGGCGGCGATGCGATAATGGTCGACGATCGTTTGCCAGCCGTCGTCGTCGAACCAATCCACCGCCCCGGGATTCGCCTTGAGCAACAGATAGTTGTCCGGCATCGATTCTTTGGACACGCCCGCGGCGGCTTCGATCGATCGACGGACATCCAATTGGCTCCAGTCGTCGGTCCCGTGCGCCGTGGCCAGCGGATCCGGGTTTCCCGAATCGGCATGCAGCGTCAACACACAACCGGTCAGCGGCAACTCGCCAGGCATCTTGTCCAGATCGCGGGCGAACTGTGCGACCGTCGGCGCGTTCCAACCGCAGGTGATGATCCGCGGCAAGGGGTGTTGGGCACTCGAGGCGGAGACCCAGAAGAGCCAGAGGACGAGGAACGATTTTCGATGGACCATTCGCTGATTGTAACCCGGTTGTCTCGCTCCGGGTTCGCGATCTGGCTGCCATGCACACTGCTGCAACGGGCAACGGCGTATCGGACGAGGATCTACTTCCTCACCGTACTCATGCCCCCATCGACACCCAGCGTCTGGCCGGTGATCCACGGCCCGTCGGTCAACAGATAGTGGCTCAGCGAAGCGATGTCGTCGATCGTTCCGGTACGTGCCAGTGGGTACCGCGCGGCCATCGCCTGTTCCTTCTCTTGGTCGCCAAAGAACTGGCTGGCCAACGGGGTGTCGACCAGCGCCGGGGCGACGCAGTTGACGCGGATTTTGGGTGACAGCTCGGCGGCCAGTGTCCGGGCTAATCCCTCCACGCCCGCTTTGGCCACGGCAACCGAGGCGTGCAGGGGGATTCCCAGCTTGACCGCGACGGTGCTGTACAGGACGACGCTGGCCGCGTCAGCAGCCCGCAACCCCTTCATCGCGGCCTGGATGCACTTGATCGCCCCGACGACGTTCAATTCAAAATCCTCCCGGAAGGCGTCCGGTGCGATCCCTCGAAACGATCTCAATCGGATCGATCCGGGACAGTAGGCCAGCCCGCGAATCACCCCGGGTAACAGCTCGCCGGAGACCTCGTCTTGGGTCACGTCGATCGCCACGTGCTTGACGCCGGGCAGGTCACCGGCGTGCTCCCAGCTCCGGCTCAGCACGGTCACCGCGGCGCCATCCTGGACCAGCCGCCTGACAAGCCCCAGCCCGATCCCGCTGCTGCCACCGACGACGACAAACTCATCTTGATTCGACTCGTTACTCAATTTAGATCCACCATGGATGGAAACGTGTTGGTCCTACGCCACAAGCCGGTTGGACGGGGCAACGCTGTGAAGCATTTTTGTTTCTGCGTTTTGCGAGATGATCGCGGCAGGGCGCGAGCCCAATACTGCTAAGTCGAGTTTGATTGGGGCGCCCGGACGCTGGCGCGAACCGGCTGATATCAATCGATGATCACCCGCCGGGGCGGGCGTTCGAGAAAGCGTAGCGGGCCGGCAATGCATCGCTGGGCGGCGATGGCAGGCTGGGCGGCGATGGCAGGCTGGGCGGCGATGGCAGGCTGGGCGGCGATGGCAGATCATGCGATACGAAAAAACCCCGCGAGCGAGGCTCGCGGGGTGACTGGGTCTTTCTCAGCGTTGGTGCTGCCGTGCGACGACGGCAACCGGGTCGATCTATTCGCGGGGGCGGATCGCACCGGTCAGGCCGCTGTAATCAACACGGTCCGTGTTGTGCCACAGCGGTTGTCCGCGTTCCACTCGGCTACGCAGCACTTCAATCTTCTCGGCACTTCCGGCAGGAGCGTCGGTCGGCGAGAATCGGTCGTCTTCATGGGGCACGAAGTCTTCATCGTGTCCGTAACGAAGGATCGCTTCGAAGACGTTCTTGCATCGGGTCATGTCTTTCATTTCGTTCCGCTCAATGATTTCAGTAGGGGTTCGACAACTATGTCTGAACGACTTTGGTGCATCGGTCCAGGCCGACGCACGTGATTCGTCAACAGTCACTTTTTGCTAACAGTAACTTTTAGCCCGCGGGCACAATTCCGCGCAACCCGGGCTGGGACGAGGGGATTATTCACGTCGCTTGACGGGAGTCAAGAAAATTGTCGGGTGGTCCGACGCCGCCGCAGGACCCCGACCGGGTCTGGATTGCTTCGATTTGCGGGCCCCCGCAAGGTGCGAAAATCGCCGCCGGAGCGGCCTGTCGGAAGCGTCGCAAACCGGGTTCATGGACCCTTCGCGCGCCAAGGGGGCAGATCTTAACATAGGCGGCCCACCGCGGTGGATCAATTCACCGGCAGATCGTCAATGGGGCAGCCTACAAAATGACACCTTTGGCGAGCGTCACCTTGCCGACTGTGGAAAATCGGTGCACAATCGCTAGGTTTTCGATCGTTCGCGGGCGGAAAAAAAGTTTCAATTTTTTCTTTGCCGCGGTTTCTTCGGTTCGACTATTTCGTAGTGGTGGTGCTAGGTATGTGGGTTCAGCGAACATTGACGCTTCCGGCCAAACCACGAGGGTTCCATCTGGTGACCTCCGATGTCTTGGACTGCGTGCCCGAGATCGCCACCGTTCAGACGGGACTGCTGCACGTGTTCATCCAACACACCAGCGCCTCACTGACGATCAACGAGAACGCCGACCCCGACGTCCGCGTGGATTTCGAAACGGCGATGAACCACGCCGTCCCCGAATCCCTGCCCTACGTTCATACGGTCGAGGGCCGCGACGACATGCCCGCCCACGTCAAAGCGAGCATGATGGGGGCGAGCGTCCAGCTTCCGATCGGCGGCGGACGGTTGCTGCTGGGTGCCTGGCAGGGCATTTATCTGTGCGAGCATCGCAACCACGGCGGCTCGCGAAAACTGGTGTTGACCCTGACGGGCCTCTGACGGGCCGCGCGTGCTCCAGGACGCCAAGTGCAGCGTCGTTTTGTTTGGCCCGTAGGCTCGCGCCCAATGCCACCTACTTTGGCACTGAACGAAGTAGCGGAACGGCGCGAGCCGTCCGGTTTCGGCTTGAAAACACCGTGAAAGACCGGAGGGCTCGCGCCCTGCCGCTAACAAAAGTACCTCGCTTGACATCAGCCGGTTCGCGCCAGCGTCCGGGCGTTTCATCATGTTAATTACTCACCGGCGCCCGTAGGCTCGCGCCAAACGGCTGATTAAATCAACAAGCCGTGAAGCGTCACGCCGGCAGACGCATCCGCCGATCAGGGGACCAGCTCGGTGCCGACGTGTTTGGGCACGTCGGCCTGGCTGCGGATCATCGAAGCGACCAATGCCGTCCAACCCGTCTGGTGGCTGGCGCCGAGCCCCTTGCCGTTGTCGGCATGAAAGTACTCGTAGAACAGAATCAAGTCTTTCCAGGCGGGGTCGTCGCGGTAGCGAGTTTCCTCACCGTGCGCCGGGCGGGCACCGCTCTCGTCACGCTCGAATAGCGAAATGCAGCGGCTTTCCAATTCCCGCGCGACTTCCATCAGCGTCATGCTCTGCCCGCTGCCGGTCGGGCATTCCACCCGAAACGATTCTCCATAAAAGGCGTGGTAGCGTTTGAGCGATTGGATGATCAGGTAGTTCATCGGGAACCAGATCGGCCCGCGCCAATTGCTGTTGCCGCCGAACATCCCGCTTTCACTCTCACCGGGCACGTATTGGACTTCGTGATGTTGGCCGCCGAAGTCGAATACGAACGGTTCGGCGCCGTGGGCGGCAGACATGCTGCGAATTCCGTAGGGCGACAGAAACTCGGTTTCGTCCAGCATCACACTCAGCAGGCGTCGAAAGCGGTCTTCGCTGGGGATCGCCAACAATCGTCGCGTGACCTTCGTCTCCTCGGGATCTTCGCCCTCCATGTACGTCATGTGTTGCGTCAGGTCGGGGCGGCTGTTCAAGAACCATTTCATCCGTCGTTTGAAACCGGGCAACTTGTCGATGATGTGTTCTTCCAGAATCACGCCGGTCATCAGCGGCAACAGCCCGACGAGCGAACGCACGCGGATCGGAATGGATTGCCCGTCGACGAACAGGTGGTCGTAATAGAACCCTTCGGTCTCGTCCCAAAGTCCCGAGCCGTCCATGCTGTTCATCGCCTCGGCGATGGCGATGTAGTGCTCAAAGAACTTGCTGGCCATATCGCCGTAGGCTTCGTTTTCATCGGCCAATTCGATCGCCATTCGCAACATGGTGCCGCAATAGAACGCCATCCAAGCGGTCCCATCGGCCTGTTCCAGGTGACCGCGCGGCAGGGGTTTGCTGCGGTCGAACACGCCGATGTTGTCCAATCCGAGGAAGCCGCCGGAAAAGATGTTCTTGCCACGCGGGTCTTTGCGATTGACCCACCAGGTAAAATTCAGCAGCAGCTTCTGAAACGCACGGGCGAGAAACAATTTGTCCCGATGGTGTGGCGGTCCGCTGGCCTTGTAGACCTGCCAAACGCCCCAGGCGTGGACGGGCGGATTGACATCGGCGAGGTGCCATTCGTAGGCCGGGATTTGGCCGTTGGGATGCATGTACCATTCGCGCAAGAACAGGATCATCTGATCTTTGGCGAATCCATAATCCAGGTGAGCCATCGGAACCATGTGAAAGGCCAGGTCCCAGGCGGCGTACCAGGGGTACTCCCATTTGTCCGGCATCGAGATCACGTCGCGGTTGAACAGATGACGCCACTCGCTGTTGCGTCCCTGCTTGCGCCCTTCATTGGCCGGCGGCCCGTTGGGATCACCGTCCAGCCAGGTGCTCACGACGTAATGGTAGAACTGTTTCGTCCACAGCAGTCCGGCATAAGCCTGGCGGATCACCGGGCGCCGACACTCGGCGACCGAATCGGGGATGCGTGTTTCATAAAACGCATCGGCTTCGCGCTTTCGCGATTCAAAGATCGCATCAAAGCGTTCGCCCAACGCGGCCGACGAATATTTCGCGATGTCGCCGCCACAGTCTTCCTTGATGATCGGCTCTTGGACGCCCGACAATCGCATCTTGATCGTCTTGGTCACGCCCGGCAGCACCAGATCCAGTCCGTAGGCGGCGCACTTGGTCCCGCGTTGATCCGGGTTGACGGTTTTGACTTCACCCTTGACGACGTATTGGTGAAACGCGTCTTTGTAGTATTCCGACTCCGACGGCAAATCGGGGTGGCGGTCGGCGTTGGTTTCGTTGTCGGTGAACAGCCACGCCCAGGTGTCTGGCGTGCCCATGCAATCGCAGGCGAACCAGAATTCGTCGAGCGTTTCGTGAAAGGTCTTGACCACATCGCCGACCAGCTTCATCGTCGGCCGGGTCGTGCAGCCTTCATCGGTGCACTGCCAGGTCCACGTGTTGCGAAAGAACAACTGGGGCAACACATGCAGCACGGCGGGCTGCGGTCCGCGGTTGGTGATGTTCAGCCGGATCAGAATGTCATTGGGACCGGCCTTGGCATATTCGGCTTCGACATCAAAGTAGCGTGACTGGTCAAACACGCCGGTATCGATCAATTCGAATTCCGGTTCGGTGCGTTCCCGGCTGCGCGAGACGTCGACCAATTCGTCGTACGGATAAATCGCGTGCGGGTACTTGTACAGGGCCCGCATGTAGCTGTGCGTGGGCGTGCTATCGAGATAGTAATAGCACTCCTTGACGTCTTCGCCGTGGTTGCCTTCGGGGCCCGTGACGCCGAACAGCCGTTCTTTGAGAATCGGGTCGCGGCCGTTCCAGAGGGCAACCGAAAAACACAACCGGCCTTCGCGGTCACAGATGCCGAGCAATCCGTCTTCGCCCCAACGGTAGGCTCGACTGCGGGCATGATCGTGGGGAAAGTAGCTCCACGTCGCGTCGCCGCCGTCGCTGTAATCTTCGCGAACCGTTCCCCATTGTCGCTCCGACAGGTAGGGTCCCCAGCGTTGCCAATTTTGAAGGCGTTTGGCGCTTTCGTCTAAACGTCGGTCTTCGGCAGTCATGGGCATCAGATCCGTGCGAGCGGGACGTGGTTTGCAAACGTTGAAACGGTCGTCAACGGAGCCGACCGTGCGAGCGCGTTGTTGCCCATCCCTGTCGGCCGCAGCTCATGACGGTCTGTCGATCCAATCGACGGGCCGTTGACGAGTTCCGCTACCCTCGAACGAGACGCTGACTTACTGTTCGGATCGGCCGTCGTGGATCGTGGACAGGATCCACGACGCGACCCTCCAGCGGCGGCGGAACCCTAGGCTTCGTCGAGCAGGTCGACCGCGGCAAAGGACTGGCCTTCGAGCATCGCCAGGCTGGCACCGCCGCCGGTGCTGACATGGCTGACCTGGTCGGCGAATCCCAGTTGGTCCACCGCGGCGGCACTGTCACCGCCGCCGATGATGCTGATCGAATCGCTGTCGGCGACCGCTTGGGCGACGGCTTTGGTCCCGGCGTCAAACGGCGGCTTCTCAAACACTCCCATCGGGCCGTTCCAGACGATCGTCTTAGCCGAAGCCAGGATTTCCGAGTATTTGGCGCTAGTCGCCGGCCCGATGTCCATGCCTTCAAAGCCGTCTTTGATTTCGCCCGCCGGAACGACTTCTTTGTTGCATCCCGCGGGGTCCCCGAAATCGTCACCGCAGTGGGTATCGACCGGCAGCACCAGTTTGTCGCCGCCCTTGGCGATCAGTTCCTTTGCCAGATCGACCTTGTCTTTTTCGACCAGGCTGTTTCCGACCGATTCGCCCTTGGCCAATGAAAACGTGTAAGCCATCGCGCCGCCGATCAGCACGGCATCGCAGATCCCCAGCAAGTTGTTGATCACGTTGATCTTGTCGCTGACTTTTGCCCCGCCCAAGATCGCCACAAAGGGTCGTTCGGGATTGGCGATCGCGTCGCTGAGGTATTGAATTTCTTTGGCGACCAGATGGCCGACAACCCTCGGCTTGCCGGCCATCGCTTCGGGCACCGCGACCATCGAGGCGTCTTTGCGGTGACAGGTTCCGAAGGCGTCGTTGCAATACGCATCGGCCAGGGCGGCGAGTTTGCCGGCGAATTCGGCGTCGCCTTTCTTTTCACCGTCGTTGAAACGCAGGTTTTCCAGCACCAGCACGTCGCCGTCGGACAGTGCGGCCGCTTTCGCCTCGGCGTCGGCTCCGACGGTGTCACTGGAAAAGGCGACGGTCTTGTCCAGCAGTTCGCCGAGACGTTTGGCGACCGGGGCGAGCGAAAACTTTTCGACATCCGACGGCTCTCCCTTGGGTCGCCCGAGGTGGCTCATCAAGATCAGCTTGCCGCCACGATCGATGACGCTCTTGATGCTCGGCAAGGCCATGCGGATGCGTCGGTCATCGGTAATCGTCTGGTTGTCATCGAGCGGGACGTTGAAGTCGACTCGCATCAGCACGGTTTTGCCTGCCACGTCAACTTGGTCAATCGTTTTCTTCGCCATCGGTCGTTCGGGTGTAAGGGGGGAGAGTTACCTGCATTGCTGGATGCGATTATCGAGATCCGGTCTGCAGTGTCGAGTCCTGGCAACTTGAAGGAATCTGGGGAAGAAATCGGAAATCCCGCCGCGATTTCCCGCCGGGGGCCCGGGAAAAAGCTTGCCCGGGAGGGCCCACCGGTTTTCTCTCAACTCCTTTACCGCCAATCGCCGAATCCTAATCCGGTGGGATGGTGGCCGATTCGGCCGCTGACTCCGAACGCAACACGGGGATTTTGGTGGCCAAGACGACGGGACACACGATCGCGCGCCTTCGGCACGTCTCCGCTACCCCCGCGTCGCGGCCCTGCGCCCCGGCTGTGCGACGCGCCGGGCCTCTGCGATGCGCCCGGGCTGTGCTCACCCTGTTGGCCGTTTGCTGGGCGATTTCTGATTCGCCCTGCGCCGCCGAAGGCCCGGCGGGAAAATCCCGCTACCGCTCCGCCACCCACGGTCACTCCAGCGGAGACGATCGCAGCGACACCAACGACGGCGAGCCGAATTCCAATCTGTTCGGACTCCGCTCACTCTTTGGCGGCAATGATGACGGAACCTCGTCGCGTCGGGACGAATTGCTCGATGCCTTGCCGATGGACCGGTTGACCGCGCACGCCAAGGTCAAACTGGCCGGGGTGACCGAGAAACCGACGCTGTACCGGCGTTTGCCGACCCAAGCGATTCGCTGTGACGAAGAATTGTTTCTGTTTCTGACCCGAAAACCCGAGGCGATCATCGGGATTTGGGATTTGATGGGGATCACCAACGTCCAGGCGACCCGCACCGGGCCGTACCAACTCGACGCGGTCGACGGCAGCGGCACGACCTGCCAGATCGATTTGCTTTACGGCGATCGCAACCTGCACGTGTTCATGGCCGACGGCATGTACGATGGCAAATTCGTGCAGAAACCGATTCTCGGCAAGGGCGTGTTCGTCTTCAAAAGCACTTATGCCGTCGCATCTGACGGATCGACCACCGTCACCGGCACCCTGGATTGCTACATCAAATTCGAGAGCTTGGGGGCCGACATCATCGCCCGTTCTTTGGGCGGACTGATCGGAAAATCGGCGGACCACAATTTCGTCGAAACGGCAAAGTTCATCAGCCAAATCTCTCAGGCCTGTGAACAAAACCCCGAGGGTATGCTGGAAATGGTCGACCGCATGCCACAGATCGACGCCCAAACCAAAGCCGAATTCGCCCGCACGATCATCAACGTCTCCCAGCGATACTTGGCAAAAACGCTGCCGACGGCCAAACTCGTGCAGGACCGTGGCATCCAAGCGACGCAGCGCTAGCGGCAACGATCGGCGGGCAACCGACCGATGGTGATCGCAAGTTCGCAGTCGACCGTCTCGCGGTGTGACATCTCCTCCTTCGAGTGGCCTCCGATGAGCAAAGGCATTCTTCCCAAGTCGCTGTTTGCGTTCCTGCGCAAGTTGAAACAGAACAACAATCGCGACTGGTTCGCCGCACACAAAGATCTCTACCAGCAGAACGTGCTCGGGCCGGCCGTCGAACTGGTCGCGCGGCTGGAAAAACCGCTCGCCCGCTCCGCCCCGATGCTGCACGTGTCCCCCAAGCCGCACAACGGCTCGGTGCTGCGGATTTACCGAGACACGCGATTCGGCAAAGACAAAACACCCTACAAGACCAACGTCGGCATCTCGTTGCGACACCAGGCGGGCAAAGACGTCCACGCCCCCGGTATTTACCTGCACCTGGAACCGGCGGAGTGTTTCATCGGGGCCGGCACCTGGCGGCCGGAAAGCAGCGCCCTGGCGTCGATCCGGGCCGCCATCGATGCGGACCCGAAAGCCTGGAAACGGGCCCGCGACAATAAGGCGTTTCGGGCGGATTTTGACTTCGTCGGCGAAAGTCTGAAAACGGCTCCACGGGACTATCCCAAGGACCATCCGCTGATCGAGGACCTGCGCCGCAAGGACTTTGTCGCGATCGCGCCGCTGAGCGAGGCGGAACTGACCGGCGATGCGATCGTGGATTTGATCGTCCAGCGGGTCAAACAGGCCCGACCGCTGATGCGTTTCTTGTGCGATTCGATCGGCGTGCCGTATTGAACCGCCCGTGCTACCCTATACGCTCTCATGAAGCCGCCGCTTCCGCCTCTCTACTCCTAAGCCCGCCCGTTCTATCGTGAATCCAGCTGCTGATCCCGAACCCAAGCCGATCCCGCCGGCCGATCTTGAGGTCAAAGACGCGCAATTGATTTTCAATTCCGTCTGGAAAGAATTGGAGTTTGAAAAAGGGAAATTGAACCTCCGGTTCCCCACCGAGCTGATCTTGCTGGGAGGAGCCCCGGGCGCGGGCAAGGGCACCAACACCGACTTCATTCGGCAAGTCCGCGACATCACCGCCAAACCGGTCGTCGTCAGCGAGCTGCTCAACTCCCCCGAAGCCAAGGCGATCAAAGCCCAAGGCGGCATGGTCGGCGACCGTGAAGTCGTCTCGCTGGTGTTCCGCAAGCTGCTCGAACCGGAATTCCAAAACGGCGCGATCCTGGACGGATTTCCCCGCACCAAGGTCCAGGTCGAATGCCTCAAGGCGCTCTACGACCGGATGAAATCACTCCGCCGCGAGTTGATCGACAATCCGAACGTCGAGCACATGAAGCCACCGGTGTTTCACATCATGGTGCTGTTCGTCGACGAATCCGAGAGCGTCAAACGCCAGCTCTCGCGGGGACGGCAAGTCATCGCGCACAACGAAGAGGTCGTGCGGAGCGGGATCGGCGAGCTGTGGGAAGAACGAGCCACGGACTTCAACGAGGCCCTGGCGCGCAACCGCTATCGAGTCTTCAAGGAAAAGACCTACGACGCGCTCGTCTCGCTGAAACAGATTTTTCACTTCCACTTCATCAACGCCCAAGCCGATCTGGTCGTTGTCCAAGAAAACATCCTCAACGAACTCGAGTACCAAAGTTCACTCGAACTCGACCCGCGAACGTTCCACGCGATCGGCGATATTCCGCTGGCCAGCGACATCGTCCAACACGCCCGCCGCGATCTGGTCCGCCGCCTGGACGGCTATGAATACGACCACGGAGAGATTTTCCATGCGGTCGTCGAATTGATCGAAGCCAAATTGGTGCCGATCATCCTTCGGCACGCCATTTCCGGACGCGCCACGATCAGCAGCGAAGACCCGGTGCTCGACGATCCGCTCGCCCTGCAGATGTTGATCGATATCTTTTCCGAACGCGGTTATCACGCGATGATCGACGTCCGCCGCCGAGCGATCCCGGAACAAGTCGACTTGCAGACCGGCACGATTACCTGCTGCCAAAAGAAGGTTTATCGAATCACACTGTACTTCAAAGGCAGCGAAATCCGCCGCGGCTAGCGGGGACGATCCTGAAGGGACGTCGATTCTTTTACAGCAGGATTCGGCAACTGATTTAGATTCGCTCCCGTCTGGGAGAGACGGCGTTTGCAGGACACGACCGCATAAGGATCATTTGAAAGTCTGTTAGACGATCCGAACGAAGTCCTCCGTTTTATTGAGGCGGAAGACGCCAAAATCATTGCAAGGAAGGATGAACCGCACGAAAGTGAACGAGATGTGAATTGAGCTTGTCATCCGATGGCAATCACTCAGCTTGGCCGAGAACACAGAGACGACTGGAATGTGCCCTGGAAGCCGATTGCAATTGTGCCCGTGCGACCGTCAAGCCTGGGCAACCCTTACCGGCTGTATTGCCTGTCCGATCATGCTTGCCGAAACGATTGTCACGCCTGGCGACCGCTTTCCCTGCACTCTCTTGCATCGACTCGGCAAGACGCGTGAAGTTGTCGAGGCGAAAACGTCGATTTTCATGACGTGTCTCCCTCGGTCATCACGGTCCACACGCGTCGCCCATGTTCCAGTCACGCCCCTGCATTGCCAACTATCGCGGCATCACCGGGCAACCGAAGCGCGGCGTGCAAACGGTCGCCAAATCGACTCAAGACTGGATCCAGCGTGTCCGCGCCCGCGGCCGGCAACTCGCACCGCTCGACGATCGAACGTTTCGAGCCTCCGCCGCACAGTGTCGCGATCGGATTCGATCTCGCGATGATGCCGCCGTCCTGGACAACGCGATCGAATCGTTTGCCTTGACCGGCGAGGCGCTGCGGCGGACCACGGGCATGTCGTACTACGACGTCCAACTGTGCGGCGGATTCGTGCTGGCCGCCGGAACCATCGCCGAGATTCAAACGGGCGAAGGCAAAACGATCACGACGGCGCTGCCCGCGGTGCTGCACGCCTGGTCCGGGCGCGGCGTGCACGTCGCGACCACCAACGACTACCTCTCCCGGCGCGACCACGACGAACTCAAACCGGTCTATGAATTGCTCGGCTTCAGCGTCGGACTGCTGCAACCCCAAGGACCCGTCGAAGAGAAAATCAAGGCCTATGCCTGCGACATCACCTATGGCCCGGGTTATGAATTCGGATTTGATTTTCTCAAGGACCAGCTGGCACTTCGTTCTCGCCACCGAACGCGTCTCGGTGAGCGATTCCTCCGCTCGCTGCAAGGGATCGACAACCGTGAAGCGACGCCCGCCCAACGCGGCCATGCGTTCGCGATCATCGATGAAGCCGACAGCGTATTGATCGATGAAGCCACCACTCCGCTGATCTTGGCCGGCGGAAAAAGCAGTGCATCGACGTCGCCGACCCTGTATCAATTTGCCCGCCGCGTCTCGATGGACTTGAGCGAAGACGACGACTACATCATCGACCCGATTAAACGCACGATTCGTTTAACTCCCGACGGCTGGAAACGTATTCACCGATCGTTTGATTCACGGCCGCCGGGTCAACTCGCCCGCCCCTGGAGCCAATTGGTAGAAAACGCATTGCGGGCCGAGCGGATCCTGCAACGCGACGTCGATTACGTCGTGCAAGAAGGCCAGGTCATGATCGTTGACCAAAACACGGGCCGCATCCATGACGAACGAAAATGGAGCAGCGGGTTGCACCAGGCGGTCGAGGCCAAAGAACAAGTCGAGATGACCGATGAGAATGAAACGCACGCCCGCATCACCCGACAGCGTTACATCGGGTTCTACGAAGGCGTCGCGGGTCTGACCGGAACCGCGTCGGATAGCGAATCGGAACTGCGAGAATTCTATCGTTTGCCGGTCGTGCGGATCGAAACCAACAAACCCTGTATACGGCAACCACTTCCTCTGCGATGCTTTGAGACGTGCCAGCGCAAATTCGACGCGATCGCCGATGACGCGGCCGGGCGCAGTCGCCGCGGCCAGCCGGTCTTGATCGGGACCGGGACGATCCAGGAAAGCAAGCTGCTGAGCCGACGTTTGACCGAGCAAGGAATCTCGCACGTCGTTTTGAACGGTTTGCAAGACGAAGAGGAAGCGTCGATCGTCCATCGGGCAGGCGTTGCGGGAGCCGTGACCGTCGCGACGAACATGGCCGGACGCGGCACCGACATCAAACCCGACGCCCAAGCCCTGGCGGCCGGTGGACTGCACGTCGCGGCCGCCGCGATGCACGCCTGTCAGCGCGTCGATCGCCAACTCGCCGGCCGCGCCGCCCGCCAAGGCGACCCGGGAAGCTGCCAGTTCTATGCCGCCGCCGATGACGAACTGATTCAATCGCGGGATCCGGATTTGGCGGCGGAAATGCGTGCCTCGGCCGGACCGACCGGCGAATGCCGCAAAGACTTCTCCGTCGCGCTGCGACGACTGCAACGACAAGCCGAAGCCGACGCGCTGGTGCAGCGGCAACGCATGGTCGCCCATGACGATTGGATGGAATCGGTGCAATCGTCGTTGGCCAGACGCGCCTAAGAGCAACGCTCCAGCACGGCTCAATCCACGGAGGGCAAGCCGAACGTCACCATGAACATCACTGCCCCACACCTCTTCAGCGGCCTGCTGGTCGCTTGTTGTTGTGCATGCCTTTGCCTGGATGCCGACCGCTGCCACGCCGCGCCGCCCGGCCAAACGCAAATCGATACGCCGGCGGAGCACCTCGACGCCTTCAGCGGATTCACCGAGCCGTTTCGTGAAATCGAACTCTGCGTCGCCGAAAGCGGTTCGGTCGATACGGTCTTGATCCATCGCGGAATGAAGGTCGATGAGGGGCAGTTGCTGATAACGCTCGACTGCGACGTGTTGCAGGCCAGCCGAAACGTAGCCTCTGCCAGGGCCGAATCCAGATCACGAATCGATGCCCTGATCATCGAATCCGATCTAAAGCACCAACGCTATGAAAAACTTCAACAACTGCTCGACGACGGTGCGGGCAGTGTCGAAGAGGTTCGCCGCGCGAAAGCCGATGCGTCGGTGGCCATGCTGGAGGTCGATGCGGCGCGGGAAGAGATACGGCTGAGGAAACTCGAATTGCGAGAAATCGAAGCTCGTATCGAGCAACGACGGGTCTACAGCCCGATCTCGGGCGTGATCACCGACGTGACGAAGCAGCCGGGAGAGTACGTCTCACTGCAAGAACCACATGTCGCCACCGTTGTGCAATTGGATCGGCTGCGTGTCACCCTGTTTGTGCCAACCTCGGTCGCCGGTTCGCTGGACTCAATGTCGGAGGTCGACCTGTGGCAACCTGAATCCGATCAGCGTTGCGTCGGTCGCGTCGACTATGTCGGTGTCGTGACCGAAGCGGACAGCGGACGGGTGCGTGTCGACCTGCTGATCGACAACCCGAATCGTCACTATCGAAGTGGTGTGCGCTGTCAATTGCAGGCCACCCGCGCGAGGATTCGCCCGACAACGCTGACGGCCACACCAAAGGATTAGCACAGCGATGGACCAACTGCGAAGCGACACCGCGCAGATGCCCCTGGCGATCGGCCGGACCATTCGGCCCCGCCACGACGACGGTGCCAATGACCCACGACAGCTGCACTGGATCGCGGATCTACAGGCGCGATTGACGGAGTTGCTGGCGCGTGGGAGAAGCCTTGACCAGACCATCGCCGCCGCGCTGAGTCTGCAAGCGGAGCGTCCCGCCGTACGAGGCATGCTGCTGGTACGTCGCGCCAAAAACGGCGATCTTTCGGTCGCCTCGCGCACCCTGGACGCAGCAAAACACGACGTCCACAAACTCCAGGCGTGGCTGTTGCCGAAGGCCGCCGAATCGCTGGCCAAGGGGCGGCCGGTGATCGCTTCAAGCGTCGAAGACCGCGTGGAATGCATCGCGCTGGCCACGAGGTCGCTTGAATTTGCCGCCGTCGTAACTGTCGTGCGGTGGCCCATTGGCAATGCGCAGCGGGCGATCGAGTTGAGTGTCGCCCAGTCGGTCCTGAGCTTCTTGGAGTACGCGGCACAGCAACAGCGACTTGAGGAGACGTTCGGCCAAACACGGATGGCCGCGGCGTCGCTCGAACTGGTTCAGCGCATTCAAGACGCGGCGACGATTGATCAGGCATGCCTGGTCACCGCGGCACAGCTGCAACAACACCTTCAATGTGACCAGGTATTTGTCGGCTTGGTCGGGCGACGAGGCAGGCGTGATGCCGCGGGAGCGTGCCGCGTCAGGGCGGCGTCCAAGTTGCCGACGATCGACCCCTATTGCGAAACCATGCTCAACATGAAAGCGGTCTTGGATGAAGCGGTGGGTCGGGGAACGATCGGATCCTGGCCGCCGCTGCCCGGAATCCGAACGCATCAGTTGTTGGCCCACAAACAGTTTGCCGGGCGCGATTCGTTGGTGATCACGGTTCCCTTGAGCGACCGCGCAGGCCAGGTCATCGGTGCGTTGGCAGCCACCGGGCGACGTGAATTGGCAACCGATCCGGAATTCACACGTTTTCTTTCAGCCATCGAACAACCCGTGGGAGAGGCATTGAGCGTGGTCGCGCGACATCAACGCAGCGCCGCCGGCCGGTTGCTTCGCGGCGCGTTTGCGAAACAACATCGGCTCAAGCAGATCGTCGCGTTGGTCACCATGTTTGCTGCCGGCATCGTGCTGGCCTGTCCTTGGCCGTATACGATTCGATGCCGAAGCGTGACCGAACCGGTGGAACGCCGGTTCTGCGTCGCGCCACATGACGGATTGCTAGAAACCACCTTGGCCGAACCGGGCGACGTGGTGCGGGCCGGACAATGTCTCGCCAACTTGGACGGTAGTGAGATCTTGTGGGAACTGGCCGGCGTGACGGCGGAACACTCGCGGGCCGAAGCGAAGCGAGACGCGCACCAGGCACGCTACGAAACACCGCAAGCGGTGATGGCCGACTTGCAAGCCCGCGCCTTGGCGAACAAGCAAGCACTCTTGCGGTTTCGGCAATCGAATCTTCAAGTCCGCAGCCCGATCGACGGCATCGTCCTGTCGGGAAGTCTGGATCGGCGTGAAAACTACCCGGTGACCAAGGGACAAGTGTTGTATGAGGTCGCACCACTGGATCGTCTGCGTGTCGAGGTGGCGGTCCCCGCCGAAGAGGTCGCCCACGTCGAAACCGGTGACCGCGTGACGCTGTTTCTGGAAGGGATGGGAAGCGAGACCGCCGAAGGAACGATTGACAAGATCCGCCCCCGCGCCGAAGTGCGGGGTCAACGGAACGTTTTCGTCGCCGAAGTGATCCTGGAAAATCACGATCAAACCCTGCGTCCCGGTATGCAAGCAACGGCAAAGGTCAGCACCGATTCAAAACGCATCGCATGGATCTTGTTTCATCACGCCGCGGAGAAAGCCAGGGCGGCCTGGTTCTTCTGAAAACCGGAAGGATGTTTCAAATCTCAAAACCTGAAACCTGAAACCTGAAACCTGAAACTTGAAACCTGAAACTTGAAACTTGAAACTTGAAACTTGAAACTCCTCTCCCCCCCGCCCCACACCTGACCGTCGACATCCTTGGGCTCTGTCCCTCGGTTCGCGACGACGTGCGGGTTGCGGTTCAGGTGTATGGCGGGCGGACGTGTTATGTGATCGAAGACGTTTTGCGCAGCAAGTTCTATCGACTGGGACTTGCCGAATACACGTTCGTCTCGTTGCTGGACGGTCAGACAACGATCGCCGAAGCGATGGGGCAGACGGCGGAGATCTGCGGCAGCGATGGATTAGAGGAACGCGAAGTCGCCACGCTCTGCAAATGGCTGCTGGAATGTTCCATCATCACGACCGAGCAGTCCAGCTGCGAGAATCGGCTGGAGGAAGGGCGTGTCAAACAACAGACGCGCAGAGTGCTGGGCGGCGTCAATCCGATGATCCAGAAGATTCCGCTGTTCAATCCGATGCCGGTTTTACGTCCACTGGATCCGTTGGGCAAACTTATTTTCGGCGTTTGGGGAGGGGTAGTCTGGAGTCTCGTGGTCGGCTACGCGGCGTTTGCGTTGTGGGAATCCTGGGACGCGTTTACTGGCGCGGGGATGCACGTGTTGGCGCGGCAGAACTGGCTGGTGCTGCTGGCCACCTGGTTGGGGCTGAAGCTGATTCACGAAGCCGGTCACGCGTTGGCCTGCCGTCGATTCGGAGGTCATGTCCGCGAGTCGGGGATCGTGCTGATTCTGTTTGCACCGATGCCCTACGTCGATGTGACCAGCGGCTGGAAGATCGACGGCAAGTGGCAGCGGGTCATCATTTCGGCAGCGGGAATGTACGCCGAAATCTTCTGTGCGGCGATTGCGGCATTGGTGTGGACGTCCAGCTTCGATCCGTTGGTCCGTCAGCATGCGATGAATGTGATCGTGACCGCATCGTTAATGACGCTGTTGGTCAACGCGAATCCGTTGATGCGTTTCGACGGGTACTACATGATGATCGATGCCTTGGAACTGCCCAACCTGGCAACACATGGACGGCGGTGGTTGGCCACGGCGACGCGCCGCTATTTCTTGGGGATCGACGTCCGCGGTCCCGATCGGGGCGAAGGCAGTCCGGCCATCGTCGTCGCGTATGCCATCGCAGCGCTGGTGTGGCGGTGGATCGTCTGTGTCTCGCTGCTGCTCTCGGCCGAAGTGTTGATGCACGGGGTGGGAAAGGCGATCGCGATCGTCGCAATCGGATTGTGGGTGGGGCCGACGTGTTGTCGTTGGATCCGCATGATCCTGCAGAACCGCTTGGTGCGTCATCGCCGCCTGGGTTGGATCACCGCGGCGGCATCCGCAACCCTGTGGATGTGCTGGTCGGTGGTGCCGTGGTACTCGCGTGGAACCGTACCGCTGGTCGTCGATTACCACCATCCGCACGAAGTACGAATCGGCGCGGATGGATTCTTGGACGAACTTTCGGTGTCGGTCGGGGACGTTGTCTCGCGCGGACAGATCCTGGCTCGGCTGAGCAATCGCGAACTGGAATTGGAGTACCGCGATGTGTTGTTGGATCTGGAAACATCCGATGCCCGCTATCGAGGTTTCCTCAGTTCCGAATCGATCGCCGCAGCAGGTGTGGAGCAGAAGGTGCAAGCGTCGTTACGAAGCCGACTGGCACAACTGGAAGGACAGCTCTCCGGGCTGGTCGTTTGCTCGCCGGCCGACGGTGTGATTGCACAGTGTGATGTGCAATCGTGTGTGGGGACATTCATCCATCGGGGCGAACGTTTGTTGGTGATCGGATCCCATGGCAGCGAAACAATGCTGGGGCTGGTCGATCAAGCCGATGTCGAGGCATTTCGGCGTGCCCAAGGACAACGGGTCGACGTTCGCTTGTGGGGCATGGGCGAGCGACCGATCGCGGGCCGAATCGATCGCGTGTTGCCGCGGGCCGAATTGTCGCTGCCGCACGCCGCCTTGGGGGCTGACGCCGGAGGCCCGTTGCCGGTGCGGCCGAACCCGCAAGCGACTGACGATTCGGATGCGATGGAGTTGATCGCACCCAGGTTTCCGGTGCTGATCGATCTGGTCGGCGGCGAAACCGATCGCGTGTTGCCCGGACAAACCGGATACGCGCGGCTGGTTTATCGCGACGGCACCCTGGGAAGAGCCGTGCGGGATTCGCTGACCGACTGGATTGAAGACAAACGGGCGATGTTGAGAATGCATCGTTAGCGTATAACAGGGCATCTCGCAAACTCCGCCCCCTTCGACTCGGTTCACGCTCCATGACCTTGACGACCGCTCAATTGACCGCCCAGGCCGGCGTGCAGCAGGACCATTGGACCGCGTTGGGGAACATGGTTTCGACGTGGACCGCGGCGGGACTTTATTCCTTGCGTTGGCAAGAACGCACAGGCTCTCATGACAGCCCAGGCTCCGATGACGGCCCAGTCGCCGGTGACCCGCGCGGGGAAGATTTGGATCAACGGTTACGCGAGTACTTTGCGACCGGCCACGCGGATTTCGACGCCATTGAGTTGGACACACAGGGCTGGACGCCGTTTACCAATCAGGTCTATCGGTGTTGTCGCGCGATCGCGCCGGGCACGACGATCACCTACCAGGAATTGGCTCAGCGGGCGGGCAACAAGGCAGCCAGCCGCGCGGTCGGGGCGGCGATGTCGCGCAATCGCATTTTGTTGGTCATTCCCTGCCACCGAGTGGTCAGCGCCGGGGGTGGCTTACGTGGCTTTAGCGCACCGGGCGGGTTGCAAACCAAACAGTTTCTCTTGGACTTGGAAACAGAATGAGCGAAACGCGGTTCGCGTTCGGTGAAAACTGGGCATCGTTTCTAAACCATCTGGACGAAGATCGCATCGACCAGGCATGCCGTTCGTTGACCGGGTTGCTAGGTCTTGATGACGCCGCCGGACGTCCGCTGGACGGTCAACGCTTTCTGGATCTCGGCAGCGGCAGCGGACTGTTTTCACTGGCCGCCTATCGGTTGGGGGCGGAGGTCGTGTCGATCGACTTTGATCCTCACAGTGTCGCCTGCACCGAACAGCTTCGGCAGCGTGAATCGGCGGACCCGATGAAATGGAAAATTCTTCAAGGCTCCGCGTTGGATCAATCGCTGATGGAATCGCTGGGACAGTTTGACGTCGTCTACAGCTGGGGTGTACTGCATCACACCGGGCAAATGGAACGAGCGATCGAACTGGCAGCGGCGCGTGTGGCGGTCGGCGGACGATTTGCGATCGCGATTTATAACGACCAGGGCGGCGGCAGTCGGCGATGGCTGGGGATCAAGCAGCTGTACCATCGATTGCCAAAGTGGGCGCGCCCCGTGTGGGTCGCGGCGGTCGCGTCGTGGTACGAATTCAAGTTCGCCCTGGCCCGGCTAGCCGGCGGACGCAATCCGCTGCCCTTTGCCGACTGGCGGAAAAAGCGAACCGATCGCGGCATGTCGGCGTGGCACGATTGGGTCGACTGGATCGGTGGGCTGCCCTTTGAAGTCGCCAAACCCGAAGCCATCATCGTGCCGTTGGTCGCCAAACACTTCCAGCTGATCAACCTGAGCACCGTCGGCAACGGATGGGGCTGCAACGAATACGTCTTCAAAAAAGTGGCGTAAGCTTCCAGCTTGCGAATTCCAGGCTGAACGCAAGCTGGAAGCTTACGCCGCTTGGCCACTACCCCGCTTGCTTGACCGCTTCGGTCAACTCTTCAATAAACCGTTCCCGATCGGCCGGCGAGACGAGATAGAAACGCGAGGCGGTGCTGATCTTCACCCGCCGCACCGACAGTGCCGGTCCACTCAACCAGCTGCCGCTCGGCTCGATTGCTTTGACTTGATGCAGCGGCACGCGTTGGAACAGGATGCCGCAACGGATCGACAACGTGTCCGGCAGGATGGTGTATCGACAGGGGACGGTGAACAGGCCCGTGACCAGCAGGGTCCCGGCTCCGGCCAGCAAGCAAATCAGGGCGTCCTGTTGCCTGCCTTGCTGTAACAGCACGACCGTCAAGCCGACACAAATCATCGGCCCCAGCATCAGCAGGACCGCGATCCACCAATCCACGGCTGAAACATAGACGGATTGACGTGGCATCGTCGTGGTGTGGCCGGGTGCCGCGTCATCGGTCATGGAGCTGGCTCGTTCGGGTGACTGGGATCGCCGGTTGGCAGTTCGTCTTCGTCCGTGGCTGCTTCATTCAACGCCTCTTCCTCTTCCCTCATCAACTGGACGGCTTCTGCCATGGCGGCAGCAAAATCGACGATTTCGTCACGCTGGGCCCGGGTCACGCTCAGGTGACGAAAGATATCGGTTTCGTTCTTTTTTAGCTGCCCCTCGTCCACCGTCAATGTGATGCCGATTGCGGACAGATAATCACTCTCGTCGCAGGTCGGACAATCGGCGAGTCGCAGTTCGACATAGGCGGCATCGGAATCCGATGCGATCTGCAGTTTCTTCAGTGCGTCGAAGTTTCCGTTGCGGATCTGCATCCAGGCCGGGTCGGTGGTGGAAACCGGCAGCACGGCCAGCTCTTCGGTCTCCTCGTTCCATCGGTAACAGTGTTCGCAGAAGGGTCGATTGCCGTACGCGGCCATTCCTGAAACGTATGCGGTTCCGAAGATCAGTGCGGCTTCCAGCACCCAGATCGCCACCGCTCCCCAACCGGAAAGCGCCCCCGCACCGCCCCCGCCCATCGCCCAGATGCCCTCGGCAAAGATCCCTTTCATCCAGCCCAAAATCACGATCGGATCAAAGCCTTGGATCATCAACGGGACGAAGTCACCGCCGAGTTCACCGGGGCCGATCACCAACGCAGGGTGCACCGCCCATGAACTGTAGTAACCGATCGCCGTGAATCCGATCACGGTCAAGAACGCCATCAGCCGACTGCGATACTTTAATTTGAAGCACAGCGAACCGGCGATCAGACCGAACCCGCCGCCGACGAAGAAAGTGACCAGACCACGAAGCTTGATGAACGGCAGATAGACGACGGCCGCCGAGTAGATCGCGCCAAACAGAACGCCCAACGGAATCAGCACCACGGCCGCGATCACCAAACTGGCCGGCGAGACCTTGCCGCTGTGCCGATAGAGCGTCGGAGCAGACGCGATCGTCGAGCCCGGGGGATCGGAAAATGTATCACTCATCTCATCCGCCTTCGTATTGTTTCCATGATTAGTGATCCGAGCGGAAAAGGGGTCAGGCACCAAAAATGCGAAGCACCCGTTGGGCCATTTGGTTTTTGGTGCCTGACCCCTTTTCCGCGGCACCCTCAATTCAAGAGTTGAAAGAGGGCTAGTTTATCAAGAAAGCTCAACGATCGCTCACCCGTCCTGCCCATCGGTCGACCAGGATCTTGAAGACCGTCATTCATCGCCCCGACGGTCTTAAGTTCGATCGGCGTACCCCGGCGTCTCGGCTAACGAAGCACAACGAATCTCTTTGAGCCGTCGTATCGCGATCGGCGGCAGGGCGAGACTGACGAGGGTTGCGACGGACAGCGACAGCACCGAACTGATCCAGCGGAAGTGCAGCGATTGTTCGGAGTCGACTGCCATCGCGGCGGCATGGACATACAACAGTTGTGGCACCACGGCGACCGCGGCCGCAGCCACGTAGGGTACGAAGCGGGCGCCGGCGGCGCCCATCGAATAACTGATGATGGTGGTCGGGACCGGTGCGAGGCGCACGAGTAAATGGATGCCGAAGCCGGCATCCTGCGCCAGCTGCCCCGCCGCGCGCGGCCAACTGATCGGCGGCTCGATCGACGCGTCTCGGTCCTCCCCGACGTCGCGCTGCGGGTCGAGGGACGATCGATTTGAATAAAAATAACCGCCCGCTCCGATCCAGTACTTTCCGATCGTGTAGTTTAGGGCGGCGGCAGTGACGGCCGTCACCAACATGATCGGACATCCGTCTTGCGTGCCGAACAACGCTCCCGCGGCAAGCGACACCATTGTCTTCGGCATCATCATCGTCATCAACAGCGTTCCGGTGACGATGAACAACAGCGGCGCCCAATTTCCCGTCGATTGCAGCCAGAGAGAGAGGTCGTCGAAACGATAGCCGGAAAGAACGAGCAGCAGACCGAACGCAGCAAACCCCAGGGGTAGAGAAACCCTTCTCATGAGCGAGGCGGTCTTTGGAGAAGGAATCATCGAGAGGACCGTGTCTGTCATTGCAGCATCGACAGGCTGGAAGCCGATCCCACCCTGTTTCCACCAGATATCCACTGATCCATCAAGCAAGCCGCCCGCTCCAGCGAGCATCATAACAAAATGACAGAGTTCGCGAAAACTTCCGCATCGGCCTCGGAACGGAATCTTCATCCTCGCGTGCCCCCACGCGACCGTGACTTCAAGTCTTCAGACGCCTTGCAGCCCGCGTCGCGGTGGCCGGCGGCCAACCTGTTTCGCAACCCCTTCGGCGAATTGACGCGCAGCGAACGCGCCGAACTGGCGGTGGTCCCGGTCGCCGAGATCGTCGCGGCGATTGGTGAACCAAGCGTCGACGAACCAGCGATCGGCGACGCCCCCCTCACGTTTCGCCCCTGGTCCGCCTACCAGATGATCGGCGAGTGCGGCCGCGGCAAGACGACACGCATGCTGGCGATCGCCAAGGCCTTTCCCTCGTCCAGCTACGTCTACTTGCCCGAAGACCAGCCTTGCCCGACGATTCCCACCGGCGAACCGTTGCTGATCGATGAAGCACAACGGCTCCCCTGGCGGATCCGCCGCAAGGTGTTCGCCAGCGGCGCAACCCTGGTCCTGGCCACCCATCAAGACTTGTCGACCGCCCTGCGACGCGCCGGTTACACGGTGACGACGGAGAAGATCGGTCTGTCGCTGTCGGTCGGACAATTGGCCGAAATCCTCAACCGGCGAATCGTGGCCTCGCGTCGCGATCACCGGCAACCCGTACCACGCATCAGCGACGAAGATGCCGACGCATTGATTCGGCGGTTCGGGACCGATGTGCGGGGCATCGAAAGTTATCTTTACGACATCGTGCAGTCCCAAGTGAATCATCATGGCGAAATGCGATTTATCGATTGAGCTCGACCACCCCGAACGAATTTATTCAGGTGGCGACAAGATCACCGGCACTCTGCACGTCCTGGCCGATGCCGACGTGAAGTGCAAAGGGCTGGAGGTGTCCTCGGGCTGGCGAACGCATGGACGAGGCAACATCGCACGGGGCGTCGCCGAATCCATCACGCTGTTTGTCGGTGAATGGACCTCCGGCCAGCGCGAGTCGTATCGATTCGAGCTGGAAGTCGCCGATTGGCCGCCCAGCTACCACGGCAACTACATCAACGTCGATCACTACATCGATGCACGGGCCAAAATCCCCTGGGCGTTCGATCCGAAAGCGTCCCAGGAATTCGTGATGCGTCCGGCCACCGGGCCCGACACTGCCGACGCACAAGTGGCGGCGGCGGTCGGCGGATGCATCGGATATGGATTGGTCGCCCTGGTGCTGGGTCTGATGGTCGTCGCGTTCGGCTTCCTGATCGTCACCTTTGTCGTCAATCCGTTTGCGGGTCTGGTCGCCGGAGCCATCATCATCCCATTGGTCGGCTTTTTCGTCGCCAAAAAGCTGTTGCCGAAGTGGCTGCTGGGCAACGTCCAGGCCGAGCTGCTGACGCCCCAGGTGGCGCCCGGTGACCGCGTTCGCGCCCGACTCGCCTTCCAGCCCAAGCGTCGCTTTACGATCAATTCGATCAGCGCCGAGTTGACCGGAACCGAGGTCTGCGTCAGCGGCAGCGGCAGCAATCGCACGACGCACCGACACACGTTTTTCACCGATCGACACGAACTGGAAGGCCAGTCGACGCTGCAAGCCGGCGACCGCAAGGAGTTCAATCTTGATTTTCCGATCCCCGGCGATGTGCCTTATTCGTTTGATCTGGCTGACAACGACTTGAATTGGACGATCGATTTGCGTGTCGATATTCCACGCTGGCCGGACTGGACGCAGTCGCTGAAATTGCTGGTCCATCCCAATGGCCAACCGATCCAGCGGCCCGAGACGACCGAGCCGCATGCGGCGCTCGGCGCGACCGACGACGGGACCGACGCCGCATCGCCACAGCACGACGAGATCACCTTTGCCGAAACCGCCACGCATCTTTGGGAAGCTCGCCACGACGCCGAACAGGTGGATCTGTTGGTCGAAGCGGTGACCGGAATGACGTTCGAAATCGACACCTTCATCGAGCGGCGATTGCTCTACAGCGGCGAAGAGGACCCGCACGTCTACGACGACGGCTATGCCGTTTGGGCCCGCCACAGCGATCCTCCGCTGCCGCTGGTGCTGTATATCCCCCACGAATTAGCGGACGAATTCGAGCAAGCCGGCCGCGACCTGTGGCGCTGTCGCGGCACGATCGTCGGCTGGGACCACCAGCACCGACGCCTGCAAATCAAGGTTTTGGTCCGCTAGGAAAGCAAGCCGGCACGGAATAAACTCCGGGCACCGGAATAGGCCGCCCGCCGCGCCGATGCGGCCGTCTGCCTATCGTGCCCCCCAACCATCCGTCTCGCAAGCCTTCGACATGTCGTCCCCCCGAGTCCTCGTGTTACGTGCCCCGGGCACTAACTGCGACGAAGAAACTGCGTATGCCTTTCAACGTGCCGGCGCGACCACCGAGCGGGTTCACGTCAATCGGCTGATCGAAAATCCGACGCTCAAGGACCGTTATCAAATCCTCTGCCTGCCCGGCGGATTCAGCTACGGGGACGACATCGCCGCCGGCCGCATTCTGGCCACGCGAATGCGAAACCACCTCGCCGATCTGGTGGACACCTTCGTCCACGGCAACGGCGACCGACTGGTGCTGGGAATCTGCAACGGAATGCAAGTGCTGATGCGGTTGGGCGTGCTGACCGAAAACGTCGAAGCCGCCGGTGGTCACGAACCGGCCACGCTGGCCTGGAACAATCACGGGCGGTTCGAGGATCGTTGGGTGGATCTGGCCACCGACGGGACCAAGTGCGTGTTCTTGCGCGACATCGAGCACATGTATCTGCCGATGGCCCACGCCGAAGGCAAATTTGTCGCCCGGGATCAAGCGGTGCTGGGCGAATTGCGCGACGCCGGACGACTCTGCCTGCGTTACGCCCGTGATGCCGATGGCACCGTCGAAGAGACTCCGCTGGAATTTCCAGCCAACCCCAACGGCGCCGACGCCAACGTCGCGGGCGTCTGTGATGCGACCGGCCGAGTGTTCGGCTTGATGCCACACCCCGAGCGTCACATCGACCCGACCCAGCACCCCTACTGGACGCGCCGCAAAGAACAGCCGGCCGCCGGAGACGGGTTGGCGATGTTCCAAAACGCCGTCAACTGGTTCGCCTAGCCCCCACCGTGCCGCAAGCCTCGGGACGTGAAGAGTATTGCTGATGCACGTCGCACTCCTCGGTGTCGTGAGAAAACTCGCGGGCACCAACCCGCTCGCAGTTTCACGCCAGCGGCGTGTCACATCAAGTTCCGGTCACCACCAGATCGCCAACCCCACTACTCCCCAAAGTGGACCGCGCAGGAATCGTTTTCGCAGGCCCCTTGGCCTGATTTCTTACCCGCCAGTTTGTAGCGCCGCTTGGCGATTTGGTTGTACATCCAGCGCCACAGGCTCGCCGATCCGGGCAGGTGCAGAATCGGTGCGGCCAACCACAGTAGCGGCAAACGCCGGCTCAGGTATCGCACCGCGTCCCCGCCACCATGCCGGCGACCCTGGGAATCGACGACGTACATTTCTGCCATCAGCCGATCGTGTGTCAGGTCCGGATACCGCTCCGCGACCCGCGGATCATGCAGCGACAAGAAAGACAATCGGCCGCCGCAACAGTCCAGCCGCCGCAGGTTTTTGACCTGCGCGATGCAGAAATTGCAGTCCCCGTCATAAATCACCACATCGGCATCAGGCAGCTCCGCCGGGTCGGGTAAACCGTTTTCGGCACCAGTGGAGAGCGATTGGGTGGCTGGATCGGCCATGAAATTGCGAAAAAAGAGGTAAGACGGGGGGGAATCACGCTGCCATTAAGCTGCCCACGGTTCCTATACTTGATTGTAGGCCGCAACACACCCAAGGCTACCGCCATGAACCGAATTGAATCTCAAGTTCGCAACGCACGACGTCGCCTCATTTTAGGCAATTTCGGGCGTGCCCTCTGTCTCGCCCTGTTCGCCGCGCTCATTGTGGCGACGATCGCCTGTGCGGTCCCGGGCATCCGCGCACTTGATGTTGACGTGGAAACCTGGAATTTGGCCTGGATCGTCGGCTCGATCGTAGTCGCCGTCGCCGGAGCGTTGGTTTACGCCCTGGCCACCGCGCCGAGTCGCGACCGCGTCGCTCTGGAAGTCGACAAACGCTTCGGGCTGAGCGAACGGCTCAGCAGCTCGCTCTCGATGTCTGCCGCAGACCGCGAGTCGGAGTTCGGCTTGGCCGTGATCAGCGACGCCGATCGGCGCGCCGACAAAATCAAGATCGCCGAAAAGTTCGGCTACCAACCGAGTCGACTCGGTTGGCTGCCCCTGGCGATCACGCCCATCCTGGTCCTGGTTTTGATCCTGGTCGATCCCGCCACACCGGTTGCCCCCGATGGTTCCAACGAGATCGATCCGGCCGTGGCCGCCCAAGTCAAACGCGCGTCGTTGCAACTGAAAAAGCGTATTGCACAACAAAAACGCAACGCCGAAGCCAAGGGGCTCCAAGACGCCAAGGATCTCTTTGAAAAACTCGAGAAAGACCTCAACCAGATCACCGAAAAGAAAAACATCGATCGAAAAGAAGCGATGATCGCGCTCAACGATCTAAAGAAACAACTCGAAGAACGTCGCGAGCAACTCGGGTCGGGCGATCAGATGCGCAAGGCGATGGCGCAAATGAACTCGCTACAAGCCGGACCGGCCAATGAGGCCGCCCAGTCGATCGCCAAGGGTGACTTCGGAAAGGCCGAGCAGGTGATGCGCAAGCTCGCCCAAAAAATGAAAGACGGCACGCTCAGCGACAAAGAAAAAGAACAGCTGCAAAAACAAGTCCAGCAGTTGAAGGACCAACTCGAAAAAGCGATCGCCGAGCAGAAACGCAAGCAGGCCGAACTGAAAGAAAAGATCGAACAAGCCAAACGCGAAGGCCGGTCCGAAGATGCCGCCAAAATGCAGCAACAGCTCAACGAAATGCAGCAACAATCCAAACAGCAATCGCAGCAAATGCAGCAGATGGCCGACAAGCTCGGCCAAGCGGCCCAGGCGATGCAGAACGGCGACTCCAAGCAAGCCGCCAACGCCCTCGATGCAATGGCCGACCAACTCGGTGACATGCAGCAAGAGATGAGCGAACTGCAAGACCTGGAAGACGCGATGAACGACCTGTCGCAATCCAAAGAACAAATGCGATGCAGTTCCTGTGGCGGTGCCGGTTGCCAACAATGCCAAGGCATGGGAATGGGCATGGGCGAAGGCGACAAACCCGGTGACGGACTCGGCGAAGGCGCCGGACAAGGAGACCGGCCGGAAGAAGAAGGCGATACCAACACCTACGAGACTCAGGTCCGCGGCCAAGTCAAGAAAGGCAAAGCCGTGATCTCCGGTTTCGCCGACGGTCCCAACCGCAAAGGCATCAGCCGCGAAGACGTCAAACGCGCGATCGAAAGCTCGTTCAGCGAAGAAAGCGATCCGCTGGAGAACCAGCAACTGCCCCGCACCGAACGTGAGCACGCCATGGATTACTTCAACAAGCTCCGCGCCGGGGAATAAGCGGAAGTGATGTAAGCATCTTGCTTGCCAGACAACGTCACCGCAAGCTGGAAGCGTACGCCACGATTCGCAAGCTGGAAGCTTACGTCACATGGATTGGCCCACTCCTCGATCCGCGTATGTGCATGTGCCGTTCTGTCGGCACCGATGCGGGTACTGCAATTTCAGTGTCGTCGCCGATCGCGATGACTTGATGCAGCGTTACCTCGCGGCGATCGATCACGAACTGGAACAGATTGCCCAACGACTGCAACGTGTCCCGATCATCGACACCTTATTCGTCGGTGGCGGGACACCGACGCATCTGCCCAACGCGCTGCTGGAAACGTTTCTCCTGTCGCTTCGTCGCCGATTCGAACTCTCCGAGGGTTTTGAATGGACGATGGAAGCGAATCCAGAGGACATCACCGCGGAAAAGCTAGCGATGCTGTCCGAATTCGGCGTCAACCGCGTCAGCCTGGGCGTTCAATCGTTTCAGGATCGCAAGCTGGCGGTGCTGGAACGAAGTCACTCCGGGCAGTCGGCCGAGGCGATCGTCCAGCAGGTCGCCGGCACGATCCCCAATGTCTCCATCGACCTGATCTTTGCCGCCCCCGGTGAATCGCTCTCCAACTGGGCGCGGGACCTTCGCACCGCCACAGCCCTTCCGATCAGGCATGTCTCGACGTACTCGCTGACGTACGAGAAAGGCACGTCGTTCTGGACCCGTCGTCGCCGCGGTGATCTGTCCGCAGTCGACGAATCGGTGGAAATCACGATGTATGACCTGAGCCGCCGCGTCTTAGCCGAGGCGGGTTTGACGCACTATGAAATCTCCAACTTCGCGAAACCGGGATTTCGTTGCCGGCATAATCTGGCGTACTGGCGGGGCGATGGCTGGTTCGCCGCCGGTCCCGGTGCCGCCGCCTTCATCGATGGCGTGCGGGCCACCAACCATCGCAGCACCACGACCTATTTGAAGCGGATCGAAAATGGCGACAGCGCGATCGCGGAGTCGGAAACGATCTCAGCGGCCGAAGCGGCACGGGAAGGTGCCGCGTTCGGCGTCCGGATGATCGACGGAATCGACCTGCAACAACTGCACTCACGCACCGGCATCGCCATCGAAACCCTCTGCGCCCAGCAGCTCAACGAACTTCAATCGCAAGGCCTGATCGATCGCGACGGCCATCAGATCAAGTTGACCCCGCGAGGCATCCACTTCGCCGACACCGTCGCGTCGGAACTGTTAGGTTAACCGCCCGCGCAACCGATTGCCAACGAGGCTCCTGCCCCTTTCTCAATCCGCCTGAACTTCCGACTTCACATCCGAGAGGGCACCGCGCAACTTCTCGGCAGAGACTGGCTTGTTGAGGTGCATGTCGAAACCCGCCGCCTTCGCAGCCTCAGCTTCGCTACTTAAGGCCTCTCCCGTGACCGCGACCAGGGGCACCGAAGCGACCCGATCATCCGCACGCACTTGTCTGGCAAATTCGTGGCCATCGATTTCGGGCATTTGAATGTCAGAGAAAATGACGGACGGTGCCCGCCTGCTAATCTCGTCCCACGCTTCTTTGACACTAGAGGCCGCCCGTACGCGATGCCCTTCTGCCTCGAGCAAACATCGCAGAACATATCTGTTGGCTGACTGGTCGTCGACAACCAGAATGTCCAGCGGCAAATCGCAGGTCTGTCCAGATTCCACCGAGTCAGCTTGGCTCAAGGATATCGGCTCTCCCGTCGAGGGTAATCGGACGGTCGCACGACATCCGCTCCCCCGCCCTTGGCTGGCCATCGTAATTTGTCCATCATGCAACTCGACGAGTCGGCGGACGAGGGAAAGTCCAATCCCGAGTCCGCGCTGTCGTGATCGGGCGGACGGGGCCTGATGGAACAAATCAAACACCCGTTTCAGTTCTTGTTCGGAAAGTCCGATTCCGTCGTCAGAGACAACGAGGCAGCCCTGATCGCTAGCGCTGAAAACCTCAACCTGAATGTTTCCATGCTTCTGAGTGTAACGGCAAGCGTTGGTTAAGAGATTGGTCACAACCTGGATCAATCGAGACTGATCGGCATAGACCCAGCAGGGGCGTTCATCACCCAACACCGTCAAACTCAACGATTTTGTTTTGAGCGAGTCTTGGATGGTTTCTGCAGAATGACGTACAATGCTCACTAAGTCGCAGGGACCGCGTGACAACTTAATTTTCCCTCGCTCGATACGAGAGAGATCCAGCAACTCATCAACCAGGCGAGTCAGTTGCCGGGATTGCTGCAACAGCACGTTGTACATCTCTTGTTGTTCATTCTCGCCAACCTGACCATTTGCCAACAACTGTGCGATGCCCAACACCGGCGTCATTGGGTTTCGCAGCTCATGTGACAACTCGGCCATGAACACGCTCTTACGCCTCGACACTTCGGTCGCATCGTTCAGTTGCTGAAGCAACCGCAGTTCGGTTTCAAGCGAACGGCAAACATCAGTGAGAGATTCCACATCGGCTTCGGTCCAATCACGAGGTTCGGTATCGATCGCACAAAGCGATCCGACGCAATATCCACCTTCAACGAAGATCGGTATTCCAAGATAGGCTCGAACCCCTAATTCGGAGACCGCCAAATTGTTTCGCACTAATGGATCGTTGGTCGCGTCGACAATAATCAACGGCTCGCCGCGATTGACGCAGTGTTGACAGAACGAGTGCGAAAGCGGTGTCTGCCTCTCGGCGTCCCAAGGTGGCGGCAATCCAATGCAACTCTTAAAAAATTGGCGGTGATCATCCACCAGCGAGACGAGCGCGACCGGGACATCGAGTAGCTTCGCCACCAAACGAGTGAATCGATCGTAGATCGGATCAGGTTCGCTATCGAGCAACCCAAGAGCCTGAAGAGAAGCAAGCCGCCCGGCATCGTCAAGGGATTGGCGCATTCAGTTACATCCATTCATGTCGTTAGTGATCCGTACCATTCTAGTGAAAGGTATGGAATATGTCGTAACAAAACTGGACGACAAGGCACGCCCCCCGCGGAGAGGAACACGCAACCGATTAGCGTTTCCACGGACCGGTCCAAACGCCCTAGGCCTCAATCAAGCGAACGCTAGCGTGGATTTTGCGTGACGCTTTCGGATTTTTGAGGCGCAGCAGCACGCTTGGGAGCACTGCTCCTTATTGGAAATTCGCATGGTATCGTGCTCATAAATTCGCTTCTCTCGGGTTAGGCGTTAGCGGCGGTACCGAAGCATCCGGACTTCGGCTTCGTTGGTTTCGACGTGTCACGTTCGAAGCGGCATCGCAATATGGTCACTGAGTGTGAACAAGTTTTCGACGCCGAGACGGTATGTCAAAATCCGCAGCTTCAGTTGACGCGATGAGCGGATGACTTGGGCCGGAATCTGGATCAACGAAGTCAAGAACGTCGAGAACTCCATTTTGATCACACGATCACGAAGGCGTTTTCGCGTCTTTCTCTGCCCGGGATTCCCTTTGACGCGGACCATCATTCCACTCCAAAGCTTCAGCGTCCAGGCAAGAGAAGCAATCAACATGTACGCCCAGTTGCTTTCCAGCGAATCCAGCGGCGCGGTCAATGCGTGACTCGCCTTGAGCTGGCTAATCGTGTTTTCCTGATCACAGCGATTGTTGCCGTCTCCGATCAGTTCACGCGACTGTTTTTCTTCCTTTGGTTCGTTGCTGATGTAGAAGAAGTACTTTTCGGTGCTGAACAAGAATTGCTGCCCACTCGTGACGTCGATGTCTTTGCGAACGGCAACCATCCGGTAGGGACGCTTGCAATTGCCAGGCTGATACGGGAACTCGGCATAGCTTTCAGCACGCAGCTTCTTGTTCTCGTAGCCGTTTTCTACGACGATTTCCTCTTTGTAGTTGGGTCGTTTTGCACGCGGATTCTCAGAAGTCTTTTTCTGCCGCCGAAGCGGTTTCCATGCTGATTCGTCGAGGGAGTCGGCAATTGCGGTCAGTGTTTTGTTGGCGTCATAGCCAAACACGAAACGGACATCCTGCGCGTCCCATCGATCGAGATGTTGGGTTGACGAAAAGTCCGTGTCGCCACGCAACAGGATCTTTCGAAACCCAGCATTGCGACATAGTTCGATCGCCCTGTCAAAGTAGAACGATGAGCCTTCACCGCTCGGGCGATTGCCGCTGCGGTTGGCCAGGTACAGTAACTCGTTGGTTTCCGCGAGCGTAACGACCAGTGGATGGTAGCCCCATTGTCCTTTGTAGTTGATTCCGATGCCCTCTTTCTTTTCACCGCAAGTCTCGACCATCGTGCCATCGGCTTCAATGGTGGCCTGCTCGAAGAACGCATCGGATTGTTGTTTCCAAACCTTCTTGCGTGCCACGTTGATTCCCTGCATCAATAGCAGTAGCTTGAAGCCATCAAAACGACGGCAAAAGTCACCAGCAGTTGTCGGATCGGGAATCCGTTCAGCGCCCAGTGCGTCCAGATACGCCTCGTCGGTGCGGCGATGCTCCAAATGTTCGAGGCAGGTCCCACCGGCCAATAGATTCAGGGCAATGTTGAGCACGTGATCGGCTTCGTCGTACGGCGCGTGAAGCTTGAACACCGGTGCGGACTGGTTGATGTGCTTTCGCAATCCGAGTTGCTCGACAAGCTGCATGACCATGCCGATACCGCCACAGGAAACCGCCTCAACTTTCTCGGCCAGTTCGTACTTTGCCCGCAAGGGGCGAATCATGGGCGTATGTGTCTTACCCTTCTTCTTGTCGATACGTTGTAGAAGAACTCGCTTGCGGCGCAGCAACCGACGGCGTAAGTTGTCGTTCACTCGAAATCCTCCGTTGAGTGAGTGCGTTGAAGTTGTCGTTATCTCCAATACACCCGCAAAACGCCGAGGGTTTCGAGTTTTTTCAATTTTTCACCATCAAGCGTTCGCTTGATTGAGGCCTAGGCAGAAGGTAGATTGGTCGAGGCAAGCCCCCGGCCCGCCCAGATGGGCCCTGCTGCGAAAAAGGGGTCAGGCCTCTTTGATACAAATCGCTCAACAAAGAGGCCTGACCCCTTTGTTCAATAGTGATGGTCGTGTTCGGCGGTGCCGTCGGGGCTGTGATCGTGGGTGTGGCCGGGTAGGTTTTCGATGCCGATTGCGACGACGACACCCAACAGCAATGCGATCGTCAACTTGACGCGGTCATGGTCGTGAAAGGCCACTTCGGGTAACAGATCTGCCAGCGCGATGCAGATGAAGAAACCGGCCGAGATCGCCAAGCCCCAGCCCAGAATCCCGGTGCCCTCTAACACCGTCGTTGCCCCCAGGTACATCAAAAATGCTCCCAGCGGGCAGGCCAACGAAAACAGCATGCTGACCAGTCGCTGTGCGGCCGACGACCAACCCTGCTTGCTCATCACCGACGTGATCGCAAACGAATCGAGCGGAATGTGTAGCGCGATCACCAAAAACGTACCGATGCCCGCCAGCCCCATCCAGGAACCGTGGGACGCGTCGGCGATCACGCTGCTGGCCAACGCGACGCCGTCGATCAGCGTGTGCAGTGCCAGACCGAAAAAGACGCCGGCCCAACCGAACCGCTTCGGCTTGGCCGAGTGGTCGTGACCGTGGTCGTGGTGGTGATGGCCGTCGCAGTGATGCTCGTGCTCGCCCGCCTGCTCGCCCGCCTGCTCGCCCGCCTGCTCGCCCGCCTGCTCGCCCGCCTGCTCGCCCGTCCGCTCGCCCGTCCGCTCGCCCGTCTGCTCGCCCACCGGACCGTCGGTTCCAGCGGCCGGACTGTCGGCACCGTTGGCGAAGCTTGATTCGCGGGTACCGTGATCGTGCGTGTGGAACAGCCGGATCAGCAAGAACATCGAAATCAGACCGAGCAGCGCGCCCATCCCGGTCATGGAAGACGATCCCAAGATCTCACCGGCATGTGGCAGCAAATGCAGCATCGCGATGCCGAGCATCAACCCGCCCACAGCGCTCATCAAGAGCTGTGTTCGCAGGTGCGTCATGTGGATCAAATCCGACAGCCGCCCACCGGTGTTGGAGGCGACGAAGATGAACACGCAATAGACGAACAGCAGTGAAACGGGCGACATGGCTGGATCAACAGAGAATGGGGCTGACCGGCGAAATGGTACGCCAACCGGCCGGCTTCGCCTATGGGTAACACGAGTGCACTTGCAACCGTATTGCAACTGGGTACGATCTAGTTTGACAGCGTCCTTTTGGCATCGTTCCCCGGCCGAACAACAGAAATCAAAGCGATGACTGCAGCGAATGATCCCGTCAAGGACGAAATCCGTCGATCCGGGCTGCGCGCCACACCGGCTCGCCTGGCGACGCTGTTGTTGCTGCGCGAGTCGACTTCGCCGCTGACGCATGCCGAAGTGTCCCAGCAGCTCGCCGACAGGGGGATCGACCGGGCGACGGCGTTCCGCAATCTCAACGACTTGGCCGAAGTGGGATTGCTGCGTCGCACCGAACTCGGCGATCACGTCTGGCGATTCGAAGCGGTCCGTGGCCAACCCCAAGACGACACCGGTCACCCGCACTTTCTGTGCGTTGATTGCGGCACGGTGTCCTGCTTGGACGACGTGAAACTGACCGCGGGCAGTCTGCGACAGAGCGCAAAGATCGGCGAGATCACAGAAATCCTGCTGCGCGGTCACTGCAACGGTTGCGGCGACACGTCAGCGACACGCCAATAATCAGCGACACGCCAAGAAGTTGGCTGGCGGAAACCGAGCGAACCAGCGTTCGCGTTCAATCCATCAATCAGAGAACGACCATGACATCGTGGGAAATCGTACTTGCGGCGCTCGGCTGGTGCACGCTGATCAATCTGGGCATGTTGACGTTCAGCACCGTCATCGTGGTCGGTTGCGAAAAATCCGTCGGGCGGCTGCACCAAAAGTGGTTTCATTTGGAATCGCATGAAATCCGCCAGGAGTACTTTCGCTACTTGGCGAATTACAAGCTGCTGGTACTGGTTTTCAATCTGGTGCCGTATCTGGCGTTGCGGCTGGCGATCCCCTAGCGGCTGCGGTGTAGAGCATTGATTCCCACGTTTTCCGCTGCGATTCGCCAATTGTTTCGATTGGCCGGATGAATCCTTCAGGAATCCGCGGCAAACTGACGTTTTGCACGACAAAGGCTGATTCTTTTGGCTCAGGAAAGGCGAAAAAGGGTGATGGATCCGCTCCCATCGAGGCAGAGCCCCGGCCCTGCGATCGGGTGGGCTCAAACGCTTAGGAAGGTGCTGTGCCCCTTGGCCACCCGATTGTGACGGAATGACCCCAATCAATGGTTTTGGGCAGGAGATCGGGGGCTCTGGGGATAAAATTTCCAGTCCCTCGGAAAAAACGGATTCGACCAACATCATGATTGCAGCTAAAATGCCGGCCGCAGGAAGCGCCCGTTCACGTCTCCCCGGCGATTGAACGATATCCCAAAGGATTCGCTTCAACGTCAAGGATTGCATTGTCTGTGCTACTCAATCGCTCATCTCCTTCTAAATCAATGACCACTGCCAGGATCGACCCTGCCGGGATTGTTGAGATGGGTACAGGGGACGAAACCGTGCTGTTTCTGCACGGCTTATTTGGAACGCCCGAACACTGGCGGCAGGTGATGGAGCGACTGGCTGATCGCTATCGCGTGATCGCCCCCCAGTTGCCGGTCGACCCCCAACCCGGCCGTCGCCAGCACGGGATCAACGCGATCGCCGATTTGAGCGATCAGGTCGCCGATCTCGTCGAAACGCTTCAAATTGATCCTTTTGTGATCTGCGGCAATTCCCTGGGCGGATTGGTGGCAATCGACCTCTGTGCCCGCCGCAAAGACTTTGCCAAAGGTCTGGTGCTTGCCGGCAGCGCCGGGTTGTTCGAAAAGAACCCGATCGGTGGCATGCGGCCCAAACCCTCGCGCGAATTCGTCAAGAAAACGGTTTGTGGCATCGTCCACAAGCAGGAATTGGTGACCAATGAACTGGTCGACGACTGGCATTCCTCCATCCAAGACCGCGACTATGTCCGCTTCGTCTTGCGAGTCTCCCGCGCCACCCGCGATCGATCGGTCGAAAAAGAGCTGACCAAGTTGGATCTGCCGACGATGATCATCTGGGGCCAGGAAGACTCGATCACGCCGCCGGAAACCGGTCGCGAGTTCCAGCGGCGAATCAAGGGATCGAAGCTGCAATTCATCCAAGACTGTGGGCACGCGCCGAACTGGGAACAACCCGAAGCGTTTGCCGAACTGCTGGATGAATTTCTTCCGACCTGCTTTGCTGACTGAAATGACGCGATACGCCATCGCGATCGTTTTGTTGGCTGTGATTTCGTTTCCGCTGATCGGCTACGGCGCCCTCCGGGCGCTCAAGAGCACATCGAACGATCCCCGGCAATGGCTGCCCCAGTCCTTCGCCGAAACGGACACCTACGACTGGTTTCAAAGTCACTTCGGCACGGACGAATTCGCCGTCGTCAGCTGGCCGGGTTGCGATCTGGACGACCCGCGCGTCGGACAACTCTCCCAAGCGCTGCTGAACACGGCATTCTTTGATCGCGTGCGGACCGGTCAGAACGCGATCGAGGAGTTGATGTCGCCGCCGCAGAATTTTTCTCGCACCGCAGCCATCAATCGCCTGCGACGCATCCTGATCGGCGCTCAGGACACGACGACCTGCCTGGTGCTGACCACCTCCGTCGCCGGTCAAGCCGATCGCAGTGCGGCGGTACAAGAAATCGAAACCCTGGCCTGGGACGTTTGCCAGTTGCCGGCCGCAGAATTGAAATTGGCCGGTCCGACGGTCGATGCCGCGATGATCGATGCCGAAAGTCGGAAACTATTGTTCGGCCTGGCCGGACTCTCCGCGCTGGTTTCCTTCTTGGTCGCGACGCTGCGGATGCGCAGTATTCGACTGGCGATTTCGGTCCTGCTGGTCGCGGTCTACAGCACCGCAGTGTCGCTGGCGATCCTGTACTTCAGCGGCGGCAAGATGAACTTGTTGATGACGATGCTGCCACCGTTGATCTATGTGTTGACGATCTCTTCGGCGGTGCATTTGGCAAACTACTATCGCGACGCGGCGCGGGGGCCATCGTCACCGGTTCCCGCCGCGATCCGAGCCATCGGCCAGGGTTGGTTGCCCTGTTCGCTGGCCGCGATCACCACGGGAATCGGCCTGATCTCGTTGATGCTCAGCAAGATCGAGCCGATCCAAAGTTTTGGCTTCTATTCCGCGCTGGGTGTCGTGGCCAGCGTCATCGTCCTGTTTCTGTTGCTGCCCTCGGCGCTGTATCTGTTTCCCCCCAAACCCGAAACCGAAACCGAATCGGATCGCCCATCGGCCGACGATTCACCCACGAAAGGCAACGCGTTTATCGATGCGATCCTCAATCACCACGCGTTCTTTGCACTGGCTTGCTTGGCATTGATGTTGTTGTGCGCCTCACGCATTCCATCGATTCAATCAACGGTCAAACTGCAAGACCGCTTTCTCCCCAGCAGCGATGCGATCGCCGACTACCGGTGGCTGGAAGAACACATCGGCCCGATGGTGCCGCTCGAGGTCGCGATCCATTTTGACAAAGACGACCCACGCGATCGCGTCGAGCAGATCAAATTGGTGGCGAGGGTACAGAGCACAATTCAATCGCTCGACGAACCGGTGGCGACCCTGTCGGCTTTCAATCTGTCTCCGCGACTTCCGGCGGGCCACAGCGTTCGTGACATCGTGCAACGCAAGGTGATCAACGGTCAGCAAACCAAACAACGCCTGATCGAGACGAAGTACTTGAGCGACGGCGAAGACCAAACGCTTTGGCGCATTTCAGTGCGTGCCAACGCCATCGGCGATTTGGACTACGGGATCTTTGTCGAACAAATCCGGGCAGCGGTCACACCCCTGCTGGCCGAAGAGGACGTCCAAGGCACGTTCACCGGTGTGATCCCGCTGATTTACAAAGCCCAACGTCAATTGCTGTTGGATTTGTTTCGCAGTTTCCTGGTCGCCTTCGCCGTCATCGCCGTCGTGTTGCTGGTGGTGCTGCGAAACATTTGGGCAACCTGCTTGGTGATGTTTCCGAATATCTTTCCCGCCGTGATCGTGTTCGGCGGCATCGAGTGGATGAACATTCCCGTCCAGATCGGCTCGGTGATGACGGCAAGTGCGGCACTTGGGATTGCGGTCGATGACACCGTCCACCTGCTGACTTGGTTCCGCCGCGGTCTGGACCAAGGGCTGTCGCGCCGACAAGCGATCGAAAGCGCGTTTTCGCGATGCTCCGGTGCGATGGTGCACACGACGCTGATCTGTTCGTGTGGATTGATCGTGTTCGCGCTCAGCACGTTCGTGCCGATCCTGCACTTCGCCTGGCTAATGGTCTTCCTGCTCGCCTCGGCGCTACTGGGCGACCTGGTGCTGCTACCAGCGATCTTGGTCGGACCGCTGGGCCGCTGTTTTGAGAAAAAGCGGTAGCTCGTCAACAGTCCACCGCCGCTGCTCCGCAGCGAATCCGAGCGGCTGAAGCCTGCACACCAGCGCCGTTGGTGTCTAGCCTTTAGCCCGGATATTGCATCCGCTTATTCGACTGCCCCTATAGCGCGAAAGCCTTAGTTCGTGTATCTATTGGAGTTACGACACTTCATAGACCACAAAACCAAGGCTTTCGGCAATGACAAAGCGTAAACGAAATCGTCCCGCATTGAAACGCCTCAGAAGGCAGGCCGTTGAGGTAGATTTCGACGGCGGATCGCTCACTTCCGATGGGGGCCTCGTCCTGCTTCGCGAAGTCGACAAAAAGCTCAATTTGATCAAGCGGATCGACCAAGCGATTCACGACCCGCGTGATCCGATTCACACCGTTCATTCTCAAGCGGAAATCCTTATCAGTCGAATCTTTGCGATCGCGGCCGGATACGAAGACGCAAACGATCAACAGCAGCTTCGCGATGATGCCGCCTTTCAAGTCGCCGCCGGACGGCCCCCTCGAATCAATGACAGGTCGGATGACGATTGGGATCCCACTCTGGCGAGCCCCTCGACTCATTCCCGATTTGAAAACCGAATCACCAAAAAAGAACTCTTCGAACTCAGCAAGATCCTCGTCGACATTTTTCTTGACAGCTTCGACACCCCGCCTGATGAAATCACACTCGATCTAGACGCAACGGACGACAAGGTACACGGCGATCAAGATAAAAAGGCTTTCAATGCCTACTACGACAGCTATTGCTTCCAACCTCTGTACGTGTTTTGCGGCGACCAACTTCTCGTCTCGTATCTTCGTCCAGCCAACCTCGGTGATGGCCATCACGCACGCGGAATCACAAAATTGCTTGTTGCAAGGATCCGCCAACGATGGCCTCGGGTCAAAATCACCCTTCGTGGTGACGGAGGTTTTGCGATCGAACGCCTCATGCGCTGGTGCGACAAAAACGATGTCCACTACGTCTTTGGTTTGCCCAAGAATAAGGTTTTGGTCAAGCAAATTGCCTGCGAAATGACTCGCGCAAGAGTCGAGAGATTCCACCGTGGTGGCAAACAAGCCTTTTACAAGTGGTTTCGCTATCGCACCGGCAGGACGTGGGACCGCCATCGCTGGGTGGTCGGCAAAGCAGAGTATACCGCCAAAGGCCCCAATCCTCGCTTCGTCGTAACAAACTGTTTCTCAAGTGACGACATTGTCGACACGACCTACCATCGACCGATGGTCGATGGCAAAAGGCAGCCGCTACAAGTTAAGACTCCAGGGACATGGTGCTCTGTCGCTTATGACCCGGAGAAGTTTTATCGAGAGCACTACTGCATGCGTGGCGAGATGGAGAATCGGATCAAAGAGCAACAGCTTTGTCTGTTCGCTGATCGCACCAGTTGCACCCGTTTTATTGCCAATCAGTTCCGCGTGATGCTTTCATCATTTGCTTACGTTCTACTCGATGGGTTGCGTCGCCTGGGCCTGAGTGGAACGAAACAGAGTCGTCTACGTGTGGACACGATTCGATTGCGACTGTTGAAAATAGCAGCCCGAGTTCGAGTGACTTGTCGTCGGGTGGTATTTCATCTTTGCAGCCATTGCCCCTGGGAACCGCTGTTCAATCAGGTGCTGGCACGTCTGTGCCGTAGCGATTAGCCACTCCCATCGCATCGTGTGGCACCGCGCAGCGACTTCCGGTCGTCTGGGGGTAGGGGGCCCTCTGCCCGCAGCGAATCGATTGCAGCAAAAACCGGCTATCGTGGACAGCCTCGCCGTAACTCAGTCTAAAATCAGAGTCAACCAGTCAGCGGATGCAATATCCGGGTTAGGCGATTCCCGGTCGCTGCTCCGCAGCGAACCCGGGTGCGTGACGCCTCGCTGCTCCGCTACGCCACCTTCACATCCGACGGAACCCGCCGCTTTTGGATCGCGCCGATGCATTGATAGACGGCTTGGCGGACGGCCCGTTCGCGCGGGTCGTCGAAGATGCGAAAGCTCATCGTGTTGGTCAGGTACGCAAAGGCTAACTGCTTGGACGGATCCGCCATGCCAAACGATCCGCCCGCTCCGGGGCAACCGAAGGCTTGGTCATCGGCGCCGAAGCGGAATCCGTCACTGGGCCGAGAAAACCCGAAGCTGTAGTTGGTGTCGATCTTCAAGACGGCGTCTCGCGAGCCGCGCGAGGGCTGCACCGGCGGGGCGACCAATTCCTGCATCGTCCCAGGCGTGATTCCCAACCGCCGGCCGCCCCGCGCCAAGACGTCGTAGACTTTGGCGACGGCACGCGCCTGACCGAATCCGTTGGCAGATGGAATCTCGACCTCGCGATACTCCGGTCGCCCGAGTGCCGCAGGGTTATCGAATTTCAGAAACTTGATGGACTTGGAGACGACCGATTGGGGCCAAATCCCGGCCAACACCATTTTCCACGGCAGCTGATTGAGATTGGCCAAGATGGCCAGCTTTCGAAAGCCCTGGGTGCTGCTGATGTGTTCCGAGTCGATCCAATCGGGAAGTCCGATGTAGAATTCGATCCCCAACGGAGCGGCGATTTCGTCTTGAAAGAACTCGCCCAGTGTCCGCCCGGCGGGATCGACCCGACGAATCAGCTCATTCTGGTACCAGCCCAAAGTCAGCGTGTGATAGCCGTGCCGGGTCCCGGGCTGCCACAACGGTTTTTGACTGGCCGTGATCGCCGCCATTTGGTCATGGTCGGCCAGAATCTGGGGGTTCAGTCTTTGGTTGATGGCCACCAGACCGGCCTGATGGGCCAACAATTGACGCACGGTGATTTTCCGCTTTTCGTCGCATCCAAACTCCGGCCAATACGTTGCCACGGGCGCGTCCAGATCGAACAGCCCCCGGCTGTGGGCGACCGCCATCACGGCCGCCGCCATGCCCTTGGTCACCGAAAACGCCAGCGATAGCGTTTGCTCGGTCCAGCGTGCCCCGGAATGGTGGCATCGTCGCCCACCCCAGAGGTCGACGACTTTCTGGCCCTGGTGGTACACCGTGCAGGCGGCACCACACTCACCCCGCGACACAAAATTGGTTTCAAACTCCGCCCGAACGGGCTCGAACCCCGGCGCCACCGACCCGAGGATCGTCGGACGATTTTCGCTCTGCGTGAACATCCTGTCTTCCCCAAACGAATCAGCACACCGAATTAGATCAGAGACGCAACTGTTTTTATCGTAGGGAACCGTCTACCCGCAGGCAATCTCAACATCTAGTCAAAATATCACTAGTCCTTCGCAACGAGATTTATGTACACACCATTAACTGCCGCAAAACCGGGCTAACGGCGGCAATCTCTTCTCTCTTAATCTGGAACGAACGGATGCACCCCTTCCAACTCCTGCCGAGACTACGGCTGATCATCATTTCATTGCTCGCAACCGCACCGTTGCTAGCAAATGCACAAGAAATCGAGCAGGTGGCACGGCTGAGCCTTCCGCCGGTGGAGCGTCGGCATCCGGTCGACACGGCCTTGGAGATCGCCGAAGAGAGTCTGCAGCACGTCCGGGCCAACGTCGATGACTACACGGCGATCTTCATCAAACGATGCCGGGTCGGCGGAGTGATGCCGCCGCTGCAGTACGCGAGTTTGAAGATTCGCAATCGCAAGCTTGACGGGCAGGACATTGCGGTTCCGTTGAGTGTCTACCTGGATTTCTTGAAGCCCAGTTCGGTCAAGGGTCGCGAGGTGATCTGGGTGGAGAACGCCAACGACGGAAACCTGATCGTGCATCAGGGCGGGTTCGCCAGTTTCTTGACCACGCAGCTTGATCCCGAGGGGATGCTGGCGATGCGCGGACAGCGGTATTCGATCAAGGAGATCGGGATCGAAAACCTGCTGGAAAAATTCGTCGTCACGGCACAGCAGGATCGCTTGCATGGCGAATGCGACGTTCAAATCGAGACCGACCACCTGTTCGGTCAGACCAGCTGCACGCTGGTCGAAGTCATTCATCCGATACGTCGCGAGCACTTTCGGTTCCACCGGGCGCGGGTCTATTTCGACAACAACACGAAGATGCCGATTCGATACCAAGCCTGGCTGTGGCCGGAGACACCCGGCGGCCCGCCGGTGCTGGACGAAGAGTACAACTATTTCAATTTGAAAGTGAACGTCGGGCTGTCGGCGTCCGATTTCGATCCGAGCAACCCGAGCTACCGTTTCCGGTAGCCGGTCTGCGCTATATAAACTCCCTGAGCGCGATTCATATCGATTGGGCCGACAATCACTGACCGGGTAGGCAACTGAATCCATGCAAGGGAGTCCATGATGTCGGCATCCAAGCCGCCGGGGACGCGGATGAGCGACCAGCAGATCCAAACGGTCTGCTTGATGGTCTTGGCCGGCGTCGCGGGGATCTACATGATGTATTGGCTGCGACCGGTGCTGGTACCGTTCGTCGTCGCCTGTTTCATTGTCAGCGGCGTCGGGCCGATCCTGTCGTACCTGGAGTATCGGTTCAATGTCTCCCGCGTCGCCGCGGCCGGGTTGGCATTTCTGTTGGGTGTCGGCCTGATGGGCGTGTTCGGGTTGACGATCTCGTTCTCGATCATCGATCTGGCGAAAAACAAAGAAGAATACCGAACCCGTGTGCGGCAACTGGTGGACAAGGTCGATGACAAACTCTCCTTCGACGCGCTCTCGCTGAAGCGGTTCGTCGGCGACAAGTTTTCCAACGACGAAGACGGCGACAAGGACAAGTCCTCCACGGCTGACAGCGGGTTTCTCGCCCAGGCTCCGCCGGACGCGACCGCCAACGGCGACACCACGACCCACTCCACCGAGCCTGCGGAACTGAACTCGCCAGCAAGTCCCCCGTTGGCTGCAGAATCTCCGCCGGATGTTGAATCCCCAGCAGATCCTGAATCACTCGCTGATGCTCCATCGCCGGCGGATCCTGGCCCCGGCGAGCCTCTCGATTCCAACGCCGCGACGGTGGACTCACCGGCAGATGCCGCGACTTCAGCCGATGTCCCGCCGGATTCCGTCACCGATGTAGAGTCGGCGGCAGTCGTCGAGGTAGACAAAGACGAACCCCTTCCGCTGCTGGAAACTCCGACCGTGCAAATTCGCGCGCGGAGTGTTCCGGTGGAATCCGGGCGGATGAAAGAAGCCACCGAATTGGTCGACGCCTTCGTCCGCGACGGCATCTCGGTCGTGTTGCAGGCGTTCTTGAGTCTGGTGTCGACCAGCATCGTCGTGCTGATCTACGTCTTCTTTCTGTTGCTCGGCAAGTCGTCTTACGCCCAGACCGCGACGTTGCGTGAAATCGACTCGCAGATCCGTAGCTATCTGTCGCTCAAGACGGTGATTTCCATCGGCACCGGCGCCGTGTTTGGTCTCACGTTGCGGATGTTCGGCGTCCCGATGGCGTTGTCGTTCGGGGTACTCGCGTTCCTCTTGAACTTCATCCCCAACATCGGACCGATCGTCGCCAGCTTGTTGCCGATCCCGTTGATCTTGTTGGATCCGTCCGGCAACATCGTCTGGATGGTCTCGGTGATCGTGGCGACGTCGGCCATCCAAATCCTCAGCGGAAACGTGGTCGAGCCGAAATTGATGGGCAACTCGTCGGACCTGCACCCGGTCACGATCCTGCTGGGGTTGATGTTCTGGGGCATGATGTGGGGCATCATCGGGATGTTTCTGGCCACGCCGATCACCGCGGCGATCAAGATCGTACTCGAGCGATTCGAACCGACACGTCAGATCGCGAACATCATGGCCGGCCGCTTGGAAAGTCCTGCCGTCGCTTCGTAGTGCCGTTACTTCGTAGTGCTGTTACTTCGTCGTGCTGTCAACCAAACAGCGTGATCAAAGGCGATTGCGGAGCGGACAATCGACACCCTTTCCATTGGGAATCAAAAACGTTGCTTTCTGCGTGACGTTTCACTGAAGTTTTCCACCTTGACTAGAGAGGACGATCACAAACCATTCGCCGTTTCCTTTGGCGAGCAAACACGGAGGAGTCAGCATGTTGGTTCTGTCACGAAAAATCGGTGAAGAGATTCTGCTGGGTGACGACATCAGAATCGTGATCACCCGAGTGTCGCGTAGCCGAGTGAGTCTCGCCATCGATGCCCCCTTAGGCGTCGCTGTCAGACGAAGCGAACTGACTCGCACGACGCTGAATGAGTTTGTCGGCGCGGTCGTTCCCCATCGAGACGCCGTCGTGCTGGACGACAAAGCCCCCCTGACGGCTTGAACCATCCGGCGTTCCGCCATCGAGAAGACTTCCCCAATCAGCGGACCGCTGCCCCAGCTGCCGCTCGGATTTGACTTGGGAGTTTGAACAGAAGAGACTATCGGCGGGAATCCTGTACGATCCCCCTTCCCCAGGGAATCTCACCCTGCGGTTTGTCGGCCGCGACCCTCTGTTCTTGATGTGCCAACAGAGCCGCCCATCGGTGGCGGAGCGCGAGATCGATCCCAGCGCCCCGAGTCAACCTTCCAAACATTGGGATTCAAGATGATTCAACTCCTTGCTTCGACGCCGACGAGTTTCCGCCGGTCATGCGCGCGTCTCTTGCGACACCGAACGACAATGTGGGGTGTCCTGGCCGCTACCGCCCTGCTGACACATGCCCTCTGTGCCCCGGCGCTTCAAGCCGAGTCGGTTCGCCCCAACATTCTTGTCATCTATACCGATGACCAAGGCTTTGGTGATGCCAGTTGTTTGAATCCGGACGCCAAATTCAAAACGCCGAATCTGGATCGATTGGCCGCCGAAGGGATCACGTTCACCAACGGTCACTCCTCCGATTCGGTCTGCACGCCGTCACGCTACGGATTGTTGACCGGCCGCTATTCATGGCGGACGACGCTGAAGACGGGAGTGATGGGCGCCGAGGGTAAATGCTTGATCAAAGACGGACGGACCACGATCGCGTCGATGTTGCGTGACAACGGGTACGCGACCGCCATGGTCGGCAAGTGGCACCTCGGCATGGACTTTCCCGGAACGAACCACAAGACCCGTGATTGGTCTCAACCGACCCGCAACATGCCCTTGGATAAAGGCTTTGACTACTTCTTTGGCATTCCCGCTTCACTCAACTACGGCGTGCTGGCGTGGTTCGAAGGCCGACATGCCAAGGTGCCTCCGACGGTCTTTACCGCCAAGAAACCGAATGCACGGCACATGGACTATCGCATCATGCCGCCCTACCAGCCGACTCCCGAAGCGACACAACAGGCGCTCGGCAAGCAGGGCATGGAGGTCGCACCGGACTTTATTGACAACCAGTGTTTGACACGGTTCACCGACACCGCGATCGACTGGATGCAGTCCCATACATCGGGCTCGAGTTCTGAAAAACCGTTCTTCCTGTACTTGCCGCTGACGTCGCCACACTACCCGGTGTGCCCGTTGCCTGAATTCCACGGCCAGGGAGATTGCGGCGGCTATGGCGAGTTTGTGATCGAGACCGATTACCACGTCGGCCGCATCCTCAAGTTCCTCGACGATGCCGAATTGGCCGACGACACGCTGATCGTGTTCACCAGCGACAACGGTCCGGAAAATTCTTGGAAGCAGCGCGTCAAGGAATTCGGTCACCAGAGCAATTTCCGCTATCGCGAAGGCAAGCGTTCGGTGTACGAGGGCGGCCATCGCGTCCCGTTCTTTGTCCGCTGGCCGGCCGGAAATCTCACTCCCGGACGACGCTGGGATCGGCCGGTGGGACAAATCGATTTGCTGGCGACCTTCGCCGAGCTTCTCGACATCGAATTGCAACCTGACGAAGGCGTCGACAGTCACAGCTTTGCGACCGTGCTGCTGAATCCCGCGAGCAACCGTCAACGATTGCCGCTGATCAATCACTCCGTCAACGGTCGGTTCGCGATCACCGAAGACAACTGGAAACTCGTCCTGCCCCACGGTAGCGCCGATGCCGAACTGTATGACCTGGAAAACGACCCCGGCGAGACGACGGATGTGCTGACCGAGCACCCGGAAATCGCCGAGACGCTGCAAGCCAAAGCCACCCAGATCGTCCTTCGCGGCCGAACGACCGCCGGCCCGGCTCAACCCAACGACACCGGGTATTGGGACGATCTGAAATGGATCTCGGCCGAACAATACGAACAAGCGACGGGCAAGAACAGCCAGTGAAGCCATCATCGCGTCGCGCGTTCCACGTGGCGGGGCGGTAAGATCTGAAGTGGCAGAATCATACGGGGCAGAATGATGTTCTGACCGCTCAGAACGCAAAGTCAGAATCAGACGGCTACTCCATCACTCCGCCATCCCCATCATTCTGCCGTCTCCATCATTCTGCCGTCTCCATCACGATGGAATCGATCTCCACGACCGATCCGGGCGGACCGTCAAACCGCAATTCAATCTGACGCACGGTGTCCTTCCAATTCAACGGAAAGCGAACCATCTGCGTTGCATCATCCATGGTGGCGGTGGATTCGCTTTCACCTGCGACGAGAGTGACCTTGGTGCCCGGTGACGAACGCAGATTGATGAGCAGGTCACCTTGATTCTTGGCCGGATCGAGCTTCAGCCCCGTCCGTGTGATCACCGCTTTGCCGCCCGGAAGCCGGAAATCCAAAAATCCCAACCGGCCCGCGATGTTGCCCATCGCTGCATCGCTGCCGCTCCAGCCCTCGGTTTGCCATCCGCCGCAGTCAAACGTAAACAGCAACCGGCCATCGGTCGCATCGCGTCCGTTGATGCGTTCCCAGTCGTCGGACAATCCGTCGCCATCGCTATCAGAGCGAACGACTTCGTATTCGGGATTGACCCCTTCGCCCCATTTCTGTCCGTTGGCCTGATAGGCCAATTCGGCAAGCGGCTCCTCCTCGACGCCCTCGTCACCGACAGCGATCCACTCGTCGAGCAACTGGCGGTGTCGCTGAATCTCGTCGCGATACCCGGGATCACCGATCAGATTGTTGACTTGGCTAGGATCGGCTTTGACGTCGTAAAACTCCTCTTCCGGGCGCTGGCCGAAATAGATTTCCGTCAGCTTCGGTGACAATTCGCCGGACTGATAGAGTTCGTGCAGGTTTTGCAAAAACGGTCGTTTGTCTCGGTACTGGGGCTGCAGCAAGATCCGATCGGTCTTGAAATTGCGTGTGTACCGAAACCGGTCGGTGCGAATCGTGCGGACACGATCGATGGTATGGTCGAGCCGATCTTTGGCGGCCGCCACAAAGCTGCGTGGGACGACGACCTCGGCGAACAGATCCTGGCCTTCGTACCAATCGGGCTTGTCGACGCCGGCCCAAGCGAGCGTTGTCGCGGACAGGTCCAGCAGATCGACCAGATCATCGCGTACCGAGGGAGACGGCACGTAGGGCGCGGGCCCGGCGATGATGAACGGAACGTGCAACCCGCCTTCGGTCGGCATCTGCTTGTGACGCACCAAATTGTTTGCGCCGTGGTCACCAAAGTAGACGACGATCGTGCTGTCGGCCAAACCGGATTCCTGGAGCCCCTGGAGCACGGTGCCGATGAAATCGTCGTCTTTTCGGATCGCGTCGTAGTGCTGTGCGACCGTTTCGCGATAGAGTTGGTTTTGCGGGTAGTCCGGCGGGACGGTGACGGACTGTGGATCCGTTTTCCGATCCTCCGGGAACTTGGCGGTGTTGTTCTTCCCACCGGCCGTTTGGATCTGGCCAAAGAACGGTTGGTTTTCTTTCAGTTCCTGCCAATCGATCGCAGCGCGGTTCTTCTTTTGCAGCGAATAAGTCGCCGCTTGATCCCAGACGAAATTGTAATCGTCTTTGCCGAAGTTAAACGTGAAGTAGCCGGTCTCTTTCACCAGCTGCGGCAACAGCTTCATGTTCTCGGGCAGATAAATTTTGGCCGGACCGCGGCTGGAACGATGTTCGTGCGCGCCGAAGCGAATCTGATTCATCCCACCCATGATGGCCGATCGACATGCCGAGCAAACCGGTGCCGGAACGTAGGCTCGCGAAAATCGCAAACCACGCTCGGCAAGCGAATCAATGTTCGGCGTCTGACCTTGATTGACCGGGTCGCCGTAGCACCCCATCCACGGCGAGGTGTCTTCGGCGAACAGCCACAAGATGTTGGGGCGATCTTTCGCGACGGCGAATGAGGTGAACGATGCCGTGGCGATCAGGATCGCCAGCCGAATCGGGTTGATAGTCATGCCAGGGTGCGGGCGTGGGTTGCGTAGGTCGAACGTTCGATGACGGAGGAAGACCGTGCATGGTATTCCAGTTCGGCTTGGCGTGCAAAGAAACGCGGTCGTGACAGTATTTCCGTCGGCAATCACCGTCGGACCGGACAATTGCGGCGTCCCGCTGGATCATCGCTGATGCCGCTGCCGATGTCCGAGGTGGGCGCGTCTGCCCCCACCTCGTGTGTCTCTCGTTTCCTTGCCGACCCCTCACGCGTGACAGTGACGACGCTGTTCACCAAGGCGGCAGACCATGTGCGCGTATCCTTTTCATCAAATGGAAGAACAACGACGAACGGGCCCGTTCTTGATGCTGGTCACGATCTGCATCCTCGTCGGGGCTGCGGTCTACTTTTCACAGCACTTCCAGATCGCCGGGCTGGATCAACTGACGATCACGCCCAAATCGGCGGAATCGGCAGACGAACCCGATCCGCTCGATGATCTGTTGTTCGTCTCGGCGAACCAACGAAACGGACTTTCAAACGGCGGTCCGGTCGCGCCGGCACCTTTCGTCGCCCGATCGGCGGAAGCCAACCGAAACGTCCGCAACCTGCGAATCGGATCGTGGGCGCTCAGTGGGTTCGGACCAAGCAAACTGGCCAGCGAACACTGCCGGCTGAACCTGATCCGCATGATTCGCAAGTTCGACGTCATCGCGTTGCAACAGGTCACCGCAGCCGAGCGGGACCTGATCCCGCGCTTGGTGGACGAGATCAACGAGGGCGGGCGAAGCTTCGATTTCGCGCTGGGCGCACCGTCCGGACCGACCGATCGATCCGAACAGCTGGCGATCCTCTTCAACATCAATCGAGTTCAAATCGATCGCTCGCAAACCTACACCGTCGCCGATCCGGAAAACCAGATGACCTACGATCCATTGGTCGTCTGGTTTCGCGCCGCCCAACCCACCGTCGATTCGGCATGGACGTTCTCGGTCGTCAACGTCCGCATCAACTTGGCACGTGCACCGGTCGAAGTCGCGCTGTTGCCCGGTATCTTTGCCTCGGTGCGGGCGGACGGTCGTGGCGAAGACGATGTCGTGATGGCCGGACTGTTTCAGGCCGACGATTCGTATTTGATCCCGCGCGTGATGGGCGGCGACGTCGTTGCCGCAGTGGACAGCACGACGACCGACATCTTTAGCCGGCATCAGACATGCAACATTCTGGTCGACCGCAATCGAACCAACGAATATGTCGGCCGCGGCGGACCGATCGACTTCTTGCGGCTATTCAACCTGAATCTCAGCCAGGCCGAAGCGGTCAGCAGCCACTTGCCGGTGTTCGCCGAGTTCACCGCCACCGAAGGCGGCACGCTGTAAAAAAAGGGTCAGGAGCATTTAAAATAGAAGAGGCAAGCCGAGGCGCCCCAGTTTACTAGAAAGGCTCCTGACCTTTTTCTCATTTTCGCCGGCGGAAGGCGTCGAAGGCGTCGCGAATCGCCGGGGGTGCTTGGCGGCGGTTGCCGGAATCGCGCAGGTTGCGGAGCGAATCGGCGGCGTCGCGAGCCGAGGATGCCGGCGCGTCACGCGGCTGCAACCCGAGACTCCGCAACGCATCTTGCAACTCGTCGGTCGATTCAGCCTGCTGAGTCGGTTGGTCCAGCTTGCGAACCTTTTCCCAACGCTCGCGGAATCGTTGCAGATCTTGCTCGGTCCAGTCCAATTCCTTCAACAGGTCTTCATCCACCTGGTCGCGCGTCTCGTCCAAGTAGTCCAACACCATGTCGGTCGCCTTTTTCGCGTACTCCAAATCAGGCGGGGGCGGTGGGTCGGCGGCCGCGTCGCCGGATGCGGGTGATGTCCCCGTGCCGCTGCCTTGGCTTCCGGAAGACGCATCAGGTGACGGGGTCGATGGCGATTGCCCCTGCGGCGGATCACCGCTTTGGCTTGCCCCCGACGGGTCGGCCGAATCCGCTGCTTCACGCGACCCGCTTTCTCCCTGGGACGCGTTGTCACTCGCTTGGCCCGGTTGCCCCTGCGGATCCCCCGATTCAGATCCACTGGCGTCTTGCCCTTCGGACTTGCCTCCGTCGCCCTCGGCTGCCTCTCCCGATGGCTGATTCTCCGTCCCCGGCTCACCGGGTGCCTGCTCGCCAGACGTCTGCTCACCAGTACCCTGCTCACCAGTACCCTGCTCACCAGTACCCTGCTCACCAGGTGCTTGCTCACCAGTGCCCTGGGAGTCGCTCTTGGGGTCTTGCGAAGCATCGCCGCTGCCACTCGATTCTTCGCCCGTTGACGACTCGCCGGGCGACTGACCTTGTGGTGACTTTTGTTCTGACGCAGGGGAATTCGAAGATTCAGAATCGCCAGCGGCTTGATCACCCGCTGGCGAGTCTGTCGGGTCGGTTGCGGCGTCCGCGGACTCGGAGTCGCCGCCGGAGCCATCGTTCTTCGGCGGCTGGTTTTGATCGGCGGACGAGCCACCCTGGGATTGGTTTTGCTTTTGTTTCTCGATGTAATCCTTGATCCGCTCAAACGCTTGGCCGTCATGTTCCGGCGGCGCCTGGGACGGCTCGCCTCCGGAGGGCGATTGGGATTCGGTTCCGGCGCTGTCGCCGGATGCATCCCCATTGTCACTGGACGCATCGCTGTCGCCGCTGGGCGCCTCACTATCGCCGCTGGGCGCATCACTGTCGCCGCTCGGCGGGCCGGTGCCGTCCTGTGCATTCGATTCTGCCCCACCCGGGTTCGGCTTGCCGCCGCCATCATTGGCGTCCTGCATGGAGCCCTCCGATTGGCCGGTTTCCTGCGTGCCTTGAGACGCGTCGTTGGCTGGATCGGTCGCTTCACCCGCTGGCGATTGCCCGCCGGGGTTCGACGGATCGCTATTGCCCGGCTGTCCTTCGCTTGGAGGCTGGCCTTCGGTTGGAGGCTGGCCTTCGGTACCGGGCTGGCCTTCGGATGGGGGCTGGCCTTCGGTGTCCGATTGGCCGGTGGCACCGTCGCCGGGGCTTGCATCGCCAGACGATTGCGGCGAATTTCCACCCTGCTCGCCCTCACTCGGATCCTGCTTCTCGCCGCTCGACTCGCCGCCGCCGGATCCTTCGCCGCCACTGTTTTGGCCTTCGGATCCCTGGCTCGGATCACCTTGACTCGGATCACCCTGGCTTTGACCGCCTTCTCCTTGCGCGCCTTCGCCACCGGAACCCTGTTGCCCTTCTCCCTGCTGGGACTGTTCGACATCGCTGGCGGGCCGATCGTCGGGAGCCGACAGGCCGTCATTGCCTGTCGGGTCTTGGGGCAATGGTTCGGCGTCTTCGACGATCCGAATCTCGATCGGGTCGGTGCTGGCTTGATTCGGCTGCACGTTGGGATCGCCGGGGATGTTGCGATTGTCGATCGCGGTCGCCGAGATGCGGACCACGTCGCCGGCGCGGAGCAGATGCTCCAGCGGTCGGAAGCGATATTCCATCACCTGGTTGCCCTTGCCGTTTCCGTCTTCGGGTTTGATCCAGATGACGGGATCTTCCAGCGTGTCGATGCCGCGTTCGATCCGCAGCGTGACGCGTTGCAGCTCGAAGTCGGCATCCATGGCGTGGACTTCGATCATCTGTTGTGCACCGACGGGGACTTCGATCGGCGATTTCGTGGGCACCACGATCGCGACTTCCGGCGGCAGATCCGCGATAACCTTGATCGGGTAGATGATCGGATCGGGGTTTGACTGCTCGTTGGAATCCCAGACGCGGATTCGGTAACTTTCCAGTTCCACCGAGGCGGTCTTGCCGCGGGCACAGCGAAGTGTCACATCGGACGTCAACGTAACTCCGTCGTCGCCGATCGCGATCGGGGTGCGTCCCGCGGTGGCCCGCACGGTGTCGCCGAGTGGTTTCGGATTGAATTGCAACTCGGCTCTGGCAATCGGCCGGTTGGTTTTGGCGGTGATCCGGATCTTCGTCCCATCGATCGCCGTGATCGCGGGGCTGGATGTCGTGCGGGGTTTTCGGCGGGTGTAGGCCGGCGGCTGATAACGCACGCTCTCGATGGCGACGACCGGAACATTCTCGACCGACAATTCAAACGGCCCGGCGACCGCGTCACCGGCCTGGACCGAATAGCGGACGATCCCCGACGCGGCATGGTCCAGACTGAGCGTTCCGACGAAACGATTCGAACTGGGGTCCAGTTCCAGTTCCGCTTCCCGCGGCGATCCGTTTACCGACCAGTGACACATCACCGGTTCGCCATCGCGGAGTCCGTCGACGTCGGCGGAAACTTCTAAGTCACGGCCCGCCAGCGCTTCGGCATCACCGGGGCGGACATCACGAATCTCGACCCGTCGTGCGGGATCGATCGCGGCCAGCGGGATCGCCAATCGTTTGGCCGACGCGAGCGAGCTTTTCGGCGACCCGACACAATAGGCGGCCAACAGCGCGAACACCGCCGCGGCGGTGATCCACCATTTGAACGTCCCGGTGGCTTCACGCGGCAGCACGTCGTGCGACTTCAGCAGCGATGCGGCTCGCGTCCCGATCGCCCGCAAGACACGGGCGCGGACACCGCGTCGCGAATCGCCATCATGGAGCGTGACGTAGCTGGTCAATTGTTGGCGATAGTCGGGGTGGTCTTGCTCCAGCGCCCAAGCGGCATATTCACGTGTGACGCGCGACGTCATCACGGGCCAGGCCCGGCGGATCAGAAACCAGCACGCCAACGTGACGAGGGCGATAAAGCTGGCCGTGCGAACAATCGGCCCCGGCGAATAGACCCAATGATCCACCACCAGCCAGACCAACAAGGCCAGCATCGAACCGATCACGACCATCAACCCCGTTCGCGTCAGTTCGCTCCACCACAATGCCCGACGCGCCTCTTCGATCCGCTGCTCGATCAACTGCTCGGCAGCCGTGCGTTTGGCAGGCTCCGCGCCGGGTGACGGATCGACCGAGCGTTTAGATGGCGTGACGGGTGGTGCGACGGTAGACATAGGGCCTTGGGGATGGCGAACAGGAGAGCCCGAGACGATCTATTGTAACTCCTCAGCAAGAATTCGATGGAGGCAACTGGTCAGTTCTTCGGGCCGCTCGTGGCAATAGGCGACCTCAGTCGATTCCTTCGTTGCCAACGTTTTGACTTGCACCGTACCGGCCCCCCACTCGTTACCTCCGGCGATCAGCGCGACACGAAAACCGTGGGAGTCGGCGTATTTCAGTTGGACACTCAGTTTCTTGGGGTCGGGGAACACCTCGTTGGCGATTCCCGCCTCGCGCAGGTGCGCCGACAGCCTCAAATAGTTGTCTCGGTGATCGGCGTCAAAGTAGGCGATCAACACGGGGGCCGGTGTCGCCGCGTCGGGCAGCATCCGCAGCGATTCCATGGCCGCGAGCAGCCGATCCAATCCCAGGGACGCTCCGATGCCGGGCAGTTCCTGTTTGGTGTACAGCCCCGCCAAGTTGTCGTATCGGCCACCGCTACAGATACTACCGATCGACGGCAAATCATTCAGCGTGGTTTCGAAGATGACGCCGGTGTAATAATCCAACCCGCGTGCGATCGAGACGTCGATTTTGATCCGGCCGCGTGGAACACCGGCGGCGAGCGCGCCGGTGAACACGTCTTTCAATCGATCGATCGCCAGCAACGCTTCGTCATTGCCGCCGGTGATCGCCGGCAGCGCTTCGAAGATCGACTCGGCTTCGCCATCGAGTTCGGCCAGTTGCAACACCTTGTCGGCCTGGGCAGCGGTCACGTCGGCCACCTCGCACATCTCCGCGGCAACCTTTTCACGCCCGATCTTGCCGAGCTTGTCCAGGCAGCGGAGGACGGCGACGCTCTGATCGGCCAGATCCAGATGACGCAGCAACTCCGTCAGAACCGCGCGGTTGTTGACGCTGATGGTGAAGGCGTCGAATCCGATCGAGCTGAGCAGACGGTTGATCACGGCGACGGTTTCGATATCGGCCATCACATTGCGGGTTCCGATCGTATCGAAGTCGCATTGCACGAACTCGCGATACCGACCGGCCTGAGGCCGTTCGCCGCGCCACACCGGCGCGATGTGGTACCGTTTGAAGGGGGTGCCGAGTTGGTTGATGTGTTGAGCGGCGAAACGCGCCAAGGGAACCGTCAAATCAAACCGCATGCCGACGGCCCGCCCGCCGTTGTCTTCAAAGCGGTAGATCTGCCGGTCGGTTTCATCGCTGCCCTTGCCGGTCAGGATCTCCAAGTACTCCAGCGTCGGCGTGTCGATCGGCGCGAAGCCGTAGGAACGAAACACGCCGCGCGCGGTTTCCATCAATCGTTCGCGCGGGATCATGACCGCCGGCAAGTAGTCGCGAAATCCGTTCAGCGTTCGTGGTTTAATCAATGACATTGGGTTGAGGGTTGTTGTTGGACATTGTGGCGCGACGCGCTCCGACGAGCCGCCAGAGCAGACGAGCGATCAGGTGACGGCGCCCGCGGGTCGCGATTGGGTCATGATCGAAGTTGCAAATCGACCTTAATTCACCACCGGCAATCCACTCGGGCGCCGGCTCCGCAGTGAGTCTTTCGGGTCCTGATCGGACGCCGGAAATTGTGGCCCGTACAGCGCATCGGCATACTCGTCGACTTGCTCGGGAGTCTCGAAATACTGTTCGTAGCACCAATCGTCATCAAACTCGCATTCGTCGGTGGTGTAATCGCGACAAATCTGAGGTCGGGTTTCATAGATGCCACATCGGTGGTCGTCCTGGAGGTGTTTGCAGGTCGTGTGGACGAGCAAATACCAGCTGTGGTCTTCCACGAAGATCGTTGCCCTGTCGTGCAGCAGGTACCAGCGGATATAGTCAAAATCCTTGCGGCCGGCGGGCGGGTCGATCGGCAACGCAAAATAGTGACAGCACTTGGCGGTGCAATGATCGCACAAATTCTCGCCTTCGGGCACTTGATCGCGTTTCATACGAATCGGTAACGCGGCGGGGCTGGCGGGGGGTGGTGCGTTCACGGCTTCCGGGCTGGGATGGAACAAAAGTGGTTTTCGAGCGACAATGTGGATATCAGAGGAATCAGTTTAATGGAAGTCGTCATCACTGCACTCGGGCCTGACAATGTCGGGCTGGCCGATCCGATCATTCACTATGTCACCGGTCAGGGGGCACGGATCAGCGAAATCCAGATGTATGACCACGACGAAGAACAGTTGTTCGCGATGTTGTGCCGAATTTCCATCGATCAGGGACATTTCGAGACGCTCCAGTCGGCCATGCGACAAATTGGCGACCACACCGGATTGGCGATCCGGGTGTGGAGCCCGGACCGACGAAAAACGCCCCGGCTGGCGATCTGCTGCACCTACGTCGAACACACCCCTCGGGCGATCCTGGAATCGATTCGTGACGGGCGGATCGCCGCCGAAGCCTCTGTGATCCTGTCCAACCGCAAGAAACTCGCTCCGCTGGCCGAGGAATTTGACGTTCCTTTTCACCGCATCGGTGACGAGACCGGGAAAGCCGACGATGCCGAAATGATTCGCCTGTTGGATCAGTACGATGTCGATTACGTGATCCTGGCTCGCTACATGCGCGTGCTGCCGCCGAGCACCTGCTGGCAATTCGCCGGTGGTCGCATCATCAACCTTCATCACGGGCTGCTACCGGGCTTTCCCGGATTTCGCCCCTACCATGATGCCTTTGCCGCCCGCATGCTGACCTACGGCGCGACCTGCCATTTCATCATTCCCGAACTCGATGCGGGAAACCAGACGATCAATCAACGCACCTTCAGCGTCGATCCAGGCACCAGCCTGGAAACCATCATCGCCCGCGGCGAAAAAGAAAACGAACCGGCGTGTCTGGCCGAAGGCGTCCGACGCGTCGTCGATCGCGAAGTCCAATTGCACTTCCACCGCGTCACCGCTCGCAAACGCGGCTAGTGGTGCGTCAGCTTCAAGAATTAGGGTTGGTCTAATCGCGTAAAAGCTTCATGCTTTGGGGAACACGGAGGGTTTTCCAATGCAGAAAAAGTACATCGTTCGGTTGAACGATCAGGAGCGTCGGACGCTCGATGCAATCGTCAAGAAGTTTAGCGGTTCTAGCCAGAAGGTGCGTCGTGCCCAAATCTTGCTTGCTGCGGATGCAGACGATTTGGCATGGACCGATGCGGCGATTGCTGAAGCTTATCGTTGCCGCACCAAGACGGTCGAAAATATACGACAGCGGTTTGTCGAGTTTGGCTTTGAGCAAACACTGCAGGGAAAGAAACGTGCGGAGCCTGCCAGACCTAAATGCCTCAGCGGTCAAGAAGAGGCGAAAATCATCGCCACTCGTCTAGGCAAACCGCCAGCAGGCTATGCCAACTGGTCGCTGAGATTGCTCGCCGAGAAAGTCGTCGAACTGGGGATCTGCGATTCGGTCTCGCATGAAACCGTTCGCCAGACGCTAAAAAAAATCGCATGAATAATCGCAACATCGAGTACTGGGTGATCCCGCCACAGTGCGATGCGGAGTTCGCCGCGAGCATGGAAGATGTGCTAGAAACTTACGAAAAACCGTACGATTCGAGTCATCCGGTGATCTGCATGGATGAACAACCGGTCCAACTGATCAAGGACGTCAACGTTCCGATCGAAGCGACCACCGAACATCCCCGCCGGGTGGACTATGAATACGAACGTGCCGGAGTAGCGAACATTTTCATGTACACCGAGCCGCTGGCAGGATGGCGAGAAGCCTACGCCAGAGAGACCAAGACCAAAGCGGACTGGGCCTTGCTAATGGCTGAGCTGCTTGAGGGACGTTACGCCGATTGCGAGACGGTGACGTTGGTTTGCGACAATCTCAACACGCACACTCGCGGGGCTTTCTACGAAGTGTTTGAGCCGTCTCGAGCACGGGCGTTGGTGAAGCGAATCAACTGGTGCTATACGCCCAAGCACGGTAGCTGGCTCAATATCGCAGAGAACGAGTTAAGCAGCATCACCCGTCAATGTGTTGGCGGGCGACGCATTGGAAGTATTGAGGAGTTGGCCAGAGAGATTGCAGCATGGTCATCGGACATCAATGCAAGACAACGAGGCGTTGACTGGCAGATGAAAATTGACGACGCCCGGGTTAAACTCAAATCCGTCTACCCTAAAATTAGACTTTGACGCACCACTAGTATCAATTCTCGCGTAGTGGACGAGGCGACGAGTCCGCTCCTCAATTCCCACGTAGTGGACGAGGCGACGAGTCCGCTCCTCCATTCCCGCGTAGTGGACGAGGCGACGAGTCCGCTCCTCAATTCCCACGTAGTGGACGAGGCGACGAGTCCGCTGCTCAATTCCCACGTAGTGGACGAGGCGACGAGTCCGCTGCTCAATTCCCACGTAGTGGACGAGGCGACGAGTCCGCTGCTCCATTCCCACGTAGTGGACGAGGCGACGAGTCCGCTCCTCCATTCCCGCGTAGTGGACGAGGCGACGAGTCCGCTCCTCCATTCCCGCGTAGTGGACGAGGCGACGAGTCCGCTCCTCCATTTCCACGTAGTGGACGAGGCGACGAGTCCGCTCCTCCATTTCCACGTAGTGGACGAGGCGACGAGTCCGCCGCAGTCGGCATCTTGGCTAGGGACTCGTCGCCTCGTCCACTGGCTAGGGACTCGTCGCCTCGTCCACTACCGCCTCGTCCACTACCGCCTCGTCCACGACCGCCTCGTCCGAAACGCAAGGTGCCACGAATTACGAGTGCACCCACCGTGGGGTAAGCATCCTGCTTGCCATCAAACCGCCGTCGCAAGCAGCGAAGCTCACGCCGCTTCGGCGGCGATTTCGGCTGACACTTTGTCGGCGATCGGCGCCAAGTGCTTTTCAAAGCGACGCCATTTTTCCACCGAGGATCGGTACATCGGTTGACGCACCTGCCACTTACTCGGCGTGTGCACGGCGCGATCGTTGGAATGAAATTGAAGACAGGCGTCGTCCCACTGCAATCCACAATGACGGATCAATTCGCGGCTGTGGGTCTCCGGATCCGCAACCAGCGACTCGTAGTCGTTGGTGTGAATGTTGATCGGCAAGACACGTTCCCAGTGCGCCATCAACCGTCGGTAGTTGCGATGATAATGGACCAGTTGATCCAGGTCGCAAAACGGGGCGTTCAGGTTTTGGCAATAACACGACACGAACACATCCATCGGATTGCGGCGGCAATGAATCACCGTCGCACCGGGAAACAGCGTTGCGATCAATCCGAGATGCATGAAATTGGTCGGCATCTTGTCGGTCACATGTCGCTCCCCGGTGCGGAATCGATCCAAATGTTCCAGGTACCGAGCGGCATGTTGATTCAACTCACTCGGATCCATGGCTCCCAACAACTCCGGGTAGCGACTCCACGCCGCCTGATGAACGGTTGCCGGGGAATGCAACCGCGACATCTCCTGCCGAATTTGGTTGATGTGATTCAACTCCCCCGCACCGGCGATGTCGGGATGGCTGCTCAGGATCTGTTCGGTCAGCGTCGTGCCCGAACGCGGCATCCCGACAATAAAGATCGGTGTTCGGCTCGGATTGCCCGACCCATGCATGGAACGAAAAAAATCTGCCGTGTAGTGCCGTGTCGCATGTTGGGTGAAGGCTTCAAACCAGGGTTCGTCCGCCGACGACACGGACGGCACCGCTGCCGCTCTTGCTGTCGGTGTCGCTCTCGTCTTGCCCGGCCTGTTGGCAGGCATGGACTTCAATCGATTCGCCCGATCGTAGTGTTTCCAAGCCCGATCGAAATCGCCGATGTCGTCGTACACCTTGGCGATCGCAAAGTTCAGGTAAACCTGTTTCTGTCTCGCCTGGCCGACTTCGCGGAGCTGCTGTTCCAATTGCTCCAGGTAACGTCGCGTCGGACCGCCGGGTCGGAAACGTTTCGCGCGTGCATAGCGAAAATGGGCTTCGGCCCGTTGCGGATCCAACCGGATCGATTGTTCGAATTGCCCGAGCGCGAGTTCGATTTCTCCGAAATCGACATTGGCGCTGGCCAGATCGTTGAACGCTTTGGCCGACGTCGGGTCCAAATCCACGGCCCTCTGGAATGAGATTCTGGCGGCCGAATGGTCCAACAGCTGTTGTTGCAGACGCCCTTGCATCAACAAGCTTTGGCTGGTGGGTGCGGACGCATTGACGATCCGATAACACTCCAATGCCTCCTGCCGCAACCTGTGCTGTGGCAGATACATTCGTTTTCGCCCTAGCATGACGGCCCGCCGATCCAACAGACGGGCGAGGGCAAAATTCAGCTTGGGTGAACGGCGATCACGTATCAGTGAAACACGCAGGGTATGGATCGCGTCCTTGAGTTGACGCTGGCGGGCGTGCAACCGTGAAAGCGCGAGCGCCGAGTCATGTCCGCCATCGTCAAACAAGATGCCGCGCTCATAATACTCCGCGGCCTGCTCATCCTGGTCATCGCTCTCGGCAATCCGCCCCAACCATTTCCAACAGTCGGGCTGGTTCGGATCCAGACGAACCGCCTGGTCAAAGGCATGCCTGGCTCGGCCGGTGTCTTGACGAACCAACCAAGCGTAACCGGCAAGTCGATTCGCAACGGGGTCGCGCGCGAAGGACTCGCCATCTCTCTGCAACAACTCCAGCGTCTTTGCGGTTTGCCGATGCACCAGCGACGAAGCCGCCACGACATGCAGGGCTTGCATGTCCAGTGCGTTGCTGGAAAGCCGTTGCTGCGACCGTTGAATGATCACTTCATTGGACTGCCGAACCGATTGACCGGAGCGGCTGCAGATCGACTCCAGCACCTCGTTCAGAACGTCGCGGTCCACTTCAATCGCAGGACGGGGTGGTGACAGGGTGTTGAGATACATACCGGTGATGTTGACGCGTTAATCGTGACACTGCGTTCTCGAACACCGATTCGAGAACCTTGCGAATCCAGACAAACTTCCTCTGCGGCGTGACCAATTCATCGCCCCGCACCTGCGGCCTTTTTAAGGTCCCGTGTAGTAATACTCGTAGTAGTAATACTCTGACCCAGATTCGTAATACCCCTCGTCGTACGCGCCACTATTATAGTAATAGGGATCGTAATTTGGATCATCCGCCGGATCGACCATGTCATCGTCTTGGTCGTCGGAAATGCCATCGGCCGTCAACGCAAAGCTGACGTTCGTGACGGGCGCGGTCCCGACCGCAATGGCGGTGAAGCGAAGGATGTATTCGCCCTGCTGCAACCAGGCCATCGTGCTGCGGGTGACCCCGGCATGCGCCACCGCCACCATCTTGATCTCTCGGGTGTGGGCATCGTAGACCGTCAACCGGACGGCCTGATCGGCGTCCGCGCTGGCGGCATTCAAATCGAATCGATAGAGCCGCGTTTTTCCAGCCGTCCAACGAATGAATTTATCCGACTCGCCCGTCAAATCGCCGCTAGCCAGATCATTCATCTGCGCTTGCGGGGACTCAAATTCTGCGATCGCCACATAGTTGCCTGCGTCGACCGTTGAGTTGGGGTCGACGCTGACTTTGACATAGTAATCTTGCGACGCCTCGGGTTGCGCGACTTCGACGGTGAAGGTCCCGTCACCGCGCAGCCTGGCGTTGGCTCCGACGGCTTGCCCCTGCGCATCCACCACACTCAATCGCACGTCGGGCCGAACCGCTCCGACGCCCGCGACATGCACCACCAAGCGCCCCTCGATCGTCGCAGGTGAGGTGATTTTGAAGTAGTCGACGTCCGCTGAGGATGATACCGAAGACTGAATTTCATAACGCTTCGTTTCGGGTGTTTCGCTCGGAACCGGTTCGATTGCGTTGGCCAGATGGTCGTCCAATCCGAGTTCATCGTCGATCAGATCGAAATTGGCGAACAACGTGTCCGGCCCCGAATCGTAGGCACCCGGATGAAGATCGCCGGCGCGCTCCAATTCGCTGCGATAATCGACTTCGATCCAATAGTCACCGACGGCATAGACATCACTTGCATCGACGGCGGAGACACGCAGATAGAGTTCGTCGAGGTTGGCGATGCCGGTGATCGTCAGTTCGTTATCGTTTTCGAATACCGAAACGGCACTGGATTGATCGATCACCTGTCCGACGGAATCGAGCACCTCCAAGCGTGACTGCAACAGGCTGACGCCGGAGGCACGCACACGGACGGTCACAGAATCCGTGCCGGCAATCGGAACAATCTTGTAGTAATCGACGTCGGTACCGGCGGACAAACTGCCGCGTGATCGGATCACTTCGGTCTGATGATCCAGCCCGACCGGCGTCGGAATCAGCGAGGCGACTTGCAGGGTGCCGTTGTCGATTTGCTCGTACGGGTCACTCCGCTGTCCGTACAGAGCCGTGATCGACGCAATGTCCTCTGCAGCCAACACGCCCTTGGGCACGGTGTATTGCCGGAACATGACAGACCAATCCAGCAAGTTGTCGTCTAGCCCCAGAGTGTTTCCGGTTTCGTGCAACAACAGGCTAAACAGATCACGATCGGCCTCAGCCAGGGTCGCCGGGTCGGGACCCTGGTTGTCGGCCCAATCGTGAAACGTGAACTGCTCGTTTGAGTTGAGCACCAGGTCACCCGAGTAGGTTCCGGCGACAGCCTGAAAGGGAATCGAATTGGCGATCAGACCTTCTTGCGGGAACGCACCGATTCGAAATTCGCCGAAGCGAGGATCGCCGACGAGCATTCCCGGCACCCCGAAGGCGTTGTTGTAATCGTTACGCAGCCCGACGTTGATGTCGGCGTGCACCGCCCAAGTCTGGTAGGCGCGGAGCGCCAGTTCCTGCCATTGGTCACGCTGGGCGACGGTGTCCAACAAGGCGTTGATGTCGTTTTGTTGGCTGCCGATCTGCACGCCGTCGGCCGGAAAGCTGACGGTCAGATCGCGTTGGTTGGGCCACACGTTTCCGAAGACGGCCAACATGCGGCGGTCTTCGAGGGTCTGGAGAGAAGCGGCGGAAACGGTCCGGCCGCGATTGACACATTTCATGTGAGTCGAGTCCTGGTGGTAGGAGAGTGTCAGCGGGTTAATAAAGCTTGAATGTCAACAGGAATCTGTTCGTCGTCGGCGACCTGAGGATGGTGACGTTTGTCACGCCGCGACGTTTCCAAGAACCGTTCAATGACGCGAAATTCTTCGTGATCGCGGATCGATGCCAGGTCCGGATCGTCTCCGATGTTATCGGGCTCATATCCTTGAGCGACCGCTTTGGCCAGCAGAGTGACCGCCCTGCGTTGATTGAACGCTTTACCGATCAAGGCATGAACACAGGCTGCCTGATAAAGCGTTCTCGCGGAGTTCGGATCCTCCATCGCGATCTTCGTGTCCGCCAAGGCCTCTTGCGTGCGGCCGAGACGAACCAGCGAGAGCGCCCGGTCGATCCTGGCAACCTCGTTATTGGGTTGCATTTCGATTACCTTTCCATATACCTCGACGGCTTCTTCATGGCGTCCAAGTTGGACCGCCAGAACCTGAGCGATCAGACGCTGCAGCGCCGGTCGATCGGGATCCAATTGGTGCGCCAACTGGAGATCGACGAGCGCGGCCTCTGGGTCGGTTTTGAATCTCGCGCTGGCCCGATACGAAAGCTCATTAGGATCGTCGCAGGGGACTGACATCGCGGTCAAGAAATCGGCTTCTGCCAGATCTGGCTGACCGAGAGCACGATACGTCTTCGCTCGCTTCAACAGCGTCCAAATGCGATTCGGCGACAACTCCAAAGACCGGTTGAAGCATTCCAACGCTTGTTCGTAACGCTGATTGGCATGGTGCAACAATCCGAGTTGCGACCAAGCACCGACACTTTCCGGATCCAGCTCGATCGCTTTGCGGTAGTCTCGTTCGGCGTTGGCGTCTTCACGCAAATCGAAGTGACAGCGTCCCCTCAATTCACGCAATCTCGCCGAGCCCGGCGCGCGTTCGATCGACTGCGTGAAAGAAAGTTTGGCGTCTTCGACGCGACCGGCGGCGAATTGGGCTCGCCCCAGCATCGTCCATCGCAACGCCGACGGCACACTGTTCCGATCCGCCAGTGCGGCCAGCAAGTCGCTGGCACCCTGGTGATCGTAGCCGGCCAGCAACCGCACCGCTTCCAGATATAACTGCGAATCGGTTCGGGCCGGCGTGTCCTCGGCAATCTTCTGCAACACCCGGTATCGCTCATCATTGCCGGCCAATCGAACCCGCTCGGCTTCCAGAAACAAGCTTGCCCGGCTCGGCTTACCATCTTCCACCGCCTTGGCTGCTTCGATCAGACGATCCAAACGTGCGAAGTCGGTGGACGCTTCTGGGTCAGAAATTCGCAACTGGTCGAGACGCTGTATCTCCAGAATCGCGATGTGCGCGATGTGCCGGAACAGCGTTTCACGGGCGAGTTGTTGCTGCTGTTGATCGAGCTTCGATACCCAGCTCTGCAGCTTCTTTCGGTCCAAGGCGTCGTGCTTTTCCAGCATCGCAACGCCCCGGCTGACGTTCGACTCTTTCTGGCGGTTCGGATCGGCCATCAACGTGGACAGGAACTCAGCCGATTCCTCCGAAAACTGCTCAAAGGCGGCCTGTGACCGCAGCGAGCGATTGTCTTGGAGCGAAACCACCGTCATGTAGGAAAGGGGCACGAGGATCGTGAGCAAGACGGCCGCGACCAGTCCCGACGCGATTCCGCGGGGGTGTCGCCGCGTCCACTTCTTGACCTTCCAAGACTTTGGCTCGGCCGTGTGAAGCAGTGCCAGGTTTTCTTGTTCACGCTGCAACTCGACTTGCAAATCGTCGGCGCTGGCATAGCGCTGATCTGGTTCAAATTGCAGACATCGGTTGACGATGCTCTTCAACCCCGGTCGGACACCGTCGCCGGCTCGCCAGTCCGGTTGCGCGCGTCGGGCTTCGATCGCGGCGTCCAAATCGATCGATGCAATCGACGCGGGCGTCGGATGGGGCAATCGACCGGTGACAAATTCAAACAGCATCACGCCCAGACCATAGACGTCCGACGCCAAGCCGGGCTGGGTCTGCTGTCCCATCATCGCGCGATAGGTTTCCGGCGACATGTACGGCAGGGTGCCCCCGGCGTGTCGCAGGTTTTGTTGCCCCAAGGTTTGGGAAAGATTGAAATCCAACAGCGCCGGTTCACCGTCGTTGCGAATCAACACGTTGCTCGGTTTGAGATCGTTGTGCAACACGCCGCGGGCATGGGCATGAGCCAATGCGCCGGCAAGCCGTTGAAACAAGCAGATCGCCAATGCCTCGCAGTCCAACGTGCGAAACGCTTCCAACGGTCGAGTTCCGGCCTTGTCCTCGGCGGCGGGAACCAGGGGCGCCGGCTGGGCGTCGGCCGCAGCGCCGGATCCGTCCTCGCTAAGAATCGTGGTTTTGCCGATTCGCTCCCGCACCGTCCGGATCAGACTTTGGCCGCCGCGCTGCGAAACATCGGTCTTGTCCTTCAAAAAGTCATGCAGCGTCACGCGACCGGCATAGGGCATGCAGATCACCGATCGAGACAGGATTTGATGGAAGGAGTAGATCGGGACGATGTTGGTGTGTTGGAGCAACGCCATGTACTCCGGCTCGGCCAGCGTCTCGGTCACGATCTTCAACACCACAAACCGGTCGGCCAGATCCACTTGAGTGGCCAAGTAGACGCGGCTAAAGGCGCCCTCCCCGATCTTCTGGACCAGATGAAACCCGGCTTCGGCCAACGCAAATTCAAACGTCGCATCGGGCGACGGGTCGGAACGCAACTTGGCGGTGCGTGCGTGCGTTTGGTGAACCGACGTCTCCCGCATCAGTTCCTGGAACCAGTGCTCCCGGTTGACCCCCGGCAGCCCCCGCCAACGCATCACCGAAACGGGGTGCCCCTTGGCCGCACGCGAGCGATAATCCTCGAACGCGATTTCGGCGACGCGTTTTGGACGGTCTTGCAAGATCGTGAACCGATCCAAATACTCCCCAAGCTCGATCGACAGACCACGCTCATAGCGCAGTTCGATGTCGATACGAATCAATTCGACAATCGCTTCCTCATCGTCGCTCAGGCCATAGGCCGCGAGCAGCTCTTCGATTTTGGATTGCGACTGCAGTGACCACGTTTCCTCAAATTGATCGATCGCGTCTTCAAGTCGATCGAAAGTGCCTCGATTGATCATCCGGTTCTGAACCTAGGCGTGTCAAAGGTTGGAATCGTCCGTCATGTTACGACCGATTGAATCGTTGCAATGAAGAGCAGCGAAGGGACAGGAACCCCGCCACAGAATTAGCAAAAAAAGATGCCGCGTGTAAAAGGGAATTCGGATCGCCCACCCCTCGCCGGCACTGAAACCTCACCGGTACGGAAACCTGACTGCAGTAGTCCAGGTGTCGCCGGGATGCGATCATCGTCGCCGGCGGCGGACGGCGCTACGATTCATCCAACAGCGATTCGGCCAACAACTCGCGACTCTTCTGCAGACTCCGCTCGACCGTGCGGCGACTCCTGCCGGTCAGGTCGCGAATCTCGTCAATACTGTGACCCTGGATCCGCAACGACAGGATCTTGCGGTGCAGCGGACGAAGCAACTCGAGCGACTCTTGAATGCAAACCTGAAGAAACTCGGCCGAAGCCAGGTCGATCGCCGACCCCAGCCCATCAAGCTCCGCGTCCAAGGGCACGTTGCGACTCGCGTCGCGACGTTTGGCCGAATGATGGCTGGCCTTGTTGCTGAGCTTTCGGACGGCAATCACCGCCAACAAATTCCAAAGCGTCGTTCCCGGAGGCGCGTCATAGTTGCCCGACTGCATCCCGCGAAACATGCTCTTGAACACCGACTGCACGATGTCTTCCGGCTCGGTCATCGCGCTCAAACGCGCCCCGAGTTTGGAACGCACCAGCCCGAAGACCCGTCGCGCGTAACGATCATACAACGCTTCGGCAGCATCCTCGTCGCCATCCCTCACCATCACGACAAGTGACTTGTCGGTCGGAGTGAACTCGATCGGATCGGGGGACGCTGGACTCACGACTTGATCTGTTGTTGGGTGTTGATCGCGGAACGGATTATCAAACCATAACCGCCAACGCCCCAAACTCAACCGTCACTCCCCCATTGCCGTGGGCGAGTCTTGCACCGGGCAAGCGCGGTCATGAACTACTTACTACATCAGTAAGAATGCCCCGTCACAACCGCGCCTGCACCTGTGCAAGAAACTGCAACTATGCAAAAAACACCTGCCCAGCTTGCCCCTCCAAACCACGAGTAGCCCCCCAAATCATTCGGACGATCTGGTCCCGAGTCTGTATCGCTGGACAGGCTCACAGTGGATCAACAGAACCACATGGTTCCCGCCACCGATTTTGGCGATTTTCAATTTCTTTTTTTCCAACGCATGGCAGCGTCAACGCGTTCACCCCGACGCATCAACGGCCTGTCGATGAAGCCCGCCTGCGCAAGCAAGCAAGGGGACAGGCGGCGCCCGTCGCAATCGCGTCACACCGGATGGGATCGCGTTGAATTCGGAAGATCGACTCAATCGACAGGCCGTCAAAGAGCCGTCAAGAATGTCCGCGCGGCAAACGATAGCGGACCGGCCGCCCAACGTGTTTCGCCGTCAGTTCGGCGAATAAAAAACGCGTCTGGGACATTGGGGCAAAATATCCCAGACGCTTGGTGCGAGCTGTGCTCAGCACCCTCCACAAGGCTAGTAAATGGGGAAACCCAAGTCGAGTCCCAAGTGGGGGGCTTTTTGAAAAAGGAGAAAAAATTCATCAACCCGCACCGTGTTGCCAGACAAATCATTGACCTGGCAATTCAGAATTCTCGTTGGCCGATCGCGTCGACCTGTGCCCCGTTAACGCTGGCGTTGCAACAGCGCGCCGAAAATCGCCGAACGAAGCTCGTCCGGCGTCGTAATGATCCGCCGTGTCGGCGGCGATGTCCTGGCCGAACGCTGCAACTGCGCACCACCCGGTATCGCCGACGGTCCGCGAACCGTTGGCCCAATGTCTCCAACGCCACGCGGCCGCGTCGCGTAAGGATCGGCGTAGGGATCGGCGGAAACCGGAGCCCCGATAGCAGGTCCCCATACCGATCGCGGCTGTTGATCAAATCGATGGTCGATGATCGCCACCGGACGCCCACGCTTGGCACTGCGTAGCTGTTGCAGGTAGCGAATCTCGTAAACCAACCGCCCGTAGGCTTCATAGACCGCCAGCCAACTCTCTTCCAGATGCGGCTCGGGCGGATAAAGAGGATCGCCGAAGAACGTCAACTCCACCCGCGCATGCAAGGCATCGGTCGTGACGAACCGACCGATCAGCCGATCGAAACGTGCCGGATCGCGGGCCGCCGATTTCAAATCGCTGGTGCTGTCTTCCAAATCATCGACCAGCCGCTCGACGCTGCTGCGAATCTTGGGCGTCCGCAACACCACCCGTTCAAAGTCACGCACCGCGTCACGGTAATCGCTGGCCGCGGCGTAAATCGGTGTGTTGCCCCCAGCCTCGACCCCGCGCGGCGCGAGGAAGACGAAAAAAAGACCGGCAAACGCAGCCGTCCAATTGCTGACGATTCGATTCACTTGAAGCTCTCCGCGATGAGTGTTCTTGATTACCACCACGCCGTGCATTGCGCGTGCCGAGTCGTCGCGAAGATCGCACGCGACGCAGAAATCACGGTGTTTATTGCCGCAATGCCGGCCACACCGCGATGGCGAAGCGGCGTCAATTCGACGGCACCGGATCTCAGAAGGGGACACACCACCACCAATCGGGGTGACGATCTGCCCCAGGGGATCCTCCGACTTTGTCTTGCAGTCATCCGCGCCCTGGCGGTATACCGGGGAGAATGGAGGGTTCGGGTTGTCCGAATCCATGAACAACATCAGCGAAAAGGACTTCGCCGTGGAAATCCGACTTGATGAAATAGCCCTGATGGTTGGCGGGACGCTCCACGGTGACGGGACGTTGATTTGCAGCGGTGCCAACCCGCCGGATCAGTCGACGTCGAGCGAAATCACCATGCTGGTCGGCCAGCACCCGTCGGCGAATTTGGCGTCCTCCAAGGCCATGGCGGTCCTCTGTGCCGAACGAATTGATTCAGACCTACGCCCCCAAATCATCGTCGCCGATCCCCGCGCGGCCTTCGCGACCGTGGTTTCCCAGTTCCGTCCCCCGATCCCGGTTTCACTTCCCGGTGTGGGCGTCGATTCATCCGCGGCGATCGCCAACTCGGCCAAGATTCATCCCACGGCAACGGTTTGTGCGGACGTGACGATCGGTGAGCGAACGCTGGTGATGCCGAACGTGGTCATCATGCCCGGATGCACCATCGGAGACGACTGTGTGCTGTACCCCGGCGTCACTCTCTACGAATACTCGTCGCTGGGTGACCGTGTGGTCTTGCATGCCGGAACGGTCATCGGGGCTCAAGGATTTGGCTACCGGCAAAAGAATGGTCGCCACCTGCCGTCGGCGCAACTCGGTTATGTTCGCATCGACTCGGATGTCGACGTCGGAGCCGGCGTGACGATCGATCGTGGCAGCTACGGTGCGACGCGAATTGGTGAAGGAACCAAAATCGACAACCAGGTGATGATCGCCCACAACTGCCAGATCGGTCGACACAACCTGATCTGCAGCCAAGTCGGCATCGCGGGTTCCTGTCGCACCGGCGACTACGTGATCCTGGCCGGCCAAGTCGGACTGAAAGACCACATCACCTTGGGCGACCACACGATCGTGGGCGCCAAGGCCGGCGTGATGGATGATTGCCAGGGACATCAGGTCTATCTGGGATCGCCGGCGATGCCGCAGCGCGACCAGATGCAAATCTTTGCGATCGAACGCAAGTTGCCCGAGATGCGTCGCGAACTGAGAACCTTGCGAAAGCGACTCGACGCGATGACCGAGCAGCTTGCCGAGGGAGAAACCGATTCGGGTCACTCTGGTGTGGGGCGAGCGGCATGATCCAGCGTCGTGGATACGGGCGAGACTTGATTCGCAACGTCTTGCCCGGCTTTTCATCTTCGTCAGATCCCCAAGACCAGCCGCCGATCGGACTGATCGCCGGCTGGGGCAGTTTCCCCGTCGAAGTCGCCGAGCATGTGATCGCCAGCGGTCGACGCGTCTGCTGCATCGCAATCACCGACCACGCGTCCACGGATCTGGAATCGATCTGCGACCATGTGAAATGGTCCGGTGTCGGAAAGATCGGTGCGCACATTCGATACTTTCGACGCCACGGCATTCGCCAAGTGACGATGGCCGGCAAATTGTTCAAGTCCGAATTGCTGTTTCAAGGCAGCGTCTGGATCAAGCATTGCCCCGACTGGACCGCGATCCGTACCTTCGGTCCTTGCCTGCTGGGCAATCGCCCCGATTCACGCGACGACAGTTTGCTGTTGGCCGTCACCAACACCTACGCAAAACATTCGTTGAACATCTGCCCCGCCACCGACTTTGCCCCGGAGCTGCTCGTGGACCAAGGCCATTTGATCGGAACACCCCTGACACAAAAACAAACGCGCGACGCTGAGTTCGGTTGGCAAGTCGCCAAGCAGATGGGCGGCATGGACATCGGCCAATCGATCACCATCAAAGACGGCACGGTCCTGGCCGTCGAAGCGGTCGAGGGAACCGACGAGTGCATCGCGCGAACCGGGACGCTGTGCCGCCGCGGCGGATGGACATTGGTCAAAGTCAGCAAGCCGAATCAGGACATGCGATTTGACGTCCCCACGATCGGTCCCCAAACGGTCACCCGCGTAGCCGAAAACGGCGGCACCGCGATCGTGATCGAAGCCGACAAAACGATCCTGGTCGAGCGCGAAGAAACCTTCCGTCTGGCAAAGCAACACGGGATCACCATCGTCGCCCTCGCCCAACCCCACGCGATCGCCGCCGCGGCGTGAACCGCAACGGATGAACGCGACACCGGGTTTCGGTTGGTTCAATCGACTTGCCGAAGGGCATCGCGTCTCATGACGTCGATGGGACAAATAGGACGTAGGGGACGAAGACGACGCATGTGTCCCACAGGCCCCCTGCGCGGATCCATCTTCCTACCCAAAAAATCTTCCTACCCAAAAAATCTTCCTACCCAAAAAATCTTCCTACCCAAAAAATCTTCCTACCCAAAAAATCTTCCTACCCAAAAAATCTTCCTACCCTCTGATCAAGCCCTAGCGCGACCGGAAGATCTCGCTGGTCAGGACCTCGATCACGATCGTTCGTAGCCCGGCCTCCTTGTCTGCCTGGACTCGCGCTGCCAGGTCGTCGATCGCGAAGCGGTCTGTCACTTCCATCTGACGGCCCGTCGCGTAGGTGAGTAGTTTCTCGATCAGGCTGCGCGTGAATTGGTCTTGTCGGCTCGCTCGCAAGACGGCTTTGAAACTCGAAAAGTCACCAAACGTTTCTCCCGACGGCAGCTTTCCCGATGGATCGATCTTAGCCGCGGAACCCTTACCCTTGGGCTTCGGGTACTTCGCCCGCCAGCGTCCGATCGGATCATAGGTTTCCAGCGCGAAGCCGAGCGGGTCGATGTTTCGATGGCAGACGAAACACGTTTTGTCTTCGCTGTGTCTAGTCAACTTCTCGCGAATCGTCTTCGCTCCACTGACATCGGCGTCGATCGAGGGCACTTCGTCCGGTGGCGGAGGCGGGGTGATGCCGAGGATGTTTTCCATCACCCACACACCGCGTGTCACCGGCGAGGTGTCGACGCCGTTGGCGCTGACGGTCAACACACCCGCCATCCCCAAAACGCCTCCACGCTGTTTGTTGCCGGCCAGACTGACACGTTGAAAGCCGTCGGCCAGACGGAGCGTTTTTTGTTCGGGCAACCCGTACAACTTAGCGAGCTTCTTGTCGACAAAGGTGTAATCGGCGTCCAAAAAATCGCTCACCGGACCGTCGTTGTCCAACAGATGCCGAAAGAACCGTCTCGCTTCCTGCTTCATCGACTCCGGCAAGTTTTCGGCGTAATACTGTGGGGCGTCTTTGCGCGGCGGCGGCAGATTGCCGATGTTGCGAAGGTTCAACCAGCTATCGGTAAATCCACTGACGAACGCATCGGAACGTTCATCATCGAGCATTCGCACGATCTGCTTATTCAACTCGCCAGGCTCGGTCAGCTTGCCCTCGTCCGCTGCGGCGAAAAGTTCCTCATCCGGTGGCGCTGCCCACAATGCATACGACAGACGCGACGCGAGATCGTGGGGTCCGAGTAACGTTTCCTGTTCCGGAGTGATTTCGCTGAGGTAAAGAAACGAGGGTGAGCACAGCATCATCTTCAACGTGTCCAAGGCGGCCTGCCGCGGCGTCGCATCGTCTGACAATCGCTGCTGATAAAACGTCTCGATCCGATCGCGATCGGAATCGTTCAACGGGCGCCGGTAGGCACGCCGTCCGAACGCCAACAGCTGCTCGAGCGCATGATCGGCCTGAAAACCTTTCGGTCCAAACACGGCGACCTGTTCGTTCCCGCCGTGTGGTTCCTCGATCGGACCGTGGACCTTGATCTCCCCGATCCGGATGTGGGGCAATTTGCCTTCGCGAAGGATGTGGGTTCGGCTGACACCGGCATTGTATTTCTTGGGGTCGAACTCGTCCTTGTAGCGTTGGTTGACCTCGATCACCGAAGCCCGCGATTCGTAGGGGCCGTTGGGAAAGATAAATCGCGGTGTCTGTCCGGCTTCGAGCCAAACGCGGAACGTCAACCATTCCGGCTGCTCATCCGGCACGATCGCCTGCCCCAGGATCGGTTCGATCGCTTGGGGGTAATGGATGTGTCCCTTTGTGACGTCGCCGGGAACGACGGCCAGTTGAAAGGGCTCGGAAAAGTCGATGCGAAAGATTTTTGGATCGTAGTGGGTGTCGCGGTGCATCGCCTGGGCGTGGACTTCAATGTCGTAAAGTCCCGCGACCGGTACGCCGCTTAAAAAGTCTTCGATGTGCCCGTAGCCGCCCTGCCGCGTGTCGGTGTTGGGCTGTTCGTAGAGACAAAGGTACTCGTAGTTCAACGCGCTTCGGTGCGGGTTGGAGAGTTCTTCGTACTGACGAAAATTGTCGCGAAAGTGCCACGTCTTCGGCTCCATCGCCGGCTTGCCCAGACGAGCTTCCACCAGTCGGTTGGCGGCCTGGAAGTACTGGTCGAGCAGAAAGCCGGACGTCACCAGGGATTCGCCCAGGTTGTCCATGTGGCCGACGGTGTTGTCCTTCGGGAAGTCAGCGGTCAGTCCCAGCGTGTCGACGCGACGATCGAACAGTGTCGCCAGCGTGTTTTCATATTCACGATTGGAAAGCCGGCGCATCACCGTCCGCCCGCCGGATCCCTTCAACCGCTGGCGGGACGCTTCGATGCCGCGGCGCAAGGTGCCCAGCAGTGCCAGACGCTCAGCGTCGGTCGGCTGCGGCGCGTCTTCCGGGGGCATCAGCTTGAGCGTCAGCTGATCGACAATTTCGTCGGCGGTGATTTGTTGCTCGACCGAGGCGAGCGGCAACTTGAACGAGTCAAACTCGCGGTCGCCCTCGGCCGAATCGGCGTCATGACACTTGGCGCAGTATTGACCGAGAAAGTCAGCGACGACCGCCTGGGGCGTTGTCGGCGGTTGGGCGTCGGGTTCCGATTCCGCTGCCCGAAGCGAGGTCCCGGCGGCGACAAACGCGACCGTGAGCCACGCGGCGCGAATCGATCCCCCGCCGAAGCACTCAAAGGAAAACATGATATGCTCGCGATTAGCAGAAGCTGCCGGTACTGGTTCCGAACGACTCCATCTGGACCCCCATCCGCTGGCCGATGTCGACGAAGAGGTTGCAGAGGGGAACCTTTCCGGGGCCATCGCTGGCGACCTTTTTGAATTCGCCGCGACCGTAACCACCGCCGGCCAGCACGATCGGCAGATCGTTGTTGGTGTGCGAATTTCCGTTCCCCATTCCGCTTCCGAACAACACGGCCGTTGAATCGAGCAACGTCTGATCCCCGTCCTCGATGGCGGCGAGTCGGCTCAGGAATTTGCCGAACTGTTCCAGTTGGTAGGTCTCCAGCGTGATCAGGTGCGCGATCGCTTCGTCGTCGTTGCCGTGATGCGAAAGGCTGTGGTAGGACTTGTCGATCCCAAGGTTTTGCGGCAGAAAGCTGCCGCCGATTTCCAAGGTGGCGACGCGTGTCGAGTCGGTCTGTAGGGCCAACGCGATCAGCTCGTACAACAACGGAAGATCCTCGACCGTGTTCCGATTGGCCGGTTTCTCAAACGGGGGCTCCGGCTTGGGCTGGTCGGCCCATTGGCGACGAGATTGCAGACGTTTTTCGACGTCTCGGATCGAGCTGAAGTACTCGTCCAGCTTGGCTTTGTCTTCTCGGTTGACTTGTTTGGAAAGCGCCCCGGCCTCGTCGACGATCGAATCCAGGATCGAAGCCTGCAGCGAGTTTTCCCGGACCATTTCCGAGCGACGTTCTTTCGATTCGGTGACAAACAGCTTTTCGAACAGCTCTGCGGGGCCGGTGATCGGGGGCACGCGGACGCCGGACTTGGTCCAGGAGAGCTGGCAGCCGCCATGGATGCCGCCTTCGGACCCGACGGTGAGCGATGGGAAACGGGTCTGGGGCCCAATTTCATCGGCGATGAACTGGTCAATCGTGACGTTGCCATCGGGCCGTTGCTTGGACTCGTGGTGCAGCACGCCGGAGAGAAATGTGTGGACGGCAAAGTGTCCACCGCGAAGTCCGTGATCGAGCCCACGATAGACGGTGATCTGGTCGCGGTTTTCGGCCAGCGGCTTCAGCAGCGTGGTTTCCTCGAACGTTTTGCCGGGCGTCTCGGGGAAAAACTGTTTCTGTTGAAAGCCGAGCAAGTTACCCACCGCGACGAACCGACGGGCACCCGCACCGGCCCCACGAGACGCCCGAACCGGCAGCGCGTCACTGCCGGTCTCCGCCCGCAACGACGACAGCCCCGGCAGGGCAAGGGATCCGGCAAGGGATTGAAGCACAACACGGCGGGGATGAACTGATTTGTACATGTAGACAGTTTAGCCGAAAGTTTCCGACAAAACCAACATCAGCAGCGGATGCCATAGACCACCCCAATGGCAGCGAACGCCCGCTGCACTCCAGGGTTCGGCAGAGGGTTGTTGAGCTGGCGGACGACGTCAACCGTTGACGATTTCATACGATCCTATGATGGATGAGCGGTCAAAACGTTGGGCCGTGCGTAGTTGATGTCTACCAGAACGGAAACACCGTTTTCGGCGTTAAAAAAAGTGTCGATGTGTTACAATGAAGGTGTCATGACGCATGTCCGACATCACGAAAATTCTCGGCCGAATTGATGCCCGATTGATCCGTGAAGAGTCAACCCAATTGCCCGTCGGCCCGTCGTCTCTATGAACAAGCGATCGCGTTAGACGACGAAGCGTTGCAGCGATCGTTTCTCGACGAGCAGTGCCGCGACGACCCGGCATTGCGGGAGCGGGTCGAGCGTCTCTTGCAAGCGCGTCGAGAACAGACGAGTCATTTGTTGCGTCAAGCCGTCGAGTCTGACAGCAAGGATTGGGACGAGAAACCGACTGAGTTATTCAACCGGAAAACGGAATCAGGTGTGGATCGGTTGTCGACCTCAGGTACGACGACTGACTTTCACGACCCGAGCCGATTCGAACCGCCCTCGATCCCTGCGTACCGTCTGGTACGGGTGATCGGCGAAGGCGGCATGGGAACGGTCTATCTGGCCGAGCAAACCGAACCGATCCGACGTGAAGTCGCTGTGAAGGTGATCAAGCCGGGAATGGATTCCGAGGAAGTGATCGCCCGATTCCAGGCGGAACGTCAGGCATTGGCGATGATGGACCACACGAATATCGCGAAGGTTTATGAAAGCGGTACGACCGAGCGAGGCCGTCCGTACTTTGTGATGGAACTGGTTCGCGGCCTGCCCATCACCAGCTACTGCAAAAAGCACGGACTGAATCTACGCGAACGGTTGGAACTGTGCGTCGATCTGTGCATGGCCGTTCAACACGCCCATCAGCGTGGCGTGATTCACCGTGACCTGAAGCCCACCAATGTTCTGGTCACCGTGCAGGACGACAAACCGATCGTCAAAGTCATCGATTTCGGTGTTTCCAAAGCGCTGCATGGTGAACTGGCCGGAAGAACGCTGCTGACACACGGTTCACAATTGATCGGAACGCCGCTCTACATGGCGCCAGAACAGGCGAGACGGACACACTACGACGTTGACACTCGCGTCGACGTCTATTCGATCGGCGTCGTTCTGTACGAGTTGCTGACCGACACCACCCCCATCGATCGAGAAACGCTCAAGCAGATTGGTATCGAAGAATTCTACAGTCTGCTTGCACGACGGGAGCCGGCTCGGCCGAGCCAGCGCGTCAGTGGTCTGCGGACCGATCAATCGCCGCCAGCGGACCGACTTGTCGATGGCACGGGCTTTGACGCGAAGCTTCTCAAGCGAGAGTTGGACTGGATCGTGATGAAGGCGATCGATCGGGATCGCGAACGGCGTTACGCGTCGGCGAGCGAGTTCGCCGAGGATCTGCGGCGGTATCTCGATGGCGATCCGGTGGAGGCCTGCCCGCCGTCCTGGGCGTATCGGTTTCGCAAAACGGCACGTCAGTACCGGGTTGAACTGAGTGTGTTGGCGTTGGCGATGGCCACCCTGATCGTCATCTCCGGGGTTTCGCTGTGGCAGATGGCGGCGGTGGATGCGGCGCGACGTGAGAGTGAACGACGTGAGCGCCACGCGGTCGAACTTCTGCAGGCGTTGAAGTTGCAGCGCGCCCTGACGACGTTGAGCAACGACAATCTGAAGCGGCTGCATGTCTTGACCACGGACCTTCGCTCGGACCCGCTGCCGACCGACGGGATCTCTCCGCCGCCCGACCTCGCGAACCTGTTGATGAACGTTGCGGTTCGTCCGACCCGAGGCTCCTTCGCCAACTCGTCCGCCGTCAATGGTCTGGCGGTGACGCGAGACGGAACGAAAGCGCTCAGTGTCGACGATCAGGGTGACGTCAAGCTTTGGGATTTGAACGCACCCGATGCCACCGGGCAATGGATCGGATCCTACGAGAAACCGGCTCAAGCGGTCGCGATTTCCCCTGACGGCCGCACCGCAGCGACCGGCAGCAAGTCCCGGATCGTGTCGTTCTGGAACCTGGAAAACGGAATGCTGATTCGCAGTTTACCCCCGCTGGAATCGGGCGTCGAAACGATACGCTGGTCTCCCGACGGCCGGTTTGTCGCCGCCGGTGCCCGTTACAGCCAAGTCTGGGTGGGTGACGCCGAAGGCAATGAATTGTTCCGCATCGACAACGACCATCGACACGAAAGTCTGCTGTTTACATCAGACAGCAAGAAGCTGATTGTTCCGACCCGTGTGGACATCTCCGTTTACGACATGACGTCGGGCAAGAAGATCCGCAGCATCGCCACCCAACCGCTGACGAATGTGCGAACCCTCTGTTTCGCCGGTCGGAATGACCAGTGGCTCGTCGCCGGCGAGCGTTTCAAAGAATCGTTGATCATCCTGGATTTCAAAAGCGGAAAACTGTTGGGACAAGTGCCGCTGGGCGTCTCCTATCCGCGTTCCCTCTGCGCCGCGGGGAACGGCATGTGGCTGCGCGCGAGTTTTTCGGACGGCCGGATTCAGTTGATCCAGCTTTCACCGGCCAACGCAGGAGCTTCGGCGACCGGCCGCGTCGTCTCGCAGATTCTCGCACATCGACCGGCACCGGATCATCGTTTGCCGCTAGCGTCGCTGCCCGGTGACACGTTGTTCGTCTCCGGCGGCCAGGACGGAAACATCCATCGCTGGCACCAACATGACCTTCGATCGACGGAGCTTCGCAAACGGCCCGAATCGGTGTTGGCGAGCTATTTGATCCCGGAAACGGGAAGCGTCTATCACGTTCATCACGACCAGCGGCGACCGTTTGCCGCCCGTTCAAGCATCTTCTCTCCGTCGATCACCAATGCGATGTTCGCCGCTGCGAACGGACAAACGATCTGGATCGTCGCCGCCGCCGACCAACAACCGGTCGCCGAAATTGCTTCGCCGCTCGACCGACATCGCGATGTCGCATTGTCGGCCGAAGGAGACACACTGGTGGCCGGATCCGAGACGCAGGTGTGCGTCTGGAAATCGAACGACGGTTGGAAGTCGCATGAACTGTTGAATCGATTCGAGATCACGCATGACGCACCGCCGGTTCTTTGCGACGGTGGTGAGACACTGATCATCGATGATGCCGCCGGACATCGAGTCCTGGCAATCGATGTTCAATCCGGACAGCAAACCGAGCTTGCGACGGACGTGACCGTGTCCTTCATTTGCCTCGATGCCGATGCAACCCGATTGGGCCTGATTGCTGAGAATCGGATCCAAATCGTTGATCGCCAGACCGCTGCGGTGCTGATCGAGACAGATCAGTACTACGGCATCACGCGATTGTGTTTCAGCGACGACGGCACGACTTTGCTGGAAGGACGCCGCGACGGTCGTGTCTATGTCTGGCATCTGCCGACGCGCCAACGACTCGGACTGCTCTACGAACCCGAGCATTCCGTCGGCACGTTGCTCCGCTGGCAAGTCGCACAGGAAAGCCGTCGTCTAATGCTGGAGTTCGCCAGCGATTACGGCGGCACCGACCTGCTCCTGTTGCCCGGCCAGATGGACCGGAAAGCACAGACCGACCGGTAAGCCCAGACCGTCCCTTAAGCAACAGAGAGGGCGTAACAAACGACAACGATCGTTTCAGCGGCGGCGACGCAGCAACATCCCACAGCTGATCAACCCGGCCAAGGCGGCGGAGGCGGGTTCGGGTACGGCGCTGATGCGCGCGACCGAAACGTTGTCGATGAATAATCTTGACGTGCTGCCAAGGTTTGCACCTGTCGCGGCATTGAACTGCAGCGTGATCCCACCGCTCACATCCGATCCGGTGACGGGGCTGAAGCTGAAGCGTTGGTAATCATTGGTCAACGCGAGCGGTCCGCTGCCAAGAATCGGATTCGCCGATGTCCCTCCGCCGGCGATTTCAGAAAAGAACTCTGCGAAGGCCACTCCGCCGCTGGTCCCAGCCCCCTTGGCGTCGAACGAAATTAAGATCGTTTCGCCAGCCGTGACCAGACCAACGCCAAGGTTGGCTTGCTTGACCACCAGAGCTGAACCGGAAACGTCGTTGAACAACTCACCGGCGAAGCCACCCGTTTTACTGTCGCTGGTGACGGCAAACGTTTGTGCGGGTGAAGCAAAGGATGTCCAGCCGCTGGTGTCCCCGGTTTCAAAGTCGCCGTTGACCGTCAGCTCCGCAGCGACGTCGCCGGGCGCGGCAAAGACAAAGGCCAAAACCAGTCCACTAAGACAAATCGGTTTCATCGCTGACATCGCATTACTTCGAATTGGGGACGCTGAACATTGTCACCCTACACGAATCAACAGAGCTCCACGATTATTCCGCCGAGTTTGTCGAAATTGACACGGCTGCGGTTCACCCCCCCCGCTGAACATCAATCTCAAGCGGAGGCGCGGTCGATGCGATCCATGATCGCGCGACCGATGCCGGACCTGTCACACTGATCGATCACGATCAAGCTGCACTCGGTCGCATCGGCTTGGCGGATCGCGGTGAACAGGTGCTGCGCCACTTCGTTCAGGTCACCGGTTCGGCTGAGTGATCGATACCAACCGAAGCGGGCGGCTTCGCAGTCGGGCAGCGGGGCAAAGACGATTCGGGCGACACGTGACGGGTCAACCTCTTCGGCCTGCCAGGCAGCGACGACCCGCAACGGCTTCGCCGGCGAGTAGTGTTTTGCCAGCATGCCAGGTGCGGGCATCGCCTCAAGCGGACCGCTTCTCTCTGGGGCGTTGTTACCGACTTTGCTCTCGACGGTGTCATCCTTGCCGGCGCGCTGGGCGAGCTTGACGGACCCGAACGCGTCTTGGAGCTGTTCCACCGAGATGCCTCCCGGTCGCAGCAATTCGACTCCGTCACGCTGCAGCCGGATGATCGTTGACTCCAGTCCACATTCACATTCACCGCCATCGAGGATCATTGCGACCTCGTCGCCGAGCCCTTGCCGGACGTGTTCGGCGCAGGTCGGGCTGACGTAGTTGGACGGGTTGGCACTGGGTGCGGCGATCGGGAACTCGCACGCGGCCAGCAACGATCGCATCACCGGATGGCTGGGGACACGGACGGCAACGGTCGGCGCTCCGGCGGTGACTTCATCGACCACATCGGCGGAACGGGGAACCACGACGGTCAACGGCCCGGGCCAAAACGCGGCGGCGCGTTGCCATTGGTCGGCCAGCCATCGGGGATGATCGACGTGAACCCAGCGCCGCGCCGATTCGGGCGAGTCGACATGGATGATCAGCGGGTTATTGGCCGGCCGGCCTTTGGCCTGGAAGATCTTGCGGACCGCCACCGGATTGGTGGCATCGGCGGCCAAGCCATAAACCGTTTCGGTGGGAACACCGACCAGTTGTCCGTCGGCAAGGAGTCTGGCCGCCTCGGCGATCGAAGCATTCGATGCGGCTTTGATCTTGGAACTGGACACGTGACAGTCAGCCGATCACATCGCGTTGCAACGTCGTCAGCTCGGCGATTCCCTTGCGGGCCATCGCCAGCATGGCGGCCAATTGGTCGTCGTCAAAGGTTGCTTCTTCGCCGGTGCCTTGGATTTCCACGAACTTGCCGCGACCGGTCATGACGACGTTCATGTCGACGTCGGCGGCGAAATCCAGTTCGTAGTCAAGATCCAGTTTGACGGTGTCCTTGATCACTCCCACACTGATCGCGGCGATGCTATCGCGCAGCGGACCTTCACCGATCTTCGCATCGGGCAATTCATTTTGCACCGCTTTGGCCAGCGCGATGAACCCGCCGGTGATCGATGCGGTTCGCGTGCCGCCGTCGGCTTGCAGGACATCGCAATCGACGACGATGGAGCGTTCGCCGAGTGCCTTCAGGTCCACCACGGCACGCAGCGACCGGCCGATCAACCGCTGGATTTCCGTCGTCCGTCCGTCCACCTTGCTGCGTTCGCGTCGCTTCCGCGGCACGGTGCTGCCGGGCAGCATGTTGTATTCGGCGGTGACCCAGCCCTTGCCCTTGCCTTCCATCCACGGCGGAACGCTGGGTTCAACCGATGCGGTGCACAGGACGATCGTGTTGCCGGACTTGTACAGCACGTTGGCGGGATGATGGGCCAGGTAGCCGAGTTGGATCTCGACCGGGCGTAGTTGATCGTCGGGGCGCATGGAGGGGGAGGTGAAGTGGGGTGAGAAAGGGAGGATTTGGTTTCCGGACGTCGCGTACGCTTCCAGCTTGCGACTCAGACTACGTTTTTACCGATCCAATCGCGACCGAGCATCCAGACGAGCAAGCCTTTCTGGGCGTGCATCCGGTTTCCGGCTTGGCGGACGATGTCACTTTGGTCCCCGTCGATCACTTCGTCGGTGATTTCTTCGCCGCGAACCGCCGGCAAACAATGCAGCACGCGAGCCGACGTGGGCGCCGCCTGCAGCAAGGTCTTGTTGAGCTGGAAATCTTTGAAGGCCTGACGACGGGCAACCATCTCGGCTTCTTGTCCCATGCTGGTCCAGACATCGGTGTAGATCGCGTCGGCCGTCTTCACCGCCGCGGCGGGGTCGTGCAGAGTTTCGATCTCCGCGTCCGGATAGGCGGCCTGGACCATTGCCATCCAATCCGATTCCATCTCATATCCATCGGGGCAGGCCAACGTGAATCGCATCTTCAGCATCGCGCAGATCAACGCCAGCGACTGAGCGACGTTGTTGCCGTCGCCGACGAACACGAGATGTTTGCCGGCGTAGGATCCGAAGGCTTCTTCGATCGTCAAGATATCCGCGAGCGCCTGGCAGGGATGGCAGCGATCGGTCAATCCATTGATCACCGGCATGGCGTTGAAGCTGGCCAGCAATTCGACTTGGGCATGTTGTTTGGCGCGACACACGACGGCGTCGACGAATTGGCCGAGCACGTTGGTGAAGTCGGACGGTGATTCACGTTTGCCCCAGCCGACATCGGAACCGAGAAACAGGCTTTCGCCGCCCAGCTGCGCCATCCCGGCCTCGAAACTCACCCGCGTCCGCAAGCTGGGCTTTTCGAACAGCAGCGCGATGACTTGGTTCTTCAAGATGTTGGGCCGATCACCGGCCGCCAACTTTTGCTTGACGACACCGGCGGTCCGCAGAATCAGCTGCAAGTCGTCGGGACTGATGTCGAACAGGGATAAGAAGTGTTGCATGAGAAGAACAGCTCACTTGCCAGCGTGATGAGAAACGTGCAAAGACACGACAAGGTTAGTTACTTGTAGATTTCGGTGCCGACGCCTTCAGAGGTGTAGATTTCCAACAGCAACGAATGTCGCAGCCGGCCGTCGACGATGTGCACCTTGCCGACGCCCCGTCCGAGTGTTTCCAAACAGGCTTCGACTTTGGGAATCATACCCGAGGCGATGTGCCCGGAGTCGATCAACGCGCGGGCTTCGGTTTCACTGAGCGAGTGGATGATCGTGTCGGGATCATCTTTGTCCATGCGAACGCCGTTGACGTCGGAAAGGAAAACCAGCTTCTCGGCGCCGAGTGCCTGTGCGACCGCCATCGCCGCAGTGTCCGCGTTGACGTTGTAACAACGCCCATCTTTGCCTTCACAGAAACTGGGGATGACCGGAACCTGGTCGGTGTACAACAGCCCTTCGATGACGCTGCGGTCGACTTCGGTCACCTGGCCGACGTGTCCCAAGTCTTCACCGCTGTCCAGTTTCAACGGTTCTCCGAACAGCACGTTGGTGCTGTGCACGGACAGATTCATCGCCCGGCCACCGAGCCGCTCGATCTCGTCAGTCAAAAACTGATTGACTTCTCCGGCCAACACCCGCCGCACGACTTCCAAGGTCGCATCGTCGGTGTATCGCCGGCCGTGGATGAATTTTGGCTCCACGTTCGATTCGGCCAACGCCCGGTTGATCGCTTTTCCCCCGCCGTGAACCACCACGGGTTTCATGCCCACCGTTTCCATGAAGATCACATCCAACAGGATGTGCATCAACGCGTTCTCATCGTCCAGTACGCTGCCGCCGAGCTTGATGACGGTGGTCTTGCCACGGAATCTGCGAATCCATCCCATCGCTTCGATGAGAGTGTCAGCTTTGGCGATCGCTTCTTGCACGCGGGAGACTCCAAACCGTGAGAAGGTTAAACTGTGCACGTCGAATTGGGCAAAACGAAAAACGGACCATGCTAGGTGCCCGCCCGATGGGGGTCAATTGCGGGCCGGCCCGCTGGGCCCAGGTATCCGAAAAGAACCGCGTTTCCAATGCCTTTCCGCCCCCCTCCGGGGCATATACCGAAAAGAAACCTTGATGAAAAAAGCGACTGTTGTAGTGATCGGCGGCGGACAGATGGGGCGTGCCCTGGTCGGTGGGATGCTGGCATCCGGCTTCGCCACAGCCGAACAAATCACCATCGTGGACCCCAGCCCCGACAGCCGCCAGTGGTGGACCAGCCAACACCCGACCGTCGGGTTCGGTGACAAACTCGGTGGCGAGAACGCCCAAGCGGACATTTTCTTGCTGGCGGTCAAACCGCATCTGATCCCGCGTGTGGCCGCCGAAATCGCCGGATTGGTGGACCAGACCAAACTGGTCATCTCGATCGCCGCCGGGGTTTCCCTGCAAACCTTGTGCGAGCATGCCGGTCACGAGCGCGTCATCCGCGTGATGCCGAACACCCCCAGCCTGGTCGGCGCCGGGGCGAGCGCGTTTTGCGTCGCGGCCGGCGCGACCGACGACGATTGCCGGTGGATCGAACAAGCCTTGGCCGGCGTCGGAACGGTCGCCCGCGTCGCCGAGGCCCAGATGGATGCGGTCACCGGACTGAGCGGCTCCGGCCCGGCGTACATCTGTTTGGTGATCGAGGCACTTGCCGATGGCGGCGTGCTGGCCGGGCTACCGAGACCGTTGGCGATGACCCTGGCCGCTCAGACCGTGCTGGGGACCGCTAAGATGGTGACCGAAACCGGACGCCACCCGGCAGAACTGAAAGACGCCGTCGCCAGCCCCGGCGGCACGACGATCGCCGCGCTGAAAGTGTTGGAAGAAAAAGGCCTCCGCGCCGCATTGATCAGCGCGGTTGAAGCGAGCGCGAAGCGAAGCCGCGAACTGGGTTAAAGTTCCAGAAACAGTCTCGCCGGATCTTCGATCACTTCCTTGATCGTGCGCAGGAACCCGACGGCTTCGCGGCCGTCGACGATGCGGTGATCGTAGGTCAGCGCGACGTACATCATCGGTCGGATTTCGACTTTGCCATCGATCGCGACGGGCCGGTCCTGGATCGAATGCAATCCCAGGATCCCGCTTTGTGGCGGATTGACGATCGGGGTACTGAGCAGCGACCCATAGATGCCACCGTTGCTGATCGTGAACGTCCCACCGATCAGGTCTTCGGCTTGCAACCTGTTTTCGACCGCTTGCTTGGCAAAGTCGGCGATCGTCCATTCGATTTCCGCAAACGACAGACGTTCGGTGTTTCGAACGATGGGCACGACCAGGCCTTTTCCGCCGCCCATGGCGATCCCGAGATCCTGGTAGTTGCGGTAAATAGCGCTGTCATCGCGGATTTCTGCGTTGACGGCGGGAAAGCGTCGCAGCGCTTCGACGCTCGCCTTGGCGAAGAATGACATGAAGCCGAGTTTGACACCGTGCTTTTCCAGAAACGCGTCTTTGTACTTCTTGCGAAGACTCATCACGGGCTGCATGTCGATTTCGTTGAACGTCGTCAACAATGCGGCGGTCTGTTGGGCGCTGACCAGCCGCGATGCGATCGTTCGGCGCAGCATGCTGAGCGGCTTGACCTCTTCGCTGCGATCGGGCGCACCGGTCATCAGTGTGCTGGTCGGCTTGGACGGTGCAGTCACCCCCGTGGAGGCGGCAGGCTTGCCAGCCGATTTTTTGGCGGGCGGTGCTTCGGCGGGCTTGGACGCCTGTTTCGCCCCGCCGGATTCGAGAAACCGCTGCACGTCTTCTTTCAACAGTCGGCCGCCGGGGCCGCTGGCGGGAACATCCGAAGCCGACAAACCGTTCTCGTCGAGCAGGCGCTGCGCGGCGGGCATCACAAAACTGGCGGCTGATCCACCCGAACCGGAACCGCCGGCGGAGTCGGCAGGCGCGGCGGTCGAGCCCGAGTCTGGGGATGCCGATGCGTCGGAGTCGGGTTTCGGGGCGACGCGAATCTTCGCGATCAGCTCACCGATCTCGGCAAAATCCCCCTCCTGCTTGGTGATTCCTTCCAAGAATCCGGCCGCCGGGGCGGGCAGCTGAACCGATGCCTTTTCCGTTTCAATCTCCACCAAGTCCTCGCCCGAATCGACCCATTCGCCCTCGGACTTGATCCAAGCCCCTAATTGAACTTCGGTGATGGACTCGCCAACGGTCGGCACTTCAACGTCTACGATTTCGCTCACGGCTTCCGGATGTCCCAATCAAAGATGAAGATCGAATTTTTCCCGTCAAACGCGGGCATCGTCACAGGATAACGGGCAAATGCCAAGGTGTCATCGACGGAAACGGGCCCAATTAGGTTCTCAGCATCCGGATCAGATCGTCGTTGGACAGCTTGGCCGCGGCTTCGGTCCCTTTCATCACCCCGGCGACCAGATCGCGTTTGGATTCGTGCAGCGCCAAGATTTCCTCTTCGATCGTGCCCCGGGCGACGATCCGGTAGACCATCACCGGTTTGTCTTGCCCCATCCGGTGGGCCCGGTCGGTCGCCTGGTCTTCCACGGCCGGATTCCACCAGGGATCCATGTGGATGACATAGTCGGCGGCGGTCAGATTGAGCCCGGTTCCGCCGGCTTTGAGCGAAATCAGGAAAACGTCGGCGCTCCCGGTTTGGAACTCGTCGACGGCCACCTGCCGCGCCTTGGCGGGGGTCGACCCATCGAGGTACTGGTACGTGAATCCACGCTCATCGAGGGCCTTACGGATCAACGCCAGGTGCTCGGTGAACTGGCTGAAGACGAGCGCCCGGTGGCCTTCTTCGCGGAGGCTGTCCAAGGTTTCACAGAGCTGATCGAGTTTGGCCGACGATTCGGTCCATTGCTTGTTGACCAAACCGGCATGGCAGGCGATTTGCCGCAGCCGGGTCATCAGCGCCAGAATCTTGAAACGTTGGTCTTTGATGTGCGGCAGGGCTTCGAGGGTTTCAATTTCGCCGATCGCCGCCAAGCGGACCTTCTCGTACTCGGCTCGCTCGGCCGGACTCAGATCGACATACAAGTTCATCTCGGTGCGGGGCGGCAATTCGGTCAACACCTCGGACTTGGTTCGGCGGAGCACGAAGGGCTGCAACCGCTCGGCCAGCGCCTTGCGGGCCGACTCGCTAGATTCCTTTTCGATCGGCCCGGCGAATCGTTTGCGGAAATGTTCCCAGCCGCCGAAGACGCCCGGCGAAACGACGTGGAACAGACTCCACAATTCACCGAGATGGTTTTCCACCGGCGTTCCGGTCAGCGCGACCGTCCAATCGGCGTCGATCCCGGCGATTGCCTTACTGGTCTTGCTGCGACTGTTCTTGATCGCCTGGGCTTCGTCCAACACCAGGGTCGACCAGGACACCCCGGCAAGCGCCTCGGCATCGCGCAAGGCCAACCCGTAGCTGCAGATCACCAACGACCGGGGTCCGACCGTGGGCAGAAACTCGCCGCGTTCGGTTTCACGGTACAGGTGGACGTCCAGGTCGGGGGCAAAACGCTCTGCCTCGCGCTGCCAATTGAACCCGACACTGGTCGGCGCGATCACCAGCGCCGGACCGTCGGCGGATCGATCCAGCAAGACGGCCAGCGTTTGAAGTGTCTTGCCCAAACCCATGTCGTCGGCCAAGATGCCGCCGACGCCCCACTCGGCCAACTTGCGCAGCCACTTGTATCCGTCGATCTGGTAGTCCCGCAGATTGGCATCCAAGTTCTGCGGCACGGTCGGATCCAGCTTCTCCGCCTTGGCCAATCGTTTGACGCATTTTTCCCAGGCACGGCTGGCTTTGACGGCGACGTCGGAATCGACCAATTCACGAATCGCCGGGGCCGCGGTCGCATCCAATTTCAGCGTGTTGCGATCCTTGTGCGTCGCATCCTGCAAACGCTTCAGTCGCTTCCGCAACCCTTCGGAGATTCTGGCCCACTGCCCATCGGCCAGTTTGATGTAATCGCCGATACCGTCTTGATCATCCGCCGGCAGCCCGTTGATCAACTCGGCCAGCGGCATCGAGTGCTCACCGAACTTGCATTCGCCTGAGATCCCGAACCAATTGCGTTTGTTCGTGATGTCGACCTTGACGTTGCTGCTGGACAAGTTGCCGAGCACCGTGACCGGTTTTTCGCCGGTGCGATCCCACAGCACTTCGACGTCACTCTCGGGCGACTGCAGGTCCTCGATCAGACGCAGCGCGGCGCCGAAATCATCGATCGTTCCGAACCAATTCTCGCGGTCCACCGACAGACGCCAGCGCTTGAGCAGCCGATCAATTTGCTCGGATTCTCGAGTGACCGAGCGGGCCAGCTGCAACTTCTCGCCGTCGCGTTCGGTGGCTACGACCATCGGTCCCGTCAATGGTCGCCTGAGCACACCGGCGGCGTCGCGGACGCGGAGCCCGAAATCGAGCCGGCCGTCGGCTCGACTACGAAGTAGGATCGCCGGACGGGCGTCCGTAAAACGGACCGGACCCGCCACCGAAGGCGGCAACAGAATGGAAATCTGTTTTTGAAGCTTGGCCAGAGGTTGCAGCAAGTCTTCGCGGCGGTCCAGGGCGACCGGAGGCAGTTGGCAAATCGAACGAATCAACTCGGCTTCGTTTGCCTTCGACTTGCCGACCAAGATTTCGTCGGCGTCCAGGTCGATGCGCAGAAAGGTTTCACCGGAGGCGATCACTCTGGGATAGATCTTCGATCCGTCTTGATTCGAAAACAGGACACGGTAGTTGTCCTTTGAGATCCCGACGGCGAGATAGTTGGGATAGTCCCGGACGCTGATCGGTTCGGAATCCCAAGTGACGTTGTTCTGCCCGACCAGTTGCTCGATCGCTTCGACCGCGTCCAACTGGTAGCCGGAGTCGCCGTAGTAATGCCGACCGGCACGCTCGATCTTGGCGACCACCGCAAGATCGGCATCGGTCAGCGGGAGCGAACGATCGGTGATCAAGTTGTCCAGACGAATCTTCTTGCCTTTGGTGAATCCATTGCCACGTTTCTTTTTTTGCTGAAGCAGCGGTTGGACCGACAGATATCCCCCGCTGCTCTGCGTAAAGTTCCAAATGATCCGCTGCGTCACAATCGCGGCCAGCGGCGGCAACAGATCGTCATCTTCGTCGGCGACATCGGAAAACAGGTCGTGTTGCTCGGTCGTGATCCGATTCAGCTCGGCGATCGCGATCGTCGAGGGGTCGGCCACATAGGCGTCGCGCGGCGGCTCACCCGACTCCATCTCCCCTTGAGCGATCCGCGACCGCAAGGGCTGGTTGTGCTGCAATTGCTCGAGCGCGTGCAACACAAATTGATAGCAGTGCACGCAAGGTTCGATTCCGCCCGATTCGGCGCAGTCACAACCCGCCGGCGATGATTCCGCATCCACACTCAAGTAGACGTTGTGGTGGACACCCTTGCTTGACCAAGAACCCTGCATCTCGCCGCAGCGATAAATCCTTTCGATGTGGATTTTTGCCGGGATCGATCGATCGGCCCGCTGAAGTGCATGAGCGGACCTGATCTGAGGGGGAAAGCTCTCCAACAGCTCTCGCAACGCGAAGAACCAGGATTGGACGTCCTGGCAGTCAAAGCGGGGCTCATCGAACCAATCTTCGCCCTCATCAAGCAACGACTGCAGCCCGATCAGACCATTTTTGTTCTTTGCCTGCGAAAGGACTTTGCGAAGCTTTTGCAACTGGATTTTCGATCGCGACACCGGGAACTCCGTTTCACAAGTCTGTGTGGTCAACAGACAATCAATCTACCGTCCGCCACCGTTTTCGACGAGTTGGTTTTCCGACTCGTCCGCCAAATCCTGCTTGACCCGCAACGGCACCGCGATTTTCCGCAGCCGAAACTCGCGAAACAGCGAAATCAAATTGATCGCCAACACTCCCGATCCGACCACCAGGATCAACATCGCGACTTCAGCCGGCAGCCCCCGTGAGCTGAACGCTTCGTCCCACGTCCACCCCCAATTGCTCGCGTGCAGGGCGGAGTAGCTAAACGAGACGCGGCCTTGGATGGCCACATCGATGATCGCCGGCACGATCACGCCCAAGAAATATGCAACGATCGCCGCAATCAGGGGGGCGACAAAGGAGGGCCCGAACCGCTTCAGAAACGGCATCGACAGCAAGCGAATGATCCCCAGATATCCCAGCAGATAGCCGATCATCATCGCCGCAAAGATCGGCGGAGGAGTGTCCACACTCGTTCCCCGGACGACTCCCGTCTGGAAGCCAAGTACACCCACCCCGGCCAACACCAACAGCCCCGCCACGCCCGTGCCGATGACAAACATGAAACCGGTCCCCGGCCCGGGCATCCACCACGTGAACAACATGCGGGTCCCGTAAGTGGCCGGCAATCCGCGTCGCACGCGGGGGCTCAACTCCGAAGCTTCGCCGCACATGAACATCCCGACCAACAACCAATAGATCCCCAGGTACAGCAGCCCCTCATTGATCCATTCGAAATCACCGGTCACCCAGGCGGCATAGGCGATCGTCACCACCCAGATCGCCTGCTGGAAAAACAGAATCACGCGCAATCGAGTCGAGCGATTTTCCGTGACCGGGGCGATACGGGCCGCCGCCGCGGCCACGAACAAAACGACGAACGATGCCGCAACGGTGAACGAAGCGAGAAACCCGAACCAAGTCCCACTCCATTGCTCGGGCAACACCATCGAGAAAACAAAACCGCAACACGTGAACTCCACCACGACGATGAACGCGACCAAGCCGACCAACAGAAACGTTTGCAGCGTCCGGCCCTTGGCCAGCGTCGACAGCACCAACGCGAGCGCCGTCAACACCATCGCCGTGATAAAAACAATCGCGACGACCAAGACGATGGTCAGCAACCCGATCCCACGGAGCAGATAACAAAACGCCAAACAGGGCACGATGGCGGAGAAGTAAATCAGCATCTGAAGCACCGCACTGTTCATCTTCCCCGACACGATCCGCCAGGCCGACAGACGCGTGATCGCCAACATCTCATACGTCCCTTCATCGAGTTCGGCGGCCAAGGAGCGAAACGCCACCAAGGGAACGAAGGCGAACATCGAAACGGACAGGATCAGGAAGTAACCGATCATCATTGATTCACCGGTCGGGATGTAATAAACATCCGGCGCATTGAACACGATCCCCATGATCGTCCAGGCGCACGACGCGGCCAGCAAACAGAAAAACGTGATCAGAAACTGCTTGCTCTTGAGCGATTGCCTGGCCTCTTTGACCAAGATCGGATTCAACAGACTCGTCAGCCGCTCGGTCGCCCGATCCACCCAGCCCCAAAACCCACTCGCGTCAGGGTCCAGCGCCAGTGCCGGGTAGGGAATCGCCTGGCCACCGCCGCCGAGTGAAAGTTCGGCGACCGGGTGCAACGGTTGGCCGGCCGACGGGTCGGAATCACCGTCACCGCCGTCCCCCGCACGTCTCGATGCCTCTTGATCGCTCATTGCACCTTCCCCGCGGTGACCTTCAGGAACAGATCCTCCAACGATTCATCGACCACCCGGTACTCCAGCACGTTCACGCGGGCGTCACAGAGACGATGCAAAATTTCGATCTGGCGCTGTCGGTCGCCGGCGACGCGAAACTGCAGCGTGCGATTGAGTTCCACGACATCGGACACATCCTCACACTGTGACAGGATCGTTTTGGCCGTCTCGGTCTCGCCGTCGATGACGACGATCAAATCGAGATGCGTTTGCGAATTGCCTTTCAGACCGGCGACGGTATCGTTGGCCAACAACCGCCCCTGCTCGATGATGCCCACCCGATCGCACATCTCGGCCAACTCGCTCAAGATATGGCTGCTGATCAAGATCGTCTTGCCATCGGCCGCCAACGATCGAATGATCTGTCGCAACTCGATTCGGGCACGGGGATCCAGCCCGGCGGCGGGTTCATCCAAAATCAGCACCGAGGGGTCGTGGATCAGGGCGCGGCCGAGACAGAGACGTTGGCGCATCCCCTTGCTCAAACCGGTGATCGGTTTTTCGGCCATCGAACGCAGCCCCGTGAAATCCATCACCCAGCGGATCCGCCGCGTCCGCTCACGTCCGACCAGTCCGTTGGAACGCGCAAAGAAATCCAGATACTCGGCACAATTCGTGTCGCTGTACGAACCGAATGCATCGGGCATGAACCCCAACCGCCGGCGGACGCGGTCGGGATCGTTGACCGAGGAGAGTCCTTCGATGAAGGCGTCGCCTTCGGTCGGCAGTTCCAGCGTCGCCAGGATTCGCATGCTGGTCGTTTTCCCCGCCCCGTTGGGACCGATGTAACCAAACACGCTGCCCCGTGGGACCATGAACGAAACGTGATCGACCGCGCGCGTGCTGCCGAACAAACGCGTCACGTCTTGCAATTCGATCATCGGCCCCTGCCAGGGCGTTGGCGGGACGGACATTGGCGGGACAGCGGTATTCGACCCTGTCACGGCAGCAACCCTCCGATCATGCGGACGCATTCATCCTGCACACACTCGCGGAGCGCATACTGGTCCGCTTGCACTTCGGTCAAAGCCAAGAAGGATCGCCACTGCGGGTTTCGCGAAAACTCCAAGAGCCGCTCTTCGATGCCGGTTCGATCGTTCATCGAGACACGATTCTGATAGGGCGTCGGCATCTGTGTCGAATCCGGATCGACGACCCCCAGTGCGATCATGGAAAGTGTATTGGAGTTTGCCTTCTCCAGCGCCACCGTCGCCGCGGGCGCCACGTCCCGGGCGATCCAGTACTTACCCTTGTCGTCGCGCACGCCCACGATCGACAACGGTGTCGGCAAATGATTGGTCAACGAAACGGTCTCACCGCCGAAATCGATCTCGATCGGAGACACACCGACGTGCGGACGCGTGACCAGATAATGAACCTGAGTCCGCGTGGGCAGGAAGTCGCCAGAGTACAGCCGATCGTCGCCGACTTGGTCGATCAAAAAATCACCCGGCCGCGAGTCGTCGGCGACGCGGTAGTTGTAGTTGTTCATCATTTCCGAATGATGCACCGGTAACACAAACGCGTCGCCGGCAAACCGCAATCCGCGTTGATTGTCGACCACGGTGTAGTACGTCTGACGCGACTGGTCGATCACCGGGACACGTCCCGGCTGGCCGTCGCCCGGGGGCGAAACGGGATGCCGACCGTCGATCCAGGTCAATTGGCGGATCCGAGCCCGATTGTCAAACCCGTCCGAAAGAAAGGCGTAAAAAAACAGTCCCATCGTGGCCAAGAACGCCAACGCGGGCGCCAGGAAATACAGCAAGTAAAGCCGCCCGCGACGCCGCAACCCGAAGTACAACAGCGGCCCCATGACCAACACAAACAGACCGTTCAGGATCACAAACATCGTCACCGGCGGCTGGCCCACCGTCGACATCAGCCAAGCCCAGTAACTGTCGTTGCCGGTCGCGTACTCCACCCCGTTCCGCTCGCCCCATTTCTGTTTGTCCATCTCCAGCGACTTCCAGAGCTGGAACGACCCCGGAAACGGATCCTGTTGCTCGATCAAAACGACACGTCCCCAACCGTATGGCATCACACCCAGTCCGGCGAGGAGTTTCTTTTTGGTCACCGTCTGAACCATCGGATGCTTGACCGCCACCAGATCGTCATACACCGATTGACGAGTTTTTTCACTGGAACCGTAGGCGTATGAATTGGAGTAGTAGGTTCCATAATTCCAAGGCTGGTATTGAATTGCCGACGTGTCGTTGGGCTGGCTGAGCGTCATGACGGACGATGGATCGGCCCAATACCGGAACGACTTGCTGACGTCCCCTCGCGCGCCCGCAAGCCAACTCGGCGGATCAGCCCCAGCAGGCGGACTGGCCGACGTCGATGTCGCTTGCTGCTCCGGCGTCTGCGTCCCTTGCGAGGCCGCCGCCTGCAACGGTGCCGCGTAGGCCCAGATCTGACCACCCGCGGAAACCCAACGTTTCAGTTCCGCCGATCGGTCGGGTTGCTCTTGTTCGATTCGCTGCAGCAACGGATAGGGTGCCAGGATCACGTCCAACTGGCTGTAACCGATCCACGAAGGCTGCAAGGCGTCTTCGTCGATCACGCGAAACCGTGCCCAGCCGTAGACGACGTCGTCGACGAATTTCCGCGCCTGTTTGTCGGACAGTCGCGGCACGTTCGCCTTTTCACTGATCGCGCCCTCGCCCAGGATCGTGGCGATCGAACGCAGGTCGGGAAAGCGGGCCCAGGGGGCGGTCGACGTCGCCGCGTCTCGTGGAACCATCACCCCGATCGACATGTATTGTCCCCAATCTTTGACCGATGCCGGAATCGCCAGCTTGGACGCCACCTTTCCCAGCCGCCTGCCGTCTTCGATCACCTGGACCGAACAGGATTCCCAGCGATAAAAGTGAGGCACCAGGACCGGCATGTCATACGTCTTGACGCCTTGCGGCACCGTCACCTGACAGGCAAATTGAAAATCGATCTCGGTCGCGTATTGGGTCCGGGGCCGAAACAAGATGCGCAGCGAACGCTGGCGGGTAAACGACTTGCCGATCGCTCGAAACCGCAGCGTGATCGGTTGAAACCCCTCGTTGCCCAACCGCTCGGTGATCACGAACATCGTGAACCCTGCTTTGGCCGGATTAGACGGTGCCGCCCCCAGCTGAATCTCTTCGGCGGCAGCCGAGACCGTGGTCAGCGTCCCCAGGACCGCGATGACTAGAGCGGCGACGACCGAGCGAAGCAAACGCCTCATGGAGTTTCGCCATTGCGATGATTCGGATCCGACATCGCGTCGGGCATTTCGGTCGTGGGCGCATGAACTCGTATCGGCTGTTCGGGTCCCATGGCCGCCGAGCCGAGCGTCGAAAACAAGCTCGCCAACGAAAACGATCCCACGTACATCAAAAACGGCAGTGTCAGCGTTGCGATCAAGACCGTCGTCAACACCGCCCACAGTTGCCCGGTCGTGATCGCCTGCTGGACGACTCCCATCGCAACGGCACACACGGTGACCAATCCGATCAGCCAACGAAGCGAGATCTTGGGGAGAAATGGTTCGGTCGCGGTCGGATCAGTCATCAAGTGTTCTTTTCCTGGGTCGAAGCAGCCCCCCAGCATAGCAAACCCCGCCGATCGCCGCGGGAGGGCCGCAGTACTGAGTACTCAGTACCCAGTACTCAAGACTCAAGACTCAAGACTCACTACAAAAAAAAAGCCCCGACAAGTTTCCTTGTCGGGGCCATGTTGCGGGTGATCATGCCAACGCTGAGCGGTGCTCAGCGTCTGGGTCGTGGCAGGATCAGTTGCAGTTGGTGCAGCCGGCACCGGTTGCGATCGGTGCGGCACCGCCACAATTGACGCAGCCGGCTCCGGGAGCGGCGGACGCGCCGTAGCTGTACACCGGCACCTGGACCGTGGTCGGAACGGGCTTGCAGACTTGCACCTGCACTTCCTTCATCGTCGTCACGGGGATGCAAACATTGTACGTTTCCGGAACTTCTTCGGTCACGTTTTCATAAACGGTGACGTTGTAAGTTCGGACGCGTTCCTGTTTGACGCAGACGGTGTAGTTGACCTCGCGCTCGCGGGTTTGGTTTTCCATACGAGTCTTGGTGACCGTCCGCGTGCCTTCTTCCGTCTTGTAGGTCGTCTGGGGAACCATGCGGGTGCGGGTTTCCAGACGGGTCTTGGTGACGGGGATCGAGCGGGTGCGGGTTTCGTTCACCATGGTGGTGACCGGAACCGTTCGCGTGCGGGTCTCGTTGCGATACTTGGTCACGTCACGAGTCCGCTCTTCTTGACGCATCGAGCAAACGGTGACCATTCGCGTTCGCGTCTCGGGAACCATTTCGCAGTAGGCCACTTCGCGGGTGCGAGTTTCCATCCGCGTCTTGGGAACGTTGACCGTGCGGGTCCGCGTTTCGGTCATCATTTCGCAGTAGGGAACTTGCCGTTCACGGGTTTCCATCCGAGTCCGTTGAACCGGAACCTCGCGGGTGCGGGTTTCGGTCTTGCACTTGGTGACGTTGACGGTTCGTTCTTCGGTGCGAACTTTTTGAACCTGAACGGGTCGCGTGCGTTGCTCGGTGCGATACCGAGTGACGTTCACCGTACGGGTGCGGGTTTCGGGACGGCACTTGGTCACCGGAACCGTGCGGGTTTTGGTTTCGGTGACGTAGCTGGTCGTCGTGTACGTGTACGGCTCTTCGGTGGTCTGCCGTTGGTACGTGGTGACCGGGACTTCTTTGGTGACCAGGTTGGGCACCCAGACTTGTCGATAGCTGACCGCCGGGGCACAACCGCTGCCGCCGACGACGCCGGCTGCACCGCCGCATCCGCCACAGGAATTGCACGCCGTGCTGCATCCGCCACAGGGATTGCAAGCAGTGCTGCATCCGCCGCAAGGATTGCTGGGCGCGGATCCGCCACAGGCTCCGCAACCGGCACCGGCACCTGCACCGCCAGCGGCTTCAACCGCTTGGCACTGGTAGCTGCCGTGATCTTCGGTGACGGTCTTCATGGTCGTCACCGGAACGCACTTGGTGACCGTACGCGTTGCGGTCTTGGTTTCCGTGACAGGCACCTGAACCGTGTAGGTCTGCTCGACTTGCTCGGTGTAGGGAACCATCACCGTGTAAGACTGCTCGACGGGCTCGGTGTAGGGCACGCTGACGGAGTACGTTTGCTCCACCGTTTCGCAATACGGCACCTGAACGGTGTAGGTATGCGGTTCGGTGTAGGGCACTTTGACGGCGTAGGTTTGCGTCACCGTGTCGGTGTACGGAACGCACACTTGGTACGTTTCGGTCCGCATCTTTTTCACCGGAACTTGGACCGTGTACGTCTGCTCGACCGGCTCGGTGTAAGGCACGCAGACTTCATAGGTTTCGGTGCGGGTCTTTTGAACCGGCACTTGAACCGTGTATTGCTGCTCGACCTGTTCTCGGACCGGCACCGAAACGGTGTAGGTCTGCGGTTCCGTGTAAGGCACACAAACCGTGTAAGTCTGTTCGACTTCCTTGGTCTGGGGCACACACACCGTGTAGGTCTGCTCGACCGTGTCGGTGTACGGCACACTGACTTGGTAGGTCTGTTCGACCTCGGTCGTCACCGGAACCTGTACCTTGTAAGGCACTTCCTCGGTGTACTCGACCGGCACGCAAACCGTGTAGGATTCGGTGCGAGTTCGGACTTCGGGCACATTGACCGTGTAGGTCTGCTCGCGGGTTTGCACTTTGGCAACTTGCCGCGTCACCGTACGCATGCGGGTGCGTGTTTCGGTTTGATAAGTCGTCGTCGGAACCAGGCGGGTTTCCGACACCAGTTGCGGTCGCATGACCGTCCGGGTTTCATACGCGACAGCGGGGCCAGCGGCCCCGCCGGCAGCGACACACGCGAAACCGCTTGCGCAGCCGCCGCAATCGCCGCATTGAGCAAAGACATTTGCCGCAAATAACAGTGCGGTGCATAGTCCTGCCAAACCTTGATACATCATTTTCTTCATGTAGTGAGTCCTCCAAAATGTCTCACAGCCAGTGAGCCGACGATGGGAATACGAGTGAGTCTGTAACGGCTGCGTAGCATGGGCTGCTGCCCAGCCCCATGAATGTAGACCTACGCAAACCCCTGTCAACAAATAGGCGACGTGCAGACGACGCAAATCGCGAGTTTTGCCCAGGCGTTCAAAACGGAATCATGGAAGCCGAAGCATGCCACCGGCGCATCTCGACCCGACAGGGATCGATTGCCCTATCCCGCTGAAGCGAAAAACCCCGGAATTCCCCGCAACAAAATTAATTTTTTCTCAAGCGGCACGCCCGCGTCGGACGACAAGGCCCCCCGTTTTCCCGCCGTGTCAAACTGATTTGCAGGCAGGGTCGCAACGGACCGCGAGAGACTTGTCGATGTGCACTGTCGCCCGACCTTGACCGCGCAGCGCGATCGAATTGATAACACCGAAACAAATCGACTTGATGACGATTGCATCAGAGCCGACGTCAAACGCTCCGACCAACGGACGCCCCCCGTATCGATCGCCGCTTTCTGCCAGGCAGGGTAATGACTGCGGTGTAGACACCTGTGCCCAGAGGAAGGGCGAACAAAATCAATGATTTCCGAGGTTTTTTGAAACGACGCAAGCCCGAATGACGAACGGGTAGACGGCGGTGAGAAAGGTGGATAAATGACGCGTGATTGGACGAGAGTGAAGCAGCGAAACTCGTTCCGTCGCGCGTTTGGCGCCAACATTGCACCGCTTCGGGCGTCGACTGCCATGTCAACGGCCTCCGACTAGGGCGGAGGATCCGACCACAAGGCGGGTTGACTGGCAACTGAAGCGGTTTGCGCGGTCAAACGCGTATTCGGCTGGGTTCAACGGTGGTTGATCACTCGTTTTCTCGTATGATTCTTGGTGAGGTAGTGCCGATGAACCGACGTATGTATGGATGTGCGTTCATCGATGAGTTCCCAGGGGCGGCCCAAAGCGAGTCGCCTTCGCTCGATTTTTACTGCGTGGTCTGAGGCGTGTCATGACTCGATCCACTTCCCCGTTCGGCACTGAAGACAGGACCGGCCAGCCCGGCGAGTCGACAGAGACGATTCGGCTGATATGCGTAGGCGACAAGCAAACGCTGCCGCGCGGGTTCTCGGACGAGGAAGTGCTCGCGCTCGATTCCTCAGCGACGGTCCTCGATCAATTGGCCAGCCCTTCGATCGAGGGTGTGTGGATCGCCCGAGAGTTGCTCCCCGAACTCGGTGAACTGCGGGGGCTCTGTCAAAGCGGCTTGATGCTCCGCGATCTACCCGAGGGGGCTGCGTTGCTGGACCACAAGATCCGGGTGCTGTGGGCCAACCGCCGCCTCAAAGTCTGGGCCGGCAAGCTGGAAGAAGACCCGACGGGCGAAACGATTTACGATCTGCTGGGCAATCCCGACATCATGGGATCCGATCTCTGCCCGTTCCACACCGCCTTTTCCACCGGCGAAGAAAGCAGCGGAACCTTCCAAACCTCGGACAACCGTTTCTTCCAAGTCCGCGCCGCGCCGGTCGGCGACAACGCCGCCGAGCCGCACCTTGTGGTCACCGTAGGCGACATCACCGAAGAGATTTTGCAGCAGCAGAAACTCGCCGCGATCCACCGCGCCGGACGCGAACTGGCCGATTTGCGGCCGACCGAAATCTACCAGATGGGCGTCGACGAGCGGATCGATTTGCTCAAAGACAACATCCGGCACTACCTGACCGACCTGCTGAACTTCGAGGTGATCGAGATTCGGCTGCTCGAACAAGCCAGCGGCAACCTGGTCCCCTTGTTGAGCGTCGGGATCGACCAAGAAGCGGCCGATCGAAAACTGTTCGCCCACCCGCAAGGCAACGGGATCACCGGGTATGCCGCCTCCAGCGGGACGAGCTACCTGTGCTATGACGTGGTCAACGACCCGTTGTTCATCCCCGGCGTCGCCAACGCGCGAAGCTCCTTGACAGTTCCGCTGATCTTGAACGACCAGGTTCTGGGAACCATCAACGTCGAAAGCCCCGAAGTCGCCGCGTTCAGCGAAAGCGATCTGCAGTTCCTCGAGATCTTTGCCCGCGACATCAGCTTCGCACTCAACACGTTGGAACTCCTCGTCGCCCAAAAGGCCGACACCGCCCAGCAAAGCTGCAATGCGATCCACAGCGCCGTCGCGCTGCCCGTCGACGAGATCCTCAACGATGCCGTCAACGTGATGGAGGACTACATCGGCCACTCGCCGGAAATGGTCGATCGCATCCGCCGGATCTTGAAGAACGCCCGCGACATCAAGCAAACCATTCAACAGATCGGACAGCGGTTGACGCCTCTGGAAGCCGTTCCGCCGGGCATCTCCTCGGATGAACACGCGCTGCTTCGCGGTAAACGCATCCTGGTCGTCGACGAAGACAGCACCGTCCGCGAAGACGCCCACACGCTGCTGGAACGCTACGGATGCATCGTCGAAACCGCCCGCGGTGCCGACCAAGCCGTCTTGATGGTTCGCGATGCCGGCGAAGATGACAAGTACGACGTCATCATCAGCGACATCAAACTGCCCGAACACAGCGGCTTTCAATTGATGATGCGTTTGAAAGAGATCATCGACCCGGTGCCGATGATCCTGATGACCGGATTCGGCTACGACCCAGGCCACTCGATCGTCCACGCACTGCAAAACGGACTGCACCCCAAGGCTCGGTTGTTCAAACCGTTCCGGCTGGACCAGTTGATCGACGTCGTCCAAACCGTTCTGTTGGCCGGCGGCGTTGCCCCGGACAACCAAGCCGGTCCCGCGGCCAACCCTCCGACCGTCGGACAGATTCACAGCCGTTGAATCGTCGCCCCGCATCGCGCCACGACGGCCCGCGCAGTGTCTCGACGGCCCGCGTGGCGTTACAGCGAACGCGGTGCCGCATAGGGATTCAATCGCGCCGCCGCTTGCTGGGCCGCCGGAGCGTCGACACCGAGATGAGCCGGATCGAGATGCATCAGGCGATCGCTGTCCGGGTCGCGGTAGCTGAAATCGCCGCCGGTAGCGATGCGGCGAATCTCCCCGCACAGCTCTTCGGTTTGGCGCCGACGATGGCGTGAACGCAAGCCGCCCAATCGATGATCCCGATAGGCCAACGCAAACTCCAGCGGCCCGTCTTCGGTACGCACCGTCACGACGACGAAGTGCAAGCGATGAAAACACCCGGTCGGCCGCACCGATTCCACGTGCACGTCAATGATCGACGCGGCCGGGAACCGGTACCGCGAAAAATCTCCTTCCATCACCACGCCCCAGCCGTCGACGTGAATCAGCATCACATCCTCGGCGGTGTCCAGCTTCGTCGCGTTCCAATTCTCGCGCGGCACCCACTCGACCAGACGAGCCGTCTCGATCCAATTCAACCGCCCCCCCTGCTCCACTGGCACTTGCTCGGCCGGCACTTGCGAGTGCTGCCCGCCGGCCCCCCTCGTGCGCGTGCGTGAACGACAAGAACGGCGCAAACGGCGGACCAATAACTGGTTCATCGGCCATTCCGGATACGTGCCCGCCCAAGAGACCTGGGCCACGACGATCAACGGAATCACGACCGCCGAAACCAATAGGGCACGGCCGGATCCGACCCAGAGCGACAGGACGAATAGCGGAGACACCAGGCCGACCATCAACACGGGCACCAACAACAACGATGCATTGAGCAGCAATTTCCAACCGAGCGTGAGCACTCGCCCGGCTTCCTGTTTGGGAAGCGGGGTGATGCTGGCAAGGCAGGAATCGGCAGGTCGCTGGTGCATGGAAGGAGGTCGATCGAGCATGGGTGGCGCGTCGGGGATCGCCCCCAGGGTAACGATCCGCCCCCGACTCCCCAACCAATTTTTGCTCCGGGCTGCTAAGTTGACCGCGCCGCGGTTCGGATTAGACCGCGCGAAAGCGACCTGCCCCCCACGCAACTTCCAACCCATTGATCATTGATCGGACTGCCATGGATCTCGATTCCCAATCCCGACAACTCGTCGAGCTGCTCGAGGAGAAACAACAAACGCTGGTGTTGGCCGAAAGCTGCACGGGCGGATTGATTGCGGCGACGCTTGCCACGGTTCCCGGTGTTTCCGCTTGGCTGGCCGGTTCGTTTGTCGTCTACCAAGAGGCCAGCAAGATGCGCTGGCTGGGCGTGGCCGAAGACACGCTGCATCAGCACACCGCGGTCAGTGCCCCGGTGGCGCATCAAATGGTCGCCGGAGCGTTGCAGCTGACGCCGCACGCGGACTTGGCGGCCTCGGTGACCGGTCACCTGGGACCGAACGCCCCGCCAGAATTCGACGGTCGGATCTTTGTCGGTGTCGGGCGGCGCGGCCAACCGCCGAGAACCTGGGGCGTCGAGTTGAAGGCCAAAAAACGAGTCGGCCGGCAGCGAGAATCCGCGTTGATCGTGATCGACACCCTGATCCGAGTGCTGGGAACGATATGACTGGCTCAGATCTCAACATTCCAATTACAAGTTTCAGATCCCTGGCCCCCCGCTGCGAAACCTCCAAACGGCGAAGTCGGGACGTCAAAAGGGGTGGAAAACGTGGTGGCCGGGAAAAAACTTCTGGGCAAGTTGCACAATTGGCGTTGACGCTTTCAACGACTTTCTCAATATTCTCGTCTCGTCAGAAGCCGATAGGTTTTCTGTGAAGTGGGAGAATTTGCCGCCGGGGTGCGTTTTCGCCTCGGGCCTGGTGATTTTGCTAACACCACCCGACCTCCATTGAGTCGTGACCATATGGGTAAGAAATCAAAGCGGTATCGCGCCGCGCTCGAAAAGCAACCAGCGAACACGCTTCCTCTCGATGAAGCGGTCACTGCGCTCAAGGCGTACGATTCGACCAAGTTTGATCAAACGGTCGAGATCCACATGCGTCTGGGCGTCGATCCGAACCAAGCGGACCAAATCATCCGTGGTTCACTGGTGCTTCCGCATGGGATCGGAAAACAGCAACGCGTCGTCGTGTTTGCCAAAGGCGATGCCGCCACGGCAGCACAAGAAGCGGGTGCCGATGAAGTCGGTCAAGATGACCTGGCCAAGAAGATCAAGGACGGTTGGACAGACTTCGACGTCTGCATCGCCGCACCCGACATGATGGGATTGGTCGGACCGCTCGGACGCGTTTTGGGTCCTCGAGGTTTGATGCCCAGCCCCCGTGCCGGAACCGTCACGCCCGATGTCGGCAAAGTCGTCAGCGAGTACAAGGCCGGTAAAGTCGAATTTCGAAACGACAAGGGCGGCAACGTCCACGCGATGGTCGGCAAGATGAGCTTCGAATCGGACAAGCTTGTCGACAACATCAACGCCTTCATCCAATTCGTGGACGGCCTGAAACCGCAAACCATCAAGGGCACGTACGTCAAAGGCGTGGCGATCTGTGCAACGATGAGCCCGAGTGTGCGAGTCACTTGCTAGTCGGCGCCCCCATCATCCCTACTTCAGTGAACCAATCTGATGAGTAAGTACGTCAAACAACTCGTGACCCGCGACATCCAGCGGCAACTTGACGGTGTCCAAGACGCCGTCCTGGTCAGCACCGTTGGAATGGACGCGAACACGACCAATGAACTACGTGGCGAATTGGCCGAGAGGAACATCACGATGTTTGTCGTGAAGAACTCTCTCGCCCGACGCGCCACCGAGGGAACCTCGTTGGCCCCGGCCTTCGAAGGTGCCAGTGGCCCTGTGGCAGTGTGCTACGGCGGCGAAGACTTTGTGTCGCTGGTCAAGGAAGTTGTCCGTTTGGACAAGGACGGCGAGAAATACGAGAAGTTCACCACCACCGGCGGTGTCATGGACGGTGAACGTCTTGACGCCGATGGTGTCAAAGCGGTCAGCAAATGGCCTAGCCGCGAAGAACAAATCTCGATGCTCGTCGGCCAAATTCTGGGACCTGGATCCACGCTATCGGCCGCGATGCTGGGCCCCGGAAAGACGCTGAACAGCCAGCTGAAAAAGATCAGCGAAGGCGACGAGTAGTCGACCGCCACAGCTATCACCCCCCCATTCCGTTTTTCAAACAACCGACCATTCGTTTTTTAAGGGAAACCTGTCATGTCTGATGAAGCCACTGCGGTCGCTGAGTTCAGCGCCGAAGCTAAAGAAATGGGCGACAAGATCGCCGAAATGACCCTCAAGCAAGCCAAAGAGCTGAGCGACTACCTGAAGGAAGTCCACGGCATCGAGCCCGCCGCAGGCGGCGGAGTCGTGATGGCGGCCGCCGGTGGTGACGGTGGCGGTGAAGCCGCTGCCGAGCAAACCGAGTTCGACGTCGTCCTGACCGGCTTCGGCGACAAAAAGCTGAACGTCGTCAAGGTCGTCAAGAACCTCACCGGCGCCTCGCTGATGGAAGCCAAGAAGATGGTCGAAGGCGTCCCCGCGACCCTCAAAGAAGCCGTCTCCAAGGAAGAAGCCGAAAAGGTCAAAGCCGAAATCGAAGAAGCCGGCGGTTCGGTCGAACTCAAGTAGTTCACCCTCGCCCGATTGCTTCCCGCAACACAAAGAACTCTGCGCCCGGAACCACACTCCGGACCGCAGAGTTTTTTGATGCGCCGACAGATCCCCGCAGAACGCCCGTGATGTTGTTAGCGGCCATGACCCCGACGGGGTCAAAGCGATTAGCCGGGGGCGAGCGAAGCGACACCTCCGGATATCCGGTCCCGCGTCAGACGCGACCCCGAAGGGTCTCGCTGTGAAGCATTTTTTTAGCGGTAGGGCGCGAGCCCTCCGGTATTTCGGGAACGATGAGGGACCGGAGGGCTTGCGCCCTGCCGCGAACACCTCGTCAAACGCAGGGAATAAATGCTTCACAGCGTTGCCCGAAGGGGGTCGACGTGCTTCCCGGAGCTGGCATCCCTCCGGGATACTCGGTTCGCTGCCGCTCTCCTTTGACACCAAACGGAGTGATGCTTGCTACCGGACGGCTCGCGCCGTTCCGCTAACACCCCCCTCGCCACCCGAGGCTCACCACTCCAGCACACGCTCCACCCGCGGCGCGCCGTATTCGGCCGCGGCGGTATGCACCACCAAATTGGGCGCCATCTCGGCGGTACCGGCGTGATGCGTGTGGCCACACAACACGGTCATCTCGATCGCCGGGTGCTCGCCGGCGAATTGCTTCAACACCGCGCCGACCTGGCCGCAGACAAAAAAGGGCGCCCAAAGGTCATCGGTCGTTCGCCCCTCGTACCAACAGGATTCACGGAACGGCGGCACGTGAGTCGCCACCGTGACGCCCCGCGCCGACTCCGGCAGTGCCAGCAATTTTTGCCGCAATCGATCGGCCGACTGAGCACCTTGCTCACGCAACAAACGAGGCCAACTGATCGGGTCGACCTGACGAAAGTCTTCGATCGCGACAAAATCGTTCAGCCGCACCGGTGAGTTTTCGTAATCGCCTTCGGTCCCGTCCCCCCAACCGTCCTCCCCGACCAGATAGCGACCCGGCGTCAATTCAATCGTGCTCGCATCGGTCAGGTAACACAGCGATGGCAGATCGCGCGTGACCGAAGCCACACTGCGTCGCGTCGCCCCGATCGAGGATCCGTAGAAATCGTGATTGCCGAGCACGAAGTAAATCGGCAGCGAGATCGATTCTGCCATCCGACGCAACTGGAACACCACGTCCTCGGCTTCCGAGATGTCGCCGGTGACCACGACGGCGTCGACACCCTCGCGACAGACTTGGGCGACCCAGGCGTCCCAGGCCCTTAAATCGACGTGGTTGAGATGCAGATCGGAGGTCCAAACCAAACGCATTGCTGGACTCCAGGGGTGGGCTCGCCTGACGGACCGGGAGGTTCACGCACCGCGTGAGAGACAATCATTCCAAGGCATGTTGCCGAAGGTTTTGCCTCCGGCAGTCGCCAAACATGCTGTGCATGCCACCTTCACACGTAGGGCATGCTGTGCATGCCAGCGTCACGCACAGCGTGACCTACGCGGTAGCCAACCGTGACGCACAACCGTGACGTCCCTTCGACACGAGCTAATTGGCCGCAGCGGCCAGCTTCGATGCAGCCGCCAATGCGTCGGCCTTGTCGGTGTTTTCCCACGTGAACGTGTCGCCTTCGCGTCCAAAGTGACCGCCTGCGGTGGTGACTTTGAAAACGGGGCGGCGCAGTTTCAGGTGTTCGATGATCCCCGAAGGCGTCAGCGGGAAATGCTCCCGAACCAGTTCGCACAGTCGCTCGTCGGGAACGGTTCCGGTTCCCTCGCTGTCGACGTGCACGCTGACGGGTTCGGTCACACCGATCGCGTAGGCCAATTGGACTTCGCAACGCTCGGCCAGTCCGGCTGCAACGATGTTCTTGGCAACGTAGCGAGCCATGTAGGCGGCACTGCGGTCGACCTTTGTCGGATCCTTGCCGCTGAACGCGCCACCGCCGTGCCGTCCCCAGCCGCCGTAGGTATCGACGATGATTTTGCGTCCGGTCAGTCCGCAGTCGCCGTGGGGGCCGCCGACGACGAACTTGCCGGTCGGGTTGATGTGATACTTGATGTCACCCTTGTCCATGCCTTCGGGCAGCGACGGCTTGATGACGCTTTCGATGATGAACTCGCGGATCTCGTCGTTGGTGACATCGGGATCGTGCTGGGCGCTGACGACCACGGTGTCGACTCGGACCGGCGTATTCCCTTCGTACTCGACCGTCACCTGAGCCTTGTTGTCCGGCCGCAACCAGCTGACTTCTTTGTTGAAGCGAGCCTCGGTGATGCGGTTGATGATGCGGTGCGACAAGGCGATCGGCAACGGCATCAATTCCGGCGTGTCCTTGCAGGCATAGCCGAACATCAGGCCCTGGTCTCCGGCACCGACGTCTTTGCCGCTGGCAGCATCCGAATCAACGCCCTGGGCGATATCGGGGCTTTGCGTGTCGACCGAAACCATCACGGCACAGGTGTCGCCGCAGATTCCCATTTGATCGTCGGTGTACCCGACCTCATTGATCGTTTGACGAACCACGTCGGCATAGTTGACCTTGGCCTTGGTGGAGATTTCGCCGGCGATGATTGCAACGCCGGTCGTCACCATGGTTTCGCAAGCAACCCGACTGTTGGGGTCCTCGGTGAACAGGGCGTCCAGGATGGCATCGGAAATCCGATCGGCCAACTTGTCAGGGTGGCCCATACTGACCGATTCGCTAGTAAACAAAAAACGAGCTTGGCTCACAGATTTACTCCAATAGGGGCGCTCAAGCCGTGGGTCTGGAAACTCGAAGACGTTGGCGCCGGCGTGAAATCGTTACAATCTTGATCTAATAACGTAATTTGGCGAGGCCCTGCTGAGAACCGCCGTTGGCGTGTCTGGCAGCGGAATTGTCTCCGATCACAGGATACAGGACCAGCTTGAACGCAACGCCGCCCCGAAACGATTCGCCGCCTGCCAAGCTGGGGCCGGAAATCCAGCCCCATCCTACACCGCCACTGCTGCTTTCCTTTGTGCTGCACCTGGTTTTGTTAATCCTCATCGCGTGGGTGGCTTCCTCCGCCCCTAAGGGCTCCGAGGGGACAAATGACCGCCAAATCGGGATCGCGGTGGTCCATCGGCTGCCCGATCGCGACCGCTACGATGAAGTCACCGCGGACCTCAAGAAAACGGTCCAGGAAACCGCCGCAGACGCCTCCAGTGCGTCGGCCGCCGCGGCCCCACCGGCCGATCTGTCACCGCCGATCGATCTGCAAGGCATCTTGTCGGCGATGGAATCGACCCCGGCCCCGCAAAGTGGTAGCGGGATCGCCGGCGACGTCCAACTGGACGGTGACGCCTTCGGCGATGGAGCGGGCACGTCGAGCAAGTCGCCCTCGGGCCAACGAGCAACGGCGAGCCTGTTCGGCGTCTCCGGCAGCGGGACGCGTTTCGTCTATGTCTTTGACCGCAGCGACAGCATGAATGGCTTCGGCGGATTGCCGCTCCGAAGCGCCAAACGAGAATTGATCCGCAGCCTGCAATCGCTCTCCCCCCAGCAACAGTTCCAGATCATTTTCTACAACGAGAACGTCAAACCGTTTCAGATGTCCGGGATGCCAATGACCATGGTCGCCGGTGAACCGAACAACCTGAAACGGGCGCAACGGTACGTCGAAGCGATCCAAGCGTTCGGCGGCACCAAACACAAAGGCGCCCTGCTGATGGCGTTGCGACTTTCGCCGGACCTCATTTTCTTTCTCACCGACGCGCACATCCCGCGGCTGTCCCAGCTGGAATTGAAGGTGGTGCAGGACCGCGCCGAACAAAGCGGGACGACGATTCACGCCATCGAATTCGGCAGCCGCGGCGGCCCCGCAGCGGATAGTTTTTTGAAAGACCTGGCCGCCATGAACAACGGACAATACCAATACGTCGACGTGCGCCAGCTGCGGTCCGATCCGGCCCAGCCGGCCGCCGCGGAACCTGGCGGCGATGAGGCGACCGCGCCGTGATCACAGCCAGCCCCCGCCCCACCACGTGGCCGCACCTGGTCGCGGCCTGCCTAATCAGCCTGTCGGCCGCCGGATCCGCAACGGCAGAAGCCCAAACACCATCGGCGACCGAACCGCCGCACCGCGTCCGATTGGCGCCGCCCACGGAAACGCGATCGGACTCATCAGAGCGTTCTGAGGATCGCTGGTACCCGCGACCGTTGAGCACGCTGCGTGGAACGATCCAAACCTACGACGCCGAGCAACTGGCCATCCTGCTGGACGGGCACAGCGTCGTCACGCGTGTTTCATCGCCGCGCGTCGTTGCGGTCGACCTGACCCGAGTTCCGGCCGATCAAGCCGCTGCGTTGGAATTGTTCCATCAAGGAGACTTCGGCGCGGCGCTGCCCGCCTTGGTCCGCAGCATCAGCGATCACGAGGCCTCCAGCCGGCCTCCCGTCTGGCGGCAACAATGGCTCTCGATGATGGCCGCCCAAGCAGCGATGCGCGCCGGACGGGGCGACATCGCATTGGAACTGGTCAGCCAACTCGACGCCCGGCCCCTGCCGACGGCGACACTGGCAATCCTTCCGATCGATTGGACCGGAGCGATCGGCGGCGATGAATCCATCGTCCAGATTGCCGCCGGGCGCGCCGCGTCGGATTCGTTGGCGGTCAAGCTGGTCGTGGCCAGCTGGCTGCTGCGATCACCAAAGTATCGTGGTGCGGCGGAGTCCGCGTTGACGCGATTGGCCGATCAGCGCGAGCGAAAACGGATTGCGTCACTCGCCAAACAGCTCACTTATCGCACCCAACCGCCGCCCGCCATCGCCGCCAACTTGGTCCGCATCGAAAGCGAAATCGAAGCGTTGCCGATGGCCTTGCAGACCGCCCCGATGATCTCCTTGCTGAATCTGGTCCGTCAATCGGGACAGAAAGAGGCGGCGAAACGATGGGAGCTGACCCTGGAACTGGCCGCACCGGCCTGGCATCCCGATCTAGCAGCCAGCGTCGCGGCACCCTAACGTCCACCCAACGCATGCCCGACCGTCACACCATCGAGACGATTTTTCTGGAGGCGGTTGAACTGCCGCCGGACCAACTCGCATCGTTTCTCGATCGCCGTTGCGGTGATGACAGTCAACTGCGTGACGCGGTGATGGAATTGATCCAAGCGGACCGGCAAGCCGGCGACGGGGCGTTTTTGCAGTCGCATCTTCTCAAACCCGACAGCCCCAATGACGACGCGTCAACGTCTGGCGACACGCCGAATCAAGACGACACGGATCGATTCCGGATTCTCCGTGCCTATCGCCAGGGAGGACTCGGCGAAGTCCTGTTGGCCCATGACCGACAACTCGATCGCGACGTCGCGATCAAACAAATCAAACCGCGCTGGGCCGACAGCGAGGAAGCACGCCAGCGATTCATTCAAGAAGCCAAGGTGACCGGTCGGCTGGAACACCCCGGCATCGTGCCTGTCTATGCGATGGGCACCTGGCCGGATGGCCAACATTATTACGCGATGCGGTTTATCGAAGGCGACACGATGAAAGACACCATCGATCGTTATCATCGGCCGCCGCAACCCTCCGATTCCGCCGACGTCAAAGGGATGCGACTGCGCGAGCTGTTGTCACGATTCGTCGATGTCTGCAACACGATTCAGTACGCGCACAGCAAGCGCGTCCTGCACCGTGACATCAAGCCGTCCAACATCATGGTCGGCCCCTATGGTGAAACACTGGTCGTCGACTGGGGACTGGCCAAATTGCTGGACGAACCGGTCGACGAATCGATGACGGCCGATCTGGCCCGAGCGATTGCCAAGGGAAGCGGGTCCACACCCACACGCGTCGGCGGCACCGTGGGCACGCCGCAATACATGAGCCCCGAACAAGCCCAAGGAAAACTCGAGTCCATTGGCACACGGACCGACGTCTATTTGCTGGGCGCTACCCTGTACCAGATCTTGACCGGCCGCCCGCCCCATCAGGATGATTCCGTCTCCCGGCTGTTGAAAAAAATCGCCGCTGGAACGTTGACCCGGCCACGCCAGATCGCTGCTGACATCGCGCCGCCGCTGGAGTCGATCTGCTTGAAAGCGATGGCCACCGATCCCACCGACCGATACGCCGATCCGAACCACATCGCCGACGACGTCAATCGCTGGATGGCCGATCAAGCGGTCTCGGTCCACAAGGACTCCGTTTCGGTTCGCGTGAATCGCTGGATGCGTCGACACCGCACCGCCACCAGTACCCTCGCCGTGACGCTTCTGCTGTTGGCCATCGGCGGTGTCTCGGGGTCCATTCTGTGGAATGTGGCCAACGTCCGAAAACTGCAAGCCGAACAGGAACGGCGCAGCAAGCGATTGGAACTCGAAGCCAAAGACCGACAACGGCTCGCGGAGTTGCAAACCACCGCCGACGCCGCGGAAAATCTGGCCGCGATCGAGGTGTCTCGCGATCGATACACCTCCGCGTTGGACGTCTTGCGCAATACGCTGCCCGGCATGCGATCGGAACCCCGACTGGTCGAACGAGCCGATCGAATCGAACAGAAAGCCAATCGCATCGAGGCACTCGTCGATTTTTACACCCTCGCCGAAACCGTCGAGCAACAAAACGTCTTGAGCCGAGACACCAAAGCTCTGCTGGCCTGTACCACCGCCCTGAAACGACTGGGCATCTGGGACCGCGCCGATTGGTGGACCGGGCTGCCCGATCAAGATCTCTCGGCCGAACAGATCGATCGCCTTCGCTGGGACGTTTATCAACAGTTGATGTTGATGGATGCCATGCTGGTCAAATCGATCGGTGTCCGACTGACCGGCGAAGGTCGCGTCGGAGGCCCGAGCGCGTTGCTCCGTGCCGCCGGTCGATTGCTGACGACCAACGCCGGCAAAGCCGAAGCGAAGGCGGCGCTGGTGGTCAGTGACCGAATCGATCGGTTTCGACTGTCCGAATCCACACGCTTGTATCGATCGATCGCAAACATGCGACTGGGCACTGGCGCGCGTTTGCAAGGAAAGGATTTGGGGCAAACACGCAACGGCGCCGATGCGCACTCCCTGGCCGTGCTCAGCATGATCGCCGCGATCGACCCCAGCTTTGAATTGGTCTTTCGCGGCTATCAGGGTGACGACGCACTGCTCACCGCGCGTGATTTGTTCGGTCGCTCGGCCGCACTGGGACCGAATTATTACGGATCGCATTTGGGCCTCGGGCAAGTCCATTATTTGATCGCCCAGCGGAACGGTGCCGAGCACCCCGACGATCTGCAATGGGAAGACTTGGCACCCGCGCTGCACGCCTTCGGTCAGTGCATCACGCTGTTGCCCCAGCGCTGCTTTGCCTTTGCCGATCGTTCCAGCGTCTATCGTTGGCAAGCCCAATTGATCGCCGACGACGAACGTTACAGCCCGGCCGAACGTCAGCGCCGAGCGACCGAACGGTTGCAATGGAGTCTCGAGGATGCCCAGCGGGCGATGCAGTCTTACGATGTGCACCCCTGGGTCGGATGGCAGGCCGGTCAGGCATACGCCGAACTGTCGCAAGTCGATCGAGCCCTGCGGCTTTGGATCCAAACCGCCATCGATACGTATCCCCTGGGAGAAATTGCCGACGTGCGTTTCGTCGCCGTCGACGACCTGCGGGGACGGGCACAGATCGGCGACTGGTTGCAACAACAACTCGCTCGCCCCGAATCGCAAATTCGTTTCAACCTGGTCGATGGATTCACCGCATTGGCCGGCGTCCGGCTCAATCAAGCCCGCCAGGACGAGGCGTTCGCGGCGATCGAATCGGCGTTGACAATCGATCCAGACAACCTCAACGCGCGGGCGATCCGTGGCATGATCTTGTTGCGTGAGGGCGGCTTCGAAACGGCCGAACTCGATTTCCAGGCGGTCTGTGATGCCGATCCCGATCATCCGTTGGGGTCATTCGGGCTGGCGCAATGTCGCGAGAACCAGGGGCGATTGGGCGAGGCAGCGGCGATGTTTTGGATCGCGGAGCGCGCCGCACTGACGGGCGAAAATCAAGCCGCCGCCGCCCTGGGACATTGCCGCACCGCAGCGTTATCCGGCGACCTGGTGGCGGCGGAGGCGGCCGTCGGACGTGCCATCGACGTCGAACCCGCCTGCGATCTCCTCTCCACCGTTCGCTCCATCACAACCGAACTGAGTCGACGAAAACGTTCCCCAGGCGTCGACCAAACGCAAATCGTCGCGCTCGAAACGTTCATCAAATCGCTCGCGAAGCTGCCCCGGGCGACCAAGATCGAAGTGATGCCCCCGGCCGATCCCCGAAAAACGACTGCGGCCTCGATCCTCAATGGCGGCTTCGAACTCGATTCGATCCGCTACTGGAATTCCGTTTCCGGCGCAAAGTGGGAAACCACCCCTGGGTTTGCCTCTTCCGCCAGAGTCAGCCCCGAGGCGCACTCGGGAAACCGCTCGCTGAAGATCACCGCGACCGCTGCGGACCCCGACGGTGTCGCCGACGCCTCGGGACGAACCGGCCAGGAGTTTTCCGTCGTTGCCGGTCAACCGTATGCGCTTTCGTGTTGGGTCAAAGCCGACCAGCTTGCCGCCGGCGCGATGCGAATTTTGGGGCCCGGCGAGGAGACGCTGATCGAATTCGATTCGGGCAGTTACTCCTGGCGTCGGGTGGTTGCGCCGTTTCAGGTGACACAAACCGCGGACGGCCGACGCGTTGATGCCGGCACCATCGTCCCGGTCCGGATCCAGATCGTCGCCAGCGGAGCCGGAACGCTGTGGCTGGACGATCTCGCGTGCCAGAGCAAGCCGTAGTCGCGAAGCGGCGCAGGGCATGCTGTGCATGCCGACGGAGTGATTCTCGTTAGCGTTAGCGGCAGGGCGCGAGCCCTCCGGTGTTTCAACGCGTTTCAAGCGGATACCGGAGGGCTCGCGCCCTGCCGCTACAACCTCGTAAAACAGAGCGTTTCAGGCCGTAACGCACGGAGTGATGAAGCGGTTCCCAGTCCTCTGTCACCTTTTTTCAGGTTTTGTTTCAGGGGTTTCACCGCGGCTGCCGCAGGGTCGTGTGTCAGGCAACTCACCCGATTCAACAAACACTCCACCGAGACAAAACCATGAAACGCCAAATCCTCTGCACCGTCGCCGCCGCCACCCTGTTCACCCTCGCCCTGGCGGCTTCGCCCGCTGAAGTTTCCGCCCAATCGGCCGGATCTTGGGTCGACATCGCCCGCGGACGTGCCGGAGCCGGTGCCAACGCAAGCGGCATGATCCAAATCGCCAAAACCCGCAGCAGTTCGAAAAACGGAGTCGATTTCGGTCACGGATTCGCCCTCGGAGCCGGCCCCAACGGGATCGCCTTGAGCAACTCGATCGGTGTCGGCGGCGGCCAAGCCGGGGCGGCCCACAACGTTCAACTGAATCTCGGACGCGGCGGTGCCCACGTCAGCCACGGCGGAGTGGTCACCCAGGGCGGCAACCGACGCGTGATCAGTGGCGGACACACCGGCACGTCGGGCGGCCAAGTCTACGGCGGCAGCCATTCGACCGGCTACGGACAACACACCAAAGCGTACTCCAAGAGCCACACGCGACAGTGGGGTGGCCAGGTCTATCAAGGTCAGGTTTATCAAGGCCAAGTCTATCAAAGCCAACCCAACGCGACCAATTCCCGCTCGACGCCCACCCGAGTCATCCGCAGCAGCGGGATCCGAATGTTCGGCCGCTAAACGAAACGCAACCGCCACCAAGCCTCCGACCTCGGTCGGGGGCTTTTTTGCGTTGGCATTGAAGGAGGTGGCGGAACGGCGCGAGCCGTCCGGTTTGACGTTGAACGACCGGAGGGCTCGCGCCCTACCGCTAACAAACAATACCCCGATTGGTTTGAAGGTAGGAGACATTGGGCTCGCGCCAGCGTCTGGGCGGCAACGCCGACGACAAGGACTTTCAAATCACCCCCGCTTTCTTTCCGTTCGTTTCCAAACCCCGACTCCATTTGAGGACTTGCCCCATGGCCCTTCGACTCTTCAGCGGCACCGCCGCAACCCTGCTCGTCGCGTTTGCCGTCTTCGCCCAGTCGCCACCTGCGACCGCCGAGCCGGAACCGGATCTGACCCTCAAACCCGTGCCTCGCCTGCTGCGTCTGCATCTACCCATGCTGGGTAAAAAACGCGGCGTGCTGGTCGAATCCGTCACGGCGGGGTCGGCCGCGGCCGGCACCGGACTGCGTGCCGGTGACGTCATCCTGGAAGCCGGCGGGCGAGCAATGATCACCGGCGATGCACTCCGGCAGCCGGACCCGGCGTTTCCGATCGTGGTGCTGCGCCGCGGCCGCACGCGGGTGCTGCACCCCGGGGCCATGGAAAACGGCTTCTTGGACCAGATGTTTGCGCCCCCGGTTCCCGCCGACGAACCTGGCGGAACCAGCGTCAGCACGTCAGCGATTCGTTCCGGTTCTGGCAGTCGCGCCGTTTCGGTCAGTCGTGCCGGAGACCAAATCGCGCTCGAAATGTCGCTGCCGGAAATGATCGAGGGACCGATCCGATTGCGGGGCACGGCGGCGGAGATCGAGCGGCAATTGCAGGAAAGCACGCTCGGCGAAGCTGTCAAACGCGAAGTCCGAGCGGCGCTGCGGCAGTCTTTGTAGTGTGCCCAACACCACTAAGAAAACTTTTCAAGAATCGTTGAGGGGTTTGGAAGGTCGCGACGCAGGTGTCTGGTGAAGGCCGACCACAACGGCCGCCACCCACTTCACCAGCTCGTTGACCCACTTTACCACTCGGAACAGACCCATGAAACGCTTCGCAACCACCTTCGCCTTTGTCGCTCTGACCACCTTCGCCGCACTGACCACCGACGTACTGAGCAGCAACGCCCACGCCCAAGTCTCCGCGTCCAGCTATTCGACCGGCGGCACCGCCATCTCGAGTGCTTACGGACGAGGCAACACCCGACTGAATTCCTCGGCGGTCGCCAGCGGCGGCGGCTATGCCCGATCGACGATGACCGGCAGCGGATTCAACGGCGGCTACGCCACCGGCAACAGCCGAGCCGTTTCCCACGGCGGTGTCGCGATCAGCAACGGCAACTCGTCGGCCAACGGCTGGGGTGCCCGCTCTCACTCCAATTCCTACGCCCGCACCGTCGGCGGATTTGCCCGCAGCAACAGCAACGCGGTCGCCAACGGCAACTGGGCCAACGCCCGCTCCAATGCCGTCACCCGAACCTGGGGCACCTACGGCAGTTCGTCGTCCGAAGCGATCGACAATCGCCAATCCTCCAATCCGAGCTACCCCGTTTACCCGACCAGCACGCCCAGCTACACCGGCGGCAACTACAGCAGCGGAACGACGGCATCGGTCTACCAAAACTCGACACCACGAGCGACGGTCTTCCGCAGCCGTAGCGTCCGACGCGGTTGGTGAGCCAATCGCAGAAATCATTTCTCCCGGCCTCGCATCGATCTCGATGCGGGGTTTCTTTGTCAGCTAAGCTTGAATCAGCGGCATTCGGCTTCAGACGAACGTTCGGCACCCAATGACTGCACCCCAACAAGTGCTTCATCCCCTGCGACCCGACTCTGTGACACCCACACCCAACTCATTTCCAAAAGGGCGATCTCATGTCTGACCCCAACACCAACCCGGCCGTGGACGCGATCGTCGAACAAGCCCTTCGCGGTGAAGTCCCCCGTCGCGATTTTCTGCGTCGACTGGTCGTCGCCGGTTTGTCTTCCGCAGCCGCCTACCAGGTGCTCGACGAAACCACTGCGTCGGCACAGTCCGGTGGCTCTGGACGCCTCACCACTTTCGCACTCGGTGAAGAAGGCAACCCGCCCAGCCTGCCACCCCAAACCCACCCGCCCTATCAGCAAGCCACCACGCTGGCAGTCGGCGAAGAATCATCCAAGCCACCGGCCAATCAAATCACCACCAAAGCCGTCGGCGAAGAATCGTCCAGGCCACCGGCCAATCAAATCACTACCTACGCGGTCGGCGAAGAATCACCCAAGCCGCCGACGCCTCAGATCACCACCAAGGCCGTCGGTGAAGAGTCGACCAAGCCGCCGACCGCTCGGCCCACCACCCATGCGATCGGTGAAGAGTCGACCCAACCGCCGACGACATTGTCGTACGGTCTGGGTGAAGACGGACGACGTGCGACGACGATGGCCGTGGGTGAAGAAGGCCAACCGACGCCCAACCCCATCACGACCAACCGTTCCGGCGAAGAGTCTCAGGTGACGACCCACGCGGTGGGTGAAGAATCCAACCGCACGCCAAACGCCACCACGCTAGCCTGGGGCGAAGAGGGCTCGACCAGGAAGCCGCAATTCAAAGTGCCCTCAAGTCCCTTCAAGAACATCCCCCGGCCGTGGAAAAACTTTCGCCGCTGGTAAGTGGCTCTTAAAGATGAACGCGCGCAACATAGACCTGGTGATCGTCGGCGGTGAATCCGACCCCAACACCCAACGCATCGTCGACCAAGCCCACCTGCGTGGCGTCGACTATTTCTTCTGGGACACCGACCGGCCGGACGCTCGCCAGATCGCCTGGGATTTTCAAACGCCCGAAATTGATCTCGGCGACGTGGCGTTGCGGCCTGCGGCGATGTTTCTGCGTTTCAACGTGTTTGACTGCGACGCGGTCGCCAATCACGCCGCCTACGACGTCGCCGAATCGTTTGCATTGGCTTGGCCTGCGATTCGATTGCTCAACCGAAGCACCGTCGGCGATGGAAACAACAAGTCACGCAATTTGGTCCGCGCCCGCGACTGCGGGTTTGTGATTCCACAAACCACCGTACTGGGTGACCTGTCGCCACTGGAATCGATTCCCGACCCCGAATCCAAGATCATCAAACCGCTCGCCGGCGGCGACCATGCGATCATCGTCCGCGACGTGATCGACGATCCGTCGCGATTGATGGAACGGACGCCACAATTCGTCCAGGAACGACTCGACGGCGAAAACGTGCGGGTCTTCTCGATCGGCGGAAACCTGCATGCGTTTCACCTGCAAACGACCGAAATTGATTACCGGACCGACGACAACGTGGTCGTCCACGCGGTCGAGGTCCCGCCGGAACTCGACCCGTCGATCCATCAATTGGTCGAACAAATCGGTTTCGATTACTGTGCGCTGGACTTCCGCTGCCGCGACGGATTTCGCGATCCGGTTTTCTTAGAAATCAACTCGTTCCCGATGTTCGTGGCGTTCGACGACGCCTGTGAAAACAAGCTTGCCGACGCGATTTTGGAGTTTTTGGTCTGAAAGAGTACACTGCCGCCTGGCTTTCACCGCTATTTGCAAGGTCGGCAGGAATGAATCAGCCCCCCAACGACGTCTCGATGATGCTGCGTGAACTCGGACGCGGCAACGATTCCGTCAAAGAACAACTGTTCGAACAACTCCAAAGCGAACTTCGACAGATGGCGTCGGCGCTGATGCGTCGCGAGCGCAGCGACCACACGCTGCAGGCCACCGCGCTGGTCAACGAAGCCTGCATTCGGTTGCTCGATTCCGATGCGATCGGCAACGCGACCGACCGGCGCTATTTCTTCGCCGCCGCCAACCGCGCGATGCGTCAGATCTTGATCGACCACGCGCGACGACGGAACACGACCAAACGTGGCGGCGAGTACCAACGAGGTTCGCTGGACGTCGTGCTGGAGAATTTCGAAACCAGCAACGGTTGCCGATTCGAAGACCTGGAAGCGTCTCTGGAAGTGCTCGAAAAGGACTCGCCACGGCAGCGCGAAGTCGTCGAGTTGCGGTTCTTCTCAGGATTGTCGATTCCCGAAACCGCCGAAGTCTTAGGCGTCAGCGAGGGGACCGTCGAACGCGACTGGAGACTGGCTCGCGCGAAGCTGTATCAGCAGTTGCGAGAGGAGTAGAGAGCGACTGGCGTTCGCTTTTTTACTGGGCTAACCATCGAAAATAATACCCACTGATGGCAGCGCGAACCCACGGATGACAGGGTGCCGAAAATCCGTGGGTTCGCGCTGCCATCCGTGGGCTCAGTGGTAATTGCGGCACTCCAAATCTAAAAGTAGACGCAGCATTAAAACAAATCCTGCTGCTGCGATGACCCTTCCGACAATTCGATGCGCTGGACGCACTCCGGCACGTCGTTGCGCGGACTGTTGACGATTTTGGATACCGGAAAGGCGGTCAGCAGATCCACAGGCGCCGGCCGCAGCAATTCGCGCAGGGAACTCGGATCGTCGCGATCCTGTTCCAGCCATGCCGCTTGCCCGTCGGGATCCAGGATCACGGGCATCCGATCGTGAATCGACCGTGTCGTCTCGTTGGCGGCCGTGGTCAAAATCGTAAACGTTTCGATCGGCCGGTCGTCGCCCTCGATCTTGCGGTTGCGTTCCCAAAGACCCGCCAGCGCCAGCACGCCGCCATCGACGGGCTCGATCAGGTAAGGCTGCTTTCCATCGGCCGTCTTCATCCACTCGTAATAACCGTCGGCGGGGATCAGACAACGTCGACTGGCAAACGCTTTCTTGAACGACGGCTTTTCGTGCACCGTCTCGCTGCGGGCGTTGATCATCCGATTGCCGATCGCCAAATCGTCGGCCCATGACGGGACCAGTCCCCAACGCAGCATCACCCACTCGCGTCGAGGGCCGTCGGCGGCGGCCCGCACGCAAGACACCTGTTGGGTCGGCGCGATGTTGTACCGCGCGGTGCTTTCATACTCGGCCGCCTTCGCGGCAATCTCCTCTTGCGACCACAGCGGCAAAAACTCTTGCGTCCACGCGGCCGCGGGAGTGCGAAGATTGATGCGACCACACACGATAAAGAGTCCCCAATTTGCGGTTAGCGGTAGGGCGCGAGCCCTCCGGTCCGTCAACGCGGTTGCAACGCCACCACCGGACGGCTCGCGCCGTTCCGCTATCTCCTGCTGTTGCGGTTAGCGGTAGGGCGCGAGCCCTCCGGTCCGTCAACGCGTATTCAACGCCACCACCGCACGGCTCACGCCGTTCCGCTATCTCCTGCTGTTGCTGTTAGCGGTAGGGCGCAAGCGGCCTGTCGGTTTAGTGTATCCACAAAACGAGGGGAGGTGGCTTAGTAGGCATCGTCACGATGTTTGCTATTCTTGGCGGATCGTCGTCGCGATTCACTTCTCACGCAGGGAGGCTTGCCCAGTGAGCCAGAGACAACCCAAGACCAGCTATTGGCAGGAAGCTCCTACACCACGCGGGCAACTGGTCCTCATTCCCACCGCCCTGGAGGAACTCATCCCTCAGGATCATCCCGTTCGCTTGGTCGACGAGATTCTCGATCAGATGGACTGGACTGATTGGGAGGCGGCCTACAACGGCGGATTCGGTCAGCCGCCGATCCATCCCAGCGTAATGGCAAAGATCCTGCTGTTTGCCATGATTCGGCGAATCCGATCCAGCCGGAACATTGAATACGAACTCAAGCATTCGATCGATTTTATCTGGCTTAGCAGCGGTCGCCGCATCGATCACAGCACGATCAGCGACTTCCGCCGAAACAATAGTGATGCAGTCAAAGGCATCTTCAAACAAATGGTCAAGCTGGCGATCAACCTGGGGATCGCCAATCTCTCGGAACTGTGCATCGACGGCACACGCATCCTGGCTGACGCCAACAAATACAAGACTTGGACGGCCAAACGATTAGCCAAAGCACTCGAAGAACTTGACGCGCAAATTGATGAGGCCCTGGAAACCTTCGAAGTCAACGACGCATGCGACGAAGATCTCATCGGACAGGACGTTTCGGCGGACCGCCTACCCGCCGCCGTCGCCAACTTGAAGTCACGACGCTCACAACTGGCCGCTCATCTGGAGACGGTCAATGCGATGGACGAAGTCCGCAGGAAAAATGGGACGAAGGGCCCCGCCCAGTTACCCAAGACTGACACGGACAGTCGCATTCTTCCCAATAAGGAGGGTGGTTACGCAGCCAACTTTACTCCGATGGCGACGACCGAAACGCAGAGCGGCCTGATCGTTGCGGCGGACGTCTTGATCGGCAACGTCGAACACCACGAATTTGCCACCATCGTCGACTGTGTGGCCAACGACTTTGGAATTGACATTAAGCGAGTCATGGCTGACTCGGCTTACACGACGGGCAAAAACCTCACTGCGGCTGAGGAAAAACAGATCGAACTGATTGGCCCGCTTGCCGAAACCAATCGCGAGAACAACCCTGCCGAGCGTTCGGATTTGACTGAGCCCGTTGCCGCCGATCAGATTGATCAGTTGCCGGTTAATCCACAAACCAAACGATTTGACAAAGCAGCGTTTGTGTACGACGAAGCGAACGACTGCTATTACTGCCCGGCAGGCAAAGTGCTTTCACATCGGACGACCGAGAACACGACGCATGGCGACGGCTCTCCGGTGCAGCGAAAGGTTTACACCTGTTTTGAATGCGAGGGCTGCACGCTGGCTGGGCGTTGTCGCAAGAACGTGAAGCCAAAAGACGAGGCAAGCAGCAGCGAGGCATCGTCCCAGGAGTCCAGCGAAGCGACCTCGTCGGACAAGCGAGCGGGCAAGCGACGTGGTCGCAAGCCTGGCCCGCCACGTGGTCGCGAGACGATGCATGATGAGCATGAAGGAGCGCGACGTCGGCAGCGTGCGCGAATGGAAACGCCTGCAGCCAAAGAGGCTTACTCTCGTCGTCAGCATTTCGGTGAAACGCCTTTCGCCGTGATCAAGAGCACGCTTGATATGCGGCGATTCCTGCTTCGAGGTATCGCAGGTGTGAATCAAGAATGGCGCTGGGCGGCGACCGGATTCAATCTGAAGAAAATCATGAGTTACTTGGCGAAGCTGCGCGCCGCCGCGGCGACACAATCGCTCGGAACAGCAAACTAGGGGAGATAGGGGGCATTTCGAACGAAATCCGCCACAAGCGAACGCCACGATCCCGTCAACACGCTTACCAACGACTCTGGATGCCCCGCATAGCACCATAAAAGCCTCGTCCGGAACCAAAATCGAATCAACCGTCCCCAGGAACTAAATCGACAGGCCGCAAGCCCTCCGGTCCGTCAACGCGGTTGCAACGCCTCCACCGCACGGCTCACGCCGTTCCGTTATCTCCTGCTGTTGCGGTTAGCGGTAGGGCGCGAGCCCTCCGGTCCGTCAACGCGTATTCAACGCCTCCACCGGACGGCTCGCGCCGTTCCGCTATCTCTTTCGATGCCACAACCAGTGTATCAATTTGCGTGTTGCAAAATGCACCGGTTGCCGCATGGTCTCGGCACCGCCTCCGGCCCGAATCAGCCCGATCAAGACGCGGGAAAACACCGTAAAAGTGGCGATCGACGCCGCCTCCAGCGCCGACCGCCTAGCCGTCGTTCATCCCCTGGGGAAGGGTTTTTCGAGGCCGGGAGTTTTGAAAAGCAAACCGGATGCCAATCGCCACCCGCGACATTCTGCACAAACGCACTACAATCCTGGCGGAAAACAGCTGATTCCCCCGATAGGACCCGCAAGCCTTGAATTTTCGACTTCTCAGCCGTGTGCTTGGCATCGTCTGTCTGCTGATCGGCGGATCGATGAGTTTCAGCCTGCCGTTTGCGTTTCCGTTGCTGGCCAACCGCACCCATCTGCCTGCGGCCGAGGCGTTGGAACGCGAGGGGATTCGCGGCCTGGTCTTGAGCATGGCGATCAGCTTGTTGGTCGGGACGCTGTTGCTGGTCAGCGGACGCGGCAATCGCGGTAAACCGCTGTTTCGTAAGGAAGCGATGGCCGTCGTCGGACTCAGTTGGGTGCTGGCGACCGTGTTGGGCGCGTTGCCGTATTACTTGGCCGGAACCGAAATTGCTGCCGATCAACCGATCACGTTCATCGAAGCGATGTTCGAATCGCAGTCCGGCTTCAGCACGACCGGCGCGACCATCCTGACGGACTTGGAGAACCCGAGTTCCGTGCCACACTGCATCCTCTTCTGGCGGAGCTGGACGCACTTTCTGGGCGGACTGGGGATCGTCGTGTTGTTCGTCGCCATCCTCGGTCAAGGATCTGCGGGCAAGGCGATGGTCCGCGCCGAAATGCCGGGGCCGAGCAAAGAAGGCAGCATGCCCCGGATGCAACACACCGCGCTCGTCTTCGCCGGTATCTACTGTGGCCTCAACGCGATCCTGACGGCGATCTACATGCTCGAAGGCATGACGCTCTTTGACGGACTCTGTCACGCCTTCGGAACCATGGCCACCGGTGGGTTCAGTACCTACAACCGATCGCTGGGCGGATTCGACAGCCCACTGATCGAATACACCACCATCCTCTTCATGATCCTGGCCGGCACCAATTTCACCTTGCTGTATTTAACCCTGATGGGCGGGCCGCGGCAGCTGTTTCAGGATGTGGAGTTTCAAACCTTTATCGGAATCATCGCCGGACTGAGCGGGTGTATCTTGCTGTTCGGGATGCGTGCCGGTGACGTCGGCTTTGAATCCCTCGGGCAAGGCTTTCGCAACGGGCTGTTTCAAGTCGTCTCGGTGATGACCACCACCGGCTACGGGACGGCCGACTTCGATCGCTGGAATAACTTTGCCCGCGGCAGCCTGCTCGTGTTGATGTTCATCGGCGGATGCGCCGGCAGCACCGGCGGTGGAATGAAAGTCATTCGGCACGTGCTGTTCTACAAAATCCTGCTCCGCGAGATCGAACTTTCGTATCGCCCACGCGTCGTCCGGCTGATTCGGATCGGCGGCACCACCGCCGACGATCCGGCGATGCTCCGCGGCATCATGGTCTACTTCTGTTTGATCCTGGGAATTTTCATCGCCTCCTGGATGCTGTTGGTCACCTTCGAACCGAGCTCGACGTGGGGCTATTCCGAAACATCAACGGAGAGGGTCGAAGACAACACGCTGGACGAAAAACTGCTCGATTGTGCCAGCGCCGTGGCCGCCACGCTCAACAACATCGGCCCCGGACTGGGTGTCGTCGGCGCGACGCAGAACTACGCCGGATTCAGCCAAGGCGCCAAGTTCCTGTTCGTCTGGTTGATGCTGCTCGGTCGCGTCGAAGTCTTCAGCGTGCTGGTGTTGGTCTTCCCGACCTTCTGGCGAAGGACATAATCAATTCCGCCGGAACCTCGTCGGGCCAATCGCCCGTCAATCGAATCTTGCGGACGGTCACGTCACACTTCTCGTGACGGTAAATACCCGGTCGTTCATGGCCGCGGACCGGGATCGCTGTGAGCGGTTGATCGTTCAGCGTCAGTGACAACTGATCGCCGTCGCGTGACATGACCAACGTATTCCAAGCGTCATCCTTCGGCACGTTGTCCGCCGCGATGGCCGAATAGGGCGGGTCGACGTTTGCCACGTTGATGAACCCGACCGATGCCAAGTCACCGTTGGCGATGATCCAATCCGGTGTCGTTCCCTCCGGCCCCAATCGCATCACCGTTCGTCCGATCGTCGGCGAGAACTCCGTTTCTCCGGTCTTCCAATAAAATTCGATCTCGATCGATTCCCCATTCTGAATCGGTCGCAGGTATTCGATGTGACTGGCCGACTCGCTCGCCCGGCCACCGGAACTGGCGCGCTTGCCGTTGTAGTGCAATTGTCCCTCGCGAACACTCCACCCATCCGCCAAAGGCCCCTTCGCCAAGTCCGCTTCCATCTTTTCGCGGAACTTGAGGATCGATTGCTCATTTTGCTTCGGCCCGATCGGGAGCAACATCTTTGGAATCGACTTTCCACGCGTCAGCACGCCCCAGCCACGCATCGTCGGATCGATCAAATTGACTTCGTCGGGAATCGTGGGTGATCCCGAAAATCGCACGTCACGAAACTTCGTCGTGCGATACTTGTGGTGATGGACCGAGACGAAGGGATACGACCCTGTCACTGTGTCAGTGACATAGGGCTCGCCGTTGCACAACGCTTCAACACGGTCGGCCGAAACCGAAACCGCTTCGACGTTGGGTTTGCCTTGGCGGATCGCCCCGACCTTGAACTCGACCTGTCCACGATTGCCCATCCCCAAAATCTTGGCCGTTTGTTGCCATCCGTTGCCTTGGTAGATCACACCCCCATAGGCGACGTCGGCTTCGCCCCAGCCCCCGTCTTCAATCTCCGCCGAGAACGTGAACGAACCGCTGAGCGGATACTTGAACATCAAGTGCGACTGTTCATACCCGCTGGTCCCGCTGATCCAGCCTTCGGGACTGACGGCATAGAGCGGCGGTAATCGCACGTTATCACCGCGATAGCGCGCGGAGATTGGGACGACATCAAAATGTTCCAACGGGGAATCGGTCGTCGCGCCGGCCGCGCGACCGACGCCCATCTTTGCCGTCGCGCGGGCCACCGCAGAAACCATAAAGTTTCGTTGTCCGCGAATCGCGTAGGTTTTCACGTTGCGGATCATCGGTTCCGCAATCGCGACCGGAAGCCCCGCTTCAACCGCACGAACGATCAAATGCGTCTCCAATGCCGGGAACCGAAGACTCTTGTCGTTTTGTTTGGGAAGGTTTTGGGCCATCCGATCACCAACCGCGCGCAACATCGGTGCGATTTCATTGAGCACCGCAGCGGTTTCGTCGTCGTTCGATTTGGCCGCTGCCAATCTTAATAATGCCGCGGCCATGTCAGCTTCATCACCGACGGCTTGTCGATTTCGCTGAAGATGCTCCATGACCGACTCGGCTTGCCCGGCCGTGACTGCGGCATCGATCAACATCACCAACGAATTGACGACCGGATAGTCCTCGGTGCTGGTCGGAAGATTGATGACTGCATCGAGCTTCGGGTGCTGTCGTCGCACCAGCGGCGGCGGAATCTCGTAGCTGACCAGCGCGTCGAAGTACGCGATCGGATGGTCACCGTCGCGGCCGAACGTCAACTTCTGCAATAACTCGATCTGCTTGTCAGCGGCCAACTGTGAAATCGCCAGACAAACATGGGATTCAAACCGATTGGAATAGTTGCGTTGGGTGTTGAGATGCTTGGTGATGGCTTGGCGGAAAACGGGATCCATCTGATCGGTCAAGGAGTCATCGATCATGCTGACCGTCAACCGCTCCAGGGCGCGCCGCTTGTAATCTTGCAGGTCGACTCCACTGGGGTAGGGCTGCGTCTCGATCGTGTCCAACTCGGATTGGATGTAGTCGTCGATGACTTGGATATCGCCGCTGGCCTTGGCGATCGCCACGTACCGCAGCGCGAGCCGCCGGCGGATTTCGCGGTGCCGGTTGGCGGTATAGCTGTCTGAACCGATCAACGATTCGGTGCGCCGGAGCAATTCAGCCACATGCTTCGTGACCGCCGCCAAACTTGCATCACCTTTGTTTTTCGCATCGCTGATCAAATCCGACGCAACGATCGGCCAGACGGCATGCATCACCCGATCGACCACTTCCGACTTCTTTTGCGACTCACTGGCCATCTGGCTGGTGATCGTCGTCACCGGCCCGCTGCCGGCGGGTCTTTGCCCCAGCGGAGGAAGTTCTTTGCCGATGGATTCAATCATGCGTTCCAGCGACGTGGCCAGACGCTCCATCTGACCGGCGGCAAAGGAGAGTTGAACCAACGCGATCGACAACTCCACGTTCTGGTCGGCCGATGCCAAACGTTTCTGCAGCGTCACCGCAACCTCGTCGGCTCGACCGCTGGCCGCCGCCGCAGTGGCCAGCACCATCGATGCCGAAGAGACGACGATGTCGTCATCGGATCGGATCCGGTCGTAGGAAGACGTCGCAATCTTTTGGGAATAGTCGAATACCGTGCCGGGCCGATTGGCCGGGGCGAAGATCTCCAAGTAGGCATCGGTCACACGGCTCATCGCCTGGCGATCGACTTGCCGTTCACGATCGCTCTGGTAAGAACTGAGCTTGAATTCAAATGGAACGCCCATCGCTTGGGACAACGCATCGGTCACGGCGTCAACCTTGTCGGCCAACAGATCCATTTCCGTCTGCTGTTCACGAGAGCTGAACACCGGCTGATTGCGTGACGAAGTGATCGCAAACGCATCGCCTCCGGTCGACAGTTTGCGCAGCGGCGGACCGTTTTGTAACGCCAATTGCAAGGCCCGCATCGAGGTGTCGATCTCACCGGCCTTGGCGGCGTCCTTGGCGACCTGCAAACACCGATCGACCGACGCTTGCGACAGCGGCGCATTCGGTTGGGACTGGGCGGTGATCAAATCCAAGATTCGGGAAATGGACTGCGACGCGTCTCCGCTGATCTCCGCCAACGCCAACGCGATCGACGAGTCGTTGGCGGATTCGGCCACCCTGCTGAGGTAGCCGACCAATCGCGCACCGATCTCATGGTCGGCTTTGTTCTCCGATCGACTGGCCGCCCGCGCGACCGGATACAGATCAAACAGTGCGGTCGCCTTGACGCGGTCGATGGTCTGATTGTTCTCGTCGGTCAGTTCCGACTCGGCCGGCAAACGTTCGAACAACGTGTCGGCAAGCGAGGTCGTGGAATCATCGCCCAGGTAACAGGCCGTCATCAACTGCAGCGCCGCCAAGTGCCACGATTCGCTGTGAACCTCCGACAGCTTGCCGACCTTTTCCGCAAACGCCGCGACGGTGCCCCGAGCTTCCTCGTCCGCAACCGCCACTCGGATCGCAAGCCCCAAACTCGATGGCAAGTCCGAGGCCATGATCGTTTCCGCGGACGCCTCCATCAATTCGACCGGGCTGGATTCGAAGTCCTTCTCCCAAGCCTCCACCTGACGGACCAGATGATTTGCCGCGACATCCGGTGTGATCTTCTCCGCCGCCGCTTCCGCTCCGTTCTCGAACGCCTGCTTCGAAGTGCGGCTGCCACCCCAACGCGCCGCACGTTCAAAACTTTCCGGCTTGGACAATCCCGCTTGATAAACGATCAAGGCGTCGATCGGCGAGTGACACGCGAGCAGTTGTTCGGCCACCCACTGATTCAACTGCAGTTGCTGATAGTCTCCGTAACCGGGGTTGTACTGATTTTGGCTTGAAAAATCGGTGACGCGATAAAGCTCCAGCAACAGCGCACGGGCCTCATCGAAACGCTCTGCCTTCTTGTAGGTATCGATCAAGCGATGGTCCAACGTGTACTGCGGGCTGCTACCGGACATCCGACCGGATCGCTTGGCCTCTTGATACAGATCGATCAAGAAATCGGCAGACACGCCCTCGACCTTTTCCAGCACTTGTCCGGCCTGCCACAACAATCCAGAGCAAACCGTCGGCGTCGTGGAAGTGTCGTCCGGCTCACGCTTGATGCAAGCCCGCATCGATGCCAGGCTATCGGGCACCTTCTCCGCTTTGTCGGTGTCGATCAGTGCCAACAGGAACGTCGCCCCCACCTTGAGCGACTCGTTTTCACTCGCGTTCTCTGCCGCCTGTCGGAATCTTTGATTGGCATCCGTGTCGGTTTGAATCATCACCAACGCGTCGGCGAGCGGTCCGATCGCAAACCCTCCGCTGCTGCGACTGTTGACGTTCCACAGCTGGGACTCGGCTGAAAACGAGTCGTTGCTGCACACCGCATTCAGAATCGCCTCGCGGTATTCCGGAATCTGCTTGCGTTGCTCGTCCGGCAGATTGCGAACAATGTTATAGACCTGTGCCTGGGCGGCGGGTGATTTCAACAAATGCGCGATGAACTCTCGTTGGGCATCACTCAACGTGCTCCGCGATCCCAACCGGGCCAGCTCGTCCATCCGATACGTCGGAATACTTTCCACGGGGATCTTGATCAGCCGACGATACATTTCGTCGATCGTCTCTTCCCCCGCAGACCGTGCGGCATTGCTCATCTTGTAGTAATCGTTGTTGAACCGACTGGGATCTTTCTCGAAGGCATCCAAGTACAGCTTGACGGCATCCGCGTTTCGTTTCGCTTTGACCATCGCATCGGCGCGGGCGATCATTTGCGCAGCGTTGACCGGCACGTCGTCGGACAGGTTTTCCCAGACCTGGTTGGCTTCGTCACCGCGACCCGCGGCGACATACAGTTCCGCCAGTTCCTGCTTGGGACGAATCGCTTTGGGCGATGATTCGACGCGCCGTTTGGCACGTTCGATCAGTGGCTCCAGCCGGCCGGCCGACTGCAGAATCGAAACGACTTGTTGCTGATAATACGACTGGTTGCTGCTTTGAGACCGGCCAGCTGAAAGTCGTCGCATCAGCGAATAGGCGACCTCGGCCGCGGCCTCTTTGTCACCGGCGGAAAGAAACGCGCGTGCAATCTGCAATTCGGTGTTCTCGTCGCGGACGCGGCCGCTACGGGTCCGCGCCAGCATCGCGTTGGCTTGATCATTCAGCCCCAATCGTTTCAGCTGGTCGGCCAAGGCGAGTTGCATCTGCACGTCCAAACGCATGCCGAACAACCGCTCGGCAGCAACCTTGGCTCGCTCGGTGTCCCCGATCTCGGCAGCCAGATTCATCGCAGCCATCTCCTTGCGGACCAGCATGCGACTGTCCAGCGGGCTGAAGGAATCCAACGTCTCAAGCGCCAAACGGGGTTGTTTCAGCTCGCTCGCCAAACGGGCACGCTCAATTTGCAAGTCGACATCGGCGGGGAATTCGGTGCAAAGGTCGACCAGTTGTTCGTAACACTTCTCCGGACGCCCCGCCCACCAATGGGCATAGGCGGCAACGACGCGGCGCGTCTTTCGTTCTTCCAGCGGCGCGTCGCTGAGTGGAGTCTGTAGATGCTCGATCAGATTCGCTGAGAGCGTTGGCGTTTGAGGTTGGCCGCTGAGCGTTTGAGCTTGGCTCGTTGCCCCATCACTGTTGTCCGCAGAAAACGCCAGCACCTGTTGCGCAAGTATGGAATCCAACAACCGCGGCGAGAGCGGGCCCCGGATACGGACCGACCGAAACCCGCCGCTACCGGTCTGTGCGTAGGTATTGACGTAGCCATCGCCGAGGGCCGTCGAGCGACTGGCCGCGTTGAGCGTCGACTTGGACCAACCCGCGATCACGGCATCGACCATCGACCGCTCGTGTCGTTCGCTAAACGCTTTGGCCGCTTCGCCACCGCCCATCATGATTTGGGTGATGGGACTGAATCCCTGAACCGGCGCTTTGGTTTTTTCGCGTCGCGCGGCCGGCAGCAATTGCTTGACCAACCCGTCGGCTTGCTCCGGTTTTCCCAGTCGGAGGTAAAACTGGATCGCGCCGACGATTTCGTCATAGCTGGCGTCCGCACCGGGAGTCTCGGGTGCGAACTGCGCGGCTTTTTCTTCCTGGCCGGCCAGATTAAATTCGTGACCGAGAATCGCTTGAAACATCATCTCCGCCGCGCCGGGAGGAGCCCCCATCAACGCCCCGGTCGACATTCCCGACGCTTGCACGCGCTCGTTGATCGACGCGAGAATTTCAAGCTCCTTCTCCGTCAATGGCGTCATGTCGGGTTTCCGCTCGGCGGGCATCGAATCGGACATCATCCGCTGAGAAAGGAATTGCAACAGTGGCGTCATCCCATAGTTGGGGTCGAGTTCGGCCAGCCGCCACATCATCTTCATCTGATTCTGCCGCAACGCGTCCGCTTTGGCTTTCGCCGCCGCAGAGAGATTGGGCGGCGTCGGTCCGAATGGACTTGCAACGGGCTGATTGCTGACCAACGACATCACATTCATCAGCGCAAAGTGTTCCCAGATCTCCATCGCATCGGTGACCGTGTTCCAGTCCTCGACGGAAAACTCCGAATCCAATTTTGCCTGCACCGCCTCAGACGCCTGATCGTCCGGCATGCCGATCACTTCATTCATCAAAATCAAAGATGCGGCGATCACACGGGCGTGCCCGAACGACGTGGCCTCGATCGTCGCGCTAGGCGTGGAATACGAGTAGGATGCGTTGGCGTATCGGCCGACACGTAACATTTGGGCCAATTGGTACGACGACTGACTCCAGTACATCGGGTTGGACTGATAACCGGCCGGCAATCCATTGCTCGACACGGTCGTGTTCGTCTGCTTGCGTCGCGTCGGTGCCGGGGCATCCATCGGCACGTCGGCGGCACGAATCTGCTGGACCAACTGCATCGCCCGCTCGCGGTTCGACTCGGCGTCTGCTTCGCTTCGGTCCATCAGCAACAACTGCGCGAGCGATAGTTTGATGTCCCACAAACTGTCGTCGGCTCGCAGGGCTTCTTCACAAATCGCCCGTGCCGTCTTGAGGTCACCACGTCGCGCCGCCGAACGCACCATCCCGCCCAGTCGCGAGGGATCCGACAGAAACGACAAGCGTTGCGAAAGTGCCTGGGCGACATCGATCGTGCCGGCTTCCAGTTGATACTCCACCAGCTTGAATCGGTTTTCCGGCGTGTTGGCCAGTTCGGTGATTCGCTTTTGGTACTCTGCAGCCTGCTCCACTTCGTTGGCCGCATCGGCCAGACGCACCATGGTTTCCAACAAGGCGACGTCACGCGGCTGGACGGCGAGCAACTGATCGACCGCGCTGATCGCCGCACCGAAGTCCTGCACGGACTCGTGTGCAGCGGCGATCATCAAACTGGTCGTTCGGGCGTTGCCGTCTTTGCGATTGATCTCTTCGATTCGACCGAGCAACGTCTGCAGGTCTGTCTTGCGATCGTACAAGGGTGCGAGAGCACGGATGACATTGATCTTGTCATCCAGCTTGACTTCATAGTTCAACGCCTGCCAATACAATTCGATCGCTTCGTCGGTGCGGTATTGATCGGCGAAATGGCTGGCCAACATCCGTCGCGGAGAGTTGTCGCGGGGTGCGACCGTCATCGCCCGACGCAGAGCGGCGATCGCTTCTTCGTCGCGATTGACGCCGAACGCGGTTCGCGCGTAGAACTGATACGATTCGGGGCTGGCCGGATTGGCGTCAATGACGGCTTCGCAAGTCTCGATCGCTTGATCGGTCTGTCCCAGCCGGACTTGCAGACCGGCGACGCGTTGCAAGTAATTGGTGCGGAACCGGTTGTCCGCCGTGGCGAGTTGTTCGAACAGTTCGGCGGCGTCACTCAATCGGTTCTGACGCTCGGCCAGGTCCGCCGCTACCAGCAACACGTCGGTGTTGTCCGGTTCCATTTTCAGCGCTTGCTGAATCGAGCGTTCCGCATTGACCAGATCGCCGGCCGCACTATGCATCAACGCCAATGTTCGAAGCGAGTCGGCGGACTCCGGTCCGGCTTCGACCTGTCGAATCTGTTGCTCCAACGTCCCCGATGCCTGATAGACGGCGATGCGGTCTTTGAGCAACTGTTCTTGTTCATCCGGCGTTTCCGCAATTTCGGCCGCCGCGTCCAAACGTTGCAGTGCGTTTTCGTATTGTTTGGCCTCGGTCAACTTCGACGCGTAACGTAACTCTTGCGCGAACGTCAGATCGTATTCCGCGGCCTCTCCCCACGTGTCGAGTGCCAGACCTGGCAACTTGAACGCCCCAAACACTTCGGCCAACCGGACCAACGATTCACGACCGCGGCGATCACCCTCGGCGATCGACTTCCAAACCTCGACGGCGTCGTCCTTGCGATCGAGCGAATGCAAGTACTCGCCCAAGTATTCTCGATATTGGGGCGAGCCGGGATCCAATTCGATCGACTTGCGATATAGCTCGATCGCGTCTTCGCTTCGATCGATGCCGCGCATCAAGTCGGCGACTTGCGAGAGCGTCACGGCGTCGTCGCTGCGGGTGCCGGCCAGCCGCGACCAAACGTCCGCCGCTGCGTCACGCCGTTGCTCCAACGGCGTCTCGGTGTCCTCCAACAACACCTGTCCCCACCGCACCAGGTGATCGGGATTATCCGCATCGCGCTTGGCAAGCTCGCTGAATTGATTGGCCGCTTCGGCGACGTTGTTTTGATTGATCAACACATCGATCAATGTCGATCGAGCTTCGGTATCATCCGGTGCACGAGCGACCACAGCGTCCAACAGCGTCTTGGCTTCCGACAATCGGCCCGCGGTGATCAGGATCCGGGCCAAACGCGTTTGCAGCGACAGATCATCAGGCCGATCGGCAAGTTGTTGTTTGTAGTAATCGGCCAAGGCGTCGTAGTCACCCGACTTCAGAAAACCGGCTTCGATCCGGTTGCGAACATCCGTGTGTAGCCAGCTGCCAGGGTTCAACCGTGCCAGAATCTTTTCAAGCAACTCGGTCGCCTCGTCCGCGTTTCCCATCCTGCGTCGCATTTCGGCCGCTTGGACGGCCATCGCGATCTTCTCATCGGGTTGTTTCGAACTCTTCGCGAGCTGTTCGTAACGCCGCAAGGCTTCGTCGTCATTCCCTTCTTCGGCAAGCGTCCGCGCGATCTGGCCGCCGACCCGCGTGTCACCGGGAAACAATTGTTCCAGCCGAGTCCAGACGGCAAGTGACTTTTCCCGCTGGCCGGCGCGGCTGTAAATCCTCCCCAATTGCGTGAACATCGGCAGCGCTTCGGCGCGCAACGGCCCGCGATCGAGCGCTCGTTCCATCGCGGCGGCCGCCTGCTCGGTCTGTCCGACCGCCAAGTACGCGCGGCCGAGATAGAAACTGCATGCCGCATCGTCGGGCAACTTGGATTCCGCGGCCGTCAATATCTGTGCCGCATCGGCCGCACGACCACGCTGCAACTGAACCAATCCCCAAACCATCTGACGTTCCCCGGCGTCGTCGGCCTGGGGATCAGAGAGTTGTTTCTCCAGTTCGCCCAGCGAATCGTTTTGGACGTGGTATCCATAGACGCGATCGAGCGCGACGCCGGGACGCGGCCGACGCAGCAAGACCTGAAGGTAACGCTCCGCAGCGACTCGCTCGCGATCGGAAAGTTCGTCCGAGTCCTGAGCGCCGAGCGACAGCGGAATCAACATCAAAAGCAGGCTGAGTAGCCCGATGGTGCGAACGAACGAAAGGGTCGGCGCGCAGTGGGTCAAAGGACGTGTCACAGGGATCCCCAAAACGAAGAGCAGCAAACGAATGGGGATCAGTATGAAGCCCCCCGGGCGCGGTCCGCAAGCGTTTTCGCGGCCGGGAAAGCCAAATGGGCAAAATTCCAGATGCCCTGTCTAGATTGAGGCGGACTCTTGGGCCTCAGCGCGCCACTACCGCTCGCAACTACCGCGCTAACGTCCGTAACATCGGTAAGAGATCTTTGTACAGATCGTCGTGCGGATGGTGTCCACAGGAGTCCGAGCGGAGCACAAAATCACGATCGATCAACTGGAACCCCGGAATCATTTCGTAGGTTTGCCGGCTGAGCATGGAGGGATCGCCGCGGAGCACAATTTGATTCGCATCGCGATCCATGTGGAAGTGTTCCGCCCAACCGGCGACCTCGGCTTGCGTCGGGGCCGACACGGACCGCCCGTACAGCAAAACTTGAACGAACACGACCTCTTCGCTGCCGAGCGTGACACCGGCGTATTGCCGTGCATAGTGTTCGATCGATTCCAGTCCGGCCTGCACCGTGAAGTTGCCAAACGCGCCGTACTGTTTGCCGCCGGCAAAGGCTTGGCAACCTTCACACGGAATCGCGGCGTATTCCACCAAGATGATCTTGCCGGCGAAGTCCGACAGTTGAACCGTTTGGCCGGTCTGATCGGTCAGCATCAAATCGGGGAACGTCTCGCCCCGAACCGGAGGCCATTTGCCGAGCACGACCGGATCGGCCGACCGTAAACCGACAGCGGATGTCAATTCGATCGGCAGACGATTGACCGCATGATCGACCAGCGGTTGCGGCAAGTTGCCAGTCGCCTTGAGCGCCGCAAGCGCGATCGGGATCAACAGAATCGTCGCGACAACAATCGTCAATACCGATTTGATCAAACGTACCATCGATCGATTTTCCGTTTCGGGCGGTTGGACAAGAAGCGTCGTCAAGCATAGGTCGCGTTTAGATCCTCGCGATGCATTGTGCACGCCACGCGATTTTGGCCAACGGCCATGCATACCCATAGCCTGGGGCAACGCCCCAGGACCCGCCGTCAAAACAACCGCATTGGCCAACGGCCATACACAACCGCACCGGTGGACGACGCATTGTCCATGGCCGTTGGCCAAACCCAACCCGTTGCGTTACATATTCCTAGGGCGTTGCCCTAGGCTACGGATGTCCACGGCCGTTGGCCGAATCGGTCCGTGCGGACCGATGTCCTTTGAATCCCGCCCGACCAATCGCCCATGTTGCCACCGGCACGCACAAGTTTGGCAACGGTGTGCGTGTAATTGATTACCGCCACGCGATCTTGGCCGACGGCCATGCATACCCGTCGGCCGGCGTAACGCCCCAGAAACCCGGCACCAAAACACGCCTTGGCGAACGGTCATTCGCATGGTTCAATACCAGCACTCGAGAGGGCCCTCGTGACACCACCTTTTGTTCGCTCAAGGAGGGACTCATGCCTCAATCGCACGCTTGTCTATATGCTCATCTGATCTTCAGCACCAAAGACCGTTACCCGTTTCTGGACGCTTCTGTTCGAGATCGTGTGCACGCCTATCTTGCTGAAACGGTTCGCAACATGGGATCATCATTCTCGCTCGTCGGTGGCGTCGCCGATCATGTCCACCTCTTGTTTGACATGGGCCGCATCCATGCGGCAAAGGACTTTGCCGAAGAAATCAAACGCGAATCTTCGAAGTTCATCAAAACGTTCGGCGGCAAACATGCGAAATTCTATTGGCAACGTGGGTACGGAATTTTTTCCGTCTCGCCACCTCACCGGCCAGCTGTCGAATCCTACATTCGCAACCAAGAAGAACATCATCGCGTCAAGACGTTCCAAGAGGAGTACCGCGGATTTTTAAAACGTTACGGTATCGACTACGACGAACGTTACGTGTGGGATTGACGACGCATTGTCCATGGCCGTTGGCCAAACCCAACCCGTTGCGTTACCCATTCCTAGGGCGTTGCCCTAGGCTACGGATGTCCACGGCCGTGGGCCGAACCGGTCCGGACGGACCGGCGTCGTTTGAATCACGCATCGACGATCATGTGGATGATCACCGGCAAACACGAATTGCAAACGGCAAACACGAATTGCCAACGGCCATGCGAATTGGCCAACGGCCATGTATACCCATAGCCTGGGGCAACGCCCCAGGACCCGCCGCAAAACGATCGCGTTGGCCAACGGCCATACACAACACCATCGGTAGAGGACACCTTGTCCATGGCCGTTGGCCAAACCGGGACCCATTGCGTTACCCATTCCTAGGGCGTTGCCCTAGTGGTGCGTCAGCTTCAAGAATTAGGGTTGGTCTAATCGCGTAAAAGCTTCATGCTTTGGGGAACACGGAGGGTTTTCCAATGCAGAAAAAGTACATCGTTCGGTTGAACGATCAGGAGCGTCGGACGCTCGATGCAATCGTCAAGAAGTTTAGCGGTTCTAGCCAGAAGGTGCGTCGTGCCCAAATCTTGCTTGCTGCGGATGCAGACGATTTGGCATGGACCGATGCGGCGATTGCTGAAGCTTATCGTTGCCGCACCAAGACGGTCGAAAATATACGACAGCGGTTTGTCGAGTTTGGCTTTGAGCAAACACTGCAGGGAAAGAAACGTGCGGAGCCTGCCAGACCTAAATGCCTCAGCGGTCAAGAAGAGGCGAAAATCATCGCCACTCGTCTAGGCAAACCGCCAGCAGGCTATGCCAACTGGTCGCTGAGATTGCTCGCCGAGAAAGTCGTCGAACTGGGGATCTGCGATTCGGTCTCGCATGAAACCGTTCGCCAGACGCTAAAAAAAATCGCATGAATAATCGCAACATCGAGTACTGGGTGATCCCGCCACAGTGCGATGCGGAGTTCGCCGCGAGCATGGAAGATGTGCTAGAAACTTACGAAAAACCGTACGATTCGAGTCATCCGGTGATCTGCATGGATGAACAACCGGTCCAACTGATCAAGGACGTCAACGTTCCGATCGAAGCGACCACCGAACATCCCCGCCGGGTGGACTATGAATACGAACGTGCCGGAGTAGCGAACATTTTCATGTACACCGAGCCGCTGGCAGGATGGCGAGAAGCCTACGCCAGAGAGACCAAGACCAAAGCGGACTGGGCCTTGCTAATGGCTGAGCTGCTTGAGGGACGTTACGCCGATTGCGAGACGGTGACGTTGGTTTGCGACAATCTCAACACGCACACTCGCGGGGCTTTCTACGAAGTGTTTGAGCCGTCTCGAGCACGGGCGTTGGTGAAGCGAATCAACTGGTGCTATACGCCCAAGCACGGTAGCTGGCTCAATATCGCAGAGAACGAGTTAAGCAGCATCACCCGTCAATGTGTTGGCGGGCGACGCATTGGAAGTATTGAGGAGTTGGCCAGAGAGATTGCAGCATGGTCATCGGACATCAATGCAAGACAACGAGGCGTTGACTGGCAGATGAAAATTGACGACGCCCGGGTTAAACTCAAATCCGTCTACCCTAAAATTAGACTTTGACGCACCACTAGCCTATGGATGTCCACGGCCGTTGGCCGAATCGGTCCGGACGGACCGGCGTCGTTTGAATCGCGCATCGACGATCATGTGGATGATCACCGGCACACACGAATTGCCATCGGCACGCGTGCGAATTTGGCCAACGGCCATGCATACCCATAGCCTGGGGCAACGCCCCAGGACCCGCCGCAAAAACGATCGCGTTGGCCAACGGCCATACACAACACCATCGGTAGAGGACACCTTGTCCATGGCCGTTGGCCAAACCGGGACCCGTTGCGTTACCCATTCCTAGGGCGTTGCCCTAGGCTATGGATGTCCACGACCGTTGGCCGAAACGGCACAGACGGGCCGACAACGCCGGATCCGATTTCAATCCGCCACTTGCCTGCGCAACCGATCCATCCACGCGTCGGCATCGACGGCGATCGCGATACGGTCGCTCAGCTTCGGGTCTTCGAAGTAGTTCGAAATGGCTTGTCCGCCGACCAGGTACGCCTCACGCTCCAACCTCTGCAACTCGGCCAACTCGCCGCCGAACGCCGAGTTCTCACCACTCAACCACCGGTCCAACAAAAATCGACAAAGCTCGTCGACGTACCGATCTGCCCGTGTCCGTTCGACCGCCAACCACCACTGCGTCGGCTTGTGGCTGTACTCTCCTGCAAATCGTTCGCCGAGCGTCTGGGACTGATACCGACGCCAACTGCGGATCAAACTGTTGCGCCGAGACTCTCGAACAAGTTTCTCATCGGGCACCAATCGAATCAATTCCTTCAGTTGGGGCGTCACCCCGTCCTGCTCGACATAGGCCGTCATCACGCGGGCCGCGATCAGGTCTGCGATCTCTGCCACTCCCATCACGACGTTGAAATCCGCTGCACCATCGACGGCTTGCTCCCGCGTCACGCGCGACCACTTCACCAACACACCGACCGCGTCAAACTGTTTCTCGCGGGCATCAGCGAACTGCGGCGTCGGCGGAAACACGTGCGGCTTCAAATAGGCATCCAGGTTAACTCGTGCTAAGTCTTGATGAAGGTGAAGTGGGTAATCGGATCTCACCTTAATGATCTGCATCACCTCCTTGAACGAAAGGTGCTGGCCGATGCTATCGGTTGCCGACAATTCCTTTGCAATCCGATCGTCACGTCCTTCCGGACTCACGGCCGCTTTCATGGCCAAGGTCTCGATCTGTCGCACGTATGCCGGGTCTAAAATCGCAACCTTGTCGGCGGTCGGATCGACGCGGGGCAGTTCGATGGAATACATCTGTTGTCGCCATGTGATACGTGGAGCCGGCGTGGTGGCGTAGCGTGCTCCGAGCACCACGACATACGGCAAGAACAACGCAGCAACGATGAAACCGATCATCGGCACCACGTATTCTTTCCCCTTCTCCCCAGCCATCCATTTCGGCGTCAGTCTCCACGACGCCAACAACAGGATCACCGACGACAGCAGCAACACGGCAGAGGCGCGCGTGTAAAACATCAACAAGCCGGCGAGAACGAACGCAGCCAGCTGAACAAACACCGGGCCGGCGAAGAACGCCAACGTCGGTCGCGGCGACCACTGTGAAACCAACTGCGTCAGCGCAAATCCCGCGAAGACCACCATGACCGTGATCGTCAACCGGTTGTCCCAGCTCCATCGCAGCTCACGGTCCGCATCCGACGCCTCACGGTACATTCCGGCCAACACAATGATTGCCAAGATGATCGCCGTGACACACAGTGTCGGTCCGACGCGCGTCAGCCAGACCATCGTCGGCGAGATGCCGCGGTCGTACAAGAACAAGCAACGCTGGCGTACCGAGTCGCCGTAGAACGTCAACGCGGCGATCAGGAACAGCGGCAAGATGTAAATCGAATGGCCGACCACCAACATCTCGTCACTCGACGAACCGGTGATCAGGGCACCGGCGATCGCCACCATCGTCAGCAAGACAAGCTGCCAACGAATCGGCCGCATCTGCAGCCACAACAGCGCGAGCAGCGGCCGCGGCCGACCGAAAATCATCGCCCCGGCGAGCTTTGACGACGTCACCTCGGGAGGCGGCCGAAACGCGCCGGTCGACATTTCTCCCATCGCTCGCCCGGCTCGCCGTGATTCCGGCCAAGTCAATCGTCGCCAAGCGGCAAACAGACTGAGCCCCGTCAGCACCAATAATGCCGACACGATCAGCAGAGCGAACGTTCCGAAGTTTTGCTCAATCACACGGTGCGGCGGACCGTGAAATTGTGCCGCAGGAAGAATGACCACGGCCAGGTACGTCACGCCCCAAATCGCCGCGATCACCAGCGGAACCAACGCGACCAAGGCCGTGATCGGGGACCGAAACCAATAGGCCGTCGTAAAGCTGGACAACATCACCGCGATGCTTAACGCCACCGCACCGGCGCAGTGAATCCAGAACGGTTCGGGCAGGCCGCTACTCTGGCGAATCCGATCGATCCAATAGTCGCTCATCGCGGACCAGTACGCCAGAAAGCAGAGCGTTGCGACGGCCCACGCCAACAACAAGCAAACGCTCGTGACCAGCAGCTTGCTCGCCGCGATCGTCTTCCAGCCGGCGGGCAATGTTTGCAGCCAAGCCAATGAACCGCTCTCCTCCTCACCACCGATCAAAACGGCCGGCGCACCGCAGGCGATCAACATCGGCAGCAACATCCAGATCGCGTAGGCTAAACCCATCCGTTCGGTGCCGACGTGGGTCAACCCGGTGAACAGTTCCAACACCACGAAAAAGCCAACGACCAATGCCGGCGTGGCGATCGCCAACGTCTTGACCGTGCGCGCGTCTTTCCAAATCATTCGTTGCATTACTTTTCGATTCATCGTCATGCTCCGCTCATCTGACGCGATTCTTCAAACGTTTGATTGACTGATGGGCTTGAAATTCGTACAGCGGACGCATCATTGGTGACAGTCCCGCTTGCTCCGCCGAGTACAGAAAGTTTGGAACCTCCCAGACGCCGCTCATTGCGCCCGACCGCCAATGCTGTTCGGCCAGCTTGACCGTTTGATCGACAAAGCGGTCCCGTCTTAAATCTTCGATCCTTGCGATGAACTCGGTGTGCGGCCGCGGTGACCGGTCACCCAACGACATCGGTCGATCGAAACTGGCCGCGCCTGCCTGCCACTTCCAGGACGCGATCAAGCTGTTGCGGCGGGATTCCAAAACAAGCGAATCCTCGGGAAACATGCCGACCAATTCCTTGATCTCCGGTGTCATGCCGCCTTCATCGAGGTGCCGATGCAGGATATCGGCCGCGATCCATTCGGCGTACTCGGAGATCTGCGCCAGCCGTTCAAACGACGAATCGCCGAAGCGAGCTTCGTGGCGAACCATCCGAGACCATTTCAGCAACACCCTCGCGACACGCAATTCCACGTCAAGCTGATCGGCTCCGAAGCGAACCGATGAACTCGCTCCCGCACTGGACGCATGCCCTTCGGGCCAATAGGGAACACGTGCGATCAACTCATTAAACGACACAAATTCCCCGACCGACGTCTCCGACGCCAACTCTTGGTCCAATCGTTCGTCGAATTGATCGCTCTTGGGTGGCGAGAGCAATTCATCGCGTCGAAACCCGTTCCAAAAGTAGGCTAGCTCCGGAATCGCAGCGTGATGGACTTCGACGAGTTGATCGTCTGAGGGTCGTTGCGGGAACTCGTACGCCAACATCCGCGTTCGCCACTGCGTCTGCTCCGCGGGGATCGTTGCCGTTCGAATGCCGAGCACCAACACGTAGGGCAAGACGATCGCTAGTGCGAAATACCCGATGAATCGCGCCGTGTAATCCCGCCCGGTCAAACCGGACAACCAGCGTGGCGTCAGCCGCCAGGAGGCAAACAAAAACACAGGGATCGACGCCATCGCCGCCCACAGGGCTCCAGCGCGGTACGCATCGAACAGCGGGTAAAACAGCAAAAACGCCAACACGCAAATCACGGGCGACGCCAAAAACGCGAACACCGGCCGAGGCGCCCACTGCGACACCAATTGGCACAGCGCGTAACCGACAAACATCAGCATCGTGCACATCAGAAATTCATCGAACCGCAGTCCGTTTCGGTAGATCACATCGCTGATCAGCTGGTTCACCAACAGGGCAATGAAAATCAATCCGACCGCAATCGCCGTCGGCATCAACCGCGTCCGCCAGATCAATGAGGGAGAAACTCCGCGATCAGCCAAGAACACACAACGCTTGCGGACCGAATCCCCATAGAACGTTGAACCGGCGATTCCGAACAACGCCACCGCGGCAACCAAACTCGCCAATTCTTGCCCGCTGCTTCTTCCCCAGACGGTGACGGTGACGCCGAGCATGCCGACCAGCATCAAGCTCAATAGAATCCAAACGTTCTGTCGCGCCGCCTGCCACAACAGGGCGTGCGTCTTCGTCGGCCGCCGCAACGCCAAGGAAACGCCGTACCACGACATCGGCACGGTGCTGGGAGGCCGGAAGGCGTCGCCGGAAACACGTTGCTTGATCCGCCGACCGAGCGATTCATCGGGGCCGGCGATCCGGCGCTTTGCCATCCCTTGATGGAGAGCGAATAGCACGCCGATCGCTGCAACGGTTGGGACCCCCAGTACAGACCAGAACTGCAGGGCAGAGATCGATTCCCATTGCGGTTGCCCCCACAACCTCGTATCCAGCAAGGACTCCTCGACGCTGACAAACGCAATCGCAAACACAACCATCGCCGGCAACACAGACAACAGCGCGTTGATCGGTGAACGGAACCAATACGCCAAACTAAATCCGGTCAGCAACAGGGCCAGACTGAAGACCCACTGGGAAAAGACCGCGACGGCCGACCAGTCCGGCGCATTGCGAGTGTTTTCGGCCCACGCAATCACAGGGTCCGGCAGAATCGTCCACTGCAACCAATACGAAATGCTGGCCAAGATCCACACGGCCACGAGCGCCGCGAGGGCGACCAACAACTTGCTCAGCGCGACGCCACGCCAACTAACCGGCAGCGTCTTTAACCACGTCAGCGATCCACTCTCCTCTTCACCCCCGACCAGCAGCGCCGGGGCACCAAAGGCGAGCAGATTCGGCAGAACGATCCAAATCATCCGCGACAGGCTGAGTCGGGTTTGGTTCTCCACGTCCATCACCGCTTCGGCCAACAGCCACAACAGCGCGTTGAATCCGAAAATCGCGATCAGTGTCGCGATTGCCAGCGGAGCGAGCGTTCGAGCGTCTTTCCAGATCAACCGCCGCATCACTTTTTGATTCATCTTTCCGTCTCACGTTGGCAATGATTCTCCATCAAGTCACCGTCCTGGCAGTAGAGTGACATCACTCGTTCATGTTCCCTCACACCGGTGAAGCACCCGCCGCCGGCACCACCTTCTCCCGTTGCTGCGACGGTCGGACCGCGTTGGTGTCACAGACCGCCACAAAGATCTCTTCCAGCGTCGGCGTCTCCTCGTCGACCTTGATCACGCCCGACGCGTCGCCATAGTCGCTGCGCCAGTCGTCGGCCAAATCGCGGACGATCCATCGCATCTGGCGACCGTTCTTGGCTTCGGTCAGAACTTCGCCGCGAGGCATCAGCACGGTCGCATCGCCGTGCTCCAGCGTCGCCGTGACGACACGCGTGGAATCACGCAGCGCCTGCAACGGCTGAACAAGTTTTAAATCGCCTTGATGCAAGATGCCGATCCAATCCGCCACGCGTTCGACCTCGTTGATCTGGTGGCTGGAAAGCAACACCGTGCGGCCCAGCGATGCCCGGTCGACCATCGATTCCAGAAACTGCCGACGGACCATTGGATCGAGTCCGCTGGTCGGTTCGTCGAGAATCAACAGTTCTGGATCGTGCGAGGTGGCCAACGCAAGCGCGACTTTAGCACGCTGCCCCTTACTCATGTTTTTCAACTTGACGCCGGGCGGGACGTCGAAACCCATCAGCGTTTCCGCATAACGTCCGGGAAATTCGTCATCGTAAAACGCCGACGTGAACCAGCCGATTTCGTCCGCGGTCATCCATTCGTACATCGCCGGCGAATCCGAAACATACCCGGTCTGTTGACGAATCTTTTGGCCGTCCTTCAAGCACGACAACCCCAGCACCGTGGCGGAACCGCTGTCCGGCTTGAGTGACCCGGTCAAAATCCGAATCATCGTGGTTTTCCCGGCACCGTTTTCGCCAAGCAACGCAAAGACGACGCCCTTGGGAATGTCTAACGTCACGTCGATCAGGGCACGATTGCGACCGAACGATTTACTGATGTTTTGCAAGGAAATGACGGCGTTCATGTCAGGATGCTTCCCTAGGAAAGACAAGTGGAGAAGGGTCAGGAATTGCCGTTGCCAGAGGCGTGTTTGGCGTTTTCAATCATTGCGGATTGGCGGTCCAATTCCGCGTCAAACAATTCTCGCAGCTCCGCGGTCGTCATCCCGCCGGCCAGCGCATCGCTCAACGCCCGCCGAACACTTTCGGCGACCAAAGAATTACGGGCCTTGGTGCAACGCTTCATCGCGTCACGGCGGACCACCATCCCGCGGCCCCGCAACGGCTCGAGCACGTGATCGGACTGCAACTCTTGATAGGCCCGGGCGATCGTGTTGGAATTGATCGCCAAGTCATTGGCCAGCTGCCGAACGCTGGGGACCATTTGCCCGCCGACCAAAATCCCGTCGGCCACCGCCAGTTTGACCTGACGTACGATTTGCTCGTAGATCGGTAGATCGCCATCGGCGTCGATTGAAAAGAACATCCAAGCCATCCCATGTGAATGCGGCCTTCGGTGTACCCGTGTCATGGTACACCGCGTCGCCTCGTGCTGTCAAGCAAAAAAAGGTGGGAAAGCCTTGCCGCTCCGCTACAGCTCTTCGCGGTCGAACGCCGGGATCCCGCGCCCTTGGATCAATCGCAAAGCCACGACCAACGCCAGCGCCGCGACCGGAATCGCCAAGGGCAACCCGAGCCCGAAGACGCTGAAACCGAATCCGACGAGAAAGAACACCCCGACGACCAGAAAGAATGAGGTCATCAGGTTCGACCGGGTCATTTGCAGTGATTCCCGCACCACGGCCCCGCCGAAGCGACCATCCATGGCCAGCGGAATGACCGGCCACAACCGCATCGCCGTGAGTGTCAGCAACAGGATCGCTCCCACGAACGCCCCGACCGTCATCAACAGATGGATCTCAGTCGCCTGGACGTTGCTGCCGACATTCATGATCGCGATGGCCAGCCCGATGACGACTGCCACGTACGTGATCGCGATGGTCATCGCAGCCAACAGCGAAAGAAACACAGCGGCCGTGGGAACGAACCATGACCGAGTCTTCTGCGGTGGATCGTCTTCCAAATCAGGACCGGCGTCGCAAACATCCAGCGACAGGTTCAGTGCGAACCAGACCGTATAGACCGTTACCAACACGAACCACGGTGACGCGACCGCCAGCCACAGCAACGCCTGCGTCCGATTGGTACTCGCCAAGTCACTCAAATACACCAGCGGCAAAAGCAGCCCCAACACCATCAGTACCGATGGCATCAGAAACGGCATCAATAACGGACGACGTCTTTCGACAAACACCGACTGCGTGTCCGCAAAGATGTGTTCGATCGGGATCTTGCGATAGCCTTTGACCGCGACCGGTTGCGGCGTCACCACCGCGGTCGGCTTGCTCTCCAATGCCGGTGGTGCCGCGGCGATGAATTGAGTCTGACAGGACGGGCAAACCGCCGCCTTGCCGTCCGCTTCGATCGGCAATTCGAGCGACGCGTTGCAGGACGGACAGGATTGTTGAAAGGAGCTCATCGTCGCAGTTTAACATCGCACGGACGTGCGCGGTGCGCTACCGCAACAACACCGCCGCCACCAGCAACCCGATCGCAACGCCATCGGCGACCTGCACCCGATCGCTGCCGGCGCTGCGTCGCAGATGATCGAGCAAACGGCCGGTGGGACAGCCCAGACGGCAGTAGCCCATCGGCACAAACGCCGAAAACAACAACGTGACTCCCGCCAACGTCAACGCCGTCCACGAAGCGATGCGATAAAGATACGCATGGAACGGCTCCCACGACGACAGGTCGGTCGTCGGTGACCACAACAGCGTCAGATAGCCGATCACCAGCGTCGTGCCCGGCAGGAACTTCAACACCGCCATCATCCGCGCCGGCGGCTTCCAATATCGCTTGCTCTTGTGGTGCGGTCGCAGCAATTGCTGCAACGCCCCGTGCGGGCAGAGATGATTGCAGTACGGATTGGATTTCCAGCCCACCGGCGCGACAAACGCGACGATCGCGATCGCGGCCAGCGCGGGCGCCAATCGCCACGCAATCCCTCCTCCGCTCCAACCCGCCACCAGTGCCATCGAAATTAAATTACCCGACCAAATCCCGATCACTGCGATCACGGCAACCAACCAGAGCCTACGGATTCGATGATGGCGAAACCAACCTCGCATCCGAAACAGCGGGATCAAACACAAGACGAGCACGCAGCCGATGTCCGCGGCCGTGATCCGCATCTCCAGCGCATCGATCACCCGATGACGCCAGTTGCTCCAAGTCGATCCGCCTGCCTGGACCGCTTGTTCCCGCTGCTGCTGGCGGACTTGGATCCGGCCCGCGGATGCGACCAGGGTTTCGGCGATCGCCATGCTGGTCATCGTCGCCCCGGAAACACCTTCGACCCGTTCGGCTTCCAAATCCATGTCGGCCAGTCCCGCAAGTGTTCGGCCTTCGAACAGTGCCCAAAAACCATACTCCGTTTTGCAATAGCGGACGTAGGGTTCGTTGTCGAACGACGATCGGATCTTGATGTCGGCGACCGTCATCGGCGGTGGTTCGCTGTCTTCGGCTGCTCCCGCCGGCTCGACTTGAATCAATAACTCGGTCGGTCCCTGGTATCCGATGATCGAATCCGAGAGCGGTCCGGTGCGAATCACCGATCCTAGTTCCTGGCCGGCTCGATCAAGGGCGATGACGCGATCACCTTCCACGCGACGTGCCGACGCGTCGGGAAACCATTCCTGCAATTCTTCCAGGGTGACGGCATCGGGAAAGACCAACGAAGGCAGGTCACCCCCGATTCGCCGCAGCACTCCCTTGGCCAAGGCCAACGAGGTCAGCGTCGCACCGGAAACCGCGTCGACGTTCGTGCCCGGTTCCGGCCCGGTCCATGTCCAGTTGCGAAACTGTTCGAAGAACGCGTCGTCGTTCTCCACCGCCGTGACGTGTTCCTCGGTGTCGGCGCTATCGATCAGGTCGACTCCGATCAACTGGTAATCGCGGTCCAACAAGATCATCGCTTCGGTGGGTCCGCGATAACCGATGACGTCGGCAGCCTCGGGCAGGGTTCTTGCGACGCGAGCCAGCGACACGCCCTCGGCGTCCTTGACCGTCCAAAATCCATTGGCGTCCTTTGTACCCTCGACCACGCTCGCCGTCGGCAGGAAGGGCTGAATCCGTTCGATCGACGGCGGTGACGCTCCGTCATCCGATCTGGGCCGATCGCGTCGCGGCGAGGGAATCAGCAGCAACAGTGCGGCGACCGTTGAAACCCGGACAGTGTGCACCGCGATCGCACGAATTTGACGTCGGCGTTCCATCAGTGCAGCGGCAACCGTTCGTGGTGATGTCGAACTCGGTTCACCCACGTCAACGCCGGGGCGTACGATCGAACCAGCGCAACAATCTTGCTGGTCGACACCGACCACGTCTCGGCGATCAAACTCGGTTGCCCGCCGGCCACCCACAAATCGTTCAATACCAACGCCAACAGGGCCGGCTTGTCGGCATTGGATTCGTTGAGCCGAAACGGATGATTGGCGTAACGCTTGCGAATCGTCGCTTCGTTGCCATCGGCTTGCCAGTCGGATGGATCAAGCGGGCTGGGCGTGCGGACTTCGATCGCCAACAAGAACCGCAATCGCTGCAGGGCGACCTCGCGGTTTTGTGCCTGACTTCGTCGTTCGGTCGCTTCGCCTACCAATCCCGTCGAGCGATGCGTCAAAAACGCGCCAGAACTGGTCTTGTTTCGGTGCTGCCCGCCCGGCCCGCTGCGCCGCTGGGTACGAAGTTCACAACCATCCAACAACCGATCGCAATCGATCACCGCCGGGTGAGGCGGATCGACCACACGGCACGCCATCCGCAAGCTCGCGTCGGGAACAATCGCGGTCGGTTTGGAAGGCATGACGGCGCAGGTTGTGAGTTGAAGAAGCTAGCCCGAGGAGTATACGGGATTCATCCACATGTTGGTGTCTAGCCTTAGGCGATCCTCGTTGAAGTCCAGCCTTGAGACGCTCTGGTCCCATCGATTTTGCTCGAGGATCGGCTAATGCCCAATACCGCTAAGTGAAGGCCCGGACGCTGGCGCGAACCGGCTGATGTCAAACGATTATCAGCCGTTTGGCGCGAGCCTACGGGCCCTCCCGAGAGGAAACGACGCTTAACTTAGCGGTATTGGGCCAATGCCTCGACACCAACGCACCCCGAATCACTCGCTGACGAACGTCACCTGCTCGCTGCGAATCGCGATCGATTCGGGTAACCCCCTGCCGTCGATTTGCAGCAACAGGGTGTGCTTGCCCGGCGAAAGCTTGATCGGATCGGCAATCGTCCCGACGGGCTGACCATCGATCCAGACGTTCGCCCGATCGAGGTTGTCGATGGCAAAGGTGGCGGCCGTGTCCGAGCCGACTTCGATTTGCGTCCGCAGGTAAATATTGACCAGCGACGTGTGCCTGGGTTGGGCGGTCAGTGCTTCCAACGTCGCTTTCTCGATCTTGCCGCTCACGCGAGCCTGCAGCGGTTTCCAACCCTTGATCGGTTCGCCGGACACGATCGCCTCGTTGCCCTGCTGTTCGATACGGTGCGACCCGGCGAACACTTCCAAGACTCGGGCGACGGTCTGCCGACTAGCGTCGTACTCGCCAGGTTTTCCGAGCCGGGTCAGGAAGCTGATCAAATCCAATTGATCTTGTTGCGAAACGCGGTCGAGCAACCCGGCCGGCATCAGTGACTTGCCGGGTTTGACTTGAACGATTTCCGCCTCGGGAATTCGCACCAGTTTGTTCGACGCATCACGAAGCACCATCTCTTCCTCGGTGCTGCCCGATTCGATCCCGGAATACACCTGCCCCTCTTCGGTCAACACGGTCACCGCGTGATAGTTTTCTTTGATTTTGGCATTCGGGTCGAACAGCGATTCGATGATGTAATCGACCGGAGCGCTGGCGCCCAAGCTGGTCATGTCCGGCCCGACTTTGCCTCCCACACCGCCGATCGCGTGGCAAGTCGCGCACTGCAGACTGCTTCGGCGGTAAATCATTTCGCCCCGCGCGGGGTCGCCCTGGAGCGTCGCCAGTTTTCGCAGTTCCGCGCCGCGCTCGGGCGACCATTTGTCCGCCGTCATCGTCAACCCGCTCATCGGCATCAACGCGTCGATCAAGGATTGCGCGTTGCGACCACTTTCTCCGGCTGCACGAACGCCGGCGCGGGCGGCGACTTCCGAAAGACCTTCGGCCGGCAACGAAGCGGTCAACAATGCTTCACCGTTTTTCGCCGACAACATCGCTCTCCAAAGCCCCAGCGCCGCTTGTTCGTCTTCGATGCCGGCCAACGTGTCATAGAATGGCTGGACGGCCAGCTGCGGGTTGGTCCCGGCGAGTGCCCCGACCAACGATGACTTGATCGCCGGCGATGCATCCTCACGAACCAGCGACAGCAACGCCTCGGTCGCCGCCTGTCCGCCACAGGATCGCAGCGCCGCGATGGCTTTGACGCGTGTGGCGGAATCGAGTTGGTCGTCGGCGGCGAGATCGGCCAACGTGGGGATCAGTTTGCGAAGCTGCCAGGCACCGCTCAGCTCGATCGCCGCGGCCTGGACCTGCGAATCCGAACTCGACAACAACGGCTTCAACTCGTCGGCCGGTTGACCGCTCAATTCCGGTTTCAGACGCCGCAATCGTTTGGCATCCTGGAGAGCTCCAAACGCTTTGGCAGTCGCGGCGGGTTCCAACTGGCCGCCGATCACTTGCCGATACAGGATTCCCAGTTCTTGGGGGCTGCCCGCTTTGGCGATCAGATCGATCCATGGCCCGCCACCGTCGCGCGGGATGGGATTGTTTGCGAGAAAGGCGCCTAGAAACTCAGTCGCCTTGGCCGGCTCGACGCTGGTCAGAACATATTCGAGCTGCTTTTGGTTCTCCACCGTGCTCCACATCGGTTTGCGAAGGTCCTTGATCAGGGCAGCCGAGTGTTCGTCGACGTTCAAGAACAAGGCGTGATCGATAAATCGGTCAACCGGATGATCGAGCGCCCGCAGCGAAAGCCGGATCGCGTCGACGCCGCCCAGTTTTGCCAAACCACGCACCGTTTCCAATCGCACGCGCGGGTGTGAATCGACCACGCGCTCGGCAAACCATTCCATCGCTTGCGCGCGCTCGATGCTTGCAGTCGGGTCGGTCGGATCAGACCAGTCGGCCAAGATTCGCGTGGCGGCCGCGCGGACGGAACCTGCCGAATCGCCAAGCACCGTCTGCAACCACGCGACATCCGGCTTGCCGACCGATGCCGAGAGACGCACGGCAGCCAATCGATCTTCCGATGTTTTGGCCGAGCTCCATACTCGATCCAACTTGGCTGCGGTGTCGTCGCCACGCTCGATCAGAACGCGACGCGATTGATCGGCCAGATAACGATCGCCTGAGTAAAGATTGGTGATCAACGATTCGATCGATTGGCCGGTCAAGTCAACGGGCTGGCGCAGCGGTCGACCCTTGGCCGTCACGCGCCAAATCCGACCGTGCCAGCGATCGCGTCGCGGATCCCGGAAATCGACTTCGCCATGATTGATGATCGGGTTGGACCAGTCGGCGATGTACAGCGCCCCGTCGGGGCCTTGTTTGATATCGATCGGGCGAAACGTGCTGGCGCTGGTGCGGATCAAATCGGCCTGCTGCGTCGTCACAAATCCCGCATCGGTTTCCGACAGCGAGAACCGCGTCACACGATTGGCGCGAAAATCACAGGTGACGAAGGATCCTTGCCAGTCTTCGGGAAAGCTTTCGCCTTGAACAATCTCACCGCCACAGAACTTGGGATAGTTGCCGGGGCTGATCAGATCCAACTGGCGTCGTGCGCCGGGGGTGGGATTGAAGGTCGCACCGGGAAAGACATAGGCGATGCCTGCGAAGCCTGCCCCGTCGGTCATGAAGGAGTTGCCGCGTGGATCGAACTGGTGTCCCCAGGGGTTCCACAGACCGCGAAAGAAGACATCCATGCGTCGGTTTTGGGTATCGAATCGAAATCCGCCGCCGGCTTTCAACCGCACCACGCCGTAGGGCGTTTCGGCGTCCGTCCGGGTGTACACCGATTGGTTCATGTACAACCGGCCGTCGGGACCAAACAGCAGGGTGTGCAAATTGTGGTGGGTGTCTTCGGTGCCGAATCCGCTGAGCACGCGCTCGCGACGATCGGCCTTGCCGTCCCCATCGGTGTCCTCGAGAAACAGCAAATCGGTGCTTTGGGCGACATAAACCCCGCCGTCACCGGGCGCCACGCCGGTGGGAATCAACAACCCGTCGGCGAACACGGTCGACTTGTCCGCCTTGCCGTCGTGATCGGAATCTTCCAAGACCAGAATCTTGTCGGGCATGGCCTGACCGACTTCGATCATCGGATAGGCTTCGCTACTGGCGACCCACAAACGACCTTGCGGATCAAAGTTCATGTGAATCGGTTTGTTCAACATCGGGTTTTCGGCCCACAACGAGACTTCCAAACCCTCGGCGACGACAAAGTCCGGCGTCGGCTGCGGCGTGAATTCCGCGTACTTGGATTCCAACCGTGGCGCCGGTTCTTCCACGCCGCTCGCTTTCAACTGCCGCAGCGACGCAATTTTGGCTTCCTCCTGTTCGATCAACGGATCGAACTGGGGAATCTCAACGGCGTTTTGGCCTTGTTCGTGTTTTCGAAATCCGAACACGTACGCCATGTTGGCCGGCCGCGAACGGTGAAACCAAAGCCGGTTCTTCTCCAGGATCACACTCCTCAGCGGCTCGGTTTGCGGGCTGTCTTTCCAGACGCCGCGATCGATGCCCAACGAGGCGCCGATCGCGTCGGCCAAGGCTTTGTATCCGTCACCGTTTAAGTGAACGGGATCCTTGCGCTGACTTGGCTTGTCGGCCACCCCGGTCAGATCGACGAAGTGACCACCATTCTTGGCACTCACCTGTTCAATCAGTTTCGTGTACACCGCGGCCATTTCAGCAGTCAACACGGAGGGCCCGACGGGTGAGATCGGGGACAGGAACACGAAGCGGCAATCAGGATTGATCTGCCGGATCGTGTCGGCCAATCGTTGCAGGTCTTCGGTGAACTTGATGATCGATTGGACCCTTGCGTAGTCCGTTTCCTGGGTCCAAGTTTCCAGTGCGTTTGCCATCCCGTAGCCCAGCACGGCAACCGTCGGCCGGGTCATTTCGAGTTGCTTTTGCAACTGCCGCCAGCCTTCACCGTCGGGTTCTCGGCCGGCCTGAAGCAGACTGAGTCCGAATCGCGAATCACCCGCCGGGGTGTCGCCGTTCCAACCGAGATTGCGATAGGTGACATCGGCATCGGGGAACGCGGTGGTCAGCATGACTTCGACCCAGCCGAAGTATTGTTCTTGCTCGATCAGACCGTCGCCGATCAAGACCACCCGATCGCCGTCGCGAAGCTGCAGCGGATCATCGGCCGCCGCGGCGGGAGAATCAGCCAGGGTGATGGCGGCTGAAGAAACCAGTAGAAGAAAACACGCCAACGAAGCAAAGGGTTCGCAGACGGAGAAGACACGAGGGCCAGACGAAATCATCAAGTCGGTCCGTGGTGGGAAGCAGCGAGAAAGGGTGTGACGATGGGAAGGCGGGGAGCGGCTATTGTATCTGGACTGCAAAGTCATTCCATCGGTCCGCCGGACGGATCGCCAGACACCTCCTTCAGTGTTTGTTAGCGGCAGGGCGCGAGCCCTCCGGTCTTTCACGGTGTTCTCATGCTGAAACCGGACGGCTCGCGCCGTTCCGCTACCTCTGCCAGTGTTTGTTAGCGGCAGGGCGCGAGCCCTCCGGTCTTTCACGGTGTTCTCAAGCTGGAACCGGACGGCTCGCGCCGTTCCGCTACCTCCTTCAGTGCCAAAATACGCTGCCGGCGACGGTGGCAAGCAGGATGCTTACCCCACTGCCAACGAAAAGAACCCGGCAACGGATGATCCGCTGCCGGGTTCTGTATCGTTTCATTCACGGGCGGGATCACCCGAGGCTTGATCCGCTAGGCGGGAACCCCAGCCGTTTTCACGGTCGCGATGATCGCGCTGGCGACCATGTACGGGTCGGCGTTGGAGGCGGGACGTCGATCTTCCAACCAACCCTTCCAACCGTTTTCGACGGTTCCGATCGGGATTCGGATGGACGCACCACGGTCGGAGACGCCGTAGCTGAACTTGTCGATCGACTGCGTTTCGTGCAGACCGGTCAAACGCTGTTCGTTGTCGGCACCGTAGACGTCGATGTGCTCCTTGATCCGCGGCTCGAAGGCCTGACAAATCGCTTCGTAAACCTCTTGGCTGCCACAGGTCCGCAGCGTCGAGTTGGAGAAGTTGGCGTGCATCCCGCTGCCGTTCCAGTCGCCGGGGACCGGTTTGCAGTGGTAATTGATGCCAACGCCGTGGGCTTCCGCGACCCGATCCAGGATGTAGCGGCCCAACCAGACTTGGTCACCCGCGTCCTTGGCACCCTTGGAGAAGACTTGAAATTCCCATTGGCCCATCATCACTTCGGCGTTGATGCCTTCGACGTTCAAGCCGGCTTCCAAGCAGGTCTCGAGATGTTCTTCGATGATTTCTCGTCCCACCGCTTTGCCGTTGCCGACGCTGCAGTAGTACGGTCCTTGCGGTCCGGGATAGCCTTCGGCGGGGAATCCGAGCGGCCGGTTGGTGCCGGGATCCCAAAGCGTGTATTCCTGCTCGAAACCGAACCAGAAATCGCCGTCGTCATCGTCGATCGTCGCGCGGCCATTGGTGCGGTGCGGCGTGCCATCGGCATTGAGCACTTCACACATCACCAAGTATCCGGTACCCATGCGGCCCGGATCGCGGACGACTTTGACGGGTTTCAGCAGACAATCCGATGCTCCGCCGGGCGCTTGCTCGGTGGAGGAACCATCGAACGACCACATCGGGGCGTCTTCGACGTTTCCACTGAAATTCTCAATAATCTTGGTCTTGCTTCTCAAGCTTTGCGTCGGCTGATAGCCATCCAACCAGATGTATTCCAACTTGCACTTGGTCATAAATCAGATTCTCCCTAGGTGAATCAAACGAGTGGACCTGGGAAAGCACGTGTCGTTTCAAGTGCGACGTGCCTTCATGTAACAACAATGTCTACGTCTACCTAACGCATCCGAGAGGGCGTTGCGAACCGGTCACCGCGGATCCAAAGGACCCGCCCGACCATTCACTCCGCCATCCGGCCAGCGCCCAGTTGCAAGTGTGGTATCAACCGCCTCTGAGCAATTACCGACCCCGATCTTTCGATCGAATTACCGCAAGAACCGTGCTCCTGATGTTCTACGGTGCCCCCGTGGACGGAACGCCGCCAATGTCAAATCAATGACGTGCCGTCGACCTCCCAGAGAACATACGATAACCCAACTCTTCTACCACGAAAGAGTCAATTCGTCACCCCGTAAGCCTGACTTTCGCGGGGATCCGAACACGAAAGTTGACCGGTCTGGCCGCGGCCCCCAGATCCCGACCGCCGCCGCCCCACTTCGCTGGCCGTTCCGCCGCTCGCGCCACCCTGCCGGTTGCCGGCCTGTGGACTGAACCCCGCATGCACAGCCAAGGGGCCGCTCGGCACCCGTCGCTCCCCGTTCGGGCGATTACCCTCGCCTTGACTTCGGAACCTCGATCCGATCGACCGGCCGCAACCGGGCCAAACGAAGCGCGCCGAGGTCCAGCGGCCAGTCGCCACGGAGGTCGACGCGGATCGGCACCGCCCCGAACACCCTTCCGGTGGCAAATAATCCACCCACAAGCCCCAGCTCTTCCGGCCAGCCCTGAGGGGCGTTCTAATGATTCACGGAATTCATCCCGTTTGCACCCCGGCACGACCAATCCGCTCCATCCATGTCACGAACTCCACACAATCCCTTCGAAACGGCCCCCGACCAGTTCGGCCGACCGGCTGCTGAGAGCAGCAAGACCTGGTTGTGGGTGCTCGGCATCATCGGAGCCGTTTTTCTATTTGGAGCCGTGCTCTGCTGCGGCCTGATGTTCTACGCCTGGGACCAGGCATCGGGCGTGATCGCCCAAGTGGCCGTGGAGGAATACGCCGATGACCCGATCCTGAAGGAGAAGATTGGTACGATCCAAAGCAGCGAGATGAGCTTGAGGGAGGCGATGGAGGAATCGACCAAGGACGAGACGATCACGGCGATGGTGTTCACCATTGAAGGCGACAAGGGTCGTGGCAAATTGGTCCATCGCACCAACAATCAAACTCAGCAAGTGACCGTCAAACTGGTGATGGAAAACGGCGACGAGTTTGACTTGGAAGTCCCCGAAATGTTCGGTGACTTCGAGACCGAGCTGGAGGGTGACGGCGAGCTGGAGGAAAATGGCGAACTGGCCGAACCGGCAGAGCCCGAACCGATCGCCCCTGCCGAGACCGAAGTGGAGCCCGAAGTGACCGCCGAAACCCCCGAAACGGACCAGCAGTAAACGGCCGGTGGAATGCGAAGCTGACGCGAGCGGAAAAGGGGTCAGGTACCAAAAACCAAATGGCCCAACGGGTGCTTCGCATTTTTGGTACCTGCCCCCTTTTCCGCGGCACCCTCACTCTAAAAGTTGACAGAGCACTAGGCGGACTGTTTTGAGCCTACAATAGAACCTCGGTTTCTTCTGTCTCTCGATGGTTTGAATTTTGCCATGGTTCGCCCCAGCTCCTTCTCTGTCCGATGTTCGACCCTGCTGCTCTCGATTGGCCTGGTACTCGGTGCGGTCCCCACCCCGATCCCCTCTGCCGCCCAAGATCCGGCTGCCGATCCAGAGACGGCCGAGGTCGCCAAGCCGGCCGAGCGGTCGGCGGTGATCATTCCGCTGCACGAAGACATCAATCCGCTCAGCGGGGCGCTGCTGAAACGCAAGTTTGCCGAGGCGGTCGATTCGGACGTCGACGTGATCATTCTGGACATCCACAGCCCCGGCGGGCTGGTCTACGTGACGTTCGAATTGATGGACATGATCTTGGACGCCAAGGATGTCGAGACGGTCGCCTTCATCCAAAAAGACGCCATCAGCGGCGCCGCCCTGATCTCGCTGGCCTGTGACAAAATCATCATGCTGCCCGGAGCCCGCATGGGCGATGCCGGTGAGATCGTGATGGGTGCCGACGGGGCATTTCGATACACCGAAGCCAAAAGCCGCAGCGTGCTGGCCCAGAAGGTCCGCGACACCGCCCGCGCCACCGGCCGACCCCTGGCGCTGGCGGAAAAGATGACTGACAAGGACATGGTCGTCTTTCGCGCCGTCCACAAAACCGACGGCACCGTGCGTTACATCAGCGACAAAGAATGGGAGTCGATGGAAAACACCGACCAGTGGGAACAAGGAAAACCGATCCGCGAAGCCGGCAAGGAAATGTTCTTCACCGTCAACGGTGCCCGCGCCGTCGAACTCGGCATGGCCGACCAAACGGTTGAAAATGAAACCGAATTGGCCGAGGTGTTGGGCGTCAAAACCCCGATCCCGGTGATGGAACGGACCGGCGTCGACACCGCCATCATGATCCTCAACTCAGGCTTCGTGACGTTCCTGTTATTGGTCATCGGCATGGTCGCCCTCGTGATCGAACTCGGTGCCCCCGGCATCGGCATCGGCGGACTGACGTCGCTGCTGTGTTTCGGACTGTTTTTCTGGAGCCGGTTTCTGGGCGGGACCGCCGGCTGGTTGGAAGTCACCCTGTTTGTCCTGGGTCTGATCTTCATCGGCATGGAGATCTTTGTGATTCCCGGTTTCGGCGTCGCCGGCGTGGGCGGACTGGGATTGATGCTGGGCTCGCTGGTGATGGCCTCGCGGCGGTTCCTCGTCCCCGGCAGCACGCAAGAACTCGCCAGCCTGGGCTGGGACCTGGCCACGGTCATGGGCGCGTTCGTCGGGTTCATGATCGCCATGCTGATCCTGGCCAATTACATCGGGGACATCCCCGGGCTGGGACGGCTGACACTGAAACCCCAGATGGCCATGGTCGGAGCCGACGCGGGGCCGGGTGAACCCGCCGACGCCGATGCCGCCGCCTTGCTGCCCGGCTGGCAACGCGTTTCGGTGGGCGATGTCGGAACCGCCACCAGCCCGCTACGTCCGGGCGGAAAAATGATGGTCGACGATTACAGCGTCGATGTCGTCACCGAAGGCGATTTCGTGGACAACGGCACGAGTGTGAAAGTGATCGCCAAACAAGGCACACGGATCGTCGTCCGCCCCGTCTAGTGCAACGCTTAGATTGAGGGAGCCGCGAAAAAGGGTCAGGTCCCCGAATGGCATGGGCTGAAGCCTCAAGGGATTCAGCAATCGTTGGTGTTTAGCCTTTAGGCGATTCCCGGTCGCTGCGACGCAGCGACCGTAGGCGGCTAAAGCCTGCACACCAACACTCACGCCCATGCCATCCGTGGGCCAAGTGATATCCGCACCGAACACGCGTCGACGCGTCTCGTCAGTTCAGATCCCGCACATCCTGATGGGCCGTCAAGAAACGGTACTCGCCGAGCGTCGGATCCTCGCTGCCGAGATAGTCCTGTGCCGTGTCGTTGCTGCAACCGACAAGACCGCAGCTGCGCAGAAACGCTTCGGGGTCCGCCGGGCCGTACACGAAACGCTCTCCGATCAATTCCATTCGATCGACGAACTCGTGAATATTCGGGTCACAGGTTCCTTCATTGATGACCGCCGGCGTGACGCAATCCATCCACAGCATGCTGTCGGGGTGTCGCATGCGTCGCCGGATCGACTGCAATAGACGCCGGTTCTGCTGCTCGTCGAAGTACATCGAACAGCCTTCGTAAACAAACAACGTCAACGCGGTCTCAGAAAACGCGAAGTGGCGTTGCAACAACTCGCCCACATCGTCCTGCAGGAAGTCCGCAGCGATCTGGTGTCGCTCTGGCGCCGCGGCGGCACTGCCGAGTTGCGACTCCAACCGCTCGATGACATGTTGTCGCTCGGCCAACATGACGGGCAAATCCAGTTCAAACACGGTCACGCCGGAAAGCTCCGCTGCGCGGCGCAGCGGCCGCATATCCAACCCCGCGCCGAGCATCACGAGCTGTTCGATACCCGCGATCGATCGCAACACTTCGTCACAATGCCGGGTGCGAGCCCCGACCATCGCGCCCAGTTGCGGCAACACCTTTTGCAATCGTTTCGCTTGCAACAAGCCGTGCGTTCCCGCAGCGACCTTGTCATGCGGGGCGTCGATTCGAAGCTGCCGTCCTTGGGAATCCGCAATCGTCTTCGCCCCCGCCGGACTGTCCATCGCCCGCAACCCCGCGATGATCCGCGCCGATGTTTTCAAGTTCAACTTGGTCATCGTCGATCGCTCGCCGCCGCTGCGATGTTCCAGCAATCGCTGGGTCGCTTGGGCGAAGTAACGCATCACCGCGGTGGCGACACGCTCGCCGTCTTCGGACCAGAACTCGACGTTGATGGTCGCCAACACGACGCGACCGGAGAAGTAACGCGACTTGATCCGCCGCGCGGTTTTCGGATCGACACGGCTGACGGCGCGCAGATGGCTGGTGCTCGGATTTTCGTACTTGACGTCCATCCCGACCAACCACAACGACGCCGATTCGTCCGGACGCCCGCGGTGAATGCCGGTCAACGGTGTGCCGGTCAACAGCGTCGTCAACGCCATGCCACCGGTATAATCCGCCGAGAGTGAAATCAAGGCGGCCTGGTGTGTGCCGTGTTGATTGGTGGTCTCGATCGCCAGCGGCAGCACCGATTCGCAAAACCCGGGTCCGACCCGGGTGATCTGCCAACCCGTCCAAGCCAGCACCGGCACCGCGCGGTGCAGCAGAGTGTTCATCAGTTCGGGATTGATACGGTCCGCATAGTCTTTTTCCCAACTGACCTCTTTATCAGTTTCGATCACAGCCATTGTTGCCCCCATGTGGTGTGTGAACTCGAGAATCGAGCACCCACTATGGAGGTTTCAAAAGTACGTTCAATGCGGCGACCACTTTTAATGCGACCCGAGAGGGCAAACCCTCACCAAAGATGCCGCTTCGGCAAGGCAGGGCAGACCTACTGTTGGATAGATCATTCTGTCCAGATGCCGTGTTGAGCGATCCACATGCAGTCCGCCGAGTCCACTACGTACCGCTACCGAACTCTACGGGAGTTGCCGGATGTGGCCGGAGTGCACTGCTGGCTTGTACAGGACCTGCAGGGCGAAGGCCGCTTGGTGATCCGCGATTTGCCGACCGCGATGTTCAAGGAAGGACTGCGAATCCGGTTCCAAAACGAAGCCCGGCTGCTGAGCGAAATTGAGTGCGACAGCTACAACTCGATGGTCTCCTATGACATCGACGACGATCGCATTCGATTGGTCTATCGCTACCGAGATGGCATCAGCTTATCTCGCCTGGTCGCGGAATCGGCGATGTCACCCAAATCGACGTTGCGGTTGGCGTGTGACCTGTTGCAGGCGCTGATCCTGATCCACCAACAGGGTTGTGTGCATCGCGATTGGCGACCGTCGCACGTGATTCTGGCTCCAACCGGCGAAGCGATCCTCTCCGGCTACGGGCCGGTGTGGCGTGCGAACTTGGCTGCCGGCGACAGTCCCATCGGGATCGAAACAGTCCGCTACGCCTCGCCCGAATTGGCGGGAATCATTCGCCATGATATCGGCCCGGCGTCCGACCTCTACTCGCTGGGTTTGATCCTCTATTGGGCGCTCGCCGGCGAACCGATGTGCGACGCGACCACCGTCGGCGACATCCTGCTGCAACACTCGACGTCCGATCTGGACACCGACCTCTTCCCCAGCGACACGCCGCCGCAACTGGTCTCGATGATCGAGCGGTTGACACAGAAAGAGCCGCGTGAGCGCTACCAATCGGCGGCCGCCGCGTTTGCCGATGCGTCGGCAATATTGAAGATGATCCAAGACGGTGCTTCGGCCACGCCGGTGGTGATCGGTCGATCGGACGCCCGTTCCGATCTGGTCGACCCCGCATTCGTCGGCCGTGAATCACAACTGCAAACCTTAAAAGAAAACCTGACCGAAGTCGCCGCGGGAAGTTGGCGTCAAGCCTTGATTTCCTGCGTTTCGGGGATGGGCAAAAGCCGGCTGAACCAGGAAATCACACGCCTGGCCACGCGTCACGGTTTTCTCGTCTTCCAGGGCGAATCGATCCATCAAGCGGCCGCCGAACCCAACGCGCCGTGGATGCAGGTCGTCAGCCAAGTGGCGAATTACTGTGTCTCTCATCCGGACATCCGACAGCGTCTCGAAAAAACGATGTCGGACTACCGCGAAGAAGTGATCACGGCGATGCCTTCGTTGGCGGGCGTGTTCGGATGGACCGGAAGCACGCTCTCCGGTCCGGACGAACTCGGCCAAGGCCGCATCGTGGCGGCCTTCGCCGCTCTGCTGACCCAGCTCGGATCGGGCGACTGCCCCGTGATGATCTCGTTGGATGATTGCCAGTGGATGGACGATCAATCCATTCGGATTCTGCAAGGCGTCGCACGCTCCGCCGCACCCTTCCAATTGCTGCTACTTTCGGCACGTGCCGACGAAGGCCAAACGGCTCGTGTCCGCGAAGCCGCACAGCTGGACCACGTGCTGAACTTGGGACCGCTGGATGCCGATAGCGTTCGTCGGTTGAGCGAATCGATGGCCGGCAGGCTTCCCGACGAAGCCATCAAAGTGATTCAGGAATTCGCCGAAGGCAGTCCGTTCATGACCGCCGCGATCCTGCGTGGCATGGTCGAATCCTCAGTGTTGGTCTCCGACAAAGAAGGTTGGGTGCTGGACCGAGAGCGTTTGGAAAATTTCCAAACCACCGCCGAAGCCGGCGAAGTCCTGGCGGGGCGACTGGACAACCTGCCGGCCAAGGCGAGGCATTTTTTGGATGCCGCCGCCGTGATCGGCAGCGAGTTCACACTCGACGCCGTCGTCGAACTCTCTCAAATCGATCTGTCGGACAGCTTCGAACTGCTGGCGGATATCCGTCGCCATCGGATGCTCTGGAGCAAACCCGACGGCAGCTACGCCTTTGCCCACGACAAGATTCGCGAAGCCGTACTCGCGCACTTGAAGCCCGATGTCAAACAACGCATGCACGGGCAGATCGGGCAATACTACGCCAAAACCCAACCGCACCGTATCTATGACCTGGCCTACCACTTCGACGCTGCGGGCCTGCACCGCGAAGCACTTCCGCATGCCTTAGACGCCGCCTCCAAAGCACGCCAAGAATTCTCCCTCGGCAGCGCGCGGCGACAACTCGAAATCGCCGCCCGCGCGTTCCACGTCACCGATTCGGCAACACGCCATCAAGTCGAATCGATGATGAGCGAAGTGCTGATGTTGCAGGGAGAATACGACCAAGCCCAGCAATGGTTGGTCGCAGCCTCCAAGACCGCCACCACGGACATGGACGACGCGGTCGTCGCCACGCGGCAGGGCGAACTGGCGTTCAAACGCGGTGACAAAGTCCAAGCGGTGGAATTCTTCGAATCTGCGTTGACCCGCTTGGGGCAACCCGTCTGCCGCAACCGCTTTCAATTGTTCACCAACCTGCTGCGAGAAATCGCCGTCCAAGCCGTGCACACCGCGGCACCCTGGCTGGTCCGTTCGCGGACGCGTTCACCCGACGCCACCGAACAGCTCCGCTTGCGGCTCTACAGCAACATCGCCCGCGGCTACTGGTACACGCGAGACAAGTACTACACGCTGTGGGCGCATCTGCGTGGCATGAACCGCGGCGAAGGTTATCGCCCCTCCGCCGGCCTGGCCCACGCCTACAGCGAACACGCCCCCGCGATGACCTTGTTGGGTTGGTACCGACGCGGCATCGATTATGCCAAGCGTTCTCTGCAGATCCGCAAAGAGCTGCACGACGTCTGGGGACAAGGGCAATCGCGCAACTTCATGAGCATCCTGCATTACTCGTTCAGCAACTACGAGCAATGCATCCACGAAGCCAGCCAGGCCGTTGCGATCCTGGAACGCACCGGCGACTATTGGGAAGTCCACATCGCCCGCTACCAATACGCCGCCTCGCTTTATCGACAAGGCAACTTGCGCGAAGCGCTCGATCAAACCCGCATCAATTACCGCTCGGCGGTTCGCCGCAGTGATTTCCAAGGCACCGGCAACATCGTCGAAGTCTGGGCCCGCGCGGCACTGGGGAACATCCCGCTAGATGTGCTGCAAATCGAACTCAAACGCAATGTCGACGACGCCCAGCGAATTTGTGAAGTCAAACTCGCCTACGGAGTGTATCACTACTACCAACACGGTTACGCCGAAGCCGTCAAAGCGTTCACCGAAGCGGTCCAGATCGCCGAAGACGCCTCGGTCGTCAACGCCTACGTCAGCCCCTGTTACGCATGGCGTGCCACCGCGCTCCGGCGACTGCTGGAAACCGATCCCGCCAAGACGAATGCGATCCGGCGGAAGCAACTCCGTGAACTCCATTCGGCCTGTAAGCAAGCCGTCCGGCTGGCCAAACGCTATACCAACGAACTGCCCCACGCGTTACGCGAACTCGCCGCCGTCTCGGCACTCAAAGGGCGAACCCGCCGAGCCCTCCGCCAGTTTCGCGCGTCCATGCGGGTCGCCAATCAACAAGGCGCCCGATTGGAACAAATCCAAACGACGCTTCTGCACGCACAATTGGCGAAAGAAACCGGCTGGACGGTCGACGAAGCCCTGGTGCGTGAAGCGACCGAAGCGCTGCAACAACTGAAGACCTCCGTCGGCGCGGTCGAAGACGGCGGATCGCTGTCCTTGGTCGATCGATTCGATTCTCTCCTGGAAGCCGGACGTCGCATCGCCGTCGGTACCGAAATCGATGTCATCCGCCAAGAGGTCATCGCGGCGGCATCGAAACTGCTCCGCGGCGATCGGGTCCTGTTGATCCAGCCGGCGACCGGAAACGGCGAGGCGACCACCATTCCGCCCAATACGGTTTTTGATCCCGAAATCGTCAAGCAGACCGAGGAAAAGGGAGCCGCGATCATCTGTGAATACGAACGGAGCGATCTGTGCGATGTCCGTTCCCGACATAATGACACACATCACAACTACGGAACCTTTCTGTGTTGCCCGGTCTTGGTGCATGGAAAAATCCACTCGTACCTGTACATCGCCAACTCCTACATGATGGGAATGTTCGGCGACGACGAACTGCGGATCGCCAACTACCTGTCCTCGGCCGCGGGAGCCGCGTTCGAAAAAGCGGACGGCTTCACACAACTCCAAGAACTCAACCAAACCCTCGAACGCAAGGTCGCCCAACGCACCGAAACGCTGCAATTGCGTAACGAAGAAATCGAACGCACCGCCGACCGACTGCGCGCCACGCAGGTCAACCTCCGCGAGGCGAAAGAACTCGCCGAGCACGCCAACCGTGCCAAAAGCGAATTCCTGGCACGAATGAGCCACGAGATTCGCACCCCGATCACCGCCGTCCTCGGATACACCGAACTGATGCTCCGCGGAATCGTCACCGATCCCGATGAACAACGACAACACCTGGAAACCATCCACGGCAACGGAAGCCACTTGCTGCATCTGCTCAACGATATTCTCGATCTGTCGAAAATCGAAGCCGATAAGATCGAAGTCGAACAGATCCACTGCGTGCCGGCAAAAGTCATCGGCGAGGTCATCAAATCGCTGCAAGGCAAGGCGGCGCAAAAGAACATCACGCTCGGCATCGATTCCGAATCGCAGATCCCCGAAACGATCACCAGTGATCCGACTCGGCTGCGACAGATCGTCACCAACCTGATCGGCAATGCGATCAAATTTACCGACCGTGGCGGCGTGACCGTCCGGCTCTCCACCCGCTCGGATGAAACCACCGGGCTGCCCAATCAGATCGCGGTCGCGATCCGTGATAGCGGCATCGGAATGGACGCCGATCAACTCGAACGAATTTTTGACCCGTTCGCCCAAGCCGACACCTCCACCACGCGCAAGTATGGCGGCACCGGTCTGGGACTGTCGATCAGCAAACGACTGGCCGAATCACTCGGCGGCGGGCTGGAAGTGGAAAGCATCCCCGGCGTCGGCAGCACCTTCACCGTTCACATCGCCGCCGACACCCGGCCCGGTGACCGGCTGCTGAGCGATTCGGAAGTGATCGAACTGGCAACCGGTCGTCACGAAGCCCAGTGGCAGCGCGTCGATTTGACCGGCGCCCGTGTGCTGGTGGTCGATGATGCCGAAACCAATCGCGACCTGATCCACCGATTGCTGACCAGTGCCGGCGCCAGCGTTCAATCCGTCGCCGACGGCCAACAAGCCGTCGATTTCTTTCTCGACTCCAACGGCAACCCCAAATCCCACTCGATCGATCTGGTATTGATGGACATGCAAATGCCCGTCCTGGACGGTTACTCCGCGACGCAACAACTGTGCAGCGCCGGACTGAAAACCCCGATCGTGGCCATGACGGCCAACTCGATGGTGGGCGACGACAGCAAATGTCGCCAAGTCGGCTGCCGAGACTACCTTTCCAAACCCATCGACTTGGACGCGCTGCTGGAAATGGTCCGCTCCTGGTGCGCCGATTCCATCGCCACACACTCCCAGCACTCCGACCGACAACCATCCCGTCCCTCGGTTCCCGCCTCATCACACCCACAGCCGCCAACAAACAAAACCATGCTGCACGAGTCGATCGTCGACGAACCACTCACGCCCCAACTGCCATCGGACTGGTTGAGACAATTCGCCGTCGATCTGGTCGCCAAGGTTCACTTCCAAATGCCGGCCATCAAAAACGCCTATGACTGCGCAGACTACAACGAAGTGGCGAGAAAACTCCATTGGATCAAAGGATCCGGCGGGACCGTCGGATTGAATACGCTGACGGAGTTGGCCAGATCGTGTGAACAAGCGGCCAAAGCGGCCGACACCGATGCTTTGACCGAGCGGTTGAACGCCATCGAATCGTATGTCAACCTGCTCGTCGACGAGTGCGGTGAGGAACTGCCTAACCCGCAGGCTGCCGAAAACGCCGGGCCTCACCGAGATTGAGAGACCACTGGCGGGATTACCGCATCCGCGCCCGCTGGAAGCTCAGTGAAAACTGGTGGGCGTTGACCGAGTGCCAGCCGTTATCAAAGTCGCCCCCCATGAAGTCACTGGTGTCGACCGATTGGGTCGGCCCGAACGACCACTGATACGCCGCATCGACGGCAATCCCGCGCCACGTGCATCCATAGCCAAAGGACAACGCATGCTCCAGAATCGTCTGGATGTAGGGCGTGACCGTGGCGTCGGGAATCGGGTTGCGATGGTAGGCGTATCCGACGCGAATCACACGGTCGTCCCTGAGTTGTTGTTCGATCCCGAATCGTAACGACACCGTGTCACGCCAGTTGAGCGGAAACGATTCCAACAACGTCGGCGCGACAAACTGGTAGACCGGATTGAGCGGATCTTTCAACGACAGATCAAAGTGATCGTAAGCGCTCGACCAGTCGTACCAAATCGCATCCGCGGAAAACGTCCGCCGCCGGTCGGTTCGATGTGACAAGCCGACACCTAACGAACGCGGCCATTTGACATCCAACATCGAATCGTATCGGGACGCGCCCAGTCCGGGAATCTCGACCACCGTTGTTCCGTCAAGTTCCATCGTGGTCTCGTGTTGATAGTTGACCCCGACGGTGGTTCGTTCATTCAAATCGTATTGCATCCCGATCGACCAACTCAGCCCCGCACCGGTCCCCTGCAGGTCCATCCGCGTCGGAGTTCCGGCGAACGCATTGGGGCCCTGCAGCGTGTACGGCCCTTCCAACTCGATGTGATTGATCGCCGCCCCCAGCGTGGTTCCGATCGAAAGCCGCTCGGTCAACTTGAGCGAGAGCGTGGGCAACAGACGCGCCAGTGCGCCGATGGACTTGTAGTGCTGCGGACCGGAGAAGGGCGCCGGACCATTCATCATGTACTCGGCGGCAAATCCGGCGTGCGAAAACGCGCCGAAACCGATCGTGATCGTGTCATCCAATTTCTTGGCGATCGCAAACTCGCCGATCGGAAACGGATTGTCGATGTCACCGACACGTGAATTGTCCGCGTCGTCGTATTCCAAATCGGTCAACAGCAGGTGGCCGCCGAATTCCAGCAAACAATCCGCTTCGTTTCGAACCAAGCCCGCGGGGTTGTCCAACATCACGTGCGCGTTGTCGCTCATGGCAATGTTGGTTCCGCCGCGGCCGATGCTGCGGGCACCCACCCCGTCGCGGATCGTGCCGTCGGCCAGGGCGACCGAACACATGACCAACCCGGCAAGCGCCCCCATGCCTGCCGTCCATCTTGATCGATCCATCGTCCTGCGTCCCACGGTTTGCAGCTCAGAAGCTTACCCTTGTCCATATTAGGGGTTTTTCGGGTCAGCGCTTGACCGGACGTGAACAAAGGTCGCGACGGAGGGAACTCCCTCACACGCGGCGGGGCGGAAACACGTCGCTTTGACCTAGTTTTACCTGAAGAGTCGTGACGCCGATCACGACAACACGCGCTGATGGCTCAGTGGTTTCCGATTACCGGTGCAATTCAATGTTCGACGGCCGACAACAAATCGTCAATAGCAAGATCCTGGTCATCGACGATGAACAGATCATCATCGATGTGATCACCGCCCACCTGAACGTCGCCGGGTTTTGGAACGTGGTCGGGATCAGCGATTCGATCGATGCCGTTCAGCGCATGAAACAAGAAAACCCCGACATGGTGCTGTTGGACATCTCCATGCCGGACGTCAGTGGAAACTATCTGATCCAGATCGCCCGCGCCGATCCGAACCTGAAAACGGTTCCATTGATCGTCGTCACGGCCAGTGACTCCGAAGAAACGCATCGTCGCGCGCTTGAACTAGGTGCCGACGAAGTACTGACCAAACCGTTGCAACCCGGCACCCTGGTCCAACGCGTCGAGCACGCCCTCAGCCAAAAACTGGCGCTCGATGTCTCCACCCTGCATCAACGCCAGGTGCGGTGCAAACCGGTCAACGAGAAATACAACGAGCTGCGCGGTCTCGGTGGCCGCATCCCCTGATCATTCTCAGACCTCCAGCCAGTCGTCTCCGGCGACCAGCCGATCAACCACGATTGCCCACAAAACGATCACGTCGAGCGCCGAAACGCCCCGACGAACTTTGGCCTATGGCGCGGCTTATAAAACCGCCAACGGGTTCCGCTTCGACTCCAGCGTTCCGCGTGTCACACCCATCCGGTTGGTCGCGCCGAGCGTCTTCCAGACCTGCTCCGCCGTCAAACGACCACTCAACAGATCGCGGTACAACGACACCGTCTTGATCACTTCCGCCGGCGATTCTTCGAGCATCTCTAATCGGAACCAACCGATCCCGCGCTCCAGCAATCGACCGGCCGTTTCCGCGCCGCTTTGCGGAGTCGCATTGTAGAGCGTGTTGCGACAGGCGACGTCGGCCTGCAACGTGTGCTCGGCCCCCACCCGATCGCGCAACTGCACGACGTGGTCATCGCAGGGCCGACCGCAATTGGTCTTGTTCGTCCCCGGCGACAGCACCGAACAGAACACGCAATGCTCCATGTGGAACATCGGTATGTGTTGATGCAACACCACCTCCATCCAAGCCGGCGGCACCGAATCGATCAGATCGGCCAGTTGATCGCAATTCAAATCATACGACGCCGTCACCCGCCGTGCCCCCAGCGAGCGAATCCATTCGGCCGATCGATGATTGGCAACGTTCAACGAAAAATCGGCGATGGTCTCAATCGAGGATTCGCGAAAGTGCTCCAGCGCCGCGAGGTTTCGCGCCAGAATGAAATCCGGCCGGTGACGCGGCAACACCCGCAACAATCCCATCTCCGCCGGCTTCTGGATCCGCACCGTCGCAATGCCAAACGGTATCGATTCCGCCGCAACGATCTCCGACACCTTTGCGTATTGCCGGACGTCATGAAAGTCGACGTAGATCAGATCGACCGCTGCTTCGGTCGCCGCCTTTACCTGATCGAGCGAACGACACAAAACAGCGATCCGGGGTTTTTCCACGGGCGGATCGCCGGATGGGATCGGATCCAACATCGCTTCGCCGGCCGCCACGCGAATCGATCGTGGCGGAGGCTGTTCGATCCGCCGGCCGAGTCGCTCCATCACCCGCCGGCGCAGCTCATTGATCAAGCTGGCCGGAACCATCGGCTCCCCGCTGATCACCGCATCAAGCTTCCGCATCCGAAATGCCGTCGCCCCCAAACGCGACAGTTTTTCCGCCAACATCGATTCGGTCGCGGGGTGCTTGTTCGCCCGTTCAAGCGCCCCATCGGAACAAACCGTTTCGGTCAACCGGGCGGCATCGGACAACGTCGCTGTTACCCGCAACGGCTCACCAGTCACCGCAACGACGTTGAAATCGACGTCACGACGCGTCACCGGATCGGCGACGTTGAACGACGCACGCAATCGCCGGTTCAGTTTTGGATCATCGTTCTTGAACACCGAGCCATTCTCGGCAATCTTAGACCAATCGATCTCGCCGCGACCGAAGCCGATCCAAGCCGTCTGGCCGGAACGCATCGTCTTTTGTTTCTCACCGCGGTTGCTGTGCAACGAATACACCCGCCCACCCTGCATCGCCTGATCGCTGCCATCGGTTTCGGTAGACTCGATGCCCAAACCGTCACCGAGTGAAACGTCGGCTGCCAAACGCGTTTGGATCCGGTCACCGTCGATCTGCAGCACCCGTCCGAGCAGGATGCCGCGTTTAGCACTGTGGCGGCCGGGAACCAATCGTTTGTGATCATTGCCTTCCAACCAGCCCGGTGTGAAACCGCGCGAAAACGAAAGCTCCATCTCTTGCTTGGCCTTGTCGCTGACCGTGACCCGCCCCTCCGCGACGGCTTGATCGATCGCCCGGCGATAGTGCTTGGTCAGATTGGCGACGTACTCCGGAGTCTTCAATCGCCCTTCGATTTTCAGCGAGGCGATGCCGGCTTGCATCAGCGCCACGATCGAATCGTAGCCGGCCAGATCTTGGGGGCTGAGCAGGTAACGCACGTCGTCCAGGTCCACGTCCTTGCCATCACAAATCACTTCGTACGGCAATCGACACGCCTGGGCGCACTGTCCGCGATTGGCGCTTCGGCCGCCCAGCGATTCACTGGTCAAACACTGGCCGGAATACGCGACACAAAGTGCACCATGGATAAACACCTCCAACGGCATCTCCGTCGCGGCGGCGATCTTGCCGATCTCGGCGACCGACAATTCCCGCGCCAACACCACCCGTTCGAGTCCCAACTGTGACGCCACCGCGATCGTCTCGGCGCTGGTCAGACTCATCTGCGTGCTGGCGTGAATCTCCAGCTCGCCGCAGATCTCGCGGACCAGTCGGGCGACGCCGAAATCCTGCACCAGCACCGCATCGACGCCGCTCTCGGCGATCCGCTCGATCACCGGAACCAGCCGCGGCAATTCCGACGGAAACACCAGCGTGTTCATCGTCGTGTAACCCCGCACGCCGCGGCTGCGAAGCAGGTTCATCAATTCGGGCAGATCATCCAGATGAAAATTCTTCGCGCGGTGGCGGGCGTTGAATCCGCAATCGAGACCGAAATAGATCGCGTCGGCCCCGTTTTCGATCGCCGCCCGCGCGCAATCCCAGTCCCCCGCCGGGGCGAGCAATTCGGGTGGGAAAGTTTCTGCATGTGAGTTCATGGCCGAAAGTATGGCGCAGGCCGCGACGGATTCGTAGGGGCATTTTCTGCGGTCCCTCCAGAGAATGCGCCCTGTGAGGGAACATCAATGCGGTCGGTCAAGCCTCGATTTGCCAGCCCCCCGCCGGCCGCGCTGCGGTTCGACCGGGCCGCCCGATGCACAAACTGCGCGACAATCCATACGATAAGATTGCCTCCGATCCAACGCCCCCCATCGACGAGAGCTGATTCGACGTGAGCGATACTGTGAACTATCCCGCCTCCTGGTTGATCTGGTTCCTGCGGCTCGTGGGGATCGTTTCACAGTTGGCGTTTGTTGCCGCCGTGATGCCAGAATCGTGGATCATCGCGATCACCGACGCACTGAAACTGGAACGATTTCCAGAGACGCCGCTGGCTTTTTATCTGGCTCGACATCTGTCACTGCTGTACGGATTCATCGGCATCGCGTTGATCGTGGTTTCCTACCGGTTGGCTCGTTTCCGCGAATTTGTCGGCATGCTCTCGGTCGGCATCATCGCCTTCGGCCTCTTGCAGGGTCTGATCGATTTCCAGTCCGGAATGCCGATCTGGTGGACCGCCGCCGAATCGATCAGCACGATTGTCGGCGGCGGATTGATGCTCTGGTTGCACCGCCGCTGTGACTGATTTTTAGCGGTCCGCAATCAATCACGACCTATCGTTTGAAGGTTTCCCGGAATCGCCCCGTTGTGATCCGGGTGGGCCCCCACCTTCCGATACGCGTGATTGATGCGAAGAAGATGCTTAAATCCCTGTTGATTCCACTCGGCATCCTGTCGGCTATTGTCCTGGCAGTCCCCGATCTGGTCGTGATGGGTTATTTCTTCCTGGTGATCCCCGGGCTGATTTTGACAATCATTCCGACTGTATTTGTCTATCTGCTTGCCACGTTTCTGATTCGCCCCATCGTGCCGTTGTCGTCGCGGGTCGGGGCAAACGTGATTGCATTCGGCTTGGCGCTTGTCCTGGGTTTCGTTGTCATGTTGCCATGGCGAATGATCGAGATCCGTCGCTTTGAACAAGCCGCACTTTCCGATATCGCCGCGTCACCGACGTTACGATTGACCGGAAACGTCCTGGTCGATTTTCCTCCAAACCGCTATTGCTCGACCGCGGCCATGACCTGTGATCATCGCTGCACGGCGTTGCTCGATACGCCCGGTGTAGAAAGTGTCACCAAGGTCAGCGGCTACGACGCGGCAACCTTTCGACGCGGTCCCCATGCACCCGGTACGCTGGCGCAGCCCGATCAGCCGCAAAAGATCATGGATGCCTTCGACAGAATCTACGGACCTCATGCGATGCGTCGCATTGTGGGACGCAGACATCTGGATCGGACTTTGCAGGCGGACTGGGCATTGCGGATCGCTCAAGGCGACACGCTTCGAGAGCACACATCGCTCGGCCGCAAACACATCGACTGGCGCGTGATCTACCAAGAGGATCACAGACCGGGTGAACCAAGCGTTCAACGACTGGAAATTCGAGACCCTACCGACGCGGTGAAGGCTCGAAGGTCATTGGTGCAGCACCGCGTTCCTGCGCCCTTGTTTTACTTCGGATTTCATGGTGCCATGAACAACGCTCGGTTTACCGTCGGTAGTTCCACCTATTCCAATCAGCCCCGTCACTTCGACTTCGATCCCGATGTCGAACTGCTGCGATTGACTCAGATTCCGCGCCCGAATCCGGCCCCGGACTCGGTCGAACGGATGGAACAGAAACTGGCTGAAACGCTGGACGATCCGAACGCGACCGACGCGCACCTGCTGCTGGCGCCGATGTGGTTGAAACTGTTCCAGTACGAGGCGGGACAAGACCAGATCGACACCATCGCAAAGATCTTGCTGGATGATCGAATCGCTGATCCGCACGAACTGCTGCGGACGACACTGCGGGGCAACACGGATTTGACCGCGTTGCGAGCGGGTCTGGCCAAGCGTTGCTTGGCGGCAGAGGAACCGCAAGCTCGATCATGGTACGTCTCCGAATTGGTTGGCTTGCCCGCGGCAACCTTTGCCCAACCGAGCGCCGACGAACGAGCGATTTGGGACCGCGCAACATCTGTCCCGGAAGCGGCACCTTTTTTGGAACGATTGGCGGATCAGGGCGCAGTCGTTTTGCCCGAACTGTTGGGGATTCTGGACCAGGTCGTCGAGAAGCCGTGGCACGAACGTTTTCGAGTCGTCCATGGAATTCGAGAAGCATTCATGCGTCTGGGACCGAATGCGGCGATGGCAAGTCCGCACATCCGATCGCTGTTGGCCGAACGCCCTTCGCCACTGACCCAATCCGCTGATGATCGCCTCCAATGGCTCCTGGCCCTCGCCAGGATGGGTGTGCCTGTCGAAGAACTGCCCTACGACAGTTGGGTCACGGGACCATCGGACTTGCAGCGACACTCCAAGCGGATTCACCGTCAACTCAAACGCTACAACGCCGAACATCGCACCGAACCGGGCTGACAAACAAAGGGGTCAGGCCTCTTTGTTGAGCGAACAAAGGGGTCAGGCCTCTTTGGACAAACAAAGGGGTCAGGCCTCTTTGTTGAGCGATTTAAGGACAAACAAAGGGGTCAGGCCTCTTTGTTGAGCGATTTACATCAAAGAGGCCTGACCCCTTTGTTACGCGGCGATCTCCGCTGGCGAACTGGTAGACTCTTTTTCGTCGACAAGGTAACCTCTGGCCCGGTACTTGAAGGAATAGTCGGACAAGAAATAGTAGTAAAGGAAGCCGCCGCGGATCACGCGTTTGGTTTGAATTGCATGCAGTACAGGTGTCATGATCCTGCTACTCTTCAGTCCGAATTGAAAATCGCCTTCGCCAATCGACCCGCTCCACTCCAGTCGATGATTTCGAATCACTGCAAAGGTATACCGACACGAGTGCTCTTCATCGTGAAACGGCATCAACCGATCCGGATCAAGATCAAGCTTCAGTTGAGCGATAAACCGCTCCAACCGGCTAGACTCAAGCTCAAGCGTTCCTGACGACGTTTCAGGAAGCGTGCCGTCACCTCGGATCTGCCAGAGCACTGTATTGTCCTTGCAGTCCAAGAACAGAGTTTGCGTGATAAGGTGTTTACCTCGTTGCCCTGTGCCCGTGATGATCATCTGGACTTCCTCAGGCGACTGTGTCGTCTGCGCGAACAGACATGAGGGCAGCACCGTCGTACTCAGCAATAGAAGCAACGAATACACAATGAAGTTATGCACGCCAAGCCTCTCCGAGTTGTTCCCAAAAGCAGAAAGCCCGCCGTGCACCACGGCACGGTGAATAACATGGTATTTTCAATTGACATCGACTCCGTGCTCGCACCTGCGGCGAATGGGTCTACTCAGATGGTGTCGGGGTCAACTCGCATCGGAGTATAGATTGTCACTGGGTTGAGTGCACGGTACAACATGCCACCCGCAACAAGTGCGCACCCCGAATACGCGGTCAACGCGAGAAAAAACACAACGAATGCAATGGGAAGTCCGCCGCGATCCCAGCCAATTCTTGGACCTAGCGTCAAGTTTGCCCATGCGGATGCGACCGATCCGACCACCAGCAGCGCCACAACGAGCGATTCAGGCATCGCAGTACGCGAGATCGCGAACACAGCGCAGAGCACTGAATAAACAGTGACGACTGCCACCAACGCTTTTAGGTTGCGAACCCAAACCGATTCAGGTGGTTCGGGCGTTGAGTCCCGTTCACGGTGTGTCAGTTCTGTCGGGGAATAGGGATTGGTGTACTGCACGTCAAAGAGTTGCGATCGTTAGCAAACCGAATTGCGATCAATCCGCGAATCTGGAGACACATGGATCCATCGAACACCACAATTTTGCCGGCCTTCTGATGTCCCGGAAAGGGAATTTGATTAGAGCGAATCCCGGTAAAGAATGCCAGCTTCTCGTGCTTATCCTGCTGTCCATTTTGTCTTGTTTGCTGGCATTCTCCCGGGTTCGCATCGCTCGCTACGCCACCGCCTTGCTGCCATCGCTTCCAGTATGCAAAAGCCCAGCGGGCAGACAGCGTTTGCCAGGTCCGTCAGGGCCCACTACCGCTAAGTTAACATCAATGAGGGGTCGCTCGCGCTGGCGCGAACCGACTGATATCAATCGAATATCAGCCGTTTGGCGCGAGCCTACGGGCGTCGGTGCGCATTCTTGGTGGTTGAGGCCCGTACGCGCGCGATACGGCTAACCCCACGTGCGATCGGATTAAATCAACAGGCCGTCACACCACCGACATCCACTCAGTCTGCCCACCGGGCATCATCCAGCCCCGCGCTCGTTGCATTTGCTCACTGCACTCGTCGCCTCTTCTCCAAACCGTCCGCTTCGCTAATCACCTGCACGCAGTTCATCAGCGTCGCGCAAGCAATGGCGTCTTGATCTCATGGGTGAACTTCCAAGATCCGCGGGCGCTCGACTCCCCAGAACCGGCGCGTCGTGTGTTCGGCCGGATTCGTCTTTCAATCAAAGAAAAACACCCTCGGACCACACGACGCGAGTGACGGGGGAGTCATGCGACTGCGGATCACACAAAGGGACACAAGAGATCAAGACGGCGTCCGCATCAAAACGCTGACGACCTGCGGCCAGAGGATTTAAGAAGCTGGCGTCAGCCTTGCCGGCTGGAGTCACGCGCAACGCCGCCGAACCGTGACCGCACTTCAAGCGTCGAAGCGGAAAGCAACTCGATTAGGTTCAACGTCAGACATCACGGGGCACGGAGAGTTGACTTCCCATTGCAGAAAACGCCGCCAGCCGTGCTCCGTGTGCACGGCATGGTTCCCCGCAACTACGGACTCGCAAGGATCGAGCGATATTGATCTGCCTCAGCCTCTGGCATAGTGGCCAATAGCGGACGCAATGTGTAGTTGCCATGCATCTTGCCATCACGCATGAACATCCAATCGGAGATTTCAGTTTTGCCGAGGGTATATTGTTGGCCCATGGTCACGTTCGACACCATCCCCGGCTCATTGTTGATCGTTCCAGTAAACTGGTTGTTGGCGAAAGTAACGCCGATCAGCCAGAAATGCTCAGTCTCACCATTGTCTTCGATTGGAGCCTTGACCGCGTAGTTTTCCGAGCGGCCGGATTCTAGATCAGCGATGAAGGTGTCAACCTCCGCAATCGCTCGTTCAGTGGCAGCAGCCATCTCGGCTTCATCATAACCACCTTCAATAAGGGTGTCCGGGCTGGAAGAGCAACCGATCGCAAGTGCGACCATTGCGAGAAGCAAAGTAAGACCGTTGAGTTTCATTGTGCGTATCTAGCGTAGTGAGATGTTACTTTAGTCGGGGAAAGGCGGTGGACACCGCAGCGGCGCGATCGGCCTGAACTCAAAAACAAACTCGACTCACCGACTGCGGCGCACCATATGGTTCGCGCGGATCGGCCACGACGACAGTTTGAGCGATCATCGCTGATGGCCAATGTACTCAATCCGAAACGCCGTGGGAAATCGAGAGTCCCAATTTGCGGTCGGCATGTCACGCGTCGGATGTCGGCATTGGTATCAACAGACGTCGGTTTGTCTCATTCGGTCGAGTCGACCGAGCACCAAGAGAGTCAAGGCTCACGCAAAGACGCCAAGCCGCAAAGGGACGGGTTCAAATCTTTGCGGCTTGGCGACTTTGCGTGAGCTCCTTCCAGCAAGTACGCCAGCGCACCTGTCGAACCGCGACATCAGGAGCGAATCCTAGGAAACAGAGGTCTGCTGAAATCTGGTGAGCGTATTCTGATCGCACCCATCGCAGTCGGGATGTCAGGCGTTGGGCATTCACGCAACCAGCGGAAAAGAGATTGTCCACGAATAGCACGAATGACACGAATGGAATTGCTGCGGCGCAACTGGCGTCGGTCGACAACGTGAACGGCCAAGTTCGCGGGGAACTCGCGTGAGATTAACCATGCCAAAAACACCGACTCGCGTTATCCCGTGCAACTTTTGGTTCTGCCTCAGCATGTCAAGTATGACCCGATAGATTGTGCGGACGGTTCCATGAATGCGTCGGGGTCAAAACGCGGATCATTGTGATATCGTTCCTGGACCGCCACGAACATGTAGTCCGATAAAGTACCGTCTTCTTCTAGGAAATAGCCAGTCGGGCCATATTCGTTATCGATGAAGGGAAAAAAACGATCTGCAATGTGTTGATGGTCCGCGCCAAGCCAAGTTCGCGATGAGGAGATGAAACTTGGGATTTGCTCGACCGGAACCAGCAACAACCGATCGATTCCGAATCCGTTTGCCGCGAGGTAGCAGTCGTGGAATTCCGGCGGGAACTCCAACCCAAGTTCCAGCTCAACTTTGCGAATCGCTTCGTTTGTCGTCCCGGGAAGACGTATCCGATTTCCGCTGAACGATGGATCGTACATCTCCCAATGTTGCTGAAATATTGCGTCCCAATAAGTCTTCATGTCAACGAACGAATTGCGATCTATCCGCGCAGCGTAGGAGTGGGGATAGATCGGGCGCCAGAACTTTGTCGGCCTTCAACTGGGCCGGTGAGGGGACTCGATTAGAACGGATTCTGATTTCGAGGGCCAGCGTTTTACTCCCGGGCGAACACGAGTTGAATTGCGACGGTATAGTCCGCTTCTGAACTCTCTTGCACGCAGTTCATCCGCGTCGTGGCTCAAGCCCCGTTTTGATCTCATTGGTGCACTTCCAACACTCCAATGGCGCTCGACTCCCAAGGATCGGCGCGTCGTGCGTTCGGTCGGTTTTGTCTTTCAATAAGAGAAAAACACGTACGACCACACGACGCGAGTCGCGGGGGAGTCATGCGCCTGCGGATCACACGATGGGCCACAAGAGATCAAGACGGCTGCCGTATCGAAACGCTGACGACCTGCGGCCAGAGGATTTAAGAAGCTGGCGTCAGTCTGACGGCCCGGAGTCCCACGCAATGCCGCCCCATCGGGTCCGCAGATCAACCATCCAAACGGAGAGCAATTCGATTCAGTTCAACGGTACGCGTAACCGGGTACGCGAGAAAGATTATCACCATCAAAAACGCCGACTCGCGTATCACGGTTCACGCGATGGTTATTTGGCTCGTTGCGTACAGGACGCGCTACTGCGACGGTTGGCGAACCTGGTACTCGCCGTTTGTTAGCATTTCCTTCACGGTGAAGTAGACGCCGTGAACAAAATCGTATTTCTTGTCCTCGATGCGTTTGAGTACCGTGGAAAATGGAAAGCTCATTACCTCGACTTTGGCACTGCGGACAGCGTCGTCCGTTCCGTACTCGTCAGCAACTGTGATCCACTCCAGGTCGAAATCCGTGACACCCTTGTTGCCGAGGCAACCGCCGGTAATCTGGATCACTCGTTGGTCATCGTTTCGCCGCGATTGATCTTATTGCCATGCACGGCATTGTAATTTGGCGACTTAGAGTCCGTCGGAGCGTCGCGAGCGCCAATGCTTGAATTTGCGAGAGAGGTCATCACGTTGTTCTGTTGAACCAAGGATGACATCCATGCCCCCATCATACGGATGAAATAGCCACGAGTCATGGGCATCGAGAATCATGACGTTCGATATGTAATCGTCTGCGACCAAACGAATCACGTCGTCCAGTGCGGTGCGTTTCCAAGCAATTGATGATCGAAAGATGTGCCAAAAATTCGGGTTAGGGTCTCCATCAAGCTCGTGCATTGCGACGGTTCGCCAATGTTCGGTAGAAATCTGAAGTTCGCAGAACCGCTCGTGCGGAAGACCGGGCGAATCCGAGTCGGACCAGTTTGTCGTGAGCAAATCCAGTTTCGAGCCGTCGGATGCGAGAGCAGTAACGACGGCGTTGTGACGCTCAAGCAACGTTGTCCATTCAGGCGTAGACTCCGCGTACCGCTTTGATTCAGGCAGCGAGTGGAACCGGACCCAGCAGTCGCGTTGTGAATCGCGGAATGCATGCGCGATAGGCGGTGCATCGTCGAATCGTCGGGTCCAGTATTGGTCAAGCATCAGTCTATATAACGCCACGCGTCACACGGTACGCGCGAAAGATTCTCAATGTCCAAACCGGCCAGCTCGCGTACTCGGGTGCACGCGATTGTTCCCCGCTAATGCTCGTTGAAGCATCCACCAAGGAGGAATCATTGTAGCGGCAATCGTCGCCAACAATAGCAACACTTGCCCTGGTTTTGGGTCCGTGACGGTCGTGGCACCGTACGACAATCCTCCGCCATCTCCAAATCCGGCGATGAGCAGAATGCTCGCTAGAACGAGACCTATCAACGTAAACGAACCGATTAGTCGCGTGAACGCTATTGCGATTCGGAGTTGAATTGCAACCAAGAAACCCAGTCCGGTCAAGACAAGCGGTGTCCAATCTAGCCTCCATAGGGACGTGAACTCAGTTAGCGCGTTGATCGCGAAAAAATGCAGGATCCCTGAGACGATAAGCCACGCTCCGGCGAAGCGGTGACGTTGCGTTACGGACCAATTTCGCTGACGCGAGTCATCGACAGTCGAAGGACGGTAAGGATTTGCCAAAACGGATGGATTGATTCGACGAACGAATTGCGATCTATCCGCGCATTCGGAGGAACGCGGATCGATCAACGCCAGAACTTTATCGGCCTTTAGTTGGCCCGGTGGTGGGACTCGATTAGAACGGATCCTGACTGTGGGTGCCAGTGTTTTAGTCTCAGGCAAACTCGAGTTGGGTGCGACGGCAAAGTCCGCTTCTGAACTCTCTTGCACGCAGTTCATCGGCGTTGTGCATGCAATGACGTCTTGATCTCATGGGTGCACTTCCAATCTCCGCGGGCGCTCGATTCCCCAGGGACGGCGCGTCCTGTGTTCGGTCGGATTCGTCTTTCAATCAAAGAAAAACACCGTGGACCACACGACGCAAGTGACGGGGGAGTCACGCGCCTTCGGATCACACGATGGGCCACAAGAGATCAGGACGGCTGCCGCATCGAAACGCTGACGACCTGCGGCCAGGGGATTCAAGAAGCCGGCGTCAGCCTTCCGGCCCGGAGTCCGACGCAACGCTGCCCCATCGTCACCGCAGATCGTCCGTCGATGCGGAAAGCAATTCGATTAAGTTCAAAGTCTACGACCAACCGGCGGCAACAGTCGATCTTCCACTTCGAAACGCCCGACTTCGCCGCTCGGTTTCATCGCTTGGTTCGCCGCCTTACCAGTAGCCAGCGCTGATGTATGTCTCACCAGTAGACGGTACGTGCCACACAGTATAACCGCCACCTCGGTCAGAGCGGCTCACCTGCACCTGCAGCATTGACGGGTCGTAAGTCCATCCAGTCTCCGGAAAACGGTCGCCGAAAATCTGCTGGTTCAGTTTGAGCCTATCAGGCCGTTGGTGTTCGGAGGCCATTGCCAACCATTCATCGTCGTCATGATGTCGATTCAAGTCTGGCCGTAACGACCGACGTTCGTTGATCCATGAGCGTAACGATGACAAGTCGATTGCAAACTTTGCCCAGTGCCCAGCGCCATTGCGGTAAAGCGTAATGTCCGTGGCAGTTGCCGGAAGTTCAATGTATCCATCGTCTGGAATTTCTGACGCGGTGGCGTAGTCGAATCGTCCGTAACGTTGTAAGTCGACAATTACCATCACGCCGGCGCAGGATGGAATGAAGAGGAGTACGGCGGCAAGTGAAAGCCAAGCAATCCGCCTTGGTTTCCGAAGTGTCAATGCACCAACGCACCAAAGAACCGTGAAGGCAGTGACCGAAACTTGAAAGGGAAGGACGAGTGGCGCAAGCATTCAGTCTGTCGGGGAACGGCAGTGGTCACCGCGTCGGCGCGATGGACCTGAACTCAAAAACAAACTCGACTCGCCGACTGCGGCGCACCACTTGGTTCACGCGGATCGGCCACGACGACAGTTTGAGCTATCGACGCTAATTGCCAATGTACTCGACCGGAATCGCCATGGGAAATCGAGTCACGCAATCAGTAGTCGGCGCGTCAGGCGTTGGTTGTCAGCGTTGTATTCGACCGGCGTCGGTTTGTTTTCTTCGGCCGAGTCGACCGCGCACCAAGTGAGACAAGAGTCACGCAAAGACGCCAAGCCGCAAAGGGGCGGGTTCAAATCTTTGCGGCTTGGCGACTTTGCGTGAGGTCCTTCAAGCAGCTACATCAGCGTACACTTCAAACCGTGACATCAAGAGCGAATCACAGGAAACAGAGGTCTGATGAAATTCGGTGAGCGCAATTCGAGCGCACGAATCGCAGTCGGGATGTCAGGCGTTGGACAACGCTGGGAACCGTGGAAGAGAGGGGACCACGAAACAGGCCAATCACACGAAAGAGAAATCGGCAATGTCGCCAGACGTCGGTCAGCAGCGTGAACAACTAATTTAACGGTGGTTCAACCGGGAAAAAAACTGATAATCCCGGGACGGACCGCGGAATGTCACGAACCAACCGACCTTACGGGTTCCGGTTGGGCGAGTCAACAATGTTGCTCGATCGACGGTTCGCGAGGCGATTGGAGATTACGTCGCGTGATGGATGCGGAATGAATCCGACCCACCGGGGCAGGACGCCCGGTCGGCCAACGTCAGCGCCCGTTGTGTCCGTTTTCGCCACCCCGGGCCGGTCGATCTTTTTGAAAGCCTCGATGGAGTCACCAACGAAACATCGGCCAGGGGCCGGTCGTGGTGGTCATCGGCGGGACGGCGACGTAGCCGTCGCTGCGACCGAGCGCGACGAGGTCGCCGGATCCCTTGGCGGCGACGAGTTCGGCAGCACCAATGTCCGTCATTCGTACCAGCAACATCGTGTGCAGCGGGATCGCTTTTTGCGGAGTCTCGGCCAACGTCACCATCGATGGCTTGTCCGCCCAGGATGGCTTGCCGGCGATACGGCGCAGCAAGGGCATCAAGAAGCGATGGCAGTTGATCGTGGCGCTGACCGGATTGCCGGGTAGCCCGAGAACCAGTTTGCCGTCCTTCGTCGCCGCGCCCAAGATCGGTTTGCCGGGGCGAATCGGCAGCCCGTGAAAGACGATTTCGGCGCCAAGATGCTCGATCGTGTCGGGCACGTAGTCGTAGTCGCCCATCGACACGCCGCCGGTCAGGACCACCACGTCGCAAGCGGCAATCGCGGCGTCGAGCGATTGCTGCAGCGAATCACGATCGTCTTTGACGTGTTCGACGATTTCCAAGATCGCCGACGGGTACTGGCAAAGCATCGCTTGGACGGCGGAACGATTGCTATTTCGTAATTGCCAAGGTTCCAGTGCCGGCGTCGCAGGATCGACGACTTCGTCACCGGTCGTCAGCACGGCGACTTTGACGCGGCGGTAACAGAGCGGCGTGGTGCAGCCAAAATTGGCCAGTGCTGCGACGACGGCCGGTGTGACTTCGGTCCCGACGTCCAAGACGTTCGAGCCGACCGGTGCGTTTTCACCGCGGCGTCGAATGTGGCTTCCGGGGACCGTCGATTCGATCGCCGCCGGCAGGAAGCGAATCGATGCCTCAAGTTCCTCGGTGTCTTCGCGTTTGACCACGGCCTGGCAACCGTCGGGAATGATCGCGCCGGTAAAGATCCGTACGACGTGGCCGTCTTCCATCGCCGGAGGTGCGGCGCCGGCTTGACTGATACCGCTGACCGGAACAACCGAGTCCGATTGCACGTCGGACATCCGGACCGCGTAGCCATCCATCGCCGAGACATCCGCCGCCGGGCTGTCGCGATCGGCCACGATGGGTTCCGCGATGATCCGCCCGACGGGTTCGTTGACGGGCTCGGTTTCACCAACGACCGACAGTCGCTCGGCCAAGGCCGCGATCGCCGCGTCCGGGTCGGAGTATTGAAAGGGTTGTTTCATGGCTTGGGTGGATGGAGGTCGAGATCCGAAGGCGTATTGATGTTGCGGCAAGATGCCGCCGAGAGTGGGACGGTGATGATCGGTAATGATCGCAGCAATCGTCGTGGGCTGTATTGTCCCGCATCAATCGACGTGCCGATGATGTCGACGAGCGCGACAGGATAAATCGCGATCAATGGTTCAATGTGTTCGGGCGTTTGGTCCGAAACGGCGCACACGACTTGATCGCGATGGCCGGCAAAGGCATCGATCAACGTTTGAAGGTCGCGGGAGGTGAGTGATGGCGTGTCGACCGGTGTGAAGACGCAAGCATCAAAGCCATGATCGCGCGCGTAGGACAACGAGGCATGGATGCCGGAAATCGGGCCGTGAGATTCAGGCGGGTCGGGGATGCGGTGGAAGTCGGTTTCACGCTGTAGCGAAGAGGAAACGCAAACGGTGCCGCAGTGTTCTTGCAGTCGGCGGCCGGCATGTTCGAGAAACGACTGCCCTTGCCGGGTCGTCAACGCCGCCTTGTCGCGGCCCATGCGTTTGGAGGCCCCGCCGCAAAGGACGACGCCGAGCAGTTTGGGGTCAGGACTGGGCATAAGCGGGAAGCGAAGGACGTCGGTGAATGTGGGGCAGCGGAAACCCTCCCGTCACTGCGCTCGACCCCATACGCATCAAGTTAAGCCGTCGGTTCGTCATTGAACTGAAGTCACCCTCCCTTTGGGATGTCGATTTAATTTCTGACGGATATGGCACCCTTCTCCCCCGCAAATCGTGAACAAGCTTGCTTGTCGATTTGTGGGGGAGAAGGGTCGCCGAAAAGTTTGCGACGACACGGGAGGGTGACTGTTTGACATCAGACGCACAATGCTACGACGCGTCTTGCTTGTCGATCACGTCTTCGACCCAGGACTTGGCTCGCATCATGGTGGGGAATCCGATCGTCGGGGCGGAGACGACGGCGACGTGCCGCAGGTCATCGGGCGTGCAACCGGCTTCGAGTGCTTTGCGGCAGTGCGAATGGGCGGCACCTTCCAGTCCGGCGCCCAACGAGATCGCCAGCTTGACCAGTGCGACTTCGCGGGCCGACAGCGGTCCGGCTTCTTTGGCGGCCTTCCCGAATGCCTCGTAGGATTGCATCAGGTCGGGATAGTCCGAGTGCATTTTCTTGTAGGGTTTCGGAATCATGATTGTTGAACGATCTCGTGGAGGAGGGCTTCGATGGTAAAGGGATTCGCGACGGCGTGAACGGTCAGCCCCCGTTCTTCCAAGGCGGCGGCTGTGACGGGCGAGATCGCGGCGAGTCGGACGTGTTTCAACCGGTCGCCGTATAAACGAGACAGGTTGATTGCCGTCGCGCTGCTGGTGACGGTGACCCAATCGATCTTTCCATCGTCCATCGCCTCGATGATCGACGGATCGGCGGAGTCGACGTCGACATTTTGATAGGCGACGACTTCGTGCACCTCGGCCCCGGCGTCTTTCAGTTTGCTCGGCAATTCGTCGCTTCCACGGCTGGCGCGGATGATCGTGATCGATTGACCCGCCGCCGAGGATTGCAACTGGTCCACCAGGGACGTGGCGCGGTAGTCTTCCGGTAGGATATCGGTGCGGATGCCCTGTTCCAACAATTTCAGCTGAGTCTTTTTGCCGATCGCGGCGACGGAGATGCCGGCCAGCCGGCGGGAGTCGTATCGCAATTCGTGCAGACGGCGAAAGTAATGTTCCACGCCATTGGCACTGCAAAAGATCAGTTGGTCTGTGTCGTCGAGGTTTTCGATCGATCGGTCCAGCGCGGTGAAGTCATCGATCGGTTTGACGGCGATCGCGGGGGCGATCAGGGGATAGCCGCCCAAGTCACGGATCGCGTCGGCCAGCACGTCGGCTTGATCGGCCGGCCGGGTGACCAGAATGGTTTGACCGTGCAGCGGCCGATGCTGGACCCATCGCATCGAATCGGCCAGCGTCGTGACGGCACCGACGATCGCAATCACCGGCGGGCGAAAGTTGCTGGCGGGGGTGAGCCGCTGGGCGACTTCATCGAGCCGGCAGTGGAGCGTGGTTTGATCGGGCAAACTGCAGCGTCGGACGAGGGCGGTCGGGGTCGCGGGGTCTTTGCCGGCGCTGATCAACGCGTCGGTCCAAACCTTCGCCGTCGTCACGCCCATGTAGATCACCAAGGTGCCGGGAAATCGAGCCAAGGCGTCCCAATCCAACGCCGATTCGCTCTTTCCCGGTTGTTCGTGACCGGTGACCAAGGCGACGGCGGAGGCCAATTTTCGGTCGGTGATCGGGATGCCGGCGTAGGATCCGGCGGCCAGCGCGGCGGTGATGCCGGGGACGATTTCGAAGGGGATCCCGGCCTGATTCAAGGCGTCGACCTCTTCGGAGGTGCGGGCAAACACGGCCGGATCGCCGCCTTTGAGTCGAGCGACGGACTTTCCCAAGGCCGCGTGGCGGAGCATTTCCTGGATGATCTCGTCTTGCCGCCAAATCCGCGTTTGCCCGTGTTTTCCCACGCAAATGTGCTCGGCGGCAGGCGCCAGGGCCAAAATTTCGGCGTTGCTCAAGCCATCGTAGAGCACGACGTCGGCCCCCCGCAGACAGCGAGCCCCCCGGAGGGTCAGCAGTTCGGGGTCCCCCGGACCGGCACCGATCAGATAAACAATTGGTTTCATGGGGATAATTGAGCGTAATGGGCAGGTTTTTCGTAGTCCTGGACCGCCATGATCGGGCGACAAAACAGAGTTCCAAGTTGACTCTGGACAGCAAGACCAAGCATCGCCATACTACGCGGCCCTCAAATAGGGCGAAATCAAGCCCATGGGCGGCGAGTGCGCCAACTGTCAGCCAAGAAGTACGAACTGGACTCTCGGCCGATCGTCCCCTGCTACGAACATTTTCCGGCAACCATTACGTAACGAAATGCCAAACACAGCGAGTGCCAAGAAACGGCTCCGTCAAAACGACAAGCGACGCCAACACAATCGTACCCTCCGCAGCCGCATGCGCACGCAACTTCGCCGCGTCCGCGAAGCCGTCGCCGCGGGCGACAGCGAAACGGCTCAATCGGAGCTTCGCATCGCCACCAAGCGACTCGATCAAGCCGCTGCGAAGAACTTGATTCACAAGAACGCAGCCGCTCGCAGCAAGAGCCGGCTGAGCAAGCTGGTCAAGTCGGTCGCGTAGCGATCGGTCAGGCACAGTTTGGGCTGCGACTGGCGTCGCAGGGGTCGCAAGCTGGAAGCGTACGCCACCACTGCAGTGGTCAGGCACAGCCAAGGCTGCGACTGGCGTCGCGGGGGGTCGCAAGCTGGAAGCTTACGCCACTAGCGCTTTCGGGGCACTTTGGAGACGAAGTGCACCGGTTGTTCGGGCAACGATTCGAGGAACAGCTTGCCGTAGCGCTTGGTGCAAACGCGGGGGTCGAGCACGACCACCATGCCGCGATCGGATCGGGTGCGGATCAAGCGACCGACACCCTGGCGGAATTTGATCGCGGCTTCGGGCAACTGATAGTCCGTGAAGGGATTGCCGCCGCTTTTTCGAATCGCATCGAGCCGGGCTTCGAGCAACGGATGGTCGGGAACAGCAAACGGCAATTTGGTGATGATCACGTTGGTCAACGCATCACCAGGAACATCCACGCCCTGCCAGAAACTATCGGTGCCGAACAGCACGCCGGGGCTCTTCTTGAACGCGTCGACCATCTGCGATCGACTTTGATCGCCGCCTTGCGTGTACAGCGACAGATTCTTCGACGCCAACCAACTGCTCAACCGGCTGGCGCATTGCTTGAGCAACCCGTAGCTGGTGAACAACACGAACGCTCGGCCGCCGGAATGTTCCACGAACCGTTTGATCTGGTCCGGCAACGCACGCTCAAACGCGTCTCGCTCTTTGGACGGATCGGGTAGATCACGGACGACGACGATCTGTGATTGTTTGGAATAATCAAAGGGGCTGCCGACGCGGACCGACATTCCACCGGTGAGCCCCACGCGGGAGCGAAAGAATTTGAACTTGTCGTCGTTGCCCGATGCGATCGTCGCACTGGTCATCACGACGCTGCGGATCATCTTGCTTTGGAACAGACACTCGCGCAATGCCGAGCCCACGTCGATCGGTGACGAAGAGAGCTGCACCCGGTCCATGCCGCTCCGGGTCGGGGTGGCTTCGACCCAGAAAACGGTGTCCTCGTCTTCCTGCTTCAGCCAACGGTCCAGCGAAGAACTGAGCAACATCAGACGGTCGTGCGAGGATTCAAAATCCATTCGATCCGACTCTTCTTTCTGTCCCTGAGCCTGGGTCAAAAGTTTCAACGCCAGCTCCTTCATCGGCTTGGAAAGTGAGTTGCTGACCACGTCGGGTGCGGCGACGCGACCGTTGCCGGGCGCGTGATCGCGTTTCCAATCCAGGATGTCGGCAAAGAACGTGCTGTGGGCAAAACGCAACCGGTCGACTTCTTGTTGCAGCCCGCGCAGGTCTTTCTCGACCAACAATCCTTTCTGTTTGCGGTCGTTGTACAGCCGATCAAACAGGAACGTGAATTGCCCGCTGGTCAACCGCAGCCCCAGGTGTTCGCCCGCGACGGCTTCGGCGGTGTGGCATTCGTCCAAAATCACCGCGTCGTAGTCGGGCAGCAACGCCACGCCTTCGTTGCGGAGGGCCAGGTCACTGAAGAACAACGCGTGATTGACGATCAACAACTGCGCGTTGGTGGCTCGGCGACGGGCCCGAAAGTAGAAACAGTCTTTGAAGTGGTCGCACTTCTTTCGCAGACAATTGCCGGTGTCACTGACGATCTCATCCCAGACTTCGCGATCGGGTTTAAAGGGCATCGACGCCAAACTGCCGTCATTCGAATCGGCCGCCCATTTCTGGGTGTGACGAAGCTGTTGATACTGGATGTCCGACCCCAGCAGCGAAGTCATCTTGCCCAGCGTGCGCTCCAGCCGTCGCTTGGACAGATAGTTGCTCCGACCCTTGACCAGCACGCTGGAAAACTCTCGCGGGATGACGCTATTGAGCAACGGGACGTCTTTGGCAATCAGTTGCTCTTGCAGACTGATCGTGTGAGTCGAAATCAAGACGCGGGGGCGGCGCGTTTTTTCGTCGGAGGTCTTGATGATCGGCTCGCCGGTCGCGTGCAACACGGCCGGCACCAGGTAGGCAAAGCTCTTTCCGGTGCCCGTTCCCGCCTCGGCCACCAAGTGCTGACCCGTTTGAAGTGCCTTGGCGACGGCGTTGGCCATCTGCAACTGCTGCTCACGGGGCTCGTAGTTCGGCATCCGGGCCGCGATACGCCCCTGGGCGCCGAGAATCGCATCGACAGTCAGTTCGTCTTCGGTCAATCGAGGGGCACGTGAGTGGGGCAAGGGGTCGGGTGACTTTACCCAACTAACATACGGGCGAAGATCAGAGAGCGGAACTCGTCCGCATCGAGATCCGATCACCGAGTCGATCCCACCGCGCTGTCACCCGGCCCACCGCCCTGCCACCCGGACCCCCGTTTGCTAGCAAACTGAGCGGACAGGGGGTTCTGTGCGGGGGCGTACACTGAATCGATCCGCGGAAGATTTCGGCGGACCGATGCGAATGACCAGAGGTGTCTTTGCGGCGACGATAAATCAGATGTCACCGACGGGTTTTCCACGTCGGTTTGGTTGTGACAGGCGGCGCCCGCGGTTAAGTTTCTGGTGGCGTCGCGAACCGCTCCGGGGGGTCCGGTCGAGCGGAGTGGCGTGTGGGCTTTTCCACTCGTCGGACTTTTCCACTCTGGAATCAGAAGGAATTAAACATGGCAAAGAAGAAAGCAGCTGCAAAGGGTCCCAAGGTGGATCCGAATTTGAAAGCCGTTTTGGAGCGCGAGCCGGGCTTGGCGACGACCCTGCAGCAGATCGAAAAATCGTTCGGCGAAGGATCGATCATGCCGCTCGGTGCGTCGACGCATTTGGACATCGAAGGCATTCCGACGGGCAGTTTGTCGCTGGACATGGCACTCGGCGGACAGGGGATTCCACGGGGCCGGATCATCGAGATTTTCGGTCCGGAATCCAGTGGTAAGACGACGTTGGCGCTGCATGTGTGTGCCGAGGCGCAAAAGCAAGGCGGGATCGCGGCGATCATCGACGCCGAGCACGCGTTTGACCCGAGTTGGGCGAAGAAGCTGGGTGTCGAATTGGACACGCTGTTGGTCAGCCAGCCGGGCAGTGGCGAAGAAGCGATGCAGATTTGCGAAATGCTGGTCAAGAGCAACGCGGTCGACACCATCGTGATCGACTCGGTCGCGGCCCTGGTTCCCAAGAAAGAACTGGAGGGGGAGATCGGTGACAGCCACGTCGGTTTGCAGGCTCGATTGATGAGTCAAGCGATGCGAAAGCTGACCGGTGCGATTGCCAAGAGCAAGTGCGCGGTGATCTTCATCAACCAGATTCGGGAAAAGGTCGGCGTGATGTTCGGCAGCCCCGAGACGACGCCGGGCGGACGGGCGCTGAAGTTCTACAGTTCTTGCCGGATCGACGTCCGTCGCATCGGTGCACTGAAAGACGGCGAGGAGCAAGTCGGCCAGCGGGTCAAAGCCAAGATCGTCAAGAACAAGGTCGCACCTCCGTTCCGTATCGCTGAATTCGACATGATGCACAACAACGGCATCAGCTACGAAGGCGACTTGTTGGATCTGGGAACGACCCACAAGGTCGTCAACCGCAGCGGTGCTTGGTTCAAGTACGGTGAAACGTACCTGGGTCAGGGCAAGGAGAAGGCACGCAACTTCTTGATCGAGAACACCGACGTGGCGGAGGAGATCAAGCAGAAGGTGATGCAAGCTGGCGGATTCGGTCCGCCGGTGGACGAAGCGCCGATGATCGACGACGCCTCTGAACTGGACGTCGAAGCCGGCGAAGAAGTCGCCAATTCGTAGCGCTCGAATCTTGTGATTCGGTTGCAATCCCCGTGGGAGAGGCTTCCAGAGCGTCAAATCGGTCAGCGACGAGCCTGAGACGCGTCAAGTTAAGAGGTAACCCTCCCGTGTGCGGGAGGGTCGAGCGCAGCGAGGGGCATAGGCATCAAGTTAAGGAATATTCGAGCAAGTTGGGATCGCGGAGCAATTCCGCAGTTCCCGGCTTTTTCCGCCTTTTTGTTCGCTTGCAGATCGGTAGGACTCGGTTTCGGATTTTTGCGAGATATTCGCAAAGTCTTGAATGCGATACGAGGCAACTGGCCAATTCATCCATCCAATTTGCAAGCCGCTTAGCTATCTTTGCGAAGCTTAGCGATGAATTCTCGAACCAGCCCGCCAGTATGACCAACCACTGCTGGAGAAGTGCACCACAGAGGCGGACCCAAAACCGGGCCATCGAAATGGTGTCCGTGCGCCCATCCATCAGATCGATCTGGCAGTACGTTTTCCATCGCTTGAAGAGCAATTCAATTTGCCAGCGGCTGCGGTACAAAACGATCGCCTCTTGGACGCTCAATTGCTCTACTGCAAGATTGGTGGCTAAAAAGTTCCAGTCGCAAGCCGCCAAGCGGTCCTGACTCGGTGTACGGCCCTTCTTTTTCGCCCGTTTGCGAACTTCCCTGCGACGTTTCGCGGCGATTGCCTTGGGGATTCGCCATGCGATCAATCGGCAGTCCAGCGGAGTGCCTTGGCCGACTGTGACGTCGCAGTCGATCAGTGAGTCATTTTGTCGGCTCAGCCAAGCAACTAGCCCTTCGGAGTGATCGTCCACCTTGATTTTCACGTTGTAAAGCAATCGCGTCAGGAAAAAGGCTCCCCACGCTGCATAACACGAAAGGACGGCGGATGAGAAATAGCCGAGGTCAGCGATTCGAAGTGAGCCTTTCTGGAGTGGCACGACTTGACGGTTTGTTGCCTGATCGGGCGACTTCCCTGGTTCGAGTTGAATGCACTGCAACTCCCCATTGGCCAGGTCAAGTTCGGTTTGAAGCTTCACTGCAGCGGTATTGTGCTCCCCTACACCGCCACAACCTGCAAATTCTGCTGCCAAACTCGGCGGCAAGCTGATCACCGAACTGTCGATCAGCTTGACCGACGTAAATCGTTCCAAAAGCGGGGCGAGCTTCGACTCGGAGTGCATGACCTGCATACTCATCTTGGCAAACAGCGAACGAAAGAAGGCGACCAATTGATCGCTATATCGTTGCTCAACGGCCTGGGGAGAAATCGTCAGCCCCACAGAAGCAGCCATGCTGGCAATGTCCTCCTCGTTGGCGGTCGGTTTGGCTAGCATGGCCAAAATGAACGACTTCGCGAGCGTTGAGGCATCAAACTTTCGTCGTCGTTTGATGACCTTGGATTCGGCGGCAGATTGCTCGGCAAGTTCTCCGAAACTGGTCTGTAACAAAGTGGCCAATCGATCTATGGTCTTCACGGCGGAAACTCCTTCTTCCGAGGTTGTGGTGATAACTACCTCATGAAGGTTTTTCCGCTTTTTTTCTACCTCAATTCCTTAACTTGGTGCGTATGCCCCTCGCTTCGCTCGACCCTCCTGCCAGGCATTGGTATCTACACAAGTCACCTTTTGCCCAAAGGGCATGCATATCCATAGCCTGGGGCAAGCAAACCGAGCATTTGCGAGGGTTGCGCCGCCCCAGGAACCGCATCAGTATGCAAAGCCCAGCGGGCTGACAGAGTGTTTGCCGGGCCCGTCAGGGCCCAGATTCCAATGCAATTTCGCCGCAGGCCTGGAAGGCCGACACAGTAATCGCGGGGTCGAGACCGCCGCATGGACTGTGTCGCCCTTCCAGGGCTGGAGTGGTGGAGGCGACATTCAACCGGCGGTTCACACCGCCGGCAAACACTGTGCCTGCCCTCCGGGCATCACCTACGACTTGATGCAGACACGCACAAACTCACTCGTTCTGCATCTCGACGTCGTCCAGATAGAACGCGCCGTCGCTGCGCGCCGACGCGATGAAGCCGACCCAACGGGTCTCGGTCCAGTCCGGATCACATCCCAGATCCGTCACCCGGTGCCGGCGGCCGTCCGGCAACACAAACGTCGCCTGCCAGCGAGCGTTGCGAATGCCGTGTGTTGCTTCCATCGTGACGTGCAACCAAGTCCCCGCTTCCATGTCGAACAGTTTTTGCCCCCGGCTGTGCACCGCGGTTTCGCTCAGCTGCAGACTCGGTCCCGTTTGATAGGTTTGGGTCTTGCTGCGCCATTCACAGGACACCGTGACGCTCGGTTCCAAACGGATACGAAAACTCAATCTTGATTTGCCCTGCGTGTAATGGGGATCCCAATAAAAATGGGGATTGAACGCAGCCCGCATGTCCACCGCGTCTTGCACCTTCAAGCAATGGCCCTTGCCACCGGGCGTCGGTACGACGGAAAACAGTGACTTGCGGCCTTCGTCGGACAATGTCGCCAGACTCATCAGCGACAGGGGGTGGTCGGTTTCAAAATCATCGCGAACGTCGACCGGTTGCGGCGGCGGAACCTGATAGGGCTCGGGAAACGTCGTCGCCGCGGCGAGATCTTTCCAAGCCTGGTCGCCCTGAACTCCAGCCAACGTGATGTCGAACGGGACGAAACCGATCTTGGACGCGGGCGATCCGGGCCGCAATCTGAAATCGCGTTGACCGGCGTCGACGAACATCGGATCGGCGATAATCGAATCTTGATCGTGGCCAGCGTCGCGCCATTGCTGCCAGGTCTTGCCGGCGAAGTCAAAGGGCTGGCCGTCGGCACGCCAATACAGGTTGTGATTCATCGCGACTTTGGAACCGTTATTCCAGCCGGAATAACCGAGCAATCGACCCTCGTCAAAGTAAACCAAATTTCGCTCGAACGTAAACGAGAGATGCGGCTCTGCCCGCGTCACCGCGACCTGGCCTTCTTCGCTGAACGCCAGGATGTTGTTGCGGACGATGTTCTCGCGACCATAGTGCTGGTGAAAACCGCCATCGCGGACGTCGTACACCAAGTTGTTCTCAAACACGATGTGCGAACTGCCCTCGTCGGGATACAGCCCCCATCCGCCGTACCGGGTCGCGTAAACGTCGTGGATCACGTTACCGCTGACGCTGGTGCCCTCCGAGGGCCCCAACGTGTAGACGCCTCCCATGTCGCTGAGAATGCGGTACCCGATGTGATGCAGATGGTTGAAGTCGATGCGGTTGCGTTTCGCGCCGCTGTCGGCATAACCCCAACGCCAGCCGACCGACACTGCGGTGTAGTAAAAATCGGCGATGTCACAGTGCGTGATCGCGTTGTCGCTACTGTGCCCGATCCAGACTCCCACGGCGCACGGCAGGATTCGCCCGCCGCTGTGAAGGATGCAGTTGTCGACCGTGATTCCAGACGTCCGCACCGGCTCGGGGACCAACCCTGTCTCGCCGATCCGCACCGCACTGACACCGACGTCAAAGACTCGCGTTCGTTCGACGCGACATTCACGACACGCCTGACGAAACCAAAACCCGCTGCCGCCGATGTGTTCGACCGCGCAATCGATGAAGTGAATCTGTCGAGCGCCATCGAGCTGGATCGCGGTCGCATCGACGTTCATCGCTGCCTGATTCGGGCGAATGCCTTCCTCGGGAATACGGTACTCGGCGTGCCGCAGCGTCAGCCCTTCGAAGTGGATGTGTTTGACGTGCCGTTCGGGATCGTCGACGTCACCTTGGAATTCGAACAAACGCTGCAATTCGGCGGCGACCGCGTTGATCGTCTCGATCGTCTCGCCGTCACGCGGTCGGTAAAACAACCACCCCTGCCGATCCAAAAACCATTCGCCGGCGGAATCCAGTGCACCGAAATAGTTTTCGAGGAAGTACAAACAATCACGGTTCAGCGGATTGTGTGACTTCATCGGTGTGCCGTGCGTCGTGAACGAGCCGTCGCCCGGCGAACACGATTGCAACCATTCACGCGTCGTATCCCATTTGTGATAGACGACGACTTGGACATCACGCAGCGCGTCCGGATCGGTGTCTCGTAGTGAAACCAGATCGCTTGCTCGGGTGGCGAACGTGTGTTGCATTCTGGGCGGCGATGCGTCGACGGGCGCTTCGCCGACACCCAGCAAGGTGAAGAAATCGCCGTCACTGGGAGTCCTCGCTCGCGTCGCCCGACGTCCATTGACCCACAATTGTTCAAATCGCCAATCTTCGCCCTCCCCGGATCGCGGCACCGCGACGCGTGTCTTCCACAGCCCGGGGTGCTCGGGGTCCAGCTGCCATCCATCGATCGTACGTCCGCCGGATAAGATCACTTCGCCAGCGGGCTCGCCGCGATAACGCACCGGACGCTGCGGTGAAGCGCCCGAATCGGCTGAAGTAAATTGAATGGTCTGGTTCAACCGATAGTGGCCGCCGCGCAGATGAACCGTCACGGCTTGATCACCACCGGCGGCACGAACCTCTCGCACCGCTTGCTGCGCCCGTGCGATCGAGGCAAACGGCTGCTGCGAAGTACCCGGTTGCGTATCCGACCCGCCGGGTGAAACGTAGAAGTGGATGTCCGTCTCGTCAGCCATCACGGCCGCTGCGAGCGGCGCCATCAACAACAATAACACGGCACGACAAATCAAACCCATCAGTTCTTCTCCCAAAACGCGATCTCGGTTGCAACGAGCAATGCCATGGCACCCCCACGGTCATCGCGGCCGAGAATCGCCGTGCGGTCATAATAGTCTCGAACCGTTTTCTGTTTTCCGGTTCCGGTGCAAACATCGACGAGTTGTCCGCCCGATCCGATCCGTGACTTGATCGCCGACCAAGACTTCTCGACCACGGGCGCCCATTCCTGCGGGTCAAGCCAACCCCGTCGCAAGCCGCGTACGATCGCGAACGTGATCATGCAGGTGCTGGTGAACTCTCGGTAACTCTCTTCGCGATCGATCACCTGGTGCCAGGCGCCCGTCGGGTCCTGGTGTTGTTTCAAAGCCTGCAAATGGTCTCGATACGAATCCAAGAACACGCGATGGGCTTGCGTGTCTTCGGGAATGGCACTCAGTGACAACGCCATCCCGAGCGCCGGAAAACCGTTGCCGCGTCCCCAGGCGGCTTCATTGAGCGGCGAGTGACGGTACAGGCCGTCATCGCGGAGACACAGCGTCTGCATGAACTGCAAGTGCCGCAAACACTGATCAAAATACTTTGCGTCTGCGGTCAGCGCACCGACCTCGGCCAGAATCGCACAGCCCATAAAAACCGCATCGCTCATTTCATTGTGAAACGGCATCGACACCTTCGGCTGACCGTCGGCGTCGAATCCGTCATCGGCTGCCTTCTTCGCCAGACGCGTCCAACGCTTGTCGCCTGTGCGTCGGGCGAGCTGCGAAAAAACGAGATGCCCCGACAACGTGCTGCCGCTTGATCTGGCAGGTAGGGATTCCTTTCTTTCGCTTCGATACGGCTCGCCCAACTTGATGGCGTCACGCAGCGGCTGCGGGTCGTCTGTCAATTCGCCCACTCGCATTCGACCGATGACGGCCAGGGCGGGGATGTATTGGACGCTATCGAGTTGATGCCCATAGACCATCGACAGTTCCTGAGCAATCTCAAGCGGCGATCGCGCCAGTCGACGCTTGATCTCGTTTTGGGCATGCGAATGCGGCAGCGACACCGACGGGCGATCGAGTGAAGCGGTAATCAGGTCAATCGCTTGGCGGCTGCCGGTTTGCAAGGCCGGAATCGATCCGGTCCCCGCTGGCTTGTGCCGGCTTAACGCGGAGACCAGAGAGTCCGGTTTGGCCATCCGGTCGCTGATTTTCAATCCATGCGGCCGTATTGTTTCCAGTAGCTTTGCCGGCTGATTCGGGTAAACCCATTCGTCGCCTTCATCGCCGCGGAGATCGATCACCAGATCCGGGGCATGCATGCCGATCCATCGCCAAAGATAGTGGGCGACGTCGTTGTCCGGTTGGTTGTACGCGTTTCCACTCGGCGGAAACGACAACGCATCGATCCCTTCACGTCCCAGATCGTCAGGACGCGCGCAAGGGACGCAGGAAACCGTAAACCGCCGCGAGAGCGTTGGGTCCTTTTGAAACGAAGCCATCGACTGCAGCGCGAGTCGAACCGAGGCGAGGTCTCCGTCGAGTCCACCGATCAGCAGGATGTGAAACTTCTTCGAGTTCGCGTCCAAGCTTTCGGCAGAAAGCAAACAAGGGATCGGCGTGTCCCCGCGGGTGACTCCGATCGCTGATCGAACGACGCCCGAGAGAGGATATTGCGAAATCGTCTCGTCGAGTGTGTTCGCTGCGGGGGATTCACCGCGAACGGTCGAGCCGAGCAAGACGCAGAACGCGATGGCGGTCGCCGTGCGGAGGAGATGAAGATTCATAGTGGAACGCGGAAGGTAGGCCAATAAAAATTGAACGGTTTGCATTTCAAAGTCACCCTCCTGGCAGGCATTGGTATCTACACATCTTTTGCATGTCAGATCTGTTCTGAGTAGATGGTTTCGGCCAACGGCCGTTCACATCCGTACCCTTGGGCATCGCCCAAGGTCCGCAAACGAGAACGAGAGGAATTGGCCAACGGCCATACACATATGCCTCGTCAAACGCCAATGTTGTGCATGGCCGTTGGCCAATTCTACCTCATTGCGATGAGGTTCCTGGGGCGGCGCAACCCTCGCAAATGCTCGGTTTGCTTGCCCCAGGCTATGGATATGCATGCCCTTTGGGCAAAAAGCAACTTGTGTAGATACCAATGCTGGAAGGGAAGGTGACTTCACCTCAATGACGAACCGACGGCTTAACTTGATGCCTATGAGGTCGAGCGGTGTACCGCGGCGCTCCTTTTTTGATGGGCTTCCGAAAGTGTGTAACCAGTCCTGAGTGACGTCAGCGTAACGGCGTCACGTCCATCCACCGTGGCAGTCCATCACCGTGGCGATCGCGTTACTGAATAGCAGGTACCAAGCAAAAAAGGTGGGCGAAAAAAACGATCGTCTCCAGAGACAGCACGAAGAGGCGTTTTTCGGAGCTGAGGGACGACTGAAGTGTGCAAATCAGAATCGCGACGGGGCAAATCAACAAGGCGGCGATGATCGGAAGGACAAACCATTGAAGAAGATCGATGACAGCCCACGGAACGTGAATGACTCGGGTGTCCACGAGAGAGAAGACACAGGAAACAGCAACCGCGGCTACGTGGAAGTACAACCAGAACCGAATCGCTGAATGCCGCGGCCGAGATACGTATGCCTCGGCAGCCGATTGATTAGTGGGCGATTGGGCGGAAGGCGCTTGGTAGGGGTTGGGATTCAATCGATGCGGACCGCCCACACCCGAAAGCTTGGATCGTGAGCCTTCGTTCCTTCCAGAACTCGGCCGTTTGGCGAAAGCGTTACCCGATCCGGAGGAATTCGTTTCCACCGAAATTCATAAGTCTGCTTCTCAGGATCGATCAATCGCCACGTTCCGGCCCCATTGGTTTGTCCATCGGCCAAATTCTCGATATCCACACCGTTGTTCCAACGCCACGTTCCCTTGATGGCAGGGGCTCCGGCCGGTCGCGAACCCATCTCTTTGGTTGACTGCTGATTCGGCGGAACAATCTCGGTCGCTTCGATTCGTTTCATCTGATCGCGGATGGCAACGGCGATGTCCAGTTCTCCCTTCTCCGTATGAGCCTTCTTCTGCTTGTTCAACCGCCGCATCAACGTTTCGCGGAGTGATTTGCGTTCTTGAATGTACGATTGCTCCAGGCGACCACGGGCGTCCACAAAGCGTCGGTCGATTGATCGGATATCGGTCGCATGTTGGTCAAGCTCGCTGGCAATCAGATGCTCCGAGGACTGAACCTCAGGCAGTTTGTCATCGGCGCACGATGCGACATTCGGCTGAAGACAAAAGACAATACTGGCGAGGATGAATAACGTCCGCAGGCTCACTGTTCTTCTCCGATTGGCACCGATGCTTTGATTCTGACCCGACTATTCTGGCAAGTTCGCGACCGCCAATCTAGTAAAATCTGCTCCAAAACACCTGCGAACGCGTCAATGGTCCGTTCTCGTCCTGCCTCGCTCCACTCAATCAAGGACTACGCTGGCAGCAACGCCGCGATCGGTTCGCCGCGGTCGGTGATCGGGACCGGGCGGTCGCCGGCGTAGAGGTTCTTGCGATAGTCGACCTGGGCCGCAGCACAGATCGTGGCGAAGAAATCAGGCACACTGACGGGATCGGACACGATCTTTTTGGACAACTCATCGGTTTCGCCCCAAGCGCCGCGGTGCGCCAGACCGCCACCGGCCAGGATACAACTGAATGCGGTGCCTTGATGGCCGCGACCACCGCCGCTATCGAATTCCGGCGGACGACCAAACTCACTGGTGATCACAATCAGCGTCTTATCCAGCAGCTTCTTTTCTTCCAGGTCCAGGATCAGCGTCGAGACCGCGGTGTCCATCTCCTGAATCAACTTGTGCTGTTGCAAGATCCCGGCGTTGTGCACGTCCCAGCCGGCACCGTTGAGAAAGTTCAAGTTGTGTGACACTTCGATGAAACGCACCCCACGCTCGACCAGCCGCCGGCTGAGCAAACAGCGCTGACCAAACTCGCCGCCGTAGCGTGATCGCAAATCGGCCGGTTCGCGATCGAGTTGGAACACGCGGTTGAAACTCGGACCGCTCAATTCCAGACTCTGGCGAATCGCCGCGTCATAATCGAGCAACCGTTGCTCGGCGGTCGGGTCGCCGTTTCGTTGCAGTGTCGCCAGAAACCGTTCGCGTCGCGATTGCCGCTGCGGCGTGATCCCATCGGGCCGACTCAAACCGGCCGGGCCTCGGCTGGTATCGGTCAGATACAGATAACTGTCACGCGCCCCGAGAAAGCCCGGGCCACGCGTCACGTTGGGGTAGCCGATCAAGACGTACGGCGGAGCACCATCCCCGGCGGCCCCGCGTTCGTGCGCGATGATCGACCCCAGCGACGGATAGGTCACCGTTCCGCTGATCGGTCGACCGGTGTGCATGCGGTTGGTGGCCGCGGCGTGCTCGTCGATCATCTCATGATGCACACTGCGGACGGCCGTGACGCGGTCCATCAACGGAGCCAGCTGCGACAGGTGTTCGCACACGCGCACACCATCGACGGCGGTATCGATCGATTCGTAATACGAACCGGCTTGTTTCTTCGACGGGTCGCCCTTGCGTTTGGGATCAAACGTATCGATCTGGCCCATACCGCCGCCGAGCCAGATCGAGATCACGTGCTCGGTCTTGCCGCGGAGCAGCTGGGCGGCTGCGTCTTGGCTGGACGGATTGGCGAGCCCCAGCGACGACAGGCCTAATCCGCCTGCCGTTGCGGCACCGGCGGCCAGAACGTCGCGTCGTGTGAAAGGTTTCATGTTCATGTCTCGGTTACGGTATCCAAACAAATTCGCGATGGTTGACCAAACTCCAAACCACGTCCTCATAGACTTCACGCCAAGACGTTTCCAGCCTCGGGTCCGGCGGTGGTCCGGCCGCAACGCGGCGTTCCAGTTCCACTTGAATCTCGTTCGCCCGTGGACGCAAATGATTGAACCATGTCACCAGCGGCAACGGCTCGGGCGATTCGGGCGCTGTGATCTGCGAATCGGGGACCAAACGTTTATCAAAGCCCTCGGCCAGTGCAGCGGTGAACGTTTCGCGTTCCTCCGCATTCGGCAAACGACACAGCAGACGCAAGAACAACGTTTCGACCAACGATTCGGCGTTGGTGGCATCGATCGCAAGCTCAGCCAATTCGCTCTGTTGCGAGGCCCGCGTGAGCGTCATGGACAACGTGCCGTTGGCCAGGATGCCCGGCTGCAGCACATTCGGGTCGGTCTCACGATCGACGATCGGCATCTGCCGCGCGCCCGTCCAGCCAAACGCTTCGAGCACATCGACGACCGCCCGCGCTTTGGGCAGTGACAAACTCGGTCGATCGCGTTCGTTTTTCAAGTCGCCGAACATCCACGCGCGGCTGGGGCGTCCCAGCGTTTGACGATTGCTCAGCGGACGTCGCCCGTCATGCACAAACGTCAGCTCTTCGACGTCGATCGCATTGCCAGTGGCATAGTGCAGCGAATCGACGACTTGCTCGGCCGTCAACCGACGCCGCTGCGGTGCGTTGAAGAACCGCAACTCCGACGAAGCCTGAAGATTCGTCCCGATCGCTGCACGCTGATACAGTTTCGATGTCACGATCTGACCAACGATGTGGCGCAGGTCGTAGTGGTTGGCGACCAATTCGTGGGCGAGCCAATCCAGCAGTTGCGGATGACTGGCACCGCGGCCTTCCCAATCGTGAACCGGCTCCACGATCCCGGCTCCGATCAACTGCTTCCAGACGCGGTTGACGATGACGCGGGAGAAACGTGTGTTTTGAGGCGCGGTGACCAGCGTAGCGAGTCGCTCGCGGGTGTCAGTCGGCTGCATCATCAACGCGTCGATCTCGGCACCGTCGACCGCGCCGGTTTGCTCGGCGAACGGCCATTCGGGCGTGACCGATTCGTCCGCCGGAAGCGTCACCTGAATCAGCGATTCGCGATTCTGTTGGTTTTCAAAGAACCCGGATGGCACACGACTGGTCGCGGGAACCTTCACCGACTTGCGAGCCATCATCGCGGCCAGCGAATACAGGTCGTGCTGCGTCGTGCTGTGATAGGGCGAGTCGTGACAGCGGGCGCACTGCAGTTCGATGCCCAAGAAGGCCGACGCGATGATGTGCCCCTTGGCCGCCATCGGCGCATCGTTCTCCGCCGCCACGCCGAATCCGGCGCTCCCGCCTTCGGATGACCCACCACGCAGCAACATCAATTCCGTCAGCATGCGATCGAGCGGCTTGTTGTCCCGCAACGAATCATACAGGTACCAGCGAAACGGGCCCGTGCTATTGAGCGACGCATTGAGCAGCGATGGATTCTCCGCCAACAAATCTTGCCAGAAACTCATCCAGTGATCGGCGAAACGATCGTCCGCCAGCAGTTCGTCGACCAGACGTTGCCGTTTGTCGTCGCGTTGATCGTCAAGAAACGCCCTGGCTTCGTCGGCACTCGGCGGCACGCCGACCGTGTCCAGATAGATCCGTCGCAAAAACGCTTCGTCGCCGACAACCGGAGCCAAGGCAACCTGGTCGGCTGCCAAGGGTGGCGCCGGCCAGACCGCTCCGTCGCGGACCCATTGCTCCAACAATTCAATCTGATCGGTCGACAATCCTTCATCGGTCGGCGGCATCGCTCCGCTGCGGATCTGCGCAATCAACTCGCTGGCATCTAAATCGCCGGGAACGACCGCGGGAGTTTCTGATTCACCGCCTTGCAGCGCCGCGGCGCGCGAGTCCAATTTCAAACCGCCTTTCGTTTTTTCACCGTGACAGCGGAAACATTGTTCGCGCAACAACGGCAGAACCTTGCCGTGAAAATGTTCGGCTTGACGATCATCGTCGTCGGCCGACTGGGCGAGTGCATCGTCAATCTTCTGCTGGACAAACGCGTCGACCGGATGACCACCGGACGCGGGGACCGGCGGCGCTGGATGTTCGGCCGCCCATTGCCGGGCGAGTTGATGACGACGGTGCCAAAATGAATCCTGTGACTCCGCTGCGGCGCGACGCCGCTGGTCGTCCAGTTGTGCCAGCGAATCTTCAATGCGATCGAGTGCCGGTTCGACGGCGCCATCGTTCAACGGCAGACGTCGCGTTCCCGCTCCCAACACGTCGTAGGACTCGCCGTCGTCGGTCAACACCGCCACACAAACTTCGCCGGTCTCGGTACGACGACTGCTGCCGCCGACCAACAATTCCAACACCACACGGACACGACGCGTCGCACGGTCATCCTCGGGCTTGATCGTCGCTTCGGCGATCACTTCCTGTTGCCGATACCCATGCACCCGCACGCCGGGAAGCGGTGGTTCGGCGAGCGGCGTCATCGGTTCTTCGCCGTTGGGCGGCGCCTTGGAGTGGGCCTTGGTTCGCGACACCAACTGGCCGTCGACCCACAAGCGTCCCAGCCCGCGGCCGCGCAACAGAAACTGATTTGTGCCAACCGGCAACTCGACATCGGCGGCCATCCGCAACAACACCGGCGCGTTCCAGCCCGTGCGAATGCCCCAATCATCGAACTGCAGCGGGATTCGTGGAAGCAAAAATTCGTCGCCCAGCCAACGCGCCGATTCGGCCGGCGCCGTTTCGCCGTCATACAGCCAGCGATCATGGGTCGGGTAGCCGCTGCAAAGCTGCATCAACACGCGGCCCTCGGGAACCCCGTTCAACTCGGGCATGACTTCGGGCTGCAACTTGACGACGCGTGGTCCTCCCTCACGGCGAAATTTTGCGGCGATCGTTTTGTCGTCCAGCTCTTTGCGGTGGATGGCCACGCCATCGATCATGCCCTTGAAACGGCTACCGATGCGTACCTCGTCGTCATCGACGACTGGCGGTTCGCTCGTCGCCCCGCCCATGTCCCAGCTGCCGTCGGTCGGCTGGCCGTTGATGAACCCGCGAATCGACTCAGGGTCACCGAAACGGTAGCGGATCGCGATGTGATGCCATCCCGTGTTCAGCGGGAACCCCAGCTTCGATGTCCAGCGATGCCAATGCTTGTCGCCGCCGCTCGGCTTGGTCGCAAACAGAAAATTGACTTTCGCCTCCCCCTTGTCACCGGTCAAACGCAGAGACCAGTTCTGGTTGTCTCGCGCAAAGCCCGCCGATCCGGTTCGCCCCTTGCCGATCACATACCACAAGTCTCCGGGGCGAATTCCGATCGGGTTCACCCAACCCTCCAGCGTGACGGCATCGCCGTTGGTGAAGTCGAACCGGCTGTCCGGCCCGGTGTCGGTGATGACCAAGTGCCCGCCGCCGAATCGCACGGCGGTGTTGTTGCCGGCAAAGTCGGGGAATTCCGGCGGACGCGGCCCAGGCAATTCCAATTGCACATTGCCTTGGACTGTCGGCGAAATGACATCGTCGTCGCTAAAGTCCCAACGTAAGGAATCCTGCAACGCAGATTCCTCTCCTACAGCCGCATCGGACGTTGCATTGTCCTGGGCAATCGACGCGCCGCTGCCGAGGAGCAACGACAGACAGAAAAAGCAAAGGTGACCGAATCTCATGACGCCGCGATCTCCGTAAACGCACGCCCTTCGTTTTGGTCGATCCGTTCGGGGCGTCCCTTATGAACGTAAACCAGTTTGCGATGATCGACGCCCATCAGGTGCAGGATCGTCGAATGCACGTCGTGGACGTGCAATCGATCTTCGACGGCGTGTAAGCCGACTTCGTCGGTCGTCCCGTAGGCCTGTCCCGAACGCACGCCTCCACCCGCCATCCACATCGTGAATCCGGTCGGATTGTGATCGCGACCGTCGCCTTTCTCACTCATCGGCGTTCTGCCGAATTCGCCGCCCCAGACCACCAGCGTCTGCTCCAACAATCCCCGTCGTTTCAGATCCTTCAACAAACCGGCGACCGGCAGGTCCATGCCGCGACACATTTTACTGTGGTTGGCTTCGATGTTGTCGTGTGCGTCCCACTTGCTGCCCGCGCCGTGGTAACACTGCACGAACCGCACGCCACGTTCGACCAGCCGACGGGCCATCAACAGATTGCGACCGTACGGCGCGGTCGCTTCGTCGTCGAGGCCATACAAGCGATGCGTGTCGGCGGATTCCTGTGACAGATCGACGGCTTCGGGTGCGTGCGATTGCATTTGGAACGCAAGCTCGAAGCTGCGAATCCGTGCTTCCAAATCCGTGTTGTCCTGTCGCGTTTCGGCGTGGCGTTGGTTCAGCTGCGACAGAAAATCGAGTTCCTGGCGTTGCTGACCGGACGCCACGTGTTTAGGCGGATGGATGTTTGCAAATGGCGGCCCTTCCTTCTGCATCGTCGTGCCTTGATAGACCGCCGGCATGAATCCCGCGCCCCAGTTGCGCGCCCCGTTGATCACACGGCCCTTGCCTTCCTGCATCACGACGAAGGCGGGAAGGTTTTCGTTTTCCGATCCCAGCCCGTACGTCACCCAGCTGCCCAAGGACGGCCGGCCGGCGAACTGGCTGCCCGTGTTCATTTGACAAATGCCGCCGGAGTGATTGATCCCGTTGGTCCAGCAAGAACGGATCACGGCCAACTCGTCGGCCATTTCAGCGGTGTGTGGCAGCCAGTCGGAAATCCACAATCCGCCTTCGCCGTGCTGTTTCCATTTCCGCGCCGACGGCAGGATCGGCGAGTCGTATTCGCCCATCGCGGTGATCACCCGGCCAAAGCTTTCGGGAATCGGCTTGCCGGCCAGCTTTTCCAATGCCGGCTTGGGATCAAACGTGTCCAGATGACTCGGACCACCGTCCATGAACAGAAAGATCACACTTTTGGCTTTCGCCGAATGGTGTGTCATCTTCGCGGCCAAAGGCGACGGAGCCGACGCGGTGGCGGCCATCGCGCTGTCTTGGTTCAGCATCCCCGCCAATGCCATCGCCCCAAATCCGCTGCCGCTTTGCAGCAACATCTGACGGCGCGACAGGCTTTGGCGATTCATTTTGTCAATCGACATAGATCATCTCGTTGGAACATAAGAGCGCGTGCAGCAGCGCCACCCGGGCGCGCTGGCGGGGTGATGCCGTCGTGGCTTCACCCGATTTGATCACCGCATGCAGATCGTTGCCAGACAGATCATGGCCCAACCGATCCGCCTTGGCGAACTGAATGTCAAAAACCAAATGGTCGTTGGAACGATCCTTGGTCAATTGCTGCACGGCGTCGTCACCGCTGAACGCGGTTTGATGCAGGCGGACAGTCTGGATCAATCCATCCCAGCGATGGCGATTCGAACGGCCGCCGATTTCGATCGGCCGATCGGCTTGCACGTTCCAGCGGGCACGATGGGCCACGCTGGCAACCTGCGGCTTCGCATCGGGCGTTGACAAATCTTGCAAGTAGAACGTGATGCCGTTCTTCGATGCATCGTCCAAATCGATCGACACCGCGATGTAATACGGACGGTTCAGTTCCAGCCGCAGATCGGAAGCGACGACTTCGTATTCCGGTTTGCCTTGCGGATCCTCGCGTGAACCCACCAGTTGCAGAATCAGATTGCGAGGTTTGAAGGCACTCTTGGTCGACGTCACACCGAGCGACCATCCCCGCTTGGATTGGTCGCCCGACCAGTTGGCGACGATCGTTCGAACCGACGCATCGGGATACAGCGAATGCAACATCACCGTCGCTTCGATCGTAAAGTCACCGTTGTCCGGCGATGTTTGCAGCGACTTGACCGCCGGGATTTGGATCTCCGTCGGCGGCTCCGATTTCAATGCGATCGCCTGCCGCCCGTCGGGGAACGCCGTCAATTGCTTCGGCGCGGCGGGCTCTGGCGAGATCGATTCATAGGAGTCGACAAACCGCTCGGCTTGTTGAAGTTCGCCTTCGCCGGGTTCGCGGAAATAGATCCGTTGGTAGACGCTTTGGACCAGTGAATCAAGACTCGCCGATGCCAGCTCACTGGCCATGTCTTTCGCCTGGTCGTGCAGCCACGGATCATTCATCATCAACAAGGCTTGGGGCGACGTGGTCGTGCGATGCCGTTTGCATTGGCTCTCCACACGATCGGGAAAATCGAACACCGCCAACAACGGATCCAACTTGTTGCGTTTGACCGGTTTGTAGATCGCACGTTTTTCTTTCGCCAATTTCCCGCTGGCCACCAGCACGGCATCATGAAGCTCTTCACCGGACAACCGTCGAGGATTCATCCGCCACAGAAGCACGTTCTGCGGATCGAGCTTCGCCAGTTGCTCGTCCATCGGCCGTTCGGACGATTGACGATAGGTGGCCGACGTCAAAATCAAACGATGCAGTTTCTTCAGGCTCCAGCCGTCTTGCATGAAGCGTCGGGCCAACCAATCGAGCAGCTCCGGGTGGGACGGCGGCGTTCCCAGACGTCCGAAGTCGCTGGTCGTTTCCACCAGGCCGCGTCCGAAATGCTGTTGCCAAACGCGGTTGACGATCACCCGCGCGGTCAGCGGATTGTTTGGGTCGGTGATCCAGCGGGCCAGCGCCGTCCGCCGCCCGGTCGATTGCAATGCCGGCGGCGGCGGCTGAATCTCGGCCGGCTTGTCATCCAGGATCACCGGATAGCCCGGCGGAATCGGCGATGAATCGGCAGCGTCGGGGATCGTGGTCGGCGGCGCGACCGGCCCCACATCGCTGGCGACAAATTTCAGCGTGGGCAACGGTTCCGGTTTCAAATGATCGAACTCCGCCAGCTGCTTACGCAACCGCTGGCGTTCGGCTTCGGTTTCTTCGTCCAACCATTCCGTCAACTTGTCCGGATGCACGTCAAATTGATTCGACGCCAGCGACGCGATCTGATGCTCGTACGGGCTGCGGTCACGACGACGATTGGAAATCATCGCCCGGATCTCTTTGGTGAACTTGTCAAATCCTTCCCGGGTGGCATGGGCCAGCAACACCGGCGTTTCGATTTCGTGCAACCGCTTGCGGATCTCCTCCGTCGCCGCTTCCCAAGTTTGCTGTTGTTGTAAATGCCGGGTGCGAGTTTCCACGTCCGCGATCGGCTGATCTTCACGCGGCTGCAACGGCGTGAAGAACGCCTTCATCGCGAAGTAATCTTTCTGCAACAGCGGATCGAACTTGTGGTCGTGACAACGGGCACACTTCAATCCCTGGGCCAGGAAAACATCGGCCGTCGTCTCGGTGACGTCGCTGAGAATCTGTTGCCATTGGCCTTCCACGTCGCGCTGGTTCCATTCGTAGATCCAATTACGCAGATACATCGTGCCGATCAACGCATCTCGGTTGCCGGGATCGACTTCATCGCCGGCGAGTTGTTCGAGCACAAAGCGATCATACGGCTTGTCTTCGTTGAACGAGCGAATCACGTAGTCGCGGTAGCGGTACGCTTCGGGCCGCCCGTGATCGGCGTTGTAGCCGTCCGAGTCGGCGTAGCGAACCAGGTCCAACCAATACCGCGCCTGGTTCTCGCCGTAGGTGGGCTCGTCAAGCAGTTGATCGACGAGTGCTTCGTACCAACCCTCGCCGGTTGCGAGCGTGCCGGCAGATTGACCATCGGGCGGCAATCCCGTCACGGCAAAGTGAACGCGTCGGGCGAGTTTTCCGGATTCGGATTCCGCCGCCGGTTCGATGCCTTCGCGTCGGTGCCGCTGGAACACAAAGCGGTCGATCTCATTGCGACACCAACCGTTGTCCTCCACTTCCGGCACGTCGGGATTGGCGATCGGTTGATAGCACCACCAGTCGCGATCCTGGTCGGTGATCTTCGGCGTCGGCTTCAACACCAATCCTTGCGGCCAAGGCGAATCGGCTCGGACCCATTGTTCGATTCCGGCGGTGACCGATTCTTCCAACCGGCCACTGGGCGGCATCTCGAACGATTCATAACGAATTGCTTCGATCAGCAAGCTCTCCTCCGGCTTGCCCGCGACGATCGCGGGGCCGGAATCGCCGCCCTGCAACAGGCTCTCGAACGTGTCGAGCCGCAAGCCGCCTTCCTGTTTGGTCTCGCCGTGACACTTGATGCAGTGCTGCACCAGCATCGGACGAACATGAATCTCGAACAGATCACGTCCCGGTGGCGTGCTTTCGGCGGCCGGAAGTGACGCGGCTAGCAGCGGTAGCAGAAGCAGTGCGGCAAGCGAGCAGATGCGGCGTGAACGCCGGCGGGAATCGCAAGCTGGAAGCGTACGCCACTTGGAATCATTTCCCATGTTCAATTCAGCTCCGGTAAGCCGGCGATGAAGACCGGGTCAACCATGTGTTTGTCATCAAGCGCATCTTGAAAAAAAAGTCCCTCGACGCGTTCGTTCGGTGCGTATCCCAGATCGGACAAATCGATTCCCACGGCCAGGCCGCGAAACCGCATCGCCTGCCGCTGCTGGACCGCTCGAAGCGTTTGCAACTCGGCGACCGAGTCTGCCGGTTGGGCGAACAGGTGGACGTAAAAGTTCGCCAGTACTTGGGCCTCGGGCGATTCCATCGTCAAATCGTATCGGCGGATCGTGTGGGACTTTAGCCCGTCGCGAAACACCAGCGGACTGACATGAAACGCGTCTCCGTCGATCGGGTTGCCAAACGATTGCAAATCAAAGAATACCACGTCGGCTCCCGGCCCGTTGAAAACCGGTGAATCGAAACGGACGGCAAAGCCCGGCGTCCCGGCATCGCCCGTCAGGATCGGCGAGATCGTCAACGGTTGCTCGCTGCCGTCGGGATTGATCACACCGGTGACCAGACTGTGATCAAAGACGACATCGGTCGCCGGAACGGGCAGTTGCTGACCGCCGCACAAGAACGCCCGTGGCTCGGTCGATTTGAACCACGTCAAACGCGTCGCGATCAAATCACCCGCGTCAATTTTCATCACCCGCCCGCCACGCTGCACCGTCACGCTGGTCAGCTTCTCCGCACCACCGCCGACCGCCTGGGTCGCCTCGTAAGACACCACGCGGTCGGGCAAACTGTGGCGATAGACGTTGGAATCGAAGGGCACCGGTTGGGCTCCAAGCCGGCCCGCCGCCGCAAACGCTTTCGCTTGCCCGCGAACCAATCGCGTTTGCACGGATTGCTCGGCGACCAATTCCCCGACTCGTTCAGCTGCTCGTTCGGCCGCGACCGGGCCGGAGCGTTCATACACATCCGCCGCCCCTTCGGTAACATGCACTTCCGTCTCGCTGGTCTCCGACACCGTGACGGCGAACCGTGTTCCGCGATCCACCACCCGAGTCGCCGGCGTGTCGATCCGAAAACCTTCGGCGCCGTCGGGCGCATGAACGCTACAACGCCCGACGTCCAAGGCCAAGCTCTCGTGGCTGGTGACACGAAACACTGCGGGGCCTTCCAGAATCGCGGACGCCCCGGCAGGAAACGCGACCTCCACCATGCCACTCATCAACACATACTCACGCTGCGGCGCGAGCACCGTCCCGACGGGCGGTGACAGTTCGCCGAAGAACGTCGCGTGCGCGCTGCTGGCCAGCCGCACGTCGATCCGTGCCGCCGCCGTTTCGCCTTCACGCTGTCGCTTCGGCAACATCAGCGACGACAACGCCGCGAGCAATAAGACCGCCGCGGCGACCCACATCCCGGTCGAGATCCGCCGCCGGCCGCGAAGGGTGCGTCCGGTCCGCGCCGTTTCTTGATAGGTTGTTTCCTGCTGAGCTGCGTCCTGCCGAGCCGTTTTGGTCTGCGCGACATTGGACATCACGCGGCCGACAAACTCGTCGTGACTCTTCGGCAACTTGGCCATCGTTTCGCGGACGAATTCGTCCTGCCGCGTCGGCTCTTCCTCCACAATCAATCCCAACAGCCGATGGGTTTGAAACAGATCAGCGGCCTGCGTCACACGGCGTTCATCGGCCTCCAGCAACTCTCGAAGCTCAGCCAGTCCGTGTTCGTCCAGCTCCCCTTCCAGGTAGTCGGTCCACAGTTCGGTGAATCGTTCGTCGGTCATGGTGCGGCACCTCCGCTGGCAGTCGCCATGCGCGTTTCAATGCATTGCTGCAGCTTCTGCCGGACCTTCCAGAGTTGTTTCTTGACGGCGGGGACCGAACGATCACAGCGGGCGGCCATCTCTTCCAACGGAATCTCTTCTTCGTAGCGCCACGAGACAAACCGGCGCAGCGACTCGCCGAGCGAATCCAAACACATTTGCAAACTCTCCAGTCGCGTCGTCCACATCTCCGGCGTCTCGTCGCAGCGCCGATCCAGCTCGCGTTGCAACAGATCGGGACCGTAACGGGCGTGATAGTCGGCGATCCGCCGCAGCCGAGTCGTCTCGGTGCGGAGCTGGAACCGCGCGATCGTGAACAGCCAGGCGGCGAAATCCGTCCCCGGTTGATACTCCTTCAACCGCGTGAACGCCGCCACAAAACTGCGCTGCGCCAAATCATCGACATCCACCCCCGGCGGTGCGTGGGCGGCCAGCCAAGCCCGCAGCGGCCGTTCGAACCGGCGCACCACGGCCTCAAATGCCGCCGTTTCACCGCGACAAACAAGCCGTAATGCAGATTCGGTCTGCAAATCGTCGAAGGGGGGATCAATTGCCATTTCATGGGTCTATGGCAGCAGAACGGGGCAGGTTACCCCGATTCGGAAACTTTTCGGCCACGCACCCAACAAAGATGCCCGCCAGAAGACACAGTTTAACTACGGGCCAGCACGGACTGTCTCCTGCCGCGCCAAACGCCGCCCCGGCCGAGTCAGGGAAGGCAGAATCATGAAATGGCAGAATGATGGGCTAGTCGAATCATTCTGACACGACGTTCTGACCAGTCTGTTCATCATTCTGCCCCGTCTCATTCTGCCATTCTTCTCACCATCGTCTTGCCCCCATCGTTTTGCCCACCGGCCAGAATCCCCCGGCCAATATCCCCCGTCCAACAAGCCCCGGCGGCTCACTGCCGTTGCCTCCAGCGTCATCGTCCACACTACGGATGATTAAACGTCTGAAGAACCCATGACCGCGAGGCCGGGGCGGCATGGCAATCACGGACGCCCTGATCCTGTTAAGCACTCCGTCTGCACCACTAGGAAGGATGGTTGCGCACTCGCCGGAGAGCGATTCGTCAGGGGAAAGGGAGGGGACGTCGGGCTTGCCAGCCTGCTGCATCCCACCGCCGTTCTGCGTCGCCATCGGCCCACCCACCACCCCTCTTCCGGACCGCTTGGCAAGCCCGCTGCAGACAGCCTTCCGCCAAGGAGGGGGCTGGCCAACCCTAACGGGTTGCAATTCTGACGAAAAACTGGATAATTGGGTGACAACTTATCGCCGACCCGCGGATAAGGCCGCCAAAAACTTATCCACCCGAGGATAAGGCGGCAGATAAGCCCCCCACCGCGGGCGACCAGGTAATAAACAAGTTCTGCTCATCAACGATGACTGTCATCGAGCATCTTCGCCGCATCCTCGCTGAGTCGATTGAACCTCAATTGGCCAGTGCCGACATCTATCTAACCGGCGATCGATCGGGGAATACGATTGCTCGATATTCCGGACGAAGAAACAACTTTGATTGCGAGGTTACCGTTGTCCGCGACAAATGGTGGAGTAAGAATCGGGGGCGGTTTACGATCTTTTTTGTCGTTAGCCGAACAGTCAACTACTCGACGCAAGGGGAAATGAATGACGACGATTCGGTCGAGGCAAACCTGGGATGCCTGATAGGGGACGGTACTCAAGATTGGAAAATTTGGGCCACAGATGATGCCGAACCTTTCGTTGAAACGCTTTCTGCTGGAATGAGAGACTATGGGATTCCCTGGTTAGAACGCGTGAGCACAGACAGAGGTTTTGACAAATACCAGGCTGATGAACGATACTGACCTAACACCTCCGCTCGGTGAAGGCGGAGCAGAACCAGTAAGGATTTGACTTCGCGAGCTTGCGAGCCGAAGTTCAAGTCCTCTGTTCAAGAAGCCCGATAACGCTCGCTCGGCCGCCTAAATCTCTCTTGGATTTTGCTTCGATGGCCCGGGCTCGTTCAAGACGTATCTGCCAGGTGCGATGCTCTTCGGCGGTTGCCATGCTGGTCTCGATACGGTGAGCCGGCGGCAGCGGATGTGCGTTTTGCCTGCCAAGGTGCGCTTCGGCACCACGTCTGCGCGAATTTGAACGCGATCAGCGCAGAGCGTCTCTGTTCGCCTCCCCGATGACGTTTGATTTTGTGTCTCCGATTTCCGTTGAACGTTCAATTGGCTCTCCTTTGAAACGCCGCCGGTGGAGGTCCACGAGGAAGTGGCATCGGGTCGAAGCTGACCGTCACCACACGCAGGTCACCACCACAGTGGGCACAGCGAGGCTCGCTGACGAGACGTTCCGGTTGTGGAGCATGCCCGCTGGCCAACCAGTACACCCAGCCCAGATGCATCCACACAAGGAGTTGCAGTTCATCCAGGCGGATCGCCGAATTGCTGCTCATCCAGCCATAGTGCCGCACTTTCTGGAATCCGCTGGGGAGAATGTGCTGCGCGAATCCCTCGACGAACTTGACACCTTTAACGTTCCGCTCGATCGTCCGCTTGGCCTTTGTGGGCGTGACGGTGTACGAGACCGAACTGTCGGTGACCGAGACGATCCGTTTGTCGCTGATCGCGACTCGATGGATGTAGGGCGCGAGGTAACGCAATGAGCCCCACGCATTTCCGACCGCTTCGATGTCCACCACGAAGTTCTTCTTCCACGCTTCGCGCGGCACCGAATCGTAAAGTCCACAGCGGCGAAGCTCGTCAGCCAACTTCGCTTTGTAGACCCGAACCAGGGTGCCGTGGCGAAACAGGAAGCCTTGCGGTGTGCTCTGCCAGCCGATCGCCGCGCCCTCCTCATCGACCTTCACTCCACCGCCGGGGATGATGTAGTGAATGTGCGGATGATAGACGAGCGGATCTCGCCCCCAAGTGTGCAGAACGCCGAAGTAACCGAGCTTGCATCCTTTCAGTGCTTTGGTTGCGGCACCGACGTCCCGAATGCTCTGTGCCGAAGCATCAAAGAGCGAACGATAGCCTTCACGTTGGTTCGCGCGCAGCACCAAGCCGACTTCACGGGGAACCGTGAAGGTGACGAAGAAGTGATGAACCGGTAGCAACCGCTTCTGATGCTTCTCGATCCAACGTTGCGACTTCTCGTGACCACAGGTGGCGCAGTGACGATTTCCGCAGCTCCGTCCCGTCCAATGCGTTTGGCCGCAGCCGTCGCATCGATACAGGACTCCGCCAAGGGCACCGGTTCGGCAAAACGGCAACAACGAGATCACGCGTGCAACCTGATACAGTGACTCGGGGAGCGGGTCGGGAAGCTTGGCGAGGTATGCCGGTCCATGCTTGGCGATGGCTTCGGCCAGCGTGGACACGTTTCGGCGACCGGTTTACTTCAGTCGTGCGGGACAGCCGAGCGCATCGGGATCATCGTCGTCCCCCGGCAACTTTCCGAACAGTCCGTCGATCGCTCCCCGCGCATTGGCCTCCGCATCTTCGGTCAGATGTAGATAAACGAGGGTCGTCTGCAGCGAGGAGTGCCCCATGTATTTCTGGATGACCTTCAGCCCAACTCCGGCTTCGAGCAGATGCGTTGCGTAAGAATGTCGCAACGTGTGGATCGTGATTTTCTTGCCGAAGTTGAGCTTCTTGGCGATCTGCTTCATCGCACCTTGGACGGTGGTTTCCGACATCGGACGCTCGGCCTTGCTCTTGCCATGGATGTCGAAGCAGTACCCGGGCGAAACGGCGGGGAAGATCCACGTGTCGTGATGATGGGTCAGCCAATAGGCACGCAGCAACTTCAGAGTTGATTCTGGCAGCGGGACGTAACGATCCTTTGCCCCTTTGCCGCGGTGGATGTGGGCAAAGCCGCGTTGGCTTTGCAGATCCGTCGTCTGCAGATGAAGCGCTTCGTTCAGCCTTAAGCCCATCGAATAAGCGGTCCAGAAATACGCGTAAATCCGCAAGGTGTTCGCCTGACCGATCAACTCGTGGGTTTGGCTGATGGTCAGGACTTCCGGCAGTGCGGTGATGTTTTGCAGTTTGAGCATGGAAAAGATGTCCCAGTCTCGCTTGCAGGTGCGGGTAAAAAAGAACTTCACTCCCGAGAGGGCGACACGCAGTGAACCGTAGGCGAAACCTCGGTCGTTCTTGAGGTGCAAGAAGAATTGGCGAACATGGTTCTCAGTGACTTGGTCGGGGGAGCACTTGGCGAAATCGGAGAGTTGCCGGATGGCACGGATGTATCCGTCGTGTGTCCGCTTGGCCATCCCGGAGAGTTGCAGGTCTTCGCTGAGTTTTTGACGAAGATCCTCGGGAAAGTAGGCCCCCAGAGCAGCAGACTTTTGCGAATTGCGGCGACGATTGTTAGACTTGGACATCGAAAGTTCCTTGTGGAAGGAGTGTGTGAAGCGGTTCACCGTGAACCGCTCCTTCCATCAAGGTCTCATACCCACCAAAATCCCGCCGCGAAGCGGCTTACTTGAACAATCGGATGCACGACGAGTCGCCGAGTAGTGGTTTTTGAAGTGGAGGATCGCTCGCGGCGACCGCGTGATCCGTAGCGTTCCTCGTCAGTAGCGAGACCCCGTCCGTCGAATTGTGTTGACGGATTTACTGGCCAGATTGTTTGAGCGTTTCACTCTTTCGGTGAGCGCATGCAGCGTTGAGCTGCCGACGTCGGACTTGTCCGTTCGCTTGATGGATGCCGCCTGACAATCGGGCACTCTTTTTGTCGCGACGCCCCACGAAGAGAATTGGCACGTTGGTACCCGCCGCAACGGACCAGGCGTGTGATCCACCGCAAGGTCGTTTCGACGTCTCGGTGCCGGACGCATTGCGATGTTCGGTCCCGTGCCCATCGAGCCTCCGCGTTCGATTACTTCAACGACGCCCAAAAAGTTGCCTCAACTGATCGATCACGCTATTCTGTGACCGCCGGGCAACGTTTAACGCGAGTGCCCGAGCAAAGACGAAGACAGTCAGATCCGAGGAACAAAGCCGTGCACCTGAGCACTCGATCGAATCTGTTTTGAGTTCAAGTTGTTCCGCTCGTGCCAGGTGACGGCGGACGACTATGAAGTCCGACATATGCAAGTGGCGGGTGCCACAATTTTTGGATTTTTAATTCGACATGGTCAGTGGTTCCTTGGGAGTGTCTTCGTTGGTGAGCGTTGAGGGAGTGGCCGCCTCGCGGTGATTCGTCGTGACGTTTCGACAAGGATGTTGATTAAACGACTATTCGAGGTGTGAACGCAATTGAACTTCTCGTAGATCCGCACTCGGCGGACTGCGTTCCCTCAGTGGTCCTTACACGGTTCAACCATCATTGATCGGTGGTGTGATTCCGCGCTGGATGCAGCTTGCCTGGAGGCTTCTTTGACTGGAGGCGTCATTGAGCAGCAAGCTACCTTCCGTCGGTGTGGCACATTCTTTAGGGCGACGTGTCTGAACCCTCTGCCGATTCGCTGCAGCGAATGGCTCCTATTGCGAAGGTCCAGTGTCAACTTGTCTCGGTACTCACACACTCGGGTAGGTCTTCTCCTTGATCGATCGTCTCGGCGAGTCTCGCGGGGGCTCCCCGTCGGCTCGTGATTGGTCTTTGTGGTTGTTGGTGGAACGGGACATGGTGGGTTTGAAAGCGAGGAGGTCCGATTCGTTACGCCGGCATCAAGTTGCCAGTCAGCCGGTACTGGTTGTCCTCGTCGCTCGGTGATTGATAAAGCGAGCAGGGCTGATTCGTTACGCCGATGTCAAACGCATCAGTCACGCGATACTAGCTTTCCTGCTCGCCGTGGCTTGGAACGCGACTTCGTCGCTGACTTGACGGGAGTGGACTTTTTCTTCGGTTTGGTCGCTTGTGGCGTCGCCTTTTCAGTTCGGCTTGAAGGGTTCGATGACGGACGCGTCTTCTTGTTCGTTGGCTTGGCCTTAGAGGTTTGTTTCGCATCTTTGGCTTGACGGGCCTCACGGCGCAGTCGGGCTTTACGTTGGTCGCTGTTCTCCTTGGGTTTCATGTTGAGCAGGGACTCCTTCAGCTTGTCTGGCATTTCGCCATACGACTCGGTGACCTCGACCATCCGTTTCGGTTCCCAGTCCTTTTCGTCACGCAGCATCGCCCAAGCGATCACGGCGATCTTGCGTGCCAGTGCGATTCCGGCCTTCTTTTTGCGGGTCTTTTGTTTGCCGCAGATTCGTTCGTAGATGCCTTTGGCCCATGGATTGTATCGCAGCGATGCCCACGCACACTCGACAAGGATGGTTCTTGCCAGCGGGTTGCCGCGTTTGGTGATCCGGCCGTTGCGATCGGTCTCGCCGGATTGATACTGACGTGGCACGAGCCCGAAGTAGGCGGACACTTGGCGTCCATTTTTGAATCGATGGGGGGCGTCGATACAGGCGACGAGGATCTCTGCGGTCCGCGGTCCGACACCTGGAATCGTGCGCAGGCGCTTGATGCGTTCATCGTTCTTGCCGAGTTCTTCGAGCCTCTTGACGATCGTGTCGAGTTGCTCGGTCAGTGAGTCGAGGATGGTCAACTCGATGTCGAGCTGGCCTTTCCAGAGTTCATCGGGAGTGCAGTCTTGGATCCCTTTGCGGAACGAATCGATGCGTTTTCGTCCGGTGTGCCAGGCCTTGTCTCCTTTGTCGATTTCGATCCCATGGTTGACGAACCACGCGCGAATGGTGTTCTTGGTTTTGTTGATTCGGCCGTCGAGCGTCTTTCGATACTTGACCAGTGATCGGAATTCTCGGTGCTCGGGCGAAGGCATGTGGACGGACTTGAGTTCCCCCATGGCAGCCATACGGGCCAGCTTCAAGGCGTCGTCCTTGTCGGTCTTTCGTTTGACGTTTGCCCAACGCCAGGCTTCTTCATTGGTCGAACAGACGAGTGTGTTTCGCTCGAAGGACTGCGCCAGATCGTTGATCCATCCGGAAGGCCCGCAAGATTCCATGACGACCAGATCGGCCAGCCGGCCTTCGTTTTGGAAGACACTCTGCAGGTGTTCGCGTTTGGTAGGCGTCGTGAGGAACGTTTTCTTTCGAGTTTTTGAATCGTAAACGCAACAAACAGAGTTGAATTTGCCGAGATCAAGGGCGAGAATTTTCATGGTTACTGTGTCCTTGGTTTTGGTGGGTGGAGCGAATGTGACTGGCAGTCGCAAGCTGCCAGAATCACGGGTCCGAGTCGCCAGTTTACAAACAAATGACTCCCGCCCACCAAGCCTCGGACTTACATGGATTCTTTCGGCGAAGTAAGACATGAAGCTTTCGGGACTGAGCAACCAACACAAGAATCTTGATGGACTTCTTGAGCGCTTTCCCGAGTCGCACGAGCGGGACTGCGAACTCTATCTTGTGCCAACCGTAGGACGCCTACTTCGTCATCTTTTGACGATTGACGGACCTGATTTGTGGGTTGGATCAAGCATGTCGCTACTGAATTTCGTTGCACGTGACACAACGTACGACACTGACGATGTTCCTCCACTCGCCTACGCGTACACATCTGGCGCTATCTACCGCATCGAGTACCCGGCCCCGCGCGAGTTGAACGTCCCCGGAGATGCCAAGATCGGCTTTATGGACGAAGATATTGAGCGTGCGGGAGAGCATCTCTTGCAGGCAATCGAACACTCTGACGCTAACCCGAACCGCATTACTGCATCATGGAATTGGTATGTCTGTCCGGACTGTGACTACCATCACGCCCATTACCTGTCGAATTGTATTCGTTGTCACTATCGCTTTCCAAGTGAAGTCAAGTGCCAGGTATTGGGCATTTTTCGACAACCAGAGTTTCCGGAGGGTGCGGTAGCGCCGAACCATGCCGTGCACCGAAGGACGGGAGCCGGCCTTTAGAGAATGGATAATCAATCGTCCGTCCTCGGTGACGGCTACCGTTCGCCGACTGAACACTAATGACACCGACGCTCCAGCATTTCATCGACGAACTGGCTGCTCAAGGTGTTGATGATCCGGGGTGGCGCCTGGAACTGGACGAAAGACCACATCTCGTGCTTGATCCGTTAGACAATGTCGTTGGTCCGCTCGAGGTCTGGGACGACACTTGTGAGCTGACGCTGGTATTTGGCAAATGCTACCACTGTCATTTCGATGGATGCGAATCTGACCTATTGGCAAGCGCGACTGATGAACAGCGTCTTGCAGCAGCTGCATCCCTAACTGCCGAATACGTTGCACGAATTCTTGATTCCCGAATCGGTGTTGCGGTACACTATCGTGGCGATACTTGCATCGGCGCAGCCCTTATTTATCTCGATGACGATGGTGTGGATGCATCGCAATTAGCCGAATCGACCATTGGGCTGTACGGTGGTAATATCCGTACAGAACGGTTTCTTTGGTCGGGACCGGTACCCGCCCCGCAAAATCAAAACGGCGGCGAACCATGAAATGCACGGGAGAACGGGTGGTCCGTTTTCTCGTCTGCTTGCAGGTCGTTCGCCCGCTCCCCGTGATTTCTAACGTTCTTCTGCTATAGATCGCATGCAGCGTTTTACGAAACCACGACTCTTGATTACCGCGTTCGGTTTGCTTTGCCTTATCGGCTACATGTTCGTATGGCCAGAATGCTACTTGCGCCTTGCTCCGATTGAAACGAACATCAGAAAGCCAACGCCAGACTATGTTGGGTCTCACCGTTTCACCTATTGTAAAGGGATTTACGGCATCACCGAATTCGGAGACATACGTCTTGCTGTTCGTGGTTGCTGGTTTACCGGGAGTTCATCAAGCAGTGAGATCGTCCTAACGAATGTCAAGAACGGCGCATGGACTGGTGGAAGCACAGGAGTAGGGAAACGAAGATTCACAACGTCTCAGGTAGATGGAGGTACGGCTTGCACTTTCGCTGGACTATCGTTTGAGATCGTTGATGGCATGTTGAGAATAAACGATTCGACAATTCCTGCGTATGATGGTGATCGGTTGGTCATCATCAACATGTCAGGCGAAGTTGAATCGATCAGCAAAATTTGACGTATGCACGGTCGCACAGAAGAACCAAGAATATCGGGATAGGGGTCCGGATCGCTCCGGAACCCCTCCCACACCACCGGACATGCGGGTCCGCATCCGGCGGTTGAGTACGAGTTTTAAATCTCCACGTTGCCGTGAAGACTTGGGGCCATTGAATCACGACCAGCGCCGCAACTGGCTGACCGCCATACGGCGATTTGTCTCCGAAGAGACAACAGCACGAGCTACCCACGATACGTACTTGCTCGTTCCCTTCGGGCCTTCGCGGGCCACAAGGGTCCGCTACGATGCCCTCTGCTGACTTCCAGTCGGCACCGAGTAACTTTCGAATGCACGGCCCTGGCTTTCGGGCAAGCCCTACTCCCAGGTACGCCAACTGGATCTCCCCAGATAAGAACGCGATCTGTCCCTGCCCAAGCTCCCCATTTACCTACGCCCAGAGTTTTTCAAGGCATCCGCCGGGCTTCCGGTTCGGCTTCGCGGTCAGCAGCCCGCTGGAACGCCTTGGGTCGCTCTGCGACGGGCCTGGAGTCGTCGGCCTCGTATGAGGTTTCTGTTCGTAACAAACGCAGGTCTTGGCGAGAATGTGGCTGAAACGTTGTGTCGAGGACCTTTGCGCGATTCAGTTTTCGTCGAAACGCGCGATCCAAGACCAATAGCCAGCTTTACGAGCACATTCGCAGGCTTCCTCTCCACGGTCTGTTGCCTCGCCGCAGTTGCCCTCGCCTCGTACTGTCTTTCGTTAGAATTTCATTTGGTATACTGACTCCAAGAAAGAAACCGGAACTAAGTACAGGGGACTTTCACCCCACAAGATCACGCCCATGTTGGGCGTACTGCACGCGGAGCACGGCTTGCGAGGTTTCACAAATAGAAAGTCGTCTCTCCGTGCCCGGTGACGGCTGCCGTTCTGTCATTGATTTTGTTGGGCATCGCCAATGGTCTTTGTAGATCCAAACGATCCGGAGTCAGTCGAACAAGCGAGCGAGATACTCCAATCACAAATCCATGTGTTGGTGGACTCTCTGAAACGCGCGATTTACGCGTCTTGGCTTCGGCTGAAAGATGTCAATGCTGTTGAAACCATGTATCAACGCATCTTTACTCGCGCAATTGACGATTTTCGAGGTGATCCAGACGAATACATGCAAAGCCTGGAGATGGAAACTAAAAACGCTACTGACCAATCGATGGCAGATCCTGCGGTAGGCAAACGGGCAAGAGAGCAACAGATACGGATTATCTTGTACCTCATTTGGATGGGACTACCGCCCGAACGACGGAACCTCGACGAACTCAACATTGATATTCAGAAGATCTTGGATAGCGCCATGTATGACGTACGCGGAGACGCATTCGGGCTCAACAACTAACTCCACCAACAGTCTGGCCAGAATCTGGGAAGACAGAAGACAGAACCAGTAAGGATTTGACTTCGCGAGCTTGCGAGCCGAAGTTCAAGTCCTCTGTTCAAGAAGCCCGATAACGCTCGCTCGGCCGCCTAAATCTCTCTTGGATTTTGCTTCGATGGCCCGGGCTCGTTCAAGACGTATCTGCCAGGTGCGATGCTCTTCGGCGGTTGCCATGCTGGTCTCGATACGGTGAGCCGGCGGCAGCGGATGTGCGTTTTGCCTGCCAAGGTGCGCTTCGGCACCACGTCTGCGCGAATTTGAACGCGATCAGCGCAGAGCGTCTCTGTTCGCCTCCCCGATGACGTTTGATTTTGTGTCTCCGATTTCCGTTGAACGTTCAATTGGCTCTCCTTTGAAACGCCGCCGGTGGAGGTCCACGAGGAAGTGGCATCGGGTCGAAGCTGACCGTCACCACACGCAGGTCACCACCACAGTGGGCACAGCGAGGCTCGCTGACGAGACGTTCCGGTTGTGGAGCATGCCCGCTGGCCAACCAGTACACCCAGCCCAGATGCATCCACACAAGGAGTTGCAGTTCATCCAGGCGGATCGCCGAATTGCTGCTCATCCAGCCATAGTGCCGCACTTTCTGGAATCCGCTGGGGAGAATGTGCTGCGCGAATCCCTCGACGAACTTGACACCTTTAACGTTCCGCTCGATCGTCCGCTTGGCCTTTGTGGGCGTGACGGTGTACGAGACCGAACTGTCGGTGACCGAGACGATCCGTTTGTCGCTGATCGCGACTCGATGGATGTAGGGCGCGAGGTAACGCAATGAGCCCCACGCATTTCCGACCGCTTCGATGTCCACCACGAAGTTCTTCTTCCACGCTTCGCGCGGCACCGAATCGTAAAGTCCACAGCGGCGAAGCTCGTCAGCCAACTTCGCTTTGTAGACCCGAACCAGGGTGCCGTGGCGAAACAGGAAGCCTTGCGGTGTGCTCTGCCAGCCGATCGCCGCGCCCTCCTCATCGACCTTCACTCCACCGCCGGTGATGATGTAGTGAATGTGCGGATGATAGACGAGCGGATCTCGCCCCCAAGTGTGCAGAACGCCGAAGTAACCGAGCTTGCATCCTTTCAGTGCTTTGGTTGCGGCACCGACGTCCCGAATGCTCTGTGCCGAAGCATCAAAGAGCGAACGATAGCCTTCACGTTGGTTCGCGCGCAGCACCAAGCCGACTTCACGGGGAACCGTGAAGGTGACGAAGAAGTGATGAACCGGTAGCAACCGCTTCTGATGCTTCTCGATCCAACGTTGCGACTTCTCGTGACCACAGGTGGCGCAGTGACGATTTCCGCAGCTCCGTCCCGTCCAATGCGTTTGGCCGCAGCCGTCGCATCGATACAGGACTCCGCCAAGGGCACCGGTTCGGCAAAACGGCAACAACGAGATCACGCGTGCAACCTGATACAGTGACTCGGGGAGCGGGTCGGGAAGCTTGGCGAGGTATGCCGGTCCATGCTTGGCGATGGCTTCGGCCAGCGTGGACACGTTTCGGCGACCGGTTTACTTCAGTCGTGCGGGACAGCCGAGCGCATCGGGATCATCGTCGTCCCCCGGCAACTTTCCGAACAGTCCGTCGATCGCTCCCCGCGCATTGGCCTCCGCATCTTCGGTCAGATGTAGATAAACGAGGGTCGTCTGCAGCGAGGAGTGCCCCATGTATTTCTGGATGACCTTCAGCCCAACTCCGGCTTCGAGCAGATGCGTTGCGTAAGAATGTCGCAACGTGTGGATCGTGATTTTCTTGCCGAAGTTGAGCTTCTTGGCGATCTGCTTCATCGCACCTTGGACGGTGGTTTCCGACATCGGACGCTCGGCCTTGCTCTTGCCATGGATGTCGAAGCAGTACCCGGGCGAAACGGCGGGGAAGATCCACGTGTCGTGATGATGGGTCAGCCAATAGGCACGCAGCAACTTCAGAGTTGATTCTGGCAGCGGGACGTAACGATCCTTTGCCCCTTTGCCGCGGTGGATGTGGGCAAAGCCGCGTTGGCTTTGCAGATCCGTCGTCTGCAGATGAAGCGCTTCGTTCAGCCTTAAGCCCATCGAATAAGCGGTCCAGAAATACGCGTAAATCCGCAAGGTGTTCGCCTGACCGATCAACTCGTGGGTTTGGCTGATGGTCAGGACTTCCGGCAGTGCGGTGATGTTTTGCAGTTTGAGCATGGAAAAGATGTCCCAGTCTCGCTTGCAGGTGCGGGTAAAAAAGAACTTCACTCCCGAGAGGGCGACACGCAGTGAACCGTAGGCGAAACCTCGGTCGTTCTTGAGGTGCAAGAAGAATTGGCGAACATGGTTCTCAGTGACTTGGTCGGGGGAGCACTTGGCGAAATCGGAGAGTTGCAGGTCTTCGCTGAGTTTTTGACGAAGATCCTCGGGAAAGTAGGCCCCCAGAGCAGCAGACTTTTGCGAATTGCGGCGACGATTGTTAGACTTGGACATCGAAAGTTCCTTGTGGAAGGAGTGTGTGAAGCGGTTCACCGTGAACCGCTCCTTCCATCAAGGTCTCATACCCACCAAAATCCCGCCGCGAAGCGGCTTACTTGAACAAAGGGTTGCACACGGAGCCGCGGGCCGCGCGGGTCTTGGAATCAATGCCGTTCGCCGCGGCCCGGTGAACCCAAACGTTCTGCCAATGAAATTTGTTCAATGCGTCAACTGAGAATCAGCGCCTATATCTGTGCTTGCTTTGGATTTTTGACTCTGGGGTGTCAGCGGAACGTCACCATCACCAACCCAGACGGAGAGGCTGCAAGCCTTGGGACGTTTTGGATGGCACCCATGCAGATAATGCAATGGGCCATTCCGTTGACGTATTTCGTTTTTGCTGTGGCTGCATTGATCGCTCTGTTTCGGTACAAATCCATAGCTTCACTTCTCCTGAGCATTGCCTTCGTATCTATTCTTACTGGCACCATTGGAAGCATTGCCGCCGAGTATCCGATGAGAGGTGCTACGATCGACGATATTAATTCTGGGGCTGCTCACCCAATTGTGTGGCTTCTGAATCTTTCAAACTCGTTGGTCGCAGCGGGTTACTCTATATCTGTATTGGGCGGACTTGCAGCTTTACGACAAGTAACGCATCAACAGCGAATCGAGAATAGGGCAGAACCATGGGTATCGGGATAGGGACCCGGATTGCTCCGGGTTCCCTCCCACACCACCTAGCATGCGGGTCCGCACTAGGCGGTTCGCCGTTTCGGAGCAAGCCCGCTCCATCTTTCTTCAAGCGTGAATAAGCCTTGAGATTGCAGCCAGGCGTTCGTCATGGCTCGCTGAACGCCAGACGTCATCGAGAGACGCCAGGGACCCTTGCCCGAGTGGGCCGGAGGGTAGGCTTCATCGTAGGAGACTCCAAGAGCTTGCAACTTCTTCAATCGGGTGCGGGGTAAGCGCCAATTGCTCCAGTAACACGCTCGGACGCGTCGCCGAAGCCACTTGTCCAGAGTGAGCGTTGTACTCTTGCGTTGCTCCAATACGAAGTAATCGATCCAACCGCGAAGGTAAAGGCGAAGTTCGCGAAACCGCTGACGCATCGAAATGCCGCGGTTGCGGGTCAAAATTTCTTTCGCCCGTTGTTTGAACTTCTTGAGACTCTTCGGGCTCACTCGGATCTGGCCGCCGAAACCATGGAATTGGTAGCCGAGGAACTCGACACCGGCGGTTCGGCAGACACGACTTTTGTCGCGATTGACGACCAGTTTCAGTGTCCCAGTGAGATAACGTTCCATGTCCACGCACCAGCGGAAGCCGCTGCGAATCGTTTGCTGGATCTGCTTTGCAGCTCCATGTGCGGATCGCTTGGGTCGAAATCCGAAACTCGATTCGGAGAATCCGGGGTCGAAAATCGGGGTCAAGACTTGCAGGATGGACTGTTGTATCAAGCGGTCGATCACGTTTGGGATACCGAGATCTCGCGTGCCGCCATCCGGTTTGGGAATCGACTTGCGCCGGGAGGGTCCCGGACGATAAGTTCCTTCCAAGAGTTGTCGGCGAACTTCTGGCCAATGGTGCCGGAAGGTCTCGAAGAAATCGTCAAGGGTGATGCCATCGGGACCAGGGGCCCCTTTGTTGGCTTTGACGTTCTTCCAAGCGCGCTCAATGTTAGCGTCGTCGACAACTGCTTCTATCAGAGAAAATAGAGAAAGGTCCAAGGCTGACTTCTCCGTGGCCGCCGAAGCCGCAAGGCTCGACTGAGTTTTATGCGCGGCATCTCCAGGGACAGCGTCACTGGGACACGATGCGTTGGGATTCTTCGAGGTCACGGGTGGTTCGTTCCTTGTAAAATGACGTTCGGCCCTTCGCCCGACCGTTGGAATGCGGCCGTTGGCTACTATGGCTTTTGCTGACTTCTCAGAGTACGGAATACGTTACCGCATCCGCCCCACCTTTCGGGCAAGCCCTACTCGCGGGTACACGCCCCGGCGGATGCCGCTGAAGGCTCCTGAGATCTCCCCAAATAAGCGATCGTGATCTGTCCCTGCCCAAGCTCCCCATTTACCTACGCCCAGAGTTTTTTCAAGGCATCCGCCGGGCTTCCGGTTCGGCTTCGCGGTCAGCAGCCCGCTGGAACGCCTTGGGTCGCTCTGCGACGGGCCTGGAGTCGTCGGCCTCATATGAGGTTTCTGTTCGTAACCTGGCAGGTCTTGGCGAGAATGTGGTCAACGGCGTGGTTCAGGTTGACACTTACGCACACATCCCTAGGCTTCCTCTCCACGGTCTGTTGCCTCGCCGCAGTTGCCCTCGCCTCGTACTGTCTTTCGTTAGAATTTCATTTGGTATACTGACTCCAAAAAAGAAACCGGAACTAAGTACAGGGGACTTTCACCCCATAAGATCACGCCCATGTTGGGCGTACTGCACCACAGTCGGCGAGTCAAGTTTGTATTTGGGTTCAGGTCCATCGCGCCGACGCGGTGACCACCGCCGTTCGTCGTAAGCTATTCGGGCGCATACATGGCTTGGCCACGCAATCTACTCGAACTCCGAATTGGCACGGTTGGTCTTTCCGATGACCAGGAAGTTGCGATTCGCAAGATCTGCAACAGACTGGCGGCCAACCCGATGCTTGTCGACCACCTAGCAATTAAAGGCGGTAGCGCTGAAGCGATGTTCGTGACATTTCTCTTTGCCACAAGCGAGCCCAATGATCTTTGGGGAGACTTGCAAGTTCAGCTCTTCGGACACTCCGAGTTTGGTGATCGTGTCAAGAGTCGGTCCAGTGCACGCTGGATGGGCAATCGTTTTCAAGACTATGTGTGGATCCATCGCGACTCAGAGCCCTGCAGTGAAGAACGTAGCGGTCTCGACAATCGGATTCTCTGCCCCGAGTGCGATGAGTACTACTCTTTTTTTACGGGCAATGACCCGAACAAATGCCCGTACTGTGGGAAAGCAGACGATTCTCACGGGTGAAACCTTGCGTGTGGAGGTAATCGCACGTAGGCAAAGCTCGACGGCGTGTGCGCGGAATGGCGTGACCTTGATCGACTTGCTTCCTGCCGCTGACCAACCGAATGCTCCGGTCGAATCGGCAGGAGACCGATCGTCGCTGATGGCGGATCTACCGAACGCTGTCGCGACAAGAAGATAGCGGCGTCTATCGCCGACCTCGGAAGAGTCGGGTCTACATGTCGACATGCTATGCCAGAGACGGGCGCTTCGATCGCGGGCCTGTCAGGAATTTTGTGTTTGCCAGCAATAACTGTAAGCTGACCCAAACACCTTCTCCTGCAGGAGCCCCTTCCCATGGATTCCAAGACGAAAGAGCAAGTCGAACAACTTGCTGCTGAATTTGCTCGCAATGCTTCGAGCATCGGTGAATTGAACGCATTGGTCAAGACAATGATGAAGTCGGGCATCGAAACGATGCTCAACTCCGAACTCGATCACCATCTCGATCAAGAACAATCCGAACCGGCCTCCGGCAGCACGCCTTCCAAAGAAAAACGAAACAACTGTCGCAACGGACATTCTTCAAAGAAGCTCAAGGGTGACTTTGGGGAACTGGAGATCGAAACACCTCGGGATCGAGACTCGACGTTTGAGCCGAAGATCATTGAAAAGCACCGGCGTCGCATTGATGGATTCGATGACAAAATCCTGGCCCTCTACGCAAAAGGATTGACCACCCGCGACATCCAGCAGATCGTCAAAGACCTCTACGGCGTGGATGTTTCACCAACGCTGATCGCTAGCGTCACCGAGGACCTGGAAGCCGAGCTAAAGACTTGGCAGTCGAGGCGTCTCGATCCGGTGTGTCCGATCGTCTATTTCGATGGGATCGTCGTCAACGTTCGGGGTGCATCGGCCAAGGTCAGCCCCCACACGATTTACGTTGCTTTGGGAATCAATCTGGATGGTAAGAAAGAGCTCTTGGGCCTCTGGATCGCTGAAACCGAGGGGGCGAAATTCTGGTTGAACTGCTTAACCGACCTGAAAAACCGCGGACTTTCCGACATCTTCGTATGCTGTGTCGACGGCCTTGCCGGGTTCCCCGAAGCCATTCGAGCCGCCTTTCCACAAGCTCGAATTCAGCTTTGCTTGGTGCACCTGGTTCGCGCCGCCCTTCGCTACGTCTCGCATGAAGACAGCAAGGCAGTCGCAGGTGATCTAAAATCAATCTACCGCGCATCGACAACCGAAGAGGCTGAAAGCGAACTGGAGCGGTTCTCGGAGAAATGGGACAAGAAGTATCCGACGATCTCGCGGCAGTGGCGAAATAAGTGGACGGACATCATCACACTGTTTGACTTCCCGCCCGAGATTCGTAAGGTGATCTACACGACCAACGCAATCGAGTCGGTCAACAGCACGATTCGCAAGTTTACTAAGAACCGCAAGATCTACCCGAGCCAGGACTCAGCAACCAAGTTGATCTATATGGCGATCATGGAGGCATCCAAACGCTGGACCCGCCCGATCAAGTATTGGAAGCAAGCACTCAACCACTTTGCAATCCTCTTTGAGGACCGCCTACCGCCGAGCCACCGATACTAAACAACTGAACCGGTGACACAAAGTTTTGGACAGGCCCCGATCGCCACTTAATGACAACCTTTGGGGCAGGTCGTTCTCTTCGATACAATACGACGAACCAATAAGAATTTGACATCGCGTGAATGACGAGCGGTGTCTCTGTCTTTTCTCTGTTTGAATCTGAAAGGCAGCATCCACTCCAGCGGACGAGCCGATGCTCAAATTCTCTGTTCAAGAAGGCCGGAGTCGGCGAAAAACCCGATTGGGTTTTGCTTTGATTGGCATGGCAGTTCACAGGCCATGCCTGGGCTTCGGTGGCTCATGAAACGCCAAGAATGCGATGCGATGACTTTCGCAACCAACGTAGACGGCGAGAAGATCGCTGTCGGGTGAGGTTTGGGATGGTCTCCGGGCGTGTTGTTGCTGGCCCCGCGCAGACCGGTTGCCCAATGACGGCTGGCGACATTTGTTGAGTTCAAGCTCACCCGTTTTGCAACGTGTGATCAACCCCAGCACCTTGCGGTGATGGGGAGGCATGTGAAACTCTTCATGCGAAAGGTCCGGCAGGCGTCGATCATTTGAAAGACCTGTCGTTGAGTGATCACCTCGGGCAACGCATTGCCGTAGTTGATCTTGGTTTGGTCGAGGACCTTCCATTTTCGCGGACAGGTGGTGCGGTAGAAGAACTTGATCCCTGAGAGCGTGACGCTTTGGGACCCCGACGCGACTTCCTGGTCGATGATCTGATGCAGCAGATAAGATCGCAGGTCATTCTCAGTGATCTTGGCCGGCGATTTTTGATGGAAATCGGCGAGTTTACGGACCTCGCGAACGTATCCTTAGACGGTTCGCTTGGCCTTCCCGGCCAACTGCAGGTCTTCGACCATTTTGTCGAACCATTTTCCTTTGAAATGCTGCGAGGTCTTGGGTAGATTGTCATACGTCGGCATGGCATGCTCCTTTGTGTGAGAGACAAAAGATCCAGCATGCTTTGCCGACGTCATTTTTTCAAAACTTTCGAGGGATCTACGCCGCGCAGCGGCTTTTTGTCGTGGCGAGTTCATCGTGTATACTAAAGGCACGGAGGATCAAACATGTCACTCGAATCTATGCTGTCAGCGCTGACGCCCAACGAAAAACTTGCCGCGATGGACATTCTTTGGAGAGATCTCTCTGCGACACCATCTCAAATCTCATCGCCCGATTGGCATGGGGACGTTCTGGCAAATCGAATTAACAATCCATCGTCGGAACCGCGAATGGAGATTGATGCCGCATTTGCCGACGTCAGGGAACGGCTAGATGCGGGTCGAGCTAAGGACTGAGGCTAGAATTGACCTCGTTAATGGGGCTGAATTGTAAGACAACGTCTCTCACGGGCTGGGCGAGCGTTTCCTCGATTGCGTGCGTGAAGATTTAGCATTGTTAGATTCCACGGCTGGCATTCACGAGTTGTACCGAGGGTTTCATCGTGCGTTGGTGAAACGCTTCCCGTTTGCAGTTTACTATTTGGTATCGTCCGATGTGGTGGATGTGGTCGCCGTACTTGATTGCCGCGTCGACCCCAAATCAACCGATGAAAGGCTTGGACGAACCATGTGAATCGGGATAGGGGTCCGGATCGCTCCGGAACCCCTCCCACACCACCGGACATGCGGGTCCGCATCCGGCGGCCCGAGCACGAGTGTTAAACCTCCACGTTGCCGTGAAGACTCGGGGCCATTGAATCACGACCAGCGCCGCAACTGGTTGACCGCCAATACGGCGATTTGTCTCCGAAGAGACAACAGCACGAGCTACCCACGATACGTACTTGCTCGTTCCCTTCGGGCCTTCGCGGGCCACAAGGGTCCGCTACGATGCCCTCTGCTGACTTCCAGTCGGCACCGAGTCACTTTCGAATGCACGGCCCTGGCTTTCGGGCAAGCCCTACTCCCAGGTACGCCAACTGGATCTCCCCAGATAAGAACGCGATCTGTCCCTGCCCAAGCTCCCCATTTACCTACGCCCAGAGTTTTTCAAGGCATCCGCCTGGCTTCCGGTTCGGCTTCGCGGTCAGCAGCCAGCTGGAACGCTTTGGGTCGCTCTGCGACGGGCCTGGAGTCGTCGGCCTCGTATGAGGTTTCTGTTCGTAACAACCGCAGGTCTTGGCGAGAATGTGGCTGAAACGTTGTGTCGAGGACCTTTGCGCGATTCAGTTTTCGTCGAAGCGCGCGATCCAAGATCAATAGCCAGCTTTACGAGCACATTCGCAGGCTTCCTCTCCACGGTCTGTTGCCTCGCCGCAGTTGCCCTCGCCTCGTACTGTCTTTCGTTAGAATTTCATTTGGTATACCGACTCCAAGAAAGAAACCGGAACTAAGTACAGGGGACTTTCACCCCACAAGATCACGCCCATGCTGGGCGTACTGCATCGGAGCGACATCGCTGTCTTTGCTGAGTTCATCGTTCTTGGTTGTCGCCCGATGACCGCTATCGTTCACGCTCTCGTCTGCTTGAAACGGGTTCCGAGATTAGCGTTCATTCGCGTGGATTAGCGGTTCGTGTTTCCGGCGTTTTGGCACCGCTAATGAACACCGATGAACGCTAATGCCATTACCCGAGCTTGCGCCCACCGGGATCCATCAGACCTCTGTTTCCTGTTATTCGCTCCTGAAGTCACGATTCGACAGGTGCGCTGACGTACTTGCCGGAAGGGCCTCACGCAAAGTCGCCAAGCCGCAAAGATTTGAACCCGCTCCTTTGCGGCTTGGCGTCTTTGCGTGACTCTTGTCTCACTTGGTGCGCGGCCGTCTCGGTTGAATGAAGACAAACCGACGTCTGTTGATATCAACGCCGACAACCGACGCCTGAAAAGCCGACTGCTGATTGGGAGACACGATTTCCCTCGGCGATTCCAATCGAGTACATTGGCCGCCAGCGATGATTGCTCAAACTGTCGTCGTGGCCGATCCGCGTGAACCATGTGGTGCACCGCAGTCGGCGAGTCGAGTTTGTATTTGAATTCCGGTCGATCGCGCCGACGCGGTGACCACCGCCGTTATCCCGGTTGAGTTTTGGTGTTTTGATGAACGATTACGTTGAACCAATTGCGAGCTATTTCGGCGAGGCATTTGATTCGATCCCATACGTACGCCAGTACTTTGAGCTCTTACAATCGGATCGTTTGAGCGGCGACCGCGTCACCGAAGTAGATTTGCTTGACCCTGTGGACAGTGTCGACATGACCGAGGAGTTCGACTACCACCCACTTTTTGAGTCTCCTGAGAAACTACAATTGCTCGTCCTCGATGACGCAAACACGAGCAATCATCACTGCTTAGCTGCGGATCTTCCATATCCAGGCTGCGTGATCTACCTTCCGCACGATGATTCTGAACGAATCGTCTTTCGAAACCTGATCGAGTTTTACAAAGCCGCCGAAACTGCAATTGCCACCGAATTGCCAATTACAGACTTTCACCGAACTGCTGCACCATCTAGCCCGGACCAAACTAGATTGCGTGATGCGATCTCAGCAGCTTTACATGATGGGGACGGACCAGCTCTTCATCTGCTTCTGCAAGCCTACGACTTACACGATGATTCACTGGTGTCGCGGATGATGGATGCTGAGGACTTCTGCCTGCGAGAGACGATCGCAGAACGCATAGCTTCACATCCGAGAGCAACGTTGCTTCACCATGCGCAACGGTGCGCAGATGATCCGCATCCGAACGTCTGGCGGCCTGGAGTCAAGGCTCTTGCGGCCGTGAAATCGATTCTTTGAAGAGTAGAAATTGGGAGAACCAGCGGATGCACGTGAGACGCCGAGTTGAGGTTTTTGAAGTGGTGAGGCGTTCGCGGCGACCACGTGATTTCGGACGTTCTGCGACTAATTGATGGCCGAGGAATTCACTGCATCTTGCCCCTGTGGCTACCGGACTCCGTTGTTGACGACCGCGCCGCACCACCAGCCGGCAACGTGCGACGGTTGCAGCAGCATTGTCAATGCCAAACGTCCTAGCTTCCGGTTCGACTACGAAAACTGCCCAAATTGCAACTCGACCATTGAGTCACGGTGTTTCTGGGGTGGCGGGTGGTTTGTGACTGACCGGCCATCACGTATTCGCTGCCCCCGTTGCCACGACAACATGCTAACTCTGCATTCGATCTCACACATGGATTTCGCGCCGTGCAATGAGATCCCGTCAGCTGGCGACATCATTCACTGTGAACTGCAAGCCAAAGGAAAAGTTTTCATTCCTGACACCTACACCGACTCTGCTATGATTTGGTTTCGCAAGACACCGCGACTCCCAATTGGCTCCCGTATTTCCTGCAGAGTATGCGACGTCAAAACACGGCCGCCAGCAGATCCCATTGTGAGAGATCGATACCATACCGCGATACGTGAACTGGAACTTGACGTGATTGTCCAACTAAACGCCGGGTAACCAGTAAGGATTTGACTTCGCGAGCTTGCGAGCCGAAGTTCAAGTCCTCTGTTCAAGAAGCCCGATAACGCTCGCTCGGCCGCCTAAATCTCTCTTGGATTTTGCTTCGATGGCCCGGGCTCGTTCAAGACGTATCTGCCAGGTGCGATGCTCTTCGGCGGTTGCCATGCTGGTCTCGATACGGTGAGCCGGCGGCAGCGGATGTGCGTTTTGCCTGCCAAGGTGCGCTTCGGCACCACGTCTGCGCGAATTTGAACGCGATCAGCGCAGAGCGTCTCTGTTCGCCTCCCCGATGACGTTTGATTTTGTGTCTCCGATTTCCGTTGAACGTTCAATTGGCTCTCCTTTGAAACGCCGCCGGTGGAGGTCCACGAGGAAGTGGCATCGGGTCGAAGCTGACCGTCACCACACGCAGGTCACCACCACAGTGGGCACAGCGAGGCTCGCTGACGAGACGTTCCGGTTGTGGAGCATGCCCGCTGGCCAACCAGTACACCCAGCCCAGATGCATCCACACAAGGAGTTGCAGTTCATCCAGGCGGATCGCCGAATTGCTGCTCATCCAGCCATAGTGCCGCACTTTCTGGAATCCGCTGGGGAGAATGTGCTGCGCGAATCCCTCGACGAACTTGACACCTTTAACGTTCCGCTCGATCGTCCGCTTGGCCTTTGTGGGCGTGACGGTGTACGAGACCGAACTGTCGGTGACCGAGACGATCCGTTTGTCGCTGATCGCGACTCGATGGATGTAGGGCGCGAGGTAACGCAATGAGCCCCACGCATTTCCGACCGCTTCGATGTCCACCACGAAGTTCTTCTTCCACGCTTCGCGCGGCACCGAATCGTAAAGTCCACAGCGGCGAAGCTCGTCAGCCAACTTCGCTTTGTAGACCCGAACCAGGGTGCCGTGGCGAAACAGGAAGCCTTGCGGTGTGCTCTGCCAGCCGATCGCCGCGCCCTCCTCATCGACCTTCACTCCACCGCCGGGGATGATGTAGTGAATGTGCGGATGATAGACGAGCGGATCTCGCCCCCAAGTGTGCAGAACGCCGAAGTAACCGAGCTTGCATCCTTTCAGTGCTTTGGTTGCGGCACCGACGTCCCGAATGCTCTGTGCCGAAGCATCAAAGAGCGAACGATAGCCTTCACGTTGGTTCGCGCGCAGCACCAAGCCGACTTCACGGGGAACCGTGAAGGTGACGAAGAAGTGATGAACCGGTAGCAACCGCTTCTGATGCTTCTCGATCCAACGTTGCGACTTCTCGTGACCACAGGTGGCGCAGTGACGATTTCCGCAGCTCCGTCCCGTCCAATGCGTTTGGCCGCAGCCGTCGCATCGATACAGGACTCCGCCAAGGGCACCGGTTCGGCAAAACGGCAACAACGAGATCACGCGTGCAACCTGATACAGTGACTCGGGGAGCGGGTCGGGAAGCTTGGCGAGGTATGCCGGTCCATGCTTGGCGATGGCTTCGGCCAGCGTGGACACGTTTCGGCGACCGGTTTACTTCAGTCGTGCGGGACAGCCGAGCGCATCGGGATCATCGTCGTCCCCCGGCAACTTTCCGAACAGTCCGTCGATCGCTCCCCGCGCATTGGCCTCCGCATCTTCGGTCAGATGTAGATAAACGAGGGTCGTCTGCAGCGAGGAGTGCCCCATGTATTTCTGGATGACCTTCAGCCCAACTCCGGCTTCGAGCAGATGCGTTGCGTAAGAATGTCGCAACGTGTGGATCGTGATTTTCTTGCCGAAGTTGAGCTTCTTGGCGATCTGCTTCATCGCACCTTGGACGGTGGTTTCCGACATCGGACGCTCGGCCTTGCTCTTGCCATGGATGTCGAAGCAGTACCCGGGCGAAACGGCGGGGAAGATCCACGTGTCGTGATGATGGGTCAGCCAATAGGCACGCAGCAACTTCAGAGTTGATTCTGGCAGCGGGACGTAACGATCCTTTGCCCCTTTGCCGCGGTGGATGTGGGCAAAGCCGCGTTGGCTTTGCAGATCCGTCGTCTGCAGATGAAGCGCTTCGTTCAGCCTTAAGCCCATCGAATAAGCGGTCCAGAAATACGCGTAAATCCGCAAGGTGTTCGCCTGACCGATCAACTCGTGGGTTTGGCTGATGGTCAGGACTTCCGGCAGTGCGGTGATGTTTTGCAGTTTGAGCATGGAAAAGATGTCCCAGTCTCGCTTGCAGGTGCGGGTAAAAAAGAACTTCACTCCCGAGAGGGCGACACGCAGTGAACCGTAGGCGAAACCTCGGTCGTTCTTGAGGTGCAAGAAGAATTGGCGAACATGGTTCTCAGTGACTTGGTCGGGGGAGCACTTGGCGAAATCGGAGAGTTGCCGGATGGCACGGATGTATCCGTCGTGTGTCCGCTTGGCCATCCCGGAGAGTTGCAGGTCTTCGCTGAGTTTTTGACGAAGATCCTCGGGAAAGTAGGCCCCCAGAGCAGCAGACTTTTGCGAATTGCGGCGACGATTGTTAGACTTGGACATCGAAAGTTCCTTGTGGAAGGAGTGTGTGAAGCGGTTCACCGTGAACCGCTCCTTCCATCAAGGTCTCATACCCACCAAAATCCCGCCGCGAAGCGGCTTACTTGAACCACTCGATGGACACGAAGCCGCGGAGTCGAGTTTCTACAAGTGGATGATCGCTTGCCGCGGCCCGCTCATCGCAATCGTTTGCCAATAGCAGAGGGAGTCGAGCGAATTCACGCCAACCCGTACGATCCGGCAGCGTCGTCAGAAGATGATGACAATCGCAACTACTACAATGACGCAACGTTGACCCAGGTATTCCTTGACATACTGAAAATTGCCGGAGGCTTCGGGCTCGCGGTCGCCGTGATCACTACGAGTTGCCAGGCACTCATAAGATAGGCGGCGAACCAGACGATGTACGTGAGTCGACGAGTTGAGTTTGTTGAAGTGGTCAGTCGTTCGCGGCGACCCTCGTGATCGTTAACGTTACCCCAATCGAGTGCTGATACTGTGCGGCGGCTTCGATTTAGCCTTAAGACCATCTTGGCTGTGACGGCCATCGCTGCAGTTTCATGCTATTCCTATCGCGAATATCAACATCATCTCGAACGTGTCCGGCTCCGACAGCTTCGCGACGGGTTCCTTCGGTGGTCTGAATCAACTGATCGAAGCGACAGAAAGATCCATTCGTACTTCCACCTAAATTCTGCGGTTGAACTGAGCATCGTGACGAATCCTGGGACGCGCAACGGATTTCTGGTGGCGAATACTCCAATGGCGGTTCGGCCTGGCCAGACACCGGGGTTGATCTTCTCGCCTACACTGAGCGGACCGGATCAAAATCGTTTCTACGTTCTGCCATCGAAAAAGTGGGTCAATACCGCAGAGGAGGTGATTGACGAGTGGGATGCGTGGCATCGCGCCAACTACTAAGATGGGGTAACCAATAAAGATCTGACATCGCGTGAATGACGAGCGGTGACTCTTTCTTTTCCCTGTTCGAAGCTGAAGGGGGAGCGTCCACTCCAGCGGACGAGCCGATGCTCAAGTTCGCTGTTCAAGAAGGCCGGAGTCGGCGGAAAGGCCGCTTGGGATTTGCTTTGATTGGCACGGTAGTTCACTGATCGTGATTGGGCTGATTCATTCCACTGACCAACCAGTACGTCCAGTCGCTCCGCGAAAAATGCATTCGTGTGATTCGTGTTATTCGTGGACAAACTCTCCTCCACCGATACCGTGAATGCCATCGCCTGACATCCCAGCCGCGGTCGGCACGCTCAAAGAACGCGAACCGGAATTCATCCAACCTCTGTTTCCTGAGGATTCCCCCTGATGCCACGGTTCGAGAGGTTGCTGACGTTCTTGCTGGAAGGGTCTCACGCAAAGTCGCCAAGCCGCAAAGAGTTGAACCCGCTCCTTTGCGGCTTGGCGTCTTTGCGTGATTGTTGTCTCTCTTGGTCCGCAGTCGATTCGGTTGAATGAGACATGCCGACGCCTAAAATGACGACTGTAAAGTGATTGCTGGATACAGCGGGATCGTTGGATCGAATTTGGCTGGCGGACGATGTGCCATAGGCCCAGAGACACAGCGGGTCGACACCCTGCTCCGGCTTCCTACGATTCCGGTTGGCCTGGAGACCGATTGTGCCGGCCTTCCAGGCCTCAGGGGTTCCTTTCATTCGCTACCGGTGGCTGACGCCACCGGCAGGCACTGTGCCAGCCCTTCGGGCTTCATCGCCGCTGTCTAGCGGAAACAAAACAAAGCCAGACACTCCGAATCCTCCTGGATTGTTCTGATTGTGTACATTAGACAACAGCGGCGTTGGCTCGGGCTGTCGTCACGGCCGATCGTCGCGATCCATGTGGTGCACCGACCTTGAACTTGATCGAACTGCTTTCCGCTTCGACGGTTGACCTGCGGTGATGGTAGGCCGGCGTTGCATGAGACTCCGGGCCGCAAGGCTGACGCCAGCTTCTTGAATCCACTGGCCGCAGGTCGTCAGCGTTTTGGTGCGGCAGTCGTCTTGATCTCTTGTGGCCCATCGTTTGATCCGCAGGCGCATGACTCCCCCGTTACTTGCGTCGTGTGGTCCGAGGGTGTATTTACTTTGACTCAAAGACGAATCCGAACGAACGCACGACGCGGCGATCCTGGGGAGTCGAGCGCCCGCGGAGATTGGAAGTGCACCCATGAGATCAAGACGTGGCTTGCCAACACCACGCCGATGAACTGCGGCCAGGGGATTCGGAAGCGGACGGATCGGAGAAGAGGGAAGCGATCGCAGCAAGCGCGGGGGCGGGACCTCGCTGCGACCCCGTCCGGGCAACGCTGTGAAGCATTTTTTAGCGGTAGGGCGCGAGCCCTCCGGTGTTTCGGGAACGATGAGGGACCGGAGGACTTGCAACCTGCCGCTAACACCTCGTCAAACGCAGGGAATCAATGCTTCGCTGCGCCCCCGTCCGGGGTCGTGGAGAGGAGTAGGGGCGTGTTCCGGAGTTGGCGCTGCGCTGACCTCCGGCTAATGGCTGTGATCTCTCCGAGTTCAAAGCACGACTCCCGCCATTCGTGTCGTGTGGTCGATGCCCGGAAGACAGACACAGTGTCTGCCGGCGGTGAGACGGCTTGTTGATTGAGTGGTCGTGAGCCGGTGGGCACCACGTCAGCGGATCACTGACGCGGGGCCGATCGCTTCTCGCTGATCTTGTAATGAAGCGTCAGTACTGGGAGCCCCAGAAATCGGATCGCATGCTCACACCGAACGGTCTGCTCTTGATCGACGAACAACTCAAACCGCTCATGAAGTGTTTGCACACGCCAGACCCGCAATCGTTCGGCACCCGACCGCTGCATGCGGTAGAAGCCGGCGTCACCGAAACGCCGCCCCGCCGAAACAAGACGCATGCCATCTGATGTGTCATGTTCCGGTCGCAGGATGACGGTGGCGTTTCCGTTGGGCATCGGAAAGACGACCTTCACGCAAGCACCCTCGACCTGTGGCACCTTCTGTGTCATATAGAACCCTGTGTAAATCACTTGGTCACCGCGAGCGAGTTTACGAAACCACCCCGTGTAGCGGATCTCGCCGTCTGGCTTGCGTAGCAAGATGATCTCGCTCGTCATTCCATAGGCGGTATCGAGACCATTGAGTGGAAAGTTCAGTTGATCGACGCGGCGGCTAATCGTCGCGACGAGAAGCCACAGCGCGATTCGCGCCGGGAAGTAGGTCGTCGCCCAGGTATCCAGCGCATAGCGGTGTGTGTTTTCGTAGAAATCACGAATCCTTGAATGCACTCGCTCGGGCGCGAAGGTTGCACTCCGCAATGCTTCGAAATCCGGGATCAATCCGCCTTCGCTGGCATCACGAATGAGAGTCAATCCCTCGGCCGCAGCCGTCTCCTCGTACGGACGATCGCCGATCGATTTTCCGCCGAGCGGACCGATGAGCCACGCGATTTCGTCGGGTGAGTAGCGGCGACCAAAACTCCAGATCAGGGCGTAAATGATCCAAGCTCCGACAGTACCGACTATCTTTCGCAGCATACATGTCTCCGGAACATGGAGTTGTCGTCACCTTACAGGGCATGCAAAACCGGCCATTGGCGCCGGCCCCATGGCGTTTGCCGCCGAAGGTCGATCCAACTGATCTCGGACGCTCGATCTGAAAAGGGTGTGGGGTGCTAGACCGTCCACTCGTATCCTAACCCAGGTTGCAACCTGCAGGGGTGAACTCTGGCAGGTTGGGGGCAGCGTGACATGGTCGCTAAAACGTGAATGCAGCCCTAATCGCATTTATTTGCCTTTGGTTCACTCTGGCGTTCTTGTTGTTCCTACTTGCACCGTATGAACTGCAGTTGCGTGGCGCTCGCTCCTCGAGCTTTCACTGGCTCGGTCTTCCAATCCGGCGCGCAAGACTCGACATCGAATACGAGAACATTCGCGTGCAATTGCTCGATAACGAGGACTATCGGGCGTGCGACATTGATGGCGACATGCTTGTGCTAACGCTGAACTTGCTGCGAGTGACTGTCTTGCGTGCGCAACGCGGTAGCGAGCTAATCTTTCGATTTCCAATTGGACTCGTTGCATTTTTTGTCGTGTTTGGCTGGGCAAGCATCACGATATCGTCTCAGTTTCCAGCAGAAGGTTTATTGGAGTGGGCAGCTGTCACCTTTCTCGTGTGCTTCATGACGGGACTTCCGCTACTTGTGTGGCGTCTTCTGCACACAGTCGCGGTCGAGGAATCGACGACGATGCTCAATGACATTTCGAGACTCACTCGCGAGTCTTCGTCGACACGGCGATAGCCGCAAGGGACGCGAGGAACAGGATCGCGTCAAACCCTACTAGGAAGGAGCACCGATTGACGACGCAAGCGTGTTCCGGAGGTGTCGCTGCGCTGACCTCCGGCGACTCGCTACGATCCCTTGGGGGATGCGTTGTCAGGCCGTGCCGGGTCGGTCGAGCCGTTTGTCGACTCACCGACCGACGACTCGCCGCCGAGAGGCGGCGTTGAGAGGCGGCGTTGAGAGGCGGGGCATCCAAGCGGTTGAACCGGCTGGAAGCAGATCCCACCGGTTTGCGTCGCTAGACTTCCAGCGGTGTGGTGTCGGCGGCGGCGTGTTGGTCGGCGTTGATGCGGGTGATCAACTCTTGCAACACCCGCTCGGCGGCTTCGTGTTCGACCTGGCATGTGCCCGCGGCTTCATGACCACCGCCGCCGTATTGGTAACAAAGTTCACCGACGTCGGTGCGGCACGATCGGTCCAGGATCGATTTGCCGATCGTGAACACCGTGTTCTGTTGTTGTTTGCCCCACAGCACGTGGATCGAAATGTTGCACTGTGGGAAGACCGAATAGATCACGAATCGGTTGGTCGCGTAGATCGTTTCTTCATCACGCAGATCCAACACGACCAGGTTGTCATGGACCGTGGAACAGCGTTTGAGTTGCTCTTGGGCAAGCTCACGATGTTCCTCGTACAGTTCGACACGCTCGCGGACATCAGGCAACAGCAGGATGTCTTCGATATCCAGATCGCGGCAGCAGTCGATCAGGTCCATCATCAGCTGATAGTTGGAAACGCGGAAGCTGCGGAAGCGTCCCAGACCGGTGCGCGCATCCATCAGGAACGAAAGCAACGCCCAGCCTTGCGGGTCCTGGATTTCGTCGGCGGAGAACTTTGCCGCGTCGGCTTTGTCGACCGCTTCCATGATGGATTCGCTGATTTTCGGGAACCGTTCGCGGCCGCCGAAGTAGTCGTAGACAACGCGTGCGGCGGAATCGGCGCTGGTTGACAGCACGTAGTTGTCGGTTTGTTGGCCTTCGTTACGGATTTCTTCACTGCTGTGGTGATCGAAGCACAGGTGGCAACCCGGCACGTAAGGCAGGTTGGTCAGAATGTCATTTTCCGTCACCTCGATTTCGCCGTCTTGCATGTCCTTGGGATGAACGAATTTGATTTCGCCAAGGATGTCGAGTTCTTTCAGCAGCAACGCGCAGACGAGTCCGTCAAAGTCACTTCGGGTCAGCAAACGGTATCGTTGATTTGTGTTGGTCATGTGCCCACGTCCGAGACAGGTGTTGTTAGATATTTTCCCGCTGCGCGACAATCTTTGCACCTGGATCGGTGGCACAGCGACGGGAAAGTCTAGAACGTGAAACGGTCCGACAACGGCGAATTTAGGCAGGAAGGAATTGCAGCGGTTGCCTGGATCAATGCGGCGGGTTTCCCCTCACGACATTGCGTTGGTGAGCGACGCGACGCGGCTGATCAGCCCGGCGGCGTCGACGGGTTTGGCCATGAATTCGCTGCATCCGGCCGCGAGGGCATCATTGATTTCATCGCTGGTTGCGCCGGCGGTCAGCGCGATCACGGGCACGGTGTAGCCTTGGTCACGAATCTGTTGCGTCGCTTCGCGGCCATCGAGCTCGGGCATTTGCATGTCCATCAGCACGCAGGCGAACGGTTTGTTTTCCGCTTCGGCCTGGCGGACGGCTTTGACGGCTTCGGCGCCGTTGACGACTTCGACCACATCGGCGCCGGCGCGCGTCAGTAACCGGGTCGTCACCAGTCGGACGTCTCGGGCATCATCGGCGACCAGGACCCGGGCATTGATGCGTGGCAGATTGTTGATGTTGGTCCGACGTGGCTTCAAATCCTCCGCCGTCGGTTCGATCATCTCAGTCGACTCTTCCACCGGTAAACGCAACACGAACTCGCTGCCCTCGCCTTCGACGCTGGTCGCCGTGATGTCGCCGCCGAGCAAGTTTGCCAGTCGTTTGCTGATCACCAATCCCAGCCCGGTACCTTCGACGCCGACAATCTTGCGATCATGGACTTGGCTAAAGGTTTGGAACAATCGTTCGAGATTGCTTTCGGAAATACCGATGCCGGTGTCGATCACACGAAATTCGATGACATTCGGTTCTTGGGCATCCATGGAAACCACCACCCGCACGCTGCCTTCGGGCGTGAATTTGAGCGCGTTGCCGATCAGATTGACCAGGATCTGTTCCACGCGTGAGCGATCACTGCGCAGCCGACTTGGCAAAGCGCCGTCAAACTCGATCGTCAGCGGGACACCCGAGGATGCGCTACGGTGCCGCATCAATTCGTTGATGTCGGCCAGCATGGGGACCAATTTGAATCGCGACCGCCGGACTTCCAGCTTGCCGGCTTCGACCTTGGAAAGATCCAGGATGTCGTTGATGATCCGCAGCAGGAAGCGGCCGTTGCGGATCACGGTTTCCAGGTTATCCGGATCGACGTCGTTGCCCTCGCGGATGTCACGCAGCGACAGATCGGCAAAGCCAAGGATCGCGGACATCGGCGAGCGGATTTCGTGACTCATGTTGGTCAGAAACTGGCTTTTAGCCTGACTCGCTTCTTCGGCCGCGATGCGGGCGGCTTCGAGATAGGATTCGGTTTCTTTTCGGCCGGTCACATCGGTCATGTAGACCGCCGCACCGCTTTCGACGGGAAACACTCGGGCGTCATACCAGCGGTTCAACCGCCGCGAGTAATATTCGGTGGTTTCGGCCCGCTGCGATTGTCGGACGCGTTCGATGGCAGCCAACAGCGGCGGATCGACCTGGTCGCCGAACAGGGTGGTGAAGCTGCGGTCGAGCAAGCCCGATGGCTGTCCGGCAAAGTCCAATGCAGCCTGATTGGCGACCTGGATCATACCCTGTTCGTCGAAACTGATGAACGGATCTTGGCTCTTTTCGATCACTTCGGTGATGATCGCCCGCGATGCGGCAAGCTTTTGTTCGGTCAGTTTTCGATCGGTGATATCTTCGATCAACGAGATACAACATTCGACGGCGTCGTCGACATCGCGACGAATCGAAGTGGTCAATTGCGCCCAGATCGTCTGGCCGTCTTTGCGAATGTAGCGTTTTTCGATCGAGTACCCGGGAATCTCACCGCGTTTCATCTGCATGAACAACAACAGGTCTTTGTCCAAATCCTCGGGATGCGTCAGATCCTGGAACGTCATTGTTTTCAGTTCATCGCGACCGTAGCCAAAGATCTGGGAGAGCTTTTCGTTGGCCCTCAGCCACTGGCCCTCCAATCCGACGTGGGCGATTCCGATGGCGGCGTTTTCGAAGGTGCTTCGATATTCGAGCTCGCTCTGCTTCAGCGACTGACTCGCTTCGACCATGTCGGTCACATCACTTTGCACGCCGACGTAGTGCGTCAATTGGCCGTCGGCATCAAAGATCGGCGTGATCACCAACTCGTTATAAAACTGCGTGTTATCGCGACGATAATTCAAGAGCGTGACACGGCAGCTTTCCTGCTTTGCGATCGCGTCGCGGATCTTCTGGATATCGGCCGGATCGGTCTTGGGGCCTTGTAAGAATCGGCAATTGCGACCGACGACATCCTGGGGGTCAAATCCGGTCAGTTGCCCGAACCCTTGATTGGCGTAAGCGATCGGCATATCGTCCTTTTGCGCGTCGACGATCAAAATGCCGTTACTGGCCGCATCGATGGCCCGCGTCCGCAGACGCAACTGCGCCTTGGCTTTTTGCATCGCTGTGACGTCGTACAGCGTGATCGCCGCCGACGAGACGCGTTCATATTCATCCAGGACGGGCGTGACGCGAATCTGCAGGAAAACTTGTTTGTCCTGAATCTTGGTCGAAATCTCTTTTGCGGCGACATCGCCGTGGCGGACCAGCTCGCGGATCAGCGTCTCGCAAACGTCGCAGATCTCCGTCGGCAAGGCGTCGCAGAGTTCGACGTTTCGCGAAACATCCAATTCGTAGCCGAACAACCGTGTCGCCCCGCGATTCCAGCTGGTGACCCGCGAATTGAGTTCAACACCGATGATCGCATCGGTGCTGTCCTGAACAATCGAGGTCAGTTTGCGAAGCTTGTCGGCGGTTTCTTTGACGGTTCGCAGGTTCGTCATCGTCATCACCACGCCGCTGCGTTCGCGGTAGGGTGAGACCCGCAATAGAATCGGATCGTCCCGCCGGTCGATGGTTTCGAGCTCGATCGTTTTGTGTTCGCGGCTGACCTGCTGCACCAATTCGATCAGATCGACGTCCTCCAAGGCGTGGGCGTAATCGGCCAGTCGTTCACCCTCGGCATCCTTGCGGCGGATCAACAAGATATCAGCGGCCGCCGGTGTGACGCGGCGAATGTTCAAATCATTGTCGACCAGGACAATGCCCACGTCGCTTTCCAACATGACCGTTTCCAGGTCACGTGTGGTTTCGGTCAGTAGCTGCAAGCGTCGACTGCTTTCGGCGTTGGTGGTATGCAGTTCTTCGTTGACGCTGTGCAGTTCTTCGTTGGTGCTTTGCAATTCCTCGTTGCTGCTGGTCAACTCCTCATTGCTGGACTGCAGTTCTTCATTGGTCGTTTCGACTTCTTCAATCGTCGCTTGCAGGTTCTCTCGAGTGAATTCCAGTTCCATTTCCAGCATGCGAATGCGCTCGGCGTTGAGCGCCAAGGCGTCTGCATCGGCGGACGTTGAATCCGCCGGGGGTGCCGAATCCGTCGTGGTCGACAACGGGTCTGGTTGCGCGGGAACGGGAGCGGCAAGCGGTCGGTGAGCCGGTTCGCCAGCCGAAACAAGCCCAGTGGAAGGCTGTGCGTTGATGCTGCCGAAGTTGATCAGATAGTGTGTTTCGGATTGGGTGGGATGGTGAAACGCACTGATCCGGATGTCGATGGGATCGCTGTGGACCATCGCTCGCTCGGAGATCACCGACAATTGATCGACCTTCATGCGTTCGATTGCCAGAGCGACGGGAAGCCGCAGCGACTCGATCAGGATGTCGTCGACGGTGCCGGTCAAGCGTCCCGGTCGCGGGGTAGTCCATCGCGACAAGTCACCAAAAATCTGCAGCGGTCGCAGATCGTCGTCGACCAGGATCCCCGGCGGCGCGTATTGTTCCAAGATGCGATCGTAAGACGCCACCAACGCGGACGAGGGCGCGCGGGATGAATGTGGGCGACGCGACAGGTTGGCGCTGTGCAGCGGGCGTTTCCGCAATTTCAGGTCGAGCGGTAAGCGTGAGTCACGGTCCTTTTGAAAGATCCGCCAATGTTTGTCGAGGATCGAAAAGTCTTCGACCAAGTCACCGGGGGTTTCGCTCGGTCCTAGCCACATCACCCCACGCGCCTTGAGCGCGTGGGCGAACATGTTCAGCACGCGTCGTTGGGCGTCATCGACCAAGTAGATCAACAGGTTGCGACAGGTGACCAGATCCATGCCGGTGAAGGGTGCATCTTGCAACACATCGTGCCGCGCGAACACGATCGAGTTGCGAACGTTTTTGCAGATCTCAAACCCGTCGGCGACGCGCACCAAATACTTTTCGCGGAACTCCGGCGGGATCTCCGTCAGCGATTCGGTGGGAAAATGTCCTCGCTGGGCAAACCGAATCGCATCGGGGTGCAGGTCGGTGGCAAAGATCTTGATCCCCAGCGGGATGCCTGACTTTTCGCATTCGTGATGAATCAACATCGCGACGCTATAGGCCTCTTGACCGGTCGCACAGCCGGCGACCCAGGCTCGGAATTCGTCGCCGCTGGATTTCGCCGCGACGGCCGGCCGGATGCAACGATGGGCCAACCGCTGATAACCGTCGGGGTCGCGAAAGAACCGGGTGACCCCGATCATCAAGTCATCGGCCAATCGCGATAGCTCGGCCGGGTCGCTGTCGAGCCGTTGGATATAACGGTCCAGTTGATCGATTTTGGACAGCAGCATCCGCCGCGACAGCCGCCGCGTGAAGGTGCCGATCTTGTATTGTTCAAAATCGACGCCGCAGGCTTGTTCCAACCGCTGGTAGACGGATTCCAGGTCATTGCGTTCGATGTAGGGCGAACAATGCGAGATGACATCTTCGATCGAAACGCCAGCCAGAAACGACACGAGGGCTTCGGCGAGTTCCACCACCGGGGCGACCACGTGGACCGCTTCGGTCTTCATCGCGTTGAGCGGCATGCTGTTGAATTGAGCGCTGTCTTCGTCTTGTGACAGCACCAACCCGCCGGCGCGATTGACGCCCACGATTCCCTCGCTACCGTCGCTGCCGGTGCCCGAAAGAACCACCACCGCAATTTTTCGATCGTTCTGTTCGGCCAGGGAGCGAAAGAATTTGTCGATCGGCAGATTCAACTCACCGTCGCCTTCTCGGTCGCGAAGTTGCAGTTGTCCGTCTTGCAGGACGACGTGTTTGGCCGGGGGCAGCAGGTACACGGTATTCGGTTCGGGTTCGACCGCGTCGGACAATTGCACCGTGGCCATCTTGGTGCGGCGGCCCAGCAATTCGCTCATGTGGCTCTGGTAGTCCGGCGACAAATGCTGGACGACCACGAAGGCGGCGCCGGTGTCGACCGGCAATTGCTCGAAAAAGGTTTCCAGCGCGGTCAACCCTCCCGCCGATGCCCCCAGACCCACGATCGGGACCGCGCATTGGGTGAGATTGCTTTGGAGTTCCAAATCTTGAGGCGCTTCGCTGGAATCCATCGGGGGGCTTGCTTGAGGTGGCGACCGGTCGTCGGGCTTGCCATCGAAACCGACGGGCATTGATTCGCTGATAGCATTTCCGATCGGTCGGACGCGAACACGACATCGCCGGCACAAATCGGCGTGCCTGTCCTCGGAAAAGAGCTTCTGGGTGAAAAGCTTTTCAAGTTTATGGAGGCTGACAACCCCTGTCAATTTGCGCCACCCCGTCCCTATGCGAGGCTCCCGTCCACCCGCCGGCCGGTGGGATTGGATCTCAGCCTTCGCCTTCGGATGGTTCAAAATCGATCATCGATTTGGGCGGCAGCGCGACGCGAAGGGCATTGAGCACGGCGGCGACATCGATGATTTCCTGGCAAATCGCGCCGGCGACCGGTGACAGGTATCCGGCGGCGGCCAACATCATCCCCACGATGCTCAGCGCCATGCCCCCGATCGCGCTCTGCAGTGCGATTCGTCGCATCCGCCGGCTGATGTGCAGGAACTCGTCGATCTTTTGCAGCGAGCTGTCCAGCACCACGACGTCGGCCGCTTCGGTCGTGACGTCGCTGTTTTGGCCGAAGGCGATGCCCACCGTTGCCGCCATCAAGGCGGGCGCATCGTTGATCCCGTCGCCGACAAAGATGGAATTCGCCTTGGCCGTCTCGGCGTTGACGATCTCCAGTTTCTGTTCCGGACTTTGGCTGAAATACACGTCTTCAATGCCGACTTGTTCGGCCAGATACCGGACCTCCGATTCGCGGTCCCCGGACACCATCATCGTCCGCCGGATGGAATGCCGGGGTCCCAAATGTTGGATGAACGACGCGCCGTCGCGTCGCGGGGTGTCACGGAATTGATAGGTCGCGGCATACTCATCCTCGACCAGAATCACGCATTCCAATCCGCCCGCCTGCGGTGGCAACTGGGTCCGCAACTCAGGCTGCTGGGCCAGTAGCTTTTTGCGGCTGGTGACTTCGATATTTCGCCCGCCCACGATGCCGCGCAGCCCCTTGCCGGGCGGCTCGCTGATTTCCGACACACTTTGCGGGGCGAGGTTGGCCTCGCCGGCGGCGGCAACAATGGCCTGGGCCAGTGGATGCTTTGAAAATCGTTCCAAGCTGCCGACGAGACTCAAGATTTCTTGATCGCGACTTTCATCGGCACAAATCCGCTGGACTAGCTTCGGTTCGCCGTAGGTCAGCGTCCCGGTCTTGTCAAAGATCAGCGTTCGGCAGGTGTCGGCCATCTCCAGTGACGATGGGTCGCGCACGATGATCGCGCGGCGTGCGGCCAGCGAGATCGAACCGATGATCGCGACCGGAATGCCGATCAACAGCGGGCACGGTGTGGCGACCACCATCACCGCCAAGAATCGCACCGGGTTGCCGGTTCCGACCCAGGCCGCCACTCCGATGGCGACGGCCAACGGGGTGTACCAGGCTCCCAACTTGTCGGCCAATCGGCGCATCTTGGGCTTTTGCGTTTCAGATGCCTCCATCACCTCCATGATCTTGGCGTAGCGTGAATCGACCGCCAATTTTTCGGCCCGGATGATCAGCGCCGATTCGCCGTTGATCGCCCCGGACAGCACCGCCGAACCCGGCGTCTTGGACATCATGTAGGGTTCACCAGTCAGGTACGACTCGTCCATCACCCCGTGCCCTTCGATCACCTTCCCGTCGACCGGACAGATCTCGTGTGGAAAGACGGCGACGATATCATCGATCGCCAACTCGTCCAACGCGATGTCTTCGACGACCGCGCCCTTTTTTCGGTGTGCCACCGAAGGCATGCGTTGACTGAGAGCCCGCAGGACCGACGAGGCACTCCGCACCGCATAGGCCTCCAACGCCTCGCCGCCGGAAAGCATCAACACGACCAGCGATCCCGCCAAGTATTCCTCCAGCAGCACCGAGGTCACGATCGATATCCCGGCCAACAGGTCCGATCCGAACTCCCGCCGCAACATCTTCAACAACAAATCCCAAACCAGCGGGATACCTCCGAACACCAGCACCGCCACCAGCGGCAGGCTCGTCACGGTTTGTGAACTGGTCGTGCCGAAACGCAGGACCAAATGCAGCGTGATCATCGCGATCGCAAACACCGCGATCAAGGTTTCCAACGACCTCCAGGTCGGCGCGGCCTGCTTGGCTTCGGTCGTCGATGACACGGATCTTCCTTTGGAGCGACGTCAAAGTTCGGAGCAAGGAAAAAGAGCAACTGGCATACCAAGCCGACCGAATATTGTTCGAACATGCAAAACAGTTACCGTGTCTAGCGACGAGCACCGTCCGATCGCGGAAAGGGGCGCGGGTTAAGCCACATGCCACCTACAGCTTGTGCCTGCGACGGTCCGGCACAGGGTCAAATCCGCTCACCTCAACCAACCCTTTCGCCAAAAGACTGCGGTCAAGGTGGTTGCGGTCCCCGCCATCAAGGCCAAGGCAAAGAAGTAGCCGAACGTCCAATTCAGTTCGGGCATGTTCCAAGTCGATGCCGACGGATTGAAGTTCATCCCGTACAGGCCGGCGATGAAACTCAGCGGCATGAACAACGTGGCGATGATCGTCAAAAACTTCATCACCTGGTTCATCCGATTGCCGACCACCGTTAAATAGAAATCCCGCAAATCGGAACAGAGTTCGCGATCGGTCTCGATCACATCCATGATCTGAATGATGTGATCGTAGCAATCGCGCAAATACAAATCGGTTTCATCGGAGATCAGATCCCCGGAATCTCGAATCAGTGCGTTGATTGCGTCACGCAGCGGCCAGATTGTTCGCCGCAGTGAAAGCAACTCGCTGCGCAATTGGTGCACCTCGCTGATCAGGTTTCGATCGGCACCCACCGAGATCTGACTATCCAACACGTCAAGGTTTTCGCCGTGTTTTTCCAGGGCGGGAAAATAGTCATCGATCACCGAATCCAGCAGCGCGTAGAGCAGGTAGTCGGCACCGTAGGTTCGGATCTTGCCTTTGCCTGAGAGAATCCGCTGACGGACCGCGTCGAGACAAACGGCCTCGCGTTCGCGAAACGAAACGACAAAGTTGCGTCCTAGAAACATCGCGATTTGCGCGGACCCGTGTGAATCGTCATGTGGAAGCGCGCGGGCGATCATGAACAGATGATTGCCGTACAGTTCAACCTTTGGCCGCTGGTGAACGTTGACCACGTCTTCCAGTGCGAGGTGATGCAGTCCGAACAGATCACCCACCCGCATCACCACGTCCGCATCTCCCAAACCATCCACATCGACCCACGTCACGACGGAATCGTTGACCAGCCCGGCAATGCGTTTCAGATCATCGATCTCATGTTCCGTCACATCCGTTGGACCATAGGTAACCAGCCGAATGATCGGTGGGGGCGCATCGGGATTCGGCACCACCGCCCCGGGCGGCGTTCCGGGCCGCGTCTGACGTCGAAACCGCCTTTTGGATCGTTTCGGAACAGAAGAAGAGGGACGGTGCGCCATGGTCGGAATCTGCAATCAATGGTGTCAGGCGCCGAGGCGTTTTTGGAATCGCAACACGCTGAGGATCAGAACGACCGCGCCGCAGATCGTCAATCCGACAACCCAGGGAACCAGATCGATGAAATCGGCACCCCGTAAAACGACGCCCCGAAGAATCTCGATAAAGTAAGTCGCTGGAATCCCGAACGTGATCAAGTAGATCGGCAGCGGCATTTCGCTGCGCGGAAAAACGAAGCCCGATAGCAACACCGACGGCAACATGATCACAAACGCAAACTGCACCGCTTCCAATTGTGTCTTGGCAAGGGTGGACACCAGCAAGCCCAACCCCAGCGAGCAGACCATGAACAACATCGACAACGCCAACAGCAAGGAGACACTGCCGCGGATGTCGACGCCGAAGACATAGATCATCACGGCCAACACCGTCAGCAGCGCCACAAAACCGACCAGGGCGTATGGCAGCAGCTTGCCCAGCAAGAGTCCCGTCCGACCGACCGGCGTGACGAACAACTGTTCCAACGTCCCCAGTTCCCGCTCGCGTACCACGGCGAACGACGTCAGAAACAGCGTGACCAATTGCAGGATGATGCCGACCAATCCGGGAACGAAAAAATGCGAGCTTTCCAGGTCGGGGTTGTACAACATGCGTGTCCGCACATCGATCGGCAGCACTCCTTGCCCCGAGGCGTCTCGGGCCGGAGCGATTTGCAAGGCCTCGCCTTTGGCCTTCGCCATCTGAATCGACAGATTCAACCCCAACAGCTGCGCCGTACTCTGGGCGGTGGTCGCGACCTGTGAATCACTGCCGTCGATCAGAATTTGCAGACTCGCTTGTTCGCCCCGCAGCAACTGATCCACATAGCCCGGCGGAATTCGCACACCCACTTTCGCCCGCCCCGATGACATCGCCCGCTGAAACGCGTCTTCGTTCTGCACGTGTTCGATCAAACGAAAGCGACGGGTGTTGACCAACGCATCGACCAATTCGCGCGACTGCTGACGGCCGTCCATGTTGAAGACCACCGTGGGAATGTTTTCGATCTGAGTGTCGATCGCGTATCCGAAGATGATGGTCTGCATCACCGGGACGACCAACATGAAAAAGAGCGTGGTCGGCTGCCGGCGAATGTGCACGAATTCCTTGATCAACACCGCCCACAAACCGGCCATCGTCCCACGCTTGTCCGACCGGGGTCGGTGACGGACGGGTTCAGCGGAAGGTTCTTCCACCGACGGTGCCGACTCGATCGACGACACCTGTCCCTGATCCGACAGGTCGCCGTCTGAACGGATGCGACCAAGCTTTTCCGCATTGCGGGTCAGCGTCACAAAGACGTCTTCCAGACTGGGCGGAACCTCGCGAGTCGCCGCCGATGCGTCCATGCCCAATTGCCGCAAGACGTCTTCGGGGACGCGTGATTGATCTAAGAGCAGGTGGATCGTTTCGCCGAACAAGGTCGCGTCGCGGACCTCCGGCAACTGACGCAACGCCGCGAGGTGCTGGGCCGGAGCGGGCACCCGGATCTCGTAGCGACGCGAATCAGCCGGATTCACTTCCGGAAGCTGTTTGAGTTGCTCGGGTTTGCCGAGCACCAACAGCTCGGATTGATAGATGTAACCCACTTCGCTGCAGCGTTCGGCTTCATCCATGTAGTGCGTCGTGACAAACAACGTGACGCCTCGGCCGGACAGTTCGAACAACAAGTCCCACAGGTGCCGCCTGGCGACGGGATCGATGCCGGCGGTCGGTTCGTCCAGGAACAACACGTCGGGTTCGTGGATCAGCGAGCAAGCCAGCGCCAAACGCTGTTTCCAGCCGCCCGAGAGCGTCGCGGCCAACTGCGGCAAACGGTCGGACAACCCCGTCAATAGGAGCACGGCTTGGCGACGCTCGACCAGTCTTTGGCGATCGAGCCCGTAGATCCGACCATAGAAATCGATGTTCTCCTGGACCGACAAATCGCCATACAGGCTGAATTGTTGTGACATGTAACCGACCCGCGGTTTGATCTGTTCCGCATCGGTTCGCACATCCATCCCCAGCACACGCGCATCGCCACCGGTCGGCGGCAGAATCCCCAACAGCATCCGAATGATGGTCGATTTTCCGCTGCCGTTGGGACCGAGTAAGCCGAAGATCGAACCCTGATGCACCTGGAAACTGACATCGCGCACGGCCACCAGCGGCCCAAACGAGCGAGACAGACCGCGGACATCAATGATCGGCCCCGTCATCGATTCGCACCGAGTTCATCCAGCCAAACGTCGACGATCATTCCCGGCCGCAACAGGTCATCTTGATCGTCGATCCCCACCTTGATGCGAAACACCTGTTTTGATCGTTCCTCGGGGGTCTGCACATTACTGGGCGTGAATTCGGCTTGCCGAGCGACGAACGTCACCACGCCCTCAAAGGTTCGGTCGGGATGGCTGTCGATGCTCAACCGCAGGCGCTGGCCGACGTTCACGACGCGGGTTTGTGGAACGTAGCTGCGTACCCAGAGCTCGTTTCGATCCAGCATCGATAGCACCGGCGCTCCCGGTGCGACCATGTCACCGGGCTGCAGATCCAACGCCTCGATCCGACCATCGATGGGGCTTTTGACACGCAGTTCTTCTTTCTGTCGCCGGATCGCCTGCAACGCCGCTTCGGCCGCATCACGCGACGCCTTCGCTTGCTCGATTTCTTCCTGGCGGTAACCGCGCTGCATCAATTGCCACGCCTGACGGGCTTCCTCGACGCTCGCCGCCGCACCACGCAATTCTTCTTCGCGCGTTCCCGCCAGTAGCAGTTCCAATTCTTGTTGGCGGACGACCAGGTTCGCCGACGCGGCTTCCAACGCTTCTCGAGCGGCGTCCATTTCCTGCTGCGACGTCGCGTTGGATCCGGCAAGTTTGGAGAGTCGTTCATAACCTTGCGTCGCGAGTCTCTTTTCCGCTTCGGCCAGTGCCTGCCGTCCCCGCGCCGCTTCGATCTCTTGTGGCCTCGGTCCGGCAACCAGCAGATCCAATCGAGCTTGCAGCTGGTCGAACTTAGCTTTCGCTTGTGCAATTTCCTCGTCTCGGAATCCGGCCAGAGTTTGTTGGTACTGCGATTGGCGAACAGCGAGCGACAACTCAAGTTCCTTTTCCCGTTCCAACAGATCATAGGGCTCAAATTCCACCAACACGTCTCCGGCAGCGACTTCCTGGCCCTCTTGGACATGGACCATTGCAATGCGCCCGCCCACGCGCGAGCCGAGTCGAATCTCGTCGGCCTCGATCATTCCCGAAACCCGTGGCGGATCGGGATTCCACTTGCTGTAGAACACCAGTGCCAGCAGAACGCCGACGGCCGCTGTCAGGGGAATGAACCGAGTGAGCATGTTGAAAGAATCTACAGGGGATCGGTGAAAGCCTAGTGCCGCGACGTTAAGCGTGGTTTCCTCGAATTGCGGCCCGTCGGCTCGCGCCAAAAGGCTGATATTCACTTGTCATCAGGTGATTCTCCACTGGTTTCTGATGGACGTGTGTCCGAATCGGCATCGGATTTGGGCCGCACCAGCCAAATGCCGGTATCGATCAATTTGGCAAGTTCGACGGCTTCGATCGTCTGCTCCACCTGCCGAAGTGTATCGATCGCCCCGATCGCTTGCTTACTGAGTGATGTGAGGCGAAGGACGCGGGGCGGCTTGAGTCCCTTGACGAAATAACAAGCTTGCTTTTCGAGCGCGGGAACGATGCGCGTCTTCTTGTCATCGCCCTGCCGCAATTCGATTCTTGGTCCGCACCGGTAGGCTTCAGCGACATCATCCGGCAAGTCGACGTCCGACGATTCGTCAGCGGTTTCGTCGACGCGGCGCCCTTCCATTGCGACTTCATGTTCCAGCGCGGTGACCAGGTCGCGAAACGCTTTTTCGGCCGGTCGGATCAGCTGCTGCATCCGCGTTTGTGCATTTTTGACTTCGTTCAACTTGGCCAATGGAACCGCCTGGCGTCCTTGTCTGGCCGACGAAATCACGGACAGGACCGTTGAATTCCAGCGACCGGTGATCCCGTTGAAACTGGTTTCCAATTGCCGGATGCGTTCCAAGCAGGCATGAACCCTTCCCAGCTGGAACTCTTTCTGAGCGTCGGAGATCGACGAGGCGAACGAGGCGACTCCGGGTAATCCGCCGATCACCACGCCACCGGGCAAACCGCGAACGGCGCCCCCGGTCAGGCTCGCCGTCCGTTGGATCGCACCGATCACGTTGGAAAAATGTGCGGCTTCAAGCTGGACCAATCCACGCTTCGACATCGGCTGCGAAAACACTCCTGTAAGAATAACACGCGACGGGACCCCGCGACCTTGATTCTATGGTTTTGTCGCGGCCAAGGTTTGGGATCGTCCGCGGAAAGGGGACGCTGTGAAGCGTTTTTTCGCGGTAGGCCGCGAGCGCAATACCTCTAAATCGACAAGGTTTTGACCAGCGATGGGCCCGTAGGCTCGCGCCAAACGGCTGATCATCAATTGATATCAGCCGGTTCGCGCCAGCGCGAGCGGCGTCCCTCAATGTCGATTGAGCGGTATTGGGCTTGCGCCCTGCCGCGAACACCTCGTCAAACGCAGGGGATCAATGCTTCACAGCGTTGCCGCTCCGGGCCACACACCGAGGAGGCGAACACGTTTTCCGCGCTGCGTGTCGGGCGTTGGCTGATTCAAATCGCGTCACTCGTGTAAGTGGGTTGAATACTACCCAAAGGGTGACTACGGTGTTTCTCTCTGTAAAGACCCCGAGTCTTTCAACGAGCTGATTACTTAAATGGGGAGCACAAAGAACGATGAACCAGACGAGACTGATTCACTGTTGCGTATTGATTTTGATGGCGTGCGGTGTGGCGCTGCCGCTGGCCGCTCAAGAGCCCGCCGAGGGACCGAAGCCGCCGGCCCTGGTTGAACGGGACAAACCCGTTAAAGTCCTGGAAGGACCGGATACCGAGGATGTGACACAGTGGGACTGCACGGTCTATCAGGTGTGCGTTTGCTACGATCCAGAATCGGGTGATGAGTATGAATGTGGGTTGGATGAATTTGGGGGTCAGGGTAGCAGCGAGAGTGCGGCCTGCAGCAATGCCAAAGCCGCCTGCGAAGCCGACAACCGATGTGACTACGGCACGCCGCACTGTTGCTACCCGGCGACGACGAACACGTCGGATCCCTGTTATGACTATCCGCCGGCGTCGATCGAAGAACCCGGTTTGGTGAAGCAGACGAACGGAAAACTCGTCACGAAACGGTACCACAACATCACGTTCACCGAGTTTCTGTATCCCGAGGCGCCGAAGCGTTATGAGTTCTCCGGCGTTGGTGAATCATCGGGACGTCGGGTGACGTTAGGATCGTTCACGCGCGAAGACGCGTGGAGTCGATTCTTGAAATTGATTGGCCGAGACGGCGGATTGCGAGCGGGCAGTTTGCAGTTTCGGGAAGTCCCGCGTTGGATTTATAAGTGCTACGTTCGTGTTCAATCTCGGCAGGGTAACACGATTTACAACCAAGAACTGCAACACAGCGGCACTTCCAAAGAAACAGCGGTGGTCGGAGCGGTCGATTTGGCTCGACAGCTTGAACTTTATCTGGTGGCCAGGGAACACACAGAGATTGAGATCTTGCCGTCGGTCCGCTGCGTGACGTTGCTCAACACGCAACGCAATGCGTGTACCGAAAGCGTGTCCTGCCGTTTCCGCTGCACGACAAATGAAGAGTCCATGACGATCGAGACGGCACGTTACGGACGTGACCGCAACGCAGCCTGCGCGGCGGCCGAAACGGCGGCGATCAGCTTGGCCGATGATTACGGCGGGATCTCCTCCGGCGAAACCCTCGACGCCGAGTCGCCGAGCGGGAAACGAGACTGTACCGATTGTGGCGATTCCGTTTCAAAGCCCGATACCGCTAAATCGATGGAGTTTTGACCAGCGGAGGGCCCGTAGGCTGGCGCCAAACGGCTGATTATCAATTGACATCAGTCGGTTCGCGCCAGCGCGAGAGGCGCCCATCAATGTCGATTTAGCAGTATGGCGCGAGCCTACCGGCTCAACCCGAAGCGACGATGTGTCACTTGGCGGCCTTGTCCTCAAGCCCGCAACGCCGCCGGCCGACGGAATGATTCACTCGTCTGTCGGCAGTGCGGTGTTGCGGAGATGAAACCGTTCGCGTTCGTCTTGACGGAGCGGACGAGAGAACTTGATCAGGGCATCGGTTGTGATCGGAATCTTGCGGACCCGATTGTCGGACGAGAGAACCCAGACCGCGTCGCGACCGAGGTGTTCGATGCCGGCGAAGGTTCGAAAACCGAGATCGTCCCGCACGGTCAGGATCGGATCACCCGTTCGTTTCCAAACGGAAATGGATGTCCCCTGATTGGTCATGACGTTCTCACCGCGTCGGTCGCCGGTCGCAAAGCCGATCGGTTCGGACGTGACGATCGTGGTTTTTCTTTCACCCGAGATGGCGTCCAACAGGATCGCTTGTGGGCCGATGATCCCGAGCACCGTTTCACCGAACGGGCTGAATCTCAACGAACGAGGATAACGCGGCAGGTCCAACTCGACGGCCTTTCCGGACGGCGACACGATTCGCGAAGGAAACTGTTTGATGTTGCGGTTTGCCGGAACCAGCAGCAACCGACTTCCGTCCGGTTGGAATTCGGCGAACGCGACGCGATCCTTTTCGTCTTGCCACGGGGCAGGCTTTCCGTTGGCCGTGTCCCAAACGTTCCATTGCCCACGTTCGCAATACGCCACCACGCGGGCGTTGAATGCCGACAGACTGCAGCCTTCGATCGGATTGTCAAACGCTTGGAGATGATGGAGCGGTTTGTCTTGGACTTCGGCGAGATTCCACACGTCGAGCACACCACCCTGGTCAGCCGAGGCAAGCATTCGCCCATCCGCCGAGATCGCTGCGGCGGTGATCGGGTGAGCGTGCGACGCCAACGTGCGTTTGAGACGGAGTGATTTCGCATCCCAAATCATGATCCGGGTGTCGTAGGAACAAGTGACGATCTCGCTGCGATCGGGTACGAGCGCCGCAAACGAGATCGGTGCCGCGTGCCCAGGGATCTGACCGATCGGTTTGAGCGACTGGGAGTCATACACGGCCAAGGGAAAATCGCGCTGACCGATCAGAATGCGATTGGGATCCTCGGTGATGTGAATCTCGTGGATGGCGCCGTGCAGGGGCAGGGTGCGGTCGGGTCGGTCGGTCTCACCGGCGACGTTCCAGATCTCCAATTGAGGCGGACCATACTTGGCAGCTTGAATTCGCAATGGTCTGGAAAATGGAAGAGCGGTCGCGGCGACGAGGGTGTCGTCGTCCAGGAAAGCAGCCGTGGCGTAGGCTCCCGTCGTTCGCCGCACGATCTGACCGGAGCGTACATCCCAGACAAACAGCCCCGCTTCATCGCTTGCCAGAATCGCTCGGTTTCCCAGCTTGCTCACCGCCAGGTGCAGTTTTCCGCCGGGACTATCGACCTGGTGGATCAAGTCGCCGGTTTCCGCATCCCAACAAGCCAGCTTGGTGGTCGAGAGTCGGTAGGTGAGGATTCGTTTGCCGTCAGCGGCGAATATCGCCCGGTTGAAGGGATGGTCCAGCGATGTGAATTGCGTCACCACTTCCAACGAATCGGAATCGAGCAGGAAGCCGCGGTTCTCCGAGTTGATGACCAACAGCCGATCGCCGGCTGGGCTGTAGATCAGATGAGCAATCTCGCCGCGACAGGAGAATTGCCGCAGTTCCGTGCCGGTCGTCACATCTCGGGTCGCGACAACGCCATCGTCGCCGCCGCAGGCCACTTGGGACGCGGTAGGATGAAATGCCGCGGCCTGAATGGTTTCGTGATCGCCCGTCACCAAGATCCTTTCATCGGTGCTCCAATTCCAAATCCAACTCGGGCCGCGCTTGGTCCGAATCAAGACATGATCCCCAGACGGGCTCGGCGTCGCTCCCAGGAACCGACCCAACCGTTGCCGAAACGAACCCAAACTTTCGCCCGTGCCCCCGTCCCGAACCAGAACCTGGTGGTCGGTGTGAGTGACCAATCGCCGCGCCGCGGATCCTTCCGGTTGCAGGTGCCCTGAGAACTGGTCGGTCAACTCCCCGGAATCGAGCTGGAGGATGCCACCGGAATGACGGTAGTTCGTCGAAAAAACAATTTGATGGGTGTCCGGATCTTGTGCGATCAATGGTGGGTGGACTGATGCTTCATCCGGCAAGGTGGCGCGTTGTTTTCCAGACTGGATCGACCACACGCGGACGTTCGAACTACCGGTTCCCGAAACGAGGTGCTGTGAATCGGGACTGAAGGAAGCGAATTGAACGTTCCGGTCGTGGCCGCGAAACTCGGCGAGCTTCCGTCCCGATTCTGTATCCCACGCGGCAAACCGTTTTGACCCCGTCAGACTGACAATCCGTTTGCCGTCGTTGGAAAACGAGAACGGCCCGGCCCACTGTTCGTGAACCAATTCACAACGCACCTTGCGGCGATGCCAATCGAGCACACGGATCGTATCGTCCCAGGCGATGGCAAATTGCTCGCCGTCGGGACTGAAGGCGACGTGATTGCCATGCCCCAGCGCCGTCGACTCGTCGCGGTCTAAATCCCACAGATCGACGCCGAGTTGGACTGAACAGGTGAGCAGGTGATTCGAGTCGGGACTGAAGCGAGCGGATTGAACCAGTTGCCCCGCGGTTGCGTCGGGCAAACGATCCTTCCACGCATCCAGCTTCCGCAGCTCCGCGCCCGTTTCGGCATTCCAAGTTCGGACGGTGTGGTCATCGGAAACGGTGACGATCTTGGTGCCGTCGGGCGAATAGCCGGCAAAGGTGACGCGGGCGGTGTGGCCACGAAGCGTCAACATCAAGTCACCGGCGGCATTGTAGACGCGCGCGGAGTGGTCGATCCCCGGTGTAACGATCTTGGTCATCGGGCCGGTCGGACAGAACGACGCGGAATCGGTTTGCAGCAAGAACGCCCCTTCGAGTGCTGCGATTTCGACACCGCGATCCGCGTCCCAGACGCGCGGCGAAATCTCCGCCAGTTTTTCCTCTGGCAAACTCAGCGCGCCACCGGCGCAGGACGTCGTCAAGACGCGCCGGCCCGTCGGATCGAAGACCGCCGAGGTGATCGTCGTCTCGGCTTGCAACTCCAACAGCGGCTTGCCCGTCAGCGCGTCAAAGATGCGGGCCGGCAGCGGGCCGGCGAAGTATTTCGTCGCGGGTGCCGCGGTGACGATCCGTTTCCCATCGGGACTGTATCGAGCCTCGCCCACGTCCGATTCGTTGTCCAAGAGTAACCGCTGATGATTGGCGTCAAACGCGGCCAACAACGCCGTTCGGCCCTCCGCATCGGGATGACGCCGCACGCCTTCACCGGCGAGCGCCAGGGACAGATTGGGATCGTGGGGCAGTTCGAGCGCCGCCAGCGCGATCAACCGACGACCTTCGGATTCGTTGAGCGCCGCCGCCAGTTCCGTGTTCTTGGCTTCCACACGGATCCGAGATTCGGTTTCCGCTTGGACGGCATAGGTCAACGAACCGATCGACGCAACGATGGCGATGGCCGATGCAACGACCAGCGAGTTGACCAAGGAGCGATGTTTTCGTGCCCATCGTCTGGACCGTTGCGACAGCGTGGGCTTTCGGGCCCGAATCGGTTCGTCACGGAGATACGCCCGTAGATCATCTGCCAATTCCCCGGCCGACTGGTACCGCTCGTCGGGGTTTTTGGCCAAACACTTCATCACAATGATCGACAGTTCTTCCGGCAGATCGCCGTTGATCTTGCGTGGCAAAACCGGATCGTCATACGCAATCTGTTGCAGAATTTCGGCGCGCGTTTTCCCGTCAAACGCTCGACGCAGGGTGAACAACTCATAGAGTGTTGCCCCCAACGAGAAAAGATCGGAACGATGATCGACCACCACCCGTTGCGCGCATGCCTGCTCCGGACTCATGTAACGCCACGTGCCGATCACGTCCCCGGATTGGGTCAACTCGGCTTCCCCTTGCACCTGCGCCAATCCGAAGTCCGCGACGTATAGATTCTCCTGCTCATCGATTAGCAGGTTCGATGGTTTGATGTCTCGGTGGACAATCCCCAGATCGTGGGCATGCTGCAGCGCGTCTGCAATCTGGATTCCCCAGCGGGCAAATGTCGCCACATAAGATCGATCCGCGAGCCGCGCCCCGGAGCGGTCGCTGCGGTGGGATCCGGCAACGTCGCCGGACCCGCGATCGGTGGACTGGTTTTGAATCTTGACCGTCGATTTCCGCGCCAGACCGTCTGACCTTCCCTGGGACGACCCCGCCTCGCGAAACTCCGAAATCCGCTTGGCCAGATTCTGTCCCCGGATGTACTGCATCGCATAGTAATAGATTCCGTCGTCAACGTCGGATGCGAACACGGTGACGACATGGGGATGCTCCAACTGTGCGGCAGCCTTCGCCTCGATTTGAAACCGGGCGAGGGCGGAGGGACTGATCACCGCCGAGTTCAGCGGCAACACCTTCACGGCGACCGTCTTTCCGAGCTTGACGTCCCGGGCGCGAAAGACGATGCCCATGCCCCCGCGGCCGATCCGCTCGAGCAACTCGTACTGCCCCAGCCGTCGCAGTTCACCGCCGTTGGGATTGATCGTGAAATCGCCGTCCGTGTCGCGTCCCCGAGTCGCACCGAGGGCTTCGGTCAGCGGCAGTTGTTGATCCGTCATGATGATCGAATCCAAGGTGGCCGGAAATCGATTGCGATACGTTGACAGGTCGACCGGGTCACCCGCCGCGTGTCGGAGATCCAATTCGATGCGCAACAGCTGGCGAATCGCTTCGGAATGATTCGCCGGTTCGATCCCCTCGGCAAAATCTTCGATCCGAGGGTTTTCGCCGACGACCCACGCGCGCTTGAATTCTCGGCAAACCGCATCGATTTGGTCAGGACGACCATTTTTCGAATCATTCGTCATCGAAAACACCGTCAGCCAATAGAATATTGCATCGTGCCACCGCGAGTGCGATGACAACCTATTGTACACATTTCGTTTGAACAGGAAATTTTTGATGATCAGGCACACCGAGATTGTTCTCGCCTTGCTATTGATGTGCCATTGGCTCTCTGCGGCGGAACGGCCGAACGTGTTGTTCATCGCGATCGATGATCTGCGTCCGCAGCTGGCGTGTTATGGCCAGACGTCGATGCACACTCCCAACATCGACGCCTTGGCCAGCCGTGGCGTGTTGTTCGAGCGCGCCTATTGCATGGTGCCGACCTGTGGTGCATCACGCGCCTCGCTGTTCACCAGCATTCGCCCGGCGCCCCACCGCTTCGTCACCCACCTGGCCTGGGCGGAGAAAGACGCACCGGGAATTCTGCCGCTGCACACCCATTTTAAGAACAACGGCTACACCACGATCAGCCTGGGCAAGATCCTGCACCAGATCAACGATCACGCCGACGGCTGGAGTGAGCCGGCGTGGCGATCGAAGCAATCGGGCTACCAAAACGTGGAAGCGATGCGGGAAGCGATCGCGGAAAACAAACGCAGCTGGCCAAACAAAAATAAACATCGCGGCCCGGCATTCGAAGCGTCCGAATCCAGCGATGCCGATCATCCCGACGGCGACTGTATCAATCAGGCGGTGAGATACCTGGAAGGATTCGCGCGGTCGCCCGACCAGCCATTCTTCCTGGCCGTCGGACTGCTCAAGCCACACCTGCCGTTCAATGCACCGCAAAAGTACTTCGACCTGTACGACTTCGACAAGATCGACGTTCCCGACAACTACGAGCTGCCGACCGATTTGCCGCCTCGGGCGGTCCACAATTCGGGTGAATTGCGCGCTTACGCGGGAATCCATCCGTCAAAACCCGTCGATCGCCTGACAGCCCGAAAGCTGATCCACGGCTATTATGCCTGCGTCAGTTTCGCCGATGCCAATGTCGGCAAGCTGCTACGCAGTCTCAAGCGACTTCAATTCGCCGACAACACCATCGTCGTGCTCTGGGGTGATCACGGATGGCAACTGGGCGAACACGGCATGTGGAACAAACACTCCTGTTTCGAAACCTCGATGCACGCGCCGTTGATCGTCGCGGCGCCGTCGCAAACAGATGTGCAACCCGGCACGCGGACCGCCGCGCTGACGGAATTCATCGACATCTATCCGTCGCTGTGCGATCTGGCGAGTCTGCCAACGCCCGACCACGTGCAAGGCACCAGTTTCGCCCCCTTGATGAAAGACCCAAGCCGATCGGGCAAACCGTTCGCCATCGGACGCTTCGGAACCGGAGACACGATCCGCACCGATCAACTGCGCTATAGCGAATACACCGACAAGAATCAATTCGTCGGCAGCATGCTGTACGATCACACCACCGATCCCAGGGAAAACCACGACATCCGATCGGATCGTCCAAAAGTGTCGAAAGAGTTGGCCGAGACGCTCCGTGAACACAAGGGCAAGTGATCGGCTGATATGAACCGGTTCGGTGATCGATAGACAATTGGAAAGATGGAACTTTTCTGTTTCCGGGCTTCATCGCGAACAAACATCGAAAACGTTAGAGTCAGGAACTCTTAAACCGCCTGTGTCCCATTGCACCAGCACCGAGCCGGCATCACATTTGAAAACGACAAGAACCGCACACACGTCGAGTCGGTCGCAGCAAATGAGTTCCCATGCCCCTCGTTGACTTGCCTGCAGAGCATGCCATGAACTGGCAAATCCTGGCGCAGGGACTGGTCGTGCTCGGCTGTCTTGGTATCGGATCTCGAATGGGCGGCGTCGCCGTGGGACTCTGGGGCGGCATCGGCGTGCTGCTGCTTTCCACGCTCTTCCATCTGGAGCCAGGCGGCTTTCCCATCGCGGCGATGACCATCATTTTTTCGGTCGTCACGGCTGCCGGTGCGATGCAAGCTGCCGGCGGGATCGATTATCTGGTCGGCATCGCACACCGCATTCTCAGGTCCCGGCCGCAATCTGTGACGTACCTGGCTCCTTTCGTGTCTTGGATCTTTACGATCGGTGCCGGTACGGGGAATGTCTACTACTCGCTCCTGCCAGTGATCGAAGAGACTTCCTACAACAACAAGGTTCGGCCGGAACGACCTCTCGCACTCTCACCGGAAGCCTCTCAGTTGGGGATCACCAGCAGCCCGGTCTCCGCGGCGATGGCCGTGATGCTGGGCCTCGTGGCCCCGCTGGGATTTGAATTGAGCCAGATTCTCCTGATCGTGTTGCCTTCGACGGTTGTTAGCATCGCGGTGGCCGCGTTCATTCAAAACCGAGTGGGAAAGGAGTTGGACCGCGATCCCCGGTTTCTCAAGCGTTTGGAAGCTGGCGAAGTTCAGAAACCAGATTACACACCGCCCGATCTGGAGCAGATGACGACGAGAGCCAAATGTAGCGTGTATGTGTTCCTGTCTGGCATCCTGCTGGTGGTCTTGTTCGGTTTCGTTGATTGGCTCCGGCCACAGATCGGAACGTCGGATAGCTCGACCAAACCCATGGCGATGACCCAACTGATCGCCATCGTCATGATGGTGTCCGGGGTCGTGATCATGTTGATCGGCAAGGTGAATCCCGGAGCGATCCCCAGCAGCAACGTGTTTCAGTCCGGGATGGTGTCTGTTCTGGCGTTGATGGGAATTGCCTGGATGGCGAATACGTTTATCGGCGCGCACAACGAGTTGCTGTCGTCGGTGATGCTGGGACAAGTGGAACAGCGTGTCTGGGTACTGCCGGTCGCCTACTATGCGACGGCGGCGTTGACGACCAGCCAGTCCACGGCCACCCTGATCGTCACGCCGGTCGCAATTGCCATGGGGATCTCACCGGCGATGATTGTCGCTTCGTGGCTGGCGGTCATTGGGATCCACTTCTTTCCCGCCAATGGCAGCCAGATTGCCACGATACAGTTCGACCGCTCTGGCACGACCCGGATCGGCGGTTTGGTGCTGAACCATTCGTTCCTGCTGCCGAACGTCATTGTGGCGACGGTCAGCGTGCTCACCGCATTCCTCATCGCCGCGGCCTGTTTTTGATACGGATGCTGTGAACGTCAGTCCGAAAGGATCAATTGATTGGCGTCGGCCGCGGCTGGCGTTCCGTCGACCAGACAAACCTGATCGGACGTTCGAGCGGATTTGGGTTCATGGATTCGGTAAGCTTTCGAATGTTTCGGTGACCGGTGATTCTCCGCGCAGCATCTTGCCGCCTTGGCCGACCAGCTTCAGATAGTGGTCGCTCGGCAGCCCTTCATAGGTCAGAAACCGAGCACCGTTACCGACCGGTGGATCGTTGCTGCATTTGAAGATCGCCGTGCCTTCATCAACCTCGTCGAACATTGCGACGTAAATCATTTCGCAACCGGCGCGTTTGGCGGCGATCAGTTGCGACCACAAAAACTGCCCTTTCAATCTCGGAATCGCATCGAGTTTGTCACCGGTCAGATTGTGCCAACTGAAACCCGGAAACACGACCGGCAAGAAATCGATCTGACGGGCGGCGCACCAGCGACGGTCGCCGCTCCAAACCGTTGCGGCATGACGCGTCGCCTGCTCGGGCGTTTGATACCGTCCGATGCTCCAGGGGCTGACGATGTCCGCCGTTTCCAGAATCGTGTGCAACAGGGGATCGCTGACGGCATCCCGTTTGCCTTCGCGCCAGAACGACGGTACCCCGAGCATGACGGTGCAGCCATTGGATTTGAGCCCTTTCACCAGTTCCAGGCATTCGCTAAGCGTATAGTCGCGATCGTCGCTGAACCCGATGCCCCAAACCGCGACCACCGGTTGATTCTGGTGATGCAGATACGCGGGGTCATCGGCGATCTTCATGTCCGCTTGCAATCTCGTCCAATCGTCCCGCACGCGCGAGACCTCGCCCGCACGAAGACCCGACAAGTCATACATCACGGCAAAGGCACGACCGGCACGGTTGGCCCCCTCGCGGCTGTGTGAGAGCACATTGTTTTTGTGCCGCAGCGTGGTCGGGTTCGTCAGTCCATTAGCGAATCGCTGCACAAATGCGCCGTCGATGCCGTAGTCTTGCATCCATTGAAAGTGTCGCATCACCGTATCGCGGTTGGCGCTGCTGAACACTTCCGCCACCCGACCGTCGACGTGCTGGAAACCGGTGGCGTAGCGTTCGTGTGCCGCGTACTCCGACAGATCCGGCCACAGGTCGACCGTCACGTTGCCCGGTCCGAAGGGTTGGTTGCGCCGTTTCGCCCAGTGGGTCCAACCGAGGTTTGCGCCGTCGCCCTGACAGTTGAACCAGCCCTGGTAACCGCACATGACTTTACCGGTCAACGTGGTACGGTCGACAACCGGTTGCGCCGCCGCTGCGGTGGCAAGACAGAAACCGAAAGCAATGACAACAAGCGATCGCATGAGAGACCTTTCCTGGGACGGAATGGAGAAGGGGTCAGGAAGGATTCAGCAATCGTTGGTGTCTAGCCTTTAGGCGATTCCCGGTCGCTGCGACGCAGCGACAGTGGGCGGCTAAAGCCTGCACACCAACACTCATGCCCGTGCCATTCGGTTATTGGTACCTGACGTCTTTTCGGCTGCACCCTCAGTATAATCGTTGACAAAGCATTAGGACTTCTTCTTCGGAACCGATTTCTTTTTGGGGCCACCGGGGCGCTGCCGATCCGCGGCAGTCGAGAGACCGCCGAAAACGGCAAAGGCCGTCGCGGGCAAGCGGCGATGCAGTGGCAAGTCGAGTTCATGGTTCTGATTTCGAGTGGTTTGGGCAGATGAGCCGGATCGCGGAGTCATGTGGAATGCGCTGAAAGCTACTCGAAACGCGCGTCGTGCGTTTCATCGTCATGCATGATAGCCGCCGCCGCGGGGGGCGGTTAAAGTGTTGCTCCCTCCCTGTGCATGAAAGCTGTACATTAAACCTGCGCATTGAACTCTGTGCTTTGACTTTGGCCTGTTCACCGATTCAGGCACGAACCGACTGTTTTACACTTTTGGGATCTCACCATGACGATTGCTCGACGTTTGTTCTGCGGCTTTGCCGCGTTGTCACTTTGTTTCATCGCATCGACTGCCTCGGCCGAGGACGGCAAATGGGTGTCCTTGTTCGACGGCGAAACGCTCGACGGCTGGGAAAAGGTCGGCAACGAGAAGAGTGTTTGGAAAGTCGAAGACGGCGCGATCGCGGGCTCCGGACCGCCGTCGATGTTGGTCAACACGACTGGACCGTACAAGAATTTTCGCTATCGTGCCGAAATCAAAATCAACGACGGCGGAAACTCCGGGCTGTACTTCCGCACCACGCGAAAACCGGGATTCACCGATGGCTACGAGGCGCAGATCGACAGCACCCACACCGATCCGATTCGTACCGGATCGATCTACGGGATGTGCCACGTCTACAAGCAGCACGTCAAACCCGGAACCTGGTTCACCTATGACCTGGAAGTCCGCGACGATGTCTGGCGCGGACGCAACATGACACGGATCAAAGTCACCGTGGATGGAAACGAACTGTACGAGTACCTGGATTTTGATCTGACCTTCAAAGAAGGCCACTTTGCGTTCCAGCAACACGACCCGGGCAGCAAGGTCCACATCCGGAAAGTCGAAGTGATGGAACTGCCGTAGGACCATCTTTGATCCCAAGCTCCACCTGGGGACACACTGTTTTGGAAGCCGCCCGCCGGCAGAGCCGGCGAGGATGGCAAGCAGGATGCTTACCCCACTTTAGCCCTCAACTCACCTTCAGCCATGCGCCCCATCGTCCAAATCTCTCTTGACTTGACCAACATCGACGAAGCACTCGAAACGGCTCATCTGGCCATGCGGGCCGGGGTGGATTGGTTGGAAGCCGGCACGCCGCTGATCTTGGCCGAAGGGTTGCACGGGGTGCGGGCGTTGCGGGAGGCGTTTCCCGAGACGCCGATCGTGGCGGATCTGAAAACGATGGACGGCGGCTACTTGGAAGCCGAGATGATGGCCAAGGCCGGTGCCACGCACGTGGTCGTGATGGCTCGCGCCCACGAAGAAACCATTCGTTGCGTCGTCAAAGCCGGTGCGGACTTTGGCTGCAAGGTGATGGGGGACAACATGGTTTGCGAAGACATGGTTGCCGGGGCGAAGTGGCTCGAAGACCTCGGCTGTGACTTTGTGATCCACCACATCGGTTACGATGAGCGCCGCGGCATCGCGGCCCGAGGGCTGAGGATGCCGAGCCCGCTGGACCAGCTTCGTGAGGTGGTCGGCGCGGTCAAGATTCCCGTCCAGGCCGTCGGCGGACTGTCACTCGAACAAGCCATCGAATGTCCCAAGTACGGGGCGCCACTGGTCGTCTTGGGTGCCCCGCTGACGATCGACGCCGATGCCTTCAAAACGGCCGATGGGGATCTGGAAGCTTCGCTGAAATTGATTTGCGACGCCGTCCACGCACAAACCGTGCAATAGGCTTCCGGGTTTGTCATCTCGATCCCGACCGCCTGGAAGACTATCCCACTTCAGAAAAGTACAAACATGAAATCAGCCGCCGTCGTTAATTTCGCCCCCGAACCGGAATCGGTGGAATTGAGGGAGATTGACCGACCGTCGATCGGCCCCGAGGACGTTTTGCTGGAAGTCGCCAACGTCGGCGTCTGCGGCAGCGACCTGCACCAATGGACCGCCAATCATTCCTGGCCGGTCAACTATCCCGTCGTGCTGGGCCATGAATTCGGCGGACACATCGCCGAACTCGGATCAGCGGTCGAGGGCTGGAAAGAAGGTGATCGCGTCGTCAGCGAAACCGCGGCGATCATCGACCAGCAAAACCCGATGACCCGCCGCGGGCTGTACAACCTGGATCCGACCCGCAAGGGGTTTGGGTACGGTGTCGATGGCGCGATGACGAAGTACGTTCGCGTCCCCGCGCGGATCCTGCACAACGTGCCGGATTCCCTGGCGTTCGAACACGCTTGTTTGACCGAACCCTGCTGTGTGGCCTACAACGCGGTTGTTCGAAACGCACGGATCGAACCCGGTGATCGGGTGATCGTGCTGGGGCCGGGAACCATCGGCATCCTGTGCGCCGCGATGGCTCGTCTGTGCGGGGCCGAAGTTGCCCTGGTCGGTTTGGAATCGGATCGGCGGCGACTGGAAATCGCCCAACAGCATTATGGGTGTGAAGGCATCGTCGGCGATGCGAGCCAATGGGCACGTCAGCGCGACGGTTTGGGTTGCGATGGCGTGATCGATGCGGCCGGCGCCAGTGCGACGCTGAAGATTGCGATCGATGTGGTTCGACCGGCCGGCTGGATCAGCAAGGTCGGCTGGGGGCCGCAACCGTTGGGCTTCAATCTGGATCCGTTGGTTCAAAAAAATGTCACGTTACAAGGCAGCTTCAGTCACAACTGGCCGATTTGGGAACGGGTGCTGGCCCTGCTGACCAGCGGCCAATTGGACGTCCGACCGATCATCGGCGGCGTCTGGCCGATCGATCAGTGGCACGAAGCGTTTGAAAAGATGCACCAGGGCGAAGTCGTCAAATCTGTGTTGAAACCCGTCTGAGATCCATTATGCCGAAACTTGCCGCATTCCCCAAAGCCTACATGCAGGCGCTTTGCAAAGACGGCTCGATGACACTGGCGGAGTGGTTCGAGCTGGCAACGACATTGGACATCGACGGTCTGGAATTTTACGCCGGGTTTTTGGAGCTGGCCGATCCCGCGAATTGGCCCGTGCTGCGAAAGCAAGTCGAAGACCTGGGCATGAGCATCCCCATGCTCTGCTGTTCGCCCGACTTCACCCACCCCGATGCCGCCTTTCGTGATGCCGAGATCGCCAAACAAAAACGTTGGATCGAGATGACCCACGCGCTCGGCGGAAGCTACTGTCGCGTTCTCAGCGGCCAACGGCGGCCGGAGCTGACCGTCGACCAGGGCGTCCGGCTTGCCGCCGACAGCATCGGTGCCTGTCTTCCGTTTGCCCAACAGTGCGGCATCACGTTGATTCTGGAGAACCACTACAAGGACGATTTTTGGGAATACCCCGAGTTCGCCCAGGCGATGGACGTTTTCTGTGATCTGGTCGCGGCAATCGATCACCCCAATTTCGGCGTCAATTACGATCCCAGCAACGCGTTCCTGGCCGGCGACGATCCGATCGAATTGCTAAAGCGGGTTTCCGATCGCGTCGTCACAATGCATGCCAGCGACCGCTACCTGATCGAGGGAACGCTGGAGGACTTGCGGCGTGAAGAAGGCGGCGCAGTCGGTTATGCGAAACGGCTCAGCCACGGCGAAATCGGCAAGGGCCTGAACGACTACGACGCGATCTTCAGCGAACTGGCCGGCAAGGGATTTGACAGCTGGATCAGCATCGAAGACGGTGTCGACGGGATCGATCAATTGCGCCGCAGCGCCGATTTCCTGCGCAACAAGATCGCCCAGCATTGGCCGGGTGGCTGATCATCCAACCGGTGCTGGTCAATCCATCGCCGAGTGTCATGCATTGCCCGGGGTAGGTCGACGCGGTGAAGCGTTTGTTTCCTGCGTTTTAAGGCTTGACGGCTGGGCAAACGGGGATGACAATTCGGCGTCCGGCCCGGGACCTCCAGGCCCATCCCACCTTTCCACGTTGTTCGTCTTGTGATGTTCGACGTCTTGCCCCAGTTTCTTCGGCAATCCCTCGTTCAACACTTCGCCACCGCAAGTGTCGGATCTCTTCGTCCATGAACGAGGCCCCTCGGAGTTTTCGCTCTATGAAGTGCTACGGTAACGGTCTGTCCCGGCGGGGCGTGCTGCGCGTCGGGTTCCTCGGCGGTTTGGGCCTCTCGTTGGCCGACATGCTTCGGTTCGAAGCACTCGCCGAGCAAAAACACTACGAAAGCAAAGAGGGGACGGCGAAATCCGTCATCTTTATCTTTCTGCCCGGTGGCATGGCCCACCAAGAATCATTCGACCCCAAGCCTTACGCGCCGGTCGAATATCGCGGCCCGATGAACTCGATCGAGACGAAGGTTGCCGGGGTTCGTGTCAACGAACTTTGGAAACAAACCGCAACGGTCGCCGACAAGATCGCGATTTGCCGCTCGATGACACACGGCGAAGCGGCCCACGAACGGGGCACGCACAACATGTTTACCGGTTACCGACCCAGCCCCGCGCTGTCGTACCCCAGCATGGGAAGCGTCGTCTCGCACGAATTCGGCCCCCGACATGATTTGCCGCCCTACGTCTGTGTTCCCAACCAGCCCAACGAATTCGCCGGCACCGGGTACCTCAGTTCGTCTTATGCGGGGTTCAGCTTGGGCGCCGACCCCGCCGCAGCTGACTTTCGCGTACGGGATTTGAATCTTCCCGGCGGAGTGGACGGGAATCGTTTTACGTCCCGCCGAGATTTGTTGGACGTCGTGAACTCGGGTTTTCGTCAGCAGCAAGCATCCGATTCACTCGACGCCGTGGACACGTTCTATCAACGCGCCTACGCGATGATCAATTCGGACAAGGCCCGCGAGGCGTTTGACATCAACAAGGAAGACGACAAGATCCGCGACGAGTATGGCCGCAACGATGCCGGTTCGCGGTTGTTGTTGTGCCGACGATTGGTCGAATCGGGCGTGCGATTTGTGACGACGACCTACGGCGGCTGGGACATGCACGACAACATCCTCGGTGGCATCCAAGGCCAGGTGCCCAAGCTCGATCAGGCCTACGCGGCGTTGATCCGCGACCTGGATCAGCGCGGGCTATTGGATTCAACGATGGTCGTCCTGGCCAGCGAGTTCGGCCGAACGCCCAAGATCAACGCGACGGCGGGACGCGATCACTGGCCCAAAGTGTTTAGCGTGGTCATGGCCGGTGGCGGCATTCGCCCCGGCATCGTCTACGGATCGTCCGATGCGACGGCCAGCGAACCGAACGAAAACCCGTTGGACGTCGCCGATTGGGCCACCACGATTTATCACTGCATGGGCATCAACGCCGACAAGGAGTTGATGGCCCCGGGCGATCGCCCGATCGAAATCGTCGACGGCGGCACCGTCCGCAAGGATTTGATCGTCTAGGAGCCAACCCGTTGTTCCCTGGCTCCGCCTGACAACGCACTGACATGAAGACTCCCGCCCAATGCCAGCGACTTTGGCACTGTAGGAGGTAGCGGAACGGCGCAAGCCGTCCGGTTCCAGCTTGAAAACGCCGTGAATGACCGGAGGGCTTGCGCCCTACCGCTAACAGGCCGTGAATGACCGGAGGGCTCGCGCCCTGCCGCTAACAAGCCGTGAAAGACCGGAGGGCTCGCGCCCTACCGCTAACAAGAACACCCCGATGGGTGTCAAAGTAGTATCCCACTGATTACTTCACCGGAAACTGTGCATGTCCATTTTGTGCCGAATTCTCGTCGCGCTGGCGATCTCCACCGGCATCGCCAACTGCGGCGTCTGCCCAGCGGCGTCGCCGCGACTGACCAGCGTGACCCCGCGTGGAATCCAACGCGGTGCCGAACATCAATTGACATTCATCGGTTCCAATTTGGGTGACGTTCAAGACATCTTGTTTTACGACGACGGCCTGGAAGTGCTGGAGGTCAAGGGAGAAGGCAACAACGCAACCGTCAAAATCCGCGTCGCACCGAACTGTCGCTTGGGTGAACACGTCGCGCAGGTGCGAACTGCCACGGGCATCTCGGACTACCGCACCTTGTACATCGAAGACCTGCCGGTGGTCGACGAAGTGGAACCCAATAGTGACTTCAACACGCCGCAAACGATCGCGCTGGGACATGTCGTCAATGGAACCATCACCAACGAAGACGTCGACTACTTTTCGGTGGAAGCCAAACAGGGACAGCGGATCTCGGTCGAAATCGTCGCGATGCGATTGAGCACCGCGATGTTCGACCCTTATGTCGCGATCCTGGACGAAAAACGATTCGAGCTTGCCACCAACGATGACACCGCACTGGCGTTGCAAGACGGCTTTGCGTCTATCATCGCTCCCGCCGATGGAACCTATTTCATCGAAGTGCGTGAAAGCGCTTATGCAGCCGGCAACAATTACCGACTTCACGTCGGCACCTTCCCACGACCCAAGGTGCCGTTCCCCGCCGGCGGAAAGATGGGCGACGAAATCGACGTGCGTTTCCTGGGGATGCCTGCCGGTGAACTGACCCGCAAGGTTCAGCTGCCCGCCAATCCGGTCACCGATTTCGGAGTCTTTGCCGAGGACGAAGGGGGCGTTTCGCCCACGCCCAACCCGTTCCGGTTGTTCGAGCATGGCAATGCCTTTGAACAAGAACCGAACAACGAAGTCAGCCAGGGGACACCGGTCGAGTTGCCGCTCGCGTTCAACGGCATCATCGAAACCGCCGGCGACGTGGATTGCTTCAAATTCGCCGCCAAAAAGGGACAGGTTTACGAAGTGGAGTGTTTCGCGCGACGCATTCGCTCCGGGCTGGACCCCGTGCTGAATCTCTACTTCGCCGACGGACGACACCTCGCCGGCAATGACGATTCGCGAGGTCCCGATGCCTACATCCGATTCACGGTTCCCGAAGACGCCGAGTACGTGATTCGGGTGAACGACCATTTGGGCCGCGGCGGTCCGGATTTGGTCTACCGGATCGAGTTTCAAGCCGTTCAGCCAGCCCTCACGCTCGGCATTCCCCGCAACGAACGCTATGGACAGTATCGCCAACAGGTCTTTGTGCCCAAGGGGAACCGATTCGGCACCTTGATCACCGCCAATCGGATGAATTTTGGCGGCGATCTGGTGTTGCTGGCCGAACACTTGCCCGCAGGACTGACGATGCAATGTGATCCGATGCCGGCAAACCAAAACACGATGCCCGTTGTCTTCGAAGCCACCGCCGACGCACAACTGAGCGGCGCCTTGATCGACTTTCTCGCCAGACACGCCGACCCGAACCAGACCATTCGCGGCGGGTTCGTCAACCGAGCCGACTACCTGATCGGCGAACCCAATCAATCCCTCTACCGCTGGAAAGACGTCGACAAACTTGCCGTCGCGGTTGTCGATGAAGTGCCGTTCCGGATCGAGATCGAGCCCCTCAAAGTGCCACTGGTTCGAGACGGATCGATGAACTTGAAGATCATCGCCCACAAAAAGGAAGGCTGGGACGAAGACATCCAGGTCCAATTGCCCTACCGCCCACCGGGAGTCGGGGCCGGGCCAAGCGTCAACCTGCCCAAGGGGCAAACCGAAGTCCTGTATCCGATCAACGCCAACGGGGCGGCCGAGATCAAAAACTGGAAGGTATTTGCCCTGGCGACATCGCAAGGGATGTGGGCGTCTTCGCAATTGACGCCACTAGAAATCACTGACGCCTACGTTCGTTTCGAACTGCAGCGGGCGGCGTGCGAACAGGGCAAAGAAACGTTGCTGCTGTGCAAGCTGAATCACACGACGGCATTTGAGGGAGAGGCGAAGGCGGAGTTGGTCGGCATGCCGCCCAAGGTCGGGATCGAACCCCTGTCGTTTTCCAAAGACACGACCGAGTTGACATTCAAGGTCACGACCGAAGGCGATAGCCCCGTCGGAAAACACACGCTGTTTTGCCAAGTGACGATTCCGCAGAACGGCGATGCGATCGTCAGTCGCGCGGGGAATGTTGAACTGCAAATCGACGTTCCGCTTCCGCCGCCGGTGACCCAACCTGTCCCCGCGCCTGCAGCGATGCCGGAAGCAACCATCCAAGCTCCGCCTGAACCGGCCAAGGCACCCGAGCCGCCGCCAACCAAACCGCTATCGCGATTGGAAAAACTGCGACTGGCCGCTCAGCAACGCCAAGAATCGCGAACCGAACAGCCTTAGCGTCGCCACCGCCAATCACCTCCACCACTCATCCTCCAGCCCTTTCGGATGCAGTCGCAAATCATCGTCATGAAATCACAACACTTCCTCGCCTTGGCCGCGTTGATCGCCGTCGTCACCGCAGTGCCGGCGGCCGAGCCCGCGAGTTTGACCGAGACGCGTGTTCCCGTCTCGATACGCGTCTACCCGCCCAACGTCGATCTGACGAACGCGCGAGATCATCAATCTGTGATCGTCCAGTCCGTGTTTGCCGACGGCATCACGGAGGACGTCACCGACCAGACAACCTTCTCGATCGGTGACACCACGCTGGCGCGGCTGGAGTCCAACGTGGTCTATCCGCAATCCGATGGTTCCACCGAATTGAAGGTGGAGTACGCAAGCCACCAGGCGGTTCTCCCGGTCTTGGTCAAGGACTCGGGCGTTCAACCGCCGGTCAGTTTCAAACTGGATGTGATGCCAATCTTCATGCGAGCTGGCTGTAACACGGGCAGTTGTCACGGCGCGGCGCGGGGGAAAGACGGCTTCATGCTCTCGCTGTTCGGTTACGATCCCGACGGTGATCATTTTCGCTTGACACGACAGTTCCCCGGCCGGCGAATCAATCTGTCGCTTCCGGAAGAAAGCTTGTTAATCCAAAAATCGGTCGGATCCGTTCCCCACACCGGCGGTCAGCGATTCGCAATGGAAAGCGAATATGCGCAAACACTGTTGCGGTGGCATCAGGCCGGCGCGGTGAACGATCCCGGCGAAGTTCCCCGGGTGACGAAAGTGGAAGTGTTTCCGGAAACCGCAGTGTTGGATGGTGAAGGCACGACACAGCGTGTCAGCGTCCGCGCCCACTATTCCGATGGAACCGATCGCGACGTCACGTCGCTCGCGTCCTTTCTCTCCAACAACGACAACTCGGCGCCGATCTCCGCCGACGGCATGGTCACCGCGGCCAATCGGGGCGAGGCGTTCATCATGGCCCGGTTCGACACCCATACTGTCGGATCTCACGTCATCGTTTTGCCCAAGGACCTGCAGTTCCAGTGGAACGATGCCAAAGATTTCAACTACATCGACACGCACATTCACGCGAAACTGCGCAAGCTGCGGATCAATCCTTCGGACATCTGCAGCGACGAAGAATACTTGCGTCGGGCGACGCTGGATATCGTCGGCATGCTTCCCACGATCGAAGAATACGAGCGATTTGTGGCCGACGACGACCCGAAGAAACGCGACAAGTTGGTCGATGAACTGCTGGACCGCAAAGAGTTCGTCGAGCTGTGGGTGATGAAATGGGCCGAGTTGCTGATGATTCGTACCACGCAGCAGATCGCCTACAAACCGATGCTGCGCTATTACAACTGGCTGCAAGAGAAACTGGCCGCCGAAGTCCCGATCGACAAGATGGTGCAGGAATTACTGAGTGCCAGCGGCGGCACGTTTGAAAACGCGGCGACCAACTATTACCAGATGGAAACCGATCCGCTGAAGGTTTCCGAAAACGTCGCTCAAGTGTTCATGGGGATGCGGATTCAGTGTGCCCAGTGTCACAATCATCCCTTCGATCGTTGGACGATGGATGACTACTACAGCTTTGCGGCGTTTTTCTCGCAAATCGGGCGCAAGCAGGCCGAAGATCCACGCGAAACCATCGTCTTCAACAGCGGCGGTGGTGAGGTGAAGCATCCCGTCGATGGCCGTGTCATGGCGCCCAAGTTCCTCGGCTCCGACGCGCCGGATGTGGCCGGCAAAGATCGCCGTGCGGTGATGGCCGATTGGCTGGCGTCCAAGGACAACCCCTACTTCGCACCGAACCTCGCCAACATCGTTTGGAATCATTTCTTCGGCAAAGGGATCATCAACGAAGTCGACGATGTGCGGGTCAGCAATCCGCCGGTCAACGCCGAATTGATGGCCGCGCTGTCGGAATCATTCATCGAGTACAACTATGACTTCAAGCGGTTGGTGCGCGACATTTGCACGTCGCGAACGTATCAGTTGAGCACCGCGACCAACGAAACGAACAAGCGTGACGATCGCAATTTCTCTCACGCTTCGCTGCGGCGGATTCGTTCTGAAATCCTGCTCGATTCGATCACGCAAGCGACCGACACCAAGAACAAATTCGCCGGACTTCCCTTGGGTGCCCGGGCCGTTCAGATTTCTAACGGCAACACCAGCACCTATTTCCTAACCTCGTTCGGCCGGGCAACCCGCGCCAGTGTCTGTTCCTGTGAAGTCCAGATCGAACCGAATCTTTCACAAGCCCTGCACCTGCTCAACGGGGAAACCGTCGGCGGCAAAATCGGCGAAGGAAAACTTATTGAAAAGCGATTGGCCGAAGGCAAGCAACCGGCAGAGATCGTTGACGAGCTGTATGTCCGCTGCCTGACACGCAAGCCCACCGACATCGAAAAACAAAAACTGGGCGAAGCGATTGCCACCTCGCCGGACATCAAAGTGACCCTCGAAGACATCTTCTGGGCGCTTTTGAATTCACGGGAGTTTGTGTTCAACCACTAAGATGACCGCAATGATCAACTTACGACGACTGTTTCTGCTTTCCGTGATTCTCTCGGCTTCGCTCCCCACGAATGCCGAAGAGAAGAAACCGCCCGTTATCACCTTTGACGACCATGTTCGCCCGATCTTTGCACAAGCGTGCGCGTCGTGTCACAACCCGGATAAAAAAAGCGCCGACTTGGACCTGACCAACTACAGCGCCCTGATGCAAGGCGGTGCGTCCGGCGAAGTGATCGAACCGGGTGACGCGTCGGCCAGTTATTTGTATGCCCTGGTCACCCACCAGGACGAGCCTTCGATGCCGCCGGAATCGCCAAAGATTGCCGACGAGAAGATCGAGACGCTGCGCAAGTGGATCGATGGCGGCGTCCTCGAGAATGCGGGAAGTTCGGCCAAGGCGGCCAAGAAAAAGAAGTTCGACTTGGCGCTGGCGGCACCCTCGACCGCGCGTCCAGAAACCGTGCCTATGCCGGCGCGATTGAGTCTGCAACCCGTTTTATTCACGCCCGACCGAACCGCGATCGACGCCCTGGCGACCAGCCCCTGGGCACCGCTGGCGGCCGTCAGCAGCCAAAAGCAGGTGCTGCTCTACCACACCGAAACACTCGAACTGCTCGGCGTGCTGCCGTTTCCCGAGGGAACGCCGCGGGTTCTAAAGTTCAGCCGCAACGGCGGGCTGTTGCTCTGCGGCGGCGGTGTCGCCGGAGCCAGCGGACGCGTGGTCGTCTGGGATATCCACAGCGGCCGACGGATCATCGAGATCGGCGACGAACTGGATGAAGTCCTGGCCGCCGACATCAGTTCCGATCAAACCCTGATCGCGCTCGGTGGACCACAACGCGTCGTCCGCATCTACGCCACCGAGACAGGCCAACTGTTGCACGAAATCCGCAAACATACCGATTGGATCACCGCGTTGGAATTCAGCCCCGATAGCGTGTTGCTGGCCACGGGTGATCGCAACGGTGGTTTGCAAGTCTGGGAAGGCTGGACGGGCCGCGAGTATCTAACCTTGAAAGGTCACACCGCAGCGGTCACCAGCGTTTCATGGCGCAGCGATTCCAACCTGCTGGCATCCAGCTGTGAAGACTCGACGATCCGTTTGTGGGAGATGGAAAACGGCGGCGCCGTGAAGAATTGGGGCGCGCATGGTGGAGGAGCGCTGAGCGTCGAATTCACTCGCGATGGCCGGTTGTTCTCGTGCGGACGAGACCGAATCCCAAAAACGTGGGACCAAAATGGCACCCAGCAACTCGCGTTTGAAGCGTTCGGCGATTTGGCGTTGGAGGCCACTTACTGTGACGAGACCCACCGCGCGATTTCCGGCGACTTCAGCGGCGAAATCCGCGTTCATGATTCGACCAACGGTACGCGATTGGGTCAGTTGGTGAGCAACGCGCCGTTGCTGGAGACGCGGCTGAAGCAAGCTGACGAGTCGCTGCTGGCAGCCCAATCGGAATTCAAACCGATCTCAGAGGTTTACCAGACCGCACAGTCCGCGTTGCAACAGATCAGCACCGAAGTCGCCGCCGCGCAGAAGGTCGCCGCCGAAGCGAAGCAGGAATCGGATCGTGCGGCAACCGCGTTGGCCGCCGCACAGGCGACGATGACTCAGGCGGCCAGTGAAAACGCGGTCGCCAGCACAGCGGTCGATGCACTGGCCATCAGCGTACCGATGTTGAAGGAGGCTGCCGAAAAGGCGGCCGCCGCCGCGGCACAGTTGCCCAATGACGCAAACCTGATCGCCGCCGCCCAAACGATCCGCACGACCGCGGACACCAAGGTCAGCGAAATGACGTCCGCCAAGGGGATCGCGGCGACCAAGTTCGCGGCGTTGCAACAGGCCCAGCAGGCACTCGATTCGGCGCAGCGGCTGGCCGGTGATGCAGCCGCCGCACGGACCAGCGCGGAGCAGGCCGAACAAATGCTGGTGGCAAAACGGAAACCTGCCGAAGACGCATTCAACGCTGCCAAGCAAGCCCACGATCCAGCCGCAGCCGCTGTCGCATCGGCCCGGCAAGCCGTGTCGCGTTGGACCGCCGAAATCGAATTTGATCGCGAGCTGAAGAAACTGCACCAACAACGTCTGGACAGCGAGCAACAACTCGCGCTCCTCGAAGCCCAACACGCCACATCGCAAGAAGCCGCGGACGTGGCAAAGTCCAATGCCGATCAGGCGCGGGCGGAATTAGCCGCAGCGCAAGCGGAACTTGCCAAAAATGACGCGGATTACAACACCGCCATCGCTGCGGTGGAGGCCGCCAAGGCCGCAGCGACCAGCGCGACCGAAGCCAAGCAGAACGCCGCGGCAGGTGTGGAAACCCTGGATCAGGTGATCGTCAAACTCGGCGATGCCGCGGTCAAGGCCGAGCAGGCGTTGAATCTGGCCAGTGATGATGCGACGTTGATTGCGTTGGTCGGCCAATTGAAATCTGCTACCGCGGAAAAGACCAAACAACTTGAGGCCGGTCGAGCCGATTTGGTCGCAAAAACGCAGGCCGAACAGCTCGCGATCGCTGGTGTTGCCGAAGGCGAAGCAAGGGCATCCGGCTTGTTGGCGATGCAGCAATCGCTCAAACAGAAGGTTGCCGAGGCCACCGCGATGGTTACGACACTGGAAACGAAAACCGCCGACGCGATCCAAGCGGTCCAGGTCGACGAAGTGCATGTTTCGCAGTCTCAATCCAACCTCGCCACGATCAATCAAGCGATCGCAACGCTGCAAGGCCTCTCGATTTGAATTTAGCCTTGCGTTTGTCGAGCGGACGAAGGTCAGGCTGTAGCTTGCGGAACGATGAAACGATCACTGGGCCCACGGATAGCAGCGCGAACCCACGGATTTCTTGCACCCTGTCATCCGTGGGTTCGCGCTGCGATCCGTGGGTATTCTTTACGATGGACAGCCGTAGGTCACGCTGTGCGTGACAGGTCTTACTTGTGCCCGGGCTCCCGCCATGGGAACACTCTGGACGCCAATCGCAACGGGCAACGCTGTGAAGCATTTTTTTAGCGGTAGGGCGCGAGCCCTCCGGCGTTTCGGGAACGATGAAGGACCGGAGGGGTTGCGCTGGGCTGCTAAAAGTTCGGGGTTGACGACCTTATTCCTTTGCGCAGGTTTCATTCCTGAAATTCCTGGCGCCCGTTTCCCCGTTGCAGGACACGGAGCAAGAGATTGAAAATTGCAAAATGAAAACTTCCAATTGCAAATTTGCATTTTTCAATTCTCAATTTCAATTTGCAATCTTCCGTCCGTCCAGGTTCCTCCGACGCATCCTGTCACAGCTGAAGCGAGGCCGAGCTACCACACGGGGTGCGCTTCGCGACCCCGGGCTTGGTTGTACCACCGCTCTGCGGTGTACACCGATTTGCTTTTCCAGCAAAGGAGTTGGTCAGTCACTCCTTTCACGTCCCGATCCGGCGACCGCTGGCAAGCAGGATGCTTACCCCACTTTAGATCAGCGACGCGATCACGAGGGCGACGACGCTCATCAGTTTCAGCAGGATGTTCAACGAAGGTCCCGAGGTGTCTTTGAACGGGTCGCCGACGGTGTCACCGACGACGGCTGCCTTGTGGGCTTCGCTGCCTTTGACCAACATCTGGCCGTTCACTTCGTAACCTTCCTCGATCATCTTCTTGGCATTGTCCCAGGCGCCACCGGCGTTGGATTGGAACAGCGCCATCAAGACGCCGCTGACGGTCACCCCGGCCAGCAACCCGCCCAGCATCAAGGCGTTGGTGTTACCCGGCAGACCAGCCAGTTTGGGTACGAAACCGAAACCGACGGGGACCAAGACGGCGACCAATCCGGGAACGATCATTTCGCGAATCGAAGCCCGCGTGGAGATCGCGACGCACTTGCCATATTCCGCCTTGCCATCGGCTGCTTGGAACGTTTCCTGGTCGGCTTGCGACCATTCGTCAAACGTTTTGCCGTCGTTGTCATTCATCACCTTCAACGCCGCCTTCAATTCCGGGATGTCCTTGAATTGTCGGCGAACCTCTTCGATCATCCGCATCGCGGCCCGGCCGACGGCATTCATCGACAGCGCCGAGAACAAGAACGGCAACATCCCACCGACAAACAATGACGCCATGACGAACGGATTGGTAATGCTGATCGCGACGATCGGCGTTTCGGCGTGCGAGGCGTTGTAAGCGGTGATGAAGGCGGCGAACAGCGCCAGCGCGGTCAGCGCGGCCGAGCCGATCGCGAATCCCTTGCCGATCGCCGCAGTGGTGTTGCCGACCGCGTCCAGTTTATCAGTGCGGCCTCGAACCTCGGCGGGCAGTTCTGCCATTTCCGCAATCCCACCGGCGTTGTCCGAAATCGGTCCGTAGGCATCGACGGCCAATTGGATGCCGGTGTTGGAAAGCATGCCGACCGCGGCGATTGCGATCCCGTACAGACCGGCCATCGAATACGCACCGATGATGGCGGCGGCGATGATCAGAATCGGAATCGCGGTCGAGATCATGCCCACACCCAACCCGGAAATGATGGTCGTCGCCGGCCCGGTGACCGACTGACGAACGATCGAGATGACCGGCCCCGTGCCCGTGCCGGTGTAATACTCCGTGATCTTTCCGATGCCCAGCCCCGCGGCCAAACCAAACAAAATGGCAAAGAACACACCGCTGCTGGTGTAAACAAACGCGCCGGCACCTTCACCGACGGTCCAGGTGGCCGGCAGCATGAACTTGATGATCACATACGTCAGCAGCAACAGGATGGCAGCGGAACCAAATTCTCCGTAATTCAATGCGTGGTGCGGATTGCCGCCTTCTTTCACTTTGACGAAAAACGTACCGACGATCGAAGTCAGGATGCCGACGCCGGCGAGCACCAGCGGCAACAGAACAGCCGACAGCCCGCCGAAATCATCCAGGCCTGCTTGGTTGAAGACGGTAAAAAACGCACCGCCCAACACCATCGTGCCGATGATCGATCCGACGTAGGACTCAAACAAGTCCGCCCCCATGCCGGCCACGTCACCGACATTGTCGCCGACGTTGTCCGCGATCGTGGCCGGGTTCAACGGGTGGTCTTCGGGAATCCCCGCTTCGACCTTGCCGACCAAGTCCGCCCCGACGTCGGCGGCTTTCGTGTAAATCCCGCCGCCGACCCGGGCAAACAATGCGATCGAGGACGCACCGAAGGAGAATCCGGTCAGCACCGTGATCACGCGGGTGAGACTGGCTTGGGTGTCCAGGCCAAACAGGTTGGCGTAAACCACAAACAAGATGCTCAAGCCCAGTACGCCCAGCCCGACGACGCCCATGCCCATCACGCTGCCGCCGGCAAAAGCGACTTCCAGGGCCTTGCCAAGGCTGGTTCGTGCCGCGTTGGTCGTTCGCACGTTGGCTTTGGTGGCCACGATCATGCCGATGAATCCCGCCAATGCCGAACAGATCGCGCCGGAGGCGAACGAGAGCGCGACCAACGGTGACGAAGATTCGCCTTGGGTGCTGCCGGCGTATCCCAGCAAGATGGCCACCCCGATGACGAACACCGCCAAGATCGAATACTCCGCCTTCAAAAACGACATCGCCCCTTCGGAGATGTTGGCCGCGATGCGTGCCATCTTTTCTCCCCCGACTTCCTGTTTCGAAACCCAGGTGGTTTTCCAATAGGTGAAGACAAGTCCGGCCACACCGAGCAGGGGAATCAAGTAGGAAATCCATGGGATGGCCACGCCGGCTGTCGTCGTTTCCGTGGGGGCGACGACATCGCCGGTGTCTTGAAATGCCAACGCCGTCATCGGCGAGAGCGCCAACGACAGTGCGCCGACGACAAGGAGTGTGCGGAAAAGCGTGCGAAAGTGTGTGTCACTGGTGCACGTCCGAAACAAAGCTGCGATCAGAACGGTGACTGCGACGAAAACAATGAATTCCAACATGGTGTGTGTTCCTTCGTGACACGGTCAGACAGCGAGCGTGCTCGCGCTAGGTCGAGTGATAAACTGAAAGCGGGCAATTCTCTGCGCCAACAGTAAGGGAGAATCTATCAGAAACGAATGCCCGACTCAGGCGTCAACCGGGTCCTTGCGCCAAAAAGAAGACGCCGCCCCACTTGAGCGTCGAATCCGCTTCACGACAAACGCGACACTCCGCTAACGCCTCGTCCGCGGATCACCTTAAAAACGGAAGGCGATCTATGCGTTTGTCCCGATGCAAGAACTGTGCCACCGGCGGACTGACCCGGTATGTCACTTGGCCAAATCAATGACCACGTCACGGATCTGCGAGGCATCGTCAAATAATCGCCAGCGATCCGCAGGCACTTGCTCAAACGCCGTCTGAAACCGTCCGTCCATCCGGTCAGACGCCGTGACATTGCGGATGAAGATCCCGGCGATCTGGTCCGGGTAATCGCGCGCCAGTTGACCGTAGATCTCCGGGTCGTGTTCCCCGCTGTCGCCGAGCAGAATGAATCGGCGATCCGGAAACGAATCCAACAGCGGCTCGATCGCGGCGAGTTTGGTGGCCCGCTGGGAGGAAAGCAATCCGAGTCCGCTCGAATCGGTCAACCGAAAGTACTTGAGGTGATAGGTACCTTGCGGGAATCCCTGATCCGAGAAGAACGCTTGCAACGGCGGATACAGTTGCCAGGGGCTGCCCGAGACATAGTGAAACGCAACACCGACGTCAGCCAAATCCGCGTACAGTTCGGGCATGCCGTCCACCGCTCGAAAGGCGCGCGTGAACGTGTTTTGCAACAATTCCGACCGGTCGGTCACCTGAGAATGCTTGATCGTGTCGTCGATGTCGGAGATCAGCGAAACACCGCGTGGGGCGATCAGATGGATGCGTCCGTTAAACGACCTGGAATCACGGGAAGGTAAAACCGCGGTGAAGGTCAACACCCGGCTTTGCGGCGCGCCGATGTCTTGTGGACCGACACCCAACCCGGCGGCGTCGCAGACCAAGGAACGACGAAAATGACCATTGGCAGCGGAGACGCCCGCGGCAAATTGATTTCCGGCGACGTCGATGGTGACGGATTTGCCGCGTTCATTGTCCACCAGAAACGGTCGGATTCGATCGGACAGAAACGCATCCTTGTCGATCTCAACATTGCCACGCATCGAGGATTTCAGCGTCGCAATCAGCAACGCCCGCTTGAACGATCCATCTTCGGGTTCGAACACCTTGCCGTGCACGTCAAACCGCCACACCTGAGCTTGTTCGTCAAACCGCCCGTAGGTCGGATAGAACAAAATCTCCTCGTCCGCGTTGAGGGTCGAAGGCGACAGCGTGCCGGAATCCGGTTCGCGGCCGATCACCCATGTCATCGCAACGGCCAGCGGAATGACCAACGCGAGGCTTTTGGCAGGGTTTGGCATGGGGGGGCTCCGTCGGAATTATCGAGACCATGGCTGCGCGAATCATTGAGCCGTTTGGCGCGAGCCTTCAGGCCTTCACCATACCGAAAGAGCCCCTCTGACGAGATGGATCATGCACATTTTTAAGTTTGCATGCACCTTCTAGAATTGGATACCACAGGGGACCATGGCTGGACGATGCTCTACACTTGCAGACTCTTGCATCGAAACCGCTGTTGGAATGGAAAGACGGAATGTGCTCAAACATGACACCTGCGACAAAACTCGTGATCGGCTGCCTGACGGTCTTTACCGCGACCACCCTTGACAACCCCGCGTCGGCCGACCGGTGGTCGCAGTTTCGGGGGGACCAAATGGACGGGATCGCCCGCACGCAGCATCCCCAACGCTGGAGCGAAACGGAGAACGTTCGCTGGTCGGTCGAGGTACCCGGTGAGGGCTGGTCCTGCCCGGTGGTGTGGGAGAATCAAGTGTTCTTGACCGCGGCCGTTCCGGTGACTGAATCCGCATCCTCCGGACCGGAAGAATACAGCGGTGGCGGGGGCAGCCGCCGTGACGACTTGACCCGCGTGACGTATCGCTGGCAGGTGATCTGTCTGGACGCCACGACCGGGAAAGAGATTTGGCGACAAACCGCCCGCGAGGGCCGACCGACGATGGGCCGGCACAGCTCGAACACCTATGCCACGGAGACACCGGCGACCGATGGCCGGTACGTCTATGCCTACTTCGGTATGACCGGGCTGTATTGTTTTGACATGGCGGGCAACAAGGTTTGGGAAAAAGACTTGGGCAGCTACCCGATGCGCGCCGGTTGGGGAACGTCCAGCTCGCCGGTGTTGTTCGACGACAAGCTGTTTCTGCAGGTGGACAACGAACAGCAATCGTTTCTGGTCGCGATCGATGCCGAAACGGGCGACGAAGTCTGGCGGGTCGATCGCGACGAGAAGTCGCAATACAGCTCTCCGATCCTCTGGAGCAACAGCCGGCGCGACGAGCTGATCGTCGGCGGCATGCACTACCGATCGTACGATCCCCAAACGGGAACGCTGTTGTGGAAGCTGGACATGGAGAAAGGCCGCAGCTCGGCGACCCCCTTGGCCGTCGGCGATCGACTGTACGTCGGAACGGAATACCGCAACCGGGGTGGTGCCGACGACGGCGGCGGATTCCTGTTCGCGATCAAGCCGGGCGGCAGCGGCGACATCACCCCGCCCGCCGGCCAGTCACAAACCGAGCATGTGGCCTGGAAAATTGAGCGATCGGGTATTCAAATGGCGTCGCCAGCCTACTGCAACGGAAAGCTGTACCTGCTGGAACGACGCAGCGGAGTGATCCACTGTGTCAATGCCGAGACGGGCAGCACCGTGTATCGCTCCCGCGTGCCCCGAGCCCGAGCGTTTTGGTCATCCCCTTGGACCGATTCAGATCGGATGTACTGTGTTGACACCAGCGGAACGACCTACGTGTTGGCGACGGGCGACGAGTTGAACGTGCTCGGCACCAACGAGATCAACGAGATGACTTGGTCGACGCCGGCGATCGCCGACGCCGCCGTCTACTTCCGCACCGCCTCGAAACTTTACTGCATCGCCACGCCATAGCATGCTCGCCGCCCCATGTCAGATTCGCCACTTAGGAAACTAGAAGTCAACTGGAGCGATTTGGAAACAGCTTTCAGTCAGACCGATGACTTTGGCTTCTTCGAACAACAAAGTTATTTGAATACGAAGAACGGCGACATCATTGTCTTGGACGATTACATCACCGGATTGGTGGATGGCATCTTCGATGAACTCGCGGACGCTGTTGGTGATGGAGAGGACTGGACGATCGATGATGTGACCAACACCGACTCATTCAAGATGCTTTCCGAGACGGAGCAAAAACAGGTCTTGGGCGCGAGTGAATTGCAATTCGGAGACGTCGATCACTACGAGTCCATCCCGCACATCGATTCCCATGAAAGTTTTCGCTTCATGGAACGGTTCATCGAAACAGTCGACGACCAACGGTTGCGAAAACGGCTCGGCGAAGCGATTTCGGAGCGCAAACCGTTTCGGCGTTTTCGGGATGTTTTGGCCGGCGAACGCCGCGTTCAACGTGCTTGGCATGCATTCGAAACCGAATGCGTGCACGAAACGATTCTTGAGTGGTTACACAGCGTCGGTGTTGAGCCAAAGAACCAGCGCCAGACCGTCGATCCGCCGCCGCTTCCCGAACTGCGTCCGATCATGTTGTCCGAGACACAGTGGTTCGTCGAACACGCGCGCAAGATTGCCGGGGTACAGAAAATCGCTTTGATCGGTTCCCTCACTACATCAAAGGAGTTTCCCAAAGACGTTGATCTACTGGTCACCGTGAGCGACGATTGCGAGTTTACGACGCTCGCGGAACTGGGCCGCAAGCTGGCCGGCCATTTGATTCAACATCAAGCCGGCGCCGACGTCTTTCTCGCCGACGTCCATGGTAAGTATCTGGGACGCACTTGTCCCTGGCGCCAGTGCGGGCCAGGTTATCGCAGGAGCTGCGACGCTGACCATTGCGGGCGACGCCCCTATCTGCACGATGATTTCTCATCGGTCCGATTGAAGCCCGACGTGATCGCTCAACCGCCCGTGGTCTTGTGGCCGAAGCCGTGGGCTTCGGACGACGTGCCCGCAGATGTGCGTGATTGGTTGGTCAATCTAAGTACGGACTGAGATGACGCAGGACGCGTTTCGGGCTGACGATTCCCATCACCGTCCCATCGACTTTCAAGACAGGGACGTGGCGGTGTCCGGCAACGGCGATTCCCGCCAGCGCCATCCCCACCGGGTCCGTTTCGTAAACCACCGTCGGATCGGCTGACATCACTTCACCGACGGGTTGATCGGCCAGTGCAGCATAATTCTCGGCGACCTTTTCCAGGACGTCACGCTCGGTGAAGATTCCGACCAACGTTTCGCCTTTGACGACCAGCAAACTGGAGACCTTCAGTTCACTCAGCATCTCAGTCGCCCCGCGAATCGAGGTGTCGACCGTTACCTGAGCACTGGGCGTCGATTGCATGTCATCGATCGCCTCTTCAGCCAACACGCGATGCAACTCACTGGCGTATGGCGTCGGTTCATAATTGTTGAGTGGATCTTCGAATTTGTCGGGATCCGATTGGGGCGTACCGTTCACTGTGTCATGCTCCTTCGCGTTGCTGCATCCAAGGTGTATTGCCGAGTCGTTGCACCAAGACCTGTTGCGGGAAACGCTCGGCGAGGTACTCCGCGATGCCACGTTGTCCGGTCACTCCGATCAATTTGCCCTCGTCATCGGTCACCAGGACAAACCGCAGTCCGTCGCGTTCCACGGCGTCCCAGACGCGTGAGATCGGATCGCTCGATCGGACCACCAGCAAACCGGCGTCGGTAAAATCGCCCACCACATGATCGGCAAGCGAGAGGTCGCGCGCCAGCATGTCGACGAGCGACTGCTCGCTGAACAGCCCCGTCGGGGTGCCGCCCTGGTCGACGATGACCGCACATCCGAGTGACTTTTCGCGCATCAATTTGACCGCGTCCAGGGCCGTGGTGTCATGCTGCACGGCAATTGCGTCCCGCAGGGGAAGGTTCCCAACGGTGTCCTGGTCTAATTCGCCACGAAATCCCATTCGCTTCTCCTCGTGTCGTAAGGTTTCGCCCACCCTGGAAAAATCTTGATGCTGGCCGAGCGGAGACCAGGCGGGCGTCCATTGTGTGCGGGTGCGTCACGATCGTTGCGGAAGTGTGCACCAACCCGGCACCCGGGACGACCGCATGTTCCGGTGGCATGGGCAAAGTCATCGGCTGCACCCGCGCGCCGAACAAGCCGACGTAAGTGCAAGATCGATGCCCGAATCGTTGAATCCTGACATCGCCGGCCGATTCGGAGCGGAAAAGGGGGGGCAGCAAACGTTGGTGTTTAGCCTTCGGGCGATTCCAGGTCGCTGCGACGCAGCGACAATGGGCGGCTAAAGCCTGCACACCAACAGTTATCCTCGTGTCTTCGCCGGGCCGGATGTTTTTGTGATCCGCCAGTTTTTTGGGACGATCAGGCGTGCCCCGCGTGCGAACGTCAGGTAGGACCACGCCCAGGAAAGGAAAACGAACGTCCGATTGCGAAATCCGTTCAAGTAAGCGATGTGGATCAACAGCCAGGCCATCCAAGCCAGCCGCCCGGTCAGCTTGAATCGTCCACTCTGTGCGACCGCGCGGCGTCGACCGATCGTTGCCATCTGGCCTTTATCAAGGTACTTGAACCGGGACCGCTCAGGCGCGGGACGATCGATCACAAAGCATTGGGCTTCGCGGCTGATCAGTTCACCAAGGTAGCGGCCTTGTTGAATCGCAACCGGCGCCAATCCGGGCAACCCCTTGCCGTCTTCGTCCTTGACTGACGCCATATCGCCGGCGACGAAGATGTTCCGTTTGCCCGGGATCGATAAATCGGGTTCGACCACAACCCGGCCGCTTCGATCGGTCGGCACGCCGAGCGATTGACCCAGCGGGCTCGCCTGAACGCCGGCCGCCCAGATCACGGTCCTGGCCTGCAAAAAATGATCACCGATTTGAACTCCGCGGTCGGTCACCTCGGTGACTTGGTCTCCCAAGCGGACTTCCACACCGATGCTTTCCAGCGCCTGCTTGCTGTACTCGGACAGATCGTCGGGGAACTGCTCCAAGATCCTCTCGCCCGCCTGGACCAGAATCACGCGTGCCAAACTCGCATCGATCGACCGAAAGTCACGCTTGAGTGTGTAGCGAGCCATTTCGGCAATCGCGCCGGCCAATTCAACACCCGTCGGCCCGCCGCCGACAATGACGAAGGTCATCCAGTGGTACTGCTCGGTCGGATCATCGGTCCGCTCGGCCTGCTCAAAGGCGAGCAACACACGACGGCGGATCTCCGTCGCTTGGGGAAGCGATTTCAATCCCGGTGCGTGCTGCTCCCACTGGTCATTGCCGAAGTAACTGTGCACGGCACCGCATGCGACGACCAGATAATCGAATTCGAACTTGCCCGCGTCGCTGTACACCAGCCGCCGCTCGACGTCCACACCCGTGACGTTTCCCAGCAAGGTGCGGACGTTGCGAAAGGACGACAACATCGAACGAATCGGCGACGCGATGTCCGATGGATCCAGTCCCGCCATGGCAACCTGATACAGCAAGGGCTGAAACACATGGTGATTGCTTTTGTCGATCATGATGACATCCACACAATCACATTTCCCCAACCGCTTCGCCGCCTCGATTCCCGCGAAGCCGCCCCCGACGATCACCACTTTGCGATTGGGACGACTCATTGTGGCATGCCGGTACGTGGATCAGCGGACTGCGGAGACTTGACCGTTGAATTGTTGATTCCGGTCAACATGCTGGTCCAGGGGGCAACCGGAGTTTGTCAGATGTCGGCGGCGATTTCGGAAATTCTCAAAAACGCCCAAATAAATCCTCCCGCCGTGCGTCTCTTCTCTTGGGGCCGGTCGAGTCAATCGGAGCCGAGTCAATTGGCGACACGAGCACCGATGTGACGGTTTGTTCAGCGGGAGTCAGGTGATGGACGGGAAAAACGAACGAATGCTCTGCCAATGTCCGCGTGGGCACCGGCTCCGCGGTGATGTCACATTGATCGGAAAAACGATTCGCTGCCCACGTTGCCAGGAAGTGTTTGTGTTCGGATACGCCATCCGGGAAGTCCTCTCCGACACCGCCGTGCTAAAAATCCTGGCGGAAACGCCGACCCGGGCGGGCGTGAGGGCTTCCGTTTGATCTTGGTCGACGGCGCGCGTTGACGATTTTTGCTGTGATCGGCCGTCTTTCCCGGCCGCCACGCACCTTGTCGTCGAGTCTCCGATTAGGCTGATTGCGATGGTATTTGATACTGCCCAATCCACAGCCTCGACCGACCATGAATCTCGCCAAGACGGCTTTGTCTGCCACGCTCCGAACACCACGTCAGACCTTCCTCTGCTGCTGGTTCGCCCTCCTTGGATTGTCGCCCGCGCCCCGTCCGGTCTCCGCCGAGCGACCGGCCATCTCGCGGCGTCCTCTGGAGCATCATGACTACGACGTTTGGAACACCCTTTCGTCATCGCAACTCTCCCGCGACGGAAAGTGGGCGATGTACCAAATTGACAGTGGAAAAATCGATGGCGAATCGACCCTCTGCATTCGAAGCACAACGTCTCCGACGGAGTATCTCGCTCCGCGTGGCCGCAGCCAACGATTCAGCTTTGACAGTCGTTATGCGGTGTTTCTGATCTCGCCGGAGAAGCAGCTCGTCAAAGAACTGACAGAAAAGAAAACCAAACCCGACGAGATGCCAAAGGCCCAACTTCAAATCCTGGAATTGGCCAGCGGCGATGTCGTCACAATCGACCGAGTCGCCTCCTTTCAGCTGCCCGAAGAAAGCGGCGACTGGATCGGCTATCAGATGGAAAAGCAGATCGAGAGCACCCCCGTCAAAACGAGAGAATCCGGGGTCCGCGAAACGTATCAGGTCACGCCCAACGGATTGGAACGTCCAACGAAAAAGCTGAAGCTCAAGAAACGAGAGTCGCTGCAGCCGACCGCCGAAGAAGCACCAACGTCGACCAAAACTCCCCCGGCGAAAAACGATCTGAAGACGGCAGAAAAGGAATCCTCGAACGTCGCCGATTCGGACGGGGACGACGGGAAAGCCAAAGCGGAAGGAACCACGCTGGTTCTACGAAAACTGGATTCCGGATTTCAGCAAACGTACCCCCACGTGACCCAGTTCGTTTTTTCGAAAGATGCCACCAGGCTGGCGATGGTAACGTCGGTCAAAGCGGTTGAGCCCGACGAAAACTCCGACGAAGCAGAAGCAAAGCAAGCACCCGGCCTGTCCGGTGACGGCGTGCATCTGGTTGACCTGACATCGCACAAGCGGACGCGGATCATCGGTGGTGTTGGCCAATACAAAAACCTCGCCTTCAACGAAGACGGCACTCGACTGGCGTTCTTGACCGACAAAGACGACAACGATGCGAAATCACCTCGCTGGTCCGTCTACCTGTGGAACCAAGGCCAAAAAACAGCCGCCGAGATCGCGGTCGAAGGTTCCAACGGCATTCCGGCCGGATGGTGGGTCGCGACAGATTCCGACCAACGCTTTTCCGAAGACGATCGCAGATTGTATTTCGAAACCGCACCGATCCCCGACTCCGTGATCGAAGAACGCGAACGCGTCGCAGCGGAACAAGAGGGTAAACCGGTTGCCGAGCCGGATGACGAGGACGAACAGGCGAATCTGGATATCTGGCACTGGCAAGATCCGTACTTGCAACCGCAGCAATTATTGCAAGCGGAAGCCGAACGCAAACGCGACTACCGCGCGGCGTATCACTTCAAAGCCAAGCGAATCGTTCAGCTGGCCACGCGTCAAATCCCGGTCGTCGACATCGACGTTCGATCGAAATCAAACCGGGCCATTGCGGTCACCGACATGGAATATCGTAAAGTCCTGTCCTGGGAATCACCGGGTTTTCAAGACACGTATCTGGTCAACCTCGATTCGGGAAAACGCGATCGGGTGCAGCAGCACGTTCGCTGGAATGCCAGACTGTCGCCGTCGGCCAAGTTCATCTACTGGTTTGATGCCGAGCTGCGCAAATGGTTTGCCCAATCGACCACCTCTGGTAGCCAACCGGTCAATGTGACCGCGACGATCAAGCAACGACTGGACGACGTGTTGCACGATCGGCCCAGTTTACCAGGCGCGTATGGCACGGCGGGTTGGATCAAGGACGACAAAGCCTTGCTGGTCTACGACCGGTTCGATATTTGGCTCGTCGATCCGACGGGACAATCACCCGCGGTCCGTTTGACCCAGGGACGGGAGAACAAGCTTCGTTTTCGCTACCAACGGCTCGACCCCAAAGAACGCTTGATCGCGACCGACGACGCGATCGTACTCAGTGCATTCAACGAAGCGACCAAAGCCAGCGGGTTCTACAGTCTGACGCTCGACCGCGACATGTGGAAAAAGCCGAAGCAGAAGGGTCAAGATCGGAGTGACGTTTCGCCCCTGCGCCAACTGATCATGCTGGATGAAAGCCTGTCGTCGCTGAAGAAAGCCGAATCATCCGATGCGGTGATTTTCACCCGCAACACGTTCGAAATGTGTCCGGATCTGTGGGCCAGCACGTTGGACTTCGAATCCATCGATCGCATCAGTGACGTCAACCCGCAACAAGAAGACTATGCCTGGGGCACGGCGGAATTGGTCCATTGGAAGGCGACCGATGGCCAACGACTCGACGGGATCCTGTATCGTCCCGACGGCTTTGACCCGCAGAAAAAGTATCCGATGCTGCTGTATTTCTACGAACGCAGTTCCGATCGACTGCATCGCTATCACACACCCGCCGCGGGGCGGTCAAGCATCAACATCAGCTTTTACGTCAGCCGCGGTTACGTCGTCTTTGTCCCCGACATTCCCTACAAAACCGGCCAGCCCGGCGCGAGCGCAGCCAACGCGATCCTGTCGGGCGTCAGCCATGTGGTCGCCGAAGGCTTCATTGACGAAAAACGAATCGGCATGCAAGGCCACAGCTGGGGCGGCTACCAAACGGCTTACTTGGTGACCCAAACCGATCGGTTCGCGTGCGCCGAATCGGGTGCACCGGTCAGCAACATGACGAGCGCGTACGGAGGAATCCGCTGGAGCAGCGGACGCAGTCGCATGTTCCAGTACGAACGGACGCAAAGCCGAATCGGAGACGACCTGTGGGCTGCCCGCGACAAGTACATCGCGAACTCGCCGCTGTTCTTCGCCGACAAAATCAACACGCCGTTGCTGATCTTGCACAATGACAACGACGGTGCGGTACCGTGGTACCAGGGAATCGAGTTGTTCGTCGCGTTGCGGCGGTTGGAAAAACCCGCCTGGATGCTCAATTACAACGGCAACTCGCACGGCGTCGACGGCCAACCGAACCGCCGCGACTTTGCGATCCGGATGCAACAATTTTTCGACCACTATTTGAAACAGGCTCCCGAACCCGAATGGATGGCCGTCGGCGTTCCGGCCGTCAAGAAAGGCAAGGAACTGGGACTCGAATTATTGGAACCGTTAGAACCAGTGGAGCCCGCGGAATAGAGGCGGACAGTCTGATGCATGACAGTGTGATCAATGACGGTGGTTTCAAGAACCTGTTCACCGATCTGCCGGCAACGACTGCTAAGGAATGCGTCGAAGTGCTCACGTCTTCGTCGATCGTCCGGATCGAGCGGATCGTCTCCACCGGACAAGCCAGCGAAGAGGGCTTTTGGTACGACCAAGACGAACACGAATGGGTCGCCGTGCTCGCCGGAGAAGCCAAGCTGTTGTTTGATGACGATCCCCAACCCTTGACCCTCAAGCCCGGTGACCATCTGTTGATCCCGGCACATCGCAGACATCGGGTCGAATGGACATCCGATCGAGAGCCCACGGTCTGGTTGGCGGTCTTCTTTACCGGCGACGAATGACGCGGCCGGTTTTGTTGCAGGTCATCGGTGGGCCGGCTACGATGCCCAGTGCTCTGCCACGTTGAATCCTGGGGTTGCGCTGGTCGAGCGGAAAAATTTTCAGGCTGTCACTCGCGGAACGATGCAACATGTTAATGCGAATGAGTTTTCAAGTGGCCTTGAGTGCCGCGACACTGATCATGCCATTGCTGTTGATGGCCGTCGAACCCGGCCCGATGCCGGATCTGGTGTTGACCGACCACGGGCGCAGGGTGCATTTCTCCGGATTGCTATTCGACGGGCACAACGACCTGCCGTGGGAGATCCGGAAAAACGGTCAAGCGTCGTTCAATCAGATCGACATCGCCACGCGACAGCCGCAGCTGCATACCGATATCCCGCGGCTTCGTGAAGGCGGTTTGAAGGCTCAGTTCTGGTCGGTCTATGTGCCGGCCGACACGTCGACCACGGGCGATTCGTTGATCCAAACGCTGGAACAAATCGACATCGTCGATCGCATGGTGAAACGTTACGCCGACGTGTTTGAGTTCGCCTCCACCGCCGACGACGTGGAACGGATCGCCACCGCGGGTAAGATCGCCTGCATGATGGGGATCGAAGGCGGCCATTCGATCGAGGGATCGCTGGCGAATTTGAAACGGTTGTACGACCGTGGTTGCCGCTACATGACGCTGACGCATTCCAAGACATTGCCTTGGGCGGATTCGGCGACCGATGATGCGCAGCACGATGGCCTGACCGAATTCGGTAAAGAGATCGTCCGTGAAATGAATCGCATCGGCATGCTGGTCGACCTCTCGCACGTCTCACCGGCGGTGATGAAGCAAGCGATCAAGGTTTCCACCGCGCCGATTCTTTTCTCGCATTCCTCCGCCGCGGCGATCAACGATCACCCGCGAAACGTGCCCGATGACGTGTTGCCGTTGGTCGCGAAGAACGGCGGCGTCGTGATGGTCAATTTCTACTCCAAGTTCATCGTCCCCACCGACCAATTGGAATCCAACGAATCGGCGCGTGGGTCAATCCATGACGTCGTCGACCATCTCGAACACATCATTCGCGTCGCCGGAATTGATCACGTCGGCATCGGATCCGATTTCGACGGCGTCCCCAGCCTGCCGACCGGATTGGAGGACGTCTCCAAATACCCGCTGATCACGCAAGCGTTGCTCAATCGCGGCTACAGCGAAGCCGACGTTCACAAAGTACTCGGCGGCAACGTACTGCGAGCGTTGCGCGGTGCAGAGGCGGCGGCGGTGAAGCGGTCACGCTGAGAGCGACGCGTCTCGTCAGATTGGCTGGTCAAAAGATTGATTGGTCAAAAAATGACGTTGCCCGACGTTCTTGATCAGGCCGACTCAACCGCCGGTTGATTGCAACTGGCGCAGTGCAGGGCGCCGAGTCCCCAGATCAGATCGTGGCAATCGACGCCGATCACTTCGACCTCTGGCGACTGTTGTCGGGCAAGCCGGCCGAGTAACGCGATCGCGTGCGCATCATGTTGTTCGGCGCGGAACGTCGGCACCAGCAATCGGTTCGGCCCCAGCCGCAGAAAGTTGCAATAGCTTTCCGGGACGCGTTGCCCGTCGATGAATCGAGCCGGCGGGATCGGTAGACGGTGAACGGTCACGGTGGGCGACGTCGTTTGTGCCCAATCTCGCAAGAGCTGTTCGTTGCGATCCAGTCCGTCGTGATTCGGATCATCGGGATCGTCACTGACCGCGACGACGACGGTTTCGGGATCGATGAAGCGTGCCAGTTGGTCGATGTGACCGTCGGTGTCGTCGCCGATCAATCCGCCGCCATCGACCCACACGATTTCACGTGCCCCAGTGAGCCCCTGCAGGTGTTCTTCGACTGCCTGTTTCGACCAACCGGGGTTGCGTGTCTCGGTGACCAGACACTCGGTGGTCGTCAGCAGCCGCCCGCCGCCGTCCCACTCTAGCGCCCCGCCTTCGAGGGTCAATCGACCGGCGATTCGTTCCCAGCCGGCATGCTGGATGATTTGCGCGGTCGCGGCATTGTCGGCATCCCAGGGCGGATACTTGCCACCCCAGGCGTTGTATCCCCAATCGATCGCGTGGCCGCGTTGCGAGCCGTCGACGACAAAGGTCGGGCCATAATCGCGAATCCAACTGTCATTGGTTTGGATGTCAAACCAGGTGACGTTTTCGATGCTCTGCAGCCCCGCTGTGTCGCGCAGCTCGGCCGGGCCGATGACATGGACGGGGACGGCCGCGGCGATCAACCCGATGAACCGACGAAAACAATCCGGGATCGGTGCGAACCGGTCCGGCCAAGTGTCGTGGTTGTGGGGCCAGGCAATCCAAACGGCGGCTTGCCGCTCCCACTCGGCGGGAACCCGTTTCATCGCGATGTCATCCGTTTCGCCGAGTCAGATCACTCGACTTTGATTTCTTCTTTGACCTTTTGGACAAAGTGGGGCGACTTGCCGCCCTTGCTCAGCTCTTTGGCGCGTTTGTCGGCTTCGCCTTTTTTATCGAAATCGAAGACGGCGACGCGTTTGAGGTTTTGGCTGAAGACACCCCAGTAAAGACGCATCCTGACGTTTTCAGCCGCCTTGGTTCGCTTGCTGGACTTCTTCTTTTTCGAAGCGAGTGCCTTTTCGGCAGCTTCCGCTTCGGCAGCTTTTTCGGCTCGGCTGACGACCTTACGGGCCATGGATGGTCAGGGGCTAAAGGGGGAGATGGAAAATCGGCAACCGCCGACGTGGATTTTGGCCTGGTAAGTTAGCAATATCGGCACAGGATCGCCACTCCCGTCCCGCGGGCATCGCATGGTTTTCCGCTCAGACCCTTCTCGGAGGTGGCCCCGGACTGGCCGGGAATGCCGAATTTGAATTGCCTGGAAGGGGGCAGATCCGTTATTTTGGCTGATGAACGCGTCGCAAGACACGCCGCGGCGGACAGGGTGGCGACGATCGCCCCCCCTTTCAGGCAGCGATGTGAAGCATTTTTCAGCCGTAGGGCGCGAGCCCTCCGGTGTTTCGGGAACGATGAGGGACCGGAGGGCTTGCGCCCTGCCGCGAACACCTCGTCAAACGCAGGAAACAAATGCTTCACAGCGTTGCCTTTCGGGCGGCCGGAGCCGGATGCAGCGTCGGTGGTCGCCGGCCGGGCTGGCAGGCGGAACCGGCTGGATGGGCTGACACGATTGTGATCGTTGGAGGGCCAAAGGAGGGGCCGTCGGCCCGTTGAAATCCACCCTGGGTTACCACCCAAACGGACTATCTGCAAAAATGATCGCTACCCGTGGACGGTTCTGTCGCGTATGCTTGCGTTTTAACAGGAGCACTCTGTCGTCACGACGTGCCGGATTTCTGACGATCCGGCGGTCGCGCATTGCTTTGTCTGCAGGAGAATTCAAGGACCTGGGCATCGTACCGCGTCCAGTCGGGCAGCGACGGAGTCGGATTACATCGATCGGAGAGAAGCAACGATGCAGGTAAGTGTTTCAGCTCGCCACGGCAGTCTTCAGCCAGGTGACCAGGAGTTGATCCAGGAGAAGGCCGTCAAATTAAGGCGTCTCTATGACCGAATCAACGCGATTGAAGTCACCGTTGACCTGGAAAACACCGATAAGCCTGCGGTCGAAATCCAAGTATCCATTGAGCATGCCGGAGAATGCGTCGCCACGGCGGAAGCCACCACGGTGATCGCAGCCTTGGACATGGTGATTCCGAAGGTGGAGCAGCAGCTTCGCCGGATCAAGGAAAAAAAGACTGGCCACCGCGCCACCGGACACAAACACATTGAAACCCCGGCAAGCGACGAGTAATCGGCTGTAACAGTCGAGCCCATCGTGTTTGTCGATACACTCATTGAAAATTCACACCCCATGAAGTTTGCAGATTTCATCAGTACGCAGTCGATCAAGGCCGAACTCAAGGCCAAGACAAAAGAGCAAGCCATCGAAGAGCTCGTTCAATGTTTGCTTGAGTCGGGCGAGATCGATGCCGAACAACGCGACGACATCGTCGCGGCGATTATGAAGCGTGAGGAACTCGGTTCGACCGGCATCGGTCGAGGCGTCGCGGTTCCGCACACCAAACACCCCAGCGTCCAAAAGCTGGTCGGTACCGTCGGAGTCAGCGAAGAAGGCGTTGACTTTGACTCGCTCGATGGAGAACGCGTGCAGCTGTTTTTCCTGTTGATCAGCCCTCCCGAACGCCCCGGCGATCACCTGCGGGCCCTGGAGAACATTTCGCGTCAGCTGCGCGACGAAACGTTCTGCCGCTTTCTCAAACAGAGTAAGTCAGCCGAGGACATCACCCAGTTATTGCAAGAAGCCGACGACAACCAGTTTGCCACCGGCTGATGGATTGAGCGGCCGGCTCGTTGACGACCGGTGCACGAATCCCCATCCAGTTTAAACACCCGATACAGACCCGCTTTTTGCATGTCAAAAGCGCTTTGCCGCACCGTCGTTGTTTCCAATCCGCAAGGGCTGCACGCACGCCCGGCAGATCTTCTGGTGCGGATGGCCAACCAGTTCGAGTCCGTGATCTTGATCGGACGTGGCGGCGAAATGGTGGATTGCAAAAGCATCTTATCGCTACTCACGCTCGGCGCCGCACTCGGCACCGAGTTGACCTTGACCGCTGAAGGCAACGACGCCGAAAACGCCATCGATTCGATCGAGCAGTTTTTTCAACGCGGATTCGACGAAGCTGACGACAACGATTCGGCCCCCACGGAAGCCAAATCGGGTGACGTCAGAGAAACCGATCCGACCTCGCCTGCTTGAACCGAAACGAAGGCACCCCGGCTCTGGCGACCCGCCCTTCCGGCTCGATCTCGATCGATCCCGGCCGACAGGGCGTCGCGTCGAGAGCGCCCGATACCCCTACATTCCTGCTCGAAGATCGACGCGATGCGACGGTCTTCACGCCCCCGTACACAACTACCTCTCGATGGATCGGATTGAACTGCCCGAGCCTCGCTGCCAGGTGCGCACGATCGCGACAGAACGTTGGCCAATGTCACCGCCCCCCGGCGCCGTCGACGTTGACTCCAGCGGTCGGTCGTCCCACGATCACGCGGCCCTGATGCGATCGGCAGATCAGCACCGTGCCCTCGAACCACGATGGTCGAACTTCAAGGCATCCCTGTTTCACCCGGGGTCGCGATCGGCCCAGCACTAGTGCTGGATGCTGCCGGTTACCGAATCCCGCGCTCTCTGCTCGCCGCTGATGAAGTGGAAGCGGAGTTCGCTCGGTTGCGCGATGCCGTCGACCGTGTCTCGACCCGATTGGAATCCAATCGCCTGGAAACCTCGGCCGTCGCCGGCGAACACACCGGGGACATCTTCGCCGCCCAACTGCAGATGCTGCACGACCCGCGGCTGCAAGCCGAATTGCGGCGACGCATCGAACAGGAACACCAGTCGGCCGCCTACGCCGTCAGCCGTGTCCTGCACAACTACGCCGAAGCACTCCGCAAGCTCGATAACCCGCTGCTGGCCGATCGCGCCGAAGATGTCCTGGACATCGAAAAACAACTGCTGTTTTGCCTCGGTGCGGTCTCCGAAAGCCGACTGGTCGATCTGGATGAAACCGTCATCATCCTCTCCCACGTCCTGACCCCCAGCGAAACCGCCAACCTGGATCGACGTTACGTCCGCGGGTTTTGCACCGAAACCGGTGGCCCCGGCGGTCACACCGCGATCGTCGCCAAAGGGTTAGAACTGCCGGCGGTCGTCGGGATCGGAAACTTTCTTGATCTGGTCGGCAATCGGATCAAGGTCATCGTCGATGGCGACCGCGGACGCGTGATTCTGGATCCCGATCCGGAGACGCTGGCCAGCTACAAGAAACGTCTGAAAGAACGCCGGTCGTTGACCGCCAAACTTTCCGAACTCCGCGATCTGCCCGCCGAAACCATCGACGGGACGCCGCTGCGGTTGAGCGCCAACATCGAATTCCCCCACGAAACGACCACCTGCATCGAACGCGGGGCCGACGGAATCGGTCTTTATCGCACCGAGTTTCTGTACCTGTCCAGCGCCGAAGAACCGAGCGAAGAAGACCACTACCAGGCCTACAGCCAAGTCGTCCGAGAGATGGAAGGCCGGCCGGTCGTCATTCGCACGTTGGATTTGGGTGCCGACAAAATGGGCCATCGGCCCCTGGCCGAATACGAACACAACCCCTTTCTGGGTCTGCGAAGCATCCGCCTGTCGCTGCGCAATCTAGATCTGTTCCGACCCCAGTTGCGGGCCATCTTGCGGGCCGCGGTGCACGGCGACATCAGTGTGATGTTCCCGCTGATCACCACGCTGGCCGAGTTCCGTCAAGCGCGGATGTTGCTCAACGTCGTCGCCGAGGACTTGAAAGAATCCGGCACGCCGCACCGCAGCAACATCCCGGTCGGGATGATGGTCGAAGTCCCCGCGGCGGTGATGATGCTCGATCGCTTCGTCGAAGAAGTCGATTTTCTGTCGATCGGCACCAACGATTTGGCCCAGTACACCCTGGCCGTGGATCGCAGCAACGAGTACGTCGCCGACCTGTATCAATCCAGTGACCCGGCCGTGCTGCGTTTGATCGCGCGCTGCGTCGAAGTCGCCAAAGAGCACGACTGCCCACTTTCCATTTGCGGTGAAATGAGCAGCAATCCCGCCCGGGCACTGCTGTTGATGGGCATGGGCGTCCGGCACCTGAGCGTGCCGCCGTCGTCGCTCTTGCGCGTCAAGAAAGCCATCCGCAGCGTGTCGATCGGCCAGTGCGAACAGATCGCCGAACGCGTCATGCAACTCGAAGCCGCACGTGATGTCGACCTGTATTTGCTGGACCGACTCGGCGAATACGTTCCGGAACTGATCGTGACCTGAACATCCCCCCGATTCCCTCATCCATGCCTTCTCCCCCAGCCAACACCACCACGACCCACGACGCGCCCGACCAGGCGACGGCGGATCAGCCGCTGCGACTGCGCTATCGCGTTCGTTTCGCGAAAACGGGTCTGTTGCGATGGACCAGTCACCGCGATCTGGCGCGGCTCTGGGAACGGTTGGTCCGACGCGCGCAGCTGCAGCTGTCGATGACCGAAGGGTTTCATCCCAAACCGCGGATCGGTTTTCCGTCCGCCCTGGCGCTGGGCATCAGCGGCTTGGACGAAGTCGTCGAACTCGATTTGGCCGAACGGCTCACGGCGCCGGAATTGTTCCGACGCCTGGACCACGACGATCAACCCGGGCTGGTCATCAAGAGCGTGCAGTTGCTACCCGAGGACAGTGGCAAAGCCAAGTTGGAACGCACCGAGTATGTGATCACCCGGCCGGACCCGGAATTGGGCGCCGACCCGATCGATGCCGACCGCGTCCGTTCTGATCTCGAGGCCCTGTTGGCCAAAGACACCGTCACGGTGAATCGTAAAAACAAACCGGTGACCTTCAACGTTGCCGAACAAATCCTGTCGTTGACCTTCAACGACAACCTTGAACTTTCGATGGCCGCCAGTGACGCGGCGACCCTGAAACCGACCGACGTGCTGGATCTGATCGGCTGTTCCGATTGGATCGCGCACGGGTCGCAAATCACCCGAACAGAAGTGGTTTTGAAACGCGAGTTTCCGACCACCGATCCCGAATTTTTAGCAATCGCAAACCAAACGCCGCACTGCGGCGAACCCACCGACGAGGTGCCCAAATGAAACGCGAAATGTTGATGAACGTGCTCCAACCCGAAGAGAGCCGCATCGCCATCCTGGATGATGGAAAACTGGAAGAGCTGTACGTCGAACGCAAAAGTGTCGAAGCCTTTGCGGGAAACATCTACCGCGGAAAAATCGTCAACTTGGAACCCAGTATCCAAGCCGCCTTCGTCGACTTCGGCGTCGGACGCAACGGCTTTCTGCACATCAGCGATGTCGAACCGGAATACTTTCGACAAGGCGGCTATGACCCCGAAGAGATCAAACGGGAATCGGACGAAATGGCCGAAGCGGCCGCCAAGCGCGCCCGCGAATCCGGACGCGGCTCCAAACGAGCGTTCAAAGGCGGTCGGCCACGGATCAAACCGCCGATCCAAGAAATCTTTAAACGTGGCGACGAAGTCTTGGTGCAGGTGATCAAGGAAGGGATCGGCACCAAGGGCCCCACACTCAGCACGTACATTTCGATCCCCGGACGTTACCTGGTGCTGATGCCCGCACTGGAACGGGTCGGTGTCAGCCGCAAGATCGAAGACGACGACGACCGCAAACGGCTCCGTCGCTGCCTGCTGTCGCTCGGCCCGCCAAAGGGGCTCGGCTTCATCGTCCGCACCGCCGGTGCCGGCCGCAGCGAGAAAGAACTCGGCCGTGACATGGACTATCTGATCCGGTTGTGGAAGACGATCGTCCGTCGCGTCAAAAGCGGCAACCAACCCGGCGTGCTGTACGAAGAGAGCGATCTGATCATCAAAACGATTCGCGACATCTACAACGATGACATCGACCAGATCGTGATCGACGAGAAAGAGGCGTTCGAAAACGCCCGCGACTTCTTGAAAATGGTCATGCCCCGCGTCGTCGATCGGCTGAAACTCTATGACGGTGCTTCACCTTTGTTCCACAAGTACAACTTGGAACAAGAGATCGTCAAGATTCACCAACGCCAGGTCAAACTTCCCAACGGCGGTTCGATCGTCATCGATCCGACCGAAGCGTTGGTCGCGATCGATGTGAACAGTGGCAACTTCCGCGGCGAAAAGTCGGCCGAAGACAACGCGTTTCGCTTGAACCTGGCCGCCGCCAAAGAGATCGCCCGTCAGTTGCGACTGCGTGACCTGGGCGGCGTGATCGTCAACGACTTCATCGACATGCGCAAAGAAAGCCACCGGCGCAAAGTCGAACGGGCGCTGCGTGATGCGATGGCCGGCGACCGCGCCCGCACCAAGATCTTGCGGACCAGCCCGTTCGGATTGATCGAAATGACGCGGCAACGGATTCGACCGAGTCTGAAACGCAGCATCTATCAAGATTGTCCGTGTTGCGAAGGTCGTGGGTTGGTCAAGACCGCCGAAAGCATGTCGATCGAAGTCGTCCGGATGCTGGCCCTGGCCGTCAAGAACGAACACATCCAACGCGTCACCGTTCGCGTCAACGATGCCGTTGCGGCGCACCTGAACAACCAGAAGCGCCGCAGCGTGATGGAAATGGAAGACACCGGCGGCATGACGGTCCAAATCCTCGGCAGCGAAGGCCTGTACCCCGAGCACCTGGAAATGGACTGCCGCGACGCCCAAGGCGAACGCGTCGAAATCGACTCCTAAACGCTGCCATTGCGTGGGATAGGCTTCCAGCCTGTCGTCCTCCACTCGTTCCCAGGCTCCAACCTGGGAACGAGATGTACGACGTCTTTTCCAGGTCGTCGCGCGTCACTGGTCGTCCACCGCAGCGTCGTTTTCGATTGGGCTCAGCAGTCGCCGTCGTCTCCATTCTGCCCGAACGATTCTGCCATCCCGCTCTTGATTTCCGCCGACGTGACAGGACGCCTTGGCTGGGTGGAGCGGTAGGAAAATTTTGGAGGTAAGAAAATTGGCGCAATCGAACGGTTTTTGCATTTCAACATTTTCTTACCCCCGAAATCTTCTTAGCTGATTTACCGCAAAAGCTGGGCCGCGTGCACGAACCGACTGATGTCAGTTGCGCTTTCCAGCCCAGTCGCCACATGTTTGTTTCTGGTCGATCGCAAAACCGCCCGCCGGCAGTTCTACTAAACTATGGGGGCTGTACCTTCCACATCCCACCCTCGATCCCCACCGCAACATGACCGCTCGAATCCTGTTTGCCTGCTTGGCGTTGATTCCGTCCCTCTGTCTGGTCGCCGATGCCCCGGCTGCCGATGCCCCGGCCGCCGATGTCCAGATCACCGACGATGGCACCAAAGCGGTCGTCACGATCGACGGACAGCCGTTTACCGAATACCGATACAGCGGTTATGCCAAGCCGATCCTGTATCCGGTGTACGGTCCCGGGCAAAAACCGATGACCCGCAACTACCCGATGGTCAAGGACGTCGACAACGAGGCGAGCGACCACCCGCATCATAAATCGATCTGGTACACGCACGACGAAGTCGGCGGCATCCGATTCTGGATGGAAGATGCCGAAGGCAAAACGTCCAAAGACGTCGGCACTCAGGTGCAAACGTCGCTCAAGATCGACGGCAACAAAATCATCGCCCAAAATGATTGGAAAAGTTCCGACGGCGAAACGGTTTGCAGCGATCAACGAATCTTGACCTTCGGCAGCGACGGCGAAGCCCGAACCATCGATTACGAAGTCACCTGGATCGCCTCCTCCGGTGACCTCGTCATCGGTGACACCAAAGAAGGCACGATGGGCATGCGGACTCATCCACGGCTGCGTTTGAAAGCTGACCCGAAGCGCGGCAATCACACCGCCGGCGGTCACTCCATCAACAGCGAAGGTGTCGAGGGAAAAGAGATGTGGGGTAAACGAGCGGCTTGGGTCGACTACTGGGGAGAGATCGATGGCCAGCTGACCGGCATTGCAATGTTCGACCATCCCAGCAACCCGCGTCATCCGACCTGGTGGCACGCTCGCGACTACGGACTCGTTGCAGCGAATCCCTTCGGCGTCAATCATTTCGAAAACAAACCCGACGGCAGCGGTGACATGACGCTCAAGGCCGGGGAGACGATGACGTTCCGTTATCGATTCCTGTTCCACACCGGCGACGCCGAATCCGCCAACGTCGCCCAGGCGTACAAGGCGTACGCGGAGGAGTGAGCGGCGGGTAGAGTCACTTGGGGTGCGCTTCGCGAACCGGACCGTGTTGTGGCACAGGAAGAGGTAGCGGAACGGCGCGAGCCGTCCGGTGACGCCGCAGAGCGGCGTGAGAGACCGGAGGGCTCGCGCCCTACCGCTAACAACGGCAGCAAAACGCATCGTAGCGGAACGGCGCAAGCCGTCCGGTGACGCCGCAGAGCGGCATGAGAGACCGGAGGGCTTGTGCCCTACCGCTAACAACGGCAGCAAAACGCATCGTAGCGGAATGGCGCGAGCCGTCCGGTGACGCCGCGAACGCCGTGAGAGACCGGAGGGCTTGCGCCCTGCCGCTAAAAAATGCTTCGCCGCGATACCCGTTCGGGTTCTACCGCACCGGCCAACATCAATGCACGCGTTGACCGGGCAGGGCGCCTTCGTCGGGCGAGAGCAGGAACACGTCTTCACCGCCGGGACCGCTGGCACACACCATGCCTTCGCTCAATCCGAACCGCATCTTGCGCGGCTTCAGGTTGGCCACCATCACAACCAATCGCCCGACCAGACTCTCCGGTTCGTAGGCCGCCTTGATTCCGGCAAACACCTGACGCGTTTCGTCACCACCCAGACCCAGTGTCAGCTTGAGCAACTTGTTCGCTTCGGGAACATGTTCGGCCGACAGCACGCGGGCGACGCGAAAGTCGACTTTGACAAAGTCGTCGATCGTGATTTCATCGGCGATCGGTTCGTCTTTGAGCGGCTGATCAGAATCGTTGAACGTCGGTCGATTCTCTTCGGCGGCTTCTGCGGCAGCAGCTTCTTTGCTCTCTTCAATCATCTTTTGCAAATCCTCGGGTTGAATGCGTTCCATCATGCGTTGAAATTTCGCCACCGATGTCCCCAACAGCGGCGTTTTACTTTGGTCCCACGACGTGATCGGCTCGCCGAGCAGCGCGTCGCATTTCTCAGCCAGCGTCGGTAACACGGGCGCCAGATAAATCGTCAGTTGCCGAAACAGGTTCAGTGCGACGGTGACCACATCGCGTAGTTCGTCCTGTCGCTCGGGATCTTTTTTCATCTCCCAAGGCTTGGCGTGCTCGACGAACGGGTTGGCGGCATCGGCCAGTTCCATGATCAACCGCATCGCGCGGCTGTAGTCGCCGACTTCGTACGCTTCGGCAATCGAATCCCCGGCTTTGGCGGCGGTTTCAAACAAGCCTCCGTCGTCGGGATAGGTTTCCGCCAGCCCGGTGTTCTTGGCAAACTTGCCGACCCGGCTGGCCAGATTGACGACCTTGCCGACCAGATCACTGTTGACCTTTTCGACAAACTCGTCGATGCCCAAGTCCAGGTCCTCGACACGCTGCGTCAACTTGGTCGCGTAGAAATAACGCAAGTAGTCTGGATCGGAATGTTTGCGATAGGTTTCCGCGCTGATCAACGTCCCGGTCGACTTGCTCATTTTTTCGCCGCCGACGTTCAAGAATCCATGAATGTGGACCTTCGTCGGCAACTGCAGGCCCGCGGTGTGCAACATGCCCGGCCAGAACAACGTGTGGAAATACGTGATGTCTTTGCCGATGAAGTGGTGGATCTCGGTCGACTCGCTGCGCCACCAATCGTCGAACGATTCCCCGTTGGCCTCACACCACTCCTTGGTGCTGGAAACGTAACCGATCGGCGCGTCGAACCAGACGTACCAGTAGTTGCCCGGTGAATCGGGGATCTCGAAACCGAAATACGGGCCGGGGCGGCTGATGTCCCAGTCCCGCAGCTCTTTGTCTTCGGCCAGGAAGAAACCCTTCAAATAGTTGGCGGTTTCTTTTTGCAGTGCATCGCCGTTGTCGATCCACTCGATCAGGAACGAACGCAGCTTTTCCAGGGTGACGAACAGATGGACCGCCGAGCGGACTTCGGGCGTGGCGCCGCTGAGCGTGCTTTTGGGATCGATCAAATCGATCGGAGAATACGTCGCCCCGCATTGGCAATTGTCCCCCGGTTGGTTCTTGTGACCGCTGACCGGACAGGTTCCACGGACGAAGCGATCGGCCAAAAACGTCTCCGCTTCGGGGTCATAAAGCTGTTGGATGCTCTTTTCGGTGACCAGATCGGCGTCGCGGAGGGCTTGCCAAAACAGGTGACAAAGCTCCCGATTGGCGTCGCTGTTGGTGCTGCCGTAGTGGTCAAAGTCGACGTGAAAATCGGCGAAATCGCGTTGGTGCTGAGCGCTCATGTCGGCGATCAGTTCCTCTTCGCTGCGGCCTTCCTTTTTCGCCCGGATCATGATCGCGGTGCCGTGCGTGTCGTCGGCGCAGATGTAGACGCAGCGATTGCCGATCAGACGCTGAAAACGCACCCAAATATCCGTTTGAATGTATTCCACCAGGTGGCCGATGTGGATCGGCCCGTTGGCGTACGGTAGGGCGCTGGTGACCAAGATGCGTCGGGTCATGATTTGAATAATGGGCGTGTCGAAACGGGGGGATTCAGGGGCGGATTGTACAGATCGTCGTGAAACACGTAATCCCGAATGTTTCACAGGGTTTCCCAGGGGGAAGGGTTTCGTTTGGGGTTGTCGCCACGGCGGCCGATTTCGGAAAGTCCCTTTGTCGTCAGTTTGTCTCAAGTGAGCACTCACTTGTGACGGGGGACGACAACCATTCGGCTGAAGGATCGGCCGATCCGGGCACTTGTCTAGGGAGAGACACTTTGAACACGCATTTGTTCGGCCGGCTATACCCGGCCATCGTTTCGGCGTTTGTACTGGCCACCGTGACCGTCGCGAACGCCTCGGCAGCCAACAGCGTGCTCCTGGCGTTCTCCTCGGACCATTGCGGTCATTGCCAGGCCATGGTGCCGACGCTGCGGCAACTGGAGCAACGTGGAACGCCGATCCGGCACGTCAACGTCAATGCGGAGCCCGAACTGGCGCGACGCCACGGCATTCGTCAAGTGCCGACCTACGTCGTGCTGTCGGCCGGCCGCGAATTGACGCGTTTGGTCGGAACGCAGTCCGCGCAAAGCCTGCAGCAAGCGTTGGCGATTGACCCGGCCGGCCCACTGTTTCAAACCAAAGCCAATCTCCACAGCCAAACGGGCCCGGACGCGGCCCAGGCCCGCCGCGCCGCCGGACCCTCCGCTCCCATCGGCGACGCCCGTGGCGAAGCGATGCCCAGTCTGACGATGGCCGACGCCGTCGAACGCGCTCGAGCCGCGACGGTGCGACTGAAGGTCCACGACGGCAACGGGTTCGGGGTCGGGACTGGAACGATCATTGATCGACACGGCGACGAAGCCCTGGTGCTGACCTGCGGTCACCTGTTCCGTGAAACCAAACTGCAATCCAAAGTCGAAGTGGAACTGTTTGTCGCCGGGCAAGTCAAAACGGTCCCCGGCCAAGTCATCGACTATGACGCCGACAACCGTGATATCGCTCTGGTCGTGATGCGGCCGGGATTCGACGTCCAACCGATCCAGATCGCCAACCCCGACAACCCGCCCCAGACCGGTCAAACCGCGTTCAGCTTCGGCTGCGACCACGGCGACGATCCCTCACGCCGCGACACCGCCATCACCGGAATCAACAAGTACAACCAACACGTGGGCGCCTCGAACATCGAAATCGCTGGTGCCCCGGTCGACGGGCGCAGCGGCGGCGGACTGTTCGACGCCATGGGCCAGCTGATCGGCGTCTGCAACGCCGCCGACTACAAGGGCGATGTGGGGATCTACACCGGACCGGGAAGCGTCAAATGGCAACTCGACCGCGTGCAACTGGCTCACCTCTACCAAACCCAGCCCCCGGCACCGGTGACCGTGCCGTCGCGACGACCCAACGGCCAGCCCGGCCAGCCCCAGACCCGATTGGCCTCGCTCAACGCTCCTCAACAAGCCTCACCGAGTCACGCACGCGCCAGCCAACCCGCCGTGACGGAAATGATCGTCATCATCCGCGATCCAAACGCTCCGGGAGGGCAACGCGTGATGAACATCCAGCAGCCGACAGCTGAACTGATGGAAGTGATCAGCCGCCACGCTCGGTAACAGGCGTCTCCTGATGGAGGGTAAGAAGATTCTGGAGGTAGGAAAATGAGTTCGGCCGAACAACGACCACCTCTTCCTACGACAATCAATCTTCTTGCCCCATCATTTTCTTACCCCCCTCTCCACCTCCTATGACTGCTAGCAAATCGTTTCGACGCTGCTGTTTGCCGCTCGCCGCTGCGCTGGCATGCGTACTGGCGGGCAGCGGAGTCGTGCAGGCACAGCTTGACGATGGGGACGAGATTGTCGAACTCAACTTATCGGGAACCGTCCGCGTCACGACGTTGTTGGATTTGATGAGCAAGCAGTTGGGGATCCGGTTCTTGCACGCCGCGGACATCGCCCGCCGTGACGTGACGGTTTACACGCCGGCCAAACTACCCAAGAAAGTGTTGCCGACGTTGTTGGGCAGCCTGCTTCGCGAAGCCAACTTGGCCGTCGTCGATTCCGAAGTCCCGGGTTGGAAACGCGTCGTCGACATCGCCGACATCGTCAGCAGCGCGCCGGCCGGTGACGCCGCGGAAATCTCGCGTCGCAACGGCCCCGCCGCCGCCGTGACTCAGGTGTTGCCGGTCAAACACATTGACATCACCACCGCATCAACGTCACTGAAACCCTTTCTCAGCAAGACGGGATCCAACATTGTCGCACTCGGCGATCAAGGCATCTTGATCGTGTCCGGTTATGCCGCTGACGTGCGGTTGGTCGCGGAGCTGTTGGCGATGATCGATCGCCCCGACGCCGAGGGAACGATCGAGTTCTATCAGACGCGGCGTCGACCGCCATCGATGTTGATCGAACAATACGAAACGATTCAACCAACCGACACCACCACCAAAGCTGCCTCGGACAACAAATTAAAACTGTTGGTCGACAAGACCGGCCGTCGTGTGGTCGTGGCAGGCCGCAAAGATTTGGTCGCTGCGGCGATCGGGTTACTGGAACGACTGGATTCCGGCACGGAGTTTTTGACTCGCGTTTATCGGCTGGAATACATCGGCGCATCGCGACTGGACAATCTGATTCGAGGGTTCGTCGAGATGCCCGGTGAAGGCAATCGACGGACCGAGTCGAGATCGATTGAAACGACGATCGACGAAGAAGGCAACTTGTTGGTCGTGCGTGCCGGCGCGGAAGTTCATCAACAGATCGAAACCTTGCTCAAGGAACTCGACCAGCCGGTGGATTCCGACGAGAGTCCGATTCGGTTTTATAAGCTCAAGAACGCGACTGCGATGGAGGTGCTCTATTCGTTGCTGGCACTTCAAGAGGCCGCCGGCAGCGGTGTTGCCCAAGCCGGCGGACTGGGCGCGGGAGCGTTCGGCACGCTCGGCGGCGCGAACATGGGTGGCATCAGCCCCGCGATGGGCTTTGGCGGCAACCCGATGGGTGCTGCCGGAGGCGGCGTGAACAGCATGTTTCAAGGCGGTCGATCACGGGCGCAACAACGACTCGACGAACTCGGCGGCGGATCGTTCGGCGTGGCGGGTCAAAACTTGAGCAACAACATGACCTCCAGCCGGGTCCCCAATCAGAACGCCGCACTCGGTTCGATGGCCGGTATCGGTGCCGGAGGATTCGGCGGTGGCGGCTATGGAGCGGGCGGTGGCGCCGCAGTGGCCACGTTGCCCGGCGGCGCGCGAGTGTCGGCCGATGTCGCGACCAACAGCCTGATCGTGTTCGCGCCTTCGAACGTCCAGTCGCTGTACGAAAAACTGATTCGGTCGCTCGACCAACGCCGTCCGCAAGTATTAATTCAAGCCGACATCTTGGCGATCGACACGAGCGACAATTTCTCGCTAGGCGTGGAAATCAGCGGCGGCGATCGCGAGGGATCCAAACGGCTGTTTGAATTCACCTCGTTCGGACTCAGTGAAGTCGACCCGACGACCGGCGCCCTGTCGATCAATCCCTCGCTGGGTTTCAACGGCGTCTTGGTGGACCCGGAAGTCGCCGATGTGATCGTCCAGGCGCTCAGCCGACACCGGCGCGGCCGCGTGTTGTCCTCGCCGAAGGTCTTGGTCAACGACAATCAAACCGGAACGCTGAACAGTATTTCCAGCATCCCGTTCCAGGCATTCAGCCAGGGTGAAACGACCACGCTGACGGGCCTGGGCGGCAACCAGGAAGCGGGCACGACGATTTCCGTCACGCCACACATCAACGAAGACGATCATCTGCAATTGGAATTCGATGTCGAATTCAGCACCTTCATCGGTACGGCCAGCGATAATCTGCCGCCGCCGAGACAAATCGATCGAGTCGGTAGTGTCGTCACGATTCCTGATGGCAAGACGATCGTCGTGGGGGGGCTGAAGCGAACCCTCGAAGGCAACTCGTTCACCGGCGTCCCCTGGTTGGAAAAGATTCCCGTGATCCGTGATCTGACCAGCTTGCGGAGCGAAGAACAGACGACGACTTCGTTCTTTCTGTTCATTCGTCCCCGAATCCTCCGCGACTCGCAATTCCGGGATTTGCAATTCCTGTCCGACCTCGAAACCCAAGACGCACAGCTGCCGGCCGACTATCCTGTTAGCAGGCCCTTGCTGGTTCCCTGCCCGACGCCCGCTGGATTGGATCCGATCGGTTCGGAACACTTGTTGCCGCCGATGCACCAAAGCGATCCGATGGACGAGTACGAAGTGATCGGCCAACCGCAGGTGGTCTATCCGTCGCCGTAGCACGAACAAACGCCATGTCCGATCACGAATCTGCCACCGAAGCCTACCGCCGCAAGATCGCCTGGCAGCGGACGCCCGAAGAGAACATGCGTTTGTTTGTCCAATTGCAACGGCAAGCGTTCGAAGTCTTGGAAGCGTGTCCCGACGCCATGGACCACTTCATCCGTCGCAACCACCGCAAACGCCGACAATCGGAGGTGGACAAGTTGCTTCGACGTCACGGGATCTCTCGCCCCCCTTCGTGTCCATGACCGCTCGCCCGTTCGCCCTGATCGAATTGCTGCTCGAACATTCGGTTCCGTTGGTCATCATCGGAGGACACGCGGTCAACAGCTACGGTTACGCTCGCGCGACGGAAGTTACGGATATCATCTTCGATCGAACCGAATCATCCGAGCAGGCTTTGTATTCGGCACTATCAAAGATCAACGCGTTTTGGATCAGCGTTGACATCGACCCGGTGACGCGTCTGGAGAAAACGGTCCAAGTCGATCTCCAGTACATTCGGTCGCATCGATTCATGATGCTGGGAACGGACTTGGGCTACCTCGACGTTTTCGATTATCTCCCCGGCGTTGACGATGAGCCGACGTCCGTCGCATTCGAGGACGTTCATGTCGTCGGTGGGTTGCCCTACGTTTCATTGCGTTTGTTGCGAAAGATGAAACGCGCGTCGGGACGTGGCACGGATCTGTTGGACCTCGAGAACCTGCCGACGGAAGCGACATGACCGAGACGCTCAGCCAAGATCGTCACGAATCCGCCACCAGGCAGGCGACCGAGCAGCTCGCCGAGCGGCTTCAGATGCCGGTCTCCGAAGACCTGTCAAAGCTGCAGCCCTCGGATGTCTTTCAGAACCGCATCCCGATCGCGCATGCTCGCGAGCATTGCGTGATGGGCTTTCGCGGCAAGCAGGACGACGACGTGTGGTTGGCGATCGACTCGATGGCCGGATACGAACACTTGGATATCATCGCCCGCGCACTCGCCCAACGACCCGAAGGCGGGCTCCGCCCGTTGCGTGTGCGTCCGTTGCCGGCAACCACCACCGCCATCGGACGCGCGATCAACGCTGCCTATTCCGATCAATCCAGTCGAACGCAAAGCGTGATCGATTCGCTCGATCGCGACGAGTTACTGGGCCAGCTGGCCGGCTTGGGTCCCAAGGAAGACTTGCTGGACACCGAAGGCCGCGCTCCGATCATCCGCTTGGTCAATCACATCCTGTTCGATGCGGTCAAATCGGGCGCGTCGGATGTTCACATCCAACCGTACGAAGACCGGTTGATGGTGCGCAAGCGTATCGACGGCGTCTTGTTCGATACCTTTGAAATTCCCAAATCTGTCCAAGAAGAGGTGCTGTCTCGGGTCAAGGTGCTGGGCAAAATGAACATCGCCGAGAAACGCTTGCCGCAAGATGGACGGGCGACGGTGCAACTGGGTGATCGCACGGTCGACTTGCGGATCGCGTCGCTGCCGACCAGCCACAACGAACGCATCGTGATTCGGTTGCTGGACAAGAGCGCGCGGCTGTACACGCTGGCCGAACTCGGGATGCCGGCTCATGATTTCCAACGCTTCGCATCGTTGATCGCTCGCGACCATGGCTTGATCTTGGTCACCGGTCCGACCGGCAGCGGCAAAAGCACGACGCTCTACGGAGCACTGCAGGAACTCGATAGCGAAGAACTGAATATCCTGACGCTCGAAGATCCAATCGAGTATCAGTTGGACGGGATCAGCCAAACCCAGATCAATGAAAAAAAGGGGATGACGTTCGCCTCCGGCATGCGGAGCGTGCTGCGGCAAGACCCCGACATCATCATGGTCGGCGAAATCCGCGATGCCGAAACCGCGATCATGGCGATCCAAGCCTCGCTGACCGGTCACCTGGTGTTCAGCACGCTGCACACCAATGATGCCGCGAGCGCCGTGACGCGTTTGTTGGACTTGGGGATCGAGCCCTATCTGGTCAGCAGCTCGCTCGTCGCTTCGCTGGCCCAGCGTCTGGTCCGCAAGTTGTGCGTCGACTGTAAACGCCCACGACGCAGCAGCGAGGTGTTGCCCGATGTGCCCCCGCTGCTGCTGGAGTCCCATGGTTTGGCGCAGTCGGATTTGGTCGGCGTGTTTGAGCCGGTCGGATGTGATGCCTGTCGTGGGTCGGGATTCCGCGGCCGGGTCGGATTGTTTGAACTGTTGGTCATCGATGACACCTGTCGTGAATTGGTCCAAACTCGAGCCAATGCATCAGCGATCCGCGAAGCCGGGCTACAATCGGGGATGCACTTGTTGTCGATGGACGGTTTGTTGAAAGTCCATCAAGGCGTCACGACGCTCGATGAAGTCCTCCGCGTAACGACGCTGTGAGCCCGATGGCTGTCTTTTCTTATTCCGGTATCGACGCGGCTCGCAAATCCGTCCAGGGAACGATCAGCGCCGACACCGCTCGCGAAGCCCGCGATTCGCTCCGTGGCCGCGGCATCCACGTTCGCAAAATCGCGGCCTGTAACCACCGCGAATCGAAGTTCCGTCTGCCGCGATTTTCGCTGATCGGATCGAAGAGTCATTGGGCGACCGCCGTGTCGGAGTTGTCGATGCTGTTGCACGCCGGCATCCCGATGCTCGATGCACTCGATACGATCGTGGAACAGAATCACGGTTCGTTTCGCGCGGCGCTGCTGGCGGTCCGCGATCGAGTCGCCGCGGGTGAATCATTCGCCCAGGCACTCGGCGGACGTCCCGATCTGTTCGACGAGGCTTCGGTGCAGATGGTCGAAGTCGGCGAGAATGCAGGGACGCTTGACGAAGTGCTTTCGCAACTCGCCGAATTCAAACAACGCCAATCCCAGTTCACCGATGCGGTCACGACCGCGCTGGTCTACCCGATCTTTCTGGTTTGCTTTGGAACCGCGGCCGGCGTGTTCTTGATGACCAGCGTCCTGCCGCCGCTGCTGGAGAACCTGGAAGAGACTCTCGACGAGCTGCCGTTCCCGACGCGGGTCGCCAAATCGCTCAGCAGCTTGCTCGTCGACTATCGCTGGTTCTGGATCGTGGGGCTGGTCGTCGGCGTAGTCGCTTTGACGTTGGCCTTTCAAAGCCGCCGGGGCAGGCAGGTCTTCGATCGCCTGGTGTTGCGCGTGCCGATTCTTGGTCCGATGCTGGTCAAACAAGGTGTCTCGCGGATCGCGATGATCATCGGAACGCTCTCGCGAAGCGGCGTCGAATTGACCCGAGCGTTTGAGTTGGCTGAACGATCGACCCGCAACACGGTGTTCCGATCGGCGCTGCGTGAATGCGGCAGCCGGATTTCCGCCGGTGAAGAGCTTTCCGATGCCTTGCAACGCAGTGGGGCGTTTCCCCCGCTGGCGGTGCGGGTGTTCTCCATCGGCCAGGAGTCGGGAAAACTCGATGAAATGCTTTTCCGTCTCGCCGAAGACTATGATGAACAAGTCAAAACGGCGTCGGCACGACTGACCTCGTTGATCGAACCGGTTCTCATCCTCGTCTTGGCCGCCATGGTGGGATTTCTGTTGTTGGCCACAATCCTTCCGATCCTGGAGGCTGGAAATGTTTTGTGAGAGGGGTGAAACGAAGTCACCCTCCCTCGGGGAGGGTCGCGGAGGCGTTTACGACGACGCGGGGAGGGAGGTTGCGATGGTAATGTTGCCAACATGCACCAAACAAAGAGATCCGCATCAGTATCGGAACCCTTCGCGGACCAACGACCGACGCGGCTTCTCCCTCGTCGAGTTGATCGTCGTGATGGTGATTCTGGGCATGTTGGCCGGGTTGGTCGCCGTTCGCACGCGTGGCTATTTGGTCAACTCGCGCAAGAACGCGGTCAAAGCAGAAATCGCAACGATCGTGAACGCACTGGAGACGTATCGCATTGATCAGGGACGTTATCCCACCGAAGACGAAGGGCTGGAGATTCTAAGGGAGGAAACCGAAACTTGGCCGGAAGGTTTCCTGACCAAGATGCCCGTCGATCCTTGGAAGAACCCCTACCTGTACTTCGTCAGCGAAGAGGGCGTCGAAGTGGTCAGTCTGGGTGCCGATGGACGTGAAGGAGGTGACGGAGAGGACGCCGATTTCTCCAGCGCGATGTTGGAAGAATGAGGGGTCGTTCCGCAGAGACGTTGGAATCCGGTTTCTCCCTCATCGAATTGGTCGTCGTGTTGGTGCTGATGGCGGTGATCGCTTCGCTGGCGACGTTGTCGGTCCGCGGCGTGATCGCCAGGCAACGTCTCGGGCGAGCCGTCGAAGTCATCGAGCAATTTGATACCGCGCTGCGTCGCTCCGCACGCGACCAGCGCCGCCAAGTCGCCGGTGTCATCGACCGTGGGCGCGGCCGGCTGACCGTTGATCCGTCGGGGAATCCATCAAGAACGTACACGTTGCCGCGACAAGTTTCCATCGATGCGATTCGGTTCGGCCCTGTGCAAAGGTCGGCAGCAGGTTCCCAAATCATCGCAAACGCTGACGGTTCGTCGTCCAGCTATGCGCTGCGACTGGCCACCGGTGACACGCGGCGCTGGATCTTCTTCGTCGGGGGAAGCGGACAGGTCGTTGACGATTTCAACGACATGGCAGTCGATCTGGCATTGGGGATGCGATGAACCGTCGACGTGCATTCACGCTACTGGAAATCATCGTCGCGTTAGCGCTGATGGGCTCGGTGCTGGTTGCATCCTTGCTCGCGTTTTCGCGGCATCGTCAACAACTCTCGATGGCCGAGAAACGGCTGGAAGCCACCCGAATCGCCGATCGATTGGTGCACGAACTCTCGGCACAGCAAGGCGGATTACCGATCGCCTCGCGCGGCGCGGTGGCCGGCAAGGGCGATTGGGTTTGGCAAACCTCGCTGATCGGAAGCACAGTCTTGGCGACCGTTGAGATGCAGGTCGTGCGGTTTGAAATCGTGGAACTCGGTGCCGCACCAACGCCGTTGGTCACGGTCGATCTGGTCAAACCGGCGGGCGTTCCATGATGATGCGACGTAATCAAAGATCGGCAAAGGAGTGTCTGCCCAATGGCACGGGCAGAGCGGTTGGTGTGCAGGCTTTAGCCGCCCACTGTCGCTGCATCGCAGCGACCGGACATCGCCTAAAGGCTAGACACCAACGGTTGCGGAATCCTTTTTTGGTGATGCCCGTTCCGTTGGAGTGTGTGCCGCTGTGTAGCTGCCGTCGCCAGACGTCAGGCCATCCACGCTCCGCGGCCGACGCCTTCACCTTGATCGAGATGATCGTCGCGCTGGTGCTGGCGTCGTTGATGATGGTCGGCTTGTTGGGCATCGTGGCGTCGGTCTCGACGCAGTCCACTCAATTGCGTCGCGAACAAGTTGATCATGTCGCAGCCGGGATTCTGGCCGATCGTTTGCGGAACGATTTGATCAACGCGCGAGGCATCGCCGCCGGCACCGACACGTTGATTCTGTCGGGTTACGTTTCGCCACAACAGGTGCCGGGTATGATCCGTTATACGCAGGCGACGATCGGAACGCGACGATTGTTGATTCGTCTCGCAGGTGGTCAGCGTGATCTGTGCTGGATCGATTTCGGTGCCTTCGACTTCGAAACGTATGACGAGTTCGATGCGGAAACCCCCGTACCCGACATGACCGGTGGGCTGCTGCCGATGCCCAGTCGCTTTCGCATCGCCGGTCGGGACGTACAAGGTCGAGTCTTGTTCAACGAGGTGATCGACCATCATGCGGACTGAACGAGGTCGCTCGGGATACGTGCTGTTGGCGGTGCTGGCCGTGATGGTGTTGATGGTCACCGTGCTGGCGACGCTGTCCAAGCTCAGCCTGCGCCGTGCACTCGCCGCAGCCGATGCGCAGGTTCGTCTGCAACAGCGGCTTGGTGCCGAGTCGATTGAACGAGTTCTGTTGCCGCAAGCCGGCAAGGTCTTTGATCAACGGGAAGAACAAGCCGATGCGATGGCAAAATCGACGGGAACGGTTAGCCCCTTTCCCAGGCAGATTCGCGGCGCGGTGACGATCGGCGGCGTGACCTTTGACGTGGTTCTGGCCGACGAAGATGCCAAGTTGAATTTGAATCAGGTTTACCACATGACCGGTCGGCGGCGGACGGAGACGACCCTCGGCGAAGTGCTCGGGCCGGTCGCCGCACGGGCGGTGCGGCTGTTGCCCGCCACCCGTCCGATGACCGACGCGTTGCTGGAGTCGGCGGCCGACGACGGATCCGAGGACGAATCGGATCAGCCGATGACGGAAATCCCGCGTGCGTTTCGAAGCTGGGGAGAGGTATTTGATCTGTCCAGACTTTCCGCCAGTATCGGATCGGACGCCGCCCTGCCGTCGGTGAGTGGCGACATCACGTGCTGGGGTGGCGGCGGGCTGAATCTCCGTCGGGCCTCGGAGACATCGATTCAAGCGGCCGCGGCCTGCGTTTTATCCGATGCTGGAGCCCGCCGGCTGGCCAGCCGATACAAAGACAATCCGACCACGTCGCTGGCGATTTTGGTCCAGCAAGAAGGGAAAACGGAAACCGAACGTCTTCGGCTGCTTAGAATGTTATCCGAGACCAGCACGCACTTTTCGCTTTGGATCGATGCCTCCGCAGTGGCCCGTGGAAGCATGCGGACCTTTTCGGTGATGCGAACGACCGATGACGGTTTGACGCTCAACGAACGCTTTTCTTTTTGAATGACCTCGCAGTTGAACGAGAGAGATTGCTGAAGGATGGATTTGACCGCCCAACGACGATTGATCACCGCGTTGACTGCAGGCTGCTTGGCCGTTGCAGCGGTGGGAATCGTCTGGTCGCTCGGCGGTATTGATTCACCCGGTCGGCAATTCGACGCCACACGCGGATCGCAGCCCGGCAAGAAAACCGCGGTCGACCCGCCGCAGCAGGAGTCGCCGACTGTCGAAGCGGCAGGCCAGATCGACCTGGCGTTGAAACTGCAACAGCCCCTCTACGACCCGCCCAAGCCACCGCCGCCCAAACCCAAACCTCAACCGAAACCCGTGGTCGTCCGCAATCCGCCGGCGGTCAAAGCGCCGCGTCTGGATTGGACGCTGACCGGAACGATCATCGACTCCGCTCAAAGCGTTGCGATCCTGACCGATGCGTCCGGCAAGACCGACATCCGTGGTGCGGGCGAAGTCGTCGAGCTGTCACCGCCGGGCGTATTGGTTCGAAAGATCGATTCAGAGAAGGTCACGCTGGAGGTTCGCGGAACGGAGTCGACGTTGCGATTGAAATCGTCGTTTCAGTCCAGCGGCGGCGGCAAGCCCGATCGGCCGAACCGGAGACCAGCTCGATGAGCGATCGGTTCTGCATCGACGGCGGTGGATTGATCGCGCACACCGAATCAGGATGGTTCCTTCAAGTCGGCTTCGAACAAACCGAACTTGCCGCCGAAACGCCGCCGAAAGTTGTCGCCGAACGGTTCGCCCATCTGTGCGACTCGGTCAAAGGGGCCGACAAACGATGTGTGCTCGGCGTGCCCAGCGGCGAGTGCTTTTTCGTCTGCGATGAACTGCCCGATTCGATCGACGCCAAAGACCGTAGCGCCGTCACGTTTGAACTGGAACGCCATTTTCCGCTCGACGCCGAATCGATGGTCGCGGACTATTTTGTCCGTGCCGCATCGGGGCAAATCGCTGCGGTCGCAATCGAAACCCGCCGACATCAACCGACGGTCGACGCGCTTGAAGCGGCGGGGATCGAAGTCGTTTCGATTCTGCCGACGGCGTTCCTGATCGCCAGAGCCTTCTACCGCAGCGACGCCGAAAAGTCACCGTTCACCTTGTGGATCTTCGCCTCGACGTCGGCCGAATCGTTGTCGGTCGACGGCGGCGGGGTGTATCGCTGGCGGCAGTTCTACGACGCCGATGATGAACTTCGTCGACATCAAGCCACCGTCGCGGACCAAGTCGACGCATCAGAAAGGACCGTCATTGTCGGCCGAAGTGAATTGACGTTTCAACCGCGCGGCCGAGTCCAATGGTGTGATCGCGATGCCGTACGTCTGGCCGCCGAAGGTGCGGGGCTTGCACTCGGCGGTCGTTGGGGGCGTTGGCCCGACTTGCGGCGTGGTGACTTGGCACCGAGCGATCCGCTGTTCGCCGTCGCCGGCCCCCTACGCAAGCTCGCGGTGGCGGCGACGTGTTGCTTTCTGATCCTCTCGATCGCGGCTTGGTATCGCGGCAATCGGCTGGCCGCCGAATCCGAATCGGTTCGACAGCAACAGCGCGCCGTGTTCGCCGAAGCCTATCCGGGGCGACGCGTTCCCGTGATGTTGATGCGAACCGTACGGGGCGAGTACAGCAAGACGCTTGGTTCGCGCGGTCGGGGCGATGCGATCAAGCTGCCGGTTCCCGCGACGCGCGTGCTCAAGGATCTGTACCGCGGTTTGGAACACGCGCAACGTGTCGGCGGCGTGCGGCTGCGTTTGATGGATTTGAAGATCGTCGATGGCGTCTGCTCCTTGACCGTGCGCGCCGTCGACGCCGTCCAAATCGGGACCATCGCCAAGTCGCTCGAAACGATCGGGTTCGACGTCACGCCACCGGCCGCCGAGCAGATCGATCCCAGCAAGGACGAGCCGATTCCGACTTACCAATCGACCCTCTCGGCCGTTTGGAATCCGCCCGCGAATCGGGCGGAGGAAGGAGTCGAATCGTGACTGTAACGACGAAACGATTGATCGCCGCCGCAGCCATCGTGCTGTTGGGACTCTACGCCACGTCGAGTGTCATGAACACGTGGTCAGCGGCGAGCCGGCTGCAGCTGGATCGCCAAGACTTACACGAGCTGCGTCAAAAGCTGGACGAGATCGAACGGGTCGCCGACGCGCCTCGCGTCGCGGCGTTGGAACTGGAAGAACCCAACCAAATCTTGGATCGCATCAACGCGGCGCTCAAGCAAGCCAATCTGTCCTCCGATTTGCTGTCAAATCAAACTCCCAACCAACCGCAGCGGATTGGTCAGACGGATTTCAAACTTCGGCGGGTCGAAATCAAACTCAACGCGGCCACGGTTCCCCAGATCGTCGCCTTTTGTGACGCGCTCAAGGATGAATCGACCGGCAGTCTGGTGAGGGATTTGCAGCTCTTTGATCCTCGGCAATCCGGCTCGCGGGAAACCTGGAATTCTCAGCTGACCTTGACCCAAATCATCTTTTCACCGAAAAGCGACACGTGAAAGTGCCTCGGTGGAAATGGAATGCGTCGAAACGGAGTTCGTAGCGATCGATTGCGGCTAACGGTGTTGTCTGCTGCGCGGGCGACGGCGCGTCTGACGGTGCGTGCAGCTGTGGGGTCGTTGAGCGGTTCGCGGCGAGCTTGGGGTCTGGTCATCCTGTCGGTCGCCGGTTGTCTGTTGCCGGGCGGGTGCTCGTCGCTTCAGAGCAAGAATCGATCGGTCATCAAGGTTCAGACCAAACGGGACACCGAGCGGGCCAATCGGCTGACGTATGCGGGGATTCGATCACTGCAAAAGCAGCAGATCGACCGGGCGGCCAAACAATTTCGTGAAGCGGTCGAGGCTGATGAGACGTATGGCCCGGCGCACAATAATCTGGGTCTGATGCATTATGAACAAGGCAACTTGTATCAGGCCGTGATGGCATTTGAGCAGGCGCGGGAGTTTTTGCCTGGCGACCCGGCGGTGGTCTACAACTTGGCATTGGCGCTCGAATCGGCCGGACGGACCGACGAAGCGCTCGAGCTTTATTACACCGCCATTGCGATGGATCGCGCCAATCCGCTTTATCTTGGCAATTTGGTCCGGTTGCGGGTCCGGCTGGGCGAGCACGATGACGTGCTGGTCCAGCAACTCAAGGATTTGGCCCTGATCGAAACGCGACCGGATTGGAGACGCTGGGCGGACACACAGTTGGCGCTGTCGCAAAACGATGTGTTGGATCGCGGACCGGAGACACCGGATCTGGAGTCGACGGTCGACCGCGCAGTCGGGTCGGATCCCGGGGAACTGCGTACCAAGATCATCGATTTGACACCGGTCATGACGGCTTCGGCGGAGGAGCCGATTTCAGACCCGCTCAGGTTCGACGATTTGCCCGATGCTCCGCGCCGCAAAGCCCCACCGCTCCGAGCTCCACGCAAGGCCCCACGCCAAGACGGTCCGACCTTAGACTTGACTCCGCCCGCCCCGCCCGCCGCCGAAGCGTCATCATTAGAAGAAAGCTACGTCGAAGACCTGACCGACCACGACTAAACATTCGCTCCACCCCCACACCCGTCCACCCAGGGACAGACCCCATTCACCCAGGGACAGACCCCATTCACCCAGCACCCGTCCACCCAGGGACAGACCCCATTCACCCAGGGACAGACCCCATTCACCCAGAATGTTCACCCGGGGACAGACCCCGGATGCTCCGAAATTGCGGGGACAGACCCCGGGTGCTCGAGCGGACGAATGTTCACGTGAATGTTCACTTGGGGACAGACCCCGGTTGTTCAGGGACAGACCCCGGTTGTTCAGGGACAGACCCCGGTTGTTCGGGGACAGACCCCGGTTGCTCGGGGACAGACCCCGGTTGCTCGGGGACAGACCCCGGTTGTTGGGGACAGACCCCGGTTGTTGGGGACAGATTCCGGTTGTTGGGTGTTGCTAGCAACTTGGAGGTCGACGGCATTCTTATCGGTGCCGTGTCCCCGGTGGGTGCTGGTGGGGTTTGCTAGCGGCGGGTGGCTCTGCCTTCGATTGTCTTGCTGTCATCGAAGGGGTGCAGGGGTGTGCTTTCAAAGGTGGTCTTGGTGTGGACGTGCACGGACCCGAAGCCCCCTGACCCGGAGCCCCCTGACCCGGAGCCTCCTGACCCAAAGCCCCCTGACCCAAAGCCGCGGAACAGTCGCGAAAGTACAAACTTGCGAATCAGATTGCGTCCGACCGGAACCAGCATCACAAAGCCGACGATGTCGGTCAGCAAGCCGGGGGTGAGCAGCAGGGCGGCGGAAAATACGATCATCAATCCGTCCTGAATCTCGCGGCTCGGCATCCGGCCTTCGGCCAACGCCAATTGAAACTTTTGCCACGCAATCAGGCCCTCACGTTTGGCCAGCCAAGAGCCGATAATGCCGGTAATGATGACCAGCAAAAATGTCGGACCCGCCCCCGTGAAACCGGCAAGCTGCAACAACAGATACAGCTCCACCAGGGGGACGGTAATGAACAGCAGAAGAAGTCGAAGAAGCATCTCGATCGCCTGAAATGGGCGGAAAAATTGGACGACAGCGTTCAAAATGAACCTGTTTCGGACCGGTCCGTCGGAGTGCCATCCTGACAAATGTCCCTTGCAGAACGGATCAGGACGCGAATTTCGTGCCAGATCCCACAATTTCCAATCACCCCCCGCACCAATCCATCAGGTGACGATCGTGATCGCCCAATCCCTGACGATCCCCAACGCGGAAGATTTGTACGCGCGGCTCTGGCATCGCGGCGACGGCACGGAGCTGGGCGTGATGATTTTGGTGCACGGATTGGGGGATCACGGTGGACGATTCGCGTCCTTTGCCAAGCGGATGCTGCGTCGCCGCTGGGCGGTTTTCGCCTTCGATTTGCCCGGTCACGGCCGCTCGCCGGGACGACGCGGAACCGTCAAGAGTTACGATTCCATTTTGCAGATCATTGCGTCCTCGCGGAGGCTGTTGTGGGACCGCTTCGGCGAGAAGGATCAGGTCGTGGCCGGCCACAGCATGGGAGGCAATTTCGCGGTCAACTACGCCCTGCGCCGCGATGAGTTTGATTCGGTTTCGACGCCAGATCTTTCGGGATTGGTATTGGTCGCACCGATGTTGATGCCACCCACTTTCCTGGATCGACCGAAGCTATTCGCTGCCTGGGGAACCGGCCAGTTGTTTCGTTGGATCCAAATTTCCAAACCGGCCAGAGTGGAACAATTGACGCGCGACCACGAAGCAGCCGAGCGTCTTCGAGCAGACCCGTTACAACACAGTCACGTCTCGCTGTACTTGGCGACCCAACTGCTAGCGCAAGGCCGATTCGCACTCGACCACGCCGCCGAGATCGAGACACCGACGTTGATCATGCAAGGGACCGAGGACGAGTTGATCGATCAGGCCGCCTGTCGCAATCTGGCACTCCGCATGCGTGATCGCGGCGAGTTTGTGCGGTGGTCAGGCGGACGACACGATTTGGTCCACGACGTCGACGCCGACGCCGTGGCGGATCAGATGGCGGGTTGGATGAACGGCAAGCTCACCCGAGTCACACCGACAGTGTCGAACGGGTCGACTGCACTCGGTACGCAACTGCCGTCACGGGCTCAAGTAACCGAACTGTGTTGCGACGGTATCGCTTGAGACATAAAACGCGCAGTGCCGGGACATAGCCGCTGGGACATAGCCGCTGGGGCAGTGATCGCGGAAGCAGGCGCTGCTTACCCGATCACGTCGCAACCCATCCAGGGTTGCAGCACCTTGGGAACCGAGATGCTGCCGTCGGCGCGTTGATGGTTTTCGATCACCGCGATCATCGCACGTCCGGTGGCGACGGCGGTGCCATTGAGCGTGTGCAGGAACTTGGTTCCCTTCTCTCCGGTTACCTTGTAACGCGTGTTCAGCCGACGCGCCTGGTAGTCGGTGCAGTTGCTGGTGCTCGTCACTTCGCCCCACTCGCCGGCGTCGCCCCGCCCCGGCATCCAGGCTTCCAAATCGTACTTTCGATAGGCCGGACCACCCAGGTCGCCGCTGGCAGTGTCGACGACACGGTAGGGGACTTCCAAGGCATCGAACAATTCACACTCCAACGTCCGCATCTCTTCGTGCATCGCGTCACTGTGCTCGGGCAACGTGAAGGCGAACATTTCGACCTTGGTAAATTGATGCACGCGGTACAGACCTTTGGACGCGCGACCGGCCGCTCCGGCTTCGGTGCGGAAACAGTGACTGAGCCCGCACAGCTTGATCGGCAACTCGGTGTCGGTCAACGTTTGATCGGCCATCATGCCCCCGAGTGTGATCTCCGCGGTGGCGACCAGGTTCAGCTCCGTGTTCTCGATGCTGTAAATCTGCGTCTCCGGACCGCGCGGGTTGAACCCGGTTCCCTGCAGCACGCTGGTCAGCGCCAGGTCGGGCGTGGACACGGGGGTGAAACCGCGATCGGAAAGGAAGGCAATGGCGAACTGTTGCAGCGCCAGGTCCAAGCGGACGGCGGCGTTGCGGAGAAAGTAGAACCCGGCCCCGGCGACACGCGCACCGGCTTCGAAATCAAACAGGTCGTGCTTTTCACCGAGCTGCAGGTGGTCCAGCGGCTGGAAATCGAACTCCGGTTTCGGCGTCGCACCGAACGACAATTCCTTGGCATCCTCTTCGCCACCGGTCGGCGCGTCGGGGTGCGTCAGGTTGGGGATCAGCGTTTGGATCGCCAGGATTTCAGTTTCGAGATCGTCGCATCGTTTTTGTGCGTCATCTTTCTGTTGTCGCAGCTCGCGGCCCTTGGCGATCAGCTCTTGCCGTTCGGCATCCCCGGCGGCCTTGGGGATTTGTTTGCTGACTTCGTTGGCTTGGCGATTGAGCTCTTGGGCGAGCTGCAATTGTTCGACGCGTTGACCGTCCAGCTCGACGATGCGATCGACATCACATGGCACGCCGCGTCGCTCGCAGTTCTCGCGGACCAGGTCGACGTTTTGGAGGATGAATTTCCGATCTAACATGATGAGTTGAGGTAGGTGGGGAAAGGTGAATTCGAAAGTGTTGTAGTCGTCTCAGCGGCGGGTGAATGTTGATCGAGGCTGAAAATGATTCGATGACGCCTGATCGACCCTCCCCTTATAGCATCTCCTCAGTGTTCGGCGTTGAGCGTCCTTGCCATCGCGCAGCCCTTTCCGCAGCGCAGCTTTGGCATGGCGGATTCTCAACGCCGCGCTGATTATTATTTGAAGCGGTAGCCAGCGGAGTGCTACGGATCCCCTCCCCAGCCGCATGACGGCTTAGCGAGACTTCCGAGCACACCGCTCGCTTCATCCCAAAACGGATCACTCAGATGTAGCTTAGCGGGCTCTCTATAAGGTTTCCGAAGTGGGTGAGGCTGGACTACCAATCACACAAGCCTTTCAACTCGGTGAGACTACAGCATGAACGACAATTCACCCACACTCAACCAATCCATCGCGCTTTTTGTTGGAATCGATTGGGCTGATCAGAAACATGACTGCCACATCATTGATTCTCAAGGCAGAGAATCGGCGATGGAACTGCCCCACACCCCCGAAGCGATCAACCAATGGATCGCCAAGATGACTGAGAAAGCCAAGGGCGGGAAAATCGCGATCATGCTCGAACAGTCCAAGGGCCCCCTGATCCATGCCTTGATGTTCCGTCAGAACATCGTTCTCTACCCGATTAACCCTAAACAACTCTCTCGCTATCGAGAAAGCTATCCGGGTGGCGATGGCAAAAGTGATCCTACCGACGCGATGTATCTGGCCAGGCTTCTTCGCGAACGAATCGAGACCCTTAAGGCATGGCTGCCTGATGATGAGCAGACGCGATTGCTGAACCGGCTTTGCGAGCAAAGACGCTTCATCGTAGGCAGCCAAACAAAACTGCGTCAGCAGCTTATCAGCGTACTTAAACAGTATTTTCCTGTAGTTTTGGAGCTGTTCGGCAAATCCCACCAGCTGGATTTGCTACTGGCTGTACTCAAGCGGTGGCCTGATCCCAGGCAACTCCGTCGTGCTGATCGTCGGTTGATTGTTCGGGTTCTGCGAGAACACGGAGTCCGAAATGAGGAGCGGCAAGAAGAAGCCCTCGATGCCATTCGTAGCTCGCCGTTGCTCTGCGATGACTCTGCCCTGATCACTCCCATGTCCATGACGGTTAAGCATTTGGCTCAGCAAATCGAAGGATCCATCAAAACGATTGAGCAGTTCGACCAACAGATTAGCGAGTCGTTCAAGGCTCACGGCGATGCCCACCTGTTCTCCTCGCTCCGAGGAGCCGGCCCAGCACTTGCGCCTCGACTTCTGTGTGCGTTCGGTTCGCAGCGTGATCGCTGGTCCGATGCCGATGAACTGGCTTCCTTTAGCGGAATCGCACCCATCACGCGTCAAAGCGGAAAGCAGCGTCATGTTCAACGGCGCTATGCCTGCCCGAAATACCTTCGCCAAACCTTTCATGAGTTTGCAGCCGCAGCCCGGACATGGTGTCCGTGGACCAAAGCTCGCTACCAAATGTTACGAGCCCAAGGAATGAAACACCACGCGGTGCTACGCAAGCTCGCACGTAGTTGGATCCGGATTCTCTACCGCGTCTGGCAGACCCGCATCCCGTTCGACTGTGGTCGATACATTGAAACTCTCAAACGCCGATTACCCGGTATCGTCCCCTACCTCGAAAATTCCTGAAATCCGAAAACAAGCCACTTGCTCAGAGCTCAGATGTCTCGCTTCGCTCGACCCTCCCGGCCAGGGAGGGTTGCTTCATTGGAAGCCTATTCCACTTGTTTGGCGATTTCATTCCAGAGCCGGGCGGAGGCTTGGATGCCGCGATGGTAATCCTCGACACGAAATTTTTCATTGGGGCTATGGGCGTTATCGTCGGAAAGCCCCCAGCCGAGCAACAGGCAATCGCAGCCCAAGACCTCTTGGAAACGGGTGACGATCGGAATCGAGCCGCCTTCGCGAATGAAGACCGGTTTGGCACCGAAGGCGGCGTCGATGGCCCGTTCGGCGGCCTTGGCGAACGGCGTGTCGATGTTGGCCAGCATCCCGGGCGCCCCGTGATCGGATACCAGTTTCCAGCGGACACCGGGCGGAGCGTTGGCGCTGAAGTGTTCGTTCAATTGCTGCGTCAGCTCCCGGGGGTCTTGGTCGGCGACCAACCGAAAGCTGATCTTCGCGGACGCTTTGGCGGGGATGATCGTCTTGACGCCTTCACCTTGATGGCCCGAGGTCAGCCCGTTGATGTCGAACGTCGGTCGTGCCCAACGTCGCTCGTCAGTCGTGTAGCCTTGTTCGCCGAACAGTTCCTGGACACCCACGTTTGCGGCAAACGCTTCGTCCGATTGCGGAAGCTCGCGCCATTGCCGCCGTTCCTGGTCGGTCAGCGGCTGAACGCGATCGTAGTACCCTGGGATTTGGATCACGCCGTTTTCATCGACCATGGAGGCCAACATCTTGCACAGCGCGATGGCGGGGTTCATCACCGCACCGCCGAATGATCCGCTGTGCAGATCTTGGCTGGGGCCGTCGACGCTCAATTCGTAGGTGGCGATGCCCCGCAGCCCATACGTGATCGCCGGTTGTCCGTCGGCGTACTGGCTGCTGTCGCTGATGACGACGCAATCACAGGCCAGTTTTTCGGCCAGATCCGGCAACATTCGCTCCAGGTTTTCGCTGCCCACTTCCTCTTCGCCTTCGATCAGAAACTTGATCTGCAGCGGCAAGGGGTGACCGGCCGACAGCCAGCGACAAACGCTTTGAATGTGCGTCAGAACTTGTCCCTTGTCGTCGGTCGCACCGCGGGCAAACAGATCTCCATCGCGAACGGTCGGTTCGAACGGTCCGCTGACCCAATCTTCCAGCGGCTCGGCGGGCTGGACGTCATAGTGTCCATAGACCAAAACTACCGGCGCTCCCTCGATCGGAGCGGTTTGGGCAACCACCATCGGATGTCCCTCCGTCGCGATGGTTTCCACCGACAGTCCGGCCTGCTCCAGTTTTCGGCTGACCCAGTCACAGGCCTGGCGAACTTCCCCCTGACGCCGGCTGTCGCTACTGACGCTAGGGATCCTTAACCACTCCAGAAGGTCGTCCAAAAGCGCGTTGCGGTCGGAATCGAGCGATTCAATCAATTGGTCCAGTGACGCGTCGTCGAGCGGCCCGGTGGCCGCATTTTCACGGGATGGAGACACGGGAACGACTCAGTGAATGTGGATGAAAATCGGAAAAAACCATCAAAATCGGGTCTGCCTTCGGTTCTGCAGCCGCGCTACAATAGGTCCCGTGTAATCGTAGCAACAGAGGGCGTGACCGTTCGCCCAGCGTTCACACGACGGAGCAGTTTTCGAAAATGTCAGACAAGCAAGTCGCGGTTGCCGATCCGGCCGTCGAGCAAGAGCAACAAACCAAACCGAAGAAACAGCCTCGCTACAACGTCGTCCTTTGGGATGACTCCGATCACAGCTACCAATACGTCGTGATGATGATGCGAAAACTGTTTCGCTACCCGGTCGAAAAAGGGTTCCAAATCGCGACCCAAGTCGACAGCCACGGCAAAGCGATTTGTCTGACCACCACCATGGAACACGCCGAATTGAAACGCGACCAGATTCACGCCTACGGCAAAGATGACTTGATCCCGCGTTGCAAAGGCAGCATGAGTGCGACCATCGAACCGGCCGGCTAAAGCATGTCGGCAAAGCTACGCGTCACCACACTCGGTTGCAAAGTCAACCAGTACGAAACCGAACTCGTCCGACAAGGCTTGCAGCGTGTCGGATTTGAAGACTGCGCCCAGGGAGACCAGGCCGACGTTTGCATCGTCAATACCTGCACCGTCACCAATCAAGGTGACGTCAAAAGTCGGCAGGTGATTCGCCGCATGGCGCGGGAAAACCCCGATGCCCGGATCGTCGTGATGGGCTGTTACGCCACGCGGGCGCCCGAGGAAGTCGCCAAGCTGCCCGGGGTGGCCGAAGTCGTCACCGACAAACGAGAACTGCCCGATCTGATGTCGCGGTTCGGCGTCGTCGACGTCCCCACCGGGCTGGACGGCTTTTCCGGACGGCATCGCGCGTATGTCAAAGTGCAAGACGGTTGCTTGCTTCGATGCAGCTACTGCATCATCCCCCACGTGCGACCCAAACTGACGTCGCGGCCGCTGGCACACATCGTCGACGAAGTCCGCCGGTTGACCGAAGCGGGCCATCGCGAAGTCGTTCTGACGGGAATTCACCTGGGACACTACGGCGTCGATTGGAATCGCAACAAACCGCGCGACGAATGGACGCGGCTGTCGGATCTGGTTCGACAGCTCTGTCAGCTGCCCGGCGATTTCCGCATCCGACTGTCCAGCATCGAAGCGACCGAGGTGACTCGCAGCCTGATCGGCGTGATGACCGAGTTTTCCGATCGCCTCGTCCCCCACGTCCATCTGTGTCTGCAATCGGGCAGCGACTCGGTGCTGCGTCGGATGCGTCGACGCTGGGGCACACGGATGTTTCTGGACCGTTGCCGCATGCTCAATGAAGCGCTCAACAAACCGGCGATCACAACCGACATCATCGTCGGATTTCCCGGTGAAACCGAAACCGAGTTCCAGCAGACGCTGCAGACCTGTCGCGCCGCCGGGTTCTCCAAAATCCACGCCTTTCCCTTCAGCGCTCGCCGCGGCACACCCGCCGCCGAAATGCCGGACCAGTTACCCGGCGATCTCAAGAACCAACGCGTTCACCAACTCGCCGAACTGGAGTCCGAACTTCGCCGCGACTACTTTGCCAGCCTGGTCGGTGAATCCGTGCAAGTGCTGGTCGAATCCGATCGCGAACTGGTCCGGCTCGATGGCAGCGAGAGTGAATCGCGGTTGTTACGCGGGACGACCTGCCGCTACGCGCCGGCCGAGTGGGTCAGTGATGATCCCGGCATCACGACCGGAGATCTGGTAACCGCCAAAGTCATCCGTGCCGACGACGAACGGATCACCGTTTCGGCGTCCAACGGATAGGTCACGCTGTGCGTGACCGATGCCTGCAGCGTCTCCCCCACGCCTACGTCGTCGAGCTTTGCTTTTCGAATGTCGCGGCCTGGTCTTGTGGTGCGTTTTCGAATTGCTGTGGCACTTCGAAGTCTTCCATCGGGGCACCCTTGCTGGTCGGTTCCAGGTAGGTGTATCCGGCGAGAGCTTTTTCGAACGCGGCGACGATTCGGCCGGCTTGTTGGTGATCGATCCGCTCATCCGAGATGGCGTCTTCGACCGACTGCCCGATCCGGTCGAGCAATTCGCGGTCGTCGTATTGAACGTAGCTGAGCACTTCGGAGACGGTGTCGCCCTTGACGATCGAACGGATCTTCACCGCCGATCCCTCGCACTCGACGTGCACCGCGTGCGTGTCGCCGAACAGGTTGTGCAGGTCGCCGAGGATTTCTTGATACGCCCCGACCATGAACACCGCCAATTGATACGGCTGGCCGTCTTCGGGCGGATGAAGCAACAGGGTGTCACAGCAATCGTTTTCAGAAACAAACGAATCGACTTTGCCGTCACTGTCGCAGGTGATGTCGCCCAGCACGGCGTGCCGGGTGGGGCGTTCGCCGAGCCGATGGATCGGCATGATCGGGAACAACTGGTCGATCGCCCAGGCATCGGGCATCGATTGAAACAGCGAGAAATTGACGAAGTAAATGTCGGAAAGCATGCGATCAAGATGTTCCAGCTCGGCCGGCAAATCGCCTTCGGCCTGGGCCAGTTCGCGGACGCGATGGCACAGGGCGAAGTACAGGTTTTCGGCTGCAACACGCTGTTCCAGCGGCAGGTACCCGCCGCTAAATAGGTTCATGCACATGTCCAACGTCAGCTGCGCATCATGAAACTTTTCCATCATGTTGTCGGCCGTCAGATTCGCGTAGGCGTCCCACAAATCACGGACCGGTTGTTCGTAATCTTCCGGCGGCCCTTCCGACTGCGGCTCGCCGTTGCCCGGCGACGCGGCCCAGGGTGGCAAATCCGCGTTACCCTGTTTGGTGACGCCCAGGGTTTCCATCACCAGGATGCTGTGATGGGCGGCAACCGCGCGGCCGCTTTCCGAAATCAATTGCGGGTGGGGAACGCCAGCTTCGTCGCAGACGCTCTGCACGTGGTAGACGACGTCGTTGGCGTATTCTTGAATCGAGTAGTTCATACTCGATTGGCTGTCGGTCTGGGTGCCGTCGTAATCGACGCCCAATCCCCCGCCGACGTCCAGATACCCCATCGCGGCACCACGGCGTTGCAGATCGACGTAGATCTGGGCGGCTTCCAGGATCGCCGACTTCAGCTGACGGATGTTTCCGATCTGGCTGCCGACGTGAAAGTGCAGCAGTTGAAAACAATCCTCGAATCCCATTTCGATCATGCGGTCCAGCGACGCCAAAACCTCCGCCACCGTCAGCCCAAATTTACTGCGGTAGCCGCCGCTGGCCTGCCAACGGCCGCTGCCGCGGGTGGCCAGTTTGACCCGCATGCCGATCGTGGGGCGGACGCCGACGGCCGACGCGACACGGAAGATCAGATCCAACTCGCTGGCTTTCTCGACCACGGGGAACACGGTTCGCCCGAGCCGCTGGGCCATCATCGCCAAACGGATGTACTCTTCGTCTTTGAAACCGTTGCAAACGATCGGCACCGAAGCGTCGCTCATCGCGATGGCGGCCAGCAGCTCGGGCTTGCTGCCGGCTTCGACGCCGAAACCCAAGGCGGCGCCTTCGGCGACAATTTGTTGAACGACTTCGCGCTGTTGGTTGACCTTGATCGGGAACACACAGCGATAGCGGTTCCGGTAGCCGTTTTCGTCAATCGCCTGGGCAAAGCAGTCGTGCAGATGATGCAGTCGGTCGCGGAGGATACCGTTGAAGCGGAGCAGAATGGGCAGGCTGAGCCCGCGGTCGACGAGTTGGTCGACGAGGGCCTTCAAATCGATAGACGTATGTTCATCTCGCGAAGGCGAAACGACCACCGTGCCTTGCTCGGAAATACTAAAATACCCGTCGCCCCAGCGATCGACACCATATTCTGCCACCGAATCTTGGACCGTCCAGCGATCCTGACGAACTTGCTTCAATGCTTGATTGCCTCGAGAAAGAGGTCTCGATCGGTCGACCGAGACGTGTTGGGAAAGGGTTCAACGACAGAGCGTAGTGGAATCGAGCGGGCCTGTCAGCTCAACTCGGGACTCGGCGCCCCGTTTTGGTAGACACTTTGCACCTTGGCGATCCGCTGAATGAACTGTTCGATCGTCGGCGTTCGCTCTTCGACTTTGGGGTGCATCAACTGCATCACACCGCGGGCCAACGAGGGATCGACGTTGGGGCAGACATCGACCAGCGGTTTGGGGGGCGAGGTGTCGTGATGCAGGGCCGCCCGTCCGCTGACAACATCCCCCTGCCAGGGATGGCAAAAGGCGATCAAACAGTAGAACGTGACGCCGAGCGAGAACAGATCGACGCGTTTATCGGTCGGCCGTCGGCGGACGATTTCGGGCGACATGTAAAGCGGCGTCCCGGTGCGGTTGCCGGGCACCATGAACGGCGGGGTGGCCGGCAGGGTCAGCCCAAAGTCGATCAGTTTGACGTCCTCGGACTCCGGCAGCAGGATGAAGTTGCGGGGGCAGATGTCACGGTGGATGAAGCCCTGGTTGTGCACATACTTGAGTGCTTCACACATCGAACGGATCAGCATCATTCGTTTGCCGGCGACATGATGTTCCTGCTTTTGGACGATGATGTTCTGCATGCTCGGCCCGGCAACGAACTCCATGATCAGAATCGGTTGCCCCTTGGTGGACATGCCGATTTCATAGGTTTCGACGACGTTGGGGTGGTGCATTTTCAGGGCGATTTGGCCCTCGGACGGTTTTTTCAGGTGGCGAAACCGGCTTTCGAACAGCTCCACCTTTTCCGGGTCCAGGATCTTGATCCCGACCAGGCGGCCGCCATGATCGTGGTCCTTGGCGACGACAAACTTGGCCATCGTGCCGGTGAACGCGGTCCGTTCCAGCGTGAACCGCTTTTGAATATCGATGCGTCCACCGCTGCTGCTGCCGCCGCTGCCGCCGAGCATCGATTTGACGGAATCAAAAATCCCCATGGATGACCTACTTTCCGCAATAGTCGATCGCGCGGGCGATTTCAGTTTTCAGGTGTTTGCGATGCACAATTCGGTCGATGTAGCCGTGTTCCAGCAAAAACTCGCTGGTCTGGAACCCTTCGGGCAATTCAATTCCGATGGTCGCCTTGATCGTTCGCGGGCCGGCAAACCCGATCAAGGCTTTGGGTTCGGCAAACACCAAGTCTCCCAGGGAAGCGAAACTGGCGGCGACACCGCCCATCGTGGGGTTGGTCAGGACGCTGATGAACAAGCCGCCCGCTTTGTCGTAGCGGGCCAGTGCGGCGCTGACCTTGGCCATTTGCATCAGCGACAAAATGCCTTCGTGCATCCGTGCCCCTCCGCCACTGGCGCTGATGATGATCAGCGGCAAGTCTTGCGTGGTCGCATGTTCGATCAACCGCGCCAAACGTTCACCCACCACCGAGCCCATGCTTCCCATGATGAACGCGCTGTCGGTCACGGCGAGCGCGACGCGGCGGGCCCGAATCATGCCGGTCCCCGTGATCGCGGCGTCGGACAAACCCGTTCGCTTTTGTTCCCCGACGAGTCGTTCGGCGTAGCGTTTGCGGTCGGAAAACTCCAGCGGATCGGTCGGTCGCAGGTGCTCGTTCATCGCCTCGAACGTGCCTTCATCGACCACCTGGACGATTCGATCGGCCGCCGAAACGTAAAAATGGTGGTCGCACTTGGGGCAGACGTTGAGTCGCTGTTCGACTTCTTTTTTGTAGACGCTGGTCCCACAACCGGGACACTTCAGCCACAAGCCTTCGGGGACGCCCCGTTTCTTGGGTGGCTCCTGGGGGGAATCGCTAGGTTCGGGCATGGTAGAATGAGGCTGAGATTCGAGGGTGTCCATGCGAAAGAATCGAAGCGTTTCGGGCGATCGGCTTGCAGTGGAGTGGTGGAGCGCGCAGGCTGTCCGTCGGCCTGTCTGGCCACGTAGTTTAGCTGATGACGTCGTTTTTCTCAGCCCCTAATTGAAATCCAACCTCGCGATCGGGCGGTCTGTCCTTGGGCGGTACGATTTCTCTGGCCGAGCGAAACGCTGAAATCTCCGAGAATCGATGTCCAAATTGGGCGTTTGCTCCACTAACGAAGTATCCTGCCCAACCCCCTTTCCTCCCTACTGTTTCCGACTCACAACCATGATTGGCAATCTCTCCAAATCACGATTCCGGGGCTTCCTGGCACCATTGGCCGTGCTGGTGGCGGTTTGCACGCCGCACCTCGTGTTGAATTCGGCCCCCGCGGCCGAGATCTTTGTCGAAACCGAGAGTTTTGACGATCCCGGCGGGTGGAAATTGGACACCCAGTTCATCCAGCAGATGGGGTCTCCCTACCTGCTCGCGCACGGACTGGGCACGCCGGTCGACGACGCCGTGACCCAGATCGACGTGAAACAACCCGGGACCTACCGCGTCTGGGCCCGCACCTTCGACTGGGTAGCTCGCTGGGACGCCCCCGGGCACCCTGGCAAATTCCAAATTCAGATCGGTGACCAAACGCTCGACGAAACCTTCGGCACCGAGGGTGCGACGTGGGGCTGGCAAGACGGGGGAACGATCCAGCTGTCCCAAGGAAAAACGGAACTGCGGCTGAAAGACTTGACCGGATTTGACGGCCGTTGCGATTGTCTTTACCTGACGACGCAACTCGACAGCGACCCACCGCCACCGGCCGACAAGGTGTTGTCGGATTGGCGACGGAAGCAATTAGGGTTGCCCGACGAGCCGCTCCAACGTGGACCGTATGACTTGGTGGTCGTCGGTGGCGGTTACGCCGGCATGGGCTCGGCAATCAGCGCCGCCCGGATGGGATGCCGCGTCGCCCTGATCCAAGATCGTGGTGTCTTGGGAGGCAACGGATCGAGCGAGGTGCGTGTCTGGGCGATGGGCAATATCCGCCGCGGGAAGTTCCCCCGGATCGGCGAGATCATCGAGGAGTTCGCCGACCAAGCGACCAAATCACCCGGCCGCTATGAGGAGTTCGGCGATGATCTGAAAGAACGCGTCGTTCGCGCCGAGCCCCAGATCGATCTGTGGCTCAATCACCACGCCTTCGATGCCGTCGTCCAAGACAATCACATCGTCTCGGTCGATGCGCTCAACACGAAAACCGGCGAGGTCGTTCGCATGCTCGGAGACCGTTTCGTCGATTGCACCGGTCACGGTTGGCTGGGCCAATTCGTCGGTGCCGATAGCGACATGGCGCCCGATGGCCGAATGGGGATGAGCAACATGTGGCGATGGGATGAAACCGATTCACCGAAGTCGTTTCCTGAAACGCCGTGGGCGCTGGATTTGGAAATGCAAGACTTTCCCTATCCCCGCGACCACCACGGTCAGTGGTTCTGGGAAAGCGGTTTTGACAAGGACGCGATCGGTGACGCCGAAGGCATCCGCGACTGGAATTTGCGCGCCGTCTACGGCGCGTTCAACGCCATGAAGAACCGCGACGGCGCCGCCGATCACAAGACCGCCGTCCTCAGTTGGGTCGCCTACGTCGGTGGCCCACGCGAGAGCAATCGGTTGCTCGGGGACGTCGTTCTGACCCAGGATGACATCGTCGCCAAACGCGATTTCCCCGATGGCTGTGTCCCCAGCACCTGGTCGATCGACCTGCATTACCCCAAGGAACAATACGCCAAAAAATATCCCGACAACCCGTTTATCAGCGTCGCCGTCCATGACCGCCGCGTCGATCGATCCTACGGTTACCCCGTCCCCTATCGCTGTTTCTACAGCCGGAACATCGACAACCTGTTCATGGCCGGACGAAACGTCAGCGTCACCCACGAAGCCCTCGGCACCGTTCGCGTGATGAAGACCTGTGGCATGATGGGCGAAGTCGTCGGCAAAGCGGCATCGATCTGCGCCCTTCGCGATTGCACCCCACGCGACGTTTATCAAAACCACCTCGATGAGCTGCTGGAATTGTTGGAATTGCCGGGCAAGGCGCGTCGCAGCACTCCGTCGGCTCCGATCACGATCGACGAAGGGGCACTGCCACGGGCATCCAAATTCGGCCCGATGACCGGCCAAGATCCGGCGTCCTTCGAAGGCATCGTGATCGACGATCGTGAAGCAGAGCTGAAGGGGAAATGGACCAGCGGCGGCGGCCGAAATGATCGATATGTCGCCTACAGCTACAAGTACGCCGGCCCGGGCTCGGGGGCCCAAGCGACCTACACGCTCAAAGCCCCGCGAAGCGGTCGATTTCAAATCCTGGTCGGTTGCTCTCCGGCCGATGACCGTTTCAACAATCGCGCCACCGATGCTCCGGTTGAGATTCGAATCGGAGATCAAGTGGTAACCGAGAGCGTGAACTACCAGGGAACCGAGGACCGCCAGTTCACGCCGGTCGCGACCATCGACGTCGAAAAGGACGAAGAAATCAAAGTCGTGATCTTGACCGAACAAGCCAACGGTCTGGTGCATCTGGATGCCGTCCAGATGATTCCGGCAAAGTGACCGACGGCTGACGTGACGCATGCAGGACGGAATGACATTCCGTCCTGCATGGTTGCCGCGCACTCATCGGCAGGCCAGATCAAACTTGCCAGTCGTCTCTGATCCCGTTCTAATTCCCGTTCTGCGTCAATCGACCACGGAACCAAAGAACGGAAGGCAGATGAGTCAAACGAAGACCCGATCGGCACCATCAGGTGTCCGACGCAAACAAGGCAACGTCTTCCACCAGCGACTCGGGTCGTTGACGTTTTCCCAAGCCTGCCAGTTGCTCGGTGACGAAGGCGCCGCCTTGATCCGCCAGGGGGCACAGTTTCTTGAGCTCCATCACGACGATGTCTTTCTGGGCGGCGATCTGTTCCGCGTCCGACTTCCGGACGCCGAAGCCGACAACGGGGTGGCGATCGCGACCATCACGCTGCAGTCGGGACGCCGTCGGCAATTGATCGTCAACTGCAACCAATGCGAGACCCCCTGCTTGCACGTCGGCGCGGCACTGGACCATCTGTTGCAATCCAAAAGCGACCTCGGACTGGCACAACCGCCCGACGAATCGGTTCCCTTGGAACACTTGACGCCGAAAGAGCTGCACCAGCGAGCAATCGCCGACCGGGTCAAGCGCGCCGCCGAAGAACGCATGAAAGTGCGATCGACCAACACGACCAAGCCGTGGACGGATTACCTCGTCACCAGCGAACGATCCGGCCGAACCTATCGCGTCGCGCTGCGAGGGTTCGATACGGGTCAGGCCTATTGCACGTGTCCCGATTTTCGTACCAACAAACTGCAAACGTGCAAACATGTCCTGCACGTCCAAACCAAGGTTCAAAAACGTTTCTCCGCCGCCAAACTGCGTTCGCCTTACCGCCGCAAAAAGCTTTCGCTGGCCCTTTGCTACGGCGAAGATCGCGGCCTGCTGTTTCATCTGCCCACGAAGGTCGATCCCAAAATGGAAGAGATCGTCGGCGAGGCAAACACGACCCCGATCACCGACGCGTCAGACGCGATGACGCGGATCTCCGCGTTGGAAAACGCCGGGCAGGATGTCACGATCTATCCCGATGCCGAAGCGTTTATTCAACGCCAGTTGACGCAACAGCGTGTTCGCCAAGCCTGTGAGTCGATTCGCAAGGACACCGAGAATCACCCGCTACGAACAGAACTGCTCAATGCAACCCTGCTGCCTTACCAGTTGGACGGCATCGCGTTCGCCGCAGGCGCCGGACGCGCGATCCTGGCCGATGACATGGGACTGGGCAAAACCATTCAAGGCATCGGCGTCGCAGAACTGTTGTCCCAATTGGCCGACATCAAACGCGTGCTGATCGTCTCTCCGGCCTCGTTGAAGACGCAGTGGCGAAATGAAATCCGACGCTTCAGTGACCGAACAACCCAAATCGTGCTCGGCACCGGCGCCGAGCGATACGAGCAATATCGCAGCGACGCGTTCTTCACGATCTGTAACTACGAACAAGTCCTCCGTGACCTGACCGCGATCGAAGAGGTGCCCTGGGATCTGATCATCTTGGACGAAGGTCAGCGGATCAAGAATTGGGAGTCGAAAACCAGCAACGTGATCCGGCAGTTGGAAAGCCCGTTCCGATTGGTGTTGTCGGGAACACCGCTTGAGAACCGGCTGGGCGATTTGTTCACCGTCACGCGGTTCGTGGACGAAGACCGTTTGGGGCCGGCGTACGAGTTCTTTCACAAGCACCACGTGGTCGATGAACGCGGCAAAACGCTGGGCTACCACCGCTTGGACCAGCTACGCGAATCGCTCAAACCGATCCTGCTTCGCCGCACGCGCAGCGAGGTCGCCAAGCAGCTTCCCGAACGGATCGACGAAGTGATTCGCATCGAACCGACGGCCGAACAAAAAGAAATCAACGATTCCCATGTCGCCATCGTGGCCCAGATCGTCAACAAAAAGTTCATGACCGAAATGGACTTGCTGCGGATGCAAAAATCGTTGCTGATGGCGCGGATGTCCTGCGACAGCACGTATCTGATCGACCAGGAGGAAACCGAATACAGCAGCAAGCTGGAACGATTGACCGAATTGCTGGAAGGGTTGATCGAAGACCCGACGAGGAAAATCGTGTTGTTCAGCGAATGGCGACGCATGCTGGACCGCATCGAGCGACGATTGGACACGATGGCCTGTGACTACGTCCGTCTGGATGGACAAGTGCCGCAAAAGAAACGTGGCGAACTGGTGTCGCGTTTTCAAAACGATCCGCAATGCCGTGTGATTTGCATGACCAACGCCGGGTCGACGGGATTGAATTTGCAAGCGGCCAACACAGTCATCAACGTGGATTTGCCCTGGAACCCCGCCGTTCTGGAACAACGCATCGCCCGCGCCTATCGGATGGGACAAAAGAACCCCGTCCATATTTACAAATTGGTCACCGTCGGCGACACCATCGAAGAACGGTTGCTGGAGACACTGGCGTCGAAACAGGAACTCGCCGACGCATCGATCGACATGGACAGCGACGTGTCCGAGGTCGCGATGGTCAGCGGCATGGAAGACTTGCGACGCCGATTGGAAGTCATCTTGGATCCGTTGCCCGCCGCGCCGGTGGACCAAAGCCAACAGCGAAGGGTCGAGGCCGAGGCTCAAGCCTTGCAAGCGAAACGAGAAAAAGTCGCCGCCGCGACCAGCGGCCTGATCACCGCGGCGCTCTCGTTGGCGGGCGAACTGATTCCATCGGCTGGCGACAAAGCACCCAGCGATGAAACGGTCGCCACCCTGACCGAGCGTTTGTCTCAGTGTGTCGACAAAGACGAACAGGGACGGCCACAACTGACGATCACGCTGCCGGACACCGACGCGCTGCGTGGTCTCGCCACGACGCTGGCAAAGTTGCTCGATTCGTAAGAATTGATTTTGATCGGGTGTGGATCACGACCAGGATGACCGCAATCCGACCCGGCCAATCCCTATCACCGGCCCATCCCGACCGCAATAATTTGCCAAACCCGACCAGCTGAATCCGCCGGCAGACCACTCATCGTTTGCCGTCCTTTCCGGCGATTGAAGTGAAAAGAGTCCGACACTCTCTTAAGCTTCGTTTTCCGGTGGGATCCAGTGTTTGTCAGTCATTTCAACAGCTTTCTTCGCGGCGGAGCCGCGACGGCTGCGCGACAATTGCACGCCGCGCTGCGCAACCGCGGAATCCAAAGCCGGTTTCAATACCTTGCCGGTCAATCCTTCAACGATTCGCAGCCTGCCGAATTTGATACCGACGAGTTCTATAGCACCCAATGGGCGCGCAAGGGGACGTTGCCAAATGCGCTCGATCGGGTCCGGTTTCGTGTGCATCGCCAGTCGTTCAAACGTGCCACACGCGGCGCGAAAGATGGGGCAGAAATCTTTACTTCGCCGCACGGTCAGCCGTTCACTCCTTGGCCGCCGCTGGATCACCCCGCGGCCGCCGACCCAGCCCAGCCGCATCTCATCCACCTGCATTGGATCTCCAAGTTCATCGACTTCCCCAGCTTCTTCGGTTCGCTGGACCCAGACCAACCGGTTGTCTGGACACTTCACGACATGAACGCCCTGACCGGCGGTTGCCACTTCGCCGGCGGCTGCCAACGGTTTCGTGTCGGCTGCGGAAACTGCCCCCAAGTCAAACGGTCCGGTCAAACCGATGTCAGTTTTCAGGCGTTCGAAACCAAACGCCGCGCCTTGAAAGACATCAATCTGCACATCGTCGCGCCGAGCCGTTGGTTGTTGGGGTTGGCGCAATCCAGTCCGTTACTGGCCGACGCGAAATCGTTCACCCGAATTCCTTATGGAATGCCGACCGACAAGCTCTACCCGATGCAGAAACAATTTGCCCGTGAAACGCTCGGCATTGAGCCCGATGCCTTCATCATCGGCTTTGGTGCGATGAACTTGGGCAGCCGCCGCAAGGGCGCGACCGAACTGTTGGCGGCGTTGGAACGTGTGGGGTCGAATCCCAACGTCCGCGGCTTGGTCTTCGGCAGCGGCACGCTCTCCGATGCGACCAAAACGTTGCCGGAGATGATCCACGTCGGCAACGTTCAAGACGATCGCACGCGCCGTCTGGTGTACAGCGCCGCCGATGTTTTCGTCCTTCCATCGACCGAAGACAATCTTCCGTTGACCGGTCTGGAGGCGATGGCGTGTGGTACGCCGGTGATCGGATTCGATGCCGGTGGAATCCCCGACTACGTGATTAACGGCAAAACAGGATTGCTCGCCGACAACGGTGACGCCGCCCAACTCGCACGACGTTTGCAGACCGCGATCGCCAACCCGGATGCCATGCAAGCGATGGGTTCCCAAGCCAGGGATCTGATCATGAATCAGTTTCAATCCGATACGCAGGCGCAATGCTACATGGAACTTTATCGAAGTCTGATCGGGTCCGAAAACCAAACACAGCGTCGCGCTGCCTAACGATCTCCTGGTAAGCCATCATGTCATCGTCGAATCATCGCCGTCCCACGTTCCGAATCGTTACCCCATCGTACAATCAGGCAGAGTACTTGGAGCAAACGATCCTGAGTGTCTTGACGCAAGAAGGTCGTGACAGCGACTTTCACTTGCAATACGCTGTCGTAGACGGAGGCAGTTCGGATGGATCCGTCGACATCATCAAACAGCACGACAGCGAACTGACCTATTGGTGTAGCGAAAAAGATCGCGGTCAATCCCATGCGATCAATAAAGGATTCGATCGAGTCGATGGTGACATCTGCGCCTACATCAACAGCGACGATTATTATCTGCCGGGCGCTTTCCGAAGAATCGTCGCACTTTGGAAAGAGAACCCCGATGCAGATCTGTTTTCCGGTGTCTGCCGAAAAGTGGATGCGCAAGGAAAACGACTTCGCGATCAGTGTTCGGATATTTCAACGTTGGCCGAAATCGTCGATTTGTGGAATCACTGGCTTCACCCGAATCCCAATCGAAATTTTATCCAACCCGAAGTGTTCTGGACGAAACGACTGAGCGACCGACTCGGACCGTTCAATGAATCGCTCTACTACACGATGGATTTCGATTACTGGTTGCGGGGCTTCGACGCGGGAATGAAGGTCGCCAAGACCGATCGGCCCCTCGCTGCGTTCCGCATTCACGCCAGTCAAAAAACGTCGGCCCGTAACGCCAGCATTTTGGAACTGCTCGACCGAATCGCGCCCTACCTCACGTCAGACGACGATCGGATTTCGGCCGCACATCGACAGCGATTGCTCCGCCACAGCAGGATGACGCGACGAGTCATCGAATCGTCGAACTCAGCTCCCGAACAACGAATCCTTTCACTGTTGGCACTCGCCGCCGACGAGCCGGGCTTGCTGACGTCCAAGCACTATTGGCGGCAGATGCGACGAAACAGCAAACGAGTGTTCTGGAAACGCCACGCCGCCTGAGCGAGCAAGGCGTAGATTCCGACACTTCTTTAACGGCCACCGCCCACATCTATCCGCCCGCGTCAATCTGACTCGTCATTTCCGCGAGTGTGATCCGGGTCGCGACGAAGCGCGCCGCGAAACCGATACGATCGGACCAGACGTTGTAATTCGCGCGATGATCAAGCGGGTCTGTCTTGCTTTGCTTGACTCAGGGAGTAACGTCAGAAACTGATCTTTCTGCCACGTTCTCTTTGCCACAAAGCTCGGTCGCTGCAATGGTTCGCTCACGCGCCACCACGGGCATCAAACGCCGTCAAACACATCGATCCCCCCGATGGACCGCCGGTCCGATGGAGCCGCGGATCATGCTGGCCGCCGACGCCGGCGCGGCAGTCGCTGCGGTGCCGGTCGCTGAGCCGGTTGAAGTGGCGGCCGCCGGCCCCGTGGCTGATTCGATTCAGAGCTCGGCGGTGTCGCTGAACCCGACAGCGACGTTGGTGATCGTCGATCCCAGCGTCGCCGACGACTTTGATTTCACCGACGCGATCCCCGCCGGTGCCGAGTTGGTCGTGCTCGATCAAGCCGTCGACGCCGTTTCACAGATCTCTGAGATCCTGTCCAACCGATCCGGGCTCAACAGCGTGCACCTGATCAGTCACGGGCAGCCCGGCCGATTGCAATTGGGGCAAGCTCGGGTGGACGCGGACACGGTCGCCAATCGGGCTGCGGAATTGACGCGTTGGAAAGCCTCCTTTGCCCCCGGCGGCGACTTGCTGATCTACGGCTGTGACGTGGCCGCGGGTGCCGAAGGCCAAACGTTCTTGCGCCAGATCGCTACCGTCACCGGCCTCGACGTTGCCGCGTCGATTGATCGTACCGGCAGCACCCGTCACGAAGCCGACTGGGACCTCGAGCAAACGATCGGGTCGGTGACACACGCCAACGACCTGGACCGATCCGTTCTGGCACAGTTCCCAGCCGCGCTGTCAATCCAGATCTACGCCGCCGGTCAAATCGGTGAGGAGGAAATGCAGCTGCAAATCGGCAGCGACGTCGTCGGCACCTGGACCATGACAGGTACCGACGCGGGCAATCGACTCTTCGGCGAATTCAGTGTCGGCATCGACAACGCCTCCGTCGATGACATCCGAATCAACTTCACCAACGACCGGTGGAACCCTGCGACCGGATTTGATCGGAACCTCCGCATCGATCGGATCGTCGTCGACGGCGTGACCTATCAAACCGAAGACCCAGCGGTCTTTTCAACGGGGTCGTGGCGAGCCGAGGACGGCGTGGTTCCGGGCTTTCGCCAATCAGAGTACCTGAACGCAAACGGCTACTTCCAATTCGCCTCCACCGGCAACGGCAGCGGATCTGTCATCTCCATCGATGCGTCGGGCAAGACGGGGCAGGAGCGAATGGAACTGCTCATCGACGGGAACGTTGTGCGAACCTTTGACAACGTTTCGACCACCCAGTCGATATACACCTACACGGCAAACCAGACGGTCACTGCCGATCGCATCGAGATCGCGTTTACCAATGACTTTTATGATCCCGACAACGGCATCGATCGCAACCTGAAAGTCGATCGAATTCGAATCGGAGCCCAGGTGTTCGAAACCGAAGCCCCGTCGACCTACACGACCGGGTTTTTCATCGAAGGCCAAGGCATTGTGTCCGGGTTCCATCAAAGCGAAACGTTGTACGGAAACGGCCGCTTTCAATACTTAGCCGACACCCCTCCGCCACCGGTCGACCCTCCCAACAATGGCGAATCTGGCAGCTTTGTCTTGGCGGAGGATTTTGCATCGGTGTTCGAATCCGATGCATCGGTCACGCTGACGATCGCGCGTGTCGGCGGCAGCGACGGGACGGCGTCGGTCCACTATGCCACGGCTTCGGAAACCGCCACCGCGGGTAGTGACTTCATCGCGAATTCCGGAACGCTGGTCTTTGCCGACGGTGAAACGAGCAAGTCGGTCACCGTCATGCTGCTGCAAGACGGCATCGCCGAAGGGACCGAGTCGTTCAGTTTTCGATTGACAGGATCGGAAAACGCCAGCCTGCTCGCACCACGCACGGCAACCATCAACATCCTGGACATCGATCAGGGCTTGCCGACCTACGCCTCGTTTGACTCCGCCGCCAATCTGCAGCTCAACCGCAACGCAACGCTCAACAACGGCAAGCTACAACTGACCGCCGCGGCCCCACAGCAACGAGGCTCGGCTTATTACACCACGCCGATCAGCGTGAACGCCGACACCTCATTCCAAGCGACCTTTGCCGCACAATTCAGTGGCGGACAGGGATCCGCCGGCGGTGAAGGATTGGCCTTCATCATCCAGAATTCTCCCGGTGGTACCGCCGGACAAGACTTCGGCAACTATTCCGGCGGCCTGGGCTACAACGCCCAACAGAACACCATCGGAATCGAACTGGATACATTCCAAAACAGCTACGAACAATTTGCCGACGAAATCACCATCACCGTCAACGGTGTGCTCGTCACCCCGGTCCGCACGATTCAATCACCCTACGATCTCAACGACGGGCGGACCTACTACACCTGGGTCGACTACAACGGGCAAAGTGACAGCCTGTCGGTCTACCTTTCCGATACCAATGAAAAGCCCGAATTTGCGTTGATGAAAACGACGCTGCAACTGGACGGTATCGTCGGCAATCAGGCCTACGTCGGGTTCGCGGCCTCGACCGGGAACGCCTACAACAACACCTCCATTCGGTCCTGGAGTGTGACACTGGATACGCCGGCTGCTGATCCGCCCACCGTGCCGACCGGCGAAATCATCCGAGAAGACATCATCACGGGACTGAATCAACCGCTGAACGTCGAATGGTCACCCGATGGACGCAACCTGTACGTCGGTGAAAAAGCCGGCATCATACGAGTCTCCCGCGACGGCGGACCGCTGACCGAAGTCGTGGACCTCTCCGGGATTACCAACAACGTCCAAGATCGCGGGCTGGTCGATTTTGAACTGCACCCGGATTTGTTTAACAATCCCTATCTGTACATCAACTACACAGTCGATCCTCCAGAAGTCTACAACCACGTCGGTAACCCGCTGGCCGGTCCCGATGGTTCGGGCAACCGAGCCGGCCGGCTGATTCGTTTGACACTCGATGCGTCCACCAACTACACCACGATCATCCCCGACAGCGGCATCACGTTGCTGGGCGCCAACAGCACGTGGGAGAACTTTAACGCGTTCGTCGACAGCACCTTGAACTTCAACGAACCACCGGCGGGACTCAACCCCGATGGCAGCTACCTCCAAGACTTCATCAACAGCGACAGCCGATCCCACACCGTCGGCGGACTGGCCTTCGGCGGCGACGGCGCCCTGTACGTCGGCATCGGCGACGGCGCCAGCTTCAATCAAACCGATCCCCGCGCCTTGCGCGTTCAAGACCCCAACAGCCTGTCCGGCAAGATCCTTCGTATCGATCCCATCACCGGCCAAGGATTCAGCGACAATCCGTTCTTCGACGGGGACGTCCATTCCAACCGCAGCAAAGTCTATCAGCTCGGGTTGAGAAATCCCTGGCGACTTTCGGTGAACCCGAACAACGGACGACTCTACATCGGCGAAACCGGGCTGGTCAGTTTTGAAGAGATCAACACCGGACCGTCAGGAACCAACTTTGGCTGGCCCTATTACGAGGGCGGCCAAGGGGTCAATCGCCGCACGCCGTCGTATCAGGGATTGCCGCAGGCCCAAGCGTTTTACAATTCGGGCCAGCCCGCCAGCCCCGCCTTCATCGCCCAGCCACACACCGCGGGGACCGACGTGATCGTTTTGGGCAGCGTCGGCTGGAATCTGAATTATGGTCCACAGTACAACAACGACGTGTTCTACGCCGATTTTGCCAGCGGCGTTGTCCGACACGGAAACGTCGACGCGGCGGGCAACTTGACGTCCGTTGGAGTGTTCGCAACAGGAGCCAACTTTGCCGTCGACATCCAGCAAGGCCCCGATGGATTGCTCTATTACGTCGACATCGTGTCCGGATCGATCGGACGATTCGTGCTAATTTGAACGGTGGGTACAGGAGTCGAGATCAGCATCTTGCTTGCCGTCTCGAATCGCAGTGATTCGCAAACGGGACGCTCACGCCGCCTTACCCAACTTCGTCACGACATCCGCCGCCATGCGTCGCAATCGGATCGCGCTGCGTCGCGGTTCCGCCGGCCGTGGACTGACCTGCGACGACAGTGTCGGGGCTAGCGCCGCACCCAGCGGTTTGACCGCGTCGAGTTGTCGTTTTAACGCGTCGTCGTCATATCCCAATCGATGCAGCAGATCGTGGCCGAGATGACGCCGGTAGTCATCCATCAATCTCCAGTCGGTCGCACGCGTCGCCGCCCGCTGCAGATACTTTTCGATCGAATCGAGTTGCGCCGCAGCATGCTGATGAACCCCTTTAGGATCACCATAGGTGCGTCGCTCGGCGCTGCCGTAGTGCTGCAGGCCGTCGACGGGCTGGAGGCCGATGAAGGATTGCAGTTGCATCAAGTGCTGCGCGGGATCACGTACCAAATCTTCGTACCGCAGCGAGTGGATCCGGTCGTCCTGAATCGACATCGCAGCAGCGATCCGCGCCGGTGCTTCCAGCAAGTCGCCGCGATAATCTTTTAAGAAACCGACTCGCGTGCGACGTGTCCATGTTTCCATGATCGATGATAAAACCGCCAGCGGGTTGCGCCGCAGCAAAATGATGCGGCAATCGGGGATCAGACTCAGTAAGTCTTCGATGATCCAGTAGTAGCGGGGTGTCTTGTCGATCAGAACGCTTGCGCCGGCGCGGACGCGTGCCGCTTCGTAGATCCGCGCCGCCGCACGACCGATCTCGGCTTGCATTTCACTCCATCCGCCGCTCAGATTTTCGCGAACAAACTCGCCGACCGCGTCGTCGGCCAAACACTGGTCATAGGGTGATTGAACGTCACGGCGAGATCCAGCAATCGCGTGGACCAGCGGCAACATCAACCAGGCTTCACCGGGAGCATGAACATCATCGTGCCGGGATAACATGGTTTGCAACAGCGTCGAACCCGCACGCGGCTGGGAGACGATAAACACGACAGAAGATGTCACAACAAAATCACTCTTCAGTAGAAGGAGCGGCGAGTGCTCGGCCAATCCTAAAATTCATACTCAACAAACCATTAGGCGGCCTTGCGGTCCCGTAGTCGATTGCGGGTCAAGATGCCATGCAGTCGTCCGGCCAGGGAGAGCAATCGCATCGGATCGCCGTCAAAGCCTTCGCCGCCATGTTTCTTTCGAATCACCGCTTGGCATTTTTGATGCAACGGTGCGGCTGCGGCGGACAGACCGCTGCCGTGTCGACGATAGCCGATGCCGACCGCACCGGTGTACTTGAAAACCGCTTTCTGTGCGAGCCGCAGCTTGTAATCCCAGTCCTCGTAGATCGGCAGGTCGACATCAAATCCGCCGACACTGCGAGCCAGTTCAGCCGACAGCAAAAAGTCACGCGGGATCATCACGCGACGGTCCAAGATCGCCTGGTACAAGATGCCTTCCATCGGCGGCGCGATCGCGCTGGATTGCAGCATCGTTTGGCCGTTTGCATCGATCCACCTCACGTCGCTGTAGACGATCGTTCGTTCGGGATCCGGACACGTGTGCAACAATTCCCACTCGCGAGCCAGCTTTCGCGGATCAACATACAAGTCGTCGCCGTCGAGCGACGTCAAGAACCCGCCGTTGGCCGCTTCGAGCAATTGGTTGCGCACCCGCGAGATACCGCAGTTGTTTTGGTTCGGGATCAATCGGATTCGCGAATCTCCGATCGCCTTGATACGGTCGACCGAGTCATCGGAGGAGGCGTCGTCGATGATCAGCAATTCCAACGGGACGTCGATTTGCTGTGACAGCACCGACTCGACCGCTGCTTCGATGTATCGGGCATTGTTGCAACACGGCATCATCACCGAGATCGTCGGGCACGTGTCGTCCATGAAACCATCCGATTGGGAATGAAGTGGCGTGAGCGTCCAGCTTGCGAGATCCGATCCGCGCCCGCGGATCCCCGGCCACGCAACGGCACAGCACACGCAAACCTCGCAAAAACCCGGCGCAAATGTCAACACGAAGTCACGACAACATCGAGCGCGAATCGTCCGAAGTGGCGTAAGCTTCCAGCTTGCGAGATCCGAGCCGCGTCAGCGGATCCCCAGCACGTCACGAGGATCAGCACCTCGATTGTCCGACCCCCAAATTTCCGACCTCTCTGCGGCCCTAATCCTCGGGTGCACGCTGCCAAGATTCAATTGATATCAAACCACACACCATCCCTGGGGTCTGTCCCCACACACACGAACCGGGGTCCACACGAACCGGGGTCTGTCCCCGAATCGATCTCTGGGGTCTGTCCCCGAATCGATCTCTGGGGTCTGTCCCCGAATCGATCTCTGGGGTCTGTCCCCGAATCGATCTCTGGGGTCTGTCCCCGAATCGATCTCTGGGGTCTGTCCCCGAATCGATCATTTGATAGCAACCTCACGGAACCAGCACCGGGGTCTGTCCCCGCGCATGGATCTGGGGTCTGTCCCCGCATGGATCTGGGGTCTGTCCCTGGGTGGAGTGGGGGGGGTTAAGTTGAGGCGGGGGCTGCGGTTGGTTCTTGACGCTCGATCGCAAACCTTTTTTCCAGACAACCCGAATGCGCATTCCAACCCTCCGTGGGCTCATTGACCGCCGCGTGCTCGTTAATTTCCGGGTGGATCCTGAGGTGCTGTCGCGCGTTTGTCCCTCGCCGTTTCGCCCGCAGATTGTTAATGGATACGGCGTCGCGGGCATCTGTCTGATTCGCCTGAAACAGATTCGCCCGAAACGTTTGCCTTCGTTTGTCGGCATCACGTCGGAAAATGCCGCGCACCGCATTGCCGTCCAATGGGATGCTGATGGCGTCGCGCAGACGGGAGTCTATATCCCCCGACGCGACACCTCATCGTTCATGACAGCATTTGCCGGTGGTCGAATCTTCCCGGGCGTTCACCATCGTGCCCAGTTTGATGTCCACGAAACGGACCACGAGTATCGCATTACCATGGCCAGCAAGGACGGCGCCGTTCATGCTGCTGTCGATGGACAAACGACCGACGAATGGCCGGACACTTCCGTTTTCACAACGGTTGCCTCCTGCTCGCAGTTCTTCGAAGCTGGCTTCCTGGGATACTCCCCGGCGAGTTCACCGGCAACCTTCGATGGGCTGGAGCTGCAAACGCGCAACTGGCACGTGCAGCCGCTTTCCCTACGCAACGTACAGTCTTCGTTCTTCGACAACCGCGACGCGTTTCCTGAGGGTTCGATCACCTTTGACAACGCACTGTTGATGCGAGGAATCGAACACGAATGGCGGAGCCGAACGTCATTGTGCGGCGACTGCTGAATAGAATTGGACGCGCTGCTGCGTCGCGAACCCCTTCGCCATTTGTCCGAGCTTCGCTCAGCCCGTCGCACACCTCTGTCAAACCGCCGGCCAGTTCAGCCGGCCAATTCGCCGATCTCGGTCACGAGCGTGTTCAATTGTGGTCGGACCGAGGCGTGAACCGACGTCACCGAGGCTTCGTCACCGGCGCGTGCCGCGTCGATCAAGGGTTGCAGTTCACTGACCGGTTCGCCGGTTTCAAAGGTGCTCAAGAGCCCCTTGAGCGCGTGACCGACCTTCGCCGCCTCGGCGAGTTCGCCTTGCTGGATGTGATCCTGCAATTGAGACATCAATCCGGGAGCGTCCTCGGCAGCAATCTTCGCCAACATCTCCAGGACTTCCTCGTCGCCCGCGACTCGACTGAGGGCTGCGGAGAAACGTTGTCGTTGTGATTCGGTCATCTTCTTCGGTTGCCGGTGTGTGGTTTGCAAAGGCATTGGACCAGTCGCCTCTACTCCTCGACTGACACGTCGCTCTTGAGGACGATGTTGTACGAGTTGATTCGGTCTCGCAATTTGCCTCGCGTGATGCCGAGCATCTCCGCCGCTTGGCTCTGGTTACCATCGGTCGTTTGCAACACTTTCAGGATGACAAAACGTTCCATGTACTCCATCGCTTCGGCGTAAATATTGGTCGAACGTTCATCTAGCAAACGCTGCACCAATTGCGGCAATTGTGTTCCTTCGGTGGGTTCTTCTCGCGGGACGACATCCTGGGTCGGAGTTTTCTTGACCGGAGAAACGGTGCCGGTGATCGCGCCGGGGAGGATGTCGGGGGTAATGACCGGCATGACGGTGTCGAGCACGCAGCGGCGGATCACGGCCCGCAATTGTCGGACGTTGCCCGGCCAGTCGTACGCGGTCAGCAATGCCACCGCCTCGGGGGACAGCCCTTCCAGGTCGGGTTTGTTGAATTCCTTTTTGGCCTGGGCGAGAAAGAAGCGAATCAAGGACGGGACGTCACTGAGACGGTCGCGCAGCGGGGGCAATTCGATGGTCACCCCGTTGAGCCGGTACAGCAAGTCTTCGCGATATTCGCCGTCTTCGACCATCTGTTCCAGCGGTCGGTTGGTCGCGGCGATGATCCGAACATCGGTGGTCAGCTCTTTGTTGCCACCGACACGTTCAAAGCGTTGTTCTTGTAGCACGCGCAGTACTTTGGCCTGGACGGTCGGCGCCATGTCACCGATCTCATCCAAGAACAACGTGCCGCCGTTGCATTGTTCGAACTTCCCGATCCGGCGACTTTCGGCCCCCGTGAACGCGCCTTTTTCGTGTCCGAACAATTCGCTCTCGAGCAAATTATCTGGCAAGGCCGCACAGTTGACGGCCAGAAACGTTTCCTCGCTGCGGTGGCTGTATTGGAACAGGGCCCGGGCGACCAATTCTTTTCCGGTGCCGCTTTCACCCCGAACTAAAATCGGCACGTCTTGCTTGGCGACCTTTCCGATTGCTTTAAAAACGTCCAGCATGGCTGGTGAGCGACCGATGAACAGCTCGGCTGCTTGGTCGCCCCCTTCGTCATCGGCGGAGATGGCGACGGGCACGCTGCTGATCTGCCGCTGCTCGATCGCTTTTTCGACCAGATCCCGTAACGGTTCGACGTGCAGGGGTTTGGCGATGTAATCAAACGCCCCCAACTGCATCGCTTCGATCGCGGTGTTGCTGGCCGCCTCGACGGTCATGAAGATCACGGGGATGCGGCGATCGTGCTCGCGGATTTCGCAGTAAACGGCCAGCCCGTTTTGATCGGGCAGCTGAATATCCAGCAACACCGCGTCGTAGGACCCGCGTCTCAGTTCGGCCAGACCCTCGCCGGCGCTGGCACAGGTGGTGATGTCCGCAATCGGCGAAAGCGTTTTTTCCGCCAGAGCCAAAATTGCACGGTCATCATCAATGACTAAGAGACTAGGCATCGCTTTGGACCACTTGGATCGGAGGATGGGCTGGGGTTTGGATAAAGTGGTGCCTGTTGCCATGGAAGATCACCTGGACTGAAAAAATATCATCGCTGTAGCGGTTTGTCGATCGGATTGGTCGCTGACCGAGCAAAAGGCGGGCCAAACGTGGCCTAGTCCTGACCGCTTTCCAGATGGGCCCTCAATTTCGCCGCTCGGGCAGTTCGCTTTTGCCGCAATTGTTCGATCGAAATGTCTTGGCTGTAATGAGCCACCATGGCGACCAGTTTGGCCTGGTCGATGGGTTTGGCGAGGTAATCGTCGCAGCCGCCGTTGAGGCAACGGTCGCGGTCTCCCTTCATCGCGTCGGCAGTCAGCGCGATCACGGGCCAGTCGATGCCGACCGACCGCAGCATCGCGGTGGCCTGCAAGCCGTCCAGATTGGGCATTTGCATGTCCATCACGATCACGTCAAACGGTTCGCCCGAATCCCGTGCCTGGACCGCCGCATCGTAACCCTGTCGGCCATCTTCGGCCGTCGCCACCGTCGCCCCGGCTTTTTCCAGAAAGTGCTGACTGATATGCCGCACGTCGCGTCGGTCGTCGACTACCAAGACGCGGCAGGCGAGTTCTTTGGGGGCCGCCGAACGGCTTTTGGATTCGGTATCCCGCCTGACGAGATCGGGTTTGACCAAATCGATCTCCGCGAACGACGCGGTCGGCAAGCGGACGAAAAACGTCGACCCCTGGCCGACCGCGCTGCTCAGATCCATTTCGCCTTGCAGCATCTGCACCAGCCGCTGGCTGATCGCCAGTCCCAATCCGCTGCCGCCATAGCGGCGCGTGACAGACGAGTCCCCCTGGGAAAATGGCCGGAACAGCCGATCGATTTGTTCCTCGCTCATTCCGATTCCGGTGTCGACCACCGCGAATTCGACCACCGGTGGATTGCTCCCCTCGACGAATTTTACTCTCAATCGCACCTCGCCTTCGTCAGTAAATTTGATCGCGTTGCCGATCAAGTTGATCAAGACTTGCCGCAAACGGATTGGGTCAGTCTTGATCGTCCGTGGCACTTTACCGTCAAACTCGACTTCGAATTTGATCTCCTTCTCCTCCGCCCGCACCAGCATCAACGATTGAATGTCAGCGACCATTTGCGGAAGCGGGCATTCCTCCACTTCCATGTTCAATTTGCCGGCTTCGATCCGCGACAAATCCAAGATGTCATTGATCAATTCCAACAAGAACTGGCCGTTCTTCTTCATAATCAGCACACAGTTGCGATTGTCGGGGTCTTTCAGGTGTCCTAACAAGACATCGGCGTAACCCAGAATCGCAGCCATCGGCGTGCGGATCTCGTGGCTCATGTTGGCCAGAAACTCGCTCTTGGCTTGGTTCGCTGCCAAGGCGATTTGCTCGCTTTCCCGCAGTCGCTGTTCTTGCTCCTTCCGTTCGGTGATGTCCTGCACGATGGAGCTGACCGCCGTGACGCGATGATCGTCGGTCGAACCATTCTCCTGCGGCAATTCGAGAGGATAGTAACTCGCAAGCCAGGTGCGTTCCTTTTTCGATGCCGGCGTTTTGCCGACGATTTCCACGTTCAACACCGGTCGGCCGGTCTCGAACACCCGATGGCAGATCGGTTCGACTTGATCGTTGAGACCGTGCAGAATCTCGTCCAATCGAGATCCGATGTGATCGTCTCGCGAGCGTCCATTGATATTCGCCAGCCTTTCGTTGACCCGCAGGAACCTCAACTCGCGGTCGATCACGCTCATACCGACCGGGGCGGCCTTGTAGATCAGTTCCAATTCGCGGTTTTTGCGGGCCAGTTCGGACTGGATCACACCCAAGTTCGTTTCCGCTTGATGTTGTTCTTCCATGTCCCCGATCGTGCCGACCCATTCCCGGATCGACCCGTCGTCGTTCTTGATCGCGACCGCCTCGGCCGCGAACGTGCGGTACGATTGACTGTCTCGGTGCCAGATGCGACCGCTGGCTTGATATTTGTTGCCTGAATCCAAGGCGGCTTGCCAGCGACGCTTCAACGAGGGTCGGTCATCGGGATGGATGGCGTCGATCCATCCGAACCGGCGATGTTCGCTCCACGATTGTCCGGTGTAGCGTTCCCAGGAAACTTGGGGCGTCGAAAAGTTTCCTTCCGGATCCGACGTCCAAACGATACTGCGAGTTCCGGATAGCAGAGCGACATAACGCGCCTTGGCTTGCTGCAACTCGCGCTGCGTTTCTTCTCGTTGGCGGATCTCCAACTTCAACCGTTCGTTCGTCGCCACAATCGAAGGCAGACGCAAGATTCGAGGCATGTGTTGAATCAGGATGATCACCGTCCCCCAGGAAACCGTCGCCGTGATGAACTTCATCAGCCCCGAGACGCGATGGATCGGATACCAGAAAATGATCGCTTCGATCAGATGCACCAAACCGCAGGCCGAGATGAACGCCGCGAACAACCAAAACAACTTGGTGAACGGAAAGTCGTCTCGTCGACGTGCGAAGTAGACCAGCACGACCGGGATGGCAAAATAAGCGCCAAAGGTCGCGAGGTCGCTGATGATGTGCAGCCAGCCAAGAAACTCCGACCAATTGCCGCAACTCCATCGCGCAGGAAAATCAGAGGTGTCCCAGAATTTGCCAATCAAATCGCCCATGCCTCACTTTCCCACAGAAAACCGGGCGATGAAAAAGGCAAACCCAAACTCTCTCCACCTCAGCATCACGCCCTGCCAGAAGCCTCACACTCGTAAGATTGAATTCGACGATTGCCGGATCGTCAATGAGATGCAACGCAGGATCGCCGCGCTCGTCGGTTGGACCAAGCGACCCTTTCCATCACGGGCTGCCTGTGGGGAAATCGGCTCAGCGTCGCTGCACCCGCAACTGACCGGGCTGGAGGTCACTCGCCAGATGCGGTGAGGCAATCAGCACCATGACTGGTGCGTGCGTCGCGGAGGGCTCACCGAGCTGGAATCACGGTTTCGACGTGTAGCGGGTCGGCCTGCTTGGCTCGCATCAGTCGCTCTGCGGCTTCTGCCTCATCGCCTTCCTTTTCTTCAAGTTGATCGTGTTCGTGATGCATCGTCGGTTCGAGCTGCAGGTCGATCAGAATTGGAAAGTGGTCTGAGCCGACATGCGGTAATCGCCGCAGATCACGAAACGCAAAATGCGTGGAGTGAAACACATGATCGAGCGGAAACCGCATCCACATCCGATCGGCGTGAAACGAGTTGAAAAATCCCCGTCCGCGGCGTGGGTCCAGCAATCGACTCAGACGCAGAAACAGGCGCGTTGATTGTGACCATGCGACATCGTTCAAATCACCACCGATGATAATTGGGCGATCGTCTTCGGCGAGTTCCTTGCCCCACAAAACCAACTCAGCGTCGCGGGCGGTTGCATCGTTGTCGCGGATCGGCTCGGGAGGCCGCGGATGAACCCCCACAATTCGGACTTCATCACCGCTGGGCAATTGGACCATCGTGTCAATCGATGGCACATCATCCTGCACTCGAAAACGAATCTCACTTTCAAGGATCGGAAGTCGCGACAACAACGCCATCCCGTACCAATTGCTTTGGGGGTGAACGATTTGGTTGGGATAGTCTGATTTCAGCTCCGCGATCGCTTCGGCCCACCGCTGATCCACCTCGGCGACGATGATGATGTCTGCGTCCTGTTCCAGAACGACCTGTTGCCAACGAGCAAATTGATCGTTCTCTTCTTCCACGTTGGTAACCAGCACCCGAAGCCGACGGGCATCGTGATCCGGGTCGGCGGCCTGTTCCGGCCGCCAGGACTTGGTCTGCGTCGCCGCCAGGGGCGTGTACGGGATGATGCGGAACAAATGCCAAACGGTTAATGCCAGCGTTAAGGTCGCGATGACAGTCCATCTGACCGTCGACGGTTGTCCGGCGATCGCATTGGTTGTGATCAGCGCCGCCGCAGCCAGCCACGTGATCACCAGGATTTGCATCCGCGGGAAATCCCAGCCACGAATGAACCAGTGTGGATGCGAGCTGAGCGGCAACAACGATCCGGCCACCAAGATGCCGAAAAGCAAATAGATCACGCAGTTGAAGAAGGATAACATGGGGATCCTCGTGGTGGCCTCCGGCTAGGTGAGGGAATGGCGGTTTCGAGTACTCGATGGGCCGGAGGATCGATTGGGATTCTGGTTTCTGACTCCGTTTCTAATCTCATCAGCAGCTCTTGATAATCACCGGGTGCGACGCCATCCTAAACACTACCTACGGGCCGCGGTTGAGGCGGCTTGTTTCCTGCCGGCCACCCCTCACGTTGTCGCGTTCGATCGCCGTCGGATTGTTCGGTTTGATCGTGGAACAGCATCACATTGGTCGGGTACGGCATATCGATTGCGGCGTCATCCAACGCTTCTTTGATCGAGGCGATCACTTCATTGCCGACTTGGACGACGTTCGCTCGCTCTGGGGCGGTCCACCAGCGGGCACGTAGTACGACACTGCTCCCGCCGAGCTCCGTGGCAATCACATCCGGGGCCGGATCGCTATCCACTCCATCGACAGACTCCAACGTCTGCTGCATCACCTGCGCGGCTTTCCGCAAATCGTCTCCATAGCCGACGCCGACGTCGTACTGACTGCGAATGCATTGAAACGCGGTATTAACGACAACGGGGTTTGTGTAGATCTGACTGTTCGGGATAACGACCTTTTTGCCATCGTACGTTCGAATGTTGGTGGCTCGAGTTTCGATCGATTCGACCGTCCCCTCGTGGTCCCCAGAGACGATTTGGTCGCCGACGCTGAACGGTTCATTGATCAGAATCAAAAGGCCGGCCATGAAGTTTTGCAAGATGTCCTTGAACGCGAATCCGATCGCGACCCCACCGATACCCAGGGACGCAATCAGCTTACCGGCCGTGACCGTAGGCGCCATGATGGTGACTGCAAGCAACAAGCCAATAAAGACGAGTGCCCATTGAGCCAACCGACCGACGACGCGACCCACATTGGCCGACGGTTTGTCAGCGGTCGCGCGGTTGATTCCCTTGCGAGCGAACTTGCCGACGAAAAAAAAGACCACGAAGACCACGACGCCAATCAACAGGAACGGCAGACGGTCGAGAAATCCATCGATCATGTTGTCGATGGTCTCCCAGACGGTGGCGACCGAAACGTCGATCTCACCGGTCTTGTCGACAGCGCCAGACGCATCGCCTGGCGATGGGTCGCCTGCCGTCGTCTCGCTACCCGCTTGCGCCAGGAGCGCGGCAAACGGTGTGGACAAATTGTCAATCATGGTCATGGAACTCAAGTCGGGGGTTCGATCGGTCGGCAGGGAAAGTGAGCTGCCGGACCGCGCCGTTTGACGGCCGTCCGGCATCTCGGATCACCCTTACAACACGACGATCAACGCGTGAATGATTCCGATGATCCAGAATCCGACCAGGGTCAACACAATGTTCAAGATGAATTGCGTTCCGACCCCACGGTCCATGAATACCGCCAAGGGTGGCAGCAAGATGGCGAGGATCACTTTCAGCAGGGTGTTCTGGCTTTTAACGGTGGTTGACATAACAGGTTCCGATGTTTGAGGTGTGCTGTGAAGCGTGCGGTAAAGCAATGTGTTTGGTGTGGCGGCGGGGAATGCCTGCGGTGGCTCATCAATCATTGGGGCAAGACCGGATTGAGCCCGCCCACCATCGGGCCGACGTTTATTCGTCAGCAGGCAAGTCGACGTCCACGTCGGGAACTTTCACCTTCTTCTTTTCCATATCGACGTCCACATCTGGGACGCTGATCTCCTTTTCTTCCATCGAGACATCCACATCAGGACCGTCGACATCGTATTCGGGCAACTTGCCCGGATCGCCTGACACATCCACGTCTACATTCGGCAGCCGACCATCTTCTGTCTTATCGACATCGCAACCTGCAGTGGAAAAAGCCAGCGCGAGCGAAAGCGAGGCGTAAAGAAATTTCTTGATCATGTTGATTCCATGGGCTTTCCCAGGCTTGGCGGCACATCGCCTGTGGAGGTGTGTGAAAGGTTCATTCGCCGCTGCACACCGACAAACGCAAAGGGTGTGCCGGAGAGGCCGAAGCAAGAGAAAGACCCTAATTTCGTTCCAACAGACGAAGATTTGACAGACGATCAACCGCGCTGGTTGAAACAAGACCACACGTGAGCGTTTCTTTCGGCGTGGTGGACGTTCAAGTCCAGGATTGACGGCAATCCTGCGAAGCTAAGCGTCGTCTCTTCTCGCTTCGGCCCATCGGCTCGCGACTAACGGCTGATCGCCCAATGAGAACAGCCGATTTGCGCCATCGTCCGCGCCCCCCTCATTGACGTTGTTGATTTCATAGCGGAAATCAAGACAAGCTTGGACGAGAATCGTCCACACGTTTAGAAAGAATGGGCCGCAGCCCAGATAGACGACGCGCGAGAGCCATCGGATTGATGAAACAATTGCCGGGCAACGTTGAACGCGCTACGCCAACGCTGTGAAGCGTTTATTCCCTGCGTTTGACGAGGTGTCAGCGGCAGGACGCAAGCCCTCCGGTCCCTCATCATTCCCGAAATACCGGAGGGCTCGCGGCCTACCGCTAAAAAAATGCGTCACAGCGTTGCCGTCACGGTTTCAGTTTCCACCCGACCACGACCCCCAGACCGAACGCCCAGCAGGCGGCGACATCGGGGTGATCCTTGGCATACTCCTTGGCCAGACTGATCAAGTCCTTGGCCGGTTCCTGGACGTAATGCTGGGCCGCATCCTGTCCGATCTCCTTCGCACCCGTCGCAATCCGCTGCGCCGTTTCGCGAGCGCGTCGGGCTGCTTCACTGTTGGATTGATCGGTGTTTTGGGCAGACGTATTGGGAGCTTTCGTATCGGACATGGAATTACCTTCGTGACAGGGGAGAGACGGTTTCGGTGGTGTAGTAACGCTCGCGACGTCCGTCATTGGCAAACGATTCGCGGCGAAACTGATTTCGTGGGGAGGAGTCCGGCGCCACGAGTGTTGCTTTGAGCCAGCGGAGATTCTCGCTGAACTCGGACTTCGATTCATCCATGGCGGCGGCGGCCGATTTAGCACCGCTCATCGCGATCAGCAGTAGGACGCCGACGACGACTAACGTCCCCGCGCCCACAATCAGCAGCGCCGTGCCGGTCGACAGAACCGTCCATTCATCGAGCAGGAATCCGAGGCCGAAAAGGAAAACGGTGAATCCCGAGCCGACCAACAGCAGCGCGACCAAACTGCAGACAATTGCCCGGCCGAGACTTCGCTTGGCAGCTTGTGCATCAACTGAGAACAATTGCCATTGCAATTCCCAGAGGTCGATGAGGTCGTGAATCACTTTTTGAAAACTTGAATTTCGGTGCATGGTCCTTTACCGCCATTTACGTTTAACGAGCCAACCGAGTGTCAGTCCGACTGCGCCGGCGGCGGCCAAGGCCAGCGTCGGGTGCTTGGCGATGGTCTGATGAACAAAGCTCGCCTTCGATCGCTCAGGATCGTTGCGATGCAGTGGACGATCCAGATCATCGAACCGTTCATCTTCCAGGGGGCGCGACGGGAATGGAGGAGCGATCATGGTGTTTTTGGTTTGGTCAGAAGTTGACTGATCTGGTGCGAGGCGACCGTCGTGAGTTGTTTTAAGGCGAGCGAGGTGACAGCTCCCATGATTCCACCGATGAAGCCACGCTTCGCGGGAGCCTGCGCTGCACCACATTCTTTCGTGGTGTTGCCATGCGAGTCCTGGTGAATGATGATCGGCTCGGCTGCCGGTTTCGATTTGGAAGGGACGAGCAAGTAGCCGATACCCGCGGCGACCGCCAACAGCGGCAGCGGGTGACGCGCCATGTGATACTTCCAGTCGGTCAATTCACGCACACGCATGCGGGCGTCGTCGACGTCGTAAGGCAACTCCGTACGAATCTCCGCCATCCGCTGCTTGATCGCGTTGGCCTGTTTTTCAGTGGCAAGCGTGGTGGCCATGACTATTTCTTGTTCCCCATGAAGAACAACGCACCGGCTGCGATCCCCAGACCGAAGGCGATCGCCAGCGACTCGGCGGGACGACTGCGAACCGTCTCGGCGACTTTTGCGGTGTATTCGCCCGACTGTGACGCCAAACGGCGGTAATTCTCGCGGGCGTAGGCGGCTGCATCGGTGGCCGCAGCCTGTGCCGCTTCGGCATACTGTTGAACGCTTTCGGCAGCGCGATCGCCAAAGCTTCCGTTGAGCACGTTGTCGAGAAACGATTCGACTTCGCTGCGGCTGGCCCCCGTTTTTTGCTGGACAACACCGACCAACTGATCGGCTGACCCTTCGGCGCGCTGCAAGTCGTCTTCGGTGAGTTGGCCCCAATGTTCTTTCAAGCGTCCCTTGACTTCGTTCCACTGACCCTTGAGCTCTTGTCGATTGACCATTTAATTTTCCTCCATTGATGAAACTCGCTGTAATCCCGTCATCGGGCTGTTTCAACTCCACGACGCATATCGCGGACCAATCGTCTTTCAGCGGCAAAATGTCCGTTTCGGCGCCCGGATCGGGCCAGACGGTGGGGCGGCAGGAACCAAGCTGGACGGAAATCGTCCACCGCTGCGGCCGTATGTCGTCGCGTCTGCCGCCGATCGAGCGTTGGAACGCGGTTTGCGTCGCGGCTTGGTTTTGCGTCGCGGCTTTTGCGTCGCGGCTTTTGCGTCGCGGCATGGTTACGAAAATGGACTCCTCACCCGAACAACTTCCTCATGGCATTCGTCCGACTTGCGATCCTTCTCCTCGTACTCGCGTCGGTCGGGCAAGGTTCCGTCGCCCTCGTGTCTGCGCAAGATCCAATGGATTCACTGCAGCAGGTGCAGGACGCTGCAACGTCCGAGTCGACCACCGAAACCAACGGCCCCGCTGAGACCGTCGCGGTGAAGGGCGTTGCCGATGATGCCTCGATCCGCCAGCGGTTGTCCATGATCTATGACGCTGCGGCGAAGGCGGGTTGGTTGACCGAGATCGACGTGGACTTGAACAGCGGCATCGTGACCTTGAAGGGGCGCGCGGACTCCGAGGAGCACCGTCAGTGGGCAGAAAATGTTGCCCGCAAGACAGAAGACGTCGTGGCCGTCATCAACGAGCTGGCTGTCGATCAGCAGCTGGATTTGGAATCGACGCGGGACGTTGTGGCGCGATCGCTGAATACCTTATGGACGGATTTCCTGGTGCGGTCACCGTTGTTGCTGGCCGCGGCGGTGATCGTTGTGCTGACCGGGTTGCTTGCCAAACTATCCAGTTGGACCGTGCATCGGGTGCTCGATCAGCGTGGCATCCGGGCCAGCTTGAAGGACTTGGTCTACCAGTTCACCACCATCATCATTTGGATCATCGGCCTTCTGGTCGCCACCGTGGTCGCCTTTCCGGGCATGACCCCCTCCAAAGCACTGACGGTACTCGGACTCGGGTCGGTTGCGATCGGGTTTGCGTTCAAAGATATCTTCGAGAATTTCTTTGCCGGCATCTTGATCTTGTGGCGCTACCCCTTCGATCGCGGAGACTTCATCACGTGCGGCGACCTGACCGGCAAAGTCCAACAAATCACGATTCGAAATACGATGATCCAGAGACTCGATGGTGAATTGGCAGTCGTCCCCAACGCGACGCTGTTTAAAAACAACGTCGACGTCCTGACCAGCCAACCGCAACGCCGCGTCCGGATCATTTGCGGTGTGGCATACGATGAAAACGTCGAACAGGCGCGTGAGGTCATCAAACAGGCCGTGCTGTCCTGTGATTCGGTGTTGGGCAAGCGGACGGTGGAAGTGTTCGCCCAAGAATTCGCCAGTTCCAGCGTCAACTTCGAAGTCGCCTGGTGGACGGGATCCAAGCCGGTCGACATCCGACGCAGTCGAGACGAAGTGGTCGAGGCGATCAAACGCGAGCTGGACGGGGCTGGCATTGAAATCCCGTTCCCTTATCGCACGTTGACGTTCAAGAACCCCGCGGTTGCCGAGGCGGTCGCGAACGCAGCAGCCCAGTAACCAGCAGCCCAGTGACGCACTCGCGTTCGTGCTCGCTGATTGGGGACCATTCGATGTGATCGATCGGGGGGCAGTCCGCTCGATGCGTCTGACCGATCGGTCCGCACTCTCGGCCTATTTGACCGGGCAATAGGCTGGATCGGGGTGATGCCACGCTGCGCAGCACGGTTTTCGGCATATCGTTTGCGACCCATCCCTCGCAGCTCATTTCAAGAATGCAGCGCCGAATCGAGACGGGGGCTGTCATCGATCTTGGCTCTCTCGTCAATTCCACTCGAGGGGCGACATGAACTGGCAAAGCTTTTAACGCGGCTTGATCCTAGCGCGTGACGATTCGGCATGACTGACCTAACACCGTATTCCAGGAACGCCGGATGATTAAACCGATTTCTCTTCATGGACCGGTTCGATCGTTGAAGTCGTTGGGAGTGCGGACCGCGCTGATCGTCGATGATGTGGAAGCCATGCGGGCGATCGTCGATCGCACGGTTCGGCAACTCGATGTCGCGACCCTTGAAGCCGGAAATGGCCGAGACGCCTTTGACCTGCTGCAGCAACATCCGATCGACGTGGTGATTACGGATGTCGAGATGCCGGTGTGGAGCGGGTTTGATCTGCTGGAAGCGATCCGCAGCTCAGATGATCCAGGATTACAAGAGCTGCCCGTCGTCGTGATCAGCAGCTTGCCCGATCGTGCGATCTTGGTCCAAACCACGCAGTATGAGGACACCTACTTTTTACCCAAGCCGGTTTCGATTCCGCAATTGCGAGTCACGTTGAAGATGATCGCGACCCGTCTTTGGTTGCGCAACCATCCGTTTGCGAACCATCGCCAGTAGCGTCCCAAAAGCCTCAAGGGCTAGTCGATTCAATCGATATACCGTCGACCGTCTCTGCGAGAGGCCTTTCGATCGGTCGTTGAAAGCCCAAGCTGGTTGGTCATGCACCAGTCTTTGCCCTGGACTCACTTTAGGGCTGGCAATCGATCGCTCGGTATACCGTTTGCTCCCCGTTGTGGCTTTGATCCCCGCTGTCCGTCGTATCAGGACCATTGTTTCGCCCGATCAGGGTCATTGTTGCGGGGCCTTTTGCGTCTACCACCGATCAACTGACATGCTGACCACGCTGCCCGCCGATAGTGTTCATTACGCCAAGCTCTCTGTGCTGCTGTGGAAGCATGGGCGCCATGACCTTGCCGAACAACTCGGCTGGACAAAGAAGGAGAACGATGCCGACGGCTCTTGTCAAAGCGCGACGGCTCGGGAGGCTGCCGAAGAATGTGCGCGGGATATCGAACAACTCGGCACGGCGTACATCAAGCTCGCCCAAATCGCCAGCACCCGACAGGACATGCTGCCGCCCGAATACGTGGACGCTTTCGGGCGACTGCAAGACGACGTCGAACCGGTATCCGTGGAGGAACTCGAAGCGATCTTGGAAGAAGGGCTTGGTGCCAAACCATCCGTCTTGTTCAGCCGCTTCGATCGATCCCCACTGGCCAGCGCTTCGATCGGGCAAGTTCACCGAGCGGCATTGCATGACGGCCGCGAAGTGGTGGTCAAGTTTCGACGCCCGGGTATCGCTCAGCAAGCCACCGAGCAACTCGGCAGTTTAAAGCGACTGGCCGCAATGGTCGACGACAAGACGGAGATCGGGAAACAGTTTCGTTTTCGTTCGCTCGTTGGCGCCGTCGAGTACGCTTTGAAAAGCGAACTGGACTACTGCCAAGAAGCCAACCATCTGCAGCATTTGGCCGAGAACCTGAAAGCGTTTGACCGAATCCGTGTCCCGCTTCCGGTGTCGCAGATGGTCTGTAGCGAAGTGCTGGTGATGGAGTATCTGTCCGGACCGGCGATCAAAGATGTCAGCGGCGTGGTGCTGAACGAAGTGGACACGACAGCCCTGGCGGACGAGTTGGTACGGGCCTACCTCCAACAGATTTTGATCGATGGCTTGTTCCATGCCGATCCGCATCCCGGCAATCTGATCTTGCACGAGGGTGGAAAGATCGGTCTGCTCGATGGCGGGATGGTCGTGAGCCTTCCGCCGATGCTTCGTCGCGAGATCGCTGCGTTGTTGTTGGCATTTAGTGCCGGTGAAGGTGAACGAGCCGCGGCGATCGCAAACCGGATCGGCCAGACCGATGTCGGTTTTGATGCCCAAGCGTTTCGCACCGCGGCGTCGCGAGTCGTTGCGTCGGCCGGTGACGGCAAGTTTGATTCAATGTCTTTAGGACGCACCCAGGTTGAGTTTCTCAATGTCGCCGGCAGTCACGGATTGGTGTTGCCGTTCGAAATGATCTTGCTGAGCAAAGCGTTTTTGCAACTCGAGACGACGCTCGCACAGCTGAATCCCGACCTAGACGCCAAGGCGATCATCCGGGGTTACACGCTCGAACTGTTGGCCGACCGCGCCAAGGAACAATTGAGTGTCAGCCAGATCGCGGCCGCGGCACTGGATTCCGCAGCCTTGGCGTCCAATCTGCCTGCTCGGATGAACGAATTCACTCGCTTGCTGGCCGAGAATCAACTGCGTGTCGATGTCGATGCGATCGACGAAGCGGCTTTGTTGGCGGGGCTGGGAAAAATCGCCAACCGAATCACATCCGGATTGATTGTCGCGGCCATGATCGTCGGGGCCTCTCTGATCATGCGGATGCAGACGGGCACCCAGCTGTTCGGCTACCCGGTACTCGCCACGATCTTCTTCCTGCTCGCCGCCGCAATCGGGCTGGTCTTGTTATACAAGGCCATGTTTGCCGACGAACGCTAATGCCTCAGCCGCACGAGACCGAACCATTGGGGGATCGGCACGTCCGATGCAACCGTTTTGCCTGCCGCGCGATGATTCGTCACGCGGATTCGAATCACGTCGAAGAGAACGCCATGAATCTTGAAACGAAGACCAACCTGAGCGACATCACAATCGCCAAGTTGCAGAAATTGATTCAAGCCAATCTCGATTCGTACGCAGGCTTTCACGAAGCGGCCGACAAGCTCAAACATGCCGAGCTTGCGGCGCTCTTTCGCAGCATCGGCAACGAGCGAGCCGCGATGGCGAGGGAATTGCAACAGTACGTCGAGTTCAGCGGCGAAAAGCCCCGGGACGACGGAAGTGTTGCCGCCAAGATCCATCGCCTCTGGATGGACATTCGCGCCGAACTGAACGATGGCGATCCGCAGGTAATATTGAATGAAGCCGAACGCGGCGAAGATCACATCAAGGAAGCCTACGAAGCCGTGTTGAAAGAAACCGCCGGCGGCGCAATGAATGACGTCTTGATTGTACAGTTCGCCAAAATCAAAGCCGGCCACGACAAGATTCGCGATCTCCGCGACGCCTGAAAACAAATTCGTTGCCTGTTGCATCGACAGACGTTGTGGGTGCTACGCGAGAACACCGGTGCACCACGTTTTCAGCTCCCTGTTTATCTGATTGACGAACGTGCAATCTGATGGACATTCGCCAGCTGACGACCCAGTACGATGTCAAGACCGGCAATGCGACGCATCACACGTCGCGATTGACAGACACCCGGCAAAACCTTAGAAAGCTGTACGGCGTATGCATCTTTTGATCGGTTGGGCGTGACGCGTTGGGAACAACGCATGACGCAGCGGTGTTGTGGACGGAAACTGGCATGAAACGAAACGTGATCTTGGTCTCGATCCTGCTCGGTTCGTTGGGCGTATCGATGCGGCTCGGAGTGCCCAAGCAGCTGTCCGCTGACGATTCGCATCCGACTTCATCGGCGACGTCATTCCCCGCGCCGACAACGACGCTTGAGGCTCGAGCCCGGGCCAAGTTGCTGCATGAGGCGATTCGAGGAACGCTGCAAGTCGTCCATCGCGATTTCTTTGACGAGGACGATGCGCACGCGATCCCTTCGGCTTCGCTCGAAGACGTCTTTCATGCGATGTCGGAAAGTTACGACGTCGAATTGAAATGGTTGATTGTTGAAACCGACGTCGTCAACGTCGATCACCAGCCCCAAGACAAGTTTGAAAAGGACGCGGTGAGGGCGCTCAAGTCGGGCAAGCCGATGCATGAAGCCGTGCAAGCGGAACGTTATCGATTTGCCGGCCCGATTCGATTGGCCTCGCAATGTTTGAAATGTCACGTCAAGAATCGAAAGAGCACCGAGGATCGAACCGCCGGCCTGTTGATTTCGATGCCGCTGGTTCAGCGGAGCTTTTGAAGCAGCGCTTCGATCGCCCGGGTTTCGGTCAACTCGTGTTGTTCCATTCGCTTGATAAAAACCTGGACTTGCTTCATCGCGGCTTGCCATGAAGAAAAAGGTGGATCCATCTCGCTGAGGCGGTCCACCAAGTCGTCCAAATGGGCGCCCAGCAAGTGGTGATCATTGAGCGACTGTGACCGCAAGTGGTCAAAGTCCACGGAGGGCTCCGCCAGCGATTCCGCTAGGCGGGTGATCATTTCATCTTCCTGCTGAAAATGCTTTTGCAAACGCTCACGCAAGGGGAGCAGCCGATTCGCGGTCTCACCGAAATGGGGGATGCCGAGTTGTTCAACCTCCGTCATCCAGTCACGGACCTCGCGGAGTGATTCGTGCATTCGGCGGTCTTCGCTCAACCAGTCGTCAAAGATTTTCGACAGGGGTTCGCTAATATTCGAGCTCATTTTGCTCCTCACGGATCAGAATCGTCGCGTGCTGCGTGGAGTTCAGGTTGATGGCAAATCGCGTGGTCGTGTGACACCGTGCACCACAGCGGTTGATCGGCAACACCCATGCCAAATCGGCTGGCAGCAAGGCGATTCGGTCCGGAACGGTTGCCGGTCGTAACCTGGGGCACTTCGAGAGATCTGCATCAGTAATGCTCTGAAGTGCACGATGCCGGCTCGAAATTGCTCGATGCGGTCGCGTCGTGCTGAGTTCGACCACCGCTGGCGAAGCATGATGAAGAATTTGCTGAGGCCGGCGACAAAATGATTCGGCGTCCGCACTGTGTCACATCAGCACGCTTTTGTCAGCAAGGCTTCCAGATGAATCCCAACGCAATCGGTCAGGGCATCTGGGTTGTATCCCCCTTCCAAGACGCTGACCAGTTTTCCGTCGGTGTGTTCTTCCGCGACGTCCAGCAGGCAACGCGTGAGAACACCAAAGTCATCGCTCTCCAGGCCCAACGAACCGATGGGGTCATCCTTGTGGGCGTCGAAGCCGGCGCTGACGAGAATGAGTTGAGGTCGGATCTTCTCGGCGAAGCGTTTGACTTCACGTTCGAACAGTCGCAGTTGCTCGTCACGTGGCGTACCGTAGGTGATCGGCAGATTGAGCGTGGTTCCGGTGCCGGCGCCGGCGCCGATTTCGTCAGCCGCACCGGTTCCCGGGTAGAAGGGCGACCGGTGCATCGACAGAAAGCCGACATCGGCTGCTTCCCAAAACATCGCTTGTGTTCCGTTGCCGTGGTGCACGTCGAAGTCGACGATCAGCGCCCGCTCGATCCCTAGCTCTTGCGTGGCAACACCGGCACCGACTGCGATGTTGTTAAACAAACAAAACCCCATCGCGTGGTCCGGCATCGCGTGGTGTCCCGGCGGACGAATCAGACAGAATGCGTTCTTGTCTTCGCCGCCGACCACGCGTGCGACGGCATCACAAACCGCCCCGGCGGCCATCCGCGCGACGTCGTACGACCGCACGCTGACGACGGTATCCGGTTCGATGTAGCCGCCACCGCTGGCGGCAAAATGGTGGATCAGGTCGACGTAGTCTGGCGTGTGCACATAACGCAGCCGCTCCAGCGAGGCGGGCTCCCAAGCGGGCCGACGACAACAGCTGTCCAGTGCCACAAAGTTCAAATGCCGAACCACCGGAAGAATCCGGTCACCGTTTTCTGGATGGTCTCCCGTGACGTGCTCTTGAAACACCGGATCGTAGTAAAGCAGTGTCATCGGGTTTCAGCCACGCGCGTGTTTTCCAGTCATGAATCGTACCCACTCGCCTGTCCCGGTCTGCAACTCGCTGGTCATCCGCCAATGGTCAGCGTCGGTGATTTCGATCGTGTCGCGATAGTTGCAGGTCCCACCGCCGTCAAAGCTTGGACCGAGCGTCTCGAGCACCAGTCGCTTTCCGGTCGCGTCCAGTGCGCCCTGGTACAGCCAGAGGTTGGCCATCATGGAACCGACAAACGTGCCGACGTATTGGTCTTTTGCCGGATCAAAGCCGAGCGTCATGATTGACGACCATGGGCCACTGTCGGGCGCGTCACCGCTGCTTTCGCAGACCAGCCAGAGTCCACCGAGCGAGCGGCATGTCATCTTGCCGGACGCGGTTGAAGTGTTTCCATCAGGCATTTGACAGTCATGGTCAAAGCTCCAGTCGCCGAGCAACTGATCCAGCCAGGTGTGTTCGGCTTGTGGTTTGGCAAACATACGTGATTCCTACCGATCCGAAAGAGTGACTGTTGAACGAACGCGCCCGGCCAGTGGCAAGTGTAGTGACTGATTGTTTCCAGATTCTCGATTCATCGTGGTCCAAATCGACAAGGAATCACCGAATTTCTGCAAATTCACACCCCATCGCCTGACCACCAGTCGTCCCAGCAATCACCAACCGCTCAGGGACAGACCCCAACCATCCCATCATCCGGGGACAGACCCCGAGATTCACGAGTGTTCAGATCCGAATCATCCGGGGACAGACCCCGGTTGGCACGGGGACGGTTGGCACGGGGACAGACCCCGATTGGGTTGGCACGGGGACAGACCCCGGTTGGGACAACCATCCAGTTAGATTCCGGAGGCAGACCCCGTAATTCACCATCCTTCGATAGGTCTACTGGAACGTCGAAATCGCAGAGAAGACGAAAGGAATCAAGACATGCTATATTCGATCGAGTCGTCTGATTGCAATCATTGTCAAATCCAACCGCCAATGGAGGTCACCATGATAGGTTGGCTTAAGTCATTGTTTTCCAGACGGGAAAGGTGCGATCCTGAGCCGGATGATCTGTGGAACGCCATGGAATCGATGGATCCACGAAACTCTCTCGCTCGACTTTATCAGTTAAAGTTGGACTCGAAGCAATTTCCGGTCGTAAAGAGATTGCTCGACGGCACCCTTTCTCCGGCTGATTTCCCCGGCGTCACCGACTGGTGTCAAGCAGAAGCGGTGAATCCAACTGGAATGGACGCCCTGGCCTATGCCCTGCAACTTGCACTGAACAGTTCCGGCACACTCTATGTCATCCCGAAAGGTCAGATCGTTCCGGCTGCAATACTGCCAAAATTTGTCAGTCGGGGCCAGCTGACCATTGTCGTAAACCACATGGGCGGCACGCCTGTCCTTCTCACTTCGCTGGATGAGTATCTTTCGAGCAACAACATCGTTGACTACTCGTTGGAAACCCTGACACCGTCAAAATGGCGTCGGCGATTGCCGAGTAAGTCGGATCGCGTTCGAGATCGCAACGTCACTCCAAGTGTCACGATTGAGAAGCGTACCAATGATCAAGGTCGTCTGCTGGAACCGTTGGCGGCGAACGATTTGGTCGCCGCGATCAATCAAGAACTAGACTACAATCTGACACCGGACCAGCTACTGAAGGATTCGCATCCCATCGATCAGTTAGGTCTCTACAATTTTGATGTCCAAATCGATCCCTCGAGCAAAAAGAAGATCAACGTCTGGGTTGTTCCATCTGTGGATTAGGTAGGATCGAAGATCTAAAATCATCCACGCCAGTAGGGTCTGTCCCCAATGCTTTCCGTAGGGTCTGTCCCCAACAATGCTTTCCGTAGGGTCTGTCCCCAATGCTTTCCTCTTCGGGGACAGACCCCGCGAGATTGACCCCGCGAGATTCCTCGGACAACTCGACGGGCGCCAGGGGGTTGCGCGCGTGGATCGGTCGATGCGGCATGAGAGGTCACGACGCCACTGTGGTGTCCTGTCCGGTGACCAGCGGCCTGTCAAGTTGGACACGCGGCTTCAACCGTTTGATAACTCACCGCGTTCGCGTCGCCCTCCGCGGTCACCGTGTGCAAATCCCGAGCGACTCGCAGCAGCGTGGTTTCGATTCCCTGGAAGGGATCGTTGAGAGGAGGGGTTCCCTAAGCCGCTTGGCCGAATAGGTCGCGGGCTTGCTTGGGCACGTAGAAACGACGCCCTGTCTGCTTGGTCCGCTCGGTATCGAGATGATCCGGCCGACCCGCGATAGTGGAAAACAGGCTGCCGAAGTTTGCGACGAGCGACAACCAAAGCGTCGGCGATAAACCAAGACGCTCCAAGATTGGCGGATATCCTTTCGGGGTGCAGCCTCGTTTGCCCGCAGCCAAATGACGAGCGCTCCAGTCCAACACCTCCAAGTAGTTCTCTTCGCTCATTGTGAGGAAGCCTTTATCGCTACAACGCGCGTTCGTTTTGCTCGGCTGCGGTCCAACTGGAGCATTTGCCTCGTGAAGATTCACGGGTGACAGAAAGGCGTCCGCACGGCGAGCTTGCGGAACGGCGGTTGGTGTATTGTCAACAACCGACGCGTTCGATTCGTCCGGTGGAGCCTGCTGTGAAGCCTGGACCGATTCGACCCGCCGTTGTGCCGACGTATGGTCACTCAGCTCAATCGTCTCCGCGAGGCACGCTCGGATTAGATTCAGATCGACATAGACAGAACAGGCCAAAACAGCCTCTTCATCGACCAGCGGAACCGCCTTGAAGCGTCCTTCGAAAAAGTGCCCCCTCGTGTCGTCTTCCATGTGGGCGCGTTGAGCGATTCGCTGATTCAACAGACGCATCCACCAGGAAATGTTGCTCAGCCGCTCGCGGATCTCGGCAAGCTTCTTGGGACATTTCCGAATGCGATCCAGTTCCGAAGCTGACGGCGCCATCGGATTGCCCTGGTCGTCTCGTCGCTCGGGGCAAATCATCAGCCAGCGCCGGGCCACTTCGGTGTCGTCCCACGTCTTTACGATGTCAGCGCGGGATCGCAGCACGAGGTGGAAGTGGTTGGAAAGAATGGCGAAGGACAGTAAGTCGATCGCGAAGCACGCTGCAAAACGTTGGAGGTACTCTTCGATCCAGACTTTACGGTGGTCGTAGTTCTTGCCTGAGATCGCATCCTCGCCGAAGAGCCAGCAAGCACGCGTGGTTCGGCTGATGACGTGAAAGACTTGAACTTCGCTCGGATCCACCACTTCGCAACGATTGGATCTTGCCATCGCAGAGTCTCCCCAACTCGTTTCAGGAAACTGCTGCGGGATTGAGGATCTTTCTCAACCATTCGCAGCGAAACTAACGAGTAATCGTGATACTCTGCCTAACTACACCCATTCCACCCGAATGGTCCTTGGAAGTCAAGTAAAAAAATGACGAACAAGCGTGCGAGATCTTGCAGGGACAGACCCCGAATCTTGGACAGACCCTACGGGTCCTGGGGTCTGTCCCCGTTCGAATTTTGCGAGATCTTGCAGGGACAGACCCCGAATCTTGGACAGACCCTACGGGTCCTGGGGTCTGTCCCCGTTCGAATTCCCGGTGGGTTGGGGACTGTCCCCGGTGGGTTGTTCGGTGAGTTGGGGACTGTCCCCGGTGGGTTGTTCGGTAAGTCGGGGTCTGTCCCCGGTGGGTTGTTAATAAGTCGGGGTCTGTCCCCGGTGGGTTGTTAGGTTGGGGGGCGGGTGGGGTGGATGCGTGTGAGGTCGGCAACGAGTTGTTGTTGCATTTCGGTTCGTCGGTGCTGGTCGGGCATGCGGAGGATCGCCGCGGGATGCCAGGTGGCCATCGTGCGATCGCACCAATCGGTCGCGCGGATCTCGCCGCGGTGCTTGGAGACTTGAAAGTCGCGTCCAAACAATGCTTGCGATGGCGTTGCTCCCAAACAGAGGATCGCGATGGGTTGGATCAGCATCAGTTCCGCTTCCAACCACGGCCGACAGGCAAACACTTCACGTGCGTTCGGCTTTTGATGCAGTCGACGTTTGCCGCGGGACGTCGGCGGTTCGGTGAACTTGAAATGCTTGACGACGTTGGTCAGATAAACGTCACCGCGGCGGATCCCGGCTTGGCTCAATGCCTCATCAAGCAGCTTGCCGGCCGGACCGACGAAGGGGCGTCCGTCCAGATCTTCCCGATCCCCCGGCTGCTCGCCTACCAAAACGATTCTGGCATCCGGTGGCCCCTCGCCGAACACCGGTTGTGTCGCGTGTTGGTGCAAGTCACACGCCTGACAATCGACCACCGCAGCGCGCAACGATTCCAAGTCGATTCGCTCGGGCATGTAGTGCATCGCCGTTTCCGCAAAGCCCTCGTTCTGATCCACCATCGCAGCCACCCGCTCGGGCGCAGTGTGCAGCAAATCGGCAATCAGCGACGTTTCCGGCAGCGTCGGCCAATGACGCACCGGCATCTCTCGTTTCATCGTGTCGACTTTCACGCGAGCCGGGTTGAAGATCGATGCGTAGTACGTTTTCCAAAGCTCTTCCAACGCATCATCGTCGGGGGCATCGCTGACAGGGACGCCGGGGCCGTATTGCAGTGACGTCTGGTCCCAGGTCACCGATTCGTCGGGCGTGAGGATCGACCAATTCATGCCGCTGAATCGGCGGCTAAAGAACGGAGCGGCTAAGCGGACAATGCGATGATCAGGCCGGTGCCACGCGACGTAAACCTCTCGTCCGTCCGAATCGATCACTTTGCGAAACCGCACGAACGCCTTCATCTTGTGAACGTCTCGCGTGACCGCTTTCCGCATCGACATCAATGCGTCAACGTCCTGGTCGGTTGTAATCTGCAACAGATGACGTTCGCCATGCATCAGACGCCACAAGGTCCGGTAGAGCAACGACCAACGCGTCCCTATGCGATGACAGGCGATGATCTTGGCCAACTCCAAAAACGCTTTGGGAACGGTGAAGGCAGCTTGTGTCACGGGAAGTTCCGCATCCCCATGTGAATCGAACAAGGAAAGTTGCTCGTCGTCCGCCATCCAAGCCACCTGCTCCGGCGGCACATCGGAGAGGAGCAACCGCCGCGCTTCGGTCCGCCACTGGTCGAACGTCTGGACCTTCACAAACCGCATGACGTGAACTTAGACCTCGCCGGTCAGTGCGGATTGGCGGGTGTCGAACAACATCAGTTGTGTCGGTTTGGGTTGTGCTCGCTTGCGGAGATCGGCTTTGTCCAAATTGGCCAGTTGGGGATTGTGGTCCGCGGTCAACACAAAGTACTTGGCCCGGTTCCAAGCGACGCGAAGTTTCTTCAGGTCTTCGCTGCGCAAGTGCTTGTGCCGGCGAATGCCCAAGATCCGTTTGACGCTACGGGCGCCGATGCCGGGAATCCGCAACAACTCTTCCCGGCTGGCACGATTGACATCCACCGGAAAGAAGTGCCGATTGGCGAGAGCCCAGGCCAGTTTCGGATCGATATCGAGCGAAAGATTCTGATCGGCCTCGGCGACAATCTCACTCGCGTCGAAACCATAGAAACGCATCAGCCAATCGGCTTGATAAAGACGATGTTCGCGGACCAGCGGGGGTGATTGGCCGGGCAACCGGGCATCGGCATGCGGGATGGGGCTGTAGGCCGAGTAATAGACACGACGAAGGTTCTGTCCATCGTAGAGCTGTGACGCCGTCTTCAGGATTTCGACGTCGGGCGTGTCCGTCGCTCCGACGATCATCTGGGTGCTTTGCCCGGCCGGTGCAAAGTTCGGCGGATGAAGCCCCGCATTCTGATCGTCTTTGGTTTCGTCGATCTTTTGTCGAATCCCCTGCATGGCGTCGACAATTTGTGGTTTCTTCTTCTCCGGAGCAAGTTTTTGAAGGTCGCCTTCGGTCGGCAGTTCGATGTTGACGCTCAACCGGTCAGCCCAGAGGCCGGCTTCTTGAATCAGTGCCTGCGACGCGTTGGGGATGGTTTTCAGATGGATGTATCCGCCGTAATGTTCATCCGTTCGCAACTTCTTCGCGACCGAAATCAGTTGCTCCATCGTGTAATCGGATGTCTGAATGATGCCAGAACTAAGGAACAGTCCTTCGATGTAGTTGCGTTTGTAAAACTCGATCGTCAACGAGACCACTTCGTCGACGGTGAATCGAGCCCGCGGCGTGTCGCTGGAGATTCGGTTGACGCAATATTGACAATCGTAGATGCAATAGTTCGTCAGCAAGATTTTCAGCAACGAGATGCATCGACCATCCGGCGTGTAGCTGTGGCAGATGCCCATCCCCTCGGTGCTGCCGATCTTGCTGCCGGCCCGAGTGGACTTGGAGCCGCTGCTGGCGCAGGAGGCATCGTATTTGGCCGCGTCGGCGAGAATCGCAAGTTTTTCACGAACGTCCATTTCCGCCACGGCAGAACCAGAGAGATGATTGGGAAGAGGGTTTTACATGGATACGATAGGCAGGTGGCAAGCCGGTCGGATGGAAGGTGCACGCGGCCTGAATGGGTTCTTTGCGGCGGCAATTGTTCAGCGGTGACCGTCGACCCTCCCCTCGCTTCGCTCGACCCCATAGGCATCAAGTTAAGGAATATTCGAGCAAGTTGGGATCGCGGAGCAATTCCGCAGTTCCCGGCTTTTTCCGCCTTTTTGTTCGCTTGCAGATCGGTAGGACTCGGTTTCGGATTTTTGCGAGATATTCGCAAAGTCTTGAATGCGATACGAGGCAACTGGCCAATTCATCCATCCAATTTGCAAGCCGCTTAGCTATCTTTGCGAAGCTTAGCGATGAATTCTCGAACCAGCCCGCCAGTATGACCAACCACTGCTGGAGAAGTGCACCACAGAGGCGGACCCAAAACCGGGCCATCGAAATGGTGTCCGTGCGCCCATCCATCAGATCGATCTGGCAGTACGTTTTCCATCGCTTGAAGAGCAATTCAATTTGCCAGCGGCTGCGGTACAAAACGATCGCCTCTTGGACGCTCAATTGCTCTACTGCAAGATTGGTGGCTAAAAAGTTCCAGTCGCAAGCCGCCAAGCGGTCCTGACTCGGTGTACGGCCCTTCTTTTTCGCCCGTTTGCGAACTTCCCTGCGACGTTTCGCGGCGATTGCCTTGGGGATTCGCCATGCGATCAATCGGCAGTCCAGCGGAGTGCCTTGGCCGACTGTGACGTCGCAGTCGATCAGTGAGTCATTTTGTCGGCTCAGCCAAGCAACTAGCCCTTCGGAGTGATCGTCCACCTTGATTTTCACGTTGTAAAGCAATCGCGTCAGGAAAAAGGCTCCCCACGCTGCATAACACGAAAGGACGGCGGATGAGAAATAGCCGAGGTCAGCGATTCGAAGTGAGCCTTTCTGGAGTGGCACGACTTGACGGTTTGTTGCCTGATCGGGCGACTTCCCTGGTTCGAGTTGAATGCACTGCAACTCCCCATTGGCCAGGTCAAGTTCGGTTTGAAGCTTCACTGCAGCGGTATTGTGCTCCCCTACACCGCCACAACCTGCAAATTCTGCTGCCAAACTCGGCGGCAAGCTGATCACCGAACTGTCGATCAGCTTGACCGACGTAAATCGTTCCAAAAGCGGGGCGAGCTTCGACTCGGAGTGCATGACCTGCATACTCATCTTGGCAAACAGCGAACGAAAGAAGGCGACCAATTGATCGCTATATCGTTGCTCAACGGCCTGGGGAGAAATCGTCAGCCCCACAGAAGCAGCCATGCTGGCAATGTCCTCCTCGTTGGCGGTCGGTTTGGCTAGCATGGCCAAAATGAACGACTTCGCGAGCGTTGAGGCATCAAACTTTCGTCGTCGTTTGATGACCTTGGATTCGGCGGCAGATTGCTCGGCAAGTTCTCCGAAACTGGTCTGTAACAAAGTGGCCAATCGATCTATGGTCTTCACGGCGGAAACTCCTTCTTCCGAGGTTGTGGTGATAACTACCTCATGAAGGTTTTTCCGCTTTTTTTCTACCTCAATTCCTTAACTTGGTGCGTATGCCCCTCGCTTCGCTCGACCCTCCCTGCCAGGGAGCGTGACTTCGAAACCTGCACGACCGTTTTTCTCAGAGAGAGAGAACCGTTGGTGGGTCTGTGCAAACGCGATGGAGGCGATGGACACGTCGCCTGTACGGTCAGCTCCAATTGCGAACGAAGACCCGAAGACCCACCGATGGACCGCGTTAAACCGACCCACCCTACACTTGAAGCAGCTCCACCAGCCGCTGCATGGGCAGGTGCTCTTGTTCGATCCGTCGATTGGTTCGGCAAACCCTCTCGTAACACGCTTGTTCATCGTCGCTTAGATGGGGCAGTTCTCGCGTCTGCGAACCATTGCCGGCCGTGGCCAAGTCCTGGAATTGATCGAACACACTTCCGTCCATCAACAGGCTTTGCACGCCGGGCAGCGCTTGCCGTAAAAAGTAAACCACATACGCGGCGAGATCCGCCTTGAGCAATCGGGCGGTGGGGGATGACTCCAGAAAGGTGGTGAGGGCGTCGAGATTCATGGCCCGATTTTAATCACAACCGGGGAGTCCATGCTTCACGGCGTTGCCTCAACGGGTGTCCGAATCCGCCTTGAGCCGTTTTTCGAAGGTCAGTCCCAGATCGGTGATCTTGGTTCGCAGGGTGCTGCGGGCGATGCCCAGCAGTTCGCTGGCGTGGGCCTGATTTCCGTCGGCGTGGTTGAGCACCTCGGGAAGCAGGATGCGGTCGATTTCGCTATGCAATTCTTGATAGACGTTGGGCTGGTCGTGGGACAGCAGGTCGTGGATGAAGTTGCGAATGTTCTCGGCATCCAGCTCCGACCGATGTTTTTCTGAACCGGTCGGTCGGATGTCGCGGCAGGTATCCGGCAGGGAGGAGACCGTCAGCACTTCGCCGACGTTTCGCACCAAGGCGTGCTTCATCGCGCTTTGAAGTTCACGGACGTTGCCCGGCCAGCGGTAGTGTTTCAGCCGCTGCATCGCGTCGGGTGCGATGGAACGAATCTGTTTTTGCATGTCTCGGTTGAGCAGATGGATAAAGTGTTCGGCCAGCACGGGGATGTCTTCGGGCCGTTCACGCAACGGCGGCAATTGGATCATGAAGACGCTCATCCGGTAGTACAGGTCTTCGCGAAACGTGCCTTCTCTGACCATCTGGAGCAAGTTGCGGTTGGTCGCCGCGATGATTCGGACGTCGACGCGGATCGTTTCGTTGTTACCGACGCGTTCAAAACTGCCGTCTTGCAGCAACCGCAGCACCTTGGCTTGGGTCGCCGGAGTCATGTCGCCGATTTCGTCCAAGAAGATGGTTCCGCCGTTGACCTGTTCGAACTTTCCGATGCGGCGTTTGTCGGCGCCGGTGAAGGAACCGCGCTCGTGCCCGAACAGTTCGCTTTCGAGTAAGTTTTCGGGCAGGGCGGCGCAGTTGATGGCCATGAACGGTCGTTCGGCTCGGCGACTGTGTTGGTAGATCGCGCGGGCAACCATTTCTTTGCCGGTTCCGCTTTCACCCAGGATCAGTGCGTTGACATCTTGCGGGGCGACCTGTCCGATCAACTTGTAGACTTCCTGCATCGCCTGAGACCGACCGACGATTTGGTCGGCGGAAGTATCGCCATCTGAATCGATACCGAACTGGGCCGGGGTGCGACTCATCAAGCTGACGTCGATGGCGTTTTGGACGGTTGTCAGCAGCTTTTCGAACTCGACGGGTTTGAGCAGGTATTCGAATGCGCCCCGCTTCATCGCATCGATCGCGGTCTCGGTCGTCGAATACGCGGTGATGATGATCACCGGGACTCGGGCATCGAGTTCGTGGATGATGCTGAATGCGTCCAACCCGGACATGTCCGGCAACCGCACGTCCAAAATGACGGCATCGGGTTGATGCTCGCGGACGGCCGCGATGCCGCTTTCGGCGGTCGCAGCGGTGACCACTTCCAAGCTGTCTGTTTCGAGACTTTTCTTGAGCGAGTAGCGGAGGTTGGGTTCGTCATCAATGATGATTAATTTCGGCACATTCGATTCCAATGCGGGAAAGGGTTAGCACTGTCCGTTGAAGCGGGCTTTCGAGTCGGCCGATGGCAGCGGCAGGATCACCTTGACGACCGTGCCGCCTTGGGGGCGATCTTCGGCCAGCAACTGGCCTTCGTGTGCGTCGATGATTCGTTGGGAGATCGCTAAACCGAGCCCCAGACCTGGATCTTTGGTGCTGAAAAACGGCTCGAACATGCGGTCTCGGTCGCGCTGGTCGGCGGGCATTCCGCAACCATCGTCGGCGACGCTCAAGCATACCCACTCGGTCGGCCGATTCGGTGTCGCGTGCGGAACCTCGTCGCGGCCGATCCGTTCCACCGTAACGGTAATCCTGCCTTCGGTGGGCACCGCATCCAAGGCGTTGAGCAACAAATTGAGTAACACCTGTCGCAACTGCATGGCGTCGCCGCGGACCTGAGCGGATGCGCAGGGAAGTTGACAGTCGATTCGAATGTTCCGTGTCTCGGCGCGGCTTGCCACCAGGTCCACGGTTTGATGCACGATCGGTGAAAGTTCGACCAGACAGAACTGCGGTTCCGAGGGGCGAGCGAAATCGAGAAACGTTTGCAGCAGACTATCGACCCGTGTGATCTCCTCATCCAGCACGGCGATGTCGGTCGCATTCAAGCTGCCCGAATCGGGGTTGCGTCGGGCGGACTGCACCAGGGTTTTCATGCACATCAGCGGGTTGCGCAATTCGTGTGCCAGACCGGCCGCCAGTTTTCCGACCGCCGCCAACTGATCCGCCCGGACGATTTCTTGATGCCGCTGATGCAACTGTTCGACGACCGAACCGACACGCGAAGAAACGGTCTCGAGCACCAGTTGCAGATCGCGGAGGCTGGGGTCCGCGGAGACTTCGACGGGTCCGACGACGGTTTCGAGCTTGCCCGCCACATCACGGATCGGGACCGACAGCATAAACATCGTTCGGTTGATGGCTTGGGCGACACCGTAGCCGGCTTCCAATCCGGCGATGGCGCCGCAGATGCCCAAGAACACCATCACCATGGCCAGCTTTTGGGCCAGACGTTGGTTTTCTTGGTTGCTTTGTTCCAGCTCCGACTCGTTGAACTTCAGGTAGTTGTGGGCGGCGACCAAGATTTGCTCGGAAAGCGTTTTCTCCTCCAGCTGATCGACCACTTCGGAAGAAATCGCCCTGTCCGGGTCATCGATCAATTGATGCAGTTGTTCAAAGTACTTTTCCAGTCGATGCTCAAGATCAGCGACGAATGCTCGCTCCTGGTCGGTTGCGGAAAGTTGACGCGCCTTGGACAGCCACGCGTTGGCCTTGTCCTGCTTTTCCGCCGCCCTGACCAGGTAGTTGCGGTCCATCGTCAACAGAAAACGATCCAGTTCATGTCGCATCTCGCGAGCGATCAATTCCAATTCTTCGGCGCAGCGAATACTGGCGACGTTGATGTCCAGCAGGCGTGAATTCTGTTTCTGGATTTCAATGACGTACCACGCGCCCGAAATGCCCAGACACAACAGGATGCATCCGGTGATCGGCAGAAAGCAACCAATCTTGTCGCGCAGCTTCATGGAATCGGTCTCGTGATGTGCATGAAATTCAGCCAGATCGTCGGGAATTCGGGCGCGGTCGGTTGGTGGTGTGACGTCGATGGAGTGGCTGAAGAAAACCCGGGCAGGGTTTGTTCCCGCAGTACACGCGACACGTCCGATCGCCTGTTGGCAAACGCTGTGCCCTGGAAGCGTTGGATCGTTTGATTGCGATGCTTTTTTGATCCCGAGCCGGTTGGGGGTTTCCGATCCGTTCGTCTGCGATCACCGGCCGCGACCCCGATTGCGTTTCCTGGCGCGTTTTGTGGGGTGGGCAGTTCAGCGGGCAGTTCGGCGCACCATTCAGCCAGCCGGCGGCGAAAAACAGTCAGCGCGACTGAAATTCGACAGTTTGAATAAACATTAGACCGATTCCGCGAAGTGATCGAGTGTTAAATCGATGATCGGACTGCACGTGAGGAGGAAATTCAGTAGGATTGCAGGGAGATTCCAGGGTGCCTTTGGACCAGCCCGAGCGAGTTGGCCCGACCTTTGCTAAGCGAAAACCCGCTTCGACGTGCGCACGTCGCACGATTACGCGAAAGATTCGTTTCAAGATCGATGGAGAACAGCTGGACTATGGATGACTCATCCAACTCGATACTCGCCCCGACCAATCTACTTCGTGACTTCACGGCGTCGATTGTGGTGTTTCTGGTGGCACTTCCGTTGTGCCTGGGGATTGCGCTGGCGTCCGGTGCACCGTTGTTTTCTGGTCTGATCGCTGGGATCGTTGGCGGGATCGTCGTCGGATCGCTGAGCGGATCGCACACCAGCGTCAGCGGCCCGGCGGCCGGATTGACGGCGGTGGTGTCGGCCCAGATCGCGAATCTGGGCACCTTCGATGCGTTCTTGCTTGCGGTCGTCGTCGGCGGGGTGATCCAAATCGGGTTGGGCATCGCCAAGGCCGGGGCGCTGTCAGCGTTTTTCCCCTCCAGCGTGATCAAGGGGCTGTTGGCTGCGATCGGGGTGATCCTGATCTTGAAACAGATTCCCCACCTGTTCGGTCACGATACCGATCCGGAAGGGGAGATGTCGTTCTCGCAGCCGGATGAGCAAAACACGTTCTCCGAACTTTACACGTTGATCGCCGGTGATTTGCACTTTGGTGCCGCCGTGGTGGGACTGCTCTCACTCGGCTTGTTGTTGATTTGGGATCGGACGAAACCGCTGAAGAACTCGATCGTCCCGGGGCCGTTGGTGGTGGTGTTGGTGGGCGTCGCACTGCAAGCTCTGTTTGCCGGGTTCGGCGGCTCCTGGGCGATCGGCGTGACGCACTTGGTGCAGATTCCGGTGGCGGAAAGCTTTTCGGACTTCGGCAGTTTTTTGCGGACGCCCGATTTCTCCCAATGGGCCAACCCCGCGGTTTACATCGGCGGCATCACGATCGCGATCGTCGCCTCGCTGGAATCATTGCTGAACTTGGAAGCGACCGACAAGCTCGACACCCAACGCCGTAGTTCGCCGCCCAGTCGCGAGCTGTTGGCGCAGGGGTGCGGTAACGTGGCGGCCGGATTGATCGGTGGGATTCCGGTCACGTCGGTGATCATCCGCAGTAGCGTGAACGTCAACTCGGGAGCCAAGTCGAAGTTGTCGACGATTTTCCACGGCATCTTGCTGTTGGTTTGTGTCGGTATGTTCCCGGTTTATTTGAACATGATCCCGTTGAGCGCGTTGGCGGCGATTCTGTTGGTGACGGGGTTCAAACTCGCCAGCCCGCAATTGTTCGCGCAGATGTGGAAGGAGGGTCGGTATCAATTCATCCCGTTCATCTCGACGGTCTTGGCGATCGTGCTGACGGACTTGCTGATCGGCATTCTGATCGGACTGATGATCAGCGTGTTGTTCATCCTCAACAGCAACCTGCGTCGGCCGATCCGCCGGGTGGTCGAGACCCATCTCGATGGCGACATCCTGCACATCGAATTGGCCGATCAAGTCAGCTTTCTGAATCGCGCCGCGTTGGACAAATTGTTTAACAGTGCGGCCCGGGACACCAAGCTGTTGATCGACGCGTCGGGTTCGGATTACATCGACCCTGACATTCTGAGTCTGATTCGTGATTTCAAGAACAACATCGGCCCCGCCCGCGGGGTCAGTGTCAGCCTGCGCGGATTCCGAGACAAGTACGAGTTGCGGGACGACATTCAATTCGCGGACTATTCGACACGGGAATTGCAAAGTCGCATCACGCCGGAACAGGTACTGAAGATTCTGCGCGACGGCAACGAGCGTTTTCGCACGGGACACCGCATCACTCGGGATTTCGGTCGTCAGGTGGGGGCGACGGCGACGGGGCAAAGCCCGTTGGCGGTGGTGCTCAGCTGCATCGACTCACGTGTTCCCGCCGAACTGGTGTTTGATCTCGGCATCGGCGACATCTTTAGCGTGCGGGTCGCCGGAAACATCATCGGCACGAAGTCGCTGGGAAGCATGGAATTTGGCGTCGCGATTGCCGGCGCGAAACTGATCGTCGTGCTCGGTCATACCCGCTGCGGTGCGGTCACGTCGTCGGTGGAGATGTTTGAGGACAGAACGGATGTCGAGCAGGCGAGTGGTTGTGGCCACCTGCACGCCATCGTGTCGGAGATCCAGCAATGCATCGATCCCGACGAGTGTCGTGGCATCAGCAGCATGACGCCGGAGGCCAAGGACGCCTGTATCGACTCGGTTGCTCGGAAGAACGTGCAACGAACGGTTCGTGAAATCATTGCCCGCAGCGATGCCATCCGCCGAGCGGTTGAAAACGGCGAGGCCATGGTCATCGGTGCGCTCTATGATGTAAAAACCGGCGAAATTGATTTCATGACGGATCGTGCGGTCGACTCGCAAGCCTCACATCAAGCAAACGTGTAGCGGCAAAGTCGACGCCGCATCCCAGGCTGTCGTCTCGCCCAGACGTGGTTTTGAGCAGATGCGTCGGAATCGAGATCAGGGTGGGGCGCAGGAAGCTGGATGCATACCAACGAAATCTTGACGAGCTTCACGCTGGCCGCAGCGCTGGGCGTGTGCCTGTTCACGGTGGCGTCCTACTTGCGGACCTCCCCGATCGTGTTGCTGCTCCTCGGCGGGATCGTGGCCGGTCCCGAGGTGTTGGGGCTGGTTCATCCCAGTGCACTCGGTGACGGACTTCGCACGATCGTCTCGCTGGCGGTCGCGATCATCCTGTTCGAAGGCGGCTTGACGCTCGACTTGCGCGGGTACCGGACCGTCAGTCAGGAGATCTGCCGCGTCCTGACGATCGGAGTGCTCGTCACCTGGATCGGAACGGCGGTCCTGTTGCGGTTGATCTTTGGATTTGACATCGCCTTCTGCGTGCTGGCGGCTAGCCTGGTGATCGTGACCGGGCCCACCGTGATCGGCCCGCTGCTGCATCGGATCCGAGTTCAACCCAAACTGCATCACATTCTTCACTGGGAGGGCGTTCTGATCGATCCGATCGGCGTGTTCCTGGCGTTATTGAGTTTCGAGTTCTATGTGAGTACCGATGGCACGCAGCAATTGGTCGTCAAAGACTTTCTGTTGCGGTTTGCCGTCGGCGTGGTATTCGGGGTCGCGTTCGGTTTCCTGATGGACTTTTTGTTGCGACGCCAATGGATCAGCAAGGGGCAAACCAACATCTTCGTTCTCGCGATGGCGATGTTGAACTTTGCCATGGCCGATGTAGCGATCAGTGAAAGCGGATTGTTGAGCGTGACGGTCGCCGGTCTGGTCCTGGGCAGCCGCAAGACGCCGCAGTTGCGTGAGATTGTCAGTTACAAGATCGAGCTGAAAGATTTTGCGATCGGGCTGTTGTTCGTGCTGCTGGCGGCCAATCTGGAATTGCGTGCGTTCGTCGAGTTCGGCTGGAATCTGATCCTCGCCGTGATCGGGATCATGCTGATCGTCAGGCCGCTGAACATCTTTCTATCGACGAGTCAGAGCATCCTGACGTTGAAAGAAAAACTGTTTCTGTGTTGGATCGCCCCCCGCGGAATTGTGGCCGCCTCGATGGCGTCGCTGTTCGCGTTGGAGTTGCGGCGTCGCGGGATTGAAAACGCGGTCTTTCTTGAATCGTTCACGTATTCCGTCATCGCCGGAACCGTCGTGGTGCAAGGCTTCACGGCGGGATCGGTCGGACGCTGGCTGGGTGTTGTCCGTCCGGTGCCGACCGGATGGATCATCGTCGGGGCGCACGCACTGGGGCGTCAGGTCGCGAGGTTTTTTGGCCGGCACGGCGTGGATGTCGTGTTGATCGACACCAACGCCCGCGAAGTCCGCGCGGCTGAGCGAGACGGATTGGTCGCCATCAACGAAGACGCGATGCAAGTGACTCCGGAGAAATACGCCGCGTTCTACCGATGTGGGAATCTGCTGGCACTGACCGCTAACGCCGATCTCAACCGGATGTTGTGTCGCCGCTGGTCTGAATTGCTGGAAGAGGCAACGTTGTTTCGATGGGAGAGGTCCGGCTATCAAACGGCGAACAACGAACACCTGTTGGTCGGCAAGCGGGTCTGGACCGAATTGCCACTAAACCATTGGATGCACCCCGACAGCGAACCGCCACCGCTGGATATCCGGCTGCGCGCGACCGATGCGTTGCCAGAACCCGAGAATGTTTTGATGACGGTCCGCAATGGCGTGGTGGTGCCCGGCGACGCTCGCGAGCTGGATGACAACGACGTCGAATGGCTGGTGTACGATCCCCGCGGGGAACAAGAAACGAGTGTCCTGCCACTCGCGCAAGAGAACGTCATTTTCTCCGCGCAAACCGATCTCCGCGAACTCTATCGCGAGATGCTGTACCACCTGCGAAATCAACTTCCCGGCATCGACCCGGAGCAGATGCTGGTCGAGATCTGGCGCCGCGAGGAGGACTACACCAGCCTGCTCGGTCATGGGATCGCGTTGCCGCACACCTGGTCCAGCGCCGTGGATCATGCGACGTTGATGGTCGCGCGTCCGCAGAATCAATTGCTCTGCCCGCTGACAGATCTGCCGATCGAAATCGTGTTCATGTTGCTCAGCCCCGCCGGCCAACCCGACGAGCACCTGGCCTGTCTCTCTTACATCGCGCGGCTGATCGGAACGGAATCACGGCGCGAACGCATTCTCGCCGCCGACAACGCCGCCGAGTTGCATCGGTTGATCGTCCGCAGCTGAGCCGTCGAGCGCTCTAGCACACTAACAGATCGGGCCGCAGCGTTAGGACGCCTGTGCGTTCAAGTCGCCACAGGCAGGCGTCGGTTGCAGCGGCGCCGCAACCGGTTCGATGAACTGACGCAGTTCGCCCCGCTGGATGGACACATTGCGGGGCGCTTCGATTCCGATCCGCACCCGACCGCCGGAAAGACTTGACACCTTGATGATGATGTCGGATCCGATTTGGATCGTTTCGCCGACCTTGCGAGAAAGAACTAACATGGGGCCATCCTTGCAAAAAAATGTGGGAGGTCGCCGAGTGCGAGGGGCACTGGGTCGAATCGGGATTTGTATCTTTGCAAATGTTGAGCCAATTTTTCTATTTTCGAGAAAGTTCATACAAACAACCCGAATTAGCGTTGTGGAGGTCCTTGTTCGCTGCCCTTGCGCGTCGCTTGCAAATGCAAGCAAACGGTGAACGAGCTGCATCCGTTTGCATGACCCGGAAAAAATTTGCCGGCTTGGCAGGTTTCTTGCCAGCGCACAGTTTCTTGCCAGCGGTCAGTGGCTTGCCAGCGGTCAGTGGCTTGCCAGCGGTCAGTGGCTTGCCAGCGGTCAGTGGCTTGCCAGCGGTCAGTGGCTTGCCAGCGGTCAGTGGCTTGCCAGCGGTCAGTGGCTTGCCAGCACACCACGATTCGGACTGCTCTTGCCGGGGGGGGAACTAGACCCTTAGGATCGCGCGGGTGGCGAGGTCGCCACGGCTGCGTCGCGCATGGCGGAGTCTGTCTCCGTCTTCACTTGGGCTAAGAGTGACTCTATATGCAACGCCCCATCGTATTTGTTCATTGTGGCAGCGGCGAGCATCTCCATCTGGCGACCCGTCAAGCCAAGCTACACAACCCGGATTCGCCGATTGTGCTGTTGGGCGATCATTCCAACCGCACGCTCAAATTCGTCGACCAGCATTACTGCGCCGCAGATTTCTTCGACGGCGCGGCCCGATTCGCCGAGCGCTACATTCACCACAGCCGCAATCGCGTCGACTGGGAACGATTCTGTTTTGAACGCTGGTTCATTCTCAACGAGTGGATGGGCAAACAGGATTGCGAGTCCGCCTGGACCTTTGATTCCGATGTGTTGGTTTACAGTGACCTGGACGAGGTCGCGGCGGAGCTCGCCGGCGACGCTCTGGCATACTGCACGGTAAGCGGTCACGCCATGTTGGTCGCAGCACGTACCGGCCTGGATGCGTTTTGTCATTTTTGTGAATCGATGTACGAACCCACTGAGCAAAAGCGGCAGCGGTTGGCGGATTACGCCGAGGCTCAGTTGAAACGGGACGGCCAGGGTGTCTCCGACATGACCGCACTGGCTTGGTTTCGCCACGAGTCTGGATTGTCGATCGGGGACTTGTCGTGCCCGATCAACGGACGTTTCTTCGACGATAATCTCTGTTTGTCCCAGGGCTACGACGCCGTCGGTCGCAAACGGATCCGTTGGCGAGACGGTCTGCCGTACGCGACCGACACCGCAACCGGGCAGTTGGTCGGAATGCACGCGATCCACTTTCAGGGAAATGCCAAGAAGCTGATGCCCGCTTACTCCAGTCGCCCCGATCTGGTCGTACTGGGCAGTTTTCTGCGTCGCAACTTGCACTCGCCCATCCGCCGAATCCGTCGCAAACTCAAAATGATTCGAGCGTCTCAGGCCGCCTAGTGCTCCGGCAACGTTTGGATAGAGGGTGCCATGTGAGGGGACCCGTAGGCCCCGCGCCAAACGGCTGATCATCGTTTGACATCAGCCGGTTCGCGCCAGCGTCCGGGCGGCGCATCAATCTCGATTTAGCGGTTTTGGTCGCGAGCCCTCCGGTCCCCAATCGTTCCCGCAACACCGGAGGGCTCGCGCCCTACCGCTAAAAAATGCTTCACAGCGTTGCCCGGACGGGGTCGCAGCGAATCAATCTGCCGGCGGAGCAGCAGTGCGCCCTTTTGAAGGAGTTGGTTGGTGAGCTGGAGCGTGCGGGCTGGCCGGGTCCGAGGGCTCTAACGTCAATTGCTTCGACACCCTTCGGGGTCGCGTCAGGCGGGGGACCGGATTTCCGGAGGTGTCGCTTCGCTCACCTCCGGCTACTGGCTTTGACCCCGTCGGGGTCATGCCGCCCACTTTGGCGTCGAAGGTGGTAGCGGAATGGCGCGAGTCGTCCGGTGGCAGTGTCGAAAACGCGGTGACAGACCGGAGGGCTCGCGCACTACCGCTAAAAACTACTTCACCGCGTTGCGAGCCAGGGTCGGGGCGTCTGTGCTGACTTCTCGACGCGGATCGCCGCGGTGACGCTATACTGCTGGATGGTTCGCACCCAGTTTTGGGGTGCACCCGACAAAAACCCAATGAGGCGTCTTGTGCAATTTCGGACTCTGCTGACGCTGGCATCCCTGGCGTTCATCGCGCCTGTCGCTCGTGCCGTCGATCGCGTCGAGCGTGGCTTGCTGGTTCGATACGACTTCAGTGAGAACGACGGGCAGACGATTGTCGATCGCAGTGGCGTCGGAAAACCGTTGAATTTGGAGATCGATCGATCCAGTCGCGTGCAACGTTCCGATGGGTCGTTGGTGGTCGAATCGTCTTCGTCGATCGCGTCCACACAACCGGCCACGAAGATCATCGATGCCGTCAAGAAGTCCAATGCGATCAGCGTCGAAGTCTGGCTGAAACCTGCCAATCGATCCCAGTCCGGCCCGGCCCGCATCGTGTCGATCTCCGCGGACACCAGCCAGCGCAATTTGACGCTGGGACAAGACAAGGATTTCTACGACATTCGGCTACGAGCGACCGGCAGTGACAACAATGGACTTCCCTCAACGAGCAGTCCCAAGCGATCCTTGCACACCAAGTTGACCCACGTCGTGTTCACCCGTGAGGCCGGCGGCAAGACGACGATTTATCTTGACGGAAAACGCGTGGCCGGCAAAACGGTCAAAGGCAACTTCCGCAACTGGGACCATCGACAGCGATTGTATCTGGCCAATGAAGCGACGAAAGACCGACCCTGGCTGGGCGAGTTGCATCTGGTGGCCGTCTACGATCGGGCGCTGTCGGACAAGGACGTGCGGCAGAATTTCGCGGCGGGAAGTCGTGCCGGGCGTGCGGCGTCCTCCGCCGGCTACGTTGCCAAAGCCGACACGCTACTGTTCGACCGACACGTCGCGCCGCTGTTTGCAAAACATTGTCTCGAATGCCATGACGCGGCGATCAAAAAGGGCGAACTGGATCTGTCCCACAAGGCGTCCGCCGTGGCCGGGGGCGAAAGCGGCAAGGTGGTTGTGCCGGGAAAAGCGTCGCAAAGTCTGCTCTGGGAATTGGTTTCCTCGGATGAGATGCCGAAGGATCGTCCACCCCTGTCACCCGAAGAAAAAGACTCGCTGCGAAACTGGATCGACTCCGGCGCGGCCTGGCCGGTCGAGGCAATTGATCCGGCGGTCTATCTGAACGAAGGCCATGCGGGTGAAGTCTGGTTGCAGCGACTGACCGTCAGCGAGTACATCGCCACGGTGCGCAGCGCGGTCGGCGTCGACATCGCAAACGAAGCCCGCCAGATCTTGCCGCCCGACTTGCGTGCCGATGGCTTCAACAACACCGCCTACAACTTGAACATCGATTTGAAGCATGTCGAAGCCTACAACAAGCTGGCCGAAATCATCGTCAGCCGGATGGACATCCTGGAGTTCGCCGGGCGGTTCTCCAAGAGTCGAAAACTTTCCACCGACGACACGATGCGCGATCACGTCGCCGCGATGGGGAAATGGTTGCTGCGTGGTCCACTGGATTCCAACGAGATCAACAAGTACAGCGGCATCGCGACGACGGTGGCTAGCGCCGGTGGCGATTTCAAAGAGGCGATCGGCTACATCGTGCAAGCCATGCTGCAATCGCCCCGGTTCGTGTACCGCATCGAATACCAACACGGCGACGGCAGTTCGCGGCTGGTCGATGACTATGAACTCGCGTCCCGGATGAGCTACATCCTGTGGGGAGCGCCGCCGGACGAGGACTTGCTGCGTGCGGCCGAGAAGGGCGAATTGACGGACCGAACCGTGGTCGAAGCCCATGTCAAACGCATGCTCAAAGATCCGCGTACGATCGTGCGTTCCGAGGAGTTTGTTTCACAGTGGTTGAACCTGGGACGCTTGGCCAACTTGCGCCCCAATGCCAAGAGGTTTCCGAACTGGAATGCACAGCTCGCTGCGGACATGCAACAGGAAACACTCGCCTATTTCAAAGAGGTGGTGTGGACCCAGAACCGGCCGCTCTCGGATTTGTTGAACACACAAGTCACCTTCGCAACCCCAGCGCTAGCGCGGCACTACGGACTCCAACCGACGGACAAGAGCACTGACAGCAAGCCCGCTCGATACGATCTGACGAAGGTCCCCAGTCGCGGCGGCTTGCTGACTCAGGCGAGCGTGTTGACGATCGGCGGTGATGAAGCGTCCATGGTCGCGCGCGGTTTGTTTGTGTTGAACGATTTGCTTCGCGGCACGATCAACGCACCTCCGCCTTGCGTCAACACCGTTCCACCGCCGACCAAGACGGGTCTGACCCAACGAGGGATCGCGGAAACTCGCATCGCGGACAACAAGTGCGGTGTTTGCCACACCCGTTTCGAACCGCTGGCGTTCGGGTTGGAAAAATTCGACGGCATCGGTGCGTACCACGACAAAGACGAGCATGGCAACACGCTGCGCGACGACGGCGAAGTGCTGTTTCCAGGCACGGCGAAACCGGTGGCGTATCAGACATCGAAGGAATTGATGGATCTGCTGGCGACCAGCGAGCGGGTGCAGCAAAGCTTGACCTGGAAGATGACCCAGTTCGCGCTCGGCAGACCGCTGGTCGCCGAAGATGCTGCGACTGTCGACAAGATTCACAAAACGGCACAACAAGCCGGCGGAACCTACTCCGACTTGATCACCGCGATTGTCATGAGCGATCTGGTTCAGCGGGCCAGAACCGAAGCGACCGAGTAGAAACCAAACAGATTAATTCTGGGAGTATAGGCTGATGCACAGGAAACGAATCGACCGCCGCACCATGCTCAAGGGCGTCGCGGTCAAAGGCGCCGGGGCGGTCGCGATCGGGTTGCCGTTGTTGGAGGAGATGACGCTGACGAAGGCGATGGCGGCCGAGCAGGTGGATGTTCCGGTGCGGGCGTTCAATGTGTTCTTCGGACTCGGCATCCCGGCCCCGCTGCAGAAAGAAGGTTTCGACGGAGTGCTGGAGCCACTGAAACCGTTGAGCAAGAAATTGCTGATCATGCGCGGCGTCGATCAGTTGCGTGCCGACGAGAAAGGCATCAACGCGCACTACGACGGCGCGACCGCGGCGTTCACCGCCGAACCGCCCGATGGTGAAGCGAAGGCGGGTGGCGCGTCGATCGATCAAGTGATCCGTCGCAACCACTATCGCGACGGCATGCCGGCCGGCATGGTGCCCACGCTGGTCGCCGGAACGTTCTTTCGCCGCAGCCGGATTGGTCGGTACGTTCACAGTTACAACGCCGACGGGACGGTTGCCGCGACGATGCAGGAAAAACCGCGTGACCTGTTCGAGCGCGTGTTCGGAACCATCGGCGCGGCCGACGAGGATCCCGACAAACGCCGCGCTCGATTGAAACGGAGCGTGCTGGATACGGTCGTCGACCAGTACAAGTTCTACACCGGCGCGAACTCTCCGCTGGGTTCTACTTCCAAGGCACGTATCGCTGAGCATCTGGACCGGATTCGTGAATTCGAACAGCGGGCGTATGCGATGAAGGGCAAAGTCGCCGGCGCGCCTCCGTTGCCGCCGCAGTCGCAGTTGCTGCACGGCGGGTCGGCCGATCCGGGCGGCGAAGGCATCGATATCACGCTGGAGGAATTGTCGTCGGAATGGCGTCTGATGGCCGATCTGTACGCCTTGGCCATCCAAACCGATCGCACCCGCTTCGGCGCGTTGACCTTTTTAGCCGCCGGCGAACGCATTCGTCTGAAAGGCGACTACGAATACGACGGCCGCAAGGTCTTTCAATTCGACGACGAAGGACAACACAAGAAATCCGGTTCGGCGGGCTGTAGCCACGAGTGGTGGCATCAGTTCAATGAGAACAAGAAGAACGAAGCGCTGCGCGCCCACGCGCACCTGAAAATGCGCGAGGTCGCCTACTTCCTCAGCCGACTCGATACCGAGGATTCGGTGGACGCCAATGGCAAGACGATTCTGGAAAACTCACTGATCACGATTTCCACCGAGTCCGGCGACGGGCGTCACAACGATGTCAAACGCGAACTGTCGGGCGTGTTCCATGCGATCAGCGGAGCCGGGGGGCGTTTCAAAACCGGCCAAATCCTGGACGTCGGTGCCGAGGGTGTCGACGTCTACAACACGATGCTGACCGCGATGGGCTGCAAGGATCTCCTTGGCCCCCAGAAACGCGACGCGAGAGCCGTGGATGCGATTCGCGCATAGTGCTCTGTGCAGATCTGAATGGTGCAGATCTGAATTGAGGGTTGCGTTTGACAAGCGAACCAAGGTCGGGCTGTAAACTTGCCGGAGTGCTTCGTCAAGATTGAATGTGGCCAGAGCATTCGTGTCTTGTCGCGTGATTCGAGGTTGAAACCGGCGCTAGGGCATGGCAGCGTGGGTTCAACCGCGATAGCCGGTTGACCGGCTTGACTGATCGGTCGCCGCCCGGTCTGTTGCTCGATGTCTGCGGCGAGTGTGTAGCCGCAACAGAACGCACGCCTCAACCCACTGGCCGGCCCCAACCCATCGACCGGCCCCGTTCGGCTCGTCCACGAGATGATGACGGCCAATCAAAGGGACCCGTATGACTGACGAGTGCCAGCCAAACCCCGTGTTCTCTCTCCAGGATCGCGCCGCGGGCGTCTTGTTGCACGTCACGTCGCTGCCGTCACGTTACGGCATCGGCGACCTGGGGCCGCAGTCGCGGATTTGGATCGACTGGCTTCACGACGCCGGGCAATCCTGTTGGCAAGTCTTGCCGCTGGGACCGATCGGGTGTGGTTACTCCCCGTATTCGTCGCTGTCGTCGTTCGCCGGAAACTGGCTGATGATCAGTCCCGACGATCTGGTCGCCGAGGGTCTGTTGCAGGCTGACGAGCTGGCCGACGAGTCCCATTCGGCCGCGAGCGACTCGGAAACCTCCGTCGACTACGATTCCGTCATCGCGTTCAAGCAGCGGTTGCTGACGACGGTCTGGACCAACTTTCGCGGCGGCGCCGGCGACGCCGAGTTGCGACCGGCTTACGAGCAATTCTGTCTGGCTGCGTCGCACTGGCTGGACGATTTCGCGATGTTCTGTGCGCTGCGCGATCGGCACGGCGAACACTACCTGCAATGGTCGCGCGAACTGGTCCATCGTGACGCCGACGCGTTGGCCCAAGCCGGCCGCGATCTGGCGGACGAAATCGATCAGGTTCGATTCAGCCAATTCCTGGTGTTCCGTCAGATCGCCCGATTGAAAGCCTATGCCCATGCCAAGGGTGTGCGGTTGATCGGCGACCTGCCGTTCTTTGTGTCGGCTGATTCGAGCGACGTGTGGGCCAATCCGGAAATGTTCTTGCTGGACGAGGAGCGTCGACCGCTTTTCGTCGCCGGAGTCCCGCCGGATTACTTCAGCGCCGATGGCCAGCTGTGGGGAAACCCGGTCTATGACTGGGCGGCGCTACAAGCCACCGGTTACCGCTGGTACATCCAACGCATCCGAGCGTTGTTGACTCAAGTGGATCTGGTTCGCCTGGATCATTTCCGCGGATTCGCAGCTGCCTGGCACGTGCCCGCCGGCGCGGAGACGGCACTCAGCGGTGAGTGGGAGCTTGGTCCGGGTGCCGATTTCTTTTGCGCCCTGCAAACGGATCTGGGGGCACTTCCGTTTCTCGCCGAGGATTTGGGGTTGATCACGCCGGACGTCAACGAGCTGCGTGACCAGTTTGATCTACCGGGAACACGTGTGTTGCAGTTCGCGTTTGACGGCACGCCGGACAATCCCTATCTGCCAGAAAACCACGTGCCCAACACCGTGGTGTACACCGGCACGCACGACAACAACACGACGCGGGGTTGGTTCGAATCGCTCACCGAGGAGGAGCAGGAAACGGTTTGCAGCGTCCTGAAGATACCCGGTCTGGACGGTGAAGCCGCTGCCGCCGAACTGCTGCGTCTGACCTGGTCGTCGACGGCGAACCTGGCGATCGCTCCGCTGCAGGATCTGTTGGGCTTGGGCGCGGAAGCTCGCATGAACGTGCCGGGAACGACGCAGGGGAATTGGAGCTGGCGCGCGACCCCATCGATGCTGTCCGCGACGGCCTGCCAGCGGTTGCGGGATTTGACGGAAGCCTGCGATCGATTGCGTTGACGGTGTGTCCGCTGTCGGCGACCCTTGGCGGTCCGCAGGCGCGGTTCACTATTATGCGATTGGGAAGCGAGCGCGTGCATCGTGTGAACGTGCTGCGTGCCGTCAGATCACCGATCCGCCAAGTAAGCCTGGAACACCGACAGCATGAACGCACTTCTACCGCGCGACCAGCACAACGAACAACTTGAAGCGAACGTTCATCCGCCGACCTGGATCAATCCGGCACCCGAGGCTCCTTATCACTTGGTCGTCATTGGTGCCGGGACCGCCGGTCTGGTGACCGCCGCCGGAGCCGCGGGTTTGGGTGCCCGCGTGGCACTGATCGAACGCGACCTGATGGGCGGCGATTGTTTGAACGTCGGTTGCGTTCCATCCAAGGGCGTGATCAGTTCGGCGCGGATTGCCGCCACGGTGAAGCAGGCCTCGAACTATGGCGTCGACGTGCCCGGTGGAGCAGAAGTGGATTTTGCGGGAGTGATGCAGCGGATGCGTCGACTGCGCGCCGGCATCAGCCGTAACGATGCGGCGGACCGTTTTCGCGATCTTGGAGTGGATGTCTATTTCGGACAAGCCAGTTTCGTCGACTCCGAAACCATCGACGTCGCCGGCACCAAGCTGCAGTACAAGCGGGCGGTCATCGCGACCGGTGCCAGAGCCGCGGCGCCGCCGATCGACGGACTCGATCAAATCGACTACCTGACCAACGAGTCGGTGTTCTCGCTGACCGAGCTTCCGCGACGATTGGGAATCATCGGTGCCGGCCCGATCGGATGCGAGATGGCGCAATCATTCGCCCAGCTGGGGTCGGAGGTGCTGTTGGTCGAATCCGAGCATGGCATCCTGACCAAAGAAGATCGTGACGCGGCCGAGATCGTTCAACAAGCGATGCTGCGTGACGGGGTAAAACTGTTGTGTTGTGGTCGTCAGTTAAAGCTCCGGCAAGATGAAACAATCCGGTTGACGGTCGATTCGCACGACCAGCACTACGACGAGCCGATCGATCAGTTGCTGGTCGCCGTCGGTCGCGCACCGAACGTGGAGCATTTGAACCTGGACGCGGTCGGTGTTGATTTTGATTCCAAAGGCGTCCGCGTGAACGATCGGCTACAGACGACCCATCCGAGGATCTACGCCGCGGGCGATGTGTGTTCGAAGTATCAATTCACGCACGCGGCCGATTTCATGGCCCGGATCGTGATCCAGAATGCCTTGTTTGCCGTCGGGCCGTTTGGCAAAAAGAAGGCCAGCGACTTGGTCATTCCGTGGGCCACTTACACGTCACCTGAAATCGCCCATGTCGGCCTGTACGGGCACGACGCCGAGCAAGCGGGAATCGAAATCGACACCTACGTCCAGCACTTCAGTGACGTCGATCGCGCGATCCTGGAAGGCGAAGAAGAAGGTTTTGTGAAAGTCCATACCAAGAAAGGCACAGGTCAAATTGTCGGGGCAACCATTGTCGCCAAGAACGCGGGCGACATGATCTCCGAGATCACGTTGGCGATGGTCAATGAAGTGGGACTGGGAAAGATCGCCAGTGTCATCCACCCTTATCCGACTCAAGCGGAAGCGATTCGCAAGTTGGGCGATCAATACAATCGAACGCGATTGACCCCGACCAGCAAAACGGTGTTGGGCTTGTTGCGACGGTGGAACGTCGGACAGTAGCACACGCCCGGCCGGCGAACCGTGAATCGCAACCAGCGATTAGCGTGCACACTGAGATGGCGAACAAGGTGACGAACGCGAGCAGCAGACGGATGGAGAAACGCTGGGGATCCGCTTCGGGGTGAAATTACGCGGCGCGGGCCGTGGTCGTTTGGCGTTGGGGGAAATCGTTTCGAGATTCACAGACGAGCCATTGCATCGGGCCGCCGCGGCGTTCGCCGATCACTTGGGCTTGCCGTGGTTCGCTCAAGTTGGCCAACTCGGGAAGCGACCAATGTTGGGGACGTTGGTCGTCCAACACCGCATCGATCACGGTCACGTGATGCGTGCTGGCAAACTGATCGTACAATCGTTCGCAGATCCCCGCTCGAAACATCTCGTGCGTTTCGATGATGAAGTCGGAATCGGCGAAGGCTTCCGCCGCATGATCGTTGACCAACAAGTCCGCTTCGCCGCCTTCGATGTCACAGATCACCAAGCCGCGTTTTCCATACAGGTCGCCGAACATGCACTCGGCTTGGATTGCCACGCGATCGGCCACACCGTTGGCGGCGGCCATCTCGGCGATCGCGGCACGGGCTTCGCGTTGCAATTCATAGGCGATTACTTTCGCGTCCGTCCAACGCAGCGCACAACCGATCGCATAGTACCCTTCGGCGCCGCCGACATCGACGATCACCGGGTAGTCTTTACTGAGCAAGCGTTCGAGAATCGGTTGCAATTCGGCTTCGTAGGTTCCCAACAACTTCGGTGCGAGCGTGCTGCCGTGTGAATAGGCTTCGGGATAACACAGTCCGGCAAACGGGCCGCGTCGAACCGTCATTTCACTGGCAAATTGCATCACCATTTCACGGTCGCGTGTTTGGAGCATCGCGCGTCGCGATTGCCGCTCGGCTTCCGCCCGTTGACGACGCTGCTGACGCAACCCGCGACGGTGGTTTCGATAAGCCGCGATTGGACCGCGTTGGTACCAGCGACGTTTCTTTTGCGGACGATCGGGAAGTTCGAATCCGGCATCGCGAACGACTTCCGCGACCGCCCAAAACTCATCGGCATAGGGATGCGGACGCGATGTCTGCCAAGGTTTCAGACCCTGGCCGGTGAAATGAATGATGTGCGGATCCGTCGTCGGCAGCGGCAACGACGAGGGACCGGCAAAGAAGCGGTGCGTGACGTTGTATTCCGGTGCCAATCGGGTCCAGCCGTCGGCAAACTGCACGGCCAAGATATCCTGGTCGGGATAGACCCAGCGATCGGGATCTTTCATCACCCTGTCCAACATCGTTTCGCTGGTCCGGTTGCTGCGCCACGTGGACAGGTCGATCGCCAACACGCCGCTGTTGAGGTAGGCCGAATCGCGCGACAAACCGAGTCGCTGGACGGCCGGGTGGGCTTCGGGAACGGCGGCCAATCCGGACTGCCCCAAGTCGAGCTGGAAGAGTTCGTCCAGCGGCCGGCGCACCAGCGTGTCCCCGTCCAAGTAGAGCACGCGATCGATGTCGGCCGGCAGAATCTGGGGCAGAGCGAGACGAAACAGGACAGAGACGTCCCAGCTGGAATGTTCGGCGAACTGGCGGGGAAAGTCGTCGCCGACGCGATGGAAGTCCACCGATGCACCCTTCGCGTTGATCAATCGTCGCATCTTGGCTTGATCGATGTCGTCTAGATCGCCGTCATGCACGATGTGAAACGCACTGGGTGGAAACACACTGGGCTGTGTCTGAGACTCGATGACCGACAGCATGCTCACCAAGGCGAACGGGATGTAGTCACGGTTGATCGTGTAAACAAACCGGAGCGATTCGCTTGGGGTCCGCTGGCAATCCATTGGCGGGCTTTGTGTCGGGGTGATGGGGTGTGGGTGGGTTGCGGATAACAAATGCGCCCAGCGGGCGGCAAGATCACTTCAAATTTGCTTTCAAGAAGGCCCACAAGTCGGCGTACTGGTCAATCTGCTTGCTGACCGGCGTGCCCGCCCCGTGTCCGGCTCGGGTTTCGATGCGGATCAACGTGGGATGATCACAACCCTGGGCGGCTTGCAGTGCCGCGGCGAACTTGAAACTGTGACCGGGGACGACGCGGTCGTCACGATCGGCGGTGGTGATCAACGTTGCCGGATAACAGGTGCCCGGTTTCAGATTGTGGAGCGGTGAATAAGACAACAGGTTTTCGATCTGGTCCGCCTCGTCGCTGCTGCCATACTCGGTGACCCAGGCCCATCCGATCGTGAACTTGTGGTAACGGAGCATGTCCAGCACGCCGACGGCCGGCAAGCAGGCACCGAACAAGTCTGGCCGCTGAGTCATCACGGCGCCGACCAGTAAACCGCCGTTGCTGCCGCCGCGAATCCCCAATCGACTGCTGGTCGTGTATCCGGCGTCGATCAAATGTTCGGCCGAGGCGATGAAATCATCGAAGACGTTTTGCTTGTTCAGCCGCATGCCCGATTCGTGCCACTCGCGTCCGTATTCTCCGCCGCCGCGCAGGTTCGCCACCGCGTAGATGCCTCCGGCGTCGACCCAAGCCGCATTGGCCGGCGAGAACAGGGGCGTCAGCGACACGTTGAAACCGCCGTAGGCGTACAGCAGCGTCTGATTGGTTCCGTCCAGTTTGCTGTCTTTGCGGCGGGTGATGATGATTGGAATCTTCGTGCCGTCTTTACTTTCGCAGAACACCTGCTCGGTGATGAACGCATCCAGGTCCATGTCGATTTCGCTTTGCCGCCACAGCGACGTCGCTTTGTCGGGCGACGATTCGGTCAAGTCGACTCGATAGATCGCCCCCGGTGTGACGTAATTGGTGAAGCGAAAGAACGTTTCGGTGGCGTCTTGGCGACCGCCGAACCCGCTGACGGTTCCGACACCGGGCAGATCAAAATCGCCGATCGGTGATCCGTCGACCCCGTACCGGCTGACGTGGCTGCGTGCATCGCGGAGGGCATCGACGTAAAACGTTTCGCCGAACAAGCTCACCGATTCGATCACGTCACTCGACTCGCCGATCACCTGTTTCCAGTGCTCGCGTTCCGGCGACGTGACATCGACGGCGATCACGCGTCGCCGCGGGGCCTGGTGATCGGTCAAGAAGTACATCGTGTCACCGACCGAGGCGATGAAATCGTATTCGAAGTCGAACCCGGTGATCAGCGGGGTGACTTCTGAATCCGGATCGCGGAGATCTTTGACGAAGATTTGCGCTTTCGGCTCGCTGCCTTTCCAGTTTTGGATCACCAGGTATCGCCCGTCATCGGTGACGACGGGAGAGAAACCCCATTTGGGATGATCGGGCCGCTGCAGGATCAACGGGTCTTCGCTCTGGTCGGTCCCCAGGCGATGAAAGTGCAATCGTTGGTTTTCGTTCGTGCCGGTCAGTTCGGATCCGGCATTGGGTTCGTCGTAACGGGCGTAGAAGAAACCGCTGTTGTCGGGCAACCAGGCGACCGAGCTGAACTTGACCCAATCGATCACATCGTCCAGGTCGTTGCCGGTCGCGACATCACGGACTTTCCAGGTCCGCCAATCGCTGCCCCCGTCGGCCAATCCATACGCGACCAGGGATCCGTCACGGGTGATCACCGTTCCCGCCAGCGCGACCGTGCCGTCGTCACTGAGTTTGTTCGGATCGATCAACACCTGGCGTTCAGCCGAGAGCGAATCGGCCTTGTAGAGAACGCTTTGGTTTTGCAGCCCGTCGTTGTGGGAATAGAAGTAGCGATCGCCGCGACGACGGGGAATGGTGTAGCGTTCGTAGTTCCACAATTTCTCCAGCCGTTGCCGCATCGCTTCGCGTTGCGGCAGCGATTTCAGGTACGCCTGCGTGACTTCGTTTTGTGCCGTGACCCAGGCTTCGGTTTCCGCACTCTCGGTGTCTTCGAGCCAGCGATAGGGATCGGCCACCTCGATGCCGTGATAGGAATCGCGGACATCGGACTGTTGGGTGACGGGGTATTTCAGCGTGGTGGGTGTGACTTGTGCGTTCAAAGTGGAAACAGCAACTAACAGCAAGGTGATGGACGTGATCGCTCGCGTGGGATGATTCATGGCGGTGGATGGCCCGAGTGGAGTGGCGTGGCGATGTAAAGTTTTTCACGGGGGGTGTCGGACTACTTCATTACCGGTCGCGACTTGCCTATTCTAACGGTTTTGGCAAGCACGCTAATGGGAGCGAATCGGGGTGGAAGCGGCTTGGAGGCGACGATTGCTGCGGGGACGATTGCTGCTGCGCCAGCGGTTGGAGCGGGACGTGTTCGAGCCCCGCGGGCGCGTGGTGTCGAGCCTTCATCGGTTTCCGTTTGTCGTCGCCAGCTTCTTTGCAACGCTCGGTGTGATCTGCGATGCGTGGTGGTACGAAACGTTCTGGACCAGCGTGACACGTTGGTTGTTGATCGGCGTGGTCGCGGGGTTGCTGCCGGAACTGGTTCATCGTGTGTTCCGACCGTCGCGGCCCGGTGTCAAGGGTTTGGCGAGAGTGATCACCTGGGCCTGCAACGCGGTTTTGTGGACGAGCTGCTTTGGAACCTTGCACGCGTGGAGCGAAGCTTCGTTTCGCAGCGCGTCGATCCTTCCCTTGGTCGATCAATCCGCGCAGCCGATCGTCGTTCGGGGAATGTTGGATCGAACGGTCTCGTTGCGGCGAAACCCCGTTTCCTTTGGCCGCCGCGGCGCGGACGAATCTCCCTGGCAAAGTCAACTGACCGTCGACCTGCAGCAGCGGCGTGTCGAAGACGGGTTTGAGGCCACTGACGGCAAGGTGTTGGTTTACGTTGACGGGGACTTGAGCCAGTTGCGGCCCGGCGACCGGATGGAGATTTATGGATGGTTGCATCCGTTTGAAGGTCCGACCAATCCCGGTGAACCGGATCTTCGACCTGCCTATCGACGACGTGGGCTTCATGCTCGAATCGAGACCAAGAACGCCGGAGCGATCACGCTGTTGGAAACCTCGTCCAATCCGATCGCGTCGGCGGTCGCATCGATCGCGACGCGGGGCCGTGAGTCGTTACTCAGCCACACAGACGATCAAACTGGACCGCTGGCGGTCGCCCTGGTGATCGGGCAGCGGGAATTCGTGGATCCAAAAACACGTGACGCCTTGTTGGCGACCGGCACGGCCCATTTGCTTTCGGTCAGCGGCATGCACCTGGCGATCCTGGTGCTGGTGGCGACTTGGATCGTTTCGGCGGTGGGGCTGCAACCGGTCAGTCGCTTTGTGGTGATCGTGGCGATCAGTGCGTTGTACGTCGCCGTGACTGGCGGCAGGCCTCCGGTGATGCGCGCGGCGATCCTGATTTCAATGTTGCTGTTATCGACCTGTGTCCGGCGGACCTCCCAACCGCTCAACACCTTGGGCGTGGCAGCGATGGTGTTGATCGTGGTGAATCCGATGAACGTCTTTTCGGTCGGGGTTCATCTGTCGTTCTTGGCGGTGATCACGTTGATGTTGGCCGGTCGACCGATCGCGCCGGGATCGATGCGTTCGGAATTGGAGTTACAGCGTGAGGCCGGGTTTCAATCGATGGTCGACGCGTCATCGAGTTCCTGGGTGCGAAATCTGAAAACGGTGGCGCGGTTCTTTGCACAGATGGCTTGGTTGAGCGGATGTGTGACGGCCGTCAGTTTGCCGTTGGTGTGGTCGCAATTCCATTTGGTCTCGTTGGTCAGCGTGTTGACCAACGTGTTGGTTTGGGTGGGGTTGATGGTGGCGTTACCGGCGGGCGTGTTGACGGTGATCGTCGATCCGGTTCATACGTGGTTGGGTGCGGTCCCCGGAACGGTTTGTCACCTCGCACTGCGTTACATGTGGTGGGTCATCGAGTGGACGGCGGGTTGGCCGCGCGGGCATGCCTGGTTGCCGTCGCCGCCGGGGATCGGTGTGGCGTTGTTTTACGTCGTGATGGCGGCATCGTTGATCTGGCGATCGCGTCGGGCGAGATGGTTTCGTTGCGGCTGGGTGCTGGTTTGGGGCGTGGTGATGTTTTGGGTTTCGACGCGGGTGGCGGCGCTGCCGCCGAACACGTTAGAAGCCACGTTCATCGATGTGGGGCACGGAACGAGTGTGATCGTGAGGACGCCCGAGGGAAAGATTTGGTTGTACGATTGCGGCCGGATGGGCAACCGTTTGGGCACCAGCCGCGACATCGACACGGCGCTTTGGTCGCTGGGCGTGACGAGATTGGATGGCGTGTTTCTGTCCCATGCCGACGCGGATCATTACAACGCGTTGCCGGCGATCCTGGATCGGTTTTCGGTGGACGTCTTGATCACGCCGCCGGGGATGCTCGAGGGCCGCGACGCGGCGCTGGCGGACGTCCGCTCGGCGGTGCGGCGACACCGGATCGCGGTGCGCGAAGTTTCCGCCGACGTTCGGGACGCATGGGTCGACCGAACGGGCATGTCGGTGTTGCATCCTCCGCGGGCGGGGATCGCCGGCAGTGACAACGCGAACAGTTTGGTGTTGCGGATCGATCATGGCGGTAGGGCGTTGATTTTGCCGGGTGATTTGGAGCCACCGGGAACCGAGCCGCTAGTTTCACGTCCCCGGCCGCCGGCGGGCGGTGTCTTGATGGCGCCGCACCATGGCAGTTTGTCGATGGACGCGGACGTGGTGTTGGCCTGGGCTCGTCCGCGGCAAACGATCGTCAGCGGCAGCCGTCGGGCGGCGCGGACCGAGGTGGAAGCGATGTTGTCGGTGACCGGAAGCGGCGTTCACATCACGGCCCGCGAGGGTGCCATTCGGGTGCGACTGAATGGCTCCGGTCAGCTGGACATCCGCAAGTGGCTGGTCAGCCCCTGGTAACGCCGGCCAATCGCACGGTGTCCCCGCTAGATCCTGGTGAACCCGAGGCATCCAGTGCTGCCGAGGGATCCTTCGGTCGGCGGTTGACACTGGCCATTTTCACGGCGATGTGTACCATGACAGGCTGAGTCGTTGTATTGTCGGGACCGCTTTTGGAGCCACTTCGCCCGTGTTGGGAATCCTTCACCAGATTTCTATCACCTGTTTTTTCACCAGTTACTTGGTGGCGTTGCTGCTGGAGCTGACACGATTTTTCGGTCAATTCCGCTTTCGGATGCCGGCGGTGCTGACGATGATGGGTCTGGGGTTGTTCACCCATGTCAGTTACCTGTTCTTGCGGGCGATCGATCTGCCGGTCGAAGACGGCCGCGGGTTGCTATCCAGCTGGGCGGAATGGTCACTGTTGTTGGCCCTGGGACTGGCGATTTGTTTTTTCATCGCCTACGTCCGCCGCAGCGACACGATCATCAGTTTCTTTTTTCTGCCGCTGATTTTGTTGACGATCGGGCTGGGGATCTGGGTCGGCGGATGGGAGCGTTTTTCGCGGACTGAAACGGCCAACGCGTGGCGCTCGATCCACGGGGTGGCGATGATGGTCGGCACCGGTGCGGTGCTGGTCGGTTTTCTGGCCGGCGTGATGTATCTGGTGCAATCTTGGCGACTGAAACACAAACGCGCCGGGTCGCGGATGTTTCGGTTGCCGACGCTGGAGACGCTGGATCGGGCCAACCGGCGGACGCTGCTGATCAGCACCGCTGCGGTGGCGATCGGGGTCGTGGCCGGGGCGATCATGAATTTGAACCAGAACGAACAATTCAACTGGACCGACAGCGGCATCTTGCTGTCGCTGGTGCTGTTCCTGTGGTTATTGGCCGCCACGGCGATCGAGTATCTCTATTCGCCGGCCAGCCGGGGGCGGAAAGCGTTTTACATGACCTTGGCCAGTCTGGGCTTTCTGGTCCTGGCACTCGTCGGCGTCATCCTCAGTTCCCACGGGGTGAGCTGATGAAGCTGCAGATGATTGGCTGTAGCCATCATGACGCGGCCGTCGAATTTCGCGAACGGGTCGCGTTTTCCGGCAATCAAATCGATTCGGCCTTGAATGAATTTCGCCGGCGTTATCCCAAAGGCGAACTGGTGCTGTTGAGCACCTGCAATCGGACCGAGCTGTACACGACGACCGACGAAGAGTTCGAACTGGACCGCGAAGCCGTCGTCCGTTTTCTCGCCGAGCAACATCAACTGCCCACCGACGAAGTGGTCGAGCAGATGATTTATCGCAGCGGGAACGACGCGGTCGAGCACCTGTTCACGGTGGCGTCGAGTTTGGACAGCATGGTGATCGGCGAATCGCAAATCCTCTCGCAAGTCAAACAGGCTTACGATTTAGCCTGCCAATCGGGGTCGGCCGGACCGCTCACCCACGCGGTGTTTCAAGCGGCCAACCACGCGGCCAAACGGGTGCAAACCGAAACGGAAATCCACCGCCGACGGGTGAGTGTGCCCAGCGTGGCGGTGGGCGAAGTGGTTCCCGAGGTGTTCGATTCGCTGGTCGGCAAGCGGGTGCTGATTTGCGGTGCCGGCGAGATGGGTGAAGAGACGCTGCGTTACCTGATCCAAGCCGGAGCCGACGACATCGTGGTGCTGAACCGCTCGCTGGGACGTGCCAAGACGCTGGCCGAGACGTTCTCGATTCGGTATGCCCCCTGGGAGACCTTGCTCGATCAAGTCGTCCAAGCCGACTTGTTGGTCGGCACGACGGCGGCCACCGAACCGATTCTGACCTACGAGCAATACGACAAGCTTCGCCCGCAGCGACGTGACCGCGTGCTGCTGGTGTTGGACCTGGCCGTCCCACGCGATTTCGACCCCGCACTGGACGATTTTCCCAACCTGTACCTGTACCAGATCGACGATTTGCAGGCGGCCTGTCAGCGAAATCGGCACGAGCGGGAGAAGGAATGGCCCAAGGCGCAGCGGATCATCACCGAGGAAACGCAGCGGCTATTGGTCGATTTGAATCATCGTGCGACCGGCCCGGTGATCAAACGGTTGCGGGAGCACGCACAGCAGATCAAGCGGGACGAGCTGGAGCGATTGTTGCCCAAATTGCGTGCGTTGGGTGGCGAGCCGGCGATGCAGAAAGAGATCGAAAAATCGCTCGATCGTTTGATCAACAAACTACTGCATCCACCACTGTCGTCGTTGAAAGAGGATGCCGCCGAGGGGCATCAAAAGGGATTGGTCAAAGCCCTGCGAGAGTTGTTCCGGCTGGGAGACTGAGCGTCACCGCTCAATCCCACTCCTCGTCGTCGTCGTCGTCTCCGCCCTCTTCCCAATCGTCGTCGTCCTCGTCGTCGTCCCAGTCATCGGCTTCGTCGTCATCGAAGTCGTCGGCGTCTTCTTCTTCGTCATCGGCGAAGTCATCGTCGTCGTCGTCTTCGTCGTCGACTTCCTCCCAGTCATCGTCTTCTTCGTCGTCGTCGTCATCATCATCATCATCGTCGTCGTCATCCTCGTCGTCGAGTTCGTCCCAGTCATCGTCCTCGTCGTCGAAGTCATGGTCGCCTTCGTACAGATCGTCTTCTTCATCTTCGATCACGGCGAGCGGGCCGCTCATACCAGCGAGCAGGCCATCGAAATCTGCGAGCGGGCCATCGATGACCGGATCGACCGAGAACAGCAGCGACAGATCATCGGCGTGATGACTTGTCGGTGACACTGCACTTGTCGGTGACACTGGGAATGACGCGTAACGGTTGGTTGGGGTGACCGATGCGAAAGCAACAAGGCTCACGACTGACTCCTTCGTAGATGTCGAAACTGCTTAGGTCGAGTGTTCTGGATCAATTGATTCTGGGTCAAATTCTTCATCTTCTTGTAACGGTTCCCAGTTGATCGGCGGCAGCGCGTCGCCGGAGGGAAGTCCAAAAAGTTGTAAAAATTGCTTTGTTGTATCGTAAAGGTAGGGACGTCCGAGCTCTTCGCTTCGCCCGGAGATTCGAATTAAATCGCGTTCCATCAGCTGCCGCAACAACTCACCACAGGCCACACCGCGAATTGCTTCGATATCGGCGCGTGAAACTGGACCGCGATACGCGACAACGGCCAGCGTCTCCATCATCGGCGATGATAACCGAACCGCTGAAGGTAAATGTCCCAGTCGGGCCAACCAAGGGGCATAAGCGGCGCGGGTTAACATTCGAAAACCCCCGGCCACCTGCTCGATCCGTATCGATCGCCCCAGGTTGTCGTAGATTTGATTCAGGCGGCGGACAAGTGTACGAGTCTCGGTACCATCCGCCAAGTGAGCCAATTGGGCCAGTTTGCGACTGGTCAACGGTGTTTTGGCGAGCAACAAAACGGCTTCCAACCGCATCCGGCGAATCGTGGGGTCACCCTCGTCGGCCGGGTCGTCGTCGCTTCGTTCCCCCGGCGGCCTGGATGGCGGCGTTGGTGAAGTCGGCAAAAGCACCGCGTAGGGGCGTCGCACCGCCTTGGCCGGCCCCGGATAGGCTGGCAGCGAGCCGGTGTGGGGGCGACCGTCGCCGCCGCCTGCGGAGACCTTTCGCAGTGAATGGTGGAGGGACGTGGGTCGAGACATGGCATAAAATGGCGGATGCGGTACTTTGATGGTTTGCCCAAACATCCCCAATGGTTGGCATCGTGTCCACGTCGGTCTCTTCATCCCCTTCGCCCCGCCCTTCGAGCCGTGCTCGCCGGGGCTCCCGTCGCTCGCTGATTATCGTGTGCACGATTCTCAGCCTATTCTTGGTCGGCGCCGTCGTCGCGATCAAGGGCAATGTTTCGGGTACCGAATTTGCGCCCAGCCACTTCCAGACGCGTGATTTCGCGTTCTACGAGATCCCGTTTTTCCACATCCAGATCACCCCCATCACCCGGAAAAACACGACCGGAGCCGTCCAGCGGCAGCTTCGGGCCAAGGGTTGGATCACCGTTCCGAGGGGAAAAAAGCCGACCCAGTGGCACCTGGTCAGTCTCAGTCGTGGCCCCACGGCGACTCCCGCCGTCGCCGGTCTGCTGTCCGATCAAATGCAGATTCAAGATTCGGGCAACCCGTTTTGGGTCGGCTGGAACAACGACCACCCCAATCGGGCATCCGTCCTTTGGCCGACCGTCCAGCAGCTCGCCGAGCGGGAACTGTATGTGCTGATTCCCGAACTGTTCCAGTTGGCCCGCACCTTGCCAGGCAAGGACAACGCCGCCGAGATGACCGCGGCGATCGATCGCTGGCTGGTCGGCCAATACGTGGGCTTGGTAAAGGACCTTCGCGATGCCGACCGCGGTGTGTTAGCCGACGAATTGTTGGCCGAAGCGATCCGCGATTATCCCTCCTCCCCAGAACTGGCTGACCTTCGCAGCAGCGGCGGGTGAATGATTTATCTTGATAACAACGCGACCACGGCGATCGACCCGCAAGTCGCCGAAGTGATCGCCGCTGAATTCCAGCGTGGCCCGGCCAATCCGTCCAGCCAACATGCCATCGGACGTTCCAGCAGCGATCGGCTGGACGACGCCATCCTGCGGATCGGGGCGTGTTTGGGAAGCGATCTGTCGCTGCCCGGCGGAGCGCGGCTGATCACCACCAGCGGCGGCACCGAGTCCAACAACTTGGCTTTGGCCGGTCTGGCCACACCCGATTCGCCGCTGATCGTCAGCAGCATCGAGCACGCCAGCGTGATCGCGTTTGCCGAGCAGGCGAAGAAGTCAGGTCGCCAGGTGCATGTTCTGCCGGTCACGCCCAATGGCGTCGTCCGCATCGACGCCTTGCAGCAGACCCTCGCCACGCTGGACGCCGACCAGGCCGTCGTGTCGGTGATGTCGGCCAACAATGAGACCGGCGTGGTCCAGCCGATCGCCGAGGTTGCCGAGGTCTGTCGCCAGGCAGGTGCATTGTTGCACGTCGACGCAACCCAATCGATCGGCAAACTCCCCGCCACCGTCAACGAGATCCCCGCCGCCGCGATCACCGTCACCCCGCACAAGTTCCACGGTCCGGCGGGTGTGGGAGCCCTGTGGATCGATGCCGGAATCAAGCTCCGACCCCTGCTGTTCGGTGGGGAGCAACAGCTCGTCACCCGGCCAGGCACCGAGCCGGTCGCGCTGATTTTGGGGATGGCCAAAGCGCTCGAAATCGCTGTGGAAAAACAGTCGGCGGTGTGTCAGCAGATGGTCAGTCGACGCGATCAGTTCGAAGCGACGTTGCGTCGCGAGTGCGCCGGGTTGCTGATCCACGGGGAGAACGAAAAGCGTTTGCCAGGAACGAGTTGCGTTTCCTTTGCCGGGACCGATCGGCAGTCGATGCTGATGGCATTGGACTTCGCCGGGGTGGCCTGCAGCAGCGGATCGGCCTGCAGCAGCGGAAGCAGCCCTCCGAGCCACGTTTTGCTGGCGATGGGGTGCCCCGATTGGGCGGTGGAGAGTGCGATCCGGTTCAGCCTGTGTCGGTTTTCCACCGATGAAGAAATCGCCGATGCAGCCGATCGTATCTGCCGTGTTTACAATAGGTTAAGATCTTAAGACTTTGTGGAAAACTAAGTGGAAAACTGACTTGAAAAAGTCTCGTTTGGGGTAAAATAGGGGTGGACGTGAACTCGATACCGCCATCCGATTTGTTCCC